>CAVUJS010000001.1:0-66228 GCA_963741885.1 uncultured Chloroflexia bacterium
AGGTTCCCCATGTACCTCATTTAAGCAATTTCCTATCCTTACACTTGGATTGAACGGAAAATTTGTCGATCCAGATCAATCGAAAGGTAAAGAAAGGAAGATTTTTATGAAAAAACATTCACTAGGCATTACCGTTCTGGCAGTCGCCGGGCTGGCATTAGCTGCCTGCGCGCCGGCTACCCCCACCGCGCCTGCCGCCCCCGGTGGCGCCGGGGCTGCCTTACCAACCAGCACCGCCGCTGTTTTAGTCCCAACGGACACCCCTACCGCGGCGATCATTTTACCGACGGATACTCCGCTGGCAGCGACAGGGGCAACACAAACCCCCACCGCAGCCGCAGCAGCGCCAGCCGGGACGGAAACCACAACGCCCGCGGCAGCGAATATTAATACCAGCAATTTTGTGGCGTTTTCAGCGATGTTAAATGCAACTGTGCAGTCGCCGAGCGCCGAGAATATCGGCAGTGTCGCGGGCGCGGTTGTGCAGCTGCCGAAAGTCCCCGTCCCTGCGGTGAACGGCGCGCCTACTCCACAGGCTACGCCTAATAACAGCGGCATGGTGGTGCAGCAAGCGCCCCTGGTACGCTACCTGGCAGTGAACCCCAGCGTGCAGGGTAACACCAGCAACGCCAACGGGAATGAGGTCTTGGTCCCCTGGAGCGAATTTGCCTTTAATCAGGCGAACGGCGCGCAAACCATCACCCTGAACCTCGCCGCGTCCGCGCTGGCGAATGCGCCGCACTTTACGCAGGATCAGCTGACCAATGGGCAGCCGATTGACTACACCCAGACCTTGCAATACTGGTCCAGCCAGGGCATTAACGTTCCGGTAACCGGGGTCACCACCCCTGAATCTGGCAACCTGGTGTTCATTCCCAGCAACTTCAACCAGATTAACGTGACCGATACCAAGAACAACGTCATCGGCCCGATCAGTGACTTGCTGATCAGCCCAAGCACCGGTGAAATCACATATGCGGTCTTCAACGGTGGGCAGTTGTTAGGCAACAAGTTCTATGTCGTGCCGGTGAGCTATCTAACGTTCTTATTAGAACAAAATACGGCCAAGGGCATTCAGATCACCATTCCGACGGAAAAACTGAACGCCGCCCCCGCTTTCCAATCCCTTCAGCAGATCCCGCTCAACCAGAGCCTGAATCAGTATTTGAACTCGTTCTATAACAACTTCATCGCCACTCCTACACCGTAAAGAGGGAAGGTGTAGTGCCATCCGTCGAGGGGCCGCCACGAGCGCGCGAAGCGCATTCGTGGACGGCCCCTCGACGCGCCCCAGGCACTTGACAAATCTGATCCAGATTGTTATAATTCCTTCAACATCAAATGATTTGATGTTGAAGGAAAGGATGCAAGATGCCGACGCATTATCAGGGGAAACCAGAGGAAGAATTAGCACTGAATACCTTTATCAAGCTCACCCGGGCTTGCAGCGCGGTTGAATTGCGCTTGCTCGCGCAGGGAACGCTGGCCGAACTGACCATCAGCCAGTTCGGCGTGCTTGAAGCGCTATACCATCTGGGTCCCCTATGCCCCGGCGAGATCAGTCGCAAGCTGCTCAAGTCAACTGGAAACATAACCCTGGTGATCGACAATCTGGAAAAACGCGGCCTGGTGCGGCGCGTCCGCTCGCTGGAAGACCGGCGGATGATCCGCATCGAACTCACCGAAGCCGGTAAAGCCAACATCGCAAACGTTTTTCCAAGGCACCTGGCAGCGATTGTCTCAGAAATGGGGGTATTGACAGCCGAGGAGCAAGCAGAGCTGGGCCGTTTATGCCGAAAGTTAGGTCGGGGCGAGGAGGATTGCCCAGAAGCAGCTCAATCGGAAGGCTCCGACTGCGCGGAAAGCGCGCTCGCTGACCAAACCGAGGGAGACCCAGGCGCTCACCAACCCTTATGACCCGCCGTTCCCGGGAGTTCGATTTTCCCGGGCCTTTTTTTTGGGAAAGTGCTTCGACATCAAGATGCTAATGAAGAGAATTTTATTATTACCTGCTTCTTCTCTCCAAAAGCACTCCGCCAGCCCTTTCCTGTCAGAACAGCCGCTAAGGCTTAAGTACGCAAATTTATTCATATTCTAAAATCGCTTTTAGGAGATAAACTATGGCTTACCAGATTGATAACGCTCATTCTCAGATACAGTTCACCGTGCGTCACATGATGATTTCAAAGGTGCGCGGCTGGTTCGATAAGTTCGATGGCACGGTTAATTTGAACGAAAAAAATCCGTCCGCTTCCACCGTTGAGATTCGCATCGATATGAACAGCATCGAGACGCGCGACGAACAACGCGATGCGCACCTGATTTCCCCCGATTTCTTCGACACCGATAAATATCCCTATGCCAATTTCAAGAGCACCCGCGTCGAAGTGGTGGATGATAATCACGCGCACCTGTACGGCAACCTGACCATTAAGGCCATCACCCGCGAAGTGGTGCTGGATGTGGAATATACGGGTTCCGCCAAGTCACCCTGGGGCACCACCAGCTACGGGTTCAGCGCCCGCAGCGTGGTCAACCGCAAGAACTGGGACTTGAACTGGAACAAAGCCCTCGAGACCGGCGGCGTGCTGGTCGGCGACGAGATCACCCTCGATATCGAACTCGAGCTGGTGCAGGTTCCGGAAGAAGAAGCCGAAAAACAGTCCGGCGCCTAACCTACCTGAATAAATAAAAACAAGGCGCAGCGCCCGTTTGAGCGCTGCGCCTTGTTTTTATTTGCGTGCATCGGCTATTGACATGCATCTCGCCGGTCTCTATAATTTATTTACCTTTTATTAATATCTTTTACTAAAATAAATATTGTTACCATCTGACTGGTGTAATAACCCGCTTCACCCGTTTCTACCATCCTAAAGCTTAAGGAGCCGGAAATGATGCAACCAAGGAAGTTGAGCACGGTTATTGTCGTTTGCACCTTGCTGGTGGTGCTGGTCGCCTACGCGCCCGGGATCGCTGCCGCGAGCAGTGCGGGGCTCGATCCAAACACTTCGTTTTACGTCGCCAAAGTGGATCACGGCGCGGTGGAGCAAATTGCGGCCCTCACCGCGAGTCAAAACAAGGCGGATGCCGCCCTCATCCAACACATGGTCGACACCCCCCAGGCAGTCTGGTTCACCAGCGGCACGCCGCAAAATGTGCAGCAGGACGTGAAAAATACTGTGCAGCGCGCGGCGGGCAAGCAAAGCGTGCCCGTGCTGGTGGCTTACAACATCCCCTTCCGCGATTGTGCCCAGTACTCAGCTGGCGGGGCGACCAGCGTCGCGGAATATGAAGCCTGGATTGACGGCTTTGCCGCTGGCCTCGGCGACCAAAAGGCTGTGGTGATCCTTGAACCAGACGGGTTGGGGATCATCCCCTGGTATCAACCCTTCGGGACGAATGCTTTCGAATGGTGCCAGCCTGCTGAAGCCGACCCGGCAAGCGCTGCCGCCGACCGCTTCGCGATGATGAACTATGCCGTGGATGCACTGAAGGCGCACCCCAATACCAGCGTTTACCTGGATGGCACCCATAGCGGCTGGTTAGGCGTGGGAGACGCGGCTGACCGGCTGGTGCAGGCCGGCGTGAAGAAAGCGGATGGCTTCTTCCTGAACATCTCCAATTACCAGTACTCGACCAACCTGGTCCTGTATGGCAAATGGATTTCAGGCTGCATTGCTCAAACCAATTCATCCAACCGCGCCAATTTTAATAACTGCCCTAATCAGTATTGGAATGGCGGCCCAGACGGCACGCAGATCGCGGACCTCCTTGGTGCATGGAACGGAGTAGCCTTGAGCAATAACGGAGAGTGGAGCGATACCGCCAGCGACCCCGCGCTGAACACCTCTGGGATCAACGCGCGCTACTGGACATTTGGCGACACCCACTTCGTCATCGATACCAGCCGCAACGGCGTGGGCCCCTGGGTCCCGCCCGCTGATCACCCCGCTGGCGACGCGCAAGACTGGTGCAACCCGCCCGATCGCGGCCTGGGCTACCTGCCAACCGCCAACACCGGCGAGCCGCTGCTGGACGCCTATCTGTGGGTGAAGATCCCTGGCGAATCGGATGGCCAATGCTACCGCTGGACCAGCGGCCCTGAAGACCCCGTGCGCGGCATGCAAGATCCCGCCGCCGGGCAGTGGTTCCCCGCCATGGCGCTAGAACTGGCCCACAACGCCAACCCACCGCTGCCGTAATTGACAGAGGCGGAAGAGTTTGTACTCTTCCGCCTCAACGCTTAAACAAACCTCAGGCGGGGGAGAAAGAACACCTCATCCCCACCCCCAACCCGCCTGCACATTAAACAAGATAGCGGCAGTCTTGCTGCACCACCTGCATCAGCCAGCGCATGCGGCCCAGGCCGGTGCCGGCAGCCAGCGAACCGGCGGTAGTGACTTCCAGACCACCCGTCGCCCCGGCTTTATGGAAATCGGCGATCACCCGCGCGCGGATAGCCTCGGGGCTGCCTTCACGCAGCAGCATGGGCGGCAGCTGGCCCAGGATGAAGGCATCCGGCATCTTCTCGCGGATCAGCCCGGCGTCCACGGTCGGCCCGTAATTGACGGCGCGAATGCCCAGGGCATACTGCTGGTCGAGCAGATGCCCCATGGCGGAATCGGAGTGCTGGTAGCGCCGCGCCGTACCGGGGGCCAGGGCTGCCAGCACGCGCTCGAGCACCGGGTAGCAGTAGCTGCGGTACAGGCGCGGGTTAAAGAGAGCCGAATTATCGTCGGTGATCCACCAGCCCGGCTCGGTGTTGCCGCTGAAATCGCGCAGCACCTGGTTAAAGGCCACCATCTTTTCAGCCAGCAGGTCGCGAAAACGGCACAGCAAATCGGGATGGTCCACCGTCCAGTAAAACAGCGTTTCCGGGGCCAGCACCGAGGTCATAATCGTCGCTGGGCCGCGCGAACCCGTCCCCAGGCTGGGTAGGGGCTTGCCCTGCGCCTGGCGCTGCGCCCACTCTGCCAGGAAATCTTCCGGCAAAGCCCAACTGGGCAGGTCAGTCTTTTCCGCCCGGTCCAGAATGCGCGCGAATTCCTCAGGATCATCCGTAGCCGGAACGAGCCAGGGCGTACTGCTTTCGTGGTAGGCAAATTCGCAGCCGAACAGATTCTCGATGCGCTTGGGAGCAGCCTGCCAGGTATCTTCCTCAAAGTAGGCCTTGCCCACATACTGGCACAGCAGGCGGTTCGCCTGGCGGTGCAGCTCATCCCGGTAAGGTTTATCCTGATAATAACGCAGCGTCGAAGGCACATTCAGGAAGGTGAACAGCCAATGATCATCCGGTGAAAAAGACAGCGAGCAGCGCGGTTTGTTAGGCGTAAATTCCGTGCAGGCGGAATTCTCTTCCCAAAACGCCTCAACATCGAGGCTGGCGGTCAAAGCAAGAAACTCGGGGTCATAGATTGGCATGGTGTCCTCTAATTTGAATGAGCGTGGCAAACCGGGAAAAGCCGCATTTCGAAGCTGCCGGGCGGGCTTTTTATATCACCGTAACCGCTTCTTTGGCCGGAACCACGCGGACGACGTTCTCGGCGAATACGCGCACCGGGTCGTAGCCAGCTGCGTAGAGGGTATCGCCTTCGCGGTAGAGGCCGGCGCGTTCGGTGAGCGCCAGGGCAGGCACCCCGCTCTGGGTGACATACTGCTGCACGCGGGCGGCATCCGCTTCTTGATAATGGCACCAGATCGCCCAACCCAGTGCCAGGTCCAGGCCAGCCAGGTTATCCAGGCCGACGATATCCTCATCAATGTGCGCGCAGGGGGTGATGTCTTTGCCCAGGATAATCGCCCCGGCGCTGCCGCCATAGACCGGCTTCCCCGTCTGAATGAAATCGGCCAGCAGCCCGTCCAGGTGATACAGGCGCAGCTGGTGCAGCAGGTAGAAGGTGTTTCCGCCGTTGATGTACACGCCATCGAAGGCCGCCAGGTCACGCGCGGTCTTATGCGCCAGGTCCTCCCAGGTCTCCATCTGGGTCAGGCCCAGAGGGAAAAAGACGCTTTTCGCCCAGCGGAAACCGGCCTGCATCGAAAGCGGGTCCACCAGCGCGGTGGGCAGGTAGAGCAAGCGCGCCTGCGGGCCTAACCACTGCGCGAAGCGTTCATCCAGCGGGCGTGAAGCTTCCTCCCCACCCCCGCCACCAAACAGGATGCGCGGCTGCGGCATAGAACCTCCTAAAAACGTGTTGTGCTTCTATTATAGCAACACAGCGGAAACAACCGTAGTGAAGAGAAGAGCAGAAAAGAGAAGAATATAAACCGCAAAGGGAAGAATAAGGACGCAAAGAAAGAGAAGAAAGGAAGGAAGGATTTTTATGAAAGGAATGGAAAAGAGCTCGAAATTTATATAGAAATGGATAAATGCTCTTCCAGAGAAAAACCTCTTCCTTCTCTTCCCTTCGCGCCCTTATTCTTCCCTTTGCGGTTAAATTTCTTCTCTTTTCTTTCTTCCCACTCGGCCGATCAGCTTTCTCTTTCCCACAAATCGATCTATAATTGCACTCACCTATCTGGAAGGAGCATCCAGCATGGCACCGATCCAATTTGAAACCACGCTCTCCCCTGCTGCCGAGGTGACCGGGCCAATTGAGCGCGGGCTGCACGAGTTCAACCTCAACGTTTTGGGGGAGGAAGTGATCTACAACTATGCCAAAATTGCCATCACCGCGCGGGATGAGCAGGGTGAGGTGGTGGGCGGCATCATCGGCCAGTTGATCTGGGGCTGGCTGCACATCGATACTCTTTGGGTCACCGGGCAGCAGCGCGGGCAGGAGATTGGATCACACCTGCTGGCGGCGCTGGAACAGGAAGCCCGCCAGCGCGGCGTGACGCAAGCTGTGCTGGAGACGACCAGCTTTCAGGCCCGCGATTTTTACCGCAAATATGGTTTCGAGGTGGTGGGCCAGATTGATGGCAAGCCCAAAGGCCACACCTGGTACTATCTGAAAAAAGAATGAGGGATATGCCACAAGCCACTTTTCACTTTCCGCCCGGTTTCCTGTGGGGCACTGCCACAGCCGCTCACCAGGTGGAGGGTAACAATACCAATAACACCTGGTCCGCCTGGGAGAACCAGCCCGGGCGCATCTTAAACAATGCCAAAGCCGGGCGAGCCTGTGACTGGTGGGGCGGGCGCTGGCGCGAGGACTTCGACCGCGCCGCCCATACCCACCAGAACGCGCACCGCCTATCCATTGAGTGGAGCCGCATCCAACCCACCCCCGACCGCTGGAACGAGGACGCCCTGGAGGTGTACCGCGAGATGCTGCGCGGGTTGTACGAACGCGGCATCACCCCTTTCATCACCTTGCATCACTTCACCGATCCGCTCTGGCTGGCCGAGCGCGGCGGTTGGGAGAACCCCGAGACGCCCGCCCTGTTTGAAGCCTACGTGAACAAAGTGGTCGAAGCACTGCGCGGCTTCTGCACCACCTGGATTCCCATCAATGAGCCCAATGTTTACGCCTACAGCGGTTACGTGGAAGGCACCTTTCCCCCCGGGAAGCAGGACCTCAGCACCGCCATGGGGGTGATGGCGAACCTGCTGCGCGGGCACGCGCGCGCCTATCGCACCATCAAAAGCGTGCAGCGCGAGGCGCGGGTGGGCACTGCCATCAACATGCGCTATGAAAAGCCTGCCCATGCCTGGCTGCCGCTGGAAAAGCTGATTGCCGCGCAAATTACGCAGGCATTCAACGCTTCCTTCCTCGATACGCTGGTCGATGGGCGGCTGCGCATGGCATTCCGCTCGCTGCGCGTGCCCGAAGCCATCGGCACGCAAGACTTTGTGGGCGTCAACTACTACACCGGTGATCAGATCAGTTTCAACCCCCTCAACCCGCGCGAGCTTTTCAGCCGCCGCAGCTACCCGCCCGAAGCCCCGCTGAGCAGCACCGGCTTTTTGGCGCACTGGCCCGAGGGGCTGTACGAAACGCTCAAATGGGCGCGGCGCTATAACCTGCCCCTGGTGATCACCGAAAACGGCGTGGAAGACAGCACCGACCAGCTGCGCCCGCGCTACATCGTCGAGCATCTGCATCAGGTCTGGCGCGCAATCAACTTTAACTGGCCCATCAAGGGCTATTTCCACTGGTCACTGGTGGATAACTTCGAGTGGGAGCGCGGCTGGTCGCAGCGTTTTGGGCTGTGGGGCCTGGATGAAACCACCCAGAAACGCCTCCGCCGCCCCAGCGTGGACCTCTATTCCGCCATCTGCAGCGAAAACGCGATTTCCTCCGAGATGGTGCAAAAGTACGCGCCCGAGTCTGTGGCCCGGCTGTTTCCGGGAGTGTAGCGGCGTAGAAGCGGCCTCACCTCGCAAAATATCCTCCGGAAAGGCGCTTTCCGATGGGAAGTTAACTTCTCAGTGGGAAGTCAGCTTCTCTGTGGGAAGTCAGCTTCCCTGTGGGAAGTCAGCTTTCCTGTGGGAAGTCAGCTTCTCTGTGGGAAGTCAGCTTCCCACCGCCTCCGCAAACCACTGGGTAAACAAAGCCCCCGCCGGGATCCATTCATCCGGCGAGAGGTGTTCGGAAAGAAAGACACTGCCGTCGGCGGTGGCGTAGACATAGACGTGATAAGCCAGCCCGGGCAGCGAATCCGCCGAAAGGCTCACCCCTGCCCCGCGAGCTCCCTCCCGCCGCACTAGGATGCCCGCGCGGCGGGTGAGCGTGCCGGCCACCTCCGCCACCAGCGCCGCATCCCGCGCGGTCACGCGCTGCGGGCCGCCGCCAAAGTTATACAGCAGCTGAAGCTGGTCAAAATGGGTGCTGCCGGGCCGCATGGGCGGCAGTTGGATGTTGCGGAAGATCACCGCCGGAAACATTTCCGTGGTCGCCATGAGATAATTTTGCGGGTCCTGCTCGGGGACGGTGTAAACATCCAGTCCATCTGATGTGCGCCCTACCCTGCGGTTCTTACCGACCCCATTCACGGTCATTTCCAGGGAAAATTCGCTGGTGTCGCTGATATACGTGCGCTCCCCCAAGGAAATGAGGGAAGCCATAAAATCCGCCTGCTGCGAGCGGCGCTGTTCAGAGTAATAAACCGGCAGCGTCTGCGGGCGCAGGAAGAACAGGTAGCCTGCACCGGCAATACCGGCGAGGAATAACAATCCGCCAAGGATGAAGATTTTTTTAATGAGGCGCATAAATGTTCAGGTCGAAATCAGGGAGAGGTAAAGAATGAGGGCCGCACCGTCACCATGACGGGCGACTCGGCGAAGACCACCTGCTGCTGGTCGGTCGTTTCCACCTTGACCACCCACTTATCGCCATAATAGGTGTAAGTGGGAATTTCGACTTCCACCCACGCCTGCCCGCGCGCGTCCGTCCTGGCGTTCAGCGTGTCATAGACATAGACCGCGCCCTGGCGCATCAAATCAAAGGTGACTCGGGCATAAGGCGGGAAATCGACCAGCCGTACGCCAATGGTGTCGCCCGACAGCACATTCAGGTTCGAAACGCCCACCCAACCCTTACTCAGTTTTGCGTCCGGCGGCAGCTGGATGTGCTGGCCGATAAAGATGCGCGTTGAGCCGCCCAGCTGGGGGTTGGCGTCCAGCAGTTCCGCCACGCTCGTGTCATACAGGTAAGCGATGCGCGCCAGGGAATCCCCTTTGCGCACGATATAAACCCCGCCTTCCTGCAGCCCGCCCGGCTGCGCCGGCCCGCTGGCGGTCGGGTGGTACTGCGGCAGAGGTTCCTCCGCCGTCAGGCGGATCACCTGCCCTGGACGCAGCAGATTGGGATCGCTCAACTCGTAATTGATCCCCATCAGCACCAGATAACTGCTGATGCCGCATTTCTCCGCAATGCTGACCAACGTCTCCCCCGGCTGGACCACGTAAGGATCCGTACAATAAGTATAAGCCCGGGCAATACCCGGGCTGCCCCCCAGGATCACAGCGATGAGAATGACGGCAAGTGCTTTCATGTTCCTCCACAAATGCTGCGGTGTGCAATGGATTAATTATACAACGGAAAGGGGGTGCGGTTCGCCGCAAGGATAGGTTGCCCAGCGCAAGGATCAAGGGCGGCGAACCGCGTTTGCCGCAAGGATAGGTTGCCCAGCGCAAGGATCAAGGGCGGCGAACCGAAGGATGAGGTTCCCCTTCCGGAGATGCACTTCCCTCCTACGGCAAATTCACTACCCATCCCGGTAGAATAAAGTCTGGATTCGTAATCCAGGGGTTGGCAGTGAGCATGGCCTGGGTGGTGGTGTTATGACTCTGGGCGATGCCAGACAGGGTGTCGCCGACCTGCACGGTATAGGTGCCGTTACCGCCCGTGTTGGGGATGCCCGGGGTGCCAGCCGGGAGCGTGATCACCTGACCGGGGTAAATCAGATCAGAATTGTTAATGGTCGGGTTGCCTGCTAGCAGCTGCGAGACAGTGACGTTGTAGCGCCGGGCAATACTGGAAAGGGTATCGCCTAACTGAACCGTATAGGTGCCACTCCCGCCGGTGTTCGGAATGCCATTGCCTGACGGGATATTAATCACCTGTCCTGGGAAGATCAAGTCGGCGTTGGGAATGCTGGGGTTGGCCGCGACCAGATTGGCATAGTTAACGCCGCAGTTGTTGGCGATCCCACTCAACGTGTCGCCCAACTGGACGGTATAGGTGCTGCCGCAGCTGGCTGCCTGCACCTGGGTTGGAACGAAAAAGAATAACAGCGCAAGCGCTAGAGTTACCGCGATAACGTTTTTCATGTCTACCTCCTCTATTGATAAAACAGGCGGTTGCCATCCAACAGCAACCGCCCTCTCTGAATCCGTATTGTCATCACCAGGATCGGGAGTTGCTCGCCACCCGACGTGATTAATTGTAATATTTTTGTTTGTAAACAGTGAACAGGTAAGTACCTATACTCCCGGTAGGAGGTTCCCTCGCTGCCTCAGGTTTAATCAAAATGGGTCTGTTTTAAATTCAGCGCTCTCGGGATAAAAATTGTGTAAAAAGGGGTTGGAAAGCAGCCCACTTTACAAGGATGTAAATTATTTTAGGCGGTTCACCTTATATAATCATAACAGAAATCTTACTGATGGATTTCCTGACCACCCAACAAGACCAACCCGCTGAATGCCTTGGGGCAGGGGAATGCATTCAGATTACACCGGAGCGCACCATAACGATGCGCCCCGGTGTTCTTTTTTCAGGCAGCGCTACCACTTATTCCAGTGCAGCACCTCATCCAGCGGCTGGCGCCCCCCCTTCTTCGGGGTCTGCGTCAGCGCTTCTGGTTCAGCCGGGTAGCCAAAGGAAAAAGCGATGTGGGTTTCCCAGTCCTCAGGAAAGCCCAACAGCTCGCGCGCCTTATCCGGCTCGTAGATGGTCGCCGGGACGGAGCCCACGCCCAGCGCCCAGGCTTCCAGCTGCATATAGGCCGCAGCCTGCCCGGCGTCAAAGGCAATCGAGAAGCGCTGGTCGGGGTCTGGCGTCAGGATCACGACCGCCAGGGCTGCCCCGGCGAGGTGCCCGGCATATTGGCCCAGTTTCGACAGCTTCTCCAGCAGGTCGCGGTCGGTCACCACGATAAACTGCCAGGGCTGCGTGTTCTTGGCGGACTGCGCCCGCCGCCCGGCGTTGACAATCCGCTCGATCATCTCCCTGGGCAGGGGTTTATCTGAAAATTGGCGCACCGCGCGCTTGGTGCGAACTGCTTCATGCACATCCACAGCAATACCTCCCTAGCTAAATTATTGATAAGGTTAGTATAGCATTGACCCCCTACGCTGAAAAGCTGGGCAGCGTTTTCTCGTACAATTCTTCCAGGGCGGCTTCGTCGAGAAAGCCATCCGCTGCGGAGGTGACGCCGATTTTGTACGAGGCAAAGACCTGCGCTTTGCGCAGCGCCAGATAGGGATCGCCGCTCTTGAGATAGCAGTGGCAGAAGGCAGAAAACAGCGCGTCGCCCGCGCCGATGGTGTTCACCACGGGCCGCGTGCGCACCGCCGGAACCCGCTCGATGGCCTTGTCGCGCTTGATCGCCAGCAGCGCGCCTTCCGCGCCCATGCTGATCACCAGCACCGCGGGGTCGTAGCGGTTCCACACCCGCCGGGCCCAATCCTCGGGCGGCACGGGCAGCCATTCATGGCTCATAAAGAGGATATCTGCTACACGCATAAAATCCGCATTATAAGGATCATTCAGGTCGGACAGGGCATGTACGTCCGTAGCGATGCGTTTCCCCGAGCGACGCGCCTGATCCAAAAAAGGCCGCGAGAAGTTGATGTTGCACAACACCAGCAGGTCACTGCCAGACGCCGCCTGCGTGTAACGCTGCTGTGGGTAAGGCGTCTCTTGCACATCCTTCAAGTCAACGTTGATCTGGCGCCGCCCCTCACCGTCATACAGGATCACCGACTGCGCGGTCTGTTCGACCAGATCCAGCACGTTCTTGCCGGAGATGTGCTCGCTGTCCAGCGTCATGCGCACAAACGCCGCCAGCGGGTCGCGCCCGATCAACGAGAGCAGGCGCACCTCGTCACCCAGCAGCGAGAGCGCGCGGGCGATGTTATACCCGACCCCTGAAACCAGCGAGTCTACGCCAAAGAAGGGGTAACGCACAGGCGTGTAGTGGATGGGAAAACTCTCCACGCGCAGGGTGACTTCGATATTGATCAGGCCGGAAACGAGGATTTTTGACATAAAGGCTCAAGCGGTCGAATAAGGGAATAAATAAGGGTTAAACAGAGTCGAATTCAGGCTGGTAGCGAGCGACGCCGCCCTGCCCTGCCAGCGCGCCGGGGGCGAGTTCCAGCGCCATGAAGTGTGCGGCAGGCACGTTGGCATCAGAAAAGCGAATGCCGTAACGGGAGGCCGGTTCAAAGCCAAAGCGAGAATAATAGCGTGGGCTGCCCATTACCACGACGGCGGGCCAACCCTGCTGGCGGATTTCCTCTAGCCCGGCGCGGATCAGGCGCGTGCCGATGCCCTGGCGCTGGCGGCCCGGCAGCACGGCCACCGGCCCCAGCCCGCTGACAGTCAGCGGCTCTGCCGCGCCGGTGAGCGTTACCGGCGAAAACAGCACATGCCCCACCACCGCGCCATCTTCCAGCGCCACCAGCGATAAGGTCCCTGCCCCCCGCTCGCGCAGCTGATCACACAGGTCGGCCTCGCCTGCCCGCCCGAAAGCCTGCTCCTCCACCTGGCGCACTCCCGCGGTATGCCCGGCTTCTTCGTGCTGAATGGAGATCATACGGCGGACTCCTGTCTATCTGGAATATGGATATCAACTGTGTCTATTGTACAGGAAAATGCAGGAAGCGGTACGCGCCCGGCGCGAGGAGACTCTTTCAGGAGTGGATCAAAGGTTTTCGATGGAAATGGCGGGGAGAAGAACACCTCCTCCCCACCGCCCAACCCGCTCTTGTATCTAAAAAAATCCATTTTGCCCCTTGACACGTTCCGTAATTTCGATATAATTCAAATTCGATAGTCATAAAATTTTCAGCGAGGAGGTTTTCGAACATGGAAAACCAACAGCAAAGTCCCCTTTTAGAGACGCTCAAGGCCGTGGCGGATAGCAGCCGCCTGACCATCCTGCGCCTGCTTAATCAGTCCGAGTATACCGTGGGTGACCTGGCGCGCGAGGTGAACCTGGGCGAGCCAACCGTTTCACACCACCTTTCCAAACTGCGTGAGGCGGGGTTGGTGACGCTGCGCATGGCGGGCAACCAGCGTTTTTACCGCATCAACGCCAGCGGGCTGGCGCATTTCAAGCAGGCGGTGGAGCAGATCGAGCAACTGCCGGCCAGACCCGAGCCGGTGAATGCAGACGAAGCCTGGATCACAGCCCTGGGTTGGAGCGCGGAGGACCAGCAGGTGCTGCGCGAGTACACCCGGGCCGGGCAGATCACGCACCTGCCCAGCAAGCAAAAGAAGCTGCTCGTGCTGCTGCGCTGGCTGGCGACCCGTTTCGAGCCAGAGCGGTTATATACGGAAGCTGAGGTCAACACCCAGTTGAAGCGTGTTTACGAAAGCGATTTTGTCAGCCTGCGCAGAGACCTGGTAGACCTGGGTTACCTGCGCCGCGAGCGCGGCGGGGGCAAGTACTGGCTGGCCCCCGAAGGTGAATAAGAAAACGAAAAACAGGTTTCGCAAGCGTGATTTCGCCTGCGAAACCTGTTTTCTATGCCCGCAGCGCGCGCTTCCAATCCGCTGAAAGCAGCGCGCAGGCCAGCAGCTCACTGCGGGCTGCCGGGTCCGCACCATTCCGGGTGACATCCCACACGCGGGCGATATTCCACTGCGGGTAGGGGCGTTCGACCAGCGCCAGCTGCATACCAGGCGCGACCGAACCGCCTTGCAAAACGCGGAAATACCAGCCGATGCGGCGGGTCTGCTCGGCGCGCTGCTGCAAATCTGGAACCTGCCAGCGGCGGTTGAGCTTGTAGCACGGCCCGCGCGGCTGGCTGATCTGCACCACCACTTTCCCCACTTCCCCCACTTCCCCCACCTGGAAAATATCGCCGACGCAGGCGGCATCCTCGGTCAGGCCAAGCGTGGTGAAGTTTTCGCCAAACGCGCCGCCTGTCAGCGCTGCCAGGGCCGGGGTGGCCTGCCAGTACGCATAATTTTCCGCCGGGTAGACGTTGATGGCTTTATCCGGGCCGCCATGCGCGCGCAGGTCGGCCTGGGCATCCCCTTCCAGCCCCAGCGGACCCACCCCCACCGGCCCGCTAACCGGGCTTTTGAAAATCGCCGAACGCCATTCGGGCGTCTCACCCGCTGCCGGGACGGTCACCGGCTGGCCTACCTGGATGGATTGAATACGCAGAGTCATAAAAATGGATTCCCTTCGAAATAAATATGATCCCGCACTACCCGCCAGTTTGGACTTAGCGATAATCCTCACCCTGCCTTTTAGGGCAGCCCTCCGGAATGATTCTGGCCTCCCCTTCTCCGAAAAATGCACGGGTTTTGCATTTTTTGGAGAAGGGGACGGGAGGGGTTGAGGATTTTTACCGCGAAACACAAGCTGTCGAGTAACTAATTTATTCCCTTGATTCTCTTACTGGCCCGGCGTTCTTTGAGACCAAACGCCGGTCCTTTAATCAGACAAGCCTTCAGACATACTGCGCCAGGCCCCTCTGGTAGGCGTCTTTATCGGCGTTGTCATAACCGATCAGGGCTTCGGAGAGGGCAAAGGTGCTGCGATAAAAGCGAGCGCGCGCCAGCAGGGCCGCCTGGCGGGTGGGGTCCGGTTCATAACGCTCAAGCAGCATGGTGCAAAACCCGCCGGGCGGGAAAAACTGCGTTTCCAGCGTCGAAACCGCCGCCAGGTCGGTGGCCGGGTCGCCTGGGGCGCAGAAGGAAAAGTCAATCACGCCCGTCAGCGCGGCAGGCGGGCCAGGCAGGAAGAGGATATTCGAGCCGCCGAAATCTCCATGACGCAGCACGGGGGTGAAGGGCTGCGAGTCTGCCAGAAAGGCCTCGAAATGCGCGGAGACCTGCTGCCTGGCATCCGCGCGCATGGCAGGGAACAGCTTCTGGCGCACCTGGATGTACATGTCCGCCCACTGCGCCGCTCCGTCCTGCACCGGCTTCCCGGGGGCCACTTCTGCCAATGGGACGGCATGCAGCGCGCGCAGAAAGTCTGCCAGCTGCGCCGCCAGGCGGGCCTGCACCATTGGACTGTTAATTTCTGCCAGCCGGTTGCGGTAAAGCGGCTGCCCAGGCATGCGGCGGTAGCCCATGCAGGCCCGCCCGGGGACGGGCGGGTCAAAATGGGTATAGACCGGGTTCGGCGTGGGCAGCGGCAGGCGCTGCCGTTTCAGCCGCGCCAGCAGGCGGGTTTCCGCCTCCAGTTCAGCGACCCCGGCGGGGTAGCGCGGAAAGCGGAAGATCCAGGCCCGATTAATCAGCAGCACCACATTAAACTGCCCGGTTATGTTGCCCTCAGCGGCTTCAATCGCCAGGTCCGGAAAGGCATCGTGCAGCGCTGCCACGTAGGGTTCCAGGGTAGAGGGTATGGTTTGATTCATTGGCAAACACCCCTTGGGAGATTAGAAATAGACATGGCCTGATTGTAGCACGAGTACCGGCCTGCCTCATCCTTCGACAACGCCATTTTCCCCCTTTGCTGTTTCTGCTACAATCATAAACAGTCCGATTGAGTTTGGCGGCCCCTTGCCAGACCACACCCGACACCCCGGAGGTGCCTCATATTATCTCGCCTGCTCCTTTTCACTCGCTACACCATCCTGCTGCCCGTGTTCGGCGCGTGGCTGGCTGCCTTGATTGCGCTGTGCCTGGGGATCTACCAGGTGCTGCTGACCCTGCTGGCGCTGCCCGGCCTGAGCGAGCAGACGCTCAAAGGGCTGGTGCTCAACCTGATCGAGGGCGTGGATCTGTTCCTGTTTGGCACGGTTTTTTATCTGATCGCCCTGGGGCTGTACGAGCTGTTTGTGGATGACAACTTGCCCATGCCAGCCTGGCTGGTGATCCATGACCTGGACGACCTGAAGGCCAAGCTGCTTGGCGTGATTGTCGTGGTGTTGAGCGTGCAGTTCCTGGCGCAGGTGCTGAGCTGGAAAGGCGGCACGGATATTCTCGCCTATGGCGCCGCCGTGGCGCTGGTGATCGCGGCGCTGGCCTATTTCATCGCCCCCAAGCGGAAGAAAAACGCCTGAGACGGCGGAGGCAGCCTCATCCCGCGCGGCGTCAGAACGCGGTGCGCCTTAAAGCCGCCCTGCCCGCCACACTTCCTGAAGCGGGCGGTAATCGATCAGCACAATACCCTCGGCCTGCACCATTTCTCGCGCCGCCGGAGAGGTCCAAAAGTCGTAGTCGGCCTGGCGAAAGTGATTGCTATGCGGTTCCAGGGCCTGGAGTTCGAGCGTATCCAGGCCGGGATGGATAGCCCACTCACTCAGCCCGGCGGGCAGTTCATGCAGCAGCTTTGCGTAGCGGGCGGGCTTTGTGCTGGTTTCCAGGCTGGAGCTGTCTAAAAAGTCGTAATCAATGCAGGGCAGCCCCAGGCGCTGCACTTTTTCGATCGCCGACTGCCCGATCACCCGCAGCGCCAGCCCGTATTCCTTTGCCAGCCCGATCATCAGGTCTACGAAATCGGTGCGCTTGCCGAAACGGATCGCGTGCCAGTCCAGATGCGTGGGCTGCAGCCCGGCAGCCAGCACAGCCTCAATCTGCGCGCGGAATTCCAGTTCCAGTTCTGCCAGCTGCACCTGCGCCAGGCGTTGGTGGAAGCGGTCAAAATGATAGAAATACCCGGCCGCATCGACCAGCGAAGGCACCTTTTCCCGCGCCGTGAGCGGGCCCCAGCGGTAGTCCTGCGGGTCGCTGATGGCGGTGAGGTGCACGCCAAAGGGGATTTCGGGATGGTCAGCCAGGAAATGCAGGGCGTGCAAGGCCCAGGGGCAGGGCCGCATGACCGTGGTGGAGCGGATCACACCTGCCAGCAGCGTGCGCATCACACCTTCGTTAATCGCATGGCACAGGCCAAAGTCATCTGCGTTGAGGATCAGCAGCCGCGCGTCTGGGGGGTAGCCCAGCAGCTGGTTGGGGGTAGGTTTATTCAGCACGGATCCTTTTGTCCAGCGGATGTTCCTGGTCAGGCCGGTAGCCAAGCTGCCCGCCGGTCAGCCCCAGGATCACCAGCGCCAACACACCCCAGCCGATCAGCATTCCCAGCTCCGAATTCAGCACAGCCGGGACGGGGAAGAGCGGCACAAATATCCCCAGGGTGTTCACGGTAGCGTGCAGCAGAATCGCCATGAAGACGCTCTGCCGGGTGCTGTTGAAGACCCAGGTAAAAATGAAGGTGAGGGCCATCACCATCAGGGTGAAAATGGGCAGGTTGACCCAGTAAGGCGCGAGGCCCGCAGCCGGACCGCCATGCTGCGCCGAGGTCAGAAAGTCTGGCAGGTGCCAGAAAGACCACAATATGCCCAGCAGCAGGCTGGCCCGCAGCCCACCCCAGCGCGCCTGCATGCGCGGCAGCGCAAAACCGCGCCAGCCGATCTCTTCACCCAGCGGCCCGCCAAAAAAGAAGATGACCACAAAATTGATCGGAACGCTGACCAGGAAGGGTATGGACAGGCCCTGGAAGCTCGCCAGCGCGCCAGGTAACAGCGCGATACCCAGGAAGAAAAAGACCGGGAAGAGCAGCAGGATGAAGGCATACCACTTCCAGCTCACGCGCCATTGAACGATCTTGCGGCGCAGGCGCAGCCAGCCCTCCTTCCCCTCCAGCAAGCGGGTCATGATATAAGCTGCCAGCGCCGGCCCGACAAACGGTTTCAGCACAAAGGCCAGCGTCCAATTTCCGGGCAGCACGTGCCACTCCCAAAGGATATAGGGCACCGACACGATCCAGGAAAATGCGTATGCCATGATAAAGTAGGCTAACAAAGGATGCTGCTTCATCCAATTCTGCAAGTCCCGCAAAACGCCCGCGGATTGGGCCTGAGCTGGCGATGTTTCCATAGGAATCACCTTTTCTAAACGAACCAAGGATTAATCATGACCGGGAGCGATCCCAGAACAATCCGTCAATCGAAAACCTGTTTGAGAAAATCGAATGGATAACGGATTATATCGCTGAACAACAGAAATGAATGCGTTTACCCGCACGCGGCGTGCGTGGGGTAAACGCATCCATTGGGGTTTTCGATGGAAATGGCGCGGGATGAGGTGTTCCTTGCATCTCGAAAAAATGTCATGATCCGCGCCTGAGCTTGGCAAACCTAACGATAAGCCACTGAACGGTCGCGTTCGCGCGGGAGCTGGTACCAGACCTCGTCGCAGGCTGCGCGGAGCTGCTCATCCAGGGTGAGGTCAACCGCGGGCAGCGATTGATCCAGCTGTTCGGCTTTGCTCGCGCCGACGATGGCCGAGGTGATGCCGGGCTGCTCCAGCACCCAGGCAATTGCCACCTGCGTAATGGGCACCTGGTGTTCCTCACAAATCTGCTTGAGCTGCTCCACCGCCTGAAGCTGGGCCTCGTGCCAGTAACGCGCCTGATACATCTTCCCGGCTTGATGCAGGGAGAAGCGCGTCCCTTCCTGGACCGCCTGCCCGGGTTGATAACGCCCGGTGAGCATACCGCCCGCCAGCGGATTGTAGCTGATTACGCCGATGCCCTGATCCAGCGCCAGCGGGAGCAGTTCGGCCTCGATATGCCGGAACAGCAGATTGTAACGCGGCTGCACCGAATCAAAGCGAGCCAGCCCCAGTTTATCGCTGATCCACAGCCCTTTGGTCACCAGCCAGGCCGGGTAGTTCGAGCAGCCGATATAGCGCACTTTCCCGCTGTGGACCAGGTCGTCCAGCGCGCGCAGCGTCTCATCCAACGGCGTTTCATAATCCGGCGCATGCATCTGGTACAGGTCGATATAGTCCGTCTGCAAGCGGCGCAGGCTGTCTTCCACGGCCTGGAAGATGTGCTTGCGCGACCCGCCGCGCTCATTGGGCCCGGCGCCCATCTCGCCAAAGAACTTGGTCGCCAGCACAATTTGCTCGCGCCGATCTTTGAGCCAGCGGCCCACATATTCTTCGGTGCGGCCCACGCTCTCCGCCGTATGCCCGAGCGGATAAACATCCGCGGTATCGAAGAAGGTGACCCCATAATCGACCGCCTTGTCCATAATGGCGCGTGAAGTGGGTTCATCACACTGGTTGCCAAAGGTCATGGTGCCCAGGCAGATTTCCGATACCTTCAAGCCCGTCCGTCCTAAACGTTTGATTTTCATGTACTCTTTCTTCCTCCTTCTTCATTTTCTGAGTGCGCGGCTCGCTGACCTGGGAATTCACTGCTTTTTCCAGGGATTCTTTTTCCATTTTAAGGCCACCTGCATAAAAAAGGAAACGTTCCACCCGCATCAATCCCTCAGACGCCGTTTCAGGCCAGCTTCGCATCGCCTGCGCCATTGCGGTCTGTGAGAAGTGGTTGGTTAGCCTCGGCGCGCCACCCCATAACTGGGTTAGAGGAAAAGCTCTTTTTCCATTGTAATTGTTCCGTTGGCGAAACGGCATAAAGCGTGCCAGTGGGAATAAGGTTCTGTCCTCGATAGCGCTGCGTAAAAAGTTCCCGCGAACTGCCCGGGTAAGCTCTTGCTCTTCTGGAAGCAATCGTCCATTAACTTTCATTGTCAAAGTCTACGAAATCGACGCTTAACCATTCGCTTATTCGCTCCCCATTCGTGGACGGCTTTCCCCCGTCCTTGCTCCACCTCTTCAAATCCGTTACACTTACCTGCAAGCCCACTCATCGGGCTTGAAAGGAGATTTGCAATGACGATACTGGTTACGGGGGCAACCGGCCATTTGGGCAGGTTAGTGGTGGAGGCGCTGCTGGCGCGCGGGTTGGCGGATCCGCTGGCGGTCAGCGTGCGCGACCCGGCGCGCGCCGGGCAGATCCAGGCGCGAGGGGTAGAGGTGCGCCAGGGCAATTTCGACGAGCCGGAAACGCTCCAGCGCGCGTTCGCCGGGGTGGACAGGCTGCTGCTCATCTCGACTGACGGCGATAACGATACGCGCATCCGCCAGCATAAGGCGGCGGTGCGTGCCGCGCAAGCGGCAGGGGTGGGGTTTATCGCCTACACCAGCATCGTCAACGCCGAAAACAATCCGATGGACCTGGCCGAAGTGCACCGCACGACGGAACATGCCATTCGCGATACCGGCATCCCCTTTACCTTTTTACGCAACAACTGGTACCTCGAGAATGAGACCGGCTACGTGCAGGCGGCTATGGCGGGCGCGCCAATTGTGACTTCCGCCGGGCAGGGCAAGGTCGGCTGGGCGCTGCGCGCAGACTATGCCCAGGCTGCCGCGGCGGTGCTGGCAACCCAGGGCCACGCAAACGCCATTTACGAACTTTCTGGCCCGCTCTCCACGTATGCCGATTTTGCCGCGGCGCTGGGCCAGGTGCTGGGCAAAAAGGTGACGGTCGAGAACGTCGCTGACGCCGCCTTCGGCAGAAGCCTGGCGAACGCCGGGTTGCCGGAGTTCCTTGTGCCGGTTTTGGTCGAATACGCCGAGAAGATTCGCCAGGGCGCGCTGGCAGTGCCCAGTGACGACTTCCAAAAACTGCTGGGCCGCCCGGCAACTCCCCTGAAAGAGGGGCTTGCGCAGTTGGTGGAGCAGGTCCGCAGCGCGGCAGGGTAAGCAGGCAGCGTTTCCGAATAAAGTGGCGCGCCATTGCAGAACTGTAAGGCGCGCCCTCTTGAATTTCTCTCCAGTCCTATGTATACTCCTATACATACACAAACATACATATGTATCTGGAGGAACCTATGTCGTCGAGCACTGATCAACTCACCGGTCTTCTGACCATTGCGGTTTTTTTAGAACAGCTGGAGGCGGCAGCGCGCGGGGGGCAGTCCCTGGCGCTGGTGGTGATGGATCTGGATCACCTGCTGCCCTTCAACGAGCGCTACGGGCACCTTGCCGGGGATGAATGGATCAAGGCCCACGCGGAACGTTTCGCGCAGGCTTTCGCGGGGGAAGGCTGCCTGGCAGCGCGTTCGGGCGGGGACGAATTTATGGCGGCGGTCCCGGCGCGCGACCTGTTCGAGACCTATGAAAAAGCCGAGGCGCTGCGCCAGTCTATCGCGCAAGACGGCCCCACCATCCAGGTGGAGGGCAAGGCGCTGCAGCCCGGCGGGACGATTTCCATCGGCCTGGCGGCCTACCCCGCTAACGCCACAGACGTCACCGACCTGGTGGAGAAGGGCAAGCAGGCCCTCTACCGCGCCAAGGTGGCGGGTGGCAACCAGGTCAGCTTTTACCAGGAGACGGATACGCTGACCGGGCTGCTCAACCTGCACGCCAGCCAGCGCGCGCTGGAGGCGGCCCTGGTTCAGGCGCGCCAGAACAACGAGGCTGTGACCGTGTTCACGCTGGATATCGACCGCTTCAAAGAGATCAACGCCGAGTACGGTCACCGCGCGGGGGATGAAGTGCTTAAACGCCTGGCGCATATTCTGCAGAGCAATTTTGGGGAGATCGGCCAGGTCGGGCGCATCGGCGGCGACCAGTTCGTGGTGATCCTGCCCGGGCAGCGCGCGGATTCGGCGTTCGTGCTGGCAGAAGAGGTGCGCCGCCTGGTGGACGACAGCGAAATCACCCTGACCTTGGGCGGGGGCGGCAGTAGTGCAGCGCGCTCATTCACGCTGCGCTTCCATCTCTCCGGCGGCATCGCCGCCTTCCCCAATGACGCCGCCGAACGGGTGGACCTGCTGCGCAAGGCGGATGAAGCCTTGTACCGCTCCAAGCAGACCGGGCGCAACCGCATCTCGCTGCCCGCCAGCGCCCAGATGGTCACCAAGACCAGCTATTACACCCAGATTCAGCTCGAACGCCTGGGCGCCCTGGCCCGCAAGCTGGATAAAACGGAAGCCTTCCTGCTGCGCGAGGCGCTGGATGACCTGCTGCGCAAGTACACCCGCCTGGCAGACGGCGGTTAGCATAAGGAAGTTATGCTGAGTGACCGGCGAACGCGGTCACTCAGCATAATCCATTTTTTTCTCCTCTTCTCTCCCTGTTATAATGCCTCCTATGCTAATCCCTTGCAGCAACTTTACCATTGCAGACCTGACCGCTGCCTACAACCAGACCCGCGTGGATTACCTGGTCCCCATGCCCATGACACCCGCGCGGCTGGCGGAATATATCCGGCTGTATGATGTTGACCTGGCCCACTCCTGGGTGGCAGTGGAGGGAGGGGAAACGCTGGGCCTGGCGATGCTGGGCGTGCGCCCAGGGCGCACCTGGGTCACCCGCCTGGGAGTGCTGCCCGGCAGCCGCCGCCGCGGCACGGGTCAGGCGCTGCTCGCCGCGCTGCTTGAGAGCACCCGCTCGCTGGGCTGCCCGCGCGCCATCCTGGAGGTGATTGAAGGCAACACCCCCGCGCAGCAGTTGTTCCGCAAGGTCGGCTTCCGCGAGACGCGCCCGCTGCTCATCCTGCGCCGCCCGCCTGGCGCGCCTGCGCGGGAGCCTGCCGGAGAAGCCAGTTGGCTGGACGCCAGCGCCGCCCTCGCCCGGCTGGATGCGCTCGCAACGCGCCTGCCCTGGACCAACGAGCGCGAATCCTACCTCAACGCCGGGGATATGCAAGGTGTCCAGGTGGACCTGGGCGCGCAGGGGCAGGGCTGGCTGGTCTTCCGCCGCGAATCGGCGCAGCTGTCGCACTTCGGACTGCATACCATGCGCGGCGAACCGGCGGCGGTCGCTGCGGCGCTGCTGGCGCACCTCTACTGCCGCTTCCCTGAGTTGGATACCTACACCGAAAACCTGCCCGCAGCCGACCCGCACCTGCCCGCCCTTTTGACAGCAGGTTTCAGCGAAGCCTTCCGCCGCACTGAGATGCTGCTGGACCTGCCCGAGGGGCAAGTGGATTAGCGCGCGGCGGCGATCAGCTCGCGCAGTTCATCCACCAGGTTGGAATCGGGCCGCCAGGGCGGGTGGAACATCATCACCGCGCCCCAGGTAATGAAGGCAGTGATCAGCGCCGCCATGCCCAGGGTAAAATTCCGGTTGTGGAAATAACGCACCTCCACCCCCTCCGGCTTGAGGATGACCAGCGCCACCGGGCGCGACACCACCCCGTTCTTGCGCATCACATGCTGGCTGACCGTGATGACCTGGTAATCCCCCTGCTGCACCGGCGCGCTGAACACCAGCTGCCGGTCTGCCGCTGGCTCGATGTGAATCGTTTCACTCATCCTGCACCTCCGCTCTTACCTATACTGTATACCCGCGCCGCCCGAAAAGTCAAACAGAGGGAGGCCAGAATCTTGCTGATCCATCCGCGCAATCAGCCACAAACAGGCGCCCTCTCCAAAATTGGGGTTGGAGCCCCAATTTTGGAGAGGGCCGGGGTGAGGTCAAAATCTCGCCCGCCTACCTGAAAACCGCACCAGCTTATTCAAGGGTCACCAGCGGGGGGCTTTCGACCAGGCTGCTGCCCCTGCCGCGCCAGATGGGATCGCGCAGGATGAAGAAAGCGACAATCGCCAGGGTAAGGATCCCGTAGATGCCGATGCCGAAGGAGAAGGCTGCATCATGCGGCGCAAAGCCGAGCGCGACGAAGAAGTTCAAGACCTGGTTGTTCAGAGCGTGCAGGTAAGCCGCCAGCAGCACGCTGCCCGAGCGCAGCACCGCATAGCCCAGCACAATCGCCAGGCCAATGGTGTAGAGCGTCATCAGCAGCAGGCCCAGCAGCGGGTAGCTCGGGTAGTTATAGCCCATCAGGATCAGCGGCCAGTGCCAGATGCCCCAGATGACGCCCAGCAGGAAAACGCCGCGCACCCGGCCCAGCTTAAACAGCTCCGTTTGCAAATAACCCCGCCAGCCGTATTCCTCGCCAAAAGCAATCACGATGGCCAGAATTGGGGCAAACAGCACCGACTGCACAAAGCCCAGGATCATGAAGGTGGTAGGGGCCATGCCTTGCACCGCGGCAGGCACCGTCAGCTGCGACCCGCCCAGCCCGGTGACCGCGTTAAGCGCGATCTGCAGCCCATAATACAGGATGATCGCCAGGCCAAAGACCAGCCAGTTGCGCCAGTTGCCCCAGGCCAGCCAGACCCGCGCCATCGCCTCGCGCCCCGCGCTGATGCGCAGCACCACCAGCACCAGCAGCCCCAGCACGGCCAGGGCCAGTGGAATGGCGCTCATTGCCGCGATGGTGGACTGCGCCGGTGACAGCTGCAGGACCACAGCGCCAGCGGCATAAATCAGGGTGAGCCCCAGGAAATAGTAATAGAACCAGCGCCCGCGCCCGGCAGGCCGCTTGTAGTAGATCGGGCTTTCGGGGAAGAAGAACAGCCCTAAAACGATGGCGCTGAAGGCGGGCAGCAGCATTTCCAGCTGCAGGATGGCCACGATGCCTGGAATCCGCAGCCCGCCGCCCAGGTAAACCCCCAGGTCAAGCAGCCAGGTCAGGCCAAAGGTGAGGCCCAGGAAAGCGCCCACGTGTCGCCAATTTGTCTCAGACAAGTTGGCCGTTACATTCAAATCCATACCAGTTTCTACGTTCATTTTTGCTACCTTTATGAAACCTTCCATTATCAAGTCTTGCTTTGGTTCGTTGAACACTCAGGCTGGGCGTCCAACGAACCAAAATCATCCCTGCGACTACACCGGCTGCACGGTTAAGTCAACCGGGGTAGACCGTTCCAGGCGGGGCATCACTGCCGGAGCTGCCAGGTGGATCAGCAAATCGAGGCTGAAGTGCGCCAGCATGGCGGCTTCCAGGCCGTAGCGCATGTACAGGTAACCGCAGGCCACGCCGGGGATGCCGTTCAGCAGCAGCGCGCGCGCCACTACGATCGGGCTCAGCTTTGTCACCATGCGGGTCGCCGGCAGGTGCCCCGCGCCAAACAACAGCGCCGCCAGCAAGTTCGCCAGCCAGAATGCGCCCAGCGCGGGCGCGCCGCCCGGCGCCTGCCACACCAACCCCAGCAGCCAGACCAGCCCGCCCATCACGAACAGGCGCAGCAGAATTTCCTCGGCGATGCCGCCGTAGAAGCAGGCCAGCACGCGCTTCCATAAGGCCGTATTCTGATCCAGGCTGCCCAGTTCTTTGGGAATGCGCGGCTTGAAATAAGCGCCTTCCAGCGTCAGCAGGAGGATACCACTCAGCAGCCCCAGCAGGAGGGTGAGCGGCAGCAGCGCCAGGATCTGCGCGCCAACCGGCTGACCGGCTAACGCCGCCTGGAGAATGGGCAGGCCCAGTCCCACCTGCTTGCCAGCCAGCAGCCCTACAAAGGCTGCCACAGAGAGTAAAACGGCATTCTGCACGAGCCCTACCGCGAGCATCACCGGCATGGGCGGGACGCGTTTGCCGCTGGCGGTTGCTTTTGCAAGGTTTTTTTCCAGCGTCTTGGCGCTCATGGCGAGCGAGTACGGCATCACTGCGGCTGTACCGAACAAACCGGCAGCCAGTAAAATATAGAAAATGGTCCAGGGAAAGGCGTTCATGGTTTTATTCCTCTTGATCGTCGGCTTCCAGCCCATCCGCTGCTTCGATCGGTTCAACGGCGGGCATCATCACGGTAGAAAAGAGCCGCTTTTTGCGGCCCGGCCCCTCCTTAAGCGCCAGGTAAGGCGCGAGGGCCTGATTAAGCGCCGCGGCAAATTCGGCGAATTCCGCGTCACTTAAGAAAAACGGGATCTTGTGGTACCCCACCCCGTCTGCGGCAAAATCCAATCCGCCTTCCGCGCTGTGGTTGAGATAACGTGAGAAATCATCCAGCAGCGATATTGTGAAAGCGGTGAAGTAGCGCAGGTGATCCGCTTTGCTCAGCTGGTTGAACGCATTCAGTTCTTCTTCGTCCGTTACCAGCTGCTCCCGGTTTCCCGCGTTCAGCGCGTAGACCTTCTCGAGCGTACCGCGCACCGGGCGCTCTTCTGCTACCACCAGCAGCCCGCCCTTCACCAGGCGGTTGATGTGGCGATAGAGCGTCGCCTGGGGAATATCACTCATCTCCTCTGCCATCTGCAAGGGCGTCAGGCCCGCGCTGCCCGAAAGCAGCGTCAGGATGCGCATGCGCACCGGGTGCAGGGCTAAATCCATCAGTTCTTTGGTTGGGTTCTTTTTCATGCAGCAGCACCTTCCTCTCTATTATTCTCAGTAATGAGAATACAATATGATTATATTCTCATTACTGAGAATGTCAAGAGGCAGTTTTAGCCTTAATCCAAATAACGGATGGCAAAGTGCTTTGCCATCCGCTGACTGCGCTCCTGCTGCGCGTCAGGCTGACTTTTCCATAACCAGCAGCTCGCCCTCGCGGTGCACAGGCAGGGCGAAATCAAAAGCGTCAATGCGCTGAGCCAGGGCGAGATCGGCCTCAAAACGCGCGCGCAGGGGTTCGGGGAATTCAGCCAGGCGGTGCACCTCGCGGAAATCCTCCAGCCAGAAGGCCTGCGCGCGTGGGTCTGGCGGCTGCCCCAGCAGGTGCGCCGCGAGGTATTCGGCACAGGCGCGGTCTTCCTGACCGTAGCGCGGATCGTCCAGCTGCGCCCCGGTGATCACAAAGGTCACTTCGGCAGGCTGCAAGGCGCGCACGGCGCGCAGCGTAGCCCCGGCGACGGCAAACGAGCCTGCCAGCAGGTGTTCCGCCTGCACTGAGCGCACTACTCCCTGCGTCCCGGCGGAGGTGCGCTGGATGAGGGTTTTGCCGCGCAGGTCCAAACGCCGCACCTCGGAGGGCGAGTTCCATAAATCAAAGCCGGGCACCGGCAGGCCGCCCACCTCGCCCATCACCAGCGCCTCCGGCATCCGCGAGCGCAGTTCCAACGCCTGTGCGGGCGTGCCTACCAGCAGAATGCGCTGCGCCCCGGCCCCAAAGGCGTAAGCCGCGGTGGTAAAAGCCCGCACCACGTCGATCACCACCACCACCCCGCGCGCCGCGGCGCATTCATCCAGCTTTGCGTAATGGATTTGCATGTTACCCCCCTACTGCCCGCGCTGTTTCAAATACAGCAGCGCCAGGGCAATATTCGCCGCCCAGGCCAGCACCTTAAAGCGCCCCTCACGCAGCGCCGTTTCGACCTCCGCCAGGCTCATCAGCTGCAAATGCTGCTCTTCCAGGTCGTCCGCGTGAGGCACGCCATCCGGGCGAGCTTCAGCGCCAGGAACAGGTTGCCCCAGGCTACTCCGCGGTTCGGGTCCACCAGGAAACGGCCCAGGTGCACCCAATCAGCAGCGGTATAGCCAGTTTCCTCCTGCAGTTCGCGCCGCGCGGCAGGCAGGGCTTCTTCGCCCGGCTCTACATAGCCGCCCACCGGGGCGAGGGATGCGCCATCCAGCCCGTACTTGCCCTGGCTGAAGATCAACAGCTTGCCCGCGCTGGTCACCGCCAGCACATTGACATAGTCTGGGGTCACCACCCAGGGCCAGTGCTCGATCACCTGCCCTTCTGGGGTCTGCACGGTGCGGTCCTCGACCGCCAGCCACTTGCCAGCCTGCAGCAGCGGCGTTTGCGCCAGCGTTTTCCAGTTCTTGATCGGCTGATCCTCGCTCATTGCTTCTGATACACTCCCATGACTTCCCCCTGCGCCAGGATGTGCCCGTCCATCGCCTGCAGCAGTTCGGGTTTGGTCAGCCCTGGCTGGGTCAGTTGGATATCCAGCGCGTACAGGTGAAAATAATAACGGTGCTGCCCGCTGGGCGGGCAGGGACCGCCGTAATCGCTGCGCTTAAAGCTGGTTTTGCCTTGCAGCGCACCCTGCGGCAGGCTGTTCTCCGCCGACTTTGCCCGTGAAGCGCCTTCCGGCAGCCCGCTCGTCTCCGGCGGCAGGTTGTAGACCAGCCAATGCACCCACGTCCCGCCCGGCGCGTCCGGGTCATCCATGATCAGCGCCAGCGACTGGGTCCCAGCCGGGGGCGGGGACCAATCCAGCGCCGGCGAGATTTCCTGGCCCTGGCAGGTGTACTGGGCCGGGATGGGCGCGCCTGCCGCAAAAGCCGGCGCGGTAATGCTTATGACAGCGGACCCCGCCGCCGGCGTGGGATGCTGCGCAGCCGCGCCAGCGCAGGCGGCGAGGGTGAGTAAGGCCATCAACAGCACCAGTATGCGTCCCATAACTTCCTCCCCAACCTTTCGGCTGCCCCTACTTTCCCTTCGTCATCTCGGTTTGCCCAATCTCCCTTTCAAGGAAATAATTGAGCAGCGAGCGCAGCATGACGATCGCACCCAGGTTGAGGATATCCTGGCGGGTGGGGGCGACCGCGGTGCGCAGGATGTCGCTGGCGACGGTGAACTCCAGCCCCAAGGCCAAAATGCGCCCCAGGCGCAGGCGGATATTCTCGGTAGAGTTGATCTGGTTGGGGCTGGGTTGAAAGAAGTGGCGCAGGTAGTTAAAAATGCCCACCAGCACCCCCAGGCCGATCACCAGCCCGGCGGCGATCTCCGCGCCAACGGCGACATATCCGGCGATCAGTTTTAACCAATCTTCCAGCGGGTTCGGCGCGGCCTGGCTGCCGCCTGGACCAATGTTCAGGCTGAGCAGCAGCACCAGCCCAAAGATCAGTGCGACCGGAATGATCAGGTTGACCCAGGATTCGTGCGCGGCTTGCGCAGGCGCGGACGCGGGTGGTTGAGTTGGGGTTGGATCGTTTTGCATAGCTCCTTTTTAATTTCCCCCAGTGCTAAGAAACCTCATCCCCGGCCCTGCTCCAAAATTCGCAAAAGCGGCGAATGTTCGAGCCGGGTGAATTTGAGTCTCGGGGCAGTCGTTCGCTTTAGTGGGTGCTGGATTCTGCCCCTTTCCAAAACCCGGTCAGTTTTGGAAAGGGGTAGGGGCGAAGTTCTTGACTTACTCCACCTCCACCGGTTGGTCCAGCGCGTCGAGGTATTCCTCCAGCGCCCGGTGCAGCAGGTCTCGGGTGGGGCAGCTGTCGAGCAGCTTTTGAATCAGCGCCTCCCGCTCAGTCGCGGCAGGCGCGGTGATTTTCAGGCCAGCCGCCAGGCGAGAGAGGCTGCCGTCGTCAAAATAGACCGCCAGGATGTGCTCCAGCCAGGTGGGGTCCACGGCGGGGGCGGGCTGCGGCTCGCCGGTGATCTGCAGCTGCGCCGCGTCGCCAGACGAGATGGCTTCCAGCTCGCCCGTTTGCAAATTGTACCAGCCCACCTGGCTCTCGCCGGGGATATCGGCCACATCGCCCAGCAGCGGCATGACCGAAGCGCCAGTACCGATCATCGAGACCGGCGTGCCCTCATAGGACAGGCCCATGGGCGTGTTGAGGATGCGCAGTACGTGGAACTCCTCATTGGTACGCACCATCAGGCCCTTGCTGCCCGGCATGACCACCCGCTCCCACACGGCGGGGTCGCGGGTGGCGCTGTTGGCCTCTTCGGCGAAGCCAAAATGCAGCGTTTCCAGGGTGGCGCTGAAAACCGCCTCGGCCATCTCTGCCAGCACGTGCAGCGAAGCCGGGCTGCGCGCCAGGTTTTCCTGCCGCCCGCCCAGCAGCACCGCCTCTGCCAGCACCTCGCCCTGGGTGGTGGGGTCGAGCAGGCGTTTTGAAAGGCGCAGGCTGCCGTAGATCTGGTCGTAGAGGGTCAGGAAAGGCCGCTCCGGTTGGATCAGCGCGGCGCTGTCCGCTCCCAGGCGCGCCTGGCGGAAGTGATCCGCGGCAAAGCCGATATCCTGGCGCTCAAAGGGGATGCGCAGCATGAACGCCTCATAGAGGATGGCGGCAATCGCCTCCAGATTAATGCCTTCAAACGCCAGCGCCGGATGAGTGAGCACCACACCGGTGGTGAAGTAGTTGCGCGAGAAGTAAGGCTGGTCCTGGAAGAAACCCAGCTCGCGCGCCAGGGGATAGGGATACTGGCTCTCGGTGCGCCCGCGCTGCTCGATCACCCCGCGGATGGATTCGCGCACCAGCAGGCTGGTCTCCAGGCTGAGCAGCCCAGCCTGGCGCTGCGCGGCGAAGATGCCGCCCGGCGACAGGCGCGGGAAGATGGCCGGGAGGGTCTTCTGCGGCTGGGTGGTGTAGCGTTTCTCACGGCGCACGCTGACGACTTTGGCTTTGACGTTGACGCGCGTCACGCGGTAGGGGATGGTGGCGTAGTAGTAGATTGCGCCGGGGTAGGCCTCGCGCATCAACTGGGCAAAGGACAGCGAGCCCATCGAGGCCGTATTGGGGCCGTCGCGGCGCTCGACCTTGAACTGGCTCTCCACGTCGCGCAGGGGGAAGGTGTAGTTCGGGCGCTCCTTGCCCTCCAGCTTCAGGCTGGCCAGGTGGCGCGGGGCGCCGTCACTGCGTTCCATCTGGCACAGTTCCATGAAATGCTCAGGCCATTCGACCGAACTGTTCCAGGCTTCCTCCACCGGCTGGCTGCGCCGGCGCTCGCCGCGCGCGGCAGCCAGCACCTGGTCGTGCTCGCCGCCCGCCCGCGCCAGGCACAGGGTGTGGATATATTGAATGTGCTCATTTTTCAAGTAGAGGGTGCTCTCTGCCAGCGGGCGCTGGAAAAAGCTCTGCGGGTGGGCGAAAACGGCCTGGTCGTGCACATCTCCGCCGTTGACCACGATCACCTGGCCCGGGCTGTGCCGCCCAATGCGTCCGATACGCTGCTGCAAGGAAGTCGCCGAACCCGGCACGCCGATCAGCACGCAGACATCCAGGTGCGGGATATCGATGCCCAGTTCCAGCGCGCTGGTCGAGACGACCCCGTTCAACGTGCCAGCGGCCAGGCGTTCCTGAATCTGGCGGCGGTCGTGATCTTCATAACCGGCGCGGTAGGGCAGCACGTTCAACTGCTGTAAAACGCCGGTCACTTCACCTTCGGGGTCGGCCTCCTCCTCTTCCGGGCTGGGCTCGGTTTTTTTAGCCGCGGACCGGCTGGAAGGCCGCCCGGCGCGCCGCCCGCGGGTGGCAGGGCGCTCGCCATTTTCCTCTCCGGCCGTCTCGGCGGCCTCTGCTTCGGCGGCCGCCGCCGCTTTGGCGCTTTCGCGCAGCAGGCGGCTGAGGATCGAAGAAATCAGTTCCACCTGCTTGCGGCTGTCGACAAAGGCGATAAAGCGCGAGTCCGATTGATGGGTGAGGTACTCCAGCAGGCGCACCACTTCGTCCAGGAAGCGCTGCTCCCCCGAGGGCTCAGCCAGGATCACCTCCAGCGGAAAGCGGGGTGAGGTATCCTGGTCCGGCCCGACCAGGGTAAACTCGCGCCCAAACAGGGCTTTCAGGTGCGCGGCGGGCCGGGCGATGGTCGCCGAAGCGCAGATATACTGCGGCTTGCGGCCCAACAGGGTCAGCAGGTGCGCGATGCGGCGGAAGAGAAAGGCGGCATTCGAGCCAAACACCCCGCTGTAAGCGTGCACCTCGTCCACCACGATCAGGCGCACCTCGCGCAGGAAGTTAATCACCGTGGGCTGGTTGAGGTTCGAAAACAGCCAGGCATGGATAATATCCGGGGTAAAGACCACCACCCGCGAGCGTTCCAGGATCGATTGGCGGAAACCGGGCGGCACGCTGCCATCCACACGCCCCACCATATACTCTGCCGATTCCACCGTGGCCAGGCCCGCGCTCACCAGGGCCTTCTGCCAGCGGTCGCGCTGTTCATTGCCCAGCGCTTTCATAGGATAAATCGCCATAATCCGCGCATCCGGATTGCGCGCCAGCAGGTCTATGGCCATGGTCTGAAACACCAGGCTCTTGCCAGATGACGTGCCGGTCACCAGGCACACATCCTGCCCGTCCAGCGCGCTGCGCAGCGCGTTCTTCTGATGGCGGAAAATCCCATCCGGGTAGGACTGGTCTAAGTATGCGCGGGCGGGTGGAGAAAGCGGCAAGTCCGCCACCGCGTGCAGCTCGGCTGCCCGCGGCTCGGTTGCCAGCACATCGACCACTTGCCAATGGCTCTGATCAAAAAAATCCTGTAAGCTCACGCCCACCTCTTCTAACGGATAAAAGTGGCGCTTGCGCGCCGATCCCCTACTTTCTAATTTTACCCCCGTTTCCAGAAACCCTCGCCGCCGGGAGCGGTGCCGGGTGCGGATCAAGGATTTGAGCGAGGAAACCTCACTCCGCGGTTCGCCGCCCCTTTCCCTTACCGCAAGCATCTACTCCCTGCGGCGAACCGTAGGCCCTCTCTCCATCATCGCCAAGTGCGGGCGATGGTAGAGAGAGGGAGTCCAGAATCACGCTGATCCATCAGGGCGATCATCCACAGGCAGGCACCCCTCGCTATTTTGCCACGAGCGACCAGGCTGAGAGGTCTTGCACGCGCCAGGGGTGGCTGCCCAGCCAGGGCTGCCCGCGGAACAGGATCGTTTGCGTTCCGGCGGGGATAGGCGTCCAGTACGACCAGAAATGGTCCTCCAGGTACTTCTCCTGCGCCTGGGGCGCGGCATTCGTCCAGGTGACGCCCTGGTCAAAACTCACCTGCAGGTTTTTGCCGATCCCTGAAAACTGGAGCCGGGCATTGGCGGGCGCCGGGGCCGCCAGCGTCATCTGCGCGCCCCTGCTGGCGTCGGTATAGCGCTGGGTGGCCCGGTCGATGGTAAAGGGGATGCTGGGGCCAATGCTCACGTTATCCCAGTGCCAGGTGTTCGGCCCGCAGCCGTTGCAGTCTTTGGTGGGGTTATAGGAATGGTGGCTGAACTGTACCACCCCCGTTGACCAATCCAAGGCCGGGATATCCTGGTCCACCCACCAGAAGTTGTAATCTGGCATGCCGAACTTGATGTGCGTGCGCGATATGCGCAGCTCAAAGGTATCGCGGCGCATGGCGCTGGGGGTTAAGAAGTCTTCATAGCCCACCACGGAAATGCCACTTAAGCTTTGAGAATTGAAGTTGCTCACGCGGTGCAAGGTGAAAATGGTCTTGCCGTTGAATTCATCCATGTGAATGTTGATCGCCCGGCGCGGCTCGCCGCTCAGGTCCGGGTAAAAATCCGCCAGGGGCAGCTGCAGGTGATCGGCGTACGGCGAAATCCACAGATCAACCCAGTCGCGCAGCGAGGTGCGCATGGTGGAAAGGTCAAACTGGATGACTGCCTCGCCGTCGGTGAAGTCGACCAGGTGGTTGGGGGTCAGGTAGATCGCGCCGTAGCCGCTCGCATTGATGGCCGTCATCAGGTGATTCTTGCACAGATACACCGCATCCGGGTACTGGCTGATGGGGTGCGATGCAGGCGGTGCGGCGCAGTCCGGCCCGTGCGCGGCCTGCATCGCTTCTAACGTATCCAAAGTGTCGAGATCACGCGAATGCACAGCCACATCCCAATTCGCCGGCTGCCAGGGCTGCGGTGAAGCCGGGGAAAGATTAAAGCCTTCTCTGAAGGTTGAATCCTGGCTAATGAGCGGCAGGAAAAGCGTCCCGCCCGCCGGCTGCTGCATGCTGCGCGAGAAAGCAACCTGCCCATTCGCCTGGCTAGACACCCCCAGCAAGAGGATCAGTACCAGCCCAACGGCCAGGAAACGCCCGATTGGTTTGTTTTTCATTTTTGACATCCCACCATTAATGGCAAGCGGTTCGGTTATCCCAACCCTTGATAATGAATTTAACAGGTATTATAACCAATAATTATACATAATGGGAAATTACCATAACCTGACCCCCAAAACCAGCCTTTCAATACCAGTGAGGCTGCGGGTATTGAAACGTTTCTATTCTTTACGGCTCGCAGGCCATGATGTAATGCGTATCATTTTCGCCGGTGACGCCAAAACCGAGCCGCTGGTAGAGACTGCGCGCGGGGAGGTTGACCTTGAGCACTTGCAGCGCCACCGGTTTGCCCTGCTCGCGCGCCTCCGCCAGCAGGGCGCGCATGACCGCCGTGCCAATGCCCTGGCGCTGGTAGGCGGGGTGAATCTCGATCAGCGCGAGGAACAGCTCTTCGTTGCGCGCCTGCACCGCCAGCACCCCCACGTCTGCGCCGTCCCATTGGATGATGCGCAGGTCTGCCGGGTCGAAGTGCTTGCGGAAGTAGTCGCGCTGCCAATCAGCCTGCCAGGGGCCAAAGGTATCCTCGACGTAGGCGCGCATGGCGGCTTCGTGCAGGGCAAAGAGGAAGTCGAAATCTTGCGCCGTCGCCGGGCGGTAGCTCAGGTTCACCGGCGGATCAATGCCTCCAGAAGCAGCCCGGTGCCTGCGCCGGAGACCAGGCAGAGCTGTAAGCGGGCTCGCAGTGCGCCTATGCGCTGGGCGGTGAGCGTCCGGGAATTCGGATAAAAAGTGGCAGCCGGCATCGGATTCTCCTGGAATAAGCATAGCATAACCGGCGCAATTCAAAGCCTCCACGCCAACGTTCGACGCGGAGGCTTTGATCCAAATCGGCTCAATTTCACTCCAGAGACTTAAAGAGTCACTGCTTAAAAGGCAGCTGGAATTGAAAATCGATGGAAACGCGCGGCATCAGGGCGCCAGGTCGGCGCAGATAGCGTAGGAATGCACCAGCCAGTCCTGGCTGTAATCCGCAACTTCCCTGGCCCCTACCGTCCAGGCATTCCTATTCGGAATGTTTCCAGATGGCTCATTCAGAAAAATAGCGAGGGGGGCTTGCGCATAATTGGGGTCATCGAGCGTGGCAAAAACCTCACCCCCACCCCCCAGGACCACCTTACCCGCCGGGCAAACCGCTTGGGCAAACTTGGGGGAGGTGGAATTAAAAGCGCTTTCGCTATGAATGACAACAAACCCGGTGACGCCTGAAGTCCCTGCTGGTCCTTGTGGCCCTTGCGGCCCGGCGGGGCCGACTGGACCTTGAGGACCCACGGGCCCGATCGGTCCAGCTGGCCCCACCGGTCCAGCCGGACCCTGCGGCCCTTGCGGGCCGGTGGGGCCTTGCGGCCCGGTCTGGCTCCAGCTGAGCTGTGTTTCAGCACTGCGGCAGGTTTGCCCGGCGGCAGTATCGATGACGCGCAATGTGCCCACCGCATTATAGCAGCCGGTGATTTCTCCACTGCTGTCGGGTATCGCTCCATAGACTGTGCTGGTAAGCACCAAAGGCAGCATAAGCACCACCAGCAGCGTCAGCGCATAGGTTCGAACTCGGGAAATAATGGGTTTTCGGGAAGAAGGTGATAGGGTTGATTGGGCTAACTGGGCAGATAAGCGGTCAATTTGCTGCTGCTGAGCTTCAATTTGCCGGGCTAATGCAGCATAATCCGAGTCATTATTCATCGAATGCTCCTTTTATTCGAAATCAATATAGGCAGATCCGTGAGGCGGCTGAACTGCAAATCCAGCCTCACCAGCGAAATCTATCCCCCAAACCCTGAAAACCTGATCAGGTTTCATTTTTGCCGCCGAAAAGCACCCTCCGCAAAAATGATGCTCGCCAAAAGCAGCCCCGACCAGGCCCTTCACAAATACTCGCGATCGCTTATGTGTTAGCCATATTATATACATTTATAGTACATAATTCAAGCTTGCTTTCCAATTAAAGGCCGCCTTTCCCCCCTTCTCCTGGATTCCCCTACCGCAGTTCAGGAGGTCCAAGAGTTATCATTTCGTTAACAATGTGCTAAAATCGGGTAATCAATCTGGATAGCTGCCCATCCAGCTTTCATCCCTCAACCAGACATCGCATCCACTGGTCCTGGGGCACGCCAAAACAGTAAAGTTTCTTTTGGCAAGCAACATCCAATTTTCATCAAGGCCTATTCAAACGCCTGAATGAGTCATTTTTTATGAACAGACATATTAGAAGTATCCTATTACCAATTTTAGTGGCCCTCTACCCGATCCTGTTCCTTTATCACCAAAACGCCTGGGTTTTGCAGCTCAGCAATATTGAGATCCTCTTTCTCGCCTCGCTGGTCGTGGCGCTGGTGGGCTACGCCTTGTTCTTCGCCATGCAGCATAATGCGGTCAGCGCCAGCCTCACCGACGTGGTGCTGGTAGTGTTTTACTACCTCTACGGGCCCGTCTACCAGTACTTGAAAGACAAGCACTGGTTCGCAGTGGAGCATTATGTGCTGCTGCCGCTGGTCGTGGCTCTGACCATGCTCATCGGCTATGGCTTGTGGCGCGTGCGCGCCAGCATCCTGGCCGGGCTGCAAAAGGTGCTGCTGGTAGTTTCGGTGGCGCTGGTGGGTTTTAATTTGATCGCGGCGGTGCCGGTTGAGGTGCAAAAGACGATCATGGACCACCCGGCAGAAAGCGTGGCGAAAGCCGCCCCCGTTTTGCCGACCACTGGCAACGGCAAGAAGCTGCCGGATATCTATTACATTCTGCTGGACGAATACGCCGGTTTCCCCGCCATCCGCGAATACTGGCACACCGACTATGTCAACCAGTTTGAAACCTTCCTCAAGGACAACAACTTCTACGTCGCCGAAGGCAGCCGCAGCGTGACGATCAATACCGCCCAGGAAACCGCCACCAAACTCAACTTGCAGCAGTACCGCGATCACACCGACTCGAAGGAAGTCCTCGCCGCCATCGACGATAACGAGGTGATGAAAGTGGTGAAGTCCTACGGCTATACCACGGTGATGGTCAACGACGTCTTCCCGGTCAAGGCGGACGTGCATCTGAACGCCAACCCTGAAGCAATGCAGGATGTGGCCTCGGCGCAGTTCATGCAGACCTTTGTGGATTCGACCATGCTCAGCGCCTTCAACAGTTTTTCATCCCCCAGCACCGAGGATCTGTCGGGCGAACATGCCCTGAGCCTGATCGAGCACAGCTTCCAGGATGCGGGCAACCTGAGCAACATTCCCTCGCCCAAGTTCGTCTACGCCCACTTCCTCTTCCCGCACATGCCCTTCCTGGCCGACCAAAACTGCAACCTGATCGATGTGAAGTACCGCGATGATTGGAATCACTACCTGGGCCAACACATGTGCACCACCAAACTGGCCGAACAGTTAATCAAGGACCTGCTCAAGAATGCCGACCCCGAGAATCCGCCGGTGATCATCCTGCAGTCCGATCACGGCGCGCGCAACCTGACGCGCTTCTCCCCCACTCACCAGCCCTTGAACGGCATGTTAAAAACTATCCGGAGAAATACATGCACTACATCCTGAACGCGCTGTATCTCCCCGGCTTCGACCAATCCCAGCTTTCGCAGGATATGCCCCCCATCGAGACCTTTGCCATCGTGCTCAACCACTACCTGGGCACAGACCTGAAGGTAAACCCCATCCCGGCGCCCTTTAAATAGAGCATGCGGCGCAAAAGCGCCGCATGCTCTAATAAACGATTCTAAACTACCGTGAGTTCGAGATTACGCCCGCAGCTCAAGCTGACGGGCTAGCACAGTCGGGCGTAAATACTTCTGTAGTTGCTTAACTTGTCCGCCCGACTGTTTAAAGGACCCGGCGCGTGACGATAACCATAGAGCTATTTACGCCGCCGGGTACTAGCCGGTAGCGCCGCTTGTAAGCGGCTTTTCAAGCCGGATTCATCCGGCGAAACCCCTTAGCCCGGTCGCTTGAGCGCCGGGCGGCAGGTAAGATATCCCCTGCTAGATTATCCCGCACTGAGATTAAACTATTCTTTCAAGCGCACGTACACGTTGTACGTGCCGTCGCCCTTCTTACCCATTTTCAACTCGAAGACCTTGTTGTAAGCTTTTATCAGCGCCGATAACTGCTTATAACCGTAGGTGCGCGGGTCAAAACTGGGGTCGAGCTGGCGAATATGACTGCCCATCACGCCGAGGAAAGCCCAGCCGTCATCCTGGACGGCGAGATCAAAGGCGCGCATCAGCAGCGGCAGGGCCTCAATGGGCGGCTGTTCGGTGCTGGTTTGGCTGCTGCCATTACTTTTCTTGGTTTCATTCTGCCGTTTCGAAGACGACTCCACCGCCAGGTTTTCCGCAAAAACGAAGATATCACAGGCATTCACAAATGCCCGGGGTGTATTCTTTTTGCCGATCCCCATCACGAAAATCCCTTTTTCACGGATGCGGGTGGCCAGGCGGGTGTAATCACTGTCACTCGAAACCAGGCAGAAACCATCCACGCCCCCTTCATAGAGCGTATCCATCGCGTCGATAATCATCGCGCTGTCGGTGGCGTTTTTGCCGATCGTATAGCGAAACTGCTGAATGGGCTGGATGGCATGCGTTTGCAGTGTGTCTTTCCAGCCATTCATGTTGGCCGTCGTCCAATCGCCATAAATGCGGCGGATGATCGCAACCCCATATTTGCTAACTTCCGCGAGCATATTGCTAATCAACGACGGCTGCGCATTATCACCATCGATCAACATTGCGATCCGACGATTGCGAACCGTATTGTTGGTTTCTTCCATTACCCTCAGAACTCCTTTAGATTGTTTTCTTCCCAGCCAGGACGCTCTGCCCGAGGAGAAAATTAGACTTGTTGTTTCTATATTTTACCATGCTTGCCCCGCCGCCCCCGGCAGCAGCCTGGGCTATAATTTGTTTAGCGGCAGGGGGTTGGGTATCGCGGCGCAGCCGCATTTGGGGAGCGTTTCAGGCACACTTGCAAAATTGGGAGGAAAAAACGGATGGACTTCACTGAGCTTGAGCAAACACAAGCATTCTTTTTCGAAGGCGGACCGGTGGGAGTGCTGGTCTCGCACGGCTTTACCGGGTCGCCGCAGAGCATGCGCTACCTGGGCGAGCAGCTGGCCCGGCAGGGTGGCTTTACCGTCAGCGGGCCGCGCCTGGCAGGGCACGGCACCACCCCCGCCGATATGGCGAAATCTACCGCCCAAGATTGGATCCGCTCGCTCACTGAGGCGCTGGATGCGCTGCGCGCGCGCTGCGACTCCATCTTTATCACCGGGCTGTCGATGGGCGGCACGCTGACCCTGTATCTGGCGGCGATGTACCCCGAAATCGTCCGCGGGGCGCTGCCGATCAACGGGGCTGTTTTCATCAACTCGCCGGACCTGGCGCGCCTGGCCTATTTGCCCCAGGCGCCCGAAAATATCCCCGGCATCGGCTCGGATATTAAGCAGCCGGGCGTGACCGAAATGGCCTACGCCGTCACGCCGGTGGCTGCCCTGCGCCAACTGTACGCGTTAATGGGGGTCACGCGCGACCTGCTGCCGCGCATCGTCTGCCCGCTGCTGATCTTTAAATCGCGCGAGGATCACGTAGTCCCCCCGCCCAACGGGCCTTACGTCCTGGAGAATGTGAGTTCAGTGGATAAGCAGCTGGTCTGGCTGGAAAATTCCTTCCACGTCGCCACGTTGGACAGCGACAAAGACCTGATCGTGCGCGAGAGCGTGTATTTTATCCAGCAGCACACGCGCTAAGCGGCTTTACTCCAGGAAGACTTCCACGTGTTCGCCGTCATCCTCGTCGTACACGTCCACAATCTGGCCGATTTCACCTGATTCGATAATGGACATGAGCTGGTTGGCGTCCAGGCCCTCTACCTGCGGCGCAAAGCGCGAGCCCATTTTGAGCCCCACGCTGACCATGCTGACGGGCAGGCGCACGTTAACCCGCGGGCGGCCCGAATCCGTGTCGGTGACGCGCACACGCAGCCAGCGCGGGCGCCGCCCGCCGGGCATGCCGGGCATCTCAACCCCGGCGGGCGGCGTGGGGGGCGCGCCGCGCCGCGCGCCAGCCGGCGGCTGGCTGCCGGCGTTAATCGCCTCGAGCAGCTGCGCGGCATCCTCCGGGGAAATTTTTCCTTCCTGAACCATGCTCAGGATTTTCATGCGTTCTTCTGTGGTTGCCATCGCCTATCTCCTCATCCTGCACTGCTTGCTGGTGCAAGCGGCGCGTATTACCCGCCCCGCAGGCGGCGCTTCGCTTCTTCCAGGTCGATCTCTCCGCGGCTGAGCAGGTCGAGGATGGCCTGGCGCTCTTCCGTTCCCGGCTGAGTCGCACCGGGACGCGCACCACCGTTATCCATACGCGCGGCGGCGCTGGCCGCGGCGGCGCTGGCCGCGGCAGCTTCCTCGCGGGCCGGTTCGTAACCCATCGCGCGGATAATCTCGTTGAGGCGGTTGCGCAGGGTGGGGTAAGACAGGCCCATTTCTTCTTCCATCCGGTTAAAGCGCCCTTCGCAGCGCACAAAGGTCAGCACGAACTGCAGCTGTTCGGCGGAAAGGTTTGAAAACGGCAGCAGCGGTTTGAGCTGCTCCGGCGAAAAAGCCTCTTGCAGCCGCCCGCCCGACATGCCAGGGTCGAAGGCGCCTTCGAGGGTGGTTTCACAGGCCGGGCAGTGCAAACGCGTCACCACCAGGTCGCCGCCACAAACCGGGCACTTCGTTAATATTGGGTTCATCCCATCTCCTCTACCGGCCCGGCTGCCAGGCAGCAGCGCACCGCCAGATTATTTCAATTTCTAAAACAATTGTAAAGGAAAAGTTAATTTTGTCAAGATGGGATTTAGGATTTTTTCAAATCTGCTTGATTTTTCTAAAGATTTCCCCCAAGAAACTTAAATCTCTTACACTTCTCCTTGCATGCGGAACTGCACGAACAGGCCCACCAGGCTGAGAATCATCCAGCCGACCATCATCACGGCCGAGCGGCCCATGGCGCTGTTATTTGCCAGGGCAATCGTGCCGGTCAGCCCGGTGAATACGGCGGCGCTGCCCAGGAAAGCGCTCGAAGCACTGACCATGAACTGCTGGAAGATGATCGCCAGCCCGCCCATGATTAACCCGAAGACGAGCATTAAAATGAACTGCGTCCCCGAATGCGGCAGCGGGGGAAAACTCATCGCGGTGAAATTGGTCACCTGCTGCACGGAAGAAATGCCACCCACATCCAACAGCGCCCCCACCACAATGCCCAAGAACATGCCCAAGGCTCCGCCCGAGAGGAAGATCAGCACGAAGTAGAGCGGGACGGAAATCGCCGCGCCGATCAGGCCGCCGACCACGAACGCGCCGATCTGGTACAGCAGCTCGCCGGCTTGCGCGCCCGAAACAAACCCCGGCAGCAAAGTGTAGGCAATCCAACCGCCCAGCAGGAACCCCCACAGCGGCAACATGCTGCGAAACATGCTGTAGCCCGCAAAACAGGTCAGGATTCCCAAGGCAATCATAACAAGGTCTTGACCAGACAGCACGGCGCCCTCCTAATAGAAACTGGTAAACAAATGGATATAAATTTATTATACTGAAAACAGGCGCGGAATCCTAGGGGGTGAGGATTAAAGAACAGGGTTTTCACAAAGTCGGGCGCTTTGTGAAAACCGTGGTATAAAGAATCAACAGCAGCCTGCCGCGCGGCAGGCTGCTGTTGATTCTTTATACCTATTTTTCGTTTCTTTTGGCGCTGCGCACGATGTAGACGGTTCCTAACATGCAGATGAAATACAGCGGCCCCAGGAAGGTAAACAGGCCCAATTCGTGGACCAGCAGCAGGGTGGGTACGACTGCGAGCAGCCATAAGCCCAGGACGGCCAGCTCGTGTTTCACAAATCCTCCCGAGGTTCAGCCCAGATTTCCATTTGCAGGTGACCTTCGCCGCCCGGCGATACGCTGACCACGTCATCCACGGCATTGGCGGCTTCGGCGCAGACAAAATGGCGGTGCTGCCCAGGGCCGACGTCCGGCATCTCCGCATCCAGATGGTCGGGGTTCCACACCACGGTGGTATGGCTGCCGCTTTTGGTGATCTGAATGGCGCGTTTTAAGCCAGGGTCCACAATGGTCACCGCGGCGGTGGTGTTCAGGTAGATATTGTCGGTCAATCCGCTAATCTGCAAGGGGCCCTCCTGCTGGTGCGGCTGGTTCTGCTCGGTCTTGTCCAGATAATCGACGCCATCCAGCCCATAGATGGTGATGGCATGCACGTCGCTAACCGAATAATAGGGATGCAGCGCGCCGGTATAGTGATAAGGGGCGCTGCCGGGGTTGCGCGCCAGCCATTCAATTTTCAGGCGCGCGCCAAAGCTCGCCACCAGCTCCAATTCGAAGGGATGCGGCCAGAGCTCGAGCGTCTGGGGCGTATCGCTGACGCGCATGCGCACCTCGGTCGAACCGTCGCTCAGCGCGCTGGAGCCGACCACGGACCAGAGCATGGTGCGCACCAGGCCGTGCAGCGGCCTCTCCAGCGGATCGGTCGGGTGCAGGCCAAACCAGGGCCAGCAGACCGGCACGCCGCCGCGCATGGCCTTGCCAATGGTGAAAGAAGCATTCGGACTGAGCCATAAGACCGGCTGTTGGCCGGTTGGCACGTAACGCATCACATGCCCCCCCGCCAGGGTCATCGCGCCTTCCGCGAAGGCATTTTGGACCACCGCCATCGCCAGCCCACCTGGGCCAGCCTGAAAGGACAGCTGCCCGGGGATGCTGTACTGCTCGTTTAGTATTTTTAGATCGGTTTCCATGATGACCAACACCTGCTTGCAGGGATAAGGTACTCGTTCTTCGTTTCCAGTAAGTGGATTATCGCACAGTTTTTAAAAATCAGGTACAGAAATGGCTTTCCACAGGCGCAAGACAATTGTGCCGTCGCCCATCTCTTCTGGGCCGGAGACAATCTGGTAGCCCTGGCGCTGCCAGAAGCGGATGGCTGCCGGGTTATTCACCTGCACCCCCGCCTGAATAGCGCGCGCGCCGTTCCGCGCCATATCCCCTTCCACCAGGCGCGTGACTGCCGCCCCCAGGCCCAGGCCGCGGTAAGGCGCGGCGATCATCAGCAGCGAAAGCAGCGCCAGGGTAGGGTCGCCCTCGCAGCCGCCGCAGGCATAACTGACTACGCCCAGCATTTGCCCGCTGGCGTCAGCCCCGATGGCGCAGAAAACCGCGCCCTCCGCCGCTGCCAGTTCCAGGTCGGCGGCGACCATTTCCGCCGAAGCCTGAGCCACCGGCCCCAGCGCCAGGAAATCCTCGCACTGGCGGTAGACCTCCAGCAGCGCCGCCCGCTCCTGCGCCAGGTCCATTACCGGGCGAAGGCTGAAGGCGAGCTGCGAAGTCGAACCGTGCAAGATCATACCAGGGATCATTATAAAGGTTTTCTGGGGGCAGTTCCTCCTCCTGCTTTATGGCGATCCCCCATGCGATTTTAGGCAGCCTTCATTAATCTTTCATCTGAAAACGTGGTATAAACAAATCAGATATGGGGATGATCAGGAGCAATCGGAATGAAATCCAATGAAAATCACCTGTCTTTGATGGAAACCGTACAGCAGTTTTTCCAGGAAGATCAGTGGAATTATCAGGTCATTGAGCATAAATCGGCCATCCGGGCCGGTTATCACGGGGAGCGCGGGACCTGGGTATGTTATGCCCAGGTGGATGAAGAAAACCAGCGCTTCCTTTTTTATGCCGGAATGGGCTTGAACATCCCGCCTAACCGGCGCGCGGAGGTAGCTGAATACTTGATGCGCGTCAACTGGCAGACTGCGGTGGGCAGTTTCGAGATGGATTTCGATACCGGCAGCGTGCGCTGCAAGACCAGCGTTGAAACCGCTCTGGGCGAAATGACCGTTGAACTGGTGCGCAAGCTGGCTTACATCAACCTGCGCCTGATCGATTACTATTTTTCGGGGGTCTTGTCGGTGGTGCATGGCGGGTTAAGTCCGGAAGCCGCCCTTGCGCGGGTTGAAGCCCAGGCTGTAGAACAGGTATAATAAAAGACAAGTCATCACGCTGCTGCTTTGGCTGGTGAAACAAGGCGCCCGGCGTCCGGCACAGTTTGCCTGACGCAGCGGCAGCCTGATCGATTGACGTTTCTTTCAACTTTAGATGCTCAACAATAAAACATATTGACCTGAAAGCCAGGGTACTGGATTATGGAAAAGCAAGAAGGTCAGGAGAACAAATCCTTCGACGACGCGCGGGAACAGATTGAACTGCTAACCCAGCAGCTTGCAATGGAACGCTCTGCCCGAGAAAATTTGCGCCTCGAAAATGAACATCTGCGCGAGCGGCTAGCCGGGCAGCGCGCCTTTGAGACGGCCGTGGTGCAGCGTGCGCGGGCTTTCCGCAGCCTGGCCGAAAACAGCCCGGACCTGATCCTGCGCCTGGACCGCGACCTGCGCCACCTTTACGTCAACCCCACCCTGGCACGCCTCACCGGGCGCCAGCGCGAAGACCTGATCGGGCGCAGCGTGCACGAACTGGACTTCTATCAGGATTTCGCCAAAGAAGTGGACTTGATGGCGCAGCTTTTTGAAACTGGCGAGGAAGCCCGCCTGGAAGTCTCGGCGAAAGTATTCGAAGACGAGCTGCATTGGTTTGATGTGCGCCTGACCCCTGAACGCAACAGCAGCGGGCAGATCGAATCGCTGCTGCTGGTGGCCCGCGATATTACCATCCCGCGAGAAGCACAGCGCGAGCTGGCCTATCGCGCCCAATTGTTCGATAAAGTCCATGATGCTATCATCGCCACCGATGAACACCTGCACATTACCAACTGGAACCGCGCCGCCGAAGAACTCTACGGCTGGAAAGCAGAGGAGGTCAAAGGCCGCTACATTTACGATGTGATTCCCTCGGAGTTCAGCGATCCTCCGCCCTCCGTCCCCTTGGAAGCGGTGAACGAAGATAACAGCTATCGAGCCGAACTGGTGCAGTACACGCAGCAGGGCCAGCGCCTGTGGGTAGAAAGCCACAGCATGGCCATCCGCGACGCAGCCGGGCAGGTGGTGGGGTACGTCACCGCCAACCGCGATATCACCCAGAGCCGCCTGCTGTTGGATGAAATCATCCGCCATCAAAATCTACTGGAGGTTATCTTCGAGACCGATCCCAGCGGGATCGCCGTAATCAGCATTCCAGACGGCACCTACCAGATGGTCAATAATGCCTACCGTGGGGTGCTCCCCGACCCGGATATGGAGATCATTGGCAAGACCATGGATGCAGTCTGGGGCGAATTCGCGGGCTTTGAAGGCATCGACCTGATCCGCCCGGTGTTGGAAGAAGACGCCAGCCTGATGTTGGAATACGTCTCCCGCCGCTACCCCAACGGGGAAGAACGCAGCTTCACCATCCATGCGCGGCCCATCGAATGGAAAGGCCAGAAAGCGGCCTTGCTGGTCACCTGGGAAACCACCGAACTGGAAAACGCGCTGGAGGAGGCCAGCCGCCGGGCTGTAGAAGCAGAAGAAGGGCGTTCGATGCTGGACGCGCTGATGGAGTACATCCCCGAAGGCATCACCATCACTTCCGTCCCCGAAGACCGCGTGCGCTACGTGAGCAATTACCAGGCCGGTTTTGGCGGCTACCAGCGCCAGATGCTGGAAAACCTGCCGTTTAATGAATATATCAAACACTGGGACCTGTACCAACCCGATGGGCTCACCCGGCTGAACCGGGATGAATACCTGACGCTGCGCGCGGCCCAGAAGGGCGTGGTGCTGCAAGATGAAGAAGTCATTTTACACTCGGATGGGCGCGCCGCTAACCTGCTGGTCAACGCCGGGCCAATCCGCGACGCGGAGGGGCGCATCTTTGCCACCGTGGTCGCCGTCCGAGATATCACCGAACGCAAGCGGGAAGAATCCAACCAGCGCTTCATCACCGAACTGAGCCGCAGTCTGGTGGCGCTGCACCTGCCGCAAGAAATCCTGGCGACGGTAGTCTTGCAGCTGGGCCAGCACCTGAAAGTGGATCACTGTTTCATCGCCGAACCCGGCCAGGACGGCGACCTGGTTCAGGTGGATTATCACCCCCGGCAGGCAGGGCTGGAAGGCAGCTTCCCGCATCAGCTGCGCCCGGAAAACCTGGTCAGGCGGTTGGAGCAAGGCAAAGCAGTGATCGTGGCTGATACGCAGCACGACCCGCTCACCGCAGAGAGCTACCAGGAGCAGTTTCACCCGAACGGCGTGAAAGCGCTCGCGGTCGTGCCCTTCGCCAGTTGGAACCAGGCGCAGCCCGCCGTGCTGGTGGCGACCTGCGCCCACCCCCGCCCCTGGCGCCAGGACGAAGTGAACCTGATGTACGCCGCGGCGGATGTGGCGCGCCTTTCGTTGGAAGGGGCAGCTCTGTTTGAGAACCTGTCTGAGTTCCGCCAACGCTTTGAGATCGCCCTGCGCAACCTCCCCATGCTGGTATTTACCACCGACCGCTCCCAGCAGGTGAACTGGATCTTTAGTCCCAGCGCCGGTCTGTCAGCCGGCCCGCCCGCCGACCTGCCAGAAGAGGTGCGCGTGCAGGTGGAAAACGAAGTCGTGCGCGTCATGGAAGAAAGCGTGCTGGCAGAAGGCAACACCCTGCGCCAGGAGCTGCAAATCCGCCAGGGGCAGGTCTCTCGCTCCTATGACCTCACGGTCGAGCCGCTGCGCGACAGCCTGGGGACGATCATTGGCGTCACGGTGGCCTCGCTGGAAACCACCGAGATGCGCCGCATGCAGGCCGAGGTCATTCAGAACCAGGCGCAGATTGAGGTGCAGCGCAAGCTCATTTCAGAGCGCGAGCTGGAACGCACCCGCATCGCCCGCGAACTGCATGACGGGCCCCTGCAAGACCTGATCGCCGCCAGCTTTACCCTGGTTGAAGCCATGGAAATCAACGAAAAAATGCTGCGCATGAACAAAATGCGTTCGATTCAGGGGATGCTCCAGGAACAGATCCGCGAGCTGCGCCGCTTCTGCAACGAACTGCGCCCGCCCGCGCTGGCCCCCTTTGGGTTGGAAAAGACCCTGCGCTCGCACGTGGAAAAGCTGCAGCAGCTCTACCCCAACCTGCAATTCAACCTGGACTTGCAGCCAGACGGCCGCCGCCTGCCAGATGAAGCGCGCCTGACGCTCTTCCGCGTCTACCAGGAGCTGATGAACAACATCGTGCGCCACGCCCAGGCCAGCCAGGTGACCATCCGCTTTATCATGGCCGAAGATTGGGCCACCCTGGAAGTGGAAGATGATGGGCAGGGCTTTGATGTGCCGCTCAGTTGGGTCGAACTGGCCCGCCAGGGTCACCTGGGGCTGGTGGGGCTGCGCGAGCGGGTCGAAGGCCTGGGCGGCCAGGTGGAGTACCAATCCACCGCGGGCAGCGGTACCCAAGTGCGCGTGAAAGTCCCCGCCGTGCTGGCCGAGCATTGATTTTGTAATAAGCTAAGGTTGGAGGGAAGAAAGAACACTTCCCTCCCAAACTGAGCTTACTTATTCACCACGTCGATGGTGAGGTTGAGATTGCAGATGTTCTGACCGCCGTTGACGATGGCCCAGCTGGCATAGTAGCGGCCAGGGTCTTTGGGGGCGATCATATCAATGATGATGGTGTACTTATCGCCAGGGGCGACATCATTTTGCAGGTCAAAGACATCGGCGCGCTTCTGGAACTTGGTGCCTGCCAGGAAGCGGATATCCGTGTCGCCCGCGCCCCAGGCCTTCGAGCCCGTGTTCTTCACCACCCAACGCCCATCGAAGTCTACGCCGGGGGTCAGGTCCGCGCCGTAGGCCGGGCTGGATTCCTGGATGGTGCAGTTGTAAGTGGATAGGGTAGGCGTATAGACCGGCACGGCTGTCGCAGGGCGCAGCGTGGCGGTGGCCGTCGGCGGCGGGGGCAGGGTCGGCTGGGGGGTATTGGTCGCCGCGGGGGTATCCGTAGCGGCAGGGGTATCGGTTGGCGCGGGAGTGTTGGTCAGCACCACCGGGGTGGCGCTGGGCGCGTTCGCCGTCAACCCGGCCACAACCGTCTGCGCGGCCTGGGTCTGAACCACCGCAAAGGTCGGCTGCGTATCCAGGGTTGGCTCCACCGCGGGGGCCGGTGAGCCGCCGCTGCAGCCCACCAGCAGGATTGCCAGCAGCACTACCGCAATTTTTTGCATCCATAGATTCGATTTCATGCATTGCTCCTTAGATAAAATAAAGCTCTTTCGTTCAGGCGCGTGGGAAATTTGGGCTTGGATGCCGTTAAAGCGCGCATCCATCCCAACTATATACCCAAACACAGCCATTCAAAAGTTGGAAACCCGGACAACGTCCGGCCACAAGGCTAAGACGATGCAGCAGGCGGAAAAGTTCCCGTTGAAAAAAACTGGTTTTGGGCAGGAAGCAAGGCGCCCCTGCGTTTATACTTATTCCGGGGTTAATCCCGTCGCAATAGCGCCGGGCCAACCCCGCAAAGCAATGGTTTTTCAGATCGGTTCAGAGCACAAGGAGGGACAGCCATGCAGCAGTCAGAGCTGGCGTTTTTATTGGCTTACAACCGCTGGGCGAACGAGCGTATTTTAGCGGCGGCGCGCCCATTGACCCCCGCGCAGCTCACGCAGCCTGCCCGGGTGAGCTTTGGCAGCCTGCTGGGCACCCTGGCGCACATCCTGGGCACCGAGATCACCTGGCGCACGCGCCTGCAAGAGGGCAGCTCGCCCACGCTCATCCTGGGCGAGGCCGACTTCCCCAGCCTGGCAGACCTGGAGCGCCGCTGGCAGCTGGAAATGGAGCGCATGGCGCATTTTATCGGCGGGTTGAGCGACCAGGACGCGAACCGCTGGGTGGAATACACCACCACTTCGGGCAAGGCGCAGGGCAGCACCTTATGGCGGGCGCTGGCGCACCTGGTCAACCACGGCACGCAGTTCCGCGCGGAAGCAGGCGTGGTGCTGACGCTGCTCGACCGCTCCCCCGGCGACATCGACCTGCTGCTTTTTGAACGGGAAACGGACCAGCGCTAAAGGTGAGGTTTCCGCGGCCAGTTACAGCAGCCACCCCTTAATTCCAAAAGCAGGTGCCCCGCTAACCTTCTTCCACCAACCGCTGCCGCCGGTACCACCAGTCCCAGAAGAAGAGCAGCCCGATCAACGCGGGGATGCCCATGAAGATCAGGTACACGGAGAGGGGGAACTTCGGCCCGCTGACGACGTAGTAGAGCAGCCCCAGCAGGATAAACAGTCCCCCGCCAACGGCTTCCCAGCGCCAGCCGATGAGCACCGCGCCCAAGACCAGCAGCGCCGGGATCAGATGGATGGCCAAGGCCAGCAAGGTATGCGCCAGGTCCAGGCCCATACTCAAGACATCGAAGGAAAAGATGGCGGTAAAGATGGCCAGGGCCAGGCCCATCACGCGGGGCATCCAGTACAACAACGCTTCGAACGTACTTCGCATCAGCGGCTCCAATCGGCGCGTTTAGACTTTGCCATACGCGCGCAGCACCAACAGGTTCGTGATGGTCGTCCATTTGCGCCAGTGGGCAGCATAGGGGGTGGGCCAGCCGCCGTCTGGCTGCTGGTCGGCCTGCAGCTGGTCCAGGCGGGTTTGCAGCAGGTCGGCGGGCAGGCGGCGCGCCACGGCAGAGGCCGGCTGGCGGATCAGGTCAAAGAAATGGGAGGCATCGATGCCCGGCTGGCGCAGCGATTGGCGCACCAGCCACCAGACCGTGCCCCAACGGTAAAAATCGGCCTGGGGGAAATCCCACTCAGTTTGCAGGTAAGCGGCATAGGGGGGAATGGTGTAGTATTCGTCACCGGTCAGGTCGGCGGGGTCCGCTTTCCAGGCAAACAAGTTTTGCACGCGCGTATGCAGCCGGTTCGAACCTAACCCCAGGGCTTTCAACTGCCCGGCAATCTGGCCCGAGGGGCTGAGATTAGGCCAGGCCCACTGCTGGAACCAGGGCGCAAGCGTATGTTGATAGACCTCTGGGGTGAAGCGCCAGGTGCCATCCGCCTGCTGCGTGCTCTCCAGGTGTTCTACCAGGCGCGTGACCAGCGGATGATCGACCGGGGCGGCGACCCAATTCAGGATGACCAGGGCCAGGTCAGCGGCAAAGGGGTTCGAGACCGGCGCTTCAATGTCGAACTCCAGCCTGGTAAAGCCGCCGTCCGCGTTTTGATAGCGCGCCAGCACATCCAGCACCGCGGCGGCAGGCAGCGTGCCAAAGGCGAAATCGTACAGCGCCCGGTCAATATCGCGGCCTTCGTGCTCAAGGAATTCTCCGGCGCGGCGCACCAGCGGATGCCGCCTTTGCGCCACATCAGCCGTGGAAGATACTTCCGCCAGCTTTTGCTCGAGCATAGGGAAATGCTCCGCATAGTGCCCGGAGGAATTGCCCCGCACCCATTCCACAAAAGGCTCGCCCCGCAGCCAGGCAAAACGCTGCGCGTCGAACAAGTTTTCCTCCGGCGCGGTTTCGACCAGGCGCAGCAGGCGGCGGTAGGCTTTACGCTCAAAATCACGCACGCTGTCCAGGTCTTGCGCGTGAAATGGCTCGAGCAGGCGCGCGTTGAGCGCATCCAGCTGCGCGTCATCCACCGGGTGCTCTGGTTCGCGGCCCTGCGCCAGGTCCGCGTACAGTTCGCAGGCGCGCTGCTCCCACCAGCCCAGGTGCGCCAGCAAGTCTTTGACCGACCAGTCCCCGGGCAGGTCGGGGGCTGTCATCTGCTCGGGGGTCAGGCCCGCCAGATCCCCTTCCAGACGAGTGCGCGCAGCGTAGATTTCGTTCAGTAGTGCGGTGCGGTCCATGAAAACTCCTCTTTTAGCGCCAGGGATGAGCGGTGATAGCCAACCCCGCCAGAATGTTACAGGTTTCTTTCGTCGGGGAAGCGGGTGGTGGCGAAAGAAAACTGCATCTGATGGAAAAGCCAGCGGCCGGATTCGGTGCTGCCGTTGCCATCGCCAGTCTTACGGCGCACCAGCACGGCGGTAAAACGGATGGGCCAGATGTACTGCTCGCCGCGCTCCACCTCGAAGATGGTGTTCGTAGCGCCGCGCAGGATGTCGAACAGGCGCGCGCGGGCATCCTGGTTCTCGTTTTCGATGGTGGTCTTTACGTAATCGAGATAATCGCGGTAGGTTTCCGTCCCGTCCAGCTTCATCGAGACTGTGCCGGTGGTCGCCAGCCAGGCCACTTCGCCCAGCACATGGATGCGCGCATCGGCCACGTCCAGCACCAGGTCGCCCCAACCCTCCCAGTCATTTCGAACCAGGTTGCAGGCAGCCTCCAGGCCCAGGCACCACTCGTCCCCGCCCGGCTCAATCGCCCCGGTGCCAATCACTTCCAGGTCGTCCTCAGGGACGAACAGTTTGCGAAACTCATCCAGCTTTTTTACATCGCGATGCGTATATCCCTGTTGAAACTCTTGCAGCTTTTCACGCACAGCTTGAATATCCATAGCGTTCATAAAACGGACCTCCCGAAATATTCACATGATCGAGGTAGAAAACCAAAAAATTCCCAGCTTAATCTCTAAAAACCGCGGCTTAGACCGAACCCGGGCGCGCGGGGCCCAACTGGTCAGACACATTGACGTTATAGGCCACGCCGTCCAGCGACCAGTAGGACCAGGGCGAGCCGCTTTCTCCCCAGGCGACTGAAATTTCGCCCGGGATGAGCATCCCGTAGAAAGGCCGCCAGGTGAGCAGGTCGACGCGCCAGGGCTCTTTGACCGGCGAATCTTCGGCGAAGCGCAGCGCGGAAAAGTGAGTCATGCGCCCGCTGGCCGGGTCGAAATGCGCCTCGAGGGTTTCCGTGCCGTCTTTGAAGGGCACGCTCAGGCGCGCGGTGCGCTCATCCACTGCTTCCCAATGCGCCGCCGGGTGCTTTACCAGCGCGCTGGGCATCCAGACCATCTCGGCCCATAAGGTGAGCAGTTCGGCCTGGTCCACGCGCGGGCCGCTTTCATCCCGGTCGCCCATGCGGAAGGAGCCCATGCCGTGGATCCATGAATCCATGCCGCGCAGCACCGGGCGCATGAACCAGGTCACCTCCAGGCGGCGCAGGAAGGCCTCGCCGGGGCGGTACCAGGCGCGGAAGCGAAAGGGCAGCCACACCTGGCCAAAACAGGCTCGCCCGCGACCCCACAGCACGGCGCTATGAATCGCCATCGGCGCGGGGCCAATCGTGTCCATAAAATGGCGGCGGACCGGCGCTGGCAGGTCAGGCGGCAGCGGGGTGGGCTGGCCTGGCTGCGTCGGGGCAGGATGCCCGCGAAAGCGGCGCGGAGGAATGACAAAGCCCAGCATCACGATCCCGCCCAGCAGGATGATCACTGCCACGACAATTAAAAACGTGTGGAGCACTTCGCTCTCGCTCCTAGGGGCGGCCTGCCAGGACTGCCCAAAACTGCTCCCCGGCAGCTTCGGCAGCAGCAGGCCCCCGGCTACAGCCGGGCTCGTTCCAGGGAATAGTATTGTCTTTAACCCAGGGCCTGGGTACGCCGTGTTGAACCAAGTCCGCCAGCTTCATAGAATGATGATTCCTCCGTAAAATGATTGTAGCATAAGTAAAAAAGATGCAGCGCCGAACGGCGCTGCATCTTTTTGTCTGGCAGAATGGGATTATCAGCCGGTGAACCCGGACCAAAATCCAAATTAAAATCGCCGGCTGCTCGCGCTGAATTTCCAGGAAATACATTTTGCCGTTGGCGGCGCTGGCGGTCAGGCGGTGGCCGTCGGCGGTGAGGGCGCAGGCCCAGATGGGCCCTTCGCCGCGGAATTCGGCCAGGCAAATGCCGCTGGTCAGGTCCCAGGCGCGCAGCATGCCGCTCTCGTCGCCAGAGACAGCTACCCGCCCATCCGGCGTGACGGCCACCGCTGTGACGGGGCTCTCATGGCCCAGCAGTACCTGGCGCTCCTTGCCAGCGACCACATTCCACACGCGCACAGAGCGGTCGCGCCCGCCAGAGACGGCCGTGCGCCCGTCGGCGGTAACGGCTACGGCAGCCACCCCGCCCACATGCCCTTTCAGGCTGCGCAGAGTGCTGCCGTTGTCGATCTGCCACACTTTAATGGTGCCGTCTCCCGAGCCCGAAAGCGCGGCACTGCCGCCGGGCAAGACGGATAGGCTCGGGACGGCAGCCCGGTGGGCAGGTTGGAGCTCGCTGCCCTGTACGGCCATCAAGTCCCAGATGCGCACGCTGCAGTCATCCGAAGCGGAGATGAGGAAATGCCCGCTGCTGGTCAGCGCCAGTTCATTAATGCCGCCGCGGTGCCCAATCAGGTCGTGCAGCGGCGCGCCGGTCTTGAAGTCCCACAGGCGCAAAGCACCCCCGCCCCCACCAGTGATCAGGGTGCGGTTATCGGGGGTCAGCGCCAGGGAAAGGATGGGCACTTTCAGCCCACTGAGGGTTTGCAGCGTCTCCCCAGTCCACAGGTCCCAAACGCGCACGGTGCTATCCCAGGCGCCAGAGATCGCGTTATAACCATCCGCGCTGAAGATTACCGAGCGCACCCAGCCGGTATGCCCGGTGAGGATGTGCATCAGGCTGCCGTTCTCCAGGTCCCACAGGCGCAGGGTGCCATCCCAGGAGCCAGAGACCAGCGAGCGCCCATCCGGCGAGACGGCCAGGGCGCGGACCAGGTCATTATGCCCGATCATTTCCAGCTGTTTTTTGCCGGTATCCAGGTCCCAGACGCGCACCAGGCGGTCATCCGAGCCGGTGATGATGCGCTTACCGTCTGGGGTGAGCTGCAGCGCGGCGACCGGCTCCAGGTGGGCGGGGAACTCGCGCACCAGCTGCCCGGTGGCCAGATTCCACACGCGCACCTGCCCATCCCAGCCGCTGGTGACCGCCGTCTGGCCATCTTCGGTGACGCGCACCGCACTGACGCCGCTGGCGTGCGCCTCGATACTGGAAAGCGTCTGCCCATTGGCCAGGTTCAACACGCGCAGCTTGCCGTCCAGCGAGCTGGAAACGGCCCGCTGCCCATCCGGCAGGAGTACCACCCCGGTGACCCAGTCACCGTGCCCGCTGATGCTGCGCACCTCATTGCCTCCCGGTGGAGTAAAGCAGGCGGCCAGCGGGCGCAGCCAGGAACCCGAATGCCATTCGCGGGCGCGCGAGATCATCGCCTGAATTTCCGGCTCATTGAAGGGCATTAAGCGCCCTAAAAGCTGCGGGGCAAGCTGGGCGGGGTCGCGCATCAGCACCGGGGCGGAGAGCAGCAGGGCATCCTGCACCAGGCGCATCTGCGCGGACTGGCGGTCGAGCGCGGTGGACAGGGCGCGTTCATAATCGCCCAGCAGGTCATACAGGTTGCTGGAACGCCCGCCGCGCACGGGGGTGCTGTTGAGGAAACCGGCTAACCAGTCAAAGTCGAAGAACAGGGATTGCAGTTCGGTCTGGCGCCCGGCGGCATCCAGGTGGCGGGCCAGATGCTGGAAGAAGTAGCCGTCATCTGGGCCGGAAGCCCAGCCCTTGGAGCAGCGCGCCTTGTATCCATCCACCAGGCGGGCATGCAGCTGCGGCAGCTGCCCGGCCCAGGCCTGCTCATACAGAAAGTGGTACAGCGCGGGGTGCAGAAAGAGCGTTTCGCGCTCCAGGTTGAAGCTCAGTAAAGCGTGGTCCGCCAAACGAACGGCCAGATCGCGCGCCTGGTACAGGTCCAGGTTCCACAGCACCCCCGCGGCTGCCAGGGGGATTTCTTCCCCCGCCGTGAAGGCTGCCAGGTCCATGTAATGCGCCCGGTCGGCCTCGGAAAGCGCTTCCAGGCAGGCCGCGACGACGCCGTTCAGCATGCGCTGGCGAGCCTGCGGGTCGTCAATGCGCCAGCCCGGCGGCAGCGCCAGACGATTGAGCGCCGCCTGGACCCCTTCCAGGGCGCTCAACAGGTCTCGGGCAGGGATGCCGCTCAGTCCAGCCGGGAAGGCGCTGCGCAGCAAACCATTGACCAGGGAAAGCAGCAGCGGCCAATCGTTCAGGTGGTCGGCCAGCCCTTCCACGATCTTGACGATGCGGTTCAGCGGGCGGGCAGCTTGCGCCTCACCCTGGGGCAGTTCGTCGAGGATCGGCGGCAGGCCCAACAGCAGCAGCGCGACCGCCTCGCGCGGCATCATGATATCCACTGGCACGCGCCGGGCGGAGATGGGCAGGCTGCTGTCGGCATGGGTGATCAACAAGCAGGCGCCCCCCGGCCCGGCCTGCAAGAAGGGCCGCATAGCCTCTTCGTCATCCGCTTCATCGATTACCAGCAGCGTCTGGCGCGTATGCAGCAGTTCGTGCAGGCGTTGCTCACCAGCTTCCAGGTTTTCCAGCGCGGTATGCTGGCCGGTCAGATCATAGATCAGGTTCTCCATATGGCTCATCAGTTCCAGCGGAGTGAGCCGGCTGCCCAGCGTCAGCCAGACGATGCCATCGGCGAAGGCATCCAACACGCGCGGATCGCGGCAAACGGCGCGCGCCAGGCTGGTCTTCCCAAAGCCGCGCCCACCAGGCAGCGAGGTATTGATCGCGACGGGCAGGAAAAAGCGCTGGTCGAGCAGAAACGCGACCAACCTTTCATACTCGTTGGGTCGATCGACCAGCAGCGCGGGTGATTTCGGCGGTAGATTCATACGCTATGCCCTTTACAAACAGAATGACAGTTTAATCATAGCCTAAAAAAGGCGCTACGGCAAATCGTGCAGGAGAAGTTTTGCGAGGAAAGCATAAAACCTCACTCCGCGGTTCGCCGCCCCATTCTCTTGCGTTGGGCAACCCGTCCTTGCGGTGATTTGCACAATCAGCCATACGCAGGCGCCCTTCGCCTACCCTTCAATTGGGCTAACGATGCAGATGAATTCACGTTACAAATGTCGGCGAACCCTTATTTTCAAAGTGACCCGTCCCCGCCACCCAATCAACCAATCTCCCTGACCCTGCCCCGGTAGAGTGGACAGAATTAAAGGGTGAGATTGTATTCGAAATCAACCGGGCTGAAATAGCCCAAAGACGAGTGTAAACGTTGACGATTGTACCAGACCTCCAAATACTCAAAGATGGTGGTGCGTGCCAGGGCACGGGTGGCAAAGGGGCCGGTCACGCACTCGGTTTTGAGGGTGCCAAAGAAACTCTCGATGACCGCGTTGTCGTAGCAGTTGCCCACCCGGCTCATGGAGAGCTGGGCCGCGGCCGCTGTCAGGCAGGTCAGGTAGGCGGCGGAGGTGTACTGGCAGCCCTGGTCGGAATGGTGCAGCAGCCCGGCGGGGGGCTGGCGGTCGAGCAGTGCCATGCGCAGGGCGTCGGCCACCAGCGGGGTGTCCATCGAGGGGCGCATCGCCCAGCCAATCACCTTGCGGGAAAACAAATCCAACACCACCGCCAGATACAACCAGCCCTCGCCCGTCTCGATGTAGGTGAAGTCGCTGACCCATTTGGTGTTCGGGGCCACCGCGCTGAAGTCCTGATTGAGCCGGTTGGGAGCGGGCACCACGCCCGCTTGCCGTTGGGTGGTCACTGGACGGCGACTGCGGCGGGGCAAGGCGCATAGTCCATCCAGGCGCATCAGGCGCGCTACCCGGTTGCGTCCGCAGCGCTCGCCCTTGCGCCCCAAGACGACCTGAATGCGTGGGCTGCCGTAGGTCTTGCGGCTGGCGGCATATTCCGCCCGGATCAGCACCAACAGCGCTTCGTTGGCCTGCGCCCGGTCACTGGGCGTACGCTTGCGCCAGGCATAGTACCCGCTGCGTTGCACCCCCAATACCCGGCACATCCGCCGTACCTGGAACTCCTCCCGATGGGCATCGATGAAGGTGTACTTCATGCGCTTTTCCGGGAGAAAATGCTGACTACTTTTTTTAGGATCTCCCGCTCTTCGGCGATCTCCCGTAGTTCCCGTTCTAAGCGTCGGATTTCGCGTCTGGCCGCTTCCAGATCGTTCGGTTCCAGGCTGGCTTTCTGGCCCTCCGGCGCAACCACCTGGTACCGGTTCTGCCATTTCAGCAGCATCCCGGGCGTGATCCCCAATTCTCGCTCAATTTGCTGGGCACTTTTTTCGCTGCGTTTCAACAAAGCCAGTGCCTCTAATTTGAATTCTTCCGTATATTCGCGATATTTCTTGTCACTCATGATCTTTCTCCGTTCGGTCTTAGTGTACTGGATTTATCCATCTTTTGTGTCCACTAATTCGGGGGAAGGTCAACCCATGATGATCCGCAAAAAGACACCCTTCTCTATCAAACGCCGGTTTTGCGTTTGATGGAGAAGGTCCGGTTCGCCGCAAGGATAGGTTGCCCAACGCAAGGAGAAGGGGTGGCGAACCGCGGGATGAGGTGTCCCTCCCTCTCTTCCCCACGATTTTCGTTTCGCAAGCGCCCTGGTGTTTCCACCCCGAAATGGATCAAATTTTGCCAATCTTCCAAATTATCGGTAAAATAAACCTGAGGGGGTTACCTTGAACGTGAACATTGCGATTGCTTCGCATAAGGAGAGTATAAATGGGACGAATTTTAGATGCAATTGAACATTTTCTTCAGGAGGATGACTGGCCCTATAATTTAATTGAGGGGCGCACGGTCTATAAGACCGGTTTTGAGGGGAAGAATGGGCAGTTTACCTGTTACGCTCAGGAGCGCACGGAACAGGAGCAGTTCGTTTTTTATTCGATCTTTCCGGTGCGCGCCCCGGATAACAAATTGACGGAGGTGGCCGAGTTTATCACCCGCGCCAATTACGGTATGATTATTGGTGACTTTGAACTGGATTACGCGGATGGCGAGATCCGCTACAAGACTAGTGTGGATATTGAAGATGTGGACCTGGCCGAGCCGTTAATGCGCCACCTGATTTATGCCAACGTGTTGACCATGGATAAATATTTCCCCGGCTTGATGCGCGTGCTGTACGCTGGCATCGACCCAATTACGGCCATTGAAGAGGTCGAAGGGACCAGCGAGTAAGGCGTTTTGCCTGGGTTTGGAGATTTTTTACGGTGATACAAAAAGACCCCCCGACTGCCCTGATCCAACCCCTGACGATGGCCGATTACGCCGATGCCCTGGCCCTATGGCAGGCGTCGGAAGGCATTGGCCTTTCTTCCGCCGATGCGCCTGAGGCGATTGCCCGCTACCTGGATCGCAACCCCGGCCTGAGTTTCGCGGCCCGCGCCGCGGATGGCGCGCTGTTGGGCGCGGTGCTGTGCGGGCATGATGGGCGGCGCGGCTACCTGCATCATCTGGCGGTGCGCGCCGGGAGCCGCGGGCAGGGCCTTGGGCGGGCGCTGGTCGCGCGCTGCCTGGCGGCGCTGCAAGCGCAAAACATCGCTAAATGTCATCTTTTCGTCTATACTGCCAACGCGGACGGCCGCGCCTTTTGGGAGAAAATCGGCTGGGTCGAACGCACCACGCTGCTGATTATGTCTAAAGATATCTGACATGCCTCGCTTTGTGGAAGTCCAGTCTTATCAGACAGATTGGCCGGCGCGCTTTAAAGAGGAGGCGGCGGCGTTAGAAGCGGTTTTTGGCGACCTGGCCCTATCGTTCCACCACTTTGGCAGTACCGCTGTGCCCGGCCTGAGCGCCAAGCCGATCATCGATATCCTGGTCATTGTAAGCGACATTGACGCAGTGGATGAGCTTATCCCCAAACTGCAAGAGCTGGGCTATCATGCTGTGGGGGAATACGGCATTCCCGGGCGGCGCTTCTTTTATAAGGGCACTTCCGACCTGCGCTCGCACCATCTGCACGCCTACCAGTCGGGCGACCCGCAGATCCTGCGCCACCTGGCTTTCCGCGACTACATGCGTGCGCACCCCAAACCTGCGCTGGAGTATGCGCATCTGAAAGAAAAACTCGCCCGCCTTTTCCCAGAAGATATGGATCACTACATCGCCGGCAAAGACGCGTTTGTTAAAGAACATGAAAAACGCGCCATGGAGTGGTATCGAGAACCGGCTTCTTGACCTGCCCTTGATCTCCGCTTAACCCTGGCTGAGCCTTTCCTCGGTATAATCCTCGCAGGAGGGAATCTTGTTACGCTCGTATGCGCTGGCGCCAGAAACGATTCGCCGTTTTTTACGGCACGCCTTCTGGCGTTTCCAGGGCATCACCACGCTCAGTTTTCTCCTGTTTGGACTGTATCTGGCCTGGTTTGGCCGCCCGGTCAACTGGTCTTTCGCCGGGCCGTTGGTGGGTATCATTGCCCTGGCGTACTTCTTCATTATCTTCTTCAACTACCGCCAGCAAATTCGCATCCTCTACTCTGCCCGCTATGAGATTGACGAAGCCGGCCTGGCTTACCGCCAGCTGGAAGCCAACTCTATGCGCCTGATGCGCGCGGACTTGAAAGAAGCGCAGGAGCGCAAAGATGGTCTCCAGGTCGAGACGGTCGAGGGAGTGACGCTGCTGGTCCCCTATGGCCTGGCCCGAGATGGGGACTTTGATTTTCGCAGTACGCTGCAAGCCTGGGTGGGGGTCAAGCCCCTGCCGCCTTCGCAATCCGCGCCGCGCTTCTGGCTGTTCATCCTGGAAGGGGTGGGGGCGCTGGCGATCCTGGTTTTTGCCAACAGCCTGTGGGTGATTGTTCCGCTGATCGTGTTTGTGATCGCCTTTGGCGCTTACACCGAGCGCCGCCTGGCAAAAGTACATGATGTCCCCCCAGGCATCGTGCGTATGTATAACACCGCCTTCAGCTTCCTGATCTTCGTCATCTTCATGAAGGCCTGCCTGGTGATTTTCAACCTGTTGTTAGTGATGCGGACCCCCTACTAATCATCTAGGGTAAACGCATCTTATGTTCAGACAAGTTAGGCCAAGGAAGTCAGGCCAGCCAACACTTTTTCCAGGTAGTCGGAATTCCAGGCGGCTTGCAGGCGTTTCCCCTTGATGGAGCGCCGAGAGGTCTTCTCCTGCTTGAGCAAGTTGAGGGCGATGTGACGCAAAACGGTGAAGTTTTGCGGGCCATTGTCTTTGCGCACCCGGCAGTCATCCTCGCGGAAGGCGATGTCCAACACCCAATGTAAGTTGTTTTCCACGCTCCAATGAGAGCGAACAGCCCACAGCAGTTGCTTGGCCTGCCCTGAGAGACTGGAGAGGAAGTAGCGGTCTTCACGCTTCTTCTCCTGCCCCTCCAGATATTCCCGCCGCACCCGCACGACACAGACCAGCTTGGGCCAGCGCTTGGCTCCGCGCAGTTGTTGCACCCCCTCCCGTTCAGCAATGGTCCAGCACTGCCGCTTTTCGGCTCTGCCGTGGGTATTGTCAAAGCTCTCAGCATAGTCGTAGGGGTAAGCGGTCATCTGGCTGGCCTCCAGATCGGCGAATAAGCGGGTAACATCCTCGTACAGATGCGGCTGGTTCTCCTTCAGCGCCAATACGTAATCGGCCGCCTGATCCACACAAGTCTGGGCCACCTCCACCTGACAACCCATCGAATCGACGGTGACGATACAGCCGCTGATCGCCAGCATGCGCAGCAGTTGGGGGATGGCGGTGATCTCATTGGACTTGTCGTCCACTTTTACCTGGCCCAACACCACCTGGTTGGCACTCGCCCAGGCACTGACCATGTCGATCGCCCCTTTCCCGATGCCGCGCTCTTGTGACCCACGCGGCTTCTTCCCATCCACCGCAACCACCTGTCCGCCGATCAGTTCTGTCACAGCTTGCACCCAACTCACAAAACTGCGTTGAAAGGCTTCCGCATCGATCAACCCAAACACCCGTCGAAAGGTATCATGCGAAGGGATCCCGTTGGGTAACGCCAGGATGGTGCCTAGCCAGGTTTCTTTGGCATGCCCAAAATCCTCGATATCTTCCCAACTATCCGCACCACAGATCACCGCGCAGATTGCAATCACCAAGATTTCCATCAATTCATATAGCCGCGTGCGTTCTAAACGCGGTTCGGGGATGTTCCCAAAGTGCTTCTCGATTGTTTCGCTGATTGGTTCCGGCATTTTGCCTCCGTTTTTAGGCAAGATACCGGTTTTTTCCTTACTTGTCTAGACCTAAGATGCGTTTACCCTAACTAATCATCTACTTTCCCTTGCTGGATTAGCTGAATTGTTTTATTCTTAGAATTATGATCGAAATTAGTCACAAGCAAGCGCGGCTGTGGCTGCGCATGGACCTGGATCATCAACTGCCCGATCGCCAGTGGGACGCGCTCCAGGTGCACCTGGAGACCTGCGCCGAATGCCGCGTGTACCGCGCTGAGCTGGCGCATATCGAAAAAGATCTGCGCCGCGCGGTGCACAACGGTTGGGACCTGCTGCCCGGCCCTGGGGAAGGCATTCCCCAGGCTGTGCTGGCGGGCCGGCAGAGCCGCGAGCTTTGGCGGCGGCGCTCTTCCTCGCTGGGTATGGTGGTTGTGGCGGTGCTGCTCTTTCTGGGCATCGGCGGGCCGCGTTATCTCAGCCAGTTGTTCGGCGCGCCCCCGCCCGCCGAGGCTTCGCCGCAATCTGCCAGCGCGCTTTTGAGCACGCCCCTGCCTGCGGCTACACCCGAGCCTACCCTGCTGCCTACCGCTGGCCCGGGAGAATTCCCGGCAGTGGTCGCCTATGCCGCCCGCCGGGATGGCGCGCCAAACGGCGATAGTGAGATCTACCTGCTCAACTCTGGCGCGGAACCGGTGGACCTGACCAACAACCCTGCCGAAGATACCGACCCGGTCTGGTCACCGGACGGTGAATGGCTGGCTTTCCTCTCGAACCGGCCCGAAACGCCGGGCGAAAAAGGCAAGTTTGAGCTGTATGTCACCAATGTCCTGGGGACGCGCCTGGTGCAGTTGACGCGCGAACCGGGCATCACCTGGCAGGGGCCGCCCTCCTGGTCGGAGGATGGCAAGTGGATCGCGCTGACCGGCATTCGCGAGCAGCAGGGCGGCGAGAGTTGGGTATACCTTGTGCCGCTGGATGGCTCCGCGCCGCGGCCCCTGGCAGGCACGCGCGGCGGCTTTTCCCCTGAATTTGCCCCGAACAGCCACCGCCTGGCCTTCCGCGTGAACCATGACGCCGCCGCCGGAAACGGCGCCGCCGCTAACGCCGCTGCCGCTAACGGCGCCGCTGGGGTGGAGGTCATGAACCTGGATAACACCGAGCATATTTCTGCTCAATGGCCGCTCAATGACCAGGCTGCCCAGCCGCAGCCCGGTTCCGGGTTGGACTGGTCGGCGGACGGGGCCAGCCTGGTCTATATTGCCGGGAGTTCCCTCAGCCCCGGCAGCCCGCTCACTGCCAAAGATCCGGCGCACCCGGAAACATCCTTTGTGCCGCCGACGGTGGGTTCGCAGGTGGTCGCCGTGCGCGACCTGAACGATGCCGTTTCGCTGTTCTTTGATTACCAGCACAGCTTGCAGATCGCAAGCTCGCCCTGGCCCAATGCCTTCAGCGCGGTCAGCTGGTCGCCCGGTGGCACAGTGGTCTACCTGGAGGACCTGAGCGACGCGCGCGCCAATAACCAGGCTGGCCCGCGCCCGGTGGGCTGCGCTACCTTGCAGGTGCGCGGCGTGGCTTTGCGCGGCGCGGACGACATGATCGCCTCGATTGGCGCCTTATGTGTGGATGGCGGCCTGGACCGCGCCAGCTGGTCGCCGGATGGGCGCTGGCTGGTGGTGGTGGGGCGCGTTCCGGGCGAAACGCAGCGCGGCATCTATGCCGTGCGCATGCCCGGGCGGCTGATTAATTACCGCCGGGATCTGCCCGGCATCAGCGCCGACGCCGCGGTAGGCACAATCGTGCGCCTGACCGGCGACCCGCATAACCTCAGCCTGCCCAGCGTCCGCCCGCAGCGCCGTCTGGGCCGGCCGCTGGCTATTGTTCCGCGCCCGGCCTGGGCTGCCGAGGCGCGCCTGCCGCAGTCTGACCTGAGCCGGCGCCCCGGCGGGCCCAACGGCCAGCTGGTTTATACCGTCCAGAACAACACGGTCAGTGTGGTCGTCTCGGCCAACCCCGACGGCACCGGCGGCAAGGTGCTGACCGCCAGCACCGCTGAAAACCGCTGCACGCGTTGGTCGCCAGACGGGCAGTCTGTGGCGCTGGTGGTGCGCAACGCGCCCGAGGTGGGCAGCGGTACCGGCGGGGGCTCCGACCTCACGGGTGGGAGCCAGAGCAGCAGCGTCACCAGCGGGGGTGGCGGCGAGCCTGTGATTGGCTTCATGCCCGCTCACTTGCCCGTACCGGCGCAGCCTCAGGGGCGGGAAGAAGTGTATGTGCTCGAGCTGGCGGGCGGCAGCCTGCGCCAGGTTTCGAACGTGGATCATCTGCCTGAAAACGGCCCGCCGCCGGTTACTGCGGTGTATGGCTGCCCGGTCTGGTCGCCAGAAAGCACGCCGGGCGGGCCTTTGCTGGCGGTGCTGATCGGCACCGGCCGCAGCCATTACCTGGCGCTGCTATCGGTGCAGGGCGGCTGGTCCCGCTACCTGCAGATTGGCCAGCCCGTCGCGGATGTCGCCCCGGTCTGGTCATCGGATGGGCGCAGTTTATTCCTCGCCGAATATCCTTCGCCGGGCAAACTCTCCAGTCTGCTGGCAATCAGCCTGCCTGACGATCCCAGATCACGCCTGAAAGTCAACGTCCTCGCCCAGTGGCCAGATCTCTCTGGCCTCAATGGACTGGCGGCAGCCCCTAACAGCCCCTTCGTGGCGCTGGTTGCGCCCGCGACTGAGCACGACGGCCTGGCGCTGGTGGAACTGCGCCAGGTGAGCGCCGCGCACCCGCCCACTTCCAGCGCGAACCCGGGGAAACCCTCCTCGCCGGGGCAAACCGCGGGCGGCAGCCCCGCGGTGAACAGCGGCGGCGGGGTGGAAGGCACGCAGTTGGGCCCGATCACGGTCACCGGCAGCAGCGGGTCGCTGGCGAGAGCGGGCTGTCGAGCAGCGGGTCGCTGGCGAGCAGCGGGTCGCTGAGCAGCAGCCAGAGCCAGGCCAATACCGGCGGCGCTTTTGACAGCAGCCCGCGCTTTACCGCCCCCCGGCAGGGCTCTGTCCACCCGCCGGATTACCCACCCTACGGCTATCAGCGCCAGCCGCTGGCCCTGGGGCAGGACTACCAGGGCGCGCCGATCAACGCGGGGGGCCTGGTCTGGCTGCCAGATGACGGCCTGGGCGTTATCCTGCGCGGCAAGCCCACCGACCGCTATAAAGCCTTCATCGAGCGCTACGACCTGGCCTCCAACAAGCTGATCTTGCTGGCAGCGGTAGAAGATACGATCTACGAAGCCGCCTGGTCCCCCGATGGGCGCTACATGGTCTACAGCACGGAAAGCGGCCTGTGGGGCCTGGACTTAATCGCCGCCCGCACTGCCCTAGCCCAACCCACCTGGCTCTCCCCCGTCCCCGTCCAAAACCTGGATTGGACTCCATAAGAAATAAGGCTCTTTGGGAATTGGCGTGGTTAGGGAGAAATGGCGAAGCCATTTCTCCCTAAAACCACGCTGAATCCTAGAGACCCAGAAATAAGGGTTGTTCCTGAAGGCCGGGGATGAGGTGTTCTTTTTCCCCCCGCCATCCCTTAAATCTACAAAAAATACTTAACTGCATTTCCCCTGATCATCCCCCTACAGTTGCTTTGGTTTCGGGCTCAGAATCGGGTATGATTAACTGTATGATTTCAAGCCAATTCTTGCAGAGCTGCCAGTCCGGCGATGAAAAGGCGATTGAAACGTTGGTGCGCACGTACCAGCGCGGCGTCTTTCAACTGGCGCTGTCGGTGATCGATGACACCCCCGCTCCCGCGCCCGCTGGCGCGCCCGCCAACCCAAGCTGGCAGGCCAGCGCGGCTGCCGAGGCGGTCCAGGAGGCGGAACAGGCCACGCGCGAGACTTTCATCGCTGCGCTGGACCGTTTGGGCCGCTACCGTGAGGAGGTGCCTTTCGAGACCTGGTTGTATTCCCTGGCCATCCGCGTCAGCCGCCGCCGCTACCGGCGCTGGCGCTTCCGCCGGGGGATTAGCCGCCTGCAAAAGCGGATATTTGGGCGGCGCTCCGCGCCTGCTGGTGATCTTCCCCCCTCTGGCACGGCCAGCCCGGCAGCCAACGTAGGGAATGTTGAACCGGCCCCGCCAGTTGAGACGCTAGAGCCTGATGCGCGCCTTTTACCCGGCGACGCGGCGCTGTGGACCGCCGTGCGCGGGCTGCCTGAAAAGCTGCGCGTGGCAGTGGTGCTGCGTTATTATCACGATCTGCCGGTCAGCGAGGTTGCCCGCCTGTTGAACTTGAATGAGGGTGTAGTCCATGCCCGCCTGGATGCCGCGCGGGAGCAAATCGCCAAAGCGTTAGAAGGGTAATGGCATGATCGAGATCAGCCACCGGCAAGCTCAGCGTTTGATCCGCGAGTTGCTTGACCGCCGGCTGCCCGACGAGCAGTGGGCGGCGCTGCAAGCGCACCTGGAGCGCTGCCCGGAATGCCGCGCCTACCGCGCCCGGCTGCTGGAGACCGAGAAAGACCTGCGCCACGCGCTGCGCCAGCGCTGGAGCAGTGTAAATTCGGCCCTGCGAAACGTAAACCCGGGCGTGCTGCGTTACAAACAGCGTCGCGAGCACTGGCGGCATTTTCTGGCGCGCGCCTGGCAGCCGGCGCTGGTGACCTTGCTGGTGTTGGGCTTCTTGTTCTACCGCCAGGTGCTGGCCCCGTCGCCCGCGCGCGAACCGGTCGCCGCGCCGACCGTGGTGCAGCCCACACTCACCCCCACGATACCGCATACCTTCCAGGGCCTGGTAGCGTTTGAGGCGCGCATGGATGGCAACGCCGAAATCTACCTGCTGAATGCCTCGGCAGCTGGCGGCGAGCCAGACCTGACCAACCTCACCCAGGACCCCGGTCAAGATACCGACCCGGCCTGGTCGCCGGACGGGGATTGGCTGGCTTTTTTCTCAGACCGCAGCGGCAAGAAAGAATTATATGTTATTTACGTGGCCGGCAGCCGCCTGATGCAGCTGACCAACGCGCCCGGCATCGCCTGGGACGGCATACCCGAATGGTCGGCGAATGGGCAGTTCATCGCCTTGCGCGGTCTGCGGGAGGCCGAGCAGGCCAGCTGGCTGTACCTGGTTCCGCTGGATGGCGGCCTGCTGCAGAGCATCGCCCTGACGCGGAATGCCCCAGCCAGTTATCACTTCTCGCCGGCGCAGTCGCAGCTGGCATTTTTTAGTTCGACTGAACCAGGCAGCCTGGCGCTGCTCAACCTGCAAAATGGCAGCCTGGCTTGGGCCAACCAGGCCGATTCCCAGACCTACCGCTTCTACGCCAGCCAGCAGCCAGATGCTTTCGATTGGTCCGCCGATGGGACAAGCCTGGCGTATATCGCCAATGGGCCTTATACGC
>CAVUJS010000002.1:0-326200 GCA_963741885.1 uncultured Chloroflexia bacterium
ACCTGGTATAAGCGCCGGAATTACCCGGTTCTTACGACTCTAGTATTTGCGGGTCGGTCAAACTTCATCTTCGTTCCATCACCCAAATATGCCCTTTGTTAGCCAGCGTTTCTTCAATTTCTTCCATATTGGTAATATATGTAGCGAAGCGCAGCCCGGAAAGTGCAAAATTGATCTCGCTTGCTAATTTCCGCATGAATCCAGGTTTATCGCAAATGACCCGAATAATCCCATTGGAAGCAGAATAAAAGCCTCTCCATTTTTGCGTTCGCGTCTGAACGTCCTTGTTCGCCTCTCGCTCGACTTCGATATAAACCAGCTCTCCTGTCGCCATATCCTTTGCAGTGATATCCGGTTCAAACTTATGACCATCCGGCAGGGTCAAAGACGCTGAAGTCAGCAGTACCTGATAAACCTGATGTTCCTCTAGAAATTCCCTTGCCTTCATATTAAGAAGTGTGTGTTCTGGCGTTTTATGCCGCTTCATCAATACATCGAACTCACATTCTTCCGCATTCTTGCCAGACAACAGCCAGTACGCTTGCCGTCCCTGTTCTGTCAGGCGGTATAAATAGGGTAAAGCTCCCCCAGTTTCTGACCCTCTTTTCTCAAATACATCTAGCTTTTCAATCAGCTCTCGTTTTTCTACTCGGTTCAGCGCATCTACAATGGCGCTGTTTTCCGGCTTTACGCCCATCCGCGGGGCAACCAGTCGAATGATTAACGGGCGGCGTGATACACCCGTTTCGCCAATTAGAGAGACAATCATTGCATCCCTGTCAAAGGTTACCTTCTTTCGCCATTCCGCCATCCACTCTGGCTCTTCCATCCCATGTGTAGCCGGCGCTGCGGCCAGGCTTCTTTCCACTTGGGATATTCCCGGCTTTTCTTTTTGAACCAACTGCTCGACCTGTTGTTGCACCACTTTCTGCGCAATTAGCGTCCGCTTCTCTTCTTCCAATTCCTGGACACGCCTGTTCACCTGATCAAGCGTGGAACGCAGTTCCAGAATTTGGTTCTCCAGTTCATGGATGCATTGTTTTCCTTTTTCCTGATTACTATCTACGGTCATAACGGCCCGCTCCCGCAAGTTCTTGAGCAAGTCCGTTACACGCATCTGGACAAACCGATCATCAAGCTGTGAAAGTGACTTTCCACTTTTCATCCATTTCTCGATGAAATCCGGATCAAGCAGAGTCAGAAAAGAAACTAAACCGCTGTGGGCTACCGAATACAACTGTTGTAACTCCTGATATCTGCTCGCTTGTTCTTTGTCAATTTCACCTAGAAAAGCGCCAGTAATGAGGTCCGCCTGTTGCGTTTGTTGATTTGTCAGGGCCGCGTCAGCCATTGGTTCTTCTCCAAAGTTGCTCTCCCATTCCTGGCCTGCCCCAGTTTCTGTTCGATCTCTTGTTTCAAAGCTTCTTCAGGAGCTGTTACCCAACGCATTGTCAATCGCGCTGTTTCCAGATACACCATGACAGTCGCATAAAACTGATCTTGGATGCCGGCAGCAGCGATCGGTGCATCCACCTGGTCGATTTCCTTGGCCAGGCTGACAGCGGTTTGCAGCATCTGTTGGGCCTGTCGCGATTGTGTGAATAGATCGCCGGCATGCTCATTCGCCAATACACCAGAGATCTGTGAATCCAGATCAGTCATCTGGTTGATCCACAGATTCCCGGAACGGCGATAATCTTCAAAAGCCTTTACTTCAGGTAGAAGTAAAACAGGTTGACCATTTTCGTCCAACGGTGAGGTGAAAGCGCCTATAACTGTAAAGACAAGAAGAATTGCCAGCAGGATCAGACCGGCACGCTGGAGCAGTTCTTCGGAGACTTCAATGTCATGTGGACTACCGGACGGTGACATTGTTCTCGTCTCCTTCTGAATAACCACAGGTAATTTCAGGAATGGTTTGCCAGTTCATCCCACGTGGTGGCTTTACCCGGTCACGTGCCTTGAGGCTCTCAATCACCTGGCTGCCCCGTTCATAATCAATGTGCCGGATAAACTCGATGTGGTCCGCAACGATCTCAAATACGGGAGGCAGGTTATTTCCCCGATCTCTTTGCTGTATATGGCCCTCAACGCCAATCCGGCTGCCTTTTTTCAGGAACCCATACGCCATTTCCGCCAATGCGCCATACGCAACAATTCGCAACCCGTAAATGGGCTTTGCCTGGGCTGTTCCGTTACAGATCATCAGCAACCGGATAAACGGCACCTCTAGCCCTTCCTTGTTGGTATGTTTATCAAAGTAAATATCTCCGTTGATATCCCCAATGTTCCAGGTGTGATTTCCGAGCGGCATACGAATTTTCTCCTTTTCGAAAAATGATGGTATTCGGTGATCAGGCGTCTTCGCCTGAAATCAATCGATAGGTCGAGAAGATCTGCCAGAAGCATCAAACGCTCGCGTTCAATTCCTTTGAAAGCTGTTCGCCAATCCACATTCAAACTGCCCTGCCAGGTGAGCGCCTCACGGTATTCCTCGGCGAAATCCTCCACAGAAAGTTTGGCAAGGCGGTCAAAGACGCCACCGGCGCTTATCTGAGGCTGGTCAGTTAGTTTTGCCACGGCCAGGCTTAAAGGGTTTTGGATGGCCAGGTTGGCTACCCCGTAAAGAATCCAGGAAACAAGCGCAAGCGCGTCTTTCTCCTGGGTGATTATGGTTTCCCGAACCCGCGAATTCACCCTCCGTAACAGCCCTTCCAGTTCCCAAACCCGTTTTTTGTGTTCCCTTTCCCCCACCCCAGCAGGCAGAATTTCAGGAAACCTGGGTGAATCTTGGTTGGGTGAGGTTTCTTTCTCTTTTTGGGAATCTTTAAAGCTCTTGAGAATCTTTAAAAGAGTTCTCAAAACAATCGTTCGGCAGCATCTTGACCGTCTCAATCCAATCATTCAGGACAATTTTGAGAGTCTCAGAACAATCATTCCCATTTTTTGAGAGTCTCAAAACAATCATTCCGTTATTTTTGACAGTCTCAAAACAATCATTCGGATGCAGGTCAAGAAGTCGGTAAAGCTCACCCAGAACTCCTTGATCATCAGCGGAAAACAGGAGCTGAAAGGCCGCCTGCTTGACCTGCTCGTGTTCGGGAAGCAGTGGATCCATTCGCTGAACATGGAAGCGCCAATCATAGTCTCCGTTGTTCGGGCGATATTCTGTGCGTCTTACAAAGCACGCCACCCATTCTTGAATGCGCTGTCGCCTGACCATCTCCTGGTTTGTGGCGGTGGTCAGCTTTTCTTTATGGCATCCTCGTGTCAACGTCGCAGGGAACAAAAGGGCAATCTGCCTGGGATTGTCAATTCCAAGCCTTGCCGCCAACACCGTATTACCTCCCTCGATCCAGACATCCTCACGGATCTCCCCTGTCTCATCGTTGAAGTAGCATAAGTTGCGCAGTAAAAGGATCATCATCGCCGCATTGGGACCCAATAACGGCAGCCAGTGTTGGAGGAAGTACCAGCGAACCAAAAGAAAGTCACCCGGCGCAAGTAAACGGTCGGCCAGCTTGTCTGCCAGATCGGCCTGTTCTGCATTCAACCGGTGGCCCAGTGCTTCTCGAATCACCTCATGCACAGTGATTCGACGCGGAGACATCTTGTGGAAACCTTCTGGCGGAGAACGAAACGGGTATTGCAGGATCTGCTTCGGCTGAGCAGCGATTGCCTCTCGCAGCGCCTGTTCCGGCCTTTCCCGAATGTGCAACCTGTTTAGAAACGCCGCCAGATCTTCCGCATCACCGGGAGTAAGAGGAATGCCGTACAGCGCATACTTGTTCGCCGATTTCTTCGAACGTCCTGTGCTGCGATCCGTTTCGTAGTCGGTCTCAATTTTGTTCATAAACCAGGTCAACGGCTGGTCAGGCGCAAGGTCCCGAAATAATTGTGCGCGGCTGACCCCTGCCCACTGCCCAATATTTTCGATCCGGGTGGCAACCTTCTCACCACCCTTCGGCTGTTTTCCACGGCTCGAAAGATAATACTCCTGCCATAGACCCATTACTTCAAAAATCGTTCGGGCGCCAACATAGGGCAGCCAGCGAAGAAAGTACACTGGCAGCTTGACAACCCGGTCCGGCTGAATAATGGCGTCACGAAGAGAAGCGTAAACCGGTTGGTACTCGGTCGTTTGATCATCCAGGTCCAAAAACCCAGACTCATCTTTCCCGACACCCGGCGTTTCATCAATCTCCTCATCTGGTAAATCATGCAGCAGCACAACGGATAGTTTGACCGGTTGTCCCAGAGCACCTGTTAGCTGGCGCTCGATCAACGTTCTCAAACGGCTGTTGATCCAGTCTGCTGCATACTGGTTGTAACATCCGATCGTAAAAACAGCATCCTGAAATGAAATTGGCTGCGCCGGCTTAACCCAGGTATCGTACATCGCCTTGGACATATCCGCTTGCAGCACGGATAGTATCCAGTCCCAAATTTTCTGTGGTGAGTCGAGGTTGTTGGAGAGGAAGGTCATGGAATAATCACTTCTGCATCGATAGGACAACAACGAAAGGAAAAGTGCTTTTTGAGGCGAATTTTGCGATGAGGATACTTCCCTCGTCCATGTTCCGCCGGGCGTCCCTGGGCGCTTCCTGAGCGGGCAGCGTCAGCGGTCACGTCAGCGGCAACGTCTGAAAACACGTCAACCTGACGTCAGCGGAACGTCAGCGGCGTTGTTGACGCAAATATGGCCTACTCTTTCCGGTATGCACATTTGGACAAACAACGCCGCCATTCATCATCACCGCTATTCAAAGAGCGTATTTCCGGAAATCTTGGGATGCGCTTGAAGCTGTAGCGATTGGGTTTCAAACGCCTTTAGCGCATGCAAGAAGAAGAACAGCACCAGCTCTCCAACACCTACATAGTGCGAGTCTGCAACTTGCTTGATCTCCGTTTTTAATTTGGGTGGAATTCGATAGGTCACTCTGGCTTCCCACTTCTTTGGCGTTTTTCCTTTTTTCCCTTTCCGGTCTGCCTTTTTGACAGGGAACGCCTGTTGAAGCCATTTACGTGTCGCTGCGCTCTGCGCCTCACTTCCATCGGGGAAAAGGGTCATGCGCTGAGATTTCGGATGCGGATACAACAGCAGGAGACCGGCCTGGTATTGCTCAAGACTATATTCAAGGAACGCCCTGGCAATCTCATCCACTGGAACACCTAAAGCATCCGCGATTTGGAGAAGCGCCTGGTGTGTCTCCGGCGGTATCCCCCGGTAAGTAGCAACCTCTGCGCGGTGCGCTTTTTCCCAACCGCGCTCTCGCTTCTTGCGAGGTTCAGCAGCGGGAATAAAATCAAGTGGCCGGACCACGGAGGGTATATTGAGATTTTCCAACGGGCTATCTGGTATGGGTGTGTCAGCGGATGGGATCTCTGATTGGGTGCTTCGCAGCATGGAAAAAGCATCTCTTCGTGGCATTGGTACACCTAAAACTTTCGAACCAGATCGCCGAAGATTTCATACTCATGTGCAGCCCGCGATTCAGGGGCATACTCAAAGATCGTTTTCCCGACCGACCAGCATTCACGCAGGACTGTAGCTGAGTGGATGGGTGGAAGAACCTTTTCCCCGAAATCCCGCTTCAGATCCCCATATGAGTTGCGCGACTCGCGTGTTTTGTCGTCGAAGAAGGTTGGAAGGATACCCAGCAGACCCCCGGTCCATGCCCGGTCCTTTTTCAGCGCATGGAGCGTGACCGCTGTATTGCCCACAGCTTCAAGGGATGCAAACTCTGTTGCGCTGGGGATGATGACAAAATCAGATGCCCAGATCGCCCGTTCTTGAAGGCCACCCACCGATGGGGAAGTATCAAAAATAATGTAGTCCATACCATCCCGAGCAAAGGTGCGCACTACTTCTTTCAGATACGAAATTGGTTTATCTTGAATACTTGATTGAGCCTGACCAGTCGCCTGGTTGCCAGGGATCAGGAGGAGGTTTTGCCGGCCTGTTTCCCGGACGAACTTCTTTACAAAGGCAACCTCATGCGCGCTTCCCTGCGAGATCATCAACAAGTAGAAGGTGCCTTGCTCTGGATCCATACCCAGGCTGGTTGCACACTGGCCCTGCGGGTCCAGATCGATCAACAGCACCCGGCTTCCGTTTTTGGCCAGGTAAGCTGCCAGATTGACTGAGGTTGTTGTTTTACCGACGCCCCCTTTCTGATTACTGACTGTGATAATTTTTGCTGCCATTGGATCCTCCTTGTGGTGAACATGTTGCGATTACGAATGTGGTTCAGATAAAGATTTCTCTCGAAACGTTACGTGTGTATTTCCTTCGTGCCCGTGTACGGATATCAATGCTTCAAGGGACTCATAAACACCAAGCGCATAAGGCTCTCGCAGCCATCGCAAGACAGCCAGGCCATCGCTAAAAACGACACCTTCTGCGACAATTCCTGTACCGGATCTGCCGGATACGTCGACTGTGCGAATGAGCTGGAAATCACGCACCATTCACAGTCTCCTGTCCTCGCAGTAGTTCACTGGCATAGAGCCTTTTACCAGCGCAGTTGGAGAGGCTGATCTCGATTTTCTGGTTCTCAGTTTGCAGGCTTTCTTGGGATAATTCAGATACTGGGGTTGGCCATCCGAAAACGTTAGCTGCTGGCCTGTTTCGGTGTGCTGAAAAATGATCCCGTCCGGCCAGGGTGATGTTTCATCCCAGGTTGGCAGAATGTCGATCAGCCGGAAGTGGCTGCCATAAAATAGCCCCGGATCTTCGCCAATGCGCGTTGGGTCATAAACGACTTTCCAGAAATACCCCTTCGGCGCAACTTGACCGGCGAAATACGGAGGAAAGAGTTCATCGAGGAGTTTGAGCGTTGTTAAATTCAAAAAGCCTCCGATCCTTAACTCGTCTGAGTTCGAAAGACCGGGGCTTTTTAAACGCAGTGTCGCCTGCAAAACGAATTGCAGGCGACACACTATTGAAACGAGGCTGACACTTTATGTTTTCCCTTGCATATCGGAAAAGGTGGCGACCGCAGCGGCATCCGTCACGCTTTGATCGAAGAGTGCTAAATTGTCACTCTTTGATCGTCGCCCGCCCTCCCCGCTGTTTCAACAAATAGGTTCATATCGATAAAGGACAACCGAAAACCGCGCGAATTGCGCGGTTTTCGGTTGTGAATTTTCAGGTTACTTGAAATTGTGAATGTATGGATTAGTATCGCATCGAATTGAAACCGCTCAGGATCGGATTACCGGAGAAGGTTGGAACAGAAAGCTCGTATGATATAATCCTAAAGAATTTGACTGATAATTTCATCGTTTCTTAAAAAACCAAGTTACTTCCTTTTTATGAAAAGTTATATCCATCAACAACTTATAAAGTGGCTCCCTTTCAGCTTATTAGGAGGCATCCTCGCCTTTTTTTACTCAATCTTGCTGATAAAAGAAGCCCCCATTTATGGCCTTAATCTTGTGACAGTCTTTCTATATTTATGGTTCTTGTTTAGCTTTTTGGGTTATTTCGTTTGGACACGCTTCTTGTTCCCTCAACTTCAATTATATTCGAAACGTTGGATTGCCTTTTGGCTCATAACCTTTCTCTTCGCTGGTTTTTGGTTAACAGATAATATTCCCGTTCTTTATCCAATCGTTTTGAACGCATCTTTAGCATCCTCTCTTTTTCTAAAAGGTGCTTTCTTTATTAGCGTTGCAGTCGGGATTGGTTTGTCCCTTTTTGCTGTCAGTGTGATATTTGTAGCTCGTTTTACTGCGCCAGTTGTTTCTCAAAGCTCTCGTTATCGTTGGTTACTCTTTGCACTCCCTATGATCTTTATCTGGCTTATTTATCTGCTAGCCTTTTGGCCCGGGATGATGAGCGCAGATTCCCTCGATCAGTGGAGGCAGGTCCTAAGCGGTCAATATTATGATCATCATCCTGCATTCCATACCTTTACCATCTGGCTATTGACCCGAATTGCTTTAACTCCCGCAGTTGTCGCCCTTGCACAAGTGATTGCCTTAGGTCTGGTAGCAGGTCTCATTTTGGCCTATTTTGAAACATTGGGGATCCCTACTCCCCTGGTCTGGATTGCCAGCTTTCTTTTTGGCATATCCCCAGTAAATGGGAGCATGGTTATCACCCTTTGGAAAGATGTCCCTTATAGTACAGCTCTTTTGGCATTTACCTTTTTGATTTTTAAATCAGTCCAGACAAAAGGTAAGTTTTTCTCACACTGGTACGCCTGGATTTTACTGGGCATTACAGCCGCACTGACTGCTCTATTCAGACATAATGGTCTTCCGGTCATTCTGGCAACATTTTCGATCCTCTTACTTGTCTTTTTTCGGCAGTGGAGACCTCTGGCTTTTGCTTTCAGTTTGTTTTTGGGACTTTATTTTGGAATTACCGGTCCAGGTTATCAACTGGCCCATGTTCAAAAGTCGAACACACTTTTAGAAGATTCCACATCCTTATATACCATAGTAGAGCGTGCAGTGCCTGGATCTCAGGTGGATGCCGTTTTGGAGACTATGCATCCATTCGTAAATGATTGGCAATGTAGCGTTTTTACTTCCTTAACAGAAGCCAACCGCCATGACCCACTTAATCAAGATGAGGCTTTCGTGCAAAAAGCGATTAACCTGGTCAAGTTCAGCCCAAGTCTCCTCGCCTATGATTACCGTTGCAATCGTTCTCTGATCTGGATTATATGGGACCCGGCTGGTGAGGTTCGGAACCCTTCTCATGCTGAATACTGGATTGACTCAAATCCTTATGGGATCACCCCCAATTCGAAGATCCCCATTCTACAAACTATAATTCAGGATTTTGTCGTAAAAACATCTCGAGATACTAATATCAACTGGCTGGTCTGGCGCCCGGCATTGTTCCTTTATATATTCCTGCTTGTTGCGGTTATCTATTCTTTGAAGCAAAAGAATATAAAGTCAGTGGTATTTACTGTGCCCATTTTGCTTCAGGCGATCAGTTCCACAATGATCGTTATCGCTCCTAATTTCCGCTATCACTACGCAACTTACCTGGTTGCACTTCTTTTCTGGCCACTACTTTTTGCTTCGCCAAATAAGTCTTCCGCAAAACATCAAGCCGGAAATGCCGCGGAAGCGGGCTCGGCATTATCCAATGTTATCACAATGCAAAGGTAACTATGATCGATCCGCGAAACCCTGACTATCAAAACACGCCTGTTAGCAGTCAACGGCCTTGCTTCAACTACAAACCAGAAGAGCCTTTTCTTCAGCCAGTTGTCTCGATCGTTACGCCTTTCTATAACACAGGTACTGTTTTCCAGGAAACGGCCCAATCGGTGATGCAGCAATCTTTGCAGCAGTGGGAATGGATCATCGTAAACGACGGTTCCACAGACCCCGAGTCCCTCCGGATTTTAGATACTTACCGTCAATTGGACCTCCGGATTCGGGTGGTTGACCATGCATCGAACCAGGGTCTGCCTGCCGCGAGGAACACAGGCGCTCGGGAAGCGCGTGCTACATACCTGCTTTACCTCGACAGCGATGACCTTCTGGAGGCAACAGCAGCTGAGAAATGGCTCTGGTTTTTAGAAAGCTTTCCGCAATACTCCTTCGCCGGCGGTTACCTGGTGGGCTTTGGGGCACATCAATACCTCTGGCGCGCCGGCTTTCAAAACCTGGAAGAGAATTTGAAAGACAATAAGATCAACCATATTGTAATGATCCGCAAGGAAGTCTGGCAGGCAGTCGGGGGGTACGATGAAACCATGCGCAGTGGACTGGAGGACTGGGACTTTTGGATCCGGGCTGCTGATAAAGGGTACTGGGGCGATTCCATTCAGGAATTTCTACATTGGTACCGAACCCGCTCAAGCCATACAGATCGTTGGGAAAATCTGAATAAAGAGCGCTTGCATGAGAAGCAAGAAGAGTTCCACCGCCGCTATCCCACACTATGGAACGGCGGTTTCCCTCACATTAATAAGGGTACAGATCTGAATTTAATCTGTATGAAAGAAAAACCTCCTTGCGAAAATAAGTTACAGAAGAAAAATCCACGCCTGCTTCTCCTGGCTCCCTGGATGGTTACAGGTGGGGCAGAGAAGTTCAACCTCGACTTAATGCACCAGCTTTCTCAACGGGGCTGGGAAATTACCATTGCAACCACACTGCCTTCCGACAACCCCTGGCAGCATGAATTTGAAAAGGTCACACCAGATGTTTTTCCAATGAATAACTTCCTGGAATGGGCAGAATACCCACGTTTTCTAACTTACCTGATTAAGTCACGCCAGTTTGATGCTCTATTGATTACTGCCAGTCAGGAAGCATATCGGCTGCTCCCCTACCTGCGAGCCAACTTCCCAGACCTTCCCATTCTTGACTACATCCACTTTGTAACTCCAGACTGGATGGATGGCGGCTTCCCGCGGCTTTCCATGCTGTTCCATTCTTCCCTGGACCTTCACGTGGTCACCAGCCAGCAGGTCAAAAATTGGATGGTAAATGAAGGGGCTGAGGAAAGGCGAATCGAGGTATGTACTGCCAATGTCGACATCCATGACTGGCACCCAGATAAGCAGAAACGTGCCGAAGTCCGCGCCCGGTTAGGAATTGTAGATGAACAAGCCCTTATCCTTTATATTGGTCGCCTGGAAAAGCAAAAGCAGCCTCATGTCTTTGCCAAAACGATGCGTCTCTTAAACCAGCAAAACCTGCCTTTTGTTTCCCTGGTCATTGGAGATGGTTCCTTAAAAGACTGGCTAAAAGATTTCATTAATAAAGAAAATTTGCGAAAGAATGTACGCCTCTTAGGCGACACGCCCCAGGCTCAGGTCCGCGAGTTAATGACAGCCGGGGATATTTTATTCTTGCCTTCTGAAAACGAAGGTATCTCGCTGACCATATTTGAAGGCATGGCCAGTGGAGTTGCTCCGGTTGGAGCCGATGTAGGTGGGCAGCGCGAGTTGGTTACGCCAGAATGCGGCACCTTAATCCCACGCAGCACGGAAGATACTGAAGCCGAGCAGTACGCCCTCATTCTAGCCGATTTGATCCGTAACCCCCGAAAAAGGCAGCAGATGGGGCTGAACAGCCGTAACCGGGTGGAAAAGCAGTTCAGCCTCGAACGCATGGGCGAGCGTATGGAAGCATTGATCTACCAGGCCCGCCAGCTCCGCAACGAAAAACCAGTCACACCTACGGCAGATGAAATGAGCAGCTCGTTAGCCCGCCAGACAGCAGAATTTATGCGCGCTGCAGAGCGATTGAGAAAGATTGAGCCGATCTACGGTAAGAACTACATGCCCCCCGCCTCTGCCGCAACCTTCTTATACTTCACCATTCGCCAGGTCCTTTATCCTCTCTTGGGAGGATTAAGAGAAAAGGGCTGGCTGGTGAATCTGAAGTCGAAGGTCAAGTCGGTGCTGGTGAAAGGGTAGGGGTAATATCAGTATTTGGCTGAAAGGCGAATCCTGTTATAAACCCTATAATAAACTTGATCAATCCACTTTCTATTTTTTATGTGTTCGTCTTTGACGAATTATATGAACCGTGCGATAATTAATCTCATAATTAATGATATGAGTTTTCCTTATATGATTTAGCTGTCTTAATCCAAGTACAAAGAAACCAATATAACTTCACTGGAGAACAAAACATGAGCACAAGACTTTTTCGGTTGTTGATAGTATTCTTGATCATTCTGCCAATTGGTCAAGTTAAAAACACCCAGGCTCAACCTCAATTGGTACAATACCTTTTCCCACTCCCCGGTTCAAAATATAATTCAACACAAACGACCATTGCTGTTCGTTTCGGCGATACTATCAACATGTCTTCAATTAATAACAAGCTGTTTTTAGTTTCCGGAACAACAAGTGGAAACCATTCCGGAGAAGTGGTCCTTGCCGATGATCAGAAAACCATAATATTCAAACCTAAGCAGCCTTTCAACACAGGTGAGACTGTTGATGTAAACGTTCGCCAGGAACTTTGTCGGCATAAAGGGAATATATTACCCAGTGTTTCATTTACGTTCTCAATTTCAAGTACCAGATCCGTTATCCCCAAAGTATTATCTCTGATCTGAACAGCATAGTTGATAATGAATCACCGATGACCACAGCAAATAACTATTCTGAATTAAAGCTCCTCCACCAATTATATTACAATACCTGCCAATTTTCCCTCAAATTAATGTGACAACACCGGCCACCAATAACGTTGGAAGGGGTATATTTTTATGAGTAATTGGGACCCAGACTTTTTTCGGGGCATAACCAATATCAGAGTTCTTATCTACTCATATTAGATAATAATGGAGAGCCGGTATATTGTAAAAAGGTAGCTGAGAATCAGATTGCTACGGACTTCAAGGTGTTAAGCAACGGGCTTTTGGCGTACTGGGAAAACGGCGCATACCATCTTTTAAACAGTAGTTACAAGGAAGTGCAAAACTATACGACCTGGGAATGGATATTCATGGATCGACCAGCATGATTTGATATTATTACCCAATGGACATTATATGTTTATAGTATATGATCCTCAAACAGTTAATATGGAAAAATTTGTGACAGGAGGAAATCCAAACGCGACTGTTACAGGAGCCATTATCCAGGAATTGGACACAAACGGGAACGTAGTTTTTCAATGGAATTCCATTGATCATATTGGAATCTCTGACACAAATCAGGATTTAACGGCTGCGTCGATTGATTACATTCATACAAATGCCGTGGAGTTAGACGCTGACAATAACATATTAATTTCTAAGCCGACATCTTGATGAGATCACGAAAATTAACCATGAAACAGGAGATATCATATGGAGACTGGGTGGAAAAGCTAATCAATTTACAATATCAACTGCCCCAGATATCAATGATGTTCCTGAATTTTACATGCAACATGATATACGTAGACTACCAAATGGTAACATTTCTCTCTTCGATGATCACAATGCACATAACCCAATGAACTCAAGAGCACTCGAGTTCTCATTAGATGAAGATAAGAAAGTTGCAACATTAGCCTGGGAATATAGGAACAATCCAGATGTGTTTAGCGCCTTTATGGGAAACGTACAGCACTTATCTAATGGGAATAGTGTTATTGGATGGGGAGGATTACCTACCCCTAACCTAACTGAAGTGGAACCAAATGGAACCAAGGTATTCGAGTTAGGATTTGATGCTCCTTACGTCAGTTACCGCGCCTTTAGATTTCCCTGGCATGGTTATCCTACCTGGGCACCTTCTCTTGTAACCGAGTTAGTCAATAACTCCCTTAGGTTAACGATGAGTTGGAACGGTGCAACCGATATTTCAAAATATGAAATTTTTGGTGGTAATTCATCTTCACCACAGTCGATGACCAAAATCTCGGAAGTATTGAACATGGGGTTTGAAACCAGTACAAATCTTGAAGGGTCGCAGAGCTTTTATTGCTACTATCGGGTTCTGCCTGTTGATATTAATGGAGAGGCAACACAGTTTTCTAACGTCATAAAGAATCCTGTTTGCCACTTCTCATACTTACCCCTAGCAATAAATTAAGATTATCGACGGGAAAGACTGATTTTGTTTATTATATAATTGTGTCGAAGTAAATTATTAGAGATTATAAAGATGCGATAAAGAGAGTTTGAGAGGGTCAAATTTATACAAGCCCCTCTCAAACTCTCTTATAAAGGAAAGGATCAGAAATTCCACCAACCAACTGCTTCACGGACACCATCATCTGGGTCCAAGTTAAAGAGATGTTAGAGCAGAGATTATCCTCGGTTCACTCTGGAGTCTTGTGTCAGCGTGTTTCATTGTACGACCTATATATGCTCTTTCAACAGGGTTTTTCGACTTACAAGTACCTTGAACAGCTTGAATTTTTGATTTTAACGAGGCCGGAGGAGATATCTTCCACTTGATTTTAAGATTTTCTGGGACATCTTTGATTGCTAAGCAATCAATAACGCACTCAAGTTGAAGATCATGAGAAGTTACGGGTATAAGAACTCCTATCCCGACTTGGTAACATTTATAACCAAGTGACTAAGCTCCATCACTAGATCCTGTGGCGTTTTATTGAAGAACCAAAGTGTATGACCGTTCGATTCATATAAAATTGGAGGAGCACTAGGTTTTGAGAGCAAATTCTTCATTCCTCGAACTGCCGCGACTTCTGATCCTTCTATATCCATTTTGATCAAATCCACATAGTCCCATTCCAAGTCTTCTAAAACCGAATTAACGGTCACCGCTGGTACAGAAACTTTTGTAAGCCTTGCACTTATGGAAGGATTAGAAACAGCTCCATATGGTCCTTCTTGTACAAACTCCAAAATCCCTGGCTTATCACTAACTGCTGCAGAAATCAGCTCCGATATTTTAAAATTATTAATACGAATGCTTTCTTTAAATAAAGCGACATTACGAGGCGATGCTTCAATGGAGAGTAAACTATAACCACTTGCGGCGGCAAATAGTGAAAATGTACCAATATGAGTACCTAAGTCAATCACTCTTCCACCTGGACGAGCAATGTCTAAAAGCATTGGAAAATGATTTGGAAAGCCATACTTTCCTTCTATAAGAAAATTCGATATTGCATCTCCCGCATCCTTTTGTACGACTATATGGAAACTACTTACTCCGAACTCCTTTGCAGAAACTGCGACATTAACCACCGAAATCATTTCCCCAGAATTGTCAACTTTTAATATATTTTTTTCAAATTCCTTCTCGTTATCTGCTCGGAGACAACGAATTAATTGCGGACTTTCTGAACATTCTTCTAGTGTCCAGATGGCCACATCCTTCCAAGAAGCTGAAGAGTAGAAAATATCTGGAGACTTAAGTCCGATAGTAATTCTTCCTATAGTGATGTCAATATCCCTCGCCATTGCTAGAGACCCACACACAAAAGCATCGCTTTCCAAAAGGTTTGTTGAAAAACCTTCGTCTGGGATTCTATCAACCAATACAATAACCTTTCCGCCTAATTTCTTTGTCTGATTAATAATATCTGTGACTTGGCTCGCCTTCTTTATTGCAGACAGAATTAATATTAGAACGTCTCCTGGTTGAATATTGACTAGGCCATCAGCTGAGATAAGGCTTTTTTCAGGCAAGTTAAAAATCTTCTCAGCTGCGCGGCAGGCATTGATGAGCTTTCCCGGGCCTATTTCAACAACTTCAAAATGAATGGCCTTGTCACTTGAGGAATAAAGCTCCCGAAGCATTTGACGAAATTCTTTATAATCTATGCTCTCTGGAACACAAGCAAGTATTCTCGGTTGGCACCAGATATTAGTATTCAGAGCTGCATAACTAGAAGCTAAATGTGTGAGTTCACCAGATAACCCTTTTCCGTAAAGACAATCAACAAACGGAGCAAAAATTTTCCGCTCATCACCTTCAATAGCCCTCTCTATTACTTCAGCATATAAAAGGGCAACATGCTCAGGATGGTGGTTTTCAAAAACAACATTTCTTGCTTTAACCCCTTTTCTTCACGATACTTCTTATCAACCAAGATTTGTGTCATCGCCTCAGCCACAGAATTTACACTAGGGGGATCAGGGAATTTAACGACAGCTTCATCATTGTAATCAATAAATGAACCATGCGCATTAATGATTGTAGGGAGACCATTAGCCATACAATCTAACAGCCCACCAGAAGTTTCCCCCCTTGAATCCTGTCGTAGTTGGACAGCAGCATCTGCACATAAAAGGTATTTTTCATAGGCTTCTCTGCTTTGATATCCAGTAATGAAAACTCGATCCTGTAAATGATTGTCTTCAATTAACTGTAAGATTTGCTCTCCATACTCACCACCAGCCGGTTGTCCTACAAAGAATAGCAATACATTTGCCTCAGCAGAGGCAAACATCTTATAAAAAGCTTGAATTACTAGCTGGCTTAATTTTGTCGGAGCCATCATTCCAAAGGAACAAAAAACAAATGCATCAATGTTAATACACATCTCTTTTCGTAATGCAGCCTTTTCAGCGTCTGAAATTTCTACCTCACTTTTTCGGAGAATGATTCATAATTTCTGGTTTCGGTATCCACCCATGGGCATAAAAACGTTGCATCAACTCTTCCTGATGAATGGAGTGACTTATTAAACACTGTGCGTTTCTGAAAATCTTCCAGTTTATCGGTAATTTCATCCTCGTCGCTTCCACGCCATCTTTCACTAATTGAATCAAACCACGCATACCATGGCTATCATAAACCTCTTCTGAATACACGTTCTTTTTCCCTTCAACAAACTCCGAAACATAGGCAATGTTGCTCAAGAAAAAGTCATGGGTAACGACAACACCTGGAAACTCTTGAATTAGATCAACCATATAAGTATGAAACTCAGAATTACCGATATGGTAAACTACTGTTTCATAAAGGTCTTGATTAGAAAGTAATTCTGTCCAAGGATAGATTTCGGAAGTTCCCCTTAAGAAAAGAATTAGTCACATTAATGCCTGCTGTGGTGTAAAGATCAATATCAAAATACTTGACCAAATAAGGAAGCAAAGAAGTGCTATATTCCGCAATACCAGACTTTTCTGGTGGAAGTGGAGAAACATAAGCAATGCGTTGCTTATGTTTACCTGGTGAGACAGAATATACCCGCTTATCTATGTTCTGCCGCTCATTGTTGCTGTATTCAATTGCATTCCAAGCAAGTCTTGCAGTTTTCTCCCAAGAAAACTGCTTCGTCCTTTTCGAACTGTATTCTGCAAGATCTTTTTGAAACGCATCATCTGTAAGAGCTTTGTTAAGGACTTCTGTAACATCTACGCCATTTGACACATCAAACGTGGCATCTGTCCTTCCTATAACCTCAGGAATAGATGAATTATTTGATGCAATGACTGGAGCACCACACGCCATCGCTTCCAAGATTGGCAGGCCAAACCCTTCATACAAAGATGGGTAGATAGAAACTTTACACAAGTTGTAAAGAGCAACTAAATCTTCATCACTTAAAACGGCCTGTAACCACAAAATCCGAATCTTCTAAGCCTAAGATATGCGCTTTTCGCCGAAACTTTGATAAATCACCAACATCATTAAGAACCAACTGGTGGTTATTTATCACGTCCCGCGGTAAACTAGCAAAAGCTCGTAAAGCACCTTCCATATTTTTTCGATGATCATCTCCACCTATATATAAAACAAAAGGACGCTGAAGATTAAAACGTCTGAGAAGCGCACCTTTTTGGTCACTCGAATAAATTACTTTCCTAAAAATAGGGCTTGCAGCTCCAGATATATTTACAATCTTGTTCGGATTAATTCCAAGGAATTTAATTGCATCCTGTCTGGTCGACTCTGAAATAGCCAATAAAAGGTCAAACTTATCAAGTTTGTTCAACCGATTAAAGTACCATTTTTTCACTTCTGGATGTGGGTCCAAATATAGATGGGGGAAAAGATATGGAATTAAATCGTACAAAATTACAGCTTGACCATATTCAGGGTTATTACGTGGAAAGGGTACATAACCTATCTCGTTCAAGCCATCAAAGTAACTTAGAGTCAATACAAAATCTGGATTGACTGCTTGATAAGCTTGTATGAGAAAAGGCTCAGCCATTTTGCCCGATGTCTCAGCATTTCTAAAGGAATTGAAAATTAACCGGTAGATGATAAAAAGGCAAAAATGAACCAGCAGGTAACAAACGTATGAACTTCTGTCTTAGCTCTTCAAAGCTTTCTGGAATAAGCGCATTGGCAAGCACAAACATATTGTTAGCACCTCGTTGACTTGCCATTTCGCTTGTAACTGAAAGAGAATATCGGCTAATTCCACGAAAACGGAATTTGGTCTGGCATGCGAATAGATCAACAGCTAGTCTCATAGCAATTTCTCCAGTCCTTTGTCATTTCGGCGTTCAAGCTTCTCGTTTAAATAGGTTATAGAAGTGCTTCTCTTTTATTGAGTATGTTTCACTTTCAACAAAACCAACTTTCTCTCTATTGTCCAAACTCAAATCCTAATGAGATCTGAAGATGAGTGTTCAACATGCTTTCTTATCTTAGATAAGAATACATGAATGCCACGTAGTGGTGCTGTTACACGATATGATCGACTATATAAAACATTTACATATTCATGTCGGAAATTTTCTGCAGAGATACTTGTAGCTTCCAATTCATCCAGCTTTTGTCTCAGTACAGTTTCTAACCTTCCAACTTCAACCTCTATACTATCAATTTCTTTTCTTAGCAAGTTATTGTCTTCCCTGCTGCGATCCAATTCTCTTTGTAGTCGGAACTCGATCCCTACTACTACCCTCAATACCTTCTCTAAGATTTTTATTTTCCTCTCTGAGGAATGCTATTTCTGAACGTAAAGCAGCTAACTCATTACGCAACAAGTTTAAGTCAGACCGTAAATTATCTGCTTCCTTTCTATAAAAGCCAACTTGAGAATTTTCTTCTTTCAAAAGGCAATTCAAGCGTTCAACTTCTTGTTCAACAATCCTCTGATTAAAGTTGGTAAAACCATCGAAAGGGTTGGGAGGCGAGGAGAAGCAATGGTTCAACCCAGAGTGCTCTTTACCCAAATAAAAACGATTAATTCCATCAAAATACACAAACTCATAATCCATTGAAAGAATTAATTGCTGCCAAAACGCTTGACTTGGTTCCGACGTGCCAGGCTTTATCGCTTCAACCACCAAAATCCATGGTCGCCATTTTGAAAGATTTAGTCCCTCTAATACTCCTCTCTCTGTACCCTCCACATCAATTTTAAGAAAATGTATATCCGTTCGAACATATTCTTCAAAGATACAATTAAAGTTAATGAAGGAATTTTTTTATGGAGTATACTCCAACCAGCCGTTTGCTGCATTTCGGCGACCTCAGGGTCTATTGTTGAAAGGCCAGTTTCAGGGACTTCATACAAAGTCAGTTCCCCACTATAAGCAGCCCCAGCAACAAGTAAATTAATATCTCTGGGCCGTTCTTCACAAAGGCGCTCATAATAAGACTGCACTGGCTCAATATTGATCCCCCGCCACCCACGTTCATAAAACGCCTGAGTTACCGAATCGATCTTGGGATCATTAGCTCCGACATCGACATAAAAACCTTTTTCGACATGCTTCAACGCTCGCCAAAGCATCACATCCTCATAATTTTGAGCGTAAGAAACAAATGCTTCTGTGTTCATTATCTTTCCCAGAGCCTTCCCTGATGTATTTTCTTTCCGAAATGCCTTGCCTATGCTGGATCCAGCCTTCTAAAATGTGCGGCTTGAACTTCACCTGTACGTAAATAATGTACCACAGCGGCCAACTTATCCTTCACAAAAGATGGCAGATACCGTTTCAGGTTTTCTCGCTGCCCTGCCAGGATCTTTTCACGGTATTCAAAGTTCTCCATTAATTGATGAACTTGCATAAGAATCTGAGAGTTTTCCCACTCATTAACCAAAACCCCTGCCCCACCCATCGTTTCAGGCACGGCTGCCGCCGCTTTAGCCAGAACCGGAATATCCAGCGCCATTGCCTCAACGATTGGAACGCAAAATCCTTCATGCTCTGAAGCGCTGATAAAAATATCAGCAGCCCGGTAGTAGCTGTAAAGACACTCTTCATTTACCTTGCCGGTCAATATAATCCGGTCGCGAGAAGGGAGTTTCATACGCAGCGCTAAGAGCTCTTCCCAATACTGTGGGTCCCCTTGAGCGCTTCCCACCAGATATAAGCAGGCATGCTTATCCGCAGATTGGTAATAGCCATCAAACATCTTCATCAACTGATCCTGGCGCTTATTGCGTGCTATTCTACCAACAAAGAGAAACTTAACTCCCTTCTGTCCTCTCAATTCGTCTAACAGATCAGCGTTATATGGCTTCGCCCAAACCTCTTCAGTTTCAATAACTGGAGGGACGACGATAGAAGGTTTTGAACTATTGAGATAGGGCCTGCAAACCTCGAGATTATACGCTGAATCTCCTATTAATAAATCGAATAGATTGATAATCTTTGGCAACTGTTCATATCCGCGGCTTGTAGTTTCATAACCTGGCGATTCCTGAGAAAAGAACTCGGGAGGAGTAATATTATGAAAGTGCATCGCTTTAGGCCCTGAAAAATTCTGAATGAAATTTTCCAGGTTACTATAATTCCAGTAATGGTAGATTAAAGCGGCATTGGCATCTAAATTAAACTGGTCTACAGGATAGACATTCTCTTTTGGCAGTTGTGGATGAACCTGGCGGCTTATAATTGCGCCACCCATATTCATGTCAGATAACAGTTTTGCATTTTTCAGTGCGATTGTGCTGACCGCATCTCCAACATCTAAGGCTTCCATTACCTGAAAAATGCGACGGGGTTTGGGACTCTGAGGCATAAAACCTGGATTAGACACTTCACGATAATAATTTACTGTTTCCTCAGCCATCCTTTGATCAAGAAAAGAACTCAAGAATTTTTCTCTTCCTAGAGTCCCCAACTGTCTCCGCCGCACTAGATCATGAACCAGGCTTTGAATAGCAGCGGCGAAAGCATCCCAGTCACCAGCGCAGGCCAGCAAAGCGCCATTATTTTCTCCTTGTGGAAAAATCTCTCGTGCCGCGCCTAATGCAAAAGTCACAATTGGAAGTTTCGCACGCATACCCTCGAGATAAATAATTCCAAAAGATTCATAAAGAGAAGGGACAAGCAACATATCCGCCTGGTTATAAGCTTCAATCAAGCGTTGGTCAGATACTTCACCCTCAAATATGACTCGATTGCGAAAACCGGGCCAGCGGCTGTGGAAATACTCTGGATAAGACTGATGAAATTGGGCATAAAAGCCATCCCATCTGCTGTTATCTGCGCCAATGAACCTCACCCGAAGTGATTTTTCATTTCGTAATAGCTCTGGTAAGATTTCAAAAAGGTAAGGGGTGCCTTTCCGTTTCTCCAATCGTCCAACAAGAATTGCCTCAACAGTTCCCCGGTCATTTTGAACCTTCTCTGGCATAGATCTGAGATCTGGAATACCCAGACGAACAACACGCGATCGTTCAGCCAGTCCAGGGAGTTGATATAAACCTTCAAAATCTGCCAGAACAGTCTGGGAATCCGCAATAATTCCTTTGGCCCGCCGCAGGCACTCTTTTTCAAGGCTTACCACGCTAGTATCATCCCCTTGCAGCGATCTACCTTCTAAAGAGACCATTTGAGCGAAGGATGTTTGCAACCATAGCACAGCCGGCACGCTGCCAGAATAGATCGGGATAAACCCTTCTAATCCCCATAACGGTGTATCCAGGATATCTAAAGGCCTTTCCTGATTGAGAACGCGAATCTGTTCCTCGATAGCAAGACTATGGGTCAGGCGTTCATTGACACTTGGGGAATGATTTAAAAATGGAAGAGCATAGCCTATACTCGGTACCGAATGATAAACAAGATTTTTCTGAGAATAAGTTTCCGACCGTCTTCCCTGAAAAATGACATGAACTTCATGCCCCATTCTGGCAAGCGCATTTGCCAGAATTTGCCTTTGCCGAGGGATTCCGCCTTTTCCTTCCGAAGGAAATTGTGTAGAGGTGAGACAAATTCGCATAATTTACGAAATGTGATCAAGTACCAGGCGGCAGCAGATCATCCCAAAGAATTCGGCTGTCTTTTTCCTGATTGAGTTCTTCTCGTAATGTTGCAATTTCTTCCCTAAGTAGATCGATTTCTACACGGTAGGAATCTCGCACTGCCTCTAAGACGCGGACTTTCTCATCCAATTCCTGAACGCGCGCCGATGAGGCATTTATAAAAGCCATTAATTCTCCTAAAAAATCCCTAAGTGTTCGGTTGAATGAAATTTGTGTAGACCCAAAAATTCGAAGATTAGCATTCATTATCCGATAAATCAGTCCTTTGACTCCACCAGTCTTCATTGAAGGATAAAGCGGAGCGCTAGACATTTTCAGTTCATCTGATATTCCGGTCATTAACCCGAGTGAAGGAAAATCGGGAAGGTTAGAATTCGCGACTTGAGATCCGCCGAAGGTAAATTTATCGTTATAAAAGATTTTCCAGAAACAAAGATAATCATCAATACGTCGAAAAACTGACTGAATGTCCTCAGGCTCAGGGAATGTAGTTATATCATTCGGTTTGGGCGACAAATCAGACATTAATTACTTTTCCAAAGACTGCCAATTAAGGTACTGATCTACAACTTCTTCAGCATTACCAATCAGCCGAACCTCACCCTGATCCAGCCAGGCCGCTCGTTGACACATCTTCGTGATCATCCCCATGCCATGGGAAACCAATAGGATCGTTCCACCATTCTCACGAAACGCGTTAATCCGCGCCAGGCTTTTTTCTTGAAAAGCCGTGTCCCCAACGGACAAAATTTCATCTACAATCAAGATATCCGGCATACTATCAGTGGCAATAGCGAAGCCTAATCGCGCGACCATACCAGAGGAATAAGTGCGCAATGGAGAATCAATAAAGTCCCATAACTCGGCAAAATTAATAATCCGCTCGAACTTTTCATCCATCTCAGCATGACTGAATCCAAGCAGGGCCCCATTAAGATAGACATTTTCTCTTCCTGTCAATTCCATATGGAATCCAGCTCCCATCGCTAGCAGCGGATTCACCCTTCCCCAAATTCTTACCCTACCTTTGGTAGGTTTCATAACACGTGCAACCAAGCGGAGAAGAGTCGTCTTCCCCGCTCCGTTAACACCAATTAATCCAAAAACCTCCCCTTTTTTTACTATCAGACTGACGTTGTTTAATGCTAAAAATTCATTGTGTTGTATACGACCTTGAATACGCCGGATCGCATATTCTTTAAAAGTGCGGACTTGTTCTTTCGGGACCCGATAGCTGACCGTTACGTTCTCTATAGAGATAATCGCTTGGGAAGCAAGTGATATTTGTTGCTTTTGATCTAAGATAGAGTTAACTTCGGTATGCAAATTCATCTGACTTCCTAGCAAAAATCCACCATCCAATCAAGAGGGTGATTAAAGAAATAGCAAATGCAGGCAACATATCTGCAATTGTAGGCACTTTACCATCATAAATTGGAAGCCGGAACAATTGAATCAGTGGCAGCATTGGGTTGAACTTAATTATTACTTGCATTTGATCCGGCAGAATATCCAATGGGTAAAAGACTGCTGACAGATAAGACCAAGCCATTAATATGATTTGATACATCTCAGCAACATCAGGGAAATAAATAGCAACGCTTGAGATCAGCAGTCCCAACCCCAAAGAGAAACAAGCAAACAGAATGATTGGGATAGGTTGAAAAATGACTGCCGGTCGAATTGGTGAACCAATCACTAACATCACAATCACGAGAGGGATAAAGGATAATAAGACATTTACAAGACCAGTGCCAACTGCTGATATTGCAAATGTTGACCTGGGAAGGTAAATTCTTTGAAAAAAATCTCCTCCCCAAACGAAGCTAGTGATAATTGCAGTCGTAGTTTGCGAAAAAAAGTTCCAAGCGATAATCCCGCTTAAAACATATGCGGGATAATTAGGAACCATTTTGAAGATTTGGGAAAAAACAATCGTCAAAATGATCATCATTCCCAGTGGATTTAACATTGTCCAGGTGATACCAAGCACTGAACGTTTGTAACGTGCAGTTATATCGCGTCTCACCAGCTGATAAATCAACTCGCGATATCGAATTACTTCCCTTAACTCTTCAAGGACAATGAAACCTTGATGGGAACTGTCATAGACAGGCGCCGTCCGAGGAAGCGAATAGGTATCCTGGACATTTTCAATTGGATTGCTAAGCATGAGCTGCATTTTAACATGATTCGGCAGGTGCGGCAATATTTGGCCCTAAGGGTTCGCACTTACTTTACAAAACACTCTGGTACACTTTTATACCATAATTGACAGTTCATTGAGGTGAGATTATACTCTCAACAGTTGTGCTTTCGTTCTTATCTATCAATTGAACGAGTTGTTAGGGAGATAGATGATATAGCCTTGCCGTCTGGCTATATAGTTCTTTTATACTCCGGGCATCCCAAGAAACGAATTTAACCACTCTCAGGAGGAATATGTCAAAGAAGGCTCTCATTTCTGGTATTACGGGTCAAGATGGTTCTTTTTTAACCGAGTTGTTATTAGACAAAGGATATGAGGTACATGGGCTCGTGCGCCGAGTTGCCCTTGAAGACCCAACCCGCCATCTCACCCGCATTCAACCCCTATTAGACAAAGTAACACTGCATGCTGCTTCACTTGAGAGCTATGCGTCTTTGTTTCAGGTCATCCAAAAAGTACAGCCAGATGAATGTTATCACCTTGCTGCCCAAAGCTATGTCAGCTATTCATTTGATGATGAATTTTCTACCATCAATACAAACATCAGCGGTACGCATTATATGCTCTCATCAGTAAAAGAAGCGGCGCCCAACTGTAAATTCTACTTTGCAGCATCTAGCGAAATGTTCGGAAAAGTAGTCGAAACCCCGCAAAAGGAAACAACTCCCTTTTATCCGCGCTCCCCTTATGGAATTTCTAAAGTGGCAGGTTTCTACCTGACCAGAAATTATCGCGAAGCATATAACATGTTTGCTTGTAATGGTGTTTTGTTTAATCATGAATTTGAGCGGCGTGGGTTTGAGTTTGTAACACGAAAAATAACAAGCAAAGTCGCCCGGATCGCAAAAGGCCTTGACCATGAACTGCAGTTAGGAAATCTCGATGCACAAAGAGATTGGGGATACTCACCAGACTATGTTTATGCAATGTGGTTGATGTTGCAGCAATCCGAACCAGATGATTATGTGATTGCTACTGGTGAGACTCATTCAGTTCGAGAATTTGTCAGCCTGGCATTTGATCTGGTCGGATTGGACTGGGAAAAGTACGTAGTTGTAAATCCTTCCCTCTATCGCCCATCGGAAGTTCACTTGCTTTGTGGCGATGCAACGAAAGCATATAAAACACTGGGATGGCAACCAAAAGTATGTTTTACGGATCTGGCAAAAATAATGGTTGATGCAGATATCAAAGCTCTCGAAGATCAACTAAACCGCATATAACCGTCCATGTAAAGGATATTATCCAATCGATGATCTTGTCGTGATGTTGAGAGGGATGAAACGGAATTCTCCTCTTTGTCATCACGACATTTTTTTGGAATAAGCACTTTAAACTTTCCATTCGCTTATATTTTGACGAGAAAATCGAAATGCGGTAAGCTACAGGAATGAGTGAAGGGCTTAGCATAACCACAGAACAGGTGGACGACTTTCCAGTTTTGATGGCCCAAATGAAGCATATGGGCATTGCTGACTTGCTGAACGGGCAATTTCCAGTTCACGGGAATTGGCAAGGGTTGAGCTTGGGCTCGACAGCCACTGGCTGGTTGGGCCACATTCTTTCGGTTGGGGATCACCGGCTGAACCATGTGCAACCGTGGGTGGAGCGGAACCCGCAGACAGTGCAAAGGAGCATTGGGCAAGCGGTGACTGGGCTGGATTTCAGCGATGATCGGTTGGAAAGCGTTCTGGATGCGCTGGGAGGCGACGAGAACTGGAGGGTGTTTGAGGCAGAATTGAACCAACGCACGCTGCGGGTGTACGACTTGAAGGCAGAATTGGTGCGAGTGGACAGCACCACCGCCAGTGGCTATGTCTCGGTTACGGAAGAGGGCCTGTTCCAGTTCGGGCATAGTAAAGACCACCGGCCCGACTTGCCGCAAGTGAAGGTGATGCAATCGACCCTGGATCCGTTTGGCATGCCGCTGGTCACGCAGGTGGTATCGGGAGAAAAAGCCGATGATCGGCTGTATATTCCAGCCATCCAGCAAGTGCGCCAGGGCCTGAAGAAACGTGGTGTGTTGTACGTGGGTGACTGCAAGTTGATGTCGCTCGACAACCGGGCTTACATTCAAGAAGGCGGAGACTTCTATCTGGGGCCATTCTCCAAGGTCCAGTTCTCGGATGAAGCGCTGGAAGCCCAAATGCAGGCGGTGTGGAGCGGAGAACAAGCCTTGACGCCCATTTATCGCACCAACGTCGAGGGTGAAGAAGAAAAAATTGCCGAAGGATTTGAACAAGGAGAAGGCTTGAGCGCAACCCTGGACGGGAAAGACGTGGCCTGGAGTGAGCGGCGCTTGTTCGTCCGCTCGTTGCAGATGGCTAAAGCTGCCGAAATTGCTTTGCGGGAGCGATTGGATCAAGCCCAGGCGACCTTGGATGCCTTGAATGCGCGTAAACAAGGGAAACCGCACTTTACCGAGATCGAAGCCTTGCGTCTCGCGGCGGAAGAGATCTTGCGCCAGTACCGGGTGGAAGGACTGCTGAATTTGAGGTTCACCCAACAGGTGCAAGAGCGCCAGGTGCGCAAATATGGAGATCGCCCGGCCGAAGTGCGGATCGAACAAGAAGTGAGCCTGGCAGTCAGCCGGAATGAGCCTGCCATCCAGCAAGCCATCGCTCACCTTGGCTGGCGCGTGTATGGAACCAATGCTGCGCAGGACGATCTGTCCTTGGCCAAAGCGGTCCTGGCTTATCGCAACGAGTATCTGGTGGAAAGGGGCTTTGCCCGTTTGAAAGGCCGAACTTTGTCGCTGACGCCCATGTTCTTGAAGGACGACCGACGGGTGACCGGATTGATCCGCCTGTTGTCGATCGGTTTGCGGGTGCTGACTTTGCTGGAGTTTGTCGTTCGCCGAGGATTGGCCCAAAACCAGGAGCAACTGGCTGGCTTGTATGCCGGAAATCCCAAGCGAACGACGGCCACGCCGCGAGCCGAAACCTTGCTGGCGGCCTTCAAGAACATTTATCTGAATATCGTTACGATTGGAGAGCAAATACTCCTGCATATTACGCCACTTTCTGATCTTCAAAGGAAAATCCTGAGCCTATTGGGCCTTTCACCGGACATCTATTCCCAACTGGCCGCTGATTCTCTAAAACCACCCTGAAAATGAGCGAATGGAAAGTTAAATGGCAGGTTTACGGAAATAATAAGACTCGATTATAATTTTTATGATAGCTTATAACAAAGCATTTGGAGTTCGAGCAATCGAGCAGGGTAGTTCACACTTAGTCAGCCAAGCTGACTGCACGAACTTCATTCGATGCCTTTATCAGTATAAAAACTTTTAAAGAAAAGATAGGAAACTTCTTATGGGTTATAAGACAAGAATAAAGTCTATACGGACAGGAAATTTAGTACTTCTGGCTTCTATGCTGATCATGCTTTTCGGTTTTGGTATAGATAAAACCGAGGCCTATTCCTCTCAACACATTCCTGAATTCCAAACAACAAAAAATAAGAAAACATATCTTCCACTGGTTTTAAATAAGGCGGGTGTATTAAGCGCATTACCATTGATGACCGGTATTTATCCAGTTGGATGGCCCGAACAAAGCACGATTGACAACGAAATGAGGCCACTTGATAACTGGCTAACCGGAGTCACTGGTGGAAGATCAACATCGATCTTTGGGACATTTATGCCAATGCTGATAAATGATACGATTGCTAAAGCAAACGTAGAAATTCCTTTGACCATTATCTGGGATAATGGTTATACACCTTTTGTTAACTTGCCGGCTCCAGATGGTGCCACTGCTTATGATGTCGCTGCAGGCAAGTATGACAGCCAACTCAGGGCTTGGGCAAAGTCTTATAAAAACTTTGCTGCTAATGGGAGCCGTTTTGCATATATGGCCCCGCTTCAGGAAATGAATGGAGAATGGGTATCCTATGGTAAGGACCCGACCAACTTTAAAATCGCTTATAAACGTATTCAGAGCATATTTATTCAGGAAGGTGTGCCTAAAGAATTTGTAAAATGGGTTTTCGCTCCTAACGGTTGGAGTAGACCCGGTATGCCCAGGTTTGAGGAGTACTATCCTGGAGATAACTATGTTGATGTTGTTGCCATCAGCGGATATAACTTTGGTTATTGTAATGGGGGTATATGGGAAGAACCAGAGACAGTATTTAACAACCCTGGTTTAGGTGCCACAAATGGACATTATTTAGATCGTTTGCGAGCACTTGCACCTACAAAGCCCATTTTCATCGCCCAAACTGCATCTTCATCATACTGGACAAAAGGAACAAAAAGTCCTTCCGAAAAAGACCGCTGGTTGAGAGATGCTTACAAGTATCTATCGACTCAGCCGAATGTAAAAGCGATTATTTACTACAACATCGATAAAGACCAGCCATGTGACTGGTCTATCTATACCCATGGCGGGGAACAGTATTCTGGGTATAAAACAGGAGTCAATTCAAATGGCTATATCTATAGCTCACCCATTAATCTACTAATGACAGATCATACGATTCGGTGATATAAGGCTTACCTCTAACAAAAAAGCACTGATTCGGCATCAGTGCTTTTTTGTTAGAGGTTATCTCCCCATTTAATTCTAAATCTATTTCTTCCTTGGCTGTCGAATTGCCAAATAAATTATTGGAACAGTGAATAGCATTGAAATTAAGTAAGCTGGATATTGGTATCGGAGAGCTTGGAGTTGTGTGGTAAATGCGATGATTAAAGACTGAATATAGGGTGGTACTAATAGAAGAAGAAGAGATCGGTCTTTCTGAATAAAGGTGTAAAGAAGTAAACTAAAAGAAAACAAATACAAGTAAATAGCAGGGCGCCATGCAATCTTACCAGGATCAAAGCGATCATAAAAGTTAAGCGTTTTTACAACCAAACTTCTCAGAGCTGGAAGTTTGGGCTTTTGGTCGATAAACTGCGCATACCCTTGCCATTCAGCATTTACACGAAGATCTTGATTCTTTACATATATGGTCTCTAAAAGCACGCCATCAGGTTGAGGGATCTGCCACACAAATGAACTCAAACATAAAAAGTGTTTGAGTGTAACAATCGGTGCCCTCAAAGTGAGGCGCTCAAGCAACAAAGCTGCATAAAACAGGTCATTTTGAACAGGCTGGAAATTTACTCCTTGATAAAAAAATATTGTCGCATCGTAACAACTATATGGCCACTTATTTTTCAAAGGGTATATCTTGTCCAGGTAGGCAGCTTCATCAGGCAAAATCATTGTCCCTGCATAAACATGGGCAGCTAAAGGATGGATAAGCACCACCCCTATGGGCTGGGTATTCTCTCGATCGACATTGAAAATATCGTAAATAGGACCTTCAACAATCCCAATCAAAAGAAGTGAGACAAGCAGCGATCGGACAACTTCTTTTTTTACCGGATAAAATATTAGAATAACAAGAGCTGTTCCAAGGGCTACTGGAAAGCCATTAAAACGTAATAGAGAGACATTTGCCATTGTTATACTAAAAAGCAGTTGGTTCCGAAGTAGAAAAATCCATTTCCCGCCGGTTTTTATGATTTTGAATAATAGCAGGGTCAAGAAAAGCACTGACAGACTATACAAAACATCTTTCCACTGGGTTACTTCCATAATGCCATTTATTGGAACTACCGAAATAAAAAAAGCAAGAACGATCAAAAGGGGAGTGGGTACCTGTAGACTTTTAAAGGTTTTCAATCCAACCATAGTAACTATGCTAAAAACAGTAATTTGAAATAATGACATTGCTGCTGGAGAAAACCACAATCTTGATATAAGCCAAATTAGGATGGTATGGTAAGCTGGATGCCAATTATTTATATGGAATCGGAAAACCTGATCCCATTGAAAAATCGAATCATATGTAGAAACACCGGGATAAAACATTAACAAATAAATAATTCCAGACACAAACGGAATAAAAAAGAACAAGACATCGGTACTTATCTTCTTCTTGTTTCCAGCGGCTTCAACATAACTTTTGATAGAGAATTTGTCGTGTAAAAGCCTATTCATTTTCTAAAACCTTTTATTATGCTTCTCGGATACTGTCTAATAAATGTTGTAGGGTAAACAGCAACCTGTAATTCCTGTTAGTTACAGGTCATGGTTCGGATAATTCTTCAATTTAGTAGAGCGATATGATCGTAGCTCATCTCAAGTATAATAGACAACACTCTTGAAGAACAAGATATTTACAACCAATGGTTTTTGAGTGATACCTCACCTACACAATGAAAGCAACCAAGTTTAGGCTAACGCTGTATAACAATTTTCTAAATTTCGCAAAAGAGATGAAATGCGCTCCTGTTGAAAAATTGGTGCAGACCTTTATCCCAAAGTTTTTTCAGAAGCCGCTTACTTATTATTTTCATACCAGGATATCCTTACTAGAAACCAATTTACGCGAGCAAATCTGCACGATCGTAGAAGAGAACAAAGATGCTAGAGCGGTAGTGGTTTTTGCCCCTAGCCTAGACTGGCACCGGCAACTTTTTCAAAGACCACAACAGTTAGCATTTGCTCTAGCAAACCAGGGTGCACTTGTTTTCTATAATCAAATAACACCTCTTCCTGAACACGCTAAGATTGAAAAGTTATCCACTCGTTTGTTCCTATGTTCAATTCCTTTAGATTTATATTCAGGTCTGAATCACTACTTTGTATATGTTCTGACCTGGAACAAAAAGTTCTTATTAAAGTTTGATCGGCCTTCTATTCTCTATGACTACCTGGATGATATATCCACCTTCGAAGGAAATGCTGCTCAACTATTGAAAGATCATCGCAGCCTTCTTAGGGATTCGGATTTAGTTATTGCAACTGCTCATGAATTGGTTGAAAAGGTAAAACATATTCGTTCCGACACAATATATATTCCAAATGGGGTCGACTTTTCACACTTTGATCCATCTTCCCCAAATGCTTTTCACCAAGTGGACGACCTAGGAAATATCACAAAGCAAGGCAAACCGATCGTTGGGTATTATGGAGCATTAGCAAGTTGGTTTGATTATGATCTTCTTACAGCAGTGGCAAAAATGAGACGGGATTTAAACTTTATTCTTATTGGTCCTAAATATGATGACAGTTTTGAAAAAAGTGGAATTTGTAATTTACCAAATATTATCTATCTGGGGCCAAAACCTTATGATCAGTTACCTTATTATTTAGCTAATTTTGACGTGGCCATCTTACCATTTAGAATCAATGAAATTACCCAATCAACCTCCCCAATAAAATTATTTGAATACTTTGCAGGAGGAAAACCTGTCGTGTCCACTGCTCTGAAAGAGGTAATTCAATACCCTGTGGCGCTCATTGGAAAGGATAGTTATGGATTCTCACAGCAGCTTGATAAAGCATTGTTGCTTAGGAATAATGCAGATTACATCGAAAGAGTAAAGCGAACCGCCCTGGGAAACACATGGGATAAACGGGCAGAACAGATTCTTATAGAGATTGAAAACAGGCAAACGATTTCTTAATAAAGATGAGGTTGATATTAATGGGCTTTAGCGTAACCACAATCCTTCTTAAAGTAAAGCGGAGATTAAGAACGTCTAAGAGCCGTTTTGTGCTGCTTCGAAGAAAAATTATTCATCGGCCAGCACTATTTGAAGAAGGCTACAGCATTGACGACAACACTACAGTAACCTTATTTACAGATCATGATGACATATTTCCTGGTTATTTCCCAAGAATCAGACCTTCTTCGATTTCCAAACGTAATTTAATTTCTTTTGTATTGATAGCAGTCGCCAAAAATGAAGAAGCAACTGCTGAGGAATGGTTTATCAGAATAAACAAACAAACACACTTACCAAATGAAATTATTGTGGTCGATACCGGTTCTTCTGATGGAACGGTAAAATTGCTTAGAAAGCTTGCTTCACAAAGCCCAATCCCTTTTCAAGTGATTGAGGCGCCCGGATTGAATATCTCTCAAGGTCGAAATTTAGCCATAAAATCATCAAACTTGAATTTTATTGCAGTTACAGATTTTGGGACAAAACCGAGGGAAGACTGGTTAGAAAAGTTAATGCTGCCATTTGAATTCACACCTGATATCGAGGTTAGTGGAGGGTGGTACGAAGCAGTAAACCACGATGGGGAACCTTACCGTTGGCGTAAATGGATTTCTTTGTTAGGGAAAGACCCTCAAGAAATATTATCCCCATCCGTTTCTATTGCATTTACTCGTACAGCCTGGCTTAAAGTAGGCGGATACCCAGAATGGCTAACCTTAACTGGTGAAGATACATACTTCGACCTGGAATTCAAGCGATCTTGCCGCTCTTGGGCTTTTAGCCCAGAAGCACTTGTTGACTGGGAGGCGCCAGATTCCACCTGGGCATACTGGCGAAAAATGTACTACTGGTCGATTGGGGATGGAGAAACAGGAATGCGCGCTACGGCATATTGGTATGCAGCGATCGTTTCCGGTCTTACCCTAATGGGTCTCGTTGGAAGTTTGGCCATTCTTCTTCTTGCCACTTTACTCAACCGACCGCTTGCCTACATTCCCGCTGTTTTTATCATCTCCGTAATAATTTTTAGAGCGATAAGAACAGGACGTAAAGCAGGTTATTCTTTAACTGAAGTTATTCTGGTACTTGGTATTCTCACTTCACAAGCAATGGGGTTTATCCGTGGTGCCCTTAGAAGAAAAAATGTAACTCAAAGGCGTTTAAGAACAGCGAATGGACTCTATTTTATCCTGGCAGGTATCCCTATCGATGATACGGGCGGAGGGGCACGAAGCACTCAAATCGCCCTGGAACTGCTTCGTAGGCAGAACATCGTGTGCTATATAAACATATTCCCGAAATCAGAAAGTATAGATTTACAGTTGAAAATTCGGCACCCCAATTTATTTACGTTTCCGGCCAAGGACTTTCATCTGAAGGAATTTATTCACACCTATAACATAAGTCTTTCCGATTATTGTCTGGGAGCATTAGTAGAGCTGCCTCACCCATATTGGATACCCCTTATTACTGAATTACAGCAGGCAGGTGCTAACGTCATTTATGAGCTAATTGACGATTGGGAAACAGCATTAGGGCAAGGATGGTTCTCGAGAAGTACTGAGTTAAAAATTATCCAATCTGCGAATGGGTTATCCGCAACAGCCCCCAAGCTAAAAGATCATTTGGAGTATATTTCTCAAAAGTCAGTAACTTTGCTGCCAAATGCTGTAAATCTCCAGCTATTTGACAAAAAAAAGATTCATAAAAGGCCAGCTGACTTACCTCAATCAAAATTTGTAATCATTTATACAGGTGCACTTTATGGCAATTGGTTTGACTGGGATCTTCTAATCGCTATTGCGAAATCATATCCACAGGCAAGTGTGGTTGTCATTGGCGATTATCGTGGTCAATGTCCAGTTGTTATTCCTAACCTTCACTTCTTGGGATTAAAACCGCAGCAGAATTTGCCAGCATATCTTGCTTTCACGGATGTTGCAATTATTCCTTGGAAATTTAATGAAATTACGAATGCAACCAGCCCTTTAAAGTTATACGAATACCTCGCCATGAACATACCTGTAGTGGCACCTGATTTAACCCCTCTTCATAATATTCCATTTGTTTATCTTTCAAAAGATAAAGATGCGTTCATCAATAACATTGATCTGGCGATAAAAAAACATATAGATCAAAAACAGGTGGAAGAATTTATATCAAGTAATTCTTGGGAAAGCCGTGTAAATCAACTAGTTCACTTATTTGGGTTTGAAAATTAAAAAGATGAATTCCTTTGTGGGGTATCCATTGAGGAAACAAGTTCCTGCAAAGGATACCCCCTCCTCCCTTACGGCAGCGGTTGATCGCCCGGGGTCACTTCTTCCGTCGTCGCAGGTTCAACTGGTTCCTGGACTGGCGCAACCACATTTGCCAGGTCGACGATCACGGCGTCGCTGCCAAAGGAATGGACTACCGCGATTGGCAGGCGCACATCACTTCCTTCTGCTTTCCAGCCGCTTAAGCTGTTCTTGAATTTGTCATCCACTTTGGTCAGTTCCAATCCGGACAAGGCGCCGAGAGGAGTAATCAGCACATCTTTTAATGCCCCAACCCGGTCCCCAGACAGGGTGATCACGGAACGGCCCGGCAGTTCATCCAAAGCGGATATGCAATTCTCCAAACCGAGGAGTTCCTCTTTCTTCCGGATAATATCTGTTTGCCTGACCAGGACAACATCCTCGCCCCATAACTGCACTTCTTCAACCGGGATGACCATCTCATCCGAATGGAAAATCCGCTTCTTGTCGGTCACCAGCCCTTTGACCTGCAGGTCAATCGGCTCGACCAACACATCTTCAATTCCGCCAATCCGCTTGCCGTCGACTAATGAAACGACCGCTTTTCCTTTAAAATCTTGTAACGCCTTAAGTTCCCCCATATTCATGTTTTGCTCTGTGTTCATATTTGACTCCTTTATCATCTCTTGAACATTCGAAAATTTTTGCCGTTCAACTCAGCTTTTGCTCGGACCCTTCTATACATCGATCACGACTGTTTCGGGATCGATTTTGCCACTTTATAAATCCCGGTAGCCCCAGCCGGTTCAGGCGGTTCGGGCTGTTCGATTTGCAGGTTTCCCTCGCCATCTGTAGCTCGGACCCCGAAGACATGTTGCCCGCTTTGCGCCTGCCATTGGTACCGCCACTGCACCCAGGTAAGCGGGCTTAATGGCGGGTCGCGTAGTTCAGCTACCTCCCATGGCCCCTGGTCTATCTGAACTTCCACTTTTTGAATGCCGCGCGCGCCCGCATAGGCAATGCCACCTACCGGGATAATGCCGGCTTTGCCACGATTTTCCACGTCAACGACATCAATAACCGAGGTAACTGGGGGAATAGCCTGCGCATCCCAGCCCCGATCCACCCAGTAGCCGCTCTCCGTATGGTCAACCACTGTCATTTTCGTGATCCATTTTGGCTGTTTCATCCCAAACCGGTTTGGGATATACAGGCGCAGTGGGTAACCATGCTCCACCGGCAGCGTTTGCTGATTCATCTCGTAAACCAGCAAAGTTCGCTCGTCCATTACGTCTGCCAGCGGAACGCTTTCATAGTAGCCATCCACCGCTTCCACGTACACTGCTTGCGCCGCACTATTCAACCCGGCTTCCCGCAAGAGGTCTTTAAGCCGCAATCCGGTATATAGCGTGGTGCTGATCAAGTCGCCGCCAACCGGGTTGGAAATACATTCCATCGTTATCGCCTGAGATACTTTTGGCCGAGAACGGAGATCCGCCAGGGAAAGGTTGAGGGGATGCTCTACCAGCCCGCCCAGTTCCAGCCGCCAGGAACTTGCATCCACCTTAGGTGGGAAAGTATTGATATCAATCCGGTAAAATTTGGCATTGCTGGTCAGTTCAGGCCGCGTGCCGGGGACAGCTGGAAAACGGCTTTGCAAGACTGCTTCAGGCGGCGATTGGGCTGGTCCCGAAGTGGTTGCGGCGTCCACCAGCGGCTTGGCGGGGGCCGGGGTTGGGCCGCCAGTTTGTGGGATCGTCTTCTGTTGTGAACCCAGGCTCACACCCGCGGCAGATACAAGCACGGTGAACGTTCCGGCTCCTACAATCCACAGAAACTGCCGGCGAGCGCTATCCACCGGCGCGCCTGCCGGAGCTGCGGCATAATGGATCGTTTTTCCCAACAACCAGCCCCAACCCATCAGCACGACCAGAATCCAGAATATACTGAGCGCAGGCCCTACGGTTGAAAATCCCAATGTGGTCAGGATCAAAAGGATCCCAAGGGCAAGGGCAGCGCCAATACCAGTGCCATACCAATCGAGGCGCGCCGGCTGTACCCGTTCGCTGAAAACCAGCAGCAGCCCAAAAAGCACGCCGGTAAAGCTGAACAAGAGGATTGCGAACCCTTGTTCAATTTGCTTTGCGGTTGTAGCCGTGGGGCCAAGATTAAAACGAGTTATGGCGGAAACCATCGTGTCAATAAAGAAGGTCAGGATATTTCCGGGTAGTACACGCGACAACCAATCAAAGAACACAAACGAAACCTGCGGCAAGCCAGCCACCTGATTAGCAAGGAAGTTCAACGCCGCCACACCTAGCGCCGTGATTCCACCGGCAACTCCGCCAATCAAGTAGGAACCTCCGCGTATGAATTGTTTTCGCTCCAATTAATATCCTTTTTCCCCCAATGCCCCGCATCTATGAGAAAAAAAACTGCTGCCAGCGCAACGCTAACAGCAGTGAGTACCCATCAGAATGATTTCCTTCCTTTCCGCCCTCGTTTAATCCAATCAATGAGCGCTTTTCCCCTCACCTTTTAAGCATTCCCTTTTCAATTTCATTCTACTATTATCATAGCATAATGTACTACTTATGTAAACAATTAGCGCATCACAATTCAAGCATAATTCAGGAAACTCGCGGCGCGGTTTCTCCAAACTCAGCTCATTACTCACAAACTTATTAAACCTGATTCAGCCGTCTCGGCATCCAGAACGCCATCAGCAGCGCCGCAATCAGCGCCAGGGTTCCTCCAAACAGGAAGGGCGCCGAAGGACCAAAGCCATGCCACGGACCGTACCCCTGCCATAACAGCCCGGCGATCAGCGACGCGGGAAAGGCCAGGATCCCAATAATGGCATTATAGGTGCCGTAGGCGGTGCCCCGCAGGTTATCGGGAACGAGGTCAGCCACCAGCGCGTTTGCCGTACCATAAGCCATCCCATAATACAGGCCATATACGACATATAAAGCCCACACCTGCCAGGAGGTCTGTGCAAAAGCAAAGCCCAAATAAATGACGGCATACACCAGCCAGCCGCCGATGATCAAGCGCCGCCGGCCAATCCGGTCCGAGAGGGACCCGGCGGGGGTAGAGACCGCCGAGTAAATGAAGTTAAACATCGCCAGCATGATTAGAACCCCGGTCACCGTGACTCCCAGGTTTTGGGCACGCAAAACAAGGAAAGCATCCGATGAATTACCCAGGGTAAAGATGCTGACAATCACCAGGAAAATACTAAAAGGCTGCCCCATACTGCGTAAAGAGAATTTCGGCGGAGTGCGTTTGCCCTTCACGGGAACATCTCGAGCGCCAATCGCCAGCGATAACACTGCCAAAAACGCCGGCAGCAGGCTGATCAACACCACCGTCTGGAAAGTGGATTTTGAGAGGTCTAAGGTATTCTTCTGCGCCAGCCATACTACCACTGCCGCAATGATGATCCCTACCATCGCCCCGGCTGTATCCATTGCCCGGTGCAGGCCAAATGCCAGCCCGCGTATTTCTGGGGTTACTGAGTCCGCCACCAACGCATCTCTTGGCGCGGTACGCACCCCCTTCCCCACCCGGTCGGCCCAGCGTACGCCAGCAATCAACTCCCAACTGCTTGCGATATAGAAAAAGGGTTTGGCTATGGCAGAGATGCTATACCCGGATACTGCCAGCCACTTGCGCCCCCCCAACTTGTCTGAGAACCAGCCCGAAAACAGTTTCAAGATGCTGGCGGTCGCCTCAGCGATACCTTCGATTAAACCAATAATGGCTGTTTGCACGCCCAATACATTCGCCAAAAACAAGGGCAAAATATTGATGACCATTTCGCTGGAGACATCCATAAAGAAACTGGTCAGGCTGACTGCCCAAACATTGCGTGGCAGCTGAGAAATAGAAGCTCTTTCTTTTGGCTTGGTAATTGTGTCTGCCATTTCTACCTCTGATCTTCTTGTTTTGGATTTTGTTTTTCGTTCTCAAAAACCTCATTCGCGAACTGCTGCAGCGCATGGCGGCATTTTTCCAACCATGCTGAAGCCTCATCAGCCTGGCTGCCGCCCAGAAAATCCCGCTGCTTCACTTTTTCGAACCATGCTTCCAGCTTCACCAGGTCCTGTTCATTTTCTTCATACTCGGCAAAACTAAAATTCTTTCGGTGGATTTCTTTTTCAATTTCTGCCAGAAAAGTCAACACATTGCTCTTGGAGTTCAGCATACTCCTCCGCCCGGTCCTGGCAGAACCGTTCTTGGATTTCAACCTCGGTAACCTCATCCAGGGCGTTCGCCAGGAAGGTTTTGCTGGTCCCACCCTGATCAGCGATATAGGCCTTGATCTCTTTCAAGAAAGCTTCAGAGGCTTCGGTATAAGGCATCACCCACAAGCCGTTATCCAGGCCCAAAGAACCGGCAGAGCGCATGCGCCGCCAGACCATCACCCTGGGACTGGAAGGCGTTGCCGGCAGCTGCGGACAAAATAATAACCATTTATATTCCATAGAGTTTCCTTTGTAACACTTGTTGCATTATACGCCGACCGGGCTTTTTTTGCAATAAGTGTTACAAAGGAATACGCGCAGGCAAGCCAGCTCCGAGCGAGCGGACGATCGCCCTTTCGCCTGAAGCTGGCTTTTCATTCTTACAAGAAATGCAGCAGCAGTACCGTGATCAATTGGGAGATAAAAATCAACAGATGTTTGGTCTGGTTTTCATACGCGCGGAAAATTTCATCCGCCAGCATAAATGCCGCCCACAACCCTAGCAGGACGCCAAAAGCCAGGTCAATCTGGGCTAACGCCGGTCCTTGAGCCAGCATCCAGCCAAAGGCCACCCACAACAATACCAGGGCCAGTCCCTGCCAGAGGACCACCCCCAAAAAGAGTACCCCAGCCAGCCAATCAGGAGGCGAATAGACCGAGATTGTTTTTTGGATCAGCTCGTAATTTTGCGAAGCAAACTTCCAACCCTCCGAGAGAAGGCCTAATCGCTTCAAGCCCTCAAAAAGGTTGGTTAGAAAGACAATCGATAACCAGGCGGCCCAGAAAAAAACCAGTCCGTCCTTCAAAATAAATCCCGCGATTGGCCTACCTCCACTTGATTCTCCCCCTGCTGGCAGCGAAGCGTTTACTCGGCGTGAAAAATTTTCTCCCCGGCGCGGATCGGGACCTTCACCCGGTTCTCAAATGGCGTCAAGGGGCATGACCAGCTTTCGTTGTAAGCGCAGTAAGGGTTATAAGCCAGGTTGAAATCAACCAGCACCCGGTCTTCTGCCAAAGGCTCTGGCTCGAGATATCGCCCGGCCCCATAGGTTTCGGACCCAGCCAGACTGTCGGCGAAAGGTAAGAAGAAACCGCCTTCATCATCCAGGTAAAGTGTCAAAGATGCCGGCTGCCCGTCTACCTCAAAGGTAAATTTGCCATAACGCTGGTAAGTTTGCACGTCCCCGGTCGAGGTTTGCATCTCGATTGTCTCCTTTTCGGGAAACACTTCTACCGGCGTTTCAAAGCGCAAATTTGGGTCTTCGGGGAAGTAGTTCAGCCCTTTAAAATCGCGCTTTTGCTCACGGGTCAAGGGACTTTGCCGGTCGGTTTTGAAGAACTGGTCCTTCATTGCCCGGAACTGTTCCAGTTCGCTGCCTGTTTCTTTTTGATCAGTCATGCATCCTTCTCCTATTCAGTCTTATCTTTACCCCCACTTGGATCAAATCCCCCACCTGGCTACTGCACTGTGTCCCCTTCCGTGGATTCCCCTTTCTCTTCTTCGCTAAGCTGTGCCAGCCACCGCTCCCGATAGGTCTTATCGCGGTTCTCTAATTCGGGGAAAAGCTGCGCGCCTTCTTCTATGAAATGCCGCACACCTCGGCCCATTTCCTTTCCTCGCGCCGTATGCATATCCAGCGCATACTCCGGAATCTCCGGCAGCCGCCGCCCGCTTTCTACCTCACGGATGACCCAGTTAATCAGCTCATCGCTGGAGCGGTCTTTCTTTGCGGCGCATAAGAAACGCACCGCATGAATAACAAATAACAGCCGCTCGCCATCCTGCTGATCCAACTCGCGCGCCGTTTCATACAAGGTGCGTATCAGAACAGGCGCCTGCACATCTCCCCAGCCGATATCTTCCACCGCGATCACCTGCAGCCGCTTCCATAAGTACGCCTCTAACTCACGGCTGGTCGTCGCCATTTCATAGGCGATCAGCACCGCATTTTCTGTATGTCCCCGGCGAATTTCTTTTTGCAGCGCCGAGATGATTTCATCCGCCGCAAATCCATGCCGCGTGCGCACATTCACCCAAGGGTCTCGGCTAGGTTGTGTCATGTCGCTTCCTTCCCGGCGCTGCTGTTTGCACTCCTTTAACCCCGTTTCAAGCGCAAGGAATTGAGCACAACCAACAAACTGCTCGAAGCCATCAGAATGGCAGCCCACACCGGGCTGATCCAGCCGATCACGGCCAGGGGCACCGTGACCATATTATAAGCGAAAGCCCAACCCAGGTTAATGGCAATATTGCGGCGCGTGCGCCGCGAAAGATGAACAAACCAGGGAATCAAAGTCAGGTCTGGGCGCGTCAAAAGCAGATCCGAGGCCTGCCCGGCGATATCCGACCCGCCGGCCACAGTGATGCTCAGGTCTGCCTGAGCCAGCGCCGGGGCATCGTTCACACCGTCGCCAACCATAGCCACTTTTTCTCCAGCCTGCTGCCAGGATTTAATCCTGTCGGCTTTTTCTTCCGGCATGCACCCGCCCAGGTAATCCGCGATCCCTAACTCGCTGGCGATCGTACGCGTAGTCTGCGGCGTGTCCCCAGACAGTACCGCTACGCTGATATGCTCCTGCTGCAGTTGATGGACCGCCGCCTGAGCCGTCTCGTCAGCCTCATCCCGCAAGGCGAGCAGGCCCAGCACCTTCTGATCCGCTGCCACCCAAACCACTGTTTCGCCTTGCTCAGCATACTGGCGTGCCGCCTGCTGTAAGGAGTGATCCTCAGCGACCTCCACCAGGCGCGCGGAGCCTACGATTACCCGCTGTCCTTGACGCCCTTCGACCACGGCTGAAGCGCCCATCCCGCGCATGGCGATAAATCCGCTGGCCGCGGGCACCGGGCCTTCCACTGCCGCGACAATTGCCTGCGCCAGGGGATGTTCGGAAAACTGTTCCACAGCCGCCGCAAGGCAGAGCACATCCTGATCCGATAGGTCGGCATTCTTCGCTGCCACTACGCGGGCAACGGATGGCTCGCCGCGGGTGAGGGTACCGGTCTTGTCCAGCACAATCCTCTGAATCTTCGGGGTAACTTCAAAAGCCAGGGCATTCCGCACCAAAATTCCCTCGCGCACGGCGCGCCCCAGAGTTACTGAAAGCGCCAGGGGTGTTGCCAGTCCCAGGGCGCAGGGGCAGGCTACCACCAGCACAGCGACTGCCAGCAGCACGGCCTCCCCCAGGGTTTGCCCCAATGCCAGGCGCACGGCGAAAGTCCCTACGGCAACGCTGAGAATGCCAAAAGCAAAGTATGTGGAAACCCGGTCAGCCAGGCGCTGGATGGGCGGCTTGGTGCTTAAGGTATCTGCGACCAAAGCAGAAATTTGCGCCAGGCGGGTATTTCCCGCCGGCTGAAGCACCCTGGATACCAGCGCGCCATCGCTGATCAATGAACCCGCATAAATCTTGTCCCCCGCTTCCTTCACCACCGGCAGCGATTCACCGGTCAACAGCGATTCGTTGGCAAACCCGTTTCCCTCCAGAACTTCCGCATCCAATGGAACGCGCTCGCCCGGTTTAACCAGCATTGTTTCCCCCGCAGCCATTTTAAGAGTTTTCACCTGCTCCCAACCTGTTTCCGTTTTTCGCCAGGCCAGGTCCGGCTGCAGCTGGAGCAAAGAGCGCAGGTCTTTACGTGCTTGCGCGCCGCCAGCCTTCTCCAGGTAACGCCCAAACAAAATAAAGGTGGTAATCATGGAAACCGAATCAAAGTAGGTTTCGCCACTGCCAATAAAAGTGACATAGGTGCTGTAAAGATAAGCCGCTGATGCGCCCAACGCTACCAGGGTATCCATACTGGCCGTCCGGGCTTTTAGTGCCCGCCAGGCGCCTACCAAAAAAGTATGTCCACCAAAAAACAATACGATCGTGGTCATAAACCATACGACCATTTCAATGCGCTTCACGATCAGCGTATTGGCCTGACCGGTAGCATAAAGCGGATAGAGTTGAATGATGTACAGAATCATCACCTGCATGCCAAACCCGAGCGCCGCGATTAATTGAACCATCATGCGGTCATAGATGCGCTCTTCACGCTGGTCTTCAGGCAGTGAGGTTATACTCGCCCGGTAACCCAGCGGTGAGAGGCCTTTGAGCACCTCTTCCGGGTCAACCTGATCAGGGTCATAAACCACCCGGCCCCGTTCCGCAGCAAAACTAATATCCGCTTCTTTAATTCCGGGCGTCTGGCGCAGCACCCGTTCCGCCGCGATCGAGCAGCCCGCGCACCACATGCCACCAATTTGAAAAAAAGCGCTTTCGTTATTCTTGGAAGGTAAAAACTCCAGGCTGGGTTTCACCTGCACAGGCTCAGCAGCTTTCGGTAACACCCGCTCTAACATATCCTGATCATGAGCGATCTCATATACCCGGGCACAGCCTTCACAGCAAAACACTTTTTCTTCATTGTTATTAAAAACCCGCCGGATGGGCGGGTCTGGCACCGGAAGGCCACATAAATCACAAGGGACCTTTGTATCTACCAAAGCATTATCTCCACAATTTGCCAATGGGGCAGAAGATTAAATCCGGCAAAGCCGCGCAGCACCAGCTGCATCCCGACCAGCAGGACAAATATTCCTCCGATGCGCGCCATGATTTTGCGCGTGCGTAAGGAAATCAGCCCGGCGCCGAGGCCGATCACCAGCAAGGATGGCGCGGTTCCCAGGCCAAAGACAAACATGCCCAGGCCGCCCGCCAGCACATTCCCGGCGGTCACCGAAATTAACAACGCGCTATAAACCAGGCCGCATGGCAGCAGCCCATTCAATCCTCCCAAAACCAGCGCCCGAGACGGGCCCGAAACGGATGCCAGCAGCCGGGCGACCCGGCCCCACAAATTCCCTACCAGGCTGGTCTGACCAATATGGATCCAGCCCAGGTAGATCATCCCAGAAAGAATGACAGCCAGGCCGCCCAGCAGGCTGACGGCGCCGTAAAAGGCGCCGCCGCCTGCTGCATGGTAGACCATAGCCCCTAACCATCCGGTCAGGAATCCAAGCAGGGTATACACCAGGGCTTTGGCCAAGTTATATAACAAGTGATACGGTAAGGAGGATACTCCCTGCGTGGGAAAGCGCGACCCTGCCAGGATCACCAGCGGTCCGCACATTCCCACGCAGTGCCCGAAGCTGCCCACCAGGCCCATGATGCCCAGGGCAGCCACAGTCCCCCAAAAGGTGGGCGAATTCACCCAATTTCCTCAAATACATCTGTTCTCAGGTTGTGCAGCTTAACCCTGAGTTCGAACTCATTCAACAGCTGCTGTTCATTCAGGCGCGAATGGTCCCGGTGCTGCAGCATGCTGTCCCAATCTTCCCAATAGCTTTGAAAAACAACATGCACCGCTTGCTCTCGACTGAGGGAGAACATGCCTCGTGAGGTGACGTAACCCGGTTCATTGGGCAGCAAGGCATGCATATATCCCAGGGCCGTTTGTACACTTTCGCCCATGCGCAGCTCGTGGAAGTCCTCACTGGCAACGTCGAAGGAGATTTGAAAAACGTATGGCATCGCATCCTCCTAACGAAACGTCCGCATCGACAGGATGAACTGTGTCCAGTTGAGGATCATATAAATCAGCCACCATAGAGGGATAGCAACCGCCGTAATCTTTACAATCAGCGGTAAACCTCCACCAGCTTCTTCGATGACGCCACCAAAACTGTCGATATAGCCATCCGCGCGCACCACTTCACCTCCGCCCGCTTCGCTTTTTGCATCGCGGCGGTTTTTCTGTCCCCGGGTGGTTCGTGAACCCGCTTCTCCGGGCAGCGTTGATGGACGGCGTACAATGGGTGAAAAGGTGATGGCAAAAGTTAGCAGAATAAGCCCGCCAATCCCAATTCCAATGATTTCACCCCAGATATTGATCACATTAGCGACCATGCTCACCTCCCTTATCTTCAGAAGGTTGTTCGCGATTCCGGACCAGCGGATTTGGCTTCCGGCCCGGCCAGGTTTCTGGTTCCCGATCAATCATCATCCGATATTTTGGTTCTTCCATATCTTTAAACTGGCCTTCGTGGAACCCCCAGAAGATGAAGGCCCCGGTCGTAATGGCCATAAAAAACACCCATGCAGCAAACATTATTACTCCGACTGCCATGATTATCCTCCTTAATCCTGCGGCTTCTGAACAAGGCCAATCTGTTCCAGATATCCCATCAGATTCCAAAAGTCTGTATTATCCAGAAGGACCTTGAAAGGCGGCATGAGCGTATTTGGTACACCCTCCGCCATACGCCAGTAGGCATAACTTTCGGTCATATTCTGGGGCATTGCTGCCGGGTAGTTCAACCCATTCGTCATCTGATTTGCTGACAATCCTTTGCCTTGATCCCCATGGCACTGCGCGCAATACTGGTTATATAAGGTTTCCCCTTGCTTCGGATCGATCGTATGACCTTCATCTAACCAGTTTGCCTGGCTCAATGTCAAGAAATTGGCTGGCACAGCTGATTGATTAGTCTGGACGCTGGCTAGAGTCTGCGGCGGTTGCTGAGCGTTTGTAGAAGTGAAATTCTTTTTGATGTATTCAATCACGTTCCACCGGTTCTGTAGCGGCATCCATTCACCCCAAGAAGGCATGGCAAAATCTTGCAGGCCGTAGCTCACTCGGGAGAACCAGTCGCCGTCCGATAGTCCTCTGGCATCCGCGGCAGTAAAGTTCGCCGGTTTCACATCCAGGTATTGGCCATCCCAGCCGGTACCTTCACCGGTAAAGCCGTGGCAGTGCGCGCACATCTTGGTAAACATCATCCGGCCGTACATCTCATCTGGCGCGCCATAGTTGATCTGTGATGCATTACCAACCACGGCCTCATTGGCTGTTAGATCTTGGGGTTGGGTCTGCGCCAGGAAGACGGGTGGGTAGTTCTGAGAACCCTTTGGCGCCGGGCGCGGCAGCGTCTGGGTAAAGTTTACCCGAAGATAGTATACCAGGGCCCAACGATCCTCTTCCGAGTAACGCAGCTTCCAAACTGGCATAGCGCTCCAGGGCAATCCCTCGCTGATCCGCCAGTAATAATCTGCGTCAGAGAACAAGGGATTTTGGATCGTGCCATAATGGCTCTTGTCACTAAAGTTAGGTGGCTGCGGCAACAAACCAGCGCGGTAGATGCCATTGCCTTTGCCCGCATCCCCATGGCATACCCAGCATTCCCGGATGAAGATGTGTTTTCCCTGTTCTAGGGTATCCACCGTTTGCGGTAATGGATTTTTGACATTCGCATAAATCCCAGTCGGGTCCCCTTCAGCAGGGTCACGCTCAATCGGATTTGCAAATGTGTCCTGAATATAGCGGATAGCCAGCCAGCGATCTTCTGCGGAGAGACTTTCTTTCCAGGGCGGCATCACCGTACCCTGGATGCCTTCCGACACATGCCAGAACCACTCACTATCCGTCATGCTCTTGAATGGTTCCACCTTGTAGTTGGCTGGGGTAACAATCTTTGTTCCTGCATAGGTGCCCAGGCCGTTTCCTGAACAACCATGGCAGGTCTGGCAATAGCCAATGTAGATTTCTTTTCCTTTTTGCAAGCCAGCGGCCGTCCAGGCTGGCCAACCCTGATCCGCCGGAGTGGGTGTGATCTGCGGATACTCGATTGGATCATGTAGATTGGTGTAATCAACCGGAGGCTGGATCATCCATTCCGCAGACATGCGGTCGCCCAGGTTGAACAGGTAGCTTCCTAGAGCCTGTAAATCTTCCTCGGGCATCCAGTAGAAATCAGGCATCAACGACATGGGGGATAACTGTCGTGGGTATTTTAAGTGTTCAATCTCCCACTGCTCATCCCGTTTGCGGCCAATATAAGACAAGTCTGGGCCGGTGCGTTCGGAACCAAGCACCAACGGCTTGTCAAAAGTGTAGTTTCCACCCTGAGAAATCGGCCCGGTCGAGTTGACATCATAGTAACGGACGTACTGGGTGTGGCAGTAGTTACAGCCGTTCGAATAGTACAGCTGCTGACCACGCGCTTCTTGGGTGGTATAGGGATGGGCAACAATGGTTTGCGGCGGATTCCAGACCCAGCCTGGAATGAAGACCACTACCATCACCACGGCCAGGAAAACGAACAGTGCGCCGCCAGCAATAATCGCAAGTGACATTTTCATCGCGCACCTCCTAATCGGCGGATGGGTTGGCAGCAGGTGCGGCTGGGGCGGGCGCTGTCCCGCCGCGCAGCGGCATTTCAACGGGGATATCCGGGATATGAACCGGTTTGCGTACAATCACCGTCGCGAAGATATTGTAGGCAAATACCCAGAAACTGGAGAACAAGACCACACCGCCTGCGGCGCGCAAAGCCATATATGGGCGCAGAGTAGGCAACACCGTCCATACCGGCAAACCGCCGTGCAGCCAGGTGCCACCTTGTTCCAGACCGGTGAGCAAAAACCCGCCAAAGAAGAAGGTGAAGCCCACGAAGTACAGGATGAAGTTAATGTTTGCCAGGGTATTGCTGAAGATACGCGCATTCAGTATGCGTGGAACCGCATAATAGGTTCCGCCAATTACCACAGACGCCCCGAAAAACAGCAGCGAAAGGTGCGCGTGCCCGGGTACATACTGGGTGAAGTGCGTCAGCAGGTTAATGCTGCGCAGCGCCTGGTGCGAGCCCTGATAGGAAACCAGGACATAGGCCACAAAGCCGACAAAGGTGAAGCGCAGGGGGATACTGGTGAACACTTTATTCCAGGCCCCACGCACCGTCAGCCAGATGTTGCTCATAAAGGCGACCACCACCAGGATCATACCAATGCTCTCAGCCACTGCGATGGATTTTAGCCAGTAGGGGATGGGGGCCCATTCGAGGTGGTGCCCACCTACGCCGGTGTAGAACAGCGCGATACCCCAGAAAGAAATCAGTGAAAGCACGTGGCTGTACAGCGGCGTGTGCGCCTCACGGGGGACGATGTAGTAGATAACAGCCAGTAAGCCGGTAGTAAACCACAGCCCCAGCACGTTGTGCCCGTAGAACCAGTTGAAGATGGAGTCGTTAATCCCGGTCAGCGAACCGGTAGGAACATCCCACATGACGTTGCCAATGAAATACAATAAGGGGAACCAGATTTGAGTTCCCAAAATGTACCACATGGAAACGTAAAATTTTTGCTCCACGCGCCTGGAAGCGGTCATATACAGGTTGACCAGGTTGAGAATAGCGACTACGATCACGCCAATGTCAATGATGTAGATCATCTCCGCATATTCACGGCCCTGGCTGTAACCTAACAGCAGCAGAATGACCCCTGCCAGCACCGTAATAAGCCAAAGGAACGCGGCGACGTTACCCATCACCTCGCTCCACAATTTGCGGGCGGTAAGGCGAGGCACGATGTAGTACCACAACCCCATCTGGCCCGAGGATAAGAATGCAAACATCACGGTGTTGGTATGTGCCTGCCGCACCCGGCCAAATTCTAGCCAGGGCACCCCGTTAAATAAATCTGGGAAGACGAACTGCAGCGCCAGAGTGAGACCCAGGCTGACCCCCAGCAGGATCATCGTCGCGGCGCCTAACAGAAACGTCAATGCGGCACTGTTGTCTCGAGTGAAATACCCCCACCAGGGTTCCGAGACCCTACGCGAATAGGTTTCCGCCATATTTTCCCCTCCCTATATTGCATATTGCGATGCCCCCTACCGATGGAAACATTTTGGCAAACCAGCCGCCTTTCCCCACCGTTCTCAGCCAGTTTACCGCGTAAGATAATACATCTTATTATTAGTTTATTTTCATTTTTCAACGAAAGTGAGTAGGGAAATCCCGCTCATCTTATAGGGGCTTCCCCAGTAGGGGAATCCCTACCCTCCGGCAGAAACATTGTTCCAACCTTGACGAGTTCTTGCCGAACCTTGCTAAGAAAATAAGCCGTTTGGCTGTAACATTCATAAGGAAAGACCCATCGTACCGGTACGCTGGGTCCAGAAAACGAAAAACAAACCAAAAACCTTAGGGTTTGTCCGTCTTATCAACTTCTAATAAAAAAGGGGGAATGAAAGTTAGAGTATGTCGCATGTCCCATAATTGGTTATCCGGCCAAAAAGAAACGCTGGCGCATCCCAACTTAACCTTAGTGATCGGCTTACTCACAATGACCGTTTTTATCATTGTGTTTGGTGTTTTAGGTTTCAGCATTGAAAGCCGCAGTTCGATCGTCGCTGAAGATCACAGCATGGTCAATGCCCTGCACCAGGTGGCGCTGGCTGGCCCAGGGTGGCTCATCACCTTGATGCTGGCCATCTCCGATCTGGGTAAATGGGTCATTATTGGCCTGGCCCTGCTGATCGGGCTTTACTGGTTGTTCAATAAAATGTGGCGCGAACTGGTCATGTTAATCCTGGGCGTTGCCGGCGGGGCGGGCTGGTTCTTGTTTTTGGCCAACCTGATTGGCCGCCACCGCCCGCAATTTCCTAATCCGATTCACATTGTCCCTTACCCATCTTTTCCCAGCGGTCACCTGATCAGCACCACCACCTTTTATGGCTTGCTGCTGTATCTATTTATTTTTAAAGCCCGCTCCACGACCGCCAGAGTGCTGCTGCTAACTGCCTTCATTCTGTTACTGGGCCTCGTCAGCTACAGCCGCCTGTATCTGGGCGACCACTATCCCACGGATGTCATCGCTGGCTCTGCAGTTGGGCTGGCCTGGTCAGCCCTGGTTTATTCCAGCATCGATTGGTTCGTCGCTCACCACCAGTCCAGGTAATCCGCTTATGATTCATGCCAGGGGCGAGCCAATCGCCCCTGGCATGAATCAATCTAACTCTTTTACTCGCGCATCACCCGTGGGGGCGCCGCTTCAATCTCCTCTACAGTGACTTCACAACCCTTCTTTGCCGAAAGATATACCCCTTCCGTTATTTGAGAAGCGCGCAAGGCATAGCGGGCTGTGTCTAACAACGGCACGCGCCCTAACTGCGCCCAGATCCAATGCTTTTGCGAATCATCATAGCCTTCAATGCTCGGAGTAACCTGATGCCAGCGCCAGTTGGCGGTCGTCAGGTCAAAAGTGCCATCCATTTCCATATCCGAGATCGTCGTGTAATAGGTGAAAGGATCCAGGCGCACACCCCCGCGCGAACCCATGATCGTATCCCCTTCCGGCGCCCCGGCATGCCCGGCCCAGGTACTTTCGATAAACAGGGTCACGCCGTCCGCCAGGCGCGCCAGGGCAACGCCCATCTCCTCCACATTGTAGCCGCTGATCTCGCGCCGGTCAGCATACATATCCGTCTTTTGAAAGTGCGAACCAGAAACGGTCAGCACCTCGGGTGCATCGAACAAATACATCATGCGCCCCAGGGAGTAGACCGCCATATCCAGCAGCGTGCCACCCCCCGAAGTCTTGGTGTTGACGAACTCTTTCGCACCATAGCCATCCACAAAGGGCCGGTTTCGGCGGCGGTGGGTATAGCATTTGATGTAATAGACCTCCCCCAGGTAACCATCTTGCAGCAGGCGCTGCGCGGCTTTTGTTTCCGGCTGGTAGATCGTCGAAAGCTGGACATGCAGCAGCTTACCCAGTTCCTTTGCGGTATCATACATCTGCTTCGCTTCGGCATACGTCCAGGACATGGGCTTTTCACAGTATACATTCTTGCCCGCCTGCAGACCAGCGATAGTGACCGGCGCATGCAGGAAATTGTGCACGCACACATCAACCGAATCAATATCTTCACGGGCCAGCAAGTCGTGATAGTTGGCATAGGTATGAGGAACGTTATATTGCTGCGCTACGCGCTGCATCTCATCCTCGCGGATATCACAGACTGCCACCACTTCCGCTTCGGGAATCTCCGCATACCGGCGCAGATGAGCTTTTGCAATCTGTCCGGTACCGATCACTCCAATCCGAACTTTATCCTTCATGAGAGGCTCCTTGTATTTGCATTTGGGGGATCAAATTTCGAATACGCTTGAAAGTTCTTCTTTATGATAATCCAACCTGCCAAAAAAGCGGCATAATTTACGTCAAAAACCGGGCCGGGCATATAATTACTGCATGCGACCAAATAAAATCCGAACCCTCCTTCAATCGAATAAACCCACCCTGGGTACCCGCATCCAAAGTCCCTGGCCTTCTATTATCGAGGTGCTGGGGCATACCGGCCTGTTTGACTATGTTGAATTTTTAGCCGAATACGCGCCTTACTCCCTGCATGACCTGGATAACATGTGCCGGGCTGCCGAACTGCACGACCTGGGCACGATGATTAAAGTCGACCAGGAACCGCGCCAGTATCTCGCGCAGCGCGCAATTGGTGCAGGTTTTCAATCCGTGTTGTTCGCCGATTCGCGATCAGCCGAGGACGCTCGCCAGTGCGTGCGCGTCACCCGCCCAGAAACGCCTGAGGACAGCGGGATTTACGGGGCTGCCATGCGCCGCTTTGCCTTTATGGGTTACGGCGGAAACGCGGAATATACCCAGGCGCTGCGCGATGTGGTCGTGGTGCTGATGATCGAAAAGCAGTCCGCGGTCGAGTGCCTGGAAGAAATCCTCAGCGTGCCAGGGGTCGACATGGTGCAGTGGGGTTCCGCCGATTACTCTATGAGCATCGGGATGCCAGGGCAGCGTAACCATCCCAAAGTGAAAGCTGTCGAACGGCGCGTGATCGAAACCTGCCTGCGCATGGGCGTCCCGCCGCGTATAGAAATCACCAGCCCCGAACAAGCAGCGGAGTATCTGGACCTGGGCGTGCGCCACTTCAGCCTGGGCAATGACCTGGGCATCCTGTTTAGCTACTGGTCAGAAAATGGCGAGAAGCTGCGGAAAATGGTTGGCGAATAATTATTATGGGTGCAAAAGTGGGTGAACCACTTTTGCACCCATTTATGCCGCTTACTGCATCGCCAGTGAGATGATCCCCGCCAGCAAGTTTTGGGCTACGGCATTGCTAGCCAGCACTTCTGGTGAAAACTTGAAGGTAGTGGCGGTAATCAGGCCGCGTCCGTAGGGCATGGTCGCCAGCAAGGAGACCACCCGGTGGATCCAACCGAGCGCCAGCCCGGCCCAGGCATGCCCTTCATTCGCCCAGGCGGGCAAGCCCACCAAGACGGCATCCGGCATCACCGGGGCATATTCCATCTCCAGCATGGGGCTGCCAGGAAGGCTGGCAAAAGGCCCGCTCTTGCGCAGCCAGCTGAAGGAAGTGGCCCAATCGCCCTGCCAGGGCGTCCCTTCACGAGGAGCAATCCATAAGAACGGCAGGTGCGCCGCGTTTTCCACCTGCGCCGACTCAGGCCCAGCTAATATCAGCACCCGCGCGCCTGCCTGCAGCCGGGCACGCAGATCCTCCGTAAAAACGCGCGCAATAATCAGGCTGCCTTCAGCAGGTTGATCCACCACCGGGTAACCCTGCTGGCGCAGTACATCAGCTAAGTCGGCATCCCCTTCCACAGACACGCGGCTGAGCCCGTTTACCGGCGCGACACAAGCCAATTCCACCAGGTTTTCGGCCAGCTGCGTGCCATCTTCATCCAACCACTGCGCTTTCAACGCTACCAATGCGCTCTCCGTCCCTTCCGGCAGGGGTACAGAAATCACCTCACCCGGGGCCGCGATTTCTCCCGATGCCTCGCCAGCTTGCCAGCGCACCATACCGGTGCGGCGCTCGCCTTTGACGCCAAAGCAGCGAACTTCCACCGGCAGCGCTTCGCCCGGCCGGCCGCTCCACTTCTGCGGACGCAGTACCACTACCCGATCCTGGTTCAGCGGCACCAGGTAGCGGTCCAGGCCCTGTTTGACCTTACGCTGCATGGTCATCAGGCCGTTGCATTCCCAATGCACATCGGTAAACTCGGTGATCACATAGCCGCCGATGTTCGGCTGCAAGCGCATCGAGCTGATTTCGTAAGCCAGGCTGCGCGCCATGTGCTCCTGGCTTTCTTTAATGAAACAATCGAAACTGCCAAAGGCAGCCTTCAAGCCGTTTTCCTGAAAGCGCCGCTGCATGCCATGCGGGTAAACAATCCCATCCCCCCAGTTATGACCGGTCTCAAACCACCACGGCTCCTGCCCCTTCTCCTGGATCTCATCCGGGTCCGGCAGGCCCCAGTTGCCAAACTCGCTTAAAATCAGCGGCAGGTCGTCGTGACGGTTCTCGAGATAATCTGTTGACCAGCTCCAGTCCAGGCGGTTCGCAAACCGCGCGATCAAATCATCCCACTGGGCCGCATGATCAGGTATAGCGCGATAGTCATGCACGTCATCCAGGTCGCTGTTCACGTGCAGGTTGTTGAAGCAAGCTGAATTATCCACGATCAGGCGAGTTGGGTCGAGCGCCTTGGCCTCTGCATAGAACTGTGCCAGCCAGGCGCGATGGTCGGGATTGTGCACCAGATCCGTGCCCCAGTTCTCATTGACCAGCGACCAGCAGAAAATGGAGGGGTGGTTCCAATCCCGCTCCACCATTCCGGCGAAGGTTTCCTTCGCCCGGCGCGACGCTTCCGTTGAGAGATATACCCAGTTCGGGATTTCCGTCCAAATTAACAGGCCCAAACGGTCGGCTACTTCGTAGTAACGAGGATCTTCTACTTTAATATGCGTGCGCAGGCAGTTGAGGCCCAAGGCCTTGGCTTTGTGCGCCTGGTCTTCCAGGTACGCCACACTGGGCGGCGTATATACCGTCTCCGGGTAGTAAGCCTGATCTAAAGCCGAACGCAGATAAATGGGGTGCCCATTGAGATAAATGCGTTTATCGCGAACTTCAATCGTGCGAAAGCCGCAGGCTGCTGAGATTTCATCCACTGCCTTGCCGTTGACTACTAAAGTCGCTGCAACGGTATAAAGGACCGGCGTATCCGGGCTCCACAGCCGCACCATGGCTGCATCTAAGTGCAGCCTTTCCGGCTGATTAGGGTAAATGGAGCCGCGCTGAAGTTCAGCCCCGTTCGCATCTAACACGCGCACCTGCACCGTGACGCCATCCTGCGCGGCGCCGCTGGTTGCAGCCACCACTTCGATGGCGCTGGTCTGCGGATCAGGGGTCAGGCGCAGGCTGCGCAGGTACAGCACCGGGCGCAGTTCCAGCCACACACTCTGCCAGATGCCGCCCACCGGCATATACCAGCTCTGCTTGCCATGCGGCACTTCACTAAAGGGAAATTCGGGCCAGCGCTCGCGGTCCTCGCCGGGGTCCACCACCCGCACCACCAGTTCATTTTCGCCCTGCTGGACAGCGGCAGTCACATTCAATTCAAATGGTAGATAGCCGCCCTCATGCCGGCCAACTTTCTGCCCATTCAGCCATACCGTAGCTTCATAATTGACCGCGCCAAAATGCAGCACCGCCACGCCATGCACCGGCTCAGCCAGTGAAAAAGTGCGCCGATACCAGGCCGTACCCGGCGCATCATGCAGGTCAGCGAACTGCGCCTGCCAGGGCATCGGTACCACAGCCTCCCGCCAATCCCCTACCGAAGCCACTTCAGCTGGATCTTTGCGATCCTGGGCATCAAACAAGAAAGCCCAAGTCCCATCCAGGGAAACTTGCTTTCGATCACTCATACGATAACTCCCATCCCTTCAATGATGCTTAAAAGTAAAAATGCAGGTCAGTGAATTATACCAAGGGAGATGTCTTATAATTACACGAGCAGTCGTTATCAATTCAGATCAATCCTGAATAGCAGCCCGCGCGAACCGGAGAAAAGAATCAGGAGCGGGTTGGATAAGCTGATTTCTTGAAACAAGGAGCTGTTGCATTGAACGAGAATAATCCTCAATCCATGTTTACCTTACAGGGAAAAACGGTAGTCATCACCGGGGGCGCGGGGGTGTTAGGCACAGAGATTTCGCAAGGCGTCGCTCAGGCTGGCGCTCGCCTGGCCATCCTTGAACTGCATCGCGAGAGAGCGCAGGCTCTGGCGACCCAGATCAAAGATGCGGGCGGGCAGGCCCTGGCTATACATTGCGATGTGCTGGACAAAGCCAGCATCATCGCCGCCGCAGAGAAGGTACAAAATGAGTATGGCAGCGTCGATATCCTTATCAATGGCGCTGGCGGGAATAAACCCCAGGCCACAACCAGCTCCGATTTAAGCTTCTTCGACCTTCCGGCCGACGCGGTGGAATGGGTCTTCAACCTGAACTTTCTGGGCACGCTGCTGCCCAGCCAGGTCTTTAGTCAACAAATGGCCGAGCGGCAAGAAGGCGTTATTCTCAACATCTCCTCGATGAGCGCCTTCCGCGCGCTGACGCGGGTACCGGCCTATTCCGCGGCGAAAGCTGCCATCAGCAATTTCACCCAGTGGCTGGCCGTCCATCTGGCGCAGGAATACTCACCCAACATTCGCGTCAACGCTATCGCCCCAGGTTTCTTCCTGACCGAACAAAACCGCTTCCTGCTGACGGAACAAGAAACCGGCGCGCTGACCGCTCGCGGCAAGTCGATCCTGGCACACACCCCCATGAACCGCTTTGGCGTCCCGCATGACCTGCTGGGGACCGTTTTATGGCTGGTTTCCCCAGCCTCTAGCTTTGTAACCGGCGTTGTCGTCCCGATCGATGGCGGTTTCGCCGCTTTCAGCGGGGTGTAAACCTGGAATATCACCCGATTACTCTTTCAGAGAAGCAGCGCCCGCTCCTATAGTACAATCACCCCATGGGTGCAGAACGGATGAAATTAATCCGGTATACCGGAGAAATCTGGGCAGGTTCTACAGTCCACCCGGACCTGTGGAACCTGCTTCTTCAAAAAGACCTGCTAATCGAAATTACTGGCGGCGCTGCACCATTTCAGGTGATCTTAGGCGTGCCGCATCAAGCTGCGCCGCGTGCCAACCGCATTGCCGAAGATTGGATCAATCCCCGAAACGGGAAACCAGGCCGCCCAGGCGATGAAATGGCCGGGTTTTTTGGTCTGATTCTGTTCAATGCTTTGCAAGAAAAGGGGCGCTCGTGCAAACTGGTGATCGCCGCCCACCCAACCGACCATGACCCCAACAAAACACCCGCAAGCCCCTACTGGCAAAGCATCTTCCGCCAGCCGCTGCCAGCCCTGCTCCTGGAACTGCATGGGGCAGCTAATCACCGGCGCCATGCGCTGGAACTCTCCGCGGGCCGTAACCAGGTGGTCAAGCCCCTGCTCTACGGCAGGCTGCTGGCCTACTATATAAATGATCAGGCAGCCCTGGCGGTTCAGGTGCGCCCAAATGTACGTGAGGCTCTGGTTTATCAAAACCAGCACGCCACCCGTGACCGGCTGCAAAACCCTGCCCTGGAAACAGCTACATTAGAATTTGCCGGCCAGTTAGGCCTGCCCGCCCTGCACCTGGAAATGAAATCCATTTACCGCCGGCCTGACCTGACCGTGCCTGGGGAGATGCGCCCGCGCCCTGCTGCTCTGCATCTGGCTCAAGCACTTGCCACCACGCTGGAACGCCTCAGCCAGGCTAACCCGGTACGCATCAATGGTGCAGACCTGGGCCTCTCCACCACCGCTTTCCTGACGCGCCCCAGCCTGGATTATGAAGCCAGCTTTCTGCAGGCAATTCAAGAAACCGATCAGCAGGAGCTGGAGGACAACCCCGATCTATGCGCCTGGTCGCCGCCAGAATTCCGGCAGATTGTCGCCGAATATCAAAATGTGATCTATGCTGGGCTGCCCGCGCATCCGCCAGAAGAATGCCTGTGGTTGATCGATCAAGGCGAATTTATCGGGCGCGTGTTCTTCTTGCACTGGCTGAATGGGTTTCGCCTGGAGACCGATGGGCAGGTTGATTACTGGATCCGCCCCTCCCGCCGCCGCCAGGGCTACGGGCAGCTGATTTTGCGCCTGGCGCTGGAACGTTTTCGCCAGTTAGGCCTGCAGCGCATATTAATTTCCTGCCTGGCGAGTAACCTGCCCTCCCAGAAAATAATCGAAGCGAACGGTGGAGTCTTTGAACGTGAAATTGAATTGACAGATCAGCAAGGCCAGCCAGCCCGGCGAAAGTGCTTTTGGATTTCCCTGAAAGACTCTGACCAGGGTAAACTCGGATAATTTTAATAGAAAGCTGCGTATCGGCAATTCCGCTTGGCACGTATAATTAAATATCTGTCTATACTGAGGTCATTGTGTCTACACCTATCTGGTTCGTCAACCTGATCAAAAAAGCATTTCCCTACCGCCGTAGGCTGGCGCGGTTGAGTAAAGCCCCGCTCATCGCCGCAATGTTGGACAAAACCGTCTTCAATGGCGACGATCTGGTTTACCTGCCGAAAGACCGGGTGGTTATCCAGCAAGCCATCGAACAACCGGGCAGTCTGGCCCTGCCATCCGCGCTCATCGATCACTTCATTGAAAAAGCCAGCTATCACTGGGTGATGAATACCTGCATCTGCCGCGAAGGCGATAACTGCCAGGACTACCCGCAAGACCTGGGCTGCCTGTTCCTGGGGGAAGCCGTGCTAAAGATCAACCCAAAGCTGGGCCGGCTGGTCAGCAAAGAAGAAGCCGAAGCGCACATGCGCCGGGCGCGCGAGCTCGGCCTGGTGCAGTTGATCGGGCGTGACCGCATCGACAATCTATGGATGGGGGCCAAGCCTTTTGGCAAACTTATGACCATTTGCAACTGCTGCCCCTGCTGCTGCCTGTTCCGCATGATTCCCGACCTCGACCAGACCAACCGGGCAAAAATTAGCCGGATGCCGGGCGTTGAGCTCAGCGTTGACGCCAGCCAGTGCATCGGGTGCGGCAAATGCACTCGAGAGATCTGTTTTGTTGAAGCTATCCGCCTGGAAGAGGGTAAAGCCAGCATCAGTGAAGAATGCCGGGGCTGCGGGCGCTGCGTGGAGATCTGTCCGCAGCAGGCAATTCACCTCAGCATCACCGACGACAGCTACGTACAAAAAGAAATCGCGCGCATATCAAGCCTGGTCGACCTGAGCAGTACCAAGCTACAGCCACAGGTATCCTTAAAAGAACGCCTCCGCGGACAAGACTAAAAAACAGAAATCGTCAGCAGCCGGCGCCGGACCAAGAGAGTAAGAACGCCGAAAAAAGTTTCCCTTAAGTGCCGCAAAGATTTGTGATCTTTAAAGTTTCTTGATCCTGCTGCGCTCTTCTTTTGATCTCATTTTGATATGCGCATTCCTATAATAAGGTAATGGAATATGGGATCATTCCGGAAGTTCGAAAAATATTTATTCTCCGCGCGCTGGTGCTGGGAGATTTAGTTTTTATTCTCCCCGCGCTTGAAGCGCTGCATCAGGCCTACCCGCAGGCCGAGTTCACCTACGCAGCCCGGCCCTGGTCGGTTGAATTTGTTAAACAGCACCTGCCCTGGATCCACCAGGTCATCGGCATTCGAGCAGCGCCAGAAGATTATCAGGATCTGGGTTTCCTGATTTACCCAGATGATGCAGAGTGGTTCTTCCCGCAAATGCGCGCAGAAAAGTTTGACATCGCCATATCGATGCAAGGAGGGGGGAAGAATTCAAACCCGTTCATCAAGCGGGTTGGCGCGCGCATCAGCATTGGCTCCCGGGAAGCTGGAGCGATCCCGCTTGACCGCTGGATTCCCCATGATTATTATCAAAATGACGTCATCCGCAATCTGGATTTAGCCGCCCTGGCCGGGGCGGACCCGCTCACCTGGACACCCTGCCTCAACACGCTTCCGTCCGACAGGGAAGCTGCCCGACCCTTTTTAGAAAATGTTCAAAAACCATTTGTCGTGATCCATTCCGGAGCGCGCGATGTTCGCCGCATGTGGCCGCCCGAAAAGTTTGCCGAGGTAGCGGATGCCTGCCAGCGCGACCTGGGCATGCAGGTTCTCCTGACCGGCACGAGCGTGGATGGAAAGACAGCTTACCAGGTTGAAGCGGCTATGCAAAAAAAAGCGCATAACCTCAGCGATCAGCTCAGCCTGCCGGCGCTGACCGGGATCCTGGCCAACGCGGCCCTGGTCATCAGCAACGACACAGGTGTGCTGCACCTGGGGCTGGCGGTTGGCTCAAAAGCGGTCGGCTTATATTGGGGAGAATATATTTCCAAATCGATGCCGCTCTCGCGCAACTGTTTTTACCCGGTGATTAGTTGGGAAAGGCGCTGCCCGTTGTGTGGTATGTTCCTGGAACGGGAAGAGGTCGTGCGCGCCGATGTACGCCCCTGTACCCATGAGGTTTCCTTCATCAGCAGCATCACCCCCGAAAAGGTCATGACAGCCGCCAGGCGCATTCTGACGTACGAATAATCACGAAGTGATCAGCGCCTATAAACTCTCTTTTATAAACGAAAAGGGTTGAAGTTGGTGAAGCGGTCATAGTAATCTTCATGCTCTGCCCGCTTCAAGAAGTTCACCACGGCGTAGGTTGCCGGAGTCATCAACGCTTCGACGCCCACTTTAAAAATATAGTTCGTTAAGCTCAGGCTGACGAAGACCTCCCAGGGAAATACGCCCGCCAGGGTAGCGACCAACATGAAAACCAGCGTATCTACCCCTTCGCCAACAATGGTGCTGCCGATCGTGCGCGTCCATAACCAGCGTCCCTGCGTCAGCACTTTCATCTGCGCCAGAATGTACGAGTTTGAAAATTCACCCGCCCAATAAGCGACCAGGCTCGCCAGTACAATCCCCCCCGAACTGATTCCCCCTAAAATCTTCACAAAGGCATCCTGCCCGGCATATCCCTGCCAGGCAGTCTCACCTGGCAGTACGCGCACCACACCCAGAACCAGGGCCGTCAGCGTCAGGCAGGCAAAGCCAGTCCAGATGACCCGGCGCGAGCGCCGGTAGCCGTAGACTTCGGTCAATACATCTCCGAATATATAACTGACCGGGAATAGCAGCGTGCCGCCATCAAAGGCCAGCCGGACGCCAAACAGTGAGAAGCCCCAATCAATAATTTTCGCCGATGAAGCGATATTGCTTACAATTAAAATCGTGACGAACAAAGCCATCACCAGATCAAAATAGTGAAAAGCAGAACTGGGAAACCCGGTGAGCGATTCTTCAGTATTCAAGCCCTAAATTCCTTTCCGCCCGATTATACTAAAATGCCGCCCGGAATGTTTGATTGGGGGAAACCGGTGTAGGCTTGCTGACCACGCCGGACTGTAAACCGCAGATCCGGTGGGGCGGCGGGACGACCGACCTGCTGCTGGAAAGCGATCTGCCCACCGCCTTGGCTAAGACCGGATTAATAATTGTGGTTTTTTGCACTTGTTAAGTGTACAATAGCAGCGATTACCAAACCAATTGGATCATTGATCAGAGGTGCAGCTTGACTCAGGAAAAATCTACCCTACCCTGGTGGCAGCGCGGGGTTGTCTATCAGGTTTACCCGCGCAGTTTTAAAGATTTCAAACGGCGATGGCGTTGGCGACCTTAACGGCATCATTCAAAAATTGGATTATTTCAACCTGTTAGGTGTAGATGCCATCTGGTTGAGCCCTTTCCAGCGCTCGCCCATGGCCGATTTCGGCTATGATGTATCCGATTACTGCGATGTTGACCCACTCTTTGGCACGCTGGATGACTTCGACCGGCTGGTAGAAGCGGCTCACCATCATGGTTTGAAGTTGATTATCGATTACGTGCCAAACCACACCTCTGACCAGCACCCCTGGTTCCGCGAATCACGCTCGAGCTGCGACAACCCAAAGCGGGATTGGTACATCTGGCGCGATCCCAGGCCGGATGGCTCACCGCCCAATAATTGGGGCAGCTTCTTTGGCGGGCCAGCCTGGACCTTTGATGAGCGCACCGGGCAGTATTACCTGCACCAGTTTGTCAAAGAGCAGCCAGAACTCAACTGGCGCAATCCTGAAGTGCGCCAGGCGATGCTGGATGTGCTGCGTTTCTGGTTAGAGCGCGGCGTGGATGGCTTCCGCATGGATGTAGTTCACTTGCTGATCAAGGATAAAGACCTGCGCGATAATCCGCCCAATCCAGATGCGCGCCCCGATCTGCCGGAAAACGACCTGTTCAGCCGCCAGCTGCATCTCTACACGGAAGATCAGGATGAAGTGCATGACATCATCCGCGATATCCGCAAACTGTTGGATGAATATTCTCAGAAAACAGCGGATGGCGAACGCTGCGGCATCGGCGAGCTTTGGGGACCGTTGGACCGCTGGGTGCGCTATTATGGCGATAACGGGAATGACGAGCTGCACCTTCCCTTTAACTTCCGCCTGATGGATGAAAGCAGTTGGGATGCCCGGGTGATGCGCCGCCTGGTGGATGCCATGGAAGCCGCGCTTCCTCCCTTCGGCTGGCCTAATTATGTTTTGGGTAATCATGATCGTATCCGCCTGGCAACCCGCTTTGGCGGGCAGGCGCAAGCCCGATTGGCAGGCATGCTCCTGCTCACCCTGCGCGGAACGCCTACCTTTTACTACGGCGACGAGATCGGTCTGGAGAACGGCGTTATCCCGCCCGAAAAGATTCAAGATCCCCAGGGTATCAATCTGGGCGCAGAACGCACCCGCGACGTATGCCGCACTCCCATGCAATGGGATAATTCCCCCTACAGTGGCTTTTCAGCTGTCGAGCCCTGGCTGCCGGTGAGTGCCGATTATGCTGTCCGTAACGTAGCCATGCAGTTACAAGACCCCAGCTCGATGCTCAACTTCTACCGGCAGATGTTCCACCTGCGGCGCGGTTCATCGGCTTTGGTCAGCGGCAGTTACCGCCCGCTAAATGTAACTGGCAATTGTTTTGTATACCTGCGCGAGTGCGACGGTGAACGGGTGCTAATCGCGCTTAATTTTGATGGGGAAACCTGCACTATCGCTACGGGGCTGTCAGGGCAGGGTCAAATTCAATTATCCACGCACCTGGACCGCGCAGGCGAGCTTTCTCTCGGGCAGTTTGAACTACGCCCCTATGAAGGCCTGGTAATAAACCTCGAAAGCCTCTGATCAAAGGCGTTCTAGGTTAGGGCCTTCTGAAAAGTCCCATTTATTAGCAAGGGGCTGCCCAAAAGTTCTTTTTGGACAGCCCCATCGCTAAAAATTCTTTCTGCCAGAGCGCATTCAAATTAATTACTATACACGTCCCCTGGCTTCCACTCCTTCCAGACCTGCCCCACCAGGGCTGGCCCTGGTTTGAGTGCATGCATCCCGGGCTGCCAACCAGAAGGCGTAACTTCGCCGGTTTCACGCACGTGCTGGAAGGCGCGCACCTGACGAATCAACTCATTGACATTGCGGCCCACTTCAGGCGTCAGCACTTCCATGGCGCGCAAGTTAAAGTCAGGATCAATGATAAAACGCCCACGGATATCCACCCCGGCGTCTTCATCATATACGCCATAGATTTCACCAACCCTGCCACCCGCGTCAGACAGCATTGGGAAGGGCACGCCGCCCTCAATCATCCGCGAAAGCTCTTGTTCCTGCCAGATTTTATGCGTGAAGCGGCTGTCCGTGCTGGCTGCCAGCACTTCCACACCCAACGCCTGAAGTTCAGCATATTTGGCGGCAACTGCCGTCAATTCTGTCGGTCAGACAAAGGTGAAATCACCTGGATAGAAGCACAGCACAATCCACTTTCCCTTGTAATCAGATAGTTTTATATTTTTAAATCCCCCATCAATAAATGCGCTTAATTCGAAATCAGGTGCCGGTTTGCCAACTTTTGCCATCATCTTATGCGCCTCCTTATTCCCTCCAGTCGAGTGGGTTTGTTCGTCCACTGCGGGAGCCTTTTGAATAGGCCCCTTTGCAGGATTGACACAGCCATCAACCGCTTCTGCCATAAAAACCTCCCTTTCATCACGCTGCGGTGCTATTCGAATGCTCTGGCATCCATACAATAATTCTAACATTTTTCTAAAAACTGCAAGTATATTTGTCAAAACATAGCGGCAAGTTTCACAAAGTCGAAAACTTCTCTCTTTAGGAGGGATTGTAGCTATACCAGTCTGGCATAGCTCGAAAAACAGAAAAGTATGTTTTCACCTACCAGAAGAGTCTTGACCCCATCCCTTCAAATAAAGCCCGAAAAGTCCAATAAACGGGAGTAATTTCCGGTACAATAAATTTGCACAGGTTCCTGTTGAGGGGGGAAAGGAGAAACAAGCATGAGTGAAGAAAATACGGCCTGGACTGAGGAAAATTCGCGCTTCTTCATCAATTATGCCCGCTACTTTGTCCCCGATCGCGATACGCAAACTCATATTCTTTGCAGCCTGATTCCTGACCCTGGGGAGCCGTTCGAAATCCTCGAACTGGCTTGCGGGCCGGGCGTACTGGCCAAGGCGCTGCTGGAACATTTCCCCAACTGCACGGTTACCGGGTTAGATGGTTCACACGAAATGCTGCTTACCGCGCGCCAGGCTTTATCGGCGTATGGCAAGCGTTTTCAACCCGGTAAATTCGACCTGGCTGCTAAAGACTGGCGTTCGGATCAGCCGCGCTACCAGGCCATCCTTTCCTCCCTCGCCATCCATCATCTAGAGGACGTCGCCAAAGCCCAATTGTTTCGCGATCTGCATGCCATGCTGCGGCCGGGAGGCGCACTCTTAATCGCTGATATCATCCGGCCAGCCGGCCCGCAGGGTATGGCATACGCTGCCAGCGCGTATGATGACGCGGTCCGCCGTCAGGTCCAGGAAATTGATGGTAACCAGGACACGTTTGAGCAGTTCGAACGGGAACAATGGAACTTTTTTCGCTTTCCAAACGATCCGCTTGATCACCCCTCGACTTTGTTAGATCAACTAAATTGGTTAGAACAGGCTGGTTATCAGCACGTAGATGTGTTTTGGCTGCGCGCCGGACATGCCATTTTTGGGGGTTACAAAGGGAATCCCCTATAAGGCGGTAGGGGATTCCAGTACTGTCCGAAATAATTGCGTTTTGTTAAATTAAACATGCTTGGATTTAACAAGCCTGGATGCGTTTAGGCCAGGGGCTGAGGGCCAACGTATCCGTCCTCGTAAATTTGTTTTTTGATAAAAAAGGAGTAAGACAATGGCAGACCGATATTCTAATCGTGATCGGAACCGCCCGTATGATCAGGATTTTGACGAGGGCTATTACGATCAGGACTTCCGCAACCGCGGACGTTATGATAATGACTTTGACTACAATCAGGGCTATGGTATGCGCAACCGCAACTACAACCGCAATTTCAGTGGTGCTGGCAATTACAATCGCGGGTATGGCTATAACCAGGGCTACGGTTACAACCGCGGTGGCAGCTTTGGCCGTGGTCGAGATTTCGATAATGACTTTGACAACGATTATTATAACCAGGGCAACCGCGGCTATTATGGCGGCGGATATGGTGGTGGATACGGCCGTGGCTATGGAAGCTACGGCCGTAATTATGGGGGTGGTTCCGGGCGCCGCTCTGGCCAGGGTTATTCCGGTGGTTATGGCAACCAGGGTTATGGTGGCGGTTACAGCAACCAGGGCTATGGAAACATGGGCTACGGTAATCAAGGCTACGGCGGTTATGGTAACCAGGATTACGATATGGATTATGACTACGATTACGACTTCGATACCGATTTCTATGGCAACCAACCCACGGATTGGACCTATGAAGAAATCTGGTACATCCCTGGTCCATTCACCGGCGTAGGCCCTGAAAACTACCAGCGCTCAGATGACCGCATCAAGGATGATATCAACGAGCGCCTGACGCGGCACGGCCAGCTGAATGCGAAAAACATTCAGGTAAAGGTCAGTAACGGCGAGGTGACTCTCACCGGCCAGGTTGACAGCCGCAAAGATAAACGAGCCGCAGAAGACGTGGCGGATTCCGTAACGGGCGTGCAAGATGTCCACAACCAGTTGAAAGTTGAAAAGAATAAGAACCAGGAAAAACAGGGGCGACAGGGCCAAAAGCAAGAAGGACAGCGCCAGAAGGCGAATGAACAGCAAGGATAGCCCCTATTGACGATTTTCTCCCTTCTTGAAATCGAAAGGGAGCCTGAAAAGAGTGGAGCCGCGAAAGTGCTGGCTCCACTCTTTTATCAATCACCTATCCTTCGACTATAATTTTCAGCAGAGACTTTGGACTCCCTCTGTTGATAAATTCTTGCGGTTTGCAACCGCTGCCTTACTCATGCAAAGCGCCGGATGATGCCCACTGCCCTATTTCACTTCTTCCCAGACCTTAATTCATTCCTCCTGCCGGACCGGCGGGCAGGAACCTTTCTGGAATCGTTTGCGTATGGCCAAACGGTGAAACATCTGCTTGAAGCGGCGGGCGTTCCCCATACCGAAGTAGGCTTGATAAAGATCAACACGCAGCCGGTTGATTTTTCCGTTTTCGTGGAGGAAGGAAACCTGGTAGAAGTATTTCCAGCAACTGCGGTGGACACGCCTCCACCTGAATCTATCCGCTTTGTACTGGATAATCACCTTGGGCGGCTGGCTGCGTACCTGCGCATGCTGGGGTTTGATGCGCTGTATCGTAACGACTTCGCCGACAAAGAATTAGCCGCGATTTCAGCGGAGCAGGAACGCATCTTGCTCACTCGTGACCGGCGGCTGTTGATGCGTAAAATCGTCCATCACGGCTACTGCCTGCGTTCGCTCAATTCGCGCGAGCAGCTGTCCGAAGTCCTGCGCCGTTATCATCTGACCGACCAGGCGGCTCCCTTTCGGCGCTGCCTGCGCTGCAATACGCCGCTAGAAACGGTGCCAAAACAGGCGATTATGGATCAGCTCGAACCGCTAACCCAAAAGTACTTCGAGGAATTTCAGCGCTGCCCAAACTGCAGGCAAATTTACTGGAAAGGTTCGCACTACGAACATATGCAAGCGATGATCAACGCCTTGGTTCCACCCAAACCGGAGGATTAAAATGAGCAGTTATCGCATCTTTGCCGGAGCATTTCCAGAAGGGGACCTGGCCCAACGCATTCAAGCAGTTCGCGAGAAATATGACCCCGTGACCGCCAGCATAACCCCGCCTCACGTCACCCTGGCTGGCACCTACCAGCGCAAGGGACCGGCGACGGTGGAGAATGAAGCTGAAGCGATCCGCCGCCTGGAAATTCTCCCCGGCATTCTGCAGCCCTTTGACCTGATCCTGGGCGGCGTGCACACTTTTCCGGGCAAACGTCCCATTGTTTTTATCAATGTCGAAATAAATCAGGGTTTGCTTGAAGCGCATAACTTACTGCTCAGTATGTTGGGACCCGACAAACACCAGGAGTTCAAGCCGCACCTTACCCTCGCCATGCGCTTAGACTGGGAAAAAGCCTGGCAAATGGTCAGTGAACTTCAAGAAAGTACGTGGAATACACAATCCTTCAGCGCGCCTATCCACGAAATCCGCCTCATGCAGCGCGGCGCCCAAGATCGGGCCTGGCGCGCCATATACCGCCTGGAACTGTAAATACATAGCTACCTTCTCCCTTGAATTGTGTTATAGTTAAAAAATGGAAGCGGTGATCTTCATCGGCATCCAGGCGACTGGCAAGTCGACATTCTACAAAGAACGTTTCTTCGACACCCACGTCCGCATCAACCTCGACATGCTGCACACCCGCCGCCGGGAAGATATCCTTCTAGAAGCCTGCATTCGCGCCAAGCAGCCTTTTGTTGTGGATAACACGAATGTCCTGGCGAGCGAGCGGGCAAAATATATTGTCCTGGCCAGATCAGCTGGATTTACCGTCACCGGCTACTATTTTCAATCTCGCCTGGCTGATGCGCTGCTCCGGAACCAGCAGCGCCTGGGAAAAGCTCTCATTCCAGATCGCGGCATCCGTGCGAAGTACCACCGCATGCAGCGCCCCAGTTATGCAGAGGGCTTTGATCGTATCTACAACGTATCCATTGATCCGAATGGCCGTTTCAACGTTCAAGAATGGAACGAAAGCGGCATTCCATAAAATCGAATAGCTTATCTCTGGTTATAAACAAATCTGGACTTAACGCGTCTGTTTTTGTTTATAATTCGTATGGTATTGTCGGTTTTTAGGCAAGTCAACCCTGCTATCCACTTGCCTGCCTTGGAAAGGAAAGTTATGAACCGGGTTCCTGAGTTTACTGAAATCAATGTGCATAACTGGGTGGGGATCAAATCGTTTCAAAAGGGCTACCGTTATTTTGAGGACGAAAGGATTCTGAACCCGCGCCGGCGCGGGCAAAGCCTGATCGCGGAGTGCCAGGGAACACAGCCTACACCTTACCGGGTCGAGATCCACTTAAGCCCTGAAGGTATCCTCGGCGGCAGCTGCACCTGCCCGGCCGGCGAAGGAGGCCACTGTAAGCATGCCGCCGCGCTGCTGCTCACCTGGCTGCACGAACCAGAACTTTTTGTTGAAGTCCCCGAAATTGATAAACTGCTTGAGAAACGCTCAAAGCCCGAACTCATCGCGCTGATTCAGCAAATGCTCACCCGCCATCCCGACCTCGAACAACTGCTTGAACTGACCGCGCTCAGCAACCTGGCCCCAGGCGAGCCACTCCAGGCAGAATTGATCATCCAGCAAGTGCGCCGCGCTTTTAGCAGCGCTGGCGGCGAAACTGGCGGGGATAACGCGCAAATCGCGGATAACCTGCAATCTATTCTCGACCTGGGTGAAGAACTCCTCGACCGGGAAGATGTGCGCAACGCAGCCACCGTCTATGAAACGCTGCTGGAAAGCATGCTAACCTATGAAGACTGCCTGTACAACGATGAAGGTGGCGATTTGGGCCAGGTGCTGGCCGAATGCGAACAGGGCATCGCCGATTGCCTGCACAGCACCCAGAGCCCCGAGCTGCGGCAGGATTTGCTGCGCACATTATTCGACTTATTCGTTTGGGATCGCCAGGCCGGCGGATTAGGCTTTGCCGACGAGACGCCCGTGGTATTGATCAGCCAATCCTATCCAGAAGAAAAGAAAAAGATCGCCGGATGGGTGCAAAGCGAACTGCCGGAAGGTGACGATTGGGATGAGGATTACCAGCGCCGGGCACTGGGTGGGCTGTGGCTCAACTTGATGGCCGGGGAGCTGGACGATGAATCCTACCTGCGAATTTGCAAGGTAACCGGCCGGACCCAGGATATGATCGACCGCCTGCTGGATTTGGATCGGGTTGACGAGGCGCTGGAAGTTGCCCGCAGCACCACCAGCCGGCAAAGCTACACGGTGGTGGCAGACCTGTTTGAGAATCACGACCATCCGGACCTGGCGAAGCAGCTAATCGAAGAGCAGCCGAACCACGAAAGTGATATTTACCTGCTGGAATGGCTGAAGTTATATGCGCAGCGTCACAACCAGCCCCAGGAAGCCTTGCGGCTTGCCGAATCGCTCTTCTGGTTAGCCCAGTCGCTCGAAAATTATGATGCACTGCTGGAAGCCGCCGCGACCCTGGGCCAGCGCGATGCTGTCCGCCTGCGCGCCCTGGACCGCCTGGAAAACGCAGGCAATTTCTCTTTGCTAGTTGAAATCTACCTGCTTGAAAACGAAGTCGATCTGGCGCTGGCAGCCCTGGAACGGGTCAACCCCGATCTCTGGTGGGGCCGGTTATCCGTCCTGCGGCGGCAGGTCGCAGAGGCTGTGGAGGTCCCGCGTCCGCGAGAAGCCATTCGCCAGTACCTGCTGCTTGCGGAGGGGCTTATCGAGCAGCGCACGCGGGGCAGTTACGCCGAGGCGGCACGCCTGCTGCAGCAGGTACGCAAACTCTATCAGGGTTTAGGCGAGCAGGAACGCTGGCAGCAAATTATTCATAACTTGCGCCAGGAATACCACCGTTTGCCGGCCTTTATGGATGAGTTATCGCGAGCCGGTTTGGACTAAGACCGGAAACTGGGTGAATGGCAAAGAAACTGGATCGGATCATCGTTGTCGATCTGGAAGCCACCTGTTGGGATGGAGAGCCACCTCCCGGGCAGAAAGCGGAAATTATTGAGATTGGGGTATGCACCCTGGACATTGCCAGTGGTGAGCGCTATAAGAAGGCCAGCTTCCTGGTCCGCCCTCAGCATTCGCAGGTAAGTGATTTTTGCGCCAGACTCACCACCCTCACCCAGGCCCAACTGGACCAAGGTGGCCAGCCTTTTGCTGAAGCCATGGAACACCTCCGCCAGGAATACTCCCCGGCCGACCGCACCTGGGCCAGTTTCGGGGATTACGATCGTGTTCAACTCCAGCGCCAGTGCAGTGAAGAGAACGTTCCCTACCCATTTGGCCGTTCCCATATAAATATCAAGAATCTCCTGGCCGTCAGCCTGAACCTCCCTTATGAAATTAGCCTGACCGAAGCCTTAAAACGCTTGCGCCTGCCCATGGAAGGCACTCACCACCGTGGAGATGATGACGCCTGGAGCGCAGCTGTGGTATTATTCCAGTTGTTCCAACGCATCCGTCAAAACTCCTGAGCTGCCGTTGACACCTACTATTCCCCTCTTTTTAGAATACTTCTTTGCCGCGTTGCCCATCCTGGTGCTGCTCGGCCTGATGATCGGCCCGCGCTGGGGCGCGCATAAGGCTGGGCCAGCCTCCTGGCTGACCGGTGTCGTCATCGCCGGTTTGATCTTTGGATTAAACCCTGGCGTGTTATGGGTTTCTCAGGCGCGGGGGCTGCTGCTCTCGCTGTTTGTGCTGGCCGTGCTCTGGCCGGCCCTGCTGCTGTATAACATCGTCAACCGCGCGGAGGGTATCCGCGCCATCGCGACCGGGTTGGAAAAAACCATCGCCGACCGCGGGCTGCTGCTCCTGCTGTTAGCCTGGGCGTTCAGCGGCTTGCTGGAAGGGTTAGCCGGGTTTGGACTGCCGGTGGCGGTTGTTTCTCCCATGCTGGTCGCACTGGGCGTGGAGCCGGTGATCGCTGTGGCGACGGTAGCCGTAGGGCATGCCTGGGCAGTCACCTTTGGCGATATGGGTGTCATCATCCAGACGCTGGCCGGAGTGGTGCACCGCAGCCCGGCTGATTTGATCCCGGCTGCCGGCTGGATGCTGGGCGCGGCCTGCTTGCTGTGCGGCTGGGCTGCCGCGCGCGTTCTTGGGCAGGGACGGCTGTGGCGGCATGTGTTGATTTTAGGCCTGGTAATGTCAGCCGTGCAGTACGGACTGGCCATCGGCGGTCTGTTTCCGCTGGCCGCTTTGGGAGCGGGATTGGCCGGCATTCTGGGCGGTTTACTGATCAGCCGCCAGTCTGCCTTGCGCGAAAAACGCATCTTCTCCCCGGCACTGACGGGCGCCTTAGCCAGCTATGGCGGTCTGACCGTGCTTATGACGCTCATCGCCTGGCCCGGGCCGGTTCGCGAACTGCTGTACTCCACGCTCTGGCAGCTGCAGTTCCCAGAAGTCGCTACTCTGGGTGGCTTTACCACGGCGGCGGGTCCCGGGCAGGCCTTCCGCCCCTGGATTCACCCCGGTACGTCTATCTTTCTGGTTTCCCTGCTTAGCTATGCCGTTTACCGGCGCAGTAAGTTATGTGTGCCAGGTGACCTGCGCCTTTCTGCCCTGGCTACCTGGCGGTCGGCTGCCCCCGCCAGCCTGGGGATTATCGCCACCGTCGGCCTTTCGACATTAATGGAGCATTCCGGGATGACGCAGATGCTGGCGCAGGGTTTGGCCAGCTTGATGGGCAGCAGCTTTCCGCTGGTTTCCCCGCTGGTTGGCATCCTCGGGGCATTTGCTACCGGCAGCAACAATAACTCGAACGTATTGTTCGCCCCGCTGCAAAACAGCATCGCGGCGCTGCTTGCCATTGATCCGCGCATATTGCTTGCGGCGCAGACTGCCGGCGGCGCGCTGGGCAGCATGATCGCTCCGGCCAAAATTACTGTCGGCTGCAGCACGGTCGGACTGAAAAACCGCGAAGGGGATGTGTTGCGCCGCACGCTTTTCTATGGCCTGGGAATTGGCCTGCTGTTAGGGGGATTGGCACTGTTCTTTGCCCGATGATACAATCAGAGAATTATGGAAAATCGGAACCACCACAAAATCGCGGCCATTTGCTTCGACTGCGGCGATACCATCGTCGATGAAGGTACGGAAGTTAAAGATGCCAATGGCGTCACGCAGCAGGCGGAACTCATTCCGCATGCGCCTGAGACCTTGCGCGCCTTGAAAGAGCGCGGGTATCGCCTGGCCCTGATTGCGGATGGGCCGGAGGGTACTTTCTATAACGTTCTTGGGCACTATGGACTGCTCAACCTGTTTGATGCCCTGGCCATCTCTGGCCAGGTTGGCGTAGAAAAACCCGACCAGCGCATCTTCCATCACGCGCTGCAGCAGCTTGAGATCCCGCCTGAGCAGTTTGGCCAGGTGATCATGGTCGGCAACCACCTGGCGCGTGATATCAAAGGTGCGAATGCGCTGGGCTTGATCAGCGTGTGGTTAGATTGGGCGCCGCGCCGTCCGAAGGTCCCGGCGGATCCTTCGGAACAGCCTGATTACATCATTAAAGACCCGGCTGACCTGCTGGGCCTGGTCGACGCGCTGGAAAGCAACCGGTCATGAGCACACGGGATTTGCTGATCGCCGAGTTGTATCACACGCCTCAGGACGAGCAGGCGCATTCCCTGGCTGCCCGCTATGCCCCCGTACTTTACTTTGATGCCCATGAGCCGTTCCTTCCGCTGGCCGCCGGTTATACCCCCTTCACTCAGGATGCCCCCTCCCCCTCTTTCAACCGCAGCATCGAACTGCGCCCTGAAGGAAAACCTGCCGCCGCGCTGGCGATCGAGTATGCCATTTGGTGGGACTGGGACATTCATCATCTGTATGAGTTGGAACATGCCTGGGTCTATCTGGATGTCCAGGGACAGCCGGTGCGCGTGGAAGGCAGCTGGCATGGCAAATACTATGAGATTCCCCTGCGCCTGGAAGATGGGCATGTGGTGCTGCTTTCGGAAGCAGGCAAACACGCTTTTGCTCCAGAACCCGGTTGGTTCCAAAAGCGAGTGCGCGAGTACCGCCGGCCAGAGACCCAGGCCGTCAACCTGCATGCACATGTATTGGTCAATCAACTTTTTTCTGGAAAAATTCGCCAGCAAGTCTTTGACCGCGTGCTTGCGCGCAGCTACCTGACCGGGCAGGCCTTTACCCCGGCCTGGCAGTTTACACAGCGTTTTTCCTTCAGCCCAGAAAGCCTGGTTCCCTGGCCCGTCCTGGCCGATTGGATTCCCCGGCGGGTCAATGCCTGGTTAGAGCGGCTGGAATCTCGCCTGCGTCCATCCGATTACCGCGCCCTGCGCCTGATGAGTGCCGAAACAAACCTGGCTGGTTTACAGGCCGCCGCCCAGGCCGGTGCAGACCTGGTCTACCTGCCGGTCAGCCTGGTGAACAACCGCTTGATGCTGGGCAGTACGCTGGACCTGGATGAAGCCTTGCAGTTTTGTCGCGCGGAACCGATGGGTGCATTCTTGCAAGTCACCGACCTGGCTGTCGTTGAGCGCCTGGCCTGGTTTGTCCGGACCAACGCACTAAATGAGTATGTGATTGTCACCTCCAGCGTCCCAGAGGTGTTATCCCAGTACACAGGGTATGTTCCGAATGGCATTTCCTGCATTCAATACAGCCAACCGGATGTGGATCCATTGCAAATTGCCCAACAAAGCCGCTCTGCGTTTGTTCTGCCGCGCTGGGAAGAACAGGACAACCCGCTGGATTACCTGACCGCAGAGTGGGTGCAGCAGGTACATACCGCCGGGCTGGGCATCGTCAGCTGGCCGCTGACGCAACCCGAAGCGTTTGCCTCCTTACAGCGCCTGGGCCTGGATATCCTCTGGCAGGCCGGCGCGGAATGGGCTCAGTGATGCGCATGGTGACCTCTCCGCTACCGCTCCCCTCCTCAAATCTACTGCCGCAGCGTGAGAAAACGGCGCTGCTGATTATCGACGTGCAGGAACGCCTTGCTCCGGCCATGCCGGTGAACATACTGCCTGAAATCCTGCATAATATTCGCATTCTATCTGGCGTTGCCCGTGAATTTGATCTGCCCATCCTGCTCAGTGAACAATACCCGAAGGGGTTGGGGCCAACCGTAGCAGACGTCAAATCCGCGCTGCCGGAAGAGATCCTCCCGGTCGAAAAGATTAGCTTCTCCTGCTGCCAGGCTCAAACCTTCCAGGAACCCCTCGCCCGGCTGGCCGGTTACGACATGCTGCTGTGTGGTATGGAAACGCACGTGTGCGTGCTGCAAACCGCACTCGACCTGCTCCAGCGCGGCCAGCGGGTATTTGTAGCTGCCGATGCAGTCTCCAGCCGCAAGAAACTCAACTGGCAAATTGGCCTGGACCTGATGCGCCAGGCCGGGGCGGTGATCGGTTCCACGGAAATATTCGCCTTCAGCCTGCTGGGCACTGCCGGGACAGACACCTTCAAGCGCATTTCAAGGTTGGTGAAGGAATGAGCAGACCGGTAGAAGCCATCTTGATCGGCGCGGGGCAGCGCGGCGCGCAAGCTTATGCTCCCTTTGCGCTCCGCCACCCAGACCGGCTGCGGTTTGTCGCCGTCGCCGAACCCAACATTCCACGCCGGCAGCGTTTTGCCGCGCAGCATCACATCCCGGCTGAGCGCCAGTTTGATTCCTGGGAAGAACTGCTCGCTCAACCCGCCCTGGGGGAAGCCGCCCTGGTTTGCACGCAGGACCATCAGCATACTGCCCCGGCTTTGGCAGCCATACAGGCCGGCTATCATGTGCTGTTGGAAAAACCGATGGCCACCACTGCCGCAGAATGTCGCCAGCTGGTTGAAGCCAGTGAGACGACCCAACGCCAGCTGCATATCTGTCACGTGCTGCGCTATACGGAGCACTTCCAAAAAATGCGTGAAATCATTCAATCTGGCCAATTAGGGCAGGTGATCGATGTAGCGCACCGTGAGAACGTTTCCTTCTGGCACATGGCGCACAGCTACGTGCGCGGCAACTGGCGCGACAGCCAGCAGTCCAGCCCGATGATCCTCGCCAAGTGCTGCCATGACCTGGATATCCTGCTCTGGTTATTTGACAGCACCTGCCAACGCCTCAGCAGCACCGGCGCACTGACCCATTTCCGCCCCGAAAATGCCCCCCCTGGCGCGCCCACCCGCTGCCTGGATGGCTGCCCAGACAGCCAAACCTGCCCTTATTATGCACCCTGGATCTACCAGGAAATGGTTCCCTTTTGGCGCAGTTTCGCGGATACGGCGCAAGGTTTTCCGGCCTGGGCTGTGCAGGCTTATCTGAAGTTCCCGGCAGCCGTACGGCTGCTTTCCCGGGCGGCTGCCCCGCTGCGCCAGGTCACGCAGTACAACGGCTGGCCGTTGACGGTGCTGGCTGACGACCCTACCCCCGAGAATATTGCCCTGGCACTCCGCGAAGGGCCCTATGGCCGCTGCGTCTATCACTGTGACAATAATGTAGTCGATCATCAAGTGGTGCTGATGCAGTTCGCCGGGGATATCTCCGTGACCCTGACGATGCAGGGTCATTCGCACATCGAATACCGCACCACCCGCGTTGAAGGTACCCGCGCCCGCCTGCTGGCCGAGTTTGGCAACGGCGGTTCGTGGATAAAGATTGCGGATCACCGCAGCGGGCGGGAAACGCGCATCGATACCAGTCCGGCCGATCCGGTAGGTCACGGCGGCGGCGATTTCCGTCTGGTAGAAGCCTTCTTGAACAGCATACAGGCCACAGATGCCAGCGCAAGCAGCGCCATTACTGCCCAGACGACTGCCCGCCAGGCCCTCGCCAGCCATTTAATGGCCTTTGCCGCCGAACAGGCTCGCCTGGACGGCAGTGTCATCACCGCTGAGGGCTTTTCATGAAATGGTCCTGGTTGGTAGGCCGCGTTAGAGGCACGGAAATCCACCTGCATGCTTCGCTGCTGCTGTTGATTCCCTATGCATTGATTGTCTTCAAACCGGATAGTATTCCTGACGCGCTGGGCGTACTGCTGCTCATCTCCCTGATCTTTGTATGCGTTGCCCTGCATGAAATTGGCCATACCCTGGCAGCCCAGGCCTTTGATATACAAGTGAGCAAAATCGTGTTGTGGCCATTGGGTGGTTTCGCCAACCTCAACCGCCGTCCGGAAAAGGTGCTGTCCGACCTGACCATCTCTGCCGCCGGCCCGCTGATGAACTTGCTGATCTTTGCCATCCTGGCGATCCTCACGATGGCAGAGCGCTTGCTGGAAAATCACCCGGTGATCCCCGGGCTGTCGCGCTTTTTATGGCAAAGCGATATCTTCCCCTTCCTGCTCAGCCTGACGCTGGCAAATCTTAGCCTGGCGGTGTTCAACCTGGTGCCGGTATATCCGCTGGACGGCGGGCAAATTGCCCGAGGCCTGTTGAAGCTGGTCTTCGGCGAAAAAAATGCCGACTTAATCCTGCTGGTCATCAGCCTGCCGCTGGCTTTGCTGCTGGCGGTCTCTGGAGTGCTCATTCAGGATATCGTCATCGTCCTGACCGGCTTACTGCTCTTCATCGCCGCGGCCAGCCTGAACACGCGCCTGCTCAACAACATGTCCCTGGCCGGGTTATACTTTATCGATCGGGCAGGTTATTACCTCAAGCGCTCAGATTTTGATTCCGCCGTCCGCGAATACTCCCGCGCCATTCAGCGCAGCCCAAACCGGGCCGGGTTATATGTTTCTCGGGCAGTTGCTTATCTGAACCTGCTGGAATGCGAACAGGCGCTGGCGGACATCGAACGCGCGCTGAGGATCGATCCTAATAACTACATTGCCTGGGCGCTGCGTGGCGAGCTGCTCGTCCTGGATAAACAATATCCAGCGGCGCTAAATGCTTATAACCGCGCCATCCAGCTGCGCCCCAATTGGGCGATCATTTATATTGACCGGGGTGGGCTGTACGCTGATCTGAGGGATCCCAACCGCGCCCTGCAAGACTTCAATTACGCCATTGATTTAGGCAGCGGCTCGCCAGTGGCCTACGTGCTGCGCAGCATGCTGCGCTACGAGATGGGTGACCTGCCCGGCGCGCATGCCGATGCTGACCAGGCCTTGCGTTACGCGCCGCATTGGATGCTTGCCTTTCCCGAAGTTTTCTTGAACAACCTGGAAGGTCATCTTGCCTGGGCGCTTGATTACTACTGGCGCGCTATTCTGCGCATGCCGAAAGCCTATCAGGTTTATCAGGGCCGCGGCGATGCCTGCCGCGCGAATAACCAGCCAGCCTGGGCCATCGCTGATTATCACCGGGCCATACAACTGGCCCCCAGACAGGCAGAGTTGTACCTGGCGCGCGGGCGGGCATACCGGCAGTTAGATTACCTGGCCGAGGCTGCCGCGGACTTCCAACGCGCTGCTACTTTACCCGGCAAGCCGCATATATCGCGTCAAGCCCGGGCATTGCTGACAGAAATTCAACCAGCCCAGCTTAATCCACACCTTTCCATTGGCGCACCAGACGGAACCGCTGCGCGATCCGTGCAAGCGGCGCCACCAGCGGGAACATCAGAACCAGCGCCAGCAGTTGATTCACCAGCCCCGGAATAACCATTTTCCGCCCCTCGTGCAGGCCTTGCAGCCCGGCCCGGGCCACTTCATCTGCAGGCATCCAAAGAAAACCAGGGATCAAGCCGCGGTCAACCGGCATCACATCATGGAACTCGCTGTAGGTGAACCCTGGCAGCAGTGCTTCCACGCGCACGCCGCTCCCGGCCAATTCCGCATCCAATGATTCCGTAAAGAAATTGAGATAAGCCTTGGTTGAGCCGTAGGTGGCATTCCCAGGCATTGGCAGCAGCGAAGCAATGGAAGAAGTGTTGATAATTCCTCCCCGGTTCCGGGCAATCATCCCTGGCAGCGCGGCGTGGGTGAGGGCTACGCTGGCTTCCACGTGCAGCCGGATCATGTTAATCTCCCGCCGAATATCCAGGGTCGCGAAATCCCCGCCTGTGCCAAACCCGGCATTGTTGATCAACAAGTCCAGGTCCGGGACTTCCGCGATGCGCACAGCTACGCGCTCCACGTCGACCGGGTCGCTCAAATCGGCCGCCAGCACTTCCACCTTCACCGGGCAGCCCTGCTGCAGTTCATCTGCCAACGCGCGCAGGCGTTCCTCGCGCCGCGCAACCAGCACCAGGTTATAGCCTGCTCCTGCCAGCGCCCGGGCAAAGGCAGCGCCAATCCCGCTAGATGCGCCGGTAATAAAAGCCGTCCCAGGGCGCTGCTGCTGCCACTCACGCATGTTATCCCGGCGCTGCTGCCGCTGCAAGATCAGCGCCGCTGCCAATCCCGCGCCCAGTGCCGTCCAAAAATATCCTTTTTTCGCCATGATTTCCTCCCTGCATCCATCAATTGTTGTTGATTGTATCCAGAATCAGGGTTAATCACCAGAGCGCCTTGGGCAAAACCGGGTCCCTTTAAATAAATGACCCGGCTGCCAGGAAAAGCTGCCGGGCAATTCGCATATAGTTGGTACCAGAACTACGTTTGCAGGTCCCGCAAGAAGATCACATCCATGCTATAAGTCTGGGCCAGGCTGTTCAACACGCAGGTAGCCACCCGGTTCGCATCCAGCGCTTCAGGGCTGCAGCCCGGTTCAGGTTGAACAGAAGTCACCCGAATGTGCTGCTGTTTTGCTTGCCGGCGCAGCGTGGCGAGCCGACTACTTGCATAAGATTTTTCGGGCATGTATAAACCATGCTTGGCATAAGGCCTGCCAATGTTAATAATTTGCCCGTGCTTGCCCGCTTTCATATGTGTCAGCGCTTCTTGCATGCACAGATTCTGACACGCCTCACCGCCCGCGCGGCCTTCGATGCCAATGAAATTCACCAGCGCATCGATCCGCCCTAACCAGTACTCAGCCTGTTCGAAGAAACGCCGCACCTCTTCGGGCTGATCCAGGTCAACGACCAGCCCGTCGCCCTCTCCCCCCACCTGAGCAATCGCTGCCCGACCAATCTTCAACTCAGCTTTGTTACGCGCCGCAAAAAAAACTGGCGCGCCGTATTCTGCAAGCAATACCGCCGTCTTCAATCCAAGTTTGTTGATATCTCCGACGATTACAACTGCCTTCCCCCGTATATGGATGGCTTCAGCGCCATACTGCAATTTAAATCCAGATTCTACATAGTCTAACATTTTCAAGCTCCTTAAGTAATGCAAGTGCCAATTTATAATGAACGGGAAAGCAGACTCCTCTTCTAACGCCGACAAAAGGCTGGGACAGTATTCATTTATTAACCCAAAATTGGATATCCTGAACCATTCAGGGAAGGCAATTTGCTTCCCCTCGCACTGTGATTTTTAATGGCCTGAACAAGAACAAACGAGCCAATAAGAGAGACAATCTCCATTCTACAAAGAAAAGGAGAAGAATCCAGGTAAGGAGTCTCCCCTACCCGAGTAGGGGATTCCCTACGGTCGAAAACTGGTTTTTCTTATCTTGTATTGATCCGTTTTCAGGCTGTTTCTACTTCAAGGGAATTCCCAGGCCGCGCCTGGGCCAGAATCATCGCCGCCAGGATTAAGACACAGCCTGCCAGCTGGCGGGCTGCCAGGGTTTCATTCAGGAAAAGGTAACCAAACAAGGTACCAAAAACAGCTTCCATGCTCAAGATAATGGCCGCATCGACCGCCGGGGCATATCTTTGACCGGCAATTTGCAAGGTGAAGCCTAAGCCAATTGGTAAAAGGGCAGAATAGACAATAACCGGCCAGCCGCTGACCAGGCTGCCTGCGCCGCCCGGATCTATTCCCAAAGCGACCAGCAGGTTCAGCGCCCCACAGATAGCAAACTGGATCACCGAAAAAAGCAGCACGTCAGCGCCCTGGCTGGCCAGCCGCCCGACCAGAATGACATGCAGCGCCCACAGCAACGCTCCAATTAATTCCAGCCCATCACCAGGGGAAAGACGCAACTCACCCTGCAAGCTGAGCAACATGACCCCGATAACAGCCAGCCCGACTGCCGCCCAGGACAGCCAGGCGACGCGCTGCCGCCAGACCAGCAGCAGAATCAGCGGCACCAGCACCACGTACAACCCGGTGATAAAACTCGCGTTGCCAATGGAGGTAGTCTCCAGCCCGGCTTGCTGCAGCCCGGCGGCCGCGAATAGCAACCCTCCGGCTAACGCCATCCAGGGTATTGGCTGGCGTTCTGTGGGCTTTTCCATGGGCGTCCCTCTCGCCCGGCGCTGGTACCAGATCAGGGGTAAAATCACCAGCGCCGCTCCCAGGAAACGCCCTCCGTTATAATAAAAAGTGCTTAATTGTTCCGTCGCCAACCGCTGCGCGACAAACCCACTGCCCCAGATCGCTGCTACAAATAATAAAATCAGGTCTGATTTCAAACGCATAGCTCAACATATCCTATCTATAAACAAAAACGCCGGCTTCCCGGCGGGATGAGTCCAATTTTACTCGATGCGCCTCTTCTTAGGGCGGTGAAAGCACCGTCACCGAGATTAAAGGCGTGACGTTAAACTGCTGCAGCAGTTTTTGTTGAATTTGGCGAGTGAGTTCCTGACGAATTTGCGCATCACTCACCCCTGAACCCGCGGAACGCTGCACATAAATTTAACCCCAACAAGGTGTTTTGTCCCGAAATGGATGGGCGCGTAAAGGACATATTTATTTGCACGACTTTTGCTTTCCCATAATCCTGAACCACCTGCTGCACGGCTGCTTCAGCCCGCTGCGTTTTGGTAGAGCGTTCAAGGTTGGGTGAAGAGGAAAACTGCCAGATGACCATCCCGACCAGCAGCAAAGCCGATATGCCTAAGGAAAGGTAGTAAATGCCTTGCTTGCCCCGTTCAAAACGCGCTCCTTGCGGGGATAAATTATAGTAGCGGAAGACGATGCCTCCAGTGATATTGATCCCGAGCAGCTGTAGTAAAAGAACAAATATGCCGCTGACTGCCATATCCCACCGGCCAATGGCCCCGGCCATGCCGACCAGAGCAGCGGGAGGGGCCAGCGCCGCAGCGACCAGCATACCCACCATCGCACCTGAAACCAGGCTGTTTGAGGTAGCCTGTGACAGATTCAAAGCGCCCACTGCACCAGCGGTCAGCGGCAGCAGCACGGTGATCGCCGAGATTTCACTGACCTGCACCATGGTCAGGGTGGCGACGCGTTGTTGGAAAATCAAGCTCAAAATCGCGGCGAGAATGATGGTGACAGTTAAAGAGGTGAAGTAGCGCACGAGATTGCGCCAGAGCAGCGTCCGGTCACCGGTCGCGCTGGCCATCGCCAGATTCATCGCCGGCCCGGCAAATGGCGCAACCAGCATGGCCCCAACCAGCAAGTAAACCGAATTGGTATACATGCCAATCCAGGCGACAATGGCTGCGGCCAGGGTATACCCCATGAAGCCCTTCCAGGAGCCAATGCTTTGCAGCCCATTCAACCACACTTCCAGCGGGCTGCGCGGCTGCACATGCCGGATTTGCTTCGGAACGGTGGACGAGGGCGGCGAAAGTGGATAAACATCCTGCGGATAAAAGGTGATTTCAACATGCTCCATTTGATCCAGGCCATTTAAAATGTTACTGACTTTGTCATTCGCAACATTCAGGATGACAATATCCAGATCTCCGTCTGAATCACCGCCTTGAAACTTTATTAAATTAGTTCCATCATTCTTCTTTGCCAGCTCAAGAACCTGGCCCCCTTTTCCAGCCGGCACTTTTACCCACAACTGCCGCATTGTTTATTTACCCCACTTTCCCCCTTATCATACCTGTTTTTTTCAATCTCATCAAATAAAAAGAGCTCTTGGGGAATTGCCGTGGTTTTAGGGAGAAATTCCTACGCCATTTCTCCCTAAAACCACGCTGAATCCCAGCGACCCATAAAAAGAGCTCTCCCGGAACTGCCCTGCAACCACGTCAAAAACCACAGCCCGTTTAAACAGCAAGCCAGGGAGCTGCCCAAAATTATTTAGAGCAGCTCCCTGACACTTCCACATTTACTGGTGCTGGCCGAGGCTCTTGACTGAGCCGCTGCCGGTGATCGTCTGTGACAGGGTCGGGGTGCCATAATAGTTGACATTGCCAAACCCGGTGACGTGTACACCCAACTGATCGGTCGTCCAGACCGTCACATTGCCAGACCCGCTGACATTCACTTGCGTGTTACTGGTCTTCAGGTCGCCGGCGTTATAGTTGCCCGAGCCGGTTATGGTGATGTCCTGTGAGGTCGCGTTCCCCTTCAGATTGAAGTTCCCTGAACCACTTGCGCGCATATTTAAGCTATTCACCTGCAGGCTTGCGAATTTTACATTCCCGGAACCAGAAATGTTGACGGTAAGGTTTTCCGTTTTGAACTGGTCACCCGTAACATCTCCTGACCCAGAGATCGAGATGTTACTGAGATCTTTGACTTTCAAGGTATAGTTGACTGTGCTGTCTGAAGACAGGTTATAGCCGCTCTGAAGACCCAACACCAGCTCATTGCCGCGCATCTGCGACTGGAGATAGGGCAGGATGTTGTCATCCGCCTGGACAGTCAGGCCTTCTTCATTGCCTTGAACAATCGTCAAATTGCCTCGATCTTCTAAAGAAACGCGTTGAACATTGCTCACAGAACGCGTTTCAGTTTTTAAGTTCCCAGACCCACGCAGTGTCTGCTGGTTTATAGAAATATTCGCCAGTTGGCAGGACATTAATACCAACGCGATAAAAGGTAAGATAAACAATATGGACTTACGCTTCATGGTCTTGCATTCTCCTGGTTATCATTTGTTCACATTACTCTTTACGCGGGTAAACAAAAAAAGTTGCAACCAGCCTCAAAAGAACTGATTGCAGCTTCCTCTAACCCTAAGCCCAGAAGCATAAAACCCCTGCTTTGGTAAATTATAGTGTTTTAAGATATACTGATACGCGCCGCGACCAAACTGGTCAACAATTTATTGGCAGCAAATGGAAGGGGTAAAGAGAGGATATTATGGGGATGCATGGCTGGTGGGGCTACCTCAGCGCTCCAGATGAAAAACCAAAGGTGACCTGGGATTTGATGCGGCGGGTGCTGCGTTACTCCCGGCCCTACCGCAAGCAGATTGCTGGAATGCTGGTCATGATCCTGTTCAGCACAGGACTGACCCTGCTAACCCCGCTCATCCTGCGCGACCTGATCGACCACACTATCCCCTCCAAAAATATTCACCGCCTGATCCTCCTGGCGCTCGCCTTGCTGACGATCCCAGCCCTGGGCGGCATAGTCAACGTATTTCAGCGGCGCTTGAATGCCTTTGTCGGCGAGGGCGTGATCTACGACCTGCGTGTGGCGCTCTTCTCGCGCTTGCAGCATATGTCGCTGCGATTCTTTACCAATACCAAAGTCGGCGAATTAATGAGCCGGCTTAACAATGATGTGGTCGGCGCGCAAAACGCCATCAGCAACACCATCGTTGGCATTATCACCAATATCATTCAGGGTGCGGCGGTCATTATCGTCATGTTCACGCTCGAGTGGCGCCTGACGCTGGTTAGCATCGTCATTATGCCGCTCTTTATCTTCGCGGCACGCCGGTTAGGGTCGCGATTGCGCGGGATTTCGCGCTCGCAAATGGAAGCGAACGCGCGGATGAATGCCATGATGAACGAGACGCTCAACATCGGGGGAGCTTTGTTGGTCAAGCTGTTTGGCCGCATTCAAGTTGAAGTTGACCGCTTCCAGCAGCGCGCGATCAGCGTGCGCGACCTGGGCATCGAACGCGCTGCAACTGGCGCTGCTTTTTTCGTGATCGTGGGATTGATCAGCGCGGTTGGCACCGCTTTGGTATATGGTATTGGCGGTTTTTTGGTGATCCGCGGGCTGTTTACCATTGGCACCATCGTCGCCTTTGGCGCTTACCTGAGCAGTCTCTACAGCGCGCTGTCTGGGCTGGCCAATGCCCCAGTTGAATTTGCCACCTCAATGGTCAGCTTCGAGCGTGTCTTTGAAGTCATCGACCTGCCCCAGGAAATTTCCGAAGTGCCCGACCCCGTCGTGCTGCATGCAGTGCGCGGCGAACTCATTTTTGACAACGTGACCTTTCGCTATGCCTTGCAGCAGGAATTTCTCCTGCGCGAGGTACGCCGCCCGGGGCGCATGGATAATATCCAGGCGGTCCTCTCTGAAGGCGGCAATGGTAAAGATGGGCACACCCGCAACGGAAAAGAATCCGCTTCGGCGACCAATCGGGCAAGCAGCGCGGTACACACTGAAGCGTCAATCCCTGCCGCGGCGCTGGAGGCTGAAGAACTCAGTGCGCTGGCAGAAGAAGGCGCGTTGGGCGCTGAAGAAATGCCCCACACCCAGGCCCGAGATGTCGCTTTAGAAGCTGTTTCCTTTACCGCGCAACCTGGTCAGCTGGTTGCCCTGGTTGGCCCCAGCGGCGCCGGAAAGACCACCCTCACGTATCTGATCCCCCGTCTATATGATCCTACTTCCGGACGCATCCTGATCGATGGGCATGACCTGCGCCACGTGACGCTCGAATCGCTTACCCAGCAAATCGGTATGGTCACCCAAGAGACCTACCTCTTTCACGACACCATTCGCACCAACCTGATTTATGCGCGATTGGATGCGACTCAGGCAGAAATCGTCGCCGCAGCAAAGGCAGCCAACATTCATGATTTCATTATGGAACTTCCGGAAGGTTACGACACGGTAGTTGGCGAGCGCGGTTATCGCCTCTCAGGCGGCGAAAAGCAGCGCCTGGCCCTGGCGCGGGTGATCCTCAAAGACCCGCGCATCCTGGTGCTCGATGAAGCCACCAGCCATCTGGACAGCGAATCAGAGTCCCTCATTCAAGATGCTTTACGCCGGGTAATGGCTGGGCGCACCAGCATCGTCATCGCACACCGGCTCAGCACCATCCTGGCTGCTGACCTGATTCTGGTAATGGACCGCGGGCAAATCGTCGAACGCGGCACGCACCAGGAACTGCTGGCGCAAGGCGGGCTGTATGCTCATCTCTACCAGACACAATTCAGCCGAGAGAAATGAACGAAGTCACCCTCACCATTGACGCTGTTCGTAAAATGCTGCTTTCTGTGCAGGGTCTGGTGCTGCCACCTACGCACCCTGCTACCAAAGCGGACGTGCTAGATGCAATTCGCCAGATGGGCGCGCTGCAAATAGACACGATTCACGTGGTTGCCCGCAGCCCCTACCTGGTGCTTTTTAGCCGGCTGGGGGATTACAAGCCAGAATGGCTGGAGGAGCTGGAAGCGGAAGGAAAGTTGTTCGAATACTGGTCACATGCAGCCTGTTTCCTGCCCATCGAAGATTTTCCTTTGTATGTTTCACGCATGCAGCATTACACGCAGCGCTACTATTCGAAGGAATGGGGCGAGGAACATCAAAAAACGATCGATGAGGTCATGCGGCGCATTCAAGATGAGGGGGAAGTGCGCTCGGCGGATTTTGAGCGCACGGATGGGCGCAAAGGCTCATGGTGGGATTGGAAAGTAGAAAAACAGGTGCTGGAATACCTGCACACCTTTGGCGCCTTAATGATTGCCCGCCGTGATAAATTCCAACGCGTTTATAACCTGCGCGAGCGGGTGCTCCCCAACTGGCAAGCATTACCTGAGATCCCCCTTGAAGAAGCCCAGGATGAATTGACCTTGCGTGCCGTGCAGCGCCTGGGCGCTGCCCCGGCGCGCTGGATCCCCGACTACTTCCGCCTGCCCAAACAAGGGCTGCCTAAGCGCCTGGAACGGCTTGCCGCGGCAGGGCGTTTGATGCGCGTGTCTGTAGAAGGCTCGAGCGATGCCTGGTATGTGCATCCCGAGAACCTTCCCTTAATGGAATATGCGCTGATGGGTGAGGTCCTGCCCACTTATACCACCCTGCTTTCTCCCTTCGATCCGCTCGTTTGGGACCGCGAGCGGGCGCGCACGCTGTTTAACTTCGACTATTCCCTGGAATGCTACCTGCCTCAACCCAAACGCCGCTATGGCTATTTCACCCTGCCCATTCTCTATGAAGGTCAGCTGATTGGCCGTTTAGACGCTAAAGCGTACCGGAAGGAAGGCATCTTCGCCGTGCGCGCGTTGTATTTGGAACCCGAAGTGCGCCTCTACGAAGATACTGTTCAAGCCGTTGGTGACGCCATCCAGCGCTGCGCTGACTGGCACGCAACCCCGCAGGTTGAAATCGCCCGCACCGAACCGGAAGCGTTTGGAACGATACTCAGCGCGGCTCTGCAAGGTAAGGTAGTTCTGCCACCGAAAGGGCAGGATTTCGCTGAAGACGAGCAGTATAAGGGGATGGAGAATTTGTTCTAAGGGGAAGAGCGGTAATTCGAGATGCGCGATTGGTGTTTCTAGATACCTTCTTTCGGATGTGCTTGTAGGGCAAGCGTAATATCTCGGAGGACTTTTTCAGGCAGGCCGGGGCGAGATTGCTTGTTGGGCCATACCTGCGGGGCCAGGGCAGCCGGCGCAGAGGCCCATAGCACAATCCCGCTAAGATGCAGAAAATCTTTGTAAAAAGCAGCCGGGTTGGGATAACGGCTTAGGGCATAAAAGGAAGCATCTTTCCCTTCCACCTTGAGTTTAACCGCCCGCATCAGCCGGTTCAAGTTCAACGCAGCAACCAGATCCACATGCGTATGGACGGCCAGCAGGTTCGGAACGCCAGGCTGCATCTGCCCCAATTTGTACAGGAAAATGCGCAGAATACGCCCCTCCTTGCGCGAGAAATCCATCCTACCTACCTCAGGCTCCTCCACCCGCAGCCGGGCTACTTCGATGTTAAACAGCAAGTTGGCCCGGTAGGAGACGCTAAAATCTGGGCTGCGCTTTTTAGCGCTGGCATAGGGTTCGTATATCAGTGCAAAATGACGGTCGCAGAGCAGGCGGTAAGCGGTCTCCAGTTCGCTGCGCAGATCCAGTAAGCTTTCCGGCTCGGGGCTGGAGCGGATTTTCTTGCGGACCTTATCGCGGTAGGTCTCGACAAATGTAGTAAAGCGAGACGAGGCTTCCATCCAGCGCAGCAGTTCACCTGAGAGCAACTCGGCAGAACCAGGCTGCTCTTCGAACAGATAAGCACTCAGATCCTGTTGCTTAGACACACTTAAGCAGGCAACTACTCCCTGGCCTTCAACACCATCGCATTTTGCGATGGATCTTTGACCAGGATTCCCCCTTCTTGCTCCTCAAACGCAACGCCCGCGGCTTGCAGGCGCGCCTTGAGCGCTTCCAGGTCAGTGGCGGTCGGCAACAGCAGCTCAAACCAGCGCAAACCAGAGGCATTCGCCGGGGGCGGCGGCGCACCTACACCCGCCCAGGTGTTCAACCCGACATGATGATGATACTCTCCGGCAGAAACAAAGATTGCGCCAGATTGATAGCGCTGCATTAGCTTAAAACCCAGCACACGCGTATAAAACTGCTCCGCTTCCAGCAGATTTCGGACGTGCAAATGGACATGACCGATCACCGTCCCGGCGGGCAGGCCCGTCCAGGACAGCTCTTCATCCTGCAGATCCATCAGCAGATTATCAATATCCAGTTCATCCGTACCCATTTGCAGCTTGCCCAGGTCATCTGTAGGCCACTCGTTGCGCCGGCGGTCCCGGTAAAGCTCAATGCCAATCCCATCAGGATCCTGCATATACAGCGCCTCACTGACCCCATGATCCGCCGCCCCCTGGACAGCATACGGGGATTCTGCCAGATGAACTAGCAAGCGCGCCAGCGAACGCCGCTCTGGCAGCAGAATCGCGAAGTGGTATAGGCCCGTCGTCCCGCGCGCAGGCTGTGCTCCAGGTTTTTCGTTTAACACCAACAGCCGCCGGTCACCTGCACCCAAAGTTACCTGACCCTGCTGCCTGTCCAACAATTGAAAACCCAGACCATCCTGGTAAAATTCCAGTGAGCGGTCCAGGTTAGAGATATAGAGCTGAACAACTCCGATCGTCGTTTGCGGTGCAATTACTTCTGTCAATTCCCACCTCCAAAGTCAGCCAATAAGGGTGAGCCAAAAGACTCTTACCTAATTAAAGATAACACAAAGGCCAAAAGAATAGCAAGCTTCGATCTGGACTCCTGCCTTACATCGGTTAAAATGAATGCAGGAGGCCCCATGAGCAAACAAATTATTCAACCCATTGGTCCGGATGCACTGGCGCGGGAAGAATTGCAAGAATCGCCCGAAGTTTGGGAAGACGGCTTGCGGGCTGAACCCCGCCCGGGTAATTTTGAATGGTGGTACTTTGACAGTCATTTTGAAGATGGCTCCACCGCAGTGGTTACTTTTACAACCAAGTCCCTGTTAGACCGGCGCGCCAGTCTCCAGCCAATGGTCACATTGACCATCACCCGCCCGGACGGGAAAAAACTCAGCGAAACCCTGCAAGTCCCAGCGGTCGATTTTTCCGCCTCCAAAGAACGCTGTTACGTGCGCGCCGGAGAATCCTGGGCACGGGGTGATTTGTGCAATTATGAACTGCACGCGCATACCGGGGAGCTATCAGCCCACCTCAATCTGTCTGGACTGGTTCCCGCGTGGCGACCTGGCAGCGGCAAAATCTACTTTGGGGAGGACCGCACTCACTATTTCGCCTGGCTGTCCGCCATCCCACACGGCGAGGTAGAGGGCCATCTCACCTATGATGGTAAACTGCGCCCGGTGAAAGGGTTTTGCTACCACGACCACAACTGGGGGAACGTGAGCCTGAATGAGGTTCTAACACAGTGGTATTGGGGCCGGGCACACCTGGGCGATTACACGCTCATTTTTGCCGAAATGGTCGCGGCGCCCCCCTATGGCAGTCAGAAAATCCCCGTGTTTATGCTTGCCAAAGGGGCTCAGATCCTGACCGGAAACGGGCTGCCGCTGTGCCTGAATGAAAAAGACTTTATCGCCCACCCCGATGGGCGCAGCTACCCAAACGGCTTGGATATCGATTGGGAAGAAAATCAACAACGCGCCCGGCTCAAACTGCGTAACCCACAGTTGATTGACGCTTTCAGTTTACTGGAACAGCTGCCAGGCTGGCAGCAGCGCGTAGCCGGTTTGCTAGCCAACCCCTATACCTTCCGTTTTAAGGCAGACCTGGACTTGAATGTGGATTGGGATACCGCCGCCTACCACCTGCAAGGGCAGGCGGTGTATGAATTGATGCTGCCGCGCTAAGCCATGAATAATCTCTATATTGTCCGCCACGCTGAAAATCTAGCCAACCTCACCTTTGAATTCTCCAACCGCAAGGTCGATTACTCCCTCACACTCAAAGGTGTTTTGCAGGCTCAACAAACGGCCCAATTCTTTCAGGATAAAAACCTGCACGCTATTTATTCATCCCCACTCAAGCGCACTGTTGAAACGGCTCAAATCATCGCGCAGCCAGCGGATTTGCCGGTCATTGTAATGGAAGCCTTTCGAGAAATCGACGTCGGGGATTTTGAAGGCCAGCCGCCAACCCGCGAGATTTGGGCACAGCATAATGCGCTGGTCAAGAGCTGGCATAATGGGCACCCGGAACAGGGTTTTCCGAATGGCGAAAATTATCATATGGTACTCGCACGCGCTTTAGCCGGGTTTAAGCAGGTTCTTTACGGGCGAGAGCATGAGAACCTCCTCGTCGTCGGGCATGGCGGGCTTTTTTTCCATACGCTGCGGGCATTGGATGAAGGGATAGATCCCACAATTTTAGCTGGTGGCCTCCCCAATTGTTCCATTACCCATTTGGAAGCACGCCTGGTCGCTGGCCAGATTGAAGCGCACCTGCTTTCCTTTGCTTCGATCGCGCACTTGAGTGGAGAAGCAGCCGAATTGACGCAAGGCAGCCCGAAAGAAGAAGAGCATGACAGTTCAAGCAGCCAGGGGACCACGACTAAATCATAATGAGCCAATACACTATCCTCTTCCCGGGTCCTCGCATTGCGGTTGTGGGGGTAACCGGCGCTGGTAAAACCACAACTTCCACCCGGCTGGCGGAAATCTTGCATCTCCCTCATATTGAGCTGGACGCGCTGCACTGGCAGCCCAACTGGACTGCGATGGAAACCGAAGCTTTTCGCCAGGTCATTACCCGGCGTCTGGCACAGGACGCCTGGGTAGTTGATGGCAACTACCGCAAAGCCCGCGACCTCATCTGGGCGCGGGCGACTACATTGATATGGCTGGACTATTCCCTGCCGGTCATCCTCTGGCAGCTCACCCGGCGCTCACTGCTGCGCATCATTTCGCAGGAAGAGTTGTGGAACGGCAACCGCGAGAACTTCCGCGGGCTATTTCTTAGCCGCGAGTCATTGTATCTGTGGGCTTTTCAATCCTACCGCCGCTTTCATGAGACCTACCCGCAATTGCTGTCCAGTGCTGAGAATGCTCACTTACAGGTCATCCGTTTCCGCTCCCGGCGGGATTCTCAGGCATGGTTGGCTCAGTTAGCACAGCAAACCGCCTCCATATCTGGCGATTGATGAATTTGCTTTTGTCATCCTGGCTGCGCACGATCCATGCAACCATGATAATATGCACAGAATTGACTTTTGATATTTTGTTCTAAAAACGACCGGTTTCCTGTATAATTATATTGACTAGAATGGAATGGTTTTTATGGAAACAGGCGGTCCATCTGCGATTGTAATTGCCTTGTGGTTCCTTGCAGCCAACGCGATCCTGATTCTGACGGCGTATGGCTTGATCGTGTTGTGGCGCAAGAAGAGCCAGGCTGCGATTAGCCTGGTTGGCGAACGCATTCAAGGATTTGACGAAGCCCTGGCACAAATCGGCGATTTCTTGCAAGGATTCGCCGGAGTCAACCAGGAACCCTATGCGGAGCCTTTGAATAAGCTGCAAACGGAAGCAGTCACCCTCCAGGAGCAGCTGCAAGGTTTTCTCGAATCCAGTCAGGCGTATGAAACTGAAATCCATACCGTGCGGATAACCGGGCTGCAGGATATTATCAATGCCCCAGCCAATTGGTTTCGCCGCTGGCGTGGTTCCGCTGCGCTGCAGAAAGAATGTGATGCTTTCGCCGGCCAGCTTGGGAATGCAAATGAGCACATGCAAAAGATCGTCAACCTGCCTTGGGACCTGGCTCAACAGTGCCGGCAGGCGGACGAAGACCTGGCTGAGCTCATCCGGACGGCGCAGGCTCTGCAAGCCGGTGGGGCTCGGGGAAGCGCTTTACAAACCATCCTCACCCAGATTCCTCAACTGCAGCGCGCCATGGACGGTATTCCTCCCGAGTTCTTTGACGCCGGGCAAGAGCAGCTGCTGGCAGCCATCCAGGTAGATGCGGTCATCCGCGTTTTTGAAATCCTTAATCGCATCCGGCCTGCGCTGCACCGCTACCTGCCCACCGTGCGTGAATGGAACACGCACCATCAAAAAGCCAGCACAGAATACTCCGAACTCAAGCAAGCTGGCGCGGACCTGCGGCAGGCCATTGCCCAGGCTCCTTCCGGGTTGATCGTCAGCACGATGCAGGCCCGCCTCGACCAGATCGCCCAGCTTGCATCTGATCTGAACCAGCGCCTCACCCAACCGGAGGCCGAGGGGCTGAAGTCTCTTTCCCGCGAAATCGCGCAACTGCACAAGGTGATCCAAGACACCGAGCAGCAGTACAAACGCGCTTGCCAGCAGTTGAAAGAACTGGGTGCGAACATCGAAGAATTGACGGGCGGTCTAAACAGCCTCGCCACGCGCCTGACCCAATTAGAACGCAGTCCCTTTTTTCCCCTGGTCTGGGATACCAGTGGGCCGCTACTGGCTGATCTGCGCCAGCGCTTGCAAGCGTTAGGCTCCGTGCAACAGCCGCACACGCCCGAACAAATCAGCCAGCAGCTAAAAGAGACAGAGAATATCCAATCTGCTTATCAGTCGCTGAACGAGTCCACACCAAAGGTGATGGAACAGCACCGGGTGTTGGTGGCCTTATTAGAGAGCCCAGATTTGAGCACAGGGGCAGAATGGCTGCATAACGCGCAGCTGATGCTGGATAAAGCTGCCGTGTATGATCCGCACAATTGGTCAAAACAGGATGCGATCCAATTGCTGCCCACAGAACTTGAGGAATTAACCCTTAAGCACCAGCAGTTGGTGCCCGTGGATCAAGCATCCCAGCTCAAAGAAGCGGAACTGGCTCACCGCCTGCGTGAAACACAGCACCTCGCCGCACTGCATAAAGCCCTACGCCCGCGGTTGGAAAATGTGCGCTTGCGCCTCGAAAAGATCCAGGCATTGGAAACAGAAGGCAAGGAACAGTTGAATGCCGCTTACAATGTTCTCGACCGGGCAGCGCTGCTCTCCGAGAGCAATGATCTGTTATATGAGATCGCCGGGCAAGAAATGGAACGCATGATTGATGAAGTCCGCGTGCTTGGCAACGAACTCGGAACGCAAAGCCAGGGTGAAATCGAGAAAAAACTGCAAAAAATCCATGCCCTGACGGAGAAAGTTAACCGTTCGATGAATGAATGGCTGGCTCGCCAGAACGCGGCGATTCAAGAACAGGGCAAGCGTATGAATGACCAGCTGGCCGAGCTGGATGCAACCGGGCAGTTGAGCGATACGCCGGTTACCGAAGCCCGCAGCCTGCTCACTCGCGATGAATATCTCTCTGCTACCCGGGCCCCAGCGCCACAAATTACCCCATCCGGTGGGGGGCTGCGCGAGCGCCTGACACAGGTCAGCGCCGGTTTGCAGCGCCAGCCGCAGCTGACCGCCCTGGAAGCATTCGCCGAGCTTAAACGCAAGAATGATTTCTGGCAAACGCTGCTTGCGGCACAGAAAGCTCTGGAGGAATCTACGCGCGCGCTGCTGGCAGCCTATCAGGAGACCGTCCAGGCGCGCACGGAAGCGCACGAGCAGCTGGCAGAAGCCGCGAAACGGATATCCGACCACCGCAGCTGGCCTCCCAGCAACCAGTCTCCGCTGACTGAAGCCCAGGCGCTCCAGCCGCTGCTGGAGAAGTGGGAAGCGCAAAAAAAGCAAGCCCGGCCCGGCGATGAAGTTGTCCTTGAACTGGGCAGCCTTACGCAGCAGTACCGGCTGGTCAGCGAACGAGCCAGCCAATTAATCAGCCGCGTCGACCAGGATGAAGGCCGGGTACGAGACCAGGAAAACGAGATCAACGACCTGAAACAGCGCTGGCAAGCGCAGCTGCAAAACGACCCGAACAACCCGGTCATCCAGGAAGGCATCCAGCACCTCCTGAAGCAGGCCGAGTCACAGTCGGCCTATATCAAGAGCCAGTATATGCTGGGCAAAATCTCATACGAACAGGTTATCCACAACTTGCAGCTACTGTCGGACGAATTGTATACGGCGCGGGTGCCGGTCGATGATAAAAGCGACATTGGCTTGAATGAGCCGCACCAGCGCCGTATGGAACAAACTTGAATCTAGCGGTTAATCTCCGGCAGGTAAATCCAATTCCCGTCTCCGGCCACCACCTGATAGGTTACGCCCGTCCCAAATAGGGCGGTTGAAAAGGATTCAATCTTCAGGTAATAGGTTCCATTGGCCGGCGGCGTCCAGCGCGCGCCAATCCAGCTGCCAAAGTCTGCTGACTGCCACGATTTAACCAACTGATTACTGGCATTATATAAGCTAGCGGTAAAAGCAGCCCCCCCACCCCGCGGCAGTACCCATAGCAGCTGATCCTTGCCGCCGCTCTGGACGTTCAACTTCAGCCAGTCCATATCTCCCGATCCTGTTTGGGCCGATTTGCACAGGTTAAATATGGGGCTCATCTGGCCTGAGGTCAAAGCCAGGGCGGTATCCACCGTCTGACCCTTTTCATTTGCGTCAGGCATACAGCCTGCGGCTAAGCTGGTCGAAGCCTGAGGCATTTCAGTGAAAGCTTCCTGGTTGCCTGCCTTATCCACAGCTCGCAGGCGGAACTGGTAGTTCTTCCCGGGGTCGCCCAGGAACCAGAACGAGCGCAGGCTGCCCGAAATATGCTGCATTTCAGTGGAGGTTAACCAGCCGCCTGTGTTGTTGACCTTCACCTGGATTTCGAAGTAATTAATATCACTTTGCGGTTCACTTGCCGTCCAGGACAGCTTCACCGCGGTGCTGTTAGTTTGGGCCGGCAGCGGAGCCAGCTGAGTTATCGGCACAGACAGGTCTGGCTGCAAGTTCCAAAGCGCAGTCCCGCGCACCCCACCCGTTCGGCTGATGGCTTGAACGTAAACCGCGGAGCCAGGAACACTGCCGTACAGGCTGGGGTTGGCATCCAGGGCCCAGCCATCCACGCCATTTGTATCTGAACCCAGCTTCACCCAGGCTGTATTCCAGTCCCCCGAATGCCAGTAAAAATCTACCGCAGCAACCGGACCCCCGTCAAAATCGGTCGCGGTGGCAGTGATCGGGAAGTTTGAAACCGGGGTCAGCCCGCTTTTCGGATAAACGATCTGCACCGCATTGGGCGGCATAGGGATCGTCTGGCGCAGGGTCAGATTGTAAAAATGATCCGTACTACCCATCCCCGGGTGATTCCAGGCTTTGACCCGCAGATAGTAAACGCCGCTACGCTGGAAGGTGTAGGAAAGCAGCGAATCCACTTTGCTGAGATAGACTTCATCATCATTTTCCGCCACCGGGCTGTGACCATCCGCTTCGTACAGCTGCAAATAAGAATCGAGCTTCGAAGCGGGGTTGAGGGTGCGCGCGTCTATATCCGCTACCAGGGGCTGCCCGGCGGTCACATTGATTTTGTAATAATCCAGGTCTCCTTCAGGGCAAATCATCGCGGAGACCGTAACGCCTACCAGCAGCGTTTGCGCTGTGGCGGGCGTATTGTTATTGTCAGCGCAAGCAGTATTCGGCCCCTGGCTGGAAATGGTAACATCGTCGATCATCCAGCCTTTGCCTTCATTACGGTCTTCATCGACTGTGTCAAAGTGGAAGCGCAGGCGAATTGTCTTTCCGGCATAGCTGCTCAGATTGATCACACCGCTGTTGAACCAGATTTGCCCTATGGACTGCTTGTCATCCGATTGAAGGTAAAGGTCAGTAAACGGCCCACCATTCGCGGAGACTTGCACCCGGCGCTGGTCCCAGTTGGTAAAGCCATCCTCAGTATCCATGTAGTAAAGGAAGCGCAGGTAAGAACTTCCCGCCGGTAAGGAGATTGGCGGCGAGGTGAGATCGCCCGCGCGCCAGTTCGCATCGTTATAACTGTTGCCATTGTTGAAGATCCAGGCCTGGCTGGCGTGATTGCCAATGTCGATTGACGCTACACGCCACAAACCAGTCCCGGTCCATTCGTCAGCGCCGGATGTAAAATGTTCCTCATAAGGTACAGCGCGCGTGCTGGCTGAGGCAAAAGATGCCGCACTGACGGTGAACGTGGCGCTGGTGGCAGCCGAGCCAGCCGAATTCCGGGCTGTAACCTGCCAGGTATAACTCCCGGCAGCCAGGCTGCCTACCGAATAACTGGTCCCAGTGACGGTATCCCCCTTGCTGGATGGTCCTGTCAGGCTCACGTCGAAAGCTGTCGCACCGGCGCCACCTTCCCAGGAAAGCACCAGCGAGTCCAGGCTGGTTGGGCTGTTACCCTTCAGGTTGTTGCCAACCGGGTTGAGATAAGGTTGGGAGGGCGCTTTTGAGCGCGGCAGAACCCATAACCCCGAAACCTGGTCAACACCGATGCGGTTATCGGCCAGGCCGGCGTCGTTACTTTCAAATGTTTCCAGCCGTCCGCTCGGCCTGGACTGTGGAATATCGCTGCTGCGATCGTACAATACCGCGCGCACATTGCCACCCACCCGCACGGATGCCGCGTTATTGTCTCCAACCGCGCCTAATTGGCCAACCGGATACCCGGCGGTGGCATTCACGTTGAATACCGTGCAGGCGCCTTGATAATCCGTATCCGCAAAAAGCGCCACCTGATCCGCGTTAGGGACACAGGCAGGCGGCAGGGGCGGCTGGGCCTGACCGGCGCAGTTGTAATTCTTAATCAACTGGCGGGCCACAATTCCCGGCGCCAGGCTTCCTTCCCGGTCATAAATGTTCACTGTCAGGGCAAAGGGGCCATCGGGAACCCCTGCCGAGCATAAGTTCACATCTTTCGCATACGGCCCATTCCCGGTAGGCGGAATATCATCGATCGTTTTCCAACTGCCATCGTAATTTGCCAGCACTTGAATGCGGGAGATCTGCAAATCATCGCTGGCAGTTCCCTGCACGCGTACCGTGGCGCTGTTGATTGTTTGCTGGGTCAGCGGCGCATCCAGCGTGCCGCTTGGTGGATGCGCGGGGGTATTGCCCGAAGTATACGTCGCCGTACACTGCGCGCCCATATCCGGGTACTCCTTGGCTTCCGCACAGGTGCGCGGACGCCCGCCGTTATCTTTTACATCGTCAAAGGTAATGTCAATGGAAGGGCCCCAACTCCAGTTTGATCCGGTTGGGGTGGTATATACATGGAAATGCAAATGATGCCCGGTACTCATACCGGTGTCATCCGCATCACCCAGGTATTCTCCCTGCTGTACCTGCGTACCCAACTGGCGCAGCCGCGCTGGAATCGAGTTATACGCCATGTGATAGTAAAGCTGGTACGTGGTGGGAACAGTGCTCTGGTCTTCCAGAACCAGATAATTGGTGCAGTCGGTGCCGAAGTTAGGGCAGGTTGTTTTATACGCTTTTATCGTGCCGCCTTTGGCAGCGAGAATGGGAAACATGGTGCCGTCGGCGAAGTCAAAGGCATAGCGGCAGGTTGTCGGGCAGGAGGTCAAGCCGCCCGAGACCGTGTAAACGTGCCCAATAGAATTGGTCATGCGCTTGCTGACGCCGGCAGTCCAGGGCAGTTTATAACCGGCCAGCGGAACGGCAGAATTTAACAACGGGGCAGGCGAACCTTCCAGGAAGCGCTGGCGGATCTCATCCGTCAGTAAATCGGCCGGCAGGCTGCGCAAACTTGATTCAAAAGCCGCTTCCGACTGCATCAGGATTGTCCAACTGGAGGATTGATCCGGGGAAGCTTGCGGGGTTACGCTGGCTACCGACAATCCTGGCTCCGATTCAACCACCTGCCCGGTTTCCCGGTCGCGCAGCGCCATCCAGATCAGTGCAGATTTTCCATCCGCAGAATATTGAATGTAGTCAATAAACACATCATAAATCTGCAACCCGATGATCAGGTTGTTGTTTGCGTTTACTTTCGCCTCAAAAGCTGCCCGGATCGCCTGATCCTCAGGCGAGAGTTGGGGGGTCTCTGTAGCCGGTGGTTGGGGCGTTTGCGCCAGATCGACTGAATGCGCATGCGTCGGCAAACTTGAGATGTAAGCGCCGCCGCCCATTCCAAGTAGAAACATGGTAACAAAGAGGATCGCCGAGCTGGCGAGGGCTTTTTTGAACGTCATGCGTTTCGCACTCCTGCAACGAAAACTGTGAATAATCCAACTGTTTAATAAGCAATAAACGTGCCTGAACTATTAAAAAGAACGAAGAACAGAAAGAGCTTACCCTTCGGATCCAAAATTGCCTCAATAGGCTTCAAAGTGGATCCGGTAAGGCTCCTTCTATCTTATCCGGAATCTTTGCTTTACAGGAGGTTTGAAAGGATTGATTACAAAAAAGAAAGCCAGTGGACAGGCTAAACCTGGCCCAGTTCGGCGACAAACGTATCCAGCGCCAGGTCGGAAGGCATCTGGCTGGTTTTCATCGCTTCATCAACCAGCAGCAGGCGGTGATATATGACTTCTAGCTGATCCAGCTGAAAACGGCGCGCCTGACCGGATAGTTTCTCAGCTACGTAGGGATGGATATGCAGCTCGCTTACCAGCTGGCTGGCGCGGCCTTCATCCATTAACTCCCGCGCTTGAAGCAGCAGCCGGAACTGGCGCGTAATCATGCCGAACAGGCTGAGTGGTTCTTGCGTCTCAAACAGGCGGTGCAGTAAACCCAACGCCTGCCGGGTATCCCCAACCGCCATTGCATCGACCATCGCAAATACATCCGCCTGCCCGGCCTGCGCGGTCAGTTCTTCCACATCTTCCACTTCCACCGGCCGTGTTTTATCGACATAGGTGAGCAGTTTGTCAATTTCCAGGCTGGCCATCTGGGTATCATTCCCCACGTGCGTGACCAGCGCCAGGGCAGCCCCCTGGCTGAACTGCCCGCCCTGGCTGCGCGCCTCTTTGCGGATCCATTCGGCCATTTCATGCAGTGGCGGCAGCTGACAAAGGGAATAATACCCTCGCCCGCCCGCCGCGCGCAGCCACTTGCGCATCCAATTAGAATCCAGCGCGGGCAGCGACTTCCACTTTTTACGCTCCAACACATCATCGACCATTAACACTAGAGCAGTTGAAGGCGGCAGGCCATCCAACAATCCCAGGAAACGCCTGCGTGAGTCATCCGTTGTCAGACGCACAAAGGGATGGGTTACAATCACCAGCCGGCGCTCCGCAAGGAAAGGCATGGCATTTGCGGCAGAGCGCAGCTCGTCATCAATCGCCTGGCGACCATCCAGGCGGGTAATATTCATATCGGCAATGGTCGGGTCGCCCATCTGGCTGATCATCACCTCTACATACCGGCGGATGGCAAACGGGTCATCCCCATGAAAGATATAAACGACAGGCTTCTCGGCGGGCTGCGAATCAGACAATGTGCTTCTCCGGGAATATTGACTGAGAAACGGCCTGTGCGCCGTTTCTCAGTCAAATCATTTTTATATGCCCGAGTTCAATCTGGAAAGCTTTTCGGGCGGGGCCAAACCAAAAGATCTAGAAGCGGGTTAGCACCCGGTGCAAGGGAACTTCCCCGCGCTGAGAGCGTTCCACACGCACGATTTCCATGCCCTGAGCAGCGGCATCCGTCGTGACATGCTGTTGAATGAAAGGCCCCAGCGGCTGAGCGACCAGCATCGCCAGGGTCACCAGAGAGATGACCAGCGGCAGGCGCTCTGCCCGGTCGCGCGAGTTGTGCCCAGCTCCCAACATCCCCAGCCAGGCAAACGAACCGGCCAGCAGCCCGGTAGTTACCAGGTTGGTGCCGCAGTTGGGATGCACTGCCAGGCTAGATTCTCCACCCTTTAAGCGGTCAAGCGCCTGCTGCGCGCCCTCTTCGACCTCGGCTGTCGAAACTTCGCCAAGCAGCCAGAACCCGCGCGGGTCGGAATAACCGGCCATGCGCAGGTGAGGATTTTTCTCTGCCAGAACCTGTAAGGTAGCATGTTCCAGGGCATGGTTGTGCCGCACCCGAGAAAATGGCCCATTTTCAATTACTTTTTCAAGAACTGTCATCCGTTCTCCTATTACCTAAAAAATTCTTCTGTAAAACGGTCGCCAGCTACGGATGTCATCTATAAAGCGCGAGCCGTAAGCGGTTAAAAGTCCTATGCTTAGTGCTCTTTATTGTATCACCCTTCGAATGTGGGGGTTTGCGGTTAAGAATCCGCTGCTGCCGGACGGCGCGCCCTACGCCCTGCTGGACGGTCCGCGCTGCCAGGCGTACCCTGCCCTTCTGCCCCTTCCTGAACCAGGGCATAACTCAGCGCATCCCGCAGAGAACGGGCTTCAATGATCTGGATGCCTTGCGGCCAGGGCTCACCCGAACGATGAACGCGCCGGGGCACAATGGCAGTCTGAAAGCCGAGTTTGGCTGCTTCACGCAGGCGGGCATTCATCTGCCCCACCATACGCAGCTCGCCAGAAAGTCCCACTTCGCCAATCAAAACGGTATCCGCCCGCACGGAAGCATCGCGCAGCGAAGACGTGATCGACGCCGCGACCGCCAGATCCGCTGCCGGTTCGCTGATCCGCAAACCGCCAATCACGTTGACAAACACATCCTGCTCGCCCAAATGCAGCCCCAGGCGGCGAGTGAGCACAGCCACAATCAGCAGCAGGCGGTTCAGGTCAGTGCCATTGGGTGTGCGGCGCGGATTGCCCAGCGTTGTCTGGCTGGTCAACCCCTGGACCTCTACCAAAAGCGGGCGCGTACCTTCCATCGTCACGGCGATCGAAGATCCCGGCACGTTGATCATGCGTTCCGCCAGAAATGCTTCCGATGGATTAGTAACTTCAATCATGCCGCGCTCGCGCATCTCAAAAACGCCCACTTCAGAAGTCGCCCCAAAACGGTTTTTGACTGAGCGCAGCAGCCGGTAAGCCTGGTAGCGGTCGCCTTCCAGGTAAACCACTGTATCCACGATATGTTCCAACACGCGCGGCCCAGCGATGATGCCTTCTTTGGTAACATGCCCAATAACAAAAACGGCGATCCCTGAAGATTTAGCTAAGTCACGCAGGCGCGCGGAGCATTCCCGCACCTGCGACACGGACCCGGCGGATGAACTCATCTCCGGAAGATAAACTGTCTGTATGGAGTCGATCACCAACAGATTGGGCTTGACCTCCTGAACATGCTCCAAAATGGTATTCAGGTTGGTTTCTGTAACCAGGTAAAGTTCTTCTGGCGGTGGCGGCGGGGTTTCACCTTCTTCACAGCGCAGCAAACGCAGCGCCCGCATCTTCACCTGCCGTTCCGACTCTTCTCCTGAGACATATAAGACTCGCCCCTGGGATGCCATCTCCAGAGTCACTTGCAGCATCAGGGTGGATTTGCCAATCCCCGGGTCTCCGCCCACCAACACGATCGAGCCGGGTACAATACCGCCACCCAGCACCCGTTCAAATTCACCAATGGGCAGGTGCAGGCGCTCTTCCTGCTCGCCTTCAATCTCTTGCAGGCGGCGCGGCTGTGAGGCCCCACCCAGGCCGCTCTTAGGACTGCCTTTGACCGGGGCGGAAGGCGCTTGCGGCAGCACCTCTTCAATCATACTGCCCCAACTGCCGCATTGCGGGCAGCGCCCTAATTGTCGTGGTGAGGTGCGCCCACAATTCTGACATACATATCGGGTTTGAACTTTGCTCATTGGAAAAAGATGCTCGTTTCTAGCCAGGATTAATTCAAAAAGGGCTTTTGCGGCGGGTTAGGCCGCAAAAGCCCTTTGTCTTTCAAACCAGGAGGCCTGCCACCCTGTTACGCACCGATGCCTAACGGCTGTTCGGACTCGGGCGTTTCCTCTTGTCGCCTCAGGATAATTTCGTCCGTTTCCGGATCGACATCCACAAGGACGGTATCACCAGCCTTGAACTGCTCTGCCAGAACAGCATCCGACAGGCGGTCCTCCACTTTTAGCTGAATGACACGGCGCAGCGGGCGAGCGCCCATCTCCGGATCGTATCCCTCTTCAGCGAGGCGGTCCAGGGCTGCCGTTGTCGCGGTCAGCTTGATTTCATTTTCTTGCAGCCGTTCGCTGACTTTATCCAGCTCCAGGCTGACAATGCGGTGGATATCTTCACGGCTGAGTGCGCGGAAGACGATGACCGAGTCAAGCCGGTTGATAAACTCGGGGCGGAAGACACGTTTGAGCGAGTCGAGCAGTTTCTTACGCATCTCTGCATAAGCTGCCTTCTCTTCAATGTCCTCGTCCCGGGCCAGCTGGAAGCCGATACCCGTCTGGCGTTTGATCAGGTCCGCACCGACGTTAGAAGTCATAATGATGATCGCGTTGCGGAAGTCCACTTTGTGGCCCTTCGCATCGGAAAGGTGACCCTCTTCCATGATTTGCAGCAGCATATTGTGCGCTTCAGGATGAGCCTTCTCGATTTCATCAAATACAACGATCGAGTACGGGCGGCGGCGGATCGCTTCCGTGAGCTGACCAGCCTCTTCATAACCGATGTAGCCAGGAGGCGCGCCAACCAGGCGGCTGACGGTATGCCGTTCCATGAACTCCGACATATCCAGCTGGATCAAGGCATCTTCACTGCCGAACATAAAGCGGGCCAAAGCCTTGGTCAGTTCGGTCTTGCCGACACCCGTCGGGCCCAGGAAAATAAAGGAGCCAATCGGGCGGCGGGGATCTTTCAACCCGGCCCGGGCGCGGCGCACTGCCTTCGCAATCGCTTCAATCGCCTCGCCTTGCCCAATGATGACTTTCTTCAATTCATCTTCCATCATCAGCAGGCGCTTCGACTCTTCCGTCGCCATCTGCATCACCGGAACACCTGTCCACATTGAAACGACTTCGGCGATGTCGTCCGGAGTTACTTCCGGGCTGTCCGAGCGGTCCCAGGTGGTGCGCAAACGCTCCAACTGGTGTTCCAATTCGGTTTCCTGTTCCTGCAGTTCCTGAGCATCTTCCGTCCGCCCATCTTCCACAGCCAGGCTGTAGTTCTGGCGAACCGTGCGCAGTTCGCGCATCGTATCTTTTGCCGTCGTCGCCGCAGCGCTCTTGTACATGCGTACGCGAGATGAGGCTTCATCGACCAGGTCAATCGCCTTGTCCGGCAGGAAACGATCTGCCACATAGCGCGCCGAGAGGCGTGCCGCAGCTTCCAGCGCTTCATCGGTAATGGTCAGACGATGGTGTTCTTCGTAGGCTGACTTAATGCCCTTCAAAATAGCGATGGTTTCATCGATCGTCGGTTCATTCACCACAATCGGTTGGAAACGACGCTCGAGGGCAGCATCACTTTCGATATGCTTGCGGTACTCTTCCAGGGTCGTCGCGCCAATCACCTGCAGCTCGCCGCGCGAAAGCGCGGGCTTGAGGATGTTGGCGGCATCCACGGAAGAACCGGCAGCCCCTGCGCCCACCAGCATGTGGACTTCATCAATGAACAGGATCGCACCCGAAGCCTTCAATTCGTCGATCACCCGTTTGAGGCGTTCTTCAAACTGACCACGGTACATGGTGCCAGCAACGAGCGACCCAACATCCAGTTGCAGTACGCGTTTGCCGAGCAACAGCGCCGGGACATCCCCTTCAACGATCCGTTGAGCCAGGCCTTCGACGATAGCAGTCTTGCCTACGCCAGGCTCACCGATTAAGGCGGGATTGTTCTTGGTGCGGCGAGCCAGAATCTGGATCACCCGTTCAATTTCCATCTGGCGCCCAATGACCGGGTCCAGCTTGTTCTCTTCTGCTTTTTGGGTCAGATCAACAGCCAGCTGATCTACCAGCGGGGTCTTTGGTTTATTTTGTTCCTGGCGCTGCGAAGTTGGCCGATTGGTTGCGGTCGATGCGGGGGTTGCTGTGGAGGGCGAAGTACTGCTCTCTTGCAAGATTCGGCGCGTCTGGCGGCGAATTTGCTCAGAAGTGACGCCCAGCTTGCGCAGGACATCCATCGCCAAACCATCTTGCGAACGAACCAGGCCTAACAGTAAATGCTCGGTACCAATATAATGATGGCCCATCCGGCGCGCTTCTTCGATAGCAAACTCGAGGACTTGCTGCGTGCCTGGGGCAAGATCAATTTTCCCGCCCCGATACTGGCCAAAGCCGCTCATCCGTTCCACCATCTCTCGCACCCGATCCGGCTCCAACCCTAACTCGCGCAGTACCCGCCCGGCAACACCGCCCTCTTCCTCAATAAGGCCAAGCAGCAGATGCTCCGTGCCGATAACATTCTGGCGCATGCGTTCCGCTTCCTGGTGAGCCAGGCTTAGAACACGACGCGCTCGTTGGGTAAAACGTTCCATTCCAGACAAGGTATTCCTCCTCTTTTGCTATATACCCTGACCCCGGGAAGAGTCAACCGGGTCTCGATCAGGATCTTTTATTGTTTTCAATACTGGGAAAGAAGGCGGGGGCAACTCCATGTGGGCCGTCTCTACTTCCCCGAACGATCACGATATAAAAAGTCTTAATTCATTTTACCAGAGTTTACTGAATTGTCGAGTTGCCCATATAGGGGATATAAAGTTTCACCCCTCCGAATTACCCGGGGGGTATCCATGAGGAATTGCCCTATTATAGTACGAACGTTCTGAAAAACAAGAGTTTTGTTGTTAGAAACAGATTAGAAATTGCAATTTGTTGGGTCAAGCGTCCAATTAAGGCTTTTGAGCAGCGGTAGGGGTGCGGCCAATATCGGGAAGTGGGGTAGGGGTGACCGGGGAATTGCCCCCCATTACACTGTAAACGGTTAGATTCGAAAAACTGACCGTCAAAGGCGTATCACCTGCCGAGCGGGCGAAAACGCCGAGGGTCCCCAGGTTAAACACCGGATCTTTTATGGAAAAGTGAAACACGTCATTGATATACACGCTCAACGTCTGCCCATTTGCCCAGACACTGACCCTCGTCCGAGCCATCCCACCCGGCAGGATCTGCCCGCTGGTTACCCAATCTTGCAGCAGCGCCACTTTTGCATTCTTCACCCGCTCCATACGGACCTTACCGCTGCAGGTCAGCATTAAACGGTAATAGTCTTGATTGGAACTGGCCCGCAGCAGCAGCCCATACATATCCCCTCCCCGGCACAGGCTGGGCGTGGCATCCATTTCGACATAGTAATTACTCAACTGCGGCCCTTTGCGCAGGCTGAGCAGCGTGGCTCCCGGCTGGGCCACGGCCAGCGTCAGTTCCCCTTTACCATACGCCACGTTGCCCGCGCTAGCCCGAGAGGTTAACCACTGGGTCGTATCGGTAAAAGAATCTTGCAGCAAAACCGAGCCAAGTGCGGGCCTGAGATCTGGCGTGGGCGTGATTTCGTGGGTGGGCATGATCGTAAAGGTAGCGGTAGGCGGAAACCAGACGATTGTCGCTGTGGCGGTAGGGGTGATCGTTGGCGTAGGCGTTGGGGTTGGCGGGGCCGGCGTTTCCGGTTCAGGCAGACAGGCGGTTAATGCGAAAATGTAAAATACAACACTCCAGAGGAGTGCTGTATTTCGCATATTAATCCATCGCTTGCCAGACCGGCCTGAGCCAACACAACTCACATTTGCACCACTTGATCGCGTTCTGGTCCTACGGACACCGAAAGCACTGGCACATTGGCGATCTCACTCACCCGCTGAATAAAGTTTTGGGCAGCGGGTGGAAGGTCTTGCCAGGTCCGCACCGCTCCTAAGGGGTTCTGCCAGCCAGGAAGTTCTTCGTAAACGGGCTCGAACGGTGAAAGATTCGCTACGCCAAGTGGAAGATCGGTAAAAGTTTGCCCGTTGGCCTGGTAAGCCCGGCAAATTTTGACTGTAGGCAGGCCGCTGAGCACGTCCAGCTTGGTGACTACCAACTCATTTAACCCGTTGATCCGCGCGGCATAGCGCAGCAGCACAAGGTCAAGCCAGCCTACCCGGCGAGGGCGGCCTGTCGTCGTGCCGTATTCGTCCCAGGGCTGTTCGCCGGTACCGCGCAGGCGCAGCGCCATTTCACCTTCCAGTTCCGTTGGGAAGGGGCCTGCCCCCACTCGCGTCTGAAAGGCTTTCACCACGCCAATCACCCGGTCCACCTTGCCTGGCCCAATGCCCAGGCCCACCAGCGCGCCGGAAGCGGTCGGTGATGAACTGGTGACAAAAGGATACGTGCCGTAATCCAGATCTAACAAGGTGCCTTGCGCGCCTTCCGCCAGTACCCGGCTTCCGCGCGCCAGCGCCTGGTAAATCAGCAGGGAAGTATCACTCACGTAAGGGGTCAGGATGCGCGCGTAACTGAGATACTGGTCTGTAATTGCCTCTACAGTGAGCGGTTCAAGGTCATACAGCTTCACCAGCAAATGGTTTGCACGTTGGATATGATCGGTGAGTTTTCCAATGAAAGCATCTTCATTCAACAGATCTTCCATGCGCAGCCCACTCCGGGCCGCCCGATCGGTATAAGCCGGGCCAATGCCCCGCCCGGTAGTGCCAATGGAACCTTTTCCTCGGGCCATTTCCTGAGCCCGGTCCAGTGCGCGGTGAGCTGGCGTGATCAGGTGCGCCGCATGAGACAGGCGCAGGCGCTGCGCGTCCACCCGAATTCCATGAGACCGCAGCATATCGATCTCAGAAAGCAGCGTCTCCGGGTTGATCACCACGCCATTGCCAATCACCGCGGTTGTATGGGCATGGATAATCCCGGATGGCACCAGATGCAGTTTAAAGGTTTGGTCCCTAACCGTCACGGTGTGTCCAGCGTTGTCGCCGCCATTAAAGCGAGCAACCACCTCTGCTTGCGCAGAAAGCAAATCCACAATGCGGCCTTTGCCTTCATCGCCCCACTGCGCGCCAATGATGATATCCAAGGGCATCTTTTGAACTCCTTAGCTGAGTGTACGGCCGAATTATACCTTAGAACCGCGCAGGGGTTTACTTGGGAGGTTTGTTCCGGCTCAAGTCACTGGGAGCAGTAAATCCGCAGCCGGTTTTATAATAAAGAAGAAATGACAAAAGAACGCATTCTAATCATCGAAGATGAACGGGCAGTTGCCCGCGGAATGGAATACGGCCTTAAAGCCGAGGGTTTCAACGTGCTGTGGGCTGGAACTGGTCAGCAGGGGATTGACCTGGCGCGGGATCACGCTCCCCACCTGATCTTGCTGGATATCCGCCTGCCGGATATTAGTGGGTTTGATGTGTGCCGGCAGCTGCGCGGGATGGGGCTGCGCCAGCCGATCCTGATGGTCACCGCCCGCGACGAAGAGGTTGACCGAATTATGGGTTTGGAGTTGGGCGCAGATGATTATATCCTCAAGCCCTTCAGCTTACACGAGCTAATTGCCCGCATCCGGGCAGCGCTGCGGCGAGCGTACGGGGAACTATCCACTACCCCAGAAACAGGGCAGATCAACTTCGCCGATATTGAAGTGGACCTCGACCTAATGCAGGTACACCGCTCTAACCAGCTGGTCACCCTGACGCCCAGCGAGTTCCGCCTGCTGCGCCTGCTTGCCGGTTCTCCAGGGCAGGTTTTCAGCCGTGAACAGCTGCTCGCCATCCTTTGGGGCGATAACATCGAAGCCGGCAGCGACCGCACAGTCGATGTGCACATCCGTCACCTGCGCGAGAAGTTGGAAAAGGACCCGGCCAAACCGCGCTGGTTGGTCACCGTGCGCGGATTTGGATATAAATTCCAACCTTAAATCCGCAAATGTTATGAGATCTTAACCTATTTATCACCTTTCCGTCATCCCATCTCATTATGATAGATTCTGTATGAACAAATAATATGGGTCTTTGGGCTTCGCAGGATTGCCTGAAGAAGGAAGCGAAGCGCCAGGGACCTGGCCTAACCAACCTCTCAGAAGGAGACGCAAAGTATGAAACGTATTCTCATCATCGGCATTGCAGGCGTGGGCCTGGCGGCAATGTTAATCGTTGGATTGATGCTGGCAGTCACCGTGACGCCCGCTCGCGCCCAAATCGCCCAGGCAATCCGGCAAGCCGCAAAGCTACGCCCAGTAGCGGAATTTCAGGCCCAAACGACGGCTACCCCGCCTGTGCAATTAAAGGCAGAAAAAGGGATTTTAGTGGGGGGCGTTTTCCAAAACAGCCCGGCGGATCAGGCCGGCCTGGTGCGCGGGGATATCCTGCTCCAGGTGGACGGTCAGGCCGTAAATACAGTGGCGGACCTGAAGACCGCGCTCAGTTCGCATAAAGCTGGTGATACCCTTCAATTATTGGTTCAACATGGCGATAATCAGAAAACTATCTCGGTAACCCTGGCGGAATCCCCTCTGGCCGCACAAAATAGTACCCCACAGGCTACCCCCGCGCCAGCGCAGAATCAGCGGGGCAAAAAAGGTTTCCTGCTAGGCAGCCCTTACCTCGGCATCATTCCTGTTGGCGTAGGTCAATTCAAAGGTGAGTTTGGCCTGGATCTAAAGAATGAACAACCTGGCGCATATATCGCGCAGGTTACCTCCAATAGCCCGGCTGAAAAAGCTGGCCTGAAGGTGGGCGAAGTGATTACCGCCGTAGATGGACAGCAAGTCGGACCGCAAAACAGCCTTTCCTCCCTGGTCAGCAGTCACAAACCAGGCGACAACGTCACGCTGAGCGTGATTGGGACGGATGGCACGCAGCGAGATGTAACTGTCACTTTGGGCGATAACCCCCAGAACGCAGGCCAGGCCTGGTTAGGTGTGGCGACAAAGGGCCGCTTTGAACGGCCTTTCCGCGGCTGGAATATGCCCTGGATGCCCGGCACCCCCAATGGTCAGAATAACGGCTTACCCAATGGGGTTACCCCAGGAATGCTGCAGCATCCCGGTGCGTTCATTGAACAGGTCACCAGCGGCAGCCCGGCTGAAAAAGCAGGCTTGAAAGCGGGCCAATTGATCGAAGCGGTGAACGGCACAACCCTGCAAGGCCCTCAGGACCTCTCCAGCGCCATTTCCAGCAAGAAACCCGGCGATACTGTTACCCTTACTATATTTGATCCGCAAGCTGGCGCTTCTAAGGATGTCCAGGTAACCCTGGGTGATAACCCACAGAATGCCGGTTCCGCCTGGTTAGGCATTCAGTACGGTTATATCAATATGCAGAATCAAAACAGAAATCAAAATCCGAACCAGCTGCCTACCCCAAACAGCAGCGGAACGCAGTTCTAAAATTCGAGTCGGGCAGCCGCAGGGCGGCCAGCTGGCGCCTGGGCTGCCCGACTCTTATTCGCTCGCTGGATTTACAGAACGGGCATTATCGGTGAGATATCCCCTACAGGTAAAAGGTAAGGAGCGGCAGGGTTGGTTGAAAATGCAAGCATAAAACAACCAGCCCTGTTTGCTATGCCAAATTAGAAAGTTCAGTCTCAAAGGAAATGGAATGAAGTTGGACTCTATTCGCTGGCGCCTGGTGCTGAGTTATGTACTGTTGACCATTCTAGCCGTCGGCCTGGTCGGCGTTTTAACCCTCACCCTGCTGCAAGAATACGTGCGGTCACAAACACAGGCCCAGCTGCAGGATAATGCCAGCGCCATCGCCCGCCAGGCCTATGCCCTGATGGTCCCCGTGCAACGCCAACCTGCCCTGCAAGACCTGGTCAATTCTGTGGCTTTCCTCGGCCATGTGCGCGTGCGCATCCTCGACCCAAACGCGCATATTTTGGCGGATTCAGGCCAACCCGGGTCATCGACCTCATTAATCTGGGAACAGCCCGATGCAGTACACCCATCCGGGCGCGCCTTCCTGGTTCCGCTTCCCTCCCACCAAACGCAGCCTGGCTTTAATCCGCTCTGGCAGCGCGGTAATGATCGTCAGCGATCGGCGATTATCATGCGCGTAGAAGAAGCTCCCTGGGGACGGCGCGTTGTGTTTGAATCAGTGACGAATGCCACTGCCAGCCCCGCCCGCACAGCGGACCCCACGCCAACGGTCGCCGTTCATTCCCGCAACAGCAACTCGGCTGCGCTTGCTTCCCTCCGCTACCCGATCGGCAACCCGGCAAATCCACTGGGTTATGTGCAGTTGGACCTGGCTGATTCGCCGGGCGGGCAAGCGTTGGAAGCGATGCGTCAGGCGCTCTTGCTGGCCGGATTGGGTGCGGCGGCGATTGCCGTAGTTGCCGGGCTGCTGGTGGGGCGCAGCCTCACCGCGCCGCTGCTGGCGCTGGCAGAGAGCGCCACGCGCATGAGCAGCGGCGACCTGGCCGTCCGCGCCCCTGAAGGCGGCCTAGGCGAGATTGGTCAGCTTTCCTACCAATTTAACCGCATGGCTGAGCGGCTGCAAGCCAGTTTTACGGCCATCTCTACGGAACGGGATGCTTTGCGCCGTTTCATTGCGGATGCTTCACACGAAATGCGCACGCCTATCACCGCTCTTCGCAATTTTATTGAATTAATGCAGGGCCCGGCTGCCGCAGACGCCCCAGCCCAGGAAGAATTTCTGGCTGAATCGCACCAGCAAGTCCAGCGCCTGGAGTGGATTACGCAAAACCTGCTCGACCTCTCCCGCATGGACGCCGGGCTGATTTAACTTGACCGCCAACAGCAGGATTTGGGGGACTTATTGGAAACTGCTTCCGCGCCTTTTAAGCAGCGCGCCAGAGAACAGGGAATTCAGTTGCAGCTTGACCTGCCAGAGCCGCCTGTAGTGGTCTCCTGCGACCGCTCACGGATGGAAATCGTCCTGGGCAACTTGCTGTCGAACGCGCTGAAGTTTACCCCATCTGGCGGGCAGGTCACGCTTAGTGGATGCGCGGAGAAGGAAGGTGTGCGCATTGAAGTGCTCGACACGGGCGCTGGCATCAACCCTGAAGATCTGCCGCACATTTTCGAGCGCTTCTATCGCGGGCGTACTTCAAAGGAAGGCAGCGGGTTGGGACTTTCCATTGTGAAAAGCATCGTCCAGGCCCACGCTGGGCAAATCGAAGTTGCCAGCCAGCCTGGGCAAGGCAGCCGGTTTACCATCTACCTGTAATGGATCGGGAGAGTTGCCCGAAAAGCAACTTGCCCCTTGACGATTTACCCGGTGCGCGGTATATTAATGTCCTGTACTCGCCCTCGTAGCTCAATGGATAGAGCGTCTGCTTGCGGAGCAAAAGGTTGGGCGTTCGAGTCGCCCCGGGGGCATTGATCATCCAAATTGTTAAGGTGCAGAAAGGGGCTTTGATGGGCGCACCCGAAATTATCATTCTGCTGGTAGGGTGTGGCGGCCCCTTACTAATTCTCAGCACAATTGTGCTGGTGATAAAAAAGAAGAAAGGAAATGTTTGGAAAGGTCTCGCCTTCTTCTTCGCGCTGATCATCGTTTGGTTAGGTGTTGCTTTGTTCCGAACGGTAACAACGCTGCCGGTACAAATCGTTCAAGCGCCTACGCCACCTCCTCAGCCGGTCTACACCCAGCCAACGCCAAAGGCTTTGGCAACCCAAGCCCAACTTCCCGGCCAACAAACGCGGGCCGCCGAAGTGAAAGAGTACGCGGATCAATTAGAAAATCGGAAGGTGGAATATGACCCGGTTGTTCCGCTTGCCACGGATAACCGCCCTGGCTGTCCAACTGGATGCAAGACCCAGCCGCCAGGCTGCACGATAAAAGGCAACATCTCGGTGACCACCGGCGCAAAGATTTACTACCTGTCGGGGCAGCCGGATTACGCAGCCACCACCATTGACCCTTCGTTTGGGGAACGCTGGTTCTGCACCGAAGATGAAGCAAATATGAACGGTTGGAGAAAATCCTTGCAATAGCCATTACAGCCTCGTGCTGTGTGCGCCCCCTCCTTGTGGACTTTGGCCGGTCGTGAAGAGGGGACAAATAGCGGTCCTGCCCTTGTGGTGGGACCGCTTTATTTTATTTGTTTGGGTCGGGATCTTCCTCAGTAGTATAACTGAACAATTGTCCTGGTGTTACAGAGAACACCTCGCAGAGCTTTGCAATAATGTCAAATCCAATCCGCGAGTAATAGCCGCGCGCTAACGCACTTGCGGTATTATAGGCGAGCCCTGATCGTTCCGCGAACTCGGTAATCGTCCAGCCGCGTGCTGCCAGAAGTTCCGGGACCCGTAAACGAACGGTTCCTTTGGTCATCGTATCTATCATTTAGCCTCCTTCCTGGTTTTTATTATAACCACATCTAGCTAATTGCGCAAGTAATTGGGGTATTGCGTTTTATTCACTTTACCTGTATAATCAAGTACGTAAGTAGTTGGCGTCCGGCCAAGTCGTATCCAGTCCACAAGGAGTTTTTCTATGAACCGCACTCGTATTGCTGCAAGCGAAAAGCGCACTCGCGCCAACCTGAAGGCCGCTATCCTGTTGGCGTTCCTGGTCTTTTCCACCAGCTGCATCGGCGCGTATCTGCACGCCGCCGCAACGCTGGCGAAGTAGGGGGGACCGATGAACCACACCACGCGCATTACCCAAGGTTATATCCGCTACTGTTTGCAGTACCAGCCGGGCAAGATCGGCTTTCCAGATCTGACCGACCCCAATGTTACCGAAGCGGACCGGCAGCAGGAACACGCGCGCGCTTTCGCCTGGAAGATGTATAACTTCTGCGAAATGGGCAGCGCCGAAACGAAACGCCGCTTTTGGGCAATCGTGCCTGAAAGCGCCACACCCGAACAGCAGATCGAAATCATGCGCAGGCTGATGGCTTTGTTCGCCGCTGAATTTGACTTTGACAAAGCCCTGGCGCGCCTGATGGACGAATTGAAAGGGGAATAAAATGGCTACACAAGTTCCGTTGGATGAAGCGCTCTCCATTGTCCGGCATAACCTGTGCTCGGATTGCTATGGGCAGCTGATCTCTCACGCGGTACGCGGTACGCGCCTGTTTGAAATCACCTGCACTACAGAAGGCTGCCCTTGTCACGGCTTTGTAACGCGCGGTTATGTGGATCGCGCGGAAGCTGAAAACCGCGCGGACCTGGCAGAAGCCCGCCACGCGCTGCGCGCTGCCGTTCCCTGGGCGAAGAAATCAGAAGATCAGTTGATGAAGGAATTGGGTTTCTAATGAACACACGCAAACAGTCTTTCTCTTTCCCCGAGGTCGCCACGCTGCGCAAGGGTGGGGCCAAGCGCAAGATCCAGAAGAACGGGCGCGAAGTTGAAACCGTTGGGCAGGATCTAAACGATAAGTTCCGCATTGTCTTTGCGCCTGGCGCGGAAGAGATCCAGGCCCGTTGGATGGAAATCCACCAAACCGATCAGCCCACCAAAGTCCGGGCGATGGTCCCATTTCCCTCGGTCTGGCGCGCCTGGGAGTATTACAACGAAGCCTATAACGCGGGTCGCATGATTGCGCGCGCCGATGATAGTCACTTCCTGGTCTACCGCAACCCATTGACCGGCGAGTATGCAGTAACCGATGGGCAGCCCCACATGGAGTACCATCCCGGGATGAAGATCAGCTACGAGCGCAACGGGCGCACCTATGAATTACCCTTGAAATCGACCGGCCGGCTGAAGCTGTGGCTGCCCGAGTTGGAACGCATGGTGTTTGTCACCCTCAAAACCACCAGCTTCTATGATTGCCAGAACATTTCCGCGAACCTGGCAGCCGTTCAAGGGATTGCCGATGCCCTCAACAATGGCAACGCTGCCGGTATCCCGCTGTGGATCTACCGTAAGGAACAGGAAATCGTCTGGAATAAGCCGGATGGTTCAGCCAGCCGAATAAAAAAATGGTTGGTGCAGATTGAAGTGGACCCGGCTTTCGTCAAGCAGGCTTTCCAGCGCATGAGCCAGTTCGCCTTGACTGGCGCTCAGCCTGCCGGATACCTGCAACCCGGCGAACCGATTGAAGGCCACGAAGATCCCGAGATAGAAGAGGATGATGTAATTGATGATCCCGATTGGGAAGCGCGCAGCCAGTCCGAGGAACCAATGCCGGCGACAACACCAGAACCGGTGGTAGAGGACTCCACCACCAAGAAAGACGATGCTGGAGCATCGTCAAAGGCCATGACCTATGAAACCGCCGCGACTGTGAAAAACTCCGCGCAGCAGCTTTATACCAGCCTATCCAATGACACCCTGATCCAAATGATCAGCCTGATGAAATCCAAACCGCAAACCGATGACCTCAAGTTCCGCGTTTCCGCAGCACAAACTATTTTAGATCACCGTAAAGGAGCAAAGTAAGATGGAGAAAATCACCCTGGAAACACCCGTTATTGACCTGATGCTATCCAACCTGGCGTATGAACGCCGCCGCATCGCTGAAGCGAAGCATCGCCGCATGCAGATGGAGGAGGAACTCCGCGCGCTGCCCGAGTATCAATACCTGCTCGAAGTTGAGCAGGAGGCCGCTGCCGAAGTCGACCGGGTAGATGCCCAGATCCGCGAATGGGGAGTAAGCGAGTATACCCGGCTGGGTAGCAAAGCCCCCCACGCAGCGGTAAAGATCCGCGTGGAAACCGAATTGATCTATGGTTACCAGGCTGCTACCGAATGGGCGCGCAAGAACCTTCCCGCAGCCTTCACCTTGGATACCAAACTATTTGAAGCCTACGCAAAGTCCGCAGCCAAAACCAACCCGGTCCCCTGCGTAACCATCGAAACCAAACCGCGCGCCACCATCGCGCGCGACCTGTCCGACTATATTACAGACGAGCTTTAGGAGTAAACAGCATGAGCGCGGAAGAAATCATCGCTTTAAGCAAGGCTTCTCTTGTGGCCTACAATACCCTGGACGTTGATGGAAAAACGTTTGTCCTGGTTCCATTGCTGGATATGGCTCATACCGGCTGCAAGCACAGCTATGATAGCGTTTATTACTTGCGCATGTTCGAGCAAAGTGGGGAGACCATCGGCATGTGCAGCCAATGCGGGGCAATTGTCGAAATCGCTGAAGAAGGCGTCTGGGTGACCCTGACCCCAGAGAAGTTTGAATATGCTTTGCTCCAACATATCCTGATCCCTGCGTACTCCGAGATTGAAGAGGTGCGCAGCGCAGCAAGGCACCTGGAACATTGGGTAGAGATGGTGGACTATGTGGACCGCGAGAACCCCATCCGCCAGGCTGAACGGCGCGAGAAAGCCAAGCGCGACCAGGAGCTTTGGCAGAAGGTTGTGGAAGCGCAGCGCGCCCGGAAAACAGCCCCAGGGCAGGAATAATCAAACCCTTTCGCCGGGCCAGGTTGCGCAATCTGGCCCGGCTTACTCCCCAGGCGAACCCATGAACAACAAAGATAAGACCATCCTCGAAGCGCGCAGTTGGATCAAAGCTGATCCCTTGTTTCTCGATACCGAAACCACTGGCCTGCACAGCCGGGATGAAGTGATCGAGCTATCCGTCATCGACCTGGACGGAAACCCACTGCTCAATACCCTCGTTTGTCCAACCGTACCCATCCACCCAGACGCGCAGGCGGTCCACCACATCACCGCAGCCGAAGTACAGGACGCGCCTTCATTCGCTGACGTTTGGCCGGCCCTCCAAACGCTGCTCGATCACCGGCATGTCGTGATCTACAACGCCCGCTTCGATCTGGATATGCTGATGCACAGCCGCATGCACCTCCCAGACGATGGTAAGGGACTGATGGATATGACTGCTTGTTGCGCGATGACCCTCTTCAGTGAGTATTACGGGGAGTGGAACAGCTACTATCATTCCTACCGCTGGCAATCCCTGGAAAAAGCCGCGCGTCATTTTGGCGTGCCCATCGGCAAGACCCACCGCGCCTTGGATGATGCCCAGCTTGCGCGCCTGGTGCTGCTGGAAATGGCATTTCAGCCGACCAGCGAAGAGGAAGGAAACTAATGAAAGAGACCGTGCCTAATCCCTGGCAGGACTGGCTGAAACAAACTGAAGAGCAGCAGAAAGCAAGCTATCTCGCAGATCTGCCCGAGCGTATCACCAACATGCACAAAATGTATGGACGTGGACCGGAAGAGGCGACCTGCAGCGCCTGCCGCTTCTTTGTCCGCTTAAGAAGGGGCAATACCTATTTCAAATGCCGCTTGAATAAAATGACTCACGGCGCAGCTACCGACTGGCGCGCTTCCTGGCCTGCATGCGGCAAGTTCGAGACCCCAAAAAACGTAGGAGCATCCAATGAGTGAAATAACCTACCCAGGCGGCAAAGCCGGATCAGGTGTTTACCAGAAGATCATCAACCAGATCCCGCCGCATAACGTGTACATTGAACCATTTCTCGGGGGGGGCGCCATCCTCCGTTTCAAGCGACCCGCGCCAACCGCAAGCATCGGCATAGACGCGGACGAAACCGCGCTAACCCGCTTTGACAGCCTGTACTACCAGGCGACCCTGGACGCCCAGCCGCCGCGCGCGTTCCTGGTCTGGGGGGATGCCATAAATACCTGGCAAGCTGCCATTACTGCGACTATCCGAGCACATTCGTCTATTGTGATCCTCCCTATCTGATGGAGACCCGCAGCACCCAGGAGCGCATTTACGCGCACGAGTTTTCTACCCGCGCAGAGCACGCGCGCCTGCTGGATCTGCTGAAGGGCCTGAAGTGCATGGTCGCCATTTCCGGCTATCCCTGCGCCTGGTACGATCAGCAGTTATCCGGCTGGCGCGCCATCCAGTTTACCGCCATGACCCGCTCTGGAACGGCTGTGGAAAAACTGTGGATGAATTACCCAGAGCCGGTGAAGCTGCATGACTACCGCTACCTGGGGGAGGATTACCGGGAGCGGGAACGGATCAAGAAGAAAAAGACCCGTTGGAATAACCGGCTTTCCAGCATGCCAGCCGCCGAACGCTACGCGCTGCTGGATACTATCAATGAGTTGTGGGGGGAGATGCCTAATGAGTTGGCTTTATATGCCGGAGGCGGTGGCGGATTATTGGCGACACGCTGGATCTTGGGCTGGAAAACGGTTTGCTATGTGGAAAAAGCCGCTTACCCGGTCGCAATTCCAAGGCTCGAATTAAAGACGGCCTGCTGGATCAAGCGCCGATCTGGACGATGCTGATACATTCAACGGGAAATCCTGGGCTGGACGCGTGGATATTATCACTGCCGGTTTCCCCTGCCAGCCCTTCAGCCTTGCCGGAAAACGAGAAGGAGAGGATGACGAACGAAACGGATGGCCCGCCACGATCCGAATCATTCGCGAAGTACGACCGCGATACGTGCTCCTGGAGAACGTTCCAGGTCTCGCTGCTCACCCTTACTTTGGAACTGTACTCGGGACCCTGGCCGAAAGTGGGTATGATGCACGCTGGGGCGTGTTATCGGCAGCAGCCGTTGGCGCACCGCACCTTCGGGAACGGCTATGGATTATTGCCTACCCCAACCGTCAACGATCAACGGCAGCGGTTCAATCAATCGCTCAGCCCTGGCGCTACGAAGCGGCCCAATCTGGCGGCAATGGCGCGTTCCAATCTATGGCCTACACCAACAGCATCCGATCTGAAGCACAACGACATTTACGGAAGGAGCTTGTCGCTCGGGGGAGCTGTGAAACTGTGGCCGACTCCCAAGGCATCGGACACGCGAGGCAAGTGGACGAACCCCACGCCGAACAGCTGCCCTCGGCCCGAACAGGTTGGTGGGACGTTGAATTCGGATTGGTAGAGTGGCTCATGGGGTGGCCCATCGGGTGGACCGCATTAAAGCCCTTGGAAATGGACAGGTTCCGGCTGTGGCTGCGAAGTTTTCGGAGATAATGCAGGAATAACAAAAAAGGATCGGCTGCATGCCCGATCCTTTTCTATGTGGGCTGCGAACCACACGCGGGGAATTATACCGCGAAGTGGGGAGCAACATTCTTCAGCAGAACGTTGTTCTCTTCCAATACCAGCCGGTTTCTGCCAGCATCGCCATGACTTCAGCCAGCGCAACCGGGTCTTCTCATCGCCCTGGCCCACATCGCCATTATCGCCGGGTCGGCTGGGGGTGGGGTCGGCGGCTCGGTGTCGCGCGGGGTAAAGGCATACAGGCGGTATAGCTCTTCCTGGCTGCCAAAGATGATGGAATGTCAGTCTCAGGTTGATTGTTGCACCATCCCTGCACACCTGGCATGCTGAAGTTATACCCGGTGGACACCTGCCAGAACTGCGGCTGATGGTTTCGTCCACCAGCAGCGAGAAGAGTGTTCTTCCGCGACCCCGTGCCGGTCCAGGTGGTCTTTTCAGCGGGAAGGGGGGCGCGTACTGCTCGAAAAATTCAGCCCAACTTTGCCCGCCTGCACGACCGTCGTCGAGTACGGGTGATCGAGCCGTGAACTCGATACATGGATCAACCCAATCCTTTGTCTTTGGCGCGTACCCCTCGATGAAGACAGGCTGGTGCCAGGAACGCCTGTGGGCAGCCCGAGTCGCTTTGTTAACCAGTTCCACCATCGTCTGACCCGCTTTGCTGATCCCGGCCCAGGTCAATACTTTTTAACCGTCGCTGCCGGGGTGCTTCTTGCCACCTCGCAGCGTACCACTCGTCATGACCTTTTCCCACCAGCGTTCATGGTCCATGAAGGCACCATAGATCTTCTTGTTCTTGATGGCGCCCAGGAAGTTCTGCAGCTGCACGTCCTTCTTGAGGAGGATGCGCTCCGGGGCGTAGGTCACATGGTGCATCAAGGGGTCCATGTTGATGATCGGCACTAGAAAGAGCCACGTCAAAATCATAGGCTTTCTGGCAGTGATCCGCGAAAGTATCATCCTTATAGTCGGTGCTTTCGCTGGCTTTGGCAATCGCAAAGCTGATCCCAGCCGCTTTCAGGATCGACCAATCCAGATTAGGGCGGTCGTGCGAGACATCAATTCCCCAGCAAAATGGGCCGGGTCAACCCAGTGGTTCATACTCCTTCTCCTTATGTAGTTGATTTTTGTAATTAAAATATGCCTTGAAATAATCCGACCTTATCTCAAGCCAAATTTAACATAACGAATTATTGAGCGGAAATACTTGCAATGGCTTCTGGGTCAATCTCGCGCCAGCCCGGTATAACAGGCAGGCCAGTAAGGCTTTGATCTGGGCGGCGCTCAGGTCGCTCAGTTTCACTCCAACCGCGCTCTGTGCCATCAGCAGTATTTGACTCTTCATCCGTTCGCGCTTGTTTTCTGCTTTGGGATCATGCGCAGCCAGCACCGCTTGCACCTGCTGCTCGTCTGCGTCATATGGCACTGTTAGGTTTGCACCCAGCTTTCCCCCGCGCTTGCTCCTTCCAGCCAAAACTTAAAGGGGATAATCCGCTTCATCCTCCGGCTGGTTTATCCATCCCGGAAAAACCTGCCGCCAGCTGATCGTACAGAACTTCTGTGTTGACATACTTGGCTAACTTTATCGGTTTTCAGTGATGCTTCCCCGATGGCAAAATAATTCAGGTATTGGCCTGCGACGCTGAAGGATGGGAAGCGCAGTCGCCCAGTGTTTGCATCCCAGTGGCCTGTACCAATGTACTGGTTCGCACTATCCGATGATAAAAATACGGACGTGTCATAGGTTCGATGGTTGGGAGATGTGCAGTAACAAGACCCCATGGTTCCGCTGATCGTGCCGCTGCCGCCGAAGTAGCCGGATACCCAGACAAAAGCGCCGAACGTACCCCAGACCATGCTGTTGCCCAGGTTGAGCGTGCCGGTCAGCCCCACCCAGGTGGGAGTGGTTGTGCTGTAGCCGGTCGGCAAATTGCCCTCGTGCCAGATCTCTTGGGGGACGTCTCCTATCGACCAGCCGCCGATTTTCAGCTTGTGGTCAGTGTCCAACCCAAAGTTAACCGCGTAAAAATCCAGGCTGATGGAAGCTCATCGCGGCTGGCAGCCCCGCCGTCCCTCTGCCGCGCACCTGGGGCAATTGGATGCTCCCCCCGCCGTTAGCAATGGAGACCGCCGTTGCGTCGGTCAGCATTGGCCCTTGTAGGTTCGTATCGGCCTGGATCGTGCCGGTTAGGTGCAGATCCGTACCGCTCAACGCGCTGGCGCTGGCGGCGTGGGTTGCTTCGCTGATCGTGCCGTTGATCGCGCCCTCGACCGTCAGGTCGCCGTTGACCTCCGTGTTTTGGTTCAGTTTGACCAGACCCGGCCAGCTGGCAATACTCGCGTTCAAAGCGCGTAACTGCGCTTCCAGCCCGAGTACCCGGGTTTGCAGATCGTCTATTTCACTCATAAGATTTTCCTCTTCACGACCGCCAGTGCGTCCTCCGGGGTCATACTGGTCTCGATAGTCCCAGACTTCCACCACCTCAAAACCGTGTCGCTCTGCGGAAGCCCGCTTGCAGTCTTCGTCCTCTTTAGGCCGGACTGCCTGAGGTGCCAGTAACTTTGCACATAAACCGCCATCGGTCTCGGGGGCATCCAGATCAGGAAGTCGATCACCTGGCCGCCGCGCACGAAGCGCCCACCATCCAGGCTGTACTGGTAGCTGTAATCCAGCTTCAGCCGGTCCAGCGCCTGGGCCACGTTGTATTCATTTACGCTTCCGGCTTGCTGCCCGGCGACCGAGCATTCCCTGGGTAGACTGTGGCATTAAGACCTCGCGCAGCATCATCGAACCAATAAACTGGATGCCCCTGTCGGGGATGGTCCTTTGCTTGAATGGTTTCAGGCTGGGTGGTTCGATCACCACGTACACCTGATCATAAATTTCATGCCCGTATTGCATAATCAGGGGGGCTGCGCGCTGGCGGCTGTCGGCCCAGGTCCGCAGAATGTTGTAATAATAGGTAGCGCGCTGGCTGGCCTGGTCCCCATTCAGGTCTTGGCCTTCGTCTGAAATCTCGAAAGTGATGTTCCAGGCCCGTTTACCCGGTATGCGGGTGATTGCGTCAATTACAATTGCCTTCACCCTGGGGGTAATCAGTTCGTTATTTGGATCCCGAAGGGTCTATTCGATACCGCAGCCACCTGCCTTCCACTGTATTGGGCAGGTTTTAACTTCACTTCCTGGCTGTTGTAAGTTTGCATTTTTATAGGCTGCCCCTGGTCATTCGCAACTGGATGCCAGTTATTCGGGTCTCGTGTCTACCTGATAATCGAGCGTAACCCACTGCTGTCCGGCTTGCAAATTCTCAGAAAATACCTTGAAACTATCCCAATATGATTGACCTCTTTTAGGCTGCCTGTTATGCGGCTGCTTTCTATTTGGCTGCCAGAAAAGAAACGGTACCCTCTTGCTTCAATGGGTTTATAGCAATTGGCAACCAATAAACTTCATTACCAACGGAAACCCATAGCCGATCAGCATTTTCGATGCCTGGGATAACCTGAATGAAGGCGTTTCTTGTATATGCTGCCCCAGCGCTCCCCGGTAAAGTTCACACCATCCAACCTGGTTCCAGAACATGACGCTGGATTGCCCATAATCCCCAGCATCCAGGCAGGCTAATATCCCGGTTGGAAAAGAAATCAACTGGGCAATAGGCCCATTGCGCCCTTTTGGCATACCTAAGTCGCGGTTTGGACCCAAATCGTCCAACTTCCCTTGGTAATACCTTTCTACGCCATCCAGCAAAGAAAAAAGAAAGTAAGTCCCGTAGGGGGTGTTCAGGTACACACACCACCAAGTGCCGGCTGCGCGCGTTTTCAATTTCCGTTACACGTCGGTTTTTTGCTGTTCCACGTCCCCTCCATGTACCTCATCCGATATATTCTCCTTTTAAAAACGTAGGGGATAACTGGCTGACTGTAGTCAATCATCCCGGTTATTTTTGTCGCCGTGTTCTCGGCAACGGTATCAGCCCCAAAGGTCAGGTTCGTCCCCCAGGGTTTTACATCGGAGCAGGCTACGTTGTGGCGCTTGATTTGCTTCTCCATATCTTACGCTTGCCACTTTTGTCGTTAATGAGGCGCAGCAAAGAAGCGCTATTTGCTCCATCATCGGCCCATACTTCCCAAGTTGCATCAGGTTTTAGCTTTCCTCTGGCGGATGGGCGACCCTTCACCTTGTGCAAAATAAATCGTATCGTCTGCGATCAGAACCGATGTTACCGATTTGGTAATTCCATGCCCTGATATTTCCTGCCATACATTTCCACCCAGAACAGCGAACATCGACCAGCGGTTATTGGAATTTCCCAGGCTTTAGAAAATTGCATTTTCGCATTTGCGCCAGTCACAAAGCCAGAAATCTTCTGGTAATTGGTTAGCGCTGGCTGATCCTGGCCCGGAAATGATTTTGCGATTGCCCCTCTTTAAGATTATCGCTGATGGTCAGGCTGGTGGTGATAGAAAATGGGTCAGGTTGCGCTACAAGCCCAAAGTACCCATTTGCAAATAACCTGGGCGCGCTCCCGTTGCTAGGGGAAGTAACGGCAAACAGCATATCTTTATATTCAAAAAATCGCGCTTCCCCAATCGGCTCCTCTAATACAAAGTAGAATGCCGAATTATCCAACCAAAGGGCATAACTGTACCGGAATGACCAGATCTGGTTCCCGGGTAAATTCCCCTCATTGGATGCAATCGTAACCCCTGACCCGGTTGTGCCATAGACCTGTAGCCAATACTGAACATTGGGTAATAGTTCAGCGCTGATGGGAATATCAACGTCTGTAAATTGACCAGTAGAATAAAAGAACAGGTCACCATAACCTACAGCACTACTATGATTTGGCTTACCCGTCCCATCATCGTTCAGGATAGCGACACTTACATTGGCTTGCCCTTAAGCCGTAAACGCACGTTCCTCACAGTACGTTTGCTATTCGATAGCGGAATTTTGCAAGCTTTTTAATTCATAGCCCCTGCCCCAACGGTTCCCGTAGCTGCGTAAGGCGTTGACGTTGCGGGGGTTAGGCTAATCGTGCGGGTTTCTTTTGTGCAACAGATTAGATCATTCCTGCGCGCGTCAATCCGGTATCCGTCCTTGTCTAATATCCAGTTGTATCCCCTTCAAAGTCCTCTTGCCCACGGCCTCCGCTCCAATCACTTTGAATGTATGGGGTGTACGGTTGCTCGAAGTCACCGTACCCACTGGCACCCTGCGAGATCCGGGTAACGGTTGGGGGGGTCTATTGTTGGATAAACCACAAGCCGGTCGGTTTTCCGTTTCGATCCACCAGCAGCAAGCCCAAGGTTGTTACTCCGTCCGTCAAACTCAGGTGGTGGGTCGGGTACTTCGCGGTTGGGCCTACATCAATTCTCGTCTTGTACCATTTTTTACCTAAATACTTACTCTATGTGTACGCTGGCGCGACACGGACGAGGCTTAGCCCGGCCATTACCCGGTGGGCGGCTGCGATATGCACCGCAAGGGGCGAAGATCCAGGCCAATGACGAACGGCTGAAGGAATTCATGCAGCAGGTGGCAGGGTAACAAGGCACAGAGTAACCAAAGCTCCCGGATCCCGTACCTGCCGCGCAGCGTACACATGAGTAAGTATTAGGGTGAAAAAATGGTACAAGAGGAGAATCGACGCAGGCCAACCTGCCAAGTACCCGACCCACCACCTAGTTCAACTACGGTAAACCTTGGGCTTGCTGCTGGTGGATCGAAACCAACACGGCTTGTCATTATCCGAGACCCCGACCCCCCCAACCAATCACCCGGATCTCGCAGGGTGCCAGTGGGTACGGTTGCTCGAAGTCACCGTACCCACTGGCACCCTGCGAGATCCGGTAACGGTTGGGGGGGTCGGGGTCTCGGATAATGACAAGCCGGTCGGTTTTCCGTTTCGGACCACCAGCAGCAAGCCCAAGGTTGTTACTCCGTCCGTCAAACTCAGGTGGTGGTTCGGTACACTTTGCGGTTGGGCCTACATCAATTCTGGGTGCTGTTTACCATTTTTTCACCCTAATACTTACTCATGTGTACGCTGCGCGGCAGGTTGGCGGATGGGAAACTGCATTTTCTTTCTGTGCCTTGTTACCCTGCACAAATCTGCCGCAGGTCACCTCCTTCAGCCGTTCGTCATTGGCCTGGATCTTCGCCCGTTGCAGTACGGCATAAGACGCAGCCGCCCACGCCAGCCGAATGGGGGTAATCGCCGGGCTAACCTCGTCCGTGTCCGCGCTCACCTGCGCATGCGGCAGGTTGAAAAACAACCGGATCGGCGCGCCTGTGGTCGCCGGTGCGCGACCATCATCAAAGATCAGCTTCCCCGGTTACCTCCATCCAGTTATAAGAAAGGGTCCAGGTATAAGGCGCGGACGTGCCGCTGGTGGTCAGTACGCTAACCAGGTTGCCCACATCGGCAGGCAGGGCATATTCGGTCTGCCCGTCCACGACCGTCAGGGTTTGATCAATCTGGGTCAGGGTGCCTGCATCCCGCAAAGCCTGGTTTACCGCATCAATCAGGGCTGCCCGTTTGTAATGCGCGCGCGCCAGGGCATACTGATCCCCAGCCGCAACCGTGGCCTCCAGCATCGGCAAAGGTGATGGTGTGCGTCACATCGTTATAATCGGTCACCACCAGGCTCTTCCCGGCCAGGTTTCCGGAATGAAGCCATAATGTGCCACCCTGCCACCAATCAACCGGATAATCCATCCCGGTATCCACTAATGTAGTGGTGCTGCCGGCGGTAGCGGCTCCACCATGCACCATTTCCAGCAGCCCAGCCGCCACTAGCGTCACGTCCGCGAGTTTCATGGTTATACCTTTCCAATCCTCCGCAGCGTGAAGGTGCCCCGCTGCATTTCGGTTAGCTCATAGATGTTCACCCCATCCGCGAAACGCAGTTCAGAAATAGCCTGAACCGGGATGAACGGGGATGCTTTCGGCATCAGGCTGGCAATATCCGTGTCCGGGATAGGCTCGGCCGATACCACCTCTTTCGATGGTTCCAGCTGCGCAGCTTCTTCCTTCTTTTTCGCCATAAGAAAACCCTCGCTTTTCCTACATAATAAATTGGCCCACCCACATCTGCTGTAGGTGGGCCACTACCAATAAGGTGCTACCAGTAAAATGTAATGCCTAAGTCGGCTGCCAGTGATTACCAGTGGTTATACCGGCCACCCGGGACCGGCGCGATTGTTACCACGCCGAAGTTCGTGGCAGCCCCAGCACTAACCAGAGTTGCCCGGCGATAGCTTTCATTCGCTTTCCAGGTGATGAAATACTGCCCGGAGACGTTCATCGGCTTCCATAACGGCGCTGTCCTTCACGTTCACCCCATCGGCGCTTTCCTCGATGGAAACCGTCAGGCTGTCCGCAGCATTCACCACCGCTGGAACGTCCACCATATACACCGGGGAAACCAGGTTCTGGCTGCCAAAGCTTATAAACGCGCCATGCGTGGTCCCAGCCCCGACAATGGCCACATTATGCAGGATCAAATCCTTATCAATCATGGTCTTTGCTCCTTACACTGCCTGCAAGTGATAACCGCGCGCGATGCTGCGCGGGTGAGACAGCGCCAGGCCGATAAACCAGTCGATGACGCTGTTATAGGTGACCTTGCCAACCGGATCTAACTCCGGGTCGGAGACGTCAAACCTGTATTCCTGCCAACCGGTCAGGTACTCGGTTCCCAGCCGGGCCGCGTAGAGGGAAGAGAAGGTGCTCGGCGCGCCCCAGCCACCATCAGCCGGTTCCAGGTTGGTCATAATCCGGGTAACGTCCATCCGCCTTGCGGCCCATATCAATAAAGGCCGCGCCTTTATATTCGGTAAAAAACCGCCCCAGCGTGTCCTTCTGGGTGCTCATCAGGCCGCTTTGCCGTAAAGCGCTGTTGGTGCGCTGGATCACCGTTGGTTGGTCAGGATCACTACACCCTGCCCGCCTACACTGTAATCGCCAGTCACGGCAGCCAGCAGCGCATCCAGGTAATCAATGTAATCCTGAATATTGGATGCCAGTCCAACCGCATCCCCGGAAATATCCAGACCGCCCAGGTCAATGCGCTTGTCCGCGCCCAGATCGTTCATCGCGCGCCAGTTTATACCTACCGGGTTCTTCAGGTCGGCAGTATGCCGTTGATGGTCTTGTCGACAAACCCAAAGCTCATGGCCTTGACGGTTTGTGTCGTCTGCCAGGTCATCGGGTCCACCAGGCGGCTCGACTTGTCTTTGACATAGACCTTATCGACCGCGATAGTGTTACCGAACGAATAACCCATCTCTTCCAGTTCTTCCGGTCTCGCCTGCTTGACACTCCCATGTTGCTCCCCGATGTTACGCCAACCGACTTCATTCAAGCCGCCAGTGGGTTCACGGAAAACTTTTACCGCCAGGGTTCCCACGTCCGCAATCGGCAAACGATCAAAAAACGGGGATACCTCGCGCATGGTTTTGGCTACACCAGATACAAGAAGATTGGGAGAAGCGGCATAGTCCGCCAGAGTTAAAACGAATGGTGCCATTTCTCATCTCCACATACCAATAAATTTACGGATAAAGGGTGTTACTTCTTAAACGCCTTTGAGAAGGCGTATTCCAGCGTTTGCGACCCGTTCATTTTGCTGGTCGGGTTGTTTGGGCTGGGTTGACCACCACCGGCAGGCATACGTGCAGCAGGATCAGTAGATAACCGGGCTTGCTTGGCTGCCAGCGCTTTGTAGATCGACTTCAAAAAAGCCTCCCTACTGCTTTTGTCCACCATGGCCGCTTCCGGGTCGGTCGTTTCCAGATCCATCCCCATCGCATCCATAATGGCCCACGCTGCGCGGGTATTTTCGTCACTCTCCGGCTTACCCTCACCCTCGGGGGTCGTAGCTTCGCCTTGGCGAGGCTCAGCTGTCCCTTCCGGCTGGGTAGCATCGGCTTGGGGTGCTTCCTGCTTGCGTATGGCCGTTTCAATGGCCTGCTTCTGCTGGCATTACCGCCATCCCCGCATTTTGGAGCAGCGCAATTTGATCCGTGACGAGCTGCTTGATCCGGTTTTCCGTTTTCGCGTTCATGCTCTGCGCCTTACGGTTCGCCATTTCAAGCGCCTTAGATACCTCTTCGGCCATAACGCTGCGGATCTCCGCTGCGCTTAGGCCCGTATCCTTTGCCTGGTCTCCCTGGGGTACTGCTACCCCTGGGGTATTCTGTTGGGCGCTAACCGGGTTAGCGTTGTCGCCAGCGGGTTGCCCACCCGCTGGTCCAGCCCCGAGAATGAAACCTTTTCAGTCATCTATGCGAAACCTCCTTAAACGAAAAACCGGGAATAACCTTTTACAGTTCTGCCCGGTACGCTACGCTTACGCGCCTGTCAGCTACTGATAATTATAGCGGCTTTCCCCCGCTTTGCAATAGTCTCCTACGTGTTGCCCTTGATGGTCGGGATCACCACGCTCTTGACCCACTTTTCCAGGTCGCCCTGGGGCTGCCCAAGCTGCTCCCACAGGGTATCCAACTCATTCCACGCGCCTGTCTGCAAATCGCGCCCGGTGTACACCTGGGCTGCCAGCGCGCGGAGCAGTTCGGGGCTAAACTGGCTAATTTCCTGGTCGGTCAGCATGGGGGGGTCATCGCCTAAGATGCTGGTCGCCATGCTCTGATCACTCAGAATGTAGGCGGCTGCCTTGGGCATCTGCGCGGCCACCTGCCTGCGCCAGGTCCAATACTCGCTCAGTTCGGGATGGGCTTTCAGGTAGGTTCTCCGCGCGGTTTTGTCCGGCAGGCTGAAATAGAAGCTCTGCGTTTTCTCCACCTGCGGGTAGTGCTCCGTTTTCAGTGCGCGGTATTTGTATACCTGCTGCTGCACCTCGACCGGCTGCCCGTAAAGCTCGCTCTGTTCGCTGGTGATGTAGGGGATCACCTCGGGATGGTTCGCCAGGTAGGTATTTTTCCAGTCGTAATACTTCCCGATCTGCGGGTTCTGGTCCTCAAATCGCTGCTGCACTTCCGGGGGCAGCGAATATAACCAATTCAGAATTTCATTGACCTTCGGGAAACGCTGGTTGATTTCGTCCCGGTAGGTCTGCACCTGCTTGGCGATGGCCGGGTCCGTCAGCTTCAAACTAAGCTGGGTCGCTTCTGGGGCTGCGCTGGGGTTGGCGGCTCCCAACAACTGCGCCCAGGTCGCCAGGGTTTGCGTATTGATCGTGTCATAGCTGCGGGTGTCCTTGTTGACAAAGGCATCCTGGAAGGTGCTCCTTAACTGGTCGCGGATTTCGTTCTTTGTCAGGCTCTGGAAGCTGCATGTACCGATCCCACACGTCACTGATCAGATAGTTTCTCAAGCGGCTTTCTGGGTCGCGGAAGCTGTCCCGGCGCGCTTCATACTCGGGGTGCGCATCATAGAAGGCGGTCAGCGCGTTCTTGTCGCCATTTGCCCACTTGTCACGCGCCTGGTTATAGACGGTCTGTAACGCTCTTTGCCCCTTCTCCCCTTCTGGGAACATATCCACCCCTAACGGCGCGCCCCAATACTGCCATAAGCCCATTTGGGTTACTCGCTGCTGCGCCAGATCAAAAGCCGGTCCGCTGCGGTCGATCATCGCCCGGCGCGCGTCATCGGCAGTGACCTTCCCTTCGGCAGTCAGGTTGGATAGCATGCGGTCTACCCGGTAATCCTGGTATTGATCCACCTCGGGCAGCCCTCCGGCTTTGCGTAAACCGGCTTCGATGTTGACCCCAGTCGGCCCACCCAGCCCTAACGCGGCTGTATTGGCCTGGATCAAGCGGGTGATGGGCAGCTGGCCGATCTCGTTTTGCCGCCCGGTCATGTAGCTGTAGGCCATACTGATGGGCAGGCTTGGCCCACTCATCATAAAGGCGAAATCCAGCGGGTTCTTTATTTGGCTGTCCGCTTCGTTGCGCGCCTGGGCTATGGCCCGTTCCCAGATCGGACCGTTCCGGCTGGCTAATGCCTGCTGCATCTGGCTTTCTGTAATATCCTCACTCTCCACCATCTGCGCCAGCGCGCTTTCAGCCTTACGCAGTTCCAGCGTCTTTTCTTCCCCCAGCGTTTCCCAGGGTCGGGTAAGCTGCTCGATAGGGAATAACTGCTTCATGGGGTCAACGTAAGCGCCCCCACCCATCCAATCCGGGAGGAAAGGCATCTGGATCTTGATCTTTTTCTTTAGCCGGGTCGGGATTGAACCCTCCCCTTCCATGTACTTCTCTTGCAACGCGCGCAGCCGCGCCCAATTCAATAAGGTGGTCGGTCGGGCGATGCTTCGCAGCGCCCAATTCAGCATAGAACGGGTGTACCAAAACTCATAGGGCATCACGGTCCCAAGCAGGTTATCCGCTCCGGTGCGCGCCTGGTAATTCAGTAAGGCAAAGTCGCGCTTCTGCTCTCCGTAGCGGATCGCGGCTAGTTTTGCATCCGCCATATCCGCATTGATCTGCCCCAGATACTTCGTCATCCTCTTGCGGGTCGGTTCGTCAATCGCTTGAACTTCGCCAGGCGAAGTTACATCCAACCCAGCAATACCCGTTTTTCGGTTCTTAGTATCCAGCAGCGCGCTTTCTGCCCGGTCCAGGGCTGGGAGCACCTGCTTCATCCAGCCCTCTAACATCGCTTCCTCAACCGGTGGTTCACTGTACTGGTCGGCGGTCCCCAACGGCGCGCCCATAGCAGATACCCGCTGCGGCTCTGGCTGCGCTTGTGGCGGAGCTGCTACCGGCGCTTGTGGTGGTACTGCCGGCGGTTGCCCAGCTCCTACCGGCGTTTCTGCTGGTACTGCACCTGCGCGCATAGCGTCATTTATGGCGGTCTGCGCGGAGATGGCAGCCGGGTTCACCTGCTGCGCGACTGGCTGCGCGATTAGCTCCGGGTTTTCCGCTGCGGGTGCTGTGGCAGCCGCAAAACCGGCATCTTTCCCGGTCACCTGTTCGGCGGCAGCATCCAGAATTTCACCCTTCCCAGCCGCCGCCCCACCAAACAACGCCATTTGGTTCGGGTCGGTCTGGGTGTTGACCACGTTATCCGCGTACAACGCCAGCAGTTCGCGGAGTTTCTTCCGGCTGCGGACGTTGGCATGAATGTACCCCAGCAGTTCCTTTTGCAGTGGGTTCAATTCCTCTTCCACCAGGCTCATTTGACCCAACCACAGGTCGATATCTGCGCCTTGCTGCTTCAGCCGCGCGTACATATCCACGGCTTTCGCCAGGTCATCCGTAATCGAAAGATCAGCCGCCCGGCGCCCTTCTTTTACCAGCGCTTCAGCCTGGCTCATCATCCCAGCGTGTCAAAAATGGCCGCGCGGATATCGCTACGTCTCTCACTTTGCGAGACAAGGAAGGCATCCGCCAGCCTGCGCCCCGCTTCGCCCGGGTACACATGCGCAAAGATCGCGTTCCGCAAGCGGGTCAAACCGTCCAAACTTAGCTCCCCGTTGGGGTCCAGGAATTGGCTGCGTTCGGTTTCAGGTACGCGGTTCAGGAAGGCGGTTACCAGGTCACGATTTCCAGCAGCCTTCAAAGCGCCTTCAATGCTTTGTTCATCCCCAACGATTAGATTGGATAGCTGCGCATCATCCACATACCGGGCATCCGTCCCGGCCAGTTCATCAACCGTCAACTGCATGGATTGGCTGGCTTGCGCCTCATTGGCAAACTTCACCCGGTCTACCTGGTCGGTTCGTTCGCGCACTAATACCGGGTCTTTCATCCCGGCAATATCGCCCTCACTCAAACCATAATCACCCAGCGCTTTCTTCAGTTCAGCCTGGTATGCCTGCCACTTCTCCGGGTAGTCCATGCGCGCCCGGCGCATGCCCAAAACTCGACCGTTCCCGTTCTCAACGATCAGATCCCCACCAATGATAGGGGTTCCCGTATCAACCATGTGGGTGTCAATCAAAACCCGTTCGTCCAGGTTCCTGGCAATCGTATGCACCTGGTCCCGGTAAGCGCTGCGGTCGCGGTTGCGCGGCTGTAACTCACGCGGGTATTTGGGGTTCGTGTCAAAGGTGTCCGTTGGCTCTCGATCAATTCATCCAGCGGCACCACCCGATAACGGAAGTTGTACTTCTGCCCGGATGGGCCAAAAGCGTAGGTTTCGCCCTTCTCCATAGGCTGCGCCAGGCTGCCCATATCCCGTAAGGTAAAGCGGCGTAAGAAGTTCTGTAGCTCTTCCTCGGGAACGTAGAAGAAGTTTCCGCGCGCGTCATACTGCGCGCCGTTGCGCATCAAGTCATTCCGATGGGCCATGCGCCCACCACTGATCACGATCTTTCCTTCCCGAAAACCGCCCTGCCCCATGTAGATTCCCACTCCGCGTTATCCACGCCCCGGATGGGTAACTTGTCTCCGGCCCGGATGTCGCGTAGGGCTGTTTCCGGGCTGCGCGCGCTCTTGATGGCTACCTGGAAGGTGCGCGCCACTTCATCTATTTTGCCAGGAGGAATGATCAGCCCACTGACCCGTTCTTCGCTGGCTGTATCCTGAAAGCCGATCCAATGCCGCCACTGTTTTGGCTTCATTTCCCCGTTGATCATTTCAACGCCCTCGCCGCCCAGCGCACTCGATAACTTGTGCATATAGGGGGTGAGCACGCCCGAAACGATAGCAAAGCGGCTGCCGGTTCCGTCTCTGACTTCCGTCAGGGTGATATTGCCGCCCAGGTTGGTGGTTCTTAGCACCTCGCCCTTCTTCATCGCTTCGCGCGCTGCGACTTCGCCTTGAACGGTTTCCATCAACGCGGCGCGTTTGTTCATCCACAATTCAAGGAAGTGATTGGCCTCATCCATATCAATCGACTGAAGCGCCATGGTGAATTGCTTGATGCTCTTCGCCGTTTCGGGAATGTCGCTCTTTGGCGTGTCACCATGCCAGAAATAGCGGTCCAGGAATTTCGCTTTCTCATCCCGGGTCAGGCTGAGCCAGGTATCAGCCAATGCGGTTTTATCGTAGGTTGACCCTAACTCAAACTGTTCATTCAAGCTGCTGGTCCCGGTGCTCTCGGCTCCACCCTTAGAAGCTGCGCCTAATCCCTTCATGCGGTTGGTGATGGTGGCGATAAACTTGGTTTCGCCTGCGTTCCCGGTATGGAAAACGGTAACCATCGGGCTGCTTTTCTGCCCGGTGCGGTCCACGCGGCCCAATTCCTGCTTAAATTCGGTTGCGCTCCAATCGTAGTCCACAACCATCAGATGTACTTTCTTCTGTCCATCAATGTCGTGCAGGTTGATCCCGGTCTTTCCAGCGCCCGAGATGACAACCACATCAATCCCATTGTTCTGGAAATCACGCGCGGTGCGCTGCCTGGCGCGGCTGTCGGTCTGCTGCCCGGTAATAAACCCAATCCGGTCGCCGTACTTGGCCTTCAAGAAGTCAATCGGGCTTTGCAGTACCCCTAACTCTTCTGCCATATCCAGCAGCTGCGCCTTGATAATCTGCGCTTCGGGGATGTCCTCCGGGTCGTTGAAGGTTCCATCCGTGTTCTTGGTTACCAGGTCCGTGTTGATGCTTTCGATGGCTTTGCGGAGGTGGCCGCCCTTGCTGGCATCGGCTTCTGATACGCTGTTGATGGATATAACCACCTTTTCCCCGCGTTCAAGGGCTGCGTCCACCTCGGGCAGGCTTTGCTGCAAGCGGAGATCAAACATAGCGCGCTTGGCATCTGCCTGGATTGACCCGGATACCCCATAGTCAACCTTCCGATCTTCATTCAGCGGTCCAAATTTCTGGTACGCTTCCATGATCTGCCGGTATAGATCAATCCGTTTGGTCATGCGCGCTTTTTGCTCTGGGGTAAGCTCGATCTTCTTGATCCCAAAGTCCACGCCAGTCCTGGAAATATCGCGGCTCATGTAGCTGCCACTTAATTTCATTTCGCGCATGATCTGCTCAGTGTGCTCCGGTGGCAGGGTGCTTTCAAACGCGCTGCGCCCAGCCCCAAACTTCTTCTTGCCCTTCTTATCCAGGAAGTCCTGCGCGTCTGTGCTGTCCTTCAGCCCCAGCGCGCCCCGCGTGTCACTATCAAACTTCGGAGGGTTATGTTCCTTCCGCACTTGATCTAACGCGGTACTTACGGCAGTCTTGCGCCTGAAATCATACGGGGTTTTGTATAGATCCTCTTCGCCGCCTTTTTCAGCCAGCGCTTTCCCCAGCAGGGCAGCTAATGAAGCATCCCCACTATACAGTTTGACAGCCTGCCCGTACGGTCCAGCCGCCCACAATATACCATCCCCGGCTCTATACCCTTCGGTGTAGATAAAGCCGGTTCCGATCCGATACCCAATCTCCGAACGCCCGTTTACGGTGATCTTTCCCGGTGTGCCAACCTGCATCGCGGCTGTGCTCAGCTTCAGCGTGTAATCCTCAAACGCCTTCGCCGCGTCTCCGGCCTTTCTCGCCTGCTCTGGGGTCAATTGCCCGGTGATTACGCCAATCCAATCCCCAAAACCGTCCACGGTCCATAGCTTCAGCCCATACAGGTACTTCATTTCGGCGATGTCGGTGGCTGGGGTAGCGGTCAGGTACATGAATGAAACGTTTTTACGGGTCCATTCCTTGTGTAAATCGTTCCAATGCCCACCATAACCGCTTTCGTCCACGTTCTTGAACGTGTGCGCTTCATCGACAATCACGGTCTGCACGTCCAGATCCTTGATCGCCTTGGCAAAGTCAGAAAACTGGCTGGCAGGCATGAAATAGACGGTCGGTTCTGCGTAGGTCGGGATGGGTTCATTCCCCTTCTTGACCTCCGGCATAGCCTCGCCTACCACTTTCTGGAAGCGAACCTTCCCGCTGGATAGCGTATCGCCAAAGATCAGCGGAAACTCGCCTTCCATCAGGTTGTTAATGTTATCCTGGTTCTTGGTGATGACTAAAATCCGCTTCTGCCCACGCTCAACCCGGTCCAATGCAAACCCGGCAGCGCTGCGGCTCTTCCCCATGCCCACATCATCTGCAATCAAGATCCCCATGTGGTTCTTGTCATTCTGCTGGATGGTGGCCCAAATGGGGTCCATCTGTCCCTCGATGGACAGATCGCCGCGCTGATAGGCTGCCATTACCCCAGCGGTCGGCTTGTATGCTTCTTCCAGGTCCGAGTAGACGACACTGGAAAGCGCCTTGGTTTCCACCACCAGGCTTGGATGATGGTGGATTTCCTCGCCTAAAGCCCCTGCGCTTCTCCCCACATATCCAGTAAAAGCTCCAGCGCGCTCAACTGCGCTAACCTGCTCTTTCCATTGCTGCTGATATTGAGCATCGTCAATCCGTCCGGCTGCGGGTCCGTTGTCTGGTAGCGCCCCGCTTGCTGCTCCTTCAGCCCCGCTTGAAACGCGCGGCTGCGGTTCTCCGGCTGGCTGCTGCGCTGATACCGGCTCTGAAACTCCTGGCTGAAGCTCTCCGGGCTGTCCTTCCACCAGTCCGGCAGGGTGATCCCCTGCTGCTCCTGGCAATTGTCCAGCATCGTTTGTACGTCCTGGCTGCTGTCCGCTGTTCCGATCCCCAGCGGTCCCGCGTACCGCTGGACTATTTCCTCGCTCCCCAACTCCTCCCTCGGGATGGGTCCCTGAAACAACAGGTCGTCCAGTGGGTTCGGTAATGATCTCTCCGTTTGGTCCGAGTCTGTTCTTTCCGTTGGGGAGGACTGCCCCTCTGCTTCCGAGAAGATCCCGGATGCTTCCGGCTGGGTGGGGGGTGTCTCCAAGGCTGGGCTGGATGGGCTTTGCTGGTCGGGTTGATTTGATTGCGCCTGGCTCTCCAGCATCCCCGTTTCTGCTGGTGGCAGCTGCGGGTTTTGGCTCTGGCTGCTCAACAACAGGCTTTCCAATGTTGGCGGGGTCTGCTTCGGGTTTCCCGGCTCTGGCATTGGGGTCTGCAAGTCCGGCTGCATCTGGCCCGGTAGCTGGCCGCCTGGCATTGATCTCGTCATCCCGGTATCGGCTGACGCTGGATTGACTGGTTCTGATGTCGTATTCTGGTCGCTCATGTGTTCCACCTTTGCCTAACTGCTCTACAAGTTTTGAGTATTCATCCCAGGATTTCGGCGCATGCTCTCCCCAGGCTTCAATCGCGGGTAAAGCACCTTCCGGCCTTGGCCCCTTGTCAATTACTACCAATAATGAACCGATGTTCGTTCCGCGCTGCTTGTACGCATCCGGGGGGCTTTCGACAATGGCCCGAACGTTATAATGCTGCTCGATCCACTTCAGATAAGTAGAGCGTTGTATGGATAATTCGCGGGTGGATCTATCTAAAGTATAGATCCAATTGGTTGGCATCACACCCACAAAGCGCCCATTCTCCGGCATGCGTTCCAGGATCAAATGGGTGAAGCGCTGGCTCCAATCATTCATCTTTACCGGTATGTTGGCTGGCTTGCCATACTTCCCGGTGGTGTACGCTCCCCAGGGTGGGTTAGCAATTACCACATTGCCCAGCGGCGGCAGCCGTTTCCCATCCGGCCCAATCACCCATTCGCTCTTCATCACGTTTAAGCCGGTCGGGTTATAACCAATGCCGGATAACACGCGCCTGCGTCCAGCACCAAACTCGTTCACCTTGATGGTTACATCGCCACGTCCAAAGAAACGATCTACCAGGTTCGCGGTCCCTGCGGTCGGCTCAACAATTACATCACCTGGCCTTACATCAGCGGCAAATCCAGCCGCTTCCGAGATCGAAAGCGGGGTACTGAATTGTTGCAGGCTCATTTTGGAGACCGTCCGGCGCGCGCGGAGTAAGCGCGCTTCCAGCCCGGCCATTGCTGCAATCCGCTCAGGAAGGGGAGCGTTTCGGGCATCCAGATCCGCGCGTATATCGCGCGCCAGCAGGTTGAAGGAACCTTCCAGGGCATCATAGGCTGTGTTTAGGTTCTCTTCTACGTTCATATCCAGGCCCATAGCCTGCTGCATATATTCCTCAAACTGTCGCGGGGTAGCAAACGTCACATCATCATTTCCCCCAGCCGTAAAAATCGTGTAAAGCTGGTTGATCGCGTCATGTACTCCGTCCGGCTGGATGGTAATGGGGGTTGCAATTGGGGGCTGTGGCTTGTGGGTAGTGTCCCAAACCTCATCAACAACACCCTTCAATTCCTCCATTCCTATGCGGTTCTTCAAAACCGGAATATCCATAATGCTGTAACCAGGGATGGGACGGAAGCGGAAGAGATCCGGTAAGTCTCCGCGCTCCGTTCCTGGGTTCTCCCCAATGGAATCGAGCAGCATTTGCCGGATTGCTAGTTTCAAATCTTCTGGGTCGATGGGTTCAAACAGCTTCGCCGGAATGGTCATACCGGTGTCATTTTCAAACCGGAGCACATCGTTCCAGGTCCGTTCGACCACCCGGGGGGTACGCGAGTAAGGCGGCTGCTGGTCAATCGCGCGGATTAAACCCGGCTGTACATCTATCAACCGGTACGGATGACCACCGACCTTAAACTCGCGGCCTAACTCCACTATCGGAAGGTCAGGGTTTGGCATCACGCGCCCGGCTGTTACTTTGGCATCCCGCACGTCAGGCACACCCAATTCCAATGGGCTAACCGGCTTGCGTTCAATCTCTACCCCAGCCGCATCTAAGACGGTTCGCCACTCTAAAAGCTGCTCGTAATCGGTCCAGGCTGCTGATTGGTTGTGTGCTCGAATACCATCACTTAGCTTTTGATCCTTCGCGCTTGCTATCCGGGTCTTATAGCTGACCAGTCGCGCCTGGTACTCGCGATACCAGCGTGCCTTATTTTCGTCAGTGACCTCGATCCATTCCCCTGGCTTCAGTTCTACCCGGCCATACACGCGCGGGGCTGGGGGTTGCAGATCAGGATAGTCGGCTAACACTTCAGCCGGTACGGGTTTCCCTTCGGCAAGCGCGCGCTCAACGGCTGCCTGATGCTTTGCGTTCTCGTACTGCCCTCCCGAGCGCCCTTCCCGGTAAACCCATTGGGGTACTTCCCAATCTTCTTTGGAGAAGCTATCTTCAATGACCTTCAAGCGCCGGATACGCTCCGCTTCCGCGCTAACTTCCGTCTTGATCCGGTTGGCTAGGTCCACCTCGCCGCCATTGTTCAGGGCTTCCAGCAGGTTATCCCGGATGGTGTTTTCAGTCCCCACCCTGATGAAGTTCGAGCTGTCATCGGTGATCCCCTGCGCGCGCATGCGCTGATAGATTTCATCATTAATCAGCCTGCGGGTCATGGCATGCTCGTTCGTGCCAGGCTCATACCCCAGCAGTTTGGTTTTCAGCAGCAGATCAAGCGGCTCAACTGGCTGCGGTACTGGGGCTGGGGGATTATCAAACAACGGTCCCAAATTACCCGTATCTTCTACCGGTTTCGCTCCCTTTACGCCAGGTTGCAGGTATTCCCCCATCCCGAACAGGCTGCTTTGATCGTTCGCCTGCGGTTTGAAGGTCTCATTCGGCGCGTTCTGCGCTTGCAAACCAAATCCAGCAGTTTCCTCCCCGAATAAACTCCCTTGGCCCTGGGGAGCATTGAATAAACCGCCCTGTTCGCCAGGTTCTACGCCATCAAAAACGCTCTTCGGCGGCTCGGGGGTATCCCTGGTGATATACAGGTCTGGGTAATCGCGTAAGATTTCATCGGGAATGGCTTTCCCGCTGTCCACTGCCTGCTTGATAAGATCCGTATGCAGTTTCTCGAATTCACCCCGCGCACCTCCGGGGATATAGGTCATCAGGTTATCAACAAACTCGGAAAGGGTTAGCTTGGTCGCATTATCCATGTAACGCATAAGCATGCCATGCCCGGCTTTTCGCTGCCCGACAAGCTTTAAAGCTTCGTCATACCCAAGTTCCCCATCCTGGACCGCGTTCACTATCATGTTATCGTAGTGGTTGCGGTCGCCCTGGGTTCCGGCTGACCATTCCTCCCAGGTCGGCCAGTGGGAAGCGGCCGGCATCGGCGTTTCTGCGGGTGCTGCACCCAGCAGGCTATGAACGCGCTCCCATTCGCCAGGCTTCTCCTTCTTGTACCAAACCTTGTTTCCCTTACTCCATCGGTAACCGTTGGCTTTCAGCCGGTCCAGGGTTGCCTGGTCGGGCTTCTGGTCAAACCGTACTTCAATCCCGCCCTGGGCTTTGTTGCGCCTGATCGTGATACCCTCCGGCGCGCCTACCTGCGGTTGTGGTGGTACTGCAGGCCCAGCGGCAGGCTCTTCTAGCGCTGCGGCTGGCTGCGGCTCTGTCGCTGGTGCTGGATTGACGGTCTCTTGGGCAAACAGATCCGGTGTCGTTCCGGTTGCGCCAGGTTGCCCATTCTCAATAATGTCAATGATCCCATCTCTCGGGATAGGATAATCATAGCCATCCGTTGCCCTGCCCATAAAGTCGTAGTTTTGCCCATGATCCTCTGTGATCGTTGCGGTGAGGATCTTCCCATCTCGCTCAAATGTAACCACGCTGCCGATCTTAGCCAAACCTGCCGTTTCCGGCTGCGGCTTGCGAATAAGAGTTACATCACTCGGGCTGGCATATCCGGTTCGCCGCTCATGGGTCTCAATATCCTGTAGCTTCAGCCTGCCGCCACTGGCAAAACCCACCTCATACTGCTTGCCGCCATACTCAACGACATCGCCTATGTGAAAGTCGCGAACGGTTTTCTTCCCCAGCCAGCTATCAAACAGGTCCGTAATCTCGGGGGTCAGCTTTATGTCAATCTCGCTGCCGCTGATCTTCTGGTAAACCGTAATCAAATAGCGCTTGAAGTTTTCAAAGACCCGTTTCAAGGCTGGGGTCGGCGCTTCGCCTTCCGCCAGGTACCGTTCAAATCCACGCGCGAATAGCTCTTTCTCCGAAAGTTCCCGCCCGTTGACGGTAACAAACTTATGCTGCGCTGTGCCATACTGCCAGCCAGGGGGTAAACCATCTACGCCATACTCAGCCGCTAACCAGCGTTCGATGGTTCGAATGTCACGCTCCCCCATCATGGGCAGCAGCACATGGGCTGTTTCATGGGCAAAGGTTGAGATATCCGCGCTTTCGTAGGCATGCACCAGGGCTTTCCCGTTATCTAGCCAGCGAGTAACCGCCTTATAGCCCTGGTTTAGAAATTCCGGGCTGTTGGGATCAAACGTGCCACTGTTGAAAGGCGACTTGATGTTAGTGGGATCGAATACAACCACCTCGCTGCTAGTCATAATCCCATCGTAACCGCGCCGTTCCAGTTCCGCGCGGAAGGCTGCCGGTTGGCGCTTGCGAGATAACCCGGTTTCCTGGGCAATCGCGCGGAGCACCGTTTCATCAGCCGGGTTCGAAATCTTCACATAAGCGGGGATTACATGCGCGTTCTTGGTCCCCCCAACTGCTTGCGTACATGCTTGCGTTCCGGGCATCCTGGGTGAAGAAGAAGCCGGGGAAGTCATTGGTTGCGGAGTAGGAAGCGTCAAACTGGTTGAAAAGCTTATTCGTGCCGTGATACACCAGCAGCGGCTTTCCATCCTGACCCACCACCTTACTGTCTGCGAACCATGCGCGGAAGGCTGGGGTATCGTTGACCTGCGCCAGGCCATCCACCCGGCGCGCTACCCGCTTCGCCATCTGCGGGTCGATCTGATAGACCGCATCCAGCAGGGCAATCTTTGCTTTCCGACTGTCCTCATAACTAACCGCGCGCCGTACATCATCCTCCCCAGCGCGGATCAACGACCGGGCATAGTTCGCTAACTCGCTGTTGGTCAGGCTGCGGTTCTTGACACCTACGCCAACTTCCTGCGCCAGTCCTTCCCCACCATCATAACCGCCACGCTGCCAGATTTGCGCTTCGTACCATTCATCAGCAGAACGTCCGTTCTCTTCGGCCCAATGCTGCGCCAGGCTGTCTTGAATAGCCATAAAATCATGTGCCTGGTCAGCCCCAAGTGCTTCTTCTGCTTCTCGGAAAAGTGCATCCCGCGTGAAGGTCTTTGGACCGGGCAGCATGCTTTCCTGGTTTCGCCGGATCTGATCTGCGCGGAAGGTCTGTATGCGCCGGTTCAATGCCTGCTGCGCGTCCAGATCAACCGCACCCTGCATAATCTTGCGGTCCTCAAATGCAGCGCGCGCCATCTCTTCCGTTACCTGGGCAATGTCAGTCACCCGGTAATGCTGTTTCAGAATGTTGAGTATATGGATCTGGTCGCCGCGCGCCACGCTCCCCACCCCATATTCAGCCGCGATCTTGAAAACGCCTGCCTGCCGCGCGCGCCCGAGTTCCTCCGGGGTCGCTGGGGGGATCTCTACGGGGGTTGGGACTGGCATCTTCTTAAGGGAAAACTCAATCGTTCCTGATTTTTCATGGGGGATCACGGCCCCAACCTCATAACCCAGCAGACGCGCCATTTCCCGATGAGCTTCAATCTTAACGGTATCGGTTGTTGGGTCGGCAAAGATATAGAACTTCCCTTCAGCGTTTGCGCCTTTATTCAAACCTTCAGCCATTACGTCACGTACCCCAGCCGGTCGAGAAGATAGATACGTGTCCAGGTTGGGGGTAGCACTTTGCGGAGCTGCCCTCACCGGTTCTGATGGGGTGATCGGGCCGGGTGTATCCTGGGTGCGCGGTTCGCCTGCTGCGTTTCCCAATCCGGGGTACGGATGGTAAGTTTAGGGGTTGGGGCAGCTTCGCTTGCCGCGTTGATGTTATCCCTAGGCTTGCTGGGGGGTCATATCCTTGATCTGATCAGGAGTGAAGCCCTGGTCACTATAATTGACGTTTCATCTCCTGCGTAATCATTACCGGTACTTGGGCAGCTTCGCCGGCCGATACCGACTGGTCGTGGCGGTGTCCGCGGAGAGGGTGAAACGGGGGGAGTATTATCCTGCTGCGTTGTTGCAGGGTTCGCAACAATCGCCGGTTCTGGGGATGCTGGTGCGGGTCGGGGCGCCGGCGTTGTAACGGGGCTGTGGTCCCTGGGGCTCTGGTTTGCCGGGTGCACCATTATTGCTGGCATCCAGCAATTCCCGGATATATGGGGCGCAGATCTCCAGCATAAAACTTTTTGCTAACTCGCTTCTGTGTACCCGGTTCACGCCATACGGGGGCATGCAACGGTAAGGTCAAACACCTGCCGCCGGATCTCGGGCTGGTACCAGCGCTATCCAATGCCCAATCTCTGCTGGGGGCATATCGCCGGTTCGGTAAAGACCATCGTGGCGACGATGCGCCGCCGAACGTTCTGGACCGCTTCCCGCCAGGCTGACGCTTCCGCGCGCGCGCCTGCGTCGTTCGGGATTTGGGCCGCGTATTGCTCCGCGAACCCTTCATCCAGCAGGCTCTGAAATTCATCTTCAAGCAAACTGGTTTCTGCATAGCCCCGGTTCATTTCCTCATTCACCAGCTGCCATAGCTTTTGATTGGTAAGGGTTTGCTCTTTTTCAATCGCGCCTGGGATCATGTCAGTAGTTCCGCCGGCGCGCGTTCGTCTTCGTCCCGTAGGATAGCTCAATTCGTAAAGCATCCATCATCGCTCGCGCGCTGCCGATAGTAGACTTGCCATGCGGTATGGATACCGGTCAGGTTTTCGAGCGCTTCAATATAAACCGGGTCATCCTTGCTTGCGCCCAATCCCTCGAATATACCCAACCATTTCGCACCTTCCACGTTCTCGAAGGCTTTCCAATCCCGGTCGGCTTCAGCGGTTGCGCGCGCCCAAATCGCTGCGCGCACGACCCCGCTGGCTTTGTCCGCTTCTGCTGCGGCGGCGTCCATCTTCTCAAAGTGCAGTAACCAGAAGTCGTGGCGTTCCTGCATGTGGGTGTCAAATACATCTAAGATCCCCTGCCCACCCTCGATGACCACCTTATTCGCTGCTTCCTGGGTAATGCGCTTGGCGTTGCGCTGGATTTGCTCATTGATCCCATCCTGTACCCGCTTGCGCGCATCGGTAAAAATCCTCCGCACGTCTTCACTGTTCCCGGATGCCTTTAGCCCTGTGTTCATATCATCAATCAGCCCGGGGAAGTGTCCGAGTAATTCCTTCTCGGCTGGGGTCAGCGCTTCGTGCAGGTCCGGCGCGCCCAAATCACGGAAGATCAGCTTTTCAATCTGCTGCCGGTTTTTCCCTTTCGCAATCGCGTTCTTTACCCGCTTGGATAGACCCTTCTCCATAGCATCCAAAGCTAATTCCAGGTCAGGCGGCATCTTGCTAATGCCCTTACCCTCCACCCAGATCTGATCCCAGATTTGACGCATCGCATTGGTCATCGCCATTTCACTGGACCAGCGTTCCATATGCTGCGAAAGGTTGGCAAAGATAGCGAACCGATCCGCACCACGCGCAAAATCGTCCATGCTCTGAATAATATCCCCCGCTCTGCTGGCCCGGCGTATCTGTTTACCCAACCCTGTGATACTCACATCGTCAGCAGCACCAATTTCAGCCGCGTTTGCGCCTGCCCGTAGGCGGATCGGGTTCAGCCCCATATCTTTCAGCCAGGACCGGCCAGAACGAACACCGTTCATCCCCAGCAGCCCATCCCAGCCCAACGTAACCAGGTTGTTTAAGGCGTTATTGACCAGGTAGCTTGGATTGATCCCCAGCAGCAGCAAGCCCTGCGCGCGCTTGACCAGGTTGCCGGTTCTCACGGCAAAGTTCGCCGGTTTTATCCCGAACCAATCCACAGCCCATTTCTCCGTACCCTCCGTCAACAGGTGAAACAGTTGGCCCTTGTACAGATCCGCGTCAAAGGCAGCTCCATCTTTCCCCAGGAAGATCCCGGCCAGATCCTTTAGCTTATTGCCAGTCAGTTTATTCAGGCTTTGATCTTTCGCCAGGGCTTCGAGCATCTTCGCTGCGTTCGGGTCAGAGGCTGCGGCTTTCTCTAAGCGCTGCGTGAAGGCGCGGTAGAGAGTATCCGCATCTTCGGGCGCGCCGCTGTGCAGGTCGGCCATAACCTTGTAAACGTCCTCACCCATCATATCCGCTACGCGCTGTAAAATACTGGCCTGTTCGCGGGTTGTCCGCCAGCGGTCGTACAGATCCTTGACCTTTGGCAGCATATCCTTCAGCGCCAGGGTAACCGGCTGGCCCTCGGGAGAAGAGAACCATTTGGGCAGCGGATTGTTTTCCAGGCTGGCAACCGCCTCCTCGGGTTTCATCCCGCCGATCTGCTGCACCATGCTGGTCGCAATATCCACGTCCGTCTCTTTGGCGATACTATGCTGCAAACCATCCACCGCTTGCGCGATTACCTCATGCGCGCGCGCCTGGGGGGTTAGCCCACGCAAACGATCAAACACCCCTACCTTTTCCCCAGGTGCAAAGTTCTTTACCTTCCCGGCTGCGTCAATGCCTGCCAACCATCTACTCATCGCGCCAAACTGGATCGCATCATCAACGGGCATTTGCCGGATCTTGTTGCCGTACTTGCGCAGACTGTCCAGCACATCATTGGCAAATGGATGACCCGCAGAAAGTAATTTCTCCCCTTCCCAGCCGCGTTTGAAGTTCACGGAAGCGGTCGCGAGCTGGCTGCTTTCCTGGAACGCATCCGCTAATGGAACGTTGTGCAGTTTCCGGGCAGCCGCAAACCCAGCCGCGTTCACCACATCACCGATCAGGTTCAAGGGATCTAAGAACATTTGTCCCAGGGTATCGCGCACGTCTGCCCCGATCCCGAACCTGCCGCGAATGTCCTCCGCAATGTTCTTCGGCGGCTCCGTTCCAGCCGCAATCCTCCGGCGCGCTTCCGTCAGGGCAGCCGAAGAGACCACCGCACCATTGGCCGCCTTCCATTTCTCCGGGTCGGCGTTTCCGATGGTCCAGTTGGTTACCTCACCGTTCAGGGCAGCAAAGGAAACGTCATAGGTCAGTTTGGATGCTTCCCAGGCAGCCTGGCTATTGTCCAGCACTTCTTGCACCGATCCATAGCGCCCGGGGTCGGTCACCGATCCTAACACCTGGGATGCAAACCCAATCCCCTGCTCTAATCCCTGCGCGGCTTTGCCCATCCATAAGGTAGCTTTCGCCAGCGCGCCCATGGGGTCATTGTCGAGCGGCTCACCGGTCACCGGATCAATCCCGGCTTGGGTTGCCGCGCCTAGCGCTACACCACTCGCCAGGCCCACGCCTGCGCCGACCGGCCCAGCCAATGCAAAACCGCCAACCGCACCACCTACCCCACCGATGATCCCATTCAGGTAAGGACTGGCCGCAATCACACCCTTCTGCCACCAGGGCAGCGCGTCATACTGCGCCTGCGTCATCCCCCCCTGAGAAGCGTTCTGCGACTCTCCACCAGGCACAGGCACACCAGAAGCCGCTTGCATCTGCGGAAGAGTCTGCGCAGGCTGCTGGGGCTGCTGGGTGTAGGCTTTGAGGAAGTCAGCAGGCATCAACGTTTGATCACCCTGCTTCGGGAAGGCTGCCAGTACATCAGCACCGAACACCTGTTCTGCCTCTTTAGTCGGGATGGAATAATACTGGTTTTGGTCGCCTACGTTGGGCGCGTTCCAGTTCGGGTCATAGAATTGCTGGCGCTCGGGCATAGGCAGCGCGTCCGGGGGCGGCATGGGAATAGAGCGCAGCAGATCATTCCCCGGGTCGCCTTCGGGAAGCTGCTGCCAGGTGTACCATGGCTTGCCCTTGTTGCGCTGGGTCAGGTAATCGTAGGCGGCATCAATCGCCGGTCGGTCCAACCAGCTTGGGACTGGAGCACCAGGCGGCATACTGCGAACCGCGTGATAGTAACGGGCTACGCGGGTCGGTTCATCCCAATACGCCTTGGGTTTCGGGTTGTTATTGTATCCATAGGGCAGAGGCCCGCGCGTTTGGTAGAACAGGTTGTATGTTGATTGCCCTTCCTCGCTGTAATCTGGTTTGCTGGTCGGCTGGTCGCTCATTTATATTCTCCAACTGGTCATTGCTTCATACCATTCGGGCTTATACCCGCCACCGCCACCGCCACCGCCGCCGCCACCATAACCCCAATCCCCCCAGCCGCCATACCCACCGCCACCGCTGTTATCCGCTGGGGGGGGCGGGGCCAGTTCGTTCGCAGGTGCAGGCGGCCCAACTGGAACCATCGGGCTAGATTTATCCCACATCCACGCTAAAACCGGGTCCAGGGTGCGCGGGGCAGAATAGCGGCTGTTGTTGCTGCGCCAGTAATCCGGGTTGTTGCGCACGTCCGGCTGAACGGTTTCCGAATTGCTGCGCCAGTAAGCCGGGTTGTTACGCGGGTCTGGGTTCGGGCTGTTGGAACGCCAGTAAGCCGGGTTAAGCCGGGGGTCCTGCTGCATGCGGCGCGCGTAATCAGCGGTTTGCCCTGCGGCTCTCAAAAACTGGGGGGCCTGGTTGAATGTATTGAGCACACTCCCTGCCTGTCCCATCCAGGCTGGGGCTGCGGCTGGGGTCTGGTACGGGTTCTGCCGCGCGTAATTGCTGGCCGCGCCCAGAATGGAAGATCCCAAACCGGTCAGCAGGCTGCGGTAAGCATCCCACCAGTTTGTTTTTGCGGGTTGGGCTGGGGCTGGTGCGGGTGCTTGCTGGGGCTGGCTGCGCCAGTTCGCCGGGTTATTCCTGGGGTCTGGTCGCTGCGGTCCGGCTGGCTTTAGATATGTTACCCGCTGCGGCTGTGTGGCTGGTTTCGGCGCGGGTGTGCTGCGGCTGGTATAGCCTTCGTCATAACTAACTCTTGCCATCGTCTACCCCTCCCATAATTTCACGGATCTTGCGCGCTGCTTGCGGGTCAAATTGGGCTGCCTGCTGCGCTGCGCTGGCGGTCAGCGCTGCATCCTGCCATGGCAGTTCGAAACGCGCCTTGATTTCTTGCATCATCCGGTCCGCGCGCGTGTTGACGCTCATCTTGATGTCATCCTGATCCAATATGTTGAGCATTACTGACCTCCCATCAAGCTGGCTAAATCAGGCGGCATCTGGCCACCACCCCCAGGCCCGGCGATCCCACCAGGTTGAACCGGCGCGCCTGCTGGCATGCCAGGTAACCCGGGGGCTGCGCCTGTATTGGCTAATTGGTTCTGCATCTGTCCGGCCAAATCAGGCGGCATCTGCCCACCCTGCTCAGGCGGCTGCCCCTGCGCGCCAGGCGGCATACCAGCTGGCCCCTCCATTCCTGGTGGTCCTGCCGGCGGCTGCTGCTGCTGTTGTGCCTGCGCCATCAAGCGCTGTGCTTCCGTCTGGATCATCATTTGCATGCGCATGGCCCAATACTTCTCTTCGTAGATCTCCCTTTCCATATCGTCCGACTGCCCGATGTGTAGGATCTCTTCGCGCGCGTAGCGTTTCGATACCAACGGCTCGGGTCCGCCGATCGCCTAGGACAGCTCCGCTGTTGTTCTCCCAGTCATCCTCCGGAGAGGAATGTCTCATTTTTATTTGCAACGTGAAGGGGTCGGCCAGGTTCTTCAGGTCCAGTTCTACCAGTCCGCTTCACACCTCGCCTGATTCCTTCCCGCCATGGATGCTTGCTCGGCATGAAGCCAATGTACGTCGCGCGTCCCAGGGCAAAGGAAGTCGTGCGCTGGAAGGGGATCAAGGGCTGCCGCCCAGCCTGGGAGAGCAGACTCGCCATGGAGAACGGCGCGTTTGCGCCCATCGGCTCACCTGATCCTGCCGGTAGATGGTGCTCTGTTCGGCTTTGGTCTCTGCCGTTTCCAAGCCGGTCAGGATAGAGGGGTCCAGCCTTGCTTTGCCAGGCTCATAACGTTCGCCCTGATCCAGGATTATCATGCTGCCAGGCCGCGAGTAATCCACGGTGGCACGTCCTTCTCGGGTTGTTACGCTGGAAAATGTAGAGCGGGTCTGATCCAATGGCAAAGATCAAGGAGTACATGAGCGTAAGGGAAAGGTTTTCCCGGTCCCAAAGTTTCGTTTTCCACCGGGTATACAGGAATGGCTGCCGCGTTCATCTGGTTGGGTCGTAGAAGAGCCTGCTGCCCTTGCAAGTGACAGCCACCACCGGGATAAACGGGAGGGTATGTTTGCCATCATGATCGGGTCGCTCTGCCCTTCTGACCACGCCGCATGGTACGTCAGATCCCGATACTCAAACAAGTTGACTGTGTCGCTGGCCTTCTTACCTTCCAGCTGATCCTCTCCATAGCGGTCGCGCACATCGGCAACCGTCGATTCACGCTTCGAGAGGAAGGAACGCGGCCCAAGCCGACCATCTCCGGGTAACCCATAGCAGGATTGACCACCTCAATAATGAAAGGCGTCGTAGCAGCAGCCGCTTCCGCTTGCGCCTTCTGCGCTCGGGTCTTGGCGGCTTTCACCAGGTCGCTGGTCAAGGTGACGGTAACGTACAGTTCGTCATAGAGCAGGCCAGCTATGCGCCGCGTCATACTGCACCGGTCGCCCGTTCAGGTTACCAACCGCCTGCCAGGTCGCCGCCGCAAAGGTTTCAATTTTGCTGGACAGCTTTTAACCTGGGGATTGTTGGTCTCCATCGGAACAGTGAACACCAGGTCGGCTCCGATCATCAGGTTCATCGCGCCATCCAGTTCATTGCGGGGTCTCGGCTGATGGTTTGCTTTACCCAGATCCTCTTCAGGCAGTTCGTTGGGTTCGAGCAGATAGATATCCTCGATCTCGTTGAACATCTGGTTGCGCTGCGCCTGCTGCGCTTCCATCTCCTGCGCGCGAGTCACAATATCTGTGAATTCGAGCTTTGCCGTTCACACCTCTAACTCTAAATGCGTTTCAACTTCATAAATGGGTTCTGCTGCTGGGGTTTCTTCCGGTTGGGATCGACCGGCTCATGAAGTGCGGTCAAGCCGTACTTAAGGGCATCATACGCATGATCCTCGCCGGTTGTGTCCACGTCCTCGACATGCACGTTGTCATACACCAGTTCGGGCATCGTCCGGCGCGTGTTCGCGCAGTTCGTGAATACCTGTAGGCCTGGCTTGCCATCGGGCAGCATCCCCAGCAGCCGATCTACCTTGCGCTTGCCACCCAGCCGGCTGTTATCGGCTTTGGTCAGGGTCAATCCATTCTCGGCGTAGGTGCTGGCTGTGCTGGTCGTGCCGCCATCCTCTGATCGCGCTTGCTCCACATGGCCGGGTCCGCGTAGGTCATGGCAATCGTTTCGTAGATGGGGGTCATGGCTAAGATCTGCTGCGCCTGCTGCCGGTCCGATAACCCGGTTGCATACAGTTCCCGGTAGACAATCACCCGGCTGGTATCCGGGTCAAGCGCCATCCACAAGCAGCAGAAGGGTTTCGCCGTACCCGAATCAATCGCGCGGATATGCAGCCAATGGGGAGGGATCTCGAACGGCTGAACCACATGCACATCATCATTCCAGATCGGAAACGCCTGGCCCTCAAAAACGTCCCAGCTGCCGTCCCGCCAGGCTTTCCCCAGCATGCCGGGCAGCGCTTCCAGGTAATCCCGGTATTCCGTCTTAAGGAAGGGATTATCTTTGTAGGTGTCGGGAAGAAGCGCGTCTTATCCTGCTGGTTATTCCGGTAGGGCTGGACAAAGGTGCGCTTGTAATAGCCGTGGCCAACCCCACCGGGGTTAGTGCTGCCGTAAAGCCTGGGCCTCCAGTCGGGTCGGCTGGTCCGCAGTGATCCCCGGATCATATCCACCTTGCGCTCTGAAAGCTGGGTCATTTCCTCGATGATGATGCCGTCATACTGGATGCCCAGGTAACCATCAATATCGTTCTCGTGGTTGAAGCCGCCGAAGCGGATGCGCGACCCGTTTGCAAACTCTAAGAAACCTGTGCTGGGGGTGTACTTGTGCGGCTGATGCCCAAACACGCGGCTGATTAGATCCTCAAAACTCTCCTGCGCGCTCTTGGCGACCTTGCGCAGAAACAACCACTTTAGCCCGGGGAAGCGCTGGCAATCGTCGATCCCCACCTGCGCTAAGATTGCATGGCTCTTCCCCGGTCCGCGCGCGCCACCGCAGCCAATCATTACCGGGCCATTGGGCAGGTCGGCTGCTCGGGCTGCTGCATGGAAGGGCAGCGCCCAGCGCAACGCCACATAGCCGGATTGCACGAACCGTTCCATTTGGTTCCTGGGGCAACCGGCCTGCATGCCGTAGTACAGGTAATTATCCAGGTCAGTCTTGGGTATCACCTGTTTCGGCCTCGTCTGCTGGGTACTCTTTATCAACGCCATAGACTAAGTTCAAACTGTCGGGCAGCGCCAGCACGTTTAGCTGCACGCTCCCCTGCTGTTCGCTGGTTTCCTTATGCGCCTGTTTCAGCCAGTCCAACACATCTTTCTCGGTCCTGATGTAGCCGCCTTTGGTCATCTGCTGCCGGACCGCGCGCTTGATAATCCGCAGCCGTTCACCCTTGGCAGCCACACCATTCGCCAGGGTCAACCGGTCCACCTCATCATTGAAGGTGATGTCAGCTCGCCAGCGGTAAACTGTGCGCTCGGCAACCTTCACCTCAGCGGCCACTTCTTAATTAAGTATCCGTCTGCCAGCAGTTCAGCCGCTTGCCGTGACTTTCGAGACCATTGAAAACCTGACATTTTGTGACGTCCCTTAATGGAAAATCAATTCAACCTGGTGGGTGAGAATGGCCCAAACCAGCGCCAGGATGCTCGACCCCAGGACAATTACCACCCAGCGCATAGCGCGTACCCAGGGTTCCAGCGCTTCAATGCGATCTTCCAGCTTTTGCTGATCCCGGAATTGCCCGTCATTGTGGTCTCGGAAACTGGTTTTAAGTTCCTTGACCTGGTCCTGGATAAGGCCCATCTGCAAGGTCCACACCTGCTGAAAGGTGCCTGTAGACTTTTCTAGGGTAGCTAATCGTTCTTCCACGCGGTCAAACCTCTTCGAAAATTCCTGGAAACCTTCCCGGACGAGCGTCTTGATCTCAGCAAAGCTGTCGTTAGCTAATGGCTGGGGTAACATCAGGCAAAGCTCCCGCCTTCGGCTTGTTGATCTCTGCCAGCACAGCCGCTTCGATGATGTCACTCAGCATATCCAGATCCAGGTGGATGCCGCGATCTGCAAGCGCCACCTCTGCCCGGTCGAGCACCCATTTCTTTTTCGCAATCCCCACGTCGGTTAGCTGTTTCGTCAATCCGTACTGTTCAGCCGCCAGAACAAACGTCCAGATAAGATCTTGTGCAATCGTGAATTGTTTTGCGTACTTAGAAAGCATCAGCTGCTTGTATGCCTGCCGACCCAGCGCGCCCAACCCGGCCAGCAGAATGGGTGTCAGGATGGTGAGCAGGATTTGCAGAAAGGTTTGCAGCAGCATATCCCCCTGGGTGACTGGCTGCGCCAGGAAGGGGACCGAGAAACCCGCGAATAAAGACAGCAGCAAAGCCGCCAGGACCATAAAACCTTTTACCAGTAACATTGACCTACCTCCAAAGGGTTAAATAAAAACCGGGGCAGCCAATCTAGCGGCTGCCCCGGTACGCTTCGCTTACGCGACCTGTCAGACAAAATTATTATAGCCCGGAACCGGGCGCTTTACAATCACCCAGCCGGGCCAACCCAGCGCCCACCCGTAACCATAATCGCACGCGCGGAGTTCCAGGCTATGCTGATCTTCCCAGCCCGCTCCAGCCGGTTAAAGGTACCAACGGACATGAGACTTGCTATCAATCCCGATGGATGCCCCGATCTCTGTGATGGTCGGCGCTATACCGTCATGGCCCTGCTTATACTGGCAAATAAACGCCAGGATTGCATCACTCGTTTCGTTCGCCTGCCTGCCGGGTGTACGTGCCACTACTGGTTATCCTCTCCTTTGCCACTACTGGCACTAGCTTCTTCATCCTCGAAGTCACCATCCGGGCAATGCTGGCAACCAATCGGCGGATACATCCAGGTATCTTCTCCGTCACAATCACACGCCTGACCACACCAAGGGCAATCGTGCATGCTATTTTCCTTTTCCAGTAGGGATATGCCGTGTTTCTTCAATGCGGGTCATTAGCCAAACCATCGTACCATTCGGCATGCCCTCCGGTTCAGCAGCAGCCTGTGCCAGCGCTTCATGCACCTGATCTAAAGTAACCTGATACCTAAACGCGCGTTCCTGCTCTTCCTTTGCCATCCCAATAACCCGCTGCAAAGCGAACGCAACCGATCCCAGCATCACACTAAGGCGCGGGTCGGGAATGGCCTGCAACTGCTGCCGGATGCGCGGAAGCTCCTGCACCCATTTATCCACTTCCGTCCAGCCGAATTGGATCTTATCCTCCCGTTTCATCTGCCTCACCCTTTGCTTTGCCACTACTGGCAGCACCAATCCCATAACGCAAGGCATCAAGCCTATGGCTCTCTGCATCCTTTGCCGCCACTGGTGGTACTGCCACTACTGGCAACGATGCGCGGACGAAACAATCCTTTGCTTCCAGCAGCTTGCGCATGCCAGCCGACTTCTCTGGCCCATCGCGAAGGGTCTCTTCCATCAAATGCGCCAGCGCTGCAATCGGTTGACTGACGGCCTGCAAATACTGGGGCAGGTGCTCATACTCGAAATACTGAATGGTGGTGCTCGGCATTTGAAATTCTCCTTGATCAATACTTCCAAAATAGACGTTAGAATTTGTGGTGGGTGGTCGCCAGGCCAGGGGGACCCGGCGACCACCTGACCCTAGTTTAGCACTCCCGCATGCTCTCTAGCCCAATGTACCGCGCTTTGCCCCTCACGAATTTCACGGTCAGCGTGCCAAAACCGCCATTACCATTAATCAGCGTGAGGGTTTTAGCAAGCTCTTCGATTGCCGCCGTACCAATATCCAGACCTAAACGCGGATACGACCAGGCTTTCCCGCACTCGGGGCAGCGACTTACAATTGCCACTACTGGCAAACCATCTACCAGTAAGCTACCGTCACGGCCCGGCTGTGCCAGTAATGTGCCGCAAGTTTCACAATGTCCAGCAGCGTCAATTGCCATTACCCCTCCTACTTACTACCACTAATCGAAAGGTCGCCATCCGAATAGGTGACCCCTGGAATGGCTATTGCAAGGTAGCACTCGCCACCATGCCAAAGCTGGGGGATGATTTCAACTCTCCCCCCAGATCTCTGATAAATCCTAAGCGACTTCTGCAGGATCTCTAACGCCTGCTCTACGTCTAGCTGCTTTTCGCTCGATGTATTCTCCCCAGCGTTCGGGGTTGATGTCTCTAAGTTTTTCCGTTGTGCCGCCATATTTTGAGACCCTTCTTTTTCCTGATCCCTTCCGAAACTGCCAATTCCTGCCCCGGTTGGTAACCTCGATGCGCCATTCCCGGTCCTTCAGGGAGCTGCCATTAATGGCAAGCCCTTGATCCAATGCTGCGGATAGGGCAGCGGCAAGGCTGGTGCTTACGCCTTCCGCTGCCGGGTAGGGTTTGCCACTACTGGCACGTCCGCATTGTAGTTCTGTCGGCCGGCATCGACATTTAAGGGGGTACTGCCGGCAACTTTGCCATTACTGCCGGCAGCACCATCCACTTTGACGGTTCCAGCTGCCGCCGCCAGGCTGGGACGGTCCAGATCTTCCGGGTACACGCCAAAGCGCCTTTGAAAATCCTCCCGGAATTGCGCTTCACCAAACACCTGCCCGGCTTTACTCATTACCCGCTTCCAGCCGCGAACGCGCGCCTCCATTTCTGCCTGCTGCATATCCAGCAGGGCGCGCTTTTGATCCTGGTCGATGGTCCGCCGCATGCGCAGGTAATCCCGTTTCAACTGCTGGTCAGGGTCCGAGTAATCGTAAAACCAAAACAGCAGTACATGGATGGCCGCTATGCCACTAATGGCATAAACGGCAACGGTGGAAGCCCAGGGGGGCATGCTGCCAATTGCGAAAAACTGATGCAGGCTGGCCTGCCAAACGGCATCGGCGCAGATCGTCAGCATGATTACAACCCAGGTTGATATGCTGGCAACAACTGCCGTGTTACGCTGGTTGGCGGTTTTGGCGTCAGACAAACGGCCCTTCCAGAAAATGTAACCTCCTTCCATGATCCCAATTCCTGCCCAGGGCAGCCACGCAGCCGGGGCAGTCGCCTGCACAATATCAAAGGTGCGGGTCGCGCTGAAAACCAGCGCAGCAAATTCCAGCCAATGCCCACGTACCCATTCCCAGACAGATCCCACCAGGTTCTTTTCTTCCTTGGCATCCATTTTATTCACGCTCCTGGTTTTTGCGGGTCCATTCGCGGGGTACCGGGATGAGGGTCGGCTGGGGCCAATCATAGGCAGGGGATGGGCCTTCTTCGTGCAGACCTTCCAGGTAATTCAACCGCTGCTCCTCGGTCCGGTACAATGCCCGGTCGTAGTCGGCGTCACTAACCACTTTGACAACCTCCGCGCTGGGGGACGTCATGCCGCCACCTGAACAGGGGCCGCAGTTTTCTCCCTGGGACGCAACCGGCTTTTGATATTTGATCCTCGCAATGCTCTTTCGCCTGGGGCCAGCCGCAAGCCGGAGCATACTAAATCCGATCACAAGGACCGGCGAAACCATGACCAGGCAGGCAAAAATCAAAACAGCCTGCCCTTCAAAGGGTAACGTTGCTAACAGGGTCATCATGTGCTTTATCCTCGCAGCCCACTAATTCAAACCATTCTTGGCAATCCGCGCACACGTCCCGATGCGCTTTCAACTTCAGCCGCAAATCGGCCATAGCAGCTTCACTTGCGGTTGCCAGGTCTACCCGGCTCATCAGTTCCCACCACCAATCACAGCGCCCGTTGATCTGGAACACTCCCAAACGGCTGAAAACTTTGGCACTCATAGTTATGTTCCCATCGTTCCAAAAAATGCGCCAGGCTGATCCCCAGCCGGTCCCCGTATGCGCCATCTGGCATAACCACCATCCTTCCCTGCCGATGGATCAGCCCAATGGGTTTCCCGTTGACCTTGATCACCCGCTTGCCGCCTTCGTACCGTTCCGTTCTGACCAGGCTGCCGCGCAGCAGGTGGGGGAAATAGCGCTCCGTCATCCGCTTTCCACCCAGAGTACGCGGGTATCCTGCCAGGTGACCCTTTGCACGATCCGGGTAATCGTCCGGGTCAAGCGGCTGGAAGCCCAGGCCACCACCGCAGGCGGCCCGGCCAATGAGATAACCCCACCTCCCCAACCCTTAATGACTAGCGGCTCGATGTAATCCTTGTAATCCTGCTGCCGGATCTCAGAGCGTAACTGATCCCTCACTTCTCCCCACATTTCGGATGGAGACTTTTTGCTATCAACGGCCCCATCTTCCTGTGGTTGATTAATGGGGTTTAACTGGTGATTAACTAATGATTCGGGGTCAACCACTGGTACACCAGGGTCAACCACTGGTACACCAGGGTCAACCACTGGTACACCCCCTGGGTCAGTGGTTGGTACACCAGGGTCAACCTTTGCCCCTGGGTCAACTACTGGTACAGGGTCAACCACTGGTACAGGGTCAGCAGTTGGTACACCCTCGTCATTTTCTTCGTCATCATCATGGGGTTTGCGATGTGCTTTGTAAGCGGCTTCGCCATCGGCAGCCAGTACAGCCAGGCGAGAAACAACAATTTCCCGTTCCGCGCTGCTGGTGGCAGTCGCCGCTTTGGTGGTCACCAGCACCCCAGCGGCTTCCAGCGCCTCAATGGCCGCCTTAACCGTGTTTTTACTGAGGCTGGTGCGATACATAATGTAAGCGCGCCCAGGCCAAACGCCCTTACCTTGATCACTGGCATGGTCGGCCAACTCCAACAAAACAATCTTTTGTGACGTAGGCAGCCCGGTTTTAAAAACCATGCTCATAAGCTCAATACTCAACGCTGTCCTCCTTGGTCAAACCTGACCCGGTTGTGGCGGCTGCTGGTCGGCTGGTCCACCGGATAAGCACGCGGGGACTGTCTGGCAACCTGTAAAATAGTCTGCGCGCGTGAGATCCACGCGTCCCGGTAAAGCGCCTGCTGCTGCTCTTCCAGCGAAAGGCGCATTAGCACCGCTAAAGCATCCTCCAAAGCCGACACAGAATTTTCGGTATGGCGTTTGCCGTTCATCTGCTCTTGCAACTGTCCAAGCTTTGTCTGTAGTTCCTGCTGCTGCGCTGTCGCGGTCCGCTCCTTGTTCCGCAGGTCCAGCCACAAGAACAGTAAGCCGATGATTGCGCCCAAGACTAACGCCAGGCCGAAGCCGATCAAAATATCCACTGTGCTGAACCTCCTTCCGGTACTCGATGTAAATGGCGATCAGGACAATCCCAAGCGCGATTAGAAAAATGCAAAGTAGCCCAATTAGAAAGCCAGCCCTCCCCTTACTCATTACAATTTCCCTCCCGGTTTTCCGGAGAAAAACATTACAGGATGTGTGTTATGGCAGATAATTTATTTATGAACGATGTAGAGACCTACCTAAAAACCTTGAGTGAACAAACCCGCAAGTCATACCGCTGGTTTCTCAACCGCCTGGTTGACTGGATGGAGCAGAAGGACATCGACCCAGCCGCGCTCGATGCCGATCTGCTGGTTTTGTTTTTGGATGATCAAACGGGGTGGGGGGATAACTCGCGCCGTTTAGCGATCTGCGCCGCGCGTTCGTTTTACCGCTGGTGGAAGGGATCAAAAAGCCCGGTCCTGGAGTGCAAACTAAAGCGGGTCAATCCCGAACCCCAGCGCTGCCTATCACCGAAGCAGGCTGTGCAGCTGCTGGCCGCCATGAACCCGCTGACCGATCCCGGCGCGCGCGATCTGGCAATTGTGACCCTGATGATGGATACCGGGCTGCGCGAAGCGGAGATCTGCCGCGCGGATCTGCAACGCCTGAACCTGGAAGAACGGAAGCTGCGCGTGATCGTCAAAGGTGGGGTTTGGGGCAAGGCCGTTTTTTCGAAAGAAACCGCCGATCACCTTGACCGCTGGTTAGTCGTTCGAAATGAACTCAGGGGAAAGTTCCACGCCCTTGCCCCCACGCTGTTTGTCAAGCTCGATGATGGGGAAGCGCTACAGCCGCAAACCCTGCGGGAGTTGTTCCGCCGCCTGTCGGCCCGAGTGGGCTTCCAGGTGAGCGCGCACGATCTGCGGCGTACCTTTGCCACCCTGTCTACCAAGGCTGGCGCGCCTACGCGGGTTGCCATGGCTGCCGGTCGCTGGAATAACCTGGACGTGTTCAGCAAATATACAGCGGGGATCACCGCTGAAGATATGGAACCCTGGTTTCCGATCAAAAGGCTGGCCAACGGCACGCTCTAACTCAATGGATAGAGCGTCTGCTTGCGGAGCAAAAGGTTGGGCGTTCGAGTTGCCCCGGGGGCACAGGGAATGATGGCGGTGGAAATAATCCACCGTCATTTTGTTTTGCCGCTATCTCCCACTCTGTTTTGAGATTAGGCTCCAGGCGCGCCAATCGCAGCAGGACTTCCAGAAAATAATAGTCACCGGAAATTAAGCCTTGATCCAGGAAACCGTGGGGCTTTGAACGCGTACCGTGAATGAGAATAGATTGTTCCGGGCAGCCGCGGCTGGAGTAACCATCCCAGAGCGCTTGGAGTATCTGGGATGCCTCCGCCCGCCAGCGTGCAGACCGGGCGGACTCGTTCTCCAGGCTTGCCAGCAGGAGCCGCTCAGAGGAAAGCATAGCGGCGGTCGAACTATCCCGCACATCATCCGGGATTAATGGGCTGTTGTAATTCCAGCAAGGGACCCGATAGCTTCGGGGACAAAATTGGGGAGACTATTCATCTTTTCATCCGTTGCAGCAGCGAATAAAGCTCATGATATTCTTGGGTAGTCGTCAGGTCACCCGTTAGAAACGCCAGCCCAACGGGATTAAGCTGGCGGGCCAGCCCAGGGATATCCGCTGCGGCGCAGCTTACCTGCAATGCCCGCCCATGTTCTTGAATTTTTTGCAGCATCGGCAGCCAGGGGAAAGGATCATTCCCACTCCCGACGACATACTGGATGGCTTGAATATCTGGCACAGCCAGCAGCGCATCCATATGGCGCGCCGCGCCCGGACCATCCAGATGAAAGATGGCCCTGCCCATCGTGCGAGCCTGGCGAATAATGTCCGGCAAAAATAATGTTTGAAAGATGCGCGGGCTGATCAGGTAGTTAAAGTCGCTTTCCAACACTACATATGGCTCATTTGACCAAAGCGCAACCCAGTTGACCAAACCGGCTCCGCTTGATAGACCATGCTGCCATAACATGCTCATGGCCCGGTGCCAGGCCGGGTAAACGGCCTCAACTGCCCGGCGCACCCGCTCCGGCTGATCCAGAACATCCAGGCACAATTGGGCGGAACCGCGTAAATTGAGCAGCAAGTCGGCGGTGCCGCCCAGGCTGGGGGTGCAGGCGATATATCGCCCGGGTGCCTCTGCTGTCAGCTGGGCGAATAGACGCGGCAGCAGGTTCCACCAGGGGTTGTCCTCCGAGATTGTCCAATCTGGCTCATTCGACCAATCATCGGCAATCATAGGATGCGTCCAGGTAGTATCCGAGAAAAATTCCACCTGCGCGCCCAGCAGCCCGCCTAACATCACCGGCCCAAAGTCGACGCGGACGGTAGGAAAAGTATCCCCATTCCAATCCTGCTGGGCAAGCTGGCTGAGACGAGAAGCCAACCAATCCTCCGGGTGCTGCAAGCGCTCTAAGCCGCGTGTTATCGGCTGGGCAGGTTCCCGGTTAACCGGAGCGATGAGCAGCGGGCCTCCGCAAGGTTGGCAGCGCCACCAGGCTTCATGCCGGGCCGCTACTTCGGGGAAACGAGGAAAGAATGCCAGCGGCTGTTGGGCAGCCTTGTGCAAAGTTTCCGCCCATTGATGCCGCTGCGGGAATGGGAGATCTTCCATCATTGACAGCCCTTCCTTCTATGCTCCATCGGTATCCTTCAGTAAGGAGCCTTCCAGGATGAAATTTGCGCGGGATTGGTATTCAAACCAGCGACTATCTTATTTTATGCCAGGAATATAAAAAGAAGAACCTGGGCAGCGGGATCAACCGCCCAGGTTCTTCTTAAATTCACCTACAAGCGAAATACCTTACACCGTTGAGAGGTCCCATTCTTCGTAGATCTTTGGAACATCATTGATCAAGCGTTTGGTGTACTCTTCTTTCGGATGCAAAATCACATCATCAGCCGTTCCGCGCTCGACAATTTTCCCATGTTCCATAATATATACGCTGTCCGAAACATAATAGGCCAGTCCGATATCATGGGTGATGAAGATCAGCGTCATGCCGGTTTCTCTGCGCAGCTTCATCAGCATATCCAGAATGGTGGCGCGGGAACAGGCATCGATCATCGAGGTTGGTTCATCCGCCAGCAGGATCTTCGGTTCCAGCAAGAAGATGCGGGCAATCATCAAACGCTGCATTTGTCCACCAGAAAGCTCGAAGGGGTATTTATTGGTTAATTCTTCGTACTTCAAATTGACAAAGCTGCACGCCTCAGACATCAACTCGACTTTTTTCTCTTTGGAAAATCCTCGGCCGCCGCGCATGTTAATACAGTCCAAGAGCACCGAGTCAATCTTATTAAAAATGTTATATGAAGAGAAGGGGTCCTGGAAGATCGCCTGAATGCCGCGCCAGTACTCCCGTTTCTTCTTTTGGGAGCTAATGTCGCGGAGTTGTTCATGGTAGTAAACTTCACCTTCGGTCGGGCTGATCAAACCCAGGAGCAGCTTCGCCAGGGTAGTTTTTCCACTGCCCGATTCACCAACGATCGAGATGATTTCGCCCGTATAGAAGTTAAAATTCACATGATCCACTGCGACCGTTTTCTGGCGGCCCAGACCAAAAACCTTGGTAAGTCCTTCCCCTCTCAGGATGGAAAGTTTCTCATCAGGCATTTTGATAAATCCTCCTCAGTTCAGGTTCTGGAATGATACAGCGATAAGCACGATCATCGTTGGTTTCCTGAAGATTCACAGAAATCGCCCGGCATTCCGGCCGAACATACGGACAGCGAGGAGCAAAGCGGCAGCCAGAAGGCGGATCCTTCAAGTTTGGCGGCACTCCTGGAATTGCGGTTAACTTTACATCGCGCAGCCCTTTTTCCGGAACGATGATCGAACCCATCAGGCCCTTGGAGTAGGGATGGAGCGGATCAAATACGGCCTGCTTCGCGGTGCCCTTTTCCACAATCTGGCCCGCGTACATGACCATAATATCGTCGGTCACGTTGTAGAGCAGTGGAAGCTCGTGCGTGATGAAGATCATCGACTTAATGATGCCTTTTTCCATCAAATCCCGCAGCATCTTAATCACCATTTTTTGTGAGGTGACATCCAGCGCGGAAGAAGGCTCATCCGCGATCAGCACTTTTGGAAAAAGGATTGTCGATACCGCGATCACAGTGCGTTGTTTCATGCCGCCCGAAAGTTCAACAGCATACTTTTGCAGCACTTCTGGAGGAAGCCCCAGGCGCTCAAAGCTGAAACGGGCGAGCTCATATACATCTTTTTTGGAAGCAACCGGGTTATGCGCCTGCACCACATCCTCAATAAAGTTTATGATCTTCTGAGTGGGATTAAGCGCATTCATTGCGGACTGAGGGATATAAGAAATTTCCGTCCCTAAAATCGATTTCCGAATATCATCCGGGGGCATGTGAGAAATGTTCTTCCCGTCCACGATAATTTCGCCGCTGGTATAGTGCAGCGGCGGGAAGTAATAGCCCATCAAGCTGAGTGCCAGAGTCGACTTTCCACAGCCGGATTCGCCCGCAATGCCCAATGACTTCCCTTCTTCAACCTTTAAGGAAACATGATCAACGGCGTAAACATTTTCCTGAAAGCGGGTGATGTACTTTGTCGTTAATTCCCTAACCTCTAGCATTACATTTGCCATTTTAGTCACCTAGTCTCTCAGAGCGGGGTTGAATACCTGGTCAAGACCGGTATTCATCAAGTTCAAGGAGAATGTAATCAAAGCGATGGTTAGAAGTACAGGTAAGTAAGCCCACCATTTTCCCAAAATTTCTGCCTGGTAGATCATCGCCCAGTTCATCATCAGGCCCAGCGTGGGCACTTCTGTCGTTCTGGGTCCCAGACCCAGGATGGACAGACCGGCCTCCGCCAGAATGCCGGAGGAAATTTGCAAAATAAACGCCATGATGACATAGGAAGCGATATAAGGCAAAATATCGCTGAGAATAATATGAACGATGGAATGCCCCGACAGCTTGGATAGGTTTACATGGTCGCGGTTGCGCAGAGAAAACACCTGCGCGCGCACGGCACGAGCCGTCCAGACCCAGGAGGTAAAGCCAATCACCACAGCGACGGTCACGGCGCCGCGCTTATCCTGCCCGATGCTGAAGGAAATCAAAATCAACAGCACGAAGCCCGGGATGACGGTAAAGAGATTGGTGATAAACATGATCACGTCATCCACCGTGCCACCGATATAGCCCGCCAGCAGCCCCAGCGTCAGGCCAATCAAAGTAGCAACGATGCCAGCGACCAAACCGATCTGCAGCGATACACCGGCAGCTTTGATCAGTTCGGTTAGCACATCCCGGCCAAAATTATCGGTACCCAGCGGCAGAACGCGCACATTTGCAACCTGGCTGATATTTGTGTAATCGGATTGTTTAACAGAACCTGTCTCTTCCAGGGCGCCCGATTCCGCGTTCTTAACCGCGATAATCGCCCCCTCTGTGGAAAGCAGCCCTTTCAGGGAAGCATCCAGCCTTTGATAATATCTTTGCTTGGCAAAGGTCATTCCTTGGAAACTCTTGTTGGGATCATAATTTTTCGTCCACAGATCTAAGAGTTTCGCGGTGTTGGTGAGGTCAATATCTTCCTCCGGAACCCCATCAGCCACAAGCCAGGTCATTAAATCCAGGCGCTCCTGGTTATCCAACTTATTGGCAATTCGCTTGGCAGCAGCATCACTCAGATTAAGGATGTATACCGGAGAATTGATCGTGTCGAAGGTACTTACATAAATCCCGGGTGGGAAGAATGTGCCTTGCCCGATTATTGCCAGGGGTGAATCCCTGACGAACAATGGATAAACCAGCACGATCAGTATAATTGCCGCAAAGATTGTAAAACCGACAATAAACTTGCCTGAACGAAAAACTTGCTGAAGTGTATGTTTCATCGCATCATCTCTCTTAATCAGCCTGCGTCGCTTTAATGCGCGGGTCAATGACGCCATAAAGGACTTCGAGAAGGAAGTTCGCACTCAGCACCATCAACGTAATGATCAAGGTGGTTGCTGAGATGAGTGGATAATCCTGTCCCATGACACCATTTAAGAGGGTGAAACCAAGCCCTGGGTAACTAAAGATGATTTCCGCCACCAGAGCACCGCCCACCATTGTGCCGACGGATAACGCCAAACCAGTGATCTGCGGAAGCATCGCATTGCGAAACACATAACCGACGATCTTGCGGTCAGGAATGCCCAGGAAACGGGCATATTTGACGTAATCGGCATTCAGCTCATAGATCGACATGGAGCGCATGCCAATTGCCTGACCACCGATAGCGATCAACACAATCGACCAGAACGGCAGTTGATAATGGACAAACACCGACCAGATAAACCGCCAGCTGAAGCTTGGTATGAGATCATAACCATAACCGCCGGAAGTCGGGAACCATTTCAGCCCGACGCCAAAAATCACCAGCATAATGATCGCCATACCAAACGCGGGTAGGTTGCTGACAAAAATGCTAACGGGTAAGAGAATCTTATCAAAACCTTTCTTAAGATAAGCCGCTAGCGCTCCAAGAGTATTGCCAATGAACCAGCCGACGATAATCGCCGGAAACTGCAGTCCAACCGTCCACCAGATCGCCGAGCCAATAATATCCGCCACAGACCGGGGATACTGGCTAAAAGATGTACCCAAATTTCCATGAACTACATTATTTACATAAATGAAGAATTGTTCGATCATAGGCTTCTTGGTGCCGAACAATTCTGCATATTGGTTGTAAATCGCCTGTGACCCACTTACACTGTTTACCCCCTGGGAAACACTTGCGGTAATCACCGCCACGGGATCCCCTGGCATCATGCGAGGCAGGATGAAGTTCAGGATAAAGGCGAAAACAAAAGTAACCAAAAACCACATCAGCTTGATAAGGAAATATCGTCTGTATCCTTTCAATGCGGCACCTCTTCCCAAAAACGCTGTCTATTGCTTCCCGATATCTTAATCATACGACTGTATCGCAAATTACCCCTTTTGGAACAGCCATGTTCCAGATTAGCGAAACATGGCTGTTCCATAAAAATAAAGGTTACGAGTTGACGAGCTTCAGGTTATAGAGACCTGCGATACTCCAGCCGTCAGTCAGATCCAGCGGCGGAACAGGCGGGTTAGTGCCATCGTTCTCGTGCGGGAATCCAGTCCAAACACTTTCGTTGACGGTATGGAACGACTGCGGACGATACATGAGCGAGAAGGACGGAATGTCGGTCAGGTAGATCCGGGTGAGTTCCGTGTAGTACTCTTTCAGCTTAGCAGCGTCGGTCTCCTGCGGGATCGCCTGGATGATCTTATCGGCATCTGGGTTCTTGTAGTCGCCGAAGTTGCCATTCCAGTTGTTCTTGGTTTCCGCGAATTCACTGCTCATGAACTGGCGAGCGCGGCCCCAAGGCTGCGTCGGGCCAGCGCCATTGCTGCCCATCATGAAGATGTCGTACTTCTCAGGCAGCGGCCAGTTGGTGACGATCGTCTGATAAACGGCCCATTCAGGGTAGTTCGTCGTAATGTCGATCCCAATGGCTTTACCAGCGGCAGCAACCACTTCAATCGCCGCCTGCCAGTCAGACCAGCCGTTCGGGCAGGTCGCTACGTAGGACAGTTTCTTGCCCTTGTATTCGCGCCAGCCGTCGCCGTCTGTGTCTTTAATCCCGGCATCGTCTAGCAGCTTCTTAGCGCCTTCAACGTCCTTGCCAACCCACTGCAAGTCCTTGACGGCCGCTTGGTCGTACAACGCCTGCTCGCCGGCGGTCGGGTTCATAATGGAGCGCGGAACCTGTTCGAAGGTCGCCGACTGGTTGGTCATCGCGTTGGCGATGATGGTGTCATAGTCCACAGCGATGGCGATGGCTTTGCGGACAGCGAGCTGATCCAGGCCATAAGCGGCCATATTGAACCAGGCGGTCGGCAGGCTGGCGCCAATATTGTATGGAGCTTCGGGCAGGTAGGTGGAAATGGGCAGGTTCTGCTTCAGCCACAGATCCTGAACATTGCTATTGAACTGCTGGCTGACATCGACCTCGCCCGCCTGCAAAGCCGTGGTACCGGCAGCGTTATCCTTGAAGATGGTATGCGCCAGGTACTTCGGAATGGGCAGTTTGCCCCACATGGAGGCGTCCTTGCCCCAGTAATTGTCGTCGCGGACGTAGATGACTTTGGTGTCATCGGCGAAATACTTGTGATACGGCCCAGAGTAAACCACGTCTTCCGAGGGGTCTTCTGTGAATTTGGTCGCATCCCCGCCGACGCGTGCTTCCAGCGTCTGAGTCCAGGCTTTCTGGAGTACATAGACAGAGCTCAAGTAAGCCTTGATTTGCAGCGGGTTAACTGCTTTGCCATTCGTTCCCAGCTTGGCCTTGATCACAACCGTCTGAGGATCAACAGCTTCGACGGTATCAATGTAATCTTTGTAGATGGTGCTTTGCTGAGTATTGTATTTGACGTGAGCTGCCCAGGTGTAAGCGGCGTCGTCGGCAGTAACCGGGGTGCCATCGCTCCACTTCGCGGCCGATTTCAGCTTGAAAGTGACCTGGGTGGTCTTATCATCCCAGGCATAGTCGCCATCCGCCAGCAGTGGGTACTGCTTGCCATCCAGCATGTCATAAAGATATGGCGTTTCGAACATGATAACCCGGGAGTTATCTTGCTGAGCGATTGCCATAGCGTTATTGTTGTTCGGGGAATAGGGATTCCAGCCTTTGACTGAACCCCACTGCTGACCATTGAAGTACAGGGATTCGTTGCGCGGAATGGACCCGGCCGAAGCAGGGGCGGCAGCGGCAGTGGTAGCCGTAGGTTCGGCGGGCATCGCAGCAGCTGTAGTAGCCGTAGGTTCGGCGGGGGCGGCAGGGGCGGCTGGAGCCGTAGTAGCAGTAGGCTCAACGGCCGGGGCAGCAGTCGGAGCGGCGCTGGGGGCGCAGGCGGCCAAGGCGGTCGCGCCAGCAGCCAGAGCAGCGCTCTTCAGAAAACTGCGACGATTAATGCGTTTCTCAGACATTTCTTTCTCCTTCTTTCCGGAAGTGAAATATTCCCTTTTGGGAACCTTTTGTATGTCCGGCGATATCGGGCACACAACACGAAATCAAATTGGTTGAATCAGTGATCGTGACCCTAAATGGTCGGAACCAAAAAGCTTTCTTGGCGAAACAGAATTGTAACATATGTGATATTTAATGAATTTTACCCTCCTTTTTGTGAATACGGATTAACTTTGGTAATCCACATGAAGAGCGAATCACCAGCTCGGTTGGCAAGATGAGATGATGGTGCGTTGCCGAAGGGTGATCGATCATGTCGATCAGGGTTTGGGCAGCGACCGCTCCGCAGTGTTGGATTGGCTGACGCATCGTGGTCAGTGGAGGATCGCTGCTGGCAGCAAATGGCATATCGTCAAACCCAGCAATAGAAATGTCTTCTGGCACCCGCAGGCCAGCTTCATGGATAGCCCGCATTGCGCCTAAAGCCATTTTGTCACTCGCTACGAAGACCGCTTCCGGATGAACGGAGAGCAGTTTCAGCATAGCGTTGTAACCACTTTGTTCGGAGAAATCGCCTTCGACGATCATCTCCTGCAGGACTGGCAGGTCGTAATGGTGCATAGCGTTCTGGTAGCCTGCCAGGCGGTCAAAACCCGCAATCATGTTTTGCGGCCCGGTAATGGTAGCAATGCTGGTAAAGCCGGTCCGGGCCAGATAGGAAACCATTTCAAAAGCAGCGTTCTGATTATCGACATCCACGTAAGAAACGTCTGCGCTTGCAAAATGCCGCCCAATGAGAATAAATGGCAGGTCACTTTCGATCAGCGCATTCAATAGTGGATCATCGATCAGATTAGAAGCGATAATAGCACCATCGATGATGTGATTATGCAAAAACTGCCGGATCGTGAGCCGTTCATATTCCGGCTCTGCCAGCCATAACACCACAGTATGTTCAATTGAATTACAAATGGAGGAAACACCCTGCACAATCAGAGGGAAATATGGATCTTCGAATAAATTCGAAATACCCATCGGCACCAGCAGTCCGATGACCCCTGTGTGCCCGCCCGCCAGCCGCCGGGCCGCAATATTCGGGTGATAGTCGATTTGTTCAATCACCTGCTTGACGCGCAAACGGGTCGCTTCGCTGACGGCAGGGTCATTGTTAATGACTCTTGAGACAGTTGAACGTGAAACCTTAGCAAGCGCGGCAATTTCTTTGATGGTCACCATTTCCCTACTCACTGGGATCGCTCCCATTCGGTGCAAATCTAATCGTCAGGTGAAGATGATAACCAATAAAATAATACGAATAAAAAGGAGTGGATCTTTAAGCGTGCTCTTTGCCAGACACATGAATTCCGCAATTAGGATCTATAAAAGCGAATAAGTAAGGCAGCGCCCCGCTTGGCAAAGGTTAAAGTGCGACACAAAAGAACGTTTATAGCAAGTGATCCACGCATCGATGCTGTGGAAATTAATTTCTGGGAGCGTTCCCATTAATAATACTAAGAAAATATCGTTTCGTCAATCACCTTTCCCTTAAATTTAGAAATCTCTTATCCTGTACAGGGATTGTAGTGATGAAAACCGGTATATCAGGGCTGAAAAATTGCCTCGTCTAGCAGCTGGCTAATCCGCGCATAATCTGGCAGTAAGACCTGCGCTCCGGTGCTGGTGACGAAAGGCTGCGCTTCTTTCACCGTCAGAGCATAGCGCCGGATCTGTTTGCGGTCGTTGAACACCTTCACTGCGGTAGGCAGCAAAGGCACAATCGCCTGAACCGTCAGGTTGGTTTTTACACTGCTTTGATACTGTTTAAAAAGCTGCGGTAGATGTTCGACGGCTCCCGCGGACATTAGCCGGACGAAGATTCCCATCAACACCTCTTGCTCGCGGCGGAGGCGGTCCAGGTCACTGGAGGTATGCCGCGAGCGGATGTACCAGAGTGCGGTGGTACCATCCATGTGATGCGAACCAGAAGCGAAAGAACACTTGCCATCTTTTTGAACGGGTAAATCACACCGGTCGACCAGGTTTGAGCCAACGTAAACGTCCACCCCACCCAGGCTGTCGATAATCCCTTTAAATTCAGAGAAATCTGCCAGGATATCGTAATCCGGGCGCACGCCGAAGTTTTGCTCCATGGTATCCGCCAGCAAGCTGAAACCGCCGTGCGGTTCGGCAGTGTTGATGCGCTGGGTGGTCCAACCAGGGATGGGCACGTACAGATCGCGGGGGAAAGAAATCACGCTGACTTGTTGTTTGACTGTGTTCACCGAAACCAGCATAATGACATCCGTGCGGTGTCCTGCGTTCGGACGGTAATCGGAGCCCAGCACCATAATGTTGACCACCCCGGCAGGCAGGCTCCGTTTCTGAATGGCTGGAGTTCCAGCCGCCTGAGGCATGGCTGTTCCTGAGGCATCTGGGGTGGCGCCACCGAAGGAGAAGAGTTCGCCGGTAAGCGTGGCAATTTGATCCACGGGCGCGGGCGCTGTCTCAGCCGGCTGCTTTGGCATTTCGGCTGGTTTTTGGGTAGCCACAGGCAGCGCGCATGCTGATGTGGTCAAAAAAATAATCAGTAAAAAGGTTAGAATTGGTTTTTTCATCGTTTTGGAATTGTTAGATTATAAGCCGAACCGCGCAAAATCCAACAAACTGATAACTTTACAAATTGGTGGAATCGCATCATTTTCGATCACCGAGGATGCCGTTACAATCAATGCAAAACCAGGCCCATACTGATATTGCGCTTCTGTTTTTAGAAGTAGGAATGATATATTTATAACCTATCCTAAAGTTGTTTTGTGTTTTGGTTGCGCGCGGCTGCAGCCGCGCGCAACCAAAACACAAGCAGGGCTTTTCGGATCGATCTTCTTAACGAAATATGAGTGGCTTTCGATGAGTTCAGGATTAAAGCTCGGAAATTTTTTAAAACCTTACTGGCGTTGAGCAATATTAGCCCCCTTACTGATGCTGCTGGAAGTATCCATGGACCTGATGCAGCCCAGGATGGTGCAGCGTATTGTCGATGTGGGCATTGCGAACCTTGATTTCCAGGTTATCCCCCAGACCGGATTACGGATGGTAGGGCTGGCGCTGCTGGGCGCAGCCGGTGGGCTGGGCTGCGGTGTTTATGCCGCGCTGGCAGGCGCGGAACGAGTCTTCGAACTGATGGACGAAATTCCTGAAATGGATGTGCAAAATGCCATGCCGCTGGAACACGTCAAAGGCGAAGTGCGCCTGGAAGGTGTGAACTTTGGATATGAACCCGGCGTGCCGGTATTGAAAAACGTCCACCTGCACGCTCACCCCGGGCAAATGGTCGCCCTGGTCGGCCCAACGGGCGCAGGTAAAACGACCATCGCTAACCTGCTGACCCGTTTTTACGATGTCGATAGCGGCGCAATCTACGATGATGGCCAGGACGTTTGCACCTTTAAAAAAGATGACCTGCGCCGCAAAGTAGGCCTGGTACTGCAAGATAACTTCTTGTTTGCCGATACTTGTGATGGAGAATATACGCTATGGGCGGTTTGAAGCTACAGATGAAGAAGTAATTGCCGCTGCGCAGCTGGCCAATGCCGATTTATTCATTCACCGCCTGCCAGACGGTTATCAAACGGTGCTGATAGAACGGGGCAGCAATCTCAGTCAGGGCCAGCGCCAGCAGCTGGCGTTTGCACGGGCCATTCTGGCGGATCCAGACATCCTGATCCTGGATGAAGCCACCAGCAACGGTGACACGCGCACCGAAAATCATCTGCAAGAAGCGCTGCTGCGGCTGATGAAAGGCCGCACCAGCTTTGTAATCGCCCATCGTCTTTCTACCATTCGGGATGCCGACCAGGTGCTGGTAATCCACGGCGGCGAGGTGATCGAACAGGGCACCCACCGCAGTTTGCTGGCGCAAAAAGGCTTTTACCAGCGCCTCTACTACAGTCAATTTAAAGGCCAGGCGCTGCCCGAAGCTTCTTAATCGTTCATTGAATGTGCTGCAAGTACCGGCTGGTGCATTCAATGAACAAATCCGAAGGGAGGGGGCTTCCCTGTTTGACGTTATTTGGATAAAATTAGTCATAATTTTATCCAGGAGAACCCTTGATCACCCGCGGCGCGATCCTTGACCAGTTACAAAATCACCTTCCCGAGCTGAGCAAAAGAGGCATAAAGACCCTCGTCCTGTTTGGCCCGCACGTACGCAACCAGGCCCGGCCCGGAGCGGAAATCGACTTTTTACTCGAACTCGATCCTCCGCTGACGTTTGAGCATTACCTGGCAGTCCGCCTGTATTTACGTGACTTGCTGAAGCAGGAAGTGGAACTGACCATGATCAGCCCGCTCGACCCTGCTGTCCAGCCCTACCTCGATCCAGAGGCAGTGTTTATTCTGGCCCCAAAAGAGGTTCTAAGCCAACTTCAGTAAAATATAAGCCACAGCCGCCGGTTTAGCTCTGGCGGCTGTGGCTTATTCCATCTCTCCATACGGCTACTCCGGCACAGCCTGAAGCCACCCCGCGTACAAGGGGTGATCTTGCCCCAAAGGCAAGTCCACCGGCTGGCCTGACCAGGCTGAAGCATAGATCGCCGTGATTAACTCGATGGAGCGGCGGGCATCTTGCAGGCTCACCGGGAAAGGTTTGTTCTCTCGCAGCGCTGCCGCAAAATCGACAAACTGGCCTTCAAATCCCTCCGCCAGTGGAACAAAGTCAGCCAGCGCCGCCTGGATCTGCGCATCCGCTTCAGGCGTATCTCCAGTAAAGGTCCAGGGGTCCGCTGTAAACCGGTAGGGCGCAGTATTGCTCTCTGCTACCAGGTTTTGAAAGCAGAAACGCTGGCGGGTGATCTCGTGCGTGGAACCCGTAGTCACAGAGATTGATGCAAGCGAACCATCTGCCATCTCAAGCGAAGCGGAGAGGGTATCTTCAGTTTCAATTGGGTTGACCAACGTTTTAATCCGCGCAAAAACGCTCTTAGCCGGGCCCAGTACATCATACAGGATGTCATTGGCGTGGATTGCCAGAGTAACCACCGCACCGCCCAGTTCAGTGGCCCACTTGCCATGCCAGGTGGCGTAGTAGCTGGGCCGCCGCCGCCAGCAGGTTTCTACGGTGGTAAGGTAAGCCGGTCCGGGGATGCCCTGGTTGACCAGGTGTTTCAAGCGCCGGACGCCGTTACGAAAGCGATACTGGTAAATGGGCATCACCCGGCGGCCGCTTTGCTGTTCTGCGGCAATTAACTCGTCCACTTCCTTCAGGGAGCTGGCAGCCGGTTTTTCCAAAATGACATGCTTCCCGGCCCACAGCGCCTTGAGTGTCTGCTGGTAATGCAGGCCAGACGGAGTGCATAGGTCGATCACATCCAGGTCGTCCCGGGTGTAAAGATTTTCAAGATCCGAAACTGCCTGCGGGACGTTGGCTTCTTCAGCCACCCACTGCGCGCGCTCCAGGTTTACATCGCAAATGACTTTTACCTCAAACAACCCCGGATTCATCGCAAAAGCCTGTGCATGCTGGCGACCAACGCCGGCGCCAACAACTGCCATGCGCAGGGGTTCAGCCGCCATTTGCCAGATTCCCTAAGCGTTTCGCCTGCGCTTCGGCCTCTAAAGCCAACTGAAGCGCCCGGAAACAATGCGCCTGGGGCATGGCGGTTTCGGTGCGGTTGATAATATCATTGGCGAGCTGCTTCCCGTAAACCAGCTCAACATCCGCGCAGTCAAGATATTCTTTCCCATCCTGGGTAACCAGAAACAGGTGATTGTTTCCTTCTCGGCCCAGCAGGTCGATATATTTACGGATTTCAATGTAGCCTTCAGTGCCCAGCAGCGTCAGCCGGCCATCCCCCCACACGCCCAGGCCCTGCGGGGTATACCAGTCCACGCGCACATACCCGGTGCCGCCGTTGCCCTGGACCATCACTTCACCAAAGTCTTCGAACTCTGGGTACTGCGGATACTTATAATTGGCCACGTGCGCCCCGGTGACTTTCGCCTCAGTCGAGCCGGTGAAATACAGGAACTGGTCAAACTGGTGCGAGGCGATATCAATCAGAATGCCCCCGTAGCAATCCTTCTGGAAGAACCAGTCCGGGCGATTATGCAGTCCAATCTGGTGCGGCCCCATACCAATCGTTTGCACGACTTTTCCAATCCGTCCCTGGGCTACCAATTCCTGCGCTTTGACCACTGCCGGAACTTCGAAGCGCTCGCTAAAGCAAACGGAATAAATCCGTCCGGTTTCTTTTTGCACCCGGCGCACTTCATCCAGTTGCGCGAAAGTGGTCGGAGCGCCTTTATCACTCATAAAATCTTTGCCGTGCTGCATCGCGCGAATACCAATCGGCGCGCGTTCACTGGGAATCGCCGCGGAAAGGATCAACTGGATTGATTCATCCTCCAGAATCTCAGCCTCGCTGCGCGCCAGCTTTGCTTCCTGGTAAACCTGACCATAACGTTCTGCAAGCTCAGGCTCGCTGGCATAGTAGGCAACCAGTTCTCCACCTGCATCCAGCATGAAGTTGGTTTGTCCATAAATATGGTTGTGGTTCAAGCCAATCGTGGCAAATCGAATTTTAGGCTGTTGCATTGTTTTATCCTTTCAAACCCGTTGTGCTGATCCCTTCTACCAAATAGCGCTGGAAGAACACGAAGATGACAAACACCGGCACCAGCGACAGGCTGGACATGGCGAAGATTGCTCCCCAGTTTGTCGCGGAACTGGGATCGGCAAATGAGCGCAGTGCCAGCGACACGGTATACAGCTTCGGCGCATTGAGGTAAATGACCGGGGTTAAGAAATCTTCCCAGGTCCAATAGAAGGCGAAAATCGCGGCGGTAATCATCGCCGGTTGAATGAGCGGCAGGATAATGCGGAAAAAGATGCCAGCTTTGCTGCAGCCATCCATCGAAGCAGCTTCATCCAACTCTGTAGGAATACCCCGGATGAACTGCATCATCATAAAGATAAAGAACGCCGAACCACCAAAGCGCGGCACCAGCAGCGGCAGGTAAGTGTTCACCCAGCCAATCTTACTGAAGAAGATGTACTGCGGAATGATCTGCACCTGCGAGGGGAGCATAAGGGTCAGGATCATGCAGGTGAACCAGAACCCGCGCCCAAAAAACTTGATGCGCGTGAAACCGTAGGCAACGACCGCCGATGAAGAGACCTGGGCGATAGTGGCAATCCCCGCATACATTAAGGAATTCTTGAAAAAGACGCCAAAGTTAAAATCGCCAAAACCAGACCAACCTTCAATGTAGTTTGTCCAGGCGATTTTATGCGGGATGAGAGACGCCATGTTTGTCCAAATTTCGTCCGGCCCTTTCAAAGAACTGGCAAACAGCCAGAGAATGGGGTAAATCATAATTAGGCCGAAAATAACGGTGAAAACGTAATATACCAGGGCCTCGCGGGTTGATCTTCTTTTGAAAAAGGGTGTAACTGGAGAGGAGGATGCGGTTACCATAGGTTAACTCTCCTTCTGTTCGTAATATACCCAATAACTGGAAAATTTAAAGGTGAGGGCAGTAAAGATGCCGATAATCAGCAGCAGGGCCCAGGCCATCGCCGAAGCATAGCCCATCTCAAAGGTTTCAAAAGCCCGCCGGTAAAGATAAAGCGCGTAGAAAAGCGTCGTATCCAAGGGCGCGCCGCCGGTAACGATGAAGGCCTGCGTAAACACCAGAAAACCGCTGATCATCTGCATGATCAGGTTAAAAAAGATCACCGGCGAGAGCATGGGCAGGGTAATCCGGAAGAAGCGGGCCACACTGCCCGCGCCATCGATCGAGGCTGCCTCGTAAAGTTCATTCGGGATCTGTTTTAACCCGGCTAAGAAGATCAACATGGGCGAACCAAACTGCCAAATCGCCAGAATGATCAAGGTCCAGATGGCGGTCGAAGGATTTCCGAGCCAGTTTACAACCGGAATACCGGCTGCCGCCAGGATAAAATTGACCAGACCTTCTTTACCAAATACCTGCCGCCACATAACTGCGACTGCAATGCTGCCACCGACAATCGAAGGAGCGTAAAAAGACGCTCGGAAAACGGATGTAAACCGGTGGCGGTTGTTCAACAACATTGCAACCAGCAGCGCGAATGCCAGGCGCAGTGGAATGGCGGTGAAGACATAATAAAATGTCGCCATCACCGACTTCCAATAACGACCATCCTTAAAAAGCATGCGGTTGTAATTGGCAAAACCAACCCATTTTGGGGAAGAAAGAATATCATATTGCGTAAAAGCCAGGACAAAGGATGCTGCAATGGGGATGACGGTAAACGCAATAAAACCGATCAACCAGGGCGAAATAAAGAGATATCCAACCAGATTTTCAAAGCGGTTCTTCTTTCGCCTGGCTGCCGAAACCGGGCGAGTTACGGGCCTGGTTTCCTCAACGGGAACTGGTTGAACAGCTTTTTGATTTGAAGGGAACATTCGGCACCAATCCTGGGTAATAGATAAAACAGATAAATGCCAGGTTGGGTAAAGTTTCGCCCAACCTGGCATTTTGAAATTTGATGACTACTGACTGTTCTTTGCCAGGATAGCGTTTGCTTCTGTCATCAGGGTAGCCATTGCCTGCTCAGGTTTTTCTTGCCCATACATGATGGGGTCAACCACCTGCGGCAGCCAGACGTTGTTGACGACATCCGGATGACCCGCTGGATCTGGCGCGGGGATCGGCGTTGTATTGCCTTCCAGACGAGCGATGAAATCGAACATTTCCGCCTGCGGTTTTTCCAGCTTGGGTTTCAAACCATCGCGGATGTGGGCAGCGATCGGCACGCCGCGCTCCGCCATCAGGATTTCATTGGCTTGCAGATCATTATTGAAGAAGTCAATGAACATGGCGGCTTCCTTCGGGTGCTTGGAGTTCGCCGTGACCGAGAAGAACATGGAGGGTTTGTAATAGTTCGCGGGTTTGTCATAGCGCGGAATCGGGAAGGTGGCGAAATTGCGATCGGCGCCTGCCGCGTTCCACATGGCGATGATCTGGTTGCTGTTGGTATAAGCCATAGCAGCCTTACCCTTGATGATCGGGTCGGTTTCCACGGTGTACTTGTTGGCAACTTCATCTTCACGCGAGACCATTGCGCCCGACTTCTGCAAGCGCAGCAGCATATTGAAGTAATCTACCAGCGGTTGCGGATCGGTGAAACCAAGCTTTTTGCCGCTAGGATCGTAGAACTGCTGTCCAGTGGTCAGCATAATGTTCTTGAAGAACTGGTCATTCCACATCCCATAGCTCATGCCCGGGATGCCCAGTTTATCATGCAGTTCGTTCGTAATCTTTTCGAAGTCGGCCCAGGTCCAGGTCTGGCTCGGCAGATCGACGCCAGCCTTCTTGAAGGCATCTACATCGACCAGGATGGTCTGGGAGTTGTTGCCCAGGTTGACGCCGTAGAGTTTGCCATCGATTATGCCACCTTCCAACGAAGCCGGAGCGACATCATCAAACTTTAACGTGCCATCGGTCTTGTACTGGTCCAACGGAATTATCAGGCCCTTTTTTGACCATTCCGAAATATAGGCATAGTCTTGCTGCATAATATCGGGCAGGTTATTTCCAGCGGCCTGCGTGGTAACTTTGGTCCAGTAATCCGCCCAACCAGCGAATTCATAAGTGATCTTAATGTTCGGGTATTTCTGTTCGAACAGCTTGACCACTTCGATGGTCCGATCGTGCCGGGCTTGAGAGCCCCACCAGATCAGACGTAGTTCAACCTGACCACCAGAGCTGGCAGCGGGGGCGCTGGTCGCTTCGGCGGGAGCTGCTGGTTGAGCAGCATCAGCAGGTTTCGTTGGTTCGGCTGAGCTTGCCGTCGGTTGAGCTGCCGGCGCGCAGCCCATCAAACCAGCCACAAATGAAAACAACACGAGCATGGTAACCCAAAGTGAAGTTCTCCTGCTTACCATATCTTTCTCCTTTACAAAAAATGGATGGTAGAATTCTCTGATGCAGTAGCCGGCGCCTACAGCGAACGCTGTAAGCGGTTGCTATAAGTATAAGGGCGACTTCTCTTGAAAAACGCCAAGATTTTGCCGGGTTTGCGCCAAAAATAATGATGCTCGATTTTGCTTTCCGAAAACAGGTAAAAGATGCTCTAGAGCACCTCTATGACACTGCTTATCTGGAAACACACCCGCTCCTTTCGCAAATTGACCTGGTGGATAATGGTAACCGGGTTACCCGCGCGCAAAAACTTCGCAGCCTGCTAAAAGACCTGATCGAGACCCTGCGCCCTCAGCAAGAATCCGCCTCTGCGCCAGAAGGCCGCTGCTACCGGGCCATGCGCTACCGCTACATCCAGGGTATGAGCACCGGGCAGGTCGAAAGTGAACTGGGAATCAGCCTGCGCCAGTTGCAGCGAGAAATCCACAAAGGCCTGGATGCTGTAGCGATGCTGCTGTGGGAAAGAAAAGTGGTTTCAGACGCGGCTATCCCGGCTTTTTCAGACAGCGAAACCAATGAAGTGCAGGAGCTTCAAGAAGAACTCAACCAATGGGTGCTCGACCGCCATGCCTATGAGATCCAGGTCCTGCTGGACGACGTAGTCTGGATGATGTCTACCTTCATGAACCAACACCAGACCCAGGTAAAACTCAATTTGCCCGGCAGCCTGCCGCTCGTCATGGTTGACCCTACCCTTACCCGCCAGGCTTTCTTTAAACTACTGCGCAGCATCGTTCAAAAAGAACCCGGTGAGGTGCAGATTGACTGCCAACCAGCCGGGAACCTGGTAGAAATTAAATTCTCCTTTCCGATCCCGGCCTTTTCCCCGGATGAGGCGAACTGGCAAATCACCACCCTGCTGGTGACGCAGCAGGGTGGGCGTTTGCTCCAGGCCCAAGTCGCAGGGCAAACCCAGATCACCGTCGCGCTGCCGCGTTCGGAACAGAAAACCGTGCTGGTCGTGGACGATAATGCCGCGCTCCACCAGTTGTTTGAACGCTACCTTGCCCCCAGCCGCTACACGGTTATTCATGCTTTTAACGGACAGGAAGCCTTGCAACTCGCCGAAGCTAACCATCCCGACTTCATTACACTGGATGTGATGATGGCTGCTATGGACGGCTGGCAGGTGCTGCGGTCGTTAAAAAGGAATCAGAGCACGGCTGAAATACCTGTCATTGTCTGTTCAGTTGTAAAAGAGCCAGAACTGGCGCTCTCATTGGGCGCCAAAGCCTACCTCAAAAAGCCGGTGGAACGCCTTAAGCTTCAGGAGACTCTGGAACGCCTCCAACAGGCTGGAGATGTTCCTTCGGGAGCGACTTCAGAATCCCATCCAGATAGTTGATCGTCTCGGATAGGGAAGCCTGATTTTCGCGATACAGCGAAACCGAAAGCGGGTTCGCCGGGACGAGCCCTTCAGGATACTGCCCGGTGACCATGATTACCGGGACTTGCGCCAACGCGGCAGTTTGCTTCATTACGCGTAAAACATCCATGCCGCTCATTTCCGGCAAGATCACATCTAGCAGCACCAGGTCTACCGGGTGTTCGCGCATCACCTGCAGCGCGTCCTCCCCGGAAGCCACTTTGACCGGCTCGTATACGCCCCCAGCAGATTCGAGCATGCGAGCAAATAACTCAAGCAGCTGCAAATCATTATCCACAATCAAGATGCGGCGGATCTCTCCAGGGATATCTGCAATCAGGTCCAGCAGCTGATCCCGTGAAACCGGTTTGACCAGGTAGCCTTGAATGCCCAGTTCTTGCGCGACCAGTAAACTACCCATTAATGACATGCGTACTACCGGCAGGTCCGGCGGAACTTTCGACAACCAGTTTTCGTGAAACGTGGATAGGTTAATGAACTCCTGATCCACGATTAACGCCACCGGCTGGTGCATCTGGATCAATCCGGGCAGGGTTTGAACCTCCGTCACCTGAATCAGGTCGTGATCACTGATCTGGCGGCGCATAGCACGCAACAGCAATGGGTCTGGTTCGATCACTAACACACTTTTACGGAACACTTTTTTCGTCAGCGGTGCAGCCGGTAATTCAGGCGACTTCCAGGTTCCCTCCCCTTTCACTGGCGCATAAATTAAGGGAAGCGTGAAGTAAAAGGTGGTACCGGTGCCAATTTTGCTCTCCAGCCACATTTCACCTCCATGCATTTCGATCAAACGCTTACTTAAAGGCACGCCCAGCCCGGTGCCGCCATACGCACGGGTGAGCGAACCATCCACCTGTCCAAACTCTTCAAACACCTTGGGCACATCCTTCGGAGCAATGCCAATGCCTGTGTCACAGACCGCGATTAGAACCACATCCTCTACAATGCGCGTGGTAATCGTCACCCCACCGGTTGTGGTAAACCGGCTGGCATTCGACAGCAGGTTGATTAAAACCTGGCGGATGCGCGTGGCATCGATTAATACCGGAGGGATATCTGGCTGCGTATCTACCTTAAGGTACAGCCGTTTTGCCTGGTATAAGCCGCGCACTACCGCCGCGGCTTCGTCAACCACCTGTCCAAGGCGCGCTTCTTCCAGGTTTAGCCCCAACCGGCGCACTTCCAGCGCAGAAAGGTCGAGAATATCGTCAATCAGCGAAAGCAAATGTTGGCTGCTGCGGTAGATTTCTTCCACATCACCACGCAGCGCCGGAGACCAGCGCACGCCATCATAGGTTTCAGGGGCATTCGCCATGGTTTCACTAAAACCAATAATCAGGTTCAACGGCGTGCGCAGCTCATGACTGATGTTGGCGGCAAACTCCGCCTTCAGGCGGCGAGCTTCTTCAGCAGCCATACGCGCTTCCTGAAACAAATAGTTCAAGCGCTCAATGCGCGTGTAAGCTTCCTCAAGGATTTTGATCGTGCGGGCCTGGGCCATGCGTTCATCGCGCAGTTGTTCCAACCATTCTCGAGCCTGGGAATAACTGCTCTGCATCCAGCCCATCGCGCTGTGGATCTGACGCGAACTCAACCAGGATGCGAATGCGGTCAGGTAAATCAGCAGGGTGGGAGCCAATACCTGGATGGGATCCAGCAGGGCTACCCCCAGCACGCGCGTCACGATCAGGCTGACGACATTCACAATGACAGCGATGACAAAAACGCTCAGGTTCGAGACTAACAGCGCCGAAACCACCACCGGAATCGACCAAAAGAACTGCGCCAGGCTGCCTGGAATCAATAATTTATGGCAGGCAATACTGCTGATCATTCCCCCCAGCAGTATATACAGCGCAAAAGGGAAGCTGCGGTTGCGCAGCCAGATGCTGCACAGCGATGAAATAAACAGGAGCAGCGCAACAAACAGATTGAGCCGATTGCCGTTGTATCCAATCGCAGATATCATGAAGATCCAAGCGATGGCAAAAGCGCCCGCGGCAATTTCGAGAATCAGGTCTTTGCGCAGGTCTTGTAGGTCACCTGAATCATTGTTTTGAATAAAACGTTCCCAGGATTGCTTATGCTGCATTCGCCATTCCTTCTATTCCATGCATACCATAGAAAGTAAATGGATAAGGATTAGCTACCAATACGAAAGGAGCGCTCCCATTGTATTCTTTTTTAGACAGATTTGGTAGGGAATGTTTTTCCAGGAGTGTGTTTCAAGGTTTTGCGCTACCAGGCAGAGCGGCGCTTGCCGCTCTGCCTGGTAGCGCAAAAAAAGGTCTACACTCTTTTTCCAAAAGCGAACGAGGGCGCGGAGAATTCCGCGCCCTCGTTCATGAAAGAAACTGTTTTATCCCAATACCTGCCGGCGTAACGTTTCTTCAGCCTGTTGTAACTTGGCCGCATATATGCTTAGCTGACGCTCAAACGAAGAAAGCAGATGGCTGGCTTTGTAACCCGCTTTCATCTGGTCCAGCCAGGCTTGCATTACCTCCGCAGCCGTTTCTCGATAGGGACCATTGAAGATGACCGCCTGAGCGGGCAGCTTCGGCGGCATGGGCGGGTAACTTCCGGCAGCATAACCAAAGATGATCGTGGTGAGGGGCAGCACTCCTTCAGGCAGGCATAATCTATCCTGTAAGTAATGAGCATCCAGCAGCCCCGTGCGCCCGGTTTCTGACAGCATCACCGAGGAAACGCCCAGGGCCTCAGCAGCGAGATTCATATTCATCGCGGCCAAAGAAGCATTCATCACCGCCACGGTATGCTGTACCAACGGCGCTTCCGGCAGCAAATCAGGCGCAAAGGAGCGCAAGCGGTGGGTATCCGCCAGGATGATTACCGCCCGGTCCCCATGAAACGGGAGCGACCTTTCAAAGGTTTCCTGCCAGGTAAGCGCGTCAAAAGCAGCAAAGCTCCAGGTTTGCAGGTTGACCGTGCTGGGCGCTAAGCGCCCAGCTTCCAGGATCGCCGCAAACACGTTGGCGGGAATCGATCGTTTGGCAAACTGGCGCACGCTGCGCCGCCGCAGGATCACCTGCAGCAGTTCATTCTCCTCCAGTCCAACCGGCACTTGCGGATGCGCCTTCAGGATCGCGGCCAGACTGCGCGCAAAACGGATGGGGGAATCCCACATACCCATCTCGGCTTAGTTCTCCACGCCTGTTTTCTGACTCGCATTTTCCGTAACAGAGAGGAACCCGCCAAACAAACGGTATTCATCCATACGGCAGGAATTAATCAGCTTACCATCCCAGACCGTCATATCCGGGCAGGAATCACACATATCCGCCCGCCCATCCCCGATTAAATCTGGCGCCTGGATAATGCCAATGCTCTGTACGCGTACCGGCGAGAACAGGCGCAGCGGGTGGCGCACCACATCCGCCAGCCAGCGCCTGGCTGACCGACGCACAGCGGGATCCCAGGGAGACAGTAAGAAAACCTTTGAGCCAAGCTTTGCATTGGAAAGATACGCCAGGTACGTGCCGGTCCACAAATGATGGCCCGTTTGCGCGATTTCCATGGTCTTCTTGCCAACCGAACCATAGTACTCACCGTACTTCGAACCAATCATCGCGCCAATCGTCCACTTATAGGAATCGTGTTTGACGCTTCCACCCAGGTAGCTGCTAGGCGCGTACTCTGGGAAGTTTTTCGCGATAATCTCCACCACTTCTGGCCCGGTCACAAAATGTTCATCAAAATGCTCGGTGACATAGCTCAGCTTGCGCAGGTCTACCACCTGATCTTCCGCATTCCGGCCCACTTTATCGGTGGTCGCTGTCCGATAAGTAATAAATACCAGGCCATGCACCCGGTCGATATTTGCCTTGCCCCAACGCACCACGTCCGGAATTTCATGGAAAGAGGAGGGATAAACGGTGGAATTAAAGACGAGATACAAATCCTTTTCAGCCGCAATCATATCTGCATAATATTGGCGCAGTTCATTCAGTTCGGCTTCACTCTTGTTATGCCAGTCTGGCCGGTTTTGGTGGCTGTCAATATGGATGGTGAAACCTGACAGCCCAGCCTGCTTGAGTTCATGCAGCAGTTCTGGGGTCAACGCGCGCGCATTGGTCAGAATGACCGGTTTAATTTTCTGCTCGGCGATAAAAGCCACAATTTCCAGAATCTGCGGATGAATGAGCGGTTCTCCGCCGGCAATTGAGACGTTATCCGGATTGCGCCACTTTTTGAAGAATAAGATCTCTTCTTTGATTTGCTCAAGGGGTTTGTGACCGGTTAAGCGCTGGCGGTAACAACCTTCACAGTGGATATTGCAAATATCCGAGACTTCCAACCAGGCAATTGCATTGTCGTTCATCGACCATGGCAAACGATACAAATCGTGTTTATCGATCATCCTTCATCCTCCGGTTACTTTGATGGCAAATAGTCGTGCGTGGTGGAACATGCAACGCTAAAGGAGGAAACCTAACATTAATTTGTATTATGAAAAAATAAAGTGGAATGGTGCGTTCAAAATATTTTACATTGGTTATCGATAAATACAACCACTTTTTTTAAAATATTAAGCTTGACAACCAAATTGGTATGTAACCTTTTTCACCTGAAAGCATCTAAACTTTTGTTAGGGTCTTATGCCCTATCACCCAAAGAGAAATTGTAAGTCCTTCTATTTTATGACCAGGAGAAAGAAAACCATGACCGAACCGATTTATGTAAGCGATGCTGCTTTTGAGAAGACTGTTTTGAAATCCGAACTGCCCGTTATCGTTGATTTTTGGGCCCCCTGGTGCGGCCCCTGCCGGATGGTTGCGCCCACTTTAGATAAAATCGCGAAAGAACAGGCCGGGAAACTGATCGTTGCTAAAGTCAACACGGACGAAAACCCGGAGTGGGCCACCCGCTTTGGCGTGCAGGGCATTCCAACTATGCTGCTCGTTGCCAACGGCAAAGTCGTCCATAAACAGGTCGGCGCATTGCCCGAACCTTACCTGAAGCAGCTCGTCAACCAGTTCCTCGAAGTAGTCGCCTCTGCCGATCAACCTGCATCCGCCTAAAGATAAACGTGCAGCTGTCCAAAAAGATCCTTTAGACACGTTCTGTCAAAAAGTTATCAGATTAAATCGTAGATCACCGGCAATATTGCCGGTGATCTACGATTTAATCCAATCTCGAGAACCTCAATCTGGTTAGAAATTGAGCCTGGTCAGCAGAAGCTGCTGCATGGCCTGTTGTTTCTCTAACTGTTGTTCTTTTTGTAAGCGGTTTGCTTCGCGCCAGTGCATCCAAAGGATGAGTAAGCCTAAACCACCTACAACGGTCTGAGCAACCAGCACATCCACGCCCGGGTTGAGAACCGTGGCGACAAAGCCTGGTAACCCATCCCATAAACCATGCAAGACTGCTACGGTGAGAAAAGCGCCAATCACCTTGCGGTTGATGCGGAAATGCTTCTCACCGCTCTCGCGGAACAACACGCCTACCAGAATCGCCGTCCAGGTGCCGTGCCCGATTGGGGCCATAATGCCGCGCATCAGGGTCACCATCACGGTCGCGGTCAGGCTGCCACCGCTGCTCATAAAGGCATTGAAGGCGTAACCCATGCTCTCTAAAGCAGCGAAGCCCATCCCCGCCGCAGCACCCAGGATCAAACCGTCCATCGCGGAAGTATGCTGCAAGCGTTTCGCGATGACCAATACCCCCAGGATCTTAGCCGATTCTTCAATCAAGCCCACCCATAAGAACGAAAGCGGATTGATTGTCTGCACAAAGATCGGTTCCAGCAGCGACGAAGCCAGCACCCCGAGGATACCGCCATAAAAGAAGGTCATTCCCGTAACCGGCAGAGATAGCTTGCTCAAATGCCGCCGTTCATAGAAAAACGCCACGTAGGTTATGGGCACCAAAAAGTTACCGATCATTACTACAGTTGGAAAGAGATTGGAATTCCCGGTTAGAACCATGATGAACAGGCTGAGCAGATAAATACCCGCCCCAGCCAGGAAGACTTTTAGCCATGCAAAGCGCCCGACAGTTTTCGGTTGGGCAAAGACCGTTTGTTGAAAAGGATGTTCCTGTACCATAATGTTATATTCTCCAAATTTCCCCACTATTCTTGTTATCAATACGGTGATTCCTTAGGTCACCGTCGACTTCGATTTCACACTCCAGGTACAGGATATCCTAAATTTTCACCGGTGTCCTTATCAGCGATTTTCCATGAGTTTAAGAAGACATTAAGAAGCGGGTTTAGGAAACTTGATCCTCAACCGGCTTGATTCTGGCTTTACTTACCTCCCAAAAAGACTGCATCGCCTGGGAGAAGAATTTTTGTTGGTGATAGATCAGGTTAAATTTACGTCTGAGCACCATCCCTGGCACCTCTAAGCGCACCAGCCGTCCCTGGCGGATTTCTTCCGCGACTGCAATTTGCGAGACGACCGCCAATCCCAGGTTCGCCAGCACCGACTGCTTAATCGCCTCAATGTTGTTATACACCCCCGCTGCTTTCCAGTTGATGCCCGCATCCTGCATGGCATGTTCAAAAATATCTTGAGTGCCGCTGCCTGCCTCACGAACGATAAAGGGCTGCTGCGCCAGGTCGGCCGGCGTAACGGTTCCTTTTTGAGCCAGGGGATGCTGCGCGGAGCAAATGAAGATCAAATAATCGGCGCAGTAATTTTCTTCAAAAATCTGCTCGGAATGGATCGGTCCCTCGACCAGACCAAAATCCAGCTGGTCCTCAAGGATCAGGCGCTCGATGACAGCCGTATTATCCACCCGGGAAAAAACATCCACCTCAGGTGCTTGCGCCTGGAAGGCCGCCAGCAGTTCGGGCAGTAAATATGCCCCAATCGTCAGGCTGGCGCCAATGCGCAGGGAGCCATGCCTGCCCATATCGAGCAATTCTTTTTCTGCCTGTTCGGTCAGATGAAGAATATGCCGGGCATAAGACTGTAACCGCTCTCCGGCTGCGGTAATGAATAGACGGTGATTTAACCGCTCAAACAGCCGCACGGCGTACTCATTCTCTAACTCAGCGATCACCTGGCTGACGGAGGGCTGGGTCATGTACAACTGTTTCGCGGCGCGGGTCATGCTCCCCTGATCACACACCGCCAGGAAGATTTTTAGATGGCGGAAGTTCATAAGCAAATACCTATTATCTTTATAAAATTATACTATTTTACAAATGAATCAACGGCTGGTATATTCGTACAGACGTTGATTAACAAATTGTCTTTGACTTATTTGGAGAATGAATGATGAAAACATTTTTATCCGAGAATCTAGCCGGATTCCTCATTGCTTTATTGGTTGGTATTCTGGCCTACACCTTAGGCCGCTTTATCCCCGTAGTTGGCGGCCCTGTATTCGGCATTACCCTGGGCATCCTGATCGCATCGTTATGGCGCATCCCGGCAGTATTTGGCAAGGGGCTCAAATTTACTTCAAAATACATCTTGCAGCTAGCCGTGATTTTACTGGGTTTCGAAATGAACATGGCCAGCGTGGTCCGGGTGGGGCAGCAGTCAATCTGGGTGATCTTGCTCACCCTTTCGGCAGCTTTTCTCACGGTATTAATTGCCGGTAAGGCACTTGGCATCCAGCGCAAGCTCTCCACCCTGATCGGCGTTGGCACGGCTATTTGCGGCGGGTCCGCCATCGCTGCCGCATCTTCAGCCATTGATGCGGATGACCAGGATATTTCCTACTCCATCTCAACCATCTTTCTTTTCAATGTAATTGCAGTGTTCCTCTTCCCGCTCATCGGGCACCTGCTCAAACTGACCGACTCGGGTTTTGGCATGTGGGCTGGGACAGCGATCAACGATACGTCCTCCGTTGTCGCCGCGGCTTATTCATACAGCAACGCTGCCGGTAACTTTGCGACGGTGGTCAAGCTGACCCGCAGTCTGATGATCGTACCGGTGACGTTAGGGCTGGCTTTCCTCTACGCCCGCTCCAGCAGCGGCGCCAAGACGAACTTCAACCTTGCCAAAGTCTTCCCCTGGTTTATTTTGGGCTTCCTGCTCGCCTCGCTGATCAGCAGCTTTTCACTGCTCCCCACCCCTGCTATTCAGGCCTTAGGCTGGACCGGAAAATTTCTGATCATTACCGCCATGGCGGGAATTGGCCTTAACACAAACATACAGGCCTTTCGCAAGGCCGGCCCGAGAGCGCTTCTGCTCGGTGCCACCACCTGGCTGGTTGTGATGGTTTCATCATTGAGCATACAGTTCTTCACCCAAATCTGGTAAATCTCTCACCGATTGGTTCTTATTCACAAAAAGACCGGCCGCGCACATGCGGCCGGTCTTTTTGTGAATAAGGTCTTAATTCCCTGTAGCGGTTGGCAAGCCTTGCGCCTGCCACTGCGTGACGCCTCCCGCCATACTGGTGACTTGCGCGAACCCTGCGTTCAACAGGATATCTCGCCCCTGAGCGCTGCGATGCCCGGTACGGCACACTACCACGACTTCCTGATCGCGGGGCACTTCATTAAGCCGGCTTTGCAGGCTGCCTAATGGAATCAATGTGGCCCCAGGAATGTGGAACTGCTGCCATTCATCCGGCTCGCGTACGTCCAGGATAAACGCGCCCTGGTCACGCTTCTGGGCAGCCTGTGCCGCAGAGATTTCAGCCGGCAGTCCCGCCGGTTGGACCGAACTACCCGCAATACGGTCCTGTGCCTGCCGCAAGAAGACAGCACCAGCGATCAACATCAGCGCAACAAGCACGACCCCGCCTATCCAATAGGGCAAGGAACGGCGTGATTTTGGCATGTTTGCACGGCCTTTTTGGGTATGCCTGGACTTCTGTTTCGATTGGGCCATTCGTTTTCTCCTATGCTTAAGTTTCTTTCTATTGGATGCTCATTCTCTCCCGAAGTTACCTGCTGCCAGATAATTTGGCTTTCGAGTGTAACTTTTTGCTGCCCTGTTCATCTAAACCAACAGAAGCAGTTGAACAAACCGAATTAATCTTGGAGGTTTTTACATGGCAGATGCCGTAAAGTCTCAGCCGCGAGTGATCATTTTTACCACACCCACCTGCACCTATTGTAATGCTGCCAAACGTTATTTTCGTGAGAAAGGCATCCGCTTCAAGGATGTGGATGTCAGCCGCGATTCGGCTGCCGCGCGCGATATGGTCAAGCGCTCTGGGCAGATGGGCGTGCCGGTGATTGACATTAATGGCAAAGTCGTGGTCGGTTTTGACCGGCCCAAAATCGAAAAGTATCTTGGAAACAGGTAAACCAAACCTAACATGAGGAGTGAAACGATGAGCGATATGACTATTCAACCGATGGGCGCCCGCATTCTGGTGAAGCCCCTCGAACAAGAAGCCAAAACTTCTTCGGGGCTGTACATTCCCGAAACCGCTAAAGAAAAACCACAGACCGGCCTGGTGGTCGCTGTCGGCGATGACGAGGATATCAAACTTAAAGTGAATGACAAGATCCTATTTGCGAAGTATTCCGGCACAGAATTCAAATTCGATGGTAGTGAATATCTGCTGATGGAATGCGGGGACGTGTTAGCACGCCTGCTCAACTAAGACTTCCATCCGGCGGAAACACAAATGGCCCTGGATGAGTCCATCCGGGCTGTTTGTGTTTCCGCCGAAACTTTGGCTTTGGATGCAGTCAGGAAGGGTAGAAAATGATCCATCAGAAAACGAAAACCTCCACCCGCAGAAAACAAGTCGCTGCCCGGCGGAAGCAGGAGCAAATTCGCAACATTCTTCTCATTGCTGGCGGCATTCTGGTATTTGCCGCCTTGCTAGGGTTAAGCTTGCATGGCTCTGCCGCGCAGAACGTCGTCCCGCCGCACCCTGGCGCGGCCTTGGGCGATTTCACTTTATCAGATTTGCAGGGCAACCCGGTAAAATTAAGTGACTATAAAGGAAAAACCGTGCTGGTCAATACCTGGGCTACCTGGTGCCCGCCTTGCCGCGCCGAGATGCCCGACCTGGAACGCTATTACGAAGCGCACAAAGAGCAGGGGTTCGCCATCCTGGCGCTAAATGCAGGCGACCCGGCAGACAGCGCCCAGCAGTTTGCCCAATCGAATGGACTGACCTTCCCCGTGCTGCTTGACCCCGGCACTCAGGTGATTAACGCTATGGGTATTCACAGCTTTCCAACTTCTGTTATCGTTGGCGCGGATAACCAGGTAAAAGCCATTCATGTGGGTATGTTCACCCCACAAAGCCTGGAAGCAGAAGTTACCCCATATATCACACAGTAAAGGAATTATATAAGCATGAAAATCGCCATTCCAACGGCTGATGGTCAGACCATCAGCGCTCACCTGGGGCAGGCACATTATTTTCAAATCCTCACCCTGGAAGATCAGCAGATTATCAACAGCGAAATGCGTGAAAAAGCGCGCCATGAACATCACGACCACCAACCCGAAAACGGCATCCACCCTGGGCAGGCCATGTTTGCCCTGATCACCGACTGTCAGGTGCTCATCGCGGGCGGTATGGGCGAACCGGCCTACCAGCGCGCGCTCAACCAGGGCATGCAGGTTTTTATGACGGATGAGAAAAATATCCCCGCCGCTCTGAAGGCTTATCAATCCGGGCAGCTCACCTCAGACCAACGCCGCATTCATAAACATTCCTGAAGCAGCTTAATTCCCGATCGTTATTGAACAACAGCAGCCGCGCTCAGTCACGGCTGCTGTTTCTTTATCCAGTTGACCGCAGCAATTTCTTCATGTTTTTTTCACACCTCCTTCAATAAAGGTACATATCTTTTGTTTATCCTCAGGTCATTCAATCTAATGAAGGAGAAATGAATGTCCTCTCAAACCAAACTCATCCTCCAACCACTGGGGAGTGTCAAACCCCGCCTACGCGGCTGGCGCAGCTTGCTGAATCATCGCAGTATGCGCCGGGCGCTGCAAAGCGCTGTGTTTCTGTTTATCCTGTTTCTGGTCGTCCAACATCTGGTGATTGGCGAAAATGGCGATACGCTAACTGCGTCTCCCGAAGCCTTTTGCCCCTTTGGTGGGCTGGAAACGCTCTACAGCTATATCACCAGCGGCGGGAGCTTCGTTTCCCACACGCATCTTTCCAACATGGTACTGCTGGCGGCGGTAGCCATCACCGCGCTGCTGCTGCGCTCGGCTTTCTGCGGCTGGGTTTGCCCGTTGGGTTTCATCCAGGAAATGCTCAGCAGCTTCAGCCGCTTCCTGCAAAAACGCATCCGGCCAATCCGGCGCGCAGTGACCAGCCTCAAACGCCGTGGCGCGCGCCTGGCCATGCTTGACCGCTATCTGCGCTACTTGAAATACCTGGTGCTGATCTGGTCCATCGGCGGCTCGATCTATTACGGCTATATGGTCTTTCGCGATTACGATCCCTGGGCCGCCCTGCTCAACCTGGCGGAGTTCAGCTTCACCCCAGGCGTGGTCATCCTGGCAGTTACCCTGGTAGCTTCCTTCTTCGTGGAGCGGCCCTGGTGCCGTTATGCCTGCCCGCTCGGGGCTGCCAGTGGACTATTGGGCAAGCTCAGCCCAATCTACCTGAAGCGTGAAGAAAGCGCCTGTAAACTGTGCGAAGTCTGCACGAAAGCCTGCCCCATGGGTCTGCCTGTGCATAGCGTAAACATCATCAAAAGCGTCGACTGCATCGCCTGCCTGGAGTGCATCGGTGCCTGCCCACGCAATGGCGCGTTGGAAGTCAAAGTCGGTATCCCCCTGATTGGTAAATAAAGGAGAACAACATGCGCGTACCCCCCATTTTCTTTGGCCTGCTGGTAATCATCCTTTTTATGGGTACCATTCTGGGCTTTCAATCCGCAGGGGTCTGGTCGATCTCTGGAAAAATCACTGGCGATGGGCAAGCCGTTCAGCCGGAGGCAGGTGATGTGAACACGATCAAAGGCTGGATGACCCTCGCGCAGGTGACTACCACCTTTAATATCCCTCTGACAACACTTCTTCAACAGTTCAATCTGCCCGCGGATACCCCAGCGGAGACAGCACTGAAAGACCTGGAAAGCGACACCTTCGATGTAACCGCACTGCGTGATTGGCTGATTGCGCAACAGGATGGCGAACAGCAGGCGATTGAGCAGCCAGCCCAACAGGAAACCCCCCAACCAACTGCTGAACCGCTTGCCACCTTAACCGAGCCAGAGGTAGCAAATCCCGCGCCTACCGCAACCGTTCATATACCCACCGAAAACACCCTGACCGGCAAGACCACTTTCCAGGAGCTGTACAATTGGGGCCTCTCGCAAGAAACCATCCAGAAAATGATTGGCGAAGAACCCCCACTCCCGGGTATCGTCATTAAGGATTACGCGGTTGGCAAGGGAATGGAATTTTCAACCTTGAAAACTCAAATCCAGGCAGAACTGGACAAACTCCCCTAGGATTTCCCCCACCGTTCGGCCGTAAAATCACCTATTGATCGCCCTGCCTGGTTTTCGTACAGTGGGAAGGGAAAAAATAACCCAACCGCCCAGGAGGAGGGAAGATGGCTGATGACAATGCTCGAAAAAAATTATTGGATCTGATTGATCACAAGGCTTTTGACCCGGTGTTGAATGCAGATCCAAAAGATTATCCAGAGAGCCAACGCAACAAGCTCAATGATGTCCAGAGCACCACGCGCAGCACCAAGAAGCGCTATCACGATTCCTATGAAACTGCGCACGACGTATACCTGAATTATAAAAGAGACCTGAGTTCCGCTGCCGCCGAGGATGTTTCCCGGGAACTGCGCGATCTAGACCTGCCGACGTTGACAGATATTAAAGATGAGGTAGAGAAAAAGGCCCATGACCTGGGCGTGGCGTGAACAGTCTTTTATAAAGTTAATCCACCGCCAGGTTTAGCGGTGGATCAACTTTAAAGCCTTTATCCCTTCACGGCGCCAGACGTTAACCCGCGGATAATATAACGTTGGGTAATGAACGTCAGCAACAAAATCGGTAAGGTAATCACTACGGCAGCTGCCATTAAGCCGCCCCAATCTATTTGGGCGTATGAAATAAAGTTATAAATAGCGACGGGAACAGTTTTGGTACGGCTGGTAGCCAGTACAATCGAGAACATGAAGTTATTCCACGAAAAAACAAACGACAAAATCGAGCCTGTGACAATCCCAGGGCCGCTTAATGGCAAGATCACCCGCAGGAAGGTCTGGACAACATTTGCGCCATCCACTGTTGCGGCCTCTTGCAGTTCACGCGGAATATTCTCAAAGAACGGTACCATAACCCAGACAATGAATGGCATCCCCACCAGCAAATGGCTGAGGATCAGGGATGCATAGGTATCCACCAACCCAAAAAAGCGAAATACAATAAACAATGGCACCAGGAAGGTAATTCCAGGCACCATGCGCGAAAGCAGGATGGTTACAGCCAAGCGGCGCTGGTTATAACGAGCAATGCTAAAAGCAGCTGGCAGTCCCAGAAGCAAGCCAAACCCGGTGCTGCCCAACCCAACAATCAAACTGTTAATTAAATACTGCCCAAAATTCTGCGTCTGAAAAACGTTATTGAAGTTCTGCATGGTCGGTTGAAAAATTAAGTCAGGCGGCAGTTTGTTAATTTGTAAAGGTGTTTTAAATGAGTTCAGCACCATCCAAAAGAAGGGCAGCAGGTAAAACGAAACCAGCAACAAAACGCCCAAAGCATACATAATGTTGGTTAATCTCCGCCGCGCTTTCGCTGCCTGAACAGCCTGCCTGTCCGAATCCAAATTGTTTGAATAGGTAGTTGCCATCGTTACAGCTCCAGTTTTCCTCGGGTGTAGGTTACAAGCAGTGCCAATCCCGCGACGAGGGCAAAAAAGATCACAAGCATGGAAGAAGCATAGCCAAAATTAAGATAGTAAAAAGCCTGATTATAAGTGTAAATATTGAGGGTCTCTGAACTAAAGCCCGGGCCTCCACCTGTCATGGTGTAAATAATGTCGAAAGTCTTCAGTACGTCAATCATGCGCAGCAGAAAAGCAACGCTTAACGTAGGCATCAACATGGGCAGCGTTATGCGAAAAATCACCTGTAAGGTCGAAGCGCCATCCACGCGTGCCGCTTCGAACGGCTCGGTGGGCAGTGACGTCAGGCCCGCCAGGGCGATCAGCGTAATCAGCGGCGTCCACTCCCAAATATCGACTAAAGCCAGGGAAGGGATGACCGTGGCAGACCCGGCTAACCAGAGGGAGATGGGCAAGTGCAGCGAGAGGAGCGCGTAGTTAATAATCCCAGCCGTTGGTTCAAACATGAGCAGCCAGACCATAGCGACAGCGACGGGGGTCGCCATCATGGGCAGAAGCAGAATGGTGTTCACCGCTCGTTTTCCAGGGTAGTCGCGCGCATCCATAAAAATCGCCATCGCCACACCCAAACTCATTTCGAAAACGAGGGCAAAAGCGGTGAAGTAAATGGTTTGAACTACCGCATTCCAAAAACGCGAGTCGTTCGTAAACAAGCTGATGTAATTTTTTAATCCAACAAAAGTTCGTGGAATTCCTGCGGATAAGCTCCAGGCTGTGAGTGAATTGCTAACGGTATATGCAATTGGAAAGACCATCAATGCCAGGATGAATATAACCGCGGGCAAAGGAAAAATCCAGCGAGAGTAACGGTCAACGAAACGACTGAACATGCGCCTCCTACTCTAGTAGGGAAGGTGTAACGGTAATGTTATTACCGTTACACCTTCCTACACAGTCAGTTACCGAATTCTTTCTTTATTTTTCACTGTCCAGCAGGGCCTGGAATTCCTTGTTGGCTTGCTGAGCAGCGGCCTTATAGTCGCCACCTTCGATCGAGGTAACCACAGCCTGACCAATGATGTCACGCGCCTTGGAAACTTGCGTTACCAGCGGACGGTCATAACTGCGCCCATCGCTGGAGGCTTTTACAGCTTCCACCCAATCTTGCGGGAAGTTGGCAGTTCCTTGCGGGTCATTCCATACCGACTTGCGAGCGCTGGGAACCTGTCCATCGCCTTGCGTCTTCAGGGTGGTATCTTTGCTGGTCGCCCACTTGATGAACTCCCAAGCAGCATCTTTGTTCTTGGAGCCGGAGTACATCGACAGACCCCATGAAGTTACGCTATACATATTTGCGCCAGCGGGGCCGGCCGGGAAGCGAGCCACACCCGTCTTATCTGCAACGGCGGACTGTTTCGGGTCCAGCATGCTCTGGAAAATGGAGCTTGCATCAGTGTACAGAGCGGCCTTGCCCTGCGAGAAGACAGCCACTGCCTGCGGCCAGGACATGTTTAATACGCCTGGAGGGCCGTATTCACGCAGCAGCGTTCCGTAAAGGTCCATCGCCTGTAAGGCTTCAGGGGTATCAATCGTAGCGGTATGCGTATCCTGATTGAACCAATCGCCGCCATAGCTGTAGAGGAAGCTGGAGAACTGCGTCACCAGCGGGCTGCGCTGGCCACGGGCGACAAAACCATAAATCCCTTTGTTCTTGTCCGTCAGTTTTTCCGCAGCGGATTTCAATTCATCCAGGGTAGTGGGGACTTTCAAACCGGCGGCTTCCAACAGATCCTTACGATAGTACAAAACCTCCTGCTCGGTCACAATCGGGATACCGGTCAAAGCTTTATCCACGGTTTCGGTACCAATCGCGCCAGAGAAAAAGTCACTGTAATCGTAATTGGGGTCCTGGTTGACGTACTGGGAGAGGTCCTGATACCAACCATTCTTCTGCATCACGCGCGCTTCTTGGAGAGGGCGCTGCATGAATACATCAATGCTTGAATTGCCTGCCGTGAACTCTGTGGTAAGCTTTTGATTCAGCTGATCTTCGCCATAAGCCTCTACCGTCACTTTGATGCCTGTTTGTTTTTCAAAATCAGGCAGTAAAGGCTTAATCGCTTCAATCCAGGGGTGATTCGCGCCGACGAAACGCAGATTCACGCCCTGAAATTTTGTATTCGCCGCTGCTGGTGCAGTGGCATTGTTTGCTGCCGGGGTATTGGCAGCATTACTGGCACCTGGATTGCTTGCCGTTGTCGCTTGCGGGGTCGGCGTAGCTGCCGGAGCGCAAGCCGCAAAGAGCGTTGTCGCGATTATCACGAACGCGATCAACCGCAGTAAGGTTTTACTGTGCATTAAAAACTCCTCCTAGATTTGAAAAGAATCTTACGGTATTTGGGACAGCAATCGTTGCAATTGAAGTCAGGCCTCACCTCCTCTCATCATGGGTTTTGTAAATAAGTCAGCGTCACTAACCATCAATTCTGCGAGAAAAGGTTCTTGCAGCTTTGTCGATTAATCATGATGGGTGGAAGAATGACATCTGGAAATGAGCCGTCCAATTGTGTTTCCGCTTCCAGGCCCATCTCTTCTTCTTCATCATGCTCCTTGAGCATCGCCAATAAGGTCTGCACCGTTTCGTCACAGATATCATTGAAGGGATGCGTAATAACCGTCAGGGGTGGCGTAAACACGGGGACCCAGGGATGATCATCAAAACCGATCAGCGAGACTTCTTCTGGGCAGGGGATGTGTAAATGCTGGAGCCCTGCCAAGACCCCAAGCGTGATGAAATGGTTTGCTGCGATGATCGCACTGGGCGGTTGCGGCAGACACATCAAGTCATTTACAGCCTTTTCTGCATCCTCCACGCGCGCTTCGATGACCTGCATATATTCGGGAACAATCGGGATCTGATATGCCGCTAACGCCTTTCGATACCCTTCGGTACGGCCCTGAACGGTTGAAAGGGAGGGGTTCCGCGTGACCAAAGCAATCTTGCGGTGCCCCAGCTTGATCAGGTGTTCCGCAGCCATGTAACCCGCCCGCACATTGTCAATCTCAATCACGGGTCCAAAGCCTTCAGGCGGGCGGCGATCAACGAACACCATGCGAATGCGGTGCCGGAGAAGTTCTTCAAACATAGGTTGTGGTTTTCCCGTTGGCGTGACCACAATTCCATCCACGCGCCTTTCTAGCAAAAGTTGCAGATACTGGCTTTCTTTATCTACTGCCTCATCGGTACTGCAAACCACCAGGTTATATCCATAACGCCACAAACGATCTTCAACACCCCGAATGATCATGGCGAAAAATGGACTGAGGACATCGGCTACTACCATGCCAATTAAGTTCGTTCGGCTGGTAGACAGGCTTCGAGCGATGCCACTGGGCACATAGTTCAACCGTTTCGCGGCATCCAGGACCTTCTGCCGGGTAGCGCCTGACACACGCCGGGTATTGTTGAAGACATGGGAGACGGTTGCAACACTGACATTTGCCTCTCGAGCCACATCCCGAATTGTTGCTGACTTTTTCTTCGCCAAAGAAATCCCTTTATTCAGTAAATTCAACTCACGGGTAAACAGGGACAGATCAACGCTGGATCGTCCACAGCTTGGAAAAGAACCAGTAGGAGAAATATTCTTCTCAGAAACCAGACCAGGTACTAATAAAAGGGAAATACCGGTAACGATCAACTGCAATCAATATAAGCTTTCTTTTTTTCCTTCAGTATCAAAAAGAATAACTGCCATAATGGTGTTATTTTTGACTACCGTTAAAGCCCCCCTGTTAACCGTTTACGTAACCGGTTAATCTTTTTATAACATTTTTAAAACAACGAGTCAACCCCTAAGTATTTTATGAAATCTGAAACAAATATTCGTTAGTCGGTTTTCAGGTCTTGACGAAACCAATTTCTTTGTTAAAATAGTTAAGTGATTAAACTATTTAAGGAGTTAACCAATCCTATGATGATTGTATCTGAAGAAACCTTACAGGAGACGATAGACCGGGTGTGGGAAAGCTTTCCCCCAACCTGGAACCGTATTCGCAGCAATATTCGCTCGATTGCAACCGAGAACTTCGATATAACCGTCGAACAGTTCCACATCCTGCGGCATGTACGCAAAGGGATTGGCTCGGTCAGTGAATTGGCGGATGCAAAACAAATCAGCCGGTCCGCAATCAGCCAGGCGGTCGATACGCTGGTAGAAAAGGGATTGCTAACCCGCCACCAAAGCACCGAAGACCGGCGCTATGTACGGCTTGAACTGACGCCTAATGGCAGCGAAATGCTGAACACAATCTTCATGAAGAACCGCGAGTGGATGAAGGCAAAAATGGCTTCATTGAGCGCGGAAGAGATGGATACGATCGTTTTTGCGATGGAAACGCTGAAAAAGTCTTTCTTAGATGAACCGGCGGAATAACCGCCTTTTTAGGTAATCATATCTATGATACACGTTCGAAAACTTATCCATTTTATTAAACCTTACTGGAAACTGGCCCTCCTGGCGCTGACCTTACTGACTTCGCTGGTGTTCATGGACCTGGCAATTCCCCGGCTAATCCAGCGCATCATCGACCAGGGCATCCGGCAGAATAACCTGACCGTCGTTATCCAGACCTCTCTGCTCATGCTGGGTATTTCCGTGCTCAGTACCGCTATCGCGATTGGCAACAACATTTTTTCCGTGCGCGTCGGCGAAAGCGTTGCCCGCGACCTGCGTGAAGCGATCTTCGTTAAAATTCAGGAATTCTCCTACGGCAACCTCGACCACTTCACCACCGGTAAGTTGATGGTGCGGCTGAGCAGCGATACAGCCGCTTTCCAACGGCTGGTGCAGGTATCCCTACGTATTGGCACCCGCGCGCCGCTGTTGATGGTTGGCAGTCTGATCCTGATGTTCAATACCAATAAACAGCTGGCCCTGACGATTGTGCCCCTGCTGCTGGTGACCTCAGCGGTTATCGTCTTTTTCAGTTTTAAGATGGAACCGTTGTTTCGCGCCGTTCAACAAAAACTCGACCGCCTTAACACGGTGCTGCAAGAAAATATCGCCGGCGCGCGGCTGGTCAAGTCATTTGTACGCGCCGAATATGAAGATCAGCGCTTTGAAGTGGTCAATGAAGATTTCACAGCCCAGTCTGTACGCGTGATGCAGTTTATGTCCAGCATGGGGCCTGTGCTGACCATCTTTGTCAACATCGGCATTGTGACCGTCGTTTGGGCGGGCGGCTTGCAAGCCATTCGCGGGGACCTGACGGTGGGGCAGATTGTGGCTTTCACCAACTACCTGATTACCACCATGACCCCGCTGATCATGATGACGATGCTGTCGAACGTCTGGGCCAACGGGATTGCTTCCGCACAGCGGATTAATGAAGTCCTGGACACCGTTCCTGAGGTGCAGGCAAGCCCATCAGCAGTTCCGCTGCCCGAACAGGCTCAGGCGCGGGTTGAATTTAAGAACGTTTACTTCCATTACAACGGCAGCAATGATGCCCCGGTACTGGAAGGGATTAACTTGATTGCCAAACCCGGCCAGACTGTGGCAATTCTAGGCGCAACCGGAGCCGGAAAAAGCTCTCTGGTCAACTTAATTCCGCGTTTTTATGATGCCAGCCAGGGTGAAATTTTCATCGACGGTGTAGAGATAAAAGGCATCCAGGAAGACTCTCTCCTGGCCCAAATTGGCATAGTACCCCAGGAGACCATTCTATTTTCCGGCACCGTGCGCGACAACATTCGCTATGGTCGGCCAAATGCCAGCGAGGAAGAAGTGATTGCAGCGGCGAAAGCCGCCCAGGCCCACGACTTTATCCTGGAACTTTCCCAGGGATACGATACGCATGTAGAGGAACGCGGCGCGAATCTCTCCGGCGGGCAGAAGCAGCGCATCGCCATCGCCCGCGCCTTAATCACCAAACCCAAGATCCTGATCCTCGACGACAGCACCAGTTCCGTAGATATCGACACCGAAACAAAAATACAGGCCGCGCTGGATGAAATCATGCAGGACCGCACCAGTTTTATCGTCGCCCAGCGCATCAGCACGGTACTGAATGCCGATAAGATTGTGGTGATTGATAAGGGTAAGATTGCTGCTGAAGGCACGCACACTGAACTCATGCGCACCAGTCCAATTTATCAAGAAATTTACGATTTACAGTTAGGCAACGGCTTCCGGCAGGAGCTTGAATTAACCGCGAATTGATGGAGGGAAAGCAATGTCAAACCAGACAACGCACCAGCTGCCTAGTGATTATCGCAGCCGCATGCAGGGCAGAGGTCCAGGCCGGCCAGCCCACTTCGAAAAAGCGCATGATCCCCGCCACGCCATGCAGCGTCTGCTGCAGTATTTATTTCCCTTCAAAATAGCGATCAGTCTCGTGTTGTTGTTTGTCGTGGTCTATACCCTGTTGGGATTACTAGGCCCCTACCTGCTGGGTCTCGCTATCGACAAATTCATCGGCGGCAAGGACTCTGCCGGGTTGATCCGCCTTGCCCTCTTGATGTTGGGGATTTACCTGCTGAGCAACTTCTTCCAGGCCGCAGCAAATTGGGTGATGGCCAAGGTTTCGCAGCGCGCGCTCAAGCAAATGCGTAAGGATTTGTTTGAACACTTGCAGACGTTATCCCTCAGTTTCTTTGATAAGAACCCCCCCGGCGAGTTGATGAGCCGCCTGACGAACGACATCGATGCGATCAACCAGGCTGTTTCGCAAAACGTCACCGCGCTGATCGCGAGCGTGCTCTCTTTGGTCGGCATCCTGATCGCCATGTTCGTGCTCGACCATTGGCTGGCGCTGGCAACCCTGCTGGTCGTACCGATTATGATCTGGTTCACCAATTTTGTGGCCAAGTACACCCGTAAAGGTTTCCGCCAGCTGCAAAAGCAGCTAGGCGAGTTGAATATGGTGGAAGAGGAAGCGATCAGCGGGCAAAAAGTGGTCAAAGCCTTTGGCCGCAACGAATCGGTCATCGAAGCCTTCCGCCAGCGTAATCAGGCCGTATTTCAGGCGGGTGTCTACGCCAACACCTACGCGCTGCTGCTCATGCCGCTGACCAACGTGTTGGGCAACTTCTTCGTCATTGTCTTGGCCGGACTTGGCGGCTGGCTGGCGCTGCAAGGGTTGGTCAGCGTGGGCATGATCGCCACCTTCATCAACTACGGGCAGAATTTTATCCAGCCGCTGCGCCAATTAGCCAACATGTTCAACTCCATCCAGGCAGCCCTGGCCGGCGCAGAACGTGTGTTTGAAATTATCGACACGCCCGCCGAGATCGAAGATGTTCCAGATGCGCTCCCGCTCGATTCAATTGAAGGTAACGTACGATTTGAGAACGTCCGGTTTGGCTACCATCCGGACCTGGCCATCATTAAAAACATGACCCTGGAAGCCAAAGCCGGGCAGACCATCGCCCTGGTCGGGCCGACGGGCGCGGGGAAGACCACCATCATCAACCTGCTGACGCGCTTCTATGAAATCCAGGACGGCTGCATCAGTGTGGATGGTAAAGACATTCGCCAGGTCCGTAAAGCGGACCTGCGCCGCAAGTTGGGGTTAGTGCTGCAAGATACCTATTTGTTCGCGGATACCGTAATGGAAAACATCCGCTTTGGGCGGCTGGACGCGACAGATGCAGAGTGCATTCGAGCCGCAGTGATGGCCGACGCAGATCATTTTATCCGCCAACTGCCGCAGGGATACCAGACCATCCTGTCAGAACGGGCCAGCAACCTGAGCCAGGGCCAGCGCCAGCTGTTATCGATTGCGCGAGCCATTCTGGCGAACCCGGCTATCCTCATTCTGGATGAGGCCACCAGCAGCGTCGATACGCGCACCGAAGCGCGCATCCAGAAAGCGCTGCTGCGCCTGATGGAAGGCCGCACCAGCTTCGTCATCGCTCACCGCCTGAGCACCATCCGCGATGCAGACAACGTGGTCGTGATCAATAACGGCGAGATCGTCGAGCAGGGCAGCCACCAACAGTTGTTAGATAAACAGGGCTTCTACCATCACCTTTATTTAAGCCAGTTTAAAGGCCAGGCGATCTAATAGAAGCACTCTGTTGAACGGCGGCGGAGCTTTCCGCTGCCGTTCAACAGCACTTGCAAAACAACCTGTAGGTTATAATGGGCCAGATGAACACGAGACGGCCCACAACATCCCCGAAATCAAACAAAGTTCCTTTTACGCCCCAACAGACTCTGATGCTCATCCTGGTCACCGGGCTGGGCCTGGCGGCGCTTGGGCTGCTTGTTTTATTCCTGTTTTCAGGCGGGCCTTCTCCGGCAGCGCCCATCGCTCAGGCTGGCGCACCCACGCGCGTTCAGTCTGCGCCGAATACACCGACTGCTAACCCGCTGTCCACGCTCGCCGCGTCATCCAACATCCCGCTGCCGGTGCCCTGCGCGCAGCAAAATCAGGGCGTCAGCCAGGCTGTTGAAGCGCGCGTCATCGATGGGCAAACCCTGGAAGTCAATGTCGCCGGACAGGTGCTGCGGGTGGGGTATGCCGGCATCCAGTCCCCGCCCAGCGGAGCACTGGTGCAACAGGCCGCCCAAACCGCCCAGGATGTGATCGCGAACCAGACAGTACTGCTGGTAAAAGACGTCTCTGAACAGGATTTTAGCGGGCGTTTGCTGCGCTACGTGTTTGCCGGTGGGCGTTTTGTCAACTACGAGTTGGTGCAGCAAGGCCTGGCCCATGCCGCGCCAGATGCCCCAGACCTGGCCTGCGCAGCTCTGCTTGCGCAGGCTGAACAGCAAGCCCGCGCCGGGCACAAAGGTCTTTGGCGGCAGACGCCTGTGCCCACAGCAACCTTCATGCCCTTTGTCACTCTCGCGCCCTCTCTGCAAGCCGGTTGTGACTGTGCCAGCCGCCCCACCTGCGGCAATTTTCAAACCCATGCTGCGGCGCAAGCTTGCTTTAACGCCTGCAATGATTACAGTTCCAAACTGGACGAAGACCACGATGGCATCGCCTGCGAGGAACTACCCTAAACAATTTTAGAGGGGAAAGATGCGAGAAAGAATCCAGATCTTATTGACCAACGATGATGGTATCGATTCACCCGGCTTATGGGCCGCTGCGGCAGCCCTTTCAAAGCTCGGCTATGTTACGCTAGCCGCGCCGCGCGAACAGGCCTCCAGCACCGGGCGGAGCCTGCCACGCACCTCGGATGGGCGCATTGAACGGCGCGTTTTGACCATCGGCGAACAGGAATGGCCGGTTTTTTCGGTCGGCGGCACGCCGGCCCAGGTGGTACAGCATGCCCTACTGGAGATCATGCCCCAAAAGCCAGACCTGGTCGTATCGGGGATCAATTATGGGGAAAATCTCGGTTCAGGCGTCACCATCTCGGGCACTGTGGGGGCTGCATTAGAGTCAGCCGCAATGGGCATTCCGGCTCTGGCGATTTCACTGGAACTGCTGGAAGAAGATTACCTCTCCTACTCCAACCAGGATTTTTCAACCGCGGGGCATTTTACCTACATCTTCGCGAAAATGCTCCTGGAAAATAATTTTCCGGCGGATGTAGATCTGCTAAAAGTGGATATCCCCTACAGCGCCACACCAAACACGCCCTGGAAGCTCACTCGCCAGGCGCGGCACCGTTACTACCTGCCCTATGGGAAGCGGGAAGGCACCTGGAATGACCCATTCTATATCGAAGGCCGCCCGCAGGTCACGCGCGAAGAGGTCCCAGCAGACACAGATATCTACACCCTGCTCTACGAGAAACTGGTTTCAGTCACCCCTCTCAGCATCGATTTAACCTCACGCGTGGATCTGAAACAGTTGGAAAATTCGCTGAAAGCCAGAGTGCAGTAGCCTGTTTCCGGGTTCGTTTGAATGAAACGCGCTCAAACGAACCCGGAAGCGGTAAGATCTTTTACAGCTGTTTTACAAAGTGATCAATTCTATCCAATGCTTCTTCCAGTTTATCGTAGGAAGTAGCATAAGAACAGCGTACAAAGCCCTCGCCGCCCTTCCCAAACGCGCTGCCGGGCACTACAGCCACGCGTTCCTCCTGAATCAGGCGGTTGGCGAATGTGTCATCATCCAGGCCCGTGTCGCCAATATAAGGGAAGGCATAGAAAGCGCCGCGCGGCTCAAAGGTGCGCAGGCCAATCGTGTTGAGTCCGTTAACAATCAACTTGCGGCGGCGATCATACTCCGCTACCATCTGCTCGACGTAGGGTTCCCCGCTGACAATGGCTTCATAGGCTGCTTTTTGCGACATCGTCGGCGAGCACATCACTGAATACTGGTGAATGCGCAGCATACCGCTCAATAAGGGTTCGGGCGCCGCTGCGAAACCGATACGCCATCCGGTCATGGCGTAATCTTTAGAAAAACCGCCCAGCAAGATCGTGCGCTCGCGCATCCCTGGCAGGGAGGCAAAGCAAATATGTTCAACACCATATACCAGCCGGTCATAGATCTCATCTGACAGGACAATCAGATCGTGTTCTTCAGCCAGGCGTGCGATTTCTAGCAAACTCTCACGCGAAGCGACCGCACCGGTGGGGTTGTTGGGGAAACCGATCAGAATCGCTTTGGTGCGGGGCGTGATCGCGGCGCGGATATCATCTGGGTCCACGTCAAAGTTGTTTTCCAGGCGGCAGGGTACTTCTACCGGGATACCACCTGCCAGGTGAACTTCCGCCTGGTAGGAAACGAAACAGGGGGTCAGGACGATGACCTCATCGCCCGGGTTCAACAGGGCGGTAGCGCTCAGGTAGAGGGCTTCCGAACCCCCTACCGTGATGACAGTTTCTTTCAGCGGGTCGTAGTGCACGCCATACAGCTGTTGCAGATGAATGGTCAGCGCCTGGCGCAGTTCCAAAATACCGGCGTTCGAGGTGTAGTGGGTATCCCCATTCTGTAGTGAACGAATTCCAGCATCCAGAATGGGCCGCGGAGTGGTAAAGTCCGGTTCCCCAATTCCTAATGAAATTACGTCCTTCATCGTGGCGACAATGTCAAAGAACTTCCGAATGCCAGAAGGTTTCAGGTCCATGACTCGCTGAGAAAGATAAGAACTGGGCATCTTAGCTCCTTCAAAGATCAGAATTTTAATGATACGTCAGGCAAGACACACTTGCCATTCATCTTCTAAAATAAGGTAGATCAATTCAAACAAACGCCCGTCCTGGGTTCGCACGCGGAAGCGCTTGCCTCCCGGGAGACGCCATTCCACTTGCACCTGTTCAACTTCCAGGCGCTGACCTTCCCAATGCAGGGCGGTTGGACGCTGCGCGTATTCGTAGGCTGAATAGCACTCCACTAACCCATCGCCCAAGATTCATCTCCCAGGTTCAGGCGCACCGGCTGGCCGCGCAGGTGCACATTTCGACCAATGAGCGAATCCTCCAGGATCATTTCTTCGACGTGGGTGCCTTCTTCCAGGATAGAATTCTGGATGATGGCCTGCTTCAACTCGCATTCTGGGCCAATCGAGACGTACGGGCCGATTACTGAGGATTCAACATGGGCTGTTTCATGAATAAAAACGGGGGGGATGATGGTCACGCCAGGCCGATCCTCGATCAGCTTTACATTATCCTGATTATGCTCCAACAAGTAACGGTTGGTTTCCAGCACGGAATCGGGGGTTCCGGCATCCAACCAGGTCTCAACCTTATGTGTGCACATGCGAGCGCCCTCACCTAGAAGGATATTGACGGCATCTGCCAGGAAATACTCATCTTTCAAAGTAATATTCCGGTTCATTTGCTCTTCAATCGCCTTCATTAAGCGCTCGCCACTTTGGAAATAATAACAACCAACTACAGCCAGGTTATTGCTGGTATCCTGCGGCTTTTCAATCAGGCGGGTCACCAGATCATCCTGACCTAACTCGACCACCCCAAAACGGCGGGGATCCGGAACAGGCATCACCCAGGCAACTGCGTCCGCATCTTCATTCTCTAAGAAGGAAAAATCGGATTCAATCAGGGTATCTGAAAAGGTCATGATCATTGGACCGGTCAGGTACTGGCGCGCCTGGTAAAGCGCATCCGACTGCCCGCGCATTTCGGCTTGCACCACATAATGCACTTTCAGCTCTGGGTGACGCTCTTCCATGTACTCTTTTACCTGTTCACCTTGTGGACCAACGATGAACACATATTCCACATCCAATGAATCCGGCACGGTATTGAACTGTTCCAACACATAGTCTAGAACCGTCTTTCCGGCGATCGAGACTAAGGGTTTAGGTTTGCTCCAGGTATGCGGCCGCATGCGAGTGCCAAGTCCGGCCATCGGAACCGCGATTTTTAATGTTGTTTTAGCCATTCACTGTCTCCCTATTCTTTATCAGGTTAATTTTATCACCATCGACCTTAATCAAAAGAAGGTTATTGGCTAAACAACCCAGGTCTTGCGGTGTTTGGCGAATAACCTTCTTTTGTTTAAAAATCGCATTCTACTGGCGTACTTTTTCCAGCGCTTCGATTTGCGTCTCCATCAAAGATACCGCTTGCTGTAAAGCCGGTGCATCCAGGGCGAATTTTGCACCTGCCGCCTGGAATAGCTCAGGCAAGGCTACGGTGCTGCCCAGCGCGAGGGCTTTGCGGTAGCTGGCAACGGCCCCGGCCTGGTCTTTCAAAGCATTTCCCCAGACCTGCACTGCGCCCAATTGCGCCAGGCCATATTCAATGTAGTAGAAGGGATAGCTAAAAATATGCAGTTTGCGATGCCAGCCGGTTTTCATTTCTTCGTCAAGCCCGCTCCAGTCTACCCCAGGCATAAAACGCTGCCAGAGATCGGCCCAGCAGTCATCGCAGTTTGCGGGGTCCGCGGCCTGAACCGGGTTTTCGTAGGCCCAGTGCTGGAAGGCATCCACCACCGCCATATAAGGCCAGAAGGTGATATTGCCCTCCAGGTGTTCAATGCGCGCTCGCGCCGCTTCCGCCGGAGAATAATAGCCGCCCTGATCGGCAGACAGGTAAGGCGCGGCGAGCAGTTCCATCCCCATGGAAGCCACTTCGGCGAATTCCATCGGCACATTCCGCTGCCAGTTAGACAAATCCGCCGCTTCAAAAGCGTGGAAGGCATGCCCGCCTTCATGCAGCAACGTTTGCGCATTATCATGTGTACCCACCGCGTTCATGAAAATGAACGGGCGCCCCGCCACCGGGAAGGTGGTGCAGTAACCGCCAGGTGCTTTATTCTGGCGGTTTTCCAAATCTAACAGATCTTCCCGCACCATGATGTCAAAATAGTCACCCAGTTCTGGGTCCACCTGATGAAAAATTTGCGAAGTGTGCTGTTTGAAATCTGCCATGGATTTGAATGGACGCAGCGGAGGCAGGTTAAACGCATCCACGTCAAGGTCCCAGGGGCGCAGGCTATCTACGCCCAGGCGCTGGCGGCGGCGTTCATACACGCGACTGGCGGCAGGCACCACGACAGCCTCAATCGCGGCATGGAAGCGGCGCGCATCTTCTGGGGTATACGAGAAGCGCAGCATCTCCTGCCAGCGATAAGCACGATAATCGGGCCGCCCGGCATTTGCCGCGATTTTTTGGCGCAAGCTCAACAGCTGCTCCCACACCTGATTAATAGCCGCGCGGTCTGCCAGCTGGCGTTCAGCAACCCGCCGCCAGGCGCGCTCGCGACGCGCGCGATCAGGGTCTTGATAAACTGGCTGAAGTTGGGTGACGGTGATTTCCTGACCCTCCCACTCGACCATCTGCGCGCCAATGATCTTGTCATACTTCGTTTTGAGCTTGTTCTCTTCGGCCAAAATGGGCAGATTTTCCTCCCGAAATAGATCAGCTTCAGCGCGCATATTCCTTAATGGAATCGTATACCCGGCTGGTTCCAGGCCGCTGTCCAGCAGTTTCTGCTTGAGCGCCTGATCCGCCGCGCGCGCTTTAGGGTAAATCTTGTCAAAGAAAGCGTTATAACGCTGCTCTGCAAGATCATCCGCGGTGTTGACCGAAATCGCCACTGCCAGGCGGGAAATCATTTCGTCCAGGCTGTCGCTCAGCTGCGACCAGTCAGCCAGCCAGGCTTGTACAGTATCTGCCGTCAGAGGGCGCTGCTGCAAATCCTGAAAATAGGGTTCAAAGGTCGCCCAATGTGCATCGACCAGCGCTTGTGGATCAGAAGGAAGCGTATCGAAGAGCATACAAATGTTTCCTTTGCTAGTTTTGTTGAGAGATTAAGTGAACTCAAACCAGGGATGGTTTGCGGGTATGCCAGCCTGTCACCTGCTGGTAGGCATGTGCCATGCGGAAGAGCATCGCTTCGCCAAAATGCGGGCCCATTAGCTGCATACCAATCGGTAAGCCCTGTGTATCGAACCCAACCGGGAAGGATAATCCGGGGACGCCGGCCAGGTTGGCCGGCAGGGTAAAGATATCTTCCAGATACATCGCCAGCGGATCATCCGTGTGTTCTCCCAGGCGAAAGGCCGTGGTCGGCGCAACCGGCGCGGCGATGGCATCGACTGTTTCAAAAGCCTGTTCAAAGTCTTGCTTGATCAGCGTGCGTACTTTTTGCGCCTGCCCATAATAGGCATCATAATAACCGGCCGAGAGCGCGTAGGTACCCAGCATGATGCGGCGCTTGACTTCCGCGCCAAAACCCGCGCCACGTGTTTTGCGAAACATATCCAACATGGCGTCGGCTGGTTCGCGCAGGCCAAAGCGCACGCCATCGTAGCGCGCCAGGTTCGCCGATGCTTCCGCCGGAGCAATCAAGTAGTAGACCGGTAACGCGTATTCCGTGTGCGTGAGATGCACCGGCTTGATTTCAGCACCCAGTCCTTCCAGCACGGTGATGGCCTTACGCACTGCCGCCTCGACCTCCGGGTTAATCCCAGAGATAAAATACTCCTCCGGCACGCCCACCCGCAGACCTTTAAGATCCTCGACCGTCGAAAGATCGATTTGCGGCACGGGTAGATCCATGCTGGTAGCATCGCGCGCATCATAGCCGGCCATTTGGAGGAAGAAACTGGCGACATCCTCCACCGTGGTCGCTAAAGCGCCAACCGAATCGAGTGAGGAGCCATAGGCCACTAATCCATAACGTGAAACCCGCCCATAAGTTGGTTTCAGACCGGTAATGCCGCAGAAAGATGCCGGCTGGCGCACACTGCCGCCTGTATCCGAGCCTATCGCCGCTGGAACCAGGCGTCCGGCAACTGCCGCGGCGCTGCCGCCGCTCGAGCCGCCCGGGACGCGTTCCAGGTCCCAGGGATTATGCGAGGGTCCATATGCCGAATTTTCCGTGGAAGAACCCATCGCAAACTCGTCGGTATTGGTCTTGCCCACTGGCACAGCCCCGGCCTGCAGCAAGCGCTGTACGGCAGTGGCGCTATAGGGTGGCACAAAATTTTCTAACATTTTTGAACCACAGGTGCAGCGCACTCCGGCGACCGCCAGCACATCCTTGATCGCCACTGGGACGCCCAACAATGCCGGCGGTTCGCTTTGCGGATCCTTGCGCCAGGCCTGCCAGCGCCGGTCTGCCTCCGCCGCCTTTTGCAGGGCCAGTTCTGGCGTTAAGGTCAAAAACGCGTGCAGGGATGGTTCAAGCCGGTCAATCCGCTCAAGCACATCTTGGGTCAGTTCCCGGCTGGATACATCCCCCTGGCGCAAGGCGGTGAGCATGGCTCGAACGGTGAAATCTTCTCGAACAGTCATGCCCTTTACTCCAGCACCGGCGGAACACGGAACTGCTGCTGTTCAGCCTTTGGCGCGTTATCCAACGCCTGGGCCGTAGTCAATCCGGGCTCAGCGACATCTGGGCGCAGGGTGGCGCGCTGCGCCAGCACCGTCGAGGTGGGTGAGATATGACTGGTATCCAACGCTTGCAAACGGGCAGCATAATCCAAAATCGCGGAGAGCTGTTCCCGGTAGCGTTCTTTTTCTTCTTCCGTCAGCTCCAGACGAGCCAGGGCGGCAATATGTTCAACTTCTTCTCTGGTTAAACTCATGCGAACAATTATAACAAGATCAGTAATCTATTTCAGCAAACGAACCTGGGAACTTTGCGGCAAATCCAGCCAACCCTGCACATACCAGGCCAGGTACTCGCTGACATGGGCTGACCAATACGCCTCTTCGTGCGTGCCGTTGAACAGGTACCAAGCATGCGGCACGTTATAGCGCACCAATTCTGCTTCAAACGCTGTGGCATTGGAGAGGAAAGGGTCTCGCCGGCCAATATCCAGATACATGCGCGGCAGTTGATCCACCGGAACCTTCTGCAGCCAGGCCGGAAACAGGCCGGGGTCGGTATTAAAGGGTGGCGTGCTGTGCATGCCAATCGCGCCGAATAATTCCCAATGGGTGTAACCCAGGTGCAGCGCCCAGGCCCCGCCGCGCGATAAGCCCCCAATTGCCCGGCAGGCGCGCTCTGAGCAGGTGGGGTAATGAGCGTCGATCCAGGGCACCAGGCCATCCGTCACATTCCGGCTGAAAGACGTAAGATAGATATCCGCATAAGTATCATTCTCTTGCGGCATCACGATCAGGAACGGCGGAGCCTGCCCCGCCTGGATCAGCGCATCCGCCGCCGGGCCGATCCCCAGCCGCTCCCACTGGTCATCGGCAAAAGTCTGCCCATGGATCATATACAACACCGGATAGCGAATGGCGCTGTTCTGTTCAAAGCAAGGGGGAAAATAGACGCGAAAGTGTAAAGGTTTATAACCCGGCAGCAGCGCCTCTTCCATCTGCTCAATATGCCCGGCCTGGTTCAGGCAGGGCTGCGGGGTTGGGCTGGGCGGCACTGTGGCGGTAGGGGTAAATGTCGGCGTCAGGGTAACCGTCGGCGTTAATGTAAACGTTGGTCGTAGGGTAGGTGAAACAGGCTGAAAAGGGGTATGCGTCACCGTCGTCTGGCCAAAGAGGATGGGTAAACCGGTCGCCGCAGGCGCAAGCGCCACTGCCACCGGCTGACAGGCAGCCAGGATAAAAGCTGCCAAAAACAAAGTCAGCATCATTAAAGGAGAAAGGAATCGCCGCATCAGATTTGGTTAAGAGCCTCGAATCAGGGTAAGGAAGCGGGCCGGGTAATCCTTGCAATTTGCTCGCAAACCGATTATACTCTTGAACCGACCGGGGTGTAGCGCAGTTGGCAGCGCACTGCGTTTGGGACGCAGGGGCCGGCGGTTCAAGTCCGCCCACCCCGACTGATTGAAACACTTTTTGCAGGCAGGGCATCGACCTATGGCAGACAAAAAAGTTGATGGAGTGATCGAAGCTGTCCATTATGCGGCGGATGGTCAGGTAGATTGGGTGCGCGCTTACCTGCGGCGCGGGCCAACCTGGAGCGACCGGGTGATCTTGAAACGCCAGGACCTGATCCACGAGATCAAATCCGGCCGCAGCATGGCGATTGGGCAGCGAGTGCAGTATATGGCTGGCACCTTTGACATCAGCGGCCCGCTGATGGTCTCCGGCCCAGCGGGCAGAGAAGTCCTGGTCACCTCTTCAAGCCCCGCCGAACGCGACACCCTGGAAGGTGTGCCGGTTCTCTGACCGGCGCCCGGGCGAAAGAGAACGCGCCTGTGTCGCTTCCTTTCCTCTCCATTGTCATCCCAGCTCATAACGAAGAGCACCGTCTGCCCCCTTCGCTAGAGAAAATTCACACCTTTCTATCCACCCAATCCTATAACGCGGAAGTGTTGATTGTCGAAAACGGCAGTCAGGATCGCACCTTAGAACTGGCCCAGGCATTTGCTCAACGCATGCCAGAGGTGCGCGTGTTTCAAGAGCAAGCGCGAGGAAAAGGGCTGGCCGTGCAGCGCGGGATGTTGGAAGCCCGCGGAGCGTACCGCTTCATCTGTGATGCGGATCTCTCCATGCCCATAGAGCAGGTCAACCGCTTTATTCCTCCTACACTAAAAAACCCTGCGGTCGCCATCGGTTCTCGGGAAGTACGCGGCGCGGTCCGCTATAATGAGCCTGCCTACCGGCACCTGATTGGGCGCGTGTTTAACGTAATGGTGCGCTGGGCAGCCTTACCCGGCTTGCAAGATACGCAGTGTGGCTTTAAGTGCTTTCGCGAAGATGTCGCCGAGCAGGTTTTCTCCCGCCAGACGCTGACCGGGATGTCCTTCGACGTGGAAGTGCTGTTCATTGCCCGCCAGTTAGGTTATCCCATACAAGAAGTGCCGATCGACTGGTATTTTGATGCCGACAGCCGCGTGCGCCTGGTGGACAACTCGCTGCGCATGTTCTTTGACATCATGACCATTCGCCGCAATGCGCGCCAGGGGCTGTATGCCGCGCCGGTACGATCCAGCTGAGATCCCGCCTACCCCAGATTTGCGCTTTGAAAGCGCGCTGTGGGCAGCAGGCGAACCGCGTATAGCCGGAATCGACGAGGCCGGACGGGGCGCCTGGGCTGGGCCGGTCGCTGCCGGGGCGGTCATTCTGCCGCCTAACCCGCTGATTGCGCAGCGCCTGCACGCCGTACGCGATTCTAAGCAAATGACGCCTGCTGAACGGGCCTTCTGGGCAAAAGAAATAAAAATCTACGCCCTATGCTGGGGCGTGGGTTTTGCATCGAATCTGGAAATTGATCAACTTGGCATCCTTCCCGCTACCCGCCTGGCGATCGCCCGCGCACTGGATCAACTGGCCTTTTCCCCGCAGCACTTGTTAATCGATGCGCTGCTGCTGCCAGAGATCCTTTTGCCGCAAACGGCGCTGATCAAAGGGGATGCGCGCTCATTGAGCATCGCGGCAGCTTCCGTACTGGCCAAAACCGCCCGCGATGCGCTGATGATCGATCTGGATCTGCGCTACCCGGCTTATGGCTTTGCCCGGCACAAAGGTTACGGGACTGCCCTGCACCAGCGAGCGCTAGAGATTGCTGGCCCTTGCGAAATTCATCGCTTCAGTTTTGCGCCCATTAAAGCGCTGTCTATCAACCTGTAACCATCCGGCGGTCGCGCAGGCGCAGGTACAGCTTGGTCAACTCTTCAGAAAGTGCCGGGATCAAACCCAGGCCGATGACCACCAACCACTCATTGAGATCGAGAAAATGGGTGTTGAAGATGGGTTGGAAGAAGGGCACATTCACCACAATCAACAGCAGCAAAATCGAAAACCCAACCGCATACTGCATGAAGGGGTTCGAGAAGATGCCCAGCCGGAAAAGCGAAACGCGTTCAGAACGGACGGTGTACGCGCGAAACAACTCGCACAGCGAAAGCGTTACAAAGGCCATCGTCTCCGCTGTCTGCACATCCAAACCTGTCCAGTCAAAGCGCAGCAAGTACACAAACGCATTTACATCTTCCGGGATGTGGCTGCTCAAATGCCAGTACAGGCCCAGCAGAAAAGCGCCCAACACCGCCCCTGTCTGAGTGATGGTCTGAATCAGAATACCCAGCTGCATAGACTTGTTGACAATCGATTCGCGCTTGGGTCGCGGTGGACGATCCATCACATCCGGGTCACCTTTTTCCATCGCCAGTGCCAGGGCAGGCGCGCCATCGGTTAGCAGGTTGAGCCACAACAGTTGGATGGCGGTCAGCGGGGTGGGCAGGCCCGCCAGGGTAGCCAGAAAAATGATCATGATTTCAGCGACGTTAGAAGAAAGCAGGAAGAAAACGAACTTGCGGATATTCGCATAGATGATGCGACCTTGCTCCACTGCCGCCACGATACTGGCGTAGTTATCGTCAGTCAGCACCATATCCGCCGTTTCTTTGGCGACATCCGTGCCGGTAATGCCCATCGCGACGCCAATATCCGCGCGTTTAATCGCCGGCGCATCATTGACGCCATCCCCGGTCATCGCCACGACTTCATTATTTGCTCGCAGCGCATCGACGATGCGCATCTTATGCTCGGGTGAAACCCGGGCAAAAACATCGGTAATTTCTACTTCCCGCGCCAAAACCACATTGTCCATTTCATTGAGTTCAGCCCCGGTCAGCACCTGGTGCCCACTTTGCAGCAGGCCAATACTTTCGGCAATAGCGCGAGCCGTGTTGGGATAATCGCCGGTGATCATGACTGTGCGAATGCCTGCCCCACGCGCCCGTTCCAGCGCCGGACGCACTTCCTGACGAGCCGGGTCGATCATCCCCACCAGCCCCACAAAAGTTAAATCTGTCTCCAGATCTTCCTGCTGTGTTTCATCAAGCTGTTTAGCCCGGTCAGGAACGATGCGGTACGCCAGTCCTAACACGCGCAGTGCATCTTTCGTCATTTCGTCATTGGCTTCCAGGATGCGCTGGCGCGCTTCCGCATCCAGCGGTTTAAACTGGTCGTTGATCGTCTGGTAATGCGTGCACAGGCGCAGCACCACGTCCGGCGCGCCTTTTACCACAATGGCATCCCATTCCCGGAGGGATTCATCGTAGATGGGCGAGCTGTCTTCTGGACGAGGCTGTTCAATATTATGAATGGTCACCATGCGCTTGCGGGCAGAATCGAAGGGCACCTCGTTCTCGCGCGGGTAAGCCAGGTTCAAGTTCTCCTGAAAGATATCTGCTTTGGCTGCCGCCACCAGAATAGACCCTTCCGTCGGGTCGCCAACGATGCGGTAAGCCGTTTTCCCGTTGCTGCCGGTGCGCTCCAGTTGGGCATCATTATTCAAGACCCCCACCCAAAGCGCGGTCGTCACCGCCGGATAGTCCCCCAGGTTGATAGGTTTGCCGCCCATGCGGAACTCGCCAACCGGATCGTAGCCGCTGCCAGTCACCTCTACAAAAGCGCCGTCCACCCATAAACGCGTCACCGTCATTACATTTTGCGTCAGGGTACCGGTTTTATCCGAGCAGATGACGGTCGCCGACCCCAACGTTTCCACGGAAGCCAGCCGGCGAATCAGTGCATGCCGCTGTACCATTTCACGCATGCCCAAGGCCAGGCTGATCGTCACTACAGCCGGGAGCCCCTCCGGCACCGCCGCAATCGCCAGGCTGACTGCGATCATAAAGGTTTCGACAATCGCATTGGCCGAGAAACTGCTGCGCAGCAGCCCGACAATAAAAACGACGCCGCAAATGGATAATGCGCCCCAACCCAGCACGCGCCCAAGCTGTTCCAGGCGATTTTGCAGCGGAGTATCTTCTTGCTCTACGTTTTGCAGCATATTCGCGATCATGCCCAACTGGGTCAACATGCCCGTTGCGATCACGACGCCACGTCCGCGCCCGTAATTAACCACGGTGCCCATAAACACAGTATTGGTACGGTCGCCCAGGGTAACTTCTTCATTCAGAACCGCTGCCGCATTCTTCTGCACCGGCACCGATTCGCCAGTTAGCGCGGCCTCTTCCACGCGCAGGTTGGCGGCTTCGATCAAACGTACATCCGCAGGAACAAAGTTACCTGCTTCCAGATACACCAGGTCGCCAGGGACCAGTTCGCTAGCAGGCACCAAAATTCTGTGCCCGCCGCGCATCACCTGCGCCTCAGGCGATGCCATTTTCCGCAGCGCCGCGAGTGCTTCTTCTGCCCGGCTTTCCTGAACGACCCCTAACACTGCGTTGAGCACCACAATGAGCAGAATGGCCCCGGCTTCCACATAATCGCCAAGCAGTGCCGAGACAATGGAAGCCACAATCAGCAGGATGACGACAAAGTTGTTGAGCTGGTCAAACACTAACTTTAAGAAAGTCGGGCGGGGCTTTTCCTTCAGTTCGTTGTGCCCATACTGCTGCAACCGCCGGGCTGCCTCTTCAGATGACAATCCGGTTTGATACCCGGTATTCAGTTTTTCAAGCACTTCACCCGTGCTTAATGAATGCCAGGCAATGGAAACATCGGGTGTTGCGGTCCCCTGCGTGGGGAAGTCACTCGCTGTCATGAAAATCTCCGTCCTTCCTTTTTAGGTTCTGCGCGCAGATCGCCCCGGAAATCAGGTGCGCGCAAACCTGTACCCTGCTTGAGTAATTATAAACACAAAACCTGGAGCCTGACGATGAATTCGCCTGCCCCAGGCCTGAGTGCTTGTGGTATACCCCACTCAGGGGGAGTGGGCATCTTTGGGGTCAATGCTGGTTTTCAGCGGCTCGGGTTTATTAATCACGGCTTGAATGATGCGTACGAACAGGTGAAACAGGGCATAGAACGGCACAAAGGCCCAGTCAATCAGTTCATTCAAATTGGCAAACCCTTGCGCAACCCAGACCAGCGCCGGGCGGAACTTCTGCAAAAACCTGGAATGGACATAAGCCAATGAAAGCAGGATCGCACTCAGGGAAATGGAAAAGCGTACCCAGTCGTTGAAATGCGCACCGGCAAATTCTTCCAACAGCAGTTCAGTGCCGATGATCAGCACCAGGATATAGGCAGTGGTCTTTAAAACCGGTTCGCGCAGCACCGCATAACTAAAAAAGCCCGCGGCGAAGCGCATCATCAGGATGCCGATTGCCACGCCCAACATAATCACCCAGAAATTGTTGGAAAGAGCGACTGCTGCTACAACATTATCCAGGCTGAAGACCAGGTCGGTCATCTCCACCGTCAGCACAATGCCCCAAAAGGAGATGCGGTTTATTGGATGCACATGCGCATCCGTCTCATTTTCTTCCGCCATGCCCAGGTTATCGAGAGCCAAGCGCACGAGGTAAGCCGCCCCCAGCACCTTGAGCCACGGGTTCTGCACGATCAGCGTAGCCAGGAAAAGCATCAGCCCGCGCCCGAGGTAAGCGCCTAACAAGCCTACCCGCAAACCAGCGGTACGCTGCGGCCCAAGAATCGGATCCAGCGCGTGCCCTACAGAATGCAGCGCTTGCGGCCAGGGCACTTTCTGATCATTCGGCAGATGAGAGACCATCGCCCCCAGTACGGCGGCGTTGTCGATGGAAAGGATTCCTTCTAAAAATATCAGTTGGATAATTACAAATAGAATGGTCCAATCCATATCACCTCAATTTCATCCGGCCTGTGCCCAGGCATTATGATTCAAAAAGGTCCAGGAGATCATTATTCCTGGACCTTACTTTACTGGATCCTGCAGTTATTCTGGCGCTATCACCGTGCCAGGCGGGATGACAGCGTTCTTTGGGATCACCACGATCCCATCCTAAATCACCCAATTATCTGTTTCGATCTCCGTGCCCCGGGGGAAGGGCTTAATGACCACATTGTCCCCCAGACTGGCATTTTTGTCAATGATCGCTCCTTCGATATGGCAGTTATGCCCGATGCCAATGGGGCGATCCGAATAGAAAACCTCGCCGTCTTCTTCAATGGGCCGTTTATAGTAGTCCGCGCCGATCAGCACCGTATCCTTCATAACTACCCCGCTGCGGATCTGGCTGCGCAGGCCGACTACACAATGGGTAATTTCAGCATCTTCGATGGTACAGCCCTCAGCAATCAATACATGCTCCAGCTTGCTGTTCTCGATGATCGACCCTGGCAAGAAACGCGAACGGCTGTAAATGGGGCTGACTGGATCATGAAAATTGAAGGGCGGGTTGGGCCGGGTCAGCGCCAGGTTGGTCTCATAGAAGGAACGGATCGTGCCGATGTCTTCCCAAAAACCAGTAAAATCATAGCCAAAGACATTATGCCCATCGATCGCATACGGAATCACCTGACCGCCAAAGTCATCAAAGCTCTTGCTTTCTAAAAGGTCGATCAACACCTTGGTCTTAAACATATAAATGCCCATCGACCCCAGGAAAGGTTTTTCCTCATCATCCCGGCTGGCCATCTCTTGCAGCAAGTCGGGGTCCTTTGGCTTTTCAGCAAAGCGGGTAATGCGCCCATCCTGATCACGCTTTAAAACGCCCAGCCTTCCGGCTTCTTCCCGTGCTGCGGGCTGTACTGCAACCGTGATATCCGCCTGGTTCTCCCAATGGAAATTCGCCATCTTCGCATAATCCATGCGGTAGAGATGATCACCGGCGAGGATCAGCACGTATGGAGCCCGCGCCGCGCGGATTTCAAACAACTGCTTGCGAACCGCATCGGCTGTCCCTTGATACCAATCGGCGTTCGACATGGTTTGTTCCGCGGCCCAGATCTGCACCCACCCGGTATGAAACACATCAAAATTGTAGGTCAGCGCAATGTGGCGGTGCAGCGAAACCGAATTGAACTGGGTTAGAACGGCAATGCGGTAAATGCCAGAGTTAATGCAGTTACTAATCGGGATATCAATCAGGCGGTACTTTCCTGCAATCGGCACAGCCGGTTTTGAGCGCAGCTTGGTTAAAGGAAACAGGCGGCTCCCCCGGCCTCCGCCCAGAATAATTGCCAGTACGTTATCAAGTGACGGCATTTCCTGCTCCTTTCATCGATAAAGATAAGTTGTGAGAAGGCTTTCAAAGGGGCTGGTCGGCGGACAATCGTGCACAATTCAGTCCACAAAACAGTTCTCCGTTCCGGTTTCCTTTAATATTATACAAGTGAAGATCACAAACAGGGAAATGTTTCCCGCCAGCGCTTTTACCGTCCCCGCTCAATCCCCCCTAAACTCTCCCGCTTTGGTGAGCCGGGGCAGTCTGTGATAAAATAATTGGCGATTGAAGCGGCGAAAAAGACCGGGGAAACGGAACAAAAAATCTCCTTGCTGTTTGAACAGTACAAGGAGATCCACAAACCGGAGACCGATTGACTGGTGCCGAAGGAGGGACTTGAACCCTCACTCCTTACGGAACACGATTTTGAGTCGTGCGCGTCTGCCAGTTCCGCCACTTCGGCATAACCATAGTATATCCAACTTTTCTAGAAGGGTCAAGGTAGGATCAAAACTCGATGCGACTTGGAATCATTGGCCTTCCCCAATCAGGCAAAACCACCCTATTTAACGCCCTGACCCGCGGCACACAGCCCACGGGCAATATTTCTGGCAAAATGGAAGTTCACACCGCGGTTGTCGATGTCCCAGACCCGCGTGTGGACCGGCTCTCGGAGATGTTTAATCCCAAGAAGACCATTTACGCCAAAGTAACCTACACAGATATCGCCGGGCTGGATGGCTCTGCAAGTAAGAGCGGCATCTCTGGCACGCTGTTAAACCAGCTCACGCAGATGGACGGTTTCATCCATGTCGTGCGCGTCTTTGAAGATGAAAATGTTCCTCATCCGTCTGGCAGCATCGCTCCGCTGCGCGATATTCAGGCGATGGACAGTGAGTTCATCCTCAACGACCTGATCGCAGTGGAGCGTAAGCTGGAACGGCTGGCTGAAGAGCGCAAGAAAGGCGGCGGTCGCGATAAAACTACCATCGACCGGGAGATCGTGCTCTTTGAGCGCATGCAGGAAGCGCTAAACCAGGAAATTCCGCTGCGCGATTTAGAGATAACGGAAGAAGAAGAGAAAGCTTTATCCGGTTTTGGATTTCTCAGCCGCAAGCCGGTGTTAATCGTACTCAACCTGTCTGAAGGGCAGGCTGCTCCCGAGGTAGACTATGCGCACAAACATAGTCAGGTGGTTGCTTTGCAAGGCAAGCTAGAAATGGACATTGCTCAACTGCCTCCCGACGAAATGGATTTATTCTTGCAGGAATATGGCATCGCCGAGCCCAGTCTCAACCGCATGATCCGCCTGTCTTACGACCTGCTAGGACTGCAGTCCTTCTTCACTGCCGGAGAAGATGAATGCCGCGCCTGGACCGTAGAACGTGGCGCGACTGCCCCTCAGGCGGCTGGCGTCATCCACACGGACCTGCAAAAAGGGTTCATCCGCGCCGAAGTAGTGCATTATGACGATCTAACCAACCTGGGTGGAATGAATGAAGTCAAAGCGCATGGCAAGCTCCGCCTGGAAGGAAAAGAATATATCGTCAAAGATGGCGATATCTTGAACATTCGCTTTGCACTTTTAATGATGGAAATATTGCATGGAATATGAAGCAGTTATTGGCCTGGAAGTCCACGCCGAGTTAATGACGAAATCAAAAATGTTCTGCCCCTGCCCGGTGGTCAATTCGGTTCAGGCAGCTCCCAACGTCGCCGTCTGCCCGGTTTGTACGGGCTTGCCGGGGGTGCTGCCGGTCATCAACGCCCAGGCGGTGGAATTTGGCCTGAAAGTCGCCCTGGCGCTGGACTGCCAGGTTGCCAATACCAGCATCTTTGCCCGGAAGAATTACTTCTATCCAGACCTGCCAAAAGGTTACCAGATCTCCCAGTACGAATATCCTTTAGCCGAACACGGTCACCTGCGCATCCAGACCAGCCAGGGCGAGCGGGATATTCGCATCCGCCGCGTGCATCTAGAGGAAGATACTGGAAAGCTCACCCACGTATCCAAAAACGGCCTGGATCAGAACGGAGAACCGGAAGAGCATTATTCCCTGGTGGATCTTAATCGGGCTGGAGTGCCGCTCCTGGAGATTGTTTCTGAACCGGATATGCATACCGTCGAAGAAGTGCGCGCCTATGCGGAAGGGTTACGCTCGGTCCTACGGTATCTGGGGGTCAACTCAGGCGACATGGAAAAGGGCGTCATCCGCTTTGAAGCGAATGTATCCGTCCGCCCCGCCGGCAGCCAGACGCTAGGCACCCGCGTCGAAATCAAGAACCTGAACAGCTTCCGCGCTTTAGAACGCGGCACGCTCTACCAGATCGAGCAGCAAATTATCCAGGTTGAAGCCGGGCAGTCCATAGTCCAGGAGACGTTGGGGTGGGATGAGGCGCAAGGCGTCACCTATTCACAGCGCAGTAAAGAAGAGGCCCACGATTATCGCTACTTTCCCGAACCGGATTTGCCGCCGTTGGTCGTCGAAGATGCCTGGATTGAAAAAGTCGCGGCGACCCTGCCCGAGCTGCCTTACGCAAAAGCCCGCCGCTTTGAACAGCAGTTCGGCTTGAGCCTGGCAGACGCCAACCTGCTTGTCAGTGAAAAGCAGGTCGCCGATTACTTCGAAGCGGCCGTCGCCGCCAGCAGCGGTGCGGTTACGCCGCGTATGATCGCGAACTGGATTACTGGCGAGATTTTCTCGTGGTTGAACCAGACTGGAAAAACATTCGCCGCAGTCAAAGTGCCGCCAGAAGGGTTGGTTGAACTGCTGCGCCGGGCAAAAGGCGAGATCAACCAAAATACAGCCAAAGCCGTGTTGAATGAAATGCTTTCCAGTGGAAAAAGCGCCGCACAAATTATTCAAGAGCGCGGCTTACAGCAAATCTCCGATTCTGATTTCATCGGCGAGCTGGTCAGCAAAGTCCTCCAAGACCACCCAGCCGAGTTAGAAAACTACCTGAACGGCAAAGAAACGCTGGCAAACTGGTTCTTTGGGCAGGTGATGCGCGCTGCGCGCGGGCAAGCCAATCCGCAAGTGCTGCGCTCCGAGTTAGACCGACAGCTTACCACCCGCAAAGCGGCTTCCTGAGCCCTTACCGGATAACCGCCGCATGAGGTTAAGGTGCAAAACGAGACAAACGTTTTGCACCTTTTTCGTTAAAAAGGCGCCAGCTGAGAGGTTGTCTAACAACTATGGATAGTCATCACCAGTGAAGGGCGACCTTCATCATATTGACGGCCTGCCTATATTCAACTACCATTACAAAGGAAAAGGATATTCCGGATGGTGAGTAGAGAATGTGAACAAGCGCCTCTACATACGAACGGAATTTGAAGCGGGCACTATCCGTAGTGCCCGCTTATATTTTATTCTGCCGGCGAGATCTGGCGCATCACGGCGTGCAAACCAACCCAAAGTTGACTGCACCCCGGGATGCACTGCTTCCCGTTTGACGAAACCAGACCAAAGTAGTATCAATCACAGGAGATCCAATGGCTGCATCTACAAATGCTTTTGAAATGGCACAGCGCCAGTTCGACCATGTGGCCGGGCTGCTCAAACTCGACCCACAAGTGGCCGAGATCTTGCGCTGGCCAATGCGCGAGTTTCATTTCCGCATTCCGGTTCGCATGGATGACGGAACAATTCGCGTTTTCGAAGGCTTCCGCGTCCAGCATAACGATGCCCGCGGTCCGAATAAAGGTGGTATCCGCTTCCACCCCGCTGAGACGATCGACACCGTCCGCGCCCTGGCGATGTGGATGACCTGGAAATGTGCTGTCGCCGATATTCCTCTCGGTGGCGGCAAAGGTGGTGTGATCCTCGATCCCGCCACATTATCCACCAGCGAAAAAGAACGCCTGGTGCGGGGATATATGGACCAGATCTGGCGCAACGTAGGCCCCCGCCAGGATGTACCGGCCCCCGACGTTGGGACCACGCCCCAGATGATGGGCTGGATGATGGATGAATATTCCAAGCTGACCGGGCAGTATACCCCAGGGGTCATCACCGGCAAGCCGCTGGGCAGCGGTGGTTCGCTTGGCCGCACAGAAGCGACCGGCTTCGGCGTGATCTACACAGTGCGTGAAGCGATGAAGCACCTGGGCATGGATTCAACCCGCTCGGTAGCCGCGATTCAGGGCTTTGGCAATGTAGCGCAGTATGCGGCGATTGGCTTCATTGAAATGCTGGGTGGAAAAGTAGCCTGTGTTTCCTATTGGGACCGCGAAGACCGCAAATCCTACACGGTCAGCAAAGAAACCGGCGTCGACCCGCACTTCCTGATGTCGATCACAGACCAGTACGGCACCATCGACAAGCAAAAGGCACAGGATGCCGGCTACTGCATCGAAGACGGTGGGGAGTGGATTAAAAAGGAAGCTGATGTGCTCATCCCGGCGGCTCTGGAAGGGCAAATTACCGCGGAGACTGTAAATCTAATCTCCTCACGCGTGCGCATCATTGCTGAAGGCGCCAATGGGCCGACTACCCCAGAAGCGGATGATGTGATCAAGCAGCGGGGCATTTTCCTGATCCCCGACTTCCTCTGCAACTCCGGCGGCGTGATTACTTCCTACTTTGAAACTGTGCAGAACGATATGAATTTCTACTGGTCCAAAGAGGAAGTCGTCGACCGCCTCGATCACCGCATCACCACCGCCTTTAACGGCGTTCTGAGTATGGCTACGAAAGAAAACGTCAACATGCGCGACGCGGCCTATATGGTCGCGATTGACCGGGTAGTAAAAGCGATGGAACTGCGCGGCTGGATCTAAACCACAGCTGCATCCAAAAAGTCCTCCCAGCCGGGAGGACTTTTTGGATGCAAGTTAGGCCTGTATCTCTACCTGCAGCAGCCGGCTGATTTCAGAACCCAAAACCTGTTCTTGCGCTCCTTTTGCAACGCGGATGTGAACCGTGCGATCAAAAGGGATCTGCGCCAGAACGGTGATGGTCGCCCCAGGCAGCACGCCCAGTTCGCCCAGGTAGCGCAGCAAAGCCGCATCGCTGGTGGGCACCCGCCGGATGATTACCTGCTGCCCTGGCTTTACCTCATTCAAAGCGACCGTCCGCATTTCCGGCAGATGCAGATCTCGCCCGGGGATAGGGTCGCCGTGAGGGTCGAAATCGGGCTCGCCCAGCAGGCGGGCCAGCCGGTCGCCGAAGCGGAAAGAAACAGCATGTTCAAGCCGTTCGGCTTCCTGATGAACTTCATCCCAAGTGTAACCCAGAATTTTTACTAGAAATAATTCCAATAGGCGGTGTTTGCGAAGAACTTGCAGGGAAACTCGCAGTCCAGTTTCGGTCAGCTGGACGCCATGATGCTTATGGTACTTCACCAGCGGCGGATCCATGCTTGCCAATCGTTTCAACATCCCCGTTACCGAGGCAGGCGCCACTTTCAAGCGTTCAGCAATCTGGTTCGTCGAGGTAGGGCCACCCTCTGGAGAAAGCTCGTAGATGGTCTTCAGATAATCTTGAATCGCTTCACTCAGGTTTTCTTCTTCAAGATCGGTCTTTTCACTCATAGCAGTAATTATACTGCCTGCCTTCCTTTTCGATGGACCCCCAGCAACCTGGCCTTAACAGGTTCTTAATCTCTTTTTGGTTGATTATGATTTTCACAGAGTTGTCCCCTTAAACAGGGCGTGGTAGAATTTATAGAAAGGAAGTGTGCCTTTCGGGTAAACTTCCGGAAAAGTTTGCCCATTGGCCGGTCGCTCTGTTTAGAGACTGGAGACAAAAATAAACGTCCGTTCGTTTGCCTGGCATGATCTCATAACCTTCTACCGCTACCGGCATCAGGTTGTCAGTACAGATAGTGTGCAGGCTTTAACTCAAGGGAGCCCCATCGGGCCGATTGCCTTTTTGGCGCATCTGAACCCCGCCATTGGCATTTATACCTGTATTGAACCGCCATCCGATGGTCGCCTGCCACTGATCGGCCAGATGCAGTACGCGGCTGGGGATCGTTCCGCGCGGATTTCATTCCTGATGCCTGATGAAGGGCTGCAGCAGCCCACCTTACCTGCCTTATTGGAGCAAATGGCGTATGAGGCAGGCTCCTGGGGCGCTATGCACCTGCTGGCAGAAGTAGAAGAAAACAGCTGCGCGATGGAGGGCATGCGCCGGGCTGGTTTTTCCGTGTATGCCTGGCAGCGTATCTGGAAATCCGTTTCCGCGGGGGATCAAAATCAGGATAGCCGGCTCTTTTCAGCGAACGGAAAAAACAAATCGGCGTATTGGAGTCCGGCGACCAGTGTGGACGAGATCATGATCCGCAACCTGTTTCAGTCCCTTGTCCCACCGCTGGTGCAGTCCGCCGAGCCATTAACTTCCCGGCGGCTAATGGGATGGGCTTACCGCCAGGATGGTGAAATTCTGGCCTATGTGGAGGGGATTTATGGCCCAACTGGAATCTATTTGCAGCCTCTGATTCACCCGGCAGTGGAGAACGTCAGCCAGGTGCTGACGGATTTGCTCGCCCGCCAGCGCAACCCATTGGGGCGGCCGGTTTATATCGCCATCCGCTCCTACCAGGCATGGCTTGAAACGGTAGTGCGCGACCTGGAATGCCAGGTTGGCCCCCGGTTGGCGCTTATGGTCAAGCACCTGGTCGTTCAACTGCGCGTTCTCCAATCTGCCCGACATTCGATGCTCGAAAAATATACGACGGAGACCACTGTTCCATTGGTGCATAACGCAAATATGCTTCCAAAATAGCTTTCCACTGTTTTATGTTCGGTAAATCAAGCATATTTTGTCGGCACCACACAATTTGTATGGCGCTAAACTGCGGTTATGTTGGCAAAAGCTGAATAAACCGGGTAAAATAGATTTTCATGTTTTAATGTATATGTAAGAGGTTTTACGTAAGAATTTATGTCCCAAAAACAAATCACGGATGATTTACACATTTTAATTAGTGTGCTGCCCCCACAAATCGCTGAAGCGGTCATGCAAGCGAATAACAGCGACAACTTGATCGAGATTGTTATGGATCTTGGTCGGCGGCCTGTGGCCCGTTTTACGGATGGGGAAAAAGAACTCTCACAAAATGAGGTTTCCCATGCGGATGTTGACTATGTTGTCACACGCATCGGCGACTTTGACGCCGATAACCGGGCCGGGCTTGAACGTACCTTACACCGCATTTCCGGCATCCGCAACCGGCGAGGCAGCATTGTTGGCCTGACCAGCCGGGTAGGCCGCGCGGTTTATGGCACAATTGATATAATCCAAGATCTGATCGAGTCCGGGAAAAGCGTACTGATTCTGGGCCGGCCAGGCATTGGGAAGACAACCATGCTGCGTGAAGCAGCGCGCATCCTTTCCGAGCGCAACCGGGTCATTATTGTCGACACTTCGAACGAAATCGGCGGGGATGGCGACGTGCCGCACCCGGCCGTGGGCAAAGCCCGCCGGATGCAGGTGGCCACACCTTCTTTGCAGCATGAAGTGATGATTGAGGCAGTTGAAAATCACAACCCGGAAGTCATTGTGATCGATGAAATTGGGCGAGAGTTGGAAGCACAGGCCGCCCGCACCATCGCCGAACGCGGGGTGCAGCTCATCGGCACGGCTCACGGCCGCTCGCTGGAGAACCTGCTGCTCAACCCCACCCTTTCGGATCTGGTCGGCGGAATTGAATCGGTTACACTGTCCGACGAAGAAGCCCGCCGGCGCGGCACACAAAAGACAGTCCTCGAACGGCGCGCGCCGCCCACCTTCGATGTGCTCATTGAAATGCAGGACCGCAACCGCCTGGCCATCCAGCCAGATGTCGCCGCCGCGGTCGATGCCTTGCTGCGCAGCAACCCATTACCGCCCGAAATTCGCTATCGCGATGAAAGCGGCCAAGTTCACATTGAAAAGCCCCCTGTTCAGGCGGTCTCTCGCCAGGCGGTTGGACAGCAGCCGGGCGGTTTCCGCCGGCTGGCAGTAGGCGCGGACAATAATCAGCCGCGCAGCGGGCATGAAATGCCGGTAAACCGCCGCGGGTTTGCAGCGGAGCCGGTCATCCCGCAAATGACGGAAGAGGTTGGCGCGCGCGGGCAAGGCGTCCAATCCATGCAGCCTATCCGCATTTATCCCTATGGGGTCGCGCGCAACCGCTTGATGCAAAGCGCCAAACGCATGGGGGTCCCCGCCATCGTGGTCAAAGATCTGACCGAAGCCAATTCCCTGGTCACCCTGCGCGCCTACTACCGCGACCGCCAGCAGCCCATTCTTGAGGCGGAGCAGCGCGGCATGCCGATTTATGTGCTGCGCGCCAATACCAACAGCCAGATTGAGCAGCTTCTGGCCGATATTTTCAACCTCTCGCTCAGCAATGCCAACCCTGAGAATTGGGATGACTATACTACCCAGGCGCAAGCAGCCATTCAATCCGTGCTGAACGGAGAGCGGTATGTGGACCTGGAACCGGCTTCGGCTCCGATTCGCCGCATGCAGCATGAAATGGCTCGCCAGGCGCACCTGGTATCCCACTCCTATGGCAAAGAGCCTAACCGCCGCGTGCGGATCTATCGAGAGTAAGACAGGCGAGATCACCTTTTATGTTTATCACCTTCGAAGGCCCAGAAGGCAGCGGAAAGACGACTCAAATTCCACTGTTAGCCGGCTTCTTGCGCGAAAAGGGCTTTAGCGTCGTTACCACCCGCGAGCCGGGCGGCACAGAAATTGGCGAACAGGTGCGCAACATCTTAATGCGCCTGGATAATACCAGCATGAACCCGCGCACTGAAATCTTGCTTTTTCTGGCAGCCCGCGCACAACTCGTTGAGCAGTATATCCGTCCCCAGCTCCAGCAAGGCAGCCTGGTCATCTCAGACCGGTATGCCGACGCGACACTGGCCTACCAGGGTTATGGGCATGGAACGGACCTGACGCAGCTGCGCCAGTTACTCAATTTCGCCACGGGAAACCTGTGGCCAGACCTGACCATCCTGCTGGATATCGACCCTGAAAAGGGGCTGGCGCGAAAGCGCAGTGGTGGCGAGTGGAACCGCCTCGATGCTTACCAGCTGGAGTTTCACGAAAAAGTCTGGCAAGGTTACCGGAAAATGGCACAGCAAGAACCGCAACGCTGGGTTATGATTGATGCAAGCCAATCCTTTGACGACGTACAGAAACAAATTCGCGCGGTAATTTTGCAACGGTTATCCAATCGGATCGTTTCGAACGCGTCTTAAATTCCAAACAACAGGAAAATATTATGCGTAAACTGTGGTTTATTCTGGTCATCCTGGCTGCAGCGGCTCTGGCTGCGTGCAGTCCGGCGGCGCCGGCCAACCCGACGGCCGGTCCGTCGTCGAATAACACTCCCGCGGCTCCTACACAGCAGGCAGCTGCTCCCAGCGCAACTCAGGATCCAAACGTAAAGGAAATGAGCTGCCGCCTGGTCAGCATTGACCCAACTCAAAGCCCCGACGAAGCCTCTAAATTCCCGCCGCCCTCCAGCACGGATTGGACACTGGGAAGCAGCAAGAGCCCTAGCTTAACCCTCATCGAGTACAGCGACTTCCAATGCCCTTACTGCGCCCAGCTCGCCCCGGTTCTGGAGGAATTGCAGAGCAAGTACCCGGACCAGGTAACCGTTACTTTCCGCTACTTCCCGCTACCCAGCCATCCCCTTTCCCTGCCTACAGCGCAGGCAGCGGAAGCCGCCGGCATGCAGGGTAAGTTTTGGGAAATGCATAATGCGCTGTTCAGCCAGCAAAATACCTGGGCCGCGATGACCCCCGACCAGTTCGATACCTGGGTAACCCAACAGGCGAAGGACCTGGGGCTGGATGTCGATAAGTTCAATAAGGATCGCAACAGCCAGGCAGTGGTGGATAAGATCAAAGCCGCGCAGCAGCATGGCATCGATGCTTCCATTCCTGGCACCCCGTTTGTCCTCTTGAACAAACAGATTTATCAAGGCCCGCGCGATCTTGCCAGCCTCGAGGCAGTTTTACAGCTTTATCAACTGAAAGACAAACAATTTACCTACTGCCCACCCATGCAGGTGGATGTAAACAAGCAGTATACCGCCACCCTCAAGACGGAAAAGGGAGATATTGTCATTCAGCTCTATGCGGATAAGGCCCCTATGGCGGTCAACAGCTTTGTCTTTTTGGCTCGCCAGGGTTGGTTCGACAATGTCACCTTCCACCGCGTCCTGCCTGACTTCATTGCTCAAAGCGGTGACCCCAGTGGCACCGGTTTCGGCGGCCCAGGCTACAGCTTTGATGATGAAATTACCAATCTCAAGTTCGATAAAGCCGGCGTCGTCGGCATGGCAAATGCCGGGCCTGGTTCAAACGGCAGTCAGTTCTTCATCACTTATACCGCCATTCCCAACCTGGATGGTAAATATACTGTTTTCGGCCAGGTGACCCAGGGCATGGACGTGGTGAAGCAGTTGACTGCGCGCGACCCCTCTCAGACCATGGATCTGCCGCCCGGGGATAAGATCCTCTCCGTGCAAATTACCGAGAAATAATGCAAACCGTGACCACCCAGCCCGCCTCACCGCCATCCCAGCCAGACTATCTGGCGATTGCTCAGCTCATTATGAGCGGGCTTGGGCTGGTCTTTGCACTCTTCACCGCAGGGCTGCTGTTAGTAGTAGGCTTCGCTGGTTTCTTCGCCGAATCGATGCGAACCAGTGATATAACCGGGATGTTTGCCATGGCCTGGATTGGCTTGCTGGTAGCCGCGCTGGCCGTGCCATCCCTTCTCTTGAGCATTCAACACCTGAGCGGGCGGTCCCTATTCGCCTGGGCTGCCCACCTGCGCGTGCAAGGACTGCGCTTAAGCAGCATCCTGCTTTTGTTGTGGCCATTTGTGCTGTTACTCGGGAACTTTATTTCCGGCCAAAGCCAGCTGGCCTGGCTGCTGCTGCCGCCGCTGGATCTGCTGGCGGTGGGCATTCCGGTCTGGTGGCTGGTCGAATTAGCGCTCAACAAGCTTGAAGTGGGCGGCCTGCGGCGAGGGTGGGGACTGATCGATTTCAGCATCTTTATCACCACTCCCTTGCTGATGATCCTTGAAATCCTGGTCCTGATCGGGCTGGTGCTGGTATTTGCCATCTGGCTGGGCACGCATCCGGCGCTGGTCAGTGAGCTGCAGCGCCTCGGGCAAAACCTTGCGGGCCTGCAAAATAACCCGGAAGCGATCCTCAGGTTGGTGCAGCCCTATTTACAAAATCCGCTGCTGATCTATGGGAGCCTGGCGATTATTGCCGGAATCATCCCTATGCTGGAAGAGTTATTCAAGCCATTGGGCGTCTGGCTGCTGGCTGGCCGGCGGCTGACCCCCGCCGAAGGTTTTGCTGCCGGGGCGCTGTGCGGGGGCGCTTTTGCCCTGATCGAAAGCCTGTTTTACCTCAGCAGCCCAATGAGCGGCGGTTGGGCAGCCCTGGCTGCGGGGCGGGCTGGAACCGAGATGCTGCACATCACTACTTCAGCCGTCGTTGGCTGGGGATTGGCCTCTGCCTGGCAAAGCGGCGCATACCTGCGGCTTGGGTTAGCTTACCTGCTAGCCGTCACCTTGCACGGTTTGTGGAATGCCCTCAGTGTCCTGACCGAGCTGTCAGCCGTAATGCAAAGCGCGCCAGTCAATCTCAATCTTGTTAATGGAATTGCAAAAGTAGCCCCATATACAATTCTTGCAATCGCCATCCTGGTTTTTGGCATATTGTTAGGCAGCAACCGCAGCTTACGCCGGACAGACGCAACTGCCAATTCAGTTTCTATCTACCCAGACGAATCTTCTCAATAATGGAGCATGCTGCTAATGGATATTATTCGTGCAGTAATTGATTGGTTCATCCACTTTATCTTGCATATGGATAAAGAACTGCCTAAGATCGTGGCTACCATTGGTATCTGGTCTTATGCGGCATTGTTTGGCGTCATTTTTATCGAAACCGGCGTGGTGATCATGCCTTTCCTGCCCGGTGATTCGCTGTTGTTTATGGCCGGTTATCTGGCGCATACCGATTCGGGACTAAATATTCTGTTCCTGCATGCCGTTCTGGCAGTCGCGGCTGTGATCGGCGATACCACCAATTACTGGATTGGTCATTTTGTGGGTCCGAAAGTGTTTACAACCGGTTCGCGCTGGTTCAAGAAAGAACACCTCGACCGTACACACGCCTTCTATGAAAAGCACGGCGGCAAAACGATCTTCCTGGCGCGTTTCATCCCCATCATCCGCACCTTTGCCCCCTTTGTGGCCGGCATTGGGCGCATGAGTTATGGCTACTTTATCAGCTACAACGTTTTTGGGGGTATTATCTGGACGGGGTTATTCCTGTGGGCGGGTTATTTCTTTGGCGAACTGCCCATCGTCAAAAATAATTTCTCGATTGTGGTGATGACCATCATTCTGATCTCGCTCCTTCCAGTCATCTATGAACTTTTTAAGAGCCGCGCCGTAAAACCCCGCGTCGAAGTCGAATAAGCGAGACCCTCTTCCATGAAACGCGAGACCCTCCAGTCCATCTTCCAAGCCGTCCTCACCCGACTGGCCAAGGTCGAATTCCGCGGAAGCCAAAACCTTCCCCCCACCGGCGGCCTGATCGTTGCTACCAACCACATGAGCCGCATGGATACGCTGTACCTGTTCCTCAATCCGGCGCGCCGCGACATCACCGCGCTGGTAGCAACCAAATACAAGAAGTATCCGCTGTTCAAATGGGTGCTGGATACCGCAGGAATTGTCTGGCTTGACCGGGATAAAGCTGATTTCACCGCTTTTCGTGTCGCGGCGGATTTGCTCAAGTCCGGTTTAGCGCTCGGAATCGCTCCCGAGGGGACGCGCAGCCAGACCGGGCAACTGCAAGAAGGGAAACCGGGTGCAGCGCTGCTGGCGCTCAAGGCGGGTGTGCCCATCGTGCCCGTGGGAATTGCCGGAACTGAAACTTATTTCCGCCGGCTGCTCACCCTGCGGCGGCCCAAGCTGGTCATTACCTTCGGCCCTGCCTTCACCCTGCCGCCATTAGATCGCGATAACCGCGATAAATCCCTGCGGCAAATGGCGGATGAAATTATGTGCCGCATTGCCATCTTGCTGCCACCAAAGTACTGGGGATATTATACAGATCACCCGCGCCTGAAAGAAATGCTGGCAGAGCCAGAAAAATACCGCTAAAAATCCAGCCGCAGAGTAGAAAATATTCAAGGATCGAAACGCAACTTTTAGCGTTTCGATCCTTTATTTTTTGACCAACATAAGCCAAAGAGGCAGTTTTGTCATAATATTCTTTGCAAGCTGGGACAGGCGCGCCCTGGTCAGGGAAAATTATAAATCCATAAACAAAAGTGACAAATATAACCTACCCTGCTATACAAAAATGTTATAGAGTATAGGGGTCCAGGCAGCCAGCATTGCTAAGGAAGGACTTAAACGCAAGGATTTGAGGCGCGTCCTGGAAGGCTGTTTTAGAAACGCCTGCTAAACCGTGTTCCTGATGTGATGCAGAAGGTTATAAGGATTGGTAGTTTGAAGAGGCTGACGAGAAGAAATTTTATCCATAGTATAGGCGGGGCAGCCGCAGGGTCTGTTTTAGCGGCCTGCCAACCGGTCAGGAATCGCCCGCGAACCGGGCAAAAGGTGCAGCTTGTCTATCAAGACTGGCGCACCAACTGGTTCCCCCCCATGACGCAGCAGCTCCTCGCCCAGTTTCATGAAACCCATCCTAATATTCGCGTCTTTTACATTCCAGATCCAGAAAATCTGGAAGAAAAAATGATCGTGGATATGCAAGCCGGAACCGCTGCGGATGTCTTTCAGGGCTGCTGCACCCATTTTCCAGCCTGGGCGCAGCAAGGATATACGCTCGATCTGCGCCCGTATGTTGCTGCGGATCTGACCCGCGAAATCATCGCAGATTGGGACCCGGCGCAGTACCAGGCGCTGTTCACTCGGGAAGGAAAGCAGTTTGGACTGCCCAAGTATCACGGGGCGCTGGCGCTGTATTACAACAAAGATTGGTTTGACCAGAAACAGCTTGCCTACCCAGACGCGTCCTGGAACCATACCGACTATCTGAGCGCCATGCAGCAGCTAAGCCAGCCTGCGCAAGGGGATAAATCCGCCTTGTTTGGCGGCATGACCGATATTTCCTGGGATCGTGTGCAAGTGCATGTCAACGCCTGGGGCGGGCACTTTGTCGATCCTGCCGACCCCACCCGCTGCCTGATGGGCGAGCCGCAAGCGCTGTCTGCCCTGGAATGGCTGCGCGCGCGGATTTGGGATGACCGGGTGATGGCCTCCCTTCCGTCAGTCAACCGCATGAGCCCCCTGCAAGCTTTTCTCTCAGGGCGCGTGGCCATGATCGAAGACGGCTCCTGGTCACTCAAAGATATCCTCACTGGGGCGAAATTTCGCGTAGGAGTTGCACCTTTTCCTACGGGTCCGGTGCGCAAAGTTACCCTGGCAACGACCGACGGTTTTGGCATTTATGCCGGGACCAAGCATCCGGAAGCTGCCTGGGAGTTGATCAAGTTTTAATTAGCCAGGACTATGGCCGCGCGATGGCGCACGCCAACTTTCTCCAACCGGCCAGAGCTTCGCTCATTGCGGATTGGATCGGGTATGTACACGCAGAATTCCCCCAGGCAACCCGCGAGATCGATTTGCAAGCGTTTGCTGAAGGGCAGCGCCAGGGCTACTCGGTGGTGACTGAAGTATTTGCCAATATGGCAGAAGCCAAGCAGCTCGCCCAGGACACCTGGGACCAGATTCTGACGCTGGGCCAGGCGCCAACGGATAAGATGAAGCTCGTCAGCCAGCAAATTCAAGCGGCACAAAACCAGTCATGAAAGGACCATTCACCTTCCGCCAATCGCGTTTAGGATCGAACATCCTGATCTGGTCCTTCGTTCCCACTTCGATCATTTTGTTCGCGGTGGCTTTCACCATCTATTACGCCTATCAGCGCGTGACAGAAGACCTGGTGGTGGGACGGAACCAGCAGTTAACCCGTCTATCAGCGCGGCAGCTGGCATCAGACCTGGATGAATATGTCAGCACGCTTTCAACACTGACACGTTCGGCCGATCTCTACAGCGGCAATCCAGACCGCCAGGCAGCGCTCTTAAAACAGTCGGCAAATTCGCTGCTCATTTTTGATGCAGGCGTGCTGGTGCTAGATCCAAACGGGCGAGTCGCGCTGGTAGAGCCTCATCAGCCAGGCCTGGTTGGGGCGAATTGGTCGGACAAGGCTTTCTTCCGCCAGGTCATGCGCAGCGGCGGAAACAGCAGCGAGCCGGCCTTTTCAGATATCCTGCCCGGCAGCCCAGTAAACCCAGAGGTCATCGCAGTGGCAGTGCCCATTTTAGACAATCAGCAAATCTTTCGGGGAATGCTGGTGGGCCTGTTCCGCCTGGGCGCCAGCAGCTACAGTGCATTTTACGGAGGGATCGTCAAGCTGCGCCTGAGCGAAACCGGCGGCACCTACCTGGTTGATAGCTCCGGGCGAGTGATCTATCATGCTGACGAAACCCAAATCGGGCAGAATTTTCGGAACCAGCCGGAGGTACAACAGGTGTTGAAACGGCAGGCCGGATATCTGCGCACTCGAGACCTGAATGGGCAGGAAACATTAGCCAGTTACGCGCCTGTGCCGGGCACTCCCTGGGGGCTTGTAGATGAAGAGGATTGGGCTGGGGTACTGGCAGCCAGCCGGGGTTACGGGCAGTTCTTACTACTGCTGCTCGTGCTGGGACTCATTCTACCCACGCTGGTGGTTACCTTTGGCGTGCAGCGCATTACCGGTCCGGTGCTTCAGCTGATTGCCGGGGCTAAAGAAATTGCCGGCGGACAGTATGGGCAGCAAATTCAGGTGCGCACTGGAGATGAAATCGAAGAACTGGTGACTCAGTTCAACCGTATGTCCGAGCAACTGCGTAAGTCCTATGCCGAGCTGGAAAACCGGGTCGCGGCGCGCACGCAAGAACTGGCGACTTTGAATGCCATCGCAGCCGTTGCCAGCCGCTCCTTACACTTGAATGAAATCATGCAGGATGCTTTGGATGAAACCCTGAAAGCCCTGGAAATGAAACAGGGCAGCGCCTATCATCTGGAACCCGACGGTGTGCATTTGCACCTGGTCGCCCAGCAAGGGCTGTCGCCAGGGTTTGTTCAAGCGAACGCGGAACGCAAATATTCCGGTAGTGTTATCGAATTAAGCGCGACAGCGGGGCGGGTGCAGGCCTGGCTGGCGGCGGATTATCCAGAAGCTGCCCTAAAACCCTGGTTAGCGCAGGCCGACGTATTGCAAGTGATCTGTGTTCCTTTGTTGGTCAAGGGGAAACTGGTCGGTGCGTTCCTGCTCGGATCCGACCGCCGGCAAGAAATTACGCCGGAAGTGCAGAACCTTCTTTCGGCAATTGGCCAGCAAATTGGGGTAGCGGTGGAAAATGCCCAACTCTACCAGCAAGCAGAGGAAAGCGCCACCCTGGCTGAACGGGCGCGCCTGGCGCGCGAACTGCACGACTCGGTTACTCAGTCTTTGTACAGCGTGACCTTGTTCGCCGAAGCTGCCGCCAGTCTGATGGCTGCGGGCGAATATACCACCGCGACCGAACATCTGCGCGACCTGCGCGACACGGCTCAAGAAGCGCTGCGGGAAATGCGCCTGCTCATTTTTGAACTGCGTCCGTTGGCGCTGGAACAAAACGGCCTGAGCGCCGCGCTGCAAGAACGCCTGGAAGCGGTTGAAGCGCGCGGTGGTGTAAAGAGCGAACTGCACGTGACCGGGGAAGAACGCTTGCTGATGAGCGTGCAAAAAGAACTGTATCAGATCGCCCAGGAAGTTTTGAACAACGTGCTCAAACACGCCCACGCCAGCCGGGTGACTGTTGATTTACAATTTGCGGATGACTCCGTTTGTTTAGAAATCATCGATGATGGGATTGGTTTTAGCCCAGCCCGGGTTCGCCCGGGAGGCATGGGACTCGAGGGTATGCGCGCCCGGGCGCAGCAGTTGGGCGGCAGCATCCAATTGGAAAGTATGCCGGGTAAAGGGACGAAGGTGATCGTGCAGGCGCCGCTAACACCGCCAGCCGCCAGCCGGGAAGACCTGGATCAAGGTAAAGGTGAGAGGAAGGTTGAAAGGGATGGAGAATAAAATTCAGGTATTAATTTGTGATGATCATGCCATCGTTCGCAAGGGGATTCGGGCTTTATTGGCGACCAGGCCTGGTATTGAAGTGGTAGGCGAAGCGGCCAACGGCAAGGAAGCCGTCGCTCAGGCACAAGAAATCCAGCCGCAGGTCATTCTGATGGATCTGGTTATGCCCGAAATGGATGGCATTGAAGCGATTCAGAAGATTACCGAAAAACAGCCAGACATACACATCCTCGTGCTCACCAGCTTTGCCGCCGATGATAAAGTTTTCCCGGCTATTAAAGCGGGCGCTTTAGGGTACCTGTTAAAAGGATCGGGGCCAGATGAACTGGTATCCGCCATCTATCAGGTCGCTAAAGGAGAGCCTTCTTTGGAGCCGGCGATCGCCCGTAAAGTGCTGTTGGAGCTAAACCGCCCGCCCAAAGCGCCGCCTACCACCGACCCGCTGACCGATCGAGAGGTAGAAGTGCTGCGCCTGCTTGCGCGCGGCATGAGCAATCGCGACATCGCCGATCAACTGGTGATCACAGAACGTACCGTTTGCACGCACGTCAGCAACATCCTGGATAAACTGCACCTTGCCAGCCGCACGCAGGCTGCGTTGTTTGCATTAAAAGAAGGGCTGGCATCTCTAGAGGATATTCCTGCTGGAGATGATCCGCAGTAAATCATTTATAAACCTCAGATCATGAGATAATGGAGGAATGTTCCCTGGCTTGCTATAACGATTTTACTGGCAAACCCCAATGGAACCATTTAGGGTCTCTAGGATTCAGCGTGGTTTTAGGGAGAAATGGCTACGCCATTTCTCCCTAAAACCACGGCAAATCCCAAAGAGCCACCATTTATACCTACAACAACCGGAAAGATGGTTGCTGATGTTACGAGGAGATGATTTATCCGCATGGAAACTCGAAAATACGCCCAAATCGATATAAGAGTCCCTGCCCATCACAATAATTTACTCGAAAAAGCCCTGGCTTTGATCAACGATGATGTCGAAATCAAAACCTTATGGCGGAATTCTTAACATCAATGCGATTGACCGGCTTGGCATGACCGACCACGGACCGGTCCATTTTCAGATTGTCGCAAATATTGCCCTCCGCCTGGCCCGAATCTTAATGAAGAACCAGGTCGTGATGTCCATCACTCGGAATTATGAGCTTTCGAATGACTACGCCGAACTGGTAATTTTACTGGCCAGTCTCTTTCATGACCTGGGCATGTCCATCAGCCGCGAGGGGCATGAAGAGTTCAGCCTGATTCTTGCCAATGGCATCCTGCACCGCATTCTTGACTTTTTACCGGTTGAAGAAAGAACCATTGTCATCTCAGAAACCCTGCACGCAATTATCGCTCACCGCAGTGGTGGTGTGCCATATACGGTCGAGGCTGGCATCGTGAGGGTAGCCGATGCGTTGGATATGAGTGAAGGCCGTTCGCGCATCCCTTATCAGGCCGGGAAAATCGATATCCATTCAGTATCCGCCGCGGCCATCGATAACGTGGAGATCCAAGAGGGAAGTGAGCGCCCTATTCAATTAAATATCTGGATGAACAATATCGCCGGGATTTTCCAGGTAGATGAACTGCTGCGCCGCAAGCTGGTTGGATCTGGGATCGAAAAGTATGTTAAAGTGAGCGCTTATCTGGTGGAAGGCGAGGAGAAGCGGCTGGTGAAGGAGTTTGAAACGGCGTAATCGATCTTCCGTATGGGAAAACCAGATAATCATCCGCCCAGGTGCCATCTGGCGAGGGTTAAAATCCACGCAGCTGCGTGCTTTCGCGGCGCGGCAAGCCAGCTTTGGGCAAGCGCTTCAACACCACGTACTCCAAACCGCGCGCCTGGCAAAACGCCCGCTTTTCTGGCTTGTCCCCGTCTTCATTAACCAGATAAATGTCGGGTCGTATTTGCTCAAGCTCGGGTTCGGCGTCCATCCAGCCCGTTCCAGTGGATACCCGGACTTCAGTCACATAACGCATGGACTGCACCATGTACTGCCGTTCCGCTTCCCGGAACAGCGGGTGCCCTTCCCCTTTCAACAGCCGGACGTTCGCATCACTGCCAACCACCACATACAGATCGCCTAGCTGCGCAGCTTCCTCAAAAAAGCGCACATGCCCGGTATGCAGCCAATCATAACAGCCGGTTACCAAAACCTTCTTACGCCCACTCGCTGGCTGCTCCAAAATGGAAGACTGGCCAGGAAACTGGCGTAAGGACGCCGCTGAGATCACCTGATACCCAATCCCATTGGCCTGGCAAAAGGAAGCTTTTGCCGGGTTAGACATCTTCTCCATTACCGCCCAAATCGCAGGCAGCGAAAGAGCCCCGAGCGGTAAGCAATCCGCATGAGCGAGTTTATCCACCAGGGTCACCTGGGCAACGTAGCGGACAGCATCTAAAAAGTACTTGCGCTCTGCCTGGGTGAACTTCGGGCTTTGGCCTGCGAGCGTTTTCGCCAGAGCATCCGTCCAGAGCAGCACATGTACTGCTCCCAACCGCGAGGCTTCCTCAAGGAAACGAACCTGGGGCGTCCGCAGGTCATCAAAAGTTCCAGAAACGTATACAGAATTCATCAGTCACCTTTAATCAAAACTGGTTCAGGACAGCACTGCCTGACGGTGAGCGTCATCCTAAACCAGTTTTTTAACAACGCACCTTCACCTGAAAGCCACCGGGGACTGGCTCTGGCGACAGGACAAACAGATACCCCCCGCCGCAGCCAGAGTACATCGCGCCGGGGTAACGCGCCTGGTAATATTGCAGCAGCGCCTTCAGGTCAAGCTGGATTGTCGCGTGGCGCACTGTTCCGGGCAGGATGGCCTCCCAACAGGCCATGCATGCATTCAGCGTCGCGCCCAACCCACGCAGATCCCTGGCAACAATCGCATCGAAACAGTCTTTGCCACTCTGCCCCAGACGCCGGATCCACTGCGGATCCAGGTTCTTGATTTCAAGTGGGTTGTAACCAGGGGGCCGCTGCAGTACCGGAACCAGATAAAGAACGCCTTCTAGCCAGGCCGCCACTTGCGGGTCGCGGTTGCTTTCAATATGCACCGGGTAAGTTCCGCCTTCAAACGCAGCGGCATAATCCAATCGGCTCACACCGGGAAAGATCAGCCCGGCCATATCCTGCGAGCCGCTGGGCTCGCTTTTGCCGTCGTTCTCCGCCTGGTACAGCTCGCGCATCAATTCTCCAGGATCCCGCTGCGGCAGTTGGTCGCCCCATAATTGAGCGGCTACGCGCCGGGTGGAGGTGCCCATCCCGCAGCGGTCCATAAAGCGCGCAGTGGGTTCTACCCCGACCACCACCATCGAGCCAGATGGATCAGGGTTACGCTGCGAGACGAAAGGCTGGTCGATCCAACCTCCCGCCAGCGCCACCCGGTAAGGAATTTTGCCAATTAAATCCGTGATCTGGGATGCCACAGGTATCCTCATGCAGTTTTTACCCAATAATTGCTCTTCCTTGCTTCTCTGGTCTGGGAATGCCCCCATATTCCCCTAAAAAAAGTGGATGGGTGGGGCTGTCCAAAAAGCAAATTGAACAGCCCTCGGTACCATTTAGTCCGTAACCACCCGTTTGCCCGCCTTGCGGTCGGCATACTGCTGCTCGATCCACTGGTAGGTGGTCTTCAACCCTTCCTTGAGCGGCAGGTTGGGCTCCCAACCCAGGATCGATTGGATCATGGTGTTATCGCTGTTGCGCCCGGCGACGCCGCGCGGAGCGTCCAAAACATATTTCCGCTCCAGCTTGATCCCAGCGATTTCCTCAATATAATCCACCAACTGGTTAATCGAGACCAGCTCGCTGGTGCCCAGGTTGATGGGCGTGGCGATCAGCTTATCACAGTGCATGATCTGGTCAATGCCGTATACACAGTCGTCGATATACATAAAGCTGCGCGTCTGGGTGCCGTCACCCCAGATATCAATTTCATACTTGCCGGTATCCTTGGCTTCAATCACCTTGCGGGATAACGCGGCCGGGGCTTTCTCGCGCCCGCCAAACCAGGTGCCATTAGGGCCATAAACATTGTGGAAGCGCGCGATATGGGTTTCTAACCCGCGTTCGGCCCAATATTCCTGGCAGAACATTTCACTCATCAGCTTTTCCCAGCCATAACCGCGCTCGGCCATAGCCGGGTAAGCGTCACTCTCTTTGAGCGCGCGCACGTTGGGATCCTGCTGAAGGGTGGTGTTATACGCGCAAGCCGAGGATGAGAAGAAGTAACGTTGTGTTCCCGCCCGGTAGGCCGCGTCAATCAGATGGGTGTTAATCAGGATTGAGCGCAGGCATTCCACGCGAAAGCGCTCAATGAAGCCCATCCCGCCCATATCCGCCGCCAGGTTGTAGACCTCTGCGGCCCCTTCCACGGCTTTGACCGCATTTTCCTGCACACTCAAATCCATCGAGATGCATTCCACACCCGGCACGCGCTGGTACCATTCTGGGATCGGCTTGCGGTCGACCGCCCGGATGCGGCGAAAGCCTTTGTCGTGAAAGTAGCGCGCCAGCGAGCCGCCAATGAATCCGCCCGCACCGGTGATGACAATTAAATCGTCTTTATTTAGCATATCCGCTGCTGTAACCATGTTTCCCTCACATTCCTTTGATTAAATTATGGGATCGATCCGATTTCGTGTTCAAATTACCCTTTTGTTTGGGCAAGTACTTCAATCTTTTGGGGGTGTCTTCGGAAAGGCAAATTTTCTCAGTCCCCCTATTGTAACGGCTGTCCGCTGGATTGGCGGATAATTAACTGCGTGGGCAAAATGATTTCCTGATAAGGTTCTTCTGCCGCCTGCGGATTTTTCAGGCGCTGCAACAGGCATTCAGTTGCCTTGCGCCCCATTTCATAGGCGGGTTGAGCGATGACGGTAAAGAATGGAAAAGTGACCATCGCCAGAGGCAGGTCATCGAAGCCCACCAGGGCGATATCCTCCGGCACGTCCAGCTGTGTCTCCTGCAAGGCTTTCAACGCACCAATGGTGATAAAGTTATTGGCTGCGATCAGGGCTGTGGGGCGCAGCGGCAAATGCAGCGCCTGGAGAGTCATGGCATACCCGCTTTCCTGCGTAAAATCGCCGCGGAAAATATAGCGCGGATCAAGCGATACCTGGGCTTCTGCAAGCGCCTGGCAGTATCCTTTCACGCGGTCATCCGCCGTGGATACTCCAACGGCCCCGCTCAACATGGCAATTTGTTTATGCCCCAGGGAAAGCAGGTAGCGGGTGAGGCGATAAGCGCCATCCACAGAATCACAGCGAACGCTGTCAACCTCTACGTCCGGAACACGGCGGTCCAGAGTTACGACCGGCGTACCATGCTTTTGGATTTGACGAATGGCGTTCGGTTGGCTCTGGGTCGGCACGATAAGAAAACCATCAACCTGCTTTTGAAGCAGCACATTAAGGTACTGCTCCTCTTTGGCCTGCGATTCATCCGTGTTACAAAAAATGACGGTATATCCCGCCTCATTGGCTGTATCTTCCACACCCCGCGCAACAGTGGTAAAAAAGGGATTGGTGATATCAGTCACCATCAAGGCCAGCATCTGAGTCTTCCGGGAGCGCAAACTGCGCGCCAGCGTATTGGGGACATAGCCCAATTCTTCGATGGCTTTCTCGACCCGCTCGCGCATTTCAGGACTGACATAGCCAGAATGATTTATCACCCGTGACACACTGATCGCTGCGACTCCAGCTCTTTTTGCAACATCATGAATGGTAGTCAAAAGTTTTCCCTTCTATGGTATCGATACCACATGGTACCTTTTTATCATAACCATTTTTTCCGGCTTTGTCAATCCGAAGTTTTAGGAGCAGCGTGCTTCAAGATTTTACGTTAGCAGGCAGAGCGGCCAGTGGCGCTCTGCCTGCTAACGTAAAAAATGATCCGCACCCTTTTAGGAGTTTAGGATTGCCATAGTAACATGAAGAATAGCTGTTGTATACTACTTCCAAGATGGGATATAAACCAACGTCAGGAATTTCTATGCCAAACAAACCCAATATTGTGATCATCATGGCGGACCAGCAGCGGGCGGATTACTGCGCCCGGGAATCCTTCCCACTCGATACTACACCGTTTCTGGACCAACTGGCCTGTCAGGGAACCTGGTTCAGGCATGCCTACACGACCATGCCCGCCTGCCTCCCGGCGCGTGTCAGCCTGCTCACCGGGCGCTACCCTTCCGTGACGCATGCGCGCACCAATCATAATCAAGAAGATGCAGTTTATGGCCTCGACCTGGTAGACGTACTGCGCGAGCAAGGTTACCTGACGGCACTGTGTGGAAAGAATCACTCCCACCTCGATCCAGAACGAGTCGACCACTGGTTTGAACTCAGCCATGCAGGCGCGCCATGGGATCCCAAACGAACCCCAGACGAAGTCGCCTTCGATGATTTCTTGCACAGCCTGCATCACCGCACCGCGATGGAACCTACGCCATTCCCAGTCGAAACTCAGTGCCCTTATCGGGCGGTCCAGGATGCTATCCACTGGATTGACAGTCGCAATGATGGTGAGCAGCCCTTCTTCCTCTGGCTTTCTTTTCCTGAACCACATAACCCTTATCAGGTGCCTGAACCCTACTTCTCCATGTTCCCTTCAAAAGTCATACCGCCCAATTCAACAGGGAAGGAGGCTCTGGCGGTCAAAGGGTTTAAGTTCCAATGGACGCGGCATATTGGCGAAGTAGCTTTTCCCGATTACGATGAGCAGTTAGTACGCGCCCGGTCAAACTACCTAGGCATGCTGCGGTTAATCGATGACCAGGTAGCCCGCTTCGTCGAACATCTGGAAAAAAGTGGCCTTTTGGAAGATACAATCATTGTCTACCTGGCCGACCACGGCGATTTTGTCGGCGAGTATGGGTTAGTGCGTAAAGGGCCTGAGGCGCCGGAAGTGCTGGTGCGGGTGCCACTGATCTTTACCGGACCAGGTATCGTGCAGTCTGAAGTGCCCCAGGCTGCCTTTGTCTCCATAGCCGACCTGATGCCCACCCTTTGTGAGGCCATAGGTGTGGAAATCCCAGCTGGCGTTCAGGGCCGCAGCCTATGGCCTTTATTGATCGGGCAAGATTACCCCAAAGCAGAATTTACCAGCGCTTTTGTGGAGCAAGGCTTTGGCGGGCTGCATTATACGCCCGACAATTCGTATGATCCTGATCAAGATGGGCTGAATGAAAGCGTCAGCTTTGATGAATTGAATGGCTGGTCTCAATCCGGTACTTTGCGGGCTGTGATCAAAGGTTCCTGGAAACTGGTGTATGACATGCTGGGGCATGGCCAGCTCTATGATCTCACCCAGGATCCATTTGAGGTGAACAACGTATATGGAAACCCGGATTACGCCGAGAAGCAAATGGACCTACTGGAAGAGATGCTGGCCTGGACGCTCAAAATCCAGGATCCCTTACCTTACCCCAGGCGCAGGTATCAATATAAACGAGATCCAAGAAACTACACCGCTCCTTACAAATAGTTTTTCAGGGTTTCCGTTTACCATCCGCGTCGATATACCACCAGTCGTTCGCGTAGGTAGGTTGGCCCTGCCCGCGCACGCCCGCCAGAGTCAGCTGGCCTTTACCGGTGGCTCCCTGGCGCGCCCCATCCAGGTCTAAATCCGAATAAGTGAGGAAGAACTGATCCATAGCGGCCCGCAGTTCGGCAATGCGCTGCTGCTGGGTCGGGTCGGAAATACAGTTCACGCGTTCATCTGGATCGTTGCTGAGATCATAAAACTCATTCGGGCCGTAAGGGTAGCGATGGACATATTTATGCGTACGCGTGCGGATCATGCGCACCGGCCCATATTCATCAAAGACCACCACCGCTTCCCGCTCTGCAAAAGGCTGGTTAAGCAGGAGTGGCGCAAAACTGCGTCCGGGCAGATGTGCTAAAGCCAGCTCCGAGAGTCCCAGAAAATCGACCAGGGTGGGGAAGAAATCATAGTGACTGAGCAGGTGCTCATCTACCACTCCTTCAGGCAAGACGCCAGGCCAGGACATGATAAACGGCACTTTGACTGAAGTATCATACATGTTGAAGGGAAAAGTGCCATTACCCTTGCCCCAGATGCCATGTTGGCCCATATTCATGCCGTTATCGCCGCCGAAAATGACGAGCGTATTCTCCAGCATGCCCCGCTCGCGCAGCCGGTCGATGATCTGCCCCACGCCGCGATCGAGCCCGCTGACCGCCGCATAATACCCGGTGAGCAGCTCGCGCCGCCGGTCGCCGGTGCCACGTGGAGCCGAATTGACCTGCCATGGATTGCAGGGCTCTTCCGGGCAAGAGTCGAAGGGGCAGTTTTCATAAAGAGCAATCAGATCGTCCGGATGCTGACCTTGCTCCCAAGGGCTGTGCGGGGCAGTGTAATGCACGCTCAGGTAAAAGGGCTGGGGCCGCCCGGCACAATCGTCGATAAAGTGCAGCGCGCCATCTGTAATGATATCCGTCAGGTAACCGGAAACACGCCGCACCTGCCCATCCTGGATCATAACGGGGTTGAAATAGTGGTCGCTGCCGCCGTAGGGAAACACATTCCAGAACGAAAAACGCTTCTGCGGCTGCAGGCTGTCTCCCAGGTGCCACTTGCCGCTGATCCCGCAGCGGTAACCTGCTTCTGCCAGAGTTTCAGTATAAGCACGCATACCTTTGAGATACTCAATCGCGCGGTCATCATCGGCAAACACGGGCAGGCCCTTGGGAGGGACAAGGTTACCTTTACGGATCCAATCATGCACACCGTGGGCTGACGGCATGCGCCCGGTGAGCAGTGAGGCGCGCGCCGGGGAACACACCGGTGAGGCGCAAAAGAAGTTGTCAAAGCGCATGCCGCTTTCCGCCAGGAAGTCAATATTCGGCGTCTGGATTTCAACGTTGCCCGCACAACCCATCGCCCAGGCGCCCTGATCATCCGTCAGGATAAAAACAATATTCGGTCTCTGATTCATGCGCTTTCAAGTCCCAGGCGGCTGTATTGTTCGGACGGTGCTTCATTGGTGTGCATCAACTGCACCAGCAGCTCCGTCATCCGCTGCTCAACAGCAGTGTCTTGCAGCGGGTGCTCTTGCGCCGGGTCATTTTGCAGGTCAAAGAGCAGGGTCCCATACCAGGCCGGGTTTAACCACGGGCGCGAAGCAATCTTCAGCGTCGGGCAGTCTTTTGTGAAAGTGAAAGGCGTGGAAAGTTCAACTGCCTGTAATTCTTCCGGCGCAAACAGCTTGCGCATATGCGTTGGCATCAAGGTATATTCGTAGAGCGGGGTGTTATCAGTCGCCTGACAGGAGCGCATATAAACGTAACGGCCATCGGTAATATTGACATGCCCCCCATGCACCCCAAATAGGACCGCTTCACGGGCAGGCGAGTCATGCGCCAGGACATCTCGCAGCGGCAACCCCAGCATATCCCTGGGAATCTCCACCCCGAAGTAATCCAACAATGTGGGCGCAAAGTCTATCATCTGCACCAACTGCTGCCGACGTTCACCCTGCCTTCGACAGCGCGGATCCCAGATAAAGAGCGGATTATGTGCAACCTCGTTATAAAAAGGCTGCACAATTTTGGCCCACCAGTCATGTTCGCCTAACAGGAAGCCATGATCGGTACATACGATCAGCAGGGTATCCTTCCATAAATCAAATTCATCCATCAAATCGAGCACCTGGCCCAGGTAATGATCGCACATGCTCAACAGCGCAGCATATTCGAAGCGCATATGCTGCACCATTTCCGGTGATTCCGTCACCCGGTTGTAGGGTGGCCAATCGAAACGCGGACCGTCATATTCATGTGGATAAAGGTCTTTATACGTTTTTTGCGTATAAAACGGCTCGTGTGGATCGAATGTCTCAATTTGCAAGAACCAGTTATCCTGGTTGGCATTGGTACGGATAAAATCCATGCCCAGGCCGAAGGTCTGCGCCTGGGGCATATCCTCTTCCCGGCACAGATAGCTGCGGTTGATGCAGTCCTGCCGCCACATATTTTTCGGGTGGTTCGCCTCTTGCGAGGTCTCTGGCGGAAGATCCACCGGGCCAAGGTAACCCTTCCAGGGGTCCCCTTCTTGCCCGCGCACGAACTCAAAGCTGTTATAGCGCTGGTGGTACGTCCCGCCGCCATCCTCCCAATAATGCTGGTGATCGGTCACAAGGTGCGTATAAATACCGTTATTCTTGAGAAGTTCGGGCATCGAATCATCAAAAGGCTCCAGTGGACCCCAGGAACGGTGCAGGAAGTTATACCGCCCGGTATGCAGCTCGCGTCGGGCCGGCATGCAAGGCATGCTGCCCACGTAACAGTTATCAAAAGTAAGCGTGCGCTGCGCCAGGCGCTCAAAATTTGGCGCGTGTGTCCACTCGCAGCCATACGCGGGCAACATATGCCGGTTCAACGAGTCAAACATGATCATAATGGCTTTCATGTGATTATCCTTTCAACCCAGAAGTTGCCACGCCCTGAACGAGAAACTTCTGAAGAACGAGGAATACAATAATCATGGGCACGGTTACCATCACAGAAGCGGCCATCATCTCTCCCCAGCGAGAGGGATTCTGCGCCACGGTGGCAATCCCGGCCTGCAGCGTTTTCATCGTAGGTTCCTTAACGATGATTACTGGCCAAAGCAGGTCGTTCCAGGCCCATAAGAAGGAGAACAACCCCATTGTACCAATCACCGGGCCAGCGTTCGGCATAATCAAGCTCCAGTAAATGCGCGGGCGCGATGCGCCGTCGATCAGGGCAGCATCCTCCAGTTCTCGTGGAAAGCCAAGGAAGAACTGGCGGAAGATGAATACCCCGTAAACGGTCACAAGATGTGGAAAAACCAGTCCGGCATACGAGTTCATCATACCGATGCCCCCCTGGCCCAGAATGTTGTTGCCGCCGAACAGGGGAAAATTGCGCACAATGAGGAAGAGCGGCAGCGCCAGCACTTCGAATGGCACTGCCATGGTGATAATGGTGGCGGTAAACAGAGCTTTTTTTCCTGGAAATTCAAGGCGAGCAAACGCAAAACCCGCCATTGAGCACAGGATAATCTGCGCAACCACCGCCAGGACAGAAACGAACAGCGTATTCCGAAAGAGCACATCCATATTGAGACTCTTGAATATATAGCTGTAGTTTTCCCAATCCAGCACAGAAGGAATCCAACGAATCGTCTCACCAAAAATTTCACTATCGATCTTCAGTGATGTCGAGAGCATCCATACAAAAGGCAAGAGCATAACCACCGAGACCAGGGCAAGAATCAGATAGAGAAAGAAGAGGGAAAAGCTAAAGCGAACGTGGCCCAGGCGGCTGTTCATAAAGCAACCTCCTCATGAGTGAACAGGCGGAAAGGCACGGAAAGCAGCAGTACCGTAAGCAGCAGTACCAGCGAGACTGCCGCGCCCAGGCCAAAGCGCAGGTAGCCAAAGGCCGTTTCATAAATTTCCCAAACGAGGGTTGTAGTGGAATACGAAGGGCCGCCTTGCGTTAGCAAGAAGATCAGGCCAAAACTGCGGAACACCGCGATAGTATATGTGACTATTACAAAAAGGATCACCGGATTAAGCATTGGCACAGTGATATAAAAAAACGATTGCCAGGACTGTGCCCCATCGATTTCGGCAGCCTCGTATAATTCACTCGGGATACCTTGCAAGCCCGCAAGGAAAACAACCATGTTACCGCCAATGCTCCCCCACAGCTGAATGATGATAATCGAAAGCAGGGCTGTGTTGGGTTCCGATAACCAGCCGGGCCCATTGATGTGAAACACAGCCAAACCCTGATTTATCAGGCCAGACTGCGGGTTGAAAATCCAGCGCCAGACCAGCGCCGAAGCAGTCACTGCAGTGACGCCGGGCAGGTAAAACAGGGTTCGGAACAATACCCGCCCGCGAATTTGCTGATTGAGCAGTGCAGCAATAACCAGTGCAAGGACGGTTCCGGCGGGCACCACGCCCAAGGCAAACAGCAACGTATTCCAGATGGATTTAACCAGAACTTCACTCTGGAAAATTTCAATATAGTTCTTCAGCCCCACAAATTTCGTATCGGGTGAAAGATCATAACTTGTGAAGCTAATGGCAACATTATAAAAAATAGGAAAGAACTTTGTCAGGATCAGCAATAATAAAGGAAGCGCCAGGAAAATGACTGCGATAAATGTATCGCTGTTCAGAAAGCGAGTCCAGCGGCTTCTAAAAGATGGTTCTCTCTCCTGAGCAATAGGTATTTTTATTTCTACACTCATCTTTTCCTCTGGGAGATCAGGAAAATATGGAAATGGTCCGAAAACCATAATTCTGACTGGATGAACCGCTATGAGGCATGGTTCATCCAGTCAGCTAAATTCATTCCTTTGTTACAGTCAATGAAGATTTTACCCCTCAGCGAGGATTTTATCCACAGCGTCGGCGGCTTCTTTAAGGGCATCCTCCGTTTTCTTCTGGCCGCGGTAAATTGCTTCAAGCGCAGCGGCAACTGGACGGAAGAGTTCAATCAGGCGGTAATGTTTGGGGAATACTGAAGCCACCTTTGATGACTCAGCCAGGATCTTCATATTTTCGCTTAAGTAGCTGGCGTTCGCCAGAGAAGCGCGCGGCGTCACAGAGCGCATGCTTGCTGCGTAAGCTTCGAGCGAAGCCTTGCTGGTCAGGTGTGCAAGCAGCGTCCAGGAGGCATCCGGAGCCTTGGTCAACTTGGAGACCATATACTTGTTGATCCACAAGTGTGTTTTGCCGCGCGGCGGCAGCGTTGCATACAGGTCTGGCAGTACATCTGTAGCCTGGTTTTTCGCAACGGTTTCAAAGTTATCGTTGCCATACATCATCGCAGCTTTGTTGAAAAGGATAGCGCTCAGATCGCCCTGGTTATCATAGGTTGGATAAGGGCTGACCTTGTCTTCCAGGAACAACTTGCGGAATAGTTCGGCGGTCTCAACGCCCGGCGCTTCCGTAATCAAGCATTTCTGAAGATCTTCGCTTAACAGGCTGCCACCTGCTGCTGCCAAAAACGCCATAAAAGGCTGGAAGTCATTTTGCCAGTTATTGGAAAGCGGTGGGTTCGTGAAGCCAGCCCGGGTGATCTTGTCGCCATCGCGTACCGTCGTAGCCGCTGCTATCTGGCGCAGTTCTTCCCAGGTCTTAGGCGGGGCACTGAAACCAGCGGCTTCCAGGTAGCTTTTGCGGTACCACAGCGTGCGAACATCCAGGCGGTAAGGGACTGCTACAGTTTTGCCGTTGTAAGTCGCGTCTTCGCGCGCGGCCGGCACAAAATCTTCCCAGTTCCAATCTGTGGCGACTTTGATATATGAATCAAGCGGCAGCACCCAATCGCGCTTGCCAAACTGCGGGACGTAAACCGCGCCACCAGCCATGACATCTGGCGTCACGCCGCCAGCAAATGCAGTGGTAAGTTCCTCATTGTAGCGATTCCAGGCCGTGTAGTTTATTTTTACCGTGATTTCAGGATTGGTTTTCTTGAGCGCTCCAAGAATGTCATTTTCAATTACCGGCTTGGTCGAGTCGAAGTAGTCCAGTAAGGTCAGATTAAGTTCAACAGGTTGAGCGGCAGCTGCCTGGGTGGTTGGGGCAGCGGCTGCCTGTCCCTGAGTCGCGGCAGGAGCCTGGGTTGCAGCTGGCGCAGGCTGGCAACCGGCAACAACTACACTGACGCCGGCCAAACCGGCAGCTTTGAGAAAACTGCGTCGGGATAATTTCCTTGTGGGCATTTTCCGTCTCCTTATATTTCTCTGCTTATGCTGGAATAAATTGGGGAACAGGGTTTTGGGGTAGATATTCCATCCCCAAGTTTAAAAAGGTAAAATGATTATATGGCTTTAACCTAAGCTATTTCAATAAGAATTATGAAAAAATTACTGCCATATACCTGACAGAAATCTGACGAACCGGAGGACGCTTTGGATGTTGAACCCCCTGCGGCAGACAATGTAAGTGAACAAGTTCACGACCTGCTCGAACACCTGTATGATCTGGCTTATTTACAAAACCACCTGTTTACGCGCCAGTTGAATAAGTCTGAAGAAGTGGAAGCTGTACAGGTGCGCCGAGTTTTGCTCCAGGCAATTGAATCGACCAACCCAGGTAATAATTTTTACTTCCGCGAACCCCAGGCGCGTCCTTACCAGATGTTGCAGCTCCATTATGTGGAGCGGTTGACGATCCAAAAATCAGCCCAGGAGCTGGGAATCTCCGAGCGGCAGGCGTACCGGGATCTCCGTCAAGGGGAGGAGAATGTTCTCGCTTTCTTAATGAGCCAGGCAGCTAAAGGAATCTCAGCCGAGAAGACGCAAAACGAGGAGCCGTCGAAGCGGGTGGCGCAGCACGGCACAAATTTAGCCAGTTTGGCCCTGGGCGCCATCACATCTATCGAAAAACTGGCCCAAAAGCTGGGCATTACCCTGGATATTCATATCGCGAAAAAAGACTTCAACGTCCCCGCCGACCCAGCAATTGCCCGGCAGGTGCTGGTTGGCCTACTCAGCCGCGCCATTCAGCAGGCGAGGAGCACGTTACACATCCATCTGCGAACCGGCGGCGGCTCCGCCCGCCTGGTGCTCACTTTCACCTCCATGGAACATGAACCAGCAGCGGTGGTCGACCCGCTGATCCTCGGTTTTGTCCGTCAAATGGGCTGGGCCTATCAAGATGAAGCTGGGCCTCCCCGCCAGATCACACTGGTGATTCCTGGAACCGGACTGCATCTATTGATCATTGATGATGATGAAGGCTTTATCTCGCTGGTCCGGCGTTACCTGACGGGTTACGCCGTGCAGGTTGATATGGCACACAACGGTGCGGAAGGAATTCGAGCTGCACGCCAGGGTCTGCCTGACGGGATTTTACTAGACGTTATGATGCCCGGGTTGGATGGCTGGCAGGTCTTACAGACACTACGCACCGACCCGCGTACCATAGATATTCCCATCATTGTTTGTTCCGTATTTAATGATCCGGAACTGGCGAACTCATTAGGAGCCACGTGGCTGCTACCGAAACCCGCCAGCCAGGAAAGCCTGCAAGATGTATTCCAACAGACTGGGCTGTTGCCTGAACACAAGGAGGAATGATGTTTGAAGGCGTAAGCAGCATTTTCCGCGCCAGGCAATCTTGGAAGAAAGAGCTGTTGGCAGAAATGACACAACACCTGGCACAGGCTGCGGTAGTTTTCTCAGTCGGTTTTTGCTGGCTGCTTTTACCACAAAAAGTGTATCCTTATCAGATCCTGCCGCTGATGATTGTGCTTGGCGGGGCCAACGGCCTAGCGCTCCGGTTGTTAAATCAGGAAAAGGTCAACCTGGCGCGTGCAACCGTTGCAATCGGCGACAGCTTGGTGCTGTTATTCGCCATGCTGCTTTTCCCACAGAACTGGCTGCCGTTTATCGCCGCTCCACTGATCCTGATTAATGCTTTATTATTAAATTACATCGATGGACTGCTTTTCGCCTTGTTGGTCACCGTCCTCGCCGGGTATTTAATTGCGGCTGGCGCGCGGGAATACTCCCTCCCTGGCATTGTCATGTCAATCGGCATCGGGCTGATCGTCACCTGGCTAAGTATCAACTTTCTCGCCATCCTGGTTGATTGGTACCAGACGGCGCAGGCACAGTCCGAGAAGCTGCTCGATGAAACACGCCAGCACCGGGCCGAATTGAGCCGCGCGCTGAAGTCGTTGACCCTGGCGAATGAACTGCAACGGAAAACGCAAAATGAACTGGTACTCGCCCGCCAGCAAGCCGAACGGGCACGCCAGATGAAAGAACAGTTCGCCGCAAATATCAGTCATGAATTGCGTACACCGCTCAACTTAATTATTGGTTTCAGTAAACTGATGTATCTGTCGCCCGAGATTTATGGAGATGTTAACTGGACTCCAGAGCTTCGGCACGATGCCGCTCAAGTCTATCGTAGCAGCCAGCACCTGAAGGAGATGATCGATGATATTCTTGATCTTTCACAGTTTGAGATGGCTGGCTTTTCTCTCATTCGAGAGCCAACTCAGATGAGTTTGTTCCTCAGAGATGCCGCCGAAACTGTTCAGAATCTATTCAGAAATGGCCCTGTCCAGTTTACAGCGCAGATCACAGACGACCTGCCAGTGATCGATATTGACCGGACCCGAATTCGTCAGGTACTGGTAAATTTACTTACCAATGCCTACCGGTATACCCAGGCTGGCACTGTAAAGTTGAAAGCAGCCTGTAATGACCAGGAACTGATCATCAGTATAAATGACACCGGCCCTGGAATTGCCCCAGAAAAGATCCCCTTGATTTTTGAGGAATTTTTCCAGGCAGACGCTTCGCTCAGCCGAACAGCGGGTGGGGTCGGATTAGGCCTGACCATCAGTAAACGCTTTGTAGAAGCGCACAGTGGAAAGATTTGGGTCGAAAGTGAACTTTCACGAGGATCAACATTTTACTTTACGCTGCCACTCTCAAGGGAGGTGTCCTCACATCATTCCGAAGAGACGAATGATGTTCTATACCCGAATTTACAGCCCAGTGTATTGGTTGTTGATAATGATCCCCAGGTTTTACATATTGTTCAGCGCCAGATTCAGGGGTATGAATGGATTCGAGTTCCAAACATCGGCGAGTTGAAGCAGGCAGTTTCGCTGTATAACCCAAGAGCAGTAGTTTTAAACCGAGCAGTTGATCAATTTGAACCGAGCACGCTCCCTGGTTTAGATGTTCCCGTATTTGTATGCTCACTCCCCAGGCGTATGTATTGGGATCAGAATATCTCCCAAGTGCTCTTATTACAAAAGCCAGTTGACCTGGACGCCTTAGCACGCGAGTTCACCCTTTGGAAAGAAGTGCAAAATCTTTTAGTCATCGATGATGACCGTGGCTTTATCCAGCTTCTTGAACGCCAGCTGGTTGCCGGTGGATATACCATTCAAGTGCAGCATGCCTATACCGGCCAGGAAGGACTGGATATTATGCGTGTTCAACGCCCTGATCTTGTGTTTCTTGATCTTGTCATGCCAGGGCAAAATGGTATGAAAGTACTGGAGCAGCTTAAATCTGACCCAGACCTCAATACTATTCCAGTGTGCCTGATTACTTCTGGAAGTCAGGAGTTGGAAGCTGTAGCGTATAAAGGGCAGAGAATCTTGATCGATTACGCCCAAGGTTTTCGACCTTCAAAAATTTTCGAATATATGCGCACCTTTCTCAGCCTTACAGAACCTGGTAATAATGGAAAGGGAATTTAAGACCCACGGAACGCCTCCCCCGGGCCATAAGGCGCGAGTCCTACCGTAACGTAGGGATTGGTCATGCTGTCGCCCTCGGCATAGGCAAACTGCCACAGGCGGCGCAGCAGGTCGCGCTTGACGTCTGCATACGCCGGGTCATTGGCACCGTTGCTCAGCTCCTGCGGGTCCTTGCGCAGGTCATACAGCTCATCCTGATCAAAGCCGTTGAAGGTGTATTTGTAGTCTTTCGTTCGCACAGAGCGCTGCGAGTAATATAATTCCACCCCGTTGCACTGTGTGAAAACAGCTTCGCGCCAATCCGCAGGTGTTTCATCGCGTAGGAAAGGCAGCAGGCTGGCCCCGGCAAAGTGCCGCTCGAGCGGCTGGCCGGCAGCTTCAATGAAGGTCGGCGCAAAATCCGCCAGGGAGACGAAAGCATCCACCCGCCGGCCGGGGGACTGCACCCCTTTCGGCCAGCGGATGATCGCGGGCACATGATAGGCCCCATCAAAGCAGGGAATGCCCTTGGCAAACAGGCCGTGATCCCCACAGTAATCGCCGTGATCCGAGCAGTACAGCACCAGCGTGTTCTCCGCCTGTCCGGTAGCTTCCAGCGCCTGCAAGATCTGGCCAAACAGGTCGTCCAGGTAGGTGCAGTAGGCCCAGAAGTGCCGGATGGCTTCCCGCACTTCGCGCTCGCTCAACTGATCAAAAATCTGATTACGCATGCGCTGATACACACGTGGCTTGTCTTCCAGCGGGTCACTATAGCTGGGTGGCAGCGGGATATCTTCCAGGTTGTAGAGATCCAGGTCGCGCTGCGGCACCAGGTAAGGGTCGTGCGGGCCGATGAAGCCGGTATATACACACCAGGGACGGTCCGCATCTTTCAGCCCTTCCAATACTTCCAGCGTCTTGTGCAGCACGCTCTGGTCGTGCCGATCCTCTTCCTCTGGCCGTGTGCCATACAGGCGCACCGGGCCGTAGCCTGGCCGCAGGATCTCGCCTTCCCCTCGCTCGGTCGGATCGGGAGCCAGAGTCTGATAAGCCTTCCAGGACACCCCATGCAGGTCGCCCGCTGCTCCGGTGAGCATATGCTCGGTCCAGCCGCGATCTTTGGGCGATTCCAACACGGAGACATGCCACTTGCCGATGTAGTGCAGAGCATAGCCTGCCCGTGCCAGATCCTCACTCCACATCGCTACGCCAGGTTTCACCCCCCGCGAAAGCGCCTGGTCATTGCAGATGTTGTTCCAAACCCCGTGCCCCGTAGGGTACAGCCCGGTGAAAAAAGTCGCCCGTGAGGGGCAGCAGTGGGGCGAAGGGCAGTAAGCGCCGGTAAAGGTGACCCCTTCAGCCGCCAGCCGGTCGAGGTTGGGGGTAATGGCAGGATGCTCGGGCAGCACGGTATCCGCGCGCTGGTGGTCGGTCATCACGATCAGAATATTGGGTTGGTCCGCCATCGAAGAAATTTCCTTAGCTCAGCTATAGATGTTTCAATTGGGATCGTTATCGTTTCTGCGCGTTCCAGCCATTGAACACCTGTTGGTTTGGTGTATCAGCGCCGAAAGTGAGACCAAAGACAGAGCCATATTTCTGCAGCACTTTTTGCGCTTCCTGCACATCGCGCCCACCTTTGGCAGCCGCGATAATCCCTTCTGCCAACCCCGCTAACGCGCTCACCGCCCGGGGTGTTCCGAGATCGTCCTCCATGGCGTTGATAAATTCACTTTCATATTTTTCCGGGTTATAAGCGCCATCCATTCCACCTCCAGAGGAAAGTTCCGCTGCTTCACGGAGGCGGTCCGCCAATGCTTGCGCCTTTTCCAGATCCTGCTCTTCATAAGACCAGGCCTCTCGGTAATGGTGCGAACCCAGGTACAGGCGCAGCGCATCAGGGGAATAGGACTGCAACAGGTCACTGACCATCACCAGGTTTCCCAGGGATTTGCTCATTTTTTCCCCCTGGTAACGCACCATGGCCGTGTGCATCCAGTAGCGCACATACGGTTCGTCGTTAAGGACTGGTTGTACCTGGGCGATTTCACATTCATGATGTGGGAAACACAGATCCAGCCCACCGCCATGAATATCTACCGTTTTCCCCAGGTATTTGACGGCCATCGTAGAACACTCAATATGCCAGCCCGGCCTGCCGGGACCCCACGGGCTTTCCCAGGCTGGTTCACCCGGCGCCTGAGCCTGCCATAACACAAAATCGATCGGATCATGCTTGTTAGGGTCATCAGGGTGATTACCGCGTTCGTTGGCGATAGGCAGCATCTCGCTGCGCGATAGATGACTGAGCTGTCCGAAGGCAGGGTAACGATCCACGGCATAATATACGCTGCCGTTCTTCACGTAGGCCATTCCCGCATGGACTAATGCTTCAACAGCTTGAATAATATCGGGAATAACATCGGTCGCATGTGGAAAATAGTCCGGGGGGCAGATGTTGAGCGCGATCATGTCATCGATAAAGTGGTCCGTCCAACGGTTGCCCAACTCTCGCCAATCCGTGCCTGTTTCTCTGGCTCGCTTCAAAATATCATCATCGATATCGGTCACATTCTGCGCATAGCGGACCAAGATGCCCTTCAATTCCAGGTAACGGATAAGCTGATCATAACTGGTATAAGTAAAAGCATGCCCGAGGTGGGTCGTATCATAAGGCGTAATACCGCATACATACACCGTGACCTCGTGATCCCGCAAGGTAAATTCTTGCATGGTTTGTGTTTTCGAGTTGTAAAGCTTCATTTTCCTCCCTGATCCAGTAATAAGATGCGCTAAGGTGCGCTTCACCTTCATTATAACGGTGTATTTTATTCGTTCCAAGTTTATTGACATTGTCCTGCGTTTAATTTCTGAGCCTGTAAAAAGCCCAAATTATTTGCAAACGGAGAATAAATCGACTGAAACAGCACCCTGAGAGTATCCTACTTATAATACAATTATCCTGATCGATATGCGAACCTGTATAATGATCTGCCAACAGTGTCAGGTTATAAAGACTGTTAAATCAACAGGAGAGCCTTTATGTTGTATCCGGTTCAAAATGAAGTGCGCAGCAAATACGATCTTTCCGGCATTTGGGATTTTCAGATCGATCCCGATGAAACAGGTGAGCAGAATGGTTGGCCAAACGGACTCCCCGCTTCCCGCCCAATGGCTGTTCCAGGCAGTTGGAACGAGCAGTATGCCGACCTATTCAATTACCTGGGATTAAGCTGGTATATCACGCGCACCTATGTCTCTTCGGCATGGAAAAGCCAGCGGGTGTTTATCCGGGTTGGTTCAGCCTGCTACTTTGGCACCGTTTATATTAACGGAACCAAAGTTGGCACACATGAAGGCGGGCACCTGCCCTTCGCGTTTGAAATCACCCAGCAGTTGAAATGGGATGCGGAAAACGTCATCGCGATCAGTGTTGAAAATCACCTGAAACCTACTCGCGTTCCTGCCGGGAACCTCAACAGCCCACTGGGTGGGATCGCAAGTTATCCACGCACTACCTTCGACTTTTTTCCCTTTGCCGGGCTGCACCGCCCGGTCGTGCTGTACACCGTTCCGCAAACCTATATCGAGGATATCACGGTTGTCACCGGAATTGACGACACAGAAGGAACTATCCGTGTAACAGTTAAGTTGAGCGAGCCGGTCTCTACATCCGGCAGCCTTACGCTCAATGGAGCGGCTGCTCCAGTCCAGGCCAATTTAACTTTCGAAAACGGCAGCGCCTCGGCCAATTTGACCGTTCATGATGCCCACTTCTGGTCGGATATCAATCCTTTTCTTTATGACCTGAACATTCAAACTGAGGAAGATCACTACGCGCTCAAGGTTGGCATCCGCACGATCGCTGTAGAAGATGGACAAATCTTGCTCAATGGCAAGCCGGTAAAAATGAACGGGTTTGGGCGGCATGAAGATTTTTTCGCCAGCGGAAAAGGGCTCAACCTGCCTCTTCTGGTAAAAGATTACCAGTTAATGCGCTGGGCAGGGGCTAACAGCTACCGCACCTCACATTATCCTTATAGCGAAGAAGAAATGCAGATGGCTGACCGGGAAGGCTTCCTCATCATTGATGAAATCCCAGCTGTTAGCTTGCAGTTTGAGAATGAGGAAAACAGCCTTATTCGCCTTTCAATGTGTCTTCAGCAGATCGATGAATTGGTTAGCCGGGATAAGAATCATGCCAGCGTGGTGATGTGGTGCGTAGCTAATGAACCCCTGCCTTCCGGGTTAAACATCGCCGCCAGGGACTCCCAAAGCCCTGACCCATCTGTACCCCGCGGAAAAGCTTTTCTGGATACGCTTTTACAGCACGCTCGCGATCTGGACCCTACCCGGCTGGTGACTCTGGCGATGGTCATGGGCGGTCCCCCGGATTGGATGCAAAACTGTGACGTGATCTGCATGAACCGTTATTGGGGCTGGTACGTGTTTGGCGGACAATTGGATAAGGCTTTCGGTGCGCTGGAACAAGAACTTGAGGATGTCTGGGCGAAATGGCATAAGCCAATCATCATTACTGAATTTGGGGCAGATACGATAGCCGGCATGCACGGTCATCCAGAAGTGATGTGGACCGAAGAGTACCAGGCCAGCTTTATTCGGGGTTATTTGGAAATCGCTGCCCGCAAAGCCTATATTGCCGGGATGCAGGTATGGAACTTCGCGGATTTTGCGGCAGTGCAGAGCAATATGCGGGTGGGCGGTCTAAATATGAAAGGCGTCTTCACCCGCGCCCGCCAGCCAAAAATGGCCGCACACCTACTGCACGAGTTATGGGCAAAATCAGCTCAGCCCGCCCGGGCAGCGTCCACGGGGAAAGCAGCTGTCACCCCAAAATAAGCGGATCAATACCTACTCTACTTGACCGGGTTTTCTGGTCGTATTTTCAAAAAAAGGAATGCGGAGGTTGGCGAAAATGACCACTCGAGTTTACCTGATCCGCCATGGAGCAACTACACTAAGTTCGGAAGACCGCTTTTCCGGAGGCACGGATGTAGATCTTTCAGAGGAAGGACGCTGGCAGGCTGCCTGCCTGGCCCGCCGGCTGGCGGACGACGAGATCGTCGCATTTTACAGCAGCCCCATGCGTCGCACAGTTGAAACTGCCTCCATTATCGCGGAACCGCTCCACCTGACGCTTCAGATTAGAGAAGGGCTGCGCGAAATCCATCACGGGCGGTGGGAAACCATGCGCCGTACAGAGGTGGAGGAAAGATATCCGGAAGAATACGCCGCATGGCAAGAAGATCCTTTTACCTTTGCTCCCGAAGGGGGCGAGTCTGGGTGTAATGGTAATGGCGCGCGCTTTGCCGGTCATTCGTGAAATTGTGGTGAAGCATGCCGGACAAACCGTCGCCATCGTTTCCCATAAAGCCACGATTCGCCTGATTCTGAGCAGCCTGCTTGGCTTTGATGCCCGCGGATATCGGGACCGCCTGGATCAATCGCCTGCTTGTTTAAACATACTGGATTTCAAAGACCCCGTTCGCGCGCGCTTGATGCTGTTTAATGACGTTTCGCACTATATGGACCAGCCTCCTTATTCCAAAAATCGTCTCTCTAACTGGTTTGACACCAAACCCCTGGCGTAAGAACGGCGACTGTCCTGGAAACATTGTATAATGAGTTTTTATCCAGATAAAAAGGCCATCTCTGCCATAATCCATCACACCGATCATAGTTGTGTAACCATTTGTAATCCTCTTATCAATAGGACAGGTTTCAAAAGCACTTGAAGGTGAAATATTTAGGACCTGTTGGTCAGAGAAGTGGCGCTTGGAAGATTGCCTATCACTCGGAGGTCGAACATGAGCATGGATCGAAGCAATATTCAAAAGTCAATTGAAGGCGGAAAGACCGTTCTTGGCATTGAATTCGGCTCAACTCGCATCAAGGCAGTCCTGATCGGTGCAGACCATACACCGATCGCATCGGGAAGCCATGAATGGGAAAACCGATACGAAAACGGCGTCTGGACCTACAGCCTAGAGGATGTGTGGAAAGGCTTACAGGACAGCTATCAGAAGCTATGCGCCGAAGTTCTCGAGAATTACAACGCACCGCTCCAAACCATCGGCGCCATCGGCTTCAGCGCCATGATGCACGGCTATATGGCTTTCGATAAGAATGGAAATCTACTCGTCCCGTTTCGTACCTGGCGAAACACAATGACAGAACAGGCATCCCAGGAACTCACCGAGCTATTTCAATTCAACATCCCCCAGCGTTGGAGTATCGCCCATCTCTACCAGGCGATTCTGAATAAAGAACCTCATGTTAAGGATATCAGCTTTCTAACCACCCTGGCCGGTTATGTCCATTGGAAGCTGACGGGGCAAAAAGTGCTTGGCGTAGGCGAAGCATCGGGCATGTTCCCCATCGACAGCAGAACCAACGACTACGATACCCGCCTGATCGAGCAGTTCAACAAACAGATTGCAGCGGAAAACCTGCCCTGGAAGCTTCAGGACATCCTGCCCAAAGTCCTGGTCGCGGGAGACAGCGCGGGCGTTCTTACCGCGGAAGGCGTCAGGCTGCTCGACCCCACGGGGCAACTTCCAGCAGGTATCCCACTCTGTCCGCCAGAAGGCGATGCGGGCACAGGCATGGTCGCCACGAACAGCGTCGCAGAGCGCACGGGCAATGTTTCCGCAGGGACATCCGTTTTTGCCATGATCGTCCTAGAGAAGCCGCTATCGAAGGTGTACTCCGAGATCGACATGGTGACGACACCTACCGGCAAACCTGTCGCGATGGTGCACAGCAATAACTGCACCTCTGACCTTAATGCCTGGGTTGAATTATTCCATGAATTTACCGATGCGCTTGGGGTAAAGGTGAGTGAATCCCAGTTGTTTGAAATGCTGTATCAAAAAGCGCTCGAAGGGGATATGGATTGCGGTGAGCTGCTTGCCTATAATTACTTTTCAGGTGAGCACATCACGGGTTTCGAGGAAGGCCGCCCGCTGTTCGTCCGTAAACCCGAAAGCCGTTTCACGCTAGCCAACTTCATGCGGACAAATCTTTTCTCAGCGCTCGGCGCATTGAAGATCGGGATGGACATCCTCTTTATCCAGGAGCAGGTGAAGATTGACCAGGTCCTCGGCCATGGTGGTTTTTTCAAAACGAAGAATGTGGGGCAAAAGGTCATGGCAGCGGCGATGGACGTCCCTGTAACCGTGATGGAGACTGCGGGAGAGGGTGGCGCATGGGGGATTGCATTACTGGCTGCTTATCTGCTCCAAAAGACAGGAAACGAACCCCTGGAAACCTATCTTGCCAACCAGGTCTTTGCTGGAGAAAATGGCACGACCATTGCCCCCGATCCAAGAGATGTCAAGAGCTTCGCGGAGTTCATGGAACGCTACAAAAAGGGACTGATCATCGAAAGAGCCGCGGTGGATGCGCTGCGGTAAGGGCCTTTGCAATTGCCCATTATGTGACAAAACTGGCGGTTGTTTGACCGCCAGTCTTTTTGTCCCGCATAGAACGAAATCAGTCTACCGAGAAACTGGAAGTGTGTCCATCAAACCCAAAAAGGTGGATCTTTCCGTCCAGCTTGTTGCCCTGGTCTGGGCCCCTTCCTGGCAAGATGAAACTGGGACGATCGAGCAGGCTTATTATCAAATTGATGGGGAAAGCGCCTCCTCGTTGCCTTAGCGACGCCATTCAGGTAATAGATTAAAAAACGACCTCGAATGGGCCGTTTTTTTAACATTCAGCGGAGAGAGTGGGATTCGAACCCACGGTGGCCCGAGCGGACCACAACGGTTTTCGAGACCGTCCCATTCAACCACTCTGGCATCTCTCCAGTGAAGCGCTGGAATTATACCATGAACAGGGGGATCTACAAGATTACAGCGTCATCGATTGGTGCAGGTACGGATAGTAAACCTTTTTGATGCCTGCCTGCTTAAGCTTTTCTTGCAGCGCTTCGGCTGGTTTATCTTCGCCATGCACCAAAAAAACCTTCTTGACCTGATCTTTTACCGCTTTAGCATATTCCACCAGGAAAGACTGCCCGGCATGGGCGGACAAACCACTGATCACGCACACATCCGCTTTGCGGTGATAGGTATGGCCCATAATCTCCACATCTTTGGCACCCTCGGCAAGGGCGCGGCCTAAAGTATGCGGCGCCTGATATGACACCAGCAGAATGGTATTGCGCGGGTCTTCAATTGCAAAACGCACGTGGTGCAGAATCCGACCGGTCTCCATCATCCCGGAAGTAGATAGGATAATCATCGGCTCATCTTTATTATTAAGCTGGCGCGATTCACGTGAGGATTCAATGTAGGTCAGGTTGTCAAAACCCAAGGCGGCCAGGCTGCCCGTCTCGCGTAAGAAGTTGCGCGTCTCGTCATCAAAATATTCGGGATGCTCCGTAAAGATCTTAGACGCCTCGGTTGCCAGTGGGCTGTCAACATACACCGGCACGCGCGGCACTTCCCCTCGCTCAAACATCTGGTGGATATCATAAACAATTTCCTGGGTGCGCCCCACAGCAAAAGCCGGAATAATAACCCGCCCTCCCCGTTTAATCGTCCGCGCCAGCATCTCTTGCAACTCCCCATACGCCACCAGAGGATCACCGTGGTCCGAATCGCCGTATGTGCTTTCCATAATCAGGTTGTCTACGTCACTCGGCAGTATTGGATCACGGATCAAGGGCAAGTTGCGCCGCCCAATATCGCCCGAATACCACAGTTTATGCTTTTTTCCATTTTTTTCCTCAACATCCAGGCGAATAGCAGCCGAGCCCAGGATATGCCCGGCATTAATTAAGGTAGCCGTCACACCTGGAACGACTTCAAAAGGCGTATCGTAAAAGGTGGGCATAAAGTATTTGCTAACTGCGGCGGCCTCTTCCTGGGTATATAACGGCTCGGGTTCCTCCCCCTCGTCGACCGCCTCACCCTCTTCAGGCGCTTCCTCCGCCTCGATTTCCTGAATTTTTCCAGAGTCGCGCATCAGTAGGTCCGCCAGATAAGCGGTTACTGGGGTAGTATAAATCGGCCCTTGGTAGCCTTGTTTGATCAAGTTTGGCAGGTTTCCACTATGATCGATATGCGCGTGCGATAGGATCACTGCGTCCAGTTTGGTCGGATCAAAATCGAACTTTGCATTCAGCTCTTTAGCCTCCTGCTGGCTGCCCTGATACAAGCCGCAATCGAGGAGAATAGTATGCCCATCGACGGTAATTAAATGTCGAGAACCAGTCACTGTCCGGGCTGCACCCAGAAATGAAATTTCCATAGGTTTTGATCTTCTCTCTTTTCCAGAAATTTGGTGCTTTATGGAACAACGATCAGCTTTCTTAAAACACCCCAAATGCTTCCGTCAGCAACTACCCCTCTGACGGTCAATGAATAGCGTGTATCTTACAAGTAAAAAAGAGGGAAAACAAGAAGGGGAAAGTCCTATCCATACTAAGGGCTTTCCACTCAATAAAAATGGCAGCAGCCGACGTGGAATGCAATCTTATTTGAGATTCAGCAAAAGATAGCGGGGTAAAAGCTAAGGGTTTAAAGCATCCAGTATCTGCCGGCCAAAGTGGTTCAAACGCCAGGGCAAATTCGACATAATTTTCTCCAGCTCATTAATATCCTGGGGCGACTGTTCGGCGATATGCTCTAATATATCTCGCGGCAAGATGACATCCGATTCAACACCCATTTCCCGGGCCATATACTTGCGCCAGTTGCGCAGGGTTTCCACTCGCCAGAGGACATCATCGCTGGGCCGTTGGGTGACCGGCCGGTAAGCGGGCGGGCCAACGATCCCCCGCTCCACAGCCGCCAGCAAACCTTGTCCGTAACGGTCAATCAATTTGGGCGACAGTCCAAAAACCTGGTTTAGCTCTGCCCGCTTCCTGGGCATAATACGCGCCAGATCCATTAACGTCTGGTTCGGTAGAACGCGGAATGGAGGCTGGTTCATCGCCCGGGCGCGTTCCTCTCGAAAAGCGCACACTTCCATTAATACGGCTGCCTGGCGGGGCGTCAAATCTTGAGAACCAGAGATGCGCCAGCAGACATTCGTATTATTCTCATGCGTCCCGGCCAGCACGCGCGTCATCCGCAGGAAGTCTTCTTCCGCTAATGCCAGGCGGCCCGCTTCCGCCAGCTGCGGTTTCAAGATATTCCGCAGCGGGATCAGAAAGTGGGTATCCATACGCGCGTAAGACATCATCCCGGGGGGCAAGGGCCGCCGGGCCCAATTGGCCCGCTGCATACGTTTATCCACCTGGACCCCAAATTCAGCTTCCAGCATCGTCCCCAGGCCCAACCCTGGCCGGCCAAGAATGCGCGCCGCCAGCATGGTATCGAACAGGTTATTGAACTCAAAGCCAAAGTCGCGTTTGAGGCAAATCAGATCATACTCAGCGGCGTGGAAAACCTTCTCAATCGCCGGGGAAGCAAAAACCGGCCCCAACACCGATAAATCGGAGATCGCCAGCGGATCGACCAGGTAGTCATCGCTCTCAGTTGAGAACTGGATCAGGCATACCTGCTCCTGGTAGGCAAACAGGCTGTTCGATTCCGTATCCACGGCAATCACCGGCTGGCGCGACAATACATCCGCCAGCCGCGCCAGCTCGGCAGGACGATCTACCCAAATTGGACTATCCATCGGTGATTCCATAGCCAGATTATATCTTTAAAGAGCCTAAGATTAAAACAGATTAGTAAAGTATCTTCAGTTTGTTCATGCGGTCTGGCGCGCAAATGCCCGTCGGAACTCACCACTCACCCTGCCGCTCACTTCACAGGTTGCTTCCTTAATAAACTTGACAAAAAATTATGAAAAGTATTTAACAATATGGTATATTTACGCTTGGAGGGATTATGAAAGAGCGCGTCCTGATCATTGAAGATGACGAAGGAATTGTGCGCGTTTTGCGCAGAGCTCTAACCTATGAAGGTTACCAGGTCGAAGCATCCCTGGAAGGCGAAAACGGGCTTTCTGAAGCCCGCGAGTGGCGGCCAGATCTTGTTATCCTTGATTTAATGCTGCCAGGGATGGATGGGTTGGAAGTTACGCAGCGCCTGCGCACGGAGGGGAATATTCCCATCTTAATGCTGACTGCAAAAGATACCATCAATGACCGGGTGCAAGGGTTAGATGCCGGTGCGGATGATTACATGACCAAGCCCTTTGACCTGGATGAGCTGCTGGCACGCGTGCGTGCCCTGTTGCGGCGCACCCAGCTCGAACGCGCGCCGGTACTGACTTTTAACGACCTGACCCTTGATACATCCACCCGCATGGCCACCCGGCGCGGACGGCCCATCGCCTTAACTGCGAAAGAATATGATTTGCTTGAACTCTTTATGCGCCATCCTCGTCAGGTGATGACGCGTGAAATGATATTTGATCGGGTTTGGGGCTATGATTTTGGTGGAGAAAGCAACGTCTTAGACGTTTATATTCGTTACCTTCGTCAAAAACTCGAAAATGAAGGTGAAACACGCCTGATCCACACTGTTCGTGGGGTGGGCTATGTTTTGCGTGAAAACCCATAGAAGGGTTGGGGCCAATTTTAGGCTTTTTATAGATGTCCCTGCGACTGCGTTTGACTTTGTTGTATACCACGCTGCTCGGGGGGACATTGCTTTTATTCGGCGCGCTGGTTTATTCTCTGGTCAGTCTGGTTCTGGTGGGCCAGCTGGATAATATTCTCAGCCAGCAGGTCAAGGCGCTGACGAATGGCATGCTGCGGGTTGAACTCGAGCAACCAGTTCGACCCGCGCGTGTTAAACGAGTTTCAACCGACCGACAGCAACCTGATTTTTCAAATCTGGGGTAATGACCGCCGGCTACAAATTGAACGGCCGCGCGGCTGGATTGCGCCATTAGATCAAAGCGGTCTGCGCACCAACCGGCCCGTATTCAACTCGGCTTATAGCCAGGGGATACATGTGCGTGTACTGAGCGTGCCGCTGGTTTCACCCCGCGGACCGGCAGGTGTACTGCAAGTTGGCCTCACATTGAGCCTGCTGGATGCAACGCAGCGCACCTTATCTACTGTACTGATTGTGCTGGCTCTTTTAGCCATGGCGCTGGCCGGGTTAGCCGGCTGGCTGGTTACCGGGCAGGCCCTTTCCCCGCTGGCCGCGGCGACTCTGGTGGCCACGCGCATCACCCGCGCGGACGATCTTTCCCGACGCATCCCCTTACTAGGCAGCGAAAGCGGCGAAGTTGCCCAGCTCATCACCGCCTTTAATCAAACCCTCAGCCGCATGGAAGGATTGTTTACCAGCCAGCGCCGCTTTATCGCGGATGTCAGTCACGAATTACGCACGCCCCTCACCGTGATTAAAGGAGAGATCAGCCTGATGCGCCGCATTGGCCAGGTAGATGAAGAGTCACTCTCCAGCGTAGAGGCAGAAGTTGACCGCCTGACGCGCCTGGTAGGGGATCTGCTGCTGCTGGCCCAGGCAGAATCGGGACGCCTGCCGATGAACATGAAACCCGTTGACCTGGATACCGTACTGCTGGAAGTTTTCCAGCAAATGCGCACCCTGGCCGGGGATAAACTCAAGCTGCATATCGGTGAGATCGATCAAGTAGAGGTCCCCGGCGACCGTGACCGCCTCAAACAGGTGCTTGTCAACCTGGTGGGGAATGCTATTCAATATACACCAGCCGGCGGCAAGGTGACGCTTTCCCTGCAAAAATCGGACGGGCAGGCCAGGCTGCTGGTATCCGATACCGGCCCAGGCATCCCCGCCCAGGACCTGGCCCATATTTTTGAACGGTTCTACCGTGGAGAGCGGTCCCGCAAACGCACCCCGGGTGCGCAGAGCAGCGGATTCGGCCTGGGCCTATCCATCGCTTATTGGATCGTGCACAACCACGGCGGCTCCATTGAGGTCAATTCAAGAGAAGGCCAGGGCACAACCTTTTGCGTGCGCCTGCCACTGGAAGCGCAGCAGGCCCTGCCAAAGCCACAATCTGCCTCAAAACAATAAATAAGCAAAACAGCCGCCGGGCCCGGCGGCTGTTTTGCTTATGATAATTGATGAACTGTTACGAACGGCGCAAACGATTCGCGCCACTATTTTCACCCGAAGCGGAGCCTTTGCTGCTTGAATTGACGGCAGGCCGGGCGCTCATCGACAGGCTGTGATAAGTCGGCTCTTGCCGGCTGTGCGGGTTGGCTTCAGTCACATATTCAGGCTCATCGGCGCCGGTTGGCCGGCTATAACGCCCACTGGCCGCCACGCCCCGGTTTACTTGCGGACGGGCGCCCAGTGCGGCCGAATTCAAGCTGGTAGGAATGCTCATCGGTTGCGTAGCAGGCACGGTTGTATGCATGGTGGGCTGCCGGGCAGCCGCCGCGGAAATGGCATTTTGAATCGGAACGCGTTGTTCCATCCCCGGGTGCATCAAGCGATCCATCGCCAGCGACAGTGTGCCAATGATCAGAATCCGGATCACCCAAACCATGATGGCCACAAACACCGGCACGACACTGCTAATGGTCTTTGGGTCAACCACAGCGCTGCTCTGCACGGAATGATTCGCGACCGCCATCGAAACCCCCCACCAGGTGAGGATAGCGTTCATTGTAGCGGCCATTAACCAGGCGCCGAACAAATACCAGACCTCTTTGGGCTCATCCATACCTTGTTCAGGGGTGAACAGGCGGGCAATCCCGGCAAAGTCGATCCCACAAAACGCCAATGCCAGCACGGTCGACCAGGGAATTCCGGCAAAAGTCAAATTTCCAAGCAAGTCGCCTAAGGCATGTTCAGTGGTACTGTAGTTAAAGATTTCAAACGCGATCAGCGCGCCGAAGATCATGACTACAAACGCCACGCTCGGCTTCAACCGGCTCAAAGTGCTTTGCGTACTTTGATCAGAGCGTGTATCAGCAGGAGACATTTCAAACTCCTTGCGTCTTAAAGCAGCGCCTGATGGCGCTTTTTAAGGCGACAAAAAAAAATAGGAACCCTTTTGGTAAAAAGTCTTACAATACAGCATCATTTTAGAACAAGAATTCTAAAATGTCAAGAACCAATGTTCTAATAATCCGTTCTAATATTCTACCCCATTCTATCTTGTCTGTTTCTATACGCACCTTACAGTTCAATTTGTTTTTTTCCTCTATCGGTATCCTTTGAAGGCGTTCGATCCGCGATGCTATAATAAACGCGATGCCCGAACCAAATGAACCTCTCAGCGAACGCGAGATTGAGATTCTCCGGCTGGTCGCTACCGGTGCGGCCAATAAGGAGATTGCTCGCCAACTCGTCATCAGTCCAAATACAGTAAAAGTCCACTTGCGCAACATCTTCACCAAGATTGGTGTCGCTTCCCGCACGGAAGCCACGCTGTACGCGGTGCAGACTGGTCTGGTAAGCACTGGGACCAATGGCGCGGCAAAAGAGTACGCCGCGGCAGGGGCCCCTGCTGCGATCGCCGGCGATGGGGAAACAACACCGGCAGTAGTTCCCACCCAGGAAACGCCTCCTCTTCAGAGCTCGCGCAGGCGCTTTCGCGTCTGGCAGGTCACGGGGGTCGCTTTACTTGCCCTGGTGCTTATCGCTTCTATGATCGCCGGCCTCCGGCTGCTGGCGCCGCCAGGCATCCAGCCAACTGTTTTGGATGCCCGGCAAACCAGCACTGCTGTACACCTTACGCGCTGGTCCAAAAATGCAGACCTGCCCGAAGCGCGTAAGGGCATGGGTGTCGCCGAGTATGAAAATGCCTTCTATGTAATCGCAGGGGAAACCAGCAGCGGGGTTGATGGCAGCGTGCTGCGCTTTGTGGCTGCCAATCATACCTGGGAAACCTTGGCCAGCAAACCAACCCCAGTCAGTAATATTCAGGCAGCCTTGATCGGCGAAAAGATTTACGTTCCGGGCGGGCGGCTGGCGGACGGGAAAGCCACCACCGTCCTGGAGGTATATAATCCACGTCAAAACACCTGGGAGCATAAAGCTCCGCTGCCAGAACCGGTCAGCGCTTATGCATTGGCAGCGTTTGAGGGCCAGTTGTACTTGTTTGGCGGGAAAAATGGTGCGCAGTACCTGTCTACCGTCTACATTTACAATCCGACGGAAGATAGGTGGGAAAAGGGTTCTCCGCTCAGTTCCCCGCGCGCTTATGCTGGGGCAACGGTGACGGGGGGAAAGATCCAGGTGGTAGGCGGCTTTGATGGGCAGCATGCTTTATCCCTAAATCAGGCTTATTTTCCAGCCAGAGATGCAAGCGGCGAACCTGCCTGGGAGGACTTTGCACCCCTGCCCCAGGCCCGATACGCGATGGGGACTGTAAACCTCGCCAGCATCCTTTATCTCTTAGGTGGTTTAGCTGAAAATGGTAAACCCGCGCAGCCCGATGCACTGGAGTACCTGATTCAATCTAACCAATGGAGCACCTTTGACTCCCCTCCCCATAAAATCGGCGCTTACCCGGCGCTGCTGGCTTCTGGCAATTATATTTATTTGTTGGGTGGGCAAACTTCAGACGGACTTTCAGCGGCCAACCAGTCTTATCAGGCCATCTTCACCATCGCCGTCCCGATCCTGTCGGGTGGCAGCCCGTAAAGTCGCTTGCGTTTTTTGGCTTTGGGGATACAAAGCAAGGAACTTGCCTCGCCTTGTATCCCCAAAATCTTTTTTCTTCCCTCTTACAGCAGTGAAGTGCGTCCGAAAGAGAGTTGCCTTTTCCTGGCTGCGCTGAGCAGTGCGCCCAGCGCTGGAAACCCCTACCTGCTTAGATTCCCAGAGAAGCCCAAAGCGCACAAATCAGGGTATAATTATTTCAGGCAAAAAAATGTTACACATGATTTGGGCTTCTGGGAACCCTTCAATATGGAAATCCTGATCAATCCCAACGTCTCATACGTTCTATTGGTCCTGGGCTTCCTGATCGCCGTTCTGGCGCTGTTATCACCGGGAACTGGCATTCTGGAAATCTCGGCGCTGTTCGTGCTGGTACTTTCAGCCTACGGCATCGCGAACCTGCCGGTGCAAGGCTGGGCACTGGCGCTGCTGATTATCGGGATTATTCCCTTTGTGGTTGCGCTTCGCCAGCGAAAGGGTTCCCGTATTATTTTGCTGGTGATGTCAGTCCTGGCTTTTTTGGTCGGTTCCACCTTCCTCTTTCAAGGTAAGGGCTGGATCCCAGCCGTCAGTCCGGTGCTGGTTCTGATCCTCTCACCGCTGACCATCGGTTTTACCTGGTTTATGGCGACCAAATCCTTAGAAGCCATAACCGCCCGGCCGAGCTTTGACCTCAATCAGCTGATTGGCATGACCGGACAGGCCAGCAGCGATATCCGCGGACAGGGCACCGTGTATGTCAACGGTGAAGAATGGTCTGCACTCAGCAAAACCTTCATTCCTGCCGGCAGTTCGATTCGCGTCATTCGCCGGAGCGGCCTGGCATTAGAAGTCGAGGCCCTCAAACAGTAAGTTTCTCCCGCGCCCGGAATACCCTGCGCGGAGCTCTCTATTTTTTTCCTAGAAAAGCGGAGGTAATGTTATGCCTGCTGATTCTCTTACCCTTTTATGCCTGGTTGGTGCGGTCATCGTGGTGGCCCTGATTTTTGTGGCCAATGCAATCCGCATCGTTCCCGAATACCAGCGCCTGGTCGTCTTCCGGTTAGGCCGCTGCGTTGGCGATAAAGGCCCGGGGGTTGTGGTGCTGATCCCGATTATTGACCGGGCGGTCAAAGTGGATTTACGGGAGCAGGTCCGTGAAATTCCACAGCAGACCTCGATCACCAAAGATAATGCGCCCATCTCCATCGACTTTATCTGGTACTACAAAGTCCTGGATCCCACCGCCAGCGTGCTGCAAGTCGGCGTTTTTGAACTGGCTGCCCAGGGCATGGCGACAACGACCCTGCGCTCGGTCATCGGTGGTATTTTACTGGACGATGTACTTTCCGAACGCGAGACGATTAACAATATTCTGCGCACCCGCCTGGACGAAGTAACTGGGCGCTGGGGTGTCAAAGTCACCAACGTTGAAATCCGCGAGATCATCCCGCCCCGTGAAGTTCAGGAAGCAATGAACCGCCAGATGTCCGCAGAGCGCATCCGCCGCGCCGTGGTCACCGAATCCAATGGTACGCGCGAAGCCGCCATCAACGTTTCAGATGGTGAGCGGCAGTCAGCCGTCTTACGCGCCGAAGGTGAGAAACAAGCCAATATCTTACGCGCCGAAGGCGAGCGCCAGGCTCAACTGCTGCGCGCGGAAGGTTTTTCGAGCGCGCTGGAACGCATTTATTCCGTAGCCAGTACAATTGATCAGAAGACGGTCACCTTGCAGTATTTTGATACTCTGCGCAGCATGGCAAACGGCCCGGCGACGAAGTTCATCTTCCCCATGGAATTTACCAGCTTGTTAGGGAATTTTGTCCAAAACCAGCAGGTTGAAAAGAGCCATAATGGTGAAGTAAAAACCACTGAATAGCCACGACGCTCAGGGCAGGGTGAATGAGACAACAGTACAGGCAGCACGTGCGCTCAGGGAAAAGGGTGGAGGCATGACCCAGAACGCAGGGTTTGAAATCACGCACGCCAGCTGGCAGGATCTCAATGAACTGCGCAAACTGGAAGCGACCTGTTTTGGCGAAGACTCCTGGCCGATCTGGGACCTGATCGCCGTGCTGACCCTGCCGAAGATTGTCCGGCTTAAAGCGCTAGTCGAAGGGAAAATGGCTGGCTTTGTAGCGGGTGATCCGCATCCCCGCGAAGGCATCGGCTGGGTAGCTACATTAGGCGTGCTGCCAGAGTACCGGCGCAAGGGCATCGCTGCCGCGCTGCTAGAGCAGTGCGAACAAGATCTGCAACTGCCGCGCATCCGCTTGAGCGTACGGCGCACGAATGAGCCCGCGCTGGCCTTGTACCGCCGGTTCGGCTACCAGATGATCGAAGTCTGGCGCAACTATTACCACAGCGGCGAGGATGCGCTGGTGCTTGAAAAAAGGCGTTGACTTTCACCCGGACTCAGGATATACTTTCTTTACGGAGTATTTTTGCCAATGCGAGTCGTTTTCCCAAATTTGCAAAGTTATTAGCAAGGCACGCGTTCTCGACGCGTGCTTTTTGCAACCACCTGTTTAGTCCGAAAGGAGTAGTTCAACCATGGATTCTGGCATGATTGGCAAGATTCAAAAGGCCAAACGCTACGCAGAGGAACGGAACCGCATTCATTTCAGTGACTTTACGGTAACGTTTGATGGCACAAATAATCCTCATACCGTTCGATACAATAACGGTACCTGGACCTGTGATTGTGATTTTTTCCAAACTCGCGGGCGATGCAGCCATACCATGGCTCTTGAAATGATCTTGGAAGGGATGATCGAAACAGCCCCCGTCTCTTAAGTATTCGGTATTTTTATAACTTGAAAACGACTCAAAATAAAGGGGCCGCCCGATCAGGCAGCCCCCCCTTTTTCTAAAGCAAAACAAGCAGCCAGGCCCGAGTTGCCTGTGCTGCTTGTTTTGTCTACCAATAAAATTACCCCAATACTTTTCAGGTGTTCTGAGCCTTTTGCTTCAATCTACCAGTAAGAACTTGCACTGTCATTGTAATCGGCTGAGGTTAACACCTCTCGAACATTATGTTATCAAATGGTTAAAGATCCTTCAAGAATCGCGCGCTGAAAACCTTATACAAAGCTTGGGTTAAATTCCTTCATCCGGCGCTTGTTGGAGTAGTTTTTGAATATGCTGGCGGTGATCGATCTCATGTTCGAGCGCCCGGCGCAGCAGCTTGCGCGGGCTCCAAAATTCTCCCTCTTTTCCCAGCACCCGTTCCTGCCGGGCAAGATCGGGTAAGACTTGCTTGAGTTGCGAACGAACCTGATTCAACCGTTCAAAGACATCCTGAGATAACTGCTCGCGCTCCCCTTGTGCCAGGCCCAGGCGGTCCAGGTACCACCATTCTGCTCCGGCGATGTGTTTGAGGATCCCTCGAATACTCCAGCGCTCACCCGCATCCTTTCGCTCCAACTGCTCCACGCTCAACGCCGCAGTCATCTCCAGCAAATCCGCACGGCTCCAGTCCAGCAGCGTCAGCCCGCGTTCGATCTCAGCCTCCGAGAGTGGTTTCCAATCGGAGCGAAACCAGGCATTCACTGCATAGCCCCCCTCCTGCAAATTGTAGTGATCATCAATGGTATAAACAGTCCAGGTGTCGACAATGCGCAGGTCAAAATCGCCCAATTCAAAGCCAGGCAAACCCCCGTGTTGGTCAATCCAGTTTTCATAAGCCACCAATGCCCGCGCCAATGCAATCACCGCGTCTGGGCCTTCCTCCCCATAAGCAAAACAACCTGGGAAATCCAGGGCCCAGGCCAGGGCGCGGCCTTCATAATTCAGCTCCAAACCGACAGAAATTAACATTGTTTGTTTGCTCCGTAAGGTATTTCTACTGCATTATTATAGCCGCCCCGGACACGCTCAAAGCAAAGTCCGATTAGCTTTTTCATGGTATGATTGGGCGTAACGGCCTCAGAGATTAGCCAGGTTTTCGGGAAAAGCGGCTGAACTCTTTCCCTATAAGACAACGGTAAAGCCTCGAGAACTTGAAAAGAATGTTTATGCAGGGCGGGTTCCATTGAGTAGTTTTGCCCTTTGGGTAGGTTTAGGCGCAACATTGGGGTTATGGCGAGTGGCACAAAGCGTGCCGCAGCGCCAGGCTAATTATTGGACCGATACCGGCCTGGCGGTGCTGGCCGCCGCGCTGATCGGGTCGCGTGCCTTTTATGTTGGGATCAATTGGGGATACTTCTCTAAGCATTGGACGGAAGCATTCCAGATCTGGCTGGGCGGCCTTTCCTGGCCAGGAGCGGTCGCCGGCGCCGGATTGGCACTGCTGCTGATCGCGGCAAACTACACCACCATGCCAAACAGCCCGCTGCGCCTGGCGCAATTCTCCATTGGCGTGTTAGGCGACCGTTTATACCCGCTGCTGCCGCCCCTGGTAATTTCGACCTGGATTGGCTGCTGGCAAATCGGGGCTGTTTATGGCGCTGCGCTGCCAGCGAATGCCTGGTGGGGCCTGCCGGGGTTAGGTGAAAACGGTTTGCCCATCCTGCGCTTTCCTCTGCAGTCGCTCGCGGCGCTGACCCTGCTGCTCTTTTTCTGGTTCTTAGAAACTCGCATCCGGCAGTTTCATACCCCGGGCATCCTTTCGGCTCTGGCCTTGACCGGATTTTTCGTACACCTGTTGACTGTTTCCCTGCTGCGCGCAGACCCGGCCCCCATCTGGCATGGCCTGCGCGTGGACACCTGGGCGGCAATCCTGTTCCTGGTATTTTTCGGTTCGTTTTTGACCTTCAATAACCTGGTTATCCCCGTCTGGAAAAAACAGACTTTTTCCATTCTTTCCCGCTCCAGATCCTGATCTTGCGAGAGTTCCATTCCGTTATGAAATTACCCATTGCACTCGTACAAATGAACACCGTGCTCGGCAATGTTGAGCGCAACCTGGAAAAACATCTGGCCTATGTGGATCAAGCTCGAGAAAACGGCGCTGAACTGCTGCTCTTTCCTGAACTCTCCCTGACCGGTTATGTGCTTCAGGACCTGGTTCCATCCGTCGCCTGCCACCCAACAGCAGATGACCCCTGTTTTCGCCCGCTGCTGGAAGCCAGCCACAAGCTGGACCTGGTGGTTGGGTTCGTCGAAGAAGACGTGCGCAACCGTTTTTACATCTCCTCCGCCTACCTCTCGCGCGGGGAAGTGGTCCACGTGCATCATAAGGTGTACCTGCCCACCTATGGTTTATTCGATGAATCCCGCTTCTTCGCCTGGGGCGAACTCGGTCGAAGCCTTTGATACGCGCTTTGGGCGGGCGGGTATGCTGATCTGTGAGGATTTCTGGCACGCCTCCCCACCCTATTTGCTCTGGTTAGACGGCGCGGATTTGTTCCTGTTTACGTCGGCCTCGCCGGGAAGAGGTTTGAGCGCCGCGCCCATGCTTGAGTCGGCGCGCTGGGTGCAGCATATCTTACGCGCTTATTCCAGCGTTTATACCAGTTTTGTTGTCCATACCAATCGAGTTGGTTATGAGGATGGATTAAACTTCTGGGGCGGCGCTAGCGCTTTTGATCCCAATGGCGAACAGTTGGTCCAGGGGCCCTTTCATGAAGAAGCGCTCACGCTGGTGGAGGTGGATTTGAACCAGCTGCACCGCACGCGCGCCCGCCTGCCCGTACTGCGCGATGAACGCACTGCGCTGGTGCAGCGCGAGTTGAGTCGCATCCTGAGCAACCAGTCACACAACAATGGGCGGTAGAGGGACTTTTACACATGCTTCAGAAAACGACTGTCGATCTTTCAATTAACACCGACCTGGCTCGCAAAATTTTAACCGGCTTTATTCACAGTGAGATCACCCGCATAGGCTTTTCGCATGCGGTGATCAACCTTTCAGGGGGCATCGATTCCGCTCTCTCCTGTTTTCTGGCTGCCGAGGCGCTTGGGCCAGAAAATGTTTTGGCCATCCGCCTGCCCTACCGCACCTCCTCTCCCGAATCGCTAGAAGATGCCCAACGGGTGATTGACGCAACCGGGGTAAAATCGATGACGGTTGAAATTACCGAAATGGTGGAGCCCTTATTTGCGAAGTTCCCCGATATGGATAACTTGCGCAAGGGAAACATCATGGCCCGGGAGCGCATGATCATCCTATACGATCAGTCCGTAGCTTTCAGGGGTCTGGCCATTGGAACCGGCAATAAAACAGAGATTCTTCTCGGTTATACTACCTTATATGGTGACTCCGCTAATGCGATTAACCCCATTGGCGACCTGTATAAGACTCAGGTACGGCAGCTTTCCCGGGCAATGAACGTGCCAGAGCAAATCATCGACAAAGCTCCTTCCGCTGACCTGTGGGTGGGGCAAACAGACGAAGAAGAACTGGGTTTCACCTACGCCGAAGCGGATGAACTGCTATATTTGCTGGTCGACGAGCGCTATACGCCACAGGAATGCGTGGAAGCTGGTTTTACAGAGACTTTTGTGAAAGCAGTTGTCGAACGGGTGCGACGCAACCACTTCAAGCGCATCCTGCCGCCAATTGCTAAAGTCAGCAACCGTACCATCGGGTACGATTTTCTCTATCTGCGGGACTGGGGAACGTAGCCTGAACAGGTAAAACGGTAAATTATTGATTTTTAGGGTTTCTGTGCAGCTGTACAAGATCCCTGCCAAGGCTTTTTTACGACACAAAATATCTTTTGACGGTGTTATTGGTTTATGTTGCAAATTAAAATTCCACCTGCTTTACGCGTTCGGCCTTTTGCCCTGTTTTGGGTCGGTCTACTCGTTTCGGTTGCCGGCACCCAGATGCAGTTCTGGGCCTTGCTCTGGCATATCAGCCGCCTATCTAATCAGCCGATTGTGGTGAGCGGTATCGGCCTTGTGCGTTTTATCCCCATCCTGGCCTTTTCCCTGTTTGCCGGAGCTGTTGCGGATGTTTTCAACCGGCGCACCGTCATGTTTATCACCCAGATCACCATGATGCTGACTGCCTTTGCCCTGGGCCTGCTGACGCTGTTAGGGCACATTCAAATCTGGCATATTTACTTACTGACCGGGATTCAAGCGATTGCATCCTCCTTCGACATGCCCGCACGCCAGTCGCTAACCCCCAATCTCGTGCCGCGCGAACTCTATCCAAACGCATTCAGCCTGCAGTCAATCGCCTTTAATACCGGCGCAATCGTCGGGCCTGCCTTAAGCGGCATCGTGATTGCCTCGTTAGGGATTCAGTGGGTTTACTTTATCAATGGGTTTACCTTCATCGCGGTATTGATCGCTTTGCTGCTGATCGGTGATGTTCCTCAGGTCAGCGGCGTACCGGCAACCTCGCCGCGCGTGATCAGCCTGAAATCCATCGGCGAAGGCGTGCGCTTCATCGTACATTCCCCCATTATTCTCTCCAGCATGATCCTGGACTTTTTCGCCACCTTCTTTTCCTCCGCCAACACCTTGCTGCCCTTTGTCGCCAATCAGATTTTGCATGTCGACGTACAGGCTTATGGCTGGCTTTCAGCGGGGCAGTCATTGGGCGCGGTAACGGTCGCCTTACTGTTCTCGCAGCGCACAGATATTCGCAAACAAGGGAAACTGCTGCTGGCAGCCGTTTCCTTTTTCGGAGTCGCCACGACCGTATTTGGACTGAGTCGAAACTTCTTGCTGACCCTCTTTGCGTTGGTGTTTATCGGCGCATCCAATTCGGTCAGCACCATTCTGCGCAACACCATCCGCCAGTTGCAAACCCCCGATTACATTCGCGGGCGTATGGTCAGTGTTAACCAGATCTTTTTTGCTGGAGGACCACAGCTTGGAGAAATTGAAGCCGGAATCGTCGCCCAGACGTTTGGCATCGGCGCGGCAATCATCAGCGGCGGCGTGGGCTGCATCGTCACCGTCCTGGCAATCATCGGCATCTTTCCTCAATTGTGGCAGTACAATGGCGATGAGCCAACCGCTATGACGGCTTCAGCAGATTAATTCGAGCCAGCCAGGTCAGGACGAACTTTCGGCAAATTCTTCCGAAAGCTGCGCCCACTCTTCCAGGCGCGCTTCCAACGTTTGCTGCAGACGCTCATATTCCTGCCCCAGCTGAAACACCTTCCCGGCATCCGCGGGCGGGTTTTCCAGGGCACGGCTAATCTGCGCAATCTGCCCTTCGATCTCGCCAATCTGGGATTTTAAGTCGACCAGATATTGTTTGCGCTGACGTTCTTTGTTGGTGTTGCCAGTGCGCTGAGCCGAGCGCGCAGCCTGTGCTTCTTGCTGCACCGCAGCTTTTTGCACCGCCGCTTGCTGTTTCACGGCTTCCAGTTCGTTCTGCCGGAATGCTTTGTACTCTGTGTATGAACCATCAAATACGCGCAGCTGCCCCTGTTCTGCATCGACCTCCCAAATTTGGGTCGCCAGGGCATCGATCAGGTAGCGGTCGTGCGAAACCAGCAGGATTGTGCCGCCAAAGTCGGCCAGCACAGACTGCAAAATTTCCTGCGAAGGCAGATCCAGGTGATTGGTCGGCTCATCCAGCAGCAGCAAGTTAGCGTTGGTCAGTTCCAGGCAAGCCAGGGCCAGCCGGCCGCGCTCTCCACCAGAGAGTACTTCGACCTTTTTAAAGACGTCATCGCCGGTAAATAAGAACTTGGCCAAATAATCGCGGATCTCACCTGGACGCAGGTGAGGCGCAACCGCGTCAATTTCCTGCAGGAGGGTTCGCTCGGGGTGCAGCCCTTCATGGGCCTGGGCGAAGTATCCCAGGTGCAAGTTCGCGCCAAGCGCGACCTCACCATGAAAAGGGGACAACTGCCCCAACAGCGTTTTGAGAAAAGTCGTTTTGCCCGCGCCATTCGGACCAATGATCCCGGCACATTCTCCCCGCAGCAGCGTCAGATCTTGAGCTGTAAACAAGGGTTCACCCTCATCAGCATAACCGACCGCTAGATTCCGCGTGCGGATCACCAGATCGCCGGAACGTGCGCTGGCCTTTAAGTGCAGCTTGAGCTGTGGCGGGCGATTGCTGGGTGGGCGCAAAGAATGGATAATACTTTCCACTTCATCCACGCTGAGCATATGCTCCGAAATATCCGCCTCCCCGCTGATCTCGGCCCAGTTCTTGCCTTGCACCGCCTCTAACCCCAGGCTCTGAATCGCTTCTACTTCGCGGCTTAAGCGGCGCAGACGGCCCTTAGCCTGCTTGACGTTTTGCCCGGCAAGGTTGCGCTTGATATAATCCAGATCCTTCTCCAGGCGCGCATTCTCCGATGCAAACACCTCCTGCATACGCACCCAACGTTCCTGGCGCTGGTCGAGATAAGCCGTGTAATTGCCGTGATACAGGTGGATTGCCGGAGTCATTTCGATGACCGTATTGACCACCTGATCCAGGAAATAACGATCATGCGAGATCAGCACCACGGCGCCTTCCCAATCGTGCAGATAACCTTCGAGCCATTCAATGGCGGCGATATCCAGGTGATTGGTAGGTTCATCGAGCAGCAACAAATCGGGATTGCTGAGCAACAGCTTTGCCAGGAAAACGCGGGTGCGCTGCCCGCCAGAAAGCTGGGTGACCGGGCGGTCAAAATCAACTGTCGCAAAACCCAGGCCAGAAAGCGTCTGGCGGGTACGGGTTTCATAGGTATAACCGCCCAGGCGTTCAAACTCCGCCTGCAACTTACCGTATGTTTCCAGAACGGTTTCCAACCCGGCCTCAGTCTGCTCGGCCCCCAGGCGCTGCTCCAACTCCCGCAGGCGCCCTTGCATAACCATCAGGTCGCTGAACAAACCCAGGCACTCTTCCCAAACGGTGCGGCCCGTCTCTAAAGTGGCATTTTGCGGCAAATAGCCTGTGCGCAGCCCTTTCGCGCGCTGTACCTGCCCGGCAGAAGGGTCCTCCACGCCGAGTAAAATGCGCAGCAGCGTAGTTTTGCCCACCCCATTCGGCCCTACCAGCCCAATCCGCGCCTGCTGCGGGATGCTCAAAGAGACATCCCGAAAGATGTCATTTGGGCCAAACGATTTTGCGAGATTGGTGGCGGTAAGCAAAGACATAAAACACAACTGCTCCTCTGCAAGCGTGGCGAAAGTATACCATTAAGTACTTTGGCGAACTGCCGCGGAAAAGCAAAGAGCCAGGGCGCAAACCCTGAAAAACCGTGTACTATACGATATAATATTCCAAATATGTTTGATTTACTCCCGATACCAAAACGGATTGCCGTTGCCACCCATGCTGGGTTTGAGAACGGGTTGGGTAAAGCGCAAGATATCGCTCGCTTCTTGGAAGAGCATGGCGCGAAGGAAACCATCTGGGGATCCTTTCAAGATCCGGCGCTCATTGAACGCATTGAAACTGGCGCGTTTGACCTGTTAATCGCCTTAGGCGGTGATGGGACGATGCTGCGCGCCGGGAGCATTGGGGCGCCATTGGGGCTGCCGATCCTGGGCATCAACCTGGGCCATTTTGGCTTTTTAACCGAGATCCAGCAGGATCAGTGTGACCTGCTGCTGCCGCGCCTGATGGAAGGCCGCTATCGCCTGGAAGAACGCATGCTGCTGCTTGCAGAACATATCCGAGATGGTAAAATATTAAACTCGTATCATGTGATCAACGAGGTGGTGGTCTGCCGCGGGCAGTTTGTGCGCCCCATCCAGATTCAGGCAGATGTAGACGGAGCCTTGCTGACCACCTATGTAGCCGACGGCCTGATTGCCTCAACCCCCACCGGTTCCACCGCTTATGCGCTGGCAGCGGGGGGGCCGATCCTGCCGCCTGAGCTGCGCAACATTTTGATTATCCCCGTCGCGCCGCATCTTTCTGTGGATCGGGCGATTATTCTTTCGGTAGGGTCCTGGGTTGAGATGAAGGTGCATACCAGCCACGAGGCCGTTATGAGTGTGGACGGGCACCCACCCATCCAGATGCAGGATGGCGATGCGGTCAAAGTCACAGCCAATGACTTTACCCTGCACTTCGTGCGCTTTCAGGACCCGGGTTACTTCTATCATAATATTACCAATTATATGGAGCAAAACCCTATTACAGGAAACCGGCAATGAGTGAAGAAGAAAAATCTACGCGTCTCGTCTGCTATAATCATCCTGACCGGGAGACCGTGCTGCGCTGCAACCGCTGTGAACGGCCAATTTGCACCGCTTGTGCGGTGCTGACCCCGACGGGGTACCGCTGCAAGGAATGCGTGCGCGGGCAGCAAAAGACCTTTGATACAGCGCAATGGATCGATTATCCGTTGGCGTTTTTTGTGGCCGCGGCAATCTCTTTCGCGGGCAGTTTCGCAGCCCAATTTTTGAGCTGGTTTATCATTTTTGTCGCACCGATTGTGGGTGTGATCATCGCCGAAGCCGTGCGCTGGGTTGTGAACCGCCGCCGGTCAAGGTTGTTATGGCGGGTTGCTCTGGCAGGCACCATCGCGGGCGCCTTACCCCCGCTGCTGGTAGGATTGGTCACGCTGCTGTTAAGCAGCCGCGGCGGCCTGTTCGGCTTATTCGCTATTATCTGGCCAGGGATTTATGCTTTCCTGGTAGCTACTACAGCTTACTACCGCTTAAGTGGGATTCAAATCCGCTAGCCTAGACGGATCTGTATCGATGTTATCTGAATTAAGAATTGAGAATTTCGCGATTATCCAGCAGCTCGAGTTGGATTTCAAACCGGGCCTCGTCACCTTTACCGGCGAAACTGGGGCAGGCAAATCCATCATCCTGGATGCCCTGACTGCGGTTGTCGGCGGGCGGATTGATGCGACCATGATTCGCGCCGGCGCAGAACGCGCCAGTGTTGAAGCCACCTTCCGCCTTTCCACCACCAATCGGGCTCCGATCCATGAAATCCTCAACCGCGAAGAACTTATGGATGACCCGGATTTTGTAACTTTAAGCCGTGAACTTCGCCGCGAAGGTCGCAGCACAGCGCGCATCAATGGGCGCAGTGTCAATCTTAATCTGGCCCGGGAAATTGGGGCATACCTGATTGATATTCACGGGCAGTCCGAACACCTGTCCTTGCTCAATACGCGCCAGCATATCCGCCTCCTCGACCGTTTCGCCAATACAGAGGAGGCGCTGAGTGACTACCGCCAGGTCTACGAACAGCTTGCCGGCCTGCGGCGGGAACTCCACCAGCTGCGCCAGACGGAATTGGACGCAGAACGCCGCACAGACTTGCTCAGCTACCAGCTGCAAGAGATCGATGCCGCGAACCTGCGCCCCGGCGAGGAGGAAGAACTGCGTCAGGAGCGCGAGCGCCTGGCAAACGCAGAGAACCTTTCCTCCCTGGCGCAACAGGTCCTCGGGCTGCTCGAAGAAGGCACCCCTGAAGCGCCCTCCATCTCTGATTTGGTTGGAGAAGTTGTCCAGGCGATGGCATCTCTGGCGCGCTTCGATTCCGCACAGCAGGCGCTTTCGGACCAGGCTGGGACGATCAGCGAACTGGTCAATGACCTGGTAGGGGAACTTAATTCCTACGCGGAGAACATCGAGTTCAACCCGCGCCGCCTGGAGCAGGCGGAGGAGCGCCTGGATTTAATTCATAAGATGCAGCGCAAGTATGGCGGGAGTGTGGAGGCTGCCCTGGCCTTTGCGGAAAAAGCTCGCCAGGAACTGGACACGATCGCGCATGCCACCGAGCGTATTGCAGATCTGGAAATTCAAGAACAGCAGATCTTAAAACTGCTGGCGCAGAAGGGGCAAATCCTTTCGCAGAAACGGCACGAGGCTGCTCGGGCACTGGAAACCGGCGTAGAACGAGAATTGAATGATTTGAGCATGTCGGGCGCGCGTTTTGCGGTCGATCTGCAGTACCAACCCGAAGTGGCTGGGGTGCGGCTTGAGAGCGGCGAAATGGTAGCCTTTGATACATCGGGGATCGACCGGGTCGAGTTCTTGATTGCGCCAAACCCGGGTGAAGGCTTGAAACCACTGGTCAAAATTGCTTCCGGCGGCGAAACCTCGCGCCTGATGCTGGCGTTGAAGAACGTCCTGGCGCAAGCGGATGACATCCCTACCCTGATCTTTGATGAAATCGACCAGGGCATCGGTGGGCGGATTGGTATGGTGGTTGGTGAGAAACTCTGGCAGTTAGGCCGCCGGCACGAAGTCTTATGCGTCACACACCTGCCGCAGCTGGCAGCCTTTGGCGACCAGCACTTTCATGTACGAAAAATGGTGGCGGATGGGCGCACCACCACCCAGGTGGAGCAGTTAAATGACCCTGCGCGGCTGGAGGAACTAGCCCAAATGCTGGGCAGCTTGAATGATGCTAATCGCATGGCGGCCAACGAAACCCTCAATATTGCCCGCCAGCGCGCGGCTGAACTTTCCAAGAGCGCATAATTCGAAATTAAAACCTCCGGTCCAACATTTGCTGGACCGGAGGTTTTAGTTATTTAAGAGATTAAACAGATAACCGGGCAACGGTGACGCCTTCGCCACCCTCTTTTTCAGCGCCTGACTCCCAGTTCTTTACATGGGGAGACTCACCTAAGGCTTCACGGACCACCTGGCGCAGCCGGCCGGTACCTTTGCCATGAATGATGCGCACAAAAGGCAAGCCCGCCATGTAAGCTGATTCCAGATAGCGGTCCAAGGCTTCCAGAGCGTCTTCGGCCCGCTGTCCACGCAAATCGAGTTCCATACCCGGTGAGGGGTAGTAAGGCAAGGCCGTGTTAGGCTCGCTGGTAGAAAGCACAGTGGTTGCACCTGTGCTGCCGCCAGCAGAGCGCACAGCGCGCTGCCCGGGTTTCGTCGGTTCCTCAACCGGCGGCTCAGGCTCATTCGCCCGCTGCAAGTCATTCTGGCGCGCCCGCACGCGCAGGTTGCCTACCTGGATCTCAAAGTCGTTATCCGTCATAGCCGTGATCACGCCTTCCATCCGGATGGAGCGCACGCGTACCTTATCCCCCAGACGCAGCGGCCCTTGCGCCTTTTGCTGAACCGGCTTCCGTGAAATCGGTTGCTCGATATTGGCGCTCATCTCTGCCACCTGCTCTTGCAACGGCTTCAATGCTTCTAATGGCTGCCGCGCGCGGGAAAGCTCGCGGCGCAAGGTTTCCAGCTCATCTTGTAAAGCAGCAACCTCTTCTTCAGATTTCTGCCGGGCTTTCTCGAGGATAGCAAGGCGTTCGTCTTCAATCTTTTCCAGACGTGTAGAAAGATCTGATTTGAGTTTATCCGCATCTCGGCGTAAATTTTCAGCTTGCTGGTGCGCCCGGCGGGCTAATTCGCGCTGGTGATGGATCTCGTTTAACAGGTCTTCCGCGCGCAGTTCATCCGGATTAATGGTAGAGCGCGCGCCTTCAATGATCTCCGGCTGCAAACCCAGGCGGCGGGCAATCGCCAGCGCATTCGACCGGCCAGGCAAGCCAACCGTCAGGTGGTAGGTCGGCCGCAGGGTTTGCAGGTCGAACTCCATGGATGCATTGGTGACGCCAGGGGTGCCATGCGCATAAACTTTCAATTCAGGGTAATGGGTGGCGACCAGGCAGGGAATGTGTCGCTCGACCAGATAAATCATGATCGCTCGCGCCAGGGCAGCCCCTTCTTGGGGATCAGTTCCCGCGCCTAGTTCATCAAACAAGACCAATGTCTTCTCATCCGCCTGACGTAGAACCCGAACGATATTGCGGATATGCCCGGAGAACGTTGACAAAGATTGCTCAATGGACTGCTCGTCGCCTATATCGGCGAAAACATTGTGAAACACACTTAATGCCGAACCTGAACGCGCCGGAATATGTAAGCCCGACTGGGCCATCAACACCAACAACCCGACGGTCTTGAGCGTCACAGTCTTGCCGCCGGTATTTGGGCCGGTGATCACGACCGCGAAGGTCTGTTCGTCGAGCATCACATCAATGGGTACGACCGTCTGTGGGTCCAGCAGTGGATGCCGGGCCTCATCCAAACGGATAACACTGCCTGGATGGTCTGGACGGCCTTTGCCCTTCATATTTTCGAGCTGCGGCTCCGTCGCGCGCAGGTCCTCGGCGTATTTGGCGCACATCAGCGCAAAATCCACCTGCGCCAGCGCTTCAACCAGCAGGTTGATCTCTTCCGCGACAGCGCCCACCTGGTCCGACAGTTCGGCCAGGATGCGGCGCACTTCATCGCGCTCGGCCAGCTGCAGTTCATGCCACTCATTATTCAAATCCACAACCGCGATGGGCTCAACGAACAACGTCGCCCCGGAAGAGGACTGATCATGCACGATCGAGCGGACTCGGCCTTTGAATTCAGAGCGCAAAGGGATGACATAACGCCCATTGCGTTGGGTGATGATGCCCTCCTGCAGCATGGGGGCAACATTCAAATCGTTGATCATCTTCTGCAAGCGGGAAAGCAGACGGTCGTGAGAAACTTTAATCTCACTGCGGATGCTCGAAAGTCTCGGCGAAGCTGAGTCTAACACTTCCGCCCGATCAGAAATGGTGCGGGAGATAGCATCAACAATGCCCTTAGGGGGCGCAAGGTAGCGTGCTATGGCAGAAAGGTGAGGATAGGCATCCCCGCCTCGTTCAAAAACGCCGGATAATTCCCTGGCGGAAACCAGCGTGTCCTTAATTGCCAATAAATCGGTTGGATCCAGTACGCCCCGCCGGGCGGCCCGTTCGACCAGCGGGCGCACATCATGCGCGCCGCCAACCCCAACATCTGCGTTTGTATTTAATAAGCGCCGCGCTTCCGTAGTAACCGCCTGCCGGCGAAGCACCTCATCAAAATCAGTTACCGGGCGCAGCGCGCGCGCCAGATCCGCCGAAGCGCTGAAAGCGGCATAGTCTGCCAGGCGCTCGAGGATCTTCGGAAATTCAAGGGTTCGAAAGGTCTTCTCGTCCATATTACGAAGTGTAGTTTACCATAACATTACAGGTTTCGCGCCATTTGCGGCGGGCAGGCACTCGTCGTATAATGAAGCCAGTTAGAGCCTGCTCCTGTTCGCGAGAAGATTACCATTACCCATCCCTGATGGAGGATTTCATGTCTGGTCCACGCACAGTGCGCGCGCCGCGCGGCACGCAGCTAACCTGCAAATCCTGGCTAACCGAAGCGCCTTATCGGATGATCCAGAATAACCTGGATCCTGAAGTGGCCGAACGGCCGCAAGATCTGGTTGTCTATGGGGGACGCGGTCAAGCAGCCCGCAATTGGGAGGCATTCGACGCGATCCTGGATTCCTTGCGGAATCTCGAGAATGACGAAACCCTTTTGGTGCAGTCGGGCAAGCCGGTCGCCATTTTTAAAAGCCATCCAGATGCCCCACGGGTTCTGATCGCCAATTCAAACCTGGTGCCGCATTGGGCCACCCAGGACTATTTCGATGACCTGGCGAAAAAGGGCCTGATCATGTTCGGGCAGATGACCGCCGGGTCCTGGATTTATATTGGCACGCAGGGGATTCTGCAAGGTACGTATGAAACTTTGGGATCCCTGGCCGCGCAGCGCGGATGGGGCTCTTTGAAAGGCAAGCTGGTGCTGACGGCGGGCCTGGGCGGGATGGGCGGCGCGCAGCCGCTGGCCATCACCATGAACGAAGGCGTGGGGGTGATTGTCGAAGCGGACCCCGAACGGGCGCATCGCCGCCAGGAAATTGGCTATGTGGACGTGGTTGTCGATACCCTGGAAGAAGCTATGACCCTGGCAGATGAGGCGCGCCAAAACGGAACGCCGCGCTCGATTGGGTTGATCGGAAACGCCGCCGAGATTTATCCCGAGCTGGCTTTACGCGGCGTGATCCCTGATGTGGTCACAGACCAGACGCCGGCGCATGACACCTTGATGTATATCCCTGCCGGGATGAGTGTTGCCCAGGCGGATGCCCTACGCAGCAGCGACCCGCAGCAGTATACGCAAATGGCCATGCAATCGATGGCGAAACACGTTGAAGCGATGCTCGAATTCCAGCGCCGCGGCGCGGAGGTCTTCGACTATGGCAACAATCTGCGCCAGCGCGCCTTTGACTACGGTGTTAAAGACGCTTTCAACTTCCCCGGCTTTGTGCCCGCCTACATCCGCCCCTTATTCTGTGAAGGCAAGGGTCCCTTCCGCTGGGTAGCGCTCTCCGGCGACCCGGAAGATATTTACCGGACGGATGAAGCTGTGTTGGAGCTCTTCCCAGAAGACGAGCATCTGCGCCGCTGGCTGAGATTGGCCCGCGAAAAGGTGCCCTTCCAGGGCCTGCCCTCGCGCATCTGCTGGTTGGGCTATGGCGAGCGAGCCAAAGCCGGCTTGAAGTTCAACGAGATGGTCGCTAAAGGGATCTTAAAAGCGCCGATTGTGATTGGCCGCGATCACCTGGACTCGGGTTCCGTGGCCTCGCCAAACCGCGAGACGGAGGGCATGCGCGACGGCAGTGATGCCATCAGCGACTGGCCGATCCTGAATGCGCTGATCAATACTGCCGGTGGGGCCACCTGGGTATCCTTTCATCATGGCGGCGGGGTGGGCATTGGCTTCAGCCAGCACGCCGGCATGGTGATCGTAGCAGATGGCACGCCAGAAGCTGCGCGCCGCCTGGAGCGCGTGCTGACGACCGACCCGGGCATCGGCATCGCCCGGCATGTAGACGCCGGGTACCCGGAAGCCATCCAGGCAGCGAAAGAGAACGGCATTAAAATCCCCATGCTAGATCGGTCTTCAGAGTGATGCGCGGAAAACGAATATTATGGTTCCTGGTTATGATCGCCTTTGGCCTGCTTGCCGGGCTTTTTTACGGCTGGGTCATCTCACCACCCTCAACTGGGGATACCGCCCCCGATAAGCTGCGGGCAGATTACAAGGCAGATTATGTGCTGATGGTGGCTGAAACCTACCACGCCGACCAGAATCTGGTAAAAGCAACCCAACGCCTGACCCTGCTAGGGTCTGAATCCGCAGCGCAGATCACGGCGAACGGCATCCAGACGGCTCGGGACCTGGACTACACCGAAAGCGACCTGCAATTCATGGACTCGCTGCTGCAAGCGCTAAAAGCGCAAGCCCCAACGGCTAATCCAGGAGGCGCTCCGTGAGTAATTATTGGGATGAAGAAGAGGATCTGCTGGAGCAGGAAGAACACGAACTGGCGACTGCACCCCGCCGCGTTCATCACCGGGGACAGGCCAGCCAGGCGCTGGGCAACTTGTACCTGGTCACCGGGCTGATTCTGGGCGCGGCGGTGGGTCTATTTATCGCCTGGAAAATCAGCCCGGTCCAATACAAAGATTTGTCCCCCGCCGTGCTGGCCGCGCCTTATAAGGACGTTTACCGCCAGGTCATCGCCGAGGCCTACACCGCCGACAACGACCTTGGCCGTGCCCGCGAACGGATCCAGCTGCTCGGCGCGGAGAATCCCGTTCAGGCCCTGGCCGCACAAGCACAAAGGATGCTGGCCGAGAATAGACCCCCGCAAGAAGCGAGGCCCCTGGCCGTGCTGGCGGCGGAGTTGGGGAGGGAGGAAAATCAATCCGTTATCACACCATCTATTACGGTAATAGCTGGTAATTCAACCAGCCCATTAATTCTCGACGAAGATAATACTGCTTCCACGCAAACAACACCATTCTCTACTCTGGATATTCCAGCTGCAGTTCAAACTCCTACACCTGTTATCACCTTCACACAGACCGCTACCTTACCTCCTCAACCAACCTATACACAACGTCCTTCCGCAACACCAGTTATTGTCTCTGAGGCACAATTCATCTTGACAAGTAAAGAAAATATTTGTGATAAAAATAAAAAACAAGGGTTGTTGCAAATAGAAGTATTGGCCGCAGATGGAAGTCCTTTAGCAGGGATACCCATTCTCATTAATTGGCAAGGTGGAGAAAACTCCTTTTCCACAGGATTAGCCCCAGAGGTCAGCCCCGGTTATGCAGATTTTTTGATGACCCAGGGGGTTACTTACCGTCTTAAAGTTGGCGAAGCTAGTAAAGCTGTAGATGGAGTAACCATCCCATCTTGCGAGGGAGGAGTCAAGATGACATTTACACAAGGAAAAGAATGAACTGCATGGAATTGAAATTAAAGCGCCTTTTTTGGCCCCTATAAGTTCAACTCCCTTAGTAAATATTTGGTGACCTATTTATTTTTTAACTCTCCCCAAAATAGGAAAAACTGGCAATAACCCAAAGGTGTTATTGAGTTTATTAATTAAATCCACTAAACTTACAACATACACAAAGATTTTTTAAATAGGAGAGATCCCAATGAAGCGAAAAGTTTTTGGCACTATATTAACACTCATGATATTAGCAAGTGTAGTTGCAGTACCTGTTCTTGCTGCACCTGCAGGCTCATGGGTTACTGACTTCACTCTTTATAATTTGAATGACACTTCTGCAAGTATCCAAATTACCCGATACAATATGTTTGCAAATGGTGGGACAGCAGATTCGGGTACATCTGTAAAAGATGTAACAATTAATGCTAATGATTCTTTCTACTATAACCCTGCTCAAGATAGCTCTTTTACCCCTGGCTTCCAAGGATCAATTGTAGTTTCATCCACACAACAGTTAGTCGGTACCGTAACCATTGCCAATAACTTCACTGGCAAAGCTTATGCATCAGACGCATATAGTGCGGTAGTTACACCTAGCCAAACACAATATTTACCTATTATTATGGGAAAGTTAGGAGTTTGGAATACTCGTATTAGTGTCCAAAATGCGGATACCGTGGCCACAAATGTGACTATTACATATATTGGGGCTGGCGCACCACAACCAACTGTGATTCAAAACTTGCCTCCTAATATGACAGTTCAGGTAGATCAATATGATAACCAGGATATGAATGGGTTTAATGGTTCTGCAGTAGTAACAAGTAATCAAAACCTGGCAGTGGTTGTAGAAGAATACAGAACTACTGGTGGTATGTTGGTTATGTATAATGGCATATCGGAAAAAGACACAACGGTTTATATGCCAGGATATATTAATCAAGGTGCCTGGAACACAGATTTTACTATTGTAAATACGACTGCAAGCAAAGCCGATATCACCGTCAGTTTCACCGGGTTGAACAGTAAACTTACCGGATCTATTTCCGGGAATGGTTCTGTTTATCTCAACAAGACTCTTCCTACTGGGTGGAGTGGAACTTTTCCCACCAATTATTATGGAGCAGCAACAATAACTTCCTCACAGCCGGTTGTGGTTGCTTATAACATCGCAAATACTGCAGTTGGGGGTGCTGGTAATCTTGGAATGGGTTATGTTGGGTTCCCTCAATCCGCTGCATCCAATAATGCAGTTGTCCCCTTGATTGAAAATCTATATTCAACTGGATGGGGTACAACTTTTTCCGTACAAAGCATTGATGGCACCCCTGCAAATCTTACTTTGAAATACTCAGGAAATAAGACGCCATTGTGCAACCCTTGCACATACAACATGTCTGCCAATGAAGCTTCTCATACCTTCAATCAGGGAAGCGACAAACATGTACCACAAGGTTTCATCGGTGGTGTTTCTGTTTCCTCAAATAAACCGATCGTCGTTATTGCTGACCAAAACAACGCAGTTGCAGCGATTTATCGAAATGGTGATGCGGCTGCAGGTTTCCCAGGTTTTAAGAAGTAGTAATGTCCATCGTAATCAAGAAACAAGGAATAACATAATTTCTTGCTAAAGTTTTAGATAAGTAAATAAGACCTCCTGGCTACGATTTGATCGAAAAGTGCCAGGAGGTCTTACGTTATATAAACATCATTTTGATAAAGATTTTATTACTTATTAAATGTAAAAAACACCCATAAAGCTAATTCTAAAATTGTCTCAAGAAATCTTTGAAATAAACTTACCAATACAACTATCGGCCCTATGACAGATTCCCCTAATAGGGCACTAAGGCTAACTTCACGTACGCCTAATCCAACAGGTGATAGAGAAACAAAACCGATTAGCCAGGCTCCTGCATTACTAGAAATTACATTAAATGCCGAATCAAGCTGGATGTTCGTAAAAGAATGAATTAGCAAATATACCTCAAGGCCATAGCAAACCCAAACAACCAGATAATTGCAAAAAACTCTTGGAATCATCGATAAATTGTTTACTTTTATTTTTAGCAAATCGGGGAAGGGAAGAAAGGTGACTTTATCTGAAAATAAAATTGCAATGATCGTGATGAAAAAAATTGCAATTGTTATTACAAACAGCCAGGGAATTTTTAAGTAATCAGAAAGCCGCCAACATGCAATTAAGATACCTGTACCAAGTAAAAAAAACTGTTCAAGAAATACACTTTGTGTGAACTGTGCCAATGAAATTCCGTATTTTTGAGATAAATATCCCCTACCTGGAAAATTCCACACCGATCCAGGTAAGTAGCGGAGTAAGCTGGTGCGATAGTAAATTCGAGTTCCATCAATAACAGAGAGATTTATTCCTATAATGCGCAGTGAAAGTATCCACCCGAACGCCATTAGAATCAATAAAATGAAGTTTATAAAAAAACCCAAGAAAATATAAAATAGGTCAAAGTGATATGATCCTAGAATAATTTCTTGCCAGTTTGAATAAAGGAATCTTACCATCCAAAATACTGCTACCCCTAAAGAAAAGAAGCGTAAAATCCTCAAAACTTCTTTTATCCATTTTCGTTCCCAAAACCGGCTTAATGAAACCATATTTCGTTATTTTGTTAGGATCCAATTAAAGTTTGGGATAATTACCGAGATAACTTGAAAAGACCATTTCGGCATAATTCGAAACAAAAAACGAAGTCTACGTACATTCCCCCCCATTTCATATCTCTCTGGATTTTGCAATAGCTGAAGGGTAAGATCGTGAATATTGAATGAGTTTAAAGCTTTTCGAAGATACCTTGCTGATTTTGGATTTTCATAATATGCTGATGCTTTCTTGAAAAATTTTACATAAAAGTTTGCTAAGGATTTTGGAAGCCAGCTAAGAAAAGGTAAATGATAATGCTCTTCTATAATTGCCCAACGATTTGGTCCGCTGAAAAAGCAAACACCCTCATTCTTTATTAGACGAGTAATTTCAGAAATCAGGAGGGAAAGGCACGGAACATGTTCATAAACCTGACTGCAAACAATTATGTCGAATGACTTATCTGGAAAAGGGAGTCTTCCTCCATCGGAAACCAAGAAATTTACCTGATCAGGATATGCAGGACTCCTTTTCATCGCTTCCAAATCAATATCTACACCAACAACAGTTCCGCCTCGTTTCGATAACTCATGACTCACTATACCTATCGAACATCCTAGATCTAAACACATAAGTCCTTCAAAACGTTCCCGATGCAAGAAGTCAGAAAGCAACTTTATAATTTTTAGCGCTTTTTGTTGTCGAATTGGAATATTTTTCGTTGCTGGGAAATGTTCAGAATAATTCGTCTGGTATTTCATTTTTCTGAAACCGCCTTTTGAAACTCTACCAAACACTGTTCTGCTGATTTATGGAGGCTAAAAATTTCTGCCGCCTTAACGCATCTCAGTGAAAATTCTTGACGGTCAGAGGAAATTGCTTTAATAATTGCATTGGCCAATTGATCCTTTTCTGCTGTAGGAGCAACAAAGCCAACGTCTAGTTGTTTCGTTAACCTCCCGATATCCCCAACGTTTGTCGTAACTATTGGGAGACTCATCTGCAATGCATCACTAAAAATCAGCGGTATGCTCTCTATCCGAGAGGGAATTACTAACCAATCAGCATTTTTCATATAGTTTACAGTTGTCTTAGGTGATGCATAATCGTTCAGATAAATATATTCTTCGTATCCCCGTAATTTCTTAGCTAAATCATTCCTTAGAGAACCTACCCCAAACATATGTAGATAAAACTTATATCCTTTTTCCAATAAAATACAGGCTGAGTCGACTAAAATATCCGGACCTTTATTTTTTTCATAACGTCCAATAAAAAGAAGGTTTGGTAGATCCTTCTTAAGAAAAAAATCAGGATCAAGAAGGTCAGAGTTTAGTTGGCGAGAAGAGGGTACAAAATGACAAGACGCATCAGAAATCATTTTTACATCTTCTGATAACCGAACTCCATCTGCAAACCGAAAACTAGCGTTTTTCAAAATTTTCTTAACTGTCCATTCACCAAAAGGGTATTTCTTTCTAGCCCAAATATCTGAGCCCAGCGCCCATACCCCATATGGAATTCCAAACCGTTGCTTAATATACCCACAGAAAATCCCACTCGGGATAGCCCACATAGCCAGTAATACTTCTAGCTTATTTTGATGAACATAATTCGTTACAGAAACTAAGCCACTACCGATCAATGAAGCATATTGAATCAAAGTAACTGGATTACGTAAGGAAGCACTTGCTAAATCTTTTGCTCCGCCTAACCATGGGAAATAGAACTCCTTAACGGATGAAGATTTATTGACTATCCCTTTTTTATGAGGCGTAATAACATGAACTTCGTGGCCTTGTGATGCAAGCTCATTAGCTAAATCACGAACAAAAACTCCTGCATTGACCGTATCGTTTTTTGATATAGCATATGAGGAGGTCACAATTCCTAGTCTCATTGTTTCTTACCTAAAAGAAAAAAAACCTTATTCGCTGACTTATAAGGAAGAAATAAGGCCAAAAAAAATTCAAGGGGATAAGCAAATATAACCAAAAAATGAACAATATTAGCTAATAATGGATTAGATTCAAGAATATTAGCAACTTTAGACACATCAATATTCGAAAAACTTTTACCCCTTATTTTATGGGTCATCGCGCGGATGATCCTAAATATTTTTATAATTGGCAAAAATTCGCAACCTTGTTTTGATAATACGGTAAAACCTGCTCTTTGAAATAAACTGATCCAATCCTCAAAACAATTGCCAAAGATATAAGGGGAAGGATCTTTTACATCAATTGTTTCGCAAACAAGGAATAACCCAGAAGTTTTCAGGGTTCTCTGGATCGCTTGTAGTGCTGGTAATTGCTTATCATAAGGAATATGTTGAAGAACGGTAACAGACACTACTAGATCAAAAACCTCAGGAGCAAAACACAAATTAGGGATCACTACATTAACAAAATTTCCACCTTTTAATTGTTTTGATGCATATTGGAGCGCACTCAATCCAATATCTACCCCAATAGGAAGTAAACCACGTTGCAAAAGCAAATCTGACCAACGACCTGTTCCACACCCTAAATCAAGGGCTTTTTGCCCTAGGGAAATTTTGCACTTATTGTATAGCCTAAAAAAAGCCTGCTGCTGTGAGAATGAAAAAAAAGCGTTAAACCATGAAGGCATACCTCGATATAAATCATGGGAAAGGGTTATATTTTCATAGTCTGGATTATTACGAAGCACATGGTCGTGATTTTTCCAAAACATTTTTTCATCAAATACTTGGCGATTTCCCATAAAAAATTTAGAAACCTTTTATCCTTTTTCAATCGGGGCATCCAACATGCTACCTATAAAAAATCAATTTAACTTTTCAATTCTTGACAGAACTAAAGTACCAAATTCGCTAAGTTTTGTAGGTGAAATATCACCATTCGTTCTAAAAATAATAAGAACAAGTAAATTCTTCTTAAGAATCATTATGCTATATTCATTCCCATCTAAAATTTCACCACTGGAAGTTACAATACTTCCTTTATACGCCACTGTTTTATTCCCAATATTCTCAACCTGTAAAGAGACTAAATTTTTTTTCATTTGTTCAGAAATAAAATCATCCATAGATGTCGATGCAGTTGTTATATCCCTAAAAATTTCAATCTGAGTCGAATACCCCTTAGAAAAGGCACTTGTATGCTCTAACTGCTCCAGTGGATAAAGCGCATAAATGCCATATCGTCTACTGTCTTTAAGATTTTGGATAATTGAAAAAGACGACTCTAAAAAAACATCTTTGACATCTTCTGGCCCTAAAGGTACATTTCTTAAATTCAAATTTTCATTAAACAATTTTTGACCGGTTTTCAGGTCATTAATTTGCTCTATTTTATTTGGTGAGCTTGTACAACCACTTATAAGGGTAAGAAAAGAAGTAGTTAAAATTAAAACCCAAATTAAAGAATATCTTTTGAAAAATTTCTGGGTATTCCTCATAACCGTAATTCCTTTTCACTTTGCTGTTCCTTAAATTGCTCAAACTCATAAAACCGAACCCGGTATAAAATCTCTTCCAATATCTTCCGGTTAAATGAGATCAAATCTGCAACCAACCCAATTAGCATGACTTGAAAACCGACGATCAGTAGTACGGCAGCCAGGATAAGGGACTGAATATTTCCCATTCCAAGATCAAAGAAGAAACGCAAAACTAAGTATCTGAGTCCTATCCCAAAACCAATTAGCAGCAGAATCACCCCAATCGCGAAGAACACCCGCAGTGGACGGTACATCGCATAAGCCCGGACGATAGTAATTGTAGAGTTTTGCACATAATGGCCAATCCCTCGCATCAATCGGGAGGGGCGCTGAGGGGAGTTGGTACGGATAGGGACGCTGGCGATCCGGGTCTTGCGGTTGCCGGCCTGGATCAAAGTTTCCAGAGTGTATGAATAATCGCTCAAGACCATTGTGCGCAGCGCGACCTCGCGAGTCATGGCGCGGAAGCCGCTGGTGGCGTCAGGAATTGAGGTGTGCGCGGCTTGCGATACGACCTTACTTCCCAGCGTTTGCAGCTTGCGTTTGAGCGGTGAAAAAGACGGTAATGTCGCCACACCGCGATCCCCTACCACCAGTTCCGCCTTGCCACTCAGGATCGGTTCTACCAGCCGGGGGATATCCTGCGCCTCGTACTGATTATCGGCGTCGGTGTTGACGATCACATCTGCACCCAGGCGCAGGCAAGCATCCAGTCCTGCGGAAAAGGCGCCCGCCAGTCCGGCATGATGGGATAAACGTACAATGTGGTCCGCTCCGGCAAGGCGCGCCATTGCGGCAGTCTCATCCTGGCTGCCGTCGTCAATGACCAGGACTTCAACCTGGTCAAAGCCTTCGATCTGCCTTGGCAGCAGGCACAAAGTACCTGGGATGGTGTCAGCTTCGTTATAACAAGGAATCTGGATAATAAGCTTCATGAAAAGAAACTGTGGTCCTGAAGGAAAGCTTGCGTGGACCAAGTATACCAAAGAATCAAAGCCTGACAGATTTTGTTCTCTAACTGTGGATAACTCGCCTAAAACTGTGGATAACCTATACTTTCCTGTGGATAACTTCGGGAATAAACAAGGAAAATCAAAAAGTAACTTTTCCCAGATGGTGCAAAATAAAAGAATTGTTGTGGATAAAAGCCCAAGTTTCTCCACAAAAGCCAGGCAAAGCTGTGGATAAACAAGCCTTTAACAGTGGATAGATTTAGCACAGTTGTGGATAAATGCAGGAAAAAACCTTCAAAAGCACGCATAACCTGTGGAAAAAGAAAGTCTAATGAAGGATAAGTTCGGGGAAAGCTGTGGATAACTTCCTTTTTTTTCGCTAGATCAAACGGCTGCCTGTGGATAAGTCCATCAAAACTGTGGATAAGTGGGCTCTTTCTGTGGATAATTCTACGGGGCGAGAATCCCGGAATGGGCCCATGTGGATAAGTACGGTAAAACTGTGGATAACTGTATGCTGCTTGTGGAAAATTCTTCCCGATTCCTACTCAAAATATTGACATACCTGGCAATTTGCGTTATAAATAACATAATATATGAATAGTTATTCATATATTCATAGATTGGATTTTGGAAAGAGACAAGACGTGGACCAATGTGAAATCAGCATCATTCATGAAGATCGCATCCGGCAGGTGCAGGATCGCCTGATTGATGATGCCACAGCTGCCGGGCTGGCAGAGACCTTCCAGGCCCTGGCAGACCCTTCCCGGGTGCGGTTAATTTGCGCGCTAATTGAACAGGAAATGTGCGTTTGCGACCTGGCAGTTTTGCTTGGCATGTCGCAGAGTGCAGTTTCGCACCAGCTGCGGCTGCTGCGCAACCTGCATATTGTCAAAAACCGCAAAGAAGGCCGTGTAGTTTACTATTCTTTAGATGATGAGCACGTCCGCGACTTGTTTGAACGTGGGTTAGAACATTATCTACATCCGCACGGCTAAGTAGAAAGGAAGCATTCAACAGGATATGGCCGCAAAGATTTATAAAGTTAACGGTATGGACTGCGCTGACTGCGCGCTAAACATCGAAAAGGGCGTACGCCAGCTTAAAGGAGTTGAACAGGTTCGGGTCGATTTTTCCACAGGATTGTTATTTGTGGAGGGGGATGCAGAAACACAAAAAATCCAAAACAGAGTTGAGAAATTAGGCTATACGCTAGATGCAGATCAGCCGGCAAAAGCAGCCCAGTCAGGCGGGGTGGCTGTGAGTTTCTGGCGCTACCTGCTAAAACGCAGAGAAACACGCCTGGCGCTGGCTGGCGGAGCAATCCTGCTGATTGCCATTCTGGCAGGGCTGCTGGGGGCGCCAACACTTGCCGTTCAGGCGGCTGAAATCATTGCCCTGGTGATCGCTGGGTATCCCATCGCCCGCAGCGCCCTGGCGAACCTGTGGATCAATCACGCTATCAGCATCAACCTGCTGATGACCATCGCTGCGGTCGGTGCGGTCGCGATTGGGCAGGTGACCGAAAGCGCCACTTTAATCTTCTTATTTGCCATTTCAGAGGCACTGGAAGGCTTCACCGCCGATCGCGCCCGCCGGGTACTGGATGAACTAGGCAGCCTGGCTCCGGCGCAAGCCGTGCGCCTGCAAGCCGGGAAGGAAGAGATGGTGCCGGTCAGCGCCCTGCGTATTGGTGATGAAATTCTGATCAAGCCAGGCGAGCGCATCCCCATGGATGGGCAAGTCCAGTCCGGGCATAGCGGCGTGAACCAGGCGCCCATCACCGGTGAAAGCGTGCCAGTGGCCAAAGAACCGGGAGATACTGTGTTTGCCGGCGCAATCAACGACACCGGCGCATTGACTATTCAAGTCACCCGGCTGGCGCAGGATACCACCATCCAACGCATCATTCAGATGATCCAGGAAGCTCAGAGCGTGCGCGCGCCCACCCAGCGCTTTGTCGACCGCTTTGCCCGCATCTATACCCCGTTGATGGTCATTTTGGCGGCCCTGGTCGCCGCCCTGCCGCCGCTGCTGTTTGGGCAGCCCTTCCTGAACCCGCCAGGCGGCGTTGGCTGGTTATACCGTGCGCTGGCTCTGCTGGTGATCGCCTGCCCATGTGCCCTGGTCATCAGCGCGCCCGTCACCATCATCAGCGCCATCACCGCCGCTGCCCGCAAGGGGGTCCTGTTTAAAGGGGGCGCCTTCCTCGAGCGCCTGTGTAGTATCGAGTTATTTGCTTTTGATAAAACGGGCACGTTAACGCATGGCCAGCCGGTAGTAACAGCCTGCCAGGCGGTGGAATGCGCAGAGACCGGCAGCAGCAGCTGCGCCTATTGCGACGATGTGCTGGCTCTGGCGAGCGCTCTGGAACGCCGCAGCAGCCACCCGCTGGCCCATTCTGTCGTGACTGCCGCACAGCAGCGCGGCCTGGATACGCGCTATGCGCCTGCCAACGAGGTTGTCAACCTGAATGGCAGCGGCTTGCAGGGCCATGTCAACGGCAAGCTGGCCACAATCGGCAGCCATAAATTATTTGATATTGAGCACCCACATCTGAGCGAACTATGCGACCGGGTCGAAATAGCCGAGAAACAGGGCCAGACGGCTATGCTGGTCTGTGATGGCGACCGGGTGCGTGGTTTCATCACCGTCGCGGATACCGTGCGCAGCGACAGCCTGCCGGTGGTCAACGAACTCAAGGCGCTTGGTCGCAAAACCGCCCTGCTGACCGGGGATAACGCTGCCGTCGCGAAAGCCGTTGGAGAGCAGGTAGGCGTGGATGACATCCGGGCAGGGCTGTTGCCTGAAGATAAAGTCGCGGCTGTGCAGGCATTGAGCCGCGAATACGGCGCCGTGGCCATGGTTGGAGATGGCATTAACGATGCGCCGGCGCTGGCTTCTGCCGCGCTTGGCATCGCCGTGGGCGGAGCCAGCAGTGCTCAGGCCATGGAAACAGCCGATATTGTCCTGATGGCCGGCGATCTGCGGCAGCTGCCCTTCGCCGTACGCCTCTCTCACTTTGCTCGCAGCCTGATTCGTCAGAATGTGGTCATCAGCCTGGGAATCAAGTTTATTTTCGTCCTGCTGGCGCTGGGCGGGTTGACGAGCCTCTGGCTGGCGGTTCTCGCCGATGTCGGTGTTTCTTTGCTGGTGACGACCAATGGGATGCGAGCGGCCAGGTATCAGTAATTAGGACTATTAAACAAAAAAGCTCCTCGACCAGGACTCGAACCTGGAACCTAGCGGTTAACAGCCGCCCGCTCTGCCGATTGAGCTATCGAGGAAAGCGTCGTTATTATAGCTGTGGGAGCCTGAAATTGTCAAGCCTCAAAGCGTGACATTTATGTACCAAAATTATGATGGTCTGCAACAAAACATAGTTGACATTATTACTCTAATTGTGCTATTCTACAAACAATCTGCAATCAATCCTCTTATAATTGGAGAAATAGAAGCATGCCCTACATTATTGTTAAAGACGACTGCATTCAGTGCGGTGTTTGCGAAACTGAGTGCCCGGAAGGCGCAATCGCGGAGGTCGACGGCTTCTACGAAGTAGACCCCGCTAAATGCCAGGACTGCGGTTCCTGCTCAGATGTCTGCCCAACCAGCTCCGTCAATCCCGCTTAATCGGCTGATCCTGTTTGACTAAAATGAATGGGAAGCTTGTTTTGCCTCCTATTCAAATTCTACCCCGCATCCCTTGCTGATTCTCGATGGTATAATACAACCGTGGAAAACGACCCAACCCCAATCCTCGAAACAACAGTTGAACCCACCCCTCAGCCAGCCCAACAGCACCTACCGGCGCCTATCTGGACCGGGTTGGTGTTGATTGCCTTTGTGCTGGGTCTCGGGGCGGGATACCTGATCTGGGCGCGCCCGCAAGAAGCGCGCGCTAATGCGGCAGAGCAAAAAGTCGCAGCGGCTGAAGCTACCGCCGTGGTCAATCAAACCGCAGCAGCCAGCGGCGCGGATAGTGCCGTGCCAGAGCAAGTCAAGCGCTATGATGTGCCGGTAGACGATGACCCGGTGCTGGGCAACCCCAAAGCGCCTATTACGATAATTGAATTTAGTGACTACCAGTGCCCTTACTGCCAGCAGTGGAATCAGCAGGTGCTGTCGAAGATTGAATCTACCTATGGGGACAAGATCCGCCTGGTTTACCGCGATTTCCCCCTGGAAAGCATCCATCCAGAGGCATTCCCCGCCGCGGAAGCCGCCAACTGCGCCGGCGAGCAGGATAAGTATTTTGATTATCACAACCTGCTTTTCAGCGGTGCGCTTCAATTAGGACGCAGCACCTATGAAGCCTATGCCAAGCAGTTGAAACTGGATATGACCGGCTTTACCAAGTGCCTGGACGAGCACCGCTATAAAACGGAAGTGCAAAACGATCTGGATTACGCTGCGAACCTGGGCGTCCGCTCTACCCCCACCTTTTTCATCAATGGGTTAGCCGTGGTTGGCGCGCAGCCGTTCGAAGTGTTCCAGCAAGTTATCGACCTTGAACTGGCCGGGAAGATTCCGCAATAAAACCTGCCGGCGCGCCCCGCTAATATTTCTTGCCGGTTGGTTCTAACCAGAATGCAACCTAATTAAATAAGTGAGGCAGAGATGCAGAAATATATCGTCGTTGCCGGAAACATTGGCGTAGGCAAATCTACGCTGGTGCAATTGCTCTGCCAGCGTTTGGGTTGGGATCCATTTTACGAACCCGTCACCGAAAATCCCTATCTCAGTGATTTCTATCAGGACATGGACCGCTGGAGTTTTCACTCGCAGGTATTCTTCCTGGCGCACCGCCTCCAAATTCAACACACTATTATGAAATACATTGGATCCGTCATTCAAGATCGCAGTGTGTATGAAGACGCGGAAATATTTGCCCAGAACCTTTACCGGCAAGGGCATATGAACCAACGGGATTATGAAACGTATTGGGCACTGTACCAGGGGTTGAACAGTTTCTTACCCCCACCCGACCTGGTGATCTACCTGCGAGCATCGGTGCCTACTCTGCTGCACCGCATTGCACAGCGCCAACGTGATTATGAAAAAGCCATTCCTCCCGAATATCTTGCGCAGTTAAATGAACTTTATCGCCAGTGGATTGAGCACTTCACTCTCTGTCCAGTACTGACTGTCCCCGCTGACTCTCTGGATTTTGTAGCACACCCTCACCATCTGGACTTAATCGTACAAAAAGTCCAGGAAAAACTTACCGGAAAAGAAGAGGTCCGTTTCAACCCAGAGGAACTAGCGCAGGCCAGCCGTTAGGCATGGTATTAAACTGGCGCTGCGCTCTATCCTCTCATATCTGGGGGCTATCTCGGCTCTACGATCAATTTAATCGCCGTTCTTACCTTTCCTTCGATATCGACATCCACAAATTCTGGAATTGCGACCACCGTAATTCCATCTTCCGCCAGATAACCTTTCGCTAAAACCAACGCCTTAACGGCTTGATTTACAGCACCAGCGCCGATTGCCTGGACCTCAGCACGTTTATGCTCTCGGATTACCCCCGCAATCGCCCCCGCTACCGCTGCTGTGCGAGAGTTTGCCTTGACTTTGATTACGTCCATTGCTCGTCTCCCTCTTTACTATCGTCTAGTTGGATGAATACCTTCCATGCCTGGGGGGCAAATGTGTACTATTATGAGCAAATTGTAATTAAATAATATAATGGAATCAAGCGGGAATATCCCCCATTTAGGAGATTAATTTAAGTAGTTGTATGTAGTAGGGCCTGGGGATATGTGGATAACTTTGACTTTCTGCTGATTCCAGCTTGATTCACCCCAAGATATGCGTTCTTTCGCTGTCACCGACCCGCATTTAGGCTTGTTTTCATTTTGGGTTATCCACTCAGGGCTGTGGATAGAATGGAATAGATTATCCACAGTTTCCACAGGTTTTCCCACTTTTTGTATATCTTGGATAGAACAAAAAGATACCCCCATATATGGGGGTATCGCGTTTTTGTAACTTGGGTTGTTTTAGCTCAAATTTGGAAAGTTATCCACAGGGACTCCGAGTTATCCACAGTTTATGGGGATTTATCCACAGTTTCGGTAAAAATCGACCCTTTTTCTTTGTAAATTTTACTGAACAAACTATCCATATATGGCGATATATTTTGGGGGTCTTTTGGTTTGGCTAGGTTAATTCAGTGGTAGAGACCCCATTGGCATGCGCCCAGGAGTTGAGTGTTTCTTCAACCAGGTCCAGGTATTGATCGAGGTCTTGCAGCCGTTTAGAAAAATGCTCTTCGTCCAGGCCCAATCCCTGGCATGCGGATTTCCAATCCAGCAGCAGCGGCGAGTCTTCCGCCATCTGGCCGGCAGCCAGTGTCCAGGTGCGCAGCAGCAGCCATACAGCCGCTGTGGGGTTTTCCGCAAAGAGCGCTGTAGCAGCGCGTTCGTAGTAGGGTTCTCTTCCTGGCTGCAAGTGGACCGGCGCGTTTGCCTGCTGGCTGGTCGCCTGGATCGCTTTTTTCCAGTTCTGTTCCCATTCCACCCATCCGCTTTCGATTGAATTTGGGTTGGGCGACAACAGGTTGATTAAACCTGAAATCAATTCAGGCTGATGCAGCGGCTGCAAGCGTTGTGGCAGATGCTGAATGAAGCGGCGCTCTGTCAAGGGATTCCCTTCTTCTGTCAGGCAAACCAGGGCGTTCCCAGCGTTTTCCAACACCTTCAGGTAATTGGAGATGCGTTTGGCAAAAGGCTCACCCGGGTTGATTTCCAGATCCATCCAGGTCTGGCGGGCTTTCTGCGCCAGAGTGCCGGCCCGCTGGATCACATAATCCGGCTGGAAGAACTGCGCCCCGGTTGAAGCCTGGGTAAAGTCAAACCAGTGATTGCTGTCATGCAGGACCATCGGCTTGCTGTAGATGAATGGTCCCAGCCAGGGGTCTGTGCGCAGGTGGCGGGGATGGTGGAAAATACTCTGGTCATAATGGCCAATATCCAGGTGGATCTCGTCTGTTAAACGCACAATTTCCCGCGGCTGGATGGGTTCGCTGTCGTGGATGATGATCAGATCAATGTCTGTTGTGCCACCCAGCAAAGGCTCTTCTTCCAGTACAGAGCCGGTCAGGTAGATGCAAACGATCCGCCGGCTTACCCGAGCACGCTGGTTCGCCGTCTCGCGGGCGAATTTGATCAAGAGATCACGAGTTAGGCGCATAACATCCCTTTACTTCAATCCGAATCGTGGTTGGGTAACGGTAGTTCCGGCTGGAACGGTGCAAGCTGCAGCGCTTGCCGGATACGGTTCTCCACCCAGCGCAAATCTTCTGAGTAGCGCACATAGTCTAGATGATTAGTGTCAATCGTCAAGACCGGAACAGCATGCGAGCTATTCAGGAAAAAATCATCATACGCTTCATTGACCTTTTGAATATAGCCCGGATCCATATCCCGTTCATAAGGGCGGTCGCGTTGAGCAATTCTTTGCAACAGCTGCGCGGTATCTGCTCGCAGGTAAACCATCAGGTCTGGGCGGCGAATCTTTTCTGCCAGCGCTTCATGTACCCGGTAGTACATTTCCAATTCATCCCCGGCCAGGTTAATGCGGGCAAACAAGGCGTCTTTATCAAAAGTATAGTCGGAAATCAGGTTTGCTCCATCCGCGGCGGCTTTCGGAACGCCCTGGTGCTGCTGATGATAACGGCTCAGCAAGAAAAAGATCTGCGTTTGAAACGCATATCGCTCGCGGTCGCTGTAAAAACTGCTCAAAAAGGGATTTTCTTCGAAGACTTCGAGCAAGATGTTGGCTTGAAAAGCTGGCTGAAGTAAGCGCGCCAGGGTCGTCTTTCCAACGCCAATGACACCTTCAATCGCGAAATACATGCATGCTCCCAATTGTTACCCTGGCAGGGTGGATTGATCGTAATAGTATAGTTATACCACAGAAGAAAACCTGCGCTTATTCCGATTTACAAGGAGCGCGAGATGGGGTTCTCCGTCTCGCGCTCCTTGTAAAATTGGGATTTTTCCTTGTTTAGGGCATCGGCAGCGCTTCGAGCTGGTCAATCAATCCACTGACCACATCATAGCCGCCCTGCCAGAAGGCCGGGTCGTAGATGTCAATGCCAGCCTCTGCCAGGATCTTTACCGGCGACTTTGAGCCACCGGTCGCCAGAATCTTGCGGTAGCGGGGTTTGAAGGCTTCCCCTTCCTGCTTGAACTGTTGATACAGCGCCAGAACCAGCAGTTGCCCGAAAGAATATGCATAAACATAAAACGGGGTCCCATATATATGCGGGATCGATACCCATTCCCAGCGGAACTCATCACTTACCGCCACGGTTTCCCCAAACTGCTCGTGCAGGTTGGCCAGGTAGGCCTCAGCCAGTTCGTCTACCGACGCATTTTGATGGACCAGGTCATGCGCCTGCCGTTCAAACATGGCGAAGTAAGCCTGGCGCTGGATAGTCGCATACGCATCGTCCACCTGGCGGAAGAGAATATCTCGCCGCACCGCTTCATCGCTTTCAGACTGCAGCAGGCGATCCACCAGCATCATTTCGCCAAAGGTGGAGGCCGTCTCAGCCAGCGGCAGCGAGGAGTGGAAGGTGAACAGGGTGTGATCCGCCGCCAGCATTGAGTGGATCGCATGCCCAAGTTCGTGCGCCATTGTCGCTACATCGTCCGCCCGGCCCTGATAATTCAATAATACCCAGGGCGTGATCTTTGGATCCACGGTGGCACAGAACGCCCCGCCCCGCTTCCCTTTCCGCACCTGGCTGTCCAGGTGATGTTTTGCGAAGACCCGTTCCGCCAACGCGGCAAATTCGGGATCGAATTCATTGAAAGAGTTAAATACCATTTGTGCCGCAGTCTCGAAGGCGTATTCTTTATTGGCGTGGGCGACTGGCGCATAAACATCATAGCGGCGCAAGCGTTCCTGGCCTAACCAGCGCGCCTTAAGTTGAAAATAGCGCTGAAAGACCGGACTATTCTTCTGGCAGACATCCAGCAGGGTGTTCACTACCTCATCTGGGATGTCGTTGACCAGGTTGCGCACCGAGATTGGGGTCGGGAAACCGCGCAGGTTGATATTCTCATTGCGCCAGTCTCGCACCAATGACTGGTAAATTTGCCCAAGGATTGGCGCATCATCGCCATAAACTTTGTAGAGCTCCTGGTATGCGCGGGCTCTCAGGTCGGGGTCACTCTGGCGCACGAAGACCATCAGTTCACCGCGGGTCAATTCTTTTTCTTCACCATCAACCATCAGCTTGAAGGTGTAACGGTTGGTAATGGAATCGTATAAGCGGTCTAACGCGCTGGATCCGGTGACATCCTTGATGTTAATCACCTTTTCTTCCGGCTCCGAGAGGGTGTACTTGCGGAAGTGACGCATCTCTTCTAACCAATAGTGGTAATCGCCAGAATTCGCCATTAACCGCTCGGCGTTGGCATCCTCCAACTGCTTCCACCACATCTCGAAGAACAGGGTCTGATTGCTCATTTCCGCCATGAATTGCTGCACGCGCGCCATCAGCGTTTGCGCTGGCTGGTCTTGTGTATCCGCGGCGAAAGACAGGTTGGCATAGCCATTCAGGTGATAAGCCTCACGGTAGATCGCTTCCAACTGTCGCACAATCCCCATGAATTCCTCTTCTGAAATTTCTGGGCTGAGCTTGGGTCGCGTAGATTCTACGAAGGCTTTGACTTGCTCCTGCAATTGGTCGAAGGCCGCGTTGATTGCGGGACTGCCTGCTTCTGGAACTAAATCGGCGAGACTCCAACGAGTTTGCGAATACGTTTGATTGGGTTCGCTCATGATGGTAATTCCTCTTGTTTTTCCATTTGTGACCGCAGCTGCTGGCGCAGCCGGTCGATTGGCTGGCGCTGCTGCGTCTCTTCATCCTGGTAGTACCACAGTTGCCAGCCGTTGGCTGGCCCAGATTGGATCAACCGCGCAATCTGGTGGATTGAGCCTCGGCGGCCGCCATAATCCAGGGAGCCATCCGCCATGATGCGCGCATTGGCGTCTCCCTTTTGGCCGAAGTAGAGCGTTTGCCCCGGTTTGAGCAGGCCTTGCTCCAGCAGCGTGCCAAACGGGATGCGCGGCGCGCGGCGCGGGTACAACGCCTGATAGATATTGGTTTCAGCATCTCCTGCAGGCGTGGCGGAAATACGCTGCCGAGCAAGCCAGGCGTACTGCGGATCGCGCTCGATGCCAATCCAATGCCGTTGGAGCTTGCGTGCCACCACTCCGGTGGTACCAGTGCCAAAGAAAGGGTCTAATACCACATCGCCCGGGTTCGAACTGGCCAGGATTACCCGGTACAGTAAAGCCTCTGGTTTTTGGGTGGCGTGCGCCTTGCTTCCGTTAATCCGGATGCGCTCTTTGCCGTTGCAAATGGGCAGGAACCAGTCACTGCGCATTTGTAAATCTTCATTCAGCGCCTTCATTGCATGGTGGTTAAACGTGTATGAGCGCCCGGCCTGTTTCTGCGCCCAGATGAGCGTTTCATGCGCATTGGTAAACCGCACCCCGCGAAAGTTTGGCATGGGATTTGCCTTAATCCACACAATGTTATTCAAGATCCAGTAGCCAAGGTCCTGCAAAACCGTTCCGACCCGAAAAATATTGTGGTATGTACCGATTACCCACAGCGTACCGGTAGGTTTGAGCACGCGCCGGCAGGCAGAAAGCCAGGCGTGGGTAAAGTCATCATAAGCCGAAAAGTCAGAGAACTGATCCCAGGCATCATCGACAGCATCCACCAGCGTGCGATTTGGCCGCCAGAGTTCCTGGCGCAGCTGTAAGTTATATGGCGGATCGGCAAAGATCAGGTCAATCGACTCGGCTGGCAGTTTTTGAAGAACCTCGATGCAGTCGCCTTCCAGCAAAGTATCGAGAGGAAGCGGCTCGCTCATTTGTCAACCCTTAATCGGAGGCATGGCCCCCAGGATAACTACTTTTCTCATTGTATACCCATTTTGAATCAAGGGTATGCCGGTTTTGCGGGTGTGATTGTCACGCTGCAAAGGTTTGGCAAGGCTGCCGGGAAAAGACGTTCTGGCCTTCCTCGGCATCCCTGCCATACCCAATAGATCACTTATGCCTGCAAAAGCTTAAATTCTGCCAGCATCTTGGGCTGGATGACCGGGTTGCCCGCCAAAATAGAATAAGGGGTTTGAAATAGATCAGCATTCCCGTTTATGTTGGTTACCTGCCCGCCTGCTTCAGCAACGATTAAAACTCCCGCGGCAAAGTCCCACGGACGCAGGGTCAATTCCCAGTAGCCATCGAAGCGCCCGGCAGCAACATAACACAGGTCCAGCGCAGCCGAACCCATCCGGCGCACGCCCTGAGAAACGTGAGTAAAGTGGCCAAAGAAGGCCAGGTTGCGGTCCGCAAATGCTGCATCATAAGCAAAACCGGTGACCAGTAAACTGTCATTTAATGTTTGGGCTTGCGAAACATGCAGGGGCTGCCCATTCAGTTGGGCGCCTTTACCCAGTTCGGCGCTGAAGCATTCATCCAGCATGGGGTTATACACCACTCCCAACTGGATCTTTCCGGCAGTAGCAAAGGCCACCGAAACGGAAAAGACGGGAATATCATGCGCGTAATTCGTGGTTCCGTCCAATGGATCGATGTACCAGCAGGCATGATCAATACCAGACAGCAATCCGCTTTCTTCGGTGTCAATGGTATGTTCCGGAAAACGCGCCTGAATTTGGGAGACCAGGTAGGTCTCTGATGCGTGATCCACTTCAGTCACCAGATCGATCCGCCCCTTCCGATCGATTTGATGGCGTTTCCCGTACCCTTCGCGTAAAATTTCGCCTGCTCCACGTGCCAGGTCAATCAGGTCTTCGATTGATGGATGCATTCCCATAGTCCCCGCATTAAATAATATGGCGGGATCAATGCAAGCTGTTTGCACCAATGCCCGCCGTTTATTGTAAGCCCAATATCGCCGTTCAGCAGTTATTGTGTCGTTTTCTCTCCAGCCCGGCCGGAATTTATTTCGTCCAGAATCTGGTGCAACTGGTCCAACTCTACCTGGATCTCATCCCGATCATTAACCGCTTGCTTCAGCAAAGCTTCAAAAGCGGGGCGCTGCTCTTCAGGCAGGGTCAATAACAGCCGTTCGGTGCGGGTGATCTGCGTATTTTTATGGCGGAGTTTGTGTTCCAGCCGCTCGCGATAGCCATCAAAGAAATCGGTTTCACTCATTGGCGCCGAGACTGTAGAATCGCCGCCGAGGGTTAAAATTTCCGCGATGGTCAGCAGAAAATCTTCTGTGTCTACCGGCTTCTCCAAAAAGCGCACAGCCCCCAGGCTGAGCGCAAACTTTTTATCTTCTGGGGTAACATAGGTGGCGGATAGGAAAATTATTGGGATCTGGCTGGTGCGGGGATCTTTATGCACGGCGTGCGCCAGGGAGTAACCATCCATTTTCGGCATTAAGATATCTGTGATGATCAGCGCGGGTCGCTCCCGAAAAATTGCTTCCAAAGCCTCTTGACCATTTTTGGCAGTGATGACCGGGTAGCCCTTAAAGCGCAGCGTCACTTCGAGCAACTCAAGGACATTCGGGACATCTTCGACGACAAGAATCGGGCCATAAGGAATATTCATAGCGCTTATTTTAGTGGCTTAGCACCCGGTCAACAAGTGCATCTGCCAGCTTGCGAAGTATTTCTAAGGTTTTTTTACGTCCTATACAGGTGCTCAGCGCGTAATAAAGGGCAAGAAGAACAAACTTTGAGGTCCGGTCGGCTGTGTGGAGCCATTATAGATGACCAGGGCAAAGTCCTGATCAATTGGGTCTGAATTATTTGGAACGCCATCACCGGCTAATGTATGCGCGATAACGCGCACTTCGAACGCGCCGCTCGTGCCGGCTGGTAAGAAGACATTTTCAACGTTGTTTAGCCGGTCTCCATATCCGCCAGGAACGGACTGCGCGCCGCTAAATACATTTCCATGATACGTCTGTCCTTGTACGGTCACTTCCAGGTCCAAATCGTTTACCAGTGCATTTCCGGCGGTTGTTGCGCCTGGTGCGTCTGTCCAGACCAGGCTGACATGAAAGGCTTTGTTGGATTTCACTACCCAGCCGCTTTGGTTATAGCTGTCACCCGTTTGAGTAAGCAGTTCAGTTTGGTCGGTCAAAATGCGCGGCGTGCCATCAAAAATTTGACTCATATCTGCCCCACCCCAACCCTGCGAGAAGCTCGGCAGCGAGTCATTCGCATCCGTACCGGTGAGGTAGCGCGGCGTATTGAGAATCAGGGCTTTGATCATGGCCGGGCTGGGCGCCAGACCAGGCTTGAACACGTGGCTATATTCGTAGTAAACCAGCTGTGCTATCCCGCTAATTGCCGGCGCCGCATGGCTGGTTCCCGAGGACCAGGTGTATAGCGTTTGCCCCTTCGGGTAATAAGGATTTGGAGGCAGACCTGGTTGGTAACCGCCGCAAACACTGCTGCCGTTGTACGCTGGGTCTTGCGAAGCTGGTCCCATAATATGCGTGCCGGGAGCCATGATATCCGGTTTAACCCGCCCATCAGCAGTGGGGCCGCGTGAAGAAAAGATGGCGACATTATCCGCGCTGGCCGAAGTCGATAAGCCACAACCATCCCGTATACCGTTATCCCGCGCATTTTCTGTTGCGCCCACGGTCAACACATCTTTCGCCGTGCCCGGCGTGCCAATACTCTTGCCCGCTGGCCCTACGTTTCCCGCGGCGAAGATGTGCAGCATTTCCTGATTCCCTGGCTTCATAGAAGCGTCACGGGTGAGGATATCGTAGGTTTGCGCATCCACGGTATAAGCGCCGCCGTTGTTTAGCCCCCAACTGTTGGAGGTGATGCGCGCGCCGGCGTTATAGGCAGAGTTTACAATGCTGAAGAAGGCATTGTTGCAGCGCGAGGCATCGAACAGCCCATTATTCGCAAAAACCTTCGTACTGGCGATCTGTCCATAGGGCGAAACACCTAACCCAACCTGATACCCGTGCGAATCCTGATAAGGGAACCCGGGCAGGGCATTATAGCCCGCCAGGATCCCCGCATTCAGGTTGCCATGCCCGCCCACGCTGTTTCCTTTCGGGTCAGTGGTGCAGTTGGCGGAGAATGCAATCCGGTCTGGATTTGATTTTTTGCCCTCTACATAGAAGTCGGGGTGCAGAACATGACTGGCGTCGCCGATATCCAATCCATCGTCTATCAGATCCACCAGCGGATAGTCGTTGGGCAAGGTTGAGAAGCCTTTAGATTTCAACCAATCCAGATAACCCGGCTTTGCCGAGACGACATTTTTATTGATCTCTGCCAGGTCACCTGCCAGAATCTGTCCCTGGATCTCATCCAGCATTATGGGCGGCGTATAAGGTTCAATGTTGATCACATCCGGCAGGTTTGCTACAGTCGCCAACTGCTGGGCAGGAAGCTGCACCCGCACCGCGGTCGTGTTCAACAGGGCCACCGCAGACTGGTACACCTGGCTGGAAAGCTGGAGCACTTCGTCCAGGGAGCTACTTAACTGCTCCGTGTTATAAAACTGGATGGTAACATCCGTTTCCTGCTCACCACTGGAGGGGGTATCTGCCAGAGCGCGTAACTCGGGGGATAAGCGGTACAAGGGCTGGTAAGCGCCGGTCCATTGAATATAGGGGTGATCAAGCGCCAATTGGGCCAGAGTGCTGGCTGGCTGGCTGCCCCACACCAGATAGGCATTGTTTGGCAAATAAGCCACGTTCTCTAACCCGGCATCCTGCAAATCTTGCAGCCAGGTCGCCTCGGGCGGTCCAATAAATTGAACCATCCAGAAACCGCTGCTTTCGCTCCCCTTCAGCGGTGGCGCCATCATCAGGTTTTCTGGACCGAACGGGGGTGCCTTTTGCGGCTGGATCGTGATTCCACGCAGGTAGATATCATCCTCAACGGGGTCCATTTGGAGGAGCGCCTGACCGGCAAGCGCTGGCTTCGCTGGCAGCTGCCACAGGCTAACTGCACCATAATTGACCAGTTCCGCAGCCTGGCTGGCTTTTAATACTTCCAGGCCTTGGGGATCCCTGGCGCTGACCATGACTCTGCGCCCGTTAGAGGCTGTGGCGATCCAACCCACAGAGACTGGCTGACCGATAAAAGCTCTGCTGTCTACTGGCGCAGTGAAGGAACAGGTCAGCCAGACCGCAAGCACAAGGGAGTTTATAAAGCCTCGTTTCATCCGCAATCTTTTCTTTCTTCCAGGCATTTCTCTTCCTATATCGTTTTCTTGACAGAGTACTTTTTTAAGGTATACTTATCGCGCGTCCGGGCGGGACCGGCGCGGCAGGATCCTACGAACCCCGCCAGGTCCGAGAGGAAGCAACGGTAAGGAGGTCATTCTGGGTGCCGCCGGGGAACCTGCCCGGCGCATTTTTTTAATTTTTTCACCAGCCGTGCAAATTATCCATGGATCAATTACCTGTTTGTAATTACGAGGGATCCGACTACCAGACCTCATTCTGGGAGCGCGGTGGACGCGCGTATGAAGATGCAGTCGAAGCCGTCGCGCTGCGGCGGCTGCTGCCTCCTGGAGGTCAACGCCTGCTGGAGTTGGGCGCTGGGGCCGGGCGGAATACGGCTCGTTATCGTGGTTATCAGGAGATTGTCTTGCTGGATTACTCGCGCTCGCAGCTGCAGCAGGCTCGCCAGCGCCTGGGTGACACAAGTCCAGATGGAGCGCGGCTGAAGTACGTTTCCGCAGATATTTACCATTTACCATTTGTAAAAAACCTGTTTGATACTGCAACCATGGTCCGCACGCTGCATCATATGGTAGACCCGCGCCGGGCGTTGAGTGAAGTGCGCCAGGTGCTGCAGTCAGATGCGACCTTTATTCTTGAATTTGCCAATAAACGAAATTTGAAGTCTGTCCTGCGCTACATGCTGCGCTTGCAGGGCTGGAATCCCTTTTCACCCGAACCGATTGAGTTTGCGCCATTGAACTTTGATTTTCACCCGGCGACGGTGCGCGCCTGGCTGCAAGTGACCGGTTTTGTTGTAGAGCGGCAGCTTACGGTATCTCATTTCCGCATGGGCCTGTTCAAGCGCCTGTTTCCGTTAGGGCTGCTGGTGCAGATGGATGCGCTAGCGCAGCGCACCGGCGATTTATGGCAGCTCAGCCCAAGTGTGTTCGTACGTTCGCGCGCGCGGCAGGGACAAAGCGCCCTCGCTGAAAATGTTCTCCCATCTGGCGAAACCGACTTCTTCCGCTGCCCGGCCTGTGGTGAGGCGGTCTTACCTGATACGCCGCCCGAACTGGTTTGCCCGGCTTGCGGAAAACATTATCCGGTCGTTGATGGAATTTACGATCTGCGCCCGAACCCGCCGAGCCAGGAATAGCAGCCTGCCTTTTCACCGGTTTTGGTGATATTCAGTTATCTTGATTCCTCTCGTTTTTCGATAATCCACACATGTGACAGACCGAGTATCCGCAGGGGGGTGAGCTCCATTGCTTGCAGGATTGTTCGAAGGGTCCTGCCCAGTATTGGCCTGCGTGAAATAATATTATCATAAGCGCCGAAAATAATGGTCTTTTGGACCATACAAACTGGTAAATTTGCGAATAATCGCTGCAAATCGCCCGCAGAATAAACCCGCACATGCGGGGCGAGCCGGTCGCGCAGGCGGCGCGGCAGGTAATTCACCAGAGGGATGTTGCCAAAGTGGTACTTCCCGCGCCAGTAGATTCCGTGGGTCTCAAAGGGGTAGCCCCGGTTCGGGACAAACAACACCAGCCGGCCGCCTGGCTTTAGGGTGCGCACAATCTCGTTGACAGCCTGCTGATCATCCTGGACATGCTCGAGCACTTCATGGCTCAGAATCAAGTCGAAGGTGTCAGGCGGAAAGGGTAAGTTCTCCCCTGCCCCGCACAGCACCTGCTCAGCGAACTGGTGCGCTTCAAGTGTGCGCTCCAACTCAATATCCAGGCCGACTGCCTGGCGAGCATCCTGGGCCAGTTTTCTCAGGTACATGCCCACTCCGCAGCCATCCACAAAAATACTGCCATAGACACGCTCGCCCGCCGCGGCGCGGATCATCTCCAGCCGCCGCTCTTGCCCGGCGCGCCAGACAAAAGAAGGGTTGCCGCGTAGAGCAGCTTTGTCCAGGTCCGCTGACCGGTTAATCTTTGGGGTTGTTTCCATACTGGCCTGATTCATTGCGTGTCCATTCTTCTTTGTGTCCAAACCCGCGCCGGTTGTCGATCCAGCGTATCCAATCCGCACGGAAAGCATAGAGGGTGCTGCGCGCGACAACTTCTTTCAAATCGCCGGTGAAGGGAAATTTTTTCAGATAGCGCGCCCAGGCCTGATCCCATTCTTCGCCGGGCGGAATCACGCGGACCGTTCCGCGCAGTTGCAGCCCGCGAATGTCTTGCCAGCCGGTCGCAAGGGGATGGATCGTTCCGGCAGCTTGAGGGCGGAGGGCTAAATCCAGGCTGTGCTGGCTGGCCGCGTCGGAAAAAAAATAGAGTTCCTGATGCTTTTCTCCAGCAGCAAAGTAAACGGTCGCGGCATGAGGCTCGCTCGCTTCACCCACCGTCGCCAGTGTCATCGCCGGTAAAGCCCATAAGGCGGCCTCTGAATCTACCTTTGAAGGGGCTTCTGCTGGCTCCAGGCCCGTCCACTGCAAGTAAAGATCATTATCTATACCCAGGCGCTGTAGCACCCGCCCTACGATGTTATCCACAATTTCATCCACAGTCTGTGGATGGGCATAGAAGGCGGGTACAGGTGGGAAGATCACCGCCCCACTGCGGACTGCCTGGTCCATCAACTGGATATGACCAGAATGAAAAGGCGCTTCGCGCAGCACCAGCAGCAGCGGGCGGCCTTCTTTCAGGGTTACATCCGCAGCGCGAGCCAGCAGGTCGCTCGAGTAGCTGTTGGCGATAGCCGAAAGGCTTTTAATGGAACACGGGATAACCACCATTCCCAGGGTATCAAAAGACCCTGAGGCAAGCGGGGCGGCCAGGTCGTGCGGGTTGTAATAAGCATCCGCCAGCCCTTGGACGGCGGATATCCGCCAATCCGTTTCCTGTTCGATCGTCAGGCGGGCGGAGGGGGTAATAATCAGATGGGATTCGATGGGGGTAGCGCGCAGCGCCTCCAGCAGGCGAATGCCGAGGATTGCACCAGAACTTCCTGAAATGCCCACCACCAGGCGCTGTTTTTTCATGCTCGGCCCAATTGTACCAAAACCTGCCCGCAGTGTGGCGTTATGCGAAACATAGCGCCTGTTCCAGGTCAGCCAGTAAATCCTCAACGTTTTCGATCCCGACTGAGAAGCGCACCAGGCCATCACTGATGCCCATTTCCTGGCGCACCTGTGATGAAACGGTGGAGTGGGTCATGCTGGCGGGGTGAGAAATGAGCGAATCCACGTTGCCCAGGCTAACTACCAGAGTCGACACGCGCACGTGCTCCATGAGGGCTACCCCCGCGGCAAAGCCTCCGGATAGTTCAAAGGCGATCATCCCACCGCCAGAGTTCATCTGGCGCTGCGCCAGGGCAGCCTGGGCGTGACTCTTCAGGAAAGGGTAGTACACCCGCTTTACTTTGGGATGGTTTTCCAGGTATTCGGCGATTTGCAGCGCGCTGGCACAGTGGCGCTGCATGCGCAGTTCAAACGTTTTCAACCCCATATTCGCCAGCCAGGCATCAAAGGGGCTGGGGCAGCCGCCCAGGATTTTGAACATCTGGTACAGCGGCCCGCGGATATAGTCGATGTGGCTGCTAACCACCGCTCCCCCGATAATCTGCCCGTGACCGGAGAGGTATTTTGTCGTGGAATGCAGGACCACATCGCCCCCAAGGGTCAGCGGGCGCTGGCAGTATGGGGTGGCGAACGTGTTATCAACCATCAACCAGGCGTCATTTTGGTGTGCGATTTCAGCCACAACCTGCAGATCGACCAGAGAAAGGTTGGGGTTAGCTGGCGTCTCGGCATATGCCAGGACTGTTTCGGGATGCGCGCGAAAAGCAGCTGCCCAATTTTCCGGGCTGGCTTCTTTCAACCAGATCACTTGAATGCCATACTGCGGGGCGATGTCATTCAAAAAGGTGAACGTATTGCTGTAGATATTTTCCTGCGCAATGATCTTCTGCCCACCCTTCACTCGCGCCAGGATCGCTGCCGTTACGGCTGCCATTCCCGAGGCAAATACCAGCCCTCCGACCTGCTCTTCCACGGGTGTTTGCGGCTGGCGGCGCAGCAGATCGATGCCTTCCAGCACAGAAATCTTATAAGCCAGTTGTTCCAGGTTAGGGTTGTTCAGCCGGGTATAAATATAGCCTGGTTCTTCTCCCTTAAAGCGCCCAGCCCCGGTTTGGACATCAGGAAAGCTAAACGCTGACGTTTGGTAAATTGGCGTGACGTGAGCATTTAGAGGGTTTTCCATCTCACCTGCATGCGTCACGATGGTTCCAAGCCCGTGTTGGGGATTTAGGGGCGGCATCATTCTTCTCCTGTAACAATAATCTGAATAGAGGGCATTATAAGCCCGAACGGCTGGCAAACAGCAGCGTTATTGCGCCTTAGGGGAAACGCACCTGGCCCATTTTCCCTAAGGCACAATCATTCAAAATTGGTTGATCTTAGCGCAGTTTACTTCCCCAATGGATGGCAACTGTGCCAAACATCAGGCGGCGAAAGGCGGCTTGCTGAAAGCCAGCAGCCTGGATGCGCTTTAGCAGATCTTCAGCCAGGAGGAAATGTTCAGAGGTTTCGGGCAGATAGGTGTAGGCGTCGCGAGAACCGGTCAGCAGGTCGCCTACAAAGGGGATGACTTTGTGCATGTGAAAACGGATAAACGGGCTGAACAGCGAAGGCCGCGGGCGGGTGGTATCTAAGGTTACCATTCGTCCAGCGGGCTTTAGCACCCGGAACTGCTCGTCCAGAGCCTGAGGCAGGTTGACTACATTTCGCAGCAGGAAACCGGAAACAACGGCATCAAAAGTTTCATCTGGGAAGGGCAGATTGAGCGCATCCGCCGCGGACCAGGCTAGGGGCTCCCCACCCTGGTGTTTACCCGCCAACATCATGCCCAGGGTAAAATCTGCGGCAACCGGGCGGCAGCTGGGCGCCTGGCGGAGCGCTTCACGGGTCAGATCGCCGGTGCCTGCGCCGAGGTCCAACACTTTCCCGCCTGGTGGAATTTGTGCCAGGCGGATCACCTGTTGACGCCAGCGCACATCCTGCCCGCCGGTCATCAATCGGTTCATCAGGTCATAGCGCGGCGCGATGCGTTGAAACATCGCTTGAACGGCGGCTGCCCGTTCAGCGGCAGAAGGAGAATCGGTTTTCATTGTTGGTTGGTATTGGGGACCCACACCAGGATGGTGGTGCCCTGTTCTGGTTCTGAAGTTACTTCCAAATCGCCGCCAGTATTATTGGCGCGAGTCTGCATATTCGAGAGGCCATGCCCCAGCGTTCGTTTCATGTTATTCAGGTCAAAGCCGCGCCCATCGTCGCTGATTTCTAGCAGCACCCGGTCATTCGAGGTCCACAAGGACACATTTACATGCCGCGCGCGGGAATGCTTGCCGACGTTTGCCAGGGCTTCCTGGCAGATATGGAATAATGCGACTGCCTGATTTTGGGGCAGATGAACTTCTTGCGCTTGATTCTGTAGGGTGACTTCGATCAGCGTGTTGGCTCGGAACTCGGCGATCAGGCGGCGCAAACCATCGACCAGGTTCTCTTCGTGCAGTTTGCGCGGGCGCAAATCGAGAATATACGCGCGAATATCCCGAATGGTACTGTTCAAGTCGGCTATAGCCTGTTCAATACTCTGCCTGGCCGATTGAGGATTATCATTTAAGAGCAGGCGAGCGTGTTCAAGGGTCAAACCGACCGCGTAGATATCTTGAATGATGCCATCGTGCAGATCCATCCCGATGCGTTCCCGTTCTTCGAGCACAGCCAGGCGGCGCTGCTGCACGTTGAGCCGGAGATTCTCAATCGCCATCCCTACCCAGGCTGAGATTGAGGAAAGGAACTGCATTTCCAGGTCATCCAGCGGCTCAGTGTCACAAGATCCCACACAAAGCACCCCGAGTACGCCCCTGCGGCCGCTCAACGGCAGGCAGACTACCTGTTTCAAGTGTCCGGCCAGCGCTTCTTCATGGAAATAATACTCGTCCGGCTCAGTTTTCAGTGAACTGCTGGAAAGGTCGACCTGGTTAAGTTGGGCGCTGGCTGCGGTTTTACCGACCAGGCCTTCGCCGAACAAGAATTCACTGCGCGACCACAGGTTGCAAACCCGTTCGCCGCGGTGCAGCGACAGCTGCAAGACTTTCCGATCTTCCTTGCGCAGGTAAACTTCACCGACGTCCAGGCGCAGGTAGTCGATTACCTGGGTCAGGACTTTATCCAACACCTGCTCGGTGTTATCGGAAGAGGCTAGCACTGAAGCGAGTTCATTTACCAGGGCCAGGTTTTCATTGCGCCGGGTCAGAATGCGGTCGCGTTGGGTGATCTGCTCGTAGAACTTGGCGTTCGAAATGGCTACGGCTGCATAAGCAGCCAGTGTTTCCATCACCTGTTCATCTTCGGCGGTAAATTCTGGCCCGGTCAGTTTATTGGTCAGGTAAATCTGGCCAAGCTGCTTATCTCCCAGGCGGATCGGTACCCCCAGGAAAGAAGTCATTTCAGGATGGTGCGCCGGAAAGCCGGAACTGCGTGGATCATCAGCGATGTTCGCCAGACGGATAGGCTTTTCGCTATCCATCAATACCCCAATCAGACCATAGCCTTGGGGTGGATGCTCCATCTTTTGGCTCGCTTCAGGCGTTATCCCGACCGGAATAAACTTTTCCAGGTTGCCCTTTTCGTCCAACACACCGACCGCCGCATACTGCGCCACCACCTGCTCGTAGGCTAGGACAGCAATGCGCTCCAGCAGCGTTTCCAGGGATATGTTCTTAACTAACTCAAGGCTGGCCTTATGTAGCGTTGCCAGCCTTTCCTCTAATTGTTCCCGCGTTAGAATTCCGTCGCTCACTTAAACCTCTTAGATATTTTACCTGATATTATCCTTTTCGGCCATTTATTATATAGGGCCGTTTTCCCTCGCTATCGTTACCAAAGCTTCAAAAACGCTGTAGATCAGGTCCCTGGGTTTAGCCTAATCCTAAAGAGGCACAGCTTCACCGCGTCCCTTTAGGATTACAACTGTCTCTAAAACCACGGCAATTCCCAAGGAGCCTATAAATTACCCTATTTATCGGAATTTATTTCGGGTTATAATCCTAAAGATTGGAGGACGAGACCATGTTTAATAGTATTTTTCGACGAAGAGAGAATGAGGAGCGCGTTCGCAAAGAAGGCCGCCTGCCGCCTGGGCAGGCGCTGACCGACCGCTTTCCGGTGTTACATTATGGCCCAGTCCCAACCTTTAACCCGGATACCTGGGATTTTCAAGTGACCGGTGAAGTCGAAACGCCGCTGTGCCTTACCTGGGATGAATTTCAACAACTGCCGCGCACAAAAGTGAATATGGATATCCATTGTGTTACGCGCTGGAGCAAGTTCGACACCAATTGGGAGGGTGTATCCATGCGTACCCTGGTCGACCAGGGGTTAGTGAAGCTAAAAACTACGGCGCATCATGTACTGCAGATCGCTGAATATGGTTTCACCGTTAATCTTCCGATAGAAGTTGTTCTGGCTGAAAATTTTCTGCTGGCTACTCACTTCAACGGCGAACCGATCACCCCGGATCATGGATATCCGCTGCGTGGAGTTGTCGGCGCCATTCAAAACCGGGAGGATTTGATGGTTCCTTACCTCTGGAAGGGCGCAAAGTGGCTGCGGGCGCTGCAGTTTCTGGAACACGACCAACCCGGTTTTTGGGAGCGGGCCGGTTATAACAATGAGGCCGATGTTTGGAAAGAAGAGCGCTTCGCTTGATGTGAAGGTGCATTCCAATCCTCTGCGTGTGCTTTATGACGGCTGGGCCCTGGCTTTTGCTCCAGGCAGCCCAGCCGCTGTGCATCTCCTGGAACTGCTTGCGGCCCAGCCACCGGGCATTGCCGCCTGCCTGGCCCTGCCCCAACCCGATCTCCACCTGGACCTGGAGCGCGTAGAAAGCGTGGTGGATGTTCTTCCAAATACGCCACGCGGCTGGCTGCGTTGGGAGCAGTCTGCTCTGCCTGCCCTCGCCCGGCACCACAGCGCGGATTTGCTGCACACCACATCTCCCAACCTGCCCTTGTTCAGCTCCGTTCCTTGTTTAATCAGTCCGGTTTCAGTTGAAATAGGACGGGCTGTTGCATATGGGCTGGCTAACCGTTTACGCGCTGCTCTGGGCCGGGGTGGCCTGTATCGGGCTGCGGCGGTACTATGGCCCAACGACCTGCCGCCTCTTTCCGCTTCTCTCCCTGAAATCAGGCTGCCACCTATCGTCCATGAGGCCTTTTCGCATCCGCAAGTGCCCCCAGCTCACCTGCCTGAGAGTTATCTGATAGCAGAGGGACCTCCGGACGAAGCGGGGGCTGTCTTTCTGGCAGCTACCTGGAGTTGGATCTCGCGCGGTCTGGGTTCAGATTGGAGCTTGTTGGTGATTGATGGTTCCCCCGCTGTGATGGATCATCTGGAACGCTTGTGCCGGGAAACAGGTATCCTTGGACCAGTAATGGCCGTTTCTCCGATAGATGAGCAAGAGCGGGCTGCAATTGTGCAGCGGGCCGGGGTAGTACTGCATGGTGGCAGTGTACCTCCCTGGGGGAGCCTTGCCTGGCAGGCTTTTGCAAGTGATGTGCCTTTGGTAGGCGTGGAAACGCCACAACTGGACGCGCGCGTTGGCCCAGCCGGTTATCTGGTCCCGCCCGGGGATGCCCGCGCCCTGGGCGCCGCCGCGATTACGCTCATCGTTGATGAAGTTGCCGCGGAAAATATCCGTCAGGCCGCGCAGCAGCGCGCAGCCGGTTGGGACCGCGAAAGCTTCCGCCAACAATTAGGAGCGGTTTATCAGCAGGCAGCCCAGCGAACGAGGTAAAAAAAGCCAGTCTAAGAGCGGCGGGTAAACAGAATATAAATCCCCAAACCGATCCCACCCAGCACCAACACGCCGCCCATCACTGCCAGCATCATATTGTTACCGCCCGGTTGTGGGCTTTGCGCGGTGACCGCTTCGACCGCACTGCTCTGCTGCGCGCCAAACTCCAGAATGGCTGTTTCACCTGCCTGTACCTTTACAGCCTGGTTTAACAGGGTAGTCCCGTTATATCCTGAAGGCACCGCCATACTGATCGTGAACTCCCCTTCAGGGATTTCGCTGCAGTAGGGCGTGCCAGAATCATCCGTGCTGCCTGTTTTAGACACTGTCCCTAACCGATCTGAGATGCTGACCGCTCCACCCGCCATAGCGGATTCGCTGGTATCGCGAACCGCGTTACCATTCACATCATCGTACAGCAGGACACAGATTTTGCCATTACCTTTAAATGGGGTTGGTGTGGGGAGTTGAGAGGTCGCGGTTACAAAGGGATTCGGCGTCGCCGAAGCAACTGGCGTAATCACCATCAAAAGAAGTTCTTTCCCAGGGATGATGGTGCAGTTTTGATCCAGACGATTCAATGTGCGCAGAGTGTCTACAGTCGTCCCGGTCAAGAGTTGGATGCGCAAGCAGGTGTCGCCTTCCTGGACAATATACATTACACGTCCGTCTGGACGTGCGGTCGGCGTTTGATAAAGAACTTGCGGTTGTGGGCTTGCCGCCGCGGGTTGCGTCAGGAACAAGACTGTCCCGACCAAAATGAGGGGGATCAATAAAATCCAAAACTTATTTGACATGCATTTCACCGTGTTTTGTGATTATAACATCTTTGCAACTTGCATTTCTTCCAAAAAATCAATACAATAAAAATCAAACACTTGTTCTCATTTTCGGTCAGGTGGGACTTTCCTTTTTATCCAAGGAGACGGGACAATCCATGAGTACAGCCGCCGTGGTGCGAACAATTTTGTGGGTCGATATCATCGGCATGTCTTTGTTTGCCTTGCTTTATCTGCGCCAGCGGCGCTTAAGCTGGTGGGGTTATTGGGGCTGGGGACTGTTGGCGTTGCTATTGCCTGTACTGGGTCCGTTCCTGGTCATCGCTAACCGCCCGGGTGAGTGGAAGCCCGCCTTCTCATTTCGAGATGATTTCCAGACCCTGGCCAACTTTTTCCGCCAGTTACTGCCTGATCCCAAAGCGCAGCGTAAAATGGGCACGCTTGATCAGGCGCGTGTTCGCCGGCAGCGGCGGGGTAATTCCAAAAAGGGCAAATGAGATCACGTTCTCCTGATCGTTTTTTATTCGGTATTTTTGTTGGGATCGGCGTCCTGGTTTTGGCGGCGCTGGTCCTTTTCTTTACCCGGCAGAGTAATGATTATGGCAGCGAAAGTTCTCCGGCAGGGGTGCTGCATAATTATATCCTGGCAATTCAGAAAAAGGATTACCAGCGGGCTTACCGTTACCTGGCAGCAGATTCATCCCTGAATTTTTCTCTCTTTCAACAGTCATTCATGGCCTATCCATCTTCCGCACTCGATAATACGACCGTTGAAATTGGGACCACAACATTAGATGAACAAAATCAAACTGCATTGGTGCAGCTTACTCTGTTGAGCAGCAGTCCAGACTTATTCGGTGACTTTTCCCGCCGCACAGAAGTTGCCAGCCTTATTTTTCAGGATGGCAGTTGGAAGATCCTTTCTGTTCCTTATCCCTATCAGGGGCCAAATATGCCGCTTCCAGCGCCGAATAAAGTGCCCCCGCGACAGCTTCCCTCCCCCACTCCCACTGAAGCGCCTTAATTAACGTCCATCCACGAGAGGATTCCATGAGCACCGTTCGGCGATTGTACTTTTATGCCTTAGCCTTGATCAGCGCGGAAGTGGTGATTTGGGGTGTGATCCGTTTATTGAGGGCTGTGGTTTCCAGTGGTTTTGTAGGTGAAGGTAGTTTGCTTGCCACAGCGCTCTCGCTGGTGCTGGTTGGAACGCCTATCTTCCTACTGCATTGGCGCGTGGTTCAAAGAGATGCCCTGGCGGACGCAGAAGAACGCGCCAACCGAATTCGGGCTTTTTTCCTCTATGCAGCTTTGTTTGTCACGCTTTTACCCATTTTATATGCAGTGCTGGCTTTGCTAGATCGTGGTCTGGTGGTGGTGCTTGGCCAAGCTCCGTCCGCTGCCTGGTTTGGGGGAGACGGCACAGCTACGGATAACCTGATTGCTATTGTGATCAATGCCGTCGCGCTGGTTTATTTTTGGACGATTTTGCGCGCCGATTGGTTAGCCGATATTTTCGAAAGTTTTCTTTTAGATACCCGCCGTTTGTATCGCTACTTATGGATGCTGTTTGGCCTGACGCTGACGGTAAGCGGAGTTTATAATCTGCTTCGCTATATTTTGTTTACTCCCGGCTTGAATACCCAGCAAACAGCCCCAGTTCTGGCAGGCGGCATCAGTCTATTATTTGTAGGCGTTCCTTTATGGGCCTACTTCTGGCAGGCTGTGCAGCGGGCGCTGTCTCAAACATTTGAGCGGCGCTCATTACTGCGCCTGGTTGTTCTATACCTGATCTCTTTTGCCGGAGTGATCGGCGTGTTGGCTGCGGGCGGCCGTGTAATTAATGCCTTACTGCGCTGGATCCTGGGCGAACCGAATACGCTGCTGACTTTCTTGCAAAATAGCAGCGCCGAGCTAGGCGCACTCATTCCACTGGCAGTGATGTGGGGCTATTACGGGCGTATCCTTGACCGGGAAGTAGCTGCCATGCCTGACCAGCCGCGCCGCGAAGCGCTGCGCCGGCTGTACGATTACATCCTGGCGTTGCTGGGACTGGCAGTAACCTTTTCTGGGTTGCTCAGTCTGGTAGGCTTTCTGGCAGAGCTGGCCTTCGCGGCACAGTCCATGCTGGGCACCTTTCGCGATCAACTCAGCAGTTCGCTGGCAGCGCTGCTGATTGGTATTCCGCTCTGGCTGGTAAACTGGCGCGCCATGCAGGCAGAGGCCGCTCGTCGGGATGATACCGGCGATCATGCCCGCCGGTCTGTGCTGCGCAAGGCGTACCTGTACCTGTTGCTGTTCCTATTGGTGATCGGCGCGATGACTTTTACCGGGCAGCTGCTGTATGCCCTGTTAAACACCTTGTTCTCGCGAGTGTCAGAAAATCTGGCCCTGGACGTGACCCGTTTCTTTCTATCTCTGGTAATCGATGCGGCGCTGCTGGTCTATCACTGGCGCGCATTACGGGAAGATAATCTGATCGCACAGGAAACCTTGGGTAATCTGCATAGGGATTATCCAACCTTGATTTTGGTAGAAGGGGAAGCCCCCTATACTCAGGTATTCGCAGATGCTGTGGTTCAGGCGCTGGCACGCTTCGCCCCGCGCCTGCCGGTCGCTGTTCACTCCACCGAAAGAGGGGCTCCGGATGAAACGCTGCTCGGCGCAAAAGCAGTATTACTGCCCGTAGGGCTGGTGCTGGATCCGCCCGAATCGCTGCGCCTCTGGCTGCAAGAATATCATGGACGGCGCATCTTGATCCCTGCCCCGAAAGAGAACTGGCTGTGGTTAGGGTTGGGCGAGAAACGAGCAGTGGACGTGGGGCGTGAGGCCGCCCAGAGCTTGCGCCAGCTCGCTGAAGGTGAAGCTGTGCGTGGCTCACTCCCCAGTAATCCCTGGGCTGTCGCTGGCTATATTCTCGGTGGAATTTTCGGACTGATCCTGTTGATTACGTTATTTTCTGTAATGGTTTCAGGCCTCTTTCAGTAAAACGCGGGTTATAATAAATAAGCGCAGCAGGCATTGCCCAAAAGGTACAATGCGCTGAATTTCTTCTAGAAAAATCTTAAGCAGAGAGGGCTCCATGAAAGTATCCGTATCGCAACAACAACTGGCGCAAGGTTTAGGCATCGTTTCTAGAGCGGTATCTCCGCGCAGCACGCTGCCGGTGCTGGCGAATGTGTTGTTAGCCACGGACGAAGGCCGGTTACGTTTAGCAGCGACAAACCTCGAATTAGGAATTTCCTGCTGGATTGGGGCCCAAATCCAGGAAGAAGGTTCAATCACCGTTCCGGCGCGTCTATTGACTGACCTGATCAGCACGCTGCCAAATGACAATGTGCTTCTGTCAGTTAACCTCTCAACCTGCACCCTCACCGTCCGCTGCGGCGCATCGAGTACAGAGATCAAAGGTATTGATGCTCAAGAATTCCCGCCAATGCCGGCGACGGATATTTCTGAAGGTGTGCAGATTAAAGTCGCTGACTTTAAAGAGATGGTCCAGCAGGTTACTTTTGCCGCTTCTACCGATGAGGCCCGCCCAGTATTGCAAGGCGTACAAACTACGATCTCTGACAATGAGATCACTATGGCCGCGACAGATGGTTTCCGAATTTCCGTGCGCAAGGTAGACCTGGCCGAACCGGTGCAGAAACCGCTAACGATGATTATTCCGGCGCGCGCGCTCAACGAACTGGCGCGCATTGCTACGGATGGCGAAAATATCGTGAGCCTGATTGTCCCCTCAGGGCGCGGTCAGGTCGTTTTCCGCCTGGATTCAGCGGAACTGGTTTCGCAGCTGATTGATGGCAACTTCCCCGATTATCGGGTGATTGTACCGCGCTCGTTCAAATCGCATACGATCGTTTCAACCAGCGCTTTTCTCAAAGCTTGCCGGCAGGCTGAAATTATTGCCCGGAATGGCAACAATGTCGTGCGTCTCAATATGCAGCCGAACACCGAACGCCCTGGTCAGGTGGAAATCTCCGCGCAGTCCGAGGAAACCGGTTCCAGCGAGAACATGATTGACGCCAGCATCGACGGTCCTGGCATGACGGTCGCTTTTAATGTGCGCTACCTGCGAGAAGTACTGGAAGTGATCAAAACCCCGAACCTGGCTCTAGAAACGAATGATCATAAATCCCCGGCGCGGGTGCAGCCGGTTGGTGATGAAGACTTCTTGCACGTGATTATGCCCATGCATTTAGGGTAATGAATGGCTTTTCCGGAAAGCACCGCCTATTCGGGCGCTGAAAGCTCTTACTCCGGGGCGTCTTCCGACCGGCAGTTCAACGTATATCTGGCGCTAAGCCAGTATCCAGTACTGAGTGAACGTATTCGCGCGCGCATGCGGCATGAGCTGTATGAAAGGGGCATCGTCTCCCCACAAGAGTTCGAAGCGGAGGCGCGCGCCGGGGCGATTCAATCCCAAGAGCGGGAAGGCCTGCGCAATCCTTTTGGTGAGGAAGCCGGGGAAGTATGGGAATACCGCCTGGCAAAGGTGCGCGAGCTGCTGACGGATCAGGTCTTCAGCCGTTACCTTTCTTTTGAATTGTTCGAGCAGTTGGTGTGGGAAGTATTGAGCGAGCGCGGCATTCAAACCCAGCAAATCTCGCTATCAATGAACCCTGAACTGGCTCCGCTCGAAATGGTCTTTGAACAGGCCCTAACGATCGAGAACCTGCCGCCTGAAGAACGCGCTCCGCTCGAAGCACGTTTAAAGGAATTCAAAGTAGTCCTGATTCGCACCATGATCAGCGATCAGCTGCGCTATATTAACGTTGCCAAAGAATGGTTTACCATCAATGACCTGCGCGAGATCCGCCGGCGCAAGCTAGGTACGGGCCGCATTGGTGGAAAAGCCGCTGGAATGCTGCTGGCCATGCGCATCCTGGCCGAATCGGTCGAAGAAGACATCAAAGGTTGCATTAATGCCCCCGATTCATTCTTTATCGGTTCCGATGTTTTCTATACTTTTCTTTCAATCAACAACCTGGTCCATTGGAATGATCAGAAATACAAGAGTGAGACAGAGATGCGTGCGGAATACCCGCAGATTGTGCGGGATTTCGAATCGAGTGAGTTCCCCCTGGATTTTCTCGGTGATCTCTCCAGCTTGCTTGAACGCGTCGGGCGCAAACCATTAATCGTACGTTCTTCCAGTCTCCTGGAAGATAATTTCGGCACTTCCTTCGCCGGAAAGTATGAGAGTGTTTTCTGTCCAAACCAGGGCTCGCACGCGGCTAACTTGCGGGAATTGACTCGGGCTATCATTCAGGTTTATACCTCAACGCTTAACCCCACTGCCCTACTCTACCGCCGCAGTAAAGGCCTGCAAGATTATGATGAGCGTATGGCGATCCTCATTCAAGTGGTTGAGGGAGAAAAGTTCGGCAAGTATTACCTGCCCCAGGCTGCCGGGGTAGCTTTCAGCCGCAACCTGTACCGCTGGGCACCTCAGATCCGGCGCGAAGACGGCTTTGTCCGTCTGGTGTGGGGGTTAGGTACGCGGGCTGTCGACCGGGTAGGCAACGATTATCCACGGCTGGTAGCCCTCAGTCATCCCCTGCTGCGCCCATCCACCGACTCCACTTCGATCAAACGATATTCCCAGCAGTACGTTGATTTGATCGACCTGGAGAAAAATAAATTTCTCAGCCTGCCGATTCACGAGGTGCTAAATTCTGATTATTCTCCACTACGTTATCTGGCCCAAATGGAACAAGACGGTTATTTTACCTCACTGCGCACGCGCATCTTAGAAGGCAATACAAAGAATCTTGTTCTAACCTTTGAGGAATTTCTGAAGCGGACTTCATTCGCCGATCGCATGCGGCTGATCTTGCAGACCCTGGAAGACAACTATGATTCCCCGGTGGATATGGAATTCACCGTGCAAATTCAAAACCCCGAAAGCATAAAGCCGCAGGTTTGTCTCACAATCTTACAGTGTCGCCCGCAAAGTTATCTGATCTCCGGGCAGCAAGCTACCTTACCCCTCAATTTGAACCCGCATGACGTAATTTTCTCTACCCGCTTCGTGGTTCCTGAAGGCGTCATTCCCCATATCGATTATGTGGTTTATATTCCCCCTGAAGCCTATTTTTCGCTCCCGACCAGCGAGGCCCGCTTTCAGCTGGTGCGCGCCATCAGCCAGCTAAACCAGGCTTTAGAAGATCAATCCTTTATTTGTATCGGACCGGGACGTTGGGGAAGTTCCAATGCAGACTTAGGGGTCAGTGTGGACTATAGTGATATCTATAATACTCGGGCCCTGGTTGAACTAGCCGGGCATGGCATTGGTCCCGCGCCAGAACCATCTCTGGGCACGCATTTCTTTCAGGACCTGCTCGAACAGCAAATCTACCCGCTTGCAATTTATCTGGATGATGATCAAAGCGTCTTCAATCCCGAATTTTTTAATCTGACTCCAAATCGCGTGGATGAATGGATCCCAATCGACGAAAAAATACACGACAGCTTGAAATTGCTTCGCATAGTCGATTTCCGACAGGACAATCACTTACGCATTGTAATGAGTGATGAAAAGAGCCGGGCAGTAGCCTTCCTTGAAAAAGACTCCGAAGAAGAAGAGGAATAGCATTATAAAAGTCAAAATATTTTTTCCTGGATTCTAGGCCCTGGATAGAATATATGTTCTAATAATGTTTTGTTCATTGATAAATCCTGATTTGAGTAATCCTCTTATGAATAATTTGTATACTTTTCTGGAATTATTAAATTACAAATATGAAGATTACTTCGTGAAGAGAAAAACTACTCGTTAAGAACAGAGTTCTCATCCCTCCCCCTTTATAAAGGACCATATACGGGGGGATTCACTGATTGATAAAATATTGAAACCGACTATAGAAAAACTTCAACAGTTCGAAAGGAAGCAGACTATAGTTGGAATTAACAAGCAGTGAGACTGAAGGTCAAGTAGATTTGTAAAGGCTAAATGGATTGCCAATTTTATACTTATGTATGGATTCAAAATGCATAAAGTGTTTCACGTGAAACACTTTCAAAAAATCTTTTCCTTTTCAATTACTGAACTAAACGTTCCTGATCAAAGCATCACTTCAAGACTCTTTCCTAAACCCTCCCTTTTGTAAAAAGATGTTCCGAAGAATATATATAAATTTTGCTTTAAATTGATCTTCCCCTTGATCCATCTAGAACAACAAGAATTTTCTGTCTTGATGGAAATTCATTTTTATTCTGGGAAACCCCAGCCCATTTATTGTCAATTCATGTAAGGTTTCCAGGCTTTACCCTGATTAACTGGAAGCTCCACTTAACCATTTGTAATACGATAAGGTTGACCTCTGAATGATTGATTTATTATCTCGTTCGCTAATATAGTCTCTCCATGCTGCTCCATTTCCAAAATCTCGAAGAATAAAAAATGCTTAAGCAGGCATGGATTAAGCAGACGCATCTTGCGTAATCCATGCAAAAATAGACTGGATAAAAGTGATCTGTTTTTCCTACCGCAAGAATTCATCCATTCGTTGGAATTTGGAGAATTGGAAGAATAGGAAGGTAGTTTATAGATTAGATAGGGAAAGTTTCAAAGAAGGAAGGTTTCGATCGTATAAAGCGTGGATAAAATTTTACATAATTGTTTCACGTGAAACAATTATGCTTTCCACGAGCGCTTTTTGTTCCCTGCAGGATGCCGTTTTGGAATTACCCTGCGTGGGCTTTCGGGAGAAGCAATTGTTGAAACATTTACCTGAGTAAGCGATCGGGTAAGTCTCTTGTGATGTATTGGCAAAATGATACGTAATCTTTTTGGAATTATGTTTTTGATGCCATTCCAGTCGTTGCAAAATTAATTCCTTAAGCAGGGGGAGCGGCATTTTCGCTCGGTTAGCTAGGGACAGCAGGTGATCAATTTCGGTGATAAACCGCTCAGCCTTCCAATTTAGGGCTGGTTTTTGAAGCGTTATTTTTTCTGCCTCTCTGTGATTGGGACTGGCTTGCGCTTTCGATATTCCTTCCGGTTCCTTTTGATTTTCAGCCTCTGTTACAACAACTTCACTCACATAGGTTCCCCGGCCCTGGCGCGTGATGATCCAGCCTTCTTGATCTAATACACGATAAGCGCGGGCGACAGTATTGAAGTTAATTTGCAGCTGAGCAGCGATTTTCCGAACTGTCGGTAGGGGAGCGCCGGGTGGCAAGGCCTGCTTCTGAATTAACTGACGTATTTCACGCACCAGTTGTTCTGTAAGGGGCGTTTTTGAATGAAAATCCAGTTTAATATTGAGGTTTTCCATAATAGCGCTTTGCTTTGTATGATTGTATCAAAGTATAAATGTATCTATTGTATACTTGTAACTTTGTATAATTGTATCATATGTTCTTGCATTCTTTGGGAGTGGGAATTTGAAATTTTCCTGCAGCATTTGAAAAACCGAAGCCAGGAATTAATAAAGCGCCTCAATGCTTAGGAATAAGATGACCTCCGACAAACGCTGGCTTTGCCAAAGCTGAAAGCAGAATTTTAAAACCAGGTTGTATCAGCTTTGACAAAGCTTAAAGTGTTCTATTGGCCGCCTATGTGGTTTATCTCATCATGTTTGATGGAACACAATGGGGTTTGTGGTAATGCCAATATTTTATTCACCTGGAGCTAGCACGGAAAATTATTGTTCTCCAGCGGCTTCAGCCGCATATCGAATAAAGTATTCACGCAAATAGGAATCTCGTTCATTGGCAAGTTGGCGTGCCGCTTGGGTAAACAGACGGTCCTTGATCTTGCGCAGTTTGAACAAATACTCGTGATAAGAACTGTGCGGTTCGCCCGGTTGCTTTTCGCCCGTGTCTAGAAACTGTTGGGAAGGTTGTGCATAAAATGGTTGGTTATTGAGGGCAGCGTAGGCGATTGTACGAGCGACGCCAATTGCGCCCAGCACATCCAGTTTGTCGGCATCGAACAATACTTTCGCTTCCAGGGTTTGCGGGTTTTCTCCATCGCTTCGAAAACGATGTGCGCGGATGCAGTGGGTTACTGCTGCAATGCGCGCTGCGGACCAGCCTTCTCCGGCCAGGATCCTTTCGGCAAACGCAGCAGAACGGTGGTGGTGGCTCATCCGCGTATCCGAGCCGGGGGCGCTGCCTTCTGCATCATGCAGCAGTGCGGCCGCCTGCACGATCTCCAGGTCGGCTCCTTCGCTTTGCGCCAGTCGTTCAGCCATGTGATAAACCCGTAAAACATGATCGAAATCGTGAACCGGATCGGCATCCGTGTACCAGGCGCGCGCCTGTTCAATGGTTGGCATAAGTCAAGTTCTCCCTCTGGTTTAGGTTTGTCCGTGATTATAAAGGATGGGATGAGGAAAAGCGTAAATAGGTTTCATTCGCTAATGTCCGTTGGGAAGAATGCACTATTTTTCTGAAAAAGGGGCGGGGGCAACCGGGTATATTTGACCGCGTTTAACAATGGTATCTACCAGGTTTGTGCCAAAACGATAGCCCAGGTGCCGGTAATCGCTGACGGAAAGGATGAGCAAATCGGCTTGTTTGCCGGGTTCTATCGAGCCGATCTGGTCTGCGCGCTGGATTGCGGCAGCGGCATTGATGGTCGCGGCGGCGATAGCCTGGGCAGGGGTCAGGTGGAGGTAACGGCAGGCCAGGGCGATGACGAACTGCATGCTTTCACACCAGGCAGTGCCCGGGTTAATATCCGATGCGATGGCCAGTAAACCGTTGGCAGCCAGGATTTCGCGTGCCGGGGTGTAGTGGGCATCAGCTAAACCAAAGGGGGTGCAGGGCAGGGCGACAGCCACAGTCTCCCCATTCGCCAGCGCCCGAACATCTTCGGCCGACGTCTTCACCAAATGATCCGCAGAGGCCGCCTCCAAACTGGCTGCCAGACTGGCTCCCCCAAGATTATCAAATTCATCGGCATGAATTTTCAGGGGGAACCCAATCTGCTGCGCTGTTTCCAGAATGCGCCTGGATTGCTCCAGGCTGAATGCCCCTGTTTCGCAGAAGACATCCACAAAAGGCAGGGGTTGGTTGAGCGCATTTTCATGCCACCAGCGCTGCACCGCAGGCAGCATCTCCACGCAAACCAGATTGGTGTAACCTTCCGGGTCGTTTTTAAATTCTTCAGGGATGGCATGGGCGCCTAAGAAGGTGGGCACGATTTCGATTGGTCCGATCTGATTTAGCTGGAGCAAAGCAGCCAGTTGGCGCAGCTCTGCCTGAGTCTCCAACCCGTAGCCGGTTTTTGCTTCAACGGTGGTTGTACCGTGCCGGAACAGGCTTTCTGCCCGGGTGCGTGTTTGATCGAGCAAATCAGCCTGGCTGGCCTGGCGCGTAGCGCGGACCGTCGAGAGGATGCCGCCCCCAGCCGCCATAATTTCCAGATACGTTTTTCCCTCCAACCGCATTTCGAACTCCGCAGCCCGGTCCCCAGCCCAAACCAGATGCGTGTGAGGGTCTACGAAGCCGGGCAGCACCACCCGGCCCTGGGCATCCAAAGAAGGTTCATCCGGGTAAGCGGCACGTAGCCGCTCGCTGGGTCCGGTCTCCAGGATGCGCCCAGTGCGGAAAAGTACCGCACCATTTTCAATGATTCCTAATTGCCCCAGTTGATTTCCCCTTTGCGGGCCGCCAGCCAGGGTAAGAAGTTGTGAAGCAGAATGGATTAACATGATTGCGTATATCCTTTATAGCTTTATTTGGATAAATGTTATTGAAAGTTTAATTTGCTATTCATCAGACTGTCATATACTTTAATATGTTTGGTCAAATTCTATATCTTTAAGTGCAAGGAGATTGCAATGACAACGAAAATAACCTGGTACGGACATGCCGCCCTGGAATTGGAAACGAGCGGTTACCAAATTTTAGTAGATCCTTATCTCACTGGCAATCCCGCTGCTGCGATAACTGCGGATAAGGTCCCCGCAGATTTTATCTTGATCAGTCATGGGCACGGCGATCATGTGGGTGATACAGCCGCGATTGCTAAACGAACAGATGCAATGGTAATCAGTAACTTTGAAATTGCCAACTGGTTTGAAGAAAAAGGACTGAAGACACATGCCCAACATATCGGTGGCGGATACAAGTATCCGTTCGGTTATCTAAAACTGACTCAGGCGTTGCATGGGTCTGCTATGCCAGATGGGTCATATGGCGGCAATCCGGCTGGTTTCTTGCTGACCACACCCGATGGGCAGAAAATTTACCTTGCGCAGGATACCGGTCTGTTTGGGGATATGCGCCTGATTGGAGAGGAAGGGATCGACCTGGCCGTCCTACCTATCGGTGACAACTTCACCATGGGCCCTGAGGATGCCTTACGCGCGGTAAAGCTTATCCAACCCAAACATGTGATACCGATCCATTATGATACCTTTGATCTGATCAGCCAGGATGAAGAATCCTGGGCAAAACGAGTAGAAAAAGAAACGAATGCGAAAGTCCATATTTTGAAGCCGGGGGAAAGTTTCACGCTTTCATAATCCAAAAAACTGTTTATAGGAAAATAAATTCAGGTGTTTTTCGGCAAAATGGCATATGAACACCTGAATTTGTTATTCTGATAGATTTTGCCAGTATACAAACGTTATAAATCAGAGGTGCAAGGGGTAGCTGCCCATCTTTTTTGGGGTATATTGAATTTTATGGAGATGGACGATACAGTCAGGTTCGGGTGGAGGTAAATTGAAATGGAAGTAGCACAGGCCAAATTCTACAATTTGGGCTTGCCAGAGCGCGCCCGATGGATCGCGGAACGAACGGATCTTTCTGCGGAAGAAATTGCTGCATTGACCGGCGAAGGCGGTTTGGGCCCGGAGCAGGCGGATCATATGATTGAAAACGTGCTGGGTGTCTTCGCACTGCCCATCGGCATCGCCCAAAACTTTGTCATCAACGGGCGCGAGGTGCTGGTTCCTATGGTGATCGAAGAACCCTCTGTTGTAGCCGGAGCATCCTTCATGGCCCGGCTGGCGCGCGTCGGAGGCGGCTTTATTGCGCATACGACCCCACCTGAAATGATTGGCCAAATGCAGGTGATCGATTTGGCAAACCCGGCTGCTGCGCGCCTGATGCTGCTGGAAAAGCAGGCAGAACTGCTTGCCGAAGCCGGAAAGATTGATCCTGTACTGGCGCGCTTGGGTGGTGGTCCGCGCGGACTCGAAGTGCGGTTGATTGAAAATTCGCCTATAGGTACTTTCCTCGTTCTGCATCTGATTTATGACGTGCGGGATGCCATGGGCGCGAATGCCATTAACACCGCTACTGAGCGTCTTGCGCCTTTGGTTGAAAAAATTACGGGTGGAAAAGTGCATTTGCGCATCCTTTCAAACCTGGCGGACCGACGCTTGGCGCGTGCGCGCTGTACGATCCCTTTGCCAGAACTGGCCTTTGGTGACTTTTCTGCCGAAATTGTGCGGGATGGTATTATTAAGGCCTGGGCTTTCGCAGCCGCAGATCCTTACCGGGCCGCAACCCACAATAAAGGGATTATGAACGGCGTGGATGCAGTAGTCATCGCGACAGGCAATGACTGGCGCGCGGTGGAAGCTGGCGCGCATGCGTATGCTGCCCAGGATGGGCGTTACACCTCACTCAGTACCTGGAATCAGGATGATGCGGGGAATCTGGTAGGTACCTTGGAAATGCCTATGGCAGTGGGTACGGTGGGCGGAGCAACCCGCGTTCACCCGACGGCTAAAGCGGCCTTGAAACTAATGGGTGTGCAAAACGCCAGCCAACTGGCTGAGATCATCGTTTCGGTGGGGTTAGCCCAAAACCTTGCGGCGCTGCGCGCGCTGGCAACCGAGGGAATTCAACGCGGGCACATGGGCCTGCATGCCCGTCAGGTGGCAGTCGCCGCGGGAGCATCAGGAGAACAAATTGGCATGCTGGCAGATCAGCTGGTAGCCGAACGGAATGTGCGGATTGATCGCGCGGAAGAAATCCTGCGCGAGTGGAGTAACTCTTAATGGAACAAGTTCAGCATTCATCTTCTCGATTATTGAAATCCAATCGACCGATTGGTCTGGTAGGGTATGGCGCGTATGTGCCGCGTTACCGGCTGCCGGCGGTAGAAGTGGCGCGGGTTTGGGCCGGAGGAAAGACCGGCGGGCTGCCAATTAAAGAGAAAGCCGTAGCCGGGTTAGATGAAGACGTGATCACAATGTCGATTGAAGCGGGGCGTAATGCCTTGGCGCGCGCGGAGGTAGATCCCGAAAAACTGCGCGCGGTATGGGTGGGCTCGGAGTCGCACCCCTACGCTGTCAAACCTAGCTCAACCATTGTTGCCGAGGCCATCGGAGCCAGCCCGAATATTCAGGCAGGCGATTGGGAATTTGCCTGCAAAGCGGGTACAGAAGCGCTTGTTGCTGCGATGGGCCTGGTTGGCTCCTGTATGGCTGATTACGCTATGGCGATTGGCATGGATACCGCGCAAGGTCAGCCAGGGGATGCCCTGGAATATACCGCGGGGGCAGGGGGCGCGGCTTATGTGGTTGGCCCGGCAGAAGATGCCCTCGTGGAAATTGAGGCTTCCTATTCGTATGTGACTGACACCCCTGATTTCTGGCGCCGTGCAGAGCAGAAGTACCCGGAACATGGCCAGCGCTTCACCGGTGATCCAGCTTATTTCAAACATATTACCGAAGCAGCCAGTGTCATGCTGCAGGAAATGGGCACGACTGCCGCAGATTACACATATGCAGTATTCCACCAGCCCAATACGAAATTTCCACAACGGGCCGCGGCCCACTTAGGTTTCAGTGACGATCAGATCAAACCGGGTTTACTTGTTCCGGTGATTGGGAATACCTACGCTGGTGCGTCCTTGATAGGTCTGGCGGCGACCCTGGATGTGGCCAAACCGGGAGACCGCATTTTGCTGGTCTCCTTTGGTTCTGGGGCTGGCTCAGATGCTTTCTCGCTGCGTGTGACGGACAAGATCGAGCCCCGGCGCGACCTTGCGCCAAAAACTGCCGACTATATCGCCCGCCGGACTCCAATTGACTATGCCACCTATGTGCGCTTCCGTGGCAAGCTGGCAATGAAGTAGAGGATACATGGCAGATTCAGAAATTGTCATTGCTGGCATCGGCCAAACTCCGGTTGGCGAGCATTGGGAAATCTCATTACGTTCCCTTGCAGCACAAGCCGTCCGCGCGGCTCGTCAAGAAGTTCCTGGCCTGGCGCCCCAAGCAATGTATATCGGGAACTTTTTAGCTTCGACTGCTTCTCACCAGGCAAATTTGGGCGCGCTCCTGGCTCAGGATATGGCGTTAGATGGCCTGGAAGGCATTACTGTGGAAGCCGCGGAGGCTTCTGGTGCAGCGGCCTTTCATCTCGGATACCTGGCGGTTGCTTCTGGGTTTCTGGATACTGTTTTGGTGATTGGCGTTGAAAAATATACGGATGTCGTCGGTCCACGGATTGATGCGCTGGTGGCCGAAATGGCGGATTACGATTATGAAGTGGTCAACGGCATGACGCCGGCCGCCCAGGCCGGGCTGCTGATGCAGCGCTATATTTACGAATACAACGTTCCCCGAGAGGTATTTGCGGGCTTCCCCATGCTTGCCCATGCCAATGCTATCAATAATCCCCATGCCATGTATCGCAAGGCGATCCGGCGAGAAACCTATGTAAAGGCGCCCCTGGTGAGTGATCCGCTCAACTTAATGGACGTGGCCCCTTACGCGGATGGTGCGGCAGCGATTTTGCTAGCCCGTACCGATGCTTTGCCAAAGGACTTTTCGGGCCCGCTGATCCGTGTGACTGGCTCCAGCGTAGTAACAGACCGGCTTTCGCTCCACGACCGGGAGAATTTGCTTGCTTTTGAAGCCGCCGGTGTTTCCGTAGATCACGCCTGCCGTCAGGCAGGGATTTTGCCTGAAGATGTGGATTTGTTTGAACTGTGGGATGGCTTTTCCATCTATGCCGCGCTGTCTTTGGAAGCGGCCTGTTTTGCTCCAAAAGGCGAAGGTTGGCGGATGGTACAGGATGGCAAGTTGAATCTTAACGGCTCACTGCCGGTTCTGACGATGGGCGGGCAAAAGGCGCGCGGGAATCCTTTGGGAGCGTCAGGAATTTATCAAATAGTCGAAGCTGTGCAGCAGCTGCGCGGGCAAGCTGGAAAAAACCAGGTGTTGGGAGCTCATCGGGCGCTTGTCCAGACACTGGGTGGGCCAGCTGCCACGGCAGTCACGCACGTTTTAGAACGGATGAAGTAAAACGAATCTTCGTAAAAGGTTTACGAGAAGAACTTTTTTGGAATCATTGGAAGTTTTAAGTGAGGCAGCATGGAAATTCCACGCCATTGGCGATTAAAAAAACAACGTTACGGGTTGGTCGGCGAAATCTGCCCGCATTGCGAAGTGAAAATTTTCCCCCCAAGAGATGTCTGCCCTAACTGCGGCGAAGAGGCGAAAGAGCCTTACTTGTTTAGCGGCAAAGGTAAGATATATTCTTATACGGTAATGCAAGATGGTCCATCAGGCTTCGAGAACTCAGCTCCATATACCGTGGCACTCATTCAACTTGAAGAAGGCCCCCTGGTCACTGCGCAGCTGACGGACTTAGGCGATGAAGCTGTTGCGATCGGTCTGCCCGTTGAAATGGTTACCCGCCGCATCCGCTCAGATGGGGATGAACGGGGGATGCTGG
>CAVUJS010000003.1:0-40932 GCA_963741885.1 uncultured Chloroflexia bacterium
TATTTCACACATTACCAGGGACGACTTTCTCAAACCTGTTCGACCGCGGTGAATACAACAGCGCCCAAAACGCCTGCATTTCACTCGATGAACTGGAAAAAGCGCTAACGATTTTTCTGGTCGATATCTATGCCGAACGACGGCATCGTGGCCTCAACGGTGTTCCAGCCAGGCGCTGGGAACGTTCCTGGAGCGGAGACTTCATCCCGCGCTTGCCGCCCAGCCGTGATGAACTCATGATCCTTTTGGGCAAAGTAGAATGGCGGGTGCTCCATCCGTATGGAATTGAATTGGAAAGCCTGCGCTACAACGCACCCGGATTAGGGGAACTGCGCGAACGGTTACGGGGTGAGAAGGTGAAGCTGAAATACCATCCTGGCGATCTGAGCCGGATCTATATCTTCGATCCATTCGAGAAGTGTTACCACGAACTCCCTTCGCTGGCGCCGGAATATACCCAGGGGTTATCCATCTGGAAGCACCGCCTCATCCGGCGAACTGCCAGCCGGGAAAAAGAAACCGTTGATTTGGCTTCCCTTGGAAAAGCACGCCAAAAAATCCAGGAGATGGTTGACCGGGCGCGCACACGCAAAAAGACTGCCACCAGAAGCAAAGTAGCGCGTTGGGATGGCAAGACGGCGCCAGGTTCTTCGCCTGAAGCGGCTAAAAAAGATGCCAACTTGACTCAGCCTTCCAACCCCGATGTTACTGCCGGGCTAGAAACAGAATTCTTTGAGTTTGATTACGATCTGCCGCCGAGTCGCCACGATGATTGACACAAAAACTCAATCCGCGCTCAACCAGATCCATTCTGTATTTATCTTCTATCCACGTTTGAAAGAGCTTCATGAAGAGATCTGCCGCTGCCAACAACTATCCCGAGTAGCCGGTGAACCCCAGTGCATGGCGCTGGAAGGTATGACCGGTGCAGGAAAAACAACCCTGATCCGGCGTTATGCTGCGGAATTTCCGCGTCGCGAAACACGATATGGCGCCGTGATTCCGGTCTTTTACCTGGAAACACCTTCCCCGGCAACCGTGAAGACAATGGCCTCTGTGATGCTGGAACAACTTGGAGATCCGGCTGCCTATATCGGTGAAATTGGCATCCTCAACTCGCGTCTGATTAGCCTGTTGAAAGCGTGCAAGGTGGAATTGGTGATTTTGGATGACTTCCACCACCTGATCGACACGGAAACAGACAAAGTGCTGGCAAAAGTTTCCGATTGGTTGAAAGTACTCATCAAGGAAACGGGCGTCCCATTTATGGTGGTGGGAATTGAGGGCAAAGTGGAACGGATTCTGCGCGCCAATCCACAGCTTTCACGTTTGTTTGCCGCACGAGAAACCCTGGTCCCCTTTGTCTGGCAGCCAGAGCAACAAGACACGATCCAAAATTTCCATCTCTTTGTGGGCACAATTGAAAAGAGTATTGGCAAGAACTTGACCCAATCACTGCCACGCACGGAGCTTCTCTACCGAATCTTTTACAGTACCAATGGGGTGGTTGGAAACGTGATGAACCTGCTGCGCTATGCCGTGATGTTGGCCGAGGAACGCTCCGCCACATCCCTGGATCTGGATATCCTGGCATTGGCCTTTGAGAAACGCATGTCCAAGCACTTGCCAGACAAGCAAAACCCCTTTCTGGTTGCTGCGACTGAGCGATTCAATCCTTCTACGTGACCACACAAACGGCATTTATTGCGAAGCCCTTATTGCAGCGTTCGCCACTTTTCCCTGGCGAATCTTTGCTATCTCTGCTGGCGCGGCTGGCGCTGCTCAATCATTACCCATCGCTGGCTGTCCTGGAAGAAGTCCTGCAGTTTCACTGGCCGGATAGCCTGGAAGCTCCCTCAAGCAGCTCAGCATTTGAACGATTGGAGCAGCTAACCCGTATCCCAGCGATGGATTTATGGATGGCAAGCGACTATGGGCTGACGCCTGCTGCACTTCCTGCAACCAAGAAAAACAAAAAACAAACACTGTCCCCGATACAGGAAGCAATGCAGTGGATTCGAGAGCCACAAGTACAGGATTTTCATCCAGCAAAAGCCTCTTGGTTTTGCCCAAAATGCCTGGAAGAAGAAGCCTACCAGAGATTGGCCTGGAGGCCCGCTGCGATGGCGGCTTGTTTGCAGCATTGTTGTTTATTGTTGGACCGGTGTCCAAACTGCCAACAAGCTGTTTCTATTTTGGGATTGGTACTTGCTCGCTGCCCAACATGCCAGGCCGATTTGCGCCAGGCTGAAACCGTCTCTGTGGCTGAAGACCACTGGGGATGGACCTCGCAGGCAACGCTACTGGGTTGGAGGACGAATTTACCTTTGACTGATCCAGGAAATGGCTACCCAGAACAATTGCCTGCTCTTTTGTGCAGTTTGGCAGAAGGGTTGGCTGTGGGAGCATTATTCCTGTCTGAATCCTTACCGTCTCACCCCCTGAAACCAGCAAAACCGTTGAAATTGCATCGTCTCAATGATGCCCGATTGCATGCCCTTCCGTCTGAGGTTTTTTGGGCTTATTCCCGTGCTCTGGAGTTTATTGCCAATTGGCCTGATGATTTCCGAACTTTCCTGTATCTGGCTGCCCCTGAACCGGAGAGCAATCTGCTGGGCAATTTGGGGCTTTTTTATTCGTACTGGATTCCAAAACGATGGAAGCATCTTGACTACAACTTTATCCAGGAAGCGTTGGAGGATTTCTGGCGCGACCGCGCATGGTTCGCCCAGAAGGCTTCCACTGTACCTGTCCCTTTTGCGCAGGTTCCATGTTTTGCTAGTCTCAAAGAGGCTGCCGCCATCTTGAACATCCCAGAAAACGCCCTGATCCGGCTTGGGCAGATTGGCCTGGTAACAGAAATTTTCTCGCCCGCCGAAAAACATACAACCCGATTCTACCGGCGGAGCGATCTTCGCAAGCTAAAACAATCTTGGGCGCAGCCTCTTTCCCTGCAAGAAGCCTGTTATTGGCTGGGCTGTTCTCCAGAGACGATCTTGTTTCTGACTAAAGAGCGCGTTTTGAAAATGCTTCCTGGCTCAAAAGCGAATATGCTCTATGCAAAAACGGATGTCGCTAACCTCATCGCCAAAGTGGACGACTACACCCTGGTTGCTGATGGGGAAGATGACAATCTGATTTGCCTCGCTGATGCAGCTCAACAATTGGCTTGTGTTCATTTTAATGAAGCCCGGCTCATTCAACTGGTTGTTTTGCACAAACTGAGATCCTGGCGCAGTTCCACGCAACAAAAGTCGTGGGCTTGCAACGAAATCTCATTCTTCTGGAAAGATCTGGATGTGCTCATGAGCCAAAAGGCGAAAGAAAAGGGTTGGATATCTGCAGAAGATGCTGCCTTTGACTTGAAGTTTGAAGATGAGATTTTTCACGGCTGGATAGCTCGGGGGCTACTAAAGACAATTGCTTCTTACAATGGCCAACCTTACCTGAAGCAGAAGGATTTTAACCAATTTCGTGCGGAACACATCTTCTTTTACGAAGCCCGAGATTTACTGGGAATATCTACCCGGCGATTGATGGGTTATGTTCGCCGCGGCAAATTGGCTCCCGTTGCTGGACCGGATTTGGATGGCTGCTACATTTATGTGTTTCCGCTACGAAAAGTGGAACGGCTCGCCAGACATTTGCAGAAGCTCCAGCAAAAACGGGGCTCTGCCACCATCCTCGTTTAGGCTACTCTCATTATCTTTGATACCACTCTCAATAACTTTGAGACACTCTCATTATCTTTGTAGGATCTCAAAGATAATGAGAATCGTCTCAAAGATAATGAGAATCGCGTCTTGAAGATAGTGAGAATAGCCTCAGCCTGGTTCACATCTCAAAGATAATGAGAATGCCCACAAGAGATAACGAAAGTGTGTCCAGCCCTGGAACTGGTATTCCAGGGCTGGACACGCAGGGGCAATAAGCTGGTCAGAAAAGGTTGCGCATCGTTACATAATCGGTAAAAACTTGTTGTACGAGATCAAAATCTCCCGCGTGCCGAGCCATGTGCAGACACTCCTGTTGGATGAGAATGAGGCGCTGCAAACGACCAGAGACTGGAAAGTTCGGAATAAAATGCCCACAACAAGCGTCCAGAATGTTAAACAACCCACAGGGCCAATCGAATAGACCAGTAAAAGCGACCTTGTACAGACAGTAGAGCATCTTGGGCGAGAGATAGCGCAGACGACGATTTGAAGATGGGATATTCTCAAGCAGGTCACAGAAGGGGGACGGAAGGAAATGCCATTCTCTATGGTGCGTCAACAATTGGCAAAACAGGTTTTCCAGGATGTGGTACAGCAAAATAGGGGCCATGGCGGGGAAACGACCAGTAGAAAGCGGTTCTGGAGCAGAACCTGTCTCCCAAAACCAGTTGTGAATCAGGCGTTGTGAGCATAAACCGAGTTCGTCTTCAGCGATCGAGGTGACTGGCGCAGCGCACAGATCTGCCAGGCATGCGCCACAACGTCGTCTTACCACTTCCCGGATAGAAAGATGCTGGCCACATTGTGGGCAAGCATTCACCAGCAAGCAGCAATGTTCCGTGCAAACCGTTGTAGCAACTAACCACCACTCCACACGATGGTAAGCAGAAGCCCGCAAACAGATGGGGCAATACTGGGTAAGAGAGGCAGTGTGCAAGTGTTTTTTTGCCATTTGCCCAGAGAAAATCATTCTGGTATCGTCTTCCATCCAATTTATCGGTACTGTAAGTGGGGGTTGAGGGGATAAAAGCAACGCCAAACGGTTCTGGCTGGCGTTAAACAACATTTCTGGCGCAATACCCGTTAATTGCGCTAGCTTCACAAAGGTTTCTGCCTGGCGGGGATACGCCAAATTGTCTCGTCCAACCAAGTATTTCGAATGCCCCGAGCAGATATACGTCAACGTGCGCATATTGGGGTAGTAGTTGTACTGTACGAGACGAGCTAACAATGATGGCAGCAATTCCGCAGGGAAGAGTTGTGTTCGCCTTAATAATGGAAGAATGACGTTACTCCTGTTTATGCAGTTCGTCATGTCTTCTTCTCTTCGGTTCCTACCAATTTGCGTCGCTTCTTCGGGGAAGGCAGGGTTTCTGTAGGATGCTCAGCGGGATTTACCCGAGTTGAAGCGATATGGACCTCATTCAGCGGCGTTTGGAACGGGTTGGTTTTTCCTTTAACATGCCTGGATAATCGTTTCTCAAAGGCTGCTGCCAGTAAAGGCAACGAAATGGTCTCCTGGGATTGTTGTTTGGCTAACCAGGCGGAGTAGCGCAACAGGTTCATCAGATTGCCCACCACACCATCGGTAGCATAATGCAGTCGATGAAGTAGTTCCAAACGGGGTAATGTGGCTGCCAAAGGGGTGGCAATGATCTGTTCTGCGTAACTGGTAAAGCGTTCAAACTCTTGGATGCTGGTTGCATCGGTAGGATCACATCGAAAAGGCTGCAACGTCTGTCGCACCGCGAATAGACGAGAGAGTTGCGCATTTGCTTCCAGAATACGTTCCACTTTGCCCTCAACGCCAACCACCAGGAAAGGAATTCCCGTTTCCTTAATCAATACTTTGAGCCAATCCGAGACTTGCTCGAGGATGCGGTTCGTTGCCTGGTCGATCAGATGGTGGAAATCATCCAGGATCACCAACTCCACCTGGCAAGCAACCATCAAGCGGATCAGACGAAAATTGAGTGACCATAGCGTCCCATAATGGGCTGCAGGATCCCCTAAACGCGCGAGCATTGTCACGGCCATGCCTTTTACCGTCACTGGCGATGGCGTTTCCACATAGAAAATGGGAATATGACTGCCATCCGCCTGTTCTGTGCGCGGAAATAGGGCGACATAATCACGCGCGAGGGTCGACTTCCCAGCGCCAGTGACCCCTTCCAAAGACATGCACTGGGGTTCATTGGATAAACGAGACATTTCCTGGCACTCATGAATATCATGATGGAGTGCTTTGAAACGGGGATAGCGGATGAGCGCTGTCTTCGCCTGGGCAGATAGTGCCCGTTCCATCTCATCCATGTTCCACCCCCGGTTCTTCTGTCAGTGAAGGGGGACGTTTGTGCGGGATATAGCCGATCTCCCAATCCATATCCTGCAATGAAGGTGCAGGTTGGACAGAGGAATCCTTGGTTGGCTGAATAGGAGCAGGACTCTGGGGGTGCACTTCTGGCGGGTCGATCCCCTGGCGACTGGGTTTTCCGGCTGTGTCCCAACGGGCGATGCGTGAGCGTGTGCTTTGGTGTTTTCGTTTTCGCCCAGCCTCCACGATTTGTTGGATTTTCCGTTTCGCTTTTCCCAAAGCCTCGCTATCGACCTGATCCTGTTCTGCTAATACCATCTGGCGAATCACCCGATGTTTCCATAAAGATAGCCCCTGGGTATATTCCTGATCTAAGGCTGGCACCCGAATATATTGCTGTTCACACGCATCGTACACATGCAGATAACTGAGATCGGCTGGGTGGTATTTAATCTTTGCCGGTTCCCCCTTCAAACGAGTACGTAATGGGAGCAGGTTGTCATCGTTATAGCGCAAAGATTGAAACTCAATGCCATAATGCTGGATCGTCCGGGTTGCGGTTCTTCCCAATAGGATGCTCAGTTCTGCCGCGTCTGGCGGTAGTGCGGGGGCGAAACCATGCTGCGTTTTTTCTTCCCAGGTGCGGGCAGGAATTCCGTTCAAGCCACGATGAAATCGTTCGGCGTAGATATCCAACAGAAAAATGTGGAGCATCTTGTCCACTTCGCTCATGTAGACACAGGCCTGCTCTACGCTGTCATAATTGCCCCGTTCAGCAGGATCGGAAAAGGTCGTTCCAGGAAGTGCATGAAAGAACATCGTGTTCATGGAGCCAAACATGCGTTCAACGCCTGCCTTAAATTGAGGCGTTTGTACGGGTGAGTAATGCAGCACCATGCCTAACAATAAGCTGGCATCTTCTAAATCATGCCCGATGAACTCTTTGCCATTGTCGATGACCAGTGTTGCCGGGATGCCATAAGCGAGCCATTGATGTTGTGTACCATACTGTCCCACCATGTCCCCCTTGGGGCAAATGGCATGATGGAGGCATTCCATCACCGTCAAATAGCTGGGCGGTTCAAACCCCAGATAGTATCCCAATGGATAGCGGGTTGCCATGTCCAGGCAGTAGGTCAGTGTTAGACGACCAAGTGGAAGATTATCCTGATCATCGATGACCACCAGATCGGATCGGGTATGGTCGATTTCCACTCGTTCTAGTGGCCGATCGGGATAAGGAGTTTGTTTGTATTGCCTTTTCCCCTTTTCGCCCACTATTGCTTGCTGCTGTTGCAAGGTAGCGGCTTGCATCCGCCGTGCTAAGGTAGATCGGGATGGTAAAGAAAGCTGTTCCTGAGGAGAACGAACCTGGTTCTCTTCGGCAATCCGTACGGCTAACTCACAGCGTACATCGTCGATGGTAATCTGTTCTTTGATGCGGCACTTATCCTGGATCACAATATCTGCTAAATTCTCCACCTCAGTGCATAAACGTGATGTTTCCTTACCACCCCGTTCACGGACGGATGGGATGAGCGCCCGCAAATCATTTCCACTGTGGCGGTACTCTTTCATCCAGCGGTAGATTGCCGATACACTCACTGAATTCTGCAATGTATGGGCTTGGTTGGGTTCTTTAGCTGCTCGTATCTGCTGACACCGTTCACACACGGCTTGATACGTCCGTTCTGGCATTTGCAGTAACGGGAGAATAACCTCCAAGCGATAACGCGCGATGGCAACCAACACGTCTGGATAGTCCGACAACAGCATCGCCTTGGTCTGATGATCCTCTGTTGGCGCTGTAATGGAGAGCGGTTTCCCCTCGACAACGAAAGATAACTCAGCCTGGAAGAGCGCCTGTACCAGAACGGAAATCTCTACGCTCATTACTTCTCCACTCAAACTATTTTCAAGGTTTGCCTTTCCGTCTGGTAAGAGGCGAAGAACCCGGTATGTGGCGTTTTGCCAGCGAAACACTGCTCCACTGGAAAGATGCTGCCTATACATATCCCCCTCCCGTTTGCTGGGTCAAACACACTGAGATACAGGTGTCTTGTGAAATGGGCGCTTGGTCAAGCCCCATTCCTATTTGGTGATGATAAGCCATATACAGGATGTATGCCATAACCACAGTTGCGGGAAGAGCCGTGAGGTTTTGCACCACCTTTCTAATGGGAACAACCGATTGAGTTGCCTGCAGAAACTCCAAAACCTGGTTGCTAACAAATGGGTCGATGCATTGCCGCGCGTATTGGGTGAGTAGCCTGATATTTTGCAACCGAAATCCAGAACGTATCTCCTGCTCGGTGACAACTCGAAACTGCCAGCCTTTTTCTTGACAGCAATGTCTGGCAACGGCAAATTTCCGCCGGTTTTCTTCTGTATCGGCAAACCGCTCTGGTTTACATTCAACCAGCACCGGCTGTTTTTGTTCTACAATAAGAAAGTCCGGCGTGTAGTGTCGCTGTTTTGCTTCATATTCATATTCGATCCGCATGGGCTGCTCCTCAAACCACGTTACCGATGGTTCGTAATCGAGCAGGTAAATGAAATCGCGTTCGAGTAACGACTCAAACGCGATCATCCGGTTCATTTTCAGCGATGGAAAGCGACCAGCTGCGCTTCCCCGATGACTGGAGACTTTTCGAACTGGCATGATATCCTCCTCACAATGAACATGTTGTGGTGATGGTATTGTACATGCCAGGAATTTTTAAGGTAGGCCATTCTCATTATCTTCGAGACAGATGTTCGGTGAGGCTATTCTCAATAACTTCGAGACGGTTTTAGGGCATTCTCATTATCTTCCAGACAAATGTAGGCCACTCTCATTATCTTTGAACATGATTCTCATTATCTTTGAGACGCTACAATCTTTGAGATCCGACACATGCGGCGGCTTCTCCGTTGCCCACAGAGGAGTCTTCCGGAAACGCGCCGCATCAATCCTTAATTCATTGAGCGCAGAGATTTGGCCTGAAATAGCGTAAAATGCCGGCTTTTAAGCTCTCTATCCCTCAAAAAACTCGACGCTCAATACGAGAGCTTTTAAATTTTCTGACCTAATCAGTCAGTTCTCTTCTGACAGAAATAAGAGTCAAATTGAGCGTCTGGAGTTTAGATAACATACCAAATAGCGCTACCTGATCACTTATTAAACCGATCAGGACTGTTTCGTTATTAGGTTCATTCCGGATCGCCAGCCCTTCGAACCAATCGGGCCAGCGATCCGTCAGATGTTCTTCCATTTGGGTTGATCAATAATCGGTCCGCTCAAACCAGTTTCATCATACGCGATGGGGTTCATGCCGCCTAAAGGTCGATGCAGACCGTGGGTACTGCATCCGGTCGTGCTGAATGCTGCTCCAATAGGCAAGGTACAGTAGCCCAAAGGCAGCCGCCATCATGGTGAGCGTGAGGCGCACATCATCGACTCCGAAGAAGTAGTCTAGTATAGCTACGCCGGGAAACAAAGCCAGCCACGCCAGGCAGCAGGCCGCAAAAACCCAGCCCCAGGCCTGGCCCAGCAGGCGGGCTAACCCGGTGACGGGTTTGGCCGCAGCCGTTGGCTGGATTCTGGCTGCCGCGGCGCCAATAAGCGCACCCAAGATGGGTGGGAAAATCCCCCCGCCAAACAGCAGCATCAGCACGGCCAGCAGCATTAAAACCAGTCCACCCTGCTTGCGGCGGGCAAAAAAAATAGCCCAGCCAGTGAACAAGGCCGAAAAGAGAACCGCCAGGGTACCGGTGATCAGCATGTTGGGCAGGATCGTCATGGCCGGCTCGCCATTCAGGCTTTGGAAGAACGCCGTATCCGGCCAGGAGCGGATCATCATGCTGGTGGCGGTCTCATTCCCCTGCAAAATCTCACCAATCCCATGCTCAATGCCGGCCAGCCCCATCAATGCGCCCATCGTGGCAACAAAAGTATATTTCGCGTTCATGCTTCATCCCCCTCTAGGCAATCGCAGGTTGGGGAATGGAGAGGGCGAGCAGGCTGGGCAGGCTCTGCGTCCAACCGCGGATCTCTTCCCAGTCACGCGCATCGCAAGCCGGGGCTTGCTTGAGGGCTGGGATCAGGTTGTAGGGGAAGCGCAGGCGAGCCGGGTCAAACCGCCCGCCGACCAGCTGCACGCTGGCGGGACGCAGCCAGTTGAACTTCGCCAGCTCGGCATCCAGGTTTTTGCGGACCGCAATCGCGTCCTGTGCCGCGTTTGGGCCGTCGGCACCCCCGGCAAAAACGGCCACGGGCAGGGCTGCCAGACGCTTCTGCTGGCGCTGGATAAAGCGCACGGCATCTTTGTGCAGGTGGAACATATAGAGCGGCGCGCCGATCACAACGGCGTGGTAGTCTGTCAGGTCATTCACCTCCCGACACAGCCGCAGGTCTACGCTCCATCCCTGACCCGCCAGCTCATTTCTGATAAACTGGGCAATCTCTTCAGTCGAGCCGCTCATCGTTGCATACGTAATCAAAACGGTATTTTCCTTCATTTCAGACCTTTTCATGAACTTCTGGTTGATGGTTGATGACAGCATCTTAGCGCGGATGCCCTTCTGGCGCACCTATCGAAAGTTAGATTCAAAAGTTAGATTTGCGGTGTATCGTTCTGGACAGACCGGTGTAGAATTTAATCACTTATGGAGCCAAAATTCACCCTGATCCTGACCAAACTTCGCCCACCGGCTGCTCGCACGCGTGCGGTGCCACGCGAGCGCCTCTTGCGGCGGCTGGCCCTGGAACCATGCACGGATCTGGCGCTGATCTGCGCGCCGGCAGGCTACGGTAAAACGACCTTGCTCGTCGAGTGGGCTCGCCAGCTCCAGCAGAACGGGGTGGCACTGGCCTGGTATGCGCTGGATGAAAGCGATAACAGCTCGCTGGTTTTTGGCTCCTACCTGATCGCCAGCCTGGAGCATGCGCTGCGTTCAGGGGAGGGCCTGGAGCCGGTGCGCCAGGTTCTGCGTGCTTCGCCAGAGATCGACCTGCTGCAGATCCTTCCCACAGTCATCAATACCATTGACGCCATCCAGCGCCCGGTTGTCCTGGTGCTGGATGATTACCATCTCATTCGCAACCCGGCCATTCACCGGGTGGTGGAATTTCTTATTCAGCACCGGCCTGAAAACCTGCACCTGGCCATCGGCAGCCGCTCAAACCCGCCGCTGCCCCTGGCGCGACTGCGCGCGAAAGGCCATCTGATCGAGCTGCGCGCCGCCGATCTCCGGTTTACGGAAGAGGAAACGGGCCGTTTCCTGCGTGAACTCGATGCAGCTGGATCTTTCTGTGGAACTGGCCAACCGGCTGGCGGAACAAGTGGAAGGCTGGGCGGCTGGCTTGCAGCTGGTAAGCCTTGCCATGCAAGGTGCGCTCTCTCTGCCCGGGCGGCCTGATCCAGAGCACCTGATAGCGACTTTTACCGGTGGGCATAAACGTCTGGCCGAATATTTGCTCGAGGAAGTGGTCAACCAGCTGCCGGAGCAGACTGCAATCGTTTCTCCTGTACACTTCCATCCTGGAGCGCCTGTCTGCGCCGCTATGTGACGCGATCCTGAAACGGGCAGATAGCACCACCCTGCTGGATCAGTTGGAGCAGGCGAACCTGTTCCTCACTGCTCTGACCGATGAAACGACGTTCGGGGCTGACGCGGGTTGGTACCGCTATCACCCCCTGTTTCGTGATTTCCTGCATACCTGGCTAAGCCGCACGCAACCAGAACGCGCCAGCGCGCTGCATCGCGCCGCCGCCGGCTGGTTCGCTGAGCATGGCTCTTTGAGCGAAGCCGCTGATCATGCCTTTCGCTGTGGTGATTGGGCCTTCGCGGCGGATTTTGTCGAACAGCACAGCTTTGCCTTGATTGTACAGAGTGAGATCGCCACGATTTACGAGTGGTGCGCTGCATTCCCCGAAGCCGTGCTGCGCAGCCGCCCTACATTGTGTGTATTTCAAGCGCTAGCGCTGTCCTATCGTTTTCAGGGCAAACAGCGCTCCAGAGTTGTGGCGCGCTTGCAGCATGCAACCGAAGCGCTGGTGGCGCTGCCCAGCCCGGATAAAAAGCTGGCCGTCGATTGGCTTTCCGCGGTTGTGCAAACCTTCCTCGCGATGATCCCTGACCCGCATACCGATGCTCACCGGCAACTCGAGCTGGCGCAAGTTCGTTTACACGGCTGCCCGCCCGGTGACCCGAGCCGCTTCCCCTGGCTGCTGATCGCCGGGTACGCGTACCTGGCGCTTACCCAGCCGCAAGCGGCGAAAGCGGCGTTCGAACAAGCGCTGCCGCTTGCCCGGCAGTCCGGCCTGTATTTTGGTATGGTAGAAGTGACCTTCCACCTGGCACGGCTGTCGTACAGCCAGGGGCAGTTAGACAGTACCTTGGAAATTTGCCAGAAAATGCAGGAAGAGCTGGCGGCTCTATTGCAGCCTTCCGGTCTGGCTCTTCCCGCGCTGGGCTGCCTGGAGGTCGCCGCCGGATGCGTGCTGCTGGAGCAGGATCACCTGGAAGAAGCTGAACAGCGCCTGCGGCAGGGGTTAGACAGGATGGGCTGGGGGATGAACCCTTATTACCTGATGACTGCCTACCTGGCGCTGGTTCGCCTGTATGAGATCCAGGGACGATGGGCAGAATCGTCTGCCTGCCTCGATCAATTAGATAGGCTGTGGCCGGATATCCAGTTGATCACGCAGGGATACCGGATGCAGGCTGAGCTGCGCAGTCATCGGGATGATCCCAACGTGGTGGAAAGGGCCAGGGACTGGATGCGCCGCTACCGGTCTTCGATGGGTGAGCATTTCCCGGCTTCCGGGCTGGGGCCGATTGGTTCAGCGGAGGCCTATTACCAGGCAAATTTGATTTGGGTGCGAATGCAGATCGTGTTCAATCAGAACCAGCAGACCCCAATCCACCTGGACCTTCAGGAAAACCTGGAGTTTCAGGTACAGCACGCTCACGAGAATGGGTTGGTTGGCCGAGAAATCGAGCTGATATTGCTCCAGGCACAGATGGCTTACCAGCAAGGAAACGAAGAACAGGCATTGGCGGCACTGGAACAAGCCTTGAACACCCATCGTCCAGCCGGTTATGTCCGCGTTTTTGATCAAAGCACCATGCTGGATCATCTCCTTCAACTTGTCAAAAAACGGGGGATTTGCCCGACTGATGTGGATGAGATATTGTCTGCAATCCGCTCAACGCGGGGGCGGGAAGTTGAAACGGCATTTAGCGCCGAACCCATGCGGGAGTCCTTTAAAGGAATGGAAACAGGGGAAATGGTTGAGCCTTTAAGCGATCGCGAGTTGGAAGTCCTTCATATGATTGCCTCTGGAGCGACCAATCAGGCGATCGCCGAGCGGTTTGTGATTACTGTTGGGACGGTGAAGAGCCATATTCACCATATTTTTGGCAAACTCGATGCCCGGAACCGCACGGATGCCGTTGCCCAGGCGCGGAAAAGAAAGTTATTACCGTAAGATACCCGGTGTACGCTGCTTTTTAATTGGAATATTCCTTTGTCAAATCGGATTATATAGTCTCTCGTTTTCGACCGCATTTATCGAAAGATAAATGCAGGGTGAGCTATTACGCTTTGATTTGTTCAATAGTAGCTCGCTGCACGGAAATGAGCGTAACATTCAGGGCCTGGAGTTTAGTGAGTACGCCCAATAGGGCTGCCTGGTCGTTGATGCAGCCTGTCAGCACCGTTTCGCCGTTGGGCTCATTCTTGATCGACAGCCCGTCGAACCAATCGGACCAACGATCCGTCAGATGTCCTTCCACTCGTATCTCATAAACGCAGGGTCTGTCCATAATAATCCTACCGTGACAGCACCGGGCGCAGGCTTTCTGCCCAGGTGCGGATCGCGTCCCAATTGCGATAGTCGCCCGCTTTGAGATGGATCGCAGCGAGAAAGATGCGTAGGCCCAGTTTTTCAGACAGCTTTGGATATTTGTTTGGCCAGAGCGCCCCGGAAAAACTTCCCTCAGCGATTGGGTGGAGCTGTGCTCGCAGCGGGGCCAACCAATCTGGCACCATGCGTTTGTACTGCTCGTTGTCGGTTGCCAGCATCATGCAAACCTGGAAAACCGCGGTTGGGATCCGCCGGAGCACCGTCTGGTTGTGCTCGACCAAGGCCACCGCCTCCGGCATCCATTTGCCGCTGTGGACGGCGCTGCCGATGACGACGGCTTGATACGAGCTGAGATCCGTGACTTCTTTGATCGGGCGAACATCCACAACCGCGCCGTTTGTAGAAAGTGTCTGTCCAATTGCTTCAGCGACACCGGCTGTGGCACCACCTTGACTGGCATAGGTTACTAAAATTTTGTCATTCATTATTTAACTTTCCTTATCGTCCCAGTTGAAAAAAACGGCGAGACAGCATGATTTGGTAAGCGATCATGAAAAGCGCACCCGGTGCAGCGATCAGCATAGCCGTGTTGTATTGACTGGGAACAAAAGCTGTCAGAATGAAGAACACGCTCATCAGACCAAAGCCCACCAGCCCCGTCAGCCCCGTCCATTTTCCAAACACTTCTCCGCGCAGCATCCCGCTGGTAATCAGCAGCCGGCGATTTGGGTGAAGAACAGGCCCATGAACGTGCCGGGCGTCAGGTCTGCGCCTTGCATCAATAGGGCGCGTCCGGCGGCCTCAAGCAGGGGCTTTTGCGCCTCGGTGGCCGTGGCATACTGCTGGCTGAGTGCGAACAGGGAGAAGACCGTGTTGCTCGAAAGGTAGACCGCCACCCCGATGAAAAACGAGGCCGAGGCCAGCCCGACCAGCGCCGGACGATGCTGCCGAAACGCCTGGATGAACGCCAGGTAAACCGGGATACACAGTGACAGCGTGGTGATGTTGATCACGCCCAGGCGGCTGAATGCCGCGAAACGGTTGGTTTGAAACAGCGTGAACCACTCGATGATGCTGATGGTACTGTTATCGCGTGCTTCGATGCCCATTGAGGTGATCGCATCGGTCAGGCCAGCGACCACAATTATCAATGCCAACGTTCCCGCGATCTTATAAAGAACCTTCGTCTGCGGATCTGAAACAATCATTGCTTGATTCATGGATCAATACTCCTTATGCCTATGCTTTGTACAACTGCCTGACAACCGTATCCCACATCGATCCGGCCAAACGTTTGGAGGCTCATCTCAACTCGTGTTCCTGCTTTCCAATCCGGAAGAGCCCCAGGGCCACCAGGATGTACCAGGCGATATTCGCCAGTCCAGCGATCATCGCGACGGGCAGCATGGCCTCATAGCCCGCGGGAACGAAATCGGACACCACTTCGAACAGCAGCAGACCGGTGAAACCGAGCAGGCCCGCGATGGCAGGAGCAGAGGATAAGACCTTGCCGCGCAGGATCACCACCGCCATCAGGATCCCGCCCACTTCGGCAAAGAAGAAGGCTAAAAAGGTTCCGGCGGTGTGACTCTGCCCGACCGACAGCATGGCCTGTCCGGCGGCTTCCAGCACGGCCCGCTGGGTGTCGCTGGTGGCGGCAGCGTACTGCGCGCTCAAGGCCAGCATCGGGAAGGCCCGGTTGGTGGCATAAAATACGGAGGTGCCAATCAGGGAAATGATTAATGCCAGGCTGGCAAAGGGCGGATTGACTTTACGGTGTACCCAGTACAGCGCAAACACCAGGGGGATATCACAGGCTGTCATGATAATGTTGAGCAAGCCCAGGTTGCGCAGCCCCATGAAGGGGTTGCTCTGCAGCAGCGCGAACCACTCGGTCACGGTGTCGGCGGTCAGGTAGCCGCCCGGCAGGAAGGTGATAGCGACCTCCGCGATGGCGGTGAGGACGACCAGCAGCGCAGCGATACCACCAAGATTGCAGATGGTTTTCCCCTGTGAACCAGCCGGTTCTTTTTGGACGGTTTCTTGTGCGAGGGTTTGAACGTGAGCGGTCATTATTTCTCCTTGTTGACTGATTGGTTTTTGCAGGAATGGATTACTTTTGTGCTCTGTGTAGAACCAATATACGACTTGGGGAAGGGTCTGTCACTGTCCCAAAGAGGCGTCTATAGGGAGAAATGCGCTTCAGACAGGTGTACGAAAGTACACCTGCCCTTCAAATATCGATGGATGGAAGATGAAAAAAGGGGTTTAGGCTTCTGGAGCTAGCAGGCTGAGCTGGCGGGCGCGAGAGACCGCCTGGGTGCGGCTGTTGACGTTCAGCTTGCCATAGATATTACCGGTGTGCTTCTTCACGGCGCTGACGGTGATCACCAGTTTCTCAGCAATCGTTTGGTTTGAGTCGCCCTGTGCAATGAGCCGCAGCACTTCCAATTCTCGCGCGGATAACGGTTCAACCAGCGGCTGAACAACCGCTGCCGGTGATTGCGCCGAAGGCAGTGGGCGAGTTTCTACTTGAGGGGGGTGTGGGTTGGGATAAGCGGCCAATAGCTGCTGGATATAGGCTGGCTGCACCTTTTCTGGCAGATTGCCATTCAACAGTTCAGTGAGCAAATCAGCGACCGGTTGCCCTTCTTCAATAAAGGGGCTGATAAACCCCTCAGGTTCGGCTAGTTCGAGTGCTTTTGTAGCGGTGCTGAGGCTGTTCTGTACATCGCCCAGGACAGCATACATCTGGCTGAGCAGCAGTAAGGTTTCTAGCGCGATTGGTAGATGCTGGCAATGGCGTTCTCCCTGGTATACGCGCTCAGCTAAGTCGATCCCACCCCGCAACACTACAGGATCCGGTTCCTTATTCGCATCGTATAACAGAACGCGCAAGGCGCTGTTATATAACAGGCCAGCTTCCAAGGGGACGGGCGCCTCGGGAGCGAGGGCAGGAAAATCAAATGTTTTCCCGAAGCGGAAGCCTTCTGCTTCGAGCAACTGTTCGGCGGCTGCCAGCCGGCCGGTAGCCAGATCCACGCGCACCTGTTGCGCAAGGACATTTTCGCGGACCATGACCGGTGGGATGATGCCTGCCAGATGGCTGGCTTGCTCCATTTCGCGAATCGAACCATCCAAATCGCCTTCCATCTGGCTGATTTTGGACTGCATGAGGTGAAAATAGATTTCGGGGTCGCTGTAACCGCTTTTTCCACTGGCTTCCATGGAGCGACGTTGGTATTCGCTGGCCAGATCAAACTGATGCCAGTAAAAGTAAACCTCTCCAAGCTCACCATACAGGGTCGCGCTGAATGGGACTTTCTTGCCAGATATTTCCAGCCGGCGGATCGCTTCCTGAACAATTTCATACGTGCGATGCAGCCGTCCCTGCTTCAACACCATCTGAGCCTGACCAGAAGTGCCTAGCACTTCCAGGGTCATATCGCCGATGCGCTGGGCATCCTGGACAAGCATTTGGAAGACCTCCGCCGCGCGCTCATAATCGAACGTTTGTTGGTAGGCTTTTGCCAGCGTTACATAGATCATGCTGTGGATATTCGGATCCACCTCGGGCAGCATCTTCTGTGCCTGGATGGCCAGATCGCGGCTTTCCGCCGGTTTCCCTTGAGACATCAGCAGCTCAGCTTGGATGGCTAACCACTCGGCCTGCAGGGCGATGCTCCATAGCTCCGTTTCCGCTTGAGAAAAAAGGATCCGCAATCGATCGATAAAGGGCATGGCCGCTGGCAGCATTCCGCGCAGCAAGTTCATCCAGGCATAGGCCATGTTGATCTTGGGACTATTTTCGACTATCTCAGCAGGCATGGCTTGCAGCCAGCGTTCGACGGTGCGCACATGGGCCTGGAGGATCATCGGTAGGGCGGCTTCCTCTACCAACCGGGCAGCATTTGGTGTATCCGCTGCTGCCAGAGCGTGATCGACTGCCTCAACAAACATTCCGCACTGTTCGAACCACTTGGCTGCGCGCTGGTGCAATGCCTGAATATCCACTTTTGACAGGTTGTTCTGAAGTCGCGCCTTGAGTAGATCGGCGAACAGGTGGTGATAGCGAAACCACTGACCTTCGTCGTCCAAAGGACTGATGAAGATATTCGAGCGCTGCAAGGCTTTGAGTTTGCCTTGTCCATCCGCGCAGCCGGTAACCACCTCGCACAAATCCCCGTTCAAACGGTCCAGGATGGAAGTTTGCAGCAAGAACGCCTGCATTTCCTCCGTCTGCTGCTTGAGGACTTCATCGACCAGATATTCGGCGATGTAGACATGGCTGCCGGTAAAAGCCTGGATGAAGGCGTTAACATCGTTCCTGCCTTGCATGGATAAGGCCGCCAGCTGCAAGCCGGCAATCCAGCCTTCGGTACGCTCCTCCAGGGCCGCCAGAGCATCGGTAGATAAAGACAAACCCATCGTCTGGTTGAGAAATGCCGCCGCTTCTTGCAGGGTAAAGCGTAAATCCTGCGCGCGGATTTCGATCATCTGATTGCGAGCCCGGTAGCGGGCCAGTGGCCAGGGTGGATCGGTGCGTGTGGAAACAATCAGGTGCAGGTTCGGCGGGAGGTGGTCCAGCAGAAACAAGAGGCTGGCATGCAGGGCGGTATTCTGAATGGTGTGGTAGTCATCTAAAACCAGTACCAAGGAGTGTTTCTGGCTGGTCAGATCGTTGATCAGCAGGGTGGGGATCGTATCATCCGAGAATGGCTGGGGTGTACGCAGTAACGCAAGCGCGGTCTCACCAACCTCTCCCAGGACGGATTGGCAGGCGGTGATCAGGTAGTTCCAAAACCGGTTCGGATCGTTATCCCCTTCATCCAACGAAAGCCAGGCAACGGTGCGAACCAAAGGATCGCGAGCGTGAACCTTCGGTTCGCCACCCTCTGGTTCGCGTTGCTGCTGTATCTGGGCAATAACCTCACTGAGCAGGGTTGTTTTCCCAAAACCGGCTGGTCCCGACAGCAGCGTAAACCTGCCTGGATGGTTTACTCCAGACAGCAGCCTTTCCGTCAACCGCGGACGGGCAATGGCGCCTGGGCGAACGGGCGGAATGAAGAGCTTGGTGGAAAGAAGAGAGGAAAGCATCCTAAAGTGGATTATACATCTTCTGGTGATAGAGCATGGCAACCGGGTGGATAAGCTATATCAATGAAAAAAGCAGTCATCTCCACTGGGTTGGTCTATAATGGTTCTATGTTGGCGCCTGTTCTGGCTACGAAGCTCTATATCCCCTTGCCTCGGCCGAAGTTGATTACCCGCCCCCGCTTGATTGAACGGCTGAATGAGGGCCTTTCTTTGGGACGGAAACTGACCCTGGTTTCCGCTCCCGCCGGCTTTGGAAAAACGACTCTGATCAGCGAATGGGTCGCTATCTGCAAACAGCAGCGCGAACTGGCAGCCGCCTGGTTGTCATTAGACGAAGGGGATAGCGATCCTGCTCGCTTTCTGGTTTACCTGGTGGCAGCTTTGCAAACCATCTCAAAAGAGGTTGGAAAAGGGGTATTGGAAGCCATTCAACCCTCGCAGCCGCTGAATACAATCAATGAATTCGTGTTAGCAACACTGCTCAATGAAATTGCAACCATCCCGCATCATTTCCTCCTGATTCTGGATGATTATCACCTGATTGATTCCGAACCAATCGACGCTGCCCTCACCTTTTTGATCGATCACCTGCCGCCACAAATGCACCTGGTCATTACTACCCGCGAGGATCCTCATCTATCCCTGGCCCGTTTACGCGCTCGGGGTCAATTGACCGAGCTGCGCGCCGCCGACCTGCGCTTTACTCCCACGGAAGCCGATGTATTTCTTAATCAGATGATGAACCTCCACCTTTCATCGGAAAACGTCGCCGCCTTGGAAACGTGCAGCGAAGGATGGATCACCAGTCTGCAATTGGCCGCTCTTGCACTGCAATCGCTTGCGCAGCAAGGGTCCCTTTCCCTACAAAGCAGGGACGATATCGCGGGTTTTATTCAGGCTTTTACAGGCAGTCACCGTTTTGTACTGGACTATTTAGTCGAGGAGGTTCTTCAGCACCAATCTGAACAGATCCGGAGCTTCTTACTGCAAACAGCCATTCTCGACCGGTTATCTGCGTCCTTATGCAATGCGGTCACTGAGCGTGAAGATAGCAAAGAAATGCTTGATTTTCTGGAACACAGCAACCTGTTCCTCATTCCTCTCGATGATCAGCGCAAGTGGTACCGCTATCACCGCCTCTTCGCGGATGTTCTGCAAACATATTTGATGGAGGAACAGCTAGACCGGGTAGCTGCTCTGCATGGACGGGCAAGTTCATGGTTTGAACAGAACGGTCTGCGATCCGACGCGATCCGCTATGCACTGGCTGCAAAGGATTTCGAACGCGCAGCGGATCTGATTGAACTGGCCTGGCCGGCTGCCGAGGAGCGAAGTATCTTGCCGGCTGCATGGCTCTCCTGGGTTAAGGCGCTGCCAGAAGAGTTGGTTCACGCCCGGCCGGTGCTCAATGTCTGCTATGCCTACGCTTTATTAGGACTCGGTGAGCTGGAAGCCGCAGAAGCTCGTATGCAGAACGCCGAACGATGGTTAGACCCGGCATCTTCCATAAAAGCGCAGCCGGAAACCCAATCTACTGCGATGGTTGTTGTAGACCAGGAACAATGGAAATCGCTGCCAGCAACCATTGCGATCGGCCACGCCTATATCGCTCAATCGCGTGGCAATACGCAAGATACCGTCTGGTACGCCAGCCGGGTGCTTGAGCTCATACCTGAAGGCGATTCTTATCGGCAAAACCAGGCAGCTATGATGCTGGGGATGACCTACTGGGCCAGTGGGGACTTGAAAGCTGCGGACCAGGTTTTCGCTAATTACACTCTGAAATTGCGGGCAGTCGGAAACATCCCGGATGCGATTAGTACAACGGTGGTCCTGGGAGAGATCCGGCTGGTTTTGGGGCGTCTCCACGATGCGATCCGGACAATCGAGCAGTTGCTGCAATATCTAGTGGATCAGGGCGAACTGGTTTCTCCTCATGCAGCCGATTTGCATCGGGAATTAGGTGAACTGTATCTTGAACAGGATCAACGTGAGGCTGCCGCGCAGCAATTCCGCAGCAGCAAGGAATTGGGGGAGAAAACGGAGTTGCCGGTTTGGCGATACCGCTGGTATATTGCCCAGGCTCGTCTCAGCGTCACTCAGGGCGATCATGATAAGGCACTTTCTCTTTTGGACGAGGCCGAACGATTGTATATCCGGACTCCCTTACCCGACTCAAGTCCCATATCTGCGCTGAAAGCTCGCATCTGGCTTTTCTAAGGCCGGTTGGCCCAGGCATTGGAGTGGGTCAGTGTGGAAGGACTATCTCCTGACGATGACCTTCGTTATCTGCGGGAGTATGAATACATCACGCTAGCCCGGGTCCTCATCGCCCAATATCAGAATGACCGGTCAGGTAGCGCTCTTCACTCCGCCATGCGACTCCTGGATCGCCTGTTGGAAGCAGCGGAAGAAGGAAACCGGCTGGGCAGCGTGATCGAGTTATTGGTATTGCAGGCTCTCGCTTACCAGGCGCAGGATAATCTCACATCTGCGCTTGCGCCTGTGAAGCGCGCGCTTACCCTGGCCGAGCCGGAGGGTTATGTCCGCATCTTTGTGGATGAAGGCTCGCCCATGATAGCACTGCTGCAAGAGGCTACAAAACACGGGATCGCCCAGAAATATGGAAACCAATTGCTGACGACCTTTGAAAAGACTGAAGGTAAAAAGCTTCTCACTCAGCCTTTGATCGAGCCAACGTCTCCTTTGGAGACGCCGCCTCTGGTTGAACATTTAAGCGGAAGAGAGCTGGAAGTGCTCAGGCTGCTCAGAACGGAAATGAGCGGCCCGGAAATTGCCCGTGAACTCATGGTATCCCTAAACACCGTGCGGACCCATACCCAGAGTATTTACGCCAAGCTGGGGGTAAACAACCGCCGGGCTGCCGTCCACCACGCCGAAGAACTCAATTTGTTGTAACAATCCCTTAAAACGAAATCCAACAAACCAGCAGGCAGCTTAAAACACCTGCTGGTTCTTTTTTTGTTTCCCTCACAATGCTACGATCCAACAATCATTACCTCCATCATCACATGTAATGATGACGCCTCATTAGATTACCTTGTATCTTTTGATTGTAGAAATGAATGCATACAAGGAGATGAAAAATGAATACGTGCAGAATGAATGCAGTCATGGCAGGCGTCCTTTACTTTATGGGGACGGTCTTTGGGGTTTCGGGCGCGTTGATTGGCGGCGAAGTGCTTACCTCGATTATTTCAGGCAAATCGCTTGCTGGTGTGGATGTCCTGAGCCTCGCTGCCGCTAATTCGTCCCGGCTTACCGGGGGTGCTTTTTTAACCCTCATGATGGGGATTTCGCTGGTGGCGATGACGGTTTTTCTTTACCCGGTCATCAGAAAAACTAGCAAAGAACTGGCGATGGGGATGGTCCTTTTTCGCGGGGCACTGGAGGGAATCTTTTATTGTGTTACGACCCTCAATATTTTGACCCTTGTGGCGGTTGGCAACGAATACACTGCCCCTGGGGCTGATTCGGTTGCTTTACAGTCCATCGGCAATGTCTTATATCAGTTCGAAAACCTTAAAGCCCCGGTCAGTTCCATCATTTTTCTCATTGGGGCTACGTGTATCTACCTCACCTTCTACCGTACCCGGCTGATCCCCCGCTGGTTGTCCGTTTGGGGCTTGATTGCCGTGGTTACCTCTATGGCCGCAGCCCTGTTGAATTTCTTTCACATGGATTCCGGTATTGGATTTTATTTGGAAATGGTGATGTTCCCACAGGAAATCGTGATGGCGGTCTGGTTGATCGTGAAGGGATTCAATCCATCTGCGATGGCTGCCCTGCCTGAGAAAACAGGAAGAAACGAAGTGTATGGCGCAAACCCGAGCGGCTCGCTCGCCAGCTGATCGTCATTCTGAATGAAGGGCTCTCAACACTTGAGAGTGGAGAGCCCTTCACCTTGCCGGTGGTGTCAAAACCCCATAAAAACCCGGTAACGCCAGGAGAAAAACAATGATAGACAAAGAAAGAATCCATTCGCCCCAAACAATCGCTAGAGCTGCGGCGTTCGTGTTTCTACTCATATTTTTGCTGGGGATGATCACCGAACTTTTTATTCGTCCGGGCCTGATCGTGCCGGGAGACGCTGCGGTAACCGTCAAGAATATCGCGGCTTCTGAAGCGCTTATCCGTCTCTCCCTGGTGAGTGATTTGATCCGCCTGATGCTGTTGATGGTACTGCCCCTCGTTTTATACCAGTTACTCAAACCCGTAGACAAGAACATCGCATCCCTGATGGTTGTATTCTCTCTGCTCTGTTTCCCGATCTCGATGCTCAATGAGTTGAACCATTTCGCCGTCCTGCTGCTGTCGAGCGGCGCTGGTTATATAACCGCATTCACATCCGGTCAGTTGAACGCCTTGGTCATGTTCTTTCTCGAGCTGCGTAAATACGGAACTTTTATCGCCCAGCTTCTTTCCTTTTGGGTGCTTCTCCTGGGTTATTTGGTTTTCAAGTCGGGTTTCATCCCTAGAATTTTGGGCATCGTGTTGATGCTCGCAGGGCTAAGCTATACGGTACAGGCCGTTGTGTTCTTCCTTTTTCCCACTATTGATTTAGTGATTTTTGGCTTGTTTACTTTTATTGGAGAGTTGTTATTTTATTTGTGGCTTTTGATTAAAGGTGTAAACGTCGCAGCGTGGGAAAAACGGTTCTTGAATTTGCCGGGTAGTTGGCTGCGCCAGGTCAGATCAAATTTGGAGGATAACGCATGAAAGCAGTGATATACACAAAATACGGTTCCCCCGATGTTCTTCCGTTGAAAGAAGTAGAAAAACATGCATCCAAGGATAATGAAGTTTTGGTCAATATGATCAAACATGACTGTTCAACCATAAAGGAGACAAAAATGAAAAGTACGAAAACAGTGAAGGAAGCCTATGCCTTTCTCGGATTTACCCTCGCATTTTCTTATTTCATTTTCTGGGGTCCTTTGGCTCTTCTTAAGGTTCCGGCAATTAGTTTCGTGAGCGATATTAAAGGTCCCGCCTGGGCGATCGCATTATTTCTCATCGGGCCATTTGTGCCTTCCCTGTTGGCATTTTTTCTGACCTGGAAAAAGGAAGGGGTGTATGGATTGCGCCAGTTAGGTCAGCGTATGATTCAATTCAAACTTGGCTGGCGTTGGTATGGGTTTTCCTTTCTGATTGTAATTGCTGGAACGGCAGGGCAGCTTGCCCTTAGCGTAACTTTTGTGCAACTGGAAAGCAAGTTGCTTTAAACCGAAAAAAACTGCACTTTAACAAAAAAGCTCAAAATCCGTTATGCTCCTGAAAAACCCAGGAGCAAACATGAGCGAGAAACAACCGGATACCCTCACCCACCACGCCATGCTGGTTGCCTGGGGACAATTTGCCCAAAGTATTGGCATGATCCGCGATATTGAAGGCGTCGCGCTGCACCAAAAGACGGTCGAGCATAGCCCGCAGACCAAAATTTTGGAGTTTTTCATCGCCATTTTGGCCGGATTGCCGCATCTCCAAGATCTCAGCCGCTCCGCTCACCCCATCGACCAGGACCAGGCCGTCGCCAAAGCCTGGCTGCAAGCCGGTTGGGCCGATTACAGCGGTGTGAGCCGCACCCTATCGGGGATTAGTCAGCCAGAGGCCGATCAAATTGCCCAAGTTTTGCAGCAAATCACCCAGCCCATTCTGGCCGAGGAGATCATGCAAGCCCTGAAACGGAGCGGACGGTTGGTCTATGATGGCGATTTGACCGATCGACCCGTTTCCAACACCAGTACCAGCTATCCGGGTGTCGCGTATGGACACATGGGGGATGGCTTGCACCTGGGGTATCAGGCCGCGATGGTGAGTTTGCATAGCTCAACGTATGGCCGCTTCTGGCTGTCGGTGGTGGATCATCCGGGCGATACGGTTTCCGCGACACAAGCAGAAGCGCTGGTTCAGGCGGCTGAACAGCGCACCGGGATGCGTCCCTTGCGCCGAACCGATCTTCTGAAGGAACGAATTCGAGCGTTGGAAGCCGAAACCCATCAGTTTCAGGACGAAATTGCGGTACGTCAGAAAGCATTGGCCGACAGCCAGGCTAAACGAGCGGAAATCGAGGCACAGTTGGCGCAACAGCAGGGAATTCTGGCGCAGTCCGAGGCCGATTACCAGGTAAAAAACCGCCCGGAACGCCCCTACAGTGCCTTGGCCAAGGCCCGTCAAAAACTGACGATGTGGCAGGGTCGTTTAGCGCGTTGTGAAAAGAAGATCGTCCAGCAGGAAAAGCAGTTGCAGGCGCACCAACAGCAGGACGTGATCGCGCACCTGCGGACTGTGCGCTTGCAACAACGCTTGCAGGCATTCGAAACTGATAACCAAAGCAATCTCTTTCCGATCCAAGCCGTTTTTCGGATCGATGCCGGTTTTGGGACACGCGAGAATGTGGCCTGGTTGATTGAGATGGGCTATGAAGTCTACACCAAGCCCTATAGTGACTGGCTGACACCCCGCTTGAAGCTGGAAACGCAGGCTCAGACGAACTGGATCCGGGTGGGGAACAATGCCGAAATGATCGCCTGGAAACAGCGCACCTTTGCCGATTTCCCCTATCCGTTGGATGTCGGCCTGGAGCGTTTCTATACTGGCAAAACCCAACGCTTTGGCACCCTCATCCATTTTGGGCAAGATCCCGTCACCACCGATCTGCCCACCTGGTTTCACCACTATAATGCGCGCCAGCTGATTGAAGCTGGCATTAAAGAAGGGAAAAATGGGTTCGCCATGCACCATTTGAAAGTTCGCTCCGCTCCAGCGATCTTTTTGCAAGAACAATTCGCCGTTTTTGCAGCCAACTTTGTCCGCTGGGCAGCCCGCTGGCTGCGCGAACAGTGTCCTCAGCTTCCCGATAGCTGCTTGAACTCGGCCCATCTCGGCGTAAAACAGCAAGTTCTGGTTGCCGCTCATACGTCTGCCTGGGTGATTTGGCAGGAGCAAGGTTGTTTGTTAAGGTTCACGGACCACAGCCTGTTCGCTGGCCAGTCCCTTTCTGTTCAAAACCAATGGGCGGTTCAGTTAACTTTGCCGTTTGCTCAAAATGCTGTTTTTTGACGGTTAAAGCACTTTGCTCGCTGATTGCACAAAACTTACGTTAACAAACTCCTCGGTAACACTTTTGATGGAACTCTTTTTTTGGCGCAGTTGGGCAGTTTTTTACCGCTTCTGATCCTTGGCCCGCTTTCTGAAGAAATCGGTTGGCGCGGATATGCATTGGAAAGACTTCAGACGCGCTGGAATGCATTGACTTCATCCTTGATTGTCGGTTTGGTTTGGGCTTTGTGGCATCTACCGTTGTTTATGATCGTGGGCACGTCGCAGCATGAATTGGGAGTCCCATTCATTGGCTTCCTGATAAAGTTGATGGCCAGTTCGATTTTTTATACGTGGCTTTACAACAACACCCAAAAGAGTCTCTGGTCTGCGATCCTGTTCCACTGGATATACACCTACGCTGCCCAGGTATTGTCTTCCGGAATAACGCGATCTCCTCTTTATAACTGGCTAGAATATTTACCCTACGTGGTCATGGCAGTCGTTGTAGTCTTGATCTGGAAACCTGCTAAGCTAAGCCGCCTTAATATCAATACATTGGAAAGTAAGAAAGTTGCAGATTTTGACAAATAAGAAGCGGTAGGTGAAAATGGGTGGATGAAAAAAGAGCATGTAAAACTGACGGAAACAGATCGGGCTTTTTTGGACGCACTTATCCGGAAAGGTGAACTGAAAGCAAGCGCGTATCGACGGGCCTTAGGCTTATTGGAACTGGATCGAGGTAAGACTTTTACCGAAGTCGCCAAAACGCTCCAGGTGAGTATCCCCAGTGTCTCAAGCTGGGCGAAGGATTATCGAGCGCGAGGCTTGCAAGTCCTTCAGGATCAACCTCGCTCAGGCCGACCGATTGTAATCGATGGGCAGCAACGGGCCAAAATCACAGCATTAGCGTGCAGCGAACCACCGGAAGGTTATGCCCAATGGAGTTTGCGCTTGTTAGCCGACAAAGCGGTGGAACTGGAGTATGTGGAAGGGATTTCACATACCGAAGTGCGCACCATTCTCAAAAAAACGAACTAAAACCGCATCTAAAGCGAACCTGGTGCCTGGGAAAGCTGGATAGCCGCTTTCTGGCACGTATGGAAACCATTTTGGCATTGTATGCGCTGCCTTATGATCCGGACTATCCGGTGGTCTGCTTTGACGAACGACCCTGTTTTCTGATTGGCGATGCCGTGGAACCGTTGGCCTTGCAAAGTGGACAGGTGCGCAAAGAGCATTATGCCTATGAAAAGTTCGGTTCTTGTGCGCTGCTGGCTGCCATTGAGCCATTAACCGGTCGGCGGGTGGCCCAAGTCCATCCGCAACGCACCAAACGCGAGTATGCCCTGTTTTTTCAAGCCCTGGCAGCTCAATTTCCAACCGCCAAGAAGATCCGCCTCGTGCAGGATAATCTCAACACGCATGACATCAGTGCCTTTTATGAGAACCTGCCTGCCGATCAAGCCTTAGCCCTGGCCGACCGCTTTGAATTCTTCTTCACCCCCAAATCGGCCAGTTGGCTCAATATGATTGAGATTGAGTTTTCCGCTATATCTCGGCTGTGTTTGAACCGTCGCATTCCGACCCTGGAACGTTTAGAGAAAGAGATCCTGGCCTTAATTACAGAGCGAGATGCCGCTCACATCCAGATCCATTGGCAGTTTTCGATCCAGTCCGCTCGTTCGAAACTCAACTCGCACTATGTTAAGGTACAGCCTGACAACCAGAAATTTAAGGAAACTTAGTTTCCAATGTAATCAATGACGTACCTCAAGTCATTGAATAATCCTGGTTCGTTGATCGGCGTGCTGGGTGTAATCTATACATTCCCAGTATACTTAACTCATGCCTGCATCTATTTTAGCCACGAAATTATACATTCCCCCACCTCGGGCTAAAACTGTCCCTCGATTTCGTCTGATCGAGCGGCTCAATGAGGGGTTGACTAGAAAGCTCACGTTAATTTCTGCCCCGGCCGGCTTTGGAAAAACAACCCTAATCAGTGAGTGGGTCCATGACGGCCGTCTGCCGGTCGCCTGGTTATCTCTGGATGAAGGGGATAGTGATCCCGCACGGTTCATCGCATATCTGATCGCAGCGTTACAGAAGATTAAGGCAGGCCTTGGCGAAGGGCTATTGGGTGCCCTTCAATCGTCTCAATTACCGCAATATGAATTGCTTCTGACCGCCCTACTGAACGAAATTACCACCATCCCCGATAATTTCATCCTCATCCTGGATGACTACCATTCTCTTGATTCGCTATCAGTGGTTCAAACCCTTACCTTTCTGATCGATCACCTGCCACCGCAGATGCATGTGGTCATCTCCACGCGCGAGGACCCGTCCCTGCCGCTTTCCCGGCTGCGTGCCCGCGCTGAGTTGACCGAACTGCGCGCTGACGATCTTCGTTTTACCATCTTTGAAGCTGTGGAGTTTCTTAACCGAATGATGAGGTTGAACCTCTCTGATGGAGATGTCACCGCTCTAGAAGCTCGCACCGAAGGTTGGATCGCTGGTTTGCAGCTGGCAGCCCTTGCTCTGCAAGGCCAATCCATGCAGGGACTCTCAAACGCTGCCGGTTTCATTCAATCCTTCACCGGCAGCCACCGCTTTGTGTTGGACTACCTGGTTGAGGAGGTGCTGCAGCGGCAAACCGCTGAGGTCCAAGCTTTTTTACTGCGCACCGCCATCCTCGGGCGGCTGTGCGGGCAGCTGTGCGATGCCGTCTTGAACTGTCCAGCGGGCACTGGGCAGAAAACGCTAGAATACCTTGAGCACGCAAACCTGTTTATTGTTCCTCTGGATAACGAGCGACGCTGGTATCGCTACCATCATCTCTTTGGAGATTTGCTTTGCCAGCGGTTAAGGCAAAGCCTGTCTCCCGCAGAAATTGTAGAATATCATCTCCGCGCCAGCCGATGGTATGAAAAGAACGGCGATGGGTCCGAGGCTTTTCAGCATGCTTTTGCTGCCGGCGATTTTGGGCGGGCGGCGGGGCTGGCTGAGGCGGCTTATCAGGGAATGGATAATCGTTTCCAGACTGCCTCCTGGTTAGGCTGGGTCAATAAATTGCCTGAAGACGTGGTCCGTATTCGGCCAGTGCTCCTCACACAGATAGCCCTGTCGTTCATGGATGCGGGTGAGCCAGAGGCTAGCGAAAACCATTTGCAGGATGCAGAGCGCTGCCTGAATGGCTCGGGCGGTGAGCTGGTTGTGACGGATGCATCCCAGTTAAACGCCCTGCCAGCGATGATCGCTATGACCCGCGCCTATAACGCCCAGGTTCAGGGCAATTTTTCCGCCACAGTGAAATATGCTGAACTGGCGCTCCAACTCCTTCCAGAAGATGACTTTTTCAGGCGAGCCCAGGCTACAATCACGCTGGAAGTCACCCATTGGGCCAGCGGAGACCTGGAATCGGCTCGCACTGCCTTAGTTGATTGGATGAATAGTGCGCGCAAGGCGGGCAATATCGTTTTTGTCGTTGCCAGCGCCTTTGCCCTTGCGGATATCCTGGTCGCTCAGGGGCGTCTGCATGAAGCGGTCAAGACCTACCAGCAATCTTTATAGCTTGCCGCAAAACATGGCCAGGATGCGCAGCAGATCACTGCGCACCATTATCTCGGGTTGGCGCAGCTTTACCATGAAATGGGGGAGGATGCCGCCGCCGCGGAGCATTTGCAAAAAGCAGCGGAGATGGGTGAGCAAACCACGCTGGTCGACTGGTCGTACCGCTGGGGTGTTGCTCAAGCCCGACTCAAAGAGGATGAGGGAGATTTGGAAGCTGCGCTGGCCTTGTTAGAGGAAGCCGGGCGCGCGTATGTCAAGACCCCCATCCCAGATGCCCGCCCGATCGAGGCCTTGAAAGCGAATGTGTATCTCAAGCGAGGCCGGTTGGCTCTGGCTCAGGATTGGGCGCGTGCGCGGGGACTGTCGGCTGACGATGAAGTCAGCTACCTGGGCGAGTTCGAGCATCTCACCCTGGCCCGGGTGCTGATGGCCGAATATCAGACCCACCAAAGCACGCAAGCTTTTCTGCAAGCAGTTGGATTGCTGGAGCGCCTGTTGAAAGCAGCCGAAGCGCAAAGAAGGACTGGCAGCGTCATTGAAATCCTGGTGGCGCAGGCGGTTGCCCATCAGGTGGTCGCTCGCGTGGCGAGCGACGATCCCAAGTACCGCGGAAACATGCCACTGGCGCTGGCGTCACTGGAGCGCGCCCTAACCCTGGCCGAACCGGAGGGCTATTTCCGCCTGTTTGTGGATGAAGGCGAGCCAATGTGTTCGCTTCTGCTGGATTTGCGCGCGCGGATGAAGCAGCAACCGAGCGGCCAGAACCATCCGCTGCTCGTTTATGTGGAAAGGCTCCTCACCGGTTTCGGGCGTACAGAAGCGAATCACGCAATAACTCAGCCCAAAAAAGTGGGCTTGATGGAGCCAGCGCCTCACATAGAGCCGGCGCCTCTAATAGAGGCGTTAAGTGAACGCGAGCTGGAAGTGCTCAAGCTGCTCCGTACCGAACTAAGCGGCCCAGAAATTGCCGGTCAATTGGTCATTTCGCCAAATACTTTTCGCACGCACACGAAAAACATTTGGCTCATGTTTAGTACAAGTGAACGCGAACAATTGAGGAGACCAGGTCGGGTGAGAGATGTTTGTGGTTCATCGTCAGTTCAAAAATGGCTACATAACCAGAGAGATAGTTTTTGTGAACTCCTCGGAAGGGACGTAAGAAATTGCGTAATCCCGTCCAAACGCTCTCATTGGTATTGATGTGAACTTCCCGAATTCCATCCCCATCCTCATCGCGCGCCCATTCTTTCTCCGCATGACAAACGCTATGTCGAATTCGCTTAAGGCAATTGTAACTGTCATACTCGTCGGTATAGAGGGTCGCCTCTGGTTTCGTAAACCGCTCAACGAAAGGACATAAGGTGTCACCTTTGGTATTTTTCATGACCCGAAACCGAACCTGGTGGGAAGTGCGCCCGATTACACCACAAACTGGGGGACGGTCGTTGGCATATGTTCCTCGTCCGCGACGCTTATTGGCTCGTTTTCTGGGCGGATCGAGGGGATTGCCGTGCCACACACCTTTTTTCCCCCGAATTTTGGAACATTTCATCGGTTTCCACTTCCAAATCTTCCAACGGTTCTTGCGGTTGTTCCTGTTCGGCATTCGCCTGCAACTGATGACGAACTTCGTTTATGATGCTTCGACTGATCTCCAGTTCTCGCGCCAGTTGCGCGGTTGGTGCTCCTTGCAAGACGCCCCGCAAGAACAAGACCACTTGTGCGGGTCGAAACTCACGTCCTGCAAAAATGGTCCCACTATACACGTTGTAGATGCCCTGACATTTTTTACAGCGGTAAACCGGCAGTTCACTCGCTTTCGTTTGTCGAAACTGATTAGACTGCTCAATACTCGCCTGACAGTGCGGGCATTTCAGCCCCTGTGGATGAAAGTATTCTTCCAGCCAGCGAAGACATGCTTCGTGATCCATTAATTCGGTAATCGGAAAATCCATACTCCCTATTGTACCGAATCACTTGTACTAAACATGAGCCAAACATTTTCAGCAAGCTGGGGGTCAATAATCGGCGGGCGGCCGTCCGCCGGGCTGAGGAGCTCGATTTGTTCTAGGTACCCCGCAAACCCCAATTCCAACCCCGACAGGTTTTTGAAAACCATCTGCCGGGGATTTTTGTTTTTCAATAACAATCACAAACTCACTCACATCATTTGGTGATGACACATCATCAAGTGGAACGGTATCCTTTGGACAGATCAACAGTGAAAGAAAAAACAACAAGGAGCAGCAAAGATGAATACCAGTGGAAATTCGATGAAAAAGATCGATCCAAAAGTTTTGTTCTCAGCATTGTGGATATTCCTGGCGGTCAATTACATTTACCGGGATATTCTATCGAACATGGAGCCGGGAACCCTGCAGGGATTTCTGGCGGGGAATGTTGGGGAGATCACCATCACGCAGGGATTTTTACTGGCAGGCGCCCTGATGATGGAGATCCCTTTTGCCATGATTTTCTTATCCCGGGTATTGAAGGGCGCGGCAAATCGCTGGGCAAATATCATCGCCGCCATCCTGATGGTCGTCATCGAGATTGGGACAATGGGTTTGGGAACGACACCCACCCTTCATTACCTGTTCTACAGCGTGGTCGTTATCGCCTGCAATTTATTCATCGTCTGGTATGCCTGGAAGCGTTACATCCCTGAAGGCCAGCCCGTAACCCAACCTGCTCAAGCCAATTGAATGAGGAGTTCCCTATGAAAGCGATTGTTTACACACAGTACGGCCCTGCCGATGTTCTGCATCTGCAAGAAGTGGAAAAGCCTACGCCGAATGAACAATGAAGTGCTGATCAAGGTGCATGCCACCTCGGTCACGGCTGGGGACTGCAACGCACGCGGTTTTACCTTTGTCCCGCCGGGCTTTGGTTTCATCGCTCATTTGATGTCCGGCCTGCGCAAACCCCGGCAGCCGATCCTCGGAATAGAGTTGTCGGGTGAAGTTTTGGAAGTTGGCAAGGAGGTCAGACTGTTCAGGAAGGGTGATCAGGTCTTTGGCATCAGTTTAAAATACGGCGCGTATGCCGAGTATATTTGCATGGCTGAAGACGCCAGTCTGGCCCTGAAACCGGCAAATATGACCTGGGCAGAAGCTGCTGCCATCCCATTTGGCGCTAACACCGCGCTTTATTTTTTGAGAGATATGGCCAAACTTCAGCCCGGACAGAAAATTCTGATTATTGGCGCTTCGGGCTGTACCGGCGTCTATGCCGTCCAGCTTGCCAAATACTATGGGGCGGAAGTCACCGGCGTGTGCAGCACGCGGAATCTGGAGATGGTGCGGACCCTCGGGGCAGAGCATGTCATCGACTACACCAAGGAGGATTTCACCCAGAACGGCCAGACCTATGATGTGATTTTGGATATGGTCCCAGGCAAGTCTTCGTTTGGCCGCGATAAATCCTCTCTCAAGCCAAACGGGCTGTACCTGGCCGGGGCAGGTGGTTTGGAATCCTTTACTCAAATGGCCTGGACTGGGCTGACTGGCGGTAAGAAAGTGATCGCCGGGATGGCGCCTGATCGCGTAGAAGGCCTGGTTTTTCTCAAAGAACTGGTTGAATCCGGGAAACTCAAACCGGTGATTGACCGGTGCTACCCTCTGGAGCAAACCGCCGAGGCCCACCGTTACGCGGACACGGGCCACAAACGCGGCAGCGTGGTCATTACCATCACGGCGGAGGGGTAAATTCATCATGGATACGAAAATCTTGCTATCCGCTTCCTGGGTGGTCGTCACGCTCATCTATCTTTACGACGATGTCTTGCGCATTTGCAGCGGCGACTTTGCGAAATCAATGGCAAACATGAGTTTCAATCACGGGCATTTGGTTGGGAATTGCCATCTTGATGCTCATCCCAATTTTGATGGTATTCCTCACCCTGGTCCTGCCCCAACCGGTGAGCCGCTGGGCGAATATCATCGTGGCCGCCTTCTTCTTTCTATTCAATTTGGTTGGCCTGCCCACCTATCCCTCATTATATGACAAATTTATGCTCGTAGCCAGCCTGGTGTTCAATGGGGTCACGATCTGGTATGCCTGGAAGTGGAGCTAGCATCGCGCAGCGTGGGTGTTTATGTTTTCTGTCATCAATCACCACATCAATCACATCATGTGATGATGCGTCATCACCACATGGGACGGTATCCTTTAGCTAGATTAACGACGAGAGAAAAGAATGAGGCACAAAAAGATGGCTAAGCCAACCGCGAATACAGCGTATTACGAAATCCGCCTCAAGGGACAATTGAATGCCCGTTGGGCAGACTGGTTCGACGGTATGACGATCACGCTGGATGAGAACGGCGACACGCTCCTGAGCGGCCCGGTGGTCGACCAGGCGGCCCTGCATGGCTTGCTGAAAAAAGTGCGCGATGTGGGCCTGACCCTGCTCTCGGTGAATTCCGTCAAGCCAGAAGGTACAGAAAACCCTGAAACGTAAGGTGTCAGCTTTTTATAGCTTCAAAAGAAGGCGCGCCTCAGGGCAGGCGGGATCAAAACCAATTATTCGGATCCATTCAAAAAAGGAACTAGCATGAAAACCTTACGGAAATTTGGCGCTTTCTCCGCGCTGTACATGGCAGCCGCCTATCTGATTGGCATGGCGATCTTTCTCGCCGTTCTGGACTATCCCAGCATCACTGACCCGGCCCAAAAGGTGACGGCTGCTCGTCGAGAAGCCGATGATCATCTTTTCAACCAACCTGCTGATGTACGTGTTCTTTGGCGTATTTTTGATCGTCCTGGCGCTGGCGCTGCATGACCGGTTGAAGCATGCAGCGCCTGCAATGATGCAGGTGGCAACCGCGATTGGGTTGATCTGGGCTGGCTCACTGGTTGCCAGCGGCATGGTCTCCAATGCCGGGATCCATCCCGTTATCGCGCTTTATGCCAGCGACCCGGTCCAGGCGGCGATGACCTGGCAGGGTATTGAAGCCGTGACAGGCGGGCTGGGCAACGGCAATGGCGAAATCCTGGGCGGTCTCTGGACGCTGCTGGTCAGCCTGGCTGCCCTGCGAGCGGGCGGGTTGAGCAAGGGCTTGAATATCCTCGGCCTGATCGTCGGCGCGGTAGGCATCTTCTCCATCATCCCAGGGTTGACGGACCTGACTGGTGCTTTTGGTTTGAGCCAGATGATCTGGTTCGTCTGGCTGGGGATCGTACTGCTGCGCGGCAACTTAAGTTCCGCAGAACAGCCCTTCTCCCCAATCCTCGCAACAACACCTTGAACAATCCTTAAGTGTCTATCACACAGTACCTTGATTTGGATATAGTACCTGTAACCAGTTCAGCCGCTGGAATGGGCAGTTCTCTCGCAGCAGGTATATCAAATAGGAAACAATAAAATGAAGACCTTTCAGAAAGTTGGCGGCATTGCCGCACTCATCGGGGCATCTACAAACCTCTTGGCGATTTTGATGTTTATTACCCTGGCTTCCAGGGGATACGGCTCCGCTGACCCTGGCCAGGCCGTTTCTTTCTTTGCGGACAACCAGGCTTTGATGCGCGTATTGTACCTGATCCAATATTTGGTTTTCGGCGTGAGCCTGATTTTCCTGTCAATGGCGCTCTATGAGCGGTTGAAGGCGGGCTCACCTGTGCTGGCACAGGCAGTGACCACCTTTGGACTGATCTGGGCCTTCCTAGTCATCGTGATTGGCACCCTATCGATCAAAGACTTAAGCACTATTGTCCAGCTCTATGGTGAAAACCCGGCTCAAGCTGCTGTGGCCTGGGTAATGCTAAACTCAGTGGAAACCGGTTTGGGCGGCGGCGGTGGGGAAACAATGGTCAATGCCGTATGGTTTCTCCTGCTAAGTTGGGCAGCCTTGCGGGTAGGGCAGCTTCCACGGGTATTGAACTACTTTGGCGTGGTCATTGGTGCAGCGGGCATCATCTCGGTTGTGCTGGCTTCGCTTGGCCTGATGGTGGTGTATGGATTGGGTCTCATCATCTGGCTCGTCTGGCTCGGGGTCGTCATGCTGCGGGAGAACGTGTCTGTGCGCGGCCTTCCAAGCCCGGCGGTGTGATACCAGTTTTTTTGACTTTTGCTCTCATCAGGAAACAAGCGTGTGGGAGAGGTTGACTTTCAACCAACCTCTCCATATTTGAACCGAAAGAAACAATGAACAAGGAAATAAAGATGAATACAGTAAGACAATTTGGAGAAACCGTAGAAGGGTATAACATCCCCGTCTTGAACGAACGAGAAATACGAGCATCGGCAGGGATTCTGTTTATCCTGATGTTCTTTTCCTGGATGCTGATCATATTTAAAGAAAGCTTTTTCCTGATCAAGATGGTTAACACCATGTTTCTGGCGGATTTCATCATTCGGTTGATGATCAGTCCCAGGTATTCACCTTCATTAATTATCGGGCGGTTGATCGTAGGTGATCAGACCCCCGAATATGTTGGCGCGGCTCAGAAAAAGTTTGCCTGGACGATCGGCCTGGTGCTGGCCACGACCATATTCGTGCTGTTGGTTGTCATGAATTCAACCAGCTTTATTACCGGGATTATCTGCCAAATCTGCCTGATATTCTTGTTCTTTGAATCTGTGTTCGGCATTTGTTTGGGCTGCAAGTTTTATCCGTTGTTCCATAAAGAAAAAACGAAGTACTGCCCCGGTGATGTTTGTGCCGTAAAGGCAAAACAAGCAATTCAGAAAACTTCGCTGCTGCAAATCGGTGTGGTTATTGGGTTTATCGCCTTTGTCATCACGATCGCCATCCTGTTTATTGACCGGTTCAGTGCAAAACCGACCGACCTGTGGGTTATCGTGAATTCTATTCTTTATTGCGTAGAGATGGGACATTTACCTTTCGACGGTGCCTACACCGGCCATTTTGCTGCATGCAGCTTGGCCGGCGAAGAACGGCAAAAAAGTCATGTAAAGGAAACGCATAAAATGCAGCAAGATCCTATCCAAAAACATTCTACGGCGCAGTCCGTCATTTTGCACTTATTCCCCGGTATCCTGGTTGGAGGGTTCTACTTCCTCGCCCGTCAGCCCGTTGCTAGGCTGGGATATCCTTCGGTCTTCGCCCAACTGCTGGCCTTCGCCCTGGTGCTCGTTCCACTCGAACTTGGATTTCTGCTCGTCCAGGGCAAGAAAAAGTCGGGCCGTTTTACCCTGAGAGGCATCCTCGGCTATCGCAATTCAATCCCCTGGTGGCAGTACATGATCTGGCCCATCCTGATTTTTACCTTGGTTGGCGTCATATTTACAGTATTCAAACCCGTGGATATTTTTCTTCAGACACGGCTATTTTTCTGGGTGCCGGACATCAATTCCGGGTTGGATGGTCAATATTCCAGGCCAGTCTTGATCGTCACGTATACGCTGTTCTTGATTTTCAACGTCTTTTTGGCGCCCATCGTAGAAGAACTGTATTTCCGCGGCTATTTATTGCCCAGAATGCAGGGGCGCCTGGCTCCATTGTTCCACAGCTTCCTCTTCGCGGCCGTGCATACCTTTACACCTTGGATGCTGATCACCAGGACCGTTGGGCTCTTGCCGCTCCTCTTTGGAACCACCAAGAAGAACCTCTATGTTGGCATGATTGTGCATATCCTGGCGAACTCGGTCGGTTTTTTCACCGGGATTATTTACATCACAAGCATGGTATAGCAAGGAATACAAGAAAGAAGGAAATAATGAAAAGAATGATTGCAGCTTTAATCCTTTTACTGGCGCTAACAGCCTGCACGGCTCCTCAGATCCAGAAACCTGAACTGACTGCGACGAGCACCTCACCGGTGAATATGCCAAATCCCGCCTCGGTCTATTGCGTTCAACATGGCAACAAACTCGAAATTCACTCTGCCGCTGATGGCAGCCAATCCGGAGTTTGTGTTTTCCCAAACGGCAGCACCTGTGATGAGTGGGCCTATTTTCGGGGCGAGTGCGGCTTAGGCGCACAGGCAAGCCCAACCCCGGCCAAAACTGTTGAGCTTACCCCAATAGCAGGTGGCGGCAAACCCGGAGGAAATGCCTCGGGCGGTTACATGCCGCCAGGTACATCCGAAGAGATAACGGATTGGTGGGGCATCATCAAGCGTACGCCGTCCGGCGCACAGTATGATGACTATTTCGAGCGGCAGGACTTGGGGCAAAACCTTTATTTTGGAATCGAACTCGATGGATCCGGCGGTAAAGTCCCATATCGAGGCAATGCGTGACAGCGGCAAGATCGTCCATCTGTACGGGACTTTGGTCAGTAATGTGCCTGACGTCAACGGCTCGCAGATCCAGGTGGATCGCATCGAGATTCAGCAGTAAACGGAAACCAACCAGCCTTTATTGCTCAGTTCACTCAGAAAGGGAAAAAGAACGATGGACCCGAAAATCATCATCATTATCGCCGTCTCGTACTTATATGGCTTCTTTGAAATGTTTTTGAATCTCAGGCAAAGAAGCAAAATCAAGGTCACAACCTCGAGCGATAAAGGCAGTTTATGGTTGTTATATGGCCTCATTACGCTTGGTTATGCTCTGTCATTTTCCATCGGGGCGACAAAAATAGGCCGGATCTATCCCTGGAATACGTTCTTTGCCATTGGCATAGCCTTGTTTGCTATCGGGTTCATGGTTCGAATTTACTCAATCCTGACGCTGAAGCAATACTTTACCTATTCCGTGACAAAAGTGGAGAACCATAAAATCATCTCAACTGGCTTGTACAAATTCATCCGGCACCCGGGTTATCTTGGCCAGCTCATTATTTTCATGGGAATTTCAATTTCGATATCCAACTGGTTATCCATCCTGTTGATGATGGTTCCTGTCACCCTGGGATACCTCTACCGAATCAAGGTTGAGGAAAAATTTATGGCGGATGAACTTGGCGAATATTATAAGAATTATCAAGGCCGGACAAAGAAAGTCATTCCCATGCTCTATTAATGCTAATAGGGCTTGATAAAAGGTGCCTTCGAAAAATTGAATTGTCAGGGATGCGCTGTATACTTGATTTATGCCCATTCCGATCCTGGCTACCAAACTATACGTCGCCGCGCCCCGAACCGGCGTGGTCCCGCGCACGCGCCTGATTGAGCGGCTGAACGAAGGTTTAGCGAGAGGATGCAAACTGATGCTCGTCTCCGCTCCCGCCGGCTTTGGCAAGACCACATTGGTCGGCGCCTGGGCTGCCGGTTCTGGTCGCTCCAAACCGAAGGTTCGCACCGTTGCCTGGCTGTCGCTGGATGAAGGAGATAATGACCTGGCGCGTTTTATTGCTTACCTGGTTGCAGCTTTACAAACAATCCTGCCGGGGATCAGCGAGGGTGTATTGGCTGCGCTCCAATCCCCTCAGCCTCCATCCACCGAATCGATTCTCACCGCACTGCTCAACGAAATCTCCGCCTTTAGCAGCGACGCCAACCCGACTTCTTTCGTCCTGGTTCTGGATGATTACCACTTGATCAATTCGGAACCAATTGACAACGCCCTCTCATTTCTGATCGATCATCTACCGCAACGGATACACCTGGTCATCACCACACGCGAGGATCCCCATTTCCCTCTCGCCCGGTACCGCGCCAGGGGGCAATTGACCGAGCTACGCGCCGCCGATCTGCGCTTTACATCTTCAGAAGCTGCTGAGTTTCTCAACCAGGTGATGTGCTTATCACTCTCGATGGAAGACATCACCGCGTTGGAGACCCGCACAGAAGGTTGGATCGCAGGTTTGCAATTGGCTGCTTTATCGGGTGCCACCACAATTTGTAGTTGATAACTCGGTCAACGCTGAAAGATGATAGAATTGCGCGCTTTCAAATCAAAGAACGGAGAAAAAAGCGCGCTTGGTCAAGGAATTGCTTGAAATCTTGGGGATTCTGATATTACTGATTGAATTGTATCGGTATCTGCGACAATATTGGCTTCGCCAACTCCTCGAAACTAAGAAAAAAGAAAAGCGAAGCCGCAAACCGGCTGTTCTGCGACCGAAGAATGAACGCGACTGTCGGTTTTGTTGCGAGGACAAGGGCAAGCGGATAGAAGCCAAGCGAAAAATGCCGGTCTCCTGGCAGTTGCGTCAAGGGCGGGGTGGACGGAAGAAGAAGATTCGGACAGAAGGGTTCTTTTGCCCAAACAAAAGCTGCGAATACTATGGGATCACCGAGGAGGCGCTCCATGCGCTGGTGGGATATGGAACGCATGGGATGCAAGAGGTGATCCAGGATTTCAAATGTCAGGCCTGTGGGAAGAAGTTCACCGCCAGGCGGAATACCATCCTGTATCGTCTGAAAAGCCATTCAGACCTAATTGAGAAAATCCTGTGGCTGATGGCCTTAGGGGTAGACGCATCCGCATTGGAAGAAGTGTTTGGTGTGCGAGAGATCACCATCCGCACCTGGTTATGCCGCAGTGGGATGCAGGGCAAGAAGCTGCATGAACGATACCTGGCAGAACTGAAGTTGGTGCATGTGCAGCTGGACGAATTATGGGCGAACGTGAAAAATAAAGGCCAGGATATGTGGCTGTGGATTGCCAGCGATGCCAAGACGAAGCTCATTCCGGTCATGCAGGTGGGAGCCAGAAACCAGGACATGGCGTATTCGGTGGTGCATGAATTGAAAGGGCGACTGGCGGTAGGGTGTGTGCCCGTGTTCAGCACAGATGGTCTCAAGCACTACTTTTATGCCCTGACGGCGCATTTCGGAAGGTGGGAAAAGATGGAGGGGAAGAAGCCGGTCTGGGTACTCCTGAGCGATTTTGTTTATAGCCAGGTCATCAAGCATCAACGGCGGAGGAAAACCGTAGAAGTGGAACGGCGGGTGCTGGTGGGGGAAATCGCGCAATATAGTGGGCGCCTTCGCGAAGCGGGGCTGAGCGGCAGAATTAACACCGCTTTCGTGGAACGGCTGAACTTATCTATCCGGCAGTGTGTCAGTAAGCTGACCCGCCGTACCTGGGGACCGGCAAAGTACACACCGGAACTGATGGAGCATCTGGAATGGTGGCGCACGTATTATCATTTTATCCGACCGCATGAAAGCCTGGTCGAAGAACTGGCGCATCCGGTTCAAAGAAAGGGGAAACAACAGCCCAAGAAGTACCGGAAGCGGACTCCGGCCATGCTGGCTGGGCTGACCGATCGAAGATGGACGGTAAAGGAGTTGTTACTCTATCCTTTACCGTGATTTTGATTAAAAAGGGGGCAACATTGTGAATATTGGATGTTCTGCCTGACTCTCAGGCAGGATTTCAAACCGGGTTCCGGGCGGTTTTAACGAAAAACACGCCAATTGGCGTGTCTTCGAGTTGTACACCACAGATAATGGGTGT
>CAVUJS010000004.1:0-36303 GCA_963741885.1 uncultured Chloroflexia bacterium
AAAATCTACCCCTGCCAGCTGCTGGAAAACGCCGAACTGTACAGCTACTGGCAGCGCGGGGAATATACCCCCTACACCCAGACGGAACTGATCCACCTGATCGCCGATATCAAGCCCAGCATCCCGCTCTACTGCCGGGTCAACCGCGTCATCCGCGATATCCCCTCCACGCATGTGGTAGCGGGGAATAAGCGCACCTCCCTGCGCATGGATGTCTTTGCAGAACTGGCCCGGCGCGGGCAGCGCTGCAAGTGCATCCGCTGCCGGGAAGTGCGCGGCGAGCAGTTCGACCCGCAAGCCTGGCGCCTGGTGGATACCGTCTATGCCGCGTGGCTAACCTGACGGGCAGGCGCAAGAGCATTTCTTGCAGTTCGTCACCCCACCGGACGAAGAGCGCCCGGAGGGACGCATCGCCGGGTATTTGCGCCTGTCGCTGCCCGGCCCCGGCGCGCCCGACCTGACCCCCGCCCTGCCCGACCTGCAAGCCGCCGCGCTGATCCGCGAGGTGCACGTCTACGGGCAGTCGCTGGAGGTGGGAGCCGCCGGACTGCCCGGCGCGGCACAGCACGCCGGGTTGGGCACGCGTCTGCTGGATGAAGCCGCGCGCATCGCCTGCGAGCACGGCTTCCCTCGCCTGGCAGTCATCGCCGCGGTGGGCACGCGCCTGTATTATGCAAGCCGCGGCTTCACCCGCGGCGAGCGCTATATGCTGCGTGATACGACAGTATAACGAAAGCTCCCCAGCAGCAATCTGCCGGGGAGCTTTCGTTATCATTTAAAATCGATTTTACTGGTTCTGCCAGTTCTGGTAGCTGATCTCATTGCCGGGAATGTCGAGGATCACCTGCTGGTCCTCGACAGATGCCCGGTCTTTCGGCACGTAGACGTCCTTGCCCAGCTGTCGTTTCACCAGGAAATCGCCATCGCGCACTTCGTCAACCTTGCCCACATGCCTGCCGCCCTGGCCAATCACTTCCATGCCCTTGATGATCGGGCCGGGTTTCTTGGTAATTCCGCGGCGGTTCTGCCGGTTCCACCTGCCCTGCCCGGGCGCATATTATTTTCAATGACCAGTTCATTATGCACGTCGCTGATCCCGCCGACTGATTTGGCGATTTTTTCCGCCTGCTTCTTATCCTTGCGGCTGTCTACAGAGCCGGTGAGCGTCGCTTCGCCGTGGTTGACATCCACATGGATATTCCTGGCATCGAGTTTGCCGAACATGCGCAAACGCTCATTAATCTCTTCTTCAATATTGGTATCCAGATTTACCCATTCTGCCGGACCATAGCCGCGGAAGGGACCGGGAACATTCCAGAAACCGGTGGCCTGGGCGGGATAAAAGAAGCTGTTCTGGCGCTGCCGGGCATAGTAGCGGCGCACAGCCTCTTCCCGATCCTGGTCGTTATCATCCCCAGCAAAGTCGTCAGAATCTGGCGGAAGCCGGTGTCATCATAGCGACTATAATCGTCCGGTTCCCACCCCCGCCGGTTTTCCCAGTCACGCGATTTAAACCGGCGATGACTCCTGGGCCGGTTTCTCGCGCCAGTCCTCCTCGCCATAGCGCCCGTAATCAGGCCCGCGGCGCGGGTAGGGGTAGGCTGGGCGGCGCTCGCTATACGGGGACCAGCGGGGTTCTTCGTAGCGGGTGGGTTGACCATAACGTGGGCCGCGCCACTCGGCATAGCGATCCTGCGGGCCAAAGCGCTCATTGCCCTGGTCCCAATTGCGTTCACCGCGATAGGGACGGCGTCCATATCGCCGGCGGCCGAAGCGATCATACCAGACTCGTTCAGCATCATATTGCTCTGCCATACTTCATCTCCTTACTTACTTACTTATTTACGCTAATCGCCTGTGAACACAGGCAGATTGGCGTTCCGTCTTCAAATGATTCGGTATACGCCGGGGAGGAAACCGCCGCCCCAAAAGAAAGGGGTAACCGGCGAATTCCGCGAGCAAAATGCCTGCTGACAAATTTGCTCAGCGTTTTGCCCGCCTCTCGGCAGGGTGCCAGCCTTCTCCGGTTCGGATCATTGGCGGACCGGAGATCAAGCGGCAAGTCTAAGCTGGGAATTCTATGAGGTAATTGGCTGTGCCCGGCTGTCCCTACCGCTGGCGGCGCGCGGGAAAGCCCTGACCTATTCTTAAATTCCAGGATGAGGCCCAGGAAACATATAGGGTAAATTCTCCTATGCTGTGGATAGGGACTCCCCTATAAAGCGGATGCTGAACCGGCTCGCGCCTACCCTTCTGGCGCTTGACCTTCGGCTGTTAGAACGGACATCAGCCGCCGAGACAATTGCCTCCGCTGGCGGCGCGGCAGTCCTCCCGCGCTGGCGGCGAGGCAACCTCCCGCGCTGGCGGCGAGGCAACCTCAGGGGCGACCGGTTCCGGCAGGCGGCTTCCTCCTCCGGCAGCGGTGCCTGCGGCTGGCCCCACAGCTCGCCGGCAATCACGCGCAGCGCGCCCGGTTTGACCTTGATCTTGACCTTGCCCTTGCCCAGCATGATGCCGTCCGCGACCACAGCCTGCTTGGGTTTGGCCTTGATCTTAATCTTGCGCGCCCGGTAGCGCTGGATGGCCGGTTCATCCACCGCTTTCGCTGGAAACGGACTGGAAATAGGCCAGAATGCCCGTCTTCGACATATTGGTATAGAAATTTACATCCAACACCCCATCGACCAGCGAGGCGTTGGGCGAGATCAGGTACTTCACCCCAAACATGGGCGTATTCGAGATGGTCACCAGCGGAGCGGTGAGTTTAAGCTTGCTTTCTTTATCCAGCTTGAGTTTGAATTTAGCGCGCGCGATAATGCAGGAACTCATTGACTGCGCCGGGCAGCTTGCTCCAACGGCCTTTGTAGAGATCCTGGGCCGAAGGGAACAGGTCGGCGATCAGCCCCATTGCAGCAAATTCAAAGAAATAGCGCTTCTTACCTTTTTTGACCTTGATGCGCCCCACGTCAATCTTGCGCTGGTTGCCAGCGCGGTACTGCTCGGCAATCAGGCGGCAGGCCGCTTCCAGGTCTTCGGGGATACCCAGGCTGCGCGAGATGTTGTTTTCCGTGCCGCCCATCAGGATGCCCAGGCAGGTCTGCTTACCCACCAGCCCGCGCGCCACGGCTTCGATGGTCCCATCGCCGCCCATGACCACCACCAGGCGGTAGCCCTGTTTCGCCGCTTTTTTGCCATGCGGTAGGCGTGCTTCTTGGGTTTTTCAACCACCACATCCACCTTAAAGCCCAGGTCCATTAAGGCCCGCGTCACGCGCTCCAGGCGGTGGGTAGGATCTTCCGGGTCGCCTGACTGCGGGTTGGTGATGAGCTTGATCTCGTTTTTCCCTTTTTTCGACTTTGACATGGATTTTCCTTTACTCCCTACTCCACGGAATACGCGCAGAAATACCCCCTTCTTATTATTTTATAAGATCGCAGGTCAATATTCAGTCAATTTGGCCCTGGTTTGTATCTGGAAGGGCTAACGCCGCCAGCCGGTTTTGAGCCAACCAGCAGCCAGGTTTCCATTTCTCCCATGCCTTTCATACCCGCGAGCGGCTCACCCAAAAGAATATAGGCAATTCCCCCTTCGCTTAGCGCCGCTTATCGGGGCGTTTGCATAAAATCGTAAATTATTTTTGTAGCGCAGTCGCCCTGGCCGCTCAGGATTCCTTAGCCGGTATTTCCCCTGCTGCGCTTCATTTTGATCTATACTATTTAGAGTTGTACCACAACAATAAATGACAGCGCTTCGTGCTGGTCTGCTGGAGGGGATATGGATACGCCTTTTTACAAGCTGTTCCTGTTCAAGCCCACCCCGCGCTTTTACGACCTGGCTGAGGGGGAGTTCAAAGCCCTGCGGCGCGAAATGAACGCCCAGCAGGCGAAGCTGGGCATCCGCAACCTGTTCAATGCGCGCATGGCCTGGTCCAACGAGCAGTACACTTACTTCGGCGTGGAGTTCTACCCCAGCCTTGCCGCTGTAGAAACCTATACGCAGTGCCTGACCGAGCTAGGGTATTACAGGTATGTAGACGCTGAATCATACCTGGGCATCCCCATGGACCGCACCTACCCGGACTTCGAGCAGGAGCAGCCTGCCGAAATTGAGGGAAAGACGATTTACCGCGTGTACCTCTCACGCGAAACGGGCTGGAGCCTGGGCATCCCCGTCGAAGAACGCAAGCAAGCCTACGCGCGAGTGAACGAAGCCGGCGAGCAGGCGGGCATCCAGCCGCTGTTGAACGCCTATGCGCGCTGGAATAATGAGGGTTGGGAATATTTTGGCGTGGAGCGCTTCCCCAATATCGAAACCGTCATCCGCTACACCCAGTTTTTGAGCGATTCCGGCTGGTACCGCCTGGTCGATTCGCGCTCGTACCTGGGCACCGCCTTCAGCGGGCTGATTGCCGGCATGGCGGAGGATGTGGAGGAAGGCTGAGGCAGGCTTAGAGGCTTACGCCTGCGCCAGCAGCCACGCTTGCAGCGCCGCGACGCTGTCGAAGATCAGCAAGCCGTCTTCCGGCGCCACCGTCGCGGATTCTGCCCAGGCTGCGCCCAGGGGCAGCACGCCTGCCTCGCGCGCGGCGCGCATGTCGTAAGGCATATCCCCCACATAGGCTGCCTCCTGCGGCTGGATGCCCCACTCCGCCAGCACGCGTTGGATGGCTTCGGGCTTTTCCGCCCCGGCAGCCGAGCCGGTCACCAGCGTCTCGATATATGGCTCGAGCCCCAGCGCGCGCATGCTGATCTCTGCCGTGCCGCGCCCCTTGCCCGTCACCACGCCGCGGTGGATGCCGCGCGCCTGGAGCGCCTGGAGCAGGTCGATCACGCCTGGAAAAGGCTGGTTCGACTGCTCGTGCAGCGCGGAATAGCGCTCGAGGTAGTTTTGCAGCGCCGCCGGAAAGACCTCCTGCGGCACGCGCCGGGAAATAACGCCTTCTTCCGCCGGGCCGAACATGGTCGCCACCTCGGCGGGGGAATAATCGCGTCCGCCGTAGCGCCGGAAGGTGTCGCGCAGCGCCTCGACCACGATGGGCATGGTATCGCCCAGCGTGCCGTCCATGTCAAAGATGATGCCTTTGAGATTCATTTGATTTTCCCACCGAAACTAATCTTTTAGCTACCCGGTAGTTGGGGTATTTTACGCGGAAAATCCTCACCCCCTCGGTCCATAGGCGCTACATGTCCATTAAACGACAAAATTGACCCTGCCCCGGTAGAGTGGACAGGATTACAGGGTGAGAATGTATTCGAAATCAACCGGGCTGAAATAGCCCAAAGACGAGTGTAAACGTTGACGATTGTACCAGACCTCCAAATACTCAAAGATGGTGGTGCGTGCCAGGGCACGGGTGGCAAAGGGGCCGGTCACGCACTCGGTTTTGAGGGTGCCAAAGAAACTCTCGATGACCGCGTTGTCGTAGCAGTTGCCCACCCGGCTCATGGAGAGCTGGGCCGCGGCCTCTGTCAGGCAGGTCAGGTAGGCGGCGGAGGTGTACTGGCAGCCCTGATCGGAATGGTGCAGCAGCCCGGCGGGGGGCTGGCGGTCGAGCAGTGCCATGCGCAGGGCGTCGGCCACCAGCGGGGTGTCCATCGTGGGGCGCATCGCCCAGCCAATCACCTTGCGGGAAAACAAATCCAACACCACGGCCAGATACAACCAGCCCTCGCCCGTCTCGATGTAGGTGAAGTCGCTGACCCATTTGGTGTTCGGGGCCACCGCGCTGAAGTCCTGATTGAGCCGGTTGGGAGCGGGCACCACGCCCGCTTGCCGTTGGGTGGTCACTGGACGGCGACTGCGGCGGGGCAAGGCGCATAGTCCATCCAGGCGCATCAGGCGCGCTACCCGGTTGCGTCCGCAGCGCTCGCCCTTGCGCCCCAAGACGACCTGAATGCGTGGGCTGCCGTAGGTCTTGCGGCTGGCGGCATATTCCGCCCGGATCAGCACCAACAGCGCTTCGTTGGCCTGCGCCCGGTCACTGGGCGTACGCTTGCGCCAGGCATAGTACCCGCTGCGTTGCACCCCCAATACCCGGCACATCCGCCGTACCTGGAACTCCTCCCGATGGGCATCGATGAAGGTGTACTTCATGCGCTTTTCCGGGAGAAAATGCTGACTACTTTTTTTAGGATCTCCCGCTCTTCGGCGATCTCCCGTAGTTCCCGTTCTAAGCGTCGGATTTCGCGTCTGGCCGCTTCCAGATCGTTCGGTTCCAGGCTGGCTTTCTGGCCCTCCGGCGCAACCACCTGGTACCGGTTCTGCCATTTCAGCAGCATCCCGGGCGTGATCCCCAATTCTCGCTCAATTTGCTGGGCACTTTTTTCGCTGCGTTTCAACAAAGCCAGTGCCTCTAATTTGAATTCTTCCGTATATTCGCGATATTTCTTGTCACTCATGATCTTTCTCCGTTCGGTCTTAGTGTACTGCGATTTATCCTCTTTTGTGTCCACTAATTCAGGGAAGGTCAAATCGGTCGTTTTCGGAGAGGGGGAGGCCTGAACCAGTGGCCGCCGAGGTATTTTCTGCTGGCTCCTCTTCTCTAGCATTTGTTGGTTTTGCAAATGATGGAGAAGGTACGGTTCACCGCAAGGATCGATTGCCCAACGCAAGGAGCAGGGGCGGCGAACCGCGTTCGTCGCAAGGATCGATTGCCCAACGCAAGGAGCAGGGGCGGCGAACGCGCGTTCGTCGCAAGGATCGATTGCCCAACGCAAGGAGCAGGGGCGGCGAACCGCGGGATGAGGTGTTTTTTTCCCAGGCAGCCAACCTATCTTTTTTCCTCGATCACGTTCAGCTTGCCCATTTCATCCTTCACCGCGGCGTACAGGTTTTCAGCCTTCAGGTCTGAAATCATGTAGCAGGGCGCTTTGAGATGCTCCGCCAAGCCCTGGGCCAGGCCTTGATCAAAGGCAATGTGTTCCATATTAATCACCACGGTGTGGATATCATCCTCAGCGATGCGCTCGGCGATCTGGTGCGCTTCTTCCTGCGGCGGCAGGTGCCCGACCGAGACGTTGCCCGCGCCATCCGTCAGCAGGATCAACAGCGGCAGCACGTCCGGGTGCAGGATCTTCTCCTTACGCAGCACCTCATACGCCAGCATCAGCCCGGCGGAGAGCGGCGTCTTGCCGCCCACCGGGATTTCGCGCAAAGCGCGTTCGGCCAGCTGCACCGAATTGGTCGGCGGCAGGATCAGCAGCGCGCGGTCCTTCTGGAAGGTGATCAGCCCCACCCGGTCGCGGCGCTGGTAGGCATCCGTGAGCAGCGAGAGGATCGCGCCCTTCGTGGCTGCCATGCGTTCGGCAACCGCCATCGACCAGGAAGCGTCCACCAGGAACAGCACCAGGTTCGAGGCGCGCCGCACGCGCACCTTGCGCTGGTAATCTCCCGGCTGCACCGCGAAAGCTACGTTGCGGCGTTTCTTCAGTTCGCCGCGGCGGCGCTGGAAGGGCGCGGCAGCGCGCACGGTGGCGTCAAAAGCGATGTCATCCTTGCGGCCCATAGCCGGGCGCGCCATGATATAGCGGCCGCGCTTGCGGTTAGAATAGGTCCGCGAGCGGCGGCCGGCGTTGCGGCGCATCATTTTATCGAGCGGGGTATCCAGGCGGCGCGTTTCAAAGGTGGCGCTGGGCTTGATCTTCTTGCCCCCGTCCCACCAGTACGCGTCGCCCTGATCAAACAGATTCTGACGGGCTGCCTGCGGATTGGGCGTGGCAGGTTCCTGCTCATCGCCCTGCACCGTCTCATCTACTTTTTTTTTTGCGAGACGCGCTCTTCCGTCGCTTCTTGCGAACTCATCCTCCGGCTGGCCTTCGCTGGCACTCTGCCCTTGCAGCTGTTCGATGCGCTCTGCCAGTTCCTCCATGCCCATGCCCGACTGCTGGAAAGGCGTGTGCTTGAGGCGGTGCGGCAGGGCCAGTTCGGCCGCCATGGCGATATCGCGGTCAGTGATGTGCGTGCGGCCTTCAAAAGCCGCCTGCGCGCGCGCCGTCTTGAGGATCACCAGGTCGGGGCGGTGCCCATCGACGCCTAGCGAGGAAGTCAGCGCGGCAATGGAGAGCAGGTCGCGCGAGGTGTAGGTGACGCTCTCTACTAACTGGCGCGCGTTGTCAATCGCTTCAGATAGATCCTGCTCGCGCGGCTGCCAGTGGGTCACAAAGCCGAGCGGGTCGGCTTCGAAGCCCAGGTTGCGCTCCATAATCAGCACCCGCTCGCGCGCGTCGCGAATGCCGTGGATCTCCACCGACAGCGCGAAGCGATCCAGCAGCTGCGGGCGCAGGTCGCCCTCTTCGGGGTTCATCGTGCCCACCAGGATAAAGCGAGCGGGGTGCGAAAACGAAATGCCTTCGCGCTCGACGATGTTCATGCCCATGGCTGCCGCATCCAGCAGCACATCCACCACGTGATCATCCAGCAGGTTGACCTCGTCAATGTAGAGCAGGCCGCGGTTGGCCGCTGCCAGCACCCCCGGCTCGAAATGCCGCTCACCCTTCTGAATGGCTGCTTCGATATCCAGCGTGCCGACCACGCGGTCTTCGGTAGCTGAAACGGGCAGGTTGATGAAAGGCGTGTTGCGCACTTCGACCGGCAGCTGGTTGCCGTTCGCCGCGACAGTCTGAGTATAGCGCTCCTGGCACTCAGTGCACCAGGTGGCCGAGGCCTCAGGGTCGCAGCCAAAGCGGCAGCCGTGCACGATCTTCACTTTGGGCAGCAGAGCAGCCAGGGCGCGGGCCGCGGTCGATTTGGCCGTGCCGCGCTCGCCGCGGATCAGCACCCCGCCGATACGCGGGTCAACCGCGTTTAGCACCAATGCGCGGCGCATGCGGTCCTGGCCAACAATAGCAGTGAATGGATAAATCGGAGGCATACGTTCCTTTGCTAGTCCAATTAATAATCGAGGCTTAGTGTACCACAAAACAAGGAGGGGCATTGAAAAATAAATCACGCGACTACGGCTGCTTTTTTTGGTTTTACAAAACAGGTCAGACCTTATTTTCCACTGCCGGCTAGAAAAAAAAGGATCAAAGCCGGGAATGCTGGCAAAAGTATAGGTTTGTTTCCGCCCGGGGTTCATGAAGTTTAACAGATTAATGCCGTAAGCCGAGAAGAAATCTGTGGTGGACCCATAAAACTGGACACGAAATCGAGGGTTGCTAAGAGGGGGTCTCCACGACCGCCGCCGCTCTGGAGGCCCAGTATTCAGCCTCAAACTCAGCGGGGGTCAGATACCCCAGGGACGAATGGATGCGCTTGGTCAGATACACATCATCAATGAAGCGTCCAATCTGCTCATAAGCATCGGCGAAATCGTAATAATCCGACAGGTCCACCTCCTCTTCTTTGATTGTACGCATAAATCGTTCGGCATAGCCGTTTTCCTCGGCTTTGCCAATGGCAGCCATGGAGATCTGCACGTGTTGCGCCCGCAGCAGATCAATGTAGGCGGTCGCCGCATATTGAACACCCTGATCCGAATGATGAATTTGCGGTTGGTGCTGGCGCAAAGCCAATTGCAGGGCAACCAACGTCAGATTGCCTTCCAAAGTGCGGCCCATCGCCCAGCCGCGGATCGCGCGGGTATAGATATCCAGAATGATCGCCAGGTAGACGAAATCACTCCCCAGGCGGATATAAGTGATATCGCTGGCCCAGACCTGCTCCGGTGCGCTGATCACCAGGCCCTGCACAAGGTTGGGATAGCGTGGATACGGGTGATCGCTGTTGGTCGTGCGGCATTTGACCCGTTTGAGCGGGCGTAGCCAGCCCTGTTGGCGCATAATCCGCTGCACGCGCTTGCGGTTGATCGTGTAGCGGAAGGGCGCACGCCGCAACTGGTGGGTGACCCGCCGCGTCCCATAGGTGATATTTTGGCCAAGAACCAGTTCCATGTCGGCCTTTGCCTGCTGCTCCGTGCTTTCCACCGCTTGGTAATAATAACTACTGCGGGCCAACTCCAGCAGCGAGCAGCCGATCTCGATCGAGTAGCCATACTGCTCGTGCAACAGCTTCACAGCCGTACGCTTCGCCTTCGAGCTGAGCTGGAGGGCCCCAATACTTTTTTTGCGGCCTCCAATTCCATGGTTAGCCGCCCCACCATTTGTTCCAGTTCCGCCACCCGTTTCTCTAGACCGTCTGGATCGCGCACCTGCGGCGTAAACAGGCTGGGGGCGCGTTCTAAAAACTCGACCTTCCAGCGCGATAACGTGGTGTCTTTTATTTCATATTCCCGACTAGCCTGCATTAGCCCTTTTTGCCCACTGATCAGTTCGAGTACCACTTTGGTTTTGAACTCGCCCGTATATGTCTTCCGTTCTGTCATCCTGGACCTCTTTCTGCTAGTCTACCCCCCTCGATGGGGTGTGTCCAGTTTTTGGGGTCCATTACAATCCTCACCCCCTGCGCCCCCTCTCCAAAAACGGAAATTGACCCTGCCCCGGTAGAGTGGACAGAATTAAAGGGTGAGATTGTATTCGAAATCAACCGGGCTGAAATAGCCCAAAGACGAGTGTAAACGTTGACGATTGTACCAGACCTCCAAATACTCAAAGATGGTGGTGCGTGCCAGGGCACGGGTGGCAAAGGGGCCGGTCACGCACTCGGTTTTGAGGGTGCCAAAGAAACTCTCGATGACCGCGTTGTCGTAGCAGTTGCCCACCCGGCTCATGGAGAGCTGGGCCGCGGCCTCTGTCAGGCAGGTCAGGTAGGCGGCGGAGGTGTACTGGCAGCCCTGGTCGGAATGGTGCAGCAGCCCGGCGGGGGGCTGGCGGTCGAGCAGTGCCATGCGCAGGGCGTCGGCCACCAGCGGGGTGTCCATCGTGGGGCGCATCGCCCAGCCAATCACCTTGCGGGAAAACAAATCCAACACCACCGCCAGATACAACCAGCCCTCGCCCGTCTCGATGTAGGTGAAGTCGCTGACCCATTTGGTGTTCGGGGCCACCGCGCTGAAGTCCTGATTGAGCCGGTTGGGAGCGGGCACCACGCCCGCTTGCCGTTGGGTGGTCACTGGACGGCGACTGCGGCGGGGCAAGGCGCATAGTCCGTCCAGGCGCATCAGGCGCGCTACCCGGTTGCGTCCGCAGCGCTCGCCCTTGCGCCCCAAGACGACCTGAATGCGTGGGCTGCCGTAGGTCTTGCGGCTGGCGGCATATTCCGCCCGGATCAGCACCAACAGCGCTTCGTTGGCCTGCGCCCGGTCACTGGGCGTACGCTTGCGCCAGGCATAGTACCCGCTGCGTTGCACCCCCAATACCCGGCACATCCGCCGTACCTGGAACTCCTCCCGATGGGCATCGATGAAGGTGTACTTCATGCGCTTTTCCGGGAGAAAATGCTGACTACTTTTTTTAGGATCTCCCGCTCTTCGGCGATCTCCCGTAGTTCCCGTTCTAAGCGTCGGATTTCGCGTCTGGCCGCTTCCAGATCGTTCGGTTCCAGGCTGGCTTTCTGGCCCTCCGGCGCAACCACCTGGTACCGGTTCTGCCATTTCAGCAGCATCCCGGGCGTGATCCCCAATTCTCGCTCAATTTGCTGGGCACTTTTTTCGCTGCGTTTCAACAAAGCCAGTGCCTCTAACGTAAGTTTTGTGCAATCAGCGAGCAAAGTGCTTTAACCGTCAAAAAACAGCATTTTGAGCAAACGGCAAAGTTAACTGAACCGCCCATTGGTTTTGAACAGAAAGGGACTGGCCAGCGAACAGGCTGTGGTCCGTGAACCTTAACAAACAACCTTGCTCCTGCCAAATCACCCAGGCAGACGTATGAGCGGCAACCAGAACTTGCTGTTTTACGCCGAGATGGGCCGAGTTCAAGCAGCTATCGGGAAGCTGAGGACACTGTTCGCGCAGCCAGCGGGCTGCCCAGCGGACAAAGTTGGCTGCAAAAACGGCGAATTGTTCTTGCAAAAAGATCGCTGGAGCGGAGCGAACTTTCAAATGGTGCATGGCGAACCCATTTTTCCCTTCTTTAATGCCAGCTTCAATCAGCTGGCGCGCATTATAGTGGTGAAACCAGGTGGGCAGATCGGTGGTGACGGGATCTTGCCCAAAATGGATGAGGGTGCCAAAGCGTTGGGTTTTGCCAGTATAGAAACGCTCCAGGCCGACATCCAACGGATAGGGGAAATCGGCAAAGGTGCGCTGTTTCCAGGCGATCATTTCGGCATTGTTCCCCACCCGGATCCAGTTCGTCTGAGCCTGCGTTTCCAGCTTCAAGCGGGGTGTCAGCCAGTCACTATAGGGCTTGGTGTAGACTTCATAGCCCATCTCAATCAACCAGGCCACATTCTCGCGTGTCCCAAAACCGGCATCGATCCGAAAAACGGCTTGGATCGGAAAGAGATTGCTTTGGTTATCAGTTTCGAATGCCTGCAAGCGTTGTTGCAAGCGCACAGTCCGCAGGTGCGCGATCACGTCCTGCTGTTGGTGCGCCTGCAACTGCTTTTCCTGCTGGACGATCTTCTTTTCACAACGCGCTAAACGACCCTGCCACATCGTCAGTTTTTGACGGGCCTTGGCCAAGGCACTGTAGGGGCGTTCCGGGCGGTTTTTTACCTGGTAATCGGCCTCGGACTGCGCCAGAATTCCCTGCTGTTGCGCCAACTGTGCCTCGATTTCCGCTCGTTTAGCCTGGCTGTCGGCCAATGCTTTCTGACGTACCGCAATTTCGTCCTGAAACTGATGGGTTTCGGCTTCCAACGCTCGAATTCGTTCCTTCAGAAGATCGGTTCGGCGCAAGGGACGCATCCCGGTGCGCTGTTCAGCCGCCTGAACCAGCGCTTCTGCTTGTGTCGCGGAAACCGTATCGCCCGGATGATCCACCACCGACAGCCAGAAGCGGCCATACGTTGAGCTATGCAGACTCACCATCGCGGCCTGATACCCCAGGTGCAAGCCATCCCCCATGTGTCCATACGCGACACCCGGATAGCTGGTACTGGTGTTGGAAACGGGTCGATCGGTCAAATCGCCATCATAGACCAACCGTCCGCTCCGTTTCAGGGCTTGCATGATCTCCTCGGCCAGAATGGGCTGGGTGATTTGCTGCAAAACTTGGGCAATTTGATCGGCCTCTGGCTGACTAATCCCCGATAGGGTGCGGCTCACACCGCTGTAATCGGCCCAACCGGCTTGCAGCCAGGCTTTGGCGACGGCCTGGTCCTGGTCGATGGGGTGAGCGGAGCGGCTGAGATCTTGGAGATGCGGCAATCCGGCCAAAATGGCGATGAAAAACTCCAAAATTTTGGTCTGCGGGCTATGCTCGACCGTCTTTTGGTGCAGCGCGACGCCTTCAATATCGCGGATCATGCCAATACTTTGGGCAAATTGTCCCCAGGCAACCAGCATGGCGTGGTGGGTGAGGGTATCCGGTTGTTTCTCGCTCATGTTTGCTCCTGGGTTTTTCAGGAGCATAACGGATTTTGAGCTTTTTTGTTAAAAGTGCAGTTTTTTTCGGTTTAAAGCAACTTGCTTTCCAGTTGCACAAAAGTTACGCTAATTTGAATTCTTCCGTATATTCGCGATATTTCTTGTCACTCATGATCTTTCTCCGTTCGGTCTTAGTGTACTGGATTCATCCATCTTTTGTGTCCACTAATTCGGGGGAAGGTCATTGCAAATTTTGGAGAAGGTACGGTTCACCGCAAGGATAGGTTGCCCAACGCAAGGAGCAAGGGCGACGAACCGCGGGATGAGGTGTTCTTCTCACTTCAGCTGCATCTCTCCCAGCGGCGAGCTGAGTGCGTCTCATTCCCTGATATAATAATGATTATAATGATAAACAATTACGCCAGGGGGTGGTTGAAGTCGTATATGGCGCATATCCGTCAATTATTCCATACTGAGCGCGCCGGGAATGCCAAACCCTAGCCCTATTGTCACTGAACCAGTCACCGTATTCCTGACCATTATCACCGTGCTGTTGATCACGCCGCTGCTTTCCGAGCGGGCGCATCTGCCGGGGATTATCGGGTTGATTCTGGGCGGGTTGTTGGTTGGCCCGCACGGCCTGGATTTATTGGCGACCGGGCAGACCATTACCCTGCTCTCGACGGTCGGGCTGATCTACCTGATGTTTTCCGCCGGGTTAGAGATTGATCTGGTGCAGTTTTCACGCGTGCGCTACAAGTCGCTGCTGTTTGGGCTGCTCACCTTCGGCCTTCCCGAGGTCTCAGGGGTGGCCCTGGGGCGCATCTTTGGTTTTGATTGGACTGCCTCCATCCTGATGGGTTCCATTTATGCCTCGCATACCCTGGTGGCTTTCCCGCTGCTCACCCGCCTGGGCATCCTGCGCAACGAAGCCGTATCCGTCACGGTGGGCGCGACGGTGTTCACGGACGTGCTGTCCCTGCTGGTGCTGGCGGTGATCGCCGGGGCGCGCACCCAAGGGGCCACTGCCGGGGCAGTGGTGCGCCTGATCGTGCTGATGGCCGGCTATGCCGGGCTGGTGCTGTTCGGCCTGCCGCCCTTAGGCAAATTCTTCTTCCGGCATTTCTCGGGGCGCGAGGTGGAATTCCAGTTCGTGCTGGTGGCGCTGTTCGTGTCGGCCTTCCTGGCGCAAATCATCGGCATGCACGCCATTGTGGGCGCATTCCTGGCCGGGCTGGCGATTAACAGCACCCTGCCCCCGCGCAGCCGGGTCGCCGGGCACGTGCTGTTCCTGGGCGAGTTGTTCTTCATCCCCATTTTTCTGATGTATATCGGCATGCTGCTGGACCCGGCCTCGATTGTGGCGGATTCGCGCACGCTGCTGCTGGGCATCTCACTGACCGTGGCAGTCTACGTGACCAAGTACCTGGCAGCCTGGGGCACGGCGCGCATCTTCGGTTATTCTTCCGCCGAGCGCATGACCATGTGGGGCCTATCCCAGGCCCAGGCAGCCGCTACCCTGGCGACCATCCTGGTGGCGGTGAATGTGGGTATCTTTCCGCAGTCGGTGCTTAATGCGGCGATCCTGATGGTGCTGCTGACGGTGATCACCTCTCCCATCGTGATTCAGCGGTTTGGCGAGCACGTAGAGAGCGAGCCGGTGAAGAACGACCCGCGCCCTATGTTCAAAAATATCCTGGTCCCCGTCTCTAACCCCGATACGCAGGAAAACCTGATCACCCTGGGGGGCATCCTGGCGCGGGAAGGCGAAGGCACGCTGTTTCCGATCAACGTAGCCCACGAGCAGGACGGACGCGTCGAAGAGATCAGCGAACAGCGCAAGTTATTTGAAGCGAAAATTTTCAACGACCCCCTGCTGAAATTGCAGCCCCTGGCGCGCATCGATAACTCGGTGGCGCGCGGCATCCTGCGCGCCGCGGTGGAGAACGATGCCAGCCTGATCCTGCTGGGCTGGCGCGGTGAAACCAATTTCCGCCAGTCCATTTTTGGCACGGTGTTGGATGAGGTAGTATGGAACGCCAACGTGCCGGTGCTGGTCAGCCGCCTGACGAAACCGATCAACTCGATCCAGCGCGTGATCCTGATGATGCCGCACCGCTCCGGCAACATTAACACGGTTCCGCGCACGGTCGAGATGGTGCTGGCAATTTCACGGGCGATCAACACCCCGCTGCTGATCATGGTTGCCCCCGAATATACAGACGCGGTCAAGAAGACCATGGCGCGCCTGGATGAGGGCCAGAACTGGAGCCTGGAACTGATCAGCGACAACCTGCTCAGCGACGTAAAAAAACGCGTGGACCGCACACACGACCTGATCGCCATCACCACGTTTGGCTCTTCGCGCCGCTTTCGCTCAAGCCTGGGCATGGTGCCCGAGCGCGTCGCGCGCATTACAGACGACTCACTGCTGGTGATCCACTACCCCTGAGCGCGCTCGCGTTCGTAGATCAGGCGCAGGCCGATCAGCGCCAGATCCGGCTCGACGGCTTCGATTACGCTGGTCTCCGGCTGGATTAAGCTCGCCAGCCCGCCGGTAGCAATGACGCGGGCAGGTTGAGCGCCGCCCAGCTCCGCCTGGATGCGCTGCACCAGCCCTTCTACCAGCCCGGTAAAGCCAAACACCAGCCCCGACTGCAGCGATGTGATGGTATTGGTGCCGATGGCGACCGGCGGGCGGGTCAGCGCGACCTGCGGCAAGGTGGCCGTGGAGCGAAACAAGGACTGCCCGGCGCTGGCAATGCCCGGCGCAATCGCCACGCCCACGAAGACTCCCGCCGCATTGATGGCGGCGAAGGTGGTTGCCGTACCAAAGCCAATCACGATGACCGGTGAGCCGTATAACGCGCGCGCCGCCACCGCATTGACGATCAGGTCCGGGCCGACCTCGGTGGGATAATCGGTGACGACCGCCAGGCCGGTTTCGGTTTTCGGCCCCACGATGACCGCTTCCAGATTCAGGTAGCGGTGCGCCAGTTCGCCAAACACCTGAGTCAGCACCGGCACTACCGACGAGATGGCGCAGCCGGTGATCTGGCGCAGGTCAAAGCCCTGCGCGGAAAGCAGGTTGAGCAGCAGCATGGCATATTCATCCGCCAGCCGCTCGGGTTCGGTGGCGATGCGCCAGCGGCTGCCCAGTTCAGCGCCTTTAAACAAGCCGAGTTTAATGTTGGTGTTGCCGATATCGATGCACAGTAACATAAGCGTCTCCTGAGTTCATTTTACGTGAATTCAGGCGGATCAGGAGCGCTTTTTTGTTCTTGCCCGTCTCAGCGTTTGGGCGATCTAAAAATTTTGGTTTTAGATTACGTGAAAGATGAGCGCGACGAGGGCGACGAGGATGAGGATCACCAGGATGGAGAAAATCGCCAGGCCGCTGTAGAGCGTGCGCGGGTCGTGCTGCGGAAAACGCTGGTAATCCTTCAGGGGCTGGGCGAAGATATTGCGCTGCGCCGTTCCGCGCCAGGCAGTCGGTTCCAGGGATAAGCGCGCCCAATCCGCGGCATGATCGAGCGGGAAGGCTTTTTGCGCCGAGCGCAGCGGCTGGCTGGTTTCGAGGTAAGCGGAGGTGCGCGACTCGATCTCGGCAAATTCCTCGGCGGAAACGCGCTCTGGTGGAATGGTGAAGACCATCGCCCCGGTCACCGCGATCCATTCGCGCGCCGGGTCCCCTGTGGTGTCCATCTCCGCCTCAGCCAATGCAGCCAGGCGCTCCAGTTCAAGGTCCACCCCGCCAGATGGGGTAAGATGCGGGCGCCATTCCGCCGCCGGGGGCTGGTGCTCTGCTTCTGCGACAGGTGGGAAGCCGTCCGCGCCGGGTAAGCAATAGAAGTCTGGTGCATCGAAAAACGATACATCCGCCTGGTTCTGCCCGTTTTGATCTTCCGCCACCCACTGTGCCTGCCCATTCAGGCGCTCTGCCAGGCGTTCTGCGTCCCCAGGCTGCTGGACCAGCAGCACTGGGACAAAAAGGACCTCTTCCCGCGGCAGATCCTGCAAACCCCGCCGAATCAGGTCGATTTCCCATTGCTCAGGATCCAGCGGCGGTTCTGTGGGCGGGTCAAAGGGCTCTGCGCTGTCAAAGTCAGCCGGGGGCGGTACCTCAGCCGGGAGCGGCTCCTCAGGCGGTTGCTCAAGCCCCGCTTCTGGCTGCATCTGCGCCGGGATTTCAGACCCTTCGGACGGCGAAAGCAGCCGTGCTTCCAGCATTTCTTCCGCAGCGGGGACCTCTGGCGCATCACCAGCACTGGCGGGCGCCGCCTGAGCGGGTTCTTCTCCGAATAGGATGACCGGCGGTTCGCTTACCGGCGCGGCAGCGGTCGCTTCCACTGGCCTCTCGCTGGCTGGCTGCGGAAGGATATCTTCCTTTCCAGCGCTTTTTCTGATCAATTCGCCGGTGATGCGCTTCACCAGCAGGCCAGTCGTCAGGGGATCAATCAGCCGAGGCGCCGGGTAAAGGGCCTTGCGCCGATTCAGCGCCGGGCGGCCTTCCACCAAATGCAGCAGGTGCAGCCCGGCCCGGGCTTGCCGCCCATCAGGCTGGTACGAGAGGTAGGTTTCCAGGGCTTGAATCCGTTCTTCAATGGTCTCCAGGCAGTCGGCATACCATAACCACGCCAGCTGGTTGGTGGGGTTCTCGCGCAGAACTTCCGCCAGCATTTCACGCGCCTGGCCCCGCTGACCCTGAAGAGCCAGATTGATCGCCTTGCTCAGCTGCGTTTCAACCATGCCGTCCCCCTATGATCCAGCGAGCCGTTCACGATTAAGTCTGAAAAAGGCTGGTGGCTTGCGGATCAAATACGTTCAAAATGGATAAGCAGCGGTCCCTCTAACAGGGCCGCTATGAATAACAACGTAGAACTCGCAAAAAACTTACAGTTTTGTAAGAAAAGAAAGTGCCTGTGGGTGCTGCATGCGCCAGGCGCATGGAGAATCTACAGGCACGAATGATAAAGCGGATTCGCTGGGCTCTAACTGCACCAGGACTTAATCAGCAGGTTGTAGAACTGCACCATGCGCCCCAGGTCGCTGACCGCGATGCGCTCATCAATGCCGTGAATGGTTTTGAGCAGGTCTGCGTTCAGCAGGTAGGGGCTGAAGCGGTACACGCACGGGCTGATTGCAGCGTAGTAGCGCGAATCCGTCGCGCCGCTGACCAGGTAGGGGGCCACGGCGGCATCCGGGAACACCTGGCGGATGGCCTGCGACAGGCTGCGGTAGATGGGCGAGTCTATCGGCGAGACCGGCGAAGGCTCCCAGCTGGTTTCGGCGGGCAGGTGCACCTGGACGGCTTCATCGGCAATGGTCTTGCGCACATGCTCCACCAGGCTGGCGCGCGTGTCGCCGGGCATCAGGCGGTAGTTGACCACCGCTTTGACCTGCGCCGGCAGCACGTTATCCTTGACCCCGCCGCCAATCAGGGTGACGGCCTGGGTGGTGCGCAGCAGGGCATTGCTCTGCGGGCTGGCCTCCAGGCGTTTGCGCACCGCGCCGCCTAACAGAGCAGGATTGGCCAGCGCCAGGCGCATGGAGAAGGGCAGGAACGCGCCCAGTTCCGCGAACATCAGGCGCACCATGTGCAGGCGCGCGGGCATAGGATTGGCTTCCAGGCGGGTGATGGCACGCGCCAGGACACCGATGGCGGTGTGCGGCGCGGGCATCGAAGAGTGCCCGGGGCGGCCTTCCACGCATAATTCTAAAGAAGCGTAACCTTTTTCCGCCACGCCGATCAGCGCCACAGGCAGGTTCACGCCGGGCAGCAGCCCTTCCATCACAGCTGCGCCTTCATCCAGCACCGCCGCCAGCGCTACCCCGCGTTCGGCCAGCAGAGCGGAGATTTGGCGCGCCCCGTATAACCCGCCCAGTTCTTCATCGTGCCCCATGGCCAGGTACAGGGTGCGCGCGGGCTGGTAGCCGATCTTGAGCAGCCCTTCGACGGCTTCCAGGACTGAAATGACCGTGCTTTTCATATCCAGCGCGCCGCGGCCCCACACAAAGCCGTCTGCCATAACGCCGCTAAAGGGCGCATGGCTCCATTCCGCGCGCGTGACCGGGTCGAAAGGCACCACATCCAGGTGACCGCAAAGCAGCACTGGCTCCAGTTCCGGGTTTTGCCCCGGCCAGGTGAACAACAGGCTGGCCTCGTTGACATACTCGCGCTGCAAAGTGGCGTGCAGGCGCGGGTACATCTTCTCCAGCGCGGCGTGCATGGCGGCGAAAGCGGGCAGGTCGGTGGGATCGTGGTCGCCGTAGGAAACGGTCTCCACGCGGATCGCCTGCGCCAGGTGCTCGGCGACCAGCTCGCCTTCTACAGGAGCCAGTTCCGCCGGTTCGACCGCTTCAGGCACGCGCCCAAAAATGGTCGCGCGGAAGATCAACAGCGCTGCCCCAAACAGCAGCAAGACAAACAACACGATGAGGATCGTAAAGATAATGGGTGGCATAGTCCTCCAAAAATTCGCCGCTAAATTTACTGCCCGCTTTGGTACACCTGCTCGAAATGGCGCATGTACTGCGCTGCAACCGCCGCATCGCGCAGGATGAGCAGGTTTTCGTCATTGGTCTTCTCGGCGCTGGCGCTGAAGTTATACGAGCCGGTGATCACCACCTGCCCGTCGATAATCATGACCTTGTCGTGCAGCAGGCCAGGGATCCCGTCCAGGCGCACGTCGTACCCGGCCTGTTTGAAGTTCTCAAACTCGCCGCCCTTGTTGGACTTTGCCTGGCTCTCGTCGAACACGCCGCGCACCTTCACCCCGGCTTTGGCGCGGTCATCGATGGCATTGGCGAAGTCGTCGCTGGTGAAGGAGTAGGCCAGGATGGTGATGTTGTGTTGGGCTTTGCGCAGTTCGGCGGTCACGTGCTGGGCCACGCCGTCATCCGGCGAGAAATACACCTCCACCGGGATGCTGCCGGCGCGGGTTTGCGGGTAGGGCGTGTTGGCTTCTTTAGCGCCCTCAAATTTATGTTCCACGAACATCTCGTCAAAATTGACCTGGTAATCCTGCACCAGCTGCGGGGAGCGCAGGCGCAGCAGGTTGTTGAAGTCCTTATAAGCGGAGGTGGAGGTGTAATTCATGCTGCCCATCCACACCTCCTGCCCGTCAATGAGGGTGAACTTATTGTGCATCAACCCTTCCTTCTGGTCACCGACGATAGGAATGCCCGCCGCTTGCAGCTTTTGGGGGATATCCTTATCCATCGCCTCCAATTCCATCACCAGGCGCACGCGCAAGCCGCGCTGTTTGGCGCGCAGCAGCGCCTCGCCCACGTCTGGCAGGGTCAGGTTGTAGATTGCCATGTCAATGCTGGTCTGCGCCGCGTCGATCGCGCTGATCAGGTTATGCTCGATCCCGCCAGACGATTTGCCCGCCAGTGGGTCGGTAAACCAGAGTGCAAGGGCATCCCCCGCCGGGCTGCTCCCGCCGCTGGCGAGGGTAGGCGCTGTCTGAGTCAGCACCGGCGCGGGGGAACTCCCCTCCTGCCAGGATTGATAGATGAAGAGGGCAGCGACAAAGATCAGGAAAGCAATCGCACCCGGGCCGCTAAGCCGGGTATTCCGCGAACGGCGCGTACCGCGAGAAGGCATCGAGTCAGAACTCCTTAGGAGGGAATTTTGCAATGAAGGGCAAAAACAATTATAAGGGAGATTTGGGGAAAATTATGGGGGTTTGCAGGGCACTGGCCCCTACAAACCCATACCTGAATAAAAAACCAGCAAACATGCTGGACGAGGTGCTTGTTGTAATGGACCCCAAAAACTGGACACACCCCATCGAGGGGGGTAGACTAGCAGAAAGAGGTCCAGGATGACAGAACGGAAGACATATACGGGCGAGTTCAAAACCAAAGTGGTACTCGAACTGATCAGTGGGCAAAAAGGGCTAATGCAGGCTAGTCGGGAATATGAAATAAAAGACACCACGTTATCGCGCTGGAAGGTCGAGTTTTTAGAACGCGCCCCCAGCCTGTTTACGCCGCAGGTGCGCGATCCAGACGGTCTAGAGAAACGGGTGGCGGAACTGGAACAAATGGTGGGGCGGCTAACCATGGAATTGGAGGCCGCAAAAAAAGTATTGGGGCCCTCCAGCTCAGCTCGAAGGCGAAGCGTACGGCTGTGAAGCTGTTGCACGAGCAGTATGGCTACTCGATCGAGATCGGCTGCTCGCTGCTGGAGTTGGCCCGCAGTAGTTATTATTACCAAGCGGTGGAAAGCACGGAGCAGCAGGCAAAGGCCGACATGGAACTGGTTCTTGGCCAAAATATCACCTATGGGACGCGGCGGGTCACCCACCAGTTGCGGCGTGCGCCCTTCCGCTACACGATCAACCGCAAGCGCGTGCAGCGGATTATGCGCCAACAGGGCTGGCTACGCCCGCTCAAACGGGTCAAATGCCGCACGACCAACAGCGATCACCCGTATCCACGCTATCCCAACCTTGTGCAGGGCCTGGTGATCAGCGCACCGGAGCAGGTCTGGGCCAGCGATATCACTTATATCCGCCTGGGGAGTGATTTCGTCTACCTGGCGATCATTCTGGATATCTATACCCGCGCGATCCGCGGCTGGGCGATGGGCCGCACTTTGGAAGGCAATCTGACGTTGGTTGCCCTGCAATTGGCTTTGCGCCAGCACCAACCGCAAATTCATCATTCGGATCAGGGTGTTCAATATGCGGCGACCGCCTACATTGATCTGCTGCGGGCGCAACACGTGCAGATCTCCATGGCTGCCATTGGCAAAGCCGAGGAAAACGGCTATGCCGAACGATTTATGCGTACAATCAAAGAAGAGGAGGTGGACCTGTCGGATTATTACGATTTCGCCGATGCTTATGAGCAGATTGGACGCTTCATTGATGATGTGTATCTGACCAAGCGCATCCATTCGTCCCTGGGGTATCTGACCCCCGCTGAGTTTGAGGCTGAATACTGGGCCTCCAGAGCGGCGGCGGTCGTGGAGACCCCCTCTTAGCAACCCTCGATTTCGTGTCCAGTTTTATGGGTCCACCACATGTATTTCCCGTGACACCTCTATACAATTCCAAATGTTCGGATCATTCTGCAGAAAAGGCATACCTACCATGCACCTTCCTTCCCCCAAACAGCAGCTGCTTGAGCGCGCCCGCTCCCTGCTCAGCGCCATTCCGGGCGTGCAGGCAGTGGTCTTGGGCGGGTCGTACGCCCGCGGCAGCGCCCGGCCCGACTCGGACCTCGATCTGGGCATCTACTATTCAGAAGCCGCGCCTTTCGCCATCGCGGATATCCAGCAGGCGGCGGCGACCCTCTCCGGGCAGGCGGATCAGGCAGTGACCGGTTTCTACGGCTGGGGCGCGTGGGTCAACGGCGGCGGCTGGCTCCATACCCCGCTGAGCAAGGTGGATTTTCTCTACCGCAACCTGGAACAGGTGGAACGCACCATCCAGGCGGCGCAGCAGGGCATCCTACAGCATGACTTCGAGCAGCAGCCCGCTTACGGCTTCTACAGCGTCATTTATCTGGCAGAGACAAAGGTATGCCTGCCGTTGTATGATCCCAAAGGGCACATCGAGCGCCTCAAAGCCCAGGTAGCCAGCTACCCCCCGCTGCTGAAACAGAAAATGGTGTCGGGGATGCTGTGGATGGCGGAATTCTCCCTGCTGCACGCCGATGCTTATGCCGCCGCGGGCAACGTCTACGCGGCAGTTGGCACGCTGACGCGGGTGGCCTCCTTCCTGACCCAGGCCCTGTTCGCCTTGAACGAGACCTACTTTATGAGCGATAAAACCGCTATGCAAGAAATGGCCACCTTCCCGCTGCTTCCCCCCGGCTACCTGGAGCGCCTGTCTGGGTTGTTAGGGCAGGCGGGCCAGACGCCAGTTGAGTTGCAAGCCTCCGTAGAAGAATTACGCAAACTGTGGGCGGAGGTGGTTGGCCTGACGGAGGGAAGCTACCATCCCGCATTCAAGATATAAGAAGGGCGGAAGAAATCCTCACTCCCTCCCGTCCCTCTCTCCAGAATCGGGCGATTCTTGTAATGATCAGGCAAAACATTAACAAAAATCAAATACAGATATGGTAAGCTCCAGGGATGAGCAAGAACCATACGTATTTTCCAAGAGCAACGGCCCAACAGCGGAAACTGCTGTTCGAGACCTGGGAAGCCAGCGGAAGTGTGACCAAGGCCAGTCAACGAGCGCATCTGAGCCGGACGACGTTTTATTTGTGGAAACCGCGCTTTGATGAAGCGGGCTATGCCGGGCTGGAAGAAGCGCACAAAACCATCCGCAAGCACCAGCAGCGCATCGCTGAGCCAATCGCCGCAGCAGTCATCCAACGGCGCAAGGAGCACCCCGACTGGGGCAAAAAACGGATCGCGGACGAACTGGCCAAAGCGCATAATTGGGTGCCGGTGGTGAGTCCCAACACGGTCCGACGCGTCTTGCAGGAAGCCGGGTTGTGGCCGGAGGGCAGCAGCGAGACGCCCAAAAAAAAGGCTCAGGGGTAGCAGCACGGCATGCCGAGCAGCCGGGGCAAGCGGTGAATGTGGATCTGTGCTTTGTGCCCTGGGTGCATGGCGCTGAGACGCGGCTGCCGGCCGTCAGTGGCTCCTCGGGGCACCTGATCATCGAACCTGCGGCGCGGGAGCGGGCCAGTCGGTCTTGGCCGGGGCAAGTTTTCCAACAGGCCGATTTGTCCTACGAACAAGCCATGCGCCAGTATCGTCAGGACACCCGCGATCGGCTGCTGCGCGGGAAGAACGCGCCACGTTTGCCGGAAGAGGAACCGACCACCTGGCGGAAAGAGATGGCCGGGCGCATGGCACGCCATGTCGTGCGCGAACACCGCCGTCAGGAGGATGTGGCCTGGTTGGCCGAGCGTGTGGCGTATCATCAGCTCGTTGAGCACCACCGTCGGCTCACCCCGCGCCAACGAGCGGCCCAAGCGGCAGCGTGGCAAGCGCAAAAGCGGCATTGGGCGGAGCGAGAACAGGCGCGCAAGGCCTGCCTGGACCGGCGCAGCAGCGAGAATCAAGTTTGGCATCAGCGCATCCAACAGCGTAAGCACACCCAGCCGCAGGTGTGGATTGCGCTGCTGGTGATTACCGACAATGCCACCCGCCAGTGCTTGGGGTTGCCCATCTTCGCCAGCGGGGCCAACGTCACCGCCCAAGAAGTGGTGAGCGCCCTGCACACGCTGTTGCCCAACGATCTGGCTTTCCTGATCAGCGATCAAGGCACGCATTTCCGCGCCAAGCTCTTTGCGCAACTGGCCCAATCGGCTGGGTTTGTCCACGTACCCATTTACCGGCACCGCCCGCAGACCAATGGCATTGCCGAACGCTTTGTGCGCACCCTCAAACTCGCTTTGCGCCCGCTCGCCTGGTCTGGCCCCGATCAACTGGCCAACCTGTTGGCCGAGGTCCGCCCCGCCTATAATGAGCGCCCACACCAAGGTTTAGCCATTCCTGGCCTTTCTCCCCATGAGTTCGCGAATTGCATTTGGCTTTTGTAGACCTTGCTTTTGTTAATCCTCTGCCTGATCATTACAGAATTGGGCGATTCTGGAGAGAGGGAGGCCAGAAACGGCTTTGCTCGCGTCTGGTCCGTTACCGAAAGGCACCCCTTCTCCGAAAAATGCAAAAATGACCTTCCCCCGAATTAGTGGACACAAAAGATGGATGAATCCAGTACACTAAGACCGAACGGAGAAAGATCATGAGTGACAAGAAATATCGCGAATATACGGAAGAATTCAAATTAGAGGCACTGGCTTTGTTGAAACGCAGCGAAAAAAGTGCCCAGCAAATTGAGCGAGAATTGGGGATCACGCCCGGGATGCTGCTGAAATGGCAGAACCGGTACCAGGTGGTTGCGCCGGAGGGCCAGAAAGCCAGCCTGGAACCGAACGATCTGGAAGCGGCCAGACGCGAAATCCGACGCTTAGAACGGGAACTACGGGAGATCGCCGAAGAGCGGGAGATCCTAAAAAAAGTAGTCAGCATTTTCTCCCGGAAAAGCGCATGAAGTACACCTTCATCGATGCCCATCGGGAGGAGTTCCAGGTACGGCGGATGTGCCGGGTATTGGGGGTGCAACGCAGCGGGTACTATGCCTGGCGCAAGCGTACGCCCAGTGACCGGGCGCAGGCCAACGAAGCGCTGTTGGTGCTGATCCGGGCGGAATATGCCGCCAGCCGCAAGACCTACGGCAGCCCACGCATTCAGGTCGTCTTGGGGCGCAAGGGCGAGCGCTGCGGACGCAACCGGGTAGCGCGCCTGATGCGCCTGGACGGACTATGCGCCTTGCCCCGCCGCAGTCGCCGTCCAGTGACCACCCAACGGCAAGCGGGCGTGGTGCCCGCTCCCAACCGGCTCAATCAGGACTTCAGCGCGGTGGCCCCGAACACCAAATGGGTCAGCGACTTCACCTACATCGAGACGGGCGAGGGCTGGTTGTATCTGGCGGTGGTGTTGGATTTGTTTTCCCGCAAGGTGATTGGCTGGGCGATGCGCCCCTCGATGGACACCCCGCTGGTGGCCGACGCCCTGCGCATGGCACTGCGCGACCGCCAGCCCCCCGCCGGGCTGCTGCACCATTCCGACCAGGGCTGCCAGTACACCTCCGCCGCCTACCTGACCTGCCTGACAGCGGCCGCGGCCCAGCTCTCCATGAGCCGGGTGGGCAACTGCTACGACAACGCGGTCATCGAGAGTTTCTTTGGCACCCTCAAAACCGAGTGCGTGACCGGCCCCTTTGCCACCCGTGCCCTGGCACGCACCACCATCTTTGAGTATTTGGAGGTCTGGTACAATCGTCAACGTTTACACTCGTCTTTGGGCTATTTCAGCCCGGTTGATTTCGAATACAATCTCACCCTTTAATTCTGTCCACTCTACCGGGGCAGGGTCACCGTGCATTTTTCGGAGAAGGGGCAGGGGGATGAGGATTGAGCGTCAGCGATGACGCGCCAACGCCGCGGGCTGTGGGGGGTCGCCGGCTTTCAGCCGGCGATAAAGAAGGTGAACCTTCTTCATCGCCTATGGCTGATTAAAAAATTTTCATTACACCAGCACCCACAACTGGGCGGGTTCGAGCTTTAAGTCAAAGGAGAGGGTTTTCAGCGCGTCGCGGCGGTCGGCTTCGATGGAGATGACCATAAATTCCGCCAGGGGGCGCACGTCGCTGGGCGGCGTGACGATGGGCAGGAAGGTCATCGGCGAGCCGGGCTCCATGCGTTCGGGTGCGCGCAGCAGCGCTACACCCAGTGTGACGGTGTCTTCCAGCTTGCTGTCCCAGGCGGGCACGTAGAACAGGTGCGGCGCGGACCAGAACTCGCGCGCGGCGCGTTCTTCGTTGCCGTTGTAGGTCTGGCGGTCGGTCAGCGTCACCTGCCCGCGCGCCACCCAGAAGGGCCGCCCGGGTTTGCCGGGCTGCAAGGCCTTGGAGAAAAACACGTCTAGCGGGCGCAGGCCGCTTTCCTTGAGGCCGGGCGTTTCATTTAACAGCAGACCCTGGCCGCAGGTCTGGCAGACCCAGGCAACTTCGTCGGGTTGGGCAGGCAACGGGGACTGGCACTTGAGGCAAACCAGCGGCACCAGGCGCACCGGCGCTTGAGCGGTGGTCATGAGAACTTCTCCAGGACGTTGATCACGCCTTCGACGCCGCGCAGGCTGCCGGGCAGGTTCAAAGGTTGGGTGAAGGCCGCGATGCCTTTGGGTTTGCCAAAGCGGTGATATTCATAGTGCTCGGCATAGCGGAAGGTATGGTACGCGGCATACATGATCACCAGGCCCACTCCGAAGAGGATCAGCATAAAGATCAGCGGATTATCGTTACTCGAGCTGGAGGAACTGGAGGTGGAGAGGATGAAAGCCGGGCCATCGATCGCCAGCAGCGCGCCGCCCGCCATGCCACCCACCAGCGCCGCGGCACGGTAGCCCACGCTGCCGGGAGCCTTGCCATATAAGATCTGCCCGCTGAAACCATCCACGACCACCTGGAAGGACCGCCCGCGGTACAGGTAGCGCAGCACCCACAGGGGATAGTAGACCAGCCCCAGCCGCGCGCGTACCAGGCGCGTAAACAACTGTTTGGTGCGGTCCATTTTCACTTCGGCGCGGATCTGCGCTTCGAAGCTGCCGCGCGCGGTTTCCAGCGCATTTTGTGCCGAACCGACCGGCTCGAAGACCATGCCGCTGCGGTGCAGCGCTTCCGCGTTGAACGGCTCCAGCTGGCAGCCTTCCAGCGAGACCTGGCGCACGCCAAACTCGCCCACCTCGCAGGCAGGGATGTTCCAGGTCATTTCGCGCACGGCTTTCTTCTCGCGCGCTTCCCAGCGCTCATGCTCGCCCGAGCCTACTTTAACCTGTCCAAAGGCGTAGGCTACGCCTTTGCCCCACACCGCCCAGAACGGCAGGTGCACCAGGAAAACCTCGCGCAGCTGCGCCTTGTGCGCAGCATCCCGCGCAATTTGCATTTTGCCTGAGAGGAACTCCGGCAGCTTTTTGGCCGCCTGATCGCGGGTGATGCGCAGGGGAGCCTGGTAACGGCGCACACCCAGGATCTCGACGTTTTCTTCTACCGGGGGCGCAGGGGCCTTTTCTGCTGAGGCTAAACCGCCCACACCTTCCAAAGCCGCCACAGACTGCGGCGGCAGCTTGCTGCCAAACAGGTCCAACAACACCGCGGCGGTCTGCGCTTGCGGCGCGGCAGCAGTAACCGAGCTCGTCTCGGCAGCCCCGCTCAGCGCTGGCGCTTCTGGCGGCTTTAACGGCGCAGAGCCCGGCGCGGGAGAAGCCGCCACCAGCGAGCGCTGGTCACAGTAGGGGCAGATTACCAGCACCTGCCCTTCGGGGATCGGCACCATGCCCCCACAACGCGGGCAGTTTAATCCATGCAGCGCATCATTTGCCATCGCTATACCCTGCTTGCGACATAAAAAGCCCAGGCGAAAAGGAAGGGTGCTGCCAGCAGCCCCAACCCGCTGCAAACCAGAAGACCCGTGAGCGTACCGGCATCACTGAAGCCGCCCATCCCCAAGGGGATAAGCGCCAGGCACAGGTAAACCAGCCCGGTTACCAGGCCCACCGCCAGGTAAGGCGCTTCTTGCTTGGCAGGGAACAGGCTGGCGAGCACCACGCCAGAAGCGGCGTCGACAATCGCCGTGTAAGTCTGGTCGCGGAAGGCATATTTAAAGAAGTACAGCGGCACGTGCACCAGGGCCATTTCTTCCACGGCCGGCTGCGCCTGCGGGCTGAGCAGCTCCCCTCCGGCCTGCGGGCGCGCCCACTGCAGCCCGACTTCCAGCGGCACACTGGGCGCGGCAGCCTGGGCATCCAGGGCAGAATCATACTTACGCAGGTCGCCTGCCGGGATTTTCAGCGCCGAAAGCTCGGTCACCGAGATGGCCGCTGCCGGGTGCAGGCTGATGCGCTCCTCGCGCCCGTCCTGCCACTTGAAGTACCACACCGGGAAATACTGGAAGGACTGCCCCACCACGCGCGCCTTCTTATCCAGATCCTTCACCGTCTGGCTGCCCGACATCCAGCGGTACAGCGCCGCGGTGGCATCCTGATCGGTGAGCGTGGGGGCCACAGACCAGTGGAAAACAACGCGCGACTTATCCAGATAAACCGTCGCACCGCAGTAGGGGCAGGTGAGAAAAGACTGCCCCTCGTCCGGGTGCAGTTCCCCACCACACTGGGAGCAATTAAATTCCGAGGTAAGCGGGGGAGCCGGGGTTTGGGTGGTCATAGAAAAATTATAACGCTTTTGTCAACTCCTGGAATTAGTTGATCCAAAAGTGTGTGGAGGACGAAAGTATATAAAATCCTCACCCCCGGCCCCCATAGGCGCTAACTTATGGTTGTCCATTAAGCTGCACAAAGCATTGCCAATTGAGAGCGAGCCACCGCAAGCTGCTGACGGCGTTTTCTGGGAGAGCCACACAGGTACCTTTCGAGCAGGGCGAGCTTCCCCAAAACCTGTTGCCAACTGGGCAGTTCGCCAATGACCCAAGACAGGAGGGTGTGGATCAAGTAGGTGTCCAGGCGCCAAATGCTGATCGGGCGATCCAGGTCGTCAAACAAATCCGGTACCTGTTGGGCGATTTCCGAGCGCAAACCATCGACCAAAATGGCGGCCAGGAGTTTGGTCAGCAAGTAGGTTTGCGCCAGGTCATTATTCTGAGCGCGCAGGTGATCCAGGTCCAACAAGCTTTTCATGCGTTTGAAATACAGCTCAATTTGCCAGCGCCAGCGATACAGCGCCAAGACTTGTTCGCTAGACCAGCCTTGGGCCGGTAAGTTAGTGAGGAGGATGACAAACCCGACGGCGTACAGGTTCTTCTCCATCGGTTGATGTTTTTTCTTGCGGCTGTTCTTGCGCGCGCGTTCACGGGCTTTTTCCGCTTTTTCGGGTGGCAAGGGACAGGCCACCAGGCGCACCGGCTGCAGCCCTTGCGCGCCAGGCAGCCACACCTGCGTTTCCGCCGGGTCAGTCGCTCCTTGCGGAAAGGTAGCTTTGAGCCAGGCGATGATGTCGAACTTCTCTCCCGCTTGGCTATAGACCGGCATGGTATTCCACTGCTCGCGCGTGACAAACTTGGCCCCGGCCTGCAAGGCCTTTTCCAGGCCACGGGTGCGGGTATAACCGCTATCCGCCAGATAGATGTCCTGGTCGCTCAGCGAAAAGTTGCCAAAGCCTTCGCCGCCATGTTCATCGGTGAGGATCACTTGATCAATGCGCATCTGGTCGAGATCCATCGACACATGCAGCCGCCAATCGGTGCCCTGGCTCTTGGGTTTGGAGATCACGCTGGCATCCAGGATTTTGAGATGCAGCGCCGCTTGGGACGGGAATTGGATGCCGTTCTGCTGTAGCAGTTGCACCGCCAGTGCGCCCAGCCAGGCTGGCATGCCTTGTAGGCGTCGCATCAGATCCACATCCGAGATATTGCAGATCTCTAACAGGGTCGCCATCAGCGCGGTTTGCCGTAATGACCAATCCGGCAAGCTATACAGAAACGCCAATTGTAAGAGCGCTTCCGCGCTGCGGATCTCACGGCAGCGCAGCAAGGCCGCATGTTGCTTGGCGCTTTGATCTAGATCGTCTGGCAGTCTTTGTTTCACCCTTTCCCATTTCTCATTCAGCAACGGATGACTGCTCGTGGCTGTTGCCGCTACGGGTTGATCGAAGATTTGAACTGTGCTACACTCCACCTTGACCTCCTGGGTTTGATTTTGGTTTTGAGCAGCTTAATCTTACCCTAGAGGTCATTTTTGTCGTATCTGTTTGTTTCCGTTCAGAACCATAAGTTAGCGCCTATGCCCCCGGCCCCTCTCCAAAAACGGAAAAATCGCCCGTTTTCGGAGAGGGGAGGCAGAAATCGGGCGAATTCTCGCGCCATTAGAAGACACCCCTCTCCGTTTTCGGGCCTTGGCGAAAATGGAGAGGATACGGTTCGCCGCACTTTCTCCTTGCGTTGGGCAAGCTATCCTTGCGGCGAACCGCGGGGTGAGGATTTTTTTGTAAAACCGTAAATTATTTTTGTAATCCCATCGCCCTCGGATGTGGCGTGTAAGAGGGAGGCCAGAATTCGCTGGCAAATTCGCGCGATCCGCCACAAACAGGCGCCCCTCGCAAAAACCTTATGCTGAGGCTGCGCCCCTTACCTGATCACACCGCGAATTTCACCCGAGGGAACCTGCAAGGTGTGCACGTTCACATACGCGCCGCCGCCTTCCAGCATCGCGACCAGGTCGGCGATGCTCATTCCGGCCAGCGGGCCGGTAAGGTCTGCCGCGGTGAAGGAACCGCGCATCAGCACGCCGTCCCTGCGCCCGGGAATCAACTGCGGCGGCGGAGCTGACGGGTAGAGCCAGACCACGATCGGATAACAGGATATTGTTTACTTTTTTAGTATATAACTTTTCTGGGGTGAGGGAACACCCAATTTCATCAATCGGAAACCTCTAATCCCGAGAAGCATAGCGCTTCCAAACGCTTGATCTTCTATAGGGAAAAGCTATGCCATGGCAAGAAGCAGGCGGGTTTCAGCTTCATAGGCAGGCCGTCCACGAATGCGCTGCGCGCTCGAATAATCGAATGAGAACAAGACCCGCGGAGGTCCTTTTGATTATGCAGGTGTCGTAAGTGCAATGCAGAATGCATCATTCGCGAAAGGAAGGGGAACCTTCTCGGCATATTCGCTTATTCGTTCACCTTCGTGAACGGCCTACCTGTCTGGAAAATAGAAACGCACCAACGACGAAGCGCCATAATTGTCGCTTCCCACGTTCTATGATATAGTTGTTTCGTATCGCACCCAAGTGAAGGAGAGAAACCCGCTTCATGGCTATCTTGCGGAGAGAGCGGCGGAGCCGCACCCGGTCTTTGTTGATCTTCATTATTGTTGCGACCATCCCCTGTTACTGCCTGGGACTGGGTATGCTGCAAGTAGAGGGTTTCCTGAATATGCCCACGCGCACCCCAACCAACACCTTTACCCCCACGCTGACGCACACTCCCGCGCCGCCGACCCAGACGCCGGTGCCGCCGACCGGCACAGTGACCATCACGGCTTCGCCGACGCCCACCTTCACCCCGTCGCTGACCTTCACCCCCTTCCTGACCCCCACCGTGACGCAAACCGCCACGTTTACTGAAGTGCCGCCCACGCTGACCAATACGCCGGTGCCGCCGACGAACACGCTCGTGCCGCCGACTGAGACGCCGGTACCGACCTTGACCAGCACCAGCACCAACACCAGCACTGTGACCCCCTCGCCGACAGCAGAACCGCTGAAAGTGCCAACGATTACGCCGTCGCCGACCGAAAAGAGGTGATTTTGGGAATGCGCGCAGCTGTCCCTACCTGCCCATCCCCGGTAAGTGTATCCTGATTATCGTCAAGCCTGGCTTGGCGAACCATAGTGAAGTAGAACAGACCCCTATGCCCGAACTAAAACCTTTTCTCAAACAACTGATTTCCCTCCCTGGGCTCTCGGCCTACGAGACGCCCGTGCGGGAGGTCATCGCCGAGGCCTGGCAGCCCCTGGTGGATGAACTGAGCGTTAGCCGCATGGGCTCTTTGCACGGGCTCAAGCGCGGCAGCGGCCCCGAACCTCGCCCGCGCATCCTGCTGGCGACCCATATGGACGCCATCGGCATGATGGTGACCAGCATCGCTCCGGGTGGTTTCCTGCGCTTCTTCCGCATCGGCGGCGTGGACCCGCGCATCCTGCCGGGTACGCCGGTCACGGTGCATGGCAGCGCCGGCGGCGGTCACGTAGAAATCCCAGGGGTAATCGCCCAGCCGCCCGACAGCCTGCTGCCTTCCTCGTTGAAAGGCAAGCCGGTGAAAATGGCGTACCTGCTGGTGGATACCGGGCTGGAAGAGGCGGATGTCAAAGCCCAGGTGCGCGTGGGCGACCTGATCGCCTATGCCACCCCACCCACTGAACTGAGCGGCGATACCCTGGCGGGGCATTCCCTGGATAACCGCGCTTCGGTCGCGGCGGTGACTGCCGCGCTGACGGAACTGCAGCGCGTGCGCCACACCTGGGATGTCTACGCCGTGGCGACCGTGCAGGAAGAAGAGACCCTGATGGGCGGCTTTACCTCGCCCTTCGAGATCCGCCCGCAGATTGCTGTGGCTGTGGACGTCACGCATGCCAAAGGCCCCGGCGCTTCTGACTGGCGCACCGCGCCGTTGGGCAAAGGCTTCACCCTGGACTGGGGTCCCAACACGCACCCCGCGCTGTACGACGCCTTCAAGTCCCTGGCGGACCGGCTGGACCTGCCCTACACCCCGGCAGTCTACCCTCCGGCTCGGGCACCGATGCGATGGGCATGCAGATTGTGGCCGAGGGCATCCCCTCCATGGTCATCAGCATCCCTTTGCGCTACATGCACACCCCGGTCGAAGAAGTTTCGCTGAAGGATGTGGCGCGCACCGGGCACCTGCTGGCGCAGTTCATCGCCGGGCTCGAACCCGATTTCGTTGAGCAGTTGAAGTACCCGGAAGAATAGGGGCATAAAAATATGACTGAAAAACAAACTCAAAATCAGGCCCCAACAGTGGGGGATGCGCAGGTCGCGCTGCTGGAGCGCCTGTGCAACGCCACTGCCGTTTCGGGCGACGAAAAAGAAGTGCGCACGATCGTGCTGGAGCAGCTGCGCAACAACGGTCAGCCGCTGGCGGACGAAATCCGCGTGGACCCGCTGGGCAGCGTGTATGCCGTGCGGCACGCGCGCGGCACGGATAACCCCCTGCGCGTGATGCTCGACGCGCACATGGACGAAGTCGGCTTCTTGATCGTGTCCGATGAAGATGACGGGCTGTACCGCTTTGTCAAGATTGGCGGCATCGATGACCGCATCCTGCCGGGCAAGATGGTGCTGGTTGGCAAAGACAACCTGCCCGGTGTGATCGGCGCAAAAGCCATCCACCTGATGGAACACGGCGAGATGGAAAATAAGATATCGGTCGACGCGCTGCGCATCGACATCGGCCCCGGCGGGGGCAAGGTCAAGCCCGGCGACCGGGCCACCTTTGCCACGCGCTTCCGCAGCAGCGGCCCTTCCTTCATCGCCAAAGCCCTGGATAACCGCCTGGGCTGCGCCACCTTGCTCGAACTGCTGCGCGCTGCCAGCCAGTCGAATGCCCTGGACCACCTGGAACTGCTCTTTGCCTGGTCGGTGCAGGAAGAACTGGGCGGGCGCGGCGCGCGGGTGGCCGCTTATGCGCTGGACCCCGAAGTGGCGATTGCCATCAACTCGACCCCGGCTTACGACCTGCCCCCTCACGACGCCGGTGAGGATCGGGCGCTGGAAAACGCGGTCTATAACACGCGCCTGGGCTGCGGCCCGGCGATTTACCTGGCCAATTCTTCCACCCTGGCCGACCCGCGCCTGGCGCGGCAGCTGATGCAGACGGGCGAGGACCTGCAGATCCCTTACCAGATCCGCCAGCCGGGTGGGGGCGGCACCGACGCGGGCGCGATTCACCGCGTGCGCGCTGGCATCCCCTCCATTTCAGTCTCGGTGCCCGGGCGCTACGCGCACACTGCTGCCGCGGTCGCCCGCCGCAGTGACTGGGATAATACCCTGGCGCTGGTTTGGAATGCCCTGACCCGCATGGACCGCTCGCTCATCGCGGGCGAACGGGCCTGATCGCCGCTTTTATCTTTTCTTCGACCGCATTTGAGGAACTCATGAAACAGCTTATTCAGAAATTAGTTGAAACCGTCGGCCCCTCGGGCTACGAAAGGCCGTGCGCGCCGTGGTGCGCGGCGAGATCGAAGGCCGCGTGGACGACATCCGCGTGGACGCGATGGGCAACCTGATCGCCTATAAAAAGGCCACCCAACAGCCCGGCAGCGGCTTAAAGTTGATGCTTTCGGCGCACATGGACGAAATCGGCGTGATCGCCACGCACATCGACGAGAACGGCTTCGTGCGCTTCACCACCATCGGCGGGGTGCGCCCGCTGACCTGCATCGGCGGGCGGGTGAAGTTCCTGAACGGGGCGCAAGGCGTCATCTACATGGACCGCCTGGACGACCCCAACAAGACGCCCTCGATCCAGGACCTGTACATCGACCTGGGCGCATCCTCGCGCAGCGACAGCCCGGTTCAAGTCGGCAATCTGGCCGCCTTCGACCGGCCCTTCCTCGACCTGGGCGGGCGGCTGGTCTCCAAAGCCATGGATAATCGCATTAGCGTAGCCGTGCTGATCGAGACGATCAAGACTTGCAGGACACGCCGCACGAACTGTACTTCGTGTTCAGCACCAGGAAGAAGTGGGCCTGCGCGGCGCGACCACGGCTGCCTTCGGCGTCGACCCAGACGTCGGCGTGGCTGTAGATGTAACCGGCACCGGCGATATGCCGCGCTCGGGGTATATGGAAGTCGGGCTGGGAAAGGTCCCGCCATCAAAGTGCGCGACGGCGGGATGCTCTCAGATCCGCGCGTGGTGCGCTGGATGGTATCTGCTGCTGAAAAAGAGCACATGCCCTACCAGCTGGAAGTGTTGGAAGGGGCTCCACCGACGCGCGCGCCATTCAACTGGCACGGGCGGGCGTGCCTTCGGGCTGCCTCTCGGTGCCGACCCGCTACATCCATAGTCCCTCCGAAATGGTCGATTACAACGATGTGCAAAATTCGGTCAAGCTGCTGGTCGCCCTGTTGAGCGCGCCGGTCACGCTGTAACATGTCATTGAACGCTTCACCGTTGGCCGGGCTGGCTGCCTCCTTAGACAAGACCAGAGGGGGCGCCAGTTCCGCCAGGTTACTAACTTCTCCGCCTGATCCTCGCGCTGAGCGTGCTGCTCACCACGGCGGGCTGCGACGCGCTTCGAATCCTTGAACCTGCCGCAGTCGCTGCTGGGGAGCGCCGCCACCCCGAACAGCCCGCCGCCTGCCGCGGAAACCGCGCGGCAGCGGCGCCCCCCACCCGCACGCCCGGCGCGGACCTGGGCTTCCTGGCGACAGCTACGCCGGTGCGCTCTCTGGCCGCTGGCTGCCGCCGAGTTTGACCCCAACGCAGAGACACCCGCCGGAACGCTGCTGCGCGACGCCTGCAAGCCTTCTCCAAACAGAACGGCGGCGTGCAGGTCAATGTGCGCATCAAAGCCGGCAGCGGGCCGGGCGGGCTGCTGGAATCGCTCAGCGCCGACAACGCCGCCGCGCCCTGGCGCTGCCCTCGGTGGTGGCCCTCCCGCGCGCCGACCTGAAGGCGGGGCGCTGAGGGGCTGATTTAACCCTGGATGGGCGGAGTTCCGTCATCGACCAAGCGGACTGGTACACCTGCGCGCAGCTGGCCATGGCGCAGGGCGCGCCTCCCGCGCTGCCCCGCTGGCGACGCGCTGGTGGTAGCCTACCGCCCCGGGCGCGTCGCTTACCAGATCACGGATTGGCCTTCGGTGTTCCGCC
>CAVUJS010000005.1:0-37636 GCA_963741885.1 uncultured Chloroflexia bacterium
CCTGCCTACCGCCAATCCAAATCTGAAACGTGCTGGGTAGACAGCAGCGCGGGGGAGACTGATCCATTCTTGAGCGCCGTGTAGAGGTCGAGAGCGTACAAACCGCCGTCGCCGCTGAAAGCCAGCCAGCGCCGGTCAGGGGAAAGCACCAGGTCGTAGAGCATATCTTCCAGGCTGGCCAGGTTAGTGAGCGCGCCGGTGCGCGTGTCAAGCATGCTCAGGTGCGTCTTGTAACGCGCATCCAACCGGCCGCCAGAAGCAAAGACCACCGTGTGTGGGTCGAGCCAGTACAGAAAAGAACCCTGCGCAACATAAGGATGCGCTTCGGGGATCGCCAGCAGGGTGCGCGAGTGGGTACCGTCAGCGTCCATCCAGCGCAGCTCTGCGGAAAGGGCCTCCTGCCCCAGCGCGCGTACGGCTTGATAAACAATTTCCCGCCCGTTTGGCGAATAGGCCAGGCCAAACACGTCAAACCAGCCATCCGTCTCCGCCAGCGTAATCTGGCGCACGTTGGGGTCGTCTGGCTGTAAGGCGATGATGCGCGCCGGTCGGCCGGGGGTCGCGTTGAGCGTGCTCCCAGGCGGAATGACCAGCACCACGCGCTGCCCATCGGGCGACCAGACCGGGCGGGTGAAGGAAGAAGGCGCATCGACCGCCAGGTAGCGCGGCAGCCGGTCCGCCTGACTGCCGTCTGCCTGAGCAATCACCAGATAACTGCCCTGCCCAGAGCGCGCCACCAGCGCCAGGCGCTTGCCGTCCGGCGACCAGACCGGGCAGTCATAGCCGGGCGGGTCCAGGCGCGTACGGAAGGTTTGCTGCTGATAGATCTCCGGGCTGGTCAGCGGCACAGGCCTGCCGCCCTGCACTGGCTGCACATAAAGCTCGCTGTGCCCGCTCGCCGGGCTGCCGGGATCCGAGAGGAAGGCCAGCTGTTGGCCGTCCGGTGAAAGCGCCGGGCAGGTCGCTCGCCAGCGATAATCCCGCAGCACCTGCTGCTGCCTGCCATCCGGACGTATGGCGCTGAGGACGGAGTTCGGAGCGGTGGTGGTAAACACCAGCTGCCCGGGCACCTCAGGATTAGGCGCGGAGGTGGGCGGGATGGGGGGCGCCAGCCCGGCTGGTTGGGGGTCAATCTGCAGCGCGCTGGCCCGCGCATTGAGCGAGGGGCGCACCTGCGGCGGGGAGGTATAGCGCACCACGGCAGCGTCCGCGCCGGGGGTGGCCGCCAGGGGCAGATCGCCGGCGGGCAGCACCAGTTCGAAAGGCGCAGCGGCGCGCAAGGCCAGGTCGAGCGGCACGCGCAGGGCGTAGTAACCGGGGTCGCGCTGGCCAGGCAGCGAGCCATTGACCACCAACCATTCCCCGTCTGGAGTCCAGCTGGCGTTGCTGAGGTTGCCCGCCACACACAACCCGGGCACTTCGCGGATGTTCGCGCGGGCGGGCAGGGTTGCCTCGGTCACCTGTTGCAGGTGGACCGTCCAGCAGCCGTCCTGATGTTCGTCACTCAGGTAGGCCAGCACGCGCCGGCTCAGGTCCGGCGACCAGCTCACATCCGCCAGAGCGTCCAGCCCGCTTATGCTCAGCAAAGGCCGCCTGACCACGCTGCTGCTCACCAGCCCGCCGGCATACAGCGGCTGTGAAAGCAGCAAATTCGTCGCCCAGTCGAACTGGTTCGGGCCAAACTGCCCGGTTTGCCGGGGATTATAGGGGCCGGTGGTGATATAAGCCAGCAGGCGGCCATCTGGCGACCAGGCAAAAGGATTTTCACCCTGAACCTGCATCGCGCGGCGGATATCCTCTGGCGAACGCAGATCGTCGAACCAGGCCGAAACCTGGTCGAACACCTGAAAGCTGCCGTCACTGGGATTAGCGAAGGCCAGCAGGGGAGCGGTTGGCGAAAACAGCACCGGCCCGTTCCCGCCGCGCGTGAGCGCCAGCGTGCGCGAGCCTTCCGCCTGGGCGCTGCCGCTGAGCGGCACGAGGTACACAAAGGATTCATCCTGCCCGGCCCGATAGCCCCTCAGCGCCAGCCACTGCCCATCCGCTGACCAGCTGATCGGTCCGCTCCAGGCCACGTCAGGGCGGTTGGTCACCTGCGTCAGGCGCGTGCCGGCGACGGAGATGGTGAATACCTCCTCCTTACGCGTGTCCGGGTCGATCGAGATGAAGGCCAGCCACAGCCCATCCGGCGACCAGGCCGGGAAACTGTCATCATAGGCAGTATTGGTCAGGTTGGTGAGCTGAATGCCACTGCCCCCGGCATTGAGCAGGTAAATATCGGAGCTGGTCCCGCCGGGCAGCCTCCCGGAAAAGGCCAGCACCCCGGAAAAATCACCACGAAAAACGGGTTGGGCGGCCTGGCTGGCCAGCACTGCCGGGAGGGTGGCGGCGGGCAGGGTGGGCGTGAGGCGCGGCGCGCTGGCGAGCGCCTCTCCGCGCAGGTACTCCACATAACCCAACCAGACCAGCGCCAGCAGCACGCCCAGCAGCGCCCAGCGCAGGCGTTTCCAGCGCCGCGCCCGCGCTTCACGCGCTTGTTTTAATGCGCTGGCCAGCGCGCCGCGCGCCAGTAAAGGAGCATCATACCCGGTCCAGCGCGCGTGCAGGGCGCGTTCCAGGCCTGTTTCCAGCACGGAGAGCTGTTTCTGGTAGGCGCGGCAGGCTGGGCAGCCTTCCAGGTGCGCTTGCAGCACAGCCCACTGCGCATCCGGCAGATCGCGCCCATCCAGGGACGCCTCGATCAAACGGCGGGCCTGCTGATGACTGATTTCGATCACAACAGCCCAACCTGGCGGGTCACGGCCCGGCGCTCCAATCCAGGTCCTGGGCAGGCAGGCTGCTCAACAACGCGGGGCTGGCGCGGTTATCTGCCGCCGCATTGAGATGCAGCGCCCACAATCCGCTTTCCGCGGAAAAAATCAGCCAGCCGTCCGGCCGCCAGCGCGCCTGGTAAACCAGGTCGTCGAAGCGCGCCAGGCTATCCAGGCGGTTACTGTCCAGGTTCAGCAGGTCAAACTCCGTCTTGCCCGGGCCGACCAGTCCGCGCACGGTGACCAGGCCCACCTGCCCATCGCCCAACCAGGCCAGGGGAGCGCGCGGGGCGTACTGGTTGTTGTAATGGGTCAGGCTGGCCAGGGCAGAGAAATCGAGCGCGGGCCAGGACAGCACGCGCAGTTGAGCGATCGCCGGGCCGTGCTGGTCGTGGGTGGTATAGTACAGGGCGATAAAAGCCAGGTGCTTACCGTCGGGCGAGAGGGCCAGCCCTTTCACATCATCCCAACTGGTGAGCTGGATCAGCTCGGTGACCACGCCTTCGGGGATGAGGTCCACCGCCGCGGAGGGGGTTGGGCTGGGCGCAGTGCTGCGGACTGCCGCTGAGGGGGTGGCCTGCGCATTCTGCGCCGGGTCTTTCTGCAAGCGCAGGTTAAACTCCATCAGTTTGGCCGGCAGCCCGCCTTGCGGGTAGACCAGCAGGATGCGCTGCGCCCCCAAGACCGGATTGCGCGGGTCGACCGGCTCCCAAAGCGGGTCCGACAGGCGCGAAACCGGGCCCACCGTCCAGAAGCGCGGCGGCGCATGAGGATCATCGACCGGCAGCAGGCCCAGGTAGGTATGCGTCTGCGAACGCGCCACCACTGCCAGCAGCTTGCCATCCGGCGACCAGACCGGGCAGTCATACAGCGGGTAGGAGACCTGGTCACGCGCTGGGCCGTTGGCCTCCACGGGCAGGTTTTGGCTGGTCAGGCGCAGGGTCTTTTGACCGTCCAGTTCCTTGACATAGACCTCATTGTTTTCTGGAAAAGGGCTGTCCATGCTGGAGGTAAAGGCCATCCTTTTTCCGTCTGGCGAGAAGCGCGGGCAGGCGTTGACCTGCCCATTCGTCACTAAAGTCTCCAACCCGCTGCCGTCCGCGTGGATCATTTCAATCTGCGTGGGCGCGGGGGAATTCCCGGCAGGCGGGTCTGGTACGGTAAACAGCACCTGGCCCGCGTCAGCGCCGGGCAGCTCCGGGCGAGCAGGCGGCGGCGACTGCACCGGGCGCGGGTGGATATTGAGCGCATGGCCGCTGTCGGGGCGCACGCTGGGGTTGGCCCACAGCGGCAGGTTATTATTATCGACAGTGTTGAACGGCTCGGCGCTCAAGTCTGCCAGCAGTTCATAGGCGGCACTGCTCTGCGCCGGGCTGCCAGCGTTGGGCTGCAGCACGCGCAGGGCATACAGCGCCGGGCGGGGCTCGGCGCTGGTATGCGCCAGCAGCACCAGCCAACTGCCGTCCGCGGTCCAGCTGGCGGGCTGCAGCCGGCCATCCACGCACAAGCCGTTAAGATCCTGGGTAGTCACGGCGATAGCGAGGCGCACCGTCCAGCAGTCCGGTTGATCTTGCCCGGCCAGGGCCGCAATCAGGCGGCCGCCGGGGGCCCAGCTGACCGCCCGAAAACGCTCCGGCGCGCTCGCCACCATCACCGGCTGCGCTTCGACCGCGGCAGATGCCGCGCCGCTGCGGTTCGTCAAAAGGCGCACCTCAGAACTGAGCGCAATCCCCCCGGCCAGGATGCCCCTTTCGGCTAAGGACTGGTCCTGCGTATAAGGCCCATTGGCGATATACGCCAGGCTTGTCCCATCGGCGGACCAATCGAAAGCATCTGGCTGCTGGCTGGCGTAGAAGCGGTAGGTCTGGGAATCGGCCTGGTTGGCCCAAGCCAGGCTGCCATTTTGCAGGTTGAGCAGCGCCAGGCTGCCTGGTTCAGTCGAACTAAAAAATGCCAGCTGCGACTGCGCCGGCGAGAAGTGATAACTGGCTGGGGCATCCCGCGTCAAGGCGATGCTCTGCAGCAGGCCGCCATCCAGCGGAACCAGGTACAGCCAGCTGGCCTGCTCGGCCTCCCGCAGACCGCGCAAGGCGATGAACTGCCCATTCGCCGACCATTCGGGTATGCCGTCCCAGGCGATGCCGGGCGCGTTGGTCAGCTGCATCAGGCGGCTGCCGGCCACGTAAATAACATATAATTCTTTCTTGCCGCTGCGGTCTGAGAAAAAAGCCAGCCAATCCCCGTCCGGCGACCAGGCCGGGTCGGTATCTTGACCGGGGTCCTGGGTGAGGTTGGTCAGGTCTGGCTCGCCGCCAGCTGCCGAGGCATTCAGCAGGTAGATTTCGGCGTTGCCATCCATGCGCGCCTCAAACGCTACCAGGCCCTGGAAGGTGTGCGGTATCGTGGGGGTGAGTGTGGGCTGCACCACGGTCGGCGCGGCAACCGGTTCGCGCGCGGGCGACGGGGCCAGCACCTGGCGGTAGAACAAGAAGCCCAACACCAGCAAGGTCACCAGCGCCGGCTGCCAGGCGCGCGCCAGAAAATGCCGCCAGTGCTCGCGACGCTGTTTGTAACGCAGCACGCCCGGGTTTACGTTTCGCAGGGCCGAATTTACACTGCTCCAGCGCTGGCGCAGCGCGTGGCGCAGGTCTTTCTCGGTCTCCAGCAGCCGGGCGCGGTAGGCGCGGCATTCCGGGCAGCGCTCCAGGTGCGCTTGCAGCGCCGCCCACTGCTCGTCGGGCAGCCGGCGGTCAAGCAACTCGCGGATCAAACGCTGAGCTTGCCGGTGGCTGATCTCGATCATGCCATTACCCTTCTAACGCTTTGGCGATTTGCTCCCGCGCGGCATCCAGGCGGGCATGGACTACACCCTCATTCAAGTTCAACAGGCGGGCAACCTCGCTGACCGGCAGATCGTGATAATAACGCAGCACCACTGCCACGCGCAGCTTTTCAGGCAGCCCGCGCACGGCGGTCCACAGCGCCGCGTCGCCGGGTAAAAGGCGCGCATCAGGCTCTAGCGTCTCAACTGGCGGGGCCGGTTCAACATTCCCCACGTTGGCTGCCGGGCTGGCAGTGCCAGAGGGGGGAAGATCACCAGCAGGCGCGGAGCGCCGCCCAAATATCCGCTTTTGCAGGCGGCTAATCCCCCGGCGGAAGCGCCAGCGCCGGTAGCGGCGGCGGCTGACGCGGATGGCCAGGGAATACAACCAGGTCTCGAAAGGCACCTCCTCACGGTAGCGGCCCAAACGGTCCAGCGCAGCGATGAAAGTCTCGCGCGTGGCCTGTTCCGCCTCCTGGACCGCCTCGGCAGCCGCGCTGGCCTGCCAGCTTGGGTTGGCGGGCGCGCCTGCTTGTGCGGGAGCAGGGGTGTCATCGATCACCGACAGCGCCAGTTGAAAGACGCCGCGCTGGTACGTGCGCACCAACGTTTCAATCGCCTTTTCATCGCCGGACTGGCAGCTCTGCAAGAATTGGCTTGAAATCATACATTAATCATACCCAATTCTGAGCCCGAAACCAAAGCAACTGTAGGGGGATGATCAGGGGAAATGCAGTTAAGTATTTTTTGTAGATTTAAGGGATGGCGGGGGGAAAAAGAACACCTCATCCCCGGCCTTCAGGAACAACCCTTATTTCTGGGTCTCTAGGATTCAGCGTGGTTTTAGGGAGAAATGGCTTCGCCATTTCTCCCTAACCACGCCAATTCCCAAAGAGCCTTATTTCTTATGGAGTCCAATCCAGGTTTTGGACGGGGACGGGGGAGAGCCAGGTGGGTTGGGCAAGGGCAGTGCGGGCGGCGATTAAGTCCAGGCCCCACAGGCCGCTTTCCGTGCTGTAGACCATGTAGCGCCCATCGGGGGACCAGGCGGCTTCGTAGATCGTATCTTCTACCGCTGCCAGCAAGATCAGCTTGTTGGAGGCCAGGTCGTAGCGCTCGATGAAGGCTTTATAGCGGTCGGTGGGCTTGCCGCGCAGGATAACGCCCAGGCCGTCATCTGGCAGCCAGACCAGGCCTCCCGCGTTGATCGGCGCGCCCTGGTAGTCCTGCCCCAGGGCCAGCGGCTGGCGCTGATAGCCGTAGGGTGGGTAATCCGGCGGGTGGACAGAGCCCTGCCGGGGGGCGGTAAAGCGCGGGCTGCTGTCAAAAGCGCCGCCGGTATTGGCCTGGCTCTGACTGCTGCTCAGCGACCCGCTGTTAGCCAGCGACCCGCTGCTCGCCAGCGACCCGCTGCTGCCGGTGACCGTGATCGGGCCCAACTGCGTGCCTTCCACCCCGCCGCCGCTGTTCACCGCGGGGCTGCCGCCCGCGGTTTGCCCCGGCGAGGAGGGTTTCCCCGGGTTCGCGCTGGAAGTGGGCGGGTGCGCGGCGCTCACCTGGCGCAGTTCCACCAGCGCCAGGCCGTCGTGCTCAGTCGCGGGCGCAACCAGCGCCACGAAGGGGCTGTTGGGGGCTGCCGCCAGTCCATTGAGGCCAGAGAGATCTGGCCACTGGGCGAGGACGTTGACTTTCAGGCGTGATCTGGGATCGTCAGGCAGGCTGATTGCCAGCAGGCTGGAGAGTTTGCCCGGCGAGGGATATTCGGCGAGGAATAAACTGCGCCCATCCGATGACCAGACCGGGGCGACATCCGCGACGGGCTGGCCAATCTGCAGGTAGCGGGACCAGCCGCCCTGCACCGACAGCAGCGCCAGGTAATGGCTGCGGCCGGTGCCGATCAGCACCGCCAGCAAAGGCCCGCCCGGCGTGCTTTCTGGCGACCAGACCGGGCAGCCATACACCGCAGTAACCGGCGGCGGGCCGTTTTCAGGCAGATGATCCACGTTCGAAACCTGGCGCAGGCTGCCGCCCGCCAGCTCGAGCACATACACTTCTTCCCGCCCCTGAGGCTGCGCTGGTACGGGCAGGTGAGCGGGCATGAAGCCAATCACCGGCTCGCCGCCACTCCCGCTGGTGACGCTGCTGCTCTGGCTCCCACCGGTGAGGTCGGAACCCCCGCCGGTACCGCTGCCCACCTCGGGCGCGTTGCGCACCACCAGCGCCACAGACTGCCCGTCCGGCGACCAACGCGTGCAGCGGTTTTCAGCGGTGCTGGCGGTCAGCACCTTGCCACCGGTGCCGTCGGGGTTGGCCGAGACGACCACACTGACCGTGTTGTTCTGAACGGTATAAACCAGCTGGCCGTTGGGCCCGCCGGGGCGCCGGCTCAGGTCAGACTGCGGCAGGCGCGCCTCGGCAGCCCAGGCCGGGCGCGGAACAATGGCCAGCGGCCGCCCCAGGCGGCGCTGCGGGCGGACGCTGGGCAGGCTGAGGTTATGCGGGTCGCCGGTCAGGCGCACGATTGTGCCTACCGCGGCATCGGCGCTGATACCGGGCAGATCCCGGCGGTAATTAATCAGCCGCCCGGGCATGCGCACGGCATAGATGCCGCGCTGCGTTTCGCCCGGAACGCGCCCCACCACCACCAGCCAGCGCCCATCCGGCGACCAGCTGGCGCGGTCCAGGCCGCCATCCACACATAAGGCGCCAATCGAGGCGATCATGTCGTCCGCGCCGCGCAAAGCCACGCCGCGCACCTGCAAGGTAGCGCAGCCCACCGGGCGCGGGCCAGCCTGGTTATTGGCGCGCGCGTCGCTCAGGTCCTCCAGGTAGACCACTGTGCCACCTGGCGACCAGCTGACCGCGCTGAAGGCATTGGGCCAGGGCGAGCTGGCGATCTGCAAGCTGTGCTGGTAATCAAAGAACAGCGAAACGGCATCGTTCAGGTCGCGCACGGCGACCACCTGCGAACCCACCGTCGGCGGCACAAAGGATGTTTCCGGGTGCGCCGGATCTTTGGCAGTGAGCGGGCTGCCGGGGCTGAGGGAACTCCCGGCAATATAGACCAGGCTGGCCCCGTCCGCCGACCAGTCCAACCCGGAACCGGGCTGCGGCTGGGCAGCCTGGTCATTGAGCGGCCATTGAGCAGAAATATGCTCGGTGTTATCCAGGTTCATGACCTCCACCCCAGCGGCGCCGTTAGCGGCAGCGGTGTTGCGGCGGCGCCGTTAGCGGCGGCGTCATGGTTCACGCGGAAGGCCAGGCGGTGGCTGTTCGGGGCAAATTCAGGGGAAAAGCCGCCGCGCGTGCCTGCCAGGGGCCGCGGCGCGGAGCCATCCAGCGGCACAAGGTATACCCAACTCTCGCCGCCCTGCTGCTCGCGAATGCCGGTCAGCGCGATCCACTTGCCATCCTCCGACCAGGAGGGCGGCCCCTGCCAGGTGATGCCCGGTTCGCGCGTCAACTGCACCAGGCGCGTCCCCAGGACATTGGTGACATACAGCTCAAACTTGCCTTTTTCGCCCGGCGTTTCGGGCCGGTTCGAGAGGAAAGCCAGCCATTCACCGTCCGGCGACCAGACCGGGTCGGTATCTTCGGCAGGGTTGTTGGTCAGGTCCACCGGTTCCGCGCCAGAGTTGAGCAGGTAGATCTCACTATCGCCGTTTGGCGCGCCATCCCGGCGGGCGGCATAGGCGACCACTGCCGGGAATTCTCCCGGGCCAGCGGTAGGCAGCAGGGTAGGCTCGGGTGTAGCCGCAGGCAGGGGCGTGCTCAAAAGCGCGCTGGCAGACTGCGGCGAAGCCTCGGCGGGCGGGGGCGCACCGAACAACTGGCTGAGATAACGCGGCCCGCCGATGCCCAGAAAGAGCAGCACCGCCACAACCACCATACCCAGCGAGGAAGAGCGTCGCCGCCAAAGCTCGCGGCTCTGCCGGCCCGCCAGCACAGCCTGGGGAATGCCTTCCCCAGGGCCGGGCAGCAGGTCCCAACCGTTGTGCACCGCGCGGCGCAGATCTTTTTCGATATGCGCCAGCTCAGCGCGGTACGCGCGGCATTCGGCGCAGGTCTCCAGGTGCACCTGGAGCGCGTCCCACTGGCGATCGGGCAGTTGATGATCCAGGTCCATGCGCAGCCACAGCCGCGCTTGCTTGTGACTAATTTCGATCATAATTCTAAGAATAAAACAATTCAGCTAATCCAGCAAGGGAAAGTAGATGATTAGTAGGGGGTCCGCATCACTAACAACAGGTTGAAAATCACCAGGCAGGCCTTCATGAAGATGACGAAGATCAGGAAACTGAAGGCGGTGTTATACATACGCACGATGCCTGGGGGGACATCATGTACTTTTGCCAGGCGGCGCTCGGTGTAAGCGCCAAAGGCGATCACAAACACGATCAGCGGAACAATCACCCACAGGCTGTTGGCAAAAACCAGGATCGCCAGCGCCCCCACCCCTTCCAGGATGAACAGCCAGAAGCGCGGCGCGGATTGCGAAGGCGGCAGGGGCTTGACCCCCACCCAGGCTTGCAGCGTACTGCGAAAATCAAAGTCCCCATCTCGGGCCAGGCCATAGGGGACCAGCAGCGTCACTCCCTCGACCGTCTCGACCTGGAGACCATCTTTGCGCTCCTGCGCTTCTTTCAAGTCCGCGCGCATCAGGCGCATAGAGTTGGCTTCCAGCTGGCGGTAAGCCAGGCCGGCTTCGTCAATCTCATAGCGGGCAGAGTAGAGGATGCGAATTTGCTGGCGGTAGTTGAAGAAGATAATGAAGAAGTACGCCAGGGCAATGATGCCCACCAACGGCCCGGCGAAAGACCAGTTGACCGGGCGGCCAAACCAGGCCAGATACAGTCCAAACAGGAGAAAACTGAGCGTGGTGATGCCCTGGAAACGCCAGAAGGCGTGCCGTAAAAAACGGCGAATTGTTTCTGGCGCCAGCGCATACGAGCGTAACAAGATTCCCTCCTGCGAGGATTATACCGAGGAAAGGCTCAGCCAGGGTTAAGCGGAGATCAAGGGCAGGTCAAGAAGCCGGTTCTCGATACCACTCCATGGCGCGTTTTTCATGTTCTTTAACAAACGCGTCTTTGCCGGCGATGTAGTGATCCATATCTTCTGGGAAAAGGCGGGCGAGTTTTTCTTTCAGATGCGCATACTCCAGCGCAGGTTTGGGGTGCGCACGCATGTAGTCGCGGAAAGCCAGGTGGCGCAGGATCTGCGGGTCGCCCGACTGGTAGGCGTGCAGATGGTGCGAGCGCAGGTCGGAAGTGCCCTTATAAAAGAAGCGCCGCCCGGGAATGCCGTATTCCCCCACAGCATGATAGCCCAGCTCTTGCAGTTTGGGGATAAGCTCATCCACTGCGTCAATGTCGCTTACAATGACCAGGATATCGATGATCGGCTTGGCGCTCAGGCCGGGCACAGCGGTACTGCCAAAGTGGTGGAACGATAGGGCCAGGTCGCCAAAAACCGCTTCTAACGCGGCCGCCTCCTCTTTAAAGCGCGCCGGCCAATCTGTCTGATAAGACTGGACTTCCACAAAGCGAGGCATGTCAGATATCTTTAGACATAATCAGCAGCGTGGTGCGTTCGACCCAGCCGATTTTCTCCCAAAAGGCGCGGCCGTCCGCGTTGGCAGTATAGACGAAAAGATGACATTTAGCGATGTTTTGCGCTTGCAGCGCCGCCAGGCAGCGCGCGACCAGCGCCCGCCCAAGGCCCTGCCCGCGGCTCCCGGCGCGCACCGCCAGATGATGCAGGTAGCCGCGCCGCCCATCATGCCCGCACAGCACCGCGCCCAACAGCGCGCCATCCGCGGCGCGGGCCGCGAAACTCAGGCCGGGGTTGCGATCCAGGTAGCGGGCAATCGCCTCAGGCGCATCGGCGGAAGAAAGGCCAATGCCTTCCGACGCCTGCCATAGGGCCAGGGCATCGGCGTAATCGGCCATCGTCAGGGGTTGGATCAGGGCAGTCGGGGGGTCTTTTTGTATCACCGTAAAAAATCTCCAAACCCAGGCAAAACGCCTTACTCGCTGGTCCCTTCGACCTCTTCAATGGCCGTAATTGGGTCGATGCCAGCGTACAGCACGCGCATCAAGCCGGGGAAATATTTATCCATGGTCAACACGTTGGCATAAATCAGGTGGCGCATTAACGGCTCGGCCAGGTCCACATCTTCAATATCCACACTGGTCTTGTAGCGGATCTCGCCATCCGCGTAATCCAGTTCAAAGTCACCAATAATCATACCGTAATTGGCGCGGGTGATAAACTCAGCCACCTCCGTCAATTTGTTATCCGGGGCGCGCACCGGAAAGATCGAATAAAAAACGAACTGCTCCTGTTCCGTGCGCTCCTGAGCGTAACAGGTAAACTGCCCATTCTTCCCCTCAAAACCGGTCTTATAGACCGTGCGCCCCTCAATTAAATTATAGGGCCAGTCATCCTCCTGAAGAAAATGTTCAATTGCATCTAAAATTCGTCCCATTTATACTCTCCTTATGCGAAGCAATCGCAATGTTCACGTTCAAGGTAACCCCCTCAGGTTTATTTTACCGATAATTTGGAAGATTGGCAAAATTTGATCCATTTCGGGGTGGAAACATCAGGGCGCTTGCGAAACGAAAATCGTGGGGAAGAGAGGGAGGAACACCTCATCCCCGGCCCTTCTCCATCAAACGCAAAACCGGCGTTTGATAGAGAAGGGTGTCTTTTTGCGGATCATCATGGGTTGGCCAGGGAGCTTGATGGGCAGAATAAGTCACCCTCTCTAAAATTTGGCTTTGCGAATTTTGGAGAAGGTACGGTTCGCCGCAAGGATAGGTTGCCCAACGCAAGGAGCAAGGGCGGCGAACCGCGTTTGCCGCAAGGATAGGTTGCCCAACGCAAGGAGCAAGGGCGGCGAACCGCGTTTGCCGCAAGGATAGGTTGCCCAACGCAAGGAGCAAGGGCGGCGAACCGCGGGATGAGGTGTTCTTCTCACTTCAGCTGCATCTCTCCCAGCGGCGAGCTGAGCGCGTCTCATTCTCTGATATAATAATGATTATAATGATAAACAATTACGCCAGGGGGTGGTTGAAGTCGTATATGGCGCATATCCGCCAATTATTCCATACTGAGCGCGCCGGGAATGCCAAACCCTAGCCCTATTGTCACTGAACCAGTCACCGTATTCCTGACCATTATCACCGTGCTGTTAATCACGCCGCTGCTTTCCGAGCGGGCGCATCTGCCGGGGATTATCGGGTTGATTCTGGGCGGGTTGTTGGTTGGCCCGCACGGCCTGGATTTATTGGCGACCGGGCAGACCATCACCCTGCTCTCGACGGTCGGGCTGATCTACCTGATGTTTTCCGCCGGGTTAGAGATTGATCTGGTGCAGTTTTCACGCGTGCGCTACAAGTCGCTGCTGTTTGGGCTGCTCACCTTCGGCCTTCCCGAGGTCTCAGGGGTGGCCCTGGGGCGCATCTTTGGTTTTGATTGGACTGCCTCCATCCTGATGGGTTCCATTTATGCCTCGCATACCCTGGTGGCTTTCCCGCTGCTCACCCGCCTGGGCATCCTGCGCAACGAAGCCGTATCCGTCACGGTGGGCGCGACGGTGTTCACGGACGTGCTGTCCCTGCTGGTGCTGGCGGTGATCGCCGGGGCGCGCACCCAAGGGGCCACTGCCGGGGCAGTGGTGCGCCTGATCGTGCTGATGGCCGGCTATGCCGGGCTGGTGCTGTTCGGCCTGCCGCCCTTAGGCAAATTCTTCTTCCGGCATTTCTCGGGGCGCGAGGTGGAATTCCAGTTCGTGCTGGTGGCGCTGTTCGTGTCGGCCTTCCTGGCGCAAATCATCGGCATGCACGCCATTGTGGGCGCATTCCTGGCCGGGCTGGCGATTAACAGCACCCTGCCCCCGCGCAGCCGGGTCGCCGGGCACGTGCTGTTCCTGGGCGAGTCGTTCTTTATCCCCATTTTTCTGATGTATATCGGCATGCTGCTGGACCCGGCCTCGATTGTGGCGGATTCGCGCACGCTGCTGCTGGGCATCTCACTGACCGTGGCAGTCTACGTGACCAAGTACCTGGCAGCCTGGGGCGCGGCGCGCATCTTCGGTTATTCTTCCGCCGAGCGCATGACCATGTGGGGCCTATCCCAGGCCCAGGCAGCCGCTACCCTGGCGACCATCCTGGTGGCGGTGAATGTGGGTATCTTTCCGCAGTCGGTACTTAATGCGGCGATCCTGATGGTGCTGCTGACGGTGATCACCTCTCCCATCGTGATCCAGCGGTTTGGCGAGCACGTGGAGAGCGAGCCGGTGAAGAACGACCCGCGCCCTATGTTCAAAAATATCCTGGTCCCCGTCTCTAACCCCGATACGCAGGAAAACCTGATCACCCTGGGGGGCATCCTGGCGCGGGAAGGCGAAGGCACGCTGTTTCCGATCAACGTAGCCCACGAGCAGGACGGGCGCGTCGAAGAGATCAGCGAACAGCGCAAGTTATTTGAAGCGAAAATTTTCAACGACCCCCTGCTGAAATTGCAGCCCCTGGCGCGCATCGATAACTCGGTGGCGCGCGGCATCCTGCGCGCCGCGGTGGAGAACGATGCCAGCCTGATCCTGCTGGGCTGGCGCGGTGAAACCAATTTCCGCCAGTCCATTTTTGGCACGGTGCTGGATGAGGTAGTATGGAACGCCAACGTGCCGGTGCTGGTCAGCCGCCTGACGAAACCGATCAACTCGATCCAGCGCGTGATCCTGATGATGCCGCACCGCTCCGGCAACATTAACACGGTTCCGCGCACGGTCGAGATGGTGCTGGCAATTTCACGGGCGATCAACACCCCGCTGCTGATCATGGTTGCCCCCGAATACACAGACGCGGTCAAGAAGACCATGGCGCGCCTGGATGAGGGCCAGAACTGGAGCCTGGAACTGATCAGCGACAACCTGCTCAGCGACGTAAAAAAACGCGTGGACCGCACACACGACCTGATCGCCATCACCACGTTTGGCTCTTCGCGCCGCTTTCGCTCAAGCCTGGGCATGGTGCCCGAGCGCGTCGCGCGCATTACAGACAACTCACTGCTGGTGATCCACTACCCCTGAGCGCGCTCGCGTTCGTAGATCAGGCGCAGGCCGATCAGCGCCAGATCCGGCTCGACGGCTTCGATTACGCTGGTCTCCGGCTGGATTAAGCTCGCCAGCCCGCCGGTAGCAATGACGCGGGCAGGTTGAGCGCCGCCCAGCTCCGCCTGGATGCGCTGCACCAGCCCTTCTACCAGCCCGGTAAAGCCAAACACCAGCCCCGACTGCAGCGATGTGATGGTATTGGTGCCGATGGCGACCGGCGGGCGGGTCAGCGCGACCTGCGGCAAGGTGGCCGTGGAGCGAAACAAGGACTGCCCGGCGCTGGCAATGCCCGGCGCAATCGCCACGCCCACGAAGACTCCCGCCGCATTGATGGCGGCGAAGGTGGTTGCCGTACCAAAGCCAATCACGATGACCGGTGAGCCGTATAACGCGCGCGCCGCCACCGCATTGACGATCAGGTCCGGGCCGACCTCGGCGGGATAATCGGTGACGACCGCCAGGCCGGTTTCGGTTTTCGGCCCCACGATGACCGCTTCCAGATTCAGGTAGCGGTGCGCCAGTTCGCCAAACACCTGAGTCAGCGCCGGCACCACCGACGAGATGGCGCAGCCGGTGATCTGGCGCAGGTCAAAGCCCTGCGCGGAAAGCAGGTTGAGCAGCAGCATGGCATATTCATCCGCCAGCCGCTCGGGTTCGGTGGCGATGCGCCAGCGGCTGCCCAGTTCAGCGCCTTTAAACAAGCCGAGTTTAATGTTGGTGTTGCCGATATCGATGCACAGTAACATAAGCGTCTCCTGAGTTCATTTTACAGTGAATTCAGGCGGATCAGGAGCGCTTTTTTGTTCTTGCCCGTCTCAGCGTTTGGGCGAAGGCGCATAAAAACATCACCCCCGGGTGAGGTTTTTTGGAATGTAATCTGCCGCCCGGCGCTCAAGCGACCGGGCTGTGGGGTTTCGCCGGATGAATCCGGCTTTGAAAGCCGCTTTCAAGCGACGATTCCGCCTAGCCCGTCCCCTCAGCAAAACCTGCAAAACAGGCCGGTTTCAGAGAGGGGAGGCAGAAATCGGGCGGTATTCGTGCCGTTCGCGCCATTAAAAGACACCCCTCTCCGTTTTCGGGCTTTGGCGAAAATGGAGAGGGGCCGGGAGTGAGGATTTTTTGTAAGAATGTAAAGTATTTTTGTAACCCAATCACCTGGTCTCAGCGTTTGGGCGATCTAAAAATTACCGTTTTAGATCACGTTAAAGATGAGCGCGACGAGGGCGACGAGGATGAGGATCACCAGGATGGAGAAAATCGCCAGGCCGCTGTAGAGCGTGCGCGGGTCGTGCTGCGGAAAACGCTGGTAATCCTTCAGGGGCTGGGCGAAGATATTGCGCTGCGCCGTTCCGCGCCAGGCAGTCGGTTCCAGGGATAAGCGCGCCCAATCCGCGGCATGATCGAGCGGGAAGGCTTTTTGCGCCGAGCGCAGCGGCTGGCTGGTTTCGAGGTAAGCGGAGGTGCGCGACTCGATCTCGGCAAATTCCTCGGCGGAAACGCGCTCTGGTGGAATGGTGAAGACCATCGCCCCGGTCACCGCGATCCATTCGCGCGCCGGGTCCCCTGTGGTGTCCATCTCCGCCTCAGCCAATGCAGCCAGGCGCTCCAGTTCAAGGTCCACCCCGCCAGATGGGGTAAGATGCGGGCTCCATTCCGCCGCCGGGGGCTGGTGCTCTGCTTCTGCGACAGGTGGGAAGCCGTCCGCGCCGGGTAAGCAATAGAAGTCTGGTGCATCGAAAAACGGTACATCCGCCTGGTTCTGCCCGTTTTGATCTTCCGCCACCCACTGCGCCTGCCCATTCAGGCGCTCTGCCAGGCGTTCTGCGTCCCCAGGCTGCTGGACCAGCAGCACTGGGACAAAAAGGACCTCTTCCCGCGGCAGATCCTGCAAACCCCGCCGAATCAGGTCGATTTCCCATTGCTCAGGATCCAGCGGCGCTTCTGTGGGCGGGTCAAAGGGCTCTGCGCTGTCAAAGTCAGCCGGGGGCGGTACCTCAGCCGGGAGCGGCATCTCAGGCGGTTGCTCAAGCCCCGCTTCTGGCTGCATCTGCGCCGGGATTTCAGACCCTTCAGACGGCGAAAGCAGCCGTGCTTCCAGCATTTCTTCCGCAGCGGGGACCTTTGACGCATCACCAGCACTGGCGGGCGCCGCCTGGGCGGGTTCTTCTCCGAATAGGATGACCGGCGGTTCGCTTACCGGCGCGGCAGCGGTCGCTTCCACTGGCCTCTCGCTGGCTGGCTGCGGAAGGATATCTTCCTTTCCAGCGCTTTTTCTGATCAATTCGCCGGTGATGCGCTTCACCAGCAGGCCAGTCGTCAGGGGATCAATCAGCCGAGGCGCCGGGTAAAGGGCCTTGCGCCAATTCAGCGCCGGGCGGCCTTCCACCAAATGCAGCAGGTGCAGCCCGGCCCGGGCTTGCCGCCCATCGGGCTGGTACGAGAGGTAGGTTTCCAGGGCTTGAATCCGTTCTTCAATGGTCTCCAGGCAGTCGGCATACCATAACCACGCCAGCTGGTTGGTGGGGTTCTCGCGCAGAACTTCCGCCAGCATTTCACGCGCCTGGCCCCGCTGACCCTGAAGAGCCAGATTGATCGCCTTGCTCAGCTGCGTTTCAACCATGCCGTCCCCCCTATGATCCAGCGAGCCGTTCACGATTAAGTCTGAAAAAGGCTGGTGGCTTGCGGATCCAATACGTTCAAAATGGATAAGCGGCGGTCCCTCTAACAGGGCCGCTATGAATAACAACGTAGAACTCGCAAAAAACTTACAGTTTTGTAAGAAAAGAAAGTGCCTGTGGGTGCTGCATGCGCCAGGCGCATGGAGAATCTACAGGCACGAATGATAAAGCGGATTCGCTGGGCTCTAACTGCACCAGGACTTGATCAGCAGGTTGTAGAACTGCACCATGCGCCCCAGGTCGCTGACCGCGATGCGCTCATCAATGCCGTGAATGGTTTTGAGCAGGTCCGCGTTCAGCAGGTAGGGGCTGAAGCGGTACACGCACGGGCTGATTGCAGCGTAGTAGCGCGAATCCGTCGCGCCGCTGACCAGGTAGGGGGCCACGGCGGCATCCGGGAACACCTGGCGGATGGCCTGCGACAGGCTGCGGTAGATGGGCGAGTCTATCGGCGAGACCGGCGAAGGCTCCCAGCTGGTTTCGGCGGGCAGGTGCACCTGGACGGCTTCATCGGCAATGGTCTTGCGCACATGCTCCACCAGGCTGGCGCGCGTGTCGCCGGGCATCAGGCGGTAGTTGACCACCGCTTTGACCTGCGCCGGCAGCACGTTATCCTTGACCCCGCCGCCAATCAGGGTGACGGCCTGGGTGGTGCGCAGCAGGGCATTGCTCTGCGGGCTGGCCTCCAGGCGTTTGCGCACCGCGCCGCCTAACAGAGCAGGATTGGCCAGCGCCAGGCGCATGGAGAAGGGCAGGAACGCGCCCAGTTCCGCGAACATCAGGCGCACCATGTGCAGGCGCGCGGGCATAGGATTGGCTTCCAGGCGGGTGATGGCGCGCGCCAGGACGCCGATGGCAGTGTGCGGCGCGGGCATCGAAGAGTGCCCGGGGCGGCCTTCCACGCATAATTCTAAAGAAGCGTAACCTTTTTCCGCCACGCCGATCAGCGCCACAGGCAGGTTCACGCCGGGCAGCAGCCCTTCCATCACGGCTGCGCCTTCATCCAGCACCGCCGCCAGCGCTACCCCGCGTTCGGCCAGCAGAGCGGAGATTTGGCGCGCCCCGTATAACCCGCCCAGTTCTTCATCGTGCCCCATGGCCAGGTACAGGGTGCGCGCGGGCTGGTAGCCGATCTTGAGCAGCCCTTCGACGGCTTCCAGGACTGAAATGACTGTGCTTTTCATATCCAGCGCGCCGCGGCCCCACACAAAGCCGTCTGCCATAACGCCGCTAAAGGGCGCATGGCTCCATTCCGCGCGCGTGACCGGGTCGAAAGGCACCACATCCAGGTGACCGCAAAGCAGCACTGGCTCCAGTTCCGGGTTTTGCCCCGGCCAGGTGAACAACAGGCTGGCCTCGTTGACATACTCGCGCTGCAAAGTGGCGTGCAGGCGCGGGTACATCTTCTCCAGCGCGGCGTGCATGGCGGCGAAAGCGGGCAGGTCGGTGGGGTCGTGGTCGCCGTAGGAAACGGTCTCCACGCGGATCGCCTGCGCCAGGTGCTCGGCGACCAGCTCGCCTTCTACAGGAGCCAGTTCCGCCGGTTCGACCGCTTCAGGCACGCGCCCAAAAATGGTCGCGCGGAAGATCAACAGCGCTGCCCCAAACAGCAGCAAGACAAACAACACGATGAGGATCGTAAAGATAATGGGTGGCATAGTCCTCCAAAAATTCGCCGCTAAATTTACTGCCCGCTTTGGTACACCTGCTCGAAATGGCGCATGTACTGCGCTGCAACCGCCGCATCGCGCAGGATGAGCAGGTTTTCGTCATTGGTCTTCTCGGCGCTGGCGCTGAAGTTATACGAGCCGGTGATCACCACCTGCCCGTCGATAATCATGACCTTGTCGTGCAGCAGGCCAGGGATCCCGTCCAGGCGCACGTCGTACCCGGCCTGTTTGAAGTTCTCAAACTCGCCGCCCTTGTTGGACTTTGCCTGGCTCTCGTCGAACACGCCGCGCACCTTCACCCCGGCTTTGGCGCGGTCATCGATGGCATTGGCGAAGTCGTCGCTGGTGAAGGAGTAGGCCAGGATGGTGATGTTGTGTTGGGCTTTGCGCAGTTCGGCGGTCACGTGCTGGGCCACGCCGTCATCCGGCGAGAAATACACCTCCACCGGGATGCTGCCGGCGCGGGTTTGCGGGTAGGGCGTGTTGGCTTCTTTAGCGCCCTCAAATTTATGCTCCACGAACATCTCGTCAAAATTGACCTGGTAATCCTGCACCAGCTGCGGGGAGCGCAGGCGCAGCAGGTTGTTGAAGTCCTTATAAGCGGAGGTGGAGGTGTAATTCATGCTGCCCATCCACACCTCCTGCCCGTCAATGAGGGTGAACTTATTGTGCATCAACCCTTCCTTCTGGTCACCGACGATGGGAATGCCCGCCGCTTGCAGCTTTTGGGGGATATCCTTATCCATCGCCTCCGATTCCATCACCAGGCGCACGCGCAAGCCGCGCTGTTTGGCGCGCAGCAGCGCCTCGCCCACGTCTGGCAGGGTCAGGTTGTAGATTGCCATGTCGATGCTGGTCTGCGCCGCGTCGATCGCGCTGATCAGGTTATGCTCGATCCCGCCAGACGATTTGCCCGCCAGCGGGTCGGTAAACCAGAGTGCAAGGGCATCCCCCGCCGGGCTGCTCCCGCCGCTGGCGAGGGTAGGCGCTGTCTGAGTCAGCACCGGCGCGGGGGAACTCCCCTCCTGCCAGGATTGATAGATGAAGAGGGCAGCGACAAAGATCAGGAAAGCAATCGCACCCGGGCCGCTAAGCCGGGTATTCCGCGAACGGCGCGTACCGCGAGAAGGCATCGAGTCAAACTCCTTAGGAGGGAATTTTGCAATGAAGGGCAAAAACAATTATAAGGGAGATTTGGGGAAAATTATGGGGGTTTGCAGGGCCACTGGCCCCTACAAACCCCTACCTGAATAAAAAACCAGCAAACATGCTGGACGAGGTGCTTGTATTTCCCGTGACACCTCTATACAATTCCAAATGTTCGGATCATTCTGCAGAAAAGGCATACCTAACCATGCACCTTCCTCCTCCGAAACAGCAGCTGCTTGAGCGCGCCCGCTCCCTGCTCAGCGCCATTCCGGGCGTGCAGGCAGTGGTCTTGGGCGGGTCGTACGCCCGCGGCAGCGCCCGGCCCAACTCGGACCTCGATCTGGGCATCTACTATTCAGAAGCCGCGCCTTTCGCCATCGCGGATATCCAGCAGGCGGCGGCGACCCTCTCCGGGCAGGCGGACCAGGCAGTGACCGGTTTCTACGGCTGGGGCGCGTGGGTCAACGGCGGCGGCTGGCTCCATACCCCGCTGAGCAAGATGGATTTTCTCTACCGCAACCTGGAACAGGTGGAACGCACCATCCAGGCGGCGCAGCAGGGCATCCTACAGCATGACTTCGAGCAGCAGCCCGCTTACGGCTTCTACAGCGTCATTTATCTGGCAGAGACAAAGGTATGCCTGCCGTTGTATGATCCCAAAGGGCACATCGAGCGCCTCAAAGCCCAGGTAGCCAGCTACCCCCCACTGCTGAAACAGAAAATGGTATCGGGGATGCTGTGGATGGCGGAATTCTCCCTGCTGCACGCCGATGCTTATGCCGCCGCGGGCAACGTCTACGCGGCAGTTGGCACGCTGACGCGGGTGGCCTCCTTCCTGACCCAGGCCTTGTTCGCCTTGAACGAGACCTACTTTATGAGCGATAAAACCGCCATGCAAGAAATGGCCACCTTCCCGCTGCTTCCCCCCGGCTACCTGGAGCGCCTGTCTGGGTTGTTAGGGCAGGCGGGCCAGACGCCAGCGGAGCTGCAAGCCTCCGTAGAAGAATTACGCAAACTGTGGGCGGAGGTGGTTGGCCTGTCGGAGGGAAGCTACCATCCCGCATTCAAGATATAAGAAGGGCGGAAGAAATCCTCACTCCCTCCCGTCCCTCTCTCCAAAATCGCCAGATGACCCTACCCCGGTATAGTGGACAGAATTAAAGGGTGAGATTGTATTCGAAATCAACCGGGCTGAAATAGCCCAAAGACGAGTGTAAACGTTGACGATTGTACCAGACCTCCAAATACTCAAAGATGGTGGTGCGTGCCAGGGCACGGGTGGCAAAGGGGCCGGTCACGCACTCGGTTTTGAGGGTGCCAAAGAAACTCTCGATGACCGCGTTGTCGTAGCAGTTGCCCACCCGGCTCATGGAGAGCTGGGCCGCGGCCGCTGTCAGGCAGGTCAGGTAGGCGGCGGAGGTGTACTGGCAGCCCTGGTCGGAATGGTGCAGCAGCCCGGCGGGGGGCTGGCGGTCGAGCAGTGCCATGCGCAGGGCGTCGGCCACCAGCGGGGTGTCCATCGAGGGGCGCATCGCCCAGCCAATCACCTTGCGGGAAAACAAATCCAACACCACCGCCAGATACAACCAGCCCTCGCCCGTCTCGATGTAGGTGAAGTCGCTGACCCATTTGGTGTTCGGGGCCACCGCGCTGAAGTCCTGATTGAGCCGGTTGGGAGCGGGCACCACGCCCGCTTGCCGTTGGGTGGTCACTGGACGGCGACTGCGGCGGGGCAAGGCGCATAGTCCGTCCAGGCGCATCAGGCGCGCTACCCGGTTGCGTCCGCAGCGCTCGCCCTTGCGCCCCAAGACGACCTGAATGCGTGGGCTGCCGTAGGTCTTGCGGCTGGCGGCATATTCCGCCCGGATCAGCACCAACAGCGCTTCGTTGGCCTGCGCCCGGTCACTGGGCGTACGCTTGCGCCAGGCATAGTACCCGCTGCGTTGCACCCCCAATACCCGGCACATCCGCCGTACCTGGAACTCCTCCCGATGGGCATCGATGAAGGTGTACTTCATGCGCTTTTCCGGGAGAAAATGCTGACTACTTTTTTTAGGATCTCCCGCTCTTCGGCGATCTCCCGTAGTTCCCGTTCTAAGCGTCGGATTTCGCGTCTGGCCGCTTCCAGATCGTTCGGTTCCAGGCTGGCTTTCTGGCCCTCCGGCGCAACCACCTGGTACCGGTTCTGCCATTTCAGCAGCATCCCGGGCGTGATCCCCAATTCTCGCTCAATTTGCTGGGCACTTTTTTCGCTGCGTTTCAACAAAGCCAGTGCCTCTAATTTGAATTCTTCCGTATATTCGCGATATTTCTTGTCACTCATGATCTTTCTCCGTTCGGTCTTAGTGTACTGGATTTATCCATCTTTTGTGTCCACTAATTCGGGGGAAGGTCAAGAACCGGGCGATTCTGGAGAGAGGGAGGCCAGAAACGGCTTTGCTCGCGTCTGGTCCGTTACCGAAAGGCATCCCTTCTCCGAAAAATGCACGGTTTTTGCATTTTTTGGAGAAGGGGCAGGGGGATGAGGACGCCAGGCCGATGACGCGCCAACGCCGCGGGCTGTGGGGGGTCGCCGGCTGAAAGTCGGCGATAAAGAAGGTGAATCTTCTTTATCGCCTATGGCTGATTATAAAATTTTCATTACACCAGCACCCACAACTGGGCGGGTTCGAGCTTTAAGTCAAAGGAGAGGGTTTTCAGCGCGTCGCGGCGGTCGGCTTCGATGGAGATGACCATAAATTCCGCCAGGGGGCGCACGTCGCTGGGCGGCGTGACGATGGGCAGGAAGGTCATCGGCGAGCCGGGCTCCATGCGTTCGGGTGCGCGCAGCAGCGCTACACCCAGCGTGACGGTGTCTTCCAGCTTGCTGTCCCAGGCGGGCACGTAGAACAGGTGCGGCGCGGACCAGAACTCGCGCGCGGCGCGTTCTTCGTTGCCGTTGTAGGTCTGGCGGTCGCTCAGCGTCACCTGCCCGCGCGCCACCCAGAAGGGCCGCCCGGGTTTGCCGGGCTGCAAGGCCTTGGAGAAAAACACGTCCAGCGGGCGCAGGCCGCTTTCCTTGAGGCCGGGCGTTTCATTTAATAGCAGACCCTGGCCGCAGGTCTGGCAGACCCAGGCAACTTCGTCGGGTTGGGCAGGCAACGGGGACTGGCACTTGAGGCAAACCAGCGGCACCAGGCGCACCGGCGCTTGAGCGGTGGTCATGAGAATTTCTCCAGGACGTTGATCACGCCTTCGACGCCGCGCAGGCTGCCGGGCAGGTTCAAAGGTTGGGTGAAGGCCGCGATGCCTTTGGGTTTGCCAAAGCGGTGATATTCATAGTGCTCGGCATAGCGGAAGGTATGGTACGCGGCATACATGATCACCAGGCCCACTCCGAAGAGGATCAGCATAAAGATCAGCGGATTATCGTTACTCGAGCTGGAGGAACTGGAGGTGGAGAGGATGAAAGCCGGGCCATCGATCGCCAGCAGCGCGCCGCCCGCCATGCCACCCACCAGCGCCGCGGCACGGTAGCCCACGCTGCCGGGAGCCTTGCCATATAAGATCTGCCCGCTGAAACCATCCACGACCACCTGGAAGGACCGCCCGCGGTACAGGTAGCGCAGCACCCACAGGGGATAGTAGACCAGCCCCAGCCGCGCGCGTACCAGGCGCGTAAACAACTGTTTGGTGCGGTCCATTTTCACTTCGGCGCGGATCTGCGCTTCGAAGCTGCCGCGCGCGGTTTCCAGCGCATTTTGTGCCGAACCGACCGGCTCGAAGACCATGCCGCTGCGGTGCAGCGCTTCCGCGTTGAACGGCTCCAGCTGGCAGCCTTCCAGCGAGACCTGGCGCACGCCAAACTCGCCCACCTCGCAGGCAGGGATATTCCAGGTCATTTCGCGCACGGCTTTCTTCTCGCGCGCTTCCCAGCGCTCATGCTCGCCCGAGCCTACTTTAACCTGTCCAAAGGCGTAGGCTACGCCTTTGCCCCACACCGCCCAGAACGGCAGGTGCACCAGGAAGACCTCGCGCAGCTGCGCCTTGTGCGCAGCATCCCGCGCAATTTGCATTTTGCCTGAGAGGAACTCAGGCAGCTTTTTGGCCGCCTGATCGCGGGTGATGCGCAGGGGAGCCTGGTAACGGCGCACACCCAGGATCTCGACGTTTTCTTCTACCGGGGGCGCAGGGGCCTTTTCTGCTGAGGCTAAACCGCCCACACCTTCCAAAGCCGCCACAGACTGCGGCGGCAGCTTGCTGCCAAACAGGTCCAACAACACCGCGGCGGTCTGCGCTTGCGGCGCGGCAGCAGTGACCGAGCTCGTCTCGGCAGCCCCGCTCAGCGCTGGCGCTTCTGGCGGCTTTAACGGCGCAGAGCCCGGCGCGGGAGAAGCCGCCACCAGCGAGCGCTGGTCACAGTAGGGGCAGATTACCAGCACCTGCCCTTCGGGGATCGGCACCATGCCCCCACAACGCGGGCAGTTTAATCCATGCAGCGCATCATTTGCCATCGCTATACCCTGCTTGCGACATAAAAAGCCCAGGCGAAAAGGAAGGGTGCTGCCAGCAGCCCCAACCCGCTGCAAACCAGAAGCCCCGTGAGCGTACCGGCATCACTGAAGCCGCCCATCCCCAAGGGGATAAGCGCCAGGCACAGGTAAACCAGCCCGGTTACCAGGCCCACCGCCAGGTAAGGCGCTTCTTGCTTGGCAGGGAACAGGCTGGCGAGCACCACGCCAGAAGCGGCGTCGACAATCGCCGTGTAAGTCTGGTCGCGGAAGGCATATTTAAAGAAGTACAGCGGCACGTGCACCAGGGCCATTTCTTCCACGGCCGGCTGCGCCTGCGGGCTGAGCAGCTCCCCTCCGGCCTGCGGGCGCGCCCACTGCAGCCCGACTTCCAGCGGCACACTGGGCGCGGCAGCCTGGGCATCCAGGGCAGAATCATACTTACGCAGGTCGCCTGCCGGGATTTTCAGCGCCGAAAGCTCGGTCACCGAGGTGGCCGCTGCCGGGTGCAGGCTGATGCGCTCCTCGCGCCCGTCCTGCCACTTGAAGTACCACACCGGGAAATACTGGAAGGACTGCCCCACCACGCGCGCCTTCTTATCCAGATCCTTCACCGTCTGGCTGCCCGACATCCAGCGGTACAGCGCCGCGGTGGCATCCTGATCGGTGAGCGTGGGGGCCACAGACCAGTGGAAAACAACGCGCGACTTATCCAGATAAACCGTCGCACCGCAGTAGGGGCAGGTGAGAAAAGACTGCCCCTCGTCCGGGTGCAGTTCCCCACCACACTGCGAGCAATTAAATTCCGAGGTAAGCGGGGGAGCCGGGGTTTGGGTGGTCATAGAAAAATTATAACGCTTTTGTCAACTCCTGGAATTAGTTGATCCAAAAGTGTGTGGAGGACGAAAGTATATAAAATCCTCACCCCCGGCCCCCTCTCCAAAAACGGAAAAATCGCCCGTTTTCGGAGAGGGGAGGCAGAAATCGGGAGAATGTTTGTGCCATTAGAAGACACCCCTCTCCGTTTTCGGGCCTTGGCGAAAATGGAGAGGGGACGGTTCGCCGCATGGATGTCACGCTCAGCGCAATAAACGAAAGCGGCGAACCGCGGGGTGAGGATTTTTTGTAATCCCATCGCCCTGGGATGTGGCGTGTAAGAGGGAGGCAAAAATTCCGCTGATCCATCCGCGCGATCCGCCACAAACAGGCGCCCCTCGCAAAAACCTTATGTAGAGGCTGCGCCCCTTACCTGATCACGCCGTGAATTTCACCGGAGGGAACCTGCAAGGTGTGCACGTTCACATACGCGCCGCCGCCTTCCAGCATCGCGACCAGGTCGGCGATGCTCTTTCCGGCCAGCGGGCCAGTGAGGTCTGCCGCGGTGAAGGAACCGCGCATCAGCACGCCATCCCTGCGCCCAGGAATCAACTGCGGCGGCGGGGCTGACGGGTAGAGCCAGACCACGATCGGATAACAGGATATTGTTTACTTTTTTAGTATATAACTTTTCTGGGGTGAGGGAACACCCAATTTCATCAATCGGAAACCTCTAATCCCGAGAAGCATAGCGCTTCCAAACGCTTGATCTTCTATAGGGAAAAGCTATGCCATGGCAAGAAGCAGGCGCGTTTCAGCTTCATGGGCAGGCCGTCCACGAATGCGCTGCGCGCGCTCGAATAATCGAATGAGAACAAGACTCGCGGAGGTCCTTTTGATTATGCAGGTGTCGTAAGTGCAATGCAGAATGCATCATTCGCGAAAGGAAGGGGATCCTTCTCGGCATATTCGCTTATTCGTTCACCTTCGTGAACGGCCTACCTGTCTGGAAAATAGAAACGCACCAACGACGAAGCGCCATAATTGTCGCTTCCCACGTTCTATGATATAGTTGTTTCGTATCGCACCCAAGTGAAGGAGAGAAACCCGCTTCATGGCTATCTTGCGGAGAGAGCGGCGGAGCCGCACCCGGTCTTTGTTGATCTTCATTATTGTTGCGACCATCCCCTGTTACTGCCTGGGACTGGGTATGCTGCAAGTAGAGGGTTTCCTGAATATGCCCACGCGCACCCCAACCAACACCTTTACCCCCACGCTGACGCACACTCCCGCGCCGCCGACCCAGACGCCGGTGCCGCCGACCGGCACAGTGACCATCACGGCTTCGCCGACGCCCACCTTCACCCCGTCGCTGACCTTCACCCCCTTCCTGACCCCCACCGTGACGCAAACCGCCACGTTTACTGAAGTGCCGCCCACGCTGACCAATACACCGGTGCCGCCGACGAACACGCTCGTGCCGCCGACTGAGACGCCGGTACCGACCTTGACCAGCACCAACACCAGCACCAGCACTGTGACCCCCTCGCCGACAGCAGAACCGCTGAAAGTGCCAACGATTACGCCGTCGCCGACCGAAAAGAGGTGATTTTGGGAATGCGCGCAGCTGTCCCTACCTGCCCATCCCCGGTAAGTGTATCCTGATTATCGTCAAGCCAGGCTTGGCGAACCATAGTGAAGTAGAACAGACCCCTATGCCCGAACTAAAACCTTTTCTCAAACAACTGATTTCCCTCCCTGGGCTCTCGGCCTACGAGACGCCCGTGCGGGAGGTCATCGCCGAGGCCTGGCAGCCCCTGGTGGATGAACTGAGCGTTAGCCGCATGGGCTCTTTGCACGGGCTCAAGCGCGGCAGCGGCCCCGAACCTCGCCCGCGCATCCTGCTGGCGACCCATATGGACGCCATCGGCATGATGGTGACCAGCATCGCTCCGGGTGGTTTCCTGCGCTTCTTCCGCATCGGCGGCGTGGACCCGCGCATCCTGCCGGGTACGCCGGTCACGGTGCATGGCAGCGCCGGCGGCGGTCACGTAGAAATCCCAGGGGTAATCGCCCAGCCGCCCGACAGCCTGCTGCCTTCCTCGTTGAAAGGCAAGCCGGTGAAAATGGCGTACCTGCTGGTGGATACCGGGCTGGAAGAGGCGGATGTCAAAGCCCAGGTGCGCGTGGGCGACCTGATCGCCTATGCCACCCCACCCACTGAACTGAGCGGCGATACCCTGGCGGGGCATTCCCTGGATAACCGCGCTTCGGTCGCGGCGGTGACTGCCGCACTGACGGAATTGCAGCGCGTGCGCCACACCTGGGATGTCTACGCCGTGGCGACCGTGCAGGAAGAAGAGACCCTGATGGGGGGCTTTACCTCGCCCTTCGAGATCCGCCCGCAGATTGCTGTGGCTGTGGACGTCACGCATGCCAAAGGCCCCGGCGCTTCTGACTGGCGCACCGCGCCCTTGGGCAAAGGCTTCACCCTGGACTGGGGTCCCAACACGCACCCCGCGCTGTACGACGCCTTCAAGTCCCTGGCGGACCGGCTGGACCTGCCCTACACCCCGGCAGTCTACCCCTCCGGCTCGGGCACCGATGCGATGGGCATGCAGATTGTGGCCGAGGGCATCCCCTCCATGGTCATCAGCATCCCTTTGCGCTACATGCACACCCCGGTCGAAGAAGTTTCGCTGAAGGATGTGGCGCGCACCGGGCACCTGCTGGCGCAGTTCATCGCCGGGCTCGAACCCGATTTCGTTGAGCAGTTGAAGTACCCGGAAGAATAGGGGCATAAAAATATGACTGAAAAACAAACTCAAAATCAGGCCCCAACAGTGGGGGATGCGCAGGTCGCGCTGCTGGAGCGCCTGTGCAACGCCACTGCCGTTTCGGGCGACGAAAAAGAAGTGCGCACGATCGTGCTGGAGCAGCTGCGCAACAACGGTCAGCCGCTGGCGGACGAAATCCGCGTGGACCCGCTGGGCAGCGTGTATGCCGTGCGGCACGCGCGCGGCACGGATAACCCCCTGCGCGTGATGCTCGACGCGCACATGGACGAAGTCGGCTTCCTGATCGTGTCCGATGAAGATGACGGGCTGTACCGCTTTGTCAAGATTGGCGGCATCGATGACCGCATCCTGCCGGGCAAGATGGTGCTGGTTGGCAAAGACAACCTGCCCGGTGTGATCGGCGCAAAAGCCATCCACCTGATGGAACACGGCGAGATGGAAAATAAGATTTCGGTGGACGCGCTGCGCATCGACATCGGCCCCGGCGGGGGTAAGGTCAAGCCCGGCGACCGGGCCACCTTTGCCACGCGCTTCCGCAGCAGCGGCCCTTCCTTCATCGCCAAAGCCCTGGATAACCGCCTGGGCTGCGCCACCTTGCTCGAACTGCTGCGCGCTGCCAGCCAGTCGAATGCCCTGGACCACCTGGAACTGCTCTTTGCCTGGTCGGTGCAGGAAGAACTGGGCGGGCGCGGCGCGCGGGTGGCCGCTTATGCGCTGGACCCCGAAGTGGCGATTGCCATCGACTCGACCCCGGCTTACGACCTGCCCCCTCACGACGCCGGTGAGGATCGGGCACTGGAAAACGCGGTCTATAACACGCGCCTGGGCTGCGGCCCGGCGATTTACCTGGCCGATTCTTCCACCCTGGCCGACCCGCGCCTGGCGCGGCAGCTGATGCAGACGGGCGAGGACCTGCAGATCCCTTACCAGATCCGCCAGCCGGGTGGGGGCGGCACCGACGCGGGCGCGATTCACCGCGTGCGCGCTGGCATCCCCTCCATTTCAGTCTCGGTGCCCGGGCGCTACGCGCACACCGCTGCCGCGGTCGCCCGCCGCAGTGACTGGGACAATACCCTGGCGCTGGTTTGGAATGCCCTGGCCCGCATGGACCGCTCGCTCATCGCGGGCGAACGGGCCTGATCGCCGCTTTTATCTTTTCTTCGACCGCATTTGAGGAACTCATGAAACAGCTTATTCAGAAATTAGTTGAAACCGTCGGCCCCTCGGGCTACGAACAGGCCGTGCGCGACGTGGTGCGCGGCGAGATCGAAGGCCGCGTGGACGACATCCGCGTGGACGCGATGGGCAACCTGATCGCCTATAAAAAGGCCACCCAACAGCCCGGCAGCGGCTTAAAGGTGATGCTTTCGGCGCACATGGACGAAATCGGCGTGATCGCCACGCACATCGACGAGAACGGCTTCGTGCGCTTCACCACCATCGGCGGGGTGCGCCCGCTGACCTGCATCGGCGGGCGGGTGAAGTTCCTGAACGGGGCGCAAGGCGTGATCTACATGGACCGCCTGGACGACCCCAACAAGACGCCCTCGATCCAGGACCTGTACATCGACCTGGGCGCATCCTCGCGCAGCGACAGCCCGGTTAAAGTCGGCGATCTGGCCGCCTTCGACCGGCCCTTCCTCGACCTGGGCGGGCGGCTGGTCTCCAAAGCCATGGATGATCGCATCAGCGTAGCCGTGCTGATCGAGACGATCAAGAACTTGCAGGACACGCCGCACGAACTGTACTTCGTGTTCAGCACCCAGGAAGAAGTGGGCCTGCGCGGCGCGACCACGGCTGCCTTCGGCGTCGACCCAGACGTCGGCGTGGCTGTAGATGTAACCGGCACCGGCGATATGCCGCGCTCGGGGTATATGGAAGTCGGGCTGGGCAAAGGCCCCGCCATCAAAGTGCGCGACGGCGGGATGCTCTCAGACCCGCGCGTGGTGCGCTGGATGGTGACTGCCGCTGAAAAAGAGCACATGCCCTACCAGCTGGAAGTGCTGGAAGGGGGTACCACCGACGCGCGCGCCATTCAACTGGCACGGGCGGGCGTGCCTTCGGGCTGCCTCTCGGTGCCGACCCGCTACATCCACAGTCCCTCCGAAATGGTCGATTACAACGATGTGCAAAATTCGGTCAAGCTGCTGGTCGCCCTGTTGAGCGCGCCGGTCACGCTGTAACATGTCATTGAACGCTTCACCATTGGCCGGGCTGGCTGCCTCCTTATACAAGACCAGAAGGGGGCGCCAGTTCCGGCCAGGTTACTTACTTCTCCGCCTGATCCTCGCGCTGAGCGTGCTGCTCACCACGGCGGGCTGCGACGCGCTTCAATCCTTGAACCTGCCGCAGTCGCTGCTGGGGAGCGCCGCCACCCCGAACAGCCCGCCGCCTGCCGCGGAAACGCGCGCGGCAGCGGCGCCCCCCACCCGCACGCCCGGCGCGGACCTGGGCTTCCTGGCGACAGCTACGCCGGTGCGCTCTCTGACCGTCTGGCTGCCGCCCGAGTTTGACCCCAACGCAGAGACACCCGCCGGAACGCTGCTGCGCGAGCGCCTGCAAGCCTTCTCCAAACAGAACGGCGGCGTGCAGGTCAATGTGCGCATCAAAGCCGGCAGCGGGCCGGGCGGGCTGCTGGAATCGCTCAGCGCCGACAACGCCGCCGCGCCCCTGGCGCTGCCCTCGGTGGTGGCCCTCTCGCGCGCCGACCTGGAAGGCGCGGCGCTGAAGGGGCTGATTTACCCCCTGGACGGGCAGAGCACCGTCATCGACCAGCCGGACTGGTACACCTACGCGCGCCAGCTGGCCATGGTGCAGGGCGCTACCTTCGCGCTGCCCTTCGCCGGAGACGCGCTGGTGGTAGCCTACCGCCCCGGGCGCGTCGCTTACCAGATCACGGATTGGCCTTCGGTGTTCCGCCTGGGCCAGCCGCTGGCTTTCCCGGCAGGCGACCCGCAGGCCCTGCTGGTGCTCTCGCTGTACCAGTCGGTCGGCGGCACGGTGGAGGACGCGCAGCGCCGCCCCACCTTGCAGCCCGACCTGCTCTCACAGGTGTTGAAGTTGATGGGCGATGGCGAGCAGCGCGGCATTTTCCCTTACTGGCTCTCGCAGTATGAAACTGCCGGGCAGGTATGGCAGGCTTACCGTGAAGGGCGCGTGAACGAACTGGTCACCTGGGTGTCTTACTACCTGACCAACCTGCCCCCCGATACCACCGCTGTGCCCGTGCCCGCGCTGGACGACACCCCCCAGGCCCTGGCGACCGACTGGGGTTGGGCGATTGCCGAGCCGAACCCCGAACGGCGCGCGCTGAGCATCAAGTTGGCCGAATTTCTGACCGACGGGCAGTTCCTGGCAAGCTGGACAGAAGCCGCCGGATATTTGCCCACGCGGCCCTCAGCCCTGGCCGCCTGGAGCAACCAGAGTCTGAAAACACTGCTCAGCCCGGTAGCCGTGACAGCCCAGGGCCGGCCCACAGTCGACCAGCTGTCCAGCCTGGGACCGGTGCTCAAAGAGGCCACGCTCAAGGTGCTCAAGCGTGAGAATGATGCCGCGCAGGCCGCCAAAGCCGCTTCTGAAAAGCTGGCCGTGCCGGAGTCGAAATGATCCCCGCGCGCAAGGACCCGCTGGCAGAGCCATGAAAAAACAATTCCGCTTTTTATACCGCTACTTCACGACCTCCCGCCGCTGGCGGCGGCTGATCAATCTCCAATCCGTGATGGTGGTCATCGTGTCAGCCGTATTTTTGGGCACGCTGGCCTGGACGACTTCTTTTTCCGGGCTGGAGCACGCCCGGGCCGTTTCGAGCCGGGCTGAACTGGTCGCCGGGCAGAGCGCGCTCGCGCCGCAACAAACCGAGAGCGCCACCTCCTCCAAGCCAACGCGCACTCCCATGCCGCCCGAATACCTCTACAACGCCAACCAGACCCTGGGCATCACCCTGGCGGGTGCGATGCTGGTGCTGATTGTGCTGGTGGGGGTGATCCTCTTCTTGCCGCACGAGCAAAAAAATTGAACGCGGGAGGTCTGCATCCGTAAGCCGCCGTTTCCGCTTTACCCGCTGCTGTTGGGGATCTATCCTGTTGTGTACCTGTGGAGCGCCAACCGCGCCCAGCAGCCCGCCTATGTGATTCTGCCGGCCCTGCTGGCGACCCTGGCGCTGCTGGCAGTCGTGTACCTGCTGGCAGCGCTGCTCCTGCGCCGCGGCGCGGACGGCTTGTCGCGTGCGGCCCTTTCGACCACGGCGATCAGCCTCATGGCGTTGAGCTACGGGCACTTTATGACGCTCACCCGCCAGTGGGGCTGGGGTTTGCAGCACCGCTTCATGCTGCCCGCCGCCGGGGTGGTCATGCTGGCGCTGCTGATCCTCATCCAGCGCTTCCGCTTCGACAGCGCCCCCCTGACCAAAATCCTGAATGTGATCTCTGCCGGGCTGCTGCTGCTGCCGCTGCTGCAAGCGGGCAGCTACTACCTGTTTACCGCGCAGCGCAAAGTCAGCCTGCCGGTGGAAAGCGCGCCGGTGCAGCTGGTCAGCGCCAGCGCCTCGAGCAAAGCCGGACCGCAGCGCAGTAAGCAACGCGACGTGTACTTCATCCTGCTGGACAACTATGGGCGGCAGGATCACCTGCTGACCCACGAACGCTATGACAATTCCGCGCTGGTCGCGGCCTTGAAAGCACGCGGTTTCGTGCTGCCCGACTGCGCGCAGGGCAACTACCCCGGCACCGCGCCGGTGATGACCTCTATCCTCAATATGACCTACCTGGACGCGCTGCCGGTGGCTGAGGCGGAGTACCTGGATAAGAACAAGTACGCCGTGCTGGCGCCCTACCTCCGCGACAACCTCGTCATGCAGCAGTTCCGCGCCTACGGCTACCGGCTGGTCACCTTCCGCGGCTTTATGGATATGATCGACATCCAGAATGTGGATGATTACGTCAATTACGAGAAGGACGCGGGCTTCCAGACCCGGCTGGAAACGGTTAACTTTGACGATCTGTACTTCCAGACCACTATCTTGCACCCGATCAACGCGCAACTCAAGATTTACCCGGATTGGTTAGCCGCACACGGCCCGCGCTTCCTGTTCTCCTTCCTGCCTGACCAAAAACTGCTGCCCGAGCGCTTTTACAAGGTCTACAAACAGAATGTGTACGCTTTCGACGCCTTACAGCAGCTGCCGCAGACGGTGCAAAGTCCCAAGTTCGTCTACGCGCACCTGTATGCCACGCACTGGCCCTACATGCTGCGCCCGGATGGTACCCTGCGCCTGCCGTTCACCGAAAGCACCTCCACCGCCGGCTACCTGGACGGCGTGCGCTATGCCAACAACCGCTTGCTGCCGGCGATTGACGCGCTGCTGGCCCAACCCGGTCCCAAACCGATCATCATCATCCAGGGCGACCATGCCAACGGCTGGGAGGGCGACGTGGAATGGTCTGGCAACGACCGCTTGCAGATCCTCAGCGCTTACTACCTGCCTGATGGCGGCGACCAGCTGCTCACCCCGGATATCTCACCGGTCAACAACTTCCGCCTGATCTTCAAATACTACTTCGGCGAAGCCATCGACCTGCTGCCCAACGTCAACCACGCCCTGGACCCGCAGAGCAAGCGCCTGACTACTGCGCCGGGAACCTGCCTTTCAGACACGATCCGCTAAATCAGGACGCTTGCGCCTCTTTCTCACCCCGGCCTTTGATGGCTTCATAGACTGCCGGGATCATCGAGACGATAATCAGGATCAGCAGGAACAGGGAGAAATGGTTGCGGATCAGGGGGATATTGCCGAAGAAATAGCCCACCGCCAGCAAGAGCGCCGTCCAGACAACGCCGCCCAGCAGATTGTAGCTGATGAAGTGCCCGTAGGTCATGCGCCCCACCCCGGCGACAAACGGGGCAAAGGTGCGGATAATGGGCACGAAGCGCGCCAGGAAAATGGTTTTGCGCCCGTGCTTCTCAAAGAAGTTCTGCGTCTGCACCAGATACTCGTGTTTGATCCAGCGGTAACGGCCTGAGAACACCTTGGGGCCGAGGTAATTCCCAATCCAATAATTATTACTATCCCCCAACACCGCCGCGACCGCCACCGTCAGGTAGACCAGCCAGGGCGACAGCAGCGTCCCGGGCAGCGCCAGGATCGTGCCGGTGGTAAACAGCAGCGAGTCGCCGGGCAAGAAAGGCATCACCACCAGCCCGGTCTCGATAAAAATCATCGCAAACAGCACCAGATAAGTCAGCGGCCCAATCTGATTGATAATGATGGGCAGCTGCGTATCGAGGTGCAGCACAAACTGGATAATCCAGTGAATAATCGTAGAAATCAATCCTTACTCCCCCTTTCAAGGGATTAAACCAATAACGCAAAAATTTTTCTGGATTCAGGGAAAAGCGGGGAAGAACACCTCATCCCCTCCATCAAACGCCGGTTTTACTGCCTTTCCCCAGCACCAATTATACAAAACGAAAACGGGGCAGCGTCTCAAGATTGAATCAAGGAACCGGGGTGCAGGCGCAATCCTGGGCGGGCAGGGATGAGTGAGGGTTTTTTGTAGTGCAACCACCCCGGCAAGCGCCCTGCTTTAGCGGCTTTCTTGGGCTACCTGTTCAGCGGTATGGGCTATAATAGGGACTGCAATATCCTCTTTCATTTATCATTGCAAAAGGTGGTTGAGATGAACCTGAAGGGACTGATTCTGGGGATGCTTAAGCTCGCTTTGGGCGGGTTGGTGTTTGTGATTGGCTCGATATTAGGGAGTATGGCTGCCGGGGCGCTGCACCTGGCGCTGCCGGAACTGCCCGCCGGGTACGATCCGAGTACCGGCATGCAAACCTTACTCATCTCGGGCGTGTTGATGGCGGCTGCCCTGGCTGCGCTTTCGCGCCAGCTGGCGCTGCGCGGACTGGCGCGCGCCCTGGCGCTGGGCCTGTTTGCCTATGTCGCTTATGCCTTGAATACCTATCTGGAAACCATCATCATCATGCCCTCTGTCACCACGCCCTACGTCCCGGTGATGAACCTGTTCCCCTGCCTGCTGAGCGGCGCGGTAATCGCCTGGCTGTTCCCCCCGCCCGCGCCTGGCGCCGCTTTCGCCGACCGCGCCCGGGCGTTCTTTGCGCCGTACAGCGCGCGCAGTTGGGCCTGGCGGCTGCTGGGCGCGCTGCTGGTATTCCCGGCGGCCTATTACGCCTTTGGCCTGATCGTGTTACCCTTCGTACGCGATTACTACGAGACGCAGTTCGCCGGCCTGGCCATGCCGACCCTGGGCCAGCTCCTGCCGATCCTCTTCCTGCGCAGCCTGCTGTTCCTGCTGTCGATCCTACCGCTGGTAATCGCCTGGCGCGGGGACCGCACGCGCCTGGTGATCCTGCTGGGGGCGGGGCTGTTCCTGCTGGTCGGGGGCATTGCCATGCTCACCAGCAGCTTCCTGCCCGCCTCGATGCGCTTCGCGCACAGCCTGGAGATCCTGGCGGACTCGTACGTACATGCCGCCGGGCTGGCGCTGCTGCTTCTCCCGCCCGCGCTGGCGCTGAGGCGCGCCGGGCAAGCCGCCTGAAGAGCTGGCTAATGCGCCCGCGCGCCGCTGATCCCGGCTGCGCCGAGCAGACCGCCTAACGCGGCAAAAGCCGGGAAGAAGATCAGGTTGAACAGCAGGCCGATGATCGCGGATGAGGCGACGCCGAGCGTGCCGCCGAGCGCCCCGCCAAAGGCGTTGCGCACATTTTGCGACTGGGTCAGCAGCGTGCCCAATATGCTGAACCCGCCGCCGATTGCGCCGAAGATGACCAGCAGCACCGCTGCGGCCAACCCGCTGGCGGCCCCTACCCCGGCAGCCTCGCTCGAGGTCAGCGGATGGTGCGTCAGGCGGCGGTAGTACCACACTGCGAAGATGCCGCCCAGCCAGGCCCAGCCGCAGAACAGGCAGTTCAACAGATTTACCCCGGGAATCGCCGACAGGATGGCGATGCCTAAACCAGAAATCAGAGCCGTCGAAGTTAATGCGCGCGTGTTCATTTCAAATCCTTTCCAGGGGGAAATGCCCCCTCATTGACTTCCAGGGATAAGTATAGCGTATTCATCTAGAATAACGAGTGCTTGTGCAGAAAGATCTCCGCGCCATTTTCGCGCGGAGATCTTTGTACAGCAGCGCCGTGAGCATTGGGCGCCTGCGCAAGCCTTAATCGAGGGTTACGACCATGCAGCCGGTTTCATAGACGCCCGTGCCGTTGAGGAGGACCTGCCAGTTAATGCCCTGGGTGGCATCCGCAGCATACCCGGCACATCCCCCGGGCGGAAGATGTGCTGCGCGACGCCATTTCCAGCGGCATTGGTGGTCAGGGTTGCGCCTGGAAATGGGACGGCTGTCGTAGAGCAGGTTGGGTCCGATCCATAAATCGCAAGACAATCTCGTAGCTGGTATTCGGCAGGGCGCCATTGAGCTGGTACACTTCATGCGCAAAAATCTGCGGCCCTTGGGCAGGGATGTTGTTGACAAAGCCAGATTGCAGCGACGCAGCGCCAACCGGCATGAGCGGCATGTGCTCGGTGTGATAAATCGCGTCCGCGGCAGCCAAAGAGGTTGGCATGGCGATAACCGCCAGCAGCAGAACCAGGCACAAATTTACGGACCCTGTTCTTATTCGCTTATTCGTCAGCGCGAACGCTTTTCGCGCAGCCTGTTCGTGGACGGCTAGCCTATCCAAGAAATAGAATACACTCCTTTCCAAGGTCAGTATTGACTGACGAAACTGAAAGTTATATGATATAGATACGATACCGAACTCGAGGGAAGATTATGCATGTCTCCTGATCGTGTTCACTCCCCCATTCCCCTTACCCCCCAGGAGCAGGCCTTTATTGAAAAAAATGGCCTGTTCTATGAGAAGATGCACAGCTTGCCACGGATCGGCGGGCGCATTGTGGGCCTTTTGATGGTGCTCCCCACGCCTGCAACGCTGGATGAAATTGCCGCCACACTCCAGGTCAGCCACGGCAGTGCCTCCACCAACCTGCGCCTGCTGATCCTGTTTGGGCTGGCTGAGAAAGTCTCATTGCCTGGCGACCGGCGCGATTACTATCAATTCGCGTCCCGGGCCTGGGAAGAAATTCTGCTCCGCCAGCAGGAGGGCTTTCAAGAACTGCGCGAAATGGCCTATAAAGCGCTGGAAGAAATCGAACTACAGGATGGCGTGCGAGAGCGCTTTGAAGAAATGGCCGCCTGGACGGAGCTGGTACTGGGGAAGTTCAATGAGACGTTAGAGACATGGAGAGGAGGTGACGACC
>CAVUJS010000006.1:0-327077 GCA_963741885.1 uncultured Chloroflexia bacterium
GGGTGTAGTTCAGTGGTAGAACGCTTGCTTCCCAAGCAAGATATCACGGGTTCGAGTCCCGTCACCCGCTCTTATTATATGATCGGCCAAACGCCGAAAATCTATATCCTCACCAAAATTCGACTTTTTTCCATATTCCCTTTCCACTTTTTTTGTGCTACAATTTTTGTGACGCGTGCAATGAAACGCCGCGTTCTCTCCCCACGCGACGCCTGTTCACCCCAGGCGTCGCGTACATTATTCGGCTGGGTCAGCCCGCCCCAAATTACAATCTGATCAGCTTTTGTCACAGAGAGAAAAGGATCCATGAGCCAACCGATCGATCTACAGAAAATCAAGTGCTTTTTACTGGATATGGATGGAACATTTTACCTGGGTAATCGCTTGCTGCCAGGCGCGCTCGAGCTCATTGATCTGCTAGAACAGCGTAGAGTCGCTTACCTTTTCCTGACCAATAATTCATCCCGCACGCAGAAAGAATACGCAGAGAAAATCCGCCGTCTGGGCTTGGACCTGCCGGAAGAGAAGATATTCACCTCTGGTGAGGCTACCGCTATCTATTTGCACAAACGCCAACCGGGCGCGACGTTGTACGTCGTCGGCACTCCAGCTTTGGAGCGGGAATTTGCAGCGCATGGTTTTCACCTCTCAGATGAAAAACCAGATTTTGTGGTACTGGGTTTTGATACCACCCTTACCTATGAGAAGATCTGGAAATTATGCGACCTGGTCACCAGCGGGGTACCATTTATCGCCACCCACCCCGATATCAACTGCCCTACCGAAAATGGTTTCATGCCTGATATTGGCGCAATGCTAGCGATGATTGCCACCTCCACCGGAAAGCACCCGGATGTAATCATTGGCAAACCCTACGCTCCAGTCGTGGATGCGCTGGCGGAAAAACTCCAGCTGCCGGTGGAAGCCCTGTGCATGGTCGGCGACCGCCTGTATACCGATATCGCTCTTGGTAAAACAGGCCTGGTGACCGTGCTTGTGCTATCTGGGGAGACACAGCGCGAGGACCTTGCCGAATCTCCTTTCCAACCTGACTTTATCTTTCAGGATCTGGCCGGGTTAGTCTCTGCATTACAAACCTAACTCAAGATAAACATTTATTTATCAGTGAGGGACTGTCCAAAAAAAACGTTTGGGCAGTCTTTTTGTTTCAACAAACCTTAAACAAACTTCTTCTTACAGTTCTGCAAGGGAGCCTTTAGCAAGCGGTTGACATCGATATAATGGAAGTGCTTTCGAATGGGGAGTTTATTCCATACGTTTGAAAATAGCTGTTAAAAAAGGTTGGCAATCTTTTCCAACCCATATCATCCAAACCCCGCTCCACTCGAGGAGACAGGTTTAACATGACTGAAGCAAAGCTTGTTTTACATATCGAAGACAACTTTGACAACCGCCTGCTCGTCCGGAGGCTGTTGACTGCCTATGGCTACCAGGTGATCGAAGCGGAAAATGCCGCGAAGGCGCGGGAAATTGTGCTGCGCCAGTCGCCCGACCTGATCTTAATGGATATCAACATGCCCGATGTCGACGGCTACACATTGACTGGTGAACTCAAACAGCAGCCCGGCCTGAAAAGCGTTCCAATCATCGCCATCACCGCCAACGTGATGAAGGGCGACCGGGAACGTTCTTTCCGGGCAGGCTGCGATGGATATATTGAAAAACCGATCGATGTGGACCGCTTTATTGAACAAATCGATCAGTTTTTAGGGGAAAACAAATAACTGTCCGTTATGGACAGAAAATTCCTCCCGGTTATTGTCCAAGTCAATCAAGGGAAAGAAAAAAGAAACATGGTAAAAGACGCAGTCGTTCTTGTGGTTGAAGACAATGTTTCCAATTTTGTCCTGGTTGCTCGCCTGTTAGGTTTCCTGGGCATCCACTGCGAATGGAAAACTTCGGGGTACGAAGTAGTGGAATATGCGGATACCCTTCCCAAAGTCGATCTCATTCTGATGGATATTCGGCTGCCGTATGAAGATGGCTATAGCGCCTTGCGTAAGATCCGATTATCACCCAGCTTGAAATCCGTGCCAGTCATTGCGGTCACGGCTGAAGCCAGCCAGGAACAGCTGAATAAAGCCCGCCTGTCAGGCTTTGACGGTTTCCTCGGTAAGCCCCTCGATCCAGATCGCTTCCCAGACCAGATCCAGCGCATTCTTTCCGGCGAATCCGTTTGGGAAATGAGCTACTAAGGAGAACTGCATGCCATTCCGCCGGGTTTCCCTGTTCAAATCCCTTAAACTGAGTTCTTCAAACCCATCTAAGCAAAATGGAGATGGTCAGCAGGCAGAAAAGGAGCTGTTCTTCCAGACGATTCGTAAGGTGGTTCGGGAGCAGACAGAAGCCGATATCGTTCAGGACCTGGCAGAAATGCTGTCTCAACTGTCCTATGCCGGCGGAGTTCTTTCCGTTGAAGGGCGCAACTTTATCCTCGAAGTCGTGACAGATCCGCAAACTGAAACCATCTCCTCCAGGCGGCAGCAGATTATTATGCCCAGCGAGCAGGTCATCCATATGCTGGAGGAAAACTCAGTCACCCTGCTTGGCAACATCAACCAGCCTTCCCGGTATGATAACCTGATTTCCTTCCTGCTGCCGATGGGTTATCGCTCAGCGGCGTTGGTTTCGATTCAAGAAAATAAACACCTTTCCAAAGTCCTGGTTCTAGCAGCCCGAGAGGTTGAGGAAATGTCGCGAGCTGACCAGCAATCTTTCGTGAACCTGGCTGAGGTCATTGGCGCATCCCTGGAAAAATTGCATAACTCCAAGACGCTCCAATTACGTTTGAATGAACTGCAAACGCTCAGCGCCTTCAGCCAGGCAATTTCCGCCGAGGTCAATCTCGATCATTTATACGCGGTCCTTCACCAGCAGGTGATCCAGATGCTCGACTCGGACCTGCCCTTTGCTGTCGCGATCTACAATGCGGCCAATAACCAGATCGAATTCCCCTACTTTTATGAAAATGGGCAAGCGGTTGCCATTCCTCCGTCCTCATTAGGGCGTGGATTGACCTCCATCGTTTTACAAAGCCGCCAGCCCTTACTGCTTTCCACAGAGAAAGAAATTCGGGCGCGCAGCCCCATTCTCGCCGGGGACCCGGCGAAGTCCTGGTTAGGTATTCCGCTCCTGTTTGGTGGTGAAATCCTGGGCGCCATCCTGGTCCAGGATCTAGTAAATGAAAACCGTTTTTCAGAAGCCGAATTACATCTACTGCAAACGCTGGCTCCCCAAATTGCAACCGCTGTACGGAACACGCAGCTGTATACTGAAACCCAACAAGCCCTACAGGCATACGCCGCAGAGCATGATCTGCTCAACACGCTGCTGGATAACATCCCTGAAGAGATCGCCTTCAAAGATCCGCAGGGACGCTACAGCCGCGTCAGCGCCTCCTTTGCAGCGCGCTATACTCAGCCAGCGGAAAACATCGTAGGCAAAACCGATTTTGACCTGACTGACCAGCTAACTGCCGACACAAACACGCAGGATGATCAGCAGGTCCTGGTCCAAAACCGGCCAGAACTCGGGCGGATTCAGATGCAGACTCCGCCGAACGGCAATGAGCGCTGGAGCCAGATCTCACGCATTCCTATCTACGCCACCACAGGCGATCCGTCCGCTTTGTTGATTATTCAACAAGACATCAGCGAGATTAAGCAAGCGGAAGCGTTAGCCCAACGCCGCGCAGCCCAGGTGTTGACCGCCGCGGAAATTGCCCGCGACAGCACGGGGACTCTGGATGTCAGCCTGCTGCTGCAAAAATCAATCCAATTGATCCGGGAACGTTTTGGTTATTACCATGCTTCCATCTTCCTGCTTGATTCTGCCGGTGAATACGCCGTGCTGCGCGAATCAACGGGCGAGGCAGGTAAGCAACTCCTGGCAGCCGGGCATCGCCTCGCAGTGCGTTCAAAATCGATCGTTGGCCGGGCAACCGCTTCTGGAGAAGCCGTTATCGTGAATGATGTCAGCGCAGATTCGACTCACCTGCCTAACCCGATGCTGCGTGATACGCGCAGCGAAATGGCTTTACCGCTCAGCGTAGGCAAGCGGGTAATCGGTGTTTTGGACGTGCAAAGCACTGCCGAAAACGCTTTTCACGCGGAAGATGTCAGCATCTTAGGCATTTTAGCCGATCAGCTTGCGGTCGCCATTATTAACGGCAACCTGTTTGCCGAGACGCAAGCGTTACTGGGGAAACACCGCCTGCTGCGGCAGGTGCTGCTTGAAGCCAGCGCTAGCTCAAACATTGAGGATGCGCTGAGCTTTATTGTTTCCGGACTGCTCAAGGCGAAAGTTGGTGACCGGGTTGCAATTTTAGCGCTTTCAGAAAATAACACCTTGAAAGTAGCAGCATCTGAGGGTTATGCCAATCCCAGCGATCTGTTGGGATTAGAGATCGCGCTGGGTCAAGGGATATCCGGGAAAGCGGCGCTAGAGAAGCGTCCAATCCGGGTAGGCACAGTTCTCGATGATGCCCGCTATTTGAGCGGTGACCCGCAGGTGCGCGCTGAACTGGCAATCCCAATCCTCTTTGGCGATGAGCTCTTGGGAGTTCTCAACCTGGAAAGCACCCATCCCTTCGCTTTTGATGAAAATGACGAGGAAATTTTTGGCGCGTTAGGCAACAACCTGGGCAGCGTCATTGCAAACATCCGGCTGATCGAGCAAATCCGTACACAGGTTGCCCGCGAGCGTCAGCTCTTTGAGATCACCAGCCGCATTCGCCAATCGGTGGATCTCAAGACCGTTCTGGAAACCTCTACCCAAGAAATTGCGCGCGCATTGGGCGCGCGCCGGGCGAGTATTCGCATCACTGCTGGAAACAGCCGCGATGATCCCCACAACGGCGGGCTGGAGGTGCGCGAATGAACATTATTCAGCAGGCTTCTCCAGGCTATACCCCAGACTACGTCGCCCGTAGAACGAACCTGTTCATCCTGCGTGAACGGATCCTGCAATCCATTTACCTGGTCATCGCTGTTCTCGGCATCCCGACAATCATACTGGCATCCCTAAGCAGTATCCGGATCGGGGATACCTTTCTAGCTTTTGCCTATATTGGCGTCTACTTGCTATTCTTAGGCATGGCATTTGCGCGCAAGTTTTCCTTCAATCTGAGAGGAATTCTCTTAATTCTGGTTATTTATCTGCTTGGGCTATCTGAACTGATTGAAAGCGGCCAGTTAGGCGATCTGCGTATGTTCTTGATCGCTTTCTGCTCGCTGACCGCAGTTTTGTTCAATTATCGCAGCGTGATTTTGACCGTCGTGATTGGCCTGGTTTCAATCGCGGCAGCTGGCATCTATGCGACATCCGCCCCAGACCTGATCTTTCCTGCCATGGCCCATATTCGGGAAGGAACGGACTGGATTACCGCCAGTGCTTCCTTTCTGTTGATTACCGGAACCCTCTCCGGTGCAATCAGCCTCATTATTTCTGGCTTAAGCAAGAATCTGGCAAGGCAAGCAGAACTGGCGAAAAACCTGGCGCAGGAGCGCACAGCGTTGGAACAGCACATTCAGGAACGCACACACAGCATTACTCGCCGTCTAGATCAGCTGCACGCCGCCTCAGAAATTTCGCATGCCATCAGCGGGCTGAACGACCCTGAGCACCTGCTTCAGCAAGTAATTGATCTGGTGAAAGGACACTTCGATCTCTATTATGTTGGTGTCTTTCTCCTGGATCCTTCGCGGCAGCTCGCGGTTCTGCAAGCCGGGACGGGCGAAGCCGGAAAGCGCATGCTGGCGCAAGGCCATAAGCTGTCTGTGAGCGGCAGTTCGATGATTGGTTGGGCTGTCACGAACCGTAAGGCGCGCATTGCTCTGGATGTTGGTACTGAAGCCGTCCGGTTCAATAACCCCAACCTGCCGCTGACCCGTTCTGAACTGGCCCTGCCAATTATCGCGCACGATGTCGTCCTGGGAGCTATCACGATCCAATCCGAAATCCCTAATGCTTTCGATGAAGAGGATATGACTATTCTTGAAAGCGTGGCAGACAGCCTGGCGGTTGCCCTGGAAAATGACCGCCTGTATCAGGAAGCCCGCCGCGGACTGGAAGAGATCCGGGCCCTGAACCGGGACTATTTGCAGCAGTCCTGGAACAACGCGCAAACGCAGGGAACATTAGCCTATGAATTTACCAACACCCGGGTACCCGAGCCGGTCCAGCCCGAAAAAACGCTTGAAATCCCCCTGATCCTACGTGACGAAACAATCGGGTATATCTCACTCGAAAGGGACTTTAAGAGCCTGACTGAAGAAGAAAATAACTTTATCAAAAACGTCAGCATTCAAACGGCTATTGCGCTGGAAAATGCCCGGCTCTTGCAAGAAACCGAACGCCGCGCCCTTCAAGAACAAAAGCTAAACGAACTGACCAACAGCTTTACCCGCGCCATAACCATGGATGAAATCTTGCGAGCCGCAGCCCAGACGATCGGTCAATTACCGGCCGTAGCAGAAGTATCCGTGCAAATAAACCCGGCCAATTTCGTTCAGCAGGCAGCTGAACTGGGATTGCCATCCAACGGCAAAAACGGAAAGGAGATCGGAAGATGATCTTCCTCAAACAGTATCGACCAGATAACCTCTCCAATGCCGTGCGGCAAAAGGGCATCCTTGCCATCCAGCGCGAGATGATTTTGCAAACCCTGTTGAATATCTTACTGGGTATTTACACGGTTGGTTTTGCGGCTGTTTTGATTTTTTCCGCCCAGGTGATTCGTTCGGGTCATGCCTGGGTTTACCTGCTGTTCTACTTGATCGTCGCGGCGATCACCTTAGTTCGCTCGATCAACTACAATCTGCGTGCAGCAGTCATCATCCTGGCACTGCAAGCACTAGGCGCAGCTGCCTTTCTTAGTTATGGCTTAAGCGGCACGGGGATTATCTTTTTGTTTGCCAGTATCTTGCTGGCCACCTTGTTATTCAACCAACGCAGCGCGCTGCTCTTTTCGCTCCTGGCCCTTGCCATTCTGGCCGGGATTGGCGGGCTTATGCTCGTCGGCGTAGTCCCGCTGCCGCCCATTTCTGTTATGGCAAACTCCGGAAACCCCAGCCAATGGTTTATCGCCGGTTTGGTTCTGACCTTTGCCACAGGCATTACCACCAGTTCACTGCTGGTCATCCTGCGCGGGATGAACACTGCTCTGCTCCAAAGGGAAAAGCTGACCCGCGAACTGGAAATTGAACAGGCCTCTCTGGAACGCCGGGTTGAAGAACGCTCCGCCGATTTACGCAACCGGGTTGAGCAGTTCGACATTGCCAGCCAGATCGCCCGAGAAATTTCCGGAGAGACTGACCTGGATCACTTGTTGAATAATGCCGCCGCACTTATTCGCGAGCGGTTTGGGTTCTATCATGTGGGCATCTTCGTAAACGATCCTAAAAATGAATATGCCCTGCTGCAAGCCGCAACAGGAGAAGCCGGGCGCTTGATGTTGGAAAGCAGCCACCGTTTGAAAATTGGAGAGATCGGACTGGTTGGATATGTCATCAGGCGGGGTGAAGCGCGCATCTCCGCAAGCGTCACCAATGATCTCATCCACTACAAAAACCCGCTATTGCCTGACACCCGCTCAGAAATGGCGCTCCCGCTGCGCAGCGGCGAACGCGTGATTGGCGCGCTGGATGTGCAAAGCGTGTTAGAAAACGCGTTCAGCCAGGAGGATGTAAGGATCTTACAGATCATTGCCGATCAACTGGCAATCGCCTTCGAAAAAATGCGCCTGGTTGCCGCGTTAAAACAGAGCGTCGATGAATTAGAGATAAGCAGCCAGAATGCAACCCAGAAAGCCTGGAGCGCCCATCTTCACAATACACGCCGCCGCCTGGCTTATCATTATCCTAATCCAACCGGTGATATTTTGGCTCAGGAAACTGAACAAGGTCAGGAAGCACAACGCAAAGGCCAGCTTATTTTGCAGTCCATGGTATTGAATAAGCAAGGAAAACCGGTAACCACACTTGCAGTACCGATAAAACTGCGTAACCAGGTGCTGGGGGTAGTTGACATTCTATTTGAAAGCGCCAGGGTTTCACCCGAACTGATTTCATTGATTGAAACTACGGTAGAGCGGATGGCGGTCTCACTGGAAAATGCCCGTCTTGTCGAAGAAATTCAACTGCGCGCGGAACGCGAGCAAATGATCGGCGAGATTTCTTCAAAAGTGCGCGCCGCTTCCGATGTCGACAGCGTCTTGAGAATCGCCACTCAGGAAATTGCTCGTTCGCTGGGCGCTGCTGAAGTAATGGTTCAACTGCGCAAAAGTACTTAATCCATTGCCTTATGGGCGAGGGTTGGAGGAAGCATGTCCGTTCCGAAAGAAATAAGCCAGTTCAGTCCCGCTCTCCACGAGCAAAGGCTCGCAAAGGAAGCGGAAGCCCGAGCGAAAAGGGTCCGCTTGCTATGCATGGTTCTCGGAGTCCTTTCCAGTTTTGCCGGGGTAGGTCTGGTGATATTGCAAGTTCAAGAACGAAACTGGCAGCTGGTTGTTTTGATCGTTCTCCATGCCTTTAGCGCCGCATTTGGATTTTTGGGCAGCGGGCAAAAGATCTCAAGCAAATTTACAAATCAAGTCTTAGGCGGCGCTGTTTTCACCTTTGGAATAACGGCCCTTTGCAGTGCTTTTTTTCTTTCCGGCTTCGGATACCCCGTCGCCATTGCTTTCTTCATATTTTCTCTGTTTGTTTCCGCGATTGCAAGAACAGACCTCCAGTCCAATCTACTCCTTGGCATTGGCATGCTAACTTCGGGCGCTGCGGCCCTGGCATCTGATTTTTCACCTTTTCAGCAGGTTTCGATTGGCCTCCTAAACCAGGTGATGCCCTATTTTCTGGAAATGGTCTGCCTCGTTTACCTGGCCTTGTTGGTCGGGCAAATCCTTACTGCCACCTTACGGACCCGGCTGGTAACTATATTCATGGTGATCGCGGTCATTCCAATGGGAATTCTTTTCATGATCCAGTCCCGCGTCACGATCCTGATCCTCAGCCCGGAACTCGTTCAGCCAATGCAGCAAATGACCTCCCTGGTGATGGTGTTTATTACTGTCGCCGCCGGGTTTATCGCCATGATCCTGGCGCAGTGGATCACCAATCCCATTCAACAATTGACCCTGTCTGCAGAAAAAATCGCTGCAGGCAGCCCAGAGACAAGGCCTCCATCTCAACGCATGCCCGAGTTTGAACTCCTCAGCAATGCCTTTATCCAAATAGCCGGTCAACGGCGTGGTTTAACAGATCAGCTTGAATCACACCTTCAGGAGCGTACTCGAGAAGTTGAGGCGCAGAATCAACTCCTGGCAAATCAAACCCGCCAGTTGCAAACTGTATCCCAGGTTGCGCGGCAGGTCGTCTCGGCTCAGGCGCTGGAAACCCTGCTTGGTTCAGTGACCCAGCTCATCAGCGAGCGCTTCGGGTTTTATCACGTAGGCATTTTCCTCTTAGATGAGAATAAAAAGTATGCAGTGCTGCGGTCAGCAAACAGCGCAGGCGGGCAGCGTATGCTAGAACGTCAGCATATGCTGCCGGTTGGCAAAGTCGGCATTGTCGGTTACACAACCAGCACCGGTGAGCCTAAGATTATCACAGATACTGGTGGAGACGCCGTTTACTTTAACAACCCGGATCTCCCCTTGACCCGCTCCGAAATGACTTTACCCCTTAAAATTGGCGAACAGATTATTGGCGCGCTTGATATTCAGAGCACGCAGTCCAACGATTTTCACCCCGAAGATATCGAACTATTTACCACGCTGGCCGACCAGGTCGCCATCGCGATTTATAATAATCAGCTTTACACGGATACACGCCTCGCCTTGGAAGAAGCGCAAAGCGTGCACCGCCAGTATCTGCGCTCCGAATGGGTAGAAGACCTGTCTCGCCGAAAAATTCGTGGATACGTTTATAACCAATCGGGAATCTCTCCGGCGCTTACCGAAAACGCGCTCTGGGAAAAAGTCCTCTCCTCCAGCGTGCCGGTCTATGAGTCTCAGGCAAATCTCGAAGGCGTGGCAAGCCAGGCAGTTATGGCAGTCCCCATCTCCGTGCGGGGCGAAACAATCGGCGTCATTCAGGTGCAAGATCAAGGGGAAGAACGAGTTTATTCGGAGGAAGAATTAGCTGTGGTCAACAGCATTGCCAGTCAAGTGGCAGTGGCGCTTGAGAATGCTCGCCTGTTTGAAAATACTGTCCGCCGGGCTGAACGGGAGAAGAAAGTGCTGCAAATCACAGCCCGCATTCGGGCCACCAACGATCCTGAAGAAATGATGAAAGTTGCCGTCAGCGAGCTGCAGCAAGCCTTGCATGCTACACGAGCGCAAATTTACATCCGACAGGATGAGTTAGATGAGATGCCCTTGAGCAGTAATAACAACGGGAAGAAGCATGAAAGTCAGCTTGGATGAAAGTCAAATGCTTACGCGGGCAAATAAAGGTGGAGTATGACCTATATCATCGCAATCGCGAATGAAAAAGGTGGCGTCGCAAAAACGACCACAACCATTTCGCTGGGAGCCGCCCTCACGGAACAAGGCCTGGAAGTCCTGCTGGTCGATTTAGATGCACAGGCCAACCTTTCCCTGGCCTTAGGCGTGGAATTCGATCCCACTCATTCAGCTATTGCTAATGTACTCCTCGAGGATGCCGCCGCGCTGAATGCGATCCGCGAAACAGGCATCCCCCGCCTGAGGATTATCCCCTCGACGAGTGAAATGAGCCTGGCTGAACGCTTCCTGCCTCTTCGGCAAGACCCGGAAAGGGTATTGGCCAGAGCTTTAAGAAACGGCGTCAACGCTTACGACTATATCCTCCTCGACTGCCCGCCCTCCCTGGGCATGGTCACGCTAAACGCATTGATGGCATCCGACCTTTTAATCATGCCCACGCAAGCTGAATTCTTTTCCATCAATGCCCTGAAAAATATGCTAACCCAGGTCCGGCGCGTCCGAACACAGGGCAACGCTGGTCTCACCTACCGGCTGCTGCTTACCATGTATGACCGTCGCAACCGCATTCACCGTACTTTAAGCGAGCAGCTGCGCGCAACGTTTGGAAATGGCGTGCTTGAAACCGTCATTGAGACAGATACAAAGCTTCGCGAAAGCTCAATCGCCGGCTTGCCAATCATTTATCATGCCCCAAAAAGTCGATCCGCACTGCAGTATCGTGCCCTGGCTCAGGAGATCCTTATTTATGTCAAAGAAAAAACTGCAAAGCCGGCTTAATAATTTGTTCTCCGGACTGTCCGAAGAGGAACAAAGTGCGGCAGAGCCTGGACTGTCAGATTTACCAGAAACGACTGCACCTTTTATCGAAAAGACGATCCCGAAATCCGTAAATGGGCACGGACATAAAGCGCTTTCGCCAGCGCAGGCTGAACAGCCAGCCTCAAAGACAGTTCAAACACCGGCAGTGCTCAAGAAAAATCAATCCGGGATAGCCCTGCAAGCTGGTGAACTACACCCCTCCAGGAGTATCTGGACCGAAACCGGGAAGCGCAGCTTTTCTCAAGACGCAATGGCTTTGACCAACGCTACTGCATCCAACCTAGCAGCTATTGCCCTGCCTTTGCAAGTTAAGGGCGTGGGCGATTTGCTGTTGGAAATTGTCGACGACAGCAGTGACCGGGAATGGACAGAGGATGACCGGCTCCTGGTCATGGAAACTGCCATACAGTTAGGCCTCGCGCTCGATAATGCACAGCTATATCAATCTGTACAAGAAGAACTGGCCGAAAGAATCCGTGCGGAACAGGCCACCCTGCGCCGCAATAAAGACCTGGCCGCGCTCAACCAGATTGGCCAGCAGCTCAGCCGGTTGACGACTGCAGATGAGATTTACCTGATGTTGTCAACGATGATTCGAGAGGTGCTGAACAGCCAAAATTTTTGCATTTGCACTACCGTCGCTGACCAGCTGTCGTTTCCCGTCTGCGTAAAAAATGGACAGCCGGTCGAAGTCCCTGATCGGGCTATGGATAGCGGGATTCCAGCGTATATCATCCGCTCGCGCAGTCCTCTGCTCATCACCAGCAAGGCGGTTGAGACGTTCACCTTCTATGGCATCGCGCCTCCCGAGCCTGTGCCGCAGTCCTTACTCGCTATCCCCCTGCTCGCTGGAGAGCGGGTACAGGGAGCGATTATCGTAGAAGACTTCGATCATGAAAACACTTTTGATGCCCTGCACCTGGAGTTGCTTTCAACCGCTGCGGCTCAGGCTGCTACAGCTTTAGAGAACGCCGACTTATTTCAGCAAATGCAGCAAGCCCTGGCCGTAATTGAGAATCGTGAGCGCTATCAGGCGAGTGTCGCCCGAGCCGCAGCCCTGTTAACTGAATTTGGCGCGCAGTCCATCCCGGATGTACTGGCAACCCTGGGTCAGGCTGCTCGCTGCAGCCGGGTCTATTTTGCCCAGTTAGAAGAGGATGAACGCGGCCTTTACTGGGCAGTTGTGGCTGACTGGGCGGATCCATCGGTTGCCTATCTATTCGATCGGACTCGCATTCTGCACCTGCCAGTGGACAGCTACCCAAACTGGGCACAGGAACTGCAAGAAAAAGGTTGGGGGATCACCGAGTCTGCCAGGTCACAAACGCCAGAAGAGACATTTTTGAACAGCCAGCAGATTCGCTCGATGCTGCAACTGGCTGTGCCCGGGCAGGCAGCAACTCCGCATTTCCTGGCCTTTGACCAACTTGGCAGTGCCCGGGAATGGCATAATGAGGAAATCCACGCCCTGCGGGTAGCGGCAGACGCAATTTCAAACACGCTCGTCCGCGAAAATCTGCTGGATCAACTGCAGCTTACCCTGGATGAAACCGAGAATCTTTACAAAGCCAGCAACCGTCTGGCCCTGGCGAATGATATGCAAGAAATGGTGGCGGCTGTCCTTTCAGGGAAACGCTCGCCAGAGATTAACCGCGGCGTCCTGCTGCTTTTTGAGCAAGACAACCTTGGAAAAATCATGCGAATTTCTGTCGGAGCCAATTGGTACAGCGGCCGAGGTACACCGCCTCCAGCAGTTGGCGTGGAGTACTTGCGCGCCCGGTACGAACGCTTCTTACAAACCGCAGAGGCTCTCTTTTTTGAAGATATTTTTGAAGCCCAAATCGAAGACAATCTCAAAGAGACCCTGCTGCACCAGAACATTCATGGCCTGGCGATCCTACCTCTCTCCAGTGGCAAGCGCCAGATTGGTGCGCTGCTGCTGCAGTCGGAGAAGAAACATCACTTTAGCGATCGAGAAAAACGCACCTACGCTCCTCTGGTCGATCAGATGGCAATTGCAGTTGAAAACCAGCATCTGTTCGAACAGACTCAGCAAGCGCTGGCAGAGACTGAGTTGCTGTACGACATTAGCAACCGCATTGCCCAGGCAAATACCGCCCAGGATATGCTTGAATTGGTCGCAGAGAAAATTCTGCCGGCAGCCGCGAATCGGGCTGCTCTGATCCTGATCAACAGCGCTGCGAATGGCGATCTGCTTGACCTCGATCTGGTGGGTTCGTACGAAGTTAAGCATGGATATCAAGCCATTGGTGCTCACTTCCCGGTTGACTCTCTCCCGATCATCAAATCATTATCGGATGAGCCACTCATGATTACCGACATCGCTGCATCCTCGCCCTCCCTCGACCCGGCTTCCTATCAGTCCTTGGAGCAGCTGAGCATTGCTGCCAGCTGCCTGGTGCCTCTGCGTACCAGCGGAAGATTAAATGGAGTCTTGCTGGCATCCTCTCAGCACCCTGCGAAATTCTCATCTGAAGAAATCCGCCTGCTGCGCATTGTTGGCAATGGAATCGCTGTCGCCCTGGAAAAGCAGCGCTTACTGGCTCAGGCTCAGCGGCGCGCGCTCGAACTACAAACTGCCTCCGAGATCGCTCGTGATACGGCCAGCACACTTTCACTAGACTTACTGCTGGAGAGGATCGTCAACCTGCTCGCCGAGCGTTTTACGTTTTACCATGCTTCCCTGTTCTTGATCGACGATTCCGGCTCCTTTGCGGTGGTACGAGAAGCCACCGGCAGCGCCGGAAAGGAGATGAAAGAAATCAGGCACAAACAGGCGGTCGGTTCGCGTTCCGTGGTAGGTGTCGTTACATCCAGCGGAAAACCTTTCATCCTGAATGATACCCTGTCTGATACCGCCTTCTTTGCTGACCCACTGCTTCCTGAAACCCGGTCTGAGATGGGCGTGCCATTAAAACTGAATAACACCATTATTGGCGCGCTTGACTTGCATGCGCGAGAGGCTAACGCCTTCAATCAAGATGATGTCACCGTCTTGCAAATCCTGGCGGATCAGATCGCGATTGCTATTGAAAATGCTCGGGCCTACGAACTATCGCAGAAAGCTATTGAAGAGATGAAGGAAATTGACCGGGTTAAGAGCCAGTTCCTGGCCAATATGAGCCACGAACTACGCACGCCGCTTAATTCAATTATTGGGTTCTCGCGCGTGATTCTGAAAGGCATCGATGGACCGGTCAACGAAACCCAAAAGACGGACCTGAATGCCATTTACAACTCGGGCCAACACCTGCTCAGCTTGATTAATGACATCCTGGATCTGTCGAAGATTGAGGCAGGCAAGATGGAACTGGCCTTTGCTGAGGTTAGCCTGCCTGACCTGATCAACAGCGCCATGTCAACGGCGGTAGGATTGGTCAAAGATAAAACGGTCAAGCTGCAAACGGCCATCCCGGACAACCTGCCGCTGGTTCGCGCGGATAATACTCGCGTGCGCCAGGTGTTGATCAACTTCCTTTCTAATGCGGCAAAATTTACAGATGAAGGGGATATCATCGTTGAGGCCAGCCAGATCATTGGGCCAAAAGGTGCGCCGGAAGTTATGGTGACCGTAACCGATTCCGGGCCAGGGATTGCCGTGGAAGATCAGAGCAAACTGTTCCTGCCCTTCTCCCAGGTGGATGACTCCCCCACTCGTAAAACTGGCGGCACCGGCTTAGGGCTTTCCATCTGCCGCTCGCTGATCGATATGCATGGAGGGCGCATTGGGTTGCTGCATAGTGAAGTCGGCAAGGGGTCAACCTTTTACTTCACCTTGCCAACCGTCCAGCCGGTTAAACCCTTTTATACTGGCACTCTCCAGCCCAGTTCAACCACGCTATTAGCGATCGATGATGACCCTAGAGTAATCGCTTTGTATGAACGCTATCTCAAGCCCCACGGATACCAGGTGATTGCGCTGACGGACTCAAAGCAAGCAGTTGAACGTGTGAAACAGGTGCAGCCCTTTGCTGTTACGCTGGATATCATGATGCCAGAGAAGGATGGCTGGCAGGTGATGCGCGAACTGAAGAACTGCCCCGAAACCAGCAAGATTCCTATCATCATTTGCAGCATTCTAGAAAGCCAGGAAAAAGGCTTCAGTATGGGCGCCGCAGATTACCTGTTAAAGCCCTTCCTGGAAGAAGATATGTTGAACGCCATCAACCGCCTGAATCAGGATGGCCAGATCCACCAGGTGTTGGTCATTGACGATAATCCGGATGATCTGCGCCTGTTGAAAAAGATGTTGGAAGAAGGGGAAAAGTATCAGGTAATCCCGGCTGAAAATGGCAATCAAGGCTGGGAAATGCTGCAAACATCCCGGCCCGATGCGATTATTATGGACCTGTTTATGCCAGAGATGAACGGTTTCGAAATCCTCGGGAAACTGCGCTCAAACGCTGACCTACGCTCAATTCCGGTAATAATTCTGACCGGCGCTGACCTTTCTCCAGAACAGCATCAACAGTTGCTGGACTTTGGTCAAAGCGTATTATCGAAAGGCTTTTTACGGGAAAATGAACTGCTTTCTCTGTTAGAAGATGCATTGCGAAAATTTCAACCCGGCAAATTGGGTTAAAAAACGATTATTGGAGATTCCTTTACAATATGCCTACCAACTTTGTTGTTGAATGCCTGGATTGCGGTCACCAGGCGCCGTTTTTTGCTGGCACCCCCAACTGCCCGCGCTGCGGTAGTTTCTGGCGCGAAGCGCGCTATGACTACGCTACACTCTCCAAAGAGCTTCTCACCCGCCTGAAGGAACGTCCCTTTGACTTATGGCGTTATCATGAATTGCTGCCAGTACGCAACCACTACGCTGACCTGGCAATGGGGGAAGGCGGCACCCCCCTGATTCGCGCCACGAACCTGGGCATGATGCTGGGCTGTCCCAATATTTTCATTAAAGACGAGCGGCAGGGACCGACCGCGTCCTTTAAAGACCGCCAGGCGGCGGTTTCGATCGCTTCGCTGAAAGAAGCCGGCATTTCCGAGTTCGTCATCGCATCGACCGGGAATGTCGCTATTTCATATTCGGCGTACGCAGCCCGCGCCAGTATTAAGTTATGGGCCTTCCTAACCAGCCTGGTGCCGGCAGCAAAGATGCGTGAAGTTGCCATTTACGGCACTCAGGTAATCAAGATCACGGGCTCGTATGATCAGACCAAACAAATCGCCGCAAAGTTCGCCCAGCAAAGAGGAATTCAGCTGGATCTGGGGGCGCGCTCGGTCACCTGCATTGAAGCCATGAAAACCATCGCTTATGAAGTGGGCGAGCAGCTTGCCATTGTTCTTGGGCCTGCCCGCAACCGCCAAAATGGCGAAAGCACGCCCCTTTATGCCCCAGATTGGTATATTCAAGCAGTGAGCGGCGGTATGGGGCCGCTGGGCGTGCTCAAGGGCTTTGGAGAAATGAAACAGATGGGTTGGGTAAGCAAAGTACCCAAAGTCGCCGCAATCCAGGCGGAGGGCTGCGCTCCAATGGTGCATGCCTGGAAACAGGGCAAAGAAACTGCAGCCCCTGTTCAATCTCCGCATACTTTGATCGCCACCCTGGCTACGGGGGACCCTGGGCAAACCTATACGCTGCTGCGAAAGAAAATGCTGGATGCAGCAGGTGGAGTATTTGAATCTGTAACGGACGAAGAGGCTTACCGGGCCATGCACTTTTTAGCTAAAATGGAAGGGCTTTCCGTGGAACCCGCTTCCGCCGTCGCTTTTGCGGGGTTGGTCAAGCTGGTCCGCGCGGGTGTGATCAAGCCGGATGAGACCGTCGTTGTCAACTGCACCGGGCATACCATGGCCATTGAAAGCAACGTGCTTGGCGAAGGCTGGTCGCGAGATGTTGTGTTGCCCACTTCTGCTATGACGCCAGGTGAAGCAGTTGAGGAAGGGCTGCTCGCCGCACTCAGCAAAGTAGCGATTGATCGTTTTCCGCGCATTGCGATTGTGGATGATAACCCAGACGTGCGCCGTCTGATTCGCCGCATTCTTCAAGCGCAAGGTAATTACACCTTGTTTGAGGCAGCCAACGGGCAAGAAGCCATAGAAATGGCGCAGACAGAGCACCCTAACCTGATCATTCTGGACTTAATGATGCCAGAAATGGACGGCTTCGCTGTGTTGGAAAAGCTGCAAACGGATCCAAATACAGTGGACATTCCGGTCATCGTAGTGACAGCTAAAGAACTAACCCCCGCGGAGAACGAACGTCTGCGCGGGCACGTGCAAAAATTAATGCAAAAAGGCGACTTTATGGGTGATGACCTCTCGGATGAGGTGCGCGCTTTACTGCGCTAGCGGATATGGTGAAGGCGCGCATGGCTTCAGAAAGGCGAAAAAAAGGCATCACTGCTGCACTATCTTCAGCACTGTTCCTGGGGATGGTGCCAGTTTTTGGCAAGCTGGCGATGGGCCTGGGCTTCACGCCGTTTGGGGTTATTGCTGTACGCACCACAACCGCCGCCTTGCTGATGCTGTTCTTAATGGTCGCCAGCATGCGCTCCTACTTTTATATCTACCCGGTCGGGCTGATCGGCTGCCTGCTGGCAGGGGTGATTAATGGGTTAGGTTCCATTTTATACTACACCGCGCTCAGTCGCCTGGATGCCAGCGTCGGGCATTTGCTGTACTCGTTCTACCCATTGTTCGTGGCGCTCTGGCTGCTGCTCGACCGCCAATCCTTCACCCGTCTGACAGTCTTTCGATTATTAATTACCGTACCGGCAGTTTTTTTATTGGTCTTGCCCGGGCAAAAAATGGTGGACCTGCTGGGCGCACTGCTGATGCTAGGGTCTGCTGTGCTATACGCCCTGCACCTACTGATTAACCAACGCATTCTGTACGAAGCCCCAGCGCCTACCGTAACCCTTTACACGCTGCTCGCCATGGCTGCTACCGTTGATATCGGTTTTATCATCACTGGCTCAACGCTGCCGGCGTTTACCGTGATCTGGTCACCGGTGCTGGCCATGGCGTTGATCACTTTCTTCTCGCGGCTGGCATTATTCCTGGGCGTGAAACACCTGGGCGGGCTGCAAACTGCGCTGCTCGGGCTGGCCGAATTAATTGTTACTGTAGGAATGGCTCAAATCTGGTTGGGCGAGCATCTCTCATCTGCTCAATGGATCGGAGCAGTTATTTTAATCCTCTCCTTAATCCTGGTTGGATTTGAGAAAACAACCCCGCAAAAACGTTCCACGACCGGTTGGTTAGCCTGGCTCAATCCCCCTAAAATCCCCACCACGAACTATCCGTGGAGCCCTCGACCCTAAAGCAGGTAGTAAATAGCGAACAGCCCCACGAACCTGGGGCTGTTTTCATAATTAGTGACCAATTTCCAGTACATATCCTGCACCTCGCACATTTTTGATCCGGTCCCCCCAATCGGGGACAATGGACAATTTTTGACGCAGCCTGCTCACCACAGGGCGCAGGATCTTGGCTGCCTCTTCTGTATCAATCCGGTACCCCTGGATCAGGTACACCAACTCAGAGTGCGGCACCATCTCATCCATGCGGTCATAAAGAATGCGCAGCAGCCGGGCTTCGGTGGGAGTTAAGGATAAGCTCCCTTGCTCCCAGGAAATTTGCCGTTTATCCCAGGCTAATGAAGCCCCACCCGGCAGTGGATCAATCCGATTATTAAGATAGGCGGTCTGTTCCTCTTTCACCGATGAACTCCCGGACAAAGCCTTCTTCTTTAGCGCACCTTCAATGCTATCTAACACCTGCTCGGGGGATACCGGTTTTAATAAGTAGTCATGCACCCGGTAGCGGATTGCCTGGATCGCAGTATCAATTGAACCATATGCGGTCATCACGATCACCGCAAGCTCGGGCAAGCGGTCCACTACCGACCGCAGCACATCCACCCCACTCATCCCTGACATCTTAAGATCTAAAATCATTAAGTCAAAAGGCTCGCACTGTAAAGCGGCGACTGCTGCTTCTCCACTGCTAACCGACTTGATTTCATATCCTTCTAACCGAAGAATCTCTGCGAGTGTCAGGCGAGCTACTTCCTCATCATCGACGATTAAAATCTTAGCCATTTTCACCATTGACTCCCACAGGCAAAATCATCTCAAAGCATGCCCCTTCCCGATATTGGGAAGGGGCGATCGATAGACTTCCCTGGTGTCTTTCCATAATACCATAACTAACTGCCAGTCCAAGCCCCGTTCCTTGTTGCTTGCTACTGATAAAGGGTTCGAAAATATGCTCTCGCAATTCTTCTGCTATCCCTGGTCCTGCGTCCTCAATTCGTATCCGGACCTGCCGGTCTTCATGAAGCACTTCGATCCACACCTCCTTCTGATCATTCCTTTGGTTGCCATTATTACAACCATCTTCCATCGCATCCATCGCATTCAATAAGATGTTAAAAATCACCTGCTGGATTTGATCTGGGAATAGATCAATCGGTTTGTTATCGCCAAAGGCCCGAAAATGCACTTGTATTTTTTGTTCTTTTAATTGCGGGCCTAACAAAGCAAGTACTTTCTCAATGATCTGGTGAAGATCAGATGGGTTTTTCTCTATGCCACCCGGGCGATAGAACTCCAACATGCGGTGGACGGTGCTGACCAGCCGCTCTAATTCATTCTCTGTCATATCCAGATAATGAAACCGTTGATCCATGCTAATCCCTTTGTAACTGGCCAGGTGCAGGCAGTTCCGAACTGCTTGCAACGGGTTATTGATCTCATGCGCAAGCGAGGCCATCAAACGCCCCACTGCAGCCATCTTTTCCGCCTGGATCAGCGCGCGCTGCGATTCCTCAACCCGCCGCACATAATTTTTCAATTCGGAATACAGCCGGGCGTTTTCCATTGCAACAGCTGCCTGCCTTGCAAGGATTACAAACATTTCCAGATCAGCTTCGGTAAAATGCGGGTTTCCTTTTCCACGGCAGGCGCAAAAAATAAACTGGCTGGCATTCCGGCGCACCAGGGCAAATAACAATCCCTCCAGGCCGGCTTTCTTAAGGGTTTGTTGAATTTGTTCATTGAAGCTGGGTCCGTTGGCATTAATGGCCAATGGCGAACCTTCACGAGCCGCCAATTGAATCAGCCGCTGCTGTACTTCGGGATCTACCAACGGTTTGTTTTCCGTCGTGCGGATTATCTCTACACAGGTATCCTGAGGATTAATCCGGTAAATGCCGCCATGACTGGCCTGAAACATACCGGTTACCGCATTCAGAATGAGCTTCTCTAAGAGAACTGGCGATGTCTCCGCCAGCAAACGCTCGGTAACATCGAAAAGTGGGCGAAGGGCTTGTAACCGGGCGACATCCCGTTTCTGATTACTTTCCTCGAGAACACGCTGTACCGCTTGAATGAGTTCGGCCGTATTTTCAAAAGGTTTAAGGATCAAACCATCCACACCGCGATGCAATGCCTGGATCGCGTTTTCGATGCTGCCATACCCGGTCATAATCAGGACGGGCAAATCCGGTTGAAACTGTTTCGCCCGGCTGATCAGTTCAAACCCATCCATAATCGGCATGCGAATATCTGAAAGCAGCAAATCAACCTTCTGCTGCTCCAGGATTTTGAGGGCTTCTAAAGGGTCCAGGGCTGTGAAAACCTGGTACGCCGCCCGCTCTAGCAATCGCTGACAGAGGCGCACAATGGTTCGGTCATCATCCACAATTAAAATAATCGCTTCGGCCATGAAACCTTTGATCAGACTTCCCGCAACCAGGTTTAGCTAGGCTTTAATAGGGCATGAGAATTTTTTCTCAATGGAAGGAAATAAGTAGTATCCAAATATTAACGAAAATAGTCCCAAAATGCAATAAAAAACCCTGGTCAGGTTAATAACAACATCCATTATCCCTAAAAAACAATTCTTTTGCAATACACAACTATTATCAAAACCGTTAATTCAGCTCTGCTTTTCGCTTGCGAGGAAGAATCATCTCGGATATGCTTATATCATTGCTCATACTTCTTGAGAAGGGATTAATAAAGAAAAGCCGCTACAAGAAGCGGCTTCGTGTGCGCTGGGGGGGACTTGAACCCCCACGGCTCTCGCCACATGGCCCTCAACCATGCCTGTCTGCCAATTCCAGCACCAGCGCAAGGAACAGTCGTATTATAATCGGCTCTAGTCGATTGTCAAGGAAAAGATCAGCTTGTTTATTTTGATAAGGAGTATTTATGACCATTATCCTGGATGCGATGGGCAGTGACGCCTACCCGGAACCGGAAATACAGGCGGCCCTGACGGCTGTGGATTTATTTGGAGAAGAAATAATTCTGGTCGGAAAAGAAGATTTACTTCGCCCAAAGTTAGATGCGCTCAATACCCGGAAGCTGCCGGTTATCATCGAGCATGCCCCCGATGTGCTGGAAATGGGAGATAAAGCGGTCGATGATTCGAAAAAGAAACGCAATAACTCGATGGCAGTTGGCATGCGCCTGGTGAAAAACGGGCGTGGGCGTGCCTTTGTGTCCGCCGGGAATACAGGAGGGGTTATGTTTAATGCGCTGCTTAACCTGGGGCGCATCAAAGGCGTGCAGCGCCCGGCGCTAACACAACCTTTCCCCACCAAAACTGGTAAATGTGTGGTATTGGATATTGGCGCGAACGCGGAATGCCGGCCCGAATTCTTACTTCAGTTTGCGCTGATGGGCAGCCTTTATGCGCAAAAGCTGCTCAAGATCCAAAACCCGCGGGTAGGGCTGCTTTCGAATGGTGAAGAAGCAGGCAAAGGCAACCAGCTTGTAAAAGATACGTATCCCCTGTTGGCTAAAAGCGGCTTGAATTTCATTGGAAACATTGAAGGAAAGGAACTGTTTGGCGGGCAGGCAGACGTCGCAGTAACGGATGGATTCACCGGCAATGTGATGTTAAAATCTGTTGAAGCCGTTTCCCGCCTGATCGTCGATACCCTCAAGACTGAACTCACAGCTTCTCTGGTCACTACCCTTGGGGCAGCTCTAGCTCGGCCAGCCTTTAACAAGCTGCGCCGGATGATTTCTCCGGAAGAAGTTGGCGCAGCCTTATTACTGGGCATTGACGGACTGGTATTTGTCGGGCATGGACGCTCAGACGCAAAAGCCATGGTCAGCGCCATTCGCATTGCTCGCGAAATCGCGGATACCAATCTGCTTGACGAGATGCGCCAGAGTATTCAGCAACAAATTGCGCAGTTTGAAACCGTTGCGCCAACCGCATAACAACAACTAGGAATTTTGTCTCGATGAAAATTGTCTCTAATCCCAAGAAAATCAGCCGTTATAACAAAATCGGCCTGTATACCTCATTAGCCAGCCTGGCCTTTTTGTTTCTGGCAGTCGGCCTGACGCTTACCTTCCGAAACGATCTGACCACCTATTCATTTGTCGCAATGGTGGCAGGGTTGATCTTATCTCAGGTGGGCGTCTACTTTGCTAACCGCTGGGGAAAGTCTCCGCGTATCGACGAGCGCATTTCTCAGGGCCTCAAGGGCCTGGATGACCGCTACACCCTGTATCACTATGCGACCGCCGTTCCCCATTTACTTACCGGGCCAGCGGGAGTCTGGGTACTTGTACCCGAGTACCAGGCGGGTACCATCACCTTCGAAAATGATCGCTATCAGCAGAAAGGCGTCAGCCTTCTTTCCCGTTTCGTGGGGCAGGAAGGGATTGGCCGCCCAGCAGTAGAGGCAAAATCCTATCAGGAAGACTTTGAAAAGTACCTGAAAAAGTGCCTACCTGAGGGAAATATTCCCGAGGTCCAGGCGGCCATTATCTTCACCAATCCGAAGGCTTCGGTACAAGCCCAAGAAGCTCCGGTTCCCACCCTGCACGTGGAAAAGCTCAAAGACTTTGTGCGCCGCAAAGCAAAAGAAGAACCAGCGAATCTGAAATTAATTCAACAGGTTCAGGAAGTTTTACCTCAGGAAGACGTATCCTAGAAATTTTCCATCCAGCTTTAATAACATAACAACCGCCATAAGTGGCGGTTGTTATGTTATTAAAGCTGATTAGATTTTAGCGCTTCTTTGGCGGACGAGCACGTCCTCGGGCTGGGCTCGAATGATCCTTCACTCCGCCCCGGCGCGAACCGCGCTGCTCATCCCGGCTGGGACCTCTCCGCGCCGGCCCCTCACTGGAACGTCCTGCGCGAGAAGCAGGTCCCCGGTGCGGGCCCTGGCTTTGGGTATGGGATGCCCCACTGCGCGAAGCCGTCGTTCTCGCCGTCTGGCGGGTGCGCGGTCGAGCTGTCACTTTATTCGGCGTGCTGCTCCTGAGAGCCCGGATTTCATCCGGACGCAGTTCCCGCCACTGGCCTGGTTTGAGATCCCCAAGCAAGAGGGTGCCAATGCGAATGCGCAGGATGCGGAATACGGGTAAGCCGGTCATTTTGCCCATTTCACGGATCTGGCGCTTGCGCCCTTCATGCAAAATAACGCGCAGCCAGACGCCTTTTCCAGCAGTACCATCAATACGCACCTGTGCGGGCGCGGTACGCACACCATCTTCCAGTACAATCCCATGCCGCCAGGCTTCCAACTGTTCCGCATCGGGATGTTTTGCCACCAGCACCCGGTATTCTTTCTCATGACCATAGCGGGGATGAGTCAGCTTATTTGCCAGCTGGCCATCATTGGTCAATAACATTAAACCTTCGCTGTCCATATCCAGGCGGCCCACGATAAACAGATGCCCAGGAATCGGGACCAGGTCGCGTACGGTTTGCCGTGGTTCATCTGAGCTGACTTCAGAAAGGATGCCTTGCGGTTTGTTTAGCGCGATATAAGCTGGAGCTTCCGCTTTCGCTATCGGTTGGTTATCCACAGTAATCGTATCGCGCTTCGGGTCCGCTTTTGAACCCAACACGGCTACCTCACCATTTATGCGCACCCGTCCTGCCACAATCAACTCTTCGCTGGCTCGGCGCGAGCCATATCCGGCCCGGGCAAGTAATTTTTGAACACGTTCTTCTGCCATCTTCTAATCCTTCAAAATGTTATTTCCACTGCCCGGTTCTTCTTCATCTGCTGCTTTCTCATAAGGAGGAAGCTCAGCCAGGGAAGTAAGCCCAAAGTGCTGTAAAAATTCTGCTGTTGTTCCGTAAAGAATGGGCCGGCCTGGCCCTTCTGAACGACCGACCTCTTGCACCAGACCTTTACTGAGCAAGCTCTTCAATACGCCATCACTGCTTACCCCACGAATCCCATCTATGGCAGGGCGGGTAATCGGCTGGCGATAAGCAATGATCGCCAGTGTTTCCAGCGCCGCCCGGCTGAGGCGCGCTGTTGCTTCTAATCCTAGAAACCTCTCGACTAAACCGGCTAATACCGGTGAGGTGGTCAGTTGAACCCGGCCTGCATGCCACTGAAGGCTTAATCCACGCTCCCGCCGGTAAACCTCTTCCAGATGCTGTAGGGCAGCTTCCACTGCTTGTGGTTTTTGCTCCAGCGCTTCTGCCAGTTGAGCGACTGCTACCGGCGCTGCCGCAACAAACAACAGCGCCTCCAGGCTGGCTTCCAGGCCAATTTCCGGTTTTATTTCCGTCTGTTCACTCATGCTATAATTGTGCGTACTAGATCTGATTACTTCGAATAAGGATTATTGCTAAATTGATGAAATTATCATCGTTAAGACTTTTGATCATCTTATCGATATTGACTGGCATAAGTCTGGCTTGCAGCCTACCGGCGCGAGTTTCCACGCCGCCACCCACCCCAGTCCCGCTCTCAACTGCCCAAGTAAAGCAGTTTGAAACGCAAGTTCAGGCTACCCTGGCTAATCCCAATCCATCTGGTGAAGTTGCCGTAACCATCACCCAGGCGCAGCTGACCGCTTTTGTAGCTGCCCAGCTTGCCAAAGAACCAAACCAAACCATAACAGACCCACAGGTGGTTCTAACAAATGGCCACGTTGAAATCTACAGCAAAGTGCACCAGAGTGGTTTTACAGCCGACTCTAAAATTGTGATGCAGCCGCGAGTGGACGAGCAGGGTAACCCTCGCTTGGATATTCTTTCCATTAACCTTGGCCCCTTCCCCGTCCCAGATACTTTCCGCAGCCGGGTTGAAACCTTGGTGGATACCACCTTACAAGATTATTTGGCATCCAATTCAGACCAATTTAAGGTCAAAAGCATTAAAATAAACGAGGGCTCGATGACCATAACCGGAGTGCGCCAGTAGCTGTTATCAGCAAGATCACAGCCGCACTGCTTCAGACGGCAGTCATCCCTGCCTGGGCCAATTGATTATACCTGATTTACAGCGACCTATCATGTCAGATGCATAATATCTTTTCCTACCTTGGAACTCTGATTTCCCAACACCCTTTTCACCAAGTTCAAGGGATATTCAAGTACACTCGCAGCAGCCTGATCCAAAGGTTACTAATCATCCTGGCCGCTTTGTTTGGGGTCCTCGGACTGGTGAGCTGCGCGCCTGCGCAAGCCACCTTGGTAAATGTACCAGTAACCCTGGCCGTGGATGGGAAACAGATCAACCTGGAAGTCACGGTAGGTTCAACTGTCCAGTCTGCCATTCAACAGGCTGGGGTCGCGCTTAATAACCTCGATCGGGTTGAACCACCCGGATACACTGTCCTTACCGGGAATACCACCATCCAAATTACGCGGGTGCGGGAAGCTTTCACCATTAAAGAGACGGTCATTCCCTTCGAGCGCCAGACAATTCATAATGAGTCGCTGCCAGAAGGAAAAACCCTGCTGGTTCAACAGGGCGTCAATGGCGTGGAGCAAACTACGTACCGCCAGGTTTTTGAAAATGAGAAAGAAACATCGAACACCGTCTTCAAGAGCGAAGTTCTAGAAGAGCCACAGCCGGAAGTCATGATGGTGGGCGTGCAAAAGCCCTTTACCCCCGTCCCTATTCCCGGTAAACTGGCTTACCTTTCTGCCGGTAATGCCTGGCTCATGGAACAAACGACCGGCAGTCGCAGGCCTGTGGTAACCACAGGAGACCTGGATGGAGAAGTCTTTGCCCTTTCACCCAAAGGCGATTGGCTGCTCTTTACGCGCTCAGACAAAAGTTCGAACCTGGACAGCACAGAGCAGGCGCGGATCAATTCGCTGTGGGCTGTGGACCTGACAGAAGAAAATAGCAAACCGATAAACTTGAAGGTCTACAATGTAAAGAGTCATGCAGCCTGGGTGCCCGACAAGGGATTAACCATCACCTATTCAACCGTAGAGCCGCGTTCCGTGGCGCCAGGCTGGCAGGCCAATAACGATCTGCACATGTTGTCTTTCACCTCAACAGGCGCTACGGTCAAGCAGGAAACGATCCTGGACACTAACATGGGCGGATTATATGGCTGGTGGGGAACAAATTTTGCCTGGTCTCCGGATGGAGCGCTGCTGGCTTATTCTCGTCCAGATGAAGTCGGTTTGGTGGACCTGGAAAATAAAGCCCTGGTGCCACTCGTAGCGATTTTACCATTTAAGACCGGCAGCAGTTGGGCCTGGGTACCGGGTGTAGAATGGTCGCCAGATCACAATGTACTTTTCCTGGTCACGCATGCCAACAAGGCCGGGCTGGATAACCAGGAAACTTCGCCGCTGTTCGATCTGGCCGGGCTGCCGTTCGGCGAGAAGCCTTTTGAAACGAACGGCCCGCTCATCTCGCTGATCCCACAAGCTGGTATGTTCGCCTACCCGGTTCCGATGCCAACGATGCAGCCTGATGGTTATAAAGTGGCTTTTCTCCAGGCAATTTTCCCTGAGCAAAGCGACAAGCGCTATCGCCTGGCAATCATGGACAGGGATGGCTCTAACCGCCAGGTTATCTTCCCGGCGGAAGATCGCCAGGGACTCGAAGCACAGCGGGTGATCTGGTCGCCAAAAGTGTTTGACAACAACCATGCATGGCTGGCAGTGATCAATCAAGGAAATTTATGGCTGGTTGATTCCGAAAACGGTGAGGCGCAAGCGATCACCGGAGACGGGTTAATTAGCCGGATTGACTGGAAGTAGTACCTAGGGAGGATCGATGAGAATACTAATCACAGGTGCAGCAGGCTTTCTTGGTTCGCACCTTTGCGAAAGATTGTTAGGTGAAGGACATTCTGTTATTGGTCTGGATAACTTCGTTACCGGCAGCCCCGATAACCTGGCTCACCTCACAGACAACCCAAATTTTGCATTTATTCGGCATGATGTATCCAACTTTATCTTTGTGCCCAATGGTAATGTCGATGCCGTACTGCACTTCGCTTCACCTGCCAGCCCGAACCCGGCTTCCCCATATGGCTATACCAATCTGCCCATTCAGACGATGAAAGCCGGCGCGCTGGGAACCCACAATACGTTGGGGGTTGCCCGGGCGCACAAAGCCCGCTACCTGCTGGCATCCACCAGTGAGATCTACGGTGACCCTCTGGAACACCCCCAGAAAGAAACCTACTGGGGGCACGTAGACCCAATTGGCGTACGGTCGGTATACGATGAGGCCAAACGCTTTGCAGAGGCGCTTACAACCGCTTACCACGGCTATCATGGCATTAATACGCGCATCGTGCGCATCTTTAATACCTATGGTCCGCGCATGCGCCTGGATGATGGACGGGTAGTGCCTAATTTTATTCAGCAAGCCCTGCGGGGTGAACCACTCACGGTCTATGGAGATGGCTTGCAAACCCGCAGCTTTTGTTTTGTCAACGACCTGGTCGAAGGTATTTATCGGCTCCTCCTTTCGGAGGAACATTTACCAGTCAATATTGGTAACCCGGCTGAAATTACGATTCTTGAGTTCGCTCAGGTAATTAATGAAATTGTCGGAAATAAAGCTGGAATCGAATATAAACCGGCGATGCGCCTCGGGGATGACCCTCAACGCCGCCAACCAGATATTACTCGGGCGAGGCAAATATTAAAATGGGAACCCAAAGTGTCACTTCGGGAAGGAATCACGAAAACAGTGCCGTTCTTCCGGCAAAAAATGGGGTTATGACAATTTTTACGAACCCCCGGGAACGGACGCGTTTTCTCCGTTTTGCCGTGGTAGGCACCATCGGAGCAATTGTTGATTTTGGCACGCTCAACCTGCTGGTGGGCGTGTTCCACCTGCCATTCCTCCTGTCCAGTGTGTTTTCTTTCACCGCAGCAGTCATCAGCAATTTTATGTGGAACCGCTTCTGGACCTACCCAGATTCACGCAGCAAAGCTGTTCACCGGCAGATGGTGCAGTTCATCCTGATTAGCTCGATTGGACTGGCCATCCGCACACCTTTGTTATGGCTCTTAGAAAAAGTATTGGTAAAAGAAGCCGGATTGATCGTTCCTGCCGGCTTCTTTTTAAGCAGCACCTTCATTGGTCATAATGTTTCATTAGCGATCGCCGTGCTGGTAGTGATGATGTGGAACTTCTTCGCAAACCGCTATTGGACTTATAACGACATCACTTGAAGAGTGTGTCTCTGGTTTATTCAAACCGTTCAGGTTTTGTAGATAAGGGAAATGAAATGGATCAAGACCAAGATAGGCGTGCGGCGCCAGAAACGGAAGGCCTCTCCTCTGTCCAATCACTGCATGAGCTGATCGACCTGGTTACCGGGCGCAGCTTTCAGTCCCAATTACCCCAGGAGGATATGGGTATTGCCGAAGTGCTGCCCTTCCCCTTCATGGGACTGGTGGGGCAAGCGGAGATGAAACTGGCGCTCTTGATCGCCGTGGTCAATCCACTGGTCAGCGGCGTCCTGCTGCTTGGTCCGCGCGGCACGGGGAAAACCACGATCGTGCGCAGCCTGGTCAACCTGCTCCCAGATGTGCAGCGCAGCGCCTGTTATTACGGCTGCCTGCCGGAGGATATCGAGGCGGGCGGCATCGACGCCGTCTGCCCAGACTGCGCCCGCAAATATGGGGAAGGCCTCTCCCTTACCGTCTTGGATCGGGGCCGGTTGGTCGAACTGCCTCTGAATGCGCGCATGGAAGAAGTTATCGGCGGCTGGGATGAACGCGCTGCCGCCCATAACCGCATGACCTTAAAAAGCGGCATCCTCAAACAAGCTGACCTGAATGTGCTTTATATTGACGAAGTAAACCTGTTGAGTGATGAGATTATCAATGCCATTCTCGATGCCGCCGCTCAGGGCACTTATACAGTCCGGCGCGGTCCCCTTTCCAACACCTACCGCTCACGCTTTACGTTGATCGGTTCCATGAATCCCGAAGAAGGCAATCTGCGCCCGCAGATCATGGACCGCTTTGGCCTGCGAGTGATTGCGCATGGTCTCACCGACATCCATGAACGCATCGAAGCTTACCGGCGCACCCGCGCCTACCGCCTGAACCCGCGCGCTGCGGTAATCCAGTACCAGACGGAAACAGAGCTGGCCCGGCAAGAAATCCAGGCAGCTCGCCGGTTACTCTATCGGGTTGAAATTCCACCTGCAGTCGAATCTGTTGGAACCCGACTGATCCAACAGTTAGGCATCGATTCTTTACGGGCTGAAATCACGCTGTTTGAAGCGGCCCGTGCTTATGCCGCTACCGATAACCGGGTAGAGGTTCAAATCGAGGACCTAAAAGTAGTCGCGCCAATGGCTCTGCGGTTGCGCCAATCCCCCTTCATGATAAAATATTTTAACGAGCAAGCTAAAGAAGAGCAGCGACTGAGTCAAACACTGCACCGAATATTAGATAACAGCAGTTCTGATTCGGAGGAGGTGGGGTATGGCAAAGAGCAACGGCGAGGAGAAGGCCAATAATCTGCAAACGATAGCAAATCCGCAAACCAGTCCAGAATTTGTTGAGAGCGGGTGGATGCATTACTCGAAGAAAGAGTACTTTCGAGCGGAAGCAGATTTCAAGAAAGCGCTCGACCTCTCTGGAGACGATCCTGACACGCTTTATGCACTTGCGCTGACATATCAGGCCAGCGGCCGAAAGCAAGATGCGGTTCGTGCCTTTGAGCGAGTGGTCGACTTGCTTAAATCGGCTCCGGAAGAAGATGTGGTGCGTTCGCACATGCTGGCGCGCCTGGCAAACGCGCATATCAACCGCATCAAAACTGGCGATTGGCAGATGGAGGCTTAGCATGCCTCAAATACATCGAACGCATCGGGAGAGATTAGAAGCCTGCCTTGCCGGACAGCAGCCCGACCGGACGCCGGTGGCCCTCTGGCGGCATTTTCCCGTGGACGACCAGACGCCTGAAGGTCTGGCAGCTGCCACAGCCGCCTTTCAACGCACCTTTGACTTTGACCTGATCAAGGTTACACCCTCTTCTTCGTTTTGCATTAAAGATTGGGGAGTGGACGACCGCTGGACAGGCAACCCAGAAGGCACTCGTGACTATATACAGCGAGCGATTCACCAGCCTGAAGATTGGTCTCTTTTGGAACCTTTAAATCCAACCGGTGGGCATCTGGGGGAACAGCTTACCTGCCTGCGCCTGCTGACCGGTGAATTTTCGCCCGCCGTCCCCGTGCTGCAAACCATTTTTAGCCCCATGTCCCAAGCAAAAAATTTAGTTGGCCCCAACCAGCTAATCGTTCATATGCGCCGGCATCCGGATGCGCTTCATGAAGGTCTCCGGAAAATAACGGAAACAACCCTGGGTTTCCTTGATGAAACCAAAAAGACAGGCATTGATGGCATTTTTTACGCCGTGCAACACGCCCAATATGGCCTGCTCTCCGACGCAGAATTTGCTGCCTTCTGCCATCCTTACGATCTGCAAATCCTGGAAGCCGCGCAGGATCTCTGGCTCAACCTGCTGCATCTGCATGGCAGCACTGTGATGTTTAAGGATGTGCAAGATTACCCGGCAGCAATTTTGAACTGGCATGATCGGGAAACCTACCCCAGCCTGGCAGAAGCGCAACAGCAGTATCAGGGAGTAGTGTGTGGAGGGTTGCGCCAATGGGAAACAATGGTGCTGGGCACACCTGCTCAAGTTCAAGCTGAAGCGGCTGAGGCTATTCAACAGACGGGTGGGAAGCGCTTCATCCTGGGCACCGGCTGTGTTCTACCTACGACTGCCCCATATGGCAATATTCTTGCAGCGCGCAGCGCTGTTGAAAAAGGGACGTGACCATTGGCTCAACCCCGGATTATTGCCGGATCTGCACGCGGGACGCGCTTGCAGATGGTGCCCGGAGATATTACCCGCCCGATTACCGACATGGTCAAGGAAGCTTTATTTAACATCCTTGGCGTAGAGGATGTACTTGATTCGAGCTGGTTAGATCTATTTGGTGGAACAGGCAGCGTGGGCATTGAAGCCCTCAGCCGGGGAGCTAAATACGCCCGTTTCAACGACTTGCACCGTCCCGCTGTCAATACCATCAAAACCAACCTGGAAAAGACACACTTGAATGACCGGGCAGAAGTGATTCAGTCGGATGCTTTCGCGCTGCTCCGACGGTCACCTGACCAGCACTTTGACTACATTTACATTGCCCCACCCCAGTATAAAGACTTATGGACGCGCGCCTTGCAAGAATTAGATAATAACCCAGGTTGGATGAAAACGGATACCTGGGTTATTGTGCAGATCGATCCGCTCGAATACTCGCAGCAAACCCTACAGCATCTGGTAGAGTTTGAACAGCGCAAGTACGGCAGCACGCTGCTGGTATTCTACGAAATGCCCGATTAAGCGGGGTCACTCCCAAACACAATCTGCATTTGATCGAAGGAATCATAATAATAGCGTGCCGCGAAGGGTGCCTCCCCCGGTTGAATCGATAAAACGCGCGGCAGCAGGGTGTACAAATCTTCCACCAAAGGATAATCCGCCAGATGGGCTGCTGGCAGCCATTCCAACTGCCCTTCGGAGGATGCAACCAGTGTTCCCCCACTGTACTCGCCCCGAAAAACAAATAGCCCTATGCCGCGTTGTTCGCTGGCATCAATCAAAACTGTGCCAATCAGGCGCAGGTTATTACATTCAAGACCCGTTTCTTCGCGCAGCTCCCGCTGCGCGGCGCTGAGAGCATCCTCACCCCGCTCGATATGCCCCCCAATGCCATTATAGCGATTCGCCCATAAACGCTTCGTCGGCGCGCCTTTAATCAAAAGCACCTGATCGCCGCGAGTGATAAAGATCAGTGTACGAGGAATAATCGTGTAGCGTTCATCGGTTACCCCTTGCTCAGACTTTGGCATGTATACCCCTCCATTCCCCCATTGAAAACCAGGGCTCCAGAAAGGTAAACCTTTCCAGAACCCTGGTATACAGATTTTTTACGTGCGCTTAAGCGCTCAGCATTTTGCGGATGTCAGCCAGCTGGCAGTCACTGCCAAGCTTATGGTTCTTATTCGCAATAAAATTGGCGTATTCCGCCATAAAAACCTTACCCGGGTCGCGTAGATCAAACTTTTCCGGATAGTCACGGAAGAATTCACGGTGAACGCGCGTCCAAACCAGGCGGCCATCAGTATCGATGTTAATCTTGGTGACGCCTAGTTCAGCAGCCCGCAAGAACTGAGTATCATCCACGCCCTTCGCGCCTTTCAGGTTGCCGCCAGCCGCGTTGATGCGGGCGACTTCTTCCTGAGGCACTGAGCTGGAGCCATGCATGACCAGTGGGAAACCAGGCAGTTTCTTCTGGATCTCGGAAAGAACATCGAAGCGCAGCGCCTGAGAACCCGAGAACTTGAACGCGCCATGGCTGGTGCCAATGGCGACGGCCAGCGAATCGCAGCCGGAGCGCTCGACAAACTCTTGCGCAGAGTTCGGATCCGTCAGTTTTGCATTGGCCTCATCCACCTTGACATGCTCTTCTACGCCGCCCAACTGGCCTAATTCAGCTTCAACCACAATCCCTTTGGCATGTGCAGCATCAACTACGCGGCGGGTAATCTCAATGTTCTTATCAAAATCCTCGTGAGAGGCATCGATCATCACCGAGCTGTAAAACCCACTGTTGATGCAGTCCATGCAGGTCGCTTCATCGCCGTGGTCCAGGTGAACCGCGAAAACAAACTCAGGGAAAACTTCATTCGCGGTTCGAATGATGGCTTCTAACATGCGCTTATCGGTGTAGGAACGGGCGCCTTTGCTGATCTGAATGATAAAAGGTGATTCGCTTTGCAGGCAGCCGCGGAACAGACCCATGGTCTGTTCGACGTTATTGATGTTGTAAGCGCCAATCGCGTACTTACCGTACGCATGCTCAAACAGCTTTTTTGTCGTAACAATCATTTTCGTTCTCCTCAAAATAGATAGGCTGTACTTTAGAAATAAATCCAGTACAACAAAACAAACTAACTCAAGAACATTGGCACACCCATGAAGTCCTTAATGCGAGGGCGATAGTTCTCAATGTCATAATAGCTGGGAACATCAACCCGTTTCTTACCAGCTAATACCATTTCCACCGGGACGGTTGTGTATTTACCCCCATGCAGGGCCACCATTTTACCGGTTTCATTGCGGCGGATCAATTGCAAAGCCAGATTACCATAGGACATGGCGACCATGCGGTCAAGCGAATCGGGTGCGCCAGAGCGCATCAGGTACCCTAACTGCTGGTACATCACGTTCTGACCGGTGAGGCGCTTAACCTCTTCCGACAGCAGTTCACCCACGCCGCCCAATTTGCGATGCCCAAACGCATCTTCCTCCCCCGTTTCGATGACCTCGCCGCCTTCCATGATCGCCCCTTCCGAAATAGTCATGATGGCGTAGTTGGAGGGATTATTGCGCTTGTCTTCTAGAAGAAAATTGGCAAGCTTGCGTACATCAAAAGGCACTTCACTGATAATCGCGCGATCGACATAAGAAAGATAGGCGCTGATCAGGCTGGTTTCACCCGAATTGCGTCCAAACAGCTCAACGATGCCAATCCGTTCATGAGAGCCAATTGAAGTGCGCATGTTTGTGATAAATTCAACACTGCGCGTCACAGCCGTAGAAAAGCCAATGCAGTAATCGGTGCCAAAGACATCGTTGTCCATCGTCTTGGGCAGCGCGACCACCGGGACACCTTCACGGTGCAAGCGCACGCCAAAGCTCAACGTATCATCACCACCGATGGGCGTCAGAACGTCAATTCCCAGATGCTCGATCACTTTCAAGACGTAGGGGGTGTAATCGATAAAACCGTTATCCATCGGTTTTCCCCAGGATGAATTCTTCAAGAAATCCGGAACCGATGATGTGGCTACTTTCTGTGGGTTGGTGCGCGAGGTATGCAGGAAGGTGCCGCCCGTCCGGTCAATGGTGCGAACGTCATCCCGTTTTAATTCACGAACATAATACTCGTAAGTAGAGGGTTCATCCAGATTGTAATGAAGCAGTCCGGCCCACCCGCGGCGAATGCCAAGCACCCGGTACCCCATCTCAAGCGCGCCTAATACGACCGACTTAATCGCTGGATTCAGACCCGGAACATCTCCCCCGCCAGTAAGAATACCAATTGTTTTCGTCATGTTACTCTCCTGAGATTAATTAAGAAATAAAAAACATAAAGAAGCTGGCTCAGCTTTGAGCAAAGCCCCTATGTTGTTTCTAATTTTGGTTTGGCTTCCAGCGTCGGCACCTGGAATGTCACACGCGCGCCTTTGCCAACATCCGAATCGATTTCCAGATAACCGCCTAACAATTCAACCCGTTCGCGGATTAGTTTTAACCCTAACCCTTTTTTGCTTTCCACCGCAGCCACATCGAAACCCTTACCATTATCTGTCACACTGACTTTGGAAATCTTTTCATCCATGGATAACAAAACATTAATTTGTGGTTTAACCGGGTTTTCCTGATTATGGCGGAACGAATTTCCCATTAACTCCTGCAAAGCACGGAAGATCATAACTTCAAGATACGACTCTAAACGGCGTTCGCTGCCTTTTAGGGTGAGGTTAATTTCTGAACCAGTTTGTTCTTTGAAGTTATCCACATACCGCCGGACAGTCGGGAACAGCCCCAGGTCATCGAGCATCATCGGACGAAGCTCAAAAATAAATGTACGTACCTCTTTAAAGGTATTCAAAGCAGAGTTTTTCAGGTTATCCAATTCTTCTTTAGCACGCTTCGCGTCGATATCGAGCAAACGGTTGGCAATTTCGGCTTGCACAATAAAATTAGATAATGCCTGCGCCGGCCCATCATGCATTTGCCGCGAAAGGCGCTGCCGCTCTGCTTCTTGAGCGGTAATGACCATCTCAAGGTTCGCTGATCCTCCACCATTTTGCGGCGATTTTCGTTTCGGTGTATCTTGCGAAAGGAAAGCCAGGGTCTTCTCCAGAGAGTTAACATAACGCTGGAGCCCTTCCTGGTCATTTTGCAGTTTTTCAAGCTGACCACGCATCATTAACAGTCGCTGTTGAGCTTCGAGCGCAGCGCTGTAAGCCATCTGTATATCCTGCCTTGGCAACGTATCCATTTGCAACTGGACTTGCTGTAAGTGCGCTGTAATTGCTGCATTACGCTGAGTAAGTTTGTTCAACTCGCCCTTGCTTTGCTCCAGCATAAGCGTCACCTCACGCAGCGATTGCTGCGTCTGATCGTGTTCGCTTTCAATTTCCTTCTGGAAATCCTCCCAGGGATTTTCCATGGATGCAGATGGAACCATCAGAGCCATGATACCTACTCCAGTGCTAGTTTGTTAACATTAGCAAATATTTGACCGGGGGATTATCTTGAAACCCTGGTAAGTATACTATAGAGTGATCTATACAGGCAACCCACAAGGAACAGGATTTTTGTGAATTGTTTTGTAAGTTCGAGTTTAGACAAACGTCAGTAACCTGACTTTGCAGTCAGGGAGAAACAGTACCTTACCAACCGAGTTTTACGCCGTTTTTGTCACAACCGGTGTCTTTTTGACGACCGGAAAACGGGTTTTGGGCGTCCTGGGCTTGCCAGAAGGCCAGCCAGGCGGAATTCCGCGTGGTTTCGGCGATCGAGCAGGCGTGCCAATCAGCGCAAAAAGCGGGCGAATGCTTTGCTGGACGCGCTGCGGGGTCATCTGCTGCTGAGGTTTCTGCCAAGGCAATGGTGCATCTTGGACAATTGGTCGCGCGAGGAAAATCATCCAGGTGGTCAGCGCGGTGAGCCAGGTCCAGCGGTCTCCAGCCTCCTTGCTATGAAAACGGGGGCGGGTCCAGCCCAGGGTTTCTTTACGGAAATGCAGTCCGGGTTCAATCGGCCAACGGCTATCGTATGCGCGCCAAATGGTCTCAACGGTGAGGACCATTCCTACCGGGATCGTTTTGGGAGCTAACCAGGCCAACCACAGGGCAGCGGGTGGTTTTTCCCGTTCGAGATGCACGCTGGCGCGAACCACATCGTAGGGCACATCCACGCCTTTCTTTTCGTGCAGATCTTTCCAGCACTCCAGCCGCACCTGCCCCCAACGGGGGTCTTCCAGCTCAATGATCTCATCCGGTTCGCCCCAGGTTTCGGCTTCTTTGAAGACAAAGCGAGCGCCGTGTTTTCTCGGGCGGCCCTTCTGATGCGGATCATGGACCGGGGCCGGGCGATACAGCACCCGATCCGCCCGCAAGCGAGCGGTTATCCCGCAGCGCAAGCCCTTCACCGCACCCAGGAAACCGGCATTTCCATACTTCCCGTCACAGGCAACGATGTCGAGTGCCTCCCTAAACGCCGTGCGGGCTTGCACCAGTGCTTGGATCTGTTCGACACCTACTTCCTGCGCTGTATGGCTGCTGGAAACCCGCCGCTCATCGACTGGCAAAGCCCAACTGGTATGCGCTTCCACCACCCAATCCAGACTAGAGTAGGGATATCCGATGGTCACCGTCCCGCCATTCACATCACTGGATGCCTGGAACACATACTGGCGATCTTCCAGTGTTCTGGCTCTGGGTCGCGGCCAGGGCGAGCCGTCTAAGGCAAAGATGCACAGCTCGCTTCTCGGCGCCTGCTGGGCCAGGAACTTGCGCAGCCAGGCTTCATTCAGCCGCCCATCTTCTACTGCCGCATACAAGCTCGGCCATTTCCGCTCAAACAGGTCTGCCTGGCTCAGCATCGCAAAAGAAGAGACTGGACCTTCCGAGAGCACTGCATCCAGAAGGTCAAACACGGCATCCCGCCGATGGGTGATTCCATGCTCGTAAACGGCTTGACGAAACTCGATTAGTTTGTTAACGTTCTCCTTGGTAGTTGCTTGTTGGTTCACATCTCCAAGTTTCTACCAAGGTGCGGTTTTCCTCAAGGGGAGAGCCGCACTACTTTTGTCTAAACTCGAATTGTAAGGGAAGCAAGAAACATCTCTTCTCCATTACCTTTCATATTAAAAATTAATTACCCAAATGCTGGGCGCCTCCAAGCGCGCAGTTTCAGTTCACAAAAGTTTACGGAGACCAACGATATATTGCCATGTTTTCACCGCCAGCATTTTTTGAAAACTGTTCCTGAGTCTGGAATACAAGCGGGCGCCCATCGGCTAATCTGGAATACCAGGTTGGAAAGACAACCAGATAATTTACTTTTTTCTGATCCAGGAATTTGGAAATTTGGTCTTCATCCCGAATAAACGGAATGACCTCAGGAGACACCAGACCAGCTAAATCTACCAGCTTGCGGTTGCCGAAATATCCCATCGCGCCGATATCATGCACGGCAATTAATGCATCGGGTTGAGTATTGGCAGCCACCCATTTTGCGGAGGCTACCATTTCCGTATCGATTATCGCCACATCTTGAGCATATCTTCCTGCGCCAATTCCATAAAATGCCAACCAGACCAGTGCGCCGCTGATCAGCCAGACCCGTGCCAACAACCAGGATATCTTTCGGGCGCGCAGCAGGGGCACCAGGGAATATGCCCCAATCAGACCGATCACAAAATAGACGGGCATCGCCGGCATAAAATAACGTCCATATTGATAAGTCACTGGCAGCCGCAACGCATACAGCAGCGCATACCCTAAAAACCACAATATGAAGCCAATCCCAGCCCACTGCCGTTTTTTCAGTGCTTGCCAGGCGAAGGTAACAAATCCGGGGGTGAGGAAGAAGCCTGCCCCAATAAGTGGCAGACTTAGTTGATTCAAAAAACGGACAAGCAATGGCAGCTGGCGAGTTACCGCATATTCCGCTTGCTTCGCATAAAAGGTGTTTGGCCAAATGCTACCCTGTATCTTCCAATTAAAGAACAGGTAAGGTGCAAAGAACAGCAAAAACCCAAACAGCAGCCAACTTAATCCACGCCCCCGTTCCCGCCAACCAGACGAAGAAAACAGTAATACCAGGCCAGCGGGGCCGAGGAGAGTAATCCCATCTGGGCGAACCCATACACTCAGGCCAATCAAGAAACCAACGGCAAGCCAGGTAACTCCGCGGGCCTGCCTGATCAACCAGAACGCTAACAAAATCGACAGGCTAAACAACAAGGTTTCCATACCTGATACTGCAGCCCAGGCCAGGTGCCACTCAGCGATTAAAAATAATCCTACCCAGGGCAGTTGGCTACCTGCTTCAGCCCTAAAAGCATAAAAAAGGGCCTGCCCCACCCAAGCAAGACCTAATAAACTCAAGCTGCCGAGCAAAAAAGTCCAGGCAGTCGGGGGAAGATTGAGAAAATATCCAATTGCCAGCAGCACGGACCAGAGTGGGGCAGTTGATCCCGCCGATGGCTGACCAGGGACAAACGCCCACTCACCCAGCTGTCCCAGGTTGCGCGCGTAGGTCTGGTAAATCCAGGCATCATCCAAAGGAAAGCCAATTCCATGCACACGACTGGAAGTTATAAGATAGCCAGTCACAGTCAGAGCAACTGCCACTGCGAAGATCAGCAGTGAAAACCTTCCCGGTAAGTGAAGGTGCAACTCATTTTTCCTTAAGATACCTGCCGGTGTTCTCATCCTCGCCCCCTACTTTCCTGAAAGCTGAATTCGATACAGCCGCGTACTGCCCACAGAAGCCAGGTATTCCAGTTTAGGATTATTTACCTTCTCATGATATAAATCGCCCAACTGCCATGGATTCGTGATCTCTAGTACCAGATAATGTACAGCATACTTCTCAGCGACAGAAAGCAGCATTTGCTCATCCCCATCAGGGATAACCACTGCCGGGCGACCTGAGGCGAGCCAGTATCCAGGTGGATTGTTCACCAGTACCGGTTCTCCGGGGGTCGCCCCAAGCGTAGCGAAAACTGCTTCAACCGCCCGATAATGCTCATCGCTAGTATTCCAACCAATTTTCTCTTGATTGCTGACCACCCTTTGAAAATATAATCCACCTGTTAACAGCAGGGTTAAACTTACCAGCAGAATCGATAAAAAACGAGTTAGCCGTTGCGGTCCCTGGAATCGCCGCTTCACAGCATACCATTCAGCGGCGCGCTCCACCCCAACCGGCGCTACTGCCCATAAAAGCGGCTGCACCGCAGCACCAGAATGAAAGAAGCTGCCATTCGTGCCTGCGAATGGAAACACAGTTGTCATAACTGCCGCAGTAAGCAGCCACATGCCAGCCCCCAATCGCACCTGCGAGCAACCACGCAGCTGCCATAAACCGACGAGGATAAAAGGAAAAATAATAATACTGCCCTGTACAGCCAGCATCGTTTGTAAGTTACCACTCAAAGCGTTCAACCAGTCTTGAAAATGAGCGCCCCAACCAGCGCTTAACCAGTGTTCAAAAGTGAGGGTGCTGGCAGGAAAAATCATCGTTTGTTCATATGCGGTAATCCAAATCGCATGAGCACCGCCAGGTGGCATCAGGTGTCCCCATTCTTGCCAGTTACGAAGATACCAGGGCGCCGTGATCAAGCCATACCCCATCCCGACCATACCTGCATAAGACCCCAGACCCAGCCACTTCCACTGCGATCTATTCAATTGTCTGTTCATTCCCCAAACGACATAGCCAGCAGCAGCGAACCACAACAAACCATCCGCGCGTGCCAGGTGAAACAGGCCAATTAACACTCCCAGCATCCATAGGCGAGCCAGGGGATGCCGCGTTAGCCAGCCACCTGAGTAAGCCAGCAGCAAGAAAAGAACTCCAAGAACCATATAAATTGAAAAGACATCGGTCGTAGGTAAATAAGCCAGATAAAAACCGGGGAACAAAGCCAGAAGCCCTGCAAGAAGTGCAGACGGAGGTTTGTGGTTAAGTTGATAAGCAAGCAGAGCCGTCAAAGGAGGGAGGCTAGCAGCAAGCAGCATAAATCCTAACCTTGCACCCCAAAACCCTAACGGGCGGGCAAGGCTTAATCCAGCAGTTGCAATCAATGATGTGAGTGGCATCCAATAAGCAAACGACGGCGCAGGCAAGCTTTGGGGTTCATTTAAATAATTCCACAGGTAAGGTTCCTGGTTCCCCTGCCCATTTACCAGGCGCAATGCACCCGCATAATAATAATCGGCGTCCATATAACCCGGAGCTTTCTCAAAGGAAGCCGCAAACAGTACAATCAAAAATCCTGCTAGAAACAACCCCAAGTAAAAGCGTTTGCTCACCGGCCCCTCCAAAATCCGGCAGTGAAGCCTTTAATTCGATCCATCAACCGGTCGATATTGCCAAGTGAAAATAAATTCAAAACCGATGTCACTTCGATTTGCAACTACCTCAAAATTAACTTAGCGTCCCTGTAATTGATCAAACCAGACGGTTGGCGGCTCAACCGCCCACCAGCGTACCCAGTACAAAGTAATAAGGAGGAAAGCTGGCAGCGGAAAGAACATTATTGGACTTTGTACTGGCTGATCACCCAACTGAACCGTGTTTAAGAAAATGGCCCAAATGCCAAAAAACAAAACAAACAATCCAAGCACTACAAACAAACGCCCACCCCCATGCCAGCGGTCGGCGAGGATAGAGAAAACTAGAATAATGGCTGGCAACAGCACGATAAAGTTACCAGGATCAGTTTGGATACCAATCCACTGGCTAACGACCAGGGTCAGGCAAGCCGTCCAAAAGAGCCCTTGAAAATCCGCGTTTCAATTCGACCACCACTCCAATAACATAACTGCTGCCATGCTTCCCGTCAAAGCCCAACCCACTCGGGAGCCAAAAGCCGGCCACAAGGCCATAAATACAGCGCGAGGTGTGCCCAGCGGGTTATAACCTGGATACCGGAGAACTTCACGCAAATTATCCATCAGCCAGGTTGGGATTAACAATGCAGCACTGCCAGCAAGTAGCAAAACTGTACCCAACATCCAACCCACCACACGCCAGCGTCCCTGACTGATTGCCCAAATACAGACAAATACCAATACCAACACCACAACTTGTGGTTTGATCGTCGAAAAAGCGAACAAAACTCCCGCTAACTCATCTGCCCCTGAACGAAGTGCAAGAAAACCACCGAATAACGCTAATGCGACCAGGACTACAGCATTACCGTTAATTACTGGCCGCATTCCATGGTACCAAAGCATTGAAAACAACAATAACAATCCAAGCATTAACGGACCTACTCGCCAGCGAGTCAGCCGTAAACTAAAGAAGGTTAATAGTAATAAACTAACCTCCAGTACAGTCATCCATAATGCTCGCGCAATAGTAAAGTTGCTTATCAAAGCAAATGGAAGGAAGACAATAACCGAATATAACGGGTATGCAAAATGGGTTCCTCATTCTCCCAGGATTTGCAGGACGCCCATAAGCCATAGTCTGGATTTTTATTGACTACCTCATCACTATAAGGATTCAAACCGCGAGTAACAAGTGCACGTGTTCCTATCCAATGGAGTAAAAAATCATTTCCGCCTGGATTTGCTTTCGTAAAGCGGTAATTCCCATAGCCTAACAGCGTGCAAGGAAAACAAGGCTGAGCACAAGGATAACCAGTGCAGAAATTGCCGTACTCCGTTTTTTTTTCAAAATTCCAACTCCCTAATCAAAACCTGACATCAATCAAGAAAATGAGTTCGAATGTTTTTCAACTATCTGAAACTCGAAGAGGTACATAGGAAAAGGTAACATATCTGGGAAACTCTTTTCCACTTGTTGGTTGCAAATCCTGGCAGGCCAGTTTTTGGCGATTGGCTAACAAAATTGTATAATACAAACTCAGGTTTATCGTATTATAACCTTCGATTGCATTTATCGATGAGAAAAAGGTCGGATAATGAACTTGACGATTTCGTTAGCCCAAATTTGCATTCAACTCGGCCAACCTGATAAAAACCTTTCCTTGGCCAGAGATTGGACTTCTGTGGCAAAAAAACAAGGCAGCCAGTGCATCTTGTTTCCGGAACTCTGGACAACTGGTTATGATCTCTCCCGTGCCTCTGACCTGGCGGCCATAAACCAAAAAATAGTTCTCCCTGAGCTAAAACAAATAGCAAAAGAGAATGATATTTGGATCGGTGGTTCCCTACTCCTCGAGCGAGATGGTAGAGTTTATAATACTTTTATCTTTCAGCCCCCTTCAGAAAATGAGCGAATTCACTATGCAAAGATCCACCTTTTCCGGCTTATGGAGGAGGATCGCTGGCTTGCTCCAGGTGACCGGCTTCAGTCGGCAGACTCACCTTGGGGGAAGAACGGGCTAGCAATTTGTTACGATATGCGTTTTCCAGAAATGTTCCGGCAGTATGCGCTTGACGGCGTCTCACTGCTATTAATCAGCGCCGAATGGCCAGCAAAACGGATTTTTCACTGGCAAACCTTGCTGCGCGCCAGAGCAATTGAAAACCAATGTTTTATAGCCGCGACCAACGCGACCGGTGAAACGGGTGGTGAAACATTTGGTGGATGCAGCGCCGTAATCTCCCCGTGGGGAGAGACAATGGTTGAGGGCAAAGCAGATCAGCCCGAATTGCTAACGGTAACAATCGACCTTACTCAAGTTTCTGAAACTCGGCAACGCATTCCAATCCTACAAGATCGCCGTCCCGACATCTACGGATAATGAGGGTTTATAAAAACTTATTTCTTGGGCCGTGTAAGAACTACAGCGGTTGTATCTTGATAAACAACATTCCAATTTAGCTGATCATGTAACACATCAATAAGAATTTCATGAGGTGGCAGTATAACCCACTCAATATTATATTGAGACAAAACTGTTTGCCACCCTGGAGCTAGAGTTAATAATTGTTCATATTGCCTTGTTAGTTGCTCCCCGTAGAAGTCCGTTTGTCCATCAATAAAAACCTTCTGCTCTGGCCAAAGGCGATAGAGCAAATAACCACCCCAGGTAAAATAATTAAACATGTTTCCTTGTTGTGGATTCTCTACAAGCCAATCGGTTGCCCTCACCGGAAATACTTCTAAGTCAAACTGATTACCATGCTGCTGAAAATCCAACTTTGCTCCTGACTGTAGCCCAGCAAAAAGGATTACAATCGCTACGATCGGCCATATCACACCCCGCAAACGTAAATCAGTCGTAAGTAAGTTCTGATCTAAGCGATATAAGCGCGTAGGGGTTTCGAGTTTCGGGTGCTTTACAGATAACCAATCACCCACCAAACCAGCGAGCATTGGCGCTGCAACAATTGCAAAGAGGGGTACATTTCGGATACTGTAAAGGCCCATGACAAGCCAGGCGGCGGCTGGTAAAACTTGTGCAGTTTGAATTCTCTTGTTTTGTAAACCAAACAAAACCACAAGTAATCCAATTGCAAACAAGAATGGCCAGGTGCCTGGTTCCTGGAAATTCGGTGAAAGATATTCCATGGTATGGTTCACTAAATAATGGTTGCTAATGAATCCAAGACTAGTTGTCCATAATTGAAGTCCTACTGGATTTATGCTTGTTACAAGAAACGCAGAAATTCCCCCAAGAAAGTAGTAGCGCCAGAAACAGACTGGTAATTGCTTGCCCACCGGGAAACGTTTCCAGAAGGTATCCCAGGCCAAACCTAAGCCATATAAACCCCAGGTAACAAACCCTGCTATAAACGCACCATGTACGTTCGCCCATATCAACATTAGTGAGGGCAGCAGCCACCACCGCTTCAAGTTTCCTTTACGCAATTGTTCAAGAACAATCATCCATAAAGCCAATAAAAGAAAAGTAAACACATGTGGGCGCGTCAACCAATGGAATGATGAGATTGCTACTGCAAGGATCGTAACAAACACAGCAGCCAATATAGAGCGACTTTCTGTACGCGCTCGGTAGTAAATAAGCCAGAAGCTGGTCGCAATAACCAATCCGCAAATCAGCACTACGCCATTCAAACCCATCACTTTATTCGCCACCGCAAAAATAAGTTGAGCCAACCATTCATGAGGCGTTAACGATTGCCCTATCATCGTGTGAGAAAAGAGATCTGTGATAGGAATCCTTTTTTGTTCTAATATCCATGTCCCAATCGTCAGATGACGACCAAGATCGCCATCAATGTTCATCATCCGCGAACCCTGGCCTATAGTCCCTACGATAATGCCCACCCACAATATATCGCCAAAGCTCGGAAGCAAATATAGAAGAAGTCGCTCAAGTCGTTTCATTCGCTTAAGTCTCCAAGACCAACTTCCCGTGGACGAACAACTCTTGAGAGATGATAATATATTTGATAATCTCCAATCTTTTTCTCCTGCCAGTTGACCCCAAGTCTAGAGAACTGTTCACGCAATAAGGCATCTAGTTCAGGGTTGCGAGTTGTGATATAAGCCACTCGTTGACTTTGGTCTACTGCTAGAGTATAGGGAGAATAACGATCATCGCGAGGCGTATAGCGCAGATCGAGATGATATGGCAGTCGAGGGATAAAAATAAGATCTTCATTGGAAGAGAAAGCCAGCGGATAAGTTACCCAATAGTTACTGTAACCGCGTGTTTCCCCCTGATCACGAAGAAATGCAATCAATTCGGAATCCGCACGGTGATCAATAATCGTTGGCTCATAAAATTGGGTAGTCAGCCCTGGCGGAAAATCAATCGCACATTGCATCGTTCCGGCAAGCTGATACCCCAAGATTAATAAAAGCAGTATGCCAATTTGCCAGGTGTATTTAGAAATATTTACTATAAATTTTGCAGCAAACAAGGCCAAAGGTATTGCTAGAGGGAGAAAATAACGACCGGAAGGATCAGCGCCAAATGGAGTAAACAAAAACCCGGCGATAAGCGTAAGCATGACCCCATTCAATATGACAAATGCACTGCGCTCCTGACTTTTTTGATGTTCTTTTTGAAAAACAAACCAAAGAACACTAATCCAAAATACCAGTACAAAGGGGATTAATGGCAAAGCTAACCATCTGACTGACCAGGGCGGTCGAAATCCAAAGATCGCACTCGATCCCAATAACAGGAAACTGATCAAATGCAGACCCGTCCGTGCTAAAAATGAAGTTTTTTCAACAGCCACTGCTGTGCCAAAAAGTTCTTGGATTAAAAGTTGCGGGCCATGCGCAAGAGCATAAAGCCACCAGGGCATCGCCCCTATTAAAAAGCCACTTATTACTAGAATTAAAAACTTTAATATCCTTGTTTTTTGTGCCTTCCAGATAGACCACAACAGGTATAGGCCTGTTGGGGCACTGTAAACCAGTGTCAGGCCATTCGCCCAAAGGCCACAACCGGCCAGAATGCCCCAGGCAACAATCACTAACCAGGGAATTGTTTCCCCTCTATCTTGAATCTTTTGGATAAGTTCTAAAGTGACTAATAGGATTAAGTTACCCAAAAGCAGTGCTTCACCATAACCACCCAGACTTACGGTCGTATAAAGAGTCAGGTTTACGGTGGGGACAGCAAGTAAAGCCCCCGCCAGTACGCCTATCGGAATAGACCTGAATGCTTTTTCACCAATCCGAATAGTTGTGAAAATGGTACCCAGATAAAGGATCGCTTGCACCAGACGAATAACCCAAATATGTTCTCCAAAGAGCCAGAATCCTCCAGCAACCAGGTACGCATCCAAACTACCCATATAAGCTTGCCCATAAAAGAAAACTAACCGTTCTCCTTGAAAAATATGCCGGGCCATAAGCGCTACAATAGCTTCATCAGAGTTAAAAGGCATCACTGGCCAGTAGAAAAATAAGATTTTCCAGGCTGCTGCAAGCAGCAGAACTGCTGCAGTCAAGAAAGGCGCTGAGTGCAGGCGATTTTTCAAAGAAGAAGCATCCGTAAGTTATGCAAAAAAGGTTTGTGTAATTGTAACCATCCAGCTGCTTGTTGACAACGGAAATCAATTACCATAGCTGAATTCATGGCTTTTCAATAATGAAAAGAGTTTCAGACTGTACAAGAAGATGAAAAACAGATATGTTATGAGAATGCTGCGGAAAGTCTCCTCTTTACATATTTTTATAATACTTCTGGCTGCAATTTCGCTATTTTATTGGAACGGCATCATGACCGTTCCTTTTCACCCAGACGAAAGTACTTACCTATTCACATCTTCTGATTTCGAACTTTTCTGGCAATCAACTTCTTCCCTTTATTGGCAGTCAGACAATACCAATGATCAACGTCAGCTACATCGGGAGCTAGACGCCCCCTTGGTGCGTAACATGATCGGTACAGGCCGTTGGATTGCTGGTCTACCAGCTTTGCCGGTTGACTGGGACTGGTCGAAAACATGGCAGGAGAATCAGCAACTAGGTGCTTTGCCATCCCCTGCCTTGCTATTTACTGCCCGAATGTCAGTGGCTATCCTTTTTCCATTTAGCATTCTATTCCTCTATTTGACAGCACGGAGAATCGCCAATGAATTCACCGCATGGACAGCTGCGTTACTCCTCGCCAGTAATGCATTAGTCCTTCTCCACACCCGCCGGGCGATGGCTGAAAGCACCCTCCTGTTTTCAATAACATTTACGCTATGGGTTCTGGTGAAGGCGGAGTATCGTTCTTGGGCGACAGCCATCCCGACCGCATTGGCTTTCGGCGCGAAACAAACCTTGATTGCACTTGCTCCTGTCGCTTTTCTGTCCGTCCTATGGATACCACGCAAACAAAAAACTGATCCACGCCGGGGTTTTTCGCACCAACTTAAAGGGATTGGGCTCTGGAGCGTTATATTCATGGGAATTATTTTTGGGCTGCATCCCTTCCTCTGGCAGAAGCCAATCCCGGCACTTTCTGCGGCGATTAATGCCCGGCAAGAACTGGTGACAGCACAAACCAATGACAGACCAGAACAGACACTCAATACACCTGCCAAACGATTAATTGGTCTGATCGGCAGTGTATATATGACACCGCCGATATTTGGCGAGGTAAGCAATTATCTAGAAGATACGCAAAGTGCTGAAATTGCTTACTTATCGAACCCATTCAATAATTTATTCCGATCAATTCCAGCAGGCGCAGTTCTGCTATTTCTTAGCCTCTATGGCAGCCTTCTGGCAGGTCTTCACGCTTTCCATTCTAATTCGGCAACCCAGCGGCGGCTGGTCTTACTACTCGGCGCGTCTATCATCCAAACGCTTGCACTCCTTATGCTCATACCGCTTCCCTGGCAGCGCTATTATATACCGCTCGTACCATTTTCCTGCCTGTGGACGGCTTATGGTCTGAACCATCTCTTGAATCTGGTGTATCTTAGCCTACACGGGCCGCTAAAGAAGAGCAGGGCATTATCCTGAATTTATTCCGCTCACGCAAACCGTGTCGGCGTTCTAGTGCGGCTTGAAGTGTATAGCAGAGCAATGTGGAAGCAATAGAAATCAAGCCTCTATAGGGAAAATGAACAGAAGGATAGTATATAGAATGGAAGGGCTCACAAAATACGGTGTGTGATAAAACACGACCTAGCGTTCGCCTTCTCCAATTCACATTAGCAGATTAAGAACGAGTGCTGTTCCCAGAATCAGGAACAGCACTCGTTTCTATCTCCAATGAAGACGTGAATTAAATCTCCCGACGGTATACGCGATGATTCTTGTAAGCCTTGCCGCCTGCTGTAATGAGGTCTTTCCGCATCTGAACAGCCGTTTCTGCTACCTGGGTCAGCTCGCCGTGCTCATAATTATAGCTTTTGAGTGTTTTCTCCATCTCATAATACATCAACGCGTTACCGCCTCGGCCCTGATATTCTGGCAGCACACCCGCGCCATTGAATGAAATCCAATGGGTACGGCGCAGATCAAGCATGATATCAGCAATGCCCCAGGGAGTTATTTTGCCGCCATGCCGCTGCAGCGATTTAGAAATATCGGGGAAACCGAACAGAAAGCCAACCACATCATCTTTATAGGTAATTATTTTAATTAATTGCGGCACAGCCACAATCAAAATGGTATCGACAACATATTGAATTTCCCGATCGGTTAACGGCCAATATTCCCAGTTATTGACAAAGGTTTTGTTATAGGCTTGCCCAATCTGCTTAGCATAACGCAGCAGTTCGCGTTTGTTGCGGAAGTTTATCACCTTGAACTTTCCTCGTTCGGCGACCCGGCGGGCGACTTCAGACGCCTTTTCCGGCAGCTTGAAATGCTCAACGGGCAGGTAGCACGAAACAAAATCTACTTCTTTCTCAAAGCCGATATCTTCAACAAGCTTTGAATAGTAAGGAAAGTTGTAATTCATCATCGTCATCATTTGGCGATAATTATGCCCCTCAATCTGAATGCCATAACCGTCAAAGAGGCTCAGCCCTTTTGGGCCAATCAAAGTGTCCAAACCGCGTTTCTTGCTCCAATCAAAAGCTGCATCAAAAAGGCAGTTGGCAGTATCCGCGTCTTCGATGCAATCAAAGAGATAAAAATTCGCTTTATGCGTATCGTGATAGCGATTAAAAGGTTTATTTTCCAAAACAGCAATTCGTCCTACAATTTCTCCATTCCGCTTTGCAACGAAGAAGTCTGCATCCGAATGCTCATAGTAGGGGTGCTTGTTGCGGTTTAGCATGGTTTTGATATCAGAGATAAAAGGAGGCACCCACTGTGGCGTCTCTTGATAAAGCTTGTAATGGAATTGGACAAATTCATTAACCTGCGGCTTTGAACCTGTATCAATTTTTTGAATGCTTAACATAAGAACCTCTCTGCCTAACCAGTGAGATGAAAAAAAGGGGGAAAGCGTTGGGTGCGAGTATACACCAGTTACAGAAAATTTCAAATCGTTTTTTGCCTTTTCCTTTTATCATCCATCCAATTGATCTATCATTGACACGTTTTCACCCCAAACGTATACTAAAATTATCCGGCCGATGATTTAACCTAACAGACCGGCCTCGAATTTCCTCAATAAAGTACGCTAATAAGGAAAACCCCATGGCCCCGATTTTGGAACGCGAAATCTTACAGCAGCCGGAAGTTGTGCGGAATTTTCTGCTCAGCGAGGGAACGAACGCGCAAGACATTGCCCGTAAGCTGCGTGATCGCTTCCGGTATGTCCTGATCGCCGCCCGGGGTAGTTCAGATAATGCAGCCCGTTATGCCCAGTACTTGTTTGGACTGCAACTGCACCTGCAAGTTGCCCTGGCTACGCCATCCTTGTTTACCATGTATGGTACGCCGCCAGACTTAAGTGAAGCTCTGGTCATTGGCATCTCCCAATCTGGCCAATCCCCGGATATCGTATCCGTGTTAGCTGAAGCGCGAAAACAACGTCGCCCCACCCTGGCGATTACGAACACAGCCAATGCGCCCCTTTCCCAAACCGCCGATTACATCCTCCCTTTAAATGCCGGTAAAGAAGAGGCAGTTGCGGCAACCAAAACGTATACGGCCTCACTGGCCGCGCTGGCCCTATTTTCCTGCGCGTTACAAGAGAATGCACAAAACCTGGAAAGATTGCAGAGCATCCCAGATCAGATGCAAGTCACGCTGGAAGGTCTTGCGCCAGCTTTAAGCCATGTGGAACGCTATCGTTACATCAATCAGTGTGCTGTTATCGGGAGAGGATTAAATTACGGCACCGCCTTTGAAGTAGCCTTGAAGATCAAAGAACTAACCTCGGTCGTGGCAGAGCCCTACTCCTCAGCAGATTTTCGCCACGGTCCAATCGCTACTGCCCAGCCCGGATTCCCGGTGGTCGTCATTGCGCCACGAGGGGCTATTTATCAGGATACTCGTGCATTAATAAACGAGCTGCAGCGCCGACATACAGAATTACTGGTAATCTCCGATGATGCTCAGATATTAGCTGCGGCGAATTTAGCCCTGCCCTTCCCTGCTGGACTGCCAGAATGGCTTACTCCACTGGTGGCTGTACTGCCTGGGCAGCGTTTTGCCCTACAACTCACCCTGGAAAAAAATCTCAACCCAGACCAGCCAGAAGGGTTACGAAAAATCACGGAAACATTGTGAAGATTGCCGAGAACTCTAGATCAGGTATAATTATTATGATATTGTTTATATTATTTATGTTATTGAGAAGTGGGGATAAACGGAAATGCCAAACCATCTCATAAATGAAACTTCACCTTATTTGCTGCAACACGCCAATAACCCGGTGGATTGGTACCCCTGGGGGCCTGAGGCGCTGCATAAGGCACTTGAGGAGAATAAACCGATCTTCCTGAGCATCGGCTATGCAGCCTGTCACTGGTGCCATGTTATGGAGCACGAATCCTTCGAAGATCCGCAAACTGCTCAGTTGCTTAATGAACACTTTATCAGCATCAAGGTTGACCGGGAAGAACGGCCTGACCTGGACCAGATTTATATGAAAGCAGTGGTCGCCATGACCGGCCAGGGAGGTTGGCCGATGAGCCTCTTCCTCACCCCGCAAGGCGAACCTTTTTTCGGCGGCACGTATTTTCCCGCAACGCGCCGGTACGGCATGTATTCTTTCAAGGAAGTACTGCGATCCGTGGCCCAATCCTGGCAAAATGAACGTGGAGAAATTAAACGGGTTGGGCATGAGATGGTTGAGCACTTACAACCAAATAACGCCTGGAACGGCGCAGCAGGCGTCTTACGCCCTGAAACACTGACCCAGGCTACTGATGCCCTGCTTTCCAGTTACGATTGGCAGCAGGGTGGTTGGGGTCAGGCGCCGCGCTTCCCGCAACCCATGGCAATAGACTTTCTCTTGATCCAGGCATCTCACGAGGGCAGTGATCTTGGCGGTAAAGCATTAAGTGCAGCCAGCCATGCCCTGGAGCACATGAGTCGCGGCGGGATGTATGATGTCGTAGCCGGAGGGTTCCACCGCTATAGTACCGATAACCAGTGGCTTGTGCCACATTTCGAGAAAATGCTTTACGACAACGGGCAGCTGGCCCTTGCTTATCTACACGCCTATTTAATGACCAAAGAGCTGCCCTTCAAAGCAATCTGCACCCAGACACTTGACTTTATCACCCGCGAGATGACCGATCCAGGCGGTGGTTTCTACAGCAGCCTGGATGCCGATTCTGAGGGCGAGGAAGGGAAATATTACGTCTGGACTCCGCTAGAGATCGAAACTGCCCTGGCTGATCCGGCTGACTGGGAATTCATTCAGAACGCGTACCCTATCACTCCAGGAGGGAATTTTGAAGGAAAAAATGTGCTGCAGCGAAAGAGCAGCCTCCCGGACCTTGCCAGTGATCTTGGCCTCTCTCTCGAACAATTGCTCAGCCGGCTGGACGCAGTCCACCAGAAGCTGCTTTCAGCGCGCCAGACCCGCACCCGGCCATTGACAGACGATAAAGTCCTGGTTTCCTGGAATGCGCTGACTTTGCGTGCTTTTGCCCAGGCTGCCCGTTATCTAGACCGGCCGGATTATTTGAAAACTGCACAAAGCAATGCCAGTTTCCTGTTAGAAAAGATGTATCCAGAAGGGCGCCTGCTGCGCGCCTGGCGCAAGGGACAGGCCCATCACAACGCGTTCCTGGAGGATTATGCCACCCTGATTCTGGCGCTGTTGGATCTCTATGAGACGGATGCAGACCTGCGCTGGTATGAAGCATCCGTTGAACTGGCGCAAGATATGCTGACAAACTTCCGTGATCCGCAAGGCGGGTTTTTCGATACACGACAGGATCACGATCAACTCATAGCCCGTCCCAAAGAAACGCAAGATAATGCCACCCCCTCTGGAAATGCTTTGGCAGCTGGCGCGCTGCTGCGCCTATCGGCATATGCCGAGCGCAGTGACTGGCAGGCCCTGGCTGTGGGTTCAATATCGGCTATACAAGCGTATTTGACCCATTACCCCACAGCTTTTGCATTTTGGCTGCAAGATTTCGATTTTGCGGTGGGCCCAACACAGCAGATCGCTATCATAGGGCCGCAGGATGCGCCAGAGACACAGGCCCTCGTGGCGCAGGTCTGGTCCAGTTTTCGCCCGCGCATCGTATTTGCTACCTCTTCAGAAGGAGCCGGGCCAGAATCACCAGAAATTCTACACTACCGGGATATGCAGGAGGGCAAGCCTACTGCATATGTTTGCGAAAATTTCACCTGTAAACTTCCCGTAAATACCATTGAGGGGCTGCGTAAGCAAATTCAATAAACGGATAAATATTTTTGAACAGATCGGGATCTCTATGGTTTCACTGCGATCCCTGTCTTTTCGTTTCTTTCGGTTACAATATAGGCATATCCACGGCGAGAATAATCTCATACTTAACAGGGTTAGGAGGTTTCTGGATGGAAAAATTTATCATTGAGGGTGGTGTTCCCCTGCACGGCGAGGTTGTTCCATCAGGGAATAAAAATGCGGCGCTGCCTCTGTTGGCTGCCTGCCTGATGACGGATGAGCCAGTGATCTTGCACAATATTCCAGAGATTTCCGATGTACACGTAATGCGTGCGCTCCTGGAAAGCCTGGGGGTATCGATTACCACCTTGAGTGAAAACACCTGGCAGATCCACGCCAAAGAAGTCCGGCCGGCAGACCTGGACCCTGACCTGTGCCGGAAAATCCGGGCCTCCTTTTTGCTGGCCGGACCAATGGTCGTCCGAACCGGGGAACTTCATCTGCCCCCGCCTGGCGGGGATGTCATTGGCCGGCGGCGCGTGGATACGCATCTGCTGGTGCTGCGCAAGCTGGGCACAGAGGTTGAGTATAACCGCTCCTTTGACTTCAAAGCCAAAGGGCTGAAAGGCGCTGATATTTTATTGGACGAAGCGTCGGTGATGGCGACAGAAAATGCAATTATGGCCAGTGCAATGGCAAATGGCGTTACCATCATTCGCAATGCAGCCTCAGAACCGCACGTCCAGGAACTGTGTCACTTTCTTAATACGCTTGGCGCAAAAATCGATAATGTGGGATCCAACACCCTGCATATAACCGGCGTCTCGCGCCTGCATGGCGGCGAGTTTACGATCGGGCCAGATTACCTCGAAGTGGTTAGCTTCATCGGCGCGGCGGTCGTTACGCGCGGCGCAGTTCGCATTCGGAATGCAGGCTGTGAATATTTAGATATGATCCGGCTGGTCATGGGGCGCCTTGGCGTGCAATGGCAGGTGGAAGGCTCGGATATTCTGGTCCCAGCCGAACAGTGCCTGGAAATCGAACCGGATTTAGGGGGCGCAATTCCTGAAATCAAAGTGATGACCTGGCCCGCCTTTCCCACCGACCTGATGAGCATCGCCATCGTGGTTGCTACCCAATCTCAAGGATCCGTACTCTTCCACGACTGGATGTACCCCAGCCGCATGTACTTCACCGATAAACTGGTTGCCATGGGCGCACAAATCGTACTTTGCGACCCTCACCGCTGCATTGTCCAGGGCCCTACCCCCCTGTATCCTGAGAAGCTGGAAAGCCCAGACATCCGCGCCGGTATGGCTCTGCTACTGGCAGCGCTCTCTGCCCCTGGACGCTCCACCATCAGGAATATAGGCCAGATCGACCGGGGTTATGAACGCGTAGATCAGAAATTAAAAGCGCTCGGTGCACAAATCGAGCGCATGAAAGAGTAAAAATTTTGAAGGGTTCCTGAGCATAAGTCAGACTTATGCTCAGGAACGCTATTTTTTATTCATTAAGGCCGACTTTTCGATCCCATAGTTGGAATTCTTTGAGAATAGAGCCGCCGATAAACTCGCGTTCAATCGAATTATCCGGAATCAGGTCAATATCGAGCGGCAGGAACCATTCCAAAAAGGCCAGCAGGCGCTTGGCTTCAATGTATTCGGCTGTTCCAAAGGGAACCTGGCGCAGCAAGGGTTCCGCTAACGGCTTTAATGCCGCCAGTTCATAAACCAGCGCGGAGTTGAACATCACATCTGCGTTTTCCTGATATGGGAAGATATGCTGCTTTTCACCCCGCCGCACCGATTCCCAACGTGAGATGGTCACTTGGGCAGGGTAGCCGCGCTCACGCGCATCTCGCACAATGCGCCGGATCATGCGTGTGTCTGTGGTAGAAATCCGGTTATAGCGGTCCAGGTTTAATTGGGTCAGGCAAGAAACGTAAATCCGGAAGGTCTGGTCAGTCGCCAGGGCGGGCATTAAATTTGGATTCAAGCCATGAATGCCTTCCAGGATGATGACCTGATCTTTCTCCAGGCGGACGATGTCGCCTGCCAGGCTTTTTCCAAGCTTGAAATCAAAGTGTGGCAGTTGCACCGCCTCACCGGCAATCAAACTCTGCAAATCAGATTGAAGCCGTTCGCGATTGAGCGCTCCCAATGCTTCAAAATCAAAGTTCCCATGTTCATCCTTTGGCGTCATTTCACGGTCAACAAAATAGTTATCCATTTCCAGGGCATAAGGGGTAATGCCCTGCGCCAAAAGCTGCACCGCCAGGCGTTTTGAGAAGGTGGTCTTGCCGGAAGAAGAAGGGCCAGCAATCAGGATAATGCGAGGATGGTGGTCCTGGCTGACAAACTGTTCCGCGATCTCGCCGATATGTCGTTCATGCAGCGCCTCAGAGACCAGGATGATCTCCCGGATACGCCCGCTGCAGATCGCGTCATTTAACGCTCCAGTGTTCTCAATGCCGAGCCGGGAAAGCCAGCGCCCATATTGGCGAAACGTATTTAACAACTGTGGGTAATCGGGCATGGGCAGCAGTCCCGTGGGGGCAAACCGGCGCGGAAAACGCAGCACAAAACCCTGCCCTTCTTCTAACTTCAGCTCGAACCACTGCAAATAGCCGGTGGATGGCACCATATACCCGTGATGATAATCCATATGACCATCAATCGCATACAATACCAGGTGATCCTTCGTTCGGTACTTTAACAGACGCACCTTATCGAACTGTTTTTTTTGTTCGAAGTAGGCGATGGCTTCCACCAATGGCACCTGCTTGCGAATCAAGGGCAAATCTTGCTCCACCAGATTCCGCATACGCCGGTCCAGGTTGTCCCGGTCCGCTTGCAATAAAGAATCTCGGCCCGAGACCTGGCAAAAATACCCCCCCGAAGAAACGGAATGATCTACCGTTAGCTCCGCTTCTGGGAATAGATCTTCAAAAGCTGTCTCCAGTAAAAAGACTAGAGAACGGCGGTAAATGCGCGCGCCATCTGCATCCGCCATCGAGATGGGCTGCACACGGGACTCGATATTGATCGGGTAAGTCAGCTCACGCAGCTCACCATTAACAACTGCGCCAACAATCGGCGGGTTCCCCCATTCCGGTAGGGCTTGCATAAATTTTTCTACAGGAACCCCACGCGGTCCGGTGAAAGAGCGGCCATCGGGCAGATGAATTTCAACAGTCGGCTGCGGTTCAATGGCCCGGATTTGATCTGTCATGGTTTTTTCGAACATTTTTATATAACCTTTGAAGTGGGTTTTTATTGTATCACTTAATATTTCGGATATGTTTCAGCTCATCCGGGTAACGTAAATTAAGCAGGTAAATATGTCGTAAATATTGGTCATCATCCAACTCTTCTGCAAGGTTTTTCGGCCTGGAGTACAATTGGCCTGAACTGCATAATCGGAAGGTGATTATCCTGACCCCCGATTTAATTATAAAACGAATTAGATCAAGAAGCGATTAATTTCCGGAGATTGATGGCCTTTTCAGTTGTGATAAGTAAGAGCCGCATTATTGGAGATAAATGATGCAAGCAGCCCATTGGCGTTTAATTCGAACCCCGGCAGCGGCAGGGGCCTGGAATATGGCCGTGGATGAAGCCATCCTTGAAGCGGTAGGCCGGCGTAAAGTTTTACCTACTTTACGTCTGTATGCCTGGGACCCGCCCTGCCTATCGCTCGGTTTTGCCCAATCTGTCCAGGATGTCGATCGGGAAGCTCTCGAACGATATAGCTGGCAGCTTGTCAGGCGGCCTACAGGCGGGCGAGCCATCCTGCATACGGATGAGTTGACCTATTCGGTCATTGCGCCCCTGGATGAGCCGCGCGTGGCAGGTGGAGTGCTTGAGAGTTACCGCCGGTTGGCAGAAGCCTTACGCAACGCTCTGGAACGGTTAGGCCTCCCGGCGCGGGCAGAAAAGGAGTATGCTCTGCCGCAGGGCAGCTCAGCTTCTGGGCCAGTCTGTTTTGAAGTCCCATCGAATTATGAGATCACCGTTAACGGAAAAAAACTGGTGGGGAGCGCCCAGGCCCGGCGCAAAGAAGGCGTTCTGCAACATGGCTCGCTGCCGTTATCTGGCGACCTCACTCGCATCACCCGTGCCCTGGTCTATCCGGATGAAGCTGCGCGGGAACGGGCCACACAGCGCCTGCTTGCTCACGCGACGAATGCAGAACACTCAGGCAGCCACATCGGCTGGGAAGAGAGCGCGCAGGTCTTTCGGGATGCGTTTGAAGATACACTCAATCTTATTTTTGAAGAGGAAAATTTATCCTCCGCTGAATTACGCCACGCGGATGAATTGGTGGTGCAAAAATATGCAAACTCCACCTGGACTGACCGGGTATAGGCTCAGGGTTGGGCCTGGAGTGTGGGCAAGACGGTTGGCTGCGGGGTAGTATCATGGACGAAAATGACATCGGGGTAACCCAGCCCCCGCAGCAGCCTGGACATATACGCTTCTGCGTTTTGCTGGGCCTGGTTTAGAATGCCATCATCAATCGCGGCTTTGAGGATTTCTTTTTCTGCCGCCGATCGGGCAGTACTTTCCAGGTTGACATCCCCTTTTGTCAAGATACCCGTATCTCGGTTATAAACATAAGATTTCTGATTATCCAAAGTGACCACAAACACCTGGGCAGGGGGTAACCGAACGTATAATACGTCACCTTTGACCCACATATCGTCCGGATTCATCTGGGCCAGATCAATTCCGGCAATTACTGTACCGTGCCCAACAAACAACAGCCGGTCACCAAACAGAAAGCTTAGTTGGTTCTGGCCTTCTTCTACCGTGATAACTTTCTCCATCGTATATTGGATGGTTTCCAGGCGGGCCAGCGTGCGGATTTCATGAATGACGGTGACCGGGTCTGGCAGAACGGTTGGGGTCGGATTCAAAATTTCAGACATGCGCGTCGCCAGGGCCTGATTTCCCTGACGTAAAGGTGCAACTGCTTCATTTGCTGTCTGGCGCACCATCGCAGTTACGGCAAAGAGCAGCCCCAGGCCTAACAATCCAACGACCACAACCACGCCAATAAAAATGAGAAAACCTTTTTGAAAATTACTCATCTTCTCTCCTCGTAAACCAGGCCAACGTTTTTCCTCCTTAAGCTACACAAATTTGAAGGGCCGGTACTATTCGACCTAAGTCCCCAAATTGATTATAATCGTTCTGGTTCTATTTTTCTGCTAGCCAGGTGGACACTTGCCGCACATGACGAACCGGCGCTACTTCCGGCAGTTCTATGCTCTTATACTAATCTCAATGCTTGCGGTGTTTGCCATCCTGCTGGCCAGTGGTTGTGGCTCAACGCAGCCGGGATCCTCAACTGCGACCCCTACCCTGACCCTGACAGCCACCTTTCCCCCCACGCCGACTGCCACACCCGAACCCTTGGGTTCCGCCTCTAATCCCTATGTGATCGGGTTGATATCGGAACAAGAAGACCCGCAGGTGGCCGCGGCCGCGGATGAGCTGGCAAAACAAGTCGGCAACCTGGCAGGGGTCCATGCCACCGGGAAGGTTTTCATGACCTATAACCAGCTGTTGGAAAGCCTGGCAGCCGGAAAAGTCCATGCGACCTGGATGCCGCCTTTGACTTATCTATACGCAAGCCAGCGCGGGCTGGCAGAAGTTGCCTTACTTACTAATCACTTTGGCGTTTACCAATATGGCGTCCAATTTCTGGCGAATGTCGAAAGCCAGCTTACACCGTATTTTGATCCCATCAGCGGCTTGAGTTCTGCCGATGCCGCCACCGCCTTAGAGCAGTTGAGCGGCCTGCGGCCCTGCTGGGTGGAACCGACTTCACCTTCCGGATACATCCTGCCCGCCGGGCTCCTGGAAGAGAATCAAATCCCGGTGCTGCCTGGGGTTCTTACGCAAAGTCATACCGCAGTGGTACGCGCGCTATATATCAAAGGCATTTGTGATTTCGGCGCAACCTTTGCGATCTCAGGCGATCCGCGCACGGCTTCTATGGTCATCCAGGATTTACCCGATGTGATGAACCGAGTGCTGGTCATCTGGCGATCCGATGCAGTGATTCCCTCCTTGAACCTCTCCTTACTCGCTGGTCTCTCCGAAGGCGACCGGCAGGTGCTGACCAATGCCTTCCTCGAGCTTTCGAAAACGCCTGAAGGGAAAGCCCTCTTGCAGGTTTCGGCAGAAAATTATGAAATCGAAGAAATGAAAACTGTCAACGACACTATTTATACCCCGCTCAGAGATGCCGCGCAGGCCCTGAAGTTCAATTTGAAGGATGGCATTGGCAAATAAACGCAAACCGGGCAAGCAAGGTTTATTTTCTCGAATGCAAACGGAAGACCAAAAGCGCGGTAAAATACGCGCTATGCTGCGAAAATCCAAACCCTATTTGCTGCGCACCCTGCTACTGGTTGGGCTTACTGTGGTGTTATTATTGATCGTTCCCAGCCTGGTCACTGAAGTCTCCGCTCATTCCAGGCTGCATTCTGTTGGAGATGCGCCTAAAACCCGGGTAGCAATTGTTTTTGGCGCTGGTTTATCCCGCAACGGCACTCCCTCACCGGTACTGCGCGACCGGGTTGAAACAGCCGCTCAGCTCTACCTTACAGGCAAGGTGGAGAAGTTGTTGATGAGCGGCGATAACCGCTTTCTTGACTACAATGAACCCGGTGCAATGCAGGATTACGCCTTGCGCCTGGGCGTTCCAGAAAAGGATATCATTCTGGACTATGCCGGGCGCCGGACATACGATACCTGCTACCGGGCGCGGCATATTTTCAATGTGGAGAAAGCCTTGCTGGTAACGCAGCAATTTCACCTTCCGCGCGCCCTGTTTACCTGCAATAACCTGGGGATCCAGGCTGTGGGGGTAGCGGCGGAAGTGCGCCATTACCAAAGCCGTTCCTACGCCTACTGGTACCTGCGAGAAGTGCCTGCGACCACAGTTGCCATGTGGGAGGTATGGGTATCGCGCCCGCTGCCGGTCTTAGGGCAGCCAGAACCAATTTTTACTGAAAACGTAAGTTTAGAAGACCAAACATCCCTGCAGCCTTGAAATGGCTGGCAAGCTATTTGCAACCATTCAGATATCTAAGGAGGACTCATGGATCGTTCCCAAGCATTGTCAATCGTGCAAGAATATGTAAAAAGTCCAAACCTCATCAATCACATGCTGGCGGTTGAAGCTGCCATGCGTTTTTATGCCCGCAAGCTGGGCGAAGACGAAGAATTGTGGGGTCTGACCGGGCTGCTGCACGATTTTGACTGGGAAATTCACCCAACGTTGGCAGAACATCCACTGGCGGGCGCGCCCATTTTGCGGGAACGGGGTGTGCCGGAGGAAATTATTCAGGCGATTCTCAGTCACGCGGACCATACAGGGGTACCTCGCGTTACTCCAATGGAAAAAGCGCTGTATGCCTGTGATGAAATCACCGGCTTGATCACTGCCGTCGCCCTGGTGCGCCCCTCTCGCTCGCTGTATGACCTGGCATCTTCATCCGTCAAGAAGAAGTGGAAAGATAAAGCTTTCGCTGCCGGGGCAAACCGCGCTGAAATCAGCCAGGCAACTGCCGACTTTGGGCTTGACCTTTGGGAACATACAGATAACGTCATCCAGGCAATGCGCGGGATTGCGCCGGAATTGGGCCTGGAAGGCAATCTGCAGCCATAAAGTCCCCCTGGAAATCAACTGCCAGGGGACGGCATGACGCTACAAGGCAAAGGCTTTTTTATCTGGAAAATTAAAGATTGTGAGAAGGGCAGCCCGGATGCTATCGCCGCTGCCGCGCGCGCTTCAGGATTAACCCACGTTCTGATTAAAATTGCGGATGGGAACATCGCCTACAACGTGGACAGCAAAACGCATTTCGACCTGGCGCCTGCCGTCGTTGCCGCGCTGCGGGTGCAAAAAATTCAGGTGTGGGGCTGGCATTTCGTTTACGGCTCTGATCCATTGGGCGAGGCAAAGATCGCGATAAGGCGCGTCCAGGAATTAGGCCTGGATGGGTATGTGATCGATGCGGAAAACGAGTATAAACAACCCGGTCGATCAACGGCGGCAACTCGTTTCATGAATGAGCTGCGTAAGTCTCTGCCAAGCCTGCCCATGGCGCTCAGTTCATACCGCTTCCCAACCTACCACCCGCAGCTGCCCTGGCAAGCCTTTCTGGAGCAGTGCCAGTACAATATGCCGCAGGTTTATTGGGAAAAAGCCCATAATCCCATTCAGCAGATGGCCCGCTGCCTGCGTGAATTTCAGGCGCTGAAGCCCTACCGCCCGGTGATTCCAACCGCCCCGGCCTATAAATGGGATGGCTGGCGGCCCACCGACCAGGATATGCTCGATTTCTTCACAGCGCTGCACGACAACCACGTGCCGGCAGCAAACTTCTTCAGTTGGGATGAGTGCCGGCGCGACCTGAATAACCTGTGGGTACAGGTGGCGAATTATACTTATGGCGAACTGCCCCCCAACCCAAATCAGGACATAACTGATCAGCTGCTGGCAGCCTTTAACCAACGCAGTCTGGAGAAAATTCTCCAGTTCTACCGCCCAGACGCTGTGCAGGTCACCGCGGCGCGAACCATCCAGGGAACCGCAGCGATTCGCGCCTGGTATGATCATTTACTGAACGATCAGCTCTCGGGTGCGGCCTTTATGCTGATCAGCAAAACCGGCAGCGGTGCTTCGCGCCACTTTACCTGGCGCGCCACTCGCGCAGGGAGCAGCGACCTTAATAGCAGTGATACGCTCGGGCTGGTGGAAGGCAAAATCGCCTATCATTACTCCTCTTACCAGGCTTAATCTCTCAGCCCGTTAATGATTGAGACCCCCAGGGGAGGGGGCCTCAATCATTTAATCGTCTCTAATCATTGTCTAGAGATCGTCGTTTGATCCATCAAAGCCATCACTGCCGGAAACCATCCCAATATCACCGTCAGCGGCCATGCCCGCTGCACTCTCACGGTGCTGTTGGGCTTCCTCTTCCTCGGCGGTAAAGCGACCGTGCGTAAAGCCGGTGCCAGCCGGGATTAGTTTCCCGATGATGACGTTCTCTTTCAGGCCGAACAGGTTGTCTTCGGTCCCGGCAATCGCCGCGCCAGCCAGCACCTTAATGGTATGCTGGAACGAGGAAGCTGAGAGGAAGGAGTCGGTGTTCAATGAAGCCTTGGTTACGCCCAGCAGGATCTCCGCGTAGCGAGCCGGCTGTTTGCCTTCGGCCACCCGTTGTTCGTTGACCCGGCGAATCTCCAGGCGATCCACAAAGTCGGATGGCAGGTAGGGCGTGTCACCCGGGCGCAAAACCTGGACTTTACCCAGCATCTTGCGGATGATGACTTCGAAGTGCTTATCGTTAATGTTCTGGCCCTGAGCGCGGTACACCTTCTGAATTTCACTCAAGCAGGTACATCTCGCAGGCATCCCGGCCTTTGATCTTCAAGACGGTATGCGGGTTCAACGACCCTTCGGTCAGCGGTGTTCCGGCTTCAATGTGCTCGCCATCCTTGACCACCAGGCGCGCGGTGCTCGGAATCTCATATTCTTCGGTGTCGCGGTGTTCGTAAGAGACAATCACTTTGCTGCCTTCAAGGCGTACCCGGCCAGCATGCTGTGCGGCAATGCTCGCCTCGCCCATCGCAGCGATGGGATCACCCAGAGAAATGGTGCTTTCGTCTTTGACGGCAACGGTCCATTCCACGGGCACATCATATTCATCACTGACCATCTCGCTAAACTCAACCCGCACCACGCGCTGGTCGCTGTAGCGGTCCGACTGGATTACCCGGGCGACGCCGCCAATCTGGCTGATAATCGCCTCACCTTTTGGCATCCGCCGGGCTTCAAACAATTCCTCAACGCGCGGGAGACCGGTCGTAATATCGCCGCCAGCAGCCACACCACCGGTATGGAACGTGCGCAGGGTCAGCTGCGTGCCAGGCTCACCAATGGATTGGGCAGCCACAATGCCAACCGCGGAGCCCAGGGCTACCCGTTCCCCACGGCCCAGATCCATTCCATAGCACATGGCACAAATGCCATGCACCAGCTCGCAGGTCAATGGCGAGCGGACTTTCACTTCATCAACGCCCGCCTCCACAATCTTACGCACCTGGCCATGATCCAGGATGATGTCCCGCTCCACCAGCACTTCGCCGGTATGCGGATCAACCACGCGCATTGCCGTGGTGCGCCCAAACAGGCGATCTTTCAGCGTCTGTCCGGCGACATCGTCACTTTTGCGCAGCCAGAGGCCTTCGTGGGTATGGCAGTCTTCTTCGTTGATAATAATATCTTGCGCCACATCCACCAGACGGCGGGTCAGGTAACCGGCATCCGCGGTACGCAGCGCGGTATCTGCCAGACCTTTGCGCGCGCCGTGCGTAGAGATGAAGTATTCCAACGTATTCAAACCTTCGCGGAAGTTTGACTGAATGGGCAGGCGAATAATACGCCCGGCCGGGTCAGCCATCAAACCGCGCATGCCAGCCAGCTGCGAAATTGGGCCAAAGCCACCTTTGGTCGCGCCAGAGTTCGCCATGGTCGACAGGTTGCCAGTCGGGTCCATTGCTGCCCGGACCGCAGTGGCAACATCCTTGGTGGTATTCTGCCAGATCTCGATGATGCGTTCGTTGCGTTCCTGTTCGGTGAGCAGGCCGCGGCGGAAAGCACGGTTGACATTTTCAACTTCTGCCTGCGCCTTGCCGATAATTTCCTGCTTGGCGGCTGGAATGGTGATGTCGGAAACAGCAATGGTCGAGCCTGAACGCATCGCATACTCAAAACCAATGTCCTTGACCAGATCGGCCACATTCGTGGTCACTTCCTGCCCGCTTACCTCAAGAACGTCGGCGATTAAGTCTTTCACACCGCCCTTGTCCAGCTTAATGTTGCGGAACTGAACATCATCAGGCAGGATGCGGTTAAACAGCACCCGCCCAACAGTGGTGCGAATAATGTCATTACGCGGTTCCGACAGGCGCTGATCCTTTTCATCGTACCAGGTGGTCACTTTGACTTTCACCCAGTCGTGAACCCGGATCTGGCCAAGCTCGTAACACAGTTCAACTTCATTGGTGTCCGCGAAAACGCGCTCTTTGCCGTCCGCGTTATTCGGGCTGTCCATGGTCAGGTAGTACACACCCAGCACCATATCCTTCGAAGGACTGATGATCGGCTCACCATCGGCTGGCTTCAGCAGGTTCTTGGATGACAGCATCAGGTTGCGCGCTTCCCAAACGGCTTTCTCGGAAAGCGGCACGTGCACAGCCATCTGGTCGCCATCGAAGTCGGCGTTGAAGGCTGTGGTCACCAACGGGTGCAACTGAATGGCAGAACCTTCGATCAACACCGGTTCAAAGGCTTGAATACCCAGGCGGTGCAGTGTAGGCGCGCGGTTCAACAGAACCGGGCGTTCTTTAATGGCCTCTTCCAGCACTTCCCAAACCTCAGGGCGATTGCGCTCGATAAAGCGGCGCGCGCCCTTCACATTCGCGGCATAGTTATGCGCCACCAGTTTCGCAATCACGAACGGGCGGTACAGTTCGAGTGCCATGGTCTTGGGCAAACCGCATTGGTGCAGCTTCAGAGTCGGGCCAACCACAATCACCGAGCGGCCCGAATAATCGACGCGCTTACCCAGCAGGTTGCGGCGGAAGCGGCCTTTCTTCCCCTTGAGCATATCGCTCAACGATTTCAGTTCGCGGCGGCCGCGGCGCGAAAGCGCTTTGCCACGCTGCGAGTTGTCGATCAATCAGTCAACCGCTTCTTGAAGCATACGCTTCTCATTGCGCACGATGACATCCGGCGCGCCTAACTCAAGCAAGCGCTTGAGACGGTTGTTGCGGTTGATCACGCGGCGGTAAAGGTCGTTCAAGTCAGAGGTCGCGAAGCGGCCACCATCCAACTGCACCATGGGGCGCAAGTCAGGTGGGATCACCGGCAGCACAGTCAGGATCATCCACTCCGGATGGTTCGTCGAGCGCCGGAAGGCTTCTACCACCTTGAGCCGCGTCGTCGCCTTCTTGCGCTTCTGCTTGCTCTTAGACGTGCGCACTTCGTGCCACAGCTCTTCCGAAAGCCGTTCCAGGTCCAGCCGGCGCAGAATATCATAGAACGCCTCAGCGCCCATATCCGCGCGGAATACCTGCCCCCAGCGCGACTTCAGTTCGCGGTAGCGGCTTTCACTTAAGAAGGTGAAGGGGCGCAGTTCCTGCAGTTCATCGCGAACCCGCGAGTTCTGGTTCTGCGAAACAAACGACTGATCCTCCAGCTGATTGCGCAGCGCTTCCATAGCTTCTTCCGCTTCTGCGCGGATTCGGCCAATTTCCATGGTAATCTGCTCAATATCACGCTGCAAGCGTTCGCGCGTTTCATTCTCCAGTTCATCCAGGCGTTCTTTAACTGCCCGCTGAATGCCCGAAATATGCTGCTGCGAAATAACTTTGCCAGTCTCGACGATGGTCTGCTTGGTTGCCTCAAAGACAATCGGCTTGGTTGTCGTTTGCCCCTGGCGTTCTTGTAGCGACGCTTCCAGGCGCTGGCCCTCTTTGATCACAGGTTCCAGATTGTTTGCGATCTGCTCATCCGAACGCGCCTGTAGATCAGCCTTCTGCTGCTGCAGTTCGCCTAACTTGCGGTCGCGCTCCAGTTTTACCTGCTTGATTTTTTCATTAATTTGATTAGCCTGTTCCCGTTCGGAAACACTAATCTCATCCTCAAGACGCTTCAGCGCTTTGGCGCGCGCGTCTTCATCCACATACGTAACAATGTACTGAGCAAAGTACAGTACCCGGTCCAAATTGCGTCGAGAAATATCGAGCAGCAGCCCCAGATAAGAAGGAATGCGGCGCGTATACCAGATATGCGCCACTGGCGTAGCCAGCTCAATATGCCCCATACGCTCCCGGCGAACCGATGAACGGGTTACCTCAACACCGCATTTATCACAAACGATGCCCTTGTAACGAGGATTCTTGTACTTACCACAATAGCATTGATAATCACGTGTGGGCCCGAAGATTGCCTCACAAAACAGCCCGTCTTTTTCAGGGCGTAAACGCCGGTAATTAATAGTCTCCGGTTTGAGGACCTCCCCATAAGACCAGCTGCGAACTGTCTCTGGCGAAGCCAGGCTGATACGAAGTGCGGTCAGACCTTTGGTTTCCACTAAAACGCCTCCTCGAACCTAATCCCCAGTCAAAAGAAACAAACAGAAGCGCAAGAGAAAATCAGATCTCTGGCGCTTTGTAAAATAGCAGGATGCTCTCTTGATAATCATGCGACCTAAGATTATAGCACGATTTTTCAGATTTTTCCAGGGTTTTTAAGAGAATTTCGAAACTTATTCTCAGTCGCTATCCGCCTTTTGGGGCTGCTCACAGGGGATTTCCAGGGAAAACACACTACCCCGGCCCAACTGGCTGTCCACCCAGACCCGGCCGCCATGCCGCTCAGCGATTGATTTCACGATCGCCAGTCCCAAACCTGTCCCCCGCTGCTGATAGGCCTCACGCCGTCCGCTGCGGTAAAACTTTTCGAACAGGTGGGGCAAATCGAGAGGTGCGATCCCGATCCCCGTATCATGCACTTCTACCAATACTGAGTTAGGCCGATCCTCCAGATGGATCTTCACCTGACCGGCAACAGCTGTATATTTGATCGCGTTTTCAACCAGATTGTACAGCGCCTGCTGCATTAACGCCCGGTCCGCTTCAACCACCAGGTGATCCCCTACCTCAGCCCCATCCTGGGTCAAATGGATATCTTTCTGAACTGCTTGCAGCTGCAGTGAATTAATCACTTCATCTGCGATCTCGCTGACAGAAACCTTTTCGATCTGCAAGCCGATGCCGGTTTCAATCCGGCCCAGGTCGAGCAGGTTATTGACAAGCCGAGTCATGTTTTCGACCCCGGTTACGATCTTCCGAACGTAGCCTTTCTGCTGCTCGTTCAGGTCGCCAACCATCTGGAGCATTGTAGCGTATCCACGCATTAAAGTCAACGGTGAGCGCAGGTCATGGCTGACGGTTGCGACGAAGTCAGATTTTAGCTGCTCCAGTTCTTTGAAGTGGGTAATATCCCGCAATATGCAAACGCGGCCAACCGGGCGGCCCTCAGCGACCACAGCCGAAACGCTGGCGTAATATACCTTTCCATTGGGCAGGTTGATTTCCCGGGAAGAGATCCGCTCGGTCAAAGGCACGACCAGCAAATTGACTAACTCGGGTTGGCCAATCACTTCCTGCACCGGGCGCCCCTCCATAGAGGAGCGAACCAGCCCTGGAATCTGAACCGCTGCCGGGTTCAATAACAGCAGGCGAGCCTGTTCGTCGATCACCAGCACAGGTTCTGGCGTTGAGGCCAACACAGCTTCTAAGCGCTGGCGGCCCACTTCGGCAGTGGCATACAGGCGAGCACTCGTGGCAGCCAGGGCTGCTTCGCCAGACAGAGTGCTCAGGAAACGAATTTCTTCTTCCGAAAAGTTCCGGGGATTATCAAAAGCTACCCACAACACGCCATAATACAGATTCTCATGGCGCACCGCCAGCGCGAGCAAAGCCCCTGGACGCGGCGCGCCGGGTGAGAACACCAATCGACGCGTGCGCATCACATTTGGCAGGCTGACCATATCTTGCTGCTTGACCAGCTCAAATAACTGCGCGTCCAGGTTTCCATATAACTGCGCAGCCGGGCCCACGCCAAAAGAAACCAGGCTGTCGTTTTCGAAGGTTTCCAGCGTCACGTCGCGCACAAAAACCAGGCGAGCCGAGCAGGCGCTTTCGTTCAATGCCGCTATCAAAATGGGCTGCACGGCTTCCGCAATCTCCAGGTTAGCTGCCACGCCCTGACTGACCTGGAGCAGGCTGTTGAGCTCTTCCAGGCGAGCTTTCAAGCTCACCCGCATGTGTTCAAAAGATTCACTCAACTGACCGACCTCATCCACCCCCTTCGACTTGAGCGGCCGGTCCAGCTGGCCTTGAGAGATATAGGCCGTTTCCTGAGTCAGGAAGGATAACGAAGAGGTCATCGCATGCAGGCTAAACCGCAGGAACAAAAACGCCAGCGCAGTAAAAACCAGCAGCATTACCAGCAGCGGTATGGCAATTTCCAATGCAATTTGCTGAGCCTGCTTCGCCGGGATCGTCAAAATCACTGCCCAGGGACGACCGACCACTGGCTGAAAATAGACGAACTCACGGGTATTGGTAGGCGAGGTATCATCATAAAAGGCAGCTTTGGTGGGCCGTGTGCCAAGATAAGCTTTCATGACCTGAGATGTAACGGGGTGATAAAGAATTTCCCCATTTTCGTTCAGGATCATTCCTTCGCCTTCCAGATCGTTTAAGCCTTTCAACGCTTGAATGGCAGGTTGGGTAAACGGGTTGGTGTTGAAGTCCGTGCGGCCTAACAACACACCCCGTACCTGCCCTTGCTCATCTCGGATCGCCCCCAGGTACGAAATTTGTGCCGAGGTCTCATTGGCCAGCGGCGGCACCACGTAAACCTGCGTGCTCACCCCTTTCAAGGCCAGTTTAATGCCGTTGGTTTCCTCAACCGTCAGGTTGAATTGATCTGCAACCTGAACCGGATAACCCGAAACCGCCTGACCATTACGATCATACAAAAACAACTGCCGAAAATATGGGATAGAGCGCATGCGTCCTGCCAGAACATTCGGCAGGTCCACTTGCGGAGTTTGCAGCATACTGGGGTCAGCCATGGTCAGAATCAGGTTCTGCCCTGTCTCCAGGAAGTAAGGCAGCGTTTCTGCGGCAACCTCAGCCGTACTGGACAGGCGCTCGCGGATCATCCGCCGGGCAGCGTTTCCGGCAACCAGCCAATCCCCCACGATCAATGTCAAAACAAGCAGCGCAATCATCGGCGCGGTCGCGTAGAAGAAACGTGCTTGAATACTGCTTTCAGAAGGCGATGGAACCAGCCTGCGCCGCCTGCCCCATAAATCTGGCCGGATGAGGTACAACATCTCGGCGGCCAGGCTGCCAACCAGTATTTCCCCGGCCCGTGCAAGCAGCACGAGCCAGATTTGGGTAAAGGCATAATCCATGCGCACTGCCAGGGTATCATTTGTCGAGAGCAGTGTGGTGAAAATTAAGATAGGGACATAAACCACGCAAACCAGCAGCGCCGCGCCGAGCGGATGGCGCAGGATCTTATAAAATAAAGTACGGTAGTTCTGGCGCACCGCTACGCTGAACAACAGGGCAATACTGGCGACTTCCAGAGGCGTGAAAGGACTATGCGTCTCATAAAACCCAAGGATCAGCCCGCCGAATAAACCTAATAGCGTAGCCGGCAATGGGCCCAGCAAACCGCCCGCCATCACCCAGGGGATGGCAGCCAGGAACATCAATGCTGGCGCAGCCACCTCGAGCGGCATCTCTGGCATGGGTTGTATCTCACCGGGTAACCGAATCCCCAGGAAGATGGTGCAAAGGGGAGTCAGCGCCAACAGCAGGAGGAAAACCCACCAGCGCCTGCGTAAAATATCCAGTTCTTCCCACCAGTGCCAGAGTCCCAGAACTAGCGCAGCTGCCAATACAAACCAACCCAGCCAGCCAAATAAGTGGTTAGGTAAGATAAGCCCTGCCTGGGTTTCTTGGATCAGGTTGAAAACACTCTGTAGCATGATAAGGTTATCCGGTTAACAAGAAGATTATAGCACCAGCAGCGCAGCCCTGGTTAAAAAAATTGACCTATCAATATTCTATCCAGTTGCTCAATCCATGCCAGCCTGCTTTGAAAACTCTTTCCAGGCTTTTGAATAGTAAAAAGTCGGGGTAGAAACAGGCGGCATCGCCTTTACACGCGTTAACCAGCTTGCTTCAGCCGCCTCAGACTGCTGAAAACAACGCTGTGAAAAATCTTTCCGCGCCTCCAGGCCCCCCTCCAGAGATTCCCATTCCAGAATAAACGCATCTTCCAGTTTGTCCCGGTCTGTAGCGAACAGCGTCGACCGTTTGGCATAATCCGCGAGAATTTCCCGGTGCAGGCACTCATGCCGCCACCATAAGCAGTCAGCAGAGAAATGCCCAGCCGGAGAAGGTTCTGAATAGGGCAACCCGCTGTCGATCCAAACTGGCTTAAAGATACCTGGTGCAGGGAGCAGACGTCCCCGTGACCCAACTGCTCACTCGCTCAGCTGTCAGGTGGGCGACCAGCGACCCAACCGACTGGGAATTGCGCACCGGCCCCGCCCCAGCATGCATGCAAACCGTCGCGCCCAACAAAGCCTGATCAACTCGGAAGCGAGGGCTCGCTTGCAAGCCATGCGAACGCAAGGTCTGCATCGCGGAACGGACATCAATCTGGCCCTGCTTTTGCGCTAACAGTTGCGTGGTGCAAATCTGGCGCTTGCGCGCGTCGCTGAAGGTAGTATAGGTGAAATCAGAATAGCAGCGCGCAAAATGGAACTGCTTTGGGTGCTTACACCAGCCCCGATCCAGCGCATACGGCACCAGGTCGTTCGAGGCCAGGTCCCAATGCGCGCCAATTGTCGCGGCATTCGATATGGAGCGCACTCCCTGCACCTTCTCGGCAACCCACTGCCGGTCGGCTGTTTCCAGCACCCAGGCCTCTTGAGGATCCGCCAGTAAGAAGCTGTTGTGATAGAAAAAAGGGTGTGTAAAGCCGCAGCTGCCGCCCTGACCATAGGTCTCTAGCAGCGCGGTGATGGTAAACAATGCTTCCCAAGCAGTCATCGAACGTTCCAGGGCCAGGCGAATGAAATCCATTCCAATCAGCCCTTTCCCCGTGTCACAGGGCGCTTTCGTAAAGATCGCCTCGTTGCCAATCGCTACCCCATGTTCATTCACCCCCATCTCAGCGCCCCAGATCCAAAATGGTTTCGCCAGCAGGACGGCATAGGTATGGGCCACTTGTGGAATTTCAAGGTACGTGCACTGAACAGTACTTTCCGGTTCGTGATCAGCAGCCGGGAAAATGCAGATTTCATGCGCTTCATTTGGCTCGCGATCCGAATTTTTCCCTAAGATTACAGCACCATCTGCGGTAGCATTTCCAAGCGCGACGAAGGTATCACACATAGAGCACACTTCCTTCTGTAAATAGCAGTTTATCAGCAGGTTTGCTGATAAACCAGCAATCTTCAAACCAACCCATCGCCATTATTCCCCCTGATCTCGTTGGGTCAGGCAGATACACGCTCTGTTGGCGCATAACGAACTGGAAAACGTACCAGGAATGTCGTTCCAACCCCTTCCTTAGATTTTAAGGACACGCTCCCATTCATTAATTCAACCGATTTTTGAATAATCGTCAAGCCAATGCCGGTTCCAGGAAATTCCATAGCATTGCTGCCGCGCTGGAAAGGTTGGAACAGGTATTTCAGATCCGGCTCAGGTATCCCAATCCCCTGATCTGCGACCGTCAATAAGATCTGAGTATCATCAACTTGCATCTCAACGGAGATGCAGGTTCCGTCTGGGGAATACTTTAATCGCGTTACTCAGCAGGTTATCCACAACCCGGCGCATCACTTCAGGATCGTGATAAACCAGCAGCGCCGGTGGGTCATGCTGGAAGATAAACTCGTGCCGGCCACTGTCGTTGATCACCATTTCCTTGACCGCCTGATCAAAAAAAGCGGCCAGATCAAATTCTTTGGGCGAGCAAACATAGCGGCCTGACTCCGCCCGGCCGATCACCAGCAAGTCTTCCAGCATATTATTCAGTCGTTTGGCAGCCTCCTGGATGCGCCCCAGATGTTCAGCCCGTTTGTCATCATCCCAGCGTTGACCGTATTTTTGCAGAAGTTCGGCTGAAAGTAAAATTGTGCTGAGCGGGGTGCGAAACTGGTGCGAGGTCATCGAGAAGAAACTCGAACGCATTTCATTAAGTTTGCGTTCGCTTTGTAAGGCGCGCTGCAAAGCTTCATCCGTCTTCTTCTGCTCGGTCACATCTCGCGATATGCCAAGTATCGAAAGCAAATTGCCATGCTCGTCATGGATCGGCACTAACCAGGTCCCCAGCCAATATTGTTGGTCGACCAGCGTAAATGGGCCTTCAGTATATATGGGCTGGTCAATTTCATGCACTTCTGAGAACATTTTCAAATGATTGTCAGCAAAGTCTTTGGGGAAAAATTGGCTGGCTGGCAGACCTTCAACCGCTTCTGGAGCAACCCCCAATACGCGACAGGCGAAACCGTTCGCATATTCCATTCGACCATCTGTTGAAACCATGAAAATCAAGTCATGGGCAGCTTCCGCCAGAACCCGGTAATGCTCGCGACTCTGGCGTAGTTCCTGCTCCACCCGTTTGAAGTAAGAAATATCCCGGGCAATCGATGCAAAATACTGCACTTCACCAAGCTCATCCCGTTTGCACAGAAGCACCTGTGAAAGTGGAATGATCCTTCCATCAGCCAGTTGATAGGCTGTTTCTCCCCGCCAGATTCCATGCAACAAGACGAGCGGATGAACCTCATGCTGAATCCAGGTTCGCAGTTCTGGCGGATAGGCGGTAAAGAGATCCAGATTAGAAACAGCTTCGATCTCGTCCAGGCCAAACAGGGCGCGCCCGGCTTTATTCAAGAACTGCATCTGCCCATCTGGAGAATACACCGCCACGACATCTGGCGTTTCCCATAGAATTTGGGATAACTGGTTTGAGATATCTTCCAGCACTTTCCGCCGGCCAATTTCCGCCGCCAGTTCCCGGTTAGCAGCTTCCAGCGCCCCAGTCCGCACAAGCACTAACCGTTCAAGCTCGTCATTCAGGCGTTTGACTTTTTCTTTGCCCTGCTCATTCTCTGTAATATCTTCAACCAGTGCAATAATACACGGCTCGCCGGCCCAATCAATCCGGTCAAGATGCACCTGCACTTGCCGAATTCGCCGGGTGCGGGTATAAATCTTCCGCTCCACCTGTAAAGGATAGGATTCAAGAGCTGACTCAGCTTGAAGGCCTCTTTCGAGCTGCTGCTTAATTTCACCCATTACATCCAGTTCTAATGCATCTCGCCCAATCAGTTCATCTCTGGGCCACTCCAGCAGGCGCGCGAAGCGCTCATTACAGTCCACGCATTTGCCATCTTGCAGGCGGTAAATACTAATGCCAATCGGGCTGGCCTGGAATAGCCGGACAAAGTCTGGATCTAAAATCGATGAGCTTTCCGGCGGGAGCGCGGCAGATTCGTGCTGTGAATTTAAACGAACTGGCCCGGTTGAGCTTCTCGGAAACACACCGCTGATACTTTTTAACAGCAATGGCTCGGAGACATCCACCGGCAATACCCGCAGGCCGCCTGCGTTGAGTAATTGAATGACCAGGTGCGGATCAAATGCTTCAACGAGGAAGAAGACAGGCGGGACTGCCCCACGCAGGACCGGAGCCAGCAGCGACAACAGCGCCGCACCCCTGGTTTCATCATAGCGGGCGAGGATCAGGTCCCAGGCTTCCCAATTGGGGACAGCTTCCAGCGCCTGCTCCAAACCGAGATACCGGAACGTGTCCAGGCAGTCGATCTGGTTCAGCGCCTCTTCCAGCCGTAAAGTCTCGGCGGGAGATGTGCCCACAATGCCCACTTTCAACCGAACCATCCATCCTCCAACGAACCCGGTCAACCACACAGTTTTCCAGATAACAATATCAACGGAAACGCGGGTATTAAAATTACAGCTTTTCGCGAAGCAGGTCTTTCACCTGCTCAAGAACCTCGGCAATCTCCTTACCATCTGTGTTGATAATAACTGCATCTGCCGCAGGCCGCAGGGGGGCAATCTTCCGGCTGGAATCCATTTTATCCCTGCGTTTCATCGCAGCTAAAATCTCCTCATAGGAAGCGCTTTGACCTCGTTGGCGCATTTCAGTATAGCGGCGGCGAGCGCGTTCATCTACGGAAGCATCCAGATAAACCTTTAATTCAGCCTCTGGAAAGACGACCGTGCCAATATCCCGGCCTACCATCACCACTCCGCCTCTCAGGCCAATCCGCCGCTGCTGCCTGGTCAAGGCTTCCCGTACTTGGGGATAGGCAGAAACCTGTGAGACGTTCTGATCAATTTCGGGTTGGCGAATTGCCCAGGTAACATCTTCCCCTCCCATCACCACATCAGACAGGCGTCCATCCGGCTGGCTGGGCGGAAAGACTTCAATTTGGGCCTGCTCCGCAATCGCCGAGACTGCTGCTTCATCCTGCACAGAATTCAATTGACGCAGCGCCGCTAATGTCGCCGCACGGTACATAACGCCGGTATCAAAATATAAATACCCCAACTCAGCCGCCAACTTCTCGGCAACGGTAGATTTACCCGATGCTGCTGGCCCATCGATAGCAATAATTTTGGGAACGCCCATGGTCTCTATGATTATCCAGGAAATTATAAATTTTGCAAACAAAACAGGAACGAACTACTGTGGGTTAACCTGATCCTGCGGTGGCGATTCGGCGGGGAGCGCGCCAGGGATGGGCTTCCCACCGGGGAAAATGTCTGTTCGAGCCCACAAAATCACCCGGTCCTGTAAAATGGTCTCTTTTGGCGTGGAGCGGAATACCAGCCAGTAGAACCATTCACTGGGACGTAAAAGATTCCAGCCCACATTTTCCGTAAGAATAAACCCTTCACCCCGATATGAAGAAGCCAGGGCCAGTTCCGGCTGATTAGGAGTGATCACCATAGCTGGGCTGGTTTTGCTGGGAAGCTGGTCTACATAGGTTACGCGTTCGACGTTCCGCAGCAGCCAGCGCAGCGCCGGAGAAGGAATGCCAACTACCACTACATCCGGGCCGCCTGTTTCTTGCGGGCCCCACTCCGTCAGATTCCCAATCAATTCAATCAGCAAATCACCCTGGCGCAGCGGCTGCCCGTTGGCCCAGAACTCCAGGTTCGAGCGGCTCGAAAGCCCGCCCGCATCCCAGGCAGCGGAGAGGAAGTAAGCGCCGAGAACCAGCGCAGCAGCCCAGGCCAAGCCGCGCCCGGAAACTGGCGCGGACCAGCCCCAGCCGATCAATGCCGCACTGGCAAACAACATCACCAGCGCGCTAACCAAGCGCATCACGTATTCAGACTGCCCTACATTCGGATTATTGATCAGCGCCACAGTGGTGAGCGAGATATACGTCAAGATTACGCTTGCCAGCAGCATCTGGCCCACAGCTGGCAGCCGGTCATAACGCGGCACGCGCAACAGCCGGGCGATCTGCCGGACAGCTAAACCCCACAATGGAATCAAGGGCCAAACCAGATCTGGAATGCTGCGCGATGGGTAAGCTAAAGCCAGCACCAGCGCCACTGCCCACCAGATGAGCAAAAAGCGGTCGGCGATATCTTTACGGCGCAGACCCACCACTGCCCCCCAGATACCAAAGATCAGCGGGAAGAATTCATACACGCACAGAGCGATCAGCAACATTCCGGCAGTCACGCCCCCCGGTTGTCCCCAGCCGCGCAGGTAGTCCGTCACTCCAGAAGCGGTCGTACCGAGGCCAATGGGGATAAAGAAAAACAGGGTTCCGGCGACGAAAATGGTTACCAGCGCCGCAATCACCCCAAACTGCCAGGGTAACAAGCCAGGTGTTGGTTCTTCCACCTCGTATTGTCGCGCATTCTGCGCCACCTCGGCGTCGACATGCCCGTCTGAGCCAGTGGCTGGCTTTTGGGTCTGATTACGCGTCCATCGGAAAAACCAGATTGTCAATGCCAGACCTAAAACACCAGGCCACACACCTGGACCACTCAAAACAGCCATGCCAGCCGCAACACCTGCCCACACCCAGCGATTTTTGAGCCATAAGCCCAGCGCAAGCAGAGTAAACAACAGCGCCAGGGGTAAATCTCCTACTAATCGCGAGGCTGCCAGCATGCCAGGATCAAAGGCCAGGAAGAACGCCAGCAGCAGCGCCGGCAGCCGGCCAATCCGTCCCCGAAACAGGATCGGGACCAAAACCAACAGCGAGCCGGCTGCTGCCGGCCAGAACCGGGCAACCCAGTTACCAGCCGAGAATAGATACATCACCAGCGTGGTTAAGGCCAGGTAAGCGGGATGCGGACCCAGTAGCACCGCCTGGCCTTTTGCCAATGCCAAGGCTTGCAGCGCCAGGGTAGCTTCTGAGTTCGAAACTGGCAGTTGATCCGCGCCAACCAAACGCATGGTTAGCGCCAGAAGAAACGCCAGGATATAGAGAGCTTGTTCAGTCCGTAATCTACGCTGGTTCATGGTTGAGATGCCTGTTTCTGCTGCAAATTATACTGGGGAACTTCATAGATTGTGACCTCATTATTGTGAAAAACAGATTTCAAATGGGCCTGGAATAAGGCATCATTCGGGTGGTACTGGTTGCTTTCTAGCGTCCCGATGTACACATAGCGAATATTATACTTTTGCAATATGGCCTGAACCTGGTCCCAGGTGCGCGCTTTATACATCTGGGCAATATCGGCCTCACGAGAGCCCTTCTCTTGCTCCCCACCGCGCCACTGGCTTTCATGCCCTGGCCAACCCAGGACCGTCGGTAGACCAGAGAACGTAGATACGCGAGCAAAGTTGGTGTAACTGCCGCCCACCGCCTCGGCAACCACGCCATAAGGCGCTTGCTGCAGCCACTGAATGGCATCCCATTCTAAAGGATCATACTGCTGCACAAAATTTGCCCCGTTCAAAGTCCAGGTAGCGGGTTGGAGTTGATTGGTGCGTGAGAGCACCGCGAAATAGGGATAAACCAGCGCCATTCCGATGACCACCAGCCAGCCCAGGCGAAACAGCAGGGACTGGACATTTTTACGCATTTCCGTCCACAACACCACAGAAGCATACGCCGCTGCGCCGGCCCAGACGATCCAGGCCTGGAAGTAAAACTTAAAGATCGTGTTCATACGCCAGCCGAACTGGTCGCGCAGATAGAAGAACTCTGGAAACAGAACCAGGCCCGTCCCCAAAAGGATCAGCAGCAGCACAAACAAATCTGCACGCCGCTCGGGGGCATTCGCTTGAGGCGAAAGCTTTTCCAGCCCTTCTGTTCCAGTTTGAGACGCCAGCAGATACGCGGTCCCAGGCGCCTGATCCTGAACGACTGCATCTGCCACATTTTCACCGGTAGCCGGAACAAAAGCCACCCCTGCCGCCCGGCAGCGCAAACTTTGCAGCAGCCCCCACACAAAAGCCAGCAGCAGGACCAGCGTGATCCAGGTGCCGGGTGATTGGATTCGCTGCCCAAAGGCTGCGGCAAGCAAGGGAGCTCCGGGCGCTGCGCCATAAATCCCGGCCAGGCCAGGATCACTGCGCAGCTTGATCGCTGCATACAGGCTGGACAGCAGCCACAGCCCACCGACCAGGCCGCCCCCAAAAAGCAGCCCCTGCCCCCATCCCCTCAAACCCACCCCGCGCCAGCGCCAGACCAGCCAGGCAAAGATGGGGATGAGCAGCGAACCGAACATAATCCAGAAATAGACCCCCCGGGTAAAGAACACCAGGCTGGGCAAAAAGCCATTCGCCTGCGAAGAAAAACCCAGGTAAAAAGGCAGATACAGCAGCACTCCGGCAATCGCCAGGTAAATAAACCGTTCCAGGAAGTCTATCACCAGCTGCCAGCGCCAGCCCAACTGCACATACTGAGCCAGGCTGGTCGCGGCGGCAAACAGCAGCAGGTAAATCGGGAAATCCCAGGTATTCAAGAATGACAGGCCACCTAAAACCAGCGCCGTCAGCCAGAAATCAAGGGACCGCAGCCAGGCGCCTATTCCGGGCTGGCTCTTTGGTTGAGAATAGCGCCTGAAAAAAGTATTCAAGGCCAGGCCAATTGCGAGCAGCACAAACGGCATTGACAACACGTGCGGGTGCAAATCCCCCAGCACATAGGAGAAGGCTGGAAACTCATCTATAATCTCGCGCGACTGACCATTCAAGGTAAAGTCTTGCAGCACGCGCGATGCGCGCCACCACCAGATGCCACCCGGGCGACCCGGCGCCCAGGTCAGCGGCAAAGCAGGCGGATTGACCAATTCCTGGATATTCAACCACTGCCAGAAGGCCGACTGCCCGCCAGTACCCGACCCCAGTCCTTGCCAGAAAAGGCCTTTCGCGTGCAGCATCTCCAGAAACCCCTCCAGGTTACTGACCAGCAACACAAACAACGGCGCGAGCAATGCCCAGAAATGGGCAGCAATCTTTCGTCCGCGCGCCGCCAACAGGTTATACACCAGTCCGTAAGCTGCCAGGGCTGTCAGGGCAAACCAGGTAACCAGCCCCAGATTGAAGGCCACCGCCCCTGGCGTAGCGCTGATGCGCGCCAGCATCGCCACCATCACATAACCAAAATAGTAGTATGAAATCGCATATCCCGAAAGCCAAGGGTCGCTGGGAGGAAACCCCGGCGAGCGCAGGATAGCGTTGATAAAAGCCAGCTCCATTGGCTTTTCCGTCCCAGACGCATCCGGCACAGCCGCGCGAACCACAGCCCACAGCACAAAAGCCAGCAAAAATAAGCCTTCACTGGTAACCACCAGTTTGCGATGCTGCCGCAGCCAGGTCAGCATTTCAGACCTGCGCTCATGGAAGTCACCCGAAAGCAGCTGCCAGGCGGAAAGGGCCATCATCACCAGCAAGGCGAAGAAAACGCCACCCAGATCATTCTGCAAGATATGCAAGGATGTCAGCAGCCAGTAGGCGTACCCCCACAATAACAACCCTAAAGGGCGCGAAAACGTCAGCCCGCGATCTGGCAAGAAGGCCAGCAGCCGGTAAGCCAGCGGAAAAACTAGCCAGCCGGCCAGAGCGACGACGAAATACCATAGAATTACATTAAGGATCATACCTGACTGCTCTCAAGAACCTTGAACTTCATAAATTACGGTTTGTCCATCCCGATACACTTCGCGCCACAGGCTGCCCTGCCAATCAGCAAACTTTTGCAAACCGAGCGGCGAATAAAGCGCCTGTTCCAACTGACCGACAATGATATACCGCACGCGATAACGCTGTAAAAAGCTAACCACAGCGGAGCGGCTGCCGGTATTATAAAAGTCGCTGATCTCGCCGACCCGATTGTACACCCAGGTGTCGGGCGTCACTGCCCGCTGCTGGCGCTGATGCCAGTTCCAACCCACCACACCTGGCAGGCCCGTATAGACGGTAAAACGGTTGCCCCAATTATATTCGGGCGTATTGCCTTCAACAATCACAGGCGAGCCGCTTACATTTTTCTGCATCCATTGGATTGCCCGGTAATCCTGGCTCAGATCCATGGTTTTATCATTTTCTGGATAGGCAGCATAATCCATATAGGCCATGCCATCCAGCGTATGCGGCGCCTTGGCAGCCATGCGGTCATTCACCTTGTCCATTGTTGCCATAAAGGGGAACATCGCTGTTCCAGCCACAATAATCATCAACGCGGGCTGCCAGATATTACGCAGCCGCGGATGCCAGGCGTACGCAACCCGCGGCAGCAGCCACACCAGGCTTGCCCCGGCGCTGATAGCGAACAAAGTCCAGGCCTGGAGGTAGAACTTAAAAACAGTATTCATGCGGTCCAGATCGCCTTCCAGGCGGGCCACTTCCACAAAAAGGGTCAGGAACAAAGCCGTACCAACCAGGAAAAGCACAGCACGTTTCGCGTCGGGCAGGCCGGGCCGCAGCAGCAGGAGGCCTGCCCAAACCATCAGCGGCAGCGCCAGCCAGGCAATCACCACGCCATCGAACAGCAGGCCTAATACCAAAGCAACGAGCGCCGCCAGTCCAAGCATGATCCAGCGCCGGTAAGGGCGCAGCCGGTTTAACGCGGACAGTGGAGTGCTCGCCAGCCAGTCAATGGTTTCGGATGCCATCCACGAGCTTATCACAAACAGGAACGCACCCCAGTGAGTCATATAGGACCAGAAGGGGCTGCGCTCTCCGTACCAGGGAATAATCTTGTTGTATCCCGCGCCATACCAGTCGGAATAGGGTTTGTAGAGCAGCGCCGATAGACCCGCCAGCGCCGCCACACTTGCCAGGGCTATGGCTGCCCGCTTAACTCCGGGTGAGATTTCCGGTGTCAGTAAGCGCTCGGGATGGCTGTAACGCAGAGCAGTGAAAGCCACAGCCACACAGGCCAGCGCCAGGTAAGTGGGCCAGTCCCAGGTGTTGGTAGGTTTCAGCGCACCGATGGCCATAGCGCCGAGCAGAAAACTGGCGAAAAGTTCTCCCAAACCCTGCCATTTCCAGCGTCCTAACAGAATGGAAAGCGCCCAGGCCAGGGCTAACACCGTGATCGGCAGTGCGATCAGGTGTGCATGAGGATCACCGTATAGAAAGCTAAAGGCTGGAAACTCCGTGATCGTCCACCCCGGCAGTGCCCGGCTGGGAATCCAGTACCAATCACTGGGTCCGTAGGGCAGCCGCGTCCCAGGTATAGTCAGCAGTTTGACCAACCCGGTCACCGTCCAGCCCAGGTGCGTCAGCAGGGAAGCTTTTTCAAAAGGTATCCCTTGCAGGTCAGACAGTTTTTGGATGCCCTGCCAGATCATGCGCACCGTGCCCCAATTGCCCAACACAACCAGCGCCAGCGCCGCGCACAGCCCACCTAAAAACGGCTTGCGGCGCTCCCAAAAGCCCAGGTCGAACAGCGGCTCATCCGCCCGCCGGCGAGGCTGTGTGGCAGCCAGCAGGTTCCAACCCATCGAAAAAGCCCCTGCCGCGAGCAGCGCATATAACGTTGGCAAAATCAGGTTATAGGCGACTGAAGGGGTAATCCCTAACCATTTAACCGGCACGCCTACAATCACAAAGCCATAATAATAGTAGTTAATATATCCGCCGGCAAACCAGGGATCATACGGAGGGAAAGTGGTGCTCTTAAGCACCGCGTTGAGGTAGGAAAAATCCATCGGCTTCTCGCCCCCCTTCCAGGGATGCCAGAGGTCCGGGTTCCCCAGCCGCACGAACAGGAACACCAGAAAAAAGCCAAGAATAAACAGTTCAACCATCAAATAGTACTTGCCCCGCTGGCGCAGTTCCGCCAACAGGCTCTTGCGCTGCGTATACGCCAGGACCAGGTTGACCAACAGCAGCCCGGCAAATACCAGGCTAATGGTTACAGCTGAGAAGGGTACTTTCGCCGAACCCAGCAGCCAGACGCCGTAAGCCAGCGCCAGTATTCCGACCAGACGAGCAAATGGATAGCCCCGGTCCGGCAGCCCGCGCAGCGCCAGGTGAGTGAAAGGAAACATCACCCAGCCGAGCAGCGCGATTACCAGATACCAGAGCACAGCTGCCAGCGCCGGGTGCTGGTTATAGAAAGCATCGGGAGGGAACAAATCGGCCCAGGTGCCGCCGGCGGTTTGACCAGCCAGCCGGTCAGGGGGCAGCAGCAAGTTCCCCGGAACAGCGCTCGCTTTGCGTGGCGTAACATGGACCACGGTGGACAGGTCTACCGCGCCTAAAATCGACGCCACCTTGTCCGGGTCATACTGCGCTGTTTTCTTGAAGATCAACACCTTGGGATGATCATAAACGGTGAAAGCCTCTTCAGCGAATTGATCATTTATACGCAGGCTGCCAAGGTTTGGGTCCGACTGGAAAACGGATGTCAGTTCAAACCCCAGGCCCCCTTGAAACATGCCCGGCTTTGCAACACTGTAACACCAGATGATCTCTTGACCCGCCGGGCAGCCCAGTAACTGCCGGTAATATTCCGTGGTGAGGGGATAACGTTCCGGCAATCGCACGGTCGTCCCCCACTGGCGGTTAGAACTGATAAAGATATAATCAGCCTGATCTAACACCGATTCAAAACGCTGCAGCTTGCTTGGGTTATCGTCCCAGTACATTTCAAAGTTCAGGTCACTGCGGTAGATACCCTGGCTGTAGTCATAGGGGTTATAGCCATCCAGGCCCAAGGGCAAGGCATCATCCCAGGAGCTTTCGTTGGCCTGTTTGCTACCATAAACCGCCAGTGCACCCGGCCCATCGATCTGATCCAGACGGAAGAGATACGTATGCCCGCTCTGCAAGGCAACGGGTTGGCTGAAGTGAAACGTGTAAGCACTCCCACGCGGGTCTTTCCCAGCCAGGAAAGCCGCTTGAATTTCGGCCGTACCGAGCACCTGCTGTGCATTTACGGTATCAACAACCGCCGCACGCAGTGTTTTTGTCTGCGAACGCTGCTCCCAGTCCACCACGTGATCCAGCGTCACTTCACCCAGTAATCCACTGGCAGTAGCACTGAAGGGAGTCTCAAAGCGCTCCCCGGCATGCAGCGCCTGAACCGGTTCGGGGAGCGCCTGCGTGATCACTGCTGTTTCCGTGGAAATTGAAGCATTCACCGTTCCCGCAAGGTTTAGCGGAGGTTCTCCTCCAGGCAAAGTCAACTGTAGATAATAAGTCTGCCCCTGCTTAAGGGTAACCGGCGCAGCAAAGCTGGCCGTAAAACTCTTCCCACGCGGGTCGTCCTGCTGCCCAAAGCCATCCTCCAGCAGTGTTTCAGCCAGGGATTGACCGCCAATCGAATCGCTGACCGTGACAGTTAGCGCCTGAGTTTGTAAACCATTCCCTGCCCTACCAATGTGTTCAAAGTTGATCGAGTCCAGCTGCCCGGTGGCTCGGGGCGTAAAGGCCAGCACCAGCGGCGTTTCGGGCTGTAAAGTAAACCCGGAGTGAAAGGCAACCGGCTGGTTTATGCTTCCGGCGCTGCTGTCGATTTGCAAGTTGATCGGCCCAGGCACATTCTGATAAATCCATTGACTGGCGGCAACCCGCGTCACCGGGCGAGTATAGATGCGCGTAAAAGCAAAAGCCCAAGCAGCGGTCAGGCTGAGGACAGCCACGCCTACGAATACGGCCCCCACCCGGACCCACACCCTGCCCCAATTAAGAGATTGCCCGCGCCGCCATAGTGCAAACACAGCCCAGGCTGCAATAATTGCCAGGGTAGGGTACACCAGCAGCTGGTAGCGCATTGAGCGCGTCCAGTTGTAGGATTGGTAAGCAAAGTACAGGCCGGTCCAGCCCCAGATCAGCAGATGCTGCCGCCATTCCCCCTTGAATATGCGGTAGCCCATCCACAAAAACCCGGCCAGTGCCAGGATACCCAACGGTAAACCCAATCCCCACTTCTCCATATTCTGGAAGGCAAATGTAATTGGGCGGCGCGCCCACTGCAAAGCGGGCGGGAAATCGACATCCCCGGTGCTCTGGCTGGCCAGAGAGCGCAGGTTATCCAGCCACTGCGGGTTAGGGGTAACGTTAATAAAGCCAGGCCCGCTGAAAGCATAAGGCTGAAAAATACGGAAGACAATCACGCTGATCGCGCCGGCGATAACCAGATTGCGCAGATAAAGCCCCAGCAGCTGTTCGCGTTCCGGGCTGGACTGGCTGAAGAAACGGACTGCTACCGCGCTGGGCAGCAAGATAGCCAGAAATACAGCGTTGATTTTGGATGCCATCGCCAGTCCAAGCGCCGCGCCGAACAGGATGTACGGCAGCGTGCTGGACCAATTTTTGGTCAGATCACCGTTTGGGAGCACGTCATCTTGTGCATCTGCCCGGTTTGAGGACTGGAATAAGGGCGGCAGCAGGAGCGCGGCGAAGTAGAAAGCCAACATACCAAAGAAATTCGTAAAGGTATCGACCGTAAAATAGTGTGACAGCTGGATCGGCAGCACCGAAAGGGACGCAAACGCCGCCGCCAGCAGTGACAACAACCGGTTGCGATACAGGCGCAGGGCAATCAGGTAAACCATCAACACGGTTCCCAGGTCCATGAAACCCGAAACCTGCCGACCTACCAGGTTGATCTGGTCATACCCGGTTTGGCCAATCCATTCGCCGATATAGCGCACCAGGATCAGCGGAAGGTCGCCGTAAACATAAAAACCGTACCCGCGGTTGTTTGGGTTTAGAGAGGACTGCTGCGTATCAAAGTACTGCCCCAGACTGGTCACCGGCTGTATGCCAGTTTCTACCATGGTCAGAAAACGTTCATCTGGATGCAAATGCTGGTTCTGGTCCCAGTTCAACCCGGTAAATCGAAAATAAGCCCCCAGGATCAAGATGCCTATTAACAGCCCATTCCAGAGCCAGTCCAGGCGGACCTTAGCCCTGGTTGATGCCCGAGTGGAAGTCATCTCCGGTGCAGGCAGCCCAGATTCCATCATTCGATTGTGATATTCTCCATTCAATCTGAATTTCTATTGAGACCCAGCCGGCCCTTCACGCAGCATGTTTTGATCCGCCAAAACCAGGAAAACGATAAAGTCTTTTCCCGGCGTGCGGGAGGTATACGTCCAATAACGGCCTTGCGGATAGATGGAGGCCAACTGCGCCAGGTCCGCATTGTCCTGCGGATTGAGAATAAATAACTTATTCCGTGGATCCGACTGCGTGTTTGGCAGCTGATCCGGGTTGAGCGCCATATCGCGGGTTGGGTCACCCGCGCCAATCCCAACCAGACGCGTATCCACCCAATAAGGATAGGGAACCACCCAGGCATCCTCCAACCGGCCCATCGTATTCGCAAACTGCTTCACGACAGAGGCCATTTCGGACGAATTCAGGGCTGAACCCCGCGCTGAAACATCATATTGATTAAAAACCAGGTCATAGTTCGCCTGGGCAGAAAGGCCTGTCAGGAATAAGCCCAGTCCTATCGCTGCCGTGAGGCCAACCCGTCCGGGGATATTGCGAATCAAGCTGCTCAATAAACCTTCCAATCCAATTGCCAGGATGAGGAAGGCAGGCACATAGGCAGCCGCAGTGCGGTTCAGATTCGGATTCTCATTGGGGAAAGCCAGCGACAGAATCGAGGGCAGCAGCAGCAGAGGAATCGAGATCAGCATGAACAGGTCTACCCAACTGCGCTTGCGAATGTAGCGCAACGTGATCAGCACCACGCCCAGGAAGAATAACGCCGCCGAAATGACATCCAGCGCCGGGCGGTTCGGAATCGAATGCACCCACACATCCCCATTGCCCCAGAAAAACATCATCAAAGCGTTCCAACTGTTGCTAAAAAAGATACCTACCGGCGAGCCTGGCAGCGGGCGCTCCAAGGAACCCAGGCGCGTCAACGAGCGGAAAGCTACCAGATCTGGACGCTGGGTGATAAAGCGAAACAGCGGCATAAAGGTTGCCAGCGACAATAACGCGACGATAAACAACCCTTCAAACGCAAACCGGCGCGCCTGCTTCCCATTGTGGTGCAGCCAGTAGATCAAAAAGGCAGCCACGGCTACCAGCGGCACAATACGGTATGAGGTGTAGCCTTGCAAGCCAATGCCCATCCACAGGCCCGCCCAGAGAAAATCATTCCGGTTCGAGGTACGCAAGCCGCGCAGTAAATAAAACAGCATCGGCGCGTAAAAACCCGGGTAAAGCGGGAAGCGCAGGCCAATGCGGGATTGGATATTGGCCCAATAACTAAAACCGGTAAACAAGACTGCCAGCAGCCCTACCCAGCGGTTGCCGATTTCCTTGCCGATGCGGTACATGTAGAAAAGGGTCAGCAGGCCGATCAGCGTTGTGCCCAACTTTAGAGAGAAGAAAGTTACTCCGGTGTTGAACAGCTTAATCATTAACACCGTCCAGTAAAACTGGAACGCCTCGCGGCCGGTGTTACGGGGAAAGAAGACGCGCAGCTGTCCATGCAGCACATCGTTAACGTCCAATAACTTTTCTGCGTGATCGCTGACAGCTTCCTGCGGTAAGCTGTTCAAACGATAGAAACGGAAAAACAAGACCACGCCAATCACCAGAAGCAGCAGCACAGACCAGCGCGTCAGCGTGATTTTCCAGTTCGGCTGCGCCAGGAAGCGCCTGATGCGTTCCCGCACGCCAGGCAAACCACCGGAGCGGGGAATATAAAAAGCCCACACCAGGTAGGCGACCGACAACAGCCATAAGGCAGTATTAATAAAATTAAAAACCGGGACTTCCATACCGCGCGGCATCGAAAAGGTAGCGAAGGTCAGCAGCATCAGCACCAGGCCCATCACCAGCCCTTCGGGATGCACGTGGAAGTTTTCTTCCGTGACCATCTCCTCTGGGATCGCAGCCGGCGCGATCCAATTTCTTAGATAGGCGCTGCCCACCAGAAGCGCGGCGAAAGCATAAAGCACTCCGGCGGCTGTCCCAGCCCGGTTCGGCGGTTCGAGGAACGACTGCGCGATCAAAGCCAATGCCAGCCCGCCAAGTACCATCAGTATACCCGTCGCTGAACCTGCCGCGACAAGCGGTTTCTTTGTCTCAAGCGGTGCTACTTCAATCACGCCGCCAGGGGCAGACTGGATCGTTGGGTTAGTTACAGCCAGCAGGGAATCAACTTCTGGCTCTGGCGGGGGAATCGTTATATTTGAAGGCTTCCAAAAGGTAAGCTTTGCTTTTATATAATCGAGGACACTCGGTTCTTCCATTACACTCAGCCGGTTCGTACAAAAGATCAGCCCAGGCCCATCGCTCCCTTTGACAGACTTGCATGTCTTATATGTATGGCATACAAATCCATTCCGGAGAATGGGGATTATTTCCGGTTGCAATCATACTTCAACTATCAGGCAGCGGCAAGTCTTCTTCGCTTGAGTTTATTCGCCGTTGCGGCGGGTGATATAAAATGAGTATACGCCTTCTGATGAGATTGGGTCACGGAAAACACCACGGGTGATTAACCACGGCAGCCACAAGAGCCCGTGATTGCGCAGCAGGACCCAGCGCCCGGTCAATTTCTTGCTGAGCAGCGCCGGCAGACCCAGGGCGTGCCCCACTTCCATGCGGTGCAGCGCCGCAGCCGGGAAATAATCCCAATGCTGTTCAATAGTAAAGCCAGCCTGGTCCATGCGCTGCTGCCAGACCTCATACGAGTCACAGTGCTGGTGGCGGGAAATGCGGTTAAAAAATCGCGAGTACCAGTCGGCTGCGCCTTCCAGGCCTACCTGCTGGAAAGTTTGCGTGCCGAGCAAGGACTGCGGGAAACGGTGATTCGGCACGCAGAATACGAACCGCCCGCCGGGGCGTACCACGCGCGCCGTTTCGGCCAGCACCGTATCCAGATGCGGGATGTGTTCGAGGACCGAGTTGCTCACCGCGCTGTGAAAATAACCGTCTGGGAAGGGAATTTTCGCCCCATCTGAACGGACCAGCATCCGGTATGCATTTCGAATACGTGCCTCCAACAGCGGTCCCCACCACGGGTCCAGCCCAACATCCAAAGGATGATCAAACGCGACGGACGCAAAGTGCCCGTCCCCACAGCCCAGGTCCAACACCGGGCCGGGCAGTTCTAATCCCTGGTAAAAGCTATCCTCAACGGCGCGTACCATCGCCCGAAAATAGGGCAAATCGGTTAAGTGCCGCCATAAAATTTCTTCTGAGCGCGTGCCATTCATTTCGATGAAATTAACTCCTTAAAAATAGCTTCATATTTCTGCGCAACTGTTTCCGTGGAATAGTGATTGCGTACTGTATCTGGATTCCCAGTAAATTGATTGGGGTGATCGAGCACATCGATCACCGCTCGCGCTAAAGAAGCTGGGTCTCTCGGCGGCACAATCTTGCCCATTCCGGTTTCCTGTATCGGGCAGCGTACCCCCGGCAAATTGGATGCGACGGCAGGCGTACCGCAGGTCATGGCTTCTACCTGAACCATGCCAAACGATTCGGTTGAATTAATACTGGGCAGAACCAGCACCTCACTGGTGTGGAAGAAAGCAGCCTGTTCAACCGCCGAAAGCAAGCCAAGGAAGGTCCAGTGCTCGCCTAACTGCTCGATCATCGGCGCTAGCTTCTGCGCATACTGTTCTTCCCCTAACACGTTTTGATACTGCCCATTATGCAGCACGCGTGCGGAAGGGTATTTTTGGAGGATTTTTGGGAGCGCCTCAATCAGGTACTCGACCCCTTTTTCGGTCGCCAGGCGCGCACTCATGCCAATGATGCGTTGGTTCGGCTGAATGCGATTCTTCTCCTGGAAGGCCAGCAGGTCCTGCTCGGATACGCAGGGCACTTCCACCGGCGGGGGCACGTAGCGCATTTTATCAAGGTAGTAATGCAAGAAGGGCGAATGCTCGGCATAATCCCGGGTGTTGGTCACAATCACATCTGAGGCAGCCGCCGTCAGATGGCTGGCAAGGTTTGCGCCGTGGTTTGCGATGCGGTGTACCCTACCATGCGGCAGCTTTAGATCACAGTGATAGGTCATCACCACTGGCTTGTGCATAATACGCGCCATCCAGGAGACATAAGCAGCATCCATCTGCGGCAGATGCAGATTGATCACATCCGCCTGCCGGATGAGCCCATAAGCCCAACGCGGCAGCGAGGGCATAATCACCCCCTTGCTCAAATGAAAACGCACCGCCGGGCGAATGATGCGCACACCTTGCCGGTCTTCCTGCTCAGGCAGTTCCGGGTTGAAGCGCGAGGTTAATACCGTCACCTGGTGACCCAGTTCTGCCAGGCCACGCGCCAGCCGCTCGGTATAAATGGTCAAGCCCGAATAATGCGGGCGGTAATAGGTCAGGCCAATCAGAATGTTCATGCTGCCCAACAACTACCTCGCGTGCCGAATTTCTGTGTAAAGCTCGGAAAGGGTCTGACCCTCTTGAGATAACGCATAAATGCCAATCAAGCTTGAGAAAACCAGGTGAGTCATGTGTACGATCAGGGCATACGCCAGGATATCCGCTTTAGCCATGCCAACCAGGGTCAGCGCGCCTACCGCTCCCAATTCATATGTGCCCAAGGATGCCATCACTGAAGGGATAGCCCCGAGGATATTCGAAGCACTGATCCCCAGCGCAGCCCACCAAATCGGCGCTCCGGGTACGAAAAAACGAATCAACAACCAGTCGCGCAGAATAGAGACAGCCCAGGTCAGGCATAAAAAACCAAAACTTCCGGCAAAGTAATCCGCCTTAGTTAGCACGGAAAACCCGTTGAGCACGGAATGAAGCTGCGGCAGGACATAGCGCCGCACCAGACCCCAACGTCCAGCCAGGCGTTCCACATGTACTTCGACCCATGCACGGTGCCGGGCAGCTAGAAACAGCGCGAATAATCCCACCAAAATCAATGCCAGGATCAGCATGGCTACTGGGCGCGCCCATTCCATATTCAGCGCTAATGGCAGAGTCGCCAGCAGCAGCCCTGCCGCAATCGCCATATCATACGAACGTTCCACCACGATGGTCGGCAGCACATGGAACATGCCCAGGCGGCTGCGCCTTCCGAGCAAAAACGCCCGCGCTAATTCGCCCAGGCGAAAAGGGAGCACATTATTAAAAAGTAGCCCTCATTTAAAGCCATTATGACCGGCTTGATCGGCACTTTGCGCTGTAAAAGAAACTGCCAGCCAAATGCGCGGATAATCATCGAAGCCAGGTAAATTGCCACCGTCACGACTAATAGATCAATTGGGACGGAAGCCAGTGCAGCGGTAAAGTCGTGCCAGTCAATTACCCGGGATAACAGCCAGATCGCCAGTGTGGTGACTGCCAGTCCGGGTAACCACCGTAAAACGGAGCGGGCAGCCGAACGCCAATCTCTGGATACTACGGAACTCACTCTTCCTCCAGGCGCAGAACGGCGAAAAAAGCCTCCTGTGGAATTTCAACCATTCCTACCATCTTCATGCGCCGTTTACCACGTTTTTGTTTCTCTAATAATTTCTTCTTCCGGGTAATATCGCCGCCATAACACTTGGCCAACACGTCCTTGCGCAATGCTTTGATATTTGCTCGAGAGATGATCCGCCCCATTGCCGACGCCTGGATGGGAACATCAAACAATTGACGGGGAATAATTTCCTTTAACTTTGTGACCAGAGCCTGCCCCTTATGATAAGCATCTTCCTTATGCACAATTGCGGCTAAGGCATCTACCGATTCGCCATTGACCAAAACTTCCAGTTTGACCAGGTTTTCAGTCCGATACTCCAGAAGCTGGTAATCCATGGAAGCATAACCGCGCGTGCGCGACTTGAGGTCATCGAAGAAGTCAACGATTATTTCCGAGAGCGGGATCTCGAAGTTTAGCTGCACACGGCTGGGGGCCGGGTATTCCTGCCCCTTGAAAATTCCGCGCCGCTTGGTGACCAGGTCCATAATCGTGCCATAGTAATCGGTTGGGCTGAAGATTTCCAGCGCCATCCACGGCTCACGCACTTCGGCGATGGTCACTTCATCTGGCATTTGGGCCGGCGAATCGATACGCAGTACTTCGCCATCCAGTTTCACTACTTCATATTCTACTGAAGGCGCAGTAACAACGATGTCAAGATCATATTCACGTTCCAGGCGTTCCTGAATAATTTCCATATGGAACAGGCCCAGGAAGCCGCAGCGAAAACCAAAGTTTAAGGCCTGGGATGTTTCTGGTTGAAAGTCAAGAGAAGCGTCGTTGAGTTGGAGCTTATCCAGCGCATCGCGCAAAGTGCTGTAATCCTCACCTTCCACAGGGTAAATACCAGCGAAAACCATCGGCTTCGCCTTGCGGTATCCGGGCAACGGCTTTCCAGCTGGAGAGGCGTTGCTGGTGAAGGTATCTCCTACCCGGCATTCGCGCACCGTCTTCAAACCGGTTGCAACATAACCCACATCCCCGGCGTTTAAAACATCCACCTGGTGCATGCCTGGAGCAAAATAACCGATTTCCACCGGCTGCAAGTCCACCCCAGTTGCCATCAGGAGCAGCATGTCGCGGGGATGAATACTGCCTTCCATCACGCGGATATAAGCGACCACGCCTTTATAAGAGTCATAATGTGAATCAAAGATCAAGGCTCGCAGCGGCGCACTCGAATTACCGGTCGGCGCCGGAACCAGCCGAACGACTGCCTCTAAAACCTGATCCACATTCAGCCCTTCTTTCGCGGAAATACGCAAGATGCTGTCAGAGGAAAAGCCCAACAAGTTGCTTAAGTCCTGCGCGATTTCATCAGGACGCGCTGAGGGCAGGTCGATTTTGTTAATTACCGGGATGATGGTCAGGTCGGCTTCAAGCGCCAGATACAGGTTCGCCAGGGTCTGCGCTTCCATGCCTTGCGTGGCATCCACCACCAGGATGGCCCCTTCACAGGCATTTAGCGCCCGGCTGACCTCGTAGTTGAAGTCCACATGCCCGGGGGTATCGATCAGATTGAGCTCGTACTCACTGCCATTCTGATCCTTATAAAGCATGCGCACGGCAGAGGCTTTAATCGTCACGCCTTTTTCACGCTCCAGGTCCATCGTATCCAGCACCTGCTCCGTCATATCTCGATCAGAGATGGTGCCGGTCATTTGCAGCATGCGATCTGCCAGCGTGGACTTACCGTGGTCAACGTGAGCGATGATACAAAAATTTCGAATGTGATCAGTCTCTGTCATAAGCGGCTGTAGTATAACCTAAAACATTGCGTCCGTCGAATTTTGGCCTTTATCCTTAGATATAGGGCCTTACTCAGCCGGAACCGGCGGATTTGCGTTCGGATCTGCTGCTAACGCCTGGGTTGCCAGCGCTTCCAGGTCCGCGGATTTCCCGCCCGGTAGCCCCAGGTGCACCAAGAATTCGATATTTCCTTTCGGCCCTTTGAGCGGCGAGCGAATTAACCCCAGGACGGCAAAACCTTCCTGCTGGGCATAGGAAAGCACCTCGATCAGCACGCGCTGATGGATTTGGGGGTCTTGAATCACCCCATCGCCCCGGCTTACTTCGGCTCGCCCCGCCTCAAACTGGGGTTTAATCAGCGCCACCACCTCCCCTGTTCCTCGCCCGGCGAACCAGTGGTGAATTGCCGGCAGCAAGATACGCAAGGAAATAAACGAAGCGTCCACGGTCACCAGGGAAACCGGCTCCGGGAAACCCTCCACATAGCGGGCGTTAGTGCGCTCCATGACCACCACCCGCGGGTCATTGCGCAGCTTCCAATGCAGTTCGCCATAGCCAACATCCACGGCATAGACTTTCTCCGCGCCATGCTGCAGCAGGCAGTCGGTAAAGCCGCCAGTGGATGCGCCCACATCCGCGCAGATCCGACCATGTAGGTCGGCAAGATCAAACGCCAGCAGGGCAGCTTCCAATTTTTCCCCGCCGCGCGAAACAAAACGCGGACCGCGGTCAATCGTAATCGCCACTTTTGCCAGGAAGCGTGTGGCAGGTTTCCACACAAGCTGGCCATCCACGCGCACCTGCCCGGCCATTACCAGCCTTTGTGCCTGATTGCGGCTCTCCGCTAACCCACGTTCTGTCATCAAAATATCCAAGCGTTGTTTTTGCATATCTTTCTATTTTAATGCCGAACAACCCTTAAAAAGGGCCTGGTTCGAATTCTTCGTCTGATTCGGCTACTTATGCTATCATTTGAGCATGGTCATCGCGCTCATCAAAACCATGCGTCCCCGGCAGTGGACCAAAAACGCCTTTGTCTTAGCGGCAGTTGTGTTTGACCGGCAGCTGAGTTTTAATAACCCGGTTCCACTATTTCGCTCGTTGATCGGCTTCATGTTGTTCTGCTTCTTATCCAGCGCCGTCTACATCGTCAATGACCTGATGGATATTGAAGCCGACCGACTGCATCCAACCAAACGCTTGCGGCCGATCGCCTCAGGCAAGCTGCCGGTTTCGGTGGCCATTAGCGCGACCGTTGTCCTGCTGCTGATCACCCTTCCCGCTGCTTTCCTGCTTTCGCCAGAGTTCTTTCTGATCGCCTTTACATACTTTCTGGTCAACCTGGCCTATTCCAACTGGCTTAAGCATATTCCGTTGGTGGATGTGCTGATCATCGGCCTCGGTTTCGTGCTGCGCGTGGGCGGCGGGGTGAGCATTATTCACGTAGAGCGCTTTTCTCCCTGGTTGTACGTGGTGACCACGCTGCTGTCGCTGTATATTGGTTTTGGCAAGCGGCGCGCTGAACTCACTTTACTGGAAGAAAATGCCCATTCTCACCGCCGGGTGCTGGAAGGCTATAATGTCCCGCTGCTCGACCAGTTAATCACGGTCGTTTCCAGCACAACCATCCTGGCTTACAGTCTGTACACCTTCTCTGCGCCCAATCTACCCACCAACCATACCATGATGCTGACCATCCCCTTTGTGCTGTACGGTATCTTCCGCTATCTGTACCTGATTCAGGTCAAGCATGAGGGAGGCGCACCTGAAGAGCTGCTGCTCGTGGATCGGCCCTTGCAAGCGACGATTGTTTTATGGGGGATGTCGATCCTGTTAATTATTTACATTCTACCAAAACTGTTTTAGCGATTCAGCCTATGCCCGCGATCATGGCCTCTGCCCCTGGAAAGATTATCTTGTTTGGCGAACACGCCGTCGTCTACAGCCGCCCTGCCATTGCTGTGCCAGTAACCCAGGTGCAGGCCCGTGTGGTCGTCTCAGCTAACCCAACCGGTAAACCCGGGCAGGTACAGATTATCGCTCGTGAAGTGGGGCTAGAAAGCTCCCTTTCGGACCTGCCAGAGGATCATCCCCTGGCGCTGGCCCTGTACAGCGTGATGCAACAACTCAAACTCGATCACCTGCCTGCGCTGCGGCTGCAAATCAACTCCACTATTCCGATTGCCGCCGGGTTGGGCTCTGGTGCAGCCGTTTCCGTCGCCATAGCCCGCGCGCTTTCCATGTTTCTGGGGCACCCGCTGGCAGATGAACAGGTTTCCCAGATTGCTTACCGGGTAGACCAACAGTACCACGGAACGCCTTCCGGCATTGACAACACGGTGATTGCCTATACACAGCCGGTTTTCTTCGTTCGCGGGCAGCCTTTCGAGCGTTTGTGCCTGGCTGTGCCTTTCAGCATGGTGATCGGCCATACCGGGATAACCAGTTCAACTGGAGAAGTTGTGGGAGATGTACGCCGCCGCTGGCAAGCCAACCCCACCCGCTATGAGCAGCTTTTTGATCAGATTGGCGCAGTCACCCGCCAGGCCCGCCAGGCCATGGAGAGTGGGCTTACCACTGCACTCGGCCCATTAATGACGCAGAACCAGGCCTTGCTGCAAGAACTGGATGTATCATCGCCCGAACTTGACCGCCTGATCGCTGCGGCGCTTCAGGCAGGCGCGGGTGGGGCGAAGTTATGCGGGGGCGGGCGCGGCGGAAACATGATTGCCCTGGCAGAAGCAGGCAGTGCTCCGACCATCGCTGAAGCTTTGTGGCAGGCCGGGGCGGTCAACGTGATCACCACGGAAATCAAGTAATTGGTACCTATGGATTTTGCAAACCTCACTTTTCTCAAACTCGGCGGCTCATTAATTACAGATAAAGATCAGCCTCACACCGCGCGCCCGGATGTGTTAGCGCGCCTGGCAGCGGAAATCGCCGCTGCGCGTGCCGTGCGCCCGGATTTGCCCTTGATTTTAGGTCATGGCTCGGGGTCGTTTGGGCATGTCGCGGCGCGTAAACACGGCACCCATCAGGGCGTACACAACGCGGGAAATTGGTTAGGTTTCGCCGAGGTCTGGAAAGAAGCCAGGGCCTTGAACCAGCTGGTCATCGAAGCCTTGACGGCTGCCGGGCTGCCAGTGATTGCCTTTCCACCTTCCGCTGCCGTCCTGGCCCAGGACGGCAAGCCCATTCGTTGGGATCTTGCCCCTCTCCAGGCAGCTCTCGCAGCCCAGCTGATTCCTGTAATCAACGGTGACACCATCTTTGACGAAAAACGCGGTGGCACAATCCTTTCCACTGAAGAACTTTTCATTTATCTGGCGCGCCAGCTGCACCCGCGCCGGATTCTGCTGGCCGGTCTCGAAGCAGGCGTCTGGGCAGATTTCCCGGCCAGCACCCGGCTGATTGCTGAAATTACTCCAGAGAATTTTACAGACCTGGCTTCCCAGATTGGTGAATCGGCCAGTGTGGACGTGACCGGCGGGATGCTCGAGAAAGTCAGCGGCATGTTAGCGCTCACCCGGCTCCTGCCCGAGTTTACCGCCCTGATATTTTCTGGTTCTCGCCCGGGAAATTTAAGCGAAGCCCTGCTTGGCGCAACCCCAGGAACCCGCCTTCACAGCGCCAAACCTGGTGGTAATTCCTAAAGAAGCTCTACTTGGTGTAAAATCAAAGAAAAGGAGGGAGGTTATGATTTACAGCCGCGAACAGCTTGAAGATCTCGAGAGCCAACAATTAGCGCCTTATGGCACGCGCAGTAAGAATTCGAAAGGCCGCCTTTACCAGGAAGAAGAGGCGGACCACCGTACTGCTTACCAGCGCGACCGCGACCGAATATTGCATACCACCGCCTTCCGCAGACTGGAATATAAAACCCAGGTTTTCATCAATTATGAAGGGGATTACTATCGCACCCGCCTGACGCATACGCTGGAAGTTGCGCAAATCGGGCGCACCATTGCCCGGTCAATTGGGGCGAACGAGGACCTGACAGAAGCCATCTGCCTCGCGCACGACCTGGGACATCCACCGTTTGGCCATTCGGGTGAGACCATCCTGGCACGCCTGATGCGCGAGCACGGTGGTTTTGACCATAACAAACAATCCTTCCGCATTGTGACGGAACTGGAACATCGCTATCCTGATTTTCCTGGCTTAAACCTGACCTATGAAGTGCTTGAAGGGCTGGTCAAACACGAAACCGAGTACGATATCTCCGATGCCCGCGATTTCAGTCCTGATCTGCGGGGAGATATTGAAGCGCAGATCGCAAATGTTTCAGATGAATTAACCTACACTGCTCACGACCTGGATGATGGCCTGCGCTCGGGGATGATCTCGGCCACGATGCTGGATGGCCTTTCCTTATGGGAAATTGTTTTGCAGAGCATCGGTTGGGAGGGCGGCGAGGTGGACGACCTTGCCCGGCATCGCATTGTGCGCCGCCTGATTGGAATTGGGGTGAACGACCTGATCCATTCGACAGACCAACGCCTGCGCGAAAGCGGAGTTCGCTCAGTGGACGAGTTACAGCGCCTGCCGTATAATGTGGTCAGTTTCAGTGAGGATATGCACCGCCGCAATCGTGAACTGAAGGATTTTTTGTATAACAACCTGTATCGTCATTATCGGGTGATGCGCATGGCAGTCAAGGCAGAACAAATTATTGCAGCCCTATTCGAAGCCTACTGTTCTGAGCCGATGATTTTACCCAAGCATGTTCAGGATTTAATCCCTGAACGCAGCATTGAGCGTACAGTCTGCGATTACATCGCGGGAATGACGGATCGTTTTGCCGTAGAAGAGCATACCAAATTATTTGATCCTACGAAACTACCATAGATTCAATATAAATAAACAGGATGTATTCATATGAGTGATGTTCATTATTTGACTGCTGAAGGTGCCGAACGATTACGCAATGAGCTGGAGTATTTGAAAGGCCCGGCTCGTGACCAACTGGCCCAACGTCTTCGCGCTGCCATCCAACTAGGTGACCTTTCTGAAAATGCTGACTATATCTCAGCCAAGGAAGATCAGGGGTTTTTGGAAGGGCGCATTCAAGAGCTAACCCAGATTTTAACCAATGTGCAAATTATTGACGAAAGCAAAACCCACCGGGATGTGGTCGATATTGGCGCGCACGTAACTATTCAAGAAGAAGAGTACGATCCCGAGACCTATTACATCGTGGGAACCAAGGAAGCCGACCCGGCTCAGTCGCGGATTTCGCACGAATCGCCGATCGGCCGGTCGCTCATCGGTCATCGGGTGGGCGAGACGGTCACTGCCGAAACGCCAAACGGCTCCATCCACTTCAAAATCCTAAAGATTGAATAGAATCAAAAAACCGGCCGCGAAATCGCGGCCGGTTTTTTGATTCTATTCAATCTTTTTAGGCTTTAGGCCAGACGGCCAGTTCTAACGTCATTTGTTCAAAGAAGCTGTTGGCAGGTAAAGCGCCCTGTCCATAATTCATATTCACTACCCGGGCTTCCAATTGGAGGGTTGCGGTTTCCAACAAGATGCGCTTGCCGGGTTCGGCTAACACCGGTTCGCCTTTGGAGGCCAACCTCTGGCTGATGCTATTATCGTTAAAGGCGTGCTGGCTCATCAACACTTTCGTAACCGTCTGGATGTCATTCTTGTCAAACAACCAGACCTCAAATGCAGTAACTTTCTTCGGATCCCCCACACCAATCGTTTCCGAAATGCCCACGCCACACTCACCCAGGAATTCGCCGGAAGGCGAATCGATGCTGAAAGAGTCATCGTAAAGGTCATTGCCCGTGTTATACGTGGTCAGGTATTGTACAATGGGCGGCTCTTGCCCCTCAGGATAAGCAGCAGCCTGTTCCGAGGTACGCCCAGCAGCCGGGGCTGCGGCGCGATTCGCGGCGATGGCCGGCCGGCGGTTGCGGAAGTAAAACAGGTAAACCAGCAGCGCGCCAATCCCCAGCGTGAGCAAGCACATCACAACCACCACCCAGGTGAGCGCGCCAGAGCCGGCCGCCGTAGTTGTGCCGGGAACCTCTGCAGTTGCTCCAAGAGGCGGGGTGGGGACGCCTGTAAGCGGGCCTGCGTTCACGGCTGCCGCAAACCGGCCAATCGCATCCTGGCCCAACGTCGCGGGCGGCTGCGCCTGCAGTTGCTCTAGCAGCGCCATTTTGTTTGGCCCTAATTCTTGCCAGCGCCGGCTTGCGACTTGAACATCCCCGGTTTGCTCAAACGATTGGATCGTCATAACCAGGTAATCCATTTGTAAGTCTGGCCGCAGCTGGTATACAGGCTGATCCGTCCACTGCACTGGCCAGACGACCCAGGCAAAGAATAACCCGATAATAAGTCCAACGACCAGGCCGACTCCTGCACCAATGAGAACTGGCTGCGTTATTTGCCCACGAATCCTATCCATATCCTCGCTCCTGATTGTGTCATGTATTTCTTTGTTAGGGCCAGCAAATACTGTGTGAGAAAAGTTACTTCATTTTAGAACAAACTCACACAGTATGCAACCTTCGTAGAGGCAATCTTTCATTGTGTTCTTGTTGCAACAACTGTGCCTGAGTACAGCCGTGAAGCAAAGGCCTACTTTAAGATTGGCGTGTTTCCGATTCGGTCAGGGGTTCATTTAATTGTTCTTGTAAAAAGCTCTCCTCACACTTGAGGCACTGCACTTCACGTTTATTTGAAATCACCAGCGTTCCGCTGCACTTCGGGCAAGGAGTCGAAATCGGGCGCTTCCAGGAAGTGAACTGGCAGGTCGGATAATTGGAACAGCCATAGAAAACCCGCCCTTTGCGCGTCTTGCGTTCGACGACTTCTCCGCCGCAGTCCGGGCACTTGACGCCGATCTTTTCCAACCAGGGCTCCGTATAGCGGCAGGTGGGGAAGTTGCTGCAGCTGATGAACTTGCCGTAACGCCCCCAGCGAATAACCAGGTCGTGACCACATTCCGGGCAGGCCCTGCCGACTTTTTCCAGTTCAGCCTTGGTGGCAGGCATCTCTTCCTTCGCCCGTTCCACCTGCGGCGCGAAATCGGAATAGAAGCCGCGGATGACATCTACCCAGGCCCGGTCGCCTGACGCGACCTCGTCCAGGTCCTTTTCCATGGTGGCAGTAAAGTTCAGGTCAACAATTTCGGGAAAATGCTCCACCAGCAAATCATTAACCAGCATCCCAGTTTCGGTCGGCATCAAGCGCTTCCCGTCACGGACGACATAACCCCGTTCCTGTATGGTAGACAGGATCGGCGCATAGGTGGAAGGGCGGCCAATACCGTTTTCTTCCAGGGTTTGCACCAGGGATGCCTCGGTAAAGCGCGGTGGAGGCTGGGTGAAATGCTGTTCGGGTATCAGCCGGATTAACTCCTGGCGCTGGCCTTCGGTGATCTGCTGCGGAATACGCACATTTTCACCATCTTCCGAAGGGGCCTGGTCTTCATCACGCGTTTCTTCATAGACTACCAGGAAACCGGGGAACTTGAGCGCCGAGCCAGAAGCCCGCAGCAGGTAATTATGCTGCTTCCCTTCCGCGGTGACCTCTACAGTAAGCGTGTCGTACACCGCCGCTTCCATTTGCGAGGAGACAAAGCGCTGCCAGATCAGCTGGTAGAGTTTGAACTGATCGCTGCTCAACTTTTTCTTGATCTTGTCCGGTTGGCGCAGTACTGAGGTCGGGCGAATGGCTTCGTGCGCTTCCTGCGCTCCAACCGCGCGTGTCTTATACTGCGGCGGAGTAGAAGGCAAGAAATCATTACCGTAGGTATCAGTGATAAATTGACGCACTTCCTTCTGCGCCACTTCGGCGATATTGGTCGAATCGGTACGCATATAGGTGATCAAACCGGTTGCGCCGCCTTCACCCACATCCAAGCCTTCATAAAGCTGCTGCGCCAGGGCCATCGTTCGCCTGGCCGTATAGCCCAGCCGCCGTGAGGCTTCTTGCTGGAGGGTGCTGGTGATAAATGGGGCAGCCGGTTTGCGCCGGCGCTCACCGCGTTTCACCTTACTGACCACATACTCGGCCGGTTCCATGTCTTCCAGCAGACCGTGTACGACTTCCTCGTTGGGCAGCTTGGGTTCTTCATTATCCAGCCGGGCCAGGCGCGCGATGAAGGTCGTATCGACACCATCGGGTTTGAGTTCCGCTTCAATCGTCCAGTATTCTTCGGGAACGAAAACATCAATTTCGCGCTCGCGTTCCACCACCAGCCGCAAAGCTACAGACTGCACCCGTCCTGCGGACAGGCGGCTGCGCACTTTCTCCCACAATAAGGGGCTTAAGCTGTAACCCACCAACCGGTCCAGAATGCGGCGGCCTTGCTGCGCATCCACCAGATCCATATTAATTTCGCGCGGATGCGAGAAGGCATCATTGACTGCCGATTGCGTAATTTCATGAAATACAACGCGCTTGGTGAGCGATGGGTCAATCTCAGCCGATTCCAGCAGGTGCCAGGCAATCGCTTCCCCTTCTCGGTCGGGGTCCGTCGCCAGGTAAACTTCCTCAGCGGTTTTGGCAAGTTCTTTTAACTCTTTGACGACCGGGCGTTTCTCGTTGGGTACGCGGTACTTCGGCTTGAAATCATGATCCACGTCCACAGATAACTCTGAACGCAGCAAATCGCGCACATGCCCCACTGAAGCGCGTACGATGTATCCTTTTCCCAGGAAACGCCCTACCGTTTTAGCCTTTGCCGGAGATTCGACAATCACCAGCTTGCCTTTTCGCTCTGGGGGTTCTTTCTTTCGTTTTGGCGGCGGGGTCAAATTTTCATGCGCTTCCGTCCGTCCAATGCGATATAGTTTTGTTCCGCAAACAGCGCATGTTCCGTGCGTTACCGGCGCACCGGTGGCGTTAAAAGTCCGCCTGAGGATTTTGAATCTCACGCTTGGTTTTGCACTTTACACAATAAGCTTCCAAAGGTCATGCTCCTACTATTAGCGTCTCGGATCATCATTCTGTTTTAAGAGACGAACGACATCCCGGACTTTCTGCGTTGATTTGCGCGAGCAAATTAAAACCGCATCCGGGGTATCCACAATAATCAAATTATCCACGCCCAGGGTGACAATTAATCGTTTGGAATGATCAGAAACGATTAATGAATCTCCTGTCTCAATCCCCAGGTGTTCCGCATCGAGAACGATATTTCCTTCCGGTCCCGATGAAAAGACTTCAAACATTGAATCCCAGCTGCCAACATCATTCCAGCCCAGGTCTGCTGCCGGGAGGACTGCCACCCGGGCAGCGTTCTCCATAATACCATAATCGATTGTCTGGGGCTTAATGGTAGGCCAGAGCTGCTCAAACATCTCGTCACGCTCGGGAGTATCCCAGGCTTCCGCGATCTGGTCAAGCTTTTCTACCAAATCAGGCATCTGCTGCTGCAGTTCCGACCAGACCTGGTCCAGACGCCAGACAAACATACCTGAATTCCAGTCGTGGTCCCCCCTGACCAGAAACTGGCGGGCGGTTTCTTCGTCTGGCTTTTCCTTAAATCGCTGTACCTGATAGGCCAGGAAAGGGTAAGCCGCTAACTGCTTGCCACGTTGAATATAGCCATACCCGGTCGAGGCGTAACTGGGGCGAATACCCAGGGTAACCAGATAGCCATCTTCGGCCAGAGTATGCGCTTCTTGGAGCAGTTGGTGAAAATAATCCACATTTTGGATCAGATGATCCGCCGCCAGGACTGCCATCACAGCCTGGGGATCGCGCTGGCGCACAGCTATCGCAGACAGTCCCACTACCGAGGCTGTCCCGCGCGGCAAAGGTTCTAACAGATAATTTTCGGGCCGGATTTCCGGACACTGTTTTTGCAGGCCCGCAGCCTGGCTGGCGACCGTGACCACCATGATGCGCTCTGGTGGAAATATCTCTTTCAGACGATCGACCGCCAGCTGGAAAAGCGAGCGTTCTGACCCCAGCTGAATCATTTGCTTTGGGCGAGATTGGCGTGAGAGAGGCCAAAGGCGGCTGCCTTCCCCTCCAGCCATGATTACTGCATAGAAATGTTCAAACATTATCCTCTGTCCGGTAATCAGCTAAGTTTTCGCGAATTAGGGAGAAATTCATACCACCAACCTGGCGCACCATCCCCTTAAGTTCCATGACCGTGAGTGTAGCCGAAACCCGCTCAATTGGCAAGCCAGCCTGTGCGCAAATCTCGTCGATGTGCTGCGGTTCATCATACAGAAACTGCAATAAACGAGCTTCGGTAGCATCTGCGGGCAAAAGGACGCGCGCCGTCTGGTGCTCCTGCACCCGCTCCAGGTCTAACTGTTCCAGGATTTGCTCAAAGTGCAGCAGCGGATGCGCGCCATCACCAATCAGGCGATTTGCGCCTTTGCTCTGTGGAGCATAGATGCTGCCCGGAACCGCGAATACTTCCCGGCCCTGATTCACAGCAAAATTTGCCGTGATCAAAGCGCCGCTTTCTTCACTTGCCTCGACCACGACCGTTGCCCGCGACAAGCCAGAAATGATACGGTTGCGTGGGGGAAAGTTTACGCTTTCGGGAGGTGTGCCTGGGGCATAATCGCTAATGACGGCCCCTTGCGCGGCAATGCGCTCCGCCAGGTTCTTATGTTCAGGCGGGTATATGCGGTCAACACCACTGCCCAGCACGGCGAGCGTGCGCCCGCCAGCCTTTAATGCCGCCTCATGCGCAATCCGGTCTACTCCCCGCGCCAGCCCGCTGACTACTGTAATCTTATGCAGCGCCAGGAAGGCTGCCAATTCTTCAGCCACCTGCCGCCCATACACCGTCACCCGGCGCGTGCCGACCACCGCTACCGACCATTCATCTTCTGCTACAAAATCACCCTTCAAGTACAGCACCGGCGGTGGCTGGTCGATCTCGCGTAAATAGGCCGGATAATCCGCATCTTCCCAGGTCATCACGCGAATGCTGGCGCGCTGGAGATTATTCCAGATAACCTCAAGCGAGCAGTCGCGCCGGATACGCAGCAGGTTCTCCAGGGCTTTTGGAGGCAGCCCTACCGCTCGTAATTGGTCCGCCGGAGCAGCCCAGGCGGCATCCAGGCTGCCGAAATAATCCAACAGCACCTTTAACCGGACTGCGCCAATGCCCTTAACCAGGTTAAACCCAACCCAATATGCTTTTGAATCCATGCGGAATTCTCCGGCTAACGCCACTCCGGGGGGCGGACGCGCATCTGGCGCTGTTCGGGGTTGACTTCCAGGATAACTTCATCCACCACGGGCAGCAGCAGTTCTTTATCCTCTGGGGTTTTCACCACATAGACATCGTTTGCCCCAGTTTCCAGGATATCCGTTAATACCCCTAAAGGGGTACCTGCTTCATCAACCACAGACATTCCCAGCAGTTGATGATGATAATATTCCCCTTCCGGAAGCTTCGGCAGGTCAGCTGCTTTTACATAAATAATCATATTCCGCAGGCGGCCTACCTCTTCAGAGGTCTGCATCCCTTCGAAATGTAAGATCATTTCTTTATTTCGACCGCGAATCCCATCAATTATGATCGGCTCGTGATTTTCACCGGCGAAAACCGTTTTTCCCTTGTGCAGTCGCTGAGGAAAACCGGTTAAAACATCCATCAATATTTCGCCATGAATGCCATGCGGACGGCGTAAACGGCCAACAGCCAAGAATACAGGCTCGCCCTCGCCGGGCGAGCCTGTTGATGGATCTTGTTCTGGTAGGTTCGGAGGATCCTGGCGTCGCCGTTTCATCGCGGCTCGATCACATCCAGCGTAACTTGCTTTCCCTCCCGAGCAGCCGCCACGCGCAGTAAAACACGCATTGCATTGGCTACTCGGCCGCCTTTACCGATCACCCGCCCCATATCTTCTCTGGCGACATGCAGTTCCAGGCGGAGCTTTCCAGCCCCACCGCGCGACTGCGCTACCTGCACCTGATTGGGATCATCCACCAGGGATTGGGCGATATACTCGATCAGTTCCTTCACGGTTACTCCTTTCGCGAAGTGACGATCAGGCCGTTACGGCCTGGTTGAACACCAGGTCCCGTAAACGGACCCAGGCTCTTCGCCTTCCGTACCTTACTTGTTTTCTTTCACGCGTGTCTTGCTGTCTGGCTTGCGTTGTTCGTAGACAGCATTAGCTTCCGCCTGCAAAGTCTCCATCAACTCGCCGGCCTTGAACCGCGCAAAGCGGTCCGTCGCGCCGACCATATTCATCAGTTTAACCACGGATTCACTCGGTTGGGCACCTTTGCTCATCCAATCAAAAAGGCGGTCCTCTTTAATTTCTACGGTTGAGGGGTCAGTGCGTGGGTTATAAAACCCAATAACCTCGAGAAAACGACCATCGCGGGGAGCTTCTTTATCCGCCGCAATAATGCGATAGCTGGGCTGGTGTCGTAGACCAACACGACGTAAACGAATACGAACCATTGAAATCTTTCTCCTTCAGTACAAAGCTTGAGTATATCTTGTTGAACACAACGGCCAGCCTGACGAGACAAGGAGGGTGAGGGAACGCGGAAAGGACGCGTGAACCTCCTCATACCACCAGCCTAACCAAACAAACGGGGAATTCCTTTCCCGCCAGTTTTCTGAATCGTTTTAAATAACCGCTGCGCCTCGCGGAACTGCTTAATCAAACGGTTGACATCCTGAACTTCTGTTCCCGAGCCGCGGGCGATGCGTCGCCTGCGGCTGGCATTCAAGACATCCGGATTGCGGCGCTCACCGGGAGTCATCGAATTGATAATAGCCTCGGTCATCTTCATCTGCTGCTCGGCGTCTTGCGGGTCAATTCCACGCGCAGCCTGCCCCAGGTTCCCTGGAAGCATCTCGAGGATCTGGGCAAATGGGCCCATTTTGCGCACCTGCTGGAGCTGTTTGTAAAAGTCCTCCAGGGTAAAATGGCCGGTCATTAAGCGTTCCGCCTGGTCACGCGCGGTCTTCTCATCGAAAGCCGCTTCAGCGCGTTCTATCAGGCCGATCATGTCACCCATGCCTAAAATGCGCGAGGATAGGCGACCAGGGTCATAAGCTTCCAGCGCTTCGATCAACTCACCCGTGCCCAGGTACTTAATCGGCACCCCGGTCACGCTGCGGATCGAAATCGCCGCGCCGCCGCGCGAATCCCCGTCCATTTTGGTCATCACCAGGCCGGAGAGTGGGATCGCGTCGCGGAAGCCTTCAGCAACATGCAGCGCCTCTTGACCGATCATTGAATCCACGACCAGGAGCGTATCCGCGGTCTGGATGCGGCCGGTGATGGCGCGCAACTCATCCATCAACTGGGAATCCAACTGTGAGCGCCCGGCGGTATCCACGATCATGATGGTGTAACCGCCCTTTTGGGCCTGATCATAGGCCCTGGCGACCAATTCTGGTGGTTTAACCCCTTCCTCGTAAAATACGGGCACACCGACCTTCTCACCCAGGGTTTGCAACTGTTTTACGGCTGCGGGGCGGTAAGGGTCGGCTGCCACCAGCAGCAGACGTTCCCCTTGCGAGCGCAGCAAACGCGCCAACTTTGCCGCGGCAGTCGTCTTACCGGATCCTTGCAAGCCCACCAGCATGACCACCCGCGGGCGGGGACCAGTCAGGTTCAAGCGCGCCGGCTCGCCCAAGGTGGCGATCAGTTCTTCGTTAACAATCTTGATCACCTGCTGAGCAGGATTCAAGGCTTTGGATACTTCTGCGCCAATCGACCGTTCCCGAACGCGCGCGACAAAATTTTTGACGACACTATAGTGCACATCCGCCTCTAACAAGGCCATGCGCACTTCTCGCATCACTAAATCTACATCATCATCGGTAAGCTTACCGCGCTTCCGTAGCTGCGTAAAAATTTGGTCAAGTCGCTGCGTTAAATTTTCAAACACTTCTGTTACAAACCGTCCCTGAAAAACGAAAATTTTCGAATATAATTACTACCTACTCAGTAACGTGGCAGGCGCAGTCCTGGATTTTAGCTGGTTCGGCAAGAAAGGTCAAGGGTGGTTTTTATTTGCTCCACCCTGCACCATTTGTACGTTTCGAAACCTGTTGTTTCGTAACTATTCTGATACGGATGGGTTTTGCCTAATAATGAAGCAACCGGCAGCCACTGGGTCTTATTATACCGCAAACAAGCCCTGACCGCAGGCAGAAGAACATCAAAGGAAATTTTCAAAGCTGAGGAGAAGAAATCACTATGTCAAAAGTGGCTTTGGTTACGGATAGCACCGCGAACATTCCCGAAGAATTGGCAAATGGACTGGCCCTGTTTACCGTTCCCTTACAGGTTATCTGGGGCCAGCAGACCTATCTGGATGGCATCGATATTCAACCCGCCGAATTTTATTCCCGCCTGCCCACCACAAAAGTGACTCCTACCACCTCGCAACCCACCCCCGCGGCCTTTACCAAACTCTATCGACAGCTGCTGGACGAAGGATATGATATCCTCAGCGTTCATATTTCTTCCAAGCTCTCTGGAACGCTTGATTCGGCGACGCAAGCCAAAGAGAATTTTCCCGGCGATCGCATCACTTTAGTCGATTCTGACACCACGGCTATGGCTATGGGCTTTCCCATCCTGCTGGCAGCCCGCGCAGCAAAACAGGGCGCGACTCTAAAGGAATGCAAAACATTGGTCGAGCAGGGCTGCAAACAGTCAGGGGTGTATTTTGCCGTCAGCACGCTGGAGTTCCTCCGCCGGGGAGGCCGGATTGGGGGCGCTGCGGCCTTTCTGGGTACCGCGCTGGGGCTGAAACCGGTCCTGGAGTTGAAAGACGGCCATGTAGATGCCATTGAACGGGTGCGCACGATGAGCAAGGCGCTCAACCGTTTGCTAGACCTGTTTGTAGAGCAGGTTGGTGATCGCCGCCCGGTGCGCGTCTCTTGCCTGCATGCTAATGCCCCACAGGAAGCCGAGCTGCTCTTAGAGCGGGCGCGCCAGCGCTTTGCGCCGGAAAATGTTTCCGAAGCTGTGCTTTCTCCGATCAGCCCGGTCCTGGGCACGCATACTGGTCCTGGCTGCCTGGGAATTGCCTTTATGGCGGGGATGTAAATTTCCTAAGTACCGTCTGTAAAGATTTTTTTCTTCAGTTTAGGGAAGCTCCCAAGGTTTTCAAGGGGTATCCCAACTTAAGTCATTTCCTCCAGCCGCTTATAGTTTTATAAGAATTCGTTGATGCGTTACAAGCCTACGCTTGTTCCTGGAGGAAAAATGGCTCGAACTGTAGTAGCAATATACGATGACTTCCCAACCGCGAAAGCCGCGGTTCGTGATCTTGTCGACCATGGTTTTCCACGCGACAATATTAGCATTGTTGTAAATAACACCAGTGGTGATTATGGGTATAACAAACTGGAGACAAATCAAGTCACCGGTGAAAATGTAGCGGATGAAACCGGCGCCGGCGCTGGGGTTGGGGCGGGGATTGGCGCCGCGATTGGCGGGATTGGCGGCTTGCTGGTTGGTTTAGGCGCCCTGACCATCCCTGGGATCGGCCCGGTCCTGGCGGCTGGCCCCCTGGCAGTTGCCCTTTCAACCCTTACCGGCGCAGGTGTTGGCGCCGTCGCTGGGGGAGTGACGGGTGGTTTATTAGGCGCGCTGATTGGTCTGGGTATCCCGGAAGAAGAAGCGGGATATTATGCCGAGGGCGTCCGGCGGGGCGGCGTGCTCGTCACAGTTCAGGCAGAAGATTTCAATACGGATCCGATTACGGATATCCTCAATGACCATGACCCGGTGGATATTAACGAACGGGTCGCCAAGTGGCGCGCGCAAGGTTGGACCGGGTACAATCCCGAAGGCCAGGCTGTGCCTCCATCCGTGCCAAACACTGGCAGAAGTGCTGAAGTGCCGGAAGCAGTCAATCAGCCGGGAGGCATGTTTGGCGCTGCGGTTTACGACAGCGACTTTGACGCGGAGAATCCCACTTATCGCAACCATTACAACAATTATCTGGCCGAAGCGGGGTATCCCTATGACTATTATGTGCCGGCTTACCGCTATGGCTATGGACTGGCAAGCGATATACGCTACCAGAACAGTACCTGGGATGTAGTAGCGCCCAATGTCCAGCAGGACTGGGAACGCGAGCACCCCGGTACCTGGGACCGTTATCAAGAAGCGATTCGCTATTCCTGGGAAAATGCTACCGGGCAAAACCCGTAGATCAACTTCCGGAGTTTTCGCAGATAAAAAGGTGCGGTTAAATCATAGCCGCACCTTTTTATCTGCTACAGCCTTTCAACTATTCATTCATTCCGAGATCCATTACAATAAATCAGCGATCTCAAAGGAAAAGAGGCTGATTTATGCGAAATTATCCGGATATTGGCGTGCAGGTGGGAGGCATCCTTCTCCCAAATAAGACAGTCGACCTGAAGAAATGGGCTGTGATCGCCTGTGATCAGTTCACCTCTGAACCGGAATACTGGCAGAAGGTGCGCGAGGTGGTTGGCGATGCTCCCTCTACCTTAAACATGATCCTGCCAGAGGTTTACCTGGGGACACGGGCAGAACAAGAGCGCATTCACAGCTCGCAGGCCAGGATGCGCCAATACCTGGAAGAAAACCTGCTGATCCATCAGGATGGCTTAATCCTTGTGGAACGAAAAGTGGATGGCCGTACGCGTCACGGCTTAATGCTTGCTCTGGACCTGGACCAGTATGATTTCAGTAAAGGGGCGCAATCCCTGATCCGCGCTACTGAGGGTACCATTCTCGAGCGGCTGCCACCTCGCATACGCATCCGGGAAGGCGCTCCGCTTGAGTTGCCGCATATCCTGGTGCTAATCGATGACCCCGAACGCACGGTCATCGAGCCTTTGCTTGAGACCTCTACGCTGCAACCCCTGTATGATACGGACCTGATGTTAGGCAGTGGCCATTTGCAGGGCTGGTTGGTGAGCGACGCGCAGCAGGAGCAGCAGGTAATCCAGGCCCTGCGACAGTTAGCCGACCCGCAGCGCTTCCGCAAGCACTATCAGGTTGGCGAAGATCAAGATGTCCTGCTGTTCGCGATGGGTGATGGAAACCACTCCCTGGCGACAGCCAAATCAATCTGGGAAAAGCTCAAACCGCAGGTCGGCCCAGATCATCCCGCCCGCTATGCTTTGGTAGAGATTGAAAATATCCACGCCGCAGGCTTGAACTTCGAGCCAATCCACCGGGTATTATTTGGCGTCCAGCAAGATTGGAAACAAGCGCTTGAACAAAGCTTTGGTGAACATCTGCACCTTCAGAAAGTTGAAAGCCCGCAAGAAATGATCTCTACAGTAGACCGGCAGCAGGGGCCAGTCCAGGCCTTCGGGATCCTTTCAAGCCAGGGCGCCTGGATAGCTTCGATTATAGAACCTCCCTCCAATCTTTCCGTTGGAACGTTGCAGGCGTTTCTAGACCCCTGGGTGAAGTCAGGCGGCGCGAAACAGGTGGATTACGTGCACGGCACGGAAACGGTCTGCCGGTTAGGGGCTCAACCGGGCAACCTGGGCTTCTACCTGCCCGGCATGGATAAAAATGACCTGTTCAAAACGGTCATTGTAGATGGTTCCCTGCCCCGTAAGACGTTTTCTATGGGCGAAGCTCGTGAAAAAAGGTTTTACATGGAGAGCCGGCGCATTTCCTGATAAATAGTTTGTGGTTCAAGCGCGTGGTTGGCGAGATTGAGCCGCGCCAACCACGCGCCAGGGCATTCATTAAACCAGCACTTTTAAGCCAGCCCTTTCGAAAATTTATACAGGTTTGACCACAAATTGTGAGAACCACGCTTTTTTGTTCAGGTATAATGGAGGCCAAGGAGATGGACCTTCATGCTGCAGCCTAACTTTTACCAACTTCCCGAAGATGGTCTTCCTCCCCAGGAAGTTCGCATTATTGACCTGCGCCCTGAACCATGGCCAGATCAAGGTCGCCGCGTCCGCGTGCACTTGAGCCTGACCCCTTTTCGTGAACGCCCTGACATTCATGTAAAAATCGCTGACCCGGCGGGCGAGGAAGTTTCGAGCATATCCATTATTGAAAGCATCGAAGCGAAAATGGCATTTACGATGCATATTCGCAGCCCAGAAGTCAAAGGTCAGTACCTGCTCACGGCCAGCCTGGTTTACCCTGAAATTGGGCAGGTGGATCAGAAGCAGGTTTCGTTCGAAACGTACGAAAATAACGAGTAATTTTTACAGGTTCTATTACTGTTGAAGTGTTTGTCGGTATTTGGCAGTATACTCCATGTAGCCACATCACTTTATCGCTTTATTCGGGCCTGGGGGACCTTGAACCCGGCTCTTTTTTGTCGCCTTTAGCCGATGGTATTGAATGGCCTGACCTCCATCATCCTCTGACAGTTGCTCTTTTAGGGCAGGTTGTTTGAAACCTGGTTAATCCGGTAAGGAAAAAGAAATAAGATGAAATCAATCAAACGCCTTCGCATCTTGCTGCGGCCCTACCTTCGACAGATTCTGTTGTCTGCGCTCTTTCTGCTGTTGATGACCGGCATTGACATGGCTTACCCTGAAGTGATCCGCCAGGTGATTGATATCGGCCTGACTGGTGGACAAACTCACTTTATCTACATCGCCGCCGGCATCCTGGTCGGTCTGGGCATCCTGCGCGCGGCAATTGGTTTTGGCAACCGTTACACCTCTGAATGGCTGGCTCATCGCGTCGCGTATGATCTGCGCAACCGCCTTTATGATCACATCCAACGCCTGCCGTTCAGCTTTCATGACCATACGCAAAGCGGACAGCTCATCAGCCGCTGTATCGAAGATGTGCGCTCCTTACAAAATTTTACTGGCAGCGGCATGATCGAACTATCTCGCGTCCTCCTGTTGATGGCTGGAATTATTCTCGTTTTATTTATCACCCAGCCCCTGCTGGCCGTGATTTCCCTCTTACCCATGATTCCTTTGACCCTGATGACCACCCGCTTTGGCAAACGGGTGGGGCACATGTTCCTTGATGCCGATAATGCCCTGGGCGAACTTTCCGCCCGCTTGCAAGAAAATGTGACTGGAGTGCAGGTGGTACGCGCTTTCACCCGCGAGAAGTTTGAAGTTGGCCGGTTTGAAGATGCGAACCGCGCGTTATATAAGCGCCAGGTTCGCGTTGTGAAGGAGATGGCGCGGGTGATGCCTACCTCTAACCTGCTGGTCGGCATAAGCATCCTGTTGATTCTATGGTTTGGCGGGAATATGGTGATTCAAGGCCAGCTCACCCTGGGTGAACTGGTGGCCTTCAACAGTTATGTCCTGCTGCTTTCCGGCCCGGTGCAGCATATCAGCTGGCTGGTCAACTCAGCCGGAGAAACCAGCGCCGGACTGCAGCGTACTTTCGAAGTGCTGGATATGCCGCCCGAGATCCGCTCCCGACCACAAGCCGACAAGCTGCCCCCTCTCCGAGGCGAAGTTGCTTTTGAGAATGTTTCTTTCCGCTATCAGGGTGAAAAAGTCCATGCCCTGCACGAGATTAACCTGCACGTGCAGCCGAATCAGATCATTGCCCTGGTGGGGTTGACCGGCGCTGGCAAAACTTCATTAATCAACCTGATCCCCCGTTTTTATGATGTGTCTCGCGGGCAAGTGCTGATCGATGGTAGAGACGTACGTGAGGTGGATTTAAAATCCTTGCGCGACCAGATAGGCATCGTGCTGCAAACATCTTTGCTGTTTTCCGCGACCGTGCGAGAAAATATTGCCTTTGGCCGGCCAGATGCAACCATGGATCAGATCGTTGCGGCAGCGAAAGCAGCTCAGGCGCATGAATTTATTATGGAAATGAGCGAGCAGTATGAAACCAAGGTAGGCGAGCGCGGCGTTACCCTTTCCGGCGGACAGCGCCAGCGGATTGCCATTGCGCGCGCCTTACTAATGAACCCGCGCATCCTGATCATGGATGATTTAACGAGCAGCGTAGACTCGCAGACCGAGCACCTGATTCAGGAAGCCCTGGCGCGATTAATGCAAGGCCGCACCACTTTTGTCATCGCCCAACGTCTCTCTACCGTCCGCCTGGCTGACTTGATCCTGGTAATGGATAAGGGCCGCATTGTTCAGCGCGGCTCACATCAGGAACTGCTCAAGCAAGAGGGGCTTTACCGGCATATTTACGACCTGCAGTTGCGGGATCAGGAACGCTTCCAGGAAGAAATGGAACAGCTTCGCGCGCAAAAACGCGCCCAGTTCGAATGAGACAAATATGACGACAACAACTGCGAATACAAACAATAACTTTTCTGAAACCACGCCGCCCCAACTGGAGGATCTGCCCTACAAGGATTACGATCCGGAAATCGCTCACCAGTTACTCGGCTTTATGAAACCCTATACCCGCACCATTTTGATCTCCGCTTTCTACATGGCGCTGAGTTCCCTGGCTGCGGTTTCGGTACCCTATCTGGTATCGCGAGCCGTCGATGAAGGCATCGCTAAGAACTCCATTGTTTCGCTGCGCAATACGGCCCTGCTGTTCCTCTTCCTCCAGCTGGTGCAGTGGGTCTTTAACTACGCCCGAGTCAATACCATGGCGGAAGTGGGCCAGTCCATCATATACGACATTCGCGAACAAACCTTCGCGCACCTGCAAAAGCTGTCATTGAGCTTCTACAGTCATTTCAGCGTAGGCCGGGTGATCTCGCGGGTGATTAATGATGTGGGTGTGCTGCGCGACTTTATCACCTGGACGCTGCTTGCTGTTGCCCGGGATACCTTCACCCTGGTTGGCATCATCATCACCATGCTGATCATGGATTGGAAACTTTCCCTGCTCACCTTTACCATCCTCCCGCTGATGGCAGTGATGACCTTTGCCTTTCGCAAACGCGCCCGGGATAATTACCGCCGCTCGCGCATGGCCATCAGTTGGGTTAATTCCGTACTGGCCGAGAATATCAACGGTGTGCGGGTGGTGCAGTCTTTCTCCCGTGAAGATACGAACTACAACTATTTCAGTGAAGTGGTTAACCGCTACAACCTGAATGCCAATCTCATCGCCGCGAAACTGATCTCGATCTTCTTTCCCTCGGTAGACATGTTGGCAAAAATCGCCATGGCCTTAGTCGTCTGGATTGGCGGAACGGCCCTGTTAGGGCAGGCGCTTACTCCGGGAGTGCTGGTGGCTTTTGTACTGTACATCGACCGCTTTTTCGACCCAATCCGCGACCTGAGCCTGCGTTACAATGAATTGATGACCACCATGGCCAGTGGTGAGCGTATCCTCAGCCTGCTGCATACCCCCATCGAGGTGTTCGATAACCCCGATGCCCAAGAACTTCCTCCGATTGAAGGGAAAGTTAAGTTTGAAAATGTTACCTTTCATTACTCTGATGATGATCAACTCGTTATTAAAGACATCGAATTGGCTGTAAATCCTGGAGAAACGATTGCTTTTGTGGGGAAAACAGGCGCAGGGAAAACGACCATCATCAAACTGCTTTCCCGCTTCCACGACCCGACCAGTGGGCGCATCCTGGTGGATGGGTACGATCTCCGGCTGGTGACTCAAAAGAGCCTACGCCAGCAAATGGGGATTGTCTTGCAGGATCCTTTCCTGTTTTCCGGCACGGTCCGTGAAAATATTCGCTTTGGCCGCCTGGATGCCACGGATGAAGAGGTTGAGGTTGCGGCAAAAGCGGTCGGAGCAGATGAATTCATCCGCAAGCTGCGCCTGGGATACGATACGCCAGTAGAAGAAGGTGGCATTATTCTTTCCGTCGGTCAGCGCCAGTTGATCTCCTTTGCTCGCGCGCTGCTGGCTGACCCACACATCCTCATCCTGGATGAAGCCACTTCCAGCATCGACACACAAACCGAGCAGATTATCCAGGAGGCCCTGACCCGCTTGCTGCAAAACCGCACGGCGTTTGTCATCGCCCACCGCCTTTCCACCGTTGTCAACGCTGACCGCATTGTGGTGCTGCATCATGGCGAAATCGTCGAACAGGGCACGCATACGGAGCTGCTCGAAAAACAGGGCTTGTATCATCAGATGTACAGCATGCGCTTCGAGGAGAATGAGTAAACGCATTCCTCAACAGACTCGCAGGGGGCGATTATACAGCCGCCTGCTGCCGGTCGTTTTAACACTCCTGCTGCCCGCCTGCGTTACAGGTGGCCCAACTCAAGTGCAGGCTGTCACAGCAATTCCCCGGCAAACGGTGGTTGCCGCTAGCTTTCCGACGCTCGCCGCCCACAGTGTGCAGCCTCCAACTTCTACAGTTACGGTAACACCACTTCTGCCCTATACGGCTACGCGCACAAAAACCGTGACTGTTACAGCAACCACTGCCCCCTCTTTTGAGCTATGCTCTCCCTTGGAAGGCATTCGCCTTGATGAAATGGGCGGACCAGACTTGTTGAAGAACCCCTTTCAGGCGCCGCGCCCGGGCATGGATGATGGACATCACGGCGCAGACTTTGCTTATTGGAGCCGTGGGGATCACAAAGAAATGCTTGGGCTGCCGGTTTATTCCGTATTGAACGGTCGAGTCGCCGGGGTGATTCAGAACCGCTCCCCTTATGGCAATGCCATCCTTATCGAGACCTCCCTGGATGAATTTCCTTCCAAGCTACAAAACCCACTGGCAGCGCCCACCCCTGCCCCAACCATCCAGCCCGCCCCCAGCCTGTACTGCCCAGCAGACCCGGTGGACTATGCCAGCCGCAGGCGCTCACTCTACCTGCTGTATGCCCATCTCAACCAGACCCCCACGCTTTCGATTGGGCAGAACGTCACCTGCGGCCAACAGGTGGGCGAAGTGGGCACCACGGGGAAATCAGTCAACCCGCATCTGCACCTGGAAACTCGCGTGGGTCCCTCAGGCGCAACCTTTCCACAAATGGCGCATTATGATACGTCAGCTTCAGATGCAGAAATGGCCACTTACTGCACCTGGCGGGTCAGCGGTCTGTTTCAAATGTTTGATCCCATGCAACTGCTCTCCTTACAACCTTGATAGGCTAGCCCAGGGGGCTTAGCGCGCGTTTTGGAACGTGCTACAATTTTTTTGCATGAAACCCACTTTCCGCGTGTCATCGAAAGGCCTGCTGCTCGCGATCCTGTTGTTGATCGTCATCAATCTGGCTTTCCTGCTGTGGTTCTATCATCCACAGCTAGAACAATATGGTATTCATTTGCCTTTTCTGCCACCCGCCAAAGTGGAATCTCGGGCTGTGACCGCCACCCAGACCCCCGGCCCTGCTGCACAACCTGTTAAACCAACGCAGACCATGGTTTCTATTCAACTGCCAGGAAACGGCTCTCTGGATGAGAATTTGCACGCGCAAGGGGTGCTGCTGCTCGCCATGCGCGATGGAAATTTCATTCACCTTTTTGCATACCACCCCACCTACCTGCCATTGACGCGCCTGAGCGACCATCCCTGGGATGATCTCGACCCAGCCCTCAGCCCTGAGGGCGACCGCCTGGCGTATACCTCCCGACAAAACGGTTACTGGGACCTCTATGTGCTCGATCTGAAGACCGGGCAGCAGTCCCGCTTAACAGACACGCCTGAATATGAAGGCTCGCCCACCTGGTCTCCAGATGGGCAGTGGATCGCTTATGAACGCTACAACGGTATCAGCCTGGATATCTACATTCAATCCTTGACTGATCCTGAGGCAGCCCCCATTCAGCTGACAGATGATCCTGGGATTGACTGTTCCCCGGCCTGGTCGCCGCAGGGGCGGGAAATTGCCTTTGTTTCTTCGCGCACCGGCGATGAAGAAATCTGGCTGGCGCGTCTGGACCACATCGATGATCGTTTCGTTAATATCAGCCATAGTCCCCTGTCGCGAGACCGCGCGCCAGCCTGGTCATTGGATGGGCAGCACCTGGCCTGGGCTGCTGAAGAGGGCGGAGACCGCCGCCTGGCCATCTGGGATGCCAGCCAGCCGAATCTGCACTTCCGCTATGCTGGGGATGGCGACCAGGCAGCCTGGAGCCCGGATGGCAGCCAGTTATTTAGTGAAATCCGCGACCCCAACCAGACCGGATTGGCCGCATACAGCACAGCGACTGGCCGGACTAGCCTGCCGTATCTGGTCCTGCCCGGCGAAGTATATGGCATGACCTGGGTTAAAGGTCCTTTGCCCGCCTGGCTGGATGCGACCCTGCGCCAGCCGGATCACTCCCCAGCACCAGCCTTGTGGAAACCGGTCATAACCCAGACGGTTTCTCCAGCGAACCGTGCCGCATTGGTATCCCTGCCAGATGTCACCGCCCCACAGCCTCTGCTGCTCGATGCCGTAGATGAAGCTTTCAATGCACTTCGCCAGCAGGTTGCCGCTGAAACAGGTTGGGATACCCTCTCCAGCCTGGAAAATGCTTATTTACCGCTTACCTCGCCATCTGCACCCACCTTGCAAGAAGATTGGCTGTATACCGGACGGGCCTTTGCGGTAAACCCCCTCCTGCTTTCCGCCGGGTGGATGGCCATTTCTCGCGAAGATTTCAGCGGACAGACCTACTGGCATGTTTACCTGAAGGCGCGCTATCAGGATGGATCAATGGGGCAGCCTCTCTCCGATATGGTCTGGGACCTGAATGCCCGCTTTGCCGGGGATCCCCAATCCTACGAACAAGGAGGTAAGTCAGGCAGCGTGCCCGGTGGTTATTGGATTGATTTGAGCGAGCTTGCGAACCGATATGGCTGGGAGCGTCTGCCTTCCTGGATTAACTGGCGCACGTTCTATCCCTCCATTCGCTTTAACCAGTTTGTCATGAGCGGCGGGTTAGACTGGCATCAGGCGATGGCCAACCTTTACCCAGCCGAGGCCCTGTCCACCGCGACGCCCATGCCCACCTATACCCTGCCGCCGACTGAAACCCCCAAATATACGCCCAGGCCAATAACACCAACACCTACGCCTACCCTGACCCGCGTACCCACCTACCGCCCCACCTGGACGCCGCTGCCAGACCCGACCTTCCCATGAAACCGCGGATTTTCAAGTCCCAAGGTCCGGTCCGCATTCTGCCGATCCTGGCCCTGCTGCTCACGCTGCTGGTCCCGTCTGGCTGCCGCTATGCCGTCAGCCCGCCGATCATTCCCACACCTACCCGGCTGGTGCAACCAACCATGCCGCTTCAGGCGACCTCGACCGCGCCGGTTCCAGCGGCAGTGGCCGGTGAGGCTCCGCTGCGTTTCACCCTGCCAACCCCTGGCCCGCAGCCGATCTCCCTCTGGCGACCGCCCTTATATGACACGCCCTGGGCGCTCGGGCCGCACGACCATTTCTACTTCAACCGGCCGATTGCCGCCGATGAAGTCAACTGGCCCCTGGCCGATTACCGCTACGGCGGCGTATTTTTCAGCTCAGACATCGTGCATACCGGGATCGATATCCCCGCACCCCGCCATACCCCTGTATTAGCCGCGGCGAATGGTAAGGTTGTATGGGCCGGGTATGGACTGTATTACGGTAATGATAATCCGGATGACCCTTACGGGTTGGCCGTTACCATCCGCCACGATTTTGGCTTTCAAGGCAAGCATCTCTATACTGTTTACGCGCACATGGAAGAAACGAAGGTGGTCACCGGCCAAGAAGTCAAAACCGGGGATGTATTGGGGCTGGTGGGCACCACCGGGCTAACTACCGGACCCCACCTGCATTTTGAAGTCCGCATTGAACGCAATAGTTACTTCACCACCTTCAACCCGGAACTCTGGTTATCCCCTCCTCAAGGCTGGGGCGTACTGGTCGGCCAGTTAAAAAATACCAACGGCTCCATGCTGGATGGGCAGGACGTCACCGTGCGCAATAAAGACACCGGCCAAAAATGGGTCGTACGCACTTACGGTAACCAGGCCGTCAACAGCGATCCCTATTATCAGGAAAACCTGGTCCTAAGCGATCTGCCCGCCGGAAACTATGAAATTACCATTGACTATCTGGATGACCGCTATCAGGAGGATATCGAGATCCATCCTGGAGCCGTGAGTTATTTTCGATTTCGTGGTAAACTCTACTTCAATACCTCTCTACCTTCAGATCCATCAATAGATGAACTGCTTGGAGATACACAACCCTGAAAACTGCCTGGCAGGCTGAATAACTTCTGCGCTCCAATTTCTTCAGGCTCATGCTATGGTTCGTAATTGGTAAGAGTGTACTTATTACCTCGGAGGAAAACATGACAAAAAAGCAAACCCTTGCCGGGCTTACGCTCCTGGTTATCGCCAGTCTGATTCTGGCTGCTTGTTCAGCCCAGCAAGCCACCCCCGATGCACCCACAGTAGATGCCAATGCGATTTATACGCAGGCTGCTGAGACTGTTCAGGCCGGGATCGCCCAAACCGAAGCCGTGCAGCCCCCCACAGCCGCCCCAACTGAGACGGCAATGCCCACCAACACGATGGACCCCAACATTGCAGCGGCATTAACCGCTACCTCAAAGGCAGTCTTACAGCCCGCTGAGGCCACTGCCACCGTCGCGCCGGGCCAGCCTACGCTAACCAAAGCTGCCGTCGTCAGTGTGCCAACCGCCACATCTGCTGTAGTGGCCCCCCCGCCGAAAGCAACGGGTGACAAAGCCGAACTGGTAGGACAGGATCCGGCTGACGGTTCAACCGCCGGTCAGGGTGATGTCATCACCATGAACCTGACCCTAAAAAATACCGGGACGACCACCTGGAGTACAGCCTACACCCTGGTGTACTATGCTGGAGACCGCATGGACAGCCCGGCAGACTTTAACATGCCGCATGAAGTTAAACCTGGAGAGACCGTCACGCTGGTCTTTGCACTTAAAGCGCCCAGTTCAAGTGGTAATAAGACCATCATCTGGTCCATGCGGAACGCAGATGGAGTAAATTTCTACCCGATTTACTTCAAAGTGACCGTCAACTAACCTACCGAGTAAAGGACCTTTCCAGCTCATTGGATCGGCTCGATTTTGGGTCTCGCAGGTTCCTCTGAACCTGTGAGGCCCAGTAGAACGGTAAGTCTTTTCATGACCTTGTACGATCTTCTAAAAGCCGAGACTGAACGCCTCGGCTTTACGCTTGCTGGCGTAGCGCCTATTGCCCCTCCGCCTCATTTGCAGACATACGAACGCTGGCTGGCAAATGGTCTACAGGCGGAGATGGGCTACCTGGCGACAGACCGGGCACGCGAACGGCGCGCCGACCCACAGCGCATCCTTCCCACTGCGCGGTCTCTGCTGGTTGTCGCTATGCGCTACTTCGCCCCCGAGGCCATCCCAGATGGGCCTGCCGCCGAGGCTTTAGGGCGCGTCGCGGCGTATGCCTGGGGAGCCGATTATCATGAGGTTCTGCCTCCCCGGCTGGAAGAACTCTTGCATACCCTGGAGCAAGCGCTTGGACGGGCACTCGATGCCCGCGCCTATACGGATACCGGCCCAATCCTTGAAAGAGACTTTGCCCAAACAGCAGGGCTGGGCTGGATTGGTAAAAATACCTGCCTGATCTCCCCGCGCAGTGGTTCGTATTACCTGCTGGGTGAGCTGTTTCTCAATACGGAACTGGAACCGAGCCAACCACTGAGTCACGATTTTTGCGGCTCCTGCCGCCGCTGCATCGATGCCTGCCCGACCGAAGCCATTCGCGCTGACCGAACTGTTGATTCTGGACGCTGCATCTCTTACCTGACGATTGAGAACAAAGGCACGATTCCAGCCGAACTCCGCTCGCAAACCGGCGACTGGGTCTTTGGCTGTGACATCTGCCAGAGCGTATGCCCGTGGAACCTGCGCTTCGCAGCGCCAGAAGGACACCCCGCCCTTGCCCCCCGCCCGGGCGTACCCAGGCCGGTGCTGCGCAAAGAGCTTCGCCTGACGCCGCAGGAGTTTAACCGCAAGTTCCGGCACAGCCCCATCCAACGCGCGAAACGGCGCGGGTATTTGCGAAATATTGCCGTCGCATTAGGGAACCAACCCGATCCAGCCGCCGTTCCCGCTTTGGTCGAAACGCTCGAAAATGAACCTGAAGCGCTAGTCCGCGCTCATGCCGCCTGGGCGCTGGGGCAAATGCACACTGCCAGGGCTCGCCAGGCGTTGGATAAATCTTTGAAACAAGAGCCTGAGGCCAGCGTGCGAGACGAAATATTTGCTGCACTCGCATGATGAACCCGGCGAGAATTTACTTTTTTTCTTCCAAAAATTCACCCTTTCACAAAGTCAAGGAAAACGATGAACCGAAAACTTCTCCCTTTTTGCATGGTTGTCTTATTCTGCGGTGCGCTCGTTATAGCAGCCTGTGTGCCTTCTGCTGCTGCAACGCCCACGCCTGATCCTATTGAATTGATCACCCAGGCCGCCGGAACGGTTGCCGCTGAAATGACTCAAAATGCGCCCATCAATCCCACACCCTCATTGACGAATCCCCCACTCCCAATGGATACACCGCTACCCCCTCAGGCAAGCGTGGCTCCTCCGCCCACGCAGCCCCCCGCGGCGACAGACACTCCCGCGCCTGTGGCGACCCAGGGCCCGGCCAAGTCAGCGGATGCGGGCAGTTTCGTCGCGGATGTGACCATTCCAGATGGCACCGGTGCTGTCCCCGGCATGCCTTTCCCTAAAACCTGGCGCATCAAAAACACTGGTACCACGACCTGGACCGCTGCCTACGCGCTGGTCTGGATCGAGGGCGATAAAATGGGTGGCCCTGACAGCATCCCTATGCCAAATGAAGTTCGCCCGGGTGAAGAAGTGGAATTAACCATGAATCTGGTCGCGCCTAGCAAAGCTGGCAGTTATCAGACCTTCTACCGCCTGCGCAATGCGAGCGGGCAGTTCTTCCGCCTGGATGGCGGCGGCGACCTGTGGGTAAAAATTGCAGTTGGTTCTGGGGCATCCCCCACACCCGATCAAACGGAAACAGCTGCCGCCCCGACCCCAACACCCTCAGATACGCCAGCCCATTAACCATTAGACGCTTCCTGGCTAGAACAACAACCACTGTGCTGTTGTTCTAGCCGGATAAAACTTGCTTATGGCAGCCATTGCGGCTGGAATGCATCTTCAGCCAGCGGTAAAGTCTGCTTTGAAGAACGGTCCCAAACCAGCACCGCAGGGCGTTCGTCCGAGCCACCCAAACGCAGGCGCTGAAAAACCAGCTTCTCACCCTGAAAATCCCAATGATAGCGGGCATGAAGAGATAGTGCGTCCTCGGTGATCGCCTCAGGCTGGCTGCCGTCGCTGTGCAGCAGGTAAAGTTGCCTGCCTGGTCCCCCATCCAATGCGCGCCAGGCAACTACCAACCAGGCCCCATCTGGGGAAAGGTCTGGAATGCTGTAATCCTCGCCCGAACTGCCCAAAACCTGCTCGGATTGCTGCGTCTGAACATTTACACGGTTGACGACCTGGTAGGGCTGCTCGCCGGTGCTCTCGGTATAGGTATACAAAAGATACCGGCTGTCTGGAGACCAGGCCAGGGCTGCCCCCGCGCCGGTAGGCAAAGAAAAATCGGTTTTTGCTGCAATATTAATGATCCGCACCTGGGTATCATCTACAAATCCCAGCCAATGACCATCTGGCGACCATAGTGGGTCAGACCCGCTAACAGAAGGATCGAGGTACAGCGCTTCGGTCGAGCGATCATTCAGGTTCAAAATCCACAAGCGGGGTGCGCCTGGTCCAGCGCCAGGGATTCCGGACACCTGCCGGCGGCTGTAAGCGACTTGCACCCCATCCGGCGCAACCGCGGGGCTGAAGCACCAGTCCGGTCCGCAGGGCAGTAATTGTTGCGCTGCTTTCCCTTCCCGGTCGACCGTCCATAAATCCAGGCCTTGCTGCGCATTTCGAGCGGAGAATATGATCTGCGCGCCATCTGGAGAGACGCTGTAATCAAATACCCGTCCGCCAGTCTGAGTAAGCTGCTGTGGAGCGTCGCCTGTGCTGGGCACCTTCCACAATTCCGGCGCCTGGCTGGGAGAGAGGAAAAGTACCTCCGGCGTCCGCACCGTTACCGTCCAGGTGGCATCCTTGGGTAACCCCAGGCCGTTTTGAGTTTTGGCGCCTGCTTGCAGGTGCAAACGGTAGGTCATATTGGTCAGCAACGGCTGCGCAGGCCAAAAGGAAAGACTTTTATACGCAGCATCCCAGGTGAATTTTCCATCCACTTGTGGAGCCAGCGAGAAGTGCAGCTCTACACTTTCTGGCTGCATGGGCTGCTGAAAAATCAAGGTAATGGGCCCTCGGGCGCCAATGGCACGCTGAAGATTCGCTTCAGGGGCCAGCAGCCCGAGCCAGTGCGTGCTGAACCAGGCCACCCCCATCAAAAACACGCCTGCGAGAATCCAGATAACCCAAAAACGCCGGGTTTTCGTTTTCATTCCCTTAGAAATGCAGGCATGGCCTTTGATATTCTTTGTGAATGACTTAATGAGCTAAACAATCCTTGGCCCTTAATGATGAATTAAATAGAAATCCCGTTTTTAGTAGGGCAACCCACACTAAAAACGGGATGATCAGACTATGAACTTTTCGTCGGTGTCGGCGGCTGCGGGGTGAAGGTCGGACCGCCCGGTGTTACTGTACGCGTCGGAGCTTTGGTCGCCGTCGGCGTAATGATATTCACCGGAATGACCAGCTTATCCCCTACGCTGATCTTATTCACGTCTTGCAGCTTATTCTCTTTCACAATGGCGTCTACGGTCGTATTGAAGCGCAAAGCGATCAATGCCAGGGTATCGCCGGATTCGACGATATAGTCCGTTTTCCCGGTGACATTATTCGGGATTGCCGTCTTGGTAGGAAGTTCAAGACCAGCTTGCGGGATCAAGATCTTTGCACCTGGAGCAAGCGCGCAGTTCGTATCGAGATTATTCAAGGCCAGCAGCACACTTAGATCCACTTTATGCTTGGCTGCGATATCCCAGCAGGTGTCACCATCCTGGACCGTATATTCAAACGGGCCCGAAGGCGTCAGCGTCTGGGTAGCCGTGGAGGTGACTGTTACAGTCGGCGTATTCGGAGCGGTCGCGGTTGGAGTGACCGGTGTGGCGGTCGCAGTATTCGTGACCGTTGGAGTCGGGGAAGCAAACAACGCTACCCCACCCACGCTCGATTTGCCAGAATTGGTGAACCATACCACCAGGATGATAATACCAACCAGGACGAGCAGCAAAGCCAGACCACCCATAAAGTAGGGAGCCATTTGCTGTCGCCGGCGGTATGAATCAATCACGCTTTGAGGCGAGTCTTTGCGATTCATAAAGTTGTCCTATCGGGATTTTCCTTACAGTTCTTAGATTGTCATTCTGATTTTCCGGAAGACGTGAACACCTGTGATTTTACTAGATATTCGCAGATTCGGCGAGTCTCGTCAAGTCTGGCGAGCTTTTTTTGACATGTTTATCCGAATAATTCCGTTCGTCGTCCAGGTATTTCCGCAAGAACTGCCCCGTATAGGATTCAGGCATCTCACAAATCTCTTCGGGGGTGCCCGCAGCCACCAGCAGTCCACCCCGGTCGCCACCTTCCGGACCCAGGTCAATCAGGTAGTCGGCCACTTTAATGATATCCAGGTTATGTTCGATGATCAGCACCGAGTTACCAGCATCTACCAGGCGCTGGAGCACCTCGATCAACTTATGCACATCTGCCGCATGCAAGCCCACAGAAGGCTCGTCAAGTACGTACAGCGTACGCCCGGTCGCCCGGCGTGAAAGCTCTTTCGCCAGCTTCACCCGCTGCGCTTCGCCTCCCGAAAGCGTTGTCGCTGGTTGGCCAATGCGCACATAGCCCAGGCCGACGTCTTGCAGCAGCTTCAATTTATTCACAATCGAAGGGAAGGCAGCGAATAACTCAACGCCCTCATCTACTGTCGTGTCCAGCACGTCAGAGATCGATTTCCCTTTGAAATGCACTTGCAGCGTCTCGCGATTGAAGCGCGCTCCCTGGCACACATCGCAGGGCACATAAACGTCAGGCAAGAACTGCATCTCGATGCGTAGCTGTCCCTGTCCCTGGCAGGCTTCACAACGCCCGCCATGCACGTTAAAGGAGAAGCGCCCGGCCTTATAACCGCGCATCTTGCTTTCCGGCAGTTCTGCAAATAACTGGCGAATTTCGTCGAATAAGCCGGTGTACGTGCCGGGGTTTGAACGCGGCGTGCGGCCGATTGGTGACTGGTCAATATTGATGATTTTGTCTAAAAAGTCTACACCCTCAATCCGCTCATAGTCGCCCGGCTGGGTGTGCGCCCGGTTCAAGTCGCGCGCCAGCGCATTGTATAAAACATCCACCATCAACGTCGACTTACCGGAACCAGATACGCCCGTGATGCAGACCAGTTTGCCCAACGGGATCTCCACCGTCAGGTCTTTCAAGTTGTTCGACTTCGCGCCAACCACGGTCAGGTGCTTGCCGTTTCCGGTGCGCCGTTCATCAGGAATGGGCACCTTTAACCGCCGTGAAAGGTATGCACCAGTGAGTGACTCAGGTTCTGCCAGAATCTTATCCAGCGTGCCTTCTGCGACCACGCGCCCGCCATGTTCCCCGGCCCCGGGCCCCAGGTCAATAATCCAGTCCGATTCGGTAATCGTTTCTTCATCATGCTCGACCACCAGCACAGAGTTTCCCAGGTCGCGCAAGCTCTTTAACGTCGCCAGCAAACGGGCGTTATCGCGGGGGTGCAGGCCAATCGAAGGTTCATCCAGCACATACAGCACACCCATCAACCGCGAGCCAATCTGCGTCGCCAGCCTGATCCGCTGCGCCTCACCACCTGAAAGGGAACCCGCTGAACGGCGGAGGGTCAGGTAATCCAGGCCAACATCCACCAGGAACCCCAGCCGGGAACGGATCTCTTTCAAGATACGTTCGGCGATGGCCTGCTGGCGAGCGTTGAAAGGGGTCTCTGCACTTGCTAAGTGTTCAACCCACGCTAAGGTGTGGTTAACGGGCCAGTTGGTCGCCTCAACGATATTCGTATTATCAACGGTTACCGCCAGGGCTTCAGGACGCAGGCGCGTCCCTTTACAGGTTGGGCAAGGCCGGTCGCTCATGAACTCGGTGATCTTATTACGAATGTACTCTGAATTCGTCTCCCGATAGCGGCGTTCCAGGTTTGGGATTACGCCTTCGAAGGCCGTATTATAGGTGGTATGCCGCCCGTTGCGCCCTTCGACGTGCACAGACACTTCTTCACCCTGGGTCCCGTACAGAATCTGATTCAGCTTCTCTTGCGGGATTTCGCCGACTGGCGTATCCAGATTGATGTGATTATGGCGGGCAACTGCCTCAATCATCTGCCAGTAGTACCCGTTTTGCTCACGCGGACCGTTCCATTCCATCGCAGCGATGGCACCTTCATTCAATGAGCGGTCGCAGTCGGGAATCAACAGATCAGGATCAATTTCCAGGCGCGAGCCTAACCCCTGGCAGTCTGGGCAAGCGCCGTGTGGGGTGTTGAAAGAAAAGGTCCGCGGTTCAATCTCTTGCAAGCTGACGCCGTGCTCCGGGCAGGCCAGATACTCTGAGAAGAGCAGATCGCGTGGTGGTTCTGCCGAAAGATTGTTGACCGTCAGATAGCCCTCACCCACCTTAAGCGCTGTTTCCACCAAATCGGTCAGGCGAGAGCGGAAGGATTTTTCTTCTTCTTCATTTTCTGGTTTACGCAGCACGATGCGATCCACCACTGCTTCAATGGTATGAATCTTATACCGGTCGAGCGTGATTTCCTCATCCAGGTTATCCACCTGACCATCGACCCGCGCCCGCACAAAGCCTGCCTTGCGAATCTCATCAAAGACTGCCTGGTAAGTGCCTTTGCGTCCCCGAATCACCGGAGCCAGAATCAGTAAGCGGCTGTCTTCTGGCAAACCTTCAATGATTTCCACTATCTCCTGCGCGGATTGGCGGGTAACCTCCCGACCGCAAACCGGGCAGTGTGGAATGCCAACTCTGGCGAATAACAGGCGCAGGTAATCGTAAATTTCTGTAACCGTGCCAACGGTTGAACGAGGATTGCGCGAGGTCGCTTTTTGGTCAATGGATACAGCCGGAGAAAGGCCTTCAATCGTATCCACATCTGGTTTGTCCATTTGCCCTAAGAACTGGCGCGCGTAGGCTGAAAGCAATTCAACATAACGGCGCTGCCCCTCGGCAAAGATAGTGTCAAAGGCAAGCGAAGACTTGCCCGAACCAGACAGCCCAGTAATAACCACAAACTTATCGCGCGGGATCTCAACAGTAATATTTTTAAGATTATGTTGGCGTGCGCCAACAACTCGAATAACATTTTGTGACATAATACCAACCTCTTGTTTACAGCCCGAACCCAGCGAACACAATCCAGTCAGGGCTTGCCTGTGAGCAGCTTACTCCACAGGACAAACGCAATTGTTGATTATACCAGATTACAATGGAATTTTGTTCTACTTTTAAGGCGGTCCGCCGGGTATTACCGTGATCAAAGAGGAACCCGGAAGTTCCCAAAAAGGCATTTCATTGATCTCAGAAAAATTATGCAACGTGCTATAATGCAAACGTTGCATTTGCCCATCTGGAATGAATTTATGAAACTGGATATACAAACCAGCATACAAACCGCATTTATCATTAGTCTGCTGCTCGGTCTGGTGAGCTTTATGTTAGGCATTCGCTCAATTCAGGCTGGGCGCCGGTTGCAGTATTTTCGTAAACGCCACGATCGAATGGTGCAGGGCTGGCGCATGATTTTTGTCGCCTTTGGATTTGGGGCCGCTTCGTTTATTGTTAACAGCTATGCTGAACCGGTCGCGTATCAGGTTTTTCCACCCTCACCCACGATTACCATGACCTCTACGGTGACCATTACCCCCACCATTTCCCCAACCCCCACCATTACACTGACCCCCACCATCACCAATACGCCTTCCGTCACAGATACGCCCATGCTGCCGCCCGAAGTGGAAAGTAAATTTGAATCCACAATAACGCCCCAGGCAGCGCCGATATTTAGCGGGCTGCGCTTTGCCCGTCAACTAGATAAAAACTTCCAACTCGTGGACCCGGCGGAAGAGTTTGCCAACCCGATCAGTGAAATCTACGGCGTATTCAGTTATGACAAAATGACGCCTGGCGCGCAGTGGTCCGCAATCTGGTACCGTAATGGGGAACTGGTTTACTTCGAAACCCTGCCCTGGAACGGCGGTACAGGTGGCTATGGCTTCACCCAATGGGCTCCGCCAACCGAAGAATGGCAGCCGGGAACCTATGAGGTACGCATCTTTGTCGGCACCCAATGGATTGACGGCGCAAGCGGCACCTTTACCGTCACCGGTAATCCACCGACCTCTACCCCGACCATCAAGCCCTCGCGTACTTCCACTCCTTCACCAACCATCGGGCCTTCGCCTACCCGCACGGAAACCCCCACGCGTACGGTCACCATCACGCCAACCAGTTCGCGCACGCCTACGGTGACGCAGACGCCCACAGTGACGCGGACCCCGACTATTACCCTTACGCCAACCATCACGCGCACCCCGCGCCCAACCGATACCCGCTGGGCGACGCTGACCCCTGCGCCACCGCATAAGTAAAAGCACTATCTATCGCCAGGCGGTCCAAATATTGTTTTTGGACCGCCCTACCCGCTAGAAACAGTGTTTTCAAGGGTGTTGAACCCGCAGATCTGCGGGTTCAACACCCTTGAATCAGACTTTTCAGACCGTCTGGCGATTTACTTCTAAATATAGCGTGGTGGGAAAAGAGCCGCGGCAATCTGCGCGGCGAGGCGAGCGTTACTGCGCAGTAACGCCAGATTCGCCTGCAGGCTGGCGCCCCCACTTAACTGGTTAACGCGGTCCAACAAGAAAGGTGTAAGCGCAGCCCCGTGAATAGCGTTTTCCTCTGCTTCATTCAACGCCTGTTGAATTACATTTTCGATTTGCGCGTGCGGGATAGCGACTTCATCAGGCGGCGGCTGCACGACCAGTACTGCACTTTCCAGGCCCATCTCCCACTGCGCGCGGGCAATTTGCACAACTTCACTCGGGGAATCGACACGCACATTGACCGGCAGCCCGCTGTCACTAGAAAAGAAGGCTGGGAAATGATCGGTCTGATAACCGATGATTGGCACACCCAGCGTTTCAAGCACTTCCACCGTCGCCGGCAGATCTAAAATAGACTTAGCCCCAGAGCAAACTACCACGAGCGGGCTGCGGCTCAACTCAGGCAAGTCTGCCGAAACATCAAATGGAGCATCCCGATGCACGCCGCCAATCCCACCCGTTGCGAAAACCCGAATACCGGCAGCCCGAGCGGCAATTAACGTTCCAGCGACGGTTGTCCCCCCGCTCTCGCCCCGCGCCACAGCAATCCCAAAATCTCGCCGGCTGATTTTGCGGGTCCGGTCAGCGTGAGACAGGCGCTCTATTTCCAGCTGGCTTAAACCGATAACAACCTTACCATCCAGCATCCCTACCGTCGCGGGGGTGGCTTTTTGCGCGCGCACTTCCTGCTCAAGCGCTTGAGCCAGCTGTAAATTTTCTGGGCGCGGCAGCCCGTGGGTTATCACCGCCGATTTTAAAGCAACCACCGGAAAACCAGAGCGCAGTGCGCCGGCGGCATCCACTCCTAAAACAAAGTGTGCTGGAAGATGTTGGATCAACTTTACACCACCAATTCATCGTATAACTTTTCAAGGCTAAGCCCCGGCAATACCGTCCCCCGGTGACGCAAAATCAGCGAAGCGGCTGTAACCCCCAGGCGTACCGACTCATCAATCGGAATATCATTCATCAGGCCAAAAATGACTGTAGCGATCAGCGCATCCCCCGCTCCAGTAGGATCGATGACGTTGGTGCGAATCGCTGGGACATGCCCATTAGTTTCGGAGGTAGCGTATACAACCCCTGTAGCCCCTAAGGTAATCACGGCGAGTTTAACTCCCCGGTTGACCAACCGGCGCGCAGCTTGCAAGGCTGAGGACTGATCTGTTACTGCTGGCTCATCCTGACACAAAATGGAGGCCTCGGCACTGTTGGCCGAGACCATAAACAGTTTGTCGAGGTGAGGAATCAACCGCTCAGCAAGTAAGGGAGAAGTTGTATCCGCGCATAAGGGGATCCGCGCTTTAGTGGTCATCTGCACTAGAGATTTCAGGGCATTCAGGGGCAGATTCGCATCCATAAAGATCAGGGCAGCGTTAGCAATTAACGCTTTATTTTGGCGCAGGTAAGCGGGGGTTAATTCACTCAAGATCGTCATATCTTCCAGGGTTAAGAAGCGGCCGCCTTCAGCATTCAGCACAACCAGGTAAGAGCCGGTTGTATAGTTGCCGCTTTGCAAACAGGCACGCACATCCACGCCACAACTTGCTGTATAAGATAATAGTTGCTCGCCGGCGCGGTCTTTTCCAACTGCTGTGATTAATTGAACCGGCTGGCCCAACCTGCCCAGGTTCTCCGCGATATTCCGGCCCACCCCCCCGAATGAGAAACAAGTCTTGGCCGGGTTTGAACGCCCAGTCTGTGGCGCTCCTTTCAGGGTTCCAATTACATCTAACCCAGAAGCGCCAATCACCAAGACCGGATGATCTGATGAGCGTGCGATTAATCCCAAATCTGCCATGAAGAATTATTCCTCCTCTGATGCTTCCAACCCATAAAGCCGCAACCTAATTCTATAACAAAAAAGTCATTTTTTCACAAACCCATATTTTTAGGTCAGGGCCTTTGCAAAGTCAGCCGCCCACCCTGTAAGTTTGCGGCGCTGCCCGTAGGTTTTCCGCAAAACCCCAAACTTCAGCGGTATCCAGCAAAAACGAAAGGGGTAAATGCAGTACAAAGTATTTGCCCTGGCTGGCTTAACAACCCTGTAAGCGTTCTCACAAAGTGGTTATTGTATAATAACCAGGAAAGAAGGCTAAATGAGTATACCGGCCAGTTGGATCGCAAAACGCTTGATACCAGGAGTGCTGCTGGGGTTTATTGTTTTAATAGGTCTGGCTTTAATGGCAGATTTAAGAGAAGTCAGCCAATCCCTCCTCCATTTTCAATGGCAATACTTTCTCCTCGCCATCGGGTTGACCCTTTTCAACTATAGCTTGCGCTTCCTCAAGTGGCATTTTTACTTGGGGCAAATTGGCGTACGCAACCTGACCTGGCCGCGCAGTTTAAGATTATTTGTAGCCGGTTTCCCGCTTGCTGTGACCCCTGGGAAAGTCGGCGAAGCGTTGAAAGGCGTCTGGCTGAACCGGTTATCCAAGATTCCGGTGGGGCGAGGGATCTCGGTTGTACTGGCTGAACGCATCAGCGATGGAATCGCCGTTTTGATCCTCTCAACCCTGGGAGTAGTCGCATACCCGCAGTTTTGGCCGGTTTTTGCCACTTTACTTGGCCTGCTGCTGGTGATTGTCACCCTTTCGCAGATTCGCCCGGCGGCTTTCTTTTTGCTTGACCTTGGGGAAAAACTACCCCTGGTAAACCGCTTCATGCATGGGGCGCGCGAATTCTACGAGGGCAGCTTCACCTTATTTCGTCCAGGAGCCACGCTCCTGGCGGTGCTGTTAGGTATAGTCTCCTGGCTAGGAGAAGGGGTTGGCTTTTACTTTATCTTGTTGGGGCTTGGGCTGCCTCCCAGCACGCAGTTATTGGCGACAGCAATCTTTGTGCTTTCGTTTTCCACTGCGGTTGGCGCAGCTTCCGCCTTACCCGGCGGGCTGGGTGCGGCGGAAGTTTCCATCGCCGGGATTCTCACGCTGTCTTTGAGTGAAGCGCCTGCAATCGCCACCTCTGCTACACTGCTGATCCGCCTGGCTACGCTTTGGTTTGGCGTGGCGCTTGGCCTCCTGACCTGGACCTTCTCGAGTGACTTGTTGGGGATGCAAGTTGAGCGAGAAATTCCTGCACGAGCCTGATTTTGATCCTTTTTCTGAGCTTCTAAGAAATAGATAATTTCACTGTCTTTTGCCGGAATAACGACAATACGTTGCTGATTTAATTGGAGATAAGGTAAAATTCAACCAGACAATTTCGTTCTTAGCTTTAGGCATATTGAAACAGGGAAATAGGTTGCCAGGTAAATTCCGTTCGGCATGTTCCAACAGGGTTTTTCAAGCGCGGAATGAGCCAGGCGCCATCAATTTCAGGATCTCAACCAGCGGACTGCACTCATGCCCTTAACGCCCGGGACATTATTAAATAATCGCTACCGCCTTATCTCCATTCTTGGTCAAGGTGGAATGGGCGCTGTTTACCGTGCAACGGATGAGCATTTGCATATTCCCGTCGCGGTAAAAGAGAACCTGTTTCTAACGGATGAATTTGGACGCCAGTTTCAGCGGGAAGCGCGCATTCTGGCCGGGTTACGCCATTCCAACCTGCCGCATGTGACCGATTATTTTGCCATGGAAAACCAGGTGCAGTACCTGGTAATGGATTTTATCGAGGGAGAAGACCTGCGCCAGCGCATGGAGCGTATGGGCACCCTGCCAGAACGGGAAACTGTGCTGATTGGCATCTCAATTTGTGATGCCCTCACTTACTTGCATACGCGCCATCCCCCCATTGTTCATCGCGATATCAAGCCCGGAAACATTAAAGTTACTTCAGAAGGTCAGGCTGTGCTGGTTGATTTTGGCCTGGCCAAAATTATGCAAGGCAGCCAGGTGACGTCTACCGGCGCTCGCGCGATGACACCTGGTTACTCCCCGCCAGAACAATATGGAACGGCCCGCACCGATCCTCGCTCTGATATCTATTCACTGGGAGCAACCTTGTATGCGGCGCTAACTGGCGTGATCCCGGAAGATGGCTTGGGGCGCATGACCGGGAAAACGAAGCTAACCCCAATCCGCGACCTGGCTCCCAAGACCAGCCGGAAACTGGCCGAAGTGGTCGAGTGCGCATTAGAACTGGATGCCGAGAATCGCCACCAGACCGCGGAAGAGTTCAAGCAGGCGCTGGTCGAGTCCGGTGAGCTGGCGTTATACTATCAAGACCGCCCGGTCATTTCACCACCGCCTTCCGATAACCAATCAAGCGAAGGCAGTGAAATCATTAGTGACAATGGACCGGCTGAGGAAATGCCAAAATCCAGGGAGTGGGTTTCCCGCCGGCGGCGCAAACAGCGCACGAAACGGCTGGTGGTGCTGTCTACTCCGCTTGTGCTCGTCGCTGTCGCCTTTCTTTTCGCTGCCCTCCGGCCCGACCTGGCCCATGCAGTGCTTTCTAATTTTTCTGTGACCCCTACTGCAAGCAGCCAGGCACAGATTGACGCACTGTTCACCAGCGGTCCAACACCTTCCACTTCGACAATAACAGCCACGCTAAACCCCGCAGCGCTCCAGAACGACCCGATTGAACCAACGGTCACACCATCACCTGAACCCATCCTGGCCCAAACGCCAACCATTACGCTGACTGCAACTCCTACCGTGACGCCGCCGGGGGGTGGGATGGGGGAGATTGCTTTTTCATCCAACCGCAGCGGCCCGATGCAAGTCTGGTTGATGGATGTGGCCACGAAAAAGGCACACCCGATCACCAATATGAAAGATGGCGCCTGCCAGCCCACCTGGGCGCCAGATGGGCTGAAGCTTGCCTTTATTTCACCATGCGCAGGGCGTTTAGATACCTACCAGGGCGCCAACATCTACACCATCGATGTCGATGCGGAAGGCAACCCGGACAAAACCAGTGTCAAGCAAATTACCTCCAATTTGGAAGGGGATTTTGACCCGGCCTGGTCGCCAGACGGGAGCCGGATTGCCTATACATCCTTGCGTAACGGGGTTGCCGCGATTTATATGATTAACCTGGACGAAAAAGACAGCCAGCCGCGGGTGCTCTTTCAGTCGCAGTACTCGGCCAAGCAGCCGGCCTGGAACCCCAATGGCGGAATGCAGTTAGCCTTCGTGTGGCAGTATGTTAACAGCCAGATCTGGGTCATCACCGACAGCGGGCAGTATGAGCAAATTATCTCCCTTAAAGGTCCAGTAAACAACCTTTGGCCGGCCTGGTCTAGGGACGGTTCCATCATTTTCTACAGCCAAAGCAGCTCGGGGTCTCCACCCATCCTGGTTTATCGCAAATACGAAGATCGGTCCAGCGCCAGTCCAGTTGAAAACCGCATTCCGACCAACCCTAAAACCGATGTTGGGCCCGAAGCTCGCGTCAATCCCTCCCCAGATGGGTTCTGGCTGGCTTATGAAAGCTGGCCCGATGGCAAGAACTACGATATCTACATGATGAACAGCAACGGCTCGAACCAGGAACGCCTGACCACTGATCCAGGCGTCGACTTCTCGCCAGTCTGGCGCCCACTGGCTCAGCCGTTAGATGGCTCACAGTAGATCTTTTGCGTAATTTGTAGCAAATAAGGCCGGTGTGCCTCCCGTATGCCAGAATAGGATGCTGTCGTTGGCATTGAAAAAGCCTTTTCGAATGAGGTCAATCATCCCTGCCGCAGCCCGGCTGGTATAGACCGGGTCGAGCAGCAGGCCCTCATAACGGGCAAATAAGCGAATGGCTTCGCGCTCTGGCTCGCCCATCACCCCATAGCCTTCGCCCAGGTAATCCGCGTTCACGCTGATTTCTTCTGGCGTGAGGCGCAGCGCCTCCCCCAGGCGATCCGAAGCCCCATTCGCAATCTGGGCAACGGTTTCTTTTAGTTCTGCTTGCGCTTCGTCAATGCTGATACCCAAAACCTTGCCAGGCCAGCTTGCCCGCCGCGCGCCAAGGGCCAACCCGGCCTGGGTTCCCCCTGAAGATGAAGCGACAACGATCCAGTCCGCCTGCACCGGCTGGTTCAGCAGTTCCTGGAAAGCAGCCTCAAATGCCAGCGCGCCCAAAGCATTTGAAGCGCCCAGGGGAATGAGGTATGGCCGACGGCCGTTTTTCCAGGCATCTTGAAACGCCTGCTGTAAAGTTTGCTCTCGTTCTGGGCGGCTGGTCCAGATAATTTCAGCACCAAACAGCTGATCCAACAGTAAGTTGCCTGAGGGCTGCTCAGCGGCGCTGCCCGAAAGCACCAGGATACAATCCAACCCCATGCGGGCCGCCAGCGCCGCTGTTTGCCGGCAGTGATTGGATTGAGCCGCACCTACAGTGACCAACGTGCGCGCGCCATCCGCTTGAGCCGCGGCCAAAACATATTCAAGCTTACGAGTCTTATTACCGCCGAACGCCAGCCCAGTCAGATCATCCCGCTTAATCCACAAACGTGGGACGTCTCGCCCGGTTTCGCGGGCCAGCGCCTGGCTGAGCCGCGGCAGCGGTTGTACCGGGGTAGGCAATGCCGCGAAACGAATTCGAGGAACCGAAGCTTGTGCCGTCATACAGCTACCTCCTGTTGCGTCCGCGCCCGGCCGCGCCGGCGCATCACTTCTAAAATGCGGGGTAAAACCCGGGTATAGAGCAGGTATAGTCCTGGCCGGGATGGATAATCCCAGGCACCCGCCGTGCGCAGCACCTGACCGCCCAGGCCTTCCTTAAAACGAAAAACGCCCCACATCGCATCACTTTCCGCGAAAACGTCTGGCGCGCCCCATAGATCGTACTGGTGACAGCCGTGCGCCTTGGCCTGGCGCATCGCCTCCCACTGCAAAAGATAATTGGGCATCTTTTCCCGGTGCGCTTCGCGTGACATGCCATGCAGATACCAGGCACGCCCGGCAAAATAAAACAAGAAAATCCCCGCAACCGCTTCACCATCCACTTCAGCAATCAGAGGTTCAGCGAGGCCACGTTCCATAAAATCTCGCCAGAGGGTGAGGTAATAGGCATCATTCCGGATGACAAAGCCATCCCGCACCGAGGTTTCGGCATAGAGGCGATATAACTGCGGTAGATCTGCCTGGGTTCCTACGCGCACCTGCACCCCCTTTCGCTGCGCCAGGCGGAGGTTATAACGTGTTTTTTGCTTCATGCGCGCCAGCCACTGCGTCTCATCGCCCTGTAGATCGATAATCACGGTATTTCGAAACTGAATCTGCTCGTCTGATAAACGCCAGCCGGCGGCCTGCATCTCACTCAGCACGCGCAAGCCAAGCGGGTCGGGCTGGTCAGTTTCACTCCCCGGCAGGCCTGTTCCCAGGATCAATTCCGGATCCATCTTGATGAAAATTGCTCCCTGCTTGCGGGACAAGGTTTGCAGGTCGGAAATCACTCGCCGGCTCCATTCCGGGTCATGCCAATCCACAAGCGGGCCGCGGGGCACATACAGCACCCGCAAACCACCCGGCAGCGCCCGGCGTAAAACAAGCGCCGCTGCCCGGACCTGCTCATGGGCATCGCGCCACACCTGCGGTAGGACCTGCCAGCCATATTCCGCCTTGAACTGCCCCCATTCCCAGGTTTGCAAGATATGCGCATCAGGCAGCTTTGCAATCAGCTCATCCCATTCAGCAGCGTTCCAGGTAGTCATCCGCTTTCGTGCCTCCTGCGCGCCCACCAACGGTACAACGGGTAAAGCGGACGCAAATAGGCCCGGTCCCAGGCTCCGGCGGAGCGTTTCAATATACCGCCAAACCCGCGCTTGAAGCGGTACACTCCCCACAGGCCATCTGAGCGTCCGCTAAAACCTGTTTCCAGGGCTTCTTCGTCGGCATCTGGCACACCCCATAAATCGTAATCACAGCAGCCGTGCGCCTTCGCCCAGCGCATGGCTTCCCACTGCAGCAAGTAGGTTGGCATACGGTTGCGTTCTGCATCATTAGACGCGCCGTAGAAGTACCAGGCGCGCGAGCCACGCGCAAACACCATCAAGCCAGCCAGCAGCTGGCCCTCATACTCTGCCACCAGTAAGTCACACATGCCAGTGGGGTGAAAAAGGTTGTAGACCTGCTGGAAGTAATCCAGGTTGTGCACCCCAAAGCCATCCCGCTGCCCGGTTACCTGCATGAGCTGGTAAAAACCTGCCAGGTCCGATGAAATACGCACAACAACGCCTTTTTTTTCTGCCAGGCGAATGTTATAGCGCGTTTTCTGCTTCATGCGTCCCAACCAGTCTTCCTCAGTCCCATCCAGGCTCACTACGATGGTCCTGCGGGGTTGGACAGGCTCGGAACGACCGCTAAACCCGGGGAACAGCGCCGCATACCGGCGCATTTGCTGATCATTTTCCGGCTCCCAGAGGTCCGGCTCCACTTGTAACAGAACCGCCCGGTGACTGCGACATACCCGGTCTACTTCTGGCCAAAGCGCAGGCCAGTCTGGGCCAACCGGGCCTTTCGGAATGTATGCAAACGAAAGACCCAGCGGCAGCGGGCGAAAGAGCACCTGTGCCCCAGTATTTTCACGGCGCACGCGCTCTACCTGCCAGCCGAAATGTGCTTTAAAGTCACCCCAGGCGCTGGTTTGTAATAGATGTGCATTGGGATCGTCTTCCAGAAAACGATCCCAATTCGAAGCAGAAAGTGTTGTCATTAATCCGTTACTCTACCAACGTTCGCTGCCGCTCGCAGTTGAAGATATTGGAATTCTCGACTTATTGCCCGCGAAAACCGACCACAGTCCCAAATGTGCGCAGCAAGATCACAAAATCGAGCATCAGGTTGCGATGCTTAATATAATAAAGATCATACTCCAGCTTGACGGTTGTTTCCTCAACCGTGGCAGCATAACCAAAGTTCACCTGGGCCCAGCCGGTGATGCCCGGTTTGACCAGCAGCCGCGCCCGGTAAAACGGTACGTGGCCTTGCAAGTCAAGCACCAACTGGGAAATTTCCGCACGAGGACCCACCAAACTCATTTCACCCCGCAGCACATTGATAAACTGCGGTAACTCGTCCAGGTGACTTTTACGCAAGATCCGCCCTACCTGCGTGATGCGGTCTTTGTCAGGCAATGGCGCACCATTACCATCATGGTCATCCCGCATCGTGCGGAACTTTATGATGGTATATTCCCGCCCATGCTTCCCAAGGCGACTTTGAGTATAGATCACCTGTCCACCCGATTCAAGATAAATTGCCAGCGCAATGAAAGGAAAAACCAGCGCCAGGAAAAGCACGCCAAAGAAACCGCCCACAACATCGACAAGGCGTTTTCCAATCTCGTATAAACCATCCACACGGGCTTCATCCAAAAATGAGCGCAGGATCCAATCCGAACGCAGCAGGCGGATCGGAACCCGGCCTAACAAATCCTCATAAATCATGGCAATGGTGGTTACATCAATCCCTTCTTCCTCAGCCTGCAAGAGCGCCTGGAACATATCGGACTGCATATCCCCGGAAATAGCAAAAACCAGATCCGTTACTTTATGCTCTTGAATAATTGGGAGAAGCTCATTGCAACCGCCCAGGATTGGAAAACCTTCCACGCAGGTATCCCGTTTTAGAGGATCATCATCGATGAGCCCGACCAGGTAAAACGGCGGAGGCCACATCTCCTTAACGACCTGCACCAGGGTCGATCCGGCTCGCCCCGCGCCGACAACCACAACCCGGCGCATAAAAGCAGGCGCGGTAAAAACACGAATGTAGGTAAACCGCCAGACCACCATCAGCAAAGAAGACACAACAATAAAAATTGCTACGCCGCGGCGCGGCATGGATTCCGCGTCCGAGAGGAAGAATACAAACAAGTACAGGATCAGGCTGACTCCAGCCGCTCCCAACACGCCTTTAATGGTTTCGCTCCGGCGGCCCGCCCGGCGAATATCGTACAGTTCAACATTCAGGATCATCCAGAAAAAGGGCAGCAAGAAGAACCAGGGCGGGATCCGTTTCGCTAATAGATCAGGAAATTCCAGCCAATCTCGAAGGCCCCATAAATACAAACTGACTATCAGCGCCAGGCCAGCCATAACCGCATCCCCTGCCAGGAGAATGACTCTACGCTCGCCAGGATGCAAACGGAATTGAAATGACTTTTGAGCCGTGCTGATAGAACCCATTATTACTGCTAAACCATCCAATTAAGATTTGGGTGAACCACCGTTCACCAGGAGACCCCACAAAAAACCACTTCCCCAACAAAGATGCATCGTCATGATTGCCAGCGGGACGGCGACCACCAGCCGGGCATCGCGGGACTGGCGAGCAGTTTTCATAGAACCGGCGATCAGAACCAGTCCATAAAAAACCAACCCTGTTAAAAGCAGCACCTGAGCGGCCTTCAGCCAAAGTGCAAGCAACGCGAGAAGCAGCAGGCCTAGTACAAACAAGGGTGGGAGTGCCTGCCGCCAGCGCAAAGTCTGCGGATACCGCCGCAGCATGCGCTGCTTCCAAAAACCATATCGGAAATACTGCTGCGCAAGCGCCGAAAGGTTCGGGCGAGCGAAATAACGCGATCGGATGCGTGGATCCAGCCAGACGCGTCCCCCACCCAAGCGCAGGCGAGTGTTAAACTCATAATCCTCGTTCGTGAGCAAACGCTCATCAAACTGGCCAAACTGCTCAAACACTTCTTTTCGAAAAGCGCCAAAAGGCACAGTATCCACATATCCGGGCTGAGAAGTATAGCGGTAACGCGCATCTCCTACTCCAAACGGGTGCGCCGCCGCCACTGCAATCGCCCGCTGGACCAACCCAGCACCCTGAGGACAAATTTCCCATACGCCGCCTACATTTTCACCCAGGCCAGCTTCCAGGTCTTCCACACAGCGTGCCGCATAATCTGGCGCCGGAACCGAATGGGCATCCAGACGGATGATGTACCTTCCACTGGCTTCCGCCAGCGCACGGTTTAATCCTGCCGGAATGTTCCGTTTTAGGTTATCGACCAGATGAATGGTCAAATTTGGGTGTGCCTGTTGAAATGATTGAACCACATCCCGGGTTCGATCCGTGGATAACCCATCCGCGATAATCACTTCGATCTCCTGGTTCGGGATCGTCTGCCCGCAAATTGCCTCCAAAAGTAAGCCTATGGTTGCCTGTTCATTATAACAAGGGACAATGATGGAGACGAGGGGCATCTAGCGGTTGCCTTTCGGTTTTCGATCAGGTTTCGTTAATCGGGCGCTTGATAAGGGTAGTTTTACCACAAAACAGCTGCCTTGTGCCGGTTGACTTTCTAGCCAAATTGTCCCAGCCTGTGCCAGGACAATCTACCTGGCAATAACTAATCCTAAACCAGTGTCGCACTCTGTCCTGTTTTGTAGGACTCATCCACCTAGTAAAATGGCTCAAACACCTGCGCCCGGTCTTCCCTTGAAATACCCGCCCCGGTATCGATTACCCGGATCAACACGCCGCCCTCCTCGCAAAGGGTAGATAGACTGATCTGCCCCCTGGCGAGGTCTATTGGATAGCAAACTCGACATCAATCAGCAAGATTTGTTCAGCCGGCATTCCTTCTACGGCTCACCTGCGGTTATTCACTGCAGTGGCAGTCCGCGTCATCATCCTGTGAGAGCAGCGCGACAGCTTCAATTTCCACCGCCGCCCCAGCCGGTAATGCAGCAACCTGAAACGTAGATCGAGCCGGCGGATCGGTCTGGAAAAACTCAGCATACACCGCATTCATCCGCCCGAAATCATTGATATCGTTCATAAAAACGGTCGTCTTGACAACCTGCTCCAGGCTACTGCCGGACGCTTCCAGAATCATGCTCAAATTTTTCAACACCTGGCGAGTTTGCTCCTCCACACCCCCCGCAACCAGTTTGCCGGTGGTATGGTCCATGCCCACCTGCCCGGAACAAAATACAAAATGACCCGCTTTTACACCCACAGAATAGGGGCCCATCGCCTTGGCTTTCTCAGTAACCACAACTTCTTTCTTTGCACAGCAGCTCATCTGTTGCCTCTCTTGAATAAATTTGGATTACCTTGATTCTAAGCGAAAAAGTAACATTTTTACGACCAAAACAGGTTTTTTTAACTTTTTGCATTCAAATCTGTATACACAATAGGTCAGGTTTTTGATGCGAAGCCACAAAAACCTGACCTATCCATGTTGAAATGGATCCATTAATAGTGCAGCTCTTCCGGTTTCTGACCAATACGCTTGCGGAAGACCCAGTAAGACCAGCCCTGGTAGCCCAGAACAAAGGGCAAGAAGATCAAGGCTACAATCGACATCACTCGCAAGGTGTAGTCGCTGGATGAAGCATTAGTGATGGTCAGGCTCCAGGCAGGGTTCAGGCTGGAAACCAGCACACGCGGGTACAGCACCTCGAAGATACTGGTTACTGCCAGGATGATCGAAAGCGCGGTCAGGAAGAACGCCCAGCCGCTGCGCCGGGAATAAATAAAGTAGCCGGCTGTCAGCAAGGCTAAAACCCCACCAATCGGGATGGGACCAGGGTTCACGCCTAACTGCTTGAGGACATCGGTGAAGAAGTAGGTCGCAATGACATAAGCCACCATTGCACCAAAGGTGGGCAGCCACAGCTGTTTCGCAATATCCTGAGCCCGTTCGCAGACTTCGCCGTTTGTCTTCAAACTCAAGAAGATAGAACCGTGCAGGGTAAAGCCCAGTAGCGAAACCACGCCGCCCAACAAAGCATACGGATTCAACAGGTTGAAAAAGCCACCCACATACAACATGTTCTGATCAATCGGTACGCCACGCACAAAGTTTGTGAAGGCTACCCCCCACAACAGCGCCGGGATCAGGCTGCCAGCGAAGATGCACCCATCCCACAGGCTGCGCCAGCGCGGATTGTCGTCCTTGCTGCGAAATTCAAAGGCCACCCCGCGCACAATCAGGGCCAGCAGGATCAAAAATAGCGGCAGGTAAAAACCGCTGAATAGCGTCGCATACCAGTTGGGAAAAGCGGCAAAGGTAGCCCCACCGGCTGTCACCAGCCAAACTTCGTTGCCATCCCAGTGCGGGCCAATCGCGTTGATCATGGTCCGCCGCTTGAAGTCATTCTTGCCAATGAAGGGCAGCAAGATCCCAACGCCCAGATCGAAGCCTTCCAGGACGAAGTAGCCGATATAAAGTACGGCAATTAGAATAAACCAAAGCGTGTTGAGTGTCATGATTCCCTCCTACCCCACGTAGCCTTCTTCAATCAGCGGTTCAGGTTGGGCTGCCACCGGCCCGGTTTTTGCATACTTATTCAACAAGTAAACGTCTGCCACGATCAGCAGGGCGTATACCAGGGTAAACAAGATCAGCGTCGTCAGCACCATCCCGGGGGTCACGTTGGGGGAGAAAGCATCCTGGGTGCGCATCAGGCCGAATACCACCCAAGGCTGGCGGCCCATCTCTGTGAAAATCCAGCCGCTGGAGTTGGCCAGATAGGGCAGTACAATTGCCAATGGGAAAAAGCGAATGTAACGGAATTGGGAAATGGGCCGGTTCCGCAGCATCGGGTAAATCGCCAGGAAAGCCAGCAGCAGCAGCAACATCCCCAGGCCGACCATGATGCGGAATGACCAGTACATGGTAATCACCGAGGGAACATAGTTGAAGTCTGGTCCATACTGCGCCGCGTATTTCGCCTGATATTCCTGCTGTAAATTGATAATCCCTTTGACTTCTCCATAAGGCTGGTTATACGCCAGAATGCTTAACAGGTATGGAATGCGAATCGAGAAGACGTCTGTTAGATTGCGTTCGTCGCCAATGGTGAACAATGAGAAAGGCGCAGGGTCGCGACTTTCCCATAACGCCTCAGCTGCCGCCACCTTCATCGGTTGGACTTGCACCATGCGCTGCATTTGGCTGTGGCCCACTAAAATCACGAGAAAGATGGCCAGAACCCCAAAGATAGACGCCACCTGGAAAGACCGCCGGAAGAAATCCGTCTCATGCCGCCGGAAAAGATGATAGGCGCTGATTGCCAGGACAAAAAAAGCGCCAGTCGTAAAACCGGAAAACACGGTGTGCGGGAACTGCGTCCACAGGTAAGGGTTGGTCAGTAAAGCACCAAAATCGGTCATCACCGCCCGGCCATTTTCCATGGCAAAGCCCAGCGGGTGCTGCATGAAGGAGTTTGCGATCAGGATCCACAGGGCGGATAGGTTCGAACCAATGGCAACCAACCAAATGGCAGTAAGATGACCTTTCTTTGAAAGCCGTTCCCAACCGAAAATCCACAAACCCAGGAATGTGAATTCGAGGAAGAAGGCCAGCAGTGCTTCAATCGCCAGGGGTGCGCCAAACACATCCCCCACAAACCGGGAATACTGGGCCCAGTTCATGCCAAACTGGAACTCCATTACGATGCCGGTGACCACGCCCATGGCAAAGTTAATTAAAAACAAATTCCCCCAAAACTTCGCCATGCGTTTATAAACCTCTTTGCCACTGGCTACATACATGGTCTCGATGATGGCAACCAATACGGATAACCCTAAGGTTAAGGGAACAAAAAAGAAATGATATACCGACGTGATTGCAAACTGCAGTTGCGATAATGTCGCGACATTCATGCATTGCTCCTTCAGGTCAATGATGAGTTTTCCGGCTTTATTTACTTAAAAAAGAGCATATCTCTCTATTAGTCTAAGAGACTTTCTCCATCGAAGCCTATTGAATAACTTCCTATTCCCAAAATGAGGTTTATCACTCGACAAATCACCCCGTGATGATTTTCACAATTAAAAGTATACACCCTTCTGGTATAATTAGAACTTTGGAATGGCAAAGATTAACAACAGGTTCTGCCAGTCATTTGACAGTCTGAATTGCATTTATTCAAGGGAAAACGTTTAGGTATGCTGGAAAAACTGGAACAAATCGAAGATCATTATAAAGAATTAGGCAAGCAGCTGGAAGAAGTCGGCGGAAATTATCAGCTCGCGGCAGAGTTAGCCAAAGAACGCTCAGACCTGGAACCTATTGTGAGCCGGGCCCGGAAGTACCGCACCATTCTCCAGCAAATCGATGAAGCGCGCTCCCTGACAGAGACGGAAGACAGCGAACTGCGAGAACTGGCTAACGCGGACTTGCAATCTCTGGAGCCACAGCAGGGGGAATTGGAGCGCGAACTGAAGACCCTGCTTGTTCCTAAAGACCCGCGCGATGAACGCAATGTAATTGTGGAAATCCGTGCCGGGACAGGCGGGGATGAAGCAGCTTTGTTCGCCGCGGATCTATTCCGAATATATTCGCGTTACGCTGAAAAACGCAACTGGTCGGTCGAAGTTCTCTCTGAAAACGCGATCGGGATTGGCGGATATAAAGAAATCGTGTTCATGGTGAAAGGGCGCGGTGCTTATTCCCGGCTCAAGTACAAATCCGGGGTGCATCGGGTACAGCGCGTCCCGGCGACGGAAGCACAGGGACGCATCCATACCTCCACAGCCACGGTGGCTGTGCTGGCCGAAATGGATGAAGTAGATGTGGCCATCCCCGAGACAGACATTAAAGTGGAAGTATTTCGTTCAGCCGGAGCAGGAGGACAGAACGTGCAGAAGAACTCCACTGCTGTGCGCATTTACCACATCCCCACCGGGTTAGTGGTCGCCTGCCAGGACGAACGCTCGCAATTGCAGAACCGGCTGCGCGCATTGAGCATTCTACGCGCCCGGCTGTATGACATCGAGGTACAGAAGCGGCAGGATGAACTGGAAGAAACCCGCCGCTCTCAGGTTGGCTCTGGGGAACGTTCGGAGAAAATCCGCACCTATAACTTCCCCCAGTCGCGGGTCACCGATCATCGCATCAATGTATCCTCTTACAATATGGCTGCCATATTGGATGGCGATATCGATCCCTTTATCGATGAACTTTCCTTACGCGCTGAATCAGAACGCCTCTCAACGAGTGAGGAGGATGAAGAATAAGCAGGTCTGCATCGCAGACTGGCTAAGCACAGCGCGTTGCCTCCTCGAAGGAGTGCCCGGTCATTCCTCGGCGGAGGTAAGATTAGAAACCCAGGTGCTGCTTGCACACGCATTGCACAAGCCGCGCGCCTGGGTTCTTGCCCATCCAGAAGCAGCGCTCTCCGCACAAGCATTATCGCAACTCGATGGGCTGCTTAAGCGCTTGGCCGAGGGAGAACCCTTACCCTATTTATTGGGGCATTGGGAATTTTACGGTCTCGATTTTGAAGTCACTCCGGCAGTGCTCATCCCACGCCCGGAAACGGAACTGCTGGTCGAACAGGCCAGCAACTGGCTGCGCCTAAATCCTGGTAAACGTTGGGCAGCGGATGTTGGCACCGGTTCCGGCTGCATCGCGATTACCCTGGCCCGTCAGTTCCCCGTCTTGCAAGTGTTGGCGGTCGACCGGTCGCGGGCTGCGCTGCGCGTCGCCCAGCGCAATGCGGTGCGATTAAATGTTCAAAAGCAGATCACCTTCATGCAAGGCGACCTGCTCAGCGCGGTTTCACCGCCATTCGACCTGGTCTGCGCCAACCTGCCCTACATTCCCACTACCACCCTGAGCAATTTGCCCGTAGCGCAGCACGAGCCGCGCCTGGCTCTGGACGGTGGGCTGGACGGGCTGCAAGCCATTCGCACCTTCCTTGCAGATGCTCCCCGCTGGCTAAAACCAGGCGGGTTGTGCCTGTTAGAGATGCAGTATGATCAAGGGGACTCAGTTTCCAATCTGGCTCAGGCAGCGCTGCCCCCGGCCCAGGTGCAGGTGATCCCCGACCTGGCTGGACTGCCGCGCCTGGTTTCGATCCAAACCCTATCAAAGGATAAAACCTGATGAAAACCTTGCTTGTGCCTACCAGCGATCCTAATGCCGTGATCCAAGCACTCGAAATCCTGTCTGGGGGTGGCTTGGTTGCTTTCCCTACGGATACCGTCTATGGTGTGGCTGCCAGCCTATTCAGCCAGGCTGGCATTGACCGCTTATATGCCGCCAAGGCTCGCTCGGCTAATAAAGCCATTGCTGTGCTAATCGGCGAACTGGAGCAGCTGGAGCAGCTCACCCCCGGGCTGCCCCCTGCTGCTCGCCGGCTGGCAGAAAACTGCTGGCCCGGTGCTTTAACCCTGGTGGTACCAAAACACCCCAACCTACCGAAAAACCTCTCCCCATTACCCACGGTGGGCGTGCGCATGCCCGACCATTCCTTTGCCCGCGCATTAATGCGCGCCGCCGGTCCCCTGGCAACCAGTTCAGCGAATATTTCCGGCGAAGCCAATACTCTTAATGCCGGGCAGGTGCTGGACCAGTTGGAAGGCCGCGTCGAAATGGTCTTAGACGGTGGTGAAGTTCCTGGAGGCGTCCCCTCAACCGTGATTGACTGCACCCAGGATCCCCCCCAGATCCTACGGCAAGGAGCCATCTCTGCCGAGACAATCGCCACAATACTCAGGTAATGTTGACCTCTTTTCTAACCTCTTTCTTAACTTACCTTCAGGTTTATCTTAAGTTTAAATCCTATACTGTAAGAAGCATTCTCCTAAAGAAACCCCCGCGAATGAGATGGCGCCTTATTCGCGGGGGTTCAATTTTAAGGCAATTTCGTGAGCCTAACGCTGCCGGAGAACCAACTTCAACGCTCCAAAAGCGAGAATAACTGCGAGCGGCAGAAATCCACCCAGGCAGGATAAACCGGATGAGCGTTTACTCTCTGCCAGAACCTGGTTTGGAGCTGCTGTTGCGGCTGGCACAGCCGGAGGGGTCATCGTTGGTCTGCTGGCAGAGGTTGCCGCAGCCGTTACCGTCGCTATGGCTGGCGGCAGATCTAACGAGCCCGCCGGCTGGCCCTCTGTGACCACCTGGTAGGCTTTGCCATCCACAACCACGGTTACCTGGTCGCCCAAAGCCAGGGCAGCTGCCAGGTCGGGCCGGGCGGCTAACAGGCGGAAATATTCGGGGGACAGGAACAGCACTTTTTGCGCCGTCATGGACTGGGGATCAAAGGTCGTATCGATCCAAACGCCATTTTGCTGCAGGAAAGTTCGCGCTCCCACAACCCGAATTTGCGCTCCGTTGCTAACGGCTGGCCCTTTGCCTGGAGCTCCAGCCAGGCTGCCGGAATTCAATGTTGGGGAAAGCGGCGCTAAATCTGCGGATTGCATTTGACCTTCCATCGCTGCCCGGTTGACCCCTCCCATACCGGTCGCCGGGGGTGCCCCTGCCTGTGCCTGGCCAAAAGTATCTTCGACTATTTTCTGTTGGGCTTCAGCGCCCAGCGGCAGCGGCTCGGTGACCAGATAAGAAGTATATTCGGTGACAATGCCATAGCGCACGCTAAGCTGGATGATCTGTTGGATGGTTTCTTTATCCGGACCATCCAGGCGGATATGGTTCAACAGATAACCAATCTTGCGTGTGGCCCACAAGCGCGGCAGCATATCCAGATTTCCAGCGTCCGCCCGGCTGTCTTTCGTAAAAACTTGCTCAGGGAAATGCAGGGTCTGATGTATTCCATTCACCTGACCGTCCAGAGTCACATCGATGGTTCCGCCACCCCGGTAGCGGCCCACCACAATCACCTGACCTCCGGAGAATAAGTCTGGCAAAGGATTGGGATAAAGGTCATAGGTTGCCAGGGTGGAAAAATCCAGCTTCAAATCCGTCAATACCGGGTTGCTGATGCGTTCGTAAAAAGCGGACAGCGCTTCGTCCAACGATTCCCCTGGGCGAACGTAGGTACTTTGCCCGTGATGCTCCTGGCTGAGCGTATCCAACAGCACCGTGTTGACCTCATACCCTACCCCAAAGGGAAACATGCGCAGATTAGATGGAGCCGAACGAGCAAAGTTTTTGATGATCTCCTGAATGTTCGTCACCCCTTGAGTCGGTAGACCATCTGTAAGAAAGATCAGGTAGGTGGGGCGCTCCTGGTCAACAACTGCCGCGGCCTCTAATAAAGCGCGGTTAATGTCTGTGCTGCCCACTGCGCTCTGCCGGTCAATCCAATCCAACGCTTCCGGAACTTCACTAACCGGGCGCAGCCCGCTGGCGTAGGGGTCGATCCCCGTGCTGAAGGTCTCCAGGTAAAAGCGGTCCTGCGGGTTCAGCATCTGCAAAATGTATCGCACGGCGGATTGAGCCTGTTTGAACTTGTCACCCTCCATGCTGCCAGAGCGATCCAAAACCAGCAGCACATCCTTGGCAACCCGTTGGCTGGCTTCAGTGATGCCTGCATCGGGTTTGGGCGCAAGCAGAAGCAGGAAGAAGCCATCCGGATCCGTGGGGTCCGCCGGATCGCGGTAAGACAGCAAGTGGAAGGCTTCGCTCTGCCCAAGGGAATAAAACAGGGAAAAATCACTGTCGGGCCGGATATTCTTCGCTTCATACCCAGCCTTGACATAATGTTCATCTCGTTGATCGAGGGCAACCGGATGCGTGGGAGAATACACCGCGCGGATTGCCTGCTTATCACGGATTTCCACCTGGATGCTTACATCCTCCAGCGGCAGCGCGGAGAACTTTTCGGTATTGAGCGGGTAAATATAGCGTACCAACCCATTTTCGGCGGTCAATGCCTGGCTGTATTCCAGTTCAATGCGCCGCTCCCCCTGGGGCTGAATGGGAAAAACAGAGGCTTTGACCGCGCCGCGCCCAGCATATTCCAGGAGCGCCGGGTCGCGCAGCTTGCGCACTGTTTCCTCGTAATACTGCCGCGCCTGAGTGGCGTCTAATACTTCACCTTTAACCGGTTTACCATCAACCCATAGCGTGAAGTTACTGACAGCTGCGTCCAATGGCAGTGGAAAGACATAGGTACCTTCAATAGGCCAGTCGTTCGGATTGAAGAAGACCTGATCGATATGCGTGACCGCCAATTGGTCTTGAATGGAAACAGTGACATGATGGTAGCGCACCACCAGCTGTTCAATCGGGCGCGGGCGCGGTGGGCAGGGCACATCGACGCAAGGCGGAATGCATTTCGTATCCCGGCAGGGATCGGGAATGATAATCCCATCCGCCTGAACCGGGGTTGCCAGCCCTAAGAATGCCAGAACCAGCGCAAGTAATAAAACAGACCATTTGAGTCTCATCGGCTTCTCCTTCCTAACTCGTCCCCTATTACTTAAAAGACGAATGGGAGAATGAGAAGTTCCCCAAATGGCCAAAAGGGCTGTCAGGTTAGTGCTTCCCGTTCCAGCTGCCACATGCGCGCGTACAAACCGCCTGCCGCCAGCAGGATGGCATGGGGGCCCTGTTCGACAATGCGTCCCTCGCGCAAGACCAGGATTTCATCCAGATCCTTCAGGCCAGCCAGGCGGTGCGTGATAGCAATAACACTGCGCCCAGCGCTGGCCTGCCGCAAGGTATGCAATAAGCGCTGTTCTGTAACAGCATCCAGGTTGGCAGTCGGTTCGTCGAGCAGCCAGAGTGGGGCATTGCGCAGCAGGGCGCGCGCGGCAGCGATGCGCTGGCGCTCGCCTCCACTCAACTGCAAACCGCGCTCGCCAACCCAGGTATTCAGCCCTTCAGGCAGCTGCGCGATCCAGCCGGCCAGTTGGGTCTGCTCGATGGCCTGCTCGATTTCAGCCATTGAAGCAGCCGGCTGCGCCAGCAGAAGGTTCTGGCGCAGTGTCCCCGAAAACAGGTAAGTGGATTGTGAAATCCAGGCTACCTGACTGCGTACCGCTTCTGGAGCATAATCACGCAGGTCCTGCCCATTCAACAGGATGCACCCCTGGTGAAAATCCCAGAAACGCAGCAGCAGGTTGAAGAGCGTCGTTTTTCCCGCGCCGCTTGCCCCCACCAGCGCAACCCTTTTCCCCTTAGAAAGGTCTAGAGAGAAATCACACAGGGCAGGGCAGGCCGCTCCGGGGTAAGTAAAATTTAGTCCGCGGATCTGCAAAGCCAGCGGGCCCGCCGACTGTGGCGCCGGCTGCCTGGGTGGGATAACTTCTGGATCGGTTTCAACCAGAGCGATCAAGCGGCGGGCTGCCTGTAAGCTGCTCTCCAGGTGTTGAGCAGCGGAGGCCAGCGGGGTGACTGCCTCAAAAGAGGACAGCGTCACCAGCGCCAGGACTGCCAGGGTGATGCCGTCGATGCGGCTGCCCATCAGCGGAATTGCCAGCCAGAGCACCCCCCACAGCGCCAGCCCGGTAATGAGCACCCCCAGAGCATTCCCCAATGCACCGGCGAGCGCCGCTCCCTGTTGGGATTGACTCAGAGACTGTCCGTTCGCTGCGATGCGCACCAGGTACTGTTCCGCCTGTCCATAAACCAAAAGGTCTGGCACCCCCTGAACCGCATCTTGCAAGGTTGTGTTTAGCCTTGCGCGTTGTTCCAACACCATTCGTCCGGGTTTCCGGGATAGGATATGGACTAAGGCGGGTAAACCCACGCCGCTCAACAACAGCGCACCAACCACCAGCAGCGCCATTTGGGCATCATAACGGCCCACAAACCAGCCCGTACCGGTCATTACGAGCAGTGCGACCAGCGGAGGGGCAACGGCGCGCACGTAAAAGTTCTCCAACGTTTCGATATCGGCTACCGCCCGGCCGAGCAAATCCGCGCTGGACAGGCTTTGCAGCCGGGCCGGGGCCAGCGGCTCGATCAGACGGTAGAACCACACCCGCAGCCTGGCTAGCAGGTTGAAATTCACTGCGTGTGAAACCAACCGCTCCAGGTAGCGGAAAACAGCCCGGCTGATCCCAAAGAAACGGACCCCAACAATGGCCACTTCCAATACAGCAATGGAAGGGTGCAGCGCAGCATAAGCGATCAGGTAAGCTGAAGTGCCTAACAAGCCAATGCTGCTGGCAATCGTAGCCACCCCGAGCAGTACCGATAAAGCGACTTGTCCCCAAAAAGGGCGCAGAAAGTGCAGCAACAACCCCAATGGTGCGAGGAGAGCGCCTGGCCGGTTCAAGAACGTCCTCCCTGATAGGCAGCCAGCAGATGGACGTACGCGCCGCTGCGCGCCAGCAGTTCTACGTGCGAGCCATTTTCAACCACCTGGCCTGCCTCCACCACAATAATCTGGTCCGCGGCGACTACTGTGGGCAGGCGATGGGCAATCACCAGCACAGTGCGTCCCTGACATAAACGGCGGGTAGTTTCCTGAAGCTGGCGTTCTAAGGCGACATCCAGGTGTGCGGTAGGCTCATCCAGGATTAAAAATGGTGCATCTCGCAAAAAGGCGCGCGCCAGCGCCAGGCGCTGCGCCTGACCGCCGCTTATGCGCGCCCCATCCTCTCCTACAGGAGTATCATACCCCTGGGGCAGCTGTTCAATCCATTCCGCCAGGTGAGCCTGTTCAGCCGCTTTCCTTAGTTCCCCTAAGGAAGCCTCTGAGCGAGCAATGCGCAAGTTATCTGCCAGCGTGCCGTGGAAAAGGTACGGCTGCTGCGGCACCCAGGCGATCTGCTTCCGCCAATCTTCAATAAACAGCTCAGAAAGAGGAATGCCATTCACCCGGATGATGCCACAATCTGGAACCGCAAAACCAAGCAAAAGCGCCGCCAGGGTGCTTTTCCCAGCGCCACTGCTGCCGACCAGCGCCGTGGTTTGCCCAGGCAAAAGCGAAAAACAGGCGTTTTCGATGGCCGGCTGGCTGCGGTTGGGATAGGTGTAAGTGACATTTTGAAAGTCAATCTCGAATGGGCTGCGCAAAGGGATGCTGCGCGGGTTCTCTACCTGCGGCACGGCTGGCAGGGGCTGTTCGAGTACCGAAAATATGCGCCGGGCAGCGGCGACTCCTGCCATGCTGGCGTGGAAACGCAAGCCCAATGCGCGCAGGGGCAGGTAAAAGTCGGGCGCAAGCAGCAGGATAAAGAAAGCGCTTTCAAAGCCCATGTGACCGTACAGTAAACGCAAACCAATTTCTACTGCAATGATCGCCGTCCCGATAGTGCTCAACAGTTCAAGCACCAGGGCGGACAAAAAGGTCACGCGCAGCACCTGTAACGTGGTATCACGATACTGCTCACTGACCCGTTCAATACGCTCTCCCTGGTCCTGGCTGCGTCCCAGGGCTTTTAAAGTCGTCAGTCCCTGTAATGTATCAAAAAAGTAAGCGCTCATGCGGCCCAGCGCCTGCCACTGCCGCTGAGTCAGGCTTTGCGCAGCGCTTCCGATCAGAAACATAAACACGGGGATCAAAGGGCCGGTGAGCAGCAGCACCAACCCAGAAAGCGGGTCGAGCGGGAAAATCACTGCCAGAAATGCCACCGGCAGCATACCCGCCAGGATCAACTGCGGCAGATACTGGCTGAAATAGGCATCCAACGCCTCGATACCCTGAGTAGCAGTGTTAATCAGCTCGCCGCTGCGTTCGGCTTGCGTATATGCTGGCCCTAGAGCAAACAGGTGCCGCGCAAACTGGTTGCGCAGGTGCTGTTTCACCTGCTGCGCCGCGCTGATAGCGCTGCGCTCGCTCATGTAATTGAACAAAGCCCGCGCTACCAGGATAGCAAGCAGTCCCCATAGCCAGGGCCTCACCTGGGCGAGCGACTGACCACCCAAAAAGACGCGGCTGATCACCTGGCTGACCTGGCGCGCCTGTAAAACTGCCGCCAGGCCGGCCAAAAATCCGCCCAATACCGCCGCGGAGAGAGCTAGCTTCACAAAGTTTGCCTGTTTAATTAACCGGCGATCCAGGTTCATTAGCTCTATTTTGCCCGGGTTTCTCCAATTCGTCAACGGGCGCGAATGATCAGGCAGCAATGTGGATGAACGGCGCTGAAAGAGGTTACAGGCAGGCATTACATTATGCGTATAATTAACTGTCGGAGGTTCCCATGGCTGATAAGTTTCGTTTTGATCCCCTGGCCGACCTGCATAATTACCGTGAGGCTGTACGCCGGACGCTGGAAAGCGGCTGGGCGCTGCCCCGCGACTTGATGCCTTCACCGCTGAATGCAGTGGTCATCCCTGTTGATGTGCTGGATAACGGCACTGAAATTGTTATTAAAGCCGGGCTGCCAGGTGTCTTGCCTGAAGATGTATCCATCAGCGTGCTGGAGGATAAGCTCACCATAAAAGCCCAGGCTGCCGATGATGAAGACATCAAAGGCGCAGTTTACCTGAGCCGCGAACGGAAGGCAACAACCTTCTACCGCACATTGACCTTACCCATGCCCGTTGAAGCTCGCCGGGCTGAAGCGAGTTTTAAGAATGGCGTGCTCACGCTGACCCTGCCGAAAAGTGAACGCATCCGTCCCCGGGTGATCAAAGCCGTATCTGAGTAAGAATCTCATGCCAAAATCCGCGCCAAATTTACTGCCGCGCATTCCCTGGATCACGCGCAGGCCCCTCTTGCAGCGCTCGCATCAAATTGTGAGCGTGCTGACCCGGCATGGTCTGGGCTGGCTGTTGGCGCGCCTGGAAGAAGGCGGCGCGGCGTTGCCCAAACAGGGAGCAGCAGGCATTTTCCGGCATCCTACTCACCGCCAGGCAGCCGAATTTGTCGCGGCGCTGGTCGAATTAGGGCCAACTTTTATCAAAATGGGGCAGGCCCTCAGTTCCCGCGGAGATCTGTTTCCCCCCGAGTATATTGAAGAACTCAATAAACTGCAGGATACCATCCCGCCAACTCCTTTTGGAAAAATTCGCGAAGTCCTGATTAAAGAACTTGGCGCTGAACCAGAAGCCTTATTCGCCGAGTTAGATCCGCAGCCGGTCGCCTCGGCATCCATCGGGCAGGTCTACAAAGCCTGTTTAAAAAACGGCCAGCCGGTGGTGATCAAAATTGTTCGCCCGGGCGCGCGGGAAACCTTTGAACGCGATCTGGAAATTCTGACCGATATTGCCGAATGGGCCAGCCAGCACACGGCGATTGGCCAGTTATATGATCTGCATTCACTGGTAGAAGAATTTGCTTACACCGTCCGCAACGAGTTTGATTATCTGCGCGAAGGGCGCAACGCGGATACTTTCCGGCACAACTTTTATGGCGACCAGCGCGTTTACATCCCGCGGATCTATTGGGACCTGACTACTCGCCAGGTGATTACCATGGAACGGGTCAGCGGGGTGAAGATTAACGACCTGGAGGGGCTGGATCGGGCGCAAATCAACCGGCGGCAGGTAGCAGAAAACCTGATGCACTTTGCGCTGCGCCAGGTTTTTGAATTTGGTTTCTACCATGCTGACCCTCACCCAGGCAATTTCTTTGTGCATGAAGATGGATCCCTGGCCGTGATGGACTTCGGCATGGTGGGCCGCCTGACCAGCCAGACCAAACGCACCTTTCTGGGCATCGCGGTCGCGATCCAACGCTCTGATACGGACTACCTGGTGGATGAACTGATCGCAGCCGGCATTTATACGCGCGGCATAGAACGTCGAGCGCTGGTGCGCGACCTGGACCGCTTATTCGATTTATTCTCTGGCGGCGCAATTAGCGATTTAACCGGCACGCAAATTGCGCATGAGGTCATGCAGGTAGCGTTGCGCCACAATCTGCAGCTGCCCAGCGAGCTGGTCGCCATGACGCGCGCGATTACCATCGCAGAAGGCACCGGCATGATGCTGCACCCTAATTTCCAGTTGTTCCGGTTCGCGGACCCCTATCTGCGCAAGTTCTGGACGGAACAGCGCTCACCGGCAACCATCTTTCCTCGTTTTAGTCAGGCGGCGATGGACAGCCTGGAACTGGGCCTGGAACTGCCCCGGCGTATGACGCGCCTGCTGGAACTACTCGAGCGCGGCCAGATGGAAATAAACATCAACATGCAGCCGCTGCGCGAGTTCATGGCTCAAATGCAAAAGATGACCAACCGCCTGGCGCTATCCATGCTGCTGGCAGCAGTGATCATCGCGCTGGCATTAATCATGGTGGTATATCATCCGGCCACCTGGCAGGCGTTTGGCGAAGTGATCTTCGCTTTTGCCTTCATATCCTCGCTGGCGTTTGGCATCTGGCTCATCTGGAGCATCATCCGCTCTGGAAGAACCTGATGAAGGGGTATATGCAAACTGGAGCAGGGCCTCTTTTTAACCAGTCAGGGTCAGAACTCCAGAAAGTGCAGGATGTCTTGCAGCGCAGTGGCGAAGATTTCGTCCATGATGCCGGGGTCAACTTTGTAGGGTCCACCAAAAACGCCATCACCAAAAACCTTACGCGTATCCTCGGCATTCAGCAAGCCCTGGTAGCTGGGGGGAGTCTTCTCGCCTTCCGGTAGCTCAGCGACGCGAGTGAAGGGAAATGCTTCAATCCAGGCGGCATGGTAAGACTTTAACTCGTGCTGCATCGCTGTTTCCGTCACACTGTGAGAAGACCACCAGGAATACCAGGCCAGCTTGAGGCCAGGCAAGTTATTCGATATTTCGGTCAGCCGCCCCCGCGCCGGATCATTGCCGCCATGCCCATTGAGGATCATAAAGCGACGGAAGCCCTGTCCATAAAGCGAGCGGAGCATATCTTCTACGGTATCCAGAAATGTAGACAGGCGCAGCGAGATGGTACCCGGGTAGGTCAGGAAATAAGGCGAGACGCCAAAATTGAGCGGCGGCGCAACCAGAACACCAGTGTGCTGTGAAGCAGCATCCGCCAGTGCCAGGGGGATTTTAACATCCGTTAGCAAGCTGAGATAACCGTGTTGCTCGCAAGCGCCGAGGATCAGAATAATGCGGTCCTCATGTTTGAGGTAATCCTCGACATCCATCCAATTTAATTCATCGATTCGCATTGTGGTTTCTCCTGAATGAACAAATCAGGCACCTGAAACTTCAGATGCCTGACGCGAGAGTGGACCCAGGGGGATTCGAACCCCCGACCTTCTCAATGCCATTGAGACGCGCTCCCAACTGCGCTATGGGCCCTTATGTTTTTGAAATACCCGCTTACAATTCGCGCTTCCTCAAGCGCACTCCAGTGGACCTGAGGGGATTCGAACCCCTGACCTCCTCAGTGCGATTGAGGCGCGCTCCCAACTGCGCTACAGGCCCTCACTCTTTTTCAAGGGGCGAAGCGGATTTTACCTGAGGATTGAAATCCTGTCAAGGACCGGAAATTTTTCGGAGGGATAACGGTATAATTCGAAGCATTCAACGAATAAGGTGGATTGCCAGAATGAACGGCTCTGCTGCTCATCCCGACAATTCCAAATGCTCAGCAACCCGACCCATTGAAGGAGGAAACCATGCAAGCAGAGCGTATGGATCAACTATTTGAAGCGATACGTCAAAGTCCGGCTGAAGAACGCCTGGACGCCATCGCGTTGAACCCTGGGCCCACCCTGACCTACCTGACCGGTCTGACCTTCCACCTGATGGAACGGCCAACGGTTCTCCTGGCCGTTCCTGGGAAGACCCCGGCACTGGTGCTGCCTGAGTTAGAAATCAACAAAGCGAAATCAGCCCCGATCCAGCTGCAAACCTTTACCTTTGGCGATAACCCTGCCACCTGGCAGAAGGTGTTCGATCAGGCTGCGGCGGCGCTGGGGTTGAATGCGGTAGGCGGTCAGCTTAACGTCGGTGTCGAACCGACGCGCATGCGTGTCCTGGAGCTGCGTTTTCTGGAAAATGCCATGCCCAACGCGCAGTTTGGCTCGGCCGAAGCGTTATTGAGCACATTGCGCATGAAAAAGGATCCAGCAGAAGTGGAAGCCATGCGCCAGGCTGTACGTATCGCTCAGCAGGCGCTGCAAGCCACACTGCCTTCGATCAAAGCAGGGGTCACGGAACGGCAGATAGCCGCGGAACTGCTCATGCAGCTGCTGCGCAACGGAACCGCTGGCGAACTGCCTTTCCAGCCCATCGTATCCGGCGGACCGCACAGTGCTGATCCGCACGCCTCCCCTGGTGACCGCCCGCTGCAAAAAGGAGATTTGCTGGTCATCGACTGGGGCGCAAGTTACAACGGCTACATCTCAGACCTGACGCGCACTTTTGCCATTGCTGAAGCTGAACCTGAGTACCAGCGCATCTATGAACTGGTTCGCCTGGCCAACCAGGCCGGGCGGGATGCCGCCCGGCCTGGTATTCGGGCTGGTGAAGTGGACAAAGCGGCCCGCGATGCAATCGAAGCTGGTGGCTATGGGCAGTATTTCTTCCACCGCGTAGGCCACGGCATCGGCATGGAAGGACATGAGCCCCCTTATATGTTTGGTGAAAACCAGCTTATCCTGCAGCCGGGCATGGCTTTTACGGTAGAACCCGGTATCTATCTGCCAGGAAGGGGCGGCGTGCGTATCGAAGATGATGTGGTCATCACTGAGAATGGGGCGGAAACACTCTCTGATTTGCCGCGTAATTTGATCACCCTTGGATAGACTGTATAACTGGTTTCCGCGGGACCTGCTGCTGACCGCCATTGCCCTGTTTGCCTGGGGCATTGGCGAAGGCATGTTTATCTATTTCCAACCGCTTTATCTGGAGAAACTGGGCGCGAACCCCATTGGCATTGGCGCGATCCTCAGCATGATGGGCATTGCCATGACCGTGGCGCAGGCCCCTGCCGGGTACCTGGCAGATCGCGTCGGGGCGCGCCCGGTTATGTGGGCCTCCTGGGTGCTAGGGACGATTGCAGCAGTACTCATGGCGTTAGCCAATTCCCTGCCAATGTTTGTGGCTGGCATGCTCACGTATGGGCTGACCTCCTTCGTGGTCGCGCCGATGAACAGCTATATCACCACCGTGCGCGGCAGGTGGAAGGTAGAACGAGCGTTAACGGTGGTAAACGCCATTTATCACCTGGGGGCTGTCGCCGGCCCGCTGCTCGGTGGATTCGTTGGACAAATGCTGGGGCTAAAAAATGTGTATCGCATCTCCGCGGCTGTCTTTCTGGTCTCCACCCTGATTATTCTTCAGGCGCGCAAACCGCACGTGGAAGAATCCGGGGAAGTGCATATCCAGCCGCCCAGTCTCACGACCAATCCGCGCTTTATGGGTTTGCTGGCCCTGGTCATTTTGACGATGTTTGCCCTTTACCTGCCACAGCCGCTCACCCCGAATTATCTGCAAAATCAGCTGCACTTCTCACTGGAAACCATCGGCCAGTTAGGCGCGGCGGGCAGCCTGGGAAATGCCGGGCTGATGCTGGCGCTCGGCCATTTGAGCGCGCCTGTCGGGTTGATTGTCGGGCAGGCCTTCGTTGGCCTGTTTGCTTTAATCATGTGGCAAAGCAGCAGCCTGCCTGTATTTTTCCTCGGGTATTTTCTGCTGGGCGGCTACCGCCTGGCCCGTTCCATGGCGCTGGCATATGCCCGCTCGCTGGTCAAGATTCAGGAAACCGGGTTTGCCTACGGGTTGGTGGAAACAGGGAATGCCATTTCTACCATTATCGCGCCGCTGGTCGCCGGGTTTCTCTATGAGCATAACCCCATTTCCATGTATATCGCCAGCCTGGCTGCCGTAGGGATTACCCTGCTGATAAACATTGGCCTGCTGCCCAAATTGCGCCTCCGCCAGCCCGCGCCGTCAAAACAACAAATGATTCCTGCCAATCCCTCGGCAGTCGAACATAGGGAGAAGTCTCAACATGGCGCTTGAAATTGTCCGCCTTGCGCTTGGGCCTATGGATAACAATTCCTATCTGTTAGCCGATACACAGACGAAGCAGGCAGTAGTTATCGATCCTAGTTTTGAAAGCCAGCGCATCCTTGCGGAAACGGCCCAGCGCGGGTGGCAGCTGACTGCCATCTGGCTGACGCATGCCCACTTTGACCATATCGCTGGGATCAAAACAGTTGTCGATGCTCTACCGCTTCCGGTGGGTCTGCATCCGGCCGATCTACCACTCTACCAGCAAAACGGCGGGGCCCGTTTGTTTGGGTTAGCTATCGAGCCCGGCCCGCAGCCAGAAATCCTATTCGCTGATGGACAAGCCTTGTCTGTAGGACAGGAAACGTTGGAAGTACACCATACGCCGGGCCACACTCCCGGGCATGTCATTTTTTATTCCCAAAATGCCGGGGCGGCGTTGTGTGGCGACCTGATTTTCTTTCATGGCATAGGGCGCACCGACCTGCCCGGCGGCAGCCATGCGGCCTTGCTAAAATCAATCCAGACCCAGATTCTCACCCTGCCCCTCGAAACACGCCTGTTCAGCGGGCACGGCCCTGAAACCACGGTTCAAGAAGAACAAGCCGAGAATCCTTTTCTATAAGAAAAACCGGCCCGAATGCTATTGCAGCATCCGGGCCGGTTCTTGCGCTAGAAAGAAAATTATTTCGCGTAATCGACCGCGCGCGTCTCCCGAATCACGGTGACTTTAATCTGACCGGGATACTGCATGGTTTCTTCCACCTTCTTAGCAATATCGCGGGCCAGGCGGGTCGAACCCAGGTCATCCACATCTTCCGGGCGCACGATGATGCGAACCTCACGCCCGGCCTGGATGGCATAGCTCTGGCTAACGCCTTTAAATGAGTTGGCGATATCCTCTAATGCGCGCAAGCGCTTGATATACAGTTCCAGGTCTTCCCGGCGTGCGCCAGGGCGAGCGCCCGATATGGCATCCGCTGCCTCGACGATCACCGCTTCGACTGTTTCCTGTTCCACTTCATGGTGGTGCGAGGCGATGCTGTTGACCACCCGTGGCCCTACTCCATGCCGGCGGGCGAACTCGGCGCCGATCATCGCGTGGGTGCCTTCCGTGTTGTGATCCATCGCTTTGCCCAAATCGTGCAGCAGGCCACCCGCTTTGCATACTTCTACATCCGCGTTGAGTTCTGAGGCAATCACCGCCGCCAGTTTCGAGACCTCGACTGCATGATTCAATTGATTCTGACCATACGAAGTGCGGTATTTGAGCCTTCCGAGCACTTTTAACACTTCGGGATGAATTCCGGCGATGTTAGCATCGAAGGCAGCCTGTTCACCAGCCTGTTCGATATCCTTTTCCACCAGGCGCTGCTCTTCATTGAGAATCTTCTCAATATGCGCAGGGTGGATACGCCCATCCAGGATCAAGCGTTCCAGGGACCGGCGGGCAACTTCGCGCCGCACCGGGTCAAAGCACGAGACGGTAACGGCTTCAGGCGTATCATCCACGATCACATCCACACCTGCCACCTGCTCAAAGGCGCGAATGTTGCGCCCATTGCGGCCCACAATGCGCCCTTTCATCTCTTCATTTGGCAGCGGAACAACGGAGGTGGTCACTTCGGAAACATGTTCCGAGGCTACCCGCTGGATAGCGTCCGCGATGATTTCCCGCGCGCGCTTCTCACCTTCTGCGCGGGCTTCAGCCTCGATTTGGCGGATAATCCGCGCCATATCGTTACGACCTTCTTTCTCAGCTTCCTCCATGACCACCGCGCGCGCTTCTTCCACGGTCATTTGCGCAATACGCTGCAGTTCGACCATCTGCTGCGAGTAGGCTTTTTCAACCTCATTCAAGCGCTTATCAATCGCGCCCTGGCGTTTATTCAAAACAGCCTCGCGCTGTTCCATTTTTTCCACCCGGTGATCCAGGTCCGCGCGGCGCTTTTGGACGCGTTCTTCCTCGCGGGTCACTTCCTGGCGGCGACGCATAATTTCCGATTCAGCATCCTGAATAAATTTCAGGGCTTTATCCTTCGCCCCCAGTTCAATCGTCCGGGCATTCTCATTCGCGACGGCAATGATATTATCCGCGCGATTCGTCTGCTCCTGACGAAAACGCTCCATGGCATTTCGGGTAACCAGGTAGGTAATCCCTACCACGGCGCCGATATCTAACAGGAGAATCAGTACAAAAACCCATATACTTATTTCCATATTTCATCATCCTCATTGTGCGTCAGTTTATCGCTCTCCGACGAAGGATGGGTTTCTTCCCAAACCTGACGGACGACCGGGTTAACCGTTCCATAAGAGAAACCGCGGCGCATTAGATATGCACTCAGCCGCTTGCGAAACGTTTCCCAATCCAGGTCCACTAACCGCCGCGCGTATTTGACCGCGGCGCGATAAGCCAGACCATCCTCGTCTCCAGTTTCGTCGAGAGCTTGCTGTATCGCTTCCTCCGCGACCCCCTTCTGACGCAGTTCTAAAGCCAGCAACCGTTTGCTGCGGGGCCGGAATGTGGAGCGGTTTTCGACCCATTCTCGGGCAAATTTTTCATCACCCAGAAAGCCGTTCTCCTTTAACCGCTGGATCACCACTGCCACAACCGATTCTCCAAACCCTTGTTCACTCAATCTTCGTTGGACCTCAACCTCGGAACGAGCCCGGTAACTCAAGAAATGCAGTCCGCGTTGGACCGCGACTTCCAAAGTATCCTGATCTCTCAAGCGGTCTATATCCGCTTCACTCAGAAACTGACCAATGCGCAGCCAGGCAGCTACTATGCGTGCCAACCCAAAAGCAAATTCACCGTCCAGGTAAACGCTGATGCGATTTGGGTTCTTTTTCTGAGCTTTTAGCGCCGTAATTTCTCGGTCCATCGAATACAAAGTAAACAGCCGTAGAACTGCCCCGAGCATTCCACGGCTGCTTGTGTCACAATTCCAACCGAAAAACGAAACCCCGCATCCGCAGGTGTCGTGTGACGTTAGAAAGAAGTTATTATTTGGGCCTTGCCCGATTGCGAAGCCAGTCTCTCATTCCGTCCTTTACAACGGATTACCTGTCTAATTCCCGGGTCGCCTGGCATTCCATCACCGATACGATCCATGCTTACTCCGAACAGGTAAATCCTGCACTTCACGCTTCTTCTACTCGTTACTTACCGACTTTAATCACTTCAATTGAAGTGAAACGTTTTCCAGCTTAACACAAACACAGCTTACTAGTCCGTGGTCTGCCCTCTTAAAAGAAGGGGCAGAGAAAAAATCGAAAAGTTCTCTTCCTAATTATACAATAATTTAACAATTTCGTATATAAAAAATGTGCAGAGTGTAATGTGAAACTCCCGTAAAATGTTCTTTTATCCCCCCATAGCTTCTATTAGAATAAGGGAAACTGGCTCTACTCTAGAATCTCTTCCCAATCGAGCCTTATCTTTTCAGAAAGCGATAACCATGATTCGCATTACCCGTGAAGATGCCCTTAATTACCACCGCCTGAACAATAGGCCGGGTAAAATTTCCGTTACCCCCAGTAAACCATTAAATAATCAGCACGATTTAAGCCTGGCTTACACACCCGGTGTCGCTTATCCGGTCCTTGAGATTGACCGCTGCCCGGAAATGGCCTATGAATATACCAACCGCGGCAATTTGGTCGCGGTCATATCGAATGGCACTGCCATCTTAGGACTGGGCGACCGCGGTCCGTTGGCGTCTAAACCAGTGATGGAAGGCAAAAGCGTGCTGTTTAAACGTTTTGCCGATATTGATGTCTTTGATATCGAAGTGGACACCCGTGACCCGCAGCGCATGATTGACGTTGTGTCGGCGATTGCGCCCACCTTCGGCGGGATCAACCTCGAAGATATCCGCTCGCCGGAATGTTTTGCCATTGAGCGAGAATTGCAAAGCATGCTGGATATTCCCGTCTTCCATGACGACCAGCATGGAACAGCCATCATCCTGGGTGCGGCATTGCTCAACGCGCTGGAATTAACCAACCGCAAACTCGACCAGATCAAGGTTGTTTTCTCAGGTGGCGGAGCAGCGGGTGTAGCCTGCGCCACTCACCTGCTGAAGATCGGGGTTCCGCGTGAAAACATCTGGATGTGCGACCGCTTTGGGTTGGTTTTTGAGGGGCGTTCGCAAGAAATGTTCCCAGAGAAAGAGATTTTTGCCCGCGGCGACTGCCCCAGCACCTTAACCGAAGCTTTGGAAGGCGCAGATGTATTTATCGGGTTGTCAGCAGCTAACATTGTCAGCGGCGATATGCTGCAAGGTATGAACAATAGCCCAATTATTTTTGCTATGGCGAACCCGGATCCAGAGATCACCTTCGAAGCCGCTCGCGCAGCACGTCCAGACGCGATTGTCGCCACCGGACGCTCTGATTATCCGAACCAGATCAATAATGTACTCGGCTTTCCGTTTATCTTTCGCGGCGCATTGGACGTGCGGGCCACAGCCATCAATGATGCGATGAAAGTTGCGGCATCTCAGGCACTGGCGAGCCTGGCCAAAGAACCTGTGCCAGAGGATGTTCTGAAAGCTTATGAGGTAGACCATCTCGAGTTTGGCCGTGATTACATCGTGCCTAAGCCGCTCGACCAGCGGGTTTGCCTGTGGGAAGCTCCTGCCGTGGCATTGGCAGCGATGCAAACCGGCGCCGCACGCCTGTCACTCGATCTGGACTGCTACCGGGACGAGTTGATGCAACGTTTAACCCCGGGCCATTAAAACCTGCTGCGCTTGTCAAGCAGCCGCTTTGTCCTTCGACAAGCGCAGTCAAGTTAAGTTTGTCAATTCACAAAATTTTGACATTCTTCTGATGTTTCTTGGTTACTTTATACAAATTTAACTTGAATTTCGTGCTAAAATTGGACTATGCAGGATAATAATTCTACTCCTAAGATTCCAGTTAATTATTCGCCGGTTGAGGTCCATCACCGGCAGATGTTCTGGCAAGTTTGGATGCCGATCATTGTTTCCAGCCTGTTAGTGCTGGCCCTGGGAACGCTGGCGATTATCGGGGCCATCCAGGGCAGTCCGGTGGTTGAACATTGGGGGGCCATCGCTGCGATCCTGGTCATTCTTCCAGTTTTACTGGCCGGAGTGATCATCCTGGCAGTTGTGGGCGGGATCGTGTACGGACTGGCGCTGCTGCTGAAGAACATGCCAAATTGGATGCTGCGGCTGCAACTCCTCATGATTCGCGTGGCGCTGGCCTTCAGGCGTGCCGCAGATACAGCAACACAGCCCGTTTTTAAAGTGAATACGTTTACCGCTCGCGCTGCGACCCTCTGGGACCGGATTTTTCACGGTCAGTGGGTGCGCTGACCGGTTATCTTAGAATATCGGTCACCTCAGGACAGGCATTTTGCCCAGGAACCCCAGCCAGGGGTTTGACTAGCAGCTTCATTGAGCGTGACGCCACTCAAAAACAAAAGGATGGGGAAATATGAACTGGAAAAACCAAACGCTTTTAATTGGTGCGGTTGCTGGCCTGGTCATCGGCCTTGTAGGCGCATACATTGTTGTGCAACGTTCTGAACAGTTAAATGTCGTTCCGTCTGTCTCGCCTGCAGATGGGATCAAATTGGGGTTAAGCCTGTTGACCACCATGCGCATGGTCGCGGATATTGCTGACAAAGGATAAGGGCAACGCTAGCGATCCGATAACGATATTCCTGAATTTATAGGGTCATCCAAAGAAACCTCTTTTTTGGATGACCCTATTTAGGTTTTTTAAAAACACTCTATTGCTCTCGTGCATACTGTTTTTGAAAACTGATATAATTTTTCCTTATGAGCACGCTTCCGCTTACCCGTTTCATTATCGCCGGGCAGCTCCAGCGCTATTATGCGATCCTTCCCCAGGGTAGATCGTTGATTGATGTGCCTGGGGGGAACCTGCTTTACGCGGCGGCTGGGCTGGGGATCTGGGAAACAGGCATCGGGCTCATTGGCCGGGTTGGGGAGGACTATCCGCAAGATTGGTTAGCCAGCATCGCCCGCAAGGGAATCGATATCCGTGGCATCCATATCTTGCCCGAGGCTGTCGACCTGCGCCATTTCACCGCTTTCCCAGATAGCGATACGGCCATAACCGATAACCCTGTGGCCCATTTTGCACACCTGGGCGTTCAGTTTCCCAAGTCGCTGCTTGGGTATACCCCACCCTCGCCACAAATTGACAGCCGCACCCGCTCCACGTACAAGACCATTCGCCAAATCGACTTTCCTTCCGATTACCTGGACGCGACGGCTGCGCATCTATGCCCTCTGGACTATCTGAGCCATACGCTGCTGCCTGCCGTCCTGCGCCGGGGTCAAATTAATACGCTCACGCTCGATCCAGGGGCTGGGTATATGAACCCCACCTTTTGGGACGATATCCCGGTGCTGGTCAATGGTCTAACCGCTTTTCTTTCTTCAGAAGAAAAAATCACGAATCTCTTCCAGGGACGCAGTACAGATATCTGGGAAATGGCAGAGGCGTTAACCAGCTACGGCTGTGAAATTGTGGTCATTAAACGCGGCAACCGGGGGCAGTATTTGTATGATCATACCAGCCGCACACGCTGGGTGATCCCGGCTTACCCGGTGCAGGTGCTCGACCCAACCGGGGCCGGAGATGCTTTTTGCGGCGGGTTCCTGGCTGGCTACCGCGTCAATTATGATCCGCTGCACGCCGTTCTAACCGGAAATATCTCTGCCGCGATGGTAATAGAAGGCACCAACCCATTTTATGCGTTAGAGGCCCTGCCAGGCTTATCTAAGGCACGCCTGGAAGCTTTGCGGGAAATGGTGCGGAAAGTATGATGCTGATTCCGCCAGGCTTTGTTGATGAGATCCTCGACCTGACCTGTACAATTCAGGCAATTCCAGCGCCGACCTTTAACGAAGAAATGCGGGCCGTTTACTTTGTCGAGCAGTTCAAAAAGCTGGGCTTGCAAGACGTGCAGCAGGATGCCGCAGGCAATGTTCTGGCCCGGCTGCCGGGTATGAAGCCCTGGTCACGCCCGCTGGTGGTCTGTGCGCATATGGATACGGTTCACCCTTTAGGCACGCCATTGAACGCCCAGCGCATGGCAGACCGCACCATTGGTCCTGGAATTGGGGATAATGCCTTAGGGCTGGCCTCCCTGATTGGTCTGGTACGCCTGATTCGGGAAAATGCCATCCGGCTACCCGGCGACCTCTGGCTGGTTGCCAACGTCTGTGAAGAAGGCCTGGGCGACTTAAGGGGCATTCAAGCAGTGGTCAATCGCTTCCACGATACCCCCTTAGCGTACCTCATCCTGGAAGGCATGGGCTTAGGCACGGTTCTGCACCGCGGGCTGGGCGTTGAGCGATATAAAATCACCGTCCAGACCCCTGGCGGGCACTCCTGGGTCGATTATGGGCAGCCCTCGGCCATTCATGAACTGGCAGCCCTGGTCACCCGCCTGGCAGCCCTGACCCTGCCGCGCCAACCCTGCACCACCCTCAATACCGGCATCTTCCAGGGGGGAACTTCCGTGAATACCATCGCTTCCCAGGCCTGGATCGAGCTGGACCTGCGTTCTGAAGACAGCCGGACACTGGCAAACCTGGTTTACGAAGTCCACAACCTGGTCCATTCCGCGCAGCGCGCCAACGTGCGGATCTCAATGGACCGCATCGGCAAACGCCTGGCAGGGCAGCTGCCTGCCAACCACCCGTTGGTTGAACTGGCTCGCTCAGTACTCCTGGAGCTGAACCTGGAGCCGCGCCTGGATATTGCCTCGACGGATGCCAACCTGCCGCTCAGCCGTGGTTATCCGGCAATCTGCGTTGGCATAACCAATGGGAATAACGCGCATACGGCCGAAGAATTTATCATGAACCACCCGATAGAGTTGGGGCTAATCCAGCTTTATCAACTGGCCACCCGCGCCTGGGGAAAACTTGCCTGATTTTTGAAAATTGATCCAAAAAATATTAGTTCGGTCTCTATTATCGGAGGTAAAGCATGCATCCAAGCGCGCAACGCGTTCAAAAAGCGTTAAGTGACCTGGGCTATCCCGGGCAAGTGATTGAGTTAGAAGCCAGCACGCGCACCGCCGTTGAAGCCGCTCAGGCAGCCGGTTGTGAGGTGGGGCAAATTGTCAAATCCCTCGTCTTCAAACTGGAACCCGGCGGCGAGCCGGTGCTGATCCTGGTCAGCGGGATAAACCGGGTGCACGAAAAGCACCTGGGCCGCCTGTTAGGAGGCAGCCTCGCCCGCCCGGATGCAGATTACGTCCGGGAAGTGAGCGGGTATGCCATTGGCGGCATTCCTCCGCTGGGCCACAAATCTGCCATGCAAACCTATATCGATCAAGATTTGCTGCAGTATAAAACGGTCTGGGCAGCTGCCGGCACCCCGAATGCGGTGTTTGAGATTAATCCGCAAGAGCTGGTGCGCATCAGCGGCGCGCAGGTCGTTTCCGTGAAGTGATCTATTCGACTAAAAACAAAACCCCGCGCCGTGTGCAGCGCGGGGTTTTGTTTATTCAATCCGATTTTAGGTGCCCTCTTCCCAAGAATTGAGGTAAGAGAGCTGTTCGGGAGTCAGTTTATCGATGTTGATACGCATGGCATCCAGCTTCAGGCGGGCGATTTCGCGGTCGATTGCATCGGGAACGGTATAAACCTTGTTTTCCAGCTTATCCGCGTTCTGATACATGTACTCCGCGCTCAGGGCCTGGTTGGCGAAGGACATATCCATCACACTGGCCGGGTGGCCTTCTGCGGAAGCCAGGTTGATTAAGCGGCCTTCACCCAGCAGGTAAATGCGCCGGCCATCTTTCATGGTGTACTCATCTACGTAGGGGCGCACCAGGCGTTTGTTTACCGCCAATTCATCCAATGCTGGGATATTGATCTCAACATTGAAGTGACCGGAGTTGGCCAGGATCGCACCATCTTTCATCATCTCGAAATGATGCCGATCGAGAACATTCAGGTCGCCGGTCAGGGTGCAGAAGATGTCACCTACGCAGGCCGCTTCCGCCATCGGCATCACCCGGAAGCCATCCATTACCGCCTCAAGCGCCGGCAGTGGATCTATTTCCGTGACAACCACATTCGCGCCCATGCCTCGTGCGCGGTTGGCTAACCCACGCCCGCACCAGCCGTAGCCAGCTACCACGAAGGTTTTGCCAGCCAGCAGCACATTCGTCGCGCGGATGATTCCGTCCAGTGTCGATTGGCCGGTGCCATAGCGATTATCGAAGAAGTGCTTGGTCATCGCATCATTCACCGCGACGATGGGGAATTTCAGGGCTCCATCCGCAGCCATCGCGCGCAAGCGGATTACGCCGGTCGTTGTTTCTTCGGTGCCGCCAATAATATTCTCCAGCAGCTCGCGGCGTTCCTTATGCAGCGTGCTGACCAAATCCGCGCCATCGTCCATCGTCATCTGCGGATTATGGTCCAGAGCAGCGCGCAGGTGCTTGTAATAAGTTACGTTGTCCTCCCCTTTAATGGCAAAGGTAGGGATTTCGTAAATATTCACCAGCGCAGCGGCCACATCATCCTGAGTCGAAAGAGGATTCGAAGCGGTCAGCACTACATCCGCACCGCCAGCCTGGAGCGCGCGCATCAGGTTGGCAGTTTCGGTTGTCACATGTAAGCAGGCCGAAACGCGCACGCCCTCGAGTGGGCGCTCTTTTGCAAATCGTTCGCGGATGAGCCGCAGGACGGGCATTTCGCGTTCCGCCCAATCGATCCGCAGCCGGCCGCCTTCGGCCAGCTTGGGATCTTTGATGTCATAATTCGCCATATGTCTTCCTCCAATTTGGATTGACAGAAATAACTAGGAAAGTAACACGTCCAGAGCGCCATGATCGTCGAAATGCTGGCGATAGCGTGAAACAAAATCCGCAGGTGTATAGGCGTGTTCCTGAGGACCACGCGTTTCCAGGCAGTAGGTGGCTGAAAGGGCGCCTAACTGGCCGCACGTTACCCAGTCCAGGCCAAGCTGTTCCCCTCGAACAAAACCACCCCGAAATGCATCCCCAACCCCGGTTGGGTCAAGGATTTGGGTTGGGGGCACCACTGGCACGCGATGGATTTCTCCACCGGCATAGATAGCCGCGCCTTTCTCCCCCAGCGTCACAACCAAAATATCGACCTTTGAGAGAATCTCCGCCTGGGTCATTCTAGTATGTTTTTGAAGCAGTTCAAACTCATATTCATTGACAAACAAACTGTGCGCGCCTTCAGCGCCGCGACGCAGTTCGGCCGGATCAGAGCGGACAACCTGCTGACCAGGGTCATACAGGTAACGGATGCTATTTTCGCGGCATTCCATCACATACCGGTCCATCGCTACCGGATCATTCGGAGAAATAATCACCAATTCAGGCCGGGGATCGACTGACAAAACCGACAAATCTCTGGCCCGTGACATGGCCCCGGCATAGAAGCTGCAAATTTGGGCGTTAGCCCGGTCCGTATTGGCAAAGAAGGAAGCGGTAAACATACCTGGAATGACTTTCACGCAGGAAGTATCCACCCCTTTGCTTTGCAGCCAGGCATCATAATCCGCGAAGTCAACCCCCACAGTGCCCATCAGCAAAGGCCGCTCGCCCAGCAAAGCCAGGGTGTAAGCGATATTGGGGGCAGTCCCACCCCGCTGGCGGACCATGTCATCCACCAGAAATGATACTGAAATCTTATCCAGATGTTCGGGTAAGATATTTTCACGAAAATAACCCGGGAAGGACATTAAATAATCATAAGCAATCGACCCGGTACAGACAATACTCATAGGAACTACTCCCCGTATAAGATACGCGGCAGGTTGGTCGAGAAAGGTGGATAAATGACCCCCTTTTCGGTTACCAGCGCAGTTAGCAGTGGATGTGGTGTGACGTCAAAAGCCGGGTTGCGCGCTTTTGCGCCTTCCGGCATGACCCTTTCCCCTCGAATTTGGATATCCAGCACCTCAACAGGGTCGCGCTCTTCGATTGGAATGCAGCCACCCTCTGGCAGCTGCATATCGATGGTTGATGAAGGCACCACAGCATAGACAGGAACATCATTACTATGGCCCGCCAGCGCTAGCATATAAGTGCCGATTTTGTTAGCCACGTCACCATTGGCTGCCACCCGGTCGGCGCCAAAGAAAACCTTTTGCGCCTGGCCTGTGCGCAGCATATGACCCGCCATGTTATCTGTAATAATCTCATAGGAGATCTGGTACTGTTCCAGTTCCCAGGCGGTCAGACGGGCCCCTTGGAGACGGGGGCGCGTCTCATCGACCAAAACATGAATATGCTTCCCTTGCTCATGGGCCATGCGAATTACCCCCAGCGCTGTACCCCAATCAACTGTAGCCAGCGCACCCGTGTTACAATGGTGGATAATGGTATCCCCATCATCGATTAAGATGGCGCCGTTCGCAGCCATTCGCCGGTTTGTTTCGATATCTTCTTCAGCAATCTGCTGTGCTTCCGCAACCAACCGGTCCCGTAAATCTGCTGGAGAAACCCCCGCGCTGCTTGCGGCATCGACCTGGGTTAACATCCGCTGGACTGCCCAGGACAGGTTGACTGCTGTAGGGCGAGAAGCCCGGAGGACTTCCGCTGCCTGATATAATTCTACCCTGAGATTGGCAAAGCTGCTTGCTTTTGACTGACAAGCCGCCAGAGCCATTCCAAAAGCTGCACTCGCGCCAATGGCAGGTGCACCCCGGACAACCATCTCTTTAATGGCCCTGGCCACCGCTTGATAGGTATCAAACGAAACAATCTCGAAGCGGCCTGGCAACAGGCGCTGATCAATCATTCTTAGCTGGCTATGATTTGAGTCCCATTCAATTGTGCGCATAATTCACCAAAAAAGACGCCCTCGGAGAGAGCGTCTGAAACTCGGGCCTGCAAAGTTTAACATGCCTTCCTTTGTTTGTCAAAGTATTGACACCTGACAGTTGTTCCAGTATAAGGCTTCTATGCGAAAACTCTTTATCCCCATAATTATTCTCGCACTTATTCCCATCAGTTGCAATTATCGAGGGGCGGCGCAAATTTTTCCCTCGGCAACCCCGGCGAAAACCGCCACGCCGATCCTGCCGCCCACGTCTATCCCCAGCCCAACCCTACCACCCACCCCGACGCCGATCCCGGCAGCCCGGATTGATACAGCTGAAAAAGATTTGTATCTTGGCGACTTTGAACAAGCCCGCCGTGAATTCCAGGATGCGAAAGCCAACAGCAGCGATCCAGAGATTCAAGCGGCTGCGACATATGGAATGGGCCGGGCTTTATACCTGGCGCATAACTTCTCAACTGCTACGGATATGCTCAAAAGTGCCATTTCCAGCTATCCGCAGAGCCCGGTCATTGCGAACGCCTATTATTACCTGGCACAAAGCTACATGGCACAAAACCTATATGATCAAGCTGCTCAAGCCTATACGAAATACCTCGAAGCGCGCCCCAATGGTGTGCTGGACTATTACATCCAGGAACTGCGCGGGGATGCTTATATGGCAGCTGGCAACCCAGGCGCGGCTACTGCAGCCTACGAAGCAGCCATTAAAGCCCCGCAGGACGGTACGACAATCTGGACCTCGCTTAAACTAGGAAAAGCCTACGCAGCGAAGGGCGACTTTTCTTCCGCGATAAAAATCTACCTGGATGTTTATAGCAACAGCCAGAACGACTATGCCCGGGCGCAGGCGAATCTCCTCATGGGCCAGGCGTATTTGACTCTGGGAGAGCCCGAACAGGCGCAAGCCCGCTTCCAGGATTCCGTAGCCAACTTTCCCAAAGCTTATGACACGTACTCTGGACTGGTTCAGCTCGTTACCGAAGGAGTGCAAGTTAACGAACTCAGCCGGGGAATGGTCGATTACTACGCGGGCCAGTACAGCCTGGCCATTGATGCCCTGACCCGCTACATTGACAACACCACCGACCTGGACGCGACCGCCTATTATTACCGCGCGCTGAGTCACCTGGCGAAGAACGAACCCGGGTTAGCCTTGATCGATTGGGATTTCATTATCCAAAACTTCCCCACCGACTCACTCTGGCCGACAGCCTGGGATGAAAAAGCTTATGTTCAGTGGGCTTACCTTGACCAGTATGATGAAGCGGCGAACACTTTGCTGGAATATGTAAAACAAGCGCCCGAGTCATCCCAGGCGGCAGATATGCTGTTCCAGGCTGCGCGCATCATGGAGCGAAACAATAAACTGACGGATGCTGCTGCTACCTGGGAAAAGTTGATGGATCAATATCCATCGGCTGAAACGAGTTATCGAGGTTTGTTCCTGGCCGGGGTAACTTACTACCGCGCCGGGGACTATGCGAAGGCTTTAACGGTCTTTCAGCGCGCGATGGTGCTGGGCACAACGCCCGATGAAGAAGCAGCGGCTTATTTATGGGTCGGGAAATGCCAGCAGGCGAAGGGAGATGCCTCCGCCGCACGGCTGGCCTGGGAACAGGCTGCGCAGCGCGATCCAACCGACTATTACAGCGTGCGCGCGAATGAGCTGCTGCAAGGCCAGGCGCCTTTCTCAGTCACGCGCCCGGTCGATTTGGGTTATGACCTGAGTAAAGAACGCGCGCAGGCTGAAGAATGGTTGCGCGCCACGTTCGGTGTGGATGCGGGAACAGATTTAAATGGTCTGGGCGATCTGTCCGCTGATGCGCGCGTTCAACGCGGGGCTGCCTTCTGGGATCTGGGACTTTATTCCGATGCGCGCGATGAATTTGAGGCTGTTCGCGTTTCCGTAGCAAGCGACCCGGTGAAAACCTATCGCATGATGAACTACCTGCTGGATTTAGGCGTCTATCGCTCTGCCATCCTGGCTAGCCGGCAGGTCCTGGACCTGGCCCACCTGGATGATGCTGGAACGCTCAAAGCGCCCATCTATTTCAATCATATCCGCTTCGGGATCTACTTTAAGGATGAGGTGCTGCAAGCCAGCCAGAAGGAGAACTTCAACCCGCTGCTGCTGCTCAGCCTGCTGCGCCAGGAGAGCCTGTTTGAAGGCTTTGCCCAATCTGGAGCCGGGGCGCTAGGGTTGATGCAAATTATGCCAGCCACCGGGCAAGAGATCGCCTCTGGTATGAACTGGCCGCAGGACTACAACACGGATGACCTGAACCGGCCATTTATTAGTATCACCCTGGGAGTTCACTACCTGGCTCGTCAGCGGGATTACTTTAATGACAATACCTTTGCGGCTCTGGCCGCTTACAATGGCGGTCCCGGCAACACCACCTACTGGAAAGACTTATCTGGTGAAGATCCGGATCTGTTCCTCGAGGTAATCCGCGCGGATGAAACTCGGAAGTACATCACCCAGATCTATGAATTCTTTAACATTTACCGCCTGATTTACGAGCGCGGTTTGTAAGAAAAAGTTCCAACAAAAAAGGCGGGCATGCGGCCCGCCTTTTTTGTTGGAATACACCATGATTTACAGCATCAACCGCATCGGCTCTTCCAGATAGGCAGCCAGCGCTTGCATGAAGCGGGCAGCTTCAGCCCCATCGGTCACCCGATGATCGGCGGAAATGGTCGCATCCATGCGCAAGCCCGGCTTTACCTGGCCATCTTCAACCACCGGCACTTGCTTGGCCGACCCAACAGCCAGGATAGCTGCTTCAGGGGGGTTGATGATCGCGGTAAAAGAGTCAACATCGTACATGCCCAGGTTGCTGATCGAGAAGGTGGAGCCTTCAATATCATCCGGGCGCACCTTGCCTGAGCGCGCGCGTACAGCCAGGTCGCGCACCTCAGCCGAAATCTGGCGCAGCGTCTTCTGGTCAGCATCTCTAACCACGATGGTGAGCAGCCCGCCTTCCACGGATACCGCAATCCCAACATTGACATGCCCATGCCGCACAATCTCATCCCCTTGAATAGAGGCGTTGAGGTTCGGGAACTGGCGCAAATTCAAAGCAACAGCCTTGACGATAAAATCGTTGACGGTCAACTTCTGGTCATCTGGCACGTAAGTATTCAATTGCTTACGCAGATCCATGACCTTTTCCATCTTGTAGGCGCGGGTTACATAGAAATGCGGCAGCTGCTGCTTCGATTCAACCATACGGCGGCCAATAGCAGCGCGCAGACGGTTGAGTTTGACGGTTTGGTCCTGCGGCGCCTGGTAAGCACCAGTTGGGATGGGGGCTAAGGGGACCGTTAGCGCAGGTTTTGCCGCTGGCGCAGGCGCTGCCGCAGGCGTCGCAGCCGGGGCGGCTACAGCTGCTTGCTGTTGGCCTGACTGAAGAGCAGCCTCAACATCACTCTTTTGAATGCGTCCACCGGGGCCGGTTCCCTTCACCCGGCTCAAATCGATATTATTCTCACTGGCAATCTTGCGCGCCAGCGGGGACGCTTTGACCCGGCCATTTTCTTCACCAGGGGCCGTTTCTTCCTCTGCTGCCGGAATTTGCGAAACGGGGGTTTGAGCAGCCTGTGCGCGCGCTTCTTTAATTTCGTCCGCCGCCGGAGCCTGATTTGCCTGTCCAGGAGTCTCCGCAGCAGCCTGCTTACCACCAGCGAGGCTGGGCGGATTTAAGTCGCCCGTCTGCTCCGCGCCTCGTTCTGCCTCCGGCGTTTCCCCTTCTGGCTGCGCTTTGGCGGCTTCTTCAACACTTTCACCCGGCTCGGCAATGATGGCAATCGGCGTTCCGACTGGAACAATATCGCCTTGCGTCACCAGCTGGCGGGCGACTTTGCCAGTGTAACTCGATTCAACTTCAACCGTCGCCTTATCGGTTTCGATCTCCGCCAGAACCTCCCCCTTCTTTACCTCCTCGCCTTCGGCTTTTACCCAGCGAACGAGGGTGCCTTCTTGCATGTCAAATCCCAATTTGGGCATCGTGACAGTATCAGACATTTAGAACCTCCTTCACTGCCGCAATCACGTCTGCAACCTGCGGCAGAGCCATCTGTTCGAGATTGCGGTTATAGGGCAGAGGTACTTCTTTTTGTGCGACGCGTTTAATGGGCGCATCGATGTAATCAAAAGCCTCTTCATAAATGCGCGCGCTAATTTCCGCGCCAACCCCATACGATTTCCACCCTTCCTCCACAATCACAGCCCGGTTGGTTTTCTTGAAGGATTCAAAAACCGGTTCCATATCCAGCGGGCGTAAGGTACGCAAATCGACAATTTCCGCCTCAATCCCCGCTTCTTTCGAAAGCTGATCGGCAGCTTTCATAGAGGCCTCCAGCATCTTGCTGTAGGTCACAATCGTAACATCGCTCCCCTCGCGCTGAATCTTAGACTTGCCAATGGGGATCGTGAAATCACCTTCTGGAACCTCACCGCGCGTCTGGTACAGCGTGGCGTGCTCAATGAACAATACCGGATCGTCACAGCGAATAGCCGCTTTGAGCAGCCCCTTTGCATCCGCCGGGGTGCCCGGAGCCACCACTTTTAAGCCCGGGAAGTGGGCAAAAATAACATCCGGCGACTGGGAGTGGGTCGCCCCTAACTGGCGTCCACCGCCGCCCGTCGTCCGGATTACCAGAGGCAGCACGAACTGTCCGCCAAACATGTAATGCAGTTTGGCGGCTTCATTGACAATATGATCCATCGCCACAAAGGCAAAGTTGATCGTCATCAATTCAGCCACCGGGCGGGTGCCGGTCAGCGAAGCGCCAATCGCGGCTCCCACAATCGCCGCTTCTGAAATTGGGGTGTCCCGGACCCGATCCGCACCGAAGTGATCATAAAAACCACGCGTTACCGCATAGGTTCCCCCCCAAACGCCAACCTCTTCACCCATAATAAAGACTTTGGGGTCGCGTTCCATTTCCTCCCACAATGCCTGGGAGATGGCTTCACGCATTGTTATCCTTGCCATTTGCTTCCTCGCTTCAGCACTGCTCGCTGACGTAGATGTTTTCGTAAAGGGATTCTGGAGATGGCTCTGGGCTGCTCTCCGCGAACTGAACCGCTTCTTCAATGGTTTGTTCGGCCTGCTGGTCCTGCTGGTCCAGTTCCTGTTCAGTGGCAATGTTATTTTCGATAAGATATTTGCGAAAAATGCCAATCGGGTCTGTTTCTTGCCACTTATGCACTTCTTCCGCTTTGCGGTAACGCTCAGGGTCGCCCATCGAGTGCCCACGGAAGCGATAAGTTCTCGCTTCAAGGAACATAGGTCCGGCGCCCCCACGAATTGCAGCCAGCATTTCTTTGGCTTTATCATGCACAGCGACCATATTCATGCCATCGACCTGGGCATGCGCCATACCATAACCTTCCGCCTTCTGGGAAATTTCCGAGACAGCCGAAGCGCGCTCTACCGCGGTGCCCATGCCGTACTGGTTATTCTCAACCACCCATAATACCGATAAATTCCAGACTTTGGACATATTCAGCGCTTCGTGAAAGAAACCAATATTCGTCGCGCCATCGCCAAACATACAGATCGTCACCGCGTCACTGTGCTGATAACGGTCGCCAAGCGCCAGGCCGGTTGCAAGCGGGAGGTGCGCGCCAACAATCGCATGACCACCGAAGTAGTTTTTGCTGATGTCTGCCAGGTGCATTGAACCGCCTTTGCCTTTTGAGATACCCGTGGCTTTACCCAGCAATTCAGCCATGACCTGTTTGGCGGGGATACCAACATTAATTGCCACACCGTGGTCACGATAGGCCGTAATTACCCGGTCTTGCGGCTGGCGGGCAGATATCAACCCGGTACTGACCGCTTCTTGCCCAATATACAGATGCAAAAAGCCGCCAATCTTACCTTCCTGGTAGAGTTCAGCAGCGCGCTCTTCTAGACGCCGAATCACCACCATTTGTTCATATAGCTTTAGATACTCGCTTTTTTCCATGCAACAGAATTCCTCCCATTATTTGATCCCCAACATTTCGGGAAGATCAGGATCATGATATGCTGTAAAGTATAGCAACCGCTTCAATTATATCAGAATAGTGAAACCTACCGTTAATTTGTACAAGTAGGAATGGACCTGTACGAGCTATATACACACGCGAAAGGGAGCATGCTCTCCAGACCTAACAGCACCTTGCTCAATACAGACTGGCAAAAGTAGTCTGATGTTGATTTCTTATCGCCGTTCTTTTAGCAGCCGCATTTACGCTCCTTGATTTCTCTGCTTTATTTTAATATTCCGGAAAGTCTGATTTAAGTGTGTAGAACCCCCAGAACTGGGGGTTCTACACACTTGAATCACTGTTTCTACTAGAAAGGGGCTGTCCAAAAGTTCTTTTTGGACAGCCCCTCGAGGAACCTTTACACGATCCGGCGAAACTATTTGTTCTTAATGGCGGCCTGAGCAGCAGCCAGACGAGCAACCGGAACCCGGAACGGTGAGCAGCTCACGTAGTTGTTGCCAACCAGGTGGCAGAATTCAATTGAATCCGGGTCACCACCGTGCTCACCGCAGATGCCGACTTCCAGCTCTGGGCGAGTCTGGCGGCCTTCTTCCACGGCCATGCGCATCAGGCGGCCAACGCCTTCGCGGTCCAGGGTCTGGAAGGGATTCTTCGCCAGCACACCTTCTTCCACGTACTTGATCAGGAAGTTGCGCTCCGCATCGTCGCGGCTGTAGCCGAAAGTCATCTGAGTCAGGTCGTTAGTGCCGAAAGAGAAGAACTCGGCCAGCTTGGCGATCTCGCCAGCCGTCACCGCAGCGCGCGGGATTTCGATCATGGTGCCGAACTTATAGGTGAATTTGACACCCTTCTCTTCCATCACCTGCTTCGCGATGCGCTCCAGGCGCGGCTGGATCCACTTCAGTTCATTGACCGTGCCGGTCAGCGGGATCATCACTTCAGGCTTGACCACAACGCCATTCTTGGTGCAGTCCGCAGCCGCTTCAAAGATCGCGCGCACCTGCATCTCGACGATTTCGGGCATGTAAATGCTGAGGCGCACCCCGCGCAAACCCATCATCGGGTTGCTTTCATGCATGGCACGGATGCTGGAGAGCAGTTTTTCTTTCTCTTCCAAGCCCTTCGTCTCGCCCTTGACGCGCATTTCAACCACTTCTTCGAAGAGTTTCTCTTCGTCAGGCATGAACTCATGCAGCGGCGGGTCAATCAGGCGGATGATGACGGGATGACCATCCATCGCCTCGAACAGACCGGCGAAATCAGAACGCTGGAAGGGCAGCAGATCGTTCAAGGCTGCTTCGCGTTCTTCATGGCTTTCGGCCAAAATCATCTTCTGGACGGTAGGCAGGCGCTCCGGCTCAAAGAACATATGCTCGGTGCGGCACAGGCCGATCCCCTTCGCGCCGTAGGCGCGAGCGCGGCGAGCATCGCGCGGGTAGTCTGCGTTCGCCCACACCTGCAAGCGTGCGGCATCATCTGCCCAGGTCAGCAAAGTCATCAGGTCGGTCTGTTTTTCCAGGTCAGGAACGGTCAGTTCCAGCTTGCCCACATAGGTCTCGCCGGTGGTCCCATCGACTGAAATCCATTCACCTTCCTTGACAACCACGTCTTCAGCTTTCATTTCTCGGGTTTCAAGGTTGATGCGCACGGCAGAAGCGCCAACGATGCAGGGCACACCAAACTGGCGGGCAACCACAGCCGCATGAGAGGTCGCGCCACCTTCGGAGGTTAGAATGCCTTTCGCGGCGAGCATGCCGTGCACATCATCCGGCTTGGTGAAGGGACGAACCATAATAACGTCCTGCTTTTCTTCCTTCGCCATGCGCTCGGCCTTATCGGCATCGAAGTAAACCTGGCCAACCGCAGCGCCCGGGGAGGCATTCACGCCCGTCGCAAAGAAGCGGCCCTCTGCCTTTGCCTTTTTCTTACCCTCATCACTGAACTGCGGGTGCAGCATGGCATCCACCTGTTTGGGGGTGACGCGCATGAGGGCTTCTTCCCGAGAGATCAGGCCTTCATTGGCCATATCTACCGCAATTTTAATGGCAGCCGCAGCAGTGCGTTTACCGTTGCGGGTCTGCAGCATCCACAGATGGCCACGTTCAATGGTGAATTCAACATCCTGCATATCCTGATAATGCTTCTCAAGCTTCTCTGTGATTTCCAGGAACTGTTTGTAAGCCTCAGGCAGTTTTTCACCCATAGTGGTGATCGGAGCCGTATTGCGGATACCGGCGACAACGTCTTCGCCCTGCGCGTTGAGCAGGTACTCACCATACATTTTGCTTTCACCAGTCGCGGGGTTGCGGGTGAAGGCAACGCCCGTACCCGAATCCCAACCCATGTTGCCAAAGACCATGGTTACAATGTTTACCGCGGTGCCAAGATCATCGGGGATGTTTTCGGCGCGGCGGTAATCAATGGCGCGCTTGCCCATCCAGGAGCCAAAGACGGCCTGAGTAGCGAGTCGCAGCTGTTCCACAGGGTCCTGCGGGAAATCAAAGCCTTTGTGATCATGCACAACCTTCTTGAATACCTCAACCAGTTCCTTCAGGTCATCGGCGGTGAGATCAGTATCGGCTTTGTAGCCTTTCTTATGTTTGTAATCTTCTAATGGCTTCTCGAAAGCTTCATCATCGATCCCAAGCACTACCGAGCCAAACATTTGCATCAGGCGGCGGTAGGAGTCATAAGCGAAGCGCTCATTCTCGGTCAATTTCGCCATGCCTTTGACGGTTTCATCGTTCAGACCGATATTCAAAACGGTGTCCATCATCCCTGGCATGGAGAATTTTGCCCCAGAACGGCAAGAGACCAGCAAAGGATTGGCCGCATCGCCGAATGTCTTCCCAGATGCTTCTTCAACTTTCTTCAGTGCCGTTAATTCCTGTTCCCACATACCAGCCGGGAACTTGTCGCCGCCCGCTGTATAGGCATTGCAGGCTTCGGTTGTAACAGTGAAGAAAGGTGGAACTGGTAGACCAATGCGTGTCATTTCCGCAAGATTCGCGCCTTTGCCCCCCAGCAAGCCGCGCACGCCGTCCCATGAACCGACATATGCCTCGGCCTGAGGCAGCTCGTTATACAAATATACCCATTTCTTTTCAACCATGATGTCCTCCTGAGATTAACTTAACCCCTCAAAATTGGGGAACTATTGCAGTGGTTAGAACCCAAAGCATTCTACCACAAAGCGGAATTTTCCAAAAGTAAACGACTTCTCGCACGCACGCTGCAACCAGTTACCCCGACCTCTACCGCCGACAACGTATCCTCCAACCTAAAACCTTACGAAAGGGGTCCAAAACGATCTGTAAACAGGTTGAAAGGTATATTTACCAGATCATAGCAGATAATAGGAGCTATACAAATACCCGTGGAGGGGTTACCTTAGCATGTCTCACGTAAAAATTCTGGTCATCGACGACGATATTGGGATGACAGAGCTGTTGTCACTTTTATTGGCTCCGGCATCTTCGGAAATCATCACGACCAACTCTGGCCAGGATGGAGTTGAAAAGGCGAAAAAACATTCACCAGACATTATTATCTTAGACTTAATGATGCCAGAATTGAATGGTTGGGCAGTCTGTAAACAGATTCGCGAATTTAGTGATGCGCCTATTTTAATTCTCTCTGCCATGGATGCGCCCGGCAGTGTGGTGCAGGCCCTGGATGTTGGTGCAGATGATTACCTGGTAAAACCGGTTTCGAGCGGAACCTTGATTGCTCATTTGAATAAACTTCTCAGACGGTCAAAAATTTCGCTCCAGTCCATATCAACCGCCAATCCCTGATTGGCGGTGTTTTCATTTTAGAAAGGCATAGGGGAGGTTAAGGATGCAAGACGCATCGCGAACCTCCCCTATGCTTTCCAAAACAACCGTTGTCTCACCTGGGTCACTGTAGTAAAATCATTCACAAACGAAAATCAATGAGGAGTAACGCTGTGCAAACTTGTTCCAGCTGCGATACGCAATCCCCAGATACAACGCTTACCTGCCCAAACTGTGGGGCAGATTTAAAAGAATCATCGACCGCTGCGGTTGCACTGCGTAAGTTCCAGGAAAACCCGCGCGTCATTGCCGTACATTTGATCGTACATGCCGATGCATGCCCAGCTTGCCAGGAGCTCCAGGGTACTTATCCGAAGGACCGGGTTCCAAAATTACCGGTTGAAGGCTGCTCGCATGAAAATGGGTGCCGCTGTTTCTACCAGCCCCTGCTCGAAGAAATTTTCCCATAAATACTAAAATCCAAAAAGCGGCTGTCCAAAAAGAACGTTTGGACAGCCGCTTTTTAGTAAAAACCCTATTATCGAGTATGTATGCTGACGTTGATTACGCTACTGTATTTTCGACCATCGAAAGCAGCTCGCGCAGCGCCTGAGCCACTGCTTGCGGATCTTCCATCATCAACATGTGCCCGGCATCCGGAATTTCAACCAGCCACCCTTTCGGCAGCATCTGAGCCAGCGTTTCCACCGCCTCTCGAGGCAGCAAATTGTCCGCCATCCCTACCATTACCACCGAAGGCACCGTGATTCTGGCTAACTCGCCGGTCATGTCTGGTCGCTCGGCCATGCCTTTTAACGCACCGACCACCCCGGTGCGGTGCGCTTCCAGGATCATTTTGTTGATGGGTTTGAGCAGTTCGGCATGAGGCGTGAGATCTTAACCATCCCGCTCGCCACCATGCGCGCACCTTTACGGGTTACCGCTTCCGCGGTTTTATAGCGTGTCTGACGGCGCTCAGGGTTATCCGCAGCGGCCTGCGTAGCAATCAGCCCCAGGCCAAGCAGCCGGTTTGGGTAGGCATGGGCAAAGGCCAGGCTAACATAACCACCCATAGAATGGCCAACCACCACTGCCTTTTCGACCTCCAGCAGGTCCAGCAAATGCACCACATCTTCAGCCTGCAAGCGCATTGAATACACATCATCGGTGACTGGCGACTGGCCAAACCCGCGCAGGTCTGGAAGAATCATGCGCACTTCATCCTGCAACAAGGGAATCAAAGGCTCCCAGATGGTATGGTTAAAAGGGAAGCCGTGCAAGAAGACTACGGGAAGGCCTTGCCCATACGTTTGATAATATAAATTAACGGGGGTTAATTCCATATGCTACTCCTTACTTTTCTCCTGCGGAGAAGGCTCATTCGGATGCTCCTCCAACCAATGCATGGCAAACGCTAAAGCTTCATCCCGGTCATGGACTTCGTCGACCGCCTGAGCTTCTCGAATCGCGCCCAGCAAGCGGCCGATCAGTGGGCCAGGTCGCAAATGTAATGCCTGGATTAAATCATGCCCAGACACATAGCGGGGTGGCGACACCACCTGTTCATTCCTTTCCCAATAAGCCTCCAAAAGCAGACGGCAAACCTCTAGCTCAGCCTGCCAGACCGGTTGAGGCAGGTTAAAGCCGTAGATACCGAGAGTATCGGCCAATGACAGCAGGCAAATTTCAACGCCCGCTTCGCCCGTATCTCGGAAAAAGCGGTAGATAGAGCGGCGGGAAAGCCGGAGAGCATCCTCTTCGATCCGCCCCGCCAGGTGATGCACCCGCATATGATTTGCGACGATCAATTTTATATACTCGACTTCCGCAGCGCTCAGCGCCAGCGCTCGCCCACGATGCGCTGCCACCGGGGTCCCTTGCTCCTCATGCCGATAAAAATGGGCTTGCCCATTAGCTGCTTCTGAGCGGGTCTGCGGTTTGGCGATATCATGATACAGCGCCGCCAGGAACAGCAATCCCCGCCGAGACCGGTCGGCGACAAAGGACTGCTGTAAGTGTTCCGCAAAGCGCATCCGGAAGCGCCCCAGCCAGATCACCGCCGACGCAATCGCGGGATCAGTCGCAGTATCCTCTTGATATGGCCCGACCAGCGGCAGCAGTAACTTCTCCAGGTTGCGTACCACACTAAGGGTGTGCTCCCAAACGTCCTGCGTATGCGGGGCGCTCTGGGTAACGCCCTTCAAGGCCGCTAACTCTGGAAGCACATAGCCAAGCGCTCCTACCTGGTCCAGTACGCGGATGGCAACCGCTACATGCGAGCCTTCGAGCATGCGGAAAAGTTCATCTCGCACCCGCTCGTCCGAGACCTGCATTAACCCTGGGGCTGCATCCCGCATTTGTTGAAAAGTGCCGGAATCAATCCGAAATTGTAGGGCCAATGCCTGGCGTACAGCACGCAGTACGCGCACCGGGTCATTTGCCAGGCTAGATGGCAAACAGGCGCGAATACGTTTTTCACGCAAATCAGCCTGCCCGCCGGTCGGATCAATTAACTGATCCGGATGAGCTGTGTCGACTGCCATTGCATTGATGGTGAAATCCCGGGCTGCCAGGTCACTCTCCAGTTGAGAAGTTCGCAGTGAAGCAAAATCCAGCAGCATCCGGTCTGCCTTCCCTGGGTTGAGGATCACACGGGTAGTACTGCGTTCTTCATCCAATACGTAAAGCGCGCCGCCAAACTGGCAGGCGATTTCATCCGCCAGCTTGCGGGTCGGACCAGGCAGAACGAAATCCAGGTCATGCGCGGAACGGTTCAGCAGCAAGTCGCGCACTGCCCCACCCACCAGATATACCGGCCGGCTGGGGGTGGAAAAACGCTGTAAGTGATCCAAAACCGCTTGCTGAACCTTATTCATGCTGTTTTAGTCCGCCTCGCTCTTCCCTTGCAGGGCTTCATACTTGGCCAAATTCACGACCCCCACAAAAGGCAGGTTTCGGTAGTAATCGTCAATATCCAGCCCGTAGCCAAACACAAATTTGTTTGGAATGGTAAAGCCTACATAGCGAACCGGAATTTGTACTTCCCGGCGCTCGACTTTATCTAACAAAGCGCAAACGCATAAACTGCGCGGCTTGCGGGTAGTGAGCATATCCAAAACGGAAGATATCGTACGCCCGCTGTCAACGATATCTTCTACCAGAATAACATCGCGCTCTTGAATGGGAGTGTTCAGGTCCAGGGTAATCCGCACCTGCCCGGTGGTAGAACGCTCACCGAGACCATAAGAAGAAACCGCCATAAATTCGATGGCATGCGGAATTTCAATATGGCGCATGAGGTCGGTCAGGAACATCACCCCTCCGCGTAGGATGCAAATCAACAGGACATTCTTGCCCTGGTAATCCTGGCTGATCTGCGCGCCCAATTCAGTAATCCGCGCTTGTAACTGTTCTTCCGAAATCAGGACTTCTCCAAGAAACTCACGGTAATCCCACATAAAAACCTCTCTCCCCTCTAATCCCTGGGAACTTCATGATGCATGCGGCAGCGCGCTTCGTACATTTCAGAAGCACCCACTATCACCACCGGGTCATGATAACGTGCCGGCTTACCATTGACCAGGCGCTGGGTGCGGCTGGCCGCCTCACCACATACCATGCAAATTGCTTGAAGCTTATCCACCCGCTCAGCGATGCACATAAATACCGGCATGCAGCCAAAAGGCTCACCCCGGAAGTCAGTGTCCAGGCCAGCAACGATCACGCGCACGCCCCGGTCAGCCAGTGACTTTGCCACCTCAATTATGCCCTCATCGAAAAACTGCGCCTCATCGATCCCCACGACAGAAATATCCGCGGCCAAATTCTTTAAGAGGTCAGCAGAAGAAGGAATGGGCAGCGCATCGAAAACCGTTCCTGCATGTGAAGCGACCTTATCGACATGGTAACGGTTATCAATGATAGGCTTGAACACCTGCACTTTTTGCCGGGCAATCGTCGCGCGGCGCAGCCGGCGAATCAATTCATCGGTCTTTCCGCTGAACATAGATCCCGTGACAACCTCGATTGAACCTGTATGATGCTTCATAAGCCGGTATTCTAATCTCCTTTTTTTAGATCGCTGATTTTACGGTAAATATCGCGCCGCCCCCATCCCGATTTTTCCGCCAGTTCACTCGCCAGGCGAGATTGCGGCACTTCTTCCGCCAGACCCACCTGCAGCGCTTCCAGCAGTTGTTCTTCACTCCACGGACCACTGCCTTCACTGGCGCTGCCAGCGATCACCAGGGTAAATTCGCCGCGCGGCTCATTTTCCGTAAAGTGGGCCTGGGCTGCTTGCACCGTTCCGCGAAAAACTTCTTCGTGGAGTTTGGTCAGTTCACGCGCCACAGCAATCTGGCGATTGCCAAGCACACTCTCCAGATCATCCAGCGCGTCTAGCAAACGATGGGGCGTTTCAAGGAAAATTAATGTATAAGGCAGTTCAACTATTTCTGTCAAACGCCGGCGGCGCTCGGTACTGCGCCTCGGCAGGTAGCCCAGGTAAAGGAATGCATCCGTGGGCAAACCGGAGATGACCAAAGCCATGACCGGAGCAGACGGCCCCGGCACAGCACTGACCTGATATCCCGCCTGCAAAGCTGCTCCGACCAGTTCATAACCGGGGTCGTTCAAGCCAGGCATGCCCGCATCCGATACCAAAGCCACATCCCCACTTTCTAAAGCACCCAGGATCTCATTTACCCGGGAGAGTTTATTATGCTCATGGTAGCTGAGCGCCTGGTTAGAGATTTCGTAGCGGTTTAATAATTTTTGCGTCTGGCGCGTATCTTCTGCCGCGATCAGGTTCGCGCTGCGCAGCACCTGAAGCGCGCGGAACGAGATATCTTCAAGGTTACCAATCGGTGTCGCGACCAGGAATAGTGTCCCCACAATACCTGCCCTTTACGGTGCCGCCCAGGTGAGATAGTCTAACAGCAACTGATCTGGCTGATCCGCGCTGCTTGAGATGGTCATGCGACCCAACAGGCCTGCTGATGTTCGGTAACACAGGTAGGCGCCCGCCTGAACCTGATCCAGTTCAAGCACAGCATCCGTAAGCGGAGCGCTAAGGCATTCCACATGACTGGGCGCGGTATCCCCCATCCAGCCCAGTCGGGCCCCATGCAGCGCCTGTATCGATAACTTCTGGTCTGGCGACTGCTGTAAAATGAGATCGTCTCCTTCTGCCTTATTCAACTCCCCCAGGTCGAGGTCGGCGCTGCTGTCAATCGCTAAAATCAGGCTCCCAGAAACGGAAGTCTTTGGCGTGGGAGTGATGGATGGCTGAGGCGTGGTCGTGGGTGTTATGGTTTTCTCTGGAACAACCTGTATGCGCACCCAGAATGGCGCATCTCCGTTTGGGCCAATTCCAAAAAATTCACCATGCTCATCCTGCAATTTCCAATTGCTCTGGTAAATCCCGGGAGTTTCCGGTGCGACCATCTCGACTGTCAGATCCGTGTATTGGCCCGGGTCTACCACATCACTAAAAAACAACGTGCGCGCAACCCCCAATTGATCCCCAGAAAACCAGACCACCGCATAACTTTGTGACCACTGGCAGCTTCCGGCGTTGACCAAACGCCAGGTTTTCGAGAAGGCCTGCCCCGGACTGACACGGGTATCGTCCGGCATAGTGATATCAATGGGATGCCCAGGCTGCGCCAGGTCACAGGGTGATAGGATCGAGGAAGCTGCTACACGGGTCATGACAGGCTGAACGGCGAGAGTCATATTCTGAACGGTAGGCTCTAAAACAACGGTCATTGAAGGTAGCGGGGTTCCGGGAACTTCAGAGATTAGCGTTAAATCAGTCACTTCATCCGCTGTTGCAGACAGGAATGCGGAGACGGTTTGATACTGAACCTGGGATGCCTGATCGGAAACATTGAGCGCGGAATGGAGTGGCATGTTACAGGCTGTCAATCCGCCGATGATCCAACAACAAAGAATTATACTTGCTGATTTTTTCATGGTATTACTTCACTCGAATTCTACCAAAGTTTTCCGCAATCGAGAGAAAAGAGGCATCCCTTAGGATTGATTTGGTGAGCGTTGTGCGGGATCGTTGGGGAATTTTAGCTACCCCTATCCCAAGGAAGCCCAAAGAGAACCTTTTAGTTGTCATAAATCGGGTAAAATAAACTTAATTACAGGAGAATTGAATGCCATCTGCTGATATTTCATACCAATACTATCGCTACAGTCTTTCCGCCGGTTGGGAATCGCTTCACGCGCCGGTTATCGTCGAAGCGACGGTTGGGCTGTCCGTAAATGGCGAGCCCTGGTTAAGTTTTTCTTGTACGCCCACCAACCTGGAGGCACTGGCAGTTGGTTTTCTGTATAACGAAGGCATACTTCAGTCTCGAGAAGAGATTGCCCTGGTCGATGTCTGCCAAGAGGGCACACACGTGGATGTATGGCTGCATCATGCAGTGGAGCGCCCGACGCAGTGGCAGCGCACTTCAGGGTGCACAGGCGGCGTAACCGCTGCTGGCAATCCTCCAGAAATCCTCTCGGCTGTGCATGACTGCCAGCAGATTGATCCAAAGCGGGTGATTAACTGTATGGATCAACTATTGAATGCTCAGGAACTGTACCGGGAAGCCGGTGGAGTGCACAGTTCAGCCTTGAGCGACGGTCAGGAGATCCGTTTGCAGGCAGAAGATATTGGCAGGCATAACACCATCGACAAGCTATCTGGGCGTTTGCTGCTGGCTGAAGTTCATTTCGAACCTTGCATCTTGCTCACAACGGGCCGGGTCAGTTCAGAAATGCTGCAAAAATCCGCCCGCTTAGGGGTAGCTACCGTCGTTTCGCGCACCTCGCCAACTTCCCAGTCGATTGCCCTGGCGGACCAGTTAGGAATTACGCTGGTAGGGTATGCCCGGCGCAGCAGTTTTCTGGCGTATACACATCCCGAACGGCTGCGCGCCTAATGCCTGCTACTGCTCATCTGCCAAACCCCGCGCCAATTCTTCAGCCCGTTTAAATTCAGACGGAGTGTTCACATTTAAAAAGCAGTTCAGTTGCGGGTCGAAGGCGCGAATTTCACTCAATTCCATCACACAGACCCGCATGGATGGAAACCAGCTAATCATCTTTCGCTCGCCTGCCTGAAGAGCAGTCTGTACCGCCGGTAAACAGGTTTCTTTACGGTAGATGGCGTGAAGCGGCTCCAGCCCTTCCGTTGAACGTGGAATGACCACATCCGCAGCTTCCGCGACCACAAGATCGCGTTCAGCCGCTAACAGAGCTGGTGAAACGAAAGGCATATCACAGGCAACCACAGCCACCAGGGGCTGCCGGGCGACAGATAAAGCGGTATACAGACCGCCCAGCGCGCCCAAACCGGGCTGCACATCTTCAAAAAGGGGCAGGCCTAAAAACCCATAGGCTTCCGGCTGGTTCGTCGTAACCAGCAGTTCATCGCCCACGCGCCGAAGCCTGTCAGCCAGATGCTGGATCAAAGGTCGCCCAAGAAAAGGCAGCAGCGCTTTATCCTGCCCCATCCGGCTGGACTTTCCGCCAGCTTGAATGACAATAGATAACATATCTGTATCATAAAGGATTTTACAAAAATTTATTAGGGTTATACAGGATGATCCCTTCGTTTTGCCCGACCCTTTAGGAAGTATTGCCAATCTTCCTCGTAGGTTGTATCATAGGCTTTGCAGTAATGAATTTGCAACACAACCGAAAGGCAATCAATGCTGCCAGACTCAAATCGCTCTACAACAACTTCTGAAGACTTCGAACTCGTCGGTGATGGTCAAACGCTGCTTACCAGTGCCTACGAATCGATGGAACATGCGCGCCGGTTCGAACCCGAACGCCTGGCTCAAACCATGACGAACTATACGCGCCTGCTGCTTCAGGAAAATCGCTTTGAAGAAGCCCGAAACTATGCCAATGAAATCCTGCAAATTGAACAATCCACAAGCAGCGCAGTCGAAGCAATTCTCGCATTAGGAATTTGTGCGGCGCAAGCCAATCATCAAATTGAGGCGGAAAGTTTTTTTCACCAGGCAGCCGAAGTTAGCCGCAAAATAAATTATCCGACCGGCCTGGCAGCAGCCTTGCAGCACCTGGTGGGCAAAGTCTTGCTCGTACGCGGGCAGTTTGCCCTGGCACAGACTATGCTTGAAGAATCCTCCCTGCTGCAAGAAGAGATCGGCAGCAAACCCACCAATGAACCCTTCTTAATTGGCTTGATTTACCAGATTATCGGAGACCGGCGGCACTGCCGTGAGGTGCTGGATGGCATGGTGCAGCAGGTAGAACCGGGTACACGCCTGGCAGCTTCCTATTATTTTTTATGGGCACGCCTGGCCATCGATGAAGGCGAGTTAGAGCAAGCTAAAGAATATCTGCGGCTGGGTCTGCGGCTGGCGATCCGTGTTGGAATTCTAGAGCTAAATCTATGGGTCCGTCTGGAATACAGCCGTTATCACCGGCTGATGAATGAGGCTCCCATCGCCCGGACCTGGGCTGAGGATGCGCTTCATCAGGCCCAGCAGTATGATCTGGCATACTTCACAGGATTAGCACTTCTGGAACGTGCGCAAGCGAATTGGGCCTCTCTTGACCCGGTCAGCGCGGAAGCTGATTTAGCTGAGGCCATGCGCATCCTGCAAACGCTGCCGGCCAATTATGAGCTTACTCTGGCATACTTCCTGCGCGCCGTCTGGTACCGCCAGGCAAACCGGCCTGAAGCAGAATCAGCCTGGGCTGAAGCCGTCCACCAGATGAACCGCAACGGTTATGCTTTTATTCTTGAAAAAGAACAAGAACTTGCATTCCCCATAATCGCTACCTATATGCGCAGCAAAAACAGCACGGTTCGCCAATCGACGGAAGAACTGCTGCGCCATCTCGCTCAAGTTCCACCACCCCCTCTACGGATCGCTACCCTCGGTCAGTTTGCGGTATGGAAAGGCCGCAAGCGCATCGCCGACCAGGTCTGGAGCAGGCGCAAAGCAGGTGAGTTATTCCGCTACCTGCTGCTGCAAAATAACCGGGCAGCCGGGCGAGAGGTGATCATCGAAGCGCTCTGGCCGGATCACCCATCTGGGAACCCTTCAGACCTCCTGCACCAGGCTACATCCGCGCTGCGCCATGCTCTGGAACCGGACCTGCCCGATAAGTTCCCTTCGCGCTACTTAAAAGTCGAGGGGGAACATATTGCTCTGATCCTGCCACCTGGTTCCGCAATCGATTTCGAACAGTTCGAGCGCGTACTTCCCCAGGCGGTTCAGGCCCACAGCACCGAACGCCTGCAAGAAGCCCTCAACCTGTACTCAGGCGAATTATTCCCTTCGGATCAATACGCGGATTGGAGCGTTGAAAAACGCCAATCGCTGGCCGAGATGCGCCAACGAGGACTCCTGGCGCTGGCCCAGGCCTATTTAGGGCAAAAGCAGTATTACAACGTCATCAACTGCTGCCGCAATATTCTGCATGTAGATAACTGGAATGAAGATGCCGTGTTGTTAGTCATGCAAGCTTACGCTGGCTTGCAAAACGTTCCGCATGCGCTGCAAGTTTATCAGGAACTGGAGCAGACGCTGAAGCAGGACCTGGGAATAATTCCCCGGGTAGACCTACGCACGCTGCAAAGTGAGCTGCGCCATCGCTAACGAAAGCAATCAAGTTAACAGGGGTTGTCTAAAAGGGATTTTGGGCAGCCCTTTTTGATTCTAAAAATATCCGTACAAGTGTCAGTCTTTTGTCAGTCCGTTATTGTATGATGTAAATGAGGATATAAACAGATGCGAACTAGACAAACTTTCTTACTAACCATTTTAACCCCAGAAGAGAATGAAACACCCTCTCTCTGTGGACGTCTAAAAGTGATCGCATCGGGGAACACGTTTACATTTTCTAGCACGGAAGAACTGAATCGCCTGATTGCATCTGAAGTGAGCAAAGATTTTTTCTCGACACAATCCTGTAACTCAACATGCAAGCAGCCTGAAGATGTGGTTTCCTTTGAATAAAGGCTTAAACCGTTCCTGATTTCCTCCTGGACTTGCCATCTTCAATCAAGTGCAGATTTCAGGGGACTGCACTTGAAAGAGACCCGCAAAAATTGCGGGTCTCTTTTATTCAAAAGCAATAATTTTATAACTGAATGGTTTAGCGCTGATTTTCCGCCAAACCCCGCACCAGATCGAGAAACTCAGTCCATTCTTCCTGGAAGAAATGTAGGGTCACATTGTTTAATTCCAGGTGATAGGTGGTTTCGCCATCTGGCTCGTCCGCGCGCCAGGCGAGGTAATTATCGGTCTCTGAAATTGTTTGTGTCTTGGGTTCGCTATCGTTTCCAACCATCGTTATCCTCCCAAATCCAAAAATGATGTGCTAATTATCTCACAGATTAGCACAAACAACTTATTTGGTATTGTCCGCATTTGTTCGAGTAATCCAGGCCCGGAGCTGACTAAAGCGTTCTCGAATCAGAGGCAGCAGCGGCGGCAGTGGCGTAGGCGCAGGAATAGTCTCCATTCCTTCCCAGGGATCCAGGTCAAACAACTTTGCCGTCAGGTAGTCCAGCAGGAGTTTCACGGTCGCCAGTACCGGTGCGGCAAGAACGACGCCAATAATCCCTAACAGATTCAACGCGACTAAAGCAGACACCATTACCGCGGCAGGATGCACTTTCAACGCATTCGACATTAACCGCGGCACCACAAAATTATCCATGATCAGGTCAGTTACCCAGGCGGCGCCAACCACCAATGCCACATAACCGATTGGTGTGATGCCAAATATCGTAGAACCCTGGAAAAATGCGACCAGGCCGTAACTGGTCCAGGCGACGAATGGGCCAACATAAGGCACGAAGCGCGCCAGGCCTGCCAGAAGCGCGAGGCCAAAAAAGAAATGCACACCCAGTGATCCGAGCAAGATGTTATAAACCAGGATCGTTAACAGCACAATCGTGATCTGGTTCCGAAGGAAAGCATTCCAGATGCGGTTGAGCGCAATTCCCAGGCGGCGGATGTCTTCATCATGTCCGGGAACTCGCAGGCTAAACAGGCGGTTTGGAAACCCACCACTTTCGGCCAGAATGAAGTAGGACACCAGCAAGATAAAGAACAACCAGCCAACAAATGTCGCCGCGCTTGCTGCCAGCGCCACGACCGATGAACCAGCCTGGGAAAGAACCGGTTGTACCACGCCCAGGATCTGCTGAGACAACGCATTGATATCGAGTAACTGGAAATTAAATGCGAATGGACCAATGGCTAAAGGATGCGAGGTAATATCGGTTATAAAGGCTGGCAGACCTTTAATTGCATTTTGCAGGAAGATAATCAGGCTCTGAACCTGATCCACGACCGCCAGGCCGCCGATCGCAATTGAGCCAAGGATCAGGATCAATAAAACCAGGTAGACCAGCGTAGTAGATACCCGCCAGGGAATGTGCAGCCCTTTGCGTACCCATTTGGCAAGCGGATAGAAAAGATAGGCCAGGACGAAGGCTAACAGCAGCGGGCCAACAATATTCAGGAAGCGAACCAGCAAAAAGATGCTGATCGCCGCCAGCGACAACGCAATAACCAGTTTTGTGGTCGCGTTCCACTGCGGGGACCCGTTTTCAGGACCGCTAACAGGGACCTGGCCCGCTGGCTGGCTTTCCTCCAGATAATCTTCTTCAGGTTTCAACCGGTTTCGATCCATATTTTCTAGGGGCAGGCTCCTGGACCCCAAATTGGGAATAAGCACCAGAATTCTTTCGGGGCGAACCACAGCAGCGCCCCGACACAAATGCAGGAGAGCAAAATCACAACCGCCAGCACGATCCAGATCACTGGAGAGCGCCGTGCCACAGGAGCCTCTGGCGCATAGGCTGAAGGGACCTGCCCAACATACAAATCAACTGGCGAGGAGGGTGGCAAGTTCGACTGCGGATATCCCGGCGCCTGCTGCTGGTAGGCTGTTTGCCGGGACGGTGGTGAATAAGCAGGGGGCTCATTGTAGATCTGGGCCCCTTCATCGTCATAGGAGGGCCGGGCTGCCGGGCTAACGACCGTCGCATCCTGATCGAAGTCCGCCAATTCATACACCAGGCTCATTCGTTCACCAAAGGTGATCACATCGCCTGGGCGTAATACGTTCGGTCCCATCAAGCGCTGCCCATTTACAAAGCTGCCATTGGTAGAGCCAAGATCCTCAAGGATATAGCTGTTTCCTTGTAAGAACAGGCGCGCATGACGGCGGGAGATCTCCGGATCATTGATCACAATATCGTTACTCAGGTCGCGTCCGACGAACATTTCATTCTTGTCCAACGGATAAACCTTGCCCACGGATGGGCCGGAGCGCATCACCAGCCGGAAGTTGGATTGCATAAACTCCTCCTTGAATATTGATCCACCTACTAGTGTAATTGTATTGAAATGGAATGTCAATTTGGCTGGTAGGCTTTTTACAGCCCTTCCAGGCGGCGCAACTGACAGTGAAATACCTCTTCAAACGCGTTCAAAACAGCTTCCCGGATGGCCTCCATTGTGGGCGGTGGATTGATAAAGTCAGCCAGGTTTGCCATTTGGACATGTTCTAAACCGCAAGGTACAATCCCCCCCCAATAGAAGGGGTCGGTCGCTATGTTGAGCGCAAACCCATGGCGCGAGATGCCGTGCACATCGACCTTGACGCCAATTGAAGCAATCTTAGCCGGTTCTGGTTTCAGTTTTGGATCGCAGCGCGGACAGCGCGCCCAAACATCCGCCGCTACCCAGACCCCGGTCAGGCCAGGCCGCTGCCCAGCTACCACGCCCAGCTGAGCCAGGGCAAAAACAAGCGTCTTCTCCAGATTTCGTAAATATCCCACATAATCTGCCTGTGGAAGATGCGTCGCTTCGGCCTGAGCGTTAAACCAACCGGCTGGGGCCAACGGAAGCAGCGGATAACCGACCAGCTGACCTGGGCCATGATACGTCACGTCACCGCCCCGGTCGATGTTGATCAAGGATACGCCGTTTTGCGACCGCTCAGTTTCGTTCCAGAGGACATTTTCAGCATGACCACGCCGGCCTAAGGTATAAACATGCGGATGTTCCAACAGCAGCACGGTCGGCGGTCGTTTGCCTTCAGCAATCTCAGCTGCAAAGCGATCTTGCAACTGCCACGCCTCCGCATATTCCATCCGTCCCAACCACCTCGCGTCCCAAATCGGCATATTAGCAGAATCCATCCTGGTCCTCCGCTACCGATTATAACCTGCTCGCCCTAACATCTTCCAGAGGCTCTTTTGAAACCACCCAGAGACCCATTTGGATTCCATCCTCAGATAGAGCAGGGGCCTACTACACCGATATCAATGTAATAAGCACGCCATCGATAGAATCAAGACGTTGAATAAACGAAAATCGTTCCTTATGGAAAAGGAACAAGATTTATGCCAGTTGCCCAATATTGACCATATTCTGATATTTCATTAATGGAATTCCTATGCAGGATGGGTATGTTAAAGGTACCCAAACCTTTTTTCTTGGGTTAAGTTATCGTTGAAGGAGTAATGCTATGAATATGGAACGTTTTACACAAAAAGCACAGGAAGCAATTGTTCACGCTCAGCAGTTAGCCCAGGATTATAACCAGCAGAGCATTGAACCGGCGCATTTGCTGCTGGCGTTGCTTCAACAAGAAGAAGGCGTCGTTCCCGCCATTGTGACACGTGTTTCCGGAAGCATCAACGCGCTGCGCGAGGAAGTACAGCGCGATTTGCAGAACCGTCCGAAAGTCTACGGCGGTAATGTACAGGTAAGCCTGTCCCGTCCGGCAAGTGATGTACTGGCTGCCGCAGAGCGCTATGCACGCGGGATGCAAGATGAATACGTCTCGACTGAACACCTCCTGTTAGGCCTCACCGACAGTCCCATGGCGCGGGTGCTGGATCGTTTTGGGCTGACCAAAGATGCCATTTTAAAAGCCATGGTCAGCGTGCGCGGCACGCAGCGGGTCACTTCGCAAAACCCGGAAGAAACTTACCAGGCGCTTGAAAAATATGGCCGCGACCTGACCGCCATGGCTCGCCAGGGCAAACTAGACCCGGTGATCGGGCGTGACGAAGAAATCCGCCGCAGCATTCAAATCCTCTCGCGCCGCACCAAGAATAATCCGGCTCTGATTGGAGACCCAGGCGTTGGGAAGACTGCTATCGTTGAAGGCCTGGCGCAGCGTATCGTCAATGGGGATGTGCCTGAAGGGCTTAAAACCGGCGGTTAATCCAGCTAGACATGGGCGCGTTGGTAGCGGGCGCGAAGTACCGGGGTGAGTTCGAGGAACGTTTGAAAGCTGTGTTGAAAGATATTACCGAATCGGCCGGGGACGTGATCCTTTTCGTAGATGAAATGCATACCATCGTGGGGGCAGGCGCGGCAGAAGGCGCAATGGACGCGGGCAACATGATTAAACCCATGCTGGCGCGCGGCGAACTGCACTTGATCGGCGCGACCACCATCGATGAGTACCGCAAGTATGTCGAAAAGGACCCTGCTCTGGAACGCCGTTTCCAGCCAGTACTGGTCGAAGAACCCAGTGTAGAAGAGACCATCAGTATCTTACGTGGCCTTAAGCAGCGTTATGAAGTGCATCATGGCGTGCGCATCACGGACCCGGCTGTGATTGCCGCGGCAACCCTTTCCAACCGCTATGTGTCAGACCGGCACCTTCCCGATAAAGCCATTGACTTGATCGATGAATCGGCAGCACGCCTACGCACAGAGATTGATTCAAAACCGCAGGCGCTGGACGAAGTCGACCGCCAGGTTATGCAGCTGGAAATCGAGCGGCAAGCCCTGCAAAAAGAGAAAGATAAAGCCTCGCAAGAACGCCTGGCAAACCTGGAGAAAGAACTGGCAAACCTGCGTGAGCGAGCTTCGGAACTGCACACACGCTGGGAAACGGAAAAACAGGCCATTTCACATTTGCGGGAGATCAAAGAGAAGATTGACCAGACCGAGATCGAGATGGAACAAGCCGAACGCGCAGGCAACCTGGAGCAAGCCGCCCGGCTGCGCTATGGCGAACTGCCTGACCTGGAACGCCAGAGAGCGGATGCCGAGCAGCAGCTTCTGGAACTTCAAAACCAGGGCGCTTTGCTCAAAGAAGAGGTGGACGCGGAAGAAATCGCTGAAGTTGTTTCTCGCTGGACGAATATCCCGGTTACACGCTTGATGGAAGGCGAAATGGAAAAGCTGCTGCACATGGAAGAACGCCTGCATCAGCGGGTTGTCGGGCAAGATGAAGCGCTGCACGTCGTCGCTAACGCGGTTCGACGTGCCCGCGCCGGGCTGCAAGACCCCAACCGGCCCATTGGTTCGTTCATTTTCCTTGGGCCAACCGGGGTGGGCAAGACGGAACTGGCCCGAGCACTGGCCGGCTTCTTGTTCGACAATGATCGGGCCATTGTCCGCATCGATATGAGCGAGTATCAGGAAAAGCACACCGTCTCCCGCCTGATTGGCGCGCCGCCAGGCTATGTAGGCTACGAAGAAGGCGGCCAACTGACTGAGGCCGTCCGCCGCCACCCCTACAGCGTAGTGCTCTTTGATGAGATCGAAAAAGCCCATCCGGAAGTATTTAACGTGCTGCTGCAATTGTTGGATGATGGTCGCCTGACGGATGGACAGGGGCGCACGGTTGACTTCCGCAACACGGTGGTCATTATGACCAGCAACCTGGGATCAGAGTTGTGGCGTTCTGGCCACGCGGCGGACCGGGACCAGATTATGGGAATCCTGGAACGCCATTTCCGCCCGGAGTTTCTTAACCGGGTAGACGAAATTATCGTCTTCCATTCTCTGACAAAGGAAGACCTGCGCGAGATTGTCAAGATTCAACTGCTGCGCGTGGAAGCGCTGCTGCGCGAACGAGGCTTGAAGCTGGACATCACCCCTGAAGCCCTGGACTATCTAGCGGAAGTTGGCTGGGATCCAGACTATGGCGCCCGTCCATTAAAACGCGCCATTCAGCGTGAGGTGCAGGACCCGCTGGCCGTCAAAGTGATTTCTGGTGAAATTCATCCAGGCGAGACGATCCGGGTCGTCCGGGCAGCAGACGGATTGGCATTTGAACCCGGGGTTGTTGGCGAGCCGGCTAACGCCTAAGGGTTTCAACATCAAACAAAAACCCGAGAATTCCCCTGATCGATATTAAGTAACAAGGCGCTGTCCAAACAAACTATTTGGACAGCGCCTATTCATCTCCTGATTAAACCAAAGGGCGGTTATTTTTCAGGCCGCTACACCTTCGAACAGGTCTCGCTCCAGATGCATATCTTTTTCGGGTTCGGGATAAGCGCGCATAAACGTTTCATTTGAAGCAAACCAGCGCCGGAAACGACCAATGATCGGCCCGCCAATCATCCCGCCGCCGCCCTGACTGGCGTGACAGGCAGAAGCCTCATCGCGTTCTTTCGTCACGGGGCGGTAATCTATCCGGGCATGCACCGGGAAACTCACCTCAGCAATTGAAACCAGGTCAATATCTTTATTAATGCCAACATGGCGCGGATCCTGACCAATCAGCGGCATAAGTGTCACAGCTACACGCAGCAAACCATGCGGCATCGTATGGAAATACAGCTTTTGAGGCTGGAACGGCGGCAAATCCCCTGGGAGAAAGTCTGGGTTGCCAGCTTCTTGAAAGGCCTGAACGGTGGCATTATGAATGGCGATATGGTCCGGATGGCGATAGCCCCCAATCGGATCAAAAGTGACCACCACCTGCGGCTTAAGCAAGCGAATATAGTGAGTGATATCCGCGGCAACCTTTTCCTGTGGTTGCGCTACCAATGCTCTTGGGTTTTCATTATCAGGCGAGCCTGGCATACCGGAATCGCGGTAATCGAGGAAAAAGACGTCCTTCAACCCCAGGTTTTCAGCCGCGCAGCGCAGTTCAGCTTCTCGCCGTTTGGCAATCGAATCGAAACCCCGCATATACTTCGGGTCCATCTCACCTACTTCCCCGCGCGTACCGCATACCAGGTAAACATCCACACCCTGCCGGGCATACAGCGCGAGCGTGCCGCCCATACCAAAGGTCTCATCATCTGGGTGAGCCAATACCGCTAAAAGTATTTTCTTCATAATTCAATCCTCCCTAATAAATAAGCATTTCTGGATCAACTTCCCGCGCCCAGGCATTAATGCCCCCGCGCAGGTTTTTGACATTTTGAAAGCCAGCTTCTTGCATTATCTTTGCTGCTTGCGCCGAGCGCACGCCCGACCGGCAGAACAGCACCCATTCACAATCCCGGTCGAGTTCAGCCAGTCTTGTGGGTAACTGGCTGAGCGGGATAACCTTTGCTCCGTCAATTTGCGAGATCTGGCCTTCCACTTCATCTCGCACGTCTAGTAAGGAAGGCGCATCTCCACGCTGAAGACGCTGTGCCAGATCACGCGGCGTAATGGCAGGGATATCTTGCGGAACATGCGAACCCTGCGCTGGAACGCCGCAGAACTGTTCATAATCGATCAAGTGAGTGACTTCTGGGTCAGGCCCACACACCTTACAGTTAGGATTCTTGCGCAGCTGCACCGTTTGGAAGCTCATATCCAGGGCATCATATAACAGCAGCCGGCCAGCTAACGTCTCACCAATTCCCAAAATGAGTTTGATCACCTCAGTCGCTTGTAAGGTGCCGACTGTGCCGGGCAGTACCCCAAACACGCCGCCTTCCGCGCAAGATGGCACCATACCAGGGGGCGGCGGTTCAGGAAACAGGCAGCGATAGCAAGGGCCAGTGCGTGCATCAAAAACACTTACCTGACCCTCAAACCGAAAAATCGAGCCAAAGACGTAAGGCCGCCCGGTCAGCACGCATAGATCGTTGATCAGGTAGCGCGTTGGGAAGTTATCGGTGCCATCAACGAGAATATCATAACCTGCCGCGAGTTGCTCCGCATTTTCCGCACTAAAAACTTCATTGATCGCATCCACCTGAATCGCTGGGTTTAGATCCAGCATACGCTGGCGAGCCAATTCAACTTTCAACGTTCCAACCCGCTGCGTATCGTGAATCACCTGGCGCTGGAGGTTCGATACATCCACCACGTCATAATCCACGATGCCAATATGCCCGACTCCAGCCGCAGCCAGGTAAAGCGCCAGGGGTGATCCTAAGCCGCCTGTGCCAATCAACAGCACTGAGGCAGCTTTCAGCTTTCGCTGTCCGGTCAAACCGACTTCCGGAATGAGCAGATGGCGTGAATAACGCGAGTACTTCTTCTTGTGATAACTCAGGCAGCATACAAACCTCCTGCCCTAATTATCCTACATTTAATCCTTCCGATAAAGGTCTAGTTTCGTGGTATACAATCTGCCCATCCAGATAGACAAAGTGATAGGTCTGAGGTGGCGTCCAGGAGAAGATCTGCGGGCCAAAAACATGAATGTTGGAGACCACCTCTGGGGAAGAAAAAACCCAGTCGCGGGGTTTCCACGCCAGCGGGCCTTCCACGCAGGCTTGTGGTTCACCATCTGGGGCTTCAGCCATAAAAAGATATAACCCGCCCGGCGGCGTTTCAAAGCCATCCCAGGTAAGCACTCCCGCAAAGGATACATTGGCAAGCTTGTATCCCGTCTCTTCCTGTACTTCGCGCAGCACGCAGTCGCGCCCGGATTCCCCGGGCTCAACGCGCCCCCCCACACCATTCCATAAACCTTTATTCGGGGGCTTCTGCCGATGCAGCATAAGCACATCCTCACCGCGCGTAAGGAAACATAGCGTATAACGCAACTCGAAAAGATTATCCATTGAGCCAATTGTAAAGAAGAGCCGTCTTTTTTTCAACCCATGTTGTGAAAGCCCAGCCGGAGCCTGTAATCAAGAGACAGTGGACTCGTTTTTGATTACAATAGGGCCTATGGATGTAATTCTGACGCACGAACAGGCCGACTTTGACGCCATCGGCGCAGCGCTGGGCGCTTCCTTGACGAACGAGAAAGCCTTCCCGGTCTCTCCACGGCGTACGAACCGAAACGTGCGGGCGTTTTTGACACTGTACGGGGCTGAACTACCTTTTGTCGACGTCCGGGATCTACCCGCAGAGAACATCACCAACATCATCCTGGTCGATACGCAGTCCCTGGTGACGCTCAAGGGGATGACGCAGCGGACAGCGGTTCAGGTTGTAGATCATCACTCGCTGCGCCCCAAGCTGCCTGATCACTGGCAGGTAACCATTGATCACACAGGGGCCTGCACGACCCTGTTTGTCGAAGGGCTGCATGAACATAACGGCACGCTGACCCCGGTGCATGCCACGCTGCTGCTCCTGGGCATCTACGAGGATACTGGTTCGCTAACCTACACGAGTACTACTCCGCGAGATATCCGGGCGGCAGCTTACCTGTTGGAACAAGGCGCAAATTTACAGGTGGTTTCACGTTATCTTAATCCCCCGCTTTCAGATGATCAGCGCCAGGTTTATGACCGCTTGCTGGCAAGCGCCGACCGGCAGGATATTCATGGCCAAAATATCCTGGTTGCCCGGGCAACGGCTGATGAAATGGTGGATGAAATTTCTACCATCGCGCATAAACTGCGCGACCTGCTCGACCCAGACGCCCTGCTCCTGCTGGTGCGAACCAACGAAGGTATCCGGCTGGTGGCTCGTTCGGTAAGCGATCATATTGATGTATCCAAAATAGCAGAACATTTTGGCGGCGGTGGGCATGGCCGCGCCGCTGCCGCATTAATTCGCCAGAATACGGAAATTCAACCGGGCAATTTAGAAATAAAGAAGCCAACTCTCGAAGCCATATATGCCGAACTGATCAAAGTCCTGCCCGAATATGTCCAGCCGGCCCTGATGGTCCGGCAGATTATGTCGCCCCACCCACTGGTCCTCGCGCTCGACACACCGGCTGAAAAAGCCGCGCAACTGATGCGCCGCTATGGCTATGAAGGTTACCCGGTGGTTTCAGAAGGTAAAGTGCGCGGCTTGCTCACCCGGCGGGCTGTGGACCGCGCCCTGGCGCACAAGCTGAACTTAACGGCTGCCAGTTTGATGGATTCGGGGGAAGTTACCGTGCAGCCGCAGGATTCTGTGGAACACCTACGCCGCCTGATGATCGACAGCGGCTGGGGACAAATCCCGGTTGTCGACCCGGATACCGGACAGGTAACCGGCATCGTGACGCGCACAGACCTGCTAAAAACGATGGCAGAAACGACGCCCAGCCGCGAACGCCAGAATCTGGCTGACCGCCTGAATGCTGCACTGCCGCCTGCCCGACTGGCCCTGTTAAAAACCGTTGCCGAAAAGGGCCGCGAACTGAACAGCCCAGTCTACATCGTGGGCGGGTTCGTGCGTGACCTGCTGCTCAACCGCCCCAGCCCCGATTTTGACGTAGTCGTCGAGGGGGATGCCATCGCCCTGGCAAATACCCTGGTGAACGGTTATAGCGGAAAGCTGCTCACGCACGGCCGCTTTGGTACAGCAAAATGGATCATTGCTGAAATTTCCCAGCCCCTGACGGAAGCGTTGGAGGACGACGCTGAGCATCTGGAGCCCGCTGACCTGCCGGTCAGCCTGGACCTGATTAGCGCCCGAACAGAATTCTACGATTACCCCACCGCTCTACCAACGGTCGAACGATCCAGCATCAAGCTGGACCTGCACCGGCGCGATTTCACTATCAACACTATGGCGCTGCGTCTGGACGGGCGGCATTATGGTGAATTGTATGATTATTGGGGTGGATTGCGCGATCTCAAGCGCGGGCTGGTGCGAGTGCTGCATTCACTCTCCTTCGTGGATGATCCTACCCGAATGCTGCGGGCAGTTCGCTTTGAACAGCGTTTTCACTTTGAAATTGAAGAACGCACCTTGCAATTAATTGAAGAAGCCCGTCCCATGGTGCGGCAAGTCTCCGGCGACCGGTTGCGGCATGAACTCAACTTGATCTTAATGGAAGAACGCGCCACAGCCATGTTAGCGCGCTTGCAGGAATTAGATCTGCTCAGCGCCATAGACCCAGCGTTAGATTGGGCGGAAGATTACCAAAAACCTGTTGAACGCGCCCTGCATGGAGATATTGCCGAAGAATGGCAGCTGCCAGACAGGTTAGGAAATCTATCCCTGCGTGAAGGGCTGGGCTTTCTGAGCTGGTTGATGCAGTATCCCATTCAGGAAGCGCTCAGCATTGCTCAACGCCTGCGTCTGACCAAAACCATCCAGGATGGGCTGGTTGCTGCCAAAGAACTGCAAAAAGATCTTCCAGACCTCTTAAAATCAAGCCCCAGTCAGGTGACAGCCCGCTTAGATGCCTTACCAGAACTGGCACTATTTGTCGTTGACTTGCTGGATTCCAGGGACGAAGTCCAGCATTTGATCTATAATTACCTGCGCATTTGGCGAAACACATGGCCGGCCACCAACGGTGACACCTTACGCCAGATGAAATTAGAACCCGGCCCGCATTATCGAGATATTCTCGGTAAACTGCGCGCAGCCTGGTTGGACGGTAAAATCTCATCACCTGAGGCAGAACAGCGCCTGCTTCAGACATTGATTCAACGACTGGCAGATGCCAGTTGAGGGAAAAATTGGATGAGTTGGATTTTTGGAATCAAACGCCGAGAAGTAGTTCAGAGTCCGCCCGAACCCAAAAAGCGGGCAGCGGATGTTGTCGTCCGGCAAATGGTAGCTGAAGACCTGCCCGAACTGGAATGGGACGGAGAATATACCCATTTCCGACGGGTTTACGCAGATGCCTTCCAACGCATGCGGCGCGGCTTATCCATTTTATGGGTAGCAGAATTACCTGACCACGGACTGGTGGGGCAAGTGTTCATCCAGCTGATGTGCGACCGGCCCGAACTGGCGGATGGCGTAGAACGCGCTTATTTTTATTCCTTCAGAGTGCGCGAATGCTATCGGAACCAGGGCATTGGCTCACTGATCATGGACGTGGTCGAAGCGGATTTACGCCAGCGCGGTTTTGCCTATATGACCCTCAACGTCGCCCGCGATAACCCACGCGCGCAGCAGTTGTACCTGCGGCGCGGGTTCCATGTGGTTGCGCCGGAACCGGGCGTATGGTCTTACCCGGATGAAAAGGGAGTATGGCACCGGGTGGAAGAGCCAGCCTGGCGCATGGAAAAGCAGTTGTGAAATCTCAGGCTTGAAAGCCCAGCCAGGTAGCCGAACGGCCCCAGCGATCCTGGCTGTCCTGGCGATTTTCTAGCGTAAGCTGCGCTTGAAACGCATCCACATCTGCCTGGGTAATGCCCACCGGCCCGGCAGTTTCAACAGGCACCTCGAGATGAGCATAGATCAAGAAATAACCTTCTGGCGCTAAAATCCGCCCCAGGTTTTCACGGTATGCCTGCCGTCCCGCTTCTGATAGGCTGTGATAACAACCAATATCCAGAACCAGATCATAGGTGCCCTGGACCGTTTCAAGTTTCGTCACGTCCCCAGCACGAACCTCCCCAGCAATCCCTGCCGAAGCCAGCTTCTCCCGCGCCCTGGTTACCGCCCGCACCGCAAAATCCACCCCGGTGACCTGCCAGCCCGCCTTGCCCAGGGTTAGCAAATTTGTCCCCGTGCCGCAGCCCAGGTCAATCACCCGGCCAGGCGCATGACTGTGAATAAATTCGATTAATTCTGGGGGAGAAATGCCGGTATCCCAGGGCGGGCGGCCAAAATACATCAAATTAAAACGCAACCAGCGGACGAGACGGTTCATATGCTGTTATAATACAGAGGATCTTCCCAAAAGTCAAAATCGCTTTGACAAGAATGGCAACCTACCTTAGAATATTTCGTTAAGCATATGTTGAGCATATTAAGAACGGAAAAGAAGGGTCTCATTCATGAAAGAATATACTACTGATGTTATCCGCAATGTTGCGCTCATCTCTCATGGTGGCGCTGGAAAGACCACACTGGTGGAAGCTTTCCTGCACTCAACTGGCGCAACCACCCGTATAGGCAAGACGGAAGATGGAACCACCGTCTCGGACTTTGATGAAGAAGAGGTCCGGCGCAACATTTCACTGTACACCTCAGTCGTACCCATCGAATACAGAGATTACAAGATCAACGTACTTGACACGCCAGGCTTCCTCGACTTTATAGGTGAAGTCGTTTCTGCCTTACGCGTGGCGGACGGCGCCATTGTCCTGGTAGATTCAGTAGCTGGCGTTGAAGTCGGCACTGAAATCACCTGGCAATACTGCGACCGTTTCCAATTACCCCGCTTTGCCGTTATCAACAAAATGGATCGTGAGAACGCGAACTTCCAGAAGATACTTGCCTCGCTGCAAGAATTTTCTGCTATTCGGGTTGTCCCGGTTCAACTTCCCTGGGGAGAGAAACAATCCTTCCAGGGAGTCATTGACCTGTTATCAATGAAAGCCTTTAAGAACAACAGCAAAACGCCTGTCGACATTCCTGCCGAATATCAGGATGCCGCGGAAAATGCGCGTCTGGTGCTGGTTGAAGCAGCTGCCGAAGGTGAAGATGCGCTGCTGGAAAAATATCTCGAAACCGGCGAGCTGACCGATGAAGAAGTGCGCCGCGGTTTGCAGAATGTAGTGCGCAATTGCTCATTCATCCCGGTATATGTAACCTCTGGGGCAAATGAAGTGGGCGTTTTCCCGCTGCTCAACTGCATTATCGATCTGTTCCCCTCACCTGCTAACATTGCTCCAGTAATGGCAAAAGGGCGGGACGGTGAAGAGCAGTTGAAGGCTAATGATAATGGCCCACTGGCTGCTTACGTCTGGAAGACCACTGCCGATCCTTTTGTCGGTAAATTAACCTTCTTCCGAGTTTACTCAGGTACGGTCAATTCCGACTCTCGCGTTTGGAACCAGGACAAAGCCATCGAAGAACGGCTTGGTCAGGTAAGCATCATGCGTGGGAAAGAGGCGATGTCTATTCACACGGTTCATTCTGGCGATCTGGGGATCGTTGCTAAGCTGGCGGAAACGACCACCGGCAATACGTTGAGCGAGCGCAATCACCCGCTCACCTTGCCAACCCCCGAGTATCCTGGCGCGCTTTATCAGGTGGCCGTTACACCAAAAACACAGGCTGACTCAGCCAAAATTTCATCGACACTGACCCGCCTCACAGAAGAAGATCCGACCCTCTCCTGGCACATGGAACCGGCCACAAACCAGACCATCGTGCAGGGCATGGGTGACCAGCATATTGATGTAGCGATCCGCCGGGCAGAAGCCAAATTCCAGACCAGTATGACCATAGAAGAACCGCGCGTGCCCTACCGCGAAGCAATCACCAAGAAGGGTCAGGCAATGTACCGCCACAAGAAACAGACCGGCGGTTCCGGCCAGTTTGGTGAAGTTCACCTGCGCATCGAACCGGTTGAGGATACGGATTTTGAATTCGTTAATGATGTGTTTGGCGGCTCAATTTCGAACAGCTATATGCCCGCCATTGAAAAGGGTATTCGCGCTGTGATGAAAGAAGGCATCATGGCCGGCTTCCCCATTTCCAACGTCAAGGTTGCGGTCTTTGACGGCAAGGAACACCCGGTCGATTCCAAACCGATCGCGTTTGAAATTGCCGGTCGCGAAGCCTTCAAACTGGCCTTCCATGACGCTGGCCCAGTCCTCTTCGAGCCAGTCATGCTCGTTCAGATTACCGTCCCTGAAGCCAACATGGGTGACATTATGGGTGACCTCAACACCCGCCGCGCCCGCATTCAGGGGATGAACACTGAACGGGGCGTTTCGATTATCACTGCGCATATTCCGCTGGCGGAAATGCTGCGCTATACCACGCAGCTGCGCTCGATGACTGGCGGCCGGGGATACTTCGCCATGCAGTTTGATCACTACGAAGTCCTTCCGGCGCACCTCGCGCAAGATGTGATCAACGCCCGGCAGAAGGAAAAGAAGGAAGAATAGCTTCCCCCGAGGCCAATCGATTAACAAGTTTTTATTGAACAACCGCCGAAGTTGGCGGTTGTTCAACTATTAAAAGGCTTTTATAATTAGACACGCTGCAGCCAGAGGAAGCGCTTATGGATATCCAGGAATTGACCAGAGCAATGCACACTTTTGTCGAAGCGAAAGGCTGGTATGCCCCCGGCAGCGCCCGCCCGCAAACGCCCCGAAATATTGCCATTTCCCTGGCGCTGGAAGCAGCGGAGGTCCTGGAACACTTTCAATGGGCTGAGACCTCCAACAATGCCGTGGAACTGCCTGGGGAACTGGCGGATGTGGCGCTTTACCTTTTGCAGTTAGCCAGCATCCTGGATATCGACCTGGAACAGGCGATCCTGGATAAGCTTCAGATCAATTATGGACGCACCTGGGATCAGGGGAAAGAATAGCACATGCAAGTGGCAATTTTTGGCGGCGCAACACCCCCGACGGGCAGGACTTTCCATCTCGATGCACTGCGGTTAGGAGAAAACTGGCCGCAGCAGGGCCTGCAATTCCTCCGGTGGATACAGCTGAATTACTGGTACAATCCTTCTCCACGAGCTCTAAATGAAATATTTCGTTCAAAGCGGCATCTCCGTGCGAACGATTAAAGATCTTTATTGAGGATGCGATGAGCGACGAAAAACTTCCTTCACAGAACGATAACTTCTCCGAATGGTATAACCAGATTGTCCTGCGTGCGGAATTAGCGGATTACGCCCCGGTTCGCGGCTGCATGGTAGTGCGCCCATATGGTTGGGCGGTCTGGGAAAATATTCAACAGGCGCTTGACCGGCGTTTCAAAGCGACCGGGCATGTTAACGCTGCCTTCCCACTCCTGATCCCAATGTCCTTTTTGCAGAAAGAGAAGGAACATGTGGAAGGTTTTTCTCCTGAGTTAGCCGTCGTAACCATTGGCGGGGGAGAAACTTTGGAAGAGCCACTGGTCGTCCGCCCTACCTCAGAGACAATCATTGGTTCCATGTATGCTAAATGGATTAAATCCTACCGCGACCTACCGATCCTGATCAATCAGTGGGGCAATGTTGTGCGCTGGGAAATGCGCACGCGCCTGTTCCTGCGTACGTTGGAATTTTACTGGCAGGAGGGGCATACCGCCCACGCCACATCTGAGGAAGCAGTTGAAGAAACGCTGCGCATGCTGGATACTTACTACGACTTTGCCGTCAATGATGCGGCAGTGCCCGTCATCCGCGGGCGCAAAAGCCAGACGGAAAAGTTTGCGGGCGCTGTCAATTCCTACACCATTGAGGGCATGATGCGCGACACACGCGCGCTGCAGTCTGGCACCTCGCACTTCCTGGGGCAAAATTTCGCCAAAGCCTTTGATATCCGTTTCCTCGACCCCAACAATGAACTGCAATACACCTGGACCACCTCGTGGGGATTATCTACGCGTTTTGTCGGGGCGATTATTATGACCCATGGCGACGATCAGGGCTTGATCTTGCCGCCGAAGTTGGCCCCGATCCAGGTCGTGATCGTACCCATTTTCCGGGATGATGCGGAAAAAGCCCAGGTGATGCCGGTCGTCGAGCGAGTTTTCCAGGAGCTGAAGGAAGACTTCCGCGTGCGCCTGGATGACCGCGATAACCTGACCCCGGGCTTCAAGTACAACGACTGGGAAATGCGCGGCGTGCCGGTGCGCGTTGAGATCGGCCCGAAAGATGTGCAAAAAGGCAGTGTTGCCGTCGCGCGCCGTGACCGGCCCGGCAAAGCAGGAAAGAGTTTTATTTCTCAGGAGCAGCTTTCCAAACAAATCAAAGAAATCCTGACAGATATACAATCATCCCTGCTGGAACGCGCCACCGCCTTCCGCGATGAGCATATTCACGATCCCAAAGATTACGCCGAACTCAAGGAAATTGTCAAGGATGGGTGGGCCTATTCCTGGTGGTGTGGCAGCGCCGAATGCGAAGCAAAGGTCAAAGAAGATACCAAAGCGACTACGCGCTGCATTCCGATTGATCAACCGGGTGGGTCTGGGCCCTGCATCGTTTGTGGTGGAAATTCAACCGAAAAAGTGTATTGGGCACGAGCGTATTAGTGGGAAATGCTGATGTGGTTCAAACATGAATATTCAACGATGTTTGAACCACATCAAAAAGCAATCCAAAAAGGATAAAGGATGCCGGCAGTTGAGCTTTTCCGCTTGCGCTATCAAATCAACGGTTTAATTGAATGCTTCAACGACCCGCTGCGTTTCCGCAGCGCGCTCAAGGATTTGTTGGAGACCTATTCTAACCATGCCTACCACGCCGGGCAAGCCGTTCAACCACAGTCGCTGCTGCCCACTTACCGCGTGCCGCCATTGATCACGCATACGCTGGAACTGGAATTAAGCAAGACTTGCCAGGAACTCCCTAGCGAAGCGCTGGAGGCAGTCCAGGTCTTATGGGAAGACAGCTACCTGGAGACGCGTATGCTGGCAACCACCATGCTGGGAGCAATCCCTGCCAGTCATGCCAGCGAGGTGCTGCAAAAAGTGCGCGCCTGGGCAAAATCCACCGAAAATTTTCGGATGCTGGATGCCTTGTTTCTGAAAGGCACTGCCACCTTGCGCCGCTCTGCTTCTGAACTGCTCCTCGGATTAATCGAAGAATGGCTGGATAGTTCTCGAGCAGAGCTGCAAACGCTCGGGTTGCGAGCGCTCACCCCTTTGATCAGCGATCGCTCCTTTGAAAACCTTCCGGCAGTATTCACCCTGATCAGCCCGCTGCTGCAAACCGCACCAAACCCGTTGCTTACCGATATTCTGGTGACGCTCAAGGCAATGGTGAACCGCTCCCCCACTGAGACGGCTTACATCTTGCGCCAGGCATTGAACCTGGCGACTGGTCCAAATACTGCCCGTCTGATTCGCCGCTGCCTGCCTATTTTCGAAGCAACCCAACAGGACAGCCTGCGGAAAGCGCTGCAAGCTGCCAACCTTGACCATTAACGGCTGTACAAGACTCCGGTTTTACAAAACCTTCCATCCCCTAAAATCCTCTGGTATAATGATTTCAATTGACTGGTCCTGTCAGCGGCCTTTTCGCTTACACAAGCGCAGCACTGCTGACATGGAGACCTGCAAAATTTTTTGAGAGGCAGATGTCATGACTTTTAACAAAAGAACAAAAGACAGACCTCATTGAGTCCTATCATCGCCATGATAACGATACCGGCTCACCTGAGGTGCAGATTGCGATCTTAACCAATCGCATCAACCTACTCACCGAGCACTTGCGCCAGCACAAACACGATGAGTCTTCGCGCCGCGGCCTGCTGAAACTTGTGGGACAACGCCGCCGACTGCTGGCCTACTTACGCCGCATCGAATATGAGCGGTATGTTGCTTTAGCAGAACGGCTAAGCTTGCGGATTAACAAGTAAGCCGTTTCCAAAAAACGGAGTAGATGGTGCGAGCCAGGCCATCTACTCCGTTTTTGTACCGAAATGGGTCCTTTGGGCCCCGGTCCAATCTGTGGGCCAGATGTGGTTCTGTTGAACCTTAAAATCAAAACAGGATACGTTATTACATTCAGAACACCACAGGTCGGGAGTTGAAACCTGGCGAGGAAAAGGCAGCTCATCTTTTCTGCCTTCGCTTCCTCTTCAGCTTTCAATCCCTGACAACTGTGGGGAAAAATAGAGGGATATAAATGCAACCAGAAGGAATACAATTTTCAACCAATGTGGGCGGCAAGCAGATTACTTTCGAAACAGGTAAACTTGCTGGCCAGGCAGGTGGCGCTGTTACCATTCGCTTAGGCAATTCTATGATTTTCGCATCTGCAACGATGGGCTCAGAACCCCGAGAAGGATTTGATTTCTTCCCCTTAACCATCGAATACGAAGAACGCATGTATGCGGGCGGACGGATTCCCGGTTCTTTCTTCCGTCGTGAAGGAAGACCCTCCACAGAAGCCATCCTCACCGACCGTCTCACCGACCGTCCCTTGCGCCCGTTGTTTAACCAACAAATGCGCAATGAGGTTCAGATTATCATGTTCTCGGTCTCTGCTGACCAGGAGAACCCCCTGGATATCCTGTGCATTAATGCGGCTTCTGCCGCGCTGATGATCTCAGATATTCCCTGGGCCGGGCCAGTTGGCGCTGTACGCATTGGCCGGTTGAACGGTGAATTCATTGTCAACCCAACTTTTGAGGAGATCGAACAGTCCGAACTTGACCTGCGGTTAGCCGGTACCAGCGACGCCATTTTGATGGTCGAATGCGGTGCAGAAGAGGTCAGCGAAGATGTAATGGTCGAAGCCTTAATGTTTGGCCATCAGGCCATTCAGCCCATCATCGAGCTGCAGCAGCGCATGGCAGCCGAGCTTGGTAAACCCAAAAGGGTCGTTCCCCTCTTTGCGATTGACCCCGAACTGGTAGAGCAGGTTTACCAACGTGCAGGTGGAGAACTAAACCGAATACTCGATCAGGCTTTAATCAAGACTGAACATAATCAGGCGATCGATGACCTGCAAAAACAGGTGATTGTCGATTTTGCCGGCGATGACGAAACAAAAGTCAGCGCGGTCAAAGAAGCCTTCACTGAAGCTTACAAACGCATTGTCCGCGCGCGCATTCTGGAACAGGGCATCCGCCCAGATGGGCGCGGCCTGACAGAGATTCGCCCGATTTGGTGCCAGGTTGGGATCAGCCCGCGCGCGCACGGCTCGGGCCTGTTCACCCGTGGGCAAACCCAGGTACTCACCCTGGCCACGCTGGGAACGCCGAAAGAAGCGCAGGAATTAGACACCCTGACGCCGACTGAAACCAAACGCTACATGCACCACTACAACTTCCCGCCCTATTCCACCGGAGAGGTAAAGATGCTGCGCGGGCAGTCCCGCCGTGAAATTGGTCACGGGGCGCTGGCAGAACGGGCGCTGGAACCGGTGATCCCGGCAGAAGAGACCTTCCCATACACGCTGCGGCTGGTATCTGAAGTGCTTTCGTCCAATGGCTCCTCGTCAATGGCTTCCGTCTGCGGCTCAACCCTGGCGCTTATGGATACCGGGGTGCCGATCAAAGCACCCGTCGCCGGGGTTGCGATGGGTCTGGTGAAGGAAGATGATCGTTTTGCCGTTTTGACCGATATCCAAGGCCTGGAAGATCACCTGGGCGATATGGATTTCAAGGTTGCCGGCACACACGAGGGCATCACCGCGCTGCAAATGGACATTAAGATCAAAGGCATTACGGCTGAGATCATGTCACAGGCGCTGGCGCAGGCTCGCACCGGGCGTACGGAAATTCTAGATAAAATGCTGGCCGTCATTCCCGCCTCACGGCCGGAACTCAAACCGCATGTACCGCGCATCACCACGGTGAAGGTGCCGGTAGATAAGATTGGCGCAATTATTGGCCCTGGCGGCAAGAATATCCGCGCTTTGCAAGAAGAGACCAACACAAAGATCGACATTCAAGATGACGGCACGGTTTACATTGCCGCAACAGATAAAGAATCTGAAACGGCTGCTCGGGAACGCATTGAAATGCTTACCGAAACGCCGCAGGTTGGCCGCATCTACACCGGGCGCGTTGTGCGCACGGCAGACTTCGGCGCGTTCGTCGAGATCTTACCTAACATCGACGGCATGGTACATATCTCACAGTTAGATTCGGAACGGGTCGAAAAAGTTGAAGATGTGGTTCAGGTAGGCGACGAGATCAGCGTAATGGTCACGAACATCGATCCCGATGGCAAGATTCGCCTTTCACGCCAGGCCGTGCTTGAAGGCTGGACCCCTGAAGAAGCCCAGGAACATGACCGGGGTGGCCGCGGTGGTGGCGGCGGCGGGCGTTCCAGCGGTGGACGCAGCGAAGGCCGCGGAGATAGTCGCGGTAATGGCGGCGGACGCAGCAGCGGCGCGCGCAGCGGCAGCAACCGCGGCGGCGGAAACCGCGGTGGGAATAGCCGTTATTAAATTTTTCAAGAAGGAATTAGGATAAAAAAGTGGCTGTCCAAAAAAGAACGTTTGGACAGCCACTTTTTATAAGATCTCCGACGTCAGAGATGCCAATCGGAAACTACAACGTTCAATCTTCGATTTTAAACCCGACCTTAACAGTGACCTGCCACTCGCCTACCTTGCCATTCTCAATCGTCCCGCGCGTTTCCACGACCTGGAACCAGCGCATCTGGCGCACGGATTTCCCTGCCTGAGCGATCGCGTTTTGCACCGCTTCCTCTACACTGTTCGGAGATGTTCCGGTGAGTTCGACTAACTTAAAGACATTTCCATTCATCATTTACCCTCCTTGAAGCTGATATTTCAACAAGTTGGATCATTCCAACTCTTCAACAATATAATCTTCCAGCTGTTCCATGTCCACATCTTTTTCAGCGCGTGTACGCCAGCGCACCGAAATGCCTGCTTCGTGAACGGTATCTGAGCTGCCAGATACCAGCGGATGCCACCATTCCAAATCCTTGCCTTCAGCAATCAAACGATATGCGCAGGTTTTTGGCATCCAGCGCAGCTGGCGTACAAGATCTGGCGTTAACACCAGGCAGGTCGGCATCAACCGCGAGCGCTCGTTATACGCACTGCATTTGCAGCGATAGGTATCCAGAAGACGGCAAACCACATCAGTATAATAAATTTCACCGGTGTCCTCATCTTCCAGCTTATATAAACAGCAGCGCGCGCAGCCATCACACAACAATTCCCACTCTTCGCGAGTCATTTCTTCTAATTTTTTACGCTTCCAAAAAGGAAGCTGTTCATTTTCGTTCTCTTTCACAGCAATCTCCTACCTATAATCGGAACCGTCGGAAAAGTACTACCCCTTCCCGGCCGATTAATCCATTTATTCCTCATCCTGGGTCGGCAAATACGGCATCTGCGGCCCGGTCACGCTGAAACGCTCTGCCAGTGCAGCCCGCATCGCCACCCGGTCATCCCAGGGATACTCGATCTGTCCAAAACACATCGACTGTTCGTGCCCTTTCCCGCAGGCAATGACCAGGTCCCCTTTTTGGGCCATACAAATCGCCTGGCGAATTGCGTTGCTCCGGTCGCGCACCCGGTAGAAAGATTTTCCTTCAATCGCTCCTTGCGAACGAGCGCCCCGGGCCATATCCTCAAGGATATGATCCAGTTCCTCTGTACGCGGGTCTTCTGCCGTGAGGATCGAGATATCCGCCAGGTTTGCCGAAATTTCCGCCATCATATGGCGTTTCTCCCGGTCCCGCAGCCCGGCGGAACCAAAAATAGTAATCAATCGCCCGTCAGTCATTTTCCGCACTGCCTTCAGCACCTGTTCCAGCGCATTCGGCGTATGAGCAAAGTCTACCATAGCAATGAAGGGTTGTCCCATATTGATCTGTTCCATGCGCCCCGGGACGCTGTGCATATTCGCAATCCCCTGGCCGGCCGCATTCACATCTATGTCCAGGCCGACAACCGTCGCAGCGATGGCAGCCAGGCAATTTGAAACGTTGAAAAGGCCCATTAAATGGCTGTAAATGGGTGCAGAAAACCCTGGCCCGTGCACGACAAAGTGCAGTCCATCTGCCTGATGGGTAATCTGGTCTGCCCAAACATCTGCTCCAGGACCGATGGAATAGGTGACCTGCCGGACTGTGGCAACATGATGCAAGTACTCGTATGAAATATCATCCTTGTTTATCACCGCCACCGGAGGAATTGGCCGTTCTTTGGTTTCGGTTTCAGCCAGCCCGGTAATCAAACTGGCCTTCGCTGCACGATATGCCTCATACGATCCATGATAATCCAGGTGTTCATGCGTGATATTGGTAACGACTCCAATATCAAACTCACAGGCCGCAACCCGCTGCTGTGATAAACCGTGTGATGTGACTTCCAAGACTACATGGGTTAATCCTGCCGCTTTCATCCGCGACAGATAGCGCTGCACATCGGTTGCCTGTGGGGTGGTAACGTGAAAGCCCGTATCATACACTTCCGAACCAACCATCGCATTGACTGTAGAAATTATTCCAGAAGGGATCCCGGCGCTTAACAAGATCTGAAAAATTAAGTTGGAAGTGGTGGTCTTGCCATCCGTACCTGTGATGCCGATGACGGTCAGAGATTGCGCGGGATAACCATAAAAGGCGGCTGCCAGAAAAGCCAAAGCTTTACGAGGGTCACGCACCTGGATATAAGGAACGGGCAGGTCTTCAATCAGGTCCGAACCCAGTACAGCAATAGCGCCTTGCGCCAATGCCTGGGGAATATAAAGATGCCCATCCGTATTGCCACCCGGAATTGCCACAAAAACAAAGCCTGGGCGCACCTCGCGCGAGTCGGAAGTAACGCCATTAATTTCAACACCGGGGAGCTCACTACAAGTCAAAATTTCGACCGGAAGCTCATCGCACAGTTGAGGTAGGGTTCTTTTGACAAATCCAGTCAAGATCGTCTTCCTCCATTAAAAAATAAAGAAGGGCTCTAATGGGACCCCCATCAAAACCCTTCTTTATTATAACAAAAGGTTAGCGTAAGCTCTGGCGAAGTTCAGTAAGTTGCCCTGAAATAGAACCATCAATCACCCGGTCACCCATACGGACGACCAGCCCACCCAGGATTGCTGGATCAACTCGGAAGTTTATGGAAACCATACGCCCCAACTGGTGAAACAGCTGCTCACAAATGCGGTCCTGTTCAAATTCAGTCAGGGGCAGCGCGCTGGTCACTTCCGCGGTCTCTGTGCCATTGAACGAACTGGTTTCCAGCATCGTGACCGTCCCCCCGCGAATCCCGGAAAAGAACTCATTAACCAGCGTGCGCTGGCGTTGTTCATCCAGGTTAACCACCAGCAGTTTCTGCGCGGCTGAAATCGCCAGGGATATTATCTGCCCACGTAGTTCATTCAGCATGCGGTTGCGCTCGCTTTCCAGCTCTGCCATGGCTGCTTCGCGAGACTTAACCAACTCATTTTCGGCCTGCACGCGGATCTCCTGCTCCACCTTCTCTGCACGGACGGTCGCTTCGTGGATAATCGCCGCTGCTTTGGACTGCGCCTCAGTGATAATCCGGTTGGCTTCTTTCTCTGCATTGGCGCGCGCTTCCGCCGCAATCCGGGCATCTTCCAACCCGCGCGCAATTGCCAGCCGGCGCTTCTCCAGATGGTTCAGCAGTGGCACAAACACCCAGGCCCGCAATACGACAAACAAAATCCCAAAGCTCAGTGTAAAGGTAATTAAATAACCAAGGCTAATTCCAAGTGCTTCCAAGGTATTTTCCTTTCTTTACGACCTGTCGACTAAACCTAGCGCAGGACAAACAGCATCAGGAATGCGACGACCAGACAATAAATGGCAATCGCTTCAGAAAAAGCAATCCCAAGAATCATGTTGGTCAACAAGGTGCCGTAGGTATCCGGGTTGCGCGCCATCCCTTCCAACGCGCCCTGGACACTCAAGCCAATCCCAATCCCGGCGCCTAACGCGCCAATCATCGCCAAACCGGCGCCAATAAAACGAGCTGCTGCGACAATATCGCCTGTCATTGGTTGAAAACCTCCTCAGTCTTCAGAAAATTCGAACGGTGCGTTCCGCCAAAGGATGGTGTAGAAACCGGGCAAGAAATAACCCGTATCTGCAAAAGGTGGTTGGATCGTTTACGAAGTTTCTCGAGAGGAGATTTATTCATTATGCTCCTCACCGTGCCCCTGTACTGCCTGAGACATAAACACCAGCGTCAGCATGCCAAATACAAACGCTTGAATTGCGCCAATAAAAAACTCAAAGGTCATAATCAGCGCCGGGGCAAACACCGGCGCCATAGCCGAAACCAAAAACAGCAGAACCATGCCAGCAAACATATTTCCAAACAACCGGAAAGAGAACGACAGGATCAAGGAAAACTGAGAAATTATTTCCAGAAGGCCGACAATAAAGTCCATTACCCCAAAGAAAGGCCGGGAGAAAAGCGAAAGCACATTGAAATACCGAAAAATATAACGCCAGCCCTGCGCCTGAAAACCAATCACCTGCGTGGCAATGACCGAAATTAATGCCAGAGCGAAGGTGAAGTTCAAGTCAGTGGACATCCCCCGAAAGAACGGTACAACTTTATACTCGCCCTCACCACTGAGCAGCAGTCCCGTTGCACCAACGAAAGAGGCTGCAAAGCCCTTTTCTTCAGCATGTTCGAGGAGACCCACGGCTTCCATCCCGGGGATCAATCCCATCCAGTTCGATACCAAAACCAGGATTAAAATTGTTGCGAACCAGGGGAAAATAACCTTAGTCCAACGCCCGGCAGTGGATTCGGTCAGGTTGTAGAGCATTTCCACCAGCGCTTCGAATGCGCCGGATACCCCAACGGGTACCAGGCTGCCCTTACGCAGTGAGCTGCGAACTGCCAGCGCGAGCAAGATCACTACAATATCTACCAGGATCAGGGTGGTAATCGTGTTGGTAAGATGGATATCGCCAACCACCGGCAAGGTAAATAACGGGCGGGGCATCAGCCGTTCTGGTGCAACCAAAATCTCGGGTTGAACCGGGGGGTAGACGCCAGAAGTAATTACCGCCAGGATCACCAGGCCCAAAATAACCCAACGGTTAATCCCGTAGCGCCATTTTTTGGTATTTTCCAAGGGAAACCTCCTCGCAAACTCCTTACTGTTGTTCAGGAGCCTCCCCAGGAAGGGTGTCTTGCGAGGTTTCCAATAAAGCCTTCGCCGGAGGAGGGCCCGCTTTAATCTTCGCCGTAAACAGGCGAACAATAAAAAGCATTGCAATCAGTGAGATTGGGATACTCCCCACCAGTAAGAACAGAGTAAAAGCCGGCTGTGAATTGAAACGAGCATCTAACCAAAGACCGGCAAAAACAGCTGCAATAACAATGATTAACGTGACGCACCCAGCCTGACCCGCGGCGCCTGCCAGGGTCAAGTTCAGCCAATACTGCTTTCGTTCGCGGTCGGGGCCTGATTTGTAGGTCATCGGCGGCGTTTTCACTTTAATTAGAGTAATCGGATAGCGTCAGTGCGGTATCTGTGACAAATTAAGCTGTTTGTAATATTATATAGGATTCTTTTAGAATTTATGTATACCAAACCTCACAAGAATTTCGGCGATTCGTCAAATTTTATTCAAAACTCAATAAAAATAGAACTCCTCGCGCATTTCATGCAAGGAGTTCTATTTATAACCTTTTTAGTACAAAATTAAGAGCAGTCGACCTTTTTATTCGAGGGTTTTAGAAAAGCCCCATCGTACCGTAAGTAGAGAAGGAATACCAGGGACCAATTACTGTTCCAAGCACAAGGATACCGGCAACGCAGAACAACAAAGCCACGCGCCAGGGAACCGTGATCGGCAGCGGATGATTACCATCGGGAGCGTGCCCCACAAAGGCAATTTTGACCACGTTCAAGTAGTAGTAAAGGCCGACTACAGAAGTGAGCACCCCGATAATTGCCAACCAGTACAATTGTGCCTGAACTGCCGCACCAAACACCAACAGTTTACCGACAAACCCACTCAACGGCGGGATGCCACCCAATGAGAGCATCGCGACCAGCAAAGCCAGGGAAAGCCCTGGGTTGCGGCGCTGCAAACCTGCGTAAGCGCTGATCTCATCTGAACAGACGATGCGCCCAACCAGAGCTACAATGCCAAAGGCCGCCAGGTTCGTCACAAGATACGAGATCAGGTAGTAAATGGAACCGGAATAACCCAGCGCATTCGCCGAGGCGATCCCCGCCAGAATATATCCAGCCTGGGCAATAGAAGAATACGCCAGCAAGCGCTTGATGTTCTTTTGCACAGCTGCCAGAAAGTTGCCAATAATCATACTGGCAGCCGCCAGGATCGCCACAAGTGTAGTCCAATTCGCGGAAATCGCCGGAAAAACGGCCAGCATTACGCGCATCAGCACAGCAAAACCAGCTGCCTTAGAGGCGGTTGAGAGGAACCCAGCCACTGGAGTCGGCGCCCCTTCATACACATCTGGAGCCCAGAAGTGGAAGGGAACCGCCGATACTTTGAATCCAAACCCCACCAGCACCAGCAGTAAGGCCAATGTCAAAGCCAGGCCGCTTGCCGGCAGTTCTCCTAACTTTGTTCCAATCGCATACAGGTTCGTCGTGCCAGCAAAGCCATACAGCAGGCTAAACCCGTAGAGCATCACCGCGGCGGTCATGGCACCGAACAAAAAGTACTTAATGCCCGCTTCAGTCGACTTGGGATCGCGGGTCATAAAACCAGCCATCACATACAGCGGCAGAGAAGTAGTTTCAATGGCCAGGTAGAGCATGATCAGGTTAGCCGAAGCAGCCATCAAATTCATGCCCAGCGTCGCGACTAACATCAAAATATAGAACTCGCCCTGTTCACCTTCCGGCTCCTGGTCCACCATAAAGAGCGCCGTCAGCGCCGCGCCGATCAAAAAGATCAGGCGGAAGACAAATGCTAAGCCATCCAGGCGCAACATGCCGCCAAAGATCAATTCAGGGGATGTGCCAGGGCGAGCAAAAATCACGGCCAGCACAGCAATCACGGCCAGCCCGGCTGCAGTTACCCAGCCCAGGCTGTGCCGGATCGGCCCCTTCCAGACCAGGTCCAGGGTAAGCACCAGCGCGCCAAGCAGGACCAGGCCGATTTCAGGTAAAATCGCGAGCAGCATCGCGGGTTGATAGAGAACAGTTTCCACTTAGGCGCCTCCAATCAGGGCCAGGATCCGGGTCACCCCAGACTGGACCATGCCAGCCATCAATGCTTGCGGGAACCATCCCAGGGCAATCATGATCCCGGATAGAGACACCACGACGATCTTATCCATAATTGAGATGTCTCCAACCGTCCGTTCAAAGGCCGCAGGCAGCGCGCCAAAGAACACCCGCCGAACGACCATCAAAATGTAGCCCGCGGTGATAATCACACCCAGGACGGCAATGATTGCCACGAAGGGGGTGATGTTGAAACCCTGAGCTGTGCGCCAGGCTCCCATGAAGATGGGGAATTCGGCTGCAAAACCCGAGAAGAATGGCATTCCCATAGAAACCAGGCCAGCGACGATGAAGCCGAAAGCAGCAAAAGGCATCTTGCGCGCCAGGCCGCCCAACTGGGCAATATCGCGAGTATGGGTCTGGTCATAAACCATGCCAACAATAGCAAAGAAGAGCGCCGTCATCACACCGTGGGAGAACATCTGCATCCCAGCGCCCAGGAGACCATCTTTGTTGAGCGTGGCAAAACCAATCAGCACCAGCCCCATGTGTGAGACGGAAGAAAAACCGATCACATACTTGAAATCGGTCTGTACCATAGCGATCAGCGCACCGTAAACCACGTTAATCGTTGCCAGAGTCAAGATGAGCGGGGCCCAAATCCTTGCACCCTCCGGCATGAGCATGATCGCCACGCGCAGCGCGGCGAATGCGCCTACTTTCATCTCAACCCCTGCCAGCAGCATGGAAACAGCCGTAGGGGCCGCCACGTGGCCATCAGGCGCCCAGGAATGGAAGGGGAAAATACCGCCCAGAACCGCAAAGCCCATGAAGACGAAGGGGAACCACAGGCGCTGGAACTCCATAGAGAAACCAGCTTTTTCCAGCGCGATCATGTTGAAGGTATGGTTACCGGTGATATACATCGCCAGCACCCCGATCAACGCGACTACTGAACCGATAAACAGGTACAGGGTCAGCTTCATTGCGCCGTAATCGCGGGTCTTGGGCGAGCCCCAGTTCGCAATCATTAAGAACTTGGGGAACACTGCCAGTTCAAAGAAGAAGAACAGCTCGAACATATCCAGTGAAGCGAATACGCCCAGGACGCTGGTCCCTAAGAACATCAAGAAAGCGAAGAACTCGCGCGGGCGATCCTCAACCTTCCATGAAACCATCACTCCAAAGGTGACTACCAGTGAGCCCAGCAGCATCAACGGGGAGCTGATGCCATCCACACCCAGATAGTATGAAATCCCAAGCCCTGATGCCCAGGCAAAAGGCCCTTCTACATACTGGTAACCGCCCAAAACCACATCGTAGCTGAAATACAAAATCAGCGTGAGCAGGAGGGTTACCAGCGCAGTGCCCAAAGCAGTCCAGCGGATCCAGTCGCGGCGGTTTGCCGGCATAGCCAGGATCGCCAGGCCGGCGACCAGGGGGAGAAAGATGATAATACTCAACAGCGGAAACTGCATCTTTCACCTCTTATAACTTTGACCAAAGAACAACGGTCTGGTTGATTAGCGAGAGGATCCACGTGGGCCAGAAGCCAATCACCAGGATGAGTAGCATGAGTGGACCCATAACGATCAGCTCACGCGTGTTGATTTCACGCAGGTGGCCCAGCCAATGCTTATTCAACGGGCCCTGCAAAACATCTTTCAAAGCTTTTAGGGTATAAGCGCCCGTAAAAAGCAGGCCAATCATGCTCAAAGCGGTTGCCAGGGTTAGCATGGGCCAGGCGCCTCGCACCACGAGGAATTCGGACACAAACCCATTCAAACCAGGCAGGCCTAAGGAAGCCATCGAAGTAAAGATCAGCACCGTGCCATACACCGGCAGCAGGGCAAAGACGCCGCCAAACTCACTCAACTTACGTGTGTGCGCCTGTTCATAAATTACACCCACCAGGAAGAACATGCCCGCCGAATATAAGCCGTGATTGAACATTTGCAGCACGGCCCCATTGAGCGAGATAGCATAGTTCTCCGGGTTGGTCCCCTTGGCAAGCGCAGCAGCGGCAATCGCCAGGACCACAAAGCCCATGTGATTGATCGAAGAATAGGCGACCAGGCGCTTGAAGTCATCCTGACCATACGCGCCCAAGGCACCAAAGATGATCGCCAAAGCAGCCAGTGCCGCTAACCACGGCGCAAAGGTCGCCGATTCTTGCGGGAACAACGGCAGCACCAGGCGTAAGAACCCAAAACCGCCTAACTTGAGCAGCACCCCAGCCAGGATCATCGAGCCAGCGGTGGGAGCCTCCGTATGGGCATCCGGCAGCCAGGTGTGGAACGGCCAGACGGGGACCTTGACCGCAAAAGCGATGACAAAGGCCCAGAATGCAATGGTCTTGATCGTGGAAACGGGCACCCCGAACAACACCGCCGTTGGGTCCTGGGCCGGCCAGGTCTTGAACAGCACCGTCATATCAAAAGTACCAGAGACCACGCCAATCATCTGGATAGCCAGTAACAGGCCTAACGAACCGGCCATGGTGAACAAAATGAACTTGAGCGAAGCATGACTACGGTTTGCCCCACCCCACTGGCTGATCAGGAAATACATCGGCACCAGGCCAATCTCCCAAAAAGCGAAGAACAGGAGCAGGTCCAAAGACATGAACACGCCCAGCATGCCCGTTTCGAGCAGCATAAACAGGATCATGTACAGTTTGACGCGTTCTTCGATCTTGAAAGAAGCCAGGATTACCAGCGGCATCAACAGGGTTGTCAGCAGCACCATCACCAGCGCGATCCCATCCAAGCCCAGGTGGAAGGTGGAATTAATCACGTTGTACCAGGTGTAATCTTCCACAAACTGGAATGGGATTGTGCCTGCCGCGTTCGCCGGCATGTTGAAATTAGCCCAGGCAAACAACGTCAGCAGGAAAGGGATAAGGCTGAAGATCAAGGCCGTCCAGCGGATAACATCCTTCTGATCCTCTGGAATTAAGAGGATCACCAGGGCGGCTGCCGTGGGTATCAGGAGGATAAACGAGAGGAGATGAGGATAAATTAAACCCATTTACGCTTCCCCTACCTGGATCAGGCCAGGACCATGATAAAGAAGTAAACGGCGCCCACGACCAGCACTAACAGCACCGCCATCAGCATGTACTGTTGAATGCGCCCCGTTTGTACCTGGCGGAGTTCGCCACCAGCCCCACGCACGCTTATGCCAACCTCGTCACCCAACCAGTTGATGACCCGCAGATCAATCCACCGCCGAATGGCAGCACCCAGCGCCCAGATACCTTTAGCCACGCCTTCGATAATGCCATCAATGACTTTCTTGTCGATCCACTGATAAGTGAAGACAGCCGAAAGCCACTGCGAAGTGCGCACAAAAGCCCAGTTATAGAACTGGTCAATGCGGTAGCGGTCTTGAAGCAGGTTCCAATAGCCAGCGCCAGTCACCTTTTCAGCGGGATCTTGTGCGGTGGTCGAGCCGAAGCTCCGGTAAGTGAAGTAGCCGAGAGTAATTCCGCCGAGAGAGACGAACAAGGAGGTAATCAACGGCCAATAGCTGATGGCCGCTTCAGAGACTTTACCACCCTCAAAGCGCTGCATGCTGCCGACGAATTCTTCAAACAGGTTGGGGACCACACCTCCCAGGCCTGGGAAGTAGTGGGGAATGCCCACCCAGCCAGCGCCCACAGCGAACACTGAAAGGACGATCAGCGGGATCGTCATGGTACGGACACTCTCGTGTGCGTGTTCAGCCTCGGGCGTACGCGGCTTGCCCAAGAAGGTCAGGGTAATCTGGCGCATGGTGTAAAAGGCAGTCAGCAACGCGGAAAAGGCCAGCGAGCCAAACACAAGCCAATGCTGGCTGTTGAATGCGCCGCCCAACACTTCGTCTTTGGACCAGAAGCCTGCGGTTATGAAGGGTAAACCAGAAAGAGCCATGCCGCCGATCAAGAAAGTCCAGAAGGTGATGGGCATCTTCTCTCGTAAGCCGCCCATATTGCGCATGTCCTGCGGGTCAACATGGTGATCGCCCGTATGCAGCACCCCATGTTCCATGCCATGAATGACCGAACCGGAGCCCAGGAACAGCAAAGCCTTGAAGAAAGCATGCGTCATCAAGTGGAAGGCGGCAGCCACGTATGCGCCGACGCCCAGGGCCGCGATCATATAACCCAACTGTGAAATTGTCGAAAAAGCCAGCACGCGCTTGATATCATTTTGCGCAACCGCGATCGTGGCCGCAAACAGCGCGGTAAAGGCGCCGATGGTTGCCATAGCACTCATCGCGGGGGTAATGGGCTGTCCAGGAGCCCAACCCATGGTAGCCAGCGGGAAGATGCGCAAGCCCAGGTAAACACCCGCTGAAACCATGGTCGCCGCATGAATCATAGCGGAGACGGGGGTAGGGCCCTCCATAGCATCTGGCAGCCACACATGCAGCGGGAACTGCGCGGATTTCCCGACCACGCCGATGAACAGCAAAATGCCGATCAGCCAGGCCCAGGTCAGACCGGGGATGACAGAAGCGCTTTGTAAAGCCGCTGCGTGCCCGGCGATGTCAGCATATTTGAGGCTGCCAATCTGCGTGTAAAGCGCTACCAGACCCAGCAGCAAGAACATGTCGCCGACGCGGGTGGTCATAAAGGCTTTCACGCCCGCTTCGCGCGCCGATGGTTTGGCGTACCAGAAACCAATCAGGGCATAGGAGCAGAAGCCCATAATTTCCCAACCGATGTAAAGCGTCAGAAAGTTATCGCTGATCACCAGCGCCAGCATAGCGAAGGCAAACAGGCTGATCAGGGCAAAAAAGCGTGAGTAAAGCGGCTCAATCGAGGGAACGTGCAGGTTGCCTTTCGCCTTTTTATTGCGGATGGTCGCCCCATGCGGAGGAAGGCCAGGCTCATCATGCTCGCCCTTTGGCCAGCCGAAGTTATGATAGCCGATGCTGTAAATGAAAATCATCAAAACTGTCCACGCCACAAAGAAGAGTGTAATCGCCGAAAGCGGGTCAATGCGCACGCCGATATTGAGGTAACCGTCGCCAATCGGCAGCCAGGGAATAGAACTGCCCAAAGGCGTATCGGCCAAGCCATGCGTAGTGACCGCGCTGATAAAGACGATCATGCCCATCAGCCAGGAAAGCCCCGCCGCGCCGACCGCAATACTGTGGCTCAGCGCTTTTCGCGGGTTGGTGAACAGAACGATGATAAAAAAGGACAGCAGCGGCGGGAGTGGAATTAGCCAGATCAGTATGTTAATCATCATTAATACCTCTTTGAAATTAACCCTTCAGCAAGTCCATCTCATCCGCCACAACGGTTTTACGCCGCCGGTAAGCAGAGATAATCAGCGCCAGGCCAACCACAGCTTCCGCCGCCGCAGCCGCCAGGACAATCACCACAAATATTTGCCCATCCAGTTGATCACTATAAAGATAGCGCCAGAAAGCCAGCAGGTTGACATTGACAGCGTTCAGCATCAACTCGATTCCCATCAAAATCGCGACTGCGTTACGGCGCGCCAGCACCCCATATAAACCGACTGAAAATAACAATGCCGCGAAAATCAGATACCAGGACAAAGGAATATTCATATGCCCTCCCTCTACTTTCTTTGCTCGTTTGCTACGTAGATCGCACCGATCAGCGCACCGATCAGGAGGACGGAAGCCACTTCAAACGGGATGGCGTAAGCATTCGGTGAAACGAGGGCCTGACCGATAGCAGCCACATTATCCAGGCTGCCGGCGCTCAAAGCCTGGCGCATCACCGAAAAGTTTTGCCAACCAAACAACGCGGCGATTATCCCGCCAGCCACGCCTAGCGAAACCAGGGCCGAGAGCCAGGCGCCACGGTTCGCCTGCTGCCCTTGCTCTTGCAAGTCGCGCCGGGTAAGCATCACGGCGAAGATGATCAGGATGGCAATTGCACCAACGTAAACCACTACTTGCACAACCGCGAAAAAGCCGGTTTCCAAAGTGGCAAATAAGGTGGCGACACCCATCAGCGTCAGGATTAGCCAGAGGGCGGAGTGCATAATGCGCTGCGCATTGACCACCATCCCGGCGGCGATGAGCGTCGCCGCGGCAACAATGAGGAAGAAAATTTCTAATGGCGTCATTCTTCTGCTCCCTAGCTCCGCTTATACAGAGAATTGATCCGGACCCGACGGCTGTGTCACCGGGACAACAGTCACCTCACCATAGGGGGTTGCCACGGGGCGCTCGCCACTGACTACCTTGCGTTCTGGGCGCGTATTCTGTTCCAATAAATGCGAAGCCACCCAATAAATACCCAGGTTGACCACCAGCAGCACCAGCGTACGCACCAGCAGCAGGTCCGGGTTCCCTGTAACCGTTACAACAGCTTTGTCAACTAAAGCAGTCGCAAAAACAATCGTCAGGGAAAGTGGGGTAAGCACCTTCCAGTTCAAGTTGAGCATCTGGTCGATGCGGAAGCGGGGCAGCGCGCCGCGGAACAGGATCGTGACAAAATAGACAATAAAGGTTTTGGCCAGCAAATAAACCAACCCAAGCAAGGGAATCTGTTCCACAAAAGGTCCCCGATAGCCGGAGAGGAACAGGGTAGCGAAAAGCATCGAGGCTGTAAAGGCATGCAGAAACTCGCCAACATAGAACATGCCAAACTTTAAGCCGGAATATTCGATATTGAACCCAGCCACAATTTCCGATTCGGCTTCGGTAATATCGAATGGGGCGCGCCCAGATTCGGCCACCTGCGTGATAAAGAAAATAAGGGCCGCCACCGGCGCCATAAACAGATAAGGCATGTCCTGATGGGCCACAATCACCGTCAGGTCGAGCGACCCAGCCAGCATTGCCGGGATCAGCATAGAGATGACCATGGGGATTTCATACGAAACCAGCAGCGCCACCGCCCGGAAACCGCCCAACAGCGCGTACTTGTTATTTGAACCCCACCCGGCCAGCATAATGGCTAACTCGCCAAAGCCGCCAGCAGCGATCACGAACAGCAGCCCAACCGCCAGCCGCACCCCAACAATATTACTGGTCAGCGGCATGACTGCCCAGGCCAGCAGCACTGAGCCCACCGCCAGCACCGGGGCCAGGTTATAAGGGACCAAATCGACCCCGGTAGGCGTAATGATTTCTTTGGTAAAGATCTTGCCCATATCGGCAAAGGTCTGAAAGAGACCATAAGGCCCGACCCGGTTTGGCCCCAGGCGATCCTGGATCCGACCGTACATTTTCCGCTCGTACCAGATCAAGAAAATGACAAACAACATCGCCGTGAGCGGCAGCACCACGGCGCCAAGCAGGGCGAGGATGAACTTCACTACTTCAGGCGCCACACCCCAGCCGGTTAGCAAGGTTGTCAGCCATTGGACGATAAACCCAATGGGATCTATCCAAAAATTTGGCATCGCTATACTCCCGGAATAAGATCTACTTCCACTCCAGCGCGCCTTTCTTCCAGGCGTAAAGCAAACCGCCCATAAGGATCAAGGCGAAAATCAAACCTTCAAAGACCATGAAAAACGTTAGCTGGTTGTATGCCACCGCCCAGGGGAACAAGAATACGGCTTCCACATCAAAAACAAGAAAGATCAGTGCAAAAATATAGTACTGCGCCCGGAATTGTATCCGGCTCTCTCCAACCGTTTCGATACCGCATTCATAAATGGAATTCTTGAGAGGGGTGGGTTTTTTGGGTGCGAGAACACTTGCCATAAAAATGGCGGCGCCAGGCAAGAACATGGCGACCAAAAAGAACAGGCCAATGTATAACCAGTGATCCAGCATTTACGACTCCTTATTTGGTATCACCACTTTACGCAGTCTCCCGGTTACAAACCGGTATAGCCAGTTTGTATTATGCGCGTGGCTTTTTCATTATTAAAAAAGAGGGCAGGTTTCCTTAAACCAATTTTATCACATGTCCTCTTAATCGAACCTAACCGCTTCACCAATTAACTTTCAGATTTCTTACCAAACACTCCAATTTTATTTGGATGTTTTATTTGAAAGTGTTTTTCCATCATTTTCGTTGTCAAACCATCGTTCGACACGATCATTTGACGAGAGTCTTTTCACAATAACATCACGCTGCGCTCTATTGTCCGCAAGATCAGACAAACGGGCAGCATGCATGGCTGGGGCCATCTGGTTACCGCCAGTTTGTCATTGGCATTGATGATCGCACTGCCCGTCGAAGGGATCTTCGACGCAGCATAGGGAGGTTGACTTACCTTATTATATCGGTCGCCCCAGGATTCACAAGCGAAGAGAGTCACTGTTTTTTCATGTACAATTACACTCCACTTCGTCCGAACAAGAGCCAAGTTACCAAAATCGTCTTTTTAACCCAAAACAACCGCCGATTTGGCGGTTGTTTTGGGTTGAATGATAAAACACTTTATCCGTTAAAGCGGCCTTCTAAAGCAGCTAACAGCTTTTCTGCCTGCTCAACGGAGATCTTCTTCTCCTGAAGCATCTGCAAAACCATTAATCGCTCCTGTTCTGACACGGGATCCGCGGCAGGTGGTGGGGGTGGAGGGGGTGTCGGTGAGCCAAAACCCGAATGTCGTTCAGCACGGTACACCTCACGCTCGGCTGCCATCCGAATCTGCTCTTCCGTCCGGCGCGTGGCCGACTGGGCGCGCTGCTCGGCCCGCCGGGCCGCTTCCTGCGCCCTCCGGCTGATCATATCCGCCCAGGCTGAAGTGCGATCAAAGCCAAAACCACCCGACCAGGTTGGGTTCCCTCGGCGCTCACGCGCCTCTTTCCAGGCAGTTTCCCGGCGTTCCAGTTCGCCACTGATCGAACGCGGCTCCACGGGCTGGTCACTCAGGGTTATATCGCTGCCCGCCTGCGCCTCCAACTCAGCCCCCACCTCGCCCAGGGTAAATTCAAACCGGCGCTCTTCAATCACATTCTGGAGCATTTCGGTTTGGTGGGTTAATTCCAGCCGGATTTGCTCCCCACTGCTTAATAATAGAAAATGGCCGTTGATATTGGAGGGCAAATAAATTTTAATATCCGCCCCAGCGCGTAAGACGGTATGCCCAAACAAATTTTCAGTGATATACAGGCGTAAATCACCGCCTGCGCGCGCCTGCAAAGCCCCATCGCCCATCACTTGCAGGTCCCCCGAACCGCCCATGGAACCTACCTCAACCATGCCAGCTACTTCGCGAACCACGAGATCGCCGCCCACTTTGTTGATACTCAGCGTATCGCTCACCCCCTCAATCATGCAGTTGCCGCCCACCTTTTCGATACGCACGGCTGCCACACGCTGCAGGGCCAGATCACCGCCTACTTTTTGCACTTGCAGCGAACCAGACAGATCTTGCAGCATTGCACTGCCGCCGACTTTTTCCACGATCAGGTTCATCCCACGCGGAACTTCCAGATCCATGCTGGCATGGGTTTCGATATACAAAGTGTCATTCGACTGGTTAACGCGAATGCGATCTTCACTACTCTGGAAATGTACTTCACTGGCGTCTTGACCTTCCAGGAACAAATCTCCAGACGCTTTGACAATAATGGTTGTGCCTTCTCCTACCGGAATCGTATTTCCGTCCATAATTCACCTCATCACGTACAAATCATTGGAACAAAGAAATGATCGTAATTTCGCTTCTGCTCTTTGTTCCACTCCATCATAGCACGGATTTTAGGTTTGTCAATATATAAACTTAAATTTATTAACTTTTTATTGATTGTACTTAATTTTTATAAAGTACAACTTTCACTTTCGTTATTTCATCTTTTAAGGATTTATGATAAATTCTCTTTAAGATCAATAAACACGAGTGAAGTATACGTCACACTCTGCGCACCTCACCATCGTTTCCCTTTCAACTATGTCCGTTCCAAAAGCGGACAATTTTGTCCAATTGTCGGACAAATAGAAGGGTGATACACTTACCGGACCTGCTTTGCAGGACTTTTCAGTGATAATCTCAATTTGGAGGCTTGCATGACTCAATATCCCACTGAGCCTTTTCGGATTAAATCGGTCGAATCCATTCGCCTGATTTCGCCAGCCGAACGCATGAAAGCAATGCAGACTGCCGGTTACAACCTCTTTTCACTCAAAGCAGAAGATGTTTTTATTGATTTTCTCACGGATTCTGGAACCGGTGCGATGAGTCAGGAGCAGTGGGCGGCAATCATGCGAGGAGATGAATCCTACGCTGGAGCCCGCTCGTTTTTCCGCCTGTCAGATGCCATGCAACAAATTTTTGGATTTGAATATTTTGTTCCAACCCACCAGGGGCGCGCCGCCGAGAACATTCTCACCGGGGTAATGGTCAAGCCAGGCATGTATGTCCCATCCAACATGCATTTTGACACGACCGATGCCAATATTCGCGCGCGCGGTGGACGGCCCACCAACCTGGTGATCCAGGAAGCTTTCGACCCCACCAACCACCACCCTTTCAAAGGCAACCTGGATGTGCAGCGCCTGCGCGCATTTATCGAGGAAGTTGGTGCGGAGAAAATTCCCTTTGGCACAATTACTATTACCAATAATGCGGGCGGCGGGCAGCCCGTTTCTCTGGAAAATATTCGTGCCGTTGCTGAAACCTATCATTCTTATGGCATCCCCTTCTTCATTGATGCCTGCCGCTACGCGGAGAATGCCTATTTCATCAAGCAGCGCGAGCCAGGCTATGCGAATAAATCAACCTTAGAGATTACCCACGAAATCTTCAATCTGGCTGATGGCGCATTCATGAGCGCGAAGAAAGATGCCCTGGTCAATATCGGCGGCTTCCTGGCCGTGCGCGACCCGGATCTGTTTCAAAAGATCTCCAATGAGTTGATTCTGCGCGAAGGCTTCCCCACCTATGGCGGGTTAGCCGGACGTGATCTGGACGCGATGGCAGTCGGGTTATGGGAAGGCCTGGATGAAGCTTACCTGGCTTACCGCCTGGGTCAAACAGCCTATTTCGCCGATTGCCTGCTGGACGTCGGTATTCCGATAATCGAACCGGCCGGCGGGCATGCCATCTATCTGGATGCCGGCCGCCTGCTACCGCATATTCCCCAGGCCGAGTTCCCTGGGCAGGCTCTCGCCGCTGCGCTTTACCTGGAAGGCGGCATTCGCGGCGTAGAAATTGGCTCAGTCATGTTTGCCCATCCAGACCCCAGCACCGGTGAAATGATCTATCCCCAGCTCGAACTGGTCCGCCTGGCGCTGCCGCGCCGCGTCTACCTGCAAAGCCATCTGGATTACTCAGTCGATATTCTGACTAAACTGGCAATGCGCCGCGAACAACTGCACGGTTACCGGCTCACCTATGCTCCCGCCCTGCTGCGGCACTTCACCGCCCGCTTCGAACCTTTGCACGCGTAAATATCGTTTTTTTTGGATGGGTCACCAGCATTTATGCCAGTGACCCATTTTTAACGATGTCTTTCCAGCCGGCGCAAGGGATATTGAAGCGGTTCAGCTAACGTTTTTTCGCTTCCTGCCAGAGTGCTTCCATTTCATCCAGGGATAGATCCGTCAGCCTGCGGCCCTGCTCACGCGCGGACTGTTCAATATGCGCAAAACGCTGCCGGAAGCGCTGGCTGGCCTGCCGCAAGACCGTCTCTGCATCCAGTTTGTTCCAGCGGATCAGGTTGACCACTGAGAATAACAGGTCACCTAATTCTTTTTGGCGCTCCTCAGCATCTGGCGCATGGGTGACTTCCTGCCACTCCTCAAGTACTTTCTCGACCACGCCATCCAGGCTGGTCCAGTCAAAACCGACATGGGCAGCGCGATCCTGGTATTCTTGCGCCTGCATCAACGCTGGCAGTGCTTTGGGCAGTTCATCCAGGATGCCCTTTGGCTGATCCTTTTCGCGTCCTTTGGCTTTGCGCTCCGCGGCTTTTAGATTCTCCCAATTCTTCAACACACCGGCGGTACCGTCTACCTGCACTTCTCCAAAAACATGCGGGTGCCGGTAGACGATCTTGCGGTGAATGCCCTGAACCACATCCGTAAAGGTAAACAGCCCTTCTTCGCTGGCGATCTGAGCGAGCAGCATCATCACCAGCAGCACGTCCCCTAATTCCTCCCGTAAGCCTTGCATATCATCCACTTCCAGCGCGGAGACGGCCTCATAGGTTTCCTCCACCAGGGAGGGCGCCAGGCTTTGCAGGGTCTGCTCTTTATCCCAAGGGCAGCCATCTGGCGCGCGCAGGTGGGCCACGACTTCCTGAAAACCCTCAACGGCCGTATCTGCTTCCAGAGGCGGCAGGTAGAGGGATGTCAGCAGACCAATCTGCTGGCTGCGGTCAATTTCATACAACTGCAAATCTTCCACCACCTGCTGGTCTGTTCCGGCGGCGTGGATCAGCCGCACCGGGTAGGAATCGGGATAAATGGCATTCAGGGTGAGCTTTACATCTGCCGCCACCTGACGAGAGTAGACCTGGGCGATCAAAGCAGGCTGGTCGGGCGGGAACGGCGGCGTGTGCAGATTGGCAAGGTCCAACGCGTCCACCAGTTCCATACGCGGGAATGGATCCAGGTTGAGCGCGCTAAAGGTCGGCTCCAAAAAACTCAGCCCATCGATAATGCGTAGCGGAATACCCTGCTCCCGCGCCTGCCTGGCAATCTCAGGGCAGGTAGCTTCCGCGACAAAAGGGCTGCCCGGAACGGCATAAGTTACGCCTTGCGGGCGCTGCCCAAGCGTGAGTACCTGTTGGATGATCTGTTGGTAAACATCTTCGAAATGTTCGTTTTTTTCATAGACATCGTCAAACGAGTGTACTTTTACCGAATCAGGCAGCCCTTGCAAGGTTGGATGCTGGTTCGTGCGCACATACAACTCTGAGATTTGCTGCAACCACTCCCAGGCCTGCCGGGTAAGCAGTTCGGTGTCACCTGGGCCTAACCCTAAAAGAACAATACCTGCCGCCATTTTCTTCTCGATACCTTTCATGTCACCTTTTAATTGCAAATGCATCCAAAGGATGGAACGCTTTGAGGTTTACGATATCAACCGAGATACCTTCAAATCAAAGCTGAGAACGATAATCATCAATAATGACCTAAAAATCATTATCGGATATTAGAGTAGATAGATTTTACCAGAGGAGTGCAGGAACCATGACAGATGAACTAGGATTTGAAATCCAGATTAACCAGCCCTATGAACAGGCTTTAGAAACCGTCATTGCAGCCTTGAAAGGCCAAGGATTTGGCGTGCTTACTCGCATTGATGTTCGCGCCACACTGAAAGAAAAACTTGGGAAGGATTTTCGCCCTTATACCATATTAGGCGCTTGCAATCCGCCTTTAGCATACCGCGCTTTAGAACAAGCTGCTGAGGTTGGATTGATGCTGCCCTGTAACGTCACTGTAGAGGAAAGCCAAGCGGGACAATCCATTGTGCGGATCGCGAACCCGAAGACGATGATCCTGGCAGCCAACCGTTCGGGCGATGAAGTGCTTCAGCAGGTGGCGGATGAGGCTTATGATAAAATGCAAAAGGTCTTTACCGGGCTAAAAGAGCAAAAGGCTCCCGAGGCAGTCTAAAAAAACAGCTACATAAAAAGGAGTGGTTTCGCGGCGATACCGCCGTGAAACCACTCCTTTTTAATTCCGAGTATCGATTGCCCCTGAACACCCAACAAAATTAACGTTTGGTGTAGGTTGGGGCCTTGCGGGCGCGCTTCAAACCAGGCTTCTTACGTTCCTTGACCCGCGGGTCACGCGTCAGGAAGCCGCCTTTGCGCATGGCAGGGCCATTCTCCGCGGACATCTTAACCAGGGCGCGAGCCACACCCAACTGCACCGCATCGGTTTGGCCGGTTACGCCGCCGCCCTTAACCAGGACGGTGATATCCAGCGTGCTGGGGTCTTGCCCAGCTGCTGAGACCGGCGCAAGGATCGTGTCCATGTCACCAGCGCGGTTGAAATAGTCTTCCGCGGATTTTTCATTGACAACGAAACGGCCCGACCCGCTCATCACACGTACCCGAGCGGTCGATTCTTTGCGACGGCCAATGCCTTCATAATATTGCACAGCCATAATACCTACGCTCCTTGAACAGGTCGCGGGTTTTGAGCAGCATGCGGATGCTCATCCCCAGCATAAATCTTCAAACGCTTAATCAGCTGCCGCCCAACCTTATTGTGCGGGAGCATACCCCACACGGCCGCACGGATCACCCGATCGGGGTGATTTTTCATCTGATCGCGCAAGTTAGTCGTTTTCAGCCCACCCGGATAGTTAGAGTGATGATAATAATTCTTCTCATCCAACCGTTTGTTCGAAATCTCCAACTGGCTGGCATTGATTACGATCACAAAGTCGCCCATTGGCACGCCAGGCGTGTAGGTCGGTTTGTGTTTGCCCAGCAAAAACAGGGTAATCTGGGTCGCCAGCCGGCCGATGCCTTGATCGGCGGCATTCATGAGAATCCACTCCGCTTCCGGTGTGCCCTTTATGACAAAAGTCTTATCCACTGCCATATCTCTCACCTTACTGCAAGGTATTTCTATAATTCTGATGTTACCTGCCCAACGTCGCCGTACTTTACTTCTTTCAAGATCAACCCCTTGGGAGGGGCGAGACCGGGTATTAGCGGTTTTGCCTGTAAAACTGCCTCTTGCATGGCATCCAGACTGATCCGCTGCTGCCCAATCAGCATCTGCACAAACACCATCCTGCGCACCATGTGATAAAGAAAAGCATTCCCGGTTACTTCAAACCGAAGTATGTTTTCCTCCCAGGGCTGCCAACCGGCCTGAAACACCGTGCGGATTGTGCTGCCTCCAGGCCGGGGCGGGGTTCCAAAAGCAGCAAAATCGTGGGTGCCATGCAGAAGACAGGCAGCGGCTTGCAGGCGTTCAACCTCACAAGGAGGCCAAATTCGCCATACAAACCGGTCTTGCAGCGGATCCCGTTGGGGAGCGAACAACACCTGGTAGCGATAACAGCGCATTCTGGCGTCATAGCGCGGATGGAAATCCGGCTCGACAACCTCGACCGCTTTTACCGCCACATCAAACGGTAGGTTCGCGTTCAGCGCGCGGAGCAGCGATTCTGTTCCATGCGCCCATTCCAGATCAAACGCGATCACCTGTCCTGAGGCGTGAACCCCGGTGTCTGTCCGTCCCGATGATAGGATCGCCCTGCCCTGCCAGTTCAGTCGGCGCAAGGCGGCTTCCACTTCCAACTGGACCGTTCGTGTCAGTCCCTGACGTTGGAAGCCAAAGAAGTCCGTGCCATCGTAGGCTAAGGTAACTTTGTAACGTTCCATTCCAATCCGGTGGTCCCGGAGTGGTTCTTTCCAGTCGATGGCTTAGCCTTCGACCAGTTCCAACAAAACGATTTCCGCGGCGTCACCCTGGCGCTGCCCAAGTTTGAGCAAGCGTGTGTAACCACCGGGGCGATTGACGTAGCGCGGGGCAATATCATCAAACAGCTTGCGGACGATATCCGGGTTGCCCATGCGGGCTGCTGCCAGACGGCGAGCGTTCACCTTGTCGATATCGGTGCCATTCCCACTGTTGCGGGCCAGTGTGATGAGGCGTTCCGCGTCACCCCGGATAGCCTTCGCTTTCGCCCGCGTTGTCTTAATCCGCTCGTGCTCGAACAACTGATTAATCAGTGTCTTGCGCAGCGCATTGCGTTGATCACTCGTTCGACTTAACTTATAACCTGCTACCTGATGTCGCATAATTCACTACTCCGTGGCATCCATACTCTTTGAGAGCGTGATGCTTACTCTACAGTCTTTTCATCGTGCAGGAAACCTTTTTCCTGCATCTTCTGACGCAGCTCGTCGAGACTCTTCTCGCCAAAGTTGCGGATGGACATCACGGCTTCGTCGCCCTTTTCGAGCAGCTCCAGCACATCGCCTACGGTAGTAATCCCCGTGCGCTTGAGCGAGTTGAACACCCGCACCGAGAGATCGAGGTTTTCAATAGGCGTTTCGGCGGCTTCACTCGTCAGACGGCTGCCCGTCACCTCTTTTTCCGTACCAATCACCAGTGTCTCTTCAGTAATGCCAGCAATGTAACGCAAGTGATCAATGAGAATCTTCGATGAAATACTCATCGACTTCTCAGGGCTAACGGTGCCATCTGTCCAAATTTCCATGACCAGGCGGTCATAGTTGGTGCTTTGACCAACGCGGGCGGAACCTACCGTCCAATTCACCCGGCGAACCGGGCTATAAATTGCATCCACCGGTAATTCACCGATGGGTAAACGACCACTGCGCTCGGGCGCTGGCGAATAGCCCCGCCCGCGTTCAACAGTCATGTCAATCTCCAGCCGGGTAGTCGCATCATCCACCGTGAACAGATACAGTTCAGGGTTAACAATCTCGACTTCCGCCGGAGTCTGAATATCTGCAGCCGTGACCACACCTTCCCCTCGAACATCGAGGTGCAGGTGGGCCGATTCCACATCATGCAGCATCAGGCGCAGTTGCTTCACTTGCAACATCACCTGGATGACGTCTTCGCGCACACCCGGGATGTCGCTGAACTCGTGTAACACATCCGTAATGCGGATGGATGTCACCGCTGCGCCTTCCAAAGAAGAAAGCAGAATTCGCCGCAGAGCATTTCCGAGCGTGATTCCATACCCCCGTTCCAGGGGACTGATCACGAACTTTCCGTAATTGCGAGCTTCGGCTTCCCGCTCAACTTTTGGCGTTACCATGTTACTTAGTGCAGCCACGATTCACCCCTTCCAGGCGTTCCCCTATCAGGAAACCACCCAACTCATTGGGATTAGCGCGAGTAATACTCGACGATCAATTGCTCGTTCAAGTTACCGTCAATTTCGGCGCGCTCGGGCAGGCGTAAAACCCGGCCATACAGCCCGCGTACATCGCGTTCCAACCAAAGGGGGGAAACACGTTTCTCGGCAACATCAACAACTTCTTTCCAATAGGTTTTGCGGCGTGAGCCTTCTTCAACCGTGACCACGTCCCCAGGGCGCAGCAGCATTGAAGCAATGTCCGCTTTGTGGCCGTTGACCTCAACGTGCCCATGATTGACCAGCTGGCGCGCTTGCGCCCGGTCACTCGCAAAACCAAGCCGGAAAACAACATTATCCAGGCGGCATTCGAGCGTCTGCAGCAAGTTGAGACCCGTCAGACCTTGGCGGTGTAACGCCACGCCAAAATAGCGGCGGAACTGGCGTTCAAAAATGCCGTATACCCGGCGCGCTTTTTGCTTGGCGCGCAACTGGCGGGCATAGTCCGACTCACGATCCTGGCGCGTCTGGTGGGTGCGGCCATGCTGTCCTGGCGCGAAACCGCGCTTTTCAAAAGAGCACTTTGCCGTGTAGCAGCGTTCGCCCTTTAAAAACAGCTTTTCACCTTCTCGCCGGCATAGTTTACATACCGGTCCAATATACTTTCCCATAGATTCCCTCTCCGATTAAACGCGGCGTTTCTTAGGAGGCCGGCAGCCGTTATGCGGTACCGGTGTAATATCTGCAATCGAGCGCACGCGGACGCCCATCGACTGGACGGCCCGAATTGCCGACTCGCGGCCAGGGCCAGGTCCCTTGACAACCAGATCTGCTTCCTGTAAACCCATCGACATGGCCGTCTTCACAGCCTGTTCAGCAGCCAGGCGCGCGGCAAAAGGCGTGCTCTTGCGCGAACCCTTGTAGCCAGCCGAACCTGAGCTGCCCCAGCAAACAGTATTTCCCTGCTGGTCGGTTATGGTGACAATGGTATTGTTAAAAGAAGCAAAAATGTGAATCTGACCGGAAGTCAGCGTTCGTTTAACTTTTTTCGTCGTAGCGGCGCGACGCGTCGAGCGTACGTTTTGTGCCATAATTCCTCGTTATCAACCTCTTCTTAAATCAATTCGTACAAATCCATAACCCATATCCGGGGTATTGGCCAGGCGGCCGCGGGGTGAGAAGGAAGGACCCCAACCTGACCAAGCCCCAGAACCTGGATTATTTCTTTGCACCGCGGCGGCGACCGCGACCGGCAACGGTCTTCTTAGGACCCTTACGCGTGCGGGAGTTGGTGCGGGTGCGCTGACCATTAACCGGTAGACTCCGGCGATGGCGCAGACCACGATAGCAGCCAATTTCAACCAACCGCTTGATATTCATCTGCACCTCACGGCGAAGATCACCTTCGACCTTATACGATCGACCGATGAACTCACGCAGTGCGGCTAAATCCGTTTCACTAAGATCTTTCACCCGGATATCCGGGTTTACGCTAGTCGCGGCCAAAATCGTTTGGGCGCGCGTTGAGCCAATCCCAAAAATGTAGGTCAGGCCAACTTCAACCCGCTTATTGCGCGGAAGATCAACACCTTCAATTCTTGCCATAGTCCTTTACCCCTGTCGCTGTTTGTGCTTTGGGTTTTCGCATATGACGTACAAAACGCCCTTGCGCCGAACGATCTTGCATTTCGCGCAGCGTTTCCGAATGGACGGAGATACTCTCATAATACCTTCTCCTTAATTTCAAACCACCAATTTCGTTAAGCAAGCCAAAGCTTTGATTATACCTGTTTTTCCGGGCTTTGTCCAGTATCAAGCCGGGTATCACTGTCATTAATGACTGTTAGAATGTATGGACCGTCTGCGGTGATCGCCACGGTGTGCTCAAAGTGCGCCGTCAGGCCATTATCCGCTGAGACAACCGTCCATTCATCCGCCAAAACTCGGGTCTGGAAGGTCCCTTCCAGCACCATCGGTTCCAGAGCAATGGTCATACCGGCCCGCAGCACCATTCCACGCCCCGGCGTGCCGTAGTTCGGCACCTGAGGCCCTTCGTGCATCTGCCGGCCAACACCGTGCCCGGTATATTCCCGCGTCACCACAAATCCGTGACTTTCCACGTAGTGTTGAACTGCTGCGGAAACATCCCCGATCCGGTTATTCACCACCATCTTGCGAATCCCTTCGTACAACGACTTTTCTGTAACATCCAGCAGCCGCTGCGCCTCAGGAGAAAGCTGGCCGACGCCGGCGGAAATCGCCGAATCAGCGACGTAACCTTCATATACAGATCCGCAATCAATCGAGACGATATCACCTTCTTTAAGCTTGCGTTTCCCTGGAATGCCATGCACCAGTTCTTCGTTGATACTGATCGTAGTGCTGGCCGGATAGGGATATGGGCCTGGATAATTCTTGAATGGTGAATAAACACCATACTTTTTCAAAACTTCTTCGGCAGCCGCGTTTAAATCAGCGGTCGTCGCCCCAGGATGAATAGCAGCTTTCGCAGCGGCTAACGCTTCCGCGTTGATCTTGCCAGCCGTTCGCATCAGCTCTATCTCCTGTGGAGTTTTAATCGTTACCTGCCGATCCCAGGCCATTGCTTATTTTTCCTTTTTCTTGATCGCTTCCAGGATATCCTGCGAAACATCCTCGATGGATTGTGTGCCATCGACTTCAATCAGCAGGTCCTTCTGGCGATAGTACTCAATCAAGGGAGCGGTCTGTTCCATGTAAACCCGAATACGTCGTTCAACCGTCTCCGCTTTATCATCTTCCCGTTGAATTAGCTGCGTCCCGTCGACATCGCAAATGCCTGGCTGCTTTGGCGGGTTGTATACTTCGTGATAGACCCGCCCGCAGGTTGGGCAGCTCCAGCGCCCGCCGAGGCGTTCGATCAAAACCTCGGCAGGCACGGAGATATAAGGAACGCTATCTACCTTTTCGCCCATCGATTTCAACATGTCTGCCAGAGCATCTGCCTGTGCAGGCGTGCGCGGGAAACCGTCTAACAAGGCTCCCCCTTTGCAATCAGAACGGGAAAGCCGGTCGCGAACCATGGCGATGGTCACATCATCAGGAACTAACTCGCCCCGGTTCATATAACCCTGGGCAAGCTTGCCAAGCTCCGTCTGATTTTTCAAGTTCTCCCGGAACAAATCACCGGAAGATATGTGCGCCAGGTTCATTTCACGCGAGATGACCTGTGCCTGTGTGCCTTTTCCTGCCCCTGGAGGCCCTAACAGAACAATATAGGTCGCCATGCTCTTCCTCATTAGCCTCGGATCAAATTCTCATCGTAACCATGCAATTTAAGCTCGGTTTCGATAATGGTGAACGTATCCCGAACCACACCGACCACAATCAGCAAGCCGGCCGCGGAGACCAGGAACAGGCCTGCGCGAGCGCTGACCGGGAAGATTGGGTTTAGCATAAACGGTAGGACTGCCACAAAGCCCAGGAAGAGCGCGCCCGGAAGCGTAATGCGGCGCTGCACCTTAGTCAGGTACTTTTGCGTTGGCGCACCGCGCACCACTCCCGGAATCTGCGCGCCCTGGCGCTTCAGGTTATCTCCATAATTCTGCTGTGCAAAAAGCACATCCGTGTAGAAGAAGGTGAACAGCACCACCGTCAGGAAGTACAGCAAACCATAGACCAGGCCTTGCCCACCAAATGTAGATGAGATGCTATAGGCAAAGCTTGCTACCCAAGGGGTTTTGGAGCTAACAAAATAACTGGCTAAAATCGCCGGGAAGGTCAGAATGGCCTGGGCGAAAATGAGCGGGATCATGCCGGCCATGTTAACCATCAGCGGCAGATTGCTGCGCACCGGCATCGACATGCGGTTTCCCATCCGCCGCCCCGGGAACAGCACCGGCACGTTGCGCCGGCCCTGCTGGACAAAAACAATGGCAAAGATGGTCAGCGCCAGAATAATGAGGATCAGGATGAGCATCCACCAGCCATTCTGCCGGTCACTGAGGAGTGAAGCGAAGTTAGCTGGAATACGGGCCACAATGCCGGCGAAAATGATCAGGGATAAACCCTGGTTTGGAATGCCATACTCTGAAATAAGCTGACCTAACCAGACGCCTAACATCGTGCCGGCTACCATTGTGATGAGGGTCGTCAGTGAAGGCAGCAGCGCAGCGCCAGTAAAACTAAAGTTCGTCAGAACCTGACCACCTGCCAGCTGGTTGAAAATGTTGATCTGACCAACCGCCGAAAGCAGCGCCATCGGGATGGTCAAAATGATCGTCCAGCGTTCCATCCACTGCTGGCCCGAGCGCGGGTCATCTTTCATACGCTGCTCGAGCGAAGGGATGATGGGGATCAGGAGTTGCAGGATAATCTGAGCTGTAATGTAAGGATACACGCCCATCGCCAGGATAGAGAAGTTCGACATGGTTCCGCCCGAAAGCAAATCTAACATGCCGATCAACCCCGCGGCGGGGTTATTTCCATGTGCCAGCTGAGCAATCGCAGCGCGATTGATCCCCGGCACAGGGATATTTGCCGCCAGGCGATAAAGAACCAGCAGTGCAAGCGTGATAAGCAGCTTCTTGCGAATATCCTCAGATTTCCATAAATAACGCCAAGCTGACCGCTTCATGCGTGGGTCTCCTCAATTCGCCGATCAGGCGATGATTTCAATACTGCCACCGGCAGCCTCGATTTTTTCACGCGCGCTCTTCGTCACCCGTTCAACACGGATCGTGAGCGGAACACTAATGTCACCCCGGCCCAGAACAACAACCGGATTCTGTGACTTATGCAACATGTGGGCCTGCGCTAAAAACTCGCGAGTAACTTCGGTGCCAGCCGGGAGATTAGCCAGCTGTTCAACATTAATCTCGTTATATTCAACCTGGTTCGGTGGGGTAAAACCCTCACCTCGGCGGAACGGCAGGCGGCGATAGAACGGCAGGTTACCACCCTGCCGGTAAAGGTGACCACCCTGCCCGGAGCGCGAGCCTTCACCTTTCGTACCGCGCCCAGCAGTTTTCCCCTGCCCGGCAGCAGCACCCTGGCCCTTGCGTTTTGGTGCTTTCTTTGCACCAGGATTGGGCTTTAAGTCGTGAAGTTTCATTACTCTACCTACACTTCCTCAATTCGTACAAGATGGTTCACCTTGGCTAGCATACCGCGCAGCGTGGGAGAATCCAGATGGACGACGCTTTGATGCAAACGGCGCAGTCCCAGCGTGCGAATGGTAGCCTTGTGGCGCTCCGAATAACCGATGGAGCTTTTAACATACGTAATACGCAGCTTTTTCGGCTCATTCATGTTCTCAGACATGTGTCTTCCTCCGTTCCCAGAAGGGCATCACGTCTTTGATATCCTTACCACGCCGGGCCGCTTCTTCAGCCGGATCCTTGAGCTGCTCCAGGGCATCGAATGTTGCCTGAACAACATTGAGCACATTCGCGCTCCCCAGCGATTTGGTCAGAATGTCGCGAATCCCGGCGGCCTCGAGGACGGCGCGCACACCACCTGCGGCGATAACGCCCGTACCAGGGGAAGCCGGCTTGAGCAGTACCCGGGCGCCGGCCAGGCGGCCCAGCACCTCGTGCGGGATGGTGGTGCCCATCAGAGACACCGTTTTCATGTTCTTGTGCGCTCGCTCTGTCGCTTTGCGCATTGCATCCGGAACAGCATTGGCTTTGCCAACGCCCAGGCCAACCCGGCCATGGTTGTTGCCAGCCACCACCGTCACGCGGAAGGAGAAGCGCCGGCCACCTTTTACCACTTTGGCCACACGCGCGATCTCAATCACACGCTCGTCGAACTGCTGTTCCAAACCTTGATATTCGCTATTATCCGTCATAATTCAGGCCCTCGATCCTGTTTTCGTTAAAAATCCAGCCCAGCTTCGCGAGCGCCATCCGCCAGGGCCTTGACCCGTCCAATGTAGCGGAAGCCACCCCGGTCAAAAACGACCTGGGAAATGCCTTTATTTTTTGCACGCTCAGCAACCAGTTGACCAACCATGCGGGCCTGTTCCGTCTTCGTTTTGCCAGCCAACTTTTCCCGAAGATCGTGATCGATGCTCGAGGCAGCGGCAAGCGTCTGGCCAGCCTTGTCGTCAATTACCTGGGCGTAAATTTCCGCTTCGCTGCGGAATATGTTCAGCCGTGGGCAATCGGGTGTCCCCGAAATGTACCTGCGGACACGGCGATGCCGTCGAATGCGTGATTCAGCGCGAGATAACTTCGCCATAACTATACCTACTTCTTGCCCTTACCCTTACCGGATTTACCAGCCTTGCGGCGGATTCGCTCACCTGCATACCGGATGCCTTTCCCATGATAAGGCTCGGGCGGGCGGACACCGCGCACATTCGCAGCAATCTGGCCAACCTCTTCCTTATCAAAACCAGAAACCTTAACCTGGCGGGTACGGGTATCCACATCAAAGGTGATCCCATCAGGTGGGGTTAGTTCAACCGGGTGCGAATAACCAACATACAGCACCAGGTTCTTGCCGCTTAATTCGGCACGGTACCCCACCCCATCAATTTCGAGAGTTTTGGTGAAACCGGTGCTAACACCGGTGACCATGTTGTTGACCAGCGCGCGGGCAGTGCCATGCATTGCTCGCATGGACGGAGCGTCCGATTCGCGGGTTACCACAACAGACCCATCTTCCATCTGAAAGGTGACACCCGGGGCAAAGGTACGTTCAATCTGGCCCTTGGGGCCTTTGACTCGTACATTAAGACCCTGGATATCTACCTGAACACCGGATGGTACGGTGACTGGTAATCGACCTACGCGAGACACAATAATCCTCCTTCGTCTCTTTCTACGCCATTACAAATACGCGTCTCTGCTGGTTACCAGATCTTGCAGAGAATCTCGCCGCCCACGCCGAGCTGACGAGCACGATGCCCGGTCATAACGCCCTTAGGGGTGGAGAGAATAGCGACACCAAGGCCGGACAGAACCCACGGGATTTCCGTCTTGTGAGTATAAATCCGGCGACCAGGGCGGCTGACACGTTCCAGGCCAGTGATCACTGGCCGGCGTTGCCGCCGCTCACCCACGTACTTGAGGCGCAGACGAAGTGTTTTCTTGGTAGGTAGATCTGCATCCACCAATTCATACGCTTCAATATAGCCTTCCTCTTTCAGGATGCGGGCGATTTCCACTTTAATTTTCGAGCTGGGCATTGCCACCAGGCTCTGGCCGGTCGAAACGCTGTTACGCACACGCGTTAACATATCAGCAATTGGATCATTCACGCTCATTGAACTTCCTCCAGACCGGCTACCAGGATGACTTCATCACGCCGGGGATCTTACCCTGTAGCGCTAATTCGCGGAAGCAAATGCGGCACAGACCAAACCGACGAATATAACCACGCGGGCGACCACAGCGTTCGCAGCGATTGCGAACCTGATTCGGGTACTTTCGCCGCATCTCACGATAAATAATGCTTTTCTTAGCCATATTAGTCCTTTCTGAATGGCATGCCGAGCATTTCGAGCAGCTGGGCAGCTTGCTCATCATTCTGGGCAGACGTCACAATCGTGATTTCCATGCCACGGATCTTATCGATCTTGTCGTACTCGATCTCCGGGAAGATCAACTGCTCGCGTAAGCCGAGCGTGTAGTTGCCGCGGCCATCAAAGGCATCTCGCGGAACGCCACGGAAATCACGCACGCGCGGCAGGACAATGTTGAGCAGACGATCCAGGAAGGACCACATGCGTTCGCCCCGCAAGGTGACTTTCACCCCGATCGCCCGACCTTCGCGCAGCTTGAAAGCTGCGATGCTGGTGCGAGCTTTGGTTACAACCGGCTTTTGGCCAGTGATCTGAATGACGTCACTTACGGCAGCATCCAAAGCCTTGGGGTTATCCAGGGCCTCGCCCATGCCAATATTAACCACGACCTTCTTAATTTGCGGTACCTGCATGACATTGCTAAAGTTTAGCGCATCTTGCAGCGCAGGCACTATTTCGGTTTTATACCGTTCTTTCATCGTATTCATCGTTCAACTCCAGCGGGCCTACTCATCAATGGAAGCCTGGCACTGTTTGCATACGCGGTGGGCTTCTTCACCATCCCGCGTGGTTGCCAGGCGGGTAGGCTTGCCGCACTTTGGGCAGACCAGCATCACATTGGAGACGTCAATGGGCGCCTCAAAGCGCACGCGTCCAGGATTAATCGTACGGCCCTGGGATTGGACCTGGCGCTGGTGCTTGGTGCGCACATTGACGCCCTGCACCACCACCCGGTGATCATCGGGAATTACCCGAATGACCTCACCGCGTTTGCCCTTATCTTCAGAGCGGCCGCTAATAACTTCTACCGTATCACCTTTTCGAATCTTGACCGTCATGGCCATGCTCCTCAGCACCAACTCCTAGAGGACCTCTGGAGCCAGTGAAACAATCTTCATAAAACCCTTTTCACGCAGTTCGCGCGCAACCGGGCCAAAAATGCGTGTTCCGCGGGGGTTCAGGTTATTATCCAGGATAACCGCAGCATTGTCGTCAAAACGAATGCTTGAGCCATCCTCCCGCCGCCACTCTTTTGTGCAGCGCACGATCACGGCCTTGACGATTTCACTCTTCTTGACCGAACCCTGCGGCGTGGCCGACTTTACAGAACACACAACAATATCACCGACAAAACCATAATGGCGCGTTGAACCACCCATCACATGAATGACCTGGAGCTCGCGCGCTCCGGTGTTGTCCGCAACTTTGAGGCGAGATTCCTGCTGAATCATTGCTTATTCTCCTTCAGTGGCGGATTCATCCGTCGCAACAGGTTCAGCTGGGGTTGCCGCCTCGCCACGCCGCCGCACAATGCTCTCCACTACCCAATGTTTCTCACGAGAAATGGGGCGGCTCTCCACAATCACAACCACATCACCAACTTCAGCATTCAGCTCGTTATGCGCCTTGTGACGCTTGGAAGCATGCACCACTTTACCGTAAAGTGGGTGCTGATAGGTGCGGGTCACTTCAACAACAACCGTCTTCGCCATTTTGTCGCTGGTGACGATACCAGTCAATCGGCGCTTATTGTTCATTTGAACCTTCCTCTGCCAGCTCGCGTTCGCGCAGCAGTGTTTCATAGCGCGCGATCACCCGGCGACTGATTTTAAGGCGGCTGGTATCCGTCAACTGCCCGGTGACAACCTGAAAACGCAGGTTCATCAACTCTTGCCGGGCATCTGACAACTTCGTCTGCAATTCATTTAAACTTAGTAATCGCATTTCTGACGTTTTCATGCCTGTTCTCCTGCTAGCTCTTCACGAGCAACAATTTTGGTCTTAATGGAGAACTTGTAAGACGCCTGCTGGAGGGCTACCTTGGCAATTTCATCCGGCAGACCACCCACTTCAAACATAATGCGGCCTGGCTTGACCACTGCCACCCAGTACTCCACATTCCCTTTGCCTTTACCCATCCGGGTCTCTGGTGGCTTACGGGTGTATGGATGATCTGGGAATATGCGAATCCAGACCTTACCACGGCGCTTCATTTCACGCACAATCGTGCGGCGGGCAGCTTCAATCTGGCGGGCAGAAACCCAACCGGGTTCCAGAGCCTGCAGGCCAAACTCTCCAAAAGAGAGTTCCGCGCCACGGGTGGCTTTGCCCGTCATGCGACCGCGCTGCTGCTTGCGCCATTTAACACGTTTCGGCATCAACATAGTCGTTCCCTTTTTCTAAACTGGTCTATTGCAGCCAGCGATATTTACTCGCTAACGTAAACACCCTCGGTGGCCTGGGTTTTTTCTTCCGTTTCCGGCAGAACCTCACCCTTGTAAACCCACACTTTGACGCCAATGCGGCCATAGGTGGTCAGAGCTTCGGCGCGGGCAAAATCAATATCAGCGCGCAAAGTCTGCAGGGGAACGCGGCCTTCACGCAGCCATACACTGCGCGCCATTTCCGCACCACTCAGCCGCCCCTGGACCTCGACTTTGATGCCCAGAGCGCCCTGGCGGGTGGCCTGCTGTAAAGCACGCTTCATCGCACGGCGGTAGCTCACCCGGCGTTCAATCTGTCCCGCCAGGTTCTGAGCAACCAGATAAGCATCGATATCGGGCGATTTTAATCTCTTTGATCTCCAGGTCAATCTTTTTGCCGGTCAGGGCTTCCAGATCCTGGCGGATCTTTTTTACACTTTCGCCTTTGCGACCAATCAGAATGCCAGGCTTGGCAGTGAAGACAATGATCTTCACCTTGCCCGGAAAACGCTCCACTTCAATCCGAGAAACACCAGCTTTCTCAGCATCTTTGTGGATCAAGTGCCGGATCGCGAAATCCTGTTGCAGGTTATCGCGGTATTCCTTGCCTTTAGCGAACCAGCGGCTTTCCCAGGCCTTGTTCAGGTTTAGGCGAAATCCAATCGGATGAACTTTTCGACCCATAATTTCTCCTGATTCTTTCTCTTTCCAAATTCCTTACTCGCGTTCGCGGAGAACAACGGTAATATGTGAAGTACGGCGGAGCAAAGGCTTGAAGCGGCCTCGGGCACCAAAGCGGCGCCATTTACGGGTCGGGCCTTCATCGGCTGTAATTCGATAGACATACAGATCATCCCGGCTTACGCCAAAGTTCTCTTCAGCGTTCGACACTGCCGACGACAGCAGCTTGCTAACGTGGCGAGCAGCTGTTTGCGGCATAAACTTCAACGTATTCAGCGCTTCAATAGCCGGTTTGCCGCGCACCAGATCAATCACCAGGCGCGTCTTCTGCGCGGAAACGCCAGAAAATCGTAGTTTTGCTTGAATATCGGTCGCCATGGCTTACTTACCCTTCCTCGCAGCGGATGCTTTCTCTGCGACATGCCCGCGGAAAAGGCGGGTCGGGGCAAATTCACCCAGGCGATGGCCGACCATATTTTCTGTAATATAGATCGGCACATGGCGGCGGCCATCATGCACAGCAATGGTATGCCCCACCATCTGTGGGAAGATCACGCTGTCCCGACTCCAGGTGCGAAGAACTTTCTTCTCGCCGCGAGTATTCATGGCCTCAATTTTTTCCAAAAGCTTAGGCTCTACGTAAGGCCCTTTTTTCAAAGAACGTGACATTTCTACGTACCTCTTTCTTGCGGTCTAACAGAAAATATCCTGCTCAACCAACAACCCTTAACGGGTGCCCTGATTACGGCGGCGCACAATATACTGGTCGGTCTTCTTATTGCGGCGGGTTTTATAACCCAGCGTGGGTTTACCCCACGGCGTTTTCGGACCAGGCATACCAACTGGCTGGCGACCTTCACCGCCACCATGCGGGTGATCACGCGGAGACATCGCGGAGCCACGCACTGTCGGGCGGATACCCATGTGGCGTTTACGGCCCGCTTTGCCTAACTTCACATTGTTATGATCCAGGTTACCCACCTGACCAACCGTAGCGTAGCAAACCTGACGGATCAGGCGGACTTCGCCGGATGGCAGACGAATCTGAGCATAATCGCCTTCCTTCGCCAGCAACTGAGCGGAAGCGCCAGCGGCCCGCACTAATTGGCCGCCTTTACCTTCTTTCAGCTCAATATTGTGGATCATCGTACCGACGGGAATATTCGCGATCGGCAGGCTGTTACCCGGGCGGACATCCGCCTGCGTCCCAGACATCACCATATCGCCCACCTTGAGACCCAGCGGCGCAACAATATAGCGTTTCTCACCATCCACATAATTCAACAGTGCCAGGCGCGCGGTGCGGTTCGGATCGTATTCAATCGCCGCGACTTTCGCCGGGATATTGAACTTATCGCGTTTGAAATCGACCAGACGAATGAACTGGCGATTGCCGCCGCCTTGATGGCGCACGGTTATTCGGCCATAGGTATTTCGCCCGGCATGTTTCTTGCGCGGCACGATCAAGGATCGTTCAGGCTTGCTCTTGGTGATTTCATCAAATGTATAGCCGGTCATGCCGCGCAGACCGGGGGTTACCGGTTTGTAAACTTTTACGGCCATTACTCTACCCCTTCAAAGATCGGAATTCTGTCTTCGGGTGCCAGGGTAACGATCGCCTTCTTATACCTCGAGCGGCTAACCACCATCCGGCGGTTGCGCGCTCGGCGAGTCCGCTTGGCCGGGACGTTAATGACGTTCACCCGTAAAACCGTTACACCAAATATTTGCTCAACCGCATCCTTCACCAGTGTGCGGTTGGCATCCCGCGCTACTTCAAAGACGTACTGGTGCAGTTGGCTGGACTGGTAATTCGACTTTTCCGTTACCAGCGGACGGCGGAGTACTTCATAAATCGTGCTCATCCCTGTCCTCCTATCCAAAGTTCGCGCTGAGCACATCCAGCGCTGCTACCGGGATGACAAGCTTGTCATACTGCAGCAAGTCGCGGATGTTCACATAGTTGGCCAGAAGAACTTTGGCGTCGGGAATATTATTTGTGGAGCGGATCACATCTTCATACGCTGTTTTTTCAGGGATGAGAATGAGTGCGCTGCCACTACCAACCAAAGCATTCAAAGCCTTTGCCATAAGGCGCGTCTTGGGCTCGGGCAAACCGAGTTGGTCCACAACCACGACGCTGGCCTCAGCGGCTTTCACCGATAAAGCCGAACGCACCGCAGCTCGACGCATTTTCTTCGGCATGGCCTGTTCATAGGAACGCGGATGGGGCGTGTGAACCTTACCGCCGCCAACCCACACTGGCGAACGGGTCGAACCCTGCCGCGCCCGGCCGGTGCCCTTCTGACGCCACGGCTTGCGACCGCCACCCGAAACTTCGTTGCGGGTTTTGGTATCGTGCGTCCCCAGGCGTGCATTCGCCATCTGGCGTACAAAAGCCTGGTGCATTAAATCGACATAAACAGGGGCTTCAAAGATTGCCGGGGAAAGCTCCACCGTCGTTACCTTCTGCCCGTCCATGTTGTAAACATCGACTACCATAATTGCATCACTCCATTCTGAGGCAAAGGTTGCCTAGTTATGCTTTCCGAGCTTCCTGGACCATCACCAGGCCACCACGTGCGCCAGGAACGGAGCCATGTACACCAATCAGGTTGCGCTCAGGATCTACTAACACGACCTTTAAGCTTTGCGCAGTCACACGGTCATCGCCCATGTGCCCCGGACCACGCGCACCTTTGTAGACCCGACCTGGTGTTGTGCCCGAGCCACGAGAGCCCGGAGCGCGCTCACGGTCCGACTGGCCATGCGTGCGCGGTCCACCTCTGAAGTGATAGCGCTTCACGCCGCCCTGAAAACCCTTCCCCTTGCTGGTGCCCACTACGTCAACCTTCTCACCGACAGCGAAAACCGCAACGGTCACCTGGTCGCCTTCCTGCACATCGGGGTTCTTGACCCGAAATTCGCGCAGAAATTTGATTGGAGGGAGATTGTTGCGTTTCAGATGCCCTAACTGGCCACCTGTGAGGCGCTTCGGTTTCGTTTCGCCGAAACCCAATTGGACAGCCGAATAACCGTCTTTTTCAGGCAGGCGAACCTGGGTAACGTAACATGGCCCAGCTTCGATTACGGTTACCGGTAATGCAATACCGTTATCATCGAAAATCTGGGTCATGCCGATTTTCTTACCGATCAGCCCTTTAACCATATCTCAGTTGTCTCCTTCATCATAATTTGACGGGACTGTCAGCCTGGGCTAAGCTGCATCATCCCCGATGCGACATAGTTAACAACCTGCTGCGAACATCAGTGGGTTTTCTTTGGGTTCACTCACAAAATTGTTCTTGTGTCGCCTGGAATTGGGCATACTGCCCAAAACCGTTCTATTCTACCCTAAAATTCTACTTCTGACCAGGGCTATAGGGGAGCAGTTTTTAAGTTTCCTCAAAACTGCTCCCCTTACCTGTTCTTACCCAGAACTCAATTGTAAAATTAACCGGCGCCAGATGGCGCCTGTTAAAGACTAGATCTTGATTTCGATATCCACACCGGCGGGCAGGTTCAGCCGCATAAGCATATCAATCGTCTTGGAATCAGGATCCAGAACGTCGATTAGCCGGTTGTGGGTGCGAACTTCAAAGTGCTCGTGCGAATCCTTATCAATGAAGGTCGAGCGCCGAACCGTAAAGCGTTCAATTTTGGTCGGAAGCGGAACTGGGCCGACCACGTGCGCGCCACTGCGTTCCGCCGTGTCTACGATTCGCTTCGCGGACTGGTCGAGGACACGGTGATCATAAGCCTTCAGGCGAATTCGAATGCGTTGCTTAGCCATCAGCCACCTTTACTACTTAATAATCTTAGTGATCACGCCAGCGCCGACGGTCAGCCCGCCTTCGCGAATGGCGAATTTTGAACCCTGCTCCAGCGCGACCGGGACAATCAACTCGACTTCCAGGTTGACATTGTCGCCCGGCATGACCATTTCCACGCCTTCCGGCAGTTTGATCGAGCCCGTCACGTCCATGGTGCGGATGTAGAACTGCGGCCGATAGCCATTGAAGAAAGCCTTGTGCCGCCCGCCTTCTTCCTTCTTCAGCACGTACACTTCGCCCATGAACTGCGTGTGCGGCGTGATCGAGCCCGGCTTGGCCACCACCATCCCCCGCTCCACATCCGTGCGCTCAATCCCGCGCAGCAGCAGCCCCAGGTTGTCGCCCGCCATGCCCTCGTCGACGATCTTGTGGAACATCTCCACCCCCGTCACTACCGAGTTCATGCTCTTCTCCTGCAGCCCCACGATCTCCACCGGTTCCCCGACTTTGATCTTGCCCCGCTCGACCCGCCCCGTCACCACCGTCCCGCGTCCTTTGATCGAGAACACGTCTTCTACCGGCATCATGAAGGGCTTTTCCGTCTCGCGTACCGGCTGGGGAATGTACTCATCCACCACCCGCAGCAGCTCTTTGATCGAGGCATATTCCGGCGCGTTCGGGTCGCGCGAGGTGCTCTCCAGCGCTTCCAGGGCACTTCCCCGCACAATCGGGATCGTGTCGCCCGGGTAGCCGTAGCTGCTCAACATCTCGCGCAGCTCCAACTCCACCAGCTCCAGCAGCTCCGGATCGTTCATCTGGTCCACTTTGTTCAGGTACACCACGATCGAGGGCACTTCCACCTGCCGCGCCAGCAGCACGTGCTCGCGCGTCTGCGGCATCGGCCCGTCCGGCGCTGCCACCACCAGGATCGCCCCATCTACCTGCGCGGCTCCGGTGATCATGTTCTTGATGTAGTCACGGTGTCCCGGCATGTCCACGTGCGCGTAGTGCCGGTTTTCCGTCTGGTACTCAACATGGGCAATGTTGATCGTGATCCCCCGCGCCTTTTCTTCCGGCGCGTTGTCGATCTGATCATACGCCCGGTATTCCGCCCCGCCCAGAAAGCTGCAGTACTTCGTGATCGCAGCTGTCAGCGTCGTCTTCCCGTGATCGATATGGCCCATCGTCCCTACGTTCAGATGCGGCTTATTTCGTTCAAACTTCTGCTTCGCCATACGAAAAATATCTCCTTGAGATAATGTCTCTACGAAAGAAAGCTCACGCTCTCATCGAAAATTGTGGCTCACTCAGCGGTGAACCCCTTAAGAATTCAATACTTTTTGAGCCACCAACTCGCTGAGAGGAGCATAGTGGTCAAATTCCATCGAGAAGACCCCGCGGCCTTGGGTAGCCGAACGGAGACTGGTCGCATATCCAGACATTTCTGCCAGCGGCACAAACGCCCGCACCGCTTGAGCATTCCCGGTGCGAACTTCCATACCCAAAATTTCACCTCGGCGGGCGCTGATCTGGCCCAACACGTCGCCCAGGAATTCCTCAGGCATGACGACTTCCACCTTCATAACCGGCTCCAACAGAACCGGCGCGCCTTTTTGCATGCCCTCTTTGAAACCCATGATTGAAGCCATGCGGAACGCCATTTCGTTTGAGTCAACTTCATGATAGGAACCGTCAATTAGCTGCACTTTGACATCCGTAACCGGATAGCCTGCCAGCACACCTGCTTCGGCCGCCTCGCGAACGCCCTTTTCCACTGCGGGAATATACTCTAACGGAACCGTACCGCCTACAACCTTGTTCTCAAAAACGATACCATTCCCACGTTCCAAAGGTTCCATATTGAAAACAACATGACCATACATACCATGCCCGCCGGTTTGCCGCACATAGCGGTAATCCACCTTCGGTATCTGCCGGGTAATGGTCTCACGATAGGCTACCCGCGGGCGGCCAATATTCGCCTGCACGCGGAACTCACGCAGCATTCGATCTACCAGGACATCCAGATGCAGCTCGCCCATCCCTTCCATGATCGTCTGACCAGTGTTCTCGTCAGTGTGCACCCGGAAAGTTGGATCTTCTTCCGCCAACTTCCGCAGAGCTTCAGACATCTTATCTTGATCCATGGTTGTTTTAGGTTCAATGGCCACAGAAATGACCGGTTCGGGGAAAGTAATACTCTCCAACACGATCGGATTCTGGGGATCGCAAAGGGTATCTCCGGTAAAACTATCTTTCAGACCTAATACTGCGCCAATATCTCCCGCCGAAACCTCGGTAATATCTTCGCGCCGGTCAGCGTACATCCGAACCATCCGCCCAATGCGTTCTCGCCGTCCTTTGCCTGCATTGAGCACGCTCGAACCGGTGACCACTTTGCCTGAATACACACGGAAATAGGCTAACCGACCAACATACGGATCTGTGACAATCTTGAAGACCAGCGCGCTCAGTGGGGCGTCATCTTCAGGCGGACGGGCGACAGGCTCCCCCGTATTTAGATCTGTACCCGTCACAGCGGGCACCTCTAAAGGCGAGGGCAGATAGTCAATCACCGCATCCAGAACCAGTTGGACGCCCTTATTACGCAACGCACTCCCACAGAAGACCGGCGTCGCCGCACTGGCGAGCACCGCCCGGCGCAGACCAGCCTTGAGTTCATCGACACTGATCGTTTCGCCTTCGAGGAACTTGATCATCAGTTCATCGTCGACTTCGGCGATGCGCTCTACCATCTGAGCGCGCTTCTCTTCTGCTTCTTGTTTTAATTCAGCGGGGATTTCACCATAAATCGGCTCGCGGCCCATTTCATCATTCCAGGAAACGGCCTGCATGGTTAACAGGTCGATGATTCCAAGGAAATCAGCCTCACTGCCGATCGGGAGCTGCATCGCGATTGGATTGGCTCCCAAACGCTGGCGAATAGTCTCGATCGAATAATCATACGAAGCCCCAACTCGGTCCATTTTATTAATGAAGCAAATGCGGGGCACAGTATATCGATCAGCCTGTCGCCAGACCGTCTCACTTTGTGGCTCTACGCCCTGGGTAGCATCAAATACGACAACACCGCCGTCCAGTACGCGCAGCGAGCGCTGTACTTCGGCCGTGAAGTCAATGTGGCCGGGCGTATCAATAACGTTGATCTGGTGTTCTTTCCATTCAGCGGTGACCGCTGCGGAAACGATGGTGATTCCACGCTCACGCTCTTGAACCATCCAGTCCGTTACTGTGGTGCCTTCGTCCACAGAACCGATGCGGTATGTTTTACCTGTGTAAAACAAGATCCGCTCGGTAGTTGTCGTCTTACCGGCATCGATGTGGGCAATGATCCCAATATTTCGGCACCGTTCTAACGGAAAATTACGCGCCATCTAACACCTATTTTTTATCGAAGTTACTGTACTTTCAGCAATCAGACGCAGTCGAGACTACATCCGATAATGCGAGAAAGCACGGTTGGCTTCGGCCATCTTATGAGATTCCTCACGCTTACGGACAGCAGCACCCTGATTATTCGCGGCATCCAACAGTTCGGAGGAGAGTTTTTCCGAGAAAGACCGTCCAGTACGAGCGCGCGCGGCGCTAATAAGCCAGCGCATGGCCAGAGCCAACCGCCGTTCTGAGGGAACTTCCATCGGGACCTGATACGTGGCGCCACCAACCCGACGAGGACGAACCTCCATGATCGGGCCTACGTTTTTCAAAGCCTGGTCTAAAACATCCAACGCGGGTTTGTTCGCGCGCTGCTGTGCGATTTCCAGGGCATTATAAACAAGGGTGCGAGCTACGCTCTTCTTACCACGGTACATAATATGATGCACCATAGTTTCGACAACAGTACTGTTATAGCGAGTATCGGGCAGAATTTCTCGCTGTTCTGGTTTCGTTCGACGCATTTCTTGCTAACTCCGTTTTTCGATTAACGTTTACTTCGGGCGCTTCGCGCCGTACTTCGAACGACCCTGGCGGCGTTTGCCGACACCCGTTGTATCCAACGTACCACGGACAATATGGTAGCGGACACCCGGCAGGTCTTTTACACGACCACCGCGAATCAAAACCACCGAATGCTCCTGGAGCTGATGCCCTTCACCCGGAATATACGCCGTGACTTCAATACCATTGGTCAGGCGCACGCGCGCAATCTTGCGCAGAGCCGAGTTCGGTTTCTTCGGGGTCATGGTGCGGACAACGGTGCATACGCCGCGCTTTTGAGGAGCGCCTTCGTCCTGGCGGATGCGTCGCTGTTTATAAGAATTGAAGATGTACTGCAAAGCAGGCGCTTTGCTTTTCACCTTCTTCGTTTCGCGACCCTTGCGGATCAATTGATTAATGGTTGGCACCTTTTTGCCTCCAAAAGGACTAAAAAATTACTATTTTTACTAATTCGTCATAAAGGGAGGCCATCACGAGTAAGGATGGCCTCACCATTAGCACCAATGAAGAGTTGGCAACGGGCTGAGATTATATCATGAGCATTCCGCCTCGTCAAGGAACGCTGTTTTTTTCAACAGGCAGGAATGAGGCGCTGGACAGAAAAGCCCTCCAGCGCCTCACCTTACCCTGCTAGGTCAAATCATCGAGATCTTCACCAATGCCAAGCAGGCCGGTTTCGATCTTGGGCGGGCGCACCCGCTCTTCATCCTTCCCGAACCGAATTACCTCGCCATTATCCATGACGGCTTCGACAGCTACACCCAGACTCTGCAGTTCTTTGACCAGAACGCGGAAGGAAGCCGGGATGCTGGGCTCTTCGATTGGTTCGCCTTTGACAATTGCTTCGTAGGTTGACACGCGGCCCTGGACATCGTCCGACTTGACCGTGAGCATTTCCTGAAGTGTATAGGCTGCGCCGTAGGCTTCCAGCGCCCATACTTCCATTTCACCAAAGCGCTGACCACCAAACTGAGCCTTACCACCCAGCGGCTGCTGGGTAACCAGGCTGTATGGGCCGGTGGAACGTGCGTGAACCTTATCTTCGACCAGGTGATGCAGCTTCATCATTGTCATCACCCCGATGGTCACCGGTTGGTCATAGGCGGTGCCGTTCTTGCCATCGCGCAAAACCTGTTTGCCTAATATCGGCATTGGCTTCCCGGTCTTCACCATGTAGGCTACGGCCTTCTCACGAATCGCTTCGTCAGGTACATCGCTAACATCTTGCTCATTCTGTTCCAACCACAGGCGCAGCCCGACCAATACAGCGAGTTTATCGCGTGGCGAAACAGAAGGCGCATTCACCCCAACATCCTTGAAGCTCAGCACGTTATCAGGGTTGTAGCCTTTGTCGGCCAGCCACTGTTCCAGGTTCGAGCGGCGCGCATAATCGGGATCCGAGGTCAGGCGATATACATCATAACCGCGCGGGCCAAGCCACTGCTCCATATAGAGCAAGCGCACTTCATCGTCATCCCGGATGGTCTCTGGCGAATACTCCTGCTCCTGCAGCCATTTCCAGGCTGTGTCAGCCGATTCTTTCCAGGCCAGATCCATCATCCAGGAGCGCGATAGTTCCGCTTCAATTTCCACTTCATTCGCGCCATCAAATACTGGCGTTACTGCCCGGTAGCCCAGGCGATAAGCTGCCCAGCCCAGGTGCGTTTCCAAAACCTGGCCGATGTTCATACGACCCGGAACCCCGAGCGGGTTGAGGATGATATCCACCGGAGTGCCATCATCAAGGAAGGGCATATCTTCCACCGGGACAACGCGCGAAACCACGCCTTTATTCCCATGCCGGCCGGCCATCTTATCACCAGCGGTGATTTTGCGGCGCTGGGCTACAGAAACCCGCACCATCATATCCACGCCGGCGGAAAGGTCTGAGTTATCTTCGCGAGTGAATACTTTCACATCAACGACCATCCCGCGCTCACCGTGTGGAATGCGCAGCGAGGTGTCTTTCACATCCCGCGACTTCTCACCAAAAATGGCGCGCAGCAAGCGTTCTTCTGGGGTCAGCTCTTTTTCACCTTTCGGGGTGATCTTGCCGACCAGAATATCGTTTGGCCCAACTTCAGCGCCAATGCGGATAATACCGTGTTCATCCAGATCTTTGATCGCGTCTTCACCCACATTCGGGATGTCGCGCGTGATCTCTTCTGGGCCCAATTTCGTATCGCGGGCCTCGACTTCATATTTTTCAATATGCACCGAGGTGAAACGGTCAGCCTGCACCAGGCGCTCAGAAATCAAGATGGCATCTTCAAAGTTGCCACCTTCCCACGAGAGGAAAGCGACCACTACGTTCTGACCCAGAGCCAGGTTGCCGTTGACGGTTGATGACGAATCGGCCAGGACATCACCCTTATGGATACGCTGTCCTTTGATCACAGCCGGGCGCTGATCGATGCAGGTACTCTGGTTCGAACGTTGATACTTGCGCAGGGTATAAGTGCGCAAGCCATTTGCCGTGCGCACAACGATCTGCCGTCCGGTAACCGAAACCACATCGCCATCTTCTTCCGCGACTAAAACCTGGCCCGAGTCGATCGCCGCGTATGCTTCCATGCCCGTTGAAATAGTAGGCACTTCAGGGTTGATCAACGGCACAGCCTGGGCCTGCATGTTCGAACCCATCAACGCGCGGTTCGCGTCATCATGCTCCAGGAAGGGGATCAGCGCCGCGCTGATGCCAACCACCTGGTTCGGGGCCACATCCATATAGTTAATGCTGTCCGCCGAGGAGATGATGAAATCTGAATGGTAGCGGCAGGAAATGCGGTCCATGGCGAATTCGTTGAACTCATTGAGGACCGAGTTCGCCTGGGCGATTACGAACTTATCTTCCGCATCCGCTGAAAGGTATTCAACGTCAGCAGATACAAACGGGATCACAAACACGGTAGCGCGGTTCAGCTTGCGGATCGCGGGCAGCACTTCTGCCGTCACCCGTTCACCTTCGCGAGCAATCACCTCGCCCGAATCCGGGTCGGTCAGTGTTTCTCGCAAAGTGCGTCCTTCCAGACGGGGATCATTGGTCGAAAGGGCCTTGATCACCCGGCGGTAAGGCGTTTCAATAAAGCCATATTCGTTCACCCGGGCAAAGGACGCCAGGCGGCCGATCAAACCAATGTTTGGGCCTTCAGGCGTTTCAATGGGGCAAATGCGGCCATAGTGCGAATGGTGCACGTCGCGCACATCAAAGCCTGCGCGTTCCCGGCGCAGACCACCCGGTCCCAGAGCCGAAAGGGTGCGCTTGTGGCGCAGCTCGGCTAACGGGTTGGTCTGGTCCATGAACTGAGACAACTGGCTGGAACCGAAGAACTCGCGCAGGGCAGCCACGACGGGCCGGATATTGACCAGCCCAACCGGTGTGACCTGGTCCTGGTCGCGAATGGACATGCGTTCTTTAATAACGCGTTCCATTCGGCGCAAGCCAATGCGCAGCTTATTCTGGATCAGCTCACCCACCGTCTTAACGCGGCGGTTGCCGAGGTGGTCAATATCGTCCTTATCCTCGACTTCATTATTAATCATGATCATGCGGCGCACCAGGTAAACCACGTCCCATTTGGTAATGGTCCGGTGCTGTACTGGGATGCGTTCTTGCAGATCAAGTTTCTGATTTAGTTTATAACGCCCAACCCGCTCGAGATCATAATGACGCTGATCGAATAACTGCTCTTCCAGGAACTGGCGAGCATTATCCAATGTGGCCGGGTCGCCCGGGCGCATGCGCTTGAAGAACTCAAGCAGCGCAGCTTCAGCAATGGTCTGCCCATGGGCCAGATCCCAAACGGGTTCCTGACGCATCGTGGATGGAATAAATAATCGGTCAGGGTTGTTATCCACATCCTGGAAGAGCGCCAACAGTTCCTCATCAGAACCCTCTTTGAGCGGCGACTCCTCCATCCCATCGGCTACAGTGGCTAGCGCGCGCAGGAAAATGGTGATCGGGACGGTGCGCTTGCGGTTGAATTTGAGGATGAGATAATCATTCTTGCGAGTTTCAAACTCCATCCAGGCGCCGCGATCAGGGATCAACTTGGCCATCGCCAGGCGGCGGCCGGTTGCCCGGTCAACAGGAGCCTCAAAATAGACACCCGGGGAACGAATCAACTGGGAAACAACAACGCGCTCGGTACCATTAACAATAAAGGTCCCCTTTTCTGTCATCTCAGGGAAATCACCGAGGAAAATTTCCTGTTTGATCGGCTCAGGCACTTCCGGCCCGGCCAGGAGGACAGAAACATATAACGGAGACGCGAACGTCAGATCTTTTTCTACACACTCTTCGATGGAATGCTTGGGCTCGCCAAACCAATACCGCAGTCCCCACTGCTGCGCTTCAGGCGTGCGGCCGGGGAAATACAGTTTCATCCCCTTGTTATACGATTCGATCGGTGAAACCTCATCGAACAAATCGGCCAATCCCTCCGCCTTCAGACGCTCAAATGATTCAGCCTGGACCTCAATAAGGTTCGGCAACTCAAATACATCAGGGATTCGAGCGTACGACTTCGTTGTCGGCATATCAGAAGCCATGCTTTTCTCCTGGAAAACGAACTAAAACCCAAAATTGGACTGTCGAAACGACAATAGACAACAATAGCGCAGTATACGCAAATTGTGATTATAACAGAAAGATCCTCATAAGGTCAAGTAATTGGCCTTATTAAAATCTTGATTCTGAAGATAAAGATTGGGTCGCCCCCTGGGAATGAAAGCAACTCTTGCGTTTGGTACCTGCTGGCAAAACTACCGTGGCCGAAAAAATACTTCGGGAGAGGTATTATACCTGATTACTTAGAGAAAGATAGGGTTAAAATAAAAAGAACGGCGCTCGCCGTTCTTTTTATGGTTTCGTTATTGATTACTGCGAAATGTTCCTAGAACCAGGTCTGCATAATAGTAGCCAACGTCTTTCGGACCATATGCCTTCAAGGCTTCGCGAACATCACCATAATGTTGGATCAATTCGGCAAGCATGTGAGTACCATACGAAATGTTGTATTCGGGGTCAAACAATTCCTGCATGGATGGCCGGTCAGCGAAGCAAGGCCCCGCAGGGCACATGAATGAGGATGCTTTTCCATCGCGAGGCATCACCTGCAAGAGACCCACTGCCCCGCTCTTTGAGTAAGCATCTGGCCGTCCGGCACTTTCTTGCAGCATTACCGCCGAGATCAGGTTCGCGTCAACGCCATTTTCACCGGCATAGCGCTCAATCACAGAACACCACTGCCGGATGGTCTCCGGATAACTTCCGCTCAACGCGCAGCTACCCATCGATTTTGCCTGGCTCTGGTTTACATTCTCCGCATTCTTTACTTCAACTGCGGCAGCCGGTTGGGTAGTCGTTTCAGAATACGCCTTCCCTGGGGAAGCCGTAAGCAAGCTGACCATTCCTAACAAAAATAGAATGCCAACCAAAATTCCAGGTAATATTGCTTTTTGAACGCTCATGTGTACCTCGTTCAAAGTATCTTTTCGATCCCGTTTGAATAGAAGATATTGTTAAATCCTAAAGAAATAGTAGCACATTTGTTCTGCGAATTCAATGGGAAATTGAATCAATTTTCTAGAAAAAGATCAGAGAAGCTGACCCAAACCCTTTATTCGATATTTTCCTTCTGAACCAGTTGAAGGATACGCTGCATTCCCTTTTCTAACATCTGCTCAATCTTCTCGGCGGTTTTTTTGTAATCGGCGAAAGTGCCGCCGTATGGGTCATCCACTGCCTGCACCCGCCCTTCCATTTCACTTAGCAAAAAGACCCGTTTTGCGACCGAAGGAAACTCAACGCAAATGGCTTCCTTATGCCCCGGTTCCATCGTCAGGATAAGATCATAACTTTCCAGCATCTCTCGGGTTACCATGCGTGAGCGGTGGTTGCTGATATCCAGCCCGCGTTCAGCCATGGCCTGGCGTGAATTACGCGCAGCAGCTTCGCCTTCTAAAGCCCAGGTCCCCGCCAATTCTACCCGCCACTTTTGCCAGTCAGGTTGTTGCTCTTTTAATTTCGATTGAAATAAAGCGGCTGCCATCGGAGAGCGACAGATATTCGCCGTACAGACAAATAATACTGCAGAGCCATGCTTTGATTCATCGTGATTGTCTGCCACGGCCAAATTCCTATACTTTACTTAAACGCCTGAAGAATAATTAATGTTCATCCATGCTGACGATCTGATCTTCCCAGCGATGCCAACCATCGAACTTTGCTTGTAAGATTTGGCAACCTTCCCCAGATGACTTCAAGCCCATTTTCTCCAAATCCGCATCAACCATAATACGTACCAGGTCGCGGAAGCATACCTTTGGCTGCCATTTCAACTCATTGGCCGCCCGCCTGGGGTCTGCCAGGAGATAGTCCACTTCGGTTGGGCGATAATAGCGTGGGTCAATCCGCACATACGCATTCCAATCCAGGCCCACATGCCCAAATGCTTCATCCAGGAACTCCCGCACAGTATGCGCCTCACCCGTCCCGATCACATAATCGTCCGGCTGGTCTTGCTGGAGCATCGTCCACATGGCTTCAACGTACTCCGGCGCATAGCCCCAGTCTCGGCGCGAATCCAGATTGCCCAGGTAGAGATAGCGCTGCTTCCCTGCCACGATTGCCGCGACAGCCCGGGTAATTTTGCGGGTGACGAAGGTCTCTCCGCGCCGGGGACTTTCATGGTTAAACAAAATTCCATTTACTGCAAAGACATTATACGCTTCCCGGTAATTCCGTGCGATCCAGTAAGCGTATAGTTTTGCTGCAGCATAAGGGCTGCGGGGTTGAAACGGGGTCAGCTCATTCTGGGGTGGGTTCGTACCCCCAAACATCTCGCTGGAAGAAGCCTGATAAAAACGTGACGGGCTTCCACTGCGCCGGAGAGCATCCAAAATGCGGATGGTACCCATGCCCGTAACGTCGCCGGTATATTCCGGCATATCGAAGCTGACGCGCACATGGCTTTGAGCTGCCAGATTATAAATCTCATCTGGCCGGACTTCATATACGACGTCCAGCAACGTTCCCATGGCGGTAAGATCGCCGTAATGTAAGAAAAGGTTGACTTTCTCGCCGTTGCCATGCGGATCGTGATAAATATGATCAATTCGGCGGGTATTAAATGTACTCGACCGCCGGATCAGCCCATGCACTTCATACCCTTTGGATAGAAGCAATTCTGCGAGATACGAACCGTCCTGACCTGTAATCCCTGTAATGAGCGCCTTTTTCAAGGGAACCTCCCAGGCTGGATTTGCAGGATCGTCCGATGTGAATGAGCAGCCCCAGCCGTGATTTCAAAACGTTGTTAAATTGTTACAGAACATGGCAAGTATAACAACGCCCCTGGGGTGTGTCAATTATTCAGCCGCAGCCAGCCGTGGAATTTACAGAATTGAAAGAGAATCGGCGCCATTGACGGAAATTTCCAGTCAAAGTATACTGACTTTATAAATTATTTTTATCACAATTAGCGCTTTTCACTTTGTTTGAAATCGAGAAAACACGCTTTTTCGAAGCCTGGAGATTATTCCATGCTTTATGGATAAGGAGAGCTATATGACCACTGCCCAATCCGAAAAACATCTTTTCCAAGAAATTCCTCAAACCGAAGGGCTGCCCTTTCTGGGCGCTTTACCCCAGGTCTGGAAAGACATGCTTGGTTTCTTCCTCCGTTCTGGCGTTGAACATCCAGAACTGGTGCGCATCGATCTTGGCCCAGTCCGTTTTCACCTGATTGCTGATCCAGAAGGTGTAAAACATGTCCTTCAGGATAACCAACGCAACTACCGGAAGGGGTACGAAAAAGCAAAACCGCTTTTAGGCGAGGGCCTGGTAACCAGCGAAGGGGATTTATGGCGCCGCCAGCGCCGGTTGATGCAGCCTGCCTTTAACCGCCAATATTTGAACAGCCTGCTGCCCATTATGACCGGCGCAACTCAGGAAATGCTTGATCGTTGGCAGGAGCGGCGAGGCGGAGATGAGCCGCTGAATATATCCCGCGAGATTATGCTGCTCACCCAAACAATCATCTTACAGACGATGTTCAGCACCGATATTGGTGACCAGTCCGAGAAGATCGCGGATGCCTTTGGCATTGCCTTGGAATACTTAAATCTGGCGATGGTCGCTCCCTTCCCGATTTTACAGGCCATCCCTACCCCAGCCAACCGGCGTTTCCACCGCGCCATGCAAGTGATTGACCAGACGGTCTATGGCATTATTGCCGAACGGAGAGAATCGGGCGTAAAACGCAATGACTTGCTGCAAAGGTTAATTGATGCCCGCGATCCCGAAGGTGGCGAGGGTATGAGCGACCAGCAGATGCATGATGAAGTTCTCACCATCTTCCTGGCCGGGCATGAAACCACCGCTTCCTTGCTAAGTTGGACGTTCTGGCTGGTAGGCCAGGACGCTGCTGTTGAAGAAAAATTAAGGGGAGAGTTCGCACAGATTCTAGGCGGTCGCATCCCCACTCCGGAGGATATCAGTCAACTGGCATATACCACGCAGGTACTCAATGAAGCTCTCCGCCTCTACCCACCCGCCTGGATGTTTGCCCGCAAAGCCATCGCGGAAGATGAATTCGCCGGCTACAAGATACCAGCTGGCGCCACCGTTATGCTCAGCCCTTATGTAACCCATCGCCTGCCGCAGTTGTGGGAAAATCCAGACCGCTTCGACCCAGAGCGCTTTGCACCGGAGCGCGACAGCGAAAGAGCGCGCTATGCCTTCTTCCCCTTTGGCGGCGGTCCCCGCATGTGCATTGGCAGTCACTTTGCAATGCTCGAAGCGCCTGCACTGCTGGCGATGATCATGCACGCCTACCAGCTAAAACTGGCCGATGGATATACAATCAAAGGACAACCAGCTGCAACGCTGCGGCCTCGCCCAGGTGTATTTATGCACGTCAAACCCGTTTAACGTGCATTTGGGATTACGCCCACAGCTAAAGCTGGTGGGCCAGCTGGAAACGCCGCTTGAAAGCGGCTTTCAAAGGCGGATGCATTTGGCGCAACCCCTTCGCCCGGTCGCTTGAACGCCGGGCGGCAGGTGGGATATACCGAATTGCTTTATCCCCTACTGAGGTTATTTAAGGAGGCAAGCCGAAGCTCTTATGCCAGATTTACCCAACAGAACAACGGTCCTGGTCTTTGATTGGGGCAATACCCTCATGAAAGTTTTCCCAAGTTTCAGCGGCCCCATGGCTGATTGGCCAGAGGTTGCTGAAGTAGAAGGGGCAGCCTCAGCCTTGACCGCTCTCAAGGATCAATATTCCCTGGTCATTGCTACCAACGCGGTTGACTCAACCCCTGAACAGGTATGGCAAGCGCTGCGCCGCGTTAGCCTGGCTGGCTACTTTAAAGCCGTGTTTACCAGCAGCGAGTTAGGCGCGAAAAAACCCGAGTCCCATTTCTTCCGCCAGATCGCAAGCGTATTGGATGAAACAGCCGATCACCTCGTAATGATCGGAGATGATTATGCAGTGGATATATTAGGCGCTAAGGCTGCCGGCTGGAAGGCAGTCTGGTATAACCCGAACCATCAAATTGCGCCCGGCTTGCTGCCTTTCCAGGATGCGGAAATTGCCGCATTAATCCGCTTGCCTCAGGCCCTTCAGCAGCTGCGCCTGCCCGACTATACCACCTGCTTGAACTGGTTGTTAGCAAGGTCAACCCCCTATAACATTCTCGACCATGTGCAGCTGGTAGCGGCGGTCGCCTACCAGCTCGCCGCCTGGTTGGCACAAAAAGGCGTTTCCGTAGACCCGGTGATCACTCAGCGCGGGGCAATGCTGCACGATCTGGCGAAAATTGACTCAATCCAAAGGAATCAGGAACGCGGCGACTCTGGCGACCATGCCCGCCTGGCGCATGATCTGCTGATCCAGCGCGGGCAGCCCATCCTGGCTGAAATCGCGGACCGTCATATGCCTTATCAGGACCCAGTAGATCCCCGCCGTCCGCTCACCTGGGAACAAAAGTTGGTCCACTTTGCGGATAAACTCTCTGAGGGTGCCCAGTTAGTGACCATCGCAGACCGCATTCAGGCTTTAAAAGCCCGTTATCCACAATTCAGCGAGGCGCTGGGCGGAAGCTGGCCAAACTTACTGCTTTTGCAAGAAGAAATTTGCGGCTTGCTGAGGATGACCCCGGAAGAACTGAACCAGCAGTTACAAAAAGCGCTCGGCCTTCTTCGATAACGAGTTATCCTTTGGATATTACTGCTCGGCTTACAAACGCCCGGCAGATCCAGGCTTTACTGTTCACCAGGCAGGTTAAAGTAGTTGTAAACGGCTTGTGAGAGTTCTGCCACCATCTTATTCGCCGGGTCAAACAAAAGTTGAACCGGGTGATACATATAGACGGCAATGGTGTAATTCCCACCAGGTGTATAAACCAGGCCGGCGTCTGCGATGGTATGCATCAGCCCATCATTTTCGATAATCCAACCATGCTTGTGTGCGATGCGCGTTCCTTCCGGCAGCCCGGCTTGCAGCAAAACCGCGATTTTATTCAACACCAGGTAAGAAATCATCTGGCGGCACTTGGTTTGCGAAATTTCGCCTGGGAAAGCTGCCGCGAACGTTCCGCCCCCATTTTCAGCGCAGTGATAAATATCTCCGAGCAGCATCGCCATTTCGACCGGCGTCGTCTGGTTATAAGGATCCGGCCCGGTTTTCACATCCGTGCGCTGGTTTCCTGGGGTTTGAATGCGCTGTAACAATGGCGCCCCCGGATAAAAGTAGCCGGCCAGGAAGGTGTCCTTAAAACCTAAAGCCTGCATGTCTTTGGTCACTTCTAAAGGACCGTAATTCTTATCAATTACTGTTTCCATCAAACGGTCAGCCGGATCATTTTCTGACCGCTCAATCATCAACTGCATCAAATCTTGAATTTCCGGGGATAAGGGTTCTGGAGTCCGGCGCAGGATCGAAACCATAATCGGAATCTTCATCGTGCTGGCGGCAGTGAAGGAAATATCCGGCGGTACAAGCTGCCCCCCTTGATAGGCAAAGTTGATTTCCTCACCCGTTTGCAGGTCATTGACATACATTTCGAGCACCCCATCAAACGAAGAAGTTTCAACCATACGCTGCAGCAGGATTTGAAGATTTTGAATGGAAGGTCGCGGTGGGGTTATCTTATCAAAGGACAGATTAACCACCCGCGCGGACGACGAACGCAGCGCGCTGTCGATTAAGGTTACAGCCCGGTCGACATCCAAAATCGTTCCGGCTTTTCCTGGCTGGAAGCCGCCATTCCCGGGCAGCGGCAGCGCGGCGGAAGGAGACTGATCGTAACGGACGGCTACTTCATTTTTAAGGAATGCCCGCAGGCGATCCTCAGAGTAACTGGCACGTAAAGGCACTGGTTCGGGTTTGGGCAGACGGCCCCATAAGAAATCCCAGAAACCCGGCCAAAAAGGTTGCTGCAAACGTTCCAGGTCGGCAGCCGTCATCATAGCTGGGACATCCAGCTCAAAGCCAATTACAGTGGGACGAATTTGAATCACCGCATCGCGGTAGTGGACTTCGACCGGTACAGCCGTATACGTTTGTAATAATCGGTCAGCTGCCTGCTGCTGATCAAGCCCCCCTACCTGCACGCCAGCGATCATCATCCCCGGCGGAAAGCTCGATCGAATTCGGCTGTAAATAACCAGGTTTACAACCGTCAGCACCACCGCCAGGAAAATCAATAAAATAGATACCCAGCGAAGGGTAACGAGTAGGTTTCGATTGCTCACAATTTGCTCCGCCTGAATTTTACCAGAGTTAAAGGTGCTTTCATAAAACGGTTTTTATCCTTGCAAGTTTAGGGAGTTTCAAGTATAGTCACGGAAGAAAATTTACCTCGAAATCCTCTAAGAGGCTGTAAAGATCGAAGCATATGTCATCTCAAAGCATATCTCCGGCCTGGCTCGAACGCCCGATTGTTAAAGATCCTGCCAGGCTACTTACCCTTGAAAACCTTTTAATCGCAACCATCCTGATTCTGGCAATCTTCAGCCGGTTTACGTTGCTCGGCGCGCGGACAATGAGTCATGATGAAGTAAATCATGTGGTTCCCTCATATGACCTGTATCAGGGACGCGGCTACCGGCATGACCCGGTGACGCATGGGCCATTCCAGTTCCACATGGTGGCGCTGTCTTATTTCCTGTTTGGCGACAGTGACTTTACTTCTCGCGTTCCGGCAGCGACCTTTAGCGTGGCTGCCGTCGCATTTGTCATTTTTGGCTTCCGCCGCTACCTGGGGCGCAGTGGTTCTTTAATTGCCGGACTTCTGTTTACGATTTCACCTTATCTGATGTTCTATGGGCGCTATACCCGGAATGAAGCCTTCATTGAATTAATTGGAGTGCTGCTGTTGTATGGCATACTGCGTTACCTGGAGCGGGGCGATAAAACGGCCCTGTTCCTGGTGACCATCGCAACTGTACTGCACTTCACGATCAAAGAAACAGCCTTCATTTATACTGCCGAAGCATTGATCTTCCTGTTGATCATTTTCCTGATTGAAGCGCGGCGGGTTGAATTCCGCCATCCCCAGCGCTATAACCAGTTCCTGTTGTTTATGGGGGCGGCGATGATCTTTGGGGTCGTCACGCTCGGGCTGATCTTCCTGAAAGCCGGACAACCTGCCGCAGCAACTGCTACACCTGCCGTGACGCCTGCCGCAAGCGGACTTTTCCAAACCTTGACCGGACCCAATGGGGTCCGTATTTTGCTAGAGATGGCTGCCGCCATCGCCGCAGCTGTCCTTGGTTTTTTTGGACTGTTGGTGCTCGGAAGGGACATCGGTTGGAACCAGCTGCGCCACATGCGCTCCTTTACGCTGATTTTGTTGATCAGCACCTTGATTCTGCCGCTGCTCAGCCCGCTGCCGATCAATATTATGGGTGGCAATCCATTGGATTACAGCAACCCGGCCAATATGCTGCAAACAGGGATCTTCATCGCCTTGTTCTTCCTGATCGGCGCTGCCATCGGCTTATGGTGGAATCCCATCCTGTGGCTCCAAAATGCTCTCGTTTTCTATGCCATTTTCATCGTCTTCTACACCACCTTTTTTACCAATGGCGATGGCTTCTACACGGGGATCGTTGGCTCCCTGGGTTATTGGCTTGCCCAACAAGGGGTCGAGCGTGGCAATCAGCCGCTTTACTACTATGCGCTAATCCAGATGCCGGTTTATGAATTTCTTGGGGTGCTCGGCACTTTCCTGGCAGTTTACTTTGGCGCTCGTTACAAACGCTTCAGCACGTTTGCCGGATTCGCCCCTGCTAAATCACCTGATTTTGAAGAAAAGCCCCCGATACCCGCGGAAATTATTCCGGCGACCGGCATTGATAACCCCTTGCGGCCTGCTCCTGATGTTCCAGTTGAAGAAACGGAACCTTACAGCACAGTGGAAGCGCTGCCTGAACCCAGGAATGTTGTCGATGAAATGTATCGCCACGTGCGTCCTGTACCGGTGTTGTGGCTGCTGGTTTACTGGTCTATCACCAGCCTGATCGCTTTCAGCTTTGCTGGCGAACGTATGCCCTGGCTGACCGTGCATATCACCTTACCGTTCTTGTTAGCCGCCGGCTGGGGATTGGGCTATCTGGTGGATTCCACCGATTGGAAGCGAATCACGCGTTACAGCGGCTTGTTAGCATTGCTGCTCTTTCCGATCCTATACGCCAGCCTGAGCAGCGCTTTTGGTACACTGCTGGGCGCGAACCCACCTTTCCAGGGCAACACGCTGACACAGCTGCAAGCCACCAACCGCTTCATTCTCTCAACTGTAGTCGCCGCAGCCAGTTTTGGCGGGATCCTTTACTTGCTGCGAAACTGGGAATCGCGCCAGATTCTGCGCCTGGCAACCGCCACTTTCTTCGTCTTGCTGGCAGTTCTGACTGCGCGGGCAGCCTATCGAGCATCTTTCATTGACTACAACGATCCTACCGAGTATTTAGTCTACGCGCATGGCGCGCCTGCCCCAAAAGAAGTCTTTGAACAAATTCAAGATCTTTCACGGCGCATCACCGGCGGCAAGAACCTGCAAGTCGCTTATTCCAGCGATGCTCTCTACCCCTACTGGTGGTATCTGCGCGATTACCCCAACAAACGTTGGTATCAAACGAACCCAACCCGTGACCTGCGTGACTTCCCGGTCGTGATTGCAGGCGAAGATGTATTTGGCAAAATAGACTCGGTCCTGGGGGATAATTTCATCAAGTTTGATTACATCCGCCTGTGGTGGCCGAACCAGGATTACTATAACCTGACCTGGGACCGAATTTGGGGCGTCATCAGCAACCCAAAGATGCGGGATGCTGTGTTCCAGATCTGGTTAAACCGCGATTATACAGAATATGCGCAGATCACGAACCAGACCTCTCAACTCAGCCTGGAGAACTGGAGCCCGGCGGCGCGCATGCGGGTGTATATCCGCAAAGACATCGTCGGCCAAATCTGGAACTACGGTGCCAGTCCGGTAGCGAGCAGCCCGGAAGCAACCGATCCTTATGCCAAGCAGATGATTGATCTGCAGCCTGCACAAGTGATCGGGGCCTCAGGCTCGCAGCCCGGCCAGTTCCAGGCGCCGCGTGGCTTGACCGTTGCCCCTGATGGCACCTTATATGTGGCCAACTCGCGCAACAACCGGATTCAACATCTCACTCCAGATGGTAAAGTGCTTTCGGTTTGGGGCACTTTCGCGGATGTTAATGCGGGGAATGCGCCGGGTGGCACGTTCAACGAGCCCTGGGATGTCGCGGTCGGGCCAGATGGCTCGGTTTACGTATCCGATACGTGGAACCACCGCGTGGAGAAATTTACCGCGGACGGAAAATTCGTTAAGATGTGGGGTTACTTCGGCCAGGGTGAAAAACCGGATGCCTTCTGGGGGCCTCGCGGCCTGGCCGTTGACCAGCAAGGTCGCCTCTATGTGATGGACACCGGCAATAAGCGCGTGGTGATCTTTACCCCCGATGGCAACTTTGTCGCCCAGTTTGGTTCGGCCGGCTTTGAAAAAGGTCAGTTTGATGAACCAGTGGGCATTGCCCTGGATAAGGAAGGCAATGTCTACATTACCGATACCTGGAACCAGCGCGTTCAGGTTATGGCGCCCAGCCAAAACGGCACCGTTTATACTCCCCTGCGTACCTGGGATATTGTGGGATGGGTAGGCCAATCACTAGAAAACAAACCCTTCATTGCCGTCTCGCCGGTCACCGGGAATGTTTTCGTCACCGATCCCGAGAATCCCCGCGTGCTGGAATTCACTCAAGAAGGCCAGTTTATCCGCGGTTGGGGCAAGTACAGCGCTGGACCGGATGGATTTGGTCTGGCTTCCGGCGTAGCAGTGGCCCCCGATGGCAGCGTCTGGGTCAGTGACGGCGCGAACAACGTGCTGCTGCGCTTCCAGGTGCCCGACCAGCAGCCATAAAGATGGATACATAAACAATACCGGCCTGCTGCTGAGCAGGCCGGTATTGTTTTGTTTTCAACTCATCACAATGCCAGGGATTTCAGTGAAGAGGGATGCCGGGCCAACGCCCATGCCCACCAGCCCCCCACCCGTATGCGCGCCCATAACCGGACCAACCGAGATGACCGGCGTCCAGTGGCACTCAAACATTCCCGCCATTCGCTCGCGGAGGAGCGTCAGACCTTCCGGGTTACTGCCATGCAAAAGCTGCACGCGCAGCGGCGTACCCTCCGCATATAAGCCCGCCACAATATCGCTCATTTTAGATATAGCGCGTTTCAGCGTGCGCTCCTGACCCAGAGTGTAATACTTCCCCGAATCCTTTGCAACGCCAATAATGGGGCGAATATGGAGAACAGAGGCCAGCAGGCCCTTCAGGTGACTGATGCGCCCCCCATGGATCAGATACTTTAACGTATCCAGCGTGTACATGCCCTCACAGGCCTGGCTGATCTTGCCTAAATGGTTCAAGACCTTTTCTAATGACCAGCCCGCTTTCAATGCGCGCGCTGCGGCTTCCACCTGCCAGCCCTCGGGACAAGACAATGTTTTGGAATCCCAAAAAGTAACTTTAGCCTCCGGCACCATCCCTGCCCCGGTCCGGGCCGAATCGAGCGTACCGCTTAACCCAGAGGAAATCGTTATCGTCAAGATTTCTGGGTCTTCCCTGGCTAATTGCCGGTATATATGTGCGTAATCCCCGGCCGTCGCCTGCGAAGTTGTTGGAAAGCCTTCCGTTTGCTGCAGCAGCGCATAGAATTCCTCAGAACTTAGATCTATCCCGCTTGAATATGTTTTCCCATCCAATGTCAGGTGCATTGGAACAAAGTGAATGTCCAACCCCGCTAACTGGGCCGGCGTTAAATCACTGCCCCGGTCCGTGACAATCTGCATATCGTACTCCCAATCATCGAGATAATTACTCAGAATTATTATCAGCAGTTACAGGCATACATTCATGTGAGCCAGGTCATATTTCGTAAAGGAGTTGGTCACATTTTTTACCCATCTCTAAGCCCAAACTACCTGAGCCAGGCAGCCTTTAGCGCCCCCCTCGCCGGCCGAACTGCCGCTCGAGCAGGCCGACAGAAAGGTGGATCATTGTTGGCCGGCCATGCGGGCAGGTGCGCGGTGAACGACAGGCTTCTAGCTCGCGCAGCAAAGCGCGCTGTTCTTCATTGGAAAGCACCTGCCCCGCTTTGACCGCGGCTCGTTTGCAAACCCGGGCAATGATTTTCGCCTCAATCTCTGCTTGCAGTGGAGTTTCATCTTCTTCGAAATCTTCCACCACCACCCGCACAGCTGCCTGTGGATCCGCCGAGCCCAGCACCGCCGGAATTGCCCGCACGCGAAATGTATTCGGCCCAAAGGGTTCCACCTGGAACCCCAGTTCCCCTAAAACGTGCATCTGTGACGAAAGTAACTGCGCGCTGGCGGGCGGAAGTTGGATGGTCGCCGGTTCGAGCAGCGCCTGCGCCGGAATTTGCTGGCTGCGCTGGCGCATGAAGCGTTCAAATAATACCCGTTCATGTGCCGCGTGCTGGTCGATCAGGTAAAGGCCATCGGGGCCTTCCGCGATCAGATATGTCAGCCCGACCTGGCCGATCAAGCGCAGTAAAGGCAGCGCTCCCGAGGGGAGTTCGTTTTGTGCGGGTGCAACTGAGGACGGGTTCTGCCCTTCAGCATTTTCGGACTCGTCTGGCGGTTCTGGCGAGCTTCCTGCCTCGCCGACATCCCAGGTTTCTAGCCCTCCCCAACTGCCTGTTGGAGCGCCACCTACTTCCCGCGGCATATCCCAGGCCTGGTCAACAGTCCGTTGAGACATAGGGTTCTGCCAGGAAGGGCTCGCTATAGATGGAACCGGCGAATAAGCCAGTAACGCGCGGCGTACCGCGCGCTGAACGCCGCTAAAAATGCGGTCCGGGCTGCGGAAGCGTACTTCGGCTTTCGCCGGATGCACATTCACATCCACTTCCTCCGGCGGAAGTTCAACAAATAGAGCCGCCAGCGGGAAACGTCCCACCATCAACAGCGTGTGATATGCCTGCAGCAGCACTGCGGACAGGGAGGTATCCGCCACCCAGCGCCCATTGATGAAAAAGGTGATCTCCTTGCGATTAGAGCGGGTCAGTGCGACCGGACTAATAAACCCGGTGATGCGTATATTTTCATCCTCAAAAGAGACTTCTAGCATTTGCCGGGCGATATCAATGCCGTACAAACCTGCCAGCACCTCGCGGCGGTCTCCTCGCCCGGTGGTTTGCAGGATCGGTCGATTATCCTGAAAAAGATGAAACCGAACGTGTGGATACGCCAGGGCATAGCGGGTGACTAAAGCATCGATTTGCTGGCGCTCGGTCAGATCGCGTTTCAGGAATTTTAAACGCGCCGGAACATTGTAAAATAGATCCTCGACGCGCACGACCGTCCCGACGGGCACGCCGACCGGTTCTACCGAACCCAAAGGATGCCCGCCTTCGACCCCCAGTTTAGCGCCTAGCGCGGCATCCTTTGCTCGTGAGATCAGCGTAAACCGGGATACTGAGGCGATCGAAGCCAGCGCTTCCCCACGAAAACCCAGGGTTTGGATCCGGAACAGATCCTCAGCGGTGCGCAGTTTACTGGTCGCGTGCCGGGCAATCGCCAGCGCCATCTCAGGCATTGAAATACCAATACCATCATCCGAAATTTCGATCAGGCGGCGGCCTGCATCAACAATTTGAATCGTCACCTGGCTGGCCCGCGCGTCCAACGCATTCTCTGCCAGTTCTTTTACTACAGAGGCCGGGCGTTCGACCACTTCCCCGGCGGCGATTTGTGAAGCTACTTCATCATTCAATACTTGGATCAGCATGATTCCTCTATCGGCTGCCTGATTATACATGTTCAGGGAATGAATTTCCACTTTTGTTCAGCCATCAGACCTGCGCCCGAGCGGGAGAAGCGGGTATACTTGGGGCAATGAATTTCTCAACCTTACTGATTGATTTAGATGAAACGGTTTATTCCCCTAACTGCGGCATTTGGGAAGCAATCTCACAGCGCATGGAACAGTTCATGTTTGAAGAGCTGCACCTGACGCGGGAGGAAATTCCTGGCTTGCGCAAGCAGCTCTACCAACAATATGGAACCACATTGCGCGGCTTGCAGGTGACCCGGCAGGTTGACGAGCGGGCGTTTATTGATTTTGTCCATGATGTCCCGATGGATCAGCTCCTGCTGCCAGATCAAGAACTGGGCGAAATGCTGCGGCGCTATTCCCAGCGTAAAATCATTTTCACCAATGCCGACCGCAATCATGCCGGGCGGGTGTTGCAGCGTTTGCAAATAGCAGACTGCTTTTCCGGCATTATCGATATCTACGACATTGCCCCCTACTGCAAACCGATGCCTGAAGCCTATCAGGCAGCGCTGCGGCTGGCAGGCGAAACGCGCGCCGAGCAGTGCGTCTTTATTGATGACAGCCCGCGCAACCTGGCTGCCGCCCGCGCCCTGGGTTTCTTCACCGTGCAAGTGGGCGCGCCCAAACCCGGCTTTCAGCATCCAGAAGCCGCAGCACACGTGCGCATTTCCCGCTTGATCGATCTGCCAACCGTGCTTAATCTTGATCTGGAGAGCTAATGACAGAGCTTTCTCCACTTGCCTGGGCTGCGATTATCCTGATTATTTTGGTTACGGTTGCTTTAAATATCAGCCTGATATTCCTGCTGCGGGGTCGAAATCGGGCAAAAGATACTTCCACACAACCTAGAATTCGCCCTGCGACCCAAACAGCCCAGAATATCAATCTGGCATTGAATACACTTCGCGACCCGTTCCGGGAAGAGCGCAAACAGCTGGATGAGCTGTCAGGCCTGATGCATGGTTTGCGGGATGCGCCTGCCGTAGATGAATCCACACAGAAACCACTACCACCTGACGCTGACAAAGCTTAATCACGCGTGAGTTCTTAAGGAATTTCAACACAATCTGCCTCTCCAGGTTTAACTGGTTTTCATCCGTATTTAACCATTTTATGTTAGATTTTATTCGCCTCATTTGCTCACATCAGGAGTTGCTTCATGTCGAAAGCTGTCCGTATCGTGCTTACCGGCTGCGTCGCCCTCATTTTATTGGTTGGCTCTTTTTCAGGCGGTCTGGTCACCGGTTGGTTGATTAAACCCGCTTCCGCGGTAGCGGCTGCCCCACAGGTTCGCATTCCTTCTCAGGCAGATTCCAGCGCGGCCCCCTCAAGTACTGACCAGTTGTTTGCTCCCTTTTGGGAAGCCTGGAAGCTGGCTCATGACCAGTTTGTCAGCCAACCTGTCAATGATACCGATCTGATGCGCGGCGCAATTCGCGGCATGTTGGATGCACTGGGTGATAAACACACTTCTTATATGGATCCGGATGAGTTCCGCCAGATCAACGCCGACCTGGGCGAGCAGTATGAGGGCATTGGCGCGTATGTCGATATCACCGGCGCATATCTGGTGATTATCAGCCCAATGCCCGGTTCGCCTGCTGAAAAGGCCGGCCTGAAAGCGGGCGATACGGTGATGAAAGTAGATGGCGAAGACATGACAGGCGTGGATGGTAACCTGGTGTTGAAGCACATTCTCGGCCCGGCCGGTTCCCAAGTGACTCTGACTCTGCAGCGGAATGGCGAAAAAGATCCCATTGATGTGACCATCAGGCGCGCAAAAATCACTGTGGTCAGCGTGCAAGGGGAAATGCTCGATAATGGCATCGGTTATATTCAACTTTCCTCCTTTGGCGGGAGTACCACGCAAGAACTGGTCAAAGCCATCCAAAATATAAATGCCCAAAATCCAAAAGGCCTGATCCTCGACCTGCGCAACAACGGCGGCGGGTATCTGGATACCGCGATTGAGGTGGTATCCCAATTTGTAAAGGACGGGATTGTGGTCACCGAAGAATACGGAGATGGCTCCCACACAGCCAGTAAAGTGATCTCGGGGGGACTGGCAACGGATGTTCCCCTGGTTGTACTGGTCAATGAGGGTTCGGCGTCCGCGTCTGAAATCACCGCGGGCGCCATTCAGGATTATGGGCGCGGCCAGTTGGTAGGGGTCAAAACCTATGGCAAAGGATCAGTGCAGTTGGTCACGCAGCTGCAGAATAACAATGGCGCAGTCCGCATCACGGTAGCCCATTGGTTAACTCCCCATGGGCGGCAGATCGACAAAAAAGGCCTGGAACCGGATGTAAAAGTGGGTCTAACCGATGAGGATATCCAGGCCGGGCGGGATCCGCAGCTGGATAAGGCCGTTGAAATCTTAACGCAGGCCAAATAAGGACGGCTTTTCTGGAATTGTAAACTCAAGAAGAGACATAGGATGAACATCGACTGGAAACGCGTTCTTTATATTTTAGTGGTTATTGTCGTTGGCGCAGGCGCAGGGATGGCAGGCGCGGCAGCGGGGGGATTTGCGGTTTATACCCGTTTGCAACGGGCCGGTATCACAGCTCAAGTGAGCTCGGCAACGGCCTTCCCTACCCCTGGCCCGGCTACGAGCCAGAACCAGCCCGCCAATAATATCGATAACAATCCCAACCCCAGCGAAAAGTTGACCATACAAACGACAGAAATCGAGACAGCGATTACCAAAGCGGTATCAGATGTAGGTCAGGCGGTGGTGACTGTGGTGGGACAATCGAACGGATTCGGCGATATTTCCAGCGGCAGCGGTGTGATTCTCTCAAAAGATGGCTATATTCTGACCAATAACCATGTGATCGAAAATACAGATGCATTGTCCATCGTGCTCGCAGATGGGCAACAGAGAGAGGCAAGCGTGGTTGGCGCGGACCCATTTTCGGATCTGGCTGTCTTAAAAGCCAGCGGCGATATGCCCGCAGTGGCTACGTTAGGCAATTCAGATGTGCTCAAACCGGGTGAAACTGTAATCGCGATCGGTTCTCCTTTGGGTGATTTCAAGAATACCGTCACAGTCGGGGTGATCAGCGCCACCGGGCGCAGCCTGGACTCGGGGCAAGGGTATTTGATGGAGGATTTACTCCAGACGGATGCGGCCATTAACCAGGGTAATTCAGGTGGTCCCCTGGTGAACCTGGCAGGAGAAGTGGTGGGGCTCAACACCTTAATCCTGCGCGGAGGCAACGGCGGGCAAGCAGTGGTTGAGGGCCTTGGTTTCGCGATCCCATCGAATACGGTGCAGGCGGTGGCCTCTAAGATCATTCAACAAGGCTATATCTCCCGGCCTTACCTTGGCATCCGCTGGCAGTGGATTGATCCCAGCATGGCGCGCATGTATGGCTTGCCGGTGCAATGGGGAGTATATGTGTCGCGGGTGCTGCCGGGCAGCCCAGCGGAACAAAGTGGTGTGCAAGAAGGCGATATCATTACCCAAATCGGTGATTATCCACTGGATGGTGGGCACCCCTACGCCAATGCACTCTACAAATATTCTCCAGGCGATAGCGTCAATCTGACCATACAGCGCGGACGGCAGCAGCTGCAGATTAAAGTCACTCTGGCTGAAAGTGGTCGGTAATCAGGTCCACGTAATGGTTTTCACTATAATTGAGAAATGCGAAAATTCCTAATCGCGCTGGCTTTGTTGCTCGGTGTATCTTTTCTCCTGACTCGCTTTGCTCAGTTAAGCGAGATCCTGGAGGTTTTACAGCGTGGGAATTTCTTTTACCTGGGGTTGGCACTCCTGGTGGAGTTAGTCTGGATCTACAATCTGGGGGCTTTCTACCAATCCGTCTATCATGTACTCGGCATGGAAGAGAAACGCCTGTATATCGTCAAGCTGGTCACTGCCGGGTATTTCTTAACCGTTGTTGCGCCGTCTGGCGGATTAAGTGCAATGGCGGTGTATATTGCGGACGCACAGCGAAACGGGCGCTCTACCGCGAAAGTTACCGTGGCCGGAGTCATTTATATCTGGTTTGAATACATCGGCACCTTAACCATGCTTGTTCTCGGCCTGGGAGAGCTATCCCGCCGGAATAATCTGCACTGGTCGCAGATCACCGCCTCATTGATCCTGCTGTTAGGCGCGCTGGGAATTGGCCTGCTGCTTTACCTGGGAATGCACTCTGCTTCTGCGCTGGGCAGCACCCTGGCCTGGCTAACGCGCCTTGCCAATGCCATCCTGCGGCCTTTCCTCCACCATAATTGTCTTGAGGAAGAAAAGGCTTACAATTTTTCGAGAGAAATGGTGGAAGGCATCAAGGTTTTACGCAACAACCCGGGCTGGATCATGCGACCGCTGCTTTTCACGCTGATCAACCGCGGGCTGCTGGTAGGGATCCTCTGGCTCAGTTTCCTGGCCTTCAGCGTGCCGGTCGATATCGGCACCATTATCGCCGGGCAAAGCGTCGCCCACCTGTTTCTCATCGTCTCGCCCACCCCGGCCGGAATTGGAATTGTTGAAGGGATTCTTGCGGTTGCGCTCAATTCTCTGGGTATCCCCCTGGGGGATGCGACCGTCATTACCCTGGCTTATCGCGGCTTTAGCTTCTGGATGCCTTTACTGTTTGGCATGATTACCTTCCGCTCAATCAGCAGCGCAGAAAAATCGCCTACGCCTGTCCCGCCTGCCCCTACACCGGTGGTAAGAGAAAAGGAAGAGACGCCCCTCCCCTAATTAACTTACCCGCAACAGTTTTTCCTGCGTGGTTTCTTCCCTGAAAGATCCCTTAAGCGAACAATTAGAGATGCGGAACGCGGCGGACAAAAGGCCAAAGGAAATCCAAAAATAAGGCAGCGCGAAAGTATCTACGCTGAAGCCCTCGATCAATAAGCCGACCAGCACAAAACTACCAGCCCAGCCGACCATTTGCAAAAACCGCGAGGAAACCGCGCGCAGGTGGCGCGCTGATTGCCAGAGCATATATAACCAGCTCACAAATAGAGAAAATCCAACCAGCCCGGTTTCCGCCAGGATCCGCACCCAAATACTTTTGATATTGGGTAAGGTGCTCCCCTGGTACATGACCGTCCGAACTTCCGTAAGCGCCCAGCCAAAGGCGCTCAACGTTTTATCGAAGTAAAAGCCTGCATTGCCAAGCCCAACGCCCAAAACTGGGTAAGCATTGAATACCCCCCAGCCAGCCTGCCAGAAAACGATGCGTTCCGCAATGCCCAGGTTGTTGGCATACTTGATGAAAGAAGTATCGCGTAAATATTGCAGCATCGAACAAGCGCGCCATCCGATAATCCACTTTGCTTAAGGAGTAACCTACTCCTAAAAGTAAACCGGCATAAAACAGGAGTAATACCAATGCTAATCCGATTGAAATTGAAACACGCTTTAGCCGGTAGAAATGATCTTGAGCGGGATGAGACCGGGAGATGCGGTTCTGAACGATCTCGATGGCTTTCAAGTTGATCACCAGAACCAACAAGGCAATCATCACCAGGAACGCGAGCAGCCCTACCCGAGACAAAGACAAATAAAGGACCACCACCCCCAGCACAAGGAGCAAGTTTTCAAAACTGATCTTCCACAAACGATGGGCATGCGCCGTTTCCCCACGGATCGTAGCCGCTAACCATAAGGGCAGGTACAGCATATTCAATTGATGGGCTAACCAGGAAGGCTCCAGAGCAAAACCGGTAGTGCGAAACTCATATAAACGGCCCACCGAGAATATCTCCTGGAAATCCCACATCCACTGCGGGTAATGGTTCTGCTTCCACCAAAAATAACTCTGAACCAGCGCCCACAGGATCAGGATCAGCCCGCTCCAATTGATGACACGAAAAGAAAGGCGCAGCTTCCATTCGTTATCCACCCAGGTCGCGGCGGTTACAAAGAACAAAACGCCTACTCCCAGGGTAAGTAAAGCCTTCACTTCACTTGAAAGCAAGGAAAGATCGCGAAAAGGAGGGATAGGAAGAAAAAAGGCCGCAGCGGAGGAAAGGATAACCACTCCGACAAAACCGAGCAGCGGCAGTACCTGCACCGGCAACCGGCCATTTCGCAGCAAGTAGGGAATGAACCACAATATGACAAACAGAAACAACACCGCTCCAGATGCTGGTGCTACCATCGAAGAACCGCCGACTTTTGAAACCCAAGGCAGGCTGGTGATTGGCAAAAGTGCCAAGAGGAAAAGCCATAAGGCCCAATGTAGCCCATTGAAAACCCGCCGCATCCTCACTGCTTTCTACTCCAGGGGAACCGGACTCCCGCCTGTGCAGTGAAAAAACCCACCAGAAAACCAATGATCGCCCCAGCAAACACATAGGATCCACGCGCCCCAATCACAGGCTGGCTGGGGGAAATAGCTGGTTGTGGTTGGCCAAAAGCCACTCCTGCCAGGATACCCCGGCTGGAGACCTCCTCCTTTGCCAGCGCTGAGGATGCCTTTTGCAGTTCGCTTTGAATTTGGGCAAGATCCGCGCCAGCACACAGCGTCCCATGCGTGGGAAGTTGGGCTGCCTGCTGCAAACAGGCCTCCAGCGAGTCCATATAACGTGTCTGCGCCTGGGCTGCATAAGCGCTTTGATAGGCATCTTTCAGCGCGGTTTCACCTTCATCCAGCCAGATATTCGCTAACTGCATTGCCATCTTCGGAGAGTTGCTGCGGACGCGCAGTTCCCATATTCCTAGCCGACGTTCAATGAAGGTATTCTGCTTGAAAGCATCTCGTTGAACAACTGTCCCTTGCTGAGCTGCCTTTGTCAGGGTGCGATCGATCACTTCTTGCGATTGCAGCACACCGCCTACGGCGTCCATCATCAAATCTTCCTCATATTGTGTAAGCGGCCCAGTATTAGAAAAATCAATACTCGTCAAAACACTGGCTTTGGCTTCATAGATAGGGGGTTGAATCGAGTAAATGAGCCAGCCAACAAATCCGCCTAAAAGCATGATCGAACAAACCAGCCACCACCGATCCAACGATAATCGCAACATTTCAATTGGGCTAAATTCTGCTAGCAGATTCTCCCGGACAGCATCCTCAACTTGTGGCAAAGAAAAATCTCCTGTATGTTCCTCTGGCTTGATACGCCTTGAATTATAACCTGATGTTTTCTACCGTTTACGGAACCCTCAGTTTTTCCGAACTCGCTGACATTATCTGTTGATAGACTGCTAACGTCGCCTGATTAACCTTTTGATCCGTGAACCGTTCCAACACCATCTGGCGCCCAGCCGCACCCATCCTGGCGCGCAGAGACGCATCAGCGATCAGTCCTTCCAGCGCCTGAGCTAATGCCTGCGGATCATTCGGGGGAACCAGCAGGCCATTGAGATTATGCGTCACCACGTCCCGGCAGCCTGGCACATCAGTGGTTACGATTGGGCGGGCACAGGCAGCCGCTTCGATCAATGCGGTTGGCAAACCTTCCCCAAAGGAGGGCAGGGTGACGATATGGCAGTTCTGATAAACCCGCTGCATATCGCGCTGGAATCCCCACCACTCTACCAGCCCCTCTTTTTCCCAGGCGCGTAAGGCTTCTTCAGAAACGGTCGCCGGGTTACCCGGGTCTGGCTCCCCTACAAGCGCAATGCGCACCTGTGCATTCTCTTGATTCAACAGGTTGCTTTGCGCTTGCTTAACATGCAGGATTCGCGCGGCATCGACCACCGTTTTTAACCCTTTATCAATAAGCATCCGCGCCGGAAAAACGACTACCAGAGTTTGCGGATCGGGCTCGTCAACCGGGGAAAACCGCTGCGCATCGACGCCGACGCCATTGATGATGGTGCCATCTTTGCTGCCAATCAGCCGGTAGTGAACGAAAGTGTCCTGATCATTTTTATTTTCGAAGATTACTTCCAAATGTGGGTGAGAAAAGGCCAGATGATAAAAGGGTAATACCGCTGCTCGAAATAGCTGTCCCTGCCACCCCTTCTTCAAAAAAATATATCCCAGACCGGTAACCGAATTGACAACATAAGGGACATGACTGATCCTGGCAGCAAGAGAACCATACAGCACTGGCTTGATGGTGAAGTGATGCACGAGCAGCGGTTTTTCGGTTCGGTAAATATCCACAATTCGAGTTATCGCGCTGGTTTCGCTCCATGGTGACATTGTACGCCTGCCCAAAGGCCACTCGATGAAACGAAAACCTGACTTCGTTATCTCCTCAGCATACAGGCCTGCCGGTGCGACCATACCAACTTCAAAACCCTGGCTTTGCAAAAAACGCGCCATGGAGAGGCGAAAATGACATAAATACCAATCCGTGTTGGCTACCAGCAGGATTTTTCCAGCTTGCTCCATTAATTATTTATCCTTCTCGCAGAATAGTTTTATAAAAATCGGTCAAACGCTTTTGCATATTTTCCCAACAGTAAATATTTTCATAAGCCCGGCGCGCGTTCTCACCCAACCGCTTGCGCAGAATGGGATCGCTGGCCAGCTTTGTAAAAGCCTTTTCCAGCGCCTGCTCTTCTCCATATGGAACGATCATCCCGCAGTCAGCCTGCTGGATCATGCGGTCCATATTCGTATTCTGCGCTACGATCACCGGTTTGCCGAGCATCATTGCTTCAAAAATCTTGTTTGGGCTGGAATAACGGTGGTTTGGAATCGCTGGATCGTAGGTTGCAAAAAGAACGTCAGCCGCCTCGCTTAATTCCAAAGCCCGCTCATAGGATACTCGTCCATGCCAGGAAACATTCGGCAGTGCTTCGATCATTGACACAATTTTTTCTTCATCTCCCCCAAAGCCAGCCATATCCAGGTTCCAACCAGGGTGCTTGTGGAACACATTGAGTACTTCAAAAATTCCCCGCTCAACCTGAAGCAAGCCGACATACGCCACGCGAAAATCACCTTTGGATACAGGATGGTTTCCGTTCTTGATCTTCCCCTGGACATCTTCAGGACTGTTATAAACCGAAATCAAACGCTTTGGCTTGGATCCGGCAATCTGTTCCAACCGGGCATCGTCCACCAGGATGACCCCGTCTGCTTTTTGAATTGCCCAATAATCAAGGCGGCGAATTGTATTCTTGAGAAAAGCTGGAGTGCGACGCAAATGATCGGCATAGAAGTCGAAAATATCGTAAATGACTTTTTTACCCCAGAGCATCTTGCAGAGTAAAACCGGTAGAATGGTGTCAAAGTCGCAGGCATGCAGCACATCAATTGATTTTCGGTTTCGCCACAGCCAACGCATTAATCCGAACTGCCAGCGCAAAAGCGCGGGTAAATTTGCCAATCCATTCCCATACTGCGCCCTGATCCAAAGCCGCGTGACGCTGATCCCATCAAACTTATCTTTCTGGGGTAGTTTTCCAGAACGATCCCAGGCAATCACTGAAACCAAATAGCCTGCCTGATTCAAGGTACGAGCAATTTTCTCCACCCGCGGGTCCGGAGCAACCGGATTGGAGCGGCAGATCACAACACGCAGTCCAGATGGAGCTTGGAAATCAGTCTTCACAAATGTTTCCTGTGGCTGGATTCGATCAAAACTCTACAACAAGACAGCTTGAAGAAGTAGATCTATCTGAGAGATGGTTTTGATTGACCTGATTGTACCCGTTTTTTCTAAGATTGGACGGAAGGCCCAATTGGTTTAAAAAGTGCTGCCCGAATGACGGCTTCCCTTGATATACTTACCCCATGATTGAAATTACACCTTCGCTCTCCATCGACGAGAGCGAAATCCAAATGGACTTTATCCGTTCATCTGGGCCTGGGGGACAAAATGTAAACAAAGTCTCCACGGCTGTGCAGTTGCGGTTTGATGTTGGCAGTTCTACCCTACCTGAGGAAGTGAAACGACGCTTGCGGGAGTTCGCCGGCAGCCGTATGACCGGTGAGGATGTACTGCTGATCGAAGCGCACCAGTACCGCACGCAAGAACAAAATCGGGCAGATGCTCAGCTGCGCCTGGTCGATCTGCTGCGCCAGGCAGCAAAGAAGCCAAAGCCCCGGAAGAAAACGCGGCCTGGTGCAGCCGCGAAAGCCCGGCGGCTGGATGAAAAACGCCATCATGCGGAAATTAAGCGCATGCGCCGTTATACGCCATCGGAACGAGAATGAGGCCGGCGTAAGCGAACGAATAAATTAACCGTATCCAGCCTGACCGGCGTGAGCAGCAGTGATATAATTTCATTAATAGTAACATTAACGTTACCCACTTCTCCGAGGTTCTATTAAAATTGGCCACCCTATCCTTATCGAATTCTAAAAAGCAAAAAGAAACGGATTTTCAATCGAAGCCCATGCGGCTGGTGTTACGCTACGCGCGGAACTACATTTGGCCGCTTTCAGTCACAATAGTCAGCATGGTCGCATTAATCGGCGCGCAGCTGGTTATCCCCTGGATCATCAAAACGCTGATTGCGGCAGTCACCCAACAGCCAATATTGCCCGAAACCTTACAGTTGATCACGCGATTGACGATCATCGGGCTGTTCGTTTACCTTTTAAAAGGTGGCATGCAGTTTACCCGCAGTTACATGGCGCATGTGGCCGGGTGGGGCGTGGTGGCGGAGGTGCGCAAACATGTATTTGATCACTTACAGCGCCTCAGCCTGCGTTTCTATGAGGATAAACAAACCGGGCAAATGATGTCGCGGGTGATCAATGATACCGATCTGTTTGAAAGTCTCATTGCCCATGCCATTCCAGATGTGCTGGTGAATGCCATTACCTTTGTTGGCATCAGCGCCATGTTGTTTACCATGAACTGGCGTTTGACCCTCTTGAGCATGGCCCCCATCCCATTGGTGATCTTATCCCTGCGTATTTATGCCCGTCATGTGCAGCCCGCCTTCCGCAGTCGGCAGCGAGAACTAGGTGAATTGAACGCAGTATTGAACGATGCAATCTCCGGCATTCGTGAAATCAAGGCATTCACCCGGGAAGAAGTTGAGGCGGAACGTGTTGGCATCAGCGTGGACCGCTACCGTTTATCCATGCTGACGGCGCTGCGCCTGATGGCCATTTACGCGCCGTTTATCGAATTTACCTCTTCCTTAGGCACTTTGATTGTGCTTTTCTTTGGCGGGCGGCTGGCCTTTCAGGGCCTCCTGCCGGTTGCGGATTTGGTCGCCTTCTTCCTGTATCTGGAAATGTTCTACCAGCCCGTCCGTAATCTGGGCAACGCCTGGGAATCAATCCAGCAGTCCCTGGCCGGCGCAGATCGGGTTGCAGATCTGCTCGATAAATCACCTGAGGTCCGCAACCTGCCCAATTCAACCACCTTATCGGGGCGAGCGCGTGGGGAAATTGTCTTTAATAACGTGAATTTCCAATACACTGAAGGGGAAACGATCCTCGAAAACATCTCCTTGAAAATCCCCGAACAGAGCATTGTGGCGCTGGTCGGACCCACTGGTGTGGGGAAATCTACCCTGGTAAGCCTGATCCCCCGTTTTTACGAGGTTTGCAGCGGTGAGGTAACCCTGGATGGATATAACCTGCATGACTTGACGCTGGAAAGCTTGCGCCAGCAAATCAGCATCGTCCTGCAAGATGTTTTCCTGTTCCACGGTACAGTCCGAGATAACATCCTGTTTGGCCGGCCAAATGCCAGCCAGGAAGAAATGATTAAAGCGGCTAAAGTGGCTAACGCGCATGACTTCATCATGAACCTCAGCAACGGGTATGACACCATGATCGGCGAACGTGGGGTAAAGCTTTCCGGTGGGCAAAAACAGCGCATCTCGATTGCGCGGGCTGTGCTCAAAGATGCTCCTATCCTGATCCTGGATGAGGCTACATCATCCGTTGATACAGAAACCGAAATGCTGATTCAGCAGGCCCTGGAACGCTTGATGGTAGGCCGTACCACGATTATCATTGCCCACCGCCTGTCTACCATCCGCAATGCCCATAAGATCGTGGTATTGGAAGGCCGGCGGATTGCTGAAGTTGGTACTCATGCGGAATTGATCGAAAACGACGGGCTTTACCGCCGTTTATATACCGTACAACAGAAAATGAACCCAATTGAGGATCTATCTTTCAGACAAAATTAATTCATTCTTTAGTGCAATGTTTTGGTTTTGTTGTACAATAATGAATACCATTTCCTTTTCAACAACGTTAGGGGGCACATATGGTTGAAAAAGTCTTGATCGTTGATGATGACGTTCAAACTCTCCGGCTGATCGGGTTAATGCTCGAACGCCAGGGCTATAAAATCGTGGCAGCGAGTAACGGGGCGCAAGCCCTGCAACTGGCTCTTTCAGAGCTGCCAGACCTGATCATTTTGGATGTTATGATGCCAGAAATGGATGGCTACGAGACCACCCGGCAGCTGCGCAAAGACCCCGAAACCACGAATATCCCGATCCTGTTATTCACCGCCAAGACGCAGGTTGACGACAAAATCATTGGGTATGAAGCTGGCGCTGATGACTATCTGACTAAGCCCGTTCACCCAGCGGAACTCACCGCCCATGTGCGCGCGCTACTCTCTCGCCGAAAAACACCAGGAGCGACCTCAAACGAGAAAGGCTATACGATTGGGGTCATGTCCGCAAAAGGGGGCATAGGCGTTTCCAGCCTGGCCTTGAACCTGGCCATTGCATTTCATCAAAGGACCAAAAGTGAGGTGGTTGCGGCTGAGCTTCGCCCGGGCCAGGGCATCTGGGGCATCGAATTTGGCGATAATGATGCCGATGGTTTATGCAAACTGTTGAGTTTACCGCCTGCGGATATTTCGGTTGAAACGGTTGAGAAGGAACTTACCCACACACCCTATGGAGTACGCCTGTTGATGGCCTCTCCACAAACAAAAAAGACAGATCTGATGCAAGCCGCAGCGCAGACTGAGGCGGTCGTGGAGACGCTTCAACTTCTAGCCCGGCTCGTCCTGTTAGATATTGGCACCAATTATATGCCCTGCCTGAACAATATTCTTGAACGCTGTGATGAGCTCTTGCTGGTGATTGAGCCGATCCCCGCCTGTGTTCAACGCACGAAGCTCTTGCTTGAGGATTTGAAAGGAAAAGGGTTCGGTAATTCTAAATTGCTCACCCTGGTAAGCATCAACCGCATTCGCGCCGATGCGCAGTTATCCATCATGCATATTCAGGAAACCCTGGGCATCCCTGTCGCGCAGGTCATTCCCCCCGCACCTGAAATCGCTTTTCAGGCTGCGACGCGCAATATTCCACTTATCCAGGTACAGGTCGGCAGCGCTGTCAGCACGCAGTACAACAATCTAGCCGAACGCCTGGCGCAACGCATACCCCTATGACGGATCCCTCGAATGCTGCCCTGGCCCAGGCAGCCGACCTGCTTCGCTCAGCCCAGCACGCGGTCGTGTTCACCGGCGCGGGCATTTCCACGCCCTCGGGAATTCCAGACTTCCGCTCAGCCAATACCGGACTGTGGGAACGCTTTGATCCTATGGAAGTTGCCTCTTTAGAAGTCTTTCGTTCCCGACCGCAACGGTTTTATGACTGGCTGCGCCCGCTGCTGCAAGGCATCTGGGCTGCCGAGCCCAACCCGGCTCACCGGGCTCTGGTAGATCTGGAGCAAGCCGGGGTGGTGAAAGCTGTGATCACGCAAAACATCGATGATTTGCACCAGCGCGCGGGCACTCAAGCCATCTCCGAAGTGCATGGCTCCCTACGCACGCTCACCTGCCCGCATTGTGCAGAAACTTACCCATCCGAACAATTCCAGGCAGCCCTGGCAGGGGAAGCAGGGGCAAAAGACCGCCTGCCCCACTGCCCTAAATGCAGCCAAATCATGAAGCCAGATATTACTCTGTTTGGCGAGATGCTGCCTATGGATGCCTGGCAGATGGCTGAAGAACACTGCCTCCTGGCAGATGTCATGCTGGTGGTCGGATCATCCCTGGAAGTCTGGCCAGCGGCCTCTCTGCCCCAACTGGCTGTCGAAAATGGCGCGCGGCTGATCATCAACAATCTTACCCCCACTTTTTTGGATTCCAACGCGGATGTCATCTTCCGAGCAGATGTGGCCCAGATCCTTCCCCAACTTGCAAAACAAGTTCTAACGAAATAATTTTCTCCAGGCAATCCTGTACAATAAGCTCGGAAATTGCTGGCTGTTATTTCCCCGGCTGCCAAACATTCTTTCTATCTTCATACTTTGCACTAATCGATAAAAAAAATAAATCGACATTCCCTACAAAAAACTTTTCCCATTCGGAAGAAATTCTTTTCAACTATTGACAAAACAACCAATTATATTTATCATCGACAAAATGTTTTGCACCTTTTAGGTACACAGAAGAATTTTTCAGATAAGCTTTAGAACCCCACATTCCCAGACTGAGCAACAATCTTTGCCAGCACGCCTGTAATCATAGACCGTTGTCAGTCCAGGTTTGAGAGATGATGGGCTGGGTGTTGAAAGGAGGTGCTCGCCTTTCTCCCTTTGATGTTGCTTATTAAAAGGGTGAAAAGTTAGCAAAATCAAATCTCAAGCGCGCTACTGTTTTAAGTTGTTTCATCGCAGGTTGTTCAATCATTCATGAAGGAGAAACAGAAGATGAAAGCTCGCTCTATTGTATTAAGTATCCTCGTGCTGCTGGCAATGGTCCTGGCCAGCTGCGCCCCGGCAGCCACGCCAACGGCTGCCCCCGCTGCCCCGGCTGGTGCTGAACCGACCGCGACCACCGCTGCCGCATCCACAGGGAACGATCCCTGCGCGGGTGACGCTTTTGGCTGCGCCAAGATCCCTGCCGGGCAAACTGTAAAGATCGGCATGGGCGCCCCTATGACCGGCGATAATGCCCAATTCGGTGTCGATATTTCTCAGGGCGCAAAAATCGCCGTTGCCGATGCCGGCGACGTGGATGGTTTCAAGTTCGAATTAGTCGTCCAGGATGACGGCGGCACCCCTGAGGGTGGCGCAGCTGTCGCCAATAAACTGGCTTCAGACCCAACCATGGTTGCCGTTGCCGGGCATATCTTCTCTGGCGCGACTGCCGCAGCAATGCCCATTTATGAAAAACTGGGCATTCCCATGATGTCTCCCTCGGCGACCAATCCTGACCTGACCAAGGGTGGATCCAAAGTCTTCAACCGTGTCGCCTTCACGGATGCGGCTCAGGGGAAATTCGCAGCGGAATACATCTACAATGTTCTCGGCAAGAAGAAGATCGCCGTCATGCACGACGGTCAGGCGTATGGTCAGGGGTTGGCTGATGTCGTCGCCACCCACTTCAAGGAAATTGGCGGCGAGGTTGTGGCAGAACAGGCCATTACGCCAAATGAGACGGATTACACCGCCCCACTTTCTTCGGTTGCAGCAAAGAAACCAGATGTGCTCTACTATGGTGGTTACGTTCAGGAAGCAGTTATTCTGGTCAACCAGATGGCTCAATCCGGCCTGAATGGCGTCACGTTCTTCGGCTGCGATGGCACCTTCGGCGCGGACTTTATTGACCGCACCGGCAAGAACGGCGAAGGCGCTTACTCGGTTGCGCTCATCCCGCCTGCCTCTCCTGAACGCACCAAGTTTGACGCGGCTTACCTCAAAGAATTTGGTAAGGAAGCCGGCTCTCTTTCCCCTTACACCTGGAATGCTTACGACTCCGCGGCTTCTTTGATGGTTGCGATTAAATCCGTAGCGGTAAAGGGTGCGGATGGCACACTGCTCATCCCCCGCGGCGCCCTTGTGAATGCCGTTCGCAACTTGAAAGACTACAAAGGTTTGAGCGGCACAATCACCTGCGATCAGAACGGTGAATGCAACTCCTCTGGCCCCATCTTCTACATGGTAAAGGATGGTCAATGGGTCGTTGCGCCCAAGTAGTTCACGCAAGCTGAAGAAGTAAATGTGGTGGAAAGGGAAATCCCTTTCCACCACTTCCTCATTCTTAGAAGGGAGCTTGCTTTCCCCACAGGAAAACGAATAAATTATGAGTTCAAACCGATTATCGATCCCATTTCAGAGGTATGCGAATATAACCCGCACCGCGCGTTGGGTGATCAGCGCGGCGATTATTGCAGTTATGCTCTGGCGAATTTATACGGTAGTTTTTGTCAACGCGGAATATGGTTTGGATACCTGGGTACGCTTCGGAATTTCTGGTCTGATCCTTGGTGGGATGTATGCTTTGATTGCGATTGGCTATACCCTGGTTTACGGTATCCTGTTTATGATCAACTTTGCCCACGGCGAAGTGATGATGCTTGGCGCATTTGGCGGATATTTTGTTTTTGAGGCTCTAAACACAGTTACAATAGCATCGGCCAGCGATCCAAAACTCACTTTTTTAAACGCCTATCCTGTGTTTGCCGTCATTATCGCATTTTTGGTCGGAATGCTTGTTTCCTCTGCGGTCGGTTATTTCCTGGAACGCATCGCCTATCGCCCACTGCGCAACGCGCCGCGTCTCGTCCCATTAATCAGCGCTATCGGCGCTTCCATATTCTTACAAAATGCGGCCCAGCTTTTGTTTGGGCCGCAGCGCCGCAACTATACCAACCCCGATTTTCTAACCCGCGGCCAGGGATGGAATATCCCCATTTCTGGCAGCGAAGTGGTAGTCACATATACAGGCGTGTTTTCTTTCGCGCTCTCCATTCTGCTAATGGTCGGACTGTACCTGCTGGTACAGCGCACCAAGTTTGGCCGGGCTATGCGCGCCGTGGCACAAGACAAGAAAACAGCCGCGCTGATGGGTATCGACGTCGATAAAGTGATCAGCCAGACCTTTATTATCAGCGGCGTGCTAGCCGGGGCTGCCGGGGTGATGTGGGGTATTCACCAGGGTATTGTCTATTACTTTATTGGGTTTATCCCCGGGATAAAAGCCTTTACCGCGGCAGTTTTGGGCGGCATCGGCAATATTCCCGGCGCGATGATCGGCGGCCTGTTCCTGGGTATTATCGAGGCGGTTGGCCCCGCCGCATTAGGAATTGACTTCCAGCTCAAAGATGTCATCGCTTTTTCGATCCTGGTTTTGGTGCTCATCATCCGGCCCTCGGGAATATTGGGCGAAGCCCTTTCTGAGGAGAAGATCTAATGACTGCCTCTCCTATTCGGAAAAGTATCAACACCGGCATCACCTTCTCTGTCGTCATTATTTTCCTGGCGCTGATTGGTTTCACGGTTACCGGGGCTGTCCTGGTTGCCAAAGTGTTAGGCAATGCCCCAGCAGCCGGCCAGCAGCCCGCCGTGGGATATCTGGTAGCCTTCCTGGGGTTAATCGGCCTGTGGAATGGTTGGCAGGCAGCCAAACCGGGCGTACATCAAGAGTTCGACACGCTTACCCATGCTGTGGTAAACAGCTCCGTTGCTGGTCTTGTGGCCGGTTTCCTGACTGCTGCCTTATCCTTGATATTTGCTTTCTTAATCGCGAATAATATCGACCCGCGCTCGCAGCTGGCCATGGTTTCCACTGACTCGATGAAGCTGTTCCTGTTCAATGTGAGTGGAGCGAGCGCCTTTTTCCTGCACCTGGCGCTGATGCTGGTCTCTGCGCTGCTGGGGGGATTGCTCTTCTACAGCTTGCGTCGCATTGCTCCCGGAAAACGCCTGCGCGGTTGGATCAGTCAATGGTCAGCTGGTTCAGGCGGATCCTTTCTTCGTAAAATCCAGCGCACACCTTTTGCTCTCTACGTCCTGTATGCGCTGGTGGCTGGAATCCTGTTCTTCCTACCCCGCACCTGGGGTTCGTACTGGAATTACATTATCGGCACCGTCGGTATTTATGTGATTCTCGGCCTGGGGCTTAATATCATCGTTGGCCTGGCAGGGCAGCTGGTGCTCGGTTATGTGGCCTTTTTCGCCATTGGCGCTTATACAGTCGCTCTGCTGACCGCGCCAACCCCCCATCACTTGCAGTGGAACTTCTGGATTGTGCTGGTTATCGCGATTGTGCTTTCCGCATTGACCGGCGTACTTTTAGGACTGCCTATTCTACGCCTGCGCGGCGACTATTTAGCCATCGTTACGCTTGGCTTTGGGGAAATTATTCGCATCCTACTCAAAAGCGACCTGCTCACAGACTTCACCGCCGGGCCGAAAGGCGTGCGCGATATCGCTGGGCCAACCCTGTTCGGCAAGGCCTTCAGCTCGGATATCGACTTCATGTATTTGATCATCCTGTCGGTCTTGCTAATTATCTTTGTGACAAACCGGCTGCAAAACTCCCGTACCGGGCGGTCCTGGGTCGCTATCCGTGAAGATGAAGTAGCTGCACGCGCTACTGGCATTAACACCTTTCAATCCAAGCTGCTTGCCCTGGCGATCGGCGCGGCCTTTGCCGGATTAGGCGGGGTGCTGTTCGCCTCGCGCAACCAGTTTACCGGCCCTGAAGATCATACATTGATGGTATCGATCAACGTGCTGGCGCTGGTCATCGTCGGCGGTATGGGCAGCATTCCGGGGATTATCCTGGGCGCTTTCGCTTTGAAAGGGCTGCCCGAAATGCTGCGCGAGCTGGATATTTACCGGTTGATGTTCTTCGGCGCACTGCTGGTGGTGATGATGATCCTGCGGCCGGAAGGGTTGTGGCCAGGCACGCGGCCAAAGTTAGAGAGGCAGGCGGAAGCCAAACCTGTCCCTGAGGAACTGGCCAGGGAAGTAAAGGTGGAAGGGGTGTAACATGGAAGCAACCTTAGAAACGCGCCAGGTATCCAAAATTTTCGGGGGGCTGACGGCAGTCGATCAGGTGGATCTGATCGTCCCTGAACAAACCATCGCCAGTATTATTGGCCCGAATGGAGCTGGAAAAACGACCCTCTTCAACTGCATATCCGGCTTTTATACTCCTGAGAAGGGGAAGGTATTGTTCTATGGACAGCCCATCCAGGGGCTGCCTACCAACGAAGTTGCGCACCTGGGCATCGCCCGCACATACCAGAACATTCGCCTGTTCGCGAATATGACGGCCTTGGAAAACATCCTGGTCGGCCAGTATCCTCACTTGAAAAACGGCTGGATAGATGCTATCTTACGCAACCCGCGTTTCAATCGGGAAGAAAAAGCTTCTCTCAGCGAAGCTGAGCGTCTGTTGGCATTTGTGCATCTGACTGGACTGGGCGACCAGCTTGCCGTAAATTTACCCTACGGCGCTCAGCGCCGGTTGGAAATTGCGCGCGCTCTGGCCAACAAACCCCGCCTGCTGCTATTGGACGAGCCTACCGCAGGCATGAATCCGCAGGAAACAGACGAAATGACCCGCTTCATCAAAAGTTTGCGCGACGAATTGGGTATCACCATCCTGTTGATTGAGCATGACATGCGCGTTGTGATGGGCATTTGCGAGCAGATCACGGTGCTGGATTATGGCACCAAGATTGCCGAAGGTACGCCCAAGGAAATCCAATCCAACTCGCGCGTGATCGAAGCCTACCTGGGGCCGGGGGCTGCCAAACTTTCCGAAAAGTTCCGCCGAGAAAGAAAACATCAATGATGCTCCAAGTCGAAGACCTTAATGTTTATTACGGCGCCATCCATGCCTTGAAAGGAATCCAATTCCACCTGGAGAAAGGTGAAATTGTCGCATTAATTGGCGGCAACGGCGCGGGAAAGTCGACCACCCTTAACACCATCTCTGGCTTGCTGCGCCCGCGAATGGGCAAAGTCACTTTTCTAGACGAAGATATTACCGTGGTTCCGCCGCAGATTATCGTCCGGCGCGGCGTGGTTCAGGTTCCTGAAGGTCGTCATATTTTCCCGAAACTGACCGTTCAGGAAAACCTGGAAATGGGCGCCTATATCTTATCAGGACCGGGCTCAAATCCAGCAGGATTTGGAATCGGTGATGAACCGCTTCCCGCGCCTGCGCGAGCGCCGCAAGCAGTACGGCGGCACGCTCTCGGGCGGTGAGCAGCAAATGCTGGCCATCGCCCGCGCGCTGATGACGCGCCCCAGCCTGCTGCTGCTGGATGAACCATCCATGGGCCTGTCACCGATCCTGGTTGAGCAAATTTTTGAGATCATCCGCGAGATCAATACGCAAGGCACCTCCATTCTGCTGGTCGAACAAAACGCACAGATGGCGCTGTCGATAGCCGACCGCGGCTATGTGCTGGAAACCGGGCGCATCACCCTGGAAGGTGAAGCGCAGGAACTGCTCGAAAACCCGATGGTGATCGAAGCCTACCTGGGGGGGCACGCCTGAGCCGTTCGGAAAGGGACGTTAGAGGATATCGCATGCCAACTGCTTTACTATCTGTTTCGAATAAAACTGGTCTGGAAACGTTAGCCAGGGGCCTGGCGCAGCAGGGTTGGGATCTGCTTGCCAGCGGTGGTACCGCGGCAGCCTTGCGCGCCGCCGGTCTGGCGGTTGAAGACGTTGCCAGCTATACTGGCAGCCCAGAAGTACTGGGTGGGCGGGTCAAGACGCTGCATCCAGCAGTGCATGGGGGCATTCTGGCGCGCGAATCCGCCGGCGACCTGGCGGACCTGGAACGCATCCATGCCCGGCCGATCGACCTGGTTGTCGTCAACCTGTACCCTTTTCAGGATACCGTTCGCAAACCAGGTGTGACATTAGAGGATGCTATTGAAAACATCGACATCGGTGGAGTGGCGTTAATTCGCGCTGCGGCCAAGAATTACACGCGCGTGACGGTGGTTACCGACCCGGTGGACTACGCTGCCATCCTGGAAGCGCTGCACGCGCAAGGCCAGGTGAGCCTGTTAACGCGCCAAAACCTGGCGGTAAAAGCTTTCCAGCATACGGCCGGATATGATACCGCTATTGCCGGTTATCTGCGCCAGGCATTTTCAGAAGAAAAGGCAGCGGTCACGGTTCCAGCCTGGTTGGCAAACCTGCCCTATACCGAACTGCGTTACGGCGAGAACCCGCACCAGCAGGCGCGTCTGTATCACCTGGACCCGCAGGCTGGCACGGATGAGGCCTTGGGTGGGCAGGTTCTACAAGGCAAAGCACTCTCCTACAACAATCTGCTGGACCTCGACGCGGCCTGGCGGTCGGCGCTGGCTTTTGGCAGCCGCCCAACCATTGCCATTGTGAAACACCTCTCCCCATGCGGGATTGCCAGCGCTGATACCCTGGTGGACGCCTTCGCACCGGCCCTGGCCAGCGATCCGGTTTCCGCCTTTGGTGGGGTGATTGCCGCGAACCAACCCTTTGACGGGCCTACTGCTGAGGCGTTAGGCAGCCTGTTTGTGGAATGCATTATCGCTCCCGAGTTTACGCCTGAAGCCCTCGAAAAACTATCAAAACGCAAGAACTTGCGTCTGGTGAGCGCTCCCGATGCACGGCTGTCACCGGCTTATGAGATTCGCACCGTCAATCAGGGGCTCCTGTGGCAAACGCGGGACTTTGGCGACCCGGCAGATGCGGCAGCATGGCAGGTAGTCACCGAACGCCAGCCAGACAGCGCAGAATGGACCGCGCTGCGCTTCGCCTGGAAAGCCTGCCAGCATGTCAAGTCAAATGCGATTGTGCTGGTGCAGGCTGAAGCCACCGTCGGGATTGGCGGAGGACAGCCGAACCGGGTTGACTGCGTGCGCATCGCCATCGAACGCGCCGGAGAACAGGCAAAAGGGTCGGTAATGGCATCAGATGCCTTCTTCCCCTTCCCTGACTCGGTAGAAACCGCCGCGCAAGCCGGCGTGACCGCTATCGTTCAACCTGGCGGCTCTGTCCGCGATGCCGAATCAATCGAAGCCGCGAATAAAGCCGGTCTGACCATGGTCACCACCGGCGTGCGCCACTTCCGGCACTAAGCTAGTACAGTCGGGCGTAAATACCTCTGTAGTTGCTTAACTCTGTCCGCCCGACTGTTTAAAGGACCCGGCGCGTGACGATAACCATAGAGCTATTTACGCCGCCGGGTACTAGCTTAACGATTTAAAAGCAGTAAGGTACCAGGTTTCAACGCATAAGCATGAAACTTTATTGACAAATCTGAGGCTGTCTGTTATATTAGCGACCATGAACCGCACTTGCATCGTTTGCTTTCATCATCATACCAGCCTCCCCCCAGCCTGACCGGTGGAGGTCGGTTCCGTTTTCTGCGGTCCTTCCTGAGCATAAATACCCCCCGGTCGCCGGGGGGTATTTGTTATTCGGATTGAATTATGGAAAGTATAAAAGAAACCCGGCAGGTAACCCGCCCTGCGAAAATAAGGAGTAGAGCATGTCTTCAACAACAACCGAATCCCAATCGAATGTCCGCATCTCACTGCCCTCGAAGGGCCGCCTGGCAGAAGATGCGACTGAATTTCTGAATGCCTGCGGGCTGAAGGTCTATAAACCCAACCCGCGCCAGTACGAAGCCAGCATCCCTGCCCTGCCTGAACTGCACGTGCTCTTCCAACGGCCGGGGGATATCGTGGTTAGTGTGCGTGACGGCAGCGTGGACTTCGGTATCACCGGTATCGATGTGATCGAAGAGCGCCGGGGCGATAACGGCAACGTGCTGGTGCTGCATGATAACCTCGGGTTTGGCCAGTGCTCCCTCAACCTGGCTGTGCCGGAAAGCTGGACAGACGTGCAGAATGTAGATGACCTGGGCCATTATGCCGCAAACCTGGGCCGCCCGCTGCGCATCGCCACCAAATATCCCAGCCTGACCGGGCGCTTCCTGGACGACTGCGGCATCGCTTACACCTTGATTTCCGCCGAAGGTACCCTGGAAACGGCCCCATCCATCGGCTATGCCGATATGATCTCGGACCTGGTTTCTTCCGGGCAAACCTTGCGGGATAACCGCCTGCGCCAGCTGGCGGGTGGATTAATCCAGCCTTCCCAGGCAGCCTTGATTGCAAATAAAAATGTATTAAACACCAACCCGCTTGCGCTGCGGGTCGCCCGCCAGCTGTTGGAGTTCTTTGAAGCGCACCTGCGCGCCAGCGATAACCTGGCTATCTTTGCCAACATGCGCGGCTCTTCGCCAGAGGCTATCGCCGAACGTATTTTTAGCCAGCCGGTTATCGCCGGGCTGCAAGGGCCGACTGTATCGCGAGTCATCGTCCGCGAGCAAGACCCTAACTGGTTCGCGGTAAATATCATTGTCCCGCGCAGCCAAATTTTTCAGGCCATCACTGAACTGCGCGAGATTGGCGGCAGCGGCGTGGTAGTCATGCCGGTCACGTATATTTTTGATGAAGAGCCGCCGCGCTATATGGCAATGCTGCAAGCGCTCGCAGAAAAATAAGCTCAGCAACCTGGTTCATGGAGGAATCAGCACATGTTAATACGATATGACCCGGCGACTGCCCGGAACACTTTATTGAAACGCCAGCCGATTGATGATATGACCGTTCCAGAAAGCGTGCTGGAACGCATCCAGCAAACCTTTGGCGAAGCGCTCACTCCAACCCAGGTGGTAGATCGCATCCTGCGAGATGTGCGCCAGCGTGGTGATGCAGCCTTAAGCGAGTGGACTGAGCGCCTGGATGGGCGTAAAGCTGCCAGTTTTTTGGTTCCAAAGGAAGACATGCAGGCGGCCCTGGAAAACTTGCCCGCTGAACAGCGCGATGCGCTGGAACTGGCAGCGGACCGCATCCGCCGTTTCCACCAGGCGCAGCCGGTCACTTCCTGGATGACTCAAGCGTTGGGCGGCACGCTGGGCCAGTATGTGCGCCCGATCCGGCGGGTTGGCATCTATGTTCCGGCGGGCACGGCTCCCCTGCCCTCTACGGTGCTGATGTCCGCCATTCCGGCTCAGGTCGCGGGGGTTTCTGAAATTGTGCTGGTCGCTCCGCCCTCAAGCGGGGCAGGTATTGCGCCAATTATCCTGGCTGCCGCCGCCTTGATCGGCATCACCGAAGTATATGCCATTGGAGGCGCGCAAGCGATTGCCGCACTCGCCTTTGGCACAACCAGCATCCGCCCGGTGGATAAAATCTTTGGCCCAGGCAATTTGTTCGTGACCCTCGCAAAGCGCCAGGTGTATGGCGTGGTAGGCATCGATAGCCTGGCTGGACCCACCGAAACAGTGGTGATCGCCGATGAAACGGCTCGGGCGGACTGGGTCGCCGCCGACCTGCTAGCGCAGGCTGAACATGATGTATTAGCCGCAGCCATCCTGCTCAGCCCTTCACAGACCTTGATCGAGAAAGTTCAGGTAGAAGTGGCTCGCCAGCTCGAGGAACGCGGGCGGGCGGAGATCATCAGCGCCTCACTGGATAACCGTTCAGGAGCGGTTCTAACGGCAGATCTCGAGGAGGCCGTCGACCTGGCAAACCTGTACGCGCCAGAACATCTCTGCCTGGCTGTGCGCGATCCCTGGCGGCTGGCTGAAAAAGTATACGCGGCGGGCGGCGTGTTTATCGGCGAGAATTCCTTTGAAGTGCTGGGCGACTACATTGCCGGGCCTTCCCACGTGATGCCTACCAGCGGTTCAGCCCGCTTCGCCTCGCCGCTCAACGTGCTCGACTTCGTCCACATCGTCTCGCTGATCGCGCTCGACCCGGCGACCACCCAGAAGATCGCCCCAGCCGCCGCAGTGATTGCCCAGGCGGAAGGCCTGGACGCGCACGCCAACGCGGCGCTTTTACGGGCGCGTTCTGAGAACCAACCAGAACCGGTGAAGAAATGAAAACTGCGCCGCGTTTCGATGATTTCCCGCCCTATACGCCGATCGAACCTTTCGAGGTGCTTTCAGCGCGCCTGGGCCTGCCGCCGGAAAAGATCGTCAAGCTGGATGCAAATGAGAACCCTTACGGTCCTTCCCCGAAAGTGCAGCAGGTGCTGGCCAATCTCGCTTATCCGCACATCTACCCGGACCCAGAAAGCCGCGAACTGCGCCAGGCCCTCTCCAGCTTTACCGGCGTTCCAATGCAAAACCTGCTGGCCGGAGCCGGAGCAGACGAACTCATCGACCTGCTGCTGCGCGTGCTGCTTGAGCCAGGTGACTGTGTGATCAACTGCCCGCCTACCTTTGGCATGTATCCATTCGATACCCTGCTTAACACCGGGCAGGTGATCGAGGTACCTCGCCTGCCCGGCTTCTCCCTGGACCTGGCCGGCATCCAACAGGCTGTCGCAATGCACCAGCCCAAAGCCATTTTTATCACCACACCCAACAACCCGGATGGCAGCCTGCCTGCGTTGGAGGAAATTGAGGTACTGTTGCAACTGCCTACCCTGGTAGTTATAGACGAAGCATATATCGAGTTTGTTGAGTCAGGTGGATTATTAGGCGAAAAACGCTCGCGGTTGTCTGAGGTGGTCCACCGGGAAAACCTGGTGGTGCTGCGTACCTTCAGCAAGTGGGCCGGGTTGGCCGGTCTGCGCGTGGGCTATGGCGCTTTTCCAAATTGGCTGCTGCCCGCACTTTGGAAGGCCAAGCAGCCCTATAATGTGAACGTTGCTGCCAGTGAAGCAGCGCTGGCGTCATTACAAGATCTGGGCTATCTGGCGGAAAATGTTGCCCGGCTGCGCGCGGAACGCGAGCGTTTGTTCACGCAGCTCCATTCTATCCCCTACCTGCGCCCCTATCCCTCCCAGGCCAACTTCATTCTCTGCAAAGTCAGCGAGCGCCCGGCAAAAACGCTTAAAGACCGCCTAGCGCAGTCCGGCGTCCTGGTTCGTTACTACGATAACGCCCTGCTCAAAGATTATATTCGTGTCAGCGTTGGCCGCCCCCAGGATACAGAGGCCGTGATTGCGGCCCTGCAAGAACTAGACAGCACCGATCAACGTCTCTCGGATGGCGACGCCAGGCAGGTTATTCCGGTAACCGGTGAAGAATCAAAGGCGCAAACCCGGCAGGCAGTCATTCAACGCAAAACCGGGGAAACCCAGGTCGAGGTGCGCCTGGATATCGACGGAAACGGGCGGCATGAAGTGCAGACTGGCCTGCCCTTCCTGGATCATATGCTGGCGCAGGTCGCCGTGCATGGCCTCTTTGACCTGTATATTCAGGCCAAAGGCGACCTGCACATCGATCCACATCATACGGTAGAGGACGTAGCACTGACCCTGGGCAGCGCCTTTCAGCAAGCCCTGGGCGACCGGGCCGGGATTGTGCGCATGGCTTCCGCCGATTGCCCTATGGACGAAAGCCTGGCCTGGGTGGCAGTCGATTTCTCTGGGCGGCCCTACAGCGTCATTCAAGCCGAATGGCACGGCCCCAGCGTTGGCAGCCTGCCAACCTCACTCATTCCCCACTTTCTGGAGAGTTTCGCGCTCAATGCGCGCTGTAACCTGCATGCCGCAGTGCGCTACGGACGAGACGATCACCACCAGGCAGAAGCCCTGTTCAAAGCCCTTGGCCGCGCCCTTTGTGCAGCTACACGCATTGATCCGCGGCGAGCCGGTCAGGTGCCTTCCAGTAAAGGGATCCTGTTTTAGGAGCAGCCAATGCAGCATTCCGATGCTCTTTTAATCGATGCCGGAACCGGCAATTTGCATTCGGTGCACAACGCCTTGCAAAAGCTGGGCTTTAATGTCGAAGTGACCTGCCGGCCGGAAGCATTAAACCAACCCGGTCGAGTGATCCTGCCTGGCGTAGGCGCTTTCGGCAGCTTTATGCAAGGCCTGAGCGAACGGGGCCTCATCGAGCCGCTGCAAGCAGCTTACCGCCGCGGCGACCCACTGTTTGGGATCTGTGTCGGTATGCAGGCGCTGTTTGATCTCAGCGAAGAATTCGGCGCTTTTCCCGGCCTGGCTCTGCTTCCCGGAAAAGTGCAGCATTTCCCTGATTTCCAGAAGCTGAAAGTGCCGCATACTGGTTGGAATCAACTCTGGTTCGAGCCTGACACGCCTCTTTTCCGCAGCCTCCCCCGGGGCGCATATGCTTACTTTAACCATGCTTTTTACTGCGCTAATGCTGAACCTGGCGACCGGGCTGCTTATACCGATTACGGCATCGCCTTTACCAGCGCTGTGCAGCATAATAACCTGTTTGGCGTGCAGTTTCATCCAGAAAAAAGCCAGCGGATAGGCCTGCAGGTACTGGAAAATTTCTTCAAGATCTAGGACGTGCGGAGCGTACATGGACCAGAGCACTTTTACTGTTTTCCCAGCCATCGACCTGCGAAATGGACAGGTCGTACGCCTCAAAGAAGGCGACCCCTCCCGCCAGACCAGCTACTCGCCCGACCCAGCCGCTGCTGCCCGGCGCTGGATCGATGCCGGGGCTACCTGGCTGCACGTGGTCAACCTGGACGGCGCTTTCGGAACCGGGCAAACCGCGAACCAGCAGGCCCTCCAGGCAATCTTGAAAGTGGCCCTCCAGAATAACATTCCGGTTCAGTTTGGCGGCGGGCTGCGCTCGCCGGAGGCAATCCAGACCGTATTGGAGCAGGGTGTTACGCGGGCGGTTTTAGGCACGGCGGTAATCGAACTGCCGCAGCTTTTGCCACAGGCGCTGGCGCGCTGGGGCAGCACTCGGCTCGCCGCCAGTCTGGATGCACGCGATGGGCGCGTGCAGGTACGCGGCTGGCAAAGTGACACGCCTGTTCAAGCCCTCGACCTGGCCCGTTCCCTGCGTGCAGCCGGGCTCACCTGGTTGGTATTTACCGATATCGCCCGGGATGGCTTGCAAACTGGTCTCAACCTGGCTGCCACACAGCAGCTGGCGCAGGTTAATGGCTTGCAGGTAATCGCCTCAGGCGGCGTCAGCCAGTTGAGCGATGTTGAAAATGCCAAAGCTGCCGGGCTGGCCGGGGCAATCGTCGGGCGCGCGCTTTACGAAGGGAGCGTTGATCCCGGCGAATTGTTTGCCTTAAACAGCCCTGGCGTTTTTTCTTCTAAAAATTGAGGTGAAATGCTCGCGAAACGCATCATTCCCTGTCTCGATATTGCTAATGGGCGCGTGGTAAAGGGGGTCCATTTCTTGAACCTACGCGATGCCGGAGACCCGGTGGAACAGGCGCGTATTTATGACGCGGCCGGGGCGGATGAACTGGTTTTCCTGGATATCTCTGCTACCCCCGAGGGCCGCGCCACCGTGGCCGAAACCGTCCGGCAGGTTGCCGACCAGGTGTTTATGCCGTTAGCGGTGGGCGGCGGCGTGCGCAGCGTAGAAGATATGCGCCGCATGCTGTTGGCCGGCTCAGATAAAGTCAGCGTCAACTCGGCGGCTGTCCGCAACCCGGCACTGCTCAGCGAAGGAGCTGACCGCTTTGGTTCACAATGTATGGTGCTGGCAATCGATGCGCGCCGCTCTGATGCGCCGGGAGTTAGCCAATGGGAAGTCGTCGTCAACGGCGGACGCACCCCAACAGGCCTGGATGCCGTCGAATGGGCGGTGCGCGGCGTGGCAGCCGGCGCGGGAGAAATTTTGCTGACCAGCATGGATGCGGATGGCACGCTCAACGGTTATGATATTGCACTGACCCGCGCCATCGCGGATGCGGTATCCGTACCGGTCATTGCCTCCGGAGGAGCCGGTGACATGGACCATTTTGCCAGGGTACTGAGCGAAGGCCGCGCCGACGCCGCCCTGGCCGCCTCTCTATTCCACGATGGGAAACTGCAAATTGCAGAACTGAAGCGCTACCTCGCGGAACAGAATATCCCGGTCCGGGAAATCACAACCAGCCAGTCAATTACCTGAGGAAAGTCAAAATCGAATGCAGATCCAATATAACGACCAGGGATTAATCCCGGCAATCATCCAGGATGACCGCACCGGACAGGTGCTCATGCTGGCTTATATGAACCAGGAAGCACTGCAAGCCACACTACGCAGCGGCGAAACATATTTTTGGTCGCGCAGCCGGCAGGAATTGTGGCACAAAGGCGCGACCTCTGGCAATACCCAACGTGTGGTGAGTATCGCCGTCGACTGCGACGCGGATACGCTGCTGGTGCGCGTGGAACCCGCCGGTCCTGCCTGCCATACCGGCAACACGACCTGTTTCTACCGCCCTTTATCTGAATTCATAGCGACCCATGGAGCAAGAACCGAATGACCCTCGATGAACTGTATCAAATCATCTGCGAGCGGCGCGATCATCCCAGCGCGCAATCGTATACTGCCCGTTTAATCGCCGAAGGGGAAGATGAGATCGTCAAGAAAGTTGGGGAAGAAGCCGTGGAAGTGATCCTGGCGACAAAAGGCCAGGGAGACCAGCGCCTGATCGAAGAAGTCTCCGACCTGACCTACCATGTTCTGGTGCTGTTAGCAGCGCGCAACCTGACCCTCGAAGATATTCGCCAGGAACTGGAAAAACGGCACCGGGCCAAACAATAGAGAGCATCATTAATATCAGGAAGCCATCTCTAGGGTAGAGATGGCTTCCTGATATTAACAAAATGGCCCTACCATGCCGTGTGCTGCGAAGTTTTGAACCTGCTTTCGCAGGAGGGAGCCGCTAGGTTGGATCCGCCTTGGCTGTAGCCTATCGCGTCACCAACTTAATAAAGGCTCCCATTTTTTCAAGTGTTGGCTCAAAACCGGTTGTGCGGCATCACGAGCACAGCAGGGCACTTTTTTTATACCATGAAAGTCGAAACTTGACAAGAACTATGATTTTAAGCCGCAGGGTTTTCACAAAGTCGGGCGCTTTGTGAAAATCCAATCCAGAGGACCATCCCCCGACCCCTTCCTGCGCTTGCTCCGCAAGTTGGAAGGGGAGAAAAGAGATTTTGGGGTAGCGGTAGCCGCTTTGCGGCCACCGCTACCCCAAACCCCGAAAAAAGGCAAGCGACTTTGTGAAGACCGTGTTTTAAGCCGAACTTTTCAACGATAAGCCTGTGGGACATAGCTGGGCAGGCGCTGCGGAACGAATATTTTTTCCAGGCGGGCAAAACGTTGGCGACCGGCGACCAGGGGAATATCTGGCCATTCGGTACCAATCAGGGGCTGGGCGTAGCGGATAAAATCATCCGTTACATCCATACGGTTGGGCGCTATCCAGGCTTGTGGGAACTGCCGCTCAGAATTTGCCATCTGCGCCAGGGGGACCTGGTCGTAGCGCACCCGATATCCAATGCCAGGCTCGCGCAGCAGCGTGCTCATCCACCCGGAGCGCCCCTCCAGTGCAATCTTGACCGCGTACTGACCCACCTGGTAAGCTTCAGCCAGATCAACCGTGGAAGCGTAAATGATATTATCCCTTTGATCGGTGCCAGCCACGTTGAAACGCGCCGCTCCACGGGCGGCCAACCCAACCTCATTTAGATAATTCACAATCATCTGCGCCACAGACCTGCGGCTGGCGGAATAAACGGTGTGTCCAAAATGATCCCGCGTCGGGCCGACATCGCCCAGATCAAGCCCTTCACTAACCACCACGATACAACGCCCACTCCGCCGCAGTTCTGCATTGATGCGTTCAGCCATTTCTGGTAATGCAATCTGACTCTCGGGCAAATAAATCTGCAGGGGCATCTCGCGCTGAGGGTCCGCCAGACGTGCTGCTGCCGGGATAAAACCAATCTTACGTCCCATCACCTGGATCACCAGCACGGGGTCTGAAGGGCTGGCCCCAGCATTTTCCTGGTTAGCATTTTGCAAGTTAAGCGCCCAATAGCGAGCGATACTGCCATAACCGGGCGTGTGATCGATCAACCTGAATTCACCATCCCCCAGGTCATTATCAATTGTTTTCGGCACGCCCACCACAACCAGATCCATCGCATGCTGTTCAGCCAGCCGGGCGACTTTGTCCGCCGTGTCCATGAAATCGTTGCCGCCAATATAGAAAAAATAGCCCACATCCTGTGCCTTGAATACAGCCAGCACCCGCTCAAAGTCCTCGACCTGCTGGCTTTTTAATTTATAGCGGCAGGAGCCAATGCTGCCTGCCGCTGGCGTCACGCTGAGCAGCGCGATTTCTTCTTTTGCCTGTGCGGAAAGATCGATCAGCTCTTCACGCAAAATACCTTCGATGCCATGATACCCACCCATGATCTGCCCAAACTGGCCGGAGGCAGCCTGGCAGGCCTCAATGATGCCCCGCAGCGTGCTGTTAATCACAACTGTAGGCCCGCCCGATTGGGCGACAACCACGTTTTTGCCTATGCTTGCCATTCCGTATGAAAGACTCCCTTTTGATCCAGGCGGTGGTAAGTATGCGCGCCAAAGTAATCGCGCTGCGCCTGGGTCAGGTTCGCTGGCAATACTGCACTGCGATAAGCATCATAATAAGCCAGGGAGGCGCTGGTCGCCATGGTGGGGATGCCAATCTGGATTGCCGTCTGAAGAACATTCCGCAGGTCAGCCTGGCTGTTCTTAGCTATGGTGCGAAAAGGTTCCACCAGCAGCAAGTTATCTAATTTGGGATCTTTCTGATAAGCGCTCATGATGTCATTAAGCACCTGAGCGCGAATGATGCAGCCTGCTCGCCAGATCCGCGCAATTTCCGCCAGGTTTAGATCATAATCATAGTCATCGGAAGCCAGGCAGATCAGATTCATTCCCTGGGTATAGGCGATAATCATGCCCAGATACAGCGCATCCCGCACCTGGTCTACCATTTGATTCCGGTCACCTTGATAAGCCTGAGTAGGCCCTTCCAGGATCTTACTCGCTTTGACCCGCTGTTCTTTTAGACTGGAGATTAAGCGGCTCTCTACCCCGGCGTTGATCGTCGGCGCGGGGGCGCCGATATTTAAAGCGTTTTCGGCCGTCCATTCTCCGGTTCCCTTTTGTTCTGCTTCGTCCAGAATATAATCGAGCAGCGGCCTGCCCATTTTCGGTTCCTTCATCGCCAGGATATTCGCGGTAATCTCGATTAAATAAGACTTCAGCTTATCCTTATTCCATTCCGCAAAGATGTCGCTCAACTCAGCATCGTTGAATCCCAGTCCCCGGTGCAGAAAATCATAGGCTTCCGCAATCAGCTGCATCAGACCATATTCAATCCCATTGTGCACCATCTTTACATAATGCCCGGAGCCACCCGGACCAATATACGCCACACAGGGAGCGCCATCCTCAGCCTTTGCCGCAATGGCTTTTAAAATCTTTTCCAGGGAATCCCAGGCTTCTTTCGGCCCCCCGGGCATCATACTCGGTCCCAGTAGCGCCCCACGCGCACCTCCCGACACACCCATCCCCATAAAATGGATGCCCTTCTCTGCCAGCAGTTTACTCCGCCGCTGGGTATCTTTAAAAAAGGAGTTACCCCCGTCAATCAAGATGTCCCCGGCTTCTAAATGCGGTTCAATATGGGTGATGGCGCTATCTACCGGCGCGCCCGCCGGCACCATCATCAGAATTCGGCGCGGTCGCTCCAGAACCGCCATCAATTCATCTGGTGAAGTCGCCCCCAATACTTTCTGACCGGCTTGCGCAGATTGTTCAAGGTACTGGGTTTTCTTTGCATCCAGGTCATAACCCGCGACAGCAAAGCCATTGCGAGCTATATTCAACGCCAGGTTGTGCCCCATTACCCCCAAACCAATGACACCGATGTCTGCCTGATCCATATCACTCCTTGCTTTATTCTTGCATTTTGGCTTTTCTGACTACTGCTTTCGCCCCCTAATTGTTCCAAATCCTGGACGGATTAGTGTTCCATCAAACATGCTTCGATAACCAGCATAGGCATCCGACGGACCACTTTAAGCTTTGACAAAGCTCTAGCTTCATTTTACAGCTTTTTAATTAATTGAAGCTTATCCTTCACCTGGCTCGAAAACAAACAAGGTGATTTCCGGACGGCAGTTGAAGCGAACATGCGGCGAAGTTGTACCCAGACCCCGGTTTGTGTACTGCAACATGCGTCCTACGGAATACAGACCGGCGGGGTACTTTTGCCCCATTTGTGGCAGAATCGGTGGCCCAACAAACGGCAGTACCACCTGCCCGCCGTGCGAATGCCCCGAAATCTGTAAGTCAAAGCGGCCAGTTTTCGCGCTAACATACGCATAGTCTGGCTCATGCGCCAGCAGGACTGCCGCTCCCGTCGCTGGAACCTTTTCCAGCGCGCTGTTTAAGCGCGGTTTTCCGCGCAAAATGTCATCCACGCCCGCAAAGGTGAACAAAGATTTTCCCCGCTGCAAGGTGATGGCCGAATTATTTAGTTCCAGAATGCCAATTTGTTTCAACATCTGGCGAATTGGCTGGGCGCCCATGCGATAATCGTGGTTCCCCAGCACTGCCAGCACTTGCACCTGTTCGGCCAGGGGAAGTAAAACCCCTGCCAGGTCTGCCACTGATTGATGCAGATCGCGCCGTTCATCAACAAAATCACCGGTAATTGCCACCAGATCAGGTTTCAACGACAAGATTAATTCTCGTGCGTGAGCAACTTCATCCGCAGTCATCGCCTCACTGATGTGGATATCGCTAAACTGAACCAGGCGAAAACCTTCAAAAGCAGCTTCCAGCCCGGGTAACGTCAAAGGCATGCGGGTGATATCGACCCAATCTGGCTCGATTTTGGTCGCATAAGTCAAACCGCCAGCGCCAATAAGAGTCACTCCTGCCGCCATTCCTCCAATGTAACGCAAAAACTTTCGCCGGGTTACGCGCTGCGATAACTGAGCGAGGAATTGTTCAGTCGCTGACGACTCGTTCTGATTTCTTTCTTCCAAATAACAACCTCCAATATACTTTCCCCCAAAACTGCTTAAAAACCGGCTGCCTCAGAGATGAAGCAGCCGGTCCACAGAGCTTTGGATAATTCAAGCCCCATCAGGGGAGAGGAGATGTCTGGGCGCTCGAATCCCACGCTCTGCCAGTAATCTGACCATCCTTATTATAGCCCTACCAGATCTAGAATTCAACAGTCAATTTACATTGAACGTTTCATCCTAGAATAATGGTTCAAGCTTAAGCTTGATACGTGCTCGAGGTTACTTTGCCGCCGGTTCCTGTCCAATCCGTATGGAAAAACTGACCTGATGGGGCATCTACGCGCTCGTAGGTATGCGCGCCAAAGTAATCCCGTTGAGCTTAAATCAGGTTAGCCGGTAACCAGCCGCTGCGGTAACCATCGAAGAAGGTGAGCGTGCTGCTCATCGCAGGAACAGGGATCCCTGCTTCAACGGAGCGAGCTACAACATGCCGCCAGGCCGGTTGGGCAGCGTCAATTTCTTCCCGGAAGAATGGATCAAGCACCAGGTTGGGCAGCGCCGGGTCGCGGTCATACGCCGCCTTAATCTTATCCAGGAAGACGGACCGAATAATGCATCCTCCCCGCCAGAGCATAGCGATGCCACCGAAATCCAAATCCCACTGGTATTCCGCGGCTGCCATGCGCAGCAGCATATAGCCTTGGGCGTAAGAGAGGATTTTCGCCGCATACACGGCCAGTTCCAGATCACCCAGAAACGCCGCCTGATTCACATCTAAACTCGCGTCAGGGCCGGTGATAATTTTTGACGCTGCCACCCGCTCCGTCTTCAATGCAGACAGAGAGCGCGCAAATACGGCTTCGGTGATCCCGGTCAGCGGGACGCCCAATTCCAGTGCCGTCTCTGCCGTCCAGCGTCCGGTCCCTTTTTGCCCGGCGGTATCCTGGATTTTATCGACCAGTGGAGTGCCATCCTGGTCTTTGAAAGCCAAAATATCGGCGGTAATCTCAATCAGGTAGGAATCCAGGCGGCCTTGATTCCAATGAGCAAACACTTCCGCCATCTCGCCAGCCGGCATGCCCAGGCCTGTCTTCATCATCTGGTACGCTTCAGCGATCAACTGCATATCACAGTATTCGATGCCGTTATGCACCATCTTGACGAAATGCCCTGCCCCGTTGCGCCCGACCCAATCGCAGCAAGGGATGCCGCCTTCCACTTTGGCGGCAATCGCCTGGAAAATATCCTTAACGTGCGGCCATGCCTCAGGTGAGCCACCCGGCATGATCGACGGACCAAACCGGGCCCCTTCCTCACCGCCAGAAACGCCAGTGCCGATGTAGTACAGGCCCTTCGACTCGACGTAAGCCGTGCGGCGCATGGTATCCAGGTAGTTCGAATTGCCCCCATCGATGATAATGTCCCCCGGCTCAAGCAGCGGCAGCAGCTTCTCGATGAAGTCATCCACCGGTTGGCCCGCCTTGATCATCAGCATCACCCGCCGGGGACGCTTCAACTGCTTGACCAGTTCCTCAACGGTAAATGTGCCTACAATCTGCGTGCCGCGAGCTTCACCTTCCAGAAACTTCTCGGTTGTCGCAGCAGTGCGATTGTATACGGCCACTTTAAAGCCGTGATCATTCATATTCAAAACCAGGTTCTGACCCATCACGGCCAGTCCAATTAAACCAATATCACATTGTTCCATGAAAAATATCTCCTATTAGCGCCCCTTTGCTGAAATGCCTTTCCATTGGATAATCCAACATCCTGCTCGGTTGGGTCTGGTAATCAGGCGGCTGTCAGCTCAGCCTGGCGGAAATAATCCACCGTTTTACGCAGACCTTCCTCTAATGGAACGGTTGGTTCCCAGCCCAACTCCTGCTTTGCCCGAGTGGCATCCAGATATATCTGGAAAGTTTCTCCAGCTTTTGGCGCGCCGTAAACGCCTTCAAACGGGTAGCGGGTAATTTCCTTTAAATGCTGGAAAATCTCGTTAACCGTTGTTCCGATTCCATAACCCAAATTATAAACACGTCCAGAGCCATTTTCTAGCAGCATCAAGTTAGCCCGGGCGCAGTCTTTGACAAACACATAATCCCGCACCTGATCGCCAGTGCCGTTAATGGTGACCGGCTTCTGTTTTAGCATTAATCCCGTGAAGATCGCCACCACGCCCGCTTCACCCGCCGGATCCTGGCGAGGGCCATAAACGTTGGGATAACGAATGATGGAATAATCCAGCCCGTAAGTTTGCTTGTACATATACAGATACATTTCCAGCATGTATTTCGTCGCCCCATAGGGACAAAGCGGCTGCACCGGATGATCCTCCGTGCATGGCAAAGATACCGGCTCGCCATATACCGCTCCACCGCTCGAAATATAGATGATCTTGCGCGTCTGGTACTTGACTGCCATATTGAGCAAATTTAACCCACCTAAAACGTTGATATCCGCGTCATAGATCGGGTCAGCCACCGATTTGCGCACATCCATCTGGGCCGCGTGATGGTCAACTACTTCTGGGCGCTCAGCTTCGAAAACTTTTTCCAGCTCAGGGCTGCGTACATCCACCTGATAAAAACGGGCTTTGGGGTTCAGGTTGCTTAACCGACCTGTCGAAAGATTATCGACAATCACAACCTCATGACCTGCGTCAATCAGCAGATCGACGACATGCGAGCCAATAAATCCGGCACCACCGGTGACAAGGATTTTCATATCATATCCCTCCTTCGAAAATACGGAAATTTAGAGAATGGAGATAATTAGAACATAAACCAGGCGCTATTAAAACGCAACAATTTTCCAAACTAAATCAGTCCCCCGACTTTTTCCTTTTTTGATGCGAACTTTTATGATCTTGTTTTTGCTGCCGCTTATTCGGTTCCTCTTGCGGCGGTTGATCTTGCTTTTTTTGCTGCCGGATCTGCCCGGCATGTAGTTCCAAAGGCACCTGCCGCTCGGTCAGCAGCTTGATTAGCACGCGCACCCGTTCACTGCCGGGCAGGCGTAAATCAAAGATAGCCTCGTAACCGGCGAAAGGTCCTTCCTGGATCAGAACGGTGTCGCCTTTGTTGATATTAAAGAACTTCTCCCCCCAGACTGATTCACTTCTTCTACCCGCCGGCGGATGGCCTGGATTAAAGGGTCTGGCACCGTTGCTGGTTCATTATCGAAAGAAACCATCCCACGGGCAAAAGGCATCCATTGAAAGACAGAAAAGCCCACCTTCTCCAAATCAGTCAATACGAACATATATCCGGGAAAATAGGCCTTGATTTTCTTCGCTCGGGGATTAACCGGTTTTACACGGATGCGCGGGAAAAAGACTTCAAAACCCTGGCTCTGCAACTGTTCAAAAAGCGCATCCTCTTTGTTCGGTTTGCTTTGCACAGCGTACCAATAAGCCGCCATCAAATTCATCCTCTCCTCTGATATCCGTTCGCCATGTGCGTTGATATACATTCCCCATTTCGCTCACCGTTGAGCTTTATACTACTTTTCAACCTGCGGCCTTTGTGAGTATAACCGAACCAGAAAAGGAATTCAAGAGATGGATTATTGAGGGACAGCGGTCAAATGATCGATATATGGGATTATCCTGGCATATCAAGTGTTTTTAACCTCGAATTTATTTACCGGTTTCAAAAAAAAACCTAACAAAGTGGTTATAAAATAAAAGAAGTGCTATATAATATTTGTGGGGGAAATCACCTCAGGCAGTTTACCCCGTCCCAATTATTGTTGGGTCCTTATCTACTTCAACCAGTTACATACGTTACACCAGCAGGAGGTCTCAATGGAAGGGCAGAAAAGATCGATAAGAAAACTCTTGACCAGTCTGTTCTTGCTCGTCGTTTTAATAGGCGGGACGTGGAGCAATGCCTCGGGCGCGGGAGTCACTCCCAGCTTGAGCAATGCTCAACCGGCCTTTGTTGTACCTACGTTTAATATCGTCTCCGTAAACACCGACCAATCGGTGACGATTAAAACCTATAACTTCCCAGCCAATGACACCTTTAATGTGCTCATGAATTATATGGGCACGCACGGTGTTGGTGGTATCAATGTCGCCACAGTTAATTCTGGCAGCGGCGGCACCTTTACTGCCACTTACAATATCCCAGATGCGCTAAAAGGCCAGAAGCAGATTGCTATTCGCCTGGAAAGCCCCACCTCGGGGTATTACGCCTACAACTGGTTCTGGAACAATACCTCCAGCGGCATTCCCGTCAGTGGACCCGGCTTACCCTCTGGGGTTATTCCAACCTTCAACATTAGCTCAGTTGAAGCGGACAGCACCGTCACCATTAAAACCTACAATTTCCCCGCCAATGATACCTTTGATGTACTGATGAACTACATGGGCACGCGCGGTGTAGGTGGTATCCTGGTCGACACGATCGACTCTGGCACTGGTGGCACCATGACCATGACCTTCAACATCCCCGACGCATTGAAAGGTCAAAAACAAATCGCTATCCGCCTGGAAAGCCCCACTTCTGGCTATTACGCTTATAACTGGTTCTGGAACAACACCACCGGCGGCGTGCCGGTTACCGGCGGAACCCTGCCTCCTGGCGTCATCCCGACCTTCTCGATCACGGATGTAACCCAAGACACCAGCGTGACCATCAAAACCAGCAACCTCCCTGCGAATGACACGTTCGATGTCTTAATGAACTACATCGGCACGCGTGGCGTGGGCGGCATCCTGGTCGACACCATCAATTCAGGCAGCGGCGGCACCATGACCATGACCTTCAACATTCCCGACGCGCTGAAAGGCCAACAACAGATTGCCATTCGTCTGGAAAGCAATTCTTCAGGTTACTACGCCTACAACTGGTTCTGGAACAACACCACCGGCGGCGTGCCGGTCACCGGGGCCACAGCCACTCCTGGCCCCAGCGCGACCCCATTTGTCGTGCCTACATTCACCATCACCGGTGTGCAGCAGGATCAGACGGTTTCCATCCAGACCGCAAATTTCCCTGCCAATGATACCTTCAACGTCACCATGGGCGACTATGGCACGCGCGGCGTAGGCGGGATCAACGTAGGCACTTTCAACTCTGGCAGCGGCGGTACTTTGACCGGAACCTTCAATATTCCGGACGCGCTGAAAGGCAGTGATCGCATTGCCATTCGCCTGGAAAGCCCCACCTCTGGCTATTTCGCTTATAACTGGTTCTGGAATAACACCTATCCATAAAAATGCGAGCAGCAGCTGCATAGAAAATAAACAAGGTTTACGCAACAACCCAACCACCTTCGCTGGTGGTTGGGTTGTCATTTAAGCACTCATTCAACCAGTCGAAAACGCGTGTCCCGTTGTGGCAAATCCACGGAGGTCAGCGCCACTGTGACCAGTTGGTCCAGCGGAAGATCATGGTTGAGATGCACGCGTGTTTCCAGCGCCAGCGCCGGGATCAAAAGTGTTCCTTGCTTGCCCCGTTTTTCAACCAGAATACCCTCTCCGCGCCAGTCCGGGTGCTGTAACAGGTAAACCAGCGTCCAGTGTTTTTCGGAAAGCAATTCCGCCTGGCGCAGCGCCCTGGTTACAGCCTCTGTTGAGCCGATGCGTTCAATTAACTGCTCTTCGCTAAGCAGCGGCGCATGCTTTAGATACGCGCGCAGTTGCTGGTGTGACACCAGGTCCAGGTAGCGGCGCAGCGGGCTGGTCACCTGGCAGTAGGCCGGTACTGCTAACCCGCCATGCGGCCCGGCGCTGGTTTGATAATGACTGCGCTTAAGCAGCCGGCGAAACGCAAACATTTCGGAAAGCGTAACAGGCCGTTCATCTGTTTCAACAATCGGCTGCTGGCTAAACGGCAGCTGGAGGCCATTTTCATACGCGAAGCGTGCCGTCTCCGCCCCGGTCAGGATCATCGCTTCTTCCACGATCGCCCGGCTGTGCAGTGGCGGCAGGGGATGGATGTCTACTCGCCCATTTTCTACCGCCAGCTTTGCTTCGGGGAAGTCAATCATCACCGCCCCGTTCGCGCGGCGGCGTTCCCGCACGGCATTCGTCAGCAGCTCAAGCGAAGCGAAAGGCGCCTGGTCCATCAACTGTTCAGCTTCTTCGTAAGTCAGGCGGGTGACCTGAACCCGGCTGGGAACTACCTCAAATCCGGTGACCTCTCCTTCAGCTGAAAGATCGATCCCAAATGAAAGCGCCGGGGATATTTCATTCAGCCCCAGGCCTAACCGCAGCGTGACCTCGCGTGGGAATAAATGAATAGTGCCTTCCGGCAGGTGCAGGCTCTCCCCGCGTTCCCGAGCCTCCAGATCCAGTTCGGATCCTGGCTCGACCAAAGCAGCCACATCCGCCACATGCACCCATAACCGCCCGCCTTCCACTGAGATCGCATCGTCCGGGGTATCTGATCCTTCATCATCAATCGCAAATGCAGCCAGGTGCGTCAGGTCCCGTCTGTCCTCTTGCGGCAGATCCGGAATGGTCAAGTCCGGTTGATGCAAAGGGACATTCAAACGAGCCGGGTAAGGGTTGTGCTGCTCATCCCAGACGCCAAGCTCTAATAACAGAGCGTGCGCATTTTCCGGTGTTTCCCCCCGCCCCAATTCCCGCAGCACCTGGCTGCGGTTGGCTCTGCCTAAGGCCAGCTGCTCAACATCTCGCAAAAATTCTCGGTCCGCCGGAATTATTTCTCCCTGGCGTGCTCGTTCCAGAAAAGCCTGCCAGGCTCGCCGGTTCGCTTCCGCGCGATCCCGCTCCAGCTTTCGGCGCGCCACTTCTTCCGGGGTTCGCACGCGAATTTCCTCTGGTGTACCCTCAAAATAAGTGCCTTCTTGAAGCAGCTGCCAGACGGACCAGGCGGTTTTCGGTGTGTTTTTTCCATAGATTAACTCAGCCAGTTCGGGCAGGTTCGTTTTTTCACCCGCCAAAATTTCCCAGGCCGCCCGTACCTCTCCCGTTTGTGGTCGCAAATCTTCCAGGCTGGATAACGGTCCCGGATGCAAAATAGTCACATCCTTTGGCCGCACGCGAACGATCTCGCCACCTTCCAGCTCAATCTCCAAACGATCACCCAGATGCACCAATCGTGCAGGATGATTTTTGTATAACAGCAAACTGTTCAGCTTTTAATTCTTCATTGCTGCCATCTTGCGTCATGAACATCCCCGATTTCTACGTAGATACATTTAATATACTTCATGTAGACAATTCACACAAATTGATTTGTCAAATTTCTTTTTCAGGGGTATGATTGGCGAATATTTCGATTGGAGCAAGAAAACATGCGTTATCCGGAAGGTACAATATCGGTGTGGTTTGGGAATGGTCGTCAAAGTGATGGGCAATATCTCCAAACGTGGCGGGAGGCTCCGTTAACCTACTCGTCAGATCAAGAAATTGACTTTAATTGGAATGTGGATCGTTACGAGATTATCCTGGGGAAGGATAACAGCGGCCAGCTCTTTCAACGCGCGGCTGAATTGACTTTACACAACCAGTTTTATCCTGCTGAAGTGATGAGCACCGTCTCAGACTTTTCTCGAGAAAACCGTAAAGTCCGGCCCGGTGACCGGGTAGTGCAGCGCATCTCTCTGCTCGAGTATAAAGGCATCCCCATCCTCGATGTGCTAACCATGAACGAAATCAGCGAAGTGATCCAGGAACCCCGGCGAGCCGGTTTTACTTATATCACTACTGCCGCTCATAGTGAAATTGGGGAGTGGTCACCACTGGTAGAATGGCGAGATAATGGCGAAGTCGTTCTGGTGATTGACGTTATTTCCCGCATCCGGCCAGGTGTATCCAGTCTGGCGCGGCGCTTTGCCCGGCGCATGCAGCTGCGCGCTCACAAGCTGAGCATTCAGAATTTTCTAGCCCGGCTTTCCAGAGAACCGTATCAAGTCAGCGAACCGTTTGCCCGACCGGTAAAACTACTACCTGCCGCCATGCTGGCGATGGCTTTTATCCTGTTCATTACTACATTTTTCGGTTTTAGCCCAAACAGAAAACCATAAAAGTAAAAAACCAGGCGTCGGTTCCAGCGCCTGGTTTTTCTAGCCTGTTTTATAAAGCGGCAGCCCAAACCCGAGCCAGGTCTCCATGAGGGCCCTCCAGGATGGCGACAGCAACCGGAAGGTCGGCGCGGACGAGAACTGCCAGACGCAGGTCATCCAGGCTGCGAATTTCAGTTGGAGCAGGCTTCGACTGATTCAATGCAGCCGCTTGCAGCGTGTTTTGAGGACTGGGCAACACCAGGCGAGCTGCTTGTGCGGCGGAACGGTCATTTTGGTCACCAGTAGCTGCCGCCAGTTCGCTCAATGCGCGAGCGCGCAGGAAACTTCCCAGCCCGCGCCCCGGGTTCTCCAGCAGCCAGCGCGTAGCACGCCGCAGCGCCTGCCGGTAGGTTCCAGTGTGGGTAGTATAGCCGGCACGCAGGAAAGCGATCAGCGCCGCTGCAGTCCATTCCAAATCATTTTGCCAGGAACCATTCAGCTTTTGTGTACGGGCAAGCCAATGCAGCACTTCTTCACGTTCTCCCACTGGTTCGGCTAACTCTTCCGCGCCAACTGGAGCAGCGGCTCCTGCCCTCTCTTTCCCTAAAGAATTCTCCGGCAGCACAAAACCAGCCGGTTTTGACCGCAAGGCTTCATCCAGCATTTCAGGGGCAGTCAACGCCGCAGCTGAAAACAGCTTCGCCATAGGACTGGGGGGTGAGCTCATCTGCATTGCAGCATGTACGATCCCGGTGGGTGGTTGAGGCGCACCAAAGTTCAGGCCCTGAGGCAGCGGCTGGGCAACCTGGATCACCCGCGGAGAACCAGTCACGGCATTGACCTGTTCGTCGATGGCCACAAACGAAGTGAGCGCTGTAACCAGGTTGTACTCCATCGCCAGCCCAATTACCGTTTCCCGGAGTTTATCCGCCTGGGAGGGCGTCAATTCGATCTGTTCGAGCAGGTCTGTAACCCGCTCTTGCGCCCAAATCCGTTCAATCGCCTGATCTTGGTTTACCACAGCGGGTAATTCCAGCTTCAAGTTCAGGGGCTGCCCGGCTCGTTTTGCATGAACTGTTACCCGGCAGGCTTCTTTTCCACTTTGTTTCCAGCGCCCGGTGATCTCTAGCGGCTGCCCGGCATACAGATCGGGCAGGTGTGAAGGATATAAATCCCAGGCCTTTCCATTTTCCCATTCCAGGGAAATATCGGTCAGCACCGGGAAAGAGACGCTGTCTTGAAAACGAATAATGGCATCCTCAATATCCTCATTCAACTGCAGGAATGTAGCCCAACCGCGCCCCAGCCGCGCCATGCGTTTGAGTAAGGAGCGGTTGACTGAAGGTCCAATGCCAAAAGTGAACAGGCGCGCAGCACCCACCTTCCCCCGCAGCTGCTCCAACAAGCGCGCCTCACCGGAAACAGCCCCATCCGTCAGGAAAACCACAAAACGCATACGGCTGGCATCCTCTGGCAGAGCGAGTACGGCTTGCAGAGCCTCCCCGATCTCCGTTCCACCTCGCCCCTGGACAGCATCCAGGTACTTGTCCGCCTGCTGCAGGCTGGATTCTGTCAATGCAGTCGGTTCGGATGCAAACCACTCCAACTGGTTATCGAACAACAAAATCCGGAAGGTATCCTGTGGGTTTAAGGTGCGCAAGCAGGCGCGAAGGGCGTTCCGGGCCTGGATAATCGGCTCGCCGCTCATCGAACCGGAGCGGTCCAGCACAAATACAAATTCCCGCGGCTGAGACTGCGATTCATCCACTGCCGCAGGCGGCATTAAAGTTGCCAGAAAATAAGCCGCATCTGCCTCCCCACTGGTCCAGGCTACAGCCTGAAAGGCATCCTCTCTTAAGGTATAGCGCAGAACAAAATCATGATCTGGGATCTGCTGCTTATCCAGGCGCACCTGGAAGCGGCGTTCATCCAGCCGGGTGACCGTAACAGCATGCGAGGGGCTGACCGGGTCATTGATCCCAAAACCTGCATCTACCGCGAGATCAATTTCAACCAGTCCAATGCGTTCGTCCGCCTGTGCAAGCGGGGCGTGCACGCCCTCCCCTTCTTCTGGAGATTGCGGGCTGTCGTATTTAGGCGTCAGTCCCATCGGGAAAACAAATTCGTATTGCCCGCCCTGGCCCTGTTCGGGAGTATAGTCCTCAAACTTCAACCGCTGCTGGTAGCGCATGGAGGCCTGGATGGTTTCCCCAGGTTGAATATTTGCCAACCGCACGGCAAACAAATTGGGGCGGCGCTGCTCGAACAGGCTCGCCCGTTTGCCTTGACCGCGGGCCGTTTCATACGCATCACGCGCTGCCTCGCGCTCCTGCAAATCCCCCTGAATCCGTCGCTCACCGATGCGCAGTTCAAAACTGGTGATCGCCGCCTCTTCTGGCAGTGGGAACAGGTAATCCAATTCCGCAACTTCTTTGAGCGGGTTGCCAAAACGCTGATCCACCCTAACCACTGCGACTGGGCCGGTAATCTGCACGTGAACCGCGGTGTGTTCTAGAGGAAGCGCACTCTGCAGTTCATCGGGCAGGCAAATCTGCGCCATGCGAATGAAAGGAGCTGTTTGAGACTCAGCCATTGAAAATCCTCCTATCCTTTTTTAGGCCCATTGTCTTTGGGATTTGTGGATACGCGCTGCGCATCCACAGGGATAATCCAACCATTTCGACCAGAAAAGATCTGGCGCGCCGCCTGTAGCAGCTGGTTCAGCCGTTGTCGGTCCAAGGGTGAAAGGTCATTCGGAACCAGCAGTTCAATACCTGCCGGGAGTTGATAACGAACACAGTGACGTGTATCCCAGGCGCCGGGGTTGAACGGGTCCGTCTGGGTCACTGCCGGGGTAAGCGCCTTTGCATGCTGCGGTGGTTTAACGGGCTGCACAGCTTCCTCGGCATTTAAAAGCTGGCGCATCTCTTCAGGCTGCATTTCCGAGAAACGCTCTCGGATTTCATCCAGGCGCAGGCCCTGGTTCCTTAAAACCGGGACCAGCTTCAAGCGCAACAAATGGTCCTCCGTATAGTACGCCCCTAAACCGGCCCCTTCCGGAGGAGGCAAAACCCCCTGCTGGACATAGAAATAGACCGTCCGGCGCGGCACACCACTGGCATTAACCAGTTGCTGAATATCAAATGTATCATTAGCCATATAACACCTCATTCATAGGGTTATATTAGCACAATAACGTTACAGTGTCAATATAGCTGTCAGGTTTGCGGAGAGGAATTTTGCGAATTAATCCGTGCGCCCCTTCACTTGAGCAGCTTTAGCCGCCGCGGCTTGGGCAGCGCGCACCACCTCTGCATCGCCCAGATAGGAGCGTCCAACCGGCTGCATGGTTTCGGATAAGTCATAAACAATCGGAATGCCGGTCGGGACGTTCAGGCCAGGGATGTCCTGATCTGGGATTTGATCGAGGTACTTGATTAAAGCACGCAGGCTATTGCCATGCGCCACAACTAACACGCGCTGCCCCTGACGCAGGCGCGGAAGGATGTCTTCCTGCCAGCAAGGCAGCACGCGAAGCAGGGTATTTTCCAAAGATTCCGTAGCGGGTAGTGCACCGGCATCCATGCTCTGATAGCGAGGATCAAAACGGGGATGCTGCGGATTGTTCCAATCCAGCGCCGGGGGTTGAATGGCATAGCTGCGTCGCCAGCGGAAAACCTGCTCAGTGCCAAACTGATCCGCCATTTCAGCCTTATTCAACCCTTGCAGCGCGCCATAATGCCGTTCGTTTAAGCGCCAGGTCTTTTCGACCGGAATCCACATCTGGTCCAGTTCATCCAGAACGATCCATAAAGTGCGGATAGCGCGTTTGAGCACAGAAGTAAAGGCGACATTAAATGTAAAGCCTGCTTCCCTTAAGAACTGTCCAGCGCGCTGCGCCTCGTTCACCCCTACCGCCGTTAAATCGACATCCACCCAGCCAGAGAAGCGGTTTTCCTTATTCCAGGCACTCTGCCCGTGACGCAGCAGCACCAGCTGGCTCATGCATGGTTCCTTTCGGGGCTAATCCACCAGTTTGCTGTTTAAAGCCAGCGCGACCGCTTCCGTGCGGCTGGATACGCCTAGTTTTGAAAGAATGCTGCTGACATGAAATTTCACTGTTGACCGGGAAACGACCAGCTTATCAGCAATATCGTTGTTGCTCATCCCTTTAACCAGCAGCGATAGAACCTCACGTTCCCGATCCGTCAGGTCATGCCCAGGCTGAACCGGCTGGCGGCTGGCTTGAATCAACACCTGGGCAGCTTCAGGCGCCAGGGTCGGGCGACCTATGCTCGCGGCCCGGATCGCATTTGCCAGCTCATCCGCGCCCACATTCTTCAACAGGTAACCAATCGCGCCCGATTGCAGCGCATTCTTTACCAATTCATCTTCCCGAAAACTGGTCAGGGCAACCACCTGAACCTTAGGCCAGCGGCTGCGAATGGCGCGAGTGGTCGCCGGACCATCCATATCCGGCATGATCAAATCCATTAAAATGACGTCAGGCTGCGCGCGGTCGGTAAGTTGGATGGCTTCTTGCCCGCTGCTGGCTTCTCCGACCAGCTCCAGGTCGTCAAACACCATCAAAAAGGCTTTCAAACCGCTGCGCACAACAGCATGATCATCAACTATCATTACCCGAATGGGTTTCCCCTGGGACATTGTTGCTCCCTCTTTCCTACGCTCGACTATGATTTGTTTCTACGGCTGTTCTGTGCGAATAATCCTATTATAAAGCCTTCCCTGTCACAAGACCGCCAAAATCGTCATGAATTTAAGCCGGGACCATGACCGGGGGTGTAAGCGGAACAAACACATCCCTGGCGGATGCATTCGAGACGAATATAAACGGGGTCTCCGGATAGAAAACAAGTAAAGTATAATTAAAAGCTGTGTGTTTTGCGAAATTCAAGGAGGAAGTCCTTTGTCAGCCCTGACGGGAACGCTCAATTACGATCTTAAAAAAGCTATCTCACCCAACCGGCTGGCCGGTTTGTGGCGCCTGATGACCGGGTTCCGAATGAAATATGTCGGGGCAGTATTAAGCCTGGGTGTTGCTTCGCTGGCGAAAACATCCACCTACCTGCTGCTGCGCTATTTTGTGGATAACTATTTTGGCGAAAAGACACCCACTTTCAGTTTGCCGATGATTGCGGGAGGTTTTGTGTTGCTGGCGGTTATTGAGGGGAGTTTTTCATTCAACAGTGGCCGCCTGGCGGCCAGAACAGCGGAAGGCATCACCCAACGGGTGCGGAATTACCTGTTTGACCACATCCAGCACCTGACCTTCCATTACCACAGCCAGACTTCAACCGGCGAGTTGATCCAGCGCTCTACCTCAGATGTCGATGCCGTGCGGCGCTTCTTTGCTGATCAGGCGATTGGCTTTGGGCGCGTGGTGCTGCTGTTCGTGATCAATTTTTCGGTGTTGCTTACGCTAAATACGCGCCTGGCGCTGATTTCAATCATCGCCATTCCTTTTGTCTTCGTCACATCCGTTTTCTTCTTCAGGCGCATCACCAAGGTCTATGAAGCGTACCAGGAGCAAGATGCGATCCTTTCCACCACTTTACAGGAAAACTTGAGTGGTGTGCGGGTGGTGAAAGCCTTTGCTCGCCAGCGGTACGAGATCGAGAAGTTCGAACGTGATAACCTGGAGAAGTTCAAACGCGGGAAACATCTGCTCACTCTGCACTCCTTCTTCTGGCCGGTGACCGATGTCATCTGCGGGCTGCAAATCCTGCTCGGTTATTACGTAGGTGCAATGATGGCGATCAACGGCACCATCACAGTGGGTACCTTCCTGGCTTACATGGGAGTTGTTGGCTGGATCATCTTCCCAATGCGCAACCTGGGCCGTTTGGTAGTGCAGATTTCCACCGGCATGGTTTCCTATAACCGGGTAATGGAAATTGTCCGCCAGGAGCGAGAGGAACTGGACACCGGAGATTACCACCCGGCGGGCGCACCGAAAGGAGAACTAACCTTCCGGCAGGTCGGCTTTGAATATGAACCGGGCAAAGCAGTTCTGAACAACATCAACTTTGATTGCCAACCCGGGCAGGTGATCGCTCTGCTCGGATCGACCGGCTCTGGGAAAACTTCCCTGGTCAACCTGCTGCCTCGTTTCTACGACTATACCCAGGGGCAGGTCTACCTGGATGGCGTTGAACTTAACCGCTACCCCAGACGATACCTGCGCAAGCATATTGGGATCGTTGAGCAGGAGCCTTTCCTGTTCTCGCGCAGCATTCGTGAAAACATTACCTATGGAGTTGGGCGAGAGGTAACCGATGCCGAAGTTGAGTCGGCGGCCCGAGCAGCTGCCGTCCATGACGTGATCCTTACCTTCCCACATGGTTATCAGACCATGGTCGGCGAGCGGGGAGTCACCCTCTCGGGCGGGCAAAAACAACGCATTGCCATCGCCCGCACCCTGCTCAAAAACCCGCGCATCCTGATCCTGGATGACTCAACCTCTTCCGTCGACACGGAAACAGAGGCAGAGATCCGCGAAGCGCTGCAAAACCTGATGCGCGACCGCACCACATTTGTGATCGCCCACCGCATCCAAAGCATCATGAATGCTGACTTGATTCTCGTGATGGACAAAGGCCAGATCGTGCAATGTGGCAAACACGAGGACCTGGTCACCGAAGAAGGCATTTACCGCCAAATCTATAATATCCAAACGCGCATCGAAGAAGAATTAGAGAAGGAGATTTCCAGTGCCGGATGAATATTTTGAGGAAGAGGAGTTCGAGACCCAGTTCAGCGGCCGCACCATGCGGCGCATCCTTGGACTGACCCGTCCGCACCGTAAAATCGTCATCACCTTCATGGTGTCAATCCTGACGGTCGCCGGACTGGATTCGGTATTCACCTTCCTATCCAAGCAGATCATCGATAAGGGCATTGTTGCCCACGATACGCAGCAGCTAGTGCAGCTGCTGAAATATTATGGCGGCCTGGCAGTCGTGCAGGCCTTCATGGTGTTTGGCTTTATTTACATGGTCAGCCTGCTGGGCGAACGCATTCGCTTTGACCTGCGCCAGCGCATGTTCAACCACTTGCAAGAATTGTCCCTTTCCTACTACAGCCGCACGCCGGTCGGCTGGATTATGGCGCGTGTTACCTCCGACTCGGACCGGGTCGCCGACCTGGTCACCTGGGGCATGCTGGACTCAACCTGGGCTGTAATGAGCATTCTCTCCTCGGTGGGGTTCATGTTGTATATCAACTGGCGCCTGGCACTGATCGTCTTCCTCATTCTGCCCATTCTGCTGTACGTCGCCATCCAGTTTCGCAAACGCATCCTGGGTGAGTTCCGCAACGTGCGCAAGGTAAACTCCAAAATTACCGGAGCCTACAACGAAAACATCACCGGGGTGCGCGTGGTGAAAGCGCTGGGACGGCAGGAAGAAAACCTGCGAGAATTTGGCGAGAAAACCGGCGAAATGTACCGCGCCTCCTACCGGGCTGCCTGGCTCAGCGCGCTGTTCCTGCCTTCCGTGCAGTTTATTACCGCAATTGCACTGGGTGCAATCGTCTGGTATGGCGGGATCCAGGCGCAATTCGGATCTATCACCATTGGTACCATCCAGGCTTTCGTGTCTTACGTCACCTTCATGATGTGGCCCATCCAGGACCTGGCGCGCGTCTTTGCTGAAATTCAACATGCCATTGCCTCAGCAGAACGCATCTTCTCGCTGCTGGACTCAGTCCCCGCGGTCGCCGACCGCCCGGGCGCATTCGACCCTGGCACGGTGCACGGCGATATCGAATTCATCCATACTACCTTCTGGTATGATGACGACGCCGATAAAAAACCGGTGCTGAAAGACTTCAGTTTACAGGTAAAACGAGGCGAGACCATCGCCCTGGTGGGGCCAACGGGTGGCGGCAAGTCGACTATTGTCAATCTCATCTGCCGTTTCTACGAACCAAAAGATGGCTGGATCAAGATCGGCGGCAATGACTACCGCGAATATTCACTTAACGCAATTCAGTCGCGCATCGGGGTGGTGCTGCAAACACCGCACCTCTTCTCCGGCACTGTCCGCGATAACATCCTTTACGGCCGTTTGAACGCCACGAATGAGGAAATTGAGTCGGCAGCGAAACTGGCTGGCGCGCATGAGTTTATCTCTCACCTGGATAAGGGCTATGAACAGGAAGTTGGTGAAGGTGGGAATCAACTTTCCGTCGGGCAAAAGCAGCTGATCAGTTTGACCCGGGCCATCATGGCCAAGCCCGAAATATTTGTGATGGATGAGGCTACCAGCTCCGTCGACACGCTAACGGAGGCGTTGATCCAAAAAGGCATGGAAAACCTGATGAAAAGCTGCACCAGTTTTGTGATCGCCCACCGCCTTTCGACGATTAAACGCGCAGACCGCATCCTGGTGATTGAAGATGGCAAAATTGCCGAGATGGGCACACACGCCGAACTGCTGCGCCTGCGCGGTAAATATTACCAGCTTTACACCAAGCAGTTCCGCAGCCAGATGGAAGAGGTAATGGACCCGTTCCAGCCCAGCATCGAAAAGGCTTCTGCCTGAGGGAAAAACGGATCTTTCTAATCAAGGATGGTTCTTTTCAAAAGATCCCCGGCAGCTGTGCCGGGGATCTTTTGAAATAAGGTACTTTTCAGATCAAACCCTTTGGGGACCTGGTTTAGGGGCTGCCGCAGGTACTTCACGCCGTTCTTCCAACATGGCGTGTTTTTTCGCATGCAGGGCTAACACTTCTGCCTGAACCTTTTGCAGGTAAGCCCCACGCAGTGGGTAGAGGAATAAGATTAACGCGCCGAGCAGCAGCGCCACGCCGGGAATGAGCCCAGCAATCATTTTGATGCCTAAAACAGCGCCCGCGGGCTGGTTTAGAAAAGCGGTCCCGCCGTTGGCCTCACGGGTGATAAAGCCGGTCTGCTCCAGGATAAATGGCGAAAGAGCCAGTGCGATCGACTGGGCCGGCTTGGTGACCAAAGCATTGATGCCAAAAAAGGCCCCTTCCCGGCGCACCCCAGAGCGCAGTTCGTCTTCATCCGCCACCTGGGCAAATAACACATTCGTCAGCGTCTGCGGACCGGCCAAACCAAACCCGGCTAAGGCAATGCAAACCGGAATTAACGCCGTTGGCAGGATCGTTACCGCAACCAGGCCCAAACCAGCGACCAGCAGCAAAAGCTGCTGCGTCTGCACTACGCCCAGTCGCGCGCGAAAAACGGTGGTCAGCGGCACGCCAATGAGTAAGGGGATGAACAGGCAGGCCAGCAGCAGCATGGTATTCATCTTCATCACATAATCGGCCAGATAAAAAATCGCACCCAGAATTAGCGAATTCATCAGGATCGACATGAAGTTGGCAGAGACCAGCACCAGGAAGGCGCGGTTGTTAAAGGTGTAACGGATGGAGGGCCATATGCCAAGCGGCTGGTCAAGCGAGTGGAACTCCGGGCGCTCTTTAACCTTGAACGTGGTGGAGATGATCAGAACCATACTTACCAGCGCCACCACAACCATTGAGATTTGCAGGGGCAAGAAGGTTGGAGCCATGCCAGCCTTTGGGCGGAAGAAGTCTGGGATCAGGAAACCAAGCAAGATACCTAATAACCCAAACAGGGACGAGGAAATTTGCAGGCTGTTCCGTTCAGCATCCGATTCGGTGATTTCTGGCAATAGTGCCGAATACACCAGGCCAATAATGGTATAAGCCGTATCATACAACAACATGGAAATGAGCATCCACCAGAAAAGCCCCTGCTGCCCGGCTTGTGGCGGCGCGATCCACACCAGGACAAAAGTGAGCGCCAGGAAGGGCGCGGTAAAGCGCATATAGGGGATGCGCCTCCCATGGCGGGAGCGGGTGTTATCCGTGATGTAGCCAAACAAGGGGTCGTTAAAGGCGTTCCAAATGGCATAGATGAAGGAGGCTACGGCGATCCACCTTGAACCCAGGCCCAGGTAATCCTGATAAAAAATGGGCAGCAGCGCCCCATAAATGCCGGAGATGAGCGAGGTCCCCAAAGCCGCAAGGCCCCAAACCACCTTATAACTCAAGCTCAAATGCAGCGAACTTCCTGGTTGTGACTGCACTACCCGCATGGCATGCTCCTTACAATAAGTTAAGTCAGAGCGGAAGACCCGTCAAAATCGCTGCTTCGGGCATTAACGCCTGAAGTTGGCGATAACCAATTACTTGAATGCCCTGGTCCTGGATGTGCTGGCGAAGTTCTTCCAGCAGAAAAGTATTGTAGTCCGCAACCCTGGCGCGCCAGTCTGGGGTAATTTCATGCAGCTCCGGCAGGTCAGTGGCAGGGTGAATAATAAAATGAGTGATGCCTGGTTTTAAGGCTGAAAATGCCGCTTTAGCCTGTGCCAGACGATCCTCGGGTTGATCGAGTTCTAAACCTTTGAGATGGTCGAGCAGCGGCATACCCAGCCCTTCGAGCTGTTGGGTTATCCCCACCGCCAGGGTCGCGGTTTGAGCATCCACACCGGCGGCCATCCACCCGGCTTCATCCATGCGAAAGAGCATCGCCGGCAGCCGGTGCTGCAAAGCAACCTTTAAGTAACCTGCCATAAATTTAGGACTGGCGACGGTGCCCATATGGGTATCCATATGGGTGGGCCGCATGCCCATGGCTTTCGCCCGGCAAACCTGCGCTTCAATCTCGCGCTGCACAAAGTCCGGCTCGCCGTTTTCCTGGGCCGGTTTTCTCAGGTGATAGAAGTATCCTTCTGCATCAATCATCCCCGAGGCCGGATCCCGAGTTGAGACAGGCCCCCAACGGTAAGTTTTCCATTCGCTGGTCAACGTGATGTGCACACCCAGGTCTGCCTGGGGATGCAAACGGGCATATTCAGCAGCTTGCAAAAACCAGGGGCAAGGCACCATAACCGCTCCCGAAGAAATCAGGCCAAAATCCCAGAGGTCGGCAAAAGCATGCACGCTTGCCAGGCACATGCCAATATCATCCGTATGAATAATCACAGCACGATCATCATCCGCCAGTCCCAGGCGGCGCAGAACAGGATTAGGTTGCATGGTTTGCTGAATCCTTCTCTCAAATATCGGAATATTCCCAAAATTATAGCCCCAGTTAGGGTTCGGCAGGGTGTGAGATTGGCCTGTATTTACTCCAGGTGCTACTGAACTGCTTCCGCCAGCAAGTCCTCTAACCAGATCCCCTCGTTTGCAAACCTGATCTGCCCCGAATTTTCATGAAAATATTCCCTCCCAAAACCCAGGTTGCCTCAGTTGTGCAGTCTTTCGCTTATTCCACCATTTCTATTTCACCTGACCTGATCTCCCTGCTTATGGCCGGTCATTTTCTCAGTAAACTGGCGAGTGATCCACTGCGGGCGGGTGATGGCTGTGCCTACCACAACCGCGAAAGCCCCCAACGCCAATGCCCGGACGGCCTGCTCTGGCGTAGCAATACGCCCCTCCGCAATGACCGGCACGGGCACTGCCTTTACCAGCCGTTGCAGCAGCTCAAAATCCGGACCTTCAAGATGCGGGCTTTCGGCAGTGTACCCCGAAAGCGTGGTCGAAATGCCATCCGCGCCGGCCTGCCAGGCGGCCAGGCCTTCTTCAAAGGTGGCGATATCAGCAAGAACTGGCTTTTGAGCAGCTTGCTTGACGGCCTGAATCAGGTCCGCGGCGCTGCGCCCCTCCGGCCGCGGGCGCAGGGTAGCATCCAAGGCAATCCAATCCGCGCCCGCCTGGGCAATTTCGAGCGCATGTCGCAGGGTAGGAGTAATATAAACAGGGAAACCGGGCATATTCTCTTTATACAACCCAATAATCGGTACATCCACCGCAGAGCGGATCGCGGCGATATCCGCCGAGCCATTGGCGCGAATGCCTACCGCCCCACCTTCCCGGGCCGCCCGCGCCATAGCCGCCATGATTTGCGCCCCGTGCAGTGGTTCATCATCGAGTGCCTGGCAGGATACAATCAAGCCGCCTTTTAATCGGGTCAAAAAGTCTGGAAGAGCCATTGATTCACCTATTCATGAAGATAGTTATGCTTACGGTTAAAATATCATACCATCTTTGGTGGGTATGATAAAACTGGAAAGGAAAACAGGAGGCCTGTGCATGAATGAAAAGCCTATACAACGCCAAGAACTGTTCAACACGCTGCCGCCAGAATGGCCTAGAGATCTGCTGCCAGAAATTCAACGAAAAGTCGCGGCATCCGGGCGAAAACTGGTTGTCCTGGATGATGACCCCACCGGAACGCAGACGGTCCACGCTATCCCTGTGCTGACCCATTGGTCCGTGGCAGAGCTTTGTAAAGCCTTACGCGAACCCACCCCAGCTTTTTACCTGCTGACGAATTCGCGCAGTCTTCCTCCATCTCAGGCAGAAGCGCTATCGAAAGAAACCGGTCAACGCTTGCTGGCTGCCAGTCAGCAGAGCGGGAAAAACTTTGTCGTCGCCTCGCGCAGTGATTCCACGCTGCGCGGTCATTTTCCCAATGAAGTTGCTGCGCTGGCTGATGGACTGGGAAATGCCCAACAACCCTTTGACGCCTGGCTGGTCATCCCCTTCTTCCCCGAAGGGGGGCGCTATACCGTGAATGATATCCACTATGTCGCCGAAGGAGACCAATTGATGCCAGCTGGCCAAACGGAATTCGCCAGGGACAAAGCCTTTGGTTACCAATCTTCCAACCTGAAAGAATGGGTAACCGAAAAAACGGGTGGCAAGGTGCCTACAGAACAGGTGAATGCCATCACCCTGGAGGACTTGCGAATTGGAGGCCCTCGGCAGGTGCAGCAAAAGCTATTAAGTTTTCCCAAAGGCACCATCTGCGTGGTCAATGCAGCCAGTTACCGCGACCTGGAAGTTCTCGTAGCTGGCTTACTAGACGCAGAATCCCAAGGGCGGCGCTACCTCTACCGCTGCGCCGCGTCCTTTGTGCGCGTGCGCGCCGGGCTAACCCCGCGCTCGCTGCTGACCCTACCCGATTTGCACTTACCGACAGCTGGTGCTGGCCTGGTCGTGGTTGGTTCATACGTGCCGAAAACGACTGTGCAGCTTGAAACGCTGATGAACCAAACCTCAATAGCGCCAGTGGAAATCCAGGTGCAGCGTCTGCTGGATGATAATCTACGGGACAGTGAAATCGCACGTGCCGCGCAAACCCTCAATACTCTGCTGGACCAGGGAAATGATACCGTTCTATTTACCAGCCGGGTGCTGGTGAGTGGGGAGGGCATCGAAGCAAACCTGGCGATTGGGCGTTCCGTCTCAGACAGCCTGGTTGCCATCGTGCAGCGCTTAGCAGTCCGCCCGCGTTACCTGCTGGCAAAAGGGGGCATCACCTCCAGCGACATTGCCACCCAGGGGTTAGGGATCCACCGCGCGCTGGTGCTCGGCCAAATTCTGCCCGGGGTACCCGTCTGGCAGACCGGCGCAGAAAGCCGTTTCCCAGGCCTGGCCTATATTGTCTTCCCCGGCAATGTCGGCGGGAAAGACGCCTTGGCGCAAGTAGTAAATTCACTACGAATGGAAGCATAGGGAAAACGAGCAGTCCCCATTGCCGCGAGAGCGTGCAAAGCCTCAAAGATGTCCTCAGACTACACAGTATTGAAAACTAGAACCTTGTTTGACAAATAGAACAAAGGATTGGAGATAGAATAGATTTACCGATAAAAAAATAACGCAATAAATATGACATGAGGGGAAAATGAAATTCTTTCCAGGAATAGTTATGTTGTCAATTCTATTCGTTTCGTGCGCACCTTCACCTAAACAAATTCAACCGCCGATACCTGAGACTCAACTTGCGGTCCATACGCTTGTTCCGACTGCTCAACCAACAGACACTCCTAAAACAATATTTACAGCGACTATCCTGCCTACAGCGACTATCCGGACTACCGCTACAATACAGCCTACAGCCACTCCAGCGCCTGGTGCCACGCCTGTAAATACGGTTGTACCAACAGAAACACAGACGCAATCAAATTTAAATAATTGCCTACCCGATAATGCTAAAGTAGAGAATGGCAAAGTTGTAAAAATTACTGATGGAAACACCATCGATGTCAATATGAACGGTTCTGTTTTTACAATCCGGTATATTGGGATAGATACTCCAGAAACTTTAGACCCCAATTCCCCCCTACAGGTTTATGGGCCAGCAGCAGCACAGAGAAATTTAGAACTTGTAAATGGCAAAGATGTTATTCTCGTAAAAGATACCTCTGAAACGGATAGAAACGATAGATTATTGCGTTATGTTTTTGTGGGAGATGTTTTTGTAAATGAGATAATGGTGAAAGAAGGCTACGCTTTCGCAAAGCAATATCCTCCTGATACCGCCTGTAGTCAGGTGTTTTCAGCAGCACAAGGACAAGCGCAAGCTGCGCTGATGGGTCTGTGGCAAGCAACGCCAACTACTAATGCCCTAATAGCGACAGATATTTCTCCTACTGTTTCTGGTGGTTGTCCTGAGGGTTGCACAGAACAAAAGCCGGGATGTGACATAAAGGGAAATATCAATAGCAATGAGGAGAAGATATATCATGTTCCGGGGAGTAGTAGTTATTCAAGGACAAAAATAGACCCATCCAACGGTGAAAGGTGGTTCTGTACCCAGGGCGAAGCTGTGTCAAATGGATGGAGAGCGCCAAGGAACTAAAAGGCATGGTTGCACATCGTCCGCAATCTCAACCGCCGATTAGGGCGGGGGAAGAGCAACAAAATTAAAGCCAATTGGATTGTCCTTTGCGCGCCCTATTCGGATACCTATCCGGCAGGGTGTTTTTGTTTCTCCCATCCGATTATTAAACCAATGGATTATCAAGATATGAACGCGTATTCACTTAAAAACGTAGCCGGTGAAACCATTCGATAGAGGGATTTCACCGGCACACATACGAGTGTGGCGAGGGTGGGATTCGAACCCACAACCAATGGCTTATGAGTTCCACTGCTCCACCGTTGAGCTACCTCGCCGCAGAACGGTGTGATTTTACAATAAAGGCAAATATTTGTCAATCTTCAGAAAAAGGTGCTCTAAAGTTTGCCAGATCACAGCAAGATGCAGGCTCCGCCCAATCTCGGGATGAGCGGGCTGTTTTTACAAGAGGCTAGAAAATGTGCTTACTACTTTATTGTCGGGTAAAAAGAATCCGAATCGCGCTAGTCAGGCCTATTCAATCAGCATAATTACTTGGGCTTAATGTAATAAAAACCCTAACCAGGTTGTTAAGTTGCGCTTCAGCAACCTTGCAAAACTGTTAAAGTATTAATAAAGACTTGTTTTTTCTTCAGTTCGTGATATTTTTTGGTAAAATGACCTTTCACCATCAACAATATACGCTTTCTAGCACGATGGAAATAGAGGCTTCAATCGTCTGGCTGGCCGAAGCCGCTTTTATTGGGCAACATATTGGAGTATCAAAAGAGTATCAACATGAATAAAAATAACCCTTCCTCCCGAAGATTATTCCAGAACAAAAAACTACTGCTGATCGCAGCCGCCCTCGTCGTATTAATGGGATTGATGGCTGCAATTTGGATTCCCAGCCAAAACGCGCCTGAAATGCTCCCCCTGAGCAGCATCGCCACGGATATTACCAGCGGGAAAGTCACTCGCATCGAAGACACAATGATCACCGGCGACCTTACCATCCATTATCGGGACGGACACACAGAAAAATCGATCCGCGATACCAGTCAGTCCCTGCTCGAACAGCTCAGCTTTTTGGGCGTGAAAAGCGACCAGCTTGCAAAAATTCAAATCGAAATGGTGCGCAGTGCTACAGCACAAGCCAGTAAAGCTGCCAGCACTGCCGTCAGTCTGGCGCTGGTCGGTGTATTGACATTTATGGCTTTCCGCTTTGTCGGAAATGGGCCAATGAAAAAGAAAGAATTCGAAGAAGGAATCATTCCAAACATCCACTTCGCGGATGTGGCCGGGATGGAAGAAAACCTGCAAGAACTGCGCGATGTTGTTACCTTCTTGAAAGAAGGCAACAAGTATGCTGATATGGGCGCAAAAATGCCGCGCGGTGTGCTGCTGGTTGGTGACCCCGGCACAGGCAAGACCTTGATCGCCAAGGCCGTCGCCGGTGAGGCCAACGTGCCTTTCTTTGCGATTTCGGGTTCAGAGTTTGTGGAAGTCTTCGCCGGGGTTGGCGCGGGCCGGGTGCGTTCACTGTTCAAGAAGGCCCGCAAACGCGCCCCATGCATCATCTTCATAGATGAGATCGACGCAGTTGGTCGTGAACGTCACAATAACGGCAGCGGGGCCGAGGTAGAGCAGGATCAGACTCTCAACCAGCTCCTGGTCGAAATGGATGGGTTTGAGACGGGTGAAGGCGTTATTGTTCTGGCGGCGACAAACCGGGTAGATATCCTGGATACCGCTCTAACGCGCCCCGGCCGCTTTGACCGGCGCGTCTATGTCAATCGGCCAGATGTCAAGGGTCGCGAAGCAATCTTCGGCGTGCATGTAAAAGGGAAACGGCTGGGTGAGGATGTGCATCTTACCGATCTGGCGAAAGCAACGCCTGGCCTGGTGGGTGCAGACCTGGCAAACATCGTCAATGAAGCGGCGATTACCGCCGTGCGTAACGACCATTCTGTAATTGATATGCGCGACTTTGAGGAAGCGATCGAAAAATCGCTGGCCGGCGGCGTGCAGCGCAAGAGCAAAGTGATGAGTGAACAGGAACGCCGCATCATCGCGTTCCATGAAGCTGGTCATGCGGTCACCATCCATGCCTGCGAGCTGGCTGACCCGGTGTACAAGATCACGATTATCCCCCGAGGTCAGGCAGGCGGTTACACCATGTCTCTGCCAGAGCAAGACACAACCCTGATGTCGAAGAATAAACTTATGGCCCGCATCACCGGTCTGATGGGTGGGCGCGCTGCTGAGGAAATTTTCTTCCAGGATGTGACTACCGGGGCGTCCAACGATTTGCAGGTCGCTACCCAGCTAGCGGAAGAAATGGTGATGCGCTTCGGGATGGATACCGCGACCGGGTTACGCGTCTTCCAGCAGCCGCAGGGCCTGGCAGCGCTCGCAGCTCCGCGCAGTTCTCAGAAGACCTTCGAAACGATCGATGAAGCTGTCAAATCTATTTTAGATAACTGCTACAACCTGGCCCGCACCATCTTAACCGACCAACGCACTTCAGTCGAATGCATCGCCCAGGAACTCCTCGATGTGGAAACCATCAACCGCGACCGCTTCACTGAATTGATGCGTGCCGCTGTTCAGCAGAGCACCGATCCCAGCAGCTTACCGGTTTACACAAACGCATCGATCAGCGAATAATTCTTTGGAAAAGGGTTCGTAAGCAAGAGGCTGTCCAAAAGGTACACTGGACAGCCTCTTTTTTTAT
>CAVUJS010000007.1:0-196139 GCA_963741885.1 uncultured Chloroflexia bacterium
TCTTTGAGAATTGCCGTGGTTTTAGGGAGAAATGGCTCCGCCATTTCTCCCTAACCTAAGTTTTGTGCAATCAGTAGCCGAATCACGAAAAACGGCTTAAAACGCAAAGATTTTTTCGAACCTTACCAATTAAATCTGGATCGTTTATGCTCCTGGCTAATCTCCAAACAGCGAGGAATGGGTATGAACAGCGGCGAAAACAAAGTCCAACGAACACAACACGCATTTCTGGTGGCCTGGGGCTGGTATGCCGAACACATCAGCTTGCCCGAACGGTTTAAACGCATCCTGCTAAAACAGAAACGGTATCAACATACACCCCAAACCAAAGTGCTGGAATTTCTGGTCTCGATTTTGAGTGGGGCGCAGTATTTGCAGGATATCAGCCAGGCAGCGCACCCGCTGGATAAGGATCATGCGGTTGCCGAAGCCTGGGGACAACCCGACTGGGCGGATTACAGCGGTGTCAGTCGAACACTGAGTGGTCTGAGTTGGGAAGAGGCCCGCCAGGTGGCCAAGCTGTTGGAAGAAATCAGCCAGGGGTATGTCAATGCCGAACTGCAAGAACTGCAATCTACGGGGCAGCGCATTCAGTATGATGGCGATCTGACCGGGCTGCCGGTATCGAATACCAGCCAGAGCTATCCCAATGCGGCGTTTGGGCATATGGATGATACGATTTGCCTGGGATACCAGGCGGCACTGCTCAGTCTCCGCAGCCCACGCTATGGTCGTTTATGGTTATCCGGCACGCATCATCCGGGCGATACCGTTGCTTGTACGCAGACGGAGCCTCTGCTGCTGGCCGCCGAAGCCCGAACGGGTGTCCGCCCGTTACGACGTACCGATTTACTGAGCCAACGGATCGCCACCTTTGAACAGATCCTGGATGAGACGAAAAAACGACGCGAAACGCAAATCCAGGCACTGCAACAGGCGCAAGAAGCCCTGGCGGATGCGCAACAGCAGCAGCAAGACCGGCAGACCGAGTTGGAGCAACAGGCAAAGGAATACCAGGAACGGCAGCGCAAAGAACGCCCCACCAGTCGTCTGGCGCAAGTCCGTCATCGCGCGCAAGCCGCAACTCAACGCCTCCAACGCCGCCAAAATGACTGGAAAGCTGCCCAAAAGCGGCTCGATCAGACCACCGCACTGTATCAACAACAAATGGAGCAACTAAAGGGGCTGTATCAGCGCCTGAAACGGTTCGAGCAGGACAATGCCGCTAATCGTCACCCCGTGAAAGCCGATTTTCGCCTGGATGCAGGCTTTGGCACCTATGAAAACGTGGTGCTCCTCATCGAGTATGGCTACGAGGTGTACACCAAACCGCACAACCAGCACGTGGTGGCCTTTCTCAAGAAACTGACCGGCGAGCAAACCACCTGGACACGGGTAGGGGCGAATGCCGAACTGATCGCCTGGCACAATTTGCAGCTTTCCAAGTGTCCCTATGCCCTGGATGTTGCTCTCGAACGCTTTTACACCGGCAAAACCCTCAAACACAGTGCCTTACTCCATTTTGGCACGGATCCAGTGACCGAAGACTTGCCCGGTTGGTTCCAACGCTATAACGGCAGGCAGACCATCGAAGCCGGGATCAAAGAAACCAAGCAGGTTTTCTTTCTGCACCACATCAAAGTCCGCTCCGAACCGGCCATCTTTTTACAGGAATGTTTGGTGCTGTTCGCTGCTAATTTCATCCGTTGGGCAACCCATTGGCTGGCCCAGCAAGCCTTGCCTGACAAACATGCCATTGATATCCGCACGCTGGGCACCAAACGCCAGGTGAAGGTCGCCGCGCATGTTTCCGCACAAGTGATCCAGAATTCAGAAAGTAAGTTGTTAAAGTTCAGTCAATACAGTGCTTTTGCTGGCAAAATCCTCAAAATTGCACCCGATTCACCGGCCGACCGATCTTTCGTGAAAACTTGAGGTTTTATGCCACTTTTCGTCGAATCGCATCTGATTGCACAACCGTTACGCTAAAACCACGCTGAATCCGAGAGACCCAAAATTACAATAACCGAAAAAGTTGTGTTTATAATAGATAAGCAGTCCCTCCAAGGAATATTTCGATGTCATTTGATCACCACGGAAAGAGAAAGGTATCCTTTCAGCATCTACTCAACCCGGTCCGCCAGCTTCCAGGACTGCTGGTTGTCATTGTTAAGCGCCAGCGGCATTACCTGGGCTTATCGCTCTTAGCCTTACTGAATATTATTCTCGCGGTTGGGTTGATCACGAATGCTTCCTTTTTTGCTGAAGCCGTTGATCGCGTTGTTCTGCTGCAAGAGTTGAAAGATTTCTCTTCAGCGACTAACCGCCCGCCCTTTTCCACTTCCGTCTATGTATTCCCTTCTCGCCGCCAACCGCTTACCCTGGAAAATGCGGAACAACTGGCGAACCATATTGGTCAGACCATCGCCGGTGAAGTAGGCTTACCCCTGCGTCATCTCGGTACAGAAGTATCCTCCGGCTCGCTCACCTTGCTTCCAGATCCCTCCTCTACCCTCTTTGCCGGAAAAGAAACCCTTGGCACGATCGAAACGGTTTATATCGCTAATGTCGCCGACCAGATGGAAATAATCGAGGGTGCAGCCATGGATGAACAGGGCTCATCCAAAGAGACTGTAGACGTATGGATACACGAAACCAACGCGCAGGGAATGGGCATCCATATCGGCGAAAAGATGGCGCTAGGGATCAATAGGACCGACATCCGCAAACCGATCCGGGTTGCCGGAATCTGGCGTGCGAAAAATCCCCAGGATCCATTCTGGTTTAATAATCCCGATTCTGCCTACAAGAATACGCTGCTCGTGCGCCGTCAGGATTACATCCAATTCATCCAGCCCATATTGGGGACGGGGTCAGCCCAGGCTTCCTGGTACGTGATCTTAGACGAAAACAGGATCATCCCGGGCCAAAGCCAGCAGTACCTGGATGGTTTCAAACGCTCCCTGGATATTATTAACAAGTACCTGCCCGGTTCGCGCATGAATATGCCCCCCCTCGACCCCTTAGCTAAATTCGTCCAGCGCAGCGCAACCTTGACCGTTTTATTGATCGGCTATAATCTGCCCGCTTATGCAATCCTGCTCTACTTTCTGGTATTGACCTCAGGTGTTATGGCGCAGTGGCAGCGCCGGGAGACGGTCATGCTGGTCAGTCGCGGAATGAGTTAAGCTGGGTGTGCTCAACCTGACTTTAATCGAGCAGCTCGGGTTATTCATCCTCGGGTTTCCGCTCGGCATCGGTTTCGGCATGCTCATTGCGCGTTTAATGGGCTACACGGCCAGCTTCCTGGCTTTTACACCGCGTACGCCCTTGCCGGTCTCCCTGGAAGGCTTCAGCCTGCCGCTTACCTTCGTAGCGCTGGCTTTCGCCCTCTTTTCCCGTTTATGGCCTGCCTTCCGGGCAGCCCGCTCTAGTCTGGTTATAGAAGAACGCGAGCGGGCGCGCCCCCAGAATAAACCTTTTTGGTACCGTTTCTACCTGGACTTGATCCTGCTTGTTCCCACTTATTACGCTTTTGATCAAATGAGTAAACGGGGCTCGCTGGCCGGGCTGATCACCAGCAAGCCTGAGGATCTTTACCGGGACCCACTCCTTATCCTTGTACCGGCGCTGTTTATCCTGACCATCTCACTGGTGACGATGCGCCTGTTCGCCTTAAGCATGCGTCTGCTTGACTTGCTTTCCAACCACAGCCCCTGGCTCACCCTGCACCTGGCCTTGCGCCAGTTAGGCCGGCAAAGCCTGGATTATGTGCAGCCGCTGCTCCTGGTGATCATCGCGCTTTCGATGGGAGTGTACACGCTTTCAATGGCTTCCAGCCTGGACCAGTGGACGGTCGACCGCATGTTCTACCGCACTGGGGCAGACCTGACCTTTACCCCACAGTTAAGCGATCCCAACGCTGACGTTTTCGATGGCAGTTGGATTCCATTGCCGCAGGACATTCAGTCCCTGCCCGGTGTCGCGAACGCGGCCCGAGTAGGCGATTTTTCCATGCACATCTTTTCAGATACCAGCAAGCAGGTCAGCGGCCGCTTTCTGGCGATCGACCGCATCGAATTCCCTAAAGTAGCCTGGTTCCGCTCCGACTTTTCTCGCGAGCCTTTAGGCGCAATGATGAATCGTCTGGCTGCCAACGGCGAGAACGTCCTGGTTTCTCAAAACTTCCTCGATCAGCAGCATCTGCGCATCGGTGATACCATTCCGATTAACGTCAATATGGAAAGCGTTGCCAACGTTTCAGCAGATTTCGTCATTGCCGGCACGTATAATTACTTTCCCACCGTATTTGAGGATAAAGAAACGGTAATTGGCAACATCGATTACCTTTCAACCATCACAGGACTGGTCACACCGCATAACCTGTGGCTGAAACTCAAACCAGGTGCGGACCATACTGCTCTACTTCAAGATATCCGCATGCAGCAGCATATCCTGCCCGGCCATGTAGCCGATGCACAAGAGTTGATTGCTAATGAAGAAAACCGTATGGAACGGGTAGGCATCTTTGGCACCCTCACCGTAGGCTTCCTGGCAACGGCCAGCATGGCCATTATGGGACTGCTCGTCTATAGTTATGCCTCCCTGCAGGACCGTTCCTACCGCCTGGCCGTGCTGAATGCCGTGGGCCTATCTCATAACCAAATCTTGCTTCAGGTGGTGATGGAATATGCTTTCCTGGCATTGTTTGGCGCGCTTGCCGGAGCGCTAATTGGCATCTTCTCCTCGGAATTATTCGTGCCTTTCTTCCGTTATACCGGTGAAAAAGGCATCCCTTTACCGCCACTGCTGCCCATCCTGCCGGATCAGCAACTGCGCGTCCTGAGCCTCATTTTCTGTGCCACGATTGTGGTGACCGAAATCGTCAGCATATCCTCCATCCTGCATAAACGTCTGAGCCAAATCCTAAAACGCGTCTGGATGTAAAACCTGTTCTGTTGCTTACCCTTGCTCTATTTTGAAGAATCAAACATAATTTAACCGGTTAATTTGGGGACGTTAAGCGACTACGAGGCAGTATGAGAACTTCTGAAGACCAACAAATGAAATCAGGCGCGATTTTTTGCGTACCCGCTGATCAAAAAGAACTATCCGCCATTCGTGACTTTCTTCAGGAAAGGTCCAGTGCTTCACCCGCAATCCAGCGGGAAATCGACGACTTAATCCAGGCTGTGGATGAAGCAGCTTCGAACATCATCATGCATGGCTATCAGCAGATACCTGGATGGATCGAGATTGAGTTCCAGCAAATCCCAGGAAAAATAAAGGTTTATTTGCGGGATGATGCTCCCCCCTTTGATCCAACCAAAGTCCCACCCCCCAATATCCATCTCCCACTTAACAAACGTCGGGTAGGTGGTTTAGGCATCTATTTGATTCGCCAGTGTGTAGATGAATTTTCCTACTGCAATCGGCCCAACGGGGGCAATCAATTATTGTTAGTGAAGTGTTTGGGCAAGAAACCAAATTCCACGTCAAAACCAACGAAATCAGAATAACGGTTTTTTGGTATACACGCAACGCCGAAGAACAGCCTCTTCGCGGTACAATTAAGGCTCAATTCGAATGCTGGCTGCTCCCTAGACAGCCATGATCAATCACTATTTTCTAGAAGGAAAACTCTATGGCTAAGACCAAAGTAACCATCATCGGAGCCGGTAGCGCCAGCTTTGGACTGAACACGATCGGTTCTTTAATGCGCAGCCAGAAATTAAAAGGTATAGAAATCGCTCTTGTCGACCGCAACCCGGATACTTTAGCACTCATCTGCCGCCTGGCAGAACGCCTCAATCGGGAATGGGATGCGCAGATGCGTATTTCATCCCATACGCATCCTCAAGATGCCTTACCCGGAACGAATTTTGTGGTCTCTGCCGTCGAAGTCCCTCCCCGAGAACGTTTATGGCGGCAGGATTTTGAGATAACCCTGCGGCATGGAGTTCGCCAGCCATACGCCGAAAACGGCGGGCCAGGGGGCTTTGCCCACGCCGCCCGGAATGTTGCCCCAATTCTCGAAATCACGCAGGCTATGGAAGCTGCCTGCCCGGATGCCTGGTACATTAATTTTACCAATCCCATGGTCCGCATCTGTGATCTGATCAATCGCTACAGTAAAATAAAAGTGGTCGGGTTGTGCCATCAAATCTACGAAGGATATGCCCTGGCAGGTTATGTCCTTGCCAAACCGCTGGGCATCCAGATTCCAGAAGGCCCGATCAGCACGCATGCTGATCCTTATTTTGGGGAAATCATGCACCAGATCGCCCAACAAGCCAAACAGAAATTTGATATTAAAGCTGCTGGGCTCAATCACTTTACCTGGATTATGGATATCCGCGATAAGCGAACCGGCGAAGACCTGTATCCGCTGCTGCGGGAAGAATGGAAAAAGGTAGACCCGTCCATTGAGCCGCTCACCCAGCGGGTGATGAAAGCCTTCGGTTGGATGCCTGTCCCGGGCGATGAACACCTGGACGAATATTTACCCTGGTGCAGTGACCCGCGTACCGAGCCCTGGCAAAAATATGACCTCAGCTTGTATGATTGGGACCGCGCGGAAAAAGATCGCCAGGCAGGGCACGCGTTAATTCGTAAGATGGGCGAAGGCCAAGCTGATGTAGAAGAACTCAAAGAAGCGGACAGTGAAGGGGCGCTTGAAGTCATCGAAGCCATTTCTGGGGCTGAGAACCAGTATCATTTGGCAGTCAACCGGCCCAATTTTGGACAGATCAGTAACCTGCCAGAGAATGCCATTGTTGAGACTCCGGCATTATTAACAGGCATGGGCGTGCAGCCGATCAATATGGGCGCATTACCTGAAGGAATTGCTGAACTGCTGCGCCGGGAACTGGCCGTGGTCAAACTGTGCATCGATTCCGTGGTTGAAGGTGACCGGCAAAAGGCCCTGCAGTGCCTGCTGCTCGACCCGGTGATCACGGACCTGGATGTAGCCAGGGACATCCTGGACGACTACCTGGAAACCTACAAAGCTTATCTGCCGTCCTTCTGGCAGTAGCAGAGTTATGCAGATCGACCAGATTATCCGCAGCTCACGAAAAACCATTGCTTTGATCGTCCAAAGGGATGGTAAGCTGCTGGTGCGTGCTCCTTATTCCGCTACGAATGCCCAGATCATGCACTTCGTAAACGAAAAAACGGATTGGATTCAGAAGAAACAGGCCCAGGTTCAGCAGCGGCAAGCGGCTGCGCCGGTTGCGCTTCAGTTCGTTGAAGGTGAAAGCTTCCTTTACCTGGGCAAGCTCTATCCTTTGCATCTTAACGATCAAGAACTGCCGTTACTGGTGCTGCTGAATGGGCAGTTCAATCTCGCTAAAAGTGCCCAATCTCATGCCAAAGATATCTTTATTGCCTGGTATAAACAGCAAGCGCATCAGGTAATATCCGAGCGGGTTACTTTATTTGCCAGCCAGTACAATTTGACGTCCTGGAAGCAGATTAGAATTACTTCCGCCCGCACGCGCTGGGGCTCTTGCAGTTCAAGCGGTACCTTGAGCTTTACCTGGCGGTTGGTTATGGCGCCCCTTCCGGCGCTAGACTATGTAGTGATCCACGAACTGGCGCACCTGCTCGAGAAAAATCACTCAAAGCGTTTCTGGGAACGCGTTGCAGCCATGCTGCCTGATTTCGCCGTTCAATCCCGCTGGCTTAAGGAAAACGGGCAGCGCTTGAAACTGGATTGATGACTGCGTGAATCTGGATTAAGCTCAACCTATGTCTTCTTCTTGCATTACTTTATTCGAGCACCAATTTCTGACTTATGCGGAAATTGGTCTCGCTGACCGAAATAGCTCCCTGCGCGAACGGGTGCTGGGGGAGATTGAGCGGATCAACCAGGCTAACGGTCTGGAAATCTTGAGCCTCGAGCATAAGGGTTTACGCGCCAGGTCATTTGTAGGTATCTTACGGGCTGGACCCTACACCTTTGAGATTCTTCCAAAACTGGATGCGCCAGATGCTGGAATTCGCTCGCTCACCCGCAACTTGCTCGAGATGCTCTCCTACGCTTTTGATCTAAAACTCTATGAATTCGAGGCGAATGGGGTTAGCAGCATCGCCCCAGGTAATTGGTTTGAGCTGCTGACCCGCTTCTTCGCTTTAGGACTATCTCAACAGGTGATCAGCGGCATTCCACATCAATACGTTGAGAAGACCGAAGCACTTCCAGTTTTGCGCGGGCGTTGGGATATTCAACGCCAGATCCTGCTTCACCCTGAGGACCGGCGAGTTTTTGAAGTTCGCTACGAGCAGTTGTCGCCCGATACAACCCTTAACCAGATTTTCCGTTTCGTGATTGAGCAGCTTCTGCAGATAAGCGACGATGGGGAAAACCGCGCCTTGTTGCGAACCCTTGCGGAATGGTTCCAGCCGGTTACCTTGCTCCCACAGGTAACCCCAGAGCTGGTCGAGACGTTCCAGTTTACCCGGCTGGATGATCGTTATCAATCTGTCTTCAACCTCGCCCGCCTGTTTCTGGCTGGGAATATGTTACAGCTGTCTTCTGGCAGCCTCCCTGTTTATGCCTTTGTGCTGGATATGAATGTCTTGTACGAGCAATTCGTCAGTGCCTTTCTCACCCGTCATCGCCGGCAAATCCTGCCAGAGGAATGGCAAAATCTTCAAATCCGCTTGCAAGGCGAACACATTTCCCTGTATCTGGGCGAACATGAGGGTCAGAAAGCCTTCCGACTAAAACCGGATGTGCTGCTTCTTCAGGCAGGGAAAACCATTCCCCGCCTGGTCCTCGACTTAAAGTATAAACAACTTGACCCAAGCTCTGCCCGACCAGGGATCGAACCCACGGATGTCTACCAGATGCTCGCTTACGCCGTCCGGCTAAAATGTCCTCTGGGACTGCTCCTGTATCCACAACCTGCTCAGCAAGCGCCTATACGCAATTGGTATAAAATCGATTCAGCACAGTTCTGCCTGTTCCAGGCCACCATCAATCTGCATACTCCTTTACACAATCCCCAGCCCTTGATTCAGGAACTGCAAGAGATTTTAAACTGGGTCAAATCCTAAACCGGGAGAAGTCATGTCTGCCAATCCATATTCCATTCAGATCCCAAAGAGCAGTCCAACCCTGCGCCCGTTGTCGATGGGCGGCAAGAATCCAGCCGGTGCTGAAATTGCGGTTAACCAATGCTTCATCACCTATAACCAGCAACCCTGGCTGCCGGTCATGGGTGAGTTTCACTTCTCGCGTTTTCCGGCCGAAAATTGGCGTAGCGAGCTGCGAAAAATGAAAGCCGGTGGGATCAACGTGATTGCCACCTATATTTTCTGGATTCACATTGAAGAAATCGAAGGCCAATTTGATTGGAGCGGGGATCGTAACCTGCGCCAGTTCATCACCTTATGTGCCGAACTTGGCCTGTATGCCTATCCCCGCATCGGACCCTGGGCGCACGGCGAGTGTCGAAATGGTGGTTTCCCGGATTGGTTGGTAGAGAAATGCGGGACAGCGCTGCGTACGGATGATGCCCAATATCTTACCTATGTCAGGCGGTTCTATGCCCAGATTGCGGCGCAGCTGCAAGGTACGCTCTGGAAAGATGGTGGGCCGGTCATCGGCTTGCAAGTTGAAAATGAATTGCTGGACAACGCCGCGCATATCCGCACGTTAAAACAGATGGCTGTCGCTGCCGGCCTGGAGGTTCCGCTCTACACCATGACCGGTTGGGGTCCGGCTGAAGTGCCTGCCGGTGAAGTTATCCCCGTCTTTGGTGGTTACCCAGACGCATTCTGGGAACGCCAGGTGGAAGGCTGGTCACGTTCATCGCGCAAGCACTACTTTTTCTCATCCCTGCGCGACGACAACTCTATTGGCGCTGATCTCAACAAGCGTCCAGAACTAGGCAGCCTGGATTACCTTAACCAATATCCCTTTGGCACCTGTGAAACCGGTGGAGGAATGCAGGTAGCTTACCATCGCCGACCCTTCATCCAGCCAGATGATATCGCTTCCCTGGCCCTGGTAAAAATTGGAAACGGCAGCAACCTGCAAGGTTATTACATGTACCACGGCGGGGCTAACCCGCTGGGGAGTTCTACAACCTTACAAGAATCCCAGGCGACGCATTATCCCAATGACCTACCCGTGATCAACTATGACTTTCAGGCTCCCCTTGGCCAGTATGGGCAGGTGCGCAACTCATATCACACCTTACGCCCGCTGCACCTCTTCCTCCAGGACTTTGGCGACCGCTTAGCGCCCTTACCCTCCATCCTTCCCCGGCAAATGCCAGCCCATGTCGATGATCGAGACACTTTGCGCTGGGCTGTCCGCTCCGATGGGCAGCGCGCCTTCTTATTCATCAACAATTATCAACGGGTAGAGGGTTTGCCCGCGCATGAAAATGTGCAGTTCAAAGTTATTTTTCCCACTGGAAGCTTAACCCTCCCATCGCGCCCGCTAACCATTCCTGCCCAGAGCTACTCCATCTGGCCCATCAACCTCGATCTGGGCGGCATTCAGCTCAAATATGCCAGCGCGCAGCTGATCTGTCAGGTGACCGTCGCGGATGTCCCTTGCTATGTATTCTCAGCCCAGGATGGCATCGACAGCGAATTTGCCATCCTGGCTGCGGATGTGGCAGATATCCGCACACCGGGTCAGGCGGCGGTGGGCGAATTAGACTTACTCCTTACACAGCTGACACCCGGTCCTGGATGCCTGACCACGCTGCAAAAACCAGATGGTAAATCTGTCCAGATCCTGCTGCTGCGCGCCAGTGATGCCCACCGGCTGTGGAAAGTCAATCTCGCTGGACAAGAACGGTTATTCCTATGTGAGGATAGCCTTCAGTTTGATCAGGACCAAATCTGGCTGCAAACCCGCCAGCAAGGCAGCCGTTCCTTCTCGGCATTTCCTTCCTTCCACAGCCTATCAGCCGATTCTGCCAAAGTCCAATATGCCGGCCCAGATGGTATATTTTCCCAGTACTGCGTGGAAATCCCTACAGATGAGCCCTCCTGCGTTGCCCAACGTATCCAGCCGGCTGGTACGGTTCGATCCGTTCCCATCGGTCCTTTCGCTGTGGCCCAGGCGCCGGACGATGCAGACTTCGATCAGGCGGAAGCCTGGCGCATCACCTTCCCGAAAAATATCCTGGATAATGCTCAGGATGTTTTCCTGCGCATTTCCTATCAAGCAGATGCAGCCCGCGCCTATATCGGAAACAGCCTGATCGACGATGATTTTTATAACGGCCGCATCTGGGAAATTGGACTGCGCCGGTTTGCACCTGAAGTGATTTCAGAAGGTATAACGCTCAGCATCTTGCCCCTCCGGAAAGACGCGCCGATCTATCTGCCCCCGGAACAACAACCGGCTTTTGATCCAAACGGAATCGCGTTGAAAGTAGAAGCAATCCACGTCCAAAGCCTGGCCGAAGTCCATTTACGAGTGAGTTGAGCGCATTCTGAACAGCTTACTAAACTGTTAGTAAACTTATCCGTTTGTTTGCCGTTTAATAGAATATAAACAATCTTTTCCCGGTCACTACAAATACCTCGGATATTAATCATTTAAGAACAGCCAGATGAAAATAGGGAGGAAATCGTGGCGGAATTAAGAAAAGCCATTGTATGGATGCTGATCGACCTGTCCATTGTGTTTAATATCCATTTTATTCATTACCAAGGGCAGCCAATCGTCGATCTCTTCCCCCTCGTTTATCTTCTGGTCATGCTCAGTGTCCTGTTTACGTTATATAAAAACACTACAGAGAACACCTCCGGCCTGGCAGCCATCCCGGTTTGGTTGGCCATCTACCTCATCGTAAAGTTGCTCTTGTTTCCCGCGCAGAATTGGATGAGCGTAAATGCAATTCCCCTGACGCTTGGCGAGCTTACCCTGATCGCGAGTTCGGTCTGGCTGGCAAATCGTCTTACGCGGGCTGTAAACCAGTACGAAGAGGTTGTCCGCAAAGTTTTTATCCCTAAAGGGAGTTCGCGCATAATTCCCCTCAACAGTGCCGCTGAAGAAATCAAAACCGAGTTCCTGCGCAGCCAGCGCAACAATCGTAATTTATCCGTGATGGTGTTCCAGGTCGCTTCCCACCCTATAAAGTTCAATCTCGATCGTGCCTTGAAGAACTTTCAACAGTCCATGTTCAAGCATTTCCTCTCCAGCAGCGTGGCGCAAATATTAAGCGCGCAATCCCGGCGCACCGATTTAATCCTGGAGCAAACCGATCAAAAGGGCTTTGTAATGCTTTGCCCGGAAACGAATGTACAAGGCTCTGAGCTGCTGGCGAAACGCATCCAGGCTTTAGCGATGGACAGCCTAGGCGTTCAGCTGCGCTGCGGCTATGCCGCCTTCCCGGACCAGGCTCTGACCTTTGATGAATTGTTGCACCAAGCTACCCAAAACTTGACTGCCCCCGAAACCGTGGAGCGGTTGAGTATTCGCCAGGAAACTGGAATTGTAGAAATCCCGGAAAATCGGTAATCGGCCGCTAAATAATTTCATATAATAGTAGCATGGTCAGTAAAACCGTTTATGACCGGCTGGCGCGCTGGTATGATTTCCTATCAGAATCAAGCGAGGGGAAGTATAAAGCAGCTGGCATCCAACTGCTGCAGGTGCAGCCTGGCGAGAATGTCCTGGAAGTCGGTTTTGGCACTGGCAGCAGCCTTTTGCCACTGGCTCAAGCGGTTGGCCCTTCTGGGAGCGTATGGGGTGTCGACCTTTCGGCTGAAATGGCCCAGGTCGCCCAAAAGAAGCTGGCCAAAGCAACCCCCACCGCAAAACCAATTCTGCTTCAATCCGATACACGCTGCCTTCCCCTGGCAGGATCGCGGGTCGAGGCCGTCTTTTCATCTTTTACCATCGAATTATTCTCCGATGCCGATATCCAGCGCGTGCTGTTAGAATGCCAGCGCGTGCTTTGCCCGGGCGGGCGAATATGCATTGTTTGTTTGGCAACCCGCCCTGGCAAGCAAAGTTGGATGGTATCGCTTTACGAAAGGCTCCACCAGGCTTTTCCGGCGGTGATTGATTGCCACCCAATTCCTATTCATGCTATGCTGCTTGCAGCCGGTTTTCAGGTAATTCAACAAAAGCATTTCATCATGTGGGGCTTGCCCGTCGATGTCCTGCTGGCGCAAAAACGCACATTATAAAAATGGGTCATCTGGTATGAATAGTATGAATAGTATGATTCATTTCCCATTCTCCAGACCCTATAAATTTGGTCTTGGAAGAACTGCTCTGGCAGGCTCCAAATCCGCATTAATGCTCCAATAATGTAGAATTTTGCGAATGATATAATCGTATTTATGCAACAAAGTGGTATACATTTTCAACATGGAGCCATAGGATGCAAGCCATTAGAATACACGAAACCGGTGACGTAAGCAAACTGTCGTATGAAAACACCGCCCTCCCCGTTCCAAAAGCCGGAGAGGTGCGCGTAAAAGTTGAAGCCGTCGGCTTAAACTTCGTTGAAATTTATCATCGCAAAGGATTGTATGCGGATACCCTGCCTTTTACCCCTGGCGATGAGTTCGCGGGTATCGTCGATGCGGTTGGCCCTGGGGTGACAGACGTTCAAATCGGCGAACGAGTCGCGACCGCGAGCGGGCAGGGCGGCTACGCGGAGTTTGCCCTGTGCCAGGCAGCGAAACTTGTGTCCGTACCACCTTCGATTACCTTGAAGTTAGCCGCGGCTGTATTGCTGCAAGGCATGACTGCTCATTACCTGGCACTCTCCACTTATCCGCTCCACCCAGATGACACCGCCTTAGTGCACGCTGCCGCAGGTGGGGTTGGGCAGCTTCTGGTACAAATCGCCAAGATGCGCGGCGCGCAAGTGATTGCGACTGTCTCGACCCAAGAAAAAGCTGCCATCGCACGTCAGGCAGGCGCGGATGATGTTATCCTCTACACTCAGCAAGACTTCGAGGCGGAAGTCAAGCGCCTGACTAATGGAAGAGGCGTCAATGTCGTTTATGATGGCGTTGGTCAGGCTACCTTTGAGAAAAGTCTGAACAGCTTGCAAATCCGCGGATACATGGTTCTCTACGGGCAAGCCAGCGGTCCGGTGCCACCCCTCAATCCCCAAATCCTGAATCAAAAAGGCTCTCTGTTCCTCACCCGCCCAGCTCTGGGTGCTTATGTCAAAACGCGAGAAGAATTGATCGAGCGCTCGACGGATCTCTTCAATTGGATAAAATCCGGTAAGTTAAACGTCCAGATTGACCGCACTTTCCCATTGAAAGAAGCCGCAGCCGCCCAAACGTATATGGAAAATCGCGCAACCAAAGGCAAAGTCTTGCTGATTCCATAATATCTTTTATTCCAGACCCAATACCTGAGACCTGTTTGAGCGGGCAATCGCGACAGGTCTCATTTTTATTTTACATTTTCTCCCGTTTCATCCTATTTTTGTCCGTAACTTTTCCTGGTTTTTTTCAACTAGATTGGCATAGAAGAAAAATCGGGATAAGTCAGGAGTTGAAAATGAAGTCATCCAGAGTCATGTTATTATCTGCATTTATTACTGCCGTCGTCCTCGTGATGATTGGCGGTGTGACCACCATCGTTTTTGCCAATAAGAATTCAAAACCAGACCAGGTTCAGGTTTACCAGCAGCGCGAAGTGGAATACCAAAAGTTAATTACCCAGGCCAACCAGCAGCTCGAAAAAGCGAACGCCGATCTACAATCGATGCAATCACAAATGCAAACGTTAAATCAACAGACTACTACCACCAGCACTGCGACAAGCGCGCCGGCTGCGATCTCCGTCAAAGTATCCACGGATGAGGCAGCTAAACTGGCCCAAAATGCCGCCGACCCTGGGCAAGCTCTCCAAAAACAACCGGATCTCGTCCGTTTTGAAGGTAAAGCTGCTTACGAGGCAGTATTTGAGAAAGGTTCCATATACATTGACGCTGAAAGCGGTGAGGTACTTTTCAACGGGACTGTCCCTCAAGAAATCACCGCTGACCAGGCTGTGAAAATTGCTGCCGACTATCTTAAGAATCAGAATATCCTCCAGGTGGATGAAATCCCCTTCCGCGGCGCGCAGATCTACCGTGTGATCTTCAAGAACGGAACCATGGCTTACCTGACCAAAACCGGACAGATCACTTACATTCAGGCAGCTTCACCCAGGATTGCGGATCAACAGCCGTCATCCTCTGGATCAGGCGGCTCAGGCGGCGCGATCAGCAGCACCGGCAGAGAGCATGAACATGAATTTGAACACGGGGATGACTAGGAGCTTCAAACATGCCATCACCACGCAAGAACCCACATAAAGGCATCAAGTTCCTGGACGCAAAGATGATGATCGCTTCGCTATCCATTGCAGTCACGGTTGGGGTCTGGAATCTACTGGCGAACAATGCCATGTTGGCCAGCCAGGCCGCCCCAAACCCGACCACTAGCCCACCGCCCGATATGCCCTCCGGCGCCACGGACGACCTGCCGGCGCTGCCCACCCTCATTCCCCTGGTAACCGTCGCGCCAATGCGCGTGAACCAGCCTGCACTCATTGGATCAGACGCGAACACCGCACAAGATCTTTCTCAACCGGTGACAACAGGATTAAAAGAAGTGACTGCGCCCACCCAGGTGGTTGTACAGAAATATAAACCAGTCTTCGACCAACCTGTCCTGGGCAATGGCGGGGGTGGTGGCGGCGGTGGGAGTCACAGCAGCGGTGGTTCAAAGGCAGTGACGACGACGAAATCCTCCCGCTAATGCTCAAGATCGACTTTCGCGCAATGGGCTGCAGTATGGCAGTCTTCCTCGATAACGAAAGCGCCGCGGCCGAACAAATATTGCAGCAGGTGCCCGCCTGGCTGGAGGAGTGGGAGCAAATTCTTAGCCGTTTTCGGCCAGAGAGTGAATTGAACCAGCTAAACCGCAGTCCACAGACCCTTTTTCCGGCAAGCCCCGTCCTATGGGAGGTTACCCAGGCTGCCCTGGATGCTGCCCTCTGGACAGATGGCATCATTTCCCCCACAATCCTACCAGCCCTGGTCCACTCTGGCTATGACCGCAGCTTCGAGCAACTGCCCAAAATTCGTCCAGAAGCAGACCCTGCGATCTACGATATTCCGGATTTGCAGCTGTGGCGGTCAATCCAGCTGGACCCGCAGCGGCACACCATAACACTGCCTGCCGGCGCAGCGCTCGATTTCGGCGGGATTGGCAAAGGCTGGGCAGCTCAAAATGTCATGCACCGCCTCAAAGAATACGGACCGGTTCTGGTGGATGCCGGCGGGGATCTTGCCGTCAGTGGGCCCCAGCGTGACTTGCATCCCTGGTTGATCGGCGTCGTTGATTCCTTACAACCCGATCAAAATTTGGATTTACTGGCGATTGACTCAGGCGGCATTGCCACCTCCGGGATCGATTTCCGCCGCTGGCTGCGTGGGGATACCTGGATGCACCACATCATTGATCCGCGCAGCGGCAAACCCGCTGAAACGGACCTGGTCAGTGTGACGGTGCTGGCTGAAGATGCGCTTCAGGCTGAAGCAGCCGCAAAAATGATCTTGATCCAGGGCAGCCAGGCCGGGTTGGAATGGTTGGATCAACAGGGGCATCTGGCGGCGCTGCTGGCTTTCCCAGATGGCAGAGTCGTTTACAGCCCGGGCATTTACCCTTACTTGTGGAGTGAATAACGTGACGACAAAATCATCCCTGATGGAAAATAATCTAGATCATTTACCCCCGCCAATTCCTGCGCAGAGTTGGCTGATCATGGTTTTGGTTGTTTTGGCGGGTATCCTGTTTGCGCTCAACCTGATGCCCTTATGGCTGCCTGCCCTTACCTTCTCAGCCGCTGGCAGCGAGCCCAAGGTTTTCTGGTTTCTGGCCCGTGGCAGCGCGATGGCAGGCTACTGGATCCTGTGGCTTTCGATGGCAATGGGCATTATTATCACCAACAAATTAGCTCAGGTATGGCCTGGAATTCCACCTGCATATGAGATCCACCAATATACCAGCCTGCTAGGGCTCGGTTTCGCTTTGTTCCACGCTTTAATTTTGACCGGCGACCAGTACATAAAATATACCGTCCTCAATGTGTTCGTGCCCTTCTCCGGGCAAGGTTACCGGCCTATCTGGGTAGGCATCGGTCAGCTTGCGTTTTATGTCTGGGCAGTCGTTACTTTTAGTTTTTATGTCCGCAAACGCATTGGGAAAAAAGCCTGGCGGTTAATTCACTTTGCCAGTTATGCCAGTTTTCTGGGGGTCATGCTGCACGCTATCTTCAGCGGAACGGACAGCGCCGCTCCCTGGGTAGGCTACCTTTACTGGTTTAGCGCAGGCAGTCTGCTCTTCCTCACTGTCTACCGCATTCTGATCGAGGTTTTTTCTGCTGCAAATGAAAGGCAACGAAATACGGCCGCGTAAGCAAGCTTACTGCAGTACCCACCCGGCATTGACCATCTCCTGGGCAGCCTGAGAAAGAGCATCCTTTATCTGGGTAAAACTCTGGCTGGCGGCGATAAAATCCTGCGAGGCATGGGTTTGCATTGCTTTTTGGTAGTTCTGCTGCAAGTTCTCCGCATCGTTCCCAGCTTTTTTCAACCAACCATCCAACCCTTGATATTGAGTTGGCGCGGGGCCGACATCCGCCAACTGCTGCCCGGATGCGCGTACGTTTTCCAAAATAGCGCTCATCTTTGCCTGCCAGGTCGGATCGTTAAGCAGGTCATTATTTGCAGCCAGAGCATCGTTAGCCTTTAACCAGTCCTGTAAAGCGGAGGCATAGGTTTTCAAGCGGCTCATTACCTGTGATTGATAGACTTCAGGATCAAGGGGTGGAATGGGTGTTTCCGTTGGCGCCGGAACAGGAGTTTGCGTCGCTGTCGGCAGCCCCTCTAGCGGATTACTCCACTGCAAATGCTGGATTCCGGTGGTATCCTGCACTTTGACCACGACAGTACCAGCATCAGTCAGGCTGGAGAGAGTCTGGTGGAAAGCATCCGGCAGTTGGATTAATCCAATTTTGTCGTAATAAAACCCCATCCCCAAAACACCCGCCAGGATCACCAGGGTAAGAAAGATCAGCCCAAAAAACGCCAGGATATTTTTCGCCATTCCACGGTCCTAAACTCCACTCCAAATCTAACCAAATACAGTTTACCATAATTCCTTAGAATCAGAATATTTGTTCTACATTCTTCCGAGGCAAACCAATAAGGCGCGGTTTGCTCTTAACGTTTTTCTCAAACCTGCCAGGAGCTCCTCCTTGGTTCTTCTTAAAATAATGGTGCGCAGTTTATTATCATTTGTTCGAAATTCATGTATGATTAGAGCCATCGCATAAAAACTTGCCATTTATTTCCACTGATCACTGTGCTCATACTGGCGTAACCAGTCAGGTACATCCTTTTGCACGCCAGTGATGGGTAGAGGAACGTTATATCGGGCTTACAGGAGGCTGGCGGGATGATTATAAAATTAGATAGGTTGTCAAAATCCTTTGATTACTACAAAAAAGAGCTGGGTCTACGTAACTCCTTGCGCAACCTTTTCTTTCGAGAAAAGTTGGTCAAAGAAGCCGTGCGGGGCATCTCTTTTGAAATCCAGGAAGGCGAAATTGTGGGTTTTTTAGGCCCAAACGGCGCTGGCAAGACGACCACGCTCAAAATGTTGTCCGGCATTTTGCGCCCAACTGGCGGGCAGGCTTCCGTCCTCGGGTATATTCCCTGGGAACGTAAAAAAGCTTTCAAAATGCAGTTTGCCATTGTGATGGGTCAGAAAAATCAATTATGGTGGGATTTACCTGCGAATAAATCCCTGTACCTCAATAAATGTATATACGAAATCGATGATCGCACCTATCAATCCACTCTGGCCGAACTGACCGAACTGCTCGATGTCAAAGACCTGCTGAATGTGCAAGTCCGGCGGCTTTCGCTTGGCGAGCGTATGAAAATGGAACTGATCGCCGCGCTGATCCACAAACCAAAACTCATCTTTTTGGATGAGCCGACGATTGGCCTGGACATCCTTTCGCAAAAGAAAATTCGCGATTTCTTCAAGTTCTATAACCAGGAGAAAAAAGCGACCGTCGTATTGACCAGCCATTACATGGAAGATGTAGAGAACTTGTGTAAGCGGACCATCATCATCAACGAGGGCCGCATTGTGTATGATGGCGACTTGTCCCAGATAAACGCTGTGTTCGCCCAGTCAAAGATCATCCGCTTACAGCTTTCCAGCCCGGTCTCTATGACAGACCTGTCTGCCTTTGGGCGGATCAAGGAGATGGGCGAGTTCACCGCTACGCTGGAAGTCCCTCGCCAGGACCTCAAAGAACGCTCGAAAGCTATCCTCGACTGCTTGCCAGTGCTGGATTTCAATATCGAAGACATTCCCGTTGAGGAAGGCATTGCCTTGCTATACCAGCGGAAGGAAATGGCCTATGCAGCTGACTGAAGCTCAACCTGCTTCTCGTTTCGCCCGCCAGACCCTCTGGTTTAAAAAGTATACCAAGGCCTTCGAATTGGGTTTTGAGACGGCCATGGAATATCGGGTCAATTTTTTGATCTCCTTGATCAGCGCCGCGTATCCGATTTTCATCCAATCTTTCCTATGGACGGCGATCTACCAGAACACAACCCAGACTGTGGTCTACGGCTACACCTACCGCCAAATGATCGCCTACACCTTCCTGGCCGGTTTAATCGCTCGCATTGTACGCACGGGCTTCGAGTATGACATCATGGACGATGTCAAGAACGGCAAATTCAGCCGCTTCCTGGTGCAGCCTTTGGGCTATTTCCCCTACCGCATAGCCAGTTATTTTGGTCAAAAAGTTCCAGGCCTGGTGATGATCTTTGGGATTTTAGCCTTCGTTCTGGTCGGATTGAACGTCTTTTGGCATATCCCCTTTACGACCCTTCGCCTCCTGGCCTTCTTGCTCACCATGCTGCTGGCAGTCACGCTTAACTTCCTGATCTTTTACTGCATTAGTTCCATTGCCTTCTGGATCGTGGAAATCGGCTTCCTCTTTGAAGGAATCCGCATCACCACCGTCCTGCTCAGCGGCGGCATTTTTCCGCTGGAAGTGTTTGGCACGCGCTTTGTACAGGTGATGAACCTCTTACCCTTCAAATACACCGTCAACTATCCCATTAATGTATTGAATGGCAAGATTCCCTCCAACGAGTTATTCGGGGGAATGCTCATCCAGCTGCTGTGGATTGGGGGATGCCTGATCCTGGCGAACATTCTCTGGCGTGAAGGCAGCAAGCGTTATGTGGCGGTAGGAGGATAACATGCGCGAATTTCTGCGGGAAATCATCAAACACCTGCGCATCTATCGCCTGTTTTTGAAGAACAGTTTGATTGCACAGATGGAATATCGCTTCAACTTCATCGGTAACCTGGTCATGGAAAGCGGCTACCTGCTGGTCAAGTTATCTTATGTGATTGTGGTCTACCGCTCGGGGGTAAAGATTAACGGGCTTTCACCTGATGAGATCCTGCTTTTCATCGGCACCTTTGTCATGCTCACCGCCGTGTATGCCGGGCTCTATATGATCAACAACTTTGGCCTGCGCACAAAAATTAAAGATGGCGACCTCGACCTCCTGCTGACCAAGCCCGTCTCGCTGCAATTCATGGCAACCCTGCGTCAGGCTGACCTGACTATCTTCGCCGTGGACGCCCTCGCCGGCGGCGCAATGGTAATCATCGCCTGGGCGCGGTTGGGCATTCCCTTCAACCTGTTCAACATCAGCGGGTACTGCGCCTTTCTAATCATCAGTTCTCTGGTTGCCTACAGCCTGTTCCTGCTGCCGCAGATCCTCTCCTACTGGTTGATGAATACCAGCGCCATTGCTGAGATCACCGATTCCTTCTGGGATTTCAACAATATGCCTATGGATATTTACAGCCAATGGATTAAGCAAATCGGTATTTTTGTGCTGCCAATTTTCGTCATCTCGAACTTTCCCCCCATGTTCCTTTTGCATAAAATGCCGCCCATTTACCTGGGCTGGTCTGTGCTGCTGCCGCTGATCCTGTTCGTGATCGTCCGCAGCTTCTGGCAGCGCGGACTAAGGAACTACAGCAGCGCCAGTAGTTAACCTTTCTGGAATGAGCAGTTATAGGACTGCTTTCCATCTCTTAGAGATCTTCCCTGAAATCCGGGTTTCCGGATTCACCGTTTCGTAGTATATTCCTCCCCGCGAGGGAGACACATTTATGGCATTGGTCAGTTTGCAAGAAGTAAATCTGGGTTTTGGCGGTCCGCCGTTACTCGAACAGGTCAATTTACAAATCGAACGCGGAGAAATGATTGGCCTGATCGGGCGCAATGGCATGGGGAAATCCTCACTGCTCAAGCTCATTGAGGGCAGCCTTTCTCCGGACAGCGGCGTCATTGCCCGCCAGCAGGGGCTGCGCATCGCCTTCCTGCCGCAAGAAGTCCCCCAAAACCTGGCCGGCACTAGCGCTCAGGTCATTGCCGGAGGCTTATCCAGCGTTGGAACCAGCCCGGGATTGGAAGATGCCTGGCAGCGCCAGATGCAGGTTGAAAAAGTTCTCTCCCTCATGGAACTTGACGCTCAGGCTCCATTTGGTACGCTCTCAGCGGGAATGAAACGCCGGGTAATGCTGGCGCGAGGGCTGGTCCGCGAACCCGACCTGCTTTTGCTCGATGAACCCACCAATCACCTGGATATCGCCTCAATCACCTGGCTGGAAGATTTCCTGGTCCGCTGGGGTAAAACCGCCTTGTTTGTCACTCATGACCGGGCATTCCTCCAACACCTCGCCACCCGCATCATCGAACTGGATCGGGGGCGGCTCTTGGATTGGGAAAGCAATTACGCCACCTTCGTACAGCGTAAAGAAGCGCTGCTGGCTGCTGAGGCGGATAGCAATGCCAACTTTGATAAAAAGCTGGCCCAGGAGGAACAGTGGATTCGCAAAGGCACTGAAGCCCGCCGTACGCGTAACGAAGGCCGCGTTCGTGCGCTCAAACGCCTGCGAGATCTCCGCCAGGAACGGCGCGAGCAGCCCAGCAAAGTGAAAGCGCAAATCCAGGAAGCTCGCCGTTCAGGGCGGCTGGTGATTGAAGCCGAACACGTCAGCTTTTCCTATCCCGATAACCCAGTCGTTGAGGATTTCTCCACCACTATTCAACGCGGGGATAAGATCGGCATCATTGGTCCAAACGGCTCGGGCAAGACGACCTTACTGCGCATCTTGCTGGGCGAGATCGAACCGCAACAGGGCACCCTCCGCTACGGTACCAACCTGGATATCGCCTATTTTGATCAACTGCGCGCTCAATTGAACGAAACCCAAACCGTATACGAGAACGTCGGCGAAGGCCGTGACACCATCCTGATTAATGGTCAAATGCGCAACCTGGTTGGCTACCTGGACGATTTCCTCTTTACCTCCGACCGGATCCACGCGCCCATCAGCATGCTCTCTGGTGGGGAGCGCAACCGCTTGCTGCTGGCGCGCCTGTTCACCCGCCCTGCCAATTTGCTTGTGCTTGACGAACCAACCAACGACCTGGATCTTGAGACCCTGGAACTGCTGGAAGATTTGCTGTTAGATTATGCTGGCACTTTGTTGCTGGTTAGTCATGACCGGGAATTTCTGAACAACCTGGTCACCAGCACGCTGGTAATGGATGGCAGCGGCGATGTGCGGGAGTACGTAGGGGGCTATGATGATTGGCTGCGCCAGGCCCGCGCTGAAGCTGCCGAAACAGCGGAATCAGCGAATGCCCGCAAACCTCAGGCAACTGCCCCCGCCGATAATGGGCAGCCGCGCAAGCTGAGTTATAAAGAACAGCGCGCGCTCGAGGAACAGAAACGCGAGCTGGCGGAAATACCCCGACGCATCGAAGCCCTGGAACACGAACAACAGCAGCTAACCCTCCAAATGGCCGACCCTATCTTCTACCAACAGGATGAAGCCACCATAACCCAGGCCGCCAACCGCCTGAAAGCCCTGACGGATGAATTGGCGCAGGCCTATGCTCATTGGGAAGCGCTTGAACAAACAGTTGGGGACCAAAAATGAGGTGATGCAGCCGGTTCTAAAAATGTCTTATAATTGCCTTGGGGGATAGTATTCAAAAGCAGTTGGTTTGCAATGGAAAGGAAGGCAATAGATATGGCAGATAAGAACCAGAATATGGTCAACCCTGTTCAGGTGCAGAAGTTCTTGAGTGGCATCGATTACCCTTGCTCAAAGGATGACCTGATCAAGACCGCCAGGCAACACGGCGCGGACGATAACGTCATCAACACCCTGCAAAAACTCCCCAATAAGTCTTACGACGCACCCACCGAAGTGACCAAGCAGCTAGGGAAAATTGAGTAAAGTCTGAGTTTGTGTTGAACGGGCAGGCTGAGCTTCCTCAGCCTGCCCGTTCGGTTGTTTATTTGATTAATAACTTAGCCCAAAACCAAAGGGGAACAACGGGGCTTCTAAATCATATGGGACGTCTTCCTTTTGTTTTCGGACAGCGTCCATGGAAGAAGGCATCTCGAAAGGCAGTTTCCCCGCGGGATTAAACCGCCCAAAGATCGCATCCAGCACTGCCGCATCGCTCGCGCCAAAATTAGCCAGCAGCCCGGCGCATTGCGCTGCAATCTCAGGGATCACCGCCGGGCGGTCCAGCTGAATATCCACGATGGTTGGCAGCTTCGCCATAACTTCTAATATATGAGTTTTTTCTGCCCCTTTATATTCCAGGTCGCCGGCATGGAATAAGCGTTCCAGGAAGCCTTCACGCGGCTCGTAGGGCGTTCCTAAGCGCAAAATCGCGTAGTCTGCGTCTTCCGGGCGTTCGACGACTTCGCAGTACGCAGCTGCTGTCGCCGGGTCAATGCCTTCGAAATAGATCTTCGGCCGGCCTCGCAAGGGGAGCACGTCCCCTTGCTTCAGCAGCACAAGCGACTTGCGCTGCGCCAGCGCACCTACCCGCCGAAATTCCGGGTTTCCGGCAATCTTTTCTGCCGCATCCACACTGACATAAGGGTTATCAAACAGCCCCAGGATAAACTTCATCCGCAGCAGCCGCCGGATAGACTGGTTTATCCGTTCTTCCGTGATTTGCCCGCTGCGCACCAACTGAACGATAACTTCTGGACAGGCCTCTCCACCGAACTGATCGATACCCGCCATGAGGGCCTTAAGTGCGCGCTCTTCAACACTCAGCTGCTCTACCCCCCAGGCTTTTGCTTCAATGATCACCCGCCCGCCGGCTTCCAGCGGGGTAAGCAGCGCCCAATCGGTACAGACCACGCCCTCAAAACCATATTTCCCCCGCAGCAGATCGGTGATCACCGCTTTATTGAAACCAAAACCCACTTCCTCCAGCGGCAGCCCGATCGGCTGACCATAATAGGGCATGATCATTGCCGTGCCCGCCTTAAAAGCCGCTTCAAAGGGAATCAGGTGATAATCAAAGTTGTTGCCCGGGTACACCTGTTCTTTTCCATACGAAAAGTGCGCATCCTCGCCGTCTTTCTGTGGGCCGCCACCGGGAAAATGCTTGGTCATGCAGGCGACACTGTCTTTGCCAAGTGTTTCTCCCTGAAATCCTCGGATATACGCAGCCACCATGCGCGCGGATAGCTGCGCATCCTCGCCAAAGGTGCCGTTTATCCGCGCCCAGCGCGGCTCAGTCGCCAGGTCCGCCATCGGATGCAGCGCCGCTCGGATGCCAAGGGCCAGGTATTCCTGCCGCGCAATATCGCCAAATTGCTGTACCAGTGCTTCATCCCGCGTCGCTGCCAGGCCAATCGGCTCGGGCCACTGGGAAAAGGCTTCCGTCCCCATACTCGTGGCAGGGTTATTGGAAAAGGCATGCCGGGGATCAGAGGAAATCGTGACGGGAATGCCCAGTCGGGAGCGCTCGGCCAACTTTTGCAACCGGTTGTACCACAGCGCTGTTTCTCGGGCTTTTCCGGCGCGGGTCATGTTGAAATGGTTCATCTTCCGCGTCAGTACCATCCGGGTCGTTTCCACCGGGCTCATTGGCCCTGGTTGTTCCACAAGCGTCCCATCCGGATTCATACCAATCATGGTGTGAAACATCATCCCGGCTTTTTCTTCCAGCGTCATCTGGGACAGCAGATCCTCAACCCGTTCCTCGATGGGCCGGCGGGGATCCTCATAGGGATCCAAGCGACCATTTTTGTTCAAATCCCGAAAAAAGATTCCATCCTGTTCCAAACGAGGCGCTTCAGGCCCTGGCTCCAGCATTGATCGGTTTGCAGCAGTCTCCATATTAATCCTTTTCAATTCAATCTTCGCCGATGTATGGGATTATTTTACCCTGACAAATTCAATGGAGCCAAAATGATCTTTGGGGTCTTCTGTTGGAAGAATATCAGCACAGGTACGCTCATCAACATCCTGGTCCTTTAGCCTACCGGAGCCGCAACTAACTGCACTTGAGGTTCCTCATGATCCGCCAGTAGATCCTCAGCATTGCGAATTACCGGGACAAAATAACCTGCCAGCAAAGGTGAGATGGCCCCTGGGCCTGCCTCCATTAGGGACATCATGCCGTTAACCTGACCAAGTTGTGCCTTAGGGATCATGGCGCCAATCGCCGCAGAATACGCCAGCCATTGGAAGGTGTTCCCCAGGCCGTTAAAGACGGCTGCTATGTAAAGATGCCAGAGTTCCAGCTTTCCCAATGAAAGTTAGACAAAAATACTGCTGGTGGCGATCACTGCTGTCAGATCGCCCACCATCATCATTAATTTTCGGTTATAACGATCGACCATCACCCCCCGCAAAAAGCGATAAGATCAGAAATGGCGTGATAAAGAAGATCTGCATCAAACCTTGGCGGTCGCGCTTTGGGTCTTTTGGTACATCCAGATGCTCAACCGAAACTGCGACATCCCCGAAGCCTGGATGGAGGCCATCTGTCCTAACCAGATATACAGGAATGCTGACATTTCTGAGGGTGTTTTTCGATTCATCAGCCCTACCGGCGAACGAAAACATAACAGGTTGAAATGAGCTAATAGATTAAGTTATATGCAACCCTTGTATTATACCCATTCCTTCCAGCACTGATCGCTATGGGTTCAATCGAGATGAAATTGAAATCTTCATACCCAACGCAAAGAATTATGCCGTTCAAACTCGAACAGCACACTGCAACACGCCTAAAAATTAATCGATTTGGCGGGCGGTTGGCCGCTCAGCTGCCTGCCGAAGGTTGGCCGGAAACTAAAGATCAAGCTGGCGAAAGCCGGCGTTTACCCCACCACCCTTGACGCGATGGGCTCGCTTACCTTAACTGGCCAGATTCAGCCGGTGCACTCAAAGCTCGCGCCATAAACGCAGTGCTATACATCCCCTCGAATTGACAGCTGGCGATGGATGCTCAGGTACGAAGTAGGCGGAAGGCGCCGCATCTCTCCGGCTCGCCGCTTACCAGCTGCTAATCGCGGTTCTGGTTGACCTCTTTCATAATAAGCGCTGCGGCTGCCAGAGTAGCCCCGGCGAACGCGCTGCCTTTCAACAAACCATTCCGAACCGGGTGGGGATTGAGAATGTGTTTTGCAGCAAGCGTCCCGGAGACGCCGTTTGTGCCCGCCCCCGGCCAGGTGCTGGCTCCGACCATATACAGCCCATCCAGCGGCATCGCATAATTGGACCAACCCGGGAAAGGCCGGAAGAGGTAATACTGGCGGATATGGTGACTTCCCGAGATGCTATCGCCGCCGTTCAAATTGGGGTTGTGGCGTTCCAGGTGGGCCGGGGTGAAGACAGTCCGCTTTAGCACGCGGTTTTTAAGTCCCGGCGCATAGCGTTCCAATTTATCCATCACCCGGTCCGCATAAGCCTCGCCAATCGCATCCCAATCTTCACCCTGAATCTGCCCGGCCTCATCACCGCGAATCTGGCGGGGTAAGGTGCGCACCTGCACCCATAACACCTGCTGTCCTTGCGGTGCGCGGGTGGCATCTACCGCAGATGTCTGGCCAACAATTGTCAGCGGATTCGCCGGCAGATAGCCGTTCAGAGAAGCGGTATACGCGCGGGCCAGGTCATCCACATAAGGCCCAATGTGCACATACGCAAAGCGATTTAACAAATCTCCGCCTTCCCAGGGAACGGGACCATTTAATGCCAGGTGCAGCACCATTGTAGCGGGTCCAAAGCGGTAATGCTGCACTTTTTGTTGAAAGCGAGGTGAAAACGGATGATTCGCCAGCAAGCGGTTAAACAGCAAGTTGGGCGTTAAATTCGCAATCACCGCCTTACGGGCCTCAATGCGCTCTCCAGAAACGAGTTCAACGCCGCTGACATGCCCGCCCATGCTGAAAATTGAGCGAACCTCAGCCCCGGTACGAATTTCGCCACCACTCGCCCGTATCAAACTCGCCATCGCTTCAACCACTTTAGAAGCCCCACCTTTCGCCACGACCATGCCATTTTCCATATCGCCGAATGCTTCCAGCACAGGGAAAAGAGCACCCCCCGATACATCCGGGCCATAATCGAGGTGCATTCCCCAGGTGGCCAACAGCATGCGGGCTTCTGGGGTGGATAAATAAGCTTCACCCAACTCCCGCGTGGAGCTCATCAACAGGCGCGCCTGTTCTAACAATTGCTCCATCCCAATCACCCGGGCTGCATTGGCCAGCAGCGTGAGCGCCTTGAACGAGGGCAACTCCGTTTCGTATAAAGGCAGCAAAGCCTTCGACAGGGTTTTATAGGATTGGTACAGCTTTTCCCAGCCTTCCGCGTCCGCAGCATTGTGGGCCCTGATTTCGCCCAGCGTTTTTTCCGCCCCTTGATAGACTTTTAAACTTTCCCCACCAGGGAAAGCATTGCAGAAAGGATGGTTTGAATGGCTGAATTCAAGGCCTTGTTGTTCCAGTTCGCCCTTGAAATCCTGATATACCGGTGAAGCCAGGAACAGGTTCATATTGGTCGCATAGAGATCATGGATAAACCCAGGGAGGGTAACTTCAGCGCTCATTACCGCCCCCCCTATGCGATCATTTTTTTCCAACACCAACACACTCAATCCAGCTTTGCTTAGATAAAGGGCGCTGGCTAACCCATTGTGGCCTGCGCCGACCACGATCACATCGTACAAAGTTTCCTCCTTCCCTATATTGCCGATTTGATTCTATGACCCTGCCCCGGTAGAGTGGACAGAATTAAAGGGTGAGATTGTATTCGAAATCAACCGGGCTGAAATAGCCCAAAGACGAGTGTAAACGTTGACGATTGTACCAGACCTCCAAATACTCAAAGATGGTGGTGCGTGCCAGGGCACGGGTGGCAAAGGGGCCGGTCACGCACTCGGTTTTGAGGGTGCCAAAGAAACTCTCGATGACCGCGTTGTCGTAGCAGTTGCCCACCCGGCTCATGGAGAGCTGGGCCGCGGCCTCTGTCAGGCAGGTCAGGTAGGCGGCGGAGGTGTACTGGCAGCCCTGGTCGGAATGGTGCAGCAGCCCGGCGGGGGGCTGGCGGTCGAGCAGTGCCATGCGCAGGGCGTCGGCCACCAGCGGGGTGTCCATCGAGGGGCGCATCGCCCAGCCAATCACCTTGCGGGAAAACAAATCCAACACCACGGCCAGATACAACCAGCCCTCGCCCGTCTCGATGTAGGTGAAGTCGCTGACCCATTTGGTGTTCGGGGCCACCGCGCTGAAGTCCTGATTGAGCCGGTTGGGAGCGGGCACCACGCCCGCTTGCCGTTGGGTGGTCACTGGACGGCGACTGCGGCGGGGCAAGGCGCATAGTCCATCCAGGCGCATCAGGCGCGCTACCCGGTTGCGTCCGCAGCGCTCGCCCTTGCGCCCCAAGACGACCTGAATGCGTGGGCTGCCGTAGGTCTTGCGGCTGGCGGCATATTCCGCCCGGATCAGCACCAACAGCGCTTCGTTGGCCTGCGCCCGGTCACTGGGCGTACGCTTGCGCCAGGCATAGTACCCGCTGCGTTGCACCCCCAATACCCGGCACATCCGCCGTACCTGGAACTCCTCCCGATGGGCATCGATGAAGGTGTACTTCATGCGCTTTTCCGGGAGAAAATGCTGACTACTTTTTTTAGGATCTCCCGCTCTTCGGCGATCTCCCGTAGTTCCCGTTCTAAGCGTCGGATTTCGCGTCTGGCCGCTTCCAGATCGTTCGGTTCCAGGCTGGCTTTCTGGCCCTCCGGCGCAACCACCTGGTACCGGTTCTGCCATTTCAGCAGCATCCCGGGCGTGATCCCCAATTCTCGCTCAATTTGCTGGGCACTTTTTTCGCTGCGTTTCAACAAAGCCAGTGCCTCTAATTTGAATTCTTCCGTATATTCGCGATATTTCTTGTCACTCATGATCTTTCTCCGTTCGGTCTTAGTGTACTGGATTCATCCATCTTTTGTGTCCACTAATTCGGGGGAAGGTCACTATCCATCTAATTTGTAAAGGAGAAATAGGAGATCACTGCCCGTTAAGCGAGGGATTCCCCCCCAAAAAATTTCCCAAAAGCATTTTTTTTACCCTCCATTTGCCTTCGGTTATTAATAAAAGGCGTTAAAAAAATACACACGAAAAGGGTGCGTCTCATTTTCAAGGGCAGGCCGTCCATGAATAGGGGCGAATAAACGAATAAATCGGCCGAGGACGGCTTTGTCGCTTTCGTGAATAATAGATCACGATACGGTCGTTCAAAACGCCTTTACGGACCCTGTTCTTATTCGCTTATTCGACCCTATTCGTGGACGGCCTGCCTGTTCAAGAAATGGAAACACACTCTACGAAGAAAAATGGTTGACAAACATCATTGTTATTAGTAGAATTTAATTTACCGATGAATAGCGGCTGTTCACGGACAGCTGAGCAAAGGACAGCAGTCTAATGGGTGACGAACGAAGCTATTCTTTGCAACAACCCATCGGGATTTGTAATTGTTTTTCCAAAAAGTAAGACCAAGGTTTGAAAAAGGCAAACCTATCGTGAGATAGGGACACAAAGTTATGGGTCTGTTTCCAAACAGATTGCCAGGCTGCCGGAGAAGGAATTCTTGCGGCGTCTTTTCGAATAATGCCTGAACCATTTGCATTTAACGTGCCTTCAAAAATTTTTGAATGTCCACAGGCGCGTTTGATGAATTTAAAGGATAAGGAGGATACAAGACAAAAAGGATAAAACTTCTCTGACCACAACTCAACCACTCATTTTCTTTGTCGAGGGAGAGAACTTCAATGAAACAAAAGATTTTGGTATCATCTCAATAAATGGAGGGAAAAGTGGGAAAGGTAGGCACTGGTCAATCTGGGCAAAGGCAGATAAACTGAAGGCGTGATCATCAAAGAGCTGGACCTGAGTGGGATCGAAGATGAAAAAGCCCGAGCCATCATCGGGCAGCTATTGAATTTGATCGAAGAATTATCGTCGAACTTGCGCGAAGCCCAGGCAGAGATCCAACGACTGCGGGATGAGGTCAACCGGTTGAAGGGGGAACAGGGGAAACCAAAGATCAAAGGCAATACACCCAAGCCACCCGCAGCGGATCACTCGTCGGAGAAAGAACGACGAACAGCACGGCCACGGCATAAAGGCAGCAAAAAGGCCGAAATCCGGATCGATCGCGAGGAAACGTTGGAAATCGATGCGGGGCGTCTGCCAGAAGATGCGGAGTTCAAAGGGTATGTGGATGTGATCGTGCAGGATATCCGCTTGGGGACTGACAACGTGTTGTTCCACAAGGCGAAGTATTATTCGGCCAAAACGCGACAGAGCTACCAGGCCGAACTGCCGAGTGGGTACCAGGGGCAGTATGGACCGGGCATTCAGGCGTTGTGCCTGACGTTGTACTACGGGATGCAGGCCAGTGAACCGAAAATCCTGGAATTCTTTGCGCATGTCGGCATCCAGATCTCAGCGGGCGAAGTGTCGAATTGGCTGATCCAGGACCAGGCGCGTTTTCATGCCGAGAAAGATGCGTTGTATGAAGCCGGTTTGGCCAGCAGCCCCTATCAGCAGACGGACGATACCTTGACCCGGGTCGATGGACAGAACCAGCACTGCCATGTGGTCTGCAACCCGGTCTACACGGCCTATCATACCCGTCCGAGCAAGGACCGCCTGACGGTGTTAGATGTGCTGCGCAATGGACGGCAGCGGCTGTTCCGTATGAATGCCGAAGCATTGGGCTATCTGAAGAACCAACTGCACTGGTCCAAAGCGGCCTGGTATTGCTTGCAGGGCTGGGTGGCCGAAGAAAGCCTGGATGAGGCCAGCTTTTTGAAACGACTGGAGACAGAATTGCCCGGATTGGGCCAACAGCATCGCAAATTACTGCTGGATGCCGCCGCCATCGCCGCTTATCACGCCGAAGTCGGCTGTCCGGTGGTGCGCGTGTTGCTTTGTGATGATGCACCCCAGTTCAACTGGTTGACGCAGCAGATGATGCAGTGTTGGGTGCATGAAGGTCGCCACTACAAGAAATTATCGCCGGTGGTGGACTTGCATCGTCAGCAAGTGCAAGACTTTCTGAAACGCTTCTGGGCCTACTATGATCAGTTGTTGGCCTATCAGAAAGACCCCAGCCCGGCGGAACACGAACGTTTAGTGGCTGAGTTTGACACCTTGTTTGGCCAAAGCACCGGTTATGCGGCCTTGGACCAGCGCATCGCCAAAACCAAGATCAAAAAAGACACGCTGCTGTTGGTGTTAGCGCATCCCGAACTGCCCTTACATAATAATGCCGCTGAACTGGCGGTCCGTCAGCGGGTGCGTAAGCGGGATGTCAGTTTTGGACCGCGAACCCAAGCCGGAGTGCGTGCCTGGGATACGTTTGCTAGCCTGGCGGCAACCACCAAAAAGTTGGGGGTCAGTTTCTACCACTATATTCAGGATCGCATTTCCGCAACCAACCACATCCCGCCACTGGCCGATTTGGTTTCGAAAGCCGCCAAAGACCTCAATTTGGGCTGGTCGTTTTCGCCTGCCTGATACTACCCCCATTTATTGAGATGATACAGATTTTGGCTGTTTTTGCAATTCTCATGATGCTTGCAGTCATGCTGCCCGCATCGGTAAGCGCTGCACCGGCGATGGACGAGGAAGTCCCTTCGATCAGTGCGCAATCCGACAACCCGCATCATCCATTAGGTGATAAACAATTCCAGGCCAAAGAGAAAGCCTTGCAGGCAAAGGTAAACGGCAAGGCCTTTGGTAAAACGCATGAAGTAGCCCGTGGGCAATATGTAGAGCTGGCCCGCGAAGGCGAAGACACCATTTGGACCGTTCTGGGCGAATTTGGCAATCAAGTAAGTCCAACCTATGGCGGCACGCCAGGGCCATTGAACAACGAAATTCCCCAACCGGACCGGAGTGTAGACAATACAACCATCTGGGCCTCCGACTTTGCTCAGCCCTATTATCAGAATATGCTTTTCTCTGGCACGTCTGGCGCGAATTCGATGCGCAATTTCTACATCGAGCAGTCCTCCGGTCGTTACGCCGTGAACGGGACCGTGGAAGACTGGGTGTCAGTGCCACATAATGAAGCTTACTACGGCTCAAATTACTGCGGCGGCATCGTCTGCTCGCGCACCTGGTTGTTCTTACGGGATACCGTCAATGCCTGGTATAACGCTCAGGTCGCTGCGGGTAAAACCCCAGCCGAGATCAAGGATTATCTCAAACAGTTCGATCAGTGGGATCGCTACGATTATAATGGCAACGGCAACTTTAATGAGCCGGATGGATATATCGATCACTTCCAGGCCATTCATGCTGGCGAAGGCGAAGAGACGGGCGGCGGCGCGCAAGGCACCGATGCCATCTGGAGCCACCGCTGGTATGCTTACTACAACTATATCGGGGTAACAGGTCCAGCAGACAACCAGTCGGGCGGCATCCAGATTGGCGATACAGGCCTCTGGATTGGCGACTACACGGTTGAGCCAGAGAACGGCGGCGTTGGCGTGTTTGCCCACGAATTCGGCCATGACCTGGGCCTCCCTGATCTTTACGATACCAGCGGGAACACCGGCGGCGCGGAGAACTCCACCGGTTTCTGGACGCTCTATTCCAGCGGTTCCTATGGTAACGATGGCACGGTTGATCTGGGGACTAAACCCATCCACATGAGCGCGTATGAAAAAATCTTCTTAGGCTGGTCGAACTACCAGTTGGTTAATTACGGTCAAAAAGCCTCGGTGAAACTGGGCCCGGCAGAAACAAACACCAAACAGGCTCAACAGCTGGTTGCTCTGCTGCCCGATAAGCAAATCGACACCTTTATCGGAGAGCCTTATTCCGGCAGCCACTTCTACTATTCCGGTTCGGGCAATAATCTTGACAACAGCATGACCCGCTCTGTCACCCTTCCTGCGGGAACGGTGGGCCTCACGGCAAAGGTGAATTATGATATTGAACTAGATTGGGACTACGCCTATCTGACGGTCAACGGCACGCCAGTAGCGACCAACCTCTCTTCAGCTAACGACCCTAACGGCCAAAATTTCGGCAGCGGTATCACTGGCTCAAGTAACGGCAACTGGGTTGATTTGACGGCTGATCTCTCTGCTTATGCCGGGCAGACGGTAACCTTAGGTTTCCGCTACTGGACGGATGGCGCAGTTGCCTATTCTGGCTTCAAGGTCGATGATATCGCCATCACCGGATTGCCCATAGACGATGCCGAAACGGATGCCGGATGGACCTATAATGGCTTCGTCCAAACCACAGGGACGGTTTCCGAATCCTTCTTTAACGCTTACTTTGCTGAGTACCGCCAGTACCGGGGCTATGATGATGCCCTGCGCACTGGTCCGTATAACTTCGGTTTTACCAATGATCTGGCTTTAGGCAACTGGGTCGAACGCTTCCCCTATCAGGACGGCCTGCTGGTATGGTACTACGACACCTCCTTCGCTGATAATAACGTCGGCGATAACTGCGCCTCGGGTCGCTGCGGTGGCATGTTCCTGCCGGTCGACGCTCATCCGGCGCTTATGCTCCGTCCGGATAACGGTCAGGTCTGGCGCCCGCGCATTCAGTCCTACAACTCGACCTTTGCTCTAACAAGCACACCGAAGATAACCCTGCATGCCAACAGCATGCCACAAACCTACGGTGGGCTTCCCGCAAACCCAATGTTTGATGACACCCAGAGCTACTGGGTCGCACCAGACCCTTCCATCAGCAACTACGGTTGGGCTAGTGTTATTGTTCCAAACACCGGCACCACCATCCGTGTGGTTAGCATCTCCGCGCAAAACAGCTTTATGCAAGTGCTAATTGCGCCGAAGTAGTCAGTGAATCAAAACAGGTGCTGCCTCAGAGAAACCTGCAGGCAGCACCTGTTTATTTAATCCGTTACTCGACCGTCACGCTTTTCGCCAGGTTGCGCGGCTGGTCCACGTCCAGCCCGCGCAAACGAGCAATGTGATAAGCCAGCAGTTGCAAGGGGATTACCGTGACCACCGGGCTGAGCAGCCAGGGCGCCGCCGGCACCCAGAAGACATGGTCCGCCAGAGGCGGGATGCGCGTATCCCCTTCAGATGCCACTACCAGCACGCTCCCTCCGCGTGACTTAGCCTGTTCCACCTGGCTGATCATCTTTTCGTACCATGGATCCTGGGTCGCGATGGCGATGACCGGCATATCCCGATCCACCAATGCGATAGGGCCGTGTTTCATCTCACCAGCCGGGTAACCCTCTGCATGAACGTAAGAAATCTCTTTGAGCTTGAGCGCACCTTCATAGGCGATGGGCATATTGATCCCCCGCCCCAGGTACAACGCATTGCGCGTGTATTTCAGTTCTTTGGCAATCTCAATAATCTCATCTTCTCGATCCAGGCAGCGCCCAACCATATCGGGGATGCAGGCCAGGTCTTTGACTAATTCTTTGCGGCGCTTATCGTCGATCACACCGCGCATATCGGCCAGCAGCACCGCCAGCATATATAAATCCACCAATGGAGCCGTAAACGCCTTGGTCGAAGCGACCCCAATTTCCGGTCCGGACTGCATGGAGATATAGCCGTCTGCCAGGCGCATCGCCTGGGTGCCAATCGCGTTGACGATGGACCAGAGCGTAGCCCCCCGCTGCCGCGCCTCTTCCATGGCTGCCAGGGTATCCGCCGTCTCCCCCGATTGGCTGATAGCCAGGACGACTGTATGCTCGTCGACGATCGGGTCGCGGTAACGGAATTCAGAGGCAATATCCACATCCACCGGCACCCGCGCAATACGCTCGATCATAATCTTACCGACCATCCCGGCATGGGCTGCCGTTCCGCAGGCCGTAATAATTATTTTGTTAATATTCTTGGCCAGTTCAGGAGTCAAATTCAACTGCGGCAAACGGATGATCCCTTTCTCGAAATCCACCCGCCCGGCCAAAGTGTCGTTCAACGACCGTACCTGCTCGTGAATTTCCTTCTGCATGAAGTGTTTATAAGCGCCCTTCTCAGCGGAGATCGGGTCCCAGGCCACTGTATTCACCTTATAATCAACCGGCTCACCTGACAGCGTCTTGATCTGAACGCCCTGGCGCTCGACGATCGCCATTTGCCCCGAGTCCAAAAAGATTACCCTCCGGGTATGATCGAGGATCGCGGGAATATCAGAGGCAACATACATCTCGCCTTCGCCAAGGCCGATGACCACCCCACCCGCATTTCCAATTCGGGCCGCAATGATCTTATCCGGTTCGAGAGAGGACATAACCACCACCCCATGTGCGCCGCGCAGTTGCAGTAGTGCTTTCCGCACCGCTTCCCCCAGGTTTCCTTCCAACGCGTAGTAATGGTCAATCAGATGTACGATCGTTTCCGTATCGGTATCAGACTTAAACTGCGTGCCTTCCGCCATCAGTTCGTCACGCAGTTCGAGAAAGTTCTCCACGATCCCGTTATGCACGACCACGAACTTTCCATCGTTGCTAGGATGCGGATGCGCGTTACGCGCTGTCGGCTCACCATGCGTAGCCCAACGCGTATGCCCAATGCCTACCTTGCCGGTCACCGGTTGGGCGGCAACCAGATCCACCAATTTATCCAGTTTCCCAGCATCCTTGCGCAGCTCAATATGACTGTTGGTCAAAACCGCCAGTCCGGCTGAATCGTACCCGCGATATTCAAGACGCTTCAAACCACTTAAAATGATTGGCGTCGCATTTTTTTCACCAATGTAACCTACAATTCCGCACATTGCGAATCCTCCATCTTTGTGATGCTTAACAGCCTGCCATAACGCCCAAAACACATCTCTTTCTTCCTGAATAGTTGGAATCAAAAGATGGATAGGAGCTTAAAACCCGGCTGGTTGTCTCCAAAAGGTAAACCTTTTGAAATAGAACCAACTGGATTTTCTGTGGATCAATCATCCACGACAAGCCTATAATTTTCTAAATGTCCGATAATGGAAAAGCACAGACCCAAAAATATAGCACTGCATGCGCTGCTATTCATTGTCGATTGGGCTGGATCTGGAGGGCTTCCGCTGATCTCTCGATTTTCCCGGTAGGCAGGTTGGCAACCTGTCTGTTCTCCGGTTAACTCTGCCCTGCGGCAGAGAACCCTCTTCCTCGTCACCTCGTAATCAGTTCCCCCTCATACCGAGGCCATGCGCTTGACTTTCCCAAACTACGACTTTTTGCTCTCCCACCTCCTATTCGTAAATTTCTCAAGCCTTTCCAATTATACACGATCCGTCAATCCCTAGAACGCTGGTGATTACCCATAAGTCTGGGAGAAGTAGAAAACTCTGCTCCGGGATGGTAAATTAAAGGCTGAGAACCACATTTACCGATAGGAGCAGAGTAACCATGACTATAACATTAGAAAACCTTCTCGACAAGTTGCCCATTGAACAGATCCAGCAGACCATACATAGCCACCTCCAACCCCTGACGGAGCGTTTCCCCGATCAGCGCCTCAAGCCAGTGGCCGAAGAGATGGTGTTGGGCATTTTAGGCAGTGAAAGTCCCCTGATCACCCAAATGGCTCGCCAGCAGGATAAAAGCCGGGGCGAAGTCTGGGCCACAGCCAAACGCAGTTACCGTTTCTTGGAGAACGCCCGTCTGACCACCGCCGAAATTTACGAAGGGCTCTACCAAGTCGGGCGCCTGATGGTGGAGCGGGAGACCCCGGCCTATCTGGTCGTGGCTGTGGATCCGGTCAATTTTGAAAAGCCCTACGCCAAAGCCATCGAAGGGGTCAGCGTGGTGCACAAATCAACTCCACCCGACCTGAGTGGACATGCCCGTCTGGCCCACGGGTATCCAGCCATCACCGCTACCGTGGTCAATACCAAAGTACCGGCTACCAGCTATGCCAACTGGTTTTCGTATGAAACCACGGAATTTATCAGCCAAAATCGGGAGATTGAGCAGGCCTTTGAGACCAGCGCGCGGCTCTACCCCCACTTCCGGATCCGGTATGTGGGCGATTCGGGCCTGGATGATCAGAAAATCTTTGCCCAAGTGGATCGTTTGCAGCAAGAATTCGTCATTCGGGCTTCTCACCTGGAGCGTATCGTGGAAGTCTACAACGAGCGACTGGATCGCTGGGAACGGGAAGTGCTGGGCGATCTGGTCGACAGTGTCCCGGCCCAGGTCACCTTTAAAGTGCTCTTCCAGCACGCTGGTTCCACTCGGGTGGACAGGGTGAGCTTGGGTTGGTTGCAGATCCGTTTGCCGGAACGTCCGGAACAACGGTTATGGGGGTTGGTGGCTGCAGACCCGCATTTTGAGAAACCGCTGGTGTTACTCACCAATGTGCCCTTGGAAACGGTCGCCACGGCTCAATCTGTTTATAACGACTGGCGTCTCCGGGGGCGGATCGAGCATGGCTACCGCTTCGATCAAGAACAAGGGCTGGATGTGGAAGACATGCGGGTGCAAACTGTAGAGCGCATGCGCCGGTTATTTGCCTTGGTGTTACTAGCTGCCCAGATTGTGTGGGTCATCGACGTGCATTGGCCCCCCACCGCGGTGCTCTGGCTACGCCAGTTGGGGGGCAAACTGGGGCTGGTGGGGGACCGAGATGGACCTTACTGGTTGTTGAAAGGCATAGCCGCTGTAATTACCTCCGCCATGACCCTGTCATTTGCTTTTTTGCATCCCTTTCCTTTCACGGAGTGGACTTATGGGTAATCACCAGCTAGAACGAACCAAAAATAGGGTCTTTAGGAACTGCCGTGGTTTTAGGGGCACATGGCGTAGCCGCGTGCCCCTAACGTAACGGTTGTGCAATCAGATGCAATTCGACGAAAAGTGGCATAAAACCTCAAGTTTTCACGAAAGATCGGTCGGCCGGTAAATCGGGTGCAATTTTGAGGATTTTGCCAGCAAAAGCACTGTATTGACTGAACTTTAACAACTTACTTTCTGAATTCTGGATCACTTGTGCGGAAACATGCGCGGCGACCTTCACCTGGCGTTTGGTGCCCAGCGTGCGGATATCAATGGCATGTTTGTCAGGCAAGGCTTGCTGGGCCAGCCAATGGGTTGCCCAACGGATGAAATTAGCAGCGAACAGCACCAAACATTCCTGTAAAAAGATGGCCGGTTCGGAGCGGACTTTGATGTGGTGCAGAAAGAAAACCTGCTTGGTTTCTTTGATCCCGGCTTCGATGGTCTGCCTGCCGTTATAGCGTTGGAACCAACCGGGCAAGTCTTCGGTCACTGGATCCGTGCCAAAATGGAGTAAGGCACTGTGTTTGAGGGTTTTGCCGGTGTAAAAGCGTTCGAGAGCAACATCCAGGGCATAGGGACACTTGGAAAGCTGCAAATTGTGCCAGGCGATCAGTTCGGCATTCGCCCCTACCCGTGTCCAGGTGGTTTGCTCGCCGGTCAGTTTCTTGAGAAAGGCCACCACGTGCTGGTTGTGCGGTTTGGTGTACACCTCGTAGCCATACTCGATGAGGAGCACCACGTTTTCATAGGTGCCAAAGCCTGCATCCAGGCGAAAATCGGCTTTCACGGGGTGACGATTAGCGGCATTGTCCTGCTCGAACCGTTTCAGGCGCTGATACAGCCCCTTTAGTTGCTCCATTTGTTGTTGATACAGTGCGGTGGTCTGATCGAGCCGCTTTTGGGCAGCTTTCCAGTCATTTTGGCGGCGTTGGAGGCGTTAAGTCGCGGCTTGCGCGCGATGACGGACTTGCGCCAGACGACTGGTGGGGCGTTCTTTGCGCTGCCGTTCCTGGTATTCCTTTGCCTGTTGCTCCAACTCGGTCTGCCGGTCTTGCTGCTGCTGTTGCGCATCCGCCAGGGCTTCTTGCGCCTGTTGCAGTGCCTGGATTTGCGTTTCGCGTCGTTTTTTCGTCTCATCCAGGATCTGTTCAAAGGTGGCGATCCGTTGGCTCAGTAAATCGGTACGTCGTAACGGGCGGACACCCGTTCGGGCTTCGGCGGCCAGCAGCAGAGGCTCCGTCTGCGTACAAGCAACGGTATCGCCCGGATGATGCGTGCCGGATAACCATAAACGACCATAGCGTGGGCTGCGGAGACTGAGCAGTGCCGCCTGGTATCCCAGGCAAATCGTATCATCCATATGCCCAAACGCCGCATTGGGATAGCTCTGGCTGGTATTCGATACCGGCAGCCCGGTCAGATCGCCATCATACTGAATGCGCTGCCCCGTAGATTGCAGTTCTTGCAGTTCGGCATTGACATACCCCTGGCTGATTTCTTCCAACAGCTTGGCCACCTGGCGGGCCTCTTCCCAACTCAGACCACTCAGTGTTCGACTGACACCGCTGTAATCCGCCCAGTCGGGTTGTCCCCAGGCTTCGGCAACCGCATGATCCTTATCCAGCGGGTGCGCTGCCTGGCTGATATCCTGCAAATACTGCGCCCCACTCAAAATCGAGACCAGAAATTCCAGCACTTTGGTTTGGGGTGTATGTTGATACCGTTTCTGTTTTAGCAGGATGCGTTTAAACCGTTCGGGCAAGCTGATGTGTTCGGCATACCAGCCCCAGGCCACCAGAAATGCGTGTTGTGTTCGTTGGACTTTGTTTTCGCCGCTGTTCATACCCATTCCTCGCTGTTTGGAGATTAGCCAGGAGCATAAACGATCCAGATTCAATTGGTAAGGTTCGAAAAAATCTTTGCGTTTTAAGCCGTTTTTCGTGATTCGGCTACTGATTGCACAAAACTTAGGCTAAAACCACGCTGAATCCCAGCGACCCCAAAAATATAGCCTACCCGTGTTTCCGAAAGGTGCATGAACCCAATATCTTTGGTAAAATAAGCGCCTGATGACGAAGTATGTTCAACCGAAATCCAGTGCTCGCACGGTTTACACCACTGAAGCTGGGCGTATCTGCCCAAATTGTGGAAAACCAGTCAATGCCTGCCGTTGTAAGAAGAAAACTGGGCCCGCCCCTTCCAGTACAGTTCAGCTGCCAATGGACGGCGTGGTGCGCTTGCTGCTGGAAAAGAAAGGGCGCGGCGGAAAGACCGTCACCGTGATTGCCGGTCTCACAGGTAGTGAAGAAGACCTGAAACAGCTTGCTGGTGAATTAAAACGGCGCTGCGGCACGGGCGGCACTTTGAAAGACCGGGTTATTGAAATTCAAGGGGATCATCGCGATACCTTGCTGGAAGTGCTCAAAGCGAAAGGGCTGATCGTAAAACGGGTGGGCGGATAAGCGCCTGTAATCAGGACGGAGGAAGAAATCAAGATGAGTGATCAACAAGTAATATTTTCAATGGTGCGAGTTAACCGCATCTTTCCACCCACTAATAAGCAGGTGATCCGCGACATTTCGTTGGGTTTCTATTATGGGGCAAAGATTGGGGTTTTGGGTCTGAATGGAGCTGGGAAAAGCACACTGCTGCGCATTATCGCCGGCAATGACGATGGGTATTCGGGTGAAGTGTTGTTTTCTCCTGGCTATTCCGTTGGCCTGCTGGAACAGGAACCTCAATTAGACAATCAAAAAACAGTAAAACAGGTCGTTGAAGAAGCGGTCCAGCCCATTGTGGATATGCTGAAGCAGTATGACGAGATCAACAACCAGTTTGCTGAGCCAGACGCCGACTTCGATGCATTGATCGCCAGGCAGGCTCGTTTGCAGGAAGAACTGGATAAAGTGGATGCCTGGACGCTGGACAACCGCCTGGATGTGGCCATGGATGCCTTGCGCTGCCCGCCGGGGGATACGCCTGTTTCCGTGCTATCCGGTGGAGAACGCCGCCGCGTGGCGCTGACGCGCCTGCTGCTCACTGAGCCCGATATCCTGCTGTTGGATGAGCCTACCAACCACCTCGACGCCGAATCGGTCGCCTGGCTTGAACGGCACCTGCGCGATTACAAAGGTACTGTTATCGCCGTCACCCACGACCGCTACTTCCTGGATAATGTCGCCGGTTGGATCCTGGAGTTGGACCGCGGTTATGGCATCCCCTGGAAGGGCAACTACTCTTCCTGGTTGGAGCAAAAGCAAGAGCGCATCCGCCGCGAGGAGAAAGCGGAAGCGCGCCGCCTGCAAACCCTGGAACGCGAGCTGGAGTGGATTCATATGTCTCCCAAGGCGCGCCAGTCAAAAGGGCGAGCGCGGGTAAGCGCATATGAGAACCTGTTATCGCAGGAGTTCGAAAAGCGCCGCGAAGAACTGGAAATCTACATCCCACCGGGTCCCCGTCTGGGAAATGTAGTCATCGAGTTAGAGGGTGTCACCAAAGGTTACAACGAACACCTGTTAATGGATAACCTGAACCTGAAAGTTCCCGCCGGAAGTATCGTAGGCGTGGTTGGGCCAAACGGCGCTGGAAAGACTACCATGCTGCGCATGATTACCGGGCAAGAAACCCCAGACAAAGGCAGCATTCGGATTGGTGAGACGGTCAAATTGGCCTATGTCGACCAGAGCCGTGAGTCGCTGAATGGGGAAAATACCGTCTGGCAGGAACTCAGTGATGGCGAAGAACAGATTGACCTGGGCGGGCGCAAGCGCAACTCGCGCGCCTTTGTTTCAAGTTTCAATTTCATGGGCTCCGACCAGCAGAAAAAAGTTAGCACGCTCTCCGGAGGCGAACGCAACCGGGTGCATCTGGCGAAAATGCTCAAATCAGGGGCAAATGTCATTTTGTTAGATGAGCCAACCAATGACCTGGATGTGAATACCTTGCGCGCTCTGGAAGAAGCCTTAGACAACTTTGCCGGCTGCGCAGTGGTCGTCAGCCACGATCGTTGGTTCCTCGACCGGGTTTGCACGCATATCCTGGCTTTCGAAGGCGATTCTCAGGTGCGCTTTTTGGAAGGAAACTGGTCCGATTATGAACAGGACCTCAAACGCCGCCTTGGCAAAGACGCGGACCAGCCGCACCGCATCAAATACCGCAGCCTGACGCGTTAATTTTTCAGATCGAACGATAACAAAAAGCCCTGTCGCTTCTGTCAGGGCTTTTTGTTTTAGACGTCCGCCCTCTATTTCCAGGAATTTCCTACATTCGGTTTAGGAGGTTCCTGGGTTTCCGCAATGGAAGCAATCGTTTAAAGTTAATTTAATACGCATAAATTGAATAGAAAGAGAGTGAAGCATGGAATTATTTCATAATATCGATTCTGATCCTGGTCCCGATGGAGAGCCTAATCGGAGTGATGCGGAAATAAAAGACAATATCAAAGAGTTGTATCACAGCAATGAGTATCTCAAAGAACACGATCTTAAGGTAACGGTGCAGAACTGTAAGGTCGATTTAGAAGGTAAAGTCTTCTCTCAACAAAGTTGGGAGTTGGCCCAAGATCTGGCAGCTGATGTACGCGGTGTAGAAGAAGTCCACAATCACATTCAGGTTGTTCCGGGCCCTGGTAACCCTGCCGGGTCAGCAAAATAAAGCTCTCTCCGTTCGGAAAACATCACTTTTATACCGGGCCATAACGGATCCGGCTTTATATTTCTATTTAGGGATTTTCCTACTCATATAGGAGGACCATTCAGGGTATCGCTGCCCGCCTTCATTCCTTACAATTAATAAAATAAGGGACTATCAAGGGAGGCAGAATGGTTGAATTAGGCTATGCGCTTTCGAGTGAAGAACATAACCCAAATGATCTTGTCCGCTGGGCAAAACAGGCTGAAGATGCCGGTTTTACCTTCGCGTTAATCTCTGATCATTATTTACCCTGGACGGACCAACAAGGGCAGGCTCCTTTTGTCTGGGCGACCATCGGTGGTATCGCCGCGACAACCAAACGCTTGCGCCTGGGTACTGGCGTAACCTGTCCCATTATGCGCATCCATCCTGCCATTATCGCCCAGGCGGCTGCGACAGCAGGGGTGATGATGGAAGGGCGTTTCTTCTTAGGCCTGGGTTCTGGAGAAGCGCTTAACGAACATATCACTGGGGAACACTGGCCGAACGTATCCGTCCGCCAGGATATGCTGGTTGAAGCCATCGAGATCATTCGCCTGCTTTGGGAAGGGGAAGAGGTCAGTTATTGGGGCGATTTCTTCACTGTGGAAGAAGCGCGCCTGTATACCCTGCCCGAGAAGTCTCCCCCGCTCTTTATCGCTTCTTCCGGAACTGAATCGGCTGAGATGGCAGCGGAATTGGGGGATGGACTGATTACCACCCAACCCAACCGCAAGGTGATCGAGTCGTTTGAAGAAAATGGAGGCAAAGCGAAACCGAAAATTGGGCAGATCAAAGTCTGCTGGGCCAAAGACGAACAAACTGCCTTAGACACCGTTTACAAATACTGGCCGGTCGCGCCGGTGCCCGGGTCACTGCACTCGATTTTAAGAACCCCTGACCAGTTTGAAGATGTGGTTGGCTTGATCGAGAAAAATGATCTTAAGAATTATTTCGTTCTCGGCCCAGACCCCCAACGTCACGTCGAGAAGATTTAACAGTTCGTAGACGTAGGCATCGATCAGATCTACATCCATCAGGTGGGCCCAGATCAGGAAGGTTTCTTTGACTTTTATCAGCGCGAGATCATGCCGCACTTTCAGACAACGGAACGCGTGTGATGCCAATTGCCAGCAGGAGGAGCAGCAACCCCAAACCATCAAACAGGATAAAGCGGCCCAGAGTGGATTGGAGCATTGGATGTCCCGGATCAAAAAAAACTAGCAAAAGTGATTTCGCCGAAAAATCCAATGGCTTGCATGATCACCGCTTCATAAAGTGATACCCGCTGGCGGATAGGATGAGTGAATGCGACAAAATAAGGCACATTCCACATCAAAAACAAGATGCCCATTCCACGCACTACCCCATCCCCTACCGCACCAGCCAGTTCAAAACCTTGCGCGTACGCCTTCGGAAAGAGGATGAAGGCCAGCGCACATTGCACATTAAAAAAGAACACGAACCCGATAAATAACCGGCTTATCCAGATCCGTAACTGCAGATGTCGCATCCGCATACTATAGCACAACTCTGTTTGAGCATAGAACGCGAAACCGACCAGGGATTGGGTCTGGTTCAAGGAGATGAATATGCTAAGAAATAAACGAAATTACTGGGTGGCGCTGTTTAGCGTCGTTGCGCTCATTAGCGGCTTATTGATCCTGCCCGGGCAGAACCAATCGCCTGTCTATGCGCAGGCGCCAACCCCAACTCAATCCCCGGTGCAGCGTACAGTATCCGTCACTGGTTCCGGAACTGTGCAGGTACAGCCGGATATGGCGGTGATCGACCTGGGCGTGCAAACGGATGCAACTACCGCCAGCGAAGCCATGACGCAAAACAATACGCAGATGCAGTCCGTGATGAGCGCGCTGCAAAAAGCCGGCATCCCTAACACAGATATCCGCACCACCACCTTGCAGTTATACCCGCGTTACCAAAACAACAACAATCAGACGCAGCAATCGAATACGGTTGTGGGATATACCGCCACCAATACTGTTGAGGTAACGCTTCATAACCTAAACAACCTCGGCACGCTGCTCGATCAGGTTGTCGCTGCTGGTGGGAACAACATTCAGAATATCCGCTTCGATGTCGCCAACCAGCAAGTCGCCATGGATCAGGCGCGTCAGGCTGCCATCAATGATGCCCAACACAAAGCGCAGCAGCTGGCCCAATTGACCGGCATGAAACTGGGCCAGGTGGTCTCCATCAATGAATCCAGCAGTTCACCCATCCCATTCCAGGCCCGCGCTGCGCAAGCGCCCAGCGCCGCGGCTGTACCGGTCTCTCCTGGAACACAGTCAGTCGACGTTAACGTGCAGGTTACCTGGGAACTGGTAACCCAATAAAGGATATCATCATGCTTGGAAGTGGATTTCGAATTGGCCGGCTCTATGGTATCAATATCCGTGTGGATTGGAGCTGGTTGTTTATCCTGCTATTAATCACCTGGAACCTGGCTGTCGTTTTTGAACAGCTGCATGCCAGCTGGGGCACGGGTTTAAGTTGGGGCATCGCCCTCCTGGCAGCGCTGCTCTTCTTCATTTCGGTGCTGGCCCATGAACTCGCCCATTCGCTGGTGGCGCGCTCCCAGGGCTTACCTGTGCGCAACATCACCTTATTCCTATTTGGCGGTGTATCCAACATTCAACGCGAGCCTTCTACCCCGAAGGATGAATTTTGGATGGCAATTGTCGGTCCCCTGACCAGTCTGGTCATTGGCATCATTTTGCTTCTGCTCTCAGCCGGCAGCATTAGCAATGCGCGCAATGCCGCCACTGCCAGAGGGATTGTCGGAAATCTGACTCCGCTCAATACCATCCTGTTATGGTTAGGCTCGATCAATATTATTCTGGCCATCTTTAACCTCGTCCCTGGCTTCCCCCTGGATGGCGGGCGAGTCCTGCGTTCCATTCTCTGGGGAGCGACCAACAACTTGCGGGTTGCCACGCGTTGGGCCGCCTGGATTGGCCAGGGCATCGCCTGGATCCTGATTGTTACCGGTATCGCAATGGCCTTTGGGTTCCAGGTGCCTTTCTTCGGCACCGGCTTAATCAGCGGTCTCTGGCTGGCATTCATCGGCTGGTTCCTTAACAGCGCTTCCGCGCAAAGCTACCAGCAAGTGGAGATTAATTCCATTCTGGAAGGGGTTCCGGTCAGCCGTTTAATGCGTCAAAACCCACCCACGGTTGAACCAGATTGCACGATTACAGATCTGGTGCACACGCACATGATGGGTACAGATGATCAATCCTTCCCTGTAATCAATCAGGGGCGTCTGGATGGCATTATCACCCTGGATGATGTGCGCAAGGTTCCTCGAGACCACTGGGATACAACGCGTGTCGCCGAAGCGATGACTCCATCCGCAGAACTTGTCACCGTTGCTCCAAACGAAGAATCATCGGAAGCGATGAATAAACTTGTGCAAAAGGACGTGCGCCAGCTGCCAGTCGTTACCGGGCAGTCCGGTCCAAACCCCGGAGAATTTGTGGGCTTGCTTCGCCGGCGAGACATTATGCGCTGGCTGCAATTACATTCTTCGACGGTTGGACGAGGAGAAACACCTTAAACGACAATCATGATCGCAAAAAACGGAGATACGAAATGCCTGAACAAATAACAGAAAGTGTCATTATCCACGGAGATGCTAACAAAATCTTTGAGATGTGGTCCAATCTTGACCTGCTGCCGAAAATTATTCCGGAAATCAAAGAATTAAAGCAGATTAATGAAAATAAGTCGCATTGGGTCATCAAAGGGCCGTTGGGCAAAGACTTCGAATGGACAGCGGAAATTACGCGCTTCGATGCGGACCGCCGGATTGCCTGGAGAACCTTAGAAGGGGATATCAAAACTTCCGGGCAGGTCACCTTCCAAGACCTGCCGCAGAATCAGACGGAATTAACTGTGATGCTGCAATACGTTCCGCCGGCTGGCAAAGTGGGTGGCGTTTTAGCCAAGATTTTCGCCGACCCCCGCGAAAAGATCACGGAAGGCCTACGTGACTTCAAAGCTTACGTGGAGCGCATGCCAGATCGGATTGAAAAGAATAACAAGGAATAAAGGGAGGGCATGGTTTCAAATGATTTTTGTTGAGCACGCTCCTTGCCTGCCCATTCCACAGAACCTGCCAGAAGGGAGCCCATGAAAGCGACAGTCAAAGACCTCCAGGTAGAACACCAACGCGTGCTGGTGCGAGTAGATTTTAATGTACCCATGGAAAACGGCCTGATCATGGACGATTCTCGCATCCGGGCTTCTCTCCCCACGATCCAGTACTTGATCCAACAAAAAGCCCGGGTGATCCTGCTCTCGCACCTGGACCGTCCGAACGGATTCGTGGTTGAAGAACAGCGTATGAACCCGGTCGCTGATCGGCTGGCAAACCTGCTGCACCAGCCAGTAGGCAAAGTTAACAACTGCATTGGGCCCGAAGTCCACGAAGCGGTCAAGGGCTTGGAACCCGGGCAGGTGATTCTCCTGGAAAATGTCCGCTTTCACCCTGGCGAGGTGGTCAATGATGCGCATTTTGCTTCTCGTTTAGCGTCCGCTGCGGATGTTTACGTGGATGATGCCTTCGCCAGTGCGCATCGCAATCATGCTTCAACGGTTGGTATCACGCGTTATTTACCCGCGGTCGCCGGACTGCTGATGGAAAGTGAACTGCTGAACTTGCAGCGCGTCAAAAATGCGATCCGCCAGCCATTTATCAGTGTCTTAGGCGGTGCGCGGCTGGTGGATAAAGTCCATTATATTGACGATAACCTGCAACTCGGCAACCGGATTCTGCTGGGGGGCATTCTTGCCAATACCTTCCTTCGAGCCAAAGAGTTGGAAACCGGGCAGTCAAATGTTGAGGGTGCCGTGATTGGGCTAGCGCGCAGCATCCTGGCGGATTATTCCAACCTGCTTGAACTACCCTCTGACGTAGTGGTTGCGGATGCCTTATCCGATCGGGCGAAGAAACGCGTCGTCTCGGTGAACCGGGTCCAAGAAACCGATTGTATTGTCGATATCGGCCCGGCTACGGTTGAAAAGTACAGCCAGATTCTAAATAAAGCCAATACAATCATCTGGAATGGACCTCTAGGCGCTGTGGAGTTTCTGGCTTTTCGCAAAGGGACAGTCGCCATTGCGCGCAGCATTGCTGCAGTAGAAGGCGCCCTGAAGGTCGCCGGTGGCGGAGATACCCTGGCTGTCTTGGGCCAGGAGAATCTCTCCGAAAAGATGGACGCGATTTCTACCGGCGGGGCTTCCTTCCTCGATGCCTTGGGCAACAAGCAGCTCCCCGGCGTGGCAGCCCTTCTGAACAAAGCTGATGTAGCTAAGATAAACAGTATTTCTGAACGAAACCGACTAAGTGAATGAAAGGCGGTCAAATGGATTTAACCAGTACAGCATTTAAAACAGGAGGATCCCTCCCAGGCAAATATACCTGCGCCGGCGAGAATGTTTCGCCACCGCTGCATTGGGAAGTAGCAGCCGATGGCGTCCAAAGCTTCGTGGTCACTGTGATTGATCCAGACGCTCCAAACGGAGACTTTACCCACTGGGTCCTTTACAATATACCGCCGCTGCAAAACTCGCTGGAGGAAAACTTTCGCATTGAAAATCATCGGGATTGGAACGCCGAAAATGGCCGCAACGATTTTGGCAACATCGGCTATGGCGGCCCCTGCCCTCCGGTTGGTTCCACACATCGCTATTACTTTCATGTTTATGCGTTGGATACCCGCCTGGATATCGGCACAGGCGCGACCCGTGCACAGGTGATCGACCGAATGCAGGGGCATATCCTCGATAACACTCAAATTTTCGCGAACTTTCAACGCGTCCGCAACCCATAGGCATCCGGTACGTTTTACGATGCCCAACACACCGCGTCGCAGGATTCCATTCTTTTATATAGTGTGCTTAATGTTGATTTTATTGGTATAAATATTATTAATTACAAGGAGGAAAAATTATGACTCAAAAAGAATTCAATTTTGATTATGAATTCCAGAACAAATTAGGGGAAATTGGAGACCTTGAAGATAAATTACGCCGGGAAGCAGATACTCGCCTGCGCAAGCTTGCTCAGGGCCACACGGACCTGACCGGCGCTTCGGTAATTCTTGAACGAGAGGATCAGGATGCAACCACCATGCACCAGATCCGCGCGCGGGTAGTCGCTTATACCCGCCCAGAATATATTGCCGGAGTAGAAAAAGCGGACACTGCCCAGGGCGCCTTGAAAGGTGCTCTGGATGCAGTCGAACGACAGGTGCGTCAAAAACGTGAAAAACTACGTGAGAGCCACAGATAAAACAACATTCCCCAATCAATAGTCCGCATAGGAGGTCTGAGTTATGGATATTTTCACGAAAGAAGAATTAGAAAGCCTCGCCGGGCCACATAACGGCTGGTGCGTTTCGATTTATATGCCTACCATCGAGGCAGGGCAGCAAACCCGCCAGAACCATATTCGATTCAAGAATCTGCTCGATCAGGCCAAAGACACTTTAGGCCAGACCGGCATGGAGCCAGATGTAATCTCCGGGTTTATGGACCGGGCAGATGAATTACAGCGGGATACCACGTTCTGGCAGCATCAGGAAGAAGGGCTGGCTGTCTTTATTGGGCCAGATATCTTCAAGTATTACCGCCTGCCAGTGGAAGTCGAGGAGCAAATGATCGTCAGTGACCGGTTCTACCTGAAACCACTGCTGCCCCTGCTGCACGATCAACGCACCTTTTATATTCTTGCCGTCAGCCAGAATCAGGTGCGCCTGTTGAAGGCTTCCCAATACGAGGTCGAGGAAATCGACGTTCCTGAAATGCCGAAGAGTCTCGCTGAGGCGCTGCGTTATGATGACCCGGAAGAATCGCTGCAGTTTCACACGGATACTGCCAACCCGAACGGCGGTTTTAATAATCAGATGCCAGCCATGTGGTTTGGACAAGGTGAAGGCGATGATAGTCAAATCACCCGCATCCGGCGGTATTTAGGCAAAGTAAACAAAGCTGTTGCCGGGTACCTGAAGGAGAATACCTCGCCTTTGATCCTCGCCAGCGTCGAATACCTGCTGCCCATCTATCAGGATGCGAATACGTACAATCACCTGCTGGATGAAGTTGTTCCGGGTAACCCGGAAGACGTTAAGGACACTGAGCTGCGCGATAAAGGTTGGCAGATCGTTGCCCCATTGTACCAATCGGAAAAGAAGGATAAATCCGGCATGTACCGGCTGATGCACGGCCGCCATGATCAGCGTGCCGTAACCGATATCAAAGAGATCGTAAAAGCAGCCCCCTATGGCCGGGTCGAAGTCCTCTTTGTGGATAAGAACGCCAACAAATGGGGCACATTTGACCGGAAGAACGTTGAGGTACGCCTGGAGAATAATCCTCGCCCTGGTAATCAGGATCTGTTGGATTTTGCCGCTGTTGAAACCATCTTACACGGTGGCAAGGTCTTCGCCGTCGAACCCCAGGACATCCCAGATGAGAATACCCCCATCGCAGCCATCTTCCGTTACTAAAGGTGGTCCATTTCCATTTTATCGAATTAATCCGGGCCGGGTTGAAGTAATTCAAACCCGGCCCGGAATTAATTAATCAACTTCCTCAACTACTCTCTTGCAAAAGGCCTTGCAGCGCCTGTAACCCCAGAAGGTATGACCGCCAGCCGAACCCGGCGATGGACCCCACGCACACCGGAGCAATCAGTGACGTGTGCCTGAACGCCTCCCGCGCTTGGGTATTAGAGAGATGCACTTCGATAACCGGCAGCTCGATAGCAGAAATGGCGTCTCGCAGCGCAACCGAGGTATGTGTATACCCCGCCGCATTGAGAATCACACCTTTTGCCCATCCCCGCGCCTCGTGCAGCTTATCGATTAACAGCCCTTCCTGGTTCGATTGAAAAGTCTGCACTGCAATGCCCATCTGATTCCCAGCCTCTACCAGCCGCCGGTTGATTTCATCCAGGTCCATTTGCCCATAAATACCCGGCTCGCGCTGTCCTAGCAAGTTTAGATTTGGCCCATGCAAAACCAGTACCGCGATCATGACCACATCCTCTCCAGCACGAGGTCCTGCCAGTTTTCGACCACCACCCCCGTCCGCACTTCGCCAATCTGCACCGGCAAAGCAAAGCGGACTTTCCCGGCAGCCCGCTTCTTATCCAGGCGCATCGCTTGAATGATGCGGCTTGGGGAAAGATTCTCTGGGACGGTCACCGGCAGCCCCAGACCCTGCAGCACAGCGGCAATTCCGTCGCCCAACCCTGCTGACGCCAGGCCCAGACCTTCGGCGATGCGCGCTTCCGCCACCATACCAATCGCCACCGCTTCCCCATGCGAGAGGTGAAAATCCGAGGCAAGTTCCACGCCATGCCCAATGGTATGCCCCAGGTTAAGCGCCTGGCGCAGGCCTTTCTCATACGGGTCTTCCTCAATGACTTTCAGTTTAACAGCCATCCCCTGGCGAACGATCGCCTCCAGGTTCTGACGTGCAGCTGACCAGCCTTGCGCGCACAACTCAAACAAGGTAGGATCATCAATCACCCCATGCTTGACCACTTCGCCCAATCCATTGCGCAGTTCACGCTCTGGCAGCGTCTCGAGCACGTCCGGGTCGACCAGCACCAGCCGAGGTGGATAGAAAGCCCCAACCAGGTTTTTGGCTTCAGGCAAATCAATCCCCGTTTTCCCACCCAGGCTCGAGTCGACCATCGCTAACAATGATGTTGGAACATTCACCCAGGCAATACCCCGCAAGAAGGTCGCCGCAGCGAAACCAGTCAGGTCGCCGACCACGCCGCCCCCGAGGGCTACAATAGTACTGCCCCGATCGATACCAGCATGGATAAAAAAGTTCCACACCTGCCGGACGGTGTCTAAAGTTTTATTGACTTCCCCCGGTTCGATGGCAAAAAACCGCGCTTCATACCCTGCTCCCGCCAGCGCCCGCACCACTTGCTCCTGGTAAAAACTGCCCACAAACCGGTCCGAAACCACTGCCACCGGCCCACCCAACCCGCGGTCCTGCAGGTACTGGCCTAATTGATCCATCCCCCCGGGTTGAACTACCACGTCATAGGCCTGCCCCATGCCGTGCACTCGAAAGCGCCCGAGTAGCAAAAGCGCCTGCCAGGCTAACCCCTCCAGCGATAGCTGTGTCGTGTTTAACTGATGCGGGAAAGAAGCATAATGGGCGGCGCGTTGTTCCAGCAAGGCTTGCAAGCGTTCCTTTGGCGAACCGGTTAATAAGGGCCGGTCCGCGCTTACGGGACCGAGTCGCGCAAGCAGCGCGTCCAGGTCAGCGTTTAAACAGATGAGCTGCCCGCTGGCATCTGCCTGCGCGCGCGCCTGGGGATTAAGCAGCGCGCCGCCGCCCAGGGCAACCACGCTGGAGGGCCCGGCGCTGGCCTCCCGCAGCGCGTCCAATTCTAACTGCCGAAAGTGCGTTTCACCCTCATCCGCGAAAATCTGAGGAATCGTTTTTCCAGCAGCTTCCGCAATTGCCGAGTCCAAATCACAAAACGGCAGGTCGAGCCTTTCGGCCAATAACTGTCCAAGCGTGCTCTTCCCAGACCCCGGCGGTCCATACAGGTAAATGTTCATCGTTCCTCAATCTTTCAGGGATTACTGTTCGTTGTTCGGCCAGAAAACGTGGCTGCCGCCGGTCATTTTTAGGTCCGCCAGCTTGGCCTGGCGCAGCGCGGCAAAGCGGGGTTGGATCTCAGCCATGGAATCACCTCCCAACTTCTCGAGCAGCGCATCCGCCAGTTCAAAGGCGATCACTGCTTCAAGAATGGGCACCGCGCGGGGAACCGGGCAGAAATCCGAACGCTCATAGCGCGTGTCGGTTGGCGCGCCGCTCGCCAGGTCAACCGTCTGCTGCGGGGTTAGCGTGGTGGCAATGGGTTTCATTGCAGCGCGTACCACCAGCGGCTGTCCATTGCTGATGCCACCCTCCACACCACCTGCCCGGTTTGTTGGGCGCAGTAGTTGATCTCCCTTTAGCTGAATGGCGTCGTGAATCTGTGTGCCGGGTAAACGTGTATTGGCAAATGCCGGACCAAATTCTACACCTTTCATCGCTTGCACGCTCAATACTGCCGCGCCGATGCGGGCTTCTAAGCGCCGGTCCCACTGCGTATGTGAACCCAACCCAGGGGGCAGTCCCAAGGCGGCCACCTCTAATACCCCACCCAACGTATCGCGCTCCTGCATCACCTGGCGGATGCGTTCCTGCATCGCCTCGGCTGCTTCAGGATCAGGACAGCGAACACTCGATTTTTCGGCCTGAGTAAAGCGCTCGGCATAACTTAATTCCGCGAACCGGCCTTCGATCTCGCCAATCGAGACCACATAACCGCCAACCTGGATACCAAACTGTTCCAGGAGCTGCTTGCAAACCGCCCCTGCCGCCACCCGCGCTGCGGTCTCACGGGCAGAAGCGCGTTCCAGGGCCGGGCGGATATCATCATATCCATATTTAATCACGCCAGCGAGGTCCACATGGCCCGGACGGGGTGTGGTAAAAGCCTCAACCGCCTTGCCCTGCCATTTTGCATGATCCAGGTTCTTAATCAACAGCGCCAGCGGCGCGCCGGTGGTTACGCCCTCCATGACGCCGCTCAAGATCGCGGCATGGTCGCGTTCTAATTTCATGCGCGGGCCCGCGCCATAACCTTCCTGCCGGCGCTGGAGTTGTTCGTCGATCAGCGCTTCGTTCAACGCCAGGCCCGCTGGCAGTCCTTCTAAAATCGTCACCAATGCGGGACCATGCGATTCGCCCGCGGTTAAATACCTCAATGTCATGGTTTCTCCATGTTCTGTGGCGTATAAAAAGCTTGTTCCATCACCTCAAACGGCGCTGCCAGCCCGGTCCACTTCTGAAACGATAGCGCTGCCTGGGCTGCCAGCATCCCGGCTCCGTTCGCAGCAGGCAAACCTGCTGCGCGCGCCCTGCGTACCAACACCGTTTCAAGCGGATTATAGATCAAATCGTAGACGGCAGCATGCTCTGGCAGCAGCAGATCTGCGGGCCATGGGCATTCATCTCCATGCGGGTACATGCCCACTGGAGTGGTATTGACAACCAGGTCGCAGTTGGTCAAACAGCCTTCCAGTGTCGTCCGTTCCAGCCGCAACGCTTTCACAGTTAGCCCGGCTGGCACGCCCCCAGTGACTGCCTGAATCAGATCCTCTGCCTGTGCAATGCGCCGGGCGAACACCTTCACCATCCAGCCCATCTGTGCCAGAGCAAAGACAACTGCCCGCGCGGACCCACCCGCCCCCAGCACCACTGCCGATCCACCGGGCAGAGGCGTCAGCCGGTGCAAATCGTGTAAAAAGCCGGGCACATCGGTGTTATCCCCTACCAACCGCTGATCAGCATTTACAAATAAAGTGTTGACCGCTCCCACGGCTCGCGCCACATCGCTCAGTTCATCCACAAAGGGGATCACCGTCTGCTTATGTGGAATGGTCACATTTAACCCTTGCAGCTTGCCATTGCGCAGCTCGGTCAGGCGCTGCCGAATCTCATTTTTACCTTCCTCAGTGGGCGGGATCGCAAATAATTCATACTCGCCTGGCAAACCTAAAGCGCGCAAAGCGGCCTGATGCAAGCGGGGAGAAAAACTGTGCCCTAAGGGATACCCAATCAGGCCCAGGGCATAGTAAGGCTTCTGCTGGATCGCCATTAAGTGGTTTCCTCGGCGACCATTTGTACATCCGCGCCTAACGCCCGCAGCTGCTCAACAAACCCGGGGAAGGACTCATGGATCATCTCCGCACCGTTGACGGTCACCGGACCCTGCGCAGCCAGGCCAGCAACAGCCATGGCCATCGCCAGCCGGTGATCACCATGCGCCTGGACTTCGCCACCCCGCAGCTGGCCGACCGGGATGCTGAAGCCATCCGCAGCCTCCTGAGCTGGTACGCCCAGCGCCTGAAGTTCCTGGCAGAGGGTTGCGATACGGTCCGATTCTTTGTAACGCAGTTCCCGGGCTTCCCGCACATTTGTTTGGCTATCCGCAAAAGCCGCTGCTGTGCCAAATACGGAAAATTCATCGATCATCCGCACCACCAGCGGACCCTGAACCTGGGCGCCGTGCAGCCGGGCAGCGCGCACCACCAGGTCGGCGACCGGCTCCCCAGCTTGCTGCCTTTCATTTTCCAGGCGGATGTCCGCGCCCATCGCTTGCAGCGCGTCAATCAAACCGGTGCGCGTCGGGTTAACATCCACGCCATGAATGCGCACTTCAGAGCCGGGTGTTATAGAAGCGGCCACCAGTAAAAAAGCTGCCGCTGACGGGTCTCCTGGCAGGGTCATATGCAGCGGGCGCAGCGGCTTGAGCGGAGGCTGGAGGCGCGTTTCATACAACACGGCTCCATTTTCCTCAATCACGCGCGAGTCCACAGCTACGCCCAGGCTGAGCAGCATTCGTTCCGTATGATCCCGAGAAGGGCCTGGTTCGCGCAGCACGGTTATGCCGTCCGCCGCCAGAGCTGCCAGCAGCAGGCAGGATTTCACCTGCGCGCTGGCGACCGGTAAGCTTTCATTCAACGCGCGCAGCGGGTACCCTGCTGCGCGAGCCTGCAGCGTCAAAGGCGCCGTCCCCGCCGGGCTTGCTTGTACCGGAACCCCCATGCGCTGCAGCGGTTCCACAATCCGCCCCATCGGGCGCTGGCGCAACCCGGCAGACCCGTCCAGCACAGCCGGGACGCCTGTCGCTGCCAGCGCACCGGCCAGCAGGCGCAGAGTTGTCGCCGAGTTGCCGCAGTCGAGCGGCGCTTGCGTTTGGTGAAAACCTTGCAAACCGCACCCCTGAACGGTCAGGGTCTGCTCGGAAAGTTTCCATTCCACCCCCAGCGCCCGCAGCGCGCTCAACATCACGCGCGTCACGCCCGATACCAGGAAGTTGTCAATGCGGCTCTCTCCTTCCGCCAGCGCGGCAAACAGCACCGCGCGGTGCGAAAGAGATTTATCCCCCGGGACCTGTACTGTACCGCGTAGGGGGTTCCCAGGTTTCACGATCAGTTTCAAGGATCACCTCACAAAGCCTGCACTATTCTTCATTCGTCAGCGACTGGTACTGCTGCATAGCTGCCTGGAACTGCACCGCAAGTTGGGAATATTTTGCTTGCGCTAACAATTCCTCGTACACCTCAAGCTGCTGCCGGAAGCGGGCCAATGCCGCGAGAACGTTTGCCTGGTTCGTAGCCAGAATATCCACCATCATCTGCGGAGAGCTGCCTGCCAGGCGCGCTGTACTGCGAAACCCCGGCCCCACCAGTTCGCCAGCCTGTTCTGGAGTCGCCTTCGCCAGTGCGCTGGCGATCAGAAATGGCAGGTGACTGGTAGCTGCCACCCATTGGTCATGTGTTTCCTGGTCAATCCAAAAGGGACTCGCCCCAACCGCTCGCGCCAATTCTTCAGCTGCCTGCCGGCCCTGTAGCGTGGCCTGCCGGGTGGCAACCAGCGCAAACGGAGCTTGCAGGTACAGGTTCGCCTCCGCATTCCGCAAAGATGACTTTTCTTTACCACACATGGGATGGCCGCCGATAGCGTCAAACCTTTCGGGCAGCCCCTCCAGCGCATCCATAATCGATGCCTTGGTTGAACCCAGGTCTAAAACCACGACCCGGCTCTTGCAAAGCTGAGGCAGCTTCTCCAAAGTGGAGAGAATGGTGCGCACGGGCGTGGCCAGGATGATCATATCCGCCTGCCCAAACACGCGCTCGGGTTCTTCCAGGACGGAGGACAGTGGGTAAGCTTCGTCTACAATCTTGCGCTCGCAAGCCAGAGCAATCACATCTGCATCCGCGTCAATCCCCAGGACTGCCGCGCATTTCCCTTTAATGCCAGCGCCAGCGAGCCGCCCATCAATCCCAGGCCCCAAATAATGACTCGGCTGGCGCGCAAAAAACGACCGGTAAAGCCAGGCTCCTCCATCGATCCCCCTTTAAGCTGGATGCGTAAATGCTGCCGTCGAAACCGGAAGTTCCTTCACCGGAGGGACCGTTCGGCCTACCGCTTCTGCGATCAGCCGAATCTGGCGCACCAGTTCTGCGAAGCGCTCCGGACGCAGCGATTGAGCGCCGTCCGAAAGGGCCAATTCCGGGTTTGGGTGAACTTCAATGATCAGGCCGTCTGCGCCAGCCGCCACCCCTGCTCGGGCAATTGCCGGGACGTATTCCCAGTTGCCGGTGCTGTGACTGGGATCCAGGATCACAGGCAGGTGTGTGAGGCTCTTGAGCACGGGGATGGCATTAATATCGGTCGTGTTGCGCGTGGAGGTTTCGAAAGTGCGAATGCCGCGCTCGCATAGGATCACGCGCCGGTTGCCATGGGAAAGAATGTATTCTGCCGCCATCAAGAACTCTTCGATGGTCGCCGAAATTCCGCGTTTCAGCAGCACCGGGTGCTGGCTCTCCCCTGCGGCGTGCAGCAGTGGGAAGTTTTGCATATTGCGCGCGCCGATTTGCAGCACGTCCGAATAACGCGCGACCAGCGGAACCATATCTGCAGCCATCACTTCGGTCACAATGGGTAAACCAGTGACTTCACGCGCCTCAGCCAGCAGTTCCAGGCCTTCCTCGCCTAACCCCTGAAAAGCATAGGGTGACGTGCGCGGCTTGTAAGCCCCACCGCGCAGGACTCTGCGCCTGCTTCGCGCACCGCATGGGCTGTCTCCAAAAGCTGGCTGCGGTCTTCCACTGAACATGGACCGGCGATAATGACCAGATCCTGGCTGCCAATTGAAATCCCATCCAGCGGGAAGGAGGAATCCTCCTGAATAAATTCTCTTGAGGAGAGTTTATAAGGGCGCGATATCGGCACAATCCCGGCGACGCCGGATAATCGGCGGAAGGCTTCTCGATTAACGTGGCGAATATCGCCTACCACGCCAATGACTGTGCGTTCCTCGCCATGCACCAGGTGGGCTTGCAGGCCTTCGGATTCTACCCGGGCCACCACATTCGCGACCTGATCTGTCGATGCTTCAGTTGCCATAATAATCATCATAATGTTTACTCCTGGAGTTTAACGATAAGGATAAAAGGGTTGGACAACAGTTATTCCGGTCGAGCGGTCGTACTACGCATCAGATCAGGCCGGAGTTGTACGGCTTCGCGTAAATATACGTGATGAACTTCGTTCTGTCCCAGTTCGGTATTCCACAAAATCATCACCCGAATACAGTGGGGTAAACTGCCTGGTACCGGGATTTCCTGGGCATCCATTAAGGGCACGTCATCCCAACCCAAATCGCGAGCTGCTTGCGCGGGATAAGCGGCCTGAATATCTTCTGTAACGGTAAATAAAATGCTGGCGATATCGACAGGCTGTAACGTCGGGTTCGCCTCGATTATCGCCAGCAGAAGCTCACGGGTTGCTGAAAGAATACTTTCAGCCCCATCAGCACATACGGTGGTTGCGCCACGAATACCCCGCACAGACATTTTCACCTCCACTTCTCTCCATTAATCAAAAATGTACAAAAAAACCGCGGGGCCATTGGCCTCGCGGTTTCGGTTGATCTCTCTTCCTTACCTGCTTAAGCGCCGCCAATGGCAACCGGTCTCTGGGAGCCAAAATAAAAGGCGAACGCAAAATAAAAGCGGGTGTAGGATTTCATTTCGTCAGCAATCTCTTTTCTAATTTCTCAGTATTGTAGCGAACCCGAGCAGCATTGTCAAGCACCAAAATGCCGAAATTGGCTTATTAAGCCCAAATTCCTCTGATTCGGTTCCTGCATCGCCTTTTATGGTATCATCTGGCGCATGACGGAATCAATAAACCCTGCCTTTTGGGTCAAAGACATCCCGGTGTTTGGAGATGTAATCCTCTCACCGATGGATGGTTACTCTGACATGCCCTTCCGTTCCCTGGCCCGCCGCCTGGGATCCGCGATGAGCTACACCGAGTTCATTAATGCGATCGACGTGTTGAATGGGCATCCCTTCCTGGAGCAGAAACTACGCTTCCTGGAAAGTGAGCGCCCGGTAGTTTTTCAAGTCTTTGATGATGACCCAGACCGGCTGGTAAAGGCAGTTCTAAAATTAGTCCCGCGCCACCCTGATATCATTGATATTAACATGGGCTGTTCCGCCCGTACCGTCTCCGCGCGCGGCGCTGGAGCTGGTTTGCTGCGCACGCCCGAGAAAATTGCTCAAATTTTTTCGCGGCTTTCCCGCGCGCTGGAAATCCCGGTGACCGGCAAAATTCGTCTGGGCTGGGATGACGCCTCGCGCAATTATCTTCAGATTGCCCGGATTATCGAAGATAACGGAGGTCAGTTGCTTGCCGTGCACGGGCGCACCAAGCTGCAGGGATACACCGGCGAAGCCGACTGGGACGCCATCGCTGAGGTTCGCCAGGCGGTATCCATCCCAGTGATTGCGAATGGGGATGTCAAAACCGTAGCCGATATCGAGCGCGTAAAATCCCATACTCACTGCCATGGGGTAATGATCGCTCGCGCCGCGATCGGCAATCCCTGGATCTTTTCTCGATTGGATCGGGAGAACGTGCCTCCCGACCTGCTGCGGGAAACCATGCTTGAACACCTGGAAAGTATGCGCAGCTTTTATGGCGCGGAGCATGGCCTGGTCTTCTTCCGCAAGCACGTTTCGCGCTACCTCACCCCCTATCGCCTTGGCAGGGAACTGCGCCAGGCAATCATGACCAGTGTAACCCAGGAAGAATTTGTGCAGCTCCTGGATCGAGCCTTGCTTGAACAGCAAATGATCTAAGAATCCGAAACGCCAGCCTCAGCTGGCGTTTTTAGGCTCTTCTATTTTTCTTTTCAGTTATTGCGCACGGGTCCGGTGGTCTCTCGCACAATCAGGCGGCTTTCAAGCATGGTAAACCCGCCGCCAATGCCTAACCTGCGGTCGATTAACTCGCGCAGGATGCGCATCGCCAGACTGCCCATGTAGGCTTTGGGCTGCTCAATCGTGGTCAAAGGCGGGTTTGAATGCGCCGCCAGAAAAATATCATCAAACCCTACCACGGAAATATCCTCCGGAATGCGCAAGCGGTGGGCGCGAATAGATTTTAACGCACCCAAGGCCATCAAGTCGTTATACGTCTGTACCGCAGTCGGACGTTCTTCCGGCGGTAAGGACAGCAGCGTGCTCATCGCCTGAAAGCCACCCGCCACATTTGGGAAACCGCTTACCAGCCATTCCGGGCGCATGCTCATCCCAACTTCACCCAACGCGTCTTCCAGGCCTTTGCGCCGTGCCAGCGACATCTCATTGGCTTCCGGCCCCGACATATACCCGATGCGCGTATGCCCCAGGCTAAGCAAGTGCCGCGCGGCGTGATAAACAGCTTTCTCAAAATCAACCCGGATACAGGCGGCATCCTGGCAGGCCATACTACGGTTGATCACCACCAGTGGAACGGCATAGCGCTTGCAGTGCGAAACCAATTCATCGGTTGAGAAGCGAGAACCGGCGACAATCACGCCATCAAGATGGTGGTTGGCAACCAGCTTTAGCATATGTTCATCCGTTTGCGCATCTTCTGCCGTATCATACAGCAGCAGCGAAGTCCCATCCTGGCGAGCTTCTAAATCGACGCCACGAATTAATTCTGGGAAAAAGGGGTTGAGCAGATCGGCGACGATGATCGCCACCGTACGTACCGAACTTGTGCTGCTGTTGCGAGAAGCATTAATTTCATACCCTAACACTTCTGCCGCAGCATATACCTTCGACCGGATTGCCTCACTTACTGGGGCACTGTTGTTGATTACTCGTGAAACCGTCGCCGGGGAGACTCCCGCATGTTTGGCGACGTCCAATAAATTGACTCGCTCGCGCCTGGTAACCACTAGAATACCTCAACATTTCGAAAGAATATACCAATATCCTGAAACTTTTCATAAATCATACTCCTAAATGATCATTTTGGCAAACGTTTTGAAACAATAAATTGGACCCCTCCCTAAATCCAGCGCAGGCGCTGCCGGTATTCCATCTCGCATACCCTAAATCCCATGCACTGCGGGCTGGACAGATTGCCTGGGCTGCCATACAATTTTATGCAAACCACATAGCATAAGGAACAGAGATGGCCATAAAACATAAGCGATCAGGGATGACCCTCTTAGCGCTTGGGTTAGGCTACTTGGTGGATCAAGGCGAGAGCCAATCGATGGGCGTACTATCGCCGATCATCCAGAGCATTTGGGGCATTTCCTTTGGCATGATTGGCTTAATGGAAACGCTGCGCACCATTGCCCAAACGATCAGCGCCCCGCTCTGGGGTTACACTTCTGATCGTTTCTCCCGAAAAAAGGTTCTCATTTTTGGAACGGGCATTTGGGGTCTATGGACGGTGGCGGTTGGTCTGGTCCCTGGGTTTACCAGCATGCTTATCATCCGCACCATCTCTGGCCTGGGTTTAGGCTGCCTGATGCCCGCTACTTTTTCGCTTTTGGGTGACCATTATCCCCAGCAAAAACGCGGGCGTGCCCTGGGGGTAATCGGATTAGTCGGTTTGATGGGAACAGTGTTTGGCGTGCTCGCGTTAGGCTTTGTCGCCAATGCCGCCCTATGGCGCTGGGGATTTATTGGCCTGGGTATCGCCAGTGTGTTAACCGGCGTCGCCATCTGGCTGCTGGTAGAAGAACCGCCGCGCGGCGCAGCCGAACCAGAACTGGCGAACCTGATCACGCACGAAGATGAGAAGCGTTACACCATCCAATGGAAAGACATGCTCGAAACGCTGCGCATCCCCACGATCTGGGCAGCCATTCTCCAGGGCATCACCGGAACCATGCCCTGGGTGGTGATGGAAATCTATTTTATCAATTGGATGGTGCGTGAACTGCATTATTCTAATGAAATTTCCTTTACCAACCCGACCGGCAGCGCGCCGTTGATCTTCGCCATCGTAGTGGTAAGCGCCGCAATTAGCAATCTGGTGGGCGGTATTATCGGTGATTACGCCGAGAAGCTCAGCCCACGGTACGGCAGGACGGTCATTGGACAGTTCTCGGTCTGGTCCGGCGTGCCTTTGATGTACATCTTTTTGAGCCAGGCCAAGAATATGACTTTCTGGCAGGTCTTCGCCCTGGCCTCCTTCACAGCCTTTTTGATTGGCTGGCCCGGACGCGGCGCGAAAGAGCCCATGATGCAGGCTGTCGTTCCCCCGGAAATGCGCTCTTCAGCTTACTCAGTGGTAAACTTTATTGAAGGCGGTTTGTCTGCTTTCTCTGGTCTGATTGCTGGCCGGCTGGCAGATACCTATGGCTTGACCAACGCCTTAATTTGGACGATCCCCTTTCCCTGGATTATCTGTGGGATCTTCTTCACCTTGTTCTATTTCACCTATCCGCGTGACGCGGAACGTGTCCGCTGCTTGATGGCGCAGCGCCGCCAAGAAATTTTAGATGCGCGCCTGGCCCCGGTGGCATCCGATTAACGAAAAATCATTAGGAGGGAAACGAATAATGCAAGAAAACGATGAGACTGGATTCGAACTTGTCCGTGACGAACAAGTTTCTGAACTTAACGCTCGCGTCCGCATTTACCGGCACACCCAAACCGGCGCGGAACTGGTTTCCATCGAGAACAAAGATGAAAACAAGGTATTCGGAATCACATTTCGCACGCCGCCCCAGAATTCAACCGGCGTGGCGCATATCATGGAACATTCGGTGCTGTGCGGCTCCCGCAAATACCCGGTCAAAGAGCCTTTTGTGGAACTGCTGAAAGGTTCGCTGAAAACTTTCCTCAATGCTTTCACCTACCCGGATAAGACTTGCTATCCAGTCGCCAGCCAGAACATTCAAGACTTCTACAACCTGATTGACGTATACATGGACGCGGTATTCTTTCCGCGCCTGTCTCCTTACACGCTCATGCAAGAAGGCTGGCATTATGAACTGGACGACGAGCACAGCCCTCTCACTTATAAAGGGGTCGTTTTCAACGAGATGAAGGGCGCTTATTCTGAACCAGACAGCGTCCTGGGAGAGCAAATTCAGCATTCGCTTTTCCCAGATAACACCTACCATTACGACTCTGGCGGCAATCCCGCCGTGATCCCGGATCTGAGCTATGAGGAATTCCGCAGTTTTCACGAGACCTTTTATCATCCCTCGAATGCGCGCATCTTCTTTTATGGGGACGATGACCCTGAGATGCGCCTGGTGTTGATGAACGAATACCTGCACCTGTTTGAGGCAGTGCCGGTACAGTCGCAGGTAGCGCTGCAAATGCCGTTTGACGAACCGCGCAAACTGACTGTGCCATATGAAGTAGCGGAAGGTCAGGCTGAACCTAAGAATTTTGTGACCGTCAACTGGTTGTTACCTGAAACCGGCGACGCCGAACTTTTCTTTGGCTTGCAGATCCTTGAACAGGTGCTGATCGGCACCCCCGCCGCGCAACTGCGCAAAGCCTTGATCGATTCGGGTCTGGGTGAGGACCTTGCCGGGCGCGGATTAGAGACATCTTCCCGCCAGTTATTCTTTTCTACCGGGTTGAAAGGCATCGCTCCAGACAAGGTAGACCAGGTCGAGAAGCTGGTCATGGATACCGCGGCAGACCTTGCCATTCACGGCGTAGACAAGGATAACATCGCCGCCGCGATCAACACGATCGAGTTTCACCTGCGTGAAAATAATTATGGTTCATTCCCGCGTGGGCTGGTGGTGATGCTGCGCGCGCTTGATTTCTGGCTGTATGGCAAAGATCCGCTCGCACCACTGGCTTTTGAAAGTCCATTAAATGCGATCAAGGAACGCCTGGAAGCCGGCGAGCCGTACTTTGAACACTTGATTGAAGCCTACCTGGTCAATAATAGCCATCGCACCACTGTGATCCTTACGCCAGACCCTGACCTGGCAGAACAACGTGGATCAGCCGAGCGGGAAAGACTCGACCACGAGCGCTCTACCCTGGATGAAACCGCAGTGAAACAGGTATTGGAGAACACGCAGCAGTTAAAGATCCGCCAGGAAACGCCGGATTCCCCTGAATTGTTGGAGACAATCCCCACCCTGGATCGCAGCGACCTGGACGAAGAAATCCGCCGCATTCCAATCGATGTGCAGCAGCTTGGGCCAGAGCAGGTGCTTTTCCATGACCTGCCTACCAACGGGATCCTCTACCTGGATTTAGGCTTTAATATGCGGTCCCTCCCGCAGGAGTGGCTCTCGTATATTCCCTTATTTAGCCGCGCGCTGACTGAAACTGGCACGCAGCAGGAAAGTTATGTGCAGCTGATCCAGCGCATTGGACGGAATACGGGCGGCATTCGCCCGACAACCCTCACCTCGGCAGTGCGCAATTCTCCAGATGTGGTCGCCTGGCTGTTCCTGAGGGGCAAGGCCATGATCCCCCAGACTGGCGAGCTGCTTTCCATTCTACAAGATGTGCTTACCAGCGCGAACCTGGAAGACAAAGACCGCTTCCGCCAGATGGCGTTGGAAGAACGCGCCCGGATCGAATCGCGCCTGGTAGGCGCCGGGCATGGGGTCGTTAACAGCCGGCTCAGTGCGCGTTACAGCCTGTCGGGCTGGGCGAATGAACAAATGGGCGGCATCAGCTACCTGTTCTTCTTGCGAAAGCTCATTCAACAAATCGATCAGGACTGGCAAAGCGTGCTAAATACGCTGCAATCCATCCGGAATACCTTGATCAGCAGCGCCAACGGGTTGTGCAACGTCACCGTGGATGCGGATAACTGGAGCAAAGTTCTGCCGCAATTGAAGGATTTCTTGTCTACTTTGCCCACCCATCAGCCAGAAAAACAAAGCTGGACCCTGCCAGAGTACCCGGCGACAGAAGGGCTTACCATCCCGGCACAGGTCAATTTCGTCGGCAAAGGCGCGAACCTGTACAATTTGGGATATCCGTTAAACGGCTCCGCTTTTGTCGTGGATAATTACCTGAACAGCACCTGGATGTGGGAGAAGATCCGCGTATTGGGCGGCGCTTACGGCGGTTTTGCCGTTTTTGACAGCTACTCAGGAACCTTCAACTTCCTGTCGTACCGTGACCCGAACTTGCTGCAGTCACTGGAGACCTATAACCAGACGGGTAACTTCCTCAAATCACTCGAACTGGACGAGAGTGAACTCACCCGCTCGATCATCGGCACCATTGGCGACCTGGATGCCTACCTTCTGCCCGATGCAAAGGGCTTTACTTCTATGCGCTGGCACCTGACTGGGACAACCGACGCAGAACGCCAGCGCCTGCGCGACCAGGTTTTGAATACAAAGCTGGAGGATTTCCACGAATTCGGCGCTTATCTCGATCAGATCAACGCACAGGGCGCAGTGGTGGTGCTTGGTTTCGAAGAGGTCATCAAAGCTGCCGGGATCTTCCAGGAGATCACCAAAGTACTATAACCCTGCCAGCCTAGGAGCAAGCAGCTATGGAACCGGTTGAATATCAACGCGGCGAATATACGATCAGCACGGATATTAAGCGCCTGGATATTGGCTGCATCCACGCCTTTCTCTCGGAGCAGTCCTACTGGGCAGCCGGTCGCCCGTTGGAAATTGTCCAGAAGGCGATTGAGAACTCGCTCAACTTCGGCGTTTTTCATGACCAGCAGCAAATTGGTTTTGCGCGTATCGTTACCGATTACGCCACATTTGCCTGGTTATGTGATGTTTTTATCGTGCCTGAATACCGTAAAAAGGGATTGGGAAAATGGCTGGTGGAATGCGTCATCAACCATCCAGACCTGATTCACATTCGCCGCATTATGCTCGCCACCCGGGATGCACACGAACTTTACCGCCAGTATGGCCAGTTTGTAAGCATCGATAATCCAAACCGCTGGATGGAAAGAATGAATCCAGACGCTTGAAAAGAATAGGAATGTTGATACCAACCGCCATATCAGGCGGTTGGTATCAACAAAATCCTTTGGCTCTTATAGAATTTCAAGAAGATGGGAAAAAGAGACAAGCGCCAACTCATTTATGGGTGCCTGATCCTTCACGCAACTGCTGAAAAACACCCAAACGGTCTGTAACTTGCCAATGTCCGGTGATATGGTTTCCTTCAAAATAGTAAACCGTGGCCCCAGACATTTTGATTTGTTTACCAGTGGCTGGAAAACCGGGAAGATCTCCCGTATGTGTTCCGAGCCAGAGCCATGTGATCGCAACAGCCTTTTCATCGAGAAACAGTTCCTGGATGTCAAAAGTTTGGTCAGGAAAAGGAGCGCGGGATCGCCTGACGCGTTCCTTGTACGCCTCCAGATCTAATACTTTCTTATCCCATGGATCACCCGGATCGTGGTGAATTGTATACTTCGGGGCGATATATTTGTCCGCCTCATCAATTTTTCCATCGTTCCAAATGTCACGGATGAAGGCGATGAGGATTTCCTTCCTTTGCTCTCTAATCGGCATATGTGCTGCCTGTTTCCTTTATAGATTCAGAGATTTCACAGGTCAACGACTTCCTGCGACCACAATCATTTTACCCTACTACCTTTTTCCACCTCTATGAAACTGTATAAGAGCCACTCCTTTTTCTACGGGCAAGGGGCTGCCTAATCTTCATTTGTGGAAAGCCCCAGCGGAAATGACGGTTTATTTTTCGCGATATAAATCCAGTGACTCCACTGCATGGCGCAGGTGCGGGATAACAATACTCCCGCCGACCACCAGCGCCACGTTGAAGGCTTCGTAAAGCTCTGCATCGCTCCAGCCGGCGTCTACGCACTGGATAATATGATAATCAATACAGTCATTGCAGCGCAGCACCATAGAAGCCACCAGACCGAGCAGCTCTTTGGTTTTCCCTGGCAGCGCGGCGTCATGGTAGGCGTTTGTGTCTAAATTGAAGAAACGTTTAATGCCCAGGTGATCAATCTCGGCAATCCGCGAATTCATGCGGGTACGATAGGACTCAAATTCGTCCAAACGGCTGGTCATAAATCCTCCAGGAAATAAATTCAACGTAGATTGTATCAGCAACAATCCTTATGGCAGCCTTCAACACCAGCCCGGTATTTTTGGCCCTGCGCCGGATCTGTTACAATAATGTGGAACTTAATAACGGGGAAAGTAACCGGAATGTTTGCAGAAAAACCAAGCAGAGAGCACGCCCACAAAATTATTCGAGTCTTATTTGTCTGCCTGGGCAATATTTGCCGCTCGCCCATGGCAGAAGCCGTATTTCGCAAGCTGGTCGACGATGCCGGGTTGGCAAACCAGATCGATGTCGAATCCGCGGGCACTGGCAGCTGGCATACTGGAGAGCGCCCGCATCCGGGCACGTTGGCAGTATTGCATAAGAATCAGGTGGATGCAGGTAATAAACGCGCCCGCACCTTACGCCGCGCGGATATGAAGGAGTTTGACTATATCATAGCAATGGATAAGGAAAATGCCACAGATATCGAGGCGCTGTATGGGAAACACGTTCCCCGCCTCCTGGAATTCGCTCCGAAAGATACTCCCCTGGATGTGCCCGATCCTTACTACACCGGCAATTTTGATTATGTTTACCAACTGGTTAGCGCGGGCTGCAAAGGCCTGCTGGCGTATATCCGCGAAAAGGAGGAACGATGAGCAACTTACCCGGAAACCTGCCTGAAACGCTCCAGGAGCCACTCCGGCAAGCCCTGCGCCAGTTAGGCGATACCAGCGAGGTGCGCTCCCTACAACCCGTTAGCGGTGGGTGCATCAATAATGCTCAGTACTTAGAAACGGGCCAAAACAAATACCTGCTCAAGTGGAACCGGAATAGTCCGGTAGGCATGTTTGAATCCGAAGCCGATGGATTGAAACTGCTGGCAGAGACGCACACCGTGCGCGTCCCCGACGTGTACGTGGTGCAAGCGGCGCAAGCGGATCAGCCGGCTTTTATCTTATTAGAATGGCTGGAAGGGCCGCGCAACGTGGATGACAGCCAGCTGGGGGAACAACTGGCTCAATTACATCGCAAAGGACACTCTCCTGAACAGCCTCCGGCTTATGGTCTGGATGAGAATAATTATTTGGGCAGCACTCGCCAGATCAACCAGTGGGAAACGGATTGGGTGACCTTCTTTATCAACTGCCGCCTGAAACCGCAGATCACCCTGGCAGAACATAATCACCGCCTGACCCCCAATCGCCAGCGCCACCTGGAACGCCTGATCGAACGCCTGCCCGGGCTGCTCAGCGGTGTCGAGCGCCGCCCCGCCCTGATCCACGGTGACTTGTGGGGCGGGAATGTGATCCCTGGCCCAACTGGGCCAGCCCTGATTGACCCGGCGGTTTCTTATAGCGATCGCGAAGCTGAAATTGCCTACACGCAGCTCTTCGGTGGTTTCAGCCAACGTTTCTATGCAGCCTACAACCGCTCCTGGCCTTTGGATCCCGGTTTTGTAGAACGCAGCGACCTTTACAACCTGTATCACCTGCTCAATCACCTCAACCTGTTTGGCGAAAGGTATGGCGGGCAGGTGGATACCGTTCTGGGTCGCTATACGAAGTAGGTGTTCTTTTTTTTACCCCCTTCAGGATTATCCCGCTTTTTGCGTAGGATGCTCCCCAGATAACGCTTTTTCTGCTTGACTTTGTGTTAGGATTCCTTCCAGAAGTCCTTTAGCTGCTTGGAGAAATGAATGGTTGATAAAAATAAAGATAGCTATCTAAATAAATTACCGCCTGAGACGCAAGCCACAGCGCGCTCTATCTGGAATTCGCTTTCCCCTGCGGACCGGCAAGCCATCGAAGAAATCATCCGGGCCTTCCCTTCCCAAAACAACCTGGTCCACCTGCTGTTGAAGCAGGCCAGCGGTCAGGTGAAAATGGCGTTCGGAAACAAGCAGCGCGTCGCGATTATTGGACCCACCAACGTCGGCAAGTCTACTTTGTACAACCAATTTATTCGCCGTAAAGAAGACCGCGCCGAGGTCAGCCCATTGCCTGGAACCACGCGCCAGAACCAGCAAGCTGATGCCGGTTTATTCGCCATTGTCGATACCCCTGGCGCGGACGCTGTCGGTGAGGTCGGCGCACACGAAAGAGAACAGGCCCTGGCCGCTGCGCGGGAAGCAGATTTTCTGATCATCATGTTCGACGCCATCCAGGGCATCAAAGGTACTGAATTGGATCTGTACCAGCATCTCCTCGAACTGGGCAAACCGTTTATTGTGGTGATGAACAAAATGGACCTGGTAAGGAAGGAAAAGCAGCCGGTCATCTATGGCGCGGCGCGAGCCCTTAACCTGGAGCCAAATCAGATTATTCCCATCGTGGCCAAGACAGGCGAAGGATTAAATGATGTGCTCATCGCCATATCGGTAGCTGAGCCGCGCATCGTCGCCGCCCTCGGGCAGGCGATGCCGCAGTACCGCTGGCAGCTGGCCTGGCGCTCGATTGTCAATGCGGCGTCCGCTTCCGCAGTGATCGCCTTGACACCGCTGCCGGTCATTGACTTTATCCCACTCATCGCCACCCAGAGCGTAATGGTATTAAGCATCGCCCGGATTTACGACTACAAGCTTTCCCTGCAGCGCGCGCGTGAGTTAGTCGTCGCTTTTGGCCTGGGTTTCGTAAGCCGCATGCTCTTCCAGGAACTGAGCAAGCTGGGCGGCCTACCTGGCTGGCTTCTATCTGCCGCGATTGCTGCCTCCACCACAGTGGTGATGGGTTATGCAGCCTCCGTCTGGTTTGAAACGGGTGAGCGGGTATCGAGCGAAACGCTCAAGAATATGACCCGCGCCATGACCAGCGTGATGCTTGAATCGCTGCGTGGAATTGGCAAAAAGCGCCCGGACAAAAAATCGCTAAAGGAGCGCATTGAAGCTGCGCTTGAGAATATGCCTGTGGGTGAAAAGCGGGAGAATTTGGAACAAGAAGCAGCGCGCAATTCAGGCCCAGAAGGTCAGCCTTCGACAGACCCTTCAAATTAATAGCCACCCATTTCGCCTGAACAGGTAACCTGATTGATCCATCCAACCAGCAAAGGACTACACGCATGGCCGCCTCTTCCCCTTTGATTACCTTATTCGGGGCGACCGGTTTTACCGGTCAATTGGTCGCTCAAACCCTGGCGCGTGAAGGATTAACCTTCCGCATCGCCGGGCGCGACGCGGACCGCTTGCAAAGCCTTTCGAACAGGCTCCCCGGGCAGCCACCCATCCTCGTGGCGGATGCTACGCAACCCGCGACACTGTCAGCCCTCTTCAGCAATACGCGCCTGCTGATCAACTGCGCCGGCCCATTTACGGACCTGGGTGAGCGCGTGATCGCACAGGCAGCTTTAGGCGGCGTGCATTACCTGGATACGACCAATGAACTTGGATTTGTATTCAAAGCGCGGGGTTATGCGGCCATGGCCCAGCGGACCGGGGCGGCGCTGGTTCCGGCTTGCGCTTTCGAAGTCGCTCTGGCGGACTGCGCGGCGCACCTGGCTGGCGCGGCGCTGATCGATCCTGATCACCCAGGACCGCTGGATGCAGTCAATATCGTTTATGCTCTGGATGGCAAAGGCTCTAGTGCAGGCACGCGCCGGTCAGCCATCCGTTCGCTGGCGACCTCCTGGATCGCATACCGGGATGGCGAATGGACCGGACAAATGCCCGGAAAAGCAGTGCGCCGTTTCCACCTGCCAGCCAGCGAACCTTACGCGATGCTATTTCCCTCCTGCGAAAGTATCACCGTCCCGGCCCATTTGCCCGTTCGTCAGGTGGATACCTGGATGACAATCCCTCCTTCCGCACGGTTTTTTACCCCCATTTTCGTTCCATTATTGGCCCGGCTTTCCCGCAGCGTGCTGCGCGGCCTGATCCTTAAAATCGCGGCCAGCGGTGGTTTTACCTCGCAGCAGTCTCAGGATCCGCAACTGCGCGCGGAGGCTCCCTTTACTATCTATACGGAAGCGCGGCGAGGCGCCAAGACTTCCCAACTTTCGCTGGAGGGGAATGACCCCTACGGCCTTACCGCCGAAATCATTACCTATGCTGCCCGGCAGCTGATCCAACCGGAATTTTCTCAGCGCGGACTGCTGGCCCCGGCCCAGGCGCTGAACCCACAAGCCTTCCTCGAGTACGCCCAGGCGCATTGGGGCATCCAGTGCCTGCGTTAGCCTAAGATTTTTTGGAAACAGCCTTTTCTCCGGTTCTATTTCGAAACCTGTATATAATACAAATATGAACCAAGATCCATTTCTGGCTTTTACCAATCATCCTGCAATCCGGTTGCATAGGCCGGACGGCAAGATTTTCAACGCCAGGGGGAAAATTTAATTTGGGGTCAAAACAGAGCCATGCCTAATGTGAAAATCTATCCTGATGTGCAGCAGCTTTCTCTTGCGGCGGCAGAACACTTCATTCAGGTCGCGAATAACGCGGTCCTGGCCCACAACGTCTTTACCGTAGCGCTTTCCGGAGGGTCTACCCCGCAGCACTTGTTCAACTTGCTGGCTTCAGAACCTTTCAGTGAGCAAGTCGATTGGTCGAAAACCCAAATATTCTGGGGAGATGAACGCTGCGTTCCCCCGGACAGCCCGGAGAGCAATTACGGTAAAGCGAAGGCGATTTTGCTCGATAACGTTCCGATTCCGCCCGATAATGTACACCGCATCCTGGGAGAATTAGTCCCCGAACGGGCCGCGGAAGCTTATGAAGAAACCCTCTTGCAGTTTTTTTCTGCCTTGCAAGGCGAGGAAGAACGGGTGCACGCCCGCTTTGACCTTGTTTTACTGGGCATGGGTGATGACGGGCACACCGCCTCCCTGTTTCCCGGCACACCAGCCGTGGATGAACAGACCCGCTGGGTTGTGGCGCAGTATATCGATAAGCTCGCCGCCTGGCGCGTGACCCTCACTCCGGCGATTCTAAACCGGGCAGAAAATATTGTTTTTCTCGTTGCGGGTCAAGGTAAGAGCAACACGCTCGAACGCGTCGTGTATGGCTCATTTCAGCCTGAACGCTACCCAGCTCAAATCATCCAGCCCGACAGCGGTGTGCTGCTCTGGATGGTTGACGAAGCCGCGGCAGCGCGCTTATAACTGCCTGGTTCCATCCTAAATCCAATTCCATTTTCCCTTTGAAAGCAGAACCGTTTGTACTGCCATCTTCATGTTCACTCCTGCTATTCATTCCTGGAAGGACTATCTCCGCCACAGGTGCTTGCTCAGGCGGCAGCCCGCGCGGGAATGCCCGCCCTGGCGCTCACCGATCACTTGAGCCTGACCGGGACACTGGCCTTTTATAATGCCTGCAAAAGCAATGGCGTCCAACCTATTTTAGGGCTAGAAATCGATCTGCTGCTGCCTTACCGGCTTTCCGCTGCGCCCGCTCCAGTCACGACCGGTAGCCTGGTTTTATTGGCAATGGACCGGACCGGCTGGCAGAATATCTGCCGTTTGAGCAGCCAGCTGCGCTCTAACCCGGAACAGTTTCCCTACAGTACGCTGGAACAGCTGGCCGCTTTTTCTGAAAGTTTAATCTGCCTGACGGGTGGCTGCCGCGGCGCTGTTCAGCATTTGTTGGATAACCCGTCCGGTGAGCATGATACACTGCACCTGCTCGGCCAGCTGTCGGATATCTTTCCCCAGCGCTTGTATATCGAACTAAACCAACAACCTCCGGCTGACTCCGTAGCCAACGCCCGTTTGGCAGGCATCGCAGAGCAGCTGTCCCTCCCGCTGGTCGCTGCGCAAAATATCTACTATGCAGACCCGGATCAGGCCGCCTTGCAGCGTACCCTGGCTGCGATGCGGGTCATCCAGCCGCTTTCAGCCCTTTCCGCAGCGCAGTGTGCCCCACCTGCCGCGCACTTCACCAGCACAGAGACGATGCAAAGGCAGTTTGCAGCTATACCAAAAGCCCTGGCAGCAACCTTGGAAATAGCTCAACGCTGCAATTTCACATTACCGCTCGGCGAAACCCATTACCCCCAGCCTCCGCTACCCGCGGGTCTCAGCGCTTTAGACCTCCTGCGCCAAAAATCAGCGGATGGCGCGCGGCAGTTGTACGGGAATAAGCTCCCGGTTGAAGTCGCTCGCCGTTTGGAATCAGAACTAGCGATTATCGCGGAGCGAGGTTACGAACCCATTTTCTTGATCGCAGAAGAAATGCTGGCCTTTGCCCGCCAACAGGGCATCCCATCCGCTTCTCGCGGGTCGGCCTCCTCATCTCTGGTTGCGCACTGCATCGGCATCACGACCCCTGACCCGCTCAAGCTAGACCTGTACTTTGAGCGCTTCCTCAATCCCGCCCGCGCTACACCGCCAGATATCGACACCGACTTTTGCTCGCGCCAGCGTGATAATGTGATCCAGCACTTGTTCGACACCTACGGCAGTGAGCGAGTAGCGATGGTAGGCACGGTCAACACTTTTCGCCCGCGCTCAGCGTTAAGTGAAGTTGCCAAAGCACACGGCCTCAAACCCGCTGAGGTTCGTACGCTCACCGGCGGGTTGTTTCATCGCTACTGGTCCTACCGGACGGAGGACGAAGCCGGCCAGCCCGAACGCAGCCCCTATGCCGAATTAATGGCCCAGCATGGAGAAAATCCCCGCTATAGATCCCTTTTCGCCCAGGCTGAAGCCCTGCTTGGGCTGCCACACCACCTGTCAGTGCATGCTGGCGGCGTGGTGATTGCCCCAGGGCCCATCGTCGATTATGTTCCAGTTGCGCGTTCCGGCGGTAAAGGGGTCACCATCACCCAGTTCGACCTGGACGATGTGGAACAAATCGGTCTGGTCAAGCTGGATTTGCTTGGCATTCGGGGGCTGACCGTGCTGGGTGACGTCGCCGGGAGCATTCATTCCTGGCGGCGCAGGGAATTTAAGTCCATCATCCATGTGCTCGATCGCGTTCCCGCAGATGACCCTGAAACAGCCGCGATGATCGCGGAAGGCCGCACGATCGGCTGTTTCCAGATTAAATCCCCCGGTATGCGCGCAACCCTGAAAGAAATTCATGCCAGCAGCATTCCCGATTTGATGGCAGCCCTGGCACTGTACCGGCCTGGCCCGCTAAAAGGTGGCTTACGGGATGCCTTTGTCCGGCGGCATAATCGCCAGGAAGCTGTCGAGCATATTCATCCGGCCTTGTCCAATCTGCTCAAAGAAACCTACGGCGTGATCCTGTACCAGGAGCAGGTTTTACGGATCGCCCACGAATTAGCCGGGTTATCCCTGGCTGAGGCAGACCTGCTGCGCCGCGCGATGAGCCACTTTGATCCTGGTAAGCAAATGCAGTTATTGAAGGAAAGATTTATCGGCGGATCCTCCAGCCTCAGCGATGTGCCGGGTGATGTAAGCGAACGTATCTGGGAAATGATGATGGCCTTTGCCGGGTATGGCTTTCCCAAAGCTCACGCCGCTTCGTATGCGGAGGTAGCCTGGCGCTCGGCCTGGTGTAAAACCCACTATCCAGCCGAGTTTATCGCCGCGGTACTGGCGAATTGGGGCGGCTATTACCCTCAATCCGTTTACCTCAACGAAGCCCGCCGCTTAGGGTTTGCGGTCCGCCCGCCGCATGTGAACCATGCTCGCCAGCAGTTCTCCGTCTCCTACCCCAACGGCAATGCGGTGCTCTATATGGGCCTGGATCAGGTCCGGGCGCTAACTCACCGCACCCAGGAGCGCATCCAACGCTTTCGGCCTTTCCACAGCCTGACCGAATTTATGCTTAAAGTGGATCCTCGCCAGCAAGAAGTACAGAACCTGATCCAGGTGGGCGCATTTGAAGACCTGGGTACAATTCCAGATTTACTGCAAGAACTCTCCACCGGCCTGCCGCGCCTGGGGCAGCTGTCCTTATTTGGATCAGATTTTCAGACGCAAGAAGATTGGAGCCTGGAACAAAAAGTGGCAGCCCAACAGCGCCTGTTAGGCATCAGCCTGGAAGCGCATCCGCTAGAGATGCTGGCGACCGAAATTCGTGAGGCCAACGCAATCAATACCATTGAAGCCGCCGCGCGCCCTGGCGAAACAATCCGCGTCGCCGGGATGCGCCAGACCCTTCACCGCAGCCTGACCGCCGCAAAGGATTGGATGGCATTCTTAACGCTGGAAGACCTGGAAGGAATGCTGGACGTGGTACTCTTTCCAGAGGTGTACCGCCGGGTAAAGAACCTGCTCAACAGCAGCGCGGCCCCTTTAATCATCGAAGGCGAGATGGATCGCGATACCAGCAGCGGCGAACCGGTGCTGGTGGCAGAAAATGTGTGGCGCCTCGCCTAGTTACGGCTTCTTTATATAGCGGACAACATCAATGACCGGAGCAGTCCAGATCTGGTCCGCGTTGTTGTGCAAAAACTCCAGCAGGCAGCGGTGTTCTTCCGCTTCAATATAATGAGCATGCGTGCCTTTACCGACCCCGTGGAATGTGTAGATAATCCAACCGCCAGTGCTCAAGATGCCATCCAGCTCCTGGCTAAAATCGCCAAATGCCCGCCGGTCAGCCCACACTGTACCCAGGTTATTAAAATTGAACGGGCTTTGCACCGGTTTTCCGGTATTTTCTCCACGCGCAGCGGCAAAGACCTGTGAGATCAGTGATTCCAGGCAGACCGGGTCATCTTCCGGGCCAATAAAGTTGTTAAAGCAGGTATTCCCAAAAGTGCGCTCGTTCCGCCCATCCATCAGGGAAAGCGCCTGGTTTGCCGAATTGACCTCGTCCAGCCAGGCAGCTGGGGAGTAATTCGTCAGGTTCAAGTCCTCCGGCAGCCATTCCTTATATTTTCCTTGTGTCGAACGGCAAGGGTGGAAAAAGGTATGATTGCCTAACTCGTGCCCGCGTTTTGCCATCGCCCGCCAGGCGAGCGGATTTTGCTCCAAACCCTCACTTTTAACCGGAGCATAGAACGTACCCCGCAGTCCATAAGCTTCTAACAGAGGCGCAACGACGGTCGGATGGATGGTTAGCCCATCATCGTAAGTAAGACTGACCGCAGCCCTGCGGCCCTTTGGCCAACGATAGTTGGTTTTTTCCATTTAAATACCTTTCTATTGGTGCTTTTATACCTTTACACGTAACTTTTTTCAAATCTCAACGACTACCTCATTATACTTTCCGCAACCAGATGAATAAAGGTTGCTTCTAAAACTCTAATAATTGTTTTCCAACGCCCGACAAACCGTAAAGGCGAAAGGGCTGGGTTTTCGTAGAAGCCAATAAATCATGAACCTATCTAACCTCTTAACCACGGATCGAAGCCGGCGAGAAGCGCTCGCGGCTGCTTATGTTGTCCCCGAAGCCATGCGCTGCGTGCAGTGCGGGATTTGTTCTTATAACTGCCCGCTTGGTATCGATGTCCGCAGCCATGCCTGGCGTGGGGAACCAATCCGCGAAAGCCGCTGCATCACGTGCAGTGAATGCGTCAACCGCTGCCCGCGCGGCGCGCTGCATTTTGAGCGCACTCATTTATTCAACCAGGAAGCGGATATTTGAACCGGCAATCCCCCTCCCGGCACTACCTGATCATCGGTTCAGGCGTCGCCGGAATTTCGGCCGCACAGGCCATCCGCTACCAGGACCGCGCCGCAGCCATTACCGTGATTTCTGAAGATCCAGCCGGCTTTTACTCCCGCCCTGCCCTGGCTTACTATCTCACCGGTGAAGTAGGTAAAGATGCCCTTTATCCAATCAATAAAAAAGGGCTGCGCGAATTAAAATCTGAACTGGTGCTCGGGCAGCGTGCGGCAGCTGGATCCGCGCGGTCACCAGGTTGCCATGCACAGCGGAGAATGCCTGCCATTCGACCGGCTGCTGATTGCAACCGGCTCGGTCGCCGCCGGGCTGCGGGTTCCTGGCAGCGCTTTGAAGGGCGTGCTGAAACTGGATAACCTGTTTGATGCGCAAACGATTCTCCAGCACTGCCGCCGGGCACGCACGGCTGTAGTGGTCGGCGGTGGGATCACTGCCCTGGAACTGGTTGAAGGTCTGCTTGCGCGCGGATTGCGGGTGCATTACTTGCTGCGAGGCGATCATTATTGGAATAACGTCCTGGATGAAACCGAATCGCGCATTGTCGAGAAGCGGCTCGCGGATAAAGGGGTAATCATCCACTACCGCACAGAGATCGCAGAAATTGAGGGGCACAAAGGCCGGGTTTGCGCCATCTGCACGAAAGCTGGGCAGCAAATCTTGTGCGACCTGGTCGCCTATGCAATTGGCGTGCAGCCGCGTAAGGAACTGGCGCAGGCAGCGGGCTTGCAGGTAGAGCGCGGAATCCTGGTGAATGAATATTTACAAACCAGCCAGCCGGATATCTACGCGGCTGGGGATGTGGCGCAAGTCTTCAATCCGCTCACCGGGCAGCGCCTGCTGGATGCCTTGTGGGGAACCGCCCGCCAGCAAGGCCAGGCTGCCGGGATGAATATGTCTGGGGCGCTGGCTCGCTACCAAAAAAGCGTGCCGTTCAACGTCACCCGCTTGGCCGGTTTGACCACGACCATCATCGGCAGCGTGGGGCAAAACAGCTCTGCATCCCCGACGAGCATCTCACGTGGCGAAAGTGAAACCTGGCAGCAGATGCCAGTCCATGTTCGAGCGGAGACCGATGAGGAATGCAATCGCCTGCGCCTGTTGATCGGGGAAAAGCATCTGTTAGGCGCGGTCATTATGGGCGACCAGGTGCTTTCCCTTCCCCTCCAAACCATTATTAGCCAGCAGCTGGATATTACTCCTATCCGGCATGTCCTGATCCGCACCAACCATCTTAAAGAAACGGTTCTGGCATTCTGGGAAAACTGGAGGGCAGAGTATGCTTTCTCGCAGTCGTGAGTTGTGGTTGGCACTGACCGCTATCTCGTTGATTACGCTGCTCTATACCGGGGTGGTTTACCGCCTGGGGTCCATCCCGGCTGCGCAAAGTTTCTTTGGGCATTCACTGGGGATCCTGGGTTTTTTGCTAATGCTCATGACCGAAACCTTGTATACCTTGCGCAAGCGCAGCCGCAGCGCGCGCTGGGGAAAAATGGCTAACTGGCTGCAGTTCCATATCTTTACCGGTCTGGTGGGTCCTTTCCTGGTGTTGCTGCATACTTCCTGGAAATTCAATGGGCTGGCAGGGGTAGTTTGCTTGCTAACGGCAATCATCGTGCTGAGCGGATTCATCGGGCGGTATATTTACACCGCAGTACCGCGCACAGCGGATGGCGTGGAAGTGCAGGCGCGAGAAATTGGCCAGCAAATCCAGCGGATCGAGGTCGATTTAGCGCAGCAGTTAAGCCTGCAAGGCCCAACTGCGCAAGCGCTGGCCCAGCGCCTGGCGCGCCAGCCTCGGATACAGGGCAGTGCTCGCGCGCTGGTCCTTACCCGCGCTTTCGATGACCTCAGCTTCCGTTATGCCTGGTGGCGAGAACGGCGCAATATGCTGCGCACAATGGACGCTGAAGCTCGCCAGCAAGCGCTGCAATTGGAACAGTTTGTCGCCCAACGCCGCTTGCTGCACCAGCAAATGGAATCGCTGGCAGCTGCCCGGCGTTTACTGGCGACCTGGCACGCCATCCATATCCCCCTGGGGGTAGCCTTATTCACCGCTGCTTTCGTGCATATCGCTGCGGCAATTTATTATGCAACGCTGCTCCATTAAAAGGATTATATGCGCAGATCCGGACTGGGTTGTTTTACGCCAATCGGCATCATCGCCGGGATCATCACCATCCTGGCGATTGCTGGGGCGGGTTGGGCGCAAGGTGGAACCCTTTTCTCCCCTGGAGCGCTGAATGCACAGGCGGGTCCAAAACTGAGCAAAGTTGCTTCCCATGCCGAATTGTTAGGGAACTGCGCCGCCTGTCACAGCGCGCCCTGGGATGCCACCCGCATCTCCGACCGCTGCCTCACCTGCCATACCAGCATCAAAGCCGATTTAGCCAACCCAAAAGCGCTGCATGGCATCTTCTTTACTCAACCCATTCGGGATAACTGTATAAAATGTCATACGGAACATCATGGAGCGCTGGCCAGCCTCACGCGCCAGGAAATCCCCAATTTTCCCCACGATGCGCTGAGCTTTTCGTTGAAAAGCCATCAACGGCTGAACTTCAGCACGCCTTTCCGCTGCCAGGACTGCCATGGGCAATCTTTTAAAAAGATTGACAACCCGGTCTGTGCGGACTGCCATGCCAAACGCGATGCGAACTTTATGTCCCAACATACCGCAGCCTTTGGCGACAGCTGCCTGAACTGTCATGACGGCAAAGAGACCTTGGGCAAGAAGTTTAACCACCAAACAGTAAGCTTCGCTTTGACAGGCAAGCACGCGAAAGTGGACTGCACTCAATGCCATACCCACCAGACGACCTTGACCGCCGTCAAAAGCACCGCCACAGACTGCGCGAGTTGTCATGCAAAAACGGACCCGCACCAGGGGAAGTTAGGTGCGGACTGCACCGCCTGTCATTCAAGCGCCGGATGGAAACCAGCGAAGTTCGACCACAACAGCGCAGATTTTAAACTCACCGGGAAACATATTCAAACTGCCTGTGCGGATTGCCACAAAGATAAGCTGTTTGTCGATACCCCCGTAGACTGCGCAGCCTGCCATGCCAGTCAAGATGTACACCAGGGGCGGCTGGGGGCTGACTGCGCCAGCTGCCACACGGCCAACGGCTGGAAACCCACCTTATTCAAGCATAACCAATCGGCGTTCCAGCTCACCGGCAAGCACGCCCTGGCAGCCTGCACCGACTGTCACAAGGATCCATTGTTCAAGGGTACGCCAGTAACCTGCAATGCTTGCCATCAGAAAGATGACAAACACCAGGGCGATTTAGGCCCTAAGTGTGAAACCTGCCATACCACCGGCGGCTGGAAGCCAACCACCTTTGATCACGCCAAGGCGCCTTTCACACTGGTAGGTAAGCATATCAACGTAGTTTGTTCTAGCTGCCACACGGACGCTCGTTTCCGCTCTACCCCCACGGAATGTGTCGACTGCCACCGCAAAGATGATTCCCATAAGGGAGTGCTGGGACCTGCTTGCGCCTCCTGCCACACGCCAGCAGCCTGGAAACCCTCCACCTTCAATCACAACCAGACCGGCTTCAAACTGCTTGGAAAACACCAACAGCTCAACTGCACTGGCTGTCACAAGAATAGCAACTTCAAAGCTACGCCGACAACCTGCGTTGGCTGTCATCAGCAGAACGACGTGCATAAGGGCACGCTGGGAAGCAGCTGCGCTGCCTGCCACACCAATTCCGCCTGGAAACCTTCTACCTTCAATCATGCCAACGCAGCCTTCAAATTAGCCGGAAAGCATGCCCAGGTAAGCTGCGCCGGCTGCCACAAGGACAATAACTTCAAAACTACGCCCACGAACTGCGCGGACTGTCATCATAAGGATGACGTTCACAATGGCGCGCTGGGTAGTTCCTGCGCAACCTGCCACAGCCCTTCCGCATGGAAGCCGTCGACTTTCAACCACGCCAACGCAGCCTTCAAGCTGGTCGGGCAGCATGCTCAGGTAAACTGCACGGCCTGTCACAAGGACAGCAACTTCAAAGCCGCTCCCACCAACTGTGTTGACTGCCACCGGCAAAATGATCCCCATAAGGGATCGTTGGGGAGCAACTGTGCTGCCTGCCACAGTCCGAAGGGCTGGAAGCCATCCTCTTTTGACCATAATCAATCCGCTTTCAAACTGACCGGCGCGCACACCTCCGTAACCTGCGCCAGCTGTCACGTCAACCAGGTCTTCAAAGGTACACCTGCCACCTGTATCGGCTGTCATGCAAAAGACGATCACCATAACGGGCAATTTGGTACGGACTGTGCCAGCTGCCATAGCACCTCCAGCTGGCAAAACGCGACCTTTGACCACAATAAGTCAAATTTCCCGCTGACAGGGGCCCATCTCAAGGTGGACTGCAAGAGCTGCCATGCCAGTACTTTCCAGGGCACACCCACAGCCTGTAACGCCTGTCATAGTGAACCGGCGTTCCATGCTGGGTCATTTGGCATCAACTGCAGTTCCTGCCACAACACCTCTACCTGGACCCCAGCGAAATTCACTGGCACGCACACTTTCCCGACCAATCATGGCGGGGCTGCCTCATGCCGCACCTGTCACACCAGTTCAGTCACCGCCTACACCTGCTTCACCTGCCACAATCAAAGCGAAACCGTGAAGCATCATCAAGAGCGCGGCATTAGCGACTTAAGCAACTGTGCCGCGTGTCACCCCAATGGCCGCAGCAATTAAACTGCGTCACGAGCGCGTAGAAAGTGCACGACCGGCTGGCTGCGGAACCACAACCACAGCATCTGGGTCAGATTTGCCAGAACAAATCCGGCCATACCCACATATAAACCTTGCCACTGCTCAGAAGTGACCCCAATAACCAGAACCACCAGCACCACGCCAAAAAACAGCGCCACTGATTCAGGCACGCCCCGCGTATGCTTGCCGTATAACAGGCTGCCCTGATACCAGTTCTGCAGTACCGCCAGCGCCGGCATAGGCAGCGCAATCCAGAAAGCCATGTGGGCCAGTTTCGCAAGGTCCGGGGAAAGCCCAGACAGGTTGGCAAAATACAAAGAAGCCAGCGGTGTAGCGGCGATCAACAAATGCAGGCTGGTCGTGGCCAGCGCCATGCCATTCGTAAAACGCTTTAAGGTTTCCCAGGCCCCCTCCCAATCCAGCAAAGCGACCACCACCTCGTTATACGCAATCCCAAAACTACGCAGCAGGGTCGTCAAACCAGAAACGACCGGCCAGACCGCCAATGAATCGAGCGCTTCAGGCATGCGGCTCAGGGCCGCACTGCCCACCGGCTGCCATAGAAGCGAGATCAACGAAGTCAGCGCCAGAGGAATATAGAAGTCGGCAAAGCTGCGCCAGGTGAGCGGCTCTGCGGGCGCTGCCTGCGCCAGTTCATACTTCAAGACAGGGCGCACGCGCCACCCCGCGTAGGCCGCTTCGCTCAATACCCCCAATACCTGCGCAGACGCGCCGATCACTACGCCTGAGAAGGTGTGCAGTGAAAAACCAACCCCCAGAACCACCCCATCCGCGACCAGGCGGATCACTGTGCCAGCCCCGACCGCATTTGAGTACCCATAGCGGATTAACACCCCTTGTTGGAAACGCCGGTACCCGATCGCCCAGGTCCAGGGCACCATAACCCTCAGCCCGATCCGGGCAGGTTCTACAATCTCCGGCGGCACGCCAATCACCTCGCGAACAACGAAATCAAACAAAGGCGTAAAAGCAACCAGGATATGCAGCCCGGTCAGCAGCATCCCGGCGACCATCATAAAACGCCAGATGCGCTGGTAGGCCGGGTAGTCTTTACACAGCGCCACGGATGCCCCCAGCAGCATGATCACCGGCGATTCGATGATCAATGCCAGGGGGTAAACCACCCCGCCAAACGCCGCCAGATTGATTTTTGGGTCTTGCAGCCGGGCAATCACTGCGCTGATGGCCGGAATCTCGACGCTCATCAGCAGCCAGGAAAATGCCAGCGGCCACCAGGTTCGCAGTACCTGTTTGTAGGATAGTTTCATGGATATCGGTGATGAAGGCATTCTGGTTGGGTCTCCACTTCCCTTATCTAGCATTGATCAAAGAACCTCTAAAAAAAGTCAAATTTTTCAAAATCCAGGAACCAGTCCTTTACAATAGGATGGAAGGAAAGGATTGTCGATTGTCGGAAAAAGCAAGTTTACCATTTTCACCAGAGCCATACGAACAGAAAAGCTCAACTTTTATCGATTCATTAAAACCTGAACGGGTACATGTAATCGTCAATCCGGCTGCTGGTCAGGAAATGCCGGTATTGAGTATTCTGAATCGCGTCTTCCAAAAATATGCCGTGAAATGGGAGGTGTTTGTTACCAAAGGCAAGGGCGATGCCCAGCGTTTCGCCCGGAATTCTGTGCAAGCGGGTATCGATGCCGTGCTGGTATGCGGCGGGGACGGCACGCTCAAAGAGGCCGCCGAAAGCTTATTCAACACCGGCATGCCGCTTGGCATTCTCCCCTATGGTTCCGCGAATGTGATGTCATTGGAATTATTCATTCCAAAGGACCTGGCAAAAGCAGCGGAGCTCATCGTCAGCGGGCATAACCAGCTGCGTGAGGTGGATATGGGTTTGCTCAACGGTAACCGATTTCTCCTGCGGGCCGGCATCGGCACGGAAGCCAGGGTGATCCTGGATACCACCCGCCAGGAAAAGAATCGCTGGGGCAACCTGGCCTATATCCTGCAAGCCCTGAGCGAGCTGACCAATCCAGACCAGGCCCGTTACCAGTTGGACCTGGATGGGATGCAGGTGGAGGTATCCGGCCTGACCCTCTTTGTGGGCAATACCATGAACACGGGCCTATCAGGGGTCAGCCTGGTCAAAGAAGCCAGCGTCTCAGACGGCCTGTTAGATGCTGTCCTCATCCGCAGCATCGATCTGCCGGCCCTGGTCAGCATCGCCAGCAAGCTTTTTCTCGATCATTCCCCACATCCAAATTCGATCCTCCACTGGCAGGCGCGCGAAATCCGGGTAATGGCGGTTCCGCCGCAGCCTGCTGAAGTTGATGGCGAACCGGGTCCGATGACGCCGCTGGTTTTCAAAGCCATTCCCCGCGCGCTGCGGGTGATTACCCCAACTGACAAAAAATAAATCGATCTCAAAACCGTATCATCGGACACCCAGATTAACCAGAGAGCACATTGACGAAACTCCCTACCTATACTATGCTTTCTTCATAAAGCATTGGGAGGAAATATGGAAACCATTCGTTGGGGACTGCTGTCTACTGCTCGAAATCAACCGTCGTCTGATCCCTGCTATCCGCAAATCAAAGCAAGGGAAACTGGTGGGCGTTGCCAGCCGTGACTTTGGCAAGGGTCTGGCTTATGCCGAGGAGTGGGGCATTCCGCATGTGTTCGCCAACTACAACGAGATGCTGCAATCGGATCAGGTTGATGCGGTTTATATCAGCCTGCCCAATCACCTGCACGCGCAGTGGGCGATCCGTGCATTGGAAGCTGGCAAGCATGTATTATGCGAAAAGCCCTTCGCGATCACTGTCGAGCAGGTGGATCAAATGATCGCCGCCAGCCAGCGGACCGGCCGCAAGCTGATGGAAGCTTTTATGTACCGGCATCACCCCCAGACCAAACTGGTTGGCGAATGGGTCAGCAGCGGGCGGCTGGGAGATATCCGCCTGGTGCGCGCTCATTTTAGCTTCTTCATGCAAAATCGCCTGGGAAACGTCCGCCTGGAACCAGATTATGGCGGGGGCGCCCTGTGGGATGTCGGCATTTACCCGGTTAGCTTTGCGCAGTATATCTTTGGGCGTTTGCCTGAAAGTGTTTATGGGCAGCAGTCCATCGGCGATACTGGCGTCGATGAAACCTTTTCCGGGCAGCTTAATTATGCGCAGGGCCAGGCTGCCCAGATCTGCGGATCCTTTGAGATTCAAGCGGACACATTGCTGGATATTTATGGCACGCAGGGCCGCCTGACGCTTAACCGGCCTTTCAACAATATCAATGAGAAAGGCCATCAGGTCCTTTTTACCTCTGTGGATGGCTATGTCGAGAAGCTCCGCACAAAAGCCATCGATCCTTACCAGGCCGAAGTCGATGACTTTAATCAATCCATCTTAGAAGATCGCCCGCCCTTAATCTCACTGACCGAAAGCCGCATGCACATCCAAACTGCAGTCGCCTTATATGAGTCTGCGCGCGCGGGTCGTTCCGTCGCCATTGAAATTACCGAATGAGTGTTCCGATCTCGCTGGTGGGAAAAATCGCCCTGGTCACTGGGACCAGTCGCAAAATCGGCATTGGCGCAGCCATCTGCCGCATCCTGGCACAAGCCGGTGCGGATATTTACTTCACCTATTACCAGCCATACGATCAGGAACAGCCCTGGGGCAGTGATCCCCAAGAGGCAGCCGCGTTATTGACGGAATTGACCAGCCTGGGCATAAAAGCCAACGCCAGCGAGCAAGATCTATCGGACTCGGCAGCCCCAGGGCGGATCTTTGATCTGGCCGAAAAGCAGCTTGGCCCGGTCAATATTCTGATTAATAATGCCACCTATGATATCGAAACCGATATTGATCACCTGACCGCGGCAATCCTCGACCAGCATTATGCCGTCAACGTCCGCGGCGCGGCTTTGTTATGCGCCGAATTTGCCCGGCGGTATACGGATGGCCCCGGTGGACGCATCATCAACCTGGTGTCAGGCGAGTTACTTAGCCCGATGAAGGAAAACCTGCCGTATGCAATGACCAAAGGCGCGGTCGACGCCATGACCATTACCCTCGCCGGCAGCCTGGCTGCCAAAGGCATCACCGTCAATGCAGTCGACCCCGGCCCTACTCAAACGGGCTGGATGAGCCCGGATTTCCTCGAATGGCACCGCCAAAACGCGCCGTTTGGCCGGGTTGGCCTGCCAGAAGACGCCGCGCACCTGGTGTTGTTCCTGGCTTCGCCCTTAGGCGAATGGATCACCGGGCAGATACTGCATTCGCGAGGTGGCTTTTAATGAAATTGTACGACTACATCATCGCCGGTGGTGGGGCATCTGGGTTGGGACTGGCCTACCAGATGGCGATGTCCAGCCTGCGCGGGCGGTCCATCCTGGTGGTCGACCGGGAAGTAAAAAACCATAATGATCGCACCTGGTGTTTCTGGACAGATCACCCGACCCGTTTTGACCACCTGGTTTACCATCAATGGGACCAGGTCGAAGTGATCAACGATCAATTTCAGCGCACTTTCGATTTACGGCCATACAGTTACCAGATGATCCGCGGCATAGATTACTACAAGGGGATGCAGTCTGCGCTGCAAGATGTTGAAGGCATCGATTTTCTGCAAGCGCGCGTCAGTGAGGTGAGCGACCTGAAGGACAAAAGCGGCGCGCAAGTGGTCATCGATGGAGTGGCCCGCCCAGCAGCCTGGGCATTTGACAGCATCTTCCGTCCCGCGGATTACTTCCACGGCCCGCCTGGCTACCATTACCTTAAACAACATTTCCGCGGCTGGGAGATTGTTACGCCCAGTGACTGCTTCGACCCTCTGACCGCCACCCTGTTTGACTTCCGTACGCCACAAAAAGGCGCGATGCGCTTCTTTTATATTTTGCCGTTTTCCAAACGGCGCGCACTGGTCGAGTACACCATCTTCTCGGCGGATGTGCTCAAACCCCATGAATATGATCGCGCCATCTCCGAATATCTTGAAAATGTGCGCCACATCCCCCGCTACCGCACGGATGCGGTTGAAAGCGGAGTCATCCCCATGACCGACCGCCCCTTTCCACGAAAACTAGGCGAGAGGGTCATGGCGATTGGCACCAAAGGCGGGCTGGTCAAACCCTCTTCAGGATATGCCTTTTACCGTATGCAAAAAGATGCAGCGGCAATCGTTAAATCCCTGATCAATTTCGGCAATCCTTTCCAGGTACCGGTGACTCCCTGGCGCTACCGCCTGTTCGATACCATCATGCTGCAGGTGATGTATCGCCAGGGTGGGCAGATGAAAGATATCTTCACCCAGCTGTTCAAGAATAATCCCACCCCCGCCATCTTCCGATTTTTAGATGAAACCGCTTCACTGGAAGAAAACATCCGCTTGCTGGCATCTCTTCCGAGCACACCCTTCCTAAAAGCATTATTCCGGGTAAAATTACTGCGGAAAGTTTGAGGAACAAACGTGCTAAAAAAAGAGCAAACCCCGGCGAATACAGCCCCCTTACAGTTCCTGGAAGGGACCCTTGAACGGATCACTTTTCAAAATGATGAAAACGGTTATACCGTCGCGCGGGTGATCCCAAAAGGGAAAACGTATGAGCTGACCGTCGTCGGCACCCTGAGCGGCGTCAATGTCGGTGAACTGCTGCACCTGGAAGGTATCTGGACCAACCACGCCCAGTATGGGCGGCAGTTCGAGGTGCGTTCCTACAGCGTACACTATCCGGCCACCATTGAGGGCTTGCGCAAATACCTGGGCAGCGGTTTGGTGCACGGCATTGGCCCGGTCACTGCCAGCCGCATCGTGGATTACTTTGGTTTGGATATTTTGGACATCATCGAGCACAGCCCGCAGCGCCTGCGGGAAGTGCCAGGCATTGGCAACCACCGCGCAGAGGGCATCGCCCAGGCCTGGGAAGAGCAGAAACAGATCAAGGAAATCATGATGTTTCTGCAAGGGCATGGCGTGAGCACCAGCCTGGCAGTGCGCATCTATAAACAGTACGGGCAAAATGCGATCAATGTGGTTCGCTCCAATCCCTATCAACTGGCGCGGGATGTGTATGGCATTGGTTTTCGCACTGCCGATAAAATCGCCCGCCAGATGGGCATTTCGCTGAACGCGCCTGAACGCCTGCAAGCCGGGCTGCTCTTCACCCTGGGCACCTTGAGCGACGAAGGTCACTGCTTTGCCACCCGTGAGCAGCTGCTGGGTGAAGCCGTGCGCCTGCTGGAGGTCAACCGGGCGGATTGTGAAGCGCAGCTGGAGTATCTGGTGCGCATGAAGGACCTCATCGCCGAGGATGCTGAGAACAAGGACCCGGCCAGCCAGGCCATTTATTTGCCGCCCTTCTTTATGGCGGAACGCGGCGTTGCCAGCCGGCTGCGGCGAATTCAGCTGTCCCCAAATGATCGGTTGAGCGACTTCCAGGCGGTCGACTGGCCAAAAGCCTTCACCTGGTTAGCCGGTCAGATTCCTATTCAACTGACGGAGAAGCAGTCTGAAGCTGTCCAGGTGTCGCTAACCAGCAAGGTCAGCGTGTTGACCGGCGGTCCGGGTACCGGAAAAAGCACCATTACCGGGTCCATCATCCGCCTGCTGCAAGCGCGTAATCACAGCGTGCTGCTCGCAGCGCCCACCGGGCGTGCCGCCAAGCGCTTGAGCGAAACCACCGGGTTAGAGGCAAAAACCATCCACCGTTTGCTGGAGTTTAAACCCGGCGGCAGCACGCTCTTTCTGCGCGATCAGGGCAACCCGCTTGACGCAGATCTGGTAATTATCGATGAAACTTCCATGGTCGACATCCTGTTAATGAACCATCTGCTCAGCGCGATCGACCAGGGCAGTCACCTGCTGCTGGTCGGCGATGTCGATCAACTGCCCTCGGTTGGCCCGGGTAACGTGCTGCGCGATTTGATCGCCTCTGGGGTTGCGCCGGTCACGCGCCTGGAAACCATCTTTCGCCAGGCCGAAGACAGTTTCATCATCGTCAACGCCCACCGCATTAACCAGGGGGAAATGCCCATCATTTCCCGCAATTCACGTGATTTCTTCCTTTTCTCTGAAAAAGATCCGCAAAAAGCGTCAGATTGGGTGGTTGATCTGGTCTCTAAACGCATCCCGGAAAAGTTTGGCTTCAAACCGGGCGCGGATATCCAGGTGCTCAGCCCGATGCACCGGGGAGCGGTCGGCGTTTCTGACTTGAACCAGCGCTTGCAAGAGGCGCTCAATCCATCTTCCGCAGACAAAGTTGAATTCAATCATGGACACCGCGTATTTCGCGAAGGTGACCGGGTGATGCAGATGCGTAATGATTACGACCGCCTGGTGTTTAACGGAGATATGGGGCACATCCTGCAAATTGACAAAGAAGAATCAATGGTGTTGATCGACTTTGATGGGCGCACGGTACAGGCCGAATTTTCTCAATTGGACGAATTGGTGCACGCTTATGCAGTGAGCATTCATAAATCCCAGGGATCCGAGTTCCCGGTCGTCGTAATCCCGCTGCTCACCCAGCATTACCTGATGCTGCAGCGTAACCTGGTCTATACCGGGGTTACTCGCGCGCGCAAGCTGGTCGTACTGGTTGGCAGCCGCCAGGCAATTGCAATGGCGGTCCATAATGACCGCATCGCATCCCGCAACACGCGCCTGGCAAAGCGCCTGCAAGATTATGCGCCTCCAAAAGATAATCCGTTGTATAAGGTGTAAAATCAATCAACCGAACCAGCGTTAGCAGGGGGAAAATTCAATGCGCTCAAAGGAGGCATACATTGCCATTACTGGTTCTTCTAATCATCCTGCTACTGCTGCTGCTTGGCGCAGGATACTACTTTGCTCATATTCTAATCTACCCCCACGTGTACCCGTTTGAAGAAACCCGCCAGAAGGCAGTTGAGTGGGGTATTCTGGATGAACAAGAATATGCTGCCTGGCCGCGTGAAGAGCTTACGATTCCCTCACCTTATGGGTATGCCTTAGCCGCGGTTTATCACCCCTATGCAGAGTCCCAGCGCACAGTGGTCATCTCCCACGGCATTACCTTCAGCCGTTATGGGTCGATCAAATATGCTGCTTTGTTTTACAAACGCGGGTATAACGTGCTGGTTTACGATCTGCGCCATCATGGACGGAGTGGCGGGCCTAACACCTCATTCGGCTATTATGAAAAGTATGATCTGAAAGCAGTGGTGGATTGGGCCTTTTCCCGCCTGGGGCCAGGCGGGGTCGTGGGGACATTGGGCGAATCGCTCGGCGCAGCGACGACCCTACAGCATGCTGCGATCGATCCGCGCATCTCCTTCGCCATATCCGATTGCGCCTACGCCAGCTTGCCAGACCTGTTAAAGCTGCGCCTGCACGCAGATTACCACCTGCCGCCCTTCCCATTACTGCCCCTGGCAGATTTCTTCACCGGGTTGATCGGCGGCTGGCACTTTTCACAAGCCTCGCCGATCCGCTTTATTGCGCAAGTTGATACACCGATTTTCTTTGCCCATGGGCAGCAAGATATGTACATCCCGCCCCAGGCAAGCGTGGAATTGTTTCAAGCTAAACGGCGCGGCTACCGTGAGCTTTATCTCGCAGCGAATGCCGGGCACGCCGAAGCGCTCTCCAAGAACCCTAAAGAATATGATGTCCGGCTCGGCGCATTCCTCGATCAGCTTGATCTGGGTGGATAATCCCGCCCCAATTCTACACCGACTGTCTCGAACCCATAATAATGCGCTTGCAGTAGCCAGGGGTTACGCGGATCGAAATCTTCGTCCGGACGATAGCATTCAAAATGTGGCAGCTTTCCGTTTTCCCAGGGATAGCGCTCGCGCCGCCGCCAGGCATGCACCCGCGCCAGTGAAAACTGGTAGGTAATATTTTCATTCTCATGATTGTTCCAGAGCAGCAGTAGCGGTTGTCCGGTGCTGCTTGTGTATTCGACCCCCGCCCCGGTGATGACTTCCAGCAGCGCACGGAGCTGGGCGGACTGCATTTGCGCCAGATAACGCGCCAGTTTTGCTGGCTGCTCCAGAATATCTGGCAGATGTAATGCAACCTGTGCTTTGGTATTCGTTTCCAGGCGGAAATGCTGCAGCATCTTCAAACAAGTGCTCTGCCGTGCATCCCGGCGATTCGCCAGGCCTTGCTCCCTGGCGGTCAAGGTTACTTCCAGCTGGTCGCTGGGGGAGATTCGAATGTCGGACAAGGTCAGAGTATGCGTTTCTGAATCATACGTCGCTTGAGTTTCATTCGGCTTTCCATTTAGGCGCAACGCGACCGAAGCCGGCGCATTAAAACCGTGAAACAATAGACTCACCTGGCGTGTCTCAGGCAGCAGCTGTGTTTCACCCTGCGCCGGGCCAATCTGCAGCACCGCCTGCTGCTCGGTCCACTGCTGTCGCATCGGCGTAATCGAGTAGGCCCCTTCCAGGTAAGCATTACTGTTGCCCTCATCCTCATACAGGTCAAATGCGCCATCCGCGCCGGGGAACACATGGACTGCGAGCTGATGCGGCGTCTCCACATTATCCCAGCCGGCCAGCGGGCCAAGCGGCACGATCGCTCCGGCCTTCGCATAAACCGGAATATCATTCACGGTTCCATACAGGGCGTGCCAGCCGTCTCCCGGTAAATACTGGCTGGTAAAGAAGTTATACCAATCCCCTTTCGGCAGCCAGATGACCGCCCGGCTTAAGCGCGTGTCCGGGTCTTCAGGAGTGATAAAAGGCGCAACGACCAGCTGATCGCCAAACTGATACTGGTTCGGACAGGCGTAAGCTTCATCCTGTTCTGGATAGGTATAATACATCGGCAGCAGCGGCGGGATGCTGTCCTTATGATAGCGCCAGGCCATGCTGTACAGGTAGGGAATCAACGCGTGACGCAGCTGCATGGCAAACTGCGCAGCTTCAAAGGTGGTAGCATCATAACCCCAAGGCCGCCGGTCATGGTAGGGATTCTTGGTACTGTGCAGGCGCAGCACCGGCAGGAAAGCGCCTAACTGCACCCAACGGGTATACAACTCAGCCTCTTCGATGCCGCCCAGATGGCCGCCAATGTCATGGCTCCACCAGCCATAGTTGACATTGGAAGCAGTGGCCGTGAAGTAGGGTTGAAAAGCCAATGAAGCCCAACTAACAATCGTATCCCCGGAAAAACCGATCGGGTAACGGTGGTTGCCCAACCCGCCCCAGCGCGAGAAAATGAAAGAACGCCGTTTTCCGTCCCGGCCCAGGTCCAAAAAGTGCAGGTGATTCAGCCACCACAGCGGGTCCAGTCCGGATAAGCGCGTGCGCTGCCCTTGCTGCCAGTCCATCCACCAAAAGTCAATGCCGCGCGCCTCCTGAGGGTGGTGCAGGATCCTGAAATAGGCATCCACAAAACGAGGGTTGATAATATCAAATTCGACCGGTTCCTGCGAAGCTGGATCGCTGCCTAACGCAGCGCACATCTCCGCGTACATTTCTTCGTGGGGATGGACGCCTTCCGCCGGATGCAGGTTGAGCGCCACTTTCAACCCCTTGGCATGCAAGAAGCGCAGCAGCCCCTCCGGGTCGGGAAACAGATTGCGGTTCCAGGTATACCCAGTCCAACCGGAGCAGGAGTTCCCCGTTTGGGTGTTATGCCAATCCATATCAATAATGCAGACGGAAAGTGGCACCGCATGGGCCTGAAAATCATTCATTAACTGCTCAAGGTCCGCCTGCGTGTACTCCCAATACCGGCTCCACCAATTGCCCAGCACAAAGCGCGGGATCATGGGCACCGCGCCGGAAATTAAGCTGAATTCTTTCAGGCAGTCCAGGTAGGCGTGCCCATAGCCCAGGAAGTACAAATCAAGCTGCCCTTCGGGTGCATCACGCGGTTCCAGCCAGCTTTGGGCGTTAAAAACCAGACTGGAAGAATCATCCACGATGGACCAACCGGAACGGGAGATCAAGCCAAGTGAAATTTTCGTCGCGCCATTGACTTCATCCAGCGTCCGGGCAGTTCCACCCAGGTTTTCCGGGTCTGGATCGCCAAAATGCCAGACCACAGCCTGCCCGTTTTCAAACTGCATGTCCTTTAACTCGATCCGCAGGTTCTCTGCAGAAAACGTTTCATCAGAAAGATAATGCAGGCGCAGCGCTTCGGTCTCAATCAGCAGTTCAGCGCCTTGCTGGTTCACCGTAAACTGCGGCGCTGGTTGATTGCGATACCAAAAGGCCTGGCTGGCGCGGTCTTCAAAAGCCCCCGTTGGGCTCCATTCCAGACGAATCATCCGCGCGGTTAACACCGTAAATCGCGCAAGGCGGGTTTTTACAACCGCATCCGGATTGGGCTCGGGATGTAAGTTAATTTGAAATTGGACAGGAGTAAGTTCCATGAATTAATTCTCGATTATTAAAAATTCCACCCAGGTGGTATTACTGGCCTAATTATAGTCTACCTTCTTGGAATTATCCTTTGGGGTAGCCCAACCGGGCAGTCAACGGCGCAGCGGAAAACCAACCGCGTTGCAGCCCGCTGTAATTTGAATTTATGGTACACTTTCACCTGTCAAACGTGCCCCATCGCCGGGAAATCTTAAGCCAATGCTCAGGTGCCACTCATGTCTGAGATCCAAGAATTTGTTAACAGCGTCATTGATAATGTCGAACATGTGATTGTCGGCAAGCGGCCTGCAATCGAAATGTTAATGGTAGCCATGCTGTGTGAAGGGCATGTGCTGCTTGAAGATGTCCCTGGGGTGGGCAAGACGATGCTCGCCCGTTCTCTCGCCATCAGTTTAGGCGGGCAGTTCAACCGCCTGCAATGCACCCCCGACTTGCTGCCGAATGATGTGACCGGCGTGTCGATCTATAACCAGCAAACCGGGCAGTTTGAGTTTCGCCAGGGACCGGTGTTTGTCAATGTTCTGCTGGTCGATGAAATCAATCGGGCTACCCCGCGCACGCAGTCGGCTTTATTAGAAGCGATGCAGGAACAGCAAGTTACCGTGGATGGCGTCACCTATCCCCTGCCGCGCCCTTTCCTGGTTCTGGCGACCCAGAACCCGATCGAGTATGAAGGCACCTTCCCCCTCCCCGAAGCGCAGCTTGACCGCTTTTTGATGCGCCTGTCGATGGGCTACCCCACCCCAATTGATGAAAAAATCCTGCTCGCGCATTTACAGCGCGAGCACCCCATCGTGCACCTGAAGCCCGTCGTGGATGCGCCCCGCCTGATTGGATTGCAGCGTTCTGTCTGGGAGATCTTTGTCGAAGAAAGCCTTCAGGATTACATTATCAAACTTGTAACTGCTACACGCAATCATCCTGATTTAACCCTCGGGGCAAGCCCGCGGGCCAGCCTGGCGCTGTTCAAAGCTGCGCAAGCCTTAGCCGCCATCCATGGGCGCGATCACGTCATTCCGGATGATATCCAGCAGTTGGTCCCGGCAATTCTTACGCACCGCCTGCTGGTGGCCCCAGAAGCCGAACTGCGCGGGCGGACGGCGCAGAGCGTGCTTAATGATATTCTCGATAGAACTCCCCTGGAAATTGGTAATCTGGAACATTAATTCCCAGGTGGTTCAAAAATCTAGATGGAGCCGGAATGGGCAGCGCATTTACTGTGTTCCTTGTGATCTTAATCCTGCTCGCGGTATTTACCCGCGAGACGTTTGTGTTTGTGCTGCTCTACCTGTTTGTCGGCGCATCGCTGCTCGGGCGCTTGTGGAGCGGGCGAACGGTCAACCGCATGTCCTTCCATCGCAAATATGGGAATAAAGCCTTTCCAGGCGAAGTAATTCCCGTTCAGATCAACCTGCAAAATACGAGCCTGCTGCCTGCCATCTGGCTGCGCGTTCAGGATTTCTTCCCCATCGAAGTCGCTGAGAACAACACCTTTAGCCAGGTCGTCAGCCTGGGGCCGCATGAACAAACCTCAGTAAGTTACAATCTCAAAGCGCGCAAGCGCGGTTATTACACCATCGGACCGCTGCATATCTCCACCGGCGACCTGCTCGGGATGAGCCCCGAACGGCACAGTGAAGGCCTTTCGGAACATCTCACCGTTTTCCCACGCGTCGTGCCGCTGACAAATGTCCATCTGCCCTCCAGGTCTCCCATGGGCACCATGCGCCACAAACAGCGCATATTTGAAGACCCAACGCGGCCCGCCGGAAAACGTGACTATCAAAATGGGGATTCGCTGCGGCGTATCGATTGGAAGGCTACTGCCACAACCGGCCGGCTGCAAACCAAGATCTTCGAACCCTCCATCGCCCTGGAAACCGCTATTTTCCTCAATCTCAACCATCTCGACTATAACTTGCGCACCCGCTATGAAGCCACCGAACTCGCCATTGTCGTCGCGGCATCCCTGGCAAACTGGGTAGTCAGCCAGCGCCAATCGACCGGCCTTTACGCGCATGGGCTGGATCCACTTGCAAGTGATGGTCGTCCAATCCCACTGCATCCTAACAAAGGCCGCGGGCATATGATGCGCATTCTGGAAGTCCTCGCGCGTATTCGGGCAGTGGAGACTGATCCTTTTCCGGCTATGCTGCGCCAGCACCGCGTGCAGCTTCCCTGGGGCACTACCCTGATTGTAATTAGCGGCTCAGCGGATCAACCGCTCTTCGATGAACTGCTCCAGGCCCGGCGCGGGGGGCTAAACCCGGTCCTGATCCTGTGCGGTGAACACCCTAACCGCCGGGCGTCAGTCCAGCAAGGGAAAACCTACGGCATCCCAGTCTATCCCATTTATGATGAACGGGATCTGGATCTCTGGAGGGCATAAGCGATGGAAAAGTCTCGTTTCAACATCCTCGCGAACTACCGGTCCAGCCAGAACCAATCTCAGACCTTAGGCAATGTTCTGGTTTGCCTGATGATGCTCAGCCTGGGCATCGGCTTTGCCCAAATGGGCACGCGCTTGTTCCAGGATTGGAAAGGCGCATATCTGATTGGGGTCAGCTTCCTGGTCGCCATTGAAGCGCTGGCAACCCGCAAACGGGTCGCGGATATGGAGGAAGGGCGCGATAAGATGATCTTCCACATTTCCGAATGGCTTGGCTTTGCAGTTGGCATTAAGCTTCTGATCTATTTGGTGAATAACCCTGCGCAGCTCCTCGCCGATATCCCGCGCTGGCAAACCAATTTTATCGAGACTTTCTTCACCGGCGAATATATCATGGCCCTCATTCTCACCACTGCCGTTTGGATGCTAACGCGCGCCTACGCCGGAGAAATAGAAGAACTGCACCTGCGCGAGCTGGACGCGCAGTGGGATGAACTGGGCAAGCTGCAAAACGCTTTGCATGATATTCGCAACCGCATTGCTTCACGCATCTTCGTGGTCGGCGCTGTTATCGTTCTGCTGGCAATCATTACTCGCGTCGAAACGCCGGTCATCCTCAGAGAAACGCAGCGCGGAACGCTGGCTTATAATCTGCCGATCGCCAACGTGGTATTCTACTTCCTGCTCGCCCTGGTGCTGCTCAGCCAGACGCAGTTTGCCTTGCTGCGCACCCGCTGGTTATGGCAGCACCTGCCGATCAGTTCCCATTTAGCAAGCAACTGGATCAAATACGGCTTGTTATTCTTCGTCGCCCTGGCTGTGCTCGTATTCTTCTTACCCACTGGCTATTCCCTGGGTTTGCTGGACACACTCCGCTACACCTTCCAATACCTGTCACAGTTCCTTTCAGTCCTCATCTTTATCTTTACCTTACCCTTTACCCTGTGCCTGTCGCTGCTCGCCCTGCTGCCTTCCAATCACAGCACGTCAGTGCCGCCGCCGGCGCCCACGATCATCCCGCAAGCGCCGGCAGCTAACCATCCGATTGCCTGGTTGGAGTTCCTGCGCTCACTCCTTTTCTGGGTTATCTTCCTGGGCGTGATCTTCCTCGCCCTGCGTTTCTACCTTTCCCAAAATGCCGCTCTCTGGGCGGCCATTACCCGCTTCCCGCTGGTGCGCCTGTTTTCCAATGCCTGGAAACGCTTTCTGAGCTTCGTCACCGGGGCTCGCCGGCAGGTGCGCGGCCTGGTCCAGGAAGGCATGAAACGCCTGCGGCAGCAGCGCCCCACAGCTGCCGGACAAGCGCTTCGCCGAGTATTCAACCTGGCGCGCATGAACCCGCGTGAAAAAATCATCTTCTTCTACCTGAATCTGATCGAATTAGGCAGCGACCGGGGGTTGATACGCAAGAGCTCGCAAACCCCTTATCAGTATGAGAAATATCTGCGCAATTCCATTCCAGACATCGATCCGGAGCTTCACCATCTAACCGACAACTTTTTAGAGGCGCGCTACAGCCAGCACCCGGTCGAGCCGCCTCAGGCCGAAGCCGCGAACAGCCTGTGGGAGCGCATTAAAGCCGTGCTGCGCAGTTGGAAACAACCTGAAGAGTAATCCCGGATCGCGTTCAACCCGCCATGCCCACACCCTGTCCCGATTTCCTCACCCATTATTACGAAGCTGGCAGTGGGCCATTTCGCAGTCTATCTGACCTGCTCCTTCCTGAAGCTGAGCGGGTTCAGGAACAGATTTGCAGAGCCGGCAACCGCTTCGCCAGCCAGCGCAGCGCGGGTTATCTGCTGGTGCGCCGGGGGCTAGAAGAGCGCATCCGGGCGTTATTGATCGCCAAAGGCGGCTGCCCACTGCGGGCCCGCCCGCACTACTTTATCTTGGGGGATTGTCCCTGGCTGCTGAGCTGGTATATAGACGGACGTACCTTGCACCTGCCGCTGCAGCGGATCACCCCCAGCGCGATCAGCTTCACCTATGGCGATTCCTTCCCCGCCATGCGTTACCAGGACGGGCGGCCTTATCGCGGGCAGGTATATACACTGTCAGAACTGCCCGACCTGGTAGCGCAGTACGGTTTACCCCAAGACTGGAACCCGGACGGTAAACGCGGGCCAGAGCGCTACATCGAAGCGCAGGTCTGGGAGGATGATTTTCTCCAGAGCTTACCGGATAATCAGTAATAAAAAAGCCCGCCAGAGGCAGGCAGGTTAAATATTTGTGGGTTTATCCCAAGGGGCGCATTTCACCGCCTAGGATGGTTAAGGCCAGCTGCCCTTATCCAGAAACAGACCTTAACTCAGGAAGGCTTCGTGCCGAAAACGTAGTCCCACAACGGCGAACTGACCCCAAAGCGCTGGTCAGGCGTCTTGTAGTGATGCATCATATGGTAGCGTTTTAGATACCTGGCAAAGCCTGAGCGCATGGGCATATGATGCGTGGCGTAGTGGGTCAAATCGTAGGTGAGATACCCAATCGTGAACCCCGAGACCATCGGAGACACCCACTGAGGTGCCTGCAAAAGCCCACCCATCACCAGGGTAAACAGTCCATAGAAAACCGCTGCCAGCGGAACGCTGACGATAGGTGGCATCACCAGGCGGGTTTTGCATTGGGGTTGGTGATGGTGCACGCCGTGAAAGAGATATATGATGCGCTCCTGGGTGGGGTTACGCGGGCGGAAATGAAAGACGAAGCGGTGCATCAAATACTCTGTAGGCGTCCAGAAGAACAAACCCAGCAAGAACGCGGCAGGAATGTACCAGAGGCTGGCGCCTCGCGCTGAACCGGCGACGATCTCCCGGATTAACATAAACAACGCGAACGGCAACCAGATAATGGTTACCGCGATCGGCGTGATATGCGTAAAGAATTCGAGAAAATCGGATTGAAAAAGGCGGATGGGGACTGCATCGTGATTAATTTCGTAATGAGCCATAAACACACCTCAAGCGGAAGACAAATAAAGTCCCAGGCTCACACCCGGTAAACAAGATAAATGATCCTCATGCTATCAAGCAGTATAGCACAAAGCGGGCGAACGACAATATGGATATTAGTTGGATAATTCCTATTCTTTCTTCTGAATTTTCTCTTCCCCAAAGCTGTATTCCGTTCCTGGGCTGGCCGGATTCTTCGTCTTGTCGCGCTTGAGCGGTGATGGCCGGTTCACTTTTTCGCTCTCTTCCATTTCCAACTCGCGTGGGGTCTTTTCTGGCTCGCGCAAACCAAATTTTTCTAAGCGGTTGTACATCGCTCGGAATCCTAAAACCGCGAGCAGAGATGGCAGACCCAAGAACAGCGGGATCATCAAGCCAAAACTCAGCACCAGGACGAGGATGATGAATATAAGCATAATCAAGGAAAATAAAGGCGCGGCAAGCGAGGTAAATAGTCCATTCTTGAATGCGATGCGCAAATTCTTAACATCTTGTTCCATAAAGTAAGGCAGCGCGTAAAACTGGGTAGTGATCCACACCGCCGCCAGCATCACAATGAATATTTGCAGGTAGAAACCCCAAACTGCCGGAATGTTGCCATAAAACTGCACATTCAGCGCGACCATAAAAATGACAAACAGATTAAGCAACCCCCAGATCAGAGACTTCCCAAAATACTTGCGCGCGCCGGAGAACATTCCGCGTAGGCCTAACGCCTCCCCATTGAGCATGTTATGGACGACATAATAAACGCCAAAAGTTGCCGGTGGGCCAAGGATCACAGTAAACTGGGCAAAGAACCATACCAGGGTCATGAGCACCATGTCCAACCAGGCATCCCACCAGTCAACAATCGAACGACCAATCACGCGCAGAGACGCAGGAAACCGAGAAGTCATCGTTTGATTACTCTTTCTACCATAGGATTAGGATTAATGATAACACATCCTTGAAAAACGTTATCCATCCCTAAGAAATTCCCAACAGCCCAGATCAATTCTGGAGCCTGCACACCTTTTCATGTAAAATGGGGTTCTGTCATTGAAATAACGCCTTATTCCAAGAACCCCACTGAACTGTCGGAGAAACCGCGGATGGATTCAAATACTCATAAACGCACAGTGAATGCCTGGGTCTTTTATGACTGGGCAAATTCGGCCTTTGCCACAACCATTATGGCGGCGGTTCTGCCGATTTATTATGCCCAGGTTGCCGGCGCAACCCTGGGCGGAAACCTGGCAACAGTTTATTGGGCCTATACCAGTTCCATCTCGCTCCTGGTCGCAGCCCTGCTAAGCCCGGTGTTGGGTGCGGTGGCAGACTTTCGCGGCTCGAAAAAGCGCTTTCTGACCGTCTTCATGGCGATCGGCGTCGCTGGAACCGCCCTGCTGTACTTCGTCAAAACCGGCGACTGGTTGATGGCCTCGGTTTTTTATGTGCTGGGTGAATTGGGGTTTGCCGGCTCGCTGGTCTTTTACGACTCACTCCTGCCGCATATCGCCGGACCGGAAGATATTGATCAGGTCTCCGCGCGGGGATACGCAATGGGTTACCTGGGCGGCGGCATCCTGCTGGCGATCAATCTGGCAATGATCATGCTGGCGCCTAGCGAACTCACCGGGCTGATGACGCGCCTGACCTTCCTTTCGGTCGCAGTGTGGTGGTTCGTTTTCAGCATCCCCATTCTGCGCCTGGTATCCGAGCCGCCCACTCGTGTTCAGGCAGGAGAAGCCGGCGTGCATCCGGTTGTGGTTAGTTTCCGCCGGTTAAGCCGCACCTTCCGAGAAATTCACGCCTACCGCGACCTATTCTTCTTCCTGGTTGCCTTCTGGTTTTATAACGACGGAATCGGCACCATTATCAAGATGGCTACCATCTATGGCAACGAGATCGGCATCGGCCAGACCACATTAATCGGAACGCTGCTCATGGTGCAGTTTGTGGGCATTCCCTTCTCATTCTTGTTTGGCTGGTTAGCCAAAAAGATCGGCGCAAAATCTTCGATCTACCTCAGCCTGGTGGTCTATACCGGCATCGCCATCGCCGGTTACTTCTTACAGCAAGAATGGCAGTTTTGGACGCTCGGCTTTGCGGTCGCCACCGTGCAAGGCGGCAGCCAGGCTCTCAGCCGCTCCCTGTTTGGCCGCTTGGTCCCCAAGAGCAAATCGGCAGAGTTCTTTGGTTTCTTCTCGGTCAGCGAGAAGTTCGCTGGCATTATGGGACCCTTCGTTTTTGGCCTGATAGGGCAAATCATGGGCAACAGCCGGCTAGCCATTGTCTCCCTGGTCGTTTTCTTCATCATCGGCGCAGTTTTGCTCAGCCGAGTTAACGTTGATGAAGGGGTGCGGGTCGCACAGACCGAAGAAAAATCTCTGCAAGACGCAGCCGCAGCTTGATCCTAATTTTAATCGAGCGGCCAGATGCGAATGTCACATTCGCGTCTGGCCGCTCGATTCAGCGATAGTTTTTATTCCTGGTTTTCCAACTGCACGTAATGGGTCATTTTATGCCCCAAAAGCCCCATGACCAGATGATAAAGGGCGTATAACTCAAGCGCAAAGGGCAGATATCCGCCATAACCCAGGATAGGCATCTCAAAAATTTTCAGGAAGCCAACCCCAGGGACATGATAAATCCACTTGGGATAAGCATAGAAGTTCCACATTTCCCAGAAAAAGCCAGTGACCAGCACCCCGCAGAAAAGGCTGACCACCACTCGCCAGTCACCCTTACGCAGCCCCTCAATCAACGAACGATGCCCTAACCAGATGTTAACCGGTTCGGTGATAAAGAACACCGAGATCCAAACAAACGGGAAAAAGTAAAGCGGCCATACCAGCAGCAGCGCCAGCATCACCCAGCCGGCGATGAAGAAACGAAGCGTGGTCCGCCGATCGTCGCCAATGACCAGCCAGGTTTTCATCCGTCGAATGAACGGAAAGGTGGAAAACAATTCCGCCATCCCAAAAACAGCCGGGATTACAGTTGAAAAATTCAGACTGGCCAGCAAGAAGTACGCCAGGGAGGAGAAGTGATCTGCGCCCAGGTAAGACCAATTCTGTGTCCGCAGATTAATTACTTCAAAAAGCCACCAGGAAGGCGCAGAAACCAGGAACAGGCCGGCATAGCGCCGCCAGGAACGGGTGAATAGGGAGGTATGCTTGCGTAAGTACACCAGGCCATCCACGAACAGGCCAAAGCCCAACCACAAAGGAAAGAACAGCCAGGCAGTCCGCAGCCCTGGCAGAAGCCAGTTCAACGGCCAGGCGATCAGGATGAGCAGCAAACCCACCTTGCCCTGTAATGGGAAAACACCCTTACGCTCGCTTACCTCGATGTCATTTTGAACAACATCCATGAATGATGTTCCTCCATATTATTGCCAAGTGCCGGGTACCGCTTCCCTGCGGTTACCCGGCCAATAAACCAGTACCATCCCCCCTTACAATATCAATTATAGCAAAAAACATTAAAACAAGGCTTATCCGGCAGCGAAGAGGCTATACCACCCTCCGCAACAGCCTCAATCCAGCTGATACAGCTCTACTAACACCCCATTGGCGCTCTTCGGATGCACGAAGGCTACCTGACGACCTTCTAACTGCAGCGGCGTTTCGTTGATCAGGCGGATCCCTTTTTCCTTAAGGTTCGCCAGCATGCCAGCGATGTCATCCACCTCAAAACACAGGTGATGCATTCCAGCCCCGCGGTCCGCCAGGAATTTCGCCACCCCGGATTCAGCACTCGTAGGGCGCACGAGTTCGATCTCGCTCTCACCCAGTGGGAGAAAAGCGACCTGTGATTTTTGGCTGGGCACCTCCTCCACATGATCAAGATCCAATCCAAGCGCATCTCGCCAGAAATGCAGCGCGTCTTCTACATCGGGTACGACAACCGCCACATGATTCAACCTGGTAATCTTTGCCATCAATGACCTCTCTAAACCATTCCTGCTGACTGATATTCACCCCAAACCCGCCGCAGGACGCTGCACATCTCCCCCAGGGTGATATTGTTATCCGCGCAAGTGATGAACAGCGGCATCAGATTATCGCTTCCCCGCGCTGCCGCATCTAATTGTTTTAACAGGTCATTGACCTTAGTCGCATCCCGCCGGGCGCGCATTGCCTGCAAGCGCTCGCGCTGCTCTTGTTCAATTTTGGGATTGACCTGCAGCCGTTCGAGGTGCAGTGTTTCCTGAGACTGGAAGGCATTCACCCCTACCACCACCTGCTGCTTGCTCTCAACAGCCTTCTGGAAGCGGTATGCGGCATCCTGAATCTCATTCTGGAGATATCCACTTTCGATGGCTGCCAGCGCCCCACCCATATCATCCACTTTACAGATGTAATCCATAGCCCGTTGGGCAATCTCGTCCGTCAGGTACTCAATCACATAGGAGCCAGCCAGCGGGTCAATGGTATCCGCCACGCCTGATTCATAGGCGATTATTTGCTGCGTGCGCAGCGCAACCCGTACGGAATTTTCGGTCGGCAGCCACAAGGCTTCATCCATACTGTTCGTATGCAGAGATTGGGTCCCGCCCATCACCGCCGCCAGGGCTTGCAGGGTTACCCTTACAATATTATTCTCCGGCTGCTGGGCCGTCAGCGTAGAACCGGCGGTCTGCGTGTGAAAACGCAGCATCCACGACCGCGGATCCTGCGCTTTAAACCGTTCGCGCATAATCTGCGCCCACAATCGCCGGGCTGCGCGGAACTTGGCGGTTTCTTCGAGAAAGTTATTATGCGCGTTGAAGAAGAAGGATAACTGCGGGGCAAAGGCATCTACCTGCAACCCGGCCTTGATTGCCGCTTCCACATAAGCGATCGCATCGACCAGGGTAAAGGCCACTTCCTGCACCGCTGTTGACCCCGACTCGCGGATGTGATATCCAGAAATACTGATAGTATTCCAATTCGGCACACGATTAGCGCAGTACTGGAAGATATCTGTGATCAGGCGCATGGAAGGCGCCGGGGGATAGATGTAGGTCCCCCGCGCGATATATTCCTTGAGGATATCGTTCTGGATCGTGCCGCGTAGTTTTTGTTCATCCACACCCTGGCGACGGGCAACGGCAATGTACATCGCCAGCAAAATCGCCGCCGGAGCATTGATCGTCATACTCGTGGAGACTTTATCCAGCGGGATATTCTGGAACAGCGCTTCCATATCCTCTAACGAAGATATCGAAACACCTACTTTACCCACTTCCCCTGTTGCTAAAGGATCATCAGCGTCATAACCGATCTGAGTCGGCAGATCAAACGCGACCGAAAGGCCGGTTTGGCCTTGCTCCAACAGGTAGCGGTAGCGCTGGTTTGATTCCGCTGCCGAGGCATACCCGGCATACTGGCGCATAGTCCAGAAACGCCCGCGGTACATGGTTGGTTGCACGCCCCGCGTAAAGGGATACTGCCCTGGCAGCCCCAGTTTTTCCGCGTATTCCGCGTCGTCAGCGCCTAGCACTCGTGGCAGCGGGATGCCAGAAGGTGTAGAAAATTCCGGGCTGCGTTCCGGGAATTTCTTGATGACTGGTTTGAGAATCTTCTCTTCCCAATGCTTGCGATCATCCTCGAAGCTCATACAACTCCTCAAATTCTGTAGACGGTTTGCTTACCAAACCGAAAATAATATCGTGCTTTCGGATTGCTATCCGCAAAGAGTATACATGAAACCAGTTAAGGTTAACAGTGAAGAAATCTATGGTAAACTTTAGACATCTGTCCTGATCATTGGCCTGTTATTAGGCCCTTCGCTGCTCAATCTCAGCCACCTGCCGTTTGTAACCAACACGCATCTTACAGAAATTTTCAGAGAACTGGCTGAAATTGGCATGCTGCCCATCACAAGATTGCATGGGATTAGCAACCACTGGAAAAAAGGAACCCGGATTAATGAAAATCCTGGCAGTTGATATTGGCACCGGGACCCAAGATATCCTCCTGTTTGACCCTCGCCTGGATGTAGAAAACGCATATAAACTTGTTCTGCCTGCGCCGACCATGATCATGCGGCGGCGCTTGCAGCAGGCAACCCGCGCTCAGCTTCCGGTGCTGCTGACCGGCGTCACCATGGGCGGCGGTCCTGACCAATGGGCGGTTGAAGATCACCTAAGCGCCGGACTGCCGGTATACGCTACCCCAGACGCCGCCCGGACCTTCAATGATGACCTGGATGCAGTTGCCAAAATGGGTGTCCGGCTAATCTCTGAAGCTGAAGCGCTGAAGCTTTCGCCGGAAGTGGAACGTTTTAACTTCCGCGATTTCGACTTTCCCGTCATCCAGGATACTTTTCGGAATTTTGGCGTCAAATTGGATGATCTCGCGGCTGTCGCAGTCGCCGTGTTCGATCACGGCGCAGCACCGCCTGACGTTTCAGACCGCCAATTCCGCTTTGATTACCTGGACGAACGCATTCGTATCAGAACCGCTTGAGCGCCTTTGCCTACCGCAGCGACCAGATCCCGGCCAGCATGACCCGTTTGCAGGCTGTGGCCAATTCCGCCCAAGCGGACTTCCCTTCTGGAATGCCTTTCCCTCTGGTCGTCATGGATACCGCTCCAGCAGCCGTGTTAGGCGCGACCTTCGACCCGCGCGTTCCCACGGATGCGGCGGTAATGATTGCGAATGTTGGCAACTTCCACACGCTGGCCTTCCGGCTGGGACCACAAGGCATCGCGGGCGTATTCGAGCATCATACTGGCTTGATTGATCAGCCCAAGCTGGAAACCCTGCTGCGCCGGCTGGCTGACGGCAGCTTGAAACATGCCGACGTTTTTAAAGATCACGGGCATGGGGCGCTGCTCTATACCCAAGAGCCCATGAAGTTGAATGGACAAAAAAACAACCTTGTCATCACCGGCCCGCGCCGTAACCTGATGCGCGACTCTGTACTGCGCCCTTACTTCGCTGTGCCATTTGGAGACATGATGATCGCCGGTTGTTTTGGCTTGCTCGCCGCAGCCGCTGACTGCTTGCCCGATCTGCACGAACCAGTTTGGTCAGCTCTGCTAAACAAGCACGGCTCCGGCCGCCCTCCCTGGGAAATTTAATCTACGGGAATAATCAATAGCCCCTGGTTTCTCAGTGAATTGGTGATTGTGTGGTAAAATCATGCCGCTCAAAGCGTTGTACCCTTCGCTTGAGTTGCCATTGGCAATCCCACAATTTAGAAAGGGCTTGATGCGATGAAGGTGTTACTCATCAAAGATGTATATAAACTGGGGCGCGCTGGTGATGTGAAGCGTGTTGCTGACGGATACGGCCGCAATTACCTGATCCCACAAGGTTTGGCTGTTCTGGCTACCCCAGGCGCAATTAAACAAGCAGAAAGCATCCGCAACCGGGCTTCGGTTCAGCGCGCAGAACTCAACAAAGAAATGGGTGGCGTTGCTGGAAAGCTGACGGGCCTGGTGATCGGCTTTCCCGTCCGCGCTGGGGAAACCGGCAAGTTATATGGCTCCATTACCAACCAGATGATCGCGGAAGAAATCTCCCGCAAATCGGGCGTCACCGTCGAACGCCGCCAGGTGGAATGCCAGCCTATCCGCACGTTGGGTGAGCACAAGTGCACCGTCCGTCTAACCATTGACCTGACCCCCGAGGTTCGCGTCCTGGTTCATCGCGAAGGCGAAACCCCAGCCGAATTAATCCCTCAGCCGCCTGTGGTTGAAACCAGCGCCGTGGGGGTTTATGAAACCCCTGTACAATCGCCTGCTGAAGACGTGACGCCTACCGAGTAAGACGCTCGTTTAGCTATATTTGCTTTTCAGAACGTAACCACCGGCCTGGCAGCCTTTTGCTCAACCAGGCCGGTGATTTTTTTAACTCTCCCAATACCCAATACCGAGAAACATGGTTATTCCAACATTAACGGTATAATTCCCCAATATCGGATATGGCAATTACGATTGGTGTTCAGTTAAAACAGGCCCGCCTGGCGCGCGGCTTATCGATAGAGCAGGCATCCCGGATGATTTATATCCGGCCCCACTTCCTGGAAGCACTGGAAAATGATCAGCGTGATCTTCTTCCTTCCAATGTGCAAGGCAGGGGCTTTTTGCGTCTCTATGCCGATCTGCTGCATCTACCCATTGAACCCCTCTTGGACCTTTGGGATGGAAAGATCTCGGCCGCTGAGAATCTCAGTTCCCGAAATTTCGCCACATCCCATCCAGGATTCCAGCCGTACCCAAGAACCGCTTTCGCCGGATCTCGCTGGAGAGAGCGCGGATGCGCAGACAGGAGAAGTGATCGACCCCGCGCTTAATGAAGCCAGCTATGTGCAGCCGCCGGTCTATGAAACCCCCGGCGACCAGCCAGAGCATACCACGCCCCCATCCAAACAAATCTTTCAAGAAATTGGCGGGAAACTGCGCGGCCAGCGGGAAGGGTTGGGTCTCTCCTTAGCGGAAGTGGAACGCTATACGCGTTTGCGACAGCACTATATTCAGGCATTAGAAGATGGTCTCTTTGAGAGCCTACCCTCTCCAGTACAGGGGCGCGGTATGCTGTCCAATTATGCCACCTTCTTAAATATGGACGAAGATGCTCTGCTGCTCCGCTTCGCGGAAGGGTTACAGGCCCGCCGGATTGAACGGCTGCCTAAACCCGAGCCCCAAAGTTTGTTCAACAACAAGAAACGGCGCGCGGTGCAAGCCCCACTTTGGCGGCGCTTCCTCACGCCTGACCTGATCTTTGGGGTTGGCGTCGCGGCGATTATCTTATTTTTTGCCTTATGGACCCTGGCGCGGATCAATAACGCGCAAAAAACCGAAACCGTGCCGACCCCGCCTGGGATCTCCGAGATCCTGCTAACCGCAAGCAAACCCACCAACCAGACCAGCGGAACGCCACAGGTAGGAACTGCACTCTCTGGGGCAGAGATCAGCGGAACCCCTGACGCTGCTGGAGAAGCGCCACTCACCACTCCGGCCTCACCGGCGGAAATCAGCGTAGACGCACCCACTGAAAGCGTCAGCACACCTACCCTCCCGCCGATGAACAAGGACCCGCTGCAAGTGTATATTGTCGCCCGCCAGCGGGCCTGGTTACGCATCATCGCTGACAATAAGGTCAAATTCTTAGGGCGAACTGTGCCCGGGAATGCGTACGCATTCTCTGGCAACAAACAAATCGAAATGAGCACTGGCAATGCAGCTGCGCTGCAGGTGTTTTACAACCAAAAAGACCTGGGCCCTCTGGGCATCGAAGGCGAAGTCGTCAACCTGATCTTCGCGCCAGACGCCATGATGACCCCCACCCCGGCTTTTACCGCAACATTCACGCCATCGCCGCCCGCCACCATCACACCGCTGCCTTCTCCCACGCCACGGGCGACGCCCACTATAACCCCGTTTGTCCCAAAATAACCTATGAATCGTAAGAAATTTTATCTGGTATCGTTAGGCTGTGCGAAGAATACCGTCGACTCCGAGTCGATGGCCTCACTGCTGCAAGGCGCAGGGTATCTACCCACCGAGCAAGCTGAGGACGCTGGCATATTAATCGTAAATACCTGCGGGTTTATTTCCCCGGCCCGGCAGGAATCATTTGAGGTACTTATCGAACTGGCTGAAGCCAAGTTGCCAGGGCAAATGCTCATCGCCGCCGGCTGCCTGACACAACGCTACAGCCAGATGGTCGTCGAGAAAGTTCCAGGCATTGACGGCATTCTGGGAACCCGGCGCTGGATGGATATTGTGGATCTCGTCCAGCAGTTGAAGGGCCGCAAACGCTCAGAATCCGGCTATCCTAAACCACTTTATCACCTGCCCGATGCCCCCACCGTCGGTACGGACGAAAAAGGTGTCCTGCGCGTGGCCATTCAGGGCGGCAGTGCTTATCTCAAAATCGCCGATGGCTGCCGCCGTCCGTGCGCATTTTGCGCGATCCCGCTCATCAAAGGCACTGCCGTAAGCCGGCCCATGGATGCCATCCTGGCCGAAGCCCGCGAACTGGCAGAAAATGGGGTGCAGGAGCTGCTCCTTATCGCTCAGGATACCACCGATTACGGGCACGACCTGGGCATGAAAGATGGTCTGGCCCAGCTGCTAGAGCGGCTGACCAGTGAAGTTCCAGAGCTGCCCTGGATCCGGGTACTGTACGCCTATCCCGGTTATGTGACGGAGCGTCTCATGCAGGTAATGGCCGAGAAACCTCAGGTAGTCCCTTACCTGGACATGCCCTTACAGCACGCCCACCCCATGACCTTGCGCCGGATGCGCCGCCCGGCGAATATGGAATGGGTTTATAAAACGCTGGGAAAAATGCGCGAAACGATCTCTGATCTGGCGCTGCGCACCACCTTTATCGTCGGTTATCCAGGTGAAACTGAAGAGGAGTTCCAGACCCTGCTGGACTTTGTCGAAGAAATCAAGTTTGATCACGTAGGCGCTTTCACCTTCTCCTTTGAGCCAGGAACCAGCAGCGAGCCGCTGGGCGACCCCATTCCTGAGGAAGTCAAAGAAGAACGTTTGCAGCGGCTGGTTGGCGCACAGGAAACAATCTCATTAACCCGCAACCAATCCTTCGTGGGGAAGACACAGCAGGTGCTGATCGAGGGCTATAACGACGGCATTTCAGTCGGACGCGCTTACCATGACGCACCAGAGATTGATGGCTTAGTGTTTATCGAAGGCAAAGCGCCGGTTGGCAAGCTTGTCCCCGTGCAAATTACTGGCGCCATGGTGCACGACCTGACGGCCCGCTTGATCGCTAAACCCAAATAACTTGACGGAGAAACCTGAGCTTGTCCACCCAGAACATTTGGACAGCCTCTGTTTCTTGAAAATGTAAATAGAAGGAGCTGCCAATAGCCTTTTGGCCCGTTGGCAGCTCCTTCTATTTAATGATCAAAACAACCATTTAGGGGTTCTTTGACAAATAAACTTGCCAGTTAAGGCAAGCCGTACTATTATCTATTGTAATAGTCACTTTATTAATAGGCGAAGCTATGCACAAACATATTCTCATTGTCGATGATGATGCCCTTCTCCGGCGTAGTCTGGCTTTCAACCTGGAGCAATCAGGATTTAAAGCCTCAACCGCCTCCACGGCTGAAGATGCCCTGGCTCAGGCGCAGTTGGATCCCCCAGATTTTAATCTTGCTGGATATCGGCCTGCCCGGCATGGATGGGCTCGATGCGCTGCGCCATTTGAAGAATCGTTTAGGTGTGCCGATCATTTTTGTGACCGCCCGGCGCAGAGAATTGGATGAAGTGTTGGGGCTTGAATTAGGCGCGGATGATTACGTCACAAAGCCTTTTGATTTTGATGTGTTGCTGGCGCATATCAAAGCCGTCTTGCGGCGCACCGAAACAGCGCCCACCTTGCAGCAAACCAGCCAGCCGATCCTGGTTGGGGATTTGATGATCGACCCAGGCGAACACCGTGTGACCATTGATGGCCGTCCGGTTGAGCTGACGCCGCGCGAGTTTGACTTGCTGCACGCCTTCTCTCTCCGTCCAAATCAGGTATTATCGACAGAAGAATTGCTGAACCGTGTTTGGGGCGCAGAGTTTGCTGGCCAACCGCAGGTCGTCTATGTCCACGTCCGGTGGCTGCGCGAAAAACTCGAGGATGACCCAAATCATCCCAACCGAATCCTGACCGTGCGCGGAGTTGGTTATAAGCTAGTCGAGAATTGAGATGCTGCGATCACTACGTAATCGCTTGATCATCAGTCATGTGCTGCCGCTCATTATCATCTTGCCCTTGCTCGGCCTCGCGCTGGCCTATCTCCTCGAAACCCAATACCTGCTGCCGCGCATCACCACTGATTTTGCCAACAGCGCAGAATTAATTGCTCGTTTTGCTGCCAACGAACCGGAAATTTGGCTTTCCTCGGATTACGCCCAGGGGCTCCTCGAAAATGCAGTCACGGAAACCTCTGCTACCGTCATGCTGCTTACCCCAGATGCTCACCTGATTGCTTCTAGCATTCCCTTGGGGCCATCCGCGATTGGCGCCTCCCTGGTTTTTCCTGAATTACAGAAAGTCCAGGCGGGCAATACGGTTCGTATAACTAACTTTCTCCCTCGTCAAAACGAAGAAGCGATCGACATTTTTTCACCCGCAATCAATACGGAAGGAAAGTTTGTAGGGATTGTCCGTGTAACCTACCGGGCTTCGATTTTTTACGCCGAGTTTCGCCAGTTCCGCTTCATTATCGGCGGAATCCTGCTTTTCGCTTTGATTGTCGGCTCGGGTATCGGTTATTTGCTGGCGTCCAACATCAGCATCCCCATCCAGCGAGCGACGGAACAAATCTATCGAGTTGCCTCTGGCGACGTCCGTCTGCCGCAAACAGAACAAGGGCCCGAAGAAATTCGCCTCTTTATTCGCGCGACCAACTACCTGGTTGAACAACTCAACAATCTCGAGCAATCGCGCCGGCAGTTATTAGCTAACCTCGTCCATGAACTTGGCCGGCCGATTGGTTCGCTGCGCTCGGCGATTCAGGCACTCTCAAAAGGCGCCGGCCGCGATCCGCAGCTGCTCGATGAGCTGACGCTTGGCATGGACCAGGAAACCTTGCGCTTGCAGCGCCTGGTCGAGGATCTGGCGCACCTTCACGAACAGGCCTTGGGCATAATGGAGTTAGATCTGCAGTCCTTACCCCTGAGTGACTGGTTACCCACCATCCTTCCACCCTGGCGGCAGGCTGCGCAAGAAAGACACCAACACTGGCAGTCTCAGATCCCAGAAGATTTACCGGTTATCCAGGCTGATCCCATCCGGCTGGCCCAAATTCTCGATAACCTGATCAGTAATGCAATTAAATATACCCCTGTGGGTGGAACGATTGATTTATCCGCAGGCGCTGACCCTGAATCCGTCTGGATTTGTGTCAGCGATACCGGCCCCGGTATCTCCCAAGATGAACTTAAGCTTATTTTTTCACCCTATTATCGGGGAAAATCTGCTCGCCGCATTCGGCAAGGCATGGGGCTAGGCTTGAGCATTGCTCAGGATCTGGTCAGTGCCCATGGTGCGCGCCTGGAAGTGGATTCAACACCCGGCCTGGGCAGTCACTTTACCGTGCGTTTTCCCCGATAAATCCTTGGGTAGAGAGAAATATCTTTTTAGTAAGGTTTAATCTTGCCATAAGGTTTTGCTTAGTTTTCAATAAAGACCTTATTTCGAAAAAAAGTTATCCTTTGGACTGCAAGGTAAAGAGATTTCACCTGCAATCGAAGGATACGACCAGATATGGCATCCCGCTCGGACCTCAATCTAAATAAAAACGACCCAAAGCGAATCCCAATTTATGCCTGGATTCTACTGGCGGGGCTGCTGGCCTGGGGTATTTGGGCATGGTGGCCAAGGGCATCGGTAGAGCAAGAAATCCCTTATAGTGTTTTTCTGCAACAGGTAAAGTCTGGGAATGTCGCCTCAGTCACGATTTCCGGCAGCGATATTAATGGGACGCTCAATAAACCCGTGCTTCTGCCGGTCACTTCTGGGGAACAAACCCTGGTCGATGCCCGCAGAAATGGTCCTCCCACAATATACACCACCTTTCATACCCAGTTCCCTGAAGTAGTGGGCGACCCAAATCTGGTTTCCTTGCTGAACAGCCATAATGTACAGATTATTGCCCAATCAGCCGCCAAGAATCAATTGGGAACCCTGTCCAGAAAAGGTCTCCCACTTCTATTCCTGGCGATAGCCGGCATATGGATTGGAACCAGAACCTGGCAAAACCCTATGAGAACGGCCAGGGTCGAAAAAAGCAAAACGCATTCCGTACCCACCCTACAAGCCACACCCACCTTTGAAAATGTCGCCGGGTTGCAAGATGCGAAACAAGAGGTGCGTCAGGTCATCGATTATTTACGAAACTCGGCCAAATATCACCTGACTGGTGGGCGGATGTCACGCGGAATCCTCCTGGTTGGTCCAACAGGGACTGGGAAAACCCTTTTTACACAGGCGGTCGCCGGTGAAGCCGGGGTGCCTTGCATCACTATTTCACCGGGCAGTCTGCGTGAAGCAGCCTCTCAAAGTGGAAACACTTCCATACAAAACCTGTTTCAACAGGCAGTTGCACAAGCTCCGGCCATCCTTTTCGTCGATGATCTGGAACAGTTAGCTCACTATAATACCAGCCTGTATAACAAGGAAGAAAAACAGGACGATCTCCTGAACCAGCTGCTGGTGGAAATGGATCAACTGAGTGAGCAACAAGAAGTGATCATTTTCGCGGCTACGCGCCACCTCGAGGCCATTCCCCAGGAATTTATGCAGCCTAAGCGGTTTGAAAGACTGATTTTCTTTAACCTACCCGACCGCAAGGAACGCGAGCGCATTTTGGGCGTTATCACGAAAGGGATGAGCCTGGAGCCGAACGTCAATCTGGGCATTATCGTGCGCACAACCACCGGATTCAGCGCTGCGGACCTGGAAACGCTGTGCAATCACGCGGCGCTAAACGCCGCAAAAGAAAACCGGGCGATGGTCAGCATGACAGACTTTGAAGAAGCCTTAGACCAAATGCTGCTTGACCCCAACCGAAAGTTACTGCTGGACGAGTCTGAACGCCGCGCGGCTGCTTACCATGAGGCCGGGCATGCGTTGATCGCCTGGTTGAACCCGGTAGCCAACCTCGTTCAAAAGATTTCGATCCTGCCCCAGGTACAATCACGGGAAGGGATCGACTGGCTGGCCGGTGATGAATCCAGTCCCTACAGCAAGGAATATCTGCTCGCTTGCTTATCCATTATGTTAGGCGGGCGGGCTGCCGAAGAAAATGCGACGGGCGAAGTTACTACCAGCGCCGAGAAGGATCTGGTACAGGCCTCCCGCCTTGCCCGGCGGATGGTGACACGTTGGGGGATGGGTCCAATGGGACCGGTCGCGCTGGATACCCGCGAAGAGCAGCTGCCCGGTGGGAACGGCAGCCAGAGCCATGATTATAGTGAAGAAACCGCAGTACGCATTGATCGTGCGGTTCAAGAATTATTAGAAACTCGATATTCGGCGGTGCGCGAGCAGTTGCTCGAGCATCAGGAACCATTGGATCGTTTAGCTGAGGTCCTGTTACAGGAAGAAACCATCAGCCGGGTCGAACTCACTCGTCTTTTAGGCCCGCGCCCCGTTAAGCAGATTGAAAAAGAAGCGGGGTCTACCGCGCCAGCCAACAAGCGCTCTCAGCCTTCCACGTCCTAGTCGTTCAGCTGGTATACCAAGCCTGAGCGACCCATTGGGCCCAAGGTGAGGCTGGACCAGCGTTCGGATAGTAAGCCAATATTTAGGAAAGAGAAATTAGAAAGGATCAAAAAATGGATTTAGGACTTCCTGAACTGGCAATAATTTTAGTGATTGTCATCCTGTTATGGGGCCCAGGTCGTTTGTCAAAATTGGGTGGTGAACTCGGCTCCGGAATCCGCTCCTTCCGCCAGGGATTATCGGATCCAAGCAAAGAAAAGGAACAGCCTGAGAGCCAGATGAGCGACATCTCAACGGCTGAGCCCGTACCGGTTGAAAATCGGAATGGAACAGGTAAAGATACGCTCGGCTGATCCGCAGGTCGCATTAGACTTATTCGGCTACCGCATAACGGGAAACGAGGTACCTCGTTTCCCGTTATGCGCGACCCTAATTAGCAGAATAAGCTGTCCGAGACAAACATTTGGACAGCCCTCGATTGACGGATTAGCAGTACCAATCCTTGCGCGTTAAGGGTAGGTTGCTGTTTCCCTGCGCATCCATCTTTGAGAGCAGGGTCTGGTAAATATTTAGCCGCCCGACGCGGAATTCATAACTGGAACCGGACATAAATAAACGCCACACCCGGTAAGTAGGCTCCTCCACATACTGCAGTGCCTTATCATGATTAAACTCCAACCGGCTCACCCAATGGCGCAGAGTCTGCGCATAATGCTCACGCAGGTTTTCCACGTCTCGCACTTCAAAACCAGCTTCCTCAGCAGCATGCAGGGTGACATTGATCGGCACCGTTTCGCCGTCAGGGAAGACATACGAATCCGAGAAATTCGGCCCGGAGGGGAGGACATTATTTGCGCGCTGACCAATGCCATGATTGAGGAAGACGCCTTGCGGCTTCAACAGATCCATAGCCTTCTTGAAATAGGTTGGCAGCAGCGCCTGCCCCACATGCTCGAACATGCCCACACTAACCAGGGCATCGAAGGGCTCAGCAGTTGGGACTTCCCGGTAGTCCTGGAGGATCACCCGGCAGCGATCTGATAAACCAGCCTCCGCGATGCGCTGGTTGGCCAGGTCTGCCTGATTATGGCTCAAGGTGATGCCGGTGACATCCACGCCGTAGTTTTTCGCGGCATAAATGACCAGCCCGCCCCACCCACAACCAATATCCAGCACACGTTGACCCGGCTGCAAGCGTAGTTTCTTGCAGATATGATCCAACTTATTTTCCTGGGCGGTGTCTAAATCCTGATCCAAATCATGGAAATAGGCGCAGGAGTAAATCATGCGTTTATCAAGGAACAGCTGGTAAAAATTATTTGAAACATCATAGTGATAAGAAATCGCCTGCCGGTCACGATCTACGGAGTGCTTGCGCCCGGATAGATCGGCAGGTCCATGGTGTGCTCTTTTTTGTTTCGTACCAATCATTGCAGAGGAATCTGGCAGGCGCAGCAAATCGCGCGCTACCCGCAATTTTTTACGAAACCCATTCGTTGAATTAGAGATCCCATCCGCGATTCGGAACACCTCGATGATATCGCCCTCGATATCAAAGTCATCATACAGGTAAGCTTCAGCCAAGGCCAGTTCTGTTCCAGGCAGCAGCATATCGCGCAGCGCCGAAGGATGCTTCAGGATCATGCGCACCGGTTTGGGCTTATCGTCTGGCCAGAGCGTGCCATCCCAAAACTGGATGCCGATCTGATCTGCGGCGGCTTGCCGAAACACTTGATCAAGAATTTTCGTCGAAACGAGCTTCGCATCTTCTGCTGTTCGATCTGTCATTACAGCCATTATTGCCCTCCTTATTGCAAGCAAGCATCGAACGGTTAAAACGTATTCCTGAACAAATTTATCAGGAACAATTACAAATATAGTACATAAAATAAAGATTTTTTCAAGGGAATCTGCCTAGGAATTATTTACTTGCGACACTTGACGGGTACCCAACTTTACTCTAAGATAAAGGCAGTTTGTTTTCATCAAATACTGGAGCGTGAATGAATTCCACAGCCAGCTGGCATTTTCAAATCCTTAACTTTCCGGTCAGGGTCCATATTTCGTTTTTCCTGATCGCTGTCTTACTCGGTTTAGGGGTTGGCAACATTTTCTATCTACTACTTTGGGTTGCCATCGTTTTTATTTCTGTATTGGTCCATGAATTGGGTCATGCAATTATTTCAGAATATTATGGGCGAGCGCCGCAGATTGAACTATATTCGATGGGTGGGTTAACCATTAGCACCCGTTATTCTCTGCTCTCCTACCCGAAAGAAATTTTCATTAGTTTTGCCGGTCCGCTGGCAGGTTTTATTGTAGGCGGGCTAGTTATTGCAATCACACGGTTTACCGGCCCCATCTTCAACCCGGCGCTGAACTTTATTGCGCAACAAATGATCTGGGTAAATATCGGCTGGGGCGTAGTGAACTTGATCCCGATCATCCCCCTGGATGGGGGCAGTATTATGCGCAACCTGTTCCACTGGCTGCGCAACCCTTACGATGAACGCACTCCGCTAAAAATTTCGATGGGGTTTGGGATCCTCGCCGTGGTAGTCGCCTTGGTCGTGCTGCGTCAGGGAGGGCTTTACCTTGCATTGCTGGCCGGCTGGTTAACTTATAATAATTACATGGCTTTGCGGCAGGGTTACTGGACCGATACATTTATATAAAGATTTTTCCTTATCTTACCTGGTTATCCATGAAAAACCGCTATCTGTTAGGATAAGCATAACAACTTTACATCCCCTTTTTCCAAGCTCAGGAGAGCCATCGCTATGAGTTCTACAGAATCCCATCCCCCTTATCTCAATCCATCCTTACCTATTAAGGAACGCGTCCAGGATTTATTGTCACGCATGACGTTAACTGAGAAGATTAGCCAGATGCGGAATGGTGCTTCGGCGATCCCGCGCCTGGGTATCCCCGCCTATGATTTCTGGAGTGAAGCGCTGCATGGAGTCGCTCGCAATGGGCGCGCCACTGTTTTTCCACAGGCAATCGGAATGGCCGCAACCTGGGAACCTGATCTGATCCAACGCGTTGCCACTGCCATCAGCGACGAAGCCCGCGCCAAACACCATGCAGCAATGCGTAGAAACGGCAAAGCCTTGATCTACCAGGGGCTGACCTTCTGGAGCCCCAACGTCAATATCTTCCGTGATCCGCGCTGGGGACGTGGGCAGGAAACCTGGGGTGAGGATCCATACCTCACCGGTGAGATGGGTGCAGCCTTTGTCCAAGGACTGCAGGGCGACGATCCGCGCTATATGAAAACAGCTGCCTGCGCCAAGCACTATGCGGTCCATTCCGGTCCGGAGAAGGACCGGCATACCTTCAATGCCGAAGTTTCTCAACAAGACCTGTACGCCACCTACCTGCCAGCCTTCAAGAAATTGGTAAAGGATGCCAAAGTCGAAGCTGTGATGGGCGCGTATAACCGCACACTGGGTGAGCCATGCAACGCCAGCAAGCTGCTCCTCGAAGATATTCTGCGCGGCGATTGGGGCTTTGAAGGGCATGTCGTCTCAGACTGCGGCGCGCTGGGAGATATTCATCGCAATCATAAGTTCACCAAAGATGGCGCTGAAACGGCTGCCCTGGCTTTAAAACGCGGCTGCGATCTCGGCTGCGACTGTGTCTACTATGATCACTTGCAAGAAGCCTTAGATCAGGGGCTGGTTACTGAAGCGGAGATTGACACGGCCCTGATGCGCACACTGGGAACGCGCTTTAAGCTAGGTATGTTCGATCCCGAGGATCTGGTGCCTTATGCTGCCATTCCCATGAGTGTGGTCGGCAGCCCGGAACATCGCAAGCTGGCATATGAGGCCGCTGTGAAATCCGTGGTGCTGCTCAAGAACCGGAACAATATCTTGCCGATCAGCGATAAAATCCAGACGATGTGTGTGGTGGGTCCCAACGCAGGCAGTATTGAAGTGTTGTTGGGCAATTATAACGGCATCAGTGACTCTTTTTCGACCATTATTGAAGGCATTATCGGGCGCGCGCCGGAAGGTATCAAGATTGAATACCGCCCTGGCTGCACGCTGACCACGCCCACCAACAATGTCACCGACTGGTCTCTGCACGAAGCCGCCAACAGTGATATTACCATCGCCTGCATGGGTATCTCACCTCTGCTCGAAGGGGAGGAAGGCGATGCCTCCCTCTCAGAGCAAAATGGTGACCGGGTGAACATCGGTTTGCCCCAAAACCAGGTGGATTACATCAAGAAGATGGTCATCATGGGCGCGAAAGTGGTCCTGGTGCTGACTGCCGGTAGTCCGCTGACGCTGGGCGAACTGGAAGACATGGTCGAAGCGGTGGTATATGTCTGGTATCCCGGGCAAGAAGGCGGACATGCTGTGGCGGATGTGTTATTTGGCGATGTCGCGCCATCCGGAAAGCTGCCGCTCACCTTCCCAAAGTCTGTGGACCAGCTTCCACCGTTTGAAGATTACAACATGGAGAACCGTACCTATCGCTACGCGAAATGGGAACCCCTTTATCCCTTCGGATTCGGCTTAAGCTACACGAAATTCGCTTATAGCCAGCTAAAAACCACATCTGACGCTGTCCAGGCGGGCCAATCCCTGCCGGTTTGTGTGACGGTCAGCAATCTAGGCAATGTCGCTGCAGAAGAGGTCGTGCAGGTTTACCTGAGCGATCTGGAGGCCAGTGTCAAGGTTCCCTTGCACAACCTGGTGGCCTTCCAGCGCGTGGCGCTCAAAGCCGGCGAGAGCCGTGACGTAGAATTCACCCTCACCCCAGAAATGATGCAGCTGTTTGATGAAAATGGACAGCAGCAGTTGGAACCAGGCGCCTTCCGGATCACCATTGGTGGCAGTTCCCCCAGCCAGCGTGCCCTGGATCTGGGCGCGCCTGAACCGGTGAGCCTGACCTTTACCGTCGCCTAAAGTTTCTTTTCGGGATGAGGCAAATCAGTATAAACCTGAATTGCCTCATCTTTATAATTAAGGCACCACTAGAATAGTCGTTTTATATAAGACCGTGGGCCGGCTGCAGGCAGGCTGCGCGCTGCGGCAAATTGGGTTGCCAACCGCTTGGAGTTGGGTCTCGCCCTCTTTCCGCGCAATATACACGCCCTGATTATTCGGATCGGGCGTAATCTTCAGGTTCTGGCTCACGATACCAGGCGGATCCGTTGTGACCACCCAGCTATATTCCTGCCCCAGGTCTAACAAGAAGCTTTCTTTCTTACGTAACTGCACTACCTTCCCAACATTGTCCAGGGAAACAATCAAACCGCCATAAAAATAGCCCGGGTCGTTATCAGGTGTAGCGGTAAAGGCCTGCGTCGGGTTTACCGGTAAAGCAGGAGCAGGCAAAGGAGTACTTGTCGCGCTGCTGCTGGGAGGAGGTGTCCGCGGGACAGGCGTAAGCGTTTTCTCTACTTTTGAGATTGCATTTTGCGCTACCTGGGTTGAAGGAGTACAGGCAGTCAACAGGAAACTTAAAACCAGAACCATCCTGAATGCTGGCAACCATTTTCTCAAATGCATCGGGTAGTTATTCAGAAATAAACTCATGCGGCGTTGCTTTATTGAATTCCACGATTGCAAATCTCAAACCATTGAAATCATTTTATGAAAGACACACCCATAATCTCGTCTGTAATTATACAGACAAAAAGCTGCTTCCCGGCAAAACAATTTTGATAAACCGGTTTACAATATAACCGTCCGATGCCTGACTAAATTTATCGGCTGAATTCCTTGAACCGAATCCCACAAAATAAAAACAGGAAAGAGCACAGCGCCAAAACCTGACATTTGTCGTGGTATTTGTCAACCTTATCAACTATGCTTGTTTGGCCAGGAATAAAGTTTGGCGCCTCAATGCGTGATCACTGAATTCTGTTTTGTTTTGTAATTACGAACCCAATTCAAAAACCATCTTAGATAAGGACATTCTGACGCCTCATGGAGAAAAAATCGACGAAAAAGCTGCATCCCCGCCTCTTGCGTGAGCGAGAAACCATCGAAAAGATGGCCTACATTTACTGTCACGAGCAACACGGCACACCGAAAGGGGTGCTGTGCGCTGAATGCGGCGAAATCAGCGCCTATGCCAACGAACGCTTGCGCCGCTGCCCTTTTCAAGAACAGAAATCGACCTGCGCCAACTGCACCGTCCATTGTTACAAACCGGTCATGCGAGAAAAAGTGCGTGTGATGATGCGTTACGCCGGCCCGCGCATGCTGCTGCATCACCCCATCCTGGCCCTTCTGCATCTTCTGGTCGATGGCCGGCGGCAGCCGCCTGAGCTTAAACATAAAACCAATATCCAATAAAGGAGCCTGATTTCGCATGGAATCGCAACCCGCCTGTCTCTTTTGCAAGAAAACCAGCGCCGAAATGCCGCTGATCAATCTGACCTTCCAGAAGCAAAATTTATGGATTTGCTCTGAGCACCTGCCGCTGTTGATCCATCACCCCGAACAGCTGACTGAGCAGCTTGCGGCTGCCTTGAAAACAAATTCGTAAAGCTCCCAACCGTAAAAACAGACGGTGAAGCGATTTTGAAAAGGCTTCACCGTCTGTTTTGTTATCACAGAGGGAGCAAATTAAAAGCTAATCCTCAACAATATAGAAAGATTGAACTTCATCGTTTTCGTTCAAATACCAATCCTGCAAGGTTGTGGTATCATCAGCGCCGCCCATTTCGACGATGATGGTTCCACTCTTAAAGGCAAGAATAGATTGGCCCGTTTCGAAGGGGAAGTTTGCCAGGATAACCTCGGGTTGGTTAATAGCGTCGGAGCGAATTTGGATATGGAGTTCTGTACTCATGCGCTTATTGTATCGCGATTTGATTGTGTGGTAAAAGAAAGCATGCTTTTTCCTTCTCCGCTCACCCTGCTCATCGACGGAAATAACCTCGCGCATGTGCTCTATGCCAATCTTAGCGGCAGAAAAATGACCACTGCAGACAGCTTGCAGCTAATGGATCACCTGAAATCTTATGCCTTAACCTACCCGAACCAGTTACAGATCGAACTCATTCTCGATCACGCCCTCAGCGAGCTGCCCCCACTTCCGGACAACCTGCGCATCTTCTTTGCTGAATACCCCCAAACCGCCGATGACCTGCTTCTGCACCGCTTCTGGTTCTATCGCTTCAACCGTGAACCCGCGCTGGTGATCAGCAATGATGAGGCGATTTTAGCCGAAGTCAGCGAAGCGCATGGTGCCTGGCAGCGCGGATTTGATTTCGTTCGCCGCCGCGGTCAGCGCCCGGTTTTCCGTGCGCCGGAAGAACTGCCCTGCCTTCATTCCGATCAACTCGTTGGTGAAAAAAGTGAAAAGCCTGCCTCTCTGCACTCATCCATTTACTTTCGGATTTTTGAAGACCGCCAGACCCCGCTTCAGGCAGCTAAGAACAGGAGCGCCTCCACTCTGGAAGAAAAGCCTGATCAAAAAGCGCCGGTGCTCGAACCCAGCCGTCCACCCGCCCCAGCCCTTGAGGCGCCTGTAAGCGGCGAGAATGTCAATGACCCCGCTCCTGGTGACCTGCCTACCGAAACGGAAGGGCCATATTACCTGCTAGATCTTGATAACTGGCCAGTAAATGAAGGGGTTCGTTTCTTGCTCAATGCGTTTTGCCCGCGCCATCGCCAAAAGTACCATGAATTGATGAGCGCCTTCGACCCCAACCAACTCCGCCCGGCGGATTTACGCGCCCTGACTGAACTGCTGCTGTTTGCCTGCGGCTCTGAACCAGATTTCGCCCGGCGCGGCTCATTGATGACGCGCGTGCGCCTTGCCCTGCTGCAAGCCCAGGGCGAAGTACTCTCTTTGCAGCAAATTGCAAAGTTGACAGACCTCAAGCTGACCGGCCTGCAAGGGAGGATCAAGCAAAAGGCAGTTCCATGGGTAGCAACCTTCTACGCCTGAATCATCCCCGGCGCGGTTATTTGTTACGAACTTCTTCGAGACTGCGCTGCAGCAAATCCATCATCTTCTCCGGTTCTTTTTGCTGTTTTTCTTTTGGCTGTTCTTCCGGCTCAGGCACAACCTCTCCGGTGCGGGCTTTCTTATCGATCCAATCCAAGAGCACTTCCCGGTATTCATCCTGATATTGTTCAGGCTGCCATTCATCTGCCATGGCTTCCACCAGCTTTTCGGCGGCATCCAGTTCTTGCGCAGTAATGCCGAACTGGCGCAGCGTGCCTTCCGGTACGCCTAAGTCATGGGGATCAACCAGCTCCTGGGCAAAGCGCATGCGATTTGCTAACAGGGCATCTCCCTCGGCCATCAAGCCGATCAAATATTCTCGCCCGCGAATGACCACCCGCGCAATCCCAACCCGGTCACTCGTTTCCAGCGCTTCCCGCAGCAGCACGTAAGCCTTCTCGCCGCCCTTTTCCGGAACTACGACATAGGGTTTCTCAAAGAAATACGGTTCGATCGAGCCGCGTTCCACAAACGCATCCACGGCGATTTCCCGGGTTGCCTCGACTGAGGCCCGGTTGAAATCCTCTTCCTCCATCACCACATAGCTGCCGTCTGAGTACTCGTAGGCGCGAACAATCTGATTCCAGGGAACCTCTTCACCGGTTTCCTCATTCACCCGCTGGTAGCGGATATGCGCCTGATCGCGGGCATCGATCAAATTAAACTGCAAATCTGCCCGTTTTTCACCGGTAAATAAAGACACCGGGATATTGACCAGGCCAAAGGTAATAAAACCTTTCCAGGTAGCTCTAGGCATCACAACACCTCCTGTTCAAACCCCCCATAATTTATCCCCCACTTTAATCCTATACCCATATCCCCCCGATTGTCTATGGGAACTTCCCCCTAAAGCATACCCTACAGTACGACCCTCCCTGCGAGCTCTGCCTTCCAGCGCCCGTTCTGGTCCATCTGCAGGGAATTATCATAAGTTCCACCTTCATCCAGGCAATCCTTTTTAGCCAGCTGCAGTAAAATTGATTTTGTAACCATAGTATGCTTAGGGAGAGACTGGAAAATGAAACATCGTGAACGCGTCCAAATGGCGTTGCAGCATCAGTCCACGGACCGACCGCCCATGCAGATCAGTTTTACACCCGAATTTGCGAACCGGCTGCGAGCTGACCTGCAACTGAAAGGGACTGCACTGCACAATCCCCACGGCGGCGGTAATAGCTATGCCCTGGAGCGGGCAATCGGGGAAGATATGCTGCTTACCTCGATCGGATGGGCAAATTCGTATTATCAAGAACCGGCCGAGTATGTCGATGAATGGGGCATAAGCTGGAAATCCATCCCATACACCACCCCTTTTGGCAGCGGACGCTACACGGAAATTGCCGGACATCCCCTGGCGGATTCACAGGCCCTCAGCACTTATATTCCTCCCGACCCAACCCGGCCCGAACTCTACACTGACGCAGCTGAAGTGCTCAAACAGTATCAGGATGAGTACTGGATTGTGGGAGTGACCGTCACCACCATGTTTGAAACAGCCTGGGCGCTGCGTGGGCTGGAACAGATGCTGATCGATTTCATCACCGACCCAGGCCTTTCCAACGCGATTCTAGATATCCCCTATCAATATCATCTCGCCGCCGCCCGCAAGCTGGTGGAGATGGGCGTGGATATGATTTGGACCGGCGATGATGTGGGCGCGCAGAATGGCATGCTGATTTCGCCGCGCACCTGGCGCAAATTCCTTAAACCGCGCATGGCTAATTTCATCGCCGAGTTGAAAGGCATCAACCCGCGCGTAAAGGTGGCCTATCATTCCGACGGCTGCATCTACCCAATCATCCCGGACCTGATCGAGATCGGCCTGGACGTGCTTAACCCCATTCAGCCGGCCAGCATGGACCCCGCCTATCTCAAAGAGACCTTTGGCGATCAATTGTGTTTCTGGGGCACGGTCGATGAACAATATACGCTGCCACTCGGCTCGCCTGAAGAAGTACGCGCCGAAATCGCCAAACGGATCGCGACAGCCGGTAGAAACGGCGGGCTAATCCTCAGCCCGACTCATCACGTGCAGCTGGATACACCGATGGAGAATTTTTGGGCTATGGTCAATGCGATAACAGGCGCGCCATCTGCTCTGGAGATATCTGACCTTCCATAGGGCCAAATGCAGCCGCGTTGAGCGCGCCAGCAGCGGCTGCCATGCGCGCGCATTCAACCGGCGAACGCTGCTCCAGCAGTCCGCACAAGAACGCAGCATCAAAGCAATCCCCCGCACCAGTGGGATCGACTTCGTTTACCCGAAAAGCCGGCACCGTGAAACGCTCCTGCCGTCCATAGACGGTGCAGCCCTGTTTGCCTTGCTTTAGCACAAGCCATTCTAATGGGTAGGTTTCAAACAACTCCCGCACGCCTTCCTCGATCGAAGCCTTGCCACTCAATAGCTGGAGTTCAGCCACGCCCGGCAGCAGAACTGAGCACATCGACAGTACCGGCCCTACGACATCCTCCAGGGCCCGCCCATGCAGCAGTTCTGAGCGGATATTCGGGTCAAAACTGATCCTGGCGCCCAGCTTTTGAAAAGCTTGCGCCGCTTGAAAAATATCCTCGCGAAACACATCATTCGCCATTAATGAGCAGCCCATCACGTGGAAAAAATCAGCCCCACTTTCCGCTTCCGGGCCGTTAAAGACAGCTTCCACTGCAGGCGTGCGGTCGATATGATAGAGGAATTTGCGCGAGCCATCTGCGAAATAAGTGACAAAAGCGACCGCAGTCGCTTCGCCCTGGCGGCGCAAAACATAACGGCAGTCCACGCCATCCGCCTCGAGCCTGTTCAGCACGCAGCGCCCGAAGTCATCCTCACCCACCCCGCCGATGATGCCCGCCGAATGTCCCAGGCGCGCAACCGTATCGATAAAGATTGCCGGCGCGCCGCTGGGAAACGGTCCCAGAAATTCACCCGGTTGGTCTAAGGGCATATCCGCTCGCGGGCGCATGACCTCGACCAAAATTTCTCCCATTGTCCAAATACTGCCCATAAAGCCTTCCTGAGATGGAATTTCTCTCTAATCCTACCTGCATTTTCCCTACCCGGCAACGCTTTCGTGCGTATAATTTGGTTGGACATCAGGAGGAAGTTGGTATGTATGGTCTTGAAATTCCGGAAGATGAGCGAAGGCTGTTTTATGAACAGGTCTGGAAAATCGTACGGCAGGTGCCGAGCGGAAAGGTGATCACCTATGGCAAAGTGGCGGATTATATTCCTCCCCCAGCCGGCGTTCCAGGGGAAGACTACCGCAGCAACCGGGCGCGGTGGGTCGGATATGCTATGGCAGCCTGCCCCAAGGATGTGCCCTGGCAGCGCGTGATTAATGCCCAGGGAAAAATCAGCACGCGCAAAGGAGCCGAAGAACAGCGCCGCCTGCTGGAAGCCGAAGGCGTCGTATTCGACGCTCATGGGAAAATTGACCTGGCGCGTTATGGTTGGGCAGGGCCCGAAGCAAGCTGGCTGCGCGATAACGATCTCAATACGCCTGATCAACCTCAGCAGTTGAGTTTGCTGTAAGCGCTATACTCTGCCGCTGGCTATATGCTTAGCTCGTCCAGTTCATCCTGACCGACTAAGCGGATCTTAGGCCGCGCTTTAGCCCACTCGTAGCTGTTCGGGGTAAATTGCCCGGCGGCAATCAAGTAACCGCGCTCGCTGCCGCTGTTTTCGACCAGCGCGAACAATCCGCGCACCTCAGCCACATCAATCGGATTTAGATCCTCGCGGACCAGGGCCAGATACGCCTGCCCTTCTGACTCAATTCGCAGAACCGTCCGGTTCTCACGGTGCGTCTCCACTTCAACCCGCGCACCTTGCATGCGCAGCAGGTTGATCACCTGGCTTAACAGCGTACCAGGCGGCTGCGGTTCGGGTCGAGGGATCACTTGCTTGCGGGGAACGGCTGGCGCCCGCACTTCTTCCAACGGCTGTTGAGTACGTGGCTCGGGTAGATCAGGATAACGCAGTCCGCGGGGAAGCTCGCGCGAACGCACTGCCCGCGGGCTGCTGGGCGCTGATTCGTCGACCGTACTGCGCCCGGTACCCCAGCCGTAGCGCCGCCCGGCAATAATCAACAGCAATCCCCCAAAGGTGACCAGCGTGCTGACCACCAGGCAAACCAGCTGACCTGCGAACAACACTCGGGCAGCCACAAACCCTGCGACACCAACAATCATCACCAAAATGGCAATCGGGCGTAACGGTAAAGTACCAGGAAATCCAGGGGTAGGTTCAGACATGGCAGGAATCTCTTTCCCTGTATCTAAATTCTAAAAGAAGCGGCGATCCATTCGCAGCAGCATAATTGACATCCTTCCTGACGATTTTAGCATAAAGACCTGTGCAGGATATAACTGCAGCGCTGGATTAAAAAGCCGGCTGCCAGTTTCTTTGGCAGCCGGGCTCACAACATTCTACCAGGTCTACAGATATTCTTTCAAGTTATGTTCCACAGCATAAGCTGCGGCTTCCGCGCGGTTGCTAACCCCAAGTTTCGACAGGATGCTACTGACATAGTTCCGCACCGTGCCTTCACCCAGGAATAAGGCCTTGGCGATTTCGCGGTTAGTTCTGCCCTCAGAGACCAACATAAGCACATGCCGTTCTTGCTGGCTCAAATTGACAAATGCCGAAGCTTCTTCTTCTTTCACTGCGCGGCGCACTTCCTGAAAAACTCGCTGGGTAACGGCGGGATCCAGTAAAGCCTCACCCCGCCCAACCGACTCAAGCGCGCGGACCAAATCTTCGCCGCCAATCTGTTTGAGGATATAACCTGAAGCGCCTGCCCGGATCGCCGAGAAGAGCATCTCATCCTCCGCATAAGAGGTGAGCATGACCACGCGCGTGTCTGGGTACTGCTTAATGATTTCCTCACAGGCTTCAATGCCAGAAACGCCTGGCAGGCGAATATCCATTAAAACAATATCAGGATGAAGCCGGCCTACCTGATCAATCGCCTCTTTCGCTGTGGAGGCTTCGCCTATCACTTCAAATTGGCTGTGATGATCCAATAAGGCTTTTAACCCTAACCGAACCACCTCATGATCATCCACCAAAAGTATCCTTTGTTTCACCATGCTTTACGGCTCCTCCCATAATCCATCACAACACCTGATATTTCAGAGTGCTTAAGGGTAAATTATAACCGATCCTTGCAAATTTCTCCTGACTTCTGCGCGAACGCCCATTATTCCTTCAGCATCAACGAGACCGGGCAGTGATCCGAGCCAGGCACATCGTCATGGATTTGCACATCCTGAGCATGCTCGCGTAGGCCTTCTGAAACCAGGAAGTAGTCCAGCCGCCAGCCAATATTCCGGGCGCGGGCATTGGTGATGAACGTCCACCAGGTGTACTGGACCCGTTCAGGGTACAGGTGGCGATAGATATCCACCAGACCATGCTCCAGATAACGGTCAATCCAGACGCGTTCTTCTGGAAGGAAACCGGAGGTTTTTTCATTGGCCTTCGGATGCGCCAGGTCGATTTCTTGATGTGCTGTATTAAAATCGCCGGTGATGATTACCTGCTCCCCGGCTGCGTGGAAGCTGTCCACCTGTTCGAGTAAGCAGGCGTAAAAATCCAGCTTATAGGCGACCCGTTCCTGCCCGCGCTGACCATTTGGAAAATAGATGTTATAAAGGTAGAAGCCGGGATAGCGCAGCCGGATCACACGGCCTTCGGCGTCAAAACGATCGTCACCCAGGCCATAGCTCACTTCCAGCGGCGGCACCCGGCTGTATACCGCTACACCACTGTAACCTGGGCGTTGCGCTGCGTTCCAGTAACACGCATAGCCCGGCCATTCCCGGTCCTGCTCGGAGAGTTGTTCCTGCCGGGCCTTTACCTCTTGCAGGCAGAACACATCCAGGTCATTTGCCTGCGCCCAGGTCAGCGCACCTTTCTTGATCGCAGCCCGGATTCCATTGACATTCCAGGTGGTAATTTTCATAGAGCCAGTTTTCCCATACTTTGTTTGCAGCTATAATGGATTTACAAATTCCACACTGCCAAATGAACGCTTATATTCGTTGCCTGATTATAAATCAGTGTGGTAAACTTAATTTACAATTCTACAAGGATAAACCATGAAAGAAATAGCTGGCCGCCAGGTGATCTACATCGAAGATGATCAGGAAATGATCGACCTTGTCGTGATGATCCTGACGCGCCGAGGTTACCAGGTGCAGGGTGTGCAAGGTGGAAAGAACGGTCTGGAGGCAATTTCCCAGAACCCACCCGATGTGGTCCTGCTCGATTTAATGATGCCCGGCATGGACGGTTGGGAAGTTTACCAGCAGCTCAAAGCGGATGAAAAGACCCGTCAAATTCCGGTCATTATCATTACTGCGAAAGCGCAGGCGATTGACCGGGTGTTGGGTTTGCATATCGCAAAAGTGGATGACTATATCTCCAAACCTTTCCACCCCCAGGATCTGGTCGACAGCATTGAGCGCGTTATCAATAAAGCCTCAGAAAAAAATTATTAATTTTCGACTTTGTTCGCTATGCAGCTTGTTCTTCTCCACAACCGCACTCACCCCACCCAGGCTCCCCTTCAGGCGCATTATTGCAACTCCTTTCTCTGCCGGCTGCGCGGCTTAATGTTCGCCAAAGTCCTCGGAGAAAATGCAGGGCTGCTCATGGTTCAGCCTCGCGCGGACCGGGTCGATGCCGCTATCCACATGTTCTTTATGAACTTTGATCTGGCAGTCGTGTGGGCAGACGCGGACCTGCGTGTGGTCGATGTGCAGTTCGCCCGCCGTTGGCGACCGGCCTATGCGCCTGCCAAAGCGGCCAAGTACGTGCTCGAAACCCATCCCAAACGGTTGAGTGATTATCAAATTGGCGACCAACTGGTACTCGAAAAATGCTAAAACGAATTGCAAGCCTCTTCTTATTGTTCCTCCTTCTCCTTCCCAGCCAGATTGTAAAAGCGCAGAGTGACCAGCCCAGTGGACCGGTCTATGTTGTGCAAAGTGGCGATACCTTTTACTCTATCGCGCTTAAGTTTGGGGTCACTGTTGACGATATTGTGAATGCCAACCCCCAGGTCGACCCGAACATGCTGTCGATCGGGACGGAAATTATCGTGCCCGGATTGCAAGGGGTGCGTGGAAAACTGGTCACCGAAACCATACCGCTGGGAGAAACGCTGCGCACGCTCAGCATCCGCAATCAGATCGCGGAAGACCAGGTGACGCGCCTCAACCGTATCACCAGCCCGGCGGAAGTGTATGCCGGTTCCAGCCTGATCATTCCCCAGGATGCAAATGCGCAAAAGCCAGAAAACCGCTACCTCTTAGGCGATAATCAGTCCCTCTTCCAGCTGGCCGCACAAAGCAATACCAACCCCTGGCTGCTGGCTGAAACCAACCAGCTCGATTCCACCTGGGATCTGCTGCCCGGCGAAGCGGTGTTCGAGAAAACGGACCAGCCCTCCGACGAAATCAGCCTGATTTCTCCAGTCGTCAAATCGATTCAGGTCAACCCTTTGCCTATCGAGCAGGGTGAGACGACCGCCATTCAGATCAGTACCACCCAACCCGTAGAACTCAGCGGCAGCCTGGCCGGTTATGAACTGCACTTTTTCCCCAATGGAGATAACACCTACGTAGCCCTGCAAGGCGTTTATGCCATGGACGATCCCGGGATTTATCCCATCACTTTACGGGGAAAACTGCCGGATGGAGCGCAGTTTTCTTTTGAACAAATGGTGATTCTCAAAGCGATGGGTTACATCAAGGAAAAAATTGACGGGGTCGATCCCAGCACGCTCGATCCGGCCATCACTAAACCGGAAGAAGACTTAATTCGTGGGCTTGTCGCAAAAGCCACGCCCGAAAAGTACTGGAGCGGCGTTTTTGGGGTGCCGGGGTACGATCCAAACTGGATCACCTCGACCTATGGCAACCGCCGCGCCTACAATGGCGGGCCATATAATGCCTTTCATACCGGCGTTGACTATGGCGGCGGGATTGGCCTGCCGATCAAAGCACCCGCACCCGGGGTGGTGGTATTCGCCGGTCCGTTGGATGTTCGCGGGAATGCCACGATCATCGATCACGGTTGGGGCGTGTACAGCGGTTTCTATCATCAGTCTGAATTCAAGGTCAAAGTAGGCGATAAGGTCGATACCGGGCAGGTGATTGGCCTGTCGGGCGGCACCGGGCGCATCACCGGACCCCACCTGCATTGGGATTTGTTTGTCAATGGCGTGCAGGTCAACCCGCTCACCTGGTTGGATACGTCGTTCCCTTAAAGATCTGGCCCCTCCCCGATATTGTGAAATCTGCCACCTTTCACGCGCTTGTTCGCTTTTGAAGGTGGGGTATAATAATCACGGCTATTTTTATACTTTTGATAACTTTCCCCGCCTGGGGATGAATGAATGGGATCGGAATGGTTATTGCACCTTTATCATTGCAACAGCAGTATTGGGAAGATTTCACCGTAACGGAAAAGGACCTGGAATTCCTTTACAGCTATCTTCTGGAGGTTGAAAAACCGCAAACAACCGAAGAATTGCTCGCCGCTCTGGTGAAAGAGCGCATCCAACAAGAAAAAGAGCAGCTGGAAAAACGGCAAGAATCACGAGGAGCCGTCTATTACCCCAAAGAGCATTACAAAGTAGGGCAAACCATTCAATTTCCATCTCAGGATTGGCAATCGGGTAAAGTAATTAATGTGCGGCCCGGGAATAACCCAGAGTATTCGCCCTTTGAAGTCATCGATGTTGAACTGGAAAATGGCGACCAGCGCCAGTACGCTGCCGGCCTGGAAGCGCATAAGCTCAACCAGCCAGTGACCAGAAACACCCAGGACCCACTGCTCGACAGCAATTATGTGATCAAAAACTTTGGCCGCCAGTTATCAGGGCGGCTTGAAGAATATCTGGAAGACAACCCGGACCTGGTGCGCATTGCCAGAATGTGGTTCCCCAGGGCCTTGCTGGTGGATATCAACATCGGGCATCTCAACCTGGCCGAAGCCGTTCTGGATATGATGGCCGGCGGGCCCTTACCCACCCGCGACCTGATGGAACAAATCGATATGCCAGCCGATGTCGATTCCAATCTCAATGAATTTTCGTTGAACCTGGCCCTGCAAGAAGATCAACGTTTTGACGAGGTAGGTCCCAGCGGCGAAGTGCTCTGGTATTTACACCGCCTGGAACCTGACGCCGTTCGAGAAGCCCCAATTTTCTTGCGCTATTCCGGCCCCACAGAAATCAGCCCGGAAACGCAAGCGCTTTTAAACGATTTTGGACCGCAGGTGATTGATGAACTGCAACCTGGTCTGAACCAGGGAAATGGCGAAACGGTAGACGAAGTTCATGTTGCCTTGATTTACCCCCATTGGCGGGCAGGTACGCTGCCGCTGGCTGGCCGCCTGTCGCACCTGTTCCCCACCGCTTTTGAAGCGCCGCGCATTCAATTTACTTTTGTAGACGGGAATACAAAGGATAAATTTTCAGGGTGGGTGGTGCGGCCCTACCATTATATTTATGGTTTGAGAGAATGGTATCTTTCTCAAGGGTTAATTGCAGGCAGCATCGTACACGTGCAGCGGGGGAAAAACCCTGGAGAAATTGTTGTTCGAACTGATAAGAAACGAGCCACCCGAGAATGGATCCGCACCGCCATTATTGGATCAGATGGGGGTATCGTTTTCTCGATGTTAAAACACAGCATGTCAGCCGCAATGGACGAACGTATGGCTGTGGTCGTTTCAGATGTTGACATGCTGGATCAGTTATGGGAACGCGGTGGCAAACAGCGTGGTTCGCTGTCTGATACGGTTCGGTTAATGATGGGGGAAATGGGGAAATTGAGCCCGCAAATTCACGTGCATGCAGAAGAATTGTATGCCGGTGTTAATATTCTCCGCCGGTGTCCTCCAGGCCCCATTCTCCAAATGCTCCTTCAAAGCCCTTGGGCAAAACACCTTGGAAACCTATATTTCCGCCTGGACGACCATACCGGAGGAGAGAATGAATGAAACCAAACGTTTTAGCCTGGTAAAACCAACCCTGGATACACCCTTCTTCATCGACTTTGACTGGTGGAAGGAACATGATAATAACTGGCGGGTGTACCTGTTAAGCTACTTATGCCCCGAACACCAGGCCGCTTTTGAAGGCAGTTCAGAGAATATCTGGGTAGATTGGGTTGACCCCGAAACGGCGGAAGTTCGCCGGGTCGATGGGATCCAGCAAATCTTGATCACGCACTGCGCCCGGCGCCCTGAATTCGTCACTGAAAACATGACCCTGGTCAATTCTGTCTTCCGGGTGTTACTGGCGCACGGCAATGAACCGATGACCCCGCAGCAGTTGGGGGAGGAAATCAACCGCCCACCAGAAACCATCTTGCGCACCCTCTCTGCCGGGATGCGCGTCTACAAAGGGATTCGCCCCAGGCAGATTTTAATCACGTGGGGCTGCTCCAGCAGATGGTACGGGAAAAACGGCGGTATGCCGTTTTTTTTATTGAGGAAGGGTAACCCTTTACTCCAACCGCCGAATCTCAGGCACACGCACGGCCACATACAGGCCGTACGCCAGGGATGCTACAGCGCCGATACCCACCGAAAATGGCGCGCTCACCCAATCCGCGATTAACCCGGCCTGCAAGCCGCCCAGGCGCATGGTTGACTGAAACACCATCGAATAGACCCCCATGACTCGTCCGCGCAGTTCATCTGGCGAAACCAGCTGCAACAGTGTATTCGCCAGAGCATTCTGCCAGACAAAGCTGACTCCTACCAGGAACAGCAGGAAAAGGGAGACCAGGAACGACTTGGAAATGGCAAATACCAGCAGCAAAATGGGAAAGGCCAGGTTGCCAGCGGTCAGCAGGCGGCCTCGGTGGGCGGTATCAGGCAGAGAAGCCACAACCAGTGCACCCAATAATGCCCCAATCCCCACCACAGTTAACAAAATGCCAAGCGGCAGCGCTTCCGGCGACTGGCATTGGATATGCAGAGGGCCGGTGCGGCAGAAGTAATCTACCACCGGCTGCGCGCTCTTGCCCAGTACATTTTGCGCAAAGACCGGCATTAAAGTGCTGTAGGGCATGGAAAGAAAAGCACTCACCCCAACCAGGCTGACCAGGTAAAACAGGTCGCGATGCCCGCCGATGAAATGCAGCCCTTCGAATATATGTTTTCCAAAGGATACCTGCCCTTTCGCCGAGTGAGCAACTCGCGGCAAATTGCGCATTGTCAACAGGCTGATGATCACTGCCAGGAAGGTGACGCCATTGATCAGAAAGGCCATATCTTCCCCGGTAGCAGCCACGGCCAGCCCAGCCAACGCGGGGCCAATCGCCCGCGCGCCATTAAACATGGCCGAGTTCAAACCGATGGCGTTGGTAAGATCTTCTTTGCCTTCCACCATATCCACCGTGAAAGCCTGCCGGGCTGGCACATCGATCGCGTTTACCATTCCCAGAAACAGCGATAGCACATACACATGCCAGACCTGCACCGTTCCAGCATAAGTCAGCCAGGCCAGGATGAATGCCAGCAGCATCATCGAAGTTTGCGTAAACAGGAGGATCGACCGACGCGGGAAACGGTCAGTGATCGACCCGCCCAGCAGCCCCAGCGGGATGAGCGGGATCAGGGATATAAAGTTAACCATACCAAGTGCCGTGGCGGAATTTGTCAGGCGATAAACCAGCACCTGCTGGGCCATGGTCTGCATCCAGGTGCCAATCAGGGATACAGTTTGCCCATAAAACCAGATCCGGAAATTCCGGTGTCTTAACGAGCGGAATGTCGCGGGGCGATAGATCCTTAGTGTAGTCATTAACGTCCAGATACCTGTCTTTATTTAAATTTTAATTTGTTTCCTGCTGTTACGGTGCACCGCTCCCGTATTATAATCACTTTTTCGGCTGCTTTGTTTTTATTTTGGAGGACGACTGATATGATTTTGGTGATTTCTATAATACGTACGGGGCCATATATAAAGCCAACCTGATGAAACTATTCACGAAACAAATCCTTCCAATACTATCCCGGTTCGTTGCAGCATTTCTTTGCATCGTTGCCATGAAATTAATCCTGCAGCCATTCCAGGATTTTCTTGATATTCAAATTATCGCCTTGCTCTATCTAATGCCCGTCATGTTAGCTACGGTGCTGTGGGGATTAACCCCAGGTGTCTTAGCTGGTTTTACTGCTTTTCTCGTCTTTAACTACTTCTACATCCAACCCTATCGAACCTTTAACGTACATAAGACCCAGGACCTGATTACCCTGATCATCTTTCTCTTTGTGGCGGTAGTTCTTAGCCAGTTGATCGGTCAGGCTCGTGAAGGGATGCGCCTGGCACGCAGCAGAGAGTGGGAAGCTACCCGAATGTACGAATTGATCTCAGCACTATCCGGCTTACTTAATGTTCAAAACATTTCCCAGGCGTTAGTCCAGCATATCTTGGAGACATTCCAGTTTACTCAGGTCGAATTATCCATTCCAACTCGAAAAGGAGAGGCGGGAACTCGTTACAGCAGCAGTCGAAATGCCTCCCCCAGCGGCAGCGCCTGACCTCATCCAACCCTTAAGGACGGCGCGTGGGTTAGAGGGAGAACTGCGCATCTGGCACAACCGGGAAGAGTTGTCCGGTGAAGAAAATCGACTGCTAGAAGCATTCACCAGCCAGGGAGCGCTAGCCCTGGAACGTGTTCGGCTCACCAAAGGGGAAAATAAAGCCCGTGTCTTAGAAGAAAGTGACCAGTTAAAATCTTCACTGCTCAATTCGGTTTCGCATGAACTCCGTACTCCGCTGGCAGCGATAAAAGCATCTGTTTCAAGCCTTCGCTCAGGTGCGGTGGATTGGAATATGGCTGCTCGCCAGGATCTTCTGGCTACGATTGAAGAAGAAACAGATCATTTGAATTTACTGGTTGGCAACCTGCTGGACATGTCGCGGATTAAATCAGGCGCATTGAAACCGCAGAAACGCTGGAATTCCATTGTCGAAATCGCAATTGGTGTGGCGACAAAAATGCGCAAACAGCTCGAAAACCACCATCTCGAAATGAGCTTTCCAGAGGATCTTCCCCTCGTGCCTACAGACTTCGTGATGATCGGACAAGTTTTCATGAACTTGATGAGTAACAGCATCAAGTATGCCCCTGCCGGTTCCACCATTTCCATTGCTGCTCGAAAAGAAAGAGAATGCCTGCACGTTGAGATTAGTAATCAAGGACCACCGGTTCCCGCTGAACACCTCGAGCGAATTTTTGATAAATTTTACCGAATCACCGAAGCTGAAAGGATCACAGGAACCGGCCTGGGATTATCCATCTGCAAAGGGATCATTAAATCACATGGTGGAAAAATATGGGCCGAAAACCGTGCTCGTCAGTTTGTGTTCCATTTTTTGCTGCCGCTCACCCTGAATGGTTCCTTCCCTAAAGTACCAAAGGAAGAACTTGAATGAGTAAAGAGCCGCTAATCTTATTAATTGACGATGAACCCCAAATTCTCCGCGCGCTAAAAACAATTCTCAGCGCGAATCATTTTAGGGTAGTTTCAGCCACCCGAGGAGAGCAAGGCATTGCCCTGGCTGTTGCCCAGCCCCCTGATGTGATTATTTTGGATCTTTCACTGCCTGATATTGATGGTATTCGGGTCTGTGAAGACATCCGGCAATGGTCGCGAATTCCCATCATCGTGCTTTCCGTGCGGGACAATGAGAAGGATAAGGTGGCTGCGCTGGATAAAGGAGCGGATGATTATCTTACGAAACCATTTGGGATTGAAGAACTGCTCGCGCGCATCCGGGTTGCAATGCGCCATTCAGAACAATCCCTGGGAAATAAACTAAGCATCATTACTGCCGGGACGGTCACTGTGGATTTAGCGCGGCATATTGTTATGCGAAGTGGAGAAGAAATTCATTTTACCGCCACAGAATTTAAATTGTTGACCTATCTGGCAGCCAACGCGGACCGGGTAATCACCCACCAGGCGCTATTAACGAACGTTTGGGGCTTTCCAGAGGCTGACCACGTAGAATATTTACGCGTCTATATTGGTCAATTGCGAAAGAAGCTTGAAGTAAACCCCGATGACCCACAAGTCATTTTGACAGAACCAGGGATCGGCTACCGATTTAAAACAGACGAGGGATAAGCCAATAGACCATTAACCAGGCACTTTTATACGCTTCCTTTAGCAGTTTTACATCATTCCGGCGACCTTTATTATTTCTTTATAATTTCCCATTTTTTTTTGTGCCCAATTTATCTCTGTCGTTTACACTCTCCTGTATATATTCAGGAGAGTGTTATGGCTTTGCCGCAAGAACAGGGGAAAAAGAAACGTCTCATCATACTTTTACCAGTCAACCTGGCAAACAGCATGGAGTTAGCGCATATGGTCCACTGGAAAGCATTTCAAGAAAACATGGAAGTCGTGTACTTCACAATCGAGAACGATGAAAATGATCTACTGGACCTGACCCGTGACATGGCAACCCTTAAAGCAGTCACTTCTGGAAATCTGCTCAATGTACAGTGGGTTCATGCAGCCCGAAAAGACTGGCTGAACAGGCTGCGCGCGATATATCAACCAGGGGACGAGATGATGTGTGACCAGGACCAATGTGTAGAAGACGGTCTTACACGAAATGTAAAGCTAGCTGAGTTCATTTACAAAACGTTAGCGGTCAACGTTCATCAGGTACCCGGATTATATTCAAGAAGCGAACCGCCTAAGAAGAAGCTCGGAAACAGTCTGATAACGGCGACCGGCTTTTTACTCATCATTGCTTTTTTTACCTATTTGCAATCCCAGACGGATCAATACATGCCTGGAACAGTGGGGCTGATTGTTGTCCTTATCTTCCTGGGCATAGAAGTTGGCGCAATTTTAGCCTGGAATGATTTCAACCATTAATTGTTGTTGTAACTTGATTAGGAGTTTTACATGGAGTTAGGCGATTTTAAACGCATTCTCATCGGAGAGCCATTCCCGACCAGCCGAGAAACGCATGAGCGGTTAGACAAAGTGCGAGGGTTAGCCGTCTTTGCTTCCGACCCCATTTCGAGCAACGCTTATGCCACTGAAGCGATTATGAGTGTACTCATTGTTTTGGGCAGTGGGGCACTGGTGATGACGCTTCCTTTAGGAATGGCAGTGGCTGGCCTGGTTCTTTTAGTGGTGTTTAGTTATATTCAAACAATTATGCACTACCCGGATGGTGGCGGCGCATATACGGTTTCGAAAGATAACCTGGGTCAATTACCATCGCTGCTCGCGGCAGCCTCCTTATTGATTGATTATGTATTAACCGTATCCGTTTCCATTTCTGCGGGCGTGCGCGCGGTAACATCTGCCTTTCCTCAAGCCTATGAATATCGCGTTTTGATCGCTTTGCTGGCAATTTTAATCATCACCTGGATTAACCTCCGGGGTGTCCGGGAAAGTGGAACCATCTTTGCGATTCCCACCTATGCATTTGTAGCCGGCGTGCTGCTAGCGATCATCATTGGCCTGGTGCGCTATTTGGGATTGTTTGGAGCCGCGCCAATGGCGATCACGGAGGAAGTGATTGCGCCTACAGTTTCGCTGACCGGCTTTGCCTATATCTGGCTGCTGCTGCGTGCATTCGCAGGGGGCTGCACCGCGTTAACAGGCATCGAAGCCATCAGTAATGGAGTAAAGGCTTTCAAGGAACCCGAAGCGCGCAATGCTGCCAGGACCATGGTCGCCATGGGCATCATTGCCATGACCTTGTTTGTCGGCATCACCTTTTTGGCCACGCATCTGGCCCTAATCCCTGGCGAGGAGGAAAGCGTCCTGTCGCAGTTAACCCGGCGCACTTCCGGGACGGGCTTCCTCTACTACTGGGTACAACTTTTTACAGCCGGAATCCTGTTTATGGCGGCGAATACCGGATATCAAGATTTTCCACGCCTGTCCTTCTTCTTAGCTCGCGATAACTTTCTGCCGCGTTGGCTGCAAAATCGCGGAGACCGGTTGGTCTTTAGTGCTGGAATTGTTACTCTGGCGGCTTTATCCTCTCTGCTTGTGATCATTTTCCATGCAGACGAAATCTCAATGCTTCCACTCTACGCGCTTGGGGTCATGTTATGTTTCAGCCTATCCCAGGCAGGCATGTTCCATCTCATGGGTCGTATCACTCATTTAAAGCCGGGTGAAACTCTGAGGACAGAAGTAACCGTCATCCACTATGAAAAAAATGTTAAGTGGAAGCGTACCGTGAATGCAGTTGGATCCGTGGTTACGTTTACCGTTTTTCTGATCCTATTGTTGACAAAATTCCGGGATGGAGCCTGGATTGTAGCCATTTTGATCCCCACCCTGGTGTACACCTTCTATTCCGTAAAAAAGCATTATGGGCTCGTGTCCAGAACACTCAGCACAAAAACATTTGGACCAGTGGATCTATCGGCTGTGGCAAACGTTGTTGTCGTTCCAATTGCTGATATTCACCGAGGATCTTTGCGAGCCATGCAATACGCCCGGCGTCTTTCGGATGATGTGCGTGTGATCACGATCGCTACAGATCCTGAGTTTAAACAGCAGTTTCTAGAACGTTGGCAGCGCTTTCCTGATATTACGGAGGGGCTGAAACTGGAGCTGGTAGAATATGACTACCGGGATGTGCTAACCCCAATCGTAAGGTACATCGAGCATGTGAATAACAGAGAATTTCCGCACGAACTGACCACTGTAGTTATCCCTGAGTTTATCCCGGAACGCTTTGCTGCCCGCCTGCTGCACAACCAGACGGCTACACGGCTCCGGCACCTGTTACGCAATTACAGAGACATTGTGATCATCGAAGTGCCTTTTCAAATCGATTCATAAAGCGACAATTTCAAAAAGGGGATTCTGGCAAGCGTGACAAAATAAAACTGAGGCCACGGTTAGGATGGCAGCTGGGTTAGGAAATGCCCATCTCGCAACCATCATAACCGTTCGGAATAACGCCTTCTGGATGCAGATGTCAGAGTTGTTTTTATGCTATAATTCCGCTTGCAGAAAATGAATGGTAAATCGAAGATCATCGGATTAGTAGTCCGGTGATCAACGATTAAAGAGACCCCATGGATTGGGGTACCGTACGCATAAAATTTGGATCTCCCGCCCCTGTGGCTCAATGGATAGAGCACCGGACTTCTAATCCGATGATTGTGGGTTCGAGTCCCACCAGGGGCGCCTGATGATAACAAACCATGACACACAACGGTGGTATTAATAGGCGGGGAATTCTCCTGTAGTGGAAGGTTTGTAGTCCATCAATGCAGAATTACATATTCCCTTTTTGAGTCGATTCCAGGCCTTATCCGCGGTGATGCTCTCCGAAAGAATAAGCAGGTGAAAACAAGATGATTACCGTCGTATTAAAACCCAGTCCTCATCGGACAGCTCCCCTTCCTGATAAAAATGACTATATGATCGTCAACTGGCGTATCAGTAATCATCCACATGCCTGGCGACCCCCTACTGATGTTTACGAGCGCGAACAAGATATGGTCGTTCGCGTGGAAATTGCCGGGATGAATGAAAATGGTTTTTCCATCAGCCTGGATCAAAATATATTGACCATTGGAGGCGCGCGGGCGGATATCAGCGAGCGGCGGGCGTATCATCAGATGGAGATCAATTATGGTGAGTTTCTTTCCATCGTCGAGATCAAGTCTGCGATTGACGTAGAGCATATCCAGGCAGAATATACCAATGGATTCTTGTGGATCTTTTTACCAAAGGCGCAGCCCAAAGAAATTAAAATAAAGGACAATGAGTGAGCACTGATATGACCTTTTCCTCCTGGAACGACATGTCGGCAGGTACACCAAATCAAGAAGGGGAAAATCCCACTTTCCGATCAGAACCATTTTGGATGGTTGAAAAATTTAACGAAGAAGAAGCCGTCGAAGGCACCGAAGTCTTCACGGCGGAAGTGAATTCAGACGATCAGCAGCCCAGCAATATTCCAGAGGAGCTGCCCATTCTTCCTCTCCGCGGTCTGGTGGTTTATCCACAGACCGCCGTCCCGCTGACCATCGGCCAGCCTCGCTCGGTGCGCCTGGTGGATGACGTCATGGCGGGGGATAAATTCATCGGCCTGGTAACCTCGAAAAACCCGGAACTGGAAAACCCCGGTCCCGAGGACCTGTATCAAACCGGGACAGTGGCGATGATTCACCGCATGTTCCGCGCGCCAGACGGCACCATCCGCCTGCTGGTGCAAGGGTTGTACCGCTTCAAACTGGGTGAATTCAGCGAGCTTGAACCTTATCTGAAAGCGCACATCCAGCTTTCTCCAGAGACCATAGAAGAAGGCCTGGAAATCGAAGCCCTGGCTCGCAACGCCCGCGATCAGTTTACCCATATCGCTGAGATGATCCCCTCCTTCCCGCGCGAACTGGTCACCTCGATCTCGGCCATTGACGAACCCCTGCAAATTGTGTACACCATCGCCAATTTCCAGCGCATGGAACTGGCTGAAGCCCAGTCCCTGCTCGAAATTGATTCGGGCATCGAGAAACTGCGCCACCTGGTCGCCATCCTGGCGCGCGAGAGTGAAGTGCTCGAACTGGGGCAAAAGATCCAGAATGAGGCCCGTTCTGAAATCGAAAAGATGCAGCACGAGTATTTCCTGCGCGAGCAGTTGAAAGCCATTCAACGCGAGTTGGGTGAAGGGGATGAACAGGCCGCTGACGTGGAAGAGTTCCGCAAGCGCATTGAAGAAGCCCACATGCCCGACGAGGCCGAGAAGCAGGCCCGCCGCGAGCTGGACCGCCTCTCACGCCTGCCAACCGTCGCCGCCGAATATGGCGTCATTCGCACCTACCTGGACTGGCTGGTTTCGGTTCCCTGGGCCGAGATTACAGAGGATAACCTGGAAATCAGCCACGCCCGCGAAGTGCTTGATCAAGATCACTTTGGGCTCGAGGATGTCAAAGAACGCATCCTGGAATATCTGGCTGTGCGCAAGCTGCGGATCGAGCGTAAAGAAGCGCTGCACAAAGAAGCCTCTACAGATTATATCCGCCGCGAACGTGAAGGTGTAATCCTTTGCTTTATTGGCCCGCCCGGCGTTGGAAAAACCTCGCTTGGGCAGTCAATTGCCCGCTCGCTGGGCCGTAAGTTTGTACGCCTTTCGCTGGGCGGCATCCATGATGAAGCCGAGGTGCGCGGGCACCGGCGCACTTACATCGGCGCGATGCCCGGGCGCATCGTGCAGGCCCTGCGCCGCATAGGAACGCTCAACCCGGTTTTCATGCTGGATGAAATCGACAAGCTTAGCTCGGATTTCCGCGGCGACCCGGCTTCCGCGCTGTTGGAAGTGCTCGACCCCGAACAGAATGCGGAGTTTCGTGATAACTACCTGGAAGTGCCGGTTAACCTCTCGCAGGTCATGTTTATCACCACCGCCAATCAGTTTGAGACCATTCCCGGCCCGCTGCTCGACCGCATGGAAGTGATCCGCATCTCGGGCTACACCGAAAATGAGAAAGTGCAGATTGCGCAGCACTACCTTGTCCCGCGTCAGCTCAAAGAAAATGGGCTAATGCCAGAAGAAATCAAGTTTAGAAATGAAGCTCTGCAAACCATCATCCGCTCTTACACGCGTGAGGCGGGCGTGCGCAGCCTGGAACGCGAAGTCGGCGCTGTCTGCCGTAAGATTGCCACGAAAATCACCGAAAATGGCACCGTAAGCCAGGAGATTGACAGCCCCTCCGTGCATAGCTTGTTGGGACGGGCTCGCTTCCAGGGTAATGAAGAGATTGCTTTACGCACTTCGCTGCCAGGGGTCGCCACCGGTCTCGCGGTGACTTCGGTGGGAGGAGATGTCTTATTCATCGAGGCAACCCGGATGCCTGGCTCTAAAGGCTTTCTGATCACCGGTTCTGTCGGCAATGTGATGCAGGAATCGGCCCGCGCAGCTCTTTCCTACACGCGCTCCCGCGCCGAACAGCTTGGGATTGCGCCAGATTTCTTCGAGAAGACGGATTTACACCTGCATATTCCCGCCGGCGCACAGCCCAAAGACGGGCCTTCCGCTGGAGTAACCATTACTACTGCCCTGGTTTCGCTGCTTACCAGCCGTCCAGTCCGCTCCAGTATCGGCATGACCGGCGAGATTACCCTGCGAGGCCAGGTGCTTCCGGTGGGCGGCATCAAAGAAAAGGTTCTGGCTGCGCACCGCGCCGGGTTAAAGAAAGTCATTCTCCCTAAGCTCAACGGGCCAGATATTGAGGATATTCCGGAAGAAGTGCAAAAGGCTGTAGAATTTGTGCTGGTTGAGAAAATTGATGAAGTTTTGGAGGCAGCGTTGGAACCCGCTCCAAAATCAGAAGTAACCCAACCAGAGGGGAGCAAGGACAATGGCAACGGCAGTCAGCAGCCCTAAAATTATGTTGATCGAAGATGATGTCGCCATGCTAGCGGTGCTGCGCACGCTGCTCGAATTGGAAGGCTATCAGGTCGCTGAGGCAGGCGGTAAACGCCAGATCGCGGAAATCGTTCAGGCCATTCGAGACGATCCGCCGCAGACAATCCTCTTGGATGTGCACCTGCAAAAACTGAGCGGCTTCGACATCCTCCAGCAAATCCGTGCTGATCCGCAAATTTGCCACACCCGGGTGGTGATGAGTTCAGGTATGGACGTTGCCGACCAATGCCTTGCGGCTGGCGCGGATGATTTTTTACTCAAACCATATATGCCGGATGAATTAATCGGGAAACTGCGCGGATAAAACAGGTTATGACAACCATACGAGTGGCGGTATTAACGATATCCGATCGCTCGTCACGCGGCGAGCGGGACGATGCTTCCGGACCGGCGCTGGTCGAAGCTGTCCATGCGCAAGGCTGGGAGATTGTTAAGACTCGCATCGTCCCAGATGAGCAGGCGGTCATTCAACAGACCCTGGTAGAATGGTGTGACGAGCAAAAAGTTAGTCTGATTCTGACCACCGGTGGAACCGGTTTCAGCCCCAGGGATGTCACGCCCGAAGCCACGCAGGCGGTCATTCACCGCGCCGCACCTGGGCTGGCGGAAGCCATGCGCCAGGAAAGCCTGCGCATCACTCCCCACGCTATGCTTTCCCGCGCGGTTGCCGGTATCCGCGGCGCCACACTGATCGTTAACCTTCCCGGCAGCCCGAAAGCCGCCGTGGAGAATTTCAACGTGATCTTACCCGTCCTACCCCACGCTATTGACCTGCTGCAAGAAGATCCTTCCGCCGAAGCCGGTCATTAATCAAAGGATATAACAACGTTGATCACCAGCAAGTTTGGCGGTGATCAACGTTTTGCATTGTGCTATACAATTGGCTTTTCCAACAACTCTTTCAGATCTGCATCCCGTGATACGATCAGGACAGGCACTCCCCGCTGCTTCAAACGGTACACGATTTCCTCACCCCCCAGTTCCGCCCCAAAGGAGTGGGCATCAACATGTACAATCACCGGGCGCAGATTGCGCATGATCAGGTAGTCCACGGCAAGATCGACCGTATGGTGGGTCGAAGAGGTGATCAGGACCACGGTGCTGGCGCGGGGCAGGCTGGGTGCTTGCGCCTCAACCAGCCCGATTAACGGCAGTTCACCGTCACTGTTCAAGAAAGTGAGCGTTTCCAGCACCTTGTTGAGCTGGCGCTCGCCTCGTTCGGGGGAAATCACGGTAACCACGTCACTGGCGCAGGCAAAGCCCACCGAGCGGCCCTGCTTGATGTAATAAGACGCCAGAGAGCCGGCTGTACTCACGGCATATTCAAAGGTATCCGATGGAAGTTTCACTTCCGCCTGCCGCTGCCAGAGCCAAATCTGGTCCACCCGCGGCGCCGGCGTATTTTCCTCCTCCGCCATCCGAAAATGAACCGGTCCATAAGCATCCAGGAACAACCAGACATCTGCCTGCGGATCCTGTTCAAATTCCTTCGTCATCAAACGGTCTCGCCGGGCAGAGGTAGGCCAATGGATTCTCCGCAGCGCATCGCCGGGCGCATACTCACGCACACTGGCCGCCTGAGGCGTAATTTCCGCTGCGCGGCGTAAGATGGCGCGCCCGCCAGGAAACATGCCCGCCGGGGACGGAAAGGATTTCAGGTCCACAATATAGGGCAACACCACCAGGTCGTTTTTCGCCTCGACTGGAGTGGCGTTCAAGAATAGGCCAAACGGATCCCCAGAAACCAGCAGAGTTGGTCCAAGATGGAACAATCCACGCCGGTTCAAAATTGTGTAGGCGATATACGAGCGCTGCTGGCGCGGGCCAATCAGGGAAAGCACCCGCGAGGCCGAATTTCCTGGCAGCGGGGATTCATCGCGCACTTCAACCCATAAACGCACAAACGGGAAGCGATTGTTAATCCGAAAGCGTTCTTCAAAGACCTGCCCGACCTGCTGACGCAAGACGCGCGCATCCCGGATCAAGGTAAAACCGCGCGTCGAGAGAAATGCCCACAGCCAACCGACGGCAATCAAAAGCAGACAAAGATAAACCAGGCGGGTGAAGAAAATCGGCGTTGGCACGCCGGATACGAGTGGCGTAAAATAAGCTGCTGTTCCGCTCAGGATTAGCAGAAAAACGATTCCCCAAAAGGAACGCCGGAGAGACATCTAACTCCTCGTGTTTCCAGTAAGGTCGCCTCCTGGCACCGCCAGGTTCATCAGAATTTCTTTGACAATTTGGCCCGAAGTCAGATTCTTCAAGCGTGCTGCCGGATTGGTGACAATGCGGTGAGCCAGAATATTCTCGGCCAGAGCTTTGACATCATCGGGCAGTACGTAATCCCGACCCTGAACTGCCGCGCGTGCCTGCCCTGCCCGGAAGAGTCCTAAACTGCCTCGCGGGCTGGCGCCCAGATACACATCCGGATTCTCCCGTGTCGCTCGGGTTAGCTCAACAATATAGCGTTTGACCGCTGGTGAGACATAAACATGCCGCACTGCTTCCTGCATTTTTTGCAGTTCTTCCTGCGTCACTACCGACTTCAAGGATTGAATCGGGTGTGCGTACTGCTGATCGGTCAGCACCCTGACTTCATCATCCAGGGAGGGATACCCAAGATGCAGGCGCAGCATAAACCGATCCAATTGAGCTTCTGGCAGTGGAAAAGTACCTTCGTACTCAATCGGGTTCTGAGTCCCCAACACCATAAACGGCGAAGGCAAGAGGTGGGTAATGCCATCTACGGTCACCTGTCGTTCTTCCATGGCTTCTAACAAAGCCGATTGGGTCTTGGGTGTCGCGCGGTTAATTTCATCCGCCAGGACAATCTGCGCCATGATCGGGCCTTCGCGAAACTCAAACTGGCGCGACTGTTGGTTAAAGATCGAAACACCGGTCACATCGCTGGGCAGCATGTCTGGCGTAAACTGAATACGGCTGAACAATACCCCTAATGAACGAGCCAGGCTGCGCGCAAGTACCGTCTTACCTACACCCGGAACATCCTCAATTAAGATATGGCCCTGGCAAAGTAATCCAACTACGGTCAATTCTAAAGCATGCTCCTTACCGACAATGACAAGCCCAAGATTGTCAATAATCCGGTCGGCGAAAAGCTGAACATCGTTAACAGTCAACTCCGCTTCCATACCAGTCTCCTGTACGTTGGTTTTCATTCTGATGATCTGGACGAAGCAAAGCTGTGCTTGCGTCCGCGATATGTGAAATGATATGTCACTAACATTAGTACAAGTATACTAAACATCCCGCCGAAATAAAACCCAAATGGGCGGTAAAGGAAGGTTACGTTATGCGTGCCTGCCGGCACATAAACTGCCCTGAACAGGTAGTCAGCGGCATAGATTGGGGTGGATTTCTGATCAATGCTGGCCTGCCAGCCCGGATACCAGCTATCTGCCAGGAAGAACCACCCTGGGGAAGCAGTTGTAAGCGTGAAGGTAAGTTGGTCCGGTTTTTCTAAAGTGAGTTGAGCATACTGCGCTACAGATAGAGCAGAGCAATTCTCTGGATTGGGCGGCAGCGTATCTTGTGATTCAAGGATTACCCGATTCAGATCTGGGCCAGCTGACTGTCGAGCCATTGTTTCTACAGCCAACCAGGCATCCTGACTGGAGCCTACCTGTTTTGCACAGGGATACCATCGCCACCGCCTTACCCCAGGAATGGGATCAAAGCGCACCCCTGCGGGTTCTCTGCCGTCGATGTGCTCTACCACCCCTACGCCCATCCAGGGCAGCCAGCGAGCCTGATCGCTTAAAGATAAGCCATCGATCATCTCTACGAAGCGCGAATATCGTTCGGTCACCAGGGGATCAAAATTCCGAACCAATGCAATGCCATCCAAAAGGTTAATATCCGGTAATAGCACACTGCGCAATGACTGCCAATCTTCAATCGGACGGAAGTCGTTGAAACGCATGAAGCGCCGAAATTTCAGGTCATACTCTTCTTGACTGTATAGGTACAAGCGCTGGTTCTCTGTTAAGGCGGGTGCCTGATTTTGAACACCGCCCTGTTGTGCATAAAAGCCCAAATTAACTGTCGGGTTCAAGCTCCAGCCGGTAATGAGTAAATCGAGCAGCGTCCAGGAGATTACTGCAGTATTCCAATATTTTCGCCAGCCCCTTTTATCAACAATTGGCATAAGCAAGGTCAGCAGGCCGACACCCAGCGCCCAGACGCCTGTCACGGCGGTAGAGCGGATAAAAGTCAGGCGCACATCCTTCATGAAAAAACCGGCTAATCCAGCGCCCAGCGTGATCGCAAACGCACCGGCTGTTCCCAGGCGGAACCAGTACAAACCTCTCCCAGTAGGGCAGCGCCAGTGTTCAATTCCTACCGCAGCCAGAATCGGTAGGGCAATAGCAACCCAGATCAAATAACGCGCTGGAGCCTGGAACATAGCAAACGTAGGTACGTGAGCATACAAGAATGGAAATATCGCGGTATACTGCCCAAACGCCAGCAGGAACGTTACCAGCATTCCCAACCAGAGGAACGCGACTAATACCCATCGAGAGGAGCGCTTACGCCGGACGGTCCCTTTGATTAACAACCACGCAGTTGAAAGCGCTAACAATAACGGGAGTAGCCCAACATACAGGTGGTCCTCCCAATAACTGGCGTAACCCCAATAGTCGCCAGTTGCCGGGTTGCCGAAGAAGTTTGGAGAAAAGAGGGTGATTAACCGCCAGGGCCAAAACGAATAGCGCATCACATCAGTAATTGCTACGGCATTCGCCCTTGGAGAAAGGCGCAAGTATTCAAACGTAGGAATAAGCTGGACTGCCGATAATCCTACCGCCACCGCAATGGATGCCCCCAACGAAAGCCATGCCCAGGGAATTCGCCGGATGCCACCCCCGCGCAGCGCGCCAACCGTCACCCAGGCCAGCATGAGCAGCATAGAATACCAGGTGAGCTGCGCATGGCCTGCCAGGAGCTGCATGGCAATGCAGCCCGCCAGGCCAAATGAAAAAACAAAGCGTTTTGCTCGCGGATCTGCCTGAAAATTTACCGGGCTAGCGATGTGATCCGCGAAGTACAACACCCACGGCAGCCAGGCCGCCACCCAGACCATGCTAAAGAAGCCCAACCGGGCAATCACATAACCAGAGAGCCCAAAAGCCAGACCGCCGACTACCTGTCCAAGCCACGAGAAGCCCAGCCTGCGCAAGAAGAAAGCCATCCCCAGTCCAGACCAGGAAAGGTGCAAGATCGTTAGTAACGTAAATCCAAACGCTACCCCCTGGGCTCCTGCCAGACCCGCTAACAACAGCAGCAGCCAGTTCGGAGGATAGAAAAAAGCAGTCTGGTAGTTAGCCAACAACGGCGCACCCAAACCGTTTAAGGGATTCCATAAGGGCAGTACCCCTTGCCGTAAGCTATCCCAGGCAAATGTCCACCAGGGAACAAATTGTAACGCTGGAGTTCCCCAAAACAGCACTTTCCCTTGAAATCAGAGCCGGGCCGAGCAGCAGCCAGGGTGCGAGCAGGATGATCCAGAAAGGTTTGAGGTAGGTCAGATAACCCCTCCACTTTCGTTCCCACCGCTCAACCATGCTGCCCCCGTTTTCTTAACCAAAGTGTGCTGATCAATACAATCAAGGCAATTCCGCCCAGGCCCCAGCCTGTATATACCGTGAGTGGGCAGAAGGTAAAAGTAACCTCGTGTTTTCCTGCTTGCAGATCGACTCCTCGGAATATATTGGCTACGCGCACCCCTTCAACAACTTTGCCATCTACTTGCACCTGCCAACCCGGGTAGTCCAGCTCGGAGAGAACCAACCGGCCTGGGCCGTTCGTTGTAAGCTTGATCTGATTCGGTGACCAGGCCATTACCGGTTCGGAGAGGATCTGCTCACCCGCTGGGGCATCGGCTTTCTGGATCCATACCCGAGGCAGCGCCAACTCGTTCTCATATACGTAGCTTTGGCCGACCTGTGCCAGGAACCTTAAATTCTGCGTTTCCATTGGATACGCCGAAACGACATAACGAACGTTTAACAGCGCCATTAACTTCGCGTTCGGTATATACTTTTGGTTATCGAGTTCTGGATCTCCAGTGGCAAAGGGGGGCTGAGTAACACTGTAACCCTGAGCAGGTACGCCGCTAGCTTTCGTCATATATCGGGCATAATCCGCCAGTTGTAGTGGGTCAACACCATCCACTAACTGCAAATCGTAACGAGCGGCGGCATCTTGCGGGATGCTGTATGAGGGTGAATAGACGCGAAAAAGCTGCCCGCCCGCCTGTGCATGGAGAAAACTTGCCAGCCGTTCCCCGCCAGCCATGACGGATTGTGCCTGCCGAAAGTCAAGCGATAGGCCATTTACGCCTATCATGTTGATTAAACTAAGCGAGAAGGCCAGAACCATTAATTTCTCTGACGAAATTCTGCGCGCTTTTGCAATAAAAATGAGCGCGGCACTAAGCAGCAGAAAAATCCCCCCCCATAAAAACTGCACCCGCGATAGGATATTTGGCCCAAAAAGCGCAGCCGCAATCGATAGCAGAAATACAAAGGCAGTGATGGAAAACAATAACAGGTTTGCCCGATCTTTCCCTTGCGCCTCAGTTGAAGTAATTCGAGATGCGAGAGCTTGCCAGCCATATCCTGTTACGGCCGCAAACGCCATTCCAGTGAGAAACAACGCCCGCGGCGGCACGCGCAGCATATTCAGTCCGGGCAGGCGCGCCGCCCAGGCAAGTAGAGGGAAGTTAGCGCCTAAAGAAAAGAGCAGCGTGACAAGAAGCATAACCAGCCAAAAGGCAGCTTGCCTGCGCGCCGGCCGGATACAAACGAGATAAATCGTCAGGCCAATGGCAAGGGCGCCCGGATAAAACATCCATTCAGCAGTCCCGGCGATGGGCGGGTAAACTAAGCCCAGCAGCTGCCCAACCGGCATAGACAACGTCAGATTATCAGCAGCAGTAAGCGCGCTGCGGGTGGATAAGCGAGTATATTGAGCCAGCGGCACGAGCAGTGGAGCGGCAGCCAGTCCGGCGAAGAGCACACTGGATAGAAGCTGTTCTCCCCACGAGAGCCAGGATCGCTGATTTTCTTTTCCAGGCTGCGCCAGATGCAAATACAAAGCATAGGTTACCCAGGCCAGCCCGGCATAAGCCGCCCAACGCACATCCGCCAGCGCGATCATCCCTAGAACCGCCCCCGGTAAAATCCAGCGCACATGCGGTGAAGACTTTGATCTGTGCTCCGCAAAGAACAGCCAGGGCGTCCAGGTGACGGCGTAGATCAGTGTCAGGTGACCTGCCCCCAAATGGCTGAACAATTTAGGCATCGCTTCAAAAGTCAGCGCCCCGAGCAGCGCAGCCGTTTCACCCAAGCCTTCCGCCCGCAGCAGGCAGTACATGCCAACGCCACCAAAAATCAGATGAAGAATGCTGACCAGGTTAAAGCCGAGCGGCAGAGGGAAAAGCAGCGCCAACCACCCGGGCGGATAGGCTAGCCCGGATAAAGGATTCGCGGCAAACGGATAACCGCTCAAGATCGTCGGCGACCATAATGGAATCGTCCGCCAATGCAGAAGCGCCTGCTGCAAATACCAGCCGTTTGGATAGTGGCTGATAGCCAGGTCAGAGTAAATGGATCCTTTCAGAAAGGGGAACTCTGTCAGGTGCGGCAGCAGGATAAAAACAGGCAAGATAAATAAAGTTAAAAAGAAACGTTTCCGCATTTACTGGCTCTCTGGTATCGCAAATATTTGCACAGAACCGGACTGAAATACTTTTTGCAAACCGCTCAAGTCAATCTTCCCGCCAAGCGCCTGTTCGCGAGGGCCAAACACTAAATAGTTGATTCGGTGACCGCTCAGCAGGGCCAGATTAGCAGGCCCAGATTCCTGGTAAAAAGCGTTTACCCATTCTTTTTCTTGATCTGCGTTTATTGTTTCAAATGGATGCCCATATACTACCCGCCGCCCCGTTAATCCAGGGATAAAGTGACCCATATCCGGCGATGCCAGGACTAAAGCGCCAGGATCCGTATGTGCCTGTATCCAGGATACCGCCTGCGTTTCAGCTTGAGTCAGGTAATATGCAGGTTGATGACTGAAAGCGCCAAAGAGACCGATTAAAATCAGAAGGAGAGTTGAGGGGATAGACAGGCCCAATAAAGCTGCACCTAACCGTTTTGTTTTAATGGGTAATGCTGGCGTAACTGTTCAACCCCATATACTGCCAAGGCAGCAGTCGGAATGTAGAAGCCAAGCATAAAACGGCGCTGTAAGGGGAAAGGAAAATAAATCAGGCCCAGGCCCAGCAAGAACCAGATCAAGAGCAAGCGCCAGACCGGGTTATTCTGCCTACTCCGAAACAGAAAGGGTATGCCTGGCAGGGCCAGCAGAAGCGCCGGTGAGAATGAGAACAAAAAGTCCCACACAGGCGGGGATGGGGTAAGGTTTTGGGCATTCCAAATAGCCAGAACCGGGTCAGTCAGGGCAGCGAAAAACTGGTACAGAAGCGATATTCCACCTAATAGGCCCAGGCTAAAAACTGGCTGCCAGGCAAAGCGGCGTGTTTCAAACCAGGTCCAGATCAACCAGGCCACCGAGACGACGACGACGATCACCTCACCAAAGGGCAGAATAATCGACAAGAGCAGTCCAAGCGTGGCGAGTTTGAGATAACGCAGCCGGATGTGTTCCTCAAGGAGCAGCGTAAAGCACCCCAAAACCAGCGCCAACCCCAGCGGAAAGTGCGGGTTTGAGTAGATTGACAGAACCGGATAGGCTTCCGCGATCCAGAAATCCCCCGGCAGCCAACCGGTCATTAGCAGCAGCCAGCCCATGCCCGAACCGATCAAGGTGAGCCAGCAGGCTAACTGCAGAAGATGCGTGTGATCGCGGAAAACGAGTTGATAGAAACGGTCCAACGCAATCAGCAAAGCCAGTCCGCCGATCAGCCGCGCCAGGTGAAACATGAGGATCAGCGGCAGGCCTAACCACCGCGCAAGGTGTCCTAAGAAAAGATAATAAAGGAAAAGATAAGCACCATTCCCGGGTTCCGCAGTGAACGGCAGTGTAAAACGCCAGGCGCCTGCCCAGCCCTGGTACATCTTTGCCAGGTAAGATGCCCCATCCAGGGGATTAATCAGGAAACCGACAAATGTAAACGATTTTCCCCCAGCGAACAGCGCGATAACATAGGGCAGCGTTGCTGTAAGGAAGATCACTACCAGCAGGAGGACACGATTTTTTCGATTCATAGGATTTTGCAAGATGAGTATACTTGAGAACAAATCCGGCTGCAATTGATTCTCCGGCCGTTCAGTTTACTATGTTCTTACAATTGTTCCCAGTTAATCAAAATCGCTTGCCATACATCCCATCCACCTCTATAATCACAATATGAATCAGGCCTTTCACCTGTACCGCTTACAACAAGTTGACACCCAAATTGACCAGGTTGATGCCAGCCTGGCAGAACTCGATCGGCTCCTCGCCGGGGATGAAGCCGTCCTGCGGGCACGCCAGGCGATCGAGGATACCAGTAAGGTCTTGCACCTGGAACAACAGAAGCTCAAGCAAATTGAATTTGCGGTTCACGAACAGCAAGTCAAGATTGCGCAGGTTGAAGCCAACCTGTACAGCGGGCGGCTGCACAACCCTAAAGAAATGCAAGATCTGCAAAAAGAGATCGTATCGCTGAAGAAATACCTGGCTGGGCTGGAAGATCAACAACTGGAAAGTATGCTGGCAGTTGAAGATAGCGAAAACCAGGTACAGGCCGCGCAGCAGGAACTGGCTCAGGCGCAAGGAGCATTTGCAGAAAAAGCTGCTGGCTGGTTAGGCCAACGAGAACAGCTTGCGCATACACGCGAACGGCTGCAAGCAGAACGCAACGCGGGCCTAAGCCTGATCAGTCAGGAAAGCCTGCGCATGTATGAAGCCATGCGCAGGCGTAAGAGTGGTGTCGCGGTCACTACCGTCCGGGAAGGCTCTTGCACGGTATGCGGTGCGACCATCCGGCCTTCCGAGTTGCAGGCCGCGCGGGCGGCACAGGAACTGGTCACGTGCAGTACCTGCGGCCGGATCCTCTATGCGGGTTGACAATGCCACCCATCGAATTCCGGTTTGATCGCATATCGTTTTGGTTAGGCTTTCTCGCCGCCAGCCTGGTATGGTGGTTATTTTCCAGGGTTCGGCCTTATCTTCCGCTTTGGCGAGAACAAGTCCGGCGCGCCTGGCGTGCTTTCAGCCAGCGCAATCTGGCCGCAGTCGAAGATCAACTTCGTCGGGAAACTCTGCGCCAGGCGCAGCGCCAACACCTGGCCGCCCCAATTTTCGCGTTAGATGAAATCCTCGTTCAACCCTGGCTGTTGCTTCCCCCTGAAAGCCAGAATTCATCCACACCCTCGAATCAGCTACCCATCGCCGGGCAAATTCTTCCCTACCTGCCCGATTGGCCTGAACTGGTCGCCTCTTACAGCGTTCCCCGCATCACGCCAGCCCAAGCCCTGCAAAGCGGGCGACATATCGCGATCATTGGTCAACCTGGCGCCGGAAAAACGGTTGCCCTGGCCCATCTGGCCTCCCAGGTTGCTAGGCATGACGCGGTCTTAGGGAGTTACGCCGCGGCTGTTCCCCTGTTCATGCATGTCCTGGATCTTGATCTACAGCTGCCCGAAGGCCAGGACCCTCTACAGAATCTCACCCGTGCCGTCACCAGCAAGGTTTCTGTGGTGATGCAGCCCCAGGTAGCTAGAACGATCCGGACGATTTTTCGTGACCGGCAGCGGCTCATTGTTCTACTGTTGGATGGTCTGGACGAACTGCCCATCGTTGATTTTCAGGCAGCCACCACCTACCTATCCAGCCTGCTGCAAAAATATCCCCAATTACAAGTGGTGACCACCGCATCACCCGATTATCTGGGCGACCTGACTCAGGCCCACTTCCTTCCCCTCAGCCTGACGGGTTGGAGCACAACTCAGCGCAGCCAGTTTACCCGGCGGTGGGGGGAATTGTGGACCACCCAACTCTTGCCTGAAATAAAGAAGCATACTCAGTTCTCCCCGCTTGAGCCAGTGTTGATTGAAAACTGGTTAGCCGCCGAGACCGGATATTCCTCTCCTCTGGAATGGACGCTGCGGGTTTGGGGCGCTCACACCGGCGATCTGCAAGGCGGAAATCTGCTTGACACTCTTCTGGCCCATATAGTCCGTTTCCTGCCTGAGCCAGCCTTCCTTACGGCGCTGCAAGAGATTGCCAGACAGATGGTTATGAACCAGACGGCCAGCCTGACCTTTGGCGAAATGGAACGTTTGCTGTCTGAATCCAAAATCGCATCCCAGTCAGGTGCTTTGGACCAGAGCAGCAGCCCTGATCCTCAAAGCGACCAGGGTCCGTCAGGGGGTAATCCAAAGAAACCGCCCAAAAAATCGCGCCGCGAGCTGACGGCCTCTCAGGGGGAAACGATCCTGGCCGGGTTAATTCAGGGGGGAATTTTGGTTGAGCACGCCGGAGACCGCCTCAGTTTTTCCAGTCCCGTACTGCTGGGGCTCTTAGCCGGGCTGCATGTCACGCCAGAAGATTGTGAGAAACTTGTTCAAAACCTGGAGTGGCCTGTCAATACACAAACCCTCCAATTTGCCGCAGCCATAAGCAACCATCCGGCATGGGTCAACTCTTTACTGGCGGAGGATTCTGCGCCGCTGCACTGGCCTTTGTTGTTAATCGCGCGCTGGCTGCACCCTGCGCCACAGGATGCTAACTGGCGCGGAACAGTTATGCGGAAACTGGTCACCACTTTGCAGGAGATTGACCTACCCTTCAGTATGATGGCCCGCGTCATCGCCGCTTTTTATCAGTCCCGCGACCCCTCGATAGAGAAACTGTTTCATCAACTGCTTGGCTCGCGTTCGCAGCTCATCCGCCGGGCAGCGCTGCTCGGTTGTGGCGCTGTCGGCGCCCCCGCACTGTTCAACGATTTAGTGACTCACCTTGCTGATGCCCAATCTGAGGTTCGCGAGACCGCTTGTCTGGCGATTGCCGCCATTCCTGGTGAAGCTGCTTTAAAAGCCCTGGTCGAAATCCTGCTTTCAGGAGACGAGGAAATCCGCCAGGCCGCTGCCGAATCTCTGGTGCTTAATCAAAGCGATGGATATAAAGTCCTGGAAGAGGCCGCTTTCACTGACGATTTGCTGGCCCGCCGCGCTGCTGTGTTTGGATTATCGCGGATAGGTGAAAACTGGGCGCGGGAAGTCCTGGAGAAAATGGCAGTCGAAGATGGGCAGTGGGTTGTACGCAGCGCCGCCGCTGAGGCTCTTGAAGCCCTTCAAAAAAATAGTCCGGCCCTCCCGGCGCTTCCGCCAAAGCCCTCCGAGGCTGGCTGGTTGATCACCTTTGCCAGTAAGTTAGGCATGGGGATCCAACCCGATCAACCCGCCACGGATGTTTTGCTCATGGTGTTGAAATCCGGTTCAATCGAGGAGCAAATCGCTGCTTTACAATACCTGCGCGAGCAGCCCGATGAAGCTGTGGTCGGCGAGATTTATCACCTGCTGACGGGCAAAATGCCTGAAGTGCAGGAAGCAGCGCTGCAAGCCTTTTGGTGGCTCAAGATCTCGGGTAGAAAACTACCCGCCCTGACGGTATTCAAGCTGAATTATCCAGCTTATTAAAACAAAGATCAGGACCAACTTTTGCCAGTCCTGATCTTTTTATAAGTATCCCCAACCATCAAGAAAGATTCTTCAAAATCCTTTCTTGCACCAGGCGTTTATCCAGGTTGGTGATCGTTATCAGCTTATCATTCCCAGATAAACCAGCCACAATTTCGATTTGCTTCGGATTCACTTCCAGAACCTGCGCGAGAAATTGGACCAGTGCCAGGTTCGTTTTGGCTTCATTCGGAGCAGCGGTCAGCCGGACCTTGATCGTCCCATCCTCCAGGATCTCGCTAATTTCGTCGCGGCTCGCTCGCGGAGTGATCCGCACAGTGATTGCTGCGCCAGATTGCCCATCATGTAGAAAAAATTCGTGTTCCGTCATGCCACCATCCGATAGAGTTTTAGATAACTGATGTGATTAAACCAACAATGACTTGAATCAAAATAAGCAGAACGATCGGGCTAAAGTCAATCATCCCCATCGGCGGAATGATGCGGCGAATAGGTGCGTATAATGGCTGCAAAATTCGTCCCAATGCTTCACGAATCGGATTATACGGGGGAAGCACAAAAGAAAGCAGCGAATCGATAATAATCATCAGGGAAAGGATTTCCCCCACCGTCGTAATGAGAATATTTATCGGATTGTTCATCACTATTATTATACCTGGAAGAACCAATCAACAAGATGAATTTTCCGCCTCTGTTCAAGCTTTTGGCAGTCGCGGCCCAAGAATCGCCGTCCCGATGCGCACAAATGTAGCCCCTTCCTGAACCGCGATCTCATAATCCGCGCTTGTGCCCATTGAGAATTCCTGGAAATGTTCCGCGCCAAAGTGACCCGACAGAAATTCCGCCAGGCGGCGCAGGCGGGCGAAGAACACCCGTGCTTCTTCCGGGTCGTCTGCATACGGCGGCATGGTCATAACCCCTTCAATATGCAGATGCGGAAGGAGCAACACCTTTTCCAGGTCAGGCAGTAACTGCTCCCAGCGATTTTCCTCCCAGGCTGCCCAGCCAAATTTACTTTCTTCCCCACTGACATTAAATTCGATCAGGGTGGGAAGAAAATGCGCTCGTTCAGCAAGCTGACGCTCCAGTTTTTCGGCCAGATGCAAACTATCCAGCGACTGCAGCATATCAAAATGCTCGGCGATCAAGCTGGCTTTACGGCTCTGCAAATGACCAATCATATACCATTGAATGTTTTCTTCAGTTTGAAGCGTCTGGATCTTTCCTACAGCTTCCTGGGGGTAATTTTCGCCAAAGATCCGCGCACCTGCAGCGATCGCCGCCCGAATCACTTCTACGGGCTTAGATTTGGTGACCACCACCAGGCGCACATCCTGCTCAGTGCGCCCGGCAGAGCGCGCAGCCTGAGCGATCCGCCCCTGCACTTCCGCTAAGTTCTGTTGAATATCCTTCGAGAGCGTTTCCATAATCTTTGTATTTCCCCGAAAAGCTGCCCGGCCTTTTCGATGTTACCGGTGCAGGTTGGTAAACAAAATGTTCCCCGCAATAGAAAATATCAAAATCGCAACTGCTTATTTCTGCCTGGCGGCGATCAGAGCCCCAAAGCGCCCGGTTTTTCCATGCTCCGCGCGATGTGAATACCAGTCCTGGTTCGCCGAGAAAGTGCACAGCCCGGATACTTCAATCTGACGGACCCCGCTGGTTTCCAACACCATCTGATTCGCCTTCCACAAGTCCAGGTGAATGGAGCCATTATTCCGCCACAGCACGGCATCCGCATTGCTCCCAAACGCCGTCCGGACTCGCTCAACGACCTCTGGGCCGCGGCTAATCTCATAATGCTCAACGCAAATGGAGGGGCCAATCCCTGCCAATATTTCAGCCGGCTGGCTGCCGTATTCAACCTGCATGCGTTCCACGGCTGCTTTCGCGACGTGCGCCACAGTCCCTTGCCAGCCCGCATGCACCAGACCCGCTATATGATGCTGAGGATCATACAACAGGATGGGCACGCAGTCAGCAAAGCGCATAAACAGGGTAATTTCAGGCCGGTCGGTGAGAATGGCATCGGACTTCAGGTGCGGGGCATCCAATGGACGCGGCGCATGGGCGCAGATCACCTCCCGACCATGCACCTGCCAGCTGTCATAGATGGAATCAACCGGGCGTTGAACGCTCTCAAAAATACGGCGGCGGTTTTCCACCACGTTCGCTCTTTCATCCCCAACCGTACCGCCCAGGTTGAGTGAGTCCCAAGGCTGCGGGCTGATGCCCCCCTGGCGGGTGAATAAGCCATGGATTATTCCATGCTGGTCAAATAAGCCAAAGGTGTAGTAGCGCAGGGATCCACTTTGCTGAAAAGGCATCGCTCTGCCAATCCTAACCCTGCCCTGAGAGTTGTGATTGTTGCACCACAGCCTGTTTATGCTCGACCAACATGCGGGCTTCCATCGCAGTCTGATTAAGCAGCGGGAAAAGATACCAGGCGGTCATCCAGCCAAATAAGCCGCCGGTCAGCACGCGCAGAAACGGCGTGCTCTCGCGGATTGGCAGAGCGGACAGCCATTCAGGCAGTGGGCCCATCAGGCTGGGAAGCTGTGAAAAGCCATCCAGACCAATTGGCACCAGCCCTACCGTCACCCAGATATACCAGGGAATGGATCGCAAGCGGCGACCAGTGGTGGAATAAATCAGGCCAAAGAGCAGCATAAAGAGATAAATAGCGATATCCCTTTCACATAAAGCCACCTTGAATCCAACGGTCTGATTCCCCAAAAAGTTTCGCGCTGCCAGGATATCGATCTGGGTTGAATTGGCGATTTTCTCATATGGAATCACATCCGCAACCCCGGCCAGCGTGCGCGGGTAAAACGGCTGCTCACCAAACAAAAAGAACGAACGAAAAGCCAGCTGGTGGCACATGGGTGAGTAGATGCGGTAAATCAAATTGGCGCTGCCAGGGCTGCCATCCTTCATCAAAACTGGCGCAAGGAAAGGCAATCCAACATAAATAAACAGCAAGATATTTACCACCGCCAGGTAATGGTATCCCAGGAAGCGCGTGAACCGGTCTCCGTTCGAAACAGAATGACCTTTTTGCAGCCGTTCCTGATAATTCTCCTGGTCCACCTGTTCCAACTGGCCCGCCCGGTCGCGCGCAGCGCTTATCATAATCTGGAGGTCTTGTTTCGTAAAAGGCGGGCGCAGCCGGTATGGACCGATTTCAACATACGGTAATATCCCACCAATTTTTTCGAGAAGTGCCGGATTTTGATCCGCTTGAATCTGTACCAGTTGGTGAGGTAGCGTTTCTTGCAGCGCCTTTAAATCCGCCAGCGCCTGATCGCTCTCCGGACTTTGCGCTTGATAATATAATGTGACTGTTATCATGGTTTTATTCCAATCGTCTGTAAATACTTCACCAACGCGGTTTCATCCAAAGTGCCCAGGTGCTGTCCGCGCAGCATTCCTTGCGCATCAACAAAAAAGGTGATCGGGAAGTTGCGCACGTAATAACTCTCTGTTACAGAACCAGACTGATCTAAGAGGATTGGGAAAGTGATCCCCAAGGATTGCACATAATTCTTGACCACCTGTTCTTCTTCCGCGGAATTAATTCCCAGGACAATAAACTGATCAGGGTATTTCTGCGCGTAACGTTCCAACAAGGGCATCTCTTCTTTACAGGGCAGGCACCAGGTCGCCCAAAAATTGATCACCACCGGCTTGCCGCGCAGGGCGTGTAAGGCCTGCTTCGTCCCATCCAGCCGGGGAAGGGTAAAATCAGGGACCGGAGCGCCGACCACCGGCGGCAAGCGCCGGGCGGCAGTGCTTGCCACGGATTGCGGACGGAGTAACAAAAACCAAATTCCCAGAAAAATGCCAACGAACAGACCTGCCAAAATTAGCAGCCATCTTTTCAACTTCATCCCAGGTACACTTCTTCCTAGCCTTACTCGACGACCACAACCCTCCCACCAACTGGCGGCCATTGTGCGCTCACATCAACATCCCCGGATTCCAGGCCCACAAAGGGATAGATCCAGCGCCAGACCCACTTGGCATCCTCGGGCGCGCAGTTGACGCAGCCATGCGACCGCGGCACGCCAAAGTAGTTATGCCAATAGGTAGAATGGATCGCCACCCCACCGGGGGCAAAAATTGATGTCCAGGCGACTGCCGGCCAATCGCCGGTCGTTTCACCACTCATATGCAGTGAAACCAGCTTGCGCGAAATAGGGTGATCGCCCAGTGGCGTGGACCACTTATCCACGGCATTGCCTTGCGCATCATATTTCGCGCCAGAAGAAACGCGGCAGAAATATACCTCGCTGTTGCCTTCAAAGCAGCTCAACGATTGACGCGTCAGGTTAACTTCGACCCGTTTATCCGTGATATCCGGGCTGATCGGGCTGATTTCTTCCGCAGTAAGGGGCCGCATCGCCTCCGCCGGGACCCAATAAACATCGCCAGGGTTGCCAAAGCGCTCATTTACCCGGTAGAGCACCTTACCATCCGCCTCAACTTCCATGTCATCGATCCAAAGCACCATGCTGTAATAGATGCGAGGTGGTAAACCAATCTTCATCCGCTCCTTGTAGATGGTCGAACTGATCGGCTGGCGCATGATGATGTCTATATACGGCACAGATACCTCGGCCCACATGCCCTTGCTCGTGACGCCCGGCCCGGCATTTGCGGAAAGTTGCGGCAAACGCTGCACCGGTGTGTTCGGCTGGTTCCAGACTGGCTGCAAGCGCGGGGCATAAATATAGCCATCGGGTGTTTCCACCCAATGACTGCTGCCATACCCACCCGGCACTTCACCCACCACCTCCCGCAGCCAGACCACGATGGCATCATCGTAAATGGTCTTGGTGATCGCGGCGTCGGCATAAGGCTTTACGCGAATATCTACTCTGCCCTGGGTCACCCGGCCCATTTTTTCCACATCGGGAAACGGAGCCTGCATTTCAGTCCACAATTTCCAGGGTCGAAATGCCAGAGAACCCAGGCCTAAGCTGGTAACCGCGGACACCTTTAGAAAATCTCTACGAGTAAGTTGTTTTTGCTGTGGCATATGACTAAAGATAACGAGAAACGGTTGGTTTGTCAACAATCCTGACGAGTTCGTCAAGAAGCGGTTGCTTTTAGCAGCGCGCCAAAAGCATGTTGGTCAATCAGTTCGTGCACCTGCTGGATCTCTGGCCCCCACCAGGCATCCCCAGGTTGGTAGGGGACTTCTTGTCGCAAGCGCTGGTAAACAACCGCTGTGCCAGTTCCCAGGCGCGCGTCAGGGTTATCCCGCAGCCGCAAATCTAAAGCCCGCGCGGCAGTGTATAGTTCAATCGCGATAACGTGCGCGGTATTTTCCAGGATAGATCGCGCATGGCGCGCAGCGGTCATTGAGTTGGCATTATGATCTTCCTGTTCTGCCGAAGTTGGTAGGGAGCGGACTGAATCCGGCCCGGCGAGGGTCTGGTTCTCGAGCACCAGCGAGGCGGCAGTGTACTGCGGCATCATCAAACCCGAATTCAACCCAGCCGCTTCCGGGTTATCGACCAGCATCGCCGGAAGACCCGCGTTTAGTTTGCCATCGGTCAAGCGAAAGACGCGCCGTTCGGAAATAGCCGCAACCTCACTCATCGCAATCCCCAAATAATCCATCGCCATCCCGACCGGTTCGCCATGGAAATTGCCGCCCGAGATCACATCCTCGGCCCCGAAGATCAAGGGGTTATCCGTCGCCGCGTTGATCTCGCGTTCGATAACCCCTTGTACGAAATCTACCGTATCCCGAGCCGCCCCCATCACTTGAGGCGCGCAGCGTAATGAATAAGCATCTTGAATCCGGCTGGAACTGTCGAGCAGTGAACTGCCGCTGGTGATTTCGCGAACATTTTGCGCTACGCGAATCTGGCCAGGGTGCCCGCGCGCAATATGCAGGCGCGGATCAAATGCAGCCTGGCAGCCCTGCACCGCTTCCAGCGTCATCGCCAGGGAATAATCGGCCAGTTTCAACAGGTAATCCGCGTCGGCAACCGCCAGGGCAGCCATCGCGGCGGAAAACGTCGCGCCATTATTGAGCGCCAGGCCCTCTTTAGGCCCCAGGCGCAGGCGCGCAATCCCCGCCTGCTGCATAGCGCTTTTCCCATCCCATAACTGGCCCTGGTAGAGCGCCTGCCCGGAATCAGCCGCCCGGTCCGCTTCATCCGTGGTGAAAACGAGCGCCATGTGCGAAAGCGGGCAAAGATCCCCCGATGACCCCAGCGAGCCCTGCGACGGAACCAGCGGGGTTACCCCGGTATTAAGCATCTCCAGCAGCGTCCAGATAATTTCAACGCGCACGCCGGAAAAGCCCTTTGCCAGGGTATTGGCGCGCACCAGCATCGCCGCGCGTACCACTTCCTCTGGCAGCGCCGGGCCTGTGCCTACCGCATGACTAAGAATAAGGTTGCGGCTCAAAGCAGCCGAGTCTGCTCGCGGGATCCGCCGGTCGGCGAAGATGCCAAAGCCAGTATTAATGCCATAAACTGGCTGGCCTGTCGCGACAATCGCTTCCAAATTGCGCCGGCATTCCTGAACCGCCTGGTAGGCAGCTGCGGAAAGGGTTACTTTTTCGCCATGCCGGGCAACATTGACAACATCCGCAATCGTCAGGCTCGAACCATCGATTTCAAGCATAAAGGATATCCTTCTAGATTAAAAAAAGAGCAAACCCAGCAGCACCGCTACACCGGGCACTGTCAGGTTATCCAGGTCTCTGTAGGGCAGTGATTCCACTAAAGTGGCAGCCGCAGCAATCAGGGTGAGCGCGGGAAGAATGCCGCTGAGAACTCCCTGGGAAGACACCCAGGGCATAATAAACTGCCAGAACAATAACACTTAACAGCCAGCCCCCCAGGAACATGCCCAAGGATCCTGCCCAGGTCTTCCGAGGGGACCAGGGCAGCGGGGCGCTCTGAAAGCGCTTGCCCACAATATCCGCCAGACCATCCCCGCCGCACAGCAGCATCAACGCCGTGATCCCAACTGGAGACGTGTTCCAAAAAACAACCGTCAGGATAACAAAAGCAATGCCATAATAGAGCGGCCCGCGTAGAATTTCCCGCCGGTCGCCGGTGCGCGACATCGCGGCGACTGCTGCTGGATCTCGCCACAAGCCCAGCCCAACCAGGACAAACTGGGCGGTGATCGCCAGCGGAATCAAGGCTGCCAGGAAGCGGGCGGAGGGCGTATCCCGGAAGAAAAGCCAGGAAAGCACAAATAGAGGGCCAGTGCCGATGTGAATCAGCTTACGACTTAACGGGCTGCTGATCCAATTGCGCTGAGCCAGGAAGTCGTTGAAGCGCAGCCAGGCCAGCGCAAGGCCAAAAGACGCTGCCAGTGCAAAAGCATTGTTTGCGAACATAATCGTTTAATCCCGGAAAGAAGCAGAATAAGGGGCCTAGCCGCGGCTGCGCATGCGTGACTCACGGGCCATTTCCCGCTCGGCATCGCGTTTGGCAATATCCTGGCGTTTATCGTACAGTTTTTTGCCCTTCGCGATTGCCAGGTCTAGTTTTGCGCGGCCATCTTTCAAATAAACCTGTACAGGGATAAGCGTAACCCCTTTTTGACGAACGGCGTCCCATAATTCCCGGATCTCCTGCTTGTGCAGCAGCAGCCGCCGCGGGCGCAGCGGATCGTGATTCTGATAGCTGGCAGGATCATACGGCGCGATGTGAGCATTCACCAACCAGGCTTCATGGCCGCGGTCATCAATGGTCACATAAGCCTCCTGAAGGCTCATCTGCCCGGCGCGGATCGATTTAATTTCACTGCCCTGCAAGGCAATCCCGGCCTCGAAGTGTTCCAGGAGGAAATATTCAAAATGTGCTTTACGGTTGTTCGCAACGACTTTTACACCCATACCTGTCATTTTAACATATCTACCCCGACCATAGCATGACCAAACCAGAGAAAAAACGGCCAATCCTGGACACCAACCCAATCCCACCGACGAGAAGCGATCCGGCCAGTGAACTGATCAAATTGGCCGTATTTAAATACGCTACAGATAAATTCCCTTCTGATATAATGCCCGTTCATGAATCCAATCACAACCCAATCGCTACGCAATGACTTTCTGCTGGAGCCGCAGGTTATTTACCTGAATCATGGCTCGTTTGGCGCCACCCCCGCGCCCGTATTTGAACGCTACCAATACTGGCAGCGGGAGTTGGAACGCCAGCCCACCGAGTTCATCGGCCGCCGCGCCAACCAGCTGTTAGAACAATCCCGGCAAGTGCTGGCAGACTACCTGGGCACGCACAGCAACCAGCTGGCGTATGTCACCAATGCCACCGCCGGGCTGAATATCGTCGCCAGGTCACTCCCGCTGAAAGCGGGGGACGAGGTTTTATCCACCAATCACGAATATGGCGCGCTTGATCGCACCTGGCAATATCTTGCAAAGCTGAACGGCTTCAAATATATCAACCAACCCATTCCTGTGCCAGTCAGTACCCAGGAAGCTTTTTTAGAGGATTTATGGGCCGGGGTGACGCCCCGCACTCGCGTGATCTTCCTCAGTCAGATCACCTCCCCTACAGCGCTGATCTTCCCCGTTCAGGAAGTTTGCCGCCGGGCCCGCGAACAAGGCATCTTGACCGTCATCGACGGCGCGCATGTTCCCGGGCAGATCCCGCTCAATTTGGATGAGCTGGGCGCGGATTTCTATTCTGGCAACTTACATAAGTGGCTATGCGCACCAAAAGGCGCAGCATTTCTATATACCCGCCCGGAAGTGATGAACTTGATCGAACCCTTGATTGTTTCCTGGGGATACCAGAGCGACAACACTGGCTCCAACCGCCTGGTCGATTTTGTTGAAATGCAAGGCACACGCGATCTCTCGGCGTTCCTGTCTGTTCCAGATGCAATTGCCTTCCAAAAATCGCATGACTGGAATACCGTTCGGGAATCCTGCCACCAACTGGCTGCGCAGACGGTTCGAGAAATCGCCAGCCTCAGCGGGCAGCCACCTTTATCGCCACTCACTCAGGAATGGTTCGGCCAGATGGCCAGCGCGCCTTTGCCTGAACAGGTCAACCCCCTGGATATCCACAACCAGCTGTATGAAACCTTCCACATTGAGATTCCCGTTCTCGAATGGAACGGTCATAAATTGGTGCGCTGCTCTTTCCAGGCCTATAACACGCCAGAAGACGCTCAGGCGCTGATCCTGGGGCTTAAGCAGTTATTATCTATTCACTAAAATCGAAAGCAGCAGAGATAAACCGCAACCGGCGCAAAAACGCATCAGGAAGTCGCGCGTCAAGTTGGGGATATCATACCCGTAAAAAGGCAGGTCCGCCCGTATAATTAGATTAATGAAGAATCCGCGGGGAGATCTGTTCACTTCTCAGCGAGGGGAAATGCTTTAGAAGGAGCAAAGGATGAGACGAATTGCAGTTTTAACCAGCGGGGGGGATGCCCCCGGCATGAATGCCGCAATCCGAGCCGTGGTTCGGACCGGGATCGATAAGGGTTGGGAAATGTTTGGTGTTTATCACGGTTATGCCGGGCTGATCTCAGGGAATATCCGCCCGATGGGCGCGCGAGACGTCGGCGGCATTATCCAACAAGGCGGCACCGTTTTGGGCAGCGCGCGTAGTGCAGAATTTCGCACGGAAGAAGGTCGCCTTCAAGCAATTCGTTCGATGAACCAGTATGGCATTGACGGCCTGGTCGTGATTGGGGGAAACGGTTCTCAGACCGGCGCTTACGAACTTTCTAAACTTGATTTCCCTGTGGTTGGCGTGGCCTCCACCATCGATAATGACCTCTTTGGTTCGGAAATGACGATCGGTGTGGATACCGCGCTGAATATCGCCCTGGAAGCTATTGACCGGCTGAAAGTAACTGCTTCCTCACACCAGCGCGCTTTCCTGGTAGAAGTGATGGGCCGCGACTGCGGTTACCTGGCATTAATGTCGGGCATCGCTGGGGGAGCAGAAGTCATCATCATCCCTGAAATTGAAACGAATCCAGAGGAAGTGGCTGCTGAGATCCGCCATGCTTATGAGCGCGGCAAGGCACATGCCATGGTGGTTGTAGCCGAAGGGGCAAAGTATAACGCGGATGGGTTGATGCAGTTCTTCAACGAACACAAAGAGCGCTTAGGCTTTCAGGTGCGCGCCAGCCAGCTGGGGCATATCCAACGCGGCGGCGCACCCGGCGCATTTGACCGGATTCTGGCCACGCGCCTGGGCGCAGGGGCGACGCAGTACCTCGCGGAAGGAAAATGCGGCGCGCTCGTGGGTTTGAACAGGGGCCAGATTACCCTCACGCCCTATGATGAGGTGGTCACCCACAAGAAAAAGCTGGATATGAGCCTGTTGGAACTGGCCAAGTCGCTCGACCGGTAAGCGCATGGAGATCAGTGTAGCCCTGGGCGGCGGCGGTATTAAAGGCATCACGCACATTGGCGTTTTGGACTGCCTGGAAAAGGCCGGTTTTCACATTCATAGCATTGCCGGGACGAGCATTGGCGCATTAATTGGCAGCGTGTATGCTGCTGGTTATCGTCCAAATGAAATCGTTTCGCTGCTGGAAAGTATGAATCAAAACCGGTTGTACAGCCGCACTGCCAGTGACGGCCCATCCCTGATCGGAAATGCCGGGCTGGTGGAAGCCCTGGCGCAGGTGTTAGGTGATTGCAAATTTTCGGATTTGAAGCTGCCTTTTGCCTGCACCGCAGTTGACATCCGCACTGCGCAGGAAGTATACCTGAATGAGGGCCAGGTGGTAGATGCCGTCCTGGCATCGCTGGCGATCCCGGGCGTGTTCCCACCTAAAATCTACGGACAGGCCGAATTGGTCGATGGTGGCGTGCTTGATCCGGTGCCGGTGAACCTGGCGCGTTTATTAAGTCCACGGCTGCCGGTAGTAGCCGTAGCCTTAAATCCCAAACAGTCGGAATGGGATCATATTCCCGAATTCAACCTCACGCCCCCGGTATCCTTCCCCATCCCCACGCCCATTATCGAAGGCTTCGCCCGCCTGCGGGTCGGGCAATCTCTGCGCATCTTCCTGCATTCAATGGATATCACCTCTCGGATGTTGACCGAGATGCGTCTGGAGATCGACCGGCCCGAAGTCATCATCCGGCCCAACGTGCACCAGTACGGCATGTTAGACCAGGTCAATCCGGATGAGGTTGTAGAAGCCGGGTACCGGGCAGCCGCGGCGGCGATCCCGGAAATTCGAAAATCCCTTTCCTTAACCAACCGCCTGCTGCGCAGCTTGCGCCGTCCCCCAGCAAGAAAGGATCGGGCCAGGAATGGGAAAACACGCCTCCAGGCGCCGCCGGGGAAACCGGAATGAAACCCCGCGACCTCCGCCGCTATGCGCGCCAGACCAATGTGCAGCTAACCATTGGAGCGCTGCTGCTACTGTTTATCATCGGCGACGGTCTGATTTACCTGTTTTATGGGCAGGCTTCAGCCCTGTTAGGACTGCTTTGTCTCGGCATCGGCCTGGTGCCGGTGCTGCTCATCTTTTTTTTCTTCGTGCTGATCGATTGGATTGTGAAACGTGCCAATGAAGAATGAAGCTTATACCACCACGCTAAATGGTTGGACGGTGCGCATTCAACCGCCCAAGAACCAGGCTAAACCTCAGCGCACCCTGCTGCTCCTGCATGGCTGGACGGGGGATGAAACCGTCATGTGGATTTTTGCTCGCAAGATCCCCGCAAGTACCTGGATTTTCGCCCCACGCGGCCCAGTCCAGGCGCCGCAAAGCGGTTACGGCTGGCTGCCGCACACGGGCAGTTGGCCAACCCTGGAGGAGTTTGGTCCGGCAGCCGACGCTCTGAAAGCCGCTTTTCAAAAGTGGCGGGAAGCAGTCGATGCGCCGCAAGGACCTTTTGATGTAATGGGTTTCAGCCAGGGAGCCGCCATGACGTATGCCCTGGCAGCCAATTACCCTCAGCAAGTGCAGCGCATCATCGCGCTGGCCGGTTTTTTACCCCAGGCCGACCCCATGCCAGGGCGCTATGCTGCGCTCGCCGGCAAACGCATCTATATTGCGCACGGTTCGCAGGATGACACTGTTCCAGTGCAAATGGCCCAATTCGCCGTGCACACCCTGCAATCCGTCGGTGCACAGATAACCTACTGCGAAAGCGAAGTCGGCCACAAGCTAAGCGCGGACTGCCTGCGTGGGTTAGAAAACTTCTACCAGTAAAAATTAGCCTGATCCGCAACCATTCAGGCACGCAACCGCAAATGGCGCTTGCCTGATAAAATGGTTTTCCTTATCGCTGTGAAAAAGCCACAATTCCGAGGAAAACCCCCAGCGCCGCCAGACCCAGGATCACAAACCCCATCGGGATGCTGGTCAGGGATGGGCCATGGTCAACCGGAAAGGTTGGAATTTGCAGCGGCGGCGGTGGGGTGAAGGTTGGCAGCCGGGTTGGGGCCTGGGTAATCACAAACTTTGCTGCCAGGGTGGGATCGATAGTTGCCGTCTGAGCCAGGGTAGGCGTGGGCGGCGGTTCAACAATTGGCAGTTGGGTCGGCGGCTCAATCTTGACATACAGAGAATACACCCAGGCGGTCCCCCCCGGTACCCCTGGATAATCGATTTCGATCCACTCACCTTGCGGTGACCGCCCCTTCGCGGGCACCCGCTGCCCCACCAGCAGCACCCCCACCCGATCGTACAACGCGTTCGGCCCGGAGCGCAAATTGACCTGCGGCTCATTCCCCGGCACGACCACGGCCATCGGGCCAGAAGGCGTGCCGGTTACCGTGGCGACGGCCACGGTAGGCAGCTGCAGCGGCTGGTTATTGGCTTGAACGGGGGAATTCCAGGAAAAGATCAGGGTAAAAAGCAGCAAAAATAAGCACAAAATGGGAGTAACCCATCGTTTACGCATGAAACACTCCAGATTTTCTGAGGTACAAAAGGCAATATCTGATTATAATCGAGAAGTATGAACCAGCGCATCTATCACGGCAACATCGATCCAATAGATCTGGCCAACGCTTTGATTGGCTATTATAACCGCGGAAATTTCCGCGTCCAGCGCATCGGCGATGCGAACAAATTAGTCGTGCAAATCGCCACGCAGAACCGGCCGATGTCTGGCGGGCAAACCGCGTTGAGTGTGATCTTCCAGCGCATTGAAGACGGCGTCTCGGCCCAGATAGGCGAACAGGCCTGGTTGGGCGTTGCCGCCAGCCTGGGCGTCAGCGCCATTGCTGTACTGCGCAATCCACTGAACCTGCTCAACCGCCTGGATGATATCGCCCAGGATATCGAGAGCTTGCAGCTTTCGGAAGAAGTCTGGAAAGTACTGGACCAGACCGCCCGCTCTCTGGGTGCGACCCAGGAGCTTTCGGAGCGCCTGCGCCGGATGACTTGTGAATACTGCGGTACGGCAAACGCGGTTGGCGAACCGCATTGCACCGCTTGCGGCGCGCCTTTAGGCACCGTACAGCCGATCACCTGCCGCAGGTGTGGTTATGTCGTCTATCAGAACGAAATAACCTGCCCCAACTGCGGTAACAGGTTATAAAAGAAAAGTAATTCAAAGGTTTGTGCGAAAAAGGCGGTCCTTAACGGTTGTTAAGGACCGCCTTTATGCATGATCTTAAACTGCATTCCGCCAGACCCACTTATCCCGCGAGATAAAATCATCCGCACCGGGCGGGCCCCAGGTCCCGGATTCGTACACCGGTAGATTGCGCACCGGATAGTGGTTCCAGGCTTGCAGAATATCTGTGGTAAAGGCCCAGGCCGCGAGTACTTCGTCACTGCGGGTAAACAGGGTCGCATCACCGGTCAAACCATCCAGCAGCAAGCGTTCATAGGCTTCGGGAGGTTCGGTGCCAAAGGCTTCTTCATAACTGAAATGCATTTCCACCGGTGCGATCTGGTTTACCGGGCGCGGCGATTTCGCCCCAAAAGTCAGGGTGATGCCTTCATCCGGCTGTAAGTTAAGCACTAAAACATTCGGCGCATTGCCGGCCATATTCTGCCAGTTAAAGAGCGAAAGCGGCGGTTGTTTGAACTGAATGGCAATTTCGGTCACCCGGGTAGGCATGCGCTTGCCAGAGCGCAAATAAAACGGTACACCTGCCCAGCGCCAGTTATCCACAAATGTGCGCACCGCCAGATAAGTTTCCGTGATAGAGTTTGGAGAGACGCCATTCTCATCCTTGTAACCTGGCACGCGGTGACCATCTTCCATACCCGAGGTATACTGCGCGCGATAGGTATTCAGAATCGCTTCCCGTCCATCCAGCGGGCGCAGAGCCTTCAACACCTTGACTTTCTCATCTCGTACAGCATCCGCATTGAAAGCCACTGGGGCCTCCATCGCCGTCAGAGCCAGGAGTTGCAGCATGTGATTCTGAAAGACATCCCGGATCACCCCAGCCGATTCATAATAACCTGCGCGGGTGCCTACCCCCACCGTTTCTGCCACGGTAATCTGCACAAAATCCACATAGTTACGGCTCCACAGCGGCTCGAAGATACCATTCGCAAAGCGAAAGACCAGGATATTCTGTACCGTTTCTTTACCCAGGTAATGATCGATGCGGTACACCTGCTCTTCGCGAAAAACTTCATGTACCTCGCGGTCCAGTTCTTCCGCAGAGGTCAGGTCTTGCCCATACGGTTTCTCAATCACCAGGCGGGTCCAACCGTTGCAGCCGCTGGTGCACTGGGTCGCCCCGATATTACGAATAATCTCTACGTACGATTTTGGCGGGGTCGCCAGATAAAACATTACATTATCGATATGCAGTTCTTCCAAAACGTCCCGCAGCTTCAAGTAACCTTCCCGATTATCAAAGGTCGACTGCACATAATGCGCTTTGGAGAGCAAATCGGTTAAGACTTCATCATCAATCGGCTTCGTGCGCGCGAACTCCTCTACCCCTGCACGCAAATTCTCCCGCAGAGTTTCATCAGACCAATCCCTTCGCGCAAAACCAATAATATAAAATGGGACTTCCAGTCTTCCAGCCAGTTTCAACTCATACAAGGCCGGGATTAACTTGCGCCGGGTCAAATCGCCAGTTACCCCAAATACGACAAACCCGATGGGTTCATCCCCGACAAGGCCTACATTTTGTGAAATCATGGATTGTTTCCTTTTCCTGTATTGGTAAAATATCCCTCTAAGCCTACCGGTTGATGCTGGTTGTCAACCACTTACTATTATAGCCATTAGATGCCTGACTTGAAAATAGGATTCAAAGCCTTCGGCCTTTCGCTTATCCTCCATCTTCCAAATTACTTGAGAGTAATCCATTCCCAATCCTATCAAAAAGACTTGTACAATCTTTTTCAGCGCATATCGCCTTTAATCGTATATAATCGGAATGGTATCGATTATTTCATTTTTCAAGTTAGTAAAGACCCATTCCTTCACTGCTCCTGAGGTTTTATAACCATACCCCTGGCGTTATTGAATTTCTTCCAGTGATCATCCAACTGCCCGTGTAATCCATTCTTCTTCATAAGGACATAATCATGATTAAAATCATTGCTGACACGACTTCCTGTATTCCTCCTGACGAAGCCCACCAGAAAGGGATTTACTACCTCCCCCAAATAATCGTTTTTGGAGAAGAAACCTACCGGGACGACACCGAGATGAACTCGCTCACTTTTCTAAAACGCCTGCGCGTCAGCGCTGCTCTGCCAAAGACCGCCGCACCGCCCCCCGCGCTTTACACCCCTATCTATCAAGAAGTCGCCGAAGGAGGGGATACCGCCATTGTGATCTGCCCCTCAGCAGATGTCAGCGGCACGTTCCGCAGCGCAAGCGTGGCCGCGCAAGATTTTCCCAGCGCGGATATTCGCATAATCGATACCCGCCTGGTGGCGGGCGGCCTGGGAGCGGTCGTGCTTGATGCGCTGCAGTGGGCTGCCGATGGAGAGGATGCTGACACCATTGTTAAAAACATTCAAATCATGGCGAAGCGCGAACGAGTCTATTTTGCGGTGGACACCCTCGAATTTCTGTTCAAAGGCGGGCGGATCGGGGCTGCGAAAGCGTTATTCGGCAGCCTGCTGCAAGTAAAACCGATCCTGTCTTTCCGGGAGGGCCTGATCGAACCGTATGAAAGCCAAAGAACGCACAAACGTGCTGTCGCTCGCTTAAAAGAAATTGTCTTGGCCGACTGCCCGCACAACCCCTCTGCCCACTTATGCGTTATGCATGGAGACGCGGAAGCTGAAGTCCGCCAGCTGGCAGCCGAGTTGAGTTATGAATTGGGGATTCCTGTTTCGCAGATCCCCGTCTATGATCTGCCGCCCGCCATTCTCGTCCATGCCGGGCCGGGTATCTTAGGGGCCAGTTACTTTATCGACCAGCCTTAAACACAAACGTCTGGAGCCGGTCAGGCGAACGCTCGCTCCAGGATTTCCATCCTTTCGGCTCCGGTCAAAGGGATGGGATTCGCTTTCATACTGCTGGCTGCCGCGCCTTTTTCTGACAATACTGGGAAGGCAGCCTGGGTGATGCCGTAGTCTTGCAGACCAGGAATATGCAGCGCGGAGCGTAAATCTTCCAACCAGCGCACCAGGTCGCCGGTGGTCGCGTCAGGCAAACTCGTTACCAGGCGCGCAACTTCCAGATAGCGCCTCAGGGCCGGATTTTCAGGCGCACGGGCGGCCAGGGCCTGGAGATTAACCGCCACGGTGGCGGGCAGCAGCGCCGCACAAACTGCGCCATGTGGCGCAGAAAACATTCCGCCAATCGGCCCGGCAAAACCATGTACGGCCCCCAACCCGGCATTCGCCAGGGCCAGGCCTCCCATCAGGCTGGCAAAGGCCATAGCCTCTCGAGCCTGGGCGTCTTGAGGATCCTGGTATGCCCGGGGTAAAGCCCAGGCCGCCCGCGCGATGCCCTCTCGGCAGTACAAGTCGGTCAAGGGGTTGGCCCGGCTGCTGACAAATGGCTCGATCACCTGGGCCAGTGCATCCATGCCAGCGGCGGCTGTCACCTCTGGCGGCAGGCTGTAAGTCAGTTCGGGGTCCACCAATGCGCTGCGGGCCAGCATCAGCGGGCTGCGCAGGCTCACTTTCACCTGTTTTTCCGGTACCGCCAGCACTGCGTTGCGAGTAACTTCGCTGCCGGTCCCTGCTGTAGTAGGAACGGCGATAAACGGCGCCGGCACCTGCCGGAGGACCTGACCGCGCCCAATTACCTCGAGATAATCCAGCAGCGTCCCGGGGTTGGTCAGCATCGCCGCAATGGCCTTTGCTGTATCGAGGGAACTGCCTCCACCGAAACCAATGACGACATCACAGCCGGTTTCCCGGGCTGCCGCCACACCTTGCTCGATCGAGGTGACGGTCGGTTCACCGGTCACCGGGAAATGCATGCAGGTAACCCCGCTGGCTGAGAGTAAGCTCACCACCCGGTCCAGGTTGGGGTTGTGAACGCCAGCGGCGAGCAAAGCCTTTCGCCCAAAGCCAGCCGTGACCTGGCCAATCTCAGCCAGCGTTCCTGCACCAAAAATAATTTGATTAGCGGTCGTAAATTCAAAACGCTTCACCGTCATTGGTCAGGCCGCCTACCAACCGCTTTCATCCGGAAAGATGTTCTGATACTTAATGCTGTAGCGCGGTTCAGCCATCATATCCATCACTTTGTCCCGCCAGGCCAGGTAATGGGCTGTTTCTTTATGCCGGGCAGGCGCATCAGCCGTCTTATATACTTCGACCAGCACAAAATGAGTGGGGTCGTCAGCCTGCTGCAGGACGTCGAAACGGGCTACGCCTGGCTCGTTGACACTGTTACTGGCGTTTTCGATGGATATTTTCTGGAAATCCGCAATACATTCCGGCTTTACAGTCACATGAACGAGTACAACTTGCATAAATAAATCCTCCAAACCTTCGAGAGTAAAATGTTCACCAGACAAAAAACAAGAAACTTCCAGCATTTTTTGATATACTCATTTTAACAATTTTATGACAATCGACCAAATCTCAAAGCCATCGAATCTGGTCGGCAGCAAGTTCTGGGGGAGGGGCGAAGAACTAGCGTCCCGCCGTGTCATTAATCAAGACTGAGCACGCAATTCACACGGCTTGAAACCGTGAGAAAACTTTCACCACCCTACAGGAGGAAAGCGATGGAATATACTCATTTGGGCCGCACCGGGCTGCTCGTTAGCCGGCTGTGCCTGGGAACGATGAATTTTGGCCCCCTGACCAGCGAAGAGGATAGTTACAAGATTATGGACCAGGCCCTTGAGCAAGGCATCAATTTTTTCGACTCGGCCAATGTCTACGGGTGGAAGATGGGCGAAGGCGTTACCGAGCAAATCGTCGGCCGCTGGTGGGCACAAGGTGGCGGACGGCGCGATAAAGTCGTCCTGGCAACCAAAGTGTACGGAAAAATGGGCGAATGGCCCAACCAGCAGAAGCTGTCCGCCTTGAATATCCGCAAAGCTTGTGAAGACAGCTTGCGCCGCTTGCAGACGGATCATATCGATCTGTATCAAATGCATCATATTGACCGGGAAAGCCCCTGGGAAGAGATCTGGCAGGCCATGGAAACTCTGGTCCAGCAGGGCAAAGTGATCTATGTCGGCAGCAGCAACTTCGCGGGCTGGAATATCGCCCAGGCAAATGAGATCGCCAAACGGCGCAATTTTATGGGTCTGGTCAGCGAACAAAGCTTGTATAACCTGAATGCACGTATGGTCGAACTGGAAGTCATCCCGGCCTGCCGGGCGTATGGCCTGGGGCTGATCCCCTGGAGCCCATTAGGCGGCGGATTATTAGGCGGCGTTCTGCAGAAAATTGAAAGCGGCCGCCGGGCATCCGAAGGAGTTCAGCAGGCGCTGGAAAAGAACCAGGGCAAGATCGAAGCCTATGAAGCGCTGTGCAAAGAGCTTGGCGAACAACCCGCCGATGTTGCCCTGGCGTGGCTGCTCACCAACCCGATTGTGACTGCACCCATCACCGGTCCGCGCACCGTAGAACAGCTCAATGGAAGCTTGCGCGCCCTCGAAATCCAGCTCTCGGAGGATACCCTCAAACGCCTGGATGAAATCTTCCCCGGCCCTGGCGGGCAGGCCCCTGAAGCTTACGCCTGGTAGGCAGTGAAACAGAAAGGCTAACATTTACGAGGTGGGCTGTCCAAACCAGAAGTTTGGACAGCCCCATCCGAACCTCATGGACGGAAAAGACCTGCTGCTCTGGCAAGATAAGGCCCTGTTGGTAATCAATAAACCCGCAGGTTTATTAACCATTCGTGACGGATATGATCCTACCCTGCCCTATCTTACTAAAATCCTCGAAGAAACATTCGGCAAAGTATGGGTAGTTCACCGTCTGGACAAAGACACCAGTGGAATTATGCTCTTTGCGCGCAGCGCCGATGCACACCGAGATTTGAATAAGCAGTTCGAAAAGCATGAAATCCAGAAAGTTTATCACGCCATCGTGGTGGGTATGCCCACCTGGGAGGAGCTCAATGTATCCCTGCCCCTACGCATCAATGGCGACCGCAAACACCGCACGGTAGTTGATCCGCAGCGCGGCAAACCCGCCCAAACTGTGTTCCAGGTCATGCAGCGCCTGGGTCCGTTTACGCTGGTCGCGGCCTTGCCCAAAACAGGCTACACGCATCAGATCCGCGCCCACCTTTCCGTAACCGGCTTTCCGATCCTGGCCGATCCGCTTTACAAAAGCCTGGACCCGCCAACCCTGCTGGATAAACGTGCCAGTACAGTGGAGGAAGATTTACCCATCCAACGGCTGGCTCTGCATGCGGCGCAGATCACCTTCCGCCATCCGCTAAAAGGAAATATCGTTACCATGCTGGCTCCTTACCCAGACGATTTTCAACAAACCCTCGATGCACTTTCTGCACAGGCGAGCCAGTCACCGCAGTAAAACAAAATCCAAAAAAATAGGACCGGCGGTTGAATCGCCGGTCCTATTTTTTTGGATTAGAGGAATAAGCTTAGTCGCCTATCACCGGAGCAGCTTCGCCACCGATTTCTGGGGCAGAGCGCTTGCTCTGCGCGATGGCCCAGATCACTGCACCGAGCAGGACGGCGCCGATAACATAAGATACAGAACCACGGTGCTGCACAATCATTGGAGCAGCCAGCAGGCTGACCAGGTTTACAACCTTGATCATCGGGTTCAACGCCGGACCAGCGGTGTCCTTCAGCGGGTCGCCAACCGTATCGCCAACGACACTGGCTTTGTGGCGCTCAGAGCCTTTACCAGTATTGCCAACCAGATTGCGAGGTTCATCTTCGATAGCCTTCTTGGCGTTATCCCAGGCGCCACCAGCGTTGGACATAAATACTGCCAGCAGTTGACCACACAGGATCACGCCCGCCAGGAAACCACCCAGCGCTTCAACCCCCAGGATCAGACCAACAATCAGCGGCAGAAGCACGGAGATCGTCGCCAGCGGGATCAGTTCTTTCTGAGCAGAAGCGGTCGAGATACTAACCACACGCGCATAATCCGGGGTTACTGTGCCTTCCATGATGCCCGGAATACGGAACTGTTTGCGGACTTCCTCCACAATCTGGCCTGCCGCGCGGCTTACAGCCCGAATGGAGAGTGAGCTGAATAACCAGGGCAGCGCTCCACCCAGTAAGAAGCCAATGAATACCTGTGTATCCGAAATGCGAATGGAGCTAAGCACCGGCAGATTGAGCTGCGCCTGAACCCGACCCACATCAGTAATATAGGAAGCGAACAGGGAAACCGCGGCGATGACTGCCGAAGCAATGGCAACACCTTTGGTAATGGCTTTGGTGGTGTTCCCAACAGCATCCAGGTCGGCCATGATCTGGCGCGCTTTAATCGTATCCGCATCGGTCATATCATGCCAGGCCATTTCGCCAATGCCATTAGCATTGTCTGAAATCGGGCCGTAAGAGTCCATTGCCACGTTGTTACCGGTGTGGCTGAGCATGCCAATACCGATCATGGCAACCGCGTACAAAACGTACAGCGTGCCTGCACTCTGATAGATCAGCAGGCCGGCGATGAAGCTAATCACAATCACGATCAGCGCCCACACAGAAGATTCCATGCCAACGGAGAGACCAGAAAGAATGGTGGTCGCCGGGCCGGTTTTGGTGGATTTGACAATTTCGATAACGGGGTTCTTTTTGGTGGAAGTGAAATAAGAAGTCAACGGGTTGAAAGCGACTGCCAGGCTAACACCGACCGTGGTCAGCATGCCCAGGCGCCAATCATGGGCATAGAAGATCGCCAGAACAAACGCCCACAGAATGGTGTTGATGCTCGAAACTTCATAAGAGCGGAACATCGCTTCTTCCGCGTCATGCGCGCGCAGCGCTTTGATCGGGAACTTTTCCCAAATCGGGACGGTGAACGTTCCCAGGATCGAGCTAATTACGCCAATCGCGCGAATAATCAGCGGGAAAACAATCCATTTCAATTCGCCGGTCTGCGCCAGAAGCGCCAGGCCGAGGATCAAGCCAGATACGATCGTGACTTCGTATGATTCGAAGATGTCCGCAGCCATCCCCGCGCAGTCACCAACGTTATCGCCGACCAGGTCCGCTACGACTGCCGCGTTGCGCGGATCGTCTTCAGGAATATCTTTTTCAACCTTCCCGACCAGGTCCGCGCCGACATCAGCAGCCTTGGTATAAATGCCGCCGCCGACGCGCATGAACAACGCGATCAGCGTGCCGCCGAAGCCAAAGCCGAGCAGAGCATCCGGGGCTGCTTTACCAAAGATAATGAAAATTACCGTACCGCCGAACAAGCCCAGGCCATCTGTGAGCATACCAGTAATTGTGCCCGCATAATAGGCGATGGAGAGCGCTTCTGTAAAACCACGGCGTGCGGCAGATGCAGAACGCACACTGGCCTGAATAGCCATGCGCATGCCCAACTGACCCACAATCAAGGAGAAGGAGGCACCCATGATAAAGGCAATGGTGCGGCCTACTGCAATGATGATCTGGGTGTTTTGGGGGAATTCTTCCAATGCCTCGCGGCTGGGGGGAACAACATAAACACTCAAGAATAAAGCGACGGTCAACAAACCAATCGCCGGCAAAATCGTTCGCAACTGGCGGCCAAGGTAGCCATCTGCGCCAATCCGAATAGCTTCCCAAACCTGCTGCATTTTGGGGCTGCCTTTGTCCTTCTTCATTACATTGGACCGCAGCAGCCAGGCGTAAATCAAGCTGATGAAAGCTGTCATTACAACCAATACGATGGCAATTTGCTCGAAATTATTCAAGCCATGCCTGGCGAGACCCAGAATATTCATTCTTCCTCCTAAAAATGTAAAGTGGAGCTACAGAGTAAATTGTGCAATCACTCACGAACCAAATAAACCCATCTTATTTTACAGCATTGTTCTTGGAATGTAATGTGAAGATTAGCATTAGATTAGAGTTACGAATTGTTGTTGACTTTCGTTACTCAGCGTTGTATATTGTATTGCAGTTAATTTTTAGGGCCATTTATACATTGACACACTCGCGGGCGGGACGGCACTCCCGCTCGTATCGTGCAAAAATACAACCTGCAGGAAATTTTTATTTATAGGAGACACGATGATTCGTGTTTTTGGTTAAACCAAAGATTACGGGTCTCGTCGCGCGATTAGCGACCTGACCTTCAATGCCGAAAAAGGTGAAATCTTGGGCTTTTTAGGGCCCAACGGCGCTGGTAAAACCACAACAATGCGTATCTTAACCGGTTATATGCCCCCTACCGCTGGGAAGGTTTCGATTGGTGGGCATGATGTCATCGAAGAATCCCTGGCTGTCCGGCGCATTACAGGTTATTTGCCTGAAACTGTTCCCCTGTATCCGGAAATGACTCTTTACGAGTATTTGAAATATATGGCTGATCTGCGCAAAGTGAAGAACGCGAAGCAGCGTATATTTGAAACGCTCGAAATGGTTCAGCTTCAGGATCGGGCAAATGGGTATATTGGGAAACTTTCGAAAGGCATGCGGCAGCGCATTGGGCTGGCCCAGGCGCTGCTTCACCAACCGGAGGTTTTAATTTTGGACGAGCCAACCATCGGCCTTGATCCGAAACAGGTCGTCATGTTCCGCGAGATGATCCGGTCGATTGGGAAAGATCGCACTGTGCTGCTCTCCACCCACATTCTGCCTGAAGTCCAGCAGCTGTGCAACCGGGTTCTCATTATTAATAAAGGTCACATTGTCACTGAGGATACGCCCGAACAACTACAAGCCCGGCTAACTGGCGCGCAGCGCGTCATTGTGCGGGTGCGCGGTGAAGTCAGCGACATTTTACCCGAGATAAAGGCTTTGCCAGGGATCTTGAACATCACCTCTAAGACTGATAACAGCTTTGAGTTCGAGACGTATCCCGGGCAGGACGCTCGCCCCCAGGTTGCCCGCGCTGTGATCAATGCCGGTCTCGATCTGCTCGAGCTTCAGCCCGTCAGCCTGAGTCTGGAAGACATCTTCTTACAATTAACCCGCGACGAAACTCAACCAGTCCCTTATGAAACGGGCGATTTCGTTGAGCCGGCCGCCGCAGTCTAAAAGAAGGAGCGGAGTCCCTATGCGCAATCTTTGGGTCATCGCCCAAAAAGAATATAAACACTTCTTTATCAGTCCCATCGCTTATGTGGTCGCTTTAGCGATCCTGCTGATCCTGGGCGTGGTTTTTTACGCCGGTGTCCTTTCGGGCATCGCCCAGCAGTTCGCGCCAAACATTCAGCTGGTGCTCTCACCATTAGTTACACTATTACTGTTCACTACCCCTGCCATTACGATGCGCGCGCTTTCAGAAGAGCAAAAATCGGGCACTTTGGAAATATTGCTGACCGCCCCAGTGCGCGACTGGGAAGTTGTCGTTGGAAAATGGTTGGGCGGCACGCTTTTTATGCTCACACTGCTGCTGGCAACCTGGGTCTTTCCACTGATCCTTAACCGCCTGGTTCAACCGGGGATCGATCAGGGGCTGTTAATTTCTGGTTACCTGGGCATTTTCTTAATGGCGGCATCCTTCCTGGCGATTGGCGTCATGGCGTCTTCATTTTTCAGCAACCAGATCGCCGCGTTCTTCGCCACCCTGGGCATTTTATTGGTGCTGTGGATGATCGGTTATCCTTCCCAGGCAATGGGCGCCGCCTCCGGTAACAATGTGTTGACCTACCTGGATTTGAGCGAGCATTTCTACCCCACCTTCTTCCGAGGAATTATTGAAATCAAAGATGTCGTTTATTTCGTTAGCGTGATCGCGGTTACCTTATTTATAGGGTCCGTATCCGTAGAAACGCGGAGATGGCGATAATGATGAAACGTGATTTGCGGCGTTTCGCCCCGATTGGCCTGTATCTGGCCGGGTTGGCGGCTGTTGCCACCGCCGGCTTATATATTGTGCAGCATAACTTTGCCCTGCCGATTCAAATCTGTCTGGCGTTGGTCGTGGTCGGGTTAGGGCTGTCCATTCTGATGGACCCGCAGCGGGCTATGCAAACGATGACCGGTCGCCAGGCCCGTTACGGCAGTAATGCGCTCCTGCTTTCCATAGCTTTCATCGGCATTGTGGTGGTGATCAACTTCGTCGTTTCCAGTCATTCAAAACAATGGGACCTGACAGAAGACAAGACCAACAGCCTGACCAGTGAAACCATCAAAACGCTGGAAAGCCTGAAAGAACCGGTAAAAGCGGAAGCGTTCTATACCCCGCGCGTAGATTCCTCCACCGCCAATAACCTGCTGACGAATTATAAAGCCAAGAGCAATGGCAAATTTGATTTTCAGTTCATCAATCCAGAAGCGAACCCCGTCCTCGCGCAGCAGGCAAAGGTCACCCGGGATGGCACCATCGTGCTGATGATGCAGGATCGCCAGGAACAGGTTACCTTTGCCAGTGAGCAAGACCTCACCGGCGCGCTGGTCCGCCTGGCCAACCCTGGTAAACGCGTGATCTATTTTCTGACTGGTCATGGCGAGTACGTCATGGACAGCACCAGCAGCAATAATTACGCCCAGGTGAAGTCCTCTCTGACTTCGAAGAACTATACCGTCAACACTTTAAATTTGCTCGCCACGCCTAAGATTCCGGATGATGCTCTGGCGATTGTGGTCGCCGGGGCAACCAAGCCGCTTTCCGATCAGGAAGTCAATCTGATTAAAACCTATCAGGAAAAAGGCGGCTGCCTGGTTTACCTGGCCGAGCCAACTGCGGTAACGGATTTTCAAGGCCAGAGTGACCCAATGGCGAAATACCTGGACGAAACCTGGGGCATTAAGCTCGATGATGACCTGGTGGTTGACCCCACCTCCAGCCAGCCGCTGGTCGCCATCTCGCAGCAGTTTCAAAGCCACGCCATCACTGACAAGATGTACTCGAAGGCCATTGTGCTCCCCAGCGCCCGCAGCCTTCAGGTGGACAAAGCGCCTACCGGCGTTACGCTGACACCGCTTGCTCAAACTTCAAACCTGGCCTGGGGCGTTACCGACGTGAAGGCTTTCCAGGCGCAAGCCCAGCAGAGTCAGCAAATCAAGCCGGATGCGTCGAAAGACTTGCTCGGTCCGCTGACACTGGCCATCGCCGGCGAGAACAGCACCACTAAGGCCCGCGTTTTTGTGGTCGGTGATTCCGACTTTGCCGGGAGCCAGGGCTTTACTCAGTATGGTAACAGCGATTTTATTCTAAACGGTATCGATTGGACAGCGGTTCAAGATAACCTGATCAGCCTGACCCCGCGCCAGCCCGTCCAGCGCTTCATAGCACCGCCGCAGCAGTACACCATGGGCTTGATCTTGCTGGGTTCGATCTTCCTGATGCCTGCCGTGATCGTGCTGACCGGTGTCACCGTTTGGGTGCAGCGCCGGAGACGAGGTTAGGCATGATCCGCAAGCAAACCTGGATTGTTTTAGGCGTGTTCATTGTCCTGCTGGGGTTCGCCTTTTATTTGCAGAAAAACCCTCAGGTCGGCGCAGCTAACGCTACCCCCAGCGCCACCGTTCAACCGCAGCTGCTGCCAGGATTGACGGATACGGATGTCGTCTCGATAGAGCGTAAAGATCAACAAGGCGGCACGCTGCAAGTCAGTCAAGATGCTCAGGGCGATTGGCTGCTTGGCCCAGAGAACACCCAGAAAGTAACCCCAGGGCCGATCGAAGAAGCTCGTTCGCAAATCACTTCCACGCTCGTCCTGGCCTCGGTTCCTGAGAATATTGATCGCACCGTGACCGGTTTAGCTCAGCCGGCAACAATACTGACCCTCAAGGATAAAACAGGCAAACAAACCGAATTGCGTATTGGAAATGCCACTCCGACGGGCTCGGGCTACTATTTACAGGTAAACAATCAAGCCCCGGTCATTGTCGATAAAGGCTCAGTCGATGGCTTCTTAGGATCATTAACCAAAGATTCCTTGCTGCTAACCACACCCACCCCTGGCGGAGCGCCGTCGAATACCGGTGAAGCGACGCCAACCCCTACGCCATAATTAGCGTATTTGTGCTGGAAAATGCAGCAGGTTTCATTTAATACATATCGATTGTGATACAGAGGTGCATAAGGTATTGATTTTTACCTTAAAAAAGTGTATTCTGGAATGACGAGTGTCTTCGTCCTTAAATTATTGTACGAAGCACTTAGGAAATTGTGAGTGTTATTGGAATAATCCATCTCGTAATGAGGTGCTGGAAGGCGTATCTATGGATGATGTGTTGATTAATGTTGTGGATGAGGATGAAGAATACCCTGCCATTGCCCGGTTGATTGAACTGGGGCGTCAGAAGAGCTATGTAACCATTGACGATATCCTGCATTTCTTCCCGGAAGCGGAACAGGATGTTGAGCAATTGGAAGAGGCTTTTGCTGCGTTATTAAGCGCGGGTATTCCGTACGTGGAAGATGAGATTGTTGACGAACCTTCTGAGGATGAGCTTGGGCCTGAAGGATTGGGCAATGAAGATGAGGAAAATGAAGCGGGTGGAAAACCCCTCACGCTCGATGACCTCGCTAACATTGATACCGATGACACGATTGGCCTGTACCTCAAAGAAGTTAGTCGCGTGCCTTTGTTGACTGCTGAGGAAGAAGTTGAACTGGCCCAGCGGATTGAACGCGGGCGTATGGCGCGGGAAGAATTGGCCCGCGGTAACGTCAATGCGCGTCGCCGGCACGAACTGCGCCGCTTGATCGAGGATGGTTGGACTGCCCGCGAGCACCTGATAACCGCTAACTCGCGTCTGGTTATCAGTGTAGCGAAGAAATACATGGGGCGAGGTGTTCCCTTCTTAGATCTGATTCAGGAAGGAAATATTGGCCTGATCCGGGCGACGAAGAAATTTGATTACCGCCGTGGCCATAAGTTCAGCACGTATGCCACCTGGTGGATTCGCCAGGCGGTTACCCGGGCGATTGCGGATCAGGGACGCACCATTCGTGTGCCAGTGCATATGGGCGATCAGATCAATAAGCTGCTGCGCATTCAGCACCAGTTGACGCAGCGCCTGGGCCGCGAACCCAGCGTTGAAGAACTGGCTGAAGCCCTGGATGTACCACCCAAGAAAGTGGAGAATATGATCCAGGTTGCACGCCGCCCGCTCTCATTGGAGACGCCGACGGATGATGAAGAAGACTCCGTACTGGGAGATTTCATCGAGGACGATGAGGCGCCGCCACCGGACGAAATGGCGACCTTCAACCTGCTGCGTGAGCACTTGGAAGAAGTGCTGAATACCCTGCCTCCTCGTGAGGTACGCATTCTGCAGCTGCGTTATGGCTTGCTGGATGGTCAGGCGTACACTTTAGAGGAAGTAGGCCGGAAGATGGGTGTCACGCGCGAACGCGTGCGGCAGATCGAAGCGCAGGCGCTCAGCCGTTTGCGCCACCCCTCCATTCGCCGCAAACTCCGCGATTACCTGGGTGATTAATTTCAGGTACTGCAAAACCGCCCATTCTTTCCTTCGTATGATCAGCTTCAGAGCGGAAGTCCCTCATAAGTCAGTGGGCTTCCGCTCTGCGTTTTTGTTAACTCGAGATTAATCATAAACCAAAAAATCACTTGCAGATTACGAAAGAATGTTGCATACTTAATCCGCGGAGGTTGACTTCTATGGCCAAAATTCCCTTACGTGCTTATGTCCAAGAAATTGAGAATTTAATTGAGCGGGGCGAAATCGAGCAGGCGATCGCTCATGCCAAAAATATCCTGCATTCCTATCCAAAGCACATTCAAACGTACCGCCTCTTAGGCAAGGCTTATCTAGAAAGCCAGCGGTACAGCGAAGCTGCGGATATTCTCCAACGTGTGCTATCGGTCATCCCAGATGATTTTGTCTCGCAAATCGGTATGAGTATCATTCGCGAAGATGAAGGGAACCTGGATGCTGCCATCTGGCACATGGAAAGAGCCTATGAAGTGCAACCCTTTAATCCGGCGATCCAGGATGAGCTGCGCCGCCTATATGGACGGCGAGACGGTGTTGAACCGCCGCGCATCCGCCTGACGCGCGGCGCGTTAGTGCGCATGTATACCCGCGGTGAGCTTTATCCACAGGCGATCGCCGAAACCCGTGCAGCCTTGGTAGAAGACCCACAGAGGTTGGATCTGCGTGTGCTGCTGGCGCGGTTGTATTATGTCAGCGGTATGAAAAATGATGCTGCAGAGGTGTGCAGCGACCTGTTAAGCAAGCTGCCTTTCTGCCAGGAAGCCAACCGTTTGCTGGCAGAAATACTGCCGAACACCAACCGCGCGGATGAAGCGGTGAAGTTTCAACAGCGGATTTATGCTCTGGACCCATACGTAGCCTTTATATCTCCCTCTGCCCCTACCAGCGAACAGGTTCCTGACCAGGCAGTGATGATCGAGCACACCGCCTGGGATGCAACGGGTGAAAACGAACGAACCCCGGAATGGGCGCAAAATATTGGCGTCACCTGGGAAGAGACCAAAGAAGAAAATCTGCCTGACTGGTTAAATACCCTAAAACCCGGAGCCACGACAGCGGCACAATCATCTGCTGAAGCAATCCAGGAAGAGCCGAGAGCCGAAACGCCTGAAACCCCGCCTGAGAGCGCGACCCCGACTTCCAATATATCCGAACAAGAGGAAGTTGTGCCAGATTGGATGAAAGATGCCGGCTGGACCAAATCGGATGGGGAGACTGAAGAAACGCTTGCATCAGCCAACATAGCCGATGCCTCCTTGCAAGAAGAAGCAGCAGAAATCCTGCCGGCAGAAATCCCTGATTGGTTACAGTCGATCGCGCCGGAGGAAGCCACCGGAGATGCCGAACCCGAGCGAGATGATTGGCTCGCAGCAATTTTACCGCCGGGTACCAGCAAGAATGGGAGTGCGCTGGAGCAGCCGCTTTCATTTGAACCTGAAGAAGGAGAGGCGCTATCTGACCTGCCTGACTGGATAACTGACCTGGATTCTGAAAAGTCTCCGGATGCGTTATCAGAAGAATCCAGTTTACCAGATTGGTATATACAGGAACAAGAAGAAACTGCTCCCGTTCAATCGATAGAGACAGGTGAAGCAGAGAATCATGTGGAAACCCCCGAGGAGGTGACTCCATCAGAAGTCCCGGATTGGTTCAAAGGCTTTGAGAATGATCTTTCGGAATCCGCCCCAGAAAACGATCTTATTTCTGGCATAGGCGCAGCGAACGGTGAATTGGAGCAGCCTGAAGCAGCCGCTTCCGCTGAAGAGGTTCCAGAGTGGTTGAAGTCGCTCGAAGCAGAAGTGGATGGACCTTCCGCAAATCTTGAAGAATTCGATTCCGCTGGAGAAAACACGCTGGAACTTCCTGATGCGGCTGCAGCGGAAATGGACACTGCTAAAGACCAGTCCGCCGCCGAAGTTGGCGCTGAAGACGGTTCCTTACCAGATTTCGCCGAAATGGATGACGCCATGGCCTGGCTCGAAGCTTTGGCCGCCAAACAAGGCGCGGATGAAGCCACGTTGATCACCCCTCCAGACCAACGCTCCGAAACCCCGCCCGATTGGGTGCAGAAAGAGACTGAAAGCAAACACACCGAAGAACAGCTGACCGCAGAGAACAGAGCTCCAGCTGTGGCTGAAACTGAAGAAATTTCCCCAAGCGAGGCTTCAGCTGAGGAAATCACCCAACCGGTGGCAGTAGATGGTCTGGTCACCCCAGAAGCAGAACTTGAAACAACTGGCACAGAAGAAAGTATGCCAGAAATGCCGGACCTCAGTGATGAAAATGCTGTGATGGCCTGGCTTGAAACCCTGGCAGCGCGCCAGGGAGCGGACGAAGCAACGCTAATCACCAGGCCTGAAGAACGGACGGATGTACCCCCTGATTGGGTGAAGAAAGAAATGGAAACCGCGAAGGCGGAAGAGCAGCGCGAGCAGGTTGAATCGCTTACGGCTGGTGAAGTTGAAATGAGCGAAGAGGCGATCATTGAAGAAATGGGTGATCCGGCTGCGGCTGAGGTCCATCTCGCGGAAATCACCCCGCCAGATGAGATCGAAGTGTACAATCCACAAGCCACAGATGAAGGTGTTTCCCCGAGCCTGACAGAAGAAACCAACGTAGAAATGCCTTCGGGAGAACCAGAAACTCCCAGCATGCCGGATTTCGCGGACATGGATGACGCCATGGCCTGGCTGGAATCACTCGCAGCAAAACAGGGCGCGGATGAAGCAACATTAACCACTTCGCCAGAGCAACGCACAGATGTCCCTCCTGAGTGGGTTCGCAAAGAAATGGAAACTGAGGCCGCAGATAAAGCCGCGGAAACCCAATTCGAACCGGTTCAACCAGAGGAGACAGAAGAAGCAGTAGCTGCGGTAAGCAACCTGGAAGAAGGAAGTGCGACCAGCAGCGCAGAAACTTCTACTGAAGTGCAAGCAGAGCCACCTGCCGCAACAGCTCCCACAGCTGAGGAAAAAGTCAACGCAGATGAAACGCCGGTTTGGCCCAGTTCGACCAAAGCGGAAGCTGCTCAATCTGAGCCAGCTGAAGCCGGTGAAGCAGTTCCGGATTGGCTAAAGACCCTAGAGATTGAAGAGCAGACTGACGCAGCTGGTGAAAACGAACCTTTTGCCGGGGTGGAAGGGGCTGCGTTCCTGGGGATCGCCGATGCAGAGGAGCAGCCCGCACCAGAATGGTTGCAATCGATCGGAGAAGATGAAGCAGAAACTCCGCCACCAGGCGATCAGGAACAGAATCCCAATTGGATGCTAGGCGCGGATGCGGGTGAAGAAAGTGAATTTGCCACCACGGTCGATGAATTCCCCAACGCCTGGGAACCTGAGATTCCTGCTGAAGCCGCTTCCGTTGGGAGGGGAGAAAAGCGTTCTGAACCCGCAGTTCGTGGGGGTGATTGGGAGACGTTACAATCAGCACTTAAGCAAGGGCATCTTGAGGCCGCGCTAGATGGGTACAATCGCTTCATTCAAAATGAAGAACATATTGAAGAGATCATCCATGATCTGCGGGATGCCCTCTATCGTTACCCAGTGGATATCGCGATCTGGCAAAGCCTTGGGGATGCCTTTGCCCGAAACAATCAATTTCAGGATGCTTTAGATGCCTATACGAAAGCAGAAGAACTATTACGCTAATATTATTCACATTGGAGGGAATAAGTGGAACGAACACTCGTATTGGTAAAACCGGATGGCGTGCAACGTGGATTAATTGGTGAAGTAACCTCCCGGCTTGAACGGCGTGGGTTGAAGCTGGTTGCGGCAAAATTTTTAATGGTAAGTCCTGAACTGGCCGAGGAACATTATGCCGTTCACAAAGGCAAGCCGTTTTATGAAGGACTGGTGAAGTATATAACCTCAGCTCCGGTCATGGCCATGGTCTGGGAAGGCCCCAACGCTGTGGCGGCCGTCAGGCAAACGATGGGTGCTACCCGCCCCTACGAAGCCGCCCCCGGCACCATTCGGCATGATTTTGCCCTGACCGTTGGCCGCAACCTGACCCATGCCTCCGACTCGCCAGAAAATGGCGAGAAAGAAATGAATTTGTGGTTCAAACCGGAAGAAATTGTCAGCTGGGGCCGGCCAATCGATACCTGGATTTTTGAGAGCAACTGACCAAAAGCGAACCGGGCAGCAAGACTGCCCGGTTTTTTTCCAACCAAATTTCCACCAATTTCTTGACGGATTTTTGAGTGCATGGTAAACTATAGCCCGTTGGTGCAAGAGACAACAAATCCGTTCGGGGGCGTGGTGTAGTGGTTAACATGCGGCCCTGTCAAGGCCGAGACCGCGGGTTCGAATCCCGTCGCTCCCGCTGTTACAACAATCCTTCTTGCCTCGCAAGAAGGGGAGGAAAGCCAGAGTAGGCTGGAAGGCCAAAATGGAACTGCCTCGCAAAAAGACTACTTCGATAACCAATCGAAGTAGTCTTTTTCGTTCGGTTGGTAAGGTTCGATCCCATTCGGCAAGTGTTTGCCGAATAAGGTTAGACAATGCCATTATAGCATTGTAGTTATCTGTGCGCAAGCTCTGTAATATCTCATCTTTTCGATTCCGTCTCTAATTCAAATATTTCTTTAGACATATCGCCTGATAAAAACAGGAACTTAGCCCGATCATATCTTTTTTCAACCTCATCAATTGTATTTTGAATATCATCAAGGCCATCCTCCGGATTAAGTTTATCCATTATATACTTCAGGAATTCAACAACCTTATTTTCGATCTCTCCGGCATTCACAAGCGGCTGGTTACAATCAAGCCTTTTTTCAATCTGAGAAGCATCTCGATAATATAAATTCTCTTTATGGGAGGAAACCCCTCTCATCGAGCTTCCGCAATATCCACAACGAAGCATCCCACTCAACGGGAAAACACGAACAGGGATTCCTCCCATTTCTTTCGGGTTCGTAGCCAATAACTCTCGTATTTCTTGTACTGCGTAAAAAGTCTCCTCTGAAACCAGAGCAGGATGTTTACCATCAAATAATTCTAATAAATCACTTCGTCTACGTTTTTTGCCTAAATCATCAGTACCATAATAAGCAATTTTCCCTGCGTAAAAAATCCGTAATAACATACCGCGTATCGTATCTCTAGCCATCGGACCCGGTTCAAGCCGATTGGGCGTCCCCTTCGTTCTATAATGGATTACACTTCCGTCTTGTAGTGGGATTTCTTGTGCATTTAAAAAGGTGGCCAATTTCCCATCAGAATATTCACCTGAAGCATACAATTCAAAAGAAAGTTTTACAGCCTGCAATTCGATCGGATGGGGAATCAATTTTTTACCGTCCCCTTTATTCGGATTACCCACCTCAGGACAATACCCTGGTCCATTCAAATCAGTGCAGGAAGAACACAATCCATTACAGTAGCCAAAAGGAATGCTACCATTCCACATACCTTCCCTGGCTCGCTGGAGTTTCCCCTTCTTGGTCTCCTGACGCAAATTATCGATATAAATTTCGGCCAGCATGCCCAACACCGTTAACATTAATTTTCCCCACGGACTGGTAAAGTCCAGATGTTCCTGAACCGAAGCAAAGGCCACTCCATGACCATTTAATTCATCTAAAGCAACCAAGAGACCACCTAAGTGTCTGTAAAACCGGTCGATCTTATCAACAATGACAACATCAAATTTTCCTAGCGATGCATCATTCATTAACTGTTCTAAGGCAGGTCTATGGCTATCCTTTTTTGCCGAGATGCCTGCATCGCAATAAATATGAACTACATCCCAGTTTTGTGATTGAGCATAATTTCGAATATGCACTTCCTGAGCGTCCAGGCTGTGACCATCAGTTTGCTCCTTTGACGATACCCTCCGATACCCTACCGCTTTTAATCGCAATGGCTGTTCCATAAAATCCTCTCGAACTCACGTATAATAGATGTTAGCAATTCTCTTGTAGCATTATCTTACCACAAACAATATCTATACGCATTATAATTATATTATGGAGGATCAAATTGATGGAAGAACCAATTGCGCAAGTAGTCAGGAAAGCCAGAACCAACACCTACAATTCTCAACTTTTTGTGAGTCGGATCAAGGAAATGCTTAAACAGAGGAAACAAAGTTACCGAGAAGCTGCTCTTGAGGCGGGACTTGACCATCAGGCTATTCGCAGAATTCTCGCAGGACAACAACCTTCGATGACCAATTGCATATTATTGGCAAACTATTTCGGTCTCAATCCGAATGAATTCCTGCAATTGGCAGGGTGGCCGACTTTAAAAGTCTTTGATGTAGAGATCGTTAAAGGCGAACATCTACCGCAAGAAGCAGTAGATGTGGCCTTGGCTGTATCCAAAATTACAAACACTGGAACGCGCAAACAAATTGCATCAGCTATTCTAGCCTTGATCGCAGCATACTTTGGCGCTCCTTTACTCGAAGAATAAGGTTGCTAATTCTTGCAGATGGTTCCAAAATGGATCATCCGGTCGAAAGGAGAATGAGCTGAAACGTGCCGAATTTCCGCATGGTCATCGAAATAAATGGCTACAAAAACGGTTCTTAGAATCGCGCGTTTTTCATTGTCCGTCATCAATGACCATAACTTGGGAAAATCCTGGAGGTATGGCAAGATGCTTTTGATCTCAGGTTGCTCTAAGACCTGCAATTTCTTCAATTCAATCGTTAATGCCATTGCCTGTTCCTGGAATGTCGCTTTTGAAATAAATCCTTCAGTGTAGAGGTTCTGTAACCTTTCCAGTTCACGACGCAGGTTGTAACTCTCACATTCATAATCCGCCAATCCGTTATCTTTGAGATAATAAGCTGCGATTAACTCATACCATTCTTGTGGAATAGTCAGCGATTTCATCATCTCTTCCACCTGCCCTTCCATGGATTCGGCTCTCAAAGTTGAAGTGGAGTGACTTTCAATAAGTCGATCCCAATTGGTTGGCGATTGCCTTTGAACTCCAGCTTTTACAAACAGATCATCAAACATAACGGGGTCCTTTTCTTTCTTTGATTTTTCCAACAAAGTTGCACAGCGATAATATTGGGTTCCCTTACCACCGGTAGAACCTCGAAACCCAACCTGGCTTCCAGCTTTTTCAAAACACGTCCAACAGCGGCTAATCCCTGTAAGCAGGTACTCTCGGCGGGGATGCTCAGATGTTGTGGGGGTCTTCCCTTTTGCCGACCGAATACTCATGTTCTGGTCCCACATTTCATAAGGATAAAGCGGTTCGTGTTGACCTGGTTGAAGCACCTGAGGTTGTCTGCGGTTCTTTACAGGAGATAATTTTTTTCGTTTGGGATTTTCCGGATCATCCTCCATATCCAGAGGCCTGGTCGGATAGTGCGCTACCAGTCCAACATAAAAAGGATTCCTGACGATTTCGCGGATATTATCCCTGCTGAAACATCCCGGCTCACTTTTTCCAGGCAACCCTTTTGTTCGAAAATTTACGATTGATTCATCCGGGACTTTGAATTTGTGACTATTCAAGATATTCGCAATCTCAAGGTCGCTGTTCTTTTGGCTGTAGAGAACCACGGCAAGCCGAACCGCATACATTTCGACTGGGTGTGGAACCGGAATCCGACCTCGCTGACTTTCAACCCGATCAGCTTTACCATATTGCGGGCAATAGCCATTTCCGTTTGGATCTGTACAAGTAGAACACAATCCATTGCAATAACCAAATCGAAAAGTTCCATTCGAAAGCCCCCGCATCACTCTTTCCAACTTCGCCTCTCTCGTCCTCGCGCTGGATTGCCAAATATACATCTCCGCCAGAGCTCCGAGGACATACAACACAAGCCTTCCCCACCAATTGTCGGTATCGATCTGTTCCGTGACGGATACCAATCTGACCTTGTAAGCTTTGATAATCCGAATGAAAGCCAAAAGCGATTCGAGGTTCCGGTATAACCGATCCAAGCGATGGACGACCACAATGGTTACTCGTCCGGCTTTGATATCTCTCAACATATGCTGTAGTGATGGACGTCGGCTGTTCCGACCAGTCCTGGCCGGGTCTTCATAGACCTTGTAAACCTGCCACCCTTTGGTTTTTGCATACTCTTCCGACCGGTCGGGTTGGATCTCCATCGAATAACCGTGGTGCCGTTTGTCCAATCGCGATACCCGGGTATAAATCGCCACCCTTTCTTCATCATCGCGCCGAGCTATATCACCGATTAAACCTCGAATTTTCTTGTTCAAATCCTCGATGTTTTCGGGAAGGAAATTTGTGGTATTCATGAGAAATTACCCCTTTGTATTATTTTTCTTCGGATGGTAGATGGTCAGTTTCTTCACAGGGTTGCCCATCTGATTTACCCAAATCTACTGGTAAATCGGTTAGAACATCGGCTATTTCTCGTCCAGTGATACGGCGAAATGCAAGCGCAAGTTCACGAATGAATGCCTGTACCTTTTCCTGTTCGGAAAAGTTATTACCCGGTCGATTTTGAGTCGCGTCATTATCTGCAGCCATTGGCCACCCCTGAAAGTTTGACTCCGAAATCACTCAACATTTTGGAAAATTCTTCAGCCTGGTTTGAAGGTAATGGCTCCATCTGTTCTTTCAGTAAACCGACGGATTTTTCCAAATATTCGACCGCAGTATAAAGACTGTCTAATTGATTGGCCATTTGTTGCAGTTGGTTGTTCGATGGTACTTCGCTCCAGCGAGAAGATTTCCTGGATATTTCTTCCATCATCGAGGCAGCAAACAGTGAATTCCAGCCAATGCTTGCGATCTTATTACAAATCGGCCGGAACCCGTTCGGGTTAGAGTAACCACCAAAACTGGCAATTTCATCGGACAGGCACCGCATAGTCTTCGCAACTTCATAAATGCGGTCTCGAGAATCAAAAAATACGGTATGTGGATCGTTTGGTAGAGTCATTATTCCTCGGTAGTTTTTAGCCTCAGAATTAGCATTTTCTTGCTTTCTGGTCGGCTGTGGTATTAACGCTCAGAATTCTAAGGGAAGTGCTCCTTTCTGTAACCTGGGAAAACCCGCAAGTTTTATTGCGGTTTTCCGCAATAATTTCCAATTCAATGCGGACTCCCGCAAAACCTAAGGTTACAAGCCCTTCTTATCCCCCTCAATGGCAAGTCATCAATAAAATCGTCAGATCCACTACTTCAAAGGCCAAAAACCATTACCGCTAAGATTTTGTTGGCGCATTTTTAAACCTCAAAACCCCACTTTCTTTTTGCTACTTCAGAAAGTGGGGTAATAAATGCAAAATTTTTAATTACACAGCGTTGGTTATTAAATCAAGCCCTTTTCTTTGGCCCAATTCACTGCGCTGGCGCGGGAACTTACTCCCAGCTTTTCATAGATGTTTGTGATATGAAATTCCACGGTTCTCTCAGCCATCCCGATCTGGTTAGCAATTTCTTTGGTCGTAAGTCCGTTAGCAATCAGCCCGAGAACAGTTATCTCTCGATCCGTGAGAAGATTATTGCCCTGATTTGTCCGAGGTTCTTTTAACCGTTTTACTACCAGTGTGGACGCTACCGGACCTAGCCAATTTTTTCCTTGTAAAATTGAACGGATTGCGTCAGGAATCACGTATGGGTCTTCATCTTTTGTTATAAAGCCCTCAGCGCCGGCATTAAGAATCCCTGTGACCGTTCCTTTGTCCGTATAGGCTGTCACTACCAATATTTTCGTTGCTGGATAGCTCTTTCTCAGCCGTTTTATTACCTCCAACGTCTTAAGCCCGGGCATATTGATGTCAAGGATAACAACATCAATTTTGGCCTTCGAGGCCCATTCCAGGACTTGGTCACCTGTTACTGCTTCACCAACAATCTCAAAATCCTGATGACGGGATAATTCCGTTCGTATTCCTGAACGGACAATCGGATGGTCATCTGCGATTAAGACCTGTACTTTCACCATTAACCTCCATTAATATTTTCATAGGGGTACTTCTACAGATAAAACACAGCCTGAACCAGGCTGTGAATTAACCTGAAACTCACCGCTGACTGCCTCAACCATTTCTTTCAGACCAACCAGGCCAAAATGCTTTTCCTGCGTTAATTCCCCAAATCGTTCAGGAACTTCAAAACCAACGCCGTTATCTGTAATTGACACCATAATTTTTTCTGATGTAATTTGCACCCAGACTTCGACGTGATCGGCATCAGAATGTTTCTGGACATTTATCAAGCTTTCTTGAACAAGACGATAAATACAGAGTTTCACTTCTTCAGAGATTTCCTGATCTTCGTTACCATCTATCCTCACCCGTATTTGGAAAGGTGCACCATCTTCAATTTCTGCCGCTTTTGCTTGAATTGCGCTCGTAAGTCCAAGAACGTCCAAGGATGGTGGGCGAAGGTCCGCACAAATCTGGCGAAGATCCGTCATTACCTTTCGAATCTCATCCTGCGTTTCCACCAGGGTATTATCTTGAATTGTTTTGAGGTCAACCCGCATTTCTGCCACACGGTAATTCACCCCAACCAAAGATTGAATAATCAAATCATGCAGATCTCGGGCAACTCGCTTCCTTTCCTCTTCTCGAGCGCGCAAGACCTGGCGATGAAGCCGGCTAATCTTCGCTGAGTGCTCTTGAGCTTCCGCAAGTAGCAGTGCATTTTCAAGAGTTACTTGTGCTTGATGAACAACAACTCGCAATATTTCCAAATCACTTTCGTCAAGGCTTTCGCCATCTCTTTTCTTGCCAACGATAAAAACGCCTAATATTTTCTTGTCTTTTCCTTTTAGCGGTATCAAGTATTGTGGTTGATCGTCCTGGACACCGACATCAATCAGAGTGAGCCCTTCGATATTTTCTTTGTATGGCAAAAATATATCGTCAGAATCTGTGCTTGAAACCCGATCAAACAATTTTTTTAACTTCTCGAAATCCATCTGTTTTGCTTGTTTGGGACTGTTTTCAGTAAAAATAAAGACAGATCCATCAGACAAAATTAAACTCGTGTTTTCCAATCGCATCGATTTGCTAATGGTCTGGCATAAAACAGAACCGATTGCATCATCTTCAGAAGGCATCGAAACCAGAGAATAACTGACATTTTCAACAACTGATCGATAATCGTACCAACCGCCATAGAGGATCTGGTTCACAAAATTTAAAAACAAGTGGTACAGCTTATTTGTCAGAGCCGCAAAGGTCAATGCATAGACAAGAACCCATATCGGTGAATAATTGAGTAACGAAGGGCTAAACCTGGCCGACAAAGAATATATAATCGTGTATATTGCCCCCAGGAAAAGCGCTACCAGCGAATAGGCTGTTCCACGATTGATCGTTTTATCAACCCCAATCAGGCGATATCGTAAAATAGCATAGCCATAACCAATTGGGATCATAACAAGGCTTAATAAAGAATAATGTGGTGGAATTAATGGATAGCCAGCTATCAGGATTGGAATTATGGAAAAAACAACCGTAGGCAGAATTCCAATTATTCCAGAAAGAATAATGATTCCTGCCTGATGGTGTTCTCGTGCATTAGGAGCTTTCTTGTAAGCCTGGATCAGCAATATGATCGCAGCAACCATATCAGTTCCCAAGATAAATAGCGTTATCCACCAAATTTTGCTTGTAATAATATCAATATCGAATGAAAAACTGATTGATAAAATCAGACTGATAATCACAGCAACACTTATGATGATTGTTGCTGCTGACTTCGTAATCCGCTTAACATTTCGAACTGGAAAGATGAAGTGTAAATTTACGATAAACGCACCCGTCCAAATAAGCCCGATATGTAACAAGGCTTTGGTCCAATCTGGCCCATAAGAGCTGATCGCTCCTGTACTTAATGAGATCAATGCAGCCTGACAGGCCAGGAAGAATAAAATAGGGGAAATACCGGAGCGACTAAACGCAAGAACTGCATTTCCAGCAAGCCAAAAACCAAAAGCGATCCATAAGGGGATTAACCGCTCAGTTGTTGTTCCAAAATCCGATTTGGCAACTTCAACCAAATAAGAGTGATTTTGACCATCTCGGTTAATTTCCAGATTGATTAAGTCACCAGGGTTTTTACCACTCAATTTATAGAGCTGAGTAGGATTGAGCCCATCACCCTTTATTATCCGATCCCCAATTTGTAGATCATTTGAGGACGAATATGAAGGATCTACCTCATAAATTACACCTGACGTGTAGCCCCAATAAACACCAATGGTTGGATGCTGGATGGCAAGGTAAATCGACCATCCAAGTAGACACAATGTCAGCAAAGATAAAAGTTGTAAGAAGGCATGTCGGTATTTCATCAGTTGATAAATCCTTCAATGACTGGTCTATGTCGCAAGATACTGATAAGCTCAGATCTTCCGTCTTCAACAAATTCTGGAGAATCCAGTTCGCGTTTTGCTAATCCTGCAAGTTTTATTGCTTCAAGGCGGAGATATAGGATCGAGCTTTTCGCTATCATTTCCTTGGCTCTATCTATGCCAGGCTGCCCTGAAATCAAATTTGCCATGTTGTCAGATTCAAGGTAGCGTGAATAAGCACGGAAAATTGGGGCTCTATCCATCAGCAGTTCATTGGACCTGATATGCGGTAATAATTCTTCGAGATCGTCACCAATCTGGATAATAGTGCCAAGATACTTTCCAAAGTTTTCTAATCGGCTCAAAAGAAAAGTATGATTGATTGCAAGCCTTCCCCCTGAATAGCAAGCTAATCCAAAGGCAGCTCCTGATTTATCGCGGGCAATATCCCAACACTCATCCAGGTTAGGCGTTTTTATGCTCAAATCTTTATGTTGTCCTGAACAAACACAAAGAACGCTTTCATGAAACGCCCTTTGAATATCCCATGCCGAACCAGTATCGACCCGGTCTAATTCCAAATGGTTTAAGATCCACTCCGCGATAAATATCATCCCGGTTGATAAATTTGCCGTGACACCAATTTCACTTTGATTGGAATATTCAAGTTCTCGGTCTTCCACTTTATCCATTAGGTAAGCTGCCACATGGAAAAGAAACCATGAAGTAGTCACACCTACAATTCGTGAAGTATCACCACCGCACGCCTGGCAGGATAGATATGGCAAATACAATAAACTGTTTCCAACATTACTTTCGCCAGTCTGCGCCCTTAGAAACCGTGCGCCTACCGAGAGTATTTGCTCTCGGTAGGTCGCATCAATTTTGTTATTCTTCAGGGCAAAGGCTAAGCGATCGCTTACAGCCTTTTGAAGATCCATAACTAACCACCAACCGCCCAGGACTCGGCCATGACAATATTTTCGACCAGACGGATTACATTTCCGGGGATTTGAGTGATGGCTTGAATAACCATCTTTTCATCCTCCGACAATTTAATGCCGGCATTTGCAATTGCCACATCTGGTTGAATCTGGAGCATAGATGCAAAATCAGCATCCGATGCCATACGATATGCTACTGTAGCGAGTGTCATTTTTTCACCTCTTAAAGTGGATTTGGAATTACGTGCCAAGTTTATCCAAACCCGCTTTAATCGGTAACTGTTTGAATCCGCATAATTGATTGCGGATTTCCGCAGTTTTTTGCCAACTATTGCGGATTCCCGCAAATAACCGATTTATTAACAACAAAAAGCCGGGAAGCATATGCTGTCCGGCAGTGGTCAAAGTTGAAATTATCCTATTTAAAGCCAAATCTTCGATAACCACTTGAGTAAAAAAACCAATAATTTCTTTTATTCCTCTTTAGGAAGAGCCCTGATCACCCTAATTGCCATCGCCCTATATTCTTCAGGTAGATTCTCACAAACAAATTTCAAGCGATCTAATTCTTCCGTTAAATCTTGGTGTTTTGGAAGCAATCCAGCAAGACGAAATACCTCTACCGGATCTAAATGCAACGCCCCTGCTATTGACTTGCATGCGTCCCATTTTGGCAGCTTTCCTTTTCTTGCTTTACTAATCACCGTATGAGACATTTTGGCTTTCACCGAAAACTGGTAATCGGAAAGGTTGGTTTTCGCTATCTCAGTATCTAACCATTTTAAAAACAATTCTATGTTTTCTTGTTCCATAATTTGTCCCTATGGGGACAAATTATTCCATCCACAAACAGTTCTTGGGGTTCAGGTATCGAAACTATGGTGGCGGCTTTAGACAAATCGAGGGTTTCTCATCAATTTCAACTCAGTTTCGATTTTATTCCCAAAATAAATAACAAAAATAAACCGCTGATGCTATAATAAACTCAACCAACTGTGAAATCATAATTTATTTGGGA
>CAVUJS010000008.1:0-337331 GCA_963741885.1 uncultured Chloroflexia bacterium
ATTGTGAGGGTTCGCAAGCTGTGGGTAGCAATCGTTTTTACAGAGGATTGAACCTCATGATGCATTCAATACCTTTCGGTAGACCTCATCCACTTTCCGCTGTGTAATCTTCTGCCAGGTCAGATTTGCCTCCACATATTTCCAAGCATTGTTACCAATGATGTCAAGGTCTTGAGGATTTCTTATACGATCCTCTAAAATTTCTGCCAGCTTGTTTAAGTCATGTGTAGGGAAGAGCCAACCATTCTGCCCATAACTAATGTGATCTAATGGGCCTTCTGTCCTCGACGAAATTACGGCTGTTCCACATGCCATGCTCTCTAACATGACTTTTCCAAAGGGTTCATTCCAGCTTGGCATCACTAACAAGTCGACAGCTGAATACCAGGTTGCGAGATGAGATTGATCAACCCAATCACGTATTGTAATAATGTTTTCAAGATTGTGAGTAACAATGCGCTCTTCCATCGCTGCGCGCATTGATCCGCGTCCGATAAGAATGAACTGGGTTTGATTAAAATCAAATTTTGTAGAAAGCAGCCCCACAGCATCTATTAGATCAAGGAGGCCTTTCTCAATGGCGAACCGGCCCACATAAAGAAAGATAAGCTTATTCTCAGGCAAGCCAATTATTTCCCGAGTTCCAGCAACAGGGTGAAAACGATCCATGTTTACGCCATAAGGTATCCAGGGGGTACACTCAGGAAGGCTGCCCGTCATTTCCCACCACCGCTTCATTTCCTGACTAACGGCAATCACCGCGCTGCATCGACGAACCGATACCGTCGCTGCCCGCTTAAGGACCTGTACGAAGTACCATTCAAAGCCATGACCGTACTTGATCCGGTGATAAATATTTCCGGGCACTGTAAGAACAAGTGGGCATTTAACCCCTAACGAAGCAAGTACAGCCGTTGAAACATACTCGGGGGCATGGATAATATCTGGTTTAAGTTTCTTCGCAATGTCAGCCGCACGTTTCAATAACCAGATATTGCCAACAATATTTCTGTACCCCATTGGGGGTGCCTTAAAGTTATGGACGGTAACTCGTGGATCCGGGAACAAATCAGTAGCATAGGATGCGATAACATGTGGTTGATGCCCAAGATCAACAAGCGCACTGGCCATATCCCAGACAATATCCGAAAGTCCTGAGCGGCCAGGTTTATCCGGTTCCAAAACGTAATCCACAAACGCGATTCGTAGTGGTCTATCCTTGTACTGGTTTTCGATCTTGCTCATCATCCTATTCAACCCCCAACTCAACTACCATCAATTTACCCACCGCCACGTCATCCCGCAATAGAGACTCCCGGGTGAAAGTCAAATCCGCCACCAATCCATCCGCGCGCCTCAGCCCGGCTAGCGCGAGACGGTCGAACCACTCGGCTGGCAGGTGCTGGTAAATGCGCAGGTCCGAGTCATACCGCACCAACCAGGGGATAATATCATGGACAGTAATGACCGTCTTGCCCGGCGGACGGTGGAAGAGCATCAGCGTAGCCAGGTTCTGGCTGGTAATGTGATAGAGATCGGCAGCCGGGTAGCGCGCCCAGACCGGGTAGGTCTCAAAGAATGCCTGCAGGTCCCAACCGAACAGCCACCTTACCCGTCGTACCAACCAGGCAGGGAGCGGTACCGCCGGGTAGACAAAGAGCACCTCGTGGCCCAGCTCCTCCAGCGCCGCACATAACCGGCTGGCATATCGGCCAACTCCGGTGTTCTCATGGCCCGGCTTGGCAATCAGCGCGATACGCATTCCTCTAACCCAGATGTTTCTGTTTGCTACAAAACAAATTAGTCAGTTTGATAATCAGACAGCAAGGGTCAACCTCAAGCAACGATATCCCTTTAATCAGATAAAGGTGATATCCGTGTGAGGCAAGTGGTTGGGTGATTGCCGTAGAACTCAAACCTCGTTTTTCAAGCAAATATGGGTTTACTTCACATAACACATCTGGTGCATTTTCTGATTTTAGCAGTAAACTCATTCCAGCAATAACCTCTGGTTCGGCGCCTTCCACATCAATCTTCACAAATTGGACTGATCTAATTCCTTTTTCAAATAGGTACTGGTCAATAGCTTTTTTCCGGACAGGAAGTACTGTAAGTCTTCGTTTCGATGGCACGATTGATGCCCAACCCGAATCACCCAGGCCTTCATTTCCAAGATACAAGTCGAACGTTCCCTCAGTCTCACCAATTGCAACCTGGTTAACGCAAGTATTCTGTATCCCGTTGTTATATAAGGCTGTTGTCAGTTTTTGGGCATTTTCAGGAACTGGTTCAAACGCATGTACTTGACCTAATTCGCCTACTATACTTGATGCATGGAGCGAGTAGTAACCAACGTTGGACCCTATATCCAAAAATATATCACCCTCACTCAATACAGTTTTCATAAGATCGATTTCCGCCTGATCATAAAGGCCAAAGTACATTAATCTTTGAAGTTCGTCTCGAAAATCGAATAAGTAAGAAAATTCGCCTACAAGACCTTCAACCTGTTTGTTAGCTGGCTCAAAAAGCTTAGCTATAAACTCAGCCGCCAGGTATCTTCCGGGCAGTCTTGTATGAGACACAAGATATTTTGTTAATTCCAGCATCACCACCTCCAGCGTCCTCTCCATGCTACGTAATCGAGCAGCGGCTGCGTCCAGGCCACAAAATCCAGCAGCAGCAGCGGGCCCTGCCAGGCCACGTCCGCCACGCGCAGTGGGTGTTTCAATACAGCCCCAGCAAAAAGAAGATATCGCAGCCGGGCCATCAGCGCCTGGCCAGCCAACACGCCCCAAACTGCCAGCAGCCAGGGTGCAGCCAGCACGCCAATCAGGGGCAGCAGCAGCATGGCCAGCCCAATGAAGGATGGTCGCAAGGCTGCCCGTACCTCCGCCACCGCGCCGAAATGCCGCCCATGGAGCACCACATTGCGCAGCCAGCGCCGCTGCTGACGCAGGTAGGCGCGCGCTGTGAGTGGGTAAGCGGTGGGCATCCGGCTGTGCGGCACCTGCCGGATCGCGATCCCATCCGCGGCCAGTTTTTTTGCCAGCACGTAATCGGTCCCGGTTGGGGCTGGGGCGTCTAACGCAGCTGTCCGCGCCAAAAGCGACCGGCGGACGGCGCAGTTACATCCCAGGATGCCCGGCGCGTACGCTGGCCCGCGCACGGCTCCATAAACCTGAGACGCGGCCTGGGTGAAGATAAATGGATCACAAAGTTGTTCGTCAAAAGGTCGTAAACTGCCGGTAGCGACCTGCTCGAATCCAGCTGCGACCGGCCACAGCGTTCGCTCAAAGGATTCATCAGTCAGAAGGCAATCGGCATCGGTCAGGAAGATAATTTCCCCCTGCGTCTGGCCAAAGGCGCGCGCCAGCGCCTGCTGCTTACCTTCGCCGGACCGCTGCTCGAGCACTATGATCCCTTCAACGGCAGACCGGGAAGCGAGCTCAAACGTGCCATCCGGGCCCCCAGCACATAACACCAGCTCTTTGCATGGGTAGCGCAAGCACTGGAAACTTTGGATATGGCGGTCAATCAGCTTCGCCTCATTCCAGGCGGCTACCAGAATGCTCACCAGGGGCAGGCCGGGCCATTCCGCAAGCGGGGGCAGCGGTTCAGGCCGTCCCTTCGCAGCCAGCAGCGCTTTATCTCGCTGCCAGAGGCGCCAGTTATACAGCGCAACAACACTCAGACCAAGCAGCAGCAGCTTACCGGCGCTTCGATTTGCAATCTGGTTAATGCTTCGCATGCTGATTTCTCTCATCTTGGAGCAGGGTTGTCAGGAAACGGAAGGCTTTGTCCGACCAACCGCACACTGCCAGGTCATCGCGCGGATCCGGGCCCCGCCGCATGACCACAGCCCGGCCAAACCCGTACGCAGTCCGAAATCCCCCATCCGGCTTCTGCCCGGCCAACAGCCATTGCAAGGTGGGGGCGGCATCAAAAACAACACCCACACTGCGGGCCAGATCCAAAGAGCGTAGTATATCTCCGGTCGCCGCAATCCACTGCGGATAGCGGTTCACCCGCCCGCTCGGATATACGACCTGCGGGAAGCTGCCATTTTCATAGCGACAGCGCAAGATGAAACCCGCGGCGCGCCGGGCAGCATCCGCAAAGCGATCTTCTCCGCTCCAGTCCCAGCCTTCCATTAAGGCCGGCAGGCAGCGCGCAATGTAGTAAGGGAAATATTTCGCGATTTTCCGCTCCCCAAAGCTGTTCTGGCAGATCGCGCCATCCAGCGTTCCGCCCCGCACCTGGTGCTCCAAGACAGTCTCAAGGGTTGGCAAAGCATAATCTTCTACCCACTTTGCCTCCTGACGCAATCGAGAAAAGGCAAAAAATGCCTCAGTCAGGGTGCAAGCTTTATTCGGTACAAAAGAGGGAACCGCCGGATCATCCCGAAAAGAATGGGCAGTTGGGTCCCACAGGCACTGGATAAAATAGGATTCCAGGTTACGCTCAGCTACCTGAGCATAGCTCTTCCAGGTGCTTTCACCATCTGAGCGTAAGGCCTCCGCAAGATACAGCAGGGCCAGATCGCAGGCCGCCTCATGTGGGGTCCCGCCGGTGTTAGGATTTTGCTCGAAATTAGAATTCCGAAAAGTCCCAGTAGGCAGCTGGCCAGCCGCGAGGTCGTCGCCGGCGCGCCTGGCTTTCGACAGCCAGACGTCCTTGCCAGTGGATTCCCAAAGGTTCAGATAACCAATGATAATCCCCTCGTAGCGCCAATCTAAGCCCGGGCCGGTGTAATCCAGGCAGTCGCGCCACCAATGCACCACCGGCCCCCCATAGCCCCCTGGCTGCCGCTGGCGATCCAGCCAGCGATCCAGCCCAAGGACGGCCGCATAAATTGTTTCCCGATCCTTAAGCGATAGGGTCATATCGCACGGGCCCGGATCAGCACCAGGGGCGCCGCGGGCCACAACCAGCCCGGCTCCTGGTAGCATGCCCGCATCATCAGGGTACAACGATCTGCCCAGTCGAGTTGGCCAATTCTGTTGGCCAATCTTGCCAGGAAAGTCCAGGCAACCGAGCGCGGGCCGTGAAACGAAATTTGCTCCTGTACCTGCCAGCCGGTCTTTCGCAGCAGATGGAACACCGCGCGAGGGTTCAAGGGATGGGCAGCTGGCCTGGGGCAGGTTTGCCAGGCGGGAAGAAACCGCCGCAAGGGGCCTGTGGTTATTACCCGTAAGTCTACCCCTGCGCTGGCCAGATTTCGCAGCTGAAATGCAATGGTCTGCGCGGAGGAGAGCTCTGGCTCAGCCCACATGATGGAAGGGTAAATTGGGCCGATATTTGCCAGATCCACAGCGGCAATCGGGCCCCAATTCCAGCCGCGTGCCTGTGCAACAAAGTGATCGGCATTAAACGCTCCTGTCCCTGTCAGATGAAGGAGCCCCTGGCAGCGCTTGAGTAACTCCACGGCGTGAACCGCCGAACTCAGCACCGCCAGCGATGGAATATTGGCGGCATGATTGCCCTGGACCAGGCGATCGAGCGCCTGGCAGTATTCTAATGAAGGGCGGCGCAAATATAGCGCAGCGAGCGAATCAGAATCCATTATGATTGGCAGCATGTATGGTAATAAACATCTAATGTTTGTTCTGCCGCTTTCTGCCATGAAAAGCGTTTTAAATTCTCAAAAGCACATGCTTTCAGTGCTTCTCGTTTATGTGTGTTTGCTAACAACTGAACTATTGTAGAAGCAATGTCATTAATATCCAATGGATCAAAATAGGCCGCCGCATTCCCAGCTATTTCAGGAATAGATGCCCGGTTGGAACAAGCCACAACCACGCCTGCAGCCATCGCTTCTAAAATCGGCAATCCAAATCCTTCATACAATGAGGGAAACACAAACACCGTCGCATAAGCAAGCAATAATTGAATCTCACTGTCTGGCAGGTAACCAGTAAAGATAACTTCATTATTCTTTAACCCTGTATCGGAAACAAGGCTGAATAGAGAAGGTCCTTTAGCGGATTGGTGACCCGCGATTACTAATTGGCAATCAAAACCATCTTTCCTGATTTTTGCATAGGCATGAATCAAGCGTGCGATATTCTTATGGGGAGCGATACTACTAAATGCAAAGAGATATGGTTTTGTAAGAGTGTATTTTTCCTTTATTCCGTTCCACAACACCAATTCTGTGGGAAGTTGCTGGATTATCTTTGGAGCTTCGTATATTACAGTGGTCTTTTTAACAGAGCTTTTGAGGTAATCCCGCAAATGATTTTGAACAAATTCGGAAACAACTATTATTTGATCCGCGCGCCTGGCGGATTTTGTAACAAAAAATTTTTGAATTGCTCTCGTAAAGGTAGAAAATACCTCCGGAATAGCCAGGAAATTCAGGTCATGGATCGTAACGACCGATTTGCATGGCAGAACCAGAGGGCTTATATAGCCCAGTGAGTGCAAGATATCTATTCCTAAACCTAGAGCCTGCCATGGTAAAACCAGTTGTTCCCATAAAAACCGGTATAGGCGGTTGGAGGATCTTACGGGACAAACAATCGTTTTTATGCCCTCGCGCTTCGGAAAATCCAGGTCCTTTGACTCCCGGTTGAGGAACAGAACGAACTGATTACTTTGATCCTGATCTAGCATTGTTTTAATCAATGATCTTGAATAAGTTTCTGTTCCACCAACCACTGAAGGGAGTAGAAATAGAAGATTCAGGCCAATGCGCATCGATTCAATCATCCATATTGTTGATATCTAGTGGTAAAAAGATTCGGTACATATTGAGGTTAAGTTCCGTAATAAGTTTAAGGTTGCCTGTCATTATAGGTTACTCATACATAAGGAGCGAAAAGGGCCAGCATGAAATGGTCGTAAGGTAAATCTTTTAGTTGCCTGTGAATGGTTTGTCAAGTTGTCTTTCGCTATGAGATCCGGTTGCCGGTATAGAGACCATACTTCTTCGATTTAGCAGATACCAATACGTTCCAACAATGATTGCGCTATGCAGCGCATGTAGCCGGTACAACGTTTTGGACCGGACATAACGATTAACAATCTCAAGGTCGGCATCGAACTGCGCGCTTGGGGAAGACCCAGCCTTTGAATGGCAGTGTACTCGAAATCTAGCCAGGACATCTTTCAGTGCACAAAGCTTATAATACTGGCCAACTCGCAAGGAAAAATCGTAATCCATGGCATAGCGTAACGTTTCATCAAATCCGCCAACTTTATTAAAAACCTCTATTCGCCAAAAGGTGGCGGGCTGTGATACATAATCCAAAACAAGCAGCGCTTTATAACTCTTAAAAAACAGCCAAAAGTTCTTGTACCCCGTAACTAATGGGCGTATTTCGCGGCCTGATTCATCAATCGTTGGGCAACGCCCGGTAAGCCAGGCCGCCTGAGGATGATTTGCGAAGAATTTCCCTACCTTCATTAAAGCACCAGGCTCATATACATCGTCAGAATTAATAAAGGCAAAAATGTCCCCAGTGGCAATTTTTAGCCCTTTATTCAATGCATGCGACTGCCCGCGGTCTTTCTCGCTGATCCATTGCAGCCTGTCGTCGTATTTTTTTAATATTTCAATTGTGCCATCGGTCGACCCACCATCCATCACGATATATTCCAGGTCAGGATACCCCTGTGAGAGCACAGACTCAATTGTCTGGGTGATAAAGCTCGCCTGGTTATACGATGGAGTAATTACGGAAATCCTCGGTAATGCCCGCATTTCTCCCCTCCCTTGAATTTCGCGCCGCTCCCCATGAATGACCTATGCATCTCCCAGTTGAGGCGGTTTGAAAACTCTCCCTCACTGCCTGCCGGAATCCCCAAGCCACAGGCAATAACTGTTGCCAGCTTTAATCAGCTACCTTAAAAAATTTGGTAGCTTGTCGTTTCGTAGACTACTTTTTTCGCTCCCCCAACAGATCCAGCAGCAGCCCGCGAATCGAGTGCAGCATAACGCCCGTGGTCAACATCACCAAACCTGAAACCGAAAGCAGCACACAGATAATGGCATAGCCGGTTGCCAACAGGTGGACTTGTTCATACCGTTTGACGATCACTAGCCCCAAGACCATCCCAGCCAGCAGCAAAAAGAACCCCGGCAGGCCGATGAACAATAATGGGCGGTACTGCCCGGTCAGGCGCAGCACACCGTTCAAGACGGTCATGCCCTGTCCCCACACAGAGCGCTTGGGTTTATCCAGGTAGCGAATAGTGATCGGTACCTCCACCAGACGCAGCCCCAGCTCGTGGGCGATGAACTGCATCTCCAATTCCACTGAGAAACCGTTCGAGTGGAAATCGATCTTCTCTAAGGCGGCCGGCGAGAAGGCCCGGTAGCCGCTCTGCAAATCGGTGGCATTAACACCTGAGGTAATCCGGGTAAGCAGGTTAAACGCCCAGTGCCCCCAAATGCGATGGCGCGGCACCTGGCTGGTGTGAGCAATGTAGCGCGAACCGATAACCACATCGGCACACCCTTCCAGCACCGGTTGAACGACGGCATGCAGCTCCTCGGGCAGGTGCTGCCCGTCGGCGTCCAGCATCACTACCACCTCCGGCAGGTACTGGAGCGCCAGGCGGAAACCCGTATTCAATGCCGCACCCTTGCCCTGATTGTCAAGGTGCCTGACGACTACCGCGCCGGTATCCACTGCGACTTCGGCAGTACAGTCGCTCGAGCCATCGTCCACCACGATGACTGTTCCGGCTTGCTGCAGGGCTTTTAACGCTACACTGCCAATGAAGCGCTCTTCGTTGTACGCCGGGATCACTACGACAATGCGATTGAGCGGCATTCCCCCAGAGCCCGCACTGACCATAACAGATTGGTCCCCGATCTGGAACCCAGCAGCCCTCCCAACCAGGATCTTGGTCTCGATCCTTGTCTTCCAACTCCATGGATCCATGGTTCATTCCCCTCCCTGACACCCTGCCGAGACATGCCACCTTCCCCCTTAACCAGCCGTATGGGAATGGCAGATCCTACGGCGTCCCCATGCTCCGCCCTTCCGACAGGGGGAGCGGATCAAAACGATACACGAAACAAGGGATAAGCTATACCGCGAGCGGAGGCGTTGCACCTGGCCGCCTTATATAAGCAGAGAAGTTAACCGTTAATCATGTCACAGCGCGTTCCCAGTAATGTAAATCACCCGCTGGGATTCTCCCCCCGTTTCGCGCATCCGCTTTTAGCCTTCGCAAAAGCCTTTAAACATCAGGTAAGCAGATTTAACTGTAAAAAATTGTTACATCATTGTGATTTACTTATCTTTATAACGTGGAAAACGCGCAAACATATGCGTAATTTGTCATGGGAACGCCATGACAATTGTCACTTTGTTTTAGATTGCAAAACTGTAAGTTTATTTTGAGGTACTGGTAATTTTAAGATAATAAATATAGTTGGTTTTGAAGGATTCTCAATCAGAATGCTGCAACGGGAGCGGCTGGCTTACCAGCGCCAGGCTACGCTTGGGCAACCGCACCTTGCAGCCCCTACCCTTTGCTACTCCTCTCGCCCTTTTCCCCCGTTACCGGGGGGATGAGCGGATAGCAATGAATGGGCTGGTGGACGGCATGCCTGTGTATTGAGGAAAGGGTTGTGATACAGGACAGCCTGGATCAAACCATCCGCAGGCTGTTCCTAGGAGGGGCCAAGTTGTTGCAGGATGAACCCCGACGCGTTTATGGCGGAATCCATCTCGATGGGACCTTGCTTCGCGCGATGTCCCAAGAGGAGTGCGAGAAATTCCGGCTGCAATACGCACCCTATTGCCTTAGCGATGCGATCCGGCGCAAGCGGTAAATTCATCCAGTAGAAGCACAGGTTCCGTTCCCAGGCGATGGCAAGCGCTAAAATTATTTCTGCATGCGCCCTTGCCAATCTGCCCTATCTGAGGTAGAATTCGGGCGCTGTTCTTTACCATCCCAAATGACTATTTATGGACTGTTTATAAAAAACTTCCCCCTGGAAAAAATGGAGACAACGGAAAACAGTCACTCCATAAAATAGGTAAAAAGACAGAAAACAACCAACATAATGGGATAAAAGGATGCAAAAGACGTAAAAACATTTTGGCTCACTAGCTCAATTGGCAGAGCAACTGACTCTTAATCAGTGGGTTCAGGGTTCAAGTCCCTGGTGAGTCACCTACAGATACGGTTGGGGACACGCCGTAACCCCCAGATGTACTAGTCGAAGGCCTGATGAATGTATCAGGCCTTCCTCTTTGGTGCAGATTGGTGCAGATCTTGCTGTTGCCAATCTCGCTCCATGGGGGGCTCGGAGGAGGGTGCTGAAAACTCAACCCGCAAAGGCGAAATCAGTTCATCCATGAGTTTGGCCGCCATTGCGGTACTCTCTTGGTACAGGTGCCCATACGTGTTCAGCGTGATCGAGGGATTGGCATGCCCCAGAATGCGGCTGACCACCAGCACCGGCACGCCATGATTGAGCATCAAAGATGCCGCCGTGTGGCGCAGGTCATGGAAACGGATCTTGGGCAGCTCAGCCTGTTTCAACACCGCATTGAAGTCTTTCATCAGGTTCTGCGGGTCCATGGGCGTCCCGACCGTAGTGGAGAAGATTAGGTCGTGCTCTTGCCAGCGTGAACCGGCCACCTCGCGCTCCAGGGCCTGGCGCTCCTTCTGTCGCAAAAGCGCCTCAATCGCGCCGGTGCCAATGGGTACCATCCGCCTGCCCGCGCGGGTTTTGGGCTCAACAAAACTCCATCCCTTTTTCGGTACCCGCTGCACCTGACGCTGAACGTGCAAGACCCCTGCTCGCCACTGCACATCCGACCATTTCAAGCCAAACAACTCCCCCTGACGCATGCCTGTCACCGCTGCCAGATGAAATAATGCTTCCAGGCGATTGCCCGATGCGGTAGCCAGAAACATGCCCACCTGGCTTTCATCCAACACCTGCATTTCTTGATGATTCTGCTGTGGCAGACTGGCGCCATGGGCGGGATTGACCGCAATCAAACCATACCGGACCGCCTTTTCCAGCGCTTTATGCAAAACACCATGGGTATATCGCACGGTACGTGCCCCACGGCCTTTCTGGAGAAGCTCCCCATAAAAATGTTCGACGCGCTGGGGGGTGAGTGCCTTCATGGGCAGATCACCAATGAATGGGAGGATGTGGTTCTCGATCACTTTGTCATACTGGTAACCCGTTTTGGCGCGTAAGGAAGGCCTGGCGTTTTCCAGCCATTCCTGCAAATACTCGCCGACTTTAATGCGGCCGCCTTCCAGGTCCAGGCCATAGTCAACCTGGTGCAAAGTCTTTCGCAGCCACTCCTGACACTCTTTTTTGGTGGCGGCGCCAAAACTCAGCCGTTTCTTATCCCGGCTGATCTGAGCCCGCCAACTGCCATTCGGCCGCTGGGTGATTGACCCTTCTCCCCGGCCGCGCCTTTGTTTCTTAGCCATTTCTTTGCCTCGTTTTCTAGAAGTTAGAGAAATGGCGGTACTGCTCCCTGCTCGATTGAGTTGGTAAAGAACTAGAACCATTGTACAACAAAAGAGCAGGGAGTAGCCGCGCATTCAGCCGTGTTTATGCGTCGTTTCGCGGCAAGCTGGCTACGTAAGCCAGCAGGTCTGCTTTCAGGACGCGGATGGCGCGGCCAATGCGCACCGAGTGGATCACGCCACTTGCCATCAGGTGGTAGGCGTAGCGCTGGCTGATGGAGAGGATTTTGGCCACTTCGGCCGCATTCAGCAGACATACTTCAGATAAATCGCTTGGTAGAGCGCTGGTCATCGGTTCCTCCTTATCGGAACAGGCAGATTGAAAAGCAAGCCTCATCCATTTCCATCTTCATCCATATTTTCATCTAGTGAGAAATTGCCTTCTGCGGTTCCTCAGGTGGCGCATGGTGCCCTCTGAGAATTGGATCCAGGATTTTCACGAGCACTCTGGCTGGTCGGAGGCCCACGCATCACCTGTAGATTGCCGGAAGGCCCTATCATATCAATTAGGACTTTGCGAACAGTTTTACCCATCGATTTACGCAGGCCTTTGCCGGAGAGTTAGTGGGGGAAGCTGAGTAGGCGCGTCGGTCAATCCTGGGACAATGCCAGCATCCGCGATTTGCTTGAAAGCCTTCTGGACTGTCCGAGGGGTACAACCGAGCTCATTAACAATGTACTCATTGCTGCTGAGATCCCTGCGCGTTTGAAGGAATGCAAACAAGCGCATTCCCTGAGAAGGGCCATAATGGTCGATCAGCAGCTTTCGTGCCCCATCCATGTTGGCAAAGGGGCGATCGAGAATGCGTAGCGCTGCCTGATCGTCTTCCAGAATGGAATACATCAGTTCCTCCGTTATATCTTGCAGGCGAGGGGGCTTTTTTTCGCCGGTGAGGTCCTTGATCGCCTTCTTGATCTTTTTCACCCGAAGCGAAGCCTCCTGCCGCAGTATGCCTTTTGCGACCGGATTCTTTGAACTCCAAACCCTTGTCGTAAAACCTGCTGGCGGCATTCTGACTGATGTATTCGATGCCCTGACCCGGATAGACAATGGGCTTGCGGTGGAAGTAAGGAATTTCCTGAAGGGAAGTAAGGTAGTAGGTAACCAGATCCCTAACCTGATGGTTATAGTAAACGTGCAGCTCAGATAGGATGGCTTCCCATGGATCGAGTTCAGGAAGGTCTGGGATGCCAGCCATCTGGAGAGCACATAGTTGATGGCCTGCTCCAAGGTTGGAGCAAGGAGCAAATTACTGCCGTGCAGGATGCGCGGGAGTGAAAAGCGCACGAACAGGCTGGGACCTGCCACATAGCAGTTGGGATAGTAGGTCAGGTAGAAGGTGCTCCCGTTATCCAGCTTGACATATTGCTCACGATGAAAATGGTCATAGCCCTTGTCGATGACCCGAACACTTTTCCAACCTACCATCTGGTCATCTTCGAGATAAACTGGAAAGCGCAACGTAAGTGTGTCGATCATCGGGCCAGAGCGGGCCGGCAATAAGGCACGCTGCCACTGTTCCTGAGGATAGCAAGATGCTATAATCGGGCATGAGTAACATTCTTTTGCCAAGAGGGGTGTTACGTCTGGGATAGGGGTTGCAGTGCCACCTGCAACCCCGCTTTTTATACCCAGGTTTGGTCGGCCATTATGCCGCGGGCAGTTCCGGGGGAAATTATTCGCCCCCCAGGTCCTGGTATCGACCAGATCGGCAGGCGCCATATCGTTCCATACCACAGGCAGGGGTTCAGTGATGGGAGCGATGTCCCAAAGATTTGCAGCCATTTGATTGGTCTCCGTGATGGGATTGCACCCCCCATCCATTCCAGGGTTGATCAAGAGGTTCAGATGGATGGGGAGGTTGGGTAGAGACAGCCGGCCGAACAGGATGACCTGTATAGCAGCCAGCCAAAAATACACGCGGTTAGGGTTCAATAGTGCCTCCTGATAGGTTGGTGAAATCCGGTGAACTGGCTTTGGAAAGAAAAAAAGCACGGCCAGGACCACGGAAATTAAATAATGCAAATACCTCCATCTTCATCAGCATTTGCATCACTCTGGTTCCCCAGCTGCCAGTCTTTTGCTGGCGGCTTTTCCGTGGAACCGGTCGTGCTTTACATACCATCATGATAAAGAGGATGCGCTTTGATTGCAAGCGGAAAAAGGCCCAATTTTGCTGCATTTTGGAATGCGTGGCAGCGGATGGATAGGAAACCGGCTTCAGGCGATGCTTCAGAAACAGGCTCCCGCAAGGTAGGGAAACACTCGGGTTCAGGAAGCGGGCAGCAGCCATCCGTTTTTTTGCTTGACATCGCATTCCTCCCTGTGTCCCTCTTATGGAAACCACAGTTGGCAGCCAGATGGCATAAACCGTCTTTTTCCTGGAAGAATAACCGACAGGAAGACCACTCTGAGTGTTCTGGGTCTGTCATGTTCCTGCTCCTTGAAAGCGCCTTCAGCCACTTATCGATGGAACCAGAATTGTAGGCTTACCAAATAACGCGCTCAGCAAGTCATCCGGCTCTCCAGGAATGAGTTCAATCGGTGCAGGGCAGAGGATGACCGGAATGGAGGCTGAGATTACGCCTGTCCCCTCCGCGTCTGTGCCTCCATCTGTCATTGGGGGATTGTCCATCCTAGCGCATGTATTACTATCTTTTTCGACACCACTTTGGGCCATCACCTGTGCCAGCAGCTTGGCGGGGGGGATGCTGAGGTGAAGTGGGGGCAGCTCCGGATAGCTGCTATCCCACTGTATAGCAAAAGGCAGTTCTTGCAGCTGCTTGCGGCGGAGGTTCACTGTTTTGGGTGTGGTTCCCAGACGTTCCGCCAGATCCTTGGCACTTAAGCCAGGATGATTCCGTTCGTGGGTTATGAAGGCAACCAGTGAATTGCTCTCGCGGTACCCCAGTTGTTGAAGCAATTGCTCCTCAGCGCTATCCATGCAGAAGATCGGCCGGTCCAATGCCAGCTTTTCCAACTCGATATTCAGTTCATTCTGGCAAAGGCCAAAGTTCAGATCCCGCACTCGAACTTGTTTAAAGCCAAACAGTTGGGTGATGGAATCCGTCGATCGCAGAGAAAGTTCCATACGCAGCTTCCCCCAGCTCTCGGCTTCACCACTCTCGGCGAGCTTATCATAAAAGCTAAGCCATTTTTTGTTTGTGCGGAAGCTGACACCGTTATCTTCCCCATCCCCTTTCATCTCTGATTTTGGGTTTGCGATGTTCATCCGCCGCCGTCGTGGATAAGATTGTTTCCCAATATATGCAATATAACGGTCCAGATCTTCGCCAACGGCAAAGTTCTCGCTGATATCCAGCCGGCTGAACAGGCCATCCGCAATCTCAAGTGGAGGCAGGTCCAGCATTTGGTAAATGCCTACCAGTTCTTGTTGCATCCTGGCCAGGATGTCCGTTCCCCAGAGAATCCTGGTGTAATTGTTGCCTATAACCAGCTTCGGGACGGAGAACTCGAAAGCTAGATAACTCTTTCTATCCCATAAGCGAGGGAACCAGAAGACACGAACCTTCGCGCCCAGTGCCGACTGGAATATACCCTGGAAAGCATAGAACATAAAACCATTTTCCTTCTCCTTACCCCGATACTTAAGATACGTCCGGAACTCGTCATCTTTGAAGAAAAAAGGAAAGCGTACTCTTATGGTATCCACCATTGTGAGTGCCAGGTTAATCCGCCACCGATCTTGAGTAGTCAACGGTATTGGATCATCTGGCCGGTTGAAAAAGCCCGCAATGGATTCAGAATCAAGATTAGCGATGGTGGATTGCAAATCAAAACTTTGCGGAATGGCGTTCATAAAATTACTCCTAGTTACTCCAAAGTTGGAGCAGGCCCTGGAGATGATCCAGGGTCTGCGATTGCTAATGCTGGTCACCGCCTTGCGATGTTGGATAGGCGTTCTGTATGAGAGCCAGGTTTTCCTGGACAAATGCCTCCAGATCCTCTGGCCGGATTCGCAACGCTTTGCCAAATCGCACAGCCTGCAGTTTCCCGGCCCGAATGATCCGATATACGTAAACCCTCGACAGGGTCAAGGCCTCAGCTGTTTGGGCAACTGTGAGCAGTTTCGTGGTCATAGCCTTCTCCTTTTCAGGTGGATTTGTGCGCCAGGTGGCCTTTTATCGTCATTAACGAAAACACGCCTGGCTATCCATGGTGAAATTAAAAAAATACAGACCAATTCCATCTTCATCAGATCTGCATTCCTTAATTTCCCGGGCCACCTACATGCTATGGCAGCCACTTACCACGGGAAAACCAAGCGTTCATATACATCTACTTATATCGCCGATTATAGCACGCTTTTTCTATAAATACAAGGGGTAGACCGAGCAAATTCCAGCATACAGAAAGACCCGGTTACACACCAAACTTATGGGGATCCCTTTCAAGCTTTTTCGAAGACGAGTACCCGGGGCATATAATTCTCCAAAGTGATTGCGAAGCGCTGGGTACTGGCGCCAGTTTCTGACGGAAACAGACGGACACACAAGTTAAGGAACTACAGCAGTATTTATGCCCGACGGTACCAGGTTTCCAGGAAAAAGAGTTCCCCCTTTTAGGTAAAATTGGCTGAGTTGAACTGCGACCATTTCAGATCAACAACAGCGCAGGAAATAGGCTCAGCCCATCCCTGCAGAGCTGATGGATGGGCCAGATTTAGGATTTGTACATCATTATCCGATCCAAATAAGCCAGCGGGCTATCTTCTCCTGATGTTTTCTCCGTAGTTGAAGCAATAAGTATCTTGGCTAAATTACGTTTGCTCTGCCGGAAATGATGGAAGCAGGTGACGACAAACCACTTTGTTCTGCGGAAAAGAACAGTGCTGCAGGATGGAAAGATCGAAGGTGACACGCACTTCAGGTTGGGACCAACAAAGGTTATCTGATCCCTTTTTTCTGGGAGCTTGTAAATAATTACACGGGGTAGTATCCTTATTGCAAATCATTCGCAATAAGGATACCATCTCTAAACCTTGGATGTCATAGAGCAAATTCATCGATTGAATAGGGCGCTGTATACGTTGCCGGCGAGTACAAGCTCTCCCTTGAAGGATTATATATGCCCATGGAGGTATCCACGAGATCTCTTTCGATTAGCCGCAGCGGCTGGTTTTGGAATACTGCGGGCCACTCATTTTATGAAGGATGCCTGTTGAACTCGCGCGTTTCCTTATGCACTGCTCATTACCGTTCCGGTAAAGTCCGGAAATCAGCAGTACATAGAGGCTTTCAGCAAGCTGTAGATAATGCCTTACCATCAAACCACATTTGTTTCATTCAGGAGTAGCCGCCGTGGACAGAAAGATAACCCTAGTACTCGGCGGCATAAATAGCGCTATATTTAGCGTCAGGCGCCAGGTACGTTCGCCAGGTTTCTGGCGCAAACAGTAGGACTGACCCGTTAAGCAACTACAGAGGTATTTGCGCCCGGCCGTACTACTCATCTGGACAAAACCACTGTGAGATCGTGCTGTAATGTGACCCGTCAGTCAATGCCCGCAAAGCTAATTGTTTCCGTTTACATTGCGTCCCGTATCCGGGTATATTGCAGTTTCTAACAGAACAACGAATGGGGATGCCTGCTTTCAGCACCAGAAGATCGATCAGCAGGAAGTAGTGGATCCATTATGAGCTGGGAAGACCGCCGAAACAGTACCGTAGGTTGCTGTACCCATTATCATAAATAATCAGTGAGAAACCCTGCCACCACTGTTCGACTGGCATTTGTATTATTAGTAGAAACGCACCCTGCCCGGTATCATCCACTTATTCTAGCCGGGCAGCCCTACCTACAATGGGTGCGCGAAAAGCGGTTATCAAGGGCTGTCATCCCGTGTAGGCTAGAGATACCAGCGAGTTGCTGGCAAAGCAAGCTGCGTGATCTACCCGTCTTACTGCCCTTCTCAGCTACAGACAGATCGGAAGAAAGCCCCGGACGTGTTCGTATGGAGTGACCTTCCCCCGAATTAGTGGACACAAAAGATGGATGAATCCAGTACACTAAGACCGAACGGAGAAAGATCATGAGTGACAAGAAATATCGCGAATATACGGAAGAATTCAAATTAGAGGCACTGGCTTTGTTGAAACGCAGCGAAAAAAGTGCCCAGCAAATTGAGCGAGAATTGGGGATCACGCCCGGGATGCTGCTGAAATGGCAGAACCGGTACCAGGTGGTTGCGCCGGAGGGCCAGAAAGCCAGCCTGGAACCGAACGATCTGGAAGCGGCCAGACGCGAAATCCGACGCTTAGAACGGGAACTACGGGAGATCGCCGAAGAGCGGGAGATCCTAAAAAAAGTAGTCAGCATTTTCTCCCGGAAAAGCGCATGAAGTACACCTTCATCGATGCCCATCGGGAGGAGTTCCAGGTACGGCGGATGTGCCGGGTATTGGGGGTGCAACGCAGCGGGTACTATGCCTGGCGCAAGCGTACGCCCAGTGACCGGGCGCAGGCCAACGAAGCGCTGTTGGTGCTGATCCGGGCGGAATATGCCGCCAGCCGCAAGACCTACGGCAGCCCACGCATTCAGGTCGTCTTGGGGCGCAAGGGCGAGCGCTGCGGACGCAACCGGGTAGCGCGCCTGATGCGCCTGGATGGACTATGCGCCTTGCCCCGCCGCAGTCGCCGTCCAGTGACCACCCAACGGCAAGCGGGCGTGGTGCCCGCTCCCAACCGGCTCAATCAGGACTTCAGCGCGGTGGCCCCGAACACCAAATGGGTCAGCGACTTCACCTACATCGAGACGGGCGAGGGCTGGTTGTATCTGGCGGTGGTGTTGGATTTGTTTTCCCGCAAGGTGATTGGCTGGGCGATGCGCCCCTCGATGGACACCCCGCTGGTGGCCGACGCCCTGCGCATGGCACTGCGCGACCGCCAGCCCCCCGCCGGGCTGCTGCACCATTCCGACCAGGGCTGCCAGTACACCTCCGCCGCCTACCTGACCTGCCTGACAGAGGCCGCGGCCCAGCTCTCCATGAGCCGGGTGGGCAACTGCTACGACAACGCGGTCATCGAGAGTTTCTTTGGCACCCTCAAAACCGAGTGCGTGACCGGCCCCTTTGCCACCCGTGCCCTGGCACGCACCACCATCTTTGAGTATTTGGAGGTCTGGTACAATCGTCAACGTTTACACTCGTCTTTGGGCTATTTCAGCCCGGTTGATTTCGAATACAATCTCACCCTTTAATTCTGTCCACTCTACCGGGGCAGGGTCAGAGTAGACAGGTCGCGAAGGTTTAAAGCGGATGGTCGGCATCAACCCGTTAGGTTACCCGCAATGGCGATGCAGGTCATTTTGGAGGGGGATGGGACATGAACCGAACAGGTGGGACAGAAGCATTCTTCTTTGGTTTCAAGACCTCCTCAATCCGGAACAGGGTCAGGGCATTCTTGACGACGATGCGCAGGCCTATCAAGTAGCTGCCGCGCACGGCATACTCCGCGTTGAAGTCCACTGTGCCCAGTTCCTGCAGGCGGGCATGGATATCGCTAATCACTTCACGCAGTTCTAGGGCCTGCTTGCGTCCAGCATGCACATCGAGCAGCCATTCCAGTACCTTTCCTGGTTCAGGCTCGATCGGATCCGTCCAGGCGTTATAACGCTTGTAAAGCTGGATGGCATGCGCCATCTGTTCTTGCTGGTGTAGCATCTCGTTATTTGCCATCTCCAGCCGTTCTGATAAGCTGTACAGCGTCTCGAGGATTAAACGGGCCTGATCGTTTGACAAAGGTCCCTCTATGGCCTGGTCAGCGATCCAGCTCAGTTGTTCAAATACAGCATCCATTGATACTTTCATTGATTCCTTTTTTTCATTCTTAATGAAAATCTTGTTGATCCAGCGCAAGCAGACTGAGATACAACTATTGTCGGCAACAGTGGATCCAAAAAATTACACCCCGACATCCTGCCAGTAGCAGGTGGTTGACTTAGGACTGCTCTACAGTTGGAGCAAATGTACAGCTCACGATCCTGGTGATCGTAGATTATCTTCTGATGATCACTCCTTTGATGCTGCTTCTGATACAGAGGAAGAGCAGGGCTGCACCCCTTACTGCTGGCACAGGGAGAGCTTGAACGCATTAGGGATCGAGTTTACTCGCTGCCTTATCCGCTACAATACCTTGACCTTTAATGAAAGACCTCCCTCTTCAAAGGTGATAAAGACAGTTCATTGCCCTTTATAAGGGTAGCCGAAAGGATCATTGCTGACCAGGTCCCCGCAGCGGCGGCTGTTCGTTGCGAACCTGTTTCGAGGAGGCCAGGATAAGCTGGATCGTCAGCGCCATTGGCGCCACGCGGTGCGGAAGTCCGCCCTCGGTCAGCACAAATACATCACCCTCATCGCTTTCCATCACCAATGCGTAATCCCGCCCAACTTGATGGGTTACCCCATTCATTTTGTTCTTCTCGGGCCATACGCCAGCAAAGCGCGCCAGGTTGTCCAGTTCCTGGATAGGGACTACATCCAGTTTCTGGAGTTCAGACATGGGCTTCACATTACTGAGCACGATAAACTTTTGCGCCCCAAAGTGAGCGATCGGTTTTAGGGCCCAGCCAGCCCGGTGGGCTTCTTGATAAGCGCGAAAACTACTTCGAATGCGATTGACATCCATAGTCCTCCGGTACAATTTACGCCGATCTTGCTTTCCTTGCTGCCCATAACTTCCCGGCCTTCATGGGTCATTTGGATCTTCTGGGCGTGCTTAGCGACCGTATAACTTCGGATCAAGTCCGGGATGCCACTGGCTTTCCTCTAGTGGGCGATCTTCTACTGACACCTACTCCAAACGGGTGGAAGATATCAGCCTCCTTCTTGTTCAGAGGTACCTGATCAACGATATCAGAGCTTACCGGTTTGATTCCCAAGTCGTGTCCGGTCAACTTGATAAGTAAAAGGCCTCTACATTCTTCAGCCAGGTCCACCGTGAAGAAGCCACTACGATGACAGGCGAATCGTGGTCGTTCCTTCTGGGACCAGCCCGGCCGCCTCAGACTCGTTCTGGATGCGTCCCAGGGCATTGCGCGAGCGCATGCGCAGGGCGATCAGAAACTGGCCCGAGACGATGTACTCCTGCTCAAAGGCCAGGCTGCCCAGATCCATCAAGCGCGTATAAATTTCCTCCATCGTTTCGCGCATCTGGGTAGCTTGCTTGCGCCCCGAGCTGTCCAGCAGCCATTCCAGCACCTTGGCCGGATCCGGATCCACGCCCTTGGGCAGAGCATGGTAGCGCCGGTAGGTGCGCATGGCGATGGTCATCAGCGCCTGCTGGCGACTGACGATATGTTTATAGCGTTCCAGCAGCTCCGCCATTTCGATCAGGGTCTGGCGAATGACTTCACTCTGGTCCGCCGACAATAAGCCCCCTTCCTCCCGCAATGCATCTAACGCTTGGTTGAACAGTTCTTGCTCCATATTTCGCTCCTCTTGGAACCAGATGGGTAGTACCACTAATGTTTCTTGAAGAGATCCTCTGGCACCGGTATTTCTCGGGTTTCGTAGCATTTCAGCTCGGCCCCCGCCTCCTCCATTTGCCGAAGACTCAACTCGACGGTGCGGGTCGTGCCCGCGATACTGCGATACCCTGGCATGTTAATCACCATCGTCGCCTGGGCGATGGATGATAGAAAAATGGGCACAGCGATGCCGCTGCACCAGATCAAATAATTGCCCTGCACCTGCGCGGCGCTGGGCTTATCACTAAACACGCGCCCGCGTACGCCGCGCGAAGCCAGCCAGCTGATCGGCGTGGGCTGCGGGCTGAAGATGATCACATCCGCCGCGCTGATCGTTCTTGACGGGGCGCCTGGCAGGATGCTCTTTGGGGGTGCCTCAGGGGTGCCTTTCGGGGTGGGCTGCAGGGTGCTCAGCGGGGGCGCCTGGCGGGTGCCTTGCAGGAAAGCCTCCAGGCGGCTGCGGCGCACGCGCTGTTCGGTGCGGTTGCCCAGGCGCAAGGTCACCGGCTGTAAGTCTTGCCAGGATCAATTCCAGGTCCCCCAGGTCGATGCGCAGCGTCTCGGCCACTTCCGCGGGGGTCATGAGCAGGTCGGGATCGCCGACCGAGCCCGGCTGGTAATGGCGTTTGTGGATAGGGTCATACTGCATTTTGTCGATTTCGCTCACGATTACCTCAGTTCAAGGATTCGGCCAGGCGCTTGCGCAGGCGCTGTAAAGCTTTACGCAGGCGGCCTTCCAATAAGATCATTTCATCCCGCCCCGGGCTCACGCGCAGTTCGGCGCAGGCCTCCTGCGCGATCGCCTCGGCGGACAGGTTCAGCTCAGCGGTCAGGGGCAGGCTATGCCGCTGAGCATACCACTCAATCAGCTCGTTGGTCGAAGCCCAGCGATCGCTGAGGTTGCCGTTGAGCTGGGGCTTTCCAGGCTCCAGGGTTGGAGCAGGCGCAGGTTCATCGGCTACTTCTTCGTACAGGAAGCGGTACAAGAGCTGGCGCCGGTCGCGCGAGGACAGCCAGGCCCGGCGCATAGCTTCTTCCCAGTGCTCATCGATCCTGTCCTTGCGGCGCATGGACTTGCCCAGGTCCTCGCCGGCGGCGTAGGCCATGATCGACACGCCCGCGCCCACCACCAGCCCCAGCACCACGCGGATGGCTTCCCCGCCGATAGCATCCAGCCACTGCACCGGGGCAATCGAGACGCCCACCCCGGCCAGGACCGAGATGGAGATGACGATACCCAGCGCGTACTTCGCGGGAATGGCGCTGGTGATCAATACGCCGGCCTCGTTGAGCTCGCCGACCAGCTTGCCGCGGTCGATGCCAAAGTTGACCAGGTAACCCTCAATGGCCAGCAGCGAGAGGAAGGCCATGCCCAGGGCGTAGCTGTTGATGAATTCCTCAGCCAGGCCGAAGCGGGTCAGGACGGTAGCCGCGGCGCGCGACTCGATAAACAGGGTCAGCGCGGTGCGCCCGGCCGCCAGGCTCATGGTGGCCAGGATCACAATAATTTTGCGCAGGAAGTCCCAGTTGAAGCCCAGCGCGCGGCGCATGCGGCGCTGCTTGGCGAGAAAGTTGTAGAAGCCGCCTGTGTCCAGCTTCTACATTTCTTCCTGACCATCAAGGGTTAGATGCTTGCGCTCGGCCATTGCCCCTCCGAAAACCTGCATCTGGTATATTCATCAGGGTGATGATTGCGTTCAGGTAGCGAATTTCCTACCCGGCTTTGGGGAGCGCAGCTGCTCGTTCATGGTTTGCAGCCAGGCTAAAATGAACAGGTATCCTTCAAGAAAGAAAGTTTTCCACTAGGGTCAGTGGCACAACTTGCTGAAGAGTGGAAAAGAAACCACTCAAAAAGGCAGGGACAGGGCGATGACGGGACGAAAGAAAGACCCATTGCGGAAGATAACAGAAGAAGAACGAGAATGGCTGGAGCGGATCAGCCGATCGCAGAGTGAACCGGCCAGCCATGTGTTGCGAGCAAAGAAATCTTGGCGGTGCCGAAGGATGCAGTTATACCCAGGCGGCGGAACGGGCGGGCGGAAATGCGGCGATCCCGTCTCGCATTTGGTAGAGCAGTTCAATGGAGTGCGGTCGATGAGCACGGGCGGGCAAGGGCGAAATACACGCGCGGAGTCAGCGTGTCTTACAAGCAGCACGACGACAGCCGACAGCCGAGCAGGATGGCACGAATACCTGGTCACTAACCACTTTACAGCACGTGCTGCGGAAATCGGCGAATGGCTTACCGGAGATCAGTACGGAACGCATCTGGGTGATAGTGCAGGAAGCGGGCTTCGCTGGCAGAAGCCGCGCACCTGGTGTGAAACGGGGCAGGTGGCCCGGAAACGCAAACGCGGGGTGGTGATGGCGACGATCCGGATGCAGGGCAAAAAAGAACTGATCGACATGGCCTATCGTGAGGGCGAAAAAATGGGGTTGGCTACCTGGGTAGAAGATGAGGCAGGGCCGTATCAACGTTCCCTATGCGGGGAAAGCTGGCAGCCGGAAAGTCAGCCGGTGCATCAACCCCATGAGTACATTCGCAATGGAACGGCCAAAATGCTGACCCTGTTTCATCCGGCCAGTGGACCTGTGCGGGTCAAAGGCGTGACCCAATCGACCAATGCCATTTTGCATCCCGATCAAGGCCCAGGTGGAAGACATCCTCAAAACGCTCCCTGAAAAACCCATCTTGGATGAAGAAATCAACCGCCAGGTATGGAAAACCTGGCAGCGCGGTTTATCGGTGCGGATTACCCTGCCGGAGACCCTGCCCCCCTTACGGATGGTGATGGGATAACCTGAAAGGACATTACACCCCCGAATTGGTGTTGTGGCTGTTCGCACACGGCGTGATGGTTTATATACCCCGTTGGGGGTTCCTGGTTGAATATGGCTGAATCATCAGCGCATTTTGGTTCGCCGGGCGTTGTCCGGGCAAAATCGCCAGGCACCTGGTCAAATCATGGCCTGGTTAGAGGCTGTGGCAAATGCTTGGAACCAAAATCCAACACCATTGAATGGGGCGGCGCCAGAGCTGCCCGGCGGGAACGCAGTCGACAGCGCCGTTCGGCCTTAGGTGGCTCGGCGCTGTGTGCGCCGTGCCTGCCAACTGAACCTCACCAAAAATGGCACACGCAGCAAGACCACTAGCGAATTTGAGCGAGGTTAACTCTGTGCTGAGTAATTTCGTCTATATAACTGTCGAATCGGAATGTATCAACCAGGTTGGAATTAAGTAAAAAACTTGCGATTAAAATTTTTTACCTATCTTTTGTTTGCCAATTCTAAGATTCTGCGCTAGAGTCAGATATATTCCTTTGTAAGTACATATTTTTGTTGGGGGATATCAACCAGTTACTGGTTCTGTTTGGTTGAGAAAGTTTCTTCAGTTTTATAAATATTCAGATGCTGTTGCGCAACCCGCAACAGGAAGTTTGTATGATTATTCTAGATTTAGAAACGAAACTTCCTGAGAATTTACTAATAAACCAGGGTAAATCGAAGCTTTCAAAATAAAGTCAAGAGAATTCATGACAAACCCATCGACTAAAAAAGCATCACGTTTAAATGACATAGAGCTTCTATTACTCTCCCATCCCGAAGGGTTATCTCAAGCGGATATTGCGCGCCGGCTTAGCGTAAACCGTTCAACAATCGGGCGGTATCTTCCAGATCTACCAGGACATATTTATATTGACGAAACCGATGGAGGGCGTTGGAAGGTTGATCGGGCATGTTACCTAGTTTAACGTTCGATTTTAATCTAGATGAAGCCCTGGCTGTGCACCTGGCAACCCGCCTGCTTGCCACGCGTATGGAACGCCAAAATCCCCATTCAGCCTCGGCACTGCGGAAACTTGGAACTTCGTTAGAAGTCCTTGCTCCTCGAATTAGCAAGCACTTGCTCCAATCTGCTGATTCGATCGACGATCCTGTTCAGAAGCAAGATCCAAACTTTTTAAGGTCATTGGAAGTTCTTACAGAAGCCTGGGCGCTGCTACGAAAAGTATTGCTCTGGCATCGGGACACAAATGGACTGGTGCATGAACATACTTTCGCCCCGTATTTCATTGAACCCTATGCAGTTGGTCAGAGCATCCATGTTATTGGATGGTCGTGGCCACAGGATGACTTGCGAACATATAAAGTCGATCGGATTGAAAGGATTGAGCTTGCCCGTGATCCATACACCATCCCTAGCGACTTCAATCCACAAGAACTTCTCAAAGATGCCTGGGGAATTTGGTATACCGGGCAGCCTCCCGTCGAGGTTATTCTAAAGTTCGGGCAACGAGTGACGAAACGGGTCTTGGAAACGCGCTGGCATCGTTCTGAGCAGACAACACTTCAACCAGACGGCAGTCTGTTATGGCGCGCATGGATTGCAGAACCACAAGAGATGATGCCCTGGATTCGGGGTTGGGGAGCTGATGTGGAGGTGATTGCGCCAGATTATGTACGGAATATCCTGGTTGAGGAAACCCGGCACCTGGCGGCGCTCTATAAGGTATATGAGGATCACAACGATGAATAAAACCAGCCGGTTGTTATGGGGAAAAACCGATGACCATTCTGATCTGCTCCATCCCCTACTTTTCCATATGATGGATGCTGGGAATGTCGCAGCTGCACTTTGGTCATTCGCATTGCCTGAAACATTAAAAAAAGAACTGGCTTCGGCCCTAAATCTAAAAACGGATGCTGCTGGACGGTTAATTTCTTTCCTAACCAGTTTGCATGACATTGGAAAGGCTGGGCCATCTTTTCAAAGTAAGCTTTCCGAATCAGTGTTTGCTCTCGCTGCTTGCGGCCTGCCCTTCCCGAACAAGGCGGCCATGACGCCAATCCCGCATGGGCTGGTGACCGCCTGGATCCTTTGCTCTGAAGGGAAAAGGCTTGGGTTAGAGGAAGATTCTCTGGAAGCCTTAGCCCGAGTATTGGGTGGGCATCACGGTGCCTGGCCAGACGCGGAGATGTTTGATCATCCTGCCCGAAAAGAGAATCTGGGGGGCGCGCCCTGGCAGCTAGCGCGAGAAGAGATTTGGGAAATACTCACCCTTATTTTCGAACCGCCTGGCTTCAGTTTTCCGCCAGACGGCGTCGAGCGCAATATTCTTCTTACCCTATGTAGTGGCTTGGTTAGCGTAGCGGACTGGCTCGCTTCTATGCAATCCTCCTTCCCAGCAGCTGGTAGCCAGTGTGACTGGGAAGAGTACTTGCCGCTTTCGATCAGCCGGGCCCAAAGTGCTGTTATAGAACAGGGCTGGACAATTTGGAATGATCCTTCTGCGGATTCTCCTATTCATTTCAAAGAAGCCTTCCCACTTCTCTCTGAACCACGCCCCGTCCAAACGGCCGTGTTTGAACATGCATTCGACACCCCATTACCTTCTCTGGCGCTCATTGAAGCACCAACCGGTATTGGGAAGACCGAAATCGCTTTCTTGCTGGCTGACTACTGGCTGTGGCGCAGCGGCGGACGAGGACTTTATGTCGCTATGCCTACTCAGGCTACCAGTAACCAGATGTATGATCGAGCAAAAGCCTTTCTCCGCATTCGCTACCCCAATCAACCGGTAAATCTACATCTGGCGCATGGACACGCGCTGCTGCAAGAGGATTTTGAAAAGACGGTGATCAGCAACGTGGATCAAGAGCCTTCAGCAGGTGTGGCTGCTTCTGCGTGGTTTCTACCGCGAAAGCGCACTTTACTGGCCCCATTTGGGGTGGGCACGGTCGACCAGGTGTTTTTATCTGTGCTGCAAACCAGGCATTTTTTTGTTCGCCTGTTTGGATTGCATGGCAAAGTGGTGATATTCGACGAGGTACATGCCTATGATGCTTACCAATCAGAACTATTTTGCCGCTTACTTGCCTGGCTGCACGCACTCAACGTTTCTGTGATCCTGCTTTCTGCCACACTCCCCGAGTCCATACGCGAGAAGTTGATTACGGCTTATGGAGGAAAGCAGAAAATAAACTCAATTCAGGGTTATCCTCGCCTGACCCTGGTAAGCCAGGCCAAGACTGGTCAGTATATTCTGCCGGCGTCAGTACCCCGAGCAGTTGCTCTGGACCAGTTGGGGCATGAACCGAGTGAAGTTGTTACCTATCTCAGCGAAAAGCTGGCCGACGGTGGCTGCGCCGCAGTGATCTGCAACACTGTCGCACGCGCCCAGGCAATTTATCAGGAAATCTTAAATGCTAATCTGGCACCGGGAGCTACCTACCTTTTCCATGCGCGCTTTCCTTTCGCGTGGCGGGACCAGATTGAAAAAAGCGTACTGGGCTTGTTTGCTCCGCAAGGGGTTCGGCCCCAACGCGCCATTGTTGTGGCCACCCAGGTAATCGAACAAAGTCTTGATCTCGACTTCGATTTGATGGTCACAGAGCTGGCGCCGATTGACTTACTGATCCAGCGGGCAGGGCGCTTGCATCGGCATCATCGGGAAGGGCGGCCGAAACAGGTTTCTTCTCCGCGCCTTGCCCTGATGGAAACTCGGCGAACGCCTGAAGGCGACCCCGATTTTGGTCCAGACGGTTACGTCTATCGGCGCTACCACTTACTCAAAACAGGTGCGGTACTGCGAGGGCGGAGCATGTTGATGCTGCCGGAGGAAACACCTGTGCTGATTGAAGCGGTTTACGGCGATCAGCCAATCGATGGAGATGAACAGGCAGCGGCTAACCTGGCGCAAGCTCGCCACAAAATGGAGGAGGACATCAAAGCATCAGTACAGCAGGCTAGGCGGCGGATGGTTTTGACGCCAGACCGTGATGACCTGCTGACGCGCCGCGTAGAAATTTTGGAGGAAGAAGCGCCTGCGATACATGCTGACTTTCTAGCTCTAACGCGTGAAGCACCGCCTGGCGTCAGTCTGGTATGCCTGCACCGCCAGCCTGACGGACGGATTTCCCTCGAACCGGATGACATCACCACCATGATCGATATCGATCATGTGCCCGGGAAAGAGGATATCAAAAAGCTTTTGCGGCATACACTTCAGATACAGCGACCTGAGGTAGTCAGATACTTCGCCGGTCAGCCGCCGCACTCCGCCTGGAAAGAGGTTGCCCCACTGCGTTATCTCTTTCCTGTCCTATTCGAAAATGGCCTGGCACCCCTGAAGGGGTTGCCGATGGCCTTACAGCTCCACCGGGAGCTTGGCCTTTCATTCCTCAAGGAGGTGTTATGAGTTTCTCTTTCAACCTGATCACTGAGCCCTGGATACCGGTGCTGGACCAGCAGGGCCACTGCCGGGAGGTAGGCTTGAGACAGGTACTGGCGACAGCGCATGAAGTTCAAAGCGTAGCAGCCCCTACCGGTCTGGAAACAGCTTCAATCCTGCGCCTGCTGCTGGCGGTACTACATCGCACCCACGATACCAGCAGCCGGCAGGCCTGGGGAAAAATCTGGCAGCGCGGGCGTTTCAATGAAGTGGAGCTGGACCGTTACTGGTCGCAGTGGGAACATCGCTTTGACCTGTTCGATGCAGAGCATCCCTTTTATCAGCAGCCAACCGATCGAAAAAAGCCCACCTCCACGGCTGGTTTCTTTCCTGGTTTGGCGGCATCCGACCACTTCAATCATGCCGTACAGACTGGCGAACGGTCCCTATCTCCGGCTGAAGCTGCCCGAAGCCTGTTAGTAGCACAGACTTATGGACTCTCTGGTGGCTGCCTGCCTTCAGAAAGGCTCTCTCACAAGGCTTCGCCCTGGGTCGCTGGACTGATCTTCTTTGTAGAAGGAGAAGATTTGTTCCAAACACTTGCGTGCAATTTACTGCGTTATGATGAAATATCACCCACTCTCGATCTAACATCAACAGAGGAAGACCGTCCAAATTGGGAAGCGGATGATGCTTATGAATCGCGAACACAGGCTCTGGGCTATATGGACTACCTCACCTGGCCATCCCGACGAGTTTGGCTCATTCCCGAAACGCAGGATGACCGAACCGTGGTTCAGTGCTACGTTGATTTTATCGGCGCTGCCCCACCAGCTGTACTGGATCCTTTTAAATTCTATCGGCGTGAAGAAAAATCAAAGAATGCTACCGGATATATCCCGCTCTACTTGAATCCGAACAAAGCCGCCTGGCGCAGCAGCTCGGCGATCTTACGCCTGCATCAAACCAGCATGCGCCCGCCAGTATCCTTGAATTGGCTGGCTGAACTCCATCAGCAGGGCGCTATTCGGTCACCCCGTTCACACTTGATCGGATACGGCCTGGTCGTGGAAAACCAGACCAAAGTAATTCTCATGCGGCGCGAAGCGATTCCGCTGCCTCTGGCCTATCTCGATCAGTCCAGCGACCCTGAAACCCGGATGGACCTGCTGTCCTACCTGGACGTAGCCATCCGGCAGGCCGAGCAGATATCGAACGCTTTAAACTCCGCGATCTTTCGCCTGGCAGAAACACTCTACCCGAGACCAGCGGGAAAAGAAACGGAGCGGTTATCCCCTGACCAACGTCAACAAGTCAATCACATTGTCAGCAGGCTTTCCAGCAAAGCCGAATACTGGGCAGCATTAGAGCGCCCATTTTACCAACTCGTACTTGACCTGCCTACTGCGGATGATATTCCTTCCGTTCAGGAGCGCTGGCTGCAAGAGGTGTTAACGGCAGGCCGGGCAGCCCTGGCCGCCAGTGAAGCTCGCGCCGGGCAGCATCCGAAGGCGCTCAAAGCAGGGGTACAGGCGCGAGGTCTTTTCGAAGGAATACTACGGAAACAGGGTTTGTCTGAAAACACACTGCAAGGAGAGCAACGTGAAGAAACTATCCTATGAACACCCTTTTGTGCGTTATTTGATCGAAAGGCTGGCCGGGGACCGTGCCGCGCGCGCTGCCTTGCGCCGTACGTTGGGCCACGCGCCAGGTGAGGCGCCTGAGGCCTTTCACTATGTTGTTCCGTGGCTGCCGAACCCATACAGCGAGCGAGTTGAGGTAGTTTATTACCTGGTCGCCGGGCTGTTCGCCTATCACCCAAAACATACCGGAGAAGGCAACATGGGCTCGCACCTGCGTGCCCTGGCAGGGGACAATAAAGAAGCCATCGAACGATTGGAGCGCCGGCTGGTCGCCGCTCTGCGGGCGCATCCCGACGACCTGCCAGACCACTTGCGGCGATTAATCGGCCTTCTAAAAGCCAAAGAAGTTCCGGTCAACTGGCACGCGTTGATGGGCGATCTGCTGGCCTGGGAAAGTGATCAACATTACGCACAGAAGCGTTGGGCGCAAGCCTTTTGGGGCAGCCGCTCAGGCGCAGCCAACCCGAACGCCACCGCCGGTGGCGAAATCGAATCCTTAAACAATCTTGTTCAAGAAACGGAGTGACAACCATGTTCATCGAGCTGCATATCCTGCAAAGTTTTGGACCCACCAACCTGAACCGTGACGAAGACGGTAACCCCAAAGACTGCGAGTTTGGCGGCGTGCGGAGAGCGCGCATTTCCAGCCAGTGCCTGAAACGCGCCATTCGCCGCAACCCCACCTTCACCCAGTTAACGGGTGTGCCTAACGGTATGCGTACCAAGCGTATGGCCGACCAGGTGCGCCTGCGTCTTGAGACGGCTGGCCTGGATCCTGAACAGGCATTGAAACTGGGCAATGAGTTTGCGCAAGCTTATGCCGTAAAAACCGAAAAGGCTAAAGATGGCGGACCAGAAGTAACCAATGTTCTAATTTACATTGCGCCAAAAGAACTGGATGAGATTGCAGAAGGGTTGGTCGCGGGCCGTCCAGCACCGGACCTGGCGAAGGAGTTTTCGAAAGCAGTCAAAGGTCGTACTTCGGCGCCTGATATTGCCCTTTTCGGCCGTATGCTGGCGGATTCGCCGATCACTAACCTGGACGCGGCTGTGCAGGTGGCACATGCGATCTCTACCCACCGCGTCGATGTGGAATACGACTTCTTCACAGCGGTCGATGATCTAAAACCAAGTGATGACCCCGGCGCAGGCATGATGGGATCTATCGGTTACAACTCGGCCTGCTACTACCGCTATGCCAGGCTGGATTGGAATAAACTCGTCGAGAATCTTGGCGACAGCGAGTTGGCTTGTCGGACAGTGGCAGCCTTCCTGCAAGCTTCCATTGATGCCAACCCTTCCGGAATGCAAAACAGCCATGACAACCAGCCTCCGCCGTCGCTGGTGATGGCTGTGGTGCGGGAGCATGGTGGCGGTTGGTCGCTGGCAAATGCGTTTGAAGCGCCGGTGCGTCCTGGGCGTGAAGGGGGTGTAATTGCCCCTTCTGTAGAGCGACTGGTCGATACCTACCAGTGTCTATCTGAAAACCTGGGGGATGAGAATGCTCACGCCTTTGTGCTGACACTGCAGCCTGGGCTCAATCTCAAAGACCTGTCCGGTTACCGGGTCGTTGGTCGAAACGCGTGGGCTGAGGCAGTGCTGTCCGCCTTGCAGAACGGCTAGCCCCAATGGATACACTTCTTCTTCAACTCGTAGCGCCGATGCAGGCATGGGGGGTCCAAAGCTTGCACGGCGACCGCGACTCGGGGCTTGAGCCGAGTAAGAGCGGTGTAATCGGTCTGGTCTGTGCCGCATTGGGCCGTGACCGATCGGCTGATTTGTCAGACCTGGCGGGACTGCGTATGGGCGTGCGCGTGGATCGGGAAGGCCTGCTATGTCATGACTTTCAAAAGGCCGAACCGCTCGACGCCCAGGGCAAAATAAGTGGCAAGGTCACCATCGGCAGCCGCCATTACCTTTCGGATGCAGCTTTTCTGGTCGCTCTGGAAGGACCAGATGATGCGCTTGAAGCCATTCAAAATGCTCTCAAGCGGCCATTCTATATGCTTTTCCTGGGCCGTAAAGCTTTTCCACCCGCTCGCCCTGTCTGGCGAGCAGATGGCCTGCGCCACGAATGCGGCCTGCTGGAAGCGCTGCAAGCTTTCCCGCCCCTGGTTGCCGGCGCACCAAAGCGCCGGCGGGTGATGATCGAAGAACTCCCATGGGGAGATTACCGTTCACGATCAACCCATTTCGTTTGCTGAACGCAAATTTGCGCCGCGCCGGGTGCACCTCGACTATCTCGATTTTGTGGAGGAAACGCCATGTACCTCTCCCAACTGATCCTTAATCCCCGCAGCCGGCAGGTACGCAGCGAGCTTGCCCGCCCGTATGAGCTGCACCGCACGGTGATGAGCGCCTTTGCGCCCAAAGCTGAAGGCGAGCGCGTTTTATTCCGCCTGGATCTTTCAGCCAGCGACGGCATCCCACGGCTGCTTGTGCAATCCCGAGACGAGCCAGACTGGTCGAAACTGCAAAGCAAAGATGGTTATCTCCTCAACCTGCCCGGAGGGAACCCGCAGGTACGGGAATATGACCCGCAGGTGCAGCCTGGTCAGCACCTGGCGTTTCGCCTGTTGGCAAACCCCACGCGTAGTATCAAAACTGAAGGCGAGCCGGGCAACCGTGGTAAGCGGATAACTATTGGCAATCCTGAAGATCAGGCGGCCTGGCTGAACCGGAAAGCATCGGCCGGCGGCTTTCGGGTTTGCACGGTCCACATCACCAGTCTGGGTGAGCAGCGCCTCACGGTGCCGGATGATAAGAAGGTGATGCAGGCTGCCCGGCATTGGGCGGTGCGTTTTGACGGGGAATTGGAGGTGACTGACCCGGCCGCTTTTCAGCAGACAATAGAGAGTGGCATTGGCAGCGCCAAAGGTTTTGGTTACGGATTGCTCTCAATCGCACCGGTCTAACAGGCGTCTGGCCTGAGATCTTCGCGAAAATTTGGAACTTTAACAACCGAGGATAAAAAAATGAAGATTGACTTTCAAGCATTGCCAAGGCTGAGCGACAGTCTCTCATACCTCTATATCGAGCATGCCATTGTAGAACGGGATGACGCAGCCCTGCTTGTTCTCCAAGAAACAGGCCGTACGACCCTGCCAGTTGCGAATCTATGTGTTTTGCTGCTTGGTCCTGGGGTGAATATAACCCATGCCGCTGTGCGCTTGCTGGCAGAATCGGGCTGTTCGATTAGTTGGGTCGGGGAAGATACCTGCGGTTTTTACGCGGCTGGCGCCGGGGAAACCCATTCTGCCCGCCATTTGATCCAGCAAGCCTACCTGGTCAGCCACCCCGAAGCGCGGCTTCAAGTGGTTCTGCGCATGTATGCCATGCGCTTTGGCGGCAGCCTTGATCCAAATTTAAGCATTCCCCAAATCCGCGGGATGGAAGGCGCGCGGGTGCGGCAGGCATACGCAGACGCAAGCAAAAAGTATGGTGTGGAATGGCATGGGCGCACCTTGCGCCGGGACGACTGGAACGCGAACGATCCCATCAACCAGGCCATATCAGCAGCGAATGCCGTCTTGCATGGTGTTTGCCATGCAGCGATCGTTTCAGGTGGTTATTCGCCGGCACTCGGTTTCCTGCATAACGGCTGGCACCTGGCATTTGTTTATGACATTGCTGATCTGTATAAAATGAATTTGACCGTTCCCGTGGCTTTTGAAACCGTCGCGGAATCAAGCCAGAAGATGGTCAGCCGTGCGCGGCAGGCCTGTCGCGAACGCATCCGTGAGCAAAAGTTGTTAGAGCGCATCCTGCCGGATATTGCGCAGCTCATGGATGTACCGGAATATGTTGAAAACCCGGCTCAGGAAAGCGGCGAACAGGTCTTCGAATGGTGGGACCCTGTCGAAAGGAAGGCAGCCGCATGATCATCATGGTGGTCCAAAATGTACCCCCCGCGTTGCGCGGCAAACTGTCCAGATATCTCATTGAGACGACGAACGGGGTCTTCGTGGGCGCCCTCTCCGCCAGAGTACGGGAAAAGTTATGGGAGATCTGTGATGACGGCCGGAAGGATGGGGTGGTTTTTCAGGCATGGTCAACCAACAGCGAGCAAGGATTCGCTATGCGGATGGTGGGAGGCAGTCGCTCTGTGATCGACCTGGAAGGACTGTCGTTTGTCATTGAACCCGGCCGTGAGCTAACAAAGGTGGAAAGAAGGCGAGTTCAAAAAGCAGTATAAGGCTCTTTTTTTGTTAACGGAAACTCTACCCCGCACGCGCGGGGATGAACCCCTGGCTAATCCCGCCGCGCACGCGCGGGGATGAACCGCGACAGCCCGCGCAACGGCGATTCATGCCGTGCTCTACCCCGCACGCGCGGGGATGAACCCGATCGGCTACAGAATGACCAGCGGGCCGCAAGCTGCTTCCCCGCACGCGCGGGGATGAACCGCGACCTACGCCGCTTCACAGTAGCGACATTACGCGTCTACCCCGCACGCGCGGGGATGAACCGGATGGTCCATTGCTGGCATCGACCGCAGCCGGCTGTCTACCCCGCACGCGCGGGGATGAACCGCTACGAGCGCTACGGCTATCGCCGCGGATGTTTTGTCTACCCCGCACGCGCGGGGATGAACCGCGCTCACGGTGTCACAGCCTTCCGGCGCAACACGTCTACCCCGCACGCGCGGGGATGAACCCTGGAAGACGGCGCTCCAGAGGCTGTTGGCAGTGACTCTACCCCGCACGCGCGGGGATGAACCCGTGAAACCGTGTCGACTACGACTCGTGCCATAAACTGCTACCCCGCACGCGCGGGGATGAACCCCCAGACGCGGGCCAGCAGGCTGCACGACGCGGCCTGCTACCCCGCACGCGCGGGGATGAACCGCTGGACCGTTGCCGCGGTCGGAAGCAGCTCGAGCGCTCTACCCCGCACGCGCGGGGATGAACCGTCGATGCGACGTGGTAAGCACCTTGGTTTGCAATCGTCTACCCCGCACGCGCGGGGATGAACCGGTCGAACCGAGCGATGCCCGGCTACGCGGCATGCCGCTGTTACCCCGCACGCGCGGGGATGAACCCTGAGGCGCGGAAGGACCGACAGGTTGTCTCTACCCCGCACGCGCGGGGATGAACCCAGATAAAGCTCAAAAATCACTCTCGTGCCAACCTCTACCCCGCACGCGCGGGGATGAACCCACAACTTTACAACCGTCATTGTGGCCGCTTCGCTCTACCCCGCACGCGCGGGGATGAACCCAGGTGACACTTCTGGCACAATGCAGCCAGATTCTCTACCCCGCACGCGCGGGGATGAACCCATAACTATCGCACAGCTCACTGTGGGATCTTCGTCTACCCCGCACGCGCGGGGATGAACCTAAGGCATGGTTACGCCTCCGAGTGATAAACAACTCTACCCCGCACGCGCGGGGATGAACCCTGGATAGACGCGCTCCAGCGGCGTTGGCGTCACTCTACCCCGCACGCGCGGGGATGAACCCGTGGAACCGTTCCATTTTCGCCTCGCCCAAAACTCTACCCCGCACGCGCGGGGATGAACCCCCAGACGCGGGCCAGCAGGCGCACGACGCGGCCTCTACCCCGCACGCGCGGGGATGAACCCCCTGACCGTTGGCACGGCGGCGGCAGCGGGCGCTCTACCCCGCACGCGCGGGGATGAACCCGCCGATCACGTAATAAGCAAAGTTTTTGAGACCTCTACCCCGCACGCGCGGGGATGAACCCAAATCCTCGATGCCCTGGCTGAGCGGCGTGCCCTCTACCCCGCACGCGCGGGGATGAACCCATCGACGGCGGGCCGGGCGCGTTCCTCGAAACGCTCTACCCCGCACGCGCGGGGATGAACCCTTTCTGCTGCGCCGCGTTGGACCTGTGCAATCCTCTACCCCGCACGCGCGGGGATGAACCCGGTTACTGGGTGCTTGACGTGCCCGATGGGGTCTCTTCCCCGCACGCGCGGGGATGAACCCAATAGCTTGCAAAAGATGATAGATGGGTGGATGGCTCTACCCCGCACGCGCGGGGATGAACCTGGGCTTCGAGCCGCCAGCGACATGCTGAGACCACTCTACCCCGCACGCGCGGGGATGAACCCGTGCTCTCCCTGGCTAACGCGGATGAGGCCAGCTCTACCCCGCACGCGCGGGGATGAACCTTCCTGCGTCGTAAAGCGACTTGATCGCTCGTCCTCTACCCCGCACGCGCGGGGATGAACCGGCTCAGATGAGGCGAAATTATTAATAGAGCGGCTCTACCCCGCACGCGCGGGGATGAACCTTCGGCTAGGTCATGCGCACCGAATCTTCCATGACGTCTTCCCCGCACGCGCGGGGATGAACCCAACTGAGGGCTTTTTCTCGGGCCTGATCAGCTCTACCCCGCACGCGCGGGGATGAACCCCCTGATCCCGGCGGTGGTGCAGGTCATGCTGACTCTACCCCGCACGCGCGGGGATGAACCGAATGTCACGATTTTGGCAACCCGTGGCGGGCGCTCTACCCCGCACGCGCGGGGATGAACCCCTAGCGCGATTGCGGCGATCTTCCCCCCGCAGCTCTACCCCGCACGCGCGGGGATGAACCCGAGCAGCCCCAGCGAGCACCAGCGGCCAGTTCGCCTCTACCCCGCACGCGCGGGGATGAACCGCTGGTCGAGCACCGGCGTCAGGTCCACCGGCCTCTACCCCGCACGCGCGGGGATGAACCAAGGGATACACCCATGAGAACCATCTATAACCCTCTACCCCGCACGCGCGGGGATGAACCCACCACCTATACCGATCTCAGCGGGTCCCTGACCTCTACCCCGCACGCGCGGGGATGAACCCGGGGATTGAGCCCAGTGCGGAGCTGGCCGCGCTCTACCCCGCACGCGCGGGGATGAACCCAAAGGATTGGTCTTGTACCAATTACCACCTTGCTCTACCCCGCACGCGCGGGGATGAACCCAAGCCAGGATCGAGCAGCAGGGGATTGTATAACTCTACCCCGCACGCGCGGGGATGAACCCAATATTTTCCGCGGTCATCGCCGTGGCGGTCCTCTACCCCGCACGCGCGGGGATGAACCCCTGCTGCTCCATCTCCCGGCAGTAGGCGGCTGCTCTACCCCGCACGCGCGGGGATGAACCCCAGCAGGGCGATCAGCACCAGCACCGTAATCGCTCTACCCCGCACGCGCGGGGATGAACCCGATGGGGTAGAGCATTTCGACCTTGTCTTTTTGCTCTACCCCGCACGCGCGGGGATGAACCCCTGGCCCACTTCCCGCAGGATCAGCCAGTCGCCTCTACCCCGCACGCGCGGGGATGAACCCAACGTGATGGGTTTCTTTAGCGGCCTGATCAACTCTACCCCGCACGCGCGGGGATGAACCTGCTGGACCTGCTAGGCATCGAACTGGGGCCAGCTCTACCCCGCACGCGCAGGGATGAGCCCAGTCCACAGCTACCATATTTCATGGAAAGCGACCTGATTCTGCGGCACTTCCTGCGCCATCCACGCCAGATCACTGATCTGTTTTGGCGTCAAACCAGTAACAGCCGTCTTGTCAAACTACTTATACCGGTCGGGCACAGCAGAATAACTATCCGGGCAGTTTCTTCAGGCTGCAAAGACGCAACAAGCCGCATGTAAAGCGATCTCCAGAAGATTCTCTGGGACTGTACAAGTGCTCACCTTTACAAAAATCACCTCTACCCTTTTTGTCTTCGATGTACGGCGCCAACTTCCTTTTCCCCTTCGCCTACCAGCCCCAGGCTCTTGCCGCACTGCTCAAGCCTGCTTTTCCTGATCTAAAAGAGATGCTGCCTATTGAAGATGGACGATATGTCGCTTTCGAATGGATCGGCGAGAAGAATTACTTACACGAAAAAATCGCCAGAAGTATCAAACGGTTCCGCGGAGCGAACTTCACCAGCGCTGATGCCGCTGTCCGTTTCAAGCGGGTCGATGGAAACATACAGATTTGCCTGATTGATACGAACCGTTTTACCAACTGATGCGCCAGCAACTGCTAGCGCATCAAATGGTAAAGGCTCACGAGCAAGGAGCAGATGTGGTCCGTCTGCTGCATATTACCCCCGCGCATAACCTTGATTTCCAACGAGTGACTTCTCTAACGTTAGAAAGTCTGGGATCAACCGTGAGCGAGGTTTGGAAAAAGATTGTCAAATCATCGGACCGGTTCATGAGTATAACTACGGAGCAGCTTTTTGGAAATTTTGACTGCCAACAATTTCCGGATAAGTCGCCCCTTACTGCCCACTAAGACCAGTGTTGGCAATCCCACGCACGTAGTACTGCTGGAACGGCGTCAGGATGAGGACTGGGACTATGGAAGCCAGCATGGCGCCTGCCATGCGAACATTCCAAATTGTGACGCCGTGGTCCGACTGGGTATAGGCTACAGCCAGCTGAATTACGCGCATATCGCCGGAAGAAGTAACCGTTAATGGCCAGAAAAAGGAGTTCCAGGCTCCCAGGAAGAGCACCAGCGCGCCGCTGATTAACACCGGCTTCGAAATGGGCAGCGCCAGTTGGAAGAAGATACGGAACCAGGATGCGCCGTCCACGCGCGCTGCGTCAAAGATTTCCTGGGGTAGTTCGGCGAAAAACTGGCGAAAGAGGAAAATGGTCAGGCCGTTGGCCAGCCCGGGCAGCAGCAACGCCCGCCAGGTGTTCATCCAGTTCCAGTCGTGCATCATGATATATAGCGGGATAATGATGACTTCGATCGGCACCATGAAGGTGAACAGGGTGATGCTGAACAACAGGTTCTTGCCACGGAAGTTAAAACGCGCAAAAGCAAACCCGGCCAGCGCGCTGGTCAATCCCCCCAGGACCACCGTGCCAACCGAGAGAATCACTGTGTTCTTTAAAGCCACACCAAAGGCAAAGCGTTGGAAAAGATCAATATAAGGCTGGATGGTGAAATACATTGGGAACAGCGCTTTCCAGGTGAAGGGGAAAGCATTGACAAATACCTTATCCAACGGGGAAAACGAGGCTGAGATGGCCCACATGAAAGGCACCCAGACGATTAAGACTACGATCACCAGTAAGAAATAAACAATCACAGCCAGCAAACGGTTCTGGGTCTTCATCGACGAGAGCAAGCTTTTTTTCATAGTTGCCGGGTATACAGTTTGTGTCATATTGATTCCTTATTCTGAACGCATGAAATAAAATTCCACTGCGATCACGATAATCACAATCAACAGCAGCACCGAGACCATTGCGGTCGATGCCCCAATATCACCATAAACCAATCCGCGCCGGTAGGCTTCATACATAATCGTGGTCGTCGAGAGCTGCGGCCCGCCGGAGGTCAGAATAAAGATAGGCACGAAGAGCAGGAAGTTTGCCACCGTATCTGAAACCAGCACGAACGCCAGAGAACGTCGCAGCAGGGGTAAAGTCATGGTGATGAATTTCGTCCAGGCATTGGCGCCATCAATAGAAGCCAATTCATAAATATCACTGGAGATATTTTGCATCCCGGCCAGGATAAACAGCATCCAGAACGGACAACCAATCCATGAGGAAAGGCCAATGATCGAACCCAGCGCGGTGTTAGGAGAGAGTAAGAATGGCTGCGGGGGAATCCCAAGCGCAACCAGCAGACCGTTGATCAACCCAGATTGATCCAGCGCCATTCCACCGATGATGGCGGAGATGTTAATCGAAACCGCCACCGGTAGTAAAAGTACGCTGCGAAAGAAACTCATCCCGCGCACTTTATTATTGACCAATATCGCCAGCCCTAAGGCAATCGCAATTTGCAGCGGGTTGACAACCAAATTAAAGAGGATCGTGTTGCGTACCGACTGCATAAATGTCGGGTCTGAAAAAATGGTCTTGTAGTTATCCAGGCCGATGAAAATTTTTCCAGATGCCGAAACAAACGAAGTCGTATAAAAGCTTTCGCGTAGACCCTGTACGGCTGGGAAAAAGCGAAAGACAAGGATTAATAACAGGGCTGGGGCTAAAAAGAGGTAGGGAACCCATCGCTCTTGTCGCGTCATGAAAAACCTCTAGAGCATAATTTTTTATACCGTATCTGAGGAATGATCCCTTCCCCCCGCTTGAATGACATTGGAGGGAAGGGATCATCATCCATACAATTTAGCTTACTTCTGGTACTTCTTCATTTCGGTGTTGATGCGTTCGACCGCTTTGTTCAAGGAGCCGGTGACATCCGCACCCTGGCGAATATCCTGGAAAGTGTTTTGCAAGATCTGTTCATATTCCAGGTAACCCGGGGTCTGCGCGCGCGGGACGGGGTTGACCGTCGCTTCATCTGCCGCGGTGCGCATGAAGGACATGGGTTCTTCATTGAACTGCGGATCGGTCTGGAATAACTTGAGCACGGACTTCTGCGCCGGGAAGTCTCCCGAGCCATACCGCCACCAGTTTTCTGCACCCTTGCCGGTGCTGATGTAATGCACGAAGACACGCGCGGCATCAATATTCTTGCTGTTGGGGTTAATGCCGATATGCCATGAACCGGTCGGAGTCGCCGGCTTGCCACCTTCCATGTACGGTGTGCGTGATACGCCCCACTTGAAGGGGACCTTGGCATCTACGAGACCGCGAATATTCCACGGGCCGCCGACCAGGAAGCCCATCTTGCCGGCTTTGAACAGGTCGAGCACTGGGACCGTGTCGCTCTGGGGACCGAGTTTCCAATCGGTGAAGGTCTTCTGGTAGAAGGTGAAGGAGTCAATCCAGGCCTGTGAATTGATCACGCCATCCACGGTGAAACCATCATCGCCGATCATCTTGCCGCCTAAGGAAGCCGGCATTTGACCCAGTTGGTAAATGCGGTTAGTCTGTTCCCAGGAGAAGCCCCACACATCTGGGGTGCCATCGCCATTCTGGTCGCTGGTGATCTTCTGCGCCATATCAGCAACTTGTTGATAGGTCAGACGGTCATCTTTGCTGGGGAAGGCAATACCCGCTTTTTCTAGCAGATCTTTGTTATAGAACAACAACTGAGTCGAGGTACTCACCGGGGCGGAAATGAGTTTGCCCTGGTACGTGCCAGCTTTGTAAGCCGCATCCAACCAGTCATTGACCTCATCAGCAGAGTAGATATCGTCCAGGGGTAAGAGCCAACCGCGCACGCCGTAACCGGTCGTCACCGGTACATCGACGCTCATCACGTCGAATAAATCACTCTTCGCGCCCATGCGGATTTGGATCTGTTGGAACAGGTCGTTAAAAGGTAGCGCCTCGACGACTAACTCATAGCCGGGGTTGTCGGCTTCAAACTTTTTCTTGAACTCGTCTTGCGTCCAATCCAGGGTTAGCCACTTGATTTGCTTTTTCCCTGATGCAGCGGGCTGATTTGCAGTCGTCGGCTGGCCTAGCGATGTCGCTTCTGTCGGCACAACGGCAGCATTATTGGCAGCTGGTGGAGGCGTTCCCGCGGCTTGGGAACACGCACCGAGCAGCATGGATAGTATGAGCATAAAGCATACCAATCCAAAAACCTTTTTCATCTTTTCCTCCTGAAGAATACTGAAATTAGAAGGTGGACAGGGGTCGATACGATAAGAACAGATGACCTAAAAACAGTATAACATCTGAAAACCTTGGTCAAAATAGGTGAATGGACCTGGTTCGGACTTAAAACGGACATGATCCGGTTAACCTGTTACTTTCCTTTGGGGTTTTTCCCTGATAAAATTTGATCCATCCATGATGATTAACCAAGAAGAGTTCAACCGTTATCTTTCTCAGGCCCTGGCAAATCTGTTCGATTTTGTGCAGCTTGAGCATAACCCCTTGGGTGATTTCTTGCCGGCAGAAGAACTTGCTGACAGCGGCAGCCGGGGAAGGGCCCTGCAACAAGCGATCATTCGCAGCATTGCAGCACTCAAACCCAGCAATTCCATTTCACCGTTAGCCTTACAGTGGCGCACCTTCAATCTGCTGCGCATGCGTTATATCGAGGGGCACCTGATAAAAGAGGTGATGAATTCCCTCCAGGTAGGTGACCGGCAGCTGCGCCGGGAGAACCAGCGCGCGATCGCGGCGCTCGCCAGCATCCTGTGGGATGAATGGCATATTCCGTTTGAGGAAACCCCGGTTATCGAAACGCAGGAGGCTCATCCCCGGCGTTTTTCGACCAAACCCAGCCCAGTCAGCCTTTTTGAAACCTTCGAAAGTATCCTCGCTACGCTGAACAGCATGGTGGGTGCGACCCGCCAGAATATACGGCTTGATTTGCCGCTGGATACATCCCTGGTCCAATCGGACCGCGTGCTGCTGCGTCAGGTGTTTATCACCACCTTCCATAGTTACCTCTCCCATCATCCTGAGGATCAGGTCAACGTGACTGGCCGCCTGGCGGAAAAGACGCTCGAACTGATCGTCCAGGGGGCTCATCATCAGCTGACTCTGGCAAAAGAGGAGTATGAAAACCTCAAAGAATTGTTCCTCCAGGTGAACAATGTTTTGCATTTCGAGGCGGGCAGGGTGGTCCTGGAGTTACCGGTGGCTGAAGCCCGCAAGATCCTAGTGATTGATGATGACGAATCCACCATCCACCTCTTCCGTCGCTACCTGACCGGCCTGCCGTATATCGTCATCGCCGCACAGGATAGCAAGCGCGCGGTGCAGTTGGCTGAGCAAGCCCGGCCAGATCTGATCCTGTTAGATGTGCTGCTGCCAAACGTGGATGGATGGGAAGTGCTGCAACAGTTGAAACATAATGAGATCGTACATGAAACCCCCGTCATTATCTGTTCTGCCTGGAATGAACCTGAAATTGCTTATTCATTAGGGGCCAATGGTTTTTTACATAAGCACGTTTTGCAGCAAGACTTGATTGATGCCATCGATCAGGTTCTAGGCGCTGGTATTGAAGCGGATTGAGTTGAGGAAGCCTTCCATCTCCATGACAAACCCTTCCCGGTCCAGGGACTGCCCGGGAATGTACTCGATGCGCAGGACGCGGGTGTTATACAGATAGGGCTTGTTTAGCGCGGAAATAATTACCACGGGCAGCGCCTTGTAGCGCCCATCCTGTTTAAGCTGCTGCAGCAGTTCCAGGCCATCTGCATCGGGAAGGTTGATGTCCAGAAATAAGATATCGGGTAACGCTCTTTCGAGGAGCAGCAAGGCTTCCTTCCCGGTAGATGCCTGCACCAACTCAACCTGCGTGTGATTCAATGCACTGAGACCCAGTTCAAAGTATCGCAGCATATTCACGTCATCATCCACCACCATAAAGTTGGCTGCGCCGGGGCAAACCTCAGTGACAATTTCTCTCACCTGATCTATCGTAAACGGTTTCATCAGATATTCATCCCACAGTGGCTCTACGCCGGTATCTTCCTGCTCGACCTGGCAGTGCAGATAAGGAATATTTTCCTGCATCAGCAGGTTGCGAGTGTTTTGGGATAATAAACTGACGCTTCCGGCGGTGATCTCAATAAACGCATTGGGCTGCAAACCAAATACCTTTTCAGCCAACTGTTCCCGGTCACTGAGCACAATCAGGTGATAGCTGGAAAAGGAGCTGCTGGTTAGTAAGTCATCTACAGCCAGTTCGGTAAATACCACTACAGACCGGTTTTTATGCGCGTGTTCATTTTGCAATCTCCAGAAGCGCTGCTCCCTTTCCTCGTTGCGAACCAGCGGCTCGGTCATATGGATTGGCAAAGAGAAGCTGAAGCGCGTGCCCGGGTTGGTGCTGCTGCCCGACTGGACGGGGCTTTCCACCCAGATATGCCCGCCGTGCAGCTTGATGAACTGCTGGCTGATGGATAAACCCAAACCGCTGGTGCTGTCACTTTGGGCATTCGCGTCACTGATCTGGAAAAACTCCTGAAACAGGCGCGGGATCTGGTCGGCGGGGATGCCGATGCCAGTATCCTCCACGCTCACCACCACCACCGCTTGATCCTGCCGGACGCGGATAGTGACGCCGCCGCTGCGCACAAAACGATAGGCGTTGTTCAGCAGGTTCAGCACGACCTGGCGGATGCGAACCCGATCGAGTTGTAACAGGGGAATGCTGGGATCCACTTCAAGGTTGAGGTAAAGATCACGATGTTCGTAAGAAGGGCGGATAATGACCAACACATCCTTGATGACATCCACAATCGAACTGAGTTCAAAACGCAGCGCAACTCGATTCGCTTCGATCTGGCCCAGCGTCAGCACATCATTGATCAGGTTGGAGAGATGTTTGCTCAATTCATACAAACGTGCCACATCCTCTTGCAGCTCAGGTGGCCAGGCTTCCTGGCCGTAGAGTTCTGGCGAGCGCACCATCAGATCCGTCACACCGATGATGAAGTTGAGCGGTGCGCGCAACTCGTGACTGATCATATTCGCGAACTGGATTTTCATCTCGCGCGCCTGGTTTGCTTCGTCACGCGCCAGGGCAATCTTCTGGTAAGCCTTTTCCAGGCGGTAATTGCCTTCATCCAATGCTTTCACCGTTTGCACTAGCCGGCCCCGGTCTGTACGCGCTTCTTCCATAGCGTTATTCGCCAGGTAGACATACTGCGTCGCCTGTTGCAAGCTAAGTAACAGCAAGCGAATCCCAAAGAATAAGATTACGGTCAGGGTGATCGTCAGCAGTGCGGCCTGGAGGAAACTGACCGGCTCAGCCGCCTGGTAGCCAGCCCCGAGTAAAAAGACCGCGCTGGCGGCCCCTGTGCTAAGCAGGGTTTTGGACGAAAGCGTCAGCGCAGCCATAGCGGCGACGAAGACAAAGCAGAACTTGGCCGGGCCGAGTGGACTGGCGATCGTTTCCACGGCTAGCCCCAGCCAGGCAGCAAATAGAAGCACCCAGGTGGCCGGACGGAGGTAGCGTTTGCCTAGCGGGATGGAGATCGCCAGGCCGACCACCAGGCAAACCAAAAAACCGGCCTGCCTGCCTTGAAAATAGTAAAAATACCGAATCGCAGCTGCATATGCCGCAAATGACAGCATGATCAGCAGGGTAAAATAGATTTGCCTGTAGAGCGTTTGCAGGTTTTCGGTGTAGTTTTGCTGAATTTTTTGTACAGTTTGCGTTTTCAAGGAGGGCTGGTCCATCCGCCCTATTGTATCACCTTCTTAGTGTCCGTTTTTTGTCCGTTACTGGTCCAAAGAAACGTTCCTTTTCTGTTTTTCATCCCTATACTTAATGGAAGGAGACGCGCTCGTGCCAGATCACAAAAATATCTATGAGGAACAGGGCCGGTTGTATGAGCAGCTTATTTCCCGCGAAGATTACCAGGGCAACATTCTGCAGGCTGTGCTAGGGATCACTTCCCTGGCGGGGAAAGAGATTATTGAGCTGGGGGCCGGAACCGGGCGGCTCACCTGCCTGCTGGCCCCACACGTGCGCTCGATTCGTGCGTTTGATAACGCCCAGCATATGCTGGATATTGCCAGAGCGAAGCTGCAATCCAGTGGGTTGCATAACTGGCACACGGAAGTGAGCGATCACCGCGCACTGCGCGCCGAAAGCGCGTCCGCGGATATCGTCATCTCGGGTTGGAGCATCTGTTATTTGGTGGATTGGAACCGGGACCACTGGCAGGGCGAAGTGGACCGGGCCCTGGCAGAAATTCAGCGCGTGCTGCGCCCCAATGGGACGATCATCTTGCTGGAGACGATGGGCACTGGCTTTGAGACGCCCCATCCTCCAGAACATCTGGTTGACTACTACCAGGCACTTGAAGCCAAAGGCTTTCACTACCAGTGGATACGGACAGATTATCAGTTCCTTTCACTGGATGAAGCCTGCGAATTCGTCCAGTTCTTCTTCGGTGATGAACTTGCTGCACAAATCCGGGAAGCAAGTTCCTTTATACTTTCCGAATGCACCGGGATCTGGTGGCGGCAAAAAGTATAGAAAACCCATCTATATATTAGAGTAACAAAAAGGTACTGAATAGATGAAAACGAAGATACTCCTCGATACAGATATTGGCTCGGATATCGATGATGCGGTTTGCCTGGCTTACCTGCTGGCGAACCCGAATTGCGACCTCCTTGGAATCACTACCGTCACCGGCGAGCCGGTAAAACGGGCACAAATGGCCAGCGCCATGTGTAAATTGGCCGACCGTGATGATATTCCCATTTACCCTGGCGCTCCAGAGCCGTTCCTTATTCCTCAGCGCCAACCTCTGGCGCCCCAGGCTTCAGCGCTGGATCAGTGGCCCCATCAGCAAGACTTCCCTAAAGGGGAAGCAGTAGACTTCTTACGCCGCACCATCCGCGCTCACCCCGGCGAAATTACCCTACTGACCATTGGACCACTGACCAATATTGGCCTGCTGTTCAAAACCGATCCCGAGATACCCGGCATGCTCAAGAGTATAGTACTGATGTGCGGAATTTTCTCGAACCGTGTTCCCGGGTTTGGTCCATTGGAATGGAACGCGATAGGTGATCCACAAGCCACAGCGATTGTTTATAACTCTCCTGTGAAAATTCATCGTTCCATCGGGTTAGATGTTACTACACAGGTTGTCATGCATGCGGACGAAGTTCGCAAGCGCTTTACCAGCCCCCTGCTCAAGCCAGTACTCGATTTCGCCGAAGTATGGTTCAAACAATGGGATCATGTGATGTTCCATGATCCGTTAGCTGCCACAACGATCTTTAATGACCAGATCTGCCAGTTTGACTGTGGACAGGTCGAAGTTGATGTCAGCAGTCCGCGCCTGGCTGGTTTCACTGCCTGGCACGCGGATCCGAAAGGGCCGCATGAAGTGGCCTTCAAGGTCGATCCAGAACGTTTCTTTGATGAATACTTCTCAGTAGTGAAGTAACGAAGGGTATAGCAAGCAAAACTTACAAGCCCAATACCATCTTTAGCTTCTGGATCTTATCAAGATTAGTAGAAGCGAGCGATGGTCTTGGGCTTGCCATTATTCCTCCGTAGACAAAAAATGAGTCAGTAAGGCCATTTCCTTTATAAATCCAGCCAGTCAAGGGCCAGTTTAATTCTATGGAATGCACTTCTTATGAGCGGGATCTCTATCCGCTTCTCACCCACACCCGCGTTTCACCTTCCTCACGGCTATCCCATACCTTGTAGGAAACAGCCAATACCGTTACTTACCGATTTCACCGTCCCAGGGATAGTTCATCTCCTGGCATAAGGTCACCTTTTGGCCGTCTATTTCAAGTGAACCTGAGCCTTCAGCATAAATATGAACCCAGGCATGCCCTCATTCCGCGCTCTCGCTACTTTCACCATAAAAGTAAACCCCTATACTCGCCAGAGTCCGCGAAAGGTTCAGCTGGCAGCATGGGCGGGTACACAATTCCTGACGGTGATGATTGCCACTACTTGCTAATGGGTTCTCATAGAGAACCGCTTGCCATCTAAAGAGAGGCCACTGAGGAAACCATTGTAAAGGGTCCGTTCAACCACATCGGCATACTTGCGTTCTCCCTTGCACTGCAGCAGACGTTGGTTCCAGAAGATCAGACCGATGGCTGCGCAGCTTTCAGCATAAGCAGATTTGTCTGGTAAATCATAATCCTCTGTAAAACCTTCGTTATGACTGGAAGAGCAATCCCGCCGGTTAATTACATTCGTTCCAGATTATTTATCGACTCCTGTGAGAAAGCGCTTGGAAGACTTATCGGAGAAAAGTAGCTCCTTACAAAAGAAGCCCACTTGGCGCATACATTTCAATCTTGAAAGGGAGCTGAGTGGCAGGCGGTAATGATTAAGGAATAAACGAGCAACCACTCTATAATAAGATGACCGGGAATAAAGAAAACTATTCTGCTTTTTGGAGGGGAGGAAACCATGAAAAAGTGGTCCTGGGTGCTTCTGTGCGTGCTACTGATCGCTTGCACCAAGCAAGCGCCCTCTCAGAAAGTGATCAATACCGCTGTCGCCGCGCAACTGGCTACCCGGGCTGTAGCGCCTGAACCTTCCCATACCCCGCAGCCAACTTTAACGCCTCAACCCACTGAAGCACCCACCCTCATGCCAAAACGGGCTGCATCACCTGATTTGGTCTGGGTATCGAACGATTTCCCCGGCTCGCCCCCCTACAGGCAGGCCGTAACTGTTCGGGATCAGCAGGCGACCGTCGAAGAACTCCCGGTGCAGATGGATTGGTTTTATGGCTACAGCGGCGATTCCGGGCTGCTGGCAGTGTAGTAAAGCTCATGATTTATCAATACGACCCGAATATCTGCGTTGAAGTCGAACTGGGAATACTTTAAAGGCATGTCTCCAGGAGGCTGAAGCGGTGCCGAAGTAATCGGAAGGGACGATTCTCACGCCATAAATTAATGTAAGAAAGAAAGCAAAAATAAATTGTAAGGGGCCATTTACAATAGCACGCGGAGCGAACTTCACCAGTGCAGATGCCGCCGTCTGATTCCAACGGGTCAATGGCAACATTCAGACTTGCCTGATCGAATGAAAGTACACCGAATCTTACAGCAGCACAAATTCATCCATAGCCAAGAGTGGGCAGAGCCAGGTTGAAATCTATCATCCCCTTCTAGACGCCGCACATTGCCCTCGCACATAATCTTGATTTCCAACGCGTGACTTCTCTAACGTTAGAGAGCCTGGGAGCAACGGTGAGTGAGGTGTGGAAACGGATTGTCAAACCCCCGACCGGTTTAAGAGCATACCCACAGAGCAGCTTTTTGGAAATTTCGACTGCATACAGTTTCCAGAGATGGGAGACTGGTAACGATTACATTAAAAGCGGTATCGATGGATAGTCTGGTAAAGTATAGAATGCTTTATCTGGGTTTGACTGCGACAGCCCATCATTCATCATGAACGATGGGCTGTCGTTTTCCAAAACCTGCGCTTTGCTCAGGATAACCTTACTTCTCCCGTTCTGATAGGTATAAGTCGTATGAGGAACCTTTCCAATTATCATCTTCCCCAATTGTGTCACCTGTTTGGCTTAACCAGCGAACCATGCGCTCTTTCATCCGGCGAAGAACGTGTTTATAACCCAGTTTATCGGCCAAATTACGCAACTCTCCTGGGTCGCTGACTACATCATACAACTCGTCTTCAAAACAAGGGTTATAAATATATTTCCACGATTCCGTACGTACCATGCGCTGCGTGCAGAGCGCCAACTCGTAGCCATGGTACTCGGCATACACATCATCCGGCCAGTCCGCAACGGGTTCGCCTTTTAATAATGGCACGATTGAGTGTCCATCTACAGGAATAGTAGGACTTACCCCAGCAGCTTCCAAAATGGTTGGCATGAGATCTACCAGATTTACAAAAGAACCAGTGACCGAACCGGGCTCAGTCACGCCAGGCCAACGAACGATCATTGGAATGTGGAAGATCTCGTCATACATGTTCATGCCCTTATTGAAAAGGCGGTGCCCACCTAACATGTCACCGTGGTCGGTGGAATAGACTACCATCGTATTTTCTGCCAGACCTAGCGAATCCAGCTTATCCAGAATGCGCCGAATTTGATCATCGATATAGGTGACATATCCCCAATAACAGGCAATCACTTTTTGCCAGTCTGCCCAGGTAAGGTGACTGGCGTTCCAGCGCAGCATCTCTTTTTGTTGGATGAGCGGCTTGCCATCAAAACTCTCTTCAAAGTTATTCCAACGCTCGACCTGCTTTGGGTCATACATTTCATCATATGGCGCCGGGACTGCATAGGGGAAATGCGGACCAAAGAAGGAGGAGAAAATCATAAAGGGTTTATCTTCTTTCGAATGCCGCTCCAGCATATCGATGGTCTTATCCGCGACCCAGGCTTCCTGAAGATCTTCTGCACTCAATTGAGCCCGACCACAAAATGCCGCCTTACCACCCCATTCTAACCGTTGCACTTCCGCAGCCCGATCACCATCCAAACCACGCGCGGCCAGCTGGTGACCATATTCTCGGCTGGTGTGCCATTCGTCAAAATGCCAAAAGTCCTTATCCCCTTCGAGCGGTAAATGCCATTTCCCCACGTAGTTGACGGAGTAGCCTGCCTGGCTGAGTAGCTCAGGATATCCAACTTTATCCAGAATCACCTTGTCAAAAACACAGTTAAAGTTTCCAGTGTTCGCCAGCTGTCCATGATTATGTGGATATAACCCGGTAAGCACCGAACCTCTGGCAGGTGAGCAAAGCGCCACGGGGGTAAATGCATTGGTAAAACGGGTACCCCCCGCCGCCAGCGCATCCATGGTAGGTGTCCGTACCACAGTAGCGCCGTTGCAGCCAACCGCATCATAGCGATGCTGGTCCGCAAACAGGAACAATATATTGGGTCTTGAAGGCATTTTTATCTCCTGAAGTAAATGGTATTAACCTTTGATTCCCGTGAACACAATGCCCTGGATAAACCGGCGTTGTGCCACAGTAAACAGGATTAAAATGGGGATGACGCTCAAGAAGGAGGCTGCCATTAACAAGTGCAGCTGAGGGCTGGACGTTTCTGAACCCTGGAAGAACTTCAGTGCCAGCGCCAGGGTGCGGTTAAGGGGTGAATCCAGGTAAATCAGAGGGGTCATGAAGTCGTTCCAGCGGGCGCGGAATTCAAAAATCGCCACGATCGCCAGCGCCGGAGCAGACAGCGGCAGAATGATGCGGTAGAAAATTTGCAAGGTGCTGCACCCATCGATGCGGGCAGCATCTTCCAGTTCCATCGGGATGGTCATAAAGAACTGCCGCAGAAGGAAGGTGAAAAAGGGGCCGAGGAAGAAAGAGGGCACAATGAGGGGCAGAAATGTGTTAACCCAGCCCAGTTTGTTAAACAGGATGAACTGCGGGATCAGCGCGACCTGCTCAGGCAGCATCATTGTGCTCAGGTAAACCAGGAAAATGATGTTTTTACCCGGGGCGCGTAAGCGGGCGAACCCATACGCTGCCAGCGAGCTGGCGATCAGCTTCCCGGTGATGCTGGACAGCGCGACCAGTAGGCTGTTGCCAGCGTAGAGGAAAAACGGCCAGATGGTGACGACATCCTCGTAGTTCTGCCACTGCAGTGGGTCAGGGATCCACTTGGGCGGAAAGATAAACACGTCCATCTGCGACTTGAGCGAGGTGGAAACCATCCAGAAGAACGGCAGTGAAATGACCAGCGCCCCCAGGATCAATAGAGCGTATGAAAACGCCGCTGACATCTTTTCATCAAAACTTTTGCTATGCATCAACCTGTTGACCATTAATCCCCCCTGCTGCTCTGGTAGAAGACCCACATCGGAGATGACTTGAAGACAAAGAAGGTCAGCAGAAGGACGATGACCAGCAAAACCCAGGCCATTGCAGAGGCCATGCCCATCTTCAGATATACAAACGCATTCCGGTACAGGTACAAGTTATAAAAAAGGGTGGCATTGTTTGGCCCGCCATTGGTCATGACATACGCAGAGGTAAATTCCTGGAAGGCGGCGATGATGCCAATGACCAGGTTGAAAAAGATCACCGGGCTGAGCATGGGCAGGGTCACATGCAAAAATCGTTGCATCTTCCCGGCACCATCGATCTCCGCAGCCTCATACAGTTCGGTGGGAATGCCCTGTAAACCACCCAGGTAGACCAGCATCCCCCCACCAACACCCCATAGGCTCATAATCACGATGGAGGGAAGCGCCCAGGTTTCATCAAACAGCCAGCCCGGCCCGTTGATGCCAATTTTATACAGCAGGAAATTGACCAGGCCGTAATTCGGGTGGAAAATCCACAGCCACAACAGCGAAACGGCTACGCCCGAAAGCACGGAGGGCAAGTAGAAAACCGTGCGGAAAAAGCCGATGCCTTTCACTTTCTGGTTCATCAACAGTGCGATCAGCAGAGCAAAGACCAGGGTGAGCGGCACATTCATGATGGCGTACAGGACGGTCACCTTGAGCGACTGCGCGAACAGCGGGTCGGCAAAGAGCGTGATGTAATTATTCAATCCCAGCCAGATGGGCGGTTTGACGATATCGTACTGGGTAAAGCCGAGGACAAGCGATGCGACCACCGGCCCAAGGGTAAATATCAGAAAGCCGAGCAAGACAGGGGTGATGAAAAGGAAGAATTCGACTGTCTCACGGGTAGTCAACGATATGTGGGGGTGGGCAGCCTTCGCTTTCTCTTTCAGTCTTATATCAACCTGCATATATACTCCCGAAAAATACTAATTCTTTAGTGACCCCTCGATTTTGCTAGACCCCTGGCAGAAAATTCTGCCAGGGGTCTAGCCTTTATTCGACTGCTGCCTCAGGAGGAGAGCAAAGGCTGGGTCCCCTCGGCCATATTCTTGGCAGTTACCTCCGGGGTTTGTTTGTTGAGCATGAGCTTCTCAATCTCCGGCGCCCAGACTTTCGACTGCACTTCGGACCATTTAGCAAAGAAGAAGTCGCGGTTGCGAGCATAGTCCATGCCTTGAACGCGGACGATATGGTGCTCCGGCGCGCCTTCAACTTTTAAGAAGGTGTCTGAGGCCGCGATCTTGCGGTCCATGGGAACGTTCAGGCTATCCAGGGCGATAAGGGTTTGAGCTCGTGCACTTTGGATATAGGCGGCATGTGACCAGGCGGCGTCACCTTTCTTGGTTTCTTTAGGGACGACGACGGCACCGGCAAGGTAGGCCGTGATCCGACGGAGGTCTTTTGGAATGGGGGCCAGGTCCCACTTAAATGCGGTAATCTTGCGGCGGGCATTCACGTCCCAGGTCCCGTCGAATTCCATGCCGATCAAGCCAGAGTTGAAACCGCCCTGGACAGCTTGGAACTCAGCCGCAGTGGGGGCTGCTTTATCCTTGTAAACCAGGTCCTGCATCCAGCGGAAGGCATTGGCCGTTTCAGGACTGTCGATGGTGCACTTGGTGGGATATTCTTCTTTGTCGAACAGTTCGCCGCCAAAGCACCAGACCACTGGCTGCCACTCTTCGCGGGCAGTAAAGGTCAGCGAGCTGCCCCAGACCTTGGCCGGACCTTCACCCTTAGTCAGCTTCACGGCGGCGTTGGTGTAATCCGCATAGGTCCAGTTTTCATTCGGGAAATCCACCCCTGCTTTTTCAAAGAGGTCTTTGTTGTAGTAGATGGCGATGACATTCGGCCCTAAGACCGTGCCATACATCTTGCCACCCACAGTGTAGATGTGGTACAGGTCGGTGAAGTATAGTTTATCGTCCAGCAGCTCGGGCTTGGTCTGGAAGTAATTGGTTAGATCCATTAGAGCGCCGTCAGCATATAGGGTCGGGAAGTACTGAGTCCCGGTGCGCAGGTTTTCGGGCGGGTCACCACTGGCAATCCAGGTAAAGATCTTCTGGGAGTAGTCCGAACTAGGCATTCCAAGTACTTCAATTTTGATCTTGGGATCTTCCTCCATATGTGCTTTCGCAATATTTTCATAGAGGAGAAGCTCTTCGGCATTCCCCCATCCAGCGAAACGGATCGAGACTGCTTCAGCAGGTGCTGGTTGTGTGCTTGTACTGGGTTGTTCTGAAGAAGGCTGATTTGCTGCCGGGGATGGCGCAGCGGGTGTGCAGGACGCAATAAAAGCGGAAGCCACGCCAATTCCAATCCCTCTTAACATTTCCCGACGATTAATCTTCTTGGGCGACATGATAAACTCCTTTTATGGACTGAGGATCAGATGCCAATATTCCACAAGAATGGATCAACTGAAATCGAGATTTCTTATCACCTCCTATTCTGTTTGATTTTCTTGCCTAAGTTTTGTTCCACAGGAATCCCGTACAATTAATTCACCTTTAATTTCAATCGTTAATTCACTGATCTTCTGTCCCTCTAGTTGGGCCAGGAATATCTTTGCGCCCGTCTCTCCTAACTGCTGTAATGGTTGGTTGATCGTAGTCAGGGCAGGACGCGTGTAGCGAGACAGCTCCAGGTTATCGAAACCGACGATCGCAATATCCCGGGGAACGTCTAGACCTGCATCATGAATGGCATAAACTGCTCCAGCCGCCATCTGATCATTTGCCACGAAAACCGCCGTTGGATGTTCAGTCCTCGAAAGAAGCTGCTGCATTGCAGCATACCCCGCCTCCATGGACCAGTCCCCGCTGACAAACAGCCCTTCAATTATGGGAATATTTTTTTCCTCTAAGACAGAACGAAAGCCTTCCTCTCTCAGGTGAGAAGCATCCCAACCTTCTGGTCCTCGAATATGAGCAATTCTGGAATGTCCTAAGGCCACGAGGTGCCTGGCTGCCAGTTCTCCCCCATAACGGTTATCCGGCAGTACGGAAACACAATTACTAGAGTATTTAACCGCCCTTCTTTTTATGAATACGAGTGGTTTATTCGTTTTCAGTGTAATTTGGTTAATGGAATGCACGTTGGTATCGACAAAAATGATCCCATCCACCTGACGGCCCAACATGGTTCGCACAAACTCTAGCTCAATTTCGGGGTCATTGAAGGAATTGATAATCGAACTGGTAAAACTCGATTGTTTTAGGCATTCTTGAATACCTTGCACAATTGGGGGGGTAAATGGACCAGTGATACTATCGAGAACAATCCCTACCGAGAAAGATTTTCCTCGCCGCAGTCCACTCGCCAGCATATTTGGCTGATATCCTAGTTCTTTTGCAGCTGTCAGGACACGTCCACGCGTCGCTTCATTAACCGGGTGTTCGCTTTCAGTGAATACCCTGGAAGCGGTGGTAATTGATACCCCTGCTGCTTTCGCCACATCTGTAATCGTGATCATAGTATTCGAATAATCCTGACGGAAAACGTTTTCCATTATTATAGAAACACCAAATAGAAAATCAAGCACCACTTTACTTTGGGTGCGTTTATTTCGGGGGTTTTCTGATGCAGGCAATCACTGACTGGAAATTATCATTTCCTCCAAGGGTAGTCCCTGAAACAGAAACGCACCCTTTACTTTCCAGTGCATTTCGGCTCTGTAGTATGTTATAGACGAAAGTCCACAGACGGTCTAACTTCTTGCTCGGGAAATAAGCCCAGATAGGCAACAAATGTAAGGCGCCGTCTTGAGATCAATGCATACCCGACCTGAGAAATAGGCTTTGAACTGCTCGCCGCCAATCTCGATCATGCCGCTGCCAATCACCCAACTCTCCTCACGCGGTCCCATTTAGCTCACCCGCTATTGGTTAATATAAAACCAGATTGCGACAGCATCCGCTCCTAGTTACTGCTCGGCGGGAATGGGCAGTGTTTGTAAAATGCCTTCCGCGAGGGCTCGATATAACCATTCACTTTGTTAGTTTATCCAGAGTTTCGGAACGCCATTGTTCTTTAAAGATGAGATCTGTCCGGTGATCCGAGCTTCCTCTATAGGACAAGTATGAGTTACAAGCAACATATAAACGACGCAAAGTTCTTGCATTGTTTTTTAACTTTTAAATTGAGCCCACTTTTAACCGCGAGAATGCACCCACCTGGAGTAATTGTACCCAAGAATTAATCTTGGGATAGAGCCCATTTTAATATTGAGAACGCACCCACCTCCTAACCATCTTTGGTCTGCATGCGCTGGCGGAAGCGGAAAAACTCACCGGTCAGTTCCACAATGTGGGCATGGTGGGTTAACCGATCTAGCAGCGCCGCGGTGAGACGTTCATCGCCAAAGAGTTGGATCCAGTTGGCGAACTGCAAATTGGTGGTCAGGATCATCGCGGTGCGTTCATATAGCTCCGAGCAAAACGTAAACAAGGCATGCGCCCCATTGGGCGTAAACGGGATAAAGCCCAACTCATCCAGCACAATCAGATCCTGTTTGTGGGCCATCGCAATGAAGCGGTGCAGACGATTTTCTTCTTGCGCCAGCAACAATTCATTCACCAATCCCGCCGCGGTCCAGAAGCGCACCCGGCGTCCCTGACGGCAAGCCGCTAAGGCCAACGCAATCGCTAGATGGGTTTTCCCAAGCCCGGGATTCCCGATCAAAATCAAGGTCTCGTGTTTGGTAATATACTCCCCGCGCGTCAAATCCAGGATCCGCGCCTTATTGAGACTGGGCAGGGCTGAAAAGTCAAAGTCGGCCAATTCTTTGTTGGTGGGGAAATGGGCCGTTTTTACCCGGCGGTGGATGCGGGTTTGTTCCCGGGTTTGAATCTCATCTTCCACCAAAGCCAATAAATAGCGCGGATAATCCAGGTTTTTCTGGGCCGCATCCTGGGCAAAGGCCTGGTAATTCTGGATGAACGCAGGCAGGTGCAGTTGGTGCAGGTAGGTTTCTAACAAGGGGTTCGCGTCCACTATTGCACCCCTTCCAGCAGCTGGTTATACTGACGCAAATCCACTGCCTGGCAGCCAATATTGGCCAATTGCGGCAAGTTTCGTAAATCCAACGGATCCAGTTGGGGCGCGGGTGTTACCAGCCGGTGCAATTGGTACAGAACGCCATCCAGCCCCAGCATACCGCTGGTAACGGCGGCATCCACCGCTTTTTCGAGTATCCCAGCGGCATACGATTGGTGCAGTTTCAGGATGGCAATAAACTCACGAATGCCGGATCCTTCGGGTTGGTGCTCCTGTAAACTGTGCAATAAGATTTCATAACTGGCTGGCCAGTTTTTGCGCCATTGGCGGACCGGGAGCGCATGGTCAAAGGCGCCGGGGCGTTGTTCCAGCAGGGTGAGGTAGTGCAGCGGGTCAAACACATCTGCTTCCCGCCCAAAACAACGCGGATGGGTGGCAACGATGGTTTCCAGCGCCAAGATTTCCAGTTTGAAGGGGTAGGCGCGCAGCACCAATTGTTTGCCTGCGTAGGCATGGGGCACCGAATACCGATTTGTTTCAAAGACCACCTGGCTGTACGGATTGGCCTTCACGGGGCGCGTGATACAGGCGGGGTAGTCCTGCTGGGGTAACGGCAGAAATTGGAGTTGGTCCAACTGCCACAGCTCAGCCACAGGTGCTTCTTGCCCGCGGATATGGCGGTCCACATCCTGCTGACAACAGGCCAACAGGAATTGATTGAGTTCTTCATAGCTGTTGACCCGCGGCATGGGCGCAAAAAAGTTGCGTTGGGCATAGCCCACATCACTTTCTACGCCGCCTTTTTCATGGCCTTGGGCAGGCGTACAGTACCGACTGTCGAAGAGATAATAGCTGCGAAAGGTTTTGAAGGTGTCTTGCTCCTGGCGGTTATGCCCTTCCAGAATCTTGAATACGGCGGTTTTGAGATTGTCATACGTGATCCGGTGGGGAACCCCGCCGTGAAAGTGAAAGCCCGCCTCGTGGGCATCCAAAAAAGCCTCTTGTTTTTGAAAAGGATAGGCTTTCACAAAGCGTACCCGCGAATAATTCAAGCGCATAACAAAAAATTGGACGGTGACCGGAATACCCGCCAGAATGACCATCGCTTCGCCCCAATCTACCTGGGCATCTTGGCCTGGATCAAATTCCAGCGGTAAATAGGCCTTGCCTGCCTGGAGCTTTTTCTTGGTACGGCAGATAAAATTATGGACCGACCCTTCGCAGCCGCGATAGCCCTCTGCGTTCAGGATTTTATAGATGGTATGCCCGGTGTAGCGCTGTTTGCGGGGCAGCAGTGCGCTTTCTTTGAGCAGCGCCAGGATCCGATCCTGATAAGCGCCTAATATTCCAGCATTCCGGGCTGGGTTGATTTGAAAAGGTTCAGGAGCGGCATGTTCGAGCGCTTTGCGGATCAATTTCCTGCCATGTTTGTACCGGCGACTGATTTCCCGGATGCTGAGCCCTTCGATGTGATATGCCTTGCGAATACGTTCGTAGTCTTCCACCTTTTTCATCTCCTTGCCTCCGGTCTTATTGTGCCGGAGTTTTTCGGATTTAGGTGGGCTCATTCTCAAAGTTAAATTTTTCACCCTGCTGGGCTCGTTCTCAAAGTTAAAAAAACACTTGCATCGTTTATATGCTGCCTAGTTATACAGTTCCAGGAAGGTCAACAGTAGCGATAATGTGATCGCCGGGCAGAAATTATCAAATGGCAATTATCTGCTTCTCAACCACACTCGCATTTCACATGCCACACGGTTATCCCAGGCGTAGTACGGAACGCCGTTATCGTTACTTCCCGCTGGCCTGGGCGGTGATGGGCATACAACTGCCCATCACCGCCCGCACTGTCGATCAGGCATCCAGGCCCGCGAAGTACAGTGAGACCATTCAACAGGTCAGGGCGCGGTTCCACACCAAACTTACCAGCAAGGACATCTGCTGGCTTAATCGAAATCCGGTCCAACGCGACAAACTCATTATCTACACCTTCCAAGCAGTAGACTAACGGCCCACGCTGGAGAGCAACTCTGCCTTCCAATTGACGCACGGCAGGGTTAGCCCATAGCGCCTGAACAGGCATTTCCAGTGTGAGATGAACGCTATCGCCGGGCTGCCATGCTCGTGTAATCGCCAGATATCCATTCGCTTCCGGTAGGACATCTAGCACCTGTCCATTAATCGCTGCCCGGAAGCATTCACACCAACCGGGAATGCGTAGGTGTAAAGTAAAGTTTCGTGGCGTATCAGCCTCAACTCGAATTTCAACTTCACCATCCCAGGGATAATTCGTCTCCTGGCGTAGAGTGACCTTTTGACCATTTATTTCGAGTTTCCCCGACCCTTGAGCATAAAGATGTACCCAGGCATGCCCGCCTTCCGCGCTCTCGCTGCTTTCGCTATAAAAGTAACCGCCCACACTCGCCAGAGTTCGCGAGAGGTTTGGCGGGCAGCATGGGCAAGCATACCACTCCTGACGGTGATGATTACCATTGCTTGCCAAAGGATTTTCATAGAAAAATCGTTTGCCGTCCAAGGACAGACCACTGAGGAAACCATTATAAAGGGCTCGTTCAACCACATCGGCATACTTGCGATCTCCTTTGAACTGCAGCAAATGTTGGTTCCAGAAGATCAGGCCAATTGCAGCGCAGCTTTCAGCATAAGCAGTTTCGTCGGGTAAGTCATAGTCTTCTGTGAAACCTTCATTATGGCTTGAGGGGCCAATCCCGCCAGTTAAGTACATCCGTTTTTGGATCAGGTTATCCCATAGACGCTCACAGGTCTCCAGTAAAGAGGGGTCATCATAGATGCTTGCTAGGTCGGCCGCTGCACTGTACAGGTACATCGCCCGGACAGCATGGCCAACTACCTTTTCATGCTCCCGAATGGGAGCGTGTGCCTGGCAGTATTCATAGGTCTTCGCCCAGAACGATCCCGGTTCATCCCCACGCTCGCGGGCCTCGATCTCGAAATACAACGGTTCCTTTCCACGTTCTTCGACCATATAATACGCCAGATTTCGGTAGCGTTCATTGCCGGTGACCTGGTAAAGCTTAAGCAACGCCATTTCGATTTCAGGATGACCATCATAACCGTGTTTTTTGCCCGGCTCTGGGCCAAACGTAGTGTCGATCAGGTCAGCATAACGGCATAATGCATCTAAAAAGCGGCGGCGGCCGGTAGCCTGATAGTGCGCTACGGCTGCTTCGACCATATGCCCGGCGCAGAACAGCTCATGAAAATCACGTAAATTCATAAAGCGCATATCGGGCTGAGTAACAATGAATTGCGTGTTTAGATATCCGTCAGGTTGTTGCGCCGCAATGATTTTATCAATCACCAGTTCAATCAAGCGTTCCAGTTCTGGGTCAGGATGACTTGCAATCGCCAGACTGGCTGATTCGATCCAAGCAGCCGGACTGTGATCGCCAAACACATCGACCATGGGTGAAGGGATTGGGCGAGTAAAGTTCAAGTCAAAAGCAGCAATACGCCCCGCCTGCACGTTCATCTCATACATGTGAGGGATTGTAGCGCTGTGGTTGGTCTCAAGTCGAGGCGCCCAGAAGGTGTCGCCCAGAGTCACGCGTTGGAACGGGACGGGCCGAAGCTGATGCTTGACAGACATAATCACTCTCCTCTAATACAGGTTCCATTTAGCTTTAGTAGCGGGCCAGATTTAATGCCAGAAAAACTATCCAATAATTTCTTGACTTCAAGATTGTTATTTGCTATTATACAACCGATTTCAGAAACCGGTTCCATAACTTCTTCGACCATTTCATCGATAGAAAGGGATCCTTTTATGCCTGTTCCAACAATTGAAGATGTGGCAGAAGCTGCAGGAGTATCCAAGTCCACAGTGAGCCGGGTACTTAGTGGAAATTACACCTACATCCGTGAGGAGACCCGTCAACGCGTACAGGATACCATTAACCGGTTGGGTTTTCGTCCAAGCAGCATCGCCCGCAGCCTGACCTCTAAAAGGACCCAAACCATTGGTATTCTGCTCTCAGATATCGGAAACCCTTTTTACGCTGATGTCATTCATGGGGTAGAAGATGTTGCCATTGAACAAAACTATAATGTGTTTCTAGGCAACACGAACTATAACATGCAACGCGGCCTGGCCCTAGTGCAGTCTTTTATTGATCGCCGAGTGGATGGCGTGCTGATTATGTCCAGCAACATGTCTGATGAATGGCTAGAAGAGCTAACTCGCTCCGGGGTTCCTGTCGTGGTGGTCGATTGGGAAGTGAAAGCAGCGCAGGGCAATCTCAGTGCCATCTCTGTTAATTTCTGCTCGGGCATCTATGCTGCGGCCAGCCATCTTGTTGATCTCGGTCACCGCCAGTTTGCCCACGTCAGTGGACCGCTGAGACTACGAACCTCGCACCTCCGTCAGAAAGCATTTTTAAATGGATTGGCATTAAAGGCCAACCTCGGGAGCACGTTCTCTGTATTGAGAGCGATCTTACCATAGAGGGCGGGCGTCAAGCAGTTCAAATGATTTTACAGCAGCAACCGCGCCCTACTGCGATATTTGCCGCCAATGATCTGATGGCGATTGGTATCCTTTCAGAAATCCAATCACGTGGGATAGACGTACCGGACGCTTTATCGATCATCGGCCTGGATGATATCTGGCTGGCAGCACAAACCGAACCCCCATTAACGACTGTGGCGCTACCGCGGTACGAAATCGGGTCGCTCTCTATGAAAACCCTTTTCCAGCTGCTAAATCGTGAGGAAGGTCTTCCACCCATTATTTCCGAAGTGAAAAGCAGCTTGATTGTGCGCAAAAGCACAGCCACAGCGCCATAATCCAACCCGACTTATTAGCAGGAGGAAAACCATGTCAATTCCACCCCTCGCCGGTCTGGCGACATATGAGCAGGCCGCTCGCCTGGGTTACAGCGTTGAGGAAAATGTACAGCGGTTGCTGCGTTATTCCTGGATTGAGAAGCGTCTAGTGGATACCGGGCTGTATTGGTTGGCTTCTACGCCAGAATGGGAAGTAAAAGAAGCGCTAGGGCTGCATCTAAGCCTGGACGCAGAGAATGCCGCATCCATCCGCAAACGAGTTGGTGAAATGCGCAGTCCAATCCCAAGGATGGATATTAGCCCAGACTCTGAGCTTGATCGCTTTTTTGATGAACTGCTCACCGCGCAAACGACTTTGGAAAAAGTAGTGGGATTATATGGTGTTTTACGCCCGGCAATCCTGGATGCATATCGTCGCCATTTCGAACATTCCAGCCCAATCATTGATCACCCTACCCGCCGGATGATTAAGCACATTCTCCTGGATCAGGAAGAAATTGCCGCATGGGGCGAAGCAGCTGTAGCTGCGGTAACGGATACACCCGACAACCGGGAAATCGCCAGAGGCTGGGTGGAACATCTGACTGCTTACCTTCTGGCTGCTGGCGGCATTATGGGAGATGTGGATAAACCACAAACCGTTCCACCAACCCGAAAGAAGGCTCCTTTCCAAACAGACTTTTTCCCCCAACGCGATGAACGTTTTGCTATGCGCTGGAACTTCTCTAACCCACAACGTCCCGTTTCCCTCAATGAGCAGGTACCCCTAGATGAACGCACCATTGCACTGATGTGCCGCCGTATTGTGGAAATGGATGTGCCCGAGTATATGACGCGCATTATCGCTGAAGCGCAGGGTGGGCCCTGGGAATATTACGTGGCCATGACCCGCCAACTCTGGGATGAAGTGCGCCATTCGATGTTAGGGTCAATTTACTTCGAAAATCGAGGCGTAGATTGGAAGAGAACAATCGCCATTCACCCCGGGATGGCGATTCGCCTGGGACGTCTGCCCATCCAGGATGCTCACCTAGTACTGTATGCCATCGAACAAAACCTGATGCCTGGCAACACCGGTAAGCGCCTGGAATATGAAATTAGCCGCAATGCTAAAGATGCTCTGGCGGCTCGCATTCAGGATTACGACTGGGCTGATGAAGTTCTTCACGTGCATACCGGGCGTGAATGGTTGCTTCCCCGGCTAGGGATGAAACCAACCGAGGCAGTCACAAAGGGCTGGGAAATTCGGGCAACCACTGTGGATGTTTTGAAAGAGTATGAAAACCGCGGTCAACAGCGCAATTGGTGGCCTGATTTTGTTCGAGAAGTGCTTGGTCGTGAATCAGCGATGCCCGACCTGGAAGTTCAGCGCATGTAACTCCGAAGGGAGAGGAAATACTGATGACGATAACCCATAAAGAACGCTTGCGCCGGGCACTGTGCAGCGAACCCGTGGACCGTCTGCCCACACAGGTCAATTACACCGGGGCGATGGGGGGCCAGTTAGCCAACCATTTTGGAGTTTCGCTCCAGCAGCTGCCCGAACGGCTGGATAATCACCTGATGCGGGTGGATATTCACCATGAAGGCAAGTTGAGTGAGGACAGCAAAGCCCGGTTGGATTGGTGGGGGGCGGGCCACGATACCCGTGAAGAAGGCTATTACATCCGCTTCAATCCCCTGGCTGGATCCAAGGATCTGGACGCTTTCCCCTGGCCTGACCCCAACGACCCGGGTTTGCTGGAGGACGCGCGTAAAGTCATCGAGACGTTTGGCGCGGAAGACTTCATCGTCCCAAACCTGGGCTTTGCCCTCTTCGAGCGGGCCTGGGCCCTGCGAGGTTTTGAGCAGTTTTTTATCGACATGGCTGAAGACCCGGGCTTTGTCGCGGCGCTGCTCGACCGCATCTTGGACATTCAACAGGTATTGGTACGGCGTTTCCTCGACCTGGGTGTTGACGGGGGCTATTTTGGGGATGACTACGGTGCACAGAAAAACTTGCTCTTCTCCCCAGCTGCCTGGCGGCGGTGGATCAAGCCGCGCCTGGCGCGCCTGTTTGCCCCTTTCCGCGAACGCGGGCTGCCGGTGATCCTGCATTCCGATGGGCAAATCCAGCAGATTCTGCCCGATCTGGTGGAGATCGGCCTGACCACCCTCAACCCGGTGCAGCCCGAAGTGCTCGGGCCTGCCTGGCTGCGGCGCACCTTTGGCAACCAGCTTACTTACTATGGTGGCATTTCCACCCAAACCGTACTGCCCAACGGCAGCCCTGAAGATGTGCGCCAGGCGGTGCGCGCATGCCGCCAGCAGCTGGCCCCGCAGGGAACCGGGCTGCTGCTGGCTCCCTCTCACCGCCTGATGACGGACATCCCCCTCGAAAATGTGGCAGCCTTGCTCAATGCCTTCCAGCAAGATTTCCCCGCATAAACGCAATCTTGTACCCTACGGAGCCTGATATGCATGTAACCCAACGAAAAGAAGCCCTGGCGGCACGGTTTGTGGAAGTGTTTAGATGCGCCCCGGCGGTCTGGTGCCGGGCCCCCGGACGGGTGGATCTGATGGGCAGCCACACCGACTACAACCTGGGCTATGTCATGACCATGACCGTCGAACGCGATACCTGGATTGCCGCCGCTCCCCGAGCGGACCGCTGTATAGCAGTCTATTCCATGAACGTCACCGGCGGGGGTACATTTTCACTGGATGCCATCGAACCTGCTGCGGATGCTCCCTGGACCAACTACATTCGCGGCATGGCCCAGGTCCTTCAGCAGGTCGGTTATCCCCTGCGCGGCATGAATGCGCTGGTACATAGCACCGTGCCCTTTGGCAGCGGCTTGAGTTCTTCCGCCGCGCTGGAAATGGCCGCCGGCTGCGCCTTCCAGCAGATCGGCGGGTTCCACATTGACCCTGTGACGCTGGCGCGCTTGGGGCAGCAGGCGGAAAATCAGTTCGTGGGCGTCAACTGCGGCATCCTCGACCAGTACAGCTCCGCCAAAGGTGCCGCCGGATGCGCCCTGCTGCTAGACTGCCAGGACTTAACTAGTCGGGCGGTGCCGATCGCCGCGGATATCCAGGTGTTGATATGCGATACACGTGCTGAACGCAACTTAGCCGGGACGGAATACGGTGAGCGCCGGTCACAATGCGAAGCTGGCGCCCGCCTGCTGGCACAGTTTGACCCCTCGATCCATTCCTTGCGCGAAGTGTCCCTGGCGTTCTTTGCAGCCCACCGCCCGGTGTTGCCAGAGGTGGTGGCAAAGCGCTGCCAGTTTATCATCGAAGAGAATCAACGGGTGCTGGACTTGGCAGGCGCGCTAGCCAGTGGAAACCGAGCCCAACTGAATATGCTGTTCGCAGCCTCCTATGCTGGGGCTCGAGATCTGTACGAAATCAGCGCACCCTCCATGCAAATGATGATGGATGCAATTTTTGCCGCCCCAGGTATTATTGGCGCGCGGCAGGCTGGGGCTGGTTTTGGCGGCTGCCTGGTGGCATTAGTCGAACAAGCCCAGGTCGGCGCCTTTATCCAGCAGGTGTCCACTACCTACCTGCAGGCCGCGGGCATTCCCCCTCAGGTCTATCCCGTCCAGGCTTCCGCCGGCGCAGGTTTGCTTGTGGATGCTTGAACTCATCCCAAATTCTGTGAATTGCTAATTGACATTTGTAATTGGACTTGCTACAATAAAACCGGTCTCAGAAACCGATCTCAGAAACCGTTACCAAAAAGATAAGTCCCATTATCGGTAGATAACCTCATATTTCTTCATAATTTTCGGCATCAAGTTCAAAGCCGGTTTGATTAGTATTGCCAAAATTCCAGACATCTTTATAGGATGCGCTTCCCAATGGCACATCACAGTGCAGCTCGACCCACAATCGCAGATGTAGCTCAAGCAGCCGGAGTATCCAAAAGCACAGTTAGCCGCGTGTTAATGGACAATACTGAATATATGCGCGATGAAACCCGGCTGCGGGTGGAACAAGCCATCAAGCTTCTCAATTATTCTCCCAGCACGGTAGCGCGCAGCCTGGTTACCAAACGAACTCTCACAGTTGGCTTGCTAGTCTCCGATGTTGCCAATCCCTTTTACCCGGAAGTTATCCATAATGTGGAAGACGTTGCCTTAGAGCACCATTACGATGTCTTCCTTTGCAACACGAATTACAGCCCAGAACGTGGATTACAAATTATCCGTTCATTGATTGCCAAACAAGTCGATGGCGTCATGATCATGTCCAGTGGCATGTCGGATGAATGGGTCAAAGAACTGGTTGAAAGCCAAATTCCATCCGTTGTGCTCGATTGGCAAGTCAGCGAATATGCCAGTGAGATCAGCACGATTAAAGTAGATTTTGACAGTGGAGTCACACAGGCAGTAGAACACCTGACACAATTAGGACACCGTCATTTCGCCCATGTCAGCGGCCCTTTGAACATGCGCACATCGATCTTGCGTAGGGAAGCCTTCTTGAACGCTTTAGCGAAGATCGGCATAGAATCTGCCCAGGTGCCGGTCATCGAAGGGAACCTTCGCATTGACTGTGGACGGCGAGTACTGGCTGAACTTCTGTCGCTAACAGAGCCGCCGACCGCAATCTTCACCGCGAACGATCTCACAGCCATGGGGATCATATGGGCAGCGCGTGAAGCGGGTCTGCAAATTCCACAAGATCTTTCGGTAATCGGTTTGGACAACATCAAACTTTCCGCTGAAATTCATCCACCTTTGACCACAGTAGCTTTACCTCAGGCTGAAATAGGTCAATTGGCGATGATCAACATGATCAAACTGCTAAACAGCGATCGCTTCAATGGAGATGCGGGCTGCCGTTGTACTGTAAACACAAGTCTTATTGTGCGAGAATCGACTACCACACCTCGGTCCAGACGATTGACGCGCTTGTTTGAAAAGCCCATTTCTCAGGATAAAACATCGCTACTCGCTGACTTGTAAAGGAGGTGTCTCTACTCACAGAACGATAACTTTTCCTCCACAGTTACTTACCTTAAGGCAAAGCCCTCAATGACTATGCCATTTGGTTCGATTAATCTCGTCATATTTAGGAGAAGAATTAGATGGATACCAAGAAATCCAAGTCGATCAGCCGGCGCGATTTTCTGAAAGCTGCTGGCATTGCAGCCACCGGTTCGATCTTAGCTGCTTGCGCTCCGGCTTCCCCAGCCGCTCCCACTGCTGCCCCTGTTGCAGAAAAGCCAATCGAACAACCTACGGCCCCAGCGAAAGCCGAATTGGGTGCCGAACTTGTCTTTGCTTGGTGGGGCAGTCCGTATGAAAAAGAGACCGGTGAAAGAATGCTGGCTTCTTTCACTGAAAAGACAGGGATCAAAACCACCCCAATGCACATCCCTGATTCCTACATGCAAAAAATGCTGGCTATGGCAGCCGCCAATACCCTTCCGGATGTCTTTTACCTGGAGTATGCCTCGCTGGTGGACTGGGCTCAGAAGGGTTTAATTGCTGACTTAACCAATCTCTACTCCTCTGACAGTGAAGCAAAAATCGACAACATCGTCGAGGTTAACCGCTTTAAAGTGGGCGGAAAGATTTTTGGAACCGGTGCCTGCACTGAGCCGATGATGATGTTCTATAACAAGAAAGTCTTCGATGATGCCCAAATGCCGTACCCACCCGCTAAAGCCGAAGAGGCCTGGAGTTGGGACAAGTTTATCGAGGTTGCTCGCCAACTGACCGTTGATGAAGGCAATAAACATCCGGGTGAATCCGGCTTCGACCCGACCAAGATCAAGAACTATGGTGCTGATATCGTTCGCTGGGGTGGCGCCTGGCAGGTATATTCGCCTTACCTCTGGCAGCAGGGTGTAGATGTATATTCTGAAGATATGAACACCCTCTTCCCCAACGTGGACGCTGCTATCTCCACCATCCAGAAGATTGCTGATATTTCCGCAAAAGAATATGTCCATCCTTCGCCTGACTACTACAGCCAATCTGGCATGGGCACCGTTCAGATGCTGCAGACTGGCCGCTTGGCCATGCAAGTTGTTGGTAACTGGGCTTTGGAAGAGATCTCACATAGCGAGTTCCCTTACGGTGAGGCTGTCGCCCCCAAGATGGGGGATAAGTACGTTATCTGGGCCAATTCCGATGCGATCGGGATGCGAAAATCGCCCAAGTACCCGGATGCCGCTTGGCAGTTGCACAAGTGGGTTGTGTTTGGTGAGGGCAGCCTTGCCCTCAGCCGCACAGGTTTGTGGCAACCGCAGCGCATAGACCTGCTTACCACCGAAGAAGGTCGCAAGGTTTGGATGGATCCAAAGGTCCACACGCCTGAGCATGTTACCGCCGCCTGCTTACCTGCCGCCAACAATGCCAAGATCATCCCTCCCCGGCGTGGACAGAGTGAGTGGCAGGATAAGTACCTTACCCCCGCGCTCGAGCCTGTGTTCTTGGGCAAGAAGACTGCTGAAGCAGCGATTAAAGAAGTTTTGCCTGAAATCAACAAGTTCCTGAAGGACAACCCAAACTGGCAGGGATAAGCTCCTGATCATTTATGAATCATAAAGCATGGAGCAGGGTAAACCCTGCTCCATGCTTGCAGCGTTTATGAGGCAGGTTGTCCTCCTGTCGAAAGGAGTGCAATGGTTAAGATCGACGTGATTACACCAATAAGTCAGGTGTTCAAAGTAAAACCGCGCCGGATCCAGCAGACAATTACTGGATACCTCTTCATCCTACCGGGTATTATCGGCATCACCTGCTTTTTACTAGGTCCATTACTCTATTCGCTTTGGTTATGTTTAAATCAGTGGGATATTGTGACCCCACCGAAGTTTATTGGTCTGGAAAACTTCCGTACAATGTTGTTTGAAGATAAGTTCTTCTGGATTTCTTTAGCCGTTACAGCAAAATACACCTTAGTTGCCGTGCCATTAACAATGGCAGTATCGCTGGCCGTGGCGATGCTACTTAATACGAATATTAAGGGCATACCTTTGTTCCGAACACTGTACTACTTACCTTCGATTACCCCGGTTGTTGCTTCTCTGATGCTGTGGCGTTGGCTGCTCAATGCAGATTTTGGATTAATTAATCTGTTGTTCCAGACTGTCGGCCTACCCAAAATCCACTGGCTTACAGACACTACCTGGGTTATGCCTGCACTGTGGATAATGGCACTTTGGAGCATCGGTCCCAGCATGATTATTAACCTCGCTGGCTTGCAAGGGGTACCCCGCCTTCTTTATGAAGCGGCTGAGATTGATGGAGCCAATGCCTGGCAGCGCTTCTGGAATGTCACCTTCCCAATGATGTCACCGGTGCTGTTCTTCAACCTCGTGATGGGGATTATTGGCACCTTCCAGATCTTCACCACTGGTTACCTGATGACAAACGGGGGACCTGAAAACAGCACGCTTTTCTATGTGCTGTACTTGTTCCGAAATGCTTTCCAATGGCTGAAAATGGGCTACGCCGCTGCACTTGGTTGGGTGCTATTCTTCATCGTGCTGATTTTGACCTTGTTGGTCTTTCGCTATATTGGCAAGCGCGTTTACTATGATGCCGAGTAAAGGAGAAATACAATGACGCAAACTGTATCTCAAACGCGCGATCTTCATCAAGCAGTGCACCCAAACCACGTGTTTATGCAACTGCGAAAGTGGGGTGGTCAACTGCTCGTCTTGCTACCATTAATCGTTGGTGCAATATTGATGATGCTGCCTTTCGTCTGGTTAATCAGTTGCTCATTGAAGACTTCCGCGCAACTTTGGTTGTTCCCACCTCGTTGGATTCCCAACCCTATCCAATGGGAGAATTTCTCTAAAGCACTCACTGTACTGCCCTTTGGGCGCTACACGATCAACACGTTGACAATCACCATCCCAGTAATGATCGGCACTGTTTTGACTGCTTCACTGGGGGGATATGGATTTGCCCGACTAGATTTTCCAGGCAGAAACTTCTGGTTTATGGTTTTCCTGGCAACACTGATGCTGCCAGGCGTGGTGACCATGATCCCGATTTTCGTATTATTCTCAAAGATTGGCTGGGTAAACACCTTCAAACCGTTGATTATTCCCCCCATTATGGGTGGAGGTGCCTTCAACGTATTTCTGTTTCGCCAATTCTTCCGAACCATTCCAGACGAGCTTTCCAGCGCAGCTAAGATCGATGGTTGCAATGAGTTTGATATTTATTGGCGCATCATTATGCCGCTGGCGAAACCAGCTGTTACGACGGTGGCTATCTTCACCTTCCTGGGAACCTGGAATGACTTTATGGGGCCGTTGATCTACCTGAACTCGGACTTCACTCAAAACCATTGCCCTGGGGTTGGCGGGGTTTCAAGGCCTCTATTCGACCCATTGGGAACTGCTGATGGCAGCCTCCCTGGTGATGACGATACCGCCGGTGATTTTGTTCTTCGCTGCCCAGCAGTACTTCGTTGAGGGTATTGTGATGACCGGGATGAAGGGTGTATAGGAACAAGGACAATCAAGATGTATTACAAACCAGATTGGGCCCAGGCAAAAAAAAGGATTCTTTCCTACTGGAATAATGAGGATACTGACCGCTGCTGTGTAGCGGTGACCGCCCCACGCAAAAGCTCACCGTATAAGAGTTATGCCGAACTGCAAAAGGTATTAGATGCATCTCTGGGTGCTTTGAATGAAGAGGATCAGGAAGGTATTCGCTGCTGGTGGACGGATCCAGAACAGAACTACGCTCGCATGGTAAACTGGTTTGAGAACACCTACTTTGGTGGCGAAGCGATCCCCTGCACCTTTGTCAATTGGGGCGCGATGGCGTTAGCCGCCTTCTACGGCAGCCGACCAGACTTTCGTAAAGAGACGGTCTGGTATCACCCAGCCATCGAAGACCTGGAAAGCTGGCAGTGGCAGTTCGACGAGTGTCAAAACCTTTACTGGCGGCAGACTATGGACATCATGAATTTGCTGGTAGAGCGTTGTGATGGACGCTACTTTATTGGGACGCCGGAATTCGGGACAGCAGGCGACTTACTCTCATTGATACGCGGTATGGAGCGCTTTGCACTGGATCTGGTGGAGTATCCCGAGGCGTCCATCAAGGCAATCGAGGTGCTGGGCAAAGCCTGGGTACGGCTGCATGAACAGGTTTACCAGATTACACAGCCCCACAATGATGGTGGCGGGACGTTGGCCTGGATGCTGTTATGGGCCCCTGGACGGATCAGTCAGTTGCATGCGATTTCGCTGCTGATTTCGCCAAGAATGTATAAGGAGTTCTTCGTGCCCAAGTTGAGATTGAAGGCAACTGGTGCGGGTACGGGGTATACCACCTAGACGGTCCTCAAGCGATGCGCAGTACCCTTGATAATCTTTGAATATACCTCAGATTAAGACCATTTAGTGGACACCGGGAGAGAACCTTGCGCCTACTTACCCTCCGCAGTATGTACCGAATTATCAGAAGATAAAAGCCGCCGGCAAACGCATGTAATCTGCTGGGGAGCCCCATGAGATTGAACCGCTGCTTTCCGAGCTTTCACCGTGCGGCCTGGTCCTGCGTACGCACGTCGACTCCGAGGATGAAGCCCAAGAACTGCTGCGCAAAGTAGAAACTTGGAGCGCGCGGAGAAATATTTTTCCGGTTGGATAAAACATGGAGGTGGATATGAACCAGTACAATCATTTTCGGCCGCTCCCTTTCGGCCACACAAAGTTACTGCCTGGACTGTTTCAGCAACGGTACCAACTGAACCGTAAATATGTCCTTTCGCTGAAAACTGAAAATCTGCTGCAGAACCTACATGCAGGCGGGGCTATGGGGTCCGCGAACGCGATCAGGAGATAAAATCCATTGGGGCTGGGAATTTCCTACTTGTCAGGTCCGAGGACATTTCTTGGGTCATTGGCTTTCCGCGGCAGCCTACATGTGGGCAAATAACGCCGATTTCGAAGTCAAAGGTAAGGCTGATCAGTATCATTAACGAACTGGCCCACTGCCAGAAAGAGAACGGCGGAGAATGGGCAGCATCGATACCTACATACTACCTGGATTGGGTAGCGAGCGGCAAACAGGTTTGGGCGCCGCAGTACGTGGTGCACAAGACTTTGATGGGCTTGTGGGATATGTATGCAGTAGGCGGTAATCATCAGGCGCTGGATATCCTGATAAAAATGGCCCATTGGTTCCACCGCTGGACTGATCAGTTTAGCCTGGAGCAAATGGATAAGATTTTGGATGTGGAAACCGGCGGCATGCTGGAAGTCTGGGCAAACTTATATGGCGTAACTAGCGAGAAGGAGCACTATGATTTGATCCAGCGCTACGACCGGAGACAGCTGTTCAATCCGCTTTTGGAAAGCCGTGACATGCTGACCAATAAGCATATGAATACCACCGTCCCCGAGGTGCAGGGTGCGGCACGCGCCTGGGAGGTAACCGGTGAAGAGCGCTGGCGTGAAATTGTCGAAGCTTACTGGCGTATTGGCGTTACTGAGCGCGGCTATTACATTACCGGTGGGCAGTCTAACGGGGAGGTCTGGTCGCCCCCCGGGCAACTTGGTACCCGATTAGGCTTCCGTACCCAGGAGCACTGCACGGTCTACAACATGATGCGGCTGGCGGAGTACCTCTACCGCTGGACTGGGGACCCGGCTTATGCGGATTACTGGGAGCGCAACCTGTGGAATGGAATTCTAGCGCAGCAGCACCCGGAAACCGGTATGATTGCCTACTTCCTACCACTGCATTCCGGTGCGGTCAAAGTCTGGGGGTCGCCGACAGAGGACTTCTGGTGCTGTCATGGCTCCCTCGTTCAAGTACATACTCAGTACGCTAACCATATTGCCTATCAGGATGGAAAGCACTTGGTGCTGGCGCAGTGGATTCCTGGAGAAATCAATTTGGAAGTGGGCGATGTGTCAGTGCAGGTACGCTTGGAATGGATCCACAACTGGAATCAACTCAACGCCCGCAGTCAAACGCCTATCAAATTACCGTTTCAGCCAGCCAGCCTATAGAGCTCACGCTTCGTCTGCGCCTGCCGTGGTGGATAAAGAATCGACCGAATATTACGATTAATGGCACTGCTACTTCTCCCGACTGTGCTCCATCCAGTTATCTAGAAATTAATCGGGTTTGGCAGAACGACACCATTCATGTGCAGTTACCGAAATCCCTGGAAGCGGTACCGTTACCGGGTGACCCACGTCTAATAGGATTGATGGATGGACCGATTGTGTTGGCCGGTTGAACCCGACTGAGCTTACTCCAGTAGAGCAGCACAAGGTAGGAAGCGCAAAAGAGTCAAGGCCTAACTATGCCATCAACGCACTGACTCTATGCGGTGACTCTGCTCATCCCGAAGATTTTCTCCAAGCAGACGATGAGCGAGAATGGAGCTATTGGCGCGGAGATTATCGTACTGTCGATCAAGAGGCCAATTTCCGCTTGATCCCACTCTTTGAAGTGAGAGATGAAGTATATACGGTCTATTTTAATGTAGGGAAATAATTATAACTGTCTCTGTTGTCTCACCTTCTATAGGAAATTGATACAAATAATTAGACCACCTGAATATCATGCTTTAGGTGGTCTAAGCTTTTATCAACTCTTTGTTAGTTAGCTGTCCTTAAGAACCCTCACGCTTACTTTGGAGCATTAGATACTGCATACACTTAAGTTCAACTAAAAATCCACGTAAATTGAAGCTTTAAGTCTGAATCTCTCTACTGCAACCCTACTGCAACCGCTAAATAAAGCTTTCTTTTCATGCTTCATATACTCAATTTTACTAGGGCGTGTTTGCAAAGTCATTTGAGCCACAGGAAAATTATGGCGATGGTCAGCATGGCGGCGTAACTGGAGGCGCGCTTTTCATAACGAGTGGCTACCCGGCGAAACTGCTTCAAACGGTTAATCAAACGTTCTACCTGATTGCGTTGTCGATATAATCCAGGATCAAAAGGACCCGTGCGATGTTCGTTCTTCTTTCTGGGTATGGTGATCCGCATGCCACGCTGGCGCAGGTAGTGCCGATATTTGCGGGAACCGTAGCCTTTGTCAGCCGATACGCGCTTCGGTCGCAAGCGGATATGGCCACTCGCCCGTCGAACGCCGCCTTGTTCCATCAGTTGCTCGGCTACGCTCAGTTCATGCTGCTGGTCTGGCGTGAGCAAAAACGTGATCGGCCTTCCTTGTCCATCGCAACGGAGATGGATCTTGGTGCTTAAGCCACCCTGGCTGCGCCCGAGGGCTTCCTCCGCTGGGGTACTTTTTTTGCCCCTGCGGCATGCTGATGAGCGCGGACGATGCTGCCGTCCACGAAATGGATTTCCCAATCCAATTCGCCCTGTTGATCGCCCATCGATTGGAGTTCGGCCAACACGCGATCCCAAATCCCCGCCTGTTTCCATCGTCGAAAGCGGCTGTAAACACTGTTCCACGACCCAAATCGCTCTGGCAAGTCGCGCCAGGGTGCACCGGTTCGCAAAATCCACAACATCCCATTCACCATTGTCCGGTGATCTTTGTTGGGTCGCCCTTTTTTGGGCTTTTGGGGCGGCAAAAGCGGTGCTAACCGCTCCCATTGTTCATTCGTTAAGTCACCTCGGTTCATGGCGACCGATTATACAAAATCGCTTCTTACTTTGCAAACACGCCCTAGTACAAGTAGGGTATACGTTCACTATTATCCCATATATACGGTATGCTCAACGTCCTGTGGAACTCTTAATCAGTGGGTTCAGGGTTCAAGTCCCTGGTGAGTAACCTGCATATACGGTTGGGGACACGCCGTTACCCCCAGATGTACTAGTCAAAGGCCTACCATCATGGTAGGCCTTCCCTTATCTGTGCAGTCTCGATGCAATTATGGTGCAGCTGCAAAACAGCGGTGCAGGGGTGCAATTGTGAAAAAAATCAGTGGGTAGGGCTTACTTCTTGCGGATATTCTCCTGATCCGCACTGGGCCACCATCTCATCCAGTTTATATGTATAACCCATCCAGAGCGTCCCATATCAGCCATCCCAAAAGCAACCTCGTGACCATTTGTCAATAGTCGGGTTATGTTTACCACCCATAGTCGGGTGATGTTTACCAGGCATCGCCGGACGTATGTTTACCACTCAGGGAGCTATGGCGGGTGGGTAAAATTGGGTCATGCGGTAAGAATAGGGCTGGGCCTCCTTTTTGCGGTTTCGTTGGCGGAAACTATCACCGCGGATGGTAAGGGTATGGGTGTGATGGGTAAGAGCGATCCAGTGCGGCACTGGCCAGCAGATCGTTGTTGAAGACTTCGGCCCACTCTTCGAAAGCCCGGTTACTGGTGATGATCAAGGAACCACGCTCATAGCGTTCGGTGATGATCTCATACAAATCTTGGACCGCCTGAGGGGAAAGGGATTGTAAGCCGAAATCATCCAGCACGAGCAGATCACAGCGCAGAATGCGAGCCAGCAGGCGGGCATGGGCACCGTTGGCCCGGGCCGCATGCAAATCATTGAGCAGGCGGTGGGTGGGTTTGAGAGGACCCGAAAATCGCGTTTGAGTGCTTCAATGGCAATGGCGTTGGCCAGATGACTTTTTCCAACCCCGGTCGGGCCGCAGAACAAAATATTCTCATGGCGGGGGATGAAAGCACAGGTAGCCAGGTCCTGGATCAGGGTGCGGTTGACTCCGGGAGCAGCCAGGAAATCAAAGGTTGTCAGGGTTTTGAGACTGTCACAGCCCGAGAGCGCCAGACTGTGAACCAGGTGCTGCTGGCTGCGTCGCTCCAGTTCATCATCGAGCAGCAGGGCCAGGAATTCAAGCGGGCTGAGTTGGCGTTCAATGGCCTGGGCCGCCCGCAGGTCGAGGGTCTGCTAGCATCCCGGACAGCTTGAGTTGGCGCAGTTTTGGGAGCAAGGGATGGGTGCTCATGGGTTTGCCTGCGGGAAAAAGTCAGTGGTTGGCCGGGCAAAGGTGTGCGGCGTGGCCGGTTGAGCCGGTGTGGGGCTGGGAAGTGGCTCTCGGTCGAGGGCCGCATTGAGAATATCTTTGATGCGCCGGTAGCGTAGATCGCCATAGTGCACGGCTCGAGCACAAGCCGCTTCCAAACGGTCCGCGCCCACCGTTTCTTCCAGTTTCAAGATGGCCTGTACGGAGCGCAGACCGATCGAGCGGCCGATCGGCCAGTAGCGTCTCCACCACCTGGCTGGCGGCTGGGCCCAACCGCATGGCAATCTGGCGGCAGAAATCCGGCGTGCGCTGCAAATAGGCGGCTTTGTGGGCCGGATAATGCTCCAGCCGGGTTTGCCACTGGCCCGGTTTCTGGCAGCGCACATGCGTGGCGACCAGCTTTTGGCCTTGATACAACTCAACCACCCGATCACGCACATACACATCCAGTTTTTGGCCCACATAGGTGTAGGGGACCGAGTAAAAACTGCCCGCCACGACCACATGGCAGTCGGGATGGACTTTCGCCGTGCGAATTTCGCACAGGCTGAAGGGTTCCGCAGGTAATTTCAGTAATTCCGCTTGTTCAAATTCCTTGAACAGCTTCAAGGGCGCTTCGTGGGTTGTGCCGTGCTCGCGCACTCCAGCGACATCCCGGATCCAGCTCTGCAAATGCTGGTTGGCGCAGCCAATATCGGCAAATGCCTGCCCAGCCATGAAATTGCGCTGCACGTAGTGTACGCCGTTTTCTACTTTGCCTTTATGGCGCGGCGTGTACGGCCGGGTTGGGCTGATCAGAAAACCGTAGTACAGCGCCATTTGCCGGTAGGCTTCCCCCAACACCGCATCATGCACCAGCGACCTTGATCACCGCCGCCTTCAAGTTATCCGGCACCACCCGGCGCGGGACGCCGCCAAAATATTCAAAGGCCCGCCGGTGCAGGCCGATCCAGGTGGTCACTTTTTGATCAAAGACCAGTTCGGCATATTGGTGACGGCTGTAGCACAATGTGGCAACAAAAACATAGGCGGTGCGGATCTGGCCGCTGGCCGGGTCAAATAACGGCCCTACCGAACCAAAGTCAACCTGCATTTCTTCCCCGGCGGGCGTGTGGACCCGCAGAAAAGTGTCCGGTGGCTCTGGCTCCAGATGGGCCACATAGCGCCGAACGGCAGAATAACTGCCGCTGTAGCCATAGTCCTCTTTCAAGCGCTGCCAGATGGCCACCATTTCCACTTCTTGCTTGCGCAGCGTTTTTACCACCGCCCCGTATTCCGCCAAACTGGAGACAATCTTCGGTGGTTTCGGTCCTGGCCCCAAGACCTTTTGCAGAGTTTCATCAGTAGGTGTCTACCCCTTCTTTTTCCAGATAGCCTTCTCGCTTGGCCAGCTCGTGATATTTGTGCACCGTCGGTCGGGATAGCCCCATATCTTGGGCAATCCGCCGTTCGCTTTCACCTGCTTTTAATCGCCGGACTAAATCGCGTAAATGGTTCATATGCAACCGCTCCATGATCTTCTCCTCCAGACAGTTTTCTGTCTGAAGGAATTGTGCCATAGCTTACCGCTTTTTCTGGTAAACATACGTCCGACCATGGCTGGTAAACACTCGTCCGACTATGCCTGGTAAACATGCGTCCGGCTATGACTGGTAAAGTCTAGCACGGTCAATGACACCATTAATTTATCGATAAATTCTGGTGCCCGACGGTCCTGAGCGACAATTCGTTAGCACTTGAAGCATTTACATAGCAAAGACAACTACTCGACTTTTGCAGATTTATAACCATCGACTAATCAAGCTGTAACGGGACAGCGAGAAAATCAGCACAATCAGAGTTGGAATAATCATCCTGAAGTGAGCAATGGAGCCGGTAATGGAATTACCCGAGATACTGGAAAACATTGATTTCAATCAAACAGAGAAAGTCTTGCTGCTCAAATTAGATGCGAAATATAAAAATAGATCGCCCGCACAATAACGATAAGGGGCGAGCGATCTATTTATTCATGTCGTTCAAAGCACCTTTACCAGGCGGCCTTCCTGAGCGGCAGGGGGTCCACCGTCCAAGCCATACGGTCGCACAACTGCATATATAAATCCAGCTTTACCTCCTGGCATTCGGGATCTTCCCAGAGATTGTGATTCTCGCCCGGATCCTTTTCCAGGTCATACAGTTCGCCTTCACCCATCCCATGGATCGCAACCAGTTTATACCGTTCAGTTCGAATCATTGTGGCATTCGCTGCTGGCTCTGTATGCCAGGGCATGGCGTTGTAGTACTCGCAGTAAACATCCGTCCGGATCGTATCGGATCCTACCTGCCCTGTCAGTACCGGCCACAGGGATTGTGCTTGCATGCCCGGTAGCGGATCATATCCGACTGCTTCCAAAAGCGTAGGGCGCCACATCCCCCAATTCCACCATTCCAGAAACCCGCTGACCAGCTTGAATTTGGCCCGGCCAGGACATAATCAGGGGAACCCGGATCGCTGCATCATAAAAATAAGGTCCTTTCAAGTAGATGCCATGATCCCCTAGCATCTCCCCATGATCCGACATGAACACTACCAAAGTATCCTCGTACTGACCCGTTTGCCGCAGTTTTTCGATCAGCCGTCCTACCTGCGCATCGATCAGGTCGCACATCGCCCAATACGCTGCCCGAACCATGCGGTGATCCTGCTCACTCATCTGATCATAAGGGTATTGAGACTTGTTGTTATATGCGCCTAAGTGATCATTTTGCTGTACGGATGGTTTGTTTTCCAGCTCACCGGGTTGATAATTCGGCAGCGGAATTTTATCCAACTTTGCCAGGTAGCGTTCTAGCAGCTCAGTTGGCGGATCAAAAGGATGATGCGGGTCAAAAATGTTGATTGAGAACAGCCAGGGCTGATCATCCTGCGCATGATCCTCCATAAAGTCAAGCGCTTTTTCCACACACCAGGTAGTCTGATGCTCTTCGGCTGGCATGCCCTGCTGCACATACTGGCAGTCCTCCCGATCAGGCGTATAGAACTTGCTCCCCTGCTGTTCTAACCACTGGTTGTATTCATTCGCTTTCCAATCCGGCGCGGGATGGTGCGACCAGTGAAACTCGCTGTAGCCGTCGTCAATGCGCGGTTCAGTTTCCACCCCAGCCTTGGGGTTGCAAACGGAAAGATGCAGCTTTCCAGAGAGCCCGCAGATATAGCCCTGGTCTGCCAGATATTTGGTGATCAGAACTTCATCTGCTGGAATATTCTGCCCATTCTGCCGGTCACGTGTCGTGCGGGGGTAGCGTCCGGTGAGAAAACAAGCCCGGCTGGGCGTGCAAACAGGACTTTGGGAATAGGCATGCTCAAAAAGCGTGCCCGTTTGGGCTAAGGCATCGATATTGGGGGAGTGGACAAAGCTGTTGCCATAGCAACCTAAGGTATCAAAGCGCTGCTGGTCTGTGCAAATCCATAGAATATTCGGACGTGTCCGGTTACCCATTCTTCACTCCTTGAAAACTCAAGCTTGCGGTTCTTTTAGATATTCTTTTTCCATGTCGGAGATCATTCTCAGCCGGAGGTCATGCCGTCCACCTGCATATTTGCCAAACAACCAGGCTTCCACGATCCGTGCAGCATGTTCAGGGGTCACAATCCAGGCTCCGGTCGCCAGGACGTTTGAGTTATTGTGTTCGCGACTCAACAGCGCGGGCAAAACATCGTAGCAAAGCGCCGCCCTCACCCCACGCACTTTGTTTGCAGACATACAAATACCCTGCCCCGTTCCACAAATTACGATGCCCCGATCAAACGCTCCGCTCGCTACTTTTTCTCCTACCAGTCGAGCATAGACGGGATAATCTCCCTCTTGAGAGGAATTGCAGCCCACATCGGTAATTTCGTATCCACGACCTCGTAATATCTCGAGAAGCTGCATTTTGAAGTCATACGCAGCCAGATCACAACCAATGACGATCTTCAACTGATGTTCCATGCGATTTCCTCCTTTACCTTTCCATCAAGCCGCATCCGCGGCTTTTTTCATATCCAGGTGAACCCCCGCGCATTTAAAAGTGTGTGGCAAGGCTAAAATATTGGGCAATCCGCCAATGTATTTTTCCGCGTCATTGAGCGCTTCCTCAAACGTGGCACGCGTCTTCATACCCATCGCCCGGGCATAACCGGGTTCTTGCGCTCCCACAATATAGACTGCCGAACAATGCTTTTCCGCCAGGTGTCCACAGGAGATCATCGAAAAGCCGTGGTAAGGATGGTAGCCATAGTTATAGCGATACCGGTTGATAAAGTCTGGGTTACTGGAGAAATATTCCCCGTACTTCTCCAGGTCGGGCAGTGTCTGGTGATAATCCTTTTGAAACAGTTCAAACAGGGACCGGTAAGAGGGGAACTCTTCATCATGAAAATAACCATTACAAATTGATGAGCAGATCACGACACAAGGATCTTTCAACACGCGTTTGTGCCGGATTATTTGCGCTGAAATAGCCTGGAGCATAAGGATTGGATTAGTCCCCATGCCGTTTCCGTAATGAAACGCCTGCGGCATGCCAAATACAAGCACATCGTACTTCTTTTCAGCCCAGGGAACCACAGTGCGCTGGTCCGCCACCTGCCAGGAAGCCTGCTGTACATCACAGGTATATCCAGAAAAAATCGCTATCTGTCGCTGATTGGTGTCCAGTACTGCATCACAGGTAAAGAACTTCTTCCCCATGCGCTGTTCCATGTACATGCCGATGCTGTCCATCTTCTGGCGCATTAGACTATTGGGATTCGCTGGTAGAAAATCATCCCGGTGCATAACATGGGGAACATGGTGTGCCGCAATCGTTTTCCAGTGGGTGATCCCGGTGGCGCAGTGTTTGTAACCACCTGAATAACCGGCATAGGGATTACCCAGTGTATGTCCGATCAGAACCGCGAAATCAGATTCAAAGACGGTCCGGTTCATGATCACATGGCTGCCCAGCGCATCTTGCCCCAGGTCAACCAGATTTTCATAGTCTTCGCTGTCGTGGTTGACGATCTGCCCACTCCACAAATAATCGTTGAAGACGGTTTCACCCAGAATTGCACGAATCTCTTCTTGCGTATTTTTGCGATGCAGCCCATTGCTGCAAATCAGCCGGATATCCTTTTTTTCAACGCCCGCTTTAAGCAATTCTTCAAGGATGATCGGAATCGCCACTTTACGGTGCGATGTTTCTTGAAAGCCGCCTTTGACCCGGTCTGGAAATACGATGGCTACTTTCATGCCTTTCCGCGCGGTTTCGGCAATCCGCGGCATGCCCAGTGGATTTAGAATGGATCTTCTTGTTTCCACAGCAACATCCCGTAAATAAGGCGGATCGGGAACCGTTTCTCCCGGAATAAAGACATCCGTTTGGTCTGGAAGGTTTGCTTCCATCAATCCGGTGCCATATTCAAAAGCAAGTTTCATGGATTTTCCCTATTTTCCTACGTACCGGAGGAGTATTCGCTCTAACTCCTCAGGATAAAACCCAATTTCCCCGCTGAAACGGGTCAATGCGACAAGGCCACCTGATAACAATTCCACGCTGGCAATCATTTGAGCGTTTTCTTCTTTCAAACCACCTCCATACACAACCGCGGGGGTGAAACCGAAACTCTCCTGCACACACTGCCGGATTAGGTTCGACACAAACGTGATGTACTCTGCCCCCGGGGGCGTTTTGCCAGGTCCAATAGCCCAGATAGGTTCATATCCGATCACGATATTTCCGTCCAGCGCCAGATCTTCTTGAGCTGGGAGCGAAGCTTCCACCTGTTCTCGTAATACAGTCTCAATCCGCGGCTTTTGTTCTTTAAAGCTGCCTGAGCCTCTTTCCTCTGCGGTTTCCCCCACACAGACAAGCGCTTTCAAACCAGCTTTTAAAGCACAGGCAACTTCCTCACGAATCAGTTGATTGACAACTGCCCGCGCTTTCCGCCCAAGATCGCCCCCTTTTAAAATGGTTGGATCATAAGCCGCCAAAATTCCCAACTTGTCTTTTCGTTCTTCCGAATGCCCGATTATAGACCAGGTGCAGCCAATTGCCCGCATGGCAGTTGCCGGACGGTTACTGGTAAATGCCCCAAAATTCCCGCCTACCGTGACGTCTTCGCGAAAGACACCCTGGCAGCCGATATGAATTCCATTTTTTTTAGCGGTAAGGGTCTCATGTGCGATTAAGATCAGGGATTCGGGAAGCAAGAAAACCAGGGAAATATCTTCCAAACTCCCTAACTCCCTTTGGGCGCAATCTGCTATCACCTGTTCAATCCAAAGTTTGGGATCATCAACCGGGCAGAGACCGCCCATCGCACGGGGGACATCGAAACGTTTAAGGTTCACAAAAATCTGTTTCATGATACGAACCTCGCTGCAGCGGTGGCTTTCCGCTCCAGTAGTTCGCGAGCTTTTTCAGCAATATCTTCGGGGGTCATTCGGTAGTAGCGCAGCAAATCGCGAGGCTTTCCAGAACGGCCAAAAGTATCTTGTAAGCCTATTCGAGCAATCCGCGTAGGCCACTCCTCAGAGAGCGCTTCAGCCACAGCACTGCCTAACCCGCCAATGATATTATGATCTTCCGCCGTAACGATGCCTCCGGTTTGCTGGGCTGCTTCAACCAGGATGGCCCGGTCAATCGGTTTAAGGGTGTGAATATTGATCACGCGGGCATGGATGCCCTCTTTGAGCAGCAGTTCGCGAGCTTGCAACGACTGCGCCAGCATCAGCCCGGTGGCAACCAGGGTAATATCATCCCCATCCGCAACCAAAACACCCTGGTTCGGTTTGAAAACATAGCTGCTGGGGTCAAACACCACCGGCCAGGGACCTTTCCCATAAATGCGCAGGTATACTGGCCCATTAACGTTAAGCGCTGCTTTCACCGCAGCTTGAACTTCGGTCGCATCAGCCGGGCTTAGTACCGTAAGATTTGGGAGTGTTCGCATCAGGCTAAGATCTTCAATACATTGGTGCGAGCCCCCATCCTCTCCGATGGATATCCCACCATGGGTCCCAACAATTTTTACATTGAGCGCGGGATAAGCAATCGAATTGCGAACCTGTTCATAAGCCCGGCCAGCAGCGAACATGGCAAATGTACAGGCGAATACATTCATGCCCGTCGATGCAATTCCGGCGGCAATACCCATCAGGTTTGCCTCCGCAATACCAATATTTATATGCCGGTCAGGATACTTTTCTTTAAAGATTGCCGTCTTTGTTCCCTTGGAAAGATCTCCATCCAAAACCATAAAGGTGTATTGGCTGCCCAGGTCGGTCAGTGCCTGACCAAATGCGTCTCTCGGTGCAATTTCTACCATATCTACTCAGCCTCCAGCGCCCAAATCGACTCATCCAATTCATGGATTGCTTGCTCGTACTGTTTTTCATCAGGAGCATTACCATGCCAGGCAATATTTCCTTCCATGTACGATACGCCTCTCCCCTTGATCGTGTTCATCAGGATCATGGTTGGCTTGCCCTGGCAGGTTTGTGCCGCTAGAATGGCACCATAAAGCGCCTCATACGAATGTCCATCTACGGTAACCACATTCCAACCAAAGGCTTTAAATTTTTCATCAATGGGGAGCGGTGACATCACATCCGTAATATAACCATCAATCTGCATACCATTAAAATCAACAAAAGCAGTTACATTATCTAGCTGATAATGAGCCGCACTCATGGCAGCTTCCCAAACCTGGCCTTCTTCTAACTCACCATCGCCCAGCACCACATAGACGCGGAAAGATTTGTTCATTTTCCGAGCGGCAATGGCCATCCCAATTCCCACCGAAAGCCCCTGGCCTAAAGAGCCTGAACAGGCATCCACTCCCGAGGTCGTCTTCGCATCTGGGTGACCTTGCAAAAAACTGTCGACCTGGCGCAGCTTTGATATTTCTTCCTTTGGAAAAAATCCACGTTCTGCAAGCGCACCGTAATACCCAGGTGCGCAGTGCCCTTTTGACAGAATAAAGCGGTCGCGGTCGGGATCATTAGGATTTGCGGGATCAATTTTCAGCACCTGAAAATACAACAATGTTAGTAAATCCGCGATCGATAATGATCCACCCGGATGTCCCGACTGCGCGCGATAAGTACCTTCAATTACCAGCTTGCGAATATTTTGAGCATGAATCTTGAGCTCTCGGATTCGATTCTCTTCCATGTGTTTCATAACACCTTATGCGTTCTTGACCATTCCTGCACCGTGGTCATCATTATTAAAGTAAGCGGTGGGCCCATGCTTGCGAAAAAAATGCCGGTCAAGCAAAACATTTGAAATTGGCCCGATGCCCGGATTAAGCAAGCGCGTGCCGACCGCCATCCGGGCGATCTCTTCCAGCACGACACTTTTATGCACCGCATCCCACACATCTTTTCCCCAGGTAAAAGGTCCATGCCCGGCAACCAAAACGGCTGGCATATTCAATGCATCTAAACTGGCAAAAAGTTCCACAATCACATTCCCTGTCTCAGTTTCGTAATCCCCCTGAATCTCTTGCTCTGTCATCAACCGGGTGCAAGGGACAGATCCGAAAAAATAATCAGCATGGGTCGTGCCAAGGCAGGGCAGATCAGCACCCGCTTGAGCCCACATCGTAGCGTAGGTGGAATGGGTATGGGCGATTGCCTGGATCTGTGGAAAAGCATGAAACAAAACCAGATGGGTTGGTAGATCAACCGAAGGGTTATAAGGCCCTTCCAATATCTTCCCTTTCAGGTCGACAACGCTGACGTTTTCCACAGTCAGTTCATCATAAGGGATGCCCACCGGCTTAATCACCACATACCCTTCCTCCCGATTGATCCCGCTGACGTTTCCCCAACTATATTTCACAAGGTTTTGCCGGGGAAGTTCTTTATTCGCCTCAACCACGAGTTTTTTTAATTCGCTTCGCTCCATCACAATTTCTCCATTCGCAATTGGGTTGAACAGAACCCGGACCGTAAGGACGGGTTTCGGTCAATACTTGTTCAATACACTCAGCTTATTCTTTTACTGCTCCAGCCAGGCCCTGAATGAAATAGCGCTGCATGAAGAAGAACAACGTAACCACCGGGATAAGCGAGACGGTAGCTGCGGCAGCCATACCTGACCAATCTGTTTCATGCTCTCCAACAAAGGCGTACATACCTACACTTAATGTACGCAAGTCAGGGCGACTGAAAGTAAACACTAGCGGCAGGAAGAATGAATTCCACGAGCTGATGAAGGTCATAATTACCACGGTGGCGATAATCGGGGTGGACAGGGGCAGCATAATGCGCGCGAAGATATCCAGAAAGTTCGCTCCGTCCAGCACAGCTGCTTCTTCCAGCTCTTTGGGGATCTTAGCAAAAAAACCAGAGAATAACAGGACTTCCGCCACATACGCCCCGCCGCCCATGGCAAAGACTACCCCCCAAAGGGAGTTGAGTAGCCCTAACTGGTTGGAAAGCTTCACCACCGGGATAATCGTATAACCGCTTGGAACAAAAAGGGTGATGAGCAACATCACAATCAGGAAGCGTTTGCCAATAAAATTGTAGCGCCCAACCACATATCCAACCAGGCTTGTTCGGATCAACACCAATACCACTGTCCCGACTGTGATGAAGATGGTATTGAACATGTATGTGCTGAATTTGGCAGTAACCCAAGCGCGGGTATAGTTGGCCCAAACCCATTTATGCGGAAGCAAATTCAACCCGCTGGTGAAAATTTCTTTGGGCTCCTTTAATGAGGCAGAAAGCATCCATAGGAACGGATAAATCCAAACAAATGAGATTAGCACCAGTAAAACGACAGTTACAATTGTCTTTGTCTGGACCCGCGGTTGGGACTTCACCACTTGCGGTGCGTTGACAATTTCTACACTCGCGCTCATGAATCCCTCCTCAACTTTTGAGCATAACGGATGCCTATCGTTTGCATCATGGCGATTGCGAAAGTTGCCGCGCCGAAGAACACTGCCGCTGCCGAAGCATAGCCAAGCCGTGGTACAGTTGCCGCAAAGGCAGTGCGGTAAATATATACTTCAACGACATCGCTGGAAAAGAACGGGCCGCCGCCGGTTAAGGTCAGAATCAGATCAAATACGCGCAGAGTGTCCAGTGCTGTGATCAAGGTAATAATAATTAAGAAGGGAACGAGCAGTGGTAAAGTAATATAGCTCATGATCTTCCACGCACTCGCGCCGTCTACCTGGGCTGCTTCGTAAAGCTCTTGTGGAATGGTCTGTAAAGAAGCCAGCCAATAAATTAATGTAATCCCAAACCACTTCCAAACATGGATGCCCATTGCAGTAAACAACGAGCTGCTAGAGGTACCTAGCAGGTTGAGCGGCTTATGGATTAACCCTAGCTGACGCAAAATGAGGTTGACCGGACCATTGACCGGGTCAAAGACGAAAATCATGACGACCCCAATGATCGCCATTGTCGTTACGACTGGCAGAAAAAGGGCGGTTCGGAAAAACCGGGCAAATGGCAACCGGGGATTATTCAAGATGACTGCAAACACAAACGCCAGAGAAACCCGGATAGGAACCGTTACCACCATAAAAAGAAAAGTGTTTTTGAACGCGTTCCAAAAGAGTTTATCATGCACCAGCTCCACGTAATTTTGGAATCCAATAAAAGTGAAGTTCTTCGTGAAGCCAGTCCAATCCAGCATCGAGTACCAGTAACTGGCCAGAATCGGATAGACTGTGTAGAGAACGTAAAATACCAGGAAAGGGAGAAGGAAAATATATATCCAACGGTCCTTCCATAAGCGCCGAAGAATTTTACTTTCCATTCTTGATTTCGAGGATAACGCCACTTCGCTTACGGACATAAAATAAATACTCCTGAAAATGGGGTATTTGATGGCAATGCCATCAAATACCCCATTTTACTTGTGTTGTTTTTATGCGTTGGGTTTCGTGAGGTAATCTTTCCCCTGTGTCCAGTCGGAGAACACCCAGTCATCCTGGCTTACTTTTCCGCCTTTGCCTTGCACCACTTTGACTGCACGATCGCGTTCTGCGGAGGTCGCATCATTGAACTCCTGGAGCGCCTTCTTCACATCCTTGACATCGCCAGAAATCGCGCCTTGAATAATCTCGCCCAGGTTGGGGTGAATCGGTTTCATCTCGGCGTTGACATCGTTCACCAGTGAGTTGCGCACCTGCGGTTGTGGCACCAGGCGCACCGAATTGGCGAAGAACTTCATCTGCTGTTTGTAAGTCGGGTGTACGTTGGCTTTTTCAACTGCGCTGGCCATCAGAGGAGGCTGGTCCTGGCGTTCCGCAAGGCCAATTTGATATTCATCGGAAATGAGCATTTTCATCAACCCAGCCCCATGCTGCGGCGCTTTTGACTGAGCGGAGAGCCAGAAGTTGGTGGTTGCAGGTCCCCGTCCGATGATCCCAGGTTTGCCATCTGGCGTCGGGCAAGGCGATACCCCCATACTATCGGCGAAATCGGGGGCAATGGTGAGTACTGCACCCGGATTCCATGGGCCGTCAAAGAATACACAAGCCACACCGGTCACCCAGCGCGCACGTCCATTGCGCATATCGAGAGTATTCGAGGATGGGAACAAGCTGCCATCGTTTGCCATTGCCATCCACCACTCAATTCCGTTTACGTAAGGGTCGGTGGCATATTGGTACTCGCCGGTCTTAAAATCAATAGGGCCGGGTGAACCGGCGGCCATAGCGATATCATTCATGTGATCGGCCATGCGGTCCACAAAGCCAATACCTTCAATCCAACCGAAGGTCTGTCCGCCGCCCTTATCGGTAATTTTCTTTACCGACGCACGAAGGCTATCCCAACTTAAGAAATCTGTTTCAGGGTTTACGCCAGCATCCGCCGCGAGCTGCTTATTCCACCAGGTAACGTTGGTATATTGCAGGAACGAAAATGTTGGAAAGCTATAAACTTTACCACCGAACACGTTTAGCCCTTCGATGAAGCTTCCATTCGGAAACTTACCCTTCCATTCCTCATCAATATACTCATCCAGAGGTGCTAACCAACCTTCATCAATCAAAGCGGAAGCCGGGTAAGTTACGCCTGCCAGGGTATGCACATCGGGGGCTTGATTATTTGGATAAGCCAGCTGCAACGCCTTGCCTAAGTCGGGTGGGTTAAATACCGTTTGCTCAACCTTCACATTAGGGTGGGCAGCAGAATATTGCTCAAACAGTTTCTTATGAAGCGGTTCGAGCGGCTGATAATGATCCCACCACTGCAAGACAGCCTCCCCTTCAGCCGGCGCCTGAGTTGGAGCCGCCGCTTGAGTGGCCTGACTAACAGCCTCTGTTGGAGCGGATGCCATGGTTGGCGCTTGCCCAGCAGGGCTGGTTGGAGCTGCAGGCGTAGACGGCGTTGCTGTCACTGGAGAACAGGCAGCAACAACTGCTCCAGAAGCCGCAAGCGCTGAAAGACGGATAAAGCTTCGTCGTGACAAATCCTTCTTCGACATTTTTCCTCCTCGACTGCTTGAGAATTATGATAGTACAATAATTGTCTCAATATCTCGAATGGGTTGTGTTGGGTTCACTTCAACTATAACTGAGTTTAAGCATTCAATTTTTGCCAAATACCTGCCAGAACTTGACATTTCCAGGAATTTAGAATGAGTTTACCTTTATCGACTTCTGAGAATTCCCCATTAATTACACCACAATTCATCGAACAAGTGCGTCAGTGCCTGGACCACCTGTATGATTTACCCTTCCTGCTTAGTAATCCGTTGACATTTCCCGAATCTGATATTCCAGTCAGTGGGAAAAATCTAAAGATTGAATTAATGCGCAAAATTGAGGGATTAAACCCTGGCCCAAATTTCTCTATGCCATCACGCGAAGCTCGCCCTTATCACGTCCTGCATCTGCATTACATTCAAAAAATGGGCGTGGAAGAAATTGCAAGTATCCTCAACATCTCTGTTCGTCAGGCTTATCGTGATTTGCGGGCAGGAGAAGAAAAGCTGGCTGCCTTAATTTGGGAAAGTCACCATGAGGGTTTAGATACGCAGCCCACAAATGGTACAGATACTTCGTTAAATGGCGAAATTTCGCGAATGCCGTCCAATGTACATTCATTCAATTTACTACCGATTCTTCAGAATGGTTGCCAGGTTACCCGAGAACTTGCATATCAACGCCAGACTTATGTTCATTTGCAGTCATTTCCAGAGACAGTGCCAGTGACGGCCGAACCTGCCTTAGCCCAACAGCTGATTGTCAGCCTGTTAAGTTACACTGTCCGCCAGGTCACTCCAGGAACAAATATTGAAGTAAGCTATAAGCCCTATCCCGCTTCGATCATCTTTCAGTACTCGCCTGACCCCCAATTGACCGCGCAACATGCTGTCAGTGACCTCGTATATCAACTCGCTGACCGCTTGAATTGGACTTTTTCAATTTCAGAGCCGGCTGGTATTCAGACTTTGCGGATTGATCTGAACCAAAAACCCAAAACTATCCTGTTGATTGAGGATAATGAAGGAGTCATTGAACTTTTCCGGCGTTACCTCACAGACCAACCGGTTCAGGTGATTTCATCCCCCGATTCTCCGAAAGGTCTGCAATTAGCCAGTGAACTGCAGCCCGATCTCATCATTCTGGATGTAATGATGCAGGATCTCGACGGCTGGGAAGTTCTCCGCCAACTCAAAGCGAGTACACAAACAGTGCGAATTCCAGCAATTGTCTGTTCGGTATTCTTTGAACCGGATCTTGCAATGTCGCTCGGTGCAGCAGCTTTCCTTCCCAAACCGGTCACCCTGTCTAATCTTCAAAAAACCCTTCAAGATATTTCTTTTTTCTAGGTTGAGGAGCTTATCATGCGATCCCGCCCGGCAACCTTTCAGTTAAATTTAGAGGGAATCCAAAGCGATCTAGTAGATAACCTGTCCAGAATGTTAATCCTTCTTGGAGGATGTAGCATGTGGTTACTGACTCCTGGAGGTCAATTCCGCCTGATGGATATGACATTCGCAGCAGCAATCCTGTTTATAGGCATCCTTTCGTTAAGTAAAAGAGAAAAGCCTCGGCTTGCGCGCTACATCTATGTGATTGGCATTAATCTTCTTTTGTTGATGGCAATGTGGATCTACCTTGAGAACTGGGTCCCTTTCCTGGCGCCGCTGGTGATCGTGATCAGCATCATCTTAGCTCCCCGATTTAATTGGTTGTTTGTAGCCATCATCTTGGGTGTGCTAACCTGGCTCACACTTTCAGGATTTCGAAGCTACCCGTTAATAATTGTGATCCCAACCATTTTTGTTTCAGGTTGGATTGCTCAAATGACGATTTAGGCACTCTTCACTGCTTTGGAATGGGTGTTGTCGCTTCAAAATCGAACCAATCAGATCCTGGAGCAGACCCGGGATCACCGGGCAGAATTGAGCCGGGCATTAAAGTCCCTTGAGATTGCTTACTCAATCCAGAACCGCATGCAGCACGATTTGATGATTGCGAAAAAGATGGCAGAAGAAGCCGGCTCAATCAAACAACAGTTTGCCGCGAATATCAGTCACGAATTGCGCACTCCTCTGAGTTTAATTCTCGGTTTTAGCGAAATTATGTACCAATCTTCCGAAGTTTACGGTGACATGGAATGGTCGCCAGCCTTGCGCCGCGATATCTACCAGATTTATTCCAACAGCCTGCATCTTCAAAAAATGATCGATGATGTTTTAATTCTATCTAAGTACGATATTGCAGAGTTCACCCTAAAACCTGAACGAACTGACCTGGCTCCGTTCCTGCTTGCCACAGCGGATGTCGCTCGTGATTTATTCCGCGGCACAACCAACACCTTCAAAACAGATCTTCAGGCGCACTTGCCAGTTATTGATATGGACCAGACGCGCATCCGTCAGGTGATTTTTAATTTAATTAATAATGCGAATCGCTTCACCGATCGTGGGGAGATTACATTAAAAGCGCGGGTTGAAGCGGAAAAAGTCATCATCAGTGTTTCTGATACAGGTTTGGGTATCCCTACAGAAAAGCTCAGTCAAATCTTTGATTCGTTCTATCAAGCAGATTATTCTCTCAGTCGAGAATATCACGGGGCCGGGCTGGGGTTAGCTATCTGTAAGCGATTTGTCACCACGCACAATGGGGATATTTGGGTGGAAAGTGCATTAAACCAGGGTTCGACCTTCTCGTTTTCTCTCCCGATGACTGTGCAGAAAAGTTATTCAATAAATCGCCATAAAAATCAGCTAGAGGACCCTAACCTTATGCTGGCAAAGCCGCGAATTCTGGTGACAGACCCAGACCCATTGATTACCACCATGCTTCAGCGAAACCTGCCTGAATACGAGCTTATCTGCATGGAAAAGAATCAGTCAATTGAAGAATTGGTCAAAGTATATTTCCCACAAGCAATTGTTCATAACACTCAGATTGAAAATATCAATCAGTATGTTTACAAAACCAATGACCCTATTCTGATTATAAAATGTTCGCTGCCGAGCCAGACCTGGCAGTCAGCTTTTCCACAAGTAATTGATCGGCTCTCGAAACCTATCTCTTCTGATGTTTTCATGAAATCCATCGCCAAAGCTGGGCCGCTAAAATCCATATTAATCGTTGATGATGATTGGGGATTTATCCAACTCATCCAGCGCATGTTTGAGGCGGCAAAGTCACCCCTTAATATTCAAACCGCACATAACGGGAAAATGGCCATTGCTGCAATGCGGAACGAGATTCCTGATATTGTGCTACTTGATATGATCATGCCAGAAATGGGTGGCGTAGAAGTGTTGCGCGCAATGACCAGCGACCAAAGGTTATGCCATGTCCCCGTCATCATCCTTACCGGCGATGATATTCGCGAGATCAGCCAGGGAGACCCTGAAAGTGATGTGGTTATTCAACGAGCAGGAGGGTTAACCCCGATGGAAGTCCTGACCTGTATAAAAGCTGCCGTCAGTATCTCAAAGCCTGTAGCAAAAATCGAACAGGAAAATTTACTATAAGGAATGAAAATCCGGGAATGTACCCTCGGCAAAAGAATGACATGTTTCTGTCAGGCATCCGCTCGAGCAATAAGCTAGAATCACATTGAAGGAACCTGAAACCATGATCCAAGCTGAAGTCACCATTAACCCGTTTCAAACCTTAGGAGAAATCAGCCCGCTCTTTTATGGGCAGTACGTTGAAAGCCTTGATCCGCCTGCCAGGCCAATTTATGGTGGTGTGTGTGATGAAGCAGGCAATTTGCGTGAAGATGTGATCTGCGATTTGCTAGAAATGAAGGTCCCGGTCATTCGGTGGGGTGGCAATTACGGTGATTTTCTACATTGGGAAGAAGGGATTGGCGCACGGGAAAACCGCCCGCTGCGTTACAACTATCAATGGGATGGTTACGAATCAAACCAGTTTGGAACCCATGAATTTCTGACCCTCTGCGAGCGATTAAATTCCGAACCCTATATCAACATTAATTTAGGCACCGGCACACTACAAGAGGCACTCGGCTGGCTGGAATACTGCAATCACTCTGGTGACACGACCTATACCCGATTGCGTAAGCAAAACGGGCGAGTGGAGCCCTGGCACGTAGGCATTTGGGGCATTGGCAACGAATCGTGGGGCAAATGGGAGACCTCTTACTCCTCTCCCGAAGTTTACGCGGACCGTTATAACCGCTTCGCTTTCTTCATGCGCAAATTCGACCCTTCCATCCAGCTGGTGGGTGTAGGCTGGCTGCACAGCGAATGGAACCAAAAAGTTCTCCAGAACATCGACCACCATCCCGAATTCCTTTCCGTTCATATTTATGGGCATTCTCACATTGGAACAGAAAATAATTATGAACGGCTGGTAGGAACGCCAGTCTTCTTTGATAAGTTTATCCTCCCTAAGGTTGAAGAAGATATTCGTCGCTTTGGCAAACGAGAAATTGGCATTGTTGTGGATGAATGGAATGTACGCCAGTTCTTTGATGGCAAAATTGACCGGGCACATCCCCGGCGCATGGAAGATGCCTTGTTCGCAGCCGGATTTTTAAACGTGATGCAGCGCCATGCAAACAATGTAAGGATGACCAACCAAACTTGCATGGTCAATTCGCTTGCTCCGCTAATCGCCACGCCTACCGGCACCATCCGTACGCCGCTCTACGAAGTTTTCCGCCTTTATCAGCAACTGAGTTTGCCAAATGTTTTAAAGACCGAGGTCGTTAGCCCGACCTATCATTGCCTACCGACACCCTGCTCTTCCATGGACAGCCTGATTACTGCCTATGACGCCGACTATCTGGATGCCTCCGCGACGACGAATCAGGATCAAAGCCGCATATCGCTTTCGCTTATTAACCGGCACGAACAGGAACCGATGCGTATCACCGTTCGCCTGCCATATTCCCGCCCAATGCAAACCGCAACCTTATGGCTGGTGACATCTGATACCTCTGACGCGCTTAAGGCCAGTGTACAAACCATCCCCGTCTCCTCAACAGATTCCGTAGATCTGCCACCCCACTCGTTTGGGTTTTTGGTGATGGAGTAAGTCTCACATTTCCAGCGCTTCATGCTTAATAAATCGAGCAAAGTAACCTCTTTAGTCAGATGAGAACCTGCGGATCGATTGCAACGGTTGTAATCTTCTGAGAACGATGGGCTTAGATAATTTTGAATCCAGATTCCTATACAGTATCAATAGAATAAGCGTATGAGCACGATCTCGAAAAATAATCATCTCTCCATTGACATTATTAGTAACCTATGTTATCTAATAACATAGGTTACTAATAACCTAATATTGGAGATTATTATGGAAATTCAATTTACCATTCTGGGGCTGCTGAACTGGCAGCCGCTTTCTGGCTATGATCTAAAAAAAATTATTGCCGAATCTGAATTATTTTACTGGTCCGGTAGCAACAACCAGATCTATAACAGCCTGGTCGCTTTGCATAAGCAGGGCTGGGTGAGCCAGGAAGTCAAATACCAGGAAAACCTGCCCGCCAAAAAAATCTACACGATTACCGAAGTTGGGCGAGCGGAGCTGCATAAGTGGCTTCTTTCTAATCCGGAACTGCCCGAGTTCCGCGATAACTTTCTCATCCAGCTTGCATGGGCTGACGCTTTGCAAGGAGATGAACTGGACGCCCTCCTGGCGAGGTACGCAGAAGAGATCAAGATCCAGCTGCAAATGCGGCAGGCTCAGGCAGGGCGGCCTTCCACAGCGCCTGAGCGCACCCCGCGCGAGCGCTTCTTATGGGAAGCGATCGAAAAGCACATGCAGAGCATGTATGCGCGCGAACTGGAATGGGTTAACCGGTTACGGGAAGATCTACAGGATCGGATTACAAACAAACGATAGCAGGGTAACAAAATGACGACGACACTTGAATTAATCAAACAACTGCGTGAGGTGACTGGGGCAGGCGTGTTAGACTGCCGCCAGGCCCTGGAGCAGAGCAAATCCAATTTTCCAGAGGCTTTACAGTTACTCCAGGAAAGAGCTGCGGCGCAAGCGGCGAAACGTATCCACCATGACGCAGCACAGGGTTTTATTGAAATGTACTCTCATGGCAATGGACGGATCGGCGTAATGGTAGAAGTCGACTGCGAGACGGATTTCGCCGCTCGCTCGGCTGTTTTTCGCGATTTCGCCCACGAGCTGGCATTGCAAATCGCCGCTGCAGCGCCACTTTGGGTCAGCGACGCAGATATCCCCGAAGCAGAGATTCGTAGGGAGATGGAGAAGATCGCCGCACGCGTCCGTGCGGAAGGTAAGCCTGAAACGCTGATCCCTCGCATCACAGCCGGGTACCTGGAGAAGTTTAAGAACCAACATGTTCTCCTCCGCCAGGTTTCCATTCGCGATGAAGGAATGACTGTGGCGCAGATGCTTGCCCGCACGGCAGCCAGCACCGGCGAAAATATAATTATCCGGCGCTTCGCCCGTTGGGAAATCACCGAAGAAGCATAAACGGAAAGCTTTTATCGTAAAAGAAACAGGAGCATGGCTATCATGCTCCTGTTTCTTTTACGATGATCGAGCCAAACGCTACTTGTTATGACCTTTCCCGTTGTTCGTCTTGGGCTTCGGCGTCTTTTGTGGCTTTGCCTTGCCCGTCGTGCTCATTGTGTTCATTGTCGTCGTTGTCTCGGTTTCCTCCAAAATGGGCTGCTCCTGAGACTGATTCTTCAGCGCCTGCTTGACATGCCCCACACCTAACAAAGCCGGCTTGCCGTATTCCTTGAAAAGTGTCCCCATACCGCTGCCAGACTGGAATTCCGTGACCAGTTCATCCACTGTAATGGGCGTGCATACTGCGTCAGACCCATCACCTTCCGCTGAAACTTCCGTTGAATTCGCAATGGCGCAGGCCTGTTGCGAGGCTTCCTCCATCGCATACAACTTTACCAGCACGCCAAAGCCCATCCCAGCATCGTGATAAGCCGCGATTTGTTCCGCGATGTCTGGCCCATCTTCAGGGGCTGGCATCTCACTTTCAGGCGTTGCAGTCTCGGTAGGATCGGTTGCGATGACTTCAGGCGTTTCCTCGGTTGAAGTAGCAGTCTCAGTGGGTTCTGCTGTTTCAGTAACCTCTGGGGTAGCAACCACAGGTGTTGACCGCCCAAAATACGCACTCAGCACTTGCACAATCGGATGGGTGAAGTAGGTTGTTTCGACAGGTTGTGTGGTCGCTTCAGGGACAGGTGTTTCCGTTGCCCCCGTTACGCTGTCGGCAGCGGCGCTGCCAATCAGCGAAACCAGCATCACAATAAGGATAGCAGATGTTGCTAACGTCTTTCGAAGCATTGTAAACTCCTTTGTAACTTATCTAAGAATTTCTGAAAGACCCAACTCTTGTAACGGTAAAGCAAGGGATTTGCTGTTAGCTCGCTTGCTTCTATAAGAGATAACGTATGAGAGGCGCAAAAAGAGTCGCGGAGTTAGAAATTAGTTATAACCTTACAAGAATGAAATTAATGAAAAATTTGGCTTTAGTGATATCTATAATATGTCTGTAACGGACTAATGAGACCCACACAAATGACCCGATAAAAAAGACAAGGATAAAATGAAAAAATACCTTTTGCGGTTATTGTTTCTACTCACCTTCCTGGTCAGTGGATGCTCGTCGCCGGCAGCGACCACTTCCGCTCCTCCAGTTGTTTCAACCATTCAGCAAAATCTAACCCACTCGCAACCTACCGTGCCCGCTTTGCGCATGCTTAATCGCGATCAACTGGCAAGCTATGCCGCAACCTTTGAGGTTTCGTTTGAAGGCGCTACCCCCTGGAAATACCAGCTAAAAACGCGCAAATCCCCCACCCTGCGGGAAACCAACCTGCATATCGAAGGCATTAACGGGGCGCAAAACCCTGGGGATGTGCGGATGGTAACCAATGGTACGACCAGCTGGATGATTGGCCCGGGGACCGACCAGGAATGTGTTCAGTTTCCCAATAATCAGGGAATGGATCCTACGCTCATCTATCCCGAGACCCTGTTTGGCTCGCAAGATCTACCCGCGCTGATGAAATTGGTCGGCGAAGAAAAAGTCGCCGGGGCAGCCAGCTTGCATTATCAAGCCCGCGCTGTAGCGATTAATGGCTGGGAGAATGCGCAGGTCGATATCTGGCAAGAAAAGAACAGTAAGACGTTAATTCAATTTACCATGCAGGCTACCGGGGAAGATCCCTTCTTCAGCAGTGGCACCGGTAAACTAAGCGCGCGCTACGATGTCAGCGGGATGGGCAGCGCCCCTATTGAAGCGGTGAAAGGCTGCGAGATCGACGTTCCGCTGCCCGATTCAGCGACCAAGATCGTTCGACTGCCAGGCATCGCCTCATTTGAGAGTTCGCAAAGCCGAGAAGAAATCCAAAGTTTTTATCAATCCAGGCTGCCGCAAGAGAACTGGGTGGAGAAAAATGCCCTTGCACAAACTGCAGAGGCGGTTGTGATCAGCTACCAGCGCGATGCAGAAAGCGTGGAAATCCGCATCGCAGATGCGCCTTCACAAGGCACGCAGGTCAAGCTGCTATTTATGCCAGAACAGTAAAGGTGGCAAAGCAAGGTCTGTCCAACGATTCCTATTGGACAGACCTTCGCCAATCTTCAATCCGCAAGGGGAATGCTTCAAGCGATCGCTGAGAAACCTGAGGTCAGCACAGGCATCAGCGTTTGGGTGGTGCTGAAGAATGGCGTATCTCGATCTGCCCAATCACCACCGTGCGCGAAGGGGATACATCCTGCTTCATAACCAGACTGTGAAGCGTTGTGATCGCAGTTTTCCCCAAATCATATTTCGGTACCCGGTAGGTAGTCAGGGAAGGTGAGCTATAGGCGCTATCTCTTACATCATCAATCCCAACCACTGAAATATCATCCGGGATGCGCAGCCCAGCGTCTTTGATCGCGTCCATTGCGCCAAAAGCAGCCCGGTCGCTAACGGCAAAGACGGCGGTCGGCGGGTCAGGCAAAGCCAGCAGCTGCTGCATCTGTACATAGCCCTTGCGCGGATGTCCAGAAACCGGCTGTGGCCAGAGCGAGGGGTCTAAAGAAAGGCCATGCTCGATCAAAGCCACCTGGTGCCCGCGCAGCCGGTCGCATAAACTGCTGTACTTTCGTGGACCCATCAGCGCCCCAATGCGCTGGTGGCCCAGCTCAATCAAATGCTCCGTCATAATGCGACCAGCGGTAAAGTTGTCAGCCGTGACTGAGTGGATCGGTCCAGGCTGGAAGTTTTCGACCAGCACCAGCGGGCGGCCAGCCCTGGCGATCTTTTGGATCAAATCAGGAGTAACATCGCCGTCATTGGCAATGATCAAGCCGTCAACATCCCGCCCCATCAACTCACGAATACTGCTGATGGGGTCGATCTCTGGGCGAAATACATGCAGCAAAACCTGGTAACCCAACTGGTAAGCGGTTTCCTCAATCCCGGAAACGATGCGCGTGTAAAAACCCTCGCTCCGTGAAGCTTCTGACAAAGACTCCATCAGTAAGCCCACTACTTTGGTTTCTACAGTTCCGTTCAGATGAGTTTCAGAAATGTAACCCAACTGCTTAATCGCCGTTATAACCCGTTCTCTGCGCTCAGAACTTACCCCCGATTTCCCATTCACCACCAATGAGACAGTCGAAAGTGACACCCCAGCAGCGATGGCTACGTCGCGCATATTTGGCGCTTTACCTGTTTTGGATTTAATTGGGGTCACCAAGATTCAATCCCTCCAAATGTAGTAATAACAAAAATGCAACCAAAAATCAGGAATTTTTTACCGATTAAACTACCGTTATATAGAATCTTGGAAATAAAAACTGATTCGAACAACTCTTAAACTATTTTAGCCTGATGTTCGATAGATTTCAATAGTCATTTTCACTAAAACCCACAGTTTTCTTATGGTTTGCAGTTCGTATTCTCAAAGCGCTAATAATCGGTAAAAAATGCCTTAGCTGCGCCGGTTTTTAGCTATTCAGCCGATATATTGGCAAATTAAACCCAATTTAATGAACCCTTCAAAAAACAACATAAAAATGTTCGCAAAATCACAAAAATAAACAAGAACAAAAATCGAAAAATGTCTATTGACAAGCAAATATTGTTCGTGCTAGAATGTAACCATCTCCAGCAAGTCCCTTTATTCGTAGGAAGAAAAAATTTCTAAAGTGCAGGACCGCTCGATAAAACGCAAGTAGCCTTGTAGGTTTTTTAAGTATTCTTTCTGCGGTTATAGGGAAGTATGGGCTGGTTTTTCTCCCAGACCTTCCATTTATTGTTATAACGTCTCAGGTACGAAATATTCTGATCGGCGTGTTGCTGATGATTATCAGCATGCACTTATTGGTTCCATATTCACTTTCAGGAGGAAAGATATGACCAAGTACCAGAATACCAGACGTGATTTCCTGAAACAGGCTGCCGCATTTGCTGCCGCTGCTGGTCTAACCGCCTGCAGTACGCCGTCAGCAGTACCGCCTGCTCAGGCGCCAGAAGGTGCCTCCGGAGCAGGGTCCACTGCTCCAACCAGCGCACCTGCAGCAGCCGGGAAGGAAGTCGCCCCAGGGGTTCCTCGCAATGAAACTTTGATCCTCGAGAACCCAACCGGTCGTGTCGTTCCCGCCGATGATTTCAATCGTTGGCGGCCCGGCATCCAGAGCGCATCCACTGGTCATCAGCAGTTGTCACTTGACGCGCTATGGTACATTGACCCAGATGCTGGCATTGACGGCGTGTGGGATAACTCACTGGCTGAAGAAAAGCCCATCTACAACCAAGACTTCACGCAGATGACGGTCAAGCTGCGCAAGGGGATCTACTGGAGCGACGGCGTTGAATTCACCGCGGATGACGTAATCTACACGGTCGATACCCAGAAGAACACCAAGGGCATGGCTTACACGGGCCAATTCTCCACCTATGTCGACTCGATGGAGAAACCCGACAACTACACCGTCGTCTTCCACCTCACCAAGCCCAACTCCCGCTTCCACGGCCTGTTCACCGTGCGCTGGAGCGCCTGCTTCATCATGCCCAAGCACGACTTTGAAAAGCAGCCGGATGTTGTGGCCTATAAGTTCAACCCACCGCTCAGCCTTGGACCATACACGCTTAAGGATTACGATCCCAATGGTAACTGGTACCTGTGGCAGCGCCGCGAAGACTGGCAGCGCACCACCCTGGCCCGCTTCGGCGAGCCCGCGCCCAAGTTCGCTATGTACACCGCCCCTGGCCCAAGCGATAAGAAAGTTATGGCGCAGAAGAGTAATGACCTGGACGTAATCCATGACATGGCGCCTGAAGGCATGATCACCCTGGCCAAGACCAACCCCAATTCCAAGGGCTGGTTCAAGTCCTTCCCCTGGGCGCACCCCGATCCCACGCTCCCCGCGGTCATCTACAACAACGAAAAACCCGGCCTGAGCGACAAGCGCGTGCGCTGGGCGCTAACCCTGTCAATCGACATCGTGCGCGTGGCGATGGCCTCCTACCGCGGTGCGGCAACCATTTCCGCCATCCACGTACCACCCACCGGTATGTATCCGAAATACTACTTCGACCCGCTGCAGGAATGGCTGAACAACTTCACAATTGATGTCGGCGGAAAGCCCTACAAAGCCTATGACCCAGAAGTTGCCTCCCGCATCGCAGAAGAAGCCCGTAAGACCCTGGGCGACCTGGTCCCCACGGACCCGGCTGAGATCAAGAAAGACCTGGGCGCTGGCTGGTGGAAGTTTGATCTCAAAGCAGCCGAACAGCTGATGCTGGACGCAGGCATGAAGAAAGACGGCTCTGGCAAATGGCAGCTTCCCGATGGCAGCCCCTTCAAAGTCGCCTTACTGGCAGAAGGTGAAACCCGCCCAGTAATGAACCGCGGCGCGGACATGATCGTGCAGAACTGGAAAGACCTTGGCGTGGATGCCACGCTAGATGTGCGCGATAATGCCTCCCGCTCTAAGATGGCGTTACTCGGCGACTTCGACGCAGAATTTGGCTGGACGATCGAGACCTGGGGTGGCCACCCGGACCTGTTCTTCTTCCTTGAGTCCTGGCACTCTTCGCTCTACAAACCCTCCGGCGAGAACGCAGTTGGCCGCAACCGGATGCGCTGGAAGAACCCTGAGCTCGACACGATCATCGAAAATATTCAGAAGATCGATTTCGACGATCCCAAGGGTATCGAGTATGGTCAGCAGTTTATCAAATTAGCTGCGCAAGAAATGCCGATCACACCAATCATGTCCTACAATGTGTTCACCGTCTGCGATGAAACGCTTTGGACAGGCTTCCCCACTTCTGAGGATCCCTATACGGACCCGGTTCCTAACTGGGCAAATACCAAATATATGTTCGTCAAGATAAAGTCGAAGAAGGCGTAATCGATCCCTCGGAGATTGGTATAACACAGGCCTGGAAAAGGTACCTGTAATCAAGTATGAAGGTAAAGCTGCAGTAAACGAAAAAGCCCCCACGGCGGTTACCGAACAGGCAGCCGCCGTGGCGTGGTTTTATTTTTACCGGAGGTGTCCCGCATGCAGAAATTTCTCTTGCGTTATTTACTCCCAAGAATCCTCCAGTACTTTGTGGTTATCTTTGTCGGAGTAACAGTTACGTTTATTATCCCCCGGCTCTCTCCAAATGACCCGGTGGAACGACAGATCGCGATGATTATGAGCAGCGGCAGCCAGGTGGATCCGGAAGCCATCATTTACTTGCGTTCCGCACTGTCTGAGATGTACGGCCTGCAAGGCAGTCCCTTCCAGCAGTACCTGGCTTTCTGGGGCCGCTTGTTTCGGGGTGATTTAGGCCCTTCGCTCTCCACCTTCCCAACGCCGGTGACAGAGCTCATCGCGCAAGCCATGCCCTGGACCCTCGGCCTGCTTTTGACAGCAGTGATCATTTCGTGGATCATGGGAAACTTGCTGGGTGGCTTTGCCAGCTACTATCCGAACAGTTTTGTAATGAAAGTGATCGATGTTTTGAGCCAGTCTGTGCGCCCGATCCCCTACTATGTGATGGCGCTCGTCTTGCTGGTAATATTCGCATACTTCATTCCGATCTTCCCGTTTAGCGGCGCTTATCCAATCGGCACGCATGTTCAATTTACACCTGAATTTCTCCTGACCCTGATCCAACATTCCGCCCTCCCCGCGATCAGCCTGGTTCTGGTCGGCATGGGCGGCTGGTTCCTCGGCATGAAATCCCTCACCTCCAATATAATTTCTGAGGACTACGTAGTTTATGCCGAAACCGCGGGCCTGAAAGAAAACAAAATCCTCTTTAGCTACGTCATGCGCAACGCACTGCTGCCGCAGATCACCGGTCTGGCGCTGCAGCTTGGGTTGATATTTAACGGCGCGTTGATTATGGAAGTTGTATTTGGTTATCCTGGCATGGGTATGCTTACTCTCCAGGCGGTGATGGCAAATGATTACTCCTTGATCATGGGAATCGCGATTTTCTCAATCATTGGGGTCGCCACCTCTGTATTTATCCTCGATCTGATTTACCCGTTGTTCGATCCGCGTGTGCGGCACCAGTAGGAGTAAACGATGTTAAAAGTTATCCGAGATTTACTCAAGTACGATGGCCGGTTCCGCATTGCATTTATATTCTTACTTGCCGTGCTTGTTTTATCGCTCCTGTCGTTTGTTTCGCCATATGACCCTGGCAGAACGTACCTGGTTCCGGCTGATGTTCCTCCATCTCTGGAGCATTGGTTTGGCACCAGTTCGCGCGGGCAGGATATCTTCTGGTGGATGACCTTTGCCGTGCGCAATTCGCTCCTGCTCGGCTTGCTGACCGCGCTGGTCTCCCGTGTAATCGCCATTCTGGTCGGGCTGGTTGCCGGTTATCGTGGCGGCTGGGTTGACCGGGTGCTGATGTCTATTAACGACAGCTTCGTGGTCATGCCCGTCCTCCCGATTCTCATCCTGCTGAGCTTTCTGCTCAAAGGGCAAATGAGCCTGCTCACCCTGGTGCTCATCATGGGCCTGTTTGGCTGGCCCTGGGATGCCCGCCTGATCCGCGCGCAAGTGCTTAGCTTGAAAGAACGCTCCTTTACCCGGACGGCAGTTTATTCGGGGACCGGAGCCTTGCACATCACCTTATCCGAGCACCTGCCTTTCGTGCTGCCCGTCGTGTTTGCCACAACCATCAATAATATGCTCTGGTCGATTGGCATGGAAGTCACCTTAAGCGTGCTTGGGCTCTCTGATGTGACCAAAGCCACCCTGGGCACCACTATCTTCTGGGCTAACCAGCATCAGGCGTTGGTCGCAGGTGTCTGGTGGTGGCTGGCTGCACCCGTTGTTTTGGCGATCATCTTGTTCCTCGGGTTATACTTACTCTTCTCAAGCGTCAATGAGTACATCGACCCGCGGACTCGTTTACGGTTAATTGGAGGTTGAGCCGTGTCACTATTAAGTGTAAAAGACCTCTGTGCTTACTATCGGACGGAAGTTTACGGCATCTCCCGGATTGTACATGCTGTGGATGGGGTTTCATTTGAACTACGCCCCAATGAAATTTACGGCGTCGCCGGGGAATCGAGCTGTGGCAAAACGACCCTGATTAAAGTTATTTCTGGAACCATCCGCCACCCATTAAGAGTAGAAGCGGGTTCCGTCGACTACCACCTGGGCTCCTATAATGTCGACATGGTGAATATCTCTTCAGATGAATTGCGCCGTAACGTGCGCTGGAAAGAAATTTCATACGTAATGCAAGGTTCGATGAGCGTTCTAAATCCGGTGCGGCAAATCGTCAAGACGTTTGAAGATATCGTAGGGACCCATCAGCCTATTCGGGATAAGAAGGAATTTCTCAACCAGACCTATGCACACCTCAACCGGCTGGGGCTGCCACCAGATGTCTTAAAAGCTTACCCTCATCAGCTCTCGGGTGGCATGCGCCAGCGCGTGGCAATTGCCCTGGCAACGATCTTCCATCCCAAACTGATCATCGCCGATGAACCGACCACTGCGCTGGATGTCGTTGTCCAGCGTGGGGTTCTCCAGATGCTCCGAGATATTCAGGCGGAGAGTGGCAACACGGTCCTTTTGGTCACGCACGATATGGCGGTCCACGCCAATGTCGCTAACCGGGTGATGATCATGTATGCCGGGCGCATTATGGAAGAGGGGCCTACTCAGATTATCTTTAACACCCCCAGCACCCCTATACCCAGCACCTGATTCGTTCGCTGCCCATGATTGGAGACAAGACCCAGAAGGCCAGTCTGAGTGGTTCCCCGCCCAACCTGGCTAACCCTCCAGGCGGCTGCCGGTTCCATCCGCGCTGCCCCATGGTTCAGGATATCTGCCGCACGGTCATCCCCGAAATGATCACATTATCTGACAGTCACCGGGTTGCCTGTCACCTGGTAAAGGCAGGGGCCTGATGAGCACAAACGAGAAGCTACTGGATGTTCAAAATGTAACGGTCGTATTTAACATTGGCGGTTTTGTAGGCGGCAGCCGGCTGGTGGCAGTGAACGATGTTTCATTTGCCCTACAGAGTGACCAGCCCGAAATTTTCACCCTGGCTGGCGAAAGCGGCAGTGGGAAAACGACCCTCTCACGCCTGCTGCTGCGCGACCTCGACCCCACTTCTGGTAAAGTATTATTTGAAGGGCGAGATCTGGCTGCGATTAAGGGTCGAAAAGAGTTTAAGAGCTTTATGAAAGATGTGCAGCCAGTCTTCCAAAACCCATTTGAGACGTTCAGTCCCTTACGCCGGGTTGAAGACTACTTATTCGATACAGCGATCAACTTTGGCATGGCCAAAAACCGGCGGCAAGCTGCCCCGATCGTTGAAGAATCGCTGAATCAAGTGGGACTTTCACTCGAGGAAGTCAGCAAGCGCTACCCGCACGAGCTTTCTGGCGGGCAAATTCAACGGGTTTCCGTTGCGCGCGCGCTGATCCCCCAGCCACGCCTGATCCTGGCGGATGAACCAGTTTCGATGGTGGATGCATCCCTGCGCATGGAGATTGTCAACCTGTTCAAGAAACTGCGTGATGAGCAAAAAGTGAGCGTGCTCTACATCACCCACGATTTAGCCACGGCTTATTACATAAGCGATCGCATTGCGATTATGCTGCGGGGTTATGTGGTCGAGGCTGGCCCGGTGGAAGCCGTTCTCGATCATCCCCTCCACCCCTACACGCAGCTGTTAAAAGAATCGGTCCCCACCCCAGCGGCGCTCGACCGTCAATCCTGGGCGACGCATATCGAACTGGGCACGTTGGAAGTCAAGGAATATGCCCGGGTTGGCTGTAAATTTGCCGGTCGCTGCCCCTTTGTGATGGACATCTGCCGGCAGGTCGACCCTACAGATGTTGAAGTTGAAGGTAGAACGGTGAAATGTCACCAATATACGCAAGAAGCCCGGCAGGGAAGTGTTGTCCCTGCTGACTGAAAATTTTAATAGGATGAGGAGCTGATTATGAATACCCTTACACTAGATACCCGTTTCGCCCATACAAAGATTGACCGTAATATCTATGGTCATTTTTCCGAGCATCTCGGACGCTGTATTTACGAAGGTTACTGGGTAGAAGAAGATTTACCTATTCCTAATGTCAACGGCATCCGCAAGGATGTGGTTGAAGCACTGCGCAAGATCAAAATTCCAGTGCTGCGCTGGCCTGGCGGCTGCTTTGCCGATGAATATCACTGGATGGACGGTATTGGCCCGCACGAGCAGCGCCCCACGATGGTCAACACGCACTGGGGCGGCGTGGTAGAAAACAACCACTTTGGTACGCATGAGTTCATGGAACTATGCGAACAGTTGGATTGCGAACCTTATATTTGCGGCAACGTCGGCAGCGGCACAGTGCAGGAAATGTCACAGTGGGTCGAATATATGACCTTCGACGGCAAAAGCCCGATGGCCGACCTGCGCCAGCGCAATGGGCGCGTCGAGCCCTGGAAGCTCAAGTATTTCGGCGTCGGCAACGAGAACTGGGGCTGCGGGGGGCGCATGACCCCTGAATACTACTCGGATCTATACCGCCGCTACGGCCTCTATGCACGCAACTACGGTGATAACAAGCTGTACAAGATCGCCTGCGGTCCGCGCAACGATGACTACCACTGGACGGAAGTTATGATGCAGAAAGCCGGGCAATCTGGCGGGTTCGGCGGGCCATATATGGACGGCTTAGCCCTGCATTATTACACCTCGGTGCGCCGCCTGCCAGATGGTTCGCGGGAAGGTTCAGCGACGGAATTCGATGAGGCTGGCTGGATTGAGATCATGAGTAAGGGTCTCTACATGGATGAGCTGGTCCGCCGGCACGGCACGATCATGGATCAGTACGACCCGCAGAAAAAGGTAGCCCTGATCGTGGATGAATGGGGCACCTGGTTCGCTGTAGAACCCGGCACCAATCCGCGTTTCCTTTACCAACAAAACACGATGCGCGATGCGCTGATCGCCTCGCTCACCCTGGACATCTTCAATAATCACAGTGACCGGGTGCGCATGGCCAATATCGCCCAGACGGTCAACGTGCTGCAGGCCATGATCCTGACTCAAAACGAAAAAATGCTGCTCACCCCCAGCTACCACGTCTTTGAGATGTATACCGTTCATCAGGATGCCACGCTGGTTCCGGTGGATGTGCAGTGCGAGAAGTACGAACATGCGGGTTACAGCGTGCCTTCCGTTTCGTCATCCGCTTCCGTAGACGCTAACGGCAAGCTGCATATCACCCTCAGCAACCTGGACCCTCATCAGGATGTGCCGCTGAAGATCTGCATTGGTGGGATGGAAGCCAGCAGTGTTCAGGGAAGAGTACTGCAAGGCAGTGTAATGAACGCCCACAACACCTTTGACCAGCCCAATCAGGTGGCGCCCAAAACCTTCACTGGTGCGCAGCTTTCAGACGGCGAGTTGGATATGACCCTGCCCAAGATGTCCGTGGTCGTGTTAGAGATCGCATAAAAAGTTCATTGATCAATAATAAACCACCGCCCAAAAATGGCGGTGGTTTTTTATTGACGAAAGCTCTTCTCAGTAACTTCCCAGGGCAAGCCCTTTTTCCAGGAAGTATCGGTAAGTCTCGGGGTGTACATTGTTAGGGATCGAGTGATCGCTGTGCAGCACGTAACCATACCCCCCTTTAACCGCCGGGATCTTCGCTTCCAGTTCGGCATCTATCTCACTCCGGTCATTGTTATACAGCACGCGCACATCAATCCCGCCCATAAAGGAAAGCCGCTCGCCGAAATTCTGGTAAAGGCGCAGTAAATCCATCCCCGCTTTGACCTCGATCACCTGCAAGCAATCGATACCTGCTTCCAACATCCCAGGCAGCAGCGGCTCGACAAAGCCGCAGCTGTGCATAATCACCGGCAGGTTGTGGCTGTGCGCCCACTGGATGGTGCGAGTATGGGCAGGTTGGATGATCTCCCGGTACATGCGCGGGGACATAAAGGGATGCTGTTTATAGCCCATATCCTCATAATACCAGATGCCGTCCGGGTAACCTTCTTCAGCAAAGAGGATTTCTTGCAGCTCGATCGTCAGTTGCGAATAGGTCTCCGCCATGTCGCACACCCATTCCGGGTCAAGCGCCATACCCATCAGCATATACTCGTGCCCGCATACCGGGTGCATCAACTCGAACACATTCACTCCTGACCAGCAAAAGAAGCGCTGCTGCTGGCGGGCCGTTTCCTTCGCCTTGCGGTAGCCCGCAAAGTCAATCCGCCGCCGGTCCGCGATCAATCGGGGTTTGATGTGCTCTTCCCAACCGCGCTGGTCCTTAACCAGAAAATCAACATGCTCAGGCGTACTGTCGTGCAGCTTATGGCGGCGCAGCAACGCCCCATTGCCATCTCGCTTCAGGATGGTTTCGGCGGTCTCCTCCAGCACCTCATCTTGCCAGTCCAGGTTAGCCACCATGTTGAAGGTCCAGAAGAGCTGCAAGTCAAAACCGAAGTAATCTTCAAATGTGATGCCAGCGGGAATCCAACCATTTTCGCGCCAGATTCGGTAGGTATCATCCCAAAAGTGCTCGAACACACCAATGCGGTCAACTGGCTCGCGTTTCAAGATATTCTGAATACGCTCAATGCTGGTGAGTGGCTGCATGATCGTCTCCTGATCAGAAATTAGGGCCGAGTGTGATAATCGCCCTGGATCACCCATTTGTATGTGGTCAGCTCGCGCAGTCCCATAGGCCCGCGCGCCTGCAAACGCTGCGTGGAGATCGCCACCTCTGCACCCAGGCCTAATTGTGAGCCATCCGTGAAGCGCGTGGAAGCGTTGACATAAACCGCTGCGGAATCGACCGCCGCGATAAAACGCTCAGCATGTTCCCCATCTTCGGTCAGGATGCCGTCGGAATGCCCGGTGGAATGCGCGGCAATATGCGCGATAGCCTCCTCCAACCCGGACACCACGCGCAGTCCCAGGACCAATGCTAACCATTCAGTATCAAAGTCCTGCGGGCCAGCTGGTTGAACGGCCTCTCCAACGGCGCCCGAGAGCAGCCCGCAATCCGCCAATATCGTTGCACTCTCCGCATCCACCCGGAAGGTTACCCCATCCGCTGCCAGGCGGGTCACCAACTGCGGAATGAACGTTTCAGCCACTGCCGGATGAATCAGGACAGTATCCAAAGCATTACATACCGAAGGGCGCTGCGTTTTGGCGTTATGAATGACCTCGATCGCCCGCTCCAGGTCAGCGCTTTCATCGACAAAAAGATGGCAGATGCCAATACCGCCGGTAATGACCGGGATGCGGCTGTTCTTGCGGCAGAACGCATGCAGCCCAGCGCCACCCCGCGGAATCACCATGTCTACATAATCATCCATTTGCAGCAGGTCATAAACCAACTGGCGGTCTGGATCCCCAATTAATTAAATCGCTTCAACCGGGACCGCAGTATCCGCCAGCCCGCGCTGGATGGCGTTGGCAAAAGCCCGGTTCGAGTGGATAGTCTCGCTGCCGCCGCGCAATATAACGGCATTGCCAGATTTTAGCGCCAGCCCGGCAACGTCTACCGTGACATTGGGGCGGGCTTCGTAGATCACCGCCAGCACGCCCAACGGCACGCGCTGCTTGCGCAGCCGCAGTCCATTCGGCAGCGTTTGTTCACCGAACACTTCACCAACCGGGTCGGGCAAACTCACTACCCGGCGCAGGTCGCTCACAATGCCTTCCAGGCGCTTTTCATTCAGCATCAACCGGTCGAGCAGCGCCGGAGATAATTCCTTTTCCTGAGCAGCAGCCACATCAACCTGGTTTGCCGCCAGGATCTCCCCTCGTTCCTGCCAGATTTGATCCGCCATACGCTGCAAAGCAACATTCTTATCCGCGGATGACACCTGAGCAAGCTTCCGAGACGCTGCCTTTGCCTGCTGGCACATACTTTCAAGGTTCATTCATTCCTCCAGTAAACCCCGCGCCTGTTTTCAGAGCAGGATCATGTTACTGCGATAAATCACTTCATCGCCAAAAGTATAACCCAGGACGGTCTCAATCTCCGCTGACTGCCGCCCGCACAACTGTGCCAGGTCCGCCGCGGGATAGCTGGACAAACCCAGCGCGACAGCCCGGCCCTCTGGATCAATCACCCGCACGGTATCCCCACGCTCGAAGCTGCCGCTCACGCGGGTCATCCCCGGCGGTAATAAAGACCCACCGTGTGTTAGCGCTTTCGCCGCGCCCGCATCCACGATTATTTCACCCTCCGAAAGGCTGCCGGAGAGGATATAGCGCTGACGGCCCTCCAATTTATTGGCGACAGGTAACAGGCGGGTGCCGATCGATTCTCCTTTGACCAGGCGCAGCAGCACATCCGGCTCCCCGCCATTCGCAATGACCACCGTCGTTCCTGCCCGGCGGGCAAGGTCGGCAGCCTGCATCTTTGTCACCATGCCCCCTGTGCCCAACCCGGTGGAGGATCCTCCGGCTGCCTGCCATAGCTCTTCTGAAAATGGCTGAGGGCCAACCTCGCGGATCAGCTGCGCCTGGGCATCCACCCGGGGATCTGCGGTGTACAAGCCTTCCTGATCCGTCAGCAGCACCAGCAAATCTGCTTCAATCAGGTTAGCTACCTGCGCGGAAAGGTTATCGTTATCCCCAAAGCGGATTTCCTCCGTCGCTACTGTATCATTTTCATTAATAATGGGGATCACACGCTGCTGCAGCAAGGCTTCCAGGGTATTGCGCGCATTGAGAAACCGGCGGCGGTCTGCCAGATCGACGCGCGTCAGCAGCACCTGGGCCACGGGCATGTGATAAATGGTAAACATTTGCTCATAGATCGCCATCAGCCGCGGCTGGCCTACCGCTGCCAGCATCTGCTTGGCGGGGATATGCTTGGGCAAGGTTGGGAAACCTAACGCCTCGCGGCCCGCGGCAATTGCCCCGGAAGAAACCAGGCTAAGCTGGGCGCCCTCTCCTTCCAGCTGGCTGATCTGGCGGGCAAAATCTACCAGGCGCGGAGCAGATAAATTCTTTGAACCATTGGTCAAGCTGGAGGTGCCAAGTTTAACCACAATGCGTGAATAGAGAGCCATACGAATAAAAAGTTCCTTTAATGTTCTTGCAACTGCTGCAGGTCAGCCAGCACCATGCGCCGAACCAGTTCCTCAAAATGCACTTTTGGCTCCCAGCACAGGCGCGTATGCGCTTTCGTGGCGTCTCCAATCAGCACATTCACTTCTGCCGGGCGGTAAAAGCGCTGGTCCACAACCACGTATGGCTGCCAATCCAGGTCCACTACTGCAAAAGCCGCCTCGACGAATTCCCGCACGCTGTGAGACTCGCCGGTAGCGATGACATAATCTTCTGGTTGCGGCTGCTGAAGCATGCGCCACATCGCTTCTACATAATCCGGCGCGTAGCCCCAGTCTCGTTTGGCCTCCAGGTTCCCCAGGCGCAGCTCGCTGGCTCGCCCAGTTTTAATGCGCGCCACAGTGTTGCTGATCTTGCGCGTCACAAACTCAAACCCGCGCCGCTCAAACTCATGGTTATACAGGATGCCGCTGCAGCCATACATGCCATAATTTTCTCGGTAGTTCTGAGTAAGGTGAAACCCGGTCACCTTGGTGATGCCGTAAGCGGAACGCGGATGAAAAGGAGTTTCCTCGTTTTGGGGTGAGCAATTGGCGCGACCAAACATCTCACTGGAGGCCGCAAAGTAAAAGCGGCAGTCAGGCGCGCGCTCGCGCAGGGCCGAAATCATAAAATGCGTCCCGGTTACATTGACATTGAAGATAGCGAACTCCTCATCAAACGAGTAGCTGACAAAACTGGCTGCTGCCAGATGATAACATTCAGCGGGTTGAACCTGCTCAACCACTCGATAAAGACTTGGAAAGCTCTCGATCGAAGCCGAGTGCAAGGTTATCCGATCAAGCAGGTGATGAATATGACTTAAGCGACGCTCTTGATCCTCTAACGCCACCCGCTGAACCAGGCCATGTACCTCGTACCCTTTAGAAAGCAGCAGTTCAGCCAGGTAAGAGCCATCCTGACCCGATATCCCTGTGATTAGCGCTCGTTTAGCTGTCAAAGGCCCACTCTCCCTGGCGCATGAGCGCTTCTGCCGTCCCATCTTCTAACAGGCCATCCACGTTCGTTTCGGCGGTGCCAGACATGAAATCCACGTGTACCAGGCTGTGGTTGCCGCCGGCTTCCGCAAAAGCCTCATCCGGCATTTCCTCACCGCCTTGCATGGTAAACGAATATGCCTTACCCAGAGCCAGGTGACTGGCAGCATTCTCGTCAAACAAGGTGTTATAAAACAGGATGCCTGACTGTGAAATTGGTGAGCTATATGGAACCAGAGCGACTTCGCCCAACCGGCGCGCGCCTTCATCGGTTTCCAGTAGCTGGCGCAGCACCTGCTCCCCTTTTGCGGCCTGAAAATCCACCACCTTTCCATCCTGGAAGGTTAGCTGGAAATCCTCAATCAGCCTGCCCGCATAACTCAACGGGCGGCTGGCCCGCACCACCCCTGCCACGCGGTCTTTATGCGGCATGGTGAAAACCTCCTCCGTGGGCACATTGGGGATAAAGTCAATGCCGTTCCCACTGGTGATTTGACCGCCCAGCCAGAGATGCCCGGATGGCAGGCCCACCTCTAAATCGGTGCCTGGCCCGGTAATATGCAGCGCGGAATACTGCTTGCGGGTCAGGTACTGGCTGCGCGCGCCTAATTCGACCACATGCCGCTTCCAGGCATCTACGGGATCTGGCTGCTCCAACCGGCAAACCCGAAAGATCGCCTGCCACAGCTTTTCCATCTGTTCGGCTTCTGGCAAACCAGGAAAGACTTTTGCTGCCCAACTGGGAATCGGCATACTCACTACCAGCCAGTTGGTGGCGTTATGCATCAACCTGCTAACCGCCGGGAGCATATGCTGCATGGTTGTCTTTTGCGCCTGGCTCACCAGCGCCGGGTCTTGATCCTTGAGCAGGTCTGGATCTTCAGCATAGAGCGACAGGTAAGCGCCCCCATTTTTAAAAACTTCTTCAGCTGCCTGCGCACGCCACTCGGGGAATTCATCAAAAGAGTCACGGGGGGCATGTTGAAAACGGGCCAGAGTCAATTGATCATCACCCCAATGCACATCCACCAACCGCACGCCTTGATCATACGCCAGGGCAGCCACCCGGCGTACGAGCAGCGCAGACTCAATAGGCGCTTGAATTAACAGCCGCTGCCCGGCTTGTAAATTTAATCCCACTCGAACAATAATCTCAGCATATTTCTCAAGTGTTTCCTCAAAAGCCGTGATCATAACCGCCTCCTGGTTGAATACTGCCTTCATTATATTTGATTACGGGTAAATAAAGGGATTCAAAAAAAGCCACCGGCCTTGTATCCGGTGGCTTTTTGGTTTCTTGCAGGCTATTGCGCTGCTTTCAAGCGCTGTAATTGCTGTTCTAACAGCTCAACCTGGTGCATCAATTTATCAACTTCTGCTTGATCCACCTCAGGTTCTTGTTGCTCTTCCGGTTGTGCTGTCTCTGGCGTCGTCTCCGCGTTTTCCTTTACCGGAACATGGATTACATCTGCCTGGACCGGTTTGCGCAGCAGCAGATCCTGCCACCGGCTCGCTTCTTCTTGCGAAATGCGCTCCTGGTCCACCAGGCCCTGGATACGCCGGCGAATTTCTTCATCCACCACCTGGAAAGGGTCCATCGCGGTCAGGCGGCTGCGTAAGGCATTCACTGTGTCACCTCCGGCGCGGATCAGGCGCGTCATAAAGACTTGCGGGAGCAGGCCACCGATTTTCTTTTCTTCCTCAAAAATCACCTGCAGCAGCGTGACGGAGGTCAGGTCATCCCCAGTGTTATGATCGACCACCCGCACATCCTCACCCTTGCGGATGAAGTCTGCCAGATCTTCAAGCGTCACATACCGCTTGGATTCAGTGTCGTAGAGTTTTCGGTTCGAATATCGTTTGATTACCGGCATACTTGCCCCCCTTATCCCTGTTCCTGCTGCCGGCGCAGTTCTTCAATTTGCCGGGTCAGTTCCGCAATGCGTGCGTTCAAGGTTTCAATATCTGCGCTGGTGGCGGCTGGCGCAGCCCGGCGCGTTTGCTGCAAATGTTCGCGTCGTTCACGTTCTAGCTTTTCCCGGCGGTCCATGACTTCGCGCACCAGATTGCGGGCATCGGTTTCAGCCATTTCACCGCGTTCCACCAGGCGATCCAGGAAATTATTGATCTCATCCTGCGCCAGGGAAATAGCGCCAACCCCAGCCAGCAGAATCATGCGGGTTGTTTCGTAAAACGGGCCGCGGGCTTTCGTAGACTCGCTTTTTTCAGTTTCCGTGTTCATGCATATCCTCCATTTGAATTACTGCTTGGTTATAACGCGTTGCGTCAGAAATATGATAACGCGATGCGTTATTTTTGTCAAGCAGCAAATGGAAGCTTCCGATTTTTGCTCTCGCTGGTTCCGCTGCTGTGACGGGCGCTTTACAAAGCGAAAGCAGCTGGATGCAAGCAAGTTTTTACCCGGCAAGAAAAATCATTTCAGAGACTGTAAAAGGGCTGCCCTGCCGGACTTTTTATACCGTCTCTTTTATTCCGGTCAGCTCCAGGCTGGCATCCCATAATTTGCGCGCGGTTTCTTCGTTATAAGATGCGTTCGAAGAAGCCACCGGCTTTTGTTTGGAAAAATATTTCCCAGTGATCCCCTCTACTTCAGTTGAAGTTGCCAGGTAGATGCTGGTCTGCGCGCCCTTTTCAGGTGAGATGGCAAATACCTGAGCCAGGCGAAACAGCGGGTCAAAAAATCCGCCGTTGCTGCGTCCAAAATTCGTCGCCACGAAACCCGGGTGGAGGGTGTTCACAGAAACCCCTGTCCCCTGAAGCCTGCGCGCTAATTCATAAGTAAACAGGATGTTGGCTAACTTCGACTGGCTGTAGGCGCGCCAGCCACTGTATGAGCTGGGATTCCGCAGATCCTCAAAGCTGATTTTCCCACCGATATGCGCTCCCGAAGAGACATTGATGATGCGCGCCGGAGCGCTGGAAATCAAGAGATCCAGCAGCAGATTTGTTAACAGGAAATAGGCCAGGTGGTTTAAAGCAAAGGTCATTTCAATGCCGTCCCGGCTGACCTGGTGATTAATGAACATCGCTCCGGCATTATTAATCAGCACATGCAGCTGATCGTGCTGCTGGCGAAACTCTTCTGCTACCCGGCGCACCTCTGACTGCACACTGAGATCGCCCAGTAAATAGGCCACTTCTTGATTTCCTGTTTTCTCCTGGATCTCTTTCACCACAGCAGCTGTCTTTTGAGGATTCCGCGCCACAATCGTCAGATTTGCACCTGCCTGGGCCAGAGCTTCCGCGGTCACCCGCCCTATGCCATCCGTTCCCCCGGTGATCAAGCACACTTTGCCATGCATATCCGAAATATTTACCATTAAAGTCTCCTTCCAAATCTATTTGATCTATTGTAATCATTTTTTGGAAGAAAACTCAAGCAACTGTATAAAGCGCCGGACAAAAAATGAGCAGCCGCCAGGCAGCTGCTCATTTTTTGTCCAATATGCTCTTAGCTTAAGCGACTTGCTCAAAGCGAGCACCCGGAGTGCCGCACACCGGGCATTTATCCGGCGCGTTGCGCGGATGGGTATAACCGCACACCGGGCAAACATAATAATCGTAAACGTCTGCTTCCTTCCCCAGGTTCTCAAGAGCGCCGCGATAGAGTTCCTCGTGGCACTTTTCGACTTCCCAGGCCCAGGTGAAACTGGTCTTAGCGCGTTTCATACCTTCCGCTTCCGCATCAGCAATGAAAGGCGGGTACATACTGACGACCTCATAATTTTCACCAGCAATCGCCGCCTTCAAGTTTTCAGCCGTGCTCAAAATGCCTTCCATGGCCCGAAAATGATTCTGCGCATGGACGAACTCAGCCTGAGCTGCCGCTCGGAACAGGCGGGCTACCTGAGCATAGCCTTCATCATCCGCTTTTTTAGCAAACGCCAGGTATTTATTCCGCGCCTGCGATTCGCCGGCAAATGCCTCGGCCAGATCTTCCATTGTTTTCGCCATTAAATTCCTCCTGAAAAAGGATAGTTTTTCTAGGATTAGATTAACCGAATTAGCACCTGTGGTCAACGGAAGAATACACTGCCTTTGTCATGCTTCATCTAGATAAAAGTCATCTCTTTACTGCTCAAGCGGCTCCCTTACATCCTTACCAAAAACTTGGGCTCACTATCGTCCATTCAGGTTATGCTATAATCTGAAAATATGAGCGATACCGATCGCATCCCTTCAAACTGGTTTATACAATGCGTTTCTTAATTACCGGCGCTGCCGGATTTCTAGGATCAGCCCTGGCCAACCGCCTGGTGAGTGAAAACAATAATGTGCGGGGACTGGATGACTTATCCACCGGGGACCCTACTGCCCTGCTGCCTGAAGTTCATCTGACCCGCGGCGATATCAATGACCGGCCCAAGTTATGGACCCTGCTGCAAGAAGTCGATTGCGTTTATCACCTGGCGGCGCGGGTATCGGTACCCGAATCCGTACTCTATCCAGTTGAATATAACAAGGTGAATGTAGGGGGAACGGTTACTTTAATGGAGGCGATGCGCGATGTTGGCGTGCGCCGGGTTGTATTTATTTCCTCTGGGGCGGTATATGGCGAACAGAACGGCCAACCATTAATGGAAAACGCCACGCCCAATCCTCGCTCGCCGTATGCGGTTTCCAAACTGTCTGCTGAATATTACATCCGGACGATTGGCCTGCTGTGGGGCATCGAAACTGTCATTTTGCGCGTGTTCAACGCCTACGGGCCCGGGCAGCACCTGCCCCCTGTCCACGCGCCGGTGATCCCTTACTTCCTGCGCCAGGCCTGCCATAATGGCACGCTGGTGCTGCATGGAGAAGGCAACCAGACTCGGGATTACGTATACCTGGACGACGTGGTCAATGCGATGGCTGCCGCTGCCACGGCCCCAAATATCAACCAGAAAATTATAAACATCGGCAGTGGAACGGAAACCAGTGTGCGCGAGCTGGTCAACCTGGCGCTGGAAGTCACTGGCGGAAAACCAGAAGTGGTATACAACCCGCGCAACGAGGGCGGCCCGCGCCGCATGCGTGCCGATCTGCGCCTGGCAGAAGAACTGCTTGGGTATCATCCTGAAATTGATTTAAAAACCGGCTTGCAGTTGACCTTTGACAAAGATTTACGGCTACGGCAAAAGTAATATTACTCTTCTTTATGCCCTGGAAACATCATGTGGCCCGGATTCTCGCTGGCCCGCCGGGGTAATACGGATAAACTCTGCCTGCTCCCATAGTTCCTCGATCGAATGCGCCCCGGCATAGCTTAACCCCGAGCGCAACCCACCCACCAGCTGGTAAAGAATGTCGCGCGCTGCGCCGCGGTAAGGCACGACTGCTTCCACGCCTTCCGCAACCACATCCAGCCACTCATCCTCTGCCACCTCGCCTTTATCCATCGAACGGCGGTCTACATTGGCGGTGAGCGATGCCATGCCGCGCACGGCTTTATAACGCCGCCCATCCCGGACAAACGGCGCACCGGGGCTTTCATCCGTTCCCGCCAGCATACTGCCAATCATCACCGTGCTGGCTCCCGCCGCCAGTGCTTTTACCAGGTCGCCTGAGTTGCGCACGCCCCCATCGGCGATGATCGGGACACCTAATTTATGGCCCGCATCGGCGCATTCAGAAATTGCCGTCAACTGGGGAACCCCAAAACCGGTTACTATGCGCGTGATGCAAATCGAACCCGCGCCAATCCCCACCTTGACGGCATCTGCCCCCGCCTCTGCCAGGTCACAAACGCCTTGCGGAGCCGCCACATTTCCCGCAATCACCGGGATTTTTGGGAAATTCTTTTTCAACTGGCGCACCATTTCCATGGTATGGTCCGAGTGACCATGCGCGATATCCACCACAAAGACATCCGCGCCAGCTTCTGCGCAGGCATTGGCGCGCGCCAGGTCTTCAGAAAGTTTTGCGCCTAAAGCTACGCCCACCAGCAGCCGCCCACGGTTGTCCTTCGTGGCATCCGGGTGTTCCTGGATTTTGACAATATCCTGCACGGTGATCAGGCCAACGACCCGGTCCTGTTCATCCACCAACGGCAGCTTTTCGACACGGTGCTCGAATAATTTCTGGCGCGCCTGATCCATCGTCTCATGCGGGCCAGCCACGACCAATTTGTCACGGGGGGTCATGACGGATCCCACAGCTGCCGTTCCATCTTTCGAGAGCAGCACATCCCGGGTGGTCACAACGCCCAGCAAACAGCCCTTTTCATCCACCACGACCAGACCACCCACATCCGCTTCCACCATGCGCTGACGCGCCTGGTGGATGGTCGCAGTTGGAATTATGCGCAGCGGGTCTTCGACGATAATGTTTTCCGCCCGCTTCACCCTGCGAACAGCTTCCACCTGGCGCTCTACACCCATAAAACGATGCAGGATGCCAATGCCTCCTTGCTGCGCCATGGTAATTGCCATGCGCGCTTCAGTCACCGTATCCATATTCGCCGACACGATGGGAATATGCAGGCGGATTTGAGATGTCAATCCGGTTTCCGTAGACACATCCCGGCGGCTGCGGATGTCAGACCGCTTCGGAATCAACAACACATCATCAAACGTTAGACCCGGGTCAGCGTGTAGCTTCATACCGACCTCCTTTATTCTGATAATTAATTGTACAATATACGCATGCTGCTGTCACCCCTGCCAGAGTCATTTTACAACCGGCCTGTCCTGGAATTAACGCCTGCGCTGTTGGGCACGCGGCTCATTCGCCGAGAAAATGGGCTGCGAGTAGGGGGTTACATCACGGAAGTGGAAGCTTATTCTGGCGAAAGTGACCTGGCCTGCCATGCCCGGGCTGGAAGGACCGCACGCACCGAGGTTATGTATGGTCCGCCGGGGCGCGTCTATATGTACTTTATCTACGGGATGCACTGGATGCTGAATGTCGTCGCAGAAGCAGAAGACTCCCCGGCTGCCATTCTCATTCGCGGCTTGCTGCCCAGCGAAGGGCTGGCGCAAATTGCCGCGCAGCGCAGCCCGGCCCCCCCGCGGAACTGGACCAATGGACCCGCGCGCCTGTGTCAGGCGCTTAAATTGGATGGCCAGATGAATGGGGTAGACCTCACCCAGCCAGACAGCCCGCTGCGCATCGAGCCGGGCTGGCCCGTCCCCAGTGAAAGCGTAAGCACTGGCCCGCGGGTGGGGATCAACAACGTACCGGAACCCTGGCGCAGCAAACCCTGGCGCTTCCGCATCGACTTACAAAGCTGGAATCTTCCGACCGACGCAAATCGAGTATAACAGGAGACGTGACATTGGAAATAACCGTACTCGAAATTCCTGCCTTCCCTGAAGCGCCAGCATTATGGCTGGCGGCCCTGGCTGTTAAAGAAGGACAGATTGTTAAAAAAGGCCAGACGCTGGCTCGCGTAGAAGGGACGCTGCCAGGCGGTCAGAATTCTGCTCAGGACCTGGTCAGCGCGCAAGACGGTTACGTGGTGGGCCTGCATGCCCTGCCCGGGCAAGTTGTACACTCTGGGCAGATTCTGTGCTATATTTGCAGCCAGCCTTCTATTCCAGCAGTTCAACCCGGCCCGCGCCTGGTGTTCCCTGGTTCTGTGTCGCTGGACCCTGCGGCCTTGATTATTTTTGGTGGCGGTGGGCACGGCAAAACCGTGATCGACCTGTTGCGTGCCGCCGGGAATTACCGTATCGTAGGTGTCATTGATGATCAACTCCCTGCCGGAAGTGAGGTGATTGGCGTGCCGGTGCTGGGCGGGACGCAAGAGCTTAAGGATTGGTATAACCGCGGCATCCGCCTGGCAGCCAATGCCGTAGGAGGCATTGGCAATGCGGCCGTGCGAGTAAAAATCTTTGACATATTGGCAAAAAATGGCTTTGTTTGCCCCACGCTCATTCACCCGGCAGCAGTTGTCGAGCGAAGCGCGGTTTTGGAAGCCGGCGTACAGGTTTTCGCCCATGCTTATGTGGGCAGTGCGGCCCGGGTGGGTTTTGGGACGGTCGTCAATACCGGTGCCATTGTCCATCATGACTGTGTGATTGGCCGGGTCGTCAACCTTTCCCCTGGTGCGACCCTGGCAGGGAACGTGCATGTCGGCGATCACGCCCAGATTGGTATGTGCGCAACCGTCAACTTGCAAGTCAGCATCGGTGAAGGGGCGCAGTTAGGAAATGGATGTACCGTAAAAGCCGATGTACCGGCGGGTGAGCGCGTTTGGGCTGGCGCCATCTGGCCATATCGGAAGCCTGAAGCCACAAGTTAGCTCTTTTCGAAGGGGTGCATCCCTTCAAAATAATGGAGCGGCATTTTCCAACAAGCAAGGAGAAGCAGCATGTTTCGAAAAACTCCTGCCGCCGCGCCCGCGGTGACAACCCCTACCGAACGGGTAACCTCGGTGTTAGGCCCGGGAATTATCTGGAAAGGGAATCTGCGCGGCAGCGGCGGCGTGCGCATCGAAGGCGCATTTGAAGGCGACATCACCCTGCGCGGACTGGTAGTCATCGGCGAGACCGGTCGGGTCACCTGCGAGAACCTGAAGGCCAACAGCGTCATCGTGGCTGGCACGGTCAACGGCTGCATTACCGCCGAGAAGCTGGATATTCGCAGCACCGGGCGCGTGTGGGGTGATGTGACCGTCGTGGCGCTGGCAACGGAAGAAGGTGCTTTTCTCCGGGGGCAGGTGCGCATGGAAGAAAAAATTGAGTTCCAGCCCGAGCCGCCTGTTGAGCCAACCAATCTCTCAACCGAATCTTCTCAAGCAAACCAACCTGCTGAATAAAGGTTTTTAATTTTGACCATTACGGTTATCGCTGCATACATTAGTGAATGGCTGGGGGCGGTTGGCGCAACCTGGCTGCTTTCGCTCAGCCCGCGTTTCCGGCGCCCGCCAATTGGGTTTAAGTATGCCCGGCGGGATGGGCTGATCGCGCTTTCCCTTTATGGATTAATCCTCGTTTTTGCTTTTCTTTTCTATTCTTTCCGCCCGCCCGTTTTTCGAGAGCCTTTGCAGCTGGCTCCCGCGCCAGTGATTGCCCTCGACCAGGCCCTGCTGCTGGCGCTGCTCTGCCTGGCGGCCTTTGTCGTGGCCCTGGCGGTCCGCCGCCAGCCCTTGCGCAGCCTTGGTTGGAATCGCGGCCTGATCACCCCGGCATTACAGGTAGGGTTTGCCCTGGCCATCCTGACCATCTTTTTACATAACCGGGTCATGGATGTGCTGCGCGGAATCAATGATGCGGGACTGCTGGCCTTGCTGCTGGCCTTGGGCATTAGCCTGGCGGAAGAAACGATCTTCCGCGGCTACATTCAGCTGCGTCTGGCCTGGTGGTTGGGAGCCTGGCCGGGGTTGATTCTAACCGCGGCTCTGTTCGCCATCTGGCACCTGCCGGCCTGGTTAAACCACCTGCCAACCGACCAGCTCTTGATCCTGCTGCTGCTGACCTTCATCCAGGGCCTGATCCTGGGCTGGATCATGCGCAAAACGGGCAACGTGGCCGCCCCGGCCTTTTACCGCACTTTTTCGATTTGGGTACAGTTTGTAGGATGATGGAGCAGCTGGTTTTCCACCCACCGCGCCGGCGCGGGATCTTATTCCAAAGCACTTTGATCCTGGTACTGGGCGGCAGCAGCGCCCTGGCCTTCCTGTTTGGCCTCAACCAGCCAGCAGCGGCTTATTTTGTGCTGTTTTTGCTGCTCTCCCTGCTGCTGTTCGCGCCACTCCCCTGGGTAGTTTACCGCCTGTATGCCCTCTCCCGCGCCTCCTATCGTTTAGAACGGGATGGGCTGCGCTTGCGCTGGGGAATGCGCGCCGAGGATATCCCTCTGCCAGAGGTCGAGTGGGTGCGCCGCTACACCGAACTGGCTGGCAACTTACCCCTACCGCGCCTGCACTGGCCGGGTGCCATGTTGGGTAAGGTTAAAGTAGCCGACCTGGGGGATGTGGAATATATCGCCGCTGAGACCCGCTCCCTGCTGTTCATTGCCACATCCCGGCGCGTTTATGCGATTTCACCCCGGGATCCCGAGGAATTCTTGCATCTCTTTCAGCGCTCACTGGAAATGGGCAGCCTGACGCCCATTTCTTCTGTTTCCGTGCTGCCCGCGGCCTATCTTTCAAAGTTGTGGACCGATGTGTATGCGCGTGTCTTACTCCTGGCCAGCCTCGTTTGCACTTTGCTGCTGTTTGTTAGCGTCAGCCTGGCCATTCCGATGCACACCTCTGTCAGTCTAGGATTTTACCCAAATGGCGCGCCGCTGCCCTCTGGTCCGGCTGCGCAGCTGCTGCTGCTGCCCATCCTGGTCGCGTTTATCTTCCTGGTGGACCTGCCCAGCGGATTGTTTTTCTACCGCCGTCAAAATGAGCGCCTGATCGCATACGCCATTTGGTCCGGTGGTTTATTGGCCACGCTGCTGTTCGGCGCTGCCGCGTTGATCATCCTGCTCCACGCAGCATGAATGGGTTGCTTGCCAGTCTCCTGATCGGCTTTGGGCTGGCAGCCCTGATCGCCGCTGCCGCCTGGCGTGTTCACACCTTGAACCGGCAGGGCGCCTGGGCGGCTCTGCTCCTGGGCACGGTCATCTTCGGGTTGGGCGGTCTGGGCTGGGCCATCTTGCTGCTAGGTTTCTTCATCTCTTCCAGCACGCTATCCCGGCTGTTCAAGCGCCGGAAAGCTGCCTTTGAGGAGAAGTTTTCCAAAGGAGCGCAGCGGGATGCCAACCAGGTGCTGGCCAACGGCGGTATCGCCGGGCTGTTTGTGCTGGCGCATTTACTGCTGCCTGGCGCGCTCTGGCCGTGGGTAGGTTTTGCAGGGGCACTGGCAGCCGCGAACGCGGATACCTGGGCGACCGAGCTGGGCGTACTGAGCTCCAGCACCCCGCGCCTGATCAGCACCGGTCAGCGCGTGGAGCGAGGCACATCCGGGGGTATTTCCGGGGTGGGGATTTTGGCCGCCTTCTCTGGCGCGCTGCTGATCGCCCTGTTCGCAGTGCTCTTCTGGCAAGGCCACATTGCCCCCTTACCTGCCGGCGCGCCAGACTGGTTGCTGCGTTCCCTCGGGGCGCAAGTTCCCCAAATCAGCGGAGCCCAGCGGCTGATCTGGCTGGCAGTGATCGCTTTTTCTGGTCTGGCGGGCAGCCTGGTCGATTCCTGGCTGGGCGCCACAGTCCAGGCCATTTATACCTGCCCCGCTTGCCTGAAAGAAACGGAGCGGCATCCCCTGCATACCTGTGGCACACCGACCACCCTAACGCGCGGTTGGGCCTGGCTGGACAATGACTGGGTTAATACCGTCTGCACGCTCATGGGAGGCGTGCTGCCGGTGCTGCTGTCACTCCTATAAACCCCGATTCTTCAGCTATAATTGAATAAGAACCTGTCCTAAATATGTTTTGTGTGTTCCTGGCGCGGGCCGCATGCCAGCAACACACAAGCAATATTTTTGGATCAATACAAAGTCCGATTGGATAAGGTCTAAGCCTGAGGTTGGTCAATCCACGCCGCCCAGGCTATCGAAAAAACTTCCCATGGATTTTCAGAGGAGCCCCCATGAAAAGAAAATACTTCCTTTCACTCCTGGTGATCAGCTTGATTTTAATGGCCTGCACCCTCTTTTCGCCTGCTCAAGGGACGGTGCAATCCCCAACGGTGGGAACAAAGCCCAGTATGCTGATCGAACCTGGCGCCACGAACAGCGTTCCAGCTACCCCAGCCGAATCGACCGCGCTGCCCAACCCAACCACTGCCGTAAATAATAATGTCACCGGCGGGCCTTCCACCGGGCAGCAGCCCGTGGAGGTAAAAGGGACCTTCAAGTTCACAAACGATATCATCCTGACCTATTACGTTGAAAACGCCGTTTCGCTGACGGATATGTACGGCTTTGTCAAGCGCGATAAGCAGTGGGAAATTCCGGTTAGCTCACAAAATATCGGTTTTCTGAAAATTGACCCGCAGACCAAAAGCGGCTCCTTCCACGTGGATCTCCCCGAACAGCCTACCGGAAAGCTGGTGGATGTTAATCCGGACGGCAAAACCGAAACGGGCATCCAGATCTTTGCCGCCGAATATATGCCCAACCTGGCCGGCGGCCCCTATTCGGAAGGCGATGACCCTGAACACGGCTGGCCAGCTTACCTGGCTTCCGTCAAAACCGACACCGAAAACAATGATGAAGTTACCGGGGGCAAGCTGGTGATCTGGGCGCCAGACGGTCAGCAGTCCTTCCCTAGTGATTTTGGGAGTGATAAGCTGCTCTTTACTCAAGACGATCCGGTGATGCCGGTTCCCCAGGGTTATTCGGTGATTGATCTGGACCAAAAACCCTTCCAGATCCTGCGCACCGCCCAGGCAGAATTGACCCTTTATGAGCCTGCTGACGCGGCGATAAAGAACTTTTCCGGCCAATCCTATGTGGATGCCTTCAATCACATGTTTGATGTGGTGCGCACTGATTACGCCTTCAATGGCATTCAAGGCAAGCAGCCCAATTGGGACCAGGTGTATGCAGCGATTCTGCCTAAGGTGCAGGACGCGCAAAAGAATAAAGACCCCCTGGCTTACTTCCAGGCACTGCGCGATTTCACCCTGGCTTTCAAGGACGGGCATGTTGGATTAAACGGCGGCGATGTGGCCCGGCAGTGGTACATTAACCAATATGCCGGAGGATACGGGTTTGTCATCCGCCAGCTGGACAACGGGCAGGTTATGGTTACCTACATCGTCACCAATGGACCAGCCGAAAAAGCCGGGATGAAAACCGGCGCAGTCGTGACTGAGTTTGGCGGCAAGCCCATTGACCAGGCGATTAAGGCTGTGGTGCCACCCACCGCGCCAACCTCAACGGAATCCGCGCTGCGGGCCGAGCAGGCACGCTACCTGGTGCGCGCCCCGGTCGGCACGCAAACCACCGTAACCTTCCAGAACCCGAATGAAACCGCAAAAACCGTGCAACTGCAAGCCATTCAGGAGCAGGAAAGCCTGGCTGTCACGGACCCCTTCCGCAATAATGACCCGAACGGCCTGCCAGTGGAGTATTACGTTGCCACCAACAAAATCGGCTATATCAAGATCAACTCCAGCTATGATGACCTCAACCTGATTATGCGCCTGTTTAAACGCGCCCTGGATAAGTTCAAGGAAAACAACCTGACAGCACTGGTGGTAGACCTACGCGCTAACGCAGGTGGAGCCAACCTGGGCCTGGCCGGTTTTCTGACCAATAAAGAAATTCCGCTGGGCCAGTTGGAGTATTACAGCAGCGAAACAGGCAAGTTCGAGCCGGAAGGCCCGCCCGATAAAGTGACGCCTTATCAGGAGCAGTACCAGTTCCAGCAGGTCTTTGTACTGGTCAGCCAGGCTTGCGCCAGCGCCTGCGAATTGGAAGCTTATGGATTTAGCCAGCTTCCGCAGGCTGTGGTGGTTGGCGAAACACCCACTTCGGGGACCGAGGCAGAAGTCTCCCGCGGACAATTCAAACTACCGGAAGGCATGTCCCTACAAATTCCAACCGGCCGCTTTGTCTTACCCGATGGATCAATTTTCCTGGAGGGCAAAGGTGTGCAGCCGACAGAGCGCGTGCCCGTAAATGCAAACACCGTTCTAAGCACCAGCGACCCAATCTTGCAGCGCGTGGTGCAGCTGGTTAAGTAAGGTGAATTTAGGATCACGCCACCCGCAACTAAAACTGACGGGCTGGCCGGAAGCGCCGCTTGAACGCGGCTTTCAAAGCCGGATGGTTCCGGCACAGCCCCTTAGCCCGGTCGCTTGAGCGCCGGGCGGCAGGCAGGATATAGCGAACTGCTTTATCCCAAACCGGGAGTAAGTAATTGGATTGAAGGAAACGAAAACCCCTCGCTTGAAGGCGAGGGGTTTTCGTTACAGCAGATCCGCTCAAGGGAGGCGGAACACGGCCTGTGCGGCCAGGTTATATAGCGTTCCAGGGAAAAATGCCAGCACAACAACGGCTGCCGCCGAGGCGACGGTCACCAGATACAGCCAGTTTTCCTTACGGACAGCCGGCTCGCCCGGGCGCATGTACATATAAACCAAAATACGCAGGTAGTAAAAAGCGGAGAAAAGCGAGGTCAACAGGCCGATCAAGGCCAGCCCTACCGCGCCGCCTTTCACCGCTGCCTGAAAGACATAGAACTTGCCCCAAAAACCCAAAGTCAGGGGAATGCCGGTGAAGGAAAGCATGGCTGCCATCATTGAGACACCCAGCCAGGGGTACTTGCGCCCCAGGCCTGCATAGTCTTGCAGATCCAGCCCTCGGCCCTCGTTGTGCTCGGCGGCAATCACTACACCCCAGGCAGCAAAACTAGCCAGGCCGTAACTGATCAAGTAGAACAGCATCGCCGCTACCACGCCGCTAACCATTTGGCCCTGCCCATAAGGTACAAACGCCATCAGCAGGTAGCCCACATTCGCGATGCTGGAATAGGCCAGCAGGCGTTTGACATTGTTCTGGACAATCGCCAGCAGGTTACCCACAATCATGGTCAGGGCAGCCAGCGCCCACAGCACCGGGGTAATCGACTGAGCCAGGCCTGGGAAGGCTACGATGAACACGCGCAGCAGCGCCGCTAAAGCGGCCACTTTCACGCTGACCGCCATCCAGGCCGTGACAGAACTCGGCGCGCCCTGGTAGACGTCTGGCGTCCACATATGGAAGGGAACCGCCGAAACCTTGAAGCCCAGCCCAATCAGCAGCAGCGCAGCGCCAACAAGCAGCAGCGCCTGACGGGTGCTATTGGTGCCCTGCTGGACGGCTGCCACAATTCCAGCCAGATCGGTGTGCGCGGAGCCACCATAGATCAGCGCCGCGCCGTACAGGAAGAAGGCTGAAGCGAATGCGCCCAGCAAGAAATATTTCAGAGCCGATTCTTCCGATTCGCTCTTTGGCCGGGCGAAACCAGAAAGCACGTACAGTGGAATGGAGAGCAGTTCCAGCGCCAGGAAGATGACGATCAAGTCATATGCCTGAACCATTAGCATCATGCCTGCCGTTGAGATCATCAGCAAAACATAATACTCGCCGCGCTCAATACCTGTGCGGCGGATGTAATCATAGGCCAGGGCTACGCCCAAGAGGGCGCTGCCCAGGATCAACACATTCGAATAAACCGCAAACCCATCCAACACCGCCATGCCATGGAAAGCCAGGCCCAGTTGCGCCACTGAGCCGCTCAACGCCAGGTCTACACCCAATGCAGTCGCCAGGCCCAACGCCGCCAAAAGCGCGGTGATCCCCTTTTGCTGCGGCGGGATAAATAAATCAACCACCAGCAAGGCGATTCCCCAAACGGCCACAACGATGGTGGGAAGAAGGGTGATGATATCGGTACCAGTCATAAATTTCTCCTCCCTAGTGCATGGCCAAAGAAGCAGCCTGCACGAGCTGTTCGAGATGCAGCGCCGTCGGGTTGATTAAGGCCAGGAATGGTTTGGGGTAAAGGCCGATCCAGAAGATCAGCACCAACAAAGGCAGCAGCACGAGTACCTCCCGCACGTTGATATCACGCATGCGCGCCGTTTCCTCGTTGGTCACCGGGCCTTGAAAGACCCTTTCAAAAAGGAAAAGCAAATAAACTGCCGCCAGGATAACGCCAACGGTCGCTGCGCCCGCGAACCAGGGGCTGCCGATTGCCTGAGAGCCAAATGCACCTAGCAGGATGGTAAACTCGCCCACAAAACCGTTCAGACCGGGCAGGCCCATCGACGATAGGCTGACGATCAACGCCAGCGCCGCCAGGCCTGGCATGATCTTCCAGACACCGCCATACGCCGCCAGTTCCCGCGTATGGCGACGTTCATACAGCATACCTACGATCAAGAACAAAGCGCCCGTCGAGAGGCCGTGGTTGACCATTTGCAGGATCGCGCCAGAAATGCCTTGCTGGTTGAGAGCAAAGATCCCCAGCATAACGAAACCCAGGTGGCTGACAGAAGAATAGGCAACCAGTTTCTTCATATCATGCTGCGTATAGGAGACAAACGCACCGTAAATAATGCCAATCACCGCTAACAGAGCGATCCAGGGCGCAGCTCGAATAGATATATCAGGGAAAAGCGGCAGATTGAAGCGCAGGAAACCGTAAGTACCCATCTTGAGCAGCACACCCGCCAGAATAACGGAACCGGCCGTTGGTGCTTCCACATGCGCATCTGGCAGCCAGGTATGTACCGGCCACATTGGCACTTTAATTGCAAAGGCCAGCGCGAACGCCAGGAAGAGCCATAAGCCAGCCCCGGCAAAGGCCGCGCGGTTCGCCATCAGGTCGGGCAGGTAGAAAGTCCCTGCTTGCAAGCCAATATAGAGGATAGCCAGCAGCATCAACAGCGAACCTGACATGGTGAAGATAAAGAACTTAAGCGCCGCGTAAACGCGCCGTTCGCCGCCCCACATGCCGATCAGGAAGTACATCGGTACCAGGGTGAACTCCCAGAAGATGAAGAAGAGCACCAGGTCCGTCGCCAGGAAGACGCCCAGCATACCCGTTTCCAACGCCAGGAAAAAGAGCATAAAGCCTTTGACCCGCTCCTGCACTGCATCCCAGGTCGAAAGAATCGAGATAGGAGTAAGCAGGGTGGTCAGCAAGACCATCAGCAGGCTGAGACCGTCGACGCCCATCCCCAACCCGACCACCAGGCCGGTTCCTCCAGCCCCCCAGGGCAGGTTGATTGTCCACTGCAAGTTCGGGTCAGACGGATTGAAAAGCGCCAGGAGCCAGATCGAGATCCCAAACGTGACCAGCGATGTGACCAGCGCCACCCAACGGATGGCCGCCTTCCGCTCTGGATTCATGAGCGCAACAATTACAAAGCCAATCAGTGGAAAGAAGGTTACCAGGATGAGAGGATTGATCATAAACATTCCTCGATGAAAGATTCGGGCGGCAACGCCGGGATCAGCGCAACTGCCAAACGAGATAAGTCAAAATTGCCACGACGCCAAACATCAACACCAGGGCATACGAACGCACAAAGCCGTTCTGCATCACACGCAGGGATTGGGCAAAACCCCGCGACACATCGCCAAAGCCGTTTACAATCCCATCGATCAGGCCCTGATCGAATGGACCCGCCAGCAGCGCCGATAAAGCCCGGTAGCCGCGCACGATGGTATTCTGGTAAAACTCATCCACCCACCACTTTGCGTTGAGCGGCTTGAACAACAGCGGCAGGCGCGCCTGGAATGGGTCAACTGCCTGAGCGCGAGCCGCCGGATGGCGACCATAGACCAGCCAGGCAATAAACAGCCCCAGCAGCGCGATCACCAGCGCGAACAATGCGGTCAGCGGCACAAAGGCAGTTTCCGCCAGGCCAGAGATGGTATGTTCGAGCCAGGTCCCCAGGGTATGTACACCCGGCAGGTTGAGCGCCCCGCCAAACGCCGCCAGGAAGGCCAGGATGATTAAGGGGACGGTGATAAGCGCGCCATTTTCCACGGCGGCTCCAGCGCCCCGGGTGCGGGTCTGCCCAAAGAATACCAGCAAAATCTGGCGGCCCATATAAAAGGCCGTGAGAAAAGCCGCCAAAACCAGCAGGATAAAAACACCCGCCCCGTAATGGCTGGCTGCGACCACAATTTCATCCTTGGAGAAGAAACCCGACAGCGGTGCAATCCCCGAAAGGGCGAGCGCCCCGATCAGATACACCCAGAAGGTAACCGGCATCTTCGAGCGTAGGCCACCCATATTGCGCATGTCCTGCGGGTCAAAGTCGCTGTGATCCCCATGGTCGCCGCCGTCCATGCGCGGGCCTTCGTGACCACCGTGCCCGTAAGCCGCCTCTTGCCCATGCTCCATCCCCAGGATTACAGAACCCGCTGAGAGGAACAGCAGCGCTTTGAAGAACGCGTGCGTGAGCAGGTGGAACATGCCAGCCACATAAGCGCCCATGCCCACTGCGGCTACCATAAAGCCCAATTGGCTGATGGTAGAGTATGCCAACACCTTCTTGATATCATACTGCCCCACCGCGATAGTCGCCGCCAACAGCGCAGTTAATGCGCCGATCCAGGTAACCCAGGCCTGTGAGGCAGGAGCCGCGCCGAACAGCGGGTTAGAGCGGGTGATCAGGTAAACGCCAGCTGTGACCATCGTCGCGGCATGAATCAGGGCAGAGACCGGGGTTGGGCCAGCCATCGCATCTGGCAGCCACACGAATAGCGGGATCTGCGCCGATTTGCCGGTGACCCCCAGCAGCATAAACAAGGTTATGGCTGGAATCACCCAGCCTGCCAGGCCAGGCTGTTGTGCATTGGCAAACACGGTATTAAAATCAAATGTACCTGCGCCAAGCTTCCAAAAAATGAGGAACAAAGCGATCAGCAGGCCAAAGTCTCCGATACGGTTTACGACAAAAGCCTTCTTGGCTGCCTGAGCATTCGCCCAACCGCCCAGGCCACCTTCAAACCAAAAACCGATGAGCAAGAAGGAGCATAAACCTACTCCTTCCCAACCGACAAACAGCATCAGGTAGTTGTCTGCCGAAATCAGGATCATCATGGCAGCGATGAACAGGTTCAGGTAGACGAAGAAACGGCGGAAACGGGCCGGGTCGCCGTTGTGGCGGACATCTTGATGCATATAACCAATGGCATAGATATGGATCAAGGTGCCCACGCCCGAAACCATCAGCATCATGGTCACTGAAAGCGTGTCAACGCGAAAGCCCCAGTTAACGTTCAGGCTGCCAATCGCGATCCAATCCAAAAATGGCACATTGACAGGTTCGGGATGGCCCGCGAGGCCTAATCCCAGCAGCACAGCGACGATAAACGCGCTGCCCACAGCCAGGCTGGCCACCCAGCCGATGCCTTTTTCACCCAGCCACTTTCCAAACAAAAGATTGGCAACCAACCCAATGACTGGCAGGAAAACCACCCAGGGCACCAGGTTGATGTAAGGAACTGCTTGGCTTGCTTCTTGAAACAACATACAACCTCCGTCCTAACGGTGGGCTAACCCTTCATACTGTTCAACTGGTCCATGTTGATGCTGCGTTTCGCGCGGAAAATCGCCACCATCAACGCCAGACCAATCGCAACTTCAGCCGCTGCGACCGTCATCACGAAAAACACGATCAACTGGCCCGACAAAATACCATACATGCGCGCGAATGTCACGAAAGCCAGGTTGCCTGCATTGAACATCAGCTCTAACGACATGAAAATGATCAGCGCATTGCGGCGTAATAACACGCCTAAAATTCCAAGAACAAACAAGATCGCGGAAAGTGCTAAGTAATATGAAACAGGGACCATGGTTATCTTTCCTCCAATTGCGGAAGATCACCTACCCGCAGGTTTGGCCAGCCCATCTGGCCCAAACTGTCGGGCAGGTTACTTTTCCGGATGGCTGATCATTTTCTCCGGCTCGACCACCGGCATTTCTTTATGCAAAGTCACCTGAGGCAGTTCGACCGATTTATCCGCCGGGACAGGCTTCTCAATCTTATGCAGGAGCGTTCCAGCCGCCGGGCGGTCAGGCTTTGCCAAAATTACCGCGCCTACAACGGCTGAAAGCAGAATCACCGCCGTCACTTCAAAAGGCAGCATATACTGTGAAAACAGCAGCTCACCAACCGCCTGCGGGGCGCCATACGTCACGGGCGTTTCAGCCACATTTACCAGCTGGTTCAGGCGGCCAAAAAGGTTGAAGGCGAAGTCACCCACCAGGATCAGCACCAAGGGGATCGCCACCAGCGGCTGCCAGCGCAGATCCTCAGATGGCGTCAGGCGTTCCGCACCCAACAGCATGATCACAAACAAAAACAAGACCATAATGGAACCGGCATATACCGTAATCTGCGAAAGGGCGATAAACGGCGCTCCCAGGATCAGGTATAGCACGGCAATAGTCGCAAAGTTGAGCACGAGGAACAGCGCCGAATAAATAGCGTTCTTGCTGATCAACATTCCCAGCGCCGTTCCAACCGCAAGGGCTGCCAGGATGAAAAAGACTGCAGGCAAACCAGGCATCACACGCCTCCTATATGCTCGAATGGTCCGGGTCTTGCATGATCGGAACAGACTTGGTGTACTTGCCGGGTTCAGTAGCGACCGGAGTAGGTTTCGCGCCCGGGGGAACGGGTTCGAGCAGCATTTCCTTGGGATAAATCGCGCTGTCGCGTTCATAGAAGGAAAGCTCATACTGGTCACGCAGGACAATGGCTTCCGTCGGGCAGGCATCTTCGCAAAAGCCGCAGAAGATGCAGCGGATCATATTGATTTCGTACACCCGGGCATAACGCTCGCCCGGCGAGTAGCGCTCCAGATCCGTGTTCTCTGCCGACTCTACAAAAATGGCATCCGCCGGGCAGGCCGCAGCGCATAATGAGCAGCCAATGCATTTCTCCAGGCCATTTTCATAGCGTTGGAGAATATGCCGCCCGCGAAAGCGCTTGCGCACCGGGCGTTTTTGCTCCGGATATGAAATGGTCACCGGCTTTGAGAAAAACTCACGTAAGGTTTGAGCCAAACCTTTTAACATCTTACTTACCTCCTACCAGTAGAACAGCCGCAGCAGTTACCAGCACGCTCAACAGCGCCAGGGGGAAGGTCACCTTCCAGCCAAACGCCATCAGCCGGTCATAGCGAATGCGCGGCAGGGTAGCGCGGATCCAGATGAAAATAAACAGCAGCAGAACCACCTTGACAAACAGGAACACCGGCCCCAACCAGGTGAGAACCGGGATCAGCGCCGGCACTGCATGCTCTAACGCGCCCTGAAATGGCAGGTAGTAACCGCCCAGGAAAAGCGTAGCGAAGATCATCGAAACGGCGATCATCTTGATATATTCTGCCATGAAGAACAGGGCAAACTTCATTCCCGAATATTCTGTATGATAGCCCGCCGTAAGTTCTTGCTCGGCTTCTGGCATGTCAAACGGAGCGCGGTTGGTCTCTGCCAGCATCGATATAAACAGGATCACGGCAGCCCCCGGCTGCAGCAAAATAAACCAGACATTTTGCTGAGCATGCACGATATCATTCAAGCTCATCGAACCCGCCAGCAGCACTGGCACAATGAACGAAAAGCCCATCGCGATTTCGTAGCTGATCATCTGCGCCGTGGAGCGCAGCCCTCCCAGCGTGGCGTACTTGTTATTCGAAGACCAGCCCGCCAGGGTAATGCCATATACAGAGATCGAGGTGACCGCCATCAGGTACAGCACTCCGACGTTGAGATCCACCAGTTGGAGCGCTACCGGGCGACCAGCAATCGTCACCGTGCCCCCCCACGGTATCACCGCCGTGATAATCAAGGCAGGCAGCACGGTGATCACCGGGGCCAGGATAAAGATCACCCGATCCGCTTTCTCCGGAATCAGCTCTTCTTTGAAGATCAACTTGACGCCATCTGCCACCGGCTGGAGGAAGCCAAACGGCCCGGCCCGGTTCGGGCCGATGCGCACCTGAATCCTGGCCAGCACCCGGCGCTCATACAGCGTCACATATGCAAAGCCGCCAGTCATCGCCAACAGGATAATGACCGACTTAATCACCCATTCCCAAATCAATGCAGGATCCATGCTGCAACCTCGCTAGTCTGCCGCGGCAGCAGCGGCGCTTGCCGCGGCTGCCGCCACACGCTGAATTTTCACTGCCTGCGGGGCAGTCAGGGGGATACCCACACTGCGCGGCACCAGTCCTACACCCTCAGGCAATGTATCCACCACTTTCGCTTGCACCGCCACTACCCCACTTTCCAGGGTCAGCCCCACCCGGTCATTATTCGCCAATCCCAGGTTAGAAGCAGTCGCCGGGCTGAACCAGACTTCAGTATGGGTACTGCGCGGGCGCAGCAGCGGTGAAGTGGCGACCGTGATGCCCTCATCATAAAGACGAGTAAACGGCACCAGCCATACCGCGCCATCGGCAAGCGCCGGACGCTGGGCAGGTTGCCCAGGCAGCGGAGGGTTACCGGATGGTTTCACCCAGCGCCCGCTCTGCACCTCTGGCTGAAGCTGCACACCCAATCCCTGGCGGTTTTCGTAACCCGTGCCACCGTAATACAGGTCATGCCGGCCCACATCTGGCCACTGCTCATGCGTAACCGAAAGCTTGGGATAGCTGAGACCGGCGTAATCAGGGATCTCGGCAGTCAGACGCTGCATGACCAGTGAGGCAGCGCGGCCTTCCAAATCCAGGCCTATTTTCTGACCGATTTCTGCCGCAATGCGGAAATCAGGTTTTGTGCCACGGAAAGACGCTACGGCGGGATAGTAACGCTGCACGCGCCGTTCGCCGGAAGTGAAGGTGCCTTCGCGTTCAATAAAGGTCTGCGCGGGCAGCACCACGTCTGCCAGACGCGCCGTTTCTGTCAGGAAGAACTCCTGCACCACCACAAAACCAGCTGTTTCCAACGCCTGGGCCAACTGCGGGTCATCCCCTGCAGGGTCCGCGGCGGCGATATACGCCACCTGCGCGCCGGAAAGGCTTTCCGCCAGTTGATCTTGCGGCGCAAAGCCCATGTCCCAGGCGCCCTGCGTATTCGCGCTGGGCCAGACGCCCACCAAGCCATTATTGACGCGCCCGATATGCTCCGTAGAAATCAGCAGGTTCGCGCAGGCATCGGCCAACGCGCGCGAGCCTTCCAGGCCCAGGCCTTCACTACCAAAGAAGACCACCACATTCTCGGCCTTCGAAACCGCTTCAACCGCCGGCTTCAATTCCTCTGGCACGTTTTCCCCGGCATTGGGGAAGAAAGCCCGCAGCGCATTCAGTTCATTCCCGTAGGGATAACGCACAATATGACTGGCAACTTCTTCCAGCTTCGTTGCCCGCGGATTAATCACCACCAGCTGCGCGCCGCGTTTCGCCGCTCCGCGCAGACGCAGATACCAGACCGGCGCTTCATTTTCCAGATCACTGGCAACCACCAGAATAGCGGTCTCTGCACCCATGTTGGCGATGTTCGATCCCGGTGGCAGGCCGATCTTCGCCGTCCAGTCACCGCCGGCCATGTGACTGTAGAGCACCGGTTTGCCGCCCAGGCCTGCCGTCAGCGCGCGCAGGTTGAACAAGTCTTCGTTTGCCAGGCGGCCTCCAACCAGGGTAACTTCCTTCTGCCCGGCATCCCGAAGTTTTGCGGCGACCAGGTCAATCGCTTCATCCCAGGTGGCCTTGACCAGTTCATTCCCACGCCGCACCAGCGGTTCGGTAATGCGCGCCTGGTCTTCGGCAAAATGATATGCCCAGCGGCCCTTGTCGCAAATCCAGATCTCGTTTACCTCTTCGTTTTGACGCGGCATGATACGTTTGACCACGCTTTTACCCGCAGAAACCGCCTCTCGCCGCACATTCAGGGTCAGGTTGCAGCCAACCGGGCACTGGGTGCAGATTGAAGCGACCGGTTTAAGCTCCCAGGGCCTGGCGCCAAAGCGGAAATCCGCCGTAGTCAGCGCGCCAACCGGGCAGATATCGGTCGTGTTGCCGGAAAAGTAGGAGTTGAAGCCGGGTTCCGAAAGGCTGACGATCTCTAAGGAGCGCCCGCGCTGCGAGAAACCAATCACCGGGTCGCCGGCGATATCATCCTGGAAGCGCACGCAGCGCGCGCATTGAATGCAGCGCTCTCGGTCGAGGAAAATCAGGTCACCCAGGGGATAATGCTTGGCCAGGTTGATCTTATCATCCAGTAAGAAGCGGCTCTTACCCGGGCCAAAGCCCATGGTCAGGTTTTGCAGCGGGCATTCGCCGCCCTTATCACAAATGGGGCAGTCCAGTGGGTGCGAGGTCAGCAGGAACTCGAGCACTTCCCGCCGGGCATCTTCCACTTTCTCCGTCACCGTCCGAACCACCATCCCTTCCGAGACGGGCGTCGTACAGGCTGTGTCCAGCTTGGGCCCAAACTGAATTTTCGGCGTGCCATCTTCATTCGTCACTACCTGTCCGGTAGCGCGGTCCACTACCGGGCGGCCAATTTCCACCAGGCACATGCGGCACATGCCTACCGGCTCCATCTTGGGGTGATAGCAAAAAACCGGGATCGCGTTACCAATGAGCTTGGCCGCGTTTACCACTAAAGTCCCCGCGGGCACGGTTAGCGGTCGATCATCGATGGTCAGGTTAATCATTTTTGCCATACGTTCACACTCTTCCAGCTTTTTCACGGTCCGTTGAACCGGCGGGGGCGATCTCCGGGACGGGCTCAGGTTTTTGCGTCGGTTTTCGTACGCTGGCTTCAAAATCCTCGCGGAACTGCTTGATGCCCGTCTGGACCGCCATGGTTGAGAATTCACCTAACGCACACAGGCACTTGCCCACAATCTGCCCGGCGACGGTATCTAATAAGGTGATGTCCTCTGCCGAGGCGGAACCATCCGCGATGCGCCGGGCCAGGTGGTTCATCCAGTAAGTGCCTTCGCGGCAGGGGGTGCATTTTCCACAAGATTCGTGTTTGAAGAAATTGACCGTCTTGGCTACCAGCCAGGCCATATTAACGGTATCGTCCAGCACGATCACTGAAGCGGACCCTAACTGCGAGCCAATTTGCGCGACAGATTCATAATCCATCGGCGTATCAAGATTCTGCTCATCCACTTTGATAATGGAAGATGAAGCGCCCGCCGGCATGATGCCTTTCACCGGTCGGTCATCCATCATCCCACCGCCGTACTTGTAGATCAGGTCCCGAAAGGTGGTGCCCAAGGGCAGCTCATAATTGCCAGGGTTCTTCACCCGCCCAGAGAGCGAGAAAATCTTCACGCCCGGGCTCTTCTCCGTGCCCAGGGTCTTGTACCAGGCTCCACCGTTCTGGATAATCGGCGGCAGGTTGGTCAGCGTTTCAACGTTGTTGATCACCGTGGGTTTGCCGTAGAGGCCCGCAACCGCCGGGAAAGGTGGGCGCAGGCGCGGCTGGCCCAGCTTGCCCTCCAGCGACTCGAGCAGCGCGGTTTCTTCACCGCAAATGTATGCCCCAGCGCCCAGATGCGTGTACAGACGCAAGGAGTAATCTGAGCCAAAGATATGATCTCCAAGCAGGCCTTCCTGCTCCAGTTCGCGAATGCGTTTATCCAGTTCCGCCGCAATCGGCCAGAATTCGCCGCGCAGGTAGATATAAGCCACGTTCGCCTGGACCCCGTAGGCGCACAGCATAACCCCTTCCAGGAACTGGAACGGATTGCCTTCCATGATCTCGCGATCTTTGAATGTACCCGGCTCAGATTCATCTGCATTGCAGACGACATAGTGCGGCCAGATGGTGTTGGGCAGGAAGCTCCACTTTACGCCAGTGGGAAAGCCGGCCCCGCCGCGGCCGCGCAGCCCCGAGGCTTTTACCTCGTTGCTGACATCCGCCGGGGTCATACTGGTAATGGCTTTGTTATACGCTTTGAAACCGTCATGCTGGCGGTAAACGCCTAATTGATCAATGTTGGGGATACTGCGATGGCGCAGGAGGAAATATTCTTGTTCGCTCATGGCCGCACCTCACCCGGTTGCTGCACCGGCTGGGAAACAGCATTCCCCCGGATTTCTTCGATCCAGGCGACCGCTGTTTCCAGGGTTTGATTTTCGTGATAGTCAATCCCCTCGCCGCTCTGCACCTGGAACATGGGCGCGCGGTGACAGGCTGCCAGGCACTTGACCGCTTCCACGGTAAACAACCCGTCTGGCGTGGTTTCACCCACTCCGACTCCCAGGTAATCGCACAGCTGTTGGAGGAACACGTCCGCGCCGCGCAGCGCGCAGGGCAAATCATTGCAAATCTGAATGTGATAGTGACCGTGCGGCTTTTCGTAAAACAGGCTGTAAAAGCCAGCGATCGAGGCAACCTCGGTGGTTGAGACTTCGCAAATCTCGGCGATCTCAGCCATGTCCTTGCGCGACACATACCCCTGCCGGCGCTGAGCCAGATAAAGCAGCGGCATCACCGCGGACTGTTTAAAATCCGCCGGGTACTTTGCCAGGATTTGATCGATTTCTTCTTTGTACTTGTTGAGAATCTCGTTCACCGGTCACAATCTCCCAAGACAATGTCAACGCTCCCAATAATGCCAACCGTATCTGCCACAAAGTGACCGCGGGCGAGGAGCGGCATAATCTGCAAGTTCACAAAGGATGGCCCATGCCAGCGCACGCGTAGTGGTTTTGGCGAGCCATCCCCTTCCATATATACCCCTAATTCTCCACGCGGCGACTCGGTTGCCACATAGACACTGCCCTTCGGCGCCGGGAACCCTTCCGTCCACAGCTTAAAGTGATGGATCAGTGATTCCATGCTGATGCCTAATTCGGAGCGCGGCGGGGGGATAAACTTACGGTTATTGCTGCGCACCGGGCCCATCGGCAGCTTATTGATTGCCTGCTCAATGATGCGCACCGACTGGCGCATTTCCTCGATCCGCACTTTGTAGCGCGAATAGATATCGCCATCTGGCATGGTGGGGATATCAAAATTAAAAATTTCGTAGCTGGTATAAGGAAGTTCCTTACGGATATCGTAAGGCATGCCCGCCGCGCGCAAGATTGGCCCACTGATGCCCCACTGCATGCACTGTTCTGAAGTGATGACGCCAATACCGCGTGTGCGGTCTAAGAACAGCTCATTCGTGGACAGCAGCCGCTCGTACTCATCAATGCGCGATGGCATGATGGCCACAAAGTTGCGCACGGCAGCTTCAAATTCAACCGGAACATCGCGCCATAAACCACCCGGGCGAATGTAGGTAGTCATCATACGCGCGCCGGAGATTATCTCGAAAATATCGAGGATCATTTCGCGCTCGCGCATGCAGTATAAAAAGACGGACATCGCCGCCAGGTCCAGGCCCGAGGTGCCCAACCACAGCAGGTGCGAGTTGATGCGGGTCAGTTCTGCCAGCAGCACGCGCAGCACCTGCGCCCGCAGTGGGACGTCGATATCACACAACTTCTCCACTGCCAGGCAGTAAGACAGGTTATTGCCCAGGGGGTTGAGATAATCGAGGCGATCGGTCATCACCTCGGCTTTTTGATAGGTCTTGGCTTCCATGTTTTTTTCAACACCCGTATGCAGGAAGCCAATATCAGGCACACAGTTCAGGACGATCTCGCCATCCAGCTCAAGCAAGAGCCGGAGAACCCCATGCGTGCTGGGATGCTGCGGGCCCATGTTAAGCAGCATGGTTTCCCCCTGCCGGGCTCGTTCTGAAACCAGGTGTCTTAACTCATCAACGCTTACTTCTCGAATATCGGCCATATTCAATTCTCCACCGGCAAATACAAACAATCGATGCGGTCGCCGTATTTCCTGCCGCTATTCTTTCGGATGCGGTTTGCGAACCTGAATCTCTGCCGCATTAAAAGTAAATTGGACTTCTTCATATCCCAGCGGATAATCTTTACGCAAAGGGTGCCCCTGCCAATCTTGTGGCATGAGAATGCGGCGCAAATCGGAATGTTCAGCGAAGATGATCCCGAACATATCCCATATCTCGCGCTCAAACCAGTTCGCATTGGGGAAAACTTTTTCCAGGGTTTGAAGATGAGGCGCATTTCCATTCAGCGGCACGCGTAACGTCAGCAGCAAATTTCGCCGAATATCCCGCATCTGATAAATAACATGAAAACGAGGGGATTCTTCAGGCCAATAATCCACCGCGGACTCGTCCGCCAGGAAATTAAAACCATATTCGTCACGCAAAGCGGTTGCTACTTGAACAACCTCTTCCGCAGGGACGATCAAAGAAATCTGATCGCGAAATTCAACCTTTTCCAGGGAGAAACGCTCCTGAACGGTGTCAGCGACTTCTTTCAGAGTTAGTTGCATAGCCTACCTGTTTTCTAGAGGTAAAGCAATTGGGTAAAGTAGTCTGGTCAGGCCCAGTTCTTGAGTTTCTCGCGCTGCACCTTTTCATGCAGAGCGAGAATGCCATGGATTAAACTTTCGGGGCGCGGTGGACAACCAGCCACATAAATATCCACCGGAACAATTTCATCAACGCCTTGTAAGATCGCGTAGTTGTTAAAAACGCCGCCGCATGAAGCGCAGTCGCCCATCGCAATGACCCACTTCGGGGATGGCATCTGATCGTACAGTTGGCGCAGTACAGGAGCCATTTTATTGCTCACCCGCCCGGCGACAATCATTAAATCAGATTGGCGCGGGCTGGCCCGCATCAGTTCCATCCCAAAACGGCTCATATCATAACTTGCCGCCTGGGCAGACATCATTTCAATCGCGCAGCAAGCCAAACCAAACAACATGGGCCACATCGAATTGGTTCTAGCCCAGTTCACCGCTTTTTCTAAGGGGACGGTGACCACACCCATTGTGCCAGCTCTTTGCTCTAATCCCATTCCAGCGCTCCTTTCTTCCAGGCATATAAATGCGCTACCTCTAAAATCACCACAAAGACCAGAATGAGGCCTAGCCCCGGCAGCCCCAAAAGGCGAAACGATACTGCATAGGGCAAGAAGAAAACGACTTCAATATCAAACAGGATAAACAAAACCGCGACCAGGTAATAACGGACATTCATCCGGCGTGCGCCTGGACCATACGGCACCATGCCCGATTCGTAAGGCATGGATTTCTTCTCAGTGGGACGGCGCGGTCCAAAAAGGGTGCCAAGAACGATAACCAGGAAACCCAGGACCACGGAGAGCGCAATTAGAATTAAGAGAGGTAAATAATCGGTGAGCATAAGGTATTCCTTACAAGTTTTATCTTATTTATACCCCATGAAGTTCAGTATATCACAGGTTATTCCTGGTGGCAATTTTCACAATTATATCAAATAACCAGCGTTGCTTAAACTTAGTTTAATAATTGGTAGGGCCTTTTTCCTAAATTGGTATGGAATCAGAATGGTTCGAGGATGAAAACAGGGCAGTTGAAGATAATTATCTTCAACTGCCCTGTAGTATGGCGGTCAATAAAGCGGCACATCCTAAACCTGGGTGATCATGACCTCATTCAATTCATCCAGCAGGCGTGAAGCCCAACCGTTTTCGTGGCGGTCCAGGCGGGTGATGCCTTCGCGGGTGAGGAATTTGATATTGCTGTATTCGGGCAGTTTATAGTCCTTTACTTTACCACTCTCCACTGCTTCCAGGACCTGCTCAATCCCCGTTTGTACCGTCCAGTCTGGCGTGAACCCTAACTGCTTGCGGATTTTACTGAAACCAACCCGGTAATTGTTCGGGTCAACCTCGTCATCAATATTAATGATCTCCGCGCTGGGCACGTTTTGATGGATCAGTTCACCAATCTGGGTGATAGTGTAATTCTGCTCATCAGAGCCAACGTTGAAGATCTGCCCGCGGACGGTTTCGAGCGGGGCTGCCAGTACCTTCATAATCGAACGCGCGGTGTCCTCTACGTGAACAAAGGAACGCCACTGGTTGCCACCAAATATGGTGATTTCTTTGTCGATCAGCGCCTTCGCGGTCAACAGGTTTACCACCAGATCAAAGCGGAAACGCCCAGACAGGCCATAAACGGTGCTGAAACGCAGGATTACCGGCGCGAAGAATTCATCTGCCATTTTGAGCAGCACTTTTTCTGAGGCGGCCTTACTGCGGGCATAGAGCGTAATAGGTTTGAGCGCGGAATGCTCATCCAGAACCTGGTCGCTAGCGCCATAGACCGAGCAGGTGCTGGCAAAGATAAAGTACCGCACCCCAAAGCCCTTGGCGATTTCCGCGATCATGCGCGTTGCCATAAGATTAATATCGATGGTCAAACCTTCGTCCAGGGCGCAGGCAGGGTCGCCCACGATTGCGCCCAGGTGGATCACGGCGTCCACATCCTGCATGGCGCTCACCACCCGGTCCACCTGGCGAAAATCCGCCTTGATTACTTCCAGGCGCGGGTCATCTTGCCAGGGTTCCAGGGGTTCCATCCCATACAGCAGCAGGTCCAATATCCGCACCTGATACCCCTGCTCCAACAGCAGCGGCACCAATGCGGAACCAATGTACCCCGCCCCACCAATCACCAGCGCCCGGCGCTCTTTTGGCGGCACAGGCTCACTGTGCGAGTGGTCAATGCGCACCAGCCGTTTCCAATAAGAACTCCCTGCCCGCGCTGAGACTAAAAACGCCATGCTCAACGCCCAGGAGACCATCAACGCCCCGCGGGGCATGTTCAAGTAGTCTTTTAGAAAGTCGAAGAAAATACCCTGGGAAAGATAGGTCAGCGCGCCAAAGAATAAATAGGCGATGCTGACCGCCTGAATGACCACCAGCGTTTTAAACCGACCGCGATATAACCGCCCTTGCGTATAAAAACCATTCAGTGAAAAATTGACCAGGCAGATGAGAGTCAACAGCCAGGCGCTGTTAAAATAAACTGTCCAGTAATTCCACAAGGTCTGTTTGTAATCGATATTGGCCTGGGGCGCATAGGCGATGATCCACAACAGGCGCACGACCAACGAGGTCAGCACCGCCAGGTTGATCAAAAAAGCGTCTGCAACGAGCTTCAGCAGCCCTTCCTGGGTGAAACTCTTTTTTAGATCATTCAATACCAAGGCTTTCAAGGATCGTTCTCCAGGTCAGAGGATGTGTTCATCACATTCTCTGCATTATTCCTCGATCTCAGCTGGCTGGCTGATCAATGCCATGCTGGGCCTGCTTCAAGCAGGTTCGAACGGCTGCGCGCTCTTTATAGATGCGTTGAACAGCCTCACAGATGTTCAGCACCACTTGCGCATCCATCCTGGACCACATGGGGAAACTGAGGCTGTTATTCGCCAGCCATTCCGTATTCGGCAAAGCCTGCCCCTGATAGAAATGCTGGTAGGCTGTTTGGCGATGCACCGGGGGTTCATAATACTTGCGCGTGTCAATATTCTCAGCTTCCAGCGCCAGAGCTAATTCGTCGCGATTCAAGCCAAAGACAGCTGCATCAATAGTAACAGAAAAGTCTTTATAAGAGCAGCGATTGCCGCTGCGCACTTCCTGAAATCCTACACCGGGCAGCCTGCCCAACAGCTCCTGGAACAAATCTGCTGATTGATTCCGCGAGACCGCCGCTTCGCCCAGAGCATCCAGGCTGCGCAAACCCAGCAGCGCGTTAAACTCAGGCATGCGCGCGTTCAAACCCGCAAACGCGCTGTCATAGCGCCCGCTGTTACCATACTCGCGCCCCATAATGATCTTTTCAGCCAGTTCATCGTTATTCGTTGCGACAATGCCACCCTCACCAGCGATCAACAATTTGGTTGGGCTCAGGCTAAAAATATGGGCATCCGCCTGCCCGCCAACCGGCTGACCCTGATAGAGCGCGCCAAATCCATGCGCCGCATCAAAGATCAGCTTCAGATTGTGCCGCGCCGCCACATCCCGCAGCGCATCGATTTCAGCCGGGTTACCAAAATTATGCACAGCGACAATCCCGGTCGTGTGGGGTGTTATCGCGGCTTCCGCGGCGGCTGGATCGAGGTTGGTCGTGCCCGGGTCTACATCGGCATAGACCGGGCGCAGCCCGCTCCAAACCAAGGCGCTGACCGTCGCCATGAAGGTGAAACTGGGGACGACAACATCGCCGGTCAGCCCGAGCCCGCGGTAAGTCAGCATGAGACCCGAGGTACAGCTTGAGACGCCGATGGCATGCTTCACACCCAGGTGTTCGCGGACTGCTTTTTCGAAGGCCTTTAAATGTTCCCCCTTGGTAACCATCCCAGAGCGGAGAATGCTTTGTACACCATCTGCCATTTCTGCAAATTCCGGCAGCACCGGACGCACAATGTTGACCTTGCTTGAAAAAGCAGGCATACCGCCCAGGATTGCTGGCACATCGCTCATTCTCAACGACCTCCAAGTGTTATTCAAAGTTGCATGTTCCGGACCAGTCGTACATCTGTCCAGGGATTATTCAGCTATAGAAAAACAGGTTTAAACGAGTTCAGATAATTTGCATCATAACGCACATACTCCAGATTTGCAAGCGAAAAATGGAGAATCGCGAAGGGCTTTCTGCGCTCAAGGAGTTAGGATCTGGTATATCGTTACTCCATGCGCGGCATATACCTGAAGCAAACGTGGGCAGTCAGCCAGATTTGCCGGCTGCAAGCTGCCCCGGCCCTGGCGAAGGTAAACATAATTCAAGTTCGCCTCCCGTACCAACGTCCAAAAGGCTGGCGTACAACCCTGGATTTTGCCAGCCTGGTCGGCCCAGCTCCGAATCTGGGCGGTATACGCCGCGGAGCCCCAATCATACAGCGCGGGGGGCACCAGGCTAAACCGGCCTGTATACGGCAGCAGCCAGTAGCCGCCATCCACGCCGCGGTACGTCTGCCCCATCCAGAGGGTGCTGTTGATGTAAAAACGGGCGTCGCCGGGTGTGTTTTGCTTCACCCAGTCCAGCGCTTTCACGTCCGCCGCATCGGCAATGACTGTGACGGGGTTAATAATGCTTTGCGTTTCCTTAACGCCCCAGACCACGAATAAGGCCGTTACCAGGGCGAAAGCAGGCAGACTCATCCAGGAGCGGAACCGGCTGCCCAGCGCCAACACGCATTCTACGATCAGCGCGGCAATCAGCAGCGCGGCGGGGAAAAAGAGAATGATCGCAAAGTAATCTGGGCGGAATGGGCCAAAGTGCAGCCCCCAGGGTAAAGAAAACAAAGCCATCAATAAGCTCCACACCGCCAGCGGGCGCAGCGCCGAGCGCCAAAAAGCGGCCAACAGCCCGACGCCGGCAATCCCCATCAAAATATGATTGCGGCGCGGACCTATCAGAAACACCAGATAGTTGAGGTAATCCAGCCCGGCTTTTACGGTTGTATTTGCATCCAGCGGGGTAACCACCTCGAGAAGCTGTTGTTGGTGACTCAACAGCATGGCCCGCACCAGCCAGGGCGCTGCCAAAAGGCCGCCCAGTGCAGTGAACCCGGCCAGGCGCAGGAGAAACAACCATTCACCACGCCGGCGCAGGCTGCATAGCAGCCCAAACAACCAAACCACACCGACAAATAACCCGGCAATGATGAGGGCAAAGTAATGCGATAGGGCCAACCCGGCGGTGAGCAAAACCAACTGCACCCAGGCGGCTTTACGGGCAGGGTTCGCCCAGGCTTCCAGGGCAGCAGCCATCGCCGGGCCTAACAGCAGCAGCCCGGTGAGCAAGGTGTACCGTCCCCAGGTCAGATAATAAGCGGGCATCTGCAAGGTGAAGGTCACCAGCAGCGCGGAAAGCAGCGGGAAAGCCGTCGACCACAACAAACGCTGCCTGGGGTAGAACAGCTGAGCGGCGCGCCGCAGGCCAAAGGCGCGTCCCGCGCGGTAAACCGAAAGCGCCACCGCCGCGTTTAATACCTGCCCAAACCAGAGCACTGCCTGGTCCGGCGGCAGCCCCGACCAACCGGCAAACAAGGCGTCCATCAAGTGAAAGCCGTAATGATAGAAAAAGGCAGCCGGCAAATAGGGAGAAAAGTCCCAGGGGATGCCGCCATAGTCAGCGATCATGCGCACGATCAGGGTGTGGTGGACCGAATCAACCCAGGCCGGTAGGGCCAGGCTGCGCGCCTGGTACAGCCGCCAGGCGACCAGCACGCCTAAGAACAGCAACGCAAGCAGCCCTGCGCCTACCTGCCAGACCAGCGCCTGCCGGGAGAATTCCTTGCGCCGCTGAGAAAAAATGCCAGCCAGCAGCGCCAGCAGGCAAAAGCCATATAGCCCTATCACAAGCAGTGGGGATAATCGTAGTTTTAAAAAAAACAGCGCCAGCGCCAACAGGGTTGAAATGGCGACGCTGAGCGCGCTGCTGTCTGCCAGCCCAGAAAGCGGGTCTAAATAAGCGTTTTGCGAGCTATGGGAATCCGCGGGCAGCCAGGCCAGCAGCGCGGCGCCCGGTAAGAACAGCACAAGAATGGCTGCGAACGCATACCCGATGATTGGAAGTCCAGGCAACAGATTTAAGGGCTATCTAAAGAAGTTTTTATCAGGTGCTGAAAGCACGGCATGTATGTCGTACTTTCAGCACCTGACGCTTATCTATTTCAGGAAAGGTATTCGCGCAAGTGACGGCTGCGGGTTGGGTGACGCAGCTTGCGTAAGGCTTTAGCCTCAATCTGACGAATACGCTCGCGAGTCACATTAAAGTAACGGCTGACCTCTTCCAGCGTGTGGTCTTTTCCATCGATCAAGCCGAAGCGCAGTTCAAGCACCTGCCGCTCGCGCTCCGACAGCGCGCCTAAAGCACTCTGCACCTGCTCGCGCAGCATCTCTCGGGCAGCGGCGTCCATGGGCTCAAGCGCTTCGTCATCCTCGATGAAATCACCCAGCTGGCTGCTTTCCTCGTCACCTACCGGGCGCTCCAGTGAAACAGGCTCTTCCGCCGATTGCAGAATGCGCTGCACTTTCGCGGTCGCCCAGTTCCAGCGCCGCATCACTTCGGGGTCGATGGGCTGATTTTCCTTACGCGCGCGCTTGATGGCGCGGGTATCTTCATCAGAAAGCAAACCAGCTTCCAGAGCTAACTCTTCAGCCGTCGGTTCGCGACCCAACTGCTGCACCATCGATCGCTGCACGCGCAGCAGGCGCGTAATTGCCTCGAACAAGTGCACCGGGATGCGAATGGTGCGCGCCTGTTCCGCAATGTAACGGCTGATCGATTGACGAATCCACCAGGTGGCATACGTACTGAACTTAAAGCCGCGCACGGGGTCGAATTTCGTCACAGCGCGCAGCAAGCCCAGGTTGCCTTCTTGAATCAGGTCCAGGAAAGAAATACCTCTCCCAAGGTAGCGTTTGGCGATGCTGACTACCAGGCGCAGGTTGGCCCGAATCAAAGTCTGGTTCGCTTCGTCTGCGCGCCGTTTTGCCGCCTCAATTTCACTGCTCAATTCTGTTTCACCTGGCAAATGGGTGCTGTAAAAGTCCAGGTCGGGCAGGTGCGCTTCGCGCTGGAGGTAGGTCAGCAGCGGCATCGCCACCTCAAACGGCATCAGGTACATGCTCATAAAGACGATGAAAGCGTGCCTGACCAGCCCATCCCACAAAGAATCCTTGCCCCACAGGCCGTTATCCAGGTAGGTGCGCAAGTAGGAAGGCTCATCGGCCTGCCACTGCTTGCGCAGCATTTGCGCTTCAGTCAGGATCAGGGCTAAATCTGGGGTTTCGCCTTGTTGTATGCTTTGGGCATCCTCAAGCATGCGCGACCAGGCCGTGTTCATCTCACGCGCCACCGTCATAAACATTTGATAATAACGGCGCGACGATTCATCCTGAACGTGATTGAGCAGCGTTTCTAGATGGCGGTCCGCTTCAATTCGAGCTGCCAGGCGAAACTCGCTGTCCGCGTCGAGCAGATTGATCTGGCCGATTTCCTTAAGATACAGGCGCACCGGATCCTCGGACAGCTCCATCGCCGCCAGAGAAGGCAGGGCTTCCAGGGGATCTTCCATCGCAAGATCTGCCCATTCCTCGCTTACTGCTCCCGGATTGGGTTCTTCGGATTCGGTTTCTGCTTCCTCTTTGTCAAGGGCTTCTTCTTCCTCAACCGCGGGCGCAGACGCTTCGTCGTCCGAGAGATCCTTTTCGGATAAAGCCTTTCCACGGCCATTTCGCTCAGCTCGATTGTTGCGAGCCTGGTTTTGTGACCGCGCTTCGGTAGGCTTTTTTGCCACCTGACCTTCTGTCATGCTAGGATTAGTTGTTTTTTTCTTTCGAACCATGATACTAAATATACCATAAATCAAATTTCGGCTAGTCTAACTGGATAGGATGTCCAAGCACCTTATTTAAGCTGCGCAGAACTTGAGCACACTGTAAAACAACTTGATGAATTCCCTGGTAGTCTTCAAGATGCAAATTTTCTTCCTCCTGCTGCTGCACATCCTGCTGCATAAAAATCAACTGGTCAACATGCGCGCGAGTCCGAATCTGGCGAAGACGCATCACCGTCTGGATCAGATCTTCAACCAGGCGTTCGGATGAGGGCTCGCCTTGCGCAAATGGCGCTAAGAGGTTGCGCGCTAAATCTTGTAGTGGATCGGGCAAATTCTCTTGAATATACTGGTTGGCATCCAGGTCATCTTGTTCCAGCGATTGTAAGATGACCCCTGCCAGCATCTGGTGATCCGCCTGTTCAAAGTCCAGGATGGAAAAGCGGCTCAAATTCACTTTTTGCAGAACCCGGTCCAGAAGGTAAAGCGCATCTGGCTGGCGCAGCATCAGGCGCAGGCAGTGGGTTTCCAGGTTCGCCTCGGGCCGGGCAGCCAATTGAACCGGTGCCTCAGGCGCGCCTTCTTGACGAGCCGGGCTGCGCTGATTGCTGTTCCGGCGGCGCGCCGGGCGAGCTGCTGACTTGGCCGAAAGCAGCGAGCGTTCATCCACCCGCAGCAAACGCGCCAGGCGCTGGCGATAAGCTTCACGCTCCACCGAGTTCGATACATCTTCAATCAGCGGCAGCACCTGCGCGGCAATCTCACTTTTGGTTTTGGGATCCTCTACATCGCGGCCCGCAGTCAGCGTCTCCATTACATGGACAACAACCGGCTGCGCTGCTTCAATGATCCGCGCCCACTCCTGCGGATCGCGCAGGACGATCTCATCCGGGTCCAACCCCTCCGGCAGCGTGGTCACCCGCAGATCTGCTTCCAGGCGCGCTTCATGCCGCAGCAAACCGCGGGCATCAAAGGCCATCTCGGTGGAATGATCCATGGTCTGGCGAGCCATCTCCAGCCCGCGCAAGGTCGCTTTCTGACCAGCGGCGTCCGGATCCAGCGCCAGTACAATTCGCCGGGTAAGCCGCTTCAACATGCGCAGTTGATCTTCGGTCAGCGCAGTGCCCATCGGCGAAACCACGTTGCGGAAACCAGCCTGGTGCAGGGCGATCACATCCAGATAACCTTCTACAATGACCACCTGGTCCTGCGCGCGGATCTCTTTCCGCGCCAGGTCCAGCGCGTACAGCAGGCGGCCCTTGTCGAACAGGGCTGTTTGGGGGGAATTCATGAACTTGGGCTGGTCTTCTGGGTTGAGGATGCGCCCGCCAAACCCGACCATGCGCCCTGAATTATCGCGGATGGGGAACATTACCCGGTGACGAAACTTGTCATACACGCCTTCGCCATTCTGCCGCTCGGTGACTAAGCCGGCCTGCAGCAGATCATCTGTCGTGTAATCCTTCGCGGTAAAATAACGCGTCAGGGCATCCCAAGAATCGGGCGCATATCCCAGGCCAAAGATATCCACCGTGTCAGGCTGCAAACCGCGCTTTTCAAGGTAAGCCGCGGCCTGCTTTCCGGCAGGGGTTTGCAGCAGGTGATGGCGGAAGAAAATGACCGCCTCTTCCAGCAGCGTGCGCAGGCGTTCGTGCTCATCCGCTTCGGCTAGTTTTTCCGGCGTCAGGGGAGTCAGCACGACCCCGGCCCGCTCGGCTAAGGCTTTTAAAGCCTGGGAAAAGTCCCAGCCTTCTTTTTTCATCATAAACTTGAAGATGTCGCCGCCCTCGTTGCACTGCCCAAAGCAGCGCCAGGTTCCCGAATCAGGGAAAACGACAAAAGCGGGGGTGCGAGAGTTAGGGTGGAAAGGGCAAAAGCCAATGTAATTCTTTCCGGTCCGGCGCAGTTGCACCGATTCGGAAACCAGATCTACAACATCGATCCGGGCTTTGACTTCATCGATCACGGACATGAGTTCGCCTTTTTCACCTGTGAAAATTAATTATACCAGTTTGGTGCAAATTTAGCCGCCTGGAATCCGGATTAAATTAAGAGATTGCACAGTTGCAAAGGGAGCAAATTCAAACCCGAATTGCGGGGCATGAATTGCCAAATAATGATATAAACGAAGCATCCCTTTATCATTCTTCTTTGGCCCCCTGCATGAAACGAATTCCTCTTCCTGCCACCATTATACGCTTGATCATGCTTTTGCTGGTTTGTTCAGCCTGTGCAAAACCACTCCCGCCTGATTCACCAACCCCTGCTCCAGCCACCGCTGCCCCGGCGCGCAGCGCGAGCGCAACGCAAACGGCAACAGCCGAGCCGCCAATTAGCTTCATCTGGGTGGCCAATCCGGTCGACCAGACCGTGCTGCGCATTGACACCAGCAGCAACACCATAACGGCCAGGATTCCCATCGAGGGACGCCCCGAAACGGTTGTGTATGGAGAAGGCGCAGCCTGGGTGCTGGATAAGCAGCACAACCTGGTTTTCCGTATCGATCCGGCTACAAACCAGGTGCCGGCGTGGGTTCCCCTGCCACCTGGCACGGCGGAGACTATCACGGTTGGCGCCGGGTTCGTTTGGGTCGGGATGACCGGGCAGGTAGACCTGGTCCGGCAGGTGCCTGGCGGCGAAGGGGATGTAGAAGCGCCAGGCATGGTGGTGCAGATCGACGCCCGGACGAACCAGATCACTGGCCAGTTTCCCGTCCAGCCGGTCAGCCGGCTGGTGCTCAACCAGACCGCCCTCTGGGTACTCTCGCGCGGTACGATTGATACCCCCATCCAGGTATTTGACCTGGCTACCCGGCAGGGCATGGCTGTGCCGCTGCAGAACGGCCCCACCTGGCTGCTTTCAGACGCGCTCGCCGTGGATGACCATGACTTGTGGCTATTCTCCGCGGCTTATGGGAAAATCTACCGGGCATCCCCAGATGGGCACATCTTCTCAGCAATTGATCTCAAAGAAAGTAAACCCACCGGTTACGCCGACCTGCTGTTCAATGCTTCAGGCTTATGGGCAATGACGCCATGGGGCAGCGTGCTGCGGATTAACCCGGTGACCAATGTGATCGAAGCGCAAATTGATCTTCATGCGCCTTTAAGCCGCTTGATCGCCAGTCCAGACGCTATCTGGGCGCTCAGCCAACAAATGGCAGCCCTGTTCCGAATTGACCCCCAAAGCAATCAGATCGTGGCGCAGCTGCAAACCGGCAATTCGGTCCAGCCTACAATTGTACCGACGGCAACGCCGCGCGTGGTGCTGTGGCAGCCTTGCCCGGATGCGCCTACCTCTCGCCTGAAAATAGGCGATCTGGCTTACGTGACCAAAAACCCACCTCTACCAAACCGCGTGCGCAAAGAGCCCAACCGGGACGCGGAAATCATAGGACTGATTAATCCCGCGGGCAGCATGGAGATTCTGGAAGGCCCGGCTTGCGCGAACGGCTGGGTATGGTGGAAAGTCAAAAACGCCGATCTGAACGGCTGGACGGCAGAAGGTGACAAAGAAACCTACTGGCTGATTCCTTTGTATAAGTAGGGGTATCTGAAATAAACCGCTTCTACTTGAAAAGGGCCGTCCTGACCTTCTTCTTTGACCAGCCCTTATTCTTCTAAATCCTTCCGCACTTCATGTAAAAACGAGGGCGTATTCAAGCGTCGTTCCAGGAGGTAGGTAAGGTTATAGTTCAGCAGGCTCTCCATTTCACGCCGAATTGCGGGGGTAAATGGGGCGCGGCTGGCTTCATGAAAGGTGCTGCGCTGGAAATGCCGCAGGAATTTGAGGGTTTGCATGCTCACGGGCCGCGCAACCGGCACTCCGGCCCCGCAGCGCGGACAAAGCACCCCACCCTGGTCTGCATCGAAGAACTGGTCTTCAGGTTTGATGGCCTCCCCACAGCGCACGCAAACGTTCAGTTCGGGGCGGAAACCCAGAAAATCTAATAAGCGAATTTCATAATAGCGTACTGCCACAAAGGGATCGGGCAAAGTGGCGATACGCTCGAGGGTCTCCACCAGCAGCTGGTAAACCGGGTAGTTCTTGCCTTCCTCATAGATAAACCGGTCGAGCAGTTCTACAACATAAGCAGCATAGGCGGTGCGCACCAGGTCTTCACGGATAGGCAAATATGCGTCCACCGTCTCCGCCTGGGTCACAATCCAAAAATCGCGGCCGTGTGCCATCAGCAGCTTGACCCGCGTGAAGGGTTCCAGGTGCCCGGCCTTGCGCGAGTGCATTTTGCGCACGCCTTTGGCAACCGCGCGCAGTTTCCCCGCTTCGCGGCTGAACAAAACCAGCAAACGATCTGCCTCACCCCAGTTTGTATGCCGGAGAATGACTACCTCGGTATGCAGGGTATGCTCAACGGAGGGCATAGCATCCTCCGCGGCGGTTCCCCAACCCACTTATTCGCTTCACATGTTCTCACTCTCTAGCAAGATCACCTGGTAGGAAAGCGCCAGGCAAAAGGTCTATGACTGTTGTTTCCTTCACTACATTTCCAGCTTCATCCGCGATAATCACCGCTGTATCCACCCCGAATTCGGCCAGCACCTGCCGGCAGGAACCGCAAGGCGTGCCGCCGTTGGAGGTAACCACAGCAATGGCGGTGAAACGCAGCTCGCCTTCCGAGACTGCCTTAAAAACTGCCACGCGCTCGGCGCAAATAGTGGTGGGATAAGCCGCATTTTCAATATTCACGCCGTCGTAAATCTTCCCCAACTCGGTCAACAGGGCAGCCCCGACCGCATAGTGGGAATAAGGCGCATAGGCCCACCGCCGAACCTGCACAGCGGCTTCGATTAACTGCTGGCGTGCTTCATCCGTCAGTTTCGTTGCCATTCAGTTTCTCCTCCGTTTCAGGAACCGTAGCGTGGCTTACCGCCCGCACGCGATGGATGCGCCGCCCGCTGACTTGCTCGACAGTCAGGGTCAGGTTATCCACATCTACCCTTTCACCGCCCACAGGCACCCGCCCAATTTGGCTGTAGATAAAACCGCCCAATGTATCCGCGACTTCTTTCGTCAAATGCGAACCCATTACATCATTAAAGTCATCCAGGTCAATCCGCCCGTGGAAGAGGTATTCATCATCGGCGACCTTCTCGTAAAGCTGTTCTTCACTTTCATCATACTCATCCCGAATCTCACCGACGATTTCCTCGACAATATCTTCCAGGGTTACCAGCCCGGCGATGCCGCCATATTCATCCACCACCAGCGCCATATGCACGCTGCGCGCCTGCATTTCGCGCAGCAGCTCATCTACTTTTTTAGCTTCTGGCACAAAATAGGCCGGGCGCAGCAAACTGCGCAGCGATGCCAGGCTCTGCCCTTCCAGGCGCACTTGCAGCAGGTCTTTGGCATACAACAACCCGATGACATTATCGATGGTCTCCTCATACACAGGCACGCGCGAATGTCCCGATTCATTGAGCGCCTGGATCGCCTCAGCAAGGGAAGTACTCACTTCCAGCGCCAGGATATCAATCCGCGGAACCATAATCTCACGCGCCAGGGTATCGCCAAAGTGGAAGATCGAATAGATCATCAGGCGCTCGCCCTGCTCCAGACTGCCTTCCGGCTGACCTTCTTCCACCCACGACTTCAGTTCATCCTCGGTTACCGGGCTGAGGCGGTGCTCGAGCATCGCCGGAGAGCCCAGCAGCAGCAGCAGCAGCGAGGACAGCGGCGAAAGCAGCAGATCAAATGCCCGGCCCAACCCAGAAAATCGCACAGCCCACAATTCGGCGCGAGGCAGGATTAACCCTTCCAGGATAAACTCGATAATCAACAGCAGCAAGCCCGCCGCGGCTAACAGTCCCAGAGCAGCCGCCAAAACAGGCGCGCGCCCGATGAACAAAATAAATAACCAGATTGCCGTACCTTCCAGGATAAAATGGGTCACCACCACGCCCAGGCGCAAAGACGTGCGCAGCCGGGGCCGTTCTAAAAGCGCCATCGTCCGTTCAACTGGCCCGGGATACTGCTCGCGCAGGGTTAGCAAGAAAGGCAGGCGCGCGTTGAGGATACTCACCCGCACAGCCGCCAACAGCAGGTCAATCAGAAAGACGATTCCAAAAACGATCCAAAGAGTCTCAATCACAATTTTCCGTCATTCAATCCAATAACAAAAAAGGGCCCTGCACCATGAATTTCTGTGGCGCAAAGCCCGCTCACATTCCAGATACTGTAGCGATTCTTACCTGGAGCATTTCCATTCAACGCACGCGACCTGGGCAAAGCAATTATTAGCATCAGCATTCACGTTCAAAGCGGTAGAGGCTGGGGCGCCAGGATTCGAACCTAGATCCACAGATCCAAAGTCTGGTGTGCTGCCATTGCACCACGCCCCATCAGTAGGGTCCTCCCTGCTGAATGGATTTTACCTAATAACTGTTAATCTTGCAATAGCGAAAGCAAACCAACCCGGATTGGATTGGTAATAACGAAGGTGGCCGCAGTAAATTGCGGCCACCTTCGTTATTACCAATCTATTATTCTTGCTGGTCAGGCGGCAGTAAGCCCAATTTTCGCGCCTGCTCGAAACTAAGCATGCCCGGCTGGGATACATTCGCGTTTTGCTGCTCCGCCGCTGAGTTCCAAAAATCATCGGCATCTGGCAAGCGCAGCTGGCCTGTCTGATGACCGGTAAATAATTCTTCCAGTTTTTTCAGACCCGGGTCTTTTCCAAGCGGCGTTTCTTTGATATCCAAAGGCAAAGCTTCTTCCGCTTTCGTCCCAGGCCGGCTGCTTTCCACAAACAGCACTTCAGGCGCGCCGACCTCTACGGAGGACTGCACGTGCAAGCCCATTCCTTTAAGCAGGGCCGCCAGCTCGCTTTGCGCGCTCAGTGCCTCTTCAAAAGCCAGGGCCAGGCGCAGCACTGATGGCCCAGTGGTTAAGGCAAGCGCCAGGGTATATTGACCGACCGGGGCGACGATCAAATCAAATGCTTTTCCGCGGTACCCTTGAACCGATTGATTGGATACCTGCCCTAACACATAAGAAATTTTCGCGCCGGCGCTTACCGCGGCCATCATAGGCGACGCCAGCTGATTTTCCAGAGAAAGGTCCGGGAAATCCCCCGACTGCGCCACAAGGCGTCCGTGATCGTCCAGGAGTACGGCTGAGAGCGCGCCTAACGTGCTGCGTAAGCGGCTCAAAACGGCTGAAAACCCTTCTTCCTCTTTCAATGCCTCAGGAACCGGCTTAGTTTCAGTCAACTTATGGACAGGCTCGGGTGAAATTACCGCTTCAACCGGTTCTCCTGGCAGCCCGCCGGAAATTTCCTGCAAAACAGTACGCTGGGCCGGGCGGCTTTTCTCCTCTTCAACCGGCTGGCTGTGAGACAGTGCCGGTTTCGGCGGCAGCCCATCCCCAATCAACTGCTCGACGGCTTCCAGGAAAACAGATATGGTGATCGGTTTATGAATGAAGACGTCTGGGCGGGCCTCATCCTTCTGGCGGGTCAGGGCATCATCCATGGATAAGCCGGTGATCATGATGACTTTAACGTTCGGCTGGCGGACCCGCAGTTTGCGGATCAGTTCCAGGCCCGACATGCCCGGCAAACGCAAATCAGCTACCAGCAGATCAATCGTGAAGCGACTGGATTCGAGCAGCGCCTCTTCCCCCGAAGGTACCACTGAAATGGGGATGTCCGGGTGAACAGTCTTTAAGGTATCCTGCAGCAACCGGCCCAGGTCAAGTGCATCATCAACAATCAGAACACGCTTCATCCATTACTCACTTTTGAATCAAGCTACTCGCCAGCATGCAGCCCAGTGATTCGGGCTGACTTCCTTGAAAAGCGGTTCTTCGACTTTGCAGTGCTCCATCGCCACCGGGCAGCGCGGGTGAAAACGACAGCCGGTCGGCGGATTCAATGGACTGGGAACATCGCCGGTCAAAATAATCCGCTCGCGATGCACGCGTGGGTCCGGGATCGGGATCGCGGACATCAACGCCTGCGTATAGGGGTGCAGTGGATTGCGGAATAACTCCTCCCGGCTGGCTAATTCAACCATCTTCCCCAGGTACATCACTGCCACACGGTTGGAGATATGCTCAACCACGCTCAAATTATGCGCGATAAACAGGTAGGTCAGGCCAAATTCTTGCTGCAAGTCGCGCAGGATATTCAACACCTGCGACTGGATCGACACATCCAAAGCCGAAACCGGTTCATCACAGACGATGAACTTGGGACGCAGCGCCAGCGCCCGCGCGATACCAATGCGCTGGCGTTGACCACCTGAAAACTCGTGCGGATAGCGGCGGGCATGGTAGTCTTCCAGGCCCACCTTACGCAGCGTTTGGATCGCCAGATCAAATCGCTCGCGCGGCGAACCAACCCCATGAATACGCAGACCCTCCATCACCGATTCACCGATCGGCATGCGCGGGTCTAATGAGGCGTAGGGGTCCTGGAAAATAATCTGCATATTGCGGCGCATCGACTTTAGGTCTCTGCCGCGCAGGCCAAATACATTAACGCCTTCATATTCAACTTCACCCGAGGTTGGCTCGGTAAGCCGCAGCATGGTTCGGCCAATGGTCGTTTTACCGCACCCTGACTCCCCCACCAGCCCAAGTGTTTCGCCTTCCTTCACTGAAAATGACACATTTTCCACAGCTTTAACTTGCGCGACCACCCGCTGCAACAAGCCGCCACGGACCGGAAAATACTTATAAAGGTTCTTGACCTGAACCAGGTCTTTTGAATTGACTACTCGATTATCTGTCATGCGTTATCTACTCCTGAACGGAAGTCGTGTCGAGTTGGAGAGGCGCTTTATGCTCACCACGGCTAACGTAGAGCCAGCAGCGCACGTTATGACCTGCCCGTACTTCCGTCAGCTCAGGTTCAATCTCAGTACAAATTTGCAAGCCATACTTCTCACGCAGGCGGCAGCGCGGCGCAAACTGGCAGCCCGGGGGCAAGTTCACCAGGTTCGGGACGGACCCAGGAATGACGTCCAGGCGGTCGGCAACCCGTCCCAAAACCGGAATGGAGCCAATCAATCCCTGAGTATAGGGATGCAGCGGGTACTCGAACAGGTCCATCACTTCCGCCTGCTCGACGATGCGCCCGGCATACATCACCGCCACGCGATCCGCCATTTCGGCGATAATTCCCAGGTCATGTGTAATCAGGATGACTGCGGTTCCCAACCGCTCGCGCAGTCCGCGGATCAGGTCTAAAATTTGAGCTTGAATGGTGACATCTAGAGCAGTCGTAGGCTCATCCGCGATGAGCAGTTCTGGCGTCATCGCCAGGGCCATCGCGATCATCACGCGCTGGGCCTGCCCACCAGACATCTCGTGCGGGAAAGCCTTGGCCTTATTCACCGCATCCGGAATCCCCACCATGCTGAGCAGTTCCACTGCCCGTTTCCAGGAGGCGTCTTTATCCAGGTTCTGGTGAATCTGTAACACCTCGGCGACCTGGTCACCAACCGTAAAAACCGGGTTTAAGCTGGACTGTGGCTGCTGAAAGATCATCGATACGCGGTTGCCGCGTACTTTCACCATCTCGGATTCCAACTCTTTTAGCAGGTCTTTCCCGCTAAAAAAGATTTCGCCATGAATAATCTTCCCTGGCACACCCACCAGGCGCATGATTGAAAGCGAAGTGACACTTTTTCCACAACCTGATTCACCTACCAGGCCCAGCACTTCACCGGCTTTTACGGAAAAATCCACACCATCAACAGCTTTTACCACACCATCTTCTGTATAGAAGTACGTCTTCAAATCACGTACGTCGAGCAAGGGTTGTTGTTTCGAATCTTCCACGGGCGTCCTCATTCTAGATAAGGTTAGAAAATTGCATTCCGACTCTATTCTGCAAAATGGATTACAGCTTTAAACGCGGGTCCAGGGCATCGCGCAAACCAGCGCCAATATAGTTGAATGCTAATGAACAAAGAAAAATCGGCATCCCAGGAAACAGCGGCAGCCAGGGGCGATCAAACATAAACTGCCGCGTCGCTGAAAGCATGTTTCCCCAGGTAGGGATTGGGTCCTGGATCCCAAATCCCAAAAACGAGAGGGAAGCCTCCGCTACAATGTAACCTGCCAGCCCCAACGAGGCATCGACAATAATGGGCGCCATTGAATTGGGGATCATATGCGTAAAGATGATACGCAGGTCCGACGCCCCTAAGGAACGGGATGCCTCCACAAAGGTCTGATCGTGCAAGGAAAGCACCATGCCGCGCATTAACTGCGCCGCGCCTAGCCAACCCAGCCCTGCCAGCACAAAAACGATCATCATCGCCTGGCGTACATCACTTGGCCGCAAAAGCATAACCTTCCCAAGCAAGTTTAACACAACATCTGGAATCGGGATTAAATCTGGGTTACGAATTAGCATCGAAGAGATAATTAATAACAAAGGCAGCTGCGGAATGGTCAGCAAGAACTCAACTAAACGCATTAAAAGGGTATCCGTCCAGGTTCCATAATACCCGGAAATGGCCCCAACCACAATACCAACCAGTTCCGCGATAATCACGGATAGAAAAGCGACCGAGAGCGAAATACGGCTAGCATACAACATGCGCGAAAAGTAATCCCGGCCAATGTTATCCGTACCGAACAGGGGATGTGACCATTCAACGCCAGGAAGTAAAGCCGCCCCATCCCCGGGCAGGAGAAAACAGTCTCAGTGATTATCGCCCCAACGAACGCTTTTTCTGAAGCAGAAATCTATCACTGCCACCTATCCAGCTAATAGGACAGAGGATTGGCAATCAAAAGGGCCGCCCACTTGAAACGGGCGGCCCTTTCTCGAGAATATTCAAAAGTCTTACGGACAGCTGCCGAAGTTCAACCCTTCCAGGTTCCAAAAAATGCTCCGCGCCGTGACGTCCATCGTCAGCCCGCAGAGGTCAGGGCGAGCGATGGCAATCTTCAAATCCGTGTAAAGAGGGATCACCGGCAAGTCGTTGGCAAATATGGCCTGCACCTGCTGATTGCGCTGCGCATAATCCGCAGCACCTGCACGCGCCCAGTAGGCTCCTGCGCAGGCAGTATCAAACGCCGGATTGCTGTAGCCGGTGATATTCGCTCCAATCCAGTGGTTGCTAGAGTCAGGAATCTGAGCCGTTGAATACAGCAGGCAGTTGGGCTGCGAACTGGCTTGCCAGGAGAACTGTACCAGGTCAAAGCTGCGCCCGAACACGGGCCCATCCGGGCCAGGGCTGAATAATTCTCCAGGGTTCATCGATTTCACAGTTGTCCCAATCCCGCATGACTTGCGTAATGACCCGGAGACAGCCTCGGCTACTGCCTGACGCAGCTTCGCCTGGGTTGTCAGGTAAGTTACGCTGAGGGGTGTGCCCTCTGGCACGCCCTTTATCCCCACGGCTACCCGCGGCGTATCCGGATTATTATCCGTGTCCTTCCAGCCCACTTCATCCAACAACTGCTGGCCTTTTTGAGGATCGAAAGCATAACCCGGCAGGTCCTTTAAATAGAGGGGGTGGTTGGGCGGCAAGAAGCTATTTGGGACAGCGGCGCGATCATAAAGAAGTTGACTGACAATACTGGCCCGGTCGATGCAGTAAGCAAATGCCTGCCGCGTGCGAGGATCTCCAAAAAGGTCGGGCCGGTCGCCAGAACCCGGGTTATAACCATCCGCATAAGAAGCGGGCTGAATACCAAAGTCCAGGTGCTCCCATTCTGGCCCCTGCCCCAGGTACAGTTGAATTTTCTTAGCCGTTTGCTGTTGAACCAGACTGGGGAACATTTCCAGGAACTGAGGGTTCTGGTCAAGCGCATCACATTCACCGGATAATAAAGAACTCAGGTTAGCGTCAGCAGTTTCACCGACAAATCGGTATACCAGCGTATCAAACTTGGGCAGTCCTTCCGCCGCACGGAAGTAATTCGGATTTTTGCGCAGCGTTATATGGTCCCCTGCCGTCCATTCCTGGAGTACATACGGCCCCCAGCCAAGCGGAGAGCGGTTGGTGGAGGCATCCGTGAGCAGGTCCTTCGCGCTCTTTGAACCCAGGGTGTGCTTGGGCAGCGGCGACCAGAAAAAAGAGCCAAACTGTTGATCAAAGAAACCGGGTAAGCCGCGCCATTCTACCGTAGTGGTATCCAGAGCCTGATAAGCGGCAGTACGATCGGAAAGATAGCGAGAAGCAGGGGTCGCCGGGTCAGAGGCGATCTGGTAGGAAAATACAGAATCCTCGGCCGTGAGCGGGCTGCCATCTGACCACTTGAGCCCATCCAGCAGCTTAAATTTCACTACCAGCTGGTCCAGCGAGAGCTCGCTTTTCCCATCCCAACTTTGCGCGCAGCCCAGGTCGCTGCATCCGCTGGGCAGTACTTTCGTACCTTCTTTTAATGCCACCAGGTTACCGTCCGCGTCCACTACCGCATCCCCGGCTTTGACAGAAACCGGCTGGAAGGCAGCCTCGCCATCCGTCAGGCTGGGGATTTTTTGCAGAATTACCGGTTGGGTAGTGTAATCGCGGGTATCAAACGGCCCATCATAGATGGCTTCCAACACGTCCCAGGTGCTGCGCGCACTGCTGCCGTACAGATAAAGGGACTGTGGTTCATCCTGCAAGCACAGCACCAAGGTGCGGGGCGCGGCAGCGGTCGCTGTGACTGCTGCGGGAAGCGTGGGCTGCATAGCGGCAGTCGTTGCCGCCACCGGGGCTGTGGACACCTGCGGTGTCTGCCGGGGTGCAGGCGTTGATGCACGGCAGCCAGCCAGCAGGGCCGCGCCAAGTAGAATCGGGATAAAAATGGAAAGCTTCAGAAAACGCATGCAAAGCCTTTCAGGTAAGTTCTTGAGAGATTATATTCTAATCATGCTGCAAGGACCGATTCTACCACCGGGTGGAGCAAATAGGGGTGGTCTACAAAGTCCTATTAAACGATGACAACCGCCAGAGGCGGTTGCTCATCATTTAATAACGCAAGGAAAAAATTGGTTTTATGAAGTGCCGCGCATACGCGGATCGAATGCATCCCGCAGGCCATCCCCCAGGAAGGTGAAGGCCAGCACCACCAGCGAAACACAGAGAGCAGGCGCGAGCAGCATCCAGGGTTGGGCATTAATCGCCGACTGCCCTTCTAGCATGAGCGCTCCCCAACTGGTGATGAAGAGGGCGTGCGGATCGGTCGAAGGACGCAGGCCAAGGCCCAGATAACCCAGGGTCGCCTCGGTGATAATCATGCCAGGGATCCCTAACGCGGTGACGATGATGATCGGCCCCAGCGAATTGGGCAGCAAATGTTTAAACATGATGCGGCTGTCTTTCGCGCCGATGCAGCGCGCCGCCTCAATAAAGTCATTGTTCTTCAAGGACAGCACCTGCCCGCGCACAATCCGCGCATCGCCAACCCAGTTCACCAGCGCCAATGCCGCGAATAACAGGAACATGCCATTGAACAAATTGCCCAGGAAGGTATCTCGCAGCGCGACCATGACGACGATGAAAAACAACAGGTCTGGAAACGCATAGATCACATCCGTCAGGCGCATGAGCAGATTATCCCAGCGCCCGCCGTAGTATCCAGCTAACAGGCCAACCACGGTGCCCACCAGCAAAATGATAATCGTCGGCACAAAGCCAACCACCATGGATACCCGCGCCCCATAAAGCACCCGGCTGAGCACATCTCGCCCGAGTGTATCCGTGCCCAGTAAGAACCGGGGATCCCCTGCTTTACCATTTATCGCTTTCGATACCCAGGAGGGCGGAAGGTAGCCTTTGCCGCTGTTCATTTCCAGGGGGTTATGCGGGGCGATAAGCGGTGCAAATATCGCGATAAAAAAGAACAGCCCGATAACCACAATACCGACCACGGCGCCCTTATTACGCACCAGGCGGTACCAGGCATCCATCATCAAGCTGCGCGAAGGTCCTTTGACCTCCAATGTAGCGGCGACGGCTTTTTCCTGCAAGGCGCTGTTTGTTGTACTACTTGTCGTTTCTGCCATCGTTACTTACCTCCTACTTATCCAGCCGGATACGCGGATCCAGGAAGACATAAATGAAGTCAACACTCAGATTCGCCAGGGCGACCAGGATGGCAAAAAATACGGTCGTGCCCATAATCATCGAGTAATCCCGTTGTGAAATGGCCTGCACGTAGGCGCGCCCCATGCCCGGGAATGAAAACATCTGCTCAATAATGAAAGAGCCGGTAACCAGGAAGGCTAACGAGGGGCCAAGGAAGGTAACAACGGGGATCAGCGCGTTGCGCAGCATATGCCGGACAATCACCAGGCGTTCTGCAAGGCCTTTGGAGCGCGCCGTGCGAATATAATCCATGCGCATCACATCCAGCATCGAAGCGCGTGTCAGACGCGCGGTACGCGCCAGGGTGCCAAAGCCCAACACAATTGCCGGCAAAACCCAGGCATTCACCTGCGCCCACGACCTTGGCACAATAGGAATCAGATGCAGCCAGGAACCCAGAATGATGATCAAGAAAATCGCAATGACAAAACCCGGGATCGAAATACCAACTGTGGCGATAAACAGACTGACATAATCAACGGCCGAGTTCTGTTTAAGCGCCGAGATCACCCCAATGGGTAAGCCAATGATAATTGCAAAACTAAGCGCGATGATTCCCAGACGGGCTGAATAGCCAAAACGGCTTTCCCAAAATGGTTTCCCATTGGGGGCTTCAAATATAATCTGTTGAATGGTCATGCCGCGCTGGCGATAGGAAGGGCCCATATTGCCGCAAACAAGACCGCAAACAAATTTTCCGGTCTTGACATCCGTATCGCCAAAAACGTAAGCAACGAACTGCCGCCAGAGGGGCTTGTTCAAACCATAATATTCATTCAAGACACGTTGTGTATTCGCATCCACCTGCCTGGCGCTGGGATCACGATCCCAGGGACCGCCCGGAGCCGTGTGCATCAATACGAAAGTAATCAGTGATACAGTCAACAGCACGGGGATCAACCAGAGAAGGCGCCGAACTAAATAAGTTGCCATACACAAAAAATCCCTTTCCAGGTGGGGATATTGGCCGGCCTCGCCTGTATCAGGCGCGGCCGGCCAATTTTTATACGATCAGTTTATTGAGCGGGTTCGATGGTGATGGTCAGCGGGTCAGTGCTGCCAGGGAAGTCCGCATCCTGCGGGGTCTGAACGAGACCCTTGATATTCGGTTTCACCAGGTACGCATTGACGTTGTTCCAGACCATGGGGCCAGGAGCGCTGCCAATGAGTTCTTTCTGCGCCTGCATGTACAGATCCATGCGTTTGGCAGGATCGAGTTCAATGTCAGCCTGGTTGACCAGTTTGTCGAACGCGGGGTCATTATAGGCAATGCGGGAAGCGAAAGTTGTGTCGCTCTTCCAGTACACCGACAGCCAGTTCTGGGGATCGGGGTAGTCTGCGCACCAGCCGAGAATGAAGACCTGTGGAGCAGTCTTGACGTCTTTGGTGAGGGCGGTATAGGTGGTGGACTCAACCGGGTTCAAAGTTACAGAGAGCCCAAGGTCCTGCTTCCACTTGCCGGCGATCCATTCGTTACGAGTGCGGTTACGTGGGGTGTCCGAGAAGGTCAGCGTAATCGGGAAGGTCTTGCCACCCTTAGTCAGCACGCCGTTATCAACGGTGTAACCAGCATCTTTCAGAGTTTGTTGTGCCTTGGCGGGATCATAGGAGAAGCGGTCTTCGCTGGCATCGTAACCGGGGAAGCCCTTGGGGATCCAGGTCTGAGTCGGCGAGCCGAGGCCCTGCAGAACGTCCGTCACCCAACCTGCGCGGTCAAAAGCGTACGAGAAAGCTTCGCGGACAGCTTTGTCATTGAAGGGTTCTTTGGCTTCATGGAAGTTCAGGTCAAAGGTGCAGGAGCCAGGGTAAAGCAGCGCTTCCGAATTCAACTGCGGGTCGGCCTGAATGGTTGCCAGGTCTTCCGCCGCAATCGCAATGACATCAAACTCATTGTTCTTATAAGCTTCGAAGGAAACGGCCGAGTCGGTGATGTAGCGATATTCGATATCAACTTTCGCAGTGCCGCGCCAGTAGTTGGTGTTCGGGGTGAAGAGCATGCGGGTGTTCTGCTCGAGGGTATCGAGAATCATTGGGCCATTGCCGAGCTGATTTTTGGCATCATTCTGCCAGGTATCGCCACCAGCGGTGATGAGTTCTTCCTTGGCGGGGTAAGTTACCCACAGGGACATCACGGTGTGGAAATAAGGAGCAGGTTTGCCCAGGTCGATGACCAGGGTCAAGCAGTCAGTCTGGTCATAGCCGGTGCATTCTTTGCCCGAGGCATCTTGCGCATGAACACCAACCGCGGCCTTTAGCTTGGCCATATCAGCTTCGCTGGTCTTGGCGATGTCCGCGGAGCGCCATTCGGGAGCGCCCTTAATGTCATCGGTGATGCTGGCATATTCGCCGGCGGTGGCGGGGTTGATGTTGCGCAGGATGGAATATTCAAAGCGCTTGGCATTCAAAAGTGAGCCATCGCTGTATTTCAGGCCCTGCCGCAGGGTGAAGGTCAGCTGCGTAGCATCGGAATTGTACTTCCAGCTTTCAGCAGCGCCCGGAACGGTCTCGAGTTTGTCGTTCAGGCGGGTGAGGCCTTCATAGACCATCTTCAGCGTCGCGATTTCATTGACGAAAGAAGCCTTCTGCGGGTCAATATTATCGGGGTAAGTACCCATGTTGATGCGCAGGGTCTGGGGGCCAGACGCGGCCGGGGCAGTTGTTGCCGTCGGCACTGCCGCAGCAGTTGTCGCGGTCGGTTCAGCGGGGGCAGCCGTGGGGGCCGCCGGAGCGGTTGTTGCAGTAGCAGCAGCTGCAGGCGCAGCCGCGGTCGGTTCAGCGGGAGCAGCCGTGGGGGCTGCAGCTTGCTGGCAACCAGCCAGCAGCATGCTTGCAATTACAAGCAAGCTCATGGTCCACATTAAAGCTTTACGGGACATGTTAGAATCTCCTCCTCAAAGGTCTTTTTTTCAACAGTGTTTATCGTTCTCAATTCTTATAAACACACGTACCAGCAGTGGGAATAATTATGGCTAATCCGGCAACCACCTCCTTCCATTTTTTATTCCGAAAGCAACCGGGCGCAGTCAAAAGAACTGAACTGCGAGACTTTCTTCGACATGAGCCTGTCGAACTTCGTACGGTGTGAGCCAACCTGACTTACCCGGCTGGTCCTGGTACCTGCTCCTTCCCGAAGCAGATACCAGGACCAGTCAATGGTTATACCAGATGACAGGCGACCCAATGCCCGGGCGAGACTTCCCGGAACTCTGGGCGCACCTCAGCACAGATTTTGGTTGCGATGGGACAGCGTGTTCGGAAACGGCAACCAGACGGGGGATTGACCGGGGAAGGCACATCGCCTTCCAGGATAATCCGCTGGCGTTTCTCTTCAGCTTGTGGGTCAGGCACCGGAACAGCCGAGAGCAACGCCTGGGTGTATGGATGCAGCGGGTGATGGTACAGTTCCTCACGCCGGGTGAGTTCAACGATGACGCCCAGGTACATCACTGCGACCCGATTGCTGATATGGCGAATCATCGAAAGGTCGTGGGCAATGAATAAATAAGTAAGATTAAATTCTTTTTGCAGATCTTCCAAGAGATTAACCACCTGCGCCTGAATGGACACGTCCAGGGCGGAGATGGGTTCATCACAAACGATCAGGGCGGGCTGCAGGGCAAGCGCTCGCGCTACACCAATCCTTTGCCGCTGACCACCCGAAAACTCATGCGGGTAACGATTGGTATAAGCTGGATTCAAACCCACCAGCTTTAACAGTTCCTTTACCCGTTCCTGCGCTTCTTTAGTAGTGGCAATTCCATGGATCACCAGCGGCTCGCCGATGATCTCGCCGACCGTCATGCGCGGATTCAAACTGGCATACGGATCCTGAAAAATCATCTGCATCCGGCGGCGCATCAGGCGCAGTTCTTCACCCTTCATCTCAGCCAGGTCTTTTCCTTCAAAGAAGACGTGACCCGAGGTTGGGCGATGCAGCTGCAAAATCGTGCGCCCGGTAGTGGATTTACCGCAGCCCGATTCGCCGACCAGGCCGAGGGTTTCACCCCGGGTCAGGCTAAAAGAGACGTCATCCACCGCGTGAACCGCACCTGCTTGCTGTTGAAAAATAATCCAATGCGCTCGGGTGATCGGAAAGTACTTGACCAGATGTTCAACCCGCAGAATAGTATTGTCGTTGTTCACAGTCATTCGCGATACCTCCCGGTGGCAGGATCAACCCAACAGGCTGAGAAGTGATCAGGAGCAACCTCCAACAAAGGCGGGTTCTCCTGCCAGCAGCGATCGCGAACATACTGGCAGCGCGGCGCAAATGGACAGTAATGCGGTTTTTCGAATAAAACGGGGGGTAAACCTTCGATGGAAACCAGACGGCGCTGAGATAATTCATCCACGCGCGGCAGGCTTTTTAGCAGGCCCAGCGTATATGGATGCTGTGGTTCAGCATATAAATCCTTTACCTGTGCCTGTTCAATAATATAACCAGCGTACATCACGCCTACGCGGTGCGCCAGGCCGGCAACAATCCCAAGATCATGGGTGATCCAGATCATTGACATGCCCAACTCATCCCGTAAACGCTTGACCAACTCGACAATCTGCGCCTGGATGGTTACATCCAAAGCAGTAGTCGGTTCATCTGCAATTAAAACCTGAGGAGTGCAAATTAAAGCCATTGCGATCATGGCGCGCTGGCGCATCCCACCCGAAAACTGGTGGGGATAATCATTCAGACGGTCCCGAGCGTTCGGGATACCTACCATGGATAACATCTCCGCGGCGCGTTCGTAAGCCTGTTTCTGGGTCATCCCCATGTGAACCTCTAATGGCTCTACGACCTGCCGTCCAATGGTAAGCACTGGATTGAATGAAGTCATCGGGTCCTGAAAAATGATGCTAATTTGCTGACCACGGATGGCGCGGATCTCTTCATCAGAAAGCTTTAATAAATCTTTCCCCTGATATAAAGCGCGGCCTGCAACTACTTTTCCAGGTGGAGAAGGGATCAGGCGCATCATCGACATCATCGTGACGCTTTTGCCACAACCACTTTCTCCAACAATTCCCAATGTTTCGCCTTCTTTTAACTTGAAGGATACACCGTTCACAGCGTGAACGATCCCATCCTGAGTGCGAAACTGGGTTTCAAGGCCCTCAACGTTGAGAATATCGGCCATTCACCTGCTTCCTTACTAGATATTAAGATACCTTCGATAATACTTATGGGCCGTGCAAAATGTCATTGTACCGGTTTCGTCATTGCACTTGCGAGAAGTCAAGATCCAAGTATACTCTGGATAGCCATGACTGTCAAACCTTGTAAATTTTTTGTTATTGAAACTTAATATAACATACCACCTGGCCATTTGACCTGGCCAGATGACCAGTTAATTTAAAATTATTCGATAATTATGACCCTACCATTTTCAAACCTCGCTCAGTCTGGCTGCCAATACGCATTTTACTATGCAAAACAAGGCCAGCCGTCATTTTTTAAGAGCAGTTCTCCAAACCCGGCCGACCGCTTTCTTTCTGCCTCGATCATCAAAGTGCCGATTTTACTGACCTGGTTGGCGCTGGAACGAGCGGGAATGGTCAGTCGAGATGAAGTATGCGACCTGGATGCCGAAACGCAGGTGCAAGGCTCAGGCTTATCCTGGCTGCTGCGCGGGCGGCAGCTTCCCTTCCAGGATGTGCTGCTGCTGATGATAGCCCTTTCGGATAACTTATGCACTAATCTGGTCATCCGGCGGGTGGGGCTGGAAACCTTTAATCCTATCTTTAAGGAAGAATTGGGGCTGCAGGACACACAGCTGCAGCGCAAGTTGTTTGATTATGAAGCCCGTGCGCGGGGCCTGGATAATTACGTCTCTGCCCGAGACTGCATCCAGCTTTACCAATGCATCCAACGCCTGATCCCGGCCGAACGAGCCTGGGTAGACGAAATATTCGCCGTCAACCAGGACGATGCCCTGCTCAAACGCGACATTCCCCGCGACACGTTGAACTTCCACCATAAAACGGGTTCGATTACCGGCGTGCTGCATGATTGGGGGTATACAGATGACTGCCAGATCTTCTTGCTTACCCAAAATGTCACGGACGAACCGTCTATCTTTCAGGCCTTTGGCGAGCTGGGCCGCTGGATGATCCAGGCGCCAGTCCGCTAAAGCCTTTTATAAGAGCTGGCCTAACACCGTCACAAGGCGATCAATCTGTCCCTTCGTGTGGTTCGCAAAAATCGCGATACGCAATGCGCCGCCCGGTGGAGTGCTGCTGTAATTGGTCACATGCGCCACACAAATATTTTGTGCGAACAGCTCATTCTTCAAGCGCGCCAGGTCCACCCCGGGAAGCGCGCCCAGGCATAGAATCGGCACGGGTGTATCGGCCAAATCCCAACCCAATTGGCGCAGGCCGCTGCGCGCCCGCGCTACGTTTTCCCACAACTGCTGGCGCAGCTGTGGGTCCTCAGCCAGAGCCAATGCCTGGCGAGAAGCGGCAGCCACCGGCAGCGGCGGCGGGCTGGCGCCCACGTAAACCCGGCTGTTGCGGTCCAGTTCCGCCAGCAAGGCCCCTGAACCAGCAATGACCCCGCCATAACCGCCGATGCCTTTACTGAGGGTATGCCCGGCGATCAGGCCGGCACCGGTCAGGCCAAAATAATCCAGCGTACCACGGCCATGCGGACCTAACACACCGGTAGCATGGGCGTCATCCAGACACAGCCAGGCCCCGGCATAATCTGCTAACACAGCCTGATATGCCGCAGCCGGGGCAATTTCCCCTGAAATTGGAAAGACGCCGTCACTGAGCAGCAGCGGGCGCTCACCCGGCTGCAGCGCGCTCCGCAGCGCTTCCCGCAGCGCCTGGGGGTCTGCATGCCGGAAGGGGATGCAAGGCCGCCGCGTACTGCGCGCGGCATCCCACAGACTGTAATGCGCCCATTCATCCAAGAAAATACGCTCATAGCGCTCGCCCAAACCCTGGGCAAGAATCAACCCGCTCATATAACCAGAGGGGTAATACAGGACGGTCTCTGCGGCAAAGAATGCGCAAGCCTGCGCTTCGAGGGCCGCATAAACCGGATGTTCGCCATAGCCGCCGCGCGAGGTGCCGGTCGCCAGACCATACTGATCCAGTGCCGCGTGCGCCGCGTGCAGCACCAGGGGATGGTTTTGCAAACCCAGGTAACCTGTCCCAGAAAAGTAATCCCGCTCGCGTCCAGCAATCGTGACTCGCGGACCGAGCGGGCTCTGCATGCTAAAATCCGTCATACTGGGCCTAGGCTTTATGGATGTAGGAAGCTGCGCAAAGGAAACTTTCACGCAGGTGTGTAACAGACTGGACATCGTCCACATGTACGCCATTGCGAGTGCGCGAAGAGTGGATGATGCGCCAGCCTCCCAGGCTGATGCCCACATGGGTGATGCGCCGCTGCTCTCCTGTCTCGCCAAAAAAAAGCAGGTCGCCGACTGCAAAGGGCGGATCAACCGCTTTTCCCGCCGCATACTGCAGGTCAGCATCGCGAGGGATGTTCAGGCCAACCCAGCGGTGCAGTAACTGCGCAAGCCCAGAGCAGTCAATGCCATTCGCGCTGCTTCCACCCCACAGGTAAGGTACACCCGTCAGGCGCAAGGCATCTTCCATCAGCTGCACCTGGCGCGCCTCAGCCGTCTGCGGCAGAGCATCCAGCGCGCGCAGGTCTGCCTGCGGCAGCCAGCCCCGGACGCCGCCTGCCAGGGTCACGGGCTGCCAATCGCCGCTTGCATCGTCAACACATACCGCCGTTCCCCCAAACACGCGGGTGATGATTTCCGCATCAGACCGGCTGGCCTGGCGCAGCAGCGCCACCGGAGCTGTGACCAGATGCGTCGGCTGCGCGGCGGGCAGGTCCGTCAGGTAGGGTAAATAGGTCCAGCCAAGATAGCCATCCTCCTGACGCACAAATCCCCAATTTCCCTGCTCCCACAAAACTTCGACCGCCGCGCCATTGAGTAGCTGGCTCATCAGTTCCGTGATAAAAGTAGTCCCCACATGCAGGCTGGTTAAGTTCGTAGCCACTACCCGCATCTGCGGGGGCTGTTGGCGCCCCACCGCCACCTGAGTCAGGTCCACCTGCAGGTTGGGGAAACGTGCGAGAAGATCTCTCCGCAGCACTTCCCGGTCGGTTACCTGCAGCACCCGCCCTTGCAAAACCAGCTGATCGCCTTCCAGACTAACCGGGGTGATCTCAAAAACATGCAGCCGACGGTCAGCAAAGGGCCGGGCAATTTCTTGAAGCGTTGCTTGTATCTGTTCAATGTTCATAAAAAACCTTTACTGCGCGGTTGTTGTCCGCAAAATCACCCCAATCCCGTTGCGTTCAGGCAGGATCAGGCGGGCCTGGTCCGTATAGGTCAACCCTTCAAAGGGATCATTCGAAATCAGCAGCGGTGCGTCCAGGTCAAACCATTCGGCCAGACCGATCAGGTGCGCCATTGCCGTGGTGCCCAGAGAAGTTTCCACCATGCAGCCCAGCATGATACGCATGCCGCGTTCGCGTGCCAGGTGGATCATGCGCAGGGCGGGTGTCAGGCCGCCTACCTTCATCAGCTTGACGTTAATGCCGCTCACGCCGGCATCTGCCAGGCGGGCCACATCTGCCAGGCTCTGCACCGATTCATCCGCCACAATCGGGATGCTCGTGCGGGATTGCAGCAGTCCCATATCCTCAATCGCATCTTTCGCCAGCGGCTGTTCTACCATCTCCAGGTTATATTTCTCCATCCGCCGCAGGTATTCTACAGCTACGTCAAAGGACCAGCCCGCATTCGCATCTACTCGCAAGCTGGCCTCGGGGCGTGCCGCGCGGATTGCCGCCAGGCGGTCTTCATCCTCACTGTCCCCCGCCAGTTTCACTTTGATCACCGGCAAGGCAGCCATCTCTGTCGCCATGCGTGCCATTCCTTCAGGGGTATCCACTGCAATGGTGAAGGAAGTCGGTTGGGGTGTTGGGATAGGCACATCCAACAGCTGCCACAGCGCCAACCCTCGCTGCCGGGCAATCCGGTCGTACAGGGCCAGTTCCAGGGCGCAGCGGGCCGGGGCTGGGCCGTCAAGACCTACCCAGGTTTCGATCCGATCCACATCCTCAGGGAGTGCATCCTGCCGTTGGGCAGCAGCGTCCCAAAAACCAATCATCGCGTTCTGATCAATGCCATAGTAAGGTGGAATGGTTCCCTCCCCCCAACCTTCATCCTCTGCCAGGCGAATCCAAAAGGCCTGGCGCTCCTCGCTCACCCCGTAAGACAGGCGGAAGGGGTTGCGCAGTTTCAGAGTCAATTTTTCCCAGGTGAGAATTTGTTTTGCTTTCATCGATGTTCCTCCCTTCTACTCCTCTTCATCTCCATAGCGCATGCGCAGATAAGATTCATACCGCTCCTGGCTGACCCGGTTTTCCTTGACTGCCTTGCGGACGGCGCAGCCCGGTTCCATACGGTGGGTGCAGTCGCTAAACTGACAATAAGCGACTAAATCGCGCAGTTCTGGAAAGTAGCCATCCAGTTCTTCCGGCTCTGTATCCCACAGCGCCAGCGCTTTTAAACCGGGCAAGTCGGCTACGTAACCGCCTTCTTGCAGTGGAAACATCTCGCGCACGACTGTCGTATGCCGGCCTTTGGCTGTGGCTTCACTAATGGTGCGTACAGCCAAACCCAGATCCGGCTGAATTTGATTCAGCAGGCTGGATTTACCTACCCCCGACGGGCCAGCTAACCCCGACAGCTTACCGATCAGGTGTTGGTGCAGGTCTTCCACCCCTTGCCCGGTTGCAACAGAGGTATAGATCACCGGATAACCCAGGGAAGGGTAATCACCAAATAACTTTTGGGCAACTTCCATGCCTACCAGGTCTACTTTGTTGGCCACGATAATCGCCGGGATATTTTGCTTCTCGCAGATTACCAGGAAGCGGTCCAGCATACGCAGATGCGGCTCGGGGTGCGCGCAGGCGAACACAATCAGCACCTGGTCAGGGTTCGCCAGCAAAACCTGTTTAATCTCACCACGCGGAGTCGGGGCCATCCGCGCTAATTCCCGCTGGCGTGGTTCAACTTCCTCAATCATTCCCGTACCTTCCGGCTGCAGGGAAATTTTTACCAGATCGCCAATCGCGATGATATCCCCTTGAAAGCGATGCTGTTTCAAGCGCCCGCGCAGGCGGCAAACCACATCGCCCGCTGTTTCAGTTCTTACTGTAATAAAGCCCGACTGCATCCGGGTTACCCAGCCAGACAGGTTCTCACTCATTTAAGTTTCCTCATGGGGCAGGTGATCCTGAGGTATCTGGCACAGCGCTGCGCGGCACATTGATGCGCGCTTCCCAGGGATAGACGCGCTGGGCCTGGCCCATATAATACACTTCTAACAGGCGGCGGGCAATCGGAGCGGCGACTTCTGAGCCTTCACCGGCATATTCAGCGATCACCGCAAAGGCGATATCCGGCTTATCCGGGCTGCCATTATCGGTATACCCGGCAAACCAGGCGTGGGGTTTGCCGGAAGAAGCATTCTGAGCAGTGCCTGTCTTCCCGTAAACGGTCACATTCAAGCCAGAAAAAGCCCGAACTGCCGTACCGTGCGGGTCTTCCGTCACAGCACGCATGGCATCCTGGATGATTTTTAGGTTTTCCGGCTTTACCGGCAGCGTGCCCTGCGCGTCCGGTTTAAAAGCTAACGAAGGCTTCCCATCCGGGTCCACAATCTTTTCCACCACCTGCGGACGATAAAGCGTGCCGCCATTCCCGATGGCAGCCACAAAACGCGCCACCTGCAATGGGTTAACCAATACCTTATCCTGCCCAATAGCGATCAATGCCGCGGCCTGTTCACTTTGTGGGTCGGGAATATTACCTGTTTCATCAAAGCCAGTGCCTTCCAGGCCCGTGCTGGAGCCCAGGCCAAAGGAGCGCGCCATGTTGCTGACATCTTTCGCGTGCCCATTAGTATAAAGAGTGTAGCCAATATGATAGAACCAGGGGTTACACGAACGGATCAGCCCTTCTGGCAGGGTCAGGACCCCGCTGGGATTAACCCCCAGGTCCTTCGTCCAATCGTACAGGGTCAGTCCGTCAATCTCTGTCCAGGCATATTGGCAGTCGAGGGTGTCTTCCGGGGTAAATAAACCACTTTCCAACCCGGCGGCCATCGTAATGATTTTAAACACCGAACCCAGTGGATAGCCGTCACCTGAAGCGCGGTTATACAAGCGGTTTTGACCATCCCCGGTGATCTGCTGGACCTGCCTGGACCCATTATAGTTGGCGATTTCAAAGGCGTTCGGGTCAAATTCTGGAGAAGAAACCATGGCTAGCACGCGCCCGGTATCCCGTTCTAACACCACAATCGCGCCATTAAACCCGGCGATCGCCTGTTGAGCTTCCAGCTGGAACTTCTCATCGACCGTCATATAAATCGATTGGGATGGTTTCGAGTCTACCTGCGCCAGCCGGGTGACAGTTTCACCTTGCTGGTTTACTACATACAGGGTTGCCCCACGCTGCCCCAACAAGTAATCTTCTCCCCACTGCTCCAGCCCAGCCTTACCCACCCGGTCATCCAGGCTGAATCCTTCTCGCAGGTACTGGTCCTTTTCCTCGGCATAAATGGGTTGAACATAACCGGTGATATGCGGAGCGATGCCGTCAGAAAAGTAAAAGCGGCCTTTATAGGGATTAAGATGCAAGCCGTGCAGGCCCGTAAGAACATCATAACGCTCCATCACCTGCGCGCGAGTAACCTCCCCGATAGGCACATAGTCTTCCGTGCCTGAACTACCCGCATACATCGCCTGGATGGCTTCAGGCGTTTTGCCCGTAAGCTTAGAAAGCTCACTTAATAAGCTGCTTTCCTGGTTGGGGTCCATTTCGCTTTTCGTAAGCCCAATGGCAAAAACATCACTGGCAGTAGCCACCGGATTTCCATTGCGGTCATAAATATTTCCCCGCGTAGGCGATTTTAAATCCAATACCAGCTGATTACCACCATGCAGTTCGGGCAAGATCAATCCATCATCCCACTGCACCTGCCAGCTATCCTGGTCTGCCAGCGTGAGATTCTATTTTGATCTCACGCGACAGGTCACCCAGCATTTTGGTGTGGAAGGTGACCCGGTAAGCAACCTGCGCGCTGGATAAATTGGTCGAAGCTGAGAGGATCTCGTAATCAAAATTTTGCAGCGTCATGCTGATCGCTGCATTTTTCAAGCGCTCGGTAAACTGATCCAGGGGAAGTGCGTCGCGGCTTACCGGCGTGAGCAAAGTATACATACTCGAATAGTCATCCGCTTGCCAGGCGGTGAGGAAAGCGAGCGCGCTCCGTTCCGGGTTTGCCGTCTGGATCCGGCTTTGGGTCGGATGCTGCAAGAAATTTGCGTCAAGGGTAATCTTGAGCGGCAATGTGGTTTTGAGCGTTGCGCACCCCGAGAGGAGCAGAACCAGCAGCAAAAGGAAAGCGCGTGATTTCATGTCGGGTTCTCCTCATTCAGCGCAGCGCCTGCATCGCCAGCCCAATCTTCAAGCAAAACCCGTTCGGCGTTCGGGCAGGGAGTATCGATTTGCAGCGCTTCTGGGCAGGCAGCGCTAATATCACGCGGTGGCTTAAGGCCGAACTGCGCCATTGCACGCACCACCTGACAAAGCGGCAAGCCCACTACACAGGCATAACAGCCGGAAACGCGTTCGACCGGATGAAATCCCTGATTTTGAATGGCGTACGCGCCGGCTTTATCAAACGGGTCACCGCTGGCGATGTAAGTATCGATTTCAACATCTGTGTATCCGCGCATCAAGACGTGGGCGGCGCAAAGATCCGTCACCAGGTGCACGGCAGCCGGATCGAAGATAGCAATGGCGGTATAAACCACATGCTCGCGCCCGCGCAGGCTTTGCAGCATGGCGCGCGCCTCTGCTGCATCCCCTGGTTTGCCTAAAATCCGTTCTCCATCCGCCACGGTAGTATCCGCAGCCAATATGAGCTCGCCAGGGCTGGCAAGCGCTCCGGCTGCCCGCGCTTTGCTTTCCGCCAGGCGCAAGACATAGTCGGGCGGAAGCTCGCCGGGCAAGGGTCGCTCATCAATATCCACCGGACGAACGGAAAAGTTCCACCCCGTCAGAGACAGCAACTGCCGCCGGCGGGGCGAGTTTGAGGCTAAAAAGAATGTTGGAGCCATGCTTTTCGATTCTAACACAAAAGCACTACCAGCCCGATTTTGGGTGGCTACCAGCCCGCAATCTGCATCTTAAGCGTTGAACCACTGCCTTTACAGCAGTGGTTCAACGCCAGGGCAGGTTAGTTTACTTCCAGGTCCAGGCAGGGATCACTTGAAAGTGGACTGCCGGATCCGTAAGCGAAACAGAGAAATGATTCGCATCCGGAACAGCCAGCTGCCCGCCCTCAAGATCCACACCTAATGACTTCCAGGTCTGGCCATCATTGGTAGAGTAGCGCAGCAGCACCGGAGCCAGGCTATTTGCCCAGGTCACCTGCGCCTGGCTGCCCGCCAGGGTCACCTGCGCATTTTGCGGCACAGCTGTGGCTGCCGGGTCAGCTGGCTGCGTTTCCAGCGTGTGTTCAGCCAGCAGCTGGCCATCCTTCACCAGACGCATCTTGGTGACTGCTTCATCTGGCAGCGGCAACAGCGCATTGATCGCTGCGGTTGAAAACGTTTCATCCTCTGCCGCATACGCCCTGACCGGGACCTCACTCAACAGGTTGTCGCTTGCGCCAAACAACTGCACTGTGTATTCGCCCGGCTCTGGCAGTTGAGTAACCTCATCTGGCAGAACATACGCGGGAAGCAAGCTAATGCCATCCGCGTTAATCTGTGCCCGAACGAGCAGCCCGCGTGTCGATTGGACTCCGGCCGCTTTCACCGCAGACCGCATCAGTGCCGGACTCGCTCCGTTTGCAACCTGGGAGGAATAGAACTCCTTGTAGGTATAATCCGAAATCCATTTCGGATCGCAGTATGACATCACGTCTTTGAGCGAGGGATCATAAAGTTTGCTCGTGCTGACATCCATGCCAAACTGCCCGATCGAACCATCTTTATAAGGAAAAGCCGGGTCAGTGCCCCCCGATAAACCACAGGGAGTATGCCCCATGCCCAGGTTGTGTCCAATTTCGTGCGCGGCAATTTGCGAGGTGCTACCTGAAAAGTCCAACCCGACCGATGTTCGTGCCCCTATCCAGCCAATCCCAGCAATACCACCATAAAACCATGAGCTACTGCTGTCTTTGGTCGGAATCAAACCATAATAAACCTGCTCTGCCGGGCCTTTTTCGGAAGATTTCAAAGCGGTAACTTCAGATAGCAGCCGCGAAAAATCAGTTGAGGTGCGCAGGTCGCCTTTGAAAACGTATGGATCACCCCAGGTAATCAGAATCTGGTTAATCGGATAAGTGCGCATAATCCAGTCACTGATGGTATCCACATGGGAAGATGCGTAGGTATGATTCGTGGTGGTATCGATATAAGTAATGGGGATAATGCGCACCTGGAGGGGTGGAACCGCATGGAAAACCAGCTGTCGAGTGATTACATTATTGCTTTCATCTGATTCAGCAATAGCATTATCCGGATCTAGCCGCACCGTCAGATTTACCGCACCCTGCAGCCAGGCCGATGAAATCGGAATGTTTATTGTGCTGTTCATATCCGCCCGATTGCTGGACAGGGATACCGACGCGGAGACGGCTTTTGGCGATCCGTTCAAGGTAAAACTGCCATTACTGGCGGTAACACTCACTTTTACATTGGAAATCGAATGGTTATAGCCTGTTGCACGGGTAAAAATGCGCAGCATGGTGTTTCGTCCGGCGACCAAAGGCACGCTGTTTTGCGGATCTTGAATGCCTTGCGTCACTTCGATCCCTGTAATCGCCAGGTCACTCGCGATTGTGCTGCTGACCAACGGTAAATAAACGCACTTCTGACCTGAAGAGCAGCTGGAAGTAGCTGCGGCGGCGCGGTTGGGATGTTCCAGGGCAGCTGCCAAAAAAATGACCGCTAAAAACAGTACAAGCAGAAGCGCCCCCCTGATGCGCGCCTGAAAATGGGCAACACTGCTTTTCATAATCCTTTTCCTGTTGAAAGTGTATTGTTTAAGTTATACATTTGTATTTCTATGATTTGGGTCTGATTACCAATTAAGATAAACCATATTGGCATAGTCTAACCTTACAGAGTCTCAACAAACCGGTCTAAACAACCGGCGAAATATAGTAAAATCCCCTGCAGCGCTCTTTATGGCGTTTCTTTTTATTGGTAAAAAGCCGTTGGATTATTCAAAGCGGTAAACTCAAGGATGAGGAGAATAAACATGCAGGCTCTAAAGGATCGCATCTTACGCGATGGGCGGAATTTAGGTAACGGGATTTTAAAAGTAGACAACTTCATCAATCACCAGGTTGACCCTGAGCTAATGAACGCCTGCGGGCAGGAATTTGCGCAGCACTTTCGCGATGTCAATGCCACCCGGATTCTGACAGCAGAAATCTCTGGGATTGCCCCCGCCCTGATGACCGGGTTGCACTTACATCTACCAGTCGTTTATGCGCGCAAATCCAAACCGGTGACGATGCCAGACACGGTCTACCTGACCATCGCGCCTTCACATACCAAGGGCCGCCTGGTGGAATTGATTGTTTCTCCAGAATACCTGGGGCGGGGCGAGCGGGTATTAATCATCGATGACTTCCTGGCTTCAGGCGCTACCATTCAAGGCCTGGTGCGCCTGGCGCAGGCAGCCGGATCCGAGATTGTCGGAATTGGCACATTAATTGAAAAATCATTTGAAGGGGGACGCGAAGCCTTATCCCACCTGGGTGTACCCATCGTATCCCTGGCTTGCATTTCAGCCATGGAAAACGGAACCATCTCCTTTGCTGACTGAGCCGGTACTTGAAACCGAGGGAAAATGCCATGCCTGACGAGATCGTCATCCTGGATTTTGGATCGCAGTATACGCAGCTCATCGCGCGGCGAGTTCGTGAACTGCAAGTGTTTTCTGAAATTTACCCCTGGGACGCAAACCCGGCAGAAATGATGAGCCGCCCGGTGCGCGGCTTTATCCTTTCCGGCGGACCAGCTTCTGTATACGAACCCGGCGCGCCCGTACTGCCCGACTTCGTACTGGAAAGCGGACTGCCCGTCTTGGGCATATGCTATGGAATGCAGTTGCTCACGCAGGCATTGGGCGGGCGTGTGGCACCCTCTCAAGAACGGGAATACGGCCCAGCCCGCATCGAGACGGTACACGCCAATCCCCTCCTCCCTGAAGGCAGCCAGCCCGTCTGGATGTCACACGGCGACCGGATCGAGAAGCTGCCCCCCGGATTCGAGCGCCTGGCGATCAGCGAAAACAGCCCCTACGCGGCTATGGGCGACCAGGCTGGGCGGCGATTTGGCGTGCAGTTCCACCCAGAAGTGCATCATACGCCGGGCGGTAAGGAAATCCTGCGCCGCTTCGTGCTGGATGTGTGCGGCGCGCAACCCAACTGGACCCCAGAATCCATTATTTCGGAAAGCATCACGAACATTCGCCGCCAGGTTGGGGATGCCAGGGTGCTGTCTGCCGTCAGCGGCGGGGTCGATTCCAGCGTTGCAACAGCGCTGGTGCACCGTGCCATTGGCGATCAACTGACCGCCGTTTTTGTCGATAACGGCATGCTGCGCAAGGACGAGCGCTTGCAGGTGGAACAAGCCTTCCGGCAGAACCAGGGTGTGAAGCTGTTTACCGTCAATGCCGTCGAGGAATTTTTGGACCACCTCCAGGACGTTACCGAACCCGAATCGAAACGGCGGATTATTGGAGAAACTTTCATCCGCCTCTTTGAAGCCGAAGCCCTAAAGTTGGGCCAGCCGCGCTTTCTGGTGCAGGGGACCATCTATCCGGATGTTGTAGAATCCTCAGCGCCGGATCGCAACAAAGCTCACCGCATCAAGACCCATCACAATGTTGGCGGACTGCCAGAAGACATGCAGTTTTCCCTGGTGGAACCACTCCGCTATCTATTTAAAGATGAGGTGCGCGCCGTTGGAGAAGCCTTGGGCCTGCCCCCAGAGCTGGTCTGGCGGCAGCCGTTCCCTGGGCCTGGGTTAGCAGTGCGCTGCCTGGGCAAGATTACCTGGGAACGCCTGGAGCGCCTGCGCGCCGCAGACGCAATTTTTACTGGCGAGTTGAGTGAAGCCGGGTTATTGAATCAAAAGCGGAACGCGGAAAATAGCGGCGGGCAGATCTCACAGGCTTTTGCCGTTCTGCTCCCCATTCAATCGGTAGGCGTGATGGGAGACCAGCGCACGTATCAGGAAAGCATCGCCCTGCGCGCCGTGACCACGGATGATTTCATGACTGCCGATTGGGCGCGCCTGCCGTATGACCTGCTGGGGAAAATTGCCAACCGCATTGTCAATGAAGTGCAGGGGGTCAACCGGGTGGTTTATGATGTGACCAGCAAACCGCCTGCAACCATTGAGTGGGAATAACCGTATATCTTTATGAGTTGGACTGGTTTGCCCCCTGGCTGTGTTCAGGGACAAATCAACTTTCCTCATAAAGGAGTTTTTCCCTATGAACTTTGGTGAAGTTTTATCCCGTGCCTGGCAAATCACCTGGAAGTATAAAGTCTTGTGGATCTTCGGCCTGTTCGCCGGACTGCTTGCCAACGGCAATGGCAGCGGCTCAGGTTATCAATTCAATTACCGCTTTGAAGGCAATTCTATTTTCAACGGGCCAAACGCGATTTTCCCGCACATTCAATGGCCGGTCTTTGTACTGCTGCTGTTCCTCAGTTTGGTGGTTGTCGTTCTGCTGATCCTGCTGAGTGCTTTAGGCGAAGCTGGCTTAACCCGGGGAGCCTGGCTGGCGGACAGCGGCGAAAATGCGCTAACCTTTTCCCGCCTGTATGAAGAAGGCAAGCGCTTCTTCTGGCGTGTACTGATGCTAGGCATTGTGCAGTTCGCGGTGGGCATTGGCGTGGTCCTGGTCCTGGCAGTACCAACTATCCTGACCCTGGGCATTGCCCTGCTGTGCCTGTGGCCCTTATTCTGCCTGCTGGTACCGCTCTTCCTCGCGCTGGGCGTGCTTTTCAAGCTAGCGATCATCGCCATTACTGGTGAAAATCTTAGCGTGATGGACGGCATTATCCGGGCCTGGAACATGATCCGCGCGCACCCGGGCCAAGTAATTGGCATGGCTTTGATCCTGATCCTGGGTAACCTGGTCATCAGCGCGATTATCGGCATCCCTATGCTGATGATCTTGAGCCCGTTCCTGGCAACTTTGTTTATCAACAACGGCACGTATATGTCGAGCGGTTTGCTGGTTTCCGGGATCCTGTTCGTGATCTACCTGCCCATCTTACTGGCGATTCGCTCGGTCGTCGTCACCTACCTGGATACAACCTGGACGGTCACCTTCCGCCGCCTGTCCGGTTTGGCAGCCGGTACTCTCCTGCTGTAAAGCAATTTATTTAGCCCTCCCGGACGGCCTTGGCGCTGTCCGGGAGGGCTCGATTTAAATCACCTTATGACGCACTAAGGTGCAGCCATAAGGAATAGTTTCGGCAAGGGGCACGGGTTCGCCGCGGTGAAGTGCCTGGATTGCATCGAATAAATAAGCCTGGGAAGGTTCGCGCTGGCGAAAGGTAACGTCGTCGAAGGCCCCCTGGTAACGCAGCAGTCCCTCAGAATCAATCAAGAAAAAGTGCGGGGTGACTTCGACGCCATATTGATCCGCAACCTGTTGTCCAGGGTCGGGCAGCACATAGGCTAATCCTCGTTCTTCCGCGACCTTCCGCAGCATTTCAGGGGGTTCGTTGGCATTCGAAGCCACGCACAATAACACCACCTGTGCCTGCTCTGCAAGCAGCGCCCGGTCTACCCGCTCTACCCATGGGCATTCCGCTGACCAGAAATTGACTAACACCACCTGGCCCAAAAAATCTTCCAGTGATACTTGCTTTCCCAATAAGTCTTGCAATTGGAATTTTGGCGCTGGAGCCCCTACGCTCAACTTTGACATATCATCTCCTTCAACCGCAAATTGCACCTGTCTCGCGGCTGTGATTTCATGCTCATCTTACCATTTTTCCGCTATACTTCTGATCAGGATAAATAATGGCAGGTACCGGTTTTTTTTGGATTCTCGTAGCAGGCGCCGGGTATGGAGTGTTCCACTCCATCCTGGCTTCCCGGCGCGTTAAGGCGTGGGCTGCCCGCCTGGTCGGGCCGGCTGCTTACCAGCGCTACTACCGCCTATTTTTTGTCGGAATGGCGCTGTTGACCGTACTGCCAGTGCTGATCCTCATTCCGCTGCTGCCGGACCAAACGATCTATGCCATCCCCGCACCCTGGGTATTCCTGACGCTGGCGCTGCAAGCTGTTGCGGTTGTGGCGCTGCTGGTCGGCGTGATGCAAACCGGGGCAATGAATTTCCTGGGCATCCAGCAGCTTTTTATCCCCGCGCACAGCACTCCTGCAACGAATAAGCTGGTCGTGCACGGCTTGTATCGCTGGGTGCGGCACCCTCTTTACACGGCCTCTTTTGTACTGCTCTGGCTCACCCCAGTAATGACCTGGAATGTGCTGGCGCTCAACCTGAGTTTTTCCGCTTATCTGTTGATCGGCACTATTTTTGAAGAGCAGAAGCTGGTAGATCAATTTGGGGAGGCATACCGCGCCTACCGCCGGAAGACACCCCGCATCCTGCCGGGCCTCAAACGCTAAAGTAACCCCGCGCCCAACGGGCGAACCACAGTGAACATCAACGAGCGTGCAACGTGCCTTTGTTGTGGATTTCTTTCGCCTTTTTTGTTGGCCTGCTAGCCGGCGCTTATTTGCCCCTGGCAAATTCAGGCTGGCTTATCCTGGCCGGGGTCAGCCTGCTGGGTTGGCCTGGATGCCACTGGCTGCCTGCCCGGGGCCGGCTGCTGGTTGGGCTGCGCTGGTTGGGGCAGATTGAGCCGCGGCTGCGGATCCCGCCCCTCCTGCTGCTGGTATTCCTGTTCCTGGGCGCATGGCGTTTTGGGCTTGCCAATCCTGATTTAGATCATGGGCATATTGCCGCCTACAATGATCAAGGCCGTTTTCAGATGGTGGGTGTATTGGATGCTGCCCCAGACCGGCGCGACCGCTCCACACAGCTGCGCGTGCGTATCGAACAGGTCGCGCCGCTCGATGCAAATGGAATGGCCAGCGCGGCTGTACCTGCCCATGGCGTAATCCTCGCCTTAGCGCTAGGCCAGGGGAACTGGCAGTATGGCGACCGCTTGCAGTTGGAAGGCAGCCCGGTCACCCCGCCTGAGGATGAAGATTTTTCCTACCGCGATTATCTTTCCCGCCAGGGCGTCTATACCTACCTGACCTACCCTGGCATAAAACGCCTGGGCCGCGACGCGGGTAACCCGCTGATGGCCGAGATCTACCACCTGCGGGATTGGGCTAATGCTGAAATTTACCATCTTTACCCGGCGCCCGAAGCGCCCCTGCTGGCGGGCATCCTGCTCGGCAACGACAACGACCTGCCCGAAGACCTGGCACGGGCCTTCCAGGATACGGGTACGGCGCATATTATCGCAATTTCCGGCTTCAATTTTGCGATTCTTTTGGCACTGTTTTCCACCCTGTTTGGAAAACTCTTACCCCGCTGGTGGGCGCTGCTGCTGGCGGTTTTGACTGCCAGTGGGTATGCGATTCTGGTCGGTGCCACACCCTCTGTCGTGCGTGCAGCGATCATGGGCAGCCTGAGCTTGTTGGCCCACCAGATCGGGCGGCGATCCGCCGGGGTTAACACGCTCTGCTTCACGGCGGCGTTGATGTGCCTGTTTAACCCGCAGTTACCCTGGGACGCCTCGTTTCAGCTTTCCTTTGGAGCCACGCTCGGCTTGTTGGTGTACGGTGATCGCTTTCAGCAAGGTTTTATGCACCTGCTCGAAAAACGTTTCTCGCCCCAAACGTCTAAACGGATCGCCGGGCCAGTGAGCGAATATGTACTGCTTACCCTGGCAGCCCAGGTAATGACCCTACCAATCATCCTGTATCATTTTCAGCGCCTATCACTGAGTTCGCTGCTGGCGAACCCGCTCGTGCTTCCGCCGCAGCCGCTGGTGATGGTGCTCAGCGGCCTGGCTGTGCTGGCTGGAGCAGTGAGCGATCCACTTGCCCATCTGCTGGCCTGGTTGGCCTGGCCGCTTTCAGCCTACACCATTCGTATGGTTGAGGTTTTAGCCAGCCTACCTGGTGGCGTGGTAACTTTCGGTGAAATGAATCTCGGCACCCTGGCGTTGATGTATGCCGTGGTTTTCGCTCCGCTGGTCAGTTCGAAACTGCCGGGTATGCTGAAGAGCCAGGTGCAGCCCACCCTGGTATTGGTCGGAACCGGGCTGCTAGCGGCGCTGCTCTTACGCGCCGCGGCTGCTGCCCCAGATGGCCGTCTGCAGGTGGTCGTGATCGATAATACCGGCAGCCCGGCGGTGCTGATCCGCGGGCCAGGGGGAGAAACCATGCTGATAAACGGCGGGCCAAGCGCCCGGCAGTTGAACGACACGTTAGGGCGCTGGCTTTCCCCGTTAGACCGCCATTTGGATGGCCTGCTGCTGACCGACGCCAGTACCAGCGCCCTGGGCAGTCTGCCAACCGTGCTAGAGCGTTACCCTCCAGATCAGGCCTGGTGGGCTTGCGATCTTCCAGCGAACCGCAGCAGCCAGAGCCTGCCGCGTTACTTGCAGAACCAACAAATCGCTTCTAGTCCATTCGCTACTGGAAGCACCCTGACCATCCATCCACAAGTCAGCCTCGAAAGTCTCGGAAACAATGGACAGGGCAGCGCCTTGCTGCTCCAAATGGATCAATTCCGCGCGTTGATCCCCGGTGGGGTTGCGCCCGGGTCCATCTCACCTGAAAACTTGGCTAACCTGAGCCTGCTGCTGCTCGAGCCACGGGACCTGAAGGACACCGCGCCTGAAGATTGGCTGGCTTTTACGCCTCAGGTGATCATTGCGATACCGGGTAACCTGGATTGGCTGCCCAGTGAGTTGAACTGGCGAAACACGCACCCGGGCGGGTGGTACCACATCACCAGTGACGGTGCGCGAATGTGGATTGAGGGAAAGTGATGCGCCAACACCCGGTATAATCAGGGCATGGCCGGTTTGGAAGATTTGGATGAACTTACCCCAGAGCAAAATGGGATCAACACCTATAACGAGAAATCCCTGCATGCGGCGCTAAAACAATGGTATGCCATTCCTCAGGACCGCCTGGAAGCGCCTGTCGATGGTTATATCATCGACCTGGTACGCGGCGATCTGCTGGTCGAAATCCAGACGGGTAGTTTCAGCCCGCTCAAACGAAAACTGGCGAAACTGGTCAAAAGCCACCCGGTGCGCCTGGTTTATCCGGTAGCCCAAGAGAAATGGATTGTTCGCCTCCCGGTCGAAGAAGGACAGCCAGCGCGGCGGCGCAAGTCGCCTAAGCGCGGTCGAGTGGAGCAGGTCTTTCAACAGCTGGTGTACATTCCCGTTCTGATCGCGCAGGAAAATTTTTCGCTGGAAGTCTTGCTAATTCAAGAAGAGGAAGTTCGCCACCACGAAGAAAAGAAAGCCTGGCGGCGCAGGGGTTGGGTCACAGATGAACGGCGGCTGTTGAACGTAATGGAGCGGCGAGTATTTGAAACGCCGCAAGATTTGCTGCGCCTGCTGCCAGCCAGCCTGCCGGAGACCTTTACTGTGAAAGACCTGGTGAAAGCATCAGGCCAACCAGATTGGCTGGCCCGCAAAATGGTTTACTGCCTGCGCGCGCTCGGGTTGGTACAGGTGGATGGAAAACAAGGCCGGGCGGTTCGCTACGTACGCGAAATGTCCCCGGTTTAACCTTTACTGAGCGCTTCCTCCAATTTAGGCACATCAAAGTCAAGAATGATCGTGCCTTTAATATCGATCACCGGGGTAACCAGAAAACCATTCGCCCACTTTCGTACCTGGCTGCGCGCGGTCTGGTTGTAATCAATATCAACCTCGACGTACTTCAAACCGCGCTCGTCGAGCCAGGCCTTGGCTTTGCGGCAGTCCTTGCACCAGCGCGCGCAGTAAATCACAATCTCGCCCTGCGGAATTTCCTCGGCTTCAGGATCTGTAAAGTAAATGCCATAAGGATTTTCGAGCTGCGGGCTGGCCACCTTTTGCGCCTCGATCTGGCGCAGCACTTTGCGTACCTCTTCGTTATCCGGGCGGTCATCAATATTATGGATATCGATGTAGCGAATGATGCCCGCTGCATCGATGATAAAAATGGCCCGTTCCGAATAGCCCTCTTTTGTGCGCAGCACGCCGTACCGTTCCGCTACGGAACCATGCGGCCAAAAATCGCTCAACAAGGGGTAATGAATGCCACCCAGGCTCTCGGCCCAGGCTTGTAAACAAGGGAGGTGATCGATGCTGATACCCAGAACCTGGGCATTCAATCCCGTGAATGAGTCCATTTCGGCCTCATATGACGGGATTTGATTGGTTCATATGGGCGTCCAGGCCTGTGGGAAAAAAGCCAGTAAAACATTCTTTCCACGCAGGTCGCTTAACCGCACCTGCTTACCCAGGTGACTGGGGAGAACAAAATCCGGCGCTGCTTGACCGACTTGTAGTTTCATACCTGTTTCCTTCCCACTGAGGATGGTTAATTTTACTTGATTTATTTTATTTTGGTGAAAGCCCCACTGCCCCACTTATGAAATTGCCGTTATCATGGCAAATTTCAGCGCTCCCACCTAATATCCTCACTTCAGATAAGCGAAATGAGCATATAGCGGGTAAAATAGATTTCAAGAAGCCCAAAAGAAGATGGAGTAAAAAATGAATGTGCTTGGTGTTTCAGACCTAGAAAATTACCTGACCGAGGATCAGATCGAATTTATCGTCGCTCAAGGATTGGAAAGTTTACACCTGGAAGGCAAACGGGTACTGGTGCTCATCCCAGACGGCACGCGCACTATGCCCATGCCCATGTACTTCCGGATAATTACCCAACAGCTGCTTGGCAAAGTTAAGCAGTTAGACTTCCTGGTCGCGCTGGGCACGCACCCGGCAATGAGCGAAGAAGCGCTGCTGCACCTGGTCGGCATCACCCCAGCTGAAAAAGCCAATCAGTATGCTGCGGTCAACTTGTTCAACCACGCCTGGAAAGACCCCCAGGCGCTGACGAATCTGGGAACAATCCCGGCGGAAGAAATTAAAACGATCAGCAACGGCCTGATGGAAGTCCCCGTGCCCGTGCGTCTCAACTGCCGCATCCTTGATTATGATGAACTCTTGATCTGCGGCCCTGTCTTCCCGCATGAAGTGGTTGGTTTCTCCGGCGGCAACAAATATTTCTTCCCTGGCATCGCCGGAAGCGATATCATCGACCTGACGCACTGGTTAGGCGCATTGATCACTTCTTTTGTCACCATCGGCACCAAAGACACCCCGATGCGGCGCGTCATCGACCGCGCTGCGTCAATGATTCCGGTTTCACGCCACGCACTGTGCAGCGTAGTCACGCATGAAGGCGTTTCTGGCGTATTCTTTGGCACCCCTGAAGAAGCCTGGTCCGCGGCGGCGGATCTTTCCGCTCAGGTGCATGTGCGCTGGATTGAAAAACCCTACAAACAGGTAATTTCGGTGCTGCCAGAGATGTACGATGAAATCTGGGTCGGGGCAAAAGGCATGTACAAAATGGAGCCCGTCATTGCCGATGGCGGTGAGGTCATCATTTACGCGCCGCATATCAAGGAGTTCAGCGTCGCGCATGGCAAGACCATCCGCGAGGTGGGTTATCATGTGCGTGATTACTTTGTCAAACAATGGGACCGCTTTCAACAGCATCCCTGGGGCGTTCTGGCTCACTCGACCCATCTGCGTGGAATGGGCACCTATGAAAACGGTGTTGAAACACCGCGCATTAAGGTGACCCTGGCAACGGGTATCCCCGAAGAGGAATGCCAGCGGGTCAACCTGGGCTACCGCGACCCGGCCACAATTAATCTAGATGAATTATCCGGGCGAGAAGCGGAAGGTATCCTGGTGGTGCCACGCGCAGGAGAATACCTGTACCGCATTAAGAAGTAAATCTCCAAATTTTTTAGAATCCGTTATACTTAGCCCTGCCGGGAAATACCCGGTGATCTCACTTGTACGGCTCGAGAGAATACCTTGGCTCTATCCCACCCTCAAACCGGCTTGAAAACTGTCGGGATTGTGGTTCCTGTTTACAATGAAGAAGATGCACTGCTGGCCTTCCATCAGCAGTTGTGTGAAGCGATTCGGACCCTCCCGTATGCGTTCCGCCTGTATTATGTAAACGACGGTTCGACGGACCAGACGCACCGCATTCTAGAAGACTTAGCCTGCACAGATGATCGTATTACGGCCATTGAACTCAGTCGCAATTTTGGTCATCAGGCAGCGCTGACTGCCGGGTTGGATGCTGCCCAGGGCGATTACGTCATCACCCTGGATGGCGATGGGCAGCACCCGCCCACCTTAATCCCTGCTATGCTTGACCTGGCCGCCAGTGGATATGACCTGGTGCTGACCCAACGGGCCGACGAGCTTTCCGGATCAGCTTTCAAGCGCCAGACCTCAACGCTGTTTTACCGCCTGATCAACCGCATGGGAGATACCGAAATTCTACCCGGTGGTGCAGATTTCCGCCTGATGTCTCGCACAGTAGTAGATGCACTCAGGCAAATGCGGGAATATCATCGCTTCCTGCGCGGTATGGTCTCCTGGATGGGTTTTCGGACGGTGATTTTGCCCTATACCCCACCTGCCCGGTTGGGCGGGCAGTCGAAGTACACTTTAAAAAAGATGCTGCGCCTGGCGAGCAATGCCGTTTTCTCCTTCTCGCTGGTGCCATTGTATGTAGGGATCTCTCTGGGCGTACTGATGCTCTTCCTGGCATTAATCGAGATGCTCTACGTACTCAGCCTGTGGGTTGTGGGTAACCAGCAAAACCTGGCTCCTGGCTGGAGTTCGCTCATGTTTGTGCTCCTGGTTGTCGGCGGCATCCTGATGATCCTGCTTGGGTTTATTGGTATCTACGTTGGTTTCATCTTTCAGGAAGTCAAGCGGCGGCCAATCTACCTGGTACGCCAGGTTACTGCCGGGGATGGGAAAGGGCAAACCACGGCCCAGCCGCTGCCCCCTCAACTGCCGCCCCTGCCATGAAAGTACTGCTGCGTAAAACGATTCATTTTCTTTCAAACCCATTTCTATTTGGGTTCTTCCTGCTGGTGTTGTGCCTGGCAGCCTATGCTCCCCTGCTGACAAAGCTGGGTTTTTATTGGGACGATTTCCCCATCTCCTGGATCGCCGCCACAATGGGCGGGCAGGGACTGGCCCGTTATTTTTCCACTAACCGCCCAGTGTGGGGCCTGCTTTACCGCCTCACCACCCCACTGGTTGGCAGCCAGCCGGCAGCCTGGCAGATCATCGGCCTGCTGATGCGCTGGGTTACCGGGCTGCTGTTATGGGCTTTACTGCGCCTGGTCTGGGCAGACCGCCCCACAGAAGGCAGCCAAGAAAATGCATCGCGCAGGCGGTTTGCCGCCTGGGGAGCGGCGCTGTTCGTGCTTTACCCCGGCTTTAGCCAGCAGTTCATCGCCTTCATGTACACTCATTTCTACCTGGTTCTGTCGGCCCTCCTGCTTTCCCTGTGCCTGATGGCGCTGGCGCTGCGCCTGCGCACGCGTTTACCCCGCCCCTGGCTTGGCCTGCTGGTGATCGCCTCCCTGGCGCTGGGTCTGCTGAATTTGCTCTCTATGGAATATTTCTTCCTCATGGATCTGCTGCGCCCGCTGCTGATCTGGGTGATTCTATCTGAAGCAGTCCCCAATCTGCGGCAGCGGTTAAAATGGACCTTCCTGGCCTGGCTGCCGTATCTGATCGTGTTTGCCGGAGCCATGTATTGGCGCTCGGTTCTGTTCGGCTTCCAAACGTATCAGCCTGCGCTTTTGGCACGATTGAAAACGCAGCCGCTGCCAGCCATTTTGCAGTTGATCCCTACCGTACTGACGGATGTCTGGAAAGTCAGCGTGGGGGCCTGGGCCAAGGCTTTCACCCAGCCCAACGCATTAGAAATCGGCGCGGCAAATATGCAGCGCTACAGTCTGCTGGTCGCGGCGGGCATGATCATCACGCTGATTTACCTGCTGTTCTACCAATCTGCCAGACGGAGCAGCCTAAGACAGGGCTTCAAAGCCTGGTGGCGGCCTCAGGCGTGGGGCTGGCAGCCTGCTTTCGTGGGGGGGCTGGCCCTGTTCATCGCCGGAGGGCCATTTTGGCTGACCGACCTCAAAATTGGCCTGGTTTTCCCCAATGACCGCTTCACCCTGCCCTTTATGCTGGGGACCAGTTTGCTGGCAGCCGCGCTGCTGGTGCTGCTGCCCCTGCCGCATGCCGCTAAAGCCGGGCTGCTGGCCGTCGGGTTAGGCTTTGCGATCGGTTTACAGTTTCAAAATGCCATTGACTACAACCGCGATTGGAGCATACAGCGCACCCTGTTCTGGGAACTCACCTGGCGCATGCCGGGCCTCCAACCAGGGACGGCGCTGCTAAGCAATGAACTGCCGGTCACTCATTACACGGATAACTCTCTGACAGCACCCTTGAACTGGACCTTCGACCCTTATAACGATCCGCGAGTAATGAATTACGCCCTCTTTTATCCCACTATCCGCAAGGCGGAAACATTGAGCAACTTTGCCACAAATCAACCCATCCGGTTGAATTACCTGGCGACCAGCTTCCTGGGTAACACCTCTCAGGTAGTGACTGTTTATTTCAACCCACCCGGCTGCCTGCGCGTGATGGATCCCCAGATTGAAGAATACAACTGGATGGTGCCCGCCTACCTGAAAGAAAGCCTGGCGCTTTCCAGTACCACACCCATCCTGCCTGTGCCGCGCGCGGGACAGGCAGCTGCTCGCCCTCCCGCAGCGATCTATGGGGCTGAAATTGCACATGGCTGGTGTTACTATTTTGAAAAGGCCGATCTCGCGCGCCAGGTAGGAGATTGGCAAACCGTCGCTGAGCTGGGCGATGAAGCCTTCTCTGCCAACGATTATCCGAATGATCCATTAGAACGGTTTCCTTTTATTGAAGGGTATGCGCACATGCAGCTCTGGTCAAAGGCGCTTAAATTGAGCCAGGATGCCAACGCCGTTTCGCCAGAGGTCATGCAGCCGATGGTTTGCCGCCTGTGGCAGCGGATCGCCAGCCAGACCCCCGGCAGCTCAGAAAAAACTGCTGCTTTACAAACCATTCAGGCAGGCCTGGAATGCGGCCTGTCAACCCATTAACAAACCCATACTGACGAGGTAGAAACATGAAAGTTTTGGTTACCGGCGGAGCCGGGTATATTGGCAGCACGATCTGTTCAGCTTTGAAGGATAACGGGCACACTCCGGTCATCCTCGACTCACTGATCACCGGGCGAGTCGAGTTTACTCAGGGCTTCATCTTTTACCAGGGAGATATTGCCGACCGGGCGCTGCTGGAGCGCATCTTCAAGGAGCATCCCGATATTTTCGCGACCATCCACTGCGCGGCGTTGATCGTCGTGCCGGATTCAGTAGAGAAACCCTACGAATATTACCGGGAAAACGTAGCCAAGTCGCTAGAGCTGTTCCACTCATTGAAGGAACTCGGTCACGGGCGCGTCGTGTTTAGTTCCTCTGCTTCCATTTATGACGCAGTGCCGGGTTACATGGTTACCGAAAACGCTCCCTTGCGACCGAGCAGCCCATATGCGCGCACGAAGTACATGATGGAGATGATCCTGAAGGATTTCTGCGACGCCTATGTGGATATGGATGGTATCGCATTGCGCTACTTCAACCCGATTGGCGCGGATCCGCAAATGCGCTCAGGTATCCATGTAAAAAACCCCTCACACGTCCTGGGTAAACTAGTTGATGTGGCGCTGGGAAAACTGCCCGCTTTTGAAATTACCGGGGTGGATTGGCCCACCCGAGACGGCACAGGCATCCGCGATTACATCCACGTGTGGGATCTGGCTTTGGCGCACGTACAGGCAGTTGAGCAGTTTGAGCAGATCTTCACTCGTTCTGGCAATCCAGAATCGCGCTTCGTGGTGATCAACCTGGGAACTGGGCACGGCGTGACGGTGCGCGAACTGGTCACCGCTTTTGAAAAGGTATCCGGGCAGACCATCAACAAAGTCGAAAAGCCGCCCCGCCCTGGCGATGTTGCCGGCGCATACGCCAATGCCGATACTGCCCAGCGGTTGATCGGCTGGCAAGCCCGGCTTCCCATCGAACAGGGCATCGCGGATGCACTGCGCTGGGGGGAAGTGCGCCAACAAATCTTGCATTACAAGTAACAAAGGCTTTTTTCGAAGGATTCAGCCGGGAGCTGTGGGAAAATGTATACTCGCAGCTCCCTGGTTTTTACTCCCATACGGCATCTGATATATTTTGATATAATAGGTTCATTACAATGAAAGAGTTGCCCTACGATTTTCCCTGGACGCCGAACCAGGGCTTCACATCAGTATTTCATTCCCCAAGCGCAGCGAAACGAGCTGCTTTGGTTCAAATGTTTTTGGACAACAGGAGAATGAATCCTTAATGCATCCCCCAAGAGAAACAGCCCTGGTTCCATCGAAAGAGGCGACTGTTTGAAACAAGCTTTCCGGCTTTTCCTCAGCATCCTTTTCCTATCCGCAGCGCTCAGTCAGTTTAGCCCTGCGTTTGCCCAGGATGCTGGTATGCTCACGCTCGGTACCCCAGACGCGAGTTCATTTCCAGAAATCAGCTTTACCCTGGATGCATCAGACGCACAGGGTAATTTCGTCGATACCTTATCCCCAGACAATTTGCAGGTAATCGAAGATGGGCAGCAGATTACTCCCTCAGCCGTAGAGAAGGTCCAAAATGGTTTGCAGGTGATCCTGGCAGTCAATACCAGTTCCACAATGGCGACCCCAGTGAACGGCATCCCGGGATATCAGAAGGTGCAGAACAAGCTGCTCGATTGGGCGCGAACCCTGCCTGAAGATACACCCGATGATTTCAGCCTTTCGACCTCTACGGGTTTATTCCTGATCCGCGAGCGCAGTCCCCAGCAATTGATCAAGGCGCTGACGGATTACCAACCCGACTTGCTGCACACGCCATCCTCATTAGGTAGCCTGGCAGAAGCGTTAGATCTGGCGACAGACCCGCTTAACCGGCCCATGATGAAGCGCTCCATTCTATTTATCACCCCCACATTATCCCCTGCAATCATTGCGCCATTGAGCGACCTGACCGCCCGGGCCAAAGGCAGCGGCGTGCGGGTGAATGTCTGGATGCTGCTGCAAAGTGGCACTGCCGGAAACGGTCCAAACCCGCTCCAGGAGCTGGCAGAATCGACGGGCGGTCAGTTTGTTGAGATCCCCAGTTCCACGCCGCTGCCTGAGGTTGAACCGTATTTCCAGCCGCTGCGCTTTACCTACCTGGTGAAATACACTTCGGCCATTCAGAAGGGTGCTTCACACACGGTGAGTGTGAAAACAGATCAAAATCAGGCTGCGCTTACTGCCAACACCGTCTCTTACGACTTGAATGTGCAGCCGCCTAACCCGATTTTTCTGTCGCCGCCGGCCAGCGTGCAGCGCACCTGGCGGGTCAGCCCGCAGCAAGGTTCACCGGCAGTGTTGACCCCAGACAGCGTTCCACTGCAAATTATGGTTGAATTCCCTGACCAGCACCAGCGCCCGCTCCAAGCGACCCGCCTGTTTGTGAATGGGGAAAAAGTCGCTGAGAACACCAGCCCGCCGTTCGACCAATTTAACTGGTCAATTGCTGACCTGGATACAGCTTCACAACCCACTCTGCATGTGGAAGCCGTCGACAACCTGGGGTTGACTGGAAAAAGTGCGGATATTTCCATCGATCTGGTGATAGAACAGCCGGCACAGGCGAAACTTACCAACCCATTTAGCGGGCGAGCATTGGTTGTGACGCTTCTGGTCACCCTATCTGGCGCAGCTTTAATTCTGATCCTTATGTTCAGCGGCGGGCAGCGCCAGTTACGCCGGGCACGAGAAAAAGTAAACCGGCGTTTGCAAAAAGACCCGGTCACGCAGCCAGTAAAAATTAAACAGGATCATTCCCGGCCAAAAAAAGAAAAGCCGTCTTTCAACTGGCCCGAAGCAGCCTGGGTGCGCCAGCCCAGCACAGCCGCACCGGCCCGGCTGGTAACGCTAGATGAAAATGAAGAACCGGTAACCGGCGGCGCAGTGCCACTGGCCCGCCAGGAAATCACCTTCGGCAGCGACCCGCAGCGTGCCACGCAGTTACTCGTTTCCCCAACTGTGGATGGCCTGCACGCTCGGCTGTACCGAGATGAAGCTGGAAACTTCTTCCTGGCCGATCAGAACTCGATCGCTGGAACCTGGATTAACTTTGCCCCCATCACCAGCAGCGGAGCGCGCCTGGAACATGGCGACCTGATTCATATTGGGAAAGTCATGTTCCGTTTTGAGCTGAATGATCCAGCGCTGGCTGCAAAACCCGAAGTAAAGGTGATCGACCTGGACCAGTAGCCATGATTCGTGTGGAGAAAACCCACTTACCGGTTGCCGCCCTCACCCATCCTGGGATGAAAGGCAAAAATAATGAAGATCGTTTCGGAGTCTCAGCCTTCAGGATTAAGGCACAGCCAGGCGTTCCGATATTGCTGGCCGTCCTCTCGGATGGTATCGGGGGAAACCGCGCCGGTGAGGTTGCTTCGGAACTGGCGGTAAATATCATCAGCCAGCAGGTTTCCGAGAGTGATGGCGGTAATCCACAGGCAATTCTGGAGGAAGCCATCCATTTTGCCAGTGACCAGATTTATCAACAGGCACAGGAACATCTAGAACAGCATGGCATGGGCGCAACCTGTGCCTGCGCCTGGATATCCGGTGATCGGCTGTATACGGCCACCGTGGGTGACTCGCGCATCTATCTGATGCGCGCGGATACCATCCAGCAGTTAAGCATCGATCACACCTGGGTGCAGGAAGCCCTCGAACGCGGGGTGATCCAGCCCGGCGATGTCAACGGTCATCCCAATGCGCATGTGATCCGGCGTTACCTGGGTTCACCCACGCCGCCGGAAGTAGATTTTCGCATCCGCTTTATACCTCAAGAAGATGAACAAAAGACCCAACCCGGGCAGGGATTCCGGCTGCTGCCGGGCGACCGCATCTTGCTGTGCAGTGACGGGCTCACTGACCTGGTCAGCAACACCGAGATTTTGCAGGCCTTCCAGCAAAATCCGTTGGAAGAAGCCGGTCACCGGTTGGTCGATCTGGCTAACGAGCGCGGTGGGCATGACAATATTACCCTGGTCGCAATGCAAATGCCCGAACCCAACCAGCCAGTGAGTGCTGCTGCGCCGGCCAAGACTGCTGTTCACTCGCGTCGCCTGCTGGCTGGCTGTCTGGGCGTGGTTGTGCTTGCAGTCCTCGCCGGCGCGCTAGCGGGCGGCTGGCTGCTGTATTCAGGCGGCGAAGCCTCAACCCCTACCCCCACCCTGCTGTCCCCCGGCACGCTTACCGCAACGGTTTCGCAGATTACGCCAACTCAATCTTTGACGCCAAAACCCGTCCCCAACCAGTCAGAAACGCCCGTTATCCCCACACCTACCATAGTTCGTCCGGGCGCGACACCTTTAGCCCCTGGCGCTCCACAGCCGTCCATCACCCCCTGGCCAACCAACACGCCCGGTTTGCCCATTGTAACCGTAGCTCAATAACCGATTCTATTTAGCGCAAGGTATACAGCATCTGTTGGCGTTTGCCTCTCGCCAAGTTTAAAGGAATTTATCGATAACGCTGCATGATACTCAAGATAATATCGGCGTAGCGGTACCCCATATTGTTTGGACCATAGGCATGCAGCGCCTCGCGAACGTCCCCATATTTCTTGATCAGACCAGCTAACATTTGCGTGCCGTAGGCGATATTGAATTCCGGATCATAGAGTTCATTAATCGAAGGCCGGGCTGAGAAACAAGGCCCATTGATGCACATAAAACCAGCTGCCAGGCCGTCTCGCGGCATAACCTGCATTAGCCCTACAGCGCCATTGTTAGAATAAGCGTTGGGGTTGCCCCCGCTTTCTTGTAAAATCACCGCCGCAATGAGATTGGGGTCCAACCCATTCTGACCGGAATAACGGCTGATTAACGTGCACCACTGTTGCACAGAATCGGGATAACCAGGATTGATCGCACACTGGTCCGCCGGCTCACTGGAACCGGCTGGCTGCTGTGGCGCGCTTGACTGCTCAGCAGTTGCAGTGGGCAGCGCCTCTGCTGGCGGATCCGCCTGAATATTGAGGGTAGGCGGCTCTGTCGGGGTCGGTTGTGCGGCTGCCAGTGGACTATCCTGGTGCACTCCTTCTACTACCCAGGGACGGGCAGTTGTTGGCGTAGGGGCTGCCTGACTGGCAGCCAGAGCGACCTGCGGGCTGGCAATCAGGCTGGTGACAAGCACCAGGAAAAGGCAGCCTAACGCGATCCCTGGGAAAATGGCTTTTTCGACGCTGAACATGCTACCATCCTGATAAATTTTGGGATTGGGTCTGAAAAACCCCTGGCTCACTCGGGCGCAGTTCACTGATATTCACCAGCGCTGGCCGAAGATCCTTTAATTCGATCGTACCCTTTGCCGGATAAGGCCTCAAGGATGCAATCCATTCTTTATGAGCGAGTTAAAGATAGCACGAATGTTCTAATAAATCAATAGAAATTGGAACTCATTTCAGTTTTCTAATCTTAAAATCTCAGCCCTTGAGCCCATTTTTGCTGAATGCGGGCCCAAAGAGCATCCCCAAAATGCCAATCTTCTCTATAATAAGACTGTGAGATCAGGAGGAAACAACGTGCAAGCAACTCAAACACTACCGGAGACTTACCGAAAAATTGGTACGCTGGACGTCAGTCACAACCGGCGGCTCATGTTAATCCTCAACCTGCTGGCCCTGGTTATATTGGTACTCAGCGGTTGGCTGTTTCTCAGGGCGATGATCTCCCTGCGCCCCGCTGCTATAGCACAGTCCCTCGTGACCATCCGGATTGATTCCTTTCTGAACTGGGTCATTCTGACTGGAGAGGTCTTAATCCTAACGGCGCTGTATGTAGTTCTGCACGAAGCGCTGCATGGCATTTTCTTCTGGGTGTTTACCCGTACGCGCCCACGGTTTGCCTTCCATTGGACGTATGCCTACGCCGCCGCACCCGACTGGTTCATCCCGCGAAACCGTTTCCTGGTAACGACCCTAGCGCCACTGGTCGGGATTACTTTGCTTGGACTGCTCATTATGACGGTTGCTCCGGCGGGCTGGCTGCTTTCTATCTGGTACATGGTGACCATGAACGCAGCCGGTGCTGTGGGGGATATTCTGGTAGCTATCTGGCTGCTGCGCCAGCCCCTCACCTGCCTGGCACAGGACTGCGGCGATGCGGTTACGCTCTTTGTGCCGCAACTTCCTTAACATTTATTAAAATTGCCTCTATTCATTTTAAGAATTTAGTTGTACAATTGTTCTGAAAATGCGCATTTTCAAAATATCGATTAGCCGTTACCTGAAAGAAAGGATCTAGAAAATGTCATTCCACACCATTATTCTCGTAGGAAACCTGGGACGTGATCCCGAAATGCGTTATACGCCCTCTGGGCAGCCAGTCACCAGCTTCTCTGTGGCTTCCAGCCGCTCCTACAACAATCCCAACGGAGAAAAAGTGGAGGAGACAACCTGGTTCCGTATCACTGCATGGGGCAAACAGGCAGAGATCTGCAACCAGTATTTGCGCAAAGGCTCTAAGGTGTTGGTCGAGGGCCGGTTAGTGCCTGATAAGAATGGTGGACCGCGCGTGTTTCAACGGCAAGATGGCACCTCAGGTGCCTCGTTTGAAGTAACCGCCAGCACCGTTCGTTTTCTATCTACCCGGGGTGAAAGCGCTTCGGGAGAACCAATGGCTGAGGGTCCTGGCGAGGACGAGATTCCCTTCTAATCTTACCTATCTAAACCCAAATATCGTAAAAACCGTTTTGGCTAATACGATTTCTTTTGTATCCTGATCTATGCATTGACCGGAGTCTATGAAGAACTTACCAGCAATTGCCGAGAGAATTCACCAGGCACTAGAAGCGCGGACAATGGCGCGGGACCGAGCGCTGGCAAATGCCCGCAAGATTACCCGCCATGCCTCCCAGGCGATTCGCGCCATCCATCGTGAAGAGCATGATAATGCCTACGAACAACTGGATCTGGCACGCGAACTGGTGCATGCCCTGCAAAAGGACCTGGCAGATTTGTCGGAATTGTACTATGCCGGTTATTCCCAGGATGCAATAAAAGAGTACGTGGAGGCCTCCATCACCTGCGCGCTCATCGAGAATCAGCCGCTTCCGTCGCCCGAAGAACTCAATGTTGAATACGCTACCTACCTCAACGGGCTGGCGGAAGCGGCTGGAGAACTGCGCCGCCGCACCCTGGATATCCTTCGTCAGGGTTATTCAAAAGAAGCAGAACGTCTGTTAAGCTGCATGGATGATATTTATGCTACGCTGGTCACCATGGATTATCCAGATGCAGTCACCAATGGGCTCCGCCGCCAAACGGATATCATCCGCAGCATTGTGGAACGCACCCGCGGCGACCTGACCATCAGTCTGCGTGAGCAGCACCTGGAACAGGTCATGCTCAAACTCATGACGCAGATGGATGAAGCCAAGAAAGCCTATGAGGACGATCCGGGCCTCTGAAATCGGCTCATTCCTATTCTGCAATCGCGCCTGGTGGTACCAAAGCCAGGGCATCCCTTCCGTAAACCAGGTCGAACTGGCAGGCGGGAGCGCTTATCACCGCTGGCACGGGCGAAAAGCGATGCGCGCAGCCCTGCTGCGCACGGCCGGGTGGTTGCTGTTATGCCTGGCCATCATCCTGCTGACCATTGGCCTGACGCTGCTCTGGTTAGGATAAATTGCCAGGATGATTCAACTGGCGATCCTGTTCCTCGGCGTTGCCCTGCTTGCCTTCTGGTTAAGCAGCCGGCAGCGGCGTGATACTGGCCTGCCAGCGGGACGGATCATCTATTCCGACACCAACCATTGGCGAAAAGTCGAAAAACCACTGTACGATCCCATTTCCGGGTTGACCGGTAAACCAGACTACCTGGTCGAAGAACATGGCGTTCTCCTGCCGGTGGAAGTAAAAAGCAGCCGCGCGCCCGCGGCCCCGCACGACAGTCACGTCTACCAGCTGGCAGCCTACTGTTTACTCGCGGAAAGAACCTACGGCAAGCGCCCGCCGTTCGGCATCCTGCGCTATCGGGATAAAACCTTTTCCATAGAATATACCCCTACGCTTGAAAATGATTTAGAATCCTTATTAGATGCCATTCGCCAGCAGGAGCGCCGTGGAGAAGCACATCGTTCCCACAATGAAGCAGCCCGCTGCGCGCGGTGTGGTTATCGCAATTCGTGCAATCAACGACTTTAATACGCCACTTCACCTGACTATCATGCTTTTTTCTCTTCGGCGGCTTTTATCAATCTACCACAGGCGATCCCAACCGGTTCGTCAGGCTTTGGTGTTCGCCTTGACGGTGGGCGGGTTGTTTCTGGCAGCCTGCGCCGGGGCCCTCCCGCAGCCTACTTCTACGCCGCCAGCCGCCCCATCCCCCAGCACGACGGTCACGCCCAGTCCAACCGCTACCCGGTCGCCCACGCCTGGCACGCCAACCAGCGCCAGCCAGGCCAAAGGGCCCTGGGAAAATTACCCCGCGCCGCAGCTAACCCCGGTCACGCCGGTTCCGCCGCCGCTGACCGGCCTGACCATCCCGGATGAAGTGCGCGTCCTGGCTATTGCCGGCATCGATGAACCGCTGCCTTTTTCAGGACGCACGGATGCTATCGCATTGGTGATCTACCATCCCCGCCTCGCTCGCGCCAGCGTGATTTCCATCCCACCGGATCTATTCGGATATATCCCAGGTTACACCATGCAGCGCCTGTACACCGCTTATGCCATCGGCGGAGCGCGCCTGCTGAATGACACGCTGGCCTATAACCTGGGAATTCGGCCAGATTATTACGCCGTCTTCAACCTGAACAGTTTTTCGCAGCTGATCGATGATCTGGGCGGCATTAACGTCACGGTGTTGGAAGATGTGCGTAAGTATTGTCCGGATATTCCGCCGGGTGTGGTATATATGGATGGGAAAAAAGCCTTGTGTTATATGCGCCTGCGCCTGGATGAAGATGAAACCGCCCGCAACCGCCGACAGCAGGAAATCTTTCGTACAGTTTTCCTCCGCCTGGTCGAAAATGGCAACCTGATCCGCGTCCCTGAGCTATACCAAAACTACCGTGATTCCATCGATTCCAACCTGACGCGCGAGGAACTGCTCAGCCGTTTTCCCCTGGCCTTGAAACTGGGCGACCCCAAACGAATCGGTTACTTTCAGATGGGTGATAAAGAACTAAGAAACTGGCAAATTTCCCAGCAGCCAATCACAAATGTTTTCCTGCCAAATCGGCCCGCACTGATGCGGTTTATGCAGCAAGCCATCAGTTATGTCTCCAATCCCAGCCCCTTATCGGAAGTGGTCGTAACCCTGGAATACCAGCTCACCGTTTCCCCTACCCCCACCACAACCTCCACAGTGACGCTCACGCCCAGCCGGACCCCCGTCCCGACGAGAACCTTTACGCCAGGGCCCTCTCCTACCATTACCCGCACGCCTACCGTAACACCCACGCGCAGTCCTACGTTTACTTTAACACCAACGGAAAATAGTTTGCCCTGACTCCGGGTGAGCTTTTGGAATTTTCGGAACATTATTTTTGTAATATTGCGAAAAGACTTTTGTCACACGCTCATCCAATTCTATGTTAAACTATTGCTACCACATTTGGTTATTCAGACACCTGGTAATAACTTGAACGACCTTTTGTCAGGGGAGAGGAATGGGGCTGTTCAAATCGTCGCTGCTGATCGGGCTAATGGCGCTGCTCTTATTTGGGTGGCTGATTGAGTCCGCCAGTTCAGGGCAGCCGGTTTATGCCCAATTTATCTCTCCCACCCCAACTACCAACCCCCAGTTACCCGTCCGGAAAACAAATATCACCGTCTCTTTTACCAGTTATAAATGGTGGCTCAGCCGTTACTCAAACAATGCCATTGTGTGTGCCTTTTCAGTCGAGCATGATGGGCTGCCAACTGCCGGTGAAATTCAAGATCACTGCGCTGACACCGTCTATAACGAATGGATAAAATCCGCTCCATGTGATCCCGGGCAAGTTAAATCGTTAAATCAGTGCCCCGGCTTTTACTTGCAGCCAATTGGTTCCAGTAATGGGGAACGGCAAATTGAAATTGAGCTGCCATTACCCAGTGTGTGGATCTCGATCGCCAACTGCAACCCACAGCCAGGAGCTGCGGACCCGCGCTGTACGACGCTGCCTAGCTTGAAATTTATTGCAGAAGAGCCACTGCCAAACGAATCGATCATTAGCATCCAGGGCTCCATCGGAAGTAACCCCTTCAACTGCCCAGGCAATACCTGCACCGTGCCGCTGCAGCCCACCGGGATGGATGGTATCAACGTCGAATTCTGGGCGAATTCCAGTTTCGGCGATTCAACACCCCACTTCACCGCTCGGGTGCGCCTGATTCCTTGGGGAGACTTTATGAACCCCGAGCAGCGCTCAACGGATCAATCATTGTGGTATGTGGACGTGCTCAGCAGCCAGTGGCGCGATGGAAAAATGGCAACTTGCTCTGAATCCTGGCAGGTATTCCCTGGGCTGGGCGGGCTGCCAGATTGGCTCAAGTCGCCCACGGACCCGGCCAAATTAGAATCCGATGTTTCTTACTATTATTTAGCCGGGTCATTAATCACCTATGGCGTGGTCGATGCCAGCGGCTGCGTGGATGGGGGCCTGCAAGCGCCCAATATTGCCAGCCCGTGCGGGGTCGAAGCAGCCCGGCCTAAACTGATCGAATGGCAAAACCGCTTTGATGGACAGATCATTCAAGCATCGCAAGATACGGGCGTGCCTTCACGCCTGTTGAAAAACGTCTTTGCCCGGGAAAGCCAGATTTGGCCGGGCATCTATACCACCTACAAAGAAGCCGGCCTGGGCCAGCTGACCGAAAACGGCACGGACACGCTGCTGATGTGGAACGATAACTTCTTCCACCAGTTCTGCCCGCTGGTGTTAGATCAGGTGTACTGCCAGGGCCGCTTCTGGGATGTCAGCGAGGAAGGGCAAAACTTGCTGCGGGGCGCGCTGGTGAAGGATGTCAATGCCGCCTGTCCTAACTGCCCGGCTGGCATCGATCTCTCCCAGGCCAATTTCAGCGTCAACGTTTTTGCACAGGGAATGCTGGCGAACTGTGAACAGGTTGGCCAGAACATTTATAACGTCACCGGTCAAATGCCCGGACAGGTCAGTTCCTACGAGGATTTATGGCGCTTTACCCTGGTCAATTACAATGCCGGACCGGGCTGCCTGTACAATGCGCTGCAGCAGGCCTGGGTGAGTAACCTGCCCATTGATTGGCCTACGATCTCTTCCTTGTTAGACCCGGTCTGTCAGAGTGCAGTAGGCTATGTCGAAGATATCACCCACTCGTTAAAACCACTGCCCACGCCAACATTGTGGCTGCCGCTGGGCACGCCGCTGCCGACCCCAATCCTTCCGCGCGTACTCGATACGCCCACGCCCACCTTGCTGCCCTTCCAGCATGCGCCGACTGAAACCCCCACCCCAACGCTAACCCCTACGCGCACGCCTTTCCCGACCCGCACCCCTAGCCGGACACCAACGACTAATCCCTGACCTGCTGCTAAATATGCACCCTGCGCGGGTAACCTGGGCCGCTTAACCGGACGGTTTCCGGCTGCTCAGGCCAGACTCCTGGGATCGCGGTTCCGCAACTCGGGCATTTGCCTTCCGCTGTCAGGTGATAGCCCTGGATAATATATCCACGGCGTTGGATTAACAGCTTGCCGCACTGCTGACAGATCGTATTTTCGTACCCACCCACCTTGCCGGGCAGGTTGCCGGCATACACATAATGCAGCCCGGCCTCCTGTCCAATCTCCGCGGCGGTTTGCAGCGTTTCGGAAGGAGTGCCCTGGGCCTCCATCTTGTAATCGGTATGAAAGGCGGTCACATGCCAGGGGATATCGGGCGAAACTGAAGCCAGGAAACGGGCCGCCTCCCAGAGTTCATCCGGACTGTCATTGAAGCCCGGTACAACCAGGGTAACCACTTCCACCCACAGGCCGGATTCATGCGCGGCCTTAATCGTATCTAAGACGTTCTTCAAAACACCGCCCAGCTTACGGTACTGGCGATCCTGCATGGTTTTGAGGTCGACCTTGTACCCGCTTAGATAAGGGCGCAGGTATTGCAGGACCTCTGGGGTAGCGTTACCGTTTGAAACGTAAGCGCATTTCATTCCAGCCTGCTTCGCCAGTTTAAAAATCCCGACCGCCCATTCCGAGGTGATCAGGGGTTCATTGTAAGAGGAAACCATGACCTGCGCACCAGAAGCCTGAGCGTAGCGCACCAGTTGTTCCGGAGAGAATTTCTGGATATAGTCCGCGCCTAAATCGGCGGAAGGGTCGCGCAGAGTCTGTGAAGTCAGCCAGTTCTGACAGTAGCCGCAGTGGAAGTCACAGCCTAACATGCCAAAGGTAAGCGCATCACTGCCGGGAAGCAAGTGCGAGAAAGGTTTCTTTTCGATCGGGTCTACCTGAACAGCAGCGACATAACCCCACGGCACGCGAAGTTCGCCATCTGGATTAAAACGTACCTGACATATCCCGCGCCGGCCCAGTTTAATTAAGCAGCGATGCCCGCAGGCATAGCAGCGCACAGCTCCGTCTTCAAGCTTTTCGTATAGTTCACCAGTCTGGGTCAGTTTATCGAGCTTTTCGGATGTTGTAGTCATATTTGTATTTTACGCTGAATCAGAAGCAGATTCCAGACCTTTTGAAAACTCAACCGTTGTCAGGCGAGTGAAACCTGAGATCAGGCATGTAAATAATGCGTTAAACCTGTCTATTGTTAATCATCTATTAATCAGAAGCGTTGTATAATAATTGTAAAAGAACGCTATCGGTTGCAAGTAGGGGGAACCATGCCGATCGAAAAAATTGCCATTTGACCAGGTTAAAAATACGTCGTTTGGTCAGCTTACAATTGCGCAAGTTGGCGGATCCTTTTGCATCCGAAAGCGTTATATATATAGTGTCTGGTGCATTTGCCAGAGGGGGTCATCACCGGCCTCCGTCATTGGTTCTCTTAGGAGAAGGAGGACAACATGTGGATTGTTTATCTGGTAGTCGGATTGGTTGGGTTGTTTTTCGGGGTGCTCAGCTTACTCAGTTTGGAGACTGAAGCCTGAAATGCTGCCACACCAATCCATAAATCTTTACTGTTCTAAAGAGCCACTTGCCGGCTCTCGTTTGACGCCCGCCCCTGCTGAAGACAGCCAGACCGACTGACTTTCGCTCGGGAGGGTACGCCGCCCCTCCCAGGGATTCAGAAACAGAGGGATCGAACCACGCCGGATTCGATCCCTCTGTTTTTAATTCTGTAAGATTACTTTTGCTTGCCAGGTAAGATTTCCAAATTCGCCAGTGAAGCGACCAGCCGCTTGAAACCGACGCTTTCAAAGACCACATCCACCGTCTCGTCTCCATCAATAATCTTGCTTTCCAGCACCATGCCTTCCCCCCAGACACTGTGCCGCACGCGCATCGCGGGATGGTAGCGCCGTTCAATAATTGGCGCAGGGCTAGGCGGGGGCGGAGTTCGGTATGTGCGCAGTGAGCGGCTCTCAGTATCATTCCAGGAGGAAACTCGATTGCGCCGGGCGGAAAAACCTGATTCGCGCTTGCGCCGGGGATCTGGCTTGATCAATTCTGCGGGAATATCCTGAAGAAAACGCGAAGGAATGCTTTCCTGATAGGATCCGTACAGGCTGCGCTGCTCAGCGCGCACCAGGAACAGGCGGTACTTAGCACGCGTCAGGCCCACATAAAATAAACGACGTTCTTCCGCCATTTCCTCCGGATCATCCAGCGCCCGGTTATGCGGCAGCAGTCCATCATCCATGCCAATAATGAAAACCACTGGAAACTCCAGCCCTTTCGCGGCATGCAGCGTGAGCAAGGTGGGCGCTTCGGTTTCTTCCGGGACTGTATCCTGGTCAGAGACTAGCGCCAGGTTTTCCAGAAAGCTAGTCAACCCACGATCGTCGAACTCGTACGTCAGGCGGCGCAGTTCCTGCACATTTTCCCAACGGCTGGCGCCTTCTTCCGTGCCGTCATTGACATATTCGTAATAAACCGTCTCTTCTAAAATGCGGTCAAACAGTTCTGGCAGGGGCATGGTTTCGGCATTATCATGCCAGCCCGCCAGCATCGCGCCAAAATCGGAGAGCAGATTTGCCCCACGAGCAAGCTCATTCCAATACGGTGAGCTGTTACCACGCGCGCCCAGGTCTAAAAGCACCTCACCTGGGCTTACTTTCGCTTTTTGAGCGGTCAGGTTTAACGCCAACAGCGTCTTACTGCCAATGCCACGCGGAGGGACATTGATCACCCGCCCAAGGCTGACCTCATCCGCCGGGTTCATGATCACCCGCAAGTAAGCAATCAAGTCTTTGATCTCGCGCCGTCCATAAAAGCGCTGCGCGCCAACCAGGCGATAAGCCATTCCGGCATGCAAGAAGGCCTCTTCAACCATGCGGGATTGGGCATTCGTTCGGTACATCACCGCGAAATCCCCCTGATTATAGCGGCGGGAATCCGCGAGGGTTTGAATGGTTTCTACCACAAAGGCTGCCTCGGCATGGTCATCCCCCGCCTCATAGATCACCACCTGGTCGCCTTGACCTTGATCAGGCATGGAACGCAACCGTTTAGGCGTGCGGTGCTGGTTGCGTCCAATTACGGCAACCGCCGCGTCCAGCACGGTCTGAGTAGAGCGGTAATTCTGCTCCAACAAAATCTTCTGCGCCTTAGGATAATCTTCCTCAAAGCGCATCACGTTGCGGTAATCCGCGCCGCGCCAGCGATAAATCGACTGATCCTCGTCGCCCACCACAAAAATGTTCTTATGGAAAGATGCCAGATGCATCAGCAGGTCATACTGCACCTGGTTGGTATCCTGAAACTCATCCACTAACACGTGTTCAAAGCGCCGGGCGTAATTCTCGCGAATTTCCGGATTCATCTCGAGCAGCTGCCAGGCATACAAGAGCAGGTCATCAAAGTCAACCGCGTTGTTGCTGATCAACAGCTCCTGATAGCGTTTATAAATCCGCGCCACCACCTCTTCGCGATACGATTTTGCGCTGAAATCATTGGGCAGCACCATGTTATTTTTGGCATTCGAAATTGCCGCATGGACGCCATTCGCGCGGTAGATCTTTTCGTCCAGGTTCAGTTCTTTGATCGCTCGTTTGACCAGGTTCATCTGGTCATCGTCGTCAAAGATGACGAAGTTGGATGCTACCGGAAGCTGGTTTGCTTCGCGGCGCAGAATGCGCGCGCAAATTGCATGGAAGGTGCCCAGCCAGATCCCATTAAGGTCCTGTTGCAGCAGCCGGGAAACCCGATTTTCCATCTCACGGGCTGCCTTATTGGTAAAGGTTACCGCGAGGATGTGATAGGGTTTGACGCCTACATTTTCAACCAGGTAAGCAATGCGGTGCGTTAATACCCGCGTTTTGCCGGAACCAGGCCCAGCAAGCACCAGGATGGGGCCTGGCGCAGCGGTGACCGCCATACGTTGTTGGGGGTTAAGTACATTGAGGATATCCACGGTGCTCATTTTACCATACCCAGGCAGCTCATTCGCCGGGTGCGCCCGTTCATCGACGCCCGGTTAGTATCCTCTATTCTGGATGGCCGTAATATATAAATTGATTATTTTTTACCATTGACAGCAACTTGCAGCCGATATATACTCATATTGAACAACTAAACAGGGCCTTCGGGGCAGGGTGAAATTCCCGATCGGTGGTGATAACCCACGAGCAAGCCAGATGCGCAGAGCGCATCTGAAAGCAGGATCCGGTGGAACTCCGGGGTCGACGGTATAGTCCGGATAAAAGAAGGTCGAGCCAGTTCGCACAAATTATGTCGCGAGCTAATCTGCCCCGGAAAGGACAATCTCTTCCTTGAGAATGACTTTCCGGTTTTTGTTGCAGGTGAACTGCCAATTTTTGCGCCAGTTCACGGGCTCATTTCGCCCCATCGCTCTGTCGACTGGGGCTTTTTTAATGGTATTGAAAAAAGCCCTTAAAAAAGGAAGGGTGCTGATGGAAGTCAGTTTAGAGAGAAATGTAATCCCGGCAGTCCGCCGCTTCGCACACCCCGCCAGCCGCTGGTTGGTGCCGGTTTCGATTGGGTTGGCCCTGGCAGGCTGGCAAGCCGCCGTGGTGTGGGGGAACTTTCCGGCTTTTATCCTGCCTGCTCCAGCGCGGGTATGGGAACGGTTTATTCAAGCCATGAGCGACGGCAGCCTGCTACGCAATGCCAGTGCCACCCTGCTAGAAGTGCTCTTGGGGCTGCTGGCTGGGGTCATCCTGGCAACCCTGACCGGTTACCTGTTGGGCAAGTCACGCCTGTTAGAGCGTTTGCTCTCCCCTTACCTGGTGGCCAGCCAGGCGATCCCCGTGGTGGCAATTGCGCCGCTCTTGGTGATCTGGTTTGGGTCAGGCATGTTCTCCAAAGTGCTGATCTGCGCGCTGATCGTCTTCTTTCCGGTGCTGGTTAACACAGTCGTCGGCGTGCGCGCCGTCCCCGAGAACCTGCGTGATCTCATGCGCTCCATGCACACCACGCCGCTGCAAATGCTGCGCTACCTGGAAATCCCCGCGGCGCTGCCAGTATTCCTGGGCGGGCTGCGCATTGGCGCGACCCTCTCCGTGATTGGCGCAGTGGTTGGTGAGTTTGTCGGCGCAGACCGGGGGTTAGGCTTCCTGATCAACGTAGGTCGCGGGCAGTTTGACACCGCGCTGGTTTTTGTAGCTGTGTTCACCCTGGTCGCCCTGGCGTTGAGCCTGTATGGATTGGTACTGCTGCTCGAAAAGCGCCTGCTGCGCTGGCAATCGCATAACGCCACCACAGGTACGGTTCAGAAATAATTCTTGTTCCAGATGAAAGGATCGACAATGCGCCGCTCACTACTGTCCTTCACTTTTAATTTTGCTTTTACTTAGCGCCTGCGCGCCACAAGCTGCTGCCCCGCAGCAAATGACAGATATCCGTCTGCCTGTTGGATATATCCCAAATGTGCAGTTTGCACCGCTGTATGTCGCCATTGACAAAGGCTACTTCCGCCAGGAAGGGTTGAATGTCACTCTGGATTACAGCATGGAGACGGATAACGTGGCCCTGGTGGGGGCAGGCAAGCTGTCTTTTGCGGTCGTTTCTGGCGAGCAGGTGCTGCTCGGGCGCGCTCAGGGGCTGCCGGTTGTCTATGTGATGGCCTGGTACCAGCAGTTCCCGGTCGGGGTGGTATCTAAAGTAAGCCAGAATATTCTGAAACCGGCTGACCTGAAAGGCAAGCGGATTGGCATCCCTGGCCTCTATGGGGCCAGTTATATCGGCTTCCGCGCTCTGTTGGACAAGGCCGGGCTGACGGAACAGGATGTAACCCTGGATTCAATTGGTTTTAATCAGGTAGAAGCCCTGGCAACTGATAAAGAACAGGCTGGCGTGATTTACGTGCCCAATGAACCGGTCCAACTGCGGGCGATGGGTTATGCGGTCAACGTGATCAAAGTGGCGGACTATATCCAACTGGTGTCCAATGGCCTGATCACCAACGAGCAGTATGCAAAAGATCACCCGGACATCGTCAAGAGGATGATTCGTGCTTATCTAAAAGGCATCCAGGATACCATCCAGAACCCGGATGAAGCGTATACGATCAGCAAGAAGTATGTGGACACGCTGGCCCAGGCCGACGAGAAGGTGCAAAAGCAGATCCTGGCAGCCTCGATTGACCTGTGGAAAACGGATCATCCAGGCTATTCCGCGCCGCAAGCCTGGGAAAATATGCAGCAGGTGCTGTTGAAAATGGGCCTGCTCAAAAAGTCCCTGGATTTAAAAGCTGCTTACCGAAATGACCTGCTGCCAGCCGGGAGCGCGCCATGAAGCATTCAGACCTTTCGCTGACAGAAGCCACCCCCGAAGCAGGATCTTTGCAACCGGTATTGCAAGTGCGCGGGCTGTCGGTCACGTACGCTAACGATAACGGGGGATTGCAGGCGCTGCAAAATGTCAGTTTCAACCTGCATGCGCAAGAATTCGTCTGCGTGATTGGGCCTTCAGGTAGTGGTAAAAGCACTTTGCTGCGCGTGCTGGCCGGGCTGCTCAAACCGACCAGCGGCGAAGTACGCTTTACCGGCAACAGGCAGCCCAACATCAGCCTGGTTTTTCAGGATGCCAACCTGATGCCCTGGCGGACAGTGCTGGAAAATATTACTCTACCGTTGGAAATGCAAGGCCTACCGGCTGAACAGGCCCGATCGCGGGCCCGCGAATGGATCGCGCTGATTGGGTTGGAAGGTTTTGCAGACTCCTGGCCTGATGATCTCTCCGGCGGCATGGCCCAGCGTGTCGCTATCGCCCGCTCATTGATCCAGGATCCCGACCTGCTGCTGTTAGATGAGCCCTTCGGAGCGCTGGATGCCCTGACCCGCGAAAAGATGGGTGCGGAACTGCTCAACCTGTGGCAAGCGCGCCGCAAGACTGTGCTGATGGTCACCCATTCGATCAGCGAAGCGCTGCTGCTCTCGGACCGGGTGCTGGTGCTCTCACCTCGCCCGGGACGCATTGGCCTGGACCTGCCGGTTGACCTGCCCCGCCCGCGTCAGGAAGAAATTCGCTACACGCCCGCCTTTGGCGCGCTTGCACGCAAGCTAAAATCAGCGATTAAGTAGGGTTTGGGATAAAAAGGGGCAGAAATTCCCGCTAGCGGGATGGCCCAGAGAAACGCGAGTGGTCGATCTGGTCGCGCAATTGTTCCTCTGCGCTCTTTTCATGCCCGGTGGAAAGCGGTTGAGCATCAGCCAGCTCGGCTGCTTCAGCCGCGCGCAGTTCATCCAGCTTGCGGCGCTGGACTACGCTCCACTTTCCGCAATAGGGGCAACGGATCAACCTGCTGCCCAATCCCAGCTTGATCCCAAACAGGCCCAGAACGATCGGCCGCAGGCAGCGCGGGCAGATTGCTCCACCGCCAATGCCATAATCGCGCGGTGTACCTGCCGCCAGATGGATCCGGTCGCGGGCAGTCAGCAGCGGAATGACGCGCACCGCCAGCCAGACCACCACGATAACGCCAACAACAATAAACCGTATTTCAGGCGGAAGGGTAATCAGTTTATGGCCCGTTAACATTTAAACTTCCTGGGACCTCATTATACTCCCGGCGCAACAGTGTGCTGCTTATCGGAGATTCACTTGTCCAAACTGCGCGAAAGCTTCGGTTACCCGTCTTGATGAAGGCGCGGCCAATCCAGCAGCAGGACTTCCGTCAACAGGCGCGCATTGAGGTTGCCATCCAGGCGAGCAATTGCCTGTTCCAGGTCTGTCACGCAGGCGTGCGCCGTGTCCAGCTCCACCTGCCAGGCTAAGCGGTCTACTTCGTCCGCCATATCCAGGTTGACCAGCGGAAGATCCGCGCTGGCGCAGTGCAGCATTAGATCGCGCCAAAAGGATAACCAAACCTGGTAGACCTCCCGTAATGTTTCACGATCCTTTGCGATCAATTCGGCATAGGCAAACCGCTCGCCGCGACTTGCTCCGAGCAGATTCAGCAGATCTTCGATCAAAGACCGGCGCAGGTCTAGAAAAGCCGGATTATCTTTCAAGCGCAGCGCATACCCTAAACGCCCACCGGCAAGATGCGCCAGCAGGCGAGCGTCTTCCTTTCCTAATTCCCGGCGCTCCAATTCCGCCTGTAGCTGGTTGATCGCTAAAGGCCGCAGGCGCAAAATCTCAGTCCGCGAAGTGATGGTTGGCAGCAGGCTTTCTGCCAAATCGGCAGTCAGCAGCAGCACCACGCGCTGTGGAGCTTCTTCAAGTGTTTTGAGCAGTGCGTTTTGCGCATTCGGGTTCGCCTCCTGGAAGCGCAGGAATAAGGCCACCCGGTAGCGTGATTCATAAGGCAGCAGGGAAAGAGTATGCTGCACTTCACGGATGCTCTCCACTTTTAACACTCCCCCTTCTTTCTCCGCCTGAATCACTGCCAGGTCCGTTTGCTGCATGGCAGCCGTCTGGCGGCATGCGCGGCACTCGCCGCAAAAGCCGCCTGGTTCGGGAGGATTGAGGCAGTTTAAAGCCTGAGCAAACTGCAAAGCTAGCGTTCTGCGGCCCACACCAGCCGGCCCGGTGAACAGATAGGCATGGCGAACATCGCTGCTGGCAATATGTTTTTGCAGCAAGCGCGCAGCCCACTCATGTCCGGCTATTTCCCAACTCATTTAGCATTCCTCGATTCTGATGAAGTATCCGTAGGAGTCCCCGATACCAGATGAAAATGCAACATTTGCACATCCTGAAACGCCCCGCCGTTTGCAATCAGACGGTAACCCTGTTCCGCCAGGCCAAACTCACGCACCAATCGCTGCACTGTAGCGAACAGGTCTTGTAAAAAGGCAGTATCTTCCGGCGGCACATCCAGCAGCGAGCGATACGCCCGGCGCGGGACAATCAAAATATGTACCGGGTAGCCAGGGCTGGGATGGTGAAAAGCCAGCAGCGTGGAAGTCTCACCCAAACGATGGACCGGGATCGCAAAACTCATCAAGGTAAACCCTATCCGGATCAACCAGCCCGCCCAGCGGCTGCGGACAGTCTGTAAAAAAAATCGCCTCAAAGTCAAAACCGGCTGCACTTTTCCCTTTCCGACAACCGCAAGGCATACCCTCGTCCGTAGAGGCGCACCAGGACGCTGTGATAAGTCCTCTCGAGGTTTGCGACAGAGATGCCGGTGATTTTCATGCGAGAAACCTCATTGCTCTAAACACTAGATTTGATACGCAGAGTATATCACAGCGGCCCCTCTTGAAGCGCTGCTTTTCGAGAGGCTTCCAGTACCATCCAGGCAGTAGAAACGGTTTATCCAGAGGTGCTTTATTCCCGGCAATGATGCGAGCTTGCGCGTGCTGATGCGCGAAAGCAAAAACGGCACTGAGGGAATATTCCCAACTACGGCAGCTGTAGTGGACCGGTTAGCCGGGTTCGCGCAGCACGCTGGGGAAGGCATATTCTAGCAGAGCGGCGTAGCGACATGCATGGGCAGTAAAGGCAGACCGCCAGCATTGAGACAACCGCCCTGGCGCTGCTTACGCGCCGACGCTCACCCGTATATTGCCAATGCCGCGCTGTTATATCGGGTACAGCAAAAAGACAGCAGCAAACAGGAGACAGCACTTTGCTCGTAAATATTTATTTTTTGTGACTGCTCAGTCTCATATTAAGCTGGCTCGAATTTGATGCTGAACCAGGTTATCTCAGAATCAATCGTGAGCGTTGAAAACTCACCAACGAGGCAACCAACAGGATCGCATCCAACACTGCCAGCGCGCCCAAGACAATCAGGATGATTTGGGAGGTAGTCAGGGATGCAGTCACACTTGCTGGTACAAGCCTGACTACCACGTAAACGGCAAAGCCAAGGATTATCTCACCCAGAACCATGGTTTGCGCCGCCTGGCGCACTGTAGCAGACTTAAGGGAGATCAGCACCCCACCGCTGGCGGCAAGGAGGATGGTGAGAAAGCTCATCAAAATCACGACCAGGAAGAGATTGATCGGGGCATAAAATACCCATTGTCCCTGTCCTAGTGACACACTGACCACGATTGCTCCGAGCAGAAGGCAAAGGATGGTCAGCCCCCAGGTAAATCCAACCGCCACCAGCAGCTTGCCCAATAGAATTGCTCGATCAGAGATGCGGCTGGCAAGTAGAGTTTCCAGGGTATGGCGCTCGCGCTCCCCTGCGATTGCATCACCAATAAAACTGGTAACAAACAAAAAAGGGGCATACAAGATAATCAGGACCGGTGCTGGGTCAAGGTCGATCCAATGTTGAGAAAAAGATAATGGCAAAACAATCCCCAAGATGCCGAAAATCAGCAGGGGTTGTATTAAATTAGAACGCCCGCCCGATAATAGAAAATCTTTCGATTCTTTCCAAATCATCGTCCACAAATCACTCATTTTTTTCTTCCTCCATCAGCCTAAGAAAAAGATCCTCCAGGCTCATTCCCGACCTGCGAATTTCTTCTACTTCGGCACCGGATTGCTCAATCAGAGTTATCAGGGGTCCCATTTCACTGTGACTACGCAGCTCAATCAACAAGTGATTCATTTGAATTACAGCTCGCTCCACTTCAGGTCGAGTCTGAAGGAGGGTCAGAGTTTGTTCGTTGAAATTGCGTCCAACGACCTCAACCTGAAGACTGCCTTTTTTTAAACGCAGTTCGTCCGGGTTACCGATTATGATCAGTTTTCCACTGCGGATAACACCTACCTGGGCGCAGAGTTTTTCGGCTTCTGCAAGATTATGGGTATTGAGGAAAACGGTCACGCCTTCCCGGTTCACCAGGCTGGTCAGGTCAGCGTGCAAAGCAGAAGCCGCCACCGGGTCGAACCCGGCGGTTGGCTCATCCAGGAAAATCAAAGGTGGGTGGTGAAATAGGGCGCGGGCGACAGCCAATTTTTGTTTCATCCCCCGGCTCCATTTACCCACCTTTTCCTTACGACGGTCCCATAAGTCCAGATGAGTGAGCAGTTCTTTGACGCGTGCCTTCCGTTCCATTTCGGGCATTTGGTAGATGCGCCCATACAGGTCGAGATTATCTTCTGCGCTCATCCGTTCATAAAGACCTGAAAATTCGAGCAAGGCGCCGCTTTTGGTACGAATCTTATCGGCTTGTGAACGCGTGTCGAAGCCCATCACCCTGGCCCAGCCATGGGAAGGTTCCAATATCCCCAGGAGAAGATGGATAGTGGTGGTTTTGCCTGCGCCGTTTGGACCAAGAAATCCAAAAACAATCCCGGCAGGTACATCCATTGACAGGTCATCGACGGCAGTGATGTTTCCAAACGAACGGGAAAGGTGTTCTGTGTGTATTATGGGTTCGGGCATTTATTCAATCCTGTAATCGCGATCACCGGAACCAGGCTTTTTACCAGCGAAACAAGTACGTTTTTGCCCTGGCGAAAGGCCACTCGGATTTCTTCCTCCGTTGGCAATTTCATGAGTTTTATGCCCTTATCTGGACTGGCTTTGACGATTTTTACAATCGTAAAGTTCAGTTGTAAGCTATGCCTGAGCAGTAACTATTTTTCATAAGAGGTCGCCGGCAATCTGCCGGTGACCTCTTATGAAATAAAACTTTGCAGATAAACCTGTTTGTATAACACAATCAAACCGTTTGAAGGATTTACTCGTTCAGCACTGCATTCGCGGCAATCACACGCTGAAGGTACTTCGCACTATCTTTGAGCGTACGCTCCTGGTTTTGGTAATCGACATAGACGATGCCAAAGCGCTTGCTGTAGCCCATGGCCCATTCAAAGTTATCCAGCAGCGACCAGACAAAGTAACCGCGCAGCGGCACGCCATCCGAGATTGCCCGGCGCGCGGCAGCAAAGTGGTCTTTGAGGTACTCGACGCGCTGCGCATCATGCACAGTTCCATTTTCCAACTGGTCGGCAAAGGCCGCGCCATTTTCAGTGATATAGATAGCCTTCGGTCGATATTGGCGGTACAGCCCGACCAGCAGCTCGCGCAGCCCATCTGGCATGATCGGCCAGCCCATTTCGGTGACCTCATAACCAGCCTGCACCAGTTCGTCCGGTTTTAAGGGGCTGAAACCAAAGCCATCCGTTTCGGCGCTGACCGCCCGAACAAAACGATTCGCGTAATAGTTAACCCCCAGGAAATCAAGCGGGGCGGCGATCACCTTCATATCGTCTGCCTCCACCACTGGAACCGATTCGCCATAAAAGGTCAACATATCATCCGGGTAGCCCTGCCCAAAGATGGGGTCCAGGAACCAGCGGTTGAGTTGACCATCCGCCACGCGCGCGGCCTGCCGGTCAGCGGGCATATCAGAGGCCGGGTAGGGAATTGATAAATTCAGGGTGATGCCGGCCTGGGCATCTGCCCAGAGCGCGCGCAGCACCGAGACTGAGCGGCCATGCGCGACCAGGGCATTATGTGCCACCTGGTTGGCTGCCAACAAGGAATGTTCTCCAGGAGCATGCCGGCCCATGTAGTGCCCCACATAGGCGAAAACATAGGGCTCATTCAGTGTGATCCAATTTTTCACCCGGTCACCCAGGCGGTGCGCTACAGTTTCGGTATAGCAGGCAAACTGGTCGATGATCGAGCGGTTTCCCCAACCGCCGCGGTCCTGTAAGGCCTGGGGCAGATCCCAGTGATAGAGCGTGACAAACGGCTGAATCCCAGCCTCCATCAGCGCGTCTACCAGGCGATCGTAGAAATCCAGCCCACTTTCGTTGACCTGACCCTCTCCTTCAGGCAGGACGCGCGGCCAGGAAATCGAGAAGCGGTAAGCTTTTAACCCCAGCGCCTTCATCAGGCTTACATCAGCCTGCCAAAGGTGGTAGTGGTCGTCAGCGATATCGCCGGTATCGTTGTTCAGAATGGCGTCGGGCTGGCGGCTAAAGGTATCCCAAATCGATTCACCTTTGCCATCCTCATTCCACGCGCCTTCAATTTGATAGGAAGCTGTTGCAGCGCCCCAGGCAAAATCCGCCGGGAAGCGGGTCTGAGCGTTACGACGCGCCTGTTGCAGTTCCCCCTGTTGATCAAGCGTATTTTTTTCTTCCATTTACCTATCCATTTGCTTCGATTTGTCTAAAAATTGATCGGACCTTTTTTGTATGGCCGGCATACGTCGACCGCACAAATTGATCTCTCGAAAAGAGAGTATTTCTGTAAATATTATAAACCCCTAAAAACTTGAGCAGGCTTTATTTGGTATGGCCGGCATACGCCGGCCATACCAAATCCTCATCGTTTAGAAAAGTTCAAAAAAAAGAGACTGCTCCGCTTACAGCACCACGTATCCTGCCCCAAGCACCTGGCGGGGCGGCGCCGCACATTCCAGTTTGAGCACCGTCACCCCGGCATAGGGATCTGGGTTCTGCTCGGGCAAACCGGTCAACACCAGGCGGTTCTCAGTTTGGGTAAATTCTACGGGCTGGCCAGTTGCCAGGATAGAAGCCTTTTGCACTTTGACCGTCAGGCCGCCCAGCGCCAGTTCTTTTCCCGGCCAGCGGCTGCACCAATAGTAAGCGCTATTCCCCTTGATCGTCCACTGCCCGGTCGCCATCCATTCCATGCGCTGGTCGGCGCGCTCAACCGCGCCATAGGCAGCCTCGCCATTGCACTTCAGCCACTCGCCTATCGGGTTAAGGCGCTCAACCGCTTCTTCCGGCACCGAGCCATCCGGTTTTGGGCCAATATTCAACAGCAAATTTCCTTGCCCGGCAGAGGCTGTGCGCAGCATATTCAGCACTTCCCGAGATGTGCGCCAGTCTTCGAGCGGCGCAGAGGGCATATAGCCCCACGAACCGTTGAAGGTCATACAGGCTTCCCAGTCCCGGCCCTCATTTTCGGCAGTGACATGCTCTTCGGGGGTGCCAAAATCCTCAGGGAGCTGCGAGCGGTTGTTAATAATAATGTGCGGCTGCAGGCGGCGCACCATAGCGTTCATCTTGGCGCTCTCCCACAATTCCGGCGAGCTTAACGGCCAGGAAACGTCATACCACAGGATATCGATCTTGCCGTAGTTGGTCATCAACTCGCGCACGCAGCCCTGGGTAAAATCCAGGAAGCGCCGCCGGGCGGCTTCATCTTTCGCGCATTCAGCCCCATCCGGATGATGCCAGTCCATCAGGGAATAGTAAAAGCCGATCTTTAAACCAAATTCTCGGCAGGCCTCAACATATTCGCGCACGAGGTCGCGCCCGGGGCTGTGCTTGACCGCGTTATAATCGGTTTGTTGCGTATCCCACAGGCAGAAGCCTTCATGATGCTTGGTGGTCATAACCATATACTGCATCCCAGCTTGCTTTGCCAGGGCAGCCCATTCTCGGGCAGGCCGCTCGTTCAGCTCACCAGCGCCTTTCACCTGCCAGGAATCGGCCAATCTTTCATAATCTGCTAGCGGAATGCGCTCGCGGTTCATCACCCACTCATGCCGGCCCAATTGGGAGTACAGGCCCCAATGCACAAACATGCCAAAGCGCGCCTCGCGCCACCAGCGCATGCGTTCGTCTCGTTCAGCTTTACTTTCCTGAGGTTTCACTTCTATGTCTGACATTTTTCCTCCAAGGTAATAGGATATCAGGACGGCAGGCAGTCCGGGGAGTTGAAAATGGGCTGGCGGCTGAGGAACAACAGGCGTCCATCGTGCGCTTGAATGGCCAGGCTGACCCGGTCGACAGGCTGCGCCCAACTTTGCCCACGAGTCCAATCATAAACGTGCAGCGAGGTGGGTAAGCCAAGTTGCGTTAAAGTATAGGTGCGTTGGACGGGATAGGCTCCGGTATTGAAAATGAACACAGCACTAATATCTTCGCGCTCGCGCACTTGAACCAGAACCGGGTCGGTAGCATGCGCTTCGCGGCGCACCTGTCCGGGATTGTACGGATCAGGCACAGGTTCATAATACAACGCGGGCTGTCCGAGGAAAGGATGCGAGCAGGTCACCCGTGAATCGGGCAGGATCAAGCGCCACAGGCGCAGGCGTTCTGCGGGCAGTTCTGCCAGCTGTTCACTGGTCATCATCACTCCACCCGACATGCCTGCAAAAATCGCCAGTGAGCGCAATTCTTGATCTGTTAAAGAATGAAAATTTTCACGTAGCAAAACACAGTCCGGGTCGATCTGCCACAGGATGTGGTTCGCAAAAGTGCGCGTGGTCTGGTCGCGCAGCAGCGATTGTGCGGATAAACCGCCCGACCAGCTTACGCCCACATCTCCGCCAATGCGCACGCCATCCACCAGGCCCACCGCCGCCCACAAGGGGCAGCCGCAGCCCAGCCACAGTGCCTCGCCAATTTCCTGGCGAATCATCTCTGCCACCCGCCGCCAGATCTCAATCCGCGTCATCCCAGGTGTATAGTAGGCAACCTGATCAGGGCCATAATTGCCGCCATAAAACATGAAATCTGTCTTGAAGTATTCGCAGCCCCAGTTCTGCCGCCAGGTGTGAAAGACCAGGCGCAGATATTCGAACGCATCCGGGTGCGTGGTATCCAGGCAGTAGTATTCCTCGCTGCGCTTGTGCCAGCGGTATTCGCCATACATTTTCATAATTCGCAGTGGTTGGCCAGTATCCCGCTCTTGATAGACCCAATTCGGATGGGCCTGGTACAAGTGACTGCGGTTGCCCACTAAAAACGGCGCGATCCACAGACCAGGGATAAAACCCGCCACGCGAATCTCATCCAGCAGTGGTTTCATTCCACCTGGAAACTGTGGTTTGACCTCCAGCCAGTCGCCCATTTCAGGCGTAAAGCCATCATCGATCTGAAACACACGCATTGGCAGCTGTTCGCGGTTGACTACCTCCCGGGCTGCCTGCAGATGTTCCTGGATGACTTCTTCGTTGATATAGGAATACAGGTTGTACCACGAGCACCAGCCGTTAATCGGCGGGCCGGATAGGCGCGGGGGCATCTCTGCCGCGGCCGCGACCTGGCGCGCCCATTCTCGCAGTCCCAGTTCGGCACCTTCCCTTTCGATCAGCAGTAAGTGCTGCGAAGCGCAGGTAGCGGGTTCGGCCGAATCTGGCCGGCAGCGATCCCAAAGAGTGAGGATGGTCAGGGCAGGCGGCGTGCGGGTGGTGTCAAATTGAAAGGTGTGTTGAAACTGCTCGTGCCGCTCAAAGCCAAGCACCACATTGTGGCCCGTTTCAACATCTTCGTTCTGCCGGGGCAGCAGCTGCGTCATGGCAAAACTGGTTTCCGGGCGGGGCTCCTGTGGGCCAAAGACCTTTAGCCCCTCTACGTCCACATAATAAGTGCCATCCCAACTGTGATAACCATTGCACAGGTAAGCGCGCAGGTTTTCAACCTGCTCAAAATGCAGGCCAAAGGAATCGACCTGAACCGGGTCAATTTGCTCAATTCGATACCTAAGCCAGGCACACTGCCCGCCAGTGCAGCTTACCTGCACGATAAAAACACCCTCACCCAGGGAAGGCGCTGTATACCGTAAGGTCATGCGCTCGCCATTCCCAGTTTTCACATCACCCACAAATGGCTCAACCCGGTAATCCTTGAGCACCGTTCCATTGATCACCGGAAGAGCATGGCGCAGGGTGAGATGCTCTGTCTCCAGGTGGAAAGACCCGAGCGGATCAACGACAACGCGCATCTCCGTCTCCTCTAGGCTGCTCCTTGCAGCTGAACAATCTGATAGCCATTTACACGCGGAACCCGCAGATAGACGTACCCAGCCTGCCAGTTCCATTCCAGCGGCTGTCCTTCTGGAACCAGCTGCACACTGACCGGCTGGCATTCCGCCCGCACGGCGATTTCGACATCATGCAGCGGCAGCACATCCTCAATCACATCTACGCCCTGCCCGCGGCGCTGGTGAACGTAATGCAGCAGGTGCAGGATTAAGTCCTCACCCTGCCGGCGCACAGTGACAATGGCTGTAGAGGGAAGATTATGCTGACCAACCCGGGGCTCAGGCAGCAGGCGCGCCAGGCAGTTGCCGATCACCTGACGGTGCACACGCTTTGCAGAAAGGGCATATTCGCGGAACAGCGGCCGAGCAACATAAATAATATTTCCATGCTCAATAATGACCGGCTCGCCGCTATCCTGATCGAGAGGGGTATATTGGTGCGAGCAGAAATGCTCCCAGGTGCGGTTGAAATAAGGCGCACCAGAATGAGCCAGGACCTGTGCACGATCTACCAACGCTACCTTTGAACCAGCTTGCTCGCAGGAATGCGCCATGGGTTCAATGCCCTGGGCGATAGCGGGTTCGAGCATCAGGTAATCAGGGGCGAAATCCGCCGGTCCGGCATAGTGCAGACCCATTTCCTCCGCCAGGGTAAAATCCGCGCCGTCCAGCCCAGACCGGTCACTGATCAACAGCTTACCGCCGGACTTCAGGTAAGCGCGTAACTTCTCTGTCAGGGCTGCATCCACCGCAACCTGGTCAGGTAATACCACAACTTTGTAGGGAGAAAGATCACTGCCCGCATCCAGCACCTGGAACTGCACTTTGAGTTGTTCCAGCATATACATCGCGCCCAGGTCGCTCAACGGCAAAGAATCGCCGCTATGATGCAGCGCGCTGCCGGTCAGGCCTGGAGCGCCATTCACCGTCAGCACGCCGACATCGGGTAAAGCCTGTGTGTGCTGCACCCACGGCTCGCGCCGTTCAACTTCGGCATAGACCTCGCCGATGCGTTGGTAAACGGCAGGATCTAACCGCCCGCGGGGGTGCAGTTGATCACCAATCGAACAGCCAGCACCCTGCGCCAGGGCCTGAAAGCACTCAAACTCCAACGCGGCGCGGTTGCGCAGGCCGCCAAAGTCGCCCCAGGCGGTATGAAAACGCCCGGTCATGCCGATCAACGGGCGGTTGTAGGTCTGGAAGTAGCGCACATAGAGCGGGAAGTGGCTGTACCCCCAGAAACCACCCGGCAAAGACTCAATTTCCAGGTGCGTAAAATCGTCGAGTTCGGGGCGGTTCCCCAGGTCTCCGTCCCACTCGATGCGCAGGCGGCTGTTATAAAAAATAGCAATTTCGGGGCGTTTGGCGCGGATCGCCTGAGTGGTGCGGCGCATAAAGTGGCGCTCAGCCTCCAAAGAGAAACGATAGCGCTGCGCCTCATCCAGCGGGTCGATGCCCTCGGCCTGCATCTGCTGTAAGCAGGTAGAGCAAACACACGGCCCGCCAATATAACGTACAATGTCGATAAAGATGCCGTCAACCGGATACAGGTCCAGCACTTCCTCAATTTGAGCGATTACATAATCCGCGTAACCTGTGTTGGGACACAGGTTTTTCCAACCCGGTTTGAGTGGACCGCCTCGCCCCCCTAGGGATCCATCCGGGAAGATTTGCCGCCATTCGGGGTGTTCAGCCCAGGCCAGTTCATCCCATACAACCGTGGTATAGGCTTGAACGCGAATCCCAGATTGGTGGCAGGCTGCCACCATCTCGCCCAGCAGGTCGCGCTGCAAGTGAGGATGCGGGGTGCCAACCTGCGTGGGATAATAACTGTAGCCGTGATGGCATTTGGCAAAAACGGAAATGGAATTGACCCGGGCGGCTTGCAGGGTACGCGAAAACTCAGCCGGGTCAAAGTCCGCGCCGATCTCAGGGATGAGTGGCGCAGTATGAAAATCAAGATGAACCTGGCGAAGGGGGAGCGATTCCACAAGGGACTCCTTTTTCAGCGGTTGTAGGTCGGGAAATCAAACACCAGATAAACAAACAGCGTACAAGATAAGTATAAACCGATCTTGCACGCTGTCCCTGGTCAATTTCTGGTCATTTTTTTGAAATATGCCAGACCACCTTCCCCAGGATCATCTGCTTTGGAATGGCGCCGAAGGCGCGGCTGTCTACGCTGTCGGTATCTAAACCGACCACATAAACGGAACGGCCTCCAGATTCGAGGTGTTCCACCAGCTTAATCAACTTGCCGTGCAGCGGGTGTTGAAAAACCACCACATCACCCGGCCGAATCCCCGACAGCAGGATGGGAACTTTCGAGACGAAAACAAAGTCCCCATCCCGATATGCCGGGAACAAACTATACCCAGAAACCTTGAGTAGTTGCAAAAGCACGGGCGTCCGACCGGTTACAGTACCGGGTAAACAACCTCTTCACTCGGCTTATAGGGCGCTTTCACCCGTTTGGTCTGGATGTTCTTGGTCTGCCAGAAGATCTCCGAGAAGCGGTTGACGGCGTCTAGCAGATCCATTGCCACCTGGCGGTCTGCGGTCTGGCGCGCCTTCGAGCCGAGCTGGTAAATCTTGTGTACCAGGCCCGGCAGTTCGGGGAATTTATCCAGCATATCTTGTTTGACATAATCGCCATAGATAATCCGGATTTCTTGTTTTACCAGTTCAGCATGTTCTTCCTTGACCATGACATAACGTGGCATATTATTCACATAGTCCAGCGAATCCTGAGCATGCGATTGTTTCATGTCGTTCATCAGGTCGATCATGCGGATAACCGTCAACGCGCCAATCTGAGCCCGGTGGGGATCATAAATCCCGCATGGAATATCACAATGTGCACTGGCTTTTTCAAAACCAAGTACATGATCCAATGTTTCAAGCACTTTGAATAGCATCGTTTCCTCCTAATTTTGCTGAAAAGCACTCGCTTGATATGCCCCCTCGTTCTACCTATATCATCTTATAAATGGTGATCCGTTTTGTCAAGGAAAAAAGGACAGGTAGCCAGGGGTTAATTTAAAATTCACCCGCCTTTATCATCTTTGCCAGACTTCTGACTGTTTTTGGGCCGCGGAGTGCTTAAGTAATGATGCCAGAACATGCGCGCGGCTACCGCTCGGTATGGGCGGTAGCGATCGCCAAGTTCGGCTAATTCAACCGGATCGGGCAGCTCTTCCAGTCGCTTTACGCGCTGAACTGCCGCAGCCAGGGCCAGATCGCCTACCGGCCAGACGTCCGGACGTAATAACGCTTCCATCAAGTAAATATCCGCCGTCCAGCGGCCAATACCTTTCAAGCGGATCAGTTCAGCGCGCACGCTTTCATCATCCAATGCAGGCAGCGCAGCCAGGTCAAGGTCTCCGCTGAGTATGACTTGCGCCAGATTGCGCCCGTAAGCCGCTTTCTGCCGGCTAAAACCAATCGCTTTCAATTCCAGATCACTTAATGTAAGAAAAGCCTCGGGCGTAATCGAGCCAAGCGCTGTCACGAGGCGGGAAAATGCCGCCCGGGCCGATGCCAGGGAGACCTGCTGTTCCAGGATGATATACAGCAGGGTCGGAAAGCCTGGCTCACGCGACCACAGGGGTGGCGGCCCCAGGGCCTGCAGTACTTCCGCAAGATGCGGATCACCTGCCGCTAGCAAACGGGCATTTACGATAAGGCGCTCTTCGGTCAGAATTTCGAAATCCATTGGCTTGATCATACCTTAAAAATCCTAAATCTATGTCAAATTTGTCCATAATGTTATTGACAAAATCGCAGAACATATGTACTATGATTACATCGTTTCCTAATTTTCATGTGCATGCATACCTGGAGAAATGGGTTATGGCAAATCACCAAATTGTTCATATTGAGATCCCGGCCAAAGACCGCGAAGCAGCGGCAAAATTTTACAACAGCCTGTTTGGTTGGGACGTTCAACAAATCCCAGAGATGAATTACGCCACCTTTTCGACTGGCGAAGGTGGTGTCGGAGGTGGGTTTAACCCGGTCAGCGCGGACAACCCACCCGACCGGGTCATTGTCTATGTAAGCACGGACGATATCGATGAATCACTGCGCCAGGCGGTTGCTTTGGGTGGAACAGTCGTCCAACCCTGCATGGAAATTCCTGGTATGGGCTACTTTGCCCACTTTAAGGATCCTTCTGGAAACACCATCGCTCTTTTTAAAGAGCTGAACATGGGTTGAGTTAAAGTTAGGGGCTGTCCAGTAAGGGCGATTGGGCAGCCCCTGGCATTAATCAGCGCGATTTTTTGGTAGTGCGCCTCAAGAATGAGGCCTCATGGATGAGGTATGGAAGCGAAAAAAGAGTACCCAACGACAATCGACGAATATATTGCCCAATTCCCGGAAGAGGTGCAGGCTATTCTGACCAGGATCCGGGCAGTCATCAAAGAATCCGCGCCACAGGCGCAGGAAAAGATTTCCTACCGGATGCCCGCTTTTTCCTTAAACGGCAGCCTGGTCTGGTTCGGTGCTTTTCAAAAGCATATTGGGTTTTACCCAACCGGAGCCGGGGTTGAGTCTTTCAAAGCAGAATTATCCGGGTATAAGTGGTCAAAAGGAGCCATTCAATTTCCCCTGGATCAACCTATTCCCTATGATCTAATTCGCAAAATCGTCAAATACCGGGTTGCTGAAAACCTGAAAAAGACGGTCTGATCCTTTTTTTAGAAAAACGTTTCTTCAGAAAATAATATTCCAGGCAAATCTAAACGGCTGACCTGCTGGACCCTTCAGTTTGCAGCGCTTCCAGGATTGGGCTTCCTTGCCAGCCAGATGGGAGCGGCAAATCCATTAAGTGGGCAATTGTCGGGGCAGTATCATGAATATGAACTGGACAGTTGAGCTGGTATCCGCGCCGGATGCCAGGCCCAACCAACACCCAGGGAACGGTCAAATCTTCTTTGCTGTCCGTACCGTGCGCGTGATCATGTCCACCATGGTCCGCTGTCAATAGAATGGTCATTGTGTCAAGTAGATTGACTTCAGCCAGCCGAGCAAAAAGGTAAGCAAGCGCCGCATCCGCTGCTGAAATCGCCTGCTGATATTCCGGCGACAGCCAGCCATGCCGGTGACCAATCTCGTCCACCAGGCCCAGGTATAAAAAGGTGAAATCGGGCAGCCCTAAACCCAGGTAATTGACTGCCAACCGGGCAATGATGGCGTCCGAATGTGCCCCTTGCGGGCCATAAATGTTTACAAAACTCGCATAGTCCAGCGCGCCTGGCCGCCATAAATCACGCAGCTGCTCCCAGGTATAGAATGCAGCCGTCTTCCCACCCGCTTTATGCACAACATCGACAATTCCGGGCACCCCTTCGCCGGGCATCGGCCGCCAGAGATTACTGATCACCTGATGTTCTTCTGGTGGAACGCCGTGAAACATAGACATATGCGCGGGCAGCGTAATCGAAGGCAGCACCGACTGAGCCGTAAGCGTAAAAGCGCCACGCTCCAGCAAACTCTGCATTCCCGGGGCATGCGCCTGCAATAAAGCATCCGGGCGCATGCCGTCCACAACGATTAAGATCACCGGCCGCCAATCCATATCCAGGGTCTCCTTCTATTACCGGTGTAAAGCAACGGTCGCGGCCATCAGCGCGGCCAGATCCCCCAGGCGGTTCCCTAACTCGGCCGGGACCACCCGGCATACGGCTACCGCGCGCGGCAGCGCTTCTTCTCCTAGAACTTGCCGGGCCGGTTCCAACAGCAGTTCCCCCAATATCACCCCCAGCGTGCCGACCACAATCAAATCCGGGTTGAATAAATCGACCAGCACAGCCAGGCCGCGCCCAAACCAGCGCCCGGCCTCCGCCACCACTGCGCGGGCACTCGGGTCGCCTTCCAGGGCCTGCCCAATCAGCTCACGCGTCGACAGGTCCGGTGGCCAGTGCTCTGGCTGCAGCCAATGCGCCAGGCTGACTAACCCGGCCCCACTGCTGAAGGCCTCCCAGGAACCGGCTTTGCCATACTGCACCGGGCCTGTCTCGGCCATGCGAACATGCCCGACTTCACCCGCCATATCGCTGGAGCCATGATAAATCTGTCCATTGAGAATCAGGCCGGCCCCCAGGCCCGTGCCCATCGTCAGAAAGATCATGTTGCGCACGTCCCGCACGCTGCGACCGGCCCCATAATAATATTCAGCCAGCGCCCCGGCATTACCGTCGTGTTCGACGAAGACGGGCAGATTAAACGCCTCTTGCAGCCTGGCTTTGAGCGGCGCTTCGCCCCAGGCTGCCAGATGCGGTGGGGCATATAGAATGCCTCGCGCAATATCCAATGGCCCGCCCACAGACACGCTGACTGCCTCTGGCACCCCCAGGCCTTCGATACGGCATTCCACCAGCAGCGCGTCTGCCGCAGCAAGAATTTTATCCAGGGCAGGTTCAAAAGGTTCTTGTGCAGGGGTCGGGATCTCCACCTGACGCAGCACCAGGCCGCGCGTATCCCCCACGATCAAGCCGGTTTTCGTGCCGCCAATATCCAGCCCTAGCAGCAGCGGTGCGATTTCCCCCATACGGTCTCGCATTGGATATGCCATTTGAACCCTCCTCATCGCTCAAGATCGACTGTTCACCGCCTGGCTCAGGTGGCTGCTTCGGAGCGGTTTACTCCGGCCGAATTTGCCGAAGTCGTTTCCGGTATGCCGCATAAGAGACGAATCAAATCGGCGGCGTGCCGGAAATCCGCGACCAAAAGATCGGCGCCGGCAGCTGTCAGGCGCTCCACCTTCCGTTGATTCCACCCGGCGCGGGCAACCTCATCTGAAGCCACCCCCAGTGTCAGTGCCTGGCGGGCTGCGCCCTCCCGGATTTCGACCGGCCCGTCGCCAACCACCAATAGCTCAGCACCTGCCAGCTGGTTCTGCTCCAGGATCTGTTGAATGACCCGTTCTTTGGCATGGTTTTCGTTATTATCCAGCGCGCCGAACACACCACCTTCAAAAAAGGGCAGCAAGCCTAACACGCCCGCCTCTTTGAGCACAGCGATATGATCGGTACCGCTGGCCAGGTACAGGCGCGCGCCACACAGAACCAACCCCTGCACAAACTCCACCGCGCCGGCCAGCATATGCTCTGACGGCTTCGATTCTCCCCGGGCGAGGCAGCCCAAACGTTCATGTACCTGGACCATCAGACGCGCCAGGTAGTCTGCTTTATACTCCCCGGCTGTTCGCGCTGTTCCCGTCAGGCCAAACTGCTGTACCGCGTCCGCCAGCCACTGCATCTGGCGAATGGTCAAAATTCCAGACGAGCGGTCGACATAGCTGCTAACCACCCCTTCAATCTCCGACGTGACCGGGTTTGAGCCGCAGATAGCTGCCACCATCATCGGGATCATCACTGCTTCCCAACCCTGGCGCAGAACAGAGAGCGTGCCATCAAAATCAAACAAAACATGCCGGATATGCCCCAGGCGAGAAAGGGCCTCCGGACGCAGAATCCGCAGCCAGGCGGCGTTTTGAAACGAGTCGGGTAGTTCCATACGTCCTATTCCATCTTCTATAATTAATTATCGTACAGATAAAGTTAAAAAAGCCAGCCCAAGAGCAGCAGTTCCAGCCGAGTACTTCAATCTTTTCTTTGCACGAGCTGCAAGATTTCTTCAGGTGTGGCAGTACCGGTGACGCCCAGTTTTTGCACAGTCACAGCGGCGGCATAATGCCCCAACCTGGCGGCCTCGAGCGGATTTGCTCCCGCAGCAAGGCCAGCCGTGATTGCAGAAAGGAAAGAATCCCCGGCGCCAACCGGATCCAGCGGCGGTTTTATAGCCAGCGCAGGAACCAGGTGACTTTCACCGCCAGCCAACACCAGGCAACCATGCTCGCCAAAGGTGATAAATAATGGGCAGCCGCAGTTTACCTGGGGATACAGCGCCGTTTCCGCGAAGGTTTCGAGCGCCACCTGCTCAGGCGCGCGATCCGGGAACAACCAGCGGGCTGCCTCCAAATGATTGGGCTTGCGCACCATGCCCTGAAACTTGCCAACCTGGTCGCGAGAATCAACCGCAAAAACCACCTGGTCCGTGCGCGCTGCCAGATCATTCAACCCGGTCAGCACACCCGGCGTGATCACACCCACCGTCTGGTAATCCGCGATGATCAACGCATCCAGTTCGGGCAGGCTGGCTTCAACCCGCTCCAGCAGGCTTTCTTCAATATCCAACGAAAGCGCACGGGTGTTGACAAAATCCAGGCGCGCATCTTCCTGTTGTAAAGCGCCGGAAGTCAGCATGACCTTGCCAAAAAATGGAGTAACCCAATCCGGAACGGTCAGAACAGGGTGGATGTTCACATGCGCTTCATGCAGCGCCTTGCGCAGCAGGTCTCCCCGCCAATCCTGGCCGAGCACAGTGAAGGCCATAACTTCTTCCAGCCCAAGCGCTGCCAAATTCCAGGCTACATTGGCTGCCCCGCCGCAAGAATAGCGTTCCTGGACTACCGGACGTGGAAAGAGCGGTGTTTCCCGGGAAAGAACAGAGCGGGACATGTCCGCTAACCAGTATCCATCCAGGGTAAAATCGCCGATCACCCCGATCCGTAGCTTACGGATGGATGAAAGAATTTCGTTTAAACGGGGCAGCGGTAGGAATTCGTCCAAGATATAACCTCAACCGAATTTAGGCTGCGCCAAAGGCGGCTGCTTCAAGCATATCACACAGTACATGATACAGTTGGATATGCCAGTCCTGAATATGCGCGGTATCTTCGCCAGGCGCGCGGATGGCAATATCCGCCTGTTTAGCAAGCGGGCCGCCATCCGGGCCAGTCAGGGAAAGGACGGTCATTTGCAGGGCATGCGCAGTACTAGCGGCGTAGCGTACATTTTCAGCCGTGCCGCTGGTGCTGATACCCAGAAACACATCCCCCGGGCGGGCCAGGGCGTAAAGTTCTTGAGCAAAACCGATATCGCGCAGGGGATTATCATTAGCAATGGCGCTAACCAGGGCAGGGTTAGTGCCTAAAGGGACGGTACGCAGCCCCTGCTGAAGATGATTCGCCAGCGCTTCACCCTCAGGCTGATCCAGGAAACGCCGGCGTTGTTCTTCTGTCAATCGCCGGGGATGGCGGAAAGACTTATCCAGTTCACCGGCGATATGCAGCGCGTCGGACATGCTGCCCCCGTTGCCACATAAGTAGAACGTGCCTCCCGAGCGGAAGCAGTGCAGCAGCGACTCAAAAGCGCGCACCAGTTCCGGCACGCAGCCATGCAGTTCCGGGTAGCGTCTCATCATTTCCTGGAGGATAGGCGCTGCATCCGGATAATTTTCCGCCACTCGCTGCGCCGGGCCGGTTTCCGCACCCAGCGGCTGCAGATTAATCGGCAGTTCGACCCCTTGCAGCTGCGCCAGCACTTTATGATGGAGGTTCGGGACCGTTTCCAGGTGATCACCGCAAATGTGAAAGCCCTTGCCGCCTAGCGTAACCGGCCGGTTCACAATATTCTTACGCGGGCGGTAGTAGTAGTCAATCTCATCATCCTTAATCGGCTTGCGATAATCTCCTAAAGGGATCAGATCAAAGTTGGCAGTCGTAAAGACCCGAACCGGGCTGCCCAGGTTGCGGGCAATCGAGAGCGCTTTGAGGAAGACTTCTGGCCCTAACACAGCCGAGCCAAAGTTCAAGAACACCCCACCTTCCAGATCACAGACTGAGGCGGTAAAGATTTTAAAGTCTTGCCCGCTGGCCCAACCCGTCGCCGCGAAATCTACTGCCGGATGCTGGTGGATGATATCCGTGCCCAGTGCAACGTGTACCGTGTAAGGAATGTGCAGGCGATAAGCTGTATAAAGCAGGCTGTGCTGGCGGTATTGGAAACGCGCATCCTCAGCGATCATGCGGCCCAACGCTTCACCCATACCCAACCCATCCCGGACCCCGGCGCGGATGGCCTCATTCATCATCCGGCCCGTTTCTTCCGCCATGCCAAAAGACCCGTTCTCCAGCGCTGAAGCCACATCTTCACTGGTACTGCCTTGCAAAGCAATTTCAAAGTCGTGAATGGTTGCCGCGCCATTACTGGCCAGGTGCGTGATCACGCCTCGGTTTAGCAGATCGATTATTACAGGGGATAGGCCGCGTTTGACGACATGCGCGCCCATCATCCAGATCACCGGGCGGCCCGCCTGGCGGGCACGCGCCACGCGCTCAGCAACTTCATTCAAGTCTAAGGAATTAAAATGCAGTGCGGGAGTGTCAGGTTGAACCAGGTTTTCCAAAGCTACCCGGCTGTGCCGGTTTGGCAGGGGGTACGTGCGCACTCGTGTAAGATCTACAGCTTGATATGGCATGGTTTTCATCTCCAAAGAACGTACTCAGGTCATCCGCCGGGGAATAAGACGGATTGACCGCTCTCGATAATCAGCGAGACACGATAAGTTTTAACATAGAATGAAGTTGTTTGCAACGCCAATTACGGGGCTTCTTCGGCAACCCGCACCTGTTCAAGCAGCAGGTTCACATCCGCAAGCAGTAAGCGGCCCGCGCCGATCTGCAAAGCATTCGCTGCGCCCGCCGCGACTGCCAGGCGCAAGCAGTCCGCAAAAGATTTACCTGCCAGCAGCCCGCAGGCCAGCCCGGCCAGAAAAGCATCCCCAGAGCCCACTGCGCTCACAGCTTCAATGCGCGGCGCCTGGGCCTGATACAGCTGCCCCTGGTGAACGGCAATCGTCCCAGCCTCACCCAGGGTAATCACTACAGACGTAGACAAACGCGTGGAAAGATCCTGAAGCGCCTGACGTAGTTCACCTGGACCAGCCAGCGCCTGCCCCAGAAACCCGGCAAGTTCTGCCCGGTTGCACTTTAACACGTCTGGACGGCCCGCTTCCAACCCATGCCGCAGCGGCTCGCCGCTCGAATCTAAAACCACCCGCACCCCAGCCTGCTTTGCCATTTGAATCAGATGGGCATAAAAATCAACCGGCACGCCGGGTGGCAAGCTGCCCGAGAGGGTCACCAGTTGGACATTCGGCAGCCAATTCTGGTAACCGGCATAGAAGGCAGCCAATTCAGCTGGAGAAACCGGGCGGCCTTTCTCATAGATCTCCGTCATCTCTCCGGTAGCCGAATCGAGGATCGAGATGCAGTCCCGCGACTCAACCGTTGTATGGATAAAAGCGGTCTGGATGCCTTCCTCCCGCAGCCCCTGCTCGATAAACTGCCCATGGTGCCCGCCGACCCAACCGGTGACCACCGGCTGCTGCCCCAGCGTATGTGCCACGCGGGCCACGTTGCAGCCTTTACCGCCGGGTAAGGCCAGTTCAAAGGAAGGGCGATGGATGGCATTTAGATAAAAATTTTCCACCACCAGGGTTTTATCAATTGCCGCGTTGGGGTTTACACATAGAAGCATAGCCAGCAGCTCCTTACCGGAACTCAGGGAATTAACATAATCTTGCGATACACCAACGAGCGATCCGCGATGCGCCGGAACACCTCACCCGTTTCACACAACGGAAAACGGTGGGTAATCATCTCATTCACGCTCAGGTCGGCGCGCTGCAGAGCTGCCGCCGCTTCAGTCCACTCGTGCCCCGGGAAGGGCGCGGAATAGGACATCCAGGTGCCGTGCACCTCCAGTTCCTTGCGGGTGATCGTTTCCATCAGGTCTGCTGGAAAAACAGCATCTTTGGGCTGGTTGCCGGTCAACACCACTGACCCGCGCGGGCGCGTCACTTGAACGGCCTGCGTTAACGTCTGCGGCGAACCGGCCAATTCCAACGCCAGGTCTACGCCCCCACCCGTTTCCGCGAGCATGCGCTGGACCACATCCTCCTCCCGCGCATTGATGGTAACCTGCGCGCCTAGCCGGCGGGCGCAGTCCAGGTTGTCAGTCACCACATCGCTCACCAGGATTTTTTCCGCGCCCAAAATGCGCAGCCACTGCACGGCCATCAATCCCACGGACCCCGCCCCCAGCACCGCGACACACTTCCCGGGTGCAAAGCGGCCCATTTCCATAGCATGCCGGGCCACCGTCGCCGGTTCAATCAGCGCTCCGGCTTCAAAACTGACACCCTCTGGCAAGGGCAGCAGGTTGCCCACCGGCAGAGTAAGATACTCGGCAAAGCCACCCGCCCGGCGCGAACCCAGGAAGGAATAGTGGGTACAGGCCGAGTATAAGCCTTGCTGGCAGTACACGCATTCCATACAAGGGATCAGCGGGATAATCGCCGCTCGCATCCCGACCAGCGCAGGGTCCCCACCCGGACCTACAGCAGCCACTTCACCGGCAACTTCATGCCCTAAGATCAAGGGATACATGCGGTGCCCCTTCAGCACCCGCGAAACATCTGAGCCGCAGATTGACGCTGCGCGCACGCGGAGCAGCACCTCTCCCGCATCAGGAACCGGCTGTGCTACCTCCTGGCAAACCACTTGCTGCAAACCTTCCATTACTGCTGCTTGCATGACTTCACCTCGATTATGCGAATGAATACTTCAGCGCCAAGTTTGAAAGGGCCGCAAAGTCCGACTTCAACTTTCCGGATAGTTCCCGGTAAACGCCAAACAGTTCCTGGTACATAGCGTGCCTGGCTGGAGAAGGCTCATACACTCGCCGGGTCGGCAGCAGCCGCTCGACAAAGTCTGGCAGTTCCGCTACCGGGCATAATCCGACCGCCTGGGCGGTCATTGCAAATAACCCTAAGGTATGCCCGCCTTCGCTGCCGTCTGCCTGGCGCGCCACAACAAAGGGTTTGCCGGTCACGTCGGCTTTGATCTGACACCAGGTCGCGCTGCGCGCCGCGCCGCCATCCCCCAGCCACTCGCCTACCGATACCCCGCGCGCTTCGGCCACAGTCAGCCCGTGGTACACGGCGAAAGCGCAGCCTTCCATCACTGCCCGCAGCAGGTCGCCTCGGGTGGTTTTATAGGATAAGCCAAAGAACACACCGCGCGCAGCCGAATCCCATAATGGCGTACGCTCTCCGGCCATGTAGGGTAAAAAGATCAGGCCATGCGCTCCTGGCGGCGCGGCGGCTGCTTCCGCGCTCATCTGGTCAAAAGGATTATCGCCCGCCCGCGCCGGCACATCCCAGGCTGCCGGCCCCAGCACATCCCGGAACCAACCTAAGGTGCCGCCACCCACTGTGCCGCTTTGTAGCAAATACTGCCCGGGCAGCACGTGATGGCTAAAGATCAACAGCGGCTCTACAATCACCCGGTCAACGCTCAGCAACATCCCCCCAGCCTGCCCGCCCTGGTCCACGGTCTGCCCCAGGCGCACCACCCCTGCGCCCAGCGCGCCGACAGCGGCATCTAACCCGCCGGCAATCACTGGAATGCCGGCGGGCAGTCCCAGTTCCGCTGCGGCAGACGCCGTTACCTGGCCCACCACAGTCAGCGGGGGGACCAGTTGGGGCATCTTTTCCAGCGGGATGCCCAGCTGGTTCGCGGCCTGAGTATCCCAGCAGTCATGCCGAATATCAAAAAAGTGATAGGCGTAAGCCTGGGTATAGTCGCAGGTGAGCGCGCCGCACAGCCGCGCCACGATAAAGCCGGTTGAGTTGAGAAAAGTATGCGCTTTGGCAAAGATCTGCGGATGGTGTTTCCGCAGCCAGAGCAGCTTGGGGGTTACATAGGCTGCATCCAGAGGATTAGCGGACAGGTTAACCCAGGCGTTTGCTTCCGGTTGGGCGCGCAGCCATTCCGCCTCGGCCTCAGCGCGGCGGTCAAGCCAGATCAGAGCCGGGGAAAGCGGGCGCAGCTGGTGGTCCACCGGGATTAAGGTCCAGCTTACCCCATCCACCCCGATCCCGCGTACCGCCTGTGGGTTTACCCCTGATTGTGAAATCACCTGGCGGACAGTGGCACAGGTAGCCTGCCACCAATCTTCCACGTCCATCTCCGCCCAGGCCGGGTAAGGCCGCTGCACCCGGTAATCTGCGCTCGCCTCCGCCAGCAAGCGCCCATCTGCATCGCGCAGCGCGGTTTTGGTACTGGAGGTGCCCACATCGACAGCAATTAAGTAACTCATCCCCGAACAGCCTCTTTCAACCATAAAAATGACCAGTTTCACTTTTTGATCAATAATGTTCCAAGTATACCCCGGTAGGAATATCCGCGTTATCATACAGGGTGTAGCGCCGTACCGGATAAGCTTTTCATTTTCCATTTTATTCTCAGGAGAATCTTAAATGCCTACGCAACTGATTCAGCCCGCCGTTGAAGAACGGGTTAACGAATTACTCGGGCGAATGACACTTGAAGAAAAGATCGGCCAGACGAACCAACTGATGCGTCTCAGCGAGACAGATGAAGATGCCATTCGCCAGGGCAAAGTAGGATCGAGTATCTTTGCCAGTTCGGCCTGGGCTGGCAAAGACCTGCCCGATTCGGCCAAAGCGGAGTTCAGCAACCACTTTCAGCGCATTGCTGTCGAGGAAAGCCGCCTGGGGATCCCCTTGCTGCTGGCACGGGATGTTATTCATGGACACCGCACCGTTTTCCCAATTCCGCTGGCCCAGGCCGCTGCCTGGGACCCGGCGCTGGTTGAAAAAGCTGCCAGTATTGCGGCAGTGGAAGGCTCCGCGGATGGGATCAAATGGTTCTTTACGCCCATGCTGGACGCGGCGCGCGACCCGCGTTGGGGCCGGGTAGCCGAAGGGTACGGCGAAGATCCCTATCTGGGAAGTCTGAATGCCGCAGCGGCTGTGCGCGGTTACCAGGGCGATCATATGGCCCAGCCGGACAAAGTCGCTGCCTGCGCGAAGCATTACGCCGGTTATGGGCTGGCCGAAGGCGGGCGCGACTATGACCGGGCGGAAGTCTCCTTGCGCCAAATGCGTGATGTATACCTGCCCACCTTTCACGCAGCGGTCAAAGAAGGCGTGGCGACGGTCATGTCTGGCTTTCACGACCTGAACGGCGTGCCGGTGGCTGCTAATTCTATGCTCCTCACCGAGATCCTGAAGCAGGAATGGGGCTTCCAGGGGTTTGTGGTCAGCGATTGGAATGCCGTGATGGAACTTATGCAGCACGGCGTAGCCGCCGACGGCGCGGAGGCCGCCGCGAAAGCCATCACCGCCGGGGTAGATATGGACATGGTTTCACAAGCCTATGTCGATAACCTGGCGAACCTGGTCAACAGCGGGCGTGTTCCGCTGGCGGTGCTGGATGAAGCTGTGCGGCGCATCCTGCGCATCAAATTCCTGACCGGGTTGTTCGACACGCCCTATGTTGATCCTGAGCGAGCCAAACAGGTTATGCTGCTGCCTGAACACCGCGCTGCCGCCAGGCAGTTTGCCCAGGAAACCAGCGTGTTACTGAAGAATCAGGGAAACCTGCTGCCCTTTGGTGAAAACATCCACTCGATCGCGGTATATGGGCCATTAGCCTACGCTCGATCAGAGTTGTTCGGTTCGTGGACTTTGGATGGGCGCGGTGAAGACGTCACCCCGATTGCAGAGGCAATTAAAGCGGCGGCTCCTGCAAGCGTGGAGGTTATGACTCTGAGCACTCTGCCGGACCAGGCTATTTATCGCGGGCGGACAGCCGATGTGGCCGTGCTAGTCGTAGGCGAACACCCGGCGCGCAGCGGCGAAGCCAGCAGCATCTCCACCCTGGACCTGCCTGCCGGGCAGCGCGAATTAATTGCCGCGGTGCATGAAGCCGGGCAGCGCCTTGTGCTGGTCGTCCTGGCCGGGCGGCCGCTCGCGATTACCCGCGAAGTTGAAATGGCAGACGCGGTGCTTTACGCCTGGCAGCCAGGTGTGGAGGGCGGGCAGGCCATCGCCGATTTACTGTTCGGCAAGGCGGTGCCCAGCGGGAAACTGCCCATCACTTTCCCGCGCTCCGTTGGGCAGGTACCCATTTATTACAGCCGCAAAAACTCAGGCCGCCCCACCCAACCGGAGCGCGACTCAACCGGCTATATCGATGTGCCTTTCAGCCCATTATTCCCCTTTGGCTTTGGCCTGAGCTACACCACTTTCCAGTACAACAATCTGCAAACCACCCCAGCCTTCAACCTGAATGGACAGGGCGAGTTTAGCGCTGAAGTCACCAACACCGGCCCGCGCGCCGGGACGGAAGTGGTCCAACTATACGTGCGCGACCTGATAGGGCAGGTGACCCGCCCGATCAAAGAGTTGAAGGGCTTCCAGCGCGTCTCCTTGCAGCCCGGTGAAACCCGGCGAGTGCACTTCACCCTATGCGCTGAGGACCTGGCCTTTGCCGGGTTGGAAGATCTTCCTATCATTGAGCCGGGTCAATACCACGTCTGGGTTGGCCCGAGCAGCGCCGAGGGCTTGCAAGGCGCATTTGAACTGCGACCATAAGGTCCGGTTTAACAAACCAAACAGGGATTGTCCGAAAAATATTAAATTGTGGTTGCCCACCGCTGAGAATAGCAGTGGGCAACCACAATAACCCTTTCCTACTTGCCAGGAGCTGTCCAAAAATAACCTTTGCCAGCCCTGGTTCATTTTCTCAACGCTTAAGAAGTAATTTTATTCTCCATGTCGCTGAGCGCCTGGCGCTGCTTATAGATGATGGATTTGACTACATCCCCGATCGAGATCACGCCCAGCACTTTATCATTCTCCACGACCGGTAGATGGCGGATGTGTTTGTTATTCATCAATTCCATGCCTTCTTCAACCGTCTGGTCAGGATGAATGGTAAAGACGCGCGTGCTCATAATCTCAGAGACTTTGGTCTCGCGTGAGGTCTTGCCCAACAGCACAATCTTTCGGGCATAGTCGCGCTCAGACATAATCCCCACCATTTGATTGCCCTCCATGACGATGAGTGCGCCAACATCTTTGTCGCTCATCATGCGCAGGGCATCAAAAACCGACATATTCGGGCTAGTACTCCATAGGTCATTGCCCTTCACTTCCAGGATGTGCCGGATCGTTGTTTGCATACCATACCTCCTCTTCTACCCGATAAGGCCTTTCAGGCCCCGAGATGCGCCAGAATGCACTCCCGATAAATCCATTATATATCAAAATGCTCTTGTTCCATGACAATCGCAAATTGATCTTTGTTTTGCAGGATTAACGCTGGTCTGATCGAAGAAAACATCAGGCGGCTCCTTTCATAACAGGAGCCGCCTGAACTTTGGTTATACCCCATTTAGCGCCCGACGGATTGCACCCGTTCGGGCAGCACCAGGCTGGGTTGTTCGCGATAGACGTAAGACTGCTTCGCATCCCCGCCGCAATGCGGGCATACCGCGCGCGGTGGGAACAGCGGCGTCTTGCAGTTGGGGCAAACCTCACCAACCAGCGCATATCGCTGTTTCTTAAGTCGCCAGTGTCGTGGAACTTCCATTCGTCAAACCCCTTTCTAAATCATCCAAAAATAATCCATAATTTCATATCTACTATTTTGCTGCCCCAAAGGAGCAATTTCAAGGCAAAATATATCGTTTGGCAGCTATCAAATCCTATCAAAAGGTTATTGAAAACTATCAGGCCCGGTTTGCGAGTAAAATTCAGAGCATTATGCCCCGTTTGCTTTGCCTGAACGTGATTTTGTTCCTCTGTGCCTGGCTGGTGGGTTGCTCACCGGCGGTCGAGGAGCAGGTTATGCCGCCCTCCCTGCCTGCTGCGCTATCCCCTGCTGCAGTCACTTCACCAACCGTTCCGGTTACAATCCCTGTGGTTGTACCAACCAGTACAGCCCCAGAACCAGGCGAGATACCTCCGCCGGCTGTCAGCCTGCCGCACCTGTGCTCTCCGCTGCAAGACGTTCCTCTCAGCCAGCTTGCCGGGCTGGTCAGTAATCCTTATCACCCGCCTCCACCCGGCTCAGACGATCCGCATGCGGGCGTCGATCTCGCCATGCGGCTGCCCGGCTCGCATGTCGCGGTTGCCGGGCAGCCGGTCCAGGCAGCGTTGGGCGGGCAGGTGATTTTGCGCACCCAGGATCGTTTCCCCTTTGGCAACGCGGTGATCATCGAGACGCCGCTGAATGCCGCCCCTGAAGATGGGTGGTTCGGCGCTCAACTCCCCACCCCCGCGCCGACTCCGCTGACGCACTCGGCGCTGACCTGCCCGGCAGTGCCAGACTCCCTGGGCTTTGATCCAGCAAATCGTTCGTTGTATACGCTTTACGCGCACTTCAAAGAGCCTTCTCCGCTGGCACAAGGGCAAGCGGTAACCTGCGGGCAGGTGATCGGCACAGTAGGCGATTCGGGCAACGCGCTCAATCCTCACCTGCATTTTGAAATGCGCGTCGGTCCAGCCGGCCTACGCCTGGACAGTATGGCCCATTATGATGCCAGTGCAACTATCCCTGAAATGAGCAGTTACTGCTTGTGGAGCGTCAGCGGCTGGTTCCAGCTGGTGGATCCACTGCGTGTGCTATCCCTCGCCCCATCCCAATAAACGATCTGCGAAGCACTTCCGGTATCCAGGCGGGAAACAACCAGTCTGGCGATAGGAACTTTCCGGCTGGTAATCTTCTCTTGCTTGTCTTTATAATTCCATTGGGATCGACTTTGCGTATCAAACACGCAAAATTAACCAGGATAGAGCAAGAGGATTGGAGGAAAAAATGTCCCCTATACGCGTTCGACCCGCCAGCCCCGGCTGTTGTTTACTCAGCTTGCTGCTGCTGCCATTTCATATCATTACGTTCCCGTTTCGCATCCTGATTTCACCATCCCGCCCGCGTTACCGGCGCATCCGCCGCTTCTAAGCCCGCGGCCTGCCTTCACGCATCTGACCTGAGCATTGTTTGCCAGGCCCAATCTTCGCCAGCAACTTTTTCCAGCATTTCCCGTATGTATTAAGCAAAGAAGAAGGAAGGAAATGATGGACCTCTTAGCAAAGTGGAAACAACGGATGCATGATTACCCCACCCCTACACTGCACACTCAGGAAAGTACGGTCGCGGGCCTGGTTCAAGGATTGGTAAGCCAACATGAAGCGCTTTGGTGGGCCTGTGAGGGGACTCTGCCTGCTTTTAGCCGGAGCTATTCTCGCGCCGCCCATATCGAAAATGACCGGAAGTTGGAAAAGTGGATTAACGGGTTAATTTATGAGCTCAAGCGCCTGCCTCAGTCCGCACAAGAGCGGGAAGCCTGGCAGGAGCGCCTGCGTCCCGGGATAACAGATTTCGCCCGCCTGGCGCTTAACCTGGAACAACCCCAGCTTGCCTTCATCGAATTGACCGGCATGGTGCAGGCCAGCCAGACGTTTGCGCGCATGGCCCGCGAATTCGACCCGCAAATCAGCGCGGAGGATATTTTCCAGGCCGGGCGCAATATTATGACGGCCAATTTTATGCAGCTGCTGCTGGGCCTGCCGGTGGAAGTTACGCCATCCGTATTTGCCTACAGCATGCTATATCCTTATACAGACAACTACCTGGATGATCCGGCCATCTCTGGCACAGCCAAACTGGCCTTCAACCACCGTTTTCAATGCCGCCTGGCTGGTGAAGAGATCCGCCCGGCGAATGCGAACGAAGTGATCATTCACCGGCTGATCGGCATGATCGAAGGGCAGTGGGACCGGGAACAGTATCCGCAGGTGTACGAAAGCTTGCAGGCCATCCATGCCGCGCAAGCCCGCAGCCTGGAACTGGTGGTTCCCGGCGCATCCCCGTATGAGCTGGATGTGCTGCGCGTTTCCTTTGAAAAGGGCGGCACCTCTGTCCTGGCGGATGGTTACCTGGCGGCGGGCTGGCTAAGCGCGGAGCAGGCTGCGCTGATGTTTGGATACGGTGCGTTTACCCAGTTGATGGATGACCTGGAAGATATCGAACAGGATATGCGTGAAGCGCGCATGACGGTTTTTTCGCAAACCGCCAATCACTGGCCGCTGGATGGGCTGACCAACCGGCTCTTCCATTTTGGCCGGGCTATCTTCAAGGACTTAAGCATGTTCCCTTCCCCCGTAATTGCCCCCATGAAGGATCTGATCGACCGCGGCATCGATCCGGTGTTGATCGATATCGTGGGCCAAACGGGCAAATATTACAGCAAGGCTTATCTGCAAGAAATAGAAGAGCATGCACCCTTCCATATAAGCAAGTTACGCAAGCAGCGTGAAAAATTGACCCGAAAAAAGGTCAGTCTGAGCGCGCTGGTTAATACCATGATCTAAAGGAAAGAAAGAAAGAAACGATCCATTCCGAAACGGCCGGTTAGCCGGCCGTTTCGGAATGGATCAATAGGTTTAACCTGGTTGAGAAAGCGCTGCAAGCGCAGTATGGATTTCTCGGAGAAAACGGGCTGCACCTTCGGCCGGATCATCCGCTTTTCCAGCCGCACTGATCACCGCGGAACCGATTATCACCCCATCTGCCAGGCCGGCTACAACCTGGGCCTGGGCAGGGTTCGAAATGCCAAAGCCAATCGCGATGGGCGTGCGTGCCTCCGTGCGCACGCGGGCGACGAAATCTGCCAGGTCAGGCGCAAGCGAGGCCCGCGCGCCGGTGACCCCAGTCAGCGAGACCAGGTAAAGGAAACCGCTGGTGCGTTCAGCCAGGGCGGCGATGCGTTCTGGCGTGGAAGCTGGCGAAACCAGGTAAACCAGGGCCAGGCCATTCGCCCGGCAAGCCGCTTCCACAGCCTGCGCCTCTTCCATCGGCAGGTCCGGCAGAATTAATCCATCTGCACCGGCTGCGCGGGCATCCGTGGCATACCGCTCAACCCCATATGCCAGCACCGGGTTGATATAACCCATCAACAGCAGCGGTTGAGTAATGCCTCGCTTCCGCGCTTGAGCCACCAGTTCCAGGCAGGCGCGTACGGTGATTCCCTGCTCCAGGGCTACCTGGGTTGAATGCTGGATGGTCGGGCCATCCGCCAGGGGATCCGAAAATGGCACGCCCAGTTCGATCAGGTCTGCCCCGGCTTCAGCCAGGGCTGCTACCACATCCAATGACTGCTCCGGCGTCGGATAGCCCAGCGTAAAGTAGGGCATCAGGGCCACCCGGTCCTGCGCTTTCAGCGCGCTAAAGGTTTGCGTAATGTGTTCCAGACCGTTCATTTTGTCTCCCTATTCCATTTCTTTAAGCGCTTTGATGACGGTATCCAGATCCTTATCGCCGCGCCCGGAGAGGTTGACCAGCAGCACCTGCCGCTCATCCATTTTGGGCGCGCGTTGAATCACCTCGGCGATCGCATGGGACGATTCCAGTGCGGGTAGGATGCCTTCCAGGTGTGCCAGGCGTTGAAAGGCTTCCAGCGCCTGCGTGTCATCGGCATAGGTATACTGCGCTCGACCAATCTCCCGGAGATAGGAGTGTTCTGGGCCTACGGCGGCGTAATCCAGGCCAGCCGAAATGGAATGCGTTAATGCCACCTGCCCATCATCATTTTGGAGCAGGTAAGTATAAGCGCCATGCAGCACGCCGGGTCGGCCCAGCCTGGGATCGCTGAAACGCGCCGCATGTTCCCCACTGGCAATACCATGCCCACCCGCTTCCACACCAATTAACTGCACCTCTTCGTCTGCCAAAAAGGCATGGAACAGGCCAATCGCATTCGAACCGCCGCCCACACAGGCAATGCAGGCATCCGGTAAAACGCCTGCCTGCTCCAGGATCTGCTGACGAGCTTCCTCTCCGATAACTGCCTGGAAATCCCGCACCATCGTTGGATAGGGATGTGGCCCGAGGGCAGACCCAAGCAGGTAGTAAGTATCCTGTACATGGGTCACCCAATCGCGGATGGCTTCATTGACCGCGTCTTTCAATGTGCGGCTGCCGCTCTCGACCGGGCGCACTTCCGCACCCAACAGCTGCATGCGCAGCACGTTGGGCTGCTGACGAGCAATATCGACCGTGCCCATATAAACCACGCAGTCCAGCCCCAGCAGTGCCGCCGCGGTAGCCGTCGCTACGCCGTGCTGCCCTGCACCTGTCTCGGCGATAACCCGGCGCTTGCCCATACGCTTTGCCAGCAGCGCCTGACCCAGGGCATTGTTGATCTTGTGCGCGCCAGAATGCGCCAGGTCCTCACGCTTAAGGTAAATACGCGCCCCACCCAGGTTTTCTGTTAACCGGCTAGCGAAGGTCAACGGCGTGGGCCGGCCAACATACGTATGCATCAGGTTGCTGAGCTCTGCCTGGAAGACGGTGTCAGCTTGCACAGCGCGGTAGGCGGCTTCCAATTCGACCAGCGCCGGCATAAGCGTTTCCGGAACGAACTGCCCGCCATAGGGGCCAAACTTTGTCTTAGCATGTCCCTGGACCGCAGTTGAAGAATGATTCATAATGACAACTCCTCTGTATAAGATCGTACTGCTCGAATAAATTCTTTAACTTTCTGCGGGTCCTTCACTCCTGGAGCCGACTTTACCCCCGAAGCTACGTCTACCCCCCAGGGATGCACCTGGCGAATCGCCTCTACAACGTTATCCGGGCGTAATCCCCCCGCCAGCAAAATCGGGTACTGCTCTGCGATCTGGCGCGCCAGGCTCCAATCGGCAGTTTGACCGGTGCCGCCGAATTCACCCGGGCGGTAAGCATCCACCAGCCAGGCTGGAGACAGCTTGCGCCTGGGGTAGCGCTGTACCGCTTCTTCTAAATCAATCGCTGAAGCCGGGCGCAGCGCTTTGAAGGAGCGTTCTCCCAGGTATTCTACAACTTCCGGTGGCTCGTCACCAGAAAGCTGAATCATATCCAGGTGACAGTCGCGGAAGATAGCGTGAATGTTATCCCGCTCCGAGTTGACAAAAACCCCTACCAGCATCACCCGGGCAATCTCTTCCCGCAAGGCTGCTTCCAACTCCACCACCAGGTTCATACAGTCGCCAGGGGTGATATAACGCGGGCTGGCCGGGTAGAAATTAAAACCCAACATATCCGCCCCGGCATCAATTACCATCAGCGCCTGTTCTAGCGTTTTGATGCCGCAAATTTTCACTTTCATTCCACAACCTTTTTCTTTGCGCCGCTCAAGCTGCGCACCTGAGCCGCCACATCAGCAGCGACCACCAGCGCCTCGCCCACCAGGATCGCATCCACGCCTGCTTGTGCCAGGCGCGCAACATCCGCCGGGGTATGGATGCCGCTCTCTGCTACGAAACAGACCTCCGCGGGAGCGAACGGGCGCAAGGCCAGAGTGGTTTCCAATCGCACGGTGAAATCATGCAAATCACGGTTATTGACGCCTACCAGAACGGGCCGGCAGGGCAGTACCTGTTCTAACTCGGCCCGGGTATGCACTTCCACCAGGGGGGCCAACCCCAGATCGCGCGCCAGCTGGTGCAGGTCAAACAACACTTTCGCTTCCAAAGCGGCGGCAATCAAAAGGATCGCGTCCGCGCCAGCCGCCCGGGCTTCATACACCTGATAGGGATCGTAAATAAAGTCCTTTCGCAGCAATGGCAAATCAGGGTGCAGCTGGCGGATCTGGCGCAGGTAGTCCAGATGGCCTTTGAAATAGCGTTCATCGGTCAAGACACTGACGGCAGACGCGCCATTTTCCAGGTACAACTGTGCCAGGCGCAGCGGGTCAAAATCTGGAGCGAGCAGGCCGCGTGAAGGCGAAGCCTGTTTGACCTCGGCGATCAGCGCTGGTTTAGGGTCCGCCTGGCGCAGCGCGGCCACAAAGTTCAGCGGCGGCGCTGCCTGGTCCGCTTCTGCCATCAACTGTTCTAGCGGCCGGACTCGCTTTCGTTCGGTCACTTCCTGGCGTTTGTGGGCGAAAATTTCATCCAATACACTCATTATTGAACCATCGTCTGCGGATTGGCTATCTGCTGGCTAAAAGCGGCCAGGGTTTCTAGTTTTTCCAGGGCTGCGCCTGATTCCAGAGATTGCCTGGCTGCTGCCAGCGCGGCAGTAAAATCGCCGGTTTCGGTTGCCAGGGCAGCAGCGCTGTTCAACAGCACCACGTCCCGGCGGGGTGAGTCATCCTGGCAGGCCAGTAAAGCTCGCAGCATACGCGCGTTCTGAGCCGGGTCGCCGCCGTGCAAGTCTTCTGGCCCTGCCGGGCGCAGGCCCAGGTCTGCGGCGTCAAATTCATAAGTATTTACCTTGCCGTCGTGCAGGTGGCTGACGCGGTTCGGGCCGTTGGTCGTCAACTCATCCAGGCCGCCGTTCCCATGCACCACGAAAGCCGCCCGGCCGCCCAATGATCCCAATACCTCGGCCATGGTCTGGGTAAGTTCCGGATCATATACTCCGATCAGTTGGTGTGTGGCCCCAGCCGGGTTGGTCAATGGGCCTAACAGGTTGAAGATGGTGCGCTGGCCTAATTCCCGGCGCGGACCAATGGCATATTTCATAGCCGGGTGGAAACGCGGCGCAAAGATAAAACCGATGCCCACCTGTTCAATACATTTTGCCACCTTTTCCGGGCTCAAATCAAGGTTGACGCCCACCTCACTGAGCACGTCGGCGCTGCCGCAGCGAGATGATGCCGCCCGATTGCCGTGCTTGGCGACCTTATATCCCGCCCCAGCGATGATAAAAGCCGAAGCCGTCGAGATATTAAAGGTATGCGCGCCGTCGCCACCCGTTCCGGCAGTATCCAGCAGCGGAACCCCATCCACTTCGTAGGGCACTTTTGCCGCATGAGCGCGCATCGCGCGCGCGCTGCCGGTGATTTCTGCAACTGTCTCACCTTTCAAACGCAGCGCCACCAGGTATCCGCCAATCTGCGCGTCCGTAGCCTGCCCTGACATAATCACTTCCATTGCCTGCTCGGCTTCTTCTACCGTCAGCGCTTCGCCTTGCATTACTTTCGCAATAAATGGTTTTAACATTACAACCTCCTCAAATCTCTAGCCAGGCGCCTCTTTCGCTTTCTATCGCTATTGAACTGCCAAAAAATTTCGTAAGATCTGCTTACCGGGCAAAGTCAGGATCGACTCTGGGTGAAACTGCACGCCATAAATCGGATAATGCTTGTGACGCAAGCCCATCAGCTCGCCTTCTTTGGTAAAGGCAGTCGCTTCTAGTTCCTCCGGCAGCGGATCCGAAATGATCAACGAATGATATCGGGTCGCCTCAAATGGGCTGGGCACACCCTGAAACAATTTACCGCCGTAGTGATACACTGGTGAAGTCTTACCGTGCATCAGGCGTGACGCACGCACTACCTGGCCGCCAAACGCCTCGCCAATACACTGATGCCCCAGGCATACTCCCAATACCGGGCGGCGCTGGCCTAGTTCGCGGATTACATTCTCGGAGATACCCGCATCCCCAGGCTGCCCTGGGCCGGGGGAGATGACAATATGGCTGGGGGACAGCCTGTCAAGTTCTTCAACAGTCACCGCATCGTTGCGAAAAACCAGCACTTCAGCGCCCAGCTCGCCCAGGTACTGTACCAGATTATAAGTAAACGAGTCGTAGTTATCAATCACCGCAATCATGCCTACCTCCTAATGGAACCAATCACCCTTCAAGCTTTTTCCGCCATCTCGATCGCTACTGCCAGAGCGCGGGCCTTATTTAGCGTTTCCTGGTGCTCGCCTGCCGGATCCGAATCCGCCACAATGCCCGCGCCAACCTGGATCGTCACCGACTGCCCGCGCATGACCATCGTGCGGATGGTAATGCAGGTGTCCAGCGAGCCATCCCCGGCGAAGTAACCCACCGCGCCCGCATAGGGCCCGCGCGGGCTGGTTTCCAGTTCATGGATCAGCTGCATCGCGCGGATCTTGGGCGCGCCGCTGACCGTTCCTGCCGGAAAAGTAGCCCGCACCAGATCAAAGGCATCCAGTTCAGAGCGCAGTTCGCCTTCCACCTGGGAAACGATGTGCATCACATGTGAGTACCGTTCCACGGTCATCTGCTCTGAGACGCGCACACTGCCAAATTCACATACCCGGCCCAGATCGTTGCGCGCCAGGTCCACCAGCATCACATGCTCGGCGCGCTCTTTAGGGTCCGCCAGCAGTTCCCGTTCTAACGCCAGGTCTGCGGATGGCGTCTTACCGCGCGGGCGCGTCCCGGCGATGGGGCGCACCGTAGCGCGGCGGCCCTCCAGGCGTACATGCAGTTCGGGGGAAGCGCCTATAATATGCAGGTTCGGCTGGCCGACCAGGTCGGCAAAATCGAAGAAGTACATGTAGGGAGATGGGTTCAAGCGGCGCAGCGCGCGATAAATGGCAAAGGGAGCGGCAGTGGTTTTCCGGCGCAACTGCTGCGAAAGCACAATCTGGAATATATCACCTGCCGCAATATGCTCCTTTGCCGCTTCCACTGAAGCCATAAACTGCTCGCGGGAAATATTGGCGTGCAAATCCGTCGAGACCGGCTCGCCTTTTGCCGAGGGAGGCAAGGGCGTCGGCCCGGCGAGGCTGCGCTCGATATCATCCAGGCGAGCCTCTGCTTCCGCGCGGGCGGCTTCCAGGCCCTGCCCTTCGGGATAGACATTGGCAATCAGCAGCAGCCGCCCAAAGGCGTGATCGAAAGCTACCAGGGTGCCTGCCAGAAGGAAGATTGCATCCGGCAGTGCTTCGTGCGGCTGAACGGGGACAGTTGGCTCGAAGTAGCGGATCATATCATAACTCAGGTAGCCCACCAGTCCCCCGGCAAACCGCGGCAGCCCGGGGAGGACCGCAGAGCGGTAGCGGTTTAGCTCCATGCGCAGGCTGTCCAGCGGGTCCGCGTCTTCAGGCAGCTCAACAGTTTCCACTTCCCCATTCACATGACACTTCAGACTGTGCCCGTGCAGCACATACGCCCGGTTTGGGTGCACGCCGATAAAAGAATAACGCGCCAGCTGCTCGCCGCCGGTTACGCTCTCGAGCAGGAAGGAAGGTCCCTGCCCGGCAAGTTTCAGATAAACCGAGACGGGCGTCTCCAGGTCCGCAGGTAGTTCGCGCACGATAGGCGGCGGGTTAAGCGGAGTAATTCTATCGGGCAGCGGTTGGGTCAAAGGCTTTTCAAGCATGGCTCCTCCGTAAATAACCATCTAATCAAATTAAAAACCCTCACTCGTCCATAGGGACGGGAGAGGGTTCCCGCGGTGCCACCCAACTTAGGCTGGAAACGAAAGATGCGTCTAAAGAAAGCGCTCGCATCTATTAACAAAAACCCCCGTCGTGATGACGACGGGGGAACAAGCCAGCCTCACTTTTGGAGTACGCCAGCTTAACAGCTGGTTATACCCTTTGCCTTGATAACGGTGGCAACTCCGGCACAGGTTACTTGATTTACACGTTCGCCTTGCAGCTCTGAGAACCATTCAACGCAGGCGTATGGGCGGGATTCTCACCCAGTCAAAACCTTTTCGGGTTTCAACGACCGCTCTCTGGACCATCGTTTCAACGTTTACTTTTTCTCTTCACAGCCATTTCGTATTTAGTTGTAATGGTTATAGCAAAAAGCATGCATTTTGTCAAGATTGGGATTTTATAAAATTAAAACGTTGGCAGCCCATTAAAAACTGTTCTTTTGGACAGGACTAAATTCTTCGCTTGTCGGTTCGTTTTCCGAATAAATTGTCAGATAATTACTGTTGTGCCGAGCTTTGGAATTTGCTGGATACGTTTGCTCATAAAATCTTCGTGATTAAGGGTTGAACTGGCTTAAGATCACTGTGTTCTTTGAAGCCTTCAGAAAGGGAAAATGTTTCATGTCAACGAATATCTTATACAACCGAGAAGAAAAAAGGTTGCGTGCTTTCTGGCGCATCCTGCTGCAGGGAATTCTCTTCTTACTCGGCCTTGTGTTAAGCAGTATCCTGATCGGGATCATTCAGGTCCTCCCCCTGCTGTTCAAACAGGCTGACCTTCGTGATCCGCAAGTGATCCAATCCCTGGTCAGTGATCCGCGTGCCTTGCTTCTTTCCCAGGCGCTCAGCCCGCTCGGCGTGCTGTTGAGTTCCTTGCTGGTCTACTGGATCGCCGCGCGTTGGCTGGACCGCCGCGCCTTCCGGTCTTTTGGCTTCCACTTCAACAGGCGCTGGTGGACCGACTTTGCTTTCGGTTTGTTCCTGGGTGCAATTCTAATGGTATTCATTTTCCTGATCGAACGATCCGCCGGTTGGGTAACCGTCACCGGGGTGATGCAGAGCCGTCATCCGCAAATCAGCTTCTGGCCGGGAGTGATCGCCTCGTTAATCGCTTTTATCTGCGTCGGCATTTATGAAGAAATGCTTTCCCGGGGTTACCAGCTGCGCAATATGGCTGAAGGTTTCAACTGGAAGGTACTCCACCCGCGCACAGCCCTACTGCTGGCATACCTGATCTCGTCCAGCATTTTCGGCATGCTGCACCTGTTGAACAGCCATTCCAGCCTGATCAGCACACTGAACCTGATCGTTGCCGGGCTATTCCTCGGGCTGGGTTATATCTTAACCGGTGAGTTAGCCATATCCATCGGCCTGCACATTACGTGGAACTTCTTTCAAGGCAACGTTTTTGGCTTCCCGGTCAGCGGTGGAACATCAGCAGCCAGCTTTATTGCTATCCAGCAGGGCGGCCCAGAGATCTGGACGGGAGGGTTGTTCGGGCCTGAGGCCGGGTTGGTTGGGATCCTGGCGATCGCGCTCGGCTGCCTGCTGATCTGCCTGTGGGTGCGCTGGCAGTATGGCGCGCTACAGATCAAAAAGTCTCTGGCTGTCTATACGCCTGAAGAAGCAGGGGCAGGTCTTCCCGTAGGCTTGCCAGCCGCGCAGCCCAGCCTTGAGACGACCGGAGGCTAGTACAGTCGGGCATAAATACCTCGGTGGTTATTCATTGTATCTGCCCGACTGTTTAACGTACCCGGCGCTACCCGACAAACATAGGGTTACTTATGCCGCCGGGTATTAGTTAACCCTGCCGGTTTCGATTGGAGCAGCAAAGCATCTTCCTCAATCTGAAGTTTAGGGTAGCATAGCGCCCCCTACGACCAGGGCCGATCCTAAAGGCCCTCATCTAAGAGACATGTAGATGAGACCTTTTATGTTACAATCGGGCATAACTTGAGACAGAACGATCTCTGGTTATCAAAAATCATTGTTCTGGAAGACAGCATGGCTACAAACGCATTTGATGAACTGAAGTGGCGTGGACTGGTGTATGACAGCTTTGAAGGAGTTGACGAACTACTGACCCGCGAAAAAGTGACTGTCTACAACGGCTTTGACGCGACGGGCGACAGCCTGCACGTGGGCCATATGGTACCCCTGGTTGCGCTGGCTCGCTTGCAGCGCTTTGGGCACCATCCGATTGCCCTGGCAGGCGGCGGTACCAGCATGATCGGCGACCCGAGCGGCAAGACCAGCGAGCGCCAGCTGCTCGAACGAGAGCAGATTGAATACAACGTTGAGTCGATTAAGCACCAGCTGGCGCATTTCCTGGATTTCGAATCCCGGACGAACCCGGCCCGGGTAATGAACAACGCCAACTGGCTGTTATCGCTCAACCTGGTAGACTTTCTGCGCGATATTGGAAAGTACTTCACGGTGAATTATATGATTGCCAAGGACTCGGTGCGCACGCGTATCGACCGCGAAGAAGGCATTTCCTTCACTGAGTTCAGTTATATGCTTTTGCAGTCCTATGATTTCTTATACCTGCATGATGCGGAAGCCTGCAAGCTGCAAACAGGCGGCAGCGACCAGTGGGGTAACATCACCGCTGGCGTAGAGTTGATCCGTAAAGTGCGCGGGGGTGGCAGCGCTTACGGCATGGTCTACCCGCTGATCACCAAAGCGGACGGCACCAAGTTTGGTAAGACAGAGTCTGGGGCAGTCTGGCTCTCGGCGGAACGCACCTCGCCTTACCGCTTCTACCAGTTCTGGTTAAATACCGATGACCGGGATGCGATAAACTACCTGAAGTACTTTACTTTCCTCAGCCAGGAACAGATTGCAGAACTAGCCGCTTCAGTCGCAGAGCATCCCGAACAGCGTGAGGCTCAGCGCGTTCTGGCTCAAAACGTGACCGAAATGGTGCATGGCCCCAGCGCGCTGGAACGGGCTGAACAGGCCTCGCAAGCCCTGTTTGGTGGCGATATCAGCGGGTTGAGCGGCGCGGATGTGCAGGATATCTTCGCAGAAGTGCCTTCCAGTGAACTGTCAAAGACAGCGCTGGAAGGTGAAGGGCTCAATATCGTTGATCTGCTGACCGGGACGGAGTTCCTCAAGTCCAAAGGCGAAGCGCGCCGGGCAATCGCGGAAGGCGGCGTCTACCTGAACAACCGCCGGGTGAGCGAAGCGGTTCACGCCGTGAACATTAATGATCTCATCGAAGGCCAGTTCCTGGTGCTGCGCAGAGGCAAGAAAAACTATCACCTGGTGAAAGTAGTCGCTTAAAAAGATGATGAAAAAAGAACCCGTTGGCGAGTAACGGGTTCTTTTTTGAATTTAGGGGATCTCATATCCGGCAGAAGCATGCAGTTGAGCCAGCATCACCCGAGCAGGTGTCAGGCGCAGGGCGACGTTGCGCAGCGCGCATAACAAGGGGTTCTCGATCTGAGCCAGCCGCCCAAGCTGCCAGGATTGGTTGGTGATCCAGGCAGTGCGCCGCATCCGTTCCGCAGCATAGCGATCTAAAGCGGTTCGCAGATCCCCGGCGTTTGCCAGGCAGCGCGCCAGGATCAGGCTGCTTTCGATTGCCTGGCAGGCTCCCTGGCCCAGGTTGGGCGTTGTCGGGTGGACTGCATCCCCCAGCAAAGTGACGCGGCCCAGGCTCCAGCAGGTCAGCGGCGGGAAATCGAGGATATCGTTATAGAGGATCTTATCAGCCGGGGTAGCTTCGATCAATGCCGGAATGGGCGTATGCCAGTCTCGAAACCGCTCGTGCAGCATCGCTTTCCGCTCAGCAGGCGCTGGTTTGAAGCCCTCGGGCAGGTTCGCGGTTGCAAACCAGTAAACACGCCCCTGCCCGACCGGCACAATGCCAAATCGCCCGCCGCTTCCCCAGCTCTCACTGGTGTGATCGTTAACCTCTCCATCAGGAAAGTCAACCACCCCCCGCCAGGCGACATAACCGGAATAGCGCAGGCGCACCTCCGGAAATAACTGGCTGCGGATGACCGAGTGAATACCATCCGCACCGATCAGCAGGTCACCAACAGCCTGGCTGCCATCCGCGAACTGAGCCGTCACCTACTCGCCATTTTGTGTAAAACCTGTGCAAACTGCGCCGGTGTGCACGCAGCCCGCCGGCAGCGCTGCCAGCAGCACCTGGTGGAGATCTGCCCGGTGAACGGCGACGTTGGGAGCGCCTAAATTAAGCTGCTGCGCCGTGACGCGGTTAATCACCCGGCCGCGCGCGTCCAAAACCTCTGCCTGTGCTATACAGGCGCCGCCCAGGTCCGCTTCTGAAATACCCAGTTTCGCCAACGCCTTGATTGCGTTAGCCCACAGGGTTATCCCCGCGCCCACCTCACCAAAGCGGCTGGCCTGCTCGTAAACCGTCACCGCTAACCCCATTTGACGCAGGGCAATCGCCGTACTCAGCCCGCCAATCCCGGCTCCAATTACAACCGCCTGTTGAAGTTTCACCGCTGCTCTTTCTGGTTTAGCATAGACCGGTTTTTCTGCTGCATCCAGTATAGTGGAAAACCATCAGGGCAGCAGCTCCAGGCAGGCTTCTTGAGCCGCCAGAACCGCGTCGCGGTCAAACAGCATCGGATGATACTCGCCTTTGAACCAGGCTTCTACCTGATCAGCATAATGCGGGCTGCCGACTTGCCCAGACTGCCCTGGCGCAAGAATAGAAAGCGAGCGGTTGAAATCTGCCAGGTCAATAATAAAGCGGGAGGGCGGCCCCACCATACCATCGGACGAATCGACCCGGTCGAGCATGGTCGCTGTGGCCCAAACGGTATTATGATCACCGCCCACCGGGTAAGGACCCCGGTTGAAAATCTCGTCCAATGGTTTGATTCTGCCCAGGGCATGCTGGAAGGTCAACTTATGATGGAAACCCCAACTCCAGGTAGACATTTCGAGGCCCTGTTCCTTCCTCAGGAATTTGATGGTCCGTTCCAGGGCAAGCCGCAGCACATCCTCGCGTACCTCCCCACTGCCCAGGTCAAACCAGGGTAAATCCACGCGCTGCAGTTCGTGATACAGCCAGCCCCAGGCGTGCTGCGCCCAGATGTTTGTCCCAGCCACCTCATATAGAACTTCTCCGGAAAAACGCGGCAAGAAATCGCCCAGGCGATTTTGAAAAATAACCCATAAAATTTCGCGCACAAGCACTTCGTAGATTGCGGCGGCAGGGCTGTCAACGGCCAGGGTGCCGTCCCAGGCGCGCAAGAAATTCACCCCTTGCACCAGCTGTGGATCATCAACATTCAACTGACCTACCAACCCGGCGATCATTTGGGCTGAATTGGAGACCTGGTCCAACTGCATCTGTTTTACATACTCCAGATCGATGATTGGCTGTTTCAAGATCAGTTCAATAATCCGGGCTGCGCGGTCGCCGGTCACGTAATCTCGACCAAGGAAATAGGGATAATCTGGGCCAACTGTACGGTTATTGGCCGTACAGATATACCCTGCCGGTGGGTTGAGTACTCGCGGCATTTCATCAAAAGGAATTTTACCAATCCACTCATAATCCCCACTCCACCCTGGAACAGGCACTTTGCCAAACCCTTTGGCCCGGATGGGCAGCTGCCCTGCCAATGTATAACCAATATTCCCGGCTGTATCGGCATAAACAACGTTGAGGACCGGGGCTTTCCAGGAGCGCAGCGCCTCATGAAATTCTACGCAGTTTTTCGCGCGGTGCATGTTTAGCATGGCCTGAAAAGTGCCATCACCGAACTCGGAAACCGTCCAACGCAGGGCCAGCGGCAACTGAGTTTCATCCGCTACCAATGGTGTAATTATTGGCCCATGCCGGGTAATGATTACCTTTTCGGTTACGCTGGCCTTAGCGCGCACACAGATTTCTTCCTGGCGCACCTCGGCTGGCAGCCATTCTCCCTGGTATTCATATTCAACAGAGCCTTCTGGAGTTTGGCGCAGATGCTCCTCATACAGGTCCTGCACATCCCCCATCCCGGCAGTAAATCCCCAGGCGACAGATTCCGTGTGACCGCACACGACCAACGGCAGCCCGGGTAAAGAAATCCCACTAACCTGCAGATCCCCTCCTGCGAGATGGTTTTCATACCAGATCGCGGGCGTGCTGAGCATCAAGTGCATATCATTCGCCAGGATAGGCTTGCCAGTTGCCGTTCGCGCCCCACCAACCACCCAGTTATTGCTGCCCACGCCTTCTCCAGGGCCAGGAGAATCCCAATTTTGCCCGTGCGCGGCTAATCCTTTTTGGAACTGCAGCAAGTGCGGCATGATCAAGACAATCGGCCAGGAGTCCTCCCCCTGCAGTTCCAGCGCATCCGCGCGCAAGGGGCCTAGCTTAGCGATTAACTGCTGGCGGACCAATTCAGCCTCCCAGTTTCCAGACATGGTCCAGGCCATCATTTTTGACCAGGCCAGGCTGTCCACCGCCGACCAGCGCTCGGGTTCACTGCGCAGCAAGACAAATTCGACCGGCGGCCGAGAATGCTTAAGCCAGATATTGACTCCAGCTGTATAAGCGTCTAAAACCTGGCGGACTGCTGGAGCAAGCTGCTCATATTCCTGCCTGGCGATCGCGTAGATGCCGACCGTCCGCATCCAACGATCGATTTCAATTCCCGCATCGCCAACCAGTTCAGCTAACCGGCCAGACACTACCCGGCGCTGGAATTCCATCTGCCAGAAACGATCTTGAGCATGGACAAAACCCTGGGCAAAAAACAGGTCGGGTTCGTTTGCGGCGTAGATGTGCGGCACGCCCCAGCGGTCGCGGATGACTTCTACCCGCTCTGACAACCCGCCCAGGCGCATACGCCCAGACGTTTTGGGCAAACGGCCTTTGCCGAGCCAATCGACCCCTTGTTTGATAAGCCAGGAAAATGCTCCCTGTTCAATGGTCATCTGTCACCCCACTTCTTCCGTTGGCAGGCTCGCCCCGCCAGCCACGTTATGCGCCCAACGGGTAGGCTCTGGCAGGCGATACCCCGCAGTACAATTTTGAACAAATGTTATCGTATGAGCAACATCAATGTGATTCCCAGGTGAAATATAAAGCGGCTTGACGTTTCGTTTCGTGCGTAGCACTGCGCCAATTACCTGGTCAGGCTGTTGCGGATCATAAAGCAAGGCATAATCGCCGGGCTCTGGGCCAGGCTCCACATGCCGGCCATACAGGCGTGACTTCGCCACGCCAATGGTTGGGCACGGCAGCCATAATCCCATGTGTGCGGCGATCCCAATCCCCCGCGGATGAGCAATGCCCTGCCCATCAAACATCAGCAAGTCGGGCTCGCGATGCAGCTTTTCCCAGGCAGCCAAAACAGCAGGACCTTCGCGGAAGGTCAATAGGCCCGGGATGTAGGGATAAGTCAAGGGCACTTCCGCTGTCTGTGCTTCAGTTGGCTTCAGATCTGGATAATGCAGCACAACCAGCGCGGCGCGGGCCTGGTCACCAGACAAAGCGATATCGACCCCGCCCACCAGGTGAACGGGCCGCTCCTCCCATACCAGTTGCAGCTGGCTGCGTAGACTGGCTTGTAATTCAACCGCCTCCTTGGGCTTTAAATCCCATGAATGCAGCCTGGAAACTTTTACCACAATTGCCCCTACTTTTTCAGATACCCCCTTTTAATCAAATTATAGAAGCGCTGAAAACCAGATACAAGCCTGAGCCGCGTTTCTTGAGAAGATCTTTACCGGCGGATATCTCGAATTCGAAGACAAATGCTTCCTTGAACACCCCTGCCAGGGACGTCGGTGTAAACGCTTTTGGCCGTAAAGTTTTCAATTACTAGCTGACCGCAGAAGGAGGGCTAAAAATCAGCCCAAGCCCAGCAGCTGGTCGCCTGGCGCGACGTAAGTGAACGTGTACACCCTGGAAAAACCCAGGGTGTACATAATCTTATTCAACGTATAACATATTTCCTTATTGACATTTGAGAATGAAGGTCTATAATGGTCACAATGAACTTCAGCCTTTGCCTACCCAAGAAAGACAGCAAGAAGCGCCCCGACCTCGATCAGGTGGTCTGGTAAGTTTTGCTGACGCAAGCGTAGTTCGAAGGACAGCACAGCACCTCACCAGGCGACCTGGCGGGGTGTTTTTTGTTGAAGGTTGTTAACGTGAATATAAAGTTCAACAGTAACAAATCAATCCTGCACGTTGCACCCGCGCCCTGGGCGCGCGAGCACGTTTTGCATGAGGCAGCTGCTAACAATGGAAGTCTTGCTGCCCAACTGCAAGCAGATCCTAAGAAGCAGGGAAAGGAGAAGAAGCCGGATGAAAATCTGGTAAAGCCTGTATTCCCTGATCGATAAGCGAAAACACTTTAACATCAGCGGGCTTGCCAGAATAACCGGCAAGCCCGTTTTTTATTTTAGAGATCCTGTAGGAGAGAGAACAGCATGAGCCTGGAACGATTTTTTATTATCGAATCGACGCTGCGCGAAGGGGAGCAGTTCGTCAACGCGTTTTTCACCACCGAGCAGAAAATTACCATTGCCCAAATGCTGGATACATTTGGGGTCGAATACCTGGAAATGACCACCCCCTGTGCTTCTCCACAAAGTGAGAAAGATTGTGAAGCCATCGCCCGCCTGGGACTGCGCGCCAAAACCCTCACCCATACGCGCTGCGCTCTGGATGATGTTAAACGCGCGGTGGAAACAGGCGTCGATGGGGTAGATGTGGTCATTGGCACCTCCTCCTATTTGCGCGAGTTCAGCCATGGGAAAAGCATCGAGAAAATTATCGAAACCGCACAGACCGTGCTGGAGTACCTGAGCCATCAAAACGTAGAAATGCGCTTTAGTACCGAAGACAGCCTGCGCAGTAATCCGGAAGACCTGTTCCGCGTCTATGAAGCGGTCGACCAGATGGGAGTCAACCGGGTGGGCATCGCCGATACGGTCGGCATTGGCACCCCGCATCAGATCTTCAACCTGGTGGCAACGTTGCGCCAGCGTGTCAAAGCGGATATTGAGTTTCACGGGCACAACGATACCGGCTGCGCCATCGCCAATGCTTACTCAGCCCTGGAAGCCGGCGCGACGCACATTGATACCACCGTCCTTGGCATCGGCGAGCGTAACGGCATCACCCCCCTGGGCGGATTAATCGCCCGCCTGTACGCGGTCAGCCCGCAGTCGGTCGCCAAATACAATCTGCCCATGCTGCTCGAACTCGACCACTACATCGCTAAACTGGTGGGTATCGATATTCCATTCAACAACTACATCACCGGTTTTACCGCCTTCACCCATAAAGCCGGCATCCACGCCAAAGCAGTTCTCAATAATCCTTCCACCTATGAAATTCTGCGCCCTGAAGACTTTGGCCTGACGCGCTACATTCACATTGCTCACCGCCTGACGGGTTGGAACGCGATCCGCTCGCGCGCCGACCAGTTAGGCCTGGCATTAAGCGATGATCAAGTCAAAGCTATCACGGAGGAGATCAAACGCCTTTCAGATGAGCGCGCGCTGACGCTGGACGAGGTCGACCGGCTGCTGACCGATGCGCAGCAAGCAGTGCAGGCCAGTAATGATGCAGCCCGGTCCGCATAAAACAAATCCTTCCAATCCATTATTGTTTAGAGGAGTTACCGAATGAGCCAGACACTTTCCGAACAGATTTTATCGCATGCCGCCAGGCGGCCTGTGCGCGCCGGCGAGCTGGTAGTCGTCGAGCCTGACGTGGTCATGAGCCACAACTCACTTACCCCAAGCATCATTCGCATCATGCAGGATGAGCTGGACGTGCAAAACGTCAAAAATCCGGGGCAGCTGGTGATGACGCTTGACCACGTGGCCCCGGCAGCCACGGTGGGCACGGCGAACTCGCAAAACCAGGTGCGGCGCTTTGCGAAGGAGCAGGGTGTGCGCCTGTTCGACGTGGGGCGCGGCATCTGTCACCAGGTATTGGTTGAAGAAAAAATTGCCGGGCCGGGCAAGATCGTCCTGGGTTCCGACTCGCATTCCACAGGTTACGGCTCAGTCGGCGCGTTTGGCTCGGGCATGGGTTCGACGGATGTGGCCTTAATCTGGGCTACCGGGCGCACCTGGCTGCGTGTGCCGGAAACGATCCGCGTGCAGGTGGAAGGACGTTTCAACCCGGGCGTAGATGCCAAGGACCTGGCGTTGAAAATCTGCCAGGTGCTGACCATTTCTGGCGCCAACTATGCCGCAGTGGAGTATCACGGGTTGGATTGGCTGGACCTGCCCAGCCGCCAAACGATCGCCAGCATGGCGGTAGAATTGGGCGCGAAAGTGGGCATTATTCCGCCCAGCGGACCGGTCGCCGAGATGTTTGAGGTTCCAGAGTGGCTGTATGTTGATCCAGACGCGCATTATATGCGGTCGGTAACCATCCATTTGGCCACGCTCGAACCGCAGGTCGCCATGCCAAATGCGGTAGACAAAGTGGTTGATCTTTCCGAAATCGCTGGTACGCCGGTCAGCGTGGTGTTCCTGGGCACCTGTACGAATGGGCGTTACGAGGATATGCATCTAGCAGCCGAGATCCTGCGCGGACAGCATATTTCCAGCGATGTACGCTTTCTGGTCACCCCCGCCTCTAACCGCGAACTGGCCCGCGCTACCGCCGATGGCACGTTGATGACGCTTATTGAAGCCGGTGCGACCCTCACCACGCCGGGCTGCGGGCCGTGCATGGGGCGCCACCAGGGCACGTTAGGCGATGACGATGTGTGCCTTTCCACCGGCAACCGCAATTTCAAAGGCCGCATGGGCGCGCCTACCTCGCAAATTTATCTGGCATCGCCAGCTGTAGCAGCCGCTACGGCGCTCACCGGGTGCATCACCGACCCGCGCAACCTTTAATGTTTGGATCAGTACAGGAGAAATCGATTATGCCACGCGTATGGAAATTTGGAGCAGATGTAGATACCGACCAGATCGTTCCCGGGCGCTACGCACCGTATATGCGTCCGGATGCCGATGTAGGCGACGCCGCTTTTATCGAGGCGCGGCCTGATTTTAATAAGGATGCCCAGCCGGGCGATATCATTGTCGCTACCGAAAACTTTGGCTGCGGCTCTTCCCGTGAGTATGCGGTTGAAGCGCTGCGCCGCCGAAAAGTCGGCGCGATTATTGCTTTAGGCTACGCGCGCATTTTCTTTCGCAACGCGCTCAACCTGGGCATTCCGCTGTTTGAATCGCCCGACATCGTAAATGCTCTGCAAGAGGGTGACGAAGTGACCCTCGACCTGGAGCACAGCCAAATCATCGTCCGCGACCGCATCTACCAGCTGCCTGAGCTGCCCTTGTTTGCCCGTGAAATTTTGTCGGCGGGCGGCATTGTCAACTACGTGAAGCAACACGGACGCTTCCCGGGCGAAACGCCGCAAGCAGGGGCCTGATATGCCCAGATTGTGCGTGATCGAAGGGGATGGCATCGGCCATGAAGTAATCCCGGCGGCAGTGCAGGTCTTGCAGGCCGCTGTGCCGGGTCTAGAAATCGTTACGGCAGAGGCCGGCTGGGACTGTTTTCAACGCTGCGGCGTCTCGGTGCCTGAAGAAACGCTGGCAGCCATTCGCGCCTGCGGGGCGGCCTTGTTTGGCGCAGTATCCTCCCCCAGCCGCAAAGTCGAAGGCTATCGCAGCGCCATTTTGACCATGCGCCAGGCACTGGACCTGTACGCGAATCTGCGCCCGGTGCGCAGCCTGCCCAAGGTTTCCCCGCGCCAGGGCATCGACATACTCGTGGTGCGGGAAAATACTGAGGGGCTGTATGCCGGGCGCGAGCGGCTGGCCGATGATGGCGAAACGGCCATCGCCGAGCGGGTCATCACCCGGCGCGCCTCGCAGCGCCTGGCCGAACGGGCTCTGGCGTTGATGAAAGCGGCCAACCGGCGCAAACTGACCATCGTCCACAAAGCCAATATCTTGCCGGTAACCGATGGGCTGTTTCGCGATACGGTCCGCCAGGTTACGGAACAGCACTGCCAGGCCGGATTCGCGGTGGAAGTGGATGAACTGCTGGTCGATATTGCTGCATTGAAACTGGCCAGCGAACCCGAGCGCTTTGATGTGATCATCACTACCAATTTGTTTGGGGATATCCTTTCAGATGAAGCCGCATATTGGGCGGGGGGTATGGGTCTGGCGCCTTCGATCAACTGGGGTGAAGGCGTGGCGCTGGCGGAACCGGTGCATGGTTCCGCCCCGGATATCGCCGGCAAAGGCATTGCCAACCCTATCGCGGCTGTATTGAGCGGCGCGCTGCTGGCGCGCTATGCCTGGGGTTTAGCGGAAGCGGCGGAAGGCATCGAAGCTGCAGTGAATGCGCTGCTTACCGCTGCGCCATTGGGCGGATCCACCACTGCCATAACTCAGGGGATTCTGCGGCGGTTGTGAACCTATGGCGGGCCTCTTGTAATACAATGAAGGAAGACAAAATGAAAATTGGTGTTTTATATTCACGGGTGCGGGTCGAGGAAAAATGGATCTTCGAAAGCCTGGAGCAGCGCAGCATCCCTTATGACAAAATTGATGACCGGCAGATCGGATTGAACCTGGCGGAACCGGGCTTGTGGCAAGATTATGATGTGGTGCTAGAACGCAGCCTCTCTTATAAGAACGGTTTATACACCACCCAGGTGCTCAACTCATGGGGCATCCCGACGGTCAACATGGCGCAGGTCGCGGCCACCTGCGGCGATAAACTGGCGACTTCGGCAGCGCTAACCCAGGCTGGTGTACCGCAGCCGCGCGTGTGGTTGGCATTCACGAAAGAGGCTGCGCTGGAGATCATGGAAAAAATCGGGTACCCGGTAGTACTCAAGCCGGTGATCGGCTCATGGGGCCGGCTGCTGGCGAAGATCAATGACCGGGAAGCAGCTGAAGCCATCCTGGAGCATAAGGAGACGCTCGGCTCGTTCCAGCATTCTGTGTTTTATATTCAGGAATACATCCAAAAACCGGGGCGCGACATTCGCTCCTTCGTTTTCGGCGACCAGACGGTGTGCGCCATTTACCGCAGTTCTGAGCACTGGATTACCAACACGGCGCGCGGCGGGAAAGCCGAAGTGTGCCCGGTGACTCCCGAGATCAACGAACTGAGCGTGCGTGCGGCTCAGGCGGTGGGCGGCGGGGTAGTGGCCGTTGACCTGCTCGAGGACCCTGACCGCGGCTTTTTGATCAATGAGGTCAACCACACCATGGAATTTCACTCTACTGTGCCACTGACCGGCGTGGACTTGCCCGGAATGCTGGTCGACTATGCCCTGTCGATAGCGCGTGCCCGGGTTTAGCAGACCTTACCTGCCTACCACCGGGCTGCGCCGTTCCAGAACAATCGTATCGTGCCAGACGCCTTCCCGCTGTGCGATCCGCTCGCGGCGGCCCACCTCCCGAAAACCGCAGGCGCGGTGCAGCGCAAGGCTGGCCTGGTTCATAGCAAAGATGCTTGCCTGAAGCGTCCATAAAGCATTGCGCTCCGATTCCGAGATCAGGGCGGCCAACAAAGCCCGACCCACGCCCTGCCCGCGCGCCCAACCAGCGATGTAAATGCTCACCTCCGCTACCCCGGCATATACCTGGCGGCGAGAGACCGGGCTGAGCGCTGTCCACCCGGCGATCGAGCTCGAATTCGGAAGGCGAACGACCAGCCGGCAGCAGGGCAGATGATCTGCGTTCCAGCTTTGCCAGCCAGGAGCGCTGGTCTCGAACGTCGCAATGCCAGTGTTAAGCCCTTCGACATAGATTACCCGGACGAGATCCCAGTCGTCCGGGCGCATGGCCTCAATTTCAAAATCCATATCCTATCTCTGCCGTCGCTGGCTGGCGAACTGGATCAATTCCGGGTCGCCGATCTCGTAGGCGGCCTTCGCCAGCAAGTCAAACCCTTTCTCAACGAGAAAATCCAGTAATTGGAGGTCTGCCTGGCTGGCGCTTTCGATATCTCCCAGGCGTTCCAGGTGATCGATGCTCTTGATCAGTGAACCGCGGTACCCGCTGGAAACGTGCGCCCAGCGCGAATCCGCCGAGAGCCTTTCCAGGCGCTGGACCACCATGCGCGCCAGGTTCAGGCGCGTTTCTACCGCTCCGCTCATGCCTGGTTGATCTTGTAGCGATACACGTTGGTCTGGCGCTGTTGAAAACCCACACGTTGGTACAGGCGGTTAGCTGCTTCGCGGGCGGGGCGCGAGGTGAGATCAACCGTTTTCGCACCGGCTTCCCTGGCTCGTTCAATCGCAGCCCGCGTCAGCGCTTCCCCAATGCCTCTGCCGCGCATAGATTGATCAACGATGACATCTTCAATCCAGGCTCGTACGGCGGTCGGAATGCGAAAGATAACTAAGGAGAGCGAGCCGACCAGCTTACCCTCTTCCCTGGCCATCAGCAAGATGACGGCCTGCGAATCGACAATCTCTTTCAACTGCTCCCGCGTTGGCGGCACATTGGTTGAAGATAACTGCGGAACGAGGTCGCAAAATGCCTCATATAATTCATCCGTGAGTTCCCTGGCCTCAAAAATTTCCATGATTATTTTCTCCTGGGTTAAGTTTTTTCGGTTACATGATCGGCGAAGAGGCTGTTATTCATTGTGCTGGCAGACCCTCAACAGCTGGCTATCTTGATCCTGGAAAGTCAAGGGTGTGACGCTGCCCCTATCTTCCACTTCTCTGCACAGCAAAATATGAGCGGTTCAGAAGAGGCATAAAGGCTGCGACGAACTGCTCGCTGGCCTATGACACTCCAGTTTTCACCTAATTCTACCGTGCTCTGATCAACTTGTAAGGAATTTAGCAGGCGCTCATTCGAACAAATTAATGTTAAAATGGGTGCTGCTGGATTTTCAATCCAGGCTAGAAAAAAGGACTGTTTCACCCCATGAAAAAATGCCCTTACTGCACTGCAGATAATCGGGATGATGCGCAAGTTTGCTACCACTGCGGGCGCGGCTTGAGAACCTGGACCCCGCCGCCGATAGAAGATGAGGTTGACCCAACTCAACCCGTGCACACCCGGCCTTATCCCCCTCAGCCTTTTGACACGCAGCCCAGGCCTTATCCCAGGCCGGCCGCCAATCCCACTGCCGGGGATACCGCCACCTATCGCCCGCGAAGCCAGAGCTATTCGCAACCCACGTATCCGCAGTCCTATGCTCAGCCGGTATACGCACCCCCGCCGCCACCTGCCCCGCCGGCTGCCAACCGCGGCTCCAGCCAGCTTTGGCCCGTGTTCATAATTGCCCTGGCGTTTGTCTTCTTGTGTGTCGGCGGGTTGGCCGTTTGGACAATTACAACCGCCACAACCGGGGGGCTTAATCGCCTGGGGGCGCAAATGTCCACTCAGGTCGCAGGTGTTTTCGTCGGGTCGCCAGTGCAGGCAACACCTACGGAGCAAGCTCTCCCCGCCGAGCCGACTTCCTGGCCGACGTTTACGCCTGCGCCTACTGAACCGCCCGCGCCAACCGATCCACCAGCCTCAACGAACCAGGCTACCAATGAACCAGCCGTTGAAAAACTGCTCTCGCCAGAATGCGCCGGAGCGCTGAACCATTTAGAAGACCTTAGCAATCAGGTATCTACCCAGCCCACCGCTCCGTTAGATGCCGCCTGGCGTAAAGACCTTTCGCAGTCGATCAGCGCCATGAAAACCCGCTGCGGCTCGCTGGACGCTGCCAGCCCGGTTCCCCAGCAATTGAATGCGGCGCACCTGAATTTGTCGCACGCCAACGATGAATTTGACCAGGCGACCAAATTATTCAACGAAGGTGTGGAAAAACTGGACCCTGGCAAGATCTTTGAGGCAGGTCCGCATGTGCAGCAAGCCGCGCATTACCTGAGCCTGGGAATTAGTGAATTAAAGAAAATTGGGCAATAGTTATTGGGACATGGGCAAGTCGAGCAGGCTGTCCAGGTAGCGTTCCGTGCATTCAAAGATGACGACATTGGGATGTTCGCTTTGAATGTAAGCCAGATTCATTTGCAATGACCAGATAAAGGTTGATTTGCTGAAGTGATCCGCCAGGAAAGGCGCCATCGCAGACATAAATGAGTCATGGTAAATGATTGCGCTGGGCGCATCTGCCGGCGCGTTTTGGCGGTAGCGGAAGGAATAGAGCACTTTATCTTGCAGAAGTTCGAAGCGCGTTACCGGACTGTCGAAGCGCGGCGCTAATTCAAAAAACGTTTCTGGTGCAGACCCCGGTGCAAAGCGTAGGCCCAAATCCCCCTGGTGGACACTTTCATCCGCCAATCGATAATCTTTTAATGGGTGTGCACTCAGGTTCGGGTAATCGGAATGTAAGGCTTTCACGATCTCGGCGTATCCCAAAAACGCCCCGTACCCATTCCAATGGGTGTCGGTGCGGTAAAACAACGGGCGATCGTTACGCGCAGCCAGCAGCGCCGGGCGCAAATCCAGGATCGAGGTGACCCCATGCTGCTTTTGGTAATCCAGCACCTGATCCAACCGCGACTGCGCCCCAAGGACTGGGAGCTGACCGGGGATATTTTCCGGGTAAATGGTGTTCTTATTAGGGGCAACGACCATCAGAAACGTGATGCCCTGGCTTTTGAGAGCGTTCGCGATACCATCGATGCGGTGCTGGATCTGGAAAAGCTGCTCCTGAGAAAACAGATGGCTGTTTTGATAATCATCCGCGCCATTATCCCCGACCAGTACTAACCAATCATTTGAACCAACCAGCACTTTATCAAAAAGAACGTCCCCCAATATCCGCTGGCGTACAACCGAAAAAGCCTGCCAGAGTGGCTTATAGCTCCAAAACTGAGTTGGAAAACTCTCCCAATTTCCCTGGAAGCCTTGCAGCGGCAGCAGGCAAACCCCGAGGAAGGCAACAATGAACACCAGAGAGCGGTCCAACACAACGCGCCGAGATTGCAGCACTGCCCGGCTTTTTGCCCAGGCCCATCCGGCGCCCCTTGCCAGGGGGAGTGGCAGGACGAACAAAAACAGCGGCAGTACAAAATCGGCCAGCGCAAAGTCCGCTAGCAGCAGCGGACGCGTCCAGGGACTTTGTTTCTGGAAAGGCAGGTCTACCAGGCGCTGACTGTTTGCGATTCCTGCCAGCCGGATTTCCTGCTCCTGGCCGTTCAAACGCACGCGCACAACACCAGCTTGCGGTTGAATTCCAAAAAGCAGCTGCAGCTGCCCCTGTGGCGAAGCATAGAACGTGTAATGCACTCGGGCAGGTGCGCTGCCCTGCGCGAACAGCCCTTCGGGAGTATGCTGCCAGTCTCCTTCGGCCTGGTAATCTCCCGGCAACAGCGTCTGCCCGTTCGCTCCGTGTAGTTCGATCAACTGGATAGGTCCACTGCCGGGCAGCACTTCCAAATCGAGCACATGCAGCAGCGGAATGGCCGGCGCTGGCAGAATCATTTTCAACGCGGCCCCCAGCAATATTACAACTGCAAGCCAGACCAGCATTCGCCCGCGAAGTGTCGTCAGGTGCAGCCAGGCTGCCCGCAGGGCAAGGGCGATCAACAGCCCCAACGCCAGGCCGCCGCAGCCCAACAACAGCCCGCGGGGGATGCGGGAGAGATGCCAGAAGGCCAAGCTGCGCGCGACCAGAGAGAGAAATGCGAGCAGTCCCGCGCCCAGGCTGAAGCCCACCCCGAGGCTGCGCTGCACATCCAGCCGGGTTGGCGGCGCGCTGCTCGATCCCCTGCGTAAAATCCGTTCCAGCACCGGGCTTAACTCAGCTTGCTTTCCACGCCGCGCGCCAGGTCGCCCACGTTTCGGAAGCTCATCACATCCTTTTGCTTAAAGTGGATATTGAAACGATTTTCAACCGCCATGATCAGGTTTACGTGCGAGAGCGAATCCCAACCTTCCACCTCGTCAGCGGTAGTTTGCGGGGTAAGTTCAATGCCCGGGTCATCAAAGACCTGCCGGAAAACCTGCGTAAGAATCTGCAATGTATCCATCGTTTAATCCTCCAAGGTTGAAAGGTCGCCAACTTCCTGGCCGGTATACCAGGCTTTGAGCACGCGGCGCATAATCTTACCGCTCTTGTTCTTTGGAATGGAATCGATCACGCGAATTTCCTGCGGGGTGGCAATCGATGAGACCCGGTTGGAAACATACAGGCGCAGCTTCATCTCCAGGTCGCGCGTCCACGCTACGCCCGGTTTCAGGCGCACGTAGGCCACCACCTTTTCCCAAAACAGTTCATCCGGTGCGCCAATCACCCCGGCCTCACCGACTTCTTCGATTTCCAGCAAGCGCGCTTTCCACCTCGAACGGGCTGATCAGGTGCCCGGCTGTGTTGATCACGTCATCGCCGCGGCCAACGAACCAGAAATAGCCATCCGCGTCCTGATAGGCCATATCCCCCAAATCATAATACCCATCCTGGAACTTTTCGGCATATTGTTCGGGGCGGTTAAGGTAAGTGATAAACATGGAAGGCCAGCCGGCTTTCAGGCACAGGCGGCCTTGCTGCCCCACAGGGGCCGGCTGCCCACTTTTATCCAGGACCGCGCCTTCAATCGGCGCAAAAGGTTTCCCCATCGAACCGGGACGCACCGGCAGCCCGGGCCGGTTGGAGATCATGATTGCGCCGGTTTCCGTCTGGAACCAGGTATCATAAATGGCGTGGTGCAGCACGCGCCGCCCCCATTCAATCACCGCCGGATTGAGCGGCTCGCCCACGCTGAAAATATGGCGCAGGTGCGGGAGATCAAAGCGGGCGTAGAGGGCTTCATCTTCCTGCATCAGCATGCGCAGAGCCGTCGGCGCAGTGTACCAGACGTTCACCTGCTCACTCTCCAGAATATTGAACCAGGTTTCGGCATTATAACTGCCGCCAAAATGCACCTGGGTGATACCCTGGCTCCAGGGGCCGATGATACCGTAGGACGTGCCTGTTACCCAGCCCGGGTCAGCCGTGCACCAGTAGCGGTCAGCGTCCTGCACGTCGAGAATCCCGCGAAAAGTGTGCACCTGGGTCAGAATACTGCGGTGAATGTGCAGAACCCCTTTCGGTTTGCCAGTCGAGCCTGAGGTGTAATGCAGGACGGAAGGGGTCTCTGGAGCCGTCAGGGGCGTCTCGTAGGTCGCACTGGCCTGGGCCATACAGGCGGGGAAGCTCAAAACCTGCACCGATTCATCTTCAGGCAGGTCTACCACCAGCACCTTTTCCAGGGCTGGCAGCTTGGGCCAGATGGCGCGAATTTTACGCAGAAAGCTTTTTTTCGTGATCAACACCCGCGCGGCGCTGTCACCCAGGCGATCGAGCAGCGCATCTTCCCCAAAGTTCGCAAAGAGCACCCCGGCGACGGCCTGCACTTTCAGAATCCCCAAAAACGCGAAGTAGAGGTCTGGGCTCTTGGGCAGGAAGGTAAAGATTCGGTCGCCCGGGCGGACGCCCAACCCCAGCAGCAAGTTTGCTGCCCGGTTGCTGGCAGTCTCCAGGTCCTGGTAGGAATAGTCCACTTTCTCAAGTGCGGGAGATATCCAGCGCAGAGCAACTTTCTCGGCGCGCCCTGCCTCGCACTGCTGGCGAGTGCAGATATGCCCGATATTGTACTGGTTATTGTGGATCCAATCCGGAGTCAGCATAAACCACCTCCCGTTGGGGTTTACAGAACGTTAGAAGTTACCGTAAATACTACCTACATAGCTCGAACTGAGCGTGGCTGCCATGGAGCTAATCAGAAGGAACAGCAGCAGCAAGTCCGAGCTGTACAGCGCTGGAGTCGAAATGCGCGGATAACGTTCGGCGAAAGACTGCCAGCGTTTTTGCAAGACAGGCAAGATGGGGAACGAGAAGAAAATCCCCAAAACTAACGCCAGCCAAACCGAGTTTTCGATGATGGGCAGCGGGCGCGTCACCGAGAACGGCAGCTGCTGAAGGCCCTGCTGTGATCCAAACAGGCGCGCCAGGAACTGTACCGCGAAAGCTGGCGTTGCTGAACGGAAAAACACCCAGCCGAGCATGACCACGGAGAGCGCATAAATGTGCTGGAGTGGTCTCCAGGCCTTTTTCAGCTTGCGCCCAAAGCCGCTCATCTCCAAAGCCAGCGCCAGGCCGTGGAGCATCCCCCACAGCGCAAAGGTCAGGGTCAGGCCGTGCCAGAGACCGGTCAGCAAGAACACAACGAAGATATGCAGCTGCTGGCGCAGGCGATCCTGGCGGCGGCGGGTGAACTCCAGAGGGTAAAAGACATAGTCGCGGAACCAGGTCGAAAGGGAGATATGCCAGCGCCGCCAGAAATCACTGATGCTGCGCGCCAGGTACGGATAATTAAAGTTCTCGATGAAACGAAAGCCGAGCATCTGGCCCAGGCCAATCGCCATATCTGTATAACCCGAAAAATCAAAGTAAAGCTGGAGGGTATAGGCGATCAACACCAGCCAGGCGATGCCGGTAGAGAAGCCAGGCGTTGGCAACCCAAAAGCCGGGTTAACCACCCGAGACAGCGTATCCGCAATCAAAGCCTTCTTCGCAAAGCCTAACACAAAGCGCCGGATGCCATTGGCCACGCCCAGCCGGGTCACTTCTCGATTTTTGAGCGAGTCACACAAGTCCCGGTAGCGGGTGATGGGCCCGACGATAATTTTCGGGAAGAGCAAAACATACAGCGAGAAATCGAGAAAGTTCTGCTCGCTGTCACACATTTCATTGGAAACATCGATCAGATAGGAAATCACCTGGAAGGCGACATACGAGATGCCCAAAGGGAATGGGTTGCGGCTAATCCAGGCAACGGCGTCTTCCGGCAGAAACACCGCCAGCCAGCCTGCCCCATAGGAAGTAATGAGTTTGAAGAACACCAGCAGCGCTATGTTAAAAGCGATGCCTGCCAGAAGCTGACTGCGCCCCTGGGGTGTTTCACGGGACTGCTCAATCTGCCTGCCGAGATAGAAGTTGACCACAATCAACAGCAGCATGAGCGGCACGTAGTAAAGCTCTCCCCAGGCAAAAAACACCAGGCTGGCAGCCAGGGCAATCAGGTTCTTATAGCGCCGGTCCGCGATGAAATAGAGGATCAAAGAGAAGGGCAGGAAGATGAATAAGAAAACGGGGGATGTAAAGCTCATGCAGCGCTCATTCAAACGAGGGAATTCATTGGAACAGAAAAAATTATAACAGATATGGTCCGCTTTAGGCCGATTCCGCTTTTTGCAAAATTAAGTTATGATTATGGGACAAAGCAGAGCGCTTTCTTGTTGAAGCTTAACTCAGAAGTTGGAGATCGCATGAGTCTTCAGACCGATTTAGCGGTGATTTTAACCCCCGAACGGGTTCTTACCCGGCCCATCGACCGGATTGCTTTCGCCAGTGACGCTAGTTTTTACCGCCTGATTCCCCAGGCAGTGGTCCAACCCGAAAATATCACAGAAATCCAGAAGCTGTTTGCTTACAGCCACGCCCACTCAATCCCACTGACCTTCCGCGCAGCTGGCACCAGCCTATCCGGGCAGTCGGTAACGGACGGCATCCTGGTAGACGTTTCGCGCTACTGGCGTAAGATCGAGATCGAAGGCAAGGGCGAAACGGTGCGCTTAGGCCCGGGGGTGATTGGCAGCGCGGCCAACCTCGCGCTGCACCCCTATCACCGCCGCATTGGTCCTGACCCGGCCTCGATTGATGCCGCAATGCTGGGCGGCATGGTCGCCAATAATTCCAGCGGTATGTGCTGCGGCGTGGTCGAAAATGCCTACCATACCCTGGCGGCCCTGGTTTTCCTGCTGCCCAATGGACTGCTGATCAATACCGCTGATCCTGAAGTTGAAGCCAGGTTCGCCCAAGCTGCTCCAGAGATCGCCAAGGGCATCCTCGACTTAAAGCAGGAAATCGAAGCCGATCCAGGTTTATGCCAGCGCATTCGCAGCAAGTACCGGCAGAAGAACACCACCGGTTATGCCCTGAATGCCTTCCTGGATTTCAGCCAGCCGGTCGAGATCCTGGCACACCTGATGGTTGGGTCAGAAGGCACGTTGGGTTTCCTGGCTGAAATTACGCTTAACACCCTGCCAGCTTACCCCTATAAATATACCGGCCTGCTGCTGTTTGAAAACGTTCAGGCTGCCGCCGCAGCCGTCTTTCCCCTGCGCGATTCTGGCGCGCGGGCAATTGAGTTCATGGATCGTGCTTCGCTGCGCTCCGTCGAGAACGAACCGGGCATCGCGCACCTGCTGGAAGGGCTGCCCGAGACTGCTGCTGCGCTGCTGGTCGAATACCAGTGCGGCACGGAGGAAGAAATGGCCCGCGCGCAGGCAACAGCTTCGCGGACCTGCACACCGCTGCCCCTGCTGCGCCCGGCCAATTTCACCTCTGACGCCGGTGAGCAAAGCCTGCTGTGGAAGATTCGCAAAGGGTTGTACCCGTCGATCGGTGGCATGCGCCGCCAGGGAACCACAGTGCTGATCGAGGATGTGGCCTTTCGTGTGGAAGACCTCGCTGAAGCAACCGGTGACCTGCAATCCCTGTTCCAAAAGCATCACTACCCAGAAGGAATCATCTTTGGGCATGCTAAAGACGGCAACCTGCACTTCGTACTGACACCCTCTTTCAATGATCAGGCGTCGATTCAGCAGTACGAGCGTTTTATGAATGATGTTGTGGCGCTGGTGGTGAATAAGTATGATGGCGCGCTCAAAGCCGAGCACGGTACCGGGCGGAATGTGGCTCCGTTTGTAGAAGTGGAGTGGGGCAAAGAAGCCTATAGCATCATGGCGCGCCTCAAGACGTTAATCGATCCGCAGAACCTGCTCAACCCAGGCGTCATCATCAACCCTGACCCCCAAGCACATTTGCAGCACTTGAAACCGTGGCCGCAGGTCGAAGTTGAAGTTGATAAGTGCATCGAGTGCGGCTTCTGCGAACCCATATGCCCCAGCCGCGACCTGACGCTCACCCCGCGCCGCCGGATTGTCGTGCGCCGGGAAATGGCGCGGTTAATGGACACTCACCAGGACCCGGCCCTGCTCGCCAGTTTGATCAAAGATTACCAGTATGCCGGATTAGATACCTGCGCCATCGATGGCTACTGCGCAGTTGCCTGCCCGGTGCATATCAATACGGGGCTGCTGGTCAAACGGCTGCGCGCCGAGCAAATATCGCCCTCTGGCCAACGCACTGCCCGCACACTTGGCCGAAACTTTGCCAAACTCGAGACCGGCATGCGCTATGCCGTCAGCCTGGGGCATCTGGCCGAGAAAGTAGTGGGTGCCAAGGGCGTCGCGGGGGTATCGCGGATAGGTGAACTGATCAGCGGGCGCGCGCTGCCGAAGTGGAATGCATCCGTGCCAAAAGTCAATGATCACTACCCGCCCATCACCGAGCGCGCCAATGCCAGCGCCGTTTTCTTTCCATCCTGCATCACGCGCATCATGGGCACCTCTCCGCGGGCCGGGGAACCCACTGTGATTGAAACACTGGTCACCATTTCGCAGCGCGCCGGGCAGCCGGTATGGATCCCCGAAGACAGCCCGGGCAACTGCTGTGGCATGCCTTTCAGTTCAAAAGGTTACCTGCAAGCCTTTCGTGAGACCTATCATCGCACCTTAGAACGCTTCTGGGATTGGTCGGAAGCCGGTCGCTTGCCGGTGGTGATCGATGCCAGTTCGTGCGCTTACACTCTGCTGACCAGCCAGGACTATCTCGCACCCGAAGATCAGGCCCGCCTGGAAAAGATGACTATCCTCGATCCGGTCGACTATGTTTACAGCCTGCTGCCACGGCTGGCACTCACCCCGCTCGAGCAGTTGGTCGTTTTACATCCTAACTGCAGTGCGGTGAAATTGGGCTTGCAGGATAAAATGGTTGCCGTAGCGCAAGCCTGCGCCCGACGCGTGCACGTGCCAGACCATCTGGGCTGCTGCGGTTTTGCCGGCGACCGGGGCTTGTTGTTCCCCGAACTGACTCAATCCGCAAGCCGGGCCGAAGCCGAAGAAGTGCTTCTGCAAGAATTTGCTGGCTACTACTCCAGCAACCTGACCTGTGAGATAGGCATGCGAGAGGCGACCGGCAAGCCTTACCAGTCGATCCTTTACCTGGTGGAAGCAGCCAGCCGGCAGTAAAGTCTTGATCAAATGTTTATCATTTTCCGTAAAGCAAAATGGTAGTATGTGCCAATAGAGAGGTTTATTGGCATATGAACAAGACTTTCCACCGCATATCCGTAAAAATTGCCGATTGGCTGGGCGCTCCCTGGGCATTCGTAATCTCTGTGCTTTTATTGGTTATCTGGGGAGTTACCGGCCCTGTCTTTCATTTCAGCGATACGTGGCAGTTAATCGCCAATACGGCTACCAGCATCATTACTTTCTTGATGGTTTTTATTATTCAGAATACACAAAACCGCAATTCGAAAGCAATCCAGTTAAAGCTGGATGAGTTGATCCGCGCCACATCAGGGACGCGGAACGCGATGGTTGACCTGGAAGATCTATCGGACGAACAAATCAATCGCCTGCGTACCGAATTTGCGCGTCTTAGCCGGCTTGGCGGCACCGATCCTATCGCAGAAGTCGGCGATATCGAACTGGACAACGATCAGAATGAGGATGAAAAAAAGTCCAAACCCCAAAAGCTGGGCTAATCCCTTTCGGTTTAGCCATCCATGTCGGCTGGGGTCTCGCCGATCAACGCGTCAAAGTAGTCGCGCATCGGGCGGAAGTAATCCTTCATCCAGCCCTCCAGGTACATTTTGGACTGCCCGTCGGGTAGGCTGGTTTGCTCTAATACCAACTGGGTACCCAGGCAGGTTGGCTCCAGGCGGATATCAACCCGCAAATCCGGGCTGCCGGGCGGAAAGTCCTGGGTGCGCCAGGTTTGCACGATGTGGCTGAAAGGTGTCATCACCAGCGTCTGCCCAACGATGTAGCCATCCCAGGCAGTATATTTCCCACCCACATGCGCGTCTATTTCCGCCGGGCTGCCCGTGATCTGGCTCATTTCATAGCCATCTAACCAGGCCCGGTACACTCGCTCTGGAAAAACGGGTAGATCCACACTGAGCTTTATCGCTTCAGCCATTGTTTGCAGGCTCCTTTCCATTAAATGGCGCATTCCAGACACAGGGGGTCGAAAAGCCCAAGAATAGAAAACCGTGCTTTTCAAGGATCGGGCGGCTCATTGGACTGGCATCGACCGTCAGGAAACGGAAACCGCGCTGGCGTGCTTCGCGCGCTCGAGCGACCAGCAAAGAAGTGTAGTAACCGCGCTGGCGGGAAGCCGCGCGTGTTGACCCACCCCACAAGCTGGCAAATTGGGAAGGGGGATGGTAATAGATCCAGGCTCCGCTGACCACGCACCCATCTTCCCGAATAGCAAACACCGAAAGCAAGTCTGGCAAATCGTACAGATCTCTCACCAGGCGTTCTCCCAGGTCAGCATGGTTGGTCTGCCAGACCTCCTCTTCCATCGCGATCAAATCCTGGATGCCAGCCGCATCGCGAATTTGCGTGATCTCGGGCAGCGGAAGCGCCCAGTAAAAATCAGGGGCGTTTTGCATATCCAAAACCAGCAGTGCTTCGTCCGGGCCGATTTCAAAACCGCGCGCTGCCAGCCGCTGGCGCAGGTCTGCCGGACCATCATGATCATACACTTTCCACTCAAACGAAAGGTTAAGATCAGCAAAATAAGCCATCTGTTGGTCAATTGCAGCATCGGCAGTGCGATCTTCCAGGTTGGAATAAGCGATAAAAGCTGGTTCATTCCCTGGCATACAGTGGCGGATCACATGCCCGGCTGTCTCAACTGCCACGCCGGGGAACTGTATCTCAATGCGCTGTTCGCGGTCGAAAATCGCCAAAAGTTCTTCACGGTCCATACAAATAAGACCCTCCAAGTCTGGTTTGCATTTTAACACGATCCGCTATTTTCCTTCTTCAATTGCCCGCAGCGCTATCCGGTCGACGAGCCCCGGCACGATCAGTTTGAGCCACTGCCCTAATCTACCACGCAGCGACATGACTTCTTCGCGCTTGCGCCGGCCAGCCGCTTTCAGAATCAGCTGTGCGCAGACCTCGGTGGACATAATCTTATCCATTTGCAAGGGTACATGACCTAAGGGCTGGCCATCAGGCCCAAAACCGCGCCCCTGCACGCCGGTTGCCACGAAGTCCGGGTACACCATGGTCACGCTCACCCCTGAACCAGTTAATTCAACGCGCAGCGAATCGAAAAAACCGACCATCGCGTGTTTGCTGGCCGCGTAACCACTGCGAGTGGGCACGCCCGCCTTGCCGGTAAGGCTGGAGACGCCCACGATGCGTCCCTGAGCCTGCTTGAGGAAGGGCAGCGCATAATAAGTGCAGTAAACGCTGCCGAGGTAATTGACGCGCATCACCTGTTCAAAAATACTCAGATCTTGAACTTCATCAAACCGCGCCCACATTGTGATTCCGGCATTGTTGACCAGCATATCGATCCGTCCAAAACGGGCGACTGCCTGATCGATCAGCGCTTGGCACTGCTGAGGATCGGTGACATCGGTTTGGACGGCCAGCGCCTCGGCGCCCGTCCCCCGGCATTCTTCCGCGACCTGTTCCAACCGCTCGCGACTGCGCGCCGCCAGGGTTAGTTTCGCGCCTTGCTGCGCCAGCTGCCGGGCCAGTTCGCTGCCAATCCCGCTGGAAGCGCCGGTAATCACAACCACCTTGTCAAAAAAGGGTGAAACATCCACCAGGTTTCTCCATGAAGCCAAGATAATTTGTGGCAAAATGTTGCGACCACGGAAGCACGAACGGTTACAATTTCAAGCCAGGCTGCGCCGGACGGCAGATCCTTGCCTCAAGCTGAAGAAGCGAGCTATTGCCCTTTCGGCCGGAAGACGTAGGTGTAATCAATGGTATCGACTTGCTGGTATGCCGCGCGCACTGCCGCACGGATATCATCCGGCCAGCGGCTGATCACTGCCGGCCAATCATACGGGTCGTACCAGAGCACCAGGCCAAACTGCTGGCTGCGAATGGATTCAAGAAAGGCAGTATCATCCCATAAGCCGCCTTCTTTCAACATTTTGTATTCAAAGGGCTGGTAGTAAATCTGCTTGCCCGCCAGCGGCAGCAGGCCCATGAATTCATCCGCCAGCACCGTGCCATCCGTCTGGCGCACCTGCTGGTAAAGGCGCGTAATCGCACTTTGAGCCGCCACCCTTTTCGTGATATCCGGCAGATACATGTTCCGACCCCAATCCGTCAGCCCGGCAACCTGGAACGCCAGCGCGATCAAAAGCACGCCTCGCAGCCAGGGGTTGCGGCCCAGCCAGGATAAGCCAGCGCCAGCACCAAAGCACAACGCGGCGACCAGTTCAATCATGTAGTTGACGGAAGAACCTTCCTTGCCAACAGTCAATGCAGCCAAACCGGCGGTGAGGAAATAGAACAATACCAGCACCCAATAACGGGTATGATCCCCGGTGCGTTCGGCAATTAGAAAGACGAACAACAGCGTCAGCAAGTAAAAAGAGTAGGTCGAGAACTCGATAAAGATCCTGTTTAAATTTTGAATGCTATAAGGGTTCACATTCGCCAGGATAATATTCAAGTAAAAACCGCCCTGGGTCAGCCCATTGAACAGCAGGAACAGCGCCAGGCTGCCGCCTCCGACCAATCCGGCCAGGAGGAGGGCTTTGCGCGTCTGGTGTTTGTTTAGCAGCCAGGCAAAGATCGTCGCCGGACCTGCCAGCAGGTACGTCTGGCGGGTGAAAGCCGCTGCGATAAAGAATGCCGCCGTTACCGGAACGACCCAGCGCCGGTCCGCAAAGCGCACAGCCGTGAAGATGCCAGCCCAACTGAGCGCCAGGGCCAGCAGATCCACCCGGTCAAGCAGCGACCAATACTGCACATAGGGGAATACCAAAAAGAATATTCCGCCAATGAGAGAAGCCAGCAGGTCGCCCGTCAGCGTATGTAAGGTCAGCGCAATCAAAACAGCGATCAGCAGGGCGGCTACGAAGGAAATTCCGCGCCCATACCAAAAGGCTGCGCCAAACAATTTCGCGAAAGGTGCTTGCGCCAGCAGATATACCGGCGGGTAGTTGGTGATGGTGTAGGGTGGCCTGGCAAAGTCATTTTTATAAATCGTCTGCCCCTCGATTAACCGCATGGTTTGATCGAGGATCGGACCTTCTCCATAATCAATGGGATAGGGAAAGGCCAGAGACAGCGTAGCCAGTTTGGCATACCCATACAAGGATACGCCACACTGGATGATCAGCCAGAGCAGGGCAAAACCCAAAAGCAGCTTACCAAGGGAGATATTTCCGTTTTCAGTCAAAATAGTATCCGCATTGAATTTCATCGCCCTCATTATAGCGCGGTTCTGAATGCGAAGACAGAAACCCTTCTGCGTTATAATGAACAGGCAATGAGGATTTTTTCACCCTTCAGGAGTAAAACATGCCTGCATCTCAAAAACCTGTAACGGCCGTAATTGTTGGCGCTGGCGGCCGTGGAATGACCTATGCGCAATTTGCCCAGGAACATCCCGACCGGCTGCAAATTGTCGGTGTTGCCGAACCACGGGAATGGAATCGTGCGTATATGACCGAGACCTATCGGCTCCCGGCAGAGAACGTTTATCATGATTGGCGCGAGCTGGCCACCCGCCCACGCTTTGCGGATGCCGTGATCGTTGCCACGCAGGACAAAATGCATGTAGAGCCGGCTATCGCATTTGCCAGGTTGGGTTACGCGCTGCTGCTTGAAAAACCTATGGCCCCTAGCGAAGCTGAGTGCCTGCAGATTGTGGAGGCCGTCAAAGAAAATAATGTTCTTTTTGGGGTTTGCCATGTGATGCGCTACACTCGTTACACGCAAATGCTGAAGGAAGTGGTCGATTCAGGCGCCATTGGCGAGATTGTCAGCGTGCAGCACCTGGAACCAGTCGGCTACTGGCACCAGGCGCATTCTTTTGTACGCGGCAACTGGCGCAATGAAACTGAATCTTCGTTTATGCTGCTGGCCAAGTCCTGCCATGACCTGGACTGGATTCGCTACATTGTTGGCGACCGCTGCCAGTCGGTGTCCAGCTTCGGTTCGCTCAAGCACTTCAAGTCGTCGGAGAAACCAGACGCTGCCGGGACCGCTACCCGCTGCCTGCACTGCGACTATGAAACGCAGTGCCCCTATTCAGCCAAGAAGATCTACCTGGGCCGCCTGGCAGAAGGAGAAACGGGCTGGCCGGTGAATGTGCTGACCCCCGAACCCACTTTGGAAACAGTGACCGCTGCGTTGGAAAACGGTCCTTACGGCCGGTGCGTCTACGAATGCGACAATGATGTCGTGGATCATCAGGTCGTTAATCTGCGTTTCGCCAACGATGCCACCGCCACGTTCACCATGACCGCCTTCAACAAGGCCGCACACCGCAAGACACACATCTTTGGCACGCGCGGCGAAATCTATGGCGACGGCGAGAAGATAGAGGTCTTTGACTTCCTCACTGACCAGACGCGGGTGATTGACACCGAAGCCAGTTCGGCCTCTGCCGCTGATGGGGGCTCTGCTTTGGGCGGTCACGGCGGCGGAGATTATGGTTTGATAGACCATTTTGTCCAGGCCGTCTGCGAAAACAATCCCAACCTGATCCTCTCCGGCCCAGAGGAGTCACTTGAGACACACCGCATGGTTTTTGCTGCCGAACAAGCCCGGCATGAGAACAAAGTAGTCAACCTTTAGGGAGTGATGGTGAGCCAGCAACCCGCATTAATCATCATGGCTGCCGGAATCGGCAGCCGCTATGGCGGCCTGAAGCAGGTTGATCCGATTGGCCCGAATGGCGAAATCGTGATCGATTATGCTGTCTACGACGCCTTGCGCGCCGGTTTCGGCAAAGTCGTTTTTCTGATTCGCAAAGACCTGGAAGAAATTTTCCGCGAGCGAGTGGGGCGCAAAGTTGAACAACGCGTAGATACGGAATATGTCTTTCAAGAGATCGATAGAATTCCGGCAGGGTTCTCCATTCCAGCAGAGCGAAAAAAGCCCTGGGGAACCGGGCATGCCGTTCTTTCCTGTATGAGTGCTGTAGACCGCCCCTTTGCGGTGATCAACGCGGATGATTTCTACGGGCAAGGCGCCTTTCAAGCCCTGGCAGATTATCTGCGTCAGGCCCGCGACCCACTTGCCGGACCCTACAACTACAGCATGGTTGGGTATACGCTCAGCAACACGCTTTCCGAGTACGGCAGCGTGGCCCGCGGCATCTGTCAGGTGACGGAGGACAGATTTTTGGCTGGCATCCAGGAGCGCACGCGCATCGAGCGCTGCGATGGGCAGGTCAAGTATACGGAGAACGGCGAGGACTGGTTCCCGCTGCCTCCCGAAAGCATCGTATCGATGAACATTTGGGGCTTTACGCCCAGTTTCTTCACAGAGCTGCAAGCGCGTTTCCCCATCTTCCTTGAGCAAAATAGGCATAACCTGCTGAAAGCGGAATTTTATCTGCCAGAGGTGGTCAACCAGTTGTTGAATGAGAAAAAAGCGCGCGTAAAAGTGCTGCTGACCGGTGAAAAATGGTTTGGCGTCACCTATCCCCAAGACCGCCCTTATGTGCAGGAGGCCATTCGCAACCTGATCCGCCAGGGTGTTTATCCGGAAAATCTATGGGCGTGAAGAGCAGAAGATGGTCACCCGCACAGTAACGGAACTGGCGGATATTTTCCAACAGTTCGCCATTCCCGGAAAACTTGTGGATGTGCAGCTGTATGGCAGCGGGCATATTCATGACACTTACCTGGGGATCTACCAGGAGCAGGGCCAACGCACCCGGTACATCCACCAGCAGATTAATCAGCACGTTTTCCAACAGCCCGAAAAGGTCATGGAAAACATTGAGCGGGTGACACTCCACGGGCGAAAGCAAATCCTGGCTGCGGGCGGCGACCCACTGCGGGAAACGCTGACCCTTGTGCCTACCCGTGATGGCGCTTCCTTTATTCGCACACCGCATGACGAATACTGGCGGACCTACATCTTCATCCCAGGCGCGCAGTCAGTTGAAGTCTCTCAGACTATTGCGCAGGTGTACCACGCGGCCAAAGCCTTTGGGAATTATCAAAAAATGCTGAATACCTTGCCCGGTCCGCGGCTGCATGAAACCATTCCCAACTTCCATCATACCCGCAAACGCCTGGAAACCTTTCAGCTAATCTTAAAAAACGATCCGGTCAACCGCGCTCAAGCGGTTCAAACAGAAATTGAATTTATCCTGAAACGGGAGCAAGATGCAGCCGTTGTAGTCAACCTGCTGGCGCAAGGCGCGCTTCCAGAACGAGCCACGCACAACGACACCAAACTCAATAATGTGTTAATCGATGATCAAACCGGCGCTGGCATCTGCGTCATCGACCTGGATACCACAATGCCGGGCACGGTATTATATGACTTTGGCGACCTGATCCGCATGGGAACCGCGACGGCGGCGGAAGATGAACCCGACCTGAGTAAAGTGAGCATCAACCTACGCCTGTTCGAAGAACTGGCCCACGGCTATCTGGATGCTGCGCGGGATTTTCTCACTCCGCTCGAATGGGAATATCTGGTTTTTGGCGGGCGGTTGATCACCTACGAACAGGCCATCCGCTTCCTGGGCGATTACCTCAACGGCGATCGGTACTATAAGATTCACCGTCCAGAACATAATCTCGACCGGGCGCGAACACAAATCCGAATGCTGCAAGAAATGGAACGCCTGCGGGCAGACATGGAAGCGATCGTGGCAAAGTATCGCTAAAAGCAGGGGGAGGCCCCATAGCTGGAAGCCTCGCGCTGCTTTTAGCGCACATAATGCTCAAAAAACGCCAGCACTCGCCGCCAGGAATCATGGGCAGCTTCAGGATCATAGGCGGCGGGATTTTGATCGTTGAAAAAGGAATGCTTCGCGCCGGGGTAGATTTTGATGTCGTGAGGAATATTATATTCAGCTAACTTCGCATCCAGCTTTCTCCCGGCGCTGGTGGTAAAGTCATTTTCCGGATAAGAGCCCACGACCGGGCACGAGCGCCGCACCGCTTCGAGTGGACGCGGATTCATGGCGTAGTAAGGCGCGATGGCGCGCAGACGGTTATCAGCGCAAGCCAGGGCTACCGCAAACGTTCCGCCCAGGCAGTATCCCACCGCGCCAATACGAGCGGCGTCCACCTCGGGCAGCGCGCCAAGATAATCCAAAGCGGCTTTCAAATCGTGAATGCCCTGATGGTTAAGCGAGTTGAGCAGCATCCCGGAGAAAAACCGAAACATGCACACTGCGCGGTTATGCCCGGAAAACAGGTCCACTGCCAGAGCAGCATACCCCTGGTCAGCAAAGCGCCGTGCGATCTCCTTAATATTATCGTTCAAACCAAAGATCTCGTGAATCACCAGCACGCCAGGTAAGGGACCCGGCCCATCCGGGGCGGCAAAAAAACCAGCCACAGTATTATTCCCTGCAGGATAACTCACCGAACGGGTGATCATTGTGTCCTCCACCGATGTTAAATAATTTATAACAATAACGATGATAGATATCTAAATAACGCGCGTCAAGCGTTTGAATAACCCTGAAAATCCGGTTCAGGCGTCCCCTGGATATCCCCCTGCATAGAAAGCCTCAGGCTTTCGAGAGCGAAGCCTGTTTTTCGGCTAACCGTTCCTCAAAACGATCGGTGTCAATGATAAAGCGCTCGTGTTCCCCCTCGCCAATTTTCTCCAGCGCATCCCAGGCTTCCACCTTGAAGCGCAGCCGCCGGCGGTCTACTTCAATTAATTCCGCTCGAAAGCGCACCTGAATGCCAACCGGGCTGGCAGCCAGATGCCGAATATTTACTAACGTACCCACGGTCGTTTGACCCGCTTTTAAAAAGGGGAGCACCGACTGGTGCGCGGTGCGTTCCAGGTAACTGATCAGGCGTGGCGTGCTAAACACAGCAGGCAGCGTCTCGCCGCCCGAATTACGGGCAGTGTCACTTTCACTTACGATAATATGCATCTCGTTAACAATCCCGGGTTCCAAAGCCATGAAAATTTCCTCCTAATAAGATCTTATTATAATCTCACCCGCTCTATTTCGCCTGCGCCATTGCTTGAAAAAAGGCAGGGCAGCACCGAGCGTAGGTGATATTTCATGATCATTGAATACAACCGGATCCCCAAACCCCGTATAATTCAAAAGGGAATAAGGATCCATCTCAAAACATTGTTTTGCCTGTTTCCAAATCAGGTTCTAAGCAGTCCAGGAGGAAGAATGACGGGAAAAGCCTTGCGTGTGCTGGTGGTGGGTTGTGGAAATATGGGCGCTTCGCACGCCCGTGCTTACCAGAAAATCGAAGGATTTCAGATTGCCGGATTGGTCAGCCGCCAGCCGGGCAGCCGCGAGGCGCTGAATCAGGCGCTAGGCGGGGATATCCCCCTCTTTTCTAGCTACGCCACGGCCCTGGCAGCAGTCCAACCCGATGTCGTCAGCATCAATACCTATCCGGATACCCATGCGGATTATGCGCTCCAGGCGATTCAGGCTGGAGCGCATGTGTTTGTCGAAAAGCCACTGGCGGTAACCGTGGAAAATGCCTGCCGGGTGGTCGATGCGGCTCAGGCCCACCAGCGCAAGCTGGTAGTCGGCTATATTCTACGCCAGCACCCTTCCTGGACGCGTTTTATCGAAATTGCCCGCACGCTGGGCAAACCTCTGGTGATGCGCATGAACCTTAATCAGCAAAGTGAAGCGGAGAACTGGGCGGGGCATAAAAACCTGATGAATTCCGCTTCGCCTATTGTCGACTGTGGCGTGCACTACGTGGATGTGATGTGCCAGATGACCGGCGCGCGCCCAGTACGGGTTTCAGCTATTGGCGCGCGGCTGACGGAAGAGATCAAGCCAGACATGTACAATTACGGGCAGTTGCAAGTGGTCTTTGATGACGGTTCCGTGGGCTGGTATGAAGCTGGGTGGGGCCCGATGATGAGTGAAACTGCCTTCTTTATTAAAGATGTGATCGGACCCAAGGGCAGCGTGAGCATTACCGCGCAAAAAGCTGGTGCGGAAAACCAATCGGACAACATCGAAAGTCACACGCGGGCTGAAGGACTGCGTCTGCATCATGCCACGCTGGATGACAGCGGACACTTCCTCCAACAGGATGAAACTATCGACCTGCAAGACGAGACAGATCACGACAAGCTATGTGAACTGGAGCAGCATTACCTGCTGCGGGCTATCCAGAAAGACATGGACCTCAGCACGCACATGAAGGATGCGGTCAACAGCCTGCGGATTGTCCTGGCAGCCGATGAATCCGTGCGCAGCGGGCGGACGGTGGAGCTATAAGGGTTGATAAGAAAAACGCAGCCGGAAAAAGGCCAGTACAAAACGCAAATGATAGAGCGGAGCCAGAAAAAGATGGCCCCGCAATTTCCATTCGATTTTCCAACTGTTGAGCTGAGCCTGTTGTCTGGTGGCTTGTTTTTCGCTATCCTGTAACAAAAAAGACCTCCTGTTTCGGTTGTTGTCTGCTAATGACAACTTACTCCAGGAGGTCGATCTGCTTCAAGTCCCTTTTTTGAGTCAATCAGGGAAGCGCATGTTTCAATGCTTACCAGGGGTTTGTTCCCCCAGGTTATGCTTACATGGGCGGGGTCAGGACGGAATTTATTACGTGGATCACTCCGTTAGAAGTGAGAATGTCGGTGATGATCACCTGGGCATCATTGATATAGACTTTTCCATCGCTTACTTTCACAGTGACATTCTTACCATTGATTGTGGCAGCGCTGGTTAGCTTGACCACATCCGCCGCCATTACTTTTCCGGCAACCACATGATAGGTTAGAAGATCCATCAACTGCTGCTTGTTTTCGGGCTTCAGCAGGGTTTCCACTGTTCCGGCAGGCAGTTTGGCAAAGGCATCATCGGTGGGAGCAAAGACGGTGAACGGTCCGGCGCCTTTGAGGGTATCCACCAGTCCAGCGGCTTGAACAGCGGCCACAAGGGTCTTGAAGCGTCCATCGCCAGCGGCAGTGTCAACAATATCCAGCGTAGGAGCGGCTGCCGCGGCTGCCTGCGGCAGGAGCACCTGATCGATCACATAGATGGTTCCGTTGGTGGTAGGCACAGCCGCCAGAACCACCTGGGCATCATTGATGTAGAATGCGCCATCTTTGACCGAGAATTTGATATTTTCGCCCAACACCGTCGTGGATTGCTGTTTGGTGAACAAATCAACCGGGCTTAGGGAACCCGCAACCACATGATAGGTCAGGATATCGGTGAGCTTCTGTTTGCTTTCGGGCTTGAGCAGCGTGTCAAGGGTCCCAGTGGGTAGAGCCTTGAAGGCATCATCGGTGGGCGCAAATACAGTGAAGGGACCTTTGCCCTTGAGCGTATCCACCAACCCTGCCGCTTTGACAGCCGCTACAAGGGTGGTAAAGCTGCCGTTCGCGGCGGCTGTGTCGACAATATCCTGAGTGGGAGCCATCAAGTCGGGAGGAAGGATGACGCTGTCGATCACGTGGATGACGCCGTTAGAAGCTTCTACGTCAGCAGCAATAACATTCGCATCATTGACAGATACTTTGTCACCAGCAACTGTAAAGGTAATGGCAGGGCCATCCAGGGTGGTAGCCTGTTTCAACATGGTAACATCAGAAGCCATGACTTTTCCTGGTACAACGTGGTAAAGCAGGATACTGGCAAGTTTGGCCTTGTTTTCGGGCTTCAGCAGGGTTTCCACTGTTCCGGCGGGCAGTTTAGCAAAAGCATCATCGGTGGGAGCGAAAACTGTGAATGGTCCATCGCTCTTCAGCACATCGACCAACCCGGCCGCCTGGACAGCGGCGACCAGGGTCTTGAAGTTTCCGTTAGCAACTGCGACATCCACAATAGTGGAAGGGGCCTGCGTGGGAGCTGCGGTAGCGGTAGGCGCTGGAGCCGCTGTCGGCTGGCTGGTGGCGGTTGGCGCCATAACCTCGGTCGGCATGCTGGCAGCGGTAGGCGCTGTAGCTGGGATAGAGGCCGGTGCCGGGGTCACTGCCGCCGGCGCGCAGGCCGATAAGAGCAGTATAGCAGCAACAATCATACCAGATAGAGTAAGTCGGTTCATTTGATCCTTTTCTCCTCAATAGGCTTTAGGAATTTCTTCCTAAATGTTGGATTTCTTATCGTCATTATCCGCTTTTTATAGGGATTGTACAATCTTTTTTAATGTGATGTATAACGTTTTGTCAGAACAGATCGTGGGCCGGCTTACATCACAATGTGCACGTAGCTGATCAGGCATGTCTGTGGAATCTGCTTGTTTGGTAATAAAAAAACGCACCACACGGGTGCATTCATTTATTGCCAATCTTATTAGCGGTTCGCTAATGAAAAGCGCATTCGGTAACTGGGTGACCGGTCAGACCAACAGCGTCCTGTGCCGAATGCGGATAAGAGCGAAGAAATGCTTAAGCTGTCCTTCCGCTTTGAGCGCCAGCGCGCCTTTTCCTGGGAAATCCTCAGCGTTTATTCTTGGCATGACCCTCATGCATACCTTTTTGCTACGCTGCCTTGCGCGACTATCTCTTTAACCTCTAGGACCCCAGAACCGGTGAGCGGAGCCATCTCGTTCAGGCTCCGCTCTATCCTTTGCGTTTTGCGCTGGCTTTTTTCCGGCTGCGCTTTCCTCCACCCCTGCTGGCTGGATTAAATTAGGGATGGAATGTGTTTGCTTCTTAGCGCTTTATAAGCCCTTTGCCAGGGCGTAGTATATCTCATTCCACTTGAGTTCTTTTCTGAAGGATGAAAGATCAGTGTCTTTGCCAATTAACAGATATTCAATACCAGCCATATCCGCGTAATCTTCCAGGTGCTCCGCAGTCAGGTTCTGGCTGAAGACCGTATGATGCGCGCCACCCGCATAGATCCAGGCTGCGGCAGCCACCTTCAGGCTGGGGCGCGGCACCCATACCACCCGCGCCACCGGCAGCTTGGGCAGCGGCGCATCCGGCGGGACCACATCCACCTGGTTAACAATCATGCGGAAGCGGTTGCCCATGTCGATCACCGAAGCGTTTAGCGCCGGTCCATTGGCTACATTAAACACCAGGCGGGCCGGGTCTGCTTTACCACCAATGCCTAAGGGATGCATCTCGAGGCGCGGCTTTGAATCAGCGATGCTCGGGCTTACTTCAAGCATATGCGCGCCTAATACCTTTGCCCCGCCATTATTGACCAGATGATAGGTATAATCTTCCATGAAGGAATTGCCGCCGGGCAAACCTGCACCCATCACCATCATCGCGCGCACCAGGGCCGAGGTCTTCCAATCGCCTTCTGCGCCAAAGCCATAACCATCCGCCATCAGGCGCTGCACCGCCAGGCCGGGCAGCTGCGCCATGCCGTGCAAATCTTCAAAGGTGGTGGTAAAAGCGTGGAAATTGCCATCTGTGAGGAAGGCACGCATCCCCAGCTCGATCCGCGCCGCTTCACGCAGCGCCGGACGCTGGCTGCCGTTGGCTTGCAGTGACTCGGCTACGGCATACTGCGCATCATATTGCGCGACCTGGTGGTCAACCTCGCGGTCGGTGACCTGCTGCACGCAGTCCACCAGATCACCAATCCCATAGCCGTAAACCGAATACCCAAACTGAATTTGAGCCGAGACCTTATTGCCCTCGGTCACCGCGACTTCGCGCATGTTATCGCCAAAGCGCGCCACGCGCAGGTGCTGCGTATCTTCCCAGGCACAGGCGGCCCGCATCCAGGTCGCGATCTGCTCCTGCACTTCGGCATCCTGCCAGTAGCCTACTACGACCTTGCGGTTGATACGCAGGCGTGCGCCAATGAAGCCATATTCGCGATCACCGTGCGCAGACTGGTTGAGATTCATGAAATCCATGTCGATCTGACCCCAGGGGATTTCACGGTTGTATTGGGTATGCAGATGCAGGAGAGGCTTCTTGAGCATCGTCAGGCCGGCGATCCACATTTTGGCGGGTGAGAAGGTATGCATCCAGGTGATCAGGCCCACACAGTTTTTCGCCGAGTTGGCTTCCAGGCACAGCTCGCGGATGCCATCTGGAGTCGTGAGAACAGGTTTGAACACCACACTCACTGGAATGCGGCCAGATTGGTCCAGTGCCCGGGCAATTTCCTGCGAGTGCGCAGCTACCTGTTCCAGCGTCTCCGGGCCGTACAATGACTGGCTGCCGGTGATAAACCAGACTTCATAAGCTTTCAGGTCGATCATGAGTTTTGCTCCTTAATGGACTAAACAGTTTATTCGTGCCTGCTGGGCGCATCCAGTGCTACCGGGATTACGCCGTTTCCTGGCAGTTCAATTAAAAACAGCGCTTGCGATGTGAAGTTTCTTTGATTAATTATAGCCAGAATCCGTGAACGATAACGAAAACGGGTAAGGAAATTGTGAATTTTCTGGGGTTTGCGAGGGGATTTGCCCCCAGCCAATTTGCTGCATAAACCAGAAAATAGATTAGGCATATAATGGCAAAGATGAAAATGATTGCGAATGGAGAGTGAAAAAACAATGAACAAACGTGAAGCAGTACTGAGCCTGCTAGATGCCAATACCCAACCGGCCTACACCCCGGCAGCATTCTTCCTGCACTTTGACCCTGACTACCGGCAGGGACAGGCGGCAGTCGAGAAGCATCTGGAATTCTTTCATTACACGAACATGGATTTTGTGAAAATCCAGTATGAACATCACTTCCCCCACCTGCCTGAGATCCAACGCCCAGAAGATTGGGTAAAAATGCCTTTTTACCCGGTTGATTTCTATGAAGAACCGCTGCGAGTTGTGGAAGGGCTGGTCAAAGCAGCTAAACCCGAAGCGTTAGTGATTCTGACGCTGTATTCGCCTTATATGCTGGCCGGGCAGGCTACCAGCGGTGAGATGGTGGACGAGCATATTAAAGAAAATCCGCAGGCAGTGAAAAAGGGCATGCAGACCATCACCGACAGCCTGATGGGATTTGTCAAAGCTTGTATCAAGCTGGGCCTGGATGGCTTTTATACCTCTACCCAGGGTGGCGAAAAGGGGCGCTTCGAGGACCCCTCGCTCTTCGCGGAAGTAATCAAGCCATATGATCTGGAGTTAATGGAAGAAATTAATCACTCTTGCCCGTTCAATATCCTGCATGTCTGCGATTATCACCTGCCCTACCGCGACCTGACCCCCTATCTGGATTATCCAGGGCAGGTGGTGAACACCAGCCTGGAACTGACTGAAAAGCAGCTGACGCCGCGGGAAGTGGCCCGCCTGTTTGGACGCCCATTCATGGGCGGCATGAACCGCAAGGGTGTGATCGCCACCGGCAGCCCCGCGGAAGTTACCCAGGCAGCCCAACAGGTGCTATCAGAAGCGCCCGAACGCTTCATCCTGGGCGCGGACTGCACCGTCCCCAGTGATACACCCTGGGATAACCTGCGCGCCGCGATCAACACCGCGCATAATCAGCAAAGATAACCGGTCCGGTGGTTGAGAAATGACTGTACAGCCGTTTCTCAACCACCGGAATACCCTACAAGGAGAAAAGAACAGGCAGGTTCCTGTAGGGTAAACCAATTTTGAGAAAGAGCTATGCCTTCTTATCCTTTTTTTTGTGGTAAAGACTGCGGCGGAGATGCTTGCCCGCTGCTGGCAAGCGTCGAAGATGGGCGCGTGGTGCGGGTCTACAACAATCCGGCTGGCGGCCGGTATCTAAAAGGCTGCTCGCGCGGCTTCGCCCAGGTGCGCATGCAGTATGCGCCCGAGCGCATCCTCAAACCGCTGATTCGGGTTGGGCCGCGCGGCTCAGGGTCTTTCCGGGAAGGGAGTTGGGAAGAGGCGCTGCGACTCACCGCGCAGAAGCTCACGGAAGTACGCGAGAAATACGGCGCGCAGGCAGTCTTCAACCTGAGCAGTGCGGGCGCGAACGGGGCGCTGCATGGAACTCACGCGCTGCTCAGCCGCTTTCTCAACCTGTTCGGCGGCTGCACTGCCCTATCCAGCAATTACAGTAATGGTGCAGCCAGCTTCAGCCTGCCTTATGTGCTGGGCCAAGACTGGAACGTTTCCGGGTTCGACCCAGCCACGATGCAGTCCAGCCAGATGATTATCTTGTGGGGGGCGAACATCCTGGAAACGCGCATGGGCGCCGAAGTGCCCCAGCGCCTGCTGGAGGCCCGGCAGCGCGGGGCGCAGGTGGTGGTGATCGACCCACGCCGCTCCGCGACGGTCAAGCACGCGGCTACCTGGTGGATCCCCTGCCGTCCCGGCACGGATGCGGCATTGATGCTGGCGGTCCTGCATGTGCTGCTGGCTGAAAATCTTGTTGACCGAACATTCGCGGCCAGTCACAGCGTGGGATTTGCGCAGCTGGAACAGTCCGTCCTCGGCCTGGACGGCAGTCAGGCCAATTCGCCTGAGTGGGCAGAGTCAATCTGCGGGGTGGCAGCGGACGAAATCGCGCGCTTCGCCCGGGCCTACAGCCAGGCCAAACCGGCCATGCTGCTGCCCGGTTATTCCATCCAGCGCGTGTATGCCGGAGAAGAGACCTACCGGTTGAGCGTGGCACTGCAAGTGGCGACTGGGAATTTTGGCCGGCGCGGCGGCTCGACGGGTTCCATCAACAGCCGGCTGCCAGCGCCTAAGGTGGGTAAACTTCCGGTGCCGCCGCTTGCGGGGCAGCCCCATGTGCCGGTTGTGCGCTGGCCGGATGCCATTTTACAGGGACAGCAAGGCGGTTACCCAACCAATATCCACGCCATTTATAATCTGGGCGGCAATTTTATCAATCAGGGTGCGGACATTCGCAAGAACCTGGCTGCCTTCGAGGCGGTCGATTTTGCCGTCAGCCACGAACTTTTCCTGACCCCCACCGCACGCTACTGTGACGTCGTCTTCCCGGCTGCCAGCCCCTTTGAGAAAGAAGACATTGGCATTCCCTGGCTGGGCAACTACCTGCTGTACAAACCGCAGATCGTTCCCCCGTTCGGGCAGGCGCGCAGCGATTATGATATCCTTTGCGACCTGGCAGACCGGCTCGGCTTTGGCGCCGGATTCTCAGAAGGACGCAACGCGGCAGCCTGGATCGAAATGTTTCTCCAGCAGTCAGAAATCGCAGACCCGGAAGGTTTCCGCCGGAGTGGGATCTACCTGGGCGCGGACCAGGCGCGGGTAGGGTTAGTCGACTTCGCTGCCGACCCGCAAGGTTGCCCCATCAGCACCCCCTCAGGCAAGGTGGAAATTCTCAGCGAAACCTACCAGCGCGAGACGGGCTTTCCAGCCCTGCCCACCTGGCAGCCCCCGCCAGAAGATGCCCGCTATCCGCTGCGCCTGATCACGCCAAAGTCGCCGCACCGCACGCATTCACAGGGCAGCAGCCTGCCTGAGATCCGAGCGTTGTCCCGGCACGCGCTGGAAATGCATCCGCAGGATGCTCTGGCGCGTGGACTGAAGAACGGCGATGAAGTGTGCCTGTTCAACGACCAGGGCACAGTCCGTATTCAACTCCGCCTGACAGAAGACCTTACGCCAGGCGTGGTTTGCCTGCCAGAAGGTATGTGGGCCGCCTTCGGTCCATCCGGCACGGACACTGCTGGGGCGGCAAATACGTTGACCAGCACAGCCGGAACGGCCCCAGGCACAGCCAGCATCATGCACGCCGTGGGGGTTCAGGTCGCGTCTGCGGCTGCGGCATGCAAAACATCTTAGCGTTTATAAATCCGGGGCGCGGTCCCCGCGGACAGATTCCTGGTTCTGGGCCTGCACCAGTTGAGAAATTTTACCGCGTGGTGAAAAGGTTACGGCCAGCAGCCCCAAGACTGCCGCGATAAAGGCCAGGACAAACATATTGGCGATGGAAATCGACAAAGCTGTCCGCAGTGGCCCCCCAAGGACCGCATTGGCACTGGCAACCGGGTCAATCAGGGTGTCGAGTGAAACGGTACCGGGTTTGACCCCCGCCGAAAGCAGCAGAGTGGCCAGCCGCGTGCTGAGAAAAGCGCCCATGACACTAACCCCCAGCGTGCCGCCAATACTGCGGCTGAACTGGATCGTCGATGTGGCTACGCCCAGATCCTCTTTTCGCACTGTGCTTTGCACCGCGATTAAAAAGGCGGGAATCGACAGTCCCATACCAATGCCCATCAACCCCAGGTAGAACATAATCACAACCTGCGAGGCGCTTGTGCTGATATTGGCCATAAACAGCGCCCCTGCCGAAAGCAGCACCATTCCCACCAGTGACAGCGTGCGGTAGCCCATCTTGAGCAGCAGCCAGCCGCCCAGAATGCTGGCCAATGTCCAACTCAATGACATTGGCGTCAGCGTAATACCCGCCTGGGTGGCGCTGGTGCCCAATACAGCCTGGACGAACAGCGGCACGTAAGAAAGGCTGCCGAACATAGCCCAACCAGCCAATACGCCGTGGACGATCGAGACCGTAAACAACCGGTCGCGGAATAAAGGCAGCGGCAAAATAGGGTTCTTAGCGCGGCGCTCAACCCAATATAACCCGGCCAGCATAACAGCAGAGACCACCAAGGCAAGCCAGCCAAGCGGAGAATTCATTTCGTTTAGGCCAAGCAGTAAGGTCAGCACGCCCAGGGTTAGCAAAATGGCTCCTGGATAGTCTACAGCAAGGTTTGTTGAGCGGTCCTGGGGTGATTCCTTCCAGGCAAACCACACCAACGCAACCGCCAGGAAACCGGGCACAATATTAATGTAAAAGACCCAGTGCCAGGAAATCTGATCGACCAGGAAACCGCCGATTAGAGGGCCAATCACTGAGGAGACGCCCCATACGCCGGAGAACAGGCCCTGCATGCGCGCGCGCTGTTCAAGGGTGAACAACTGCCCAATAATGGTGAAAGCCAGCGGCAGTACGCCCCCTGCCCCAATTCCCTGGACCGCGCGGAAGAAAATCAGCTGCTCCATGCTGCGCGCCATACCACACAGGATCGAGCCGGCCAGGAACACAAGCATTGAGATGATATAAATGAGCTTGCGACCATATACGTCTGATAACTTGCCGTAGATCGGGACAGTCGTGGTCGAGGTAAGCATGAAGACAGAGAAAACCCAGCTGTAAATGGAGAAACCACCTAATTGGCCCACAATCGTGGGCATGGCGGTAGCGACCACAGTACCTTCCATGGATGAAAGGAACAGGCTGAGCATAATACCTAAAGTAATAACATTAAGGCGGCGTCGAGACAACGAAAAGTACCTCTTTTATAATAAACCAGGATTATTGAATCATTTAATTTAGGCTGCCGAGTGAGAAAGGTTCGGCAGACAGACCAAGGATTATAGTCGATTTCAAGGGTGAAGATCAGGCTTTTTTCAAGGCTTCCTGAACGATTGACTCTGCTTCTTCCAGAATGGCTTTTAGATGCTCAGGGCCCTTGAAACTTTCGGCATAAATTTTATAAATATCTTCCGTACCTGAGGGCCGGGCGGCGAACCAGCCGCTCTCAGCGACCACCTTCAATCCGCCAATAGGCGCGTTGTTGCCTGGAGCGCGGGTAAGTTTTGCGGTGATTTCCTGTCCAGCCAGTTTATTCGTCTCGACCATTTCAGGGGAAAGGCGAGCAAGAACGGCTTTTTGCTCTGGCGTCGCCGGCACATCTTTACGTTCATACACCGGGCTGCCAAACTGTTTTTCCAGCGTTTGATAGTGTTGGCCGGGATCCTGCTTGGTAACAGCCAGAATCTCTGCGGCCAGCAAATCCATGATAATACCGTCTTTATCCGTCGTCCAAACCGTGCCGTCCTTACGCAAGAAGGAAGCCCCAGCGCTCTCTTCGCCGCCAAAACCTAAAGAGCTATCCAGCAGGCCGTCTACAAAGTATTTAAACCCCACGGGAACTTCATACAGCTTACGGCCAATCGCAGCTGTAACCCGGTCGATCATTGAACTGGAGACCAGGGTTTTTCCAACCGCCGCCTTTGCAGGCCAGCCAGGGCGATTCTGGTACAGGTAATGAATCGCCACGGACAGATAGTGATTGGGATTCATCAGCCCTACGCTGGGCGTAACGATACCATGCCGGTCGGCGTCTGGATCATTACCGAAGGCAATGTCAAACTGATCCTTCAGCTTGATCAGGCTAGCCATCGCATAGGGTGAAGAACTATCCATGCGGATCTTGCCATCATGATCCACCGTCATAAAGGAAAAGGTTGGGTCGACATAGGGATTGACGACCTGAATATTCAAGCGGTAGTTTTCTTGAATCGGCTGCCAGAAGGCGACGCTGGAACCACCCAAAGGATCCACGCCAATTTTCACGCCCGCCGCTGCCACTGTCTGAAGGTCGATGATGTTCCCCAAATCCGTGACATAGGGCATGACAAAGTCATATTCATGGGTGGTTGCGACATGCAAGGCTTTTTCATACGGCATGCGCTTGACTGCTTTCATGCCCTCCGCCATGATTTCGTTAGCCCGGTCCTGAATCACCCTGGTAATCTCTGTCCCTGCCGGTCCGCCTGTCGGCGGATTGTACTTAAATCCGCCATCATCGGGCGGGTTGTGAGAAGGAGTTATAACCACGCCATCCGCCAACCCTGATTTCTTTCCCCGGTTATAGGTCAAAATAGCATGGGAAATGACCGGCGTAGGGGAATACCCCAATCCAGCCTGAACCACAAGGTTCACTGCATTGGCCGCAAACACTTCCAGCGCAGAGCGAAATGCAGGTTCAGACAGGGCGTGCGTATCCATCCCCAGATACAAAGGCCCCGTAATTCCCTGCCCATGCCGGTATTCATGAATTGCCTGGCAAATTGCCAGCACATGATCCTCATTAAAAGAACAGGTCAGTGAAGAACCACGGTGCCCAGAAGTGCCAAATGCTACCCGTTGTTCGCGAATGCTCGGATCAGGCTTGCAGGTGTAGTAAGCGGAAATCAAGCGCGGAATATTAACAAGAAGCTCGCGCGGAGCAGGTTTACCGGCCAATGGACTGATGCTCATACCCTTCTATCTCCTTCAGCGTCCCCTATTTTCTAAAGATCGCAGGGCTTTGCTGTACCTGTGATCCCCCTGCTAATTGTATATCCTATTTATACCAGAATTGTCTCTTGACTCGTGAACTCGTGAACCGTTTAAGCCTTCTTCAGATCGATCCGCACCTCGTAATGTTGAGCCTGGGAATCAAAATGGGATAACAACGCCTCGGCCTGAGGAAGGACGACAGCTGTTTCATAATCCTCCCCGGCAAAAGCACGCACATCCGCAAGTGTATCAAACCACATCACGGTAATAAAGGCGACTTCATTCTCCAGGTCGCGCCGCAGAAGCTGGATGCCATGATAACCAGGGATGTTTTTGTTCGCAATCCAAACGGTAATATCCTCGCGCAGTAAGCTCTCATAAGCATCCGCATTTTCAGGGGTTGTATATCCGTGCCAGATTCGAGTGATCATTTTTCCTCCCCAAAAGAATTTAGAATCGGATTGTATCCGAGTTCAAAGCACAGTTGCACACCTCACAACTTCTCGGCGGCCAACTCAGCAATGCCACAATTAATTTTATTGCTTCTTCAAATTTGATAGAATGGTAACATTGGGATGATTTTTGTGATATTATCCCTTCAAATTGATTTCGATATCCATTATCTGATATGTTTCTAGAAGTGGGCATATGACTCTGCTAACAGTAGAAAATTTAGACCCGAACAATTTTCCATACTACGATTACAACAACTATATTCGTGGCCGTACCTATTACAATGAGGGAAGGGTCACCATTCTCGAATTTACAAACCAGTCTGCCACCTGCCGGGTGCGAGATGAACTGCGTAATTACACCGTCAAACTGGAAGCGCAGAGCAAACGGCAGGTGCAGGCTACTTGCGAATGTCCCCAAACCATTCGGGCGAATGTCTGTAAACATGTCATCGCCAGCCTTTTCGCAACCCGCGATTATATTCAACGGGAAGCTGAAAATCAGTGGAAGTACCGCCTTCAGCTTGCCCTGGAAAACACACCCAAACGTAAAACCAGCAGCGCACAGCGCACGCATTATGCAATTGTATTTGGGCTGCATCGGGAGAAGTATGCCAATGATGATTACGCATACCGGCTGGTCCCCTTTCGCATCAAATCTCAGGCCTGGAATAATTTTAAAGATCTCAGTGCATTACCTACGCGCGAGGAACAAAACGAGAAACTGGACCTGGATCGTTCCTGGGTCTCGGCTACAGAAACCATTTCTACCCCGCTTGATCCACGTAGTGTAGTCAATATGCCCCTGGAAGGGGTTTATCTGTATAACTTGATGATGAAACTGGGCGGCTACTATTACGGTCTGTCTGAGTTTTCCACCTATCTTCCGCTAATGGCTGAAATCAATGCCCCGGTGTTTTTAATTACGGCGCGCAGCACATTCAAGGAACGTATGCGGATGATCAAAGAGCCGCAGAAAATTGAAGCTGCCCTGGCGCTTGAAGGGGAGAATTATGCGCTGCAAGCAGGCATGACTGTGAACGGCAAAACCTTCACCACCATCAAAGGCAGCTTGCGCATTCTTTCAATGGACCCAGCCTGGGCGATAGCCGGGAATTATATTGTTCCCATTGAAAACCCGGAAGCGATCAACCTGCTGGAGTTCCTCCCGCTGACCATCCCGGCCAAAGATGAGCAGGAATTTCGGGAAGATTACTTCCTGACCATCGCGGAACGGCTGCCGATTCAAGGCGACGTGGTTTCCTGGGAAGACGTCATTGAAAAACCTGTTCCGCGCATGTACCTGCGGGAAGAGGAAGGGAAACTGCTAGCGGACCTGCGCTTCGGTTATGGCAACGAGGAAGTGACCGTCGATCTGCGTGGCGAGCCGTTGACCATGCATGACCAGCCCGGTTCCTGGGGGGTGATTCGCATCCATCGCCAGAAGGAGCAGGAAGAACTTTTTTATCAGTTCTTGACCGATGCGCGCTATGGCCTCAAACGTGCCAGCAGCCCCTACCCCGCCGGGACTTTTGAACTACGCGCCCGCACGCACCCGCTGGATTTCCTGATGCACTCGATCCCGCTACTTACGGAAAGCGGCTTCGAAATCTATGGCGAAGAGGATTTGAAGAATCTTAAACTCAACCGCAACACCCCAACCATTTCGCTCAATATCACCTCCGGGTTGGATTGGTTCGATGTGCAGGCGGTGGTGCGTTACGGCGATCAGGAAATTGCCCTGCGGGATGTTCGGCGCGCGATTAAGAAAAAGGAACATTACGTCAAACTGGCAGATGGCTCGATTGGACAGATCCCTGAAGAATGGTTGAAGCGCTATCAAAAACTGTTTGACCTTGCGGAAGAAACCGATGAAGGGCTGCGCGTGCACGATTTCCACCTGCCCCTGGTGGATGAGCTGCTAGCAGGTGCGGATCAGAGCCAGGTTGCGGCTGAATTTTTCCAGCGCCGGGAACGCATGCGTAGTTTCAAAAGCATCAATCCCCAACCGGTTCCCGCCAGTTTCCAGGGTGAGCTGCGTCCTTATCAGAAAGCAGGGCTGGATTGGCTGCATTTCCTGCACGAGTATGATTTTGGCGGCTGCCTGGCAGATGACATGGGGCTGGGAAAAACCATCCAGGTGCTGGCATTTCTACAGTCGCTGCGCGAGCAGGGCAAACTGGAAAACGCTTCACTGCTGGTAGTGCCCAAATCCCTCATTGCTAACTGGCGGCGAGAATCAGAGCGCTTTACTCCCCAGCTGCGCATCCTGGAATTTGTCGGTAATACGCGCAAAAAGGATCTGAACACCTTTGCGGATTACGACATCATCCTCACCACCTATGGCACCATGCTGCGCGATATCAACTTTTTACGCAGCTACCGCTTCGTATATACCATCCTGGACAAATCGCAAAATATCAAGAACCCGCTGGCGCAAAGCTCTAAGGCAGCCCGCCTGCTTAATACGCAGCACCGGCTGGTGATGACCGGCACGCCGGTTGAAAACAACACCTTTGAACTCTGGTCGCAGTTCGCCTTTCTCAACCCTGGCCTGCTGGGCAGCATGGAATACTTCAAACGCGAGTTCGCTACTCCGATCGAAAGTAAAGCCAGCGAGGAAACGACCCAGCTTTTACGCCAGCTGGTGTACCCCTTCATCTTGCGCCGCACCAAAGCGCAGGTTGCCCCGGAATTACCTGAACGAACAGAGCGTATTCTCTATACTGACTTAGAGCCTGCGCAGCGCAAGCTTTACAACCACACCCGCGATTACTACCGCGGCTTGCTGCTGGGGATGATCGATGAAGAAGGCCTGAACGATACGCGCATGAAGATCCTCGAAGGCTTGCTGCGCCTGCGGCAAATTTGCATCCACCCGGCGTTGGTCGAACCCGCCTACCACGGTGACGCAGCCAAGTTTGAAATCTTGCTGGAAACGCTCGAAACGCTGCACTCAGAGGGGCATAAAGCGCTGGTCTTTTCTCAATTTGTGCAGACCTTGCACCTGTTGCAGCGCGAGCTGGATGCACGCCATATCCGCTATGCCTACCTGGATGGACAAACCTCTGACCGCCAGGCCCAGGTCGACCGCTTTCAAAATGAAGCGGATATCGCTTTCTTCCTGATCAGCCTTAAGGCCGGGGGCGTCGGATTAAACCTGACCGCAGCGGATTATGTGATTCACATTGACCCCTGGTGGAACCCGGCCGTAGAAATGCAAGCTGCCGACCGGGCCCACCGCATCGGGCAGGATAAACCGGTCTTTATCTACAAGATCATTGCCCGAAATTCGGTGGAGGAAAAAATCCTCCAGCTGCAAGAACATAAAAAGGAACTGGTTGACCAGTTAATTTCTGCTGAAGGCAGTTTCTTCAAGTCGATAACCAAAGAAGATGTAAAGGCGCTTTTCAGTTAGCCATTCTTTCTAAGGATTACCGGTCGAGAAAAGTCAAGAACAGCAAAACAACCGTCGCATTCGGCGGTTGTTTTGCTGTTCTTGATTAGTCCAAACCCTGATAAGGACCGAACTGGAGAAACTGCTCAGGCGCAACCCGGCGCAGGCGTTCGCTGCCGGGGCTAAGCAAGTAATCGCTGCCATTGCGATGCAGAATAGGGATGCGCCGTTTCTCTTGAGCAAAAACTGTGCGCATTTCCTCGGAGCGGATCACGTAACTTTCATACTCTTCCGGCCAAAGCGCGAACAGTTCGTCATAAAAACGGATAAATTCCTTCCGGTACGTATCCGTCACCGCGCTCAGGTTGCTGATCACCCAACAAGTCGCCTCAAATTCCCATTCGTATGCGAGGCCAATAAAACGATCATCGGCGGTAATGAAAGGAAAGAAAGGAAACTGGCGGCAGCTGACTGCTCGGAAATCCCGCTGGCAGTGCGCCGGGCCTTTGCAGGCCAGCAGCAGCATATGCTCTGGCGTCTCGCTTTGTAAATCGGCTGGGTCCATGGGATCGGTCTGGCATTCATTCCCACGCCAGGCATGCCACAGGTCTGTCTTTTCGCGCAGAAATGCCCATTCCTGCCGGTAGGCGGCTGGAACTGCCTGACAAATGTCACAGCAGAAGGGCTTGCCGGTGGGGTTATGAGGAGCACATTTCGCGCCGCAGTCGAAATCGGTCACCGGGGCATTAAACCGGTTATATAAGCGGCGGATGTCGAGTTTAGGAAGATATTCTTGCTCAGGTTCCATTATGGACGCATTTTATCATATTATGCTTGCCTGCCGCGGTTTTTCCAGTCAGTCGCAAATGGATCAAAGAAGCAGTATGGTACAATCCGAGACACGAAGTCACAGGGGGGATAGGTGCCAGGGGCGACAAATCATTACTGGTAGGAAAAGGTATTAAGAATCAATGGATGTAAAAGAGATCGCTGTGATTCCTTCGGGGCCGGGCGCATCGGAAGGGGTAAGAGCCTTACGCGAACACGCTCCCAAATATTTACAAACGCTAATCGAAAAACTACACGCAGTTCCCGGTCTCAAATCCTTAAAAGAGCTTGAAAAAGAAAACATCAAGGCATTATCCGGGGGAAACATGTCGGTAGATTACGCGGTGTGCGCGGATGGGAAATGGGTTGTGGTCAAATTCCGCTCGGCAGGTGCGGAAGCAGAGGCTGAAGCCTTAACCGCCTGGAGCAATTCTGGCGCGGACGTGGTAGGAGTCACCGCGCATGGGAAGCTGCCAGATACAAAGAGTTCCGGTGATGCAGTAAAGTACCTGGTGCTGGAGGCGGCAGTCAATAAAGATAATCAGCTGGCAGAGACTGTGAAATCTTATTTAGAGGATCATCCGGGTGAGACCAAAAATGTCGCTCGGACAATGGGGCAGGTGCTGGCAAAGATGCATCAAGCCACTGCTGGGGATTACTTTGGTGAATTTGCGGATATGTGGGGAAATAAGAACCACGGCAAAGGCTTTCCGAGCTGGACCAGCTATCTGGTGGGGTATGTGGATAAACATAAGGATTACCTGGTCCGTTTAGGATTTTCTCCACTGAAAGTAGAGAACTTACGCAAAGCGATTGCGGCATTAAAATTCACCAAAGAAGGGGTTTATCTACATGGCGATTTTAGCGAACGAAACGCTTTGCTCACTTCTCACAACCCTTATCAGGTGAAAGTATTTGACCCAAACCCAATTATCGGCGATCCTTCCTGGGATCTGGCAATTCTGTATAACAATCATGAGTTTGCGAAACGCAAGTTCGATCATGACCCTGAAGATACTGAGATTCGCAAACAGCACCAGCTTGAAAACGAGCTGTTATCCGGAATTAAAGAAGGATACCAGCTAATCCACGGGGAAGAGGTTTCCACGCAGGCTATCGCTGCAGCCCAGTTGATGCAGTGCCTATATTTACTGCCCGGCAAAGAAAAAAAAGCAAAAAAAGAGGGAAAGGAACCTGCCGATTCGCTTGAAGCACAGGTTGTGAAAGACACTTTATTTGACAAAGTCAAGCGGCTTGCATATTGATTTAATGACCCAGGCCGGCTTCGAATTCGTTTATGTCCGCATAAAATCGAGATACCATTTCTTGCTGCTCTGAGCTGGTATAAATTTCTGACTGCGGGTGGTCTATTAATTCCACAATTGCACTGGCAACCTGCTCAGGCGCTTGCCCAAAGCCACTGCGCCTGCCGGGTGACGGGGGTGTGCCATGCAATGCATTGCGCGCAAAATCTGTGGTGACCATCGGCGGCATAACTAATGACACCTGGATATGCGGATATTCGGCGCGCAGATCCCAACGCAGATTTGTCGTCAAACTATTGAGGGCGGCTTTCGCTGCGCTGTAAGCAGAGCGATAACTGGCAAACGGTACACGCCCCAGGGTTGACGAGATATTGATTACATGACCTTCGCCGCGTTCTTTAAAGTAAGGCACGATCGCCTGCATGCCATACAGCGGCGCTTTGGCATTCACCGCCATCATCGCGTCAAAATCCGCGTCAGTCAGTTCCAGCACCGGGCGGCCAATGCCCTGCCCAGCGTTATTGACCCAAACATCCACCCGGCCAAAAGCTTTCAGCGCTTCATCGCGCAGGTGTTCCACCTGTTCCCGCCGGGTAACATCCGTTACAACGGCCCGGGCATTCGCCCCGCAGGAATCCGCCACTGCGTTTAGCGCTGCTTGTCGCCGCGCCGCGAGCACCACTTTATCACCCCGCGCTGCAAGCTGCCGGGCAAGCTCCGCGCCAATCCCAGAGCTGGCGCCGGTTATTACAATCACTTTTTCAGCCATAATAATTTTCTCCTGAAGATAATTTCCCCCAGCATTTCGACTATTCCTTCTGGCAATCCAGAATGCCACCATCCGCATGTGCCAGGGTCACTCCTTTATTAAGGTAAAGTAAGAAGCTGTTATCTGCGTAAATCCTTATCCGGTCAAACCGCGGGTTCTGCATGATTTTGAAAGTGTTCCTTTCCGTAGCGGCTGACAACATCCACGCCTGCTCCCCCTCACTGAACTTAGCGTTAGGAAGGAGCATAAATTTATCCGGAAACCCGGCCAGAAGCCCATATTCATGTCCCATGCAGAAATAGGTTCCGGCCATTTTTGCAAGCAATGGATCCGGCATTGGCGAAGGTACAGCGGTATCCGTGGGCGTTTCAGACGGCGCGACCAGCAGGCGGGGCGAACAAGCAATGATCACCAGGCTTAGCAGAAACGTCCCTAGGACTGCCCCTACTGTTTTTATAAAATTGGTCTGGAAGATTCGCATACCCGTCTCCCTTTCAACCAGTCGGTTAAAAGTTTCCTACAACGCTCCTGGTTAATTATTATAAGCGCTTGGTAAATCGTTTTGGGAGGCAAACCTCTGCCTGCCTAAAAAGATGCGCTGGAAAGAAAAGGATCAAAACCAGGCCGTCTCGCGGCCACAGGCAAAATGTGAAGAGCCCCCTTGTTGACAAGAATTCAATGGGCTGAGACAATCTATGCAGCAGCCCAAAAATCCTCTAAAAGCTGACTTCTCCCCCCTCTGAAATTGAATCGTTATCGCAGAGGATGTAATGCTGCGGAAACATCTTTGACAGGAGATACAATGAATATCGTTCTTAAGCAAGTCCCGATGCCTGAGTTTCAGTTTGTCGAAGCTATCCCCGTGATCCCTGAGGAAGAATACGAACGCCGCCTGAATACCCTGGTGCAAGCCGCCGGAACCGATTGGGTGGTCGTTTTTGCCGACCGCGAGCACGCCGCAAACCTGACCTACCTGGTCAATTACGATCCGCGCTTCGAAGAAGCCCTGCTGGTGCTGAGCAGCAGCGGAAAGCGCGTGCTGATCGTCGGCAACGAGGGCATGGGTTATCTCTCAATTTTACGCGCGCCCGTAGATGTTGAACTCTGCCAGACCTTCAGTCTTAATTCACAGCCGCGCAGCACGGCTCCTCGTTTGAAAGCGGTGCTGGCAAAAATTGGCATTAGCAGCGGGCAGTCGGTCAGCGGGGTGGGTTGGAAGTACCTGGAAAGTTATGAAACGGATCAGCCTACCGAGCCAGCTTTCCTACCGGCATTTTATGTCGACCTGCTGCGCGGCCTGATCGGACCGAACGGTAAACTGGTGGAGGCCACGCAGTTGATGATGCATCCCGAGGGCGGGCTGCGGGCGACGAACTCCGCAGACCAGATCGCGGCGTTTGAATGGGCTGCCCGCAATACCTCGGCAGCGGTGTTCAGCATTCTTCACGGCACGCGCCCGGGGATGAGTGAGATGCAGGCCATCCAGTTGATGCGTTATGCCGGGCAGCCGCTGACCATGCATCCTATTTTAGTTTCGGGTAAGGGAGAAATCAACGGGCTGCGCAGCCCCAGCGCGAAGATCATAGAATATGGTGATGCGATCTCAACCGGGCTTGGGTATTGGGGCAGCCTGGCCTGCCGGGCAGGCATGTTACTCGGTCAGCCCGACCCGCTGTTCTTTGAGAAGGTTGCCGCGCCCTACTTCCGGGTAATTGCCGCCTGGTACAAGAGCATGTGTCTGGGCGTGCAGGGGCAGGAAGTATTCCAGGCGGTGGCGCAGGCCTTTGAAGGCAGCGGGATGCGCTCTGCCCTCAACCCAGGCCACCTGACATCGATTGAGGAGTGGATCAGTTCCCCCATTCGACCAGACAGCGCGGAGACCATCCGTTCGGGTATGGTTTTCCAGAGCGATATCATCCCCACACCGCTCCAGCCTGGTTGGCTGATGAACTGCGAAGATACTGTCGCGATTGCTAATCCCGCTCTGCGCGCCGAACTTCAGGCGAAGTATCCGCAGCTTTGGGCGCGCACCCAACGCCGGCGCCAGTTAATGACCGAAGCGCTGGGCTTGCAGTTGGCGGAAGAAATCCTGCCGCTGACCGACGGCACGGCTTACTTGCCGCCGTTCTGGTTGGCCAGTGAGCTGGTATGTGCGCTTGAATAAGCCAATATGCGGTTTATGCCTCTGCATAACCACATAACGCCACTGCCCGCGGGCCGGTATGTACTCCCAATACCGGCGAAACAATCCTAATCAATAATTCTTTCGGCGCATATTCCGCTTGAACTCGCGCTGCCAGAGCCTGGGCTTCTGGCAGCGCAGCATTATGCAGCACCGCGATATGCATGGGGCGGTCGGAGCGGATATGGCGAAAGAACTCTTTATACAGCCCTTCCAGTGCGGATTTTCTTGAGCGTCCGGGCAGGGATGCACCTACCGTGCCGATATCCGGGCGCACGAAAATTAAGGGTTTGATATGCAGGATCGAATTGAGGAACCTGGCCGCCTCATTGATCCGGCCGCCTTTGCTCAGATATTCGATCGTATCCAGAGAGATGTAATACACCATCGCCTGCCGGGCCTGCTCGGCCGCTGCCAGCATATCGGTTAACCCACCGCCCGCCTCCCGCGCGCGGGCCGCCGCGATCACCTGCCAGCCTAACCCCAGTGAATTATTTTTTCCATCCACGACCTGCACGGGAATGGGCGACTCTTGCGCCGCCCGTCGGGCCGATTTAAGCGTTCCACTCATCGCGCCGCTGATGGTAATGGTCAGTATTTGCGCCGCGCCCTGTTCCGCTGCCCGGCGATACGCTTCCAGAAACGCATTTGGCGTAGGTTGAGAGGTCGTGGGGTGCAGCGGGTCTTTCTGCAGGCGCTCATAGAACTGCTCGGCTGGCATATCCACGCCATCCAGATACGCCTGGTCTCCGAAAACAATGGTCAGCGGCACAACCTGAACCGCAAACTGCCGCAGCCATTCGGCAGGAATATCACAGGTGCTATCGGTTACCAATGCAATTTGGTGAGTTATCAAATTTCATCCGCCTATTTCATTTTTCGCTCTTTGACGATGGAGAGCATTTTAAACGATTCCCACGCTCAACGATAGTGTATCTCCTGTTTCTACTTGAAAGATCTAACAAAACAGCCGCCTGGTTGATGCCCAAGCGGCTGTTGGATCCGGGTTATTTACGAACCGGGCCGTCCATCAAAAATCTATCCATTTTTTCGCTGGAACTCTACCATGAAATCAGCCAGGGCCTGAGCCGCCTCGACCGGCAGCGCGTTATATAACGAAGCGCGCAGGCCGCCTACCGAACGGTGCCCCTTCAAACCAATCAGGCCTGCCTTGGTGGATTCCTTGACGAACTGCGTTTCCAGCTCCTCATTGGGCAGGCGGAAGGGGATGTTCATGATCGAACGGGCCGCGAGCTGCGCGTGGCCCCGGTAAAACCCACCGCTCTGATCAATTACGTTGTAGACCAGACCTGATTTCTTCTCGTTGATCTTCTGGATCGCAGGCAGGCCGCCCAAATCCTTGAGCCACTTCAAAACCAGGCCAACCACGTAGATAGCGAAGCAGGGCGGCGTGTTATGCAGCGAGCCGCTTTCCGCGAGGAGTTTGTAATCCAGCATTACCGGCAGCTTCTCCGGCACCCGGGCCAGCAAATCCTCTCGAATGATGGCAACGACCACACCTGCCGGACCGGCATTTTTCTGCGCACCGGCATAGATCATGCCATATTGCGAAACGTCCACCGGTTGGCTGAGGAAGTCAGAGGACATATCACAAACCAGTTCGATACCCTCTAGCGGTTGCGGAGCGGTCTTAAATTCTACGCCATGAATGGTTTCATTGTGACAGAAATGCACGTATGCGGCTTTGGGATCAAACTGGAGTTCGTCCTGCCTGGGCAAACGCGTGAAGTTTTCGGCTTCGTCATTAAATGCAACACAGGTAGCGCCCAGTTTTGCGGCTTCCTTTTGCGCCGTCCGGCTCCATGCGCCGGTGATGATATAGTCGGCAGACGCACCTACTGGACGCAGGTTCATCGGCAGCATAGCGAACTGCAAACTGGCCCCGCCCTGTAAGAACATCACCTTATAATTTTCAGGGATATTCAGCAGATCGCGCAGGTTCGCTTCAGCTGTATGGATGATCAACTCGAATTCTTTCGAGCGGTGACTCATCTCCATTACCGACATTCCGCTGCCCTGGTAATTGAGCATTTCTGCCTGGGCCGTTTCAAGCACAGGCACTGGCAATACAGATGGGCCGGCGTTGAAATTGTGGACACGGTTGACTGAACTCATTGTTTCCAAACTCCCTTTTGGTTGTTTATAACTATGGCAAGACCCATTCAATCAGGCCTGTTTCTGCTTCAAATCCAAACCCTGCGCTGTGGTGAAGATTTCTTCAGGGTCCAAGATATATTATACTCATTCGACCAAACCGTCCAATAGCTGGTTTTTTTTGGGTTTAACCTGGGGCGCTCAGGAAGCAAATGAGAATTCCTGAATGCACAGGCATCGATTTAATTGGCATAAGCAGCAGTTGCAACTCATTGGCAGGTAAGAACGTAAATAAGGATGCTAATTATTTATCTTCTCGCTTATCTCAGTGGAGTATAACAATGGAACTGGTAATTCAACAAGTTAGCAAACGATACGGCAGAGACAAATGGGGACTAAAAGACTTCTCCCTTTCTTTGAGTCCTGGAGTCTGGGGGCTGTTAGGCCCCAATGGTGCGGGCAAATCTACTCTGATGCGCATTCTGGCAACCATCACCCGACCAACGGAAGGGCATGTGTTTTGGAACGGGGAAGATATCTTCAAAAACCCAAACACACTGCGGTCTGTGTTAGGCTACCTGCCGCAAGATTTTGGCATCTACCCCAACTTGAACGCGGTGGAGTTTCTGCAGTATATTGCCGCAATTAAAGGGCTCGATCGCCGCACAGCCGACCAACGCGTGGATGAATTAATCCAGGTGGTAAACCTGGTGGATGCTCGCAAACGCCCGCTGGGCAGTTACTCTGGCGGGATGAAACAGCGCATTGGCATCGCCCAGGCGCTCTTGAACGATCCGCAACTGTTGATCGTAGATGAACCGACGGTGGGATTGGATCCAGAAGAACGCGTGCGCTTCCGCAACCTGCTCTCCGATCTCTCGGGGAATCGCATCGTGATCCTTTCTACACATATTGTCTCGGATGTGGAAGTTGCCGCGACGGAAATCGCCATCATGAATAAGGGCCGCCTGCTCCAACAAGCCACTCCGGAAACGCTGCTGCACAGCGTCGAGGGAAAAGTCTGGGAATGGCTGGTGCCTTCAACCCAGTTGGCTGCGATCCGGCAAAATTATTTGGTGAGCAGCATGGCGCGCCGTTCGGATGGTGCTCGTTTACGTATTGTTCAGGAGCGATCTCCCGCCGGCGGCGCGCTGCCAACCACGCCTTGCCTGGAAGATGCGTATTTATTCGCTGTGGCAGAAAATCATCCAGCTGCGCCATGAAGACGTTAAACCTGCTTTTTTCAATGCTCAAAGCGGATTTCCTTGAACGCACCCGGCGCACCAGCTTCCTGGTGACCTTATGCCTGGTTATTTATTTGGGTTACGCGGTAAACGCCGGTCAAATCTTGATCAAGCTGGATACCTATCGCGGTATCTATAATTCAGCCTGGGTCGGCAGCCTGATGGCGCTGGTAATCACGTTTTTCCTGGGGATTACCGGATTTTACCTGGTCAAGAACACTATCGAGCGTGATCGAAACACCGGCGTTGGGCAAATAATCGCTACAACACCCCTCACCCGGCCGCAGTATCTGCTTGGAAAATGGCTCAGCAACTTTGCGGTTTTAGGAACCCTGGTTGCCATCTTGATACTGGCAGCCATCCTCATGCAAATCATCAACCGCGAAGATGCGCAGATTCAGCTGTGGGCGCTCATTGCTCCTTTCCTCTTTGTGGCCCTGCCGATGATGGCGCTGGTGGCCGCTTTCGCTGTTTTCTTTGAATCCCTGCCCTGGTTGAGCGGCGGTTTTGGCAACCTGATTTACTTTTTCGTTTTCATGGCGCTGTCTATGGCCGGAATTTTCCTGACCCAGATGCCCTGGTTCGATGTGACCGGCATCAGCCTGATTGGGTCCAGTATGAAGGCTGCTGCGAAAGCAGTTTTCCCGGATTATCAAAACAGTTTTACGCTGTCCATGATTTCTGAGCAGGCGCTGCAAACCTTTGTCTGGCAAGGGGTGAAATGGTCAACCGGATTGATCGTTGAGAGGCTGTTATGGCTGGTTGTTTCGGTGGGCATCGTTCTATTAGGGACGCCCTTCTTTAACCGCTTTGACCCCAGCCAGACCATTATTGCGAAACGAAAACGAAAACAAGCCGAAAATGCTTCCAGCCTTGAAATAGAGGATAGGCAGCCAGTTGAGCTGAAAACGGCCCGGCTCTCGCCGCTTGCGAATCACAACCACTTTCATTACAACTTCTTGCGCCTGGTCTGGTTAGAATGCTTGCTGCTGGTGAAGGGATTGAAATGGTACTGGCTGGCTGGCATGGCGGTCCTGTGGATCGGGAGCGTCGCGGCCCCTGATGAGAGTATGCGCAAATACTGGTTCATGCTGGTGGGTATCTGGCCTGTTCTGGTTTGGTCCGGGATGGGCATCCGGGAGGTCCGCTATCAGGCCGAGCAGTTGATTTATCAATCCGCGCATCCGTTGGGGCGGCTGCTGCTTTCGGCATGGCTGGCAGGCGTGCTCATCACTGCCGTCGCGGCCAGCGGCGTCCTGCTAGGCAGGCTGCTTGCGGCAGATGACCTGGCCCTGCTGCCCTGGTTGCTATCCGTCCTGTTTATCCCCACCCTGGCGCTCAGCCTGGGCATTTGGGCGCGCAGCAGCAAGCTGTTTGAGGTGGTTTACCCTATTCTGTGGTACCTGGGACCATTTAACCGGGAAAGTGGCCTGGTGATCCTCGATTATCTCGGCGTCCATGCCCAGGCGCCGGTAAACTCAGCGCCGCTGCTGTTCGCTGGACTGCTGCTCCTGCTTCTCCTCCTGGCATGGATTGGGCGAAGACGGCAAATTCTCGTCTAAAAATCCTACGGAAGTATTCCCGGGTTGCGCGGGCTGCCGATAATCCAAAACGCAGAGCAATTAAAGGACTATCTCATCCTGACACCCGGATCACTCTGGCCGTCATAGGCTGAACGCGCCCTTTCAACTGAAGTTGGCGCTGCTCGCAGTGGTCAAAGCCCAGGCCAATGATACTGCAAGTCTCTTCGCTGACCAGAATTTCACCGGTCTGGGCTTGAGAAGCAAGGCGGGCAGCCGTATTCGCCACATCACCCAATACAGTGATATCACTCACCCGCTGGTTTGACCCAACGGCCCCAACATACCCTATACCCGTGTGAACGCCGACCCCCACCCGGATCCATGGCCCATCTGGATCCGAATGACCGGTTGCTTTCAATAAAGCGCGGGCTGCTTCTACAGCGACTTGCGCGTGATCCGGCCCGGCAATGCCAGGAACATACATTCCGGCGACTTCGTCCCCGATCATTTTCTCAATGAGCGCATTGGTCTGGATCAAGATCTCCGTACTGGCCATATAAAAGCGATTGATCAAATGATGAAAAGCCGAAGCGCCAATTTCCTCGGCGAGGGTGGTAGAGCCGCGCACATCCGCGAAGAGCAAGGTCAGGGGCACCTCGATCCCAACCTGATAATGTTTGACAATTACCTCGCACCGATCACATAAGGTTGGGTTTAGGCTGGACCGCCCGGCCCGAAAGCCCAGGACTCTAACGAACACCCCCCCTACGCCATGAAAAGGTGCATTACAAACCAGGCAGCGCGGACTGGAAGGCAGGTGTTTAAAGACCCGCCGTACCACTTTCGTCATTGGGTCCAGTTGAGAGTGGTCACCAGTAAGATAGGAATGCCAGAGAATCAATGCTCGCTCTTCTTGTCCGCCACGATGCTGCTCATTTTCTTTTGGATGTAGATCCATACAACGTCTCCCAGGCTTTTCTTTGCATCTGAATAGGATTAAGGACTTCTCTAAAAATTGTTTTGTGAATGGGTGGCCGGACTGCTTATGAGCGATATACGCAACACCCAGGTAACAGCACGCGCTATCAACAGTGCTATCACAACGAAGACGATCCCCACAAACAGCATTGGTGGACCCCAGACGAATGAAGAGAGACCAGCCGCAGTCACCAGGGTGATACTCCAGGCAATACGTGCCGTTTGAGCCAGGCGCTGCCAGCGGAAGGCAGTGAGGATCACCAGCAAACTTAGCAAACCGCATTCGAACTGCATTAAGGTCTCAACTTTCTGCCCGACTGTGCGGGATCGAGATCGCTGGCGCAAAGCGCCGGAGAGGGTTTGCCAGGCGAGCCATAAGAGAAACAGCATCGAGCAAGCCAGAAAACAACGGCAAATCAATGGCTGATGTTGCAATGCGCCTCCATCCTGCTACCGGGTTCCTTTATTGTACTATTCTATGATCAGGCGGATCGGAATCTTGATCCAATCACAAATTATCCGGGATACCAGACCATCTTTTCCATTTCGTTTGAGAACACCCTTTTATCATACAACTTGTCAGGTTAATTTACAGGAAAAATCTTGTTGACAACAAAAAGCAATTAATGTATTCTCTTAATATCGTCTCTATCGCATAAATTCTTCCAATAAAAGAATTGTTCCCCAATCTATCTTACTTTATCGCGAAGATGCGTGGACATAAATGCCTTTTATTTTCAAAACAGCCTCTGTGCGAGTTGAGCAGTTACCTGCCTGCCACCTTGCAGGTTATGTCTGATTTGGCGGCGCTTTGGTGACTACTTTCTCAAAATATCGGACAAAGCTAATGAAGCGATTAGCCGGCTTGTCCAGGTCGCTACCAGCTTATCCGGCTGGCAGCCCCAAACAATCTTCTCTGAAATCATCGTAAAACGTGGGCTTGCGCGTCCAGGAAAGGAGGCGGTACGACAAACATGTAAGCTAAGCGGTTTCCAACTCGTCTAACCTGATGAGTTTTTTGCAACTTCCATCCATCGATTAGGAGAATTAGAGGAGGCTTGTATGTTTAAGAATGTCTCACGGATCGTTACCGCGATCGTCCTTGCCGCCATCTTCCTGGTGGCTTGTAGCCCTGCCGCTCAGGCTCCAGCCCCTGCGACCTCTGCTCCGGCAGCTCCTGCTGCCCCAGCGACCACCGGCCCGACGACGACCGAAGGCGGAGCGCCTGCCGCTGGAACGAATTGGTGCTCCGGCACGAAAATCGTTTTCTTCCCTGGCGGTTCAGCCGGCGGAGGCTTTGAGACTGTCGTCTATAACGGCGCTAAAGCCGCAGCTGCGGATACCGGTGCAGATGTACAGTATGTGTGGTCGGACTGGGATCCTTCAAAGATGACCACCCAGTTTACGCAAGCCGTCGCCACCAAACCCGATGGCATTGCCATCATGGGCCACCCCGGTGATGCTGCGTTTGATCCCCTGATTGATGAAGCTGAAAGCCAGGGCATTATCGTCACCAGCATGAACACCCAGCTGCCGTTGGCGCAAGCGAAATACAGCTCGAAGGGCTTTGGCTATGCCGGTGCGGTTCTCTATCAGGCTGGCTATGCTCTGGGCGAGGAAGCTGTGAAACGTTCGGGCGTGAAGTCAGGTGACAAAGCCTTCTTGTGGGGCCTGTTGTCCCAGGCTGGCCGTGGTGAACGCACCAAAGGCGTCAAGGATGCTCTTGAAAAAGCTGGGCTGAAAGTGATCTACCAGGAGATCGATGATGCCACCAACAAGGACGCCTCTTCCGGCGTGCCAGTCTTTACCGGCATCTTCTCGGCTAATCCAGACATCAAACTCATGGTTACTGATCACGGCAACCTGACCGGAACGGTGCAAACCTTCCTGGAAGCCGCCGGCAAGAAACCGGGCGAAGTTTATGCTGCCGGATTTGATATGTCTGGAAATGCGATCGAAGCGATCCGCGGTGGTTGGCTCCAATTGGTGATCGACCAACAGCAGTACCTGCAAGGTTACTTCGGCGTCCTGCAGATTTGCCTTACCAAAAACTATAATTTCTCTGGCCTGCAAATTGATACAGGCGCGGGCTTTGCTGACAAAGACAACGTTGAGCAGCTGGCCGCGTTGGTCCAGAAGCAGATTCGCTAGCGCGGAGACGCTCGCCTCACGCTGGCACTATTCTGTCACTGACGATCAAGAATACGGAAACCGGCAAGGGCTAAGTGGCGTATCACCCATTATCTTGCCATTTAGCTCTTGCCATTTTCTTAGGAACACTTGAAGTTAGAGTCTACAGGTAAATCAATATCGGAATGGAGGTCGTCTATGGAAGAATATCGCCTGGAACTACGAAATGTTTCCAAATCCTTTGGAGAAGTTAAAGCGCTTGAAAACATTAACTTCCATCTAGGCCGCAATGAAATTGTTGGCCTGTTAGGTGATAATGGCGCGGGAAAATCCACGTTGATTAAGATCATCACCGGTTACTACCAGCCCACATCGGGCGAGATCTTTTTCAATGGGACGAAAGTAGAAGAACTCACCGTCCCCAAAGCCAGAAAATTAGGCCTGGAGACGGTATATCAGGAACGAGCGCTTGCCGAACTGCAGACGCTCTGGCGGAATATTTTTCTAGGGCGCGAAATCTGCAATTCCTGGGGTTTTCTTGATATTCAACAGATGCGGGATGAAACCCACCGCCTGATGACCCAATCGATGGGCTTTACCTCCCATGCCGTTAGCCCGGACTCGCGGGTTGGCAAGTATTCTGGAGGTGAAAAACAGGGCGTAGCCATTGTACGCGCGCTTTTCTTCGATGCCGAAATTATCGTTTTAGATGAACCGACCATGGGCTTGTCGCTCAAAGAGACCGCCAAGTTGATCAACTTCGTGAACAGCATCAAACAGGCGGGGAAGTCGGCTATTTTTATTGACCATAATATTCTGCATGTCTACAATGTCGCTGACCGCGTTGTGGTAATCGACCGGGGCAAAGTCGCCGGCGAATTCTTAACAAAAAACATCGGCTTAAATGAGTTGATGGATAAGATGGTCCGTGTTGCGGAAACCGGCAGCCTCGATTAATAAAAAGGTTGGATGCGATGAAATCTCAGATGGATGGAATAGTACCTGAAGTTACCCAGCACTATAAAGTGCCCTTTAGCTTGCGAAACTTTGCCCGCAGGAATAGCGCCCAACTTGGCATTTTGGGTGTCTTTCTGACTCTATGGCTCATTTTTATCGTTTCAGCCCCTAGAACCTTTTTAGCCCCGCAGATTTACTCTGCGTTCATGGCCTCCATCCCTTTCTTTGCAATTATGGCCATTCCCCTGACAATCGTAGTGATTGCCGGGGAAATGGATTTGTCATTTCCATCGATTATGGCGATGGGTATGGTGGCATTTTACTACACCCACGCCGGAACAGCCTTTATCCACAATGAGACGATCCAGGTGTTTCTGGCAATTGTTGCCGGCCTGCTTACTGGAGCCGCTGTAGGCTGGATCAACGGCGCGATCATTGTTAAGTTTGGCATTCCTTCCCTCGTGGTAACCATTGGTACGCAGTTCCTATGGCGCGGAGCCGTACTGGTGTTGACGCAGGGAGCAAATTTCTCTTTGGATTTTATCAAGAGGACCATCTTTTACCCGCTTCTGGTCGGTAAAATCGGCGGATATTTCCCCATGCAGATGCTCTGGCTGGTAGTCATTACCGTCTTCGGTTGGGTACTGCTCAACCGTCACATCTTTGGCGCGCACATCTACCTGATCGGCGACAACGTTAACAGCGCCGAACTGATGGGCGTCAATACCGGAAGAACACGTATCCAGGCGTTCATGTTGGTCGGGCTGGTCTCAGCCTTTGCTGGCATTATAGCCAGTTTTTATGTAGCCTATTTCTGGCCCAGCCTGGGCGATGGTTATCTGCTGAGCACCCTGGCTTCGGTCTTTCTCGGCGGCACATCGGTCTTCGGCGGCACCGGTACAATTTTAGGCACCTTCCTCGGATCCTTTATCATTGGCGCTATTGAAGCCGCAACGGTGGCGGTGGGATTGACCGGATTCTGGACCCGATTAATTTACGGTTTTATCATCGTACTATCGGTGATTATGCATACCTATCTGCGGAAACGCGGCGATTAACCCGGCCCGGTTTTGTCAACCGGTTCGATCTTCCAGTTTCCAGATACCTGTATGCGAGTGCTGTCCCCAGGCCAGTAGAGGTGCGTCCAGTAGCTGCTGCCGCGTAGTACAGAAGGATTCGCGCCCATTGTGACGATAATGTGATCTGGGGTATAGTGGGCAAAATATAGGTCACGCCTGGCTGGCGTTCGTCCCAGAGTAGGGTCCAACGCCACCCAACCAACACTGGGCAGGTAAACGTCCGGCCAGGCGTGCTCTGTTTTCGTGAGCGCATCCGTTTCGTTATCGAGATAAAGCAGTCCCTCAAAATATCGGGCCGGGATCCCTTGCGACCGGCTCAGCGCGGCCAGCAAAGAAGCGTATTCAGTGCAATCAGCCCCCATCGGGCCCAAGGCGGCTTGCGCTCCCCAGTTCTTTTGGTTCGGCGTGTAAACTAACTGATCGCCCGTGAAATCATAAAACGAGCGCACCTGTTGGCATACACTGCTTTTATCTTGCGCCAGCTGCTTAGCCAGGGTGATGATTTGGGGATTTGCGGATTCAATATGTAGTTCGGGTTGGGTAAAGTTATTCGGCAGTTCACCCTGGCATTCTGACAAATCGTAGGCCAGTTCATTTACCGATACGCGATAATCGATCGTTACCGTTTGGGTCGTGCCGGCGGGTTGTTTGGAAAAATCGAACTCGGCATAGTGATTTTCATATTCATCCACCACCAGCGCATAATGTAGGGGAGAGATCTTCATCGACAGTACCGTCTGATAGGGAGGGAAATCCCGAATCAAGGCCACCCAAATATTCTGCTTCTCTGGCTGCCCTGGCCCCGCATTGACCAGTGTCAGCTTTTGGTGTACTACATATTCCCGCCGATTCAGAACCTTCACCTGCGAGCCAGCAGGCAAACTTGTAGGCATAGTAGCGTTTGCCCCCGGCTGGCATCCCAGCAGGAAGAACAACACGAGTAACCAAAGTGATCTTGGGGGAAGGGTTTTTATTTTGCCTCTATTTTATTCGGACATCCAGCCTGTTTCACACATTACTTATCCCCATTAATCTGGTTGACCACTCAATCCACACTTATTTACCCCTTAATCCGGGTCACGGTTGCCGATCACGTTACCCTCCGAATCGGTTTCTAATAGGCCTTTCGAAAAGTCCAGGACTACTACTGGATTATTCCAGGGGTCCTGTAACATTGCATACATGCCCACCTGAATTTCAATCGGACCAAATACCAGCTTCCCGCCTGCGTTCATGATTCGTTCAATTGCGTTTGGAACAGATTTGACCAAAAGGCAAGTTTCAACGGGGCGTTTGTCCGTATGCAGCACAATTTCGGCGTCAGAATCAGGCAGACGTAGCCCGGCGGCATGGTTTCCATCACGCCAAATCAGTTGATGCCCTAACGCTCCGTAGAAAGCGATAGCCGCATCGAGATTCTCAACGGGAAGACTGTAACAATCAAGTTTACGAAAGAGTGGGGCGGATTCGTCTTCGATCTTTGGGTTTGAAGTCAATCTTTTTCCTCGCTAATTTGCCTGATTTTAGTTTGAATATTTAGTACCCAAAATGATTTTACCGCTGAATTTTCTATTGGATCAGAAAAATGCCAGTGCAGAGCAAAAAGCGCTCCCCATTTCTGGAGAGCGCTTCAGCACGATTAAATCAATACCGGTCGGGACTTACGCTCCTATCTACGGCCTGATCTGCAGCATGGATGTGAGAATATAGACCTAACAGGTTGGATCAGCAGCGGAACAAAAAGGCTCCGCTTTTAACCAACAGTAATTTCGTAAAGAGGCTTAAGTTTTGTAAATCAGCCCCAGACCTTAATCCGATTGAATCCTGGCTGCAATCCTTCGATGGGCCCTACAACCGGTTTTTCCGATCTGGAGGCTCCCAAGTAATCGCGATTCAGTATTAGCGGATCCCCATTTGGGTCGTCATAGATCGCATCCACGATTCTGACTGTGCCAAGGGTTTCGGTGGAAGCAATTTTTGACGGGACATCAAGCAGCTCTTTCTGAATATTTATCTCCAGATAAACCTCGCTGCCATCCTCGATGATTTTCACACATGGGTCAAACGCATTGTCCGTATACCCATCTTTCTCGCGCTCAAAACCCTCCGCGCCGGTGAAATAAGCATTTGCGGAAATATACACAGGTTGCTCTACGACTTTGAACTTCTCCAGATCACCGACGCCCTGGCTTAACACCTTATCGATATACTCTGCATAGGAGGCTGTATTCGGGTTATACCCCGCCGTTCCACAATTTTGAATGCCAGGGCCACCGACGAAGAGATTATTGTAAAAGCGATCGTCCCCACCGTATACCACTGCTGTGCCTGCCACTTCAGTGGTATGGGGGAAATGGTAAGGGGTGGAACGGTCTAACACTTTATGCAGATTGATTTTCCCGCAGTACAGATTATTCACATACGCTCCGCCCTGGGCATCGTTTTCAAAGGAGTAGTCCGAAGCGAAGATGTTATTGTCAACCAGGTACGGGCCGTGGGTGACTTCTACCATCAAGTCGGCGTCGTTGTTGTAATATAAGTTGCCGGTTATGCGTGCTCCCTGGGCTTGCCAGTCCAACCAGGTGCCCAGCGTGCAGTTGTGAATACGGTTATGCTGAATTTTCACGTCAATGGCAGCATGCAGTTTAATGCCGGCGATTTCATAGCCGAAAAATTCATGTTTGACCGCAATGTTGTAAATGTGGTTGTTGTAAATTTCACTGAAAACGCAGCCCATATGGCCAACGATTCCGTTTTGTCCGCAGTCAAAGATGACATTATTCCGGATGATATGCGAGCCAATCTTTTCCTTGCTCCAACCAATTTGAAGTGCACGGAAAACCGCTTCCATCTGATATTGGTAGCCAGGCTTCTGATGCCTTCTGGAGGAGAGATTATGCCCGGTGGAGGCTTCCTTACCAATGCTTATCGCACTGCATTTGGCATCGTGAATAATGTTGTTTTCAATAATCCATCCTTTGCTCCAGTTAACCCCCAAAAGACCCGGCTGATCCGCTGTCGGAGGTGTCCACGGGCTGGCAGCCTGCGCCATTTCAAACCCTCTGACCGTAATATAATTCAGCCCAGACTTTACCGGGTAAAAACAGCATTTTCGCACATTGATTTCAACCAGCTCTTTGTTTGGATCCGCGCCCTGAAAGTTTGCGTAAATCGTTGTGTTTTCGGCATTTGTTTCGCAAAACCACTGATAAACCGTCAGCTCCGGATGCAGAATCTTTTCCTCGGTTTTAAACCAGCGCAAGCCCTGGACCGATGTGCGCATGACCGGATTTTTTACCTCATCAAGGGAATCAGCCTCATAAAATGAAACGCCATTAAGATAAACTTCGCCCGGGTGGCGGTAAATACCGGGCGTGTACATAAACCAATCGCCTTTAAGAATTTCCTGGTACGGATTGTATTCGCCGAAAAAAGTATTGGGAATGACTACTTTCCATACCGTACCCTCATAATTCTCCCAGCCTTGAATGCGTTCAGAGCCTTTGATAACGACCTTTTCACCCTTGGCCGCTTCGTAGGTAATTCTGCTGATATTGCTGTAACCGCTGTGCTCAGGCTTTACCCATTCACGATATTCTCCTTCATGGACAATGACCTTATCTCCTGTTTCCGCGACCTTTGCCGCTTTGGAAATCGTTCGAAAAGGATGGGCGCTGGTGCCTTCAGCAAAATCACTACCAGTAACTGCGACATGAAATTCTTTTTTCATTCGTGTTCCTCCCAAAGATTAACTTTCCCTGATTGTCATTTGACAATTGAATTCTAACAGATGCAATCGAAAATACATGACAAAAACCTTATGGGTCTCTGGGATTCAGCGTGGTTTTAGGGAGAAATGGCGTTGCATTTCTCCCTAAAACCACGCTGAATCCCAAACAGCCTGTCATTTTGCCACCCATCCCATTCGACGTTATAATAGAGTGGCGAATTAAGGTCGGAATACTACGTTTTTTTAGATAAAGGGTTCCTGAACCCGGATAGCAGAGAAATGTCGATGATCCGTTTTGAAACTGTGCCGCTTAAAATCCGTGACTGGACCATTCTGCGGCTGCCCGAGAGTGCGAGCGCAAAGCTTCCATCGCGCGGTTCGACACTGGTCGAGGGAACCATTAACGGGGTCCAGTCTAAAATTGTGCTCGAACCGGACGGCAAGGGAAGCCATTGGTTTCGGGTTGACTCTGACCTGTGTGAAGCCGCCGGTATAAACACAGGCGATACGGTAACCATGGCAGTTGAGCCGTCTAAAGCGTGGCCGGAGCCCGAGGCGCCCGCGGATTTAAATCAGGCGCTCGGGTCTGACCCAGAGGCGAACGCTCTATGGGGGCAAATCACCCCAATGGCGCGTTGGGACTGGCTGCGCTGGATCCGCGCCACGAATAACCAGGAAACGCGCAGCCGGCGTATCGAGGTCGCTTTATCGAAGCTCAAGGCCGGCGAACGAAGGCCATGCTGCTTCAATCGTAACCTATGCACCGAGCCTGAGGTCTCGAAAAATGGCGTGCTCATCGATCCAACGCAAACCACGAAGTAAATATGTCGAGTGGATTTTTAGAAAAGAGAAGGCGGTGAGCTGCATATGAAAGCAAGTACGAATCCTCCCTCGGAAGAGAAATCCCCAGCGGAACAGATCGATGCCATCATCCAGGAGCAGAGCGACTGGCGGGGTAAGAAATTGTCCCAACTGCGTGCTTTGATCAAGCAAGCTGATCCCGCCGTGATCGAAGAAGTGAAGTGGAGAAAGCCCTCCAGACCCGAGGGAGTCCCTGTTTGGGTTCATGACGGAAACATCTGTGTCGCCGATATCCTCAAGAACGCGGTTAGGCTGACCTTCCCCAAAGGCGCTCAGCTACAGGATCCACACAAGCTCTTCAATACGCGTTTGGACAGCAAAACGGTGCGGGCCAGCGACTTCCACGAAGGCGACAAGGTAGATGAGGAAGCGCTAAAAGCACTCATTCGCGAGGCCGTGACGGTGAATACGCTAAAAGCACGCGCGCGATAAGAAGTACCCAGCCTGCTTGGTAATTAAATGGAATGATGTAACAGCAGGGCCGTCGAGGGCTACTGCCCGGGTCGCCAGGCACTCAGTGGCGTTAGCTGGATCTGCTTCGAAAGAGCATAGGCAGTCGGCAGGTCGCTTCGCTTTCGACGAGCGTGCGGCCGGCGACGATCACGGCGTTGTTTGGCGAGGCGATCTGCTTCAGGCCAACCGGAACCTGCCCTTTCCAACCCGGCCCGGTAATGAGGTAGTCGCCCGCCTGCGTACCGGTGGTGCGTTTGCCGACGTAGGCAAAAACCGTGTTTTTCGAAGGATCTGTAAACTGCACACTGTAGTAACGGCCGGACCCGTCCGGGCCCTTCATGTCGGGTACGTGCAAGACCAGCGGCCCTCTGACGGAGATCCAACCAGCCGGCGGCCAAGAGCGTATCATGGTTCACACCCACAGTCAAAGGGCTCGAGTTCGAGGCGGTTACGCCCGGGGCGGTTGCATCCGAAGCGGTTGCGTCCGAAGCGGACGGCGCAGTCAGGGGATTCGCAAAGAGTTCTTGGGGCTGCGTATAGAGCGTATTGATCGGGATGGGACCGTCGCCGAACCCTTTCGTGAGCAGCGCCCGCTTGTACGCGGAGAGCATCAGGCGCGGCCAGAAGTAGATCACCAGGCACCACACCACGATCACCACCGCAGCGAAGATCAGTAAATTTGGGTTATTCATAACCATCAGCTCACTTCGACCACCGGCGGGACGATGTACTCGCCCTTGAGGACGGCCTCGCCGGGGATGTAGACGCGCAGCCAGAGGATGAAATTGTCCGCAGGCGCGGGCAGCCAGTTGGACTCATGCCCCGCTGGAGCCGCCTTTTGAATATAGACATCGACCGAACCATCGGGGTTTTGGGCCAGTCCGGTACGATCGCCGAGGTTGTACCGGTTGAGCGGATTGGACACAAAGTGATTACCCGCATCCCCCATCGTAATTGACCAGAAGGCCTTGTTCGGGGGGAGTCCTCCCGGTGGGAAGTGCATCACGTAGTCGTGCGCCCCGGACAGCGTATGGCCGACGCCATCCGCATTCGTCCACCAGTACATCGCCTCCTGTGGCAGATTCACCGGGCCAGGAAAAAGCTGGGCTTGCGCGGCGCGCAGGAACATGCCGTTGCTGGGCTCACCCAACCCGTACATGGTGATCCAGCCATTAACCTTTTTGGCCTTGATCCGGGCATAAACCTGGGCCGAGACGAACGCCAGCCCAAAGCCAATCAGAACACCTTGAATGATGGCATTCCGCAAGATCATTCTCTGGGGAAAGAGGGCAGTGCGCACGAGGAAATAAACGCAAACCGCGCCAACGAGGATCGCAAGGTAAAAGTAGCGTTTGCTCATGACTTTATCCTATCACTTTTGGCCGAATGACGTTAGCTGGATCTCCTTCGCGAGCCCATAGGCGGTTGATAGGTCGCTGTCATTGTATACCAGCACGCGGCCGATGACGAGCACCGAGTTGTCCGGCGAGGCAATCTGCTGCATGTCACTTGGCGCCTGCCCATTCCAAGCCCAGTTCACTTTCGACAGTCAATTCACCACCCAGCAACCGTGCTAAATTGCGGCTGATCGATAGTCCTAACCCTGTGCCACCATATTGGCGAGTGGTAGAGTTGTCGGCCTGCTGGAATTCTTTGAAAATGCTGGAGAGCTTCAGCGCTGATGCCAATGCCAGTATCAGTCACAGAAATGCGAAGGCTTGTGCCATCCTGACTGCCAGCGAGAGCGATTTTCCCTGTGTGAGTGAATTTGGCGGCATTGCTGAGCAAGTTGAGGACGATCTGACGAATTTTGTCCTGGTCAGAGTAGATCGTGGTGAGGGTTTCATCCACCTCTTTTTAAGAGTTCACGCCAGGTTTCAGCAAGGGCTGGGCTGTATTGGCACATAGGTCAATCAATGCGCTGACCCGGAAATTTGCGGCGATAACATCCATTCGCCCGGCTTCGATTTTGGCAATATCCAGGACTGTATTGATGAGATTGAGCAGATGGTCAGCACTGACCAGGACTTTGTTAAGGTTTTCGATTTGTTTTTCAGGGAGGATGCCTTCTCATTTGCGGCGGACGATACGGGTGAAACCGATAATGGCATTCAGGGGGGTACGCAGCTCATGGCTCATATTCGCAAGAAAAGTGCCCTTAGCCTGCGTAGCCGCCTCTGCCATTTCCTTGGCTTGATGGAGTTCCTGTTGAGCCCGCCTGCGCTCAGTAACATCCCGGTCTAAACCAATGGTAAAGGTGCGCTCCCCTACTTTAGTGGGGGCAGCATTGTATTCGATAATGTTCTCCTTGCCGTCCGGTCGAACCCATGAGAAGACTCCCGAAAAGGCTGTGCCGGCAGAAATCGGGTCCCAGTCAAACCGGTCCGAGGCATTTCCGAGATCCAGCTGTATAGCACGTGTGTCGTGAATAGCGAGCAGTTCTGCCTTACTTCGACCGGCCATGCGGCAGTAGCGTTCATTGCAATCTAGTAAGATGCGCTTATCTTCACTGGGGATTTCCTCATAGATGCTAATGCCATCAAAGGCATTTTCAAAAATCAAGCGCAGTTTTTCTCCAAACTCACGCAACTCGGTCTCCGCGCGCTTGCGTTCTGTGATATCGCGGATAATCTCAATCGCGCCCGCCATAAACCCTCTGGAATCGTCCAGTAAGGATGCCGTAGCCTGTAAATAGCGCGGTCCTCCCTGCAAATTCTCCACATATGTTTCGCCAACAAGAATAGAGCCTTGTCGCTGAACCTGCATGTACTTTTCTTCCAGGTCCTCATAAGATTTAGCGACCAGGTCTACTAGGATCGGCCTTCGCTCCCCGTAGAATGGCAGAGAGTATTCATAGTTGCCCATACCGAGCATATTTGACAGCCTGCACCCCAGTCATCTCTTCGATAGCGCGGTTCCATGCAATTACACGCCCATCGCAATCGACCACCAATATGGCATCCGGCAGAAATTCGATAATATCAGCCAGGCGACGCTGTGATTCCTGAGAGGCTTCCAACAAGCGTGCGTTTTCAATCGCAACACCGATATTAGAGCAAAGTGTCTGAAGGAGGCGAAGGTGGTTCTGATCAAAGGCATGGGGTTGATAATCGCCCAAAAATACAACGCCGAAGACGCGATCATTTGCGATAATTGGCGCACCTAACCACGATTGGGTTAAACTCCCTTCACTTTTCTCCAACAATTCAGGTGGGAAATAAGCGCCATTTGCAATCTCTTCATCAAGAGTTTCCAGCATCAGCGGCTGGCGCGAAATGATCACTTTGGAGGATAGGCCGGTTCCTAACGGAAAAGGTTCAACATTTTCAACATACCCGCCTTCGTTTTTATCAAATTCATATTAGGTATGGATGAGGTTTTGCTGCGCATCTACTAACAGAATAGAAACCGTATCGGAATCAAAGATCACGCGGAGCTGGTCGCCAACAATATGCGTCATCACTTTCACATCCAGCGATTTTGTCATCGCCGCACTGAGGCTATTAAGAATAGTAAGCTCTTCATTGCGCTTTTCAAGGCGGCTGTTCGTAGCGCGTAATTCTTCTGTATGTTCTTTTACCTTTTGCTCTAGATTTGCATTCTGTTCTTCAAGCAATTCCTGAGCATCTTTTAGTTCCAATTGGGAGCGGCGCTCTTTTTCGATCAATCTTTCCTGGAAGCGGTAGAACATAATGAGCAGCGCCATTACGGTAACCAAAAGCATCAGTAAATCGACATCCTCAGCCATCCAATCCACTATATTTAGCGAGTTGCGCTCACTCACCAGCCAGTTCGTCAGTACGCCATAATTGGCTAGAACAGTAAAAACAAACATAGTCAGAGTGCTAATCGCTGACATAAAAACGGCCGATCGCACACCGATCAAGATAAGCGCGCCGATGGGTAGCACCAGCAGATACAAGCGACCGCTGCTGCCCAAGCCGTACGATGCCAGAGCTATCACCCCAACAACATATGCCACCAACAGCACACTCCAGGCACGAATCCAAATGTCAATATGCCGAAAGATAGCCAACACTGTCAGTAACAGCGCCAGGGCGGAATATAGAATCACAGGAGGCCACTGACCCGGCCGGGAAACTGCATCCGTAATACTCACTATGGTCATCACCGCAGAAGCAAACGCTACGACAATTAAAAAAGTATTCAGAATGCTTGCTCGCCACTCATGAAGCACATCCAGTGTGAGGAGATTTTTTTTCGTCTGCATTTCCCATCCCTGTCATTAACGCTTTGGAGACATTATCTTATTATAGGCACCTTCTATAGATGTCCCATAGTCAAAAAGTGCCCTCCATCCCTGAAGAGCACTTTTGCAAGCTAATAATTTTCTTATTTAAAAAAAGCAAAGGTCTGAACTTATACCCGTTTATCCGACTTGATCTATCAAGGATTCTTAGCAGGCAATTTGTTTTTTTGGTGCTCCTTTTTCTTTTCGACCTGCGATTGTTTTTGCTTTTGAGCCTTTTCTTTATCCTTCTTGCTGCCTTTTTCTCCCATCACGTATCTCCTTTTTTATTGATTAAATCTGTTCGGGTAAGGGAAAACAGCCAAGCGTCCTTGCAGAATATTATTATATCTGCATTTAACTTGATTTTAGAGTTCGGTATTTGAACACGGTTTTCACAAAGTCGCTTGCCTTTTTTCGGGGTTTGGGGTAGCGCTGGCCGCAAAACGGCCAGCGCTACCCCAAAATCTCTTTTCTCCCCTTCCAGCTTGTGGAGCAAGCGCAGGAAGGGGTCGGGGGATAGTCCTCTGATTGGATTTTCACAAAGCGCCTGACTTTGTGAAAACCCTAGGTATTTGAACACAGCATCTTAACAAAAAGTGGATTTGCTGGTAAAAGCATGCCTGGCAAAGAACATATAAATTTCATAATATTGCCTGGCTATCTGAGAAAAGTTATACGGCCGGGATTGTGGAACAACAAGTCGATGGCGTGTCAATCAAAATCGATTCGAGAGAAAAGACGATTGCAGACTGCTTTAAGTTTCGTAATAAAATATGGTAATACTTTTTGTAACCGGATAGGTTACATTGCCTGGAGAATGGATCCAGAGATAATTCGGCGGATGCAATACGCATCGATAGCGGTATAGTTGGCGCTTTATTCAATTAGATTTCTATGCCATAGCCCTTCCTTGCAACTGAAAAATCAGAGATGGAAATATTCCGGAGATGGTTATAGAATAGAATTGTTGTCGGGAGGCATCTCTGAACACACAAACCGTGAAGGAGGAAGCTATAATCCAATGGAAGACAAAAAGCCAAGTAATGCCGATCTGGTGGTTCAGGTTGTGCGTGAAGCGTCTGAACCGCTGCCGTTTGCTGAGATCCTGGAACGGGTAAACGCGCTTTCCCCCGTCACCACACGCAATCCGAAAAACACCATCCGCAATGCGATCAGCCAAAGCCGGTTAGTGGTCTCAACCGGGGACGGCCGCTATGGTTGGAAATACCGCCTGATCAACGGCGCGGTGATCCGCCTCCCCCTTTCTGAGGCCGATTTGGCTCAGCACCGGGTGATCTATAGCGAAGAACTGCGGGATGCACTCTGGCCGGCTTTTTTCGAGATCCAAAAGCGCGCTGATCGCGCACCTGTTCAACTGAAATTGCCGGATGAGAAATCAGTTAAGTGGCCATTAGATTTTTTTGGTAATGGGGTTTGGGGGACCCTCGGCACACCCGCGTTTTGGGATTGGCTCGAAGCAGCTGGTGCGCAACCCGGCGATGAGCTGATTTTTCAGGTAGTCGATGGCGAGGCGCGCCAGTATGCGCTTGGGTTTCAGCCGCGTAGCGAGCGAGACGAACTGGCCATTGCCACGCGGAACCAGCAAATTCTCCAGGCAGTCAACCGATACAACCAGCATGCTCGAACCTTCCTCGCCATCTGGGATATCAGCTCCTACCTGTTGTGCACCGGTCAGTATCACCATCCAATACCACCCGATCCCTTGGAAATCCTTTTGACCGATCAACTTCAGGGGTCGGATCTGCTGCAGGATTTGGGCGCAGAAGGCTGGATACTCGCGAAAGAACCGGCAATTGATCCTCTTGTGGCCAGTCTGTTGGAGCAGGTTGAAGACCTCTCACCCCGGCGTCGGTTGAAGAAAAGAGCAGCGCAATCACTCGCCTCGGGCCGCATATTCCAGCTCAAGGTAACCCTGAATGGCATCCGCCCACCAATCTGGCGGCGCATTCAAGTGCCCGGCGATCTTACTCTCCCGCAGCTGCACGCCGTCCTGCAAATCACGCTGGGCTGGACCAATTCACATCTGCACGGGTTCCGGGTGGGAGAGCTTTTTTACACCGAACCCAGTCCCGATTATTTGGACATGGCGGTGATGGACGAGGGGCAGGTTCAGTTGAATCAGATCGCACCGGAGGTTGGCGCGCATTTTATTTACGAGTATGATTTTGGCGACAGCTGGGAACATACCCTAGTCGTGGAGAAGATTCTCCCTTCAGAAGAAGGCGCAGCCTATCCGCGCTGCGTCGCTGGGAAGCGAGCTTGCCCTCCCGAAGATGTCGGAGGTATATCTGGATATATGGCGTTTTTAGCCGCAATCCAGCACCCCCGGCACCCTGAGCATGCCGAATGGTCTCAGTGGGTGGGCGGCCAGTTTGACCCGGAATTATTCGACTTGCAAGAGGCAAATGAGCTTCTCCAAGTCTTCTATACCCAGCTGGTGAAGGGTGCGTAACGCGAGAAGAAGCTGACCTTTGTAATAGGGGTTCAGGTGGTTATGACGCGCTATTTCTCTTTATTTTGCGGCGTTAAATCCAACGGGTCGGGACTTATACCTGTATATCGGTCTTCGTCCGCGCCAAAAAGATCGTTCAATAAACCTTATTATTTCTCCACACCAAAGTTTTTATAAAATAGTTCTTCCGATAGCTTTTCACCGGCTTCGGTCAAAACCACAGATTTGGCCTTTCCCTTTGGATCGCCAATATACCCTTTTTCATACAGTCGATCCAGCACTTCCCAGGCCATTCCCTTCCAGGCGCGGGTTCCATATCCTTCATTAAAACTGGTAAGATAAAGAAGCGCCAGTGCCATTTCATCGACCTTGTCTTTATCGTATTCCATATTTCCTCTTTTTGGATACTCTACTCGTTTTCTGGTAAAGATCCTTTCTGACTAGAAAAAATTTATCCTGCTCCGTAGCTTGTTTTCAACAAATCAAGCGTTACCTGATCAGGGCTTCTATATTGAAGGGGACCTACCGGACAAACACTCAGATGTAATGCAATCTCTATCCCGCTTACATCCAATGACTCCGCCATAAGAGTTTCAATTTGAAACTTATAGTCGTTCATTGTGCCAAGCATGCTTCTACTTTTGGTCGCGGCATACCTCACGTCAATCATTTGACGGATTTCCGCATCAATCCATTCGGGTTTTACTTTTATCAGCCGATAACCATTCATTCTCAAAAATAAAGCCGCGGATGTAATTGCACTCCATTTGTTTCCATCCACAAATGGATGGTTTCGGACCAAAGAATCCATCAGCGCGGCTGTTTTCAAGAATAGATCTGGATAAAGATCCTTTCCATCAAATGTTCCTTGAGGCCTGCCTAATTCTGAAAGCAGCATTCCTAAATCCCGAAGCCCGTGACCGCCACCTGTTTCAGCGATAAGGCGACTGTGAAGAAAAAGAACTTGTTAGGGTGTCAGGTAGTTGGTCATGGTGATGGCTTCAAAGAAGTTTACTAAGGTTGTTATTTTGCCAGTTCTTCGAGTGCCGGTCGATATTGCTGAATAAACTCATCTACCTGACGAGCAAATTCCTCATTTACGCCTGCAATTGCAATAGACTTTTCCACCAGTGTAATAATAACCCGCCGCTGCTCTCGGTCCAGCTCCAGATTGACACTCTCGCCATCTTTAATTCCCAGGTCATCCAGCACTTTTTTTGGTAAAGAAAGCACAATGCTGTTGCCTGTTTTGAATAAACGCCTGATCATGGTGCCTCCTATACTTACGGCGTAAGCACATCTTCCGTTTAATATAGCATAACATATCGAAAAACCCAGTAATAGCTTATCTACCATGACTGGCTCTAACATTATTCTCGATATTGTTGATCTACTTATAATTGCGGTCTAAACTTATACCCATAGATTCGACTTGGTCTAGGCAGGGGAGGTCAAGGTTATCGTCTAACCCTTGAATTAAGTCGCGTCGCGAAGCGGCGTCGGCTTGAGACAGAGATTTCTGTAGATTGCACGAATAACCACACGGATAACTAGACCCTATGAAATGAATTCAGGCGCAATCACATCTCGGCGCATCACCAGCTGTTGCACGGCACAGCCGTTGACGACCTGCCGGATGTGCCAACGAACGCATCACCGAGGCATCAGCGCGAACACACCCCAGCCCAGGTATTCACGCGTGTAAGCGGCGTAGCGCTCGGGTTCCGAGGTCAGTTGGGCCCGAACATCTTTCGCGAGCTCGTCATCGGGATTGGCATCAAGCCATCGGCGCAGGGTGAGCCATTTGGCCGCCTCATATCTGTCCCAGCCGGCTTGGTCAGCCAGAACCATTTCAACGACATCGTAGCCGAGGTGGCCAAAAGACGCGAGAAGTTCTGGAAGTATGAGAAAGTCGGAGATTGCGTTGGCAAGACACCCCTTGGCAACATCTTCCGTCGGCGGTAACTGCCGCCAGTAGGGTTCGCCGATGAGGATGATCCCTGCCGGGCACAGGCTGCGCTCCAGAAGCTCGATCGTGCCGGCGACTCCCCCGCCGATCCAGCTGGCGCCGATACAGGCTGCCACACTGACCTTCTCATCAGAAACATAGCCGGCAGCATCGCCATGGATGAACTTGACTTGATGGGCGACACCGAGTTCTTCAGCACGGCTTTTCGCTTGCTCGGTGAACAATTGGCTCATGTCGATGCCGATGCCGATAATACCGTGATCGCGTGCCCAGGTGCACAGCATCTCCCCCGAACCGCTGCCGAGGTCGAGTACTCGGGCCCCCGATTCTAAACGCAGCGCCGCGCCAAGCGTAGAGAGCTTTTCGGGTGTGATCGGGTTATGGATGCGGTGAGCACTCTCAGTGATGTTGAATATCCGTGGGATGTCCACTGTGGAAAACTTCCTTATGGTGTGAATAGGATCAGTCACGACCGAACGGCGAACTTCATCGGCGCAGACTGATTAAAGCTACGATTCAGCTGGGGTTTAATGTGTTTCAATTCTCATTTTAGTTCAATTCGAGGATAAACATATAATAACATTACCATGACACTCCACCATCAAGCGGTGGATTGTCATGGTAATTCATGTAAATAATCATTCCCCATTTGGCTTTAAAAAGGGAATGATGGTGTACGGTAATGACTTTTAAAAAAGGCCCAGAAAGTTATATATCACCATCGGCAGCCCGGATATGCAGGCACTCGGCGATCAAAATAACACCATATATGGGATCAGGATATTTTAAATAAGTTGCGGCCTAAATTTATATACGTATATCGGACTTGATCCACGCATTCCTTATTCGGATCATTTCTTGATCCATTTAGCTGCGAAATCCGGTGAAATCGCACACCTAAACCGGAGCATGTCGCACAGTCGGGAGAGAGAAAACGCTGGTCAAAATGATTGTACATCAGGTGTGCGGCATGGTCCGGTTTCCGCGCAACTTTCTTTGAGAATCCCCGAGTAAAGACAGGCGGTAGGCGTTATGGATGGTCCTATCCAAGATGGCATCGGCTAAGGTCGGATCCGGAAAGCGGGTGTGCCAATCGGCCACGGGGATTTGAGAAACGACCAGGGTGGCGGTTTTGCCAAAGCGATCGTCAAACACTTCCAACAAATCCTGCGCGGCAGCCAGCGGGATGGGGTCGCGCATCCAGTCGTCCAAGATGAGCACTTCCGTTTTATTGAGCGTGCGCAGGAAATTGAGGTAAGAGCCATCTTGTCTGGCATGGGCCAGGGCATGCAAAAAGCGGGAAGTCCGTACATAGCGCACGGAATAACCTAACCGGCAAGCGGCCACCCCCAAGGCCGAAGCCAGGAAGGATTTCCCCGTACCGGTAGCACCCAGGATCAAAATATTGAGGGCTTGATCGATCCAGCTGCATTGCGCCAGTTCCAGGATTAAACGCCGGTCCAGTCCCCGTTCGGGAGAGAAATCCAGATCCTCAAGGGTCGCGGATAGGGGAAACTCGGCCAGTTTCAAGCGGCGTTGGATGCGGCTGCCAGAACGGTGGGTGCATTCCAGGTCCACCAGCAGCAAAAGACGCTCCTCGAACGAGAGATCGGTATAATGCGGATTGGTGGATTGTTCGCGCAATCCTTCGCGAAAGGCGGTCAGGCGCAGTTCGAGCAGTTTGTCGGAGAGGGTTTGTGAAATCATCGGGGAGATCCTTATTGGTAGTATTCGTGGCCGCGGATATTGGCATGCGTCGGCAGCGTTTCGACTGAGACGGGCAGAGCGGGCTGTTTGGCAAGCCAGTCCAATTCTTCCTTGACCGCTTTGTAGGAGAAGGTTTTGGCTTCCAGCCCCGCCTGGCAAGCCTGTTCCATGCGGGCGTGGGGATGTTTTTTGGCCAGAGAGAGGATGCCCAGGCAGGAGCGATAGGCCTGCTCGGGGAATGGGCGGGCGTTGAGCATCGCGTTCAGAAAGGCCTGGGTTTGCGGACCCACCGCTTCGGCCCAGTGCAGGAGGTTTTGGGCATTCACCTGATCCATAAACTGGTGATTGGGGGGCATATGCTCAGCGAACGTTGAAAAGCGTCCGGGACTGAAGCTGCGCGGATGGATGGCGACCGATTTGCCTTTGTGGAAAACCTCTAGCATGTGCTCGCTGGCGTGAATGTCGACTTCCTGGTAGATCAAGGTGTGGGGCACGGAATAGAGGTGCTTCTCAAATTCGACATGGTAGTCGATATTGACCCGGGCGGTCTTACGCGCGGCATATTCATACGGTTTTTCGGGGATGGGGCGCAGTGCGGGACGGTCGATGTCTTCAAACTCTTGCCGCCGGGTCCTGCCTACCGCCAGCATGACCTTATTGTTCAGCACGTTCGAGCTGTTCCCAAATGGCTTGATTGAGCACTGCCAGGCTGAAAAAGGTGCGGTTTCTCAACGGGGCAATGATCCATCGCTCGACATTTTGCACCCCGTTTTCTACTTTGCCCTTGTCTTTGGGTTTCTTGACCCGTGCCGGGAAAACGGCAAACTGGTAATGCTCGGCCAGGGCCTGGTAGGCCGGGTTAATCTCCGGCTCATAGTAATTGGGTTTGGTGATCCCCGTTTTTAGATTATCCGGGACCACAATCCGCACGACACCCGCCAAAAAATTCAATCGCGCGGACATGCCCATTATTCCAATTGCATTGGTTCTCGCTGGACTGGGCTTCCGCATAGGTGTAGTTGCTGGCGGGCAAGATCGCCACAAAGACCGGGACCTGGCTGACTTCCCCCGTTTCTGGATTGACTAGCGCCATTTTCAGACCAGCATAATCCACCTGCATGCGTTCGCCACCCACGTGCGTGTTGTGCATGCTGGGTTCACCGTGGGTTTTCTTCCAGCGCCGGTAATATTCCTCGAATTGTGAATGTTTGTAGCCATCCGGATATTTCTCAATATATTCGATCCAGATCAGGTGTAACGTAACCCCCTTTTTGCGTAATTCTTTGCGCACTTCCTCCCAATCCGGAAGCGGCTTGACTTTTTCTGGCGCTGGAGTGGCTGCCCCGAACAGCTTTTGATAGAGCTCGTCTTCACTCAACTCGCCCACCGGCCAGCCGATCCCGGCTGCCTCCGCCCGACGCAAATATTCCCCAACGGTGCTGTTGGAGATGTTGCAGGCCCCGGCGATCGCCCGGTTGGATAAGCCTGCTTCATGTTTTAAGCGCAAGATTTCTTTGATTTTTCGCATGGTTAATCGCTCCTGGGGCATGTCGCTCTCCTTGTTTGATGGGAAAGTAGCATGCCATACTTTGGATTAACCAGCGCTTTTCTCATGTCCCCACTTTTTGGAAAAGTGTGCGACTTACCCCGGTTTGGGTGTGCGCTTTGCTCCGGTTAAGCTGTGCGGCTTACTCCGGTTTTACTGTGCGCCTTGCTCCGGTTTTTGCATTTAACCAATCACCAGTTCTAGAGAGTATCCTCCCAAGCGTAAAGATAATGGATTAAGAATTCGTTTTTGCGCGAGATAAGTATGATCTTAACCATTCGGTGAAAGAAATTGTATCCTTTTCATCATTGCTTTCACAAGTGCAGGATAGGACCAAAGCTAACCCCAACATACTTAAATGATAAATTGACATAAGATGACTAGCATCATTACCATCTATCGCTGTAAATTGGTTTGGTATCCAGGTGAGTATTGCTAGAAGCGCAGAATACAGAATAATGATCGGTACAGCTTTCAATTTCCGCACCCCTGAAAGAACAAGGAGGATTGGCAAACCAGGCATACCATATGGCATTAAAATCCCCGCTAAAGCCCCTCCAAGTTCCCAATACTTCCATTTCCGTGATATTAAGGTAAAGAAAGCCACAATAAATGCTGTTCCTATACCAAATTTTGCATAAATCGTGTGTGAAGCAACTGTTTGAGCAAGTGGAGGGTTGTTTAGAATTACAAATAGCCAGTCGGGGTACAAGGGTAAAAAGAAAACGCCGTAAACCAGAATGGAAATTAAAGATCCTATCCAATCACGACGAGTTAGTATGTATAAAGCTACAATGAAAAAACCGCCCTGGGGCTTAACCATTAAAATCCCGTAAGCAAGAACACGGTACAGTGTCGCCTGCCATCTATTTTGCGAATTGTCTCCTGATATCATTAACAAGAGTTCCCGCGCTTATCACAAACATATCTATTCCACCAGCTGCAACAAGCCATAGAAATGTATTGGTCGCAAACCACGCAAAAGCCACCCACGCTCTGTTATAGAAAAGAAAAGCAAATAACAGCGCTCCTCCGAGCACAATATAAATTTTCGGCGTAGTAAATAACATCGGCCATAAAAATAAAACTGCAAAGGGGGAATTATAGAAGTGAGGAATCCGCGTCTCAGCTGCCCAAGGATTTCCCCCCGATAGGATTAGTCTTACACCTCGCTGCATGTTCTCAAAATCAAAACTGTTTATAAGGAAAACTTTAGTAACCATAATCATGATCAAAAGTCCGATGAAAAAGCCCAGTACTGCCCTGGTTCTATCCGAAATGGGAATTTCATTAAGAGAAACTTTTATCGAATTTAACATAAGGATTCCTAATATAAAAACTACGATATAGCGTCAGGGTGGAAGCACTTTACGAGCAGAGATATCTTACATTATAGCAAAGCCATTATAAAGTTAAAATTCTCAAATTCTTATGTTGCTGTAATTATTCCGAATAACATAGCAGTTCGCCCATTTCCAAAAACGCTTACTGGGTAGCAATAATTCCGGATAGATCCTTGACAAGTCAGCATCAATGTTGTACAGTAACTCTGTACAGAACGGAGGAGCAAATGACTATTCAAACCACGTATACTCAGGCCCGCGATGGGTTGGCGAAGTTGCTGGATCAGGTGACTCACAACCGCGAAGTCGTGATCATCCAACGCCGAGGGGAGGAAGAAGTAGCTATGATCGCCGCTTCAGAGCTCGAAAGTCTGATGGAGACTGCCTACCTTCTGCGCTCACCCGCTAATGCTGAACGCTTGCTTTCTGCGCTTGGGCGAGCATTGAAAAATGAAGCCCAACCACTCACCATCGATGACCTGCGACGCGAGGTTGATTTTGAGTAAAAAGATGCGCACGGCCGTTTTCCAACCTGAGTTCATCGAAGACTTGCGTTACTGGGTAGAAACCGACCGTAAGCTTGCGATCAGAGCATTTGATCTAATCGAAGCGATTTTACGAGATCCATTTGAAGGAATAGGTAAACCTGAACCGCTTAAATATCTAACCCCAGGAGCATGGTCGAGAAGACTCACGCAAGAACACCGCATTGTCTATCTGGTTCGGGATGATCAGATCGATTTCTTACAAGCAAGATACCATTACTAAGAAGTGTACCGATAACGCCGGCGCTAGCGTTTATCTGCCTTGTATCAGAACATTACCAGAACAAGGGCAGAATGAAAAACACCAACCTTATGAATATTCATAAGGCTGGTGGCATCAATATGTACGGAAATGGATGGCAAGGACGAACACCATATATAGGGGTTGAGAACGTAATTATGTGCTTTTAATTCTCTATTTGGCGTTATTAAATCCAATCGGCCTGAACTTATACCAATAAACTTGATTTAACGAATTTCTTGCTCATCATCGTTGTATAATTTTTTCAACGGTCCGACTACCGATAATCGGCAAATTATGACAAGTCCAGATGCCGTTATTTGCCGATTGGATCTAGCGACTCCCAAGGGAACCAAAATGTGTCTGCCCACCACTCAGGTTGATCGGTTCTACGAAATATGGCGTCCTCTGCTGCACTTTGCGAATGGGGAATTAAAAGTTGTTTCTGATCTTTCTGGCAAAGGACCACAAGATAGCATTGATGCTAAATATGCGATGAAAATCCGGGATGCCCTTTGGAAGCACCAGGCAATTCTGGATGATTTTATCGCAAAGAATCCTGCTCAACTCTCTCCAGAAGATCTTCTCATCATCGAAAGCTGGAAGTATCATCGCCAGGGTAGTTTTATCATTTTCAAAGTGCTAAAAAAGCACGCGATCTTTATTAGCCAGGACAAGCGAGCGGATGTCTTCGCTGTGAAATGCCTGTACAGCTCTTTCGAAGAGATGATTGGCCCTTATATACCCGCATTGGTCGAAACTGTGCTGCTCCCATTTGGCAATGAGATTATAACGGATGGCCTCCTTCAGTCTTACAACCTGATTTTTGGAAGCGGAATTAGATCTGAACTGAAAGAAATTTACGATGATGCGAAAGAACGTGACGCAATCATCACCACGCTTTTACCAAACCAGCAAATTCCTGAAAGAGAAAGTCTGGCTGCAAAAGTGGAAACCACCAATGAGAAAGTGCTGGATGCCTTCAAAAAACATCAATACAAATCAGGACGAAGTTCCAAGACCATTGAGCGAGACGTACTCACCGTAACTGGTTTTGCACATTCTCTACTTTCCAAGGAACCTGAACCATCTTCGCTGCGTGATTTTCAGAAGGAGGCGCTGAAGAACTATCTAATGTCATTGCCAGAAAAAGGACGCAAGCCGGTTAGCCTGAGCATAAAACGGTTTCTTTCGTTTTTGCAAGACACCGGTCGGTTGGATTGGGAAGAAGCAGAGGATATGCTGGCATTGGTAAAACAGCAATAAGATAAGAGTTAAGTATGACGGTACAACTGAGCGAGAAAATCATTCACGAGAGAACCACTGAACAAAGCTTTCAAAAAGGGCTGGATTATTATCTTTCAGGTGCAATTTACGACCCTACGCGGCAATCAATACCGGATGGGGTTATGCTGATGGCAACCTGCGAAGGGAGCAGCGCTCCTTCGTATCGTCTGTCTGCGCATATCGATGCGGGTGGGATTCGCTCAGCATCGTGCACCTGCCCATATGATTGGGGTGGGGATTGTAAACATATTGTCGCGCTGCTGCTCACGTACCTCCGCCAACCCGAAAAATTTACTGAGCAGCAAAGCGTGCCAGAACTACTCACCGGGTTGGAAAAAGAAGCCTTAGCGGCGATCATCATCCGCCTGGTTGAGCGTAATCCTGATGTGTATGACGAACTGGAGATTATTGTCTCGGCGGTGAAAGCAGCAGCACAACCCAAATCATCGCTCTCAAAGGAACGACACCAGACTCAGGTCTCCGAGCAGGCCTATCGCAAACAGGTGAAACGAATTTTAAAACAGAGCCGGTACGAAGACGATTTTGGATATGGGAGTGCCCCGGCCTATCTCGACGATCTGGAAGAAGTGCTGCAAACCGCCCAACAATTCCTCGCTGCCGGCGATTCGGAAGGAGCGCTGATTATTTTGCGCGTACTGCTTGAAGAGACCATTGACGATTACGAGAGCGAAATGGATTACAACGGGGATGTCGCAGCATTCGTTCAAAGTCTGGGGCTTCCACTGGCAGAAGCAATTTTAAGCATAGAAATGGACGATAAGTCAAACCAAACACTATCCGATTCTATTGAAGACAGCCTGGAAGACATAGACGAATCGATTGAGGAAAGTGATCTGGAAGTGATTACTGCTGCATTGGATTATGGATGGAAAGAGCTTCCTGACAAAGAAACCCAATGGGAAGAGTCCGAGGAAGAAACCTGGATGATCTTTGATGAACTACAGCAGGCCCGCCTGAATGTGCTCGAACGACAGGCAAGAACGGATGAATTTCTGCAACTGGCGCAAAAAGCAGATAAACACCGGTATGTTCTAAAACTGCTCCAACTCGGACGTTTCCATGAAGCGGTTGAGCAAAGCCAGGAACTGGTTGATGAATACAAGATCCTTTCTGTCGCTCAGAGCATGCGCGCGGCCGGACATTTGAACGAAGCGATAGCCCTGGCCGAACGTGCTATCAAGCGGCCCGATAGTCACAGCCTTGAGCTTGCTGCCTGGTTGGCTCCCTTGGAAGAAGCGCGAGGGGAAACAAACCTGGCCCTGCTGGCTTACCGCGTTGCCTATAATGTTCAGCCCAACATTACCTGGTATAAACACCTGAAGCGGCTTTCTGGCGTAAATTGGGAAAGACTGCGCCCTGAGTTGATGAAAAGTATAAACGAAACCTCGATGCCTGATACGCTGGCAGCAATTTACCTTGAAGAACGAGATTGGGACGCCGCAATTGCGATTGCCGAGAAATCAACCTGGTCCTACAACCTGCTTGAAAATGTGGCAGATGGGGTTGTGGCGCATCGCCCGGATTGGGTTACCCAGGTATCGCTAAAACAGGCCGAGGATTTGATTTCGAAAACCCAGAGCAAGCTTTACCTTGCCGCCGCAAAGTGGTTATCGCGGGCAAAAAAGGCGTACCAGATCAAAGGCCAGGCGACTGAATGGCAGGCATACATCAGTAATCTTCGCGCTACCTACGCCCGGCGTCCGGCGCTGCAAAAAGCAATTTCGGATTTATGAAAGGTGATCGATAATGGCTTACGAACCATTTTATGAGCGGTTCCCAGAACTTGCCTTCAAAGAAACACGCAGCATCACTATTCATAATAACCCATGGCTGCCAGATGATGATTACGGCTTTCTTGAAGCTTATTGTAATGATGAAAACTGCGACTGCCGGCGGGTGATGTTTAATATTGTATCCCGCAAACGCGCCGAAAATGTCGCCGTCGTTGCTTATGGATGGGAAGATAGTGCGTTTTATGCCCGCTGGTACCGGCAGAATGACCCAAGTATCATTCAAGAAATGCAAGGCCCGATTCTAAACCTCGGCAGTAAACAGTCTGAGTTAGCGCCTGCACTGCTGGAACTTGTGCGCGATACACTGCTGAAAGACCCGGCATACGTTGACCGCCTGAAGCGCCATTACTGGATGTTCAAAGAAAAGGTGGATCCAAAACACTTCAAAGCATCGGCCCAATCAAACCAGCAGAGCATTACTACAAAAACCACCAAGGCCAGAAAGCGCCACAGATCTGGCTCTTAGGGTCGTTGCGAGGTGTAATGGTAAACCAGCCAATCATAATCCTTTGCCAGTTTACGTTCTCGCTCCTCCTGATAAGCCCGAATTTCGCTAAAGAGTGGATGTTCAGGTCGGATCGACAGATGGGTTAATGAACAAAACACTGGCGCCTTTTCTTTTCCAGGTGGTGTGATATCACAGGTAATTCCGCCCTCATCTCCCATATAATGAACGTCTTTAATCTGCACATTTAAAAATGTCATTAGTCCTCCGTCGTATCGCCGGACATATCACCCAAACTTATTAAATAGTCGAAGTTTCCTGGTCCACAAGTGCGCATCAATGTATTTACTACAGATTTACTCTTTATTTCGCTATCATATGGGCCGGAAATATAAAGAGGCTTACCATCCTTACCAAAGGAAATGTTATTCTCGCGTGGATGAGAATCGGGCGGGTCGAGCATCAAGTCGGCCTTCTCATTGTAAAAATCAGCATGAGGCTGAAAGCCCAACTTTTCCGCGTATTCAAGCGCGCCATAAATCAATTCGTGCGCAAGTTCAACAGAACACGATACGGGGGCTTCAGCACACATTTTAGGAAGTTCGCGTTCGAAACGATTTTGTGAGTAGTCTACCCTGGTGTAGACATTTTTGATTCCTAAACAATAATAGTCCACCATATAAACTGCGAACATAATACGATCAGCATCCTGCTTACGCGCTACAACCACTGGCGTGATGCCCGTATCCTGCCAACCCTCCATGATCCAACAACCATACAGCGGGTAGTTCCGAGCATCTTGTAGATAAGGGCTTAAACCAACTGCTTTGATCGGACGAATTGACGAGTTAGGAATTTGCCGATTTGGCTTTGGTAGGGGTTTAGACCGCTTTTCCTTCTTACTTTTCTTCGTCATATGAATACTCCTGGGGATCAACAATTGGTGGAACACAGTGCTAATCAAACGGGTTCACGATCTTCACTCTATCCACTTAATGTCCGGCGTGTAAATCCTCTGTATAGAGAATTGCACATCCCCCGCGTAGCGCACTCGCAACGATGAGCGAATCATAAAATGATAAACCCGTCTTTTCTAGAACATCCACGGCTGTGCCATATAAATCTAGATCTGGGAAAACGCGACAAAGCGGATGCAATACTTTCTATAAATATACTGTTGCATCTGCCGATTTTAATGGCACAACAAACCTTAGCGTTGAAACATTTAGAAATTCTTGCACCACCTGCTAAGGGTTATTGCACTTCAAAAGAGGGCTTTTACATCCTGGAAGGGTATCGGCCACCCGGATATATAGATGTGCTATGGCAGTTGATCCCCTATACATAGGAATATTTATGTTTTAAGACAACCGCGCCGATACGAATACTCATATATCGGACTTGGTCCAAAGGAATGGGTAAGGGTTTCCTTTTGAAAGAATCTGGTCGGTTGTTCATTGCCCCCTTACTCGGAGAACATTTCTGACAGCACTGCCCGAACTTCGCACTGTGTATCGTCCGAAATTTTTCCAAGCCTCTTGGCCAGACGGATCTTGTCCACTGTGCGAATCTGATCCAAAACAATTTGCCCCGACTTCTCCTCAAACTGGCAATCCACTCGAGTTGGGTAACTTCTACCCCTGGTTGTCATTGGCGCTACAATAACCGTTGCGATATGATTATTCATCTCATCAGGAGAGATAATGAGGCAGGGACGGGTTTTCTGGATTTCGCTTCCGATGGTTGGATCCAGGTTGATGAGATAAACCTCAAATCGATTGATTACCATGTCCACTCTTCCTCATCCCACTGCGTAGGAGAGGTCTCATCTATCAACTGGTCATTGCCATGTTTTGCCATCTCAGCAAAACGCTCTTCCCAATCCTGCCGAGGGTGGTGAGAAGCCTGGATGATTAACTTGTTTCCTTCCACAGTCATTTCCACCTCATCGGTCAACCCTGCCTGTTCTAAAACAGTACGTGGGATACGAATCCCTCGCGAGTTACCGATTTTAACTACTTTTGAACGAATCATCATATTCATCTTGCCACCTCATTCATAATTACATTGTAATTACAAAGGAGAATGCCTGTCAAGACCATCAGAAACGAAAAGCCAGCCTCAATCTACATAATAGACTAGCTTTACAGGAATTCTTGATTTCTTTGATTACTTATAATTGTGCCCTAAATTTATTATAGGGAATTTACAATTACCTTGACAGTTTTTCAGGGCATCTTCTAAAGGAATTGCATTAGTACGTTCAATAATTTGTACATGTCGGGCTTCGCTTTGAGTTAATAAGGTAAGGTGAACATACAATTTAAAAGTTGTTCTCAATTCATTACAAAGGGCCTCATGAGTAGTAAAAGCCTCTAATGGTGAACAAATATTCTCATCATAAATAACAATCAAATCAAAGTCGTTAGGGAAGGATGATGTAAGAACCGATCCGTGAACATAGGCTTTTGAAAATTTAGGAACCCTTAAAACTATAGACAGGATTTCCATCCTCATCCTTTCGATGATATAGCTTAGGATTGGTCCAAAATAATGCTCCAAAGAATTCACCGACATTAAAAATGCCTATTGAATTTCTTTGACCATACTCCTTTGCTTCGGGAGTATATCCGTTCCAATTACCACCCGTCACGATATAGTCCAGATCAGGAAACTCGGCTTTTGCTCTCAGTAAAGCAGCTAAACCTAGCGAATAATCATTGAGTAGGAGTACTTTTAAAATTCGTCCAGATGTATCGTTGATTATAAAGAAGATATCATCAATTTGCGTAAAGGAGCTTACCTTACTGTGGCCCTTTAAGGCCCTCTCAAAAAAAGAAATTACAGAATAGGAAACACCCCAGCTATTGAATTCTGGCATATTGATTAATAACCTTTTCGAAATCAATGGGAAATCGAGGAATACCTTCTGTCCTATAATAACAATTCCGTTCAAACCCTTTAGAATGTTCGATGAACTGTGTACATAAATGGTAATCGTAAATGTCAAACAATATTTTGTTGCTTAATATCATTTCTATAATTCTTCCATTATTCGGTACTATTGTGTCCAGTTTTCTTAGCACCCAGGTTTCGAATAAATTGCTTAGGGGATTTCGAATCGCCTCTTCAGATTCTGGTCCATATTGCTTCCAACAGTTTTTGTTCTCTATAAGGAGTCTCTTGATGGCAATAGCAAGTTGTTCCCTCAACTTCAAAGCACGGAACTCTTAAAAGAATTTTTCACCCTTTCTTCATGATCCTTCTTCCAACGATATAAAACTTCAGATGGATATATACCTTCAGGGGCTTTATCAATTTCTGTATGATGTGTAGGGCATAATAGTATCAAGTTTTCATAATTGTCCTCCCCACCACCGCTTATTCCTCTGGGGCCAGCAGGTTTTCTCGCAATAATATGAGCCATTTCTCCTAAAACAGTTGGGGTATTTGAATCGAGAAACTTTATACACTCTTCATTGCAACCAGGCTTGGAACACCTTCCTGCAGCTAAGCCCCATAATTTTTTGAGATCTACTTCAGATATGTTCATACGAGGAATATACTTTTAAGTTTTCTGTTTTGTCAATTCCCGCAATTAGGTAGTCGTAATTATAATTATAAGATTTATAATCCAAAATTAGACCCCCACTTTTCTTTGAATAAATGGGGATTTAATCCTTTTTATGTATTGCGTTAGGTAAGCGGCATTTTACTTATGTGGATCCGATAACACCGGCCTAAACTTATAGCCGTACATCGGACTTGGTCCACAAAGGATGGGTGAAAGTTTTGGTTTAGTTTAATTTAGGCTGTGATCTTTATAGGAACGCTTATGTTCTTGGTCAAAAATACACGAACATTGTCGGAACTGGATTCTCAAGCGTACCCACCTTAAGAACTAAGCTCGATGGGCCATAGGCGAATAGCCTCTATTAACACATCTGCAAATTCATCTTTTTGCTTAGGTGATAGATCTTCGAATTGGGCTATCCTTAAAACCACATTCTTCCCGTAAGAATGGATCTTCTCAGGGGAAGATGTCTTTAAAAAATAAGCAAGTTTTAGATCATTACTTCTGAATGGAAATCCTATTTCCTGTAACTGAGATTGCAGCACATCCAATTCTTGAGCATTTATGTTTTTTAGGAATTCGCCAAGTTCATCATATGTAATTGCTAACCTTGGAGCAAGTACGTTGATTGCTTCTTTTATTTTGGACTTAACATCCCTTAATTTTGTTTTTTCAATTGTGCTGTCAACAAATAACAGCACCACGACAATAACAACAGAAAGTATTACGGTTATGAACAGCACTCCTAAAATAACTAAGCCAAAAGCAAAGTTTGTAACCTTATGAGAAAAAATAAGGATAAGGTTTAAAATCCCTAGACCAATTGAAAGGTACTGAAAAACATGAAGAAATTTTTGAAGGGCGTTAAGAAATTTTAATGTTAAAGAATTCTCTGAAGCAGAAAATGGCATCAACTTATCTAAATCATATTTCAAAAATTCGATTGCGTCTCTCCATTCTTTTTCTGTCGGCGTAACTTGCCTGGAGTATCTTCGTTGCTCTCTTTTTGTTGGCAAAATTATTTGGCTTTTTTGTTTTGATAATCGCCTAAAATAAAAATTCTTTACCCAGTTGACCGTGGGGTATAAACACGTTTGAGGAAAAACGCGAAAACAACAAGTGTTATTCCGTATGCTATGGAACTTATATAAGACGAGGTAAATTGGGTAATCCAATCGGACATAGCTGTTTTCCTGTTAAGAGCCTTAATCATCTATTAAGAAGAATTTTCAATGAGTTTTAAGATTCGAGTGGCGACATAGGTCTTCCCCCAGGTGCGTCCTGTAACTTCCTGCAAAACCCCGGAATCTTCTAAAGTTCGAACAACCTGGCGGGCGGTAGGAAGCGATACATTGAGTAGTTCAGCTGCTCGGGAAACTGTCATATAGGGGTTGGTGAAAAGAGGGTCAATAAGAGCAACTGCTTTTGGCTTACTTCGAATTTCGATATGCAGTTTTTCTCTTAGGTCCATCAATGCGCCGGCCTGTCGTACAGCCTGCTTCGAAGTCTCTTCAACCCCTCGTAAGAAATAATAAAGCCAGGAGTTCCAATCTCCATGTGTTCTCACTCGCTGGAGTAAATCATAATATTCCTGCCGGCGGGCTTCAATATAAGCGGATAAATATAATAGAGGCTGGGACAATCGCCCGCGCTCGATCAAGAACAAAGTTATTAGTAGGCGACCGACACGTCCGTTTCCGTCAAGGAAGGGATGAATGGCTTCAAACTGCTCGTGCAATAGAGCGCATTGAATTAACTCTGGGAAGTTTCCATGGTCTTGCAAAAATAACTCCCATTTGGCCAGGCAGTCCATCATTTCATCTGCAGGAGGTGGAACGTAAGGCGCATCTGCCAAAGTTGACCCTGCAGGCCCGATCCAGTTTTGCGAATGCCGGAATTCACCTGGCGTCGCATTTCCACCACGAACGCCTTCCATCAATCTGGCATGAATTTCACGAACCAGGCGCAATGATAAGGGTAATGAATTCAGACGCTCAATTCCATATTCTAATGCAGTCACATAATTCTGGACTTCCTTCAAATCCGCGCTGCTAGAACTGTCCGAAGTCTCCAGATCATTGATTAGTAAATCAGCAATGCCAGCGCGAGTCCCCTCAATTCTTGAGGAAAGCACAGCTTCTTTGCGAATATAAGAAGCAATCAAGAGGTGTGGATTTATTACATGACGCCCGAGCCCTGATAACTCACTGAGAGCGGCATCTGCTCTGGACAGCGCCAGAACGAGATGCGGGTCATATAAAATGTCTGGCGGCAAAGGAGTAGGAATAAATGCCCAGTATTCCCACGGTGTATAAACTACCTTTCCCACTTGTGGTGCGTGGAAGTCATCTTTGTTCATCCAATCATCCTAGCTTTGAAAGATTTTTTCAATGCTCAAATTGCTTTGTAAAAATATACCACATTTCTTTCAAAGCGACTCAGCGAAACGAACGATTGTTGCAAGGTATAGTAATACCTATAAGGCTGTTCCCCAAAAACCAGGATAGGATCGTCTCAAGAACAGAAGATTTGATAAAACCGCATGCCTTATAAGCTTTCGTAAGGCATGCGGCATCATTATGTATGGCAATGGGTGATGAGGTTTGAACCTCTATATATAGGGGGACAGCCTATTTATATGCGCTTATACCCTCTATTTGGCGGTGCTAAATCGCGACAGGCCTAAATTTATACCCGTATATCGGACTTGGTCACACCAGTTGGGTTAGAGTCGTTTTCTGAAAGAATCTTCTTGACCAGTTAGCTCTTATCCACTGTGCGAATCTGATTAAAAACAATCTGTCCTGACTTCCCCTCAAAATGGAGGTTTACTCGGGTTGAATAATCTCTGCCTTTTGTGGTCACAGGTGCCACAATCACCGTTGCGATATGGCTGTTCATCTCATCGGGCGAAATGATGAGGCAGGGACGCGTTCTTTGGATCTCACTTTCGATGGCTGGATGTAGGTTGATGACATAAACCTCATAACTACAATGTGGGGCATTGTCAGGATTATCTAAAACAAAAAGCCAACCCAATTGGAAAATTGAGGCTGGCTATCGAAATTTGAGACTTTGTTGATCGCTAATAATTGCGGTCTAAGCTTATACAGATCGTTTTTATTTAGCCAACTTCTTGCGCATTACCTTTATGCAACATTTGGCTCATACACGGATTGAGCAAATGAAGTGTTTGATCCACGAAATGTTGGCTTCTCTTGTGCCTTGCTTTTCCAATAAATAAAAAGGACGATCAGGAACGATACCGTCTGAGCAATCGAAATGCGGATAATTTGAAACTCATCCGCTCCAGAAAGTGTTGCAACATGGAGGACATTTATAACCGTATTATTCAAAAAGTGGTCAGCCATGGGCATCCAAAGGGAACCGGTAATTTTTGTCAGCAAGCAAAACTTGGCACCTGTAATGCCTGTGGTTAAAACAAGCATGAGTATAGACATCCCGGCTCCAATCGCGCTTATCTCACCATCCAACAGACTGCGAACCGGAGCTACAACATGCCAGAGGCCAAAGAGGATAGAGGAAATTACTACAGCTCTAACAAATGAATATCTCTTTTCCGCGAGCTTTAGAAATAAGCCGCGGAAGATCCCTTCTTCCATAGCCACATTGATTAGATTCCCAATAATGCAAAAAACGAAAAACAAGAGACCAGATTGTCTACCTTGATTTCCGTCAATTGCATAGCTGGTAACATAAACCTGTAACGAAGGGTTATTGCCTGACGACTGTTGTATAAAAAACTCTACTCCATAGGCAATCAGGAATACAACTGCGCCAAGAAGTAGCCCATAGGAAATATTTTTCCAAACTGACCTGCCCGTAAAGCCCACTTCCGACCACTTTAATGAAAAATATCTTATTACCAATACGAGTACAAGAATACCGGCCAGCTTGTGGATAAACGCTTCGCCAAAAATGCTTCGATCGGTACGGATGAGCATGTATTCAACTGCTCTGAGCACATAGCATATCAAGAAAATGACGATAATGGAATTCATCGGATTCCAAAGTCTACTTTTTTCCATAATGGGCTCCAATTATGTAGCTCTACGGTTAACGCGAGCAATGTTACGGCGGACTGTTAGGACGAATGGGGTATGCAGAGGATAGATCTTCTTATGCTCATTATATTCTAATAGTGTCAAAAAGCCAGAACCAGCGGAAGCCAGATCATCCACGACCAAAAAATGTAACTATCAGGTATTTTGAGATACCCACCTGGTTTTTCAAGATCCAAAATAAGGCTAACAGGAGTGCGATGATAGGAATAGAAAAGCCAGCCCTGGTTAAAAAACCACGACTGGCAATAATGCAATCTCTATCTCGCTTACCTTCAGCGAGTCCGCGTTTGGATCACTAAGGTTGGCTTTCTAGAAATTCTTAATTTTTTTGATTATTTAAATCCTCGGCCTAAACTTATACCCGTACAC
>CAVUJS010000009.1:0-235156 GCA_963741885.1 uncultured Chloroflexia bacterium
ATACCGTCGTATCACGCAGCATATAGCGCTCGCCGCGGGTGAAGCCGCGGCTTGCATAATACAGGCGCGTGCCCACCGCGGCGATGACTGCCAGGCGAGGGAAGCCGCGCTCGCGGGCGATGCGCGCGGCTTCATCCAGCAGGCGCGTGCCCAACCCGGCGTGCTGTGCCGCGCCGGGCAGTCCGGCGGCTCCCACCTCCAGCGACTGCCCGTAGACATGCACCTCACGGATCAGCGCGGCGTCTTGCAGGTCGGGCAGGGCGGGGGTCAGGTCGGGCGCGCCGGGGCCGGGCAGCGACAGGCGCAAATACCCGGCGATGCGTCCCTCCGGGCGCTCTTCGTCCGGCGGGGTGACGAACTGCAAGAAATGCTCTTCCGCCTGCCCGCCAGGCTGGCCCGCGGCATAGACGGTATCCACCAGGCGCAGGGCTTGCGGGTCGAACTGCTCGCCGCGCACTTCCCGGCAGCGGATGCACTTGCAGCGCTGCCCGCGCCGGGCCAGTTCTGCAAAGACGTCCATGCGCAGGGAGGTGCGCTTATTCCCCGCTACCACATGCGTGGAGGGGATATCGCGGATGACGCGGTTGACCCGGCAGTAGAGCGGGATGCTGGGCTTGACATCGGCGATCAGGTGGATCAGTTCCGCCTGAGTGTAGGGTGGTATATTCCCCGCGCTGCCAGTAGCTGTACAGTTCGGCGTTTTCCAGCAGCTGGCAGGGGTAGATTTTGATCTCGTCGGGGGCGTAACCATCCGTCCCACAGGTGGGTAAAGTCTGCCCGGTCAGAAGCGATGGTCGCGCCCAACAGGTTGGGCATCCAGTGCAGCACGATTTTAAAGCCCGCCGCGCGCAGCAGGGCCGTGGCTTTGAGCGTCTCGGCGGCGTCATGCCCGCGCTGGTTGATCTCCAGCATGCGGTCATCCAGCGACTGCGCGCCCATCTGCACCTTGGTCACGCCCAGGTAGCGCAGCCAGGCCAGCTCGTGGCCCAGGGGCGTGCGCCGTGCACTGGGGGAGAGCGACCCGCGCGTGATCTCGTCCGGGCGGGTTTCGATGACCAGTCCCACGCAGCGGTGGGCGGCGCGTTCATTGAGCGTGTGCGCGGCAGGCAAGTCCTGCGCCTCGACCTCGTTGAGCGCATCGAAAGCGCGCTTGACAAACCATTCCTGGTAATCGCGCCGGTAGGCCGACCACGTGCCGCCCAGAATCAGCAGTTCGATCTTGTCCGTGGGGTGCCCGGTGGCTTCCAGCGCATCCAGGCGCGAGCGCACCTGGCGGTAGGGATCGAAGTGGTTCTCCACGCCGCGCATCGCGCCGGGTTCATCCGGCAGGTAGGATTTGGGCATGCGTTCGTCGGTGGGGCAGAAGATGCATTTACCCGGGCAGGGATAGGGCTTGGTCAGCACGGTCACGGTGGTTACGCCGGAAAGCGTGCGCACCGGCTTCATGCGGATGCGCGCCAGGAAAGCGCCGTCCTCGCGCCGTTCCCCGGTTTCAAGCATGTTTTTATAGACCGCCACCAGCACCGACTTGGGCAGGTAACCCCCCTCGGGCAAGGGATGCCGGCGGATCGCGCGCGTCACCTCCACGCCCCGCCCCACCTCTTCCAAAATCACGCGCGCAATCACCTGGCGTTCAGGGGTTACCTCGCGCAGTTCCTGCCATGCGTCCATTCGGGATTGATCGACCATCTCGCGGCTTATTATACCGATTAAGTCCAAATAAAGAAAGGGAAGCTGCCCTGCTTCCATGATAAACTTTATCTTATGCAGCCCGCCACCCTCGCCCAGCTCCTTTCCCTCAACCGCCGTTTTTACGCGGCATTTGGACCCGCCTTCGCGGCGACGCGCCGCCGCATTCAGAACGGCGTGCGGCGAGTGCTGGCTGAGCTGCCGGACGAAGGCGCGTGGCTGGACCTGGGCTGCGGGTCGGGAGCGCTGGCGGTGGAGTGGCTGCGCGCGGAGCGCCAGAGCGCTTACCTGGGCGTGGATTTCAGCCCCTCGCTGCTGGCAGAGGCGCAAGCCGCGCTGGCGGCAGAGCTTGATTCTGCCCCGGCGTCCATTTCTTTCGCCCCGGCTGACCTGAGCCGCCCGGGTTGGGCGGATGCGCTGGCGGGGCAGGCGCCTTTCCGGGGTGTGCTGGCTTTTGCCGTTCTGCATCACCTGCCGGGAGTGGAGCTGCGCAGGCAGGTGCTTCGGCAGGTGGCTCAACTGCTGCAACCGGCTGGGGTGTTTGTCCATTCGGAGTGGCAGTTTCAGCATTCGCCCAAATTAATGGAGCGGCGCGTGCCCTGGGCGCAGGTTGGGCTGGCTGAGGCGGACCTCGAGCCGGGCGACACGCTGCTGGATTGGCGTTACAACCTGCCGGGGCAGCCCGAGCAGGTGGGCCTGCGCTACGTGCACCTGTTTACCCGCGCTGAACTGGCCGACCTGGCTGCTGCCACTGGCTTTCGGATTGTGGACGCGTTCGAATCAGACGGGCAGGGCGGGCGCTTGAGCCTGTACCAGGTCTGGGAGCGCCTCTCGGGGCAGGCGCCTTAATCTTCTCGGGGCAGGCTGACGCGAATAATCACGCCTTTGCCGGGGCGGGCAATGATCTGTAACTGCCCGCCAAAGGCTTCGGCGAGCTCGCGCATGCGTACCAGGCCCAGGTGCCCGCGCTGCGCAAAATCCAGCCAGTTATCCGGCAGCGTGAAGCCCGGGCCGTCATCCTGGATTTGGACAATGACTTGCTGGCGCTGCAGGTGCAGCGTGATCCACACATTGCGCGCCCCGGCGGCGTGGCGCAGGATGTTGTTTATCGCTTCCTGATAGAAGCGGTATAGGGCCAGCTGGAGGTTGTCTGGCAGCTGGCGCTGCGCCTGGCGTTCATCGCCCAGGTCGAGCACCAGGTGCAGGTCGGGGCGGCGCTCGTGCAGCGCTTCACTGTGCGCGCGGATGGCGCGCAGCAGGCCCAGCTGCATCAGCACGGGCGGCAGCAGTTCGTTGCACAGCCCGCGCAGATCCTTGACGACTTTCTGGCTTTCGTCGCGCAAGCCATACAGCAGCTGGCTGACTTCGGGCTCGCTGGAAAGGGACAGCGCCGTCTGGGTAAAAAAGATCATCTCGATCAGGGACTGCACCGGGCCATTTTGCAGGCTGCGGGCGATGGCATGGCGCTCATCCTCGCAGTGCCGGTTCACCTCTCGCTGCAGGGCGATGGTTTCATGCGCCTGGTTCAGGTGCGCTTCAAGTGTGCGCGATTGGGTGATGTCAATCGCGGCGACGGCCAGCCCGGTGACCTGGCCATGAGGGTTGATCAGCGGTTCAACCGCCATATCGAAAATGCGCGGCTCGCCATTCCAGTGGGCAGAAATTTCCCGGCGCTGGCCTTTGGCGCTGCTCAGTACGGCTGCGTGCAGCGCAAGGATCTCGCGAAAATGCTGCGGTTCGCCAATTTCGTCCCCGCGCTTGCCGATCCAGGCTTCTGCATTCAGCTCGGACTGGGGGTTGAAGATCCAGGTAAAGCGGTCGCTGGCATCCGTGGTATACAGCAGAATGCTGGTGTTTTTCAGGGCCTGACTAAAACGCTCCTGGTTCCGGCGCAGGTTCTGCTGCGTGCGGGTCTTTTCTGCGCTCAGCCAGAGCATATCGCCCGCCTGGCGCAGGAAGGACAGCTCTGCGGGGCACCAGGTATGCACCTGGCCTGCCGCGGCAACCAGCAGCCCCACCCACTGTTCTCCCTCCAGGCAGGGCGCGGCGGCAAAGGCCCGGTAATTGGCCTGGCGGAATACCGCCTGGTAATAGGGGCGGATGAGCGGGTCGCGAGTGGTGTCGGCAGCGGAGAAGGTTTCCCCCCGGAGCATGATCTCACGCAGCGGTTCCAGCAAACTTTCCAGCAGCTGCGGCTCCTGGCTGCCCGGAGCATTTTGGTGATAGGCCGCCAGGGGCAGCAGCTGCTGCGCGCTTCGGTCCAGCAGGTTCAGGGTGCAGTGTTCAATCCTCAGGTAGCGCGCCGTTTGTCTGAGCGCGTCGGCCAGGGCCTGCTCGGGGTTGGGCGGGTTGAGCAGGTGTTTGCCCAGGTTGATCAAGGCATCCACACGCTGCGCGTGGCGCTTGCGCTCCAAAGCAGAGCGCAGGGCACAGGTCAGCAGGCTTTCACTGAGCTCGTTCTTGACCAGCCAGCCATCCGCGCCGGCGGCCTGAGCGGCCTGCTCTATTTCTTCATGCGCCTCGTCAAGCAGCAGGATCAGCGGAGTCTGGTTGGCGGCGTCAGCCGCCGCTGCTTCGCGCAGGAAATCCAGACCGTTTCCGGGCTGCACGGCAGCATCCACGAGCGCGCCGTCAAAGCGGCCGGAGCGCAGCCCCTCCAACCCGCGCGCCGAGGAGGGCGCCCATTCCAGCTGGATAGAATTCTCGTTACCCTCATTCAGGATCTCCTGAACGTGCAAAAAAACCTTCTTGTCATCGGCGATGATCAAAATCCGCCAGGAGGGTTTGGGCATAGACAAACCTCGAGTAAGGTAACAAAAAAACAGGTCCGGTAGGTATACAGCCGGGCAAGGATCGGCCGTTTTTCCGAATATGGAATGCTGTTATGTAAAAATGATTTGAGCCGTGCTTCCGCTTACTGGCGCATCGCCGCCATTTCTCCCCACGCTTCCGGACGGACCGGCTCCTGACGATGCAGCAAACGAACTCCGCTTTACCCCCGATATTTGACAGCCTACCGCCTGTCTACAATATTTGACAGAAGCAGTAACTGCCGCTAATAAAATTATACAACAAATTGCAAGCAGTAGATGCAGGCATTTTCTGGCAGAGTGCGGATCAAGGATTATACGAGGAACCTCACTCCGCGGTTCGCCGCCCTATTCTCCTTGCGTTGGGCAACCCATCCTTGCGGCGAACCGTAGGCCCTCTCTCCGCCATGTCCGGGCGATGAGAGAGAGGGAGGCCAGAAGTGCTGATCCATCACGGCGATACGCTACCGTAGGCACCCCTCTCTAACATGCGGTAGGTGACCTTCCCCCGAATTAGTGGACACAAAAGATGGATGAATCCAGTACCCTAAGACCGAACGGAGAAAGATCATGAGTGACAAGAAATATCGCGAATATACGGAAGAATTCAAATTAGAGGCACTGGCTTTGTTGAAACGCAGCGAAAAAAGTGCCCAGCAAATTGAGCGAGAATTGGGGATCACGCCCGGGATGCTGCTGAAATGGCAGAACCGGTACCAGGTGGTTGCGCCGGAGGGCCAGAAAGCCAGCCTGGAACCGAACGATCTGGAAGCGGCCAGACGCGAAATCCGACGCTTAGAACGGGAACTACGGGAGATCGCCGAAGAGCGGGAGATCCTAAAAAAAGTAGTCAGCATTTTCTCCCGGAAAAGCGCATGAAGTACACCTTCATCGATGCCCATCGGGAGGAGTTCCAGGTACGGCGGATGTGCCGGGTATTGGGGGTGCAACGCAGCGGGTACTATGCCTGGCGCAAGCGTACGCCCAGTGACCGGGCGCAGGCCAACGAAGCGCTGTTGGTGCTGATCCGGGCGGAATATGCCGCCAGCCGCAAGACCTACGGCAGCCCACGCATTCAGGTCGTCTTGGGGCGCAAGGGCGAGCGCTGCGGACGCAACCGGGTAGCGCGCCTGATGCGCCTGGACGGACTATGCGCCTTGCCCCGCCGCAGTCGCCGTCCAGTGACCACCCAACGGCAAGCGGGCGTGGTGCCCGCTCCCAACCGGCTCAATCAGGACTTCAGCGCGGTGGCCCCGAACACCAAATGGGTCAGCGACTTCACCTACATCGAGACGGGCGAGGGCTGGTTGTATCTGGCGGTGGTGTTGGATTTGTTTTCCCGCAAGGTGATTGGCTGGGCGATGCGCCCCACGATGGACACCCCGCTGGTGGCCGACGCCCTGCGCATGGCACTGCGCGACCGCCAGCCCCCCGCCGGGCTGCTGCACCATTCCGACCAGGGCTGCCAGTACACCTCCGCCGCCTACCTGACCTGCCTGACAGCGGCCGCGGCCCAGCTCTCCATGAGCCGGGTGGGCAACTGCTACGACAACGCGGTCATCGAGAGTTTCTTTGGCACCCTCAAAACCGAGTGCGTGACCGGCCCCTTTGCCACCCGTGCCCTGGCACGCACCACCATCTTTGAGTATTTGGAGGTCTGGTACAATCGTCAACGTTTACACTCGTCTTTGGGCTATTTCAGCCCGGTTGATTTCGAATACAATCTCACCCTTTAATTCTGTCCACTCTACCGGGGCAGGGTCAAGGGGCCCCAATTTTGGAGAGGGGCCCGGGGGTGAGGTCAAACCGCCCCCAAACCATCAGCCGCGCCCTGCCCGGCGGGTGGCGCGGCGGATTTCGCGCAGCTGGAAAACGGCCCAGCGCCGGGTGCGTCCGAGCTGCCGGGCGGCTTCGGCCTGGGTGAGGCCCTGAGCCAGCAGGCGCAGCAGGCGGCGTTGGGCTGTGCTGAGGTTTAGCGGGCGGGCCAGGGGAAGCCCGCCCGCTTTTTCCACCAGCGGCTGAAGCGGGCGAATGATCAGCAGTTCGCCCTGCGCCTCATACAGAAGCGCCGATTCCGAAGGAAGCGCCGATTCCGAAGGAAGCGCCGCGTCTATTGGAAGCGCTGCTTCAGCATACAAGGCCAGTGGGCCAGGTGGTAATTCAAAGCGCGCGTGAATCTGTTCCTGCCATTCCTGCGGGATCGGCCACTGGCCCTGGTTAATGCGCTGCACCAGGCGCGGCAGCGGTTCAGCCGGCAGCCGGGCAAACCAGGCCAGCAGGTGATCATTGGGGAGGAACAGCACGGCAGGCATCGTGGTTTACTCGATGGCGTAGCGCATATAACAATTGTCGGCGTGTTTGCCGCGTTTGCCGCAGTTGTGGCAGGCGGGTGTGTCGTACAGGCCTGGGGCGCGCGCCCCAGCGCGCAGGCGGCCCACAAACAGGCGGGCGGCATTCTCGGGCTGGTCATCCTGGCACCATTCCAGCAGGCTGGCCAGGTCTTTTTCACTGTAACGGCCCTCCTGGGCGCGCGCGCTGATCTCTTCCAGCAGCGTGGGAAATACACCAGCTTCACGCAGCCTTATTTGCAGTTCTCCTGAGAGCGGGTTTTTCTTTTTGGCCTTTTTCACCCCGGCGGGTGCATTTTGCGCGGCTGGTTTCTCCGCTGCGGCTTTTGCCGCGCCAGTTTTGACTTTTGGCGCGCCAGTTTTGACTTTTGGCGCGGGCTGCTGATCATTAAGAAGAAGAGGGAAGGCTTTAATATCTTTTTCTTCTTCTTGATATTGATCTTGATTAAGATCTATCTGATCAGGCTGTGGCAAGAACTTGCCAGCGGGTGAGCGCGCGGCGGTGGGCGCGTCTTCAGCAGCCGGGGCTGGGGGAGTGGTCTCGGGATTGTTGCGGAACAGCCAGCCAGCCAGGTTGACAATAAATTGGCCGACGCCAGCGGGCTGTAAACTCAGCACAGCCTGGTAGGTTCTGAGCGCCGCCAGGTGCCCGCGCAGAGTGCGGGCGTCTTTCCCGGTCAGGTGTTCCAATTGCGCATAGGATAGGGGAGGTGTCGTGCAACCCGAGCTGCCCCAGGCAAAAACCATCAACTGGAGCAGGGTTTCTTTGACATTCGGCGATAGTCCTGGATCGAACAACCAGTAGGTGCCGATAAATAGGCCGCGGGGCGGCTGAAGTGGACGAGGCATGCGAAGCCCTTTCTGTAATGTAGAATTAATGTTCTAGAAAGATTATCCCGACTTTCCCACGGCCTGTCAATAGCCGCGCGCCAATATCCCCCATCTTTCCCCCCTGCGCCAATGCGCCATTTTGGGGGGATACCTGGGGGTCCTCCCTGGGGAGGATAGAAATTAAATATGCGGAGCTGTCCAAATTTACTGGACAGCTCCGCAAGTTGGTTAATTATGGATGGATTTTAGAACCCGCCGGGGGTGCCGTTGTTGGGGTTGTTCCAGTAGTTGTTGTACTGCGTATCCCAACCGGGTTGCGTGATGTCGATGCCGTTGAGGCTGTTGTTGCTCAGGCTGGGAGCAGCTTCAAACTGGTCCTTACTGGCGTTGACCAGCAGGGTGCCATTGCTGCCTTTTTCGCTGGCGTTATTGGTCCAGCGCATGGCGGAGGTGGGGACGACGAAAGCCTTTTCGCCGATGCCCAGCACGGTGGCCGATTCGACCAGCGCGTCTTTCAACTGACCGGTTTGCGCGTTGATCACGAAATCTCTCACTTCGCCCAGTTCCTCGCCGTTGGTGTTGGTCACGTTAATGGGGTTGAAAGGTTCGGAGAGCATGACCGTGTTGCCGGTGGGGGCATTTGCCACGCCGGTCTGCGGGACGAGCATACCTTGCTGCGTCCAGTAGGTGCGGAACTGCTGATCCCAACCCTGGTTGGTGAAGTCAGGCAGGTTGTTCAGATCGAGCGCCGGGGCGCCGTTCAAAGCGCTGGCGGGCAGGTTGACGGTCAGCATGCAGTTACCCGCATTCGCGCTGCCCGGAACCGTGCTCTGCTTCAGGTTTTGGAACACGCCAAACGGCACCAGCACATTATTGCCCTGGGCGGTGCCATTAGCAGCCTGGTTGACGACTACGTATTCAATAGTAGGCCCGCCCTGCGCCGCTTGGGCATTCGCCACGCCGTTTGCAGCAGGCGTATTCGCCGCACCGTTTGCAGCAGGCGTCTGCGTGGTCGTGGCGCCATTGGCCAGCGGCGTTTCAGTGGTGGTCAGGTTGCTTCCGGCCGCGCTTGCGCCCGGGGTCTGCGTGGTCAGCAGGTTATTATTCGGTACGGCAGTCGCGCCGCCCGCGGCGTTGTTGGTCGCCGCCGTCTGGCCGGTCAAAACGATCACGCCGTTGACCTTACCCAGCAGATTGCCCTGCGAGTCGTTTACCTGCGCGCCCATGAAGTGGGTCAGCAGCAGCGGCTGGCACTGGTTGTTGCCCGTCACGGGGACGTTAGCGCCCGGGGTGCTGCCGGTGGCGGCGCTGGGTGTGCCGGTCAGGGCCGCGCTGGGCGTATCGGTGGCTAAAGCGGACCCGGCTGCCGTGGTGGCAGTTGCCAGGCCAGTGCCAGCTGCGGTCGTGGCAGTTGCCAGGCCAGCGCCGGCTGCCGTCGTGGCAGTCGCCAGGCCAGCGCCAGCTGCGGGCGTTTCAGTCGTGGCCCCAGGGACGACGGTATTGGTGGTCTCAACACCGGGCGCTTGCAGCGTACCAGTGGTCAGGCCTGCACCAGGCGTGCCAGTGGTCAGCACGCCGTTCGCGCCAGGGGTGGTCAAGGCCCCAGGCGTCTGTTGATTATTGTTTGCGTTCGAGCCGCAAGCTGCTAAGAGCATGGCGGCCAGCAGCATGAAAGTTGCAATTAAACTGGTCTTCTTCATTCGATCCAAGATCTCCTTATTAAATCTTGAACGGTTATTCTTTCCGTGCCGAGGAAGGTACAAAGTGTTATTCTTCTATCCTCAGAACATACGCCTGCTATGATAAAAAATTATTCAATTTTGTACAACTAGGACCCTCCTCTCCGCTTAACAGGATGCTCCCAACCGCCAATAGGGTTTTCCCTGGGAAGGACCTGGATCTCGTCCATTTAATGAAAAAAGGGGCTGTCCAATCCAGCTGCTTGGACAGCCCCTTTTGAGCTATTTTATGCTGGGCGCATACCTTACGGTGAAGTTATGCTGTTCCAGTAGTTGTTAATCGCATTATTCATCCCCGCGTTGTTAATATCTTCACCATTGAATTGGGGAGCGTTGGTGAAAACCGAGTTCTGCACGGTCATCTGGAACACGCCCAGGTTATCATTGCCAGGGTTCTTTTCAGTCATGCGGTTCATCGGCACCAGGAAGCTGTAGCCATTGAGTGTGCCATTGCTTAAGAGGACGGCATAATCGATCGCGCCCGTTTGCAGGTTGACTGCAAAGTCGCTGAGGCTGCCCAGGTTGTTGCCGTTAATATCTTTCAAGGTCACATTCTTGAAAGGCCCTTGAACCATAACCAGATTGCTGGCAGCGTTAGCCACTTTCACATTCTGATTCGCCCAGTACTGGTTTTCGTTCTGGCTGACCTGACCCTCATAAGAATTCGGATCAAAGGCCGGCGCGTTTGCCACGGCGGAACCCTGCAAATTAACCACCAGGTTATTCTTCACGGTGTTGTTCTGCGCGGACGCGCTGCTGGGTGACTTTGTGCCGGATGGGGTGGCTGTCGCGGTGGCGGTTGCGGTGGCAGTCGCTGTAGCAGTGGCTGCGGTTGTCGGCGTAGCGTTTGCCTGGCTGCTGCCGGTTGCCGTAGGCTGCGGAGCCTGGGTTAACCTACTGCTCGCGGTGGGACTGGGGTTTTCCGTCGGGGTTGGGGTTATCCTCCCCGGCCCGCTCGATGGAGAGCTGACCAGGTTCGGCTGCACCGCCTGCCAGGGAATCAAGATGAAATGGCTGGCAGCGGAGGCAGCCGGGTTGGGTTGGTTCGCGTGATTGATCGCCGTCGTGGGTGTCGCGGAAGCTGACTGCGTTCCAGCAGCGTTGCCAGATGTACCAGATGTAGATGAAGCTGCCTGCGCATTATTGCTGCTGTTATTCCCTATCGCCGATGGATTGCCACCAATCTTAACGATTAGATAAGCGATGCTGGGCACTTGCCCGTTACTGGCTGCCTGCGCATTGGCGGCACTGCCTGGCGTTTCGGTTGAACCAAAAGGCGCTACTGCCGTTGCTCCATTGCTGACGTTGCCGTTCTCGTTGTTGCCGAGCCCATTCCCAATAATGGAGGCAGCATTTCCTGCGGCCGTCGCGTTTGCGCTGTTGGGTTGGACCAACGCCCCGGCGACGGAACCGATCTGCTGCCCGTTCGCATCATTCACATACATATCCAACAGGCGTGACATCAGCACGTACTGTCCAGATTTGGCAATCGCGCCGGATGCGCCATTGATCACGACGCTGGTTGGGGCGCTACCGCTGACGCCGGGGGCCGGTGTTTGGGTTGCAGCGCTGGTCGCGCTGTTATTTCCACCGGTCGCAGGGATATTCCCAGAACTGGCAGGTGCGGTAGCGGCCGCGTTTCCATTTTCCGAATTACTTTGCCTCGGCGAGTTTGCGCCGGTTGAACCTACCCCGCCGGTGTTGTTCTCGCTGCCATTGGCGCTTTCTTGAATTTCTGGGGTTTCTGTGCCTACCAGGCCCAGGTCCTCCTGGCCTTCGTGGCTGGTGCCGACCTTCGGGGTATTGAGCATCAGGCCGCCCATGCCGTTCGGTACAGTTGGCAGCGGGGTTGAGCTGGGCAAGCCGCCGGGCGTCAGGGCCGCGTTGTTGTTCGGGCTGCCCGGATTCGGATTAAATCGTGTTTTAGTGCTGCCCGTGGTCGCCGTGCTGCAAGCTGCCAAAAACAGCGCCCCGGTCACCAGAAAGGTGGTGACGATACTTAACTTTTTTTTCATATGAACTTACACTCCTTCTCATTTAAAAATACAAACCCGTCAAGTATTCATTGTCAAGCGTCGATTAATGTATTCATTTGGATCATAGGTTATGGGAAGAAGCGTCACAATGGGTAAGTTTCCAGAAATGAGATAGGGGAATGCCCCCTTCTTATAGCATCCAGCGTGCCGCGGAAATTTTTTCCGCGGCACGCTGGATGCGAAAAAGGATCAGATAAAACTAGCCGATTTCGACGTAGTACCAAAGCCCATCGCGCAAAGCATAGAACCATAAGATGTGCCCGTTGCTGCCGGGGTTGAAGATGCTGAGGTCGCCCGGATTGCCGTGTACGATTTGATCATAGGTATAAGGCAGGTCCTGCCCGGCAAAATTAATATGGGTGATGCCAGAGCGGGTATAGAAGTAGCAGGGCTGCCCAGCGATAATCTGCCAGTCGAAGACGCTGGCGTAGCCCAGCGCCTTATTCAGGTCCTGTCCATCCAGGGTGGCTTGCCCATTGGTTACCAGCGCCCAATGTTTACCCCAGGTATGCAGGTCGGAGGGCGGGTTGGAAGGGTCAGGGGCCGTTTTTTGCGCGGCGCTGCTGCTGGTTGACCCATTGTACAGCCCATTGGGCCCGGCGATGAGGCTTGCCTGGCTGTCGTATGTATCCGCATAAGCGATCTGGTCGCCGTTAAACACCGGCTGCGTGTCCTGCCCCAGCCAGGGGTGGATGCCCGAAGTGCTGGCGACCAGCCGGCTGCCGGATAGGGTGACGAAGGGCAGCAAGAAATCACGTTCGGCCTGCGAAATGCTGCTCGAACTGCCGTTTTTTACCGAGACGGGCCAGAAGTGGGCGATATCCCGCGCGACCAGGGCATCTTTTTTATATAAAGCGAAGCCGCTGAAAGGCGGGGAAGGGTTCAGCGCCAGGTGAAATCCGAAAGGCGCCAGGGCCTGGTTAGAGGCTTTCAGGTCTGCAGCTGGGCTTTGAAAGTTCCAGCCGGTTCGGTTCGCCATCACCGCCGCCGGGACGCGCTTCTGAAAGCTTGCGTGATCGGGGTTATCGGCAGACTGTTCAATCAGCGCGTATTCGTGCACCTGGACGACGGCTTGCTGCGCGCCGGTAGCCGGAATTAATGCCCTGGCAGAGGCAGGAACCGCGCAGCCCACTGCGGTGAGACAGACCATTGCCGCCAAAAGCCACATTTGATACCTGGCCCAACGCCATGAACCCATTTGTAGCCGTTTTATAATGGTCTGCATCCTATTCATAATAACTATCCGTGTCCCTTCTGCCCGCCTGTGGGATTTAACCTTTTACGCAGCAAAGCGCCGTGCTGAACTGCGCCGCGCTGAAAGCGCGCATTTGCCTTTAAATTTTCGCCGATTGTATCGTAAATGTAAAAGAGGAAACATCTTCTTTCTCGTCTACCTTCTAAACCGAATGATAGTGGTTTTGCGGTAAGGAAAAAATTGGGATTCTCCACATTCAGCGAGTAGGGATTACCCCAGACGGACCTGCGCAGCCAAAATCGCCTGCCGAATAGACAAAACTCAGCTAAAATGAACCTACCTTACGATTGGAGAAATCACTATGTCTGAAATCACCGGGGCCATGTTGAAAAAACTGCAAAGTTTTGATACCCCTACCATCTGCAACATCATTGAACTGTTTCAAATTCGCCCGCGCAGCACCGGTTATATGGATGCGCGCATCCGCGCTGCCTTCCCCGAGCTGCCGCCCATCGTCGGCTTTGCCGCCACGGCAACCTTCCGCTCCTCAGCGCCCCCGCCGCCCGGCCAGGATGTGTATGACAACATCGAAGTGCAGGTGGCGCGTTTTGGCGAGCTTTCTGGTCCGCCCATCGTCGTCTTTCAAGACCTGGACGACCCGGCGGTCTCGGCCACGTTCGGCGAGATAATGTGCACCACCTACCAGACCTTCGGCTCGGTTGGCCTGGTCACCTCCGGCGCGGGGCGCGACCTGGACCAGGTGCGCGCTATCGGTTTCCCGGTCTTCACCAACGGCACCATCGCCGCGCATGGGTACTCGCATACGCCGGACGTGCACGTGCCGGTGCGCGTGGGTGGGGTGCATATCCTGCCGGATGATCTGCTGCACGCGGACGTCAACGGGGTGACCACCATCCCGAAGGAGATTGCGGCGGAGGTGGCTGAGGTGGGGGAGGCCTACGTGGCGGCGGAGATGGTGATTTTGGATACGCTGCGGCAGTACGGGACAGATGCGAAGCGGCTGAAAGAGGCCCGCAAGGAAAGCAAGCGCCAGATGGCGGTGCTGCGGGAGCAGGTGAGGAGGTAAGATCCTCATCCCCTCGGTCCCCTTCTCCCTTTTCGCAAAAGCGGCGAAAACGGAGAAGGGGATGCCTTTTTATGGAACAGGTTGTTTCGATGGGTTGGGAGGTATGGGGGCTGTTTCTGAAAATCATGCTATAGTGATTCAATGGTAAAACACTATTCGCACCAGGACCTAAAGCTCCGAGGAAAGCTGCGGGCAGTCGCACGCCAGATGCGCCAAGACCCGACCTCAGCCGAAGACCTGCTCTGGCAGCGGCTGCGCGGACGCCAGCTTGCAGGGCTGAAATTCAACCGTCAGTTTTTAATTGACCGGTTTATCGTCGATTTCTATTGCGCAAGCGCGGCATTGATTGTTGAAGTTGATGGGGAAGTTCATCAGCAGCAAATCGAAGCTGACCAGGAACGGGAGCATATTCTTATGGCGCTTGGTTTTCGGGTTATACGGTTCACTAATGATCAGGTATTGGAGCAGACCGATCAGGTGCTGGAGCAAATCTTGCAACCGATCTATGAAAAACACCCGTAACCGCAGCCACCTATGTTCTTTAGCAGGCACCCCTTCTCCAGTTTCGCCGCTTTTGCGAAACTGGAGAAGGGGATGGGGGATGAGGATTTTTCACTAGCTCGGGCCGGATTTGATGAATTTGAAAGCTGCGCGGTTAGAGAGTAAGCGGCAGATGCAGGTGTTGAGGCAAATGTTAGCAAAGTAGGGAAATGATTTTCGGAGTAATGAGGATACTTTTCTTGAACTTCCAATGGAATATGCCCGGCGGCTTCACCGATGATTTCTAAATTGCGGATCACGGCATCAATTCGGAGAGCATCATTCCGAAATTGCTCTAAAGTCATTTCGTCCGTGTACATCTGGATTTTCCTGATACAGTCCAGAATGTAGCGGTGATTGGGCTGCTGGAGCTTTCCGGCGTCGATAACACCCTGCCTGCTCCCCGGCTGGAGCAGCGCAAACGGGAAACGGAGGCGCGTTTAAGAAGCGACTACGCCGGGTTCAGCCGCAAAGACTTTTTGGCGCTGCCGTTGATCGCCGCTTATGAGCAGTATTACAAGCGCTTTAATAAAACCTACCACGTGCAGCTTCAACTGGAATCGATCGTGTTGAAGGGCAAGAACTTGCCCGCCGTATCGCCGCTGGTGGATGCGAACTTCACTGCCGAGGTCGGCACGCTGGTCTTGACTGCCGGGCACGATGTGGCAAAGCTGGTGCAGCCGGTTTGGATCGATGTGTCGCGGGAAGGCGATGTGATGACGCAGATGAGCGGTGATGCGCGGCCCATCCGCGCGGGTGACATGCTCATGCGCGACCCAGGCGGCATTGGTTGTTCCATCCTGTACGGTCAGGATAACCGCTCCCCGATTACCCCGCTCACGCAGCGGGTTTTGTACGTCGCCTATGCCCCCAGCGGCGTGCCAGAGGCGAGCGTCGCGGCGCAGCTGCGCGAGATCGAGCAAAACGTACGCTTGTTTGCTCCGCAGGTAGTGGTAGAGCAGTGCCGGATGATCAGGGGCTGAGGGGGCTGGAAGGCGTCCACGAATGCGCTGCGCGCGCAGCGCATTCGTGGACGGTCTTCCCCCACATCATTTTCCTTCTTGACAATCCTCCCCAATCCATTACAATAGATTCAGATGATTCCCCTGGGAAGCATCTAATCTTTGAGAAGGAGGTGCAATCACATGACGGCATTGGGGAATAGAATAGCGCCTGTTATGTGAGTGCATCCGTCGACTGCAGCTGTTTTTGGTTTGCGTTTGAATTGAATTCCTGGCCACGGGTGCGCTCTTGCTCCGTGGTTTTTGTTTCCGCTTTCGGCTTGGGCTGAAAGGGAACCCCTGCCGGGCCGCGGTTCGCGATACGTCGCGCTGCCGCGGCTTTTTTATTCATGCAAACTCTGGAGATCGCCGTTTAATGAAGGCTCAAACCCGAAAATTTTTGTCTTACTATCGCCCGTACCTGGGGACTTTTATCTCGGTGATGATCTGCGCGTTATTGGTCGCGGGGATTACGCTGCTTCTGCCCCTGGGGGCGCGTTATATCACTAAGAATATTTTGGAAGGAAAGCTGGCGGATGCGCTCACCCAGATTTATAAGGTAGGCGCGCTGATGGTGGCGCTGATTGGGGTGCAGACGGTGGCCAGCTTTTATGTCGACTATCGCGGGCATGTCCTGGGGGCCATGATGGAGAGCGACCTGCGCAGTGAGTTGTTCGACCATTATCAAAAGCTGTCCTTCCGCTTTTATGATGAGCACCGCACCGGGCAGTTGATGTCGCGCATTACGCATGACTTGTTATCCCTGGCCGAGTTATATCATCACGGGCCGGAGGACTACCTGATTTATTCGGTAAAGTTCATCGGCGCGTTTGTGATCCTGATGAATATCAACCTGCGCCTGACCCTGGCAGTCTTTCTCTTTTTGCCCATCCTGGCGGTTTTCTCTTTCTATTTCAGCCAGAAGATGCACCTGGCGCTAAAACAAAACAAGGAGCGCATTGGCGATATCAATGCCCAGGTCGAGGACAGCCTGAGCGGCATTCGCGTGGTGAAGTCCTTTACCAATGAAGAAACGGAAAAGAAAAAATTTGAGTATGAAAACCAGCGCTTCCTGGAAAGCCGCAAAGCGAGTTACAAGAGCGAGGCCTACCTTTATGAAGGGGTGGGCCTGCTGACACAGCTCATCACCGTCACGGTAATTGTGATCGGCGGCGCGAGTATCGTACATGCCTCATTAGACCTCGCGGATCTGATCACCTTTTTGCTGTATATCGGCAACCTGATTGAACCCATCCAAAAGCTGACCCATATGACCCAGCAGTTCCAGGAGGGCGTGACCGGGTTCGAACGCTTTATGGAAATCCTGGCGATCGCGCCTGATATTCAGGATGCGCCGCGGGCGCGGGACTTGCGGCAGGTGCAGGGCAACGTCGCATTCAGGCATGTCGGCTTCCGCTATCAGGAGAACCAGACCGAAATCCTGAAAGACGTCTCTCTGGAGGTGCAGGCCGGGGAATACATCGCGCTGGTGGGGTCATCTGGGGTGGGCAAAACCACGCTGTGCTCGCTGATCCCGCGCTTTTACGAGGTCAGTGAAGGGGAAGTCTGCCTGGACGGGATTAACATCAAGGAGATCAGCCTGCGCTCGTTAAGAAGGAATGTGGGTGTGGTGCACCAGGACGTATATTTATTCGCCGGGACGGTCTTTGATAACATCCGTTATGGAAAGCCGGATGCCAGCCCGGCGGAGGTCATCGCGGCGGCGAAGCAGGCCAACGCGCATGATTTCATCCTGGCCCTGCCAGACGGCTACGACACGGATATTGGCCAGCGCGGGGTGAAGTTATCTGGCGGGCAAAAGCAGCGCCTGAGTATCGCGCGCGTGTTCTTAAAGAACCCGCCCCTGCTTATTTTTGATGAAGCTACCAGCGCATTGGATAACGAAAGTGAAAAAGTGGTTCAGGATGCCCTGGCAGACCTGGCCCGCAACCGCACTACATTTGTCATCGCGCACCGTTTATCCACCATTCGCAACGCGCACCGCATTGTGGTATTGGCCGAGCGGGGCATCGGCGAGCAGGGCACCCATGCCGAATTGATGGCGCTGAACGGCGTTTATGCCCGGCTGTACCGGCTTCAGTTCGAGCCGGAGGTCGTGGATATTCAGGCAAAGTTATAAGGCGGGGGGTGAATGCTGGCGCGCCGAACAACTTCTCCAAATCCACAAACCTCCATCCCGGCTGATGTTATAATCTTAGAGACTCGGGGGCAAAATTTGATGACCTAGACAAGGGAGGTTGGATGACCCCTGTAAACCATTCTGTTCCCAAAAACCAGGCAGAATTAATTCTGGAGGATTTGGCTGAGCAGGCGGCACAGCTGCCGGAAGGGGGGGACTGTCTTTCGTCAGGGCTGGAACAGCTGCGAAATATTATTGCAGAGCAGGGACGCTTGCTGGCGGAATATCGCCAGCAAATTGACCGGCTGGAAGCAGAATGCCAGGCGGGCAGCCAGCGTGAAAAAAAGGACCATGCGGCTGCTGAACGGGCCAATGAGATTTTGGAAAGCATCAGCGATGCTTTCTTCACCGTGGATGCGGACTGGCGGCTGACCTATATCAACCGCAAAGCAGAGGAATGGTGGGACCGCCCGCGCGAAAGCCTGCTGGGGCAGGTGCTTTGGGAATTGTTCCCCGATTATGTAAAAGCGGAGGGCTACCAGGCGCTCCTGCGCGCGATGCAGGAGCGCGCGCCGATCTATATTGAAACGTTTTCTCCCACGATCGATATCTGGGTGGAAGTACGCATTTATCCTTCCGCGGAAGGTGGCCTGTCGGTTTACTTCAGCGATATCACCGAGCGCAAGCAGTCTGGAGCAGCTTTGCAGGCGGCCCGGGCTGAGATGGAAGAAGGCCGCCTGCTGCTGGAGGCCGTGCTGGAATATCTTCCGGAAGGGATTGTCATCACCGGCGGGCCGCCCGATTTCCCCATCCGGCGGGTGAGCGGCTATGGCCTGGATTTAATCGGCGCGGGTTCGCGCCCGGAAATCCTGGGAATCCCCGTGGGCCAGCATCAAGATGCCTGGCATATATTCCTGGCAGACGGCGAGACCCGCCCTGAGCGCGAGCAAATGCCGCTGTACCGTGCCAGCCATGCCGGGGAAATCGTCCGCAATGAGGAATTTGTCATCCAAGCCGCAGACGGGAAACGCATCCCCGTTTTGGTCAGCGCCGGGCCTATCCGCGACCAGCAGGGGCACATTCTCGCCGCGATTAATACCTGGCGGGATTTCAGCGAGCGCAAAGCGATGGAAGTGTCTTTGCGCGAAAGCGAACAGCGCTACCACGACCTGGCTGATATCCTGGAGGTGGAGCGGGCAAAGCTGTCCGCGGTGATCGAGCATCTGCCGATCGGGGTGGGGTTGGAAGATCCTTCCGGCAACCCGGTCTCATTGAATGCCGCCGGGCTGAAGCTGCACGGCTTCAAATCCCAGGCGGATATGTTCGCCCGCTTAGATCAGTATTTAGATGAAGTCGAGATGTGCTACCTGGATGGCCGCGTCATCCCGATGCCAGAACTGCCCGCCTACCGCGCGCTGAGGGGAGATTTTGTGCGCGATTTCGAACTGCTCTACCGCAATAAGCGGGATGGCTCTGAGCGCATCCTGTCCTACAGTTTCGCACCGATAAAGAACCGCCAGGGAGAAACGGTGCTGATCTCCTTTGTATTCCAGAATTTGACCGAACTGAAAATGGCAACCGAGGCTCTGCAGCGGAGCGAGCAGCGCGCGCGCGCGCGCCGGGCCGAGCTGGAGGCCGTTATGGATGCCGTCCCGGCCTTTATCTGGATCACTCACGACGTACAGGCGCAAGTGATGACTGGCAACCGCATGACGCTGGAATTAATGCGCATGCAGCCGGGAGATAACCTTTCGAAAAGCGGGCCGGGAAAAGAAAACCTGAGCCCCTTTATCACCTTGCAGGATGGGCATGAAATCCCGCCAGACCAGCTGCCGATCCAGCTGACGGCAGCTACGGGGAAACCGGTGCGTGATTATGCCTTTGATATGGTTTTCCCCGATGGGGAAATGCGCCACTTGCTGGGAAATGCCAGCCCACTATTTGACGAAGAGGGGAAACAGGCCGGCGCGGTGGGCGTATTTCTGGATATGACCCGCATCCAGCAGTTAGAGGCTGAACAAATTGAGGCCAAGGCGCATATCGAAGTGCAGCAGCGCCTGATGGAACTGCGCGAAAGCGAGCGTCAGGGCATCGCCCGCGACCTGCATGATGGGCCGATCCAGTCCCTGTCGAGCATGGCTTTCACCGTTCAGATCGTCAAAGAAGCCTTCCCCGACCCGAACTTGCGCCTGGAGCTCGAACAAATCGCGGTGAGCGTGCAGAACGCCGTGCGCGAATTACGGGAAATCGTGAATGACCTGCGCCCCCCGGCTTTAATCCGCTTTGGCCTGGCGCGCGCCATCCGCATGCACGCTGAGGATATGCAGGAGCGCTACCCGAACGTCGCTATCGAGCTTGAGCTGAGCGAAAACGGGCGGCAGCTCTCGGACCAGGCCCGCATGACCCTGTTCCGCATCTTTCAAGAAGGGTTGAACAATATCTTGCATCACGCGCAGGCCAGTCAGGTATGGGTGACTTTCCAGATCAGCGCGGATGAATTCATGCTTGAGCTGCGGGATAATGGCGTTGGATTCACGCCGCCAAAAGACCTGTCACTGCTGGCGAGTGACGGTCACTTTGGCCTGGTGGGGATGAATGAGCGCGCTCAAACCGTCGGCGGGCAGCTTTCCATCAACTCCGCGCCGGGCCAGGGCACCAAGGTCGTGGTCCGCGGCCCGTTTTTAGGGAAGAATATCAAGGATCGATAGGAGATTTTATGCTGCAACGCTTAATTTACCGGTATGCCCTGATCTTGATTTTGCTCACGGGGACGGGCTGTGTAGCGGCCCGCCCGGCGACGCTCGCCCCGCCGCCGGTGAAAGAACCGCCGCTCGCGCCTACCGCGAATTCGGCCACGGCCGTGCGCACCATGCTCCCCCAGACGGCCACGCCGCCGCCCGGCTGCGCCTACCCGGCCAGTTCTTCCGGCATATGCGCCCTCTCGACGGCGACACTGCCGGCCGGCGCTGGGGCTTACCCGGCCCCACTGCAGACGGCCAGCCCCCCAGGTGCTGCAAGCGCATACCCGGCAGCGCCGCAAGGCTCGGCCCCGGCTCTGTTGCAAAGCAACCTGAGCACACCTTTTAGCGACTGCGCGCGCACCCCGCAGATCTTCGGCTGTGACGTTCAGGCTCCGGCCATCCCTGGCCACCTGGCGTTCTTCGATCCGGATATCAAGCGCCTGGTGGTGCTCAACCTGGAAGATGGCAGCGGCTGGCAGACCGCGCTCAGCGCGGATTGGCTGAAGTGGTCGCCGAATGGGCAGCGTTTGCTGGTGTCCGTGGGCGACCAGGGCTACCAGGTCTACAGCGCGGATGGCCGCCAGGCGCAGAGCTTCACCGCCCCGCCTGACCAGCCCACCCCAGACTGGTTGAACGACGGCACCGTCAGCCTGGACGGCGCGGTGCGCGCCGCGGATGGCCTGGAAGCGCGCCTGGAATACACCGCCGATCTGAACTGGCTGCTGCATTTGACGCCTCCCGGCGGCAAGGAACAGCTGCTGCCTGTGCCGACCCAGTCCCCCGACCAGTTGGTGAGCCTGGTGGATTTCATCCCCGGCACGCAGAAACTGCTGGCGCAGCGTTACTATGCCAACAACAGCGCCATGATCTTTGGCGGCGAACTGATCACCATTGACACCACGGACGGCAGCGTGGCCTCGCTGAACGTGACCGCGCCGTTGGGCATGCGCGCCGTGTTTGCCTGGCAGCCGCGCCCCGCCGGGCAGGTGGACCAACCCGGCAGGCTGGCTTTCCTCGTTTCGGGAACCGAACAGAACAATATGCAGGCGCGCCTGGCGCTCCTGGACTTCCAGACCGGCCAGCTGCGCTATCCGCTGCCGGATGGGCTGGATATCGAGGGCCTGACCTGGCAGCCGGACGGGCAGCGCCTGGCCTTCAGCGTGACCTCTGTCAGCGACGCGCTGTCACCGGCCAATGCCAGCGCCACCTTCACCGGCCCGGGTATCTACCGGCTCGACCCTGCAACGGGCGCGGTGGAGCTGCTGGCGAAAGCAAACCCGGCGGGTACGGACGGTTGGCCCCGTTTCAGCGCGGGCGGCGCCTTCCTGCTGTATGCCCAGACGCTGCCGGCTGCGGGCGGCGCAAGCGGCGTGCGCGTCATCGCCCGGCGGCTGGCGGATGGCAAGGAGTTCCAGCTGGTGGTTGGCCTGCCCGCGCCAGACAGCATCCTGGGGCAGGACTTGTGGCGCAAGATATTGGCGTTCAACCCGGCCTGATCAGCCCTGTCGAAAAGCAGGCAATAGATATCTGGATAACCAAAATTTGGGTATAATTTTTGCATGGAAATGTCTCCCCATTTGCATCAGGCGGTGCTCGAACAAATTAACGATGGGGTGTACTACGTAGACCCCGACCGGCGCATCCTGTATTGGAACCACGCCGCGGAGCGCATCACCGGGTATGCCGGAGCAAAGGTGACCGGGCAGCTGTGCAGCGCCAATATCCTCATGCATATCAATGCAGCCGGCGAGCGGCTGTGCCTGGGGGCCTGCCCGCTGGCGATGACGCTGCGCGATGGGCAGGTGCGCGAGACGCAGGTCTACCTGCATCACAGCGACGGTCACCGCGTGCCAGTCGCCGTGCGCATCCTCCCGGACATTACGGATGGTAAGGTGCGCGGCGCGATCGAGATCTTCACCGAGAACAGTTCCCTGGCCTCTGCCCTGGCGCGCATTGCTGAACTGCAGCGCGACGCCATGCTGGATTTGCTGACCGGCATCGGCAACCGGCGCATGGCTGAAGCGCGCCTGGAGACGGCCGAGCGGGAGTGGCAGGCCGCGAAGATCCCTTACGGGCTGTTGATGGTGGATATTGACCACTTCAAAAAAATCAACGACCGCTTTGGGCATGAGATCGGCGACCGGGCGCTGCGCATGGTGGCGCAGAGCCTTTCGAACGGCCTGCGCTCGTATGACTTTCTGGGCCGCTGGGGCGGCGAAGAGTTCCTGGCGATCATCGAAAACACGGACTTGGCGGAACTGGCCCTGGTGGCCGAACGTATGCGCCTGCTGGTCGAAAGCTCGCTAATTTTTATTGACGAGATCGATCGCCGGCTGGATGCAGCCGTGCGCGTGACGGTATCCATCGGCGGGGCGCTGGCCGAAGCGGGCGAAGCGCCTGCCGCGCTGCTGGCCCGCGCAGACCAGCACATGTATCTCAGCAAACAGGCCGGGCGCAACTGCGTTTCGCTGGCTGTGGCGGAGACCGTAAAGTAAGAGCGCACTGAAATTCACGGGGAAGAACTTTAGCCAGGCTCAAGGAGTTTATTGCAATGGCTTGTGGGGCAGCGTTATATTTTGATGAAGAGACGGATGCCGCGGTGCGCGGGTTGTGGCAGGCCATTGAGGATGCCGGGCTGCCCTCCAGCATGCTGCAGCTCAGCTACCCGCCGCACCTGTCTATCCTGACCTGTGAGAATGTGGACGTGGCGCAGGCGCGTAAGGTGCTGCCTGAATTTATCGCCAATCACCCGCCGCTGCCGGTCACTTTTCACTCGCTGGGCATGTTTCGCGGGGAGGAGGCCATCTTCTTCCTTGCCCCGGTGGCGAACCGGGCGCTGCTCGACTTCCACGCCGAACTGTGGAATTTACTCACCCCCTACCTCGTGGACCCCAGCCCGCTCTACCAGCCCGGGCACTGGGTGCCGCACGTCACCATTGATCTGAATGTTCCCCCCGAGCAGGTCAGCGCGGTGACCAACTGGCTGATGCAGGCCAGCTTCCCGCGGCAGGGTTTACTCAAAGCGTTGTTTATCGGCGACTTTTCCGAAGCGGAAAACAATTTTGAGGAGTTGTACAAGGCTCGACTAGGCAGTTATCAATAAATCTTCACGGGAGACACTGTGACCTTTGGCGCCGCCTTCCTCTTTGATGAACCCGGTGAAAACGCCTTACGCGGCGTCTGGCAGGCCGTGGCAGATGCCGGCCTGTCTTCGTTTATGCTCGGCCTGGACTACCCGCCGCACCTGACCCTGTTCATGGCCGAGGCGATGGATGTGGGCGCGCTGCGCACTGCCTGGAGCGCTCTGGCCGAACGCACCGCCCCGCTGGCGTTGAGTTTCCCGGCCTTAGGCGTGTTCCCAGGGGATTCGGGCGTAGTCTACCTTTCTCCAACCATCACCACCGCGCTGCTCGACCTGCACTCTGCCTACTGGCAGGCTGCCCTGCCGTACCTGCAGGGCCTTTCAGCGATTTATGAACCTGGGGTGTGGGTGCCGCACGTCACGGTGGGCTATCGCCTGACGCCGCAGCAAACCGGCGCGGCTGTCGCGATGATCCGGGACCTGGCCCTGCCCAAAACCCTGCGCCTGGACGGAATTTTGTTAGGCGCCTTCAACCTGGAAGGCGACAGCCAGTTACATCGCATCCGGTTCTCGGGGCCGGAAAGGTAATGAACAAGGTTATGGAGAGCTGGAAATGACGGTGAGCATCCGCGAAATTCGCCTGGATTTGAGTGGAATGTGCCACAACCGGCGCGGGCTGGCGCTGTATCACAAAATGGGCTTTTTAATCGAAGGCCACCGGCGCAACTCACAGCTGGTAGATGGCCGCTATGTCGCCAAATACACCCTGAGCAAAATCCTGGAGTGAACCCAATGGACCTTTCAGTCAGTATGCAAGCGATGCGGGATCTCTTTACCTTCCCCTTCCGCGACCCGCGCTGGCCCAGTAAACTGGGCATCGGCGCGGCGCTGGGGCTGGCGAGCCTGTTCCTCCCGGTGATTCCCTGGCTGCCGCTGGCGGGCTACTTCGCCCGCCTGATCCGCGCCGGAGCGGAGAACGCCGACCCGGCTATCCTGCCGGAATGGGACCGCTGGGACGATTTGTTCCTGGATGGGCTGCGCCTGCTGGGGGCCGGGCTGATCTTTTCGCTGCCCGCGCTGCTGGTGCTGGGTGCGGGTTGGCTGCTCTATTTTGGCACGACCTTCACTATGCCGTTCTTACAAAATACGCGCGCGCAAGGGCCCATGGTGCTGGCGTTCATGTTATCGCTCATCGTCTTCTTTTTCTCGCTGGGCATCGGCTCGCTGCTGGGCGTCCTGGCGGCAGTCGTTTCACCGGCGGCGGTGGCCCACGTGGCGGTCACGCGCCGCTTTGCCGCGCTGGGCGACGTGAACGCCTGGTGGGCCATCCTGCGCGCTAACTTTGTGGGCTTTTTGCTGGCGCTGGGCGCGTTCCTCATGCTCTACCTGGTGGGGATTGCCATCATGCAGCTGCTGTACTTCACCATTGTGCTGTGCCTGTTTGGGCCGCTGCTGGCTATGCCGGTGCTGTTCTACGCCGGTGTGATCCTGTACCGCCTGACCGGGCAGGCCTACCGCGAAGCGCGCGCGCGGCTGGCGGCGAACGCCGCAGCGGTGGAAGCGGCGCCGCCCAGCGGCACGCCGCCCGGCGATACGCCGCCCGGCGATACGCCGCCCGCGCCTTCCGCAGCCTGACATGCTGGCTTACCTGCTGCAAGGCATGTCTCTGGGCCTGTCGGGCGCGGCCTCGCCGGGGCCCTTCCAGGCCTTTATCATCGGGCAGTCGCTCAAGCTGGGCTGGCGGCGCACGCTGCCGGCGGTGCTGGCCCCATTGATCACGGATGGGCCGATCATCGCCCTCATCTTGCTGGCGCTGACCCGCTTTCCGGCGGGCTTCCTGCGCGCGATCCAGATTGCCGGGGGGCTGTTCGTGCTGTGGCTGGCCTGGAAATCCCTGCAAGCCTACCGCACCTTCCGCGCCGAGCAGGCGCTGGCCCAGCCCGCGGGCGAAAAGACGCTGCTGCAAGCCGTGGCGATGAACTTCCTCTCGCCCGGCCCTTACCTCTTCTGGAGCCTGCTGGCTGGCCCGGTCTTGCTGCGCGGCTGGCGCGAAGCCCCGCCGCAGGGCATCGCCTTTGTCTTTGGTTTCTACGCGGCCATGCTCGGCGGGCTGATCGTGCTGGTGGTGCTCTTTGGCGCGGCCCGCCAGTTGGGTCCTAAAGTCAACCGCGCCCTGCTGGGCATCTCGGCCCTGGCGCTGTTCGGCTTTGGCATCTACCAGCTGGTAAGCGGGGTGTTGGGCTAGTACCCGGCGGCATAAATGGCTCTAGGGTTAGCGTGCAGCGCCGGGTACTAGGCAGAAGCTGCGCTTTTCTTCTCCCCGCCGAATCCTCCATTTTCATTTATAATTCCCCCGTATTCAGTCTGAAAACGTTCTTAATCCAGATCCTGTCTGCTGCGGTGCTTGCATCCCAACGGACAAAAATCTTTCCCTTACGAGGTGCTATGTTGAAACGGCTACTCTTCCTGCTGGTCGCGGCGGCGCTGGCGCTGGCTGGCTGCGCGGGCGCGGGTGGTAAAAACCCGGCGGCCCAGGCTGTGCAAGGCTACTACCAGGCCATCGTCGCGCAGAACCCGGATAAACTGGCCAGCTATACCTGCTCGGGCTTTGAGGATACCGCGCGCGTCGAACTGGATTCGTTTCAGGGGGTAAAGACAGAGCTGCAAGATTTGAACTGCCAGGAAGCGGGCAAGGATGGGGATTTCACGCTGGTGAAATGCACCGGCAAGATTGTGGCCACGTATGGTAACGAGAAGATGGACTTTCCCATCGCCGAGCGGGTGCACCGCGTGCAGCAAGAGGGCGGCGACTGGCGCGTATGCGGGTATCAATAATGAAGCGCTTGCGCCGCGTCTGGACGCGCCCTGCCTGGACGCGGCGAGTCTGGACGCGCGAAAACCGTTGGGCGCTGCTGCTGTGCCTGATTCTGGTGGCGCTCACCGTGCTGACCGCCCAGCTTTCCCCCACCTGGATATACCAGGGGTTCTAAGCGCATCATGCAGCTGACGCAGATTGGGGTGTTGGCGCTTCTGGCGCTGCTGCTGCGCCTGGCGGCGTGGCGCAGCCGGGCGTTGAGCGCCTGGCTGGTGTTCGCCGCCAGCGGGCTGTGCCTGTACTGGCTGCAGCCCGCTATGCCCATCCGCTACCTGGATTTCTGGCTGCCGACCCTCACCCTGGCGCTGACCGCCCTGGGCTGGCTGCTGACCCTGCCGCCGCCCGCGAAACGGCACGCCGTGGGGGCCGCGCCGCTGACTGCCGTGCGCCCCGCGCCGTTCAGCCGGGGGGACCTGCCCGCCGCGCTGCTGCTGGTGGGGCTGGTGCTGCTGGTGGGCCTGACGCGCTACCTGGGCGCGGGGGATTGGCTGACCGCCACCCGCCCGCCGGCGCTGGGGCAGCTGCTGCCCGCGCTGCTGGGGTTGGGCCTGCTGGGGCTGGGGCTTGGGGCGGGTTTGCGCCGGGGGCGTCTTTCGGCACGCGCGCTGCTGCCGGGGGTGCTGCTGCTGCTGATCGCCGCGCTGCTGGTGCTCAAAGCGCCGCTGCTTTCGCTGCTGGCGGCGCGCGGGCTGCGCGGGCTGCTGAGTCAGAACCCCGCTCTGGCGGCGCCGTTTGATATCCGCTGGCTGGGCTTTTCCTACGTGTGCTTCCGCCTGGTGCATACCCTGCGCGACCGGCAAACGGGCCGCCTGCCCGCCGTAGACCTGCGTACCTACGTCAGTTATGTGATCTTTTTCCCCTCGATCTTAGCCGGGCCCATCGACCGCCTGGAGCACTTCCAGCGCGAGTTCTGCCCGCCGCAAGCAGCCGGGGCGGATGCGGCAGCCGCACCGCCGCTGCCCCAGCCGCTGCCCCGGCCCTGGCGGAGGCGGGCGCGCGCCTGGCGGTGGGGCTGTTCAAGAAGTTCGCCCTGGCCGATACCCTGGCGCTGGTGGCGCTCAACCCGCTCAACGCCGGGCAGGTGCACGGCACGGGCTGGACCTGGCTGCTGTTGTACGCCTATGCTTTCCAGATCTACTTTGACTTCTCCGGCTATACCGATATCGCCATTGGCCTGGGGCTGCTGCTGGGGGGGCGCCTGCCAGAGAACTTCCTCGCGCCGTATGCCAAACCCAACCTGACCCAGTTCTGGAACGCCTGGCATATCACCCTCACGCAGTGGTTCCGCGCCTACTACTTCAATCCGCTGGTGCGCTGGCTGCGCACGCGGCGGGTCAGGCTGACGCCAACTGCCATGCTGCTGCTTACCCAGGTCAGCACCATGGCGCTGATCGGCCTGTGGCACGGCGTCGCCTGGAATTTTATCGCCTGGGGGCTGTGGCACGGGCTGGGCCTGTTCGTGCAGAACCGCTGGACCGACCTGACCCGCCCCTGGTTCGCCGCGCGCTCATTCTCACCCGGCGTGCAGCGCGGGCTGCATATCGCCGCGCTGCTGCTCACCTTCCATTACGTCGCGCTGGGCTGGGTGTGGTTCGCGCTGCCAGATTTATCCGCCGCCCTGGCCGTGTTTGGCAAGCTGCTGGGGGTGGGGGCATGAAGACTGACCTGCGTACGAACTTCCTGGCGCGCGTACTGCTCAAAGGGCTGCTGCTGTACCTGGCGCTCGACCTGCTGCTGGGGCTGCTGGGGCCGCTGCCGCTGGGGCGCGTGTCCATCTATAACGGGCTGGTACCCGGGCGGGCGCGCTTCCCCTTTGGCGAGACGCCGCAAGCGGCCTATAACTTCAGCCTGTTCGACCTGGACGCCATGTTCGCCGCGCACCAGGTCAGCGCGCCAAAGGCCCCGGGAGAATTTCGCGTGCTGCTGATCGGCGACTCGTCCGTGTGGGGCACGCTGCTGCGCCCCGAGCAGACCCTCGCCGGGCAGCTCAACCGCCTGAACCTGCGCGCCGCGGACGGGCGCGCCATGCGCTTTTACAACCTGGGCTATCCCACTGTTTCGCTGACCAAAGACCTGCTGATCCTCGACCAGGCGCGCGCCACCCAGCCCGACCTGGTGATCTGGCTGGTGACCCTGGAAGCCTTCCCGCTCGACAAGCAGCTGAGCGTCCCGCTGGTGCAAAATAACCCCGCCCGCGTGCGCGACCTGCTGCGGCGCTACGACCTGCCCTTCGCCGCTGAGGCCCTGCCCGCGCCCGGCTTTTGGGACTACACCCTCATCGGCCAGCGCAAGTCCCTGGCAGATTGGCTGCGCTTGCAGCTTTACGGGGTGATGTGGGCTGCCACCGGCGTGGACCAGCTTTATCCCGCCGCTTACCCCCGCGCCGAAAACGACCAATCCGCCGAGGCTGCCTTCCACGGCAAAACCGACCTCACCGCCCCAGACCTGGCCCTGCCCGTGCTGGCTGCCGGGCAGCAAGCCCTGGGCGACGTCCCGCTGATCGTGGTCAACGAGCCGATCCTGGTCAGCGACGGCAAGAACAGCACTGTCCGTTACAACTTCTACTATCCCCGCAGGGCGTATGACCAATACCGCGCCCTGTTGATGGATTTCGCCGCGCAGCAGGGGATCAACTATGTGGATGCGTGGAACAGCGTGCCGAAGGAGAATTTCACCAACAGCGCGATTCACGTGGATGCGTTGGGGGTGGGGATGTTGGCGGAGCGGGTGGCGGGGGTGCTGGGGAGGTAGGGGGAAGAAGATCCTCACCCTCCGGCTCCCTCTCCAAAAACCGCAAAATCGGCGGTTTTTAGAGAGGGAGTGCCTTTTAAGGCAAAATGAGAATGCGGATTGTGCGGATTCTTAAGTGCCGTCTAATTTCCTATGTTCTAGAATAAAGGCTATAATCTTAAAGTTCCTCATGTAGCTCGATAATTTGACGATCCTTTACCAAAGCAAAGGGGAAATCCATGCCTACCGTAAAATACCAATACGATGAACTGATGAATCCAGTCATTAAGGCGTTGAAACTTCTTGGTGGTTCTGGCACGAACGAGGAAATTAATGATAAGGTGGCCGAACTTGTTAAGATTCCGTCTGATCAACTAGAGATTTTGCATAATCCTGAAAAAGGTGGAATAACTGAGATTGAATATCGTCTTATGTGGACGCGCACATACCTCAAAAAAGTTGGTATTTTAGAAAATTCTTCCAGGGGAATATGGTCATTAACGCCTAAAGGCTCTTCCATTGAACAGGTAGATGAAAAGAATGTGGTACGTTCAGTAAGGGAATTAATGAAAAAAGAGAAAAATGGAACGCCAGAAAGCGAGGATGAGCCTAGTAGAACAGTCGCCTGGCAAGAGGAGTTACTTGAAATACTTCAAAAAATACCGCCTTCCTCTTTTGAACGATTAATTCAACGTTTACTTCGCGAATCAGGTTTTGTTCAGGTGGAGGTTACTGGTAAGTCAGGAGATGGAGGTATTGACGGGCATGGAATTTTAAGACTTGGCGGATTACTTAGTTTTCATGTAATTTTCCAGGCAAAACGTTGGAAAGGTTCTGTGGGAGCGAGTCAGGTTCGTGATTTCAGGGGTGCTATGGTAGGCAGAGCCGATAAAGGCCTATTGATTTCAACAGGTTCGTTCACGAAAGATGCAATAAGAGAGGCAACTCGGGATGGTGCTCCGGCTATCGATTTGGTAGATGGCGATCAACTTGTTGATAAGGTGAAACAATTATCATTGGGTGTTGAGACCAAGAAAGTGGAAATAGAACAAATCACTATTGATAAGGAATGGTTTTCACACTTATAGGAAACATTTGGCTATATCCAAATATCGATAAAGGAGATCATCCGATAATAAAATGATGGGTTTTTAATGGGTTTTGGTTGGGGATGTAATGGAATGAGGGAAAAACAAGGTTTCGACAAGCACAATTAAATGTCAAGCGGTCGCCCGCCGTTCAAACGGCGGGCTGTGGGTAGGCGCTCCTTGAAAGGAGCTTGGAAGAGAGACTGAGGTTTTTCTTACCAGCCGGGTTCACCCGGCGACCACCCACAGCCCGGGCATTGATGCCCGGGTGACGGCGCGGATGCCCATATGCAAATTAGAACCCGCTATTGGCGTAAAATTTTGCTTGCTTTCCTTGTCATTTGCGTGGTCTAACCGGACGCCCGGGCGATGGTATGGATTTACATTTGCGTTTACCATCCCCCCCAGCGATAGCTAACCGGATCATTTGCCATTAAAATGATGATAGCTCACTCACCCTGCCCCAGCATCCAGAGGAATCAGCATGCCTTACTGCCGGTTGTACTACCATATCATCACAGCCACTAAAAACCGGGAATGCCGAATCACAGAGGAAATTGAGCCTCATCTATATGGTTGGATGAAAGCCAAGGTTTATGATCTGGACGGCAGCTTATACGCCATCAATGGGATTGAAGACCATGTTCATCTCATCGTTTCCATCCCGGCAAAGGTGGCTGTAGCCAAGGTGGCTGTAGCCCAGTTTATCGGGCAGGTCAAGGCGTTTTCGTCCCGAATGCACAACCAGACATATTCAGAACGCGAGCCTTTTTTCTGGCAGGAAGAGTACGGCGTGTTAACCTTGGACCAGAAACGCTTACCCCTATATGCCGGTTACGTAGAAAAGCAAAAAGAACATCATCGCGAGGATTCGCTAATCATACCGCTAGAATCGGTAGCTGAAGGCGAGAAACGGGTGGGGGAAGAAGCGGCTTTCTACAATCTCGATGAGGTTTGACTGACACTAAAAACGGTTGCATATTCGACAAAATATCAAAACGGCGTACAATAAATGCATGTTACGTTGTACACCATTTCTACTATTTGATGGAAACTGTGCCGAAGCAATGACGTTTTACCACCAATGTCTCGGGGGAACATTAACATTAACCAAACTTGCCGATACTCCCATGAAAGACCTGTTTCCCACCGAAAAACACAACCGGATTATCAATGCCCACTTAAAAAGTGGAGATTTTGAAATCTCTGCAACAGATTGGATGGCTTCTCCTGAATTTAATCCAATCTTAGGCAACATGTCCGCAATATTTGTGATAAGTGATCAATTGGATGATCTGAAAACAGTTTTTGACAAACTTGCCGCTGGCGCGGACAAAGAAAGATTTCAAGATCTGCATGAAATGCCGTTCGGGATCTATGGGCAGTTTTACGATCGCTTCGGTATGCAGTGGATTTTCAGAGGAAAAGGGTAAGGGTGTCTTAAAAGCACCGGCGCGCCCCGTGGAGCGCGCCGGTGTTCATCTATTCGACTTCGGTTTCCACTGCTTCCGGCAGCTCTTCGGTTTGTTCCTCGACCTGTTCCACAGCTTTCATCCCGGGAACATACATGCCCGCGATATATTCCTTCACCATGCGGCGTGTGGAGAACTGCGGGGCCAGGGTGCGGATGCACTCCTTGACACGGGCGATCCATTCGCTGGGTAGGCCGTCGGCGGCGCGGTTGGCGTAGTAGAGCGGGATGATCTCGTTTTCGAGGGTGTCGTAGATGCTGCGCGCATCAGCTTCATCCTGCTGGTAGGGATCGGCGTATTCTTTGTCGCTGCCGATGGCCCAGCCGTTGTGCCCGTTGTAGCCTTCGCGCCACCAGCCGTCCAGCACCGAGAAATTGAGCGTGCCGTTGAGCGCGGCTTTCATGCCCGACGTGCCCGAAGCTTCCATCGGGCGGCGCGGGGTGTTCATCCACACATCCACGCCCTGCGTCAGCAGGTGGGCCAGGTTCATATCGTAGTCCTCGAGGAAGACCAGCCGCCCGCCCATCCGGGCATCTTTCACCATGCGGTAGACTTCCTGGATGACCAGCTTGCCCGGTTCGTCTGCCGGGTGCGCCTTACCCGCAAAGATGATCTGCACCGGCATTTCGGGGTTGTTGACGATGCGCAGCAGGCGTTCAACGTCGCGCAGGATCAGGTTGCCGCGTTTGTAAGTGGCGAAGCGGCGGGCGAAACCGATGGTCAGCGAGTACGGTTCGAGCAGCACGCCTGAAGCCACGACCTGCACCGGGTGAATGCTGCCGCTGACCCACTGCCGGCGCGCGCGCTCGATGGCGTAGCTGACCAGCTTGTTTTTCAGATGCCGGCGGGTGGCCCACAGCTCGGCGTCAGGGATTTTATCCACCAGCGACCAGAGGTCGGGGTCGTCTATATTTTCCATCCAATCTGGGCCCAGGTAGCGGTCGAACAGCAGGCGCATGCGCCGCGCCAGCCAGGTGCCGGTATGCACGCCGTTGGTCACGTGCGTGATCGGCACATCTTCCACCTTGCTGCCTGGCCACAGGTGCGCCCACATCTTGCGCGCCACCTCGCCGTGCAGTTCAGAGACGCCGTTGGCATATTCCGACTGGCGCAGGGCCAGCACCGGCATGGAGAACGTCTCGCCCCAGGACTGCTGGGCGCGCGCGATATCCATAAACTGGTCGCGGCTCATTTTGAACTCGGGCAGGAAGTGCGCGAAATACTTATCCATCATCCACAGCGGGAATTCATCGTTACCTGCCGGGACGGGGGTATGCGTGGTGAAGATGTTCGTGCGGCGCACCTGCTTGGATGCGTCGTCAAAGCTCATGCCCGTTTGCATATATTCGCGGATGCGCTGCAGGGTGAGGAAGGCCGAGTGCCCCTCGTTCATGTGCCAGACGGTGGGGTCATAGCCCAGCGTGCGCAGCGCCTTGACTCCGCCAATGCCCAGCAAAATCTCCTGCGAAATGCGCACTTCCTGATCGGAGGTGTACAGCCGCGCGGTCAGCTGGCGGTCGGCGGGGGTGTTGCATTCCAGGTCGGTATCCAGCAGGTACAGCGGCACGCGCCCCACCTGCACTTCCAGCAGCCGGGCGCAAACTTCACGCCCCGCCAGCAGCACCTGGATGGTGAGCGGGCTGCCATCCGCGTTGGTCAGTGGGATGACGGGCAGTTCCTCAAAGTTGAGCGTCAGGCTGCGCGTTTCCTGCCAGCCGTCCTCGGTGATCTTCTGCGAGAAGTAGCCTTGCGTATAGTAGAAACCGACCCCGACCAGGGGCAGGCCCAGGTCGCTCGATTCCTTCAGGTGATCGCCCGCCAGGATGCCCAGCCCGCCGGCATATACCGGCAGCGACTCGTGCAGCCCGAACTCGAAGGAAAAATAGGCGATCTGTTTGTCGGTCATCTCGGGGTAAGTGCAGCGCCACCAGGTATCTTCAGCATTGATGTATTTATCGAAGTCGCGCATCACCTGGTCATACAGGTCCAGGTAATAGCGATCATTGGTGGCGGCGTTGAGTTCAGCGCGTTCCACGTGGCGCAAAAACGCGACCGGGTTATGATAGACACGTTCCCACAGCGGGCGGTCGATTTGGGTAAACAACCGCTGCGCATCCGGGTTCCACACCCACCATAAGTTATAGGCCAGTTCGCCTAAACGACCGATGCGGCGTGGCAGGCTGAAATGATTAGGTGTTTCACGAAAGTACTTCTTCATTTGCATTCTGTCCATTTAAGAAACATTCTAGGGATAAGCAACAGGGCAGAGCTCCCCTGGTTGTTATTCACTTTCTAAATCCTGACAGTTGGAGAATAAAAGGTATCGTGCCAAAGTCAATTATACCATGTGCGGTATAAATTGTCGTTAGAGTAAATATTACAGTACCATAACATTTAATTACCATTAAATTCACCTTTGCAGGCTTCCCCTGAGAATGATTGTATCAAATAAACCTTAAAATTATCCTCAAAAAATTGTTAAGAAGAAGCAAGCTTGCCGGATCTTTCGAGAAACCCGCTTATACCTTCCGAAAACTCAATTAATTATAGCTATTCTGTCGTATCCGGAAAGATTAAAGGGAGCTTTTGCATAACCTTTCAGATGTGCAATGCGCGCAAAGGCCTTCTCAATGTCGCTGGACCTTTGTGAAAACCCTGTTCTCTTCGGAGGGAGAGGGACTGAGGCCACTTTGCGAAGGATCCAAACCAGCCCTGACTGCCCTTGTTCATTTTCCACAGAACCATATAAAATTAGATACGAATCTTATAGGGAAAGATGGGCGTGTTGATGAACTTTACTGAGAGCTTTCTGGATATTCACCCGCGCTACCCGGAGATGGCCGGGCAGGTGGCCCTGGTGACCGGGGCAGGGCGTGGCATAGGCTTGTGGATTGCGATGCGCCTGGCGCGCGAGGGGATGCGCCTGGTGCTGGCAGACCATCACGCGGCGGACCTGACCAGCGCGCTGGTCGATTTTCGCCTGGTGGGCGTGGAAGTGGCGACCGTCGCTGCCGATTTGAGCGAGCCGGGTGCTCCGGAAGCGGTCACCCAGGCGGCGCTGGATGCCTTCGGGCAGATCGACGTGCTGGTCAACAACGCCGCCGACCTGCGCCGCCGCACGTTGAGCGAGGTGGATGAAGCCTTGTATGATTACCAGATGACGGTAAACCTGAAAGCGCCTTTCTTCCTGACCCGGCTGGCGGCCCAGGTGATGCGTTCTGCGGGGCGCGGCGGCAGTATCATCCAGCTATCCTCCGTGGGCGGTTTGCGCGCTCACCAGCGCGGGCTGCCCTACGATCTGGCCAAGTCTGCCCTGGATTCTCTGGCGCGCTCGCTGGGGGTAGAACTGGCCCCTGACCACATCCGCGTCAATGCCGTGGCCCCCGGCGCGACTGCCTCGCACCCGATCGACCCACAGAGTGAGCGCTATCAGACTGTTTCGGCCCGCGTTCCGGCCCGGCGTTTTGCCAGCCCGCTGGAAATTGCCAACGTGGTCGCCTTCTTATCCTCGCCCGATGCCGATTACATCACCGGGCAAACCATCTACGTGGACGGCGGACTGACGGCGCAGCTCAGTCCCCCCGGCCAGGATGTCTGAGAAAGCCCGGTTCTTGGCGCTTTTCCCGTTGAATTTGTCCCAGTTTAATTGGATAAACGCTATTAAAAGGTTTGAATAGGCTTGCAATATTTTAAAAAAAGCGTATCATTGAATCTTGATTGTAGAGTAGCGTGAACAGGTATGACCGGGGAAAGCCGCAAGGTTTACATGCCTGATTGCTGCCAATCATCTACAAGCCCCTTTTAATCATGAAAGAACAAAACAGCTTACGAATCAGAGCCCGAAATTGGCAGAAAAAATCATATCTGAATAAAGTGAAGGCTCACTCCTTACACTCCTTAAATCGTCTGCTCGACCCGTTTGTCATCTTGCAGGCAGTGCGCGACCCGCAAGGCAAAATTGTTGATTTGCGTTTTCAATATGGGAACCAGGCAGCGCTGGAAATGATCACCTGCCAGGATGAGCAGGTGTTGGGAGTTTCGTGGATGCAAATCGCGCCCGAGCCTGTCACCCGCAGCCTGTTTGACTACTACTGCCAGGTAGTGGAAACCGGCCAACCCTTGGTGCTGGATGACTTCGCACTCGAGGATTCACTCGCCGGAAAGGACCCGCGCCGGGTGATCGACTTGCGGGCAACGCGCCAGGGAGATGGGCTGGCGGTCACCTGGCGTGATCTGACCCGCCGCAAGCAGGTCGAATCTGAGCTTAGCGAAGTGCAGACCCGCCTGGGGGAACGCATCGAGGATGAACGGCGCAAGCTGGCCAGCAAGCTGCATGATGGCCCGGTGCAGGATCTGTATGCGCTGGATTACCAGCTGCACGGGCTGGCCTTGGACCTGAACGAAACGCACACCAATGAGAAGCTGAAAGAGGTGCAGGTATTGCTGCACCAGGTGATCGACGTTCTCCTGGATACGGTGGGTGACCTGCGCCCAACCTCACTGGCTCCCTTTGGGCTGACCGCCGCGATTCTCTCGCATATTCACCGCTATAAAGAACGCCACCCGGAAACCAAAGTGCAGCTGGATCTGGATGAGGACGGGCAGCTGCTTACGGAAGGGCTGCGCCTGGGGCTGTACCGTATCTACCAGGAAATCCTGCGCAACATCGAGCATCACGCCAACGCCAGCTATCTGGCGATCAACCTGCACCTTTCCGCCAAGCAGGTGTGCCTGGTGATCGAAGATAACGGGATTGGCTTTGCCGTGCCCGAGCGGCTGGTGACGCTGGTGCGCCTGGGGCATTATGGGTTAGCCAGCATCCAGGAGCAGGCCCAGCGCCTGGGGGGTGAGGCCAGTATTACCAGCCAGTTAAACGAAGGCACGCGGGTGACGGTGTGCGTGCCTATCGCGGGCTCGAACAACGGTAAGAACGGGAACGGTCACTCGAGCCGCTAAACCGGCTGCTCGACGGGGGCAGGGGCTTTGCGCAGCAGGTAGATCCCATACGCACTGTAGGCAATGATATAAATGATGGAAATCCCCAGGGTGAGGGTGTCCACGTTGGCTGCGCCAACCCGGTCAGCGGCGATAAACCCGGCGAAATCGATCAGGAAGTGCGCGATCACTAAAGGCCAGATCACCCCACTGCGCAGCGCCATGGCGGCGAAGGCAAAGCCAAAGGCGATGGCGTAGCCAACTTGCAGCACCACATAGGCCGGTGAAGAGCCGCCCAGCACATTCAGCGAATGACTGAACCCAAAGAACAGCGCGCTGAGGATGGCCGCCCGCCACCAACCGCGCGGGGCCAGCGCGTGCAGGATCAGCCCGCGGAACAAGCCCTCTTCCACAAAGCCCACCGTCAGCGCCAGCACCATCCAGACCAGCACCGCCGCCGCTGAGGGCGCCTGGATGCCAAACAGCAGGTTGACCAGCGCCGGGATGAACGCGGGCCAAAACAAAGCAAAATCCGCCGGGCGCCGCAGCGGACGCACCAGGCCGCTCTCCCGCCACAGGTGCATAGTGCTTAGCAGGATGCCGGTGAGCAGCGTCAGGATCAGGTTGCCGATCAGGTACAGGCTGGTGTTGGGCAGGTTTAAGAAATGCGCCACCGTCCCAGCGATCAGGTAAACCAGGATCACCATGAGCACGATCAGCGTGCTGAACAAATAAGGCCGCCGTTGAGAAAAGCGTAGCCGCATGGAAGTTACTCCCTGAAAAAAATTCCTCGTAAATTGTACTTGATAAATGAATTCTAAAGGTTAGTTTTTACTGCGCACTTCAATTTTGTTTATTAAACGCGAAGAAAGGGAGAAGAAGAGATTAACCGCAAAGGGAAGAATAAGAACGCAAAGGAAGAGAAGAACAGCGAAATAAGAATTTTATAAAAAAAGGTAGCGTTCACCCGGTTGTATTCTATTAATAAAATTCTGGTCAGCAGGTGCTTTTAAGCCAAAAACTCTCTTATCGACAATGTAAATTGTATGTTGTTGTTTCACTTGTCGAGAAAAATGGTGGCATAAGGACGAAATCAATACCAGGGAGCCAGGATAACATGCCCCGTTTGATTAACGATGCCCATCAGCTGCACTGGAGCGTGGTCGGCTGATAGGCATCGTTAGGCGGCACTCTATGCCGCCATCTGTTCCATAGCCATGGCTTCGTCAATATCACTCTCAGATAAGCCCAGCAGCTTACCGGCTTGTTTGATGTAAATTTTCTCGGCAAGATGAAACTCCCCATCTCGCTTTGCAAGTGCAATCAAGTCAATCAGTAACCCGATCACTTCATCTGGCTCTTTCGCGAGCGGTGTAAAATCAACTTGCGTCTTGGCTTCAACATCCACCAGATTTGCCAGCTCGATCTTGACCTCATCATCGAGTTCGGAATTCTCAATCAACAATTGGATATAGCCGCGTTCTTCCGGTTTTATCTTCTTGTCGACCTTCATCAAATTGATGAGTGCCTTGATTTTCAAGATCGTAAAATCCAGAGCGGCTTCTACAGTTGCCTGAGATGGGTTTGGCACAACATTCGCAACTATACTTTCGTCGTCGCTCTCTTCTTCGGTAACTTCGATTTCCTTCGCAAGGATTTCTGTGGCTTTCTTACCGATTTGGCGTGTGGAGTAATTTGACCAGGCTGCCATCGCCGTTGCCCCCACAATGGGCAAATATTTGCTGACCATCGATTTAAGCAGTTTTTGAGTCACGTCGCCACCGAGCATCAGAATGACTTTTTGGAACGCTCGTAAAGCAACACGTCGTACCAGGACTTTATTGCCGTGAACGACCAATAATCCGCTCGTACTCACCCCCATTGCCGAGAGAAAGACACCGGCCAGCAGTTCTTTGTTAAGGACTTTACTTTTTCCATTGGCTACCCCAATGTCATAAATCATCGCCAGTTGGTTGCGAATAAGAATTGTGATTTCGGGAATGGCGGCGGCCATTCCCCACGGGCCGGGAATCAGGTTGATACCTCCTGAAACGGCCATATTCATGATCGCATAGTAGTTTATGATGGCAGGGATAGCAGAAGGTGAGGGAACTTTGTCGGGATGTTCGCTGTAATACGTCCTACGGTCCGACAAGACCAAATTAGTTGTGGTTGAATTTACTGCAAATGATCCGTGTAATTCGTTTTTGACAATTACTGTTATGCTCTTCACCGAATCTATTGTAATCCTTCACTGAAAATAAATGCGTGACAGGCACCTTTTTTAGGAGGAATTAATAACCGATCTACAACCAAAAAAATGGGTGATGATATCCTATATTATACTTTTGCTGCAACCGACTGAACGCTGACCCAATCACTCCCCCTGTTTCGGCTTTATGGACTGCCCGGCCCTCTTCATTTTTCCTTCTCTTTTCTTTTCTTCCCCTTAGCGCCCTTATTCTTCCCTTTGCGGTTCCCTTCCTTCTTTTTCTTTCCCTTCTTCTCTTTCCCTCACCGCATTTTGCGGTTTAAACTCTTTTTACTTCTTCCAATATTTCCTTTAACGCTGGGTCCTGCAGCGCGCTTTCTGCCGAGGCGATGAATTCGCTCATATCCCCGAAACTCTGCTTCTCATACGCCGCCGCTTGAAAGGCCATTTCCAGGCGGTCCAGCTGGCGCACGAAGCGCGCGGCGGGCGTTTCGCCCTGCTCGAACTCTTCCCACAGCGCCAGGTAATCCGCGCCGCGCGGCAGCTTGCCCACCACCTGCTGGAACGCTTCGCGCTCGCGGCGGTGCTTTTCCGCGCTGGGGATGTTATCCCCCGGGATGATATCGCCCACATAGATCTCGCCCAGTTCGTGCACCAGCACCATGCGCAGCACCTTATCCCGGTCGAGCTGGGGAAAGTGCGCGTCGCTGATCCACCAGGCCAGCATCGCCATCGAGAAGACGTGTTCCGCCACAGACTCGCAGCGCTCGGGCGGCACGCCGCGGCGCAGCCAGCCCTGGCGGTAGAGCTGCTTGAGCTGGTTGAGTTCCAGGTAGGCGGCGAAGAGCGGCGGCAGCGGCTGACCGCCGAAGGCATCCAGGGGCGGGCTGCCCTTGGTGATCACTTTTTCACGCGCGGGCTGCGCGTCAGGCGCACCAGTGCGCCCAGCGTGCGCCGCAGCGGGATGCGCCGTTTTTCGGTCTGCGCCAGCAGCATCGCCAGGGCCGCGCCGCGGTTGCGGTCGATCCACAGCCCCGGGCCGGGCAGCACCAGCGTGCGCTGTTCCCCCACCAGCACCAGCACCATATCAAAGGGGTCCACCTCGATCCAGCGCACTTCATCCCAGTCGATGTGCCCGCCTTTGAACAGCGAGTTGCGTTCTACATGCTGCGGGCCAAACTCAGTGATGCCCCAACTGAGCAGGATCAGCCCGCTGGCAACGATCAACAGCCCAAAGATCACCGCCCAGGCGGCTTTTCCCTGGCTTAATTCCTCGGTAAAGCTCAGCAAGAAGAAGGTCAGCGCTGCCCAACCACCCGCCTGGATCAGCCAGTGATCGGTGACTGTCGCCGGGCGCTCGCTCTCCAGCTGCTCGCGGTGGGCCGACTGCCACTCGTTATATTCCGGCAGCTTCTGGATGGCTTTTTCGTCCAAGGCTTCGGGCGGCACGCTGCCCTGCACCTGCCGCCAGATGGCAGCGGCGTTGAGGAAGCGCAGCGGCAGCACCAGCGTGCCGCTGCGCGTGCCAATGCATAGGAAGCGCTGCTGCCGCCGTTCAAAGATCCAGGCGGCTAAAACTTCTGTCCAATAGAAGCTGAAGCGGCGGCCATTCAGGCTGCCTTCCAGCCTGCGTTCGTCCACCTGCAGCCAGTTGCGCAGCATGGGCGCGAGGTACTGCACCCCAAACAGCCACAGCACCAGCAGCAGGCCCAGCCCGCCAATCCACGGTTCCAGCCCGGCCTGTTCGACCGCCGTAAAGGTCAGGACAACAAAAAAAGCCAGGGGCAGCGCCAGCTTGCCTACCCAGGCCTCTAACGTAGCGCGATAGATGCGCGGTTCAGCCAATGCCATGCAATAAAATCCTCCAATAAATGCGGGGTACTATTGATTTTCTGCAATACGCGTATCACGCGCGAAAATGGTGAATGAACGGATAGCGTTCTTTCTACCTATACCCTACCACGAGTTTACTACAGATGCAAGAAGAAAAATAAAGTGTCTCTGGTTTTTGCCGTGGTTTTAGGGGCACACGGCGCAGCCGCGTGCCCCTAAAACCACGGCAGTTCCTAAAGACCCAAAATAAATTTGTTACTGCGTTTGCTGCATGACCACACGCAGGATCTGCAATGCGTTCAGGTTACGCACGGGCCAGGCTTTTTGGAGCGCGGCGGGGTTATCGAAGTAAGGTGCGCCGTAGGTCAGGTGCACGCCGTCCTCCTGCAGCCCTTGGGCGGGCAGGCCCTGGACTGCAGCCCAGTAATTCCACAGCGGCAGGTCATACTCGAAGGCCAGGCGGGCAATGGTGCTGTTCAGGTAGTGGTTGCCTTCCACGTTGTCTGCCTTGGTGCCCAGGATGGGCAGCACGCCTTGCTGGAGCGAGTAGTCGATCACGGCGCGCATGTGGCCTTCAAAGGTCTTAGGGTTGGAGGCATCATTGGAGCCCAGCAGGATAAAGGCCACCAGGGGCTGGTTGACCCGGTATTCGCAAGCCAGGGGCGTCTCGTTCTTCTGGCACTGCTTTTTATCGGCCCAGATGGGGGCCAGCAGAGAGGCGGCGCTAAAGCCAGGCCGCGCTGCCAGGCTGTTGCGCTCGAAGGAGCCAGCGTAGTAGGGCAGCACGGGTGCCAGCTCGGCCTGGTACGCGCCCAGCGCGTAGTTCTCGGCTTTCTGATCGTAGGCCGCCAGGAACCAGTCGGCCTGGCTCTCGCAGTCGCCGATTTTGCTAAAAGCGTGCGGGTTGTTACCGCGCGCCAGGCCGTCCTTGAGGACCGCCAGCGCGCGCGGGCTGAGTTCTGGGATCACCGGCAGGCTGGACCAGCTGCTCGGGTCAAAGGTAGGCGTGGGCTGGGCCGGGTCTTGCTCTGCGGCCGGGGTGCTGGCCGGTGCTGCGGTTGGCGCGCTGCTGGGCGTAACCCTTGCAGCTGTGCTTGCGGGGGTATCCGTAAGTGAAACCGGCGCGGCGGCTGTAAAAGCGGTGGCAGTAGGCGGCGCGGCGAGTGTCTCACCCGGGATGGCAGCCTGCTCGCCAGATGGCAGCCGGGCGTAACCACAGCCGGCGCTTGCCAGCAGCGCGCACAGCGCCAGAATGGAGAAAATAAGCGTGTGGATTTTCATTGGATTGAGAGAAGGATCAGCGCGCCCCGGCTGCCCCGGCCGTCCCGGCCTGGTGGCTGGTTTCCTCGTACACTTCCCGGTCCAGCTTCCAGTACAGCATATTTTCTGCCGCCCGGTCGAGCGTCAGCCCGGCCTTTTGCAGCACGTGCTGCGAGGGATAGTTGTCGCGCAGGGTCTCAGCCGTCACGCGGCGGCAGTTCTCCTGGGTAAAAGCCCAATCCGTCAGCGTCTTGACCGCCTCGGTCATATAGCCCTGGTTGCGGAAGTCCTCGTGCAAGGCATAGCCCAGTTCGACCGACCCAAACATCGAGGGCGCGCCCTTAAACCCGCACACGCCAAGCGCCGTACGGTCTGCCTCGCGAATCAGCAGAAAGTACGTGTACCAGGGGTGCAGGCGCTGATCCGCGTGGTCCATGCGCGAGATTTTGATCATCATCGCCTGGCGCGATTCATCCGAAAACACGCCGGGGTCAATGTGAATTTGCAGTTGAGCGGCCAGCTGGTTCACGTCCTTTAGCGCCAGGGCTAACTGGTTTCGTGAAAGCGCGTATAGGATCAGCCGCTGTGTCCGTAAAAAAAACATTGTCTATCACTCCAGGCAGACCCGGCGCGCTCTGAAACCCCTTCGCGCCTTGGGCAATATTTTTTCATTATAAGCCTAAGCACTAGAAAATCAACACCCAACGAAAGAATAAGAGGGGAATTAACCGCAAAGAAAAGATAAAACAAAAAGGGTATTTTTATAATCTTCTGCTCTTCCCTTTGCGGTCTTAACGGTTACGCTTCTCTTCTCTTTCTTTAATAATCCAACAGCACCTTGATAGCCCCATCGGCTTTGGTTTTGGCCAGTTCCATGCCGCGCTGGGCCTGTTCGATGGGCAGGTGGTGGGTGACGATGCCCGCAACGTCCACCTTGCCCGAGGCGGCCAGGTCGAGTGACTTGCGCACGTCGGCGGCGTTGGCCATGGTGGAACCGATCAGCTGCGCCTCTTTGGAGATGACCTTGAAGGCCATAAACTCGAGCGGTTCCTCGGTCAGCAGGGCCACCAGCGCGATCGTCCCGCGCCGCTTGACCAGCTCCAGCGCGGTGTTCACCAGCTCGGAATCGTCGGCGGCAATCACCACCACGTCCGCGCCTTCCCCACCCGTCAGGTCTTTGACCGCCTGGATAAAATTCGGGTCGGGCAGCAGGAAGTCGTGCGTCGCGCCCATCCGCTCGCGGGCGGCATCCAGGCAGTGCTGGCGGATATCCGCGGCGATGATCGGCCCGGCCCCGGCGGCGCGCGCCGCCCCCGAGACCATGCCGCCGATCGAGCCCGAACCCAGGATCACTACCGATTTGCCCGGCCCCAGGCCGGTCCGTTCTGCCACGTGCACGCCCACCGTCAGCGGCTCGATCAGCGCGCCTTGTTCAAAGGAGAGGGTGTCTGGCAGGTGAAAGACAGCCTCCTGCGGCGCGACGATGAATTCGCCAAACGCGCCCGGCCAGGACTGCGTGCCCAGCACGCGCTTTGAAGGGCACAGGTTGATGTCGCCGCGGCGGCAGTACTCGCATTCGCCGCAGGTCCACTGTGGATCCACCATCACGCGCTGCCCCGGCTGGAAGTCGCTAGCCTCCGCGCCAGCCTGCACCACTACCCCCGACATCTCGTGTCCCAGGATAGCGGGCGCGTGGCGGAAGGGGTGGGTGCCGTCAAAAGCGTGCACTTCAGAGCCGCACACCCCCACCATCTTCACCTGGATCAAAACCTCGTCTGGCCTGCTGATGACCGGCATTTCCGCTTCTTTCAGCGCCATCTTTCCGGTTGCTTCAAGATATGCTGCGCGCATCGATCCTCCTCTTTGTCAGCGGTTATTTCCTGCGCTGCTCGACCAGGTTGGTCAGTTCAGCCAGGGTATCAAATGTCTGAGCGTTTAACTCGGTATCCGCGATTCGCACCCCAAACGTTTCTTCAACAAATAAAGCCAGGTCCACCAGGCTGAACGAATCCACCAGGTCGCTGGAGATCAGCTTCGCGTCTGGCTCAAGGCGTTTATTCGGCTGCCGCAGGATGCTTTCCGTAATATATGCGTTCAAGATTTGTTGGGTATTGTCCGGCATACTTAACTCCAATGTGTTTAGCGTATTGTAATCCGGAACCTCATTTTAGGGGAGCAGGAAGCGGGTTGACCCATTAAAACAGCGGAACAGAAATCCACGTTCTCCTTCGCAAAATTATTGAATAGTTGATTATATTTGTCTATAATATAGATTATCTTTTAGGGATTGACTGAAAACCAGGAGGAATCATGTCGACTCAACTGAACCCGTACCTTTCTTTTCGGGATAATGCCCGCCAGGCAATGGAATTTTATAAAACTGTCTTCGGCGGCAAGTTGAACATGCAGACTTTCAAAGAGTTTCATGCCTCTCAAGATCCAAGCGATGACAACAAGATTATGCATGCAGAGCTCAAGGCGGATAATGGCATTACCTTTATGGCATCTGACACACCCAATGGGATGGAGTACCGGCCTGGGACGAATTACAGCATGTCGTTGAGCGGGGATAACCAGGCAGAATTAAGCAGCTATTTTCAGAAGCTGTCGGCGGGCGGCACAGTCACGATGCCGCTTGAAAAAGCCCCCTGGGGCGATCAATTCGGGATGGTTACGGATAAGTACGGCGTGAATTGGATGGTGAACATCAATCACCCAGGCGCATAATCCTGGCGGTGTGCTTCAATCCATCCGTCCGTCGAAAAGCCGGGTGCATTTTATTTTTATCAAAACAGTAAATGGGGGCATAATCAAGGGATAGCCTTCTTTTTGCGATCCACGGAGTCCCTTATGCCCAAAAAACGTTTGCGATCTACCTGGCTCAGTCACAAAAACTGCCCGCTCTACTGTATCGACTTCTCAGGCTATGGCGCAGACCTGGCTGGCGTGCAGCGCGAGATAACCGCCTGCGAGCAGGTGCTGGCCGGGCAGGCGGCGAACTCGCTGCTGGTGACGCTCGACCTTTCGCTGACGGATTTCTTTCCGGAGATTACTCAGTTTATCGCCGCGCATGCTGCTCGGACGGATGACCCCATCCGGAAGATGGCGGTGCTGGGCGTGCCCGGCTGGAAGCGGACCTGGTATCGCCTGACCCGGCGCGTCACCTGGCCGAAAACCGCGCGTTTCTTTGAAGCGTACGAGCCGGCGAAAGACTGGCTGGCAGTTGAATCTTTTAATGGCTGCATCCCTGCGCCTGCCCGTTAAACGCAGCGCGAAAAATGATCCCGGCCTGCATTAAACAGGGTTAGAATCCAGCCATGACTGCTGCAACGTTGCTCGGGATTGATATCGGCACCTCCAGCGCGAAGGCTGTCCTGGTGGACCGGGATGGGAAGCTGCTGGCCTGGGCGGCGCGGGAGTACCGCATGCTCGCGCCGCGCCCGGGCTGGGCTGAACAGGACCCCGGCGAGTGGCTGGCGGCGGCGGTGGAATGCGCGCGCCAGGTGATGCAGGCATCCGGCGCGGACCCCCGTTCGGTGAGCGGGATTGGCCTGGCCGGGCAGATGCACTCGCTGGTGTGTGTTTCAGAACGCGGCGAGCCGCTGCGCCCGGCGATTCTGTGGGCTGACCAGCGCTCTGCTGCCCAGGTGCGCGCCTTGAGCGCCGGGATGGGCCGCCAGAACCTGGCGGAGTGGACGGGCAACCCGCTGGCGACCGGCTTTATGCTGGCTTCCTGGGCCTGGCTGCGTGAGAATGAACCGCTGCGCGCGGAAGCGACGCGCTGGCTGATGCTGCCCAAGGATTACACGCGTTACAAACTGACCGGCGTGATCGGCGCTGAACCGAGCGACGCTTCTTCCACGCTGTTGTTTGATCCGCACCGCAAGCAGTGGTCCGCGCCGGTGCTGGCACGGGTCGGGCTGACCCCTGAGCGCCTGCCGGTGATTTTTCCTTCAGCCCAGGCGGCGGGCGGGCTGCTGCCAGAGATCGCCAGGGCCTGCGGGCTGCTGGCGGGCACGCCGGTGGTGCTGGGCGGCAGTGATGTCTCCACCCAGGCGCTGGCTCAGGGCATCGTCGAACCGGGGACGGTCTCTTGCACGATTGGTACGGGCGGGCAGTTGTTCGCGCCGCTTTCGGCCCCGCTGCACGACCCGCAGCTGCGCCTGCACCTGTTCTGTCACTGCCTGCCCGAGACCTGGCACCAGGAAGCCGCCATCCTCTCGGCCGGGCTGGCGCTGCGCTGGCTGCGCGACCAGGTCTTCCCCGGCAGCGATTACACTCAGCTGGCGGATGCGGCCCGGTCAGCGGCGGCTGCGCTGGACGGGCTGTTCTTCCTGCCCTTTCTGACCGGTGAGCGCACCCCCTACATGGATTCCGCGCTGCGCGCCGGGTTCCTGGGGCTGGGGCTGCATCATGGGCAGGCCAACCTGGTGCGCGCGGTGATGGAAGGGGTGGTCTTTGCCCTGCGCCAGGGATTGGAGCGCATGCAGGCCCTGGGCACGCCGGTGCAGCGCCTGGTGGCGTCGGGGGGCGGGGCGAAGCACCCGCTCTGGCTGCAGCTCCAGGCGGATATCTTCAACCGCCCGATATTTGTCTCGACGGCGGAGGAAGCCACCCCGCGCGGCGCGGCGCTGCTGGCGGGCATGGGCACGGGCGTGTATGCCAGCGCGTCAGAGGCCATCCGCGCGGCAGTGCGCGAGCCGCAGCCCGGCGCGCTGCCCGACCCCGACCGCGCCTGGAATTACAACGCCGCCTACCGCAGCTATTCCGATTGGGCGCAGCTGGTGGTGGACCGCTACCAGCTGGATGAGATGAGTTGATTTTTTGAATAGTTGTGAATGATCCAACAGGCGTTGGTTCATTCACAACTATTAAGATAAAGAGAGCAGCGCCTCTTGCGCGGCAGCCACCACGTCACCGGGGGCGAAGAGCTGAATAAAATCTTCGACGGAAGCGGCGCGGGTGCGCTCGCCCAGTTCGGGCATACTCAGCACGCGCTGGCCGTCATCACCCACCTCCTGCACCACCCACTCACAGCGGTAGTAGGCCAGCGCCAGCGGGTTGATCTCCACCGTGCCATAGCCCTGGGTGAACCAGGCGCCTTCCACGCCGCCGGGGATGAACATCAGGTCGCGCTCCACGGGGGCCAGTTTGGGGTCGTCCCAGTCGATGATGTGCAGCCCGCCGGATGGGTCGAGCAGCAGGTTAGCGGTGTGGATATCGCTGTGGCACAGCACGCGCGCGGGCGGGTTGGCGCGCAGCCGGCGGCCTAAGGTTTCGGCGTGCTCGACCATTTCCAGGATTTCCCCGCGCCGCGCCGTCCAAAAATCCGCCAGGGCCTGCTGGTGCGCGTCGCTGAACGGCTCGCGGGCGATTTGCGCGTCCAGTGCGCGCACCCGCTCTGCCCAGGGCGGCCGGAAATCTTCGACCGGGACCTGCTCGGGCGGAAGCTGCGCCTGGTGCACGCGGCGCAGCAGCGCGCCAAAGGCAGCCCACTGCGCCGCCGTCAGCCCGCCCGCCATGCCGGTTCTGCCCTCGATGAAGGGGTAGAGCAGCAGGGTGTATTCCTCCAGCGCGGACCACAGCGCCCCGCTGCGCGCCGGGATAGGCGCGACCACTTCCTGGATGCCGTGCTCGTGCAGCCAGCGTGGGATCCACAACCCCGCTTCGTAAACGCCGCCGGCCTTGACCTTCAGAAAATAGCGCGCCCCATCCCGCGCCCGGACGCGGAATACCCAGGCGCTGGCGTCATTGCCGAGGGGCAGAAAAGTACTGCTTTCGGCGGCAATCCCAAAATCGGCGCGCAGGCGGGCGAGCAGGGCCTCGCCAGGGATGGGGGGTGGCTCAAGCATGGGGAAATAATAACAGAAAAACAGGCGCGCCCAGCGCTCGCTGATCAATGCTATACTTTCCTGAGCAGCAAAATTCCACCCCATCCATAGCACCGTTAAACGAAGGAGAGGTCAGCATGTCGGACATGGTTTTACAATCGAAACCCATCCTGGAACGCTTCCGCCTGGACGGGCGAGTAGCCCTGGTGACCGGGGGCGGGCGCGGCATCGGGCGCGCTTACGCGCATGCCCTGGGCGAAGCCGGAGCCGCCGTGGCGGTGGACGATATCGTTTTTCCACGCGCTGAGCAGGTGGTGGCCGAATTAAAGGCCAAGGGCATCGATGCGCTGGCGATCGAAGCGGACGTGCGCCAGGCGGATCAGGTCCAAAAGATGGTCGCCGCGGTGCTGGAGCGCTGGGGCCGCCTGACGATTGGCGTCAATAACGCCGGGGTCGGGGCCTGGATCGCCGCGGAAAGCGAGCCCGAAAAAGAGTGGGATGAGATGATGGCTGTCAACCTCAAAGGCGTGTTTTTGTGCGCGCAGGCCGAGGCGCAGGTCATGCTGCAAGCCGGGTATGGCAAGATCATCAACACCGCCTCGATGTCGGCGCACATTGTCAATACCCCGCAAAATCAATCCGTATATAACACCTCCAAAGCCGGGGTGCTGCATTTGACGCGCAGCCTGGCGGCGGAATGGGCTCCGCGCGGGGTGCGGGTCAACAGTATCAGCCCGGGCTATACCCGCACCAGCCTGGTGGACGACCTGCTCGAAACACCCGAGGGCAAAGAAGTTCTGCCGCGCTGGATGGCGCTCACGCCTGCCGGGCGCATGGCGGAGGTCACCGACCTGCAAGGCGCGCTGGTTTACCTGGCGGCGGAAGTGTCTGACTTCATGACCGGCAGCGACCTGGTGATTGATGGCGGTTACTGCGCCTGGTGAGTAAGCTGCCCGAAACGGAGCGGGATTTCGCCTGGCAGACGCAGCCGGCATCTCGCTCTGCTGCTGCGGTTGGTCTTTCATGCACTTCTAAGGTACAATAAGGGCCGAAAACAGCGGGAAAAGGAACAAAGTTTGTTTGAAATCACCTTTCTGGGCACATCGGCCTCAGCGCCGTCGATCAAGCGCGGCCTGTCCGCGCAGGTCGTGCAGCACGACGAATATCGCTTCCTGATCGACTGCGGCGAAGGCACGCAGCGCCAGATCTTGCAGTCTGGGCTCGGGTTTAAACGCCTCAGCCGCATCCTGATCACGCACGGGCACCTGGATCATATCCTGGGGCTGGCCGGGCTGCTCTCCACTTTTATGCGCTGGGAAACCATCGACGACCTGCAGATCTACGGCGGCAAGGCGGCGCTGGAGCGCATTCACGACTTGCTGTACGGCGTGGTGCTGCGCGGGCAGCAGCCGCCCATGCCTATCGATATGGTGCCGCTGACGCCCGGGCTCTTCTTCGACGCGCCCGATTTCACCATCAAAGCCTTTTCCGTCTACCACCGCTCGCCCGACTGCCTGGGTTACCTGTTTGAGGAGAAGGCGCGGCGGCCCTTTCTGCCGGAGAAGGCCGAACAGCTGCGCATTCCCCCCGGTCCCTGGCGGCGAGACCTGGTGGACGGGAAAACCATTAGCCTGCCAGATGGGCGCGTGATCCAGCCGGAGCAGGTGCTGGGCGAGCTGCGTCCCGGCACGCGCCTGGCCTACATCGGCGACGTGGGCGAGGTCAACAGCCTGGTAGAGACTGTGCGCGGCGTGGATGCGCTGGTGATTGAGGCCACCTATATGGAAGAAGAACGCGAAATGGCCAAACAGTTTGCCCACCTCACCGCTCGTCAGGCCGCGGAACTGGCGAAAAAAGCCGGGGTCAAGCGCCTGATCCTGACCCACCTCTCCCGCCGCTACCGCGACCGGGATGTGCTGCAAGAAGCCCAGGCCATCTTCCCCGAAACCGTCGTCGCCCGCGATTTCGACGCGTTTACCATCAAGCATGAATAAAGGGGGTTGCTGGCGACAGCTGCTGCTGCCGCCAGCAACCCCCTTTAATTAGAACTTCCTCCTTTGACATCCTCAAATTCTTGTGATATATTGGTTCTATCAACTGAATAGCCCCTTGCGGCACTCTTATCCAGAGAGGTGGAGGGACCGGCCCGGTGAAACCTCGGCAACCTGGTGAAATGCAGTTTCATGAGCTGCATTTTCCCTAAGGTGCTAATTCCGTCAGACGGAGCGACTGGAAGATGAGAGGGAAGCCGAAAACGCGGTTCTTGCGCGTCTTTTTGCCCCTCGTGTTAACCAAAAGGGGAATTTTTTTTTAAGAACGAGGAGCTTCCTGCAATGACCAATACGTTTATGAACTCTGCCCGTTACCTGTTCACCTCTGAATCGGTAACTGAAGGGCACCCGGATAAGCTGTGCGACCAGGTCAGCGATGCCGTGCTCGACGCCTGCCTGGCGCAAGATCCTATGTCGCGTGTGGCCTGTGAAACGGCGACCAAGACTGGTTTTGTGATGGTGCTGGGTGAGATCACCACCCGCGCTTTCGTCAACTTTGACGACCTGGTGCGCCGCGTGGTGCGCGAGATCGGTTATGACAGCACGGATAAGGGCTTTGACGCCAATACCTGCGCTGTGCTTTCCGCCATCGCCAACCAGTCTGGGGATATCGCCATGGGCGTGGATAAAGCCCTGGAGGCCAAGTCGGGCGAGATGACGGACGAGGAGATCGAGTCGATCGGCGCTGGCGACCAGGGCATGATGTTCGGTTATGCCTGCAACGAGACCCCCGCGCTGATGCCGATGCCCATCTACATGGCGCACAACCTCACCCGCAAGCTGGCGGAGGTGCGCAAAGCTGGCACGCTGCCCTGGCTGCGCCCAGATGGCAAGAGCCAGGTGACTGTGGAATATCACCACGGCAAACCCGCGCGTATCGATACCGTCCTGATCAGCACCCAGCACGCGCCAGACGTCTCGCACTCCGAGATTGAAGAGCAGGTCATGGAAAACGTGATCATGCCCACCCTGCCAGAAGGCATGGTGGATGAGCGCTTGAAGGTCTTTATCAACCCCACCGGGCGCTTCGTCATCGGCGGCCCCATGGGCGACGCGGGCGTGACCGGGCGCAAGATCATCGTGGATACCTACGGCGGCATGGGCCGGCATGGCGGGGGAGCCTTCTCGGGCAAAGATCCGACAAAGGTAGACCGCTCGGCAGCCTACGCCATGCGCTGGGTAGCCAAGAACGTGGTGGCAGCCGGCCTGGCCGACCGCTGCGAGGTGCAGGTGGCCTACGCCATTGGTGTGGCGCGCCCGCTCTCGATCAATATCGAAACCTTCGGCACCGGCGTCATCCCGGATGAAGATATCGCCCGCATCGTCGACGAAAACTTCGACCTGCGCCCCGGCGCGATCATCCGCGACCTGGAGCTGCGCCGCCCCATCTACCAGCAGACCGCCGCCTACGGTCACTTTGGCCGCGACGACCTGAACCTGAGCTGGGAACAGACCAACAAAGCCGATGACCTGCGCAAAGCCGCCGGTCTCAACGGCAGCAAGTAGTGTGAAACAAAGAACAGCCCTGGCATTTTCGCCAGGGCTGTTCTTTTGATTCGAATTAAGGCGTCAGTTTGGAGATGCGCGTGGCCCAGTTGCCGAGGGAGGCGCGGGTTCCACCGCAGCTGCCAATCGCTCCGCTCAGGTACTCTGTCAGCGTGCAGGATTGGGCGATGTATTCCGAGGCAATCCAGATGCTTTGTCCATCCATCGCGGCGGCGCCGTAGTCGCCCCAGCGGGTGCGTGGAGGATTGCCGACGAAAGCCTTGTAGCTGGTGAAGCCATCATCCACGCCGGCCCCTTCGGCCACAATATGCACCGGTCCCGCGCCGACTTTGGCATCCAGCGAGGCGTAGCCTGCGCTGGGGTAGTAATCGTTGCCCATCACCGTGAAGGCGATCACGCCGCGGCCTGATTCAGTCACGCCCACGGCGGGCATGGTCAGGTTATTGCCAGCCTTCGCCAGGTAACCGCTGCCGGTAAGGGTAGCATTGGAGGGGTTGACGATGAAGTATTCAATGCCGGCTTTGTTCTCCCCGTTGACAGTAACTGCCGTGCCCAACGCGCCCCATACCTTGCCGTTCGCGAAGACCACTTGCTGCATGCGCGAATCCAGCAAATCGGGGTGCGAGATGACCTCGTTATGCGCTGGTTCGGTTAAAGAGAAGTACTGCCAGCAGCCCGGGCCGTAGGGGGTAGGCGTGGTGGTATCGTTGATGCACTCACCCAGCGGGAATGGCCCGGCTTTCTGGTTGGAAAGCGGCGGGACGGCATACTCCCCGACCGGGATGGCCTGGTTGGTCAGGCTGAGCGCGGGGTTGGCCTTATCCAGTGATTTGGTGTTGGTCAGCGACCACAGGAAAATGCGGCTGCTGGTCCCGTTACCGTTGGCTTCTTCTGCTGCGTCAGAGGACAGGAAGTATTCCGTGCCGCCCTGCTTGCCGCGGTACTGGCTGCCAGGGGTGACCGCGGGCCAGACGGTGAAACCGGGATTCCCGGCTGCCGCGTCGAGGGTTTCCAGCACGACCAGGTTGGTCGGCCCGCCGGAGGCTAGCTGGCTCTTGGAGAAGGCGTAAATGTTAGCGCTCTTAAATTCGGGACCAAAGAAAGAATATTCGTTGGTGCTGATATAGAAACCGTTCGCGTCCGCGCCAATATGCGGGTAATCGGCGAAACAGAAGCCATAAGAGCAGTTGTGATCTGGCGTGCCGTCTGAGCCGTTATTTTGGGTCGGCACATGATAAATGGTCCACTGCCCGGTGGGGTCTGCCGTCTGGCTGACGGCGATATCCAGGTGGTTGGTGCCCAAGAAGTCGCCTGTAGAGGGATTGACATCCAGCGTCAGCACGACCTGGAACCAGCGCTGCACGCCCTGATCAAACAGGCAGGAGGGATCGGTTACGAAAGGCCCCTGCTCTCCGGTGGTGCGATTGATGGCTGCCGGGTAGCCGTAGAAGGTGTTCAGGTCGACCACGCCGATCTGAGCATTACCGGCAGAATCATAAACGCGCAGCACATCATTTAACGATTCCAGCACGTAGCCGTTGCCCGCGCATAGGCCCTGGTCGGGCGGCTCGACGGAAAACTGGTTGCCGCCATTGGCCAGGCGCTGGTCGCGGAAGTTCAGCCCATCGAAGCTGAGGTTGACTTCCGGGTTCGATTTGGCTTTGGCGTTGCTATTGGCGGCTGCGCCATTGCCGTTCCCTCTGGAGTAGCTGCGGTTGACGATATTCCCCGCGTAATTCGAGGCGGCGGGTTCCGTGGATTGGCCGCGGAACTCGGGTAATTGGATCACATCCGATCCGGGTTGAGCCGCCTGGAAAGAGGTGGTGCCGCTGGCGGAAATCACGCGGTGATAGCCGGAGCTGGCGGCACTTGTAGCGGCGTTGACCGGGGCGACCAGCGCCGAGGTGAACAACATGACAAGAATCAACGAAAAAGCAAATAGTCTTTGGGTTTTCATACGCATTCTGCTCCCCGATGGTTGCTGATATTCCACACAGCGCCTGAACACGAACAGCCCTGATCACATGCTTTTCAGCATTCCGCAGCTGTGCGGTTCTTTTTTTGACTGGGATTGAGGTTTTAGCGAATCCTGTTACCGGGCTAAAATGACGCATTTGAAAGATGAAGAATTGTTCAAAAACCGGCAGCTTTTCCTATTCTGCCTCGTTCTTGAGCAATTATTGGAAATTTTCTGGCGCTAACCAGTTAGTACGACCGCTTCCTATTCTATTCCCGACCACCTCCTTTCGAAAAAGGTGATTTTGCTGGTGAATCAAGCATAATCGTTAAATTGATTCTCCCTAACGATAAATGTGTAAAAATAGTATAGCTCTTTTGTAAAAAATATCAATTAGAAAAAATTAATTTTATCAGGAAACCGGGATTGTTTAGGATAGCCACCGCCAGTTCGGGCGGTGGCTATCCTTTTCGAATGATTTACTGGTAGGGCACTTCGCCGACCCGCTCGTTGATTTCCTTCTGCATCCCGGCGAGTTCCTGGCGCACGCGGGCGACCACTTCGACCAGCGGGACGATGCCTTTTTCCGGTTGGGCGCGCAGTTTCATTTCGACGCCGCCGGCTTTGAGCGCGCGCTCTGAGACCGTCAGGCGCAGGGGCAGGCCGATCAGGTCGGCGTCGTTGAATTTGACCCCCGGCGATTCGTCCCGGTCGTCGTAGAGCGGCTCGAGACCTGCCGCGCTGAGTTCCTCATACAGACGGTCAGCCAGGGTGGCGCTGTCGTCTTGCGCGCCTTTGCCTGCCAGGCGGATGAGATGCACCGGGTAGGGGGCCACGCTCACCGGCCAGACCAGCCCGTGCGCGTCGTGATGCTCTTCGGCGATGCAGGCCAGCAGGCGGCCCAGGCCGATGCCATAAGAGCCCATCACCACCGGCTTTTCCTTGCCGTTGGCGTCGGAATAGGTCGCGCCCAGGGCTGCGGTGTAGCGCGTGCCCAGCTGGAAGATGTTGCCAATTTCCACCCCGCGCACGGCCTTCAGCTCCCCGCCGCACTCCGGGCAGGCATCCCCCTCGCGCGCCGCAACCAGGTCGGTCACCAGGCTGGCGGTATAGTCACGCTCATAGTTGACATTGAGCAGGTGATAGCCAGGTTCGTTAGCCCCCGAGACCAGGTTGCGCGTGTTGGTGACCATTTCATCTGCCACCACGAGCACATCTTTCAAGCCGACCGGCGAGGCATACCCCGGCACCGCGCCTACCGCGCGGATTTCGTCCTCGGTCGCCGGGCGCAGGCTGCGCGCCCGGACCGCGTTCGACAGTTTGGTTTCATTTAAATCCATATCCCCACGCACCACCGCGAATACAAACTGGTCGTGGTTTTGCTGCCCGTCAGGGATATTGGCGACCATAAACACCGCTTTGGCGGTTTGCGCCTGGGGGATATTGAGGAAATGGGCCAGTTCGGCGATGGTCCGGCAATCGGGCGTAGCGACTTTCTGCAGGGGCAGCGCTTCCGGCTGGGGTTCAGCGCCGTCAGGCTTCTGGATGCGCGCCACCTGGCGGTTGGCCGCGTAGCCGCAGCTGCCGCACAGCAGCAGCGTATCCTCACCCGCCGGGGTGAGGTACATAAACTCGTGCGAGAGTTTGCCGCCCATCATGCCCGTATCCGCGCTAACCGCCACTGACGGCAGCGCGCAGCGGTTGAAGATGTTGAAGTAAGCCTGATAGTGCTTGCGGTACTGCTGGTCCAGGCCCGCCCAATCCTTATCCAGCGAGTAGGAGTCCTTCATGGTGAACTCGCGCACGCGGATCAGCCCGGCGCGCGGGCGGGGATCGTCACGCCATTTGGTCTGGATCTGGTAGAGCAGCGCGGGCAGCTGGCGGTAAGAGTGGATCTCTTTTCGCACCAGGTCGGCTACGACTTCTTCGTGAGTCATGCCCAGCACCATATCCCGACCCGAGCGGTCCTTAAAACGGCCCATCTCGGCGTCGATGCTGTACCAGCGGCCCGTCTCCTGCCACAGTTCAGCCGGGTGCACTACCGGCATGCTGATCTCCTGCCCGCCGATGGCGTCCATCTCGGCGCGAATGATGGCTTCGATGCGGTTCAAGGCGCGGCGCGCCAGCGGCAGGTAGCTGAACACGCCCGCTGCCAGCTGGCGGATAAACCCGGCGCGCAGCAGCAGCTGGTGACTGGCAATCTCAGCCTCGCTGGGCGCTTCGCGCAGGGTCTGACTGAACAGGCGCGACATTCTCATAGAACAACCTCCAAAATAGACGTTTGAATACTCGTATAAAAAAACATACCCTCCAGGCTTCAGGCCGGAGGGCAAAAAATACCAGGGAATTGTTTCCGCAGTCTACCCAAACAAGCCAAAAGCCCAACCCTCAGGTTGGCTGGCTGGCAATGGGCGTGGCAGGCGGAAGCGCAAGTTCATGGGCCTAGTACCCGGCGGCGTAAATAGCTCTATGGTTATCGTCACGCGCCGGGTCCTTTAAACAGTCGGGCGGACAAGTTAAGCAACTACAGAGGTATTTACGCCCGACTGTACTAGTATAACAAAAAATGGGTGAAATTCAAGGGGAAGCTGGGGTGGGGTGTTCTTTCTCCCAAAGTACGCCCTAAAACGCAAAAACGAGCACATTGCTTGAGGCTGCAAGCTAACTGTAAAATCGTTTACTGCATTCTTTCATTACAATTAAATTACCGCGTTAATTATCCTGTCATTACTGCTGCATGGAAAAGGGGTCGGGGAAATGAAAATTTTTGGGCGAATCGCTTCTGGGGTCCTGGCGCTGCTGCTTTCGGCATGTGCTTTTCCAACACTACCACTCGGGCGGGTGGCCGAAGCGCCAACCGCCGCGCCGCAGGCCGCGGCCGTGGCGGGGGCAGCCACGGGAGCGGGCCCGCTGTTCCTGGACAGCACGCCCACTGCCGGTACGACCGGTACGCCAGCGGCTGGGACGTTCAACCCGGGGGCGGAGGGGCTGCATCAGGTGGTCCTCTTTACCAGCACGGCCACGCAGCCCCTGGCACAGCCAGAAAGCGAAGCTTTGCAGCTGCCCTACGCCGAGCGGCATGTGTGGGCTATTGCGTTAGACGGCCAGCAGGGCGGGCGGCTGAGCCCTGCCGGGTTTGGCGCGGCAATTGGGCTGCCGGGGCGGGCCGGGGCCAAGCCGCGCCTGCTGGACTATGGCCTGACGGCCAAGCCGAACTCGCTGGAAATCGTCGCGCCGCCAGAGGAATGCGCCGCAGCCGAAAACTTGCCCTTCGACCCGGCTAACCCGCCCTGCGGCGGCTTCCAATTCTCCGCGGACGGGCGCTTCCTGGCCTACTACACCGGGCCTGAAGCCTGCGGGCGCACCCTGACCGTGTTCGACCTGGACAGCCGCCAGCCGCTGCGCAGCTTCCCGAACACGCACTGGGCTTACTTCCAGCAGGACAGCTCTCTCATGCTGGCGGCGGGCGCCTGCGACGCCGCCAAAGCCGGGCTGTATATTCCCCACAAGGATACCTACGCCGGAACGGGCCTGGATGGCGTGCCGTCCTGGAACCTGACCGGCACCGCCGTGCTGTTCCAGGTGCAGGCCATCCCGGCGGTGCGCGCGGCGCTGTGGGGCTTCAACCTGCAGACCAGTAAGATCTTTATGTGGATGGATGATGCCAGCTTCATGGAAAACCAGCCCAACTGGACCCCAGACGGCGAGACTTTTCTGTTCCAACACCGCAAAGTGCGCTTTGACCAGAGCGCCAACCTGTTCACCCTGGACGGCCCGCAGCAGATCCTGCGCATGAGCGCCAAAACGCGCTCGCAGTCGCTGCTGGCCTATTCCGGCGGGTATGACTATCACCTGTGCAGCCGGGATGGGCAGCCCTGTGACCAGTGGTACGGCGATTGGATCCAGGTGACGCGCACGCGCTTCCATCCGCAGACCTTCGCGGTTGACCCGACCACGGGCCTGCCCAAGGATACGCCTGAAGCGCGCTGCGCCTTCCAGGGCCAGGACTGCCCCGAACCCGCCGCGGAATTCGCGCTCAACTGGCGCACCGGCGAGCTGCGTCCCTGGGCTGAGGCGGGCATCGGGGATGCCCCCACCTCAGCAGTCCCCGCCGGGCCTGACCGCGCCGCCGTCCCGGTCTACAGCGACCCGGCTGGCCTGTTCGCCCTCTACCCCGGCCTGGACGGTCACAGCCTGTGGTCCATCACGCTCGATCAGGAGCCGGTGCAGCTGGTGAAGGACGGGGAGAATTTTGTGTATGTGCCGTGAACGCTAGCCACAAACGGAGGCTTGGATTGCTGCTCCGCTGTATCCCTGGCGGGTAAGAGCTGCCTTTCCCCCTGGGTTTAGCCGTAAATTAAGCTCGGGCTGGGATAATCCAATACGGGATATCTTACCTGCCGCCCGGCGCTCAAGCGACCGGGCTAAGGGGGGGCGCCGGAACCATCCGGCTTTAAAAGCCGCTTTCAAGCGGCGCTACCAGCTAGCCCGTCAGCTTGAGCTGCGGGCGGGCGTAATCCCGGATGCACGTTAAATTAAGCTCAGTACGGGCGGGAAGAAAGAACACCTCATCCCACGGTTCGCCGCCCTTGCTCCTTGCGCTGGGCAACCTATCTTTGCGGCAAACGCGGTTCGCCGCCCTTGCTCCTTGCGCTGGGCAACCTATCTTTGCGGCGAACCGTACCTTCTCCAAAATTTGCAAAGCCAAATTTTAGAGAAGGATGTCTTATTCTGCCAATCAAGTCCCATAGCCAGCACATTTTTACATACAAAAAGACACCCTTCTCCATCAAACGCCGCTTTTGCGTTTGATGGAGAAGGGCCGGGGATGAGGAGTTCTTCCCCCCCTATTTCCATATGAATTAAGCCCGAATTAAGCTCAAGGCAAAGGGGAGATAAGCTGGCGATCTTACAATGGGACTGTACCCGCTCAAACGGGGGACGGATCACAAACAGACACATTGTGGACAAGGAAAGGATTGACCAACATGAAAGAGAATCAGCGCAATAAATCAAACGTGGGGCTGGGCATGGCCCTGGGATTGATGTTTGGGGCAGCAGTCGGTGCGGCCTGGGGTAACTTCGGGGCGAGTATTTCAATCGGGCTGGCTCTGGGGGTGGCTTACGACCTGTCACGGAGCGGCCTGAAACGCGGGCGGATTTATTCCCTGGCGGGGCTTGCCGGAGGTTGGCTGCTGGGAGCGCTGTTTGGGCTGCTGCTGGGCCTGCTGCACGGCAGTTACGCGGCTGCTTTCCAACTGCCATTCAGCGCAACCCTGTTGGGGCTGCCTTATAAAAACGGTTACCTCTTCCTGACCGCCGCGATTCTGGCCGCGTTAGGGATGGTGTTCGGGACAATGCTCGCCGAGCGGAAGCGGAATGAATAGCAGGCGCTCGAGCGAGGTGCGCCCGGGTGGTCATCGGAAAAATGAGGGGTGATCGCGTATAATATTTCTGATACCATTTATCTTTAACGGAAAGTTTCGCGGGTGAACAGGGCCTGGAAGGTAGGGCCTGTTCACCCGCGCCGGACCGCATCCCTGAAGGAGCTTGCTGCATGATTCAGTTAACCGGATTGGCAGAAAAGAAAATTCTGCTGATCGATGATGAACAGGAAATCCTCGACCTGCTGGAGGCTGTGCTGCGCAAGGAAGGCTTTCAGCACATCACGCAGGCGCAGACCGGGCAAGGTGGCATCGAGAAATGCCGCGCGTGGCAGCCAGATGCGCTGGTGCTGGATATCATGCTGCCCGATATCGACGGGTTTGAGGTGTGCCGGCAGGTGCGCGCCTTTAGTTATGCTTCGATCCTGTTCCTCTCCGCTCGTACGGATGACCTGGACAAGCTGTTAGGCCTGGGTATCGGCGGCGATGACTATGTGACCAAGCCTTTCAGCCCAAAGGAAGTGGCCTTTCGGCTCAAGGCCCAGTTCCGCCGCGGGCAGTACCCGTCTGGCGCTGCTGAAGCTTCTCAAACCCACCAAGGCGCGGGCGAAATGCCCGAGGAAGTGTACCGCTTTGGCGAGGTGTGCATTGATGCCGCTCGCGCGGAAGTCACCCGCGGCGGGGAGCTGGTGACGCTGACCGCAAAAGAGTACCAGCTGCTGCTTTACCTGGCGCGCAACCCCAACCGCATCCTCTCCAGGCAGAAAATCTGCGAAGCGGTGTGGGGCGAAGCCTACATTGGGTTCGATAACACCATCATGGTCCATATCCGCCATTTGCGGGAGAAGATTGAGGCGGATCCGAGCAGCCCCAGCTACATCCAAACGGTGATTGGGTTGGGTTACAAACTGTCTACGCGAGGGTAAGCCATGCGCTGGAAGATTACCGGGCAAATCCTGGGACTGCTGCTGATCATCCTGCCCGTGATGTACGCCAGTCTGCTGATTTTTTCGATCCTTTTCTTCAGCCGGGTGCGTTATCTGGGCGGCGACGCCGGCGAACTGCACCTGCGCGCCGGACAGATGACGCTTGACTTCGAACAGGCGCTGCACTATCAGGCCGGCCAGTTTAGTGTGGATGCGGAGCGGTTGGCTGAGCTGCGCGACCTGGGGGTGTGGCTGCAGGTGCTGGATGAAAACGGCGCTGAAGTCTACCAGCAGTTTAAACCGGCCTCCGCGCCAGCCCACTATACCCCGGCTGAGTTGATCCTGGATTATAAATTTAGCGGCGCGATCAAGGATGAAAGCCAGGGTTATACCCTGTTCGTGGCGATGGCCAACCGCGGCGAGCGCCATTTCAGCTATATCCTGGGCTTTCCGGACCGGGAAGTGGTAAAGGCGATTTTGTATGTCAACCCGCTCACCTTTTACTGGGACGTGCTGGCTGTTCTGGGTGGGGCGCTGCTGGTGGCGACCCTGGTGATCATCCTGCTGGCATATCTGTATGGGCGGCGTCTGGCCCGGCCCCTGGCGGAGATCATCGACGGTATCCAGCGCCTGGCCGCGGCCGATTATCCTCAGCGTTACCCGGAGGTTGGGCTGTATGCCACTGTTTACCGCAGCTTGAACGCCCTGGCCGGGGCGCTGCAAGGTCATGAACAGGAGCGCCGCAGCCTCGAGGCAGCCCGTGAGGAGTGGATCGCGAATATCTCGCACGATGTGAAGACGCCGCTGTCCTCGCTCAAGGGTTACGCCGAACTGCTCGCCGACCCCGATTACCAGTTCAGTGAGGCCGAGGTGCGCCAGTATGCGCGCATCATGCAGGATAAGTCGACCTACATGGACAGTTTGATTGAAGACCTGCGCCTGACTTACCAGTTGAAAAACGCGGCGCTGCCGCTGAAACAGCAGCCAGAAAACCTGGTGGCGCTGCTGCGCGAAGCGATTATTGATATCCTGAACGACCCGCGCTACAGTGACGCCCCCTTGAGCTTTGAGCCAACCGCTGAGCAGGTGTCGTTCCGCGGCGACCGGCGCTTGCTTCAGCGTGCCTTCACCAACCTGATGCTTAATGCCCTGGTGCATAACCCGCCGGGCACGCCGATCCGTGTCACGATCGTTGGCGGCGAGACGATCTGCATCACCTTTGCAGACCAGGGCGCCGGCATCCCACCCGCGGAAGTGGAGCGCCTGTTCGAACGCTACTTCCGCGGCACCAACACCGGCGAAGCGCACCAGGGCTCTGGCCTGGGTATGGCCATTACCCAACAGATCATCCAGGCTCACGGTGGGCGCTTGAAAGTCACCAGCCGCCTGGGCGCCGGCACGCGGATTGAGATCTATTTGTAGGGTAACACATATCTTACGCCGCCCTTTGTGGCTGGCTGGCAGCGGCTTACTTCAACAGCCCCGCGTCCTTCAGGTTCTGCATGAACGTCTCGCCGTCGGGGATGCCTTCTTTGACGAACAGGCCGGGCTGGCCCATGGGGGCGGGGACGGTCACCCACTGGCCCTGGTAGGGCGAGCGGTAGGCTTTGCCGCTCCACACGTGCAGCCAGTTTCCGGCGGGCAGGTAGACGCGCACCGTATTTTTGCCGGGGTCGAGCACCGGGGCGACTAAGATATCCGGGCCGACCAGGAACTCGCTGGTCAGGTTGTAGGTCTTGGGGTCATCCGGGTAGTTGAGGAACAGCGGGCGGTCGAGGGGCAGGCCGGTTTCGGCGGCGTTTTGCACCAGGCGCTTGCGCAGGAAGCCCCAGGCGGCGTAGACGCGCGCGAAGCGGTCGAACTGCGCCAGGGTCTGCTCATCCGAGTAGAACTGGGCGTTCTGGGCGGGGGTGTTGCCCTCGTGGGTGCGGTAGAGGGTGGTGAAGGCGGAAAGCTCCATCCAGCGCATGAGCAGTTCTTTGCTGCGCGAGATATGCAGCAGCGGGTTGTTGATGCCGGTGTAGCCGCCGATATCCGAGTGGTTGAGGCTGAAGCCCGACAGCCCGCCCGAAAGCAGCCCGGTCAGCGCCGAGCGCAGGCCGTCGTTGGCGTCCCAGGTGGTGAGCTGGTCGCCTTCCCACATCAAGGTGGTATAGGCGGGGGAGCGAGTGAAGGCTGCGCGGGTGAAAAAGACGTACTGATCGCCATCTGGCAGGGCATCGATCAGTTCGCGGTTGAGCTGGGCCCAGGCCACCGGGTATGCATTATGGAAATCCGCGCCAGTTTGGCCGTTGGCCAGCTGCGCGTCGTAGGGCAGGGCCTCGCCGAAGTCTGCCATCCAGCCAGACGCGCCGATGCCGACGATTTCATCCTTCAGCACGCCTTCATACCAGGCGCGCGCGGCGGGGTTGGTCAGGTCGACCAGCCCCGCGGAGAAGTCCGTGTTCTGGATCAGGTAGGGCGAGCCGTCCGGGCGTTTGACCAGGTACCCGGCCGTGTTGGCCTCGGCGTACAGGTTGCGCTTGAGGTTGGGCTTCAGGCCAGCGAGGTCCGCCAGGAAGGGGCTGGCATACACCAGCAGGCGCACGTTGTCTTGCGCCAGGTCCGCGCGCAGCTGGTCCCAGCCAGGGTAGCGCGAATCGTCCAGCTGCCAGTTCCACCATAACTGCTTGCCAAAACTGGTGCTGCGCTGGCCGACCCAATCCTGCAGCCAGAAGGCGCTGAGCGGCGTGCCCAGCGCCTTGAGCTTCGCATAGACATCCCGCACGGACTGCGTGCCGCCCTGCATGCCCACCACTGCCCCAGAGAGGATCCAATCCGGCAGGGGCCGCATGCGCCCGGCATACCGGGTATACTCGCTGACCAGCGCTTCAGGGTCGCGCCCATAGAGGATGCGCCCGGCGAAGGTGGGCGCAAGCGCCGAGACCTGCACGCGGTCGGGCTGGCGCAGGTCGAAGACGCTGTAGGTGGTGCTGGTCAGGAACAGCGAGCGCAGGCGCGAGGTGAGGTAGTGCGGCACGCTGGCGTAGCTGGTAAAGGCGCTGCCGCCCGAATGCGCTGCCAGATCCACCAGCGCGGTCACCGGCTGCTGCCCGCGCCCGATGCCCTGCTCGGAGATCCAGACCGGCACGCGCTTGCCCTTCAGGTCAAAGTAGCTGAACTGCTCACCAAAGCCAAAAAAGTGTTCGTCAGCGTCGGAGGCGTAGGAGAGGTAGGCAGAAACGGTAGCTTTGCCCTGGTCGAGCACCTGATCCGGGGTGACGGTCAGGTCGAACCCGAGCTGGTTGTCGCTCACCGCCTGGAATTTCAGGGAATAGTCCATGCTGCGCCCGCCGCCGCAGTCGAGCGTGCCGCGCAGGGTGATCGCGCCGCCGGATACAGCCGCGCTGTCGAGGGTCTGGTTGGCGCAGGTTTGCTCGCGCCGGACGGCGAAATCGTACGAGCCGCGCGCTTCCTGCACCTGCACCTGGCTCTGGGTCGCGCCGACAAAGGCCTGCCCGTGCAGGGTGTACCACAGCCACTGCCCCGGCGCGGCGCGGTGGGTGATATACAGGCGCGGGCCGGGGTAGCCGCCCGGGGTGTCCTCGCCGATGGTCGAGAGGCTGAGGGTGAAGTTGCCGGTGGTGTAATTGCGCAGGTCATGCCCTGGGAAAGCGCTCTCAGAAACGCTCAGCTTCCCGTCCACCGGGCGCTGGTTAATCTGGCGCGCGATCGGCCCGCCCAACAGCGCCACCAACCCGCCGATGAGCAGGATGAGGGGAAAGATTAGCAAGTAGCGTTTGCGGAAATGCATCATGAAAATGAGCCAGCCCGGAAGTGTTGCAGGCATTATAACAAGAAAATCAGGGCCTGGAAGGTAGGATCTGCAATCCTCCCAGCATTCACCGGCAGGCGCGCCTGCCGGTGAATGCTGGGAGGATTGATTTTATTCCGGAGCCAGCCGGTTTTCAGCTGGCGGAGGTCGGGGACTGCGAAAGCAGCGCGCCCAGGGTGGCTTCAATGGGCGTCAGGCGGATGTTGAAGGTTTCGGCCAGTTCATCCATGGGCACGATCCAGTCCGCGGTGGACATGCCAATCATCATGGGCAGGACCTGGTCGGGGACGCCGGGGATGGGTTCGCCGAGGTTCGCCGCGACCACGGGGACGTCCCGCCCGATCAGGCGTGCCATGTGATTGGCAGCATCCGCGAAGGAGAACGGTTCCGGCCCGCCAATGACCAGGCGCTGGTTGAGGGCTGCCGGGTGATCGATAGCCGCCACGGTGAAATTCATCACGTCGACCATCGAGACGAAGGACTGTTTGCTGGGACCGTAGATGGTCACCGGCAAGCCGCGCTGGATTGGACCGGCAACGACCATGCCCATCCAGATTTCGGTGAATGGCCCAGGGGCAATGATGGTGTAAGTCAGCCCGCTGTTCTTGAGGTACTGTTCGGTGACCCCTTTCCCGGCCAGGAAGGGCGAAACTGCTCGGGGATCTGCGCCGGAGGCGGAGACAAAAATGAACTGTTTGACGCCCGCGGCCCTGGCGGCGGCGATCAGGTTGCGGTTGCCGCTGACTTCGACGGTCTCCGGGTTATCCAGCCCGCCGCGCATGGCTGAGTTGGCCGTGGTGATGACGGTGTCGACCCCCTGGCAGGCCGCGTCCAGCGAGACCCGCTCCTTCAAGTCGCCTTGCACGGCTTGCGCGCCTGCCGCTGCCAGGGGTTGGTAGTTGGACTGCGGTCTGACCAGGATGCGGACCGGGCTTCCAGTGGCAAGCAGGTGGCGGGTGATCATCCCGCCCAACAATCCGGTTGCGCCAACAACGAGAATCATAACTGCCTCCTTCCGGTTAATCCGTTCTTGGGGGGTGAAATGGGACCTTGAAACCGCGCTCGACCTTCCGTCGAGCGCGGGGTTTTTACTTGAATTGTTAACCCCGTTAGTAACCATTATAGTGATTGTCCTTCTAATTGCAATGGGAACTGCCTGGTACAAGGTGAGGCTAGAATCACGCTGATCCAGCAGCACGGTCAGCCACCCGTAGTCACCCCGCTCTAAAATTGGGGTAGGGCCCCCAATTTCGGAGCGGGGCCGGGGGTGAGGATTTTTTGTAAAACCGTAAACTACTTTTCTAGCCCCATCTCCCTGGAAAAAAATTGTACATACGTCTTGAATATTTTTCATACCTGCCTATAATAAATAAAGTGGATCATTGGGATCCACGTTTATCAACTTATTTTAGGAGGGTTATTGATGAATGAATTAGTAAAGCTTGTGCAGGATAAAACCGGAATTTCTGAAGATCAGGCGCGGACCGCGGTCACCACGGTGGTGAATTATCTGAAAGGGAAGCTGCCTGCCCCTATCGCCTCACAGGTGGATGGAGCGTTGAACAGTTCGGGTGCGATGGGTGCTTTGGGGGGCATGTTGGGCGGCAAGAAGTAAAGCTTGCCGGAAAGAAAATGCAATTTAGAGCGGGGCGCGGGGTAAGAAGAGAGAACGCGCCCCTGTGCAGCCTCCCCCTTTGGCTGGAAGGGGGGGGCGCATTTTTTTAATCTTCTTCCGCAGGGATCCAGTTCAATAATTCCTGGGTGACCTGCTCAGGCTCGTCATGCTGCAAGAAGTGCGAGGCGCGCGGGAAGTAAACCAGGCGGCCCCGCGGACAGTACTCCAGGCTCCACTGCGCCAGTTCGGGGATCAGCGCCACATCCCGCTTGCCCCACAGGATTAAAGTAGGCGCTTGCACCTGCTGCGCGTTTTGCGCCTGGCCGGGCTGGAATAGATTGCGCAAAGACGCCGGGCGCAGGGCGGCGCGGTACCAGTTGAGCATGCCGCTCAGGGCGGGGATGTGCGCGCCGGGTTGGGCCCAGGCGGCTGTATAGCGGCGCAGGTCGGCTTTGGAAAAGGTGCCGGGGTTGGCAGCCGCGCGCAGGGCGGCGCGCATGGGGGCATAGTGACCCAGGCGCAGCAGGAATTCGGGCAGCGCGGGGATCTGGAAAAAGTAGATGTACCAGGATTTGACCACCTGCCGCCAGACCAGGTGGCTGAAGGCGCGGCGCAGCGCGCCGGGGTGCGGGACATTAAGGATCCCCAGGCGTTCCACGCGCTGCGGGTAGCTGATGCCCAGCTGCCAGGCCACCTCCGCGCCCCAATCATGCCCGATGAGGATGGCTTTTTCACGCCCAAAGAAATCCAGCAGCCCCAGGATGTCGTGTGCCAGCGTATCCAGCCGGTAGGCAGCCACGCCGGCGGGCTTGTCGCTCAGGTTGTAACCGCGCTGGTCTGGCGCGACCACGCGCAGCCCCGCTTGCGCCAGCGGGCCGATCTGCGCCTGGAACCCCGCCCAATATTCGGGGAAGCCATGCAGCAGGATCACCAGCGGGCCGCCGGCAGGTCCGGCGGCTTCGACGTGCAGGCGGATGCCGTTGGTTGGCACGGAAAGGGTTTCCGTTTTAAATGGTTTCATACCAGCTCCTGGGAAAAGTTTATCACCAGTTACCCGACAGTTTATACTTTGCTGTAAAAATCCTCAACCCCTCCCGTCCCCTTCTCCAAAAAATGCAAAACCCGTGCATTTTTCGGAGAAGGGGAGGCCAGAATGACCTTCCGGAAGGCTGCCCCAAAAGGCACTCCCTCTCTGAATTCGACCAATCTTGTCGAATTTGGAGAGGGAGCACGGTTCGCCGCAAGGATAAGAAGCTAGACGAATTTGTGTTGCGCGGCGAACCGCAGGGTGAGGATTTTCTCTAAGGATAAACTGTCCGGTAACGAGTACCCGGCGCTACCCGACAAACATAGGGTTACTTATGCCGCCGGGTACTAGGTTTATCATTTTGATGGGAACAAAATCAACATTTTCCGCGTTTTAACTACAATAACGCGCATTCGGAATTACACCCGCCCGCAGACGGGCTAGCCGGAAGCGCCGCTTGAAAGCGGTTTTTCAAGCCGGATTCATCCGGCGCAACCCCTGAGCCCGGTCGCTTGAGCCGGGCGGCAGGTGAGAGGTACCGAATTGAGCTTACCACATCCCTAATTTTCAGGAGAATGAACCATGCTGCGCATGAAACTTTTTATCACTGCGATACTGATCTTAATGCTGCTTTCGGCCTGCGCCCCGGCGCTGGCTACAGCTGTTCCCCAGGCAACCATCCCTGCCACAGCGGTCCCGGCGGTCCCGGCGACAGCCGTCCCAACTGCGGCGGTAGAACCCCCGGCGCAGTCCGCCAGTGCGGGCGGCGTGAGCCTGGACCTGAATGGTCTGGCGCAGGGGCTGACCAGTGAAACCGTCGCCGCCGTGCCGCCAACCGCCAACTCGCCTTATTGGGAGATGCTGCCCCAGCACACGCGTTTGACCTTGCAGGGCTACCCGATCAGCCAGCATTTGCTGAAACCGCAGATCTTTGTTTATCCGGTCAATGAACTGGGAAACTACAACGAAAACGCGGGAAAGATCGCTAGCAATTTGCAGGTGACGCTGCAAAACCAGGCACCGGTAGGCCCGGACATGCCCTTCCTGCCGCTGTTCAATGCAGCCCAGGTGCTGGTTGCCCAGCCGGATTACTTCGCCTTCCAGAACGGCGCGGGCGTGCGCTACCTGACCTTTTTCAGCCAGGGCATCGTGCCGGTGAACAATGCTGAGCTCATGTACACCTACCAGGGCCTGACCCAGGACGGCAAGTATTATGTCTCGGCGGTCCTGCCCATCAACCACCCCGGGCTGCCCGCCGGGTCGAAGGCCCCAGAGCAAATCGACGGCTTCAAGGCGTACCTGCAAAACATCACGGACTTGCTCAACCAGCAGCCCGCCGACAGCTTCACCCCTAGCCTGGACCAGCTGGACGCGATGCTGAAGTCGCTCAAAGTTGAATAGCTTTTAAACACAAAACAGCCTGGCGCGCGCCAGGCTGTTTTGTGTTTAAAATTATTCTTCGAAGGAAGCCTGCCGGATGATGCGGCGGATGGCTTCGGGGTTGGGCAGCAGCACGCGCGCGCCAAAGGGGTCGATCCAGTCGGCGGCTTCGGCGGGGGAGATGGCGTAGCGCTGCAAGCGGCTGGTATCTTTGGCGACCTGTACGGCGATGGGCATCATCGAGAGCACCTGGGTGGCTTTCATGTTGGTCTCCACATCCTGGCGGTACTGGGTGTAGAGTTCCGGCACGCGCTGGATGGCTTTCATCTCCATAAAGCGGGCGAAAATGCCCTCCATCACCTCCTGGGTGCGGCGCAGGCGGTCAAAGTCGCTGCTGGTGTGGCGCGAGCGAACGTACCACAGGGCCGTCGCGCCATCCATGCTGACCTTGCCCTGCAAGATGCTGCATGCCCCCTTTTTTTGCTGGGGCAGGTCGCAGGCATCTTCCAGCGGCTGTGCGGCGTCGATCTCGATGCCGCCGACGCTGTTGATCAGCCCGACAAAGCCCTGGAAATTGATCATAAAGTAGTAGTCGGGCGTCACGCCGTAGTTCTCGGTGAAGGCTTGCTGGAACAACTTGAAGCCGCCGTATTCCATGGTGGTATTGATGCGCGAATCGCCGTAGCCAGGCAGATTAAGCACCAGGTCGCGCGGGAAGGAGACCACGCTGGCGCGGCCATTGCTGCCGTCGATGGTAAATAACATGATCACATCCGTGCGGAAGGTTTCATCCTGAGGGCGGTGATCGGTGCCCAGCACCAGGATGCGCGTCAGGCCATCCGGCGGTTTGACATTCGCCAGGGCATCTGGGGTGAGGGTGGGGGTGGGCAGTGCATCCGCGGCTTCCACCGGCTGGCGGTGCGGCAAGAATACCAGCACGCACACAGCCAGCACTACCAATCCCAACAGCAAAGGCGCCGCCCGGGCGAAGAATTGGGCTCTTTGTGCTTCGCGCACCTGGGCCAGCACGCCAGCGATGCCGGAATGCGCGCGCCGGCGGCGCACCGGGCGCGAGATGGACTGGATCAGGTGCGGGTCCAGGCTGGTTTGGGAGGGGTAGCGCCGGGCGACGGTGGGATAGCTGACTTTCGGCTCCGGGCGGCGCGGGCGGTTGAGCGGATCGCTCCACAGCAGCGCCCCCAGGTTCGCCAGGATTTGTCGAAAGGTCTGCCAGGCGTTTACACCGTTGACCGTTTTTTGCTTGCGGCTGCGGCGCGCCTCCACGCGCGCGCGCAGCGTGTCCGCCTGCCGCGGGGATTGCATTGAATAGTTGAACTCGGGCCATACACGCTCCTTCCGGTCTGCCAGGCAGCCGGGGATGCCGCGGCTCGCCTGCCAGGGTTGATGTTCATCCAGCTAGTACCCGGCGGCATAAATCCCTCCATAGTTATCATGTCGCGCCGGGTACGTTAAACAGTCGGGCAGTACATTGAATAACTGTTGAGGTATTTATGCCCGACTGTACTAGGTAGCAGGATTTATGCCAGCTGCCGCTTCGCTGAAAACCTGGTTTGAGATTTCTTTGCGGAACTGACAACTGCTGCGGCAGATCGCTGGTTGAAGAATCGGGCTGGGGAGGTTATAATATTGTTGTATAACAATTATGAATATATTATTATTTTGTTATGGCCCAGGTAATCGCTTCGGGGAATTGGGGCGCTTTTCCGGGCATCTTTGAACGAAAATGCTTCCCATTTCATAATCACAGGTTGAACGCATGGGGAAACTGCCAGAACAGGTGAAGGCTGCCACTGAAACGGCGAAAGACAATCTACCCGCATTGGCTGACGCGGCAGACGTGGCTGCGCTTCAGGCGCAGCTGTTCTCGAAGATGCAGCTCCAGGCGCAAAGACTGCAGTTAATCAACGAGATCACCCAGCTGGCGCTGACCAGCAGCAACCTGAACCAGATGGTGACGCATATCTGCCAGCGCATCGTGGCTTTTTTAGCGGTGGCGGGCTGTTATGTGATGCGCTGGGATGTGGAGCAGGATATGCTCATCCCCCTGGCAGCGGCGGGTGAGGCGGCAGCCGATTTTATGCGCCTGCCGCCCGCGCCCGGCGCGCCGACTTTAAGCCAGATGGTGCTGCACAGCGGGCGGGCGCTGTTCGCGGAGGACCTGTCTGGTATGCAGGCCTTGAACCCGCAGCTGCTGCATCCGTTGAGCAGCCCTTCGATCCTGGCGCTGCCCCTCAAAGTGGGGGAGCATCACCTGGGCGTGCTGCTGCTCGAGTTCGGCGAAGCGCACCCCGAAATGACGCAGACGGATATCTCGCGTTGGGAAGAGATTGCCGCGCAGATTTCGCTGGCCATTGCGCATGTGGCTTCCCTCGACCAGGAAAAGCAGCGCCGCAGCGAAGCCGAGATCCTGCGCCAGGCGATCGCGGTGATCAATTCCAGCCTGAACCTGGAGCGCGTGTTAAACAGCATCCTGGAACACCTGGAAGAGGTGGTGCCCTTTGACAGCGCTTCGATCTTCCTCTCTGAAGGCGGCCAGCTGCGCGTGGCCGCTTTGAGCGGGCAGACGCGGCATTTGAAGTCCTTGGGCGAAAACATCAACAAGAAAGCGGGCCTGTTCGCGCTGCTGGAAGGCGCGTTTGCCCCGGTCATCCTGGCGGATGCCCAGGCGCACCCCTTATACCAGCACTGGTCCTCGGATGGCCCCGATATGATTCACGGCTGGATGGGCGTGCCGCTGGTGGCCTATGAGCACGAGGTAGGCTGCCTGATGCTCAACAGCTGGGACCCAGACGTTTACACTGGCGACCACGCCCGCATGGCGCAGTCATTTGCCAGCCAGGCGGCGGTGGCGATTGAAAACGCGCGTTTATTCGAACAGGTGCGCGCCGGGCGCGAGCGGCTGCAAGGGTTGTCAAAGAAGCTGGTCGAAGTGCAGGAAGGCGAGCGGCGCTTTCTGGCGCACGAACTGCACGACGAAATTGGCCAGATGCTGACGGGATTGCAGTTCACCCTGGAAATGGGCAAGCGCGTAGGTGAAGCCGAGCGCGTGCAGACCCTGAACGACGCGCAGGAACTGGTGCGCCAGCTGATGGCGCAGGTGCGCGAGCTTTCGCTCAACCTGCGCCCGGCCATGCTGGACGACCTGGGCCTGCTGCCCGCGCTCAAAGGGCACTTCCAGCGCTACCAGGAACTGACCGGCATCCAGGTTCAATTTGAGTATGAAAACCTGGAAATGCGCTTCCCAGGGGATATCGAAGTGACTGCTTTCCGGGTGGCGCAGGAGGCGCTGACCAACGTGGCGCGCTACGCCGGGACCCAAACGGCGCAGGTCAGGGTGCTCAACAACGGCGAGGAGTTATTGATCGAAGTCATCGACCAGGGCCGGGGCTTTGACACGTATATCACGCATAACAGCAGCCAGGCCTTTGGCATCACTGGTATGCGCGAGCGCGCCTACCTGGTGGGCGGCCGCTTTGAAATTGAATCACAGCCCGGCGCGGGCACGCGCGTCTTTGCCGCTTTGCCGGTGGGTAACCGGTTGGAGAGGAGGAAATGTGAGCGTAAGAGTAATCCTGGTTGATGATCACCCGATTGTGCGGCAGGGGCTGCGCCGGCTGCTGGAATCCGAGCCGGAGCTGCAGGTAATCGCCGAATCTGGGGATGGATTAGAAGCCGTCCAGCTGGTGGAACGCTATAAACCGGACGTGCTGATTGTGGATTTAATGATGCCGGGCTTAAACGGGTTAGAAGTCACCCGCCAGGTGTGCCAGCGCCTGCCCTATATCCGCGTGGTGGTGCTTTCGATGCACAAGGACGATGATTATATCGTCCAGGCGCTGCGCAACGGCGCGATGGGCTATGTGATCAAGGATACCGGGCCGTCAGAGCTGGCCCAGGCCGTGCGCGAAGTGACCAGCGGACGGCGCTACCTCAGCCCGCAGATCGCGGAACGCCTGGTGGACCGCCTGCTGCTCCAGCCCAGCCAGTTGATGCAGGACCCTTACGAGCTGCTGACTTCCCGCGAGCGCGAGGTGCTGCAGCTGGTGGCCGAAGGCTTTACCAGCCCCGAGATCGCCCAGCGCCTGACGATCAGCCGGCGCACAGCCGAGCAGCACCGCGCCAACCTGATGCACAAACTGGGTTTGCAGAACCAGCGCGAGGTGCTGCGCTACGCCTTGCGCAAGGGTATTTTGCAGATGGATTTATAAGCCGGGCAGTTATAAACGCGCCACTCTGGCAGGCCAGGTGGCGCGTTTTTGTTTCTCCTCAGAGATACGTAAGGTTACGTATTTTCTTTCTTCTAAAAAATGCGATGATAGATGCAATCCTGGTAAACAACTAAATAAACTTCGAAACAACCTGTATTTGTGCTTACATGCTTAGGGGGTACGATGCTATCTATAATGTCCTTTTTCTCTTGGTTTTCAATCATTGTCCTTTTGGCGGCAGCGGCGAGGTTCCAACAAATCCACCTGGATTGCGTGGTCGTGCGAAGCATAACCTGGAACTGGTGAGTGAGGTGCAGGATGAATAAAATTACCCTTTCGGCCCGCTTCTACATCCTCAGCACCATCCTTGCCGGATCCTTCTTCCTGGGCGAACGTATTTGGAATGCGAATGAAATCGATCACTGGCTGTTCACCCTGGTTCTGACCCTGCTTGGCGCGCTTTCGCTGCGCTTCGAGGTGGATGGTGCGACCAACCATACCCATTACAACATCAGCTTCCTGGTTTACGGGTTTACTCTGGTGCTGCTGGGCGCGCCGCAGGCCATCCTGGTGGTGCTGTTCTCGCACCTGGTTGAGCTGACCTGGCGCAAGGTCGCCTGGTTTATTCAGGCTTTCAATCTGATGTCGTTCATCATTATCATCACGGCCGTGGACCAGATGTACGGCCTGTTCAACCCGACCCGCCAGGTGAGCACCTGGCAGAACGCATTCAGCATGTTCCTCGCCATGGCCCTGTTCACCGGGCTCAATCACCTGATGGTGGGTGTGTATGTCTGGCTGGCCCACGGCGAGACCTTTTCCAAGTCTGGCATTTTTTCCTTCTACCCCTTATTGATGGACTGCGTGCTGTTGAGCATGGGCGCGGGCGCGGCGGTGCTGTGGGTTTTCAATCCCGCCGCGACCTTCCTGGTGCTGCTGCCCCTGTTCCTGGTTTATAAAACCCTGCGCGTGCCCGCCCTGGAACGCCAGACGGAAACCGACCAGAAAACCGGGGTGTATAACCATCAGTTCTTTGAAACCAGCTTGCAAAATGAACTGCGCCGCGCGGAGCGCTTCAACCGACCTTTGACGATCGTCATGGCTGATTTGGACCTGCTGCGCAACATCAATAATACTTACGGTCACCTGGCGGGGGATGAGGTGCTGATCGGCGTGGCGCGCATCCTGCGTGAGAACGTGCGCGAGTATGATATTGTCTCTCGCTTTGGCGGTGAAGAATTCGCCATCTTGCTGCCCGAGACCACGCCCGAACAGGCTTACCCGGTGGTCGAGCGCATCCGCGGCGCGATTGCAAAAGCCCAGTTCAACGTGCCCACCAGTCTCACCTCGATTGGCGCGACGATGAGCTTTGGCATCGCCGGGCGCGAGCCGGGCCTGAGCGGCAAGGAGATCATTCATAACGCGGACATGGCCTTATATCAAGCGAAATTGAAAGGCCGCAACCGGGCCTTCATCTTCAGCCGGGAGGGTTCAGACTGCCTTTTTTTGACCGCTCCGGAAACAGCGGAGCCCCTCCTCACCCCTGAACAAATTGGATCGTATACCTCATCCGTGGAACTGCCCGGGTTCACCGCAAATCCTGCTCAAAGCGCGCCGCCAACCGGCCAACCGCACCCTCACCTGCATGACACGGCCTGGACCCAAATTTATATCAGCTGTCTGGCTGGCTGTGCCTTAGGGCTCTTCTGGCTTACGCTGCCGCTGAACCAGCCCGTGGATTGGCTGGGGGTGGCGCTGTTTGCCTTGCTGGTGCTGGCGGTGGAATGGTCCGCGGTGGATATTTATGCCCGGAACAGTTCGGTATCTTCCTCGGCTGTGCCGCTGATTGCCGGAGTGCTGCTGTTTGGCCCGGCGGGCGTGATGGGCTTGAGCCTGGCGGTCGCGACCGCGGCCTTGATCAAACACAAAGGCCCCTTCAGCCGCTTTATCTTCAACACCAGTTCCCACCTGGCCGCCGGGGCGGTTTGCCTGCTGCTGCTGGAACCGGCTGGGCTGCTGTATGCCGCGCAGCCGCCCGCGCTGCAAGCCCTGGTCAGCGTGGTCAGCGCGCTGCTCATCTTCCTGGTGACCAGCCTGAATGTGGCGGTGGGCATGCACCTGAACCTGGCTACGCCGCTGCAAACGTTGTGGAAAGAACAGTTTTCCTGGCTGGCCCCCTATTACCTGGGCATGGGCCTGATCGCCTTTGTTCTGGGCTACAGCTATCAAGTTTCGGGGTGGTTGGGTGCGGCGGTGATCCTGGTGCCGCTGGTACTGCTGCGCATGGGCCAGAAGCAGTTTATCGACCGTACCAGCGCTGTGGTGAGCGAGCTGCGCCTGAAGAGCCGGCTGCTCGAGACGCATAACGGCGAGATCAAGCACATCAATGACAATCTGCTGGATATGCTGGCGGAAGTGATCGACCTGCGCGATCCCTATGTGATGGGGCATTCGCGCCAGGTCACTTACTACGCGCTGCTGATCGCCCGCCAGATGGGGCTTGCTGGCCCGCAGCTGGAACTGCTGCGCAAAGCCAGCCTGATGCACGACGTGGGCAAGCTCGGCATCCACGAGACGGTCTTGAGCAAGCCGACCAGCCTGACACCCCAGGAATTTGAGCAAGTGAAACGGCATGTCACGGTGGGCGCGAACCTGCTGCAAAAGTGTGAAGCGCTGCAGCCGTTGGTCCCCATCGTGCTGCATCATCACGAAGCTTACGATGGCACGGGCTACCCGGAAGGCTTGATGGGCGACGCGATCCCCTTAGAGGCGCGCATCATAGGCCTGGCAAATGCCATCGATGCGCTGGCCTGCGACCGGCCTTACCGCCGGGGCTGGGCCTTCGAAGCCATCCTGGAAGAAGTGCAGCGCTGTTCTGGCGCGCAGTTTGACCCGCAGGTGGTGAATGCCTTCCTGCAGGTGGCGGAAATAAAGGGCAGCGCCATACTGATTGGCAGCATCCCCGGCGAGTACGTCAGCATCGACGAAAGCAACCTGCGCACCTTCCAGCCGGTGGTAATGCTGCACTATCAATAAGCGCGTGAAAATGAATGAACGTAAATCTGGACTAACCCCCGCCCGGCGCTCAAGCGACCGGGCTAGCTGGAAAACGCCGCTTGAAAGCGGCTTTTAAAGCCGGGTTCACCCGGCGCTTGAGCGCCGGGCGGCAGGTGGGTTACACCGAACTGATTTATCCCGAACAGCTATTAAATTGAATAGACTTCCCCGTACTTCTTACGCAGATAGCGCATCAGGGGTTGTACATCCAGGCCGCCGCCGGTGACGCGCTGAATCAGCTCGCTGGGCGTGTACTTGGACCCGGACTGGTAGATGTTCTGCTTCAGCCAGCGGTGCAGGATGTCGAAGCGGCCCTGGCTGATCTCCATGGGGATTTCCGGGTGCGCCTGGAGCGCCTTTTCATAGAACATGGCGGAAAGGATGTTACCCAGGGTGTAGCCCTGGAATACCCCCCCGATGGGTCCGCCGAACCAGTGCACATCTTGCAGCACGCCGTTGCGCGGCTCATCTGGGGTGACGCCCAGGTCTTGCGCGTAGCGAGCATTCCAGGCTTCGGGCAGGTCTTTCACCGCCAGGCGGCCTTCCAGCAGGGCCAGTTCCAGGTCAAAGCGGATCATGGGATGCAGGTTGTAGGTGACCTCGTCGGCATCCGTGCGGATGAGCGAGGGCTGCACTTTGTTGACCGCGCGGTAGAAGGTCTCCAGGTCGACTTTGTGGAGCTGGTCTGGGAAGAGCTCTTTCAACTGCGGGAAGTAGAACTGCCAGAATTCGCGGCTGCGCCCGACGATGTTCTCCCAGGTGCGCGACTGGCTCTCATGTACGCCCGCGCTAACGCCGCCTTGCAGCGGCGTGCCTTCGTAGGCCGGGTTGCAGCCCAACTCATACAGGGCGTGCCCGGCTTCGTGGAAGACGCTGAACAGGCAGTCGCCCAGGTCGTGTTCCTGAACCCGGGTGGTGATGCGCACATCATCGATGGCAAAGGTGGTGGTGAAGGGGTGGTGCGTCAGGTCGAGCCGCCCGCGCTCGAAATCATAGCCAAAATCGGCGGCCACTTTTTCACTGAACGACAGCTGATCTTCTTTCGGGTAGAAGGCGTGCAGGCTGGCGTCAGCCACCTGCGGCTGCTCTTTGATCTTCTGGATCAGCGGCACCAGCTCCGCGCGCAGCGCGCTAAAGACGCGCTGCACGTCGGCAGCCTTCATGCCGTAATCGGCAAAGTCGATTAATGGATCGGCGATGTGATCGTAGCCGGGAAAGAAGTTCGCCAGGCGGCGCGAGTAATCGAGCGTGCGCTCGAGCAGCGGCTGGACGCGCTTATAATCATTCTCCGGGCGCGCTGCGATCCACGCCTGATAGATATTGGCAGTATGCTCGGCGAACTCGGCGGCGAAGGCTGGCGGCACGCGCACCTGGCGTTCGTACTCCCGCCGCGCCGCGCGGATCAAGGCGGCCTCGTCGCTGTCATATGGCAGGCCCTCGGCAGCGGGTTCTAATTCGTCCAGCAGCCGCCCAATCGCCGGGTCGGTGGCTTTTTCCTGCGCCAGGCCCGCCAGCAGCGCCATCTGCCGCCCGCGGGCAGCCGCGCCGAGTGGGGGCATGTAGGTGGACTGATCCCAGGAGAGAACGGCCTGCGCTGCGCCCAGGTCATGGGCTTCGCGGGTCAAACGCTTGAGTTCATCGAGTTTGCTTTGCATGGTTGACCTCGTTGGTAGGCGCGTTACTCGCGCGCCATTTCGACTTTAACGGCACTGCTCTTCTTTGGCCGGTTGGCTTCGACCAGACCGGAAAAACCCACGAACCCGTAACTGAGCATCCCCAGCACGGTCAGCGGGATCAGCTCTGCGGCCTGGCGGATGGCCAGGCTGAGGCCGATGGCGCAGTAAATGGATAAGCCAATCTCGGCCCACACGCTGATGGGGACGACCGGCGCGGCGTTGGATGTTTTGTCCGCCCCGGCCCGGTCGCTCTTGGGGGTGACGTTCCAGACCATCTTCTTCCCGGCAAACACGCGCGCGATGGCGACGCTGTTCGAAACCGTCAGGCCAATCGCCAACAGCACCAGGATCGGCAGGTGCAGCAGGCGGCCGAGCATGCGCCGGAAACCGTCGCGGTAGCCGAAGATTTGCGACACGGCGAATAACAGCGTCGGCCCGGCGGAAGCCAGCGAGATGATGCTCAGCGAGTGCGGCTGGGCGGGATGCAGAACTGCCAGCGGCACGGAGATCAGGAACATCAACAGCGCCACCGGCTGGGCCAGGTTGGTCGCCAGGTGGAATGTGCCTGCCAGGCGCTGCACCAGGCTGACCTGCGGCGAGGTCCACAGCCGGGGGAGGATCTTGCGTAAGACCTGGATGTGTCCAAACACCCAGCGGTTCTGCTGTTTCTTAAAGACCAACAGCGACGGCGGCAGCTGCCCAGGCACAATCAGGTCTGGCAGGAAGGCCATTTTCCAGCCCTTCATTTGCACGCGGTACGACAGGTCCACGTCTTCGGCCAGGTTATCCCACTGCCAGCCCCCGCCATCGCGGATGCAGCCGGCGCGCCAGACGCCGCCGGTGCCGTTGAAGTTGAGGAACAGGTTCGAGCGGCTGCGCGCCACCTGTTCCACCACCTGATGCCCGTCCAGCAGCAGGGCCTGGGTGCGGGTGAGCAGGTTGGCATCCCGATTCAGGTGGCCCCAGCGCGCCTGTACCATGCCTACTTCGGGATGATCGTAAAAATAGGGCACCGTGCGGCGCAGAAAATCGGCCGGGGGCAGGAAATCGGCGTCAAACACGGCGATAAACTCGGCGTTGGTCCGTTCGAGGCCTTCCTTGAGCGCGCTGGCTTTGTAACCATCGCGTTTGGTGCGGTGCAATAGTTCCATGCGGTAGCCGAGCGAGCAGTAATACTCCACGCGCTGGCGGGCCATTTCGGTAGTCTGGTCGGTCGAATCATCCAAGATCTGGATGATCAGCCGCTCTTTGGGGTAATCCAGGGTGAGCACTTTGTCGATCATGCGCTCGGCGACCGCCTGTTCGTTATACAGCGGCAGCTGCACGGTCACCAGCGGCCATTCCTCGGGCACATGCGGGGAAAGGTTTGGCTTGCGAAAGTGCAGCAGATACAACACGGTAATCACAATCCCGTGCAATCCATAAATGGAGATGATGATTACTAAGCCAATATATAAATCATTCAGCAACTTTGCCCAATTCATAGGGGCCAATCATCCTCTTGGTCAGCAAGATAACTGCAACGAAAAACATTCCAATCATTCGCCACAACTTTTCTCCCACACTTCCTGCCAGTTCTTATTTTAAACCCTCTTGACCTTTCTTGCACGTTCAAGATTTGGGGGGAATGCCGGGCTGGAGGGCTGACCTACCGTCCGAACCGGCGTGATTTTCCTGAATCAGCTGGCGCAGCGCGTTGATTTCGCCCCGCAGGGCCTGGACTTCGCCCGTCAGGGCCAGGATGGTGCGCGCGGTTGCCATTTCGCGGGTCTGGATCATGCCGGCTGGGTTAGCTGGCAATTGGCGAGCGCTGGCTGGGGCTTTCACCGGGGCAGGCGGTGCGCCTTGCTGCGTCAGCTGCCCGGGTGCCGCGGCAGGTGGAGCTTCTGCGGCTGGTTCACCTGCCGCGGCTGTTTCACTTGCCGGGGCAGCTTCACTTGCAGCCGCGATTTCACCTGCTGCGGCAGTTTCGCTTGCCGCCGCTTGCGCTGAAGCCTCCTCGACCACTGCTTCACTCTCGCGCCCGATAAAAAAGGTGGCCAGGGTGGCGGTGACATAGCCAAATACGCCAAAGGAGTACAGCGCCAGCAGCAGGGTGAGCAAGCGCCCGGCCCCGGTCTGCGGCCAGTAATCCGAGCCCATGGTGGTCATAATCATCGCCGTCCACCACAGGGCTTCGCCATACGAGTTGATACCGCTTTGCGTGGTGGGGGTGACGCCGGGCCGGTTGGGGGTGCCTTCGAAGGCATAGATCCCGGCGGAACCGACCAGCAGCACGATCAGGGTGAGCAGCAGCACGTAGCGAAAACCACGCCGGTGCAGCGTGCCGCGTAGGGCGCGCATGCCCCGGTTGGCCGTGCCCACAATGCTGACCAGGCTGGTGCCTGGCGCGGCGGCCAGCACCTGCGCGATGCGCACAATCCGAAAAACGCGCAGCGCCGGGACGGCCAGCGAGAGCGCGGTCAGCCAGTTGGATTTGAGATATTCGATTTTCTTGGGCGCGAGAATGAAACGCAGGCCGAAATCTACTACGAAGATGCCCCAGATTAAGTACACCAGGGTGTTGAGGAATGGGGACAGGCCGTGCACCAGGTCGATGACCAGGAGGATGAGCCAGATAAACCCGAGAATAATGACGGGTGTTTCCAGCCATTCCTCAACTTCCGCGAGCATATCATAGCGTTCTTGTTCAATATCTGCATCCGCCACCAATGGGCGGTTGGGCTGATTTGCCATGCCAATCCTTACCTTGCCTTACGATCCGAAACGAATAAATGCCAATCCGCGCAGGTAAGGGCTGCGCGGTGGGTTGGGACGTCTCAGTATACCTGAAATGGAAGCCAAGAAAAATGGGAGTTTCCCCCTCAACTGCATGGGATATAATGGGGGTACGCATAGGTATGAACCCACCAACAGGGACCTTATTCCTGGTGTTCGGTGCGCTGTTGGGCGCGTTTGGCACCGCCTGGGGCCTTTATTTTTGGGATAAATCCATCCGCACCGGCATCCCGGCCTCGACCGGCACGGTGATGGTGGCAGTGCTGCCGGTGATCCTGGGCTTTCAACTGCTGCTGCAAGCGCTGGCCTATGACATCCAGAAAGTGCCTAAAACCGGGCTGCTGCGGCGCAAACGGATCGAATAAAAAAAGAGGTCCCGCACAGGCAGAGGTCCTCCGCTCATGCGGAGGACCTCTTTTTCAGCCTAATGATCGTCGTCGCCGTAAATTTGGGCGCCGCCCGAGGGTGCTTCCGAGGGGGGCAGGTCATTCTCGCGGGGCGCGCCGGTGGTCGGTACGCCGCCAAAGCCGCCCGGGTTCTCGTTGCTCAGGTAATCGCTGCGCGGGCCTTCCGCGTTATGATTTATTGGGGTCGCCTTGGGGCGGGTAAAAGCCCGGAATAAAATAGCGACCACCGCCACCAGGATGATCGCGCCGATGCAGGCCAGCAGGCCAATGCCGCCGACTAAACTGTTTATATTTGTCATTCCCTTTCCTTCCTTTTCCATCGTCCCGCGAACAGGACGGAGCTGTTTTATCCCCCTGGAAAAGCCGGCCCGGTTATTTTTTAACCAAACCGACCAACTTTATTAACAATATTATCCAACCGCAGCCGGTGAGTCAATCGATTCGCCGAAATCTTGATGAATTGTAAACGTGGGTAGGGGGAGGTTGTGCCAGGCTGCGCAGCCTGGCTCAGCCGCTATTGGACTGGTTTGAGCCCGACGAACAAATCGGCGGGTTCGCTGAACTCGGAATGTTGGTAGGGCAGCGCGCGGGGTTGGAAACCCGCCTGGGCGATCAGGTGCAGCCAGGTGGCGCGGGGGAAAAGGCCGTTGACGTGGCGGTCGTAGACACAGCGCACCGCCTGAGCGCCTTCGCGCAGCAGGAAGGTGTAATCAACCAGGTAAGTGCTGTCCTGGGGATCGGGGTCATAGGTCCATTCCAGGTAGCGCAGGGCGCGCTTTGGCTGGGGCGGGGTGACGTCCGCGCCATCATGCCCGCCCCAGCTGGATTCAGCGTGGAAGGTCTCGCGCACGCAGTCCGGCACGAACAGGGCCATGCCGCCCGGGCGCGTATGCGCGAAGGCAGTCTCAAAGGCTTGCAGCAGGTCGGCCTCGCTGGTCAGGTACATGATGGCATCGTGGATGAAGACGGCGTCGAAGGTCTGCCCCAGGCGCACATCGCGCATGTCGCCGGGCAGGTGCGGCAGTTCCGGGTTGAGCCGCTGGGAGACCGCCAGCATGTGCGGCGAGCGGTCGACCAGGGTCACCTGGAAATGCTGTTTGAGAAAAGAGGCGTTATTGCCGCCGCCTGAACCCAACTCCAGCAAGGTGTGCGCCTCCGGCAGCATTTGCTGGATCGTGCGGGTAAAGATCCCCGCCTCTTCTTCATAATCCGCTGGGCGTGACAGCACCGGCCACCAATCGGCCAGTTCGGTATACATCAGGGGTTGCGCTTCCATCGGAAAATCTCCTGTTTTTTTCGGTGTTTGCTTCAAGAATACGCTGCTTCTATGGTGAGAGAACGGATAACCATTTGGATTATGTCATCCATGATAGCGCAAGTCAGCTGTATTTAATAGATGATTGACAAATTCTAAAATTTCGCCATAATTTATAGTATAAATATCTAATTAATGTCCTGAACGTTGACGATAGGAGTATCGGTACCCGTGGACGCGGCGATTTTTTGCCCTAACTGCCAGCGCTATCTTGGGCTCCAAATGGAGTGCGAGACGTGTCATTGGGTGCGCCCAGCCCGGCCGGCTGCACCGGTGAGCCACGTGCATTGGAAAGTCCATCTCAGCGAGGCCGGCAGTTTTACCGATTCTACCATTTACCTGACGCAGATCACTTCCAACGGCAAGCTATTATTTGTTCCCACCGCTGGCGGGGAGCTTGCGGCTTTAAACCCGGCGGATGGCCTGGAAAAATGGCGGCGCGCGCTGCACCCTGAGCATCTGCTGCGCGTGCAGTCCGCGGCGCTGTGGGGGGATGTGCTGCTGCTGGGCGCAGAGAACCTGGCCAGCCTGCCAGCGAACGAGCGCTGCCTGCTGGCCTGGGATGCTGAAACAGGCGCGGAACTGTGGTCCTGGTCCGCACCGGGGGATAATCTATCGGTGCCGGTTGTGGCAGGCGATGTGGCCTATTTCACCTCTTCGGAACCGATCTTGTTCGCGCTGGATTTGCCCTCCCGCAGCCTGCGCTGGCAGGTCCCAGCGGTGACCTGGTCGCCGGATGCCCCGGTAGTGGGCAGCGGGGTGGTGGTCGTACCGGCGCGCGGGTCCAGCGTGGCGGCTTTTGCCGAGGGCGATGGTCACCGGCTGTGGTCGTTTACCGCGGACGAACCCGAAAGCGAGGTGCTGCACCTGCACCCGGCGCTTTCCGCGGACACGGCTTTTCTGGCCGGGTGGGATAAGCGCCTCTATGCGGTAGATTTAACCAGCGGGAAACTGCGCTGGCGCTTCACCGCGCCGCGCGGGATTACCGCGCCGCCGGTGCTGGCCGGTGAGCGGCTGCTGGTGGCGGTCAAAGACTTGCGCGAAAAGAAGAATGCCAACAAACCTGGTTACAGCCTGTGCGCGCTGGACCAGGCGACGGGTGACCTGCTGTGGAAGTTCTCGACCGAGCGCCATATTTATACCCGGCCGCAGGTGGTTGGCGATACGGTGCTGTTCGGCGCGGATGACCGCCGGCTGCATATCCTGGACCTGGCCAGCGGGGAGGAGTTGTGGCAGTTTCCGGCGGCGGGCAAGGTGCAGGTCAGCCCGTGCGTGTTGGATGGCAAGATTTTCTTTGGCCAGCAGGACTACACGATCTACGCTTTGCAGTGGCAGGAGGAAGCCCAGCAGCCGCTGGAACGCAAGGACCTGCTGGCGCTGGAAGAAGGCGCGCAGCTGGCATTAGATGGGCAGTTCGCCGCGGCCGGGCAGTGGTACCGCGCGCAGGGTGATTACCAGCACGCGGCGGCGTTGTTTATGCAAGCTAACCAGCCCCAGGAGGCCGCCGAGGACTATCTGCACCTGGGCGACCTGGAGCGCCTGCTGGAGGTGCGCCGCCAGGTGGGCGACCGGACCGGCGAAGCGGAGGCCCTGGCGCTGCTGGGCAAACACGCCGAGGCGGCCCGCTTATTTGAGGCCAGCGGGCAGCTGGACCGGGCGGTGCGCGAATACAGCCAGGCCGGGCGCACGGGCTACGCCGCCATGCTGCTGTGGCAGAACGGCCGCCGGAAAGAGGCGGCAGATTTGTATCATTCGATCAACCAGGATGATAAGGCTGCTGAGGTATTGGTCGAGGACGGGCGTTTTGCCGAAGCGGCAGAAATCTACCTGCGCATTCAAAAGCCCGAGGTGGCAGCCGGGGTGCTGGCCCAGGGCGGGCTGCTCGAGCGCGCCGCGGACCTGTACGCGCAAACCGAACACACCCGGCTGGCGGCGGAGCTTTACACAAAGGCTGGTCTGAGCGACCCCGCGCTGCGCCTGTATGAGTCACTGGCAGACTGGAGCAAAGTGGCGGAAGTGGCTGAACAAAGCGGTGATCTGCTGCGCCTGGCCAAGGCCCTGACCCAGCTGGGCCAGTTGGAGCGCGCCGCGCAGGTGTATCAGCGCGCCGGGCAGCTGGATACCAGCATCGAGCTGTACCTGCAGTTGGGCAAGTGGGAACGGGTGGCGGCGCTGGCGGGTGAGTTGGGGGATGGCGAGCGGCAGGGTTTCGCTTTCAGCCAATTGGGTTTGATGACCCAGGCCGGGGAGGCTTACGAACAGGCCGCGCGCCAGGCGCAGCAGGAGCACCCCGAAGACACGGAGCGCATCGCCAGTCTGTATGAGGCGGCGGCGAAGTATTACGGCGAAGACGATGACTGGCTGCGCCAGAGCGCCTGTTACAACAAAGTTTGTCAGATTCTGTAAATGGCCTAACCTAAAACTGCGCTTTGAACTGGAAACGCAGTTCTTCGAGGGCGAGTACAACTTGATGAACCTGGTGGTGCTAAATACCGGTTTCAGCCCGGCGCAAAACATCCGCGTGAACAGCATCAGCCCGAAATTCCGCCTGGATGAAGGCGAATCGCAGATCTCGCAGCGCTTGCTGGGCGTGCAGCAGGATAAATCGCTGCGCTTGCTGCTGCTGCCGCGGCCAGATGTATTGGGCATGGTGCTGCTGCAGGTCAACGTGCTGTACGAAGATCCGCAGGGCGGCGAACACCAGTCCATCTTTGAGCAAACTGTGAAAGTGTTTGGCCGGGATGAAAAACTGCGCGCGGCGGAAGGGCTGCCAGATGAAGCGACCCCGCTCACCGGCGCGGAGGCCATGAATATCTCGCGGCTGCGGCGCGGGTTGATCGAATATTTTAATGAAGATGAGCTGGAATCGCTGTGCTTTGACCTGCAGGTGGACCATGAATCGCTGCCGGGCGAGACGAAAGCGGGAAAAGCACGCGAGTTAATTCGTTACCTGGGGCGGCGCGGGCGGCTGCGCGAGCTGGAAGATATGGTTCACCAGCTGCGCCCCAATGTGAACTGGTAGTGGGGAGTTTCCCTGAACCGGTTCAGGAGGAAGGAAGGTAATTATGGCTGAACAAGAAATCAAGACCCTGGGGCGCTATGTGATCCAGGCGGAGCTGGGCAAAGGTGGCTTCGCAGTGGTCTACCAGGCCCTGGATCCGAACCTGGAGCGGGTGGTCGCCCTCAAAGTGATGCACCCCATGCTGCTCAGCGATCCTTCCTTCGCGCAGCGTTTTCGGCGCGAGGCCCGGGCGCTGGCGGCGCTGCGGCACCCCAATATCATCACTGTCTATGAGGTGAGCGAGGCGGATGGCCGCCTGTTTATCGCCATGGAAATGGCCAGCGGGCCAAGCCTGGCGGGGTATATCACCGAACACGGGCGCGTATCCTGGAATGAGACGCTGCGCCTGATGCAGCCGGTATGTTCGGCGCTGGCCTACGCGCACGAGCAGGGCATCGTGCACCGCGACCTGAAACCGGCTAACATCATGCTGGACCAGGAGCGCGGCCCGCTGCTGACCGACTTTGGCCTGGCGCGTTTAATCAGCGCGAGCAGCGCCAGCACCAGTCTGACCTCCACCGGCGGAATTCTGGGCACCCCGGCCTACATCGCCCCCGAGGTGTGGGAGTTTGACACAGCCGGACCGGCGGCGGATATTTACGCGCTGGGCTGCATCCTGTACGAAATGCTCACCGGGCAGCTGCTCTTCGCCGGGCAGACGCCCATGCAGATTCTGCGCGCGCATGATCGCGGCCCGCAGTTCCCCGCAGCCTGGCCGGAAGATGTGCCGCAGGGTATTGGGGCAGTGCTGGGGCGCGCCCTGGCTCGCAAACCGGAAGAACGCTATGCCAATCCCGGCGAGCTGTGGCGCGCGCTGGATGACCTGGACGCGGAGGACCGCCTGGAGCGCGAACGGGCCGAAAAGGCTGCCGTGGTGCAGCCCTGGCGGGAGGAGTTTGAGGCGGCGCTAAAGGGCGGCGAATGGCGGCTGGCGCGCATGGCCTTAGGCCGCTGGCAGGCGGTTTACGCCGAGGACCCCGACCTGCTGGCAGCGCGCAACCGCCTGGATAAGCTACAGCATGAAACGGAGGAACAGCAGCAGCGCCAACAGGCGGAACTGGAGCACCAGGAACAGGCGCAGCTGGAACAAGAACGCCAGGCGGCCCTGCGGATGCAGGAGACAGAGCGCCAGGCGCGGGAGGCTGCCGCGCAGCACGATCGAGAGGTTGAACGCCTCCGGCAACCGGCGAAAAGCGATAAGCCTGCTCAACCCCAGCCCCGGCCTGCCCGGTCGGGCGCTGCGCCGGTCACTGGGCCAACCGTTGTCCCGATCCAACCGGAAGGGTTCCAGCCACCAGCCCCATTCGGCATCGTGCAGGCGGGGATCATTCTGCTGTCGTTGATTTCGGCAGCATTTACACTTTCGGCAAGCAGCGGCAGCGGGCTGGAGACGGCGATTGTGCTCTCCTACCCGGTGCTGGCGCTGCTGCTGTTCCTCCCGCGCGGGGTGCGCCGGGTGGTACGGGTCATTTATCTGTTGTATGCTTTACTGGGAAGCGGGGTCTTAATTATTACACTGCTGCAAGATCCTTCGAGCAGTTATGCCGGGCAGTACCTGGTGTTGGCATTTCTATTGGCAGGCCTGGTGGTACTTTTATGGCTCGATCGGGCACGTGAGCGCGGGCCAGCCCTGCTGAAAGAGGCCGTGGAAAAACCGGTCCAAAGCGCAGCTCAACCTGCCGGAGTGAACTGGGCCGCTACGGGCGAACCAATGAACCGCATCAGCTCAGCGAATGTTTTGAACATCGCGCAAATATTAATGATCCTGACCAGCCTGGCGATGTTTTATAATCCTGTTTCCAAAGTATTCGAAAGCTACTACAACTACTGGAGTTGGCCAATTCTCGGTCATCTAATTTTATTTTTCCTGGTGCTTTCGCTGACCTACAAAATTCCCAACCGCCAGCTGGTTCGCAGCCTGACAATCGCTTACCTGATATTCCTTGAATTCACTTTATACATCAATTACGATTACTTATTCAACTTTTGGTTACCGGTTATCTTGCTCGCCTTGCTGTGGGTCGACCGCCGACGCGACCAGGTGTTGGCCCGCACGGACGTCTACCCTCCAAAGGCCGGGTAGAGCCGGCGGCATAAGAAAGCCGGCGGCATAAGAAAGCCGGCGGCATAAGAAAGCCGGCGGCATAAGAAAGCCTCATCCCGCGGTTCGCCGCTCTTGCTCCTTGCGTTGGGCAACCTATCCTTGCGGTGAACCGTCCCTTCTCCATCAAACGCAAGAGCGGCGTTTGATAGAGAAGGGTGTCTTTTTGCAAATCAGCATAGGCTGGCCAGGGAACTTTTTTTGCAATAAGTCACCCTTCTCTAAAATTTGGCTTTGCAAATTTTGGAGAAGGGCCGGGGATGAGGTATTCTTGTTTTGCGTTTGATGGAGCAAGAGCGGCGAACCGCGGGATGAGGTGGTGTTCTTTCCCCGCCATTTCCACAGAAAATCCCTTTGTTGCCTTTGCTATAGAAGTCCGGCAGCTGGGGTGGGAGCGGATTAAAATTCCAGGTTGGGACGCTCGGCGCGCACTGCGGCGGCCAGTTCCGCCAGGCGGCCGCGGCTGGTGAAGTACTGGAGCATGGCGCGGGCTTTGGCCGGTTTGACCTGCCCGCGCAGCAGTTCCCAATCCACACCCAGGGTAAAGCACAGGGCTTCCAGGTCCTCCAGGGTGAAGGCTTCGCCGCTGAGCACATGATACAGGCGCACGGGGTCGATGGGCGCGGCTGAATTGGGGGGCCGGTTACTGGCTGCGGAGGGGCCGGGTTGCGCCTGCGGGCTGGCGGGAGCCCATAACTGCCCGCTTTTCAAGCTCATGAACAGCACCGGCGCGGCTTCATCGGGCTGGCCCTGGATGGCGCGCCGGGCGATGGAGACGGCCCGATCGATACAGCCGTCCTGGCGCAGGGCCTGGAACAGCGGCGGCAGGAACAATTCAGCGGAGGGGAAGCTCAATGCGCCGTGCATGGCCAGCACCGCCGGGATGCCTGCCGCGACCAGGCGCGGGCCTAATGCGCCCAACATCTCCGGGCTGCCCTGCCCGGCGCTCTCGCACACCACCAGGATCGCCAGGCGGGGCAGGTTGAGCGTGCCGGTCAGGCGGTGGGCCAGGTCGGCGGCGGAAACGCGCGCGGCGCTGCCCTGCTCGTCCTCCAGCAGCAGCCAGGCGCTGCCGGCGATCAGCTTGCCGTGACATACCAGGTAGAGCACCTCCTTTCCGGGGATGCTGGCGGCCAGCCGGTTGAGCGTGCAGTGCTCTGATGCGCTGCCGGGCAGGAAATCCAGGCTTATGCCAGCCAGGCCCGCCCGGGCGCGCGCCTGTTCGGCGGTTGGATCAATGGCAGCCAGGCCGTACTCGCGAGCATTGCGCGGCGCGGCGACCGCCGCGAGGGCGGTCAGGGCTGTTTTGGGCGCGGGCAGGGCGGCGCTGGCCGCGCCGGGCAGGAAGCGCGAGAATAGGATGTCCTCGCGCGTGGTCAATCGCTCTGCCTGGCCGGGAAGGCAGAGCAGTTCCCAACGCAGGCTGTGCAGGGGTTCCGCACCTGGGCCGAGCAGCAGGCGCAGCCGCACAGGACCCGGCTGCGGGCGGCCCTGGGCTATGCCGCGCGCAGCTGCCAGGGTCTCGCGCAGGGCTGGGTCCGCAAACAGCATCTTACTGAGCGCATCCCCGTATGCAGCGGGGCTGCCCGCCTCGCCATTCAACAACAGCGGGTCAATATTCACCGGGAACGGCCCGCGGTAGAGGATACTGTCCGCGCCGTAATCCAGGCGCACTTCCGCCTGGTAGGCATCCCCTGCACCGCGCAGAGCCAGTTCAAAATCCACATCTGCCAGCGCCATCGCACCGCTCCTGATTCAAAAAGGAGCTGGTCAAAACGCGCGTTTTGGCCAGCTCCTTAGATTATTCTTTGCCGGTCTGCTTTTTTCCAGCCGGGCTGGTTTTTTTCTTTTTCTTCCTCTTCCTCTTTGTCTTTGTCTTCATGCCAGCGCAGCATCACGTTGAAGTTGGCTTCGACCCCGCCGCGCGAGATCACCAACCCGCCCACTTCCGCGGAAGCTTTCAGGCCAAAGTTAACTTGCAGTTCCTGAGGCGCGGGCTCGCCGCTTTCGCGCATGTGATTGACCAGGCTGGTCGCCAGCTTGCGAATCGTCCCGACCGATTCGGCAAAGTTAATCCCGGGCTGTTCCGCCGGATGCCCGCCGGGCTTGCCAGGCGGAATCAGGCCGCTTGCGCCGCGCGGAACCTCGGTGGTCTCCAGGTAGACGGCTGTGCCGTCCTCGAGTTCAAATTTGACATAGGTTGCCATGTTGTAACCTCCCTTGTTGGTTATGCGGGCAGCGCCAGCGCCCCCCGCGAAATTCACACAGATATTCCTGTGGATTTGTTGACTGAATTCTAAGTGAGAAGGGGGGTGTTAGTCAACCTCTTCCAGACCCTCGAACCCACTGATTGCGTTTAAGGCATTGCCAGTCTCGAATTTGCTCCACAGGTCATTGGCCAGGGCCTGCGCGTTTTGCCTGATTTTGTACCGCATGAAATACTGGCATAAGCGCTCGACATCCCGCATAAAGAGCGCGGGCGCGTCTGGGTTGCGCCGCGGATCGACCGCTTGCGGGAAATCAATGATTTTAAAGGTATTTTCCCAATACAGGATGTTATAGGCCGAAAAGTCGGCATGGACACAGTGACAGGCCAGCATAATGGCCAGGTTATCGACCAGTTTCTCAAAGATGAGCCGCGCTTCACCTGCCTCCAGGGTGACCTGGTTGAGGGTGGGCGCGGGGACGGTGGCCTCTCCGAGGTATTCCATCAAAATCACATTGCTGCCATGCGCCAGGGGTTTGGGCACATCGGCCCCGGCCTGATGCAGCTTTTGCAGCGTCTGATACTCTGCCTCGAGCCAGGTGTTATGGCGCAGTTCCTGCCCATAGCGCGTGTTTTTCTGCATGGCCAGCGCCTCGCGCCGGCTGCGGACGGCCTTGCCATGTTCATCGATCATATCGCGGCCCTGGCGGTAGCGTGCGTCATTGCGCAGGTTGCGGAACATGCGCGGGCGGTACACTTTCGCGGCGATCAAATCCAGCCCGGTGGAGGGGTGCGCCGCGCAGCAGTAGACGTTGGCCTCTTTGCCGCCTTTTGCTTTCCATAGGATATCCGTAATGAGCTGGTTGTTGTAGAACTCTTCCAGGTTGCTGATCAGCCAGAAATGTTCATGCTCGGCGGGTTGAAAAGAGGGGCTAAAGTTTTGCTGAACATCAACCGGGGCTTTATCCGCATGTTCCACCAGATCGGCCAGGAAGCGGGCTTGTTTTTCGCGCTGACCCAGGCGGCGGTTTTTGCGCTGAATGCGCTTGGCAGGGGTCGGGTCAAAATCAGCGTTCAGATAGTTATCAAGATCGTTCTTTCGCATCGTCTCTCTTGGTAAATTAACAGGTCATCAAAATTTATGCATCAATTGAGGAAGGACAGGCACACCTCCTCATCGAATCAGGCGTGCGCGGAGCAGAATACAGGATTGCCTCTGGCTTGTGGTTTTGAAAAGGGGAATCAAAAAGCCACGGGAAGATTGAGCACGCCCGTGGCCATTTACAGGTCAAAAAACGGGGGCACACTCAATCAAGGCAAAGCTGCGCGAACCGCTGGGAACCGGTTTGGGCAATACTGTATACCTTGTGCATTGGTGCCTCCTTTCAAGTTCGATTTTTAATCCAGGCCAATCGTAGCACGGAGAAAAACAAATGTCAACTACGAAATTAATCCAACTCTCCTACCAACCCGTAGTGCTTCAGCACCTTAATCGCCCCAACTGTGGCAGAGGCAGCGAAGGCGGGGCCATCTTCGGAGGCCCACGAGCCATCCGGGGCCTGGCGGCGCTGCAGCTCGGCCAGGGCGCTGGCGATAAAAGGCTGCTGCGCGTTCAGGCCCAGGCGGGAGAGGCAGTCGATGGCCCAGGCCACCTGCGAATCCGCCCATTCGCTGAAGGGGTGCGCCTGCAAGAAGGCCAGTCCCTGGGCGTAGGGATGCGCATAGCCTGATAGACCGGCCAGCTCTGCCAGGCCAAAGGCGGCGGCTGCCAGCCAGTTGGTGTGCAGGTAGCCGGGCATCTGCCCGTTTTCGGCCTGGTGCGCGGCCAGGAAATCCAGCGCGCCAGGGAAGCCGGGATGCTGCGCGCGCCCGGTGAGCGCCAGCCAGTAGGCGGCGTAGGCGGTCAGGTACAGGCGCGTGTTCAGGCTGCCGGGGACGATCCAGGGCGGCAGGTCGTGCTGGGGCAGGTCGGGGTTCTCGTCCAGCCCGCCGTCGGGGCGCTGCATGGCTTCCAGGAAGTCGAGCGCGCGCCGGGCGGATGCACCTTCCAGCAGGCCCAGTTCGTCAAACTGCCACAGGGCGGTCAGGGTGCTGTCGACGGCGCTCTGACTGCCCGGGCGCGGGCGCGAAGGGAAGCCGCCGTCCGGGTTCTGGCTGTTGATCAGCTTCTGGTAGGCCTCGGGTGAAGGCGGCATGTCCATCAACAGGTACAGCAGGCGCGCCTTTTCGAGGATCGTGCCGTGGTCGGTGACGAACAGGATGGATCGGGTCGGGTCGAGCGTCATACCGCGGGCTGCCTCAAGCGGCCTGGTCGAGATTGTTCTCGGCTTCCACGTTATGCGCTTCGCCCATGTCGAGCACTTCGCGCACCTGAGAAGTGGCCTGGGCCGGGCCGATGATCCCGGCGGCTTCCAGCGCGTCCACCATGCGGGCAGAGCGGGTGTAGCCGATGCGCAGGCGGCGCTGCAGCATGGAAATGCTAGCTTTACCTTCTTCGCGCACCACCTTAATCGCGTCCGCGATCATGGGGTCGTCGGAGATGCTGCCGTTTGGGTCACCGAACAGTGGGGTTTGCTTGAGCGGCGTGCTGAGCGGGATATCCATATTGACCGGCGTGGCGGTGGGCGTTTGCAGGTTGACGTTGCGCAGATCATAGGCCTGCTGCCGCCAGTACTCCACCAGGTTCTGGATCTCGCCATCTGAGACGTAAACGCCTTGCAGGCGGACCGGCGCGGCGGCGTCTGGGGCTTGAAAGAGCATATCTCCGCGCCCCAGCAGGCGTTCCGCGCCGGGCTGGTCGAGGATCACGCGGCTGTCGATGCCCGAGGCGACGGCAAAGGCCACCCGGGCGGGGAAGTTGGCCTTGATCAAGCCGGTGACCACGTCCACCGAGGGGCGCTGGGTCGCCAGCACCAGGTGGATGCCCGTGGCGCGCGCCAGCTGAGCCAGGCGGGTCAGGCTGCGTTCGGTTTCATCGGGGGCCAGCATCATCAGGTCGGCCAGTTCGTCGATCAGCACCAGCATGTAAGGCAGGGGCGGGTTGTTGCGCGCGTTGTAATCCACGATGTTGCGCGCTCCGGTTTGCGAGAAGCGATGATAGCGTGCGTCCATTTCGCGCTGCACCCACTGCAAAGCGCCTACCACCTGCTCGGCTTCTACGATCACCGGCGAGAGCAGGTGCGGGATGCCGTTATAGCCGGTCAGTTCCACGCGCTTGGGGTCCACCAGGATCATGCGCAGCTCGTTGGGGGTATTGTTGAGCAGCAGGCAGCTGAGGATCGCGTTCACCAGCACCGATTTGCCCGAACCGGTCGTCCCGGCGATCAGCAGGTGGGGCATGGCGTCCAGCGCGTAGCACTTGGGGTGCCCGCCGACATCCTTGCCCAGTGCAAAGCGCAGGGGCGATTTGATTTTGCGGAAAGCTTCTGATTCCATCACATCGCGCAGCAGCACGCGGCTGACTTCCAGGTTGGGCACTTCGATGCCCACGTAATTGCGCCCGGGCACCGGGGCTTGAATGCGGATGCGCGCGGCTGCCAGCGCCAGGGCCAGATCATCCGCCAGGTTGACGATCTTGGAAACGCGCACGCGCGTGCGCCCGCTGCGGTTCTCGACATACAACGGTTCTACGCCAAACTGCGTGACGGTGGGGCCAGTGTTCATCTTGACCACTTTCACCGGGCTGCCAAAGGAGGCCAGCGTGTCTTCGATCAACTTGGCGCGGTGTTCCAGTTCTTCTTTGTTGTTTTGCCCGTTCTCGGGCGGGTTGGCTTCGAGGATGGCAGCGATATCGGGCTGCTTCCAGGGCGGCAGGGGCGCGCTGGGCGTGCTGACGCTGGGCGCGCGGGCCGCGCCGTTCGCGGCAGAGCCGTCTGCGCCGGGGCTGCCGGGCGCGGCGGCTGGCAGCCCGGCAGCGCTGCCTCTGCCAGAGCGGCTGCGCGGGTTGGTGGGCGTGGGCGCCGCGGCGGACGGCCCATTTCCAGCAGCGGCGGCGGGACCGGCGGCGGAACCGGCGTGCATAGGCTGGAAGTCGCCGGGCAGTTCCGCTGAGGCTGGCTCCTGGCGCGGCTGGCCGTTCGCATCCAGTTCAGGGATGGAGCGCTGCGCGGACAGGGCCTGCCGTTGGGCGCGCGACTGCTGTTCGAGCGCCAGCTGGGTTTTGATGCGCCGCACCAGGCTGGCTAAAGCCTGCTGGAAGAAGGAAAATAATTCCGATACAGGGGTATCCAGGGTCAGCGCCACGGCGATCACCAGCCAGGCGGTGAAAGCCACGTAAGCCGGGGCCTCGCCCAGGGCGGCCAGGGTCAGCTGTTGGAAGAATGCGCCTAACAAACCCCCGCCTTGCCCGGCGGCGGCGGTCTGCCAGTTGCCGCCGGAAAGCAGGTGCATCCAGGCCAGGATGTTGAGGTACAGCAGGATCAAGCCGCTCAAGCGCTCGGCGGAGAGCATGGGCAGGCGTTCCACGTTGCGCAGCACCAGCCAGATGCCGATCAGCACCAGCGCCGCCGGTAGGATGAAGGAACCCCACCCGCCTACCCGCCGCACGATCACCACCAGCAGGCCCGTCACCGCGCCGTTACTGGAGGAAAACAAGGCCAGCAGGGTCAGCATCCCGACCAGCGCCAGCAGCACACCGACGATATCGAGCTTGCGGTCGATGGACAGCTTGTTCCAACTCCACTCTCGCCGCGGGATTTTTGACAGCACGCCTCCGGTCGGTTTTTTGCTGCGGCTGCTGCCGGATTTGCCGCCAGCCGGCGCGCCTTTCCGGCTGCGCGCCATGCTGGGCGGTTTTTTCCCTGTTGTGGATTTGGTAGATCGGCTTTTCGAGCTGGGCACGGGCAGACCTTTCTAGGAATAATTTTCTACATTATAGCATGAGGATTGAATTTATTAAATAATGAACTCGTTTGCCAGTTCGGCAAACGAGTTCATTATTTAATCCGTTTTTCGTTACCACCAGATGCGGAACCAGGTATAGGCGTTGGCCTTGGGTAGGCCGGGCACATCCGCGCTGACGGTGATGCGGACGATCTGGTTGGGCGGCAGGTTCTTGACTGGAAAGCTGGTCGTGGTGAGGCCGTCGCTGCTGCTCTGGTCGGTGCGGAAGTTCTCCACGCTGCCATCCGGGTAGGCGGCGGTGACCATTACGCTGATCCCGGGCAGGGGGGTATGATTCTGGTCACTGACCACCACGAACACCTGCTGGTTCTGCCCGGCGGCTTCCACCGGGTGGTTGACAAAGGCCGCCAGGTTTAACTGTACGGTGCGGGTGGCGTTGTTTTCGATCACCTGCTCGCCGATGCGCAGGTCCATATCAATGCGGCCCAGCTCCGTCAGCACCACGCGCTGCCCGGATGGGCGGTCGGTGCGCCATTCCAGGCGGGCGCGCTCAAAGTACTGCACCAGGCGGCCATCCAGCATCTCGGTGTCTGAGATGGGCTGGCCAAAGTAAACCGGCCCATTGTAGCGTTCGTAGAACTGCAAGAAGGCATAACATACCAGCTTGCGGTTCGCGAAGGTGCGGCACATGTTGCTGTTGGTGGAAAAATCAATCGCCTCTCCTGGACGCGTTTCATCATGCAGCAGCTGCCCCAATTTTGCCAGCGTAATGCGGCTGCCGGGCGGGGCGGAAGGGTCCCGGTCCAGGCGCGCGCGCTCGAAGTATTGGATCTCGAGCCCCGGGCGGATGGGGTCGGGCAGCACATCACTGATGGGGTTGCCGAACAGGCGAGCCGGGTCTGGCGCGTTGTTATAGAAGGTGAGAAAATCACCCCGCACCCAGAAACCGGTGTCGTTAAAAAACTGACCTTCGCTGCCTTGGGCGGGAAGACTGCCCAGAGCCGGGCGGGCCGAAACGCCGACGAGCAGGAAGGTCATTGCCAGGAAAGTGATGAATATGCGGTATCGGAGCATATTTCAATTATATATTGAACGCTGCACACATACAAGTATGATAACCGATCAATTTACCAGGAAATTACCATCCTCTTTGCTATTCGGTATAGCGGGATTCGTCCAATAATTTCTTGCGGCGTTCTGCTTCGGTTTCTTCCTTGGGGTTGATGCCTGGCAGGGAGCTTTCGCCGGTGCGCAGAGCGGCGCGCTCAGCTTTTTCGGCAGCCGCCAGTTCCGCCGGGGAATGGCGGTGAACGATCGCCCACTTGCCGCAGAAATCGCAGCGGTCTAACGCGCCGCCGATCAGGTTGATGGACCAGAAGTGGATCGGGTAAGCGCGCCCGCAGCGGGGGCAGATGGTGCCGCCTTTCAGGCCGTAGTGCCGCGCTGCGCCGGGCTGCATTTTCCCGCGACGCATCATCAGAAACTGGATGCCCACCCCGATCAGCGTGATCAGCAGGATGCCGCCGCCCAGCGGGATGAATATTTTGCCCATGTCGCTCGATTCCTGGCTGGCGCTGAGGAAGTTGTAGCCAATGGGCGGCGTGACGACGGTGCGCCCATCTTTGGTGGTGACTTCGGCGGTGAGCTGGTGCTGCCCGGAGGGATAGCTGCTGGTTTTGAACTGCAGTCCAAATGGCGGCTGGCTGACAGTACCCATCTCCTGCCCATCGATCAGGTACTTGACCGACTGGATGTTGGTTTCAGTACCGTAGATGCTGAGCGAGAAGTTCCCGCGGATGTTGCTGCCCGCGCCATAGCCAAAATCACGCCGGACGTGCAGGCGATATTCCGGGTTTTGCGCCTGGGCCGCTGCTGGGCCAGCCAGTGGGAAAATTATTCCCAGGACAAAAACGAAAATAAAAATGCGCGAAAGGTGCTTCATGAGATTACCTGTTGAGGATAAGCCTGACCGCGCAGTCAGCGCGGTCAGGCGCTGTAAAAATCTTTACTTCCAACGGGTGAGGATCGCCTCACGCTGGAACAAATTGACGCCAAAGTAGATCAGGGCGGCATCGACCACCAGCATGAAGATGATGCTCAGGCCCATCACCGTAGGGCTGAGGATAATAATTCCAGCCAGCTGGGCAAACAGCAGCCCCAGCACCGGCACGATCATCACACCCGAAACTTGCTCGGCTACGCGCGGATCATTGACGCGCGAGGAGACGATCACGGCGACGTTCACCGCGGCAATGGCCATCAGCGGGCCGATGATCAGCACAGCCATCAGCCAGGTGGCGCTGATCACGTTTTGCAGCAGCCCGGGGGTAGCCCCGACCAGCGGCAGCAGCAGCACGAAGATGCCAAACGACAGCCAGGTGAGGAACACCGCCGGCAGGGCCGCCGCCAGGGCTTTGCCGGTGAGCAGTTCTGCGGTGGTGATGGGCGTAGCCAGCAGGGGTTCCAGGCTGCGCGTGGTCTTTTCGCCGACGATGCTGTATGCGGCGATAGCGGTGGGGATGATCAGCGGCATCATCATGAACATCAACATAAATTCCTGCATGATGTAAACTTGCAGGCAGTCTTTGGCCGGCAGGTTGCCGCAGGTGTTCAAGAACTGCGGCGGGACGTCTGCCAGGTCGCCGTTGTTCATTCCGCCGCCGCTGGTCCCCATCACGTACATGATGACCAGCGGGAGCAAGGTAAAAATGATGGGCAGGAAGCCAATGGTAAAGAGCACCATGCGGTTCTTGAAGACTTCTTCCCATTCTTTATCGATAATTGTGCGAATGCGGTTCAGGTTCATTGGTTCCATTCCATTCAGCGAGCCAGGCGGCTCAGCTTGTGTGGATCATTTGCATGTAGATATCTTCCAGTGAGTGGCGCAGCTCGCCCACGAACTGCACCTGCGCGCCGGCTTCGACCAGCTGGCGAATGATGATCGGGTTCTGCTCTTCGGGCTGGTCGAGCGAGATCACCAGCCGCCCGTCGACGGCCTGAGCATCTTTGACAAAGGGCAGTTCGCGCACCATCTCGGCCCAGGCGGGCTGCAAGTTTTGCAGGTGGAACACCACCTTGCGCCCAAAGAGCGTCTTGCGCAGGTTTTCAGGGGTGTCTACGGCCACCAGGTGCGTTTTGAAGATGCCGATGCGCGTGCACAGCCGGTCGGCTTCGTCGAGGTTGTGCGTGCACAGGAAGATGGTGACGCCAGAATCTTTCAGCTGTTCAATGAAGTCGCGTACCAGGTGCGAGGCTTCTGGGTCGAGGCCCGAGGTAGGCTCGTCGAGGAACAGCACGCGCGGCTCGTGGATCAGTGCGCGGGCGATGGCCAGCTTCTGGCGCATGCCTTTTGAGAAACTGCCCACCGGGTCGAAGCGCCGTTCCCATAAGCCTAACATGCGCAGGTACTTTTCCACCTGCCCGGCGGGGTTGCTCACCCCGTACAGGCGGGCGAAGATTTCCAGGTTTTTCCAGGCCGAAAGGCGCTCGTACATGCCTGGCGTTTCGGTAAGAATCCCCACCGTGCGACGGATCTCCTGGTCATCTTGCCCGGTTTGATACGACCCAATCCAGGCGCAGCCGGCGGAGGGGCCGATCAGGCTGCATAACATGCGCACCGTAGTCGTCTTTCCCGCGCCGTTTGGACCCAGAAAACCAAAGACCTCGCCTTCCGCCACATCCAGCGACAGGCTATCTACGGCGGTAATAGGCGGCTGTTTTTTACCCTGTTGAAATACCTTCGTCAGGTTCTCGGTACGAATCATGCGATTATCCTTTTTCTGACACAAATCCTTGCGGAAGTTTCAATAAAGATTTTAGCACGAATCTTAAAAAACATGATTAGACCTGAGATGAGATTCCTCGCTGGTCTTAAGCATAATTCGGGTCTAGGTGTTTTTTCCCCCGCTCTTTACCGAAGCGATGGGGAATATCCTATGAAACCATTAGGGGATCCCATAGTTTACCCGCTTCGCAAAATAAACTTTAATATATACATCGCGTATGGTTTCCGCGATCCACAGGGGGCAGCGTTCGTAAAATTGACCGCCAAGGGGGTATGCCCAAGGCAAATTGAATAGAAATCACAATGACCAAACATCGAACAAGCATCACGGGCATTGGATTTATTTCCTGCGGCAAAGAAAGGAGCTAAAGACTGACGAAGGGAGAAAAAGGTGTTTCAAGTACCTGAGAATGCAAAGAAAGTGAACGGCAGGGAAGGGCTTTTAGGGTGGATGGATACCCGCAGCCACCTGGCGAATGATAACGAGGTCGTAATTCAGACCATCAACGGAAACCGCCTGATTGTTCCGCGCGATTTGCTCCGCGAACAAGGTGATGGTAGTTTTTTTCTGCCATTAACCGCGGATCAGTTGCAAAAAATTGATGCGAAGGGTGCGCAGAAAGAAGCTCTGAAAGGCGACTTGAAAGCGCGCGCCGCGCAGAAACTCGCGGACCAACAGAAAGCGGCTGAAACCGCACCTGCCCCAGGCGATATTGACCAGGAAGAACTGCTGGTTATCCCTGTAGTGGTAGAGAAGTTGGACGTGAACAAGGACCTGGTGACCACCGGGCGGATTCGGGTCACGAAAACCGTGCAAGAGCACGAGGAGACCATCGACCAGCCGGCTTACCGGGAAACCGTTGACGTTAAACGCGTGCCCGTTGATCAGTTTGTCACGGAAGCGCCAGATGTACGCCAGGAAGGGGACACCTTAATTATTCCAGTCTTGGAAGAGGTCCTGGTGGTAGAAAAGCGACTGAGAGTCAAAGAAGAAATTCGAGTGACTCGCCAGCGCGAACAAATACAAAACCCGCAGAAGGTCACCCTGCGTTCTGAAGAGGTCAAGGTAGACCGGATCAAAGCCGATCACGAGCACGATAACAGCTGATCCGCTTTGGTTCTCAGACTGACCTGGATTGAAAACGAGCCGCCCGCATTCATTGGCGGGCACCGCGCGCCGGGCTGCGAATACAGCCCGCCCAGTCGAACGTTCAAGTCTCGGCCGATTGGCTGGCTGCGCGGACAAGACGAGACCCAAAAGGAGAATTTCTTTATATGAAGACCGTTGTAGGATTATTCAACAACTTTGATGACGCACAACAGACCGTACGAGCCTTGCGAGATGCCGGGTTCCCCAAAGAAAACATCAGCATGATCGCTCGCGATACCAATGGCGACTATACGCGCTATATGGAAGGTACGCGCGCTGGCGATACCCGCAATATTGCTCCTGGTACGGCCGATACCCGCGCCAATTATGACACCAACACCAACACCGATACCGGCACCAACGTCGGCGAAGGGACTGCCTGGGGCGCCGGGATTGGCGCCGTATTAGGCGGCCTGGGCGGCTTGCTGCTCGGTTTGGGCACCCTGGCGATCCCGGGAATTGGCCCGGTGTTAGCGGCTGGCCCGCTGGCCGGGACCCTGGTAGGTGCTGGCGCTGGCGCGGTAACCGGTGGCATCATCGGCGCGCTGGTCGGCCTCGGCATTCCTGAGGAACAGGCCCATGCTTACGCCGAAGGCATTCGCCGCGGCGGTACCCTGGTTGTCGTGCGCACTGCGGATGAAAACGCTGACAAAGCGTCTGATATCATGAACCGCTTCAACCCGGTAGATATCGACCGCACGATGCAGGCCTGGAAGCAGGCGAATTGGAAGGGCTTCAATGAGAACGAGAAACCCTACACTGCGGACCAGATGGAATTCAACCGCGAAGCAGGCGTGCCGGTTACCGGCCGCGACCGTGACATGGACGTCGAAAAAGACGTTACCATTCCGGTAGTTGAAGAGCGCATGAACGTTGGAAAACGCGAAGTGCCCACCGGCGGCGTGAAGGTACATACCTACGTCGAGCAGAAGCCGATTGAAAAAGAAGTCAACCTGCGCAAGGAAGAAGTTGATGTAGAGCGCCGCCCGGTGAATCGCCCGGCGACCGAAGCTGACATCAACGCTTTCAAAGAAGGCACCATGGAATTCACCGAGAAGGAAGAGAAAGTTGTTTCTGAGAAGAAACCTTTCGTGGTGGAAGAAGTACACGTTGAAAAAGACGTGGAAAATGAACCCACAACCGTCCGGGATACGCTCCGTGAAGAGCACGTAGAAGTTGAACACTTCGACGAGGCTGCTTTCAACCGCGCAGAACCCATGTTCCGCCGCAACTTCCAGGACCGCTTTGCGAATTGGGGCGGGCGCTATGAGGACTTCCGTCCTGCGTACCGCTACGGCTATGGCCTGGGCGCGAACCAGCAGTATAACAACTATGACTGGAACCGCCTGGAACCTGTTGCCCAGAAAGATTGGCAGCGCCGGGGAATGACCGGTAACTGGAACGACTATCGCGACGCTGTTCGCTACGGTTGGGAAACCTATCGCGGCAACCGCGGATAAAATAGTCAGCGAGGGTTGTCCAAACCTCGGGTTTGGGCGACCCTTTTCGTAAACTTTCACGATATCAAAATGCGGAACGGCACTGCCTGCCGTTCCGCATTTTGATCTAAAAGGCTGCATTTGTGGGAATGTCCTACTGCGATAAAGGGTGACTCCGCATTGAACCGGGCAGTGCTTAACGGTTTAATAGATGATATATACAGGAGGTAAGAAATGCGAACTGTAGTAGCTCTGTTTGATCGATTTGAAGATGCACAAATGGCAGTTCAAGCCCTGCGCGATGCAGGCTTTAACCGCACAAACATTAACTTAATTGCCCGCGATGCGACGGGCGAGTATGGCCGTTTCTTGAAAACCACCCCAGGCGCGACGGACCAGGGCACGGCTGTCGATGAAGGCACAGCCGTCGGTGAAGGAACCGCGGCGGGCGCTGGCATCGGCGCGGTGTTGGGCGGGCTGGGCGGTTTCTTGCTCGGCCTGGGCGCGCTGGCGATCCCGGGGATTGGCCCGGTGATTGCGGCTGGACCGATTGTGGCCGGGCTGGCTGGCGCTGGCGTAGGCGCAGTGACCGGCGGGCTGATCGGCGCGCTGGTTGGTCTGGGCATTCCCGAAGAACACGCCAATTACTATGCCGAGGGCATTCGCCGCGGCGGTACGCTGGTGACCATCAGCGCGCCGGATGAGCGGGCCGATGAGGCGCGCGACATCCTCAATAACTTCAACCCGGTGGATATTGAAACGCGGGCCAAGGCCTGGCAAAATAACAACTGGGGCGGCTTTAATGAAACCGCCGGACCCCTCCCGGCAGACCAGATGGAATTCAACCGGGTCAAGACCTTTGACGCGGGCAGGGGCGCCCCGGAACATGCCCGGACCCCGATGCATGAAGATATCCCGGTGACTGGTCCGGTTACCGGCGCGCCGACGGTGGGCAATGCGCGGGTGAATGCGCCCGGCTCCGCCATGGATTGGAACTACTATGACCAGGATTTCCGCACGCACTACCAGAACAGCTTTGCCACCAGCGGCCGGGACTACACCTATTACCAGCCGGCTTACCGCTATGGCTACGACCTGGCCAACAACCCGCAGTACCGCGGATATGACTGGAACCGCATCGAACCGATTGCGCGCCAGAACTATCAGCAGCAGGGCATTCAGGGCGCCTGGGACGACGTAAAAGACGCCGTCCGCCACGCCTGGAACTCAGTCACCAATTCGTAACCGTTTTAGATTAAAAATAAAGGCCGGCTAATCAGCCGGCCTTTTAATTTGTAAACAAATATTGGGTAATTCACCCCTGAATGTGGCAAAAGCGCGTAGACGCGCTGGTACATTCCATGCAACTGGGTTAATCCTGCGGTTGATAGGAATCTGAAAGGTATTTCTGGAATTCTTTGGCGTTATTTCCGTTATAAAATGTAGATTACTCTGCGGGGTTAGAGAATAGAGAAACCAATGCTGCTGCGACGAAGTTCATTTTGGTGGGGCTGGGCACTGGCGGCTGGCTCGTTACTGCTGGCGTACCTGGGTTTCGTGCTGCTGATTACCCAACCCTTCCAGCGCATGGTTTTGGCCGATATCGCTGCACCTTTGATTGATTTACTGGCTGTGGGCGGGCTGCTGCGCGCGGCATGGGTGCTGCACAACCGGGATAATCCCTTCGAGCGGCGCATGGCGATGGTCTGGATGGTGCTGGGGTTGGCCCAGTTGTACACCGCGCTGGGTGACCTGGTCTGGATGTTGTACGAGAGCATCTTCCATATTCCTGCCAGCCCCTCCATCGCCGATGTCCTTTATCTCCTCTTTTACCCGACCTTCCTGCTCGGCCTGATTCTGATCCCCACCCGGCAGCGCTCTAAGCACGAGTGGATCAAGGTCGGCATTGATATGGGGATTGTGGTGCTGGTGGCGCTGCTGGTAGGCGGGAACTACATCCTCGGCGCTCAAGCGCAAGGCCAGCAGGTTTCTCCATTATTAATGATGATCAACCTCTCCTACCCGGTCGGCGACCTGGCCCTGCTGGTGGCGCTGCTGTTTGCGCTGTCCTACCTGAGCGGCATCCGCTGGCGCGCGCCAATGCTGATCCTGGCGGTTGGGCTGCTGTTCATCGTGATTTTCGACCTGCTCTACGGCATGGATTGGACCCGCAATCCTTACCAGACTGGCAACCTGGTTGACCTGCCCTATGTCTTCGGTAATTTCCTGATCGGTTTAGGCGGCATTGTGCAGGCGGAGTGGAAATTAAAGGATAAAGCTGAACCAGCAGAGGATGCGGAGAGCAAGGAGCCCATCTGGCTGAGTTACCTGCCGTACTTTTGGGTACTGGCAGCCTATATCCTGCTGGTTTCCGGCGATATGCGCTTTTTGCCGATGCAGCCGATCATGGTGGAGATGATCGTGGGGCTGGTCATGTGCCTGGTGGTGCTGCGCCAGGTGCTGGAGATGTATGAGAATCGCGAACTTTCCAGTCATTTGCAGCGTGCCCTGACGCAGCTGGGCGACCAGGCGGTGACCCTGGAGCAAACCAACCAGGAAATGCAGGCGGAAATCCTGGAGCGGCGGCGGGTGGAAGAACGCCTGATGCACGATGCCCTGCATGACGCCCTGACAGGCCTGCCGAACCGCACCTTGTTTCTCGACCGCCTGGGCCAGGCAGCGCGCAAGAAAAAACGCAGCCCCGCCTTTACCTATGTGGTGCTGTTCCTCGACCTGGACAGCTTTAAAGTAGTCAATGACAGCCTGGGGCATATCACCGGTGACCGTCTGCTGATGCGCATCGCCAACATCTTGAGCGCCTGCGTGCGGGGCAGCGACACCGTGGCCCGCCTGGGCGGGGATGAGTTTGTCATCCTGCTGGAAGATTTGAGCAGCCCCGAAGTGGCGACCAATACCGCCGACCGCATGCAGCGCGAATTAAACAAACCCATGCAGTTGGAAGGGGTGCGCGTGTTTGTTTCCGTCAGTATTGGCATCGTCGAAAACGTGGACTCCTACGAGCACCCCGAAGATGTGCTGCGCGACGCCGACCTGGCGATGTATCAGGCCAAGTCGCGCGGCAAGGCGCGTTATGAAATCTTCAACTCGAGCATGCGCGCCAGCGCGATTTCACGCATGCTGTTGGAAAACGATATGCGCCGCGCGTTAGAGAGTCATGAGTTTGTGCTGCATTACCAGCCTATCCTGACCCTGCCCGAAAAGCGCCTGGATGGGTTTGAGGCGTTGGTGCGCTGGCAGCACCCCGACCGCGGCCTGATCCAGCCGCTGGAGTTTATCCCGCTGGCGGAGGAGACCGGGTTGATCCTGCCCCTGGGGAAGTGGATTCTTTCGGCGGCCTGTCACCAGGCCTATGAATGGCAGATGCGCTTCCCGGAAGCGCCGGGCATGAAGGTGAACGTTAATATCTCTGGGCGGCAGATCAAGCAGCCGGACTTCGTCCTGATGGTGGCGCAGGTGCTGCAAGATTCGCACCTCGACCCGCGCCGCCTGGTGCTGGAGGTGACCGAAACCGTCTGCCTGGACAACCTGGCGACGGTGGTGGCGACGCTGGAAGCGCTGCAAAGGCTGGGCGTGGAAACGCAGATCGATGACTTTGGTACGGGGTATTCTTCCTTAAGCTACTTGCAGCGCCTGCCGATCCATTCGATCAAAATCGACCGCTCTTTCATTCACACCATCGACAGTAAAACTGGCAGCGCACCCGATATGGTGCGGGCGATCTTTTCGATGGTCAATAACCTGGGCATTAAAGCCGTGGCAGAAGGCATCGAAACCCTGCCGCAGCTGGAAGAACTCACCCGCCTGCACTGTGATTATGTACAGGGCTATTTACTGGCGCACCCCATGGACTCTTTGAACCTTGAGAAATGGCTGCTCGACAACCCGGCTTCCCCTTGCAGCTGAATTGGATAAATGGTGATTAATTTCACAAGGATCAAGGATAAAAATAGTTGCTTCCCCAGATTAGAAAAGGTACAATAATTTCTTAGGAGCTATGATCCTGGCTGGAGGCATGGCTGCCTGATTGATTTACCTTAGCGTTGATCAAAACCTTCGAAACCCCCGCCTGATCCAAACAGCGCGACCAGCAAATCGGTACGCGCTGAATGTGGCAGCAAAATTTGAAATGAGAAAATCCAATGAACGAGCGTAAAAAACCCGTTTTTTCGCACGACGCAGGCAGCAGTCCGAACCGTACCGAGGCCCGCGAACCTTATCGAGTAGGTGTCTTTTTCTCCCGTTTACTATCGGCGCATGTGCTCACCCCTTATTTGCAGAAGATGACGGATCGCTACCTGCGGCTTGAACCGGCCAAATTAAAGTCCCTGCCTGGGCCGCAGCCAGGGAAGGGCTATACCTTATACATCCATATCCCCTTTTGCGAGAGCCTGTGCCCTTACTGCTCCTTCAACCGCTTCCTTTTTGACAGGGAACAGGCGCTGGACTATTTCAAGCATCTGCGGGAAGAACTGCGCATGGCGCAGCGCCTGGGTTACCACTTCACCTCGCTGTACATTGGCGGCGGCACGCCCACCATTTTGATTGATGAGCTGTGCGAGACGATCGACCTGGCCCGCGCGCTCTTTCCCATCGGCGAAGTCTCCTGTGAGACCAACCCCAACCACCTGATTCCAGCCTATATTGAGAAACTGTCCGGGCGCGTGCAGCGCCTGTCGGTGGGCGTGCAGTCTTTTGAGGATGATCTGCTGAAAGAGATGGGCCGCTTCCAGAAGTTTGGCTCGGGCAGCGAGATTGTCGAGAAGATCCGCGCGGCAGCGCCCTACTTCCCTTCGCTGAACGTGGATATGATCTATAACTTCCCCAACCAGAGCGAGGAAATCTTGCGCCGCGATGTGCAAATGGTGATCGATTCGGGCGCGCAGCAGGTGACCTTCTACCCGTTGATGACTTCCCCGTCTGTAGCGAAACTGTTGGACCGTTCGGTGGGGCGCGTGGATTACCGGCGCGAGGCGCGTTATTATGAGATCGTGCTGGAGGCGCTGGGCGGGGAGTTCAAGCCTATGTCGGCCTGGACCTTCCTGCGCAAGGGCACCGGTATGCTGGACGAATATATCGTGGAGAGCGAGGAGTACGTGGGGCTGGGCTCGGGCGCGTTTAGCTTCCTGGACGGCACGCTGTACGTCAATACCTTCTCCCTGCGGGAATACCGCCGCGCAATCGAAGCCGGGTCCATGTCCGTCTCGGCCTGCCAGGTCTACGGCAAGCGCGAGCAGATGCGCTACCGCTTTATGATGGAATTGTTCAGCCTGCGCTTTGACCGGGCGCGCTTCCAGCGCAGTTTTAAGACCCCGGCGGAGTGGGGCCTGTTCTTCGAGATGCTCTTTATGGGCCTGGCGGGTTCGTTCGCGCGCATCACGCGCGATGCGCTGTTTCTGACCCCGCGCGGCAAGTACCTGGCAGTGGTGATGATGCGCGAATTCTTCTCTGGCGTGAATAATGTGCGCGACGAAGCGCGCAAAGCCCTCTCTGAGGACGAGCGTATGTGCGCCTTCCCGCTCAAAGGCAAGCAGGTGACGGTGCATTAAGCAAAAGCCCGGTTCCATTCTGGAACGACTCACGCCCCTGCTGAACTCCGGGGCGGGAAAGGCCGTCCCCGAATGCGGTTGTGCCGCAAAACGAATAAGCGCATCAAACAGGGCGAGGGGAGGTTCCTTTCGAAAGCCAATGATCATTCGCGGATGAACCCAAGCCATCCTCGGCCTATTTTATTCGTTTATTCGCTTCTGCCATTCGTGGACGGTTTTGCCACACCCCGCAGGGCGCTTGCGTTATAAAAATAGCTTCCGGTTTTACAAAAAATCCTCACCCCCGGCCCCCATAGGCGCTAACTTATGGTTGTCCATTAAGCTGCACAAAGCATTGCCAATTGAGAGCGAGCCACCGCAAGCTGCTGACGGCGTTTTCTGGGAGAGCCACACAGGTACCTTTCGAGCAGGGCGAGCTTCCCCAAAACCTGTTGCCAACTGGGCAGTTCGCCAATGACCCAAGACAGGAGGGTGTGGATCAAGTAGGTGTCCAGGCGCCAAATGCTGATCGGGCGATCCAGGTCGTCAAACAAATCCGGTACCTGTTGGGCGATTTCCGAGCGCAAACCATCGACCAAAATGGCGGCCAGGAGTTTGGTCAGCAAGTAGGTTTGCGCCAGGTCATTATTCTGAGCGCGCAGGTGATCCAGGTCCAACAAGCTTTTCATGCGTTTGAAATACAGCTCAATTTGCCAGCGCCAGCGATACAGCGCCAAGACTTGTTCGCTAGACCAGCCTTGGGCCGGTAAGTTAGTGAGGAGGATGACAAACCCGACGGCGTACAGGTTCTTCTCCATCGGTTGATGTTTTTTCTTGCGGCTGTTCTTGCGCGCGCGTTCACGGGCTTTTTCCGCTTTTTCGGGTGGCAAGGGACAGGCCACCAGGCGCACCGGCTGCAGCCCTTGCGCGCCAGGCAGCCACACCTGCGTTTCCGCCGGGTCAGTCGCTCCTTGCGGAAAGGTAGCTTTGAGCCAGGCGATGATGTCGAACTTCTCTCCCGCTTGGCTATAGACCGGCATGGTATTCCACTGCTCGCGCGTGACAAACTTGGCCCCGGCCTGCAAGGCCTTTTCCAGGCCACGGGTGCGGGTATAACCGCTATCCGCCAGATAGATGTCCTGGTCGCTCAGCGAAAAGTTGCCAAAGCCTTCGCCGCCATGTTCATCGGTGAGGATCACTTGATCAATGCGCATCTGGTCGAGATCCATCGACACATGCAGCCGCCAATCGGTGCCCTGGCTCTTGGGTTTGGAGATCACGCTGGCATCCAGGATTTTGAGATGCAGCGCCGCTTGGGACGGGAATTGGATGCCGTTCTGCTGTAGCAGTTGCACCGCCAGTGCGCCCAGCCAGGCTGGCATGCCTTGTAGGCGTCGCATCAGATCCACATCCGAGATATTGCAGATCTCTAACAGGGTCGCCATCAGCGCGGTTTGCCGTAATGACCAATCCGGCAAGCTATACAGAAACGCCAATTGTAAGAGCGCTTCCGCGCTGCGGATCTCACGGCAGCGCAGCAAGGCCGCATGTTGCTTGGCGCTTTGATCTAGATCGTCTGGCAGTCTTTGTTTCACCCTTTCCCATTTCTCATTCAGCAACGGATGACTGCTCGTGGCTGTTGCCGCTACGGGTTGATCGAAGATTTGAACTGTGCTACACTCCACCTTGACCTCCTGGGTTTGATTTTGGTTTTGAGCAGCTTAATCTTACCCTAGAGGTCATTTTTGTCGTATCTGTTTGTTTCCGTTCAGAACCATAAGTTAGCGCCTATGCCCCCGGCCCCTCTCCATTTTCGCCAAAGCTCGAAAACGGAGGGGTGCCTTTTAATGGTGCGAAAATTCGCCCGATTTCTGCCTCCCCTCTCCGAAACCTGCCGGTTTTGCAGGTTTTGGAGAGGGGATCGAGAGGTGAGGATTTTGTTTGTTACGCTGAGCATAACCTCCATACGGCGAACGCGGTTCGCCGCAAGGAACGGTTGCCCAACGCAAGGAGAAAGGGCGGCGAACCGTGGGGTGAGGATTTTATGCGCATTCGCCCTGGTTACCCCGGCTGCGGGATTGATTTTTGAGTGTGGTATATAATCATATGATCAATTGGTTTGGAAAATGCTTTTATATTCCAGCCCGGCTGGTAATCGATTATTGAATATCGGAGATATTGAGTCCAGGACTTGAGGTTCTATGGCGAATAATGAGAGTTTGAATAAGGCAAATATAGCAAAGAAAGACGAGTTTTATACGCAGCTGTCGGATATTGAGGCAGAAATGCGCCATTACAAAGAACAGTTTCGCGGCAAGGTCATTTTCTGCAACTGCGACGACCCATATGAGAGCAACTTTTTCAAATATTTTGCGATGAACTTTAATTTTTTGGGTCTAAAAAAACTGATCGCTACCAGTTATTCCGGGTCTCCGGTCGCGACCCAACAACTGTCCTTGTTTGATGTTAAGGATTTGGCGGTGGAAAGCACCGATGACAGGCACCCGTATAAAGTCGAGATTACTGAAGTAAATGACGAAAACGCGGACGGCGCGGTTGGCCTGGCGGACGTGGCGTATTTGCTCAAAAACAAAAAAAATGCTTTAGCGTTACTGGAAGATGGCGGCGATTTCCGCTCGGCTGAATGTATCGCACTTGCTGAAAGAAGCGGATATCGTAGTCGACTAATCCACCATTTTCACTGTTCCGGGAATATGTGGCGCAGTTAGATGGAATACGAAAAAGCAGTTTATCATTATTGGTAATACAAATGCTTTAACATATAAAGAAATATTTAAACTAATAAAGAGGACAATAAGATTTGGCTATGGCAAATTTCCATAGTGGGAATGTATTTTTATGTTCCAGATTATTACCCGATAAATAGCGATAAGATTGAAGAGTGGACGAAAGATGGTTAGGGTTTCGTACATCTTGTTGGTTTACTAACCTATGAGTTTGAAGAACGACACGAAAATTATTACATCTATATAAGCATTACACATCCGAAGAATACCCTCGCTATATTAATTACGACGCAATTGAAGTGCTCAAAAACCGCCGAAATACCCTGCGACTATGATGGTGAAATGGGCGTTCCCATTACATTCCTTGATAAATACAATCCGGAACAATTTGAAATTATAGGTTCAAGTATCTTTCTCGGAAAACCGATGTCTGAAATTGCCCCGAAAGGAACCTATATGGCGGGGGGCGTAAGGTTCTATCTTCCAAATGGGGATGGCACTTACAAACGTCTTTATGATCGGATTGTGATTAAGCGGAAAGGCGCTCGACAATGAAAATCGAATTGCAAGAAATCACCGTCCGCGAAGTCGCGGAAAAGTACGTAGATAACGCCGAAGAGGGCGTGGTGGGCTACCACAGCAAACTGAATATCCGCCCGAAATACCAGCGCGAGTTCGTCTATGACGAGAAAAAGCGTAACGCGGTGATGGATACCATCCGCAACGGTTTTCCCCTCAATGTCATCTACTGGGCGAAAAATGAAGATGGCACGTTTGAAGTGTTAGACGGTCAGCAAAGGACGATCAGTTTTTGCCAGTACGTTTGCGGCGATTTCTCCATCGACAACCGCGCTTTCCACAACCTGACGAACACCGAAAAAGAACAGATCCTCAACTATCCGCTGATGGTCTATTTCTGCGAGGGCAACGACAAGGAAAAGTTAGACTGGTTCAAGATCATCAATATTGCTGGCGAAAAACTCACCGACCAGGAACTGCGCAACGCGGTATATACCGGACCCTGGCTGACACACGCAAAATCGATCTTCAGTAAAAGCAACTGCGCGGCTTATCTTTTATCCAAAGACTATGTGAGTGGCTCTCCGATCCGGCAAGAAATTCTCGAAACAGCATTAAGTTGGATCTCAAATGGCGAAATAGAGAAGTACATGTCTATGCACCAGCACGACCCGAACGCGAATGAGTTGTGGATGTATTACCGGAGCGTCATAGATTGGGTGCAATTAACCTTCCCTGAGTACCGTAAAGAAATGAAAGGCATCGAATGGGGCGGTTTGTACGATCAATTCAAAGATGAATTGTTTGACACCCACAAGTTGGAGCAGGAAATACAGTCCCTGATGCTGGATGATGACGTCACAAAAAAACGGGGAATTTATCCTTATGTATTAAACCGCGACGAGAAATATCTCAATCTTCGCGCCTTTACCCCGAATCAAAAGCGGGAAGCGTATGAAAGGCAAAAAGGCATCTGTCCAAGATGCGGACCTGAGAAACACTACGCACTGGAAGAAATGGAAGCTGACCACATTACTCCGTGGCATGAAGGCGGGAAAACCATCGCGGAGAACTGCCAGTTTCTTTGCAAGAGACACAATCGGGAAAAATCTGGAAAATAAAAATTGGTAAGAACAATAAACGCTCCTTCTTTTGCGAATTGAAGGAGCGTTTAGATTGTTGGAGGGGTTTTGTGTTTATTTTTTGAGCACTTCATTTAAGCTGCCACTGCTGAAGCCTTCCCGCTCAAGGGCAAGCAGGTGACGGCGCATTAAGCAAAAGCCCGGTTCCATCCTGGAACAACTCACGCCCCTGGTGAATTACGGGGCGGGTAAGGCCGTCCCCGAATGCGGCTGCGCCGCAAAACGAATAAACGCATCAAACAGGGTGAGCGGAGGTTCCTTTCGAAAGCCAATGATCATTCGCGGATGAACCCAAGCCATCCTCGGCCTATTTATTCGTTTATTCGCTTCTGCCATTCGTGGACGGCATTCCCATCCATGACTACGGAAAAGGCGTCCGAATGGCAAGCCGGCGCCAGATGGGCAGAGCAATCCCGGTTAGGAGCGCGATCCCGTGGCTCTCAGGTAGGGGATAGTTGCTCCAATTCAACCTGCTCAGACGCTTAAGACCCATACGTCAGTCTGCTTGTTCTGGCCTTTAATCTCGAGCTGCCTGGATTCCAGGCTGCCCAAATCGAGCCCAGAGGCTGTATAGGCCGCGTCGCTGATGAGAATCTCACCCGTCCCAGCCTGCGTGGCCAGGTGCGCGGTGATATTGACATTCGTGCCTAAAGCAGTGAAATCGGTTGGTTGGCCGTGCGAACCCCCAACCACGCCAACAAATGCTGTGCCTGTATGAATCCCAATGCCCACCGGAACCCAGGGACCTTCCGTTTCTCCATGCCCGGTCAGCTTCAACAGGTTTTGAGCTGCTTTAATCGCCTTACCTGGATGATCCTGCCCGGCGAGCCCGGGGATAAACAAACCGACCACCTCATCGCCGATTAACCGGTCTACCATCGCATCCGTCTTGATCAGAACATCGGTAGCGGTGACATAGAAACGGTTGATCAGCTTGCTAAATTCCAGAGCGCTCATTTTTTCGGCCAGAACAGATGAACCCCGCACGTCAGCAAAGAGCATGGTCAGCACGACTTCTGCCCCGCCAGGATGTTCATAGCGCTCGCATTGCTCACAGTAGCGAGGGTTGAACCGTGACTGGTCCTTACCGATCAAATGCATCAGAAATCCCCCCAAGCCTTTGAAGGGCGCGTTACACAACTTGCAACGAGGGCTGGAAGGTAACAGGCCCATTAAGTGACGGAGATGGACCGGCACGTTTTCCCCTGTGGTAAGCGACCGATACCATTCCTCTTCAAGGGTCTGTTTGTCTGGCATACTTCCCTCTAATCTTTATTCAGCACTTCATTTAAACTGCCACTGCGGAAGCCTTCCAGGTCTACGGTGACGTACTGGAAGCCAATTTGCTTGAAATAGGCGCTGACTTCTTCGCGCAGCCCGACCAGGCGGGCGATTTCGCTGGCCTGGACTTCGATGCGCGCTAAAGGGCCAGTATTGCGCACGCGCACCACGTCGAAGTTGAGCGCGCGCAGGTAGGCTTCGCCAGAGGCCACCTGCTGTAACTTCTCGCGGGTGACTTTATTGCCGTAGGGGATGCGGGAGGCCAGGCAGGGCGAAGAGGGGTGGTTCCAGTTACCTAACCCCAAGGCTTTGGCCATAGCGCGCACTTCCTGCTTGGTGATGCCCAGTTCGGCCAGCGGAGAGGTGACCTGACGTTCCTTTGCCGCGCGCAAGCCGGGGCGGTAATCGCCCAGGTCGTCGGCGTTGGCGCCCATCAGCACGTGCCGGATGCCCGCTTTCTGGGCAATCTCACTGATGATGCCCAGGTCGACCGATTTGCACACATAGCAGCGGTTCGGAGAGTTTTCCACGTATTCTTCATCTTGCAGCTTGTCATAATCAATGACCTGGTGGGGAAAACCAAACTGGGCTGCCAGGGCAGCGGCTGTTTCCATGATGCCCGCGGTCTCTACCTGCGAGCGGATGGTGACCGCCAGCATGTGCGGCTCGAGCGCCTGGTGGGCGACCACCGCCAGCAGCGAACTATCCACGCCGCCTGAAAATGCCACGACTGCCGCATCCATCTCCGTCAGGCGCTGCACCAGCGCCTGGTATTTTTGATCTATTTGGGGGTTATGGGTAAGGGTTGGGAGGGTTTTTGTCGTCATAGGATACCTTATAAACTGATTATCGAAGCGCAGCGCAGGTTATATATTAGCCGAAAACGGGGGATTTTGTCAAATAATCGAGCAGTGGCAGTGCCGGGGCGATGGCACTCCGAAAATAGTTTCCGGTTTTACAAAAAATCCTCACCCCGCGGTTCGCCGCAAGGATAGGTTGCCCGACGCAAGAAGAAAGAGCGGCGAACCGTGTCCTCTCCATTTTCGCCAAAGCCCGAAAACGGAGAGGGGTGTCTTTTTAATGGCGCGAAAATTTGACCGATTTCTGCCTCCCCTCTCCGAAAACGGGCGATTTTTCCGTTTTTGGAGAGGGGAACGAGGGGTGAGGACTTTATGTGTCGCATCGCGCACTGCCACCAGGGCGATTATTTTTGGTTTAAGGCACCCAGATCCAGTCGATACGCTGCGGGTTGCGCATCCGATCGTCGATGAGGAAGGGTTTCCAGTCGCGCGAGCGCAGGCCGTAGAGCAGGGTGGCGGGGCCGCCGTTCGGGTCTGGCGAGAAGAAGAAGTACAGGCCAGTCTGGGTGGAGGAACTCGGTAAAGCTGCTTATGGGCGGTTGGAAGATCACCTGCGGGTCGCTGCCGGGCTTCACCAGGGTCAGGCCGGCGCTGCGGCTGGTGAACAGCCAGGAACCATCCGGCAGCATGCGCAGCGGGTTGGGCGGCTGGCCCATCGAGCCGTCAAAGGGTGAGCCGGTCAGGACGGGCCGGAGATCCCCATTGCGTTGGATGGAGAACATGCCTTCGCCCGGGTTGTAACCATACCAGGCAGCGTAGTAGTTGCCGGTGTAGAGCTTCTGAAAACCGGTGTTGGAAATGGCGCGGGGTTGGGGATTGTAGAGCGAAACGAGGTAGATGCCGGGTTCGCTGCTTTTCTCACTGGCGTTTGCCACCTGGGGCGTCACGCTGACGACCACCTGGTTGTGTGCCTTGTCGAAGATAAAGTCCGCGTAACAGCCGGGCCATAACTGGGTGACCTCAGCCGTGTGCAGGTTCACCACGCGCAGGTCCTGGCTGCCGCAGTTGGGCCGGGAAGAGGACAGCATCACATTGACACCCGTCAGCCACTGCACCAGCCGTTCGCCCCCCGACTGGTTGCCCGGCGCAACCTGGATAGAGTTGCCGCCGTAGACTTCGTACACCCAGGCGCCCGCTAACCAGACGCCCGCGCCGGTGCCGAAGCTGTACGCGGCGGTATAAAACAGGCGCTGCCCAGAAAGGGACCAGTCCAGGTTGAAGGCGTGGGCCGGGCCTTCGCTCAACTGCAGCTGAGTCACCCGGCGCATATCACCAGTGGAGGGGGTGTAGATGTAGATATCCCCGGAATTCCCCTCATGCCCCGAGACAAACGCCAGCATATGCCCGCCCGGCGACCAGACCATGCCGCCCTGATCATAGGCGCTCAGGGTTTGGAAAGCCGCGTCCAGGTCCGCCTGCGAGCTGGAGGCGTTGAGGCTGGGGTTGGTGATGGAGGTGATGGTGTAGCTTTTATCATTATACAGCGTCATGATTTTGAGGCTGTAGCCGTAGGGGTGGTCGTAAGGGGTGGTGTTCGGGACGGCATGGGTGACGTAAGCGGCCATCGTGCCGCCGGGGGAAACCAGCAGGTGATCAATGGGGTCGCTGGTCAGCAGCGTCAGCTGGGTGCCGTTAGGGCGCAGCGCCCACAGGCCTTGCGGCGATGGAATCAGGCCCATCACGCCCTGGGTCAGCGTGCCGGTGGGGATGACCTGCGGGGTCGGGGTGGCGAGGAGCGGCGGCTGGTTGGTGGGGGTCGGCTGTTTCGCTTCAGCCGTGAGAGTGGGCCCGAACATATCCCCGATGGTGGGGACCGGCAAAGGCGTGCCGATCGGCGGGGGGTTGATATCCAGGGGCGGGGTGATGGGCTGGTCGCCAGCCTGGGCCAGCGGCGGCAGCAGCGTGCTTAACGGACTGCCGGTGATGGGCAGCCCGCTGCTTTGCGTTTGCAGCGTCAGCGGGAAGGGCGTGACGGTGGGAATGTGGGTGGGGCTGGGGATTAAGGTAATGGTCGGAAAGGTATCCCCGCCGGCAGGCTGGGCTGGCCCGCAGGCGGTTAAGATAAGCAGGAGCAGGGCCAGTGCGCTCAGGCCCCGGTAGAGGAAAGCTTTCGATTGCATACTAAAATGGTATACGTTGCGGGCGCTTACGTCAAGTCGTAGAAGGCTAAAAAGGGCAGAAAATTGTCAAGAAATGGGCGTTTCAGATTTCTTCGTCACCTCGACGCAGGTGCCCTGGCCCGGTTTCGATTCCAGCTCAAAATTCGCGCCGATCAGGTCGGCGCGTTCGCGCATGCCCAGCAGCCCGTAATGGCCCAGGTGAGCATACGCCCCGGGGTCTGCCGGGATGCTAAACCCGCTCCCGTCATCCTGCACCGAAAGGCACACCCGCTGATCTTCAAAAGCCAGCTCCATGCGCACCTGCCGCGCGCCGGAATGGTGCATGGCGTTATTTAAGGCCTCTTGCGCAATGCGGTAGAAAGACAGCTCCACTTCTGGGCTCAGGCGGCGTTCAGCGCCGCTGACCTTAAACTTGAGCGCCGGGCGGCTGGCGGAGGGTTCTTCGGTCGGGTCTGCCTGCGCCAGCATCCCCAGGGCGGCCACCAGGCCGAGGTCTTCCAGGTAGATGGGGCGCAGCCCGCCAATGGCGCGGCGCAGGTTGGCGATGGTTTCGGTGACGCGTGCTTGCAGGTCGAGCAAGGACTGGCGCTGCTGGGGATCGGCTTGCAGCAGCGCCATCTGGACGTGCTGGTTGAGGGCGATCAGGGACTGCAGGGTATCATCGTGCAGCTCGCGGGCCAGCGAGCGGCGTTCCGTCTCCAGCCCGGCGGTCAATGCGCCGATGTAAGCGTGCAGCGCCTGCTGCGCCGACTGTAATGCCGCGGCCATATTGACCAGTTCATCTTGCAAGTTGCGGATTTCACTGATCCCGCCGGCGGGCTGGCGCAGGGCAGAGAAATCCCCGGCAGCCAGGCGGCGCGCGCGGGTTTCCAGGGCTTGCAGCGGCTGGACGATCTGCCGCGCGCCAAACCACAGCGCCAGCAAAGCCAGCAGCAGCACCGGGATCAGCACCAGCGGCGCGGATTGGGTGAGGTTGAACAGCGGCCCGGCACTGGCTTCCCAGGGCTCTTCCAACACTAACCCCCAGCCGAAGGGCGGCACCGGGCTGAAGGCAATCACATGTTCCCCGGAATGCCCGGCTGCCATGCCCGTTTGCGCCGGGCTGTAATTGACCCCGCTCTCCCCGCGCAGGACGTCCACCACGCCCGAGTTCTGGTTGATGGGGTTGCTCGCGTTGTACGCGCCCAGCTGATAAAGCACCGCGCCCTGCTTGGAAAGCAGTAAAACCGTGGTCTGGGCAGAGGTCACGCCGTCTAAGGCTTCGCGGGCCAGGCTGGCCGGGCTAAACGCGCCTACCAGCAGGCCGCCCTGGGGAATATCCACCAGCCCAGGCACCCACCAGTGCCCATCCTCCGTCTGCACGGGGTTCGCCAGGTGGGCGATATATCCTGCGCCTACCGGCTGCGGGTTGGTCTTTTGTAACGCAGTCAGGTTGAGCAGAAAGGGCACGGCAGAGGTCGATTTGGCTAACAGCTGTCCATTCTCGCCGTACCAGGCCAGGCCCCCATCGAAACCGTTGCTCACCGCGGCCTGGTCCAGCCAGCCCTGCGGTTTGGCCACGGCCGGGCTGCCAGCGCGGTAGGCCAGCATCTCCAGGGCGGTGGCGCGGCTGGTGATTTCATGCGCCAGGTCGCTGGCGGTCGCACGCACCGCGCGCAGGTCGCGCTCGCCGATCAGCGTGCGCATTTCCTGATGGTGCAGCCCCTGGCTGGCCAGTACAATCGCCAGCAGCAGGGCGGTCAGCGGTACGACCAGGAACAGGAACAGCTGCAAGGTCAGGCCGCGCCAGCGGATTAACGGCAGCGGCAGCCCGCGGGGGTCTGGATCGTTCATCGAGTTTCGACGGGGGGTTCGATCAGCCCCAATGAGACGGCGCGCATGACGGCCTCGGTGCGCGAGGCGGCAGAGAGCTTGCCAAAGATGTGCGCCAGGTGGTTCTGCACGGTGCGGTCTGAGATGGTCAGCTGCGCGCCAATGGCTTTATTGGTCAGGCCGCGCGCCACCAGGGAGAGGATTTCCAGCTCGCGCTCGGTGAGCGGCTCCACCTGCACTAGCGGCTCGGGCTCCGGTTGAGACTCCTTACGGATCAGGCGCATGGCCAGGGCGGCATCTAACACCGATTTCCCCGCGTATACATCCCGCACGGCCTGGGCAATCTCCAGCGGTTCGGCGGTCTTGAGCACGTAGCCGTTGGCGCCCGCGCGCAGGACGGCCTGCACATATGGTTCATCGTCATAGGCCGTCAGGATGAGGATGCCGCCGTCCGGCCCCTGGGCGCGCATCCAGCGGGTGACCTCGATGCCGGTCATCCCAGGCATTTGCACATCCAGCACGGCCACATCTGGGTGATGTTCGGCGATCAGGCGGCAGGCCTCATTGCCATCACTGGCCTCGGCGACTACCTCGATTCCGCCGGCGAATTCAAGGAACTGGCGGATGCCAGCGCGCACCACGGCATGGTCATCGGCCAGTAAAACACGGATGGGAGCATTGTTTTGTTGAGTGTTCTGGTTCATTTAGGCGCAATTATAGCAGAGGATGCGTGGATGCTCAAATTATTGATACAACGGTATTGCCCAAGCCGGTCCGGCTTGGGCAATACCGTTTGAACACTTTGGTTTATATTTTTTGCCTGTGCGGTGGGTTGTCACGCAAACGGAGCTGTCCGCCGAGTATGACCGGCAGATTTGCGAACCCTGCTGGGACCCCTGCGCAGGCTGGATTAAAGCCTGCCGGGCAGCGGGCGGCACCAGCCGGTGAAACCGTCGATGATCTCCAGGATCAGGTCGGCTTCTTCGCTGCGGTTCTGCCGGGCGAGGTGGGCGTGAAAAGCTTCCAGCGCGGGGAGCAGATCACTGCGCTCGTAGCCGCGCTCCAGCAATTCGTTCATCAGTTTTTGCAGCCCGGCGCGCGGCGTTGGGGTTTGCAGCGCCGTCTCCAGGCGCGGTTCAAGCGAAGTGAAATCCATAAGACTATTCTACACAAAATTTGGATCAGCAGGCAATTTTATGTGCCACGGGATGAGAAAGTAGCCTTTTCTTGCCGGCAAGCTGCCGTCCACGAATGCGCTTCGCGCGAACGAATAATCGAATGGTACGCGGTAGGCTTTTTCCGATCCGTGAAGGGTACACTCATGCTCGTTTGCTTTATAAAGGAACCCCTCCGAGCCTGGTAATATTCGCTTATTCGTTTTGCGGCGCAGCCGCATTCGTGGACGGCTTCTCCCTGCTTCAAAAACTTAATTTGACTTTTCTCCCCAATCTGATTATCATTCCCTCTATGAACGCATATTCTGCTTCTTCCTTAATGCGCATGGCCATGCGCCGCGCCGGGCTGGCATCCTGGATGCCGCGCGGCTGTTTGCGTTTGGGGAGGAAGACCGGGTAATCTGTGCGCCGGTTTTTAGCTGTTTTTACCCTCCCTGCACGGGAGGGTTTATTTTTTAAGGAGTTTTCGATGTTTTACGTGACGACGCCGATTTATTATGTGAACGATGAGCCGCATTTGGGCCATGCCTACACCACCATCCTGGCGGATGCTCTGGCGCGTTATCACCGGTTGCGCGGCGAGGAGGTGTTCTTTCTGACCGGCGTGGATGAGCACGGGCAAAAGGTGGCAAATGCGGTCAAGAAAAACAACTTGAGCGACCCGCAAGGTTATGTTGACGCGATGGCGCTGCGTTTTCAGGATACCTGGGCCAGCCTGGAGATTGCTTACGACGATTTTATCCGCACCACTCAGCCGCGCCATATCCAGGTGGTTCGGGATATTTTGCAGCAGCTGTGGGACGCCGGTGAGATTTACCGCGGCGCTTACGAGGGCTGGTACTGCGTGCCGGATGAGCGTTTCTGGACGGAAAAAGACCTGCGCCTGGGCCCGGACGGCGCGCCGTTATGCCCGGACTGCGGCCGGCCGGTGGAGAAGATCACCGAGACGAATTATTTCTTCCGCATGAGCGCCTACCAGGACTGGCTGATCGATTACATTCAAACCCACCCCGCCTTTATCCAGCCCGGGTACCGGCGCAACGAGGTGCTGGGGTTCCTGCGCCAGCCATTGAGCGACCTGTGCATTTCGCGCCCGGCGGCTCGCCTCAATTGGGGCATTCCCCTGCCGTTTGACGCGGACTACGTGACCTATGTGTGGTTCGACGCGCTGCTGAATTACGTCACCGCGGCGGGTTATGGCGCGGACGCGGAGCGCTTTGCCGGGCAGTGGCCGGAGGCGCTGCACCTGATTGGCAAGGATATCCTCACCACCCATTCGGTTTACTGGCCGACCATGCTCAAAGCCGCCGGGCTGCCCCAACCGAAAACCATCTTTGCGCATGGCTGGTGGGTGATTGGCGGGACGAAGATGGGCAAGTCACTGGGGAACGCCGTGCGCCCGCTGGATCTGGTGGAGCAATATGGGGTGGACGCTTTCCGCTACTTCCTGCTGCGCGATATGACCCCCGGGCAGGATGCCGAGTTTTCCGCCGAGCGCCTGGACACGCGCTATGCCAGCGACCTTGCCAATAACCTGGGCAACCTGCTTCAGCGCGTGCTCAGCATGCTCGGGCGCTACTGTCAGGGGCGCGTTCCTCAGCCGGGCGAGCCAACTGAGGCAGAGGCCGCGCTGCGCGCGCAGCTGGAAGCGCTGCCAGGGCAGGTCTTTGCCCAGGTAGATGAACTGGCGCTGAACAACGCACTGGGGCTGGTGCTGGAGGCGCTTAGCGCGGTCAACGCTTACCTGGAGCGCAGCGCGCCGTGGCGGGCTGCCAAAGCCGGCGCACAGGCGCGGGTGGAGACGATCCTGTATACCGCCGGGGAAGCGCTGCGCTTTGCCTCTGTGCTGCTAGCCCCCGCGCTGCCGCAACAGACAGTGGAAATTTGGCGGCGTTTGGGCTGGCTGGCCCCTGAACCGCTGGCGCAGGGGCTGGCCTGGGGCAGCTGGCAGCCGGGAACCCCGGTGGTGCAGGGTGAGCCGTTGTTTCCTAAGCAGGAAGGCGGGTTGGGGTAACCTGGCAGGCTGCGGCCGGGCGGTCAACCCCTGCGGCCGGGCGGTCAATCCCTGCGGGCTACAGAAGGCTGGCAATTCAGGGTCTACTGTGTGGGAAAGGGCTGCCCGAGTGCAAAAGTGTACAGATAACTCACCAGCGCATCCAGCTGATCCTGGGTGAAGATCGCGCCCCAGGCGGGCATGCCGGTGCCCATGCCTCCGCGCAGCAGTTTGCCTTCCAGCAGGGCCGGGCTGGCCCCAAGCAGACCGCGCGGGTCCGTAAAGTTGGGTGGGGCGGAGAGCTGCATTTCTTCGGCATGGGCGGGCATGGCTGGCATGGCGGCTTGCCCCGCTGTGGATTGGGCTTGCTGCGCGCCGGGTTGGTAGCGCGGCAGCCCGGTGACCATGACCCCATCGCCCGCGCCATTTTCGCCGTGACAGGCGGCGCAGTTGGTCGCGTACAGCTGCTGCCCGGCTGCGATCTGCTGCGGGCTGGTCTGGCGCGCCCATAAATACGCTACCAGATTCCATAAAGCGGTTTCATCCAGGGTCTGCAAACCGGGCTCTGCGCGCAGGCGTTGATAAACCTGCGCCGGGCTGTTATCCAGGTAGCTATCGCGCAGCAGCGCCCAGGCCGGGAATGCTTGACCCAGCCGCTCCGCACCGGCAGCTCCCCGTTCAGCGAGCGGGGAGACTGCCGGGATATCCTCGGCCTGATGGGGCGCGTCAAGTTCCAGGCCAAGGCGAAGATAGCGAGGTTTTGGGCCAGCTGAATTGGGCTGCGGAGCCGCGGCGGGGTTTTTAGCGCTGACGATGATCACCCCGCGCATGCGCCAGTGGTTGCGCCCGCACCAGCGCGTGCAGTAATAGGTGTAGCGCCCGGGCTGGCGGAACTGCAGGGTGGTTTGAGCCCATTCACCGGGGATTAATTCCACCGGCGCCTGATCGGACTGCCCGACCGCGAAGGCGTGGGTGACGTCGTCGGAAGTCAGGCGCAGGTGCAGTGGCTGCCCGACCTGGGCGTAGAGCGTATCTTGAGACCAGCCGCCGTTTTCTGGCATGCGCGCGTGGATTTCGTAATCCGCGCTGGCAGTGGAAAGGGGGAACCCGGGCACCAGCCCAGATGCCAGCAGCCCGGCAGCAGTCACCCCGGCCAGCAGCAGGGCGAGAAAAAGGCGCGCAAGGTGTTCTGCTTTCATCAGGTTACCCGATCAAGAGGGCCAGCATGCCCAGGGTGAACAGCAGCGCGAAGCCTTGCAAGGCCAGTGCCCGGCGGGGCGTATCGGCATCCTGGCGGGCGAGGCTGCCCGTCCACAACATGCCCCCCAGCAGCACCGCCGCTTGCAGCAGCGGGCTGAGATAGGTGCCGTCCAGGTTGAACGCGCTTTGCCCCAGGCCCAACAGGTTCCAGCCGCGCCCAAAGGGGTCGGCGAGCACGGGCAGCACGTAGTTGAGTTTGGCAAAGGCAAAGGCGATGGTGAAGGCGATCCAACCTGCCAGACCGAGAGGCAGCAGCGGGCGGGCAAAGCGGGGCAGCGCCTTGCGCCAGCCGCCGGTCAGCGCGCCGCCCAGGCGCGCCATGAGCGCGAACAGCCCGGGCAGCAGCAAGCCGGTAAAGAGCAAGAAGCCCGCGGCGTACAGGCCCCAGGCGGGCGAGCCAGCAGAATAGGCGGCCACGCGCAGCGCGCCCCACGGCCCGAGGAACACTGCCGCGAAGACCAGCGCGCAGCCCAACATGACCAGCGCCAGAAAGGCTTCGTCCAGCCGCAGCCGGTTGTGGGGTTGGCGAAAATCCTGACCAAACCGGCGCAGGTTGAGCGAGACGTTTTCCTGCGGGCAGACGCGCAGGCACTCCAAACACAGCCCGCAGGGGCTGTTATCCCGAGCGGCAGGGATATACACGCCCCAGGGGCAGTGCTCCAGGCAGGTTTTTTCGCCGTGCGCCGCGCAGGCGCGCAGGTCGCGCACGCGCAGTTCCAGCGGCGCGGCCTGGGCGTACAGCCCGGTAAAACCGCCAATCGGGCACAGGTGATTGCAAAATACGCGGCTGCCCGCCCCGGCCAACTGCGCGCTGCCCTGCTCGCGAAAGACCAGCGGCAGGATCGTCGCCAGCAGGAGCAGGCCGAGCAGCACTCCGCCCGTCAGGCGCGGGGTGGTGAGCGTCACCGCGGCGAACAGGCCCACCAGCAGAAAGCCGCCGGACTGCAGCCAGGTGCGGTCGAGGCGCAGCGGGCCGATTTTCCGCGGCCAGGCCAGGCGCGGGCCGCAGCGCTTGCCGGTCGGGAAGATGCTGCCCTGCGCCAGCCACTCGCCAGGCATGGGCAGGGGGCAGATCGCGCACCAGGCGCGCCCGCCCAGGGGAATAAAGCCCAGTTTCAGCGCCGTCCACCAGGCGATCCACACAAAGATGATGGCAAAATTATGGCTGCCTACCGGAGAGCCGAATAAACCGGCCAGGATGGTCAGCAGAAAGCCTGCCAGGGTCAACGCGCGGGCGCTGAACAGCGGCCAGCGGCTGGTTAACAGCCAGGACTGGCGCGGAGCAGCCGCCGCGGCGTGGGGCAGCAGGCGCGCTTTCATTTAATAATCCTCCAGGCGCTGAAGGCGAACCCTAACAGGGCCAGCCCCGCGGCGCGCAGCAGCAGCAGGTTCGGGCCGACCTGGAGTTTACCGGTCATGAAAGGGTGCAGGTTGCCGCAGGGTATCGAGCAGCGCAGCTTGAATGTCCCCACCCGGTTGGCCGTGAAGGTCGCCCGCGCGGTTTGGCCGGGATCGGCTTGCAGGTTGAGCGGATAACCGTCGATGGACAGCCCATGCACCACATCCTGCGCGACCAGTTCAATCGTCACCTGATCGCCGGGGTTGACGCGCACCACTGCCGGCGAAAAGGCGTAGCTGCCGGCCGCAATGCGGATGGTGCGCTGGCTAGCTGGCGCATAGGCCAGGGCCGGCGCGGGCAGCAGCGCAATCAGCAGTGCGGCGATGATGAACGCAAATGGGGTGAGGGAAAGTCGCTTCATAGGTGGGTTGATCCGCTTGCAAAAAGCAGGTGGTTGCGGCCCGTTTCTAGGGCATGTTTGAGGGGCCGTACTGGCTGTAGGTCTGGTCGATAGTAAGCTTGATCTCTTGCAGATCTTTGCCCTGGCCCAACATCCGCAGGGTGTCCTGGGTGATATCCACGCAGATGGAACAGCCTAAGGCATGTTGATCAAACTCGACCTGCCCACCGGCGTCATTTTTCACATAGCAGGCGTAGTTGGAAGTGTGGCCCATTGCGCCGCAGCCGCAGTAGCAGGGGACATTCTGGAGCACGTCTGGGTTAGCGACGGCGAACTGGTAAGCTTCGCGGACATTGACCGAAGCCCGCTGTACTTCGGCAGGCATTTGAGCAAGGGCGGCCATTTTCAGATGCGCCATCTCCGCCGCGCCGGAAGAGTTTTTCACTGCCGGGGCGCAAGCTGACAGAAGTAGGCTGATCAGTAGCATCAAAAGGGGTAATTTCCGTTTCATCGACAGACTCCTCGGTTTCGTTAATTTCTTCACAAATGGCTGCGTTTGAAGTATAACGAAAAGCGGGCGGGATCAAAAGGGGGTTTTGGCGCATGCGCGCATAGGCAGGATCGCCTACCTTCAGAGAAGGAATTTAGCGCTTCTCGAAACCCGCGCGCCGGGCTATGATAGAAGTATGTCTTTGATTTTACGCTTCGATCATTGGGCTCACGCGCTGCGGCAGCATTTCTGGCAGGTGCTTTTGCTGGGGCTGGCCTTGTGCGCCGCCGGCCTGCTGCTGCTCCGCCCCGGCGGGGCGCTGCTGCCATTCAACAGCGCCGATGTCGGCCATGAGCGGCCCATGCACGTGGTCTACGCGGCGTTTGGGGCGGGGGAAAGCACCCCGGCGCTGGCTGCGTCGCCCGCAACCGGCGCTGCCCAGGCCAACCTGGCGCTGCTGTCTGGTGATTTCTTTGACTTTGGCCTGGTTCACCCCAATGCGGTTGTGCAGCATGATTTTCTGGTCGTTAATCGCGGCGGCGCGCCGCTGGTGATCCAGCGCGCTTATACCACCTGCAGCTGCACCACGGCGGATATTTCTGCCAGCGTCATCCCCCCCGGCAAAGCCAGCCGCGTGACGCTGCGCTTTGCCGCAGGCGTGCACGCCGCCGCCGGGCAGACGGTGCGGCGCGGCCTGGTGCTGCAAACCAACGACCCCGACCATCCCCAGGCCGAAATCTGGGTGCAGGCAAGTATCGGAAAGTAAGCAGCACAAACCTTGTGCTGCTTCAGCTCCTGCCGCAAGGGGTATTTCTAACCGGTCGCACGGGGATCAATCCCCGGGCTGTGGGTTTTCGCCGGGTGAACCCGGCTTTTGATATGCCTTCCCTTTGACCGTAGAAAACAACGCTTCTTCCAAACCCCGTTCACGGGGTGACTGCCTCTAGCCAGGTGGCTTGAGCCCCGGGCGAGTTCGATCTACCCATCCCCTGTGGCAAACACCCGTTTATCTGCCTTCGTCGCCCGGATCGACAGCAGGCTGAAGGCGGTCGCTCCCTTGCTCGCTTGCAGAAGATGCAGTCCTATCCTATTGACAAATGCGCAATCGAGAGGGTTAATTAAGATATTAAAGGTGCACTTATCCTGAGTTATTACTCTGGATTTCTGGTCTTTTTTGGGAAAGAAAGAATAAGAAACTTCTTTATTGGTTTGAAGAATATTTCTGGTAAAGGAGGTTGGATGCACGCCCTGACTGTCCAAGGATCTGTAAAGTGGCGAAAAAAGGAGAGCAGCCCAAGCGTTCGGAAAAATGGTGAAACAGCCTACCCCACCCCCTTAGGGATGCGAGTTCCCCGGCGAGCGGATGCCTGCCCTTGCGGTGGGGGATGCCCGAGGTGCAGGGGCGTGATTCAAGCTAAACTGGCGGTCACCCAACCAGATGACCCGTATGAGCAGGAGGCTGATCGGATCGCAGACCAGGTGATGGCAGGTACAGCACAGCCCGTGGTAAACGACGCACCACAGACCCAGCATTCGGGCGGGCAGTCTGTGCCAGCCAGCGTGGAACAGGCCCTTGTCAATCCGGGCCGGCCGCTTGAGTCAGGTCTGCGGCAGGAGATGGAGCAACGCTTCGGCCATGATTTCTCGCAGGTGCGGGTCAATACCAGTCAGCCAGCCGCGCAATCTGCGAAGGAGGTAAATGCGCGTGCTTACACGGTGGGACACAATATTATCTTTGGCGTGGGCCGGTTTGCCCCCCAAACGCAGGCCGGGCGGCACTTAATCGCGCATGAGCTCGTCCACGTAGTCCAGCAGCGCCAGAGCGGGCTAAGGCTGGCGCGATCCCCAGACGACAAGGAATCTGCCAAAATCGGGTCGGAAATCGAGCCGCTTGAACTGAAGGAATGGAAAAAGGTCCTCGAGGCAAAAGGTTACGAGGTATATACACGGAAACAGTTCGACAAAGTGGATTGGTTGGCAAAGGCATTCCCCGATAAGCGGGCCCGTCCGGATATGGTCGCGATTAATCCAAAGGAACGCAAGATTCTTGTGGGGGATATTACCGCGGGTCCATGGAGCCAGGCAGCCTTAAAACCGGGAGATGTCAAAAAGCTTCCTCACGATATTGGGGCCGAGACTGAAACAAAGCACCACCTGGAAAAGACCATGGATAACGCGCGGCAGGCGTCTAAGAACCTGCCGGAAGGTCTAAAAGGCTTCAAAGTAACCGCTCAAGACCGCTGGTGGAAAGAGGGTGGATACTCGCGCGAGATTACGGTTGCGAAGGGCACGGCTGCGCCTCCCCACGGAACGCCAGGGAAACCGGCCGAGGAAAAACCGGACGTACCCAAAAAAGTCGCGAAACCGGCGCCTAAAGACGAAATATCGGATGAACCTGCCAGAAAACAACGTGAAATCGAAAAGAAGCGCCCGACACCGGCGCCTAAAAAGCAGCCGGCTAAAACTGAGCTGCCCAAGAAAGAGGAGAGCGATAAACCCGGCGTCAAGAAACGCAGAGCGACGAATGATGAGCCCACGCACAGCGGAGGTTCGCGAGCCAGCAAAGTAGCCTTGTCCGTAGCCAGCCATGGTTTGAATGTACTCCTTCAGCAGGCCCAGAAGAATTTGATGGAGGTTGCCAGTGTCTCCCCCGAGGCTAAAGACCTGGTGACCGGGATCAATGACCTGAATACCTTCAACGACTTCAAGAGCTTTATCGATAATCCGGCGCGCTTTACTGGCCAAAAAATCAAGTCGGGAATGATTCAGGGTGTATTCAACCATTTCGCAGACTCGCTCAGCAAATCGCGCGGCGCATTTGAGGCGAAGTTCCCCGATATCGACAGCCTCCACAGTCGTTTCCACCTGGCAGACTATCAGAAGAAATATAACGAGGCATTGAGCAGGCTGCGCCTGCCCGACGCTCGTAAAACGTTTTTGTATGCAATGGTAGCGCTTAGTATTAAAGATAACACACCGGCGGATGTGGTCCAGGCGCGATTTGAGGAAGCGGACAAAGTCTTAGCGCGGATGCCCGGCATCAGCGAATATGTGAAAGCGTTTAACCAGGCCAGGAAGGATTACGCGGTTGACGTCATCCTGCTAACGATCGAAATCCAGAATCTGAATGATGAGATATCCGGCCAAAGTGATAATTTTTCTCGCGAACTCCGCCGCCGAGGTGAGGCTCTGGCACGGGCTCAGGCCAGCCTGGATGATGTTGCCAACAGGTTACTCAACAGCCCATTCATCCTTTTTGCGCCTGGAGAGGAACTATGGCTTGAACTAAACACCCTATCAGAGGGCTTTGCCAATCTCAGCAGCCAGCTCTATGCTTTTGCCGACGAGGTGGATAGCCGTAAACAAGAATATAAACAAGAGCTAAAGCGATTAGAAACCTGGAGTAACCAAATTGCTCGTCCGGTCTATCAGCTAATCCGGCCTTAATCAACTCACCCTGCATTTGGTGAGGCCGTAGATGGACATGTAGCGCCCGCGCATGTCGGCGGGCATCAGCATCAGCTCAACAATACAAATTCAATACCACCACGTTTCGGTATTCTGTGGTGTATTCCTTTGCTTCTTTCCAGATTGTGTCGGCTCGACTGGAGGCGAAAACGATGGCTTCTGGATCTTCGATAGCTCCTTAGCTTAACGAGCCAAAATCGGGATCATCTTTACCTTTCCGTTTCGCAACATGCTTATCTTGCGAGAGAAGAGGCTTCCATGTTGGGTGCTCCTTCTCTTTCAATGTTTAAAACCGATATAATAGCAAAAACCAAACTTTTGAAAAATATTGGAATAAACATGGATCAATCTAAACAGAAAAGGACTTACCTTCTTTTTGTGATCGTCATTGCTTTATTTGCGTTCGGTTTCATTACAAGAACGCTCATCAGTCAGTCCAACGAACCTACGGCGGAGAGTAGCATTGAGACAAGTTTTCCCTCTGTTACTTCCAGGCCGCAGGTTTCTACGGCATCCAAAACACCTGAGCCAACGAAACCATTAGAACAAACACCTACCGTTATTGGGGCAATTGATCAAATGCCCACAAGCGGAGCGATGATGGTTCTTTCGCAAAAAGTAAACGGTATCGAAATTACAGCACATAATATCCGGCGAGGTGATAATCAGCTAAAAGCAGATATTTGTATTCCTATAGTAGACAGCGACGACTGGATGTTAAACCAAATTTCGCTTCAGTATAATGGAAAAGAAATCAAAGATTGGGGAGGATCATTAATCGACCCGTATATTCCCGCTTCAGATGGTCAACCAGGGAGACGGTGCGACATGGTTTACTTTGCGGTATCTGATCAAGAAGAAATCACCGAATTTACCATTTCGGTGATTTCTATTTCCGCGCCGCCCAGAGAAGGGGGCATGTGTGAACGGATCGATACTATCCAAAAACAGCTAGACGCTCAGAACAGCGGTATCAAACTCGCTTGCCAGGAGGGCAACGGGATGGCAGGATACCATTTTCTAACGAAACCGGATGCCATGAGCGAAAATGAAGCGCGAATAGTTGTTATGAACGTGATGAACAGGGTTACTCAGGGACCGTGGAATTTCTTGGTGCGTTTACGTTAGGGATAACAAATGAAGCTCTCTATTGCAGATCTTATCAGATAGTGTCCGCCCAATTGGAAGCGAAATCGTTAGCTTCCAGTTCCTCTTATAACCCATCCCGAAGCGACCTATAAAATGTATAAGCAAAGGGGTTTCCAGCGCTGGGAACCTCTTATTGATCTTTGTTCACCTGTATTAGTTGGATCACTTCACCTTCCGTCTCCCAACGTTCAGGATCTACCTTCAAAATATACGTAAAAGCTTTTCCAGGCAGTGGGTTTTCCCCCACCCAATCAACGACAAACTGTTGATATTCCTTACCGTCCACCTCCACATTATAGGCAGCATAGCGATAAACTCCATTCGGTACCTTATAATAAGCCGTGGTGCTCCCCGCTGAGACATCCCCAAAGACGATCTGGTCTTCTGGAAACCGAACGATGAGTTTTTTCATGGGGATGTTACTTTGGTTGATCACCCGAAGCTGTTGTGATTCGCTGAATATGTTGGATGGTGTGGATGTATCGGAGGGAGCGGAGGTGGGTGCTAAGCTCGAAGTACTGTCTAAGGGCTGAGTAGTAGGGGCGGTAGAACACCCCGTTACGAAGACAATCACAAGGAAGATCAAGCCACTTATTGCGACAATTACATTGGAATATTCCTTTCTCCTGGCATTTGGCATAAATAATCTCCTCTCATGGAAAAATTGGATCAGTTCTTGGGTACTGCCAAACCGGGTGCCGCTATTGTCATACATAACGGACACGTTAGAGATCCACTCGCAAAATATTGTACATCTATTATATCGATTTTCCTTTCTTCAAAGGGTGGAGTAATAAAAATTCCGCTTTGACCAATCCTTTGGGCGGTACCACAAATTGTTTTTGGAGCATGGCGATTTGGGCGAATAAAAAAAGATGAATGTGAAAGGGGTTTCCAGCGCTGGAAACCCCTTTGTTAGTGCTTTAATCTATTGGCGATGGTGGTTATATGAAAATTAGCTATCCAAATAGTTTGCTGATCAGGTAATAAGCAAAGATACTCGAAGCATTATAAAATCCATGCGCCAAAATGCTTGATGAAATTGAGCGGGACCGAATCACAAGGAGCCCAAAAACCACACCACCCAGCAATATTGAAAGCGCAAATGGCAGGTCAGAAATAGTTGTCAGTAAACGTCCATGTGCCAACATAAAAATAAAAGATTGCGTAAGCAGAATGTATACCACTCTCCAACCTGACTTGCGTAGTTGGCCCCATAACATACCTCTAAATAAAGGTTCTTCATCGATGCCACCATACCCGATTTGATATGGATAAGCTAGCAGAATTGTAATATCGTAGATTGGCGTTATTTTTCGGATCGTATTCCAGGGAAGCATCAAAATCGAAATAAGAAGGACAAGCAGCACGCCAATTATCGCTCCTATGAATAACCAAACCCACTGAGATCGCTTGATTTTGGGCAGTGTTTTCAAATTGGGCCAAAGTGCGACCAGCATGAGAATGGCAATTACCCATATAAACATAGCTGGTATATTGGGAAATGCCATTGGATTGGAAGAAAAACCTTGTCCCATTAAGGGCATGATCAATGTCTGAAGGGGTTTGAACAACACTAAAAGAAAGATAGCTAGCTTCTCAATGTTGAAAAGTGACAGTCGCTCCCGGTTCAGGAAAAGGAAAATTGCAGTAAACGCATACGTTCCAATCTGGAAAACAGGCTCGATCCAGGGGAAATCGCCCTTTGCGAAAACTGGGAACTAACCAAACAAAACCACCCTTAACAGAAGCAGTATTATAAGAACCGACCAGGAAATTGAGTTCGATAATTTTTGAACAGGATATGGGGAAAGGCTAGTTGTTATTTCCATAATGTTCCCTTCAGCAAGCAACTGATTTATGTAGACTGCTACCCTCCGCAGAGTAAATCTTGCCTGTCCATCAGGGGATGACGCATAACAAGTATAGAGGATTTTTAATAAATAGGCAAACGAAAAGGCCGGAGGAATTTTACTCCGGCGCTTTTTATTGGCAGTACTTAATAACTTGTAATCGATGTCTTCCCCGGTGCGTTGTGGTTGGATTATGTCTTCTCCCTATTGATTCCATATCGATGAAGAGGTATACTGAAACAGAAAATCGGAAATTCCGAAAAGGAGATTTACTGAAATGATATCCAGCACCATCCAGGTTCGCAAAAAGGGGACCATTACCCTGCCGGTCGATCTGCGCGCCAAATACGGCGTGGACGAAGGCGATATCTTCACCTTGATTGATCTGGGCGACGGCTCTTTCCTGCTCACCCCGCGTATATCGCAGGTCAATCGGCTCGGAGACCGGGTTGCGGAAATGTTAAAAGAAGAAAACATCTCTGTAGATGACCTGTTGAGCACGCTGGAGGAGGAACGCGAGCGGTATTACCAGGAACGCTATGCCAAAGATTGATATTTTCCTGGACAGCAGCGCCCTGATCGCCGGAATCGTCTCCGCGCAAGGAGCCGCCAGGGCGCTGCTCCTTCTGGCGGAGGATGAGAAGATTTTGATCAGCGTCTCAGAACAGGTGGTTGCCGAAGTGGAACGCAACATCGCCCGCAAAGCACCCAAGGCGGTGCCGTTCGCCAGGGAGCTGATCCTGGCTGCGAACATCCGCATCTTGCGCGATCCACGGCTCACTGAGGTTCTCGAGCATCAGGATTGGATCAACCATCCAGCCGATGTACCCATTCTGGTTGCTGCCGCGCGCGCTCGAGTGGATTTCCTGGCAACATTAAATACGAAGCATTTCATCGCTGACCCGGAAGTTTCTCGCCGGAGCGGGCTGCGGGTTGGCACGCCCGGCGACGCGTTGGCCTGGGTCCGAAATCAGTTGTCAAATCACGTTTAATCTGCTGCAATCTGTCTGTGATCCATCTTCCTGACCGTCCGCCCCGCCAACAGCACAAACGCCGTCACCGCCAGCGCGCCAGCCACGCCGCCGCCCAGCCAGGGCGCTGCCGGGCTGACGGTATCGGAGAGCAAGCCGCCCATCACGGGACCAATGCCCTGCGCCACGCCCCAGGTGAGGCCGTAGATGGACATGTAGCGCCCGCGCATATCGGCGGGGGCCAGGTTGGCGGCGTAGGTGGTGGAGGTGGGCATCAGCATCAATTCGCCAAAAGTCATAATCACCATACTGAACCAGAAGCCCCAGAAGCCGCGCCCGAAAGCCACGCTGCTGACTGCCACGGCATAGAACAGCGAACCCAGGGCCAGCACCGGCAGCGGCGCGCGGCGCTTGGTCTGGCGCGTGACCAGCGCCTGCAGCGCCACCACCATTACCGCGTTGGTCATGGGGATGAACCCATACAGGTTCTCGGTCACGCCGTAGTTAGTCTTGGCATGCACGCCCAGCAGCACCCAGATCAGCGCGGCGCAAATCTGGTTGAGGGTGAAGGCGATGATGAAATAGACAAAGGGCTTGTCGGCAAAGACCTTCAGGTAGCCGCCCAACGGCTCTTTCACGACCGGGATCCGTGCAGCGCTGGCTTGTACTGCCTCCCGGCTGGCGCGCCCCGGCAGGGTCTCTTTGGCGAATATGGTGAGCAGGACGGCATACGCCGACATGCCCGCCGCCGCGCCCAGGAAGGCGAAGTTGTAGGAAGTGGCCGCCACAAAACCGCCGATAGCCGGGCCGATGGAGATGCCCACGTTGTTGCTCATGCGCAGCAGGGCATAGGCGTCCGCGCGCTGTTCAGGCGGGATCAAATCCGCCATCATGGCGTCGCCGCCCACGCGGTAGAGCGGGTTGAACAGCCCGGTGAGCGCCATCAGCAGGGCGGTCATGGCGTAGGTGTTGGCCTGGGTGTAGAAGGCGTACACCCCACCCATCCCCACCAGGCTGACCACCAGCATCCATTTGCGCCCGAAACGGTCGATGACCGGCCCGGCGATGAAGGCCGAGCCCAATGCCACGAGCGAATTGAGCGTCATCAAGCTGGCGGCTGTGGTCAGCGGCAGCTTGAGCCGTCCGGTGATATAGATCATCAAGAAGGGCCACACCATCGACGAGCCCACGGTGCTGATCAACATACCCCAGAACATCAGCCAGAATTGAGTAGGGTAGTTCCCGCGCAGGGAACGCAGGCGGTCCAAAACCATCCAATGACTCCAATAATGCCAGGAAAATGCCGTCCAGCGATAGGACGCAGCTAGTGTATTCGCATTACCCCTGCGCGTCAATAGGGCCTTTGTCATCAAAGCCAGGAAAGAAAGTCAACCGGAAGTGGAAGGGGAGAGCAGGAAGATTTTTTATATAAAAAATCTTCCTGCTCTTTTCTAAATCCTGGCTTTGCCTTTCCCTTCCCCGGTCTGGATATCCACCACCTTCGATCCGGCGGGTGCGCCCGGTTTAGGCTCGCCACCCGCGCTTTGCGGCGGGCTGGCGCGCTGGCCGCGTTCGAGCAGGGCTTCCACATCCACCACCTCTCCGGCGAAGCGGTACACCAGGCGCAGCAGCTCTGCGTCGTCGATGATGCCCCGGTCGCGCAGGCTGCTGAGGGCGTTGGTGATGGTGCTGGCGGCCACTGCCAGGGCGGCGTTATCGCGCGCGCTCAGGTCGGCCCCTGAGAAGCGGATGGGCGCATCCGGCTGCACCCCGGCGGAAACCAGCGCCCGGCGGCGCACTGCCGCACGCGCCACGTCTGCCATCAGCCAGGTGAAAAACTCCTGGCGCTGCTCAAAGTGGCGGTAAGTCGGCCCGCCCGCGCTCTCGGCGGTGCTGCGGTTAGAGCCTTCCGGCTCGGCCAGAAAGTGCAGCGGCAGCCCGGCCCCCGCAGCCACCATCTTCTTCAATGCCAGGCCGTCCTCGCCGGCAGCGGCGCTCTCTAGCTGCGGATTGAGCACGCTCCATTCCTCGGATTCATCTACCACCAGGAACGAACCCGGCGAGGGCGGGGCGGCGCTCAGGGCAGCCTGGCGGCTGTGCCGCTCGGCCTCGCTGGCCCAGCGGCCCTTGACCACGAACAGGAAGGCGTTGCGGTAGCGGTTCAGGCGGGCGCGGTCTTCTAGCCAGGCGGCGTAGCGCGCCAGCCAGCGCAGCAGCGGGGCCAGGTCGCTCTCGCCGTGCACCGCGCCCACCGGGCGGTTGATGGCATAGTGCAGCATCACGCTCGGGTAGCTGCCGTCCGGGCGGCGCGCGTCGCTTTCCGCCAGGTAGGCCGGCCAGCAGGCGGCTTCAGCGCCGGGTTCGTCCGGGCGCAGTTCATAGCTGGTTTCCTGCTGCAGGTCGTTCTCGGCGGTCTGGATGCGCTGTACGGCGCTGGCCGGGATAGCGCGCATGTAGCTCATCCCGGCGGCGTCGGTAGAGATCAGCACAAACAGTTCTCCGCAGCGGGTGAGCTCGTCACACCACTCATATACGCGCATCGGCAGCTGGTTGAGGGCATGGTTCCACCATTCGTCCAGAAAGGCGTGCGTGCCAGGGTGGTCTGCGTGGAATTGCAGCCCGCCCCCCACCACGTACTGCGTGGTCAGCCCCACAATGCGCCGCGCCAGCGGGTTGACCCGCCAGGCCTCCAGCGCCAGGCGCAAGATTTCCTCCCGGTCGTAGTCCAGGCGGTCGCGTTCCTCAAAGTTCCAACCCCGCGACCCAACCAGAAAGTTGTTCTCGGTTTCGTCATAAAAGCGCGCCCGCTGCAAGCGGGAAATTCTACGGTTCAGCCAGGTAAGGATCGACATGTCATGCTCCTTTGTAATCGGTTTTTGTCTCCCCGCCTCACGGATGACTGGTTGGATCATTTTTGAAGGGGGGTGGAGGTGAGGTTCTTACACCCGCAGCCCGCTGGCCGCGTCCCAGGTGCATTCTTCGATAAAGATACGCTTGTATGCGCCAGGCGCGGCCAAACCGGCCAGGTTGGCCCATTCCCCGGCGGGCTGATCGCTCAACAGCGCCGGGCGGCCATCCAGGTGGCGCAGGCAGCCGGCGGTATCCAGCTGGTAGCGGGCCGTTTCGGGCGCGGGGCGCGTATAGACGCGCGCTGTGCGGTCTGGGTCGATGCGCGCCAACAGGCGTTCGCCGGCTGCGCTCGCCATTAGCAGAGCTTCGATCTCGGCCCGGCCCCGTTTGGACCCCTCGCGGTAGGGCAGGCTGCTGATGCCCGGGAAGCATTCCAGGCGCGTATCCGTTAGAAAGGCGCCACACTGCGCTAACATGCGCTGTAAGATGGCCCCGTTGTCCTCCACGCCCTGAACGACAAAGGACAGGTCCGCGGGCGGGTCACAGGCCTGCCAGCCATTGGCGGAATACAGCAGGTGCCCATCGGGGTAAGGCGCGTTCAGCCCGGCGGAGAAGACGTAAGCGTTATTCGCGTCTGCCGCGCCGGTGCGCGTGAGCTGCAGCCAGTAGGCTGCGCCAGGGGACAGGCGCACCGGCGCATTAAGCGTGAAGGAGACCCAGCCGCGTTCGTCAGGCAGTTCGGGCCCCGAGGCCAGGCCGTAGGCCAGGCTGCTGCCGGGTAAGTTCGCCCCATCCTGGCACAGGTCCAGGCGCACGGCGTCGTCGGGCAGGCCGTTCTTGCGCAGGCGCAGCCAGACTTCGTTTGCCGTCCAGCCTTCCGCGCCCGGGGTAAAGCGCTGCGCCCATCTGGCCGTGACCGCGCTGGTCCCCAGGTTGAAGCTGCTGCCCAGGGCCGGGTTACCCACCTTGCCGCGCGGGTCGCTGTAGTAGCGCCAATCCAGGGTCTGCCACCAACCGCGCAGTTCCACCCGGGCAAAGGCTGGCCCTGCCTCCCGGCCGCGCTCCGGGCGGTTCACGATTTCCGGCCAGCTGTGCAGCTTCAACAGTGTATCGCGCTGCGCCTGGGCTTCCTCGGCAAAGGCTGGGCCTGAGGTGGCTAACCACTGGCGCGTGCCGTAGCGGCGCATGGAGTCCGCGGCGCTGGCCCAGGCAGTGCTGACCGCCGCCCCGCCCCAGGGGTCTGGCGATCGGTCGCGGTACTGCACGGCGACTTGATTGGCCAGGCTGTCCAGGTCCACGCGCATTACGCCGCCCGGCCCGTTGATCTCGACCGCGCTGGCGTAGCCCCACCAGGCCGGCCCGCGCGCGTCCAGCACCTGCACCGGGCAGCGCAGGCGGTCGACCAGTCCCCACAGCCGTTCCAGGCTGCCCCCGCAGTCCGCGCGCAGGCGCCCGTCCCACGGACCGCCCGTCGCCCGCCAGCGCAGCTGCTCCACCTGCCAGCCAACCCCGTCGAGTGCCAGCGGGCCGCTGAAGTCGGCGCTGTCAAAGCGGATCGAAAAGCCCGCCTTCATAATGCGCGCCGCCGGGGCCGGTAGCTGATGCGCACGCTGCTGCGCGTGCCCGGCCCCCATCCGCCGCTGTAGCGGTCGCTCAGGAAGTAGCAGGCATTGGCGCGCCCGGGGACCAGCCACAGCCCGGGACCTTCGGCGATATGCGTTTGCAGGCCCAGGTCGCCGGTCTTGAGCGTGCCGCTGTAAGGGTCGTCCAGCACCAGCAAAGGGATCTCGCATACAAACAGCGGGCGGTAAATGCGCCAGCCGTCCAGCGGCAGCAGGTACAGGTAGTCCAGGTCCAGCTGGTGCGCGCCGCTGCTTTCAGCCTGCACGCGCAGTTCCAGCGAGAGGCCCGAGGGAAGGTCTGCGGCGGTTAGCAGCCAGGGCGGCAGGTTCAACGGCGCTGCCGGGTGCAGCATGGCGGTGCTGCTTATGGTGAAGGCCGGGCCTTCATAAATGGGATGCGCGGAGCCGGTGTTCAGGTATGCGCGCCAGCGCGCGTGCAGTTTTTCGCCCGCCGCCAGTGGATTTTGCAGGCGCAGCAGCGGGAGAAAGGCGTTCCCGCCCAGGCGGTTGGCCCAGGTGGGCAGGATGGTAAAACTCCACAGCGCCATGTCGTCCGCGCCGGTCCAGGCCAGGCGCTGGAAGGACCCGCCGCTGGCATCCGCCTGGGCGATGACTGTGCCGGTGACATAACCCCCGGCAAAGCCCGCTTGCCCCTCCTGGCTGGTGATCAGGTTGGCCGGGTCGCTGTATACAGACTGGCCCGCGTACAACGTGCCGGTCATATCCGTATCCAGGCCGTCCAGCAGCAGCCGGACCGGGGCGGGCAGGTCGCCTGCCAGGTCGGCCCCTGCCACCAGCACGCGGTTTTCATGCCCGGGGGTACTGTCACGGTGGTTGTAGATCAGCAGGCCGCTGGTCACGCGGCTGCCGTTCTGATTGCTGAGCGGCAGATCCTGCTCTGCGCCTTCCCAATAATTAACCCGCGTAAAGGTGAGCTGTGCGCCCTGGCTGCCGCCGCCGCGCTGGTCTGGGCCCGCGCCCAACAGCGTCAGATAACCGCCCAGCAGTTTGCTGCGCCACAGCGCCCCCTGGGGGTGGACCTGCGCTTCGAGGTAGACATATTCCGCGCCGGGAATCTCAGCCCAGCGCTGCGCTTCATCCAGCAGGCAGCCGATTTGCTCCAACCCGCGTTCAATCTCAAGCGGGCTGCCTTCCAGCGCCAGGCGCAGGCTGTCCGGTACCATTTCGCCCGTTCCGCCAGCGGGGGTATACTGTGCCGCGCGAAACGGCGGCGCGCTTTGCAGCGCCAGGGTCTGCGTTCCCTGGCGCAATTGCAGCAGATACATGATTAACTCCTTTCGTACCCTTCCGGGTAAGGGTTAGCCTGGGTTTCGCTCCAACTGCCCCAGGGATTTTCTGCCGCGCTGTGCAGCCCGGCCAATCGGCTGGCTTCGGCCGCGCGGTCGGCGGCGGCTTGCTGCGCCGCGGCTGCGGCGCGCGCTTCGGCCCCGCTGGCGGCCTGAGCTTGCGCGTTGAGCAGCGCCACCTCTGCGGCAGTTTTGAGCGGGTCGGCCGCACTGCCGCTGGTCAGGGCTGCCAGGTAGCCGGGGAAAAGCATGGCCAGGGTGGTTTTGAACTCCTTCAAACGCTGGTCGCCCCAGCTTTTCAGGTCAGCGGCGGCGCTGTTGGTTTGAAAGGCTTCCGCCCGGTCGACGGCGCGCGCCAGGGCCGCATAGGCCGCCGCGCCCCATACGATTAACGCCGCGTGCAGTTCCGGCAGGTTGGTGACGCTCGCGCCATCCAGCCCCGCCAGGGTCACCGGCGCATTACCCGCCAGGCTGTACTCGCCCAACGCCAGGCGCAGCGCCTCAACCAGCGCCGCGTCATCCCAGATTAACCCGCCGCTGTCCATCAGCAGCGCGCGGATGCGTTCGAGAAAAGAGGAAAGGCTCATCAAGAAGGTCTCCTTTGAAATTGGGTGATGAATGGATCGCTTTTGTTGTCCGGCAAGGTGGATCCGGCGCCGTTGGTCCGGTCCCGTCGGGTCAGCCGAGTCGATACGGTCACGTCGAACCGGCGTCGCCAGCCCCGCCAGCCGTTCAAACGGCTGGCTCTGGGTTTCCGCCGGCTTAAGCCGGCTCTTGGAACCCTTTTCGAGGGTGGGGGCTGCCTGATGGCCTGGGAATGAGAATGCTGGGCGGCAGAGAAGCAGGGTCTATGTGAATCGCCAGCGTAAGTGACTTGTGGGTGCTGCCAGCGGTTAATTTCGATAAAGGGGGGCGCGGCGAAGGGTGCTCCCTCTCCGTAATTGGCAACATTGGCCAATTGCGGAGAGGGAGTTTACCCTACGCCTTCTGCCTGGCGGCCCACGCGCCTGTGACAGCCATCTTCACCTTGAAGCCGTTGGGCAGCACCAGGCTGATTTCGCCGGGGCGCAAGGCCCAATCCAGCAGCGCCTGGGGTTGGATGCCCCACCAGCGGCAGGCCGCCAGCAGTTCGGCCGGGTAACGCCCGGCCTGGATGGGCAAGGGTGGGCCAGCGGGCTCCGCTTCGCGCGCCGCCATCACGACTGCCGGGTGAAGGGTATGGCGCGGTAAGGGGCGGCGGGTTTGACCGGATTGGTCTGCCCGGCCTTAGTCGCAGCGCCTGCCGGATTCAATGCCGTGGTCAGGCCGTCTTCTAAGGCCACGCCCAGGATGTAAGCCACCACCACATACACCAGGTTGCCGATTTGTTCCTCGCTCAGCGGGAAGTCTGGCCGGTAGGCTTTGATCACCACCAGCGCCAGGCCGGTCAGCGCGGCCCAGAACTTGCGCGAGCACAGCAGGGTTTTGAGTTTTTCCATCAAGATGCTCCTTTTCTTGGCTATTGATTTGGCCTGGGTTCAGGCTACGTTGGCTTTGAACAGCGGGCGGTAATCCGCCACGAACACGCTTACCCAGTGGCGCACCTTCATGCGCAGCTCGTCGTTGCTGAACAGCGCGCCGCTGGTCTGCGCCCCGGCGATGATGATCTCTGGCATGACCCCGAAGCGCTCGCCCAGGATGATCCCCGGGGCCAGGCGCGGGTCGGCCGCGGCGGCCCAGTCGTTCGCGTCGCTGAACTCAGGGCAGGTGATCACGTCCCCCAGCTCGCCGCGCTGCAAGTTCTCGGAGAAAATGCTGGCCTCGCGTTCGAAGGCCGGGTAGAGGATCTGTCGCGCGGTCAGGCGCAGCGTGCGCGGCACAATCAGGTAGCGCGCATCCAGGGCCAGCACGGGCGCGCCGCCCGCTTCGCCCACCAGCAGGGGCTGCCGGTAGATGCTGGCTGAAGCATTTTCCCAGGCCGCCGCCGAAAGCGCCGTCACGCCCAGGTTGCCGTGCCCCGCGCCGAATACCGCGCTGCCGTCCTTCATATTGGGGCCAGTGCCGCCGCTGCTGGTGAAGACCGAACCCACCAGCGCCGAGATGCGCCGCAGCGCCGCCGAGGCCAGCTTGCGCGGGTACTGGCGCAGCTTGTGCGTCTCGTCGCGCTCGAACATTTCCAGCGTCAGGCCGATGTAGCCGCCGTACTTGCCCCATGCTCCGGTCTCTTCCGAGTCGACGATGGCCAGTTCGCTGTAAGCCGCGCCTTCGTTCACGCTGGGCAGCGCCGTGACCTCGCCAACCAGCACGCCGGTGATGGGCTGCAGGTTGTTGAAGTGCTCCACCGCCACCACCGGCTCCCACCAGCGGTAGCCCGAGCGGCCCAGGTCCTCCCACTGCTGCACGATCAGCTTGTTGAGCACGTTTTTGAGCACGCCCGGCAGGTCGGCACTGGTGGCAAACTGCGCCCGTTCGGGATGGTAGCCGCCGGCGAAATCCACGTCGCCGGTCATCAAGGTGTACAGCTCGCGGATGCCGCTCAGCCGGTGCGGCTGGATGCTGCTCAGGCCCTCCGGCCGCTTCGCGCCCAGCAGGTCATGCATCGCCGCGCTGACCTGATCGGCGCTGGAGAGCATGCCGTGGATGCGCCCGACGGCATCGGGGCGCCCGACGGCATCGGGGCGCCCGACGGCGTCGGGGACGCACGCCCTGTACCACCTGCGCGCCGGTTAAAGCTCCGGTCAGGGCGCGGGCGTCTGCGATGGCGCGGGTCAGCGCGGCCGGTTCAAAAACCTGCCCCGAGAACTGCCGGCGCACAAACTGCTCTGCCGGGGCGGGCAGCCGCGCGGCAGCCAGGCCGCTTTCCAGCAGGTGCTGGCACAGCAGGGCCTGGGTGAGCTGGGGTTCCAGTCCAGCAGGGGTGATGGAAACTGGCTGGCCGCCATTTTCGGGATTGTCTTGCTCGATCGGGTTGTCTTCCATGTTTGGCTCCTTCGAGATGGGTGAGTTGGATTGGTTCATGACTTTGCGTAAAAAGGCCCCGCCGCGCGCCGGGCGTATCACCAGGTCCACTGACAGTACCTGCGCGATGCGCTGCACCTGCCTGCCCTGGGCGCTGAAGATCACATCCGCCGAAAAACCGATGTGCGGCGTACGCACACCTTCTGGTGTAATGGCAGGTTCGGCGGGCAGCAGTGCCTGTCCCAGGGTCGCTAACAGGTTGGCGGATGGCCCAAACGCTTTCAAGCGGCACTGGATGCCCTGGCGCGTGGCATCCCAGGTGGGCGCTTGCAGCACCCCTGCCAGGTCGCGCACCGAACGGCTGCCCAGGCCGTGGTCGACGAAGCATTCCACTCCGTCCCACAGCGCCAGCGACTCGCGCAGCACCTCAGCGCTGAACTGCCAGCCGTTGCCCTCCCCGGCGGTGATCGCCAGGATTTCGAATACGCCCTCGCTGCCGGTGCTATTTTCGGCGCCGCCGCCGCCGCCGCCGCTGCCGCTATTGCTGCCGGGGAAACGGCCGCTGCCCGCCAGCCGGGCCTGCACCTGCTGCTCTGCATCGTTCATATGCCCTCCTTGCGTGAATTTGCGCCAGGCGCGTGAGCGATTCACCGCTCCGGTATCCGCCTGAATTGCGGCCTGTTTGGTTCGCGCCTGGCGCTAACAAGGTTGTAGCATATCTAGAACGTATTTTCTATCTGTCAAAAAGAGAAAAAATTGCGGGGAATTAAAGCATTTGCGGGATATTTCAGGGCCTGGCCTTGAAATATCCCGCAAATGCTTTTTCGAAAAAGGATTACCGGCGCAGCTGCCAGTAGCGGATCACCGCGATGGCGACGGTTAGCAGGGCGAAGAAGGTGAAAATAACCCCCAGCAGCGGGTCGATCAGCACGACGACCAGCGCCGCCAGCAGGTAGACGCCGGAGAAAATGAGCGAGTTGCGGTTGATCTTGCGCTCGCGCGCCAGCAGCACCGCTTGCGCCTGGCGCGCGGCTTCTGTCTCAGCCTGTGTGCGCTCCATGCCCTGGTTGAGCAGCGTCTGGCGGATCGTTTCGCGCAGATCGTTTTCAAACTGCTCATTGATGCGCTGCCCGCTGCGCCGCGCGGTGCGTACCAGCAGGAAGGCCATCAGTCCGAAGAAAATCGCGCCGATCAGCACCCATTGAATGATCTGATTGTTCATACCCCTAATTATACGGTTAAAATCTCCGCATATCCGCCAGCGGGTCCTTTGCGCGCACGATGTCCAGCGCGCCGCCAGATTGCCCGCCCCAGGGCTGCTCGTCCAGCACCGCGCTCAGCGCGGCAGAAAGCAGCAGGTCATCGTGCACGTACTCACCGCTGAGCGCATCGCGCGCGCCATCCGCTACGGCCCAGTGCATCACCCTGGCTGGCCCCGGGGCAATGTTGTACTGGCAGTAACGCAGCTGGCGGTAGAACTGATTCTGTAAGCGTTCTTGCTCGGCCAGCATGACCGGTTCCTGCCAGCGCCCACCGTCCACCAGCGCCAGGAAATCCCAGCCCAGCTTGCTTTTGCTGGCCGTGTTGAAGGTGAAAGGGATCACCCGCCCCGGCAGCGCCTTTTGCAGGAAACCGGCCAGCCCCGCGCCCACCCCGGTAGCATCGATGACCACGTAGCGCGCCCGCCAGGCGTCGGCCAGGGCGCTCAATTCAGTGTAGAGCGTGCTGTGCGGCACGCCCAGCCAGGTTCGGCGCCAGGCCACCTGGTAAACCGGCGCGCGGCGCTGTGGATCCTGCAGCCCGGAGCGGTCGACCCGCACCACAGTCAGCGCGGTAGCGTCGCGGCGCGGGTTAGCCAGCTGCGTGTCGAGGCCGCTGTTCTCGTCCGCCCCGGCCACATCGACCAGTAGGGCATAGCTGCCGCCCGCTTCTGGCGCATCCAGCGGCGGGCGACCGTCGCCTTTCATTTTCGCGATGCGTTCCGGCGGGAACAGCCCGCCCTGCCCGTCGATTTCCTCTGAGAAATACTGCGTGCGCACCAGCGGATGCGCGCGGCCCAGGCGCTGCACCTGTTCGGCGACAAACTGCGCATAGGCAGGGACTTCCCGGGCCACGTCCGGCGCGGCCAGCACAAAGGCATTTGGCCCCGCCGCGCGCAGCTCGCGGGCCAGCAGCGTCTGGCTGGTCCAGGCCGTGCCCCAGAAGACGCGCGTGGCGTTGGTCGAAGCCGCCATGGGGGCGATAGCTTTGTCAAACTTGGCGATGCTCACGTCCTGGGCTTCGTCCACCTCCAGCAGGCTGGAAGCCGTCGCACCCACAATGTTGGCCTCGGGTGCGCCGCTGAGGAAGAAAATGCGCGCGCGGCCGACCCGGTAGATGTAGCCGTTCTCCTTCTGCCACAGCCCGCGCAGCAGCAGGTTACTTTCCAGCACGCGCTCCAGGCGGCGCATGGCGTTCAATGACTGCGGCTTCCAGGTCGGCGAAATTTTGACGATCTCGCCGCCAGTATCGGAGAGGCGCGCCAGCAGGTAGGCTTCTAACTGGGCTTGCAGCTCATTCTTGCCCGACTGGCGCGGGAACATCACCACGAACGACTGCCCGCGCTGGTTGAGCACGCTCTCGGCGATGGCCCGCGCCACGGCCTTTTGATAATCCCGCAGGCGCAGCCCGCTGAGGCCCTGCGCAAACTGCACCGGGTCCGCCAGCAGCGAGCGGTACAGCGCCATGCGCTCCGCTGCGGGGCTCACCGCCGCCCCAACCAGGCCGCGAGCGCCGCCAGGATTAGCGCAAAGCCGGCTTGGGCCGCCTGGGCCAGGCTGGTGCTGGTGCTCAGCCGCGTGACGGCGTCCGCGGCATTCCGCAGGCGGGTTTCCTGGTCCGCCTGGCTGCGCTCCAGCGCGCTCAAACGCAGCTCAAACAGTTCTTCCTGGTGCGCCAGGCGCGCGTCCAGCAGATCCATGCGCCCCTTCAGCAGGTCCAGGCTGTGACTCAACTGCTCCACCAGCAAATGCACCTCGTTGACTTCCATTTTTGGTTTTCCTTATTGGGAGGGGGTTGTGCAGCCCAAAACGAGCGTTTTGGGCTGCACATTCAAAAAAATTAAGACATGCGCCGGATCAGCTCCTGCATGTCATCCACCATGGAACTGCCCGCCGCCTGGTGCTCGTCAAGCTGCTCCTGCAGTTTGACCAGGGTAGCCAGGCGCGTGCCGGTGCGTCCCACGCCCTCCAGAACGCGCAGCAGCTCGTTCATCGAGGGGTCATCATTGAGGTGCTCAAGCACCTTGCGCATCAGTTCGCGCAAAATGAGGATTTCCTCGCGCAGGTTTTCCCCCGCGCTCGGCTGCCGCACCGGCTTTGTATTATGCTTGCGCACCGGATTGGATCGTTTGGCCATCACAACCTCCTTTGCAAAAGAACGACGCCCGATCTTCAATGTAGAACATATTTTCTAAAATTACAACCTGTCAAAATGAGAATCGGGGGGAGGGGGAGGCCGTCCACGAATGGGGAACGAATATCGAATAAGGTCAGGATAGGGAACAGCCGTGAGAATCCCAACAGGCCGGTATAGGAAAAAGTTCTCCGCCTGTCCCCTGTAGAGGCAGGTCTCGCAACCCTTTCATTCGGTGGGCAAAGAATTTGGTGCAAACCGGGCGCGTCAGTCCGTTTCCGTTTGCCAGCGCATTTCACGCTGACCGAGACCGCTGCCCCCACCATTCGTTTATTCGAGACGCGCAGCGCATTCGTGGATGGCCATTGCCAAACAAGAAACAGCCCCGCTGCCAGTGCTGGCAGCGGGGCTGTTTCTCATCTTGTTTCTTCTTATGGTTCGAGCTGTTTGTTCAACACGCCTTGGGCTTGCAGCCAGCGAACCTCCGGCGGCTCCGTGAAGGAGCTGCTGGCCAGCGGAGAAAGCTGATCGGAACTCAACGCCGGGCTGCCCAGGTTGGCGAAGGTGATGCCCCGATCATAATAGCCTATGCCATAACCGTCTGGGGTTAAGACATCCATGCGCCAATAGTACCTGTAATTGGTCATCAGGTTGATGCCAGTCATGTTGCTAAAACTGATCCGGTCCGTATAATACAGGTAGCTCCACCAGTAATGTCCTGTGTACCAGTCACTCATATACCAGCGATAATTGTCGGTTGGGGTAGCTCTCTTCTTCCAGGTGAAGGTCACTGGCATGCCTACCGTCACGTTATTATTGGGGGATACCAGAGCGACATCGCGAATATTCATCGTACAGGTATAGACATCCGTTGTAGCTTCCACTGGATTACAGTAAAAGGCCCAAAGATATTTTGTCCAGGTTGAACTGGGGTTCGTGGCACCGATATTTGGATTTTCCCAATAAACCTCAAACATTTTGCCACTGCCAACCGGCGGCGTGGATGCAAAAGTAAAATATCCGTTTGCGTCCGTTGTCGTCTGAGCATACTTACTGGTCCAGGTCGAACCATTGTCTGTGGAATATGTGATCCACACCGGCTGCCCGCTGACTGGCGTGAAGTCATACAATACCTGCCCTGAGAAGGGTCTTTCTGGCGTTTGAACGACGGGAAGAAACACCCGGTTCGTGAAGGTTGGGTCGCCGCTGTAGGAATATGTCAAGGACATACTGGCCTGACAGCTGCCAGAATTCACCGTGACCGAATGTCCAGAAAATTGACCGGCATTCGTTTTACTGCTGGGGTTCGAGTAACTGGAGAAGGTGTAGTTCGGCTTCGTACCGGGATAGGGGTCGCCAGCGTCACCCCGATTTGAGTATAAAGTGGAGTTAAGATGCGCCGCTCCATCGGCTTGTTCCAGTTCGACTAGCGCGTCATCGCGGTTAGCATTGGCTAAATTGGTAGAAGTAACGGTTTCATCAATATGCCAGATTAATAAGCCGCAGCCCGGCAGCGCCTGGTCATAGCCGGACTTCTCTCGATTTTCAATGAGCCAATACTCTCCGCTGCCAGAGTGCCGGTAAAAATCCCAATCAACCCCATTCGGGTTGCTTCCCATCAACAGCGCCTGAGCATTTGTGGCGGCTGTCGTCAGGCTATAGTTATTGTTGGTGGAGGCAGGTGTAGGCGTAAGCCAGCCCTGGTACCATTTCGACCAGGCATCCGGCAAAGCGGGAGAATCACCTGGGAGGCTTATTTCATTCCAACTGCCGCTGCCCATGATGGACCATTCGCCCACACCTTCTGAAAGCTGACTGGTGTCATACAAATCTGGCCAGGAAAGCAAGTGGCCGAGTTCGTGAATCGGCGTGCCCATTTGAGCGATGTGCGATCCATGTCTTTCCCCAACAGCGGCATAACCACCGTAGTCGTCGTCGTTACTGTTTTGGGCCAGCCATTTTCCATCTAATTTGGTCGTGTCGTAATAGAGATAGGACTGGTGCGCCCAGATGGAATGGCAGGTCGTTTCTGGACATTGAGGATATGACCCTTCATATCCGGCCACGATGAAAAGCAGCTGCAGTTCCTTTCCAGTGACATATCCATCGCCATCTTTATCATAAATGGAATAGTCGATGTAAGTGTCTGCCTGGGTAAGTGCTGCCACTACCATATAGTCTAAGTCAGCATCTTCCGGATGCAACCTATCCAATTTCAACCAGCCAATAACACCATCATTCGCTGTACCATAACTCTCAGTGGCTGGAACAAAGTTAAGTTTGCCAAAAGAAGCTTTGGCGTAAAAGTCTTTGATACTGTTTGTTGCCCAAAAGCTTCTTGCTGGAAGCTGCCTGCTGAATAAGTGGCATCTTGATCAGAAAAACTAACCAAAAGCACCAAGAGCGGTATCATGCCCTGGTTTTGTCCCCGTAAGGTTGGCCCATTATTTTCTGGTTTTTCAGCTGCTAAAGCCGCTGGTGTCCGCACATGTTTTTCCAGCCCTTCTGGGCTGCTCTTGCCTACGATTAGATCGCTGCTGGCCTGGTTTCCATCCTGCATTTTATTGGCATACACCCAATACTGGCTGTCCAGGTCTTTGACAATCGTATAACCATCTGTCGTTTCGTAGCCGTGCTGAAATTCGTCCCCCCACATGCGGACCATGATTTCGGTCCCATCCGGCTGCGTGACCGGAAAGGTTACCGGCGCTGCCGGAGCAGCCTGAACCCAGCGAACACTGACCGCCAGCCCCACCAGGGCCAGTGTTAAGGCAAAGACAAAGAAGCGTTTGCTGCGCTTGCAAATCATGAAATTCCCTCCCTGTAAAGAAAAAAACCAACCGTTCACGCCACCCCTGAATTGGCGCACGAACGTCTGCGATGAGTAAAAAAGAACATAGACCTGGACGCTTTTTCGCCAGGAAAAATTTTAAATTGGAATTCGATTGGTGTGGATTTCCCCCTTTAGCTTTATTTCTTACTGGGCTGCTTTGCTCACGCTCTGCGCGATGTAGCGCCCGCCGTTTTCGTCCCCCCGGTAAGTGACTTCGGCCTCCAGGTTCTCACCGGGCTGGATGGCCGGGAAGCCGGCGCTGGGTGCGTACAGGTCGATCTCTTGCCCGCTCAACTGGTTAGTGAAGCTGGGCATCCCGGCGACCTCACGGGTTGAGAGCACCTGGATATGCAGCTTGAGCATGTCGGGCAGGTCTTCTGCCGGGGCCTGGCTGATCAGGCGCGCGGTGATTTGGCTGCGGTTTTCAACCGCCGGCGCGCCGCCTGGCCCGCCGGGCGGCGGGTAAGCTTCCCCAGCCGCAGGCATGGTCGGCGCTTCTTGTGCGCCCGGGTAGGCTGTCGCCTGGGTCACTGGCGCTTCTTCTTGCGCAGGATAGGCAGTTTCTGCCTGGACTGGCTGGTTAGTGGGCGTGGGGAGGGCGGGGGCTGGCGTCGCCGCGGGTGAACAGCCAAACAGCCCGCCAAGCGCAAAGACCATCAGCGCGGCGAGCATAATACCGATATACTTTCGGTTGGAGACAGGCATTTTGGAGACACCACCTGTAGTGGAAATTACTGTAAGCAAACTTCTTGTAGACTAAAATGAGTATAGCATAATTCCGCAGGAAGACATTAAAAAACCGGTAAAAAAGATTTCCTAAAAACCTTTCCGGATGAGCGCATAGTATAATTTACCCGCGAAGCAATCAGAGAAAGGGACCTGAAACCATGCCAGATGCGCAGTTTTATCTTGGGCGTTGGGCCGACGACCAGCAGCCCGTGGCGTACGACCCCGCCGACCTCACCACTCACGCCGTGCTGATCGGGATGACCGGTTCGGGAAAGACCGGCCTGCTCATCGCGCTGCTGGAGGAGGCCGCCCGCCAGAGCCTGCCCGCCATCATCATTGATCCTAAAGGGGACCTGACCAACCTGCTGCTGCACTTCCCCGAGCTGCGCCCCGCGGATTTCGCGCCCTGGGTAGACCCTGAACAGGCCCGCCGCGCCAATCTCAGCCTGGATGAACTGGCCGCGGCGACAGCCGAGCGCTGGCGTAAGGGCCTTTCTGATTGGGACCTGGGCGAGCCAGAGCTGGCCGCCTTGCGCGAGCAGGTGGATTACACCATCTACACCCCCGGCTCGACCGCCGGTGTGCCGGTGAACCTGCTCTCGTCCTTCGAGGCTCCCGCCGCCCGTGATGGCGCATCCGCCGCCCTGCAAGAAGCGGACCGCGAGCGCATTGCTGCCACGGTCACGGCCCTGCTGGGGCTGATTGGCTTGCAGGACGTAGACCCGCTGCGCTCGCGCGAGCATATCCTGCTGTCGAATATCCTCGAAGCGAACTGGTCGCGCGGCGTGTCGCTCGACCTGCCCGGGCTGATCGAGCAGGTGACCAACCCGCCCTTTGACCGCCTGGGCGCGTTTCCCCTGGAGCGTTTCTTCTCGGAAAAAGAACGCTTCGAACTGGCTTTGCTGCTCAATAACTTTCTCGCCGCGCCATCCTTCCAGACCTGGCTGGAAGGCCAGCCGTTGGATGTGGCGCGCCTGCTGCGTTCGCCCGCCGACCGCCCGCGCTTTTCCATCTTCTACCTGGCGCACCTTTCGGAAAACGAGCGCATGTTCTTCGTTACCCTGCTGCTGGCCGCCGTGGAAGGCTGGATGCGCGGTCAGCGCGGCACCAGCGGGCTGCGCGCCCTGCTGGCCTTCGACGAGATCACCGGCTACCTGCCGCCGGTCGCCAACCCGCCCTCGCGCCCGGTGCTGCTGCGCCTGTTGAAGCAGGCGCGCGCCTTCGGTCTGGGTCTGGCCCTGGCCACGCAGAACCCCTCGGACCTCAACTACAAGGCGCTTTCGAACGCGGGCACCTGGTTCATTGGCCGCCTGCAAACCGAGCAGGATAAACAGCGCCTGCTGGACGGATTGCAGGCGCTGGATTCGGCGATCGACCGTTCGGCCTTTGATCGCCTGATTGCCGGGCTTAAGCCGCGCCTGTTCCTGATGCACAACGTGCATAACCCCAGCCCGCGCGTGTTTCAATCGCGCTGGGTGCTCAACTACCTCGCTGGCCCGCTGACCCGCGTGCAGCTGCCCGCGCTCAAGCCGCTGGAGGCAGTGCCCGCCGAGGCAGAAACCGCCGCAGGTTCTGCTGAAGCAACTTCTGCTGAAGCACAACCTGCTGAGGCACAACCTGCTGAGGTACAACCTGCCCGGCCAGCCCCGCGTGCATTTAACGCTGAAATTCCGGCTGCCAGCAGCCCCCTGCCCGATCTTGCGCCCCGCCCGGCTGCCCGCCCATCCAGCCCGCCTCTCCCGGCGCGCAGCGTCGAACCGCTGTCCGCGAACCCGCCGGCTGTTCCGGCCAATACCGCGGTTTACTTTTGGCCGGTCGGGCTGTCGCAGCAGCGCGCGCTCTCAGCGCAGGGCGGCGCGCTGCGCGGGCCGCTGGAGCCGCGCGGGCTGCTGTATAAATCCGCCCTGTTAGCCCAGGGCGCGGCGCATACCCGCAGCCCGCGCTACAACCTCGACTACACCCGCACCCTGGCCTGCCTGGCGCCTGACCCACAGCCCAACCCGGATTGGGCCGCTTTTTCCCGCCCGCCCTTCGACCTGTCCGCTTTCGGCGCGCCAGACCCTACGGCGCGCTTCCAGGACCTGCCGTCCATTTTATCCACCGCAAGCGGCCTGGCCACCTTAAAAAAGGATTTCCTGGACTGGCTTTACCGCGCCGGTACGGTCGATATTCTCGCTAACGAAACACTCAAGGTTTATGCCGGCCCTGACCAGCCCCAGGAACGCTTTCGCCGCCAACTTGCTGCCGTTGCGCAGGAGGGTTTGCAGGCGGAATCCGAAAAAATCGCCGAGGGGTATGACCGCAAGCTGGAAGCGCTCAAGCGCAAGATTGAACGCCAGCAGCTGGTGGTGGACCGCCGCGCGGATATGCTGAACAAGCGCAAGGCCGAACAGACATCCAACGACCTGGAACTGTTCGCTTCCGTCTTCTCGCGCCGCAAGCGCAGCCTGACCACCTCCATGACCAAGCGCCGCATGACCCAGCAGGCTCAGGGCGAACTGGACGAAGCCAAAAAAGTGCTCTCGGATCTGCAGTCCGAGTGGAAGGCGCTGGTCGCCGAGCGCCAGTCTGCCTTGCAGCGCGCCCAGGCTGAATGGGCTGAACGCGCCGCCCAGGTGCGCCAGCTGACGGTCTCCCCGCTCAAAAAAGACCTCTTGCTAGACCAGTTCGGCGTCGCCTGGCTGCCTTACTACCGCTTCCAGGGCCCAGACGGCATGGTCGATCTGCCCGCTTTTTGAACCTTAGATTCTTTTTAGAGCCAATTTCTGGCTGATGGAGGGAAAACGGATGAAATTCAGTGGCATTTGCCTGGTGACGGAAGATGTGCCCGCGCTGGTCGATTTCTACGCCGCGGTATTTGGCTGCCGCGCGCAAGGCGATGCGCAGCACGCCGAATTTAATTTAGCTGGGCTGAGCCTGGCCATTTTTTCAAAAGCCGGTATGGAGGGCATGGCTCCGGGTTCCATGCACGGCGCCGGGTACGGCAGTTTTACCATCGGCTTCGAAGTCGCGGATGTGGACGCGGAATATGCCCGCCTGCAAGCCTTCCCGCTTGAAATTGTCAAACCTCCGCAAACTCATCCCTGGGGCAGCCGGGCCTTCTGGTTTCGCGACCCAGACGGCAACATCATCGATATTTTCAGCCGGGTGACCGTCTGAGCCATCTAGCCGGTACTGCTTGACCCCTGGATGCTCTTCAAGCCGGGTTCCCTGGTAGCCTATCGCTTTACCTCAACAAAAGCGTTGATTGCCCGCGTGTTTTGGCAGGGCAAACTGCCGCGCGGGGTTCAAACCCCGCGCTGTGTGGTTGCCGCCCGGTGAACCGGGCTCTTTTGGATTCTCTGATACTCCCTGATATCGCTGCTCCGCTTAACCTGCTTCAGCAGGTGTTTTCCCACAGCCCGGCGGGTTGACCCCCGGGCGACCGGTTACCCTTACCGCTTGTATTGATCCTGTTCTGTCTCCACTGCTGCAACCTTGGGCCTGTCTTTCCGTAGATCGTAATGAGTGTATGCTCAAAATACCTGGAAAGGAATTTACTTCTCTCATGCTGAAACGCATCCTCCTCCCTCTATTCATCCTGGTCGTGCTCGCGGCGGCATTCTTCCTGCTGCCCTTCCGTGTGATGAAATCGACCACCACCGCCAATTCCACCGTGGCGGCTTCGCGCACCTCTAATGATCAGCCGGTACAGATCAGCAGCCCGGTGGGGCTGTATGTCAGCGGCGATGCGGTCCTTGCCCGGCGCATCATGGCGCAGCTGCAGTCTGAATCCAGCCGGGTTCCGCAGCTGCAGTCCTTCAACCTGCTCTCCGCAGCCGCCGATCAGGCGGATACGCCTTTGATGATCGTAACGCTCAAAGAAAACCAGGTGCGCTGGACGCCCTTCTTCGCCCGCGCCGCACTGCAAGTCACCGTCTCCTACGCCACCAACGGCGACGTCTCCTTCCGCCACACAGACCCGACCCACTTCCAGTCTGACTCGGGGCAGCCGCCATCGTTGCGGTACCAGGGCAAGTACGTCCTGGCGGACCAGTCCTACGGCTTGCTCTCGCTGCCCGGCTATCAGGACTACCTTGCCGGAAAGGTTGTCGACGCCATCCTGTCCTCCGCGACGGCCCAAATGGAGAATTTGGCGGCAAAGTAAAGCTGAGCCCACAACCTTTACCATTTCTTGATTGGAACCCGCTTCAACTGTATAAAAACGATGGCTCGCTTCCCCTATAATAGTAGTTAGGAGGCAGAAATGGGACCTTTAAGTTGGCTTGGTTGGATTATTCTTGGTGCGGTGGCCGGGTGGTTAGCCAGCCTGGTGACCGGTAACAACGCTCGCATGGGCTGCCTGGCGAACATTATCGCCGGGATTATTGGCGCGCTGGTTGGCGGCTTTATCTTCAGCCTTTTTGGCGGCGTGGGCGTCACGGGCTTCAATTTGTGGAGCTTCCTGGTCGCCTTCATTGGCGCGGTGATCGTCATCTGGATCTGGTACGCCATCACCGGGCGCAGAACCTGATCCGCATATGCTTAAAAAGATTGGCCTGCCCTATACCGGCAGGTCGATTTTTTTAGGCCGCATCTATTTTCTTCAACGCCCGCACGGGCGAGAGCAGCACCCACAGGAAGGCCAGCGTGCTGCCCAGGATGCCCACCAGCAGGGTCGGCCACACCCCCAGCAGCGTGCTTAAGGCGCTGGAAGCCAGGCCGCCCAGCGGCAGCGTGCCCCACACCAGGAAGCGCATACTGGCGTTCATGCGCCCTAGCAGCCGGTCGGGGGTGATGGACTGGCGCAGGCTGACCTGGTTGACGTCATATACCACGTTGCCAAACCCGCCCAGGAAGCCGCTTAATATCAACAAGCCCAGGCTCAGCAGCAGCGGGCCATTGGCAAAAAGGATCAGCACGCGGCTGGCCCCGCCCAGCAGGATGCCGCCCACGATCGTCGGCCCCAGGCCGATGCGCCGGGTGAACTTCTCTACCACCAGCGAGGCCAGCAGCGCCCCCGGCGCGGCTGCCGCCAGCACCAGGCCGATCAGCGTGGGCGAGAGGTTGAGGTTGCGGGTCAGATACAGCACATAGATGGAAGTCCAGATGGCGAAGAAGAAGTTATACGTGCCGGTGCACCCGGCGATGGACCACAGTGCGCGGTTGCCGAACACCACCTGCAGCCCTTCCCGAATCTCCTTCCACAGGTTGCGCTCGCCATTCGGGGCCGCTTCCGGTTCCGCTTCTGCGGTCTGAATCAGCCCCAGCGAGAAGGCCGAGACCAGAAAAGAAAGTGCGTCCAGCGTGATCGCCAGCGGCGCGCTGAACAGTTGGATCAACCAACCCGCCAGCCCCGGCCCGGCGACTGCCGCCGCTGAATAGCTGACTTCCATCTTACTGTTACCTTCCACCAGGTGACTGCGCTGCACCAGCGCCGGCAGGAAGGCCATGTAGGCTACGTCGAAGAACACGCTCAGCACACCCGCCAGCAGCATGATGGCATACAGCATTTCCATGCGCAGCATCCCCAGCAGCATGCTCAGCGGAATCAAGCCCACCAGCAGCGCCCGGCCCAGGTCTGCTGCCAGCATAATCGGACGCCGCTTCCGGCGGTCGATCCATACCCCGGCGAACAACCCGACCAGCAAATAAGGCAGCGACCCGGCGGTGTTGAGGAAGCCCATCTGCGCCGGGCTGGCATTCAGCACCGTAACCGCCGTCAGTGGCAGGGCCAGGTTTGTGACGGCCGAGCCAAATACCGAGATGGTTTGCCCGGCCCAAAATTTGAGAAAATCGTTATTCTTCCAGAGAGTGGGGGTCGTGCTGGCGCTGGCTTGAGTGCTCATCCATGAAGCTCCTATTAGGGTGCAGTGTCAAAAAAGCAAGCGATCCGTCCCGCAGTCGTGCAGGGCGGATCGCTCCGAGAACTTATCCCATATCTTGCCGGCCTGCCAGGGCGCGCAGCAAGGTGCTCTGGTCGGCGTACTCCAGGTCGCCGCCCACCGGCAGCCCGCGCGCCAGGCGGGTGATGCGCGGTCCCAGCGGCTGCAATTGCTGGCGCAGGTACAGCGCCGTGGCGTCACCTTCCATGCTCGGGTTGGTCGCCAGGATGACTTCCCGCACCCCGCCGCGGCGCACGCGCTCAATCAGCGGGCGGATCTTCAAATCATCCGGCACGATCCCTTCAATCGGGGAGAGCACCCCATGCAGCACGTGATAGTGCCCCTGAAAGCCCTCCGTCTTTTCCAGCACGAGTACATCCAGCGGCTCTTCCACCACGCAGATGGTCGATTCATCCCGCTTGGGGTTTGCGCAGATTTCACACAGCGTCTGCCCGGCCAGGGTGATGTTATAGCATTTCTGGCACATGCCGGTAGCCGATTTCAGTTCTTGCAGTGCCTCTGCCAGCTGCCGCGACAGATCTTCTGGCGAACGCAGTAAATAAAATGCCAGCCGTGAAGCCGTCTTAGGGCCGATCCCCGGCAGGCGCTCAAAAGCCAGGATCAGGTTCTGGATAGGACCAGGTAATGAAGCCATGCATGCTTCTTTCTAGGCGAATATCGTTAGTCAAAGGCTGGCCCGGGGCGCACTTGCCGGCCGGGCGTACAAAGCAATTCCGCCGATTGTACCATTAAAACCCTAAACCTAACCCCGACAGCCCGCCAGCCAGCGGGCCCATGCGTTCTTCGGCCAGCTTGCGCGAATCATCCAGGGCCAGGTTAATGGCTGAGAGCAGCATATCTTGCAGCATCTCCGCGTCCGCGTCTTTAAGCAGGTCCGGCTCGATCTCCACGCCTTTGCAGCGCTGGTCGCCGGTCATGGTGACCTTGATCGCCCCGCCGCCCACCGTGGCGGTTACAGTCTCGTCCGCCAGCTGTGCCTGGGTTTGTTCCATTTGCTCTTGCAGTTTCTTGATTTGCGACATCATCCCGCCGCCGCCGCCAGCGCTGCCCATCCCTTTGGGCCGGTTAAATCCTTTCGCCATTGCAACCTCCTCTGATATTTCACAGGCTGTGATTGGCTGCGCAGCCCAGCTGCCCAACCAACCATAATTCTTTATTCATCGATGACAATCTTTCCCCCCAGGTCGAGCGCGGTGCCGACCATGCCGTCCCCATCGACATCCAGGTCGGCAGGGGCAGCGGACTTGTTGCCCACCACCACGCAGCGGATCGTCAGATCCACACCGAACACGTACTGCAGCGCCTGGCGGGTAATTTCCAGGTTGTCAGGCGTGTCCATCTTCGATTTTACCACCTCGCTTTGGAAGCCGAGGAAGAGTGTATTTTCTTTGACTGACCAGGAGCGCACCGAATTGAGCAGCCCTTCGGCCATGGGGTTGCGCTTCTTCACCAGCTGGCGGATGCGCGCCCAGCTGTGCTGCACATCCTGGGTAGAGACTGCCTTGCCCGCCTCCCCGGTGGGGCTGCTTTTGGGCTGCGCAGCTGCGGTTTCTTCCGCGGGCGGCGTTTTCCGCCCCCGGCGCGGCTCCTCCGCCTGGGTTCGCTCGGCTGGCGCGGGTTTGCTGACCGGCGCTTGCCTCCCCGCGGCGGCTGGAGGGGGCAGCTCTTCCTCGAATTCCGGCTCGGGCGCGGACTGCTCCATCCGCCTGGCCGGGGGCCGCTCGGTGACGGGCCTGGCGCGCGGGGCAGGCGTGGGAGCTCGGCAGCTCTTCCTCCGGCCGAATTTTATCAGCCGCCGGCTGGACTTTGCCAGCTGCCGGCTGGGCTTTGCCAGCTGCCGGCTGAGCCTTGTCAGCCGCCGATTCCACCACTGCCAGTTCCAGGGCCAGACCAGGGTGCCATGAGCTGCGTGTGTCGGTCGCGGCGCTGTTGAACAGGCGAATAGCCTCCAGCAGCTGCGGCGCGTCAAAAGCTACCGCATGTTCGGCCATCCTGGCGCGCATTTCGCTGGTCGCATCCACCTGGTCGGCATTGCCCAGCTTCATCAGCAGCACGCTGCGCAGGTAATCCACCACCTGCCGGGCAAACTGGCGCGCATCCGTGCCCGCGTCCAGCGCGGATTGGATGCCCTTAAGCCCGCTGGCCGCGTCCCGGTCCAGCACCGCCTGGACCAGCTCGAGCACCAGCCCGCTGGTCGCTGTGCCCAGCACCTGCTGGGCTTCTGCCAGCGTCACGCGCTCGCCGGTGGAGGCCAGCTGGTCGAGCAGCGAAATGGCGTCGCGCATCGCGCCGGTCGCCTGGCGGGCGATCACCCACAGCGCGTCTTCATCCACCGCCAGCCCCTCTTCCGCCGACATCTGCTGCAAATGGTGCACGATATCCGGCACAGGGATGCGCCGGAATTCATAGCGCTGCACGCGGGAAAGGATCGTCGCGGGGATCTTGTGCACTTCAGTCGTCGCCAGTACGAACACGGCGTGCGGCGGCGGTTCTTCCAGCGTCTTCAGCAGCGCGTTAAAGGCCGCCGTCGAGAGCATATGCACTTCATCAATAATATAGACTTTGTACTCGCCCTGCGAGGGGCGGTAGTTGATCTTCTCACGCAGGTCCCGCATATCGTCCACTGAGGTGTTCGACGCCGCGTCAATCTCCACCAGGTCCATGAAGCGGCCCTCGTTTACGGCCAGGCAGTGCCCGCACTGGTCGCAGGGGCGCTGGGCCGGGTCGGGGTCCAGGCAGTTGAGCGCCTTGGCCAGCAGGCGCGCGGTGGTGGTTTTGCCCGTGCCGCGCGGGCCGGCCAGCAGGTAGGCGTGCCCGGTGTGCCCCGTGCGCACTGCATTGCGCAGGGTCTGGATAACATGTGCTTGCGCGACAACCTCATCCCACTTTTGAGGCCGCCACTTCCGGTAAAAAGCTTGAGACATCCGTTTCTACGATCCTTCAGGTCCGGGTTGCCAGGGGGTCAAACCGCCGCGATAACCGTCCGTGCGGTATGCGAATTGTACCCGATTCCAGTCGGGTTGATTGAACGAATTTTCGAATTGTTAAGGGATCGTATACCTGGCGCGCTCGTTGCCCGCCGCATCCATTACGCGGATGGTCTCACCCGAATGCCAGGCTGTTTCGGTGCGGTTCCAATACACTTCGGTGGCAGTGTCGCTGCCAGCCTTCGTATAGACCTGCACCGCGCCGTCCTTGAACAGGGTCAGCGCCGGCTGGTTGGGGAAAGTATAGCTGCTGCCGTGCTCCCCTTGCAGGGTCCAACCTGCCATGGGCAGGTTACCCTCGCCCAGGCGCTTGAGCAGCACCACCTCCTGCTGCAAATCGCCCACGCCTACCACGCTCATTACATCGATGACCTTTTCAGAGAGGGGCAGGGGCGTCTCGCTGGGCGCGAAGGTTGGGCTGGGCGCTGCGGCGGGATTACTGCCGCCGCTTTCTGCCGAAGCGGGGGTCAGCAGCGCTGGCTGCCCCCCAACGGATTGCACTGGAGCTGCCGCGGGTGGATGCAGCCGGTTCCAGACGACGATAACGGTCAACGTCGTCGCCGCCGATAGTATGACATTTAACAGCAGGTAAAGGTAAAGGTTAGAGCGTTTTTTCATTGGCCTCGGGTGAAACGGATTTGATTTATCGAAAGGTGGTCGAGCGATCGAATTTGCGTGCAGAGAGGAAAAAACAAAGTGGAGCCCGCCCTCTGGCTCCTGCTTGTGGCTGACCGTATGGATGGATCAGCGAGAGGGCGGAGTGAGGTCCCAAAACTTATGAAACGCACGCGAGTGTCTTTTATGGGTCTCTAGGATTCAGCGTGGTTTTTAGGGAGAAATGGCGAAGCCATTTCTCCCTAAAAACCACGCCAATTCCCAAAGAGCCTCTTTTATAGCTTGAATGATAGCATAAATTGCAAGTAAAATGAACCTATGTTGGTGATTGATGGCCATAACCTGATCCCAAAAATCCCTGGCTTCTCTTTGAGCGACCTGGACGATGAAGAAAAGCTGGTGAACCTGCTCCAGGCGTATGCCCGCGCCCGCCGGCTGAAGAAAATCGAGCTCTTTTTTGATGGCGCGCCGCCCGGGCATGCCGGGGCGCGTTCCTTTGGGGTCATCCAGGCGCACTTCGTCCAGCAGGGCAAGCCGGCTGATGAGGCCATCCGCCAGTACCTGGCCAGCCTGGGTAGGGCAGCGCGCAACGTCACCGTCGTATCTTCGGATCATTGGGTGCAGCGCAGTGCCCTCGAGCTGCATGCCCAGGTGCTTTCGGCGGAAGATTTTTCCCAGCAGCTGCAAGATCTGCCTGCCAAAGCTCCGCCGAACGCCGCTCCACACGCGGAAGACTCAGCTGGCGCGCTCAGCGAGTGGTACGATGTCTTTGGCCTGGACGTCCACCAGGCCGAAACCCCTATTGACCTGTCTGCCCGCCCCAGGCCCCGCAAATCCCCCAAAAAGCCCCACTCTAACCAGCGCCCGAACCACGGCTTTCCTTCGAAGAAGCGCTGAACGCTGGCGCCGATCCGTTGCCTGAGCTGCTGCCATCTCTTCCCTGGCGGGCAGCCGCCCGTTTCTTGATAAAATTCTTACTTTATTTTAATGTAATTCGGATAAATCAGAGTTATATTATCAATAGATGACCCAGTTAAACGGGTTGTCGCCACTGGAATGCGAATTCCATCTTCGCGCCCCCCCCGTGTAGATGGAGCCTCTGGTGGTATTCCCTCCCTGAGGATTGCCAGGTATGTCCCCCCCATACCTGGCAATCACATTTTAAGCGGCAGTCTGTTCGCGCGTCTCAACCCGCTCCACCCGCAGTAGGGTATTCCCTACCTCGCTCGTGCTTCTCCCCCATTGTTTTCTAACCGGCCAATCGTTATTCTATAACTACATAGACAGCCTGTTTTCATAAGTTGCAGGTTGTGGGTGCAACAGAAGGTCAGGATTAGATTTCGGGTTGGTGCGTAGGAGATCTGTCGGGTATCCCCTACTCACTCACAGCAGTTCTTCAGGCGTCACGAAAAACGCCATTTGAGTCTCCGAACAGGCCAGTCTATGATAATAAAGGTCCCAGCGGTCATATATCCCGCTGGGACCCTTAGCTTTAACTTTGGCTAAGCCTACTTATTCTTCTTCTTGCTCTCGACAATGACAGTGGGGGGCGCGCTGTCGCTTTCGCCGCTGTCTTTAACCACCTCTTCCAGCTCGCCCTTTTTGACTTCCTGGCGGGTCACCTTGACCGAAGGCCCGCTCTCTTTCTTCCCCGCTTCCTTGGGCGCTTCGCCTAAAATACGTTCGATAATGGTCGGCGGCGCTTCATCCGCCTGTTTATTCTCGCGCACGTCATCCAGCGCTTCCGCTTGCATATACCCGGCTTCCACGGCATGCTGCGCAATCGCCAGCGAATTGTCCCCCAGGACCAGGTCGCTGCCTGCTTCCAGCACGCGTTTTGCCAGCTGGCGGATAGCGTTGGGGCGCTTCAGGTCGCGGCTCACGTTGCGGATGTATACCGCCAGGATGCGCTGCGGGTACTCTTCCACCAGGTCGGCGTAGATCTCCGGGTCAGCCTGCCCGCTGTCGCCGATCAGCAGGAAGGGCAGGTGCGGGTAGGTGTCCAGAATCTGCCGGATCACCTTGATCTTAAAGGCATGGTTATCCAGCGGCAGGATTTCTTCCTGCGTCAGGCCCCAATCTCGCAGAAACAGCACCGGCCCCACCGGGATCTTTTGCAGGGTGAAAAAATGAGACAGCAGGTCGTACAGGTTCCAGGGGCTGGAGGAAACATAGAACATGGGGTTCAAGGCCGTCCCGCTTTCGCCCAGGAACAGCGCGCGGTACAGCGCCGCTACGCCGGGGAAGGGCAGGCGCGAGTGGGCATTCCCCAGAAAAACGTTGCGCGCCATGTGCAGCAGGTGCACCGCGTCGGTGCGGATCACGGTGTCGTCGATGTCGCTGATGACCACATACTGCGCGCTCTCTGGCGGCACCAGCACCTCGCCGGTGGCCTTAATCGGGTTGCGGCTCTGCTCATCGGGGATCGGTTCGAGCAGTTCGACTTCGATCGAATGCCACAAGCGCCTTTTCGCCAGCGGTTCGCGGGGTTCAAATTCGACCTCAAAAAAACCTTCCTCATCCGCGCTGACTTCTTTTTCAATCCCCTGGAAACGCGCCATCAACCGGGCATGCGGCACTTCGTCGCTCTCTATGCGCCGGTACATATTTACCAGGTTATCCCAGATGGTGCTGTTCTCTTGCGCGTCGATTAATTCTTTGTCTTCAATCACCCGCCCGCGCAGAAAAATCCGCTGCGGCGTGCCATAGCCCCGGTAAGTGATGATTTTGACCGGCCCTGGCCCCCCTAGCTGATAATGCAGCCGGTAGCGCAGCTCATCCATTTTCTGCTCAGTGTTCGCAGCCAGGTGGGTGAGAACTTCTTGCCAGTTTGACATGCTTTCTCCAATCTTGAAAGGCCCTATCTTGGAAGACCGTTTCTTGAAGGGCCGTTTCTTGAAAGACCGTTTCTTGGAAAGCCGTTTCCCCCTGTGCGGCTGGTGCTAAGTTGTTTTTTTAGTATACTGCGAAAATATTAAAATTTTCGTTTCTTGACCCGCTTTTCTCCCCATGCTATAATCGCCTTCACGAATGCAAGACGCCCCAGTAGCTCAAAAGGACAGAGCGAGGCACTCCTAACGCCTAGGTTGAGAGTTCGATTCCCTCCTGGGGCACAACAATCTAAAAAACCAAACCTGGGGGCCAGTGTGGCTGGGTTTGGTTTTTTATTCCACTAGAGAGGTAAGCTCCATTGTCAATCGAGAAAGTCAATAAAAGTCTCATCCTGTTGCTGGACGATGACGAAGATGATTACGTTTTAATCAAAGCGATGCTGAACGGCGCTTTTGGCGATCGCATCCAGATGGATTGGTTCCAGCGCGATCACTTCGCCACGGAGATGATCTGCTCGGAGATTTATCAACTGACCCTGGTTGATTTTCATCTTGGTGATACCAATGGGATTGAAGTGATCGAAAAGGTGAAGGCCTCTTGCCCGGCGCAAATATTAATCCTGGTAACTGCCTGGCCCGATCCTCTTATCGCCGAAACGGCGCGCATCGCCGGGGCAGATGCTTATCTAGATAAGGGGGAGCTTTCCATGGAGCGCTTGAAAGTGGCCCTGGAGCCGTTTTTGAAGATAGCTTAACGCGATCCAAAATGGATGAACAATTTATCTAATTTGATCCATTTCGTTGTGCATAAAATTTTTAATTCGCTATAATTAATGAGCAAGATGCACAGGATTGCCTTGTGAGCGTTTTCTCAACGCTTGTCATTCCTTATAAATTACAGCTTGCTTGCACAATTATCCCTTAAATTTCTAGCGTTTATCACACATTATTCTTCGTTTCTTTCAAAAAGTTATTGCCGGTGCTGATTCTGGGCAGCCTAACGCTGCCCCACCAGCCCATAAAACCACTTCCGGATTTGTATCTCGATGGACGGTAAACCATGGCCCCGGAACATATCCCTGATTTCGCGGAAATTCAGTCGGCGCTCTTTGATTTGTCCAATCAGTTGAAGCAGATGCTTGTTCAGGATCGCAAAGCGCGCCCATTGGATTTGCAGCGCCTTGTTTCTCGCCTGGACCTGCTGCTGCGCGATATGCAGGTTTCCCCCAGCCATGTTTCCGCCGCCACAGAGGTAGCCTCGCGCCCGGCCAGCGCCGCGGTGATCGCTGCCTTGCGCGAAAGTGAGACCCGTTTTCAGCTGGCGATTGGCATCGCGCCGATTGCCGTGTTTACGACCGACCTGAACCTGCGCTATACCTGGATTTACAGCCCTTATATGGGTCCCGTTTCGCAGACCTTTGTGGGAAAAAGGGATGAGGAAATCTTGGACCCGGAAAGCGCGCAGCAGCTCATCGAGATCAAACTGCGCGCCTTGCATGAGCGCAACGCACAGCACGCTGAAGTGCATTTGCATAATCCCCACGTGAACCGCTTCCTGCTGGTCTCTATCCAACCGCAGTTTGAAGCGAGTAGCGCCATTTCTGGTTTGATCGGCGCGGCTTTAGATATTACCGAGCAGCGCCTGCTGCGCGCGCAGCAAATTCACTATGCCACGCAGGTAGAGGTGCACCGCCGTCTGCTGGAGCAGCGCGAGATGGAGCGCCAGCAGCTGGCGCGCGAGCTGCACGATGGCCCGCTCCAGGAATTGGGCGGCCTGATCTTCGCCATTCAACTGGCTGAAAATATCTGCCCAGACCCAGACATGGCTGCCCGCGTTCATCAGCTGGGTGAGGATGCTAAACATCTCAGCCAGGAGCTGCGCCAGGTGTGTAATGAACTGCGCCCGCCGGTGTTGAGCCGTTTTGGCCTGCTGCGGGCGATCCAATCGCACGTAGAAGAGTTTACCAACCGGCACCCCCACATCCGTCTGGACCTGGAATTGTTGGGCGAGGACCGCCGCGTACCCGATAAAATCGGCCTGGCGGTTTTCCGCATCTGCCAGGAAGCGTTGAATAACGTGGCGCGCCATTCGGAGGCTAACCAGGTCATTCTGCGTGCGGAGGTGCTGCCAGAAATCATTGAACTCTCAGTGGAGGATAATGGGCGCGGCTTTGTACCTCAAAATGACTGGATTGAACTGGCGCGGCAGGGGCACCTGGGGCTGGTGGGCATGAAGGAGCGCGCCGAAGCTGTTGGCGGCAGGCTGGCTGTGATTTCTCAACCGGGTCAGGGCTGCGTCATTAATGTCGAGGTGCCCTGGCAGGTGAAAATGCCTGGCGAAGCGGGCAGCCAACCAATATAATTTGATTTATAATACATCCTGGTGTACAGAGGGGAGAATCATAACGAGAGGTGAGCAAGGCCATGGAACCCGACCGCCAGGACATTATTCACATGCAGTTGGATGGACTGCGCCCGTTCGTGCAGGCGCGCCTGGACCTGGAAGAATGGCCCGGCGACTGGGATGCTGCCGGGATGATCCTGGAAAAGTCCTACTTCAACTTTCAGCGCGCCAACTCTCGCCAGCAGCTCTTCGGCATCACCCTGTTTGGCGAACACGTCACCGGCTCTGGCATTGATGAAAACGCCCTCGTCGCCATCTTCCGCGCCTACATCTTAATGCACCTTGAAGAAGACGAACTGCGGCATGGAGGGTAAGGAAGCTATTTACCGCAAAGGGAAGAAGTAGGCCGCCAAGAAACGAGCAGAAGCATATCTCTTCTTCTTCCTTCGCGCCCCTTTTCTTCCCTTCGCGGTTAAATTTCTTAATCACCTCATCCCGCGGCTTCGCCACCCTTTCAAAGCCAAATTTACGACGAACCGTCCCTTCTCCATCAAACGCCGGCCAGCGCGTTTGATAGACGAAGGGTGTCCTATGGTATATAAACATGTGCTGGCCAGGGAATTTGCTCGGCAATAAGTACCCTTCTCGAAAATTGGCTTTGCAAATTTATGGAGAAGGGCGGCGACCGGGGATGAGGTGTTCTTCCCCCCTGAGGCGGCAGGAGACATATACTGCTTTATCCCGCCCGCAGGTTACTCTATAATCAAGGTGCAACGCTCACGCTCTACCTGGATTATGTTACCTTTGGAAAGCTCATGGCCGATCAAATTATCATTCGCGGCGCTCGCCTGCATAACCTGAAAAGTATCTCGCTCAATATTCCCAAGAATCAGCTGGTGGTACTGACCGGGGTATCCGGTTCGGGCAAGTCTACCCTGGGGTTTGATATCCTGCTCAAAGAAGGCCAGCGCCAGTATATGGAGTCGCTGGGGATGCTGCCCTTTGGCATGGCGAAACCGCCCGTAGACGTTCTCACCGGGCTGTCGCCTTCCATCAGCGTGGACCAGCACCTGACCAACCACAGCCCGCGTTCCACTGTAGGCACCGCTACAGATGTCTATACCTTCCTGCGCGTGATGTTTGCCCGCCTGGGTCACCGCTCCTGCCCGGTGTGCGGCAAAGACGTTCCGCCCTTCAGCGCTTATGCCAGTCCCGAATGGGAATTGGACGCTGGCGCTGAGGATGATGCGGCTGGGGCAGAACCGGAAGAGACCTTTCCCTGCCCGCACTGCGGCGCGCCGCTCCCCCTGTTCAGCATGGCGAGTTTTTCCTTTAACAAGCCAGCCGGGGCCTGCCCCACCTGTACTGGGCTGGGCGTCGTCCACCAGGCGGATATCAGCCGCATGGTCGACGAACAAAAAAGCCTCGCTGAAGGGGCCGTGGCCGGTTGGGAGGGCCTGCAGTTAGACTACTACTGCGCGGTGCTGCAAGCCGCTGCCGCACATTACGGCTTCCCCTTCGACCGCGCGCAGCCGCTCAAAGACTTCTCCCCGCCGCTGCGCGACCTGCTGTTTTATGGCGTAGAAAGCGCGCAGTTTCGCCGCCATTTTCCCCGGGTGGAGCCGCCCGCCACGGCGCGCAAGGGCCGCTTTGAGGGCATCACCACCAACCTGCTGCGCCGCTACGCGCAGCACCTCGCCGAACACATCCACGAAGCCGGTTACCAGGATAAACTGGAAGAATTTATGGTCACCCAGACCTGCCCCGACTGTGCCGGGACGCGCCTGCGACCTGAAAGCCGCGCCGTAACCGTGAACGAGCAGACCATCGTCGCCCTTTCGCGGCTGCCGCTGAGCGAACTGGCTGCCTGGTTGGCGCGGCTGCCCGCTGCGCTGAGCGCGGAAGAACGGGACTTTGCTGAACCCGTTCTGGCGGATCTGCGCGAGCGCATCGCACGGCTGGTGGAGGCGGGCGCAGGCTACCTGACCCTCGCACGCGGCACGCCTACCCTCTCGGCGGGGGAGGCGCAGCGCCTGCGGTTGGCTTCGCTGCTGGGCTCAGGCTTAAGCGGCGTGCTGTACGTGTTTGACGAGCCGACCATCGGCTTGCACCAGCGCGACACGCGCCGCCTGATCAGCATGCTGCGCCGCCTGCGCGATCTGGGCAACACCGTGCTGGTCATCGAGCACGACCTGGAGATGATTGCCGCTGCCGATACGGTAGTAGATTTTGGCCCCGGTGGGGGCAAGCACGGCGGGCAGATCCTGGCAGCAGGCACGCCTGCCCAGGTGGCAGCCCAACCCGAATCCCTGACTGGCGCGTACCTGTCGGGGCGCGCGGCGGTCCCTGTTCCAGCGCGGCGCTGCCCTGGCGGCGAAGCGATCACCATTCGCGGCGCTCGCGCGCACAACCTCCAAAACCTCACGGTGCGATTCCCGCTGGGCTTGCTGCTGGCGGTGACCGGCGTATCCGGCTCGGGCAAATCGACCCTGGTATTCGACATCCTCGACCGGGCCATCCGCCAGCGCCTGTATGGGGCGAATGACCTGCCCGGCGCGCATGCCGCCGTTGAAGGGATCGAGCGCCTGAAAAAAATCGTCACCATCGACCAGGCGGCGGTGGGGCGCCTGCCCCGATCCAATGCCGCCACCTACTCGGATGCCTTTACCGCCATCCGCGCCGCCTTCGCCGCCGAACCTGAAGCGCGCCGCCGGGGGCTTTCCGCGCGGCATTTCTCGTTCAACCTGCCCGGCGGGCGCTGCGAGCGCTGTGAGGGCGCGGGCGTGCTGGCGGTCAAAATGCACTTCCTGCCGGAAATGGAAGTGCCCTGTCCGGCCTGCCGCGGGCGGCGCTTCACCCCAGAGGTGCTAGCCGTGCGCTACCGCGCGCATGATATTGCTCAGGTGCTCGACCTGACCGTCGAAGAAGCCCTGGCGCTCTTTGCCGAGGTGCCCGCCGCGCGCTCTCGCCTGCAGGTGCTCGCGGACGTGGGCCTGGGCTACCTCCAGTTGGGCCAGCCTGCTACCACGCTTTCCGGCGGCGAAGCCCAGCGCATCAAGCTGGCGAAAGAGTTGGGCAGGCGCGCCAGCGGGCGCACGCTCTACCTGCTCGACGAGCCCACGGTGGGCCTGCACCTTGCCGATACCGCGCGCCTGCTGGGCGTGCTCCAACGCCTGGTGGATGCCGGAAACAGCGTCATCGTTATCGAGCACAACCTTGAACTGATCAAAACCGCCGACTGGGTCATCGACCTGGGCCCCGAAGGCGGCGCGGCGGGCGGGCGGATCATCGCCGAAGGTACGCCCGAACAGGTCGCCGGGACGCCCGGCTCTTATACCGGGCAGCATTTGCGAGAGATCTTACCAAGGAGCTGATCCTCATGAAATATGCCATTTATCTGCCGACATTTACCCCCTTTGGCAGCGCGCGGGTCATTGCAGAGCTGGCGCGGGATGCCGAACAGGCCGGGTGGGACGGCGTCTTTACCTGGGATGATGTCGCCGGGACCGAGCAGGACCAGGCTGACCCGTGGATCTCGCTGACCGCAGCGGCCATGCTCACCCGGCGCGTGCGCTTAGGCGCGTTGATCACGCCGCTGGCCCGCCGCCGGCCCTGGAAGTATGCCCGTGAAACGGCCAGCCTGGATGGGCTGAGCGGCGGGCGGCTGGTGGTCGGCGTGGGCGTGGGCGGCGGCCAGGAGCAGTTCGGCGACCTGGGCGACGAGCCAGACCAGCGCGTGCGGGGTGAGATGCTGGACGAGGGCCTGGAAGTACTCACCGGGCTGTGGAGCGGGGAATCCTTCCAGTTTGAGGGCCAGTACTATCATCTGAAACCGGCCACTTTCTGCCCGCGGCCGCTTCAGCAGCCGCGCATCCCCATCTGGGTCGCTGGGGTCTGGCCGCATAAGCGCCCGCTGGAACGCATGGCCCGTTGGGATGGCATGTTCCCGCTCTTCTGGGGCGTGGCCGACCTGGCCGAACAGCAGGCGCACCTGCGCGAAATGGTCGCGCAGGTCCTGGAACTGCGCCAGTCGCTGGCCCCCGACCCGCAGCAGCCTTTCGATGTGGTGGTGACGGGCGTCACGCTGACGGGCGTCACCCCCGCTGACCGGCCCGCTGAAGCCGAAGAGGAGATTGCCGGGTTTGCCGCCGCGGGGGCTACCTGGTGGCTCGAATTGCTGGCCCCTTCCCGCCGCGGCGCAGACCTGACTTTCGCCCAGCTGCGCCAGCGCGTCCTGGCCGGCCCGTTGGGCAGGCAGTAGGCCCTCACTCTAGTACCCGGCGGCGTAAATAGCTCTATGGTCATTGTCACGCGCCGGGTCCTTTAAACCGTCGGGCGGACAAGTTAAGCAACTACAGAGGTATTTACGCCCGATTTTACTAGTTACTCATCTGGCCCGGTATTCCAACCCGGCGCTGCAAAAAAAATTGATCAAACCTTGATACGCTTAATCGAAAATTAATCCCATTTTTGCGGACCTTTCGGTTAAGATTGTAGGCAGGGGGATTAAGTAATTGCGCCTTGCAGCAGCGAAACTGCAGGACTGGAGGAGTAACCCGATTGTCTGAGCATAATCAACTGAAAAACAAGGACCCCTTGACTGAGGATGCGAGCAAACCGACGCAGGGGCGGCCGGTCACCTGGTGGTGGCTGGTAGCGGCCCTGGCGGGCGGCATTATTATCGGCATTGGCGGTCTGTATGTGTTTGACCTGCTGGCGCGCACGCTGGCGATCCTGGTGCTGGGGATTTCAATCGCCAATGCCCTGGCCCCGGTGGTCAACTGGTTGCAAAAGCATGGCAAGATGGCGCGCGGGCTGGCAATTTTCTTCACCTTCCTGGTTCTGCTGATTATCTTTGCCGGGGTGCTCTATCTGACCATCCCGCTGTTAGTTTCGCAGTTGAAGGCGCTTGGAAAGCAGGTGAATGTCTGGGTGCCGCAGGTGGTGAACTTTTTTGAGCAGTTCGGCTTTGATAAAAATACCCTGCTCTCCACCTTCAGCGGGCTTACCTCGCAGTTGGGGAGTATGTTGATCTCATTACCCACTGCGATTGCTGGGGCGCTGCTCGATTTCGTCCTGACCGTTTTTGTCTCGCTGTACTGGCTGATCTTGATGAATGGGATCCGCACATACTATCTTTCTTTTTATCCGAAGGATGAACGCAACGACGTGCATAAAACCTTGAGCGCCATGGGCGATGCTATGGGCGGTTACCTGCGCGGCTCGGCGATTGATGGGCTGATCTTCGGTACGGCAAAATTCATTGGGTTGATGGTGATCGGGGTGCCTTTTGCCCTGACCCTGGGGGTGATCGCAGCCTTCCTGGAATTCTTCCCGACCATCGGCGCGATTGTCTCCGCCGCCATTGCCACTTTGATCGCGCTCACCGTCTCGCCGACCACGGCGCTGATCACCCTGGGCTTTACCATTTTGTTACAGCAGGCGGAAAACCATATCCTGGTGCCGCTGGTGATGCGCTCGCAGACCTCCATCTCTCCGCTGCTGGCGGTGCTGGCAGTGGTGGGGGGCTATACCATCGGCGGCATCCTGGGCGCGATTGTGGCCATCCCGATTGTCGCCGCGCTGGAGGTGCTCGTCAACCGCATGATCGGCCCGGCCCTGCGCCGCGCGAACGGCCTGGAGGAAAGCGAAGTCGAGCACCTGCGCCTGCAAGAGCTGGAACATAAAGAGAAAGTTGAAGAAATCGAAGCGGGATAAAAAAAGGTGGGATGAAACGGCACGAATGCCGTTTCATCCCAAATAAGAGTTAGACTTGGCGACGTTCCAGCGATTGGCCCAACAGGCGTTCGATGGTGCGCAGCATACCCGTGTCTTCCGGGGTGACCAGCGAGAGGGCAGTGCCCAGCCTTTCCATGCGCCCGGTGCGTCCGGTGCGGTGCGTATAGGCTTCGGCGGTGTCGGGCAGGTCAAAGTTGATCACGTGCGAGATGCGCGAGACGTCAATGCCGCGCGCGGCAATATCCGTAGCGACCATTACGCGCACGCGCCCAGTGCGGAAGCTGTCCATGGCTTCCTGGCGGCGGTTCTGCGACAGGTTGCCCTGCAGCGAAGTCGCCCGAAACCCGGATTTGATCAGCTGTTCTGCCAGCCGCTTGGCGCGATGTTTGGTGCGGGTAAACACCAGCACCTGCCCATCCCCCGCATCTTGCAGCAAGGATTTCAGCAGTTCCAGCTTTTCGCCCTGGTCCACCCGGTAAATGGCGTGGCTGACCGTCTTGAGCGGTTGGGTAATGCCGATCTCCACCGTCACCGGCTGGTGCAGCATTTCCGTGGCCAGCGAGCGGATTTCTGCGGGCATGGTCGCTGAAAAGAGCAGCGTCTGGCGTTGTTTGGGCAGCGCGGAGATAATGCGGCGGATGGAAGGCAGGAAGCCCATGTCAAACATCATGTCGGCCTCATCGATCACCAGCACTTCAATCGCCCTCAGGTCAACGATGCCCTGGCCCATCAAATCCAGCAGGCGGCCTGGGCAGGCGACGACAATATCCACGCCGGCGCGCAGCCCTTTCGTTTGCGGCAGCGCGCTCACCCCGCCGTAAACGGTGATGCTGCGCAGTCCCGTCTGGCGGCCAAGCAGCTTGATACTCGTAAAAGTCTGTTCCGCCAGCTCGCGCGTCGGCGAGAGGATCAGCGCGCGCAGTTTGCCGCGCGGTCCCTTAATCAGGCTCTGTAAGATAGGTAAGACAAACGCCGCCGTCTTGCCGGTGCCCGTCTGGGCCAGGCCCAGCACGTCGCGCCCTTCTAAAATGGCGGGAATGGTTTTCTTCTGAATCGGAGTAGGGGTTGCATAACCCGCGGCATGGATCCCCGTGTTGATTTGCGGGTGAAATTCAAATGGTGTAAAACTCACAAAAAGGTCCTTTTGGCTCAAAGATCGGGCCAAGGAAGACCCTCAGCCCAGCTACGTGTGTATCTGGACCGATATTATCCATTTACAAAAGTAGACGTTGCAGTATACCATATTATCGTTTATATGGCTGAAAAGGGGTGTTCTTCTCCCCGCTATCCCTTTGGCGGCAGCGGCGCCTGCACGGTGATCGTCGTGCCCCCCTCAGCTCCAGACTGGATCTCGATTTGCCCGCCGACTGCCTCGGCTCGCTCGCGCATTCCCACCAGACCCAGGTGCTTGTTGCGCGCCAGATCCAACCAATCCACCGTTTTGTTGAGCCCCACGCCGTTGTCCTGAATTTTCAGAACCACTTGCTGCTGGTCGATGTGTAGTTCAATCTGCACTTCAGTCGCCTGGGCATGCTTGACGATATTGGTCAGCGACTCTTGATAGATGCGGAACAAGGCCAGGCGCATCTCTTCCGGCAGCAGCGCGTCCTGCGCTCCCTCGGGAAAATGGATGGATAACGCCGGGTATTTTTTCTGGAAGTTGCGTAAATGCGAGCGGATCGCTTTTCCCAGCCCCCATTCTTTCAGCACCGGCGGGCGCAGTTCGCCGATATAGTCGCGGAGTTTATGGATTAGGCCCTGAACGGTTTTCCGGATGGACTGAAGCTGTTCAATGGACTCTGGATTATTTTCATTTAACAGCAGGTCATGCATCGTAAACAGGATCCCGTTGAGCTCTTGCACGCTTCCATCGTGCAGGTCGCGGGCAATTTGTTGGCGTTCTTGCTCGCGTTGGTCGAGCAAGCGGCGTTGCAGCTCGATGTGGATGCGGTCGTTCAGCCGGGTCAGTTCGTATTGTTTTTTATCGGTGATATCGATAGCTGCCACCGTCAGGCCGCTGATCTGCCCATCCTCCTCGCTGATCGGCTCGACGGTTACATCATAATGATAAACCTGATCCTGGAAACACAGGCGAATTTCCTTACGGCTGCCAATCCCACTTTCTAATACCGCGCGCTTGAGCGCCACCAGTTCCGCTACATTTTCAGGGTCATTCAACTCTTCGTCGGTTTTTCCAAGCACCTCTTCCAGCGGGTAGTTAAAAGCCGGGTTGTAAATCCAGGTATAGCGCAGATCCTGGTCGGTGGTGTAGACCAGGATTGGCGAGTTCTTCAGCGCAATTTGGAAGCGTGCTTCACTTTCTCGCAGGGATGCCTCAATCTTTTTCCGCTCGGCCAGCTCATTTTCGATCTGCTGCCTGTTTATCACCTGCTCGGAGGTATCGATCGAAAGCACCAGGATGCCTGCGACGGTTTGGTCGGGGCCAAAGAGGGGCGAGTAGCTGAAGGTGTAGTAGGCCGTCTCTAACCCCTGGCCTTTGTCCGTCTGCCAGGGCGCATCTACCGCGTAATAGGGCACGCCGCTTTGATATACCTGGTCGAGGACAGGCGTGAAATAGTCCTCCTGTTTTGGCCAGATCTCGGCGACCGTCCGGCCTATAAACTCAGCAATGGTTGGGAAAAGCTGGCGTTGGAGCTTGTTGACCAGGGTAAAGCGGTGTTCAGGCCCTTCCAGGACGGCAATCCCAACCGGCGCATCCTGAATCAGCCGCTCCAACAATTCTTTTTGGCGGCGGGCTTCTTCCAGCAGCCTTTCGCGCTCAGTGATATCCCGGATCACGGACAGCATGGCTTTGCGCTGCTGGTCTTGGGTCACAAAACCAATTCTCGAATCGACAATGCGCTGCTGGCCATCCTTGCGCTGAATGGTCGCCTCATACTGCGGCGGAGCGATGGGGTTGGCAAAGACTTCCAGATACTGGCGCATGGCCCAATCCCGCACTTCTTCTGGAAAGATGACCGCAAAGTTTTTCCCGGCGATCTCTTCAGTGGTGTATCCATATAAGCGGCAGTAGGCCGGGTTTACAGCGATCACCTTCCCTTGTGGGTCAGAAAGCGACATGGCATCTGAGGTGATCTCCCAGACAGTTTGAAAGCGCTCGGCTTTCTCTTGAAGCTCGATCTCTCTGGCTTTGCCCTGAATGGCGGTGTGGATGGCGCGTTCCAGCGTGGCTGGCGTGATCTCCGCTTTGACCAGGCTGAAAATCGCCCCGGCTTCAAGCGCATCCAGGCTGGCGGCAAGGTTTCCTTCGTCCCGCAGCAGGATCAGCGGCGCGGGATATTTTGTGGAGGCGGCCTCGCGAATCAAGCTGGCGCCAGGCTGCCCGCCCAGGTCAGCCGCGACCAGGACAGCGTCATAATGGTTTGTTTGTAGGAGATGCTGGCTGGCCTGGTAAGAAGCGGCCCAATCTAACTCGAATTTCCACCGCTGAGCCTGGTTGAGCATATCCTGAAGCGACTGGCAGTCTTTCTCGTCTGTACCTGCGAATAAAATTTGCCAGATTTTATCAGCACTTTCTGTCATCCCGACCTCTCCCGATCCATTTGACTGGATGATAAAATCTCCCCTTTGTGAGGCACTATTATATACTATTTGCTTTATTTTTATAGAAGCGGAGGACGGAAGAAGTAAGGCAAAGGCGTCAAGATATTTTGTCTAGATGCAAGGAATAGCGGGTTGAGGTGTTCCTCCCCCCCCAGCTCAGGAAGTTTATTCATTAATCAACTCCTCAAGCGCTTCAAACGGCGCGATTTCGCGACCCGCAAGGCGCTTGAGCATATCTTCAAATGCGCCTGGGTCCGCGTCTGCGCGCCAGCGTTCCAGCAGGGTGTCTTTGAGCAGCGCCAGCAGGTTGGCTTGCAGGCGTTCCTGCTCGCGGCGCTGCCATTCGCCACTGTCTTTCAGAAAGGCGCGGTGCTGGAGGATAGCATCTACGACTTCTTCCTGGCCCTGGCAGCCGGTGGAGCAGGTCAGCAGCACCGGCGGGGACCAGCAGCGGCTGCCGCTCAGGCTGCCGGGGCGGGTCGGGTGGGCCATCTCGAGCATGGCGCGCAGGGCGCGCGCGGTGCGTTCCGCGCCGGGCAGGTCGCATTTGTTGACCACCAGGATGTCTGCGATCTCGAGGATCCCGGCTTTGATGGCCTGGATTTCGTCGCCCAACCCGGGCGCTTCGACCACCACCGTGGTATGCGCCAGCCGGGCGATATCCACCTCGGACTGCCCCGCGCCGACCGTCTCGATCAGGATCACCTCGAACCCGGCGGCGTCTAAGACCTGCGCCACTGAGGAGGTGCTGCGCGATAGCCCGCCCAGTGCGCCGCGCGAAGCCATCGAGCGGATGAACACCCCTGGGTCGCCGTGCAGGTCGCGCATGCGCACGCGGTCGCCCAGCAGCGCCCCGCCCGTAAACGGGCTGGAGGGGTCCACCGCGATCACGGCGACCTTTTCCGCTCCCGCCGCGCGGAAGGCTTTGGCTAACTGGTTGACCAGCGAAGACTTACCCGTGCCAGGCGAGCCGGTGATGCCGATCAGGTGCGCGCGCCCGGTGTGCGGATAGAAGTAATTCAATGCGGCGCGGCCTTTAGGCGTGTCGTTTTCGACCAGGGTCAGCAGGCGCGCCAGAGCCAGGCGTTCACCCGCCAGAACCTCGTCGAACATATCCATGGACTGCTGCGGCATGAGGCTTTCTTATCTTTGCGCTTGAGCGATCAGGCCGGTTCCAGGATCGGGCTGACTGCCTGCTGGATATCGGCGACCATGTCCACCGTGGAAGACCCTGGGCCGTAGACTTCCCGGACGCCGGCGGCGCGCAGTACGGGGGCATCTTCGTCGGGGATGATGCCCCCTACATAGACCAGCACATCCTGTTGGCGATTCGCGCGCAGCAGTTCGATGACGCGCGGGACCAGCGCCATATGCGCCCCAGACAGGATCGACAACCCCACCACGTCAACATCTTCCTGCAAAGCTGCTTCAGCGACCATCTCTGGGGTCTGGCGCAGCCCGGTATAAATGACTTCCATACCGGCGTCGCGCAGCGCGCGCGCTACCACTTTCGCCCCGCGGTCGTGCCCGTCTAGCCCGGGCTTGGCAATCAGCACACGAATCTTCCGTTCCATTAACTATTCTCTCCAAAAAAGCCGGTTGCGGGCCGCCCAAAGCACTGCAGCGGGCGCGGAACCAATGCCTGTAAGTTTATAAGGATCCTTCTTTGTGAAGTATAGCACATACCCCCCGGCCGGCCCTGGGGCTTTTGTCCCGACCTGGGGTGACAAAAATCTAATTCTCGACTATGATTGCAAACATGTCCCAGTTCATCTTCTTTATTGCCCAGTTTGTCTTCATTTTATGGCCGCTGTTCATCCTGGCGGCGCTGGTGTATTCGTTGCAGAGCGGCAGCTCGCGCAGCTACGGGCGGCGCTGGAACCGCATTGGGCCGCGGCTGGCGCGTTTGGGGCGGCGCGTGCGGCGCAATCTGTTAGTCACCTGGGCGGTGCTGCTGGTGTTCTGGCTGGTCAGCCGTTTCGCTCCCAGCCCCACCCCGTCCCTGGCCCCGGAGCCCTGGAACACGCTGGTTTTCCTGGGCGCGTTTGGCCTGCTGCTGCTCAGTGAGTTGAGCGAGCTGGGCCTGCTGCGGAACAGGATCTTCGCGCGCATCGACCTGCACCGCACCCAGGCCATCGCGGACCTGAAGGAGATGGACCCTTATGCGTTTGAAGCTTTGGTCACTGAGACCTATCGCGCATTAGGATTTACCGTGCAGCATGTGGGCCACAGCGGCGATCACGGGGTGGATATCGCCATGCACGCCGCCCAGGGGCAGTACTGGGTGGTGCAGTGCAAGCGCTACCGCGATTCGGTGGGCGAGAGCATCATCCGCGACCTGTACGGCACCATGATCAGCGAAAAAGCCGAGCACGCCGCCCTGGTGACCACCGCCGAGATCACCCCGCCGGCGCGCGCCTGGGCCGCGGGCAAGCCGATCACCCTGGTGGATGGCCCGGCCCTGCTGGACTTAGTGGACAGCGCCCGCCGGCGCACCGAGGGCACGCTGTTCGACCGCCTGGCGCATCAAATGGAGCAGCTCTTTTCTCCGGCCCGCGTGCGCCCGGCTGGACTGCGCCCGCTCGCCCCGCCGCATCCCAACGGCCGCTCCGCAGCTTCTGCGGCCTCCGCAGCTTCTGCGGCCTCCGCAGCTTCTGCGGCCTCCGCAGCTTCTGCGGCCTCCGCCTCGCGCCTCCGCCTCAGGCGCCTCCGCCGCCGTGTCCGTGCCGACCCGCCCGGTGATCCATTATCGGGCAGGCGTGCCGGTCTGCCCGCACTGTCACCAACCCATGCTCCTCCATCCCGCCCACTCTGGCGATCTCTCCGACCGCCCGCGCTACCGCTGCCGCAACTATCCCGAGTGCCGTGTGGTATTAGAAGGAAAACAAGCTTAAGGGCTGCCGGGGAAACCAATATTATCCAGCACAGGGCTGCCCAAATTTTCTGCCTGGACAGCCCCTCATAAGATTCAAATTCATGCTATGATTAACCTATGTCCTTAACTGGCAATTTGCTGGACCAGATCCGGGCCAGGCATTACCTGGAGGATGTGAACGAATATATCTTGCATGGTGAGGGGGAAATCCACGAAGCGCCGGGCAAGCTGAGCCTGGTTTGGACCGATCCAGTGTGGAATCTCCCCCGCTTTCTTTCGATTAAACCGGCTGGCGAAGCCCAAATCCTGATCAACGGCCGGCGTTTCCCCGCCAGTGAAGCGGGTGTTCAACAGGGCTTGCGAGCTTGCATCAAAGATTTAGCGTGAGGGGTTGCTTTCACCAGAGAAGGGAGTACCGGCATGAATGAGCTGACACAACAAGGTATTACGGCGCTTAAATCCGGCGACCGCGCGGGGGCTCACCAGCTGTTTACCGCGGCGCTCAAACAAAATCCGGATGATGCGGTCGCCTGGCTGTGGATGACCGGGGTGCTCAACTCAGATTCGGAGCGCATCCAGTGTTTGCGGCAGGTGCTGCGCATTGACCCGGGCAATCAGGCCGCCTTACGCGGCCTGGCGCAGATCCAGGCGCGGCAGTCGACCACAATCGACCCGGCTCCTGCGGCGGCGGAAGAGCAGGCGGCGGCAGCAAAGCAGCCGGCGGCGGAAGAGCAGCCGGCGGCGGTAGATTGGGCGGCAGCGGAAGAAACTGCTCCTTCCTCGGGCAGTCGGCGGCGGTAGATCAGCCGGAGGCGGTAGATTGGCCAGCGGCAGCGCCTGCCGGGCAGACCTCAGCCGTGGAACCTACGCCGGGCGCGCAGCCTTCTGCCGCAGCGCTTGCCCCAAACCGCGTGATGCCCACCGGGCCGGTAATTGACCCGCAGGTGATCTTCCGCACGCGGCCTTCCCTGGTGCTGACCCTGGCGGGTTTCTGGCTGTTCTTGTTAGGCGCTGCGCTGGTCGCCTTCCTGCTGCGCGACACGCCTACCCTGGCATTAGGTCTAGGGGTGGGGTTGGGCGCACTGCTGGAACTGATCGTGCTCTACGTTCTGGTGCGCAACCTGACCGCTCGCTATCAAATGACCGAGACCGCCCTGACCCTGCGCTTCCGCGGCAAACGCGCGCGCATCCTGATCAGCGATATCTTTTCCGCCGAGTGCCGCCAGAGCAGTTTTCAGCAAATGATCGGGATTGGAGATGTGCTGGTTGACGCCACGGTGAACAATGAACTGGTCCAGCTGCGTATGCGCGGCATCCCCGACTGCCACCGCCGCGCTGAACAAATCATGCAGTTCGTGCGTAATCGAGGATAAAAATAGAACAAACGCAAAGGCGCGGCCTTTCCGCCGCGCCTTTGCGATTCAGACCGCTATTATTTATTGTTCCCTTTGTTGACCTTAATCGAGCGCGGGCGGGCTTCTTCAGCCTTGGGCACGCGCAGGGTCAGCACGCCGTCGCTCAGGTCGGCTTCAGCGGCGGAAGTGTCCAGCGCCTCTGGCAGGCGCACCACGCGGTAGAAGCGCCCGGTGGGGCATTCCCGCGCCAGGTAGGGTTCATCCTTCTCTTCCTCGCTCTTGATCTCGCCCTGCAAGGTGACAGTATCATCCACCACCTGGATGGAGACCTCATCTGCTTTCACGCCTGGCAGCAGCGCGGTGATCACAAAAGCGTCCTGCTCCGCCTTCACATTGATCGGCACCAGCACCTCATATTCCGGCTCATTCCAGTTCTCCTCGGAATAGCGCGATTCTGGGGCGCGGCGGGCCACCTGGCGGCGTAAACGACCATACGGGGTTATGTAGAATGTCATTTGATTTCCTCCTGTCTGCCTCGCGGCAGAATTATTCTGTTCGAATGATCTTAAATGAATATAGCGCGCAAATATAGGAGGAAAATAAACGCAATATAGATGATTTATAAGATTTATTGACGATGCAATCTTCCATGCCATCCTCTCCAGCTGGGTTCATCTTGAGTAAAATAAGCCGGCCATCTGCCCCAAATCCACTACGTTATACATTGTACAAAGCTTACCCAACCTCTTGAATTCTATTCAAATTGGAGTACACTTGTTATAAACAATTACTTGAATAAAAATGCTATTGCAAGTAGTTGCAATAAGGAAAAATGTACTTATACTGGCAGCCTGTCGCGCGTGAAGCGCTGCCCTGAGAAATGGATAAATGACGAACGCTACGATTGTTGAACAACTCCGCAAGCAAGGTCACCGGCTGACGCCGCAGCGTCTGGCTATTTTGCAAATTCTGGATGATCACAGCGGGCACTTTACCCCCAGTGACATCTACGAGCGCGCCGTACAGCGTATGCCCGGGCTGACCGAAGCCACCGTTTACCGCACGCTCGAGTTTCTCTCGAATAACGGGCTGGCGCTGGTGGCGCACGTCGGCGATGGCCGGCTGGTTTACGAAAGCGCCGCCCACAACCATCACCACCTGATCTGCCGCCAGTGCGGCCACACCATCGAAATTGAGCCGGATCTCTTAGCGGCGCTCTACGACAAATTCCACGAGCGCACTGGCTTTCAAATTGACTGTTCGCACATGACTTTCTTTGGCCTCTGTCCCGCTTGTGCTGGGCAGGTCAAAGCGCAGCATTAGGCATCCCCGTCACGCGCGGGCGCTGGAGAGAACAGCGGCTGCTGGCGTGGTTTGGGCGCGCCCTGGGCAAAAACCATTTTCGAGGCCCAGGCACATGTTTTCTAAGGAGGGCAAAATGTTATTCACCCCACTAGCCATGCATATTCCCGATGGTTTCCTATCCGTGTCCGTATCAGCCGTATACTGGGTGCTGTCCGTCAGCGTGATCCTGGTGGCCCTTTCGCGGGTCAACCGCGAGCTGGGCGAGCGCGAAGTGCCGGTGATGGGCGTGCTGGCAGCGGCGATTTTCGCCGGGCAGATGCTCAATTTCTCGGTCACCGGCGGGACTTCCGGTCACCTGTTAGGCGCGGCGCTGGCTTCGATCCTGCTGGGCCCCTGGGCTGCCGTGCTGGTGCTGACCAGTGTGGTCTCGGTGCAGGCGCTGATCTTCCAGGACGGCGGCCTGCTGGTGATGGGCGCGAACCTGTTCAACATGGCCGTCATCGGCCCGTTTGTGGCTTACTTCGTCTACCGGGTGGTGCAGCGCCTGGTGCGGGATCAGCGCCTGGGCGTCTTCCTGGGCGGCGCGCTGGCAGCCTGGATCTCGATTGAAGCCTCGGCGATGTCCTGTGCCTTGCAGCTTTCCCTTTCCGGCACTTCACCCGCCAATATTGCCTTCCCGGCGATGGGCGGCATTCATGCTTTGATCGGCCTGGGCGAAGCCCTGATCACCCTGGGCGCGTTGAGTTTCGTCTACGCTGCCCGCCGCGACCTGCTCAAGCTGGGCCAGGCGCAGCCCGGCAGCACCCGCCTGGTATGGGCTGGCGGGCTGCTGCTCACCGCGGCTCTGGCGCTGATCACGCCGCTGGCTTCCCGCCACCCAGACGGTCTGGAATGGGTCGCCGGGCAGGCAGGCTTTTTGCAGCGCACCACGGGCCCGAGTTACCGTATCATCCCGGGCTATCTCTTCCCCGGCATTTCTAACGCCGCAGTGGCGACCATCCTGGCCGGCATCTTTGGCGCGTTGCTCGTGCTGGGCGTGGCGCTGCTGGTCGGTTTTTCGCGCCGCCGGCGCGATCAGGAACCGGCTTCGAAAGTCACCGGTGACTAAACGGCAGGATCCAGTATGCATGTAAGTTTTCTCGACCCCTATCATGCCGGGCGCAGCCTGGTGCACCAGCTGGATGGGCGCATTAAGCTGGTGCTGGTAGTAGCCTTTATCCTGACCGCCGCGCTGACCCCCACCGGGGCCTGGCCGGTCTATGTGCTGCTGGCGGCGCTGGCTTTCGCCGCCGAGCTGCTCTCGGAGCTGGGCCTGGGTTTCTATCTGAAGCGCGCCCTGCTGGCGCTGCCGTTTGTGCTGGCGGCTTTGCCGGTGCTGTTTACGGTTCCGGGCGCGCCGCTGGCGCACCTGCCTTTGGGCCTCGTGATCAGCGGGCCGGGTCTCAGCCGCTTTATCAGCGTAGCTTTAAAATCCTGGATCTCGGTGCAAATGGCGATCCTGCTGGCCTCGACCACGCCTTTCCCTGAGATTCTGGTGGCGATGCGCGCGTTGAAACTGCCCAAGATCCTGGTGGCAATCATCGGCCTGATGTGGCGCTATTTGTTCGTGATGGTAGATGAAGCCCTGCGCCTGATGCGCGCCCGCCTGGCGCGCTCAGGTGAGGTAGAGCAGACCGCGGGGCGGGTGGGCGGCGGCTTCACCTGGCGCGCGCGGGTCACCGGCGGCATGGCAGGCAACCTGTTCCTGCGCTCGCTCGAGCGCTCGGACCGCATCTACAACGCCATGCTGGCGCGCGGCTACGATGGCGAAGTGCGCACCCTGGCGCACCCCGGCATCTCGTCTGCCGGGTGGGCCACCTTGCTAACCGGCCTGGGGCTGTTAGGTTTGTTGTTGTTGTTAGGATATAGTTTATGATGGTTGCAGAAAATTTTGCCTTGGAAGTGAAAGACCTTTCTTTTTCCTACCCAGACGGCCACCACGCGCTGGAAGGCGTGAGTGTGGCGCTGTGCCCGGGGGATAAAGTCGCCCTGGTAGGGCCGAACGGCGCGGGTAAGTCGACCCTGCTGGTGCATCTGAATGGTATTTTGGAAAAACAGAGCGGCATCATCCGCGTGGGCGGCACTGAGTTGAGCCCCAAGACGGTGGGCCGCGTGCGTGCCAAAGTGGGCCTGGTGTTCCAATCCCCGGATGACCAGTTGTTCTCGCCCACTGTCTTCGACGATGTGGCCTTCGGCCCCATCTACCAGGGCCTGCCCGTCGAGCAGGTGCGCGCGCGGGTGGAGGAAGCCCTGCGTATGGTGCACATGCAGGAGTACAGCCAGCGCGTTTCGCATCACCTGAGTGTCGGCGAGAAGAAACGTATCGCCATCGCCACCGTGCTGTCCATGAATCCTGAAGTGCTCGTCCTGGACGAGCCCTCCGCCGGGCTGGACCCCCGCGCGCGGCGCACCCTGATCGAACTGCTGCGCGAACTTCCCCAGACTATGATCGTCGCCACGCACGACCTGCCGCTGGTGCGCGACCTGCTGCCGCGCACCATCATCATGGACGGCGGGCAGATCGTCGCCGACGGCCCCACGGCCCGCATCCTGGCGGATGAGGCCCTCTTGCACGCCCACGGCTTAGAAATGCCCTAATTTAGATGCCTGTAAACGCGCGGTATGAGGGCCTGCTCATACCGCACTTTACAGGCCCGGCAGATCCTAAATAACCCGTTAAACTACTTGCTTATGAATACGTTTATGGTATTATATGCATCGAGGTAGCTATGGACGATAGAATTACCATTATTGAAGGTCCGCCTCCGGTGTTTGAATCCATCGAAGACGGTTGGGCGATGGGGCTTACCGAAGGCCCGCTCCTGTATGACCTGGCGCTAACCCGCCTGCGCACCTTTAACGGACAGGCGCTGGTGGAACGCTGTCACCGGGCGTGGAGCCATCAAAGCCAGATTAATTTGCATTACCGCAACGATATGGGGCTGGAAGAAACCGCCCCGATCATGGCAGCGCGCTCGATTGAGACCAATGACGGCCAGGTGCTGTTGTTGTGGTGCCGGCGCAAACCCGAGGAAGTGGAAGAAGAGCTGGACTTCGGAGACGATGACGAGGATTTTGATACGGGTACTGACCTGCTATGACCCTCGATCTGTCTCAGATTCGCGAACAATTTCCTGCCTTAAACCGCCCGGTTATCTTTTTGGATAATCCGGGCGGTACGCAAATAACGCGCCGCAGCCTCGAGCGGGTGACGAGTTATTTGGTCGAGAGCAACGCCAATCACGGCGGTCAGTTTGCTACGTCGCGCGCTTCAGATGCCGTCATCGATCAGGCGCGCGCCGCCGCCGCGGATTTTCTCAACGCTGCCCGGCCTGAAGAGATCGTGCTCGGCCCGAACATGACCACACTGACCTTCCGCATCAGCCGCGCCCTGGCCCCCATGTTCCAGCCAGGCGAGACGCTGGTAGTCACCCGCCTGGACCATGACGCCAATGTGACGCCCTGGGTGCGCATGGCGGAAGATCGCGGCATGCGCGTGCGCTGGGTGGACTTTGACGTGGAAACCGGCCTGCTGGATATGCAGGATATGCAGAAAGCAATTGCCGAAAAGCCGCGCCTGGTGGCGGTAGGCTATGCCTCGAATGCGCTGGGCACGATTAACCCGGTGCAAAAGATCACAGAACAGGCCCACGCCGCCGGCGCCCTGGTTTATATCGATGCGGTGCAGTACGCGCCGCACGGCCCGATCGATGTGCAGAAATTGGGTTGTGATTTCCTGGTTTGTTCGGCGTACAAGTTCTTTGGCCCGCATGTGGGTGTGCTTTACGGGCGCTACGACCTGCTCGAACAGATCCGCGCCTACCGCGTGCGCCCCGCGCCTGAGCTGCCGCCGGATAAATTCGAGACTGGCACCAATAATTTCGAGGGCATCGCCGGGCTGCTGGGCGCGCTGGAGTACCTGGCCTGGCTGGGCGAGACCTTCGGCGGCGAACTGAGCGACCTGTTCAGCGAGGAATACGGCGACCGCCGGCTGGTGTTCAAGACGGCAATGAGCGCGATTCGCTCTTACGAATATGAAGTCAGCCGCGCCCTGCTCGCCACGCTGGAAGGCGTCCCTGGGCTGTGCCTGTACGGCCCCTCCGACCCTGACCACCTGGACTGGCGCGTGCCCACCTTCTCCTTCACCCTGGAAGGGCATTCGGCGGAGGAAGTGGCGAAAGCCCTGGACGAACACAATATCTACGTTTGGGACGGCAACTTCTATGCCCTCAGCGTGACCGAACGGCTCGGCCTGGAGCGTCCCTCCGGCGGCCTGGTGCGCACCGGCGCCGTCCACTACAACACCCTGGACGAAATCGCCCGCCTGGGTGAAGCGCTAAAAAAGATCCGCTAGCATTAAAAACCACCCTGAACGGGTGGTTTTTTTGCTGGCGGTCTCATTTAACATCAGAACCTCCCCGTCGGGTAGGGAGGCTCTGAGATAAATATGATAAATCAAAATAATTCGGTTATGAGATCATTAATAAGTATTATACTTAAATAAAACCAAAATACAATATTATTATAACATGAGCCGCTTTACACAAATGTAAGGTGAACCCAATGCGTCCAGGGCAGTCGCCTGCGACTGCCCTGGACGCATTGGATTTAACAAGATTCCGCTAAAAAATCAGCTATAATAATGTCAACGGACTTCCACAGCGCCGAGGATTAACCTGCGGCGGCTCGATTGAAGGAATGATTGCATGTTGAGGAATAAACGGGGGCCGGATTACCCGCAGATGAAGCTTCGGCGGCGAGCACGGCCCGCAGCGGCAAATAAACAATCCCAAACAAAATTAATCCTGTTTGAGCATCTCTTTGAAGCCACATTAGATGCAAATCTTATGGTTAATCATCAGGGTCAGATCGTGCTGGTCAACCAGCAGGCCGAGACCATGTTTGGTTACGCCCCCGGGGAGCTGATCGGGCATGTGGTAGAGGAACTGGTTTCGGAACTGAGCCGGGAACAGCATCTCCGCTATCGCGAAGCGTTTATGCACCTGCCGCAAACCCGCGCCATGGCTGAGGAGCGCGCTCTGCGCTTGAATCTCTTCGCCCGGCACAAAGAGGGCCGTTTATTCCCGGTCGAAATTACCCTGAGTGCAGTGCGCACTGACGTGGGCAGTTTCGTCTTGGCCGTGATCCGCGATATCTCTCAGCGCCTGGAACATGAGCGAGAAGTGCATGTCCAGTCTGAGATGGTGCGCCTGCTGCAAGATGTGGCTATGGCGGCGAACGAGGCGGATTCGGTCCAGAACGCGATCCAGTTCACCCTGGAACGCATTTGCAGTTATCTGGATTGGCCGTTAGGCCACGCTTTCCTGACGGAGGAGGATCAGTCGCTGGTGTCCACCCAGATCTGGGCCGGGCCGGCGCAGGAACGCTACCCGGTGTTCAAAGCGGTCAGTGAAGCCCTGCGCTTTCAGGTTGGGATGGGGATCGTGGGCGAAGTGTTACAAAGTGCCCAGCCCGTCTGGGTCGATAACCTTTCGGAAAGCAGCTTATTTGTCCGCTCGCATGAAGCTTACCTGGCCGGTTTGCAAACCGGGCTGGCGATTCCGGTGATTGCTGGAAAGAAGGTCGTGGGCGTGCTGGAATTCTTCACTGAAGCCTCCATCCCACCGGACCCGAACCTGATGGCGGTGCTCCCGCATATTGGCGTGCAGTTAGGCCGGGTGGTAGAACGCCGGCACGCGCAAGATGTGCTGCGCAAATCGGCCGTGCAGCTGCGGCTGGTCTTGAGCAACCTGCCGGTGATCCTCTTCGTTACCGACAAGCTGGGCAAACTGATTCTGATCGAGGGCAAGGGAGTTAGCAGTTCTGGTTTAAAGCCGGCGGAACTGCTTGGCCGCAATCTGTTTGAAACCCTGGACAACCGCCCGGATATGCTTGAAGTGCTGCGACTGGCGCTGGATGGGGTTGAAACCCACCGCGAATTACCCGGCCAGACCGGCGCAATCTACGAAACATTTTTCATGCCGTACTTTGCAGAAAACCTGGAGATCGACGGCATTATCGGTATGGCCTTTGACATCACCAAGCGCACCCAGATGGAAGCTGAGCTGGAAGAAATGCGCATGCGCATGCTGGCCAATATCGACGTGGAACGCTCTCGCCTGGCGAAGCAGCTGCACGATGGCCCCCTGCAAGACCTGTACGGCGCATATTACCAGATTCAAGAAATCCAGGCTGGCCTTGAGGAACCCTCCCGCGAGCTGACGGGGCGCGCCCTGGAAACCATTCGCACGGTCAATGCCACCCTGCGCGTGATCTGCGGCGAGCTGCATCCTACCACGCTGGTGCATCTGGGGTTGCAGCGCGCCATCCGTTCGCATGCCGAGCGGATGCAAGAGCGCCAGGCCAAGGCCCTGATCCATCTGGACCTGATGGACGACGAACTGCAGCTTAATCACGAGCAGCGCCTGGGCTTGTACCGCATCTACCAGCAGTTAATCGCCAACGCGCTTGAACACGCGCAGGCCCTGCATATCTGGGTGCGCCTGAAACTGCCCCCCGGCCAGGTGCTGCTGGAGGTACAGGATAACGGCGCGGGTTTCCATGTCCCCGAGCACTGGATCGACCTGGTGCGCGAGGGCCGCATGGGCCTGGCAAGCAGCATCGAACGCGCGCAGAGCCTGGGTGGCAAGCTGGATATCAAAAGCGATCCCAGGAGCGGCACGCTCATCCGGGTCACTTTACCGCGCAAGTAAGAGCTAAGTTTGTAGGTGGCTGATTTACAGCTGGCGTATATCCTGCATATTTTGCAGCATATTTTCGACCTGGTGAATGTACTCCACGAATTTCTGCAGGTGGTTGATGGAGAGGGTCAGCTGGTTCAGTTCGTGACTTTGCAGCACGATCGAAAAACCATCGGCTGCCGGGCGGACTTCACCGGCGGCCTGTTTTAACAACCCGTCCACTTTGGCAAACTCGGCCGGGGCCGCGGGCAGATGCCCGAGCTGTTCGCAGTCCTGGCGGAAGGCTTTCATTGCCCGGCTGGCGTCGCTGCTCCAGGTTGGGTCCTGCATCAGGTTCGGTTGGTGCGCTACCAGGCGCTCCAGGACGAACAGGGATTGAAAGGAACTCGAACAGGTAGAAAGGCGCTGCTCCGCCACGAATTTATAGGTTTCTCCGGGCATCAGTTTGGGCTGCTGCTCGGGTGGCAAAGGCGTCAGCGTCGCCGCGGAAGGGACGTTGACCAGGCTGCCGCCGGTGACGGGAATACCGTCGCTTGAAGAACCTACCAACGGGGTGAACGCGACGAACGCCAGCAGCAGGCAGGCTATCCAGGCCAGCAGCAAAAACAACCCGGGCAGCTTCCAGCGGGAACGCCGCCGGGGTTCCTCCGGGAGTGAATCGCTCAGCGCTAAAGGATTTTCAGGTCCAGTTTCCTCTTGGATTGGTTCATATTTCTGATCTTCTTGCATCTTCAACCTTTAAAAAATAACTGCCCATCGAGCAGCAGTGCCGCATAAACACCCCGATTTCCCCCTGGGTTTAATAACATCATACTGGATTTGTGGGGTAAATTCAAATCAAGGGAGTGGCAAGGGCCATCTGCCTGGCAGAGGCTGCCCAAATGATCATTCAGGCAGCCTCTTTTTTCGCAAACCATATTCAGTTGTCACATATCCAGACGGTCCACCCCCTCACCCTACGTGTAATTCATTCGTCACCATGACGACCCCAGGTTGTTTCCGGGCAACTTCTTCCGCGGCCTGGGCTTCTTGGGCAGATTTGACTCTTCCAGTGAGCGCCACAACCCCCTGGTTATAACTGACATCAATCACGGACTTTTTGGTGCGCGGGTCGTTTTGCAGAGCATCGGAAATACCCTTCGTAACATTGAGAGTAGGATTATCCATCATTACTTCTCCTTTCGTTCCCCAGCGCTGGAAACTTGGATGACGAAACAACAGGGACTCTCTATATACCCTTCTATAAAAAGCAGGCATAGTAGGGGGAAACAGAAACAAGCGATAGGTTTCTCCCTATTTCCGCTGTAACTGGCCCGGGAAGGCACTTTCTGGCCTCAAGCAGCGGTTATAATTCTCAGCAGGAGCATGGCAATGATTCAAAAATGGAAATGGCTGGCGCCTGCCCTGTTGGGGTTTCTCCTGGGCTTAGCCGCTTGTGGCAGCCCGGCCCGCAGCCAGTCGCCGACGGCAGCACTGCCACCCGGCAGCGCCGGCAGCCAGCGTCACCGGCGGTGGCGAACTCTGCGGAGCCCAGCGCCACCGCGCCGCGGCAAAAGCTGCAAACACACCCCGCGCTGCCCACTGGCACAGCCAGCGCGGGCAGCCCGCTCAGCGGCAACCTCGCCAACGGCGAGCAAATTTACTTTCGGGCGGTTGATTTACAGGGCAATAACATTCCCTATTCTGGCGGACCGGCAGTCGGTGGCATGATGATGGGCCCCTCCCTCACCTGCGCCGCCTGTCACGGCAGCACGGCGCAGGGCGGGCAGCGCAGGCTGCACATGCAGGTCATCGATGCCCCGCCCATCACCGGCAGTGCCCTGGTCAAAATGGCCCAGGAGGATGCCGGGCAGAGCACCTACACTCTGCAAGATTTCCACAACGCAGTGGTTCTGGGCCAGGATATCGACGGCAGCCCGTTGAACGGTAACATGCCGCATTGGCAGCTGAGCGGCCAGGACCTGGCGGACTTGTTTGCCTTCCTTAACAGCATTCAATAAAGCGCCGGATTGCTTACGGCGCAAATCCTGCTTGCGCTGTCAGCACGCCCTGCCAATAGAGGCTGCCGTTTGCCCGGCGGGCGATGAAGAGGATGGCTTCAGCTTTGCCTTCCGCGCCCCAGCCGGAAACATACACCGGGATCAGGTCCTCACCAGCGCTGTCTTTGGGCAGTGCCGGGAACAGTTTGGCGAGGATTTCATGGTTCAGGTCGAGGGCTGGCTGAGTGCCTAAGGGCGCCAAGTTGTTCAGGATCTGCTGGATGGCCTCACCGGGGGTAATCTGCATCTCTTCCCCCTGCCAGGTGGCCAAAGAGAAGCTGTCACCCATCAGCGACTGCAAGGCGACTTTATTGCGTTCCAACAGCCCCTGCTGGAGCAGGTTGGTAAAGACGTTTACATCCGCGACCAGTTTGCCCCCAGAGGGGTGGGCTGGCCCCGCATTCTCAGCCGGGATGAACTTGAAGGTGTTGCTGATCACGGCATACAGATCGCGCGCCTGGTTGTAGGCTTCGCCCTGGGTTTCATCCTGGGGCAAGAAGTTCATGCGGTAGAGCAGGTTCTGATGCACCACAAACAGTACGCGCATAAGATCCTGGCCGGGTACCTTGTCGAGAACCGCGGCTTTCTCGTGGTCGAGCGTCAAAATGGTGATGCTTTGATCATTGAAATGGGGCGGCAGGCCGGCTTTGAGTTCTGCTGCCATCTGTTCGGCAGTGCGCCCATTGGCCAGTTCGACATCAATTTCAGCGCGAAGGGGTTCGCCCGCCGTGCCCTGTGGCGCCAGGATCATAATTTCATTAGGGAGGGGCTGCTGGACTTCGTAGCCCAGGGGCAGGTCCATCTGGTAACCGTGCCGGTAGTTGACCAGCGGCTGCACGCCGCCAGTTTCAGGGGAAGTAAAGCCGCCTTTCGCCACCAACGTTCCGGCCCAACGCAGCGATTGATCGGGCTGGCGCGAGATGTAAAGGATGGCTTCGTCCTGGCCGTCCTTGCCCCAGCCGCTCACTAAGAGCGTGTCGATGGCATTCACCTGCGGACCTGGAATGGTGAGCGGATCGATCCCGCCCAGGAGTGCCGAAAGGTCAACCTTGGAAACCAACGTGATCCGGATCGGATTGCCGAGCTGTTCCTGGTACAGCGCGCGCAGCGCCTCCGCCTGGGGGATCTCGCCCATTTCACCTCGCCACGAGCCGCTGAAAAAGTTCTCTGTCATCAACGTTTTGAGCATTGTCTCATCGCGAGACGCGAGCACCAGGAGCAGCGCGGACTGGAAGGTGGCCTGGTCGAAGTAGACCTTCGGCGTGGGCGTCTGCCCACCAATCCCGGTTTCACTGCCTTCGAACTGCACGATGGGAGTTGGGGCTGTCCCTACGCTGCGCACGAGAGCGGCGCGCAGGCAGCAGCGAGCGCTGACAGCAAGAGGATTACCATTAAAAAGAGATAGCGTTGGATTCGAAACATTAACTCACCTCATTTGTAGAAGGTTATTTTCTGGCGCGATCCAGCGGACCGTATAGGAAGTAGACGGTTAAAGGAATTAAATTGTTCCTGAATTTGGGGGGGATGAGGTGTTCTTCCGCGCCGGGCGGCTGGTGGGCATACCCCCAACTGAGGTTACACGTACCGGCTGTCGTCCAGCTTTTCATGGCTGAGCGGGGGCGGTTCGGGTTGGATCGCGGGCGGCTCAGGCGCTGGGGGTGTGGGGAGCACGGGTTCAGGCTCTGGCGGCTCGGGCTGGCGCAGGGCGAACAGGATGATCACGCTGACCAGGGCAAACAGGGCGATGACCCCTTCCACAGCATAGTTAACCCAGGGGTAAGGCGCCCACAGGCGCGCCAAATACACCATCACCCCGTCGGCGGTGGCGTGCCACAGCACGGCCAGCGCCACCCAGCCCGGCTGTTTGCGGGTGAAGGCCTGCAGCACGATCACCGCAAATGCGATTTGAGTTGGGATGGTGAAGAAGCGTTCCAAAGCGCCAAACAGCGTCATCGGCCAGGGATAGCCCCAATACGTCGCAAGCTGCTGCTGCGCCAGGGCCAGCTGGTTCGCCGGAACGAGCTTGCTCAGGTCTGCCTCGCGCAGCGCGACCATGTTTAAAAGGTATACAGGACTGCCAAACCCAGCAGCAAGGCCTCTGCCCCACCGTGCCCCGCGCCGAGCAGCACGCCTTTGCGCCAGGAACGGGCATCTTTGGCCCACCAGGCATAAATCGCCGCGCGAGTGAGTTCTTCAAACAACCCCGCGCTCAAACCCAGCACCACCGGGTTGAAATAGGGCGCCCAGGCGGCGGGCGGTTGGGGTAGTATTTTGGCCTGAAACAGGTAGGTGAGCAGGGAATTGAAGGGGATATGCCCGACTTGCGAGATCACAAAACCTGCCGCGCCAATCCACCACAGCCGCCAGCGCAAATGAAAGCGCCGCACCAGGTAAATGCCCAAACCAATAGGCATGCCCACCATGAGCAGCCCATTCAACAGATGCGTAAAAAAGACCAGATCCAACATCTTTCAACCTTCCAAAAGGAATAGATTAATCATAGCATAATAACAGGCACTGTGGTTCTGATTGAAGGCCGGCCACGAATGCGCTGCGCGCAAACGAATAAGCGAATATGCCGAGAATGATTTCGTATCGTCCGCGAATAATGCTTTCACGCTACCTTACTACTTACAAGAACCTTGATGGACCCTGCCATCATTCGCTTATTCGTTTTGCGGCGAAGCCGCATTCGTGGACGGCCCCTCCCCTGAAATTTCACGGTTGACACTTTTCCGCAACCGCATTAGAATCACTCTGAACCCGGCAGCGAGGAACGCCTTTGGCAAGCGGGAGCCGCCGGTTCAAGCAAGAGGGCCTGGGCGCCTTGCGCTGCCCGGGAAGCAGGGTGGAACCGCGACGGATTTGTCGTCCCTGCAGCATCCAACGTGCTGCGGGGATTTTTATTTCCCCGCCAGGTGAATCTATGCTTTTGGATAGGAGCTTGTATGACCCAAACAACCAGTACTGCCACGCTTGAAAAGATTATTTCCCTCGCCAAACGGCGGGGATTTGTCTACCCCACCTCGGATATCTACGGTGGGTTGGCCAGTTCCTACGACTACGGCCCGATGGGCGCGGAACTGCTGCGCGCCATCCGCAACCTGTGGTGGGAAGCCATGATCAACCGCCGGTCCGACATGGTCGGCATCGATTCGCAGATTTTGCTGCACCCCGAAACCTGGGTGGCCTCCGGACATGTGAACGCCTTCAACGACCCGCTGGTCGAGGATAAGGTGACCCATAAACGCTACCGCGCCGATCACCTGATCGAAGCGTGGCTGGAGAAGCATCCCCAGCCGGAAGCAGTCGTGGTGGAAAACCTCAACCTTGAGCAGATGGGCGAGCTGATCACGCGCTTGAAGGTCAAAAGCCCGGAGGGGAATGAAGTCCTTCCGCCCAAAGCCTTTAACGTCATGTTCCAGACGGCCATCGGGGTGGTGGAAGGCGATAAAATGCCAGTTTACCTGCGCGGCGAAACCGCCCAGGGCATCTTCACCAACTTCCATAACATTCTTAATTCCACCCGCTTGCAGCTGCCGTTCGGCGTGGGGCAGGTCGGCAAGAGCTTCCGCAATGAGATCACTACCGGGCAGTTCGTCTTCCGCACCCTGGAGTTCGAACAGGCTGAGATCGAATACTTCTTCGACCCCGAGCAGACCGACTGGCAGGTGCTGTTCAAGGATTGGCAGGCTGAGATGTGGCGGTTCGTCCACGAGACGCTGGGCATCCGCGAGGAGAACCTGCGCTGGCGGCGGCACTCGGACCAGGAACGCAGCTTCTACAGCCTGGATACCTACGACCTGGAATACCAGTTCCCCTTTGGCTTCAAAGAACTGTGGGGCATCGCCTACCGCACCGATTATGACCTGAAGCAGCACATCGAGCACTCTGGCAAGGATCTGCGCTATACCGACCCCAAAACCAACCGCACCTTCATCCCGCATGTCATCGAACCCGCCGTGGGCATCAACCGTTTGCTGCTGATGGTGTTGTGCGACGCTTACTGGGAGGATACCGATAACAATCGCACGGTGCTGCGCCTCAACCCCTCCGTCGCGCCCTACAAAGCGGCCGTGTTCCCACTGTTAAAGAACAAGCCGGAGCTGGTCGAAAAAGCGCGCGGCGTGTTCCAGACCGTCTCGCGCAAGTTTGCCACCACCTGGGACGAGCGCGGCAACATCGGCAAGCGCTACTACGCCCAGGATGAGATCGGCACACCCTTCTGCATCACGGTCGACTTCCAGACTCTGGAAGACGATACCGTCACCATCCGCGAGCGCGACAGTATGCAGCAGGAGCGCATCGCCATCAGCGAGCTGGTGCCGTACATCCGCCAGCGCCTTGAGGTGTAAATTCCGCTTTTAACCAGAAATAGGGCAGCCAAAGCTGCCCTATTTCTGGTTAAGGGTTATATTACTTGGTCAGATTGTTCAACGTACCCTGGATCTGATTCCAGAAGTTATAAATCTGATTGATGGTGTTCTGGTTTAACGGAATCTGCTCGACCGAGCTGAAGCTGGGCATGGCGTTCAAGACGCTGCTGGGGATGTTCAGTTGTAAGTTCCCCAGGCTCATGTTGGCCGAACTGCTCGGCTGCCAGACCATGAAGCTGGTCGGCGCGACAAAGGTGCGGTTGCCCAACACGCTGGAGGTGAAGACGGCGTAATTGATGTCGCCGGTTTTCATATCCACCAGGAAGTCGGTTACCTTGCCGAGGTTCTGGTTGTTCGGGCCCATCACGCCGATGTTGCCCATCTGGCTGGTCATTAACACTTCACTGTTCGCCTCAGCCGCCCCCGTCGCGGGGATGGTCAGGCCGTAGCTGGCCCAATAGCCGTTAATCTTCTGATTCCAATTCGCCTGCTCAACCTGGCCGCTCAAGTCTGAAAGCGCCACGCGCGGAGCGTGCGCGATCGGGTAAGCATATTCATCCAGGGTCAGCAAGCCGGCGTTCGCCTGGCTGGCGGAATTCGCATCATAAGTGAAGGCCTGCCAGGGGATGATGATTTCTTGCGTTTGGTTCGCGCCGGTGTCCGGCGTCGGCGTTACCGTTCCGGTAGAGCTGCCCACCACGCTGGAGGCGGTCCCGTTGGGGTTCACCACCAGGTATTGAATGGAAGGAGCAATCACGCTGGCTGGGGCGCTGGCGTTTGGGGCAGTCGTGTCATTCTTTAGCGCGGGGCGTTGAATAATCACGCCGTCCACGCTGCCAATATTGGGCGTGCCTTTACCGTTCACGTTGGTACTCAAGATGCTCGAAAGCCGCACGTACTGCGCCTGGCTGGCGGCCTGCGCGGCAGGGGTCTGCGTTCCAGCAGCTGAAGCCGCGCTGGCGCTCGCTGGGGTAATGGTAATCGCCGGAAGCGGGGTGCCTGTGGTGACCACTATGGGGGTCTCAGAAACTGCGCTTGCCGGGACAGTGTTGGTCGTTTCAACCGCAGGGGCTTGCAGCGTGCTGGTGGTCAAGAAGCCGGGTGTGGGCGATGCAACGGGTACGCCGGTACCTGCCCCAACCGCGGCAGTGTTGGTCGTTTCGACGGCAGGCGCTTGCAGCGTGCCGGTGGTTAAAAAGCCTGCCCCGGGCGTGCCTGTGGTCAGTGCGGCAGCGGTGGGCACGGCGCCGGTCGGCGCGGCGCCGGTCGGCGTCGTCGAGGCGCACGCTGTCAACAACAGCGCCGCCATGAGGAATAATGTAATCGGGAAGAGTATTTTTCTCATTCCGTAAAAATCTCCTTTCGGTGTCATCCTAATTAATGGTTGCGAATAGATCTTCCTGCCGGGTCTCAAGCCGAAGCGCCATTGACTGGCAGGGGAGGGACCGCCTAAAAATCTTTTTTAGGCGGTCCCAGAACAAACCCTCAGGTTATTTCAACTGTGAAGGTAAGAAATCCTTCCAGTAAGGGTTCAATTTTTCAGATAAGCCTTTATCCATTGGGATTTGGTCCACAGTGGTAAAGAACGGGGATTGGCTCACCACGTTGGTCGGCACTTTCAGCTGGATGTTATTGAGCTGGGGGCCGTTCGCGCCCAACTGCAAAACCGGGAAAGGCACCACGTAGGTGTTATTGCCTAAGAGCTGCCCGCCGTTGAAGACCAGGTAAGCCAGTTCGCCGGTGCCCGGGTTGATCAGCACGTCGCTGGCCGGCCCGATGACGGCGTTCTTCGAATCGGTGACGTTGACGCCGTTGAAGTTGCTCGGCACGACCAACAGGGCGCCATTGGCAGCCACGTTGGTAGCCGCACCGCTGGTGCTGTTATTCGGCTGTGCCAGGTTCTGGCCAGCCCAGTACTGCGACACGGAATTGCCAAGCTGCACTGCGCCGCTGTTCAGGCCGGAGAGGTCGAAACGCGGGGCATTATTAAAGGCGCTGTCGGCAATGTTCAACAGTACGCTACCATTGTTCTGCGTGCCGTTCACGAAGTCAAAGCCCAACCACGGAACCAAAACCACCTGCGTGTTGTCGCCCTGTGGGCTGACCATCACGTATTCCACATGGGGAATGCTGGTCGCCGGGGCGGGGGTCGGCGCCGGGACAGTAGCGCTGCTGCCGCTGGCTGAATTGTTATTAAAGTCAGGGTTGGGGTTAGTCAGCAGCAAGCCGGCAACCGTGCCCACCTGATTTCCATTGCTCCCCAGCACGGCAGAATTCATCAGTTTGCTCATGCGTACGTAGTTCCCGATCACCGGGTTCAGCTCATGAATATTCGCGGATGGCGTGCCGGTAAGTAATGGGGAATTGGTCGTTTGCGGAATGGGGGTGATGCCTACTTCACCAGGCGTTCCGGTCAGAACCGGTAAAGCGGTGGCTGCGACGGGGGTTCCGGTGAGCAGCGGTGAAGTGGTCGTCTGCGGCAGCGGGGTTATGCCAGTTTCAGCCGCCGGTGTTTCAGGTGCCACGGTGTTGGTCTGTGCCATCATTGGGGTATCGGTCGCCGCCAGCGAGACGGTCGGGGTGCTGCCTGTATTCGGGACGACCCCAACATTCGGGGCGCAAGCCACTAATACGAGGGCAGCCATAATGAAAACCGTTAATGGCAATAATAAACGTTTCATAAAATTTCTTCCTCCTTATAACAATAAGCTTTCACTTGTTCACTAAATAAAAAGTGTACTTCTCGCAGACATCCTAATCATCTTTAACGACGAGCCAGTCGGCAAACACTTTTTTGGTGTTTTAATGGTAATAGATAGTACAAACCGGATCTATGGGGGAAATTGAACCTCGCCAGATAGAAATAATCCCTTTCCGGCGATAGGATATCCCCCAAAATCACCTAGATTATCGTATCCAGGCGGTTATCGATCTGGCGCACGCCGCGCACCATTTGGGCAATCTCAGTTGCCATGTCTTTTTCACGCTGGCTGCGCACCACCCCTTCCAGGCGCACCTGGCCATCTTTTACGCTCACGTTCACATCGGGCGCGAAGATATGGGGGTTATCGGAGAGCAGCTCGTAAATATCCCCGCGGATATCCTCGTCGTCTGTGCGGCGCTCGCCGGGGTTAAACCCGGGCAGGTTCGGGATGGCGCGGTGATATTCGCGCACGCGGATTTCTTCCTCCCACCCGCCGCGCTCTAAGGGGCGCACCGGGCGGCGCTCGACAAAGCGGTTCTCTTCCATGCCGCCCTGCCAGGGCCGGCGGTAGCGGTCGCGGTAATGGGGCGGGGTATCAGCGCCAAACTGGCCCTGGTAACCCGTGCGGTACGGCCCCTGGCGCGCATCTTGAAAGCGCCCGGCGCCTTCCGGGTCAGCCGTTCCGCGCCAGCCGTGGATTTGTTCATATTCCCGGTCCTGGGCTGCGTAGCGCCGCTGTTGTTCGCGGTACTGCTGCTGCTCGCGCCGTACGCGAAGGTCCATCTCGCGCCGTTCGCGAGGGCTCAGGTCTGCCTGCCGGGCGCGTTCCAAGCGCTGGCGCAGGGCGCGGTCATTTTCCCGGGCCAGTTGGGCGCGCCGCAGCTGCCAGCGCCGCCGCACTTCATCTTCTTCCTGAAAATGCTCCCCGCCGCGCCAGACCGCGTACTCAGCCATGCGCCCGGCACGCCCGCGCGGGGCGGGGGCGCGGTCGCGGCGGCGCATGGGCAGCTCGGCGGGCTGCGGCGCGCGGCGCTCCCAGGCTTCAAAATCCCGGGCACGATGCCGCGCGGAGCCCGGTTCGGTCTGGTACATCTGGTAGCGGCGGTCCACCGCTCGCCCGGTGGGCAGCTCCTCGTACAGCGGGTTGATCTTGCCATATCCCGGGCGGTTGACCCGGCTGCGCCGCCGTTGTTCATTTCGGTTCCAATCGGGCATTCTTCTGCTCCTTTCCCTGATTACGTCCTCGAGGGACGGTATTGACTGGTTACACAATGCCCTGAAATGGCCTTTGCGTCTAGTAGGGGATCTGGGAAAGCGCGGCAGGGGAAATTCCCTAACGCCCGGCCTGCGCCCAGGCGGCCGAAAATTCCCTTACAACTTCGTTTCAAAACTGCCGGAATTTCTGTAACAAGTTTGTAGAGCACTCGTTATCTGTGTATATCAAAGAAAGATCGAAAACTATATTTTTTTTCTGTCCTGTTTGTGGAGGGGGAAATATCTAAGCTGGCAGGATAAGCTCTCATCAAGATCTATATTGTTTGGCGGCATTGAACGGACGACTGTATTTGGTCGCTTAACCAGCCCAGGCTGGGGAGGTCATCCGGGAGCCAATAGCGAAACCGGCCCATCGTTCAATTCGGCTGGTTTTGTTTTTAATTAATTTCGGGAGAATGCAAAAATGAAACGGGAATTCCTTCGAAAAGTAGTGATGCTAGTGACCATTCTGGTCCTAATGATTGGAACTACCTTTGTGTTTGCAGATAACACTGTAGCAGATGGGGATGGTGTTGCGCCTGTAGCAAATAATGATCTGTCTCTTGGTGATGTGTGCCTTGGTAGTACAAAAACAGTTTCGGTACCGGTGGCAATAAAACGCGCAGGGGGAGGAAATGCATTTAAGTCAGAGACTACAGTAACAATCGATGTGGAAACGGTTTCCGGTCCAGGATTATCAGCAAAGATGGGAGAGGAAAAAGTAATAACACTCCCAGATAACTGGGAATCAATTGCCAATAATACAATGAGTGATGCTGTTACTTCGGAAGTCCAATTTGTTGCTGGCTCTTCTGTTTCTTCTTTCTCTGGATCGGTATTATATAGTGGGACAGGATACTGATACGGGTAAAGATGCAGAAACAAAGGGATTGTTCGTGAAGACACAATGAAAGTTACAGCAAATGTTATCTCATGCGCTCCTTCTGATACTACTCCTCCAACCGCAACTCCATCTATCGTAGGTACGCTTGGCAATAATGATTGGTACACGAGTGCGATAGTCGTTAATTGGAACTGGAACGATGGCACTGGTTCTGGTATTGATAGCGACAAATGCACAATAAGTACCTCCTATCCTGGGGATAGTGCCACAACTCTGTACGCCACTTGCTTTGACCTTGCTGGAAATGAAGGGAAATCTCAAATCGATGTGAAGGTTGATACGACAGCCCCGGAGAAGGTTAAGCTTAATCCGTCCGGAACCTCAGGCAGTAACGGGTGGTTTACAAGTGATGTGGACATAACTACTACTGGCGAAGACAGTGTTAGTGGTATTGCATCCTGCACAGCCATTCAGCATCAAACGGAGGAAACAACTGGTAAAGAGTTTACTGGCTCGTGTACTAATAATGCGGGTCTAACAACGAAAGCATCCCTATTGTCAGTCAAACTTGATAAAACGGAACCGTCCGCAGCTTTATCCGCAGAGGGGGATTTAGGGGACAATGATTGGTATATCAGCAATGTAAAAATTATCACCTCTGGTTCGGATGATATCAGCAGCCCAGTTACTTGTATAAGTGAACAGGTCTTGGATTCAGATACGGAAGGTGAAACATTTGATGGATCTTGCACCAATGATGCGGGACTTAGCACTAATGCAAGTTCATTGACCATTAAACGGGATGCAACTGCTCCGACGATCACCGCGACTGCAAAAACAGTTGATGAAGCAGATTATTCGGCAGATACATGGACGAATCAGAACGTAACCGTCTCTTTCTCTTGTTATGATGAACTATCTGGTGTATCAGCTTGCTCACCTTTCCAAACAATTAGTGAAGAAGGGGAACTAGACGCTGTCAAAGGTACTGTTACAGACAAAGCTGGTAATAGTGCTGAAACGTCTTTTGGTCCGGTCAAGATTGATAAATCAGCGCCTGTAACCATTTCTGATGCTCCTGACGGCTGGAAAAATACAGATGTAACTGTCACTTTCTCTCCTACCAATTCTTTTAGTGGGGTTTCCAAGACCTACTTTACGGTCAACGGCGGAGAGCCACAAGAGGGAACCAATGTCGAAATCAGTGATGAAGGGACTACCAACATCACCTTCTGGAGTGTGGATAATGTTGGTAATGTTGAGACTGCTAATAAGGTAGATGTACAAATTGATAAGACAAAACCAGTAATTTCAACAAGCAGTCTAAGTTTTGCTCTGAATCAATCTCCAGCTGTTATCAGCTTCACATGCACAGATAGTCTCTCTGGTATCCAGTCGTGCCCAAAGAACCTGACTGTAGATACATCAAAAATTGGAACGTTTCCCTTTACAGTTGAAGCAAAGGACAACGCTGGCAATATTGAAAAGCTTGAGGGGACATACAACGTCCATTACAACATCTGTGTCCTTTACGATCAAACCAAGTCTCATAAGTCTGGCAGCACTGTCCCGGTGAAACTACAGCTTTGCGATGCAAATGGCGCAAATGTTTCAGCTTCAAATACTGTCGTAACTTCCTCGGTATTATTGAAGAAAGACAGCGATTCCTCTTCTTTAGTTGAAGATTCGGGAAATGCGAATCCAGACAGCAACTTCCGCTATGACCCAACCCTGGGCACAACGGGTGGCTATATCTTCAATCTGAGCACGAAAGGTCTGACTTCCGGAACCTGGAAGCTTCAATTCAAGGTCGATGGAGTTACTGGTCTCAATTACTTCGTAACGTTTGACGTCAAGTAAGCCACGGCTATAGAAAAGCTCTCAGCGTAACAGAAGGGGACTGCCTTATCCTTGATAGGCAGTCCCCTTCAAATTTAAGCCGTCCCCGAATGCGCTGCGCGCGCACGAATAAACGAATATTCCGTTTCTTGTAGGGCGCAGGTCTCGCGGGCAGGTGACCCTGAGCCAAAAACCTTCCCAGCAGGCAAGTCACCTCAATCCCACCACGGCCCGGACCTGCCCTCTTTCCCCCAGGGCGGGTCCGGGCCGAGTGGCAGCCGGGAAGACGTGGTGCAAAAACGCCTCCGCCAGCCGGGGCATGGGTCACGGCGACCCGCGCCCTACAGCCAGCGGAGGCGATTTATTCTCCGTCCATTTATAGACGACCCATATTCCCGCCGACCGGCGGGTTACAGGATCGGTCAGTTGCGGTAGAAGTTGCTCTCGCGGATCTCGTAGCCGCTGTCTTTGCAGTCCTGCACCGAGCGCAGGGCGTTGGGCTCGTAGTCTTGCGGCACGATCACGTAGTAGAACTTCCAGATGGCGCTGTAGCGTTCCTGCCCGGGGATGCTGTCGTAGATGTTGAACTGCCCCGGCACTTCCTTGTGGCTGATCATCCAACCGTTTTCGTCCAGTTCCACGTCATAGACCGGCTGGTACTCGTCGGCGACTTTGATCTTATCCGTGTCGCTCACGTGCATCTTCTCGCCGACGATGGCGTAGACGATCTTGCCGTCGTACCAGGCTCGTTCGACGATCTGTGAGAAGGGGTTATTGTAGATGAGGTCTGTGGTGCCGCTGGACTGGAACTGCTGGCCCTGGCCCGCTTCGCTCACTTTGCCTTCTTTGACTGCCCAGCCTTTGCCCTGGTGCGCCTTGAGCTTGGGCGGGTTATGCTCCGCCTGGCTGGCTTCTGGGTTTGTTTTTGCCATAGATAAAACCTCCTGAATCTATCCCCCTCGGATACTGCCGTTCAGCACGGCTGGATTTTCATTATAGCACGCCAGAAAGAGGAGAGGCCGCTCACGAATGGGAAACGAATAATCGAATAAACCAGGTGCGCGACTGTTCTTTCGGATGCGATTATTCCTTAACATTCATCGTCAGCGTCTACAAAACCGGCCCTTCTTCATTCGTGCACGGCCTCTCTCCTCATGATACTTTACAAATTTGCGATCGATTCCCCACTGGTAATAATCCACGATCTCACTATAATAAAACATACCACACGCTTGCAGGTTTGCATGGCGAAGGGGGGATACCCGTATTCGCCCAATACCATTAACCATCAGGGGAGGTTCTATGTCTGCACCCAGCCGCATGCCCCGTTACGACGTCCGCAATGACGGGATGGGGCCGTACGCCGTCTTTTATTGTGAATGCTGCGACCGTGAGTTTCGCAGTCAGCCGGATCTGAAAAACACGCTTGCCACCGACATGGGCCGCCGCATGGCGGGGGACCTGCTGCGCAAAGTGCCGCTGTTTGGCGGGGCGCTGGCCGAAAACGTCACCGGGCAGGATCCGCGCTACATCTATTCGCTGACCGCCGACCAGCTCCAGGCGCACTGGGCACAGGTCAAGGACCGCTTCCGCGAGTGCCCCACCTGTAAGAAGGTGGTGTGCATCTCCGACTTTGACGAGCAGGCCGGTTTCTGCAACGAGGATTCCCCGCGGGTCAACGAGATCAGCGAGGCGCGCGCCGAACAGGCGGGTTCGGTGATCAAAGGCTTCGCCAGCGCCTTTGGCCTGGGCGATACTTTCAAGCAGATGGGAGAAGCCGCCCAACAGGCTGGGCAGGCTGCTCAGCGCGCCAGCGCCAGCATGGCGCGCTGCCCGCAGGACGGCACCCTCGCCGCCGCCGGGACCAAATTCTGCCCGGAATGCGGCAGCCCGCTGGTCCAGCCCGCCAATACCACCTGTCCCAAGTGCGGCACCGAGACGCAGGGAGCCAAGTTCTGCCCCAACTGTGGCAACAGGATGGAACAACCCGCTCCCGCCGGGGTCTGCCCCAGCTGCGGCGCGCAGGCCAACGGGGCCAAATTCTGCCCCGAGTGCGGAACGAAAATTAGTTAATCTAAACGAGTGAGGGCAGCCAAGCTGCCCTCACTCGTTTAAGACTCATTCTCATTCGTTCCGTCGTAGGGTTCTTCGTCGCTGTAGGCGGCGCGCAGAGCGGAGTGGGTGAAGGTGTCGTAGATGGGTTTGAACAGGCTTTCCAGCGCCTCGCCTGCCAGGAAGGCGGGTTGGCCCAGGCGTTTGAGCAGCGGCATGTCCATCGCTGGCGGGCGGATGGTCAGCGGGAAGCTGTTCAAATCTTCGGCAGCTTCCCAGAAGTGATCCAGCGCGTCTTCCAGCGCCTCGCCGGGTTCAATCTCCGCGACCGCTTCTTCCGCTTCATCCACGGCGTTTTCCACTTCGCTGGAACCAGCGCGCCGTGCGCGCAGCGCCTGCAAAATTTCTTCCTGGCTGCGCCCGCGCATGCGGAACAGCAGGAAAGGATCGTCGTCGAAGCGGTCGCCCAGGATGTAGTGCGTGGCGGCGACGTGCTTGCAGGGGTTCGCCCAGTCCGGGCAGGAACAATGCGTATAGAGATCGCCGCTCTCAGTAGGGAACAGGCTGACCCCGGCGGTGTTGAAGGCATCCTCGATGTCGCCAGGCATCTCACCTGCCAGCAGCTGCGCGGTAAACAGCGCCTGCTCGGACAGCGCGTCGATGACCTGCTCCCACTGCCGGTCGGTGAGCGGCGTGACCTCGAGGGTCACCTTATAGGGCTGCGGGCGCGAGCCTTGCACAGAAGCTTCGACCCCGTTCTTGACTTCCTGGATGGACAGCACCTGCCCGGTGCGCGCGTAACTGCGCCCGCGCTGCAAGCGCAGGCGGTCCACCAGCTGCTCCATCGCCTCGATCCAGCGTTTGGCCCACCAGTTTTTACTGAACGCGCCGCGCTGGCTGCGCGCCTTAATACCCCGGTTGGTGCGGATGGGCACCGAGGCCGGCGGGCGGAAGGGTGGGGCCTCCCGTTCCTGGGAACTGCTCCGGCTGTTGCCGCGGCCACTGCCGCTTCGGCTGTTACGGCTGTTGCTACGGCTGTTGCTACGGCTACTGCCGCCGCTGCTGCTGTCACCACCCTGGCTTTTGCGACTATCCAGGCTGTTGCTGGGGCGGCCATTTCGGCTGCCACGGCTGCCGCTGCTGCCACGGCTGCCGCTGCTGCCGCGACTGCTTTTGTTCGGGCGGCTGCTGGCGTTTTCGCCGCTGCTGTTACCTGGTTCCGCGCTGCTGGCGGGGTTGAGCTCGTTTCCACTGGTTTTATCACTGCCGCGGCTGGGGTCACTGGTGAGGCTGTTGTTTGGCCTGTTCTGGTTGCCGCGGTTACTCCGGTTGCTTTGTGAACGGTTTTGTGTACGGTTACTTTGCGCGCGGTTACTCTGCGAACGGTTGTTTTGTGTACGGTTCCCTTGCGAACGGTTGCCTTGCGAGCGGTTTTGTGTACCATTGCTTTTCGTGTCGTTGTTTTCCGAACCGTTGCTCTGCGCGCCGTTACTCTGCGCGCCGTTACTCTGCGTAATGTTGCTTTGTGTATCGTTGCTTTGAGGCCGCTTGCCTTGCGTGCGCTTGCTTTGGTTACGGTTGCTTTGGTTACGATTGCCTGGCGCGCGATTGCCTGGCGCGCGATTGCCTGGCGTGCGATTGCCTGGCGCGCGGTTGCTGTCCTGGTTTTCTTCAGTCTTTGGGCTCTGGCTCCCGGCGCTGTCGTTTGGGTTTGAGGGTGGGTTCTGGGCGTCACTGCCGCTCGACTGGCGGCTGCGGCGCGGGCCGCTGCGCCCGCGCGGGCGGCGGCTGCCCTGTTTTCTGGCTTGTTCCTGCTTTTCCGGTGTGCTCTGGTCCGTATGATCTGCCATATGCTTTTACCCCTTTCGCAGTTCGACCAGACTACGCAGGTCAGCCGTGCTCATTTCAGTTAGCCAGCCTTCGCCGCCGCCAATAATTGACTGGGCCAGGCCTTTCTTGCTTTCGATCATCTCGTCGATGGTCTCCTCCAACGTGCCCAGGGTGACAAACTTGTGCACCTGCACGTTCTGTTTCTGCCCGATGCGGAAGGCGCGGTCGGTCGCCTGGTTTTCCACCGCCGGGTTCCACCAGCGGTCAAAGTGGAAGACGTGGTTCGCGCGGGTCAGGTTAAGCCCGATGCCGCCCGCCTTCAGCGACAGGATGAAAATAGGCGCGCCGTGCGGGTCATCCTGAAAGTGCCGGATCATTTCATCGCGTTTCTTACTGGGCGTGCCGCCGTGCAGGAACAGCGCGGGGCTGCCCAGCGCCTGCGGCAGGGTATTCGCCAGCAGCTCGCCCATCTCGGCAAACTGGGTGAAGATCAGCGCCCGGTCGCCTTCGGCCAGCACTTCTTCCAGCATTTCCACCAGCCGCTCGAGCTTGCCGCTGCGGATCACCCAGCCCGACATCTCCGCCGGGTCGGCGTTAGCGCCCTGATGCAGGAATTGCACCGGGTGATTGCATACCTGCTTGAGTTTCATCAACATGCTCAACACGTTGCCGCTGCGGCCAATGCCCTCGCTCTCCTCCACCTGCTTGAGCGCATCCTGCACCACCGCTTCGTAGAGCGTGGCCTGCTCCTCGGTCAGGTTGCAGTAGACGCGCGTCTCCACCTTCTCCGGCAGGTCTTGAATTACGCTCGGGTCGCTCTTGACCCGCCGCAGGATGAACGGCCCGACCATTTTCTTGAGCCGTTCGGCGGCTTCAACGTCATTATAGCGTTCGATAGGCAGGGCGAAGGTGTTGTGGAAGGCCTCGCGCGAGCCCAGATAGCCGGGGTTGAGGAAGTGCATGATCGACCACAGTTCCGAAAGGCGGTTTTCGACCGGCGTGCCGGTCAGCGCCAGGCGGAAATCGGCCGGGATCTTGCGGAGGATCTGCGTCACGCGCGCGGAGGGGTTCTTGATATTCTGCGCTTCGTCCAGGATCAGCCCGTGCCAGCGCACAGCCTGCATCATTTCCGCGTCCTGGCGGATGAGGGCGTAGCTGGTCAGCACCACATCCACGTTTCCCAGGGCCTGCTCAAAGGCCGCGCCGCGCGGGCGGCCTGGGCCCTGGTGGATCAACGTGCGCAAGCCGGGCGCGAAACGGCGCACTTCGCGTTCCCAGTTGGTCACCACCGAGGTAGGGGCGACCAGCAGCACCGGCGGGGAGAACTGCCCGTAAAAGTCCTTTTCCTTCAGCAGCAGCGCCAGGGTCTGGATGGTTTTACCCAGGCCCATATCATCTGCCAGGCAGGCCCCCAGTCCCCACTGGCGGAAAAAGGCCAGCCAGGCGTAGCCGTAGCGCTGGTAAGGGCGCAGGGTGCCGGTCAGCCCGGCGGGCTGCGGCAGCACGTCGATCTTGCCCGGCTGGCTGAAGCGTTCCAGCCAGTCGCTCAACCAGTCTTCGGTGACCACCTCTTCCACCGGCAGGCGCGTGGAGATCTCGCTGGCGTTCATGCCCATTTGCAGGGCTTCCAGCAGGCTCACCTGCCCCTTGAGCGACTGGTTCTCCCAGAAAGAGATGGCAGCTTCCACCTGCTCCGGGTCGAGCTGCACCCACTGCCCGCGCACCTGCACCAGCGGCGTCTTGAGCGCCGCCAGCGCGCGGAACTCCTGCTCGGTCAAAGCTGTCTCGCCCAGCGAAAGCTCCCACTGATACTGCACCAGCTTTTCAAAGGACATTTTACCCTGCTTGACGGTTTTCTGGCGGGGGCGCAGGCGCAGGCGCATCCCCAACCGCGCGCCAGGTTTGTTCCACCAGGGCGGCACCAGCAGGCCGAACCCGTTTTCTTCCAGCAGAGGCGCCGCCTCGCGCAGGAAGGTATACGCCTGGCGCGTGTCCAGGTCGAGATGGGTAGGGCTTTTTTCTTTGAGGCTGGCCGAGATGGGCGCGAATACTCGCCCGGCGAAGCCCAGGCCCGCCAGCAGGCGTTCCTGGGGCTGCTCAAAGCGTCGGCCCAACTGGGTCAGCACCGTGCTGGTCGCCTTCCAGACCTGATCGGCGGGCACCAGCAGGCTGGGATCGTCGCGGGCTTGCAGCAGGTAGTGCAGCTGCCAGCCCGCGCCGTTGCCCAGTTCACCGGGCGGCTCCAGGTGAAAGGCGATGCGGAAATGGTTATCCCCGGCCAGGTGCAGGTTGCGGATCCAGGCGCGGAAGCCGCTTTCCAGGGCTTGCAGCTGCGCCGGCACACCTTTAATGGCGGCGTCCCCGCGGAACAGGGCCGCGATCCAGCGGAAAGCGGGCTGGTCGCCCCAGTTGGGGTTGCGTTTTAGTTCGGCGCTGCCCCATTTGCGCGCCAGGGCGTCACACAGGCTGTTAAAGAAGCTGGCCAGCAGCGCGCGGGGGGAGGCTGGCGGCTCGCCGCGGCCATTGCTCCACTCGGCGCGGCACACCGGCGGCATATTCTTTTCCATAAAGGCCAGCCGCTGCGCGTCACGCGGGCTGTCCATCACCGGCTGCCAGCGGGCAAAGTAGCTGTTTCGCGCCGGTTGGATGACCGGCACGACCTTCTGCGCGGCCATTGCTTCCAGCGCCATCGTCGCCGCGATGCGCCAATAACGCGCATCTTCGCTCAGGGCCAGCCCGCGGTTCCTGAGTTCCAGCAAAGGCAGGTCGAGCAGCAGGGGCAGGGCGTCGGGCGGTGAAAGCCACACGCCGTTGACCTGCCAGGGAGCCAGGAATGGCCGTGTATCCCGGTCGAGATCCCAGTTATGCGCCAGGCCCGGGGATGGCAGCGGTCCGCTGCGCGTCGAGGGCAGGCTGAGCGTCAGTGACTCGCGCCGAGCCTCCTCCTTACGCAGGAGGGGCTTTAACGTGTCGCTGGCCGCCAGATAGGGGTGCGCCTTAGCGCGGGGTTTTTGGGGCAACCGGCCATGCTGGAGGGTTGGCTGCGGGCAGTCTGAATCTTCCGCCCAAAACAGAAAACCACCGCTCTGCTCCGGCTTGCGGGGAGCTGCCCAGTGTGCATGAAGAACGAGCATGAAAGCTTTCTAAATTTCCTCTGCAGGTGTATGAGTAGTCGGGCTACTGTTAAGATGGCTGCCCAAGCGCCGGTCATTCAGTCTGCGATCCAGGCAGGCAGGGGCAAGGTTTTATTTAGGATCCCAAACAGGTGCAATCACCTGGAATTCGTTCGTCGATTATCTGGATTATACAACAGATATTCCGATTCTGGGGAAATTTATGCAGGTCGAAAAGAATTTGAAGAGTACGCCTCAGTCTCCTGCAACCTCGCCCCGCGCCAGTTCATCCCGGTTTTCCTGCAACTTAAGCAGCGCGGCGATGAAATCATCCACGCCCTGGCGGCCAGCGCGGAAAACGCGCTCTGCCAGCCAGATCGATTCGCGCTCGCCCGCACGTTCGGCCTCCGGGAAGTGCATCTCGGCAAAGTTGAAGTGCTCGGGAAAGGCGCTGGGCACAGGCAGTTTGGATAACTGCGGCTGGAACAGCGGCTCGTGATGCAGCGGGGCATAGCCTGGGCCTGCCGGGATGCCTTCAGCCCCCAGCGCGCGGCACACCCCGGTATGATTCACGCCGAAAGCTTCAGGGTCGATGGCAAAACCATACATATAGATGGCGCGCGTGGTGTGGCGCGGGTCACGTCGTAGCAGGCGCACGCCTGGCACCTCGCTCAAGGCTTCCTCCAGGTAGTTGGCGTTCGCATTGCGCTCCTGTAGCTGTTGTGGGAAACGCTGCAGCCCGGCCACGCCCAGCGCGGCTTGCAGTTCACCCAGGCGGAAGTTTGCGCCCAGCGTGTAGACTTCTTCCCCATTGACTTCATACGGCCGCCCGCAGTTGATGATGCTCTCCGCGCGTTTGGCCATTTCCTCGGTGCGGCACAGCAGCAGGCCGCCCTCGCCGGTGGTCAGCACTTTGGACGACTGCAGGCTGAAGGAGCCAAAATCACCGAAGGTGCCCGCTCCGCGCCCGCGCCACTTCGCGCCGTGTGCGTGGGCGCAGTCTTCAATTACCACCAGGTGATACTTTTCAGCAAGCGCCATAATCGCGTCCATATCCGCCATCTGCGCCCCCAGGTGCACCGGGATAATGGCCTTCGTGCGCGGGGTGATGGACGCTTCAACCGCCTGTGGGTCCAGGCAGTAGTTCTCTGGGTTGATATCCGCCAGCACCGGGATGGCCCCCGCCGCCATCGGCGCGACCGCCGTGGCCTGGAAGGTCAGCGCGGGCACGATCACCTCGTCCCCCCAACCGATCCCGGCGGCGCGCAAAGCCACTTCCATCGACACCGTACCGTTAATCAACAGCACCGGGTATCCGCCCCCCTGCATCTCCACGAAACGCTCGTTAAATTCCTGCGTGTGCGTTCCTGGGTATGGAAACCCGCCCCAATTGCCCGACTGTACTACCGCCGTGACTGCCGCCACATCGCGCTCATCAAACACCGGCCAGTCGGGATAAGGCTCTTTGCGCACCGGATCGCCGCCTAACAAGGCAAGTTTAGACATAGGGTCTGCTCCTTATTGGGTATAGTAGGTTAATGATACATCTGTTTTAGGTAAGCGCATCAAAACACGTTTTCTAGCGCATGGTTTTGGTCCTCCCTGCTTCAGAAGCGCATGTTTTTCACGATTTTAGAGTAGGGGACGGAAGGGGCTGCGGGGTTTCGCAGGGAGCTAATTCCTGGTAAGATCCCTTTTAAGGAGCAAGCATGGATTCCTCCTCTTTTCACGATATCCCCCTGGTCGATGGGCATCTTGACCTGGCCGAAAATGTAACCCTGTTTGGGCGGGACGCCACGTTATCGATTGCGGAAATCCGCGCGGCGGGCAACGATACACCCTGGCAGGCGACGGTTTCCTTACCGGAGCTGATGCGCGGCGGGGTGGCGGTCGCCTGTGCCACGGTAACGCCGGGTTTCCTGGCCGCAGATGTGGGGGAAGACTTCCAGCCGCCATCGGCGCTGTACCGGACGGCGGCGGAGGCTGAGTTCCAGGCGCTCCAGCAGATCGCGCTGTACGAGCAGTGGGAACGGCAGGGCTGGGTGCGGCTGATCCAGTCGGCGCGGGACCTGGCGGATCACCTGCAGCTGTGGCAGGCGGACCGCAAGCCGGGCCTGGTGCTGTTGATGGAAGGTGCGGACCCCATTATGGAGGTGCGTGACCTGCCCAAATGGTGGCGGCGCGGCCTGCGTATGATCGGGCTGACCTATGGGGATACGAAGTATGGTACGGGGGTGGCGAGTGGGAGTAAGCCGCCGGGACCGGGCGGGCTGACGGCAGCGGGAGAAGCGCTGCTGGAGCAGATGGCCGAGCTGGGTTTTATCTGGGATATTGCTCACCTGGCTGAAGTGGGGGTGTGGCAGGGTTTGGAGCGCGGTTTTCCACGCGTTTGCGCCTCACACGCCAACGCGCGCGCCCTGATTCCTACCCAGCGGCATCTCAGTGACGCGGTGATCCGCGCGGTCGCCGGGCGGGGCGGTGTGATCGGGCTGGTGTTGTACAACGCCTTCCTCGACCCGCGCTGGCGGCAGGATAAAACCATCCCGGTTACTCTAAGCGACCAGTTCCGGCGTATGGCGGAATATATGGCAGGTCTGGCGGGCTGGGAGCATATCGGCATTGGCTCCGACCTGGACGGTGGTTTTGGCCGGGCGGAGAGCCCGCGCGAGATGGATACAATCGCGGATCTCTATAAAGTCGCCGCTGCTCTGCCTGCCGAGGCGCGCATCCCGGTGCTCAGCGCCAACTGGTTGAGCTTCCTGCGCGCCACGCTGCCGTGACGCCGGGCAAGAGGAGTGAGGCCTGCCATCCCCTCGCTGCGCTGAACCCTCATCCTCAAGCTGCTGCTATGCGATCTGCACCGCTGCTCCCGAGGCATCGCTCTGTATACGCCGCGTCGGTGATCTTCGCCACCACCCAGCCATCTTCGCCGCTGGGGATGGGCTGCGTTCCGCTGCGGATGCAGTCGCAGAAATACGCCATCTGGCGCAGATACATCTGGGATTCCTCGATTTCCGCCGGGGTCAGGTCGGGGCGCTCGGTAATTACCTCGCCGCTGCTGCGCAGCTGCATTTCTGCCGGGGCCAGGGTGGCAAAGCCCTGCGTGCCGTACAACTGCGTCGCGCCCTCGGGCCCGTCCGCGTGGGGTTGGTTCCAGCCGCATTCGATATAGGAGACCGTCCCATCCGCCCAGGTGACCAGCAGCACGCCTGTGTCATCCACGGGGATATCTTCATAATAAGTGCCCAGGCGGGCAAACACGCTGGCCGGCTGGGGGCTGCCTAACAGGAAGCGTGTGGTGTCGATGGCGTGCACGCCCATGTCGATCAACGCGCCGCCGCCAGAGAGAGCCGGGTCACTGAACCAGCCGCTGGGTCCCCAGCCCACGTGGACCCCATAACTCTTGGTGCGCACGATCTCGCCCAGCCTGCCAGCCCTGGCCTGGGCGGCTAACCACTGCACCTCGGCGTCAAAGCGGTGGCAGAAGGCGACCATCAGCAGGCTGCCAGAGGCCTGGCTGGCGCGCAGCATCCCTTCGGCCTCGCCGGCGTTGAGCGCCATGGGCTTTTCCACCAGCACATGGACTCCCGCTAGCAGCGCCAGGGTGGTCTGGCGTGCGTGCAGCGCGTTGGGTGTGCACACCACCAGCGCATCCAGCTGCTCGGCGACCAGCAGTTCTGCCGTGCTCGGGTAGGCTTTGGGGATCTGGTAGCGCGCGCGGAAATCCGCCGCGCCGTCCGCGCGGGTGGTGACCACGGCTGCCAGTTCCACCTCATCCAGCTGGCAGATCGCCTGGGCGTGCACCGCCGCGATCCCGCCTGTCCCTGCCAGCGCAATGCGCAGCGTCAACCTTTCCCTCCGCCGATATTCTTACTCGTCACCGGCAGCCCGGGCTGCCCGCAGGTGATCTGCCACGCGCCGCCGTCGTTTTCGATCAGCTTATCGCCTTCGTCTGGCCCCCAGGTGCCCGGCTCGTAGAACACCAGCGCCGGGTTATGCTGCCCTTCCCACTCCGCCAGGATCGGGTCGAGCCAGCGCCAGGCCAGTTCGGCGGTATCGTCCTGGGTGAACAGGGTATGGTCGCCCTGCATCACTTCCAGGATCAGGCGCTCGTAGGCCTCGGGGATGGAACTGGGCCCGAAAGAGGTGTCATAATGGAATTCCATCTCCACCGAGCGCATGTCCGATTCCGTATCCGGCACCTTGGCCTCAAAGCGCAGGAAGATGCCTTCATTGGGCTGGATGTAAATCGCCAGGATGTTGGGCGTGATTTGCTCACTGGGCGGCAAGGGGAAAACGGCGGTTGTCGGGCAGATGAATTGGATGATGATTTCAGAACATTTGGCTGGCAGGGCCTTCCCGGAACGCAGGTAGAAGGGCACGCCTTTCCAGCGCGGGTTATCGATGAACATACGCAGCGCGCCGTAGGTCGCCGTCTCGGAATCGGGCGCGACGCCTTCTTCTTCACGGTAGCCGATATACTGCCCGCGCACGGTGCTGGTCGCCACATCTTCGCCGGTGATCGGGCGCAGCGCTTTGAGCACGGCCACCTTGCGCGCATGCAGATCCTTGTGCTTGAGGGTGCCCGGCGGCTCGATCGCGATCAGCATCAGCAGCTGCAGCAGGTGGTTCTGGAACATATCCCGCAGCACGCCGGCCTTATCGTAATACCCGGCCCGGTGCCCAACCCCCACTTCTTCCGCCACCGAAATCTTGACGTGGTCAATGTATTTGTTGCCCCAGACCGGTTCAAAGATGGTGTTGGCGAAGCGGAAAACCAGCAGGTTCTGCACGGTCTCTTTGCCCAGGTAGTGGTCAATGCGGAAAATTTGATCTTCGCTCATCACCTGGTGCAAGGTTTTGTTGAGCAATTGCGCCGACTGCAGGCTTGAGCCGAAGGGCTTTTCGATCACCGTGCGCCGCCAGGCCTGGTCCTCCTTGAGCATATCCGCTTCGCCCAGGTGCAGCGCGATTTTGGGGAAGAAGGCGGGCGGGGTCGCCAGGTAGTAGATGCGCCCGGTGGGGCCACTCTCCACCTTTTTTAGATGGGCCTTGAGCTTCGCATAGTCTTCTGAATGGGTGAAATCCGCAGATAGATACGTCAGGTGGGTGGAAAAGGCCAGCCATTCCGGGTCGGTAAAAGGATAATCCGCGAACTTGTCCAATGCGCCGCGCAGGTTGTGGCGAAAAGTTTCAGCATCCCATTCCAGGTTGGAAAAACCCACAATCTGGAGGACTTCCGGCAGGCGTTTCTTGCGGTACAGGTTAAAAAGGGCCGGGATTAACTTGCGTTGGGTGAGGTCGCCTGAAGCGCCGAAAATGACCATGGTTAGAGGTTCAGTAAGCGGTGTGTCCATACCGGTAACTATAGCATGAATGGGCTGGAAAACAAACCAGAATACGTATATAATTTTCGTATTGATAGTGGGGGATATCAAACAATGGACGCAGACATTTACATGAAAATGAGGGAGGTGTACTTTGCAAAACTTCGACTATGTCGCTGCGCAGAACATCCCAGAGGTGGTGGCTCTACTTTCTGAAAAGGGGAAAACTGCCCACATTCTAAGCGGTGGAACTGATTTGCTGGTTCAACTGCGCGAAGGCCGCAAGGCTGCGGATGTGGTAGTGGATGTGAAGCGCATTCCCGAAGTAAACCGGCTGGAATATGAACCCGGTGTGGGCCTGCGCCTGGGTGCGGCAGTACCTTGCTGCCGCATCAGCGCCGACGCGGCGATCACCCATGCTTACCCGGGCCTGATGGATGCGATCGCCCTGATCGGCGGAATGCAGATCCAGGGCCGGGCTACGGTAGGCGGCAACCTGTGCAACGCTTCACCCGCCGCGGATACTATCCCCGCGCTGATCGCTCACCAGGCGGTCTGCCTGATCGCCGGGCCACAGGGCTTGCGCGAGCTGCCAGTGGAGCAGTTCTGCGTTGCGCCGGGCAAGAACGCGCTCGAGCCGGGGGAATTCCTGGTAGAAATCCGTGTGCCCGCGCCGGTGAGCGGCTTTGGCGCGCATTACCAGCGTTTCATCCCGCGCAACGAGATGGATATTGCCGTGGTCGGGGTGGGTGCGGCGGTCTGGTTGAATGCGGACCAAACCTGCTTCGCCTCTGCCAGGGTAGCGCTGGGGGCGGTCGCGCCTACGCCGCTGTTTGTTGCGGAAGCGGGCGAGTTTCTGGCGGGCAAGCCGGTCACACCCGAGACGATCGAAGAGGCGGCGCGCATTGCCCAGTCTGCCGCCCGCCCAATCAGTGACATGCGCGGCACAGCGGCGCAGCGTAAGCAGCTCGCGCTGGTGCTCACCCGCCGCGTGCTGACCGGCGCTGTGCGCCGCGCTCAAGCGCCGAGTAGCAATGGGCACGGCAAGGCGCAGATTTAAAAGCAGCGCCTGATAAGGTGCTTATCCGATTTTTGTTAAGTCCGCTTGCCCACACCCCGCTCCAAAATCGCCTTCTTTGCAAATTTGGCGCGGGAGGACTCCGGGGGTGAGGAGCTTAGAAAGGTTACATCCATGGCAAAAAAGATACCTGTTACCGCAACAATTAATGGTGAAGAAACAACATTTTTATGTGAAGCGCGCCAGAGCCTGCTGGAAGTGCTGCGCGAAACGCTCGGACTGACCGGCGTGAAAGAAGGCTGCAACAATGGCAACTGCGGCGCGTGCAACGTCATCCTGGATGGCGTGCTGGTCAATTCGTGCCTGGTGCTGGCGGTCGAGGCCGACGGGCGCACCGTCACCACTGCCGAGGGCATCGCGCCGCCCAACAGTCTGCACCCTTTGCAGCAGAAGTTCCTGGAAGAAGCCGCTTTGCAGTGCGGCATCTGCACACCTGGCTTTATCGTAGCCTCAAAGGCGCTGCTGGACCAGAACCCGGACCCCAGCGAGCATGAGGTGCGCCAATGGCTGGCGGGCAACCTCTGCCGCTGCACCGGCTATGACAAAATCGTGCGCGCTGTGTTATCCGCCGCGGAAGTAATGCGCGCCGAGAAGCCCGCGGAAACAAGCGTTTCGGGCCCGAGCCTGGCGCAGGCTGCGAGTGCGCAGGAGGTGACCGCATGAGCGAAGAGATGAATGTGAAACAACCCAAAGCGAACGTCCCAGAAGGGCAAAACAAAGAACCCTATAAAGTGATCGGCACGCGGCCCGTGCGCCCGGATGGCACCGACAAAGTGACCGGGCGCGCCCAGTTCGGCGCGGATATCCGCCTGCCGGGCATGTTGTACGGCGCGGTGCTGCGCAGCCCGCATGCCCACGCGCGCATCCAGTCCATTGATACCAGCCAGGCCGAAAAGCTGCCCGGCGTGCGCGCCGTGGTTACCGCCGCCGACCTGCCCGACCTGGAAAGCAAAATCACCGAGTTGGGTGAAGGCGTGATCAACCAGCGCTACCAGAGCAACAACATCCTGGCGCGCGATAAGGTGCTGTATTACGGCCACGCCATTGCCGCCGTGGCGGCAACCAGCTTCCACGACGCGGAAGAAGCGCTCAAGCGCATCCGCGTGGAGTACGAGGTGCTGCCGCCGGTGACGGATGTGCGCCAGGCCATGCAGCCGGATGCGCCCATCCTGCTGGATGACCTGCGCACCAGCGAGTTTGGCCAGAAGGGCGAGCAGCCCACTAACATCGCCGAGCATTCGCAGGAAAAACTGGGCGACCTGGAAAAAGGCTTCGCCGCCGCAGAGGTGATCGTCGAGCGCGAGTTCGACACCGCCACGGTGCACCAGGGCTACCTCGAACCGCAGAATGCCACCGCGCTGTGGAACTCGGACGGGCAGATCACCATCTGGTGCAGCACGCAGGGCTCCTTTGGCGTGCGCGACCAGGTTTCAGAAATCCTGCTCATCCCCGTCTCGCGCATTAAGGTCGTCCCGATGGAGATCGGCGGCGGGTTTGGCGGCAAGATCGGCGTATACCTCGAGCCGGTCGCCGCGCTGCTTTCAATGAAGGCTGGCAACCGGCCGGTCAAGCTGACCATGAGCCGCACGGAGGTGCTCGCCGCTACCGGCCCGACCTCTGCCTCCTACATCCGCATCAAGATGGGTGCGGATAAGACCGGGCGCATCACTGCCGCACAGGCCTACCTGGCCTATGCGGCGGGCGCGTACCCCGGCTCGCCGGTTGGCTCAGGGGTGGGCGTGATTCTGGCTCCCTATCAAATCGAAAACGTGCAGATTGACGGTTACGATGTGGTGGTGAATAAACCCCGCGCCGCGGCGTACCGCGCGCCGGGCGGCACGAACGCCGCCTTTGCCTCTGAAACGGTGATCGACGAACTGGCGGATCAGCTGGGCATCGACCCGCTGGAATTCCGCCGCATCAACGCCGCCGAAGAAGGCACCCGCCGCGGGGATGGCGCGGTTTACGGCAAGATCGGTTACCGTGAAACGGTCGAAGCTGCCATGCACAGCCCGCACTACCAGACCCCGCTGGAAGGCCCCCATCGCGGGCGCGGCGTGGCTAGCGGTTACTGGGGCAACTACGGCGGCAAATCCAGCGCCGCAGCCAGCCTCAACCCGGATGGTTCGATCAGTCTGGTGGAAGGCTCGGTGGATATTGGCGGCAGCCGCGCCGCCATTGGCATGCAGCTGGCCGAGACGCTGGGCATCCCTATGGAGCGCGTGCGCGCCAACGTGGCCGACACCGACTCGGTAGGGTATACGGAAGGCACTTACGGCAGCCGCACCACCTTTGCCACGGGCATCGCGGTGTATGAGCTGGGTAACAAGTTAATCGCCGAGATGAAGCAGCGCGCGGCGCAGTTCTGGGAAGTGGATCCGCAGGACGTGCGCTATGCCGACGGCTGCCTGTATGCCAAAGACCAGGAAATGTCGCTGGCAGATTTGGGCGGCAAGATGGACGATATGGGCGGGCCGATCAGCGCCAGCGCCTCGGTGCGCGCGGAGAAATGGGGCCCGGCCTTTGCCACGCATATCGTGGACGTGGAGGTCGACCCTGAAACCGGCAAGGTGCAGGTGCTGCGCTATACGGCAGTGCAGGACGTCGGCACTGCCATCCACCCGGCCTATGTGGAGAGCCAGATCCAGGGCGGGGTAGCGCAGGGCGTGGGCTGGGGCTTAAACGAGGAATATGTCTATGACGAAAAAGGCCGCCTGCTCAACGCCAGCCTGCTGGATTACCGCATGCCGACCGCACTCGACCTGCCCATGATCGACACCGTGCTGGTGGAGGTAGCTAACCCGGGCCATCCTTACGGCGTGCGCGGGGTGGGTGAGGTGCCCATCGTACCGCCGCCGGCTGCGCTGGCAAATGCCATCTATGATGCGGTGGGCGTGCGCATGACGGTGCTGCCCATGTCGCCAGGGCGTTTGCTGGAAAAAATCATGCAGCAGCAGCCGGATGCAGCGCAAATGCCTGGCTGAGGCGGAAGCGCATGGCTGAAGTCTTTATCCCCGCTCTGCTGCGCGACCTGACCGCCGGGGTGGAGACGGTTTCCGTCCCCGGCGAAACAGTGCGCCAGGTGGTTGACGAACTGGAGGCGCGCTACCCTGGCATCAAAACGCGCCTGCTGGACGGCAGCCGCCTGCGCCCAGGCATCACCGTGGCGGTAGACGGGCAGGTCAGCGGCAAGGGCTTGCGCCACAAGTTGGAAGAGGATAGTTCGGTGAATTTCCTCCCGGCGCTGAGCGGAGGGTGAAATAATGTGGAGGGAGGCGCGAATGCACGCCTCCCTCCACAAGAAACTGCTTAGTACCCTGGCAGGTCTCCTTACAAAGAACTTAGAAGACCCCCTTCATTGAACCGGGTTTACCCGGTGATGACCCACAGCCCGCCGTTTGAACGGCGGGCGACCGCATACCTTCACCATTGCCATAACCCAGGCGAAGAATTTTCATAGCAAATGCGGTTGGTAACCAGCCGCCCGGGGCTAAAGCCCGCCGGGCTGTGGGTGGGCGCCGGTTAAAACCGGCTTTAGGAAGCTAATCCGCACGGGTGATTGCCGCCGGATAAGTGGTAGGAATCAGGGGATAGGCCACTGCTGTTCGCAGCGGCTGTATAATACCTTCATGACCACTGACCCTTCCTACCAAATTACCTTTGCCGACGCGTTGACCAAACTGGTCTGGCCCGGCGCGGATGCGCCTGCCGCGCTTACCAATACAATCGACCTCTCCACGCTGCGCAACGAAGTGACCGGTTTTCAGGTGCAGCTGTATGGCGATCAGGATTTTGTGCTGGTCGTCGACCGCGCTAACTGGCAGCACCCGCTGGGCTTTGTTCCCCATGTGCGCCTGGAAGTCGCCTTCCCCGACCTGCCGGAAGGCAGCCTCGAAGTCTTCCCGGTGGGCTATGTGCCGGGGGATGACGGGCGCGCCTGGATGGAGTATTTCGAGCGTTCCGGCTGGGCGGAAGCGCAAGCGGGGCGGGCGCAGCCGGTGTATGTGCGCCTGCGGGTGCCCAAAGACCAGCCGCCGGGCGAGGTCTTGGGGACGGTGCGCGCATATACGCAGCAAGGTTTTGGCGATGAACGCTGCATCTGGGAAGGCCAGGTGCGCCTGCGTGTGGCGCAAAATGCCCTGCCAGACGTGGCCGATTATGCCTTCCACCTCAACCTGTGGCAGCACCTCACTTCCATCGCCCGTTTCTACCGCGTGCCGCTGTGGAGCGAAGCGCATTTCGCGCTGATCGAGCGCTACTACGCCAGCCTGGCGCAGTTAGGGCAGAAGGTGGTCAGCCTGGTGGTGACCGAGATGCCCTGGTCGGGGCAGCGCTGCTTCCGCGATGGCGCGGAGGCTTCCTATCTTTACGAACATGCCCTGGTCAGCACGACCCGCGCCGCCGATGGCTCCCTGCGCTTTGACTATACCGCGCTCGATCGCATCCTGGACCTGGCGGCAAAGCAGCACATGGCCCAGAATATCGACGTGTTTGGGCTGCTGAACATCTGGGTGGACGAGGAATATGGCTTTGGCAAAGTCGCGCCGGATGCGCCCGACGCCGTGCGCGTGCGCTGCTATGATGAAGCCAAGGGCGTTTTCACCTACTTGCGTACCGCCGCTGACCTGCGCCAATTCATACGCGCCTTACAGGATCACCTGGCGGAATTGGGCGTGCTGGAGCGTGTGCGGGTCGCCGCCGACGAACCCGCCGACCTGGAGGCTTTCAACCGCAGCCTGGCTTTTGTGCATCAGGCTGCGCCCGGCTTCCAGTACAGCGCGGCCATTAATCACTTTGAGTTTATTGAGGATGCCCCTGCCGGCGTGATCGATTTCACCCCCATCCTGCCGCTGGCTTGCCATGACCCGGCCCTGACTGCGCGCCTCACCACGCAGCTGCACGCGCGCGGCGGCAAGATGACCTGGTATGTGTGCTGCTGGCCGCCCATCCCCAACACCTTCCTGCACTCACCCCTGCCAGAGGCGCGCCTGCATGGCTGGCTCACCCATGCCCTGCACCTGGACGGCTTCCTGCGCTGGGCCTTCTGCCTGTGGCCCGCCGACCCCTGGCAGCGCGTCAGCTACCGCCCTGGCAGCTGGTCCGCGGGCGACCTGTACTTCGTGCTGCCCGGTAAGGACGGCGCACCCGTGGAAACCCTGCGTTACGAAGCCCTGCGCATGGCAGTGCAGGATTATGAACTGATCCGCCTGGTAGAACAGGCGCTTCCCGCAGAACAAGCACAGGCTGCCATCAGCACCGCCCAGGCGAAAATCCTGCGCGCCCCCGCTTTGAGCGCGTTCGTTGACGTCCTCCAGACGAAGGCCGAGGATTTGTATTCGCTCGACCCGGCGGATTATCACGCCGCCCGCCAGGTGTTGCTCGAGGCCTTGGAGAAATAACGAAGGGTGAAGGAAGTCCTTTTGGGAAGCAGGCGGGCGTGGTAAACAGTCGCCCGGAGGTCAACCCACCGGGCTGTGGGGATGCGCTCCGTGAACGGAGCTTTGCAGAAAAAAGTCTCTCTTTGGAGCCAGGTTTACCTGGCGGTAACCCACAGCCAGCCGTTCAAACGGCTGGCGACCTTTCCCCAGATGAAAACCCAGCCGGATGGCTGGGTTTTCATCAGAGTCTTTATTTCAGCGGGCTGTAATCCGTAGGATTCAGCAGCTGGCTGTCGACGCGCTCGACCAGCTTGCCATTGGCCTCGCTGGCGGCTTTCCCGGCGATCCAGTCCGGGTCGCTGCTGGAAAGCAGACCAGGCGGCGACTTTGGCGGCTTCGTCGGGGAAGCGCAGGAGATACACCAGGTCGCCGGTTTCGGGCGTGCAGGGCTCCGGCGTCCAGAAACCGACCACTTCCATGTTAAGGCGCTGGAAAATATCCAGTGTAAGGGTGATGAAACGTTGGTGCAGGTCCTCGGTTTTACCGGGGGCGGCGAAGTAGGTTCTGAGTTCGTAGATCATGCGTTTGCGTCTCCAAAAAAAGATTTATATCCTTCTTATCACTTCCATACATGCCCGCGCCTGGTGATAAGGGTCTTCCCAGGGGCCTGTCTTCACCTGCCCGGGGACAGGCTCGCCCGCGCGGGTGAGCACCTTAAACCATTCGCCGTGCTGGCGGTCGATCAGCTTTGCCTGGACGAAATCCCACAGGCGCAGGGCAGCGGTGGCATACTTGCTGTCCTCGCAAATCTGGTAGGCGTTGACAAAGCCGACGATGCCCTCAGCCTGGCACCACCAATGTTTATCGCCGTCCACAACGAGATCCGCTTCACCCGCTTCGGGGGCGGGTTCGCCTTCGTGCAGCACTGCCCCGTCACTGTCCAGCCCGCGCTGGTAGACGGCCTCGGCCATTTGCAGCCCGGCCATGCGCGCCTGCGCGATCAGGTTGGGGTCCTTCAGCACCTCGGCGGCTTCCCCCAGCAGCCAGGAGGTCTCGATATCGTGCCCATAGGAGAAGCGCGTGGAAAGGGAAGTCCAGTCGTTTTCGAAGAACAGGCGGGTCAGGTGCGTTTGCGGATCGATAACCTGCTCCAGGAAGACGCGCAGCAGGTTGGCTTGCTGCTGCTTCAGGCGCTCATCTGGCCAGGCGCGCAGCAGGTTGGTGTAGCCCTCCAGCACGTGCAGCAGGGTATTCATCGACTTGGGGCAGTTGAAGGCTTCCTTTTCGCTCAGGCGCATGTCCTCCAGCGGTCCCCAGTTGCGCGCGCGCCCTTCCACATACCCGCCGTACAGCGGCTCATAAGCATAGGCTTCGATCAGCGCGAACAGCTCTTTCGCCAGTTCCAGCGCGGGCCGTGCCTGGGTCGCGAGATAGTATTCCGCCAGCCCATAGATGGCAAAAGCCTGCCCGTAGGTCTGCTTGCGGTCGTTTACCGGCTGGCCTGCCTGGTCCAACCGCCAGTACATGCCGCCATAGTCTTTATCGAGGAAGGCTTGCGTCAGGTAGGCGAAGGCATGCTGGGCCATTTCCAGGTAGGCCGGGTCGCCGTAGCAGCGGTAGGCGCTGGAAAAGGTCCAAAGCACCCGCGCGCACAGCACCAGCGAGCGCTCGACCTCGTTGTGGATCTCTAGGGAATTGGTCAGCGCGCCGTAAAAGCCGCCGTTTTCATGATCCAGGCTGTGTTCCAGCCAGAAGGGCAGGATATTTTCGCGTAGTTCGCGCTCCATGCCCAGCTTAATCGGTGACAGGTCTACGCTTGGCATGTTTTATTTTCCGTTCAGACGCTGCGTTTGGCGCGATAAATGCAGAACAGGTCTTGCAGCACGGCATAACCGGTCTGCATGCGCCCCGCGCCGGGGCCGATGATGGTGACATCATTTAGATAGTCGGTGGTATATACCAGCGCGTTGGTCGCACCGCTGACCCGCGCCAGTGGGTGATGATCCGGCAGGCGCTCTGGCTGTACGCAGGCGCGCAGTACGCCGTTCACTTTTTCCAGCGTGCCGACCAGCTTCCAGTGCTGGCCCTCCGCCTGGGCTTCGGTGATATCTTTCTGGGTGATCTGGCTGATGCCGGTGCGCTCGACGCTCTGAAACGGCACATTGACGCCCATCACCAGCCGCGCCAGGATCGCGACCTTTGCCGCCGCGTCAAAGCCTTCCACGTCTCCGCTCGGGTCCGCCTCGGCGTAACCCAGCGCCTGGGCTTCAGCCAGCGCCTCGGCATAACTGCTGCCCGCTTCCATGCGCGTCAGGATGTAGTTGGTCGTGCCGTTCAGGATGCCCTGGATGCGTTGTATCCCGGCCTGTTTCAACAGTTCCTGGCCCACGTGCAGCACAGGCGTACCACTCATTACCGTACCTTCCACCCCAATTTCCACGCCATGGATGCGCGCGAGGGTGGCTAACTCGTCAAAGTGCAGCGCAATGGGCCCTTTGTTGGTGGTGACCACGTGCTTCCGGCGGCGCAGCGCTTCGGCGATATAGCTGGTGGCAGGTTCGCCGGTTTGCAGGTTGGTATAGCTCATTTCGACCACCACATCGGTTGGGCTGGAGGCAATCATCTCCAGCGCGTCCCAGTCTGGCTGCTTGCCAGGCAGGCTGCGCAGCCCATCCGGGTTTTGCGCTGCCGCCAGCAGGCTCTCAGGGGCAATGCCATTCGGGTCAAAGGCGTTGCCCTTGAGCGGGTCAGTGATCGCGCAGATCAAAAAGCGGATACCATTCTTCTTCGCGTAATTTTCCCCCTGGTCTCGTAAGATTTGCGTCAGGCCCTGGGCTACATTCCCAAAACCGATGAAAGCCAGACTTACTTCAATCATGCCCCATTCTCCTTGAAAATCATTATGATGGCAGTAAATAATCTACGAGATCATATCACAATTTCAGCTGGTTTTCACCCTCGGGATTTTTCTAAGGTAATTCTGCTTCCTACTATGCTTCAGCTGCTGCTTCAACGAAAATTTTGACTATTGACAAACCATTTGTAAAGTAATATAACTAATACAGAAAATATTTACAAACATTGTCCACTATATTTGGCAGCTCCTTTTGAGGTTGCCATATTCCTTTGAAAGCGGCCTCGCCCGGGGGTACGGAGGCTGCCCCCGTGTATACACGTTTACTTTTTCCCCTGCCCGGAGCAGCTGCCAACGATGTTAGCCCGGCGCAATTGTTTCGCGCGCCTGCTGCCTGGAGTAGATTCTTCAGAATAGTCCTCTATTGCCCATCAAAGCGGATAGGGTTCTATAAATCTTTCAAGGTTCAAAGAAAGGCTAAACAAGTATGTCTGTACAGTTTAAGAAGATCAGCAAATCCATCATATTCTCATTCGTAGCACTGCTAATGATCGTCCCATTGGTCTTTGCGTCTAACAACGCGGTCTGGACTGAAGCGGGGCAGGGCAAACGAACTGGCACTTTCAGCCTGCAGAAAATTTCATCTCAACCAAAAACGTTGCGAACTTAAATGTCAAATGGGCGAATGCGGGCGGGGATGTCTCGGCTACTCCTTCCGTTTCTGATGGAATGGTATATTACCCGGATTTTTCCGGGAACCTTTACGCGGTCAACGCGACATCCGGGGAAGTGGTCTGGCAGGACGCGCTAGACAGCTTCTTCACCGCCGTGGATGGGCTGACCGGGACCGTTTTTTCTCGTACTACGCCTACCATCAATGGTAACGTTTTATATGTAGGTTTGCAGAACAATGGTTGGTTATTGGCGATCAGCCGCAATAACGGCGCGCTGCTGTGGCGGACGCAGCTCGATACACACCCCGCAGCGGTCATCACCCAGTCGCCGGCAGACCATGCCGGGGTTCTCTATGTGGGCATGTCTTCGGGGGAGGAGAACTTTGCCGTTGACCCGAATTACCCCTGCTGCTCCTTCCGCGGCAGCGTTTCAGCCGTTGATGAAAAGACCGGCACTGTGCTTTGGAAAACCTATACCGCACCGGTTGGCTATTCGGGTAGTGCGGTCTGGGGCAGCACTCCAGTCGTCGATACTTCCCGCAAGCTAGTATATGTCACCACAGGCAATAACTACACCGTGCCTGCGGACGTGGCCGATGGAACCTCACCGCTCGACCCAAATGATTTTGTCGATTTGATCCTTGCATTGAATATCAGTGATGGCAGTGTGGCCTGGGTTGCGCCGCATTTGGGCTTATCCGCAGATACCTGGAATGTCGCCTGCTTTTACGATGCGCCGGGTACAGCAAACTGCCCTGACCCCGCTGGCCCAGACTTTGATTTCGGCCAGGGTGTAATGGAAGTCTCGGCCAAGATAAATGGTACGAACCATGACCTGGTGATTGCCGGCCAGAAGAGTGGTAAATTATGGGCGCTGGACGCCAGCACCGGCCAGACGGTGTGGATGTTTGAACTCGGGTTTGGCTTACTTCTTGGGTGGTATGGAATTTGGCTCTGCCACTGACGGCAAGACGGTCTATTACGCCAATGCGCACGGCGGTTTCTGGGGCGCGGTGGATATTGCTACCGGAAAAGAAAAGTGGCGAACCTATGATCCCAATCCGCAGCCCCACCCTTCTATGCCAACAATATTAGTGGGTTGAGCGTAGCTAACGGCGTGGTATATGCTGGATCGCTGGGTGGCAGTGATCCCAGCGCCCCCACCATGTTTGCTCTTGACGCGAACACCGGAGAAATCCTCTGGCAGTACGTAAGCGGCTCATCGGTGGCCTCTTCCCAGCCATCGCGAATGGCATGGTCTTCTGGGGCACTGGTTATTCCCGGCTCGGTCAGGGTGTAGGGGCCGGTGCGCACAATTTCTACGCATTCTCCTTGAAGTAAATCTCGTTTTATATTCAAATGTAGGAGCGTGAGCTCGCAAATCGGCGCCCCTATAGACGACCAGTTCGGACCCGCCCTGAATGGAACATTCGCAGGGCGGGTCTTGGTTTTATCTATTCTTATTAATTCGTCAAAATGGACTGAAATTGTTGGAACAGAAAGTCCGCGATCCCTCCCCCTACCTTAAAAACTCCCGTTCCAAAACCTCATACAACAGTCCAGCCGATTTCATATTCACGGATAGCCTCATTGTAGAGTGTCAATGAGATGCGCCCGCGGTGGATGCCTTCCTGGGGAAAGGTGATGGCAAAACGGTAGTGCGTGCGCGGAGATTAGCTCTGGTCGCGGATTGCACGCTCGAGCATCTGCCGCAGCGTGACTTCTGAGGGCAGCACATCCCGTTCGTAGCGCTGTGGATCCGGGTCCGCATCATATTCACAAAACGTAGCCAGTCGGGCGGCTTAAACAGGTCGTTTATCGAGTGAGATAGTTGATGACAAAAACAAGCCCGATAATGCTAACCTTCAAATTGTTTTTTGAATAAGTAACTAACTTTATCTTTCTTGTTTATTCCGGTATCACTCTTGCACTACCGGTAACAATCTCCCAACCCTCATCTCCCAGTCTTGCGATAATAGTGCGGTAGTCTCCTTTGTCATAAAGATGCTTACCATCAGGCTTGTACCATATGACTTCTCCATCTGATGCGCCAGAAAAGACAGCGCCATAAGTTACAAGCACTTCGCAGTAACGGAACTTTTGCATAATTTCCTCCAGGCTATTCGCTTTGATGGTTTTCTAATCATTTAGGTGAGGGGGACGATAATTAACGTGCCATTCGGGATTACGCTCGCCCGCAGCTAAAGCTGGCGGGCTGGCCAGAAGCGCCGCTTGAAAGCGGCTTTTAAAGCCGGATGGATCCGATGGCTATCCAAAGCGTGGCGTTTGAACGGCGGGCAGCAATTGGGAGATACCTAACTGCTTTATCTCAGACTGGGGTTTATTTATAAAATCTTGTCGGAATGAAGAGAACGGCGTACGCCGTTCTCTTCAATCCCTGATCCATTTACCACTTGTTGTAGGCTTCGCTCATCTTGCGGTACTCGATGAACGGCTCGTTGATCTGCTTGGCGTACAGCGCGATCTGGCAGGCTTCTTCGAGGGTGGAGGACCAGTGGAAGGCTTCTTCCAGGGTCTGCCCGGTGGCAAAGCTGCCGTGCCCGCGCAGCATGATGATCTTGTACTGCTGCAAAGCGGTGGCGACTTTGAGCGCCATTTCAGGCGTGCCCGAGGCAAATTCTTCGGTCACCACCGGCACCTTCTTGAGCAGGTAAGAGGCTTCATTATCGATCGGCACGATCTCATCGCGCGAGAGTGAAAAGGCAATCGCCGTGCGTGGGTGGCAGTGGATCACCGCCAGCGCGGGGGTCATCTGGTAGATTTTGCGGTGCACCAGCAGTTCGGTCGAAGCCAGCACCACGCCGCTGTCATTCTTGGCGATGTTGGTCTCCACCAGGTCGCTCGGGCGCAGGCGGCCCAACTGCGCCCCGCGCCGCTTGATTATTACCCGGTCGCCCACGCGGATGCTGATGTTGCCGCCGTGCGAGGAAATCATGTTCTGGACGTACAGGTCGCGGCCGATGTCGCGGATTTGTTCGTAGATGCGTTCGTCAATCATGCGCTTAACCTCTCTATTTCGCCACTTGTTCAACCAGGTCAGCCAGCTGCAGGTCGGCCAGTTTGGCTGGGGTAGGGTTGCCCGCCGGGTCCCAACCGCGCGCCCGGTAGTATTCTTCCAGCATGGGTTCCAGCTTGCTCACCCAACCCTTGGAAGGCCCTTCCGCCACGGCTTCGGTCAGCATACGTGGGGGCAGGGTATCATCGGCGCTGGTAAAGCCTTCCCGGTTGTTGTACATCCGCTCCAGGTTATAGACGCGCTCGCCCACTTTGATCAGGTCGCCGGTGGCATACTGCACGCCGGTTACCACCGAGAGGGTGCGGGCGAAGTATTCTTCCGCCACGCCCATGTTGGTAAACTTGCAGATCACCAGCGAATCGATCGCGGCAGAGGTGTCCTGGTGCAGCATGACGTAGCTGGATTTGCCCTGCACCTGGAAGCGGTCGATCAGCTTGGGCAGGCCCAGCACTTCCAGCCCGAGCATGTTGCCGCGCATGTGACACGCGCCGCGGTTGGAGGTGGCATACAGCAGGCCCTGGCCTTGCATCCCGCGCGGGTCGTAAGCGGGCATTTCCAGGCCCTTGACGCTCATCGACAGTTCCGGGTGCCCGTGCCGGGAGGCGAAGCGCAGCGAGCCGTCCGCCAGCTCCGCGCCCAGGTCGCGCCGGTAGGCCATATCTTCCAGTAATTGAGGGAACTTCTCGGCCTGGCCGAAGCGCAGGTCGGAATCCAGGTAGCCCTTCTCGCTCATTTCCATGGCGCAGGCAATGGTCGACCCGGCGGAGATGGTATCTATGCCCAGGTCATTGCACAGCGCGTTGGCTTCAATGATGGCTGGCAGGTCAGCGTTGCCGCAGGCCGCGCCGAAAGCCCAGGTGGTCTCGAACTCGGGCCCTTCGCCTTCCACTTTATCCGTCTTGCTGATGCGCGTGCAGCCGATGGGGCAGGCCCAGCAGCTGTCGTTCTTCACCAGGTACTTGTCGGTCAGTTCTTCGCCCGAGATCTTTTCCGCGCCCTCGAACTGCGACTGCTGCCCGTTGCGCGTGGGCAGCGCCCCCACCATGTTGACGATGTTCATCATCACCACCGTGCCGAATTCGGGCAGGGCCTGGCTGGTGACCGGGTTGGCGCGCAGCAGCTTGCGCGTTTCATACAGGAAGAACTTGAAGCGCTCCTCGTCTGCAATCCCCGGGCGGGTCTTGCCTTCGACGACGATGGCTTTCAGGTTCTTGGAACCCATCACCGCCCCCGGACCGCCGCGGGCCAGCGAGCGCTGCCCGTCGTTCATAATGGCGGCGATGCGGCTGAGGTTTTCGCCCGCCGGGCCGATGGTCAGCACGTTGCGGCGGTTGTTGTTCTGGCCTAACTTTTCGGTGACTGCCCGCACGCGCATGCCCCACAGCTCGGCGGCGTCATGCAGCTGCACCTGTTCGTTTTTGATCTCGATCCACACCGGTTTTTCAGCCTTGCCGCGCACGATCAGGGCGTCATAGCCGGCTTTTTTGATCTGCATGCCCCAGTAGCCGCCCGAGTTGGCATCCAGGATGGTGCCGGTGAGCGGCGACTTGCAGGTGACCGAGAAGCGGTTGCTGGTCTGGTAACCGGTGCCCGTCAGCGGGCCGGTAGTGAAGATCAGCACATTTTCGGGTGAGAGCGGATCAACTCCTGGGCCGACCTCATCCCACAACATGCGCGCGCCCAGGCCCCTCCCGCCCACGAACAGGCGCGCCATCTGCTCATCCAGCGGGTAGGTCTTGATTTCGCCGCTGGTGAGGTTGATATCCAATACTTTCCCTGCCCAACCATTCATGGAGAACTCCTTCTTACGCAACAGTTAAAGGAAAATTGCCTGTAAAGCCCGGGCAGCCTTACTCGCGCTGCGCCAGGACGTCTCTTTCATACTGCTTGACGGCGTCCATGTAGCTCAACCCCACCGGCACGCACTGCTGCTGGCAGAACATATCCCAGACCGCGCCAAACGGCAGCCCCTTGAGCTCTTCGAGCAGCGCCAGGCGCTTCGTATAGTCACCGGAAACTTCCAATAACTTCATCTGGTCGATCGGTTCCAGCAGCGCCATCAGCAAAGCGCGCAGGGTGCTGCGCGAGCCAATTGCCCAGGCTGCCACGCGGTTAATGGATGCGTCGAAGTAATCCAGCCCGATGTGCACGCGCGAGAGATACCCGCCGCGCACTACCTCTTGCGTAATCGCCAGCAGGTCGTCATTCTGCACTACCACGTGGTCGCTGTCCCAGCGCACGCCGCGTGAGACGTGCAGCAGCAGTTCGGGCACAAACAGCAGCACTGCCGAGAGTTTGTCCGAAATGGTCTCGGTGGGGTGGAAGTGCCCGGCATCCAGGCACAGCAGCGTGCCCTTGCTCACCGCGTAGCCCAGGTAGAACTCGTGCGAGCCGACCGTGTAGCTTTCCGCGCCCAGGCCAAACAGCTTGCCCTCTACCGCGTCCAGGTTATAGCGCGGGTCGAGCGGTTCGGCGAGAACCTGATCCAGCGATTCTTTGAGCAGCACGCGCGGCGTTTTGCGGTCCACCGGCGTATCCTTGAAGCCGTCGGGGATCCAGATGTTGGTGATGCAGGGCGTGCCCAGCGTCTCACCGAAATACGCGCCTACCTTGCGGCTGGCGATGCAGTGCTCGATCCAGTATTGGCGGATGACCGGGTCGTAGCTAGCGAGGGTCAGGCCCGAGGCAGCTTTGGGATGCGAGAACAGGGTCGGGTTGAAGTCCAGCCCGTGCTGGTTGGCTTTAGCCCACTCCGCCCAGCGACTGAAATGCTCGGGGCGGATCTGGCTGCGGTCAACCACTTCCCCGCCGGTTTCGGCGTAACTGGCATGCAGGTTCAGGCGGTGCTTACCGGGGATCAGCCGGTAAGCTTCATCCAAATCCTGGCGCAGTTCGTCCGCGTTGCGCGCCTTGCCCGGGTAGTTGCCCGTGGCGGCAATTCCGCCGCTCAAGGCCTCGCCGGTATTTTCGAACCCGCCCACATCATCGCCCTGCCAGCAGTGCAGGCTGAGGGATATCCCCGCCAGCGCCTGCAAGGCCTGTTCCGTATCCACACCCAGCGCCGCATAACGTTCCCGCGCCAGCCGGTAACTTTCCTGAATTTGTCCTTCGCCTGGTAAAGTTTCCATTTTTCATCTCCGGGAGTCTATACTTTATTCTAACCGATTCTACAAGAAAGAGAATTATAGATCCTCTTTCCTCAATCTTTGAGGTCTGGCTGCTTGATAATGGATTTACCAGAGATACGGCACCAGGCGGTAGCGGACTTTTTGGGTATATTGGGAATATCCTGGCAAATCTTTCTTCAGTAGTTTTTCCTCATCTAGAATTCTCCAGACCAACCCTGGCAGCATAATCCCGAATATCGCAAATCCGTGCCATGCGTCAAGAGCGAGCGGGACGCCCAGCATCATGATCAGCACGCCCAGGTACATCGGATGTCGTATCAGGCGATATGGTCCGCTGCAGATGACTTTTTGGTCTTCAAACGTTTGGACAGTGGAACCGCCGAAGCTGTTCTCTTTGAAAACCAAAAGGTTGATGAATAAGCCAAGCGCAACCATCCCGTCTCCCGCCAGCGAAACCCCCGCCGGAACGGGAGACCAGGCGAAGCGATAATCCAGGGCGCAATAGACCAACAATCCGAGAATCGATGCAAACGCAATCGCCATAAGCATCTGTTGGATTGCATTCTGTTCAGCGGCTGGTCCAACATTTTTGCGTCGTTCCAGGAGGGCTGGATCCTTTATCGAAAGATAAACCCCGATCACAGTCACAGAGCTTACAAAGACGAGGATGAAGACCCAGGCCTGCCAATAGTCTAATGTCCAGGCTGGGAGAAAAAGAAGCAGTCCCAGGACAACAGCGCCGAGCAGGAACGTTCTTAGGGTTGGAACGATAAGCTTATTCAGCATGTTTTCTTCTTTCGAATAAAAAGGTCTGTGAATTGAAAAGGCGTTTATGGGTTTGATCCGACTCAAATCATCCCCAACCTGATTATTAAGGACGACCTTACCTAACCAACAATAGTATAACGTGAATCCGAGGTTGCCCAGCGCAAGGAGAGAGGGCGGCGAACCGCGGGATGAGGTGTTCTTGAGCGCCGGGGATGAGGTGTTCTTCCCCACCTGACGTAAGTATAAATTTTGTTGGTTGAGTGCCTGTACCCTAAACTCCGCCTCAGCGCTTACCGTTTTTTCTCGGCCAAGAACTGATAAATCGCCGAAAAATCCTCCCCGGCTAATCCCTGGCGGACGGCCAGCATGTAAATTTCTTTGGCCACATTCCCAGAGGGCAGCGCCAGGCCCTGTTCATAGGCGGAAACGGCGGCCAGTTCCAGGTCTTTCTGCATCCACTGCAAGGGGAATTCAGCGCTGTAGTCACCCGATTCGATTTTGGCGCGTTTGCCTACTGCGCTGGGCGCGACCACGGCGCTGTTGCCCAGCAGTTCAAACAGGCGCGTACGGTCGATGCCTAGCGCCTCACCCAGCAGCAGCCCTTCGGAAAAAGCCAGCATCGACTGTGCCAGCAGCAGGTTGAACACCATCTTGAGCGAGGCGCCCATGCTGACCCCGCCTACATGCAGCAGGCTGCGGCCCATGGCCTCGATCAGCGGGCGCACGGTTTCCACATCCTGCGCGTCGCCGCCCACCAGGAACAGCAGCTGCCCCTTCGCCGCGGGTTCCTTGCTGCCGGCCACGGGCGCATCCAGGAAATGCACCTGCTGCTGCGCGGCCCGTTCGCTCATGCGCTGCGAAAAGGAGGGGTTGACTGTGCTCGAATCCATCCAGATTTGCCCCGGCTGCATCTGCGCCAGAAAGCCCTGCTTACCCAGCGCGGTATCTTCCACTGCCGCCGGGTTGGCCAGCATAGTGATGACTGCGTCCTGCCCGCTGACCGCTTCCGCCGGGCTGTTAGCGCGTTTTGCGCCCTGCTGCACCAGTTCAGCGGTTTTTTCTGCCGTGCGATTCCAAACGGTTACATCGTGCCCGGCTTTGATCAGGTTCGCCGCCATGCGGCTGCCCATGATGCCCATGCCAAGAAATGCTACTTTCATTTTCTATCCTCCCTATTGTTTTGTTTCATCCAGTTGGATGAAACCTTACGCTTTCAAACCAAACATCTGCTCCTTCAAATCCAGGTAATACAGGTAATCCTCTGGCTGCACGTTAGGCGGGCAGCGGTGATCGCAGAAGGGGATGTAGCCGCCGCGCTCCACCAGTGGGGCCAGCGACTCCATGTAGGCCTGGATGGCCTCGCGCCCTTTGCCCATTTCCAGTTTATCAAAACCGCCCATGATGCGCAGGTCTTTGCCGTATTCATTTAACAAATCCGCCGGATGGGTGCAGGAATTAACCTCGTAGGGGAACAGGCAGGTGACGCCGCCTTCCATCATATGCGGCAGGATCGGGCGCACATCGCCGTCGCAGTCGATCCACCAGATGTCGATGCCGTGCGCTTGCAGCTTTTGGTGAATGCGCTGGTAGCGCGGCGTGATCACGCGGTGGAACCACTTGGGGTTGACGATGGGACCCGACTTGTAACAGATATCTTCCCAACCCGAGGCATAGTCGAATTGGAAGTGCGGCAGCAGCTGGTCGAGCTCGTACTCCACCAGCTGGCAGGCGGTCTCCACCATATCCTCCACCATCTTTGGGTAATCGTAGATGGCATACGCCAGCCCTTCAAAGGTGAGCATATCGCGGATCTTGCCGATCATCGAGCCGGTCCAAACACCGAGTGGGTAATCGCGCTCGGCAGGGTGCTTGCGCTGGAGTTTGGCAACGTCGACCACGCGCGCCGGATCATCCAGCCGGAAGCGTTCCGCCTTAACCTTCTCCCAATCGTCGGGGGTGATAATCGAGGATTTAATGAAGTGGGGGATGGTATCGTGTTTGTCCAGCGGCACCTCTGCCAGCAGCCCGTCCTCATTGATCATCACACGCGTATTCTCGCGCACTTCCACTGTGCGCTCCGCGAAGGGCGGCTCCATCCACACCCGCCCGCTGAGCGTCACGCAGCGGTCAAAGTTGAAGAAGATATCGGCTTCTTCATTATTGGTGATGCCGTTCTGGAAGAAAATGGGCCATTCGGTAAAGTTCTCGTCCCAGTAACCGAACTCCATGTTGAAGCAGCGGTCGACGGGCTGGTAGTGCATTTGGCGGAAAAAACGCTCGCGGTCGGTCAGCGTTCCAGCCCACTTGGGGCGGCAGGGGGTAATCGTCATGGGGGACCTCGCAAAGAATCAGGATCGCCAGAATGATGCGACAGGCAAGTCGATTCTATCAGAGTTTAGGGGCGGATTGCGGGCTGGGAAGCACAAGAAAGTTTTTATTTCTTGTCAGATTTCAGGCGCTTTCTCGTTTATCATCATAGAACACCTTGAAGTTATGGCTTTATCAGATTGGGTATCAGGCATGGGAATATTTCAACGAGCTTTGCCAGAGCAGCAAATTTCTCTAAAACAGCCGGAAAGTTTTGCCAAATTCTACGAGCAGACTCACCTGAGCGTGTTTCGTTATGTGATGGTATTGTGCGCCGGTAACCAGACCGAGGCGGAGGATATCACCGCGGATGCCTTTTTTCGGGCCTGGGAGAAACGGGCGACCTTTTCCGGAACTTCCTCCGCTGCGTTGGGCTGGGTGATCACCATTGCCCGCAACTGTTTAATCGATGACCGCCGCCGGGCGAATCTCCATCCTGTTGAATCCACAATAGCTGAAGACCTGACAGACCCGCTGGACAGCGTGGAGGATCTTTTGGTGGACAGCGAACAGTTCCAGCAGGTGCTGGAAGCCATCCAGACATTGCCTTTCACCCAGGCAAATATTTTAACCCTGCGCTATGGCCTGGGCTGGCAGGTCAAAACCATCGCCGCGCACCTGGGACTGGCGGAAAATACGGTGTCGGTGGCCCTGCGCCGGGCGCTGGCAAAATTACAAAAGAAATTGGCTGCAGCAGAACTGCTGGCAGGGAGAGCGAAGTAAGATGAGCCGCAAACAATCCCTCTCAAAACAAATTTCGGAATATCAACCCATCCCCGGGCCGCGCTTCTACCAAAAAATGGAACGCGCTCCCTGGAACCAGGAGAAGAAAATCATGCGTTCCCGTTTCATCTGGCAGGTCGCCATCGCCATCCTATTGGTATTGGTCGTATTCAGCATCAGTATTCCCACAGTGCGCGCCGCTTTGAGCGCGTGGTTAGGCCTCTCGCTAGCGCCAGCTAACCAGATGCCCGCCACTTCGCTTACCCTGGTGGCGGTTACCCCAGCCGCCCTGGCCAGTACCGCCACGCTACCGGCGTCGGCCACACCTACGCCTGCCGCGCCCACGTTCGCGGCTGCCCCGGCGGCAACCTCCGCGCCGGCCCAGAATATACCTCCGCAAGTGGCGCAGGTCGCGCCTCAGGTTGGTTGGCAAATCCTGCTGCCGGGCCGATTGCCGGAAGGATATCAGTTCCAGAGCGCCTACTTTGATACCAATCACCAGATGTTAATCTTGACCTACCAGATCGCCCGCCAGCTGCCTGGCGCAGCGGACCCATCCCTCACCACAACCAAAACCATCACCTTTCTTCAAGCGCAAAAGAATGATTTTGTGCCTATGCAGGTTGCGCCAGACGCAGCAGTAAACGATGTGCAGGTGAATGGACAACCCGGGGTATATGTGCTTGGCGCGTGGGATACCCAGTTTGTGCCGAATGAGAAAGACCCCAACGGCGGCGCGATGGTCTCCACCTGGCGCAACGACCTGCCCATCCAGAACCTGTACTGGCAGGTGGGCAACGTGTACCTGGCCTTGATCACGGATGATGAGGCCCTCAACCAGCCGGATCTGCTGCATATGGCGGGCAGCCTGGGGCATCGCTGAAATCTTTCTGAAAAGGTGGGTGACCTTTTATGAAGAGTATAATTAATGGACAATCCTCTTCAGGAGCAAAATTATGCATCTGATCATCATCCAATGCAGTCCAAACGACGATGGGCTAACCGCTGCCTGCGCTGCGGCGGCTGGAGTGGGTGCCAGGGGCGCGGGCGCCAGTGTAGAAGAAGTGAAACTTAACCAGGCCAACGTGGGCATGTGCCAGGCTTGCGATCGCGGCTGGGGTACCTGCCAGAAAGAGCATGAATGCCAGGTGGAAGATGGCTTTCAAGCCTTGCATCAGCGCATCATCGCCGCGGACGGGTTGGTGCTGGTGACGCCGGTGTACTGGGGCGAGATGAGCGAGAGCGCAAAAGCCCTCACCGACCGCCTGCGCCGCTGCGAAGCCACGCGCAACCGCGAGCAGGGCGGCTCGAAGCTGACCGGCAAGCCTTTGATCGCTGTCGCCGCGGCGGGCGGTTCGGGCAACGGCACCATCACCTGCCTGGGCAGCCTGGAGCGCTGGGGGCAGCACGTTGGCGCGCAGGTGTTTGACCTGATCCCCGTCAAGCGCTGGACGCGCGACTACAAGCTGGACTGCATCCGCTCGGCGGTAAGCTGCCTGGTGGAGAGCGCGGAGATGGAAGATCGGTAACTTTACGCATTCACAGGGAACAGGCCAAGCGGTATTTTCAATCATAAGATCCCTTTCAGTTTGGCGGCGCGGCTAGCCAGGCCGGCTCTGCGCCAGCCCCTGTCTGGCTGGATGTGGCGCGGGAATTTACCGAGCGCTGGCAGAACAGGCGCTGCGGACAATTGCGATTATTGCGTAGGCGGCAACAGGGGCGGAACAGCTGCTATCGCTCAAACGTTGCTACAGGCAGATCGAAAACGGTCTTCTTTATTGCTGCGATGTGGTCTTCCATCAAGATGCTAACCCTTGCCCGGCTTTATCTTTGCTGCTTAGATTTATATTAAAAAAGAAGTTCCCTGTGAGTTATTGTTGACAGGCGATTTCTTTTTTGCTATCATACTGGTAACGATACCGTTAACGATATTAGTACCTCTATCCGTAATTTTTCCCATTTAACGTAACCGAAAAGCGATCACTATCCATAAGGAGGTGATTTATGATGAGGGTATAGATGAAGGGATTCACCTGTACCAGAGATGCTTATATACGTAGCGCGTCAGCATCGAGGCTGAATACGAGGATCTCCATCCTCAGACGAAAAGCGGAAAATAATATTCTGTCAGAACCAGAGAGAAAATCACAATGAAAAACGTCGTAATGATTGCCATCGTACTGATCATGGCCCTTGGCTTGGCAGCACCAGTAAAGGCCTTGGACATTCCTGTCAGCAATAACGTATACGTCTTTGAGGCGGGAGCCTTTGAGGCGGTGGACGGCTGGTATCTCGGCGAAATCAATGTTGGCTGGTACGGCAATGGCGATAATACAGCCGAAGTGACCTGGGCCGGTAACGCGGGAGAGGTCATTGCCACCCCTTATACTGTAGCGGACAACAAACAGAGAACAGGCGCGCTCGACATCAAGATTTAGCAGACGACTGAAGAGCAGACGGTTGTATTTACGCTGACAAAGATCAATAAAGAAAAGCTTGATGTCACCATTGTCGTTCCCCCTTTGTACGCCGGCCCAATTTCGTTCGACGTATTAAGGACCGCGATCAACCCTGGATATTACTTCTCTGGCGCTCTGATCGATATGGGTGTTACGCTGACTGCTGCCGCCGTGGATAAGGACACCTTCTATGCAAAAGCCAGGGTGACTGAAGCGAATGGTGGTGTTCAGGGTTCATTTGGGAATTTCGCCTGGGATCCTGAAAAAGAGAGCTACGCTCTCGGAGATGGATGGGCTAAATGGAATATTGTCGACGCCTATGTTGCGGATGCCGCTGGGAATCGGGTTGACAAGGGCAAATATGTCAAAATCGACATTGAATGGGGTACCAGGACGGAGCCAAGCGGAGCCAGCAGCGCGAACCGGTATGACGTACCCGCTACCCGCGCAGCGTGGTATACCATTAGCGGCTACATTTCCTTTGCGAGCATAGAGCTTGACGTTACACAGGAAAAGGGAGTTCCCGGCATAGCGTCGGCGTCTTACGTCCAGGATGAAACGAAGCAAGATCCTATCTTTGACAAGTTTGTGATTAACGACTTCCCTGGCGGTTACAAGTACGCGCTGTACACTCCAGAAAACGCGAGCGAGAACAATAAAAGGCCGATACTCGTCTGGTTCCATGGTACGGGAGAACGCTATCACGGCACCAATCCGGGCGGTAATCTCATTGGCAACCGGGCGCTTTCGTTCGCGGACGAGGAATTCCAGAACACCCTCGGCGGCGCCTATGTCCTGGCTCCGCAGTCGACGACAGCCGGATGGAGCGCTGCCAGACTAAACGATATGGAAGCGCTGATTAATCAGGTGGTCGCTGAAAATAATGTTGACCCTAACAGAATCTTTGTTGGCGGTCTTTCGATGGGCACTGGCATGACCATTCCCCTGATCACGTCTCAGACCGAAAATAAGATTGACTACGCTGCGGCGATTCTCTGCTCCGGAGGCAGCATCAATTCGACACAGGCACAGACCATCGCCAGCAAGGGCTTCCCGGTATATCTGGTGGGCAGCACATCAGACTTCGCTGCCTACGGCCTTCCTGGCGCCTATAACAACCTGTTGGCGGCGGGCGTTGACGCCAAGCTGAAGCTGTATCCGGCGGGTCCTGTTTTCGACGGAACATATTACTATGGCGCTCACGATGCATGGAACTATATCTACAACAATATGGTAACGGACGACGACGGCGAGACCATCTTCGCGTGGATGGCAAAACAGAGCCGCTGAGTCTCAGGAGCCTTTCCGAGGGTAATTGTGGATAGGTCAACCCGGCCAAAGTCGTAGCCTGATAGATTCAGGTCGTACTTCGTAAAGACCCAGAAATTGGACCCGCAAAGGTTCAGTTTCTGGGTCTTCGATATGGAAGCATTTATGGCATGCTCGAACTGGTTTTTTTAATCATGTCCCCAAATCTATGGTATAAAGATCCCAGGCGGGAAAATTTTCTTCTTCTTGGAGGAATATATGGCCAAACCAATCACCATCCGCGATGTGCAAACCTTTTTGATCCAGACCGCTGGACCGGGCACGCGCTTCATTATTGTGAAGGTGCTGACGGATGAACCGGAGCTGTATGGGCTGGGCTGCGCGACGTTTACGCAGCGCTTCCGCGCGGTTCATGCCGCCCTGGAACACCATATCAAGCCCTTCGTTATCGGGCGGGATGTGTCGCGCATCGAGGAGCTGTTCCAGATGGCGATGGTGCAGGGCTACTGGCGCAATGGACCGGTGCTGAACAACGCCATTTCGGGCATCGATCAGGCGCTGTGGGATATCAAGGGCAAGCTGGCGCATATGCCGGTGTACGACCTGCTGGGCGGCAAGTCGCGCGAGGCGGCGGCGGTCTACGTGCATGCCGACGGGCGCGACCCGCAGGAAGTGCTGGAGAACGTGCGCAAGTTTCAGGAGCAGGGTTATCATTATATCCGCGTGCAGATGGGCGGCTACGGCGGCAAGACCGAGCACATGTTCCGCCCGGAAGGCGCGCCCACCGGCACTTACTTTGACCCGCGCGCTTATACCCGCAATATGCTAAAAATGATCGAGTATGTTCGTTCCAACGTGGGTGATGAAGTCGAACTGCTGCATGACGTGCACGAGCGGCTTTCGCCGATCGACACGGTGCGCTTTGCGAAGGATGTGGAACCTTATAAGCTGTTCTTCCTGGAAGATTCGCTGGCCCCGGAGGATATCGAATGGTTCCGCATGATCCGCCAGCAGAGCGCCACGCCGATTGCCATGGGCGAACTATTTAACAATCCGCGCGAGTGGCGGCTGCTGATCGAGGAACGCTTGATCGACTTTCTGCGCATGCATATTTCACAGATGGGCGGCATCACCCCGGCGCGCAACGCCGCCATTCATGCCCAGGTCTACGGCATCCGCACCGCCTGGCACGGCCCGGGCGACACCTCGCCGGTGGGCCATGCCGCTAACCTGCACCTGGACCTGTGGGCGCCGAATTTCGGCATCCAGGAATGGGCGCGTTTTGATAACCTGGTGTATGACCTGTTCCCCGGGCTGCCGGAGGTGCGCGGCGGCTATATGTACCCTAATGACCGGCCCGGCCTGGGCATTGATTTTAATGAACAACTGGCGGAAAAGTACCAGTGCGTCGACGAAGTGGACCTCTGGACCCAAACCCGCTTACCGGATGGGAGCCCGGCAAGACCATGAAATACATTCTCTATCTTGGCACGTATACCCAAAATTCACCCGAGCAGACCCAGCGCGCGCAGGGGATCTACCAGTTCCACCTCGACGCTGATACGGGTCAGCTTGCCCAGGTGGCAGGCTACGTCAGCGGGCCCAATCCCTCTTACCTGGCGCTGCACCCGGACCACAAAACCTTATATGCCGTGAATGAGACCGCGGAAAGCACTGCCAGCGCTTTCCGCATCGACCCGGCCAATGGCGGCCTGACGCTGCTCAACCGCCAGCCTACCAACGGCGTAGACGCCTGTTACGTCAGCCTCGATCCGACCCGGCGCTGGCTGCTGACGGCCAACTACACCTCCGGCAGCCTGGCGGTGTTTCCCATCCAGGCGGATGGAGCGCTGGGCCCGCGCGCTGCATTTGTGCAGCACCAGGGTTCGAGCATCGACCCCGCCCGGCAGGCAGCGGCGCACGCGCATTCCATCCTGTTTGACCCCGGCAAGCATTATGCCGTGGCTGCCGATCTGGGCATGGACCGGGTGTGGGTCTACCAGTTGGACGAGCAGACCGGCCAGCTGCGCCTGAATAACCTGGACGGGGTCAATGCCCGGGCCGGGGCAGGGCCGCGCCACCCGGCTTTCCATCCCAACGGGCGTTTTCTGTATATTTCTAACGAGTTAGATTCGACTGTGGCGGTGTATGCCTGGGATTCGCCCAGCGGCGCGCTGCGCCCGCTGCAAACCCTCTCTACCCTGCCAGCGGATTTCCAGGGCGAAAATTATGTGGCCGATATTCACCTGACCCCGGCGGGGAATTTCCTGTATGTCTCCAACCGCGGGCATAACAGCCTGGCGGCTTATCGCGTCAACGCCGAGAGCGGGCTGTTGGAAGCGATTGGCTTCTTCCCCTCGGGAGGCGATTGGCCGCGCAACTTTGCCATTGACCCGGCCGGGCGGCTGCTGGTCGCCGCCAACCAGAACAGCAGCAACCTGGTCGTTTATCAGATTGGGGATGATGGCAGGCTGGCGCCCACAGGCGAACAGACCGCCGTTCCCGCACCGGTATGCGTGCTGTTTGCCGGGTCTGCCCTGTGAGAGCGCCTGAATCGCCTATCGCGCCCTTCCAATTGGAACGCTACTTCGCTCGCTGGGAGTTCAGCGCGCCTTACCTGCTGTGCGCGTCCGATATCCAGGGCTGCTCCATGCGCGACCTGCTGGCCCTTGCTGACCAGCAGGCCCAGGCGTTGTGGGATGGCCTGACCCTGGGCTACACCGAGACCCTGGGCTACCCGCTGCTGCGCGAGGAAATCGCCAAACTGTATTCGCAAACCGCGCCTGAGGATATCCTCTGTTTCGCCGGCGCAGAGGAAGCCATCTACGTTACCATGCGCGTGCTGCTGCGCCCCGGCGATCATCTGATCGTTACCTTTCCTGGATACCAATCGCTCTATCAAATTGCAGAGGCAATCGGCGCGCAGCTTTCGCGCTGGGAACTCCGCCCCGAGCCAGGCCCGAACGGCATCTTGCACTGGCGGGCCGACCCAGACGAGCTGCGCCGGTTAGTTCGGCCCAACACCCGCCTCATCCTGGTTAATTTTCCGCACAATCCGACCGGCGCGCTGCCTGCGCCGGCAGAATGGGAGGCCATCCTCCAGGTCGCGCGGGATACCGGCTGCTATCTCTTCTCGGATGAAGTCTACCGCCTGATGGAATACGACCCCAACGACCGGCTCCCGGCAGCCGTGGAGCGCTATGAGAAAGCGCTGTCGCTGAGCGCGCTGTCTAAGCCCTTTGGGCTGGCCGGGCTGCGTATCGGCTGGCTGGCGCTGCGCGATCACGACTTGCTGGCCCAACTGGCCAGTTATAAAGACTACACCACGATTTGCAACAGCGCCCCGTCCGAAATCCTGGCCTTGATCGCCCTGCGCGCGCAGGAAACCCTGCTCCAGCGCAGCCTGGATCTGATCCAGAGAAACAAAAGGCTGGTCGAGGAAACCTTCCGCGAGCTGAATGCCTTTTTCGAGTGGATCCCTCCGCAGGCCGGGAGCATTGCCTTTCCCCGCTGGTTGGGCAAAATGCCGGTCGAGGCGTTTACCAACGCGCTGGTGCAAAGCGAAGGCGTGCTGCTCCTGCCGGGTACGGTGTATGCTTATCCCGGCGGGCATTTCCGCCTGGGCCTAGGGCCGAGAAAATATCCCGGAAGGATTGGAACGCTTGAAGCGGTTTGTACGCAGCTGAGCAAACCTTCCGGCGGGGGCGCCAAGGGGCTGGAGGAGAAAGCTCAACAGGCAGCAGTTTGTCTATGGATATGAAAAATCAAATCTCCATTGACAAATTGATAAGATCAGGTATAATTCCTCTATCGATGCGGGGTAGAGCAGAGGCAGCTCGTCAGGCTCATAACCTGAAGGTCATAGGTTCGAATCCTATCCCCGCTACTCAGGAAAACCGTGGTCCGTAAGGCCACGGTTTTTTGTTAGGCTTGACGGTCAAAGGTTGCGAAAAATTCGATTTTGGAGGATTTTTCGATGAACCGTAGTCCGTCAAGCCTTTTGATTTCCCAATGTATCGATGGCTTCATCAAATACAAGACTGCCGAAGGTTTGAGCATCCGAACCGTCTCCTCATACGAGTGGACACTTCAAAAATGGCTCAAATATTATGAGGATCGGCCGATCGGTAAGGTCACCTCGGATGATATTCGTGATTACTTGGCCTACCTCCGCACGGATTACCATCCGCAGCCGAGGGCCAAAAAAGATCTCAATAAGGATTCAAAACATGAGCAGCATAGCCCTAAACTCGCCACTAAAACAGTGCGCAATTTTTGGGTGGTGCTCAAGTCCTTCTTTACCTGGGCTGCTAAAGAGCTCAAGATCCCCAACCCAATGGCGGATGTGCAGGGGCCGAAATACAAGACTGCGCCGGTTGAACCTTTTACCAAAGCTGAACTGGAAGCTCTGCTAAAAGCCTGTGCTTATGCCCGCGAGTCCAAACCCAAAAACCGCAAGGCTTTTACCATGCGCCGGTCGCAAGCGAAAAGAGATGAGGCCATTATTCTCTTCTTACTGGATACCGGCCTACGTGCATCTGAGTTCGCGCATCTCAAGATTGGGGATGTGGATATGAAAAATGGCAAGGTGGTGGTCAAACATGGTGAAGAAGGTGGCGCAAAAGGTGGAAAAGGGCGAACCGTGTTTGTTGGGAAAAGCGCCCGCCGGGTGCTCTGGCGTTACCTGGTCGAGCGGGAAGACCGGGATGATCTGGACGCGCCGCTGTTTGTCAACCAAGGTGAACGCCCTTTCAACCCCGACAGCCTGCGCCACCTGATCCTTCGGATTGCTGAAAATGCCAGCGTAAAAAATGCACATCCCCATAA
>CAVUJS010000010.1:0-676092 GCA_963741885.1 uncultured Chloroflexia bacterium
TTGTTATTCCAACGCTCCATCTCTGTCTGGCCAAATGTGATTCGACATGGTTCGACGATCTTGGTTAATCATCGCACCCGTGATCTAAGGATAGACAGAAATCAATTACAGTCCGTGAACGTACCTTCCGTTCTCGCTGAATGGAGCAAACTGTTGGATATTTTTTATTTGCCTCGATTAATTCACCGATACACTTCCCCTACTGATCTATCGCAAAGATATTTTATCAAAGTTGTCTTATACTATAAAACAGGAAGGTAAACCACTGTTGGAATTCCAACAGCCGAATGCAAAACGCTTTTCAGGGGGGGAAGAAAGGGTAAAAATTTTGGTCTCTCGCTGAGACTATGCCTGAGCCGAGCCCGAAGAATACCGCATTCTGGTAATTCTGAACCCTGTTGTGAAGGGTTGTGGGTTAGAACCCTCTCTGCCCGAATGGGTCTGATTTCGCACCTCACCAATGCATGGCTGCGTATACTGCATTATGGTAATGGGCATGCAGGGTGCTATTGTGGTCGATCCAGCCCCGAAGGCTCTCCCTCCCCCTCGCCAATGGCAGTTATGTCATTGGTCACACGCTGATGTTTATGAGGAGAATATAGATGCAAACGATAAACCTGCTTGAAAATCAGAAGTTCAACAATACGCATCGAACGGTTGTGGATTAACCCCGATTGCGGTCTAAAAACCAGGCAGTGGGAGGAGCTACTTCCTGCTCTGGAACATATGGTCCAGGCAGTACGCCTCTTTCGAGAGCACCAGCAGGCGGAAGAGTCCTGATAAGAGGAGGAGTATTACCTGTGGAAAACAAACAGGTTCCAGAATTATGGGAATGGGCTGAATATTATTGACCCTGGTGCGAGATCGCGGCTGCGCGCCGCCGGCAACGAGCGTTCTTACCAATTGAATAAGACTGGCCTGGACAGCTTCAAAAAGCTGGCAGTGGATATTGAACAGATGTCGCCTGCTCCAGAACCGATGGATGATACCTGGATTGCCGCGCCTGGATGGAGCGCTGAAGACCAGCAGATACTCTGCTCGTATACCAGCGGCGGTGGTGGGAGCGGCAATGCTGTGCGGGGTGCGAGTTATCAACTACAAACTGTGGAGACGCCCGGAACCATCCGAACAAGAATTGTGACATTTATCACTTGCTCCAATCGGTAGGCTGGCATAGAATTTAAACAATTGAGTATATGTTCAGGTGTTTGCTATGACAATTAAGCAGTCCGCTAGCCCCATATTAAACGAACACCTCGCGGCGCATGTCGCGGAGTTATTCCGTGCGTTCTCGGATACCAGCCGGGTGCGGATTGTATCTGCGCTCCTGACCGGTGAAATGAATATCAGCGCACTGGCTGAAATCGTCGGAATCAGTGAGTCGGCCGTCTCCCATCACATGCGCGGACTGCGCCAGATGCACATGGTGCAATCGCGGCGGGATGGCAAGGAAGTCTATTACCGGATTGATGACGAGCATATCATCGCGCTCTTTCAGCAAGGGGTGAAGCATGTCCAGAATGGCTAGCTTCCCCTTTCTCCCCCAGTCGAAGGCGGTTTACTGGGGTTTATGCATCCTGGTCGCGTGTCTGGCCATCCATTTCCTGGTCGAAGACTCGCTCCTGTTGCACACGGCTGCGTCCCCAGAATCGGCCTGGGCCAACCCTTTGAGTTTCGATCAAGTCACCCATCAGGATGATCTGGTCCTTCCGGTCCATCTTCCGGAGCGTATGGCGAACAAACCTGTGCCCGCTGCCTATTTTTGGATTGTACCGGTCGAAAAGCAAGCAGCTTCCCCCATTCTCACGCCTCCAAAAATCGCATAGGGCGATATCCGGCTAGACCTCTCTCGAGGTTGCTCTGAATCAGGAAAAGAGTACCTTCCTTAAAGGGATGCCGTTTCCGTTTCCGTATGCTGCCTGGCTGATCGCGCGCCTTTTTGCTTGTATATTCAGGGCATCTATAGCCATGGACGAATGTATAAAATAACATTTTAAGGATTATAGGGATCACCGATGAGCACACCCATAAACGAAACCAATCTGCAAGGATTGACCGAACAAGAAGCATTGGAACGACTGGCACAGGATGGTTATAACGAGCTGCCGGCCACCAAAAAGCGGACGTTTTTTCATATTTTCTTTGAGGTCGTGCGTGAGCCGATGTTCCTCATGCTCATCGCCTGCGGCCTGCTCTACCTGCTGCTGGGCGATCAGGAAGAAGCCTTGATGCTGATGGGCTTTGTGTTCGTAATTATTGGCATCACTTTCTATCAGGAGCAAAAAACCGAACGGGCGCTAGAAGCGCTGCGCGATCTCTCCAGCCCGCGCGCGCTGGTCATCCGCGATGGCAAGCAGCAGCGCATCGCCGGGCGCGAAGTAGTCCGCGATGATATTGTGCTCATCGCCGAGGGCGACCGGGTCCCGGCAGACGCGGTGATGCTTTCGGGCAGCAATATCAGCGTGGATGAATCGCTCCTGACCGGCGAATCCGTGCCGGTGCGTAAAATTGCCTGGGATGGCCGGTTGGAGATGGGCAGACCAGGTGGGGATGATTTACCATTTGTCTATTCTGGATCGCTGGTGGTCAAAGGTCAGGGCATTTGCCAGGTGCGCTTGACGGGGCAACGCACCGAGATCGGCAAAATCGGCAAGGCGCTGCAAATCCTGGAGCCAGAAGACACCAACCTCCAGCAGCAGACCAGCAAGATTGTGCGCAACTTTGCCTTGATCGGCCTCGGGCTGTGCGTGCTGGTAGTGGTCGTCTTTGGGCTGACTCGCGGCGACTGGCTCAACGGTTTCCTGGCCGGGCTGACCCTGGCCATGGCGACCCTGCCCGAGGAGTTCCCGGTCGTGCTGACCATCTTCCTGGCCCTGGGCGCGTGGCGCATCTCGCAGCGCAAGGTGCTCACCCGCCGCGTCCCTGCTGTAGAAATGCTGGGCGCTGCCACGGTGCTGTGCGTGGATAAAACCGGCACGCTGACCCTCAACCGCATGACGGTGACCCAGATCGCGGTCAATGGGCAGATCCAGCCAGTGGATGGCAAGCAGCTCACCCTGGCAGAGAACCTGCATGAGGTGGTTGAATATAGCATCCTGGCCAGTCCTGAAGACCCCTTTGACCCGATGGAAAAAGCGATGAAAGAACTGGGTGGACGCACGCTGGCTAACACCGAGCATATTCACAAAGACTGGATGCTGGTCAAAGAGTACCCTCTATCGGAAAAGCTGCTGGCCATGTCACACGTCTGGCGCTCGCCAAACGAAAAAGATTTCGTGATTGCCGCCAAAGGTGCGCCGGAAGCAGTGGCTGACCTGTGTCACCTGGAAGAAGCGCAGTTTGCGGCCTTGAAAGAACAAATCAACCAGATGGCCGACCAGGGCCTGCGCGTGATCGGGGTGGCGAAAGCGCACTTTCACCGCATGACCCTGCCTGCCGAGCAGCATGACTTTAAGTTTGAGTTTATTGGCCTGTTGGGTCTCTCTGACCCAGTGCGTCCGGAAGTGAAAGATGCCGTGCAAGAATGCTATACTGCCGGTGTGCGCGTGATCATGATCACCGGTGACTACCCGGGCACGGCCCGGAATATCGCCAGCCAGATCGGGCTGAACCATGCCGGTGAGATCATTACCGGCATGGAACTGGATCAAATGAGTGATGCGGAACTTCAAAAGCGCATTAAAACAACCTGTATCTTTGCCCGCGCTGTTCCCGAGCAAAAGCTGCGCATTGTGCAGGCGCTCAAGGCCAACGGTGAGGTGGTGGCGATGACCGGCGATGGGGTTAATGACGCTCCGGCGCTAAAAGCCGCGCATATCGGCATCGCCATGGGCGGGCGTGGTACGGATGTAGCCCGCGAAGCGGCTGCCCTGGTGCTGCTGGACGACAACTTTGCTTCCATCGTTCAGGCAGTCAAGATGGGCCGGCGCATCTTTGATAACCTCAAGAAGGCGATGGCCTTCATCTTCTCGGTGCACATCCCCATCGCTGGCATGTCGCTGATCCCGGTGCTGCTCAAGTGGCCGCTGGCGCTGCTGCCGGTGCACATCCTCTTCCTGGAGTTGATCATCGACCCGGCCTGTACCGTGGTGTTCGAGATGGAAGCGGATGAAAAAGATGTGATGAACCGCCCTCCCCGCAAGTTGAATGAACCCCTATTTGGCCGCGCCATGATCTTGACCGGGCTGATCCAGGGCCTGGGCGTGCTGGCGGTCGTGTTTGGCGTTTACACCTTTTGCCTGATGCAAGGGTTGGGTGAAGCCGAAGCGCGCATGATCAGCTTCGCCTGCATGGTGTTGGGCAACCTGGGCTTGATCTTTACCAACCGCTCCTGGACGCAGTCGATCCTATCCACCATACGCATCCCGAATAAGGCGCTGTGGTGGATCACCGGTTTCGCTGTCGGCTTTCTGACCCTGGTGCTGGCAGTGCCCTTCCTACGGAACATATTTTCGTTCGCGCCCCTGCACCGCTGGGAAGCGGCGCTGATTGCAGTGGCTGTAACCAGCAGCATCCTGATTGCCGAAAGCGTCAAGACGAAACCGGTTCATAAGCTGATCTACGGGAGTAAATAAACGAAAGCGTTCCAGCTCCGAGGGAGCGACATAAACTTCCTCGGAGCTGGTAAAGGAAGTCGAGATGTCAATCAGAGCAAAGAAAGCCTTTTTGTTCCTTGGTATTCTCACCGGGCTGATCTCCGCCTGCCTGGGGCTGGAAACTCGCCACAGCAACCACCTGGGCTGGGCGCTCCTGTTCGCCGGGACGGGTTTCACCACCTTTGGCTGCCTTTCTTTGGGGATGCTGTTCTTGCAGGTCACCGCCGTCGAGCAGCCCGCGGATCGTAGGCTTCAGTAGTTGGGCCGGCCTGTTGAGCAGTGCAATTCTCTTGTTCCCTGGCTTACTACACGGCGTGAGAAAAGCAAACCAGTATCACCGCGATGGGGATAGCCGTCTTGCGCGCCGTGGAATCTGAAAAACCAGAAGGCGAGTAAATTTGCTTCGATCCCTACGCCCGTCGTTTTTTCCCGGATGGTTTTACGCGATGACCCACTTTTTGATCGCTCCGCAATCGGTGGTTGATCACTCAATCCTACCTGAGGATGCTAGAATCGGGCGTTCTTCTCCTTCGCAGCCCGGAGTTCATCCCGCCCCTTGTTCAACGACCTGCTGATTCTCATTGCGACTCTCATTTATCAAATTGAACATGAAATACAGTAGATCATCTGGAATTCAAGCCAGTCCAAATCTTGGAGAATAGCTCGTCTTGCCCGTTGGATGGATATATATGTAGATGACTTGTTTCGAGAAATAGCCACATAGAAGGCTGACCGATATCAGGGGTTTAATTTCTTGTACCTGCATAGCTCCTGAAATTGATATAGAACCTGATCATTTTTCTTAACAGGGAGTGTATGGATAGAGAACTTAAAACTAATTTATCTTTCTCAAGGACGACGGCAAATGCGCTGAGCATGTTGATTGCGCTGCCGCTGATCCATATGCTGCCAGGGCTGCCTGCTGAACGATCAAAAAGACGATCTCGCCTTACTCGCACTACAAAGAATCGCTGGTCACTGGGGGCGATTTTCTCGTCTTGGGCCAGGTTAGTAAGTGCCTGGAGGGAGAATGGTAACAGATCGCCTCTCCCGCTCGGAGGTTGGATAAGAAGAATGAGTAAGCTCTGGGTATTATGCTCATTTTCTTAACTCGAATACACGGAAATGATAAAGATGATCGTTGACAATAAGTTACACAAACAATGAAAAACAATGGATATGTATATATTCTTCTTCTTCCATGCAATCAGTGCTGCAGGAAAAAACGCAGAAATTCTAAACAAGTTATTGAATGGAATCCAAAAATGATAGAGTGAAAACAGTATCGTGATGATAAGGGGTGCAAAATTGCCATATCGACTTATTTTAGAAGTAAGGTATCCCCTAAAAAATAGTTCTTCTACAATGGGACCAACAATAACATTAAGAATAAAGAAACTGACACAGGTTAACAGTAAAACCTCCTTTGAATACTGTTTAAAGTATTCCATATTTTTCCAATCAAAATATTCAGGCATCCTCTGGGTTAGCGTATTTGAAATCGGAGCAAGCAAGTTGTTTTCGAATGGTGCTACCAATACAGTCATAATTCCTGCAAAAGCAAACAAAATAGCTCCATATAGAAAAATTTTCCACCAACTCATTTTTTTGTAATTGGTAAAGGCACTTTTCAAAGAATATCCGCTGAATTCTTTTTTACTAGCAAATAAAACGACACCGATTTCAATTGGAAATAATATTACGAATGCACAGATATAAAAAAGTAAAAGTGAAGGAATGGTTTGTTGAAGACCTCCTGTAATAATATACACAACAGTCAATATTGAAGAAGGAATAAAAACCATGTACAGTATCTTTTGCAAACTCATTTCCTTTTGCAAATTTGTCACATTGGGGGTCATATGAATTTCCTCGTTTCATCTCACTTTAAATGGCTTAACGAAAACGCCGAGTGTTATAGTAACAATCGTTAAATTGAGTGCAATAATGACAAGCTGTGCCATGTTGCTACCCGTTAGAGAAATCACCAAATATTTTATTCCCAACCATGAATTACCAACGCCATGTATCGTTGCAACGGCAAAATAATTGCGTTTGGAAATGATATATCCAATTGAAATGACCAGGCTGGCGCTCCTGCAGTGCAGGACAAATACGGCAAATTGTTGTATCCTTGATTCCAGGTACCACTGGGATCCTACCGACGATCCAGGTCCAAAGAAGTGTCGCGATAAAGGAAAACCGCAAATGTCCAGTTTCTTTTTTTGAGCTCATGATTCATTTATTACCCTCAATTCAAGTTGGTTCCGTTCTTCGTCAAACCTTTTAAAGCCCATTCCGGAATCATCGACACCCCCTTCTTCTCAACAGCATTACCAGGTCCCAGTGGATGTAAATTCTCCTTCACCTTTAAGATACTGATCAAAGAATTGGAGACTGATCTTGTTGATGGTCATAAGGACATCATTGGTCGGGGTCGTTGATTTCTGCCCGTCCAATATGCGGGTCAGGATCGGGCTTGTAAGTGCAAAATCTGTGAGCCCCAGATGATAGACCCCCCGGATATGGACATCAAATGTGGTTCCATCGGTGTTGGAAAGCAGGGCATTGTTTTCTGCATACTGCGTCCATTCTGCAAGGTGACTCCACGAACTATCCGAATATACATTTAGCACAGGCACAGGATATTTCGCATTGGTGAATACAAATTCAGCGTCCTGCACACCCTCAATATCGAACATAAAGGGGGATTCGAGTGCAATCACAGCGCTGACGTCATCTCGCATTCTTCCAATACCAAGGGCTGCCGAGCCGCCCAGAGAATGGCCCATAACGCCGATTTTCGCTCCATCAATCCGTTGATATACCCGATCTGCGCTGCTGTTTTTTGTTTCGACAAGAATATGATCGATCACAAAATTAATGTCACCCATGCGGATTCCCATCCACTTCTGAAAATACGCGTTGGCTTGTGTTTTGTTCGAATGGGCATCTGCCGCAGAAATTTCCTGCATATAGCCCAGATCCATCCAAGTAGTATGTCCATCCTCGCCAGTAGTGAAGAAGGCCTGGTAGGTATGGTCGATTGAGACCACCACATAACCATGACTCGCCAGTTCATTATATAGAGACAAATTGCTTGATTTCACGCCAAAGGAACCATGTGAAAAAACCACCAGCGGATAGGTTCCCTCACCATTTTGGGGATACCAAAATTCCACGGCGAGTTTTCTATTTTCGCCTGTATCGGTATAGGTTTCAATGCGGTTCGTATCGGTGTAGGTGTAATTTGCGGTTGCGACTTGATATTTACCAGTCGGCTCCATCGCTTTGTGCTGAGGAAATAGGATAGCAGGTAGAGTCACAACAGAGATCAGTACCGTCATCCCGATTGCTTTCCAAACGGTACGGGGTGCGCTGTAAGTCTTTCTTTCCTCCTGATTACGGATTAAGCGAACGGCTCCAATGACTGCCAGTAAAAGCAGCAAGACTGCCAGGGCATAGTAACGAAAGCTCCATTCAAGGACCGATGCCAGCGTGAGGGTAACGAACATGGCAAACGCACCGATACGAGTAAGGCTTGACTCCTTTTTCAAGTTCGATTGTGTGATCATGCCATAGGTTGCCAAAGCGGCTTCGATAATGAAAGCAATAATGAATAGGTATATTCCCATAATCGTTCTCCTTGTTCCTTGACTCTAGCAAAATTTAGCTGGGATATGGGCTTTGAGGGTTCCTTCGACGAGGCCCTGTCGTGAAGGAACCCATTAAGAAGCTGGTTGCCTCAAAGCAAACCATTCACTTTACGGTTCGTTTTGATTTCAACAGCGGCATTCATCACCTTTTGCTGGTTCGGTCTGTCAAAAAACAAACGCTTGTTGAGGTAGATAACAGCAGCTGCAAAAATGATGAGGATGACCGTTTCAATACATTTGGTCGCCTGGGTGACATTCAATGTTTCCTGTGCCAGGTTGAAAGAGAAATGGAACAGGATTACCGCTGTGATACTCCTGGAATTCAATGCCCATACCCAGCTGATGATGAATGCCATGGGAATGATGGAAACGAAAAAGTTGATCGCGTAAAGGAGGTTTTCGTTGCCAATTTCATTCTGATAAGTACCTTGAATGAAAAATAACGGCAGGTGCCATAGGGCCCAAAGTCCGCCGAAAATCAGTGTAGCGGTAAAGTAAGTGCGATTACCCTGCAGGCTGTCCATGGCATAACCTCTCCAACCCACTTCTTCGAAGATCGCTGCCAGAATGAGAATGGTCAATGTTGGCAGCATTTCAGCCGAGAAGGAAAAACCGTCTGCAAATTGGAATTGGGAAGGATCTCCGCCAAATGCAATGGAGATTAATGCGGAAATCACCAGTGCGGCGGGGACGATCAAAAGTGTGAGGAGAAACCACCCTAAATGGATTAACCGCAGGTTACAGAGTCTGCTGACGAAAGATTTCCACATTTCTTTGGATTTTGACGAGCGAATCATCCAAACTGCGACGATGGCGGGGGCCATCATTCCGGGGATGAGAAAACTAACGAACGTGCTCTCGCCACCGGGCTGACGACTGATGATCATGGCGATGGTCTCAAATAAAAAGGTGACCAGAAACATGATCATATAAAAACGAACAGACTTGTAGATTTTTGTTTCCATTTTCATTTCCTTTCTGAGCTGAGCATTGGGAGGAGCCAGGTTTGACTTTAAGTACGGTTTCGATCGGGCTTGGAAGTGCATATGTCCGCTGGTTCAGGTCAATTTCTGCCCACAATTTTTCGCTGATCCGGATAGGGAAGTGGGTAAGATCGGGTCTGCTTGCAAAAACGCCCCGGCAGCCTCTGGCTCATTTTTTACCTTCCGTTTGCTGAACCAGTAACAAAATTAACCCTAAGTCACGGATTCGCATCAAAATCCCGTGCAATTCTGACTGATCGATGATCGATCCGGTTAAGAATGTGTTGCCATCCGGGGTATATTCCGCCTCGAAAGGATGGAATAAAATGGCCAGATCCTGGCCGATATACCCTTTGATTCGGATTTCGTATTTCATACCTGTGTCATGTGTTTCCATGTTTTTCATTATCCATTTATTGAAGGCGCGATGGAACCTACCATCGTGGGATTTTTAAATGAAAATTGCCTAACACCAAAGTGTTAGGCAATGAAACTTACAAAGATCTTGTTAAACCAATCCCAATCTTTGCGCTTCGATGATGGCTTGAGCGCGGCGCTTGACACCCAACTTGCCATATAGATTGTTCGTGTGGCGCTTGACGGTATCAAGCGATATAAAGAGATCTTCGGCAATTTCCTGGTTCGATTTTCCCGCGCAAATTAACTGCAAAACTTCCCGTTCGCGTTTGCTTAAAGGTTCGATTAAATTTTGTGCACTGCATGATGTACGCTCTAAAACCTCTTTTGTCTGCGCGACAGCATCATCCAGGAACCGATTTTGAATGGACGCGGCAATTCGCTCAGCATGATGGAAATCCTCCTGTGCCTCATCTCCCATACCTTGTGCCTGATGCAACCGGGCCGCAATTAAATATCCATGTGCCAGGTACAACACATGCCCGTTTTTTTTCGTAATCTCCAATCCCTGGCGTAAATGCTGCTCTGCGTCTGCCCAGGATTTTTTCCATCGTAACACGTTCGCCAATGCAAGGTGAATCAAACAAAAAGCAGGTAAATCGGAGCGTCTTGTTTGCTCCGCTAAAGATAATTCATTTCGACAAATTTCTTCTGCTTGCTCTACTTGCCCCAGGCGTAAATATATTTGCGCCAGTTCAAACGTCACATGCGCAAGTGCCAGGTAATTGCCACAACCGTGCGCGTGCGGACTGACGCGGCTCAAAGTATCTGCCGCTCGAGGCAAATCGTTTGCAGCCGCATAGGCATAACCCAACTGTGAATAGCAAGCCGTGAGGCCCATATCGACATACACTTGCCCAAGTGTTTGTCGTAATTCCGCGATGGTCGGCATGAGTTGTTCGATTTCCTTGATCGCGGAAGCAACCTCACCGCCATGTCGCATCACGACGGCGCGCAGCAAAATCACCTGATGCAAGATGATGTTGTACTCGGGCTGTTCTTTCGGCAGCCTGCCCGATGCGACCATGTGCTCAAATTCTTGCGTAATACCGTCAAGATACGCTGCGATCCGGTCATAATTTCCGCGCACGAACAAGGTCCAGCAGTAGGCCACGCCTAACGGCGGCGATTGGCGAATAAAATCATCGGGCAGCGATTCGAGCCACTGTACCGCAATATCCAACCGGCCCTCATGATAGATATGCCGCCAGTTATTCACAATAATTTCAGTTGCATACGCATAATCCGGGATAGCAAACGCATGGCTTAAAGCATTTTCAGGATAATTTTTTTCTTGGAACCATCGTGCGGCATGTCGATGCAAAATCGGGATATCGTCTCCATAGGTGCGTTGCAAGCGGCTTTGTAATAATTCTGCAAAAAGGTGATGATAACGAAACCAATCGTGTTCCCGGTCCATCGGGATGAGGAACAAATTACTGCGATACAGTTCTTCGAGAAGTTCCAGGCTGTCTGTACGTCCAGTTACTGCGTTGCACAACGGTGCGCACATACTTTTGAGGATAGAGGTTTTTAATAAAAAGTTCCGCAGTGGTTCGGGCTGCTTCTGCAAAACCTCGTCGGCCAGATATCCCAAAACGTAATGATTATTCCCCGTAAATGCTTGAATAAACGCATGGGTATCGGCGTCTCCTTGCATCGAAAGCGCCGCGAGCTGCAAACCAACGATCCACCCTTCCGTACGCTTTTCTAGCGCCTGCACATCGAATTCATTCAAATCCAGGTTCATCGAGTGGTTTAAAAATGCCGCTGCTTCATAAGTGGTGAAGCGAAGATCAGAAGCGCGCAGTTCGGTTATTTGTCCCCGCCCACGCAAACGATTAATGGGCAAAGGTGGGTCGGCGCGTGTCACAATCACCAGGTGAATCATTGGCGGTAAATGCTCGAGTAGAAAGGTTATGCCTTCGTGAATCGCTTGATTCGAAATCACATGATAATCGTCCAGCACGAAAAGGACCGGGTGATCGAGTTCACCTATGTCATTGACCAAAGAGATGAGGAGCGTTTGGAGATCAAAACTCTGGGATGATTCCAACATTTGGATTGCCATCTGTCCGAGCGTTTCCGTGGATAGGTTTTGGAGCGCGGCAATAAAGTACGTCCAAAAACGTTTTTCGTTGTTATCTTGTTCATCGAGACCAAGCCATGCTGCAGCACCTGGGTGGGATGCAACCCATTCGGCGAGCAAAGTGGTCTTGCCATATCCTGGGGGTGTGGAGAGCAGGGTCAAGATATGTCCCGAATGCAAGCCGGCAGTCAATCGCTCGATCAGTTGGGGGCGATGGATGATGCCAGGAGGAACGCATGGAATGAAAAGTTTGGTCCGCAAAAAGGGGAACGCCATTATTCAATTGTAAGCGAAATACCCGTGTAAACAAGACCAACCCTGAGAGTGAATTCAGCCGCCACGAAACCAAAAAGCATTAAATGACTTGAACGAACCCGCGCAAAAGTAATGCGATACGCAAATAGATCAACCAGCGCATTTATTGACTGTGTCTTTCTTTTGCCAACATGCTACAGCCGAAGATGTAACAAACTGTGGAGGCACCAGAATTGGATGTTGCTCGTCGGAATGAGCGTCTTATCCATTAGAATCCCAAAACGCTCCTTTAACCATCCGAGCTGGGGCTGAGGGTTAGCCAGCGTGTTCGCCGGGAGGAGTAGAGTTGAACCCGCCCAGCCCCGCTGTCAATATCTGTATGAAGATGTGTAATCCCAACGGACTATTTAAAAACTACCCGTTTCTAGACCGTTGAATGGTTGATATTAATCCGAAATTAATATATACTTTGATCAGTTCGTAAAAAGTATGTAAAATATTTTAATATTATCGGTCGCCGTGTTTATTGGTGAGGTAAAGAATACTGGGCTCGAAAGCCAGTTTTTACCTCTCTTTTAAGTCTGCAACCCCAGCACCCGCTGGCGTCTGCAAAGATTTTCTATGCTCTGGTGGGCCGTGGATTCCGGAAAAGTGCGGCAACCGCGCTTCGCCGATACGCTTTCTGCGGCTGATTAGGGGAGGGAAACAGGACGAGACATGCGCCGATAAAATGAGGTTGGTCTGGCCTTGCTGCCGGAAATGGGTGATCAACCGGGCTGCGCCCGGGGCAGCAACTTTAAGGGCTTTGTATCAATTTTTTACATACAGGATGTATCCGTAAGGGAGGTGAAGCTCACAACACTGAACAATCCAGCCGGTAAGTATAAGCAATAACACCACACAACCATTCATTCCTAATAGGAGAAAAATTGATGAATAAAAAAGTTCATCTGCTGCTGTCCCTTTTCCTCATCTTATGCATCGCGATCCCCGCTGCGCACCCGAGCACGGTTTTTGCCCAAAATGGCACGGAGACCCGCAATCTGGTGATCCTTGGCACCAGCGATATTCACGGCAATATTGACAACTACGATTATTTCACCGACAGCGTGCCCAGCGGCTCGTCCGCGCGCGGGCTGACTAAGGTCGAAACCTACGTCAAGGGCGTGAAGGCTGATAACCCCAACACGATCCTGATCGATGACGGCGACACGATCCAGGGTACCCCACTGAACTACTACTTTGAGGTGCTCCATCCCGATGTAGCCGAGAACCCGATGGCAGCTACAATGAACGAGATGGACTTTGTCGCCTCGACGGTCGGCAACCATGAGTTCAACTACGGCCCGGCGGTCTTTAAGAAATATCAGGATGAAGCGAAGTTCCCGCTGCTCTCGGCCAATGTCACCGGCTGCCAGGACTATACCTTCCAGCCTTACGTGATCAAGGATGTGGACGGCGTGCAGATTGGCATCCTGGGCCTGACCCCACCGGCAGTCAAGTACTGGGAGCGCCCCGAGAACATCGTTGGCTGCCAGTTTAATGATGCAGTCGCTACCGCCAACCAGTATGTGCCCCAGATGCGCGCTGAAGGCGCGGATGTAATCGTTGTGGCTGCCCATACCGGCCTGGACGAGACTTACGGCTATGGCCTCGAAGAGAACTTTGCTCTGGCGCTGGCCAATGATGTCCCCGGCATCGATGTGATCCTGGCGGGTCATGCCCATGCGAATGTTCCTGGCCAGCTCGTCAACGGCGTGTTGATCACCGAACCAAACTACCACACCCGCAACATCTCGGATATCCGCATCACGGTCAGCGGCAGCGGCAGTGACTGGACGGTTTCAACCAAGTCCTCCACCACCCCGGCCATGGGGACCTACGCGGAGGATCCGACCATCAAAGCCATCACCCAGCCTTATCATGACACGACAGTAGAGTACATCAACACTCCCATCGGCACCGCCACCGCTGACTTCCCCGGCGGTTCCCAGGCCCGCATCGCGGACGGCCCGTTGGCCGACCTGATCAACGAAGTCCAAAGCGAAGCCGCGGCAGCCGCCGGGTTCCCGGTAGATGCCTCGCTGGCAGCGCTCTTCAACAACGACGCCAAACTTACAGCCGGCCCGATCAAGCTCAAGGACGCCTACGCGGTCTACATCTACGATAACACGCTCTACGTGATCGAAGCCACCGGCCAACAGATCAAGAACGAGCTGGAGTGGACCGCCGACTATTTCAGCCAGTACTACTACGAGCCAGAAGGCGTTAAAGTCAACTCGAAAGTACGCGACTACAACTATGACCTGTGGTCAGGCATCGACTACAAGCTCGATGTGAGCAAGCCGGTCGGCCAGCGCGTGGTCGAGCTGAACTTCAATGGCCAGCCGCTGGCCATGGACCAGGTGTTGCGCGTAGCGCTTAATAACTACCGCGCCGGCGGTCAGTTCGCTACCTCCCCCCGGCTGTACCAGTCCACCACTGAAGTGCGCGAACTGATCACCGACTGGATCACCGAAAAGGGCACTGTCTCGCCCAGCGACGTATACGTCCACAACTATGATCTGGTCCCGCCGGTCAGCCTGTGGCAGAACCCCACAGCCAATGTGACCCGCAGCGACAACGCCAGCCTGCTGTGGTCCGCTTTCGGCCTTACCCAGAATGATTATCTGCGCCTGCCGACAGACAAGAAAACCCCCGGCACAGACCTTAACCGCCAGGGTGCCCTGTTCCTGCTCAGCAATAAGGCCATGGACGGCCTGCGCGATGTTGGAACCGACATGAGCGTGCTGAAAGCCTACAGCGATTGGAATAAGATCGAAAGCTGGGCCAAGGCCGCAGTGGCGTATACCCTTCAGACCGGCATTTTCACCACCGGGAATAAGATCCTGCCGGCCCAGCCGGTAACCAACGCTGAGGCGCTGGCCTGGGTACGCGAGGCGCGCTACCCGCTCTACACCTTCCTGTCGACCAATGACTTCCACGGGCAGCTCGAAACCGGCAAGCTGGTAAGTGGCAAGCCGGTAGGCAGCGCAGCCTATGACATGACCTACATCCAGCAGTACCGCGCGCTGAACCCGCTCGGCACCGCACTGCTGGACGGCGGCGACAGCATGCAGGGTACCCCAATCTCCAACCTGCTCCAGGGTGCGTCGGTCATCGACGCATTCAACCACATGGGCTACCTGGCTTCGGTTATCGGCAATCATGAGTTCGATTGGGGCCTGGAGACGCTGCAAACCCGCATGGCGCAGGCCAATTACCCGATCCTGGTCGCCAACATCTTCAACGAAGGCACCGACACGCGCCCCGACTGGGCCAAACCCACCACCATGCTGACGATTAAAGGCCGGCAGGTCGGTGTGATCGGTGTGACCAGCAAGGACACCCCCACTATCGTGATGGCGGGCAACACCGTCGGGCTTGAGTTCCGCGAGGTGGGCCCGATTGTCACCCAGCTCACCGCTGAACTGCGCGCCCAGGGCGCGGACATCGTCGTCGTGCTGGCCCATATGCCAGACGTGTATGGCGGTAAGGTCAGTGGCGAGATGGCGACCGTAGCCCAGCCCGGCGTGGACCTGATCATCTCGGGTCACTCGCATAGTGGCTATTCTGACGTGATCAACGGCGTGCCGATCACTCAGGCTTATTCCTCCGGTACAGCGATTGGTGTTTCCGACCTGCGCTATGACCGAGTGAATCATAACATCGCCACATCTATCCTCAAAGTCGTCACAACCTACAACAAAGATTTGTCCGGCAATGACATCGGGCAGAATGCGGAGATCGCCGCTCTGGTAAAGAATTATCAGGACCAGATCGCTTCGATCGTCAACGAGGTCAAGGCCAAAACAACCGGCATGATCTCCCGCACGGTCAACCCTTCGGGCAAATCACCTATGGGCAACCTGATCGCAGATGCGCAGGCCTGGAAGGGCGGTACGCAGATCGCCTTCATGAACCCCGGTGGCGTCCGCGCGGATATCACCTACGCGGGCTATCCACACGACGTCACCTACGGCGATTTCCTGATCGTCCAGCCTTTTGACAACAAACTGGTCACCTTGAGCCTGACCGGTTCGCAGATCTACGACCTGCTCGAACAGCAGTTCGTGGTGAACAGAATCCTGCTGGTCTCTGGGATCAAGTACACCTATAACAAGGCGCTCTCGGCCGGGTCACGCATCACCTCGCTGACCCTGACGGACGGCACCCCCATCGTCAAAGACGCCACACCTTACACCATCACCTGTAATGAGTACATTGCCACCGGCGGTGACGGCTTCAGCGTCTTCCTGAGCGGCGCGAACGTCACTCGCATTGGCGTAAGTGACCTGGACGCCCTGATCGACTTCGTCCAGTTCAAGTACGGCGTTCCGCCGGCCAACACGCCCATCGATCCGTCAGTTTACCCGGCGATTGAAGGACGCATCGTCGCGCAGTAAACGAAGAAGTTGGTTTGTTGGGGAGCCGCAAGGCTCCCCATTTCTTTAAGGTGCCGCTATGGCGAAAGACCGCAAAACCGTCTTTGTCAACGACCAGCCCATCTCGATCTTCGCCTGGGCTGAAGTCCAACACTGCGTCAATGCCTACGACAGCGAGCTTTACAACAAAGTGCGTAAGGGGGAAGCAGAAATTCTTGATGAACGCGGAGACCGGATTGGTTGGGGTGGCTACGCCGGCGACGGGGAGCGGATCTATGTCAGGCCAATCCCCGGCCCCTCTGGCCCCATGCCCTGAACCTATTGTGATCATTGCGGTGTTAATCCGACCGCTCAGCTGCCTTTTTGCAATGCCCAGGCGACCGGCCGTTCGTGCTTTGCAGAATTCCTTTTCCGCATGATCATCTGCCATACCGGTGTAAGTGCAACGCCGATGACTGAGCCAAAGATGAGAGATCAACCCAGCGGCCAGAAGATATCGCAGACCATGAGAGGATGCCGGACGATCGCGTACAGACCATTCGTCCGGAGAGGTTCGTGCTGATCCGGCCTCGTCAGAGGGACGATCCGAAAAACCGGGGTCCCAATCTGAGCATTTGCGCGCTCATCAGCCTTCATTCACGGTTGCCACACCAAATCGCGCCGTTCTATTTCAACCATCCTTTGCCTGTTGCAATTCCTACAGCGCCGCACACTGCCAGCACCCCACCGATCAGCTTCCGCTTATGGAATACAGTCAACAAAACGCCTAGACCAAGAAAAACTGCACCCAGACCCTGGCTGGTTTTATGGACTGTCCGATCTGCCTGCTCCGTGGATTGGCCTGCCTCTACCAGTTTCCATTTCAGAATAATCCCACCATCGACCACTGGCACGGGGGCAATGCTGCCCAACAGGATCATACTATGCCCGGCCAGGGAGGCTTGAGCCAGATCATAACTGAGCGATCCTGGCAGCGAAGTGCGCCACCACAACAGGCTCAGCAAGGAACTGATTAGACTGAAAATCGGCCCGCCTAATGATCGACGGATATGGGTCTGCGGCGGAACATCATTATTTTGATAGAGAGTGCGTGGCATCCCAGATGAGAGTAAGATTTCATCCATAGGCGCGCCGGCAAAGCGGGCGCTGATCGTGTGCGCCATGGCGTGGCCGACATCGGCGGGCAATGCGACTACCATTGCCAGCAGTCCAACACCCAGGCGCTGGAGCCAGGTGAGTTTCGGATGACGCCGGCCAGCGACCCAGGTTAGCAGACCAGTTAGCAGGATAAGGTCTGGCCAGAAACTGGCCTGTGCAACCACAGGTACTCCGTTGAAGCGATAGAGCGTGGTTCCCGTAGGAAGAGCGGGTGGTTCCAGGTTTTGGGTTTTCATGATTCAGGCTCCTGAAAACAGGGATTGAATTGATTCATGGCGTAAACGCCTACTTTCAGACTGCGTTGATTTTCACCTGGTTTCGAGCACGCAGTCATCACAGGCAGTCGTGAGTTTTGTGGTACATGGAATTTCATGCATAACAATCCTTCTTGTTTTCCATAAGTGAGGTTTGCCTGGATAATCATTTGCATTCCTTGTGATCTATACTGACTGGAAAGTCAGTAATTTTTGCAAAAAAAGAGCCTGAATGCCTCAGACGGGAATAGGTGTAATTTATGAGATTCTTGTGATCCTTAAAGCGCTAGATTACAGGATTTTCTGTTTGCGAAAACAGGTTTTATGCTAAGCAGGATATTTGGTCCTGCAAACCATTACCTCAGAAGGGATGCCAAAGGCATTGACGATGTTTCGATAGGCTACTTCCCAATCATTTGGAGGGATAAACGGTTCTAACCGGATGGGTCGACAGCCCCCAACCCATGCGGCATGGAGACGAAAAATCGTCATCCATAGCGCGGTTACAAGTCGTGGGATAGGTGTGGTGCCGTTGGTAAGGCTCACGAGACAAAGCTTGCCCCCTTTCTCAAGGACCCGATAGGCTTCATTGATGAAATCTGGTGATATCCATATCCGGTAAAAGATCGAGAACATATGTAGAAAGGACTCGGTCCACCGAATGATCCGGAAGAGGGAACGTTACTGAGCCAGCGGATTGGGATACTTGCGCGCGTGCTGTATATGGAGATAACCGTTCTTTAGCGAGCTTCACCATTGTAGGGCTCAAATCAACACCTTGATACCCGGCGGTAGCCGGCAGGTATTCTTTCAAAAGCCGGGCTGCGAAACGTCCCGTACCACAGCCAAATTCAAAAATATGCTCTGCTTCATCAAAATGGGCATGTGCAATCAGATCATCTAAAGCAGGATCTTCGTAAAAGCTCTGGGTATCCTGCTTCGCGCCGAACTGGTCATAGAAAATCTTCGCTTCAGGTGGTTTTAACGTCATTCTGGATTCACCTCTTCTGGGCGATATACAAGTACATCGAACCGAACCCCCCGATCACCTCTTCGTGATACACGAACCCATTGCGGGTAAAAATTGGGCCCATGTCGCGGAGAATGTCCTCCGTTGCCTCGGTGATGGTCTCCGCTCGCTCCAGTTTGGCCCGCAGCCGCTCGTTCTCCGCTTTCAGCCGCGCCAGCTCACCCGCCTGTGGCTTGGCTTGTGGCCCGCGGTGGCCCGTTCCGGGAAAACCTGCCTTGCGCTGTGCGCGCCATTTAATTAATCGTCGGGTATAAGACCACTTACTTCAAGATCTTCATCCCTTTCGCTCAATTTTCAAGGTGTAGGCGTGCTCACAGGGTTTCTGAGCAGGAATTTGAACGTGCAAGCCCTGTTCATCCTGGCGCCAGGAAAGTTCACCCGGCATTCCTAACAGGCTGATTGCCTGGATCTGTTCCGCCGGCACACTCGCTCCGGCCTTCAAGGATTGGATCACAGCCTGACCCTCTTCGGGCCAGGCCAGGAGAAAGGCAAACAGGTCATTGCCTTTCTGAGTAAAGCGGATATCTTGAGCGGTATATGCAGTCTGCTCCGAGTCCCATATCTTCCCGGTATTTTGCGTTGAAGGACCTTCCCCATACACCACCCAGGGGCGCGTGCTGTAAATCCCCTCGCTGTTGATATCCATCCAGGCGGTGAAACCATCCAGGAAGCGTTCTTCCGCTGCATCGATTGTCCCGTCGCCGCGCATGGGGATGTTCAAGCAGCATATTGCCGTTCTTGCTAACGATATCGACTAAATCCACCACCTTTTCTCTGACGCCCTTATACTTCAAACCGCGGCGATAGTGCCAGGCGCCGATACAGGTATCCGTCTGCCAGGGGTAGGCTTCAATCGTCCCAAACCGCCGGCGCTCCATATCCTGTACGATCGGTTTTTGCAGATGCTCTGGCACATCTTTGATGTTCAGGACCACCTCGACTTTTCCATGCCATTCCAGGCTGGCGTTGTAATAGTACGCCGCGATCTCCGGCGCGATGTCCTGCATGCCCAGGTAGGTTTCCAGGTCATGAACAGGCTGCAAGGCATCATCAAAATACAGTAGATCTGGATGATACTGGTCGATCACATCTTTGACCCGTAACATGACGTTCTCGACAAATTCGGGATCTGGGTCAGATCCATAAGGATGCGGCCGGGTATAGAGCTCTTGCGGGTCCAGGCCTTCCCACCAGAGCCCTTTGCCATCCGCCTGGGTCAGGTTTCCATCATAAGGGACGCCGGCCAAAGCGCCTTCTTTATCCGAGCCAAAGGTCACCGGAAAGAACTGCCGCCAGGTGCGGCTGGGTGTACTGTGGATGGTGACGCCGAAGCGCAGCCCTTGAGCCCTGGCAGCTTTTGCCCAATCGCCCACAATGTCTTTCTTTGGCCCAACGTTAACAGAATTCCAGCGATGGTGCCTGGAGTTCCAGGTATCAAAATTGCAGTGATGGTTGCCCAGGGCGGTAAAATACTTTGCCCCAGCGCGTTTGTAGCGCGCAATCAACGCTTCAGGATCCCAATTCTCGGCTTTCCATAAATTGCAGATATCTTTGTAACCAAACTTGGAGGGATGTCCATAATGTTCCAGGTGATATTGATAGTGCGGATGCCCCTGAGTATACAGGTTCCGGGCGTACCAATCGCCCATTTCGGGCACGCACTGCGGGCTCCAATGCGCCCAGAAACCCAGCTTGGCATCGCGGAACCACTGTGGACACTCAAAGGTGCGGAGAGAGGCCCAGGTAGGTTCAAATGGCCCTTTTTCAATCGGAAAATCAGCCTGCGTATTGCTCATATCGTCCTCCAGTGGTTGTAAAACCCTGCCCGTTTAGCGACTGCGTGAATCGATCGCATTCATTCCTATATGGTACTACTTTTCTTGTATCCATGCGGTAGCCCTGGCACTGAGTCAGACCTTATGGTATCCATACCATAAGGTACCGGTACCATAATAATCAGTTTTTTTCCTTTCGTCAACAACCAATTGAGAGAACAGGTAAGATCAATCACCAGTCCATCCAAATTAATTCCAAAAAAATATGCTGTTGACTCTTTCTAAAAAAAGACGTATGATGATGAAAATGTTACCGAAAACATTTCCATTAAAGGTTGCAACTGAATAGTATCGAACGATAGGTGAAAATCAACTGAAAGGCTACCGGTTTTGCTTCATCAGGAGGTGTATATCGAGATACCTTTGGAAAAGTCGTCCCTTTTGTCACTCGGTTTTTCAATCGGTTTCCCTTTGTTTGGAACCTATGTTAGATAAGGATAAAGCCAAAATGAAGAAAGCGATTTCCACCCTCTTCACCTTCTTGTTTATTGCCGTTCTCGTTGCCGGCTGTGCGGCGCCGACGGCCGCTCCGCAACCAGCTGAAACCACTGCTCCCCCAGCGGCAGTCCCCCCGACCAAAACACCAGTTACCCTTTCCTATTTGGTTAGCCAGGGCTGGGCCCCAGACGCTGAACAGGCGCTGGCCAAAACGTTTACCGAAAAAACGGGCATCGCCATCGACTATCAGGTAGTCCCGTCGGATCAATATTTTTCCCTCTTGAAAACCAAGCTCAATTCAGGAGAAGGGCCAGACCTCTTTGGTGGGCAAAGTGGCAAGACCGACCTGGTTGTGAATTATGATGTTGAAAAGAACGCCGTGGATTTGTCGGATCAACCCTGGACCAAGACTGAGGACCCGCAGGTTCTCGACCAATCTACAATCAACGGCAAAGTCTATGGCCAAACAGTCTGGAATACCCTTGGCACCACCTGGGTGGTGAACTACAACAAAGACATTTTTAGCCAATTAAACCTGCAGGTACCGACCACCTTCGAGGAATTCAAATCCGCCTGCGAGAAAATTAAGTCAACCGGTGTCACTCCCATCTATGAGCCGATGGCCGACGGATGGCATCAGGTCTTATGGTTCGCGGAATTGGGTGTTCAGGTTGAAAACGCCGCATCTGGGACTGCCGAAAAGTTAAACAGCAACCAGGTCACCTTTGCCCAGAATCCGACGGCGTTACTGCTCCTGCAACAGTACAAAGACTTATATGACTCTGGTTGTTTCGGAGATAACACATTATCTGATACGGTAGCTGACCAAACCAAAATAATCTCATCGGGTAAAGCTGCCATGACCGTAGCAAACCTGACCTTCGCCCAAACGGTTAAACACGATTATCCTGATTTCAATGAAGATAGCCTGGGTGTATTTATCATCCCACTGGCCGACAATCAGGTCTTGAATGTTAATCCCGCCGGGCCAACCAAGTTCATTTGGAAAGGGTCGAAGCATGTTGATGAGGCAAGGCAGTTCTTAAACTTCCTCGCCCAGCCCGACAGCCTGCAATATATGATCGATAACGATCCCAACAGCCCTACACTCCCCTTCCCTGGGATCAAGAGCAAGCTTCTTTCTTCCCAGCAAGACTTCCTCGATTCCCATACGAAACGGGGAGTTGTATACCAAACAGCGGTTACTTATGTGAATCCGCAGTGGATGGACATGGGCAAGGATATCGTTTCGATGTTCACCGGCGCCATGACTTCCCAAGAAGTCCTCAAAAGCATTGACCAGCGCCGTACGGATATGGCGGCCGCAGCGAAAGACCCTGCATGGGCTAAGTAATCCGGTAGAATCTGGTTGAGAATCCATCCAGGCGTTTTCACCATCCTGGGTAAATCCAACCATCCTTTTCAAGCCGGGGATGGGGAGGGAATCAGATCCTCCCCATCCCAATAGAACCGAAGAGGTGGACAATAGGAGATGACGGATGAAAAATAAAGCGTATCCATTTTATTTTGTCAGCGGGGCCTTGTTTTTATATCTCCTATTTTTCGTTCTGCCCAGTGTGATGGGCTTATTCTATTCGTTTACGGACTGGAGCAGCTACTCAACCATAGTCAATTGGGTTGGCCTGGATAACTTCAAAACCATCTTTTCATCGACTGGCCAGGGGTATGTCAGTTTTATCAAGAACACTGTTATTTTCACCATCGCTACGATCATCCTCAAAACGGTTATTGCGATGGGCTTGGCAGTGCTTTTGACACAGGGGATCAGGCGCCTGTCCTATTTTCACCGGGTGGTCATGTACCTGCCCGCCGTACTGCCCATGCTGGTCGTGAGCCTGATATTCAAATCCATCCTCAACCCGGCCACCGGCTTTTTAAATACAATGCTGCGTGGGGCGGGGTTGGGCTTTTTAGCCCAGAAATGGCTGGTGGATATTCACCTTGCGCTGCCCTCCATCATCGGAGTGGACACCTGGAAAGGCGTAGGGTACATTATGGTCATCCTGGTTGCCGGGCTGCAGGCCATTCCAAAGGATTATTACGAAGCCGCCGCCATCGATGGAGCCAGCGGCTGGAATACCTTCAGGAATGTGACCCTACCACTGATCACGCCGGTCCTGTCGGTTACCACGGTATTGAACCTGTTGTATGGCTTAAAAGTGTTTGACATCGTCTATGTGCTCACCAACGGCGGGCCGGGCCGCGCTACCGACACCGTCTACACTGCCATCTTCCAGGATTTTTCCAAAGGCCGCTACGGCATCGCCACAGCGCTCTCCACGTTGTTGTTTCTGGTGATGATTGTCCTTGGGTATTTTGTCATCCGGTTGATGCACCGGGAAGAAATAGGGTAACGCCATGACGACCAATATAACCCTGCGTGATGCCACCGTGAGCCATCCAGCAACCCTGCGTGCCAGGAGGGCAAGGCTGCTGCGTAAAGGCTTCTACAATCTCATCGCCATCATCTTTAGCCTGATCATGTTTGTTCCCGTGTATCTGGTTTTAGTTAATTCATTAAAGACAAAGGCTGAAGCCAGTTCGATGGGCGCGGAATTCCCAACCGTTTTGCAATGGAGCAACTTTGCCACGGTGATTGAAAAAGGCAAGCTGATCGGCGCATTTTCCAACAGCTTGCTTTATGCTTTCGCAGCCACTGCCATTGGGATTACGGTGTCGGCGCTGGCCGCTTACGTACTCTCGCGCAACCGCACCCGCTTTAACCGCTTTATTTACTTTTTCCTGGTCATGGGCATTGCGATGCCAACCAATTTTGTCACCTTAACCAAGGTGATGCAGTGGACGCAGCTCAACAATACCCAGATTGGTGTTATTTTGCTGTATTCAGCTTCAATGATCCCTTTTAGTGTATTCCTGATCTATGCCTTTATTGAGACCCTGCCACGCGAATTGGATGAAGCTGCAATTATGGACGGCTGCAGCCCGGTGCGGCTGTTTTTCTCGGTCATCTACCCGCTGTTGACCCCCGTTCTGGTCACATCCGCAGTGCTCAACATCCTGGGCACCTGGAATGAGTTTCTCATTCCACTGTATTATCTCAACCGCAGTACCAGTTGGCCGATGACCCTGGCTGTTTATAACTTCTTCGGCCAGTTCCAAGCGGATTGGAGTTTGGTTTCGGCAGATGTGGTCCTGACCATCCTGCCGGTCATCCTGATTTACCTGCTTGCCCAACGTTTTATTCTGTCGGGGATGGTCGCGGGAGCGGTAAAAGGCTAACCCAAGAAAAAAATTACCCTGCCTACCCTGTATGGAGAACTGGGAGGAATGGCAGCGGCGCGATCTGAATGATTAGGCAAGCCAATGCCTGGCCAACAGCACCTGGGGAAAAAAGACGAACCGGTAAACACCATTCTTATCCTACTTGCCAGGCAGAAAGCTGGCTCAAACACCGATACAAAACCATGACGATACGCGCTTATTCAACCAGTTCAGAAGGGCTCCATATTGAAAGTGATCGCGGATATCTTCTGATAACCCCTTATTCTTCGCGCGCGATCCGCGTCCGTTACAGCCTGCAGCCAACTTTTAACCCCATAACCGGCCAGGCTGCCTCAAACAGCCTGATGGTGATCGCCGCGCCGGACCCCCTGACCCGGTTTACCGTGGACGAAACCGCTGATGGGCTGATTTTTTCCACCCTTGAGGTGACCATCACCATCCAGCGCCAAACCCTGGCTTTTACCTACTATGACTGCGAGGGACAGCTGCTGGCTAAAGAACCGGCACGCGGGGGGAAAACGCTGGACCCGGTCGAGGTATGGGTTTCAGTCTTTGATGAATCGATCAGCACGAGTTGTGAAAATGCTGATGGTATGCGCATGGATGCAAAAAATATCCGTCGAATAATGGACCGGAGCGCTTACCACACTAAACTGGAATTCGAGTGGGCAGAGGGTGAGGCTTTATACGGTCTAGGGTCACACGAAGAGGGTATGTTCAACCTGCGCGGGCAGCATCAATATCTTTACCAGCAGAATATGAAAGCTGTTGTGCCGGTGTTGATCTCCACACGCGGTTATGGCATCATCCTGGACAGTTACTCACTCATGGCATTCCACGACGATGCGTTTGGCTCTCATCTTTGGAGTGACGTGGATGACGAGTTAGATTATTACTTCCTCTACGGGCCAGAGTTCGACCAGCTTGTCCACGAAATTCGCGCGTTGACCGGCCGCTCGCCGATGCTGCCCAAGTGGGCGTTTGGCTATATCCAGTCCAAAGAGCGCTACGTAACCCAGAATGAACTGCTCGCCATCGTGCGCGAGTACCGCCGGCGTGAGCTGCCGTTGGATGGCATCGTCTTGGATTGGAAGTCATGGACCGGCGATCTTTGGGGCCAAAAGACGTTTGACCCTCAGCGCTTCCCCGATCCCAGCCAGATGACAGCCGACCTGCACGCGCTCAACGCTCGCCTGATGGTTTCCATCTGGCCCATCATGCGGCCTGGCGGCGCGAACTGGCAGGAAATGATAGAGCATGGTTACCTGTTGGGCAATCAAGCCACTTATAACGCCTTCAACCCGGAGGCGCGCGCCTGTTACTGGAAACAAGCTGAACAGGGATTGTTCTCCCACGGCGTCGACGCCTGGTGGTGCGACTGCACAGAGCCCTTTGAAGCCGATTGGAAGGGGACCAATAAGCCCGAGCCTGAAGAACGCCTGCGCATCAATACCGAGGAGTCTAAACGTTACCTTGATCCAGAATGGATCAACGCTTATTCGCTCCTGCATTCGCAAGGCATCTATGAAGGGCAGCGCCAGGCGACCCGTTCAAAGCGTGTCATCAACCTGACGCGCTCGGCTTACCTGGGCCAGCAGCGCTACGCCACGGTGACCTGGTCTGGCGATACCGCTGCCCGTTGGGACACGCTTCGTCGCCAGATTGCCGATGGGCTTAATTTCTGCGCAACGGGGATGCCCTACTGGACGCTCGATATCGGCGGCTTCTTCGTAAAGCATAAACCGGAGTTATGGTTCTGGAGCGGAGATTATGATGATGGGGTCAATGACCTGGGCTATCGCGAGCTGTTTGTGCGCTGGTTTCAATATGCAGCCTTTCTCCCCATGTTTCGCGCCCATGGCACCGACACCCCCCGCGAAATCTGGCAGTTTGGCGAACCTGGCGAGCCGTTCTATGAGGCATTGGTAAGTACGCTAGAACTGCGCTACCGCTTGCTGCCCTACATCTATTCCTTAGCGGGTTGGACCACCCAACATGATTATACGATGCTGCGCGCGCTCCCGTTTGATTTCCGCGCGGACCCAGCCACGTATGATATCCGCGACCAGTATATGTTTGGGCCAGCATTGCTGGTGAACCCGGTCACCCGGCCCATGCTGTTTAGCGCTGGATCGCAGCCACTCGATGATACGCCCCTGACTCGCCCGGTTTACCTGCCTGCTGGCGCAGCGTGGCACGATTTCTGGACCGGGCAAAAGTATTTGGGCAGTCAAACCATTCAGGCGAATGCTCCTCTCAGCCGGCTGCCGCTCTTTGTACGCGCCGGATCGATTCTGCCAATGGGGCCTGCCCGCCAGCATGTGAATGATCAGCCCGACGCGCCAATTGAACTGCATATTTATCCTGGGCAGGATGGATCCTTCGACCTTTACGAGGATGAAGGCGACCAATATAATTATGAAGACGGGGCATTTTCGGTCATCCATATCCACTGGCAGGATGCCGCTAGGCAGTTGACTTTGGGGGCGCGAATCGGAAAGTTCACTGGTATGCTTGAGCAGCACACGTTTGAAGTTTTTCTCCATGATGAGGGAACCCATCCTGGATTTTCCGGATCCAGACCAGATCAAACGGTTCATTACGATGGCCGATCCGTTGTGACTAATTTATAAGGTGCGCATCATTTGCCGGATGAGGAATTTCTTAAGTGGAAAAACGATCAAAGCTAAAAAAGATGACCATTGTTGATATCGCGAAAGCCAGTGGGGTTTCGATCACCACGGTTTCCCGCATCTTGAATAATAAACCAGATGTGGCCGAAGAAACGCGCCAGCGCGTTTTGCAATTAATCGAGGAGCAGGGCTTTACCCCACATCTGGCCTGGCAGCAGCTCCGCTCGGGCAAGAGTCATTTTATCTCGCTGCATTATCCTCAGGACTTTAACCCACCTTCCCAAAGCATCGTAACCGGTGCAGCGGTGGGTTGCGAGGATGCCGGCTATTCCCTCAACTTAATTGTGAACCCATTAAACGATAACGATCTGCTTTCGATCTTCCGCAGCGGGCAAGCGGATGGCATCATCTTAACGGAAATCCTAACACACGATCGCCGGGTAAAGCTCTTGAAAGAGCACAACCTCCCCTTTGTAATGGTAGGGCGCTGCGCCGATAACACTGGCCTAAACTACGTGGACCTCGATATTGGAAAAGGGGTGGCTGATGCAATTCAGTACTTGACAGCGCTCGGCCACCGGCAAATTGGTTTCATTACCCTGGCGCCAGTGCTGCAAGAAAAGGAATATGGCTATGCGACCTGGGCGCTTCAGGCCTATCAAAAAGCCTGCCAGCAGTATGGGCTCCCCGATTTATGGCGGGCGGCTGACCTGAAGAACGGGGATATTGAGACGGTGGTGCACAACCTGCTGGCAAATCATCCCGAAATCACCGCCCTCGTCATCCCTCAAGAAATTGGCGTTCCCGGACTGCTCAAAGCGATCCAGGCGAGTGCTTTACGGGTGCCGGAAGAATTATCCATCATTGCGTTATTCAACGACGCGATGAGCGAGTTGATCACTCCGCCATTATCTACCATTTCCTTCCCGGGCCATGAGATGGGCTACCAGGCCGCCCGCATCCTGATTGGTCATATGACCGGCGAGCTGACAGACCCACAGCAGGTGCTGCTGCGGCCCGAACTGAACATCCGCCACAGTACCGCGCCGGCAAAGAAAACAGATCGAACGCGGATGAAGGGAAGCGAGTGAGCGGATCTCCTCGGGTATACCACGACTGCCATATACTACCAGCGCGTGGGTCTGTTCTTCGCTGATCCCATAATATTCGCAGCTTTCGTTTGGGCAGAAGTAGCCTCAAGTGGCTACTTTCTTCTTTGGCCCGCCTTTACCTTTCCGCAGCCCCCTGGAGAGCGGTCCTTCGCGCTCAGCAGCTTTCCTCTTCCGCTTGTCTTCTTGGCAGAAACGGCAGTCGGCGGCAACTTACCGCGCCGCTTTTCGGACTCAATACCGCTGGTTTTCGTGGTCGTTTCCACTGTTTCTTCTGAGAAAGCAGGTAGCGCAGCCAGATCTGGCCTATTTTTCGGTAGCGTTCAATCAGGAGGATGAGTATCGCCAGCAGAATCAACAGGTTTTAAACAAGGGTGAGGATGGGCTCCATTCTGTGAAGGTGCAAACCGCCCAATTCTATCAGGCTCGCCGATTACTCGGTTATATACCACTGTTTGTGGACGCACCCATCATTCCTGCGGTACAGACTATCCTGGCACTGGTTGCAGATGGAGAGATGACAACGCCCATTTTCGCCCAACTGACCATACTCATCAGGGATATCCAGAAGCCCTTTCAGCAGCCCGGAAGCCGCCTGTTTGTCCAGCGCTGGTCACCTGGCGCGGCTGATGCCTGGGAGTCAGAGGTCTGAATGGAGAGGGTTAACGAATAGCGCTCAGGTCCGAGGGGAGCCAGGTCGCCGTAAATATCTTAAGTAAATTACGCCACAAAACAATCTGTGACATTACTCAACTACAGCGTGACCATTTTTCTGCCATTTTCAACAGGTACCGCGCCTGCTCTTCAGTCTCACAACTCGTCTCAATAAATAGGCCTCGAGCAGAGAGCAAAGAAAGTGCATTTTCAACTTCGTCCGCTGCAATGCTAATATGCAGGTTCTTGCCCTTTGCTTGCACCTGACGTAAGGTGTCAAGATAATAGAGTGGGCCAGGTTTGCCGTCACCAGGCAAGATCTGGAAGGCCTGTATGCGCGGCAATTCCGTCAAGGCTGGGATGTGCCTGAACGCATCAACCCCATCGACATGGTAAACCGTCTGATCCAGGTTCATAGTCCACTGCTCGATCACCGGAAGAAATAAATTCTGAAACATCCTGGGGGAGATCATGTACGAAAAGTCGCACATTGTGGGATAAAAACGCCCGGGAGCCCACAGCTTGAACCAACTGGTGCTGCCTACATCTGCCGTTTTAAGCATTGAAGACAGGTGGTTAAACACCTCCCCCCAAATTTCAAGGAGGTAGAACTCTGCATCCCGCACCTGATCCGGCTTCAAAGCAACATCCAGCAACAGCCGGTCGGTGCCGCGCAAAGCTGCCAACACATCTCCTACCCCAGCCAGAGCTGGTCCGATATCCGGTATCGACTTTCCAGCAGCCTCACGTATGCCGCGTTGCAGTTGCTCCAGGGTAAACTTCCACCAGCGATTCTCCGGGTCGAATTTTATCTCACGGATATCCCAACTCTCCCCATTCAGAATAGGATCCCACCAACCGGTATGTTCATCCAGGGTCACCTGGCAACCTAAGTAAGCGGGCATGCTGGTATGCCCTGGATAACCGCCGTGCCAGATCGGGAAAGCCTCGCCGCCATAGAAGGTAGTGCGCTGCTCGTATTCATTCCGAGCAGCGATATAATCCAGGTCTGTCCAGCGCTTCAGAGGATTGTCTGGTGGTTGCAGTGGTTCAACAACCGGACGCTTCGACAGCGGGGCAGTGACTGCTAAAGCGCAGCGTTCGAAAGGTTCTCCAGCCCACCAGGCCAGATAGTGTTGGCGAGCTTCTTCCCAATCCGCTTTGTATTCCAAAGTAGTCATCATTTAGACTTTCGGTAGTACCACCTTCTGTCCAGTGCGAGCGGATTCCCGCGCCGCCAGGGATACCTGGGTCACCTCCCGGGCATATTGGGCTGTGATGGATGGTGTTTGCCCCTGCTCCAGTTCATCCACCCAGAACATTTCCCACTGCGGGGTGTCAACTGGGACTGACAGTTCCTGGTATCCTTTGGGGCCATTCAGGCTGACAAGCGTTTTCTGCGCATCGTTCGCCACCCGCTGCACGTTAATTACCCCTTTCGGCCCCAGCACTTCGACCTGCCATGACGGATAAGCAACCCGGTTGCAAAAATACATATCAAAAGAAACCACACATCCAGAAGCCATGTCCATCACCATTCGGCCACAGTCCATAAAAGGGCTGTCTGGGGAAGTATAGTTATCGTAGCGGGCATATACGCTTTGAACTGCACTCTGTGTGAACTGCATCGCCAGGTCAATCCCATACCAGCCTAAGGAGAGCTCGGGCCCGCCCTCTTTCGGGTCGCGATACCAGTCATGCGCATGAAACACATCAATCACGCCATGATGGTGGCAAATGCGTACAGCAAACGGAGTACCGATCAGTCCGGCATCCAGCGCGCTTTTTACCGCCGCAAGCTGGGGCAGGAAACGCGCTGATGGCCCTGAGGCAACATGAATGCCGTACTGTTTCTCAACTTGAACCATCCGGTCTGCCTCTTCGATAGAAGTGGCAAAAGTCTTAGGAACGTAGAAATGCAGCCCAGGCCTTGCCAACCGCTCCAGCCAAACTGCATGCTGGCTGTGGCGAGTCACCAGCATGACGGCATCCAACTTTTCGCAGTCGATCATTTCCTCAGCCTGCTCATAAAGTTTCACCCCATAGCGGTCAGCAAATGCCTGAGGAGACAGGCCCAGGCATTCCTGGATCGTTTCCGGATCTTCCCCAAGTGAGGCTGCTGCCACAAATTCATGCTGGCTTTTGCTCGCCAGGTAATTCCCCGCAGCCACCGGCCAATACAATGCATTTAAACCCGCTATTCCTATACGCATAGAACCTCAACTCACTTTTTGTGTTTCAAAATCATTTACTACCCGAACTGGCTGCCCCGTACGCAGCGATTCCTTAGCAGCCACGCCTACCGCCACCGATTTTGCCCCGTCCACAACCCCCGGCGACGGCTCCAGGTCATGATCCAGACAATCCTGAAAATGACGCATGTAGCGGATGACGGTGGCCCCGTGACCATAGGCGCTGGTATCGCGCTCGGCTTCAAAACCCGCCTGGTAGACTTTATGCCCCAACAAATCGTCGAAGACCACTTTGACCTGCCCGGGTTCATTGTCTGTAAATTCGGATTGCAGGCTGCCCTTCGAACCATAGATGTTGAACTGCATCATCGGCGTGGGCGGGTGAACGATACCATACAACCCGGAAACCCGGCCGATCACTCCGGATTTAAACTTGAGATTGAGAAAGAAATTATCTTCGATAGGAAGCTCTGTCAGGCCACCCTTGTTTCCCACAGCTTGTACGGTTTCAATATCCCCACCAAAAGCGCGGATCACATCGATGGAATGAACGCAGCCGCCAAACATTAGATCTTGTGGGACTATTTTACGCCAGGGGGTGGCTTCGTAAACCGGGCGCATGTCATGCAGATAGAAGCTTTCTAACGCAATCAATCTACCCAAGTCACCGTTATCGTAAAGCTTTTTGGCATTGAGAAACTGCCGGTCGAAGCGCATCGTCTGCCCGACCAGGAATTTCACTCGCTTCTCCCGCACCAGGTTGACCAGGCAGCGGGCATCTTCCAGGCTGGTGACCATGGGCTTAGTACACACTACGTGCTTACCCTGTTCCAATGCAGCGATACAGTGTTCAGCATGCAGGTGGTCCGGAGAGAAGACACAAACTACATCCACATCTTCCCGCGTGACCAACTCCCGGTAATCCGTGGTCCAGAAGGGCACGTTAAAATCTTGCGCGCACTGCTGGATCACTTCTTTGGGTAGCCCACAAATCGCGGTGATCTCGTAGCGTAAATCTGGTACATCTTTGAGCAGGGTAAACGTGGAGGCCATGTTCCTAGGCCCCATACCAATTACGCCGAGGCGGATGACGTCTTTTTTGGCAGGCATTGCTGTCTCCTTTCTCAGCTAAAAATCATTGCAGACTGGTACGGCCTGCCCGGTTCGGATCGATTCCCAGGCGGCAGCCCCTACCGCCACCGATTTAGCATTATCGACTACACCTGGAGAAGGCTCGCGATCATGATCGATGCAGTCCTGCAACTGGCGGAAGTAGCGCACCATATTCAGGCCGTAGCCGTACTTCCGCGAACTCGGGTTCAGGGTTGAAGTTAGTCACCATGGGTGGGTGCCCGGCAATTTTATCGAAGACTACACGCATCTGCATGTTTCCCAGCTCTGAGACGAGGCTGGCTTTGGTTCCATACAGGTGAAACTCGTGCATCGACATGGGCGGATGGACAATGCCATATAGCCCTGAAACACGCCCAATAGCCCCAGATTTGAATTTAAGATTGATATAGAAGTTATCAGCAATGGGATAATCGGGGGTCATTTGGCCCTGATTGGCGATGGCCTGAACCCAATCTACATCGCCGCCGAAAAATCGGAGGATGTCAAGAATGTGCATGCAACCGCCAAACATCATGTCCTGGGGAACCTGCAAGCGCCAGGGAGTGTTCTCGTACGTATCGCGCATATCGTGAACGTAATGGCCTTCTAAAGCGATCAACTGGCCCAGGTCGCCATCCTCCAGCAGTTTTTTGGCGGCAGAAACCAGTTGATCCTGGCGCATGGTATAGGCTGCCAGGAACTTGACGCCTTGCTGCCGCACCTGCTGGACAATCTTACGCACCTCATCCAAAGTGATGCCGGCGGGTTTACCACAAACTACATGCTTGCCGGCTTCAACAGCGGCCAGCGAATGTTCGGCATGCAGGTGATCAGGTGAGAACACAGCAACAACATCTACATCCTTACGCGCCAACAATTCCCGGTAATCGGTCGTCCAATAGGGCACGCCCGCCCGTTGCGCGCGCTCACGTAGTTTATCAGGATCGAGCGAGCACACTGCGCGCAGCTCGAAGCGCAGGTCAGGCGCATCTTTTAAGACATGTAATGTCTGGCCCATACTTCCGAAGCCAATCACGCCAAGACCTAGAGGAGAAGGAGTCATTTTTCAATCCTTGATGAAAAGGTTAAGTTTTCAGGTGTTCGTCCTGAATACGGAGCAACCAGGACGAACACCTGAATGATTAATGGCTTAAATCATGGTAAGCAAATTTGCGCGGACCAGCGTGCGACAGCTTATAGGGAGAGCGGTCGCGCAGATCTTCCATGATCATGAACATCGAATGTTCATCCAGGTGTTCCCAACCATTGGTATCAAAACGAGAGATGACCTCATTGGGTTCCAGAGGTCCCGTTTCCTTGACCAGGTTGAGGATGCGCATATCGCGATCGGTGTAAGTCAGCGGAGCGACCTTGCCGCTCTCGGCCAGCTTGATCGCCTCTTTCAGGCAATCGGCAGCATGACGGGCACGTTCAACCGCCACCATATTGTTGGTGTGTACGATACGCGGGATCACATCTTCCGCCACCGGGCACAGACCATCTTCCCATTCCGTCTTGCCGGAATACTTGTGGAACACATCATAAAGGTAAGCGGGTACCTGCAGGAAGCCGGTGCCGAACGGAGCGCCCGCCTGGCGCAAGGCCGCCTTGAATACATTGTATGGAATGTTCTTGCGCTCGCCGTGGAACAGGCAGGACCAGAAATAAGGTGCCACCTCGCCGCCTGGGGTCATGGCGCGTTCATCCAGCCAATCACAGTCCGCAATGGCTTCGTCCAGGATAGCCTTCGAACGGCGGTATTCTTCGAGGAAGGAAGGCACTTTGCGCAGTTGCTCAACCGCAACCGCAGCGACGAACTCGGTCATGCGATAATTGGAACTGAGTACCTCTGGGCTTTCGCCGAAGATAATGCGCCGGTTCAGCTCGAAGTAGAGCTTATCATCATCTGTGATGGCCATACCGCCTTCACCAGTTGCCAGTTGTTTCCCCATATTGAAAGAGTAGGTGCCGATGTGCCCCCAGGTTCCAATCTGCTTTCCCTTATACTCGCACAATACGATGTGTGCGCAGTCCTCCAGCAGATATAGGTTGTGCCTGTCGGCAATTTCACGCAGCTTATCGACTTCTGCCGGAAAACCCCATAAGTGGGTCACCCAGATCGCTTTTGTACGCGGGGTGATCAGCGCTTCCACCTTATCCGGGTCCATCAGGAAGTTATCCGGGCGGACATCCACCCAGACCGGCTTCAGGCGGGTATGCATGCAGGCGATGCCGTGGAACTGCACCACCGGGTCGCAGATGATCTCGTCGCCATCGACCGCCCCGATAGCGCCCGGGATGGCCTGCATGAGTAACATGGCAGTGGCCGCTGAGATGGCATACTTTGAGTTGTGAGCTGCGGCAAAGTCCTGCCGCAATTGGTCCATGAACCCACCGGAGTGGTCAGCAAAGTTGCCGCTCTCAATCACCTGGGTCAGGTTTCGGATTTCTTCTTGTCCATACTTGGTAATCATGGTCAGGCTCCTTATGAAACAGTGGTTAATTTGGATAAAGGAAATTGAGTCAGATCTTTTAGAATCAGTTGGTCCAGAGGGTTCTGATCATCTGGCAGCTGGTCAAGCGCAAAGAATTTCCACCCCAACACCTCCTGTGGATCAACCTGTATCTCGCCATGGAAGTTCCGCGTCCAGTACACAACGCATACGTCATAAATCTGATCTCCATTCGGGTACTGGTAAAACTGATCTTTGCCCGAATACACCTGAAACAGAGACATTTGATCGATAATTAGCCCGAGTTCCTCGCTTATTTCCCGGACGGCTGCTTCTTCTAAGGATTCACCAGGCTCCAGGCTGCCTCCAGGAAGACCCCACAAGCCATTATCCGCCCGCTTTTGCAGCAAAATGTTTTCACCACGCAGCAGCAGCACGGCTGTGCCCACTAAAATAATTGGGCGAGAACCCACCAAAGCGCGTAATTCCTGGATGTATCCCATATGCCTATCTCCTCAGGATGCATAGCACTGATAATTTGCTTGTAAATAAGATGTCATTCTTGGGAATAGATCATCCAACAGACCCCGGACCTGCGGCTTGTATACGATATCTGGCCAGGCGTCGAGGAGTTCATCAATCCTGCGGAAGCCAAACACCAGCCGCACAAACGCCTCTGGGGGAATGCACAAATCCCCACCATCTGCGCCCATCGAAGAATCGACGAAACCTAAGGCGCATACATCCTGAAGCGAACCTTCCTGGAAACGTAATTTATATGCCTGGCGAAACAAGTTGATCACCAGGTCCTGGGTCAACCCGGGCCTACCCGCTGCCTGCAAACGCCGCTTAAACACAGGCCCTATTTTGGTGAAGAATTCCACCGGGTCGGTGATCTGCACCAACCACTGCTCGTGAGAGGTTTCTCTACTACCGAGCGATTTTGCCAGCTGTACCAAGGGACTCTCTTTCGGCCAACTGACATGGATTTCTTGCGCGCCCTGGGCTTTTAACCAGCCCAACGCAGCCAGACTGGCGCCTGCTCCCGGCAAGCTGCTCTCCAGGATAGCGGTGTGCTTTCCACCAGTGGGTTGCGCCAGACCCAGGTAGCCTGCTTCCCGCCCCGTTTGCTGCTCAATAAGCAGATACACCGGGAACCTGGCCCACTCCAGCAAGTAGCGCCAGTACCCCTCATCTCGAGTAATGTAAATTTTCACCGGCTGCAGCGCCTGGTGGTAGAGGCGGGTGAGAACAGCGGCATCCTCGATCCCTGCCAGGCGAAAGGTATACTGGCTCGCCGCAGCTGAGGCATCTACGGGGATCTTCTCAGCCGGTAAGTGTTCGCTACGATTGCCTTCCAGACAGTAGGCATATCCGTACTGGCGGTAGTAGTACGGAATGCCCCAGATAAAACTGAAGTCAAACTGCTTTTCGCGTACCACCTGCATAAAGCGGTTAATCTGGCGTTTTACCAATCCTCGCCGGCGGTAGTCGGGGTGCGAAAGCACCTGTTCCAGCTGTGCCCCACGCAGCAAAATGCCGTCATAAGAAAACTGCCAGGGAATCAGACAGGTCGTTGAGACGATCTCCCCGGTCTGTTCGTCCTCAATGAGCTGGAAATCCCCAAATTGAGCGCCAGGAAAATGCCGGATCAAAAGGTCACTATTCTTCCCTTCATGGACATTGTTATATTCGGTGTTAAACGCCACATAACGCGCGATATCGACCTCGTTTTGAATCGTACGAAAGCGCAGTCCATCTTCCAGGATTTCCACAAAGGTCATCACTGCACCTCAACGGCTGAAATCAGGCAGGTTTCAAGCACAGCAGTTTCTGCGCAGTTTCACCAAAGATCTGGTGTTTATCGGCAGAGGTCGCCCCCATCTGGCGCAGGTATACATCCGAACGGGAAATGTGTTCGGATTGCGTCAAACAATTATCACTGCCCCAAATAATTCGGTTGAAGTCCATCGGGATAAAAGCATGCCCGCCAAGCGCGTTAAAGGTAATCGGAATGCCTTCCGTCCAGGGGCCCGACCCAGAGATATCCAGATAGACATTAGGGTTGGCATGCGCCACACTCCGCGCCTCGATATAATTGGGGTAACCCATATGCGCCAGTACGATCGGCATGCGTGGAAACAGGCGCGCAATCATATCAAAATTCATCGGGAAGGAGAACTTAGAGTTCGTAGCCCTGCGCTCACCAGGCTCTTTGCTAATAATTTTGATGTTCGTCTGGCCTGCATGGAACAACAGCGGCACTCCTGCCGCTTCAATCTTCTCATAAAGCGGGAAGAAGCGTTCATCATCAGGCATAAAACCAACCGGGGGGAACATCTTGACACAACGAAAGTCTTCATCGATGTAGCGCTGGAAGACGTCTATCGCTTCCGGCCAGCGCGGGTCAATATAAACGTTACCGACCAACCGGTCAGGATGATCCTTGATCGCCTTGAGCACTTTATCGTTTGGAGCAAAGGTGCAGTTCTTATATTCCCAAAAAGCATCCTCCGGGCCACCCATCAGGTTGGTAATCTCTACACTAGAGGCATCCATTTCTTTTAGGAGCCCATCCACAAAATTATCCACATCAGCGTAATGGTAATGGAAATCGACAATCATATCAGCTCTCCTTTGTTACTACATACATCACGGAACCGGTGCGAGCCCTGCCAGGTGCAACAAACTTCAACCCAGATTCCTGGCGGAAGTTTTGTTCGTGCAGATTATGGGCATCGGTTGAACAAGTTTGATTTTCCAAACAAAAGTAGGATTCGCCACATGGCGAGTAAAGCACCATATGGGAAAAATCATTGGTAGCCGCCAGTTGAATACGCAAACCCAGGGAGCTGTAAGTCACCTGTGCGAATTTCCCTGCCGGTATGCCAGTATAGACATGATCTAAATCTAATTCGCCAATTTGAACCTTCTTCCGCAGGTCATATGGCGTTCCGATAACATCCAACAGCCGTCCTGTCGGCAGCAAATCAGGTGTGGTTTCCATGACATATTGGGCGGGTAATTCAACGAAGGTACCCGTATCTCCACTCAGCTTGGTAAAGTAAGGGTGGAGACCAAAACCAAACGGGATGGCTTCTTCGCCCTGATTTTCAATAGTGTAAACGATGCGAATGCCAGCAGCGCTCAAACAGAATTCAAGCCACAATCGATGGTGGAATGGAAACGCCGCAAAGAAAGGGCTCTTTTTGTTGAAATCAATCCAGGTTTTCAAACAAACCGCATCACTTTTTAACTCAGGCTCCTGATAATTCCAGGGCGCAGCGTGCACCAGACCATGTTCCAGCACCTTCACGCCTTGCACCAATTGCGGATACATTTTCCCTTGATAAAGGAAAACACCATCACGTACACGGTTTGGAGTCGGATACAGGACGGGCGTGCCCGTAAAGTCTCCCTTAAGGAGGGACCGGTCAAAATCGATCACGCACTGGCCATCCACCGTCAGCCGGCAGAGATTGCTACCCTGGTTTGGCGCAATCCATGCCTCCAGATCGTGATCCTCAGATTTACTGCCGTGGTATCCCAGAATAATAAACTCCAGGTCATTTTCACGGTCGATCTCTTTCAACCAGAATACACTTTTTCCCACGGCCATAGTGATTCCTTTACCCAAGTTATTCTATAGGTTCGAAGATCCGAGCTCCTGAAGAAGGGGCCGTCACATAGACTGCAGGTTGTATTTGAGTTGCTGCATAGTATTTTTTATGAATGTGTGCGGCAAAAGCCTCGACCTGGTCTTCGAGCACATAAGCAAGCATACACCCGCCAAATCCTCCTCCAGATTGGCGGGCAGCTACGATGCCAGGCCCGCTCAGCATAGCTTCGTGCATTCTTTCCATGGCGGGGACGGTCTTCTCATACAAATCCCTTTCGCCGATGAACGATTCAGAGCATAATGCTTTCATCGCCTTGCGGTCGTCTTTTACGATTGCAGCCATGAAGTCGACCACGCGCTGATTTTCTTGGAAGATGAATTGGCAGCGTTTCTGAAGCGTTTCAGGAAGACTGGCTTTTAGGCGATCGAATATTGGGGTGTTGACATCCCGCAAAGTACGAATCCGGTTGTCCTGTTCTCTTAATATGCGAGTTCCTTCGTCGCACTCCAGTCTTCGTTTTGAATATTCGGAACTGGCAAGCGTACGTGGAAAGTTCGTGTCGCAAATTACTACTTTGATGTCGTTTGGAATGCGTACTTCAACATGGCTGAGGCTGAGGCAGTCCAACAGCAGCGCCGTTCCTTCCTTCGCAAAGACCGAAGAATACTGGTCAAGAATCCCACACTTGACGCCGACACTCTGGTTTTCTGCCTGCTGGCAGGCTTCTGCGATTTCCAGCCTGGATATCGAAAAGCCAGTGGCAGCCTGGAACATCAATGCGGTCGCAACCTCAAGCGAAGCAGAGGAAGACAACCCGCCACCGATCGGAATCGTACTGTGTAAAACGGCATCCACGCCCGTGCATGCATAGCCTCTGAGCCTGAGGGCCCGCGATACACCACTGACATATCGATCCCAGGTGCCAGCGGGTTCTTCCGGTTCCGCACCAAGGGTATACTGCATATCCTTATCCAGGTTCATCGAATGAACTCTGACGATATCGGTTCCACTGGGTTTGAAAGCAATCCAGGTATCCAGGTGGATGCCCATCGTCAATACATAGCCAAGATGGTCGTCCGTGTCCGTTCCGAGCAGCTCAGCTCTACCTGGGGCACGGACCCAGCAGGTAGGTTCAGTACCATAGCATGACCAAAACTTCTTGGCGATGGCATCCTTACGTAAAATATCATTACGAATGCTCATAAAGACTCCTACTCATACCTGTTCACTAACAGTGGGCCAATTCACGAATGCTGTTGGCCATATAGTCAACCGCCTCATCCGTCAGACGTGGATGAATGGGCAGGGAAACATACTTGTGGAAGGCCGTTTCGGCTACCGGGCACTCCCCCTCTTCATGACCCTGTTCAAGATATGGGTTTGTGAGATGGATGGGCATGTAATGCGACCAGACTTTGATGCCTTTTTGGGTATACATTTCCCACATGAAATCCTTCTTACTCATTGGGAACTCAGGCTCAAGCTGCACCACGTAAACATGGAACATGTGCTTGCCGTGCGGGTCAACATACGGCAGCGTCAACCCAGGAATATCCTGCAGCTTCTCGTTCAGGCGGTTCGCCAGCTCGATCCGGCGCTGGTTCTGTTGATCCAGTTTTTTCAACTGCACCAGGCCCACTGCCGCCTGCGCATCTGTCATGCGGTAGTTGAAGCCAATATCATCAAACTGCACGCGCCAGTATTCTTTATCCATCGGGAACTGCTCTTCATCAATAGACAAGTACTTATGACTCTCGCCATAAACCCGCGCGCATAGGGACCGATAGGACAGCAACCGCTCGTAAAGCTCCTGGCTGTTGGTCGTCACCATCCCCCCTTCGCCCAACGTGGACATATTCTTCTGCTGGTGGAAACTGAACACGCCCATGTGCCCCAACGCGCCCGACTTCACTCCCATATACTCTCCACCGGGGTTGTGCGCGCAGTCTTCAATCACGATCAAGTTGTGGCGCTCGGCAATTTCCATAATCTTATCCATCTCGCAGCATTGGCCGTATAGATGAACCGGGACGATGGCCTTGGTTTTACGAGTAATCCGCCCTTCCAGGCGTTTGGGGTCCAGGCAAAGGGTGCGTGGGTCCACATCACAGAAAACCATCTCGGCGCCGAGTGAAGAAAAAGCAGTGCTGGTAGCAATCCAACTGATGGGGGTGGAAATCACCTCATCGCCCGGCTGGATCCCTGCTGCCACCCCCGCCAGGGTCAGTCCGGTGGTCGCTGAGGTAACTGCCTGAGCGTATTTCGTCCCACAGTATGCAGCAAATTCATTCTCAAACTGCTTGACCTTATTCCCACAGGACGGGCCCAGGTTTTTCAACACATCCATTAATGCAGCAGCTTCTTCAAATCCATACGTCGTGCCGTAGGCAACTTCCAATTCATATAAAACTTCTGGTTTGATCATATCGAGCTCCCGATACTGAGATTATCGCTGATTATGTTGGCTGACTGGTCTCTCGGAAAGCACGATCAATGCTTTCCGCCGTAGTCAGCAAACGAGTATGCAAGATAGACTGCGCCTTATCCACTCGGATAATGCCGTTAAAATGCCGGGGTGCCCGTCCAGGCTGTTCAACCGGAATCAGCTGCGGCGTTATCCGTTCTTTCGGAAAACCCATGCGCTGAGCCAGGATGCTGGTCAGCTGGTAACGATCTATGCTGTCTATAGATCCAACGTGGAGCAGCCCACTGATTTCTTTCCGATCACAAAGCTCTAAAACGCACTCTGACAGAGTAATCACATCTACTGGGGTGCGGATTTCATACGCCGGGGCAAACACATCCTTGCCTGAGCGAAGTGAATCTGCCAAATTGGCGAAAAATGAATTTCCCTGTTCAACCGGGTAACCTAACACTAAGGAAATTCGGATCACAACTGCACTGGGGCAGGCGCGCAGGACTTCCTTTTCAGCTTCCTGCTTCGTTTTTCCATAGTAATTGAGCGGATTCGGCAGATCCTCTTCGCTATAACTGCTGGCATGACCATCAAAAACGGCATCACTGGAGAAAAATACGTAGCGCACACTGTGCCGGTGGCAGATTTCAGCGATATTGCGCGCGCCTGCCACATTCACCTGGTACGCCAGGGCTTGATCACGCTCCGCCCGGTCAACCGCGGCAATGGCTGCTACATTGACTACAGCCAATGGTTTTACAGCGGCAATAACCTGTTCCACAGCCGCAGCATCCGTGATATCAACCCGCTCGCCCTCTTCCTCTAATCCGGCGCAGTCATCTGCAATACATACCTCCCAGCCTTGAGCCTTAGCAATTTTTGCAAGCACGCCGCCCACAAAACCTTTACCGCCAAAGATGATCAGCTTTTTACTCATTCCATCCCTTTTTGGCACAAGCCGAGTTCAATCAGCAGCCAGGGTCGATTCTGGCCATACGTTTCTTCTTATTCTTTTCTCCGCTCTATACGGATTAAGCAGCCTGGCGCGAGTCATGCAAAGATGCATCAGGCGCGGATACCCGTCCTGGCAAGGCCGCGAATAAAATACTTCTGTCCAAATCCATATAAGATCAACATGGGTAAAAGCCCCAGGAGCGATCCAGCCATCACCACCCCATATTCCTGGATGCCCGTCCCTGCCCGCCCGCGCAAGAAAGTCAGTCCAATTTGCACCGTCATCTTCATCTGTGAGTTGATATAAATCAGCGGGCCAAAAAGGTCATTCCAGCTCCCCAGGAATTGCAACACAGCAACAGTGGTGAGGATGGGCATACCCAATGGGATGAAAATCCGCCTGTAGATGTAAAAGAAATCACCGCCATCGATCTCAGCTGCATCCATCAACTCTTGCGGAATGCCCATATAAGCCTGGCGCAGCAAGAAAATCATATATGCGCTTCCAAAGAAATTGGGGACGATCAGCGGAGCATGCGTGTCGATCCATCCCAGCCAGCGGAAAATGACGAAGGTTGGGATAACCGTCGTGGCATAAGGAATCATCATGGTACCCAACAGGATCGCGAAGATGGCTTCTTTCCCGCGGAAGCGCATCCGGGCAAAAGCGAAGGCTGCCAGCGAGGAGGAGAAGCACATGCCGAAAACGGATAAAAGGGCGATCTTCGTACTGTTGAATAGATACATCGCCATGGGGGAAAGCGTAAATAGCAACACGAAGTTTTCTGGATAGAACGGATCCGGGATAAACTGCGGCGGCCACTGCACCTGTTGCGGCGGCGTTTTCAGGGAACTGGACACCAGCCAGACCAGTGGGAAGATCATTATTACCGCTACCGCAATCAATAGGGCATGCGTTAGGAGTCGATTGAGGATATAACGAAGCCGGAAATTTGTTTTTCCCAGGCGAGATGGCTTAGAAACAGATACTTTAACCGATGCCTGCTCACTCATAATATACCCACCTCCGACTTATCCTGAAGTTAATCACTGTCAAGAGGATGATCGCCACAAAGACCATAAACGCGACTGCTGCTGCCAGGCCCATCTTTTGAATGACAAAGGCGTTGTTATAGAGATACATCACCACCATCTGGGTGGCATTGGCAGGACCGCCCCCGGTCATAACGAAGGGGATATCGAACACCTGGAAACCGCCAATCACCCCGGTGACCAACAGGAAAAAGGTAGTGGGCGAGATCAGCGGCACAGTGATATAGAAAAAGTTCTGGAAAGCGTTTGCGCCATCAATTTGGGCAGCTTCATAATATTCCTGTGGGATGCCTTGCAAACCCGCCAGATAAATGAGGATGTTAAATCCTAAACCGGCCCAAACCGCTTCAAAGATGATCGAACGCATTGCCCAGGTGGTATTACCCAACCAATTGGGTCCGGTGATGCCCACCATTCGCAGCAGCGCGTTAAAAATGCCAAAATTCGGCTGGTATAACCATTGCCACAGCAATGCTACTGCAACGGTTGGCGCAACTACGGGGACAAAGTAGATGGCACGATAGAGGTATTTTCCTCGGATATCCTGGTTTAACATCACAGCAAAGAATATCCCCAATAATAAACCAGCTATGACCGTCCAAAAGGTATAGGTCGCTGTATTGACCATGGTATTGAAGAAAAAGCGGTCTGTGGTAAACAGCTCTTTATAGTTGGCCAGGCCAATCCATTTCGGTGGAGAAAGTAAGTTCCAACGTGTGAAGCTGATATAGAAAGAAAACAACGTAGGATACATCTGGAAAATTAACACGCCTAAAATAGCGGGGGCGATAAAAAGCCAGGCGAGTCGTTCCTCACGTCTGCGCATCCCTGAGAGTGAGAGTTTTTTACCGGGCATAGTCCTCCAATTTCTTCTAGAGAGGCTGCATACACACAGCCTCTCTAGAAATAGTTCAGACGCTTGCTCTGGCTATGACTTCAACAGGGTCCAGGCCTTCGTTAATTCTTCGTTCATGGCCTGGTCAGCATTCTTGAGCGCTTCAACAACATCGGTGCCATCTGCGAAGGATTTATCGATGATGGGGAAGACAGCATTGGTAATGGTGCCAAATTCAAAGTAGGTGAAGTCTACTTTCGCTGAATCCTGATTAATATTATCCAGGATCTTCATCTTGCTGGGTGGCGGGGTCGCTCCGTACCACTGCGTGGCGATATCTTGATAAGTACTCGGGATGCAGTCGTTCGCTGCAATGAACATCTGCTGCCCAGCCGGTTTATCCATGTAGGAGATGAGATTCCAGGAGGTGTCAGGATCCTTTGCCCCCTTATAAATCCACCAGCCATCCGATTCTACTGTGGTCGTCCGTTTGCCGGTGCGAGGGTGCTTGGGGAACAGGGCCACATCCCAATCAAAGTCCTTAATTCCATTCACAAAGTCGGTAATCCACCAGACCCCTTCAATATACATAGCAACCTGGCCACTCATGAAAGAGTTTTGCTGGTCTGCATTCCCACTGGGGAGCGGCGCTACTTTATGGGTGTAGAGCAGATCCCAATTCCACTTGTAAGCCTCGACCGTACCGGGATCCGTAAGCATGGACTTTGTGAAATCGGGTGTGTGCAGCGCACCACCCGCTGACCAGACAAAGTTGCCTTTGAACAAAATATAGTTGGGGATAGCGGCCATACCCCAGATATTCTTATCAGCCTGGGTGATCTTCTGCGCTGCGGCCAACATATCGTCCCAGGTCCAATCATCCGTAGGATAGGCTACCCCCGCATCATCAAACATCTTCTTGTTATAAACAAAAATTTGAGACTGAGCATCCGAAGGGAGACCATAATAATCGCCGCCCATTGCACCACTATCAAAATCGCCACTTGCCCAGCGATATTGTGCGCTGGCACCTGGGATGGCTTTGTCAATGGGGAAACTCGAGGTGTTTACGTAATTGGTGATATTCAACAACGTGCCGTTCTTGGCATAAGAAACCAGACGGCCGTAGTCCGCCATCCCGCAATCCGGCGGTGTTCCACTGGCAACCTGGGTCTGAATTTTTGCCCAATAGTCAATGGTTTGCGGAACAAACTGCGCCTCAAAATCCACATTAGGTGTTTCCGCTTTCCATTGGTTTAAAATACCCGTCATAGCCTGCTCAAAATTTGACCAGACATAGGTGGAGAAAACAATTTTCTTGGTTGGGGTGGAAGGCGCGTTGGCCTGAGGAGTTTGACCCGCTGAACTGGACGGGTTGGCGGGTTGAGGGGACGCACTGGGGGCACAGGCGGCTAACAAGGTACCAGCAGCAGCTACAACAGATGCCTTGAGGAAGTCGCGGCGACTCTTTTTCCTTGACATAAGAAGCTCCTTTGGTGAAAAAAGACCCAAAAAGGGTAGAGGGAGATATTCAGTTGTAACTAAATATTACTAGATTTAGTCCAAATTGCTACATCGATTCTGCCGATCGATGAACAAATATGGACATTACCTTCCATATGCGTTTATAATAGAATTATGACAGCTCTTTCATTTGACCAGATTACCAATTTGGCGATTTTGCGCCAGTTCTATTTTCTGGCCTGGCGTTTGATTGGGGTAAATATCGCTCTGGTATCCCCGGATTTGAAACGCAGCCTGGCTTTTGGTGAAACTGAGCGCTGGTCGCCCTTCTGCATTAAACTGCGGCAGATGGCCGGCGCGCAGCACTGCCTGGCCTGCGACCGTCAGCATCTTAGTGAAGTAGGCGAAGAGAAAGAATCCGTCCGTTACCAATGTTGGGTTGGACTCCGGGAATTTATCGCCCCAATCATGCTCGATGGCGATATCCTGGCTTTCATCCAATGTGGTCAATGCCTGGATGATGCGCCGACGGAAAAGGATTGGCAGGCGGCGGAAAAAACATTGATGAAGGCCGGGGTGGATCCAGCCTCATTAAAAGAGTTGTTTCTTGCCGTTCGCGTGATTCCAGCAGAGAAACAGCAGGATCTGATGGCGCTGTTGGAGTTATTTGGAAATTACATTGCCAACTCGCAATATCAAATTCTTATGGCAGAAGCTTCTAGCCAATCTCAGGTTGAAGAAAATGCACTTTCTTACATTCGCGCTCATTATAACGAACCGCTCAGTTTGGATGATATTTCCCAGGCGGCTGCCACTTCCAAACGCAACCTATCGCGAATTTTTCGAGAAAAACTCGGGGTGACCGTACTGGACGTAATTCAGGAAATGCGGATCAACGCAGCTTGCAAGCTGCTCCAGGCCGGAGATGTGACGTCAATGAAAGTGGCTTTAGAATGCGGTTTCGGCAGCGTGCAGCAATTCAATCGAGTCTTCAAAAAGCTGAAACAATGCACACCGCAAGCCTGGCTACAGGCGCACGCCAGGAAACATTAAAGGCACCCAAAAATATAAACCGCTGCAACCAATCCGTTACCCATTCGCCGGTTGAACCTTCAGCTAGCTCATAGTGACAATCCATCAGCCAATGCCAATTCTCAGAATTAAATACCTCGAGTTTATCGAACCCGATTCATCGCAGCACAGATCCGCCGGCAATATCCAGAATCACCCCGGTGATCCAGCCTGCCTGGTCGGAAGCCAGAAACAGAGCTGCATCAGCTACATCTTCTGGTATGCCCAGGCGCTTGATAGGATGCGTTTCCACCATTTCTTGTTTGGTCGTATCCGGTATTTGCTGTTCATTGCGCTCGGTGAGGATCGTTTCCGGCGCAATGCAGTTCACGCGGATGCCAAAAGGACCAACTTGTTCTGCGACGATCTGGGTCAGGAGTTGGATACCAGCTTTCGCCGCTGTGTACGGAATGGGCGAGCGAGCGGTCGGGCGGCGGGCAGCAGCAGAAGAAAGGGTGATGATATTGCCCGATTTCCGTTCCTTCATCCCGGGCAGAAAACTCTTGAGGGTTAGAAAGGTCGCAGTGAGGTTGGCATCGACCGAGGCGTGCCAGCCTTCCTCCGTGATTCCTTCCAGCGGTCCGGGTCTGGTCAGGCTGGCCCCCGCGTTTGCCACCAGGATATCGACCGGCCCAAAGGTCTCTTCGATCTGCTGGCGCATCGCCTCGATCTCTGCGAAGTGAGTAACATCTCCGGTGACCTGCATGGCTGTTCCCCCAGCCGCTTCGATTTGTTCTCGCACGGCAGTGACAGCAGCAGCATCTCGGCCATGCACCACCACCCTTGCGCCAGCCTGTGCGAAACGGCGGGCAATTGCAGCGCCAATGCCCCGTGAGCTTCCGGTTACAAGCGCTACTTTATTCTGCAAACTATTCATCCGCTCAATCATGTCTACCTCATTCCGATCAATGAGTTTTCGTCATCGGATTATTTTTCTTCGAGCAGCTTTTTGACCCCTTCCAACACCATTTGCCAGTTCTGCGAAGAATGCTGGGCCTCTTCCTCTGAGTCGTTATTGTCCTGGGTGACGGTCAACCGTGTTGCACTGCCCTGGTTGGACAGCTCATACTGCACCGTTTTATAGTATTCGGGTTGATCTGGAAGACCGGATAGAGCGCTCCAAAAGGTTGAGACAATCCTTCTTTCCGGTTCTACTTGCAGCACTTTGCCCTTATCCTCATAAGGTTTACCCTGCCAGACACCCCGATAGGTGATCGGGCTGCCCACTTTCCAATCCGTTGTCACTTCTGTACCAAACAAGTACTGCTTGATCAGGTCTGGCTTGGTAAGCGCATCCCACACTTTTGCAACCGGAGCATTGATGAGAATGCTTGCTTTAGCGATTCGGATTTCATTCATACTTTTTACCTCCAAAAACGATTCGCCTTATGTCAAAAAATCTGCTCTTCCCTTATATGTATATAATTTGGGGCGGAATGGGGGTACCGATTTACTTGATGGCACGGAAGGTAGCGCAGTGATCTATTCCCTTTTTTCCCCAGCGGAAGAATTTCAACATCAACACTGAACAGACCCCCAGCCAGGCACTAACGATCACCGCCATTTACAATTTCGGTTCCTCACAAACCGTAGTCTAATCCCCTCTCAACTGTTTGTCCGCCTTTTCCTTTTTCCTTCCCAGTTCTCCAAAAGGATCCCCTCAGACAAAAGTATACTACATCAGTTCACCTTTCAATAAGAGCATAATCTGCCCTCATACCCCTGCAGAGATGCGGTTACTGACATCTGGCAAGGCGTCATCCGCACCTGGGAAATGAACAGCGATATTGGCAATCACAAATCAACAACAGGCAAAGTATGATGTTGATTATTATACCTTGACAGTCATAGTAGTATGTCGTACAATGCTCATATCGAGATGATGATATGGAGATGATGGTATGAGCGAGAACAAAATCACATCCGACCTGCTGCGAGGGCATACCGATACGATGATTTTACGGCTCTTATGCGAAGCGGATCGCTACGGTTACGAAATGGTTAAGTTGATTGCCGAGCGCTCGGGTGGCGAGTACGAATTAAAGGAAGCCACGATGTACTCCAGTGTGCGGCGGCTTGAGGCAGACGGGGATATCGAGTGGTATTGGGGGGATGAATCCCAGGGCGGGCGGCGGAAGTATTTTCGGATTACCGCAAAGGGGAAGCGCACCTACGCCAACAACAAAAGCAATTGGGAGTATGCCAAGCGCGTACTCGATAACTTACTTTAAGGAGATGGGCCTTTATGAACGAGAAAATTGACCAATATTTGAACGGTGTTTTTGCGCCTTACAAAGGGGTAAAAAGCGTCACCGAGCTCAAGGCGGACTTACTCACCGATTTACAGGAGCGGTTCCAGGAACTCAAAGCTGAGGGCAAGGACGATGAAACAGCCTTTGCGATGACCATCGACAGCATCGGCGACATCGAGCAAACAGTGCAGGAGATGGCTGACCTCTCTCGCTCGCTGGAGCGGCAGGTGAAGATCAACCTCACCGCGATCGATCTGCAAGAGAGTGACTTCGCGGGTGTTACGTTACACCAAGGAAAATTCAAATCGAGCGCATTGCGCGGAGCCAACTTTGCCGGCGCCGACCTGACCGGCAGCTCGTTTGAGGCAAGCGATGCGCGCGAAGCCAATTTTGACAACGCAAATCTGACCGACTGCAAATTTTCCGTCTCTGATCTTTCGGAGGCAAGCTTCCACAAATCCATCCTTGTACGCACCGAATTCAACTCGTTGGGGCTGACCCGGGTAAAGTTCACCGATGCAAAACTGATCGACGTCAGGCTGAATATGACCGACCTTAGAGAAACGCTCTTTGAAAACTGTATCTTTAACGGCGTGGAGTTTAAATCTTCCGATTTGCGGGGGCTATGCTTTGACGGGCTGACCTTCATCGGCGTCCATTTTAACAAGTCGGCCTTGAACAACGTTTCGTTTCGGGGAGCGACACTCAAGAATGTGTCATTCACGCTACCTTTTTCCGTGACGAATAAATCTTACCTGGCCATGAAAACCATCTGCTTTGATGGCGCGACGATGGATAAGCTGACCTATGCCGCGCTGAAAGGCTTACGGGTCATCGATTTGTCCAAGGTTACTGTTATCTAAGGAGTGAAGCATATGCAAAACAAGTCCATTCAAGTACAAGGATTGCAAAAGTCCTACGAAAAGCTGCATGTCCTGAAAGGCGTCGATCTCGAGGTGGAAAAGGGCTGCATCTTCGCCCTGCTCGGCTCGAACGGCGCGGGTAAGACAACCGTGATCAAAATCCTCACCACGCTGCTCAAACAGGACAGCGGAACGGCCACCGTCAACGGCTTCGATGTTGCGGAAAAGCCCGATGCAGTGCGCCAGTCGATCAGCCTGACCGGGCAGTTCGCCGCTGTGGACGAGATCTTGACCGGGCGTGAAAACCTGATCATGATCGCCCGGCTGCGGCACCTCAACCATCCGCGCCAGGTCGCGGATGAGCTGCTGGACCGCTTCGGGCTGACCGGGGCTGCCGACCGCCGGGTTTCCACCTATTCGGGCGGCATGCGCCGCAGGCTGGACATCGCCATGAGCCTGGTGGGCAAACCGCAGCTCATTTTCCTCGACGAGCCGACCACCGGGCTCGATCCCGAGGCACGCCTCGAGGTTTGGAAGACAGTCAAAGAGCTTGCCGCGAATGGCACGACGGTATTCCTGACCACGCAATATTTGGAGGAAGCGGAACAGCTCGCCGACCGGATTGCCATTTTGCATGAAGGGAAAATTATCGCCAATGGCACACTTGCGGAACTGAAAAAGCTGTTTCCGCCCACCCAGGTGGAGTATGTGGAAAAACAGCCGACCTTGGAGGCAGATATTCCTCGCCATTATTGGAAAAAAGGAGGAAAAGGTACCATGAATAACTACTTTTTCAGCGATATGAACGTGATGCTGGAACGTTCCATGCGCCATATTTTCCGCAGCCTGGACACCATTATCACCGTCACCATCATGCCAATTGCGTTTATGCTGCTGTTCGTGTATGTGTTTGGCGGGGCCATTCAAACCGGCACGGACAACTATGTGAATTACCTGCTGCCCGGTATCCTGCTGATTGCGATTGCCAGCGGCATCGCCTACACGGCCTACCGTCTGTTTATCGATATGCAGCAGGGTATCTTCGAGCGGTTCCACTCCATGCCAATTGCGCGTTCGGCCCCGTTATGGGGGCACGTGCTAACCTCGCTGGTATCTAATGCGATTTCGGTGGTCGTCATCATTCTCGTGGCGCTCATTATGGGCTTCCGCTCTCCGGCAGGCGTTTTGGCATGGCTGGCCGTAGCGGGGATACTCACGCTGTTTACGCTGGCCCTGACCTGGATTGCGGCGATTGCCGGACTGTCTGCAACATCGGTGGACGGTGCAGGCGCCTTTTCCTACCCGCTGATCTTCCTGCCGTTTATCAGTTCGGCGTTCGTGCCAACCCGATCGATGCCGCCCGTCGTCCGCGCTTTTGCCGAACATCAACCGGTCACCGCGATCGTGGAATCCATTCGCGCGCTGCTGTCAAATCAGCCGGTAGGGAATGAAATCTGGATTGCTTTGGCGTGGTGCGTTGGGATTATGCTCGTGGCGTATGTCTTTGCGATGCGGGCGTATAAAAAGCGGGTGTAAAAGAAGGGCAGGGGTTTCTGCATGGAGTAGCTGCGCGCGATATTATTCAGAAGGAAGGTCCCTCGATTGATCCATCGCTCTGATCAAATCTACTGGAGCCTGACAGCGCCAGGCATTCATCAGCACGTGCTCTAGATCATCTAAATTAATCGCCGAAAGGCGGACAAGCACCGCCGGGAAGCCGTTATAATGCGCTTCCGTGAAAAACAGCTCCGGCTCGGTCGCCAGCAGCATCTCTTTCTCCTGGGTGTCCCGCACTCGCACGGCCAATACACTCGGGTTAGCGACACGTGCCTTTTTCGGGTGCACCCGCTCCATCCACACCCAGGCAAAACCTTTCCGTTTTCCACGGTTATTAACCGCAAAGGCGAAGTGGCCCTCATCCTGACTTGTCTCAGGAAAAGATAAGGCGATTCGGCGCACATCGTTTTGATCAGCCATCCCTTAACTCGCTGCCACAGCATTAATCCGGGTCACCTCTGGCAGAATGGGCTGCCAGGAGAAATCGGGAAGCCGGGTGGAAAGTAAGCTGCCGTCCGATAAGACAGCCAGCAGTTCTTGGTCGATTGGAAGAAAACGCTCCACCATGTTTTCCGTCCAGGGGACCGGCAAGCCACCGGAGGCAACTTGCCAGGTTCGGCCTCCATCCCTGGTTTCCTCGATCCGCCCGCCGGTGTTGACGCCGCTGGCAGGCCCAAGCAAGATGTGATCGGGGTCCACTGGATCGACCCAGGCAGCCCGGCAGTAACAATCATACAAGAAATGCCAGGTCGCGCCGCCATCCTCCGAACAGTAGAACCCGCCGCCGGTTGGCGCATAGACCCGATCCGGAGAGGAAGGATGGACCAGGATGGAATGCACATCCGGATGGATCCAGGGAACAGATGGCCTGCGGAAGTTTGGGCGTCCATCAGCGCCAGGAACGAGCTGCCAGGTTTGCCCGCCATTGTCAGAGACCAGCACGCCCCCCACTTCAACCGCTGCATAAACCCGCGAACCGTGCTGCGCAAAACCACGCACACAACCGGCCTCTGGTGAATACGGCAGCGACCAGCCCAAGCGGTCCCGCAGTTCAGCCACTTCAGGGCAGCCTTGCCAGGTTTTCCCGTCATCATGGGAGTAGTAGATCAGCGCCGGTTCTGTCCCGGCCAGTACCATGCCAGATTGATCCTTGCTCCATTCCATCCAACGGATATGCTGGACATCAGGCCCAGACTCAGCCTTCTGCCAGGTGTTCCCGCCATCTTCAGAAGAAAAGATGCCTTTCATCGTTCCGGCCAGAACGGATTGGCCGCGGGCAACCACCGTGGTCACCCTGTGGCCTGAAAACCGCTTACCGGTCACCTGCCAATTCTTCTCATCCTTGCGGTCAGCACAAACTATCCCGCTGCTGGTTGCCAGGTATAGCATCGTTCAACCACCTCCTCATCAGGACTCCTAATCAAAAAGAGCACACTCTGATTTCCCCATCCAGCGACATAAAAATTAATCCGATTAATTTTCTCATAATGATATTATAGGCTCTCTGGTTTTTGCCGTGGTTGTAGGGGCACGCGGCTGCGCCGCGTGCCCCTACAACCACGGCAGTTCCTAAAGACCCATATTATATAGAACCCTTATACACGTTACAACCCTTTCAATCAAGCCTGGATGCCCCCCTTCCCTTGTTCTCTCGGCAAGCCAACGTATAATCGAGAAGGGAAATTATCTTTTGGTGAGGTAATTTTTCTGGAATATCCATAGGACGGCCGTATCTCGCCCGCATCTGGTGTTTAATAGGATAGCGCCTGGCTGTTTCGTTTCCGGGAGCACCCACGCAGTGATCTGGTATTAAATGAAGTTGATCATATGAATAAGCAGCGCCTGGAAGCCTTCACGGATGGGGTGTATGCCATTGTCATCACCCTCTTGATCCTAAATATCCGCATCCCGGAAGTCCGGCCCGAGGTTTTGGGTCCGGCCCTCATCGCCATCTTGCCGCAGGTTTTCACCTATGTGCTGAGTTTCTTCATCGTCGGGCTGTATTGGCTTTCGCATCACCGGGTTGCGCAGCAGATAAAATCCATCGATGGGACGGTTGTGTGGTTGAACATGATTTGGCTGCTTTTCGTCAGTTTCATGCCCTTTCCCACCGCCCTGCTTGGACAATATCCCCTTCAGCCGATACCGATCGCCATCTATGGGGTGGATCTGATCCTGGCCAACGGAACAGGCTTCATCATCCTGGCCTATCTGAAGCGCCATCCAGAATTGTGTTTTACGATCGTAGATGCAAACGTATTCCGCAGCCAGGTGCCGATCTACACAATAACGAATGGCATATACATCATCGCCATTGCTTTGGGTTGGTTCATCCCCCTGCTAAGCTATCTGCTTTATGCGTTGGTGCTCGTTGGCCTGGCAATTCGATTTGCCAAAATTCCGAATCCGCTTTCCATGAAAACGTAAGAGCGGGAAATATTTAGGCTGTTGTATATCTTGCGCCAGAAGCGCTCGGCCTCACGCTCACTTGACCGTTAGGTCTTTGTCTTCCATTTCCCAGGCGCGATCGAGCGTGTGAAACGCGGTGTGCCGAATCAGGTAGCGGAGCGGCCATGTGTGGGCCATTTTGCCCTGGGAATACAGCTCCCGAATTGCATTGCAATCGGCCTCACGATACGCTCTTAGTCCTTCGTCGGTCAGCAGCATTTCCAACGCAGGGAACACGCCGACCTTTTTCGAGAAATCCAGCTCCGGACCAAGCGTATGGCGCACGATATGGTCCCGATCCCCCCCGCCGCATCTCAGCTGGCACACGTGAACGCACCTCGTCAAAAAACGCCCAGCAAGCCCGCATCAGTGTCAATTCCCGATCCAATGCTTCTCCGGTCATGGTTTTCTGGTCAATGCTCGACAAAGCGAACGAGCTTCCCCAGAAGTCGGTAGAACCCGTGCCGGGATATTGCTCAACCACGTTGACGCTGGAAATATTCGCGAACGCGGTCTCCATCCCAGCTAACTTCGTCACCACTGCATAGCGTGGAACGTAAGCGAGTAAGCGTTCGATGGCAGTCTCCCCGGTCGCTGCTCCGCGCTCGAGACCAGGCCAGTCTGTAGGCAGCCGTGGAACCTGCATATTTGCCTTGGATGGCTCACCCTGGCCACGTCCGAAAGCCAGAACACTGGAGGATCGCCAATACATGTTCCAGGCATCCAGTGATGTGAATGGTGGCACAGTTGCCATTGTCTATCCCTACGCCAGTCTGGATTGCGTGGTCGAACCACATACCAGCTGGGCCCTGCCGATCAATGAGCGGCGCGTATCGAGCAGCCTAACATTGCAGGCAGTTGGTGCCGAGCAGGTTCAGAAATTGGCCAAATTTTGGAAGCTATCAAATAGGGTTGACAAACATTATACAAAATGGAGTTAAATATTGTGCATTTTAAAAAAATACCTGATAATAGATGTTGATCGAGGTGTAATGGGGTAATTATGAAAAACGCACGTTTACTGACCATCTTTCTGATCGTTTTTGTGGATTTACTGGGCTTTAACCTGATCCTGCCTTGGCTGCCCCGCTTGGCCAGCTGCTGGCTGGGTTGGCCTTTGCCACTTTCCAAAGCATTTTTTCGCTCTATGCCCAGTCGATTGGCCTGAGTTCCCGAACCACCAGCTTGGTTCTGGCGTCTGCCTGCCAGCGCGACCAACCCTGGGACGCACGCTGCCCCTGAATCTCGTTCCTGGCGTTACCGTATGCCCGGAAATAGACCGCAAAGTTAACAATATACTATCCTGGAAATCAAGGTGAAGGAATAATGAAAGACATCGCTCGACAAATTTCTGTAGCTTTATCTGTCCTGGTGACACTGGTCGTCAATATCCTGGCAAACGCCTTACCACTCAACGGGCAAAATACGGGCCAAATCTCCGACCGTTTCAACGTATACTTTGTCCCGGCGGGATATGTGTTTTCCATCTGGGGGGTGATTTACATCGGGTTGATCGCCTATGCCATTTACCAGGCGTTACCCTCCCAACGCGAGAACCCTCGCCTACGCGCTACTGGCTGGTGGATTGCTCTGGGTGGGCTGGCAAACAGTGCCTGGATCTTCCTCTGGCACTATAACCAATTCCCCCTGACCCTATTCGCGATGCTGGCTCTGCTGGCTACTTTGATTTTGACCTACCAGCGGCTGGGGATCGGGCGAACGATAGTTACCGCAGGTGAAAAATGGGCAGTACATCTGCCGTTCAGCATTTACCTGGGCTGGATCACGGTTGCGACGATTGCCAATATCAGCGACGTGCTTGATTTTCTAAAATGGGATCGCTTTGGGATCGCCCCTGAAATCTGGATGAGCATTGTGCTGGCAGCGGTGCTGGTTATCGCAGCGTTAATGAACTTCACCCGGCGGGATGTAGCCTATACAGCAGTCCTCCTGTGGGCCCTGGCTGGGATATCGGTGAAGCAGGCTGCCGTACTGGCTGTCGTTATCCCCACCTGGGTAACCTTTGGTTTGGTAGCGCTGACACTGGTGGCTGCACTTATTTTACACAACTCCAGCCAGGTAAAAAGGGCTACCACCCGTCCGTTGCAGCAACCTGGATACTCGCATCGTCAATGACCTGGTGATTCCGCATGTCTTCACTGTTGAGATCCAGTCCGGTGACCGTAATAGCCTGCCCCTGTGTTAAGTAGGGAAAATAATCCTTGCGGATCGTGGCGGAAAAATCCCCCAGGGCTGTTTTGGAACGCTGCCCGCGCCAGGGCTACTTGCCCCCGCACAAAACGGGCCTTACCGATGCCTGGCTCGCCGCTGATGCATGGAACCCGGCCTTCTTCCGAAACGGTATGCTGCCAAAGCATCGCTGCTTCTGCCATTTCTCACGTCCGGCTTACCCAACGCCCATGCATAATGCGGTCAAGCAGCTCAGGGCAGAGAGGCCTCTGTTAATTTATTCATCACCCTTCATCTTTTCTCGGCCACCCCATTTCGAACGACGCCGCAGGTTTCCTCCTGTACAGCTCGCTTGCCAATCGATAAACAACCCAGTCCGCATTGCTAACCCTGACTGGTGTTCGAGAAATTTTATGAAATGAACGGGCTTTGGGGTGTTTTCTCGAAACGGGCAAAGTGCAACAACATTATTATCACAATAATTATATAAATTATCGGTATAAACTACAAAGTTGTTTTATTCGAAATTAAGTGTTTGCCATTTGTGCATTCCCCTCTATAATAGAAAGGATCCCCATGGTACCGGAAGGTTGCCAGTATGCCCTACAAAGTTTTTTTGGTTGAAGATGAGGTGATTACCCGAGAGGGTATTCGTGGGAATGTTAACTGGAGGGCGAACGGGTTTGAGTTCTGCGGGGAAGCCGCGGATGGCGAGATGGCTTTGCCCCTTCTGCAAACGACCCGGCCCGACGTTTTGATCACGGATATCCGCATGCCGTTTATGGATGGCCTGCAGTTGTGCAAGATCATCCGAGAACGGATGCCGTTTATCAAGATCATCATCCTTAGCGGGCATGATGAATTCGAATATGCCCAAAAGGCGATTGAGCTGGGGGTCGCGGAATACCTTCTAAAACCGGTTACTGTACAAAATATCCAGCATTCCCTGCAAAAAATTGCCGCCCAGCTGGACAAAGAGCGCAAAGAGCAAAAAGATTTGGAAAAGCTCCAAAAGCAGGTGGAAGAGAACCAGGATGCGCTGCGAGAAAGACTGCTGTTGAAGCTGGTAGTCGGGGCAATTTCATCGAGCGATGCCATCGAAGAGGGGCATAGATTGGGCCTGGACCTGATTGCACGGAGCTACCTGGTGGTGATCTTGAAAATTGAGCTGGATGACCGGTCAGAACAATTTGATTATGATGAAGTCCGGCAAATTCAGGAGACTGTTTTCAGCCGGGTACGCAATAACCCCGATATCTTCTTTCTCAAAAAAGATTGGGAAGAGCTGGTGCTGGTGATGAAGGGCAGTACGCCCGAATACCTGGAAGAAGAGCGAGATATGATCTTGAGCTTGATCCAGAAAGACATTCTCCAGGCAAAGTATCGTCTGATCGTTGGAACCGGGTCCCCCCAAAACCGGATCGTGGATATTTACCATTCCTTTGTAGAAGCGTTAGCTTATATCCAGAGCACGGCGCAGACCGCTATACCGGGAACAACGCCATCGCTAGAGAGAGCCGAGCTGCTAAAGATCGATAGAACAGCAGTGGAAAACTACCTGAGAAGCGGTGTCAAAGAGGACTTTGGCGATTTCTTTGATGAATATATTCATCCGTTAGGGCATACCGCCCTCCATTCGGATTTGATCAAGAATTACATCGTGGTCGATGTAATCATCGCCACCGCCAGGCTGGTGAAAGAGTGGGGCGGCGATATTGATCAGGTGATCCCGGGATTAAATTCCATTGAAACCATATTATCCAGCATCCAAGATATGGAAGACCTGAGAGAGCAGACTGGCCAGATTCTGATGGGGGCTCTGGCATTTCGCGATATACAGACGCACCCGCACCATATGCGCTGGGTCCAACAGGCCAAAAGCTATATCGAACAGCATTTCATGGAAGCGGATTTATCGTTGAATGATATTGCCACGCTGATTAACCTGAGCCCCAGCCACGTTAGCACCATATTTGCTCAGGAAACCGGCCAGACCTTTAAAGACTATCTGACCGAGATCCGCATTCAAAAGGCGAAAGAACTGCTGCGCATCACCGATCTGCGGTCGAGCGAGATTTCGGAACAGGTCGGTTATAACGACCCGCATTACTTCAGCTTTGTGTTTAAAAAGAATACCGGATTTTCGCCTTCAGAATTCCGCATGCAAGCCCACAGTTCATAATTTACCTGGTTGATTTTCTCATTTATTTGGTTTTCAAAAGCCTGGGAGCAAAAAGTGGCCCCTAAAACAACTATGCTGGGATCCAAGGATTTTCCGAGCCGGATCCGGTCCACACTAATCTCCATGCGCAGGTCGCCGCGAAAAGTTATCACGCGACTGGCTGACCTGCTGATGGACATCCACCTGTCCATTCGCGCGAAAATCCTGATTTCGATGAGTATCGTGATCCTGATTATGGGAGTCACGAACGCGTTATTGGTTGCCCAGGTCTTGAATTACAGCAGACAGTATGATGCCATTATCAACAACATCACCACGGCAAACAGCATCAGTGGCAACATCAAGCCAGATATTGACACCGAGATGTGGCGCATCGTCTCTGGCAAAGTGGAATTCAAAGCCGGCCAGCAGTACGAAATTCTTAACAGCGTTAACCAAAAATTGCAGTTTATGCTGGCTAATACAGATTCGCCCACGGCCCGCATTAAGTTAGAAGGGGTGCGCCGTACGATGGAAACCCTCACCCAATACGTCGACCGGATGGGTGTGCAAATTGAGAATAAGAGTACCGCAGGGGAGAACGATGCCCTCTTAGAGAAGATCCGCTTTGCTTCTGGGGTGGTAGAAGAGGTCGTGCAAGATTATGCCCTGTTTGAAGTCCACCGCACCGAAGGCCAGTATCAGGTGATGCGCGAAGGTCTGGCCCGCTGGGAAGCGGTATCGGTCATGATGATGTTAGCGGCGATCCTTTTCTCCGTGACCGCGGCCTGGAGCCTGTCTCGAAGCATTTATACCCCGATCAAAAAATTACACGATGTCACGGCAACCATCACCAAGAACGACCTGCAAGCCCTGGTCTCTGGGGACAATGTGGATGAAATTACCGAGCTGGGCCTGAGCTTTAACATCATGATCGGCAAAATCCGCGATCTGCTCGATTCCAAGATCAAGGAACAGGAGAATCTTAAAAAGGCAGAAATGCGGGCCCTACAGGCCCAGATTAACCCGCACTTCCTCTATAACACCCTCGATACCATTATCTGGATGGCAGAATCCAAAAAGCACAAACAGGTAATCGAAATTGTCAGTGCCCTTTCAAAATTTTTCCGGATCAGCCTGAGCAAAGGCAGAGACTGGATCAGCATTGCTGAGGAGATCGAACAAACCCACAGCTACTTAACCATTCAAAAGATCCGCTACCGGGATGTGCTGGACTTTAATATCGATTTCGATGAACGGGTGAGTAACTATACCATCCTGAAACTGATCCTGCAGCCGCTGGTGGAGAATGCGCTCTATCACGGGATCAAGAACAAAAGACAAGGCGGCACAATTTACGTGCGCGCAAAAATGAAGAATGAAAACGAGATCTTACTCGAAGTCGAAGATGACGGAATTGGGTTTACCGAAGAAAAGCTTGCCCAGGTGCAGGCTGAACTTGCGGATGATTCGGGTGATATCCGCATGGAGAGCGGCTTTGGGATCGGGAATGTGAACAAACGCATCCGCTTGTATTATGGGAAACAATATGGGCTTTCTGTCAGAAGCGAATATAACACCGGAACATGCGTCACACTGGTCATCCCTACCAAAAAGGATGACGGCATGCTGGGTGTACGCGGCACGCATAATGACCTTTCAGTCTGAAGGCTGTGCGGTTATCGCTGGAGATCGCCGAAAGGAGAACGCTACATGAAAACATCGCGCGCTATGGTTCTGGCTTTTGTTTTTGCACTCCTGGCGCAGCTGGTGGGCTGCAGCCAAAGCCCGCCGCCCCATCCCACCCAGGGATCCGCCGTGATTCCGGTGACGCGGCAAAAAAAGACCTACAAAGATTTAATCATTGGGTTTGCACAATTAGGTGCAGAAAGCGAATGGCGAGTAGCCAACACAAAATCGATCAAGAAAACCGCCGACGAATTAGGGGTCGAGCTGCGCTTTTCGGATGCACAGCAGAACCAGCAGAAGCAAATTGAGGCCGTGCGGAAATTGATCATCCAGAAAGTGGATGTGATCGGCATCTCCCCCATCGTAGAAACCGGTTGGGAGGAAGTCTTCCAGGAGGCAAAAGACGCCGGTATCCCCATCATCCTCAGCGACCGCCGCGCGGACGTTTCTGAAGATCTGTACGCCACCTACCTGGGTTCGGACTTTCTGGAAGAGGGCCGGAATGCCGCTCGCGCGCTGGCCAAATTGGTCAATGGCGAGGCGAAAATTGTTGAGCTGCGGGGCACGGTTGGGTCCGCGCCGGCCAATGACCGGTTTAAAGGGTTCCGCGAAATTCTAAAAGATTACCCGGGCATGAAAGTCATTGCTTCTCAGTCGGGCGATTTTACCCGCGCCCGTGGGAAGGAAGTGATGGACGACTTCTTACAGCGCTACGGGGATACAATCACCGCTGTCTATGCGCATAATGATGATATGGCCCTGGGAGCGATCCAGGCGATCGAAGCCTATGGGCGCAAACCGGGGGTGGATATCAAGATTGTTTCCGTCGACGCCAGCCATAGCGCATTTGAAGCCATGATCGCCGGGAAATTAAACGCCACCATCGAGTGCAACCCCCTGCTCGGCCCGCAGTTCTTTGACCTGGCCCTGAAGGTGGTGAATAAGGAGGCGGTGCCCAAGTGGGTACCTTCCAAAGAAGGCATCTTCTTTCCGGAAAACGCAGCTGAGATCTTGCCATCCCGCCTGTACTGACGAGCATTACAGGCCAGAAAACTTAACTCTTTCAAAAAAAATCCACCTTCGTGAAGAACGGTGGATTTTTTTGACGTTTTCGAATCATAAAATTCAACTCCTCGCCAATGAGAAAGCATGGATTTTCGTCCTGGAGCAGTGTACCCTATTAGTAATCCCATGTATTCGCATTTCATCCCGGGGAATGCTGCGGATATCGCTCATGACACCAGGACCAAGGAGAATGTAGATGAAAATCACGAAGCTTTTTCGCGCCGCGATGGTTGTGCTGTTCCTTCTCATAGCTGTTGGTTGTGCGCCTGCTGCCGCGCCCGCCCCAGCCCAGCCCGCCGCTCCTGCGGCTGCTGCAAAGAAAACCTACAAAGATATGACCCTCTGCTACCCCCAACTGGGCGCTGAGAGTGACTGGCGGACGGCCAATTCGGCTTCCTTTAAGGAAACTGCCGAAAAATTGGGCGTCAAGCTGATCTTCTCGGATGCACAGCAGAAGCAGGAAAACCAGATCTCTGCCATGCGCTCCTGCATTCAGCAGGGTGTGAGCGTCATTGCGCTGCCGCCTGTTGTTGAAACCGGCTGGGATGCCGTGCTCCAGGAAGCAAAAGATGCCAATATCCCCGTCATCGTCGTAGACCGCTCCGTCACCGCCGATCCCTCAATGTATGCGTCCCACATTGGCTCAGATATGGTGATCGAAGGCAAGCGTTCTGCTGAAGAGTTCAACAAACTCCTCCCCAACGGTGGCAATGTCCTTGAGCTTTCTGGCACCACGGGCTCTGGCGCAGCGGTTGGCCGTGCCAAGGGTTTCCGCGAAGCCCTCAACCCCAATATCAAGATCATTGACTCGCAGACGGGTAACTTCACCCGCGCCGAAGGCAAGCCTGTGATGGAAGCCTTCTTGAAGAAATACGCCGGGCAGATCCAGGGCGTGTTCTTCCACAATGATGACATGGCCATTGGCGCAGTTGAAGCGATCAAAGCCGCCGGTCTTAAACCCGGTGACCTGAAGATGATCTCAATTGACGGCACCCGCGGCGGTTTCCAGCTGATGATCGATGGCTGGCTGCAGGCGGATGTGGAATGCAATCCGCTTCTGGGCCCGCAGGTGATGGATTTGGGCCTGAAACTGATGAACGGCGAAACCATTGTCAAAGAAGCGCTGACCGATGAGAGCGTTTACTACCCCGACAAAGCCAAAGAACTACTGCCCACCCGCAAGTACTAAATCACCGTCAATGCACATGAGTATTCGGGACACTCGTGATCATGCAGAGGTGAAAGTGAAATAATGAGAAGCGGCGTCCGACGACGCCGCTTCTCTCCAAAAATACCAGATCGAAACCTTCACGGGACAGGCCTTATGAGCAATGAAAATGATTTCATTCTAAATGTAAAAAACGTTTCAAAGACTTTCCCAGGGGTGAATGCCCTGGAGGATGTCGATTTCACTTTGAAACGAGGCGAGGTCCACGCGCTGGTCGGCGAGAATGGCGCCGGAAAATCGACATTAATCAAAATTCTGACCGGGGTCGAGCACCCGGATTTGGGATCGATTGAATTTAACGGAAAAACCGTGGAAGTAAAATCGCCCCAACATGCCCAGGAGATCGGCATTTCCACGGTCTATCAGGAAGTCAACTTGTGCACGAATATTTCCGTCGCGGAAAATATTATGCTCGGGCATGAGCCGCACTTCCTTGGCGCCATCCACTGGAAAAAGCTCAACGCGCTCGCCAGGCAGGCGCTGCAAAAGCTGTCCGTCGATATTGATGTGACCCTGCCTTTAGGAAATTATTCCATTGCCATCCAGCAGATGGTGGCAATTGCTCGCTCGCTTGAAATTACCTCCGCGAAAATCCTCATCCTCGATGAACCCACTTCAAGCCTGGATGTAAAAGAAGCCAACCGCCTGTTTGAACTGATGCAAAAATTAAAAGAGGAAGGGATTGGCATCATCTTTATCACCCATTTTCTCGATCAGGTCTACCAGGTAGCTGACCGGATTACCGTGTTGCGCAACGGCAAGCTGGTCGGCACCTACAGCACCAGTGCCCTGCCCCGCATAGAGCTGATCGCTAAAATGTTGGGCCACAGCATCACTGATTTGAACGAAGTGACCAAAGCCAAAATCACTGTGGAGCAAAAGGGCAATAAAAAGCCGCTGCTGGAAGCCAGCGGTTTGGGCCGCAGCGGCTCGCTCGAACCGGTCGACCTGGAGCTGTGCGGCAACGAAGTGGTGGGGATTGCCGGTCTACTCGGCTCTGGGCGCACAGAGTTAGCCAACCTCATTTTTGGCATAGACACCCCCGATACCGGCACGCTCAAGTTGAACGGGAAGAAAATCAGCCATTTCTCCCCTCTGGATTCTCTCAAGAACGGCATTGCACTTTGCCCCGAAGACCGGAAAGCCGAAGGGGTGGTTGGCGACCTGACCATCCGCGAGAATATTATCCTGGCGCTCCAGGCGCGTTATGGATGGTTCAAATTCATCGGTACCCAGAAGCAGTATGAAATAGCCGAAAGGTACATCCGTTTGCTAGGCATCAGCACGCCATCCCCCGATCAATTGGTCAAAAACTTGAGCGGTGGAAACCAGCAAAAAGTGATCCTCGCGCGCTGGCTGGCCACCAATCCGCAAATTCTGGTCCTCGATGAACCCACTCGCGGGATCGATGTCGGCGCAAAAGCCGAAATCCAAAAGCTGGTCCTGGACCTGGCCGATGAAGGGAAATCGTGTGTGTTCATTTCTTCCGAGCTGGAAGAGGTGCTGCGCACCAGCCACCGCATCATCGTGCTGCGTGACCAAAAGAAGGCGGCTGAATACGCTGGCGACGTGGATGATTTGACCATTATTCACACCATGGCAGGTAATTTATGAAAATATCCGTCCCTTTGCTCAACCGTAAACGTATCACCCGGGCGCGTGAGAACCGCCTGTTCTGGCCACTGGTGGCGTTATCGCTGATCCTGATTGCGGATGCCATTTTCGCTCCCGGTTTTTTCAAAATCGGCATATTAGATGGTCACCTGTATGGCAACCTGATCGACGTGTTTAATAATTCAGCCCCGCTGATGCTGGTGGCACTGGGCATGACCCTGGTCATCGCGACTGGCGGGGTTGACCTTTCGGTCGGCGCGGTCATCGCAATCTCAGCGGCGATGGGGGCGGTGCTAATTAATCCAGCCCTGGGCAACAAACTGATTTCCAATGACATCCTGACAAAGGATGCTACGAACACGCCGCTGTGGCTGATTGTGATGGCCGATCTGGCCGCGGGAACCCTGTGCGGTTTGTGGAATGGGCTGCTGGTCTCCCGAGGAAAAATTCAACCCATGGTGGCAACCCTGATTTTGATGGTCGCGGGCCGTGGAATTGCCCAACTGATCACCAATGGTCAGATTATGACCATTTATTACACCCCCTACTTCTACTTTGGAAACGGCTATATCCTGGGGATTCCCGTCTCGATCTATATTGTGGCCGTGGTGTTTCTATTCGCCTGGATGCTGGTGCGAAAAACGTCAATTGGACTGTTTATTGAATCAGTCGGCATCAATGCCAAATCCACCTATTACAGCGGCATCAGCGAAAAGAATATCAAGCTTTTTGTGTATACCTTCTGTGGCTTTTGCGCAGCCATCGCCGGTTTGATTCTGAGTTCGTATGTGCACAGCGCAGATGGCAATAACAACGGTCTGAATTACGAGCTTGATGCCATTCTAGCGGTCGTCATCGGCGGCACGATGATGACAGGTGGCCGTTTTTCACTCTTCGCGAGCCTGATTGGTGCGCTGATCATCTGGACCTTTACGATCACCATGTACACCTTTGGCGTGCCGGCCAATGCGTTGCTGGCCGGCCGGGCTGTGCTCGTTCTGGTGGTCATTCTTCTTTACTCGGATTACACCCGGCGGTTTATGAACCGCTTCCTGGAGCAGAAAGGATCCCGCAATGGCGCAAAGAGTTAAGCTGTTCGTGCTCAATAATGGTCCGCTGCTGACCACGATCACGATTTTTATCCTGGTCTATGTGATGGGAAGCCGGTTGTACCCAGCCATGCAAAAACCGCAGGTGTTTTTCAACCTGTTTATCAACACCGCCAGCCTGTTGATTGTTTCATTGGGCATGACCTTCGTGATCATTACCAAAGGAATCGACCTGTCAGTGGCAGGGATGATCGCCCTGACCTCCGCCGCCTCCGCTGCCCTTCTGGCCAAGGGGGCCGGCCCAGCTCTGGTGATCCCGCTGATGCTGTTGATGGGCATCGCCTTTGGGTTTACCCTGGGCTGTGTGATCCACTTCCTCAAAGTAGAGCCCTTTATTGTGACGCTGATGGGGCTGTTTTTTGCGCGGGGGATGGCCTATATCATCACCCTCTCGGCCCTGACCATTGATAACGCTTTTTACCGGACCCTGGCATTGACCAAAGTGCTGATCCCATTTTTTTCAAAGGTCTATGTCTACATCCCTTCTCTGATCGGCCCCGTGCTGCTGCTGGTGATCATTTACCTGTCCTTCTTCACCCGCTTTGGGCGCACGGTCTACGCCATTGGGAACAATGAACAATCGGCGCGGTTGATGGGCCTTCCGGTGGGGCGCACAAAAATCACGGTGTATGCGTTCAGTGGTTTTTGTTCTGCGCTGGCCGGGATTGTCTGGAGCATATCCCTGCTGTCAGGTTATGGCGGTTACGCCCCTGGGATGGAGCTGGATGCGATTGCCTCGGTGGTGATCGGCGGTACGCTGCTAACCGGCGGTGTCGGGAATGTGATCGGCACGTTATTCGGAGTGCTGATCAATGGTACGATCGTCTCAATTCTCCAGTTCAATGGCACCCTCAGCTCCTGGTGGACGCGGATTGGCGTTGGCCTGCTGACCCTGATCTTTATCGGGATTCAAAGCCTGTTTTATATGCGTAAAAAGCACTCATAAACCAGGCCTGATAAATCCGTTTATAGCAGAAGGGCTGTCTCCACTTTTGAGACAGCCCTTCTGTCGTATGGGGGAGGAATTACTCCCTCCCCCATTGTTCCTTACCAAGTCGAACTACTTATTTGAGGTCCGCACCTGGAGTGTGGTTGACCACGGGCCTGGGCCCATGGCATTGAAAGCCTGAATGCGGACATAGTAGCGCGTGTTGCGCGAGAGGCCGCTGATGTCAAGCGAGGTCAGGTCAGCGCCCACATCGGGGAATGCCTGTACGATGGTTGAGAAATTACTGTTTGTGGCAACCTGAACCGTGAAGCCATCCGGCTGTGCGAAGGGATATTCCCAGTTGAGGGTGAAGCTGGACCGGGTGACATTGCTTGCGGTCAGATTCACTGGAGCAGGAGCCGGGGTCAGACTGACGCTGGCCTGGTTCGAATAGGTGGTGCCTGCGGCGTTCGTGGCGGCAACCTGATAGATGTAGATGCTGCCTACCACTGCCGTCCCATCGATGTAGGTCACGCTGTCAGCGGGAAGGGTAGCGATCTGCGTAAAGGTTACGCCGTTGTCCGATGACCGCTCTACGATGTAGCCAGTTTCGTTGATGGCGTTGTCAGTCCAATCGAGCTGGACCTGGATCGGCGCGGGTGAGATGATCGCAGCTGCCAGGTTGGTCGGTGCGGCAGGTGCAGCCGCGGTCCAATCTACGGAGGCAACATTCGAGTAGCTGGAGCTCGCGGCGTTCACGGCGGCAACCTGGTACTCATAGAAGTTCCCGGAAGTCACGGTCGTGTCGCTGTAGCTCGTGCTGTTCGCGGCAAGCGTGGCGATCTGTACAAACCCGCCACCGTTATCATTGCGTTCCACAACATAGCTCGTCTCGTTGGTGGCGTTGTCCGTCCAGGCCAGGTTGACCTGCGGAACGGTAGTATCCAGTGTGGCGGTCAGAGCGGTTGGCGCCGCAGGGGCGGGTTCCCCAACGATGATGACCGCAGAGTTCGAGGTCACGGTGACCCAGGGGAAACCAGTGCCAGGCGCAGCGGCGGTGCCGATCTCGTTGGTGCCAGGGTTGGCGTAGTCGAAGTTATCGCCCACGGTGTTCTCGGCGACGATGCGGTATTGATCACCCGTCGCCCAGCTGGGGAGGACGTAGCTCATCGGACCGGTCGAGTTCGGACCTGAAGTCAGCGGTACATCCATTCTAGCTACCTCAGTCCAGGTAACGCCGTCCGTCGAGGTTTGGATTACGTAGGCGGTCTCGGCGATCGAGTTGTCGTTCCAGGCGAGGGTTGCGGTACCGTCACCATTATCGGTGAAGGTGAGGCCAGTTGGCGCCAATGGCGGGTAGGCGACTGACACCGGCTGCATCATATCCATCTCCTCGTGAGAGAGGATGTGGCAGTGGAAGACGTACTCCCAACCGAAGTTGACCAGGTGGTTCACGATGTCGACCGGCTCGCCCTGACCATTGGCGGGCGGGATACCAAGCCCGAGCGCGTCAGCCAGCGTGGCGCTGGCGAGCACGCCATGATCACCGACCTGAGGATTGAGCGGGTCCGCCCCATCGAATAGTGGATCCATCGGGCTGAGCGGACGGACACTGTTGGGGATTTCCCAGGGCAGTTTCGGAACGATCGGGCGCAAGGCTACGATGGTATCCTCGAGCGGACTGGTCCGCACGGTATCCTTCCAACCCAGTTCGTTCGGGTCAGGTGGAAGGATGATATTGTCCCAGGTGACGCGGTTGAGCAACTGCACGTCATACAGGTGGAAGTGGATCGGATGCGTGTCAACCCCGTTGTGCGTGATGCGCCAGATTTGCGTGCCATCCGTCCCCGAGGAGATGGGGGTTACTTTGATATTTGGGTCGTATACCGGCAGGCGCGAGGCGTCGATAATAGCGTTCGGCGGGTACACGTAAGGCATTGGGTTGAAGTTGGTCAGGCCAGGCGTCGGCGGGGTTGCCTCGATGCCGAGGTTCGCCGCCATGCGCCCCCACGGGTCAAAGGTGGTGGCATTCATTTCGTCATGGAGTGACTTCGGCTCGATATTCACCTTGAGCTGTGGCCCAAGCAGTGTGTCGAAGCGGAAGGGAGTATTTCCGTACTGGTCGATGCGCAGGAACCCATCGCATTTGTTGGTGCCGGTGATGTTTGTGCAGTTGCCGCTGGCGGCGAAGTTGGTGCCATAGGCTGAGTTGTAAGCCGCCTGCCCGACGATGATCGGGTGCTGGCTGGCCTCGAAGACGCCAGAGCCGTCCGCTTTATGAGTGAAGGCAGATTGCAGTTTGGACAGATTGAAGGCAGGTTGTGCCGTTCCGGCGATCTTGACCTGCATGATAGTGCGGGTGTTGGGCCCGTAGCCAGGCAGGATGGAGGCTGGGCCGTTAGGCCACTGGTCCGGGTAGCCGGTGTAATAGTCGTAGCTCGGTACTCTAGCCGGGACGGCCGCAGGGGCGTCATTATAGAGGATCAGCGTCTGTCCGGCGAACTGCGAGAAGTCTACGATCACGTCGGCGCGTTCCGCCGGAGCGATCATCAGCGAGTGTTTGTCTACGTTACCGAAATCGAAGCGGGTCGGGTCGGTGATCCAGGTGGTCACCTGTTGGCCGTCGACGACTGCCGGTTTGGGCAGGAAACCGCCCTCTGTGCCGATTTGGATCCAGTCAGGCCCGGCGGGGCTGAGGTTCAAGTCCGGGGTCGGGAATACGCCTGCCGGGTCGAGCTGCGCCGCGGCGACTTCATTGGCTTTCAGAGCCACTTCGGTTGCGCCGATGACCTGGCCCTTGCTGTTTAATCCGGTGCTGGCGGTGGTCGAGTCGCCTACGTACCACTGGAAGTTGAAGAAGCGATCGTTCGCCGCATTCAGGATGCGGAAGCGGTAAGCCTTCGGTTCCAGGGTCACCGTCGGATAAGCCGTACCGTTGACGATGGGGGTATCATTGAACTGCTCCATGCCCGCCGAGAGAAGGGTCGTGCCGGGGATCTGAGGCGGCTCGCAGAACGGGTCGGTCTGGTACTGCCAGGTGGCCGGGTCGTCCAGGTTGCAGTTCGGGTCGTAGTAAGGGTTGGCAATGGGGCCGTACTTTTGATCGGTCTGCGGCGGCCAGAACCAGGGGCCATACATCCAACGCCCATAGGCGCTCATGCCGCTCGGGTCATTGGGGTTCTGCGCAGGCATGTAGACGTGCTCGTACCAGAAGTTACCCTTGGAGCCCCAGCGGGTAGCATCCCAGGTGGGGTCTTGCAAAGCAAGCTGTGCGGCATCTGGGACATAGGTGCGGTCCTGCACGATTAGCGGGATCTGATCGGCGGGGATGGTGCCGTTGGCAACCAGGGCCTTCTCAGTGGGGTCCTGGATGATGTAACCCGCAGCCTCGCCCGCGTACACGTTCAGGCGGGTGATGCCCCAGGCGTGATCGTGGTAGAACATCAAGCGCGCGCTCTGCTGGTTGGTGTAGTAGAAGCTCATGCAGCCATCGGTTGACGAAGAGCAATCCGGCACGCCAGCGTCGATCGCTGCCTGGCCGACCATATCCGGCACAGACTGGACGCTTACGCCCTGTGGATAAGAGGTGTTCTCGTTGGCTGGAGTGATCCACTGGTGTGGGGTGCCGTCGCTAATCCAGGGGGTAATGCCGCCGTGCAGGTGCAGGGTAGCGCGGTTATCCTTGTAACAGTTGGCAGGCTTGGGATACTGGTCGCACATCGGGTTGCGGATCGCGTCCATGACGTCCCCGCCCGTAGTTGGGGTGGGATCGTAGCCTTCCATCATGCTGTTCGGGCCCATGCCGGAGCCCATGAAGGTGGAGTCCACCGGCAGGAACAGGTCGCCATCGGCACCCGTAGGCAGCAGGTTGTAGAAGGTGATGCGTACTGCCCGGTCTTTCTGGGCAACAATGATCGGGCCAAGGAAGTGTGGGTTATCCACGCCGACCGCCTGGCTGCCGTCCGGCATCAGGGTCGGGGTAGTGCCGCCGTCCACCAGGGAAGTCTGCAGCGCCACCTGCGCGCCCGGAACGACGCTCGTGGAGAGCTGTACATATTCGCGCAGCAGCGTCGCCGGCAGGTCGGAGTGCATCTGCTCACGGGTCTGAACCAGCGCGATCACGTAGTAGTCGGTGTTGGGGAAGGTGGTCGTGTCAGGCACTGCCACCGGCAGGTACTGCCCCAGGTCGTTGGCGCCAAAGTCCGTGATGCCCGGGACGCCTGGCAGCGTGTCGACGAACTTGCGCATGCCGGGGATCAGGTAGCCTGAACCAGGTTTCTTGAGGAGGATATCGGAGATGATGCCGTTGTCGAGGACGGCAGTGGCGGTTGCGCCGGTGCCGGTCGGGTCGCTGATGGTCACGCCCGGCGCCTGGTTGTAGTTGGCGCCGAAAGAGTTCACGACAATCGACTGGATCGTAATAGTCGTGCTCGCCTCGGCCAACGTTGCGCCATTGATGGGGTCGAACAGCGTGCCGTTGTGGATGGCGACGCCTGGCGCGAAGGAGTAGCCAGAGCCGGGATTATCTACCACCACAGAGGTGATCATGCCATTGTCGTCCATCAAAGCATGGCCCTTCGCCTGCACGCCATTGGGACCATCTGGCAGGTCGAAATCGACTACAGGCATGGTGTAGCTGCTGCCGCCATTGGCGACGAAAACAGATTCAACGCCGCCATAGGCAGTCGCCACAGCGCCGCCGCCTGAGCCGCCGCCGCTGAAGGCCACGGTCGGGGCGGTATAACCAGTACCCGGTGAGTTCACTGTTATCGCGACGACAGAGCCTTTCTTGACGATGACCGCAGAGGCCATCGCGCCAGTTCCAGCACCGGTGATATCGACTTTCGCGTTAGAATAGCCTCTTCCCGGGTTGGTCACGGTAATGGAGGTGATGGCTCCATTCGCGCCGACGGTTGCTTCCGCGGTCGCGCCGGTGCCATTGCCCGCGATCGTGACGGTGGCATCAGGCAGGGTTAACGGGCTGTTCGCCCAGTTCGGGTAGGGTCCAAAGTAATGCGGAACTTTGGTTTCGTCGGTTGGATTGGCCGGCATGGCGCCGGCTTGCCTGGTGGGTCCCCATAACATGCTGAAGATCATAACCAGCGATACAATGATGTTAAATACCTTACGCTTTGTCATTTTTCTTTCCCCTGATCCATAAAATGATTCTGGTGATAACGATACGGTCGTTTTACCTTTGTTTTCTGCCAATAGTCCCTCCTCGATCCGTTGTACGCATGGTTTCATTCTTGCCTTTTGCCAGGCTGGCATCGGCTTCAAATTTGGTACGACTGAACCCCAGGCCAGCACAGGTACAAGTGGTGCGCATAGGGGCTCGCCACGCCAATTGGTCACAGGGACCGGTAAATTCGCTGTCCAATAACTGTCCAAGAATCTGTATCTCTGCCTGTTCCATCTGCCGGGTCAGGCCCTGTTCGTTAATCGTCTTGAGCAGGTAATGGATATCCCTTCCCAGGCGGACTGCCTCCTTGCTGTATCTCCCCTTCCGATAATTTCACCGGCTGGTCCAGGCGTCCGGTTCTATAGCGCTGGTACCAATGCGGCAGCGCATTGGACCGCAGCCACTCAGGATCGTTAGCGGCCAGACTGCTTATCGCGCTTTTCATCGACTGCTTGAGCTGCATGTAGTGGTTGATCCCACACACCCAGGAAACTACCTTTTCTGCTTCTCGCGCATCCCCTTGGACCGAAAACAGGCCCATTTGCCGCAGGCAAGCTAGCATCTGCTCGAATTCTCCCGCCGCCTGGCTTGAGAAATAGAGTGATGCGCGGAATTTGCACATCAGGGGGGCAGAGAACCCCGGGTAATTGGCGGGCAGGTGGAGGGCGTAGCGCCAATCCCGCCGGTTAGTGATAGCCTGTGCTGCAGCCAGGTCAGCCAGGCCTTCAGCGTATTGGAAGGCCGTGATCAACCCCAGGCGAAAAACAGTTTCCGCATCCAGGCTGGCAGATGGATCGAGCAGCGGCAGGTGAAGTGCAGCCCGAATCTCGCTGTAATGGTCACCAATCTGCACGTATACCTGCTCAAGGTTGAAAATTTGCCTTACTCTTTCAGACATAACCGTGTTGCTCCCCTGATGAAGTGCGCCTATGAAAGCATATCCTCTTGCATTCAAAATAAGGAAACCGTATGTCTCTATCATAAAGAGAGACATACGGTTTGTAATCCGTAAACCAAAGGTATTTCCTATGGTATTTTCGAATGACCTGATCTACGTACTTTACCCGTAGAGACTACGTAGCAATCCCCTTGTAGTCCTGTTTTGTGATGCACTCACCCAAGGACGGGGAACCGCGCTGCCCTTCGAAGTGATTGGCGCGCCATGGATCGACGGCCGCAGGCTGGCCGAATGGATGAACCTGCTGGACCTGCCTGGGGTGCGCTTTCGCCAGGTCACCTTTGAGCCGAGCGCGAGTAAACACGCCGGGCAAACCTGTGGAGGCGTGCAGCTGCATGTCCTGGATCGTGAAACATTTCAGCCGGTGATTAGCGGATTGCACCTCATGGCAAGCTGCCGGGCGCTGGATCCAGATCGCTTCGCCTTCCTCTCTCACAGTTGGGAAGGCCAACCCTGCCAGATGGATCTGCTGACAGGCTCGCCGTCTATTCGCGAACAACTTACTTTAGAAAAACCAGTGGATCACCTGCTGGCACAGTGGAAGCCAGTTAAGGAACAGTTCGCCACACTGCGAACACCCTACCTTTTATATCAATAGGATGAGAAGCCTTTCTTCAACCAAGGAGGTGAGACAAAAGAGAGAAACCCGCCCGAGTCGCCTAAGGCATTGATGAAAGTCTGCATTGCAGAACCATTTTTCTCTTGTTCATAAGAACAAAGGAGTACCTAGAATGAAGCGTCTCTTTACCCTGATCTCAATTTTAGTGATTTCCAGCCAACTCCTGATGGCCTGCGCCCCCGCCGTGGCTCCTCAGGCACCTGTCCAGGCTGCGCCCACGCAGAGCGCAAACCAAAGTCAACCTGAACCGGCCAAGAAAGTTTCGATTGTGTTCTACCAACGTGGTTATGTTGAAGGCGGTACCGATGCCGGCACAGTCTCTACGGATAAAGCCGTTGCAGCGTTTGAAACAGCCCACCCCAACATTGATGTCCAGATTATTGGCATCCCCTGGACCACGGAAGGCGACACCAAGCTTGAAGCTGCCCTGGCTGCCAACACCGATATCAATGTATTCCGTGTGACCAGCCCGAACCTGCCCCGCTATGCCAAGCAAGGGATTCTCTCGAATATCGAACCCTACCTGACCGATGCCGACAAGCAAGATTTCTACGAGAGCGGTTTCCAGGTCGCAACAATTGATGGCAAGATTTGGGCATGGCCGTTGTGGGTAACCGCCATCACGATCTTTGCTAACAAGACCATCCTAGAAGAAAAGGGGATTACCCCCCCAACCATCGATAAGCCTTGGACATGGGAAGAATTCGCCAACGCCTGTCAGAAGCTGACCTACAAGAAGGCCGACGGGACCCAGGTATATGGCTTTACCTCCTCTTCGAAGTGGGGCGCGGTGGAATACTACCCACTGATGTATATCGACGGTGGCCGAATCCTCAGTGCGGACGGCAAGAAGTTCGTCCAAAACGAGCCAAACGGCGTTTCTGCGATGCAGAAAATTGGCGATCTGGCGCAAAAGTACAAGTGCACTCCGCCAGATTTCGGCACGGTTGACCAGGCGACGGCCCGCTCGCAGTTCCTCGAGCAGCAGACGGTAGCCATGCAGATGAGCACGCCAGGTTATCTGCCGGATGTGGAAAAGAAAGAAGGCTTTTCAGTAGCCGTGTTCCCACCGCCAGTAGGTGATATGAAAAAATTAGTCACAAATGGCGCCTTCGGATTGTTCGCTGTGGTAAACGCGGCGGATAAAGATAAAGTAGCCGCAGCGCATGAAGGCAAGTATCTGACTGGCAGTCAGGTTGCCAAGGATGTGCAGGGCTGGCAGTTAGCCGAGGCTGCGCGCAGTAATACTTCTACGGGACAAGGAAAACCGCCAGATGATTGCAAAATGGTTGAATACGGCGTTTACGAGGCGCCTGTGGCGGTTTTGCAGAAGTGGGCGCTAAATACGGCGCTGCGTTACAGGAAGTCATACTGGGTGCCAAGAGCGCCAAGCAGGCCATGGAGATATAGCACCAATCTACCAGAAAGCTCTGGACGATCTGAATAAGTAACGCATGGGTCTAATTGCGCGGGTGAATGAATGACCGGCGCCAGGAACGCATAGCAGATGTGGGTCTTTGTCTGTCACAAGGCAAAGAAACACTGATCATATAGTGTTCCGTTCTGAGGCTTAGCTTTGCTGGAGGTATTTATGAGAACTTCTTGGGTATAGCGATTGCCGGCTGGACTGAAGTGGAGAAAAATATTACGCCAGGCAGTCCGCTTCTGGAACCGCCATAAATGGAGCTATTTTTTCATCGCCACCAGCATGATCCTCTTTTTTATCTTTATTCTGTTCCCCATGCTTCAGGCTTTTCTGATGGCTTTTCAGAAAGTCGATCTGCGCGGTAGTTCTTGGGTGGGCCTGGGTAACTTCGTGACCTGATGAAAAGCAGCCTCTTCTGGCTGACTATGCAGCACACCTTTACCTATGCCCTGTTAGTGGTTGCGGTCTGGATACTATCTTCACTGATCGTTTCTTCCCTGATCCAGCCGCTTCCGCCGCGAATTCAATCATTTTTTCGGGGTGCATTTTACCTGCCGTATGTCACCAGTATTGTGGTCATCTCTCTGGTCTGGTTATGGATCTTTCAACCAGACCTGGGCTTTTTTGCAATTACTTATTAAGCAAGATTGGACTGCAGAAAGTAATCTGGCTGCAAAGTCCCCGCATAGCCTTATGGGCTATCATTCTTAGCACGGTACTGGTGGTACCAGGCACAGGCGTCGTACTATATTCAGCAGCGATGGGCTCGGTGCCAACTGAATATTATGAGGTGGCCGAGGTAGAAGGTGCGAACGCCTTTCATAAATTATTCCTGATTACCTTCCCCCTGCTCAAACCGACTACCTTATACCTGATGGTGATTTATACGATCGCCGGATCTCAAATCTTCGAGCGGGTGTATATCATGACCGGCGGTGGCCCAATCAACTCTACCATGACCATCGTACAGCTTATCTACCTGACCGCCTTTAGCGATTTTAACTTTGGGCGGGCCAGTGCAGAGGCATTGGTGTTGTTTGCCATTATCGTTGTCTTTTCAATCATCCAGTTCAAATTCCTTAGCAGTGACGTGGAATACTGAAGAGGTGCTTATGGCTGTCGAAATTGCTAAACCTACTGGACGAAAGCATCGCAGCACCTTATCGGTCATCGATAGGATTAAGCAAGCCCTCCGCTATACCATCATCTATCTCTTACTTACTCTCATTGCGGTGGTAAGCCTGTTCCCCTTGTACTGGTTATTTGTAACGGCGCTGACCCCAGCCAGCGCCACCCTGAAACTGCCACCCCAAATGCTGCAGACCCAGCCGACTCTGCAAAACTTTGCTGAAATCCTGCGCATCAGTGGAAAGGGCAAACTGGCTCTGCCGCTCCTTTCACAGCCGATAGTTATGGCACGGCTCCCGCTTTGGTTCGTGAACACCACTTTCTATGCCCTGGCATCCACGGTCATCCACGTGCTGTTCGACTCGATGGCCGGATACGCCTTTGCCAAACGCAAGTTTCTCGGCTAGAAGCTGTTCTTCTGGATGATCCTGGCCGCTCTGATGATACCTGGACAGGTGACGCTCGTCCCGCTCTACTTGATGGTCGTAAAAATGGGCCTGAATAACTCCTTTATGGGCCTGATCTTACCTGGACTGGCCGATGTGATTGGCATCTTCCTTCTGAAACAATTCATCCAGACCATTCCACGTGAGCTAGAAGAGGCGGCGCGCATCGATGGAGCTTCAGAGTTCGGTATCTATGCGAGGATTATCCTGCCGCTGTCCGTCCCTGCCCTGGCAGTTACGGCCATCTTTTCCTTCCAACGCTACTGGAACGCCTTTCTCTGGCCGCTGGTCATCACCCAATCCCAGACCTTTTTACGCTTCAGGTGGGGCTTTCGTACATCGAAAACAGCGAATTCGGTACGAATTATGGTTTATTGATGTCTGGGGCTGCCCTGGTGGCAGTACCCATGATCATCTTCTTCTTTGCCTTCCAGAAGTATTTTGTGCAAGGATTGAGAATTGGCGCCATAAAGGGCTAATTGATGCCTTCCCGATGAAACTCGATTGATATTTCGCACATGAGGTAGGATATGCTCTTTTTAGGTCTGGCATGGGATGGGCGGCAAGCCGCCTTCGAAAGCACACTGATTGCGGTTTATGGAAAACATGACGTTGTCCTGCTGTCAAAATGTAGGGTGAATGCGCCCGCGGAGATTGTGCGGCAGTTAATGACCATCGAATCTGAGCCAAGCATATCCCTGGGAGCACTGGGTCAATTGCACGCGGCACTCGGCCAGTGGATCGGCGAGGCAGCCTTAGTAGGATTGGCAGAGGCAGGAGTGGCTCCCCAGGCAGTCGAGCTGACCGGCTGCCGGCCGGTCCCCCTCCCAGGCGGACTAGGCCTAGGGGACCTGGGATTGGCCGCACAGCACAGCGGTTTAACCATCATCACTTTGACAGAGGGAGACGATGCCGAAACCTGCGCGCGTACGGCCTGGAAGATGTGGCAGCAAACCCGCCAAACTTAAGCCGTGCAAGCTAATCCGCTGGTGATGACCGAAGGCCGTGAACTTAGCCACATTCGAAATTGATCTGCTGCCCACGCTGGATATGCTGCGGCTGATCAATAGCGAAGATAGCAGTGTGGCGCGTGCGGTGGGCAGCTAATTACCTAAAATCGCTGAGGTTGTCGATCGCATCACAGCTAGAATGTAGCAGGGTGGGCGCATGATCTATGTTGGGGCAGGCACCTCCGGGAGGATTGGCGTGTTAGACGCCAGCGAAATTCCCCCCACCTACGGAACCAGCCGGGAGCAGGTAATTGCCCTGATCGCCGGCGGTGAAAAGGCCATTCAGCATTCGTTGGAAGGGGTCGAGGATGATGCCGCCGCAGGCGCGCTGGCTATCGCGGACCTGCAGGTGAGCGAAAAAGATTCCGTGGTGGGAATTGCCGCCAGCGGAAGGACACCTTTTGTGATCGGGGCAATGCAAACGGCGCGTAAAAACGGCGCGCTAACCGTTTCATTGGCTTGTAACAGCCCTTCGCCGATGGAAGCACAGGCCGAAATCATCATCGCGCCGGTAGTTGGCCCAGAGGTGATCACCGGCTCAACCCGCATGAAAGCTGGTACGGCGCAAAAGATGACGCTTAATATGCTTTCGACTGGGGTGATGGTGCGCCTGGGAAAAACATTCAGCAATTTGATGGTGGACATGCAAACCTCGAACAGTAAGCTGCATCGCCGGGCCAGGTTAATCGTCGCCCAGGCATGTGGGATCAGCGAAGAAGAGGCTGGCCAGGTGCTGGATCAGGCCGGGGGTGAGATGAAAACCGCGATCGTTTCGGTCACGGCAGGCATCTCGCTCGATGCGGCACGCCTCCGGCTGGCCCAGAATGGCGGAATCGTTCGCCGGGCACTGGCAGCCGTGTGAACACCTCCATCATGGACCCGGTAGTACTTGGCATTGATGCGGGCGGAAGCAAGACCCGTGCGCTGGTAGCCAGTCCGGATGGGCAGGTCATCGGGTCTGGCGAAGCCGGGCCTGCCAATTACCAGTCGACCGGGCAAGCCGCTGCCTTTCAAGCCCTGGCCCAGGCAGTAGGTCAGGCGCTGGAAACGGCCAGAATAGACATCCAACAGGTCGCCTCCCTCTGCCTGGGGGCGGCGGGGATAGACCGACCGGAGGACTTCGCCGTCTTTCAGGGTTGGGCAGTCCAGGCCTTTCCCAGAGCCAGGCTGCACCTGGCCAATGACGCTCAGATTGTACTGGCAGCGGGAACGCCTGAGGGTTGGGGATTGGTAATTATCTCGGGGACGGGGTCAATTGCCTATGGCAGAACGGCTCAAGGGGCAATCGCTCGTGCAGGTGGATGGGGATACCTGCTGGGCGATGAGGGCAGCGGCTACAGCATTGGGCTACAGGCACTGCAAGCGGTCATGCGCGCCCAGGACGGGCGGGACGGTCAAACCGGTCTGGGGTAAAGCCATCCTTGCCGAATGGGAGCTAAGCGCTCCTGAAGCGCTGGTTCGAAAGGTATACGCTGGATTAACCCGAGCAGAAATTGCCCATCTGGCAGAGCTTGTCGAGCGTTGCGCCGCGGCAGGCGACGGTAAAGCCAACGAAATCCTGGCCTGGGCTGGAGGCGAGTTAGCGGTGGCGGCCGCTGCGGTAGGACGACAGTTAAAAATAGAAGGGCCCATACCGACAGCCTTAACTGGCGGGGTGCTTTTGCACGGAAAGCGCGTCCGTGAGCATATGTTAGAGATGGCGCGAGGCAGTGGGCTGCGCCTGGAACCAGTTACCCTGGTGAAGGACCCCGCCCTTGGTGCACTCCGGATCGCTCTTGATAACCATACCAGACCGCCAGGATAAGTTCTTTTCCCAACCCTCGGCAAAGCAAAACCCAGCAGGCAAGTTATTCATCGCTCCAGGCAGGATTATTTTTTTCTCGGAAGCGATTAATCACCACAGGCCGCTTTTCCAGGTATCCGCCCGCTTTGGCGCCGCCCGCTTAGGCGCCGCCCGCTTCAGCGCGCCCGCTTCAGCGCCGCCTGCTTTGGCGCGTTTCCATACCGCCTGAACCGTCTCGATCAGCGCGGACAGATTCTTGCTATGCATTCCGCTCTGATACAGCCAGGTCTGGACCATTATTTGGCGTTCTCTTTTGGGCGAAAAATGGGAAGTTTGCCCGGCCGCTTCACTTTTTTTTAAGAAAAAGGCGTAACCGATTTTGGGCCTTCGGGCTTCAGCGTTCCCGGAAAACCCAATTTTGAATGGTATTTTTAATCGAATGTATGTTATATTTAATCTGTTATTAATCAATGAATCCATCTCATTGTTTTATCGAGAAACCTAGTATTACAGCGCAAAGTTCAAAAGGCAATATAGCCTAAAAAAAGAAGGCATGGTATCTTTCTCCAATCACGACCAAGTGAGAAGGAGAAAAGAAAACCATGCCTACGGAAATTGTAACTGAAATTTGCCCCGCCCCGAATATGCAATTTGAGCGAGCAAGACATCGAAGAGCTTATGGACGAATTGAAAGATTACATCACGATGTTTGAACCTGCCTTTCACCGTGTGGAACAGTTGGAGCGCAGCGAAATTTATCTGCGCGGATTGCTGGGAGATGCGGCCCGCAAGAATATTGAGCAAATGGCGTTGGGACTGGGCGAAAACGTGCGCAATCTGCAATACTTCGTAGGTCAAAGCCCGTGGAAGACGGAGCCGGTGCTCAAAATTCATCAACGCTTGGTGGCGGAGACGTTGGGCGAAGCCGACGGCGTGGCGCTGATTGACGAATTGGGGGTGGTGAAACAAGGGGACTGCTCGGTGGGGGTCGCTGCGCAATACTGTGGAGCAGTAGGGAAGATTGCCAACAGTCAGAACGGGGTTTATCTTGGGTACGCCAGCCGGAAAGGCTACAGCCTGATTGAAGGACAGTTGTTCCTGCCGGAAGTCTGGTTCGACGAAGCATACCAGGAGCAACGCGCGGCGTGTGGCGTTCCCGCCGATCTGAAAGCCAAAACGAAACCAGAAATCGGGTTGGAATTGCTGCAACGCGCCATCGAGCGCAAGAGTTTGCCCTTTCAATGGGTGGCTGCCGATGAATTGTACGGCGATTTGCCCGCTTTTCGGGATGGGGTAGCGGAACTGAACAAGTGGTACTTCACCGAAATCAAGTGTTCGACCTTGATCTGGGAATCGTGCCCGGAGTTGTATCTGCCAGAATGGAAAGGACGTGGTCGTCGCCCCACTCGTTTGCGTTTGCGGAATGAAAAAGACTGTCCCCTTCGGGTAGACGATCTGATTCCCAGCATTCCGGTGGAGGCTTGGCGCACAGCTACGCATCAAAGAGGGCAGCAAAGGTCCCATTATATGCAACTTTGCGTTCCTGCGACTGATTGAATCGCGCGCCAATTTGCCTGGCCCCGCAGTCTGGCTGATCATCCGCCGCAATCTGGACGATCCAAGCGTGATCAAGTTCTACTTTAGCAATGCCCCCCTCGAGACGCCCCTGAACGAGTTCGTGCGCATTAGCGGGATGAGATGGCCGATCGAGATTATTTTTGAGGAGGACAAAGGCGAAATTGGTCTGGACCAGTACGAAACGCGCAGTTGGCTGGGCTGGCATCACCATATGCTCTTGGTAGCCTTGGCCCATCATTTCCTGGTTCGCCTGCGGGTCCGTTTTCATGAGAAATCGCCTGCTTTGACCGTTTATCAAGTCCATCTGCTGTTAACTGCTGTTTTGCCAAAGCCTGTTTTTGATGTCGCTGCCGCTTTACAACGCGTTCGTTATTACCAGAAGCGCAATTATCAGGCTTATCGCTCTCACCGCAAGTCTAAACTAGCTCGATTGCCTGCTTTGGATGCCAACCTTGCGCTGTAATACTAGGTGCTCAAAATCAATGTGAGTTTATACGGTTCATTGGCGCGGTTTGGCGGAGGCCGGTACGTTTCCCAGGTTGATGTCGAGCTAGAGCCAGGCTCTGGCAAAGAAGATTTGCTGGAGTATTTTGGCATTCCAGAGAATGAACGCGGCTATCTGTTTATTAATGCCGTCTTACATGAAGTGCCTGGAGTCAGCACGAAAGCAAATGAGCCCCTGAAAAATGGCGATCACGTAGGCATATTCTCTGTTGACCGTTTATATCCTTATCAATACCGCGATGGACTACCAATGTCTGAGGCATTAAAGAAATTGCTGCAAAAGAATGGTGCAATCCATCATTCTTATCCTAATAGCTGACCTCTCAAGCACTTGCTGGGAAAACCAATCACCGATTTTCTGACCAAAAAGGAGAAATTCATGGGAAAAAAAATCCTTAGAATCAATCTGACCGATTTGAAGGCCACTTATGAAGATGTACCCGCGGAGTGGGTGCGTTGGGCCGGCCGCGCACTGACAGATGCAATTGTCTGCGCAGAAGTGGACGCGAGGTGTCACCCGCTCGGCCCGAACAATAAGGTCGTCATTGCTCCCGGCTGGGTGACGGGTTCCCCGGCAGCTCCAAGCAGCGGGCGCACATCGTTTGGTGGAAAAAGCCCGCTTACGGGTGGCATCAAAGAGTCTAACGCGGGCGGCATGTGTGGACAAATGATCGCCAAGCTTCGCCTGGCAGCCATTATCCTGGAAGGCGCCCCGCCAAAGGGCGAATGGTATACAGTGGTAGTTTCCAAAGATGGCGTCAGATTCGAATCAGCCGCGGCCCTGGTTGGAAAAGGGATGTACGAGGTTGACGAGATCCTGTCCGAGAAGTACCCAAAGTCGGCGGTGATTGGCATCGGTCAGGCTGGTGAAATGAAACTCTCCAACGCCGGCATCTCGGTGAATGATATGGAGAATAAGCCTGGGCGCTATGCCGGGCGTGGTGGCATGGGCGCAGTAATGGGCGCGCGCGGCGTGAAAGCGATGGTCATCATGGATGCTGGCGGCCCGGGCGTGGAAGTTGCAAACCCGGAACTGTTCAAGAAAGGCCGCAAGAAACTGACTGAAGCTATCCAGGAACACGGCCTGACGAAGAAAGATGGCGGCCTGAATTCTTTCGGTACCGCGGTTCTGGTAAATATTTTGAATGAAGCCGGCGGTCTGCCAACCCGCAATTTCAGCGCCGGTCAGTTTGAAGGTGCTGCCAGAATTTCGGGCGAAGCAATCGCTGAAGTGGTTGAGAGGCGCGGCGGCGAGGGACAGGTGGGGCATGGCTGCCATCCTGGCTGTATTATCAAATGCTCCAATATTTACCCTGGAGAAACGGGCGAGGCCATTGCTTCTTGCCTTGAATACGAAACGGCCTGGGCTTTAGGCGCCAACTGCGGCATCGATGATCTTGACTACATCGCACAGATGACCCGCGAATGCAATGACGTTGGCGTAGACACCATTGAAGCTGGCAATACCATCGCGATTGCCATGGATGGCGGGCTGCTCGAATTTGGCGACGCCAAGGGCGCGCTGGATACGTTCGAAGAAATCCGCAAGGGAACGCCATTGGGCCGCATTCTTGGGCAAGGCGTGGAAGCCACTGCCAAAGCGTTTGGCGTCAGCCGCGTGCCCACCTGCAAAGGCCAGTCGATGCCTGCTTATGAACCCCGCGCAGTCAAAGGCATTGGCGTAACCTATGCCACCACCCCGCAGGGTGCAGATCATACCGCGGGTTACACCATTGCGCCAGAAATCGCAGGCGTGAGCGGCAAAGTGGACCCACTGTCAGACGAAGGCAAGGCTGAGTTGTCACTCACCTTCCAGGCAGCTACCGCATTCATTGACAGCACGGGCTACTGCCTTTTCATCGCATTCCCCATCCTGGATATCGCCAAGGGTTGGGCAGGCATGGCCGAATCGGTAGCGGGAGTCACCGGCATGGACATCACCGGCGATGATGTCGTGCCGATTGGCAAAGAAATCCTCAAAATGGAGCGCCTGTTCAATGAACGCGCCGGTTTTACCGCTGAGGATGACCGTCCGCCCGAATTCATGCGCAATGAACTCCTCCCACCGCATAATGTGAAGTGGACCATCACGGATCAGCAGTTGGACTCCGTGTATGCCTGGGTGCATGAAGAGCAGAAAGCCTGATTGATTACCGAATAACCTGTCTGGGTGCGGTTTCTCGATCGCACCCAGACAAAATTTAAACTGATGACCGTATTTCAGCACATGTTTTGGGGATACGAAATAACCTTCCCCGATTCCTGGTTTCGCCAGCAGGTTCAGGACACGGATATTTTGCTTGCAAATATCGACGGCCTGGATCCGTTTTACGATGGTCCAGATGCGGGTCAGGTACATATCCGCGGCGAATGGAATTGGGAGCGCCAAAAGGTTGAACCGCTGTGGAACCAGCACATCGGAATGGTAGCTGGCATGCTCGGCGCGAAAAATGTGGGGGCAGCCCCCTGGCGCATGAGAGACGCCGTTGGCATGGAGGCAGAGATCGTGCTTCCCGAAAAGGCCAACCGTCGTTTATGGACCGGGATCCTGATGCGCGATTACCGGGTTCTGCACTTTATGGTCACACACCCAAAACAGGTGCGCGTGCAGTTCGAGCCGGTCGCTACCCAGATCATCAAAAGTCTGCGCTTTCCCCCTCAGGTTGAAGGGGTTGAGGCCACACCGGATGACATCCCTTTGCCGCCCAACTTTCGCGCTACGCCGCCGCAGAAGGTGGTTGATGATATCTCTGACTTGCAGCTCTGGCGAGCGTATATTGGCAATGCCGGCACAGGTGAGCTCCAGTCCTTTTACCTGCGTGAACTTCCCGCTCGCCGTTGGGTCATCGAAGAATACCTCCCCTTTCCGGGTTCATCCGATTTGGGCTTTGCGCGCTTCAAACTACGGCGAGATCAGCGCCAGGTTTTGCTAGGCATTATGCCATCCAGGCGAGTAGACGCCGTCAATGCAGCGGATGTGGTGTACAAGATCAGCGATCTTTGATCGCTCTGCATACCGACAAACCAGAAATGGAAGGTGGATATGCGCATTACTGTAAAACTGTTTGCAACGCTCACCCGTTTCAAAACCGGCGTGAAAGCTGCAATGCCCTTTGAGGTGATTCTCCCGGATGGCGCAGTGGTAAAGGATTTAATCGATCAGCTCAAGATTCCGAGCGAAGAAACTAAAGTGATCTTCATCAATAACATCATCCGGGAAAATGACGCAAAATTAAACGATGGTGATGTGGTAGGGATGTTTCCTCCCGTTGGGGGAGGATAGACACGCTCGCTCTGATACCCCTATGGGGAAGACTTCACTGCATGACATCGTCCTTTAGAGTTAATGATCAAGCGCAGCCATTGTTCTCGCAGATGAGGGTAGAGTTCAAACAATAGAACCAAGATTTCTAGATAAACCGGGCCGTTCCGCATAGACAGGCTGTTTTTCCTTTTCCCTTAAGCTTTCAGCCTGCGAGCAAATCATTTATCCTCAATGAACTATGCCCTTAGCCGCATTAACTTAACCTGAGTCCGGGATAAGATCCTCAACCCCCGGCCCCTTCTCCAAAATCGCAAAGTACGCGATTTCAGAGAAGGGGTGTCTTTTGCCGCACGATTTTGCCCAGGTTTCAGGCTTTAGAAGGCACTCCCTCTCCAGAATCCGCCGTACTTGCGGATTCTGGAGAGGGAGCCGGAGGGTGAGGATCTTGATTAACAGGCTGATCTCCACTATTGAAACCGGTGGGTTCATCGGCACCATGTTATAGAGATCGCAGACGCAAACCGGGCCGGGCAGAAAAGGCGCACCGTAGCGCCAGCCATTGGAAAACGCCATTTGCGGGCCTGTATGTTCCAGAAGCGCCGAGAGGAGCAAGTCCTCCATCGTTGATTCCAGGTTCATCCCCCGGTCGAGTGGCGCGCGAGTTTCTCCGACCACCACCTGAAGTTCTTCCCGGAATGGGTTCAAGGCCAGCTGAACCTGAGCGTCCACTTCCGCATCGGGTTCGTCTATATCCTGTCTAATCTCGATCAAGCGATGGGTGTAATCGCTGATCTTACCATTCTCGATGGTTAGATCCAAGCGGGACAAAAACGGTCCCTGGCTGCCTGATTGGGTAACCAGCGCTGTCCTTTCGTTTGGATAGCAGGATAGGTACCATAAATTGTGTCGCCGCCGTCCTGAAATGGTATCCGCCCCGGATTTTCTGCATGGAGCTGATTGAGCACCGTCGTGATTCTCGCATACCCCCCTGCTGGCCGATAAATCGTCTACCGCGCTCCTAGAATAACGCCGAGTGCAGTTCCAGGTAAGCATGGCTGTCATTCATTTGTACAATCGTTAATTGTTCTGACACAATTCACTCCTCGATCCCCCATCTTTACATCCGTTTCACCTATTCCAGTACGCACGGGCAGGTTAGAAGTTACATCGCCGCACCGTAGGCAGAATATGTAAACAATCTCCGAATGTCCTTCGAAAGTTCTTCAACTCTGGCTGTTAAGATCAAGGTCAATAGACAGAAATCCACTGTCGGCCATAATTTGAAGAACAGGAGCAGTAAATGAAAAAGTTTATGTTCTCCTTGGCGCTGGAAACCAGCCTGGTTGTGGCGTGCGTATCCGCAGGGCCTGCGTTTGCTCAGGCCCCACCCCAGCCACACCCCAAACGCCAGCACTGGATATGGGCGCGGCAGGAAGGGCGGTGGAAGGCAGCGCTGTGCTGGCGAAAATGATAAGCTGAGTATCAACGATACAAAACAGAGCCGGACGGCCACTCAAGAAGCCAGCCCGGCTTTGTATGAACCTCACCTATTCAATCAGTTACTTTCGTAATCCATCAATAACTTCTACCAACCCCCACCGAACCTCCTCCGGAAGGTTATTGAACGGAACCATCAAGGTGCCCGGGTATCCATTGGAAATAACATCATAAGCGCGTTGAGGCGTCAATGAAAAGCGGGTGAAGTCTGGCGGGGGTGGGGCAAACCCTTTGGAAAAGGTAGTCCCAGCCCGGCCATCCCCGCCATGGCAATTTGAACAGGTACCATAATATACTGAGGTCGCTTTTGCGACGGCGGCTTGAGGCGCCTGCTGCCCATCTGGTCGATTCGGCTTTTGCAGCATCTGGTACTGGCCGTTCAAATAGCCGAACAACTGGTCCACCTGATCCCTGGTTAAGAAGGTGAAATAGGGCATGCCTGTGCCAGGTACCCCTTCCCTCAAGATGCGATCGAGATAACTGCGGTCGGCCCGCACCGCAGCCAGTACTTCCGGCGGAACTTGTAACCGGAATGCTTCTTGTCCAGCTCCATTCGCCTGGGCGCCATGACAGAATGCACAGGACTGGGCATAGATTGCTTGGCCTGATTCATAATTAATCGCCAGGTCAGCTTGATATAGCTGCAAGCTCTGACTGCTGTAAGGCGCGAGCGCGGCCTGGTAAATCGAAGCATTTTGTTCCAGCCCAGCATTCACCTGCAGGACTCCCTGATCCTGCAGATATTGGCGTGTGAGCAGCATTGGCAGCAGCACAAATAAGAGCAGTGGCACTGTGGCGCGAAACGGCAGCGACTGGCGGAATGCCACCAACCAGAGCAGGATCCCCGCCGCAGTGATAGCCAGCACGATGAGTAGGTTGATGAGAAGGTCGGGCCGGCGGGGCAGTGAAGCGTACAAGAGGATGCCGAGCACAAACTGGACGAGAATTCCCGCCACCACCCAGCGCATCATTTCTGCGCGTTTCTGGGTCTGATTTGCTTTGGAGAAGAAGTAGTGAAATGCCCCACCAAAGACGAGCGCTGCGCCAAGCACATGCCCATAGCGAGCGAACCAGTGGAAGGAAAGCGTGGGCAGAAGATGGTAATTATTGTTCATGATCGCTTGCCAGTACTCGGGGTGTTCCACAGTCACCAGCGCCGCCACAAAAATACCGGGAACGGTCAGCAGGGCCAATAGGCCAACCACTCCCATGCTCAGGTGCAAGTAGGGCCGGATTTCCCAATTCTGACCGATTAAATCCAGGGTCAGGAACGCGACGATCAAAAGAACGATGATCATCAACCAGTAAGGCGCGAGCAGGTTGATCGCAGTAAAAAACGGTACAGTCAGTCCGATCTCAATCAGCAGCAGGGCGCCTACCCCTAACGCAACTGCCAGGCTTTTCACTCCCAGAAAGCTGTGCAAAATCTGTTTTCCCCAGGCGTATTCTTTTTCAATTGGGGCAACCGCCTGCGTTGGCAGCGCCTGGCTCGTGGGCATCCCCTGGTCATCATCCGGCAGTCGTTCCGCATTGAAAGTAGGCTCGGTTGCGCGTTGATCGCCATCCGGTTGGTAGGAGCTTCTTCCCCAGCGGTAGCGAATGAAGTAAAAGACACTCTGAACGGCCGTGCCGATGGTCAACAGCACAAACAGAAAATGCAGGGTAAACAGAATAAAGAGCATCAGCCGGACGATGACTTCGGCAATCGGCCGGCTGAGCAGGGCATCAAATAAACTGTTCATTGTTTCGTCTCCTGCATTGGAACATTGATGAAGCGTCCGGTAGAGTTAATCTGAATCCGGCCCTGCCCCAATTGATAGAGGAAGCTGGCCAGAATTCCCTGTTCCTCCTGGGTGCCGGAAAAGGGCGACATAAACGGAACCATATCATGCGTATGTGCCACAATCACCCGGACTCCATCCAGGCTGCGACCCTTCACCTTGCTTTGAATATCGTTGATTCCCCCAATCGTATGGCAAACTGAGCAGTTTTGACCAAACAGGAACAAACCCTGATCCAAAGGTCCCTGGCGAGAACTTGTATTAAACCAGTAACTGTTTGAAATGACCCCCGTTTGATTGAAGTATGGCGCTTCCTTTAACAGTACCTGATTGGCATACATATACCCGGGCATCAAGTACGGCCCGCGGGTAAACTCGCGAATGCGCTCGAACTCGGTAAAAAAGCCCATCATCAACAGCACCGCGGGTAAAATCATCAACTGCACGCCCAGCCTGGTTTTCCGCAGGGCCAACAGCGCAGCCAATACAATCACCCCCAACGCCGCCCCATTGACCACCCAAAAGATCGGTGAAACATGGGTGAGGTTACTGGTCAAAACCGCGAAAATAGAGAAGGCTCGGAAAGTCTGTGGAACGTTGTAGTAATACCATGCCGCAAAAACCAGGGCAATACTCGCTGCAACCAGAATAATCTTTCCAAAGAATGCCAGGGCTTCCCCCCGAAATGGCACTTCCCGTTTGGTAAAGACCAGAAATGCCATAGTAATCAATGTCCCCAGCACGTATCCCATACTAATGCGCAGGATAAACTGGGGGAGGAATGTTGGATTGAAGAAGGCGCTCCAGAATGTCCCCTGCCAGGGCCAACCATCTGGGGTGAGCATAAAGCCCAGGATCCCGGTCACAGTCAGTGCAGCAAAGGAGCCAATCGCCATATAACTAAACGCCAAAATCACATGCCGTTTCCGGTTCTGTGCCGCCCAACCCTCCCAGGTGTAGTAATAGATCACGAGCACAACCACTTCAGCGGTAAACGCCATCCACTCTAAAAACCAGGGCCAGAAGAATAAACGCAGCATCTCTGCTGTACCGCGCGGTTCTAGCGTGCCAATCGTGAACCAGATACCAACTCCGGTTACCGCGCCTACCCCCGTAATAAGAATCGCAGCAAACTTGAGCAGATCGTGCGAGAAGGCCGTCCATTGGGGCGAATTCCGCCGGTAACCCATATATTCGCTGATGGCGATCATGCCAAAAACGCCAATCGCAAATCCATGACTGAAGAACACATGGATCACCGCATTGAGCGCAATCGTCATCCCATTCCCCAAACCCGGAACTTGAAATGGTGGAAACTGCATGGCCCCCTCCTTTACTTCTGATAATGTGGCCGGGGTTGGCTGTCGACAAAGAGGGCAACGTTGGCCGCTTCTTCCGTGGACAGGATGGGATTGCCGCGGGGCATATTATGAAACGCGAAGGATGTGAGCGTTTCGGCTTTTGACATGCCCGCGCCATCATTATAGGAGCCGTCACCCCATAAAGCCGGAGCGATATTGGTTCCCTTGCCATCTGCACCGTGACACGCGGCACAGCTGGTCGCGTACACCTGCTGTCCTGCATTCTGGTCAGGAGCTTGTTGAGTCTTGACGATTGCCGCACCCAGCCAGGGGATCTGATCGTAGATCGGTACGCCAGTAGAAATCCATTTATAGTAGGTCAGGATCGCCACCATTTCTTTACTATCCGGTGGTAGAGGCTTCCCATTCTGACTGCGCGTGAAGCAGTCATTCGTTCGGGTAACCAGATCCACAGCGTAGTTCTGCCGGCTGCGGTATTTCGGATACGCCGCGGCAACCCCCACCAGAGATAAGCCGCCGTTCTTTCCACCTCCGCTGATGCCAGCGTTAAAGTGGCAGTTTGTACAGTTCAGATCGTTGCCAGTATAAGCGGCTGCATACTGCTTTGTATTCGAAAGAATATTATGCCCCAAAATGACCGCCTCGCGGATATCCTGAGGAGCGTCCTCAGGCCTGGGGGGGTTATAGAGCAGCTGCGGCTGCGCTGGCTGCGGTGTGCGAATAACATCCAGGGGTTGGAAGGCGGCTGGGTCTGCCTGTTTGCCATTCGCCATTCCTTGGAAATCAATGAAATTAGCAAAAATCAAAGAAAGGGCGCCGGCAATAACAGCCAGCCCGATAACCAGGACCAAAGCATACATGAGCCCATACTGTCTCATATTCCCTCCTTTATTTGGGAAATCTGTTCCTGTATCCCCCGAAACATCTTCCCAAATATATTTTACACATATCCAGTATAATGATCATCAACAAGAAGTTTTTCCGGGGTAGGGATTCTCCTACCCCCATTAGGGAAATTCCCGAATGACGCTTATATTTTCATGCGGCATTAAAAAGAAAGCAGTAAACCGGGTCAAAATTATTGTTACCAGGGAGGGAAAAATGAATTTTCTCGCAAAAATTTTCGGCACACCTGCGGCTGGGATTAATCCCGTTGAGGCGCATGGGTAAAGTTACCTTTGCAAAAGCGCTATTCCTTAACCAAGGGGTTCCCGGCGGATTTCCGCCGGGAACCCCTTATCCTACGCTCGTGGATTGATTTGTACGTCACCTACTGTGAACGGTTATATGGATACTCATCTTTGCCAGGCGTTTCTTCGCGGTTGTGCGCCTGCTCTTCGCCTAAGCTCTTGCCCTTGTTTTGATCCTTAACCTGCTGTACCTGCTCAGCGGTTACCGGGCTGGCCTGATTGCCCCACGCATTGCGGATATAGGATACGACGGCTGCGATCTGCTCATTATCCAGCACTTTGATCCAGGCTGGCATAGCGCCTTCCCCATACAAAACCATATGGATAACCTGCTGCGGATCGCCATTGACGAACGAGCTGTCTGCCAGTTTCGGAATAGCCCCTTTCGCCCCCTGACCGTTCATTTGATGGCAGCGGGCCCCGAAATCCATGTAGATCTTTTTCCCCTCATCAATCAATTGCTGCTGCTGTTGGGAAAGGCTGGACTTTGGCGTTGGTTTTGCTACCCCAACGGGGAATGGAACCAGGTCTGCATCAGCTTCAGTCTGCTGCTTGGCAGGCGGAAGCTCCTCCTGCTGTGGTTGACCTTGAGCGCCTAAGCGGAGTGCAACCACAGACGGGTGACCCGTAACGCCCACCGGCACCAGAACCATATCCCCAACAACGGTCAGGAACCCGTTAATCCCGCCTGGCATTTTCTGGGACCAAAGTACGCTGCCATCTTTTTTGTCCAGCGCGTAGACGGTGCCATCGTAGGTAGCCGTAAACACCAGGTCATTGACCACAGTAGCGGCGCTGAAAACCTCACTGGTAAAGGTTTGCTCCCACAACACGACCCCGTTCGATAGGTCAATGGCGATCATTTCGCCATTGCCTTCATTAAAGTCCAGGCGGCCTTCCACTTCCAGGGTAGCCTGAACCCCGTCTTTGGAATCAAAGCCAGTGGAAGTGAACGGTGCGGCAAGATTCACCACGGGAACATACAGCACCCCATCTGCCACAGCCATTGGCGTTTCTACCCCACCCAATATACCAGGATAAACCATCACGATCTGATCTTTCGGCAGTTCTTTCAACTCGTCATTGACGTGTTTACCCACTTTGATCCGCCAGAGCAGTTCGCCGGTTTTCCGGTCGAGCGCAGCGACTTCACCCAGTTTGCCGCCACCGATCACAATATCGCGCTCTTTGCCATCGATCTGTGCGGTTGCCAGCACCGGAGATATTTGTGCATCGTGGTCAAACAAGTCATGTTCCAGGAACTGATAGTACCACTTCAATTCACCTGATTTCAGGTCCAATGCCAGTACCGAGCAGGAGTACAGGTTGGGCGCAGGTCGGCTGCTACCATTTGGATAATCGATCGTACCAGGGAATGGCGCTGGGTTACCCGTGCCCCAGAAAGAAAGTCCGTTTTTAGGGTCAATTGCTGGGGGGTACCAGATCCCTCCACCACTATTCAATTGGGGGTTGCCCCAAAAACCTTTGGTCACCGTGGCAAAATCCCACACTACTTTTCCACTTTCCTGGTTTACCGCAATGGCATGCCCGCTCTTACCCCCCGAATAAGCCCGTAAGGCAATCTGGCCTATCGGTGTTTTCTTTTCCACCGCACCTACCGTCACCCCGGTATACACCAGGTTCTCATAGACCAGCGGCTGCTGCGCCCCGGTCGGCCCTTGCAGGTCTATCGACCAGAGTTCTTCGCCGGTATTTTGATCTAATGCTTTCAAATCCGTAGGGCCAACATGGGCAAATACCTTCCCTTGCCACACCGCGGGCCCGTTTGGCCCAATGACCGAAGCATTATAGGTCTTTTTCCATTTCTGTTTCCCGCTGGCAAGGTCAACTGCATACAAGTTACTGGCCAGATCTTGAAGGTAAATAACACCTTCCACCACCACCATTCCGCTGGCAATTGCGCCAAAAGCGCCCACCCCTGGAACAGGGAACTTCCAGGCTGTCCCCAAGGTATGCACGTTTGAAGAATTGATTTTAGAATCGGTGACTGCGCGGGTATTGGCATAGTCCAGATTAGCATGCGGCCAATTCGCAGTCGTGAGGCTCGCCGATTGCTGTGCGCCTGTCCCTGAGGGGGAGGCACCCCTTTCCGGCTGATTTTGATTCTCATCTTGAGCCATCTTGATCTCCTTATGAATAATTCATTCGCCTGGTTCGCAGCCAATTCTGGCAACCTCCAGAACCAGGGCTTATTGCTTGACTTGCCTGCTCAGTTCCTCTTGCCCAGAAGGTATTCCTGCAGCGGGAACCACACCCAGGGGTATCCGTTCCTGTGGGGCTACATAACGGAGAGCAACCGCACTCCCCAGAGATACAACCGCAGCCAGCCCGAACAGGATAGTGTACCCACTCCCATGCCCCAGCTGGTTGCCATAATCGACCAACGGGCCAAACAGCCCGGCCACCGCCGATGCCCCTGCGGTACCAAAATTAAGCAGCCCATAAAACCGCCCAGCCTGGTCACCTGGGGCCAGGTCAGCTGACATCGCCCAATTGGCGCTGGCAAAGGCGGCAGAGCCGGCTGACATCAACGTGCCAAAGAGGATCATCAGCCCGAAACTGTTGGCAAAAATGAACAAAGCGATGCCGAGGGCGCTTATCAGGCCACCGAAAACCATCACCGGCTTACGCCCTAAACGATCTGCAGCCCAGCCTGCGGGCAATGCGCCTAACACGGTCACCAGAGCCAGTACAGCCAGCAAGTTCCCAGACTGCTGGGAAGCCTGGGTCGCAGAAAGATTCAGCCGGTCTGCGACGAAATACACCAGGAATCGACCAACCGCATAGGTGCCTGTCAGGAAAAGGAAACGGGAAATGATCAGCCAGAAAAAGGAACGATGCCGTGAGCGGTCCAGCCGGTAGGGGTTGCGTGTAATTTCCAGAGCAGGCACATGCACAACAACCTGGCGCGGCTCACGCACAAATAACAGGGTGAGCAAAAAACCCACTCAACAGTACGCCACCCAAGACGATCACCACCAGGCTCACACTGCCATTCCCCATCAACCGCCCCAGTAGGACAAACCCGACCATCGCGCCCCCAATATCCATGAAGCTTTTCAGGCCAGAGGCGCGCCCCCGGAAAGCGGCGGGAATTAAATCGGGGATAAAACCCTGTTGGGCGGCCTGAGCAACACTGGCGGAAACCTGCAAGAGGGTATACCCCAAAATGATGAACACCAGCCCGCGAATGATGCCAAAAATTGCCAGGGAAATCAGGATCAATAGCACCCCTAAGCCAATTACCCCGCGCCTGCCCCAGCGCAAACGAAGCCGGTCGCTCCACGCTCCGGCATAGGGCTGCACCAGCATGCCCAACAACAGACCAGCAAAGCTGATCAACCCAAGCGCGGTACCCTTGCTGGATTCAGGAACAACACCCAGCAGCAAGATGGGTAAAACCAGGGTATTCATCCCATCTGAAAGCATGCTTAAGGACAGCCAGAAGATGCTGACGCCAAACAAGAGCCGGAACTTTTGCACGCCTGCTCTCCTTCTTTGGTTTTTCTACTACCTTCGCTTAGAAATGTTAAAATATCCCCCTGAAAGAAACGTCTATTTCCTCATAAATTATAGAATGAGTAAAATAAATATCTAGAGGGATTCCCCTATGGGTTCATAAGGGAATCCCCACAGAAATCAAAAACCAGAGCGGCTGTCAAACCTTTTATGGTTTGACAGCCATTTTTAGATCCGCTTTTCGAATGGGTTCAAGCCGTACTCACCTGTACCGGCGTGAAGGGCTCGCCAAAATGGGCCGCGGACAGGACAAAGGTATTCCCCTTGCGCTCTAACTGGATCACGTCTGCACCCTGGATGGGCGCTCGCACTTCTTCCGTTTCCCCACCAGCCACGCGGCGATACAGCAATGAAACCAGCCCATCCCCATGCACCATGCTGCTGGTATGCGGGGCATCCGCTTCAAGGCTGGCGCGAGCCATCCAACCCAGTTTACGATGCGGGTTACTGCCACTACCTATAAATGCGGCGCGCGTGGTCACAATGGAAACCCCTTGCATCCGCCGCCTTACAAAGTGAAAATCGTCGTGCTCGCCCCAGATGTTCGCCCCGGCGCTGGTGAGGGTATATATCTGCTGCTGAGGATCGAACTGGGCACTGCCCTGGGGTTGGACGAGACCAATCTCACTTTGACTTTCAAATGGTTGAAAAGTAGATTTGACAATTGCATCAGACATGCTGACCGAAGCCTCTATGCTCCCCAAGATTTAATATTATCATCTATAGTTAGAGAAAGAACGTGCACAGTGGACAAAGGTTTGTTGTTTTGCCTTACACCAGATAGGTCTTGTCCGTTCTTCTTCTAGTTCACTCTTGGGTCGTAAAACGGCTGGTTTCCGGAGCTGCTTCTTTTTTTCTTCTTTTCAAGCAGACGGCGCAGCCAATCTCCACGCAAGAGACGGTAGAGCCCAAGCAGTACAATGGCCAGGAAAATAGGATAGCTCGCCTGGACAGGCTGTCTTTCCGTTCCCTTCGGGCTCCATTCCGGACATGTTAACCTGCTCACCTAACATAACTGATAGGGCCCACCAGCGCTGGCTGGGCCCCATTTTATTGACTTAATGATTTGCAAGGGGTATATTTCTGCCAATAAAATTTTCAAATGGAAATATTGATGAATGAAAATACAGCTTCTGTCTCTGGTGAGTCGCGCAAAGACATCATGGACATCCTCTTGCGCCTGTTTTACCTGCGGCGCCGCTTCCGCGGAATCCTGCCCGAGCAGATTATCAATGTCAAAGCCAGTATTCAGGAACACAACCTGCGTGAGAAGATCGAGCAGATTAACGACCGGGATGTCTTTTTTACCATTGGCTTTGTCTTTTCGCGCCAATCCAAGCCGATCACCATGGGTGATTTGAGCCGCATCTTGGGGATGCCGTTTAGCACGGCTACGCGCATGGTGGATTGGCTGGTGGACAATGGCTATGTCCAGCGCCTGGCCGACCCGGAGGACCGCCGCGTGGTGCTCGTGGAGCTGACCGAAGCCGGAAAGGAACTGTACCGGGCGATGAATAAACTTTTGCTGGAAAGCGCGGAACAGTTCCTCCACGATTTCTCGCCTGAAGAGCGCAAGGAGCTGGGCCGCATGCTGGGCAAGCTGGTGGACAACCTGGAACAATATTCGATGTAATGCGCACGAACTTTTATCAATCCGTTGATGATAGCGCTTGGAGATGAATGATGAAGAGAGCCGTAATTGGTTGGATCGCAGGTTTAGTGATTCTTGGAGGGATTGTGGGAGCAGGTTGGTTCTTGGGTGTGCCCCGCATGATCACTCTGGTGGATGCGCAGGCCGGCGTGGCGCCGTACCAGACCGCGAAAGTGCAGAAAGATGACCTGTTTACCAGCATCGATGCGAGCGGCACCGTGCGCTCGAAGCAGTCGGCGGTGTTGGTATGGCAGACCACTGGGGTCGTCGGCCAGGTGAACGTGACGCGCGGCCAGGTCGTTTCAACGGATGACGGGCTGGCACAGTTAAAGGACGCTTCCCTGCCGCAAGCGATCATCCTGGCCAGGGCGAACATCGTGGCGGCGCAGAAGACGCTGGACAACCTGCTGAATACCAGCGTGGCGCGAGCCAATGCGGAGCTGGCGCTGATGAAGGCGCAAAAAGTGCTGGACGATGCGACCAAGGCCCAGCGCAGCAAGCAGTTCCAGGTGGCCAGCCCGGAGACAATCGATATCGTCCACGCCAACCTGATCACGGCCAACGATGCCCTGGACAAAGCCGAGGCGATCTTCGATCGCAACAACAACCGCAGCGAAAATGATGTCGTCTACGCCGCGGCGCTGGCGATGTACGCCAAGGCACGCCAGAACCAGATTGTGGCGCAATACAACTACGATTATGTCCGAGGGCTGCCGAACTCGCTGGATGTTCAAACAGCTGATGCGACGCTGGACGTGGCCCAGGCCAACCTGGAAGCCGCCAAGCAAGAGTGGGAGCGGGTGAAGGATGGCCCAAACCAGCAGGATGTCTCCGCGGCGCAGTCCCAGGTTGCGGCGGCCCAGGCGATCCTGGATATGCAATTCATCAAAGCGCCCTTCAACGGCACTGTGACGGTGGCCAATAGCAAGCCGGGCGACCAGGTGGCCCCGACGACAGCGGCTTTCCAGATCGATGACCTGAGCCACCTGTACGTGGACGTGGACGTCTCGGAGATGGATTTTCCGCAGGTACGCATCGGCCTGCCTGTGACGCTGACGCTGGACGCTCTTCCAGGCAAGACCTACCATGGCAAGGTCTCGGATATGGCGATCGTGGGCAAGAACATCTCCGGGACGGTGTATTACCCCGTGACGGTAGAGGTCGAACGCGAAGCGGCCGCCACAGGTAGTGGCAGCCCCACAGGTAGTGGGGGCCCCACAGGAAGTGGGGACATCCACCCGGGCATGACTGCCTCCGCGACCATCACGCTGAATGAGCTGAAGGGTGCCCTCCTGGTGCCCAGGCGGGCCGTAACCAAACAGGGGGATACGCAGGTAGTCTACCTGCTCAAGGATGGCCAGCCGGTGCCGGTTGCAGTGGCCCTGGGCACTTCTTCGGGCAGCCTGGTGCAGGTGACGGGGGGTGCGCTGAATGAAGGCGACCTGCTGATCACGAGCCCGGTAACGGCTGCGGATCGAAACGGTGCGGCCGCACTGGTCCCCGTCCCGCTCCCGAAAGAAGCGCAAGTCAGCGCGGCAGCCGAGGCAGCCACACCTGAACCCCAGGCAAATCCTGTAGCAACTTCCGCGCCGACCGTCACCCCATCTGTGGATCCGGCCGTGCAGACGGTGAAGGATTACTTTGCTGCGCTTGCAAAACAGAGACTACAAGGCCGCCGCAGAGCTGACTTCCACTTTCAGCCTGACGGTGGACGGCATGACGCGCGGCGATGGCGCAGATGAACTGCATCAAAAGATGCTGGCAGGCATGGAATGGTCTGACCTGCAGGTGCAGGCAGATGCAGACAATCCGCAGACCCAGGCCTTTTCAGATAAGATCCACCTGGTCCACGTGACCTATACCCTGACCACCACAGACGCCAAGACAGGCCAGACTGCTCAGGCTAACAAGGACGAGTTGTGGCCGGTTATGTTCGAGAACAATCGCTGGCTGTATAACCGCAACAACCTGATCGACTTCCACTCGCTGACCATCGCCGAGCAGAGCATGGCCGGGCTACGCGTTCGCCCGGTGCGGCTGTCGCGCTACTCCGATCACCTGACCCTGACGCTGCTGGTGCAAAATACGACAAACGACACGCTCGTGCTGGGGCAAACCAACGAGATCATGGCTGCCTTTACCTTCAAAGACCCGGCCAACCAAAGCGGCCGGACGGTTGAAGCGGTGAAGAAGCAGCTGATCTTCCAGCGGCTGCGCAGTTACTCAGACGCGACCATCGATGTGGCGGGCTTGTTTACCAGCTATCCAGAGCGGGTGATCATCCGGCAGTGGAAGAATCTGAAGGTAGCCCCCTGGTTCGACTTCAAATTCAGCGACTAACCCTTAGCCCGCAGTGGGTATCACTGTTTTGGTAGCATCCAAAACGGTGATACCCAAATAGAAATAATGACTTTCCTTCACGATTAGGGTAACCTGACGATCGAGCGTAAACCGGATTGATCCAAACAATCAACCGATATCAAAGGACAAAGCGCACATGATCATGGTATTGGAATACATGTCGGAATATTCCGGGATGATATTGATAGCCCTCGCGCTTTTGGTCGTACAGGCAATCTGCGACCTGACCCTTCCGGACTATATGGCGAACATTGTCAATAACGGCGTAATCAGCGGTAACGCCAGCGTCATTATCCAAACCGGTGGCAAGATGCTGTTTATCACCTTGCTGAGCGCCGCATGCACAATCGTGACCGGGTATTTTGCCGCCCGGACGGCCGCTTATACTGCCCGAGATCTGCGCGCGGATGTGTTCAAGCGCGTGCAAACCTTTTCGAACCCGGAACTGGACAAATTTTCGCCTGCCTCCCTGATCACACGCACCACCAATGATATCACCCAGATCCAGATGCTGATTGTCTTGATGGTGCGCATGGTCTTTTATTCGGCCATCTTAGGCACCGGTGGGGCGATCAAGGCCATTTCGGAAAGCCGCAGCCTATCCGGGACAATCGTCGGAGCGGTGTTGGCGATGGTAGTCCTCATCATTTTCCTCCTCATCGTGGTGATGCCCAAAATGCGCATCGTGCAGACCCTGGTAGACCAGGTGAACCTGGTCAGCCGGGAGAACCTGGAGGGCATGCTCGTTATCCGTGCTTTCAATTCACAAAAATTCGAAGAGGCCCGCTTCGACTCCGCTAACCGCACGCTGACAGATAACAGCCTGTATATCAATCGCACAATGTCGGTCATGATGCCCACCATGATGTTTATCATGAACGTGACCACCGTGCTGATCGTCTGGTTCGGCGCGCACCAAATCGCGAACTTGCAGATGGATATCGGCAAGATGATGGCCTTTATGCAATATGCGATGCAGATTATCATGTCGTTCCTGATGCTTTCCATCATGTTTATCTTGATCCCGCGGGCGATGGTCAGCGCGGGCAGAATCAAAGAGGTCCTCGAAACCAATACGGTGGTTAAAGACAAGCTCAAGGCGGTCCGGCCCAGGGCAGATTTTGTCCCGGATATTGAATATGATCACGTGACCTTCTGCTATCCCGGCAGCAACCAGCCGGTGTTGAAGAATATCAGCTTTACCGCCAGACACGGGCAAACGACCGCCTTTATCGGCGTGACGGGCAGCGGTAAATCGACCCTGGTGAACTTGTTGATCCGCTTTTACGATGTCACCGAGGGGCGCATTCTGGTGGATGGGGTCGACATCCGCGAGATGAAACGCAGTGATCTGCGCGAAAAAATCGGCTACATCCCGCAAAAAGCCGTGCTGTTCTCGGGAACCATCAAGTCTAACCTGCTGTATGCCGACAGCAACGCTACCTTTGAGCATCTTCAACGCGCAGCGCGGATTGCCCAGGCAGAGGAATTCATCTCAACCGTGACCGATGGATATGAAGCACACGTCGCCCAGGGCGGAACCAATTTCTCGGGCGGGCAAAAACAGCGCCTGTCGATTGCGCGGGCCCTGGTGAAAAACGCACCCATTTACATCTTCGACGATAGTTTCTCCGCGCTCGACATGCGAACTGACGCCGCCTTGCGCGAAGCGCTGCACCGCGAGACGGGTTCGAGCACGCTCCTGATTGTCGCGCAGCGCGTGGGCACGATCCTGACCGCCGACCAGATTATCGTGCTCGAAAATGGCGAAATTGTCGGGCGTGGCACCCATCACGAACTGCTGCGCAGTTGTGAGGTCTACCACGAAATTGCCCTCTCGCAACTTTCGGAGGATGAACTTGAACAGGCCTAGGGCAGGTGGGGGTGGTTTCGGACCGGGCGCACGCGGCATGATGGGTGGACCGGTCGCGAAGGCAAAAGATTCGCGAAAAACGCTGAAGACCCTCTTGCGCTACCTGGAGCCCTACCGCACGAAAGTCATCATTGTGATGGTCTTTGCCGCCTTATCCTCTGTTTTCTCGATTGTGGGCCCAAAGCTGCTGGGCAAGGTGACTACCAAGCTCGCCGAAGGCTTGATTGCCTACTATTTTCGGACCGGGCTGTATATGGACTTTGCCTATATGAGCCGCATGATCATGCTGCTGATCAGCCTGTATTCAATCTCCATGGTATTTTCATACGCGCAGGCCTTCATCATGTCCGGCGTTTCGATGGAGGTCACCTACAATCTGCGCAAGGAAATCGATCAGAAAATCAGCCGCCTGCCGCTTAAGTATTACGATACCACCACCCACGGCGAGGTGCTTTCACGGATCACCAACGATGTTGACCTGATCAGCCAGTCACTAAACCAGAGCATTTCGCAGCTCATCACCTCCGTTGCTACCATCATCGGGGTGCTGGCGATGATGCTGAGTATCAACCTGCTGATGACCGTGACCACCATTTTGACCGTGTCGATGTCGTTCGGGCTCATCGGCACGGTGCTCAAGGCATCACAAAAATTTTTCCGGGCACAGCAAGCGTCGCTCGGCAATATGAACGGGCATGTGGAAGAGATGTATGGCGGGCATGCCATCGTGCAAGCCTTCAACCGCCAGGATGATTCGATTGAGCGCTTCTATCTCATCAACGAAACATTGGCCGACAGCGCCTGGAAGTCGCAGTTTTTCACCAGCATCATGCAGCCAATGATGATGTTTGTTGGCAACATCGGCTACGTCATCGTGTGTATTTTGGGCGGTTACCTGGCGGTGAAAAAGGTGATTGAAATCGGCGATATCCAATCCTTCATCCAGTATATGCGTAACTTCACCCAACCAATCACGCAGCTTGCCTCCATCTCCAATACGCTCCAGCAAACCATCGCCGCCTCGGAACGCGTATTCGAATTTCTCGACGAAGCGGAAGAGGTCACGGAGCGTAACCTTGCGTCTGCTGAGGCCGTAACGGGGGCTGTATCCTTTGAACATATCGCCTTCGGATATGACCCCGCCAAGCCCATTATCCATGACTTTTCAGCCGATGTGCTGCAAGGGGAAAAAGTAGCCATTGTCGGGCCAACCGGCGCGGGAAAAACGACGCTTGTGAAACTGCTTATGCGCTTTTATGATATTCAATGCGGTGATATCAAGGTCGATGGGCACAGCATCTATGATTTTACCCGCAACGAGCTGCGCTCCGTGTTCGGTATGGTCTTGCAGGATACCTGGCTGTATAACGCTTCCATTCTCGAAAACATTCGCTATGGGACGTTTGGAGCGACCCGCGAGCAGGTTGTTGCCGCGGCAAAAGCCGCCCACTGTGACGAATTCATCCGCACCCTGCCGCAGGGCTACGATACCATCCTGAACGAAGAGTCAGATAATATCTCCCAAGGGCAAAAGCAGTTATTGACCATTGCCCGCGTGATCCTGGCCAATCCGAAAATCTTGATTCTCGACGAGGCAACCAGTTCCATTGATACGCGCACTGAAATCCTGATCCAGAAGGCAATGGATGCGCTGATGAAAGGGAGAACGAGTTTCATTATTGCGCACAGGCTTTCAACGATTAAAAATGCTGATCTCATCCTCGTCTTAAATCATGGGGATATTATCGAACAGGGCAATCACCTGGATCTTCTGGCGGCGGGCGGTTTTTACGCTGGAATGTACAACAGTCAATTTGAAAAAAGGGCAATAGCATATGGCAACGAATACAGAAACGAGTAAAGAAACGGGCGAATACGAAAAGGATTTCACGCCCAAAACGGCCAATCGGAAGATCAGCAAACCGCTGCTCATCGTTGTGGCCATGGTGGTGGTGGTGGCCGGTTTAGGGATCGCAGGGTACTTGTTTTACGAGGGTGAGTTTTATTACCAGACGGACAATGCCAAGGTGGATACCATGATTTACCAGCTCACCGCAAACGCACGGGGAAAACTGCAAAAAGTATATGTTGCTCAAAATGACGAGGTAAAAGCGGGACAGGTGCTTGCGCGGGTGGATAACGGCTCTTTCATAAGGTCGCCCATCGATGGTACGCTGATTGATGTCAAGATGGAAGAAGGAGACTATGCTACCCCCACCGATGTCGTTTTGGTTGTCGCCAAGACGTCGGATATTTACATTACGGCGAATGTGGAAGAAACGAATATCTTAAAAATTCATACCGGACAACCCGTGGCCGTTTCACTGGATGCGTATGGTAGGAGTTTTGACGGTTATGTCCAGGATGTCAATACAGTAACCTCGACAAAGCTCTCCGGTTCGGCAACCAGCTTTACCACCTCCGGCACGTATACCAAGGTCACCCAGTTGATCCCGATCAAGATAAAGCTGCTGGATGACATCGAGCTTGCCGATATCATCGGCACGAACGCCACCGTAAAAATCAGAATTAAGTAGACACAAATCTATGCCTGAAAAAAATAAACGCCATTAACACGGGCGTGGGTTTCCGAAGCAATTTACACAACCCAATGGAACCTGACCCCAACGGGCAAGAATAGCTCCTTAAAAAGCAAAAGTCGCGCCGAACAGCGCGTTTCAACAAGCTTTCAAGCCCCAATTTGGTCAGAAAGTCTGTCCCCCTGAAATTATTTGCCGATGGAGCGATGCCTGTCGCTTCTACTGCAAGCAAAAAGCGAGATCCGGATTATCGACATCGCTCTACTGCCAGCCTACCGCGGTCAGGGCCTTGGCACAACTTTACGCAAGAGAACCTTAAATGAGGGAGAGAATGGTTGCGGTCGCCCTGTTCGGTGGGCATCTATGGAACCATACAGGCGATGATCCAGATCCTCGGACACGGCGGGAAGACACAGATCAGGTTCATCGCGAGGTTTAGAGCAGATAGGGTTTGCCGGAGGAGACCGCTTTACGGATCTCCTCCGGCAAACTTTGTTCGAACTATTTTTTAAATGGCAGCATTCTGATCGGAAAGGCCGAGCCAGAAAAGATTTTTGGAGAATGACTGATCCCTACAAATCCGCTATCCTTCTTGTAAAAAGTCAAAGACGGCCTGGTTAAATGCGCCCGGCTGCTCCATATTGGGTACGTGCGCGCTGCTCGGCAAGATTAATTTTTTTGCGGATGGGATCTCCTGCACCATGAAGTCCGCTGCTCGCAAAATCTCCGGATGATCCAGCGCGCCCGCGATGACCAGTGTGGGAACCTTTACTTCCTTGAGCCGGCCCGCCGCCGGGGGATCCAGCGGCTGCAAGGGCTGCATGTCCACCTTCATAAAAGTCTGGTTTACCACCGGTGTGCGGTTCATCTCTGCCGCTCGCTGCCGCACCAGGGGATCGACCTGCTCGGGTTTCCGGAACATGCCATCCACCCATAATTGAATTTGCAGTTCAGATGCTCGCTGGCAGTCATTTTGCTGGAGCGCAGAGAACATTTCCATCAGCCCTGGCGGCGGTTCCCCTTGCATTTCAAAACCCCCTGGCACGGTTGAGACCAGCACCAGCGCCTGTACCCGATCGGGGTGCTCCAGGGCGAAGTCGAGGACGTTTGCTCCACCCAGGGAACAGCCAACCAGTACCGCCTTTTGGATCCCCAGGTGATTCAGCAGGGAATCGATTTCGTGCCGGCGGACAACCGGTCCCTGCGCGGGATCCGACCTGCCAAACCCGCGCATATCGAAGCGGATCACCCGGTAATATCGCGCAAAGAACATAAACTGCTCATCCCACATCCGGCTGTCAACGAAACCGGCATGCACCAGTAGCAGAGCCTCTCCCTGCCCGGCTGTTTCAGAGTAGATTTTTGCGCCATCGAAGGTCATGGTATCGTTGGTTATCTTATCCACTGCGATTTATTCTCCATATCCCGAAAATCGAACAGTCCTAATCATGATAAACCCAGATTCCACATCGCATAAATTTTGCTACCATTTTCACCCTGGAGAGGTGATGATTGTGGCTGAACGTACCTTAAGTTTAGTATGGTTTCCTTTTTTGTACAGCATTTTTAGGCATCCACTTCTTAAATTTGGACATTGGAATGGTTATTTCAAGTCCCACTTAAATGGAAATAGTGGCTTAAGGTCAGAAAATTTGATTCTGGCCTCAAATCCCAAAATTCATCCAAAGTGGGTGAATACTTGTAATTTTAACAGAATATGGATGCAATATTGGCTAAAAACCCTCATTTTTACACCAAAAGTGGGGCTTATCTTCAATCCTTTCTTTTTGCTCTTTGGGAATTGCCGTGGTTTTAGGGAAAAATGGTGTAGCCATTTCTCCCTAAAACCACGCTGAATCCCAGAGACCCGCCTTTTCCCCTGGCCCGGTAACATTAACCGTTGATCGTCTCGGGCTATCCTGCCCATTAAAGATGCCGGCTTCACCTTGGATACCAACGCGGCCCAGAATGAATGCACCTTCCACAACCCTGGTATTCCTATGCGCAAACTGCTAAACTTCAGGCATCAATCCAGTTGCCATGGGAAACTGGAAATTACTTCCACGCCCAGAGTGAGGACGACCAGCCGGGTACGCTGCCTTAAAGCCGGAAAGAACATCCGTACAATCCTTTGCGCGCTTGGCACTCACAGCCAACCGGAAAAGTTGGTACAATGTAGATGAAATGCGCTGCGGGTAACCCTGTAGATATCAGCACCCCCGCCGGGCATTTTATCTTAATCACCAGGAGGAGCGATATGTTTAGAAAGACCTGGATGCAATGGGCCAGCCTGTTGGCCCTGGCCAGTATTTTACTCACAGCTTGCAGCCCGTCGACGCCCGCGCCGACCAGCGCCGCCCCCGCGACTGCACCGGCAACCACTTCCGCCACGTCGGCTGCCCCCAGTGAACCGACCGCTGCCGCTTCAGCCACCGCTGCCGCTCCAGCCACCGCTGCCGCTTCAGCCACCGCTGCCGCTACTGCCACCACTGCCACAACGAACAGCGCCAGCAGCCAGCCCAGTGGAACACTGCGTTGGAGCCTGGAAGGTATTAATGAACTGCCCGCGATGGACCCTCCCATGGCAGGCGCATCGCAATCAGTTGGCGTGATCAGCCTGGTATTTGAGGGGCTGGTGCGCCTGGATAGCGATCTCAACATTGCCCCGGCAGGCGCTGAAAGTTGGGACGTCAAAGACGGCGGCAAAACCTTCATCTTCCATATTCGGAAAGATCTGAAATTCGCCAATGGCGACCCGGTCACCGCGGAGGATTTTGCTTACTCACTCAACCGCGCCTTTGGCCCAGACTTCGCCACTGGGAACGCTGGTTACTACCTTTCCAACATCGTTGGCTCAATGGATGTTACCAACGGCAAGGCGCAGACCATTAGCGGGGTGAAGGTCATCGACCCGCAGACGTTGGAGATCGACCTGCAAAGCCCCTCGGTGTACTTCCTCTACCAGTTGACCTTCCCGGCTTCCTTTGTGGTGCCCAAGAAGGCCATTGAAGCAAACCCCACCAACTGGACCGACCAGGCCTACGGCACCGGCCCGTTCATGGTCAAGGAGTGGAACCACAACCAGTCCATTACCCTGGTGCCCAACCCCAACTACTGGTTAGGCGAACCGCAGATCGCGCAGATCCAGATGCCCTTCATTCAGGACCCAGCCACGGCGCTCAAGCTCTATCAGACCGGTGAACTGGATATCATGGGCACTTACAACTTCCCCACCGATCAGTTGGCCTCCGTCGCCAATAGCCCCGATTTGCATACCGTCAACCAGTTCTTTGTGACCTATATCGGCTTCAACAATGTCAAAAAGCCCTTTAATGATGTAAAGGTACGCCAGGCATTTGCCAAGGCAGTGGATAAAGACACGCTGGTGAACAAAGTGCTGGAAGGCGCAGTGTTGCAAGCCAATACCATCATCCCGCCCGGCATGCCCGGTTACAACAAAGAGGCGGGCCAGATTCAAGCTTATAACGTGCAAGAAGCTCAGAAACTCCTGGCTGAAGCCGGATATCCCAATGGGAAAGGCTTCCCCAAGGTAGCCCTGGCGATCAATAACCAGGACCCGAACTATGCCAAAATCGCCGCGACCTTGCAGCAAATGTGGCAGGAAAACCTGGGCGTGACGGTGGACATTAACACTGAAGAACTGGCCAAATTCAACGACGACCTGACCGCTATGGCCAACACACCCGACGCCCCCAGCGCCTTCGACTTCTATATCAGCGTTTGGGGCGCGGACTACCCCGACCCGCAGAACTTCGTCTCACAACAGCTGCGCACCGGGGTAGGCAACAACAACGGTCACTACTCGAACAGCCAGTTCGATCAGTTGACCGACCAGGCGGATGTGGAAACCGATCAGGCCAAGCGCCTCCAGCTCTACCAGCAGGCCGAGAAAATCGCGCTGACTGAAGTAGGCTGGCTGCCGCTTTACTATGGCAAATCCTACATCCTGATGGATAATAAAGTAAACGGGCTGGTGATCACTCCGCAGGGCATCTTCCCCAAGGACAACTGGACCAAAGTCACCGTCAGTCAGTAAAACGATTTAGGATGTGAGGCTGTCCAAAAAAGTCTTTGGGCAGCCTCCATCCGGGTAGAAATCGTGTTTAAGGTTTTTTAGTAAGTAAGTGTAGACAACTTCCGGTTAATTGAACACCCAGGTAAGGGTGTTCAATTAACCGGAGAAATACTTTTCAGATAATTCCGCACTGCTGCTCAGAAATACTGAGTTGGAGCATTTCTGAGCAGCAACGCCTTTAAGAAAAAAATATGCTTCGGATTATTGGAAAAAGAGCTTTATCCCTGATATTCGTGCTGTTTTCAGTCACGTTTCTCACGTTCATCGTGAGCTATTTCGCGCCGGGTGACCCGATCCGCAACATGATGGGTGGGCGGCAAGACCCTGTTCGTTATGAGTTTCTGCGCCACCTCTATGGGCTGGACCAGCCCTGGTATCAGCAGTATTTTACCTACGTGCGCCACCTATCCCAAGGCAACCTGGGTTACTCATTTAAGTACCCCGGGCGCCCGGTGTGGAACCTGATCGCCAGCGGCGTACCGGTTTCGTTTGAGTTGGGCATTCTGGCGCTGACCTTAAGCGTCCTGGTGGGAGTTCCGGCGGGGGTGCTCTCGGCTTTATGGCAAAACAGCTGGCGCGACACGAGTATTATGGGTGGGATGTTAATTTTATATTCGGTGCCATCTTTTGTGATGATTCCGATCCTTTGGGCTATCGATCTGGCGTTATACCGCGCGCACTTGCCTTCGTTACCCGTGGCGGGTTGGGGCCATCCCGAGCAGGTGATCCTGCCCGTGCTGGTGTTATCCGCGGCGAATGTGGGCTTTATCGCCCGCTTAATGCGCAACAGTATGTTGGAAGTGCTGCGGCAAGACTTCACCCGTACAGCGCTTGCCAAAGGTCTTTCCTACCGCAGGGTGATCCAAAAACACGTGCTGCGCAACGCTCTGCTGCCGCTGCTGACCGTGCTCGGCCCAGCGACGGCTTTCCTGGTCACCGGGGCATTTGTGGTGGAGAACCTGTTCGCGATCCCCGGAATTGGCTATCTGGCTGTGCAGGCCATCGGTCAGCGCGATTACCCGGTGATCCAGGCCACGACCATCCTGCTGGCGCTGGCGGTGGTAATCATGAATCTGGTCACCGACCTGGCCTATACCGCCGCAGACCCACGCGTGCGGGCGGAATAAGCCATGGCTGAAATTGCACTAAAGCCAACCCCAACGGAAAGAACCGCTCCCAGCCGCCCCTGGTGGTTTTACCTGCTGCGCAACCGGGTTGCAGCGGCCAGCGCCACCTTTCTAACCGTGATTCTGCTGTTGGCCCTGTTGGGTCCCCTGGCCTACCAGAGCCTCCTGCCCGAAAGCCAGCGCCGCCTGCGCAATGGCATCTATCAAGATTACCTGTCGATTAACGCCGGGCCCTCGCCGAAACACTGGTTAGGCGCGGATTATCTGGGCCGCGATACCCTGACGCGCCTGCTGCAAGCCACGCGTGTTTCGCTGCTGGTGGCGCTGGTGGTGGAAACCATCAACATCGTGCTGGGTGGCGGGCTGGGACTGCTGGCCGGTTACTTTGGCGGCTGGCCGGATATGATCATCTCCCGCATCGCGGATATGTTGTTCGCGTTTCCCGGACTGCTGCTGGCAATCCTCGTTTCGGCCATATTTGGCAGTACCGCCCGCGATTTATACGGCTCTATGGGCCGCCTGCTGCTGGTTGCCGCGGCGCTCAGCCTGGTCTCCTGGCCGCTGATGGCACGCTTTGTGCGCAGCGAAACCCTATCGCTCAAGGAACGGGATTACGTGATCGCGTCCCGGGCACTGGGCGGCAGCAGCGGCGATTTAATTCTGCGCCACCTGCTGCCGAATGTCGCCTGGCTGATCGTCATTGCCACCACGCTGGATGTAGCCAGCGTGATTGTCAATGAAGCCACCCTCAGTCTGTTAGGTCTGGGCATTGAAGAACCGGGCGCTAGCCTGGGTCTGATGATCTTCCGCGCCTCCAGCAAGTTGGAACGCTTCCCATTGCAGGTATTCATCCCGGCTGCCACCATCACCACACTGGTACTGGCCTTCTCCTTCCTCGGCGACGGCCTGCGCGAGGCCCTGGATCCTCGATCGCATTAAAATAATCCACTATGGCCAGACCCGAGTGTCCTCAGTCACGGTTGTATGATTTCGTTATCATCGCCATAAACTCGCTGCGCAGGGCAGCATCCTCTTTAAAATCGCCCAACATCATGCAGGTGGTCATGTTCGGCTCTGATTTCTTCACCCCTCGCATCATCGCGCACATATGCGAGCCCTCGATCACGACCGCAACACCCTTCGGATGCAACACATCCTCTAATAAATTGGCGATTTGCGCGGTCATTCGCTCCTGCACCTGCAAACGGCGGGCGTACATTTCGACAATGCGTGGAATTTTGCTCAGCCCAATCACCTTAGCATTGGGGATATAAGCGACATGCGCGTGGCCGAAGAAAGGCAGCAAGGGGTGCTCACACATACTGTAAACCTCAATATCTTTTACCAGCACCATCTCACTATAATCCACAACAAACAAGGCGCCATTGACCAGCTTGAGCGGGTCCATGTGGTAGCCGGCTGTGATTTCGGCGTACATGTGCTGGCCAGCTCAAAATCTGGTAATTCCATCGATTCATTGGAAACCACAAATGGTAATTTCATTTTTCCTCCAAATAATCGATGAATATCGATTTCAGCTTTCTTAGGATTTAGTATAAGCTATGTACAATGATTCGGATAATGTTTTATATAATGTTACAGCCCGGTTGATCGGTATTCATAATTCAGGTACACCCTTAGACAGAGGGACCCATTTCTGTATGGCCTATTACCACCGCAGAAAGATGGCACAAAGATTACAATAGGGTATCTGATCATTCGCGCCAAATTTAGAAGAAGGAGCCACATGAAACACCCTGAGCAACGCATTGCCATGATCACCGGTGGGAACAGCGGCATCGGATTTGCCGCAGCCAGCAAACTCGCGGCACAAGGATTCCACGTCATCCTGGCCTCGCGCGATCAGCAGAAAAGCGCCCAGGCCATTACCCGGATGCGCGCTGTAATTTCCCATGCCAGCGTCGAATCGATCCCCCTCGACCTGGCTTCCTTCGCCGCCATCCGGCAGTGCGCCGCAGACTTCCAGGCAAAAGGCTATCCCCTGCACCTGCTGATCAACCATGCTGGCGGATCCTTCCCCGGCAAGCAAGCCCGCTACACCGCCGACGGATTTGAGCTGACCTTCGGAACCAACCATCTGGGGCACTTCCTGCTCACCAACCTGCTGCTCGAGGATCTAAAGCGCTCCGCACCGGCGCGAGTGATCACAGTATCTTCACAGCTGCATGTTCCAGGGTATGGCGGTGGACCGCGCCCCGACTTTGATTATGATAACCTGAAGGCGGAAAAGTATTACAACGCTCAGGTTTTCTATAAAAATGCCAAACTGGCCAACATGTGGTTCGCCTATGAACTCCAGCGCCGGCTGGCCGGCAGCGGGGTGACCTCGAATGCCATCTGCCCGGGCTTTGTGCCCGCATCCATTGCCGAACGCCGGAAGTCGCTGGTCAAGCGCTGGCTGTACCGCGAAGTTCTGGCACGCATGCCCTTTGCGCGCTCGTTGGAGCAGGCATCTTCCTCCTATCTATTCGTTGCAACCGACCCGCGCTATGAGAGCGTCGGTGGCAAGTTTATTGTTGATTGCAAAGAGATCCCGTCCAGCAACGATTCCTATGCTGAGGAGAAAGCGCAGCATTTATGGGAAATAAGTCGCAAGTGGTGCAATCTTGCGTAATTCCACTCAGGGCGCTTAACTTTGATCCAACCCATAACCGTTCGCAACAATCACCGCCTACGTACGATCCGACACCGCTAGGTTCGCGAAGAACGGGCTCCTATGGATGCACATCGTCCTTTACGAAATTGCTTTGGCAAGACCATAGGCCACGGCTGCTGCCAGGCCGCCGATCAGCGCGGTCTGAAGCGCGCTGCGAACTGGTCGCGTGCCGGTAAAGCGGCCCTTGATATAGCCAAAGACCAGCAGAGCCGCAAGCGTGAAAACAACGGAGAATACGAAGGCAGTCCCGGTAGTGTGAACCAGCATATAGGGCGCCAACGGGATCAGCCCGCCGGCGATGTAGGATAAGCCGATGGTCAGGGCGCTCCTCAGCGCACGTTTAGGATCGGGCTTTTCGAGGCCTAACTCAAAGCGCATCATGAAATCGATCCATGCTGCCCGGGCGCTGACGCAAGGCATTGGCCACCAACGTGCTCTGTGCTTGTTCGAGACCATAGGATAGAAATAACTGTTCCACTTCCTCGGTCTCTTTTTCAGGGATCGTATCCACCTCGCGCTGCTCTGTCGCTCGTTCGCTGGCGTAATGTTCGGCATCACTCCTGGCTGCCAGGTAACCACCCAGGCCCATGGCAATCGAACCTGCTGCGATCTCGGCCAGGCCACCGGTGATAACGATGGCCGTGGAGTTGGCGATACCCGAGAGCCCGGCGGCGAGTGCAAAGGGAACCGTCAACCCATCCGACATCCCGATCACAACGTCGCGGACGACTGCGGAACCGATAAAATGCTGCTCGATATGTGGTGTCTGCGGCACGCTGTCTTCTCCAAATTGCATTGAATAAGCAGAAAACCCCCAAAACGAAACTGTCCGTCGGGCCGGCAAGGTTAACCTAAAATCGGCGATGGCGCTGGGCCATTCCGCCAAAGATAAAGAGCGTCATACTGCAGGCCGGAATTCTGTAACGCAGCGCCCCCCCACAGAATGCCCCAGTGCAATAGCGGTTATCCGGGCGGGTTCTCATTTTGAACTCGGTCGCCGCCTGGTCTTCGGCCAAGATGGCTGAAGCCTCCTCGACCATCTCGCCGGCTTGATTAATCGCCAGATCGACCTCGGCCAGGTGGGCTGTGTGAGCCTCAGCCGTGTCGGTGCCCGCCGTCTGCGCGGCCTCAGTCAGGGTCTGATCCGCTTTACTGAGCAGATCGTCCACCTGGCTGTCCACCTCATCACGGTCCCCCTTCGAAAGGGAAATGCGCTCATCACCGCTCCGCAGCCGCTGCAGCCCTTCCGCGCGCAATCGGCGAATTTGCGCCCGCATGGTCGCCATGATGTTGGTGGTGTCTTTATCGACTTCTTGCGTACTGGCAACATCTGCATGCACGATGAGATGGTCCATCAGCACCTGGAGAATGGCCGCTAAGGGGATCGCCAGAAATGCTCCGGTAATCCCGAGCAGTGTGGTAAAGGTAAAGACGGCCAGGATCACCATAATCGGGCTTACCCCGACCGAACGCCCCATCAGCCGCGGAACCAGGATATGGTTCTCGGCCATCTGAAGCACGACCGTAAACGCTACAACCAGTAAGGCTGCCTGGGGCGAGATCGACAAAGCAACGAGGACAGCCGGTATCGCGCCCAGAGTCGGGCCGACCATGGGCACAAACTCGAGCAGCCCGGCCAGTGCCCCAAGCGCCAGAGCATAGGGCAAGCCGATCGCCAGGTAGCCCAGGCAGGATAAAACTCCGATCGAGGTCATCAGCAACAGCTCGCCGCGCACATAACCGCCCAGGCGGCTCTCGATCTCACGCCAGATCGCCAGCAGTTCTGGCCGCCGCGCCGTGCTGGCAAGCGACAGCCAGAAGCGCTCCAACCGCGACTGGTCGAGCGTCAGGTAGATGCTCAGGACGATAATGCTGACCAGCTGGGTCAGGAAGGCGATCACGCCCATACCAATGCCCAACACTCCGGTCAGAACGATGCTGCTCACGGCCTGCAGCTGGCTGGCTAACTGGTCTCCAGTAGGCAGGCGTTGGGGCAAGGTACGGATCGCGTCGATGGGGCTTTTCTCCAGCGAGGCGACCAGGCTGGCGTACACATGCGGCAGGCTGCGAACGAGCGCGCTGCCCTGGTTCACAAGTGCCGGAATTACCAGCACAAACAGCCCGGCAAGGACCGCCAGAATACCCAGGTAAATGAGTGAAACAGCCAGGGCTTTGGGTATCTTTCGGCGCTGCAAAAAAGTCACCATCGGCCGGAGGGTAGCGGCGATCACCAGGGCTATGAACACCATGATCAAGACGTCCATCAAACGCAGCACGAGCAGTGCTGCGCCAAACACCGCCAACAGGATGAGACCCACCAGGGCTACCTGCGCCGGCCGGATCTTGAGTTCCACGGTTTGTACCGGTGGAGCTGAGTTTGAAAGGTTTTGCATATGATACTGGCTCCCTTAGTTTAAGACCTCCTGTTTAGCAGTAGGTTGAATACATTTTTGTCGCTTTATCCAGGATAACGCTTTCGGCCGCCGTTGGCTATCAGCGTTGGACTAATTTCCTTGTAAGTCAATATCGAAAACAGCTGTCAGTGTTTGGACTACAGCGCAATAGATGACCGATTTGATGCCATCCCGGGTGATTAAAAAATTTAGAGCAATCTCTCGATTGCTCTAAACCCGGCTCGCCTGTCTTTTCGGAGTGACTACGAATAAGAAAAGGAACTGTTTATCTTACTGAACCCGTATGGGTGTCTTCCCGCGTTGAGCGGGTGACGGTGCGCGCCGTGGTCTGGCTGGTCACGACCTGGACCACGCGCACGAGGACCCAGAAAAACAGCGCATAAACCGCCATAGCCACCAGGGTCGTCGCTTCGAAGCTCGAATCCCCGAATGTAGGTGTTCCAATTAATGCGTTGAAGGGGGCCATGAACAAACCGGTAACACCATAAATGAATACAGTGAAACCGCTGTCTGGGTTGGCCGCAATCAACTTCAGCAGGAAGCGTAAGGCCCAACAAAATCTCCAGGATGCCGAGTAAGGTGTACATGATCCGGTCGATTTGCAAAAACCGCAGGCGTCCTTCCGCTGCAACATCGCGGGTCACCTGCTCGGTCGCAGCATAACCTTGTTGTTGCGTGACGATCGTTTCTGCGCGGCGGTCCACTGCGACTTCGTTGGATCGGTTGATTTTCAGACATACTATTCTCCTTGGTGTATCGCTATAGTTCGTGAAAGACTGCTGACCTTGACGTGTCCGACCTGTTGGGGCGAACACCTGGTCCATCTATCAGATTTCCGGTTTGATAATCCCCCAAAATGACTAACAGCAGGTCGCAACCATTTCTGCTATTAGACTAACTTTATCGCTTTAAACTATCGCTGGCTATCAGCGTGATGTCTGACTTGCGCGTAAGCCAATCTTGAAATTTTCCGTCAGGTGTTTGGACTACAGGATTCGCCTGCTCGGGTGCAAGGCCAACAAACAGCTCAAACGGATCTAAGGATCAATGTTAAACACCGCGGACATGGCCTGCACGGATGGGCTGGGTAGTGGTTTCAACCACCACAACCCACAGCGTCTGTGAATTCGACACGACAGGCACAATGAGATCGAGGTGGTCAGATTGCCATTGGCATCAGTCACGCCGTGGGTCACCAGCGTATAGCTGGTGTATTTCGGTCCGATAGCGCAACATCGACGGGCGTATTGGGTGGAAAATGGATGGCTTGAACTTGCGAGCGATGTCCCGGGTATGAGCATTGGCACAGGCCCGGTTACAGGAACAGGGACGGTATTGCAAGAGCAGGCCTGGGGCAGAGAAGCAAGTGGAGTCACCGCTGGCATACCCGTGACCGGGGTTTGAGCATTATCGGCGTTGGGGATATTGAGCTGCTGGCCAGGATAGATCAGGTTTGCGTTGCTGATCTGCAGGTTCGCCTGGCGAATGGCGGCAAGCGTAGAACTGCAATTCACCGCGATTTGGGAAAGCGAATCTCCAGATCGGATCGTGTATGGATTGGCGCAGCCCTCGCTGGCTGGAACCAAAGCAACAGCCTGGGTGGTTTGCGGCGAGCTTCCCTGAATGGTAATCGTTTGAGGTAAAGCTGTAGCAGGCACAGCGGATGGCGCGGCCACCTGGAGCGCCCCCGACAATATTGGGTGTCAAATCAACACCCGCGATAAGATTTGACACCACAAGGATAAAAGCCGCGAAGAACAAAACCAGGATAAAAAAGGTTCTCATCCAATCACCTGCATTTCCAGTTGAATACGAAGGGATCTGGGATGAGATTTTAAGACGCATGCTCAACTTTTCGGAGTTGGTTGGTCCTGATCGCTCAGCCAGTGGTTAATTTCGATTTCCGCCTGGGCTTTGCCATACCCATAGCGCTGTTGTAAAACGCCTAACGAGTTCTTCGGTCTTGCCATTCAAGCGGGCAAGATCATCACCAGAGAGTTTACCCCACCGCTGCCGCACCTGCCCCTTGAGTTCATGCCACTTTCCCAATAAGATATCTTGAGATGCGTTCATATCTGTTTCTCCTTCGTATTACGTAATTGGTTGACTGATCCTCTCCCACCTGCCGCAAGGCTAACTACTCCACCGATAGGTTGATATGCGTTGTACCGCCTTCACGGTACCGTCCAGGCGGTGACTCGCCTCCACGGCTCTCTGTGGAGGCATTGATAACCTGCTGCTGCTTACCTGTATTTTTGAACCGGATGCAGGTGAATCACCCGCAAATCGAGGAGCCTGGTTCAGTTATTTTCGCTGCCTACTGGTAACAGATTTAGTGGTGAGCGTAGCCCGAGCGGCGGAAGAGATTAAGGACCGCCAGCAAGATGACAGCACCCAGGAGCGTGACCAGCATGGTGGGGATGGTGATCGCCTGGTTGATCGTCCCGACACCGAAGATGGGGCTCAGGAAGTAACCAGCCAGGAATGCGCCAACGACGGCCACGACGATATTGAGCAGCAAGTTGGAGCGGTCATGCATGATTTCTGTCGCTAACCAACCAATCACTGCTGCGACGATGAGATAGATAATGATGTTCATTTTTCTCCCTGGGATGTTTATCTGAATATGATGTAGCAATCATTTGTGTTGCTGTATTTACTATATCTTCTTAGGCCGGCGCTGGCTATCAGCGTAAGGCTGATGTAGGTGTAAGCTAAAGTTAAGATCGACTGTCAGTGTTTGGACTACACGAAATTCGTGAGATAGGAAGATGAGGCTCTGCGCAGCGGTGGTCAGGATCATCGCCGCGCGGCTGCCTTATCCTCCCGTTTCCATCTGTAAAACGGGTACGGGTTGAGGAATGAAATTGCCCTTGAGTAGCGCCTCAATCTGTGTCCCATCGACCGTTTCATGCTCGCACAGGAGATCCGCCAGGCGGTCTAAAACTGCACGGTGGGTTTCGAGGTAAGCGCTGGCTTCCGTCACAGCTTCTTCAATGATCCGTCGCGTCTCCGTATCCACCAGGGTTGCTGTCTCTGGGCTAACCCGCGCATCCAGGCCAAGCTGCTGGTTGAGATAGTTCGCCTGCATATCCGTCGCCAGGCGCACCGGGCCTAATACCGGGCTCATCCCAAATTCCATCACCATCCGGCGCGCCAGGTCCGTCGCCCGGGCCAGGTCATCCACCGCGCCGGTAGAGGCTTCGCCAAATTCCAGCGCTTCTGCAACCCGCCCGCCCACCAGAACTGTCAGGCGGGTTGCCAGTTCCCGTTCCCCCAGTACGTAGCGGTCATTGGTAGGCAGCTGCATGGTATAGCCCATCGCCCGCCCGCGCGGGACGATGGTCACCTTGCGCACTTTATCGGCATTAGGGATCAGGCTGGCTATCAGTGCATGACCGGCTTCATGCACGGCGATCACCCGCTTCTCATTCGAGGTGATCGAGCGCGTGCGGTGCTCCGACCCAGCCACGACGCGTTCAAACGCCGCGTCAAAGTCAGCCATTTCTACGGCAGCTTTGCCATGCCGCGAAGCCAGCAGCGCGGCTTCATTCACCAGATTAGCCAGGTCGGCCCCCGAAAAGCCAGGCGTCATCTGGGCAATGGCCTCCAGGTTGGCATTCTCCGCGCAGGGTCACCGTCCGGGAGTGAATTTCGAGGATCTCCAGCCGGCCCTGCCGGTCGGGCAGATCGACCATAATCTGGCGGTCGAACCGGCCTGGCCGCAGCAGCGCCGGATCAAGGATCTCCGGCCGGTTGGTGGCAGCCATGACGATCACCCCGCGGGCGGTTTCAAAGCCGTCCATCTCGGCCAGGAGCTGGTTGAGGGTTTGCTCGCGCTCTTCGTGCCCGCCCCGATCGCACCCGCTCCAGCCCGCCGGCCGCCAATCGCATCGATCTCATCAATAAAGATGATGGAAGGAGCGCCTTTCTTGGCCTGGCTGAACAGATCCCGCACCCGCGAAGCGCCCACGCCCACAAACATCTCCACAAATTCGGCCCCGCTGAGGTTGAAGAACTGCACGCCGGCTTCACCAGCCGTGGCCCTGGCCAGCAGGGTCTTGCCGGTGCCCGGCGGGCCAACCAGCAGCACGCCCTTGGGCATTTTCCCGCCCAGGCGCTGAAAATGTTCCGGGTTCTTCAGGAACTCGGTCACCTCTTTGAGATCGGTGATGGCCTCTCCCGCGCCGCCGACATCTTTGAACGTCACCCCCGTCTGCTCGCCGGTAATCACCCGCGCCTTGCTCTTTCCAAATGAGAAGATACTGTTCATGCCTCCCGCCCCACCGCCCCCACCGCTGCTTGCGCCGCATGAGGAAAAACCACAAACCGGCCATCAAGGCCAGCGGTAAAACCCAGGTGAAAATAATCCCTAAAATCCCGCCGTTCGAACTAGGGGCCTGCCCGCGAATTTCGACTTTCTTCGCTTCTAAGAGTTGGGTCAGGCCAGGGTCGGTCACCCGTACGGTGGTAAAGGCGGTGCCGTCTGCCATCTTCCCGCTGATGGCTGTATCCCGACCAGGACGCTGCTGATTTTTCCACTGCTCAGCGCAGTCTTAAAATCACTGTATGCGATCTCCTTCACCGGAGGGCTAAACATAGCCATAATCTGCGGGAATAGTAAAACCAATAACATAATCCCAATCCATATCAGCATGGGGGAAATCGTGTGTCGTTTCAAAGGGCGTCCTTCCATTTTCATTCTCCTGCCTGGATATCCCATTATTTCGCCAGAAACTGCCCTTTTTTGCAGTACGGGTAAGGTGACATTCAGTTCTTCTCTAGGGTGATTTACCGGGTTGGCTCAAAATCTTCAAATTGGGTGGTCTTGCTACTGTCTATCTGCAAAAACCCGGCGCTGCAGCTCAGGTGTAGGATCAACCCCATGCGCTCCTTCTCAAGGATCAGCGAAGCCTGGATCAACGGATCGAGGCTTGCAAGGAAAACGGACCCTCCGCCGGAATGGATTCGGCCCGTTTCCTATGTTCGTGCATCACGACTGGTAATGCTGGCGAACTTTCGCCTTAATCTGTCGATTCGTCAATTTATCGACCGTTTCAACAGCGTCAATTCGCGCGCCCAGTCCTTGATGTTCGAGGCGTTTTTGAAGCTCCCCTTTCGCTTCGCCTGGACCAAAGATCCAGATCGCGTCGGCATTGAGCAGCAAGGAGACCACCTCGTCATAATACCCATTTAGATGGTTTGTAAACCTGCGATCGCCCACATCTTCGGCAGTTGACATTACCGATAAATTCACCTTATGCGCAGGCACAACGCCCGACAGGCTCAGGTGTTTTTCGACATTCGACCAGACTTCCCGGGTCTCTTCTGTTTCATTAGTCATGCTGACCATCACCGTTTTGTGATGATCAATCCATAATCCCACTTCTCTTTTCATAGTAACCTCCTTGGGTCAACTTGTTTTCTGCAAAAGGTAAGCTGCCTGCATGTCTGTAAGGCCCTTGGGGATGCTGGGAACAGCATGGATGATGGGACCATCAATCGTTACCCCAAGATACAACTTTGCTTCATGCAATCATCATAACGGTCTCACGCCATTCTTACCATCAGCACAACGCTGAAAAAGATGTAAGCATTGCACGTACTGGGTTGTCGGTGTTTGTCCTACACCGGCCCCAAAAGCCCATTGGATTAGCTCCGCCGGGCTATAATATAGTCAATAGCTCGATTTTTGAGCCGTTCCTGCCGTTGGCAGGTATCCAGAGAAAGGAGTGCCGGTTCATTGCAAGGTCAATCTATGCCTTTATCCGCTGAAGAGCAAAATCGTCTTCAAGCGCAGCTGCTGAATGTGGTCGAACAGGCCGTTCTGGCAGTCGACCTGACCGGACACATCCTGTTCTGGAACCAATCTGCTCAGACGCTCTACGGCTGGACTGCCGCCGAGGTGCAGGGCCGCAGCCTTGGCGAGGTTTTCGCGGCCCCGCTGCTGATGGAGGCGGCGCGCGCGAACCTGGAGCAGCTGCGGCGCGGCGATGGCTGGTCAGGAGAATTCCGCGTCCAGCGGCGGGACAGCACGAGCTTCCTGACCCACATTCGTGCCTCGCTCCTGCAAAGCGAGCCGCGCACGCTGATTAGCATGATTGGCACTTCCCTGGACGGCATGGAGCACCAACCGCTCCAGGAGGCCAACCGGCTGCTGGCGGAAGCCAGCGCGCAGCTCATGGATACCGTCGATTTTGAAGCCCCGTTCATGACCCTGGCGCAGCTGGCCGTGCCGCAGCTGGCCGACTGGTGCGCCGTGCACCTGCTGCAGGCGGATGGCTCCATCGAGCAGGTGGCCTTAGCACCGGCCGAAATGGCCAAACTCAAAGCGGTTTACGACTGGCTGCAAAACCACCTGCCGACAGACGATGCGGGTGGGTTACCCGCTGTGCTGCGCAGCGGCGAACCCAAATTGGTAACCGATGTGGCTGCGGACTACTGGGCAGCCGCGGCAGCGATCAAATCGTATATGATCGTCCCGCTGATCGCCCACCCGCAAACCCTGGGCGCGATCACCTTTGTGGCCTCCGAATCCGGTCGCCGCTTCGATCAGAACACCCTCGCCCTGGCCGAAAATCTCGCCAGCCATATCGCGATCTATGTGGAGAAAGCCCGCCTGTACCGGGAGAGCCAACGCCTGAATACAGAACTCGAACAGCGCGTGAGCGAACGCACAGCTGAGCTGCGCAAAGCGGTCGCGCAGTTGAAGCAGTCCGAAGCTACGATCCAGGCGCTCTTCCGCATCAGTAACAAGCTGAATGCGACCCTGGAGGTAAGCACCATCCTGGACGAGCTGGCGCAAGAAGCTATCCACATTGTCAACGGCGAGAGCGGCTTTGCCGGGCTTCGTACCCCCGAAGGCATGACGGTCCGCAAATATTTTCGGCAGGGCACAGCCATCCCGTTTGAACATACCTGGACGCTGGAAGAGGGCATCCCGGGTTGGGTTTTGCAGTATAAGGTCCCCTACGGCACCAGCGATGCTGCGAATGATCCCATGATCCAACATGAGCTCGCCATCAATGCCGATGTGCGTTCCATCATCTGTACGCCCATTCTGGATTCAGTGGGTGAAGTGCTGGGCTTTTTTGACATCCGCAACAAACAGGACGGCGAGGGCTTTACCATCAGCGATCAGGAAATGCTCATGGCGCTCGCGCCAGCCGCGTCCATCGCCATCCAAAATGCGCAAGCGTACCAGCAGCGCCTGGCAACGGTCGCCGAACTCAAAGAGTCATCCAGGCAGCTGCAGGCGCTGGCGGCCAACCTGGAACTGGCGCGCGAGGAAGAACGGACGCAGATCGCGCGGGAACTGCACGACCAATTGGGGCAGGCATTAACCGCCATGAAATACGACCTGGCCTGGTTGACCAGCCGGCTCGTAGAAAAGGATGCCACCCTTGCGCAAAAGGCCAAAGCCGTCACAGAGCAGATGGACACGATGGTCAAAACTGTGCGACGCATCTCCACCGAACTGCGACCGGGTATGTTGGACGACCTCGGGCTGGCCGCCTCAATTGAATGGCAGGCTCAGGATTTCGAAAAACGCACTGGCATTGTCTGTACGGTAAGCGTGCCTGTTGAAGACCCGCCCCTGGCTCGCGCGCAGGCCATCGCGCTGTTCCGCATCTTTCAAGAATTGCTGACCAACGTTGCCCGCCATGCCGGTGCGCAGAACCTCGAGGTTAGCCTCGCCGCCACGCCTGAGGCATTGACGCTCCAGATTCATGATGATGGGCGCGGAATTCAGAAGCAAGAGATTGCTGGGCTTAAATCGCTGGGCCTGCTTGGGATGCGGGAGCGTGCCAAGCGGCTGGACGGCACGTTCGATATTCAAGGCGTGCCGGGCGATGGGACCATGGTCACGGTATCCATTCCGGTCAAGCAAAGCAAATGATTAGAATTGGGGAAGCGTAATGCTCAGAATTCTTTTAGCCGACGATCATGCTGTGGTACGCCGGGGTGTCAAGCAAATTTTAGCCGAAGCGTTTGCCCAGGCTACCTTTGGTGAAGCGCAAAATGTTCACGAACTACACGGGCTGATCAGCAGCGAGCGCTGGGATATCGTCGTGTTGGATTTGAACATGCCGGGTGGCAGCGGTTTAGAAGCATTGAAACAGATTAAGCAGTTCCATCCGCAGCTGCCGGTGTTGATTCTCACCATGTTCCCAGAAGATCAGTACGCGATGCGTACCATCCGGGCTGGGGCAGCGGGCTATTTAAACAAAGAAAGCGCGCCGGAAGAACTGGTCCAGGCTATCCGCAAAATACTGCGCGGCGGGGAATACATCAGCGCGGCGGTTGCCGATGAACTGGTGCTGTACACTCGCCACGAGGACGATCAACCACTGCATAAGCACCTGTCGGATCGCGAGTACCAGGTGTTGTGCCTGATTGCTTCCGGGAAGGAAGTCAAGGAAATTTCTAGCGAATTGGCGCTCAGCGCAAAAACGGTCAGCACCTACCGGGCGCGGTTGTTGGAAAAGATGAACATGAAGACCAGCGCGGATCTCACCCACTATGCTATCCAGAATAGGCTGGTTTAGCGCGACCTCCCTGGCGACCTATTGATGCCGGATGATTACCGAGGTCACATTGTGACCGGATAAACATTTGCCGGTCACCTGCCAGGCTGCTCCCCTTGCGCGCTGCGCAGACTATCCCGCTGCTGGTTGCCAGGTATAGCAATCGCCTATCTCCTCAAGAAGACTCCTGATCAAAAAGAGCCCACTCTGACTTCCCCATCTCTCTGGTAAGCGGCTAAGATCACACCACTCGGGGTTACCGTCAATTCCATAAGCTTGAAAGCAGCCGGGATGGTTCCCTCGCCAAATAAGCGTTTGCCCTTCCCCAACGTCACCGGGAAGATCTTCAACCAAAGCTCATCGATCAGATCATTGGCCAATAAGGTCTGGATGAGATTGCTGCTGCCATGCACCTGCAGCATGGGGCCATCCTGCTGCTTCAACTTCTTGATTTCCGCAACCACATCGCCTTTAACTGGCAGCGTTTCTTTCCAATCCGTGTTGATGGTTTTATCCGAGACCACATATTTCCTGGCTTTGTTGATGGGGTTATCCTCTCCCTGGCTGGGCCAATACGAGGCAAAAATCTCATAGGTTTTTCGGCCTAGCAGCAAATCGAAGGGTGGGCCCATTTGCTTCCCCATTTCATTGCCCAACTCCTCATCGAAATAGGGCACCGTCCAGCCTTCCAACTGAAACCCGCCAGAAGGATCTTCCCCTTTTCCTCCGGGAGCCTTGCATGATGCCATCCAGCGACACAAAAGTTAAAACGACTAATTCTCTCATAATGATATTATATACAATCCTGATACACGTTTCAATCCTTTCAATCCGGCCTGGATGAGCCCCTTCCTTTATTCTCATCGCCAGACAACGTATAATCGAGAAAGGAAATTATCTTTGGGTGAGGTGAGTTTGATGGATGGTCCACAGGTATTCCGTGCCGCGGCGGCACAGTTTACGCCGGTCTTTCTCAACCGGACGGCGACCCTGGAAAAAGCATGTGACCTGATGGCTGATGCAGCCAAACAGGAGATCAAGCTGCTGGCCTTCCCCGAGGCCTTTCTGCCGGGCTACCCCGATTGGGTCTGGACGGTGCCGGCGGGGGAAGGCATGCTGTATGATCTGTATGGGCGCTTGCTGGAAAACGCCATCGCTGTTCCGGGACCGGAAACCGAACAGTTATGCCGGGTGGCCAAACAGACCGGCGTTTTCACCGTGATCGGGGTCAGTGAGCGCAATCGAGAGGCCAGCGGGGGCAGCCTGTACAACACCCTACTGTATATTGATGCGCAAGGAAACCTGCTGGGCAAGCACCGCAAGCTGGTGCCCACCGGCGGCGAACGGATGGTCTGGGCGCCGGGTGATGGCAGCACCCTGGCCGTCTATGATACCGCCCTGGGAAAAGTGGGCGGGCTGATCTGCTGGGAGAACTACATGCCGCTGGCTCGTTATGCGCTGTACGCCTGGGGTGTGCAGATCTACATCGCCGCCACCTGGGACCGGGATGAAGTGTGGCTGTCGAGTATGCGGCATATTGCCAAAGAAGGCGGCATGTATGTGATCTCAGTGTGCATGCCGCTGCGCAAAGACGATATCCCGGACGAGCTGGCCTATAAACAGCGCTACCCGGCCAACAGCGGGCCATGGATTAACCGTGGGAACAGCGCCATCATCGATACGACCGGCGATCTGCTGGCCGGTCCCCTGCTGGAGGCAGAAGGGTTCGTCTGCGCGGAGATCCAGCCAGCCCGGGCGCTCAGCGCGAAATTCCTGCTGGACGTTGCTGGCCATTATGCCCGGCCAGATATCTTCCAGCTAACCGTTGATCAGAGAGCGCATCCGCTGATTGAAGCGGCAGAACATTCCAGCTCCTGGCGCTGAAATCACCAACAGTTACTTGCAAGGCCCTTAATGCAGCGTGATTTCGTCAAACCAGATCACCTGGACCAATCGACAAAGATGGCTTGCACCGCTTCCTCTTTTGATCCGCTGCTATCATTTCCGCCTACTTCAGAAGCTATGGGTAGGAACCGTCCAACTTTTTAAAGTAACCGGCGCTGCAGGATAAAGGCTTGCTTATGCCGCTGTTTACGAGCAGCATTGGTTATATAATTAATCTTGCCGCTGATCCAGCAGTGTGAAGCATGGCCAGTAGCTTTTACTGGATATCCTTAACGGTTGAAGACATTTCCTCAGGGGAAAAAATCATCATTCACAGATCGTCTAGAAAAGGAGACCGCGTATGAATGGAAAGTTCCTTCTGAATCGGCAGTTGGCACGGGATGGGTTCGATTGGGGCGAAATTGCCTGGGTTTGCCGCCCCGCTGCGGCAGATGCCAAACAGCTCGCCGTCCTGGACGTTACTATCACCCCGCAAAAGGGCCACGATTTCCACAAACACCCAGACCAGGAAGAAGTCATTTATGTCATCTCGGGCAGTATCGAGCAGTGGATCGAGGATCAAAAGCAGGTGCTCAGCCCGGGTGATGCGGTTTTCATCCCGGCGAATATGGTCCATGCTTCTTTCGCACTTGGCGACCAGGATGCACACCTCCTGGCCATCATGGGGCCGTCCGTTGGTGAGGGCGGGTACGTGATGGAAGATGTTTCCCAAGAAGCTCAGTGGAGCAAGCTGCGATAATCTTTCTCAAAGAGAGACCTGAAGAATTGAATAGGAGGCCGTATGGCGAAAACAGTTGTCCTGGTAGGCGCGCTGGATACAAAGGGCAGGGAGTTTGCCTTTGTAAAAGATCTCATCGAAAAAGAAGGGTTGCAGACGCTGACGGTCGATTTTGGCGTGATCGGGGAGCCTTATTACCAGCCGGAGATCAGCCGAGATGAGGTGGCCCGTCGGGGAGGTGGGGATCTCAAAGCGCTGGCGACAGGCCAGCATAAAGATGAAGCGATGAAAGTGATGGCCGCCGGGCTGCGCGAGGTGGTCAGCCAGTTGTATGCGGAAGGCCGACTGGACGGCATCCTGGGCATGGGCGGCAGTGGCGGCACTTCGATTGCCACCACTGCCATGCGCGCCCTGCCGGTCGGCGTCCCTAAAGTGATGATCTCGACCGTCGGCGGCGGGGATGTCTCCGCCTATACCGGGACCAAAGATATCACCTTCATCCCTTCGATTGTGGATGTCGCCGGGATTAACAGCATCAGCCGGGCCATCTACACCAACGGCGCGGGTGCAGTAGCAGGCATGGTTAAAGTGGAGAAACCCGCAGCCAAAGCTGAAAAGCCGCTGATCGCCGCTTCGATGTTTGGCAACACGACCAAATGCGTCGACCTGGCCAGGGCCGTCATGGAGGACGCCGGCTACGAGGTGCTGGTGTTCCATGCGACCGGGACCGGCGGAAAGACTATGGAAAGCTTGATCTCGGATGGCTACATCACGGCTTCCCTCGACATCACCACCACCGAATTGGCGGATGAAGTGTGCGGCGGCGTCTTCAGCGCCGGGCCCGAGCGCGGCATGGCTGCCAGCCGCAAGGGCATCCCCGCCATCCTCGTCCCCGGCTGCGTGGATATGGCTAACTTTGGCGGCATCGAGACCGTGCCCGAGAAATATCACGGGCGCAATCTGTACGAGTGGAACCCAAACGTTACGCTGCTGCGGACCAATGTGGAAGAAAACACCCGCATGGGGCAAATGCTGGCAGCGGCTGCAAATGCATCTACCGCGCCGGTGACGGTGATCCTTCCTCTAAAGGGGGTCTCCATGCTCGACAGTCCCGGCGGAAAGTTCTGGGATCCGGAAGCCGATCAGGCTTGTTACCAGGCGATCAAGGACAACCTGAATCCAGGCATAGCGGTGGTCGAGCTGGATAACAACATCAACGACCCCGAGTTTGCTGAATGCTGCGCGAACACGCTGCTCAAAATGCTTCAAAAATAAACCACTGAAAATAACAGGAGGCGTATCATGGCAATTGCACGTGAAGAAATCATCCGCAGGCTGCGCGCCCAAGCAAACGCCGGCAAACCGATCGTCGGCTGCGGCGCAGGGACCGGCATCTCCGCTAAGATGGCCGAAGCAGGCGGCGCAGACTTGATCATCATTTACAATTCGGGGCGCTATCGCATGGCCGGGCGCGGCTCGCTGGCCGGTTTAATGCCTTACGGTGATGCCAACGGCATCGTGGTGGACATGGCTGCCGAGGTGCTGCCAGTGGTCAAAGACACCCCCGTCCTGGCTGGCGTCTGTGGCACTGACCCCTTCCGCCTGATGCCCGTCTTCTTGAAACAGCTTAAGGAGATCGGCTTCTCGGGCGTGCAAAACTTCCCCACTGTGGGCTTGATCGACGGCAACTTCCGCGCTAACCTGGAAGGCACCGGCATGGGTTATGACAAGGAAGTGGAAATGATCGCCCAGGCGTGCCGGCTGGATATGTTCACCTCGCCCTACGTCTTCGACACCGACCAGGCCAAAGCCATGGCCAAAGCCGGAGCGGATCAATTGGTGGCGCATGTGGGGCTGACTACCGCCGGGACGATTGGCGCAGCGGTGGCGCTGACGCTGGATGAAGCCATCCAACGTGTCACCGCAATTGCCGACGCCGCGCGCACCGTCCGCAGTGACCTGCTCGTGATCTGCCACGGCGGCCCCTTTGACGAGCCGGATAATGTCGGCAATGCCCTGGCCCGCATGCCGGGCATCCAGGGCTTCTTTGGGGCCAGCAGCATCGAACGCCTGCCGACCGAGCGCGGCATTCGCGGGCAGGTCCAGGCATTCAAAGAGCTGAGTCTGGCGCGGTAGGGCCAGGTTCTTGGTTCAATAAGGGCTAAAGCCAGGCCCCAAGAATCGCATAACGATTTTGCCCTAAGGTCAAAGTCAAGCTGCTATTGAAGCCGTCCGGTTAGGATATTCCTAACCTTTCAAAAGCAAAGCGCGGGCAATGCCTTGCTCGCGCTTTGCTTTATCAGGACACCCATCCAGCATTCTTCTGGCCCCGTTACTCTTTTATCCGCACCACGTCGCCTGCCTCATTGGTGTGAACTTCAAATTGTTGGCCTGCTGCCGCCAGGATAACCTTGTAGCCGGGCGTGATCGCCTGCAGGCATGACTTAGCCGGACCGCCCAGACCAAGGCAGCTGTCGGACCATTCAACCCCCTCGGCCGAAACAAAACTTATCTTTTCTTCCGCGATCTCCAGTTTTTGGCTCAGCGCGGTTTTGGCAGCCAGCGCGAAGGGTGCTTTATCTTTCGTCACCATTCCTCCTGCTGGTTGCGGCTGCCCCTGGCTTGCGGGCGGCGTTTTGGGAGCGCACGCAGTCAAAATCATTAAGAATAACATCAGGATAAATAGGGCATTTCGCCTGTTTAACATTGTTTATCTCCTTTTTTATTTTTCAACCTTGAGGCATAAGACGCAGCAAGAGCACAAAATGTTCCTGAAAAGGTAGCACTCTCCCCTGCCAGTATCTTCCGTATTTTTTAGCCGTTCCTACCACGACCAAAAATATAAGGGTCTCTGGGATTTAGCGTGGTTTTAGGGAGAAATGCGACGCCATTTCTCCCTAAAACCACGCCAATTCCCAAACAGCCAAATTTAACTTGATGTTCGGACATGAGATCGGACATTTCTGTCAAACAGAGAAATAAAGACTTATCGAAGCTTATTTTTGGGAAAATGCTCTTGGAGCGCCCTATTTAGAAGGCTTCTGAAGTTCCTTTTGATGCCTTTTTCGTTTTGTCCGAACTCATCTCCGAATTTCAGCAAGAAGGAATTGACTTTTCTTTTCGAACGTGCTAATGTATTTATATATAACTTACTTACACGTGTAACGTAAGACGAATTAATCAAATTTTAATGGTTGATGGAATGTCCTCTCGATAAATTTTTACCGTCTTGAAAGGACTGGTAAATGGTTTATGAAAAGACCTACTCAAGTGGATGTAGCCCGAGTCGCGGGGGTTTCCAGGGCCACTGTCTCCTTCGTCATCAACAATACAACCGATAACCGCGTACCCATTTCCGAAGAGACGCGCCAGCGTGTGCTGCGGGCTGTTGCAGAATTGGGTTACATTCCCGATACCCGTGCCCAGGCTTTGCGCTCAGGCGATACCAGGACAATCGGTCTGATTATCCCTGACAGCCACAATCCACACTTTTGGCAGAATGTTGAAGGCATCGAGCGTGAGGCGCGCGAGGTGGGTTATCATATCCTCTTTTCCAGTATGGAGTTAAATGCTGAATATGGGGTAGATATATTTATGGATCTTGCCAGCCGCCGCATTGATGGCCTGATCCTGATGGGCACCTTTATCGACCAATCCGAAGCTGCACAGACGACCTTGGCCCAGCTCTTGAAGCGCCGGCTGGCCATCGTGGAAATCAGCGACCGGCCCAATCAGAACCATGACCTCGATGGGGTGTTCTCTGATTACCGGGCCGTAACCCGGCAGGCTATGGAGCACCTGATCACCCTGCGCCACAGACGCATTGGTTTGATTTATGGCGCAGAGCCAGCCGAACTCGCCCTGGATCGCTTTGAGCCTTACCGAAACAGCTTAGAAGCAGCAGGCATCCCCTTTAAATCCGATTGGGTCGTCTACTGTGGTTCAACCCTCCTGGATGGCTACCGGGCAGCTATGCAGCTACTCCAGACCGCACCCCGCCCCAGCGCCGTCCTGGCCGTCAATGATCTGATGGCAATCAGTCTCTTGCGGGCAGCCGCGGATTTGGGCTTATCTGTTCCCCGCGATCTCTCTCTGATCAGCTTTGATGATATCCCGGTCGCAAATTTTATGGTTCCCAGACTGACTACCGCATCGAAGGATGCGGTACGCCTGGGGCGTGAGGCCGTCCGCCTAATCCTAGAACGCATCAAGAATCCCAACCAGACCCGCCAGAAAATTTATGTTCCTGCCCGGTTGATCTTCCGCGAATCAACGGCGCTCGCACCCTCGAATGGGCAGGTAGAATAATGTATTTCCTCATAGGATGGACGAAGGAGAGGAGAACAATCTGATAAGAATCAAATGAATCAGGCTTTCTTAGATCATGCGTTATTGAAAATGAAGAGGGTACCGGGTGTCCTGGCAGATAACGGTATCTCCTCCATTCGAGCAAATGCATCACACCGGCGGTCTTTTCGCCTGCTAGGAAGTGCTTTGCTATTCGTATCTTAGTGGATTTTCCAATCCGGCAAGGAATGAAAATCCACACAACCCCTTTACTTTTGCTACAAACATTTGAAGGAGAACTTGATGAAAAAGCTTACTCGCCGCGACTTTCTGAAAGCTGCCAGCATCGCCAGCGCTGGTGTCGTCCTCGCCGCCTGCGCACCTTCCGCCACGCCGGCTGCCGCACCTACAGCGGCCACCGGATCGCAGCCTGCTGCCCCTACCGCCACCACGGCGGCATCTGGGGGAGCAGCTGCGACAACAGTTCCCACCACGCAGGCCCCCGCCGCCGCCCCGGTGACGATGACCTACCTTGTCGATGACAGCTCAAATACCAAAGATACGGCTGCAGCACTGATTGCTGCCTTTACCGCCAAGAATTCGAACGTGACCATCAATGTAGAGACCCGACCGGGCGGCACCGATGGCGATAATATCGTCAAAACACGCCTCGCCACCGGCGATATGCCGGATGTTTTCTGGTACAATTCCGGCTCCTTACTCCAGGCGCTGCACCCGACTGATACCCTGGTGGATATATCCAAGGAATCCTTCATCACTAACATTCAAGAATCTTTCCTCCCAACGGTATCACAGAATGGGCAGATTTTTGGTGTGCCGTCTGGCACCGCGATGGGCGGCGGCATCCTGTACAATAGGAAAGTCTATCAACAGGCTGGCGTCAATGTCCCTAAAACCTGGGCAGAGTATGAAGCAAACAATGAAAAGATTAAGGCCAGTGGAACCCCACCCGTACTCCAGACCTATGGCGACACCTGGACTTCCCAGTTATTTGTACTGGCCGACTACTACAACGTTGATCAGGCGATCCCTAATTTCGCGCAAGACTACACGAATAACAAAATAAAATTTGCTTCGAATCCAGTGGCTATGGAAGGCTTCACCTACCTGGAGGAAGGTTTCAAAAAGGACTGGTGGGAGAAAGACTACGTGACGACCAAATTCGAGCCTGGCTTGAAGCTGCTCGCTGATGGAAAAGTCTCTACCTACCCGCAGCTGTCCTTTGTGCTATCGACCATTGCCACTAATTCCCCCAATGAGGTCAACGATATTGGCTTCTTCGCCCTGCCCGGCACCGATGCCGCCAAGAACGGTGTGACCATCTGGATGCCCGCCGCGACCTATATCCCTAAGACGAGCAAGACAACCGATACGGGCAAGGCTTTCCAGGCGTTCATCGCTTCTGTGGAAGGCTGCGACGCGGTGACAGCCAAGGTTCCCCCGCAAGGACCATACGTCATCAAGGGCGCCAAGCTGCCCGATAACGTCCTCCCAGCCGTTAAAGATATCGCCGCGTACATCGATGCGGGAAAATCCGGGCCAGCGCTAGAGTTTGTCTCGCCGGTTAAAGGCCCATCCCTGGAACAGATATGTGTTGCCGTCGGCTCTGGCCAAATGACAGCCCAGGCTGGTGCGGAAGCTTACGACAAGGATGTTGAAAAGGAAGCCAAACAGCTCGGCTTGCCCGGCTGGTAATCTACCTTTTCAGATAGAATAATCATCTGAGGGCCGGATAGGCCAATCCGGCCCTCAGATTCCTCCATCCCGGCGCTTCGAGCCCGGGTATCTTATCCAAGTGAGGTCCTATGATGCATAACGCGCGGCCACGGGCTGTCCTAAAGACATACCCTTACTGGTTTTATCTCCCGGCAGGGGTCGTATTTGCGATCTTTTTTGTTGTGCCTACCGTGCTGGCATTTTACTTCAGCCTGACGCGTTGGTCGTTGTTTGATGCTACATTTATCGGCTTTGAAAATTATGTTGATTTTCTCGGCGATCCTCAGCTCATGTCTGGTCTGCGCAATACCATCATTTATGCCGTCATGACCAGTGGCTTGAAAGTTATCATATCCTTGCCGCTTGCCATGCTGCTCACCTCCAACATCCACCTCAAAGGGCTTTTCCGGAGCCTGATCTTCTTTCCAGTTCTCGTCAGTACTGTGGCAGTTGGCATTACCTTTGCCACACTCATGCAACCATCCATTGGCCTGATAAATTCGGCCCTGGGAGCAATCGGGTTACCGCAGCCAGATTGGCTGGGGAATCCGGCCCTCGCGCTCTATTCCGTGGCTTTGGTGGATGTTTGGAAAGGTATCGGGATCGCCATGGTGCTGTTTATCGCTGGCATTCTGTCGATCCCGCTAGAATACTTTGAAGCTGCCCGTCTGGAAGGCGGCACGTGGGTTAAATTCCGCTACGTAATCCTGCCCCTGGCGCGTAACGCCACTTTCACCGTTATCCTGCTGTCGTTTATCGGTGGCTTACGCTCCTTCGATTTGATTTGGACAATGACACACGGTGGTCCTGGTTTCGCCTCGGATGTGCTGACATCGGTCATTTATAAAGAGTACCAGGCCGGCTTTTATGGATTATCAACCGCCGGCAACGTAGTCCTCTTTATTCTGGTGACGGCGATTATCTATCCCCTGATGCGCTTCTTCAACCGAATGGAGGTGGAGCTATGAGCCTCTCTACCCATAGCCATGATTCTGTATCCACCGAAGTTGTTTACCAGCCCTCTCACAGTCGCGCAAGGGCCCTGCGCAAATTTATTACCAGGATTTGGATCGATGTGGTATCTCTGATCGTCATTATCCTGGTCTTTGTCATCCCATTCGTTTTTATCTTCCTGACCGCCGCCAAAACACAACAGGAAGCGTCCCTTTTCCAGTTCACCTGGCCGACAAAATTTCAGCTGGGTCAAAACCTGATGGAGGTGATGAAGTACGGCAACAATCGCATGGTCCTGGCGATGTGGAACAGCATGCTCTTAACGATCGGTTCGGTAACATTAATCGTTCTATTTTCCGCACTGGTGGCTTTCGTCTTGCAGCGCAGGCAGGATCGCATGGCCGCGCTTGTGGGCGCAATTATGCTGTCGGGTTTGATTATCCCTCCAGCTGTGGTGCCAACCATTTTCGTTTTGCAGCGCATTGGTCTTTATAAAACCCTGATTGGACTGATCCTTGTCGAGGTGGCTTTCACCATGCCTTTCGCAACCCTTGTTTTCCGAGCTTTCATGTCCTCTATTCCAGGAGAGATCGATGAAGCTGCGATCATGGACGGCGCCTCGCCACTGCGCGTGTTTTTTTCCGTTGTCCTGCCGCTGCTGCGACCAGCCATTATTACGGTAATTGTCACCTCAGCGGTAGGTATTTATAATGACTTCACCAATCCGCTGTACTTTCTGCCCGGCGCGCAGAATGTTACTGCGCAGCTGACATTGTACAGTTTTATGAGTCAGTTCAACTCGCAGTGGAACCTGCTCTTTGCCGATGTTGTGGTCATCACCATCCCGCCGTTGATCATGTTCATATTCTTCCAACGTCAGATTGTCTCTGGGATGACCACTGGTGCGATCAAGGGATAATCGTTTTTGTCTAACTTTGCTCCAGGAATACATTGGCACTCATTTGATTGACTCGTTAAGCTGTAACCCGGTTTCTCTCTTTTTTGATTCGAACGGGTCCAGATTGGCTTCTGTCGCGCCCAGGTTGCTGCGCAGCAGCACAATCCCCAGCCAAACGAGCCAAAGGATGAGCCCCAATGCATAAACAAACGTCAAGGCCGGCAAGGCCAGGACAACCGAGAGGATGCCGGCGACACCGGTCACCAGGCTGAGGTAGTTCAAGAGCCTGGTAAGTTGCTTGGCCCGCAAGGCTGCCCAGCTTAGCAATAGAAACCAGATGGCGTTCACCAGCGTTTCCCCGCCATTGTTGCCCAAACCGTTTTCCACAGAGTCGAGCGCCAGCCAGACCGGCACAGCTTGGGCGGGATTTTCGCCATAGCTTTTAACCACTGTGCTCAAGTTGTTGATGGAGAGTGTGCCCATCACAAGGACCAGGACGGCCCAGATCATGCCAAAGGTGGTCACTGCCTGTACCAGCCCAGCTGAGCCAGCCTTCAAGCGCTCATAGAGCGCCATTGACACGAAAATCAAACTCACGCCGAAGACCAAATAGATGATTTGGTACCATCCGCGCAGGGTCGCCTGATTGTCCGCAAGAAAAGCCACGCTCTGGCCTGGGTTGTCAGAACCGAAGCCTTTGGGGGCCAGGGTTATAAACATCACAATAGCCAGGAGGTTTGTTGCTGCCCCAATCAGCGCAGCAATGCCGCCCATTTTCTGTAAATTCTTCATTTTTGTCTCCTTTTTCAACAATCCGGATGCGTTTCATTAAATTGGACCTGACTATCTGCGACCAATGGCAAACCTGAATCACACACTTTTTTAAGCAAGCCATGCAGCGCGGCCTGATCTGCTCAAAAGATAGCGCCCAACCTGGTGATGACGCATCCCCAGATGATGTGATTAAGCTGGTGATTAATGGTGAAAAACAAAGGACTCCAGCAGGTGGTTTACAGATACCTACCGGGGCCGAGAGGTGCGACTTAGGAGTCGTTAGAACAAGTCAAGCTGCTCGGCGCGGCGAACGGCCGCCCGGCGGTTGTTGACCCCCAGTTTGCTAAATATGTTTTTGGTGTGGGTGCGCAAGGTGTTGAGCGACACGATCAGCTCACGGGCAATTTCAGGTCCGCTTAATTCGCTGCGCAGCAGCCGGAGCACTTCTAGCTCGCGTTCGCTCAAAGGATCCATCAACCCGTTCCTGGCTGGTGGATGCTCAGGTTCTAGCAGTCTGGTTTTTGCGGGTTGACCCTCAGTCTTGAGCATGTCCGATTCGGGATGGATAACGGCTGATTTTGAGGCTGCCGCATTTTGGGTAAAGGCAGCCAGGAGTTTGGCCGCATACTCGAGCGGCGGGTGACCTTCACCCGCCTGCTTATCAATCCACAAGCACAGCAGTGAGCGCATTGGCTCGCCTTCGTCAACAAAGAGACGGATGAAGCCGCCCGGTTCGCCCAGCGTCAGCGCGTCACTGAGCAGTTGCACAGCCTTATCCTTTTCGCCATGCGCGTGCAGAGCGATGGCCTGAAGCACCAGCACTTTGAGCAGTTCATCTGCCCATCCTTTTGCTTCCATCTGTTGGCGCAGTGGCTCCAGCACCGCCAGGGCTGCGGATGGATCTGCCTGGGCCAGGTGTACCTGCGCCTGGCTGATGGGGAGCGCGTACGTCTGCGCAAGATGAGCAGCTGCCGCCAGGTTACCCTGTTGAAGCAGTCCGATTACTTGTGCGGCAGCTACCTCAGGCATCCTATTCACAAAGTTATGCTGGCGCACGGACTGCTCAATCTCTGCTAGCATAGCGGCGGCGCCGGCTACATCACCCCTGGCCAATTTCAGGCGGGCGAGAAACACTTCAGAAATAATAAACAGGTTTAGCTGGTCAAACTGCTGCCTCAACAGCAGGCTCTGCTGCCCATATCGTTCGGCAGTATCCAGGTCGTTCCATTGATAATAAATTCGGGCCAGACCCAGATACGTTTGGCTGGTACTGGTTGGATGTGGATAATCGCCGGCCAGTTGCAGCCCGCGCTGATAGGTTGCAGCCGCCTGGTAAAGCTGATTTTCTAATTCCTGCACCCGCCCCAGGCCATTCGAAGCCAATGTCAGATGAAATTTTTTCCCAGACATCTGGCTGATCGATAAAGCTTCCGTAAGAACGCGTTCGGCAGCAGCCCGATCGCCCTGGGCCTGGTAAGCAGCTCCCAGCGCCCAGGTTGCGGTAAAGCGAAACGACAGGTTAGCGGGGGAGAGATACTCCAGCGCGCGTTGTGATTGAACAATGATGTCTTCTGTCAGATGTTGAGAGAGGAGCGCTAAGGTTGCCCTGGCGGCGGCAATTTGTCCGATCAGGTCGCGGTTCTGATCGTCCGGCTCAGCGCCTTGCAAGGTGGCAGCTAAAGCTGCCTCAGCAGCTTGTAAGCGCTCTGCGACCCCCACAGTTTGGCCGGTAATCAGCGCCATCGAGGCATACCGGACCCATAACAAGGGCTTGGCATCCAGGACTCCCCTGCTTAGCGACGCCAGCCAGTTCAGGATCGTCGTTACCGCGTAATGAAAGTGCAGGGGCATCCCCTTTCCTTCCATCAGACGTGCAGCGCGTTCAACATCATTGGCAGCTGCCGCATGTTGAAAGGCTTCCAGATCCTGACCATTTTCCTCATACCACACACTGGCACGGAGGTGATCCTCCGCTTCGCTCTCTGATGACGCGCTATGCTGCAGCCGCTGGCGCAGCAACTCGGCAAAGAGATGGTGATAGCGATACCAGCGCCGCTCGTTATCCAAAGGGACAATGAACAGGTTGGCACGCTCGAGATATTCCAGGGTCGCTTGACCCGCGGTCGCTTGACCCGCGGTCGCCTGACCCGCGGTCGCCTGACCGGAAGCAGAAGGAGCACCCAAAACCGCATCACACAGCGGCCCGCACATGCGCTCGAGGATGGATGTGCGCAGCAGGAATGCCTGAACGCTTACGGACTGCTGCTGCAGGACTTCTTCCACCAGATAGTCCAGTACAAAATGGTGGCTGCCGGTAAAAGATTGGATGAAACTGGCGGGATCTGGATGCCCCTGCATGGCGATCGTCCCTTGTAAAGCCAGAGCAGCTAATTGCAAGCCGGCAATCCAACCTTCGGTGCGGCTTTCCAGTGCGGCGATGTCTGCATCTCTCAGGTTCAATCCCATCATCCGGTTCAGAAAGTCGGCAGCTTCAGCCGGGGTAAAGCGCAGGTCGGCGGCGCGCAGTTCGGTCAATTGGCCACGCGCGCGGAGGCGCGCCAGAGGTAAAGGCGGGTCTTCACGGGTTGCGATCACCAGGCGCATCTGTGGCGGTTGGTGTTCGACCAGGAATGCCAGGGCTTGATCTACGAGTTTGGCATCAATCACATGGTAATCATCCAGCACCAGGATAAAGTTGTCTGAAATGGCGTTGATTTCATTGAGCAGGGTGGTCAGAATCGCTTCAGCCGAGGGCGACTGAGGGGATTGGAGCACAGCCAGCACCCCTGCTCCAATATTTGCCCCGTCCGTTTTTAGCGGCAGCGTCTGCAAAGCCGCGACAAGGTACGTCAAAAAGCGAGAGAGGTTATTATCGCCTTCGTCCAGCGACAACCAGGCCACCGGTTCCTCACAGCCAGCAATCCACTCACTGACCAGGGTCGTTTTCCCAAAGCCGGCAGGCGCCGAAATCAAAATCAGTTTGCTTCCTAAAGCGAGACCTTGCTTAAGCCGCTCGATCAGCTGGGGACGGAGGACAACGTTCGACCGAGCTGGGGGGAGATAGAGTTTCGTAAGGAGAAGTGGTGCAGGCATTCCAAGATTAATTATACATCGCCCATAAATTTGAGCTGATGTATAAACAAAGGAAGCACCCAAAAATAGAAGGCGATTGCACTACAAAAAAATAGTTTACGGTTTTACAAAAAATCCTCACCCCGCGGTTCGCCGCATAGATGTCACGCTCAGCGCAATTAACGAAAGCGGCGAACGCGGTTCGCCGCATGGATGTCACGCTCAGCGCAATCAACGAAAGCGGCGAACCGTATCCTCTCCATTTTCGCCAAAGCCTGAAAACGGAGAGGGGTGCCTGTTTTTGGCGCGAACATTCGTCCGATTTCTGCCTCCCCTCTCTGAAACCTGCCGGGGTTTGCAGGTTTTGGACCGCGGGGTGAGGATTTTATTGCAATCGCCCTGCCCTGGTCAATTGAATAAATTGGCTTAATAAACCGCGTGATCAGGTTTGCTATATAATGGATCTATGTTGTTGACGATTTTAGCCACGAAATTATTCATTCCACCTCCGCGATCAAAAGTTGTACTTCGCCCCCGCCTGATTGAGCGGTTGAACGAAGGCCTCACCTCAAGCTCGATGCCAGGGGTAACGCTGATCTCAGCGCCTGTCGGTTATGGAAAGACCACCCTGGTCAGCGAGTGGGTAGCCTGCTGCAAGCGGCCAACTGCCTGGCTCGCGTTGGACGAAGGCGACAGCGACCTCATCCGCTTTTTAACCTACCTCATCGCGGCATTGCAGACCCTTCAAAAGGATCTGGGGGCAGAGGTTTTGAGCGGGCTTGACGCATCACAGGTCTGGCCTATCGAATCGGTCTTGACGGGTTTGCTCAATGAAATCTCAGGCTTCCAAGATGAATTTAGCCTGGTTCTTGACGACTACCACTTGATTGATTCCCAATCGATTGATCAGGCGCTCACCTTTTTGATTGAGCACCTGCCAAAACAGATGCACCTGGTGATTACGACCCGTGAAGATCCCCAGCTTCCCCTGGCCCGGTTACGCGCTCAGGGGCGCTTGACCGAACTGCGCGCCAGTGACTTGCGCTTTACCCCCGCTGAAGCGGCTGAGTTTCTCAACCAGGTAATGGGCCTGCGCCTCTCGCCGGAAGAAGTCGCCGCCCTGGAGAATCGCACCGAAGGCTGGATTGCAGGACTCCAGCTGGCGGCGCTCTCCATGCGGGGGCGAGAGGACGTGCATGGGTTCATCACATCTTTCGCTGGTGACGACCGGTATATCGTGGATTATTTAGTCGAGGAAGTTTTGCAGCGTCAACCTGCACCTGTCCGCAGCTTCCTACTCCAGACCTCCATTCTCGACCGCTTGAATGGTCCGTTATGCGATGCCGTTTGTTCCTACGATACAACCCAGTCCACAGCCTCCGCCCCCGGCCAGCTGGACAGCAACACCCAGTTAGCGGCCTTGCAGCGCGGCAATTTCTTTATCATTCCGCTGGATGACAAGCGGCACTGGTATCGCTATCACCACCTTTTTGGTGAAGTTCTGCGTTTGCATTTAATGGCAGAGCAGCCCGGTCTGGTACCTGTGCTGCACCGGCGCGCGAGCGAGTGGTATGAGCACAATGCATCGCCAGCCGAAGCCATCCGCCATGCGCTGGCCGGTGAGGATTTCGAGCGGGCGGCGGACCTGGTCGAACGTATATTTCCAACGATGAGCCGAACCAGGCAGGAGGCCACCCTGCTTGGCTGGCTCAAAACGCTCCCGGAGGCGCTGATCCGCGACCGTCCCGTGCTTTGTAACCTGTATGCCGGGGCATTAATGCAAACCGGCGGGATCCAGGGTGTGGAAACCTGGCTGCAGGCCGCAGAGCATTGGCTGATCCTGACAAATAACGGGCGTGATTTCCCGGAGGGCGCGGCTGAGACTATGGTGGTAGCTGATCAAGAAGAATTTCGCCGGCTGCCGGGTGCGGTCGCTGTTCACCGCGCCGGTCTGGCTTTGATGCTTGGCAATGTGGCTGGCACGCTGCAATACGCCCAACAGGCGCTCGGTCTCGTATTGGAAGATGACCATCTCAGGCGCGGTGGGGCGGCGGCCCTCCTGGGGCTCGCCTATTGGACAAACGGAGATCTCAAGGCAGCGCAGCGCTGGTATGTCGAGGGCATGGCCTGGATTCAGAAGGCCGGTTTCATCTCTGATGTGATCGGCTGCGCCCTCGCCCTTGCAGATATTAACCTTGCCCAGGGTCATCTCCGCGAGGCGATCCGCACCTATCAGCGAGCGCTGCAGCTGGCCGCTGAGCACGGCACGCCAACCATGCGGGGAACCGCCGATATGCTGGTGGGGATGAGTGGGCTGTTCCGAGAGCAGAACGATCTGCAAGCTGCCCTGCAGTACCTGCAGAGGAGTCAGGAGCAGGGCGAACATACCGGGTTACCCCAAAACCAGTATCGCTGGCGCGCGGCATTGGCGCGCATTCGGGAGGCTGAGGGCGATCTAAACGGCGCGCTCGAGTTGCTCAATGAGGCGGAGCGCCTGTACGTGGGCGACTTCTCTCCCAATGTGCGCCCTGTCACGGCGGCCAAGGCCCGGGTATGGGTCGCTCAGGGCAGGTTAGAGGAAGCCCTGGCCTGGGCGCGCGCGCAGAACCTGACCGCTCAGGACGACCTCAGCTACCTGCGCGAGTTCGAGCATATCACCCTGGCCAAAATCCTGCTGGCTCAATCCAGGCGCGACCCTGCGGGCAGCTCCCTGCTTGAGGCATTGGGACTGCTGGAGCGCCTCTTGAAAGCAGCTCAAGAAGGGGGAAGGTCAGGCAGCCTGATCGAAATCCTGGTATTGCAGGCGCTTGCGCATCAGGCCCAGGGCGATCTCCCGGCTGCTCTCCTACCGCTGCAGCAGGCCTTGACTCTGGCAGAGCCAGAGGGTTACGTGCGCATGTTCGTGGACGAAGGTCCCCCGCTGACGCAGCTGCTGCTTGAAGCTGCCGCTCGCGGGATCAGGCCAGATTATTCAGGCAAACTGCTGGAGGCAGTCCAATCTGACCCACCGTCTGTGCTTGCCGGCTTGCCTGCCCCTGGGAAACCCTGGAGTGTTCGCCAGCACAGGCAGGCACAGGTAGGACAGGGGTCCATGAGCCAGGCCACTGCAGGGGAATCCTCTCGCTCAACTGCCCCGGCTGCACAATCTCAGGTTAAGCTGGAAAGTCAACCCGCAAAAACAAGTCTGGTGGAACCTTTAAGCCAGCGCGAGCTGGAAATTCTGCGTTTGTTCAAGACCGAGCTTTCCGGTCCGGAGATCGCCCAGGAACTCGTGATCGCCTTGAGCACGGTTCGCACCCATACCAAAAGCATCTTCAGCAAACTCAATGTCAGGAATCGCCGGGCAGCCGTTAAACGAGCTGAAGAACTGGGTTTGGTGTAATCAGGGAATAGCGCCGTCCGAGCAGGCGTCCAGCAGCCCTGCCCGATAAACCAGCAAATACTGGTTTATCGGGTAGGGCTTTTGCTTTTCCAGCATCCCCAATCCATATTCTTATATAAATTATCTGATATCCCCACATAGATCCCTACATCTGGGGAAGACTCCTCCCTACTTTAATTTGTATATTAGTGGAGAAGAAACGAATGACAACCTGAAGACCCTAAAAGAAAGGCGGAAAGGCGCGAGGCGCAGAATGAATGAAACACATGCACTTACAGAAAACCAGTCCGAACCCGGGCTTTATGAAATTCGCATCAAAGGGCACCTGAATGACCGGCGAGCCGCCTGGTTTGAGGGTCTGACCGTCGCCCGAGAAGAAAGCGGCAGCACGCTGCTAACGGGCCGGTTCGATCAGGCCGCCCTGCATGGATTGCTTAGAAAAGTGCGCGACCTGGGAATGCCGCTGATCTCGGTCAGGCAAGTCCATCTCGCTGAAACTCAGCCAAATCCTTCAGATAAAGGAGACCTACCATGAACAGCAATCGCAAGACTACAAACCGTGAAGGAGACAAATCCATGCATACCCACCAACAGATATTGATTGAGGAGAGCAAAATGAAAGTAACTACCCCGAACCTTATCCGCGCAGCCGGTTTATCGGCTGTCGTAGCAGGGACCATTTTCGCGGCTATACAGCCGATCCACCCACCGGACGTTCTTGCGTCAGTCACCACCAGCGCATTCATCATCATCACTTCATTTAAAACAGTTATGTGCCTCTTTGGCCTATTCGGCATCGCCGGGCTCTACGCCAGGCAGGTAGAAAAGGCCGGTTGGTTGGGTCTGGCTGGCTATCTGCTGGTAACCATCTTTTATGCCGTCCAAATGTGCTTTGCATTTGCCGAACCCACCCTCCTGCCGTTGTTAGCGAACGTAGCGCCGGCGTTTGTGGAGAGCGTCATGGGGATGTCCAGTGGGGCTGGCGGTTCGATGGACCTGGGCGCTTTCGCGCTGGTATATAACATCTTACCAATCCTGTATTTACTCGGCCTCCTGCTGTTTGGCATCGCAACCTTCCGCGCCCGCATCCTACCGCGCTGGGCGGCTGTCCTGCTGGCCAGCTCGGGGCCTTTGGCGATTGGCATGGTTGCCCTGCTTCCGCACCAGTTCGCTCGTTTTGCGGCCATGCCAATGGGTATCGCTCTGGCCTGGCTGGGATTTGCACTCTTCTTTGAGCGGCGCGCGCCAGTCTCGGAACCCACGCCTGTCATCAAGGGATACCTTCAGCCTGTCGAAACTGCAGCCGACTAAGTTCCAGGAGCCCGCGTGGAATGGACAAGCGGCCTGACAACTGCTTGTCCATTTTTTACCTGCTGGTCATCCAGCCCGTGACTACCCCCGGAATGTTCGGGGCGAACCGTAAACCGCCCATTGCCCTTAACCGATCTGTCAAAGGAGAAAAAAAATGAATGCAAATGTCTACGATGAAGGAAGAACCCCTGAAGTGCATCAAGCCAATGAATTCCTGGAACCTGCACCTCCCAAAACCAAAACTTCGGCGAGAAAAGGTTCGCCAGAGTGGCTTGTGATCGCGGCGCTGCTCATGCTGAGCTTTATCCCGATCTCGGCCGGCGCTTTCCGCCTGACCCAGCTGACCGGCGGCGCGGAGATCACGCCGGCCAACGCCCGCTTCTTTGCCTCGCCCCTGCCCGTGGTCGTGCATATCGTGAGCGCCAGCCTGTTCGCCATCCTGGGCGCTTTCCAATTTACGACCGGTTTCCGGCGGCGCTGGCCGGGCTGGCACCGCACGGCAGGGCGGTTCCTGGTGGTATGTGGACTGCTGGTTGGGTTTTCAGGCTTGTGGATGACCCTCTTCTATCCCCACCCGGTTGGCGACGGGGTTTTCCTTTCTGCACTGCGGCTGCTGTTCGGGTTGGGCATGATCGTGTCCATCGCCCGCGCCTTTACTACCATCCGGCGGGGAAACGTGAAGCAGCACCGCGCCTGGATGATGCGCGGCTATGCGATCGGTCTGGGGGCAGGCACCCAGGCGCTGATGCTCATGGCCGGAGAGATGATTGCTGGCAAACCGGGTGAGCTCAGCAGGGCATTGCTGATGGGCGCAGCCTGGGTGATCAATCTGGCGGTGGCCGAGTGGATTATTCGCAGACGGCCAGCCTCGCGAGCCCGCAAGGTATCCCGCATCCTTTCCCATCTGGGATAAATGCGGCCGCCCTGATAGTATGCTTTTGGAAGAAGCGAGGCTGGCCTGAAAACTAGGTGAGATCCGTTAAAGGTTGGCGGAATGGACGATGTATAATCGAGTCTAGAATGTCCTTTTCCCTCCTTTCTACCAAGTTCTACATTCCGCCGGTGCGCGCTGGTGCGGTTGCACGACCGCGCCTGGTCGAAAAACTGCTATCCGGATTACAACATCCGGGTAGTTTTACATTGCTTTCAGGCCCAGCCGGGTTTGGGAAAACCACCCTGCTCAGTGAATTCGTTGTCAAGATCCCAAAGCCGGGCAAAACTGCGCTGCGGGTTGCCTGGCTTTCGCTGGATGAAGGCGATAATGATCCAAACCGGTTTTGGAGCTACCTGATTACCGCCTGCCAATCCGCCTTCAGCGAGGTGGGCGAAACCGCCCTGGCGCTGCTGCGCTCGCCGCAGCCGGCGGCGAATAGACAGCCGGCGGCGAATAGACAGCCGGCGGCACATAGTCAGCCGGCGGCGAACAGTCAGCCGGCGCCAGAAGATGCCATCCCGACTTTGCTGATCAATGATCTCACCCGCCAGAGCCAGGCGCTGGTGCTCGTTTTGGATGATTACCACACCATCCAAAACCCATCGCTCCAGGCAAGTATGCTGTTTCTGCTGGATCACCTACCCCATAATCTGCACCTGATCGTTTCCACAAGGACCGATCCCCCCTGGCCGCTGGCCCGTTATCGCGCCCGAAATCAGCTGGTCGAAATCCGCGCGCAAGCACTGCGTTTTACACTGCAAGAGGCAGCCGAATTCCTCAACCACACGATGGGCTTGTCCCTGACAGCAGAAGACCTGGCGGCTTTGGAAGAACGCACCGAAGGCTGGATTGCTGGCTTGCAGTTGGCCGCTTTATCCCTGCAGGGGCGCGGCGATGTTGGAGCCTTTATCCAGGCTTTTACCGGCAGCCATGTCTATATCGCCGAATATCTGGTCGATGAAGTGCTCAAACGACAGCCTGAAGATATGCAGGCTTTCTTGCTGCAATCCTCCATCCTCGAGCAGCTGAACGCGGACCTATGCGAAGCTGTCTGTTATCCCGAAGGAACAAATGCCAGCCCGGACGGGCAGGCCAAACTCAAGACCTTGCAGCAAGCCAATATCTTTATCGTTCCCCTGGATGACGAAGGCCGCTGGTTTCGCTACCATCACCTGTTCGCCGATTTACTCAGGGCCCGCCTGCAAAACAGCCTATCAAAAGTTGCCATTCAGCAGCTGCACCAGCGCGCGGCCCGCTGGTATGAACAAAATGCTATGATTGCTGAGGCAGTCGATCACGCTCTGGCAGCAGCAGATTACCGGTCTGCTGCTCGGCTGGTTGAAGAAACCGCCTTACCGATGATCCTCCAGGCCCACGTACGCACCCTTGAACGCTGGCTGCAAGCCATCCCAGCCGAATATGTCGCTAACAGCCCCAAGATAAACATGGCCTATGCCTGGATGAACTTGCTGCGCGGAATGCTGCCCAAGGCCATGCCCTTTATCAACCGCTTGCGGACCATTTTCTCCTCATCGGCCCCCGAGCTGTTGAGCGTATCCCTGCAGGCCGAATGGTTAGCGATTCAAGCCGAGCTGCTCATAGCCCAAGGGAAACCATCCGAGAGCCGTGACCTGGCCATCCAGGCGCACAAGCTGCTGCCCGAGGTGGATCCGAATATCCGCAGCATGATCTATGTGACGCTGGCGAAAGCCTACCAGCAGACCTTCGATTATGAGCGTGCGGCGGAGGTCTTCCAAATGCTGGTCCAGGACGCCAGGCGTATTGGCGATATGACCCTTGAAGTGCTGGGGACTTCGGGCCAGGCGCAGATGGTGCTGAAGCAGGGACGGCTCCAGCGCACCTCTGAAATTGTTCAGGAAGCCATCCGCCGGCTGGAAATATCCGGGAAGAAAGTCCCTTTCAGCGCCACCCTGTATGGCGAGCTGGGAGAGGTTTACTTTTATTGGCATCAGTTTGATCTGGCCAGGGAATATCAGCAGCGCTCTATGGAGATCAGTGGGAAAAGCGGTTACAGCGACCCCGAGATTTATTTTCACCTCATGCGCTCCAAAATTAGCCAGATGGCCGGCGATTTGGAAGGATCGATGCGCGAAATGGAACAAGCCAACCATCTGGCGGGCATCATTCCACCAGCCATGATCCGTGAAAATGTCATCGCGCAGCAAGTGCGAGTGGACCTGGCATACTGCCCAGCTGGCAGCCGCCGAACAGCTGCTTGAAGCCGAGGGTTTCCGTTTTGGGAAAACCTTCGATTTTCCTGCCCTTGGTCCCGGCGCACCCGTCACCTGGGAAGCAAGCCTATTGTACAACAGTGCTTTGCGCGTTCTTTTGTACCAAGCGAAAAAAGAACCGGATCCTGCGCGGTTGAGCTGTGGGATCGATTTGGCTGAACGCTTAATCCAGGGAGAGCTCCAGTGCCAGCATCTACCGGCGGCCTTAGAAACACTGCTGCTGCTCAGTCAGATGTATGCCGTCCTGGGCGAGCGGCAGAAGAGCCTCACCACCGCCGCAAAAGCGCTCGAGCTGGCCGAACCCGAGGGGTTTATCAGCCCCTTTATTGAAGAAGGGCAACCGGTCGCTGACATTCTCACCGAGCTGTTGAATGGCACCCTGCCAGAAAAGGTGCGGCAGGCGTACCTCCAGCAGCTACTGGCCGCTTTTCCCCATCCAGCCGTTGAGCAAGAGAAAGCCGGCCCACTTCCTGTGCCAGGTTCACTGGCAGCCGGAATTCCACCGCTGGTTGAACCATTATCCGCACGGGAATTGGAAGTGCTCCAGCTCATTGCGCAGGGGGACTCGAACCAGACGATTGCCGAAAAACTGGTGATCACGGTCAGTGCAGTAAAGAAACATACAGGCAACATTTATGGCAAGCTGAACGTCAACAGCCGCACCCAGGCAGTTTCTCGCGCGCGCCAGTTCGGCTTGCTCTCTCCAGACAACTAATCCCGTCCCTTCCCCCAACCTGGTTCGCTCCAGGCAGGTGTACTTTGGTATACCTGCTTTTTTCTTTCCGCTGATCGAAGACACCTCTTTAGGACAGTGACAGAGGACCTTCCGCGCTCTATATTGTTTATATGACTTCAATAACGTGCATTCGGGCTAGCCGGAAGCGCCGCTTGAGGGCGGCAGGTGGGAGATCCCAAACTGACGTTGAATAGATTGATTAAGGAGGAAGAAATGACTGCACAAAGCTATGCGATCCGCCAGGATACAGATCGCGACCAAAGGGCTGGCTCACCCTGGCATAACATCTGTTCCCTGGGCGGCATCGCCTCACTGCTAACGGTGCTGACGGCGCTGTTCGAAATCCTGATTACCTTCCTGCCCGGCGGCTATACGACTGCCGAGACGGTTAGCGAGTGGTTCGCGCTGCTGCAGAACCACCCATTCCTGAGCCTGCGCAACCTGGGCCTCCTGAATATCGTGATGATTGCCTTTAGCATCCCCATACTGTTTACGCTCTACTGGATCCACCGCAAATCCAATCCACAGGCAGCTGCCCTGGCCACGATCCTCGCGTTCATCGGCATGGCTATCTTTTACGCGACCAACCGGGCCTTCCCGATGCTTGCCCTGAGCAATCAATACGCATCTGCCACCACTGAAGCCGAAAGAACCATGCTGGCGGCGGCTGGACAGGCGCTGCTTGCGGTAGGCCAGAGCCATACCCCGGGTACTTTTCTGGCTTTCTTCTTCTCTGAAATCGCCGGCATTCTGATGGCCTTCGTGATACTTCGGGGAAAGCTGTTCAAACAAGCGGCTGCGGTCTCGGGCATCGATCGGTTATAGCTTTTTACTGATCTTTGAGATTTTCTCGGCCTTCATCCCTTCCTCACACAATCCGATCTTGATCGTGGCCATGATCGGCGGACTTGCGAATATTGCCTGGTATCTCCTGGTAGCTTTGGGACTCTTCCGGCTGAGGAACCTGGACCCGGAGCAGTATCAGTCTTAATGCTGCGCGCGCTGGAGTCAGCGAAACCGAAAGCGCGCTACCTGGCCGGGGTTGGCCTGTCCGGTAAACGGGTGCTCAACTGACGAGATTTTAACTGGGCGATTGTCGTCAGGCAGATGGACAGCGCACAAGAATAAGGAGCGTTTTGCTATGAAACAAACACGGGCGATTTCGAATAAAACCTCGAAAGCTCTCTACAGAGTCGCAGGGGTAATGGCGTTATTGGTTATCCTGGCCGGGCTGACCGATGCGCTCACTTCAATGGGAATGGAAGCGCGCGAAAACAGCGCCGTCAGCGTCAGCGAATGGTTCGCATTGTTTCAAACCAACCCCTTCGCCGCGTTCAGCAGCCTGGGCGTGATCAATATCCTCACCCTGTCGCTGAGTATCCCGATTTACCTGGCGTTCACGCAGGCATTTCGGCAGCATCGCCCAGCCCTTTCCGGGCTTGCCTCGATCTTGTTTTTCATTGGGACAGCCGTCTACCTATCCAGCAACACGGTCTTCCCCCTGTTTGCGCTCAGCCAGAAATATGCCGCGGCGGCCGAGGCGCAAAGGCCTCTGCTCGAAGCCGCCGGGCGTGCCGTGCTGGCCCAAGGCGCTGACCTGACACCGGGCACTTTTGTGGGCCTGTTCTTCACCCAAATCGCCGGGCTGCTCATCGCCAGCGGAATGCTGCGGGGAGAAGTGTTTGGAAAGTGGACAGGGTGGTTAGGGCTGGTGGGTTTCAGCCTGATGAGCGTGTTTTTCATCCTCACGGCCTTTGTTCCCAATCAATTCAACACGGCTATGCTGATCGCTGCAGCGGGTGCGCTTTTCATGATAACCTACCAGCTCCTGCTGGCGCGGCGGTTTTTTCAACTTGGACGATAATGAAGGGAAAATCAATGAACGACAAAATTTTAGTCACTTATGCCAGTCAAGGGGGTTCCACTGCCGGGGTCGCTGAAGCCATCGGCCAAACGCTCTCAACGAATGGGACAGTCGTGGACGTGCATCCGGTCAATGAAGTGACGGAGCTCAACGCTTACACAGCCGTCATCATTGGCAGCGCCGTTCACAGCGGCAAATGGATGCCTGAAGCAGCGGAATTCGTGGACCGCCACCAGGCCGCGCTGCGGCGGATGCCAACGGCGGTTTTCCAGGTTTGCATGATGCTGGCGACCAGCAGCGAGCAGTACAAGCGCATGGTGCCGGATTGGTTGGCCCCGCTGCGCGCACAGATCCAGCCAGTCGCTGAGGGGAGCTTTGCCGGGGCGCTTTGGCCTAACCAATATTCAAAGCTATGGGAGAAGCTCGGGCTGCGCATCTTTTTAGCCGCCATCCATCTCAAAGCGGGCGATTACCGCAATTGGGACGCGGTCCATACCTGGGCAGAAAGCCTGCGCCCGATGTTGTTTCGATAGGATTCACATGGACAGACCCTACGTTTATGAGATTTGGGTTGAAGGGTACCTGACGGAGCGCTGGTCCGATTGGTTCGAAGGGCTGGCGATCCGCAACGAGCCTGAAGGTGAAACTGTTTTGAGCGGGCTGATTATCGACCAATCCTCCCTCTTCGGCATACTGGCTAAGATCCATGCACTCCATCTGGTCTTAGTGCGTGTCGCTCGAATCCGCACTTAGGTTCCTTCGCAGTGACTGCGCTTCCCTTTTTATCCTCTTTGTCAACGGGCTGCTGCGCCTGGGTCATGGGTTCCAACGGATCGCATCGCACAATGCCCGGTGTAGCTTTCCCGCCTCTATTGAGCTTATCGGATGGCTGGGCCTACTCGCGTGGACTGCCTTTTGCACATATATCCAATTGTTATGGCGAGGGCAAGCATCCGGATTAAGTTGAATATTGTGCCGATGAGAAAGAAATGCAAGCCATCCCCTGTCGCGTAATAATTGGATGGGCCCCCAATCAGAACTGTGATAAGGCTCAGAACCATCATGCTAAGGATTACAGACTTAAGCATTGGATCCTTTACCGGGATTTTATCAAAGAAACGAAGCAGGAAATAGCTGACGCAAAAACCGATCATCAAGCCACCCAGCAAGGACTCGAGCAGCATTGGAAAATAGGAAATGGAAAAGGCCGCTCGATATTCCGCCGCAATGGGCGTTCGAGAAATCGCGAAGTTTGCTAACCAGAAAGCGACGCCGCCTGCGACAGCCCATAGCGCGGCCTTTCGCCAGATTTCTTTTGATCTTTTCATCTACTGTCTCCCATGAAGAAGGGATAGCCCGACGAGCTAATAATTTTGCTTTCGCTTTGTAATTCGTATTGGTCAGCGCCATACTGGCCGAGAGGCGAATGCAATGGAATAAAAAGCCGCCTATCTCACGCAGCCGCTACTCTGGCTGGTTTTTGATCCATTGTACCCATCGTCAAAAGCCACAACGCAAGTCCAAATTCCGCAAGGAATCCGACGGGGAAGCTCAAGTAGGTGATGGCGGTGAAGTTAGGGAAAAGGAAGTATTGAAAGAAATAAGCCAGCCAGCAAACACAATCCGCCAGAACCAAAATGCCCAGGAATTTGGGAAGAAAACCCGATTGATAAACGAGGTATCCCAGCGGGAAGAGCCAGGCGCCGTAAAAGACCTGGGCGATCATAAACCCGTGCTCCTGTAAGTTGAGGAAGAACAACGCCAGGGCCTGCACCTGGCCTGGCAGGAACACGCTCAGCGCATCCCCTCCGCCCAGCAGCAGTAAGGCCGCGATTTGATTGAGCAGGTTGAGCGACTGCACTCCCACGCCGCCCAGGTTCAATAACAAGAAAAGGAGCGCAAGGTTTTTATTGACCGGGGCCAATAATACGTATAACGCCCAGGCTGCCAGGAGGAAGAACACGGCCGAAAGCAGATCGCTCATGAAACTGAGCCGGAACAATCCTTCGGAGGCGGTGATATTTTGGGCGGTTGTTGCAGCGTCTCCCAAGACGATCATGTTGGAGCGCCCTATGATCTTTACCAGGATGTTGAGCAGGATAAAGATCAGGTAGAACAATCCTGCGAGCCTTGCGATTTTCTTGTTTGTATTCATTTCATTATTCCATTTTGAACGATAGGAATGCGTTTCATTCCACTGGTCTCGATAACCTGTACCCATCGAATTCCTTGAGGAAAATATCAAAGGATATGCGGCGTAATAGCTGGTTTCCACTTCCAGGTCAACCAGATCGTGAGTAGGATGCACGCGATTTCCACGGTTTCAAAAAACACATAATACAGCCCGTGCCCGCCAGTCACAATTTGTTGAATCATAAAAGCGCCAATTACAATGGTTACCCAGCGATTTACGTTGTAGTTCAATACCCAGGACAGGATCACCATGGCAAGCGAAGTGACCATGACGATTGCGCCTGCCAACAAAAACCCTTCAGACATTGGATCTCCTATCATCCTTACCCGGATCGCGGATGTCGGATCCATTAAAGAAACAATATCCGCATAAACCATCAGCAGTACAACAAAGATCCATAACAACGAAAGCTTCACTTTTGGATCTATTCCGGTCGTTGGATTGTTTGTATTCATTACTTGCTCCTTATAGAGGATATCCAATTCCTATTGGCCGTCTGACCCATCTCCCTGGCCGGGTTCTAGAGGACACACCGACACCAAAGGCAAGCCCAAACCATTCACTTTTTTTAGCAAGCCATGCAGCGCGGCCTGATCGATCACCGGGCCGGTTAGCAGTGTATCGCCGTCCTCTTCCAGCGTGATGGTCAGGCCCTCAAACCAGTCTGTCCATTGAGCATCCAATTGACCTTTGATCCTGATCTGATAGACCATCGGTTGACCTGAATCCGTTTTGAAATTGGTTTTATTTGACAACTCCCTTCTCCTTTTGTAGCCAGCTCATAAAGTCCATTCCACTTGCTCAAGATATAGGTATCTTATCCGCAGCATAGTGTTATCGAATAGACACTTTAGTGTCCACTGATGGTGTTGTTTTTAATGGTTGAGGGGGAGATGGTCAGGGGAAATTGCTATTTTAACTTCAGTTGGGGGTAATCCAGTACGGGGGATGTCACCGGCCGCGCGGCGCTCAAGCGGACGGGCGTAATCCCGAATGCAGGTTATTTATAACAAACCCAGCTCACGAGCGCGGGCGACAGCTTCAGTGCGGCTTTGAGCCTGAAGTTTGTCAAATATTTTGCGGTTATACCCTTTGATCGTATCCAGGGCCAGGAAAAGCCGCTCGCCGATCTCACGATTAGAGAGTCCCTGGGCAATGAGTTGCAGTATTTTCAACTCACGCTGGCTTAAAGGCTCGACCAGCACGCTCTTAGCTGGTTGGTCAGATGCTGGGCCAGATTTGTCTTCGCCTTTTTGCTTTTCAGCATCCAATGCTGACAGCAGCTTGCCGGTATAAGTCGACAGTCCTTGCCGCGAGTAAATCCCCTGCGAGGCCGCTTCGAAAAGGAGCTGCGCCATGGCCTGGCCTTCGTCCACAAATATCCTGACGTAACCCTCTGGCTCGGCCAACGCAAGCGCCCGCTGCAACGGCTTAAGCGCAGCCGGGGTATCGCCCCGCGCCTGCTGAGCAAGCGCCTGCAATTGGAGGATTTCGATCAGGCTGCCTGTCCTCCCGCCTTCCTCGGCCGCTTTCCGCAGGCGCTCCAGCAGGCCCGCTGCCTCAAGCAGGAAGCGGTCTGCAGGGTCGCTTTGATAACGAGCCAGGAACAGCCTGGCCAGGGTAATATGCTCGAACTCGCGCAGGTAACTTATTTCGTTTTCAACCGACAGTCCTTGCGCGCGCGCCCAGCCCAACGCTTCATCCAACCTGCCCTGAATCACCCACACACGGATCTTCCGCGCCGCGATCGGGCGCACATTCGGGGAAAAGTTTGCCACGTACAGGCGCTCGGCCTGCTCGAGCAGGTCGAGCGCGCCATCCAGATCGCCCTGGGCCTCTCGGATGCGCGCCATGGCTGCACACCAGCGATACGGGTTTTGCGGTAATCCAGCCAGCTCACCCAGCGCCTGGCTGGTGAGCAGGTGCTGCGTGGCGGTCTTCAGATCATTCTGCTCCCGGTACAGGTTGCTCAGGCCCACGTGCATGTCTGCCGCTCCGCGCAGGATGGGCGCGCCCGGCGTCATCGCCCACTGCAAGGCTCGCTCATAAGTGGTCATGGCCTCATGGAGGTGGCCTTGCGCAATCTGGATATCTGCCAGGACGATCGCGCCACCGATGGCGGGAGAGATATACCCGGCTCGCCGCACATTTGCCATGCCTTCAGCAGTCATCCGGCGGGCGGTTTCGAGATCCCCGCTCGCCCAAGCAGCGAGTCCCAACGTCGAGGCTGCCCCGCCGAGCATCAGATAATCGTCCTCAGGGGCAAGATCGAGCACCCTTCGCGCGTTTTTCACCGTCCCAGGCAGATCGCCCCGGGCCAGAGCCTGCGCGGTATGCAGAAGGGCGATCATCCCCGGCAGACGGCGGAATTCCTTTTCGTCTACGACGATCATTCCCACCGCTGGCAATTCCGCTCGCTTGTGCAAATCAGCTTTTGGATCCTTTGGATCCTTCGGATCCACCGAATCCGCCGGTTCCAACCACCTTTCAGCGTCCCGCAGCCTGGCCTCAGCAGCCTCTAGCTCCCCGCAGCCAAATAATGCGTAAGCATAGGCCACACTGAGCACCGGCCTGAAGCGGATCAGCTCGTCGGGCAGCGCTTTGAGCCAGCCAAGTTCCGTAGCCGTAGCTTCCTGCCGATTCCTGCGCATTTCGGGTACGGCCAATTCGATCAGGGCCGCCGCTCGCTCGAAATCCTTTGCCGCCAGCGCGTGATGGATGGCATCGGCTGGCAGGCCATTGTGCTCGTACCACTCGCTCGCGCGCCGGTGCAATTCGCCCACGCCCCCTTTTTCTTCCCCTGTAGATAAAGTGCTGCTTCGTAGCAACGGCGTTTGCTGTAGCAAACGAGGTTGCTGTAGCAACCGCTGGCGCAGCAAATCTGCAAAGAGATGGTGATAACGATACCAGCACCGCTCGTTGTCCAGGGAGACGATGAACAGGTTGGCGTGTTCGAGATACTCCAGGGTCAGTTGACCGGAAACAAAGGGGGCGAGCACGCCTGTTCCTGCGGAACAGACAGCATCACAAAGCGGGCCGCACAAACGCTCGAGGATTGATGTACGCAATAAGAAAGCCTGGACTTCAGCGGGCTGGCGATGTAAAACTTCTTCCAGAAGATAATCCAGCACAAAGCGGTGACTGCCGGTAAAGGATTTGATGAATCTATCTACATCTGGATTTCCCTGCGTAGAGGCCGGCCCTTGCACTGCAAGGGTGCCTTGCAGTGCAAGGGCAGCCAATTGCAGGCCGGCAATCCAGCCTTCGGTGCGGGCTTCCAGCGCGCTGATGTTGTCGGCCGAGAGGTTTAAGCCCATCCTCTGGTTGAGAAATTCGGCGGCTTCGGCAGGGGTGAAGCGCAGGTCGGCGGCGCGCAGTTCGATCAACTGGCCCCGCACCCGCAAGCGTGCCAGCGGGAGATGGGGGTCTTCCCGGCTGGCAATCACCAGGTGCATCTGCGGCGGCAAATGCTCGAGCAAAAAGGTAAGCGCGCCATCGACGGACTTCAACCCGGCGACACCCGTCGCCGCGTTGACCGGTTTGCAATCAATCACATGGTAATCATCCAGGACAAGGATGAAATGGTCTGGGATGCTGGTGATTTCATTGAGGAATTCGGTTAGAAGCGATTCGATTGGCAGAGGTTGTGGGGCTTGGAGCACACTCAACACGCCAGCTCCAAGATTTGCCTCGCCGGTTTCTGACGGCAGCGTGCGCAACGCTGCCACGAGGTACGTTAGAAAGCGGGCCAGGTCATTATCTCCCTCATCCAACGACAGCCAGGCCGCGGGCAGCCCGCAGCCCGCCACCCATTCGCTGACCAGCATGGTTTTTCCAAAACCGGCGGGGGCAGAGATGAGGGCCAGTTTATAGCCTAAAGCAAGGCCCTCATTCAGCCGTTCCACCAGGCGCGAGCGCGGGACAATTCCTGGCTTTGGTGGGGGGATATAGAGTTTGGTGAAGAGAAGCGGTGCAGGCATTCTAAAATTAATTGTACATCACACCCATCTCTCCGACCTCGATCCGAAGCACCTGGATCTGCGACCCGTTGTAGTCAGGCACATTGCTCGACAAAGTGCCATAAAGATGAACAATCTTGCCGCTATCACGCAGAGCTTTGATCTGCGCCTCCACGGTCGGGTCCCTGGAATCGATGCCAAAGTAGATGATCTGCCCCAGGTCCTGGCGCTCAAAGTAGTCATCATACTGCGCGCCCGGCGGCGTGCTCTTGATCACGCCCCACCAGTCTGAAATTTCTTCTGTCGTGCCCGGTGGCATGTAACCGCCTGAGGCTTGTCCTTCTGTGACACCCCCTGTGACACCGCGGATACCGCCTGTGATGATACCGCCACTTACTGTTTGGGTTGCTTCCACGGTCACAGCAGGTGTTGGGCTTTTTTGAACCGCGGGACCGCACTCTCCCCGGTAATAGGCCCACTCGTCACAGGTGCTGCCGTCCGGTAAAATACAAATTCCGCTTTGGCTGCCATCCGCAGCCGTTTGAATAACAAGTTTGTTCCCATTCTGCTCACAGTAGACCGAGGCAGGATTTGGCATACTCGCCCGAGGTATGTCTGTCGCCGCTGGCTCAAGTGTCTGAGCCGGGAGCCCTGTACAGGCTGTCAGGGCGATCAAAATGATGAATGGAACGATCCTTTTCATTTTTTCCTTCTTATTGTTGGGCTGGCTTTGATGTTATTCGTCCATTTGCCAAAACCCATCCGGCTTTTTCTGCGGTCTCAGCCGGGTTACTGCGCAGCAGTACTATCCCCAGCCAGACGAACCAGATGATTTGGCTCAAGCCAAAAACGCCGATCAGAACCTCAGTCAGCCCTGGGATCAGGGAAAGGATGCCCGCTGCGCCAACCAACCCACCGAGAAGGACCATCCCCTTGGGAAGCCCGCCAGCCCGCAGCGCGGACAGGCTGACCAGCAGGGTCAACAGGCCGCCCAGGATTTCACCGTTGGCGTTGCCCAGCCCGTTGGCTACGGCTTCAATTCCCTGCCAGGTCAAGGCCGCCTGGGCAGGGTCGGTGGCATACAGTGCAACGACCGGGGCGATCCCCGCATTGGCGACCATGCCGCTGGCGATCAGCGAGCCAGCCCAAACAATTCCAAGCACAGCTGCCACCGGCATCATCGCCGGCGCCCCGGATTTCAAGCGCTCGTACAACGCCAGCGACAGGACAATCAGGAAAATGCCAAAGAATACGTACATGAGCAGGTTGGTGGAAAAGATCACCATCTGTTTCTCGACCAGCAGGGCCACCTTTTGGGACGGGTCTGTGATGCTGGGGTAATCCAGGACGGCGAGAAAGAGCACCATTCCAATCAGGTTAACCACCGCCAGGTACAGTGCGGCGAAACCGCCAAATTTCTGCAAGGTTTTCATGTTTTTCTCCATGTTATTCAGGCCTCATTTCGGGATTGCGCCACTTCCAGGCATACCCGATAATTAAAATCGTCAGCACGATTTCCACAGCACATAAGAATAGATAGTAAACCCAGGTTTCCCCAATCATATTGCTGAGATTGACCAGCGTATACAGCACCCCGAAAATGATGTTTGCCCAGCGGCTCAGTTGAGGCTTCAAGCTTAAGCTTAGAAAAATCATAACAGCAGGAATCATCATCAGGATTGCGGCAGATAACAACGCACCTTGCGTCACTGGAAAGGGGCCCATAAATCCTTCCGTCATTTTCGCGATCTGACCGGGCATGAATAAATGAAAAATGTCTGCATAGATATACAACAACATCAACGCTATCCATAATGCTGAAAGCTTCAGCTTCACATTAATCTTCACATCTTCCAGTTCGATCGTCTTCTGCATCGTACTCATTTCTGATCTCCTTTTTTTGAACCAAATTCCTGCGTTTCCTTGAATTGGACCTGACTGACCGCGACCAATGGCAAACCTAAATCACGCACTTTTTTGAGCAAGCCGTGCAGCGCAGCCTGATCCATGATCGGGCCGGTTAAAAGCGTGTTGCCATCCTCTTCCAGGGTGATGATCAGGCCCTCAAACCATGCGGACCACCGGTCGTCCAGGTGTCCCTTCAAGCGAATTTCGTAGTACAGCTGCGGGTTATGTTCTTCTGCAAATGTCGGTTTTTCACCCATCCTATGCCTCGTATTTTTTCCTTTCGGTGTTGTTAATCTGCTCAAAGCATAGCGCCCAATGTGGTGATGACGCATCCCCAGATGATGTGATTGAGGTGGTGATTAATGGTGAAAAACAAAAGACCCCAGCAGGTGGTTTGGGGATACCTGCCGGGGCCGAGGGGTGGGGATATAACGTTTTGGAAATTGATTTATATTTTCTCGCCTGCGTGCAATGGGCGCAGCGTGACTGCATAGTGATAGCGCCCAGGCTGGACCAGGAATTCTTCGTGAACCGGGGCCATCCAGCCATCATCGCCGCCCACACCCATGTGCGCCGCGTCCAGGTGCAGAATTGTTTCAGGGCGGCGCGTTAGTTCATAGGCATGCTGGGATTGGGCCAGGTCGGCGATCGTGTAATGCAGCGCGTCAATGTGCAGGGGCGGCTGCCCGCTGATCAACAACCCGGCCCCTTGCGCATTGGTCAGTGCCAGCCAGCGCACGCCCTCTTTACCACCGGATTCCGAAGTGTAAACGTAAGGGGTAAACTGATCGTCCACCTGGCTGGTGTAACGACCCACCAGCGCACTGCGCAGGCGGTCGGCATAATTCTCATGCGGTCCGCGCCCATACCAGGTCAATGTCTCGAAGCCGGGCGGGAGGACCAGTTCCAGCCCTACCCTTGGCAGGTGCGGGAGCCGCGCCGATACGTCTACTGTATTTTCGATATGCAGCGAGCCGTCGCCCAACACCCGGTAAACCAGCTCCGAGTCAATTCCATCCGGGCAGCCGGCAGCACTGATGTGACTGGCTACACGAATTTCTACTTCCCAGGCGCTCATTTGCCCAACAGTCAAGCGCAGCATTTGGCGCTCCAAACGGTCCAGCCCGCTGGCGCGCCACTGGTGGATACTGGCCGGCGGGTTGCCCATTAACAGATCCACATCCGTAGGCGCGCGGTAATAATTTTCTACGGGACCGCCCTGCAACAGGTTCAGCCCATGCGCCTGGTATTCCGTGAGGATGCCAGCGTGCTTACCAAAAGTCAGCTGGAAAGCCTGCCCCAGGATGCGCAAGTTGTCGTCTGTTTCAATCAAGCTAAGCCCTGGCAGTTGTTCAACCCGAACCTCCGGGGGCTCGGGGGTAGCCAGGCGCAGCGGGAATTGTTCCCAGGCAAGCACATGGCCCGCGGGAGCCCAAGGCGCTGCTTCAGCCAGTTGAAAGCGCACGTTGATGAAATATTCCGCGCCAGGCAGGGTGTGGGCCGGGGCGGTGAAAGGGATGGCCAGTACAGTGTGCTGACCGGCCGGTAAATCGACCGGAGGCAGAATCCCCGCCTGAATGACCTGTCCATTTTCGACCAGCTCCCAGTGCGGCGTCAGGTGAGCCAGGCTGAGGAACTGGTACTTATTCCACACCGTCACCTGGCCATCCCGCAGGTCCTGGGCAGGCATCATCCCGCGCGCAGGTTCGAGATAGATACCCACAGGCGCCTGGATTTTCTTCACCTCCCACGCGCCCGGGTGCGGAGTAAGGTCTGGCCCGACGATGCCGTTGCAGCACATCTGCGGGTCCTCATTATCTTGATAGAAGCGCTGGTAGTCGAAATCAGGGTTTTCTGCGTCGGCGTCAAAATCGCCGCCGTAAGCATAGAACGGCGTACCATCGGCCGCGGTGTGCAAAATAGCCTTATCGTTCCAGTCCCAGATGCAGCCGCCCTGGAAACGCGGGTAGCTGTCTACCATATCCCAGAATTTGAAGAAATTTCCAGTCGCGTTGCCTTTGGCATAGGCGTACTCGCACATCATCAACGGGCGCTTCTCGCGCGGATCGGCCAGCAGGCGGCGCATCTCCTCCAGGTTAGGATACATGCAAGAAAACACATCCGAAATCTCAGGGCCAGGCCGCCCGCTTTCATAGTGGATGAAGCGGGTAGGGTCATAGGCGCGCATCCAGTTTGCCATGGCCGCATGGTGCGGCCCACTGCCTGATTCATTGCCCAAGGACCAGAGGATCACGCAGGCATGGTTCTTATCGCGCATCACCATTCGCGCGCCGCGCTCCAGGTACGCGTGTGCCCAGAGCGGATCCTGACTGAGCTCGCCGCCTAACCCGTGGGTTTCAATGTTAGCCTCATCAATAATATAGATGCCGTATTCGTCACATAAATCATACCAGTAGGGATGGTCTGGATAGTGACTGGTGCGCACAGTATTGAAATTGAGCTGCTTCATCAGGATGATTTCGCGGCGCATATCCGCTTCGGTTAACGCCCGGCCGCGCACGGGGTGATGCTCATGGCGATCTACGCCGCGCATCACCAAACGCTGCCCATTCACCAGCAGCATACCGTCCTTGATCTCCACCTGGCGGAAACCGACCCGGCTGGATTCAAAATCGACCGGGCGGCCCTGCGGATCTTTGAGCGTCAGTACCAGGCTGTACAGGTAAGGCGTCTCCGCTGTCCACAGGTGCGGGGCGGGGATATTAGCCGACAGGTAGGCTACGCCGGTCTTCCGGTGGGTGTGCAGCGAAAAAGAAGTTACCTGGCTGGGCGCAGCACGCAGCGGCTCGGAGAAAACGGACTGGCCTTCTGCATTGTACAGCATTGCTTCCACGGCATAATTCGCGAGCGCCGGGTTTTTGCTGATGCGCGCCTCGATCTCCAGCCGCGCATCCTGATAGCGCTCATCCAGATAAGTGCGTACGGTGAAATCTTCCAGGCAAACCTTGGGCTTACTGTAGAGCATCACATCTCGCTGGATCCCGCTCATCCGCCAGAAATCCTGGCATTCCAGGTAGGACCCGTCGCAATAGCGCATTACCTGTGCGGCAATCAGGTTTTGACCGGGCTGCAGGTAAGGGGTGATATCAAATTCGGCGGGCAGGCGGCTGTCCTGCGAGTAGCCCACAGCCAGGCCGTTAACCCACAACATCAGGTTCGAATCTACGCCCTCAAAGAGCAGAAACACGGAGCGCCCTTCCCAGGCCGGGTCCAGAGAAAATTTGGTACGATAGCAGCCGGTGGGGTTCTCGACAGGCGCATAAGGCGGGTCCGGCTCAAAGGTATAGTGCACATTGGCGTAGATGGGGTGATCCTTAAAACCCGGCAGCTGCACCTCTGGCATTTGCCAATTGGATGGCACCCGCAGGCTGGCCCAACTGGAATCATCGAAGCTCTCGGAAAAGAACTGCGCGGGGACGTCTGCCACCCGCGGCACAAGCTGAAATTTCCAGTCTCCGTTAAGCAGGCGCACAAAAGGCGAGGTTAACCGGCTGCCAGTCAGGGCTGCTGCGCGAGCAGAATCGGCATCGGCATAGGCGCCCAACGGAACGTGCATCTGCCGCCGGTTGCGGCCAACGATTTGCGGGTTTTCCCAATCCTGAAGTTGTGGCATACATCCATCCTCAACAATAATCCAATTAGCCTTTGACTGCCCCAGCCGTGATGCCTTCCACAAAGCTGCGTTGAAAAGCCAGGAAGATGATCAACAGCGGGATGATGCTGATCACCGACATGGCCATCTGGCCGTTGTAGTTGGTCAGCCCCACCGCGCCGCCGAAGGAGAAAATCGCCAGCGGCAGGGTGAACTTATCGGGGGTCTTGAGCCAGATCAGCGGGCCCAGGTAGTTGTTCCACGAACCCATGAAGAAGATCAACCCCAGGCTGGTCAGGCCCGGGACGATGATCGGCAGGATGATGCGCGAATAAATGTTGAGCTCATTCGCTCCGTCGATGCGCCCCGCGTCGATCAACTCATCGTTGATCGAAGAAATATACTGGCGCAAAAAAAAGATCCCAAACGCGTTGGCAGCCCCGGGTACAATCAGCGGCCAGAAGGTATTGTACCAACCAAAGGAGCGCATCAAAACGAACGAGGGCACCATCGTGACCGCACTGGGGATGATCATCGTGGCCAGCAGCAAGCCGAAAAGCGTGTTGCGCCCAGGGAACTTGAATTTCGCGAAACCATAACCGCCCAGCGAACAAAACAGCAGGCTGAGCAGCGTGCCACAGGCCGACACGAAGAAGGTGTTCCAGACGATCAGCAGCAGGTTTTTCTGTTCGAACAGGTACTGATAGTTAATCAGCGTGGAACGAGCTGAGAAAATTACCGGCGGGAAGCCAAACACATCTTCAGGCAGTTTGAGGGATGTGCTGATCATCCAGATAAACGGTAAGATCATGAACACAGAAATAGCGATCAGGATCCCATACAGCAGGATGTTGATCAATTGATTCTTTAAGATTCTTGAGTTCGTCACTTCTTCCCTCCTGGATTACTGTTCCCGACCAAAGAAGCGCATCTGCAGCAGGGTCAGGATAAAAATGATGGCGAAAAATGTGTAGGCCATCGCGGAGGCATAGCCCATGCTTAGACTGCGGAAAGCGACATTAAAGATGCGGATTAGTGGGGTAATCGTGGCGTTGGCTGGGCCACCTCCGGTCAGCGACTGCACTTCCGCGAAGAGGCCAAAACTGCCAATAGTCGAGGTCACCGCGCAAAACAAAATCACCGGGCGCATCAGCGGGATGGTGATGCGGAAAAAAGCCTGCACCCGGCTTGCGCCATCCACCATGGCTGCTTCGGTCAGGTCATGCGGGATCGTTTGCAGCCCGGCCAGCATGATAACCATGTTATAACCCAACCAGGCCCAGATGATCAGCAAACTGAGCGAGATTCGCGCCGCCCATACAGTTTCCAGCCAGGGGACCGGGGGAAGGTGCAGGAAGCCCAGGGCGATGTTAATCAGCCCATTATTCTTGGTCAGCAGGATGCGAAAAGCAAAACCGGCTGCGGCCATATTGGTAATAAACGGCAAGAAAATCAAGGTTCGGAAGAACTGAAATCCCTTCACCCGGCCCGAGTTCAAAACCACCGCCAGCGCCAGAGCCAAAAACAGCATGATCGGGACGTACAGTAAAAAGAGGATAATCCCATTCAGGATCGACTGCCAGAATACCTGGTCAGCAAACAGGCGGACAAAATTATTCACCCCCACCAGTTTGATTGGGCCAACCCCTTTCCAATCCGCAAAGCTCAAGTATAACGACAACCCCAGTGGATACAGTCCAAAAATGGCATAAGAGATAAAGAAAGGGGAGATGAAAATATAAGCCCACATCTTTTTATAAACAGACTGCTTCATGCCTGGCCGGGAAACCGCGACATTATCAAGCGTTTTCGAGGGAGTATTCATAGAATTTCAACCTATCCATTTACCGCTGCCGGGGTGGAGCGGTTCGAACCACCCCACCCCGGCAAACGGATGATCTATTTTCTACGAGGATCAGACAATTTTACTGCATGCCTGTTTCGGTACGGATGCTATTCGCCGCTTCTTTCAAGGCTTCTTCAGCGCTCATCTGGCCCATGGCGTATTTCTGAATGGCTGTCGCCACGGCACCGCGGATGGTTTGTGAATACGGCCCATACTGGTTAGCAACCGGGATCTTGTTGGCAACTTCCGCGAACAGTGTGCGGGTCACCTCGCCGCCAAAGTAATCATCCGGCTGCTGGAAGAGCGGGTCACTATAGGTGGCTGAATAGGCCGGGAAGTAGTCCGAATACTGGAACAACTTCACCATATTTTCTTTTCGCAGGAACATGAACTCGATAAAAGCCCAGGCTGCGTCCGGGTTAGAGCTCTTGGCCGGGATGAAGGCCGAAGAACCGCCCTGGTTGGCCGAGCGCACACCGCCTTCGGTGTAAGCCGGCATCAACGCCACGCCCCAGTTGCCCGCCTGATCCGGCGCAATCCAGGTCTTAAGGAAGTTACCCATCCAGGCCGCGATCGGAATAGTCGCGACGGGGGGAGTGGTCTTATCGTCCATGTTGGCTTTGAGGATGGCGTACCAGTTATCGGTCCATTCCAATTCATCGGAAACCAGGTTGTTCTTCCAGAACTCACCCATCTTGTTCAAAGAATCAACATATTGAGGACCATCCACCAGCACCTTGCCATCATTGCTGTACAGATCCAGCCCCTGCTGCCACAGCATATTGAAGTAAAAATCGCCATAGTTATTGGCCTTATTCATGGCGAAGCACTTCAGACCCGTCTTATCCAGGATAGTCTGGCAGGTCGTAAGATACTTATCATAGGTAGAGAGCATGGCGCTTACATCATCGGGGTTATCCGAAAGGCCGGCAGCCTTGAAGATATCGCGGCGGTAGAAGGTCACAACCGGGCCGATATCCCACGGAACGCTGTAAAGCTTGCCATCTTGCGTGCCCTCTTTTAAAGCAGCGGGGTTCTCTTCGGCCTTGAAAGGCTCCATCTTCTGAGTCAGGTCCATCAGTCCGCCCAGCTCGACCAGTTTGGCCAGGCTGGCGTTTTCGGTGATGCCCAAATCAGGCCCACCAGAACCGCCCTGGATAGCGATCGTCATCTGGTTAGCGACTTCAGCAGGGGGATAGTTTACCCATTCGATCTGAATATCCGGGTACTCTTTCTGGAAATCTGGCAGAATGGTCTTTTCAAACACATCCTGGTTCGCCTTCTGCACCCAGATCAATAATTTGCCGGACGGCTTCTTGGTCCCAGGGTTGGTAACGCCGGCAGGCGCCTGCGTAGGCTGGACAGCGGGCGCAGCTGGCGCAGCGGTAGCTGGGGCAGCTGGAGCGGCAGGGGCAGCGGTAGCTGGAGCGGCAGGAGCAGCTGGGGTAGCAGCCGGTGCGCAAGCACCCAGAAGCATCCCGACCACAAGCAATATCGCAAATACTCTCAAGACACGCTGGTTGGACATATCTTCTCCTTGTTCCTTCCAAAAACTGGCAAAAGCAAGATCGACTCTCCAGACCAACCGGGAGCCGTCAAACAAAAAGGAAACCTAGAATCTACCAGTAAATGCGGTACCGGAAAAATACGCTGCCAGGCAATCAGGTATAATGGAAATCAGTGGACCACGTAAATCAATTATAAATTAATTTATCCTGGCAAAAAGGCCCTAACCGGGACATAACCGGACCAATAGCGGACACTAGAGGACATAAAACGGACATGGAACCATTTCAGGTATTTGAACAAAATATTTTGGAAATGCTCAACCATCTATATGATCCGGTCTATCGTCCACCCGAATCACTTTGGCAGGGGCTGGGCATCAGCCGGGAGAGCGGCTTGCAGGCCCTGCGCGAAGCGATCCTGTCTGGTATCGAAGATTTAAAACCGGCCGAGCAGGTGCCCCTGACCACCCGAGCCTGGCGTATTTATGGCATGTTGCGCCACCGCTACGTGGAGGATTTGCCCCAGGAATTAACCGCTGAAAAGCTGGGCATCACCGCCCGGCATTTACGCCGCAATTTGGGTGAGGCTGTGCGCGCCCTCAGCCTGACCTTATGGGAAAAATCTGGCCGAGAATTGCGCGCAGCTGCCGGGGAGAATCCTATTTTGACTGAAATGGCAGCGCAACAGGTGCAAGGAACTGAGAATTTGCAGTCCACAAATAAGTTGCCTGGCGATTCACAGTCGGCTGCCCAGCCTGGTAACGTTTCGGTTTCCTGGCCCGAGCAGTTAGTCCGCGAGCTCGAAGCGTTGGAAGAAACGGCCCCCGGTTCAGTTTCAAATGTGGCCGAGACGATCAGCAGCGTGCACCGCCTGGCCAGGCACCTGACCAGTCAGCGCTGTATCCGCCTGCTGACCGAACCGGTTTCCCCCTCGATAATGGCTGCCATGCATCCCTCGGCGCTGCGCCAGGTGCTCCTTTCCATCATCGACCAGTTGACCCAGAAAATGGATGCTGGCGAAATCAGGTTGTCGGTTGACCAAAGTGATGGCGAGGTGCACATCCACCTGATCAGCACGCTGCTATCCGCTGTCGCACTAGACATTTTTGAAGGCACCCGCGAATTGTTCTCTTCGTTCAATATCGTCATTGAAGCGGGCATGCACGAAAATGATTTCCAGATCACCCTGACCCTGCTCCAGGTAGACCGCTGCGTGCTGGTCATCGATGATAATACTGATATGGCCCATTTATACCGCCGCTACCTGGCGGGCACGCGCTACTACTTGCAGCATATTACGCATGGGGAAAAAGCGTTCGAAGCTATTCAGTTATACCAGCCCGACCTGGTCGTGCTGGATGTGATGCTGCCTGATATTGACGGCTGGGATTTGCTGACCCGTTTGTATGAGAATCCGGATACACGCTCACTGCCGGTGGTGATCTGTTCGGTGATGCGCGAAATAGAGCTGGCCCAGGCGCTCGGCGCGCGCTTTTTCCTGACGAAACCTGTTCAACGAAGGGATTTTATCCAGGCCCTGGATACGGTTCTGCAATCGGCGTGAACAGGATCTGCGAAACACCTACCGAACATTCCAACGCTTTCACCAACTGGATGCCATTGCCCAACGACAGCAATAAGTTACTGCAAATTGGCTGCGTTTCATTCAAATCCTGCGCCGAAATCACGATTACCGGCAGATCCTGGGTGCGTGGGTTGCCGCGCACCTGAACCAGCACCTGCAGCCCATTGACCTCCGGCATCACCACATCCAACAGGAGCAGATCAAAGGTTTCCTGCTCGAGCAGTTGCAGGACCTCTCGGCCGTTGGCTGCCATTCGGATCGAAACGTTCTCATGATATAAACGCAACATTCGCGAAAGCAGCAGGCGGGCTTCCTCATCGTCGTCCGCGATCAGTACCCGCTGAATAGGCCCCGCGAGCAAATCCAATTTTTGTTTCAAGCTCGCCAGGCTGAGCGGTTTCACCAGGTAGAAATCTGCCCCGGCCCGCAGCGCCGGTGACATACGCACCGGCAGCGCCCAACCCAGCAGTGGGGTATCTGGAAGCTGCGGCCCGGCCGTTTGCAGCAGCGGCAGCAGGTCTTCCGTCTGGTTCGCGCCAAATAAAACCACGTGTGCCGGTGTCTTTTGCACGTCACAAACCACCTCAGCCAGGCTGGCGCAGGATACCAGTTCCACCTTATCCGCAAAACTGCTGATGCCGGATTCAATCTCCTGGGTCGAGTCAAACACCACCACCCGCGGACGGTCGGGCAGGCGAGGAAGTGGGGCGCGGTTTTTCCGCTCTACCCAGCGCCAATCCTCGCTGATCCAGCCAGCCGGCAGGCGGACCGGCGCTAGAGGCTCCAGCCGCGGCAGCGAAACGAAAAAGGTAGTGCCAGCCCCCACCTGGCTTTCCAGCCAGATATGCCCCCCGTGCAGTTCAACAAACTGCTTGCTGATCGTCAATCCCAATCCGCTGCCGCCCTTTTCACGCCAGACCTGTTCCGAGCCTTGAAAGAAGGGTTCAAAGATCCGCTCCATATCCTCGGCGGAAATGCCTGGGCCAGTATCCTTGACCATAAGCGTCACCTGTTCGGGCTGGTCGCTGACCCGCACGGTGATCCCGCCCTGGTCCGTAAACCGGGCGGCGTTGCTCAACAGATTGAGGATCACCTGGCGAATGCGGGTGCGGTCGCAGGAGATCAGTTCCAGGCGCGGCGGAAGTTCAAGAGTCAGAGCTAACTTTTTCTGGTTGATCAGCGGGCGGACTACATCCAGCGCATTCTCGATGATTTCAAGCAGATTCAAGTTTTCGCGGTGCAGCACCACGCTCCCCGATTGGATATGACTGAGGGCCAGCACATCATTCACCAGGGCAGCCAGGTGATCGCAATTCCGGTAAATGATGCGCAAATCTTCCTGAAGCGCCGCCGGCAGCGCCCGGCCATACATCTGCGGATTTTCGATCATCACGCTGGACAGGCCAATAATCATATTCAACGGCGTGCGAAATTCATGGCTGACCTTGGCTACGAAGGCCGACTTGGTCCGTTCCGCTTCTTCCGCGATGCGCTGCAAAACCGTCTGCTTTTCATATAATAGGGTCATCTGGCGATTGGCATGGGCCAGGTCATCTAGCGCCTGCTGCAGTTCGCCCTGCCGGTCCCGGTTTTCCTGCGTGAGCTTCAGCGCCTCGCGATAGTAACCGCGGCTCCAGGTGATAACCCCCAGCATGGCCTGGTGAATCGAGAGCATCAACACCAGGCTGGTCAGAATGGAAATGAGAGCAATGCCAATTTGCCACGCATCTGGGGCGCCAGTCAAGGCGCGCAGCCCCAAAAGACCTAATACGCAAGCTGCCGCCACTCCTATCGCCGAGCGCGGGCCAACAAGCCCTGCCGCAAGAACGGTAGATACCGCCAGCAAAGCCAGGCTGCCGGGGATTGGCAGCAGCGTTTGAAAGAGGAATATACCCAGCGCCGGGGCAAGGATTGCAAACCAGGTACCTATCTGCGCCCGCCAGCGGTAGAGCAGCAGGGTCAAGAACGGCGTCAAGAATAGGACGGGTTCGAAGTAGCGGAACTGCAGGTCCTCACTCAGCCGCGCACTGCTTTCGATCGGGATAATATAAACTGCGGCAATAATCACCTGCAGCAGAATAGCGATGTAAATCGGTATCCGGAATTCTTCCTCAATATTCAATTCAGCGTGAGCCATCCAGAACTCCTTTCATGGATAGGCATTATACCTGGCAACCATAATATTCGCGAAGAGGGCATCTCAGGAACGATAAACGCATCAAAACAAGTTTTATATCGGAAGTACGGACGCGCCCATTCGGGAGAACTCGCCTGAAGAGAAGAACACCTCATTCCGCGGTTCGCCGCCCCTTCTCCTTGCGTTGGGCAACCTATCTTTGCGGGGAACCGTACCTTCTCCAAAATTTGCGGAGCCAAATTTTTGAGAAGGGTGACTTTAAGCTAATCAAGTTCCCTGGCCAACTCATGACTATCTGCAAAAAGACACCCTTCTCCATCAAACGCAAAACCGGCGTTTGATGGAGAAGGGCCGGGGATGAGGTGTTCTTTCTTCTCCCCGGCTTCACGAACAGGCCAGGATAACGTTTACGCCCCTCTCCTGAAGCTGTTGCACGAAATGCGGGTCAGCCTGGTCATCCGTCACCAGCGTCGTGATGCGGTTGACCGGCGCAATGAAAGCCGCCGCAGTGTGTCCAAACTTGGTATGGTCAGCCAGGATAATTAAAGCATCACTCATTGCCAGGATCTTGCGTGTGGTGGGTACTTCAGGCAAATGATCAGTGGTCCAGCCGCCTTCCAGACTTAACGCCTGCACGCCCATGAATATTTTGTTAAAACGCACTTCATTGAGCGTCTGCTCAACGAGATGGCCCAACAGAGAAAGCTCCGGTGAGCGCAGCATGCCGCCCGCAACCACCACCGAATGCCGGGTTTCCAGGTTGGCAAGTTCTATCGCGATATTTAGCGCATTGGTAGTGATGGTCAACTGCCCCTGCTGCGCCAGGCCGCGGGTAAAACAGGTCATCGTGCTGCCCGAGCCGATAAAGATGGAGTCGGCGTCTTGCACCAGGTCCAGTGCAGCCCGCGCAATGGCTTCCTTTGCGTTATATTCTAGAGTCATGCGCTGGATGATAGGCGGTTCGGCGGGGTGAGGTGGGCTTATCAGCGCCCCCCGGTGAGCGCGCACCACATGCCCATGCAGCGCAAGATCGTGCAAATCCCGCCGCACGGTGACTTCACTAATGCCATACTTCTGGCTCAACTCCTGCACAGTTACCCGTTTGTTGGTTTGCAGGGTTTCCAGGATGCGCTGCTGGCGTTCTTCCTTGAGCAAACCATCCATGAGCTATCCCTTTATCCCGGTCAGCGAGATACCTTCGACAAATGTGCGCTGCGCAAAGAAGAAAATCAAAACAATCGGCAGAGTGATGATGGTGCTTACTGCCATCAGGTAGGGGTAGACCAATTTCGAGATGCCTTTGCCGCTCAACGAACTGCTCAAAGAGGCCAGCCCGACCGAAAGCGGGTTAAGAGAAGCGCGGTTGATGTAGATCAAGGGTCCCATGTAGTCGTTCCAGGTGCCCATAAAGGTGAACAAGGCCACGACTGCCAGGGCTGGCCGGATTAAAGGCAGCAGGATATGCCACAATACTTGCAGCTCTGAGGCCCCATCGATGCGCGCCGCATCCGTTAAATCTTGGGGAATGGTCCGGAAGAACTGGCGCAGCATGAAGATGTAGTAGGCGTTGCCAAAGAAAGTGGGCACGACCATCGGCAGGTAAGAGTTTAACCAACCAAACTTGCGGAACAGGACGAACAGCGGCACCATCGTCACCTGCTGCGGGATCATCATGGTCGCCATGCACAGGGCAAAGAATACATTGCGCAAAGGCCAGCGCACCCGAGAGAACCCATACGCGACAATTGTGGAAGAAATCACGGTACCAAGCGTCGCGGGCAGCGTGTAGCGGAAAATCGTGTTGAACAGGTACAAACTGAAGCGATCGACGTTCCAGGCTTCAATATAGTTTTGCCAGCGCGGCGGAATGGGCACCCACACCGGCGGAGCCGTATACACTTGCGGATCCGTCTTCAGCGCTGAGGAGGCCATCCAATACAACGGCAGTAAAAACGTAAATGCCAGAGTGAGCAAAATGAGATATTTTAGGATTTCAAAGAACCAGTCTTGCCAGGTGCGTTTGCGCACGCCGGCTTTGAGTTCGGTCTTTTTTCCCTCATTGTTGATCGTAACGGTACGCATGGTCGTCATCGCGGTTACTCCTCCCCCCCGCCATAGTAAACCCAGCGGGCTGAAGACCGGAACAACAGGATGGTAAAGGCTACGACGACAATAAACAACATCCACGCCAGCGCCGAAGCGCGCCCCATGGACATGTACTTAAACGCATTGCGATAAAGGAAAAGTGAGTAAAATTCTGTGGAACTGTCCGGCCCACCGCCTGTCAGCACCCAGGGCAGGGTAAAGTCCTGCAACCCTCCGATTAACCCGGTCACCAGGGTAAAGAGGATGACTGGCGTGCAGAAAGGCAAGGTCACATGCCTGAAACGGTGCCAGGTATTCGCGCCATCCACCGTGGCGGCTTCATACAATTCACGCGGCACATCTTGCAAGGTCGCCAGGTAGATGACAATCGAGTAACCCGAAGCCCACATGCCAATCATGATCAGCGTGGGCTTCGACAGCGCCGGGCTGGACAGGAATGGAATGGACTTCAAGCCCATCGATTTGATTACCGTGTTCACCGCGCCCCACTGCGGGTTGAGCAGGAAACTCCAGATCAAAGCAATGACCACGGCTGGCATAATTGCGGGAAAGAAAAAGATCGCCCGGAAGAAAGAGCGACCTACGATGCGGGTATTGAGCAGGTTAGCCATGAGAAACGCCGCCAGCAGCGCCATGGGGATGCCTATCCCCACATACACCAGCGTGTTGATGACCACCTGTTTAAAAACCGGTTCGCGAAAGATTTGCACAAAGTTAAAAAGGCCATTGAAAACCGGCGGGCGCACCAGATCGTATCGCGTGAAGCTGTAATAAAATGACGCAAACATGGGGTAGGTTGTAAACGTCAGGAAGCCGATTAACCAGGGAGAAATCAACAAAATCCCAGTAAAAAAACTGCGCCGTTCAGAAGGGGATTTCCACCAATGTTTCGTTTTATCCTGTTCGACCATGCCACACTCCATTTTTTGTGATTGGATAGACCGGCAGCTGATCCAATTTATCCAATCACAAAAGACTTTTTAGATACCCTAAAAGCAGTCCTTAACTTTAAGGACGGATGCGGCGCATTGCGCCGCATCCGTCCGCTATATCTTTTTAGGCAAAGCCTTGGTTCTTGAGCTCTTCAGTGGCGCGCCGCTGCAGTTCAGTCGCCGCCTCCTGAGGCTGCATTTCGTTGCGGTAAACTTTTTCACGAATTTGAGTGAAGTTATCGCCTACATAAGACACAATCGGGCACTTGAGCGCCGGGATCCATTCCGTCACCTGGTCAACTGTGCTCAAGAAGAAGTCTAAGCCAGCATATTTCTTGGGATCCACATTGGCAATGTAATCCTTCTGAGCAGGCAGCCAACCAAGCGTATTGAAGATGATGTCCATGGCAGGCTTCGTGTTCAGGAACTCGGCGATCTTGAACATGCCGTCGGTATGCTTGGCGTCTTTGAAGAACAGCACCATATGACCAGCATTCGACTGCACTTTGGTACCCTTGCGGCTGGCCGGTACAGGCAGCCAGGTAGCTTTATTATATTGAGCTACCTCGGGCTTGGCGTTGGCGCTTTCGCCAGCGAACCAGTAGCCATTGATGATCATGGCCTGCACCGAATTTTCGTAGGAGCCGCCCCAGGTGCCGTTACCCTGCACACTGCGCAGCGCAGCCAGGTTGTCCATGCCCACCTGGTCCATGAACTTCTTGGTAGTTACCAGGAAATCGACAAACTCGGGGTTATCGATGTTGAAGGTCTTGGTCTTGGGGTCATAGACTTCGAAGCCCCAGGATGTGCCTGGCATCCACCCGTCCATATCCCAGATGGATTCCGCTTCAGCGTCCGTTGGGTCCAGGCCGAAAGTCTTCAGGTTCCCAGCCTGGTCTTTGGTGGTCAGCTTGGTATGCCAATCCAACACCTCATCCCAGGTTTCCGGCGGTTTCTCCGGGTCGAGGCCCGCATCCGATACCATTTTGGTATTGTAGTACAGGCCATAGCGCGAGAAGCATTCGTTGGCTGGCACGCCGTACATCTTGCCATTGTAGAACCCCAGGTCCCAATAGGATGGCAAGAAAATATCCTGCTTAACCACGCTGCTGGTGGCGACCATCGAATCAATGGGGATGACCACATCGCGGGAAACAAAGTCGGTGTAGTTCACATTAGAGCAGCCATCTGGAGGCGTACCGCCGGCGACCGCGGTAAGGAAGACATCATTCGAGAGGCCGCCCTTAATTTCAAACTTTTGGCCGTTGAGCAGGCTCTTGAATTCTTCCGTCGCCTGGAGTTGCTGCCAGGTCTGGTTGGCGTAGGTTCCGCCCCAGCCAGCCCAGTAATTGATCGCATCTGTGCTGACTTCGGGTGGGGGTGGATTGGTAGGCGCAGCCGGCTGCGCACCCGAGTCGGCCTGACTCGCGGTAGGTTGAGCCGGATTCGCGTTTTGCGGTGCAGCTGGCTGGCAAGCAACCAGAACACCACCGGCGGCTGCCAGAGCAGCACTCTTCAAAAACTGGCGGCGATTGAAAGTTGGACGGGCCATCGATCTTTCTCCTTAAACAAATTTGAGCTTATGAAAAGGAAGAAACCATTGGATCGGCTGCCTACCGTTAAAAACTAATCAGATGCAAATCGTTTATATCATATACAATCGCCAAAGTCAACTATATAATCATGATTGAGATCATTGAATATCGCCATTGTTCGGATTAGAATATCAAGCGAAACAATTAAGCACACTTACGTGGTGAATTTTCTGCCTGCCCGGCAGTCAGGGATAGACAGAACAAAACCCGTGAGCGAAATCGATCCACAGGGAATCCAGGATGACCCGAGTAAATGAGCACAAGCCATATGATGTGATCACTTTTAGTGATATGTGCGTTGATCTGATCCTTTCGGGGCCGGATGTGACCCCTAAATTCGGACAGGTCGAAAAACTCATTGAGGATTACACGCTGGAACTGGGCGGTTCCTGCAACATCTTCGCCTGCCAGTGTGCGAAATTGGGCCTGCGTACCGCGGTCCTGGGCCGGGTGGGGGCGGACCCTTTTGGCCAGTTGATTCTGCGCCGCCTGCAGGAGGCCGGGGTCGATACGCGTTTCGTCATCGTAGACCCTCAGCGCAAAACGGGCCTGGGTACCGCACTCTGCCCGCCGAATGATCGCGCTATCCTGACCTATCTGGGAACCATCAATGCCGTTTACCCGGCAGATGTGACTGAGGAGCTTCTGCGCAGCACGCGCCATATCCACCACGGCAGCTTTTTCTTACACACCAACTTGCAGCCCGCTATATCTGAGATCTTCCAGCGGGCGCAGGCCCGGGGCGTGACCACCTCACTGGATACCAATTGGGATCCAGGTGACTGCTGGGCCGGTCAACTCGACCAGATCCTGCCGCGCACAGACATCTTTATGCCAAATGTTGAGGAAGCGCTGCGCATTTATCAGCGGCTTTCCGGGCAGCCCACCCCGACCCAAATAGAAACGCAGCCTCAAAAAGCGTTATCTGGGGTCGCCAGCTACTTTCTCAACCTGGGCGTGAAGTGCGTCACGCTCAAAGCCGGGAAACAGGGCGCTGCGATCTACACCGACAAGCTGGCGCTGAATGGTCAGGTACAGCCGGTCATCGGCGGAGACAGCATTGGCGCAGGCGACAGCTTCGACGCGGGTTTTCTAGCCGGCTGGCTGCGGGGTTATGATTTGGAGAAATGCCTGAAAATCGGCCTGGCCTGCGGACGGTCCGTTGCCGGGCAAATCGGAGGATTGGCCGGGCAGCTCTCCTGGAAAATGATGGATTTATAAATACAGCGGCCCAAACAATAAATTTGGGCCGCTGCGATTATTCGGATCAGTTACATTTGATTCGGAATTCCAGCCTCAGTGCGGATGACTTTCGAGATATAGCGCACTTCACCAGGCTCGTAGCCCTGAGCTTTGGCCAGTTCATAAGCCAGCACCTGTACAGGCACTACCTCCAGCGCCGGGCGAAGATAGTCGGGCAGGCCCGGGATGGAGAAGACCAGCTCGCCGGGCTTTCCCGTGACCGGACCAGCCACGTGGCCCACCAGCAGCACTCGCCCACCGCTGTTTTGAATATCGGCGGCCAGTTTCAGATTCAGTTCGCCCTGTATCCCTTCAGGTACGAACACGACCGCCGCAAACTGCTCGTCGATCACCTCATTGGGGCCCTGGCGGAATTCAGCCGCCCCCATTGCGATGGCCGGCTGGCGCGCAACTTCTTCCAATACCAGCCGCCCGCAGTAGGCCGAACCACTTGAAGCGCCGCGATACAGCAGGTAAATCGGGCGCACGCCCGCGAACAGATGGTAGATCGCGGCGCATTGTTCGCTGGCCTGCCTGACCACCCCTTCCATTGCCGCAGCCGTATCCAAAAAGAATGGCTGCAGCGCATCCAACTCGCCCACGACTGCCGCCGAAAGGGCCAGGGTAGCCAGCATCATCCCGGTAACAATGTTGATCGACACCAGTTCATCCGGGCGGGTATGCGCCCAAACCACGTGCTGCGCCATTTGAGCAATTGAACTGTGCGGTTCATTCGTGATCACCGCAAAAGGGATGCCCCGTTCCACCAGAGCCTGCCCCAGTTTGACAATCTCCGCAGTTTCCCCGGAGCGGCTGTTGATGATCACGTTGGCATTTTTTAACGCCGGCAACAAGGAGTACACGCCATCCGAGGCACACCAGTCGCTGGCAAACCGTCCCTTTTGGTTCAAATAAATCACGGCTGGCTTGCAAAGATACTGGGCGCTGGCTACTCCCACGAACGCGATTGGCCGCTCGTTCCGCAAAAAATCGGCCGCGGCTTCGATATTCGCACGCTCGCTGGTGTAAAGGTGCTCTACGACTGCAGGCAGGTTTGCGCCCTGCGCCTGGATATCACTCCAAAGTTTGTTGCCCATAAAACACCTCATGATTAATAATGAATCACAAACAGATGATTTAATCTTGTATTGGAAACCATTATATAACGATCATTTTAGCTCGTCAAGTGACTGTTAATGATTATCTGATTGACAAAGAAGATTACGCATGATAATATAATCGCATACCGCTTTGAGAGAGGGACCTGCCATGCGCCTGACTGGAAACTTAATCCCACTCCTTTCCAATACAGAAATGGACTGCATCCACCAGGGAGCCCTGCGCTTGCTGCAAGAAATGGGCATGGAAATTCAAAACCAGCATTTGCTCCGTGTGCTTGCAGATTTTGGCCTGCCGGTGAATTTTGAAAGCCAGCGCGTCACCTTCCCCACCCCGATCGTCGAGCAGTACCTGGCAGAAGCAGAGAAGTATGATTGGGACCACGCCGAACCCTGGATTGGGGGTTCGGCGGGCGTGTATCACGGGCGCTTTCACGATCCAGAAAGTGGAGAACTGATCGAATGGACGGAAGAAGCCCTGGCTTACTACTTTGCCCTGGCAAAATCCCTGCCCATTCTGGAAGGCGCTTCCATGCTGGGCTGCCGCCTGCCGGTCCCTGCGCCGCTGGAGCCCTTATATGAGCGCTACTACTGTTGGAAGTATGCCGGCAAAGAGGGCAGCTCAATCTATCTCGATGAAACCTGCCCGTATCTCTATGATTTATACCAGGCCCGAGCCGACCAGTTAGGAGAACCCATCCAGAAGGTTTTTCGCGGGACGGTCTACCTGATCCCAGCGCTGTGCCTGGGACGGCATGAAGCCTACCAGGTCGATTACTTCCGCGACCGTGGGCTGCGCGTGGGCATCGGCGATATGTATGCCATGGGCGCGAACGCGCCGGTCACGCTGGCAGGTGCGGTGACGCTCAACCTGGCCGAACAGCTGGCCCTGCGCATCCTGGATTGGGCCTGGTTTGGCGTGAAAACCCTGCGCCTGGGCGGTTCCCTTTCGGTCATGGACATGCGCACCATGATCTACCCCTACGGCCGTCCGGAAATGGCCCTGGCCAACCTGATGCTGGCGCAGCTTGCCCGGCGCTACGGCGCGCGCTATTCAGGTCATGCTGGTTTGAGCGACGCCAAACTGCCCTCCGTCGAAGCGGGATATCAGAAGGCTTTGACCGGCATCCCCACCCTGCTGTCTGGCGGCGGGCTGTGGATGGATGCCGGGCTGCTCTCCATCGACGAAATCTGCTCGCCAGTGCAGCTGATCCTGGATCACGAATTTCTCAGTGCCTTACAACACCTCATCCAGCCTTTCCCGGTGGACGAAGCTGCGATTGGCCTGGAAACTATCCTGGAAGCTGGCCCGGCCGGGCAGTACCTGGATAAAGAGCATACCGTGCGCTACCTGCGCAGCGAGCATTGGCAGCCCAGGCTGTGGTCGCGCGAGATGCTGACGCCCTGGCTGGACGGTCCGCGCAAACTGGATGCGGATAAAGCCCGCGACCAGGCTCTGTCCTTTAAACGAGAGTTCCAGGCCAAAGCCGTTCCACAGCTGCCTGAAGCTTTTGAAAAAGAATTCCACCGCATCGTTAATCGCGCCAGGCAAGAACTGGCCCTTTAAATACTGTCATTCTCACAAAATCAGGAGGATCAAATGAAGATCGTTATCGTCGGCGCAGGCTCAATTGCCTTTACCCCAGCCATCTTATCCGGTTTTTGTGTTGACCCGCGTTACAAAGGGGCGACCATTGGCCTGGTAGACGTGAACCAGGAAACCCTGGATTTAATTTCTACCTATACGCACCGGGTCTCAGATGCTTTTGATATGGATTGGACGGTCGAGGCTTCCATCAACCGGCGCGATGTACTCAAAGATGCGGATGTCGTGACCGCCTCAGTGGGCGTTGGCGGGCTGACCGCCTGGGAACTGGATGTTGATGTGCCCTTCAAGTACGGCATCATCCAGCCGGTTGGCGATACCTCTGGCCCAGGTGGTTTGGGTCGTGCACTGCGCCATATTCCGGTGCTGGTGGGCATCGCCAAAGATATGGAAGACCTTTGCCCCAATGCCACCTTCTACAACTTCACCAACCCGCTGACCGTGCTTACCCAGGCGGTCAACAAACTGACCAAAATCAACTGCGTCGGCCTGTGCATTGGTCCCGACCTGACCTGGGATCACCTGTGCCGGGTGGTCGGCGTCAACAAAAAAGATACCTCAGTGCTGATCGGCGGCATTAATCACTGCCATTGGATCTATGACTTCCGGATTCATGGCGAGGATGCCATGCCGGTCTTGCGCGCCGCACTGGATGAGCTGGACGGCAACCCGCAGGAGATGGAAAAGTTCCGCAAAATGTATGCCGCGCTCAATAAGCGCCCGCAGGAACCGCACGGCAGCCAGCCGCTGTGCACCAATCTCTTCCGCCAGTTTGACGCCTACCCGGGCCCTGGGGATGGGCACGTGGCGGAGTTCTTCCCGCAGTTGATGCGTCCTTACTTGAAAGATATCGAGCATTTCCAGGGTGGGGCGATCAAAAACGTCAAACGCACTTACCCACCCCTGACGCAGAAAATGATCGACATTGCCCGCAACGATGCGCCCATCGACGCCGAGTCGTTCGCGAAGGAAATGTACTGGGAGCACACGCAACTGCTGGACATCCTGGTATCCTGGCAGGACAACCTGGGCAAGACCTTCTATGTCAATGTGCCCAACCGCGGCATCATCACCAACCTACCAGACGATGTGGTCGTGGAAATCCCCGCCACCGTGGACCGCGCCGGCATCCACCCCTTCGCCCTGGGCGACCTGCCCCAGGCGGTCGTCCCCGTGCTGGCGCACAAGACCAGCTCGCTGGATCTGATCATCGAAGCGGCCATGACTGGCTCTCGCAAGGTCGCTGTGCAAGCCATGATCAACGACCCGCACTTTACCGATATCGCTGTAGCCGAAAAATGCGTCAACGAGTTGATCGACTGCGAGCTGGCTTACCTGCCCAACTTCCAATAAAAATAAAAAAATTGGGGTGAACCGGCATTCAGACCGGTTCACCCCAATTTTGATTTCGATTTATACCTGTTGTACCGTCACACCCCGAGCCGTGATTCGCGAAATAAAATCGGGGTCTGCTTTCGTATCGGTGATCAAGATTTTAATGCGCTTGACCGGCGCGATAAAAGCCGCGGCCCGCCGGTCAAGTTTGGTATGATCTGCCAGTAGGATTAACTGCGAGGTCATCTCGATAATGTGGCGGGTGGTGGGGACTTCAGGAATATGCTCGGTGCTCCAGCCGCCTTCAATGCTGATGGCTTGCGCGCCCATGAAGACCTTATCAACGCGCACCTCCTGCAAGGATTCCTCGGTGATATGCCCCAGCACAGATAACTCATCCCCCCGCAGCACGCCGCCTGTCAAAATCACGGCGATGGTATCCGTCACAGGAGCCAGTTCATTGGCGACATTCAAGGCATTGGTGACCACCGTCAGGCGTAAGGGATGCGCCGCAAGTTCCCGCGCCAGCAGCATGATCGTGCTGCCCGACCCCAGGAACACGGATTCGCCTTCCGCGATCATCCCCCATGCGGCCCGGGCGATGCGCTCTTTACCTTCCTGTTCCTGAGCCATGCGCTGAACGACTGGCGGTTCAGGCGGCGCAGGCACGGCTTCAATCGCTCCGCGGTGTGTGCGCTGCAGCTTGCCGCTGACTGCCAGATCATGCAGGTCACGCCGGATGGTGACTTCGCTGATTTGAAACATACTGCTCAATTCTGGAACCGTCACCCGTTTTTGCCTCTGGATGACATCCAGGATTAACTGCTGACGCTCCTCTTTGAGCATCCGCTCCGCATCCGCCATGTTTCCCTCCTGTGATCAACTCATTCGTATCTTATCATGATTGATCGAAACATAGGGGAGTTTTAATGCAACAATCGGCCTGATGGGTTATCAGGCCGGTTGTTAATTGCCAAACCATTATGCTGATTCGCGCAGTTGATCCAGATACCAGTCCACAAATTGACCCGGCCCGCCTTCTGCGTAGTCGGAGTAAGGGCCAGGCTGGTAATAACGCGAATTAACCCCTGCCTGGTTATCCTCACACAACTTCCAATCCTGTTCAGCGGTGGTCTTCCAGAACCAGATCAGCTTTTCCACCTCATAATCAATGCCTTCTTTGGCATCGGCGCGCACGAACCACTGCGCCTGCACTTCCGTCTGGGTGGCGCTGATCGGACGCAGCTGCATGGCCCAGGCATAATCATGGTTGATGTCAAGCCAGAAATTGGGATACTGCACGATTGACCACACGCCCACATCCGGGTCGCTGCGGTTGCCCAACGGCAGCGAAACCGGCAGGCCGTTTGCACTCATGGTACTGAAACCCGGCTGGTAGGGGTAGCGCTCGCAGTAGTACCAGACCGCGGGGCTGTCAAACAAGACTCCATAGGTCGGGATGCCTTTCGCTTCCCATTCACGGTACTTCTCCGCCCGCACCTGCCGCGAGCGTTCACGGCCCGCATCCAGGTTCGCGCCAATGATCACCGAACAGTATTCCGGGTGTCCCACCCCGCAGTGATAGCACTCGCGGAAATTCTCAGCCAGCAGCTTCCAATTGGATTTCACCAGATACTTGCCAGTATAAGCAACTTTGGCATTGCGCATCTGGTACATCGCCATATGTGGGGTATAGATCGACACCAGATGATCAAAGTCCGGAGGATTTTCAGCAAAACTGATAAAAAGGAAACCTTCCAACTCCCGGCAGTGCAGCCTATGCAGACTGAAATTGGATTTATCAAAGTCCTCCGGGAAAAGCTTGGCTGCCCTCAAAGTGCCATCCAGGTCGTAAACCCACTGGTGGTAGGGACACACCAGTTTTTTAACCTGACCCTGTTCCTCACTACAAATGACAGAACCCCGGTGGCGGCAGACATTCACCAGCGCATACACCTGATCTCCTTCCCCCCGCAGGATGATCACCGGCTCGCTGCCCAATTGAAGCGTGATATATGACCCCACCCGCGGGATCTGGCTGATATGGCCTACGTAGATCCAGTAGCGCATCCAGATTTTTTCCAGGTCATTTTGAAAAATGGTTTCGTCTGTATAAAAGGGTTGTGCTAAGCTCCAACCGGGTTGGTGACTTCCAATCAGGTCCTTCATCCCCTCATCAACAATTTTTCCAGCAGGCATACCCATTTTCCACCTCCAGCGATTTGTTTTTTATATATTAGATATATATTATCATATATGGTCAATGCCCGGTAATCTGATTTCATTTACTTTCATTTTTGCCCGAGTATGTTCACATCTGATCGATATCAGCCGCTGGAGTTTTGGGAGTCAAAGCAATATATTTACGATGCTCTCAATAAAGAGCAGCCAGGTTCAGATTTCTTTCAAGGAATCGCCGGCGATGCTCGGGTTGATCTAGCGAGGCGAGCATTTTCCATATCCATTCTTTTTCCCCTTGCTGCGCCTGTCTCCTGCCGGGAGAAGCCATTCGTGCACAAGGCTTACCCGGCAGGCAGCAGTGAGCCATTCGGCTTCTGCGCTTAATCCTCGCCTGTCCCCAACGGACGGCACCTATGGATTGTTTACGCCGGTGCGAAACCAGCCTTTTGGTCGTTAGCGCTTATCTGAAGAAGCTTGCTCCGCTTCCATTGCGGATTTTTGGGATTGCGGGTTCTCCACATTAAATACGGGAGCACCCTGCCCAACCCGCACAATAAAACCTACTTGTTCCTCCGGGCTGGGGTTGGACTCTCGATGCACGGTGTCTTTGGGAATATATGCAACTTCACCCGCTTTGGCAGTGCGGCTTTCTTGCCCAGCGTTACCAAAATCAAGCCGAATTTCACCGGATAGAACATACACATAAGTGTCATAGTCACCGTGGTGATGCCACCCAGAGGTAAAACCAGGTTTTGTCCGCACCATGCCAGCCCAGGCATTCGCTGTCGAAACCAGCTCTTCTCGCTGCATTCCGCTGGTTTGGGAGGTTTGCGGGCTGCCCAAACCAGGATGAAAAACCTCGACTTTTTTATCTGCCATCGCTAATCCTTTCTTCCTGCCCTTTCGCCAAGTATTTGTGTTGAACACTTCCAATTATTTTTGTTATAATGGATCATAATCGTCAATTTATCGTCAACCCGGTTCAGGCTCGCCTGCGGAAAACTTCCCCAACCTTCGCGATCAAAACCATCCTCTTCCTATAATCTAGCGTCCATTCCCAGCCGGCGAATGACGATTCGCAGGAGGTGAAGATGGGCGCAAATCCCCTCAAACTGCATCTACTTGGCCCCCCGCTGATCGAACAGGGCAGCGAGCTCGTCGAAGGGTTTGTCTCTGAAAAAGCCCTGCTGCTTTAAAGAACTGCTGCTGCTGCTGGATAATGGGGACCAATTACCCGAGCTGGCAGATTTTGTAAGAGAAATTCTGCGCGTCGCGCCTCAGGTAAAGATTCTGGTCGCCGCACAGCAAAGGTTGGGCCTGCGCGAAGAATGCGTCTATGAAATCGGCGCGCTGACTTACCCCACCCATAAAAGCGATGCGGACAAATTTCAATACAGTGCGCTGCAGCTAACGCGCGTACCCACCCGTGCCAAATTAGCGAACATCACTTCCTTATAAAACCGATTCCTCAGAAATGGTCAATTTCACCAGGGAAAGTCCTTAAAAATGTCCATGACAACAGCAAGCTTTGTTTGTATTCTTTACTCAACAGGCGTCCATCTACAAGATTGGAGCGCCGCTTCGCAACACGAGACTGCCCAGGAATAGACCAGAAAAGGGAATCTGGTACAATTTGCGGCCCACCCGTTGTCATTGAGTTGATTTTGGGCTGCGCTTCAACCAAAAAGAGGCCGAAACAGCCAAAGACGGATTTTCTCGATTGCCTGGGCAAAATTTGAAGCTCTTCAAGCAGGTAGAAGTAGCGATCGAAAATAAAGCAGTGAGGTATCGAAGTGCGCAGGCGAGAATAGGAAGGAATGTGAATTTTACAAAATTGTTCGGGCAGTCCTTTTTTATCGGTATGATGGCAGCCGGATATTTTTATAATGTTACCTTTATCCAGCTAGGTCTGACCGACCTGGGGCGACGCGTGGTTGGCATGAATGAGCTGCAGGTAGCGGAAGGAATGGGCTTGCTGGCTTTGCTGGCGCTGGTCATCGCGCTTGCTTTTGGGTACGCCATGCAAAAGTCAGGCCACAGCACGAATTTCCTCCTCAAACTGCGCATCCTCTTTGGGGTAGTTCTGGCCCAGACGTTGCTGACTGGCGCGGCTGCTCTGGTTCACAGCGCATCAGCCTTTTTTATCTGGGTCATCCTGGCTGCCGCAGCTCTGGGGATCGGCATGCCGGTTACCTTCAGCCTGACTGTCGACCTGGTCCCACGCAAAAACCGGGGTATGGTTGCCGGGCTGGTGACTGCCGGAGCCTACTTTGCCTCCAACACCTTTTCCAGTGCCACCTGGCACATGGAACACTTCCAACGCTTAGCCCTCATTATCCTGCTGCCTGGCAGCTTAGGTCTAGGATTGCTCCTTCTGCTGCGCCCGACCTTGCTAGAAGCGCTCGCGCTCCAGCACAAACTGCCTGCCTTTGCAGTAGGGCGCTTTGTGCGGGTCAACCCGAAGACCGGTAAAACCACCATCCAGCGCAGCCTGCCGCGCCTGCTAATTCTGCTGTTTGCTGTCTTCTTTATTGACAGCCTGGGCTTTTTACGCTTGCTGGATACCCCCTTATATATGGAAACTGCCTGGCAGTCGGTGGACCCAAACATCCACCTGTTCATCGCCACCGTGCATGTGGTAGCGGCATTGGTAGGAGGAGTTTTATATACCTACCTATCCGAACGGCACTTATTCGGCTGGATTTTTGCCATCTTTGCCCTGACCTATCTGGAGTATACGTTTCACGTCCAGGTTGGTGCTTCTGATTATGCCCCCCTGGCTATGCCCATGCTGTACGCCATCGCCGTTAGTTTGTACACCGTGATTAACTTTGCCATCTGGGCGGATATTTCCACCCCGCGCACCATCAGCATGAACACAGCCATTGGGGTAGCCCTTTCCGGTTGGTCCGCGACCTTTCTTAGTACAGCAGTAGGGATGTATTGGAACACCAGGGCCATGCCCCTCGAGCAGCATCTCCGCATTGTGGACTCCCTGGCGATGATTTTCTTTATCGGGTTTCTTTTACAGGTGTATTTTTCTAAAAGCAGTCAAAAACCGGCTGCCCCAGCTCGAAATAGAAAGGAGGAAGCATGAGAAGAACACGAGCGCGCTTTCCGGTGCTGATTCTGTTCCTGCTGGTATTTCTCAGCGGCTGCCAGCTGCAGGATTCGTATTCGGGAAAGATCATTCTCAGCGGCGTCCACAACCTCGGACCAGCTGAAACGGTTGCAGGAGAACTGGTCGTACTGGGCGGTAAGGTTGCCCTTCAGCCAGGTTCCAAAGTTAGCGGCTCAGTGCATGTGTTTGATGGATCGGTTTACATGGATGGGGATATCGCTGGGAATGTGCTTGTCCTGGCTGGTTCGGTTGAGTTAGGGCCCCAGGCAGTGGTGCACGGTGACCTGAATTCGGCTGGCGGCCTGGTGTCGGTCCATACAGGTGCGAAAGTGCTGGGACGGACGACCCAGCCCAGTGCCCAACCGCAGAAGCCACCTGCTGCTCAGGCTGGCCGTTTGCTGACGTTGTCGCTCGAGCTGGTCCTGCTGCCCGGGCTGGCCTTTCTGTGTGCCCGGTTTCTGCCTGGGCCGCTGGCAAATGTCAGTCAGGCGGCTGTAAGCTATGGGCTTCCCAGCGCGGCGCTTGGTTTGCTGGCGTGGGTGGTAGGTTTGTCACTGCTCGTGCTTATGGCCTACACCATCCTGCTCATTCCTCTGGCGCTGCTTGGCTTTTTCGCCATGTTAGCGGCGACCACCTACGGGGCTGTGCCTTATGCCCTATGGATGGGGCGTTGGCTAAGCCTGCGCTTGCATTGGAAGATAGCCCCCGCAGCGCAGGCAGGCTTGGGAATGGTACTGCTGATCGGTCTGATGGAGGTCACCCGCTTCCTGCCAGTCTTGGGGGCCGTGTTACCTCTGCTGCTCTTCGCTGCTTCTTTTGGAGCCGTCTTATTAACCCGCTTTGGACTTCAGCGCTACACGCCCCCCATCCTGGAAGAACCCAGTGAAGCACTTCTTGAACAATGAAAATGATCTTGATCCGAATGAGAAAATATTCTCCCGCATCGCCTCTTTTTCTGGGTGCTTCCTTACATGCATCCTGCAAACTTTTTTTGTGTAAACCCTTATAATTTGATAAGGATCTATTTTGTCTAAATACGATCTGCCGGTCGTACATCGTATCGATAAAGGAAGAAATGAATACACCATCCCCTTCTGAAAACCAATTTCCTTCAATTACACTGGTTCCCCAAGGAGAAGATCGCTTTGGCGAACATCATGGTCTTGGCATAAGCCAGATTGATTTTAAGGTTTCTCACCTGGAGAACAGCGGTCTTTTTATCCTTGAAAATACGTTTCACCAAAAAGGTGGCCCGGCACGGCATTTGCATTATGAGCAGGACGAGTGGTTCTATGTGGTGGAAGGCGAATTTATTTTTGAGATTGGAGCGGAAAGGATGCGCCTGAAACCGGGTGATTCGCTGCTAGGACCACGTAAAGTACCCCATGTGTGGGCCTTCGACGGGGATACTCGCGGCAGAATTCTCATTGTATTTAACCCCGCAGGACAAATGGAAGCCTTCTTTCGCGAGGTAACCAAAACAAACGCTATGCCCATGCAGGATCCTGCACTCTGGCAGGCGCATGGAATGGAGCTATTAGGCCCGCCAATACAAGTTGCCTAATTCCCACCGGTACAAGTCCCTCTATCGTACTGCACTACCCTGCCGGGGCTTCTCGCCCATCCGCAGCGTGATTTTCACAGGCCAGCAGGTTGGAATGTTTTAGGATATGCGCTTGCTCTCTTCGCCAGCACCCTTGCCAGATAAGCTGCATCGGCCCCTACGCCCCCAATCAAAGGCGAGGAAAGGGTGTACATGAAACGCAGGCCGAGAAAATAGATCCCGGGCTGCTGATCTACCACTCCACGGACATGCCGGGGAAGACCCTTATCGTCAAATATGGGCAGCTCGATCCACTGATAATTGGGAACATAACCCGTCGCCCAGATCACGTTGCGCACGTCCAGGGTCTGGCCATTCTCCAGTACGGGTTTTCCACCCCGCACACCTGCTGTTCTTGCAACACGCTGAACGCCTGCCTGTGCAACTTGTTTCATAGAAACGCCAATCAATGGGTCGCCGCCCCCGCCGAGAAGCCTGGCGCGCACCTTGCGCCCCACTTTGGAATCAGCCGTCAGCTTCTTACTGATCAGCCACCAGTACACGCGATCACCGCCCGGGATGTTCCGGGGGATCGGGATGTGCCCTGGGTCCCGGCCCGACAACCAGACCTGCCGCTTACTGCTGGCCAGTTCGATAGCGATTTCCGCGCCGGAATTTCCCGCCCCAACCACCAGAACATCTCCCTCTTGAAGTTGGGTAGGGTTGCGATATGCACTGGCGTGGAGCTGGCAAATCTTGCCATTTAATTCACCCGCAAATTTTGGAGTGTTCGGTTTCTGAAATGTTCCTGTGGCAATCACCACCTGCCTGGCTGCCAATTGGCGCCCGCCAGCGTTCAGGATATACGCGTCCCCGTCCCTGAACAGGCGATCCACCGCCGTGTGGTAAAGAATCGGTAGATGGAATTTTTCGGCATAGCTTTCCAGGTATTGGGCTGTTTCCGCTTTCGTCGGAAAGTAATCGGGCCGGGCCGGGAAAGGCATTCCGGGTAGATAACTGACGTTGGCTGGGGTAAACAAGCGCAAGGAATCCCAGCGTTTACGCCAGCTCATGCCTACCTGTCGCTCGCCTTCCAGGATGACGAAATTCAAACCTTGTTGGGCCAGGTAATAGCCCATCGCTAAACCTGCCTGTCCGGCACCAATGACAACCGTATCAAAATCTTCATTCTTCTGGTTGACCATCTGATCGCTCCTGTCTTACCAATCCAATATATTTTGGCTACATTAATCCTGTTTTCAATATAGTTAAACTTTATTCAATATGAATATGATAGAATAGATTGATCAGGAAGTCAAGAGGGTATTATGGATAAAATTCATCAGAAAAGGAAATACAACTCAACCCGTCGCAAAATTCAGGCCCGCCAAACCCGCCTGCAAATTCTGGAAGCCGCCCGAAAATTATTCGAGGCACGCGGTTACAGCGGAGCGACGATTGAAGCCATTGCGCAGGAAGCCGGCGTTGCACCGGAAACTGTGTATGCCACCTTCGGGAATAAGCAGGCTATTCTGAAGAAACTCATCGATGTCACCATCGTTGGAGATGAAGAGCCAGTCCCCCTTTTACAACGTCCCTATATCCTGAATGCTTCCAAAATCAATGACCAACCGCTGCTCCTCCAGAAGTTTGCGGCAGATATTGCTGAAATTATGGGCCGGATGAGCCCGCTTTTCGCTATCCTTCGCACGGCGGCTAAGCTGGATGCGGAAATCGAAGCCCTTCAGCAAAAGTTGCTGGCTGGCCGGTTGGAGGGGATGAACTTCCTGATCGAGCAGCTGCGACGAATTGGTCCCTTGCGCGAGGGGATCACCCCTTTGCAAGCAGCGGAGACAACCTGGACCATCTCCAGCGCCGAGGTATTCCATCTATTAACGGTGGACCGCGGCTGGACCAAAGAGCAGTATGTCGCCTGGCTGGTTGATACGCTCACCCGGCTGCTGCTTCCATAAGCTAGTACCCGGCGGCATAAGTAACCCTATGTTTGTCGGGTAGCGCCGGGTACGTTAAACAGTCGGGCAGATACAATGAATAACCACCGAGGTATTTATGCCCGACTGTACTAGGCTCACTTAGATCCTTGCCCATACGGTAATCCAGTCAGGCTGATTACCTATGCCCGCAACCACTCTTTCGCCTTTCCGGGTTGGGCGCGATGCAAACTCGAAATCCACTATTGGGCTCTCCGCGCCGCGCAGAATGGCGCGGGTCGCGGGCGTACTCGCATCCACTATGGTCGTCTAATCAAGGTTTCCTGGCGCAGCGAACGCTGAAAACGAACATCAGCCTCTTGCTCAACCTGGCGCTCTATGTAATCGGCGCATGCGAATATGCGTTAGCAGTTCCCACAAGTTTGTTATTTGCCCTGCTGGTTCATTGCTTGCAGTTCCTTTCGCCGCCGGCGGTAGGTGATGATCAGGCGGTCGCTGGCAATGGGCTTTTCGCCCATGTGCAGATCCGTCTTTTTCGGCAGCTGCCGTGACACCACCCGGCGGTCCTGGTTGGCGATATAGAGGCTGCCCAGCACGCCGATGAAGTTGACCAGCTCGCGCAGGATGGGCATGCGCACGAAACGCTGGTAATAACGCATGTAAAAAAGCCCATTTTCCTCATCCACGGGCACGAAGGCCGCGAAGACGCGCATATCGTCGCTGATGCGGTTCTGCCAGATGTTGGGAAAGATGAACTCCAGGTAGGTGCTCTGCTCTCGCGGCGAAAGTTCCTCCGGCTTGCGCGGCGGGGTGCCATCATCTGCACGGTTGAAGACCCAGAAGCGCAGCAGATCATCCTGCAAGGTATACAGCGGCCCATCGATGACAGTTTTGTTTCCCCGCCCAATGGTATTGTAATGGACGAAGGGCAGGTGCAGCACATCCAGCTGGTTTTCGACCATGCGCGAGTAATGCACGGGCCAGTGGTTATGATAGCTGCCGTAGGGGAAATCATCCTCCAGGTCCTCAAACCAGCGCGGCGGATGGATTTCTCCCTGCGGCTCGCCCCAGTAGATCCAGATCAGCCCGTGGGCCTCATGTGTTGGGTAGCTGCCCACTTTCAGCGCCTTAGGCGGCGCAGCATTCTTCCCAATGGCCGGGATGTAGCAGCACTGCCCGCTGGCATCGAATTGAAAGCCGTGGAAGGGGCAGCGTAGGCCCTCTTCCTGCGCGCAAACCCTGCCCTGGCTGAGCTGCGCGCCCAGGTGCGGGCAGCGGTCGAGCATGCAGACCAGCTTTCCGTCAGCCGTTCGCCATAAGACCAGCTTTTCCCCCAGGCGCGTGACTCCCACGGCCTTGCCCCGGCGAACTTCTTTTGATTCCAAAATGACATACCACTGGTTGCGAATCATGCCATCCCTCCATTAACACTCCTCGATTTGGTTTTCTCCCAGAACGTATATGGAAAACAAATCGATGTACTGCTTATTCTATATATACCCGCATATTTTGCAATATTCACACCTACCGCAGTACGGCATCTGTGTGTGGCCTATGTTTCAATTAGCGTACTACGGTTTTCACAAAGTCGCTTGCCTTTTTTTGGGGTTTGGGGTAGCGGGGGATGGTCCTCTGGATTGGGTTTTCACAAAGCGCCCGACTTTGTGAAAACCCTGATTAGCGTACTGCTTGCTGACAAAAATCTTATAATTCTATGGTATGATTAGGTCAACATTAAAACACGCCTGCATTCCTGCAAGTCTCTGATTCCCCCGCTCAATTCCCCATCTCGCAAAGTTTTCAGAAAGCTTCAGACTGAAAGCCCGGCTTACCCGGGCTACAAGTGTGTTTATTACATCAATTATTAATCGAAGAAAGTCCGTTATCAACGGAGAGGAAACCGTAGCTGAGGGGTTGGCGGCTTTACCGCACGACGACCGGTTACACCATAAGGAACTATGAGTAAAAACTTGAAAATCATTCCCCTGGGCGGCCTGGGGGAAATCGGCAAAAATATGACGATTTTAGAATACGGCCGCAACCAAATTATTATTGACTGCGGGGTGATGTTCCCCGAAAGCGATTTACACGGCATTGACCTGGTCCTGCCGCAGTTCGATTATGTTATCGAAAACCAATCCAGCTTGCGGGGCATTGTGCTCACGCATGGGCACCTGGATCATATTGGCGGCCTGCCTTACCTGCTGCAGCGCATGCAACCCCCTGAAGGCGGCGTTCCGGTTTACGGTACGGCATTAACCATTGGTATGGTCCGGCAAAAACTGGAAGAGATGAACGTGGTTGAGCGCGCCAAACTGGTGGTCATCGATGACCAGCAGACGCTGCACCTGGGCCCATTCCGGGTCAGCCCCTATGCGGTCGCCCACTCGATCCCGGCTTCTGTCGGACTGGTGATCGACACGCCTGTGGGGGCCATCGTACACACCGGCGATTATAAGCTGGATGAAACCCCCAGCGGTGGCTGCACCACGGATCTGCGCCGGCTGCGCGAGCTAACGCCCAACGGCGTTCTGGCCCTGCTGGGCGACAGCACCAACGCCGACCGCCCGGGACGAACGCCCACCGAGCAGTTAGTGGCGGATACGTTGGATGAACTCTTTGCCAAAGCGGCCGGCGAGCGCATTATCATTGCCACATTTTCTTCTTTACTGGCGCGCCTGCAGGAGATCCTGCGTCTGGCGGAAAAGTACGGCCGCAAAGTGGCCCTGACCGGCCGCAGCCTGGAGCAAAATGTGGACCTGGCCAGCGAGCTGGGGTATTTACAGATCCCGAAGGGATTGCTGGTTGATATCAGCAGCAATATCCGCGACGACAAACTGGTGATTCTTTCTACTGGATCGCAGGGCGAGCCGCGTTCCGCTTTGAACCGCATGGCCAGCGGCGAGCACAAGCAGGTCCAGGTTCACGCCGGTGATACCATTATCGTATCGGGCGGCACGATCCCGGGCAATGAAGAAGATGTTGGGCGCATGCTCAACAACCTGTTTGCCCGCGGAGCCAATGTCATCTATGGCCGGTTAGCGCCTGTGCATGTTTCCGGACATGGCAGCCGGGAAGAGCTGGCGATTATGCTCAACGCAGTTCACCCCCGCTTCCTGATCCCGGTGCACGGCGAGCTGCGCCACCTCCACCTGCACGCGCGCCTGGCCCAAGAAAACGGGTTGAAAGCCAGTGATGTTTTCATCTTACAGAACGGGGCCTGCTGGGTCAGCAATGGTGAAAAAGCCTGGCTGGAACAGAGCATCCCGGCGGCGGACGTCTACGTGGATGGCATTCTGGTGGGAGCCATCGATGTGGGTGTCGTACAGGACCGGGAACGCCTCGCCCAGGATGGTTTCGTGATCGTCAATGTGCCGGTGAATAAACAACGGCGCCTGGCTGGCGAGCCCCTGATTCTCACGCGCGGCTTTCTGCACGCTAACGAATCGGACGAGTTGATGAAAACGGCCCTGGCTGAACTGAAGCGGAGCCTGCGTAACAAAAGCCGCGGCCGCCAACGGAATCCCATCGAAGCCGTCGAGCAAACCCTGCAAGATTTCTTCTTTAAGAAGACTAAATCCCGCCCGGTGATCCTGTCCAACCTCGTGGACGTTTAGCAAACAAATGTAAATCTGTTACTTACGCTACCTCAGGCGCCAGCTCTAAAAAAGCGGCGCCTGAGGTTTTCATTTAAGGACCCAAGCGACCAGAAAAGCGCACATCCCGCTTACACAAATTAATCTGAATCTGTAGAATAGGGTTGCAACTGTTTTTCGATAAGCGGGAATGAGGATATATAATTGGGCTTATTCCAATAAAAAGGTGCCCTATGCCAGAAAATCTACATACCCTCCTATCTAAAATGACCCTGGAAGAAAAGGCTGCGCTGTGTACTGGCGCAAGTTCTTGGACGACCACCCCGATCGAGCGTCTGGGAATCCCCAGGTTAATTTGTTCAGATGGCCCTCACGGCGTGCGCCGGCAGCCGGATGTGCATGCCGTGGGGCAGAAAGCGCTGCCCGCGACCTGTTTTCCGACTTACTCGTGCCTGGCCTCCACCTGGGACGTTGACCTCCTTGGCCGCATTGGCGAAGCCCTGGCGGATGAGTGCCTTGCCCTGGATGTGGACGTGCTGCTGGGTCCAGGCGTGAATATCAAGCGTTCCCCTCTGGGCGGGCGGAATTTCGAATATTTCTCCGAAGACCCCTTCCTGGCAGGTGAAATGGCGGTGGCGATCATCAACGGCGTCCAAAGCAAAGGCGTAGGAACTTCGCTCAAGCATTATGCCGTCAATAACCAGGAGTATCAGCGCTATATCATCAGCGCCGAAGTGGACGAACGAACCTTGCGTGAAATCTACCTGTTCGCCTTTGAGAAAGCAGTCCGGCAGGCGAAACCCTGGACGGTGATGTGCTCTTACAATAAGGTGAACGCTACCTATGCCTCTGAGCATTATCACCTGCTGACCGAAATCCTTAAAGAGGAATGGGGATTTGAAGGCTTGGTGGTTTCCGATTGGGGCGCGGTTCGCGACCGGGTAGCCGCCATAAAGGGCGGCCTGGATTGGGAAATGCCTGGCCCGCGCGAGCGGCACGTAAATGCCGTAGTAGAGGCCGTCCGCTGCGGTGAGCTTGAGGAAGCCGTCCTGGATGAAGCGGTGCGCCGGATTCTGCGCATTGTTTTTATGGCCAAAGAGACGCCCAAAGGCGGGACGTTCGATGCGGACGCGCATCATGAACTGGCCCGTCAGGCCGCCAGTGAAGGCATGGTGCTGCTCAAAAATAACGGCCTACTCCCCTTGAAGCAGCCCAGCCGGATTGCCGTCATCGGTCGCTCGGCAGAAAATGCCCACTTCCAGGGTGGTGGTTCATCCCATATCAACCCCACCAAGGTTGTAGTGCCGCTCGACGCATTAAAATCCCAGGCAGGCGGCGCGGAAATAGCTTACGCGGAAGGCTACCCGGAAGACAACACCGCGCGCCAGGATCTGATCGACCAGGCGGTGGACCTGGCCCAAAAAGCAGAGGTAGCCATCCTGTATATCGCCCTGCCGAGCTTTATCGAATCCGAAGGGTACGATCGAAAGAATCTGAACCTGACCCAGCAGCAGATCGCCCTGATCCAGGCCGTCTCAGCGGCGCAGCCCAACACCGTGGTGGTATTGAATAACGGCGCTCCGGTTGAAATGTCGCAGTGGATCGACGGTGTGGCAGCGGTGCTCGAAGGCTATATGATGGGCCAGGCAGGCGGCGCGGCGATCGCCGATATCCTGTACGGCAAGGTCAACCCCAGCGGCAAACTGGCTGAGACCTTCCCGCTCCGCCTGGCAGACACCCCCGCCGTGGGTAACTGGCCGGGTGATTTAGGCAAGGTGCATTATGGCGAAGGGCTCTATGTTGGCTATCGCTATTATGATCAAAAAGAGATGCCCGTCCTATTCCCCTTCGGTTTTGGCCTGAGTTACACCACCTTTGCTTACAGCAATCCCCGGGTCTCTGCCACCCACTTTAAGGATGTGGATGGCGTAAAGGTCATGGTGGATGTGACCAATACCGGTCCGGTGGCCGGTAAAGAAGTCGTGCAGGTGTATGTGCATGATCCAGCTTCGACGCTTTCCCGGCCGCGCAAAGAATTGAAAGGCTTTGCCAAGGTCAGCCTGGAACCGGGAGAAACCAAACCAGTCTCGATCGCGCTGGATGCCCAGGCATTTTCTTACTACCATCCAGTTTACAAACAATGGGTGGCCGAAGCGGGTGCCTTTGATCTCTTGATTGGCGCTTCCTCCGCGGATATTCGGCATGGGATGCGTGTGATTCTCAAATCCACCCAAAACCTGCCCTGCATTCTGACGCGCGAATCGACGCTGAATGAATGGCTGTCAGATCCGCGAGGCAAGGTGGTGCTGAGTGAAATTTACAGCCAGCTTGAGGAAAAAGTCCGTGAGTTATACAGCCGGCAAGGCCGCTATGGCAGCAAGAAGGGCGGCGACAGCCAGGGAATGGGCGATGTAATGGATATGGTGAATGAAATGCCGCTGCTCAGCGTGCTGATGTTCCGGGAAAAGGAATGGCCGGTCCATCCGGAAGACATGGTTGAAAGCATGCTGCGCCAGGTTCACCATATGGACAAATAAACAAACCAGTTATCGTATACAATAGAGATAGATAATAAGAATCCAGATTGAGGAGGAAAAATCATGTCTGCTTCCCTACCGAAAGCTGTGCTTGGTCGAACAGGTCTCGAGGTCACCCGCTTAGGCTTTGGCGCGATGGAGATCCGCGGCTCGCGGATTTGGGGCGGCCGCCCGGTCACCGACCAACAGGCCGAAACGATTCTAAATACGGTGCTGGATGAAGGCATCAACTTCATTGATACCGCCAATGACTACGGGCGCAGTGAAGAATATATTGGAAAGTTTATTTCCAGGCGCCGCAATGAGTATTACCTGGCAACAAAGTGCGGCTGTACGGTGGTGCGCAAAGATGAAAATACAGATGAAACGCCGCACGTCTGGACGCGTGACAACCTCTTCCGCGGCCTGAATGAAAGTTTACAGCGCATGCGCACCGATTACGTAGATATCATGCAGCTGCACAATCCCCCCGTTGAGGAAACGGAGCAGAACCACCTGGTGGATGCGCTCAAAGAAATGCAGCAGCAGGGTAAAGTGCGCTTTATCGGCATCTCCACCACCGTGCCGCACCTGCCCACTTATCTCAAATGGGGCGTATTCGACACCTTCCAGATCCCCTATTCGGCGCTTGAGCGCGACCACGAAGATTGGATCAGCCGGGCTGCGGAAGCCGGTATCGGCACGATCATTCGGGGCGGCGTGGCGCGTGGTGAAACGGGGGTTGGGCTAGGCAATGCCGATCGCTGGCAGAAGTTTGAGCAGGCAGGCCTGGATGAACTGCGCGAACCGGGGGAGAGCCGGACGGCGTTCTTGCTGCGCTTCACCCTGTCGCATCCGCATGTGGATACCACCATCGTCGGCACCCTGCATCCGGAGCACCTGCGGGAAAACATCGCCGCAGCAGAAAAAGGACCTCTACCCGGCGAGGTGTATGCAGAAGCCAAACGCCGCCTGGACAAGGCAGGGGTTGCCCCGCTTCAATCGGTTTAATGAGTTCTTCTCCCCGGCGCTGGCTGGCCTGGGCAGAACGCATACAGCACATTCCCCGGAGGCAACTGCACAGTTGCCTCCGGGTTCTTTATCCTGCATGGCTTTTCAAGCGCTGTCGAATTGTATTTCACAAAGCCATGAATTTCTGCCTGCACGCCTGGTATAAACGGTGTCTCTTATTCAGACAGCGACCGCAGCAGCCGGTCCAGGCTTAGAAATGCCAGCACCACCAGAACCAGCATGAAAATAATTCGAAAAGCCCTGTTCGGCCTTGAGCGCCTCTACGGCTTGCTCAGCCTCCTGTGCCAGTGGATCCCGGGCGACCCTGCGCCGGATGCGTACGCGGGTCCCCATCACGACCAGCACAAAAACCAGCCCGGCCAGGCCAAACCAGGTCAGCCCAAACAAGAAAGTTGGAACCGGAGCGGGGAAGGGAGTGCTCAAGCCGCCGATTGGCGACAGCCCGACCGGTAAGGGAGCAACGCTAAGTTTCACATTCGCGTATAGATACAGCAGAAATGTCATCACCAGGGAAAACGTACTAATCGCCAAAAGCACCTGCACGATCTCAGCCCAACCCAGCCGCCCCCGCCGCTTGACAAACAGGTAGCCGAAGACCAGCAGAATGAAAAATCCAAAGACCGTCAGCGGGAGAGTACTGACCTTTTGCGCAGGCGGAGGCTCGCTGCCTGGCAGCGGCAGGGTCTGGGTCTGCCCCGGCCACCTTGGGGGTAAAGTGCCCGGTTGCATTACAAGCTGCGGCAAAGCCACTGCTAGCAGCACGGTGTAGAGTGCTGTCAGGAAGAAGAAGAGGATTGCCCTGCGCTTCATGCGGAAGTCATATTAGCCTTTGGATTCAAAAGGCAGAAGCGACGAATATATTTTACATCAATCCAGGCATAAATTACGCAAGGGTTTGAAGGCGCCGCTGATTTCTCTACTTCTCACAGGTCAGAGGCAAATCGCGCGGCGATCGCTTTCCGCAGCCTTTCCGCCTGGCACCTGACTTTTTATAAAAGAGCTGAATTTGTTACGGATGAGATTAGAATAGAGCCATGCAGATCACGGAAGATAACCTCGTGCGCTTCTTGTCGGACCATTTCCAAGCCGAAATCACTCGCATTGAGCCCGTGGAGCAAGGCGAATGGTCGCAAACCTTTTTCTTTAGCGTCAAGGAGCAGCGGAAGGTCATCCGCTTCAGTACTTATGCTGAAGATTTCAAAAAAGATCGCCTCGCCGCCCGCTATGCCTCTCCAACGCTGCCCATTCCTCCCATCGAAGAGATAGGTGAGGCATTTGAAGGCTTCTTCGCGATTTCACCATACGTCGAAGGCAAGATGATCGACCATTTAAGTCCTGCCGAGTGGCGCGCGGCTTTACCCGCGCTGCTGAATTTGTTCAACGCCCTGCGCGAAGTGGATGGATCCCAGACGCGGGGGTACGGCGGGTTTGGCGCGGATGGCAATGCCCCCAGCGCGAGCTGGCGGGAATTCCTGACGATAATCCCGCATACTTCACCGGAAAGCCGGTTGTCCGGCTGGCAAGAGAACCTGGCGCGGAACAAAGCCGCAGCGGAAGCCTACCAGCAGGGGCGGCAGCGCCTGCTCGAGCTTATTCCCCTCTGCCCGGAAGAGCGCCACCTGGTGCATAACGACCTGCTGCACTTCAATCTGATCATGCGGGAAAAGCAGGTCGCGGCGGTCATCGACTGGGGCTGCGCGCTGTGGGGCGATTTCCTTTACGATCTGGCAATGTTTATCACCTGGCAGTTCTACTACCCGGCGATGGCAGGGATCGATTTTGCTAATGAGGCGCAGCGAGCCTTTGCCGCAAAGAACGTAGCGCTGGATAATTTCACGGAGCGGTTAGACTGCTACCAGATCCACCTGCTGCTCAACTCGCTGACCTACAATATCTGGAAGGATGATAAAACGAACCTGGGCCTCACCCTCCAAAGGTTGAGGGAGGTCCTGGGAAAGTCAGCCTAGGCGCATGGAGGCAGCAGCTGCTTTCAGGCTCTAGCGGCTTGCTCTACTTCAACCAGCAGCGACTCCCGCAGCGCCACATGCTGACAGCAGTCCGCTCACCAGCGTCCGCTTCTGGAAGATCCCCAGCATCAGGCCCAGGCAGATTTTGCGCACCCTCTGGTCCGCTTGTTCAGGTGAGCGGCCAGTCTCGACCAGTGTCCATTTCACAATAATGCTCCTATCGACCAAAGGCAGCGGCGCGCCGCTGCCCCACAAGATAAAGCTGTGACCCGCCAGAGAGGCATCGGCTAGGTCATGCCTGAGCGTGCCAGGTGGTGAAAACCGCTGCCATAACAGGCTCAGTATGAAAGTGGTTGGTCGCTTAGAAAATAATTAAAATTCCAGCCAACCTGTCATTTTGGACTTTTCTCATTCGACGTTAAAATAGAACGGATAAAAAAGATCATAATCCATCCATTAAAAAGGAGTGACACATGAACCAGAGTAAGAGCGAAACCAAGAATGTCAGGGGATTCACCGACGAGGAACGGGCTGCGATGAAGGAACGCGCCCAAGAGTTGAAGGCGGAAGCGCGCGCAAAAAAGGATAAGGAAGAGGGGGAAAGTGCCGTGCTGGTGAAGATCGCTGAGATGTCGGAACCGGATCGCAGCATAGCCGAGCGGCTCCATGCGATCATCCAAGCCAACGCGCCTGACCTCACGCCGAAAACCTGGTATGGGATGCCCGCGTATGCCAGGGACGGCAAGGTGATCTGCTTCTTCCAGAATGCGCAGAAGTTCAATACGAGGTACGCGACGCTGGGCTTCAGCGACGAGGCAAACCTCGATGAAGGCGACCTGTGGCCGACCTCCTACGCGCTGAAGGAGTTATCTGCCGATGCAGAAGAAAGGATCGCTGCGCTGGTTAAGAAAGCGGTAAAGTAAAACGCCAAAAGTAATTTTTGAATAAACCCTTGTATCCGGGCGTTTTACGCCTAGAATTCGCCGCGTTAGGCAAAGCAGTTGGGTATCTCCCACCTGCCGCCCGGCTCAAGCGACCGGGCTGGGGGGTTGCGCCGGATGATCCGGCTTGAAAAGCCGCTTTCAAGCGGCGCTACCGGCTAGTACCCGGCGGCGTAAATAGCTCTATGGTTATCGTCACGCGCCGGGTCCTTTAAACAGTCGGGCGGACAAGTTAAGCAACTACAGAGGTATTTACGCCCGACTGTGCTAGCCCGTCAGCTTGAGCTGCGGGCGGGCGTAATCCCGAATTTACTTGGTTTTTGCAAAATACCTACGGCAAATTCCATAGTCGAGATCAGCAAGTCTACATTTCACAACAGGAGAATAGATCATGAAGTACATGTTATTGATGTATGCGAACGAGTCGGAAACGACGAAATTAACCCCAGAAGAATCCCAGGCCTTATATCAAACCTGGCAAACCCTGCTCAAGCAAGCGCAGGAAGCGGGTGTACTGCTGTCGAACACCGGGCTTACCCCCACCGCCAATGCCACCACGGTGCGCGTGCGGGACGGGCGGACTCTGTGCACCGATGGGCCGTTCGCCGAAACCCACGAACAGTTGGGCGGATTCTTTTTGCTCGAATGTAAAGACCTCGACGAAGCGATCCACTGGGCAACCAAAATTCCCCATGCGCAGTATGGATCGGTCGAAATCCGCCCGCTCTGGGATCAAATATAGCGGCAAAATCGCCGCGCAGATCGGCCATTGGGTTGATTCCCTGCCGGCTGATCTGCGCGGCCTACTGCAAGTCAACGGTTGTTACAAAAATCAAACGATTTACTTGCTCTGGTCGGCGTGCTTCCACCAGTATTGGGTCGCAAGCCAACCCAGCAGGCCGGTGAGGAGCACGATTATAAAACTCGCTGGCGGCAGGACGTTTTTCCCCTCAGCATAGAGCATGGGGATAGCCCAGGGATAATACTCGCCGCGGCCGATGATGAGGATCAGGTTGGCGAACAGCAGCGCGACCATCGCCAGGGCGATGGGCAGCAAATAACCGCGGCCTATACTGGCCAAAAGCGCGAAGGGCATCACCACCAGGATCACCATCAACCCGGCCACCGCTGTGGTCGCCGCACCGTGGAGCACGGCGCCGATCGAGCCGCCGGGAAGTTTCAGCAGGACACCCACCAGCATTCCAGCCGCGAATATCGCCAGGGTCAGCAGCGCCGACCAGACCGCCATTACGATAAACTTTGCCGCCAGGATTATCGAACGCCGCACCGGCACGGCCAGCAGGTCTTTGAGGGTGCCGTCGCTAAACTCGCGGCCAAACAACCAGCTGATCACGAAGATACCGAGGAAGAACCCGGCTGCCCCAATCACCTGCCCGAAGAGCGCGGCGTAAGCGGACCAATCCACAGCAGCGAAAGCCACCAAATTTGCTTTGGCGCCAACCAGGCCCAGCTTTTGCGATATTTCCGGGTTCTTCGAAACCCAGATCAAGAAACCAACCCCGAAAGGCGCCAGCAGCGACGCAAGCAAAGTCCACAAAACCATCCGGGAACGAATGGCCTTTCTCTGCTCAACCCATAACAGATTCCATAAATTATCCATTTGAACTCCCGCTGTTCGGCTCAGGCATCCCTACCAGCCGCAGGAAATATTGTTCCAGGTCCTCTTCTTCCACTGCCAGGTAAGTCGGCGAGATCCCACTTTGCACCAGCAGGCAGTTGACCGCATCGGGCTGCTCGATAGAAAAGGCATTGGTCATTTCGATCGCGCCGTTAGGAAGCACCCTGGCCGGCAGTTCAGCCCTCACCAGAGCCTGGCGCGCGGTTTCGATATCCCGTACTCGCAGGATAAGGCGGCGCTTGCGGTTGCGCTCTAATTCGGCCACATCCATTTCCTGAAGAAGTTTCCCCTCGTGAATGATCCCGACCCGCTGCGCCAGGCGCGAGACTTCCGCCAGGATGTGGCTGGACATAAAAACCGTCACGCCTTGCTGAGAGGTCAGTTCAAGCAGCAGGTTGCGGATCTCTACGATGCCTGCCGGATCAAGCCCGTTGGCAGGCTCATCCAGGAAGAGCAGCTTTGGACGGTGCAGAAGCGCCTTCGCCAGCCCCAGCCTCTGGGCATTGCCCTGAGAAAGTTTGCTCGCCTTGCGCTGGGCATAGGCTGCCAGCCCCAGCTGCTCGATAATTGTCCTGACCGCCGCTGCAGGAGTACCCGGATACAGCCGCCGGGCGACTTCCAGGTTCTCGGTCACAGTCAGCTCCGGATAGGCGTGAGGGACCTCTACCAGGTATCCTACCTGGCCCCAGGGTTCTGAAGCGCCCAGGCGCACGGGGGTTTGCAGCACCCGGGCAGATCCGGTGGTGGGTTTAATCATGCCGAGCAGCATTCGGATGGTAGTTGTTTTCCCGGCCCCGTTCAGCCCGAGGAAGGCATAGATCTCTCCCTCCCCCACTTGCAAGGACAGGTGCTCAACGGCTTTGACATCTCCGTAATGTTTTCCAAGATCATCCGTCTCAATTATCCAGGTCATCTGACCCTCCCTGGCTGGCCTTGCAGCTGGAGGTCTACTTCGCCCAGGCAAAAGGCTGCTATCAGTTCTAGAAACACATCCATATTTCCTTTGAAGGTGTTGATGGGCAGTTCATCCTCATGGATCAGCGCAATGGCCAGTGGGTAGAGCAGTTCAACGATTTGCTCCGGCTGTACCTGCAGCTCAATCCCGGAAGTTTGCAGATGGTCGAACAGTTCTTGCATGAACGCCTGGTCATTAACCAAATGCTCCTGGAGCCTCTCGGGCGGGATGCGGCTGAAGATCAGCTCATAATCGCTGCTGGGGATGAACTTCAGGATGGGCATGTCATGGATGAGGGTAAAAGCTTTGTGGAGCCCGGCGAATAGGCGTGCTCGCTGCGTCGGCCCGGGTTGGGCGATCGCTTCCAAAATTTCCTGGCGCACCCGCATTTCTGCCGCTTCGATCACCTCGAAGAACAGCGCTTCTTTGGATGGATAGAAGGAATAAAAGGAACCTTTTGAGATCCCCGCGGCCCGGGCAATATCATCGATGTTCGTTTTCTTGAGCCCATAGGAGGAAAAGAGCTGATACCCTTCCTCAAGCAAACGCTTGCGAAGGATGTTTTTTTCAGTTTCGGAGAACGCTTTTACCATGGACGGTCCTTATATACGCTATGACCCAATAATTTTTTTAGTCATATCGATTATAGCACCAATCACAATAATTTTCACCCATGGGCTGTCATTTACAAAAAATAGTCCGATTAGCCACCTCTCCCGGTTTCAGGCAGAAGTGGCTTTCATATCAAAGGTTTCTGGGCGCAAATGAAGGGCGGTAAATCCAGCGCTTTGAAAAGACATCCCCTCAAAATCCAGTGACGAAGCGAGCTACATCTTGCATCCAATGGAAGACGATGGCCGCTTCTAATCCGCGCCGGCGCGCCAGGACGAGCGGAGGCAGCCCCCAGACCAGGGCCATCCCCAGGCCCATCCCCAGCGCCACCAGCGGCGCTTGAATGAAGAGGTCATCCAGGTGCGCAAAGGCATGCACCAGGGTTGCCAGCACCCCGGCCAAAAGTGCGGCGCGTTCTGGAAGCGAGGGACGCAGCGCCAGCCAGAGCAAACCCCATAGAGCAAAGCGAAAGATCACTTCTTCCACAATGGCGGGCTGGAGCGCATCTACCAGCGCAGCCAGCGGGTTCTGCCAAACTATTCCATGACCACTCGTCGCTTGCAGCGCAAACACATTGATCACCGCCAGCGGCAGCCCTACGGCGAGGCCCAGCAGGATGCCGCGCAAGAGTTTCTTCCATTGGCATCTGGCGAGCTGTAAAGCGGCCGGCCCCCCCTGACGCATGATCACCAGCCCGCCCAGCGCTGTGACCAGCGTAAACAGGCCGCGCAGCAGTGCCTGGCCAGTTTTCGTATTCACCACTCCAAAGAATGGATAGGGGGAAAACAATGTCGCATATAACATGCCAGCCCCCACCACTGCGCCTAAAACCAGAGCAGTGATCCAGTCGCTGCGGCGCAGGCTGCGGTAGCCTCGCAGGCAGACGAGCAGAGAGGCAATTCCCGTCAAACTTTCGAACAGATCGAATAGACGCGGCACAGGCGCCTGAACCGCCATCAAACTGCGGGCGGCAAAAACCGCCATCACTCCCGCGCTCAGTAGGAGAAACATCCTGTAGCGCAACAGCTTCGTGCCAAGGGTTTCCGTGGATTGAGAGCGCAGCCTGCCCTCATTCGTAGAATCATCTTTTTGAGCCGAATACGGGATGGACATGCTCAGTCTCCTTTCGTGGCATCAGGGCAAATGGATCGCTTCGCCAACCGCCAGGCGGTGATATGCGCCGGGGAAGGCTTTCTCAAATGCTGCCAGCGCCTCTGGACCGCTGTCATGCGGCGAAAGCGCCACCAACGCGATTGGGCGGGTCTGCAAAAACTGGATGTGAGGTTGTACGTCCGCGGCCTGCGCCGCTTCATAATGCAAACCGCCAACCACACCCACCACCGGCTGCCCGTAGAGCGTTTCGGCCCGCTCCACCAGCTTTTCCAGGCTGGGATGCCCGCAGCCGGTAATTATGACCAGTCCCTGGCCGGCGACGTGCACCACCAGCGCCTGTTCGCCACCTTTGGGAGTCAACAACGAAATCGGGTACACCTCCGGGTAAGAAATCACTCCGGTCGTGGCGATGTCCGCTGCGGGCAGGCTGGGGATTGTCGCGTGGATGGCGTTCTTGAAGGCCACCGGCGCGGGCACAAACATCAAGCGCTCACCCAGCTCGTCAGGCAGTTGAAAATTCCCAATCGCCACAGTATGCTCCTGCCAGGCTTTGACCCCACCCACATGATCCGGATGCGCATGGCTGATCACAATCCGCGAGACCTCCTCCCAGGGGATGCCGAGCGCCTGCATGTTTTGCAAAAACGGCGCAGTGGACGCTTGGTCGGGATTATTGCCCACGTCGAGCAGCAGCGTGGCAGAGTCAGTGCGGATCAGATATGAGACGCCGTGCCCCTGGATGAGCGCCGCCGAGCTGCTGGCTTCCTCGTACAGCGGGATGATTTCCAGGCGGTTGGTCAGCACCAGTTGGGGCGCAGCCGGCGGCTGGGCCTGCCATTCCGCTTCAATTTCGCGGTTGACAATCCTCTGGCGAATGGCGAAGAATAAGAAGACAGCCAGAATGAGACCGGCAAATGAGCTGGAGAAAATGATCAGAAACTTCTTCATGGTGCGAAATCCTTTGCAATATTCCGGCTTGCCAACCGAAACGGTTGGCAAGCCGGGTCATTAGAAACTATGGTTGATAAGTCTCCGGCAGGACCGTATCGATCATCATTTTGTGGAAAAGGCCTGCCTCTTCCCAGATCATCCCGTGACCTGAATTTTCAAAGAAAACAAGTTGTTTTCGCGGGGCTTCCAACCGGTTGAAATATTCCTCTGGAATCTGAGAAGGGTTATTCATATCGTGACGCCCCAGCACCAGATAAACCGGCACTTCAAAATGGGTGGCATCCACGCGGAAGTCCATATCTTGCAGCTGCGGATACATTACATTGAACGTGTTCAGCAAGCCGAGCAAGTAATAAACGCGATCCAGCCAGCCATACTCCGGCTGCTTGAGCATCAGCAGGAGAATATCGCCATCCTGGCGGTAGGCTTCATCCTGAATATTAGGAGCCTCATACAGCGCATACTCGCGACCAAACAGCGTCGAATAAGGTTGGACCGGGCTTTTGCCTAAATAAGGCGGCTGGCCTTGCGCCTCGAGCGTTTTCACGAAAGCGCTGTCGCCCACCTGGCGCGAATGGTCCAGCACCATCTGGTAAATAATTTGATCGGTCTCAGCCACATCGACCATTTGTGCCGTACCTACATAGGCATAGAACAGGTCAGGCCGCTGCTGCACCGCCGGCACGCCAATAATTGTGCCCCAGGAATGCCCCACCAGGTATACTTTTTCCTCATCAAAACGGGTGCGCAGCATCTCTGCCAGTTCAATCACATCAGACGCATACTGATCCACCGTCAGACTTGCCTTGGGATTGATCGATGGGTACGATTTTCCGCAGCCGCGCTGCTCCCAGATCACCACCACAAAGTGCTTTTCCAATTCCTGGTTGAAACGCACGACCCGCCCGGCTTCGCTGGCCCCCGGTCCACCCGACAGAAAAAGCAGCACTGGCTTATGCACATCCTGCCCGCGAATGATCAGCCACTGGTCCACGCCGCCCAGGCGGACCTTTTCGAGGGAGGCAATGCTGCCCGGCAGCGGCTTTCCATCCGCGCCCAGGATGGGCGGCGTATACGCGGTCCACTGCGAAACAGCGACAAACACGACCAGCAAAGCGGCGACCGTCAGCAAGAAGATCATGGAAGGCACCCATCCTTTTCGAGCAAGCGCGCGATTCCGCGAGAATGCTACACGCAAGCCAGTGAATACAATCACCAGCAAGCCAACCAGCAGGGCCATCACCAGCCCGGCGAGCATAACCATTTCGATGGTTTGCGCGGCGGACGGATCGATGCCGCGCCGCACAGTCAGAAAGTAGAGAACGGTGAGGAGCGCCACCGCTCCAGGCACATAAAAAACTTTTCGTGAAGAACCAGATATCATCAGAGTTTTCCTGTATGGTTATGATTATGATGCAGTGACCTGCGCCGCCTGCATCCTAGATAAAACGTGTTTATTCCGTTTCGCTTTGCATCTGGCTGCGCTGCACAGCGACTAAGACCATCCCGAGGTCGCGGATCCGATTAAGTACGCCGAATAAGCAGGATTGGTCCATCTCTCCACTGATCAGCGTGTTTCCCTGCGGATCCTGTTCGATCGCCATTCCTTCAAACCAGCGCAGCCAGCGCTCGTCGAGATAGCCCTCGACACTTACCTGGTAGAAAGCAGAGGTTTTTGATCGCATACCTATCTCCACAAATTCCTAACGGCTGGCAGCCCCTGACCAGTGCGCAGCCGAAAACTCTTCCGTTTGTTCAGGGGCGTTCCGGCCCAGGCTGAGCACTTCCTTTACCCCGCCCCCACGCTGGAACAGGCTGCCGCGGTTGAGGAAGACGACAATCGCCGCTACCGCAACGTACATCAAGAAGTCCCAGGGCTGCCCATCTGGAAAGAGCGGGTTCATCATCTGAAAGTGATATAGGACGGCGATCAGCAGGCTACCCCGCGAGGTGTTGAATAGGGGCGTCAGGATAACCGAAATCGCGATAATCCCGAGGAAGTACGGCCCGGCAGACCAGCTGGTCTGCGGCATTCCACTGATCATAAAAGCAGGGATGTGCCAGAGCGCCCAGATGACCCCCAGGATCAAACCCGCCCAGAACGGGGCAAACTTGCGCTGCAGCAGCGGCAGCGCTACACCGCGCCAGCCGAACTCTTCGATCGGGCCGAGGAACAGGGCAGTGAGCAGCGCGGGCAGCGCGGTGTACCAGGGTGAGAAGGAAAAAGCATCGCCGATCGAACCCTTCAAGGCAGCCGCGGTGTACACCACCGCCGGGATGCCCAGGCAGAGGAACAGCCACCACGGCAGCGGCGCGCGCCACAGCGTCAGGCGGCGTAAGAAGCTGCCCAGCCCTTTGAGGCCGTAGCTGCGCCAGACCAGGAAGATGCCCGCAATGCCGGGCGCGTACATAGCCAGAATGGTCAGCGGGTTGGTGAGCGTGACCTCCCCAAAAATGGCGGTGACCTGATCGTAGAACAGGATCAGGAGCGCAGCCAGCCCCCAGGTGAGGCCGAAGGTTATCGCTAAGAACGGTACAAGTGTTTTTGTTTTCATGGTTGATTCCTCCAGGTGCAGTTGGTAGTTACCTGCTTAGTTTACGATCCCGCCCGTAGTTTGTCCCCTATCCGCAGGTGGGTTCAAGGGTAGGTCTCAATCCCCCTACCCCATTAAAGCAGGTGCCGCAAACGTGGAGTTTGCGGCACCTGCTTGCGCCTGGCCCTGTTTCTCAAAAGGTTTACTGACTGGCAGCGATGCTCGGCGTCCACGCATCCTGCGTTTCCTGCTCACTGAGCAATGAAAGGCAGTGGGATATTTTCTTATTGCCATAACCCACAACCTACCTTTGGGTAGGGGACACCAGCCGTGGAATTTGATATATTATGACAGCCGGAACAAAATCACACGGGGAACACCAGGGACCCGGATGAATAGCAAGGCATCGGTTGATAGACCATAGTTGGCGACATAGCGGATGCCGAGATAAAATGGAGAAACGGATGTTAATTCAAAAAGAGAAAATCTTGATGGCGATTCAGTGGACTCTGTTTTTGGGCATCATGTCCACCGCCTTGTTTAAACAGGATCAGGTTTTCCAGGCCCGCTGGGCAGGGCTGATCGTGATTGGGTTTTCCTTCTATCTACTTTTGATATCGTATCAGGCACACGGGAAAACTAATCCGGTTAAATTGAGCTCTGGTCCAAAGCCAGGTAAAAATGCGCGGCTCGTTACTTGCGGTGTATATGCATACGTACGACACCCGATATACTTAAGTTTCATTCTGGTGTTTTGGGGGTTGGTGTTGGTAACGGGTTACGTTTCCAGCCTGATTGTGGCGGCCCTCGCAACGATTTTCTTTTATCTCAAGACACGATACGAAGATAAACTCCTGGCAAGCAAATATCCCGAGTTTCCCGAATACAGGCAAACTGTCGGGCGGTTTGTCCCTAAACTCATTCATTAAAAGGAGATCGAATTGGAGCTACAAACCCAGCTTGCGCGCGCGGGCAATGGCCTGCGGGCGGTTATGCACGCCCAGTTTTTGCAGGATATTATGCACATGCCACTTGGCAGTCCCCGCACTGATGAACAGCTCCGCTGCAATTTCTCGGTTCGATTTCCCTGCCATAATTAACTGCAGTACGCGCATTTCTTGTTCGCTGAGTGCTTCCGGCAGCTGCTCCAGGGTTTTTGGATGGTTAGCGCCGGAGAAAGTTTCTTGCTGACCCATCTCCAGCAAAGCATCCACCAGCCCTGGCGCGAACGGGCGGGCTGCGGGTAACAGATCGAGCAGCGGCTTGCCTTCGTCCAGGTAGATGCGGGCATAACCTTCAGGCGCCGCAAGCTGCAGCGATTTTCCAAGCGCCTCGCGGGCAGACTTCGGATCTTGCTTTGCCTGGTGATATAAAGCCAGCAGCAGCAAGACCTCAATACAGGTCTGCATTCTGCCTGCCTGGTTGGCCTTCTCCAAAAGCGGATGTAGAATGGCAGGCAGCCCTTCCACATCAGCAACCGCCAGCAAGATGCGCGCGAGGGTCAGGTCTGAGAATTCATCCGCGAACTGATCGCGCATAGCGCGATAGGCGTCTGCCCATTGCAAAGCGGCTTGTTGCTGCCCTGTATAAAATTGCAGGCGAGCCTGATAGGCGCCAGCCTGTAGAATCATGGGCTGCACATCGATCCTTTTAATCAACGCACTGGCTTCCTGGTGCAACGCATTGATTGGAGAAGCATTCCCTCGAACAGCATGCAAACGAGCGAGAGCATACAAACCCAAAATCACATCATCCATCAGGCCTCCCCGGCGAGCAAGCGCAATCCCCTCCTGTAGAAGCTGTTCCGCCGCAGCCAGGTCATTATGTTCCAGGGCGATGCTGCCCAGGATAATCCACGCCAGCCCAAGCGGCGGGATCACGGCGCCTCCGGTCAGCTGAATGGCGGTCTGGCAACTTTGCGCTGCCTGGGTCAAGTGCCCCTGTTTGATCTGCACCTGCGCCGCGGCGCACAGCGCATGGACCGCCAAAAAAAGCACATCCGCCTGCTGCGCCTCTTCACTGGAACGAAGATAATGCTGAACAGCCTGTTCGGTTTGGTCTGAAATTTCATAAGCCAGCCCAAGGCTAAAAAACCCACGCGCATGGGCCAGATGATTTTCCGCAGGAATGCGCGCCTGGGCAAAACTAATTTTCTCGAAGGCCTGCTGAACATCTCTCCGTACAGAAGCAATTGCACCGCGATATAAAGCAGCCAGCGCCAGCATTTGCTCTACCTCCGGCGGTTGGGGCAGCGGCGCTGTTTGCAGCGGCGCTGTTTGCAGCGGCAGTAAAGCTTCTTCGGTCCACTGGATATATTTTTCTGCCACTTCGAACTGCCCGGCCAGATAGGCAACTCGCGAGGCATTCAAGCTCAACTGCGGGCGGTTGTGAAAGACCTGCTCAGGAAGCGCCTCCAGCCATGCGGATAGCACGGTCACATTCCCTGTGGACCAGGTGGTGTTGCTGATTAACGCCCGGGTAACCACCTCCGCGGCAAATTCCATGTCGCCGCTCAGCAGGGCATACGCTACCGCCTCCTCGATCAGTTCATTGGCCTCATTCCAGGCGGAAGCTTTTTTATACAGCTCGACCTGCTCGGTACGGCTGAGCAAAATGCGCAGGTAATCCGAGAACAGGTGATGATAACGGTACCAAACCCGCTCATTATCCAGTGAGACGATAAACAAGTTGGCTTTTTCCAGATACGCAATCACCGCAGGCGCATCTTCCCGCCCGGTCAGAGCGCAGCAAAGATCGGCATTGAAGCGTTCCAGGATGCTGGTTTGGGTAAGGAAAGCCCGCAGTTCATGCCCTTGCTGGCGAATGACCTCCTCGGCCAGATAGTCCAGGACGAAACGGTGGCTGCCGCGAAAAGTTTCGATGAATTTTTGAGGATCAGTCAAATTCTTCAGCGCCAGGCCTGCCAGCTGCAGGCCAACGGCCCAGCCTTCGGTACGCTCATCCAGCAGCGCCACTGACTCCTCTGCCAGGTCCAACTTCATCGATTGAGCGAAAAACTGGCGCGCTTCTTCTGGGGTGAAGCGCAGCTCGCTGGCGCGGACCTCTGTCATCTGCCCGCGAGCGCGGAAGCGCGGCAGCGGCAAGGGTGGATCCTGGCGCGTGATGAGAACCAGGTGAACCTGCGCGGGTTGGTGATCGAGAAAATACTCCAGGGCTTCATGGATCACCGGGTTTGTGATCAGGTGATAATCCTCCAGGATCAGCACGAGGGAGCTTTCGAACGAGACCAGTTCATTGAGCAGTTCATCTAACAGGGAAGGGGCGGGCGGGAGTTTGGGCAGATCCAACAGGGAGGGAAGCCCGCCGTCAAAGGCTGGATTTACCTGCTGAAAAGCACTAATCCAATAGGAGAAGAAGCGCAGCGGATCATTATCAGCCGGATCTAATGATAACCAGGCGGCGCTCAAGTCGCTACCCAGGCGCGAATGAAGCCACTCGGTAATGAGGGCTGTTTTACCGTACCCGGCTGGGGCGGAAACCAGGGTCAGCTTATGATTTTCTTGCAAACCCAGCGTGAGATGTTCCTGCAGGCGGGGGCGAGGCACCATCGAAGGGCGCAGCAGCGGAATATGCAGTTTTGTGGCCAGGATACGGGTTTTCATCTTAGAAAAATTATACCGTACCTGCTTAACCCCAATGTCTCAGCTTAATGACAGTCTGGTATCAGTTCCTGCATTATTCTCATTCCATGAATGACTGGCAGGTATGGCCAACCGGCGCGCCGCTTATTTGGGTCCATGGCTGGCCATTTGCACTTCAGGATAGTTGGAAGAAGCACCTGATAATAAAGGTGAACTTTTTTCTGCCAGGTAGCGATCAAAAAAAGCCACCAGGTAAGCGTTCGTAACCTCTAAGCCCCTTTCCGGCTGAATTGGCCCTATGATCCCTATGGTTTTGAAGATGAGGCGCGCGAGCGATAGGGATCGGTAGGGCCGGTCGGTAAAATTAAAATGCCCTGCGCCATTTATCGTAACAAAGTAAGCCTGGTTTTTGGCGCGCTGATAGGCTGCATATAAGAGCTGGCAGTTTTTGTCCGTTTCACAGCCTGGCGGAAACGGCTGGCGGTATCCTTCGGAGAGAAAGAGGAAGGGTTGCTGGATGGGCTGCGAATTGCTATCGCTCAAGGGTGTTCCATCCAGATTCACACCGGCCTTGCAGCGGGAATCCGCCTGGCAGACGGCAATCGCCGTCGCACCGCCAAAGGAATGGCCAAAAACACCGATCTGCGTGAGATCCAGCTTATGGGAAAATGGGCTCGCCCCGGCCTGATTCAGCTTATCCAGCTGGTTCATGACAAAGATCGCATCCTCGGTCCAGACCTTACCGATGCGATTGGCGTCCTGTTCGGCCTCAACCGGGCCAGCGTTGTCAGGAATGGCGCCATTCGAGGAGCGTAAGATCACGCGACCATCGGGAAATACGGTGGTGAACTGCGTTTCAGTTTCATTGATGCCCACTACAATATACCCGTGACTGGCCAGGTTTTCCGCAAACACCGTGTAATCTGGGATGGCAGGCCCCATGCCCGGTTGGAGAATCAGAATGGGATAGGAGGACTGCCGATCTGATACGGGAGCATCCAGATAAGAATGAGTCTGGATCAGTGCATAATCTCGCTCCAAAAAGACCCCGATGCCATTATCCGCCGCATTCGCCTTGGCCCAGGCTGGCGGGAGATAAGGCGCCCGCTGCGCCGGGGAACCCACCTTTGCTGGATACCAGATCCAGATGAGCAGCTCCCGCTTTCGATTGGCCGTATCCGAAAGGGGGTCGATGCGTTGATGATCCACCCAATCGTATACCGTCCGGCCAACTGAATATGGGCCGGTAGGAGATGGCAGAACGAGCGGTTGATGATATGCGCCGGCAATATAAACGACCAGGGAAATGACAAACACAGCACCCAGCAGGATGATTCCAGCGATGACTTTAAGCATCCGCTTCAGCAGTTTTCCAGGCAAGGGTTCCTCTCCATCCAAGCGCAGTAAAGCTCGCTTACAAATAAAGTATAGCTATTTATTAAACCCCGCCAAAAGGTTTTTTGAGACACTTCGATCTCAAATCGGCCAACTCCATTAGCGGATTCTCCAGCAGGCACACCGCTGTTCAGCAGCTGGAACATCACCCTGACCTGCTCAGCGCATCGAATTGGAACTCGCTGCGCCGGGTTCGCTCAGGTAGGGCGCATTGATTGCGGCGAGAGCCAGAGAGTCATTTTAACGTTCGCCAGTACGACGTATTTATAGAAAGGCGAAAACAATCTATACTATAGCGCAGGCGAACCTATTACGTTGAAGCGTTCTACCGGGCAGCCAGGATCCCTCACCAGGTATGGTTTAGTAAGAGATCCACGCGCGGCGGAAAGCAGTCGCCGGGAAGGATGAAGTTCGGGATGATTACCGCGGCGCAGGCGCCAGATAGGGAATGAGGGTGGACAAACAGACAGCGGCTTCAATTGAAGCTATCTTCCGCGAAGAACATGGCCGGATCCTGGCGGCGCTGATCAGCCGGCTGGGGGATTTCGCTTTAGCCGAAGATGCCCTGCAAGACGCGCTGGTCAATGCGCTGGAACGCTGGGCGGAGGACGGCCTGCCGCGCAACCCTGGCGCATGGCTGCTGACGGTGGCCAGGCGCCGGGCGATTGACCGCATCCGGCGCGCGGCCGCTCAGGAGCGAACCATCGAAATCCTGGATGCGGAAAATAACCAAACAGGTCAGCCTGAACCTGAGGAGTTTGAAATGGAATCGATCCCGGATGATCGCTTGAAATTAATGTTCACCTGCTGCCATCCGGCGCTGTCGCTGGAAGCGCAGGTCGCGCTGACCCTCCACACCCTCGGCGGGTTATCCACCCCAGAAGTCGCCCGGGCTTTCCTGGTATCTGAAAGCACCATGGCGCAGCGCCTGGCGCGGGCGCGCCGGAAAATCCGCGAGGCGGGCATTCCCTACCGCGTTCCCCCGATCGAGCTTTTGCCCGAGCGGCTTAATGCGCTCTTAGCGGTGATCTACCTGATTTTCAACGAAGGCTACGTTGCCACCGGGGATCACCTGACGCGCCAGGAGCTCTGCCGGGAAGCGATCCGCCTTGCCCGCGTGCTGGTCAGTTTGATCCCGCAGAGCGCCGAGGCTCGCGGGCTGCTAGCGCTGATGCTCCTGCACGATTCCAGGCGTGAAACACGGCTCAATGCGGCGGGGGAACTGGTCTTGCTGGACGAACAGGATCGCACGCGCTGGGATCCTGCGGAGATCCAGGAAGGGATCGCGATCTTGGACGAGGCGCTTAGCCTGGCCGCCCCGGGACCGTATCAGGTGCAGGCAGCTATCAGCGCGCTGCATGCCGAAGCGCCTAACGCGGCAGCGACAGATTGGCCGCAAATCGCGGCGCTCTATAACACCCTGGCCAACCTGCAGCCTTCTATCGTGGTTGAAGTGAACCGAGCAGTGGCCGCAGCGATGGCCTTCGGGGCAGAAACTGGGCTGCGGATGTTATTGGAGCTGGCGCCACAGGCAGATCGTTTTTACCCTTACCATGCTGCGCGCGCCGACCTGCTGCGGCGGCTGAACCAACCTGAAGCCGCCGCCGCTGCCTACCAGCAGGCCCTCACCTTATGCAGCAACGGCGCCGAGCGTGCCTACCTCCAGCGCCGCTACCAGGAAATGCTGGGGATCGAGTCATAAACAGTTGGAAAGAATTACACTGTCAAGCTCCAGCGGGGGTTGATCAGGCTGCTTGAGCAGGCATTTCGGGGTCAGCCAGCCGCTGTATAAGTCTTACCCTGGCTTTTGCCTGCTGATTAGCAGCTTTGTCTCGACACCTTTCTCAAACCCATTGAACGGCTACAACGCTTTGTAACATTTATCCACTCACGGGCATGTTAGGATGGCGTTGGCCCTTTTGGTCGGTTTTAAGTAGAGGTTGGGTAAGTTTAACTGTTGATTTAGAATATGCTTTCTGTTATACTTTCTAAATACTGAAAACGTTTACCGTTATTTCCCCTATTAAATACCGATTCAATTAAGATACACAAAGACCCATTAGGGCGCGGGTTTCGTTATTCTCCACCCTCACCCGACGATGATTCTTATTTATTATTGGTTGTATCTTGAATGCTTATCATCGGCATTCGGGGTAGATTCTATTTGGCTCGACCTTTCTAAAACTGCTTATCAATTTTCACGCTGACATACTGAATACTTACCAAACGATATCAGGAGGCTGAGAAATCTTCTTTCCCTGCCTATCCTGTTTCGGATTATTTTTGTATCCCCTAAATCAGGCGTTCGCAGGCCATATCGGACCCGGTCTTCTGCAATGAAACCTGGAAGGAGGGCAGAAAAAAAGAGGGAAATATGAATTGGGAATTTCAATCCTGAGATTGGGGCAGCTACTATCTATTGATCCTTAACCAAATGGTCAATCTTTCGGGCAAACAATGGAGTCCACCCATGTATCGTGAAACTGGAAAACAGCGTCGGAATTTTCTGGCGCAACCCAAAAAACTTCTCGTGTCTTTACTCGCAGTTGTTGTGATTCTGTTCAGTGTCATTCAACCTGCCAGTACCATCTACATTCCTGGGATGCCCCCGGCGGTCGATCCTGGCACACCCAGCTTTAGCGGTTCAGCCGACCCTGTCCCGGCTGAACCGGTTGCTTACGATCCAACCACCAATATGCTGCAAGCCATTTATGATGCCGATATGGCGGCAGGTGGAACTTCATTCTGGTTTGACCGCATACTTGAGCGGCCTGGTTCAGCGGGTGGTTCTTACCTCTTGACCAAAGGCCGGGCCCTGTACATGTATTCACACTCCACGAATTCCCTGGGCTTTGGCGGAGGGTATGCTTACCGGGAACGGCCCACCGGCTCCAACCAGAACATGTACACAGTCTCGATATCTGACACGTCGCTGTCAGAAACTTCGGCAGAGCGCGTGCAGTATCCCAGCTACTGGTCCAGTGTGCATACTGCCACCGGATTGCGCGTCGAACAGAAAAAATTCATTAGCTATAACGATGTTGCTGTGACATTATTGAACATCATCAATAACAGCAGCGCCGAAACCACCCGCACGCTCACTGTTGCTTCGCCAATCGCAAGCACAGCCAGCGCGGACGGCAGCGAATTAACCGGGATTGTTAACTTGCGCTACAACTTATCCCAGGTCTATCCGCGTTTGAGTGGTGAGGGATTTGCTGTTAGCGGCACAAACCTGACCCGCACTGTGACCATCCCCGCTGGAGAATCCATCACCGTCAAGGTTCAGATGGGCGTTATTGCAAAAGAGATCCCCGAATCGCAGGCCGATTATGACCGGTTCCGCGGGTACGACGCAAATACAGCCCTGCTGACCCAACTGCGTGAATTCAACCAGTGGTGGGTTGATAATGTTACCTATGTCGACCTCCCTGATAAGAACGTCGAGAAGATGTCCTATTACCGGACTTTCTTAAATCGCTACGATTATGTTGATGCAAATATCCCGGGCAATGACTTCCAGTTCCCGGTCTCCATCGAAGGCATCCTTGGATACAACAATGCCATCCAGCTGACCCAGCCGATGCACATGCAAGATTTGAAGTACTTCCGCGACCCGATGTATTCCTATGGAAACTGGGTTTCATCCGGCGAGAGTGGGAAGTATGGCCCCTTTACAGATAATATGGGCGATACCTCTCATTGGGGTGTTGGCAGCCCCAATGGTTCTTATGAACAGTACATCGCCCGTGAGGCCTGGAACACCTATAAGATGCACGGCGGTCAGACCGCCATCCTGGAAAATCTGGCGCGCTACGCGGAAGGCGATGTAAAAGGCCAGCTTGCCAAGTATGATGTAAATAATAACTGGCTGATCGAATATGCTTCTGGCGCGCTGACCGGCAATGATGCGGACGCTGTGGCTCTGGCCTACTATGGGCGCGCTCAAGACCGCACAGAGACCGCTTTCTGGTATGCGGGCGCGAAGGCAGCGGCGGAAATTTATAACCTACTGGGCAACTCAGCCAAAGCTGTAGAAATGCAGGGTATCGCTGATAATATCCAGAATGCCATCCTGACGCAGTTGTGGGATGATTCTGCGGCGGCAGACGGCGGCAAGGTCTTCAAGATGAAGGACGTGCTGACGGGGAACCTGGTGCCGTGGAAGGACCAGCAGAACTTCTCGCCCTTTACTGAAGGCCTCGTTCCCAATAATGCAAACTACAAAGAAGCTTTGCGCTTCTACGCGGATAAAGCCGAATATCCCATCATGCCATCCTACACTGCTAATCAGCATGACAAGGCAGAGGCTGCGGCGGCTGGCAAGGGAGGTTCGAATAACTTCTCCAACATCAACTCGACCCTGCAGGCTCAGCTCTTTTCGCAGGCAATCCGGGAGTATCCTTCTGAGTACATCACCCCGGATATGTACCGCAGCCTGATCGAGTGGATGACCTGGATCCAGTTCATCGGTGGGGATAACCGCTATCCCGACAATAACGAATATTTTTACAACTATAATCCAACCACCCAAACTCTAGGCAGATCGGGCATTCACCACAACATCCTGGGCGCCTTTAACTTCATGATTTATGAAGACATCGCCGGGATGCGCCCGCGGGAAGATAACATCCTGGAACTGTGGCCGATCGATATGGGTTATGCCTACTTCACGGTCAACAACCTGAGTTACCATGGCAGCGACCTGACCATCGTTTGGGATCGCCCGGACGGCGACCAGCACTATACCACAGCCCCTGAAGGCTATTCTGTATACATCAATGGGCAGCGAATGTTCACCGTCGCTGACCTGGCTCATCTCACCTGGGATCCGGCGAGGGGAACCGTCACTGTGCTCGATGGCAACAGCGCGAACGTGGACTACAGCGCCAGCACAGACCAGCTCAAAGCTGCGACGGATGTCAGCCTTTCCGACAATGCCCGGGTTGTCGACATGTTCCAAAAAGCTGGCGTTGATCTCTCAGCAGATACGGAAAGCCTGGACAACCTGGCGAGGGGGAAGGCGGTCACCGCATCCTTCACCACCACCAGCCCTTCCCTGCAAGCGACAGCTCCGGAAAACGCTGTAGACGGCTTCACCGTCAGCGGCCTGCCGGTGCAGGTCGGTGCCTGGGTTGCCCGCAACCCCATTTGGGGCACGCTGGGCTCTCCGAATGCACAGGATTGGTTCGAAGTGGATTTCGGCGCTCCCACAACCTTCGATACCGTCAAACTCTACTTCTTCAGCAACAAAAACTTCGGTTTGCAGGGGAATACCTACCGCGAACCCTCGAATTATACGGTGCAGTACTTCAATGGGACGGATTGGGTGCGGGTACCGGAGCAGTACAAAAGCCTCCTCCAGGCAAACTATAACCTGGACCAGTTCAATGGCGTTACCGCGGAAAAAATCCGCGTAATGATGATGCCCACCGAGGGGTATGGCATTGGGCTGAAAGAAATTCAAGTTTTCCACACGGGCATTGTTCTGCCCCCTAAAGTCAACCAGCCCCCGGTTGTATCTGCCAGCCAGAACTCGGCCTTCAAGTTCCCGTTAAAGGCATCACTGGTCGGTAAGGTGACCGACGATGAGTTGATCAGTGAGTTCCCTGACCTGACCTGGAGCAAGAAAGAAGGCCCTGGCCTGGTTAGTTTCGCCAATGCCAACGCTTCCAGAACAATGGCTACCTTTAGCCAGGCTGGGACGTATGTCCTGACGCTGAACGCTTTTGACGGCGAGTTTACCACGTCGGCTGATGTAACCGTGACGGTCGACCCGCTGCCCGCTAATATCAACCTGGCGACGCTGGCGACACCCAGCACCTCCTTCGTGTCATCCTGGGAGAACCTGTCCGCCATCAACGACGGGTATGAACCCCGCAGTTCAACGGATAAAGGCCCCGGCGCGTATGGAAACTGGAACGCCCAGTCAGCGACTCAGTGGGTGCAGTACACCTGGCCCGAAGAGGTAGTGATCGACAGGTCAGATGTTTATTGGTGGACGGATAACGGCGGAATCATGATGCCAACCGCCAGCCGGTTGGACTACTGGGATGGCTCTGCCTGGGTTCCGGTGCAGAACGCGGCAGGCAACGGTGTGCTGCCGAATAAGTACAATACGACTACTTTCGACGCCGTCAAGACCAATCAGATCCGCATGACGATCACCCGCGGCTCGCAGTGGACCGGGATTTTGGAGTGGAAAGTCTTCCAGGCCCCTGTCGAAAGTGTCACGCCAGTTGAAGTAACGACGCTTAACGGGCAGCTCCCAGCGTTGCCGGGGGTGGTAACAGCCAATTTTGCTAATGGTATCACCCAGGATAAGTCTGTGATCTGGGATGAGGTCGCCGCTGAACAAGTTCAGGATGTGGGTGAATTCACCCTTTCAGGCGCAGTGGATGTCAGCAACGTTCTAGCATCGGCAACTATTCATGTTGTCGCCGCCATAATTTCAAACGACCTGGCTTCACAGGCTGTACAATACAGCGATCCCATCCAACCAGTAACGATCACCGCCGTTGACGAGGCCGGGGATGTTCCCTACCTATCTACCACGACTGAATGGTCGCGGGATGGTGGAGAATTTCAAGACGGGCTTCCCGACGGACTAACCCTAAAGACTGGCGCTTGCGCGGTCGAGGGTGTAACGGGCAGCTGCTCATGGACGCTTGAAGGGCAAACCGCGGTTCAGAAGGGAAGTTATGTAGTCAAGGTATCCATCAGTGATGGCCGTGCCTCCGGAAGCAGTGAGACCGAAATTCTCGTCTCACCTGAGGATGCCTCCATCCAATACACAGGCGACACCATCGCCGAGATCGGTAAAGACATGGCGCTGCGCGCTACCGTTTTAGACAGCACTGCCTCAGGTTACGAAGGGCTAAATCCAGATACAGCTTTGGGCGATATCAGCAAGATGTGGATCGCCTTTGACCTTTACCCGGCGCAAAGCTGCCTGAGTGGAACCCCAACCACCCTTTACGCCCAGGTCAGCGACGGCATGGATACGGGTGATGGCATCGGCACGGCCGAAGCCCATCTCACATCTGCGTCCGAATCAGCTTATTGTGTAACAGCCCGCCTGGTAGCAGGAGCGGAGGGTGGGGTGAATCCCTGGTATACTGCCGATCGCTCTGAAAGCGCTGTTCTGACTTTCTATGAGCCAGGCGGTCAATTTGCAACAGGCGGCGGCTGGGTCCAGGACCCCGACGGCGGAAAAGGTAACTTTGGTTTCAACGCGCGTTATCTAAAGAAAGGCCAGGCGCAGGGACACCTGACCTATATCTACCGCGGAATATACCAGGGCGAGTTAGTCGACTTCGTCATCAAGAGCACAGCCATCAATGCCCTGGCATTCAATAGCAGTACCTACCCAATTTCGGCGACTTTGCAAGGCAAAGTCACCATCCAAATCAATCGGGCCAGTGATGGTACGTTGCTTTATAGTGAGGGCAACGCCACCTTCCAGGCTGTGGTAAAAGACAGTGGAGACAACGGAAACGCTGAAGATACGTTCACATTAGTGGTCTATACCAAGAATGGCGTAGTCTTTAAGAACGTACCCGTTGCCCCGCTCGGTGGAGGAAATATCATTGCCCACCAGTAAATAACAGCACCATGAACATCAGGACTGCTTTCTGAAGTATTATTTCAAAAGAAAGTCAGACTTGAGCCATGTAACCAGACAGGCAGCTCCTGTGAGCTGCCTGTCTGGTCATTTAAAGCAAACCAAAGGTTTTGTATCAACCCAGAAAAATACGTGAGGTTTCTCCCGATTGGGATGACAGGGTGGTTCCGGCAATTTTTCGGGGTATGAAAAAGCGAAAGCCTCCTACCCCTAACTCAGGGAAAAATCCTGGCGGAAAGATCGCACCTCACACGATGCTCGAACTCACTCCCGTCTCGCGCGCTGCAGAGGGGGGTGTATCGCGCAGAAAGCGCAGTGACACGAACAGCGCAAACAGCGCAAGCACCAGCGAAACAACGAATAAGGGTGGGTAGCCAAAGTACTGAGCCAGCGTACCCCCAATAAACGGCGCGATAAACGAAACCACTGCGGCCACAGTGTTGGATAAGCCCACATAGGCTGGCCGCTGATCCGTAGGGGCGTAACCCACCACCCAGTTCATGTAGCAGGAGAGCAGGTTGCCGCTGGCCGCCAGGCCCGACACCAGGAAACCAAAATACAGCGGCAGTGGGCCAACGAGAGTTGCCAGCAGCGCGCAGGCTGGTAGAAGGACTGCACTACCCATCGCCAGGCGGATATAGAGCATATTGCTGCGCGCGCCTAACCAGGTGTAGAGCAAAGCCCCCCCGATACTCCCTGTGGTTTGCATTGCCAGCAGCACTGGCACCGCCACCTGGCTAGACAGCCCCAGTGGTCCCGTGGCGTAACCGATATAGAACGGCGCCGCCATTAGAAACAGGTTGGTCAGCACGCGCAGCAGGATATAGGCTCGAAATGGCCCATCCTTGCCCAATACGCGCCCCAGCTCTGGCAGAAATTGGCCGAAAGCAGGCAGTTTCTCCACTGCCTTGCCGCCAGGCAGCTCGTGGATGAAGATGCCCGGCAGAATCGAGAGGACAAACAGCCCTCCTGCTGCGCCGAACAGGATCGCATAATTATCGGGAAATCCCGGCCCGTGATCACCGAGGACAATGCCGATCAGCGGAGCAATCGCCAGCAGGATCACCCCTGAGACAGCCGCAGTGATCCCAAACATTCGCGCGCGCCAGCGGTTATCCAGGCTGGTCGCGGCCAGGTCAGCCCAGGGCACGCCGACCAGCCCATCGCCAAAGGCTGCGATGGTGTAGCAGATGAAAAAGAGCAGCAGGATCAGGCCAGGTTGGCCTTTACCCAGCCACAACACGATCCCCGCAAAGATCAAGATTACAAACCGGACGGGGATGTTGGGGCCTACAAACCACCATTTCTTATGCTCATAGCGGACAATAAAATGTGCCACGAACAGTTGGGGCAAAGTATAGCCAACCGTAAACAGGCTGCTGCTCAAGCCGATTAGAATTTCCGAACTGGTCAGGTGACGGATAAAATCGGGGATGACGGTCGTCGAGCCAATGATGCTGATCGCCACCGTGAACAACAGGTTATCTGCCATGAAATAATAGAAATTGCTGCGGTAGATCCGCTCGCGAGCAGACGCTGAGGGTGCTGGTGCATTGGAATCTGTCATGGATAGCCCATCCTACGCTTCAATAACCAGGGAATCTCTTGGTAAAAGGGGTGTCCCAGGAAAATGAATCATACCATAGGCTTTCCAGCCAGCGAACCTGTAAAGGCTCTTTTTTTTCAAGGATTGGTTCAGTAATCAGGAATATCAGAACTCGATCCAAGCAAGCTGCAGGGCGTGCTGAGGCCCAGCGCATCCATTCTACTTCCCCCAGCATTTGCCTTTCCGCTTCAATTTTTGTACACTTCACCTTATGAACCCTAACCCTGACTCTACTTCTGGATCCCAAGATCGTACCGCCTGGCTGGCGCTGCTTGTCCGTTTAGCGACCCCTGTACTGGTCACCCTGGCGGCGGGGCGGCTGAAGCAGGTCATGCCAGTAGAACAAAAAGGGGCGGATGAGCGGCGCAAATATGCTCACCTGGAAGCTTTTGGGCGCTTGCTGTGCGGAATGGCCCCCTGGCTGGAAGTCGAACTGCCGCCCGGCGCGGAAGCAGATCTCCAGCAGCGCTACCGGCACCTGGCTCAACAGTCGTTGCGTTCGGCTGTGGATCCCAACTCGCCGGATTTCCTCAACTTCAACCAGGGCCAGCAGTGTCTGGTGGACGCAGCTTTCCTGGCCCAGGCCATCCTCCGGGCGCCGAAGACACTGTGGGAAGCGCTGGACTCTGCCTCGCAGCAGAATCTGGTGCGGGCGCTGCAATCCACGCGCGTCATCCGCCCGTTTTTCAATAACTGGCTGCTGTTCAGCGGCATGATTGAGGCTGCCTTGTGCCGTTTGGGCGCAGATTGGGACCAGATGCGCGTGGATTACGCCTTGCGGCAGGTGGACCAGTGGTATCAGGGTGACGGGGCTTACGGGGATGGCCCGGACTTCCATTGGGATTATTACAACAGCTTCGTGATCCATCCGATGCTGCTGGATATCTTGCGTACGGTCAACCCGCCAGATTCTGTGAATACGGATTTTTACGCGGCCCACGCTTCCCCGGGTTGGGCAGACTTGTACGAGCGCGAACTGCCGCGCGCCAGGCGTTACGGCGAGGTGCTGGAACGCCTGATCGCTCCGGATGGGACTTTCCCCCCGCTAGGGCGCTCTCTGGCTTACCGTTTTGGCGCGTTCCACCTGCTGGCGCAGTTGGCCCTGCTGCACGAACTGCCCGAAAATCTCTTCCCAGCCCAGGTCCGCTGCGCGCTGACTGCGGTGATCCGCCGGACGATGCAGTCTGAAGCCATGTTTGATGCCCAGGGCTGGCTGACGATAGGCCTGTATGGTCACCAGCCGGGAATCGGTGAGCCTTACATCTCTACCGGCAGCCTGTACCTGTGCGCAATGGTGCTGCTGCCGCTGGGCCTGCCCGCCAAAGACCCCTTCTGGTCCCTGCCTGCTCGGGATTGGACGCAGCGCATCGCCTGGAGCGGAAACGATTTAGAGACGGATCATGCGCTGCGGGAGTAAGCCAGGATTTCTTTACGCATTTTGCAAATCATGGTGTAAGCCGGGTCAAAGAAATTGCCCACCTCATACTCCACGGTTTGACCGATCAGCAAACCAGCCGAAAGTTGATCCAATCCGTAGCGCTCCTTAATCCAGCGGGTCATTTCGGTGGTGGCATGCTGGACTGCTTGATCCAGCGGGCGAGCGTTGCCGGCGGTGAAGAGATAAGCCTCATTCTCACCGCGCGGCCACTGCGGCGCCTTTCCTTTGATCAGGTCCACCCCAAATTCTACCTCCATCGAAGTCTCGATTCCCGTCCCTGCCACTTCCCCATCCCCCTGCACGGCGTGCCCATCCCCCATGAACAGCAAGCCGCCTTTGGCAAAGACCGGCAGGTAAACAGTGGTTCCAGCCCGAAAACCGCGATAATCCATGTTCCCGCCATGCGGTCCGGAAGTGCTCGTGGAAATCGCCTGCCCCCCTTCAGGCGCCACACCTAAACATCCCAGCATGGGATCCAGCGGCAGGGTTAGCCGGCCCAGCTTTGTCTGCGGGGAGACAAGGGCAGCCGTCCAGGCCTGCAAATCGATTTCCCAGGAGGCCGGCTCATACGGCTGGTCCTTGGGCGACTGGTACAGCTCGGGCACAAACGCCGGATCGACCACGTGCTGCGCCAGTCCATAGCTGGACCAACCGCTCGACCGGTTGGGGGTGATGCGAATGATCTGGAAAACCAGGGTGTCGCCCGGCTCGGCGCCAGTAATAAAAAACGGGCCAGTCTGCGGATTTCCCCGCTCGGTCACCTGCCTTCCGGAGCCATCCCGTCCGGAAGCGTCAACCGTGGTGGTGATCACCCGCTCGCCTGGAGCGATCTCGCACACGGGGGCGTGAGAGCCCATGGTGGTGAAGTAATGATCTGGTTGAAAATGGTGTGTAGTCATTCTTATCATTCCTCTTTAATAACAGATTGTCAAAAACGAAAAGGATCGGAGATAAACAGCATAGGCCCCCGCCTTGAGCGCTAGGGAATGCACAGCTTATTTTATAAGCGAAGGCCTAAATGGTGATCAACGAAATCGCCGCCAAACACAATGCCAGTCCCAGCAGCTGCGTAAAGCTCACTTTTTCTTTTAAAATCAAGCCTGCTAAAAGGACCGTGAAAGCTGGGTAGAGCGAAGAGAGGACGGCAGCGGTATCCAGCCGGGTATACTGCTTCGCGAGAATGTAGAAAAGGTTACCCCCCGCATCCAGTAAGCCAGCCAGCAATGCGGGCGGGTTGGTATGCAGAGCAGGCAGCGGCAGGCGGCTGTGCTGGATCAACACCAGCCCGGTGCAGAGGGTGAATACGCGGGCAACAATCAAGGGGGTGAAGATTTTGCCCTGCTCAACCAGGCCGAGGAAAATCAAAAATCCGCCGAAACCTACGCCCGCCAGGCAGGCCAGCAGCAGTTCCTGGCGCGCCGCGCCATCTTTGGCATCTCTGCCAGCGGAAACGAACCAGATCCCCAGCAGAGCCAGGCCAAACCCCAGCAGCCGCATAGGCGTGGGCCATCCGGCAGAGAGAATGCCATACAGTACCGGCAGGGCAGTGTCGATTACGCCGGTTACCGGCGCGACCCGGGCAGCATGCCCCGTTGAAAGCGCCCGATAGAGCGCGGCGATGCCCACAGCACCAGAAATACCGGCCAGCATGGCCCAGATTGTACTGCGCAGGCTGGGAAAAGACTCCTGGATCAGCAGGGCGGCTGCGCTGAGCACCACCAGCCCAGACAATGCCGAAAGCGTCAGCACCTGATACTGGCTGCTGCGCCGCGTCGCGTACCCACCGGTAAAGTCCCCGCTGCCCCAGATGATGGCTGATACCAATGCTAAAAGGATGCCCATTCGCTAAGTATACCTTCCTTATCGCCTATTCCAGGTGCATGAGAGCGCCTGCGCCATCCTCCACCCAGGGCGCTGGCGCATAAATTCCTCCCCCACCGTTGGTAAAAAATGTTGACAAAAAAGCCCAATTATTGCTTGAAATATCCGCATAGACCATCTATACTGATTGCAGGACACTTGTTAAAGCCTGTTTGCCGGATTGACAAAAGAGATTGCCAAAAGAGATTACCCTGCGAAAAGGAATGCTATGCCAACCTTACCAGCGAAACCCCAGGGAGCTTTGCAGAAGCAATGAACTTCGAGTTTAGGGGCAAAATCTGGTTTTGGCGAGGCCCGGCCCCCTGGTATTTTGTCACCGTCCCCGAGACGCAAAGCCTTGACCTGAAAGCGATCTCCGGACTCGTGACGTATGGCTGGGGCGTGATCCCGGTCAAGGTTCGCATTGGACAGACCGAGTGGAAGACTTCCTTGTTTCCAAAAGATGGCCGCTACCTCGTGCCGATCCGAGCAAGCGTCCGAAAAATGGAAGAACTTGACTTAGACGACGAAGTGATCATCCAACTCGAAGTTCGGCGATAGAGGTAATTGTCGCTTAGCCTAACCCCATCAAAGGAGATTCCCGCATGGAAACGCAGTCCGAACCTACCCTGGTTGAATTGATCCGCTATAACAACTGGGCTAATGCGCAGGTGTTCGCTGCCTGCCTGAAGCTCAGCGAAGAACAGCTGGCTGCCTCTGCGCCCGGCACCTATGGCTCTATCCACGCCACCCTGGGGCATATGATTGCGGCGGAAGCGGATTACATCCACCGTCTGACGGGGAAAGGGCCTCAACCCCCCTTCCGTTGGGAAGACCAGCCTGCATTGCAGGAAATTTTCGCCTTTTCCAGGACCGTTGCCGATGCTCTGCTCGACGCCGTCCAGCGCGTTCCACCCGATCAAATCGTGCACGAGGAGGAGGATGGCAATACCATCGACTACAAAGCCAGCCTGCTCTTCATCCAGGTCATCAATCATGGCATCGAGCACCGCACCAACATCACCACCATCCTCAGCGCAGCGGGCCTACCCGCGCTCGAAGTGGATGGCTGGGGCTATCTCTTCTCACACCCTGAGCGGTTCGCGCTGAAACAGACCTTCAGCTAAGGTTCGCTGAATCCTCAATACACAGAGCCTGCGGCTTAGCGGTGGATATTTTCGACAGGCCAAATGCTTTGCATTGCATTACCAACCTTACGAATCGCGCTTGCCGGCTCCAGCATTGACAAAGACTGATCAAACGGTTCTGGCACCACAGGCCCATCATAGCCAATCGCCTGCAACGCGCCCATGAAACCAGTCAAATCAATGACGCCGCTTTCCCCAGGAAGCCTCCGAACAAGGTCTTGCTGCCGGTCAACAGGCACGCCAGCGGGAGCATCATTAACATGAACATACACCACTTGCCTGTTCTCTAGATTGTGCAGTTCCTCAACCGTTCCGAGGGAGGTATACCAATGATAGGCGTCCAGCAGCAGGCCCAGGTTCGGGCCGATGGCTGCGCATAAATCAAGCATTTCTTCCAGGGTGTGAACGAAACTGAAGCGATGCCCTTCCCGCAAGGTTTTCGGTCCAAGAAACTCCAGCCCTAAACGGCAGCCATAATTATCCAGGATTTGAGCGGCCTGGCTCAAACGCTCCACATGAAAGCGATAATTTTCTTTCCACGGCATTTGATCCGAAAAAGAATGGATCCAGGTATAGAAGCGGGTTTGACCGATTTCTTGAGCGGTTTTACAAATTGCGGGCAGAACCTTCAGCGCATCCGCCATTTTGGCGTCCGGGTCCGAGACATGAAACGGCAGCGCCATCCCACCGGGCAGTAAATCCGATTGCTCGAGTGCCTCCTTATACCTGGCTGCGGGCACTTGCGGTTGAATAGGAACATCGATTCCCTTAAAACCGGATTCCTTCGCGAACAAAAGACAATCTTCCCAGGCAAGAGAAATTCCAATATTACCGAGATTCAAGCAAGGATACATTTTTGACCTCTCCAGGACATCATCATAGGCATTGGTTGATCTGATATGCAGGTAGGCGAACCTGCTTAATTGTAAGCGACTTCGTTATTGCGCTTGCGTAGAAATTGGCACCAAATTGTCTTCAGTGACCAGATCCTTTCCGTTATCCATTAGAAGGTTCTTCATTTCTAGATTAGAAAGCAATATGTTTTCGATATATAATATCTTAGACTACTGTTTAGCTGTATATATCGAAAAGTTACGGCACAAGATCCATCTGGCTAATTAAGCAGCGAAAGGCGATTAATCATCGCAGCGCTGTTTTACAATTCCATGACAATAGGAGCAAATACATGAAAGACGAAAACAAGGTCGGGACAATAGATACGACAATCAATAACACAGCCGGCAGAGGCACGGCGAACCGGGACTGGTGGCCGAACCAGTTGAACCTCAGGGTTCTCCACCAGAACACTTCCGCGTCTAATCCCATGGGTGAGGAATTTAATTATGCAGAGGAATTCAAGAAACTCGACCTGGCAGCGGTGAAGAAAGATCTCTACGCGCTGATGACCGACTCACAGGACTGGTGGCCTGCCGACAACGGGCACTACGGGCCGCTCTTCATTCGCATGGCCTGGCACAGCGCGGGAACCTACCGCACCGGGGACGGCCGCGGGGGGGCGGGATCTGGCAACCAACGCTTTGCGCCCCTCAACAGCTGGCCTGACAACGCGAACCTCGACAAGGCGCGCCGCCTGCTCTGGCCGATTAAACAAAAATACGGCCGAGCGATCTCGTGGGCCGACTTGATGATCCTCGCTGGCAACTGCGCGCTGGAATCGATGGGCTTCAAGACCTTCGGCTTTGGCGGCGGGCGGGAGGATATCTGGGAGCCAGAAGAAGATATTTACTGGGGAGCCGAGCGCAAGTGGTTGGACGATAAACGCTACAGCGGTGAACGGGATCTCGAGCATCCCCTCGCCGCTGTGCAGATGGGCCTGATCTATGTGAATCCGGAAGGGCCAAATGGCAATCCCGATCCGCTCGCCGCTGCCAGGGATATCCGCGAAACCTTTGCGCGGATGGCGATGAACGACGAAGAAACAGTCGCGCTGATCGCTGGCGGCCATTCCTTCGGCAAAACCCACGGCGCTGGCGACCCAACCCTGGTAGGGCCAGAGCCGGAGGCTGCCGGTATTGAAGAGCAAGGCCTGGGCTGGAAGAGCAAATTTGGCACGGGCAAGGGCGATGACGCGATCACCAGCGGCCTGGAAGTCATCTGGACCAAGACGCCGACCAAATGGAGTAACAACTTCTTCGAGAACCTCTTCGGCTATGAATGGGAGCTGACCAAGAGCCCGGCTGGCGGGCAGCAGTGGACGCCGAAGGGTGGCGCAGGCGCCGGTACGGTGCCGGATGCGCACGACCCGACCAGGCGGCACGCGCCGTCCATGCTGACGACTGACCTCGCCCTGCGCTTTGACCCTATTTATGAAAAGATTTCCAGGCGCTATTACGAGCATCCTGACCAGCTGGCCGATGCCTTCTCGCGGGCGTGGTTCAAGCTGACCCACCGCGACATGGGCCCCCGCTCGCGCTATCTCGGCCCGGAGGTCCCCGCGGAAGAGCTGATCTGGCAGGACCCCGTCCCTGAAATCAATTACGATCTGATTAACCCGGCCGACACGGCTCAGCTAAAGGCCAAAATTCTGGCCTCGGGGCTTTCGATCCCTGAACTCGTCAAGACTGCCTGGGCGTCAGCCTCTACTTTCCGCGGCTCAGACAAGCGCGGCGGCGCAAACGGGGCACGCATTCGTCTTGCGCCGCAAAAGGATTGGGAAGTCAACCAGCCGGAACAGCTGCAAAAGGTACTGCAAACCCTGGAGGGCATCCAAAAGGAGTTCAACAGCGCGCAGTCTGGCGGGAAGCGGGTTTCTCTGGCCGACTTGATCGTGCTGGGCGGCTGCGCTGCCGTTGAACAGGCGGCGAAGAATGCCGGCCACCCGGTGAGCGTGCCCTTCACGCCGGGGCGTACGGATGCGTCTCAGATGCAAACCGACGTAGAGGCATTTGCCGTGCTTGAGCCGGTTGCAGACGGGTTCCGCAATTATGAAAAAGCGAAATATAGCGTCTCGGCAGAGGAACTGCTGGTGGACCGCGCGCAGCTGCTGACGCTGACCGCTCCCGAAATGACGGTTCTCATTGGCGGGATGCGCGCCTTGAACGCCAACTTCGGCCAATCGCAGAATGGCGTCTTTACCAAGCGGCCAGGCACGCTTACCAATGACTTCTTCGTGAATTTGCTCGATATGGGCACAGTGTGGCAGCCAACCTCGCCTGATGCAGATGTATTCGAGGGCTGCGACCGCGCCACGGGCGCGCGCAAGTGGACCGGCACCCGGGTGGACCTGATCTTCGGTTCGAACTCCCAACTGCGGGCCCTGGCGGAAGTCTATGCCTGCGCGGATTCTCAGGAGAAATTCCTGCAGGACTTTGTGGCGGCCTGGGATAAAGTCATGAACCTTGACCGTTTCGACCTCGCCTGATCGCAGCTCAAAAAAATCAACCTTGCTGACAGGGTGATAATTAATCTTCTAAGCGGACGGTGATCTGCCGTCCGCTTAGGCTGCCCTGCTGGCTCAGCTGATGCGCCAGCAGGGCAGTTGATTCACCTGGAACTGTTGATGCGAAAGGACTGCTGGCGCATCCAGCACTGTTTAGCTGGCCGCCGGGCTGATCTCCACCAGCGTCACGCCAAAGGGCTGAACCGTGCTGGACCATTCGAGGCAGCCTTCCGGCGTAGCGATGCGTTCGACGGCCGCATCCAGTTCCATTTCCTGGCGCAGCACCTGCTGATCAGCGGGGAGGATATGCTGCGGCGCGCCCATCGCCGCCCAGGCATCGTAGACGCTGCCGTGCTGGCGGTCAAAGCGGGTGATTTGCAGGCGAACGCCCCGCCCCACGCCATCCACTTTCAATTGAAATTCGCGCGGGTCTGTAACCGCGAACAGGTCGTAAATATCTTGCGGTTTAGCAGCCGCCAGCAGGCGGCTGTCATTGGCGTCAGCGCGGTAGTGGCAGTAGTTCCACAGCAGGACAGCCAGCGTGCCATCGCCGCGCCGGGTGACCGCGTATCCATCGCCCTCGGCCAGCACTTCCTGCCCCAGGCGCGAGAGGAACCAGTAGCCGTGGTAAGCGGCTTTCTTCAAGCCCTGGATGTTGACCAGCCCAAAACCACCATGGAAGGGAGTATCCCCTTGCCGGCCTTCTTCAAAAATATCGCTGACTACCCAAAACGAGAGCGAATCCATCAGGCCGCGCGCGCGCCAGTTATTATCCACGATAAAGGAAGCCATGAAGGCGGTGTCATGCACGGCATCCCGCGGGCTGGGGCTGGAACTCCACTCGGTGTAGTGGCGCTCCACATTGGGAAACGCAGACCCGCGCAAGAGCTGGTCACAGCCGCGCGCATCGACCAGCAAACGGTCCGGGCCATCCCAGGTCATGTAGCCGTGCCCTTCCAGGTCGACTGGGTAGAGCGTGGGGTAAGGGTGGGTGGAGAAGAAGTCGAGCGGCAGACTGCGCTCGGCGCAGGCTGCCAGAAATTCTTCGCCCCAGGGCGGCACGCCTCGCCCGTCGCCAAAGCCGTGACTGGCCGGGCCGCCCACCCGCAGCTGAGCATCAATGCGTTTGATGGTGCGCGCGGTGCGCTCATACAGTTCCATGTAGGCGGCGAAGTCAGCGTCTTTCCAAAAGACACTCAGGCTCGGCTCGTTCCAGACCTCAAAATACCAGCGGCGCACTTCGTCCAGCCCGTAGCGCTCAAGGATATGGTGAATGAACTGCTCGACAAACCATTCCCAGCGCGCCCAGTCTTTGGGTGGGGTGATGTTACCGCGCCACCAGAAGACGGTCTGCTCGCCGCTGGCCAGATCATAGGGCATAAAACTCAATTCCACAAATGGCCGGATGCCGATAGAAAGCCAGTGATCATACACCAGATCAACATACTGCCAGTTGACAATCGGCTGGCCGTTTTCTTCACGGTAAACCATCATGTCTTCGTGGAACAGGCCGTGCATGCGAAGGTATTCGAAAGGCATTTCACGCTGCACCATTTCCAGGTGCTTCTGAAAATCGGCCCGCAGTGCTTCGCCCACACGCCCACCGCCGACACAAACCCGCCAGTAGGGGGTATAAGACTGCCCGTCTTGCTTGAAGTTAAAAGTTAATCACCATTTATCCTCTTGTTTTATAAATTATCGATCAAAATACCGGCTCCCTCCAATCATATAACAAATTGGGTAAATCGCCGGTATCCTGCGAGCTAAATATGCCTGTAAAATTCCCGAGCCGTCCGGTAGACAGTTTCTGCCACATCAGCCTCCCTGATAGGATCTTTACCATAGAACTTACCAACCCGAGCATCCCTTTAGCCCCAGCGGGTTGCGATGAGCGCCAAAAACTTCCGGATGGCCGTACGGGTACTATAAATATCGTCGGGCGTCACCCGTCCATATTCCACCAAACCGTATATCGATAAAATCAAAGAAAGCAAGAACAGCAGCCAGTAGCCATCCAGCTGCAGCAGCCCAACCTGTGCCCGCCACCCCACGCTGAAAGAAAGGATGCCCCCGGCCAGTAACGGCGCGATGCCTCCCGTCAGGCCCATTCCCGCATAATAGATGGCCAGATAAGCGGTGTTCTTCTCAGGCGGCACGACCCCATTGAACAGCAGCCGCCCCGCCCCAATGGCTGATCCATTCGAGATCACGCCATAGAGAAAATAGAACAGCGCGCACCAGAAAACCGGATAGTGCACCTGGCGGGGCAGCAGCAGCCAGCTGAGCGGAACCAACAGCCCGATGCCCAGGGAGGACATTAACACCGGGCGGCTCCCCACACGGTCGGCTGCCCAGCCCCATAAAATACTGGAAAGCGCGCCGCCAATCATCACCACGGTATCCAGGATCACGACAACCGCAGCGGGCAGTCCCATTTGTTCCTTGAGATACAGCGGCAGGAAACTGGTCAGAAGCACGCTGCCGACCATCACGCCGCCCATGCCTTTGAGGTAGGCAGTCATGTTCGGATCGCGCAGCGCTTTGGCCATATTGGCAAAATGGGATGCCGGCGCACCCCCTTGCGGATCTGGCGCGCCGCCCGGCACCCATTTCATAGCAATAATCCCGAACAACCCCAGGGCCGTGCCAATCCCAATCAGCCAAAGATAGCGGTCCAGCCCGCTCCCAGATGCCACGACTTTCCCGGCTATGAATAAAGCTGCGGCTGAAGTAACCGTGCTCAACACGGTGGCGACCGCGCTATAAAACCCGCGGATGTTATTCGGGATAAACTCTTGCGTCCAGGGATAATAAGCCGTTTCACCCAGCGCGCGCAGCAGCGCTACAATGAGCAGAATGCCAAAGACAAAAGCGATCCCGGCGAAATGTCCCGCGTTTACCAGGACCCAGGGCAGGAACAGCAAGTTGATGATCACCAAATAGCGGCTGCCAAAACAGGCCAGGAAAACACGTTTGCGCCCTATCCGGGTTGCGTAGGGAGCAAACACCAGGGCCAGCAAACCGCTAAAAGGAAAGAAGGAAAGGATGATCCCAATTTGGCCCTTAGGCAGGCCTAACTCACTCAGAAAGAGTAGGAAGACCGAGCCGCCAAATGTCCAGAGGAAGAATATGTTGGTCAGCACCCCGTGCGCCAAATGCCAGGGCAAGGCGCGGATTTTGGAACGATCAGCTTCTGACTGCGCGGGATTGAACATAGCTGTTACCAATTCTACTCAGATCATGCGGAATGAAGACAACCAGTTGAGTGATTATAAAAGGAGAGAGCCGAAAGCGTTAGGAAAAGGATGCCCTGATTCGGGAACCAAATTTAGAGGTGATTCGTCTTATTCCATAAGGAGAAAAATAATGAAAAACCTACTCTCTTTTAAAAATTTCTTGAGACTCTTCATTGCCGCGGCCATACTGCTGGCGGCATTTGGGTTCGCAGCGCCTGTTTCGGCAGAATCGAGCTGCGGCGCAACTTATACCGTCCAGCGCGGGGACTACCTGACGAAAATTGCCCGGACCTGCGGGGTAAGTTACTCGGCTCTGCTCCAGGCTAATCCCTGGATTATTTACCCCAGCCTGATCTACCCGGGTCAGGTGCTCAACATCCCCTCGTCTGGCATCCCGGTGACCGGTAATCAACCTGGCGCTTATACCGTGAAGTCCGGCGATACGTTATACAGCATCAGCCAGCACTTTGGTCTTAGCGTTGCGGAACTGCGCGAAGCGAACCCAAATGTTGGCAGCACCATCAGCGCCGGTCAGGTGCTGCAAATTCCGGCCCGGATCCGCTTTGCCACCGGCAATACGGCTGCCATCGTTCAAGGCCAGCTGGGAGCCAACAGCCAGCATGAGTACCTGTTAGCCGCCAGCGCCGGGCAGACGCTTGAAGTGACGCTTAGCCCAGCCACTGACCTGACCCTTGCAATCAAAGGGGCAGATGGCAGCACGCTCCAGAGCGCCAGCAGCAACAGCATCTTCCGCGGGGTCTTGCCCAAAACCCAGGACTACATTCTGATCCTGTCCTCCGGCAGCAGCGCGGTGGATTACAGCCTGAACGTGGCGATCCCGGTGCGCATTCAATTTGCCGCCGGCGGCACTTCAGCCACGCTCAGCGGTACGGTTCCGGCCAACCTCAGCCAGTTTTACATCCTGCGCGCGCTCAAAGGCCAGACCTTAAACGTGACCGCGACCCCCCAGGATAAGCTGCAAATGAGCATTTACGGCGTCGACGGCAGTGTTTTGAAGAGCGGCATGGGCCAGGGCGCCTCCTTCAGCGGCGTACTTCCCTCTACACAGGACTACATCCTGGTACTGAAATCTGCCAACCAGGCGCAAGCCTTCACCTTAAATGTGAGCATCCCGGCGACCTCTTCTATTCCGGTCACGGGTACCTACAGCTATACCGTGCAGAGCGGGGATACCTTATCCAGCATCGCTCGCCGCTTCCAGGTCTCGGTCAGCGCCCTGCAGCGCGCCAATCCAGAGATCAGCAACAGCAACGTGATCTCCGTAGGGCAGGTGCTCTATCTGCCAGGAGCCAAACTGACACTGGCGAACGGTCAGGTCGTTTATATCGCGAAGAGCGGCGATACGCTGGGATCGATCGCCCGGGAGTTCAACGTCACCTTGAGCGCACTGATCAACGCCAACACCCAGATCAGTAACCCCAATCTGATCTACACCGGGCAGCGCATCAACATCCCCTAACCGCTTCGCTGCGCCCAGCGATAGACCATGCTTATTGAATAGAGCTAGCTGCGGGGTTTGGAGGCGCGAATGCGCCTCCAAACCCCGCAGTTTCCATTTTGTTGCCTTAACCGCCCCTGGACTGTGGCTCAAGGTGTAATTCCCTATTTGTGCTACAATTTATCTAATTTCAAAAGCATTTTTGGAAAACCGGCTTTATGAGGAGGGTCGGGTGAGGATTAAGTCTCGCATCCCGCAGTCTCCGGCAAATATTAATTTTCATAGCCTGCGCGTCAAAGTTACCGGGGTTGTCCTTTTGACCCTGGTGATCATCCTGGGGATCTTTATGCTCATCCAGTTTCGGACCGAGCAGCAGAGCATGATCAATAATCTGACGCTGCTTGCCTCGCAAACCAGCCTGACCATCGTGAACAGCCTGCAAAAAGCCATGCTCACACATAATCAGGAAGAGCTGCAGCATATTTTGGATTCCATTGGCCAGAACAAGATGCTGCAGCGGGTTTACGTGCTGGATACGACCGGTAAAGTAATCTTCTCGCCCAACAGCCAGGACAACGGCGAACGGCTGGATAACCGGGATGCCAACTGCCAGCCCTGCCATCACCTGCCACCCGCCCAACGCCCCAGCAGCGTGGTGATCACCCTGCCTACGGGGCAGCGCGTGTTTCGTTCCATGAACCCCATCGCCAACCAACCGCAGTGCCAGAGCTGCCATTCAGCCACCCAGCGGCTTAACGGCGTCTTGCTGACCGATATCTCCATGACCCCCTTAGAATCCTCGCTTCGCCGCGACATGTGGCTGGATATTCTCTGGTGGGCCGCGGCGATCGTCGCGTCGGTCCTGCTGGTCAATATCGTCCTCGACCGGCTGGTGCTGCGCCGCCTGGAAACGCTTTCCGGCGCGATCCGCAGGTTAGGCCTGGGCCAGCTCTCCTCCCCGATTCACGAGGACCAGACTGACGAAATCGGGCAGGTCTCGCAGGCCTTCAACGAGATGGCCAGCCAGGTCGATGCACGCGAGCGCGAAATCCGCCAACTGTCCGATGATTTGCACCAGCAGAATATCGAACGCGGGCAGCTGCTGCGGCGTGCGATTACCGCCCAGGAAGATGAGCGCAAGCGTGTGGCGCGCGAACTGCACGATGAGTTAGGCCAGGCGTTGGCCGTCCTGGCGCTCCAGACCGGGGCCGCCTCCCAGATGATCTCCTCAAAACCGCTCCAGGCGGAGCAGGTTTTGAATCAGACCCAGGCGCTTATCAATGAGACCAGCGAGCGCATGTATGATCTGATCCTGGCGCTGCGCCCCTCCGTCCTGGACGACCTGGGCCTGACAGCTGCCATCCGCGCGCATGCCGACCGGTTATTCCGCAATACCCCCATCGGTTTTGAACTGGAGGCAGCGGGCATGGCGGCCCGCCTGCCGCCCGAGCTGGAAACCGGGCTGTACCGCATTTTTCAGGAGGCGTTGAGCAACGTCGTCCGGCACGCGCAGGCGAAGAAAGTGCGCATCTCCCTGCGGCAGGAAGGTGGATATTTCACCGGCGAAGTGATCGATGACGGGCAGGGCTTTGATACGCAGTCAATGCGCCTGGAGCAAGACTGCCCGCAAGGCCTGGGTCTGCGCGGGATGCAGGAACGGGTGATGCAGTACAACGGCAGCCTGGAAATCATTTCGCAGCCGGGGCAAGGGACGCATATCCGCGTGCGCATCCCATTGAAGGAGAAAGATTGTGAATGAACCAATTCGCGTATTAATCGCTGATGACCATACCATCGTCAGGTCTGGGGTGCGCCTGTTGTTAGATGCCGAGCCAGAGTTCAAAGTGATTGGCGAGGCCAGAGACGGGCGAGAAGCGATTCAGATGGTCGAGTCCCTCCATCCGGACGTGGTGTTGATGGATATCGCGATGGCGGGTATGGATGGCATGGAGTCAACGCGCCAGATAAAGGCTCGCTGGCCCGAAGTGAATGTGCTGGTGCTGACCATGCACCGCACAGATGAATATTTCTTTGAAATGCTCAAAGCCGGAGCTTCGGGTTACGTGCTCAAGGGCGCGCATCCCAGCGAATTAATCCAGGCGGTGCATGTGGTCGGGCGCGGTGAAGTCTACCTGTACCCGACCATGGCAGGCCATCTGGTTCATGAATATCTCGATAAAGCCAATGAACACACCCCGGACAACCTGTCGCTCAGTCCGCGTGAAAAAGAAATTCTCAATTTGCTGGCAGAAGGTTACAGCAGCAAAGAGATCGCCGAGAAACTGGTGATCAGTCAGAGCACCGTGCACACCCACCGCAGCAATCTTATGACCAAATTGGGTCTCAGCAGCCGTAGAGAATTAATCCAGTACGCCCGCGACCATGGCCTGATGCGCGACGCTTAGTTCGGCCAAACCGCTCCCTCGTAAAAAACGCCAGCAAAGTTGGCGTTTTTTACGTTAAAGACCCAACATTATCGGATAGTTAAACCGCCCGCCAATTATTAAAATTAGTTAAGAACTCCCCAAAAACAGGTTTCGATTGGATTCGGCCAGCGAAGTGGCCCCAGCCTAATCGAAAAGCATTGTTTTTCGGATAGACGAAGAGAATGTGCAGTCCTGCCGCTTTTTTCTTTCCTGGAGACGCGATGAGCAAGCACCGGATTTATGTACTTTGGAATCACCCCCTGTTCGACGAAGCTGTACGCCTGCTCTTGCAAAGGGCGGGCATCGAATGGGCTGGGTCATCCTGCAGCCTGGAAGATGGGCTGCATTCCATCGAACAACTCCGGCCCGACACCATTTTTGTAGAAGGAGGAGAAGAAGGTGGCATCCCAGACAAAGTCATGCACCTCTTAGCCAGTAGCACGTATAGGGTCCGGTTATTCCGGCTGAATTTAGCCGACAACATTCTCGAAATTTATTACCGCGAGCAGAGAACCGTTTTGCAGGTCGATGAACTGCTGCAATTAGTCCAGAACAATGACGGAGAAGGATAACATGTTGCGTAAAAAATGGATGATCGTTATGGGATTGATGATTGTTGGCCTGTTAATATTTGCGGGTTGCACGGCTGTCAATCCCACTCAGGTGCTATCCGCCCAGGCTGGCCCGATCGGTCCGCAGGGGGCTGCGGGACCGCAAGGCCCCAAGGGCGACCCTGGACCGGCTGGAAAAGACGGCGCGCCGGGAAAGAGCGTCCTCCCCGCTCCAGGCGCGGGACTTATCGTGAAGATCAGCAAAGTGGACCTGCCTGCAGGCAAAAACCCGGTCGTCACGCTGGCGATCACGGACGGCGGCGGCACCCCGCTCTCGTCTAAAGCCTTGGAAGGCTACGGCTTCACCATCGCCCAGGTGACCCAAGACCAGAAGACCGGCTTGAGCCAGTATCAAAACCTGCTGGTCCACGAGGTGGATGGCAAGCCGTATCAGCTGAATGGTGAAACCACGCAGCCGGTCCTCAACAAAGCGACTCAAGCGTATGCCGACAGCGGCGGGATATGGGAAGACCAGCCGGATGGCACGGCACGCTATACCTTCAAGAATGCCTTATCCTCACCGGCAGACAACACCCTTACCACCGTAGTCGGCGTGTACGCCTATAAAGATGGGCGGGCCTCGGTTTCGAACGACGTCTTTACCTTCTTGCCCGCTGGCGGCAGCCCGCAGTTGATCCGCGAAGTCGTTTCCACCGACGCCTGCCAGGGCTGCCATAATCCATTAGAGGCACACGGCGGCCTGCGCCGCGATACGCGCCTGTGCGTGACCTGCCATACCGGGCAGACCACGGACCCCGAGACCGGCAATACGCTCGATTTTAAGGTGCTGGTTCACAAGCTGCACACCGGCAGCAGCCTGCCCAGCGTGGTCGCCGGCACGCCCTACCAGATCATCGGTTACCAGCAGTCGCTCACCGATTTCTCCTCGGTTAGCTGGCCGCAAGATGTGCGCAACTGCACCACCTGTCACAGCGGCGGCGCGCAGAGCGACAACTACAAGACCCAGCCCAGTACCGCCGCCTGCACGGCCTGTCACGACACTACCAATGTGGTGACCGGAGTCAATCACCCCGGCGGAAAGCAAACCGACGAGAAGTGCGCCTCCTGCCATACCCCCGAGGGCGATCAGTTTGGCCTCTCTGTCAGCGGGGCACATACCCTCCCACTGGCCTCGAAAGCTAACCCGGGCCTCAAACTGGAAATCGTGAGCATCACAGGCGCAGTGCCGGGCGGTTCACCGGTAGTGAAGTTCAAAGCGACCAATAACGCCGGGGAAACCGTGGACGCCAATACCCTCAATTACGTCGCCCTGACCCTGGCTGGCCCAACCAGCGACTACACCAACCGCTGGACGGAAACCGCGCTCAACACGACCAGTAAAATTGCCTCCACCCTGGTGAAAAACGCGGATGGCAGCTTCTCTTACCAGTTCAAAGCGGTTATCCCAAAGGATGCCACCGGCACCTATGCGGTGGGTATGGAAGCCTACGCCTTGCTGCCGCTGGTCGATGGTCAAGACCCCATACGTGTGACTGCCTTCAACCCGGTGGCTTACGCAGCCCTGGATGGCGGCAAGCCCGCTCCGCGCCGCCAGGTGGTGGACGAGAACAACTGCAACGCCTGCCACAAAGCGCTCTCGATGCACGGCGGCAACCGGCAGAACACGGAATACTGTGTCTTATGCCATAACCCCATGGCCTCCGATGCCGACACGCGCCCGGCGGATGCCAGCGGACCAGCCACGTCCATCAGTTTCCCGCTGCTGATCCATAAGCTGCATACCGGGGCGGAAGCCAGCAACCCGCTGGTTATTTACGGGCGCAGCGGCAAGCCCACCAGCTTTGCCGATGTCGTCTTCCCAGGCGATCGCTCCGCCTGCCAGACCTGTCACCTGCCGGGAACCAATGCGCTGCCGCTGGCAAACAGCGTGCACGCCACCACGATTACCAAGGCTGGCAGCGTCGTCTCGACCATCCTGCCCACCCGCGCCATCTGTACCTCCTGCCATGACGATTCGGCAACCAGCGGGCACGTCGAATTGAACACCACCGCCAGCGGGATCGAAACCTGCGCGGTCTGCCACGGTCAAAACCGTGAGTTTGACGTCACGAAAGTTCACAAATAAAAACCACCGAACCAGGAGAGGATATGCAGAAATCCATAAAGGGTGTCCCACACTTTCTTCGTTATCTGGTCATTATCACTCTGCCTGTCGCGGTTGTGATTGCTCTGGTGGCATATACCGGCAGCCAGCCGGTATATGCCCTGCCAGAGTACGCTGCGCGGACCGGCGAACCCTGCGCCGCCTGTCATGTCAGCGCGGGTGGCGGCGGACCGCGCACCTTGCGCGGCATGTTGTGGGCCGCGCAAGGCAAGCCAGACCAGCTGCCCGACCTGCCAGGCATGTTGATTGCGCCGCGCGTGACGGATGGGCTTGAACTGTACGAAATCGCCTGTTCCGGGTGTCATGGGCTAAAGGGTGAAGGCCTGTTCGCGATGGGGCTGGTCAACCGCAATATCAGCCAGTCTGGCGTGCGTTCGATTATTGAGACCGGCATCCCCAGGCTGGGCATGCCCTCGTTTAAGAACCAGTTTACCCAGGCGCAGCAGGACAGCCTGATTACCTACGTGACCGGCCTGACCAGCGGGGAGATTGCTCCCCCGCCCGATGCGTACCCGCTGCCGCCCGCGCTGCTGTACTGCCCCCCGGCATCTCCTGAAGCCGTCTGCCAGCCAGCCGCGAGCGAAAGAGAGGGCAACTAAAATGCCATCGAAAATCAACCGTCGGAAATTCCTCCGGCTTGCGGCAGCCGCGGCAGGCGGGGCAGCCCTGATCGACCTGCAAAGCATGCTCTTTAATTCGCTGTCGGTGCAGGCCCAATCGCCGGCATCCAGATTAGGCACCCCTACAAATGAGCGCATCGTGCCCGGCGTCTGCCGCTTCTGCGGCAGCGGCTGCGGCGTACTGGCGCGGGTAGTCAACGGGAACGTGGTCAAACTGGAAGGCAACCCCATGCACCCGGTCAACATGGGCGCGCTGTGCCCGAAAGGCCAGGCTGCCCCCGAACTGCTTTACAACCCCGACCGGATAGCCGGTCCGCTGCGGCGCAGCGCGGCGCGCGGCGCGGGCAAGTGGGAAAGCATCTCCTGGGATGAAGCCGTGCAGCTGGTGGCGGATAAACTGACCGCGCTGCGCGATGCAGGCCACCCAGACCAGGCAGTGCTGATGGCGGGCGAGATGCGCGGTCAAATGCGCTCCTTCTTTGAGCGCTTTATGCATGCGGTCGGGTCACCTAACCTGATCTCGCGCGAAAGTCTGAATATCGCCGCCGCTAAACTGGGCGTTTACCTGACGCAAGGCATTTACGACCTGCCCGCCTATGACCTGGAAAACAGCGCTTATGTGCTGTCCTTCGGCGCGAGCCTGCTCGAAGCCGGGCGCACCCCGCAGCGCATGATTGCCGGTTATTCCTTCCTGCGCCGGGGAAGGGCCAATCGGGGAAAGATCGTGGTAATCGATCCGCGGCAGGGCGTTACCGGCGCGAAAGCCGATGAATGGATCCCCATCATCCCCGGCACGGATGGCGCGCTGGCGCTGGGCATTGCGCACGTGTTAATCCGCTCGGGGTTGATCGACTCGGACTTTGTGTTGAATTACGGCTTTGGCTTTGAAGATTTCCCCGGAGAGAACGGCACGCTGGTACAGGGTTTCAAGTCTTTCGTACTGGAAAATTATGCGCCCGATCAGGTGGAAACGATCACCGGCGTCCCATCGGCCACCATTTCGCGCCTGGCGGGTGAGTTTGCCACGCAAAAGCCAGCGGTGGCCATCCTGCCCGGCAAGGGCGGGCTGCTGAACGGCAGCTTTGGCGGCGTGTATACCGCGATGGCGGTGCATATGCTGAACGCGCTGGTCGGCAGCATCGAAAAACCGGGCGGCGTGATGACTCAGCGCTATCCCTTCACCCCCGCCTGGCCCGCGCTGCCCCCCGACCCGGTCGCCGAAGCCGGGCGGAATGCCCCCCGTTTCGACGGAGCTGGCTCGGTCCATGCCCTGGCGCGCCATGCGTACCAGGCCGTGGCCGATCAGATCCTGCAAGGCAGCCCGGTCGAAGCGCTGTTCCTGTACGATGCCAACCCGGTCTATGAAGCGCCCGGCGGGCAGCGCTTCGTTCAGGCTTTTGAAAAGGTGCCCTTCATCGTTTCCTTCTCCTCATTCCTGGATGAAAGCGCGCAGTATGCCGACCTGGTGCTGCCCGAGCCGACCTTCTTGGAACGCTATGAAGACGACTATATCGAAGGGCTGGGCTACCCGGGCATCGCCCTGCGCCAGCCGGCCATTACACCGCGCTTGCAGACCATGAATACCTGCGATTTCCTGCTTAAAGTCACAGCCGCGCTGGGCGGACCGGTAGCGAGCGCATTCCCCTGGAAGACCTACGCGGACGTGCTGCAATTTCGCTTGAAAGAGGTCGGCACGGATTGGAAAACGCTGCAAGGCCTGGGCGTGTGGATGACTCCTGGATATCGCTTTGCTGCGCGCGGCAGTGAAAAATGGATTGGGGAAGTGGTCGGGGCTGACCGGCAGAAAGCTCCCCGCGATGGGCGCTTCGACTTCTACAGCCGCGAGCTGGCAGCAGTGTTGGCTCAGGCGGACCCGGCCCAGCTGGCAGAAGCGGGGCTTACCCCGGATGAGAGCGCGGCCTTGCCGCACGCCCTGCCAGTAAAGTATGCCGGCGCGGAAGGCACCTATCCATTTATGCTCAACGTAATCACCCTGATGAGCCTGGGTTCCGTGAGCGCCGCGGCGAACCTGCCCACCCTGCAAGAAATCAGCGGGATGACCGTTGGCGAAACCTGGGGCAGCTGGTTGGAAATGAACCCTGCTTCTGCCGCCGCACTGGGGCTGGCAGACCAGGACCAAGCCTGGGTCGAAAGCCCCTATGGCAAAGTCAGAACCAAAGTGCGTTACGTGAAGGGGCTGCACCCCAGCGTGGTCAACCTGCCCAACAACCAGGGCCACAGCGCGGTCGGGCGTTGGGCGCGCGGCAGAGGCGTCAATGGGCTGGCCCTGCTCGACCCAGCCACAGAAGCGCTTTCTGGACTGGCCGCCTTCACCAACACGCGCGTCCGCGTCTACCGCGCCTGATCAGTACAGCACCTTTCGAAAGGATCTCTATGACTCGCTGGTCAATGGTAATCGATCTAGATAAATGCGTGGCCTGTCAGGGCTGCAGTGTCGCCTGCCGCTTTGAGAACAACACGCCCGTGGTCAAGCCGGAAGAAGCGCTCAAGGGGCGTGCTATCCGCTGGAATGACGTATTCCCCATGCCAGTCAACCCAACGGAAGATACTGGAGAATATCCCAACGTCACCACCCGCTACATTCCGCGCCCGTGCATGCACTGCGAAAACCCGCCTTGCGTTAAGGTCTGCCCGGTGCAGGCCACGTTCAAGGACGAGCAGGGGTTAGTGCGGCAAAACTATCTGCGCTGCATCGGCTGCCGCTTCTGTACAGTAGCCTGCCCGTATGGGGTGCGCTACTTCAACTGGTACGAGCCGACCTGGGAAAGCGGGATGGCAAACTACCACAACCCGGACCGGGTCGAAGGTAAAAACAGCCTGGAAGGTCCGGCAGTTCGTCCCAAAGGCGTGGTCGAAAAATGCACCTACTGCTACCACCGCCTGCTGAAAGCGCAGATGCAGGCCGAGGCAGAGGGGCGCGCCTTCCGCGCGGAAGATTACACCCCCGCCTGCGTGCAAACCTGCACCGGCAAAGCGCGCTACTTTGGCGACCTGGACAACCCCAACAGCACGGTTTCGCAGCTCGCCAAAAGCCCGCGCGCCTTCCGCCTGCAAGAAGAAGTGGGCACCCACCCAAAGACCATTTACTTGAGGGAGGGATAAACCATGTTGAAAGCGGATCCTCGCGACCACGAGAAATTAATCGCTCCCCTGTTCCGCGCGCCAGGCCTGCGTTTCTGGGTTACTGCGCTGGCGCTGCTGGCGGTGATTGGATTTGGCGGGTATATGTACCTGCGCCAGTTAATCTACGGGCTGGGCGAAACCGGCATGGGGCGGCCCGTCTATTGGGGCACCTATATGGTTAACTTCATCTTCCTGATCGGGGTTAGCATGGCAGGTACCTTGATCTCGGCGGCCTTGCAGCTGCTGAAAGTGGAATGGCGCGCCCCAATCACGCGCATGGCCGAAGCACTGACCGTGTTCGGTCTGGTCGTGGCTACCTTGCAAATCTTTCTGGATATGGGCAGGCCGGAGCGCGGCCTGGTTTACATCTTTATTTATGGCCGGCTGCAATCCCCCTTGCTGTGGGATGCCACCTCGCTGACCATTTACCTGCTGACCAGCTGCTTCGCGCTGTTCTTGCAGCTGCTGCCTGATATTGCCTTACTGCGTGATCAATCCGCAGAGCATGGCCCAGCCTGGCAGCGGACCCTGTACCGGCTGCTGGCCCTCAACTGGCACGGCAACCGCGAACAGTGGCGGCGCCTGGAACGAGCCATCACCACCGTCTCTATCCTCATTATTCCTATCGGTGTTTCACTGCACACCGTCACCTCCTGGATCTTTTCGACTACCGTCCAGCCCGGCTGGAACTCGACCATCTTAGGACCCTACTTTGTCGTGGGTGCGGTCTTTTCCGGGATCGGGCTGCTGCTGATGGTCATGGCGCTGGCGCGCTCGCAGCTGCACCTGGAAAACTACCTGACCGGACTGCAGTTCCGCAACCTGGGCTGGCTTTTTGCGGTGATGAATATCGTCTGGTTTTATTTCACCTTTACCGAGCATCTAACCATCGCCGCCGAACAGACCAGCCAGGAATTTCCCGTACTGGCAAGCAAACTGTGGGGCGAATTTTCCCCCGAGTTCTGGATCATGGTGATCTTAATGCTGGCAGCCTTCTGGGTGCTGATTGTGCCCAAGCTGGTACCCCAAAAGGCCAGCCGCCTGCCGGTATTCCGCCCGCAGTTTGGCTTTGCTTCGGCCGGTGGCGCGGTCCTGACCCTGTTCCTGCTCTCGACCCCGCTGCCTGCGCCGATTTCAGCCGGGCTGGCGGAAGTTCACACGCGCACCTTCACCTGGATGCTGCTGTTCTTCTTTCTTTTCTGGATGGGTCTGGGCTTTTCACTCTGGTTGAAGGACCGCCTGGTGGTGGTTTCAGTGTTTGCCGGGGCGTGCGTGGTCGTGGCCATGTGGCTGGAGCGCTGGCTGATTGTGATCCCCGTGATGACGCACCCACGCCTGATGCCTTACAGCTGGTACACCCCCACCCTGACGGAGGCATCGCTCACCGCGGCCTCCGCGGCGCTGTTTGCGCTGATGGTACTGGTCTTTTTCAAACTGTTCCCCATCATCTCGATCTGGGAGGTGGCTGAACAACGCGCACATGCCGGAAATCAACCAGAAGCGATAGACGTTCCCGTAAAACCGGACCCCGGTGAAGTACGCCATCATTGGGGATTGAAAGCAGACCGGAGTTGAGCCTGATGGTCCGCATGGAAACCCAGCGCGCCGATTTATACCACTTCCTGGCGGAAGCGCTTTCTGACCCGCCAGACTGGCTGGCGCTCCCTGGCAGCCAGTGGCCGCTCACCGCCGCAGCCGAAAACCTCGCGAGCGCAGCCCCCTTAGCGCGCAAAGGATTGGACCCCGGCTTAGCCCTGGTCAAAACCATCCAGGCGGCGGCTTTGGAAACGCGCCGGCAGCAGTATACGGCATGCTTCAACACGACTGCTGGCCGCAGTGTGTGGCTGAATGAGGCGGGCGCAATCAACGGGCGCATGTTGGGAGATGAAACCTGGCAAGTGGCGCGCTGGTACCAGGCAGCCGGGTTAGAAATCCCCGGCGCAGAGTTGCCCGACCACGCATCCATAGAATTGGAGTTCCTGGCCTTCCTGGCTGCTTCTGAACTGGCCGAATCCCGCCAGCTGGAGCAGGCTTTCCTTCAGCAGCACGCCGGGCGCTGGCTGCCGCAATTGGGCCGCATTCTGGAACAGAGCGGCGACCTGGTCTATGGCCCGATCGGGCAGCTGCTGCAAGCCTGCCTGGCGCTGGCGGGGGGCAAATCAGCCGCGCCGCCGCAAGTCAGCGCGCAGCACATCCCGCTGGTCAGCCAGGGCTGCACATTCTGCATGGCCTGCCTGGCAGCCTGCCCGCGTGAAGCGCTGCGCGTGCAAGAGACCCAGCAGGTGACCCGCCTCGTGCTGTCCCCGGAGGACTGCAACGGGTGCGGGCAGTGCGCTGGGGTTTGCGCTCCAGGCGCGCTCCAGATTAGAGCGCGGGAGGGCCAGCTTGAGGCGGGCTGGCAGGTGCTGTTTGAGTCACGCCGTGAGGTTTGCCCGCAGTGCGGCGCGCCCTTCGCCAGCCAGGCTGAATTGAATTACGTCGCGGAGATCCTCGGTCACCCGGCCTGGTTAGCATTCTGCCCGGACTGCCGTTAAGTTACAAAGAAATGTTCAGATTCCCTCCACATAAGGCAGGTGATAAATGAGTTTCCCAACCCAATATCCCATTTTTCAGTTCTTTTACTGGCTGGTCAACACAACCGGCATCGGTGGCGTTTTTGTCACCATCCTCGCCGGCGGGATGCTGCTGGCCTACGGGCGCACCTTAGGCTGGATCGGCAGCGGAAAGAAAGCCGGGCCGCCTGAAAGCTTCGCCTACCCTCCCGCCGCGCTGCATTCCCAAAAATCAAAGGAGTAAGCCAGTTCCATCGAAAAGCCGGGAAATCAGCATATAGTCAGGGCGGTTGCATTCCAAAAATAGTTTGCGGGTTACGAAAAAAAAGGTCCTCACCCCGCGGTTCGCCGCAAGGCTAGGTTGCCCAACGCAAGGAGAAAGAGCGGCGAACGCGGTTCGCCGCATGGATGGTCACGCTCAGCGCAATCAACGAAAGCGGCGAACCGGCCCCTCTCCATTTTCGCCAAAGCTCGAAAACGGAGAGGGGTGTCTTTTAATGGCGTGAGCATTCGCCTGATTTCTGCCTTCCCTCTCTGAAATCTGCCGGTTTCGGAGAGGAACGAAGGCGGAGGATTTTATCGCCTTCGCCCGGGCATACAGTTGAACAAACAATAGCAGAACCGAATTCCGGACAAAATTAATCCAAAATAAAGATTTGCGAGTATTAATAAATATGCAAACCTTTATGGAAAATTGGAGGAAACGATGAAAGTCGTTTTGAATATTTTCGGGATTTTGTTGATCCTGGTGGGTCTGGTGTGGATCTTACAGGGCTTTAATGTTTTGCTTGGCAGCATGATGTCCGGGCACATGCAGTATGCCATTCTCGGGCTGCTGGCTGCCGTCATCGGAATCGCGCTACTCCTGTATGCCAATCGCCGTAGGAAGATGACGAACGGGGGCGATCGCACAAAGTTCGATCAGTAAACCCTATGAAACGCTATCCGATCCTGACCGGGGGGTTATTGGGTGGTTTAACGGCGCTGGTTCTGGCCGCGTTGAGCGAGCTGGCAAGCGTGCTTTTCGGGTTACCAGGCATTGCATTTAGTCTCTTTGATTGGATGACGCGCCATTTACCCGGTTCGTTAATCTCCTTTTTTATTGCATCCATGGTGAAGACCATCTCGGCCTTGCAATTGGGGCCAACCGCGCAGGTGGCTAAACAAATTGAGCAGGGTACAGCGATTGTAGTCTTCATCGGGATCGGGGTGGTCTTTGGCGCGGTGCTGACCGCAACTGCGCGCCGCCATCCGCAGCGCTTAGCCACTTTAGGGATGTGGGGAGGCGCCCTGCTGCTGGTCTTGTGGATCGCGCTTCTCTTGACCTTAGGCACTCAGACAAGCAATATTTTGGTCAGCATCCTCTGGATCGGGGTCCTATTTATGGGCTGGGGCTGGACGCTGGGGAAACTGATCGAATATCGGGTCTGGCCGCAGGAGAGCGGCGCAAGCGACGCTTCCCGGCGCAAATTTCTTTACCTGGTGGGCGCCGGTTCTTTTACCGTGATTGTCTCCGCCGCAGGGATCAGCCTTGCTCCTCAAAACCCACCTGTCCCAACCACTGGCGATGGAAACCAGCCCGCTCCAGAGCCAATCGCCAACCTGCCCTCCACATCTGGACCGGCAAAGTCTCCTTCCAGCGCGGTGCTGGAGAGCCGGTTCGCCCCGGTACCCGGCACCCGTGCTGAATTAACTGCAAACAGGGATTTTTATCGGATCGATATTAATACCATTCCACCCAATGTAAATGCCACTCAATGGCGGCTGGAGATTAAGGGGTTAGTGGAACACCCTGTGCAATTGGCCCTGCATGAGATCCGCTCTCGACCAGCGGTAAGCCAGGCTGTCACCCTGGAGTGCATTTCCAATGAAGTGGGGGGCGACCTGATCAGCAGCAGTGTCTGGACGGGCACGCGCCTGAAAGATATCCTGGCTGAGGTTGGGCTTAAGCCGGGCGCGCAAGAAATCTATATGATGGCGGTGGATGGTTTCTATGAAAGCGTTTCCATCTCCGAAGCCATGGATGACCGCACGCTGCTGGTATACGAGATGAACGGGCAGCCTTTGCCCGCCGAACATGGCTTCCCGCTGCGCATCTACATCCCCAACCATTTCGGGATGAAACAGCCCAAATGGCTCACCAGCCTGGAGGTAATCGATCACCAGGCGAATGGGTATTGGGTGGACCGGGGCTGGGATAGACAGGCGATCCCACCCACGACCTCCGTGATCGATGTTATCGACACAAAGGATTTCGACCCGAAAACGGACACCGTACCGGTTGGCGGGATCGCCTACGCCGGCGCGCGGGGCATCAGCAAGGTGGAAGTTCGGGTTGACGAAGGGCCCTGGATGCCCGCTGAACTGCGCACCCCGCCGCTCAGCCCGCTGACCTGGGTGCAGTGGCGCTACTTATGGAAATCGCAAATCGGTCAGCATACCTTCCGGGTTCGCGCCTATGATGGCACTGGCCAGCTGCAGGCCGAGAAACCCCAGCGGCCCGAACCCTACGGCGCGACCGGCATCGATACAAAGTCCGCCCTGCTCTCTGAAGGGTCAAACACTTCCCAACCTTGATCGGACCCGGCGCGTTTTATTCAGGTGGAAGCGAATTCGCACCGGCCTGCTCCTGGCAGTTGATCGAAATCAGCTTTAGGTTCAAACTGTGGATCTGGTTAATCACTCCCACCAGCACGCTCTGGTCCTGGATCAGCCCTTCGAGAATGGTTTCCCCATTCGCCAGGCTGGTGACCTTCATTCCATCAAACCAGTCCCGCCAACGTTCGTGCAGTCCACCTTGTATGCGGATGACGTAGATACTCGGAAACTGTTGCATGATTGATTTACCTTAATACCGCCCAGTCGTTTATTTACCACTTTCAGCATATCCTGCGGCAGGTACTATCGTCTTCTATCCTTCGATAGAACTTGCGGTTGATCCATGCAGTGGTTGAGAAAAAAGCCGCACAAAAATCACCGCCTGATGGGCTTCATCGGGCGGTGATGGCAGAGAAACAGCCCTATTCAGAGCAAATCCAGTTCTTTGGCACGCGCCAGCACGTGGATGCGGCTCTGCGCGCCCAGTTTTCCAATTAAGTTATGCACGTGCGTCTTTACTGTCCCTTCTGACACCACCAGGCGCTGCGCCATCTCCTTGTTGGATAAGCCCAAAGCCAGTAATTGCAGCACTTCTTGCTCGCGCACGGTCAATGGCTCGATCAGTTTACGGTTCGCGCTGCTGGATTCGCCTGATTTTTCCAGGGCAAATAGGTCAAGCAGCTCTTTGACCCTATAAGGCTGGAGGCCCGCAGGATTGGACTGGGGCAGCGGCGATTTCAACCAGGCTTGCAGCATTTCCCCTGCCGGCGCGCCCTCTTGCAGATAGATCTGCAAGTATCCGCCGGGCAGCCCCAACTGCAAACTTTCGGTGAGGTAATCCAGCGCATTCCCGGGGCTGCTCAGGCCCTTCCTGTCCATCTCATGCAGCACCAGCGCCTGCAGCAGGTAAATCTCAACCAGGGCATGGACCCAATGGCTGCGTTTAGCCGGGAATGCGAGCTGAGACAGCAGTTGAAAAGCCTGTTGCAAGTATCTGGAGGAAGCTTCTTTACGGCCTTTCGCCAACCACACTCGCGCCAGCGAAACCTGATGCATCTGCTCGTACTCATTGAACAGCCGGGGTTCCTCACTGAAATCGGGCAGCGCTGCGTCTTGGGCTGCCAGCCAGCGCTCCAACATATCCCATTCGCCGCGCTTCAACCACAGCCGGATCGAAACAGATTCCACCAGACGCAGCACGATTGGCATCACCTGACCTTTGTGCTGTTCCTGCTCGGCGCGCTGGACTGCATCAGCCGCCTCATCCAACCGGCCCTGCGCCAGTAAAACCTGCCCCAAATAAATATAAGCAGTCGTGATGTGGTTGTGACTCGGCCACCACTGCAAGTAAGCCACCCCCTGCTGGGCATGTTGCAGGGCTTCATCCAGCCGGTTCATATCCAGCAGCACGGCGCTGAGAAAAGCCTCGACGCGCGACAGATTGCCTTTTTTGCGCAAGCCCTGCGCTTCTGCCGCAAACAGCGCCTGCTGGAACACCTCGCTCGCCAGCGCCAGTTTACCGCTCAAGCGATAGACGATGCCCAGGTCGGTATACATATCCTCCAGCATGGTGTTGGCCTTTCGGCCGAGGTCAAGCGCGGTTTCATAGCATTGAATGGCCTGCTCGAGCTGCCCCAGGCCGCGGTAGGCGTACCCGCACACCCAGTTCAGCCAGGCAAGTTCTCGCGCAGCAAAATCGGCGTTGCTCCCCAATACATTTGTCACCAGTTGGACGGACTGTTCTGGTTTCCCCACCAAAATCCCGCCAAAGGCCCGCAGTACAGTCACGATCCCCCGCATTTTGGCCAGGTCTTGCCGGGAGAGGAGCAAGTCACCGGCCCCTGCTGCCTGTTTTTCCCAGTCCGAAAGGGCTGTTTCAACCATTTCGAGCAGAGGCGGCACGCGCTGGAACCGTCCGGCATGCGCCAGCGCCTCAGCCACCTGCGTGCACAATAACGGGCGGCTGCGCAGCACAGCATTAGGGAGCGAGTTCGATCCACTTTAACACCGTATTCAGCTGGCCCAGCTCCAGGTAGGGAGTGACATTCATTTCCATCAGTTGGGCAGCCCAGTTCCAATCCCTGGCTTGTAAGGCGTGCTGGACGGCGTCATCCACAAAGCCATTCTGCGCGTACCAATGCGAGGCCTTCCCGTGCAAACCGGGAACCAGATCGGGGTAAGCTTGTTCCAACCGCGCCAGCAGCAAATCCGCGAAAAGATGATGATAGCGAAACCACTGCCGCTCGTGATCCAGCGGGATCAGGAACAGGTTAGATTTTTCGAGATTGTTCAGAATCGCATTCGCCTTCGCGAGACTCACGCTTGCCGCTGCCGGGTCCGCGCGCCCATTTTCGGCTTCGTTTCCCAGCACCGCTGCACATAACCCGGCGCTCATCCGTTTCAAGACCGCCGTCTGCAGCAGAAATGCGCGGATCTCTGCCGGCTGGCGGTTGAATACTTCATCGGTGAGGTAGTCGAGAATATAGAGGTGCTTGCCCGAGAATGAAGCCACAAATTCTTTGATCTTGCCCTGCCGCGCGGCGGCTTGTTCCCCGACACTTTGTGCCCCGACACTTTGTGCCCCGGCACTTTGCGCCCCGGCACTTTGTGCCGCAGCACCTTGCGCCGCCTCCTCATTCAGCAGCGCCTGTAGGGCCAGCGCTGCCATTTGCAAACCCGCGATCCAGCCCTCGGTGCTGGTTTGAACGGCGCTGATCTCTTCCGCGCCCATCATCACGCCGGTGGTCGTCTTGAAAAAATGCTCTGTTTCCGGGATGGAAAAGCGCAAATCGGCAGCGCGAAATTCACTCAGCTGCCCCCGGGCGCGCAAGCGGGTGATGGGCAGTGCTGGGTCGGCGCGGGTAGCAATAACCAGGTGCAGGTTCGGCGGCTGATGCTCAAGCAAATAGGTCATCTGCTCTTGGATTTCAGGCGTCTGGATGACGTGATAATCATCCAGAACCAGCAGCATGCGTTCCGCGCTGCCGCTAAGCGCGTTAATCAATTCATCTAACACGGTTGAAATGGCAGGCGGCGGGTCACTTTGTAGATATTCCAGGAGCTGATCCAGATTTAATTTGGGCCCAGTACCTGTTTCCGTTTGCCGTCTGGCGAAACCGGTCTGGATCGCCGCCACGAAGTAGGTCCAATAACGCGGGGGGTAATTGTCCGCCGCATCCAGGGAGAGCCAGCAATCAACATTTGCTTGCGCAGCCGGGCTGCGCTCTGCCGCCTGCCGGTCCAGCCAGGCGCTTAACAAGGTACTTTTTCCAAAACCGGTGGGGGCAGAAATCAGCGTCAATGGGCACCTGCACCCGGCTGTAAACCGGTCCAGCAGCTGCAGGCGCTCGACCAGGCCCGCTCTTGCTTTTGGAATATAAAACTTTACCGCGAGTAGGATGGGTGGCATAAGGTCTACACCGATCAAATCCATCAGGAAGGGCGCTGTTATGATCCGCAGATTTCTGTCTGAATGTATTTATTATACATGCTTGCCGCTAACCTGATTCATCGGGAATTTAAACCTTCAGCTCTACCAAAGGATAGAAGAAAATCAGCCGGTTGAGCGGTAAGCTGTAGCTAGAAATCGACACCCGATGCCGAGAGGAAAATATGCTGAACCTGCTTACAAACCTTAGCGCCTTTGTCATCCTGAGCCTGCTGTGGCTTGGCTTTGGGGCGGCCATCCTCTTCCAGCGCAGTGCGCTCGACCGGGGCTGGCAAACCTTTCGCCGGCTGCCCATGCTGATCCAGCTCACCCTGGCGCTGTTGGCGCTGCCGCTCGTGGCGGGGCTGTGGATCTGGCACACTCCCTGGCCCTTCTGGCTGCGCCTGACCCTGGTAGCCGGACTGGCCTGGATGACCGTCTTTACCTTCTTTCCCCAGCTTCCACCAGCTTGAAATTGGATCGCCATTATTTATAATAAGGAAAATCGCTCATGAATAACCGCATACTCAACCGCCTTGCTTTTACCGTCCTGACCTTGTTGTGGCTGGGGTTCGGTGTGGCCCTGCTGTTCGACCCAAAATTACTGCAAGCCGTCTGGCTGGCTTTTCGCGGCTGGCCGCTGGTCGGGCAAATACTCATCAGCTTGATCACCCTTCCAGTGGTGGCGGGCCTGTGGATCTGGCAAACTTCCTGGCCCATCTGGCTGCGGCTGGTACTGCTGCTCGGGCTGGCCTGGGCGACCGAATACACTTTCTTCCCCAAAATGACCGCCAGCCAGCCGCAAGCCGCCCCGGTGAAGGCCTGATGCTTATGCTTATCCAAGAAAAGAGGTCTATTATGGCAAACGGATCTGCACTCCCCCTGATTTCATCCACAAACAGCGCTCGCCCGGCGCATCTTCGGGCTGTCATCCATCGAGCGATGCGTCCGGCGCGCCATAGCCTGAAAGCCGCAGCTCGGACCGCGGTCTTCTTCTTGAAAGTCTTCCCGATGCTGCCCTCTCGTCCCGTGGATTGGGTGACGGTGGAGCCGGTCGTCGAGAAGGTACGCTACCCGACCCGCAGCGGAACGGCCCAGGGCGAGCTCTACCACCCGGCGAAAGGCGGGCCGCATCCCGGCATCCTGGTCTGCCTGGGTGTGGTGCCCTTTGGTGAGGAACATCCACAGATCGCTGTGCTGGGGAAAGCCCTGGCGCGGTCGGGGTTCGCGGCCCTAATCTATTGGTCCCCAGCAATGCGCGACTTCCGGCTGGATCCAGAGGATATCGAAAATATTTCCCTGGCCTACCGCTGGTTGATCGAGCAGCCCCTGGTCGCGGCCGAGCGCAGCGGGCTGCTGGGCACCTGCGTGGGCGGGTCCTTTGCCCTGATGGCGGCTGCCAGTCCGCAGATTTGCAAGCGCGTGGCATTCCTGGGCGCGTATGCGCCGTTTTCCTCGATGTGGACGTTCGCGCGGGATATCGCCTCCGCCAGCATCCGCGAAGCGGGCGGGACTCAGCCCTGGCGGGTTGACCCACTGACCCGCAAGGTCTTTGTCCATTCGATAACCGCCGGGTTAGCGCCAGACGAAGCAGAGCGGCTGCGCAGCGCGTTTGCGGATGGGATCGGAACGCTCACCGAGACCAACCTATCGCCGGATGGAAAAGCGGTATACGCGCTGTTGAAGGCAAAAAGTACGGAAGATGCGGAAGATGCGCTCCACCACCTGCCTGCCAGCCTGCAGGAAGATCTCAACCGCATGTCACCCATGCACTACCTGCAGGATGTGCAGGCGCCTTTGATCCAACTGCTGCATGACACGGGCGATTTGGTCATCCCGGTGGGCGAATCGCGCCGCCTGCATGCAGCTTTCAGTGGCTATGCGAAAGTCAGTTTCACCGAGATGCAGTTCCAGCACCTGGATCCAGTAAAAGGCAGGCTGCCTCTTTTCCGCCTGCTGCATGAGCTGGGTAAATTTCTCCTGGCGATGTACCCGTTATTCTGGCAGACCACAGCCGCCTGAACTTTTCCCCTTTTGGAGGACCGATCATGGAAAAACAAATCGATTCCTATCGCTTTATCAGCGGAATTACCAAACGCATGGTCAAAACCTGGGTGGGTATGGAAAAGCCCCGCGAGATTCCCTGGGCCCCGCTCAACAAAAAGCTCGCGGATTGCACCGTAGCTACCCTGGTCACAGCTGGTATGGCGCTCAAAAGCGATCAACCTTTTGATCAAGAAGGCGAACGGCGCAACCCCTGGTGGGGCGATCCTTCTTACCGGGTGCTTCCTGGCACCACTACAGAAAAAGATGTCAGCTTCTATCATATGCACATCAACCCCAGCGACGCTTTGCAGGATTTGAACTGCATGCTTCCGTTGGGGCGGCTTCTGGAGTTGGAGCAAGCCGGGGAAATCGGCCGCTCCGCGCCCAGGCATTACTCCATCATGGGCTACTTGCTGCAGCCTGAGCAGATGCTGCGGGAAAGCATCCCGGCGATCATTGAAAGCCTGCGCCAGGATCAGGTCGATGTGGTGTTGATGGTACCCGTCTGAGAAGTCTGCTGCTGGTCCGTTGGACTGGCGCAGCGTGAAATTGAAGCCGCGGGATTCAGCACGATCAGCCTGACTCCCATCCCAGACCTGACCGGCGCGGTGAGCGTACCCCGCATGGCAGCCATCGAGTATCCCCTGTGCCGCACCTTTGGCCAACCTGGCGACCAGGAAGGTCAACGCGCTGTTTTGCGGGCGACGCTTAAGGCGCTCGAAGAGCTAAACACCCCGGGCGGCGTGACGTACCTGCCTTTTACCTGGCCTGAACTGCCGGGCAAGGCGCAGACCCACCCCCAGCAGGAACCGCCCATCGTCAGCCATCTCAAACGGCATCCCTGGGAACTGCCCAGGCTGCTCAAACGAGAGGTACCCTCATAACCTCGGTGCGGGATAATCCAATTCGGGATATCTAACCTGCCGCCCGGCGCTCAAGCGACCGGGCTAAGAGGTTTCACCGGATCCATCCGGCTTTGAATGCCGCTTTCAAGCGGCGCTTCCAACTAGCCCGCAGCTTGAGCTGCGGGCGGGCGTAATCCCGAATGCACCTTGGCTAAGTCCCCTGGCAGTGCAGCATGTCCGCCGTCAGCTCATTCTGATAGAGCGCCTCGATCAGCGCGGACAAACGCTCCGCGACCAGCCCGCGCCTGACTTTTAGACTGCCGGTCAGGCTGCCGTCGGCTACGGTCAGGCTGCCGCGCAGGATGGCCCAGCGGCGGATCCGCGCAGGGGATGGCAGGCTGGCATTCACGGCTGTTACGCCTTCATTAATTTCCTGGATTATCTTTGGACTGCAAGCCGGGTCCTCCAGCCAGAACAGCGCTGCGCAGTAGGGCCGGCCGTCCCCGACCAGCAGCGCTTCCGCGACACCCGCGATCGCGCACAAGCGGGCTTCGATGGGGGTGGGAACCACGCACTCTCCATAAGCCGTGATGAGCGTATCCTTTTTACGCCCGTTCAGGCTCAGGAACCCCTCGGCAGACAGGCGGCCCAGGTCACCGGTTGGGAACCAACCCGTGGAGAAAGGCAGCAAGCGGCCTTCTTCGAGATAGCCACTGGCCACCTGCGGCCCGGCTACCTGCACTTCACCGTCCGCAGCAAAGTGGAGGCGCGTCTCTGGCAAAAGCTCGCCGACAGTCTTAATCCGGTTGTGGCCCAGGTGGTTGACGGCTACCAGGGGCGCCTCGGTCATGCCATAGGCATTATGCACCGGAATGCCCAGATCCTGGAAAAAGGCCAGGATTTCCGGGTCGGTAGGCGCCGACCCGACCAGGATTTGCCGGGCCCGGTCCAGGCCCGCTTTGTGCAGCAGCCCGCGCCGCAACAGCGGGCGCAACAGGTCGCGCAACAGCCCGGCCGGCTGGCCAGCATAGACCTGTGCCAGGCGGTTCTGCAAAAAAGCAGCGCGCACCTTTTCAAAGAAACGCGGCACGGAGAAAAAGATGGTCGGCCGGGCAAGCTTGAGCGCCTGGGGCAAAGCCTGGAAATCGTGCAGGAAGTAGATGTCGAGTGCAGCCGGGACGTAATAGGGCGAATAGCTGGCCAAAATGCCCTCCACTACATGGCTCATGGGCAGGTAGGAGAGGTAAGCCCCCCAGCGGTTGCGCTCGCGCCAGGGGTAAAGGGATGCCAGCTGCTCGGCCAGCCAGCGCAGCTGTTCATGGCGGTAAACCACAGCCTTAGGATGGCCGGTGGTGCCTGAGGTATAAAACTGCACCGCCGGGTCATCCAGGGCGACGGGGGGCAAGGGCTGGTGCTCACCGCGGCCCAGGTCCAGGAAGGATGCCCAGCCGGATTCATTTGGCGAGGTTGGACCAGGTTCAGAATTAAGCAGTACGACCGGACCCGCAAAGCGCAGCCTGCTGAGCTGGGCCTGGACCTCCGGCGCGTCGATCATCAGCAGGCGCGCCTGGCAGTCCGCCAGCAGCCGTTCCAGCTCAACCAGCGGGGTAGTAGGATACAGCGGGACGGAAACCGCTCCCGCCAGGCCGCAGGCCAGCACAGCCGAAAAATAGCGTGAGCTGTTAGCGCCCAGGATGGCGACCCGCTGGCCGGGTTGGATGCTCAGCGCTCGGATGGCAGCCGCGGCGGCCAGCACTTCAGCGCGCAGCTCAGCCGCTGGCCGGGTAACCTGCTGGAGTTTGGGCGGGTCCGCCTGGGCAAGGCTCAGGTCATGGAAGGTGGTCGGCCTACTGCGACTGCCCAACCGGTGCAGGATCTGCTCGTGGACCGTGCGGCTGGTGCGCTGCCAGAAGCTGTGCCGCACGGCGTACGCCAGCAGCGGGGGCAGGAGATCCTGCCAGTTGTGCGGATAAAGGCCAGCCAGGCGATCCGTATTGTCCCGCAGGAAGATGGGTTGTTTTTGGAAGTAAGCCAGCAGGCCCGGCAAAGCGGCCAGGTCCCTTCCGGCCAGCCGCGCGAACAACGCGCGCAGGCTGGGTAGGGCAGCGACTTTGTTCAGTCCAGGAAGCGGCAGGAAGTGCGCGCGCGGTAGGTTCAGCTGCTGCTCCCGGCGAGCCCAGTCGCGGGTAAAGCGGGTGAACTCGGCGAAGGTGGGCGTCTTATCAGGCGGAGCGGTCAGGTGAAAGGTCAGCCCGGCGGCGCGGGCATCAAAGGTCAGGCGCGTAATGGTGGAAGCTACGTAATCTACGGGGACCAACGCGACGCGCAGGTCGGGGCGGGCCGGAGCGATGCGCAGCCGGCCGGTCAGGTAGAGGCGCAGGGGATAATAGAGGGTATTGAAGCTTTTGACCGCGCCGCTGCGCGAATCGCCCACGATCATGGCCGGCCGAAAGATGGAAATCGGCAGCGGCGCGGCGGCAGCAGGGGAACCTGCCGCCCGCACGAGTTGCTCTGCTTCATATTTGCTGCGCTCGTAGGGGCTGGAAAATCCATACTGGTCCGTCAGCTCGGCTTCCGCGACCGGGCCGCTGCGCGCGCCGGCTACATAGGCGGTCGAAACGTGTGCGAACCGCTGCAAAGCGTGGTCCTGGTGGGCAGCGCAGGCCAATTCAAGCAGCTGGCGCGTGCCGCTCACGTTGACCTGATGCAGATCCTCTGGCGGAGCGAACAGGCGCACATCCGCCGCGGCGTGGATAATGTGCGTCACCTGGCAAAGCAGCTGCTGGTAATCTGGCGCGTTCAAGCCCAGCCGCGGCAGGCAGATATCGCCGGGTAAAGCGCTGATGCGCCCGCCCAGCCCGGCGCGCAGTTCAGGCCAATCCCACCACTCCCGGCGCAGGCGCTGGCGGGCTGTCTCCCGATCCGCCGCGCGCACCAATGCCAGGATAGAGGCATCCGTCTCGTGCAGAAGCTGCCGGGCAATCTGTGTGCCGAGGAAACCGGTAGCGCCGGTCAGCAGAACAATGGGAGGCATGGGAAAGCTGAAATTGGATCAGAGTGCATAAGCATGGGTAAGGCGCTGAAGCTCTGGATACAATAACACCGATCCGCCAAATTGTAAATGTACCCGGTAATTTTGTAGTAAGAATGAACAAAACTGGAGGGGAAATAGGTTGAAAGGCCAGCAAATTCTGGCGGCGCTTAAATATTCCGCGGTGCATAACCGGCTCAGGTGATTATGACCGCAGTGCAAGCCCCGTCTTCACCCGGTCAGGGGTGAACGGCAGCTCGCGCAGGCGCGCTCCGGTCGCGTCAAAAATTGCGTTCGCTACCGCAGCTGCCGTGGTCACCGTAGACGGCTCCCCAACCCCAACCGCCGGGAGATCCGGCCGGTTGAGCAGGATGATCTCGATCTCAGGCACCTCGGAAAACGTCAGGATGGGATAGCTTTCCCAATCTACACTGGTGATGCGCGTTTGATCAAAGCGCACCTCCTCCTTTAGCGCGCGACTCAGGGACTGGATCACGTTCCCCTCAATCTGGTTTTTTACGCCGTCCGGGTTGATGATCAGGCCGCAGTCATGCGCGACAACTACGCGCTGGACGCTCACCGCGCCGCTGGTAAGGTTTACCTCGAGATCGACCATCGTGGCGACGACGGCCTGGTCATTTTCATACTGGGCAAATGCCATCCCTCGCCCGGCGGCAACCTGGCCTCCTTCAATGGAACCAGGTCTGGGGGATGGACGCGCTTCCCACCCGGCTTTGCTCGCCGCCGCCTGGATCACGGCCTGGGCGCGCGGATCATCCAGGTAGCGCAAGCGGAATTCAAGCGCATCCACCTGAGCTGCCGCTGCCAGTTCATCCATGAAAGATTCGTTGGCAAAGGTGTTCTCGGCCCCACCCAGGCTGCGGAAGGCCGAGGTGCGTAAAGGGCTGTTGGCCAGGTAATGTACTCTCACCCGCTGCTGTGGGAAGGTGTAATTGGTCCGCGCGTTGCGTTCCGCGCCAAAAGCGAAGCGGGACGGTGGGACGAGTTTGACCGTGGATCAGCTGGCTGGCCAGCAGCTGCTCGGCCACGCGCGGGCGGTTAACGTGCGAAGGCGACCAGATCTGATAGTCCCAGGCCACCACCTGACCCTGCTCATCCAGGGCTCCCTCCACTGCGATGACCCCCGCCGGGGCCTTCGGCTCCCAGATAAACTCCTGCTCGCGCGTCCACTGCACCCGCACTGGTCTTCCGACCGCCTTGGAGAGCAAGAGGGCATCTGCCGCGACATCATCCGCGCCGTTATGCCCATAGCTTCCCGCGCCTTCTACATTGATCAAATGCACGCGATCTTCAGGCAGCCCGGCCAACTGGGCTAACGCGCCCCGCAGCGGATAAGGCCCTGTGGTAGCCGCCCAGACCGTGACCTGCCCCGCCCTGAAATCCGCCACGGCGCAGGAAGGGCCGATGGAAGCGTGAGCATGGTACGGCTGATGGTAAACGGCATGCAGACGGCGGGACTTCGTTCCGTTGGCCGCCTGGTTCAGGCTGGCCTCTACTCCACCCGTATCCAGTAGCACCTGATCCTGGGTAGGCTGCTCGCGCAGATAGCTGTATAAATTCTGGTTGCCCGGCAAATCACTTTTTTCCGCCCAGTGGACCACCAACTGCTTCGCCGCCAGGATCGCCTGCGCTTCCTGTTCCGCGACCACGCCGACAAAATTTCCCTGCTGAACGACCTTTACCAACCCTGGAACGTCCCGCACAGAGGTCTCATCCATAGAGACCAGGGCTGCCGTTGGGCTGGGCGGGTACACCAGGCGGGCATGCAGCATCCCGGGCACCACCAGGTCCTGGATAAATACAAATTGGCCGGTGACGATCTGCGGGATTTCCACGCGCGGGATGGAGGTGCCCACCAGGCGGTATTCTTCTGGCCGTTTCACCGGCGCATTCCCGGTCACCGCGCGGTTAAAGCGTTTACCACCCATCAGCTCTGCATAGGTCACCTGCCGGTCGGGGTGATGGCTCACAATAATGGTGCCATCGCGCACCGTTAATTCTTCCACCGCCGCATCCAGCAAATCCGCAGCCATTTCGAGGAGCGCGCGCCGGGCTTCGGCGGCAGCTTTGCGCAGCGCGGAACCACTGGTCTGGATGGTCATGCTGCCAGCAGTATAACCTTCGTCCGGCGTGAGGTCGGTGTCGCCCATCACCATCCGCACGCGCTCAAACGGCACATCCAATTCTTCCGCCACGATCTGAGCCAGCGCCGTGCGCACCCCTGTACCAATCTCGACTTTCCCACTGAAGGCAAGCACAGCGCCATCTGCTTCGAACGCCAGCCAATCATCAAGCTGGTCGGTAAGCTGTCCGCGGAAAGCCTCTGCCCTGCCTGAGCCGGAAGGGCTACGCGCCTTCTCGCCCTGTGCGCCAGTTCCCCGGCGTGATTCGGTCATACGGCCTCCTCGTCTCCCCAAATCAGTTCGGCCGCCCGTTTCACCGCCCGTAAGATACGCAAGTGCGTGCCACAGCGGCAGAGGTTCCCATCCAGCGCAGCGCGGATTTTCTTATCACTCGGTTCCGGATTTTGCATTAAGAGAGCGGTGGTGCTGATGAGCATGCCATTAATACAATAGCCGCATTGGGCTGCCTCTTCTTCAATAAATGCGCGCTGCACAGGGTGAAGCTGCCCGTCCTCGATCAACCCTTCCACGGTGGTGATGGGAGCCTCGCCAACCTCTGAGACCTTTAATTTACACGAGGGCTTCGCCTCGGCCCCAATCAGAACCATACAAGCGCCGCACTGCTCCAGTCCACAGCCGAACTGCGGGCCATGCAGCCCAAGCTCGTTGCGCAAGACATACAGCAGCGGCGTATCTGGCGCTGCCAGTACCGTATGCGGTCTTCCATTGACTGTAATCACCAGTTCTCCCGCCATCCACAGTCCCTCCAATGATTATTGTTGATCTAAATTATAGCTGATTTCTCCTGTCATTTCCCTGTCGACCGCCTGGCACTGGAATGGCATAATATAAGAACACCCCGGCCCGATCAAGTTTCAGGGCCGGGGATTATTTTCGTTTTTACGTCACGGATAAACTGCTCCCAGATCGGGTAATCACTGCCCTGCCATATCGACTGCCGGAACGTTTCTGCCTGCTCCGCTGACCAGCCCAGGTGTTTCAACGCATACAGGCTGTAAAAGGCAGTCGCCCGGAAATTAGCCGCGCAGTGCAGCAGCGTTTTAGTCTCGACCAGCTGATCATAGACCTGCTCAAAACGATAGAAATCAGCTAAAGTTGGGTTTTCCCAGGCGACCGGGATCGAGTAGTAAGCCATTCCAAACGAGTTCACCAGGCCGGCCTCATTTTCAAGGGACCCGCCGGGCCGTTCGGTTGCCAGATTAATCACTGCCGCGAACCCCTCGGCTGCCGCATGCTGGAGCTGCTCTGCGGTCGGCTGGCCGCCGGTGATCAGAAGATCATTGACTTTTCGATAGTTGTAGATATCTGCAGTGGGCATTTTTCTCGTTTCATCTGAAGGCCATCTTTTTATGCCAGGAAACCGTATGGAATTGTTCAGCTGACGCTGCTTACTGCGCCAGCCCGCGCAATCGCCGTCATGGCGCCTGTTGTGCCTGCTTCTTCCGGGTGGCTTCCATGCTGGCGTACAGAAACACGAGCAAGATCAAGAGACCGGCTAACCCACCTACAAACAGCCAGGTCAACAGATTTTCAGGGTGAAAATCTGCCCAGGCTCGCGCGGCGGCGATGAGGATCATCAAGATCGAGAAAGATTGGGACTGGAGGATGATGCGCGCGGCGCTCCAACGCGGTTCAAAGGCAATACCCAGGCCCACAATGCCGGGCAGCGCAAACATGGCCCCTAAGACCCGCGCGGTCAGTGGGGAGAGCGTCCAAGGCCAGACCTGGATCATCCCCTGGGGGAACAAAAACAACAGCAGGCTGACCAGCAGGGTCGCCGCGCCGACCAGTCCCACGATCACCCGCGCGCCAAATGGCAGGAGGAGATCACCGGGTTCGACTTGGTGGGTGTCGTGAACCCGGTTTGCCAGCCACACGGCTATGACCAGGAATGGAGTCGTGAAATACAAGGCCGTCCAGGTGATGAAGGAAATATGGCTGTGATTGAAACGGTCCCAATGCAGGATGGTGGCGATGCCAAGCAGCGCAGCAAAGGCAGTTACCGGTAGGAAGCCTACCTTGATGGTATGCCACTGCCGCGCTGTCACCACGCGCACAAAGAAATAAATGCCCCCCATGTAAGCTGCTGCCAGCATCATCGGCGTCATCGCCGGTTTAATCGTCCAGGCAAAAGTTTTGTCGGTATTGTTCGGCCAGATATATAGCAGTACGGCTGCGGCGATCAGGAACGGGATAATGAACAGGGCCAGCCAGTGGGTCACGGGTAGAACAGCATCATCGCGCATGCGCGAAGCCTTCGACGATTGCATTTCACCTGAGTTCGGTGAGTAAGATCGGCTTTCCATAAGTCTTTCTCCTATATTGCTACTGCACGCTGTTTACTCCAATTATCCTGAGTGCAAGTTTGTACGCGCTGCCAGCCGCAGCGTATCCACCAACAGGCGCAGGACGAGCGCGGGATGGAACAGCGCAACCGGCGGAATCTCTAGATTTGCCACCCGCAGGAAAGCCCTGGAAAGCGTTGTATCCTCTGGTGAAACCTGCGCGAGCCAGTCGATGTACAGATTGGATATACGCATAACCGGGGTACGTTTCCCCTCGACATCCGGGTAAACCAGATCGTTTCCAGCGGAAATCGCCCAGGGAGAATCGAGCAGCCGGCTGACCCGGCGGAAGAATCGGCGCCGCAGAGGGCCATAGCTCAGAGAACCGCGGCTTGGCGCTCCATGCCCGGCAGCTTGCAGATCTTCCTTGAGGCATTCATCCAGGAGCAGGGCTTCACTGGCGGCAGCGGTCATTCCCTGACCATAGATAGGATTAAACCTGCAGAGCGCGTCGCCGCACACCAAATAGCCTTCTGGGAAGCGAGACAGCTTTTCATAACGGCGGCGCTGGCTGGCCGCATATTTATATTGGCTGGCCGGGCCCAGCGGGTGGGTTGTTTTCACTACATTGTAAATATCTGGTGCATCAAGCGTGCGAGCAAACTCGACGAAACCGGCTTCATCAGTTGGCGCGGCATCACCCTGGTAGCCAAACAAGGTAATCATCCAGCGCTCGCCTTCGACAGCCAGCATCGCCCCGCCGCGGCGGCTCTTCACCCCGGCGTTGATGAGCACCGGGTTCCTTCCTTGCGTATGCTCCGGCAGGCGGGGGTAAACACAGGTCGTGTACGAGAGGTTCATCTTGATATGTTCCTCGGGCGGGCGGGCATAACCCAGGTTTTCCAGCCAGGTCAGCCCGCGCGTACCCCGCCCACCCGCATCCACGACCAGGTTGGCTGCGAGCATTTCCTCAACCGGGTCAGCCCGCCCCCGGTCCAGCACTTTGACGCCGCAAACCCGCAGCTCGCTGCCTTCCTTAATGGAAATCAGGCCGGTCACATCGCTGTTTTCACGCAAGATCACGTTTGGCAGAACGCACACCTGCTGATGGATATACGCCTCCAATCGCGGCCGGGTGACCTGCAGCGAGATGATCCCCGAGTGATAGTTGCGGTGGTAACGCCCCTTGGAGAACCAGATACCGGTTTCGCTCATATCTTCAGCGATGGCTCCCTGGGCGACCAGGTCTTTGGTTAGCCCAGGGAAGAAAGTTTCCATCACATCTGACCCGCGCGCCAGCAGTAAATGAGCATGCCGCCCTTGTGGGACGGCCTTGCGCGCTTCCCCGCCTGCCGGCAGCACATCCCGCTCCATGACCACCACCTGCGAAAAGTGATTCGCCAACGCACGCGCCGCCATCAATCCGCCAATGCTGGCGCCAATCACCACGGCCCGATCTCTCTCGAAAGAAGGATTATTCACCCACGACCTGGCTTTCTGCGTATCCCCACAGGTTACGCCTGGCTCATCCTTTATAAAAGGTACAAGTTAATTATAGCAATATTTATCCATATAGTACTATTAATTTTTCCAGCTTTCTGGTTTTTACCGCGGTCGTAGGGGCGTGCAGCTGCGCCGATTGCCCCTACGACCAGGCCAGATGCTAAAGAACCATACCCTTTGCTAAAAGGGATGGTAAAATCCTGATTGAGTATGCAAAAGATGCCTGAAATCTCTGATTCCGCATCCCCCTATTCCCCAAGGAACCATTTTAACAAACCCACCATGCAAATTCATTCATTAGGGTATCGCACGGACCTTTTCTTCACCAAATTTGAGGGGATCATCCTGGACCGAGATGCTTACCTGGTCATCCGCACCCCATCCAACCCTAATTTCTATTGGGGCAACTACCTCTTGTTTCCCACCCCGCCCAAACCAGGCGATCTGGAAAAATGGCAGGCATTGTTTCAGCAAGAGATCAGTGCGCAGCAGATCACGCAGCATATGGTTTTTGGCTGGGATACCCAGGCGGGTGAAAGAGGCGCAGTGCAGCCGTTTCTGGATGCCGGGTTCCAGCTGGTCGAGAGCGTCGTCCTGACTGCGCGGCAGGTCAACCCGCCCCCAAAATACAACTCAGCGGTCGTGGTGCGTCCGCTGACTGAAGACTGGGAATGGGCGCAGACCCTGCAAAACCAGATGGCGTGCCGCCCGACTGAACATGACCCGCAGTTATACCTGGCCTTTAAGACAGCCAAGATGGCGCGCTACCGGGAGATGCAGCGCGCTGGACGGGGCGAATGGTTTGGCGCGTTTCTCGGCGACCGGTTGGTGGCGGATCTGGGCTTGTTCTGTAGCGACGGCATCGGGCGCTTCCAGTCGGTGGAAACTGCTCCAGAATTCCGCCGGCTGGGTATCTGCGGGACGCTCGTTTACCAGGCCGCTTGCTTTGGGCTGAAACAGATGGGAGTCCAAACACTGGTGATGATCGCCGACGAACATTATCATGCCGCCCGCATTTACGAGAGCGTCGGCTTCCAAGCAGCGGAACACCAGGTTGGGCTGGAGCGCTGGTGAATGATTTCGAAAAATAAGGAATCACCAAACATACGAAACCAGGCGATAGCGCACTGTATAGATATATGCGCCATAACCGGGTAAATCCTTTGCCAGTAACTTCTCCTCATCAAGGATGCGCCAGATTAATCCGGGTAGGGTAACCACCAGCACCAGCAGCCCCAGCCCCGAGCCGAGCGCCAGCGGCACGCCCATGACCATGACCAGTACGCCCAGGTACATTGGGCGCCGGACAAATCCATACAAACCTTAAGTATCCTTCCAAAGCTTAGCCCTACACGGACTAGGCACCGTCCAAATGCTCGTGCAAGAAAGTAACTGTCCGGTCCCAGGCGCGTTGGGCAGCCTGTGCATCATAAGCCTCCGGGCGGTCGTTCTCGAAAAACCAATGCCCCGTGCCCGGATAGGTGTAGAAAGCGGTTGGGCGGTTTGCACCTTCCAGCCTGGTTTCCAATTCCTTGACCCCGGCAGCCGGCTCGTAGGGATCTTTCTCGGCGAAGTGACCCAGGAAAGCCGCTTTTGACTGCTGATAATCAAGGCTTCCGCCATCTGTGGCATAAAACACAGTTACAGCCCGGATCAATTGCGGTTTCTGTATCGCTAACCACAACGCCCAGTAGCCACCCAACGAGAAGCCAATCGTCCCCAGCCCAGTTCCGGTGACCGCCGGGTGTTGGTGCAAGTCCTCCAGGGCAGCTAGAAGGATGGGGGGAACAACCTGTTCCTCGTCCCACTGAGAAATCAACTGTTCTGCTTCGGCAACGGTTCGAGCGATCTTTCCAGAATACAAATCGGGCGCGAGTACGACAAAGCCTTCTTGCGCCAGCCGGTCGCAGAAATCCCGAAAGAAGTCATTCAATCCCCACCAGGCATGCAGCACCAGCACGCCGGGGCCTTTGCCCGAAGGAGGGACAGCGAGATATTGATGCTGAGTTTGATCCGTCATTTCAACCTCCATTTGCAGAATAATCGATCCACCTCCGGTTAGATGCAGCATAGCCCAGCAGGCCTTAACGATATGGCCGTCATGCAGCGTAAAATTGGAAGGATGGGGAGCTTGCTTCAACCTGGAGGTTTGATTAAGAAACTCTGCTCCAGGGTTTCCCGGTCCCACCCGGCCAGGTTTGCCCCAGCTGCGTAGGTGGATTGGAAAAATGAGAGCACCAGTTCCTCCCAGTTGGGGGCAGCGCGCACAGCTTCATAAGGTAGAATAAACTCCTTCAACGTTGGATGGTAATAAGCCCCAGCCGGCTGGACCGGATGCGCCGCGTAGCCTTGCGGTTCCGGGTACTGGTATGCGTAGAAAGCAGGTTCGCCGAGCCCCTCGCCCGGCCAAAAACCACAACTGCTGCATTCGTCCGCATACGCTTCTTCCATCACATATTTGGCCACGTGAAAGGCATTCTGGTTGAGCGGCGCGCTGCGCCCGGAAAAGCGCGTGGCTGCCAGGTCAAAACTGCCCCAGAAGAAATGGACCGGGCTGGCTTTTCCACAGAACCGCCCCCGAAAGATTTTCATCACCCGGTCCACCTGAAACAGCACCCGCCAAAAATTATGGACTGCCTCCGGGTCGTAAGCGGCATGCTTTTCATCCTGGTCAAACGGAATCTGCTCCTCCACTTCAACCGGGACCGGCCAGAGGTTTACTTTGATATGTAAGGCATCCAGCGCTGCTAAGACCTCCTGGTAAAAAGTCGCCACTGAATGTCCTGGTAGAGGAATAGTGCGCATTTCCCCGCTGCTGCTCTGAATTTGCAGCGCGTGCGCGATAAAGTCAAAATCGATCTGGAGGTTCTCGCCGCCCGAGGGCATGGCTGAGGTGGTCAATCCGCGGGCGGTGACATACAGTGGGATTTGCCACCAGTGGTTCTCCATCGGCGCCAGGCTGAGGCGGATTTTGCCCACGATCTGCGTCCACATATGCAAAGTCATTAAGCTATCCTGCCAGGCATCCAACGGCAGGCTGGGCAGAGCTTTCATGGGTTGTGAAATGGGGCCACTCGAATTGAGAGAATTCATGCTAATCTCCTATTTTGATCCTATGCTTTCCTGGATATCGCTTCCCGGGACCAGCATTATCACCCTGCACAGGGAGGCGAGAAAGGGTCTTTTCGCCTAATGGATTTCATTTAGACGGAACAGTTATCCCAGATGCCCGCTGCTTTGGTTCCATCGGGTACCTCGCGCGCCAGACTGGCGTGCCTCCTTTCAAGGCTGAGGCAGTAAACCCCTGAGAAAGTAACTGCAGCACCACCCGGGCGCTGGTCGCTTCATCCGGTCAAGAGCAGTAGGCGACAATCTCTTGATCCTTTGGCTGGCCTGCTGCCCAATCCGTGACCTGATCAGGCAGCACCCGGATGCTGCCCGGGATCTGGTCATGCTCCCGCTGATAAGAGGAGCGGGAACGCACATCCAGTATGGTGGGCGGATTTGGACTGGAGAGCTTTTCGGCCAGCTCTGCCGGCGGGATGCGCGGCGCTTCTGCCGGGCGATGAACATATAGCCCGGCGGCAGTGGCTTCGCGTTCCTCGGGCAGCGTTTGCTTGGCTACGACCTGGCTGTAATGCGCTGCCAGGGGTGCGGCGGAAACCCCGTGCAGGATCACCGAAATGAGTACCACCACCCCCACCACCGCCATGATCTGCTCGGCGCCCGGCACTTTGGCTGAAACCAGCAGCAGGCCAAACAAGAGCGAACTGAGCCCGCGGGGGCCAAACCAGCCGATAAACCGGCGCGCCTGCCCGCTGATGGGCACCCGCCGCAGCACAATCCAAATCGCGGTGGGACGGACCACGAGCAGCGCTACCAGCGCAAAGAGTAAAGCGGGCAGCAGCACCACTGTACTGAGGATCGACGAGAGCAGCAAACCAAAGAGCAGGAAAGCCAGCAGCATCGCCATTTCAGCGGTCGTCTCGCCGTATTCCAAGAAACAGTCACATAAATCATAATCCAGCAGGGTCGTGGTGATCCCGGCTGCAAAAACGGCCAGAAAGCCACTGCTCCCCAGGCTGGTGCCGACGAAATATGCCGCGAAAAGCACGCCAATGCCATACACCGAACGGTACTCGCGGCTGATGAACGTCCGGCTGCGCACCCACTTCATCAGATTTGCCGCGATTAATCCCAGGGCCAACCCCGCCAGCGGTCCCAATAAAAACAGGCGGGCCAGGAAGATCGCCCAACCGCCTGCCGACCCACCCTGCTTCAGCGCGACAGCTTCCAGTACCAGCAGCACCGGCAGTACGATCATATCGTTCGCGCCCGCTTCTGTTTTTAACGATTCCCGAATGGAGCGCGGAATGCGTTCATCCTGGGCTACATCTCGCAAAAGCACCGGATCGACCGATGAAAGCACCGCGCCAATTAACAGGGCTTGAAGAATGGAGAAGTGCAGCAGCAGCACCGCTGCCGCCGCGATCAGCGCCATAGTCAGCAGCGTCCCCGGCCCCAGGGCCAGGACAGGCACGGCCCAGTCATGGCGAATTTCATCCAGGCTTAGATTTAAGGCATCCAGGAAGAAAACGAACGCCAGGCTGAGCGTGCCCACTGTTTCGAGCATGGGGTCTTGCATCCCAACCTTAATCCATCCCAGGCCATGTTCGCCAATCAGCAGGCCAAGCCCCAGGAAGATCATGGGGAAGGAAATCGGGACACGTTCTATCAGACCGGAGGCCAGTGCCGCGATCAGAAAGATAACTGCCAGAATCCCTAAAACAAGCGTCAGTGACATGCTGGTGCGCTCATTCGCGTCTCTATCCCCCTCAAAGCCGATCCATCATAACGGGTCTACTGATGATGGCTGCCGACATTCACCGGCAGATCCTCATAAAAAATATCGTCAACGTAACAATAGCCCCAATCCTCACCCGGTTCAAAAGATTTGATAACTGGATGGCCGGTCGCATGGTAGTGCTTGGTGGCGTGCTTGTTTTTCGAGCTGTCACAACAGCCTACATGCCCGCAGGTTTCACACAGCCGCAAGTGCACCCAGGTGTCGCCCATCTTTAAGCATTCCTCGCAGCCATTTCCACTCGGTGTCACATCCTGAAGATCTTTTACGTGCTCGCAAGTTTCGCTCATCACTTTTCCTTCCTTATCCCGGTCTCAATTACCCATCATTTGTAAAAAAACAAGGTTTGTTCATGAAATTAATTCATCTATATTATCAACAATTGATTATACTGCAAACATCAGGGGCATGAATAGAACGAATCAGGGGTTCTGGCTGACGCGGCTGCATTCCAAAAATCCTCACCCCCGGCACCCTGTCTGAAACCTGCAAAACCGGCAGGTTTCAGACAGGGGAGGCAGAAATTAGGCGAATGTTCGCGCCATGAGCAGGCACAGAGGGAGGCCAGAATCCCGCTGGTCCATCCGCACGCTCAGCCGCACGCAGGCACCCCTCTCCGTTTTCGGGCTTTGGCGAAAATGGAGAGGACACGGTTCGCCGCTCTTTCTCCTTGCGTTGGGCAACCTAGCCTTGCGGCGAACCGCGTTCGCCGCTTTCGTTGATTGTACTGAGCGTGACATCCATGCGGCGAACCGCGGGGTGAGGATTTTTTGGAATGCAGTCACCCTGCTGCGGCGGTTCGGTTAGCGGTTATTCGCTAAATTCCTGATCGGGCAAGGATATAATAGCTTGAGTGTTACTTATTCTCAATTCGAAAGATATTGCCCATGAAACCCGCTTCAAAATCTGGCATTCGCCTCCCAAAGATCCCTAAACCGCTCGCGCCAGGCAGTATGAACAGCCTGGAAGACAAAGAAGTCTATGCGCAGCAGTCTTTTTCGGAGCAGGATTTCTCCGCGGATCTCGACAGCCCGGTAACTTACAGCATGCTGGCCTTTGACCAGGTTCTTTTCCAGCGCGTCAGTTTTCTCCAGTCAAAGATTGGCAGCCTGCGCATGAGTGACTGCCGCCTGGACCGCTGCGACCTCTCGGTGGCAAACTGGATGGGCGCACGCCTGCGCCGGGTGGCGTTTTCAGACTGCCGGCTGCTGGGGACGGCGCTGGCGGAAGGCACGCTCGAAGATGTCTTCTTTCAGGACTGCCTGGCCGAACGCGTCAATTTCTCCTGGGCAGTGTTCAAAGGCGCGCGCTTCGAAAAATGTGACCTGCGTAAAGCTGCCTTCTTAGGCGCTGATTTGAAAGGGGTAGTTTTTCGGAACTGCGACCTGAGCGAGGCAGACCTGCGGGATGCCCAACTGGCCGGCGCCGACCTGCGCGGCGCGACGCTGGATGGGCTGAAGGTCGGGATTAAGGATCTACAGGGAGCCATCCTGACGACCATCCAGGCCATGCAGGTGCTGAGCTTGCTGGGAATCCAGATCAAAGAACTGGGGGAAGAAGAAAGCACCCGCTCCGCATAAGGTTCTCGCTATTCGCAAGCGGGGCCTCGAACGGATATCGCGATCCAGCAGCCAACCTGCCCGTGATCCAGCTGAACTGGGCCTGGATCAGGTCCATTCCACGCACTGCGCATGCCCCCTTTGCCGCCTATAGTCCCACCTACAGCCATCCCCTATGACCCATTTGGGTACATCCGCGCCAGTCAAATCCCCTATCGATTGTATTTTTTGTAAATTATTTACCCAGACGGGTACTAGTCTAACCTGTTTTCAATCTCTATAATCAGGTCAATGATCACCGGGTTAGTCCCCTTTCCTTTCTCTAACCTGGTTTATTGAAATACGATCTGAACCCGCGCCGGGTGGGATGGGCCAGCCGCCCATTTAGGTACCAGCGTCCTCAGACCGGTTCTTATTTCATTTAATTTATTTCAAAGGAGAGTGCTGTGATGTTGAGACGAATTCGGATAACTGCCGTTCCAATCGTGGCTCTGCTGATGGTGATCCTGATCACCCAAAAGGTGCACGCGCAAGCGCCGGGAGGGGAAACAGTCTTCAGCGCGGTGGATACCGTCTGGGTGCTGTTCGCCGCTTTCCTGGTGTTCTTTATGCAAGCCGGGTTTGGTTTCCTGGAAGCGGGCTTTGTGCGTTCGAAAAACGTGGTCAATATCATGGCTGAAAACTTGATGGATACCACCGCCACCACGGTTGGTTTTATCGCCGCCGGTTTTGGATTAATGTTCAGCAGCGGCAACAACTTCTTTGGCACGCAGTGGTTCTTCTTGCAGGGCATGCCCGATGTCTACCCGGGCCTGACTATCCCCATCCTGGCCTTCTTTTTCTTCCAGTTTGCGTTTTCCGCGGCGGCAGCCACTATCGCTTCGGGTTTGATGGCAGAGCGCACTGACTTCCGTGCCGACCTGGTCTACAGCTTCTTCAGCGGCCTGTTGATCTACCCCATTTTCGGACACTGGGCCTGGGGTGGCGGGTGGCTTTCCCAGCTTGGTTACATTGACTTTGCCGGTTCCTCGGTCGTGCACCTGGTTGGCGCGATGATCGGGCTGGCGGGCACGCTGGTACTGGGCAAGCGCCGCGATAAAGAATTTGGCAAGACCACCATTCGTGGGCATAACATCCCGCTGGCAGCCTTAGGCACCTTCGTCCTGTGGTTAGGTTGGTTTGGGTTCAACCCCGGCAGCCAGTTGAACGCGAACCCGGTGGCCATTTCACTGATTGTCGTCACCACCGACTTCGCTGCCACCACCGGCGCAATCTCTGCCATGCTGCTGTCCTACTTCCATACGGGGAAATGGGATGTCAGCATGGGCATGAACGGCTGCCTGGGCGGGCTGGTCGCCATCACCGCGCCCTGCGCCTTTGTGACCCCCATGGCGGCCCTGCTGATTGGCCTGATCGCCGGCGCGATCTCGTATTACGGCGTGTTCCTGATGGAAGCCTTGCGCATCGATGACCCGGTTGGCGCGTTCCCGGTGCATGGCCTGAACGGCGCTTTCGGGATCCTGGCCGTGGGCATTTGGGCGGTCAATGGCAAAGGCTTGCTGCATGGCGGCGGCTTTACCCAGTTAGGCATTCAGGCGATTGGCATTCTGGCTTGTGTCGCCTTTGTCTTCCCGGTAGCGTTCCTGCTGTTCCAGGCCATCCAGCATACCATCGGCCTGCGGGTTGACCCGGAAGTGGAAGTAACCGGGATCGATTTGCAGTATCACGGCATCGAGTCCTACCCGGAATTTGCCGGGATTGAACTGCACGGCATCGTGATCCATACACCAGACCCGGTGGAAGATGCCTCCTCTCCCTCGCCAGTATTTATCGACAAGCCGCAAACGGCCAGCGGGAGATAGACAATGACCACCGCCAATATTACCTACCGCAGAAACCCCAGGTATTCTGAAAGCACCACCCCGCACCTGCCGCGCCTGTTTGCCGAACTGGATCTAAGCGGCTATGGCATCAAGAAAGCGGTAAAAGGGCTGCCGATCTACTACCGCAGGCTGCCCAAACCGGTCGGGCCAGTGCGCGTGGTGTATACCGCTTACCCATCCGGAATCATTCTGGAGACGGGCAACCTCTACCGCCTGGAGCAGGCCATCGATGATACCCTGAAAGCGCTGATCCGCTTCGAGCGCCTTCCGGAATATGTCTTTCGCGTAGAAGATAAGGCCTGGCCAATTTATCACCTGGCGAATGAGTTTACGACGCGCTACCCGGGCGGGCCAGTCTTCTCCACCCCCGATATCGCCAGCTTACGCCTGTGGCTTGCCGATCATTTCAAAGCTATCGGACGCATCCAGAACCGGCGAGAAATGGATTTGTTATACCTCTCGCCTGAGGATTTGCAGTTATCCACCCCTTACTGCGTTTTTCGCACCCCTGACGAAGCGGTGGCGGATATCCCCGTATTCCTGGTCAAGACCCAGCGCACCTTGCAGCTTATGGCTCCGCTGAGCAGCCAGTTCTTGAGCGTGGATTATGCCGCCGGAAAGGGCATCTTCGCGCTGTACACGCAGGTCGGAAATTATCTGCACCGGCAGGGTCAGCTGGATGACTTATTCGAAATGACCATTCGCAAGCTCTCGGCGCAGGCCTGGGAAAACCTGGAACCCGGGTTGGCCCCAGAGACGCACCAACTGGCGTACCAGCGCGAAACGGACGGCAAGCCGCGCCTGGTGCAGAACCCCATATTCTGCGAAGCCCCATTTTACATTGCAGCCCGCCTGAACCGTCTGGGCCGGATTGTCTTGTACCTGGCCCCCGATATGCCCGACTTACGCCAGCGTGTCAGCCGCGACCTGTATTCCTACGGGGCGATTAAGGATCCCAACGAGGTCCAGGCCGTCATGCTAGAACCCGCCTGAAGCGAACCCATACCTGCACGAAAGAACGGGCAAACATAGCCGCTTCCAAACGCTATTTTGATGAAAGATTTTGAGGTAGAACGATGACAGCTACAAAATTACGACCGCTTGATGAGCTTGCCAGTCTGGCGTATGCGCGGAATGGCAAAGAACAACCCTCCGCGATCACCCCCGAGATTGAACGCTGCCGCACGCCCAAGGAGGTTGTGGAATATGCGCGCAAGCGCAAAATTGATGTGGTGGACTATAAGTTCACCGACCTGTTAGGCCGCTGGCACCACTTTTCGACGCCCATTTATCACTTCAACGAGAATCTCTTTAAGGAAGGCATTGGCTTTGACGGCTCGAGCATCCGCGCCTTCCAGGAAATCCACGAATCCGACATGATCCTGTTTCCTGACCCGACAACCGCGATCATCGACCCGGTCATGCAGGTGCCGACGCTCAGTCTCATCTGCAACATCCACGACCCGGTCACCCGCGCTCCCTACAACAAAGACCCGCGTTATATCGCCGGAAGAGCCGAAAAGTACCTGATCGAGTCGGGTATCGCGGATACCAGTTATTGGGGACCCGAAGCCGAGTTTTTCGTTTTTGATGGCATCCGCTTTGGTTATGAAGCCGGGCGAGCTTTCTTTGAAATTGAATCGGACATGGCGGAATGGGAATCGGGCCGCCAGCACGACTCACGTTTTGGCGCAAACCTGGGGTACCGCCCTGAACAGAAGCACGGCTACTTTCGCGTGCCGCCGGTGGACAGTTTGCAAGATTGGCGCTCGGAGGCCATCCTGCGCATGATGCTTTCAGGTATCGACGTGGAAGTCCATCACGGCGAAGTAGCCTCCGCCGGGCAAATGGAGATTGACCTGAAATACGGCCCCATGGTTAGCATGGGCGACACGCTCCAACTTTACAAATATATATTAAAGAACACGGCCGTGGCGCACGGGAAAACCTTAACCTTCATGCCCAAGCCCATGTTTGGCGACAACGGCAGCGGTATGCACAGTCACCAGAGCCTGTGGAAGAATGGGCAGAACCTCTTTTATGATGAGCGCGGCTATTCCTGCCTGAGCGAACTGGCCCAGTATTACATCGGCGGCATCCTCAAACACACCCCGGCGCTGCTGGCCATTTGCGCGCCGACCACCAACAGCTACAAACGCTTGATCCCTGGCTATGAAGCGCCGGTGATGATGGCTTACAGCAGCCGCAACCGTTCAGCCTGCGTGCGTATTCCGGTCTACAGCAACAGTCCCGAAATCAACCCGCATCGAATACCGCTGCCCGGACCCTTCGGCCAACCCCTACCTGGCTTTTGCGGCCATGTTGATGGCTGGCCTGGACGGCATTCGCAACAAGATCGACCCGGGTATGCCTATGGATATCGACCTTTTCGAAGAACATGCGCCGCAGATCGCTCAGGTGCCGGGCTCGCTCGAAGCCGTGCTGGGTGAGTTGGAGAAGGACTGCGACTTCCTACTGCAAGACGATGTCTTCACCGCGGACCTGATCGAATCGTTTATCAACTGGAAACGGAAAAATGAGGTGGATAATTTGCGCCTGCGCACCCACCCAATTGAATATGTAATGTATTACGATGTATAAAAAACCGCTTCCGCTTCCGCTCTCGCTGGCGCGCAGCCAAAAGCGCCGCATGTCTGCTTCCCTATACCCGAAAGTTCACCCAATGGGGTTCAGCAGCCGCCGCTAAAGTTCCTGCGTGCGCAGCAGCTGTGCGTTGACCGCCACAATGATGGTGCTGAGGGACATCAGCAGCGCGCCGACTGCCGGCGATAGCAGGATGCCCCAGGGCGCTAAGACCCCCGCTGCCAGCGGAATGGCGAGCACGTTATAACCTGCCGCCCAGGCCAGGTTCTGCTGCATCTTGCGGTAGCTGGCCCGGCTCAACTCAATCACTTTTACCACGTCCAGCGGGTTCGACTTGACCAGGATAATCCCGGCGCTCTCCACCGCCACATCCGTCCCGCTGCCGATGGCAATGCCCACGTCCGCGCGGGTCAGGGCCGGGGCATCGTTGACCCCATCGCCCACCATCGCCACGCGCTGGCCCTGTTCTTGCAGCGCAATCACCTTCTGGTCTTTGTTTTCGGGCAGCACCTGGGCAAAGTAGGTATCAATGCCCAATTCCTGCGCGACCGCTTTGGCCACCGCCTCGCTGTCGCCGGTCAGCATCGCTACCTTAACGCCCATCGCGTGCAGGCGCTGCACGGCTGCGCGGCTTTCCGGGCGGATGACATCGGCCAGGGCGATGGAAGCGGTGACAGCCGGGCGGTTATTCGCTCCCTGCGCTTCAATCAAATGCACCACGCTCTGCCCTTTGGCGCTGGCAGCCTGATCGAACTGGGCCAGTTTCTCGGGCAGGCTTACATGCAGCATCTCCAGCAGGCGCGGCCCGCCCACGTAAACATCGCGCCCCTCCAGGCGGGCGCGGATGCCACGGCCTTTTAAGGCTTCAAAATTCTCAACCGCGGGCAGGCGCAGGCGCTGCTGTTTGGCTGAGCGGCGAATCCCCTGGGCGATGGTATGTTCCGAGTCGCCTTCCACCGCGGCAGTCAGCGCCAGGGCCTGCTCGGGCGTGACCTCGCCGACCGTTTGCAGGTCCACCACGCCAAAGCGCCCTTCAGTGAGCGTGCCGGTCTTGTCAAAGATGACGGTAGTCACCTCCCGGGCAGCTTCCAGCGCCAGCCGGTCGCGCACCAGGATGCCATTTTTCGCTCCCAGCGCTGTGGTAATCGCCACCACCAGGGGGATAGCCAGCCCTAACGCATGCGGGCAGGCAATCACCAGGACGGTGGCGACGCGCTCAATCACCTGCACATTGAAGCCGATGCCAATCGTCCAGGCAATGGCCGTGACGACGGCCGCGCTCAGGGCGACATAAAACAGCCAGCCCGCCGCCCGGTCGGCCAGGACCTGGGTGCGGCTCTTCGACTGCTGCGCTTGCTGTACCAGGCGCATAATTCCCGCCAGGGCGGTCTGCTCGCCCGTAGCGATCACGCGCACGCGCAGGCTGCCATCCCCATTAATCGAACCGCCGATCACTTTCGCGCCGGGCTGCTTTTGAACGGGTTTTAACTCGCCGGTTATCATCGCTTCGTTGACCGCCAATTCCCCCGCGACTACCTCACCATCCGCCGGAACACTCGCGCCCGGGCGGACCAGCAGCAGGTCGCCCTGCCGTAGTTCCGCTACCGGCAGCTGCTCAACCTGCCCGTTGGGGCCAATGCGCTCGGCGGTATCCGGCATGAGTTTCGCCAGCGCGTTCAACGCCCCAGATGCCTGCCGCACGGAACGCATCTCGATCCAATGCCCCAGTAACATGATGTCGATCAAGGTCACCAGCTCCCAGAAAAAATCGTTCTGGTTGGGCAGGAACAGGGTCGCCAGGCTGTATACAAAAGCCACGATAATCGCCAGCGAAATCAGGGTCATCATGCCTGGCTGGCGGTTTTGCAGCTCGGGCAGCGCCATTTCCAGGAAGGGCAGGCCGCCATAGGCAAAAACAATCCCGGAAAAGACCGGCGCAATCCACAGCGAACCAGGGAAAACGGGCATCGAAAAGCCCAGCAGCGCTTGCAAGCCCTGACTAAAAAGCAGCACCGGAATGGAGAGCACCAGCGAGATCCAAAACTTGCGCCGGAACATAGCTTCGTGACCGGTATGATCGACATGGGCGCCGTGCCCGGCGTGTTCGCCGGACTGCATCTGTCCCATCTGCGCCGCATGTTCGGCATGTGCCGGTTGATCGCCCGGCTCCGCATGCTGGGCATGCGCATGTTCCGCTGAATCCATCAGCATGCTGTACTCGGCGCCGTGCCCGGCTTCGTGGGCAGCCGCGGGCTGACTCGCCAGCGCTTCTTGCGCCTGCTCTTCCGCAACGGGCTCCTCTTCCAGACGCCGGGGTCCATCCCCCTGTGAGTGAGCAAGTTCTTCCCGCGGCGTTTCATGCGGCGCGTGATCCTGCGTTGAATGCGGATCAGACATCTTTTTTCGATCTTCGGTCATGTAGCTGACTCCTGAAACCGGTCACACTGGCAAACCAGCCTGACACAGTTTATGCTTCTCGCCCCCATTCGCTTCCATTATTCAGCTTAATTATAACGTATCTATCTCGTCGACTTTTCCGGTTTGGAGCGTTTCATCTCTTTTCGCAATAACCCGCAGGCTGGCAGATTTGCGATTGAAATTTGCCAGCCTGCGGGTTGAAGTTTATCCGCTAAGGTCTTTCTTCATCTGCTGATACTGTTCCTGGGTAATCTCTCCCCGGCGGTAGCGTTCTTCCAGGATTTCAGCAGGTGTCTGCGAGCCGCCCGAGAGCGGCAGGTGGGGCCTGCCGGATTGAAAGAGCAGCTTTACCACCCCAACCGCCAGAAAGATCAACAGTCCCCAGAACAGGAACATGCCAAGCATCATCCAACCCATCGGCCACACGGCAAACCATCCCTCTTAGCGATTGAGATCCTCTAACAACTGCTGGTACTGCTCGCGGCTGATTTCACCCCGCGCATAGCGCTGCTGAACAATTTCTTTCGCGGACGGGCCAGCGGGTAAGTTTGTGTTGTAATTTCCAGCGCCCGACCGGCGCACAGCCCACACCACCAGCCAGACCAGCCCGCCAATCACCAGGATCCAGATCAGCATACTGATCAGCATGCCAATCCAACCATATTGCCCAAACCAATAACCGTACATCATAAGTCACACTCCTTCTTCATAACAATAATCATATCCGATCCACTTAAAGGTTCGATGAACCCAATTTGAAGATTGTGTAAAGATTGGGGTTCTGCGGAATAAAGCCGGAGAATTAAGAAACAGCCCTGCGGGGGCATCCCGGCGGGGCTGTTTATCAGGATCAGCGTTTAAATTTATCCGGCGGCTTTCAACAGTTCAAACACCTGCGGATAGTAATGCAGGCTGGAGAAAAACATGCCCCCGCCGATGGTGGTGTAAATAAAAGCCAGGATGCTTCTGGGCATAATGGAGCTGCGCAGCCCCATTCCCAGGGCCATCATAAAGATCATCACCAGATAACTTCTCCCCGAAAAGAAGGCCAGGGGCGAAGCTTTCTCCAGGAACCCCTTCAGCCGCGCAATATTTTTCTGGGTGAGGTGGTAAAAGCCGAAGCGATAGACGATGAGCGAAGCTGCCAGACCGCAGACCACAATCCAGATCGACCAGCTGGAGTGCAGATCCTCCAGCCAGCGGTACGCCAGCGAGAATAACATCAGGCTGACCCCGCTCCAGACTAACCCGGCCGTTAACAACAGCCAGACGTTGCTGACCTTGAGATTTGGGAGACGAGTAGGTGGCATAGCGTTGTTTTTTATCACCTGTTAGAAAATTAACCGGCTTTATTTTACCACCCATCCCGCCTGAAGCGCTTTTTCAGGTGTGGGCTAATTTTTTCGCCAGGCTGCGGCTTTGCATCAGATGATAAAGCTCAACCACCCGGATAAGAAGGCTGTTTAGGGATAATCCCCGACTGTTGCGGGGAAGAACCTCATTGCTGGAGGAAAGAAAACCGTTTAGTCTTAATAAAAGAAGGGGTAATAAAAACAGAAGGAAGTTAAATTGGCAAAAGCAAGAAACGTACAAAAGGCGGAAAAGTTCGATTTAAGCGTTTTCCGCTCGATTAACAACCTTGTCCCGCAGTTCAAAGCCATCGATCCATTCATGCATTTTGTCGCGCGCTATGGCCCGGTTTTGTTCATTTTTCCACTCGGATTAAGTTACTTTTTAATGAAAAAACAGCAGCACCATGAGGACCAGCTGAACGTTTATCAGGCCCTGGTTGGGATCGGCTTTGTTTACCTGATCAATACGCCCTTACGCTGGCTGGTTCGCCGCCCGCGGCCTTACTTTAGCCATCGCAGAGTGCACCGCATTGATCCAGTCCACCACCAACCCTCCTTCCCCAGTGACCATGCTACAGTCAGCTTTGTGATGGCGACGACTTTTCGCAATACCCCACCCGTACTGCGCATTCCAACCTATTTGTTCGCCGCGCTGATTTCCTTCACGCGGGTCTATTCTGGCGAGCATTATCCTTCGGATGTCTTGGGCGGGAGCGTGATCGGCATCGGGGTTGGACTGTTAATGGAAAAGAAATGGCACTTCATTAACGAGAAGATCGAAAAATTCGGTGGAATCCTGCACCGGAAGCTCTTTCCCAGCCAGCCGGAATAATTTTCAGCTCAGGGGGTGAAACTTAGCCACTGAAGGTTCGCTCTACAAAAGGTGGCGCGGCCGTTCAGTCTTCATCGTTTTCGTCGGGCTCGTCTTCCTCACCCGCTTTGTCCAACCGGCCCGATTCATCCAGGCTGCCGGGCGCTTGCAGCGGCACCTGGTTGCCATAAGCCGCACTGGCGACGACGTGTGAGGAGATGGGCGAGGTGAGCAGGTAAAAGCCGATGATGAGCAGCGCCCGGAACGCCAGAGAAGGAATGCCAGAAAACAGCACCGCCAGCAGAATGGGGATCATGCCCATCACGAACGACATGGAGGAGGCGTGCTGGCGCGTGTAAAGTGAGGGCAGGCGGAAGCTGCCGATCACAGCGATGGTCATGATCAGCGTGCCGAAAAGGACCAGGAAGTCGATCACCCAAAGGTGAATACCCAGGATCATTCAAAAAATCTCCATTTACCGCGATAGATTGCCGCTGCTACCGTTCCAATAAAAGCCAGTAAAGCCAGCACCAGCGCCGCGTCCAGGTCATAGGCATTCCCGTGGTAAAGCGACCATAAGGTCAGCATCGCCACCAGGGGCAGCGCCAGCTGGTTAACCACCTGAGTGCGCGCCAGGGGCTTCTTCGCCAGCAGGACGCGGGCCGAAAGGGCGAGAAACAGCAGGGCGAGCCAGAGCGTAGCGATATAGAAGGTAATGGTATGCATCAATCAACCTTTCGATTAAGGGAAAAAGGGCCGCTGGTATTTCTGGTAAAAGTTGGTAAACTTTTGCCGGGTTTTGTCAGGATTTGAAGCATCCAGGATGTGGAACAGCGCCACCTTTTGATCCCAGTGAATGGCAACCAGCACCGAAGTAGGCGACAGCGAGAGCGCCTGGCAGAATAACAAAGTGCCCGAGCGCGTCTGGTCCGCGATGGGAATCGCGACGATGCCCGGCGAGGAAAGCTTGCGCAGCCCCAGCGAGACCAGCGCCACACTCCAGGTTCCGCTGAGAATTTGCCAGATCACCATCCCCGCGAAGGGGACAACGCCGATTACCCGCCAGCCAATTTTCAGCGGCTGCGTTTGCTCGCCAAACACGAACTTTTTGGAAGGCAGGATCAGCAGCCCGGCGAATACCGCCCCTACCGCCAGGTTCCAGGGGGCAAAGCTGCCCAAAACCAGGCAGTAAATCACCAGCATCAACAGCCACATCAGAATAATTCGCATCACGGCGCTTCCATGATTAACACCTGGGCCACGTGCTGGCCAATATTCAAGAGGAAACCAGGGAAGATGCCCAGGAAAATCAGCAAGGCAGCCAGGAGCAGCACAAGGAAGCGCACATCATAGGGGTCAGACCCTTTTTGCTTTTGCACCCAAAAAGCCTGCTGGAAAGCCTGAAACATATACACCAGGGAGAGCGCGCCACCCAGCAGAATAATGGTCACCAGGCCGGGCGAGCCGATGGCGATACCGGCCCGGAAAACGGCAGCTTTGGCGATAAACCCTGCGGCGGGAGGCACGCCCGCGATGCTGAACCCGGCAATGGCAAAGGCGGCCCCCACCAGGCGGCCTTTGAGTCCGGATACGGCAAATACCAGCGTCTCATTTAGAGCATTGATCACCGCATAAATCACCGCGCCGGCAATCCCGGCCGTGCCGCTGATTGCCAGCGCGATGACCACATAACCGACCTGGCTGATCGAGGAATAAGCCAGGGTTTCCCGGTCCTGCCGGCGAGAAACGGCGATGAAACCGCCGTATAAGATGCTGAGCGAGCCGATGATAAACAGCGGGATTTTTACCGCGTCCAGTTCCGTGCGCAAAATTTCACCGCCAAAGCGCAGCAGCCCGTAACTGCCAATGTTCGCCAGCACCCCGCCTAAAATCGCGGCTGACACAGGCCGCACCCCGCGGTAGACTTCTGGCAGCCAGAAGTGGAAGGGGAACAGGCCCAGCTTCAAGCTAAAAGCCGAAAAGATCAAGGTCGCGATTATCAGCACCTGGGCGCGCACGGTGAAGTCCTGGCGCGTTTGCTGGAGGCGCACGGCGATTTGATGCATATCCAGCGTGCCCGTCAGGTGGTACAGCCCGACAATGCCGCTGAGGAAAATCACTGAGCCTAACAGGTTGACCACCAGGAAAATCAGCGAGCCGCGCACTACCCGCGGCGACTGCCCGTAAGTGGCAATAATATAAGAAGTAGTCATCGACACTTCAAAGAAAACGTAAAAGTCAAAGGCGTCGCCGGTGATGCACAACCCGGTCAGTCCGGCAGCCAGGAACATGACCAGCGCGGGGAACTCTGGCTGAGCGAAATGCACAATGTTCTCATACAGCAGCGCAAAGACCAGCAGCAGGTTGACCAGCACGGCAAAGGTGATGCCCAGCGCGTCCACCCGCAGGGTGATGCCCACGCCGCGCGGCCAGCCGCCCGCGACCATCACCAGTTCGCCCGAACGAAAGACATTCACCCCCACCCAAAACAAAGCCGCCGTACTGACCATCAATCCAATGATCGCCGTCCAGGTGACCCAGCGTTTGCGCCCATCCAGGCGCGTGAGGGCCGCAGCCAGCAGCCAGTTGAGGCCAAAAGGCAGCACAAACATCAGTCAGACCCTCCATCTTGCTGCGCCTGGTTCTGCTCCTCTTCGGTGAGCTGCTGCAACTTATCCTGATCCAGGGTGTGGTTGGTGGTATAAACGCGATAGGCCAGGGTTAAAACCAGCACGGTCGCGCCAAAGTTAATCACAATCGCGGTGAGCGCCAGGGCCTGGACAACCGGGTCGCTGAGCGCAAGGTGATCAGGCAGCGGGTAAATCGGCGCGCGGCCAAAATATAAGCTGTTGGCCACGATGAATAAGATCACCGCGGTGGAAATTACGTTGGTGCCAAACACCACCCGGATCAGGTCACGGCTCAGCAGCAGGTAGATGCCTGTGCCAAATAGGATGGCCACGACCAGCGAAAAAACCAGGTTCATGCTTCCTTCCCTTCAGCCAGCCGCGCAAAATGCCGGGCAGATTCTACACTAAAGCCAAATACAATCAACAACTCACCCAGGTCGAACAGCACCGCTGTATGCAGTTCCAATCCCCCCAGAGAGATGACGTTGCTGCCCGGCCTTGGAAAATGACTTAGCAGCGGATACCCAAAGAAAACAGGGATGAACACCAGCAGCACAATCATCACCAACCCAGCCACCGCCGCATAGGGGGCGACAGACGCCGGAAAGGTTTTTTCCGTTTTCTCATAGCCTTGCACCATATACTGCAAGATCACCGCTGCCGCCAGGATGATGCCTGCCGAAAAACCGCCGCCCACCGAAGTGTAACCTTTGACCCATACGGCAGTCGCCACGATAAAGGCAGGCAGCAGCAGCAAGCGCGAGATGCGCTGCACGAGTGGGGTCATTGGTTATCTCCGCGCGAACGGTGCTTCACGACCAGCGTCGATATGCCCAGCATGGAAATGGTGATCACGGTGACCTCGCCCACCGTATCTAACCCGCGAAAGTCCGATAGGAGCGCCGTGACCACGTTGTTTGCGTGGGCCGAAGGGGCGAGCAGCACCTGGGGCACGGCAATGCTTTCCTGCGGCGAAGTGTAGGAGAGAATGGCCCAGCAAACCACAAAAGCAGTCAGCCCGGCCAGGACAGCCGTACCGATCTTGACCCATTCCTTCAGCTTCGTCCGGCGCAGCCTGTTCTGCGCATGGAGCAGTTTCCGGGGAAAGATTGCCAGGGCCGCCAGCAGGAAATAGGTCGAGACCGTGCCGATTAACACCGCGACCAGGGTCAGGTCTGGAGCGCCCAGAAAGGCATAGGCTGCCGCCAGGCCGTAACTGACCACCGTATAAATCAGCACCAGCATGAGATGCGAGCGGGCCACAGTGAGAAACACCGTGCTTAAAGCCGCGGCGATTAATACCACCGCCGGCAAAACCTGGGTGAGGTGGATGGGTGAGATGCGGAAAATGACCGGATAAGGATACGGCACCAGGCTCAGCGCGATGAGCAGAAAGGTCGGCGCGAGGATGCCCTGGATGCGCGTGGCGAGGTTGTGCATCTCAATCCCATAAGCCTTTTCCGAGTAAATGTTCATCAGGTGCAGCCAGGACTGGTACATCTTTTCCGGGCCAAACACCATCCCCAGGGAGGAGATCCAGTTGGCGACAGCAACCCAGGCCGGACGGGTGAGGATCAGCAAGGTCGCCAGGAGATACACAATCAGCGCCATCTGGTTGCCCAGGCGCAGGTCCAGATGATAGGTCAAGTCGATGGAGGTAGCCGCATGAAAGACCACCTGCCCGGCGGCATTGGCTAACTGCTGAAACGGCAGCGTGACCACGCCTGAAAAGAGCATGAAGATCGCCAGCAGCGCCTGTGGGGCCACCAGAAAAATTGGCGCGGGTAGTTCGAGTTTAATTTTTTCCTGGCCCAAGAAGATGCTGCGCCAGAAACGCCAGGAATAGACCAGGGTTAGGATCGCGCCGCTGACCGCCAGCAGCGTGAACCAGGGTCCGCTGCCCAGCGCGGCTTTGAAGAACAAATCATCCTTAAAAAAGCCCACCGTCAGCGGCAAGCCGGATAACGCCGCCGCCGCGACTGCCGTAGCCGCTGCCAGGATGGGCAGGCGCTTGCCGTACCCGCCCACTTTATCCAGGGCGCGTTCTTCTCCAGTCAGTTCCATAATCGCCCCGGCGGACATAAACAGGGTGCTTTTCGCCAGGGCATGCGCGAAGACATAGTAGGAAGCGCCCGCCGCCCCCAATGGCCCGCCGAATCCCAACAAGGTGATGGCATAACCATAATGCGAGGTGGTGGAATAGGCCAGCAGTTCCTTCATGCGCCCGCTGGTAATGGCTAAGACGCTGCCCATGAACAGCGAGAAAAAGCCAAAGCCCAGGATGATATTCAGCAGCAGCGGGCTTAACGACAGCAGCGGGTAAATGCGTTCCAACAGAAAGACCCCGGCGGCGACCATGGCTGCCGAATGCAGGAAGGCAGACACCGGCGTGGGGGCGATCATGGCCGTGGGCAGCCAAAAGTGGAACGGGAACTGGGCGCTTTTCGCCAGGGCGGCGACGATCATCAAACCCACTGCCAGATTCAGGGTTGGCCCAGGCTGGACGCGCTGAATCAGTTCGGGGATGGAAAAGGTCCCATAAACGCCAAAGAAAATCAGCGCGCCGACCAGCAAAAAGATCGAGGTGATGCCGGTGACCAGCAGCGCCATCAGCGCCGAACTGCGCGCCGCCGGCTTGTGCGTATCAAAACCAATCAAGAGATATGAGGTGATGGTGGTCAGGTCCCAGAAAATAAAGAGCAGCAGCAGGTTTAGCGACATCACCACCCCGACCATCGCGGCCATGAACAGCAGCATCAGCGCATAGAAACGTACCAGGTCCTGCTCCGTTTCATGCTCCGTTTGGATATGCCGCGGCATATAGGAAGCGGAATACAGCAGCACGAAGAAACCAATGCCGGTGGCCAGCAAGGTATATTCAGCTGCCAATCCATCCAGGGTAAGGGTGAAATTCAGGTTCCAGGCCGCCGCCCAAGGAATGCTGACCGTCCCCCCGCCCAATAAAGCCCCCCACAGCGCGGCAAAGAAAGCCGCCGCCGTCAGGGAAATGCTCAGCGGCCCGGCGCTTTTCGGCCAATACATCCCTAGAATCGCCACCAGGACAGGCGAAATGAATACCAGGCAGAACGGTAAAAGTACTGTCAAATGCAGCAGCTCCAATGATAATTGTTTGACGAATAGACGCGATGAGAGCGATTCTCAATCGCTTCTGTAAAACTCCCCCTATTGTGTATAAAACTTATATACGTTTTCATTATACTTCCAAATGCTGCGGGTTTCATGATTTTCCCATCTTTATTATGAATTCTTAACCACCAAAGCCTGACTCCGTAGAAATTGACCCGCGATTAACCGTTGAAGATCACAGCGAAAGAAAAACGAAAATGTTATCATTAAGGCGATCAACACAAATCAGATGAATGGAGAACAAAGATGCACTACATCAATATTCCAAACAGCGACCTGAAAGTCTCGGAAATTTCTTTGGGCTGCATGCGAATTTCAGATATGCCCAACCAGGATATCGCGAATTTAATTCAAACTGCCCTGGATGAAGGGATCAACTTCTTCGACCACGCCGATATTTATGGCGGGGGAGAATTGGAAGCAAAGTTTGCTGAAGCGCTGAAGCTGACGCCGCGCCAGCGGGAACAAATGCTCCTGCAAACGAAATGTGGCATCCAGGAGGGATATTACGACTTCTCGAAAGAACATATTTTGGAAGCGCTGGACGGGAGCCTGAAACGCCTGCAAACGGATTACGTGGACGTGCTGCTGCTGCATCGCCCGGATGCCCTGGTTGAACCGGAAGAGGTGGCGGAAGCCTTTGACCAGCTGCAAAACAGCGGCAAGGTGAAGTATTTTGGGGTCAGCAACCAGAACCCGCTGCAGATTGAGCTGTTGCGCAAAGCGGTCAAACAGCCCATCCTCTTTAACCAGCTGCAGTTCAGCATCACCAACACCGGCATGGTGGATGCGGGGATCAACGTAAATATGGAAATTGACGCCTCGCTCGACCGGGACGGCAGCATTCTGGACTACTGCCGCCTGCATGACATCACCATCCAGCCCTGGTCGCCTTTCCAATACGGTTTCTTTGAAGGCGTGTTTCTGGATAACGAGAAGTTCCCCGAACTGAACCGGAAAATCGATGAGATCGCCGCTGCCAAAGGCGTAACCAACAGCGCCATCGCCATTGCCTGGATCCTGCGCCACCCCGCCCGGATGCAGCCCATCGTCGGCACAACCAACCCCAGCCGCCTCAAGGATATCTGCAAGGCTGCTGCGGTTACCCTCACCCGCCCTGAATGGTACGAGATCTACCAGGCAGCCGGGAACAAGCTGCCGTAAGCTTAATCTGCACCAGGATCAGGGCAAGGATTGGCTCTGATCCTGGTGCCCGGCGGTCGGAAGGGTAAAGAAAAAGGTGCTGCCTTTCCCCACGCCTGCGCTTTCCACCCAGATTTTCCCGCCATGCGCTTCGATAATCGAGCGGGCGATGGTCAACCCAATCCCACTGCCGCCGCTGGCCCGCGCGCGGGATTTATCGACCCGGTAAAAGCGGGTAAAGACATGCGGCAGGTGTTCTGCCGAAAGGCCAATCCCCGTATCCTGCACGGCCAGGATGACTGCCTCACCTTGCTGCCGGGCAGAGATGGTGACCCGTCCCCCAACGGGGGTATATTTCAAGGCATTCCCCACAATGTTGACCAGGACCTGCGTCAGGCGGTCCTCATCCCCCAGGACATCCGGCAGGCGCTCGGGCAGCTCCGTTTGCAGATGGACGCCCTTAGCCTCAAAGAGCGGGCCCAACCGCGCGGTGACCGTTTGAATCAACCGCCCAAGGGGAATAGGTTGGAGTTGCAAAGGCACCGCGCCGGCTTCCACCCGGCTGAGTTCTTGCAAATCCGCCACCAGCCGTTGGAGCCGGTCGGCTTCCTGGCGCACCTGTTGGTAGGTTTCGATTTCCGGCGGCAGCACGCCATCCATTAATCCTTCCATCGTGCCTTTAATCACGGTGAGCGGGGTGCGCAGTTCATGCGCAACATCCCCGATCAACTGCCGCCGCATGACCTCCACCTGATCCAGCCGGGCGGCCATTTGGTTAAACCTTAATGCCAGCCGGGATAGTTCATCCAGCTCATCGGGCTGTACACTGCCCGGAACATGGACACGTTCTGCATAATGCCCTTCAGCGATGCGCTGGCTGGCCTGCAACATACCCTGGATGGGCGTCACCACCTGGCGGCTGACAAACCAGCTGACAAGCACAGCCGCGATGAGCGCGGCCAATGAAGCCCAGGCCAGGGCTTCCCACACGCCCGCCTGAAAATTGCCGTAGATATCCAGCATCATCCCGTTATTCCCCATCATGCCAGACATTACGCCCCCCATGCTGGCCATATGGCTGTTAAACGCCGCCGGGATTACCAGCTGAACGGTGGTAGCCAGCACCAGCATCCCCACCACAATGACCACGATATAAGAAAAAAATATCTTTAGCCCAAAATGCCTGCGAATTGCATGAAGCATACCTTACTCCACCTGATCTTCAAAGCGGTAACCTACCCCGCGCACTGTGGCGATGACTTGTTCATCACCCAACTTCTGACGCAAATGCCCCACATGTACATCCACGACCCGCATATCTCCAAAGTAGTCATACCCCCACACTTTTTCCAGCAGTTGTTCGCGGCTGAGCACCATGCCGCGGTGTTCTGCCAGGGCTGCCAGCAGATCGAACTCGGTCTGGGTCAGTTCCACCAGTTGATCATCCACCCACGCTTGGCGGCTGCCCGTGTCGATGCGCAAATGCTGAAAGCTGAGCACATCCCCGATGCGAGTTTCACTCTCGCTTTTCAAGCGCCGCAGGGCCGCTTTGATCCGCGCCACCAGCTCGCGGGGACTGAAAGGTTTGGTGACGTAATCATCTGCGCCGACTGCCAGGCTGACGATCTTGTCTGTCTCCTCCGTTTTTGCGGTCAGCATAATGACATATACATCGGACTCTCGCCGCAGGCGGGTCAGCACTTCCACGCCGTCCATGCCCGGCAGCATCACATCCAGCACAATCAGGTCCGGTTGGTATGTTCGGGCAGCTTGCAGCGCGGAGGGGCCGTCTGTGGCTGTATAGACTTCATACCCCTCCGGTTTCAGATACGCCGAAACCAGGTTCAGAATGGCCGTTTCATCATCCACAATCAAGATCTTTGCACTCGCCATATGCCCTCCTTCGCATACCTTTCTCCGCTTGCCCTGCTCGCGTACCCTGCCCGGCCCAGGTCAAATCCTCTAATCCTCATTCTAACCATTTCTACGAAAACATGCCTTTGAAACCCTGTTCAATTCAAGGCAAACCCTGCGAATGAGCATTTTCGCCTATTCGACAATCCGCCACATCCCACTTCGTTTTTTTTGGCAAAACAGGTAGACTAAAAAAGGACCCCTGAAACCCATGGAGGATGAGTGATGCCACGTTCCCGCCCAAAAATACAACCCCAAACCAAACGAAATTTGCTGCCTTTCTGGCTGGTCCTGGCCGGCCTGGGATTCGTGCTCCTGGCCGTCTTCGCCTTGAACACTCATAAACCGCAGCCAAAGGCCAATCTCGAAGTTCAAGGCGCACCTGGCTTGAAAGTAGCTCCCGAAAGCATTGATCACGGGAATGTCAAGCTCGGCCAGACGATCCGGGATACCCTTCAGATCACCAATGTTGGCGATCAGCCGCTGCAGTTAACCAGGCCGCCTTACATTGAAGTCATTGAGGGGTGTTGACCCCCCACACCGGCCATCGGTTCGATGACCCTCCAACCCGGAGAAAGCACCGTCCTATCGCTGCAGTATATGATGCACGCAGGCATGGACGGCCAGCACGATTTCCGCCTGCACCTCCAAACCAACGACCCTACCCAACCCGCAAAAACGGTCGACATCCGCTCGAACTGGGTTCAATAAATTCTCCTCGGGGTTGTTCAAAGGCGCACTTTGGACAACCCCGAATTTCTTTACACAATCTTTAAAATCGCTTCACACGGGCTTCAAACAAATCCATTATCCTGAGATCAACACAAGACAATCATCACCAAAAATAAACAGGAGTAGCAGATATGAAAAAATGGATCCTCATCGGAATTGCCGCGCTTGCCCTGGTGGCTGTGGCCGGCCTGGCCTGGTTCGGGACAGCCTACGCGCAGTCTCAGACCCCGCCCTTCCCCGGACAGCCCTGGGGCCGCATGGGCGGTTCTGGCATGATGGGTGGCTATGCTGGATACGGCATGATGGGCGCGGGTGATTATGGCCCCATGCACCCTTATATGGTAGCTGCCCTGGCCGACGCCTTACATCTGGATCAAACTGAGGTGCAGACGCGTATGAATAACGGCGAAACGCCCTGGCAGATCGCCCAGGCGCAAGGGTTGACGAGCGAACAGGCCCAGCAAATTATTCTGGACGCGCACGATAAAGCCCTCGACCAGGCGGTAAAAGCTGGCTTGCTAACCCAAGCACAGGCTGACTGGATGGACCAGCACATGGAGTCCATGTGGTCAGGCAATGGGGCTGGCTTCGGCTGCCCCGGCGCTAACGGCACGAACGGGACGAATGGCGCGAACAGCCCGAATAACAACGGGTCTGGCTTCCGCCGCGGTGGGCCAATGATGAACTGGAATAATACGGTCACCGAGTAACCAAACAAGTTCAGAATCAAAATGGGAAGCATGGCCGCGGCTATGCTTCCCATTTTAATTCTGAACTGAAACTAAAATCAGGCCATGCCGTGCTTCCAGCCAATGGATACCAGCCACCAGTTCATCGGATAAGTGAAGATAAAGCCTACCAGCAAGCCCAGAGAAGCAAAACCCCAGAAGGCTGCCGTGGTGGGGTCTGGGCTGCTGCCCACCACCGCCGGGGTCACAAAGCGCATTACCAGGCCCATCCCCACCATAACCGTGATCATCGAAAAGAACTCGGCGCGCCCAGCCATCCATAACGAAGTGCCAAACGAATTGCCCATGTTATGCATCGACCAGGTTTGAAACAAAAACCAGCCAAATGCAAACCCGACGGCGTACTCATACCAGAATTCCGTCCAGAAAGGAAAATTCAGCAATCGCGATACCACCATCGCGGTCACGATTCCCAGCCCATCTCCTGCCACGCAGTGGATCACCGAACCGGTCACTTTCTTCCATTTCGGGCTAACGAACTGGTGGTGATACGCCCTGGCTTCCTCCCCTTTTTTATGAATAATTCCCGGGGGGCGGCAGGTCAGTAAATACAGAAACAGGCCAATCACCGAAAAGAAGACGATTAGAATCGAAAAGCCAATTTTGATCGCCTCGTTGACGTTCTTATTGGCGGTCTGTTCATCAAAAAAGACCCAGGCGCCTGCCACCAGGCCAAAGCCATACCAGGGCACGACAAATACCGGGCTGGTTAAAAACGATAAAAAGTCAAAGTTCATCCAATTTTTCCTTTCCCCCATGCAATGTCAAAATAGACTGGTTCCGCTCCCGCCTCACACAGGCGGCAGCCTTGCCCATAACCGATTATATCGAAATTTTGTGGATCCAGATTGCCCTGGGTGAAAATTGCGCCGTTCCTGCCGCCGCACGCTGCCTGAATGAAGAATCAGGCAGTTCCGCGCAGCAGCGCGCCAAAAACCGCCCGGACCGAATCGGGATGCAGGCAAGCGCGCACCACCTCCCGGTAAGGGCGGTGTGCGGAGGCCGCGTCGAACAGCGCAGTACGCAGGCGGGGCTCTTTTTGCGCAGCAATCAGAGCCAGATCCATCCACCCAAACCGCGAAGCCCAAATCGTCAACCAGCGAACCGCCTGGCCATACGGCAAGTCAGCGACGATATCCTGGTTGGCCCGATGAAACGCCTGAAAAGCCGCGGCAGAGATGCCTTCCTGCAAAATCACGTCGGCGGCGCGCATACCCGTCTGGATCGCGGAGGTGATTCCCTTCCCTTTAAATGCGCGCACCAGGCCCGCCGCGTCGCCGATCAGCACGAAGCGGTCTCCGCTGTAACGCTGGGCCAGCCCGCAGGGGAAACGCCCCTTATGATAAGAAAAGTCCCCCGGGTGGTTGCGCAGCGCATCGGGTAACCTGGGCAGAACGGCCTGGACCTCCGGGAGGGAGAGAAAGTCATCCATCAGATCCGCGTCCACCTTCTGCCCGGCGATATTAATGGTCAGGTGGTTCGCCTTTGGGGTAACGGCCCCAAACTCGATGTTCTGCGCCCGGGGGAGGAAGACGTGGATGCAGCCGTGCATCGCTTCCACCGCTGCTTCTCCAGGGTGATATTTGGTCACCACAGAGCCTAACGCCGGCGGCGAACGGTAGCCGACGCTGCGGCGAAAGACTTCCGCCGTGCCTTCATCCATGCCGAACGCCCCGATGACCACATCCGCATCTAACTGGCTGCTGTCTGTGTACACCACTACGCGGTTTTCGTGCAGTTCAAAATCCGTCATGCGCGCATTCATGACCGTCACGCCGCGCTTCACGGCGGCTTGCAGCATGTATTCATCGAACTGCACCCGCCGCAGCGCCTCAGAAGGCTCGCCGGCCCCTTCCAGCAGGATCTGCCGCCGCGGCGTGTGCAGCGTATAACTGGAGATCGTGCGCTGGCTGAGGTGGCGCGGAAAGGGGACGCCCAGCTGGTTCTGCAGCATTTCAACAATCGGCGGGGAAAGCACCCCGGCGCACTGGTTGTAATGCAGCGCTCCAGAAAACTGCTTGCCCTCCACCAGGATCACTCGAATATCTCGCCCAAGCGCCAGTCCCTGGCAGCGCAGGTGAATGGCGGCTGCCGTGCCTCCCGGCCCGCCGCCAATGACCACCACCGTGCCGCCACTGGCCAGTGGGCCCAGTCCCGAACTATTTTGTTTCATACCAATACCTCCCGCCGAAACATGGCGGATAACAGGCTCAAGAACGAAGGCAGACTGACCGCCTGCCAAAACATTTTCTGATAACTCGCGTCGCCGGTCAACATATTCCATAAGATTACGGTATGGATGCGGCTCTGCGCGGGCAGGTGTTCATCGCGCCGCACCGCCTGAAACCAGGTCCGGTTCAACCAGGGAAACCGGCGCAGCACCGCCCAGGCTCCAAACAAGATTTTCCCATAGCGATTATCATGCGCGATGCGCAGGCACACCGGCAGATAGTGCGCTCGAAAATCAAACTCTGCCACGCCATGCAGGATTGCCGTGCGCGCCGCCGCTTCAGCCGTGAAAAAAGCGGAACTGATCCCATCTTTATACAGGCGGGTTACCGCGGCATCCCCAACTGCCACAAAACGATCTGTGAAAAAGGAACGCGCCGCGCCCACATTGATATAAGGGGTGCAGCCGCAGATCCTGACCATATAAAAAGGCAGGCTTTGCAATAAATCTTGCCCCTCCAGGAAGCGGTTGACCGATTCGGAAGGCAGGTTCTTGCCCAGCAAGGAGATGTTAGCATAGCGGCCTTTAGGGATGATCCCCCCAAAGATCAGCCCTTGAGGATGGTCAAAGAAGATGTGCACCATTTGGTTCGAAAACGTGTCCGGGTTGAGTATCTCATCCTGGGCCATCTTCGCTTTGGGGGGCGCGCGATAGCCCCAGTCTGCGTCAAGCGGAGCGCGGCTGTTAATCCCGGTCGCCAGGATCACCAGGTCGCCTTCCACCTCTTCACGAGCCGTGACCACCACTGGCTTCACCCCGCGTCGCACCGTCTTGACCGGCCCTGAACGGATTTCTGCCCCCCGCGCGCAGGCCTGTTCTTGCAGCCAGTAATCGAAAGAGGCCGGATAAGGCGGCGTTCCCAGGCGCGGCCCCCCACCGCGATAGACGGAAAAGATTTTGCGGTCAGGGTCAGGCGGCTGCAGCAGCAGTTCTCTTTCCTCAAAATGCAAGAGATAGGCCTGCAGCTGCGATTGGATCACGTCCGGCGGCAAAGCTAACCCCAGTTGGGCCATGCTGTGAACCAACCCCGAAGACAGGATCCCCGCACACTTATTGCACCCGGCTGGCCCGGGGCGGAGAAAGTTTTTGGGTTCGAAAAGGATCACTTTGAGGTCCAGATGCACTTCGGCGGCAAGTTGAAGCAAATGCAGCGCCGTAAAACTACCCGCTGGCCCACCCCCTACAATAAGTACCCGGCTGCCATTCACTAGTTGCATAAATCCACCCCGGCCTATCGCTAGTCGAACAAGAGAACAATCAGGGGTAAATGGTTTGCTGTATCAATAAATGAGACTACAAATATATGGGTTTGTATATCTATTTTAGCCTTTTTGGTTAATAAATCAACCGCTGGGACACAGCAATCCTGATCAACTACTGCGAATTCTTGCCGCAGACCCTGGGCTATAATAAGCTCAAGAAATTAGGACGTTAAGGAGCTCGAAATGTCTACAGTCTCAAGCATTGCTACCCGGTCACTTGGGAAAACCGGGATTCAGATTACCCCGATTGGTTTTGGCGCAATGGAACTTTCCGGCGGAGGCGGAATGCTCGGGCGCGCTTTTCCAGTCATCTCACAGGAGGAAAAAAACGCGATCGTCCAGGCCGCATTGGATGGCGGCATCAACTGGTTTGATACCGCCGAGATTTATGGCGGCGGCGTCTCGGAAAGTTCCCTGGCAGCCGCTTTGAAGGCAGCCGGCAAGCAGCCGGGGGATGTGGTAATCGCCACCAAGTGGTTCCCGCTCTTCCGCACTGCTGGCAATCTTGCCCAGACGGTCGAAGACCGCCTGCATTACCTGGATGGTTTTCCGATCGATCTCTACTACGTTCACAATCCTTCCAGTTTTTCATCGCCAGAAGCCGAGATGAACGCCATGGCCGACCTGGTCGAAGCGGGCAAGATTCGCTCGGTAGGGGTCAGCAACTTCAGCGCCGGACGCATGCGCCGGGCACACGCCGCTTTACAGAAACGCGGCCTGCCGCTGGCTACCAATCAGGTGCGTTACAGCCTGATCGACCGCAAAATTGAAACCAACGGCATCCTGGCTGCCGCCCGGGAACTGGGCGTCACCATTACCGCCTACACGCCGCTGGGTTCCGGCCTGCTGACCGGCAAGTACCACCAGAATCCGGACCTGCTGAAAAGCAAATCGATCATCTGGCGCATGCGCATCCAGCGCCAGTTGGAAGCCAGCCGGCCCCTGGTGGCTGCCCTGCAGGAAATTGGGCAAAATTACCAGGCCACAGCCGCGCAAGTTGCGCTCAACTGGCTGATCTGGTTCAACGGGGAGCTGGTCGTCACGATCCCCGGCGCGACCAAGGCCCGCCAGGCCGCTGATAACGCCGCCGCCATGCACTTCCGCCTCACGGACGCCGAACTCACCCGCCTGGATGATCTTTCACGCGCTTTCCTATAATCTCTGACCCAATAAAGCAGCAGCAGGCGCCGGTGACCGGCGCCTGCTGCTGCTTTAGATAGAGCACCGGCTTATTGGGCCGCGGTTGGCGAAGGGGTTAGGGTCGGTGGGATGGTTTGCAGCCGGTGGTGCGGGCGAGTCGGGGTCGCACTCGGGCTCAGGCTCAAAGTCGGGGTTGGGCTGGCCGTGGGGGTTTGGGTACTTGTGGCGACCGGCATGGGGCCGGTTACCGGTATATTCTCTGTCGCTGTGACTGCTGGTTGCGTATTTTCTGCACTGGTCGAAAGGTTAGCTGACGATAAGGATGCTGGAGTGCAAGCTGCGAGCAGGAGCATAGCGATCAGGAGGAACGCAACAAAGCCTTTTTTGTTCATAAAACGTCTCCTTTATCGCTATCGGAGTGGGTCCAGAACGCACCTCGCCGGTGGTCCTGGGCACGCGCTGCGTAGTTATCGGACTTGTTAAACTGCTAAATGGAATTATAGAGCGCGGTGATTTAGATTTGGTACAAAAGAAGTTCAAAATTTGTCAATTTATGGCCTATTATTTTGCTGCACTTATCAAGCAAGACACCCCCTGCACAACCGGTACAGGGGGTGTCTTCCAGTAAATATTCTGCGAGTTACCTTGTGCGCTAAAGGTCGCCCAAGGTAACTCGCTCAGATGGCTTTAGTTGGTCGGCTGGGTTCCTAACGTTACCGGCACCTGGATCGTCTGTCCATTGCGCAGGACGGTGAGGGTCACCGACTGGCCGGGCTCGGTATTATTTGCCAGGTAGGAAATCAGCGCTTCCATGCGGGTGATCGGCTGGCCATTGATGCCGGTGATAATATCGCCCGCGGCGGTCGGCGTGCCGTTTGCGTCAACGGTTGCGCCTTGCAAACCAGCGGATCCGGCTGGGCCACCCTGCAGCACGGTGGCTACCAGAACGCCCTGCTGCCCAGCAGGCAGGTTGAGCGCGCTGATCACATCCGGGGTTAAGGTTGCGCCGGAAATGCCCAGGTAGGAATGTCCAGCTTTACCGGTCGAGATCAACTGCGGAGCAACCTTGTTGACGATGGCCGAGGGGATTGCGAACCCAACACCCGAGTTGGAGCCGCTAGCCGATTCGATCTGCGAAGGCACACCGATCAATGCGCCGGTCATGTCGACCAGGACGCCGCCCGAGTTACCCGGGTTGATCGCCGCATCCGTCTGGATGACGTCGGGGATCGAGAAGGTGGGGGTGTTGCCCAGACCGTTCTGGTTGCTGCTGGCAGTCGCGGGGATCGAGCGGCCAATGGCGCTGACAATGCCCGTGGTCATGGTGTTGTTCAGGCCGAAGGGATTACCGATGGCGACAACCATTTCACCCACTTTTACCTGGGTCGAGTCACCAATCTTGATCGGTTTGAGTAAGGCAGCCGGGGCGTTGGTAACCTGGATCACGGCAAGGTCACTGTTGGGATCCGTCCCGACCACGGTGGCAGGATAGGAGGAACCATCTGAGAAGGTAACTTCGATCTGAGACGCGCCCGAGACCACGTGGTTATTGGTCACGATATGCCCAGAGGTATCCCAGATAAAGCCGGAGCCTTCCGCAGTCGGTACAACCTGCCCCTGCCCGCTTTGACCGTTGCCATTTCCCGGCTGGCCAAAGCCAAAACCATTAGACCGGCCGCTAGCAGAAACTGGGCTGCTGATGACGATGGTCACGACCGAAGGGTTCACGCTCTGATAAACTGCCTCATAGGCATTTTGTAAAGCATCTACACCGGCTGTCGTTTGAGGATTGGTCGCGAGCGGCGCGCTGGCGAGAGGTGCATTTACCAGGGGTGCGCTGGTTACCGGCGCATTGGCGCTAACCGGGTTGTTAAACAGGGAGGTTATGCCTGCGGCTGGAGCCACGCTGGCAAGTCCAGCGGTGGAACAAGCACTCAGGAACAGCATACTGATGATGACTGCAAATACAGGTAAAAATCTTGTTGTTTTCATTTCTTTCTTTTCTCCAATGGACCAGATTTGAAGAGGTGGTCTTTGAATCTCTTTTTGTTTTCGACTTCAGTATACCGGCCCAGGATGACAGGCGGATGAAATGGTGAAGAATCAATTTCAAATCCCTAGATTAAATACAAAGGAGCTGTCCAAACATTCTTATCGGACAGCTCCTATGCGAATCACAGCTTACCAGTTATTTTTTAACAATAATGCTTGTCCCATTACTGTCGCCATCCGGGTCGTGATTGGCGCTGGGGGTGTAAGTCAGGCCCGCTGCGCTGGCCCCGGTCACGCTAAAGCTGATGCTGGCTGTCTTCGCATTCAGCCCGGTTTTGGTCACTGCGCACAAACCGCGAGCATTGGTAGTGCAGGAGGCGCTGCCCGTCCCGCCGTTGATCCACTTGCCGCTGACCACAGCATTAGCCAGGGGGTGTTCGCTGCCGTCATGCAGCAGGATGGTAACCGTAGCATTCCATTTATTGCCCGCCGCCGAGGATGTCCCGTCCAGATCGCCAATATGCAATGTTGTGGGAACTGGAGTCGCCGTTGGTGCAGCCGTAGCGGTTGGAGCGGGGGTGGCCGTAGGCAGCGGTGTCGGTGTGGGAGCAGGCGCAGAGGCCAGCCAGTTGTAGGCTGCCAGCAGGTCAATGCGCCCATAGCCATAGTCGTTATCCGGCCCAGGCGCGCCCAGGTCTGCCGCGCTGATGGTCAGCGCGCTCTGCTGGGTATCCGCGCTGAGGCCGGGGTATGCGGAAAGCAGCAAAGCCAGCCCGCCCGCCACCTGAGGCGCGGCCAGCGACGTGCCGCTCGCGTCAGTATAGAAACCGAATAAATCGGTAGTGTGGATATTTACGCCAGGCGCGACCACTTCCGGATAAACCAATTCGCTCTCGCCACAGGCCGAAGGGCCCCGGCTGCTGTAAGCATACAGGTTATCCAGATTATCGGTTGCGCCTACCGCGAACCCTTCAGGATTATTAGCCGGGCTGGAACTGGTCGAACTGCCAGGGCCGAAATTCCCGGCAGCAAACACCGGCAGAATCCCCCCCGCGCGCAGCGCTTGCAGGTCCAGTTGGAATTGCAGGTCACAGCCTGGCCCGCTGATGGCCCAGGAATTATTGACTACGTCCGGGGCATCCATCGAATTCGGGTTGCCATCCGGGTCCAGCAGCCATTGGAAGCCCTGGTGAATGGCTGTGGCAGTCGCGCTGCCCTGGTCGTTAAAAATTTTGACCGCGATCCATTTTGCCTGGGGCGCAACGCCAATGGCCGTCCCGCCGGCGCTGCCGCCGACCATCACGCCCATCGTCCACGTGCCATGACCGCTGAAGTCTACCGGCGTAACAGGATGCTGCCCATAAGGATCGTACCAGCTGTTTGTCCCCCCGCGCCACTGCCCAGTTAAGTCGGGGTGAGAAATGTCCACCCCTGAATCCATGGAGGCGATCACCTTGCCCTGCCCATAAAAACCCAGGTTCCACAAGGCTGGCGCATGGATCACCGAGAGATTCTGCTCTGCCTGAACCGAGCTGCCTTTACCGCTGATGGCGATATCGATCGCGTCTGGCGTAATGGACTGCACCTCTGGCAGCCTGGCCAGATCCTCGATAGTCGCCGCGGTTGCCGTCACGGATAAACCGTCAAACACCCATAGCGGCGTGAAAGCAGTCACCGATCCCTGGCGCGCCTGCAGCCAGGCAATCACCGGTTTTTGCGCTGCGGCTGCCGTCGCCTGCAACGTGCGAATCAGCGCGGTCAGGTTCGCGCGGCGGTTCGGCCCGCCAATCTTTGACAGATCCGCCTGCGCAGCCAGGCTGACCACCACGCTGTGCAGATCGTCCGGCTGCCCGGCGTCCAGCGCGGCCTGTAGTTCAGCAGAGATTTTCTCCCCACTCCCTGCCGGACCAGACGCAAACGCAACCGGGTCAGGCAGGTTTAACAACAGAACCAGCAGTACCATTATTTGAAAAATTTTTCGCATGATCGCCCCCTTGATTATTGAATCATAATCGGTTCAAGCAACAGGTTCCCAAAGGCAATTGATAACGGCATCCCAGGGGTTAATTCCCGATTCAGGTTCGGGAACAGCAGGAAGTAAATTCCATCCTGTTTGATGACATGCCCGTGGTGCCCCATATGACTGGGAAATATAATTTCCGAGTGATTATCCCCCATCAAAAGGGCAGGCATGTGCGCGTGGTCGTCTAACAACACCGCGGCTTTTTTCTCATCCAGGATGCGCAAGCGGAAGTCAATCGTCCCACCCAGGTTCGTCGTCCCTACCAGGAATACCTTCACGCCGTATTCTTCCTCCAGGGCTTGCTGGCTGATCAGCACCGGGTTGCGGTACAGTTCCTCATCATTATGCTGATGTCCGGGCAGGGTGACCAGCCCAACCATGATCAGCGCCAGCACGAGGACTGCCGGAGCCAGGCTGAACGCCCATCCGCGTACCGAACGGTCAAACGGGCCAGCCGCCTGCGGGTCAACTGACTGCGGTTGGCGAACCATGTGCATCAGTTTGCGAAGCCAGCCTGCTTTCACCAACCAATATCCGCCGAGAAGAATATAACCGCCTTCTACCACCAGCGAAAGCAAGCCCTGCCCATTCAGCCAGTCCTCCACTTCCGAGCCGGGCAGGCCAACCGTGCGGCTGACGATGTAAGCGCCTAGCGATCCGGCAGACACTAACATACCCAGGCCCCAACCCCAGGCCTTACCGCGAATCATGCCATAAGCGGCAACCAGCGCACCCAGGAAGTTGACAATGAAGAGCAGCCCCAGGTAGGTAGCTTCCTCCATTTCAGCCGGGAAGATATACAGATGGATGATACCAACTCCAAGCAGTAATGAAATACTCAACCAGAAAAGACTTCTATTTTTCATTGTATTCCTCCTCGCCCTAAATCGGGCGCTTACTTTACGCGGATCGAGGTCACCTGCAGGTCGCCAAAGCGGATTTCAATCTCGTCGCCCACTTTGACGGCGTTACCGTTATTCGTAAACATCACCAGGTACAGATTGCCATCTTTCAAGGCCGGGTACTGCTGGCGAGGGTCCGCCTCGGTCGCCAGGCTGACGTGCTTCTGTGGAATGTACAGCTTCGGCGCAGCGGAAGGCGCGGCAAACAGGGACTGCGCCTTTTGCGCGTCCAACACCTGGTAGCGCAAATCGAGCATGCCACCCGCCGCCGTGACCGCCAATAAGTTGATACGCACCCCATACTGCTCTGCCAGCTGCGTGGTTGAAACGGCGCGCATCGGCGGCTGACTGCCTCCCGCGCTCCAGGGCCGCATTAGCAGCCAGCTTCCTGCCAGCAGCACCAGGATACCCAGGGCCAGCGCCGCGAGGGCCAGCCGCCCAGGCAGCCGGAAGGTCTTATGCAGTTTTGGATCGGATGCGGTCGTTTGCATCGGCAAGATTCCTCTTATTCGTTATTAGATGGATCATCGGGAGGTTTCCGCCGAAGTCTGGCGGAAACCTCCCGCATTCAAACCTTACTTACTGCCCGATAACCGTCCGGCGAGTAGAGATGAAGCTGTCGAACAGGACGGCGCCGTTTCCAGGCGGGGTCCCTTGCGGGCCAAGCCGGACGGACTCCAGCGTATTGGCGCTGGTATTGAGATTGGTCAAACTATGCTGCGCGCCGTTGACATACAGGCTGGCAGTCGTGCTCGTGCCCGATGCCCAGGCAATTTCAATGGCATTCCAGGCATTGTTGTTGATGGTGTACCAGCTGCCGCTGGTCGTGCCGCCCGTGCGGACCACGCTCAGGCGCACCTGGTAGCCGGTGTTATTGCTGCGGCGGTACTGCACCTCGAAGAGGGTCGTCCCGCCAGCGTTTTGCCCGCTGAAGAGGGTCACCGTAGCCGGGTTGGAGCCGTTACCAGTAGCGTAACCGTTCGGGTTGAAGTAGAAGCGGGCATGGTAGCTGGCCTCAGCAAAGGGGCGATTGTCTTGCACATAGCCCGAAGCGTTGCTGCTGATGAGGGCCTGCATCTTGTACGTACCCGCCTGGGCTGCTCCAGTGCTCACACTGATCCGGGCTGTGTTTCCACCCGTGCTGGACCAGGCGCTGAAGTTACCGGAGTCGAAGCCGTCCGCGAAAAGGTTGTTCGGCAGGACGATGGTAACCGCCGTGCCGGTGTTGTTGCTCCAGTTGCCCGCCGCGTCCTTAGCGCGCACGGTCAGCGTGTGGCTGCCGGGCGTCCAACCCCGAGCGACAAAGTCGATCGATGCGCTGAGGTTGAGCGTAGGGGCAGCGGTGACGCTAAAGGCATTTCCATTTCCAAAACCTGGGTCGCTGCCTTCGAACCACTCCGCCGCGACCACGTTCGTACCGGTCCCGTTGGCGCTGGCGCTGAGCGTGAAGCTGGTGTTATTACTGGCAATACTATTGGTTGGATTGGGGGCAGCGCTTACGCCGCTCACCGTCGGTTTAGCCTTGTCCACTGTCAGCGGCGTGCTGTTGCTTGCGCCCCAGTTGCCGGCCGCATCCTTCGCGTGCACATAGATGGCATGACTGCCATCACTGAGCGTGCTGATCTGGTTAAGGGGGACGTCGGCATAAGCATTCTCAGTAGCGCTGTTGAACACGCCATCGCTGGCGATTAAGGGGAAGCCAGATCCATCCGCGCCTACCGTGTCGATAAAACCTTCGGCGGCGCTGACGGTGGAGAGGCTGTCGCTCAAACCAGCCGTGACGCGCACAGCCAGCGTGCTGGCGTTATAACCGATCACGCCGTTGGTTGGGTTGGGCGCGGCAGTGACGGTATTGGTGACAGCTCCGGTCTTGTCCACAATTAAGGAGATGGTCGCCGGGCTGCCCCAGTTGCCCAGTTCGTCCTGACTGCGTACAGAAACCGTGTGCGCCCCTTCCGTCAGGGCATTCACCGTGGCTGCCGGGATGGTCGCCGTGATGTTGGCCACCGGCGCGGTTACATTGACATTCATGGCGGCTGCCGCGCCACCATCCAGGGTATATTCTGCGGCGGCGATATTTGTACTGCCACTCGCACGATCGTCGGCGGTGCCGCTCAGGTCCACCGAACTGCCGCCGTTGCTTATGCTGGGCGTGAGGGTGAGCGCCGAAGTGGCTGGGCCGCTCTTATCGAGGATCAGCACCGCCGGGTAGAACGGGCCCCAGTTGCCGGCCGAGTCCTGCCCATGAATGTAGATCGTGTGATTACCGCCGGATAACCCGGAGAGAGCGGCGGAAGAAATCGTACCGCTGACTGCTGCGGTGGGCGCGCCAAAAGCCCCACTCAACGCCGTACCGCTGCCAGCGGCGCCTTGCGTGTCGATAAAGAATTCCGCGGCAGTTACATTCGAGCCGCCGCTGGCAGCATCACTGACGGTAGCCTCTAAGGCTACAGCGATGGTGCCATTGCTCTTGGCCGGGGTCAAACTTACCAGGCTGACGAGCGGTCCAGCCCCATCCGCACCGGGCGGCGTCGCCGTCCCAACCGATAGGAAAGTCACCATACCGCCCATGCCACTGGTGTTGCTGTTATGCAGCATCAGGTTGCCATCGTACAGGGCAAAGCGGCTGCCATCTGGCGCCAGCGCCGGTACGGTGGCGATTGCATCCGCGGTCTGGCCGGGCCCTATCGTCTCGGCCACGATGCGGTGGCTGTTTTGCAGCGGGAAGCTGTCATTGGCCAGCACCGTTTGGCGCACGCCGAGCATGGCAAGCGAGTGGTACTGCATGCCGGCATTCACATAGCGCAGCAGCACCCGCTTCCCAGCCGCGGTTTCGATATTGGTCGTGTTCGGGTAGCTCTGCCCATTGATCAGGAAGTAGCGTGGGGCGTAATTGCGTAAGTCGAAACTGCCCGGATTGTTGTTCAAGGCCGGGTCGATCTCGCTCAACACCACCACGGCTTCATCATCGTAGGCGCTGCTGGCGCTGTCATATGCCTGCCCGGCGGCTGCCGGTCGCACGATCAGCACGCCGTATAAGCCCATCGCCACCTGATGTTCAGCGTTAGGCAGTAAGCCAGCTTCATAGAGATAAGTGCCGGGGTTGCTGGCTGTGAAAGAATAGGATTTGGTCCCTCCAGGGACTGCACCGGTCAGGTCTGGGGGCACGGGCTGGCCTTGCAGGAGCAGGGCTGTATCTTCCCCCAGTTCATTGGTCAGGTTGATGGTCACGCTGTCGCCCTGGTTGGCGATTAAGATTGGCCCACCGGGCTGCGTAAGGGTAACCCCTGGCCCGCTGGCATAGCCCCAAATGGGCAGGTTTGCCGCGCCGGGCAGGTTGATACTGCCACTGGTCGCCCAGAGCGCGCAAGTGGTCTGCCCGGGGGTGGACGAGTCGCAGGGCGTGGTGAGGGGCGCAGCCGCCTGGACAGTTTTATAGGATAAAGCTGCGCCAAACAGGGCCACGATCACCAGGAGCAGGGTGGTAATCTTATAATGGTTCCGAAAGATCGTATGCATGTGATTTTCCTTATTGCCTGGGTTCGCCTGCCGCGTCACGGGCAATCATTCGGCAGCGGCGGGTCAATCCGCAGGTATGTGATCGGGCCGGTCATCGTCACGCCCCAGGAGGTGATCTGGTACAGGGCGTGGTTGTGAGAGATAATGTAGTACTCACCGCACTGGTTCAGCGTAGACGAGCCTGGCGGCATGGGGCCTATTTTGCCCAGGTAAGGACTGCCGCTGAAAAACATGCCAAAGGTCATGTTGGCCGGGTCGGGCAAGGTGATGGTGACCGGGTTGCTGCTTTCGTCATAAGCTTCCGCGTCGTACCACTTGAAGAGCACGTCCCAGGTTTGGCCAGGCCCGATATTCACGTCAAACTTCTCAAAGGACAGATCAGCGCCGTTGGTGTTCTCAAGCGGCATACCATCCCGCCCAATCACTAACCCGTTATTGGCATGCGGATGGAAGGGATAGTCTTCCGTGCCGACGTTCAGATAGTGAATAATGCCCGGATACGGTTTATAAGCCGGGTTGGGGGTAACGCCATCCGCCAGGAAGGGATTGGGATTCCAGGGATGGATTCGTGCAAGCGCCCCGTAAGGCTGATTAGGTACCCAGCCGGCAAAGTTGTCGGCGATGCTGTCAGGAAAGCCGCGCCCGTTGATCAGCCAGTAGCGCGGGTGGTAGTTGTTGAGGTTGAAATTGCGCCCCTGTTCGGCAGCTTGATGCTGGTAAGGGTCGATCTCCGAGAGCAGCACCAGGAACTCTTCATTGGTGTCGAACTGGCTGTCGGTGCGGTTGTAGGCGAAGTCCGCGCCCTGAGAGGGCCGCACAATCAGCGCCCCGAACAGACCCATGCGCACCTGCTTTTCGGGATTGGTGCCCGATTCGTAGATATAACTACCCGGGTTACTGGCAGTAAAGGTGTAGGTAATGCTGCCGCCGGGCGGGGCCACGTCGGTCAGCGAGGTCATTTGCCCGCTGCCATCGAACTGGGGTTGGACGGGCGCGCCGTTTGCCTTTACCTCATCTTGTCCGGGGAACGCAATTGAAGCGCTTTCACTCAGGCCGCTGTTCTGCAAGGTGATGGTTACCTGGTCACCCTGATTGACGCATAAGACCGGTCCTGGGTGCTGGAAGGGCTGCCCGCTGAGCGAATAGCCCCACATAAACATAGTGTTGCCGTCTGGCAAAAGAATATATCCCGTTTGGGTGTTCAGGATGAAGGTTGGGTTGGGGCTGGCGTCGCTTGTGCAGACCATACCCACTTTTTGGGGCGTCTGCGCCGTAACCTGTTGGACCGGCTGAGTACGGGCGAAGGGAAATAACGCCATCATCAACAACACGATCACTCCCAACCGCACCCACTTCAATTTTGCTGTACGCATGGTTTCACTCCTTCTTAAAGGTGAACTGGTTGGTTAGATGCCCCAGTCATTGGGGAACTGCTGAGCTGCCAGCGAACCGCCCGGATAAACCCGCACCTCAGTGCGCTGCCCGCCGAAACCGCTGGACACATTATTTTCATCCGCGGACAGGTTATTCGCCCGCGCGTAGCTGCGGTTGTACAACACGTAGGTATCGTAGCCCTGACCGCTGCTGCCGCTGCCGCCGCTGAACGCCGGGGCGGTGAAGATTACATCAAAACTTTCGCCAGCGCCGATCGAGATGGTGTTGGTCAGGTAGCTGGTGTCGGTACCATCCCGCCCGCGCATGAGCGTCGCGTCGCGCCCAACCACCTGCATTGAAATGCCGGTGAGGGTCATGGCCGATTCTTTGAAGCCCAGGTTGGCAAAGCGCAGCAGCACGCGCTCCCCCGCCTGGCAGGTGACCAGGGACGAAAGCGGCTGGTATTGCAGTTCAGGGTGCCCGGACGGGGAGATCAGGTCCCCATGCGTGTCACGGACGGGGTTGAATGGGTCGACTGACCCATTCGGAGCCAGCGTGTCCGGGTAAACTCGCCCATTGAGCAGGGCAAAGTCCGCGCGGTAATCGGACCAATCTGGCAGTTGAATGTGCGCGTCAGCCCAGTGCGCTTCAGCCCACACCTCACTCAGGAACATGGCGAACTCACGGTCAAAACCGGTCAGGCCATCCCCATCGTTGTAGGCATACTTGCCGCTGGGATAGAAGGTGGTGTTTCCGTCTTGCAACGGGCGCACGAAGACCAGCCCGGTCATGCCCATGTGCACGTGCTCGACGTCTTCCACGTGGCAGTGATACATGTAGGTGCCGGGTTCATGCGGGCGGTAAACATAGGTAAAGTTGCGTCCAACGGGCACCGAGACGGAGGTGGTCGGTTCACCGTCATAGAAGGGGATCACATTGCGAAAACCGTGCCAGTGAATGGTATGCGAGTCAGTCAGGTCGGGGCGTAAAGCCAGGCCGAGATTGGTCAACTGCAATCGAAAATCCTTTGGATTAGCAGGATCGAACTGGTTGACCCAGAACAGGGGTGCGTTATGCTGGGCTTTTTGCTTCTGATTGCCGATCTGCGTTTTGTTTAGACCGGTGATGTTGCGAAAACCGAAGATATACGTGGTGAACGGCGCCGGAGCAAGCACATCCGGGTGATAAAAGGAAATGGGGGGATTGGGCGGCAGGTGGATCCAGCCATCCGTGCCTGCGAAATACAGGTCTGGGGCGGGCTCCGCTGCCTCCACAACATCAACCGGCTGCAGCGTCTTGCGCAGGTACTGGGGGGCAAAATGGGCCCCAACCGCGGCCACTGCCGCGCCGCCAGTTAACTTGAGGAAGTTTCGCCGGTTGAATAAGTTACGAGAAGATGATGGACTCATGAATAATCTCCTTTGGGCTCCTGTGCGGCTGGAGAGGGGTTTCTGCCCCTCCCCAGCCTGCTGGGAAATAATCGTTCTACTGCGCTTCGTCCGCGCCGATGTCGTATCCACCGCCAGCCGGACGAACCTGGTTGTCGTAGTCGAACAACGGAGCATTGACCGTGAGGGCGCTGCCGCTGCCCGCGTCGATCGCGGGTGAGCCAGCCCCAAGGTGGTAGTTGCCCAACTGGTTGACCGGCAGATCCACAGCGACCATGATGGCACCGATGAAATTGGGGTTGGTCCGCCAGGCGGCGAAGGTTACCCCGACGTCGATGGTTTGCACGACGAGCGGATCAGCGCCACCCGCCCCGTCGCCGGATTGGATGATGGAACTGGTCGAAGACAGCGTTCCCGTGCCATCCGAGACGCCCAGATCCCAGTGATTGATGGGGGTGGCATCTCCCGGGGAACCAATCCCGGTGACGGTATCCGTTCCACGCGACCCGGCCCGGTTATCCCAGAAGATATTGTTGAACAGCAGCGGGTTGCTGAAGAGCGGCGACCCACCCGGCAGTGTAGCTTGCAGTTGGATGCTGTTGGCCGTCGTCGAGAGCCCGGCGGGAGCTGGTGAGCCGTTACTGGTCAGCGCCGTGGCGGTGGTGAGGTTGCGCATGATCGTATTGTTGTAGACGCGTACCGCTGGGGCATCGTTCAGGGCAATGCCGCCGCCTTCGTGCGTGGAAATGTTGTTGACGATCTGGTTGTTATAGACATTCATCGGGTAGTTACCCGCCATCAAGAAGCGGATCCCGCCACCATCGTCGTTGGCCAGGTTCGCCTGGACCAGGTTGTTATAGATATTCACTGCACCAGAGCCAGGCGAAAGCGTCGCCGGGTTAGCCGGCAGCTGTCCGGCAATCATGATCCCACCGCCCTCGTCATAGGACTGGTTGAAGTACACCCGGTTATCATGGATTTTGCCATTCGGGCTGAAGCCGTAAACCGACATCCCGCCGCCGTATTCGGCCGAGAAGTTGCCGCAAATATCATTCGCGGCTACCTCATAGTTGTCGGAGCCGGCGAACAGCGCCAGACCGCCGGCCAGGTTTGTTCCGGCATTCGCGATGATGCGGTTGTTCGCCACGCGCACGTTTTCATTGTGCTGGTTCGTGTCGGGTGCGGGCAGGTCGGGCGTGCCGATGCGCACGGTGCCGTACGAACCGCTGTTGCCCTGGATCACATTATTGGTGATTTGCAGGTTGCGCACATAAGCGTTCGCATAAATCGCGCCGCCCTGTGTAGTTGTATTGGCCTGCCCCATCTGGTCGCCGCCGGTCAGGTCGAAGCCATCCACGGCCGCCTTGAAAGCGCTGCCGTACTGGTTCGCTGACTGAGCCAGCAGGTAGATGGTCTGGCCTTCATAGATGTTCTGGTTACCCACCCAGGTCAGCCCGTCAATCCGCGCCCGCCAGTTATCTGCCACGGTCGTGTCACCGGCAAAGCCGCTGCCGTCAATGATCGAGCCGGGGATGGTGGTATTGGTTGCCGTGATCACCCCACCTGGACCAACGCCCTGTAATTTCAGAGGGGAGGTAACGATCAGGTTCTCATAATATGCGCCGCGGGGGTTGACGCGCGGGTTCGTCGGGTCTGGCGTGCCAGGGTAGACGACTACCAGGTCATCACCGTTGCTGGCCGTGGCCGCGTCGACGGCTTCCTGAATGGTCGCAAACGTATACCCTGCACCCACCTCATAAATGTGTGGGTTGTAAGCTGGGCCGACGCTGCCGCCGCCGAAGTTATCCACCCGGGCGAAGTTGCTGTTGGTCGTGCCCGCAAAGCGCAGGCCAATCTGCCCGCCGCCAGCCACCAGGTTCGCCGGCCAGGGCAGTAATCCTGTGGCGATATTGGTCGTGCCGATCAGCGTGCTGTTCTTGAAGACCTGGACGGTCCCATCCGAGCGCACCCGCGCGCCCAGGCGGTCACCGGCGGCAAACGAGCTGGAGAAGCTGGCTTTAAGGATGGCAAAGTTCGCGTTCAGGCCGCTTATCTTGGTGCGGACGCGCACCGCGGTGGGGTTGGTCCCCTTGTACGCCACTTCGATCCAGGAGGCGCTGTTCGAACTCGGGTCGCCCCCGTTAATCTTGAGCAGCAGGCCCTCTTCTGTGGCGCTGGTGCTGACAGTATTGAAGGTGAAGTAAGCTTCCTGGTCAGCGCCGAAGGTGCCCGCGGTCCAGACGGCGTTGCCGGTCCCATTACGGACCTGGAGGGTATTGGTATCGATGCGGAAGAGGTTATTGGCGCTCCAGTTAGCACCTGGGTTATTATTATTCGCGCGGTTGAAGTTATCCAGAACTGAGGTAGACGGGAAGGCCGGCTCGCCCAGCACATGGAAGGTCAGGCCGTTGACCGTACTCATCCCGTTGCTTGCGGTAATCTTAAGCTGGTGCGGCCCGGCCGGCGTGCTCGCTGGCACGCTGACGGCAATGTGGCTGTCGCTCCAGCTGCTGGTCGGCAGGACGAGCGTGCCGTCTAAAGTCACCTGGCCGGCGGCATTGCCAAAGCCCTGCCCGTCGATGGTGAAGCTGTCACCGCCGAGGTTAGCGTAGGGTTTGCTGACGGCAAACAACTGCGGTTGGACGCTGTCTAAGGTACACATCACCGCCTGGTTCGTCTGCCCGCCGGGTAACTGGATGGTCACACCCACCTGGGTGGGGGCCAGGTCCGCCGGAACAGTCAGGCCAGGGAAAGCCTCAAACTCGGCCGCGATGGTGCGGAACTGCGGATTGAAATTGGCGTTGAGCCGCCCGGGGATACCCGGATCATTGCCCACGAAACGGTACAGGTTGGCGCACACGCCGGAAGGCGTCGGGCAGCTGATGCGGTTGGTCGAAGGCAGCAGCACGTCGAACAGCCCGTTGTAGTCCGACTCGGTGGTGTAGACCAGCCGGTTGGTGTAATCATAGATGCCGATGGGGGCAAAGGGCACCCCGGCCTTCTCACCGAAGGAAGTTGATTTCGGGTTAGACGAGAAGTTCAGGTCATCCACCAGCAGGCCCCAGAAGCGGCCCGGCAGCGGAACGTCGGTGAACAGGTTGAAGGTAGGCACAATAGATTTGCCGTTGTTGAGCTGCACCAGCTTCTCATTGCATAACGGTTTGGCCTGCCCCTCATAAGGTGAAGCGCCGATATCGACGAAGGTAGGGTTGTCGGTCGGATCGGAAGGTGGAATGGTCACGCCCGGAATAGTAGTCGTGTTCTCTGCATAACCATCCGTGCCGAAACCGGCCACGTCCACTGTATGCAGCGGGCCAGCGCAAGCCGGCGGCGGCACCTGAGGAATGATCTGGTCGCCATTGCCGATGTTGATATCTTCTTCACGGGTCACTTTGTACATAGGGCGACCCTGTACATCGGCGGGGATTTCGACCGAAACGATATATTCCCGCCCGCCGGGCAGCGGATCGAACGTGCCGCCCACGCACTGCGGGTTAGCAGGATCCGTGGCATCCAGCGTGCCGTTGAAGCAGCCGTCGCCAAAGCCATAATTGCCATCTACGGCGGAATAGCCCTGCTGGAATTGTATGCCCATTAAGGGGGCTTCAATGCAGTCTGCCGAATTGGCAGTCACCAGCTGGTCGGGGCCATAAACCAGCGGATTATTATTGACATCCCGCGGGACGCAGTTGCCATCCCCGTTTAAGCCTGGGCGCTGCCAGGTTTCGGTTACGTACGTATTCAGCAGCTGGCCTTTGGCATAGGAGCCATCCGATGCAAGCTCATAGGAGATAGGGTCATTGCTGCACGGCGCGCCCGCGTGGGTTCCGCAGTCGACCGGTGCGTACAAGTCCACGGTCAGCCCAGAGATACCCGGCTGCCAGTCTTCAACGACCGCATAGCGCGGATCCAGCTCATTGCGGGTAGTGTCATAACTGACGGTGCCCACAATGCCGCCGTTGCGCGGGTCGATGCCGTTGGTCCCGCTGGGGTCATAAGCATGCACACCCCAATCCAACCGCCCCGAGAGGCCGATGATCGGCAGCACGCTCACATCTACCCCAGCGCCCAGCACAGTCGTCGGCGTCGGCTGGTTGTCCGCCTGATAGGTCACCCCGGTGGTGTAGTATAGATCATTGTAGGCTTCCATCACCAGCCACCGCGTCATGGGATAGGCATTTTCCATGTAGTAATGGCCAGTCGCGTCGGTGGTGACCACCGTCGCGCCGCGATCCATCAGGGAGTTTTCACGCATGCGCATGGTCAGGGTGAAATTCGGCAAGCCTTGTTCGCCCGCATCCATTACGCCGTTGCGGTTGGTGTCATTAAAGACATACCCTTCATAGGTCGTCCACCAGCCAGTCAGGCCAATCACCCCCAGGTCAACCGTTTCGTTCGCGCCAACAGTGACATTCACGCTGTTGAAGATGTAGTCCTGCGGCTCATCCCAGTAAGACAGGGAGTAATCACCCGGGGCAACGTGCGGGATATCAAAACTGCCGTCCGCGTTGCCCTGGCCCACATAGGCGATCGTGTCGCCATTACCCAGGTCGGTTAGTGCGATCCAGGGTTGGTCAATAGGATGGTCAACCCGCGCACCTTGCAGGCCAGGTTCGCCAAAAATGCCACCCTTCGGCGGAACATAGGCTTTGAGGCCCACCGCCACGCCTTTGATTTCACCGCTGCCCGATGTGGTTAGCGGAGTCGGCTGGACAAAACCAAAGAAGGTGGCCGGGAACGGTTCTCCCGCGACCACAAATTCAGTATCTAAACCGGTCGCGCCTTCCATCACCCAGGCATCCCAGTCGTGGTTGCCTTCCAATGTTGTGGTCTGAACCCAGCCGGAGCCGTCTGGAGGAACAGCAGAGAGCGCATAGCGGTTCGTCCCGACATGCGGGATCGACAGCATACCGACCTGGACCGGGTCGGTAGTATATAAGAAGGGATCTTGCGCCACCTGCGCGGCGGTCCCCAGGAACCTGCTCAGGCAGACCCCAGAAGGATAGGTTGGGTCAGGGACGGGCAGGCCGTCTGAATCCAGCGCGCTGGCCGGGATCTGGAACGTCTCCGGGTCTTCACCCACATAACGGGTGCACAGGGGATTGCCGTAGACATCCGTAGTAACTTCGCCCAGGTAGTCGAGGATATGCCCCTGGAAGCCACCCAAACCATGTTCGGCGGGTGCATCTGGGGCACTGTTGGTGGGGGTAATATCCTCAAAAACCCAGGCGCGCACGGTCGCATCGGGCAGCGGAGCGGGCTGAAGCTGGACGGTTACCTGGCCATCCAGCGGGACGGTGAAGTGCACGCCGTCCAGTTTGTAGCCATCCGCCAGGACGGAAATCAAATAACGGCCAGGCGGTAGATCCAGCCCGGCGCCATTGGCGAAGTCAGCCTGATTGCCTTGCGTAAAAATGGGGCTGGAGCTCTTCGCCCCAGAAATCGAAACCCATTCACAGGAGTCCGGGTAACCCGGGTCTTCTGGATTGCAGCCGGTGCCGGGATCCGGGCTTTTTACCCCGGTCATTCCGGTGTTATCGACATTGATCAGGTATTTGTAGGTCGGCACCGGGACACTCCCGGTGGCTGCCGTGCTGGTTACATTCAAGGTGAGCGTGTTCGTGGCTGCCTGAACCACTGTACGAGGAGCGGCGCTGAACTGCGCGCTCAACACCATGACCAGGATCAGGAATGCCGAGTAGACACGCCGCCAGATCCGTCTGGATGAGGCAAGAGTCATAAAACGATGAAAAAGCTTCATTTGGAACTTCCTCCTATTCTTTCAACGATCCGAACGCGGATGGATGATATGTGGTTCATCGGGGTTTCCCCTTTACTCATCTGAATTTCCTCCTTATAAATCTGGACAAGCGCCTTATAAACGGCGAATCAATGCGGCAAGATCACCGATTTGGTTCAGGTGAACCCGCTCCTTGTAATAAACAAAGACTTCGTCATCTTCTGCATGAATGACGACCACCGGAGCGGATAAAGTCATTCTGAGCAGTTGAATACATTCAGCGGACTCCTCCATTTGATGGATGCACAGGATTACAACACTCGGTTCAATCCCAACGAATGCTTGAGCGGTCGTGCCAGAAAGCGCTGCGACCGGCACAGGCACCAGATCGAGATCGGTTTCACGCGATAACATCTGTGTGATCGCCATACCAAGTAAGTCATTCAGACTAAGAAGGGCACAAGTTTTCATAATCCGTTTTCACACCCAGCAAAGATCAGTTGGTCTTTGGAAATTGTTGAGGTGCGACAAGGTAGATCGGGGCTGCTGGTTATATCCAATCGCAACCACCAAATTTCCCCCAGCCTTCATCACGTTCCAAAGGAGCTTGTAAAAAGGTCTGGAATAACAATCTGGTATGAGGATATCGTTTATAAGTTTTATATACAACGTCCGCTGTTGATCCTGGGGATACAGAAAAGGGACCATCCTTAAAGATGGTCCCTGGTGCTTCGAGCTAGTCCGCGGGTTAACCCGCTGTACCTGCGCAGTTATTTCCGGACGCAAAATCTCAATCAGCCCGTGCAGGCCGCGGTTTAACTTTCAAATTCTTTTTTTCAGCGAACAGAGCCGCTTCGTGGCGGTTTTCTAAATTCAATTTTGACAAAATATGGTGAATGTGGTGTTTAACCGTATTTTCACTGAGGGAGAGGCGTTTTGCGATCTCTAAATTCGTGCCCCCGCTGCGTAGCTCCGCCAAGACATCCAGTTCGCGTTGACTGAGCTGGTCTATCGTTGCATTCCAATCCGGAGCCGGCGCCTGGGAGCGGGCTAATTCATGAAAAACACGCACGGTCATCGTCCGCGAGATAGCCCCTTCACCTCGCCCAACCGCCTGCAACGCGGAAACCAGCTTGGAAACGGATAGGTTCTTCAGCAGGTATCCCATGGCGCCGCTGCGAATGGCCTCAAACAGGCGCTCGTCTTCCTCGAATACCGTTAAAAATATAATCTTACAATTGGGACTATCCTGCAGGATGGCGCGAGTCGCCTCTGCCCCGGTGCCATCTGGCAGCTGAAAATCCATCAAGATCAAATCGGGATGCAGCTTTTTCGCAAGCACGACCGCTTCAGAAACAGACCCTGCCTGCCCCACCAGATCAAAACCTGGTTTTGTGCCTAATAACCCTGCCAGACCTTCTCGAAACAGGATATGGTCATCCACGATGAGAAGCTTCATGCGGCTCCTTTACCCAATATCTTTCACCATGCCTGCCAGCGGAAGTTGTACTTCGAGCTGCGTCCCCTGCCCCTGGGAAGAACGCACCAAAACCCTTCCTACCAGACTATTCACCCGTTCCTCGAGGAACGCTAAGCCAAAGTGAGATTGGGTATCTACCTGTTCTGGATCGAAGCCAATCCCATCATCCTCAAACATTAAGGTTATGTCTTCGTCCGTCCAGATGATGCAAATTGCTACACGTGAAGCCTGGGCGTGTTTTTCAATATTATTCAAAATTTCCCGGCAAATATTAAATACCTGTCGCAGTTCGGGCCCCGCAATTAGCCAGGGCGTACCTTCAACGTTGATGTGAATTGCCAGGTGCGACCTTTCCGCTACCCGTTCGCAATAGTCATGCAACAGTTCCAGCAGCTGCTTTGACTGCCCGTTCTTGAGCGTGCCCAAAGTATCCCGGACGATCAGATAGCTTTCATCCGCCACATTCCGCAGCATTTTCAACTCATTGGCCAGATTGTGCTTGCGCACCTGCTGGTGCGTTTCATACAACTCATCCAGTTTTAAATGAATGAAGCACAGGTTTTGACTGAGCGTGTCATGCAGGTCATGCGCGATATCTAGCTTTACCGAGGTGGTCGCGGCTAAAAGTTTCGCCGCCGCAGTTCGTTTGCTCTCCTGGGCGGCTTTCAAAGCAATCGCCATTTCCGGGCCAAGGTTGTTTATCACTTCGACTGCTGGAGCAGATAATACCAGATCCGCTTTGCGCAGCAATATCAAAGCGACCGGGGCATGATCATAGATCAGTGACAGAAAAAAGGTATCCGGACCGGTCAGTTCCAGATAGGGTTTGAAAAACGAGCAGTCTTTCCCCGAGCGAAGGGAAAAGGCGCATTCATCCCAAAAATTGATCCCTTCTTCACCCCCGCCTTGCAAGGAGCGGGGCAGCGCATGGGCCGAATCGACCGGAAGTTTCCCGGAACGGATAAATTCACCCTGGTCGCGGTCAAACTCGTACAGAGCGGTCAATTCAAATTGCGTAACCGTGTTCAAAAAATCCAGCAGCAGGCTGACCAATTCATCCCAATCTTTGGAGACAGTCAGCCGCAAACTCAATTGATGCTTCAGTTCAAGCGCCTGGGCCAGTTTATATCTTTCAGAAAAGGAGCGCAGCAAAGTTTCAAAAAGGGCGACAATCCCAACCAGCAGACCCAGGATGATCAGCGTCTCTAGAGAACCGAGCCAGAATGTGCGCGAAGTATCGTGAAAATGTTCTATCGATTCCAGAATGAGGACGATGAGACAAAGCAGTGCGGCAATATAAAGCCGCCACTTGAGCAGATGAGCGCGAACCCAGGCGAGCCTGGAAGGTTTACTTTCCACAACGTTCGAATTTAGCATCGTTCGCTGCATCCCTGAGCGATTAAAACCCATCATGGTATAAGGTTGAAAGCCGGGAAGAAACCTATCAGTATATAGAATATAAATAAATTAACAACCCAGAATTAGTAAAATTATACAACAAATTGTTTCTAAATTAAACCTACATTAGTCCGAAATTAGCTCTTGTTCAGAAAAAGAATTACTCCCCCTTTCGGCCAATCTTGAAAAACATGCCCCAGCGCACCCGCCGGGATTCAGCAGGGGGTCCCCAGGCCTCCCGCAGGGCTTCATAAACCTGCTCCACGGGATGGCTGCCGTGATCTTTCTGGTAACTCAGCACCGGAGACAGGCTGGCCAGCATGCCTAGCAGATGATCCAAGGTCCACCGCGTTTGCATGGTAAACTGGGGCGGGGTAATTTCCTGAAAAGGGAACGGCAAGCTGCGGTACTGCTGAGTCACCATTTTAATCCGCGCGGGTAAATAGGGCCCCAGGATATCATTGAAGTAGTGGGCGCTGATTTCGTCAACTTCAGGCGAAATCTCAGGCTGACCGTAGCCCCAGGCGCTGAGGATGCCGCCAGTTTGCAGCACGCGGGCCACCTCCCTGTAAAAGACATCTAAATCAAACCAATGAATCGCCTGGGCTACAGTGATGAGGTCTACAGAGTCCGCCGCGAGCGGGGTTCGTTCCGCTCGGGCCAGGGCATACAGGATGTTGCCTCTTTCCCGGGCATGCGCCACCTGCCCTGGGCTGATATCGGTGGCCAGCACGCGGGTGAAACGCGGCGAAAGATTCACAGCCATCTGTCCATTTCCGGTCGCGCAGTCCCAGGCCAACCGGTGACCCTTCGTTAGCGAGGCCAGATATTCAGCCAACTGGTCAGGATACCCCGGGCGGTAGCGGGCATATTCCTCAGCCAGCTTTGTAAAACGGTCCTGTGCCATGTCTCACTCATTCCTCCCCCAACACTGAAATCAAATCCGCGAAAGTTTCCCAGAAGTCCAGGCGTTTGCCTCGCTCCAGACAGGCCTTCCGCTCTTGGAGCAATAATCCGCTGGCAGCCCGGGCAATCGGCTGGTTCGCCGCCTGCGAAAACCAACGAGAACTCAAGACAAAGGGATAGCAGGCCGCCAGGGATAGCAGCCCACTAATGTGGATCTGGATCAGGATCTGAGAACTGGCCTGATACTGCGCCCAGGAAGCGTTCATCTCCCCTTGATGGAAGCTGGTGCAGCCCTGGAAAAACAAGCCCAGGCCCAGATCCTGATCCAGGTGAAAGGTTTTCGCCTGGGCAATGCTGAGCTCAACCAGTTCATGCTCCGCGCCCCTGATCGGCGGAGCGGGGCTGGCACCTTTTGGGTAATGCTTTTTCAACGCCCTCTATTTTATGAGGGGTGAGGATCACCACCGGGATCTGCCGGGTGGTTTTCTCACGATACTCCGCAAAGCCGGGCATCATTTCTACCATTTTGCTGTAGAGCCGGGTGCGTTCTGGCTCGGAGACAACCGCCGCCTGGGCTTGAAACTGTTCTGTGCCGACTTCTACGGTAACACGCGGATGCGCGAGCAGGTTGTAATACCAATCCGGATTGGTCGGTGCGCCGCCTTTCGAAGCAATAATCACGTATCGATCGCCATCTTGGACATACGCCACCGGGTTAATCCGTTCTTGCCCGCTCTTTGCACCAGTGGTATGCAGGAGAAGCAGCGTTCTCCCGGCAAAATTTCCGCCAACCTTTCCCGAGTTCGCCCGAAACTCATCGATAACCGCCTTATTCCAATCGTTTGGGTTGTTCATTTATCCTTCCTTAAAAGTACTAATCAATCTGGATGCAGGCTTTTCATCATACTACCAATACCTGATAACCTGCAATATTTTTATAACCATTGTCCAAATAATACCAGGCGATTGTACTCCGAAAATAATTTACGGTTTTACAAAAAAATCCTCACCCCCAGCCCCCATAGGCGCTAACTTATGGTTCTGAACGGAAACAAACAGATACGACAAAAATGACCTCTAGGGTAAGATTAAGCTGCTCAAAACCAAAATCAAACCCAGGAGGTCAAGGTGGAGTGTAGCACAGTTCAAATCTTCGATCAACCCGTAGCGGCAACAGCCACGAGCAGTCATCCGTTGCTGAATGAGAAATGGGAAAGGGTGAAACAAAGACTGCCAGACGATCTAGATCAAAGCGCCAAGCAACATGCGGCCTTGCTGCGCTGCCGTGAGATCCGCAGCGCGGAAGCGCTCTTACAATTGGCGTTTCTGTATAGCTTGCCGGATTGGTCATTACGGCAAACCGCGCTGATGGCGACCCTGTTAGAGATCTGCAATATCTCGGATGTGGATCTGATGCGACGCCTACAAGGCATGCCAGCCTGGCTGGGCGCACTGGCGGTGCAACTGCTACAGCAGAACGGCATCCAATTCCCGTCCCAAGCGGCGCTGCATCTCAAAATCCTGGATGCCAGCGTGATCTCCAAACCCAAGAGCCAGGGCACCGATTGGCGGCTGCATGTGTCGATGGATCTCGACCAGATGCGCATTGATCAAGTGATCCTCACCGATGAACATGGCGGCGAAGGCTTTGGCAACTTTTCGCTGAGCGACCAGGACATCTATCTGGCGGATAGCGGTTATACCCGCACCCGTGGCCTGGAAAAGGCCTTGCAGGCCGGGGCCAAGTTTGTCACGCGCGAGCAGTGGAATACCATGCCGGTCTATAGCCAAGCGGGAGAGAAGTTCGACATCATCGCCTGGCTCAAAGCTACCTTTCCGCAAGGAGCGACTGACCCGGCGGAAACGCAGGTGTGGCTGCCTGGCGCGCAAGGGCTGCAGCCGGTGCGCCTGGTGGCCTGTCCCTTGCCACCCGAAAAAGCGGAAAAAGCCCGTGAACGCGCGCGCAAGAACAGCCGCAAGAAAAAACATCAACCGATGGAGAAGAACCTGTACGCCGTCGGGTTTGTCATCCTCCTCACTAACTTACCGGCCCAAGGCTGGTCTAGCGAACAAGTCTTGGCGCTGTATCGCTGGCGCTGGCAAATTGAGCTGTATTTCAAACGCATGAAAAGCTTGTTGGACCTGGATCACCTGCGCGCTCAGAATAATGACCTGGCGCAAACCTACTTGCTGACCAAACTCCTGGCCGCCATTTTGGTCGATGGTTTGCGCTCGGAAATCGCCCAACAGGTACCGGATTTGTTTGACGACCTGGATCGCCCGATCAGCATTTGGCGCCTGGACACCTACTTGATCCACACCCTCCTGTCTTGGGTCATTGGCGAACTGCCCAGTTGGCAACAGGTTTTGGGGAAGCTCGCCCTGCTCGAAAGGTACCTGTGTGGCTCTCCCAGAAAACGCCGTCAGCAGCTTGCGGTGGCTCGCTCTCAATTGGCAATGCTTTGTGCAGCTTAATGGACAACCATAAGTTAGCGCCTATGCCCCCAGCCCCTCTCCATTTTCGCCAAAGCTCGAAAACGGAGAGGGGTGTCTTTTAATGGCGCGAATGGCGCGGACATTCGCCCGATTTCTGCCTCCCGTCTCCGAAACCGGCCGGTTTCGGAGACGGGAGGCGGTTCGCCGCCCTTTCTCCTTGCGTTGGGCCACCGTTCCTTGCGGCGAACCGCGGGGTGAGGATTTTATCTGCAATCGCCCCGCCAAATAATACGAAAGAGTGGAAACGGAGGGGTGTGTTTTTTTAAACTATAATAATAGGAGAGATCAGTTTTCGTTGGCAAATCTGGCCATCGATTTTCTCGCGTAGAAAAGGACAAGCCTTATGGCGAAACGCCTCCGCTCGGTTTGGGTAACCATGAAAGAAATCCCCATATTTGGCTTGAACCTGGCGGGGTATGAGTTTGACCGCGCCGGGGTGGCCGCGGAAGTCAAGGCGGCGGAAGAAATGCTTTCCCGCCACTTCGGCAGTCCCGTGCGGGTGGACCTCGACCTGGCTCACACCGTGATGACGCCCGAAATCGTCCGCTTCCTCAACGCGCACGCCGGCCAACCTGGCGATCCGATCTTCAAACTGGCCATCATTGGTCTCTCCGGCTGGAAGAAAACCTGGTACAGGTTGGTGAAGAAAATTAACTGGCCTAGAAATGCGCGCTTTTTTGACGAACATGAAAAAGCGAAGGCCTGGTTGATTACAGAACGGTTTTAATCCAGCGCACCCCTAAAAAAGAGCGAGCCTGTTAACTGGCGACGCAGATCGGATAGTCGGTGAAAAAACATAATAAAAGCGAAAGGGATTGAACAGGCATAAACATCATGCGATACGAAACACTTCACAACCTGCAAATACCCAAGCTCGGGTTTGGCACCTGGAGGATTGGCGGGCAAAGCAGCTCGGATCCTGCGCAAGATGAAAGCTCTTTAGCAGCCCTGCACTCGGCGCTGGCGTTAGGTTACACGCATTTCGACACCGCGGAGGGCTATGCGGGAGGTCACGCCGAAGAACTGCTCGGACAAGCCATCCGAGAAAGCCAGCTGCCGCGCGAGCAGCTTTTCATCACCACTAAGGTCGCGCCCAGCCATTTGAATTACACGGATGTCTTGCACAGCTGCGAACACAGCCTGCGCCGCCTGGGCATGGCGTATGTAGACCTATACCTGATCCACTGGCCCCAGGTGGGTATGCAGCTGGCGGACACTTTCCGGGCGCTCAATCAACTGGTCCAGGAAGGAAAGGTGCGCAACCTGGGGGTGAGTAATTTCAACCTGAAGCTGCTCAAACAGGCGGCTGCGCTTTCTGAGACCCCGCTGTTGACCGACCAGGTCCCCTATTCCGTTCCAGATCGCAAATATGTTGATAATGGCGTGCTGGCTTACTGCCAGCAAAATGATATCTTGCTGACGGCTTATACCCCGGTGAAACACCGCTTTGTCAAGGGCAATAAGGCCTTGCAAGCCATCGCCCAGGCCCGCGAAAAGACCCCCTATCAAATCGCTCTGGCCTGGCTCACGACCCAGCCGCGCGTGATCACCATTCCCATGTCCGCCAATCCCCAGCACCAGGCCGAGAACCTGCAAGCAGCGGATCTTGTGCTCAGTGCGGAAGAAATGGCACAGCTCGCTTAAAAAGCCTTGCGCAAGCGCCTCAAAATTCATACTTGACTTTTTCGCCAAAATCATTATATTCATAGAATATATGTACTATTTCCACCAACTTTATACGCATTCACACAGCACCCTAACCGGCTGAGATCGGTTAGGAAAGGGAAAAGTCATGCAAAAAATTACGCCCTTTTTATGGTTCGACGAACAGGCTGAGGAAGCTGCGCATTTCTACACCTCCATTTTTAAGAATGCTGAGATCGGCACGATCACCCGTTTCGGGGAGGAGGTGCCCGGACCAAAAGGCAAGGTGATTATGCTCACCTTCCGGCTGGGCGACGAGGAATTTTCAGCGCTGAACGGCGGACCAGAATTTAAGTTCACTCCCGCGATTTCCTTCTTCGTCTACTGCCAGACGCCTGAAGAGCTCGAAGCATTGTGGGGCAGCCTCTGCGAAGGCGGCAGCGTGCTGATGGAACTGGGCCAGTATCCATTCAGTGAAAAGTTTGGCTGGGTGGCGGACCGCTTTGGCATTTCCTGGCAGTTGAGCCTGGCCCGGGTTCCGCAAAAAGTCACGCCCTATTTGATGTTTGTCGGTGAGCAGCAGGGGAAAGCCGAGGAGGCAATCCATTTTTACACGGCACTGTTCGAAAATTCAAGCATTGGTCAAATCGAGCGCTACGCTAAAGGTCAGGGAGAACCAGAAGGAACGGTGATGCATGCCCGCTTTACGCTGGCCGGGCAAGCGTTCATGGCAATGGACAGCAGCCTGGAGCATAACTTCACCTTCACGCCCGCCATTTCCTTCTTTGTCGACTGTAAAGACCAGGCTGAAGTCGATTATTTCTGGGAAAAGCTCTCGGAGGGCGGCGAGAAAGGGCAGTGCGGCTGGCTGACCGACCGGTATGGCATCTCCTGGCAGATTGTCCCGAGCATATTGGGGCAATTAATGAGCGACCCCGACGCAGAGCGAGCGAAGCGGGTCACCCAGGCGATGCTAAAAATGACCAAACTCGATATAGGCCTGCTGCAGCAAGCCTACGCGCAGGCATAATCAGAAGGTTTTTTCCCAGGGCTCGATTATATCGTGGTCCGGGCCCATCACCGAGAAATACAGGCGGTTGGCCGCCTGGGAATAACCGCTCACAAAGGCTACTTTGCATCCCATGCGTTGAAGGCGGTGCAGCCCTTCGCTCATCACCGCCTTCCCCAAGCCCCGGCGCTGGTGAGCGGGCACCGTCGCCACCGGCTCGAAGTAAGCCGTGCGCGAGACATCATCAAACCAGATGGTGCAGAAAGCAGCTACCGCCCCATCCGCGGCGACTGCCACCAGATCCAGGTCGCGGCGGTAGAGCGGCGCGGTTTGAATATGGTGATACCACTGCGGATGGTCGCGGTTGTTGCGCGCAAATTAGGGGGAGCTTTTCTAGATCGGGGTTGACAAACCACCACCAGTAATCCCAGCGGGCCACGTGCCAGCTCCACTCCCGGCGGTGATTATCTAAGGTCACCTGGCGCAAAAATTCCCGCCCGCGCCAGTAATCTTCAGCATTCTGATAACAACGCACAGTCAGCTGCATGCTTCACTCCGATAAATAGTACTTAATCATCTACCCTACAGCCGGAAATCGCCCAGACGGCATACCGAAAACTGCCCATTCTTCGCACCCCCTGCCGTTACTCGACTTCCGCCAGCACCTTGGCCATCATCTGGGAAATCGATTGGTAAACGGCAGAATCATCCCCAAGCTGGACGAGCGGGTTGCCGCTGGCGTCATATTCAGAGATCTGCGCATCGTGCGGGATCACTCCTAACAGGGGGATGCCGAGCGCATCGATATGCGCTTGCAGCGCAGCCGGGATGTGCTCGCCGTGCGCGTTATTGATGATCAGGTAGGTTTTCCCAATGTGAATATCCAATTCGTCGCTGAAACCCGCCACGCGCTCCGCGGCGACAATCCCCCGCAGTGAAAGGTCGCTGACAATCAACATGACCTGCACATCCCGTGTGGTGCGGCGGCTCAAATGCTCCAGGCCCGCCTCGTTGTCAATGACCACATAGCGGTAGTTCCGGCTGATGCTGTCGATGACTTCTCTTAAGTTGTGGTTCACCGCGCAGTAGCAGCCAGAGCCTTCGGAACGCCCCATCGCGATCATATCGAAGGAAACACCTTCGGAAAGCGAGTAGCGGATCTGGTAATCCAGGTAATCGCGTTTGCTCATCCCGTCCGGAAGGGAGCCCATTGCAGCGCCTCCCGCGGTGAGCGACGTTTTGACCTGCTCCAAAAGATTTTCGCGGATATCCCCAATGGTCCATTCCAGGGGTAGGCCCAGCACAAGATTTAAGTTGCTGCTAGGATCCGCGTCAATCGCCAGGATCTCGCCTTTCTGGGCCTGTGCCAGATACTTAATCACCATGGCCGCGATGGTGGTCTTGCCCACTCCGCCTTTACCTGCGAGCGCAATTGTAGTCATAGCCATCCCTTTCCAGTAAACCCGATAAATCCAATTATATTATTGAATCATGCAGCCTGGTTCTGCCGGTTCAGCGCGGTTAATCGTTCGTCCAAAGCTGTGGCGATCAAACCGGCGGCTTCACGCAGGGCGGGGACATAATCATAAACCGGTTCTCCCAGGCGGTCAGCCTCCTGAACCGAAAGCGATGCCGGTAAAACGCCCAGCAGCGGGATGCCCGGCGTTTCTTTTGCCAGGAACGCCCGCTCGGCTTCGTTGCGCACCTTATTCCCCACCAGCCATAAGCGGGTCAGGCCAATATCCGCAGCCAGTTTTTTGATCTGCGCGGCGGTCCCCAGGCTGCGCCGGGTCGGTTCGACAACCACGATCATCGCATCCACAAAATTGACCGTCGCCCGGCCTAAATGCTCTACCCCAGCATACATATCCAGGATGAGCACATCATCTTTGCGAAAGAGCAGGTGGGTGAGCAGCGTCTTCAGCATGGCACTTTCCGGGCAGATGCACCCGGAACCGCCGATATCCACCGCACCCATTTCCAGCAGGCGCACATTGCGATACTTGACGCTGAACCTTTCCGGAATATCATCTACACGCGGATTGATCGTAAAGAACCCGCCCACCGTGCCTGGTTTTGCGCCGGTGCGTTCCTCGATCAATTCATCCATCTCGGCGATCGGATGCAGCCGGGCGCGCAGGTTATCCGGAAAACCCAAAGCGCCAGCCAGGCAGGGTGAAGGGTCGGCGTCTACCGCCAGAACATCCCGCCCGGCATCCGCATAAATTTGAGAAAGCAACGCGGTCAAGGTCGTTTTACCGACCCCGCCTTTACCGCTAATGGCAAGTTTCATCATGCTCCTTCATACCCCTGAAATGAGAGATACCCTCCCTGCTGAGGAGGACCCTTCGGTTTTCACAGCAGTTCGGGTAATTCCCACAAGCGTTTGAAATCCGGCAAGCACCCAGGTCCGGCGAAAGCAAATTGCTTTCCAAAACTTTATCAAACAGCGGTCTCCTGCGCCAGGTAGGAATCCGCGTAGATGACTTTGTTCAGCAGGATCTGCACCGTGCGCCAGATGGCTCCCTGTTCGGGGTCTTTCAGGTCGACATCTTCCAGCTGGAGTTCTTCCGCAGCCGCCGTGCGGTCCGCCAGCTTGAGCAGCACCCGGTTGAGCGGCGTGCTTTCATCCCGTTCTTCGACCACCCGAATGGTGTCCTTCAGTTTTTGATCCAGCGGATTGGCAATCATCATGTTCAGGCCAACCCCCATGAGCATTACGCAGTAGATGCGGTTGATCAGCGGGCGGTTTTCAACTGGAACGGCATTCGATACGTTGGAAATCCCGACCGAAATATTGGGCGTTGGGTCCCAGGCGTACTGCAAGGTGCGGATGGTTTCGATCAACTGCGGGCAGTATTCCTGGCAGCCCGAAACGGTCAGCACCAGCGGGTCGAAGATCAGGTCTTGCATGGGGAAGTCAATTTCGAGGATGCGCGGGATCAGCATTTCCAGGGCGATATTCACCCGTTCATCCGCGCTGATGGGGATGCCGTTAGAACCCATGGTCAGGGCGACCAGGCGGCTGTTGTACTTTTTCGCCAGCAGCGGCACTTTCTCCAGGCGCTCAGGTTCCGCCGATGTGGAGTTTATGATCGGCTGCGCCTTGGTCACTTTTTTGAGCCCGGCTTCAATCCCCAGCAAATTGGTGCTGTCAAAGCTGAGTGGCACATCGACAACCGCCTCAATCGTCTCCACCATCCACGGGAAAACTTCCTCCCCATCCTTTTTGCGCGGTCCCAGGTTCAAGTCCAGGGCCTGCGCCCCAGCTTCCACCTGTTTTACCGCCAGATCCTGGAAAAAGGCAGCATCGCGGGCTGCTAAAGCATCTTTAACCTTGGGGGAAATGATATGGATGTTCTCGCCGATTATGTACATGGGTTTCTCCTTTTTATATTGAGCCTGCCTGCCTTTGCTCGGGCAGCGCCAACTGAACCGATGGGAAGCGGAACAGGTCTGTGTGCGGTAAGAATAAAGCCTGGGTAAAGGCTTCATAAAACGTATTATCCGCGGATAGTTCGATGTAGGTCATGCGGGTGGCGATGTCTTTAATCCGCGAGCGGGATTCACTGTCGAGCAGGGCCAGGTAGGCCCCTCGCACTGCCGTGTTGCCCAGGAATTGAATGCGCTCCCAGGGCAGGTCAGGCAGCAGCCCGATCTGAATCGCTTTTTCCACGTTGATGTATTTACCGAAAGAGCCGCCGACCAGCAGTTGTTCGACAGTCTCCAACGGCACGCCAATCTGTTCGCCCAGGACAAAAAATCCGGCGAAGATGGCGGCCTTGGCGCGCATCAGGTTATCAATATCCACCCGTGTAAGGACAATATCGCGCCCGTGCAGGGTTTCACTCCCCCACGCGACCACGTATTCCCCGCCGTGCGTGCCAGTCCGCACCCGGTCGGTGGGAAGCGTCGGATTAACATTGCCGCCTTTATCAATCACCCCCGCCAGGAACAATTCCGCGAGCAAGGAGATCAGGCCACTGCCGCATAAACCCACGGCTGGCCCGCCGCCAATCACCCGGAAGGTAGGCTCGTAGGTAGTGTTGCTGATCCACACCTCCTCGATGGCTCCTTCCGTGGCGCGCATACCGTAGGTAACCCCACCGCCTTCGAAAGCTGGCCCGGCGGAACAGGCGCAGGTCACCAGAAATTCCTTGTTCCCCAACACGATTTCGCCGTTGGTACCTACGTCGATAAAGAGCGTTACGGCTTCCGTATCATCCATGCCCGAAGAGAGCACGCCCGCGGTGATATCCGCCCCCACGTAGCTGGCCACCCCCGGCAGCGAATCGACCATCGCCTCAGGGTGGATGATCAGGCCCACCTCGCGAGCAGGCATGGTGGGGATCTGGTTTACCGTGGTGACGAAGGGCGATAAGCGGATCGTTTCGGAGGGAATGCCCAGCAGCAGGTGCATCATGGTGTTATTGCCCACGATGGCCGCTTTGACAATCTGCTCTGGTTCGATTTTAGCCCGCTTGCACAAAGTCTGGGTTAACGAATTAATCGTCTCCAGCACCAGGTCACTCATCTCGACCGCGCCGTTATTTTTGCTGGCGTAGATAATCCGCGAGATCACGTCTTCGCCGCGCGCGATCTGGCCGTTATATTCGGAGGCCTGGTAACGCACCTGGCCCGAATTGAGGTCCACCAGCCAGACAGTGACCGTGGTGGTGCCAATATCAACCGCAATCCCCCACAAGGGGACCTCGGCCGGGATCCGCCCGGGTTGGATATCGATCAGGCGCGCCGGGCAGGATGGGCAGTCCCAGGACTCGGCTTCGAACACCGCAGTGACCTCCCACTGTCCCAGCCGCAGCGCCCGGCTGATCTGGCGCAGTTGTTGCAGCGACACGCGCGCCAGGTCCAGGCCATATAAACGTCGCATGGCCGCCTGGATCCGGCCCCAATCGTCCGTCTGGTCATCAATGCTCGGCCCGGTCAGAGTCAGGGATACGCGCCGGATATTTTGGGTGCGTTCGGGGTCGTAGCCAGGCGGCACGGTTATTTCCACCGCCTGGCGGTCTGAGGTCAGCCGCCGGGAAATTTTCTCTTGCGCCGGCACGTCGACGGAAAGGTCACCTTCCACAATACACTGACAGGAAAGCGCCATGCCGGCGGAAATATCCTCGGCGCTCAGGCGCAATGTGCTGCGGGTGCGCACATTCCCATCCGCGACTTTAACCGCGCAGCGCCCACAGCGCCCCTGACCGCCACAAGGCTGTTGAATACTGATCCCGGCCTGGCTGGCAGCCTCAACCAGCAGCGTGCCAGTTGGCACCTCGGTTTCGACATCGCCGGTTGTTGTGGAAAATTTGACGCTATGAGTGGTCATCGCTTATTTTCAGCCTAAAGCACTTGCTTAATAAATGAAGGCAAATCAACCGCTTCTCGCGGACCCACCCGGATCTCCCAACCCGGCAGTTCGCTTTCCAGCTCGCCCGAAAGCACGGCGACTTGCCCAGGGATAACAATCCGCTTCTGGTTCACCTTGTCGGCGATGTTAAAGCTCTTGACTGCTTTGGCAATCCGCTCGGCATCGAACTTACCGGCTGCCCAGGCGGTCAAAACGCTCATGCCTTCCGCATCCGTCACCACCAGCCAGGCGGGAAGACCCGAACTCTCCACTTCATTGGCGACACTAAAGTAGGTGATGCTGAAGTTAGTCGTCACCAGCACCGGGCTGTCCGCGTTGGGATTGTTGATTTCGTAAATCCCCGGCAGCACCTGGATGGGTTTCTGCGGATCGGTATAAATGTTCTCGCGCAGCACCAGCAGGGGATAGATCGTTTCCGGCGCGAACCGGTCGATAACGATGAAACCGGCATACTTGGCGATGGCATGTGCAGCCAGCATCGCCTCTGTGGCTGCGTCTGGCGCATCCCCTGGGAAGGACAGAATCGGGTAGCCCAAGGGGCGGAAATTCTTACGCAGCGCCAGCCGCCGGATCTGGGTGTTCATCATTAACGAGTTCGCCAAATCCGCGCGTCTGCGGTCCTAGCACCAGGTCGTTGACGCCTTTTTCCTTGATGCGCGTCGTCAGGTCGGCCAGCCCGCCTAATGTGCTGGCAGAGACGCCTAACACCGCATTATGCTGCCTGGCGAGCGCCGCCATCTCCTGCCAGTTGCTCTCATCCGCGCCGTGCAGCAGGGGCCGCTCGCCGTCTAATGCTTGCAGGCCCGCCGCGGCAGCTTGCGGGCTGCGGCTGATTAAGATGATGGGTTTATGGCTTACCGCGCGCACCGCGGCAATGGCCTTCGCGAACGGATCCGGGTCTCCTGAGACCGATTCAACCGCGAACCCATCCAGGCGCAGCTCAATCCCCACATAATTGACCATATATTCGTCAGCCGCCTTGATTTTCGCTTTCACTACATCCAGCGGCTCCTGGTCGCGGACGCGGAGGAAGAAACCGGGCTTGTTGTAAAAGGTCTTCTCATGCCGGAACAGGACGACTTCGTTCCCAGCCTTCACCTCAAAACCATTCGACTTCAGGCTGATCAACCGCACGGGCGGTTCAGACGACTCCATCAACTGCGCCTTTGATTCTGGCTTGACATGCGGGCAGGCGGATAATTCCACCTGTTTTGCCGCCAGTTTCATTGCAAAAGCCAGACAGGTAGGAAAGCCGCAGTCTTTGCAGTTGGTTTGAGGAAGCAACTTATAAATTTGAATGCCTGACAGGGCCATAATTTTCTCCTTACGCAAAGGTCCGCTTTGCGCCGCTATGCGGTTTGTGGGATGCTCATTAAATCGTTGATGGCTGCTTGCACGCGGCGCACACTTTCCGGATGGCGCAGCACAACAATATCCGCTCCTGTCTCCAGCAGCATAATGGAGGTCAGTGTCTCCCAGTTAATCGCGCGCTCGCACCAGTCGCCCCAGGCTGCTGGGACATCCTGGCCCACCTTGCCTTCTTTGGTCTTCCAGGTTTCAAAGCCGGGGGTCACGATCATGGGCAGCTGCGTCATTGCATCGCCTTGCAGGGCAGCCATGCGCAGGCGTTCCATTACAGAATACCCATATTCAATGCCATACCCTAAAGCCCCCGTCGTTGGGTCCATCAGGATGCGGTCCAGCGGCAGCCCCATATCTTTTACCAAAATAATCAGCTGCTTGGCCAGGTTGACATCCATTGGCGTGCGGGAGATGACCACGTGCCCATTGGCCATAGCGGTCGCGACGATGGTGCGATAATTTTTGTCTTCGCAGATCCCCAGGGCCAGCTGCTCGCCTTTGGTCGCCTCGGCGACGGCGATCAACAGGTCATTATCCAGTTCCGCCTGCCCGGGCCCCCACACCAACAACGGCAGCCCGCTGGCTTGCAGAACGGCTTTGGTCGCGTCCACCGCTTCCTTGGCCGTCAGGGGGTTGCCATCTTCCCCCGTCAAACTGAGCGCCAGAACCAGTAAATCCGCGCCGGCGGCTTCCGCGGCCCGCGCCCAATCCCCGGGATTATCCATCGCCGGGCCCCAAACGTCATACAGCAGCTGCGACCAGTCCTCCGGGCGGCGGTTCTTGATCTCAATTGCGATCACGGGTTTATTCGGCATCTCACTTTCAAACTGGCAAAACGGGAGCGTCTTCTGCCCGCCTACCCGGACCACCCGGGAACGCGTCCCGCCATCCGCCGGACTCGCTCCCAGGGTTACCGTGCGAACAACGCCCGACCAAGCATCTTTATTCATCTCGACAGCCATAAAATTAATCCTCCTCGGGGTATAAACCTGCCTTGCGGCGGTGAGCATCACGTCTTTCGATAAAGGTTTCTAACGGGCTTTTGCGGGCTGCTTCGTTTCCCAGGTCTTTCAACTCGCTTTCCTTCTCAGCAGCCATATGGCGCAGAAAATGGCGGTAGGTCAGTACAGCCGCGGAATAAACCATGCCACCGGCATGATGCATCATAAAAACAGAGCGCACGTGCATATCCAGCATCAACTGCGCTGCCGCAACCAGCGGGATATCCGGTGGCACCTGCGGCACGTCTTCTTGCATCACGTCTTCGGCAAGCAAGTGATCCCACGCATCCTGAGCATAGGCCTTCACCAGATGATCCTGGTCGATGACCCCTTGTGCGTGACCTTCCGCGTCCATCACGACCACACAGTCGACATCCCCGTTGAGCAGCAAGCGCGCCACCTGTTAAATCGGCGTTTGCAGCGCACAGGTGGGCACACCCACGCTCATCAAATCCCGCACCAGCTTCCGCTCAACCATGATTTACCTGCATTAGAAGATCGGGTCCATGATCAGAGCCGGGTGATTGTGCTCTTCCAGCCAGGCCAGGAGATCATCGACATTGGTTACGGCGCGCTCATCCGCGATCCGGCCAATCAGGTCTGGGTCGCCTTCGCGGTTCGCGACCGCTTGCAGTTCATCGCCCATGGTTTCCTTGAGAACGCTGCTCATCCAGACCACGCGCTTGAAACCGCCATCCGCCGAAATGAATTTCGGGCTGACCAGATAGTACTTCCCTACCCCCATCACCCCGGGCGTCTGTAAGCCGCCGCCGGCTATCCCGGCCAGGGTGCTGAAGGTCATTCCGGCCGGGGTCATGCTGGTATCTTCCCGGTTGACCACCATGACGCCGTTGGCTTCAGGGATCAGCATCACGATGCATTCAAAGCAGCCGCAGGCCGTCATCGGGTTTTCCATGATAGAGTACATGGCCACTTCACTGACCTTGCCATGCGAGGCCATCTCCGCGTACTCATTGATTCCGCTCCAGTAGCCTTTTGTCCCATCACTATTACTGCCCAATTTGATGGGTTTGTTCGGACCGGTGGGGTTAATGCTGTAGGAGGCTTTGCAATCTAGCCAGTTATACGCGCCGCACAGCCCCAGGCGTTCCGGGCTGACAATGCAGACGTGGTCTGGCGCGAAGGACTGGCAAAGCGTGCAGGAGTAGAATTCGTTCACGGCCGTGTCCGTCAGGTCCGCCAGCCGTTTATTGCGGAAGTCGTAAGCCTCGCGCGCCTTGCCCAGCCAGTACTGGATCTGCTCCGGCTCGGTATAGATAGTAACCTGGACTTTATCCACAATCGCGCCGAAATCGGCGTGCAGCCGGGCGTGCAGGATCTTGCCAAAGTGGATCAGGTTAAAGCCCTTATCCGCGGCGGCATTCGAAATCCGGATCCAGGCAATATCCCGCTGACCGATATGCTGGATCCCGGACGCGCCGTTGATGAAGTAGTGGATCTGGCGCTCGAGCACTGGCTCAAAGTCTTTCTGCATGCCTCTGCCAGCCACCTTGATCACGATGCCCATGTCCATCGCACTCTGCGCCTTAAGCTCTTCAAAGCCTGGACCGATCACATCGATCTTTCCATCGGTGATTTCATCCAGCTCTACCATGGAAAGGTATTCGTAGCAGCGCGCATACTTCCCGCCGAACTCAATCCGCATATCCGCTTTGCGCACAACTTCGCCTTCGAAGGCTGAACCGTAGGGCACCGGCACCGGCACATTCGCCACTTTGACTTTGACGCCGCGCACTTCGATGCACTTCTGCACCAGCTTTTCGGCGCGCTCCAGGTCATCTGCCCCATCGATTTCGTTGAAGGGCATGCTGACCACGTGTTCATAAGTGGTGATGCCCGTAGGGAGGATCTCAGGAATGACCGTGTCGGCGATCACAGGGAAACCAAAGTTAATCGCGCCAGCCGCGGCGGCATACTTCAAATCATCCACCTCACCCAGCGCCAGCACAAAGGCAAAGACGCGCTCCTTGTTATACAGCAGGATATCGCGCGCCATGCCGCCTTTCATGCCGCCAAAGGTCATGGCAGAGCGGACGGCAAAGCCAAGCGCATAAATGGCGCTGATCGTATCCGTACCAAAGGGGACGGTGTAGGTGTCATAGCCCAGGTCAACGCCTTCTTCTGCCAGCTGGTGGATGATGCTGCGCCCATTGACGTTGCCCGAGAGGAAGCACAAAATGTTACGCCGCTGCAGTTCGCGGACGATTTTCACGGCAACTTCATTCGACTTCGCCGCGCCAACAATCGCGGCGAACCCGGGCATGCGCCCGTCTACCAGTTGAATGCCCCAGGAACGCAGCTGGATGTCATCGATAGGGCCGTTCAGGTGCCCCACACCATCGCTCTGCCCGGCCGCGCCTTCCGTGATCAGGTCCGGGCTGGTAAAAGCCGTTCCGCCCGCCAGTTGAAAACCGGGGATGCGTTCAGGCTGTAAATCATAGATATAGCGGATGGCTTCGATCGTCTCCGCCGCGAGCAGGGTCGCCATGCCGCTGTCGAGGGTTTCGCCCAGGTAGGGCGTCCACAGCTGCTTTGCCGGAACCGGGTGCAGCAGCGATTGGGCCTGTTGAACAATCGGTTCAAGCTGGCCGAGCGTGGTCACCTGCTGGCCGGTCATGCCATAGATCAACGGCAGGTAGTAAGCTGTATTGGGAAAGGCAACCGGGGTGTCGGGTCCTTTTTCCTCCAGCGCTTTTTGGAGCATATAATTTGCTTCATTTACCAGAGCATTCGCGCCTCGAATGGCCCGAGTAGCGATGTAACGTGACATATTCGCACCTCTTCTCTGTCTAAACTAAAACCTTTAACCGGTACACAGCAGATGGGTACAGGCGGGTATAAATACCACAGCGGTGATTAAACGGTGCTGCCGGCCGGTTTGCGCCAGGAAACTGGCCAACTACCCGACTGTACTAGTACCCGGCGGCATAAATGGCTCTATGGTTATGTCTAGCGCCGGGTACATTAAACAGTCGGGCAGATACAATGAATAACCACCGAGGTATTTCTGCCCGACTGTACTAGCCCGCTTCACCATAAAGCGCCTTTTGCCGCTCTGCTAATGGAAGCATTTCTAACTGGTTCATGCGCGCGTCACCGCTTTGCCCAAAGCGCTTGGGAGCATACTCGGCCAGCCCTAACGCCGCCCGCTTCTTATCCAGGTGCTCCAACGTGAGGCGAATCATCTCATCCGGGCTGGAGATAAACTCCATCTTCCCGCCATACAGCTTTTCCCAACCTTCACTCATGAAATTCAGCACGCTATTGCTGCCAGCAATGCGCTCCGGCATCCCGCTGATCGGAGATGCGCCGCCGAACATCACGTACACGCCCGAAGCCGCCACATAGGTGCCGATCGACAGGGCTTTCTCGCTCATCCACTCGGGCGCCAGACCTACTGCTGGGATCTGATCGATATCATCGCCCAGGCCGCCATCTTCGACCATCTGGGTCAGCACGGTGAGGATGCGCGTATTATCGACGCACGACCCCATGTGCAGCACTGGCGGAATACCAATCGCTTCGCAGACCTCTTGCAGGCCAGGGCCCACCTGATCCAGCCCCGCCTCGCCGGTCAGCAGCCCTAACTTGGCGCTGGCAATCGCACCGCAGCCGGTCTGTACCACCAGCACATCATTTTTGAGCAGCTCGCGAGTGACATAGGTATGCAGGTAATCCTGGGTACTGCGCGGGTTGTTGCAGCCAACGATTGCAGCTACGCCGCGGATGCGCCCGGAGGCGATAGCGTCGTTCAATGGGCGGAAAGACGAGCGGTAGCTGCCACCGAGCATGTAGTTGATATATTCGTGTGAAAAGCCAGGAACCAAGGTCTCACGCACATCCGGGATCTGCGTGGCCCCGCGGTTTTTATAGTTATCGATGGCTGTGCGCAGGATCTGCTTGGCAATCGTCAGGGCATTGTGCTCCTCAAACTCGATATGCACTGCGCCGGTAATGCGGACCTTGGTAGAGGTGGTGATAATCTGGGTGTGGAACATTTGCGCCAGGTTTACCAGGGCCTGCATGATGCACTGCACATCGACGACCATCGCCTCGACCGCGCCGGTCAGGATGGCCAGTTCTTGATGCAGGAAGTTGCCCGCCGCAGGAATGCCCTGCCGCATCAGAGTTTCATTCGCCGTGCAGCAGATCCCCGACAGGTTAATGCCTTTCGCGCCAGCTGCCAGGGCGTATTCGATGATTTCCGGGTCCTGCGAGGCCGCCACGATCATTTCACTCAAGGTTGGTTCGTGCCCGTGAACCACCACGTTGACCATATCGGCTTTCAAGACGCCCAGGTTTGCCTGACCGAGGATCGGCGCGGGCGTGCCAAAAAGGATATCCGAAACATCTGTAGCGATCAGGCTGCCGCCCCAACCATCTGAGAGCGCCGTCCGCACGGCATGTTGCAGCAAATGCACGGCGTCCTGGTCATCGCCGATATGCGTACGGTGCAGCGCCTCAACCACTTCGCGATCAATCCCGCGCGGGGTTACTTTTTGCGCGTCCCAGATTTTCTGCCGCTTTTCCGGAGCGCGAACCACCGGTAAAACTTTGCCATGCTGCTGGCCGAACTGAGCGATAAAAATGTCCGCCAGCTCATTTGCAATTTCATTGGGCGAGCGTTTCTCAATTTTGATGCCATAGCGCGAGGCGACGTTGCGCAGCTTGGCGACATCCCGGATCTGATACCCTTCTGCCTCACCCTGGGCGACAGCCTTTAAGGTAAAGGCCATATCGCGCCCGTGATCCGAATGCGCGGCTGCCCCTGCAGCGATCGAACGCACCAGGTTGCGGGCCTGAACGGTATCAATGGTAGCGCCGCAAACGCCGGTTTGCCCGGCCTTCGTCAACCGGCAAGGTCCCATGCCGCACTGCTTGCAGCACATCCCAGCCCCACCAATATTACAAGGGATCATTTCATCCGCCCGGCTAAAGGCAGTGCTGATGCCGAGCTTCTCCGCCCGAATCAGCATCTCCTGCGCCGCCGGATCAATCGATTGTTCTTGCGGTGACCTTCTTTTCGCCATGCTACTCATCCTCCTTGAGGCTAATGAGCCCCATCCCGGGGCAGGGCCACAGCGGCCGGCCGCTATAAGCAACGCGCTGGGTAAACTGGACCACCTGTTTGGTTTGCTCGAAAGCAGCTGTATGCCGGAAGAAGACGTCCCCCCGGGTATTTCCATAAGCGGGCACCCCCGTTTCAAAGGGGATTTGCAAAGACTGCAAATAACCCGCCGTTTCTAAGGCCGCGCTGATCGTCTCTTTGTCAATCCGCTCAGGTTCGTATTTCACCTGTACCGTTTGGAAACAACTGCTGGCATAAACCTCACATACCCCAGGCAATTGCAAAAGCATCTGGCGTACTGCGAGGACATGATGATCCCCATACATTGCGGGCACATGAATCTGAACCTCTTCCATGAATATCTCCTTCCAACACCGGGTTAAGGAAAGTCAGCCGCTATTCAATTTTTAAGCACATATCGATAGGAAATTACAAATAAAGGTAGCTATAGCATTAATACAGCCTGGTGGAACAACACAGAACTTGCATAGCGTTACTAAATATAATCCTTAGATCAACAGATGAAGACAAGTGACTTTATTCGCCATTTTAATTACGATTGTCACTAGACATAATCAAAACGTGTGATTTTATTCACAATCCCTTAATATAACTTTAATTTACGCCCACTCCCTCAAATGGCCCAAAAACTGCGCCATTCCAGCACAAACCCACCTGCCGTCCGCCCAGGTTGAGGCGCTCAGGAGCAGCACAGTAGATTTGCCTCAACGGGGCTGGCGCAGCGCCAATCCGTCAAGGACATTCACTTTGCTGCGAAAGATCCTCAGCAAAGGCTATGCGAGTTTGCAAGTTTGGGTTAGCCCAAAGATTGTTTGGACCTTACAGGAATTTGAATTTAGACAGACCCGAACGAGAATTTAAGCAGGACGTTTACCTGAAATTTTCCGTTCAGTGCTGCCACTGGGCAATGAGCCGATCTTCAAGTTGTTTCATCGCTTCAAGCTGCTCAAAGATAATCACCCGAACCAGGTCGCCAATGGTGATGATCCCGATCAAGCGCTTTCCATCCATCACCGGAAGGTGGCGGATGTGCTTGCTGTTCATCAGTTCCATGGCCTCATCCACGGTCTGGTTCGGCCGGATGGTGATCACTTTCTGGCTCATGATTTCTTCCACCCGCGTCTCGCGCGAGGTTTTGCCCACCAGGATCACCTTGCGGGCATAATCGCGCTCCGAAATGATCCCCACCATTTCGTCACCATCCAGCACCAGCAGCGCGCCGACATCTTTGTCACTCATCACGCGCAGCGCAGCATACACGGATGCCTGTGGTTCCACCGCCCAGATATGGTAACCCTTAACTTCCAAAATATTACGGATCGTGCTTTGTTGCATTGGCTGCCTCCTCAGACACTAAGTAGACCGGTCAGGGCCTGACTGCGTAAACGAAACCAGCGAAGCCATGCTCTTTTGAATAAATCCATTATAGATTAAGTTCTTATTAAATTATCAAGAGATTCCTGCCACTTTTCGATTAAATTGCTGTTAAACTGGGTGTTATGGCCATTTTTGGGGTCAAAAGATGCTATTTCGGTGGATTGTGAAGACTGTCACATATAACCCACTTGTCTAGTGACATACGTATCCAAAACGGCGAAAATAATCACTTGTTTTCATCTGATGATACAACGATGATATTTATAATATTTCAACCCTGCTGGTTGTAGTACTTCTTTTCGTTAATGGGCTGCTTTTTTTAGCTGAGCATACCCCAACCTTCAATCTAACGGAGAATAAATGTCCCGGCCCTTTACCCCTACGAAATTGAAACTGGAACGACCTGTGCCAAGTGATATTGAGATTGCCCAGGCCGCAGAGATCAAACCCATCGCCCAGGTGGCGGCAGAAGCCGGCATCCTGCCGGAGGAGCTGGAGTTCTACGGACCCTACAAGGCCAAAGTCAAGCTGGAGATCCTGCAGCGCCTGCAGGACGCGCCCAACGGCAAGTACGTGGACGTGACGGCCATCACCCCCACCCCCTTAGGCGAAGGCAAGACCACCACCACCGTCGGGCTCAGCCAGGCCCTGGGCGCCTGCCTGGGCAAACGCGTCTTCACCTGCATCCGCCAGCCCTCCCAGGGACCCACCTTTGGCATCAAGGGCGGCGCCGCTGGCGGCGGCTACAGCCAGGTGCTGCCCATGGAAGACTTCAACCTGCACCTCACCGGCGACATCCACGCCATCACCGCCGCCAACAACCTGCTGGCGGCTGCCATCGACGCGCGCCTGTTCCACGAAGCCGACCAGTCCGACGAGAAGCTCTTCAACGCCCTGTGCCCGCCCGATAAAAACGGCCAGCGCAGCTTCTCCCCCTCCATGCTGCGCCGCCTGCAAAAACTGGGCATCGCCAAGACCGATCCCGAGACGCTGACCCCCGCCGAGCGCAGCCGCTTCGCCCGCCTGGACATCGACCCCGCTTCCGTCACCTGGCGGCGGGTGATCGACACCAACGACCGCTACCTGCGCGAGATCGAAGTGGGCTTAGGTCCGGATGAAAAGGGCCGCTCGCGGCGCACCGGCTTTGACATCACCGTGGCCAGCGAGATCATGGCCATCCTGGCCCTCACCACCAGCCTGGCCGACATGCGCCAGCGCCTGGGCGCCATGGTCATCGGCACCAACCGCCAGGGCGAAGCCGTCACCGCCGAGGACCTGGGTGTAGCCGGGGCGCTGACCGTCCTGATGAAGGATGCCATCAAGCCCACCCTGATGCAGACCCTGGAAGGCACGCCTGCCCTGGTGCACGCTGGTCCCTTTGCCAACATCGCCCACGGCCAGTCCTCCATCCTGGCCGACCGCATCGCGCTCAAGCTGGTCGGCGCCGACGGCTACGTGGTGACCGAGTCCGGCTTTGGCGCGGACATCGGCATGGAGAAGTTCTTTGACATCAAGTGCCGCTACTCGGGGCTGGTGCCGCAGGTGGTGGTGCTGGTGGCCACCGTGCGCGCGCTGAAGATGCACGGCGGGGGTCCCAAAGTGGTGGCTGGCAAGCCTCTGGCGGCCGAATACACCGCGGAGAACCTGGACTTGCTGCGCGGGGGGCTGCCCAACCTGACCCAGCACATCCAGAACGCCTTGAAGTACGGGGTCAATGTGGTGGTGGCGGTCAACTCCTTCGCCACGGACACGCCCGCCGAGGTGGAGCTGGTGCGCCAGGCGGCCCTCGCTGCCGGGGCCATGGACGCGGTGGTCTCCACGCATTGGATGGACGGCGGGGAGGGCGCCCTGGCCCTGGCCCAAGCCGTGGTCAAAGCTGCCGAGCAGCCCGGCCAGTTCCACTTCCTCTACGACCTGGAGCTGCCCATCAAGCAAAAGATGGAGATCATCTGCAAGGAGATCTACCGCGCCGAGGGCGTCGATTACACCCCCGAGGCGGAGGCGAAGATCGCCCTCTACACCCGCCTGGGCTTTGACCACCTGCCGCTGTGCATGGCCAAGACCCACCTGTCCTTCTCCACCGATCCCAACCTCAAAGGCGCGCCGCGCGGTTTCCGCGTCTTGATCCGCGACGTGCGGGCCAGTGTCGGGGCGGGTTTCCTCTATCCGCTGCTGGGCACCATGCGCACCATGCCCGGCCTGCCCACCCGCCCGGTGTTCTACGACGTCGACCTGGACCTGGACACCGGCAAAGTGGTCGGCTTATTCTAAGGGGAGGCAACATGACGGCAAAATTGATCGATGGCAAAGCCATTGCCCAGCAGGTGCGCCAGGAAGTCGCGCAAGCGGTCGCACAACGCGTCGCGGAAGGGAAATCCCAGCCCACCCTGGCTACCGTTTTAGTCGGCGACCGCCCGGATTCGGCGGCTTATGTGAGCTCCAAGCAGAAGAGCTGCGCGGCGCTGGGCATGGGCTCGCTCAGCGAGCAGCTGCCGGGGGCTGCCACCCAAGCCCAGGTGGAAGACCGGGTGCGCCGCTTGAATGCCGACCCGCGGGTCAACGGCATTCTGGTGCAGCTGCCCATGCCGCCGCAGATTGACGAGGAGCGCGTGCTGTCCCTGATCAGCATTGAAAAGGATGTGGACGGTTTCTCACCGCTCAATCTCGGGCGCCTGGCCCAGAAGGGGCGCGAGCCGCTGTTTGTGCCCTGCACGCCCTCCGGCTGCATCTACCTGCTCGAGCAGTCCGGCGTCAAGCTGGAAGGGGCCAACGCCGTGGTGCTGGGCCGCTCCAACATTGTGGGCATGCCCGCCGCGCTGCTGCTGATTGGGCGCAACGCCACCGTCACCGTGTGCCATTCGCGCACGCGCAACCTGCCTGAGGTGGTGCGCCAGGCGGATATCCTCATCGCCGCCATTGGCCGCCAAGAAATGGTGCGCGGGGATTGGATCAAGCCCGGCGCGGCGGTGATCGATGTGGGCATCAACGAGGTGCCTGACCCCAGCAAGAAGTCGGGCCACCGTTTGGTGGGTGATGTGTGTTTTGAGGAAGCCAAAGCGGTGGCCGGCTGGCTCACACCCGTGCCCGGTGGGGTGGGTCCCATGACCATTGCCATGCTCATGCGCAACACCCTCCACGCCGCTGAACTGCAAGATCCTCAAACCTGATTGGTGCTTCAGTCCAGCCAGGCTATACCAGGGCCTGGCTGGACTTCTGCGATGGATTGTTTCGCTGGTCTTAGCCATATGAGGAGGTCTCGATGCCTATCCTAACCCCTGGACGCCGCTGGCAGCCCATTTATTATCCTTTCCACCGGGAAAAATGGTACAACAGTCTCTTAAACAGCCTGGAAATGGTGTACAAAGGACCCTTATGGGGCTGCCGCCAATGTGGGAACTGCCTGCTGCAGGAAACTGCCTTTATCTGCCCCATGGAATGCCCCAAAGGCGTCCGCAACGGCCCCTGCGGCGGTTCGACCCCCGAACACTGCTACGTGGATGAGACCCGCCCCTGCATCTGGTACCGCATTTACGACCGCGCTTTTAAAATGGGCCGTCAGGAGCTGCTGCTCGAAGTGCTGCCGCCCTTGGATTGGGAAACGGTAGGCGGCGAGCAGTTAGGCGGCGTGTTTGAACAAATCCGAAAAGTAGGCCCGGGCAAGTTTATCAGCGGGGTGCTTTCCACAGATGGCAAGAAACGCGATGCGGCGGTGGAGAGTGTCTTCCGCCCGGTGCGCCAGCCCGTCTGGTGGCAGGGCGACTCAGAGTACCATGCGCCCCAGTACAGCGAACCGGTGTCAGAATTGGAGCGCAGACTCAAAGCGGGTCAGTTCGTGGTGACCGCTGAAATCCAGCCGCCGCAGACCGTCTCCACCAAGAAATTAATCAGCAACATCGAAATGCTCAAGCCCTTCGTCACTGCGGTAAACTTCACTGATGCGGCTTCAGCCACCCCGCGCATGTCCTCCTGGGCCTGTTCCACCATCGCCGTGCAGCATGGCGCGGAACCCGTGCTGCAAATCGCCGCCCGCGATACCACCCGCGTCGCCTTGCAAGGCGAAGCGCTGGGCGCGAATGGGCTGGGTATTCGCAATTACCTCTGCCTGTCCGGTGACAGTAACCGGCTTGCCTCAGGTCCCTGGGGCCGCATGGATATTTTAGACCTCGACTCTGTGCAAATGCTGTGGATCCTGCGCAAGATGCGCGACGAAGGCAAGTACCTGGATGGGCGGGATATCAAGTTCCCTCCCAAGTATTTCCTCGGAGCAGCCGCTTCGCCCTACGCCTCTCGGCCCGAATTCCAGGCCATCCGCGAGCATAAGAAGGTCAATGCTGGCGCGCAGTTCTTCCAGACCAACCTGATCTTCGAAACGGAGCGTCTGGAAACCTGGCTCAACGAACTGGCCAAACGCAATATCTTCGACAAGGTCTATATCCTCGCCGGCATCTCCCCCTTGAAGTCCTTCAAGATGGCTAAGTACATGAACGATGAAGTCCCTGGCGTATTTATCCCCGACCCCGTGCTGCAGCGCATGCAAGCCGCGGAAGAAAAAGGGAATGCCGCCGAAGAAGGCGTGCAGATCACGCTGGAACTGATCGAAAAGATCCGCAACCTGCAGGGCTTCAACGGCATCCATGTGATGACAGTAGGCTGGGAAGATATCGTCCCGCGCATTGTCAAAGAGGCCAATCTGCTGCCGCAGCCCGTTCCCGCTGCCAGCGAACCTACGCCCGTTCCAAGCAGCGTGTCTTAGGGAATCCTCAAATCCGCAATAGCCCGCTGCAAAATGTCAAAATAAACCGGCGCTCAATGGCAGATTGGCCATTGAGCGCCGGTTTATTAACCGCACCCGGCGCTACTTGCGCCGGGATAAAGCCAGCTCATTTTCCAGTTCTTCTTCTAGCTCATCCAGGCGCTGCATCATACTTGCCGGGACGGAATGGGCCGGCCACTGCTTCTTCAAGTCGGCAATTTGCTGCTGAAGCTCGCGGATGCGTTCAGGGTTGGCCGGCTGCGGCTTGGAGGCTGGGTTACTTTCCATCAATGCGTGATCCAATCCGGGAATATTTTCTGCACTGCGCCATGAGGACAGGCGGGCACGCAGATCCAACAGTCGCGGCAGCGGCTGCCTTCAATATACGGCTGCTCGCCAGGGTCGATCTGCACAATCGCCTTCATGCGGCAGACCCGCGCGGCCTCACAGCGCTCGCAGCACTGGCAGATCTCCGGATCGATCTTTAGTTTTAGCGTTCTTTCCATCAGAGACCATCCCTAAATTTCAACCAATCAAATTGATTCAATAAAGAAGGAAAAACCCGAGTATTGCACCATTCGTTCTCATTATATAGCGGTAAGGGAGAATCTGGCGCAAAATTTGGGGATTAATCCGGGGAGTGGTCCAAAAGCTCCTTGCCCCTGCCAACCCATTTGCTCAGGCTGGAAAATCCGCTAAAATGATAAGAGTTGCAAAAAACGACTGTTTTTTACAGCAGAAACAGCAAATAACCGAGGCTGCCCCGGAATTTGGCGCAGTGAAGGAGAAATCGATGACGCAAGCGGGTGAAAAGGTGATCGGCGTTTTGACCAGCGGCGGAGACGCGCCAGGCATGAATGCAGCCTTGCGCTCCGTGGTCCGGATCGCGATCGGCATGGGGGCGCGGGTCTTTGCCATTTACGATGGCTATCAGGGCATGGTGGATGGCGGCGCCGAGATTCGCGAGTTACAGTCGAGCGATGTCGGCGGGATTATCCAGCGCGGCGGCACGACAATTGGTACGGCGCGCTGCCCAGACTTTCGCACGCGAGAGGGGAGACTCAAAGCCGCGAAGAACCTGGTGGAACGCGGTATCGACCGGCTAGTGGTCATCGGCGGGGATGGCAGCCTCACCGGCGCTAATCTCTTCCGCCAGGAATGGAGCAGCCTGATCGCTGAACTGGTCGCTTCTGGAGAACTGCCCGAGGATGCCGCCGAAAATCATCCCTGTCTGGCGATTGTCGGCCTGGTAGGTTCGATTGATAACGACTTTTTCGGCACGGATATGACCATCGGCGCGGATACGGCCCTGCACCGCATCACCGACGCCCTCGACCAGATCGGCAGCACTGCCGCCAGTCACCAGCGTACCTTTGTCGTGGAAGTGATGGGGCGCAACTGCGGCTACCTGGCGCTGATGAGCAGCCTGGCTGGGACGGCGCACTGGGTATTCATCCCGGAAAGCCCGCCCGAAACCGACGATTGGGAATCCTTGATGTGCGAGGTGCTGGCAGCCGGGCGAGCAGCGGGCCGCCGGCACAGCATTGTCGTCATCGCCGAGGGCGCGCGCGACCGCAACGGCAACCCCATCACCAGCGCGCAGGTCTGCAAAGTGCTCGAAGAGCGCCTGGGGGAAGATACCCGCGTGACCATCCTGGGGCATATCCAGCGCGGCGGTTCGCCCAGCGCCTTTGACCGCTGGATGAGCACACTGGTCGGCCGCGCGGCTGTCGAAGAACTGCTCGAGGCCACCCCAGACACAGAACCGCAGCTGATCGGGATGCGCTACAACCGCATCACCCACCTGCCGCTGATGGAGTGCGTGCAGAAGACTCGCGCCGTAGCCGAAGCCATCTCAACCCGGGATTATGAGCGGGCCATGGACCTGCGCGGCGGCAGCTTTAAGGAAGAGTTCCGCATCCTGCGCACCCTGATCCGCGCGCTGCCGCATCCCCCGCCCGAAAACATCCGCCGGCTGCGCCTGGCGATCCTCACCGACGGCGCGCCTGCGCCAGGGATGAACACGGCTGTACGCGCCGCAGTACGCATGGCCGTTGACCAGGGCCATACTGTGATCGCGGTACACAACGGTTTCGAAGGGCTGGCCCGCGGGGAGTTCAAAGAATTTGGTTGGATGGACGTGCACGGTTGGGGTTCGATGGGTGGCTCGCAGTTAGGCGTCAGCCGCAAAGTGCCTTCCGGGCGCGAATGGTATGCCATCGCCCGGACCCTGGAAGCGCAGGGTATCGAAGGGCTGCTGGTGATCGGCGGCTGGTCGGCCTACGAAGCCGCTTACAAGCTTTCCGCGCAGCGCGAAACCTTCCCGGCCTTCAACATCCCCATTATCTGCCTGCCGGCATCCATCGATAATAATCTGCCCGGTTCCGAATTGAGCATCGGCGCGGATACTGCCCTGAACAGCATCGTGGAAGTTTTGGACAAGATCAAGCAGTCGGCGGTCGCCACGCGGCGCTGCTTCGTGGTGGAAGTGATGGGCACCTACTGCGGCTACCTGGCCCTGATGAGCGGCATCGCCAGCGGCGCCGAGCGGGTCTATCTTAACGAAGAAGGGGTTACCTTGAGCGACCTGGAGGCCGATCTAAACTATATGATTGAGGATTTCAAGGAAGGCAAACGCCTCAGCCTGGTGATCCGCAATGAGAAGGCGAACCCCTTGTACACCACCAACTTCATGGGCGCGTTGTTTGAAGAAGAGAGCCACAACCTGTTCGATGTGCGCACCGCCATCCTGGGGCACATGCAGCAGGGCGGCAACCCCTCGCCATTTGACCGCATCCAGGCGATCCGCCTGGCTACGCGCTGCGTGCAGTTCTTGAGCGAGGAAGCCGAAAAGAACTCTACCACCGGCGCGTTTATTGGCATCCAGAGCGGCCAAATTCAGATCCATGAACTGGAAGATATGCCGCGCATGATCGACGCAGACCACACGCGCCAGAAAGAGCAGTGGTGGCTGGATCTGCGCTCCCTGGTCCGGCAGCTGACCTGAGCCAGCAGCCAGGCTTAAGCACCTGCTGATCTGGATTCTAAGCCTAGGCTGATAGGGTGCGTTTCAAAGTTTTGCGCTACCAGGCAGAGAGGCAATGCCTCTCTGCCTGGTAGCGCAAAAAATAATCCACACCCTGGCTGATTCTCACGGTTGAAAATGGACTTGAATTATCTATAATAGAAGTAGCATTTCTTTTTGCGCCGTTTCTTTCGTCCCCAACCAGGAGGCAAAGCATGACCGATATCACCTTACTCGCGCAGCCGGCGGTAGCCGCGTTAAACCAGGCGGATACCTCTACGGATGACCTGTATCAGGAACTGGGCCTGCGGCTGAAGGCCATGCAGCAGGACGTCAGCTTGAGCAGTTCTTTCCAGCCCACCATCCCCCATAATATCCAGGCTCAAGGCGCGGCGGAGGACCTGCGAAAGTTTGGCGAGCTGTTCTTCCAGCGCGTGCATGGGCAGGCTTTCGAACTGATCTGCGGGTCGCAGAACCAGGATAACGAACAGCGCCAGCAGGTTCTGGACGCTTTCGGCGTCGGGCGGGACGCGGTGGGCGCTGCCATCGCCGGAATTTTGATCGCTCAGTTGGGCCTGGCGCCCATCATTGCTCCGGTCGTCGCCGCGCTCATCCTGCGGCTGGTATTTAAACCCGCCTATGAATCGATGTGCGGCGTATGGAAGGAAAAGGTCACTTAGAAAGCCTTGCCTTGAGCTAGCGAAGGGAGATAAAACATGACGCTTGTCATTGACCGGCGGGCTGCGTTTACCGGTCAACCAGGGCTGCACGCCTTGATTGCCGGGGTCAGCGCGTACCGCTTCCTGCCCGAGAAAGAAGAGGATATTTCCCCGCGCACGCTCGGCCTGACCCAGCTTTCCAGTACCGCCACTTCGGCTTATAAGGTGTACTGCTGGCTCAAAGCCAACCAGGACCGCCTGGACCCGCCCCTGATCACCTGCCGGCTGCTGTTGTCTCCGAGCCAGGCAGAGTTGGCGGCAGCGCCAGAGATGCGCGATCTGGCGCAGGGGGTCACTTTGCATAATTTCCAGGAAGAAGCCGCCGCCTGGCAGAAAGACGCGCAAGGCCATGAAAAGGCCACTTTCTTCTACTTTGCCGGGCACGGCGCGCAGCGGGGAAATAACGACGCGGTGCTGCTCCTGGAAGATGTGGTGGAGAATCCCAATGCTCCTCTGGAAAATGCGGTAGCCTTCGGCAACATCTTCAACGGCATGGCCGACTCCCCCTTATACGGCCTGATGCCCAAAACCCAATTCTATTTTATCGATACCTGCCGCGACTTCCTGACGGCGTTCCGCAACTTCGAACAGGACCGCACCGGGCAGGTGTTCCGCGTGCAGCTATCCGCCAAAGACGAGCGCACCTGCGCGCCGGTCTTTTTCGCAGCCGCCCCCGGCAAGCAAGCTGAGGCGCTCAAAGGCGAGCAGACCCTCTTTAGCAAAGCCCTGCTGGCCTGCCTGGAGAATGATGCCGGTGACCTGGTCGAAGACAACGCCGGCGAACATTGGGGCGTGAAAGTGCTGCGCTTGACGGAGACGCTGACCCTGTTGATTAACGATCTCAACCAGCTGCATGGCACTGACCAGCAGGTCAGCACCACCGGCATGATCTCTGAGAACCAGGTGCTCTGCTGGCTGGACCAGACCCCTATGGTGCGCGTGACGCTGGCTATCGATCCGCCAGATGCCCTCCAGCACACCCACCTGGTCGTGCTGGATGATTCAGGTCAGGTGGGGCCGCAAATCCCCTTCCCGGTCGCCCCGCATCCCTACAACTGCACCTGGCCCGCCGGGGTTTATTCCATCAGCGCCGCCATCTCTCCGCCTAACCCGCGTTTCGTGGACGTGCGCGGGAAAGCCCGCCCCTTGCTGCCGCCAGCCACGTATAAAAGGTTTCGGATGACGCCATGAGTACGCTTTCTTTCCAGTTCGAACTGCTCTCGCCAGAGGCAAAGGATCTGATCCTGCCCGTCGAGATCCGCCGGCCCAACCTTTCGCTGGTGGTCACGACCCTCAGCACGGAGGAGGTCACGCTTGACCCGGGCAAATACTACGTCTCTGCCTACCTGCCCAGCGGCGAACAAATGGTAAACGAAGTACTGGTCGGCGACCAGGCCGAGACCCGGGTGAAACTCGTGCAAGAGCCTATCAGCGAGCTGCCCTCCAGCAGCGCAACCTCTGCTCCCCCTCCCCCCAGCGGCGGGCATGGCAATTCTTTCTCCCTCCCGGGAGAACCAGTCAGCGCCCCGCCCCTCTCATATCTTGCGGAAGAAGCAGGCGTGAAAGCGTCCCCGCCAGAAAGAGCCGTAGTGCAGGCCCGGCTGCGCATCTTCCGCGGGAACCCGCTTTTAGACCAGTTAGAAGAAGTCCAAGACCCGCAAAACGATATACGGGAGGTCTCCAACCCCGAACCCGGCTCGCTGCACTTGAGCATTTACGCGCCACCCGAAACGATCTTGCAGGTGCTGCAGCCCGGGCAGCCCGCGGTGAATATCCTGCTGCCCGCTCCCAGTTGGGGGCAGTGCGCGCTGCAGCTCACGCTCTATCCCCGCCAGGAGCCTTTTGTGGACCTGGACCTGGAAAACCGCATGGCTGATTCTATGCTGCGCTTCCTCTCTGGCGGGTTGATCGCCCAGGCCAGCAGTCTGATCGAAGGCGGCTCACCCTACCTGCTTTCCGAAGACCTGCTGCGTAGTAAGATGGCCGATCCCATCGCGGCCTGTGTGGGGGCTTACACCCTGCTGCGCCTGGGGGACCTGGCCAAGCTGCATACCTGGACGCGCAACCTGATGGAATTCTTCCCCTGGCTGGCGGATGGTGCGGCCCTGTATGCTGAACACATGGCGCGCATGGGCGAGCACGAGAAGGCGGTTCAAGCCCTGGGCGAGATGTTCTACCGCGGCCTGCCTTTCTTCACCGATGGGCTCTCCTATGCCGCCAGCCGGCTGCGCACCTATACCCAAGTTGAAGAGGATGACCGGTTTGCCAACGCTGGCGCGTTGCTTAAACAGCTGAGCCCCTTCGTGGCCTATGCCAATTTCCAACAGCCTACCCTGATCTACACCGGGCTGAACCCGGCCAAGCCCGATAACCGCCCCTTGGGCGCCAGCCTGGACGACTTCACCGGACTGGAATTCACCCAGTCACTGGAGTGAATCGCCAGCCGGATCCATCTCCAGCTGATCTCCCTGGCGCTGGACCGAGACCAGCGCCAGGTTCAAATCGCGGATATGGTCAAGCACGCCAAACAAAGCAGCCTGATCGGGCAAATCAACAACCAGCGTAGAGATGATGCCATCCTGCGCCGTCTCCCCGGTTTGGATATGCGCATCGCCCAGCCAGTTTGACCAGGTCTCGTCCAATGCCCCGCTGATTCTGATGTGATAGATCATAGGCGCGTTTCCTCCCAATCCGATTCGGCAGCAAAACGCTGCCAGGATCAATATACCTTGAGCAAAGCGGGTTGGATACGTACTTTGGGGCAAAGCAGGGAAAAAGGATCTTGGAAGGCTGGCCTGACGCTAGAGCAGCCCTAACTCGCGCGCTCGAATGACCGCCTGCATCCGGCTGTCAACGCCCAGTTTGTTATAGATGCCGGTCGAATAGTATTTCACCGTGCGCAGCGAGAGGTAAAGCTTCTGAGCAATCTCTTTATTGGAGAGCCCTTGCGCCATTAATTGCAGGGTTTCCATTTCGCGCTTGCTCAAGGCCTCGGCCAGGGCAGCCGGGGCGGGCTTGGCGGGGGCCGGGGCAGGTTTCGCCGCTTCTTCCACGTCCCTGCTCGCTGCCGGCGCGCCGGTGGGCAGGCCAGGAAAGGCCTCCAGCAGCTTCGCAGCATATTCCGCGTGCTGACCCTGCTGCACAGCCTGTCTCAGCAGTTCGGCCATAGGCTCGCCCTCCACCACAAAGACCTCGCTAAAGCCTTCCGGTTCGGCGGCTGCCAGAGCGCGTTCCAGATCCGCCAGGCCTTCCCGCAAGCCGCCGCCTGACGGGTGCTGCCGCGCGCGCAGCAGCAGCGCCGCTACCAGAGTGCCCGTGTCCTGGTGAGCTTCGGCCCATTGGATGAGCCGTGCAAGCAGGTCAGCCGCCGCGCTATCGCCTTGCGTCCCTTTTAGACGGGCCAGCGCCAGGTATTCAGAAGCGCGCGGGAAGCGGATCTCGTCCTGCGCCTGAAGCTCGCGTTCCTGGAGATACGCCGCAGCTTTGGCAATTTTCCCCTCCCGCAGCCAGATGCTTGCCAGCAGCCCCACCCCCGGGCTGGCGAAGTGATCCGGCACCGCGTGGGCCGCGGCCCATTCCACGCCAGCCTGCGCGGCAGTTTCAGCCTCAGCCAGCTGGCCATGCGCCAGGCGCAGGCGTGCCAGGGCCTGGTAGCCCCAGGCGACTTGCCAGATATACTGCTGTTCCAGGGCCACATCCAGCCCCTGGCGCAGGAAAGTTTCTGCCTCTGCCAGCGCGCCCTGTTCGCACAGGATCGCTCCCCAGGTCAGCCATAAATCCACCGTCATCGGCGAACGGTCCAGGTTGTGCTCCGCAATTGAGTGCAGACCCGCCTGGCAGGCCTCGGTGGCGCGGCGCAAATGCCCCTGGAACCAGCGCACCACCGCCAGATTTGCCGCACCCGTCAGCGCCATCGCCGGCTTTTGCGCATGTTCTCCGGCAGCCATCGCCTCCAGATAAGTCTGATCCGCTTCCTCGAGGCAGCCTTCGCTCAGGTAGGCGTTCGCCAGGACCAGTGAAACCCCGCAGCGCTGCCCGGCATCCTCCGGGCGGGTCAGGTTTTGCAGCGCCATTTTGGCCTGTTCAAAAAGGGCCGGCCGGTCACCGAAGAAAGAGGCAATATACGTCCGCAAAGCGCATACATTCCCGATCAAAGCCGCCTGTTCCGGGTTTAGCGCAGCCGGGTCGTTCGAACCATCCGCATTGGTCGCCCGCAGCGCATCCTGAATATAGCGTTCGAGCAGCACAATGCAGGCTTCGGCTTCTTTACCTTTCCCGGCGCTGATTAACATCGAAACCTGAAAGGTCAACAGCGCAGGATAGCGCTGCTTAATCTCATCCGGCAGGGCCGCCATCCAGGCTAACAGGGTGGTGTGCTCGCCCCGCCCCCACATCGCCTCAGCGACCTGGGCGATCAGCGCCGCGGCTTTCTCAAAATTGTGCAGCTGGAGGGCATGTTAAATCGCGCTGGGGATCAGCCCATTTTGCTCGTACCACGCGACCGCTCGGCGGTGGAGCTCGGGGATCGCCTCGGGCGCGGTTTGCACCAGGCGTTTGCGCAGCAAGTCCGCAAATAACTGGTGATAGCGATACCAGTAACGCTGCTGGTCCATGGGAAAGATAAACAGGTTGGCGCTTTCCAGGGATTCTAAAATCGACTGCGCATCCAGCCGGGCAGCGGCCTCATCCTCTTGCAACAAAGCCGCGCACAACGGCGCGCACAAACGCTCCAAAATCGCGGTATAGATCAGGAAGTGCTGCACCTGTTCCGGCTGGCGGTTGAGCACCTCTTCGATCAGATAATCCAGGATGAAGCGGTTGCTGCCCGAAAAAGAGGCCACAAACCTGGCCAGGCCTGCCTGCGCCCCTTCCGCTGCGGGTATTCCCGTTCGATCGCTCGGGACGCTGTCCCGCGGGGTGCTGTCTTGCATCGCCAGAGCTGCCATTTGCAGGCCAGCCACCCAGCCCTCAGTCTTCTGATTCAACGCCTGCACCGAGGGGGCCGCCAAATTCAGGCCAATGCGGCTGTTCAAATACTGCTCCGCGTCCTCGTCCGAAAAACGCAGGTCGCTCAGGCGGAGTTCCAGCAGTTGCCCCCGCCCGCGCAGCAGCGCCAGCGGCATGGGCGGGTCGGTGCGCGATGCCAGCAGCAGGTGGATGTGCGGCGGGGCGTGCTCAACAAAAAAGGCCAGCGACTTGTGGATGCCCGGGCTGCGAATGAGATGATAATCATCCAGCACCAACAGGCAAGGCCGGTCAACCTCAGCCAGGTCATTGAGCAGGAAAGCTACTTTTCGTTCCAGGTCACCGCCCTGTGCCGTCAGCAGGTTCAGCGCCTGCTCGCCCACCCCCGCCTGCTGCGTGCGCAGCGCCGCGATGACGTAGCTCCAAAAGACCACCGGGTCATTATCCCCTTCGTCCAACGACAGCCAGGCCACTTTCCGGTCCGTTGCAGCGGCGGCGACCCAGGCGGCGATCAAGGTGGTCTTGCCAAAACCCGCCGGAGCAGAAATCAGGGCCAAACGACAGCCTGGCTCCAGGCAGCGGTTGAGTTTTTCAATCAGGCGCGCCCGCATAACCAGGTACTTCCCCGGCAGTGGGACATACAACTTGGTCGTCAAGAGCGGTACAGTCATAGCGCAGGTTCAGGGACGAAGGGCTGATTTGAATGAAATAATTGTAACCCGAATTCAAAAATCAATTCTACCCTTATAGTAACGTGAATTTGGGCTGGCGGAAAAGGACACCTCATCTCCGGCCCTTCTCCATCAAACGCAAAACCGGCGTTTGATAGAGAAGGGTGCCTTTTGGCAGATAAACATGGGTGGGCCAGGGGACTTGATTGGCAAAATAAGCCACCCTTCGCTAAAATTTGGCTTTGCAAATTTTGGAGAAGGTACGGTTCGTCGCAAGGATAGGTTGCCCAACGCAAGGAGAGATGGCGGCGAACCGCGGGATGAGGTGTTCTTCTCCCCCCACCTTTCCATTCAGCCCAGATCCGCAGATCCACAATAATAAAGGGCCGCTTAGCGCGGCCCTCGATTGTATTGTATTTTTTGATAATTTAGACGACGCGGGTGCGATCGTGCAGCAGGTCGCGGATTTCCCTGAGCAACAACACATCCTCAGGAGGCGGTGGCGGAGCAACTACCGGAGCAGGTTTTCGGAAGCGTTCCTGGATCTGGTTGATGGACCGGACAATCATGAATACCACAAAAGCGATGATCAGGAAGTTCACCAGGGCCTGAATGAAATTCCCATATTTCACCTGAGCAGTGCCTACCTGGAACACCAAATCAGTGAAGCTGATCCCGCCGATGATGATGCCAATCAGCGGCATGATGATGTCATTGACCAGTGAGGTGACGATCGCCCCAAAGGCGACCCCCAGGATCACGGCAACTGCCAGGTCAATGACATTTCCGCGTGAAAGAAAATCCCGAAATTCTTTTAACATCGAATGATTTCCTCTGTCTTAGAAGAGCGTAACAAATTCGAACCTGGCCTACCTTTTATCGGAAGTCAAGCCTGCATACTCCCCAAAATTAGTATTCCAGTAAAACCGGTAGGTTCTTGGCCTCCGCCACCCATGCTTCAACCTGTTGCAGGGTTGGTGGATGGGTGGTAATTTTCTTTACCGTATTGACCTCTGCCATTTTGTTATGCAGGTTAGCTGGAACGCGCTTGGACAGTTCTTTCACCGTATCTACGCCGACTTCTTCGAGCAGGTTGGCGTAAGCAGGTCCAATGCCTGCAATCCGGTCCAGGTCTGCGCGGTTAAGGATTTCCAACAATGCATTGGGCTCCGCTCCAATGAGTTTCGCCAACGCTTTGCGGCCTTCAGGCGTACAGCCCGCTTTAAGCAACTGGTCCGTGTTTAAGATCTTCTGTTCCTTTAGCTTTTCCGCTAATTGCGGCGTGATCCCACGAATATTATCTACAGCAGTCGCGTTTGCCATTCAATCCTCCTATCTTAAAGAAAAAAGGCAGCCTACTTCTTTCCGAATAGGCCGCCCAGCGCTCCCCCAACCCCCGCGTTATTCAAGACCCCGTCCAGCTGCGATGCAATCGGAGCGGGCAACCGTTGTTTCAAGAATTCCAGGACCACATTCACTGCCTGGCGGGCCTGTTCCTCGGAAATTCCGGTTTTTTGCACGACCTGTTTAACCAGTTCATCCATACGCCTGTCTCCTTGAGTGTAGAGCTTTTTGAAATGGAATTAATGGATCCTCTGTATATTATAGATAAATATATATTTTTTGCAAGTAAAACCAAGGGCTCATTCCGGCGGACGGCAGGCTTAAAACGGCATCAGGTGATAGGTTAGGTTATACCTCATGCGGTGGGTGGCGCTTTTCGATTGGGTACGGAAACATTATTGTACTTTGGTACGTATTCAACTGTACCAGGTTTCCAGTAAACTACCTTTAGTTCGATCAAACAGCCAGATTTTGTGGCCAGGAATTTACTGAAAAGGAGATACACCATGAGCACCCTTCAAAATATGACCCGCGAGCAGTTTGTAAAACGGCTTTCGAATCTTTGCCTGCGCAGCGGCCTCTCGGGTATGCCAAAAGATGAGGCAGACCAGCACATTTTGTTGAAAAGCGCGGCTTTGCTGATCGGGAAACAGGCTACCTATACCGAGAAAGAAATCAACGAAAGGCTTCAGCTCTGGCTCCTGCAAGTCTGCCAGATCAAGTTCTTCGATCACGTAACGCTGCGCCGTTGGCTGGTGGATGCCGGTTATCTGCTGCGCAGCAACAATGGCACCGCCTACCAGTTAGCCGCAGGTGGGCCGCACCCCGAAATGTTTGATGCCTCGGTGGAACAGATCGATCCTCTGGAAACGATCCGCGCCGCGCGGGAAGAGATGGAACGCCGCAAGCAGGCTTATTTAGCCAAATCGCAAAAAGCGTAAACGAGCGAAACGACGATAAAAGAAATTTATTGGATGTTGATAAAACACAAGGAATGAATAGCATGGCAAGCTGGCAGAGCAAACTCATCAAATTTGCCTTAAAGAACCGTCACCTGATGCAGGGTCACCTGAAGCAGGCAGCCTGGGACGAGCATACTTCGATCGCGGACTTTCGCGAACTGTGCGAAAAAGGCGCGCGGCAGGCGAAAATGCCGGTTGGCGTTGAAGCCGTCCCGGTCACCATCCCAGGTTTAGCAGCTGGGCTCTCGGCGGAATGGCTTCAGCCCAGCGCCGGGGGTCCCATCGCCCAGACCGAAGACGCGGTGATTTTCTATACGCATGGCGGCGGCTATGTTTCCGGCTCCTGCGCGGACCACCGCGCGCTGGTAGCCAAGTTCGTGGCTGGCACGGGCATGCGGCTGCTCCTGTTTGAATACCGTTTAGCGCCCGAGCATCCCTTCCCGGCGGGTATGGAAGACACGCTTGCCGCGTACCGCTGGCTGCTGGCACACATTGCACCAGGCACGCGGATCATTATCGCGGGTGAGTCAGCCGGCGGTGGATTGTGTCTCGCCACCCTGCTGGCGCTCAAAGACCTGGGCCTGACCCTACCAATCGCTGGCGTCGCGCTTTCACCCTGGACCGATTTGAAACTGACCGGGGAATCCTACATCACGCGCGCCAAAGAGGGGGTCGACCCGCCTGGCATGGCCATCGTTTGCAGCCGTTATTACAGCGGCGATAACGACCCTGGCAACCCACTCATCTCGCCCCTGTATGGCGACCTGCACGGCCTGCCGCCGCTGTTGATCGATGTCGGCAACGATGAGCCAATGCGCGACAACTCAGTCCGGTTTGCCGAAAGAGCCCAGGCCGCAGGCGTGCCGGTAATCTTGAACGTGGCTGAAGGGCAGGTGCACTGCTATCCCTTGCTGCCCGACTTCATCCCTGAATCGAAGCAGGCCATGGCAGAGATTTGCAACTTCATCCAGATCCAGCTGCGCAAAGCAGCGCAGCCGGTCTATGCCTGACAAAGCTGTTAATGCTAAATGGCCGCCCGCTCGGGCGGCCATTTAGCATAATCACAGACCAGCGCCGCCCATCACCCTTCGGAATCCCCAGGGGGATGGGCGGCGGTTTCCTTGATTTTTTTAAAATCAAGCGGCAGCCAGACCGCGAAATGAGTCTCGCCAGGCTTCGAATCGACCTTGATATCCCCGCCGTGCTTGTGGATGATGTTGTAGGAGATATTCAGCCCTAAGCCGGTGCCTTTGCCCATGGGTTTGGTGGTGAAAAAGGGATTAAACAGCTTGGGCAAGATCTCCTGCGGAATGCCCGGCCCGTCATCGGCGATATCTACCACCACCCAGGGGTCCTGATAGCGGGTGCGTAGGGTGATTTTCCCCTGCCCTTCCATCGCGTCAATGGCATTGTCGATGATGTTGGTCCAGACCTGGTTTAGCTCGCTGGCATAAGCCTGGATGAGCGGGACCGCCGGGTCGTAGTCGCGCTCGACCGCGATGCCCTGCTTCAACTTATAGCGCAGGATCACCAGTGTATTCTCCAGCCCCTCCTGGATGCTCACCGACTGCACCGGAGCCTGATCCAGGTACACATACGACTTCAAAGCCTTGACGATTTCAGAAATCCGCCCGGCGCCCTGGCTGATCTCGTCCGAGATATGGTAAAGACCCGCGCCGCAGGTAATCCAGTCCAGCACCACAGGCAGGGTCTCCTGGGGGAAAATGGCCAACTCCCCTTTCAGGCTATCCGGAGTGTGTCCCAGGTTCACCAGTAACGGCGCCTGCTCCCAGGCGTTTTCCACGCCAAGGCTGTCCAACCAATCCTCCAGCTCAGCCTCGCGGTCAGAACGCTCGAGCGGGTTCAGGTAGTTGGCCGGCCCTGCTTTGAGCGCCATCTCACTTAATACACCCAACTGCTCGGATGAGAAATGACAGGCGCTGAGCGCCGAAATCTGATGCTGAAGCTGTGTCAGGTTGCTCTTGAACTGTTCCGCGCCGCGCTTGACCGCCGAGGCCGGGTTGTTGAGTTCATGGGCAATCCCCGCGGTGAGCGTGCCTAACTGCGCCATCTTCTCGCTCTGGTTGAGCGCCAGATCGATGTTGCGCAGGCGCACCATCACCGTATGCAGCATGTTGCGAGCCGCCGAGGGACTGGTGCGCAGCAGGCGGTCAATCTGTTCCTGCCCAATCGCGTATAACAGGCTGTCGGTCATGGCGCGCCCGCTGGCGCTGCGCGGAGTTGATTCCAGCGGCGACATTTCACCAATCATCTCACCCGGTTGGCGCACGGCCAATTCTACCGAGTGCCCATTGGCCTCCTTATAGATTTCGATCAGGCCCTCGCGGATTAAGTAGGCCTGCTGGCCGGGGCTGCCCTCTTCGAACAGGATCTCTCCCGCTGCCAGGCGAACCTCTTCTACCTCCCGGCAAATCTGCTCCAGGTCGGCGTCATCCAGTTCCGCAAACAGCGGAACGTTGCGCAAGTAAGAATAAGCATCTGCCATTAGGTTATACCGTCCGCAAGTACTGGTGAACAAAGGCCACCGTCATCGCCCCTTCGCCAACCGCCGTCGCGATGCGTTTGATCGAACCGTGACGCACGTCTCCGGCGGCGAAAATGCCCGGGCAGTTCGTTTCCAGCAAAAATGGATCCCGGTTCAAGGTCCAGCCGTTTGGGCGCTTGCCGTTCTTGAGCAGGTCCATGCCGGTCAGGATAAACCCGGCCGAATCGCGCGAAACCAGTTCGCCGGCCAGGTCTGTGCGCGGCACCGCGCCGATAAAGATAAACAGCGCTGAAATCGACAGGTCTTGCGTCTCTCCCGTGTCGCGGTTGGTTATGCAGACCGCTTCCAGCCGGTCCGAGCCCTTGACTTCCGCCACCTCCGTCCCCAGCAGCACCTCAATATTCGGGATGGATTGGATCTGGTCCACCAGGTACTGCGACATACCGGCTTCCAGCGATCTGCCGCGCACGATCATGCTCACCTTGCTGGCAAAGCGCGAGAAGAAAACCGCCGCCTGCCCCGCGGAGTTCGCCCCACCCACCACCGCCACATGCTGGTCGCGATACAGGGCCGCCTCGCTCAACGCGGCCCCGTAGTAGATGCCCGCGCCGGTCAGATCCTCGATGCCTGGCGCGTCTAAACGCCGCACCGAAACCCCGCTGGCAATCAACAGAGCATGACAGCTGATTTCGTTCCCGTCAGAGAGGTGTATGAAGCGATAGGGATCTTCCAAACGGATCCCGTCCACCTCGCGCGCGGTGATGATCTCCACTCCAAAGCGTTTCGCCTGCGCCACAGCCCGCCGGGCCAGGTCGGCTCCGCTCAGGCCGTTAGGGAAGCCCAGATAGTTCTCAATGCGCGAACTGGTGCCCGCCTGCCCGCCCGCGGCTTCGCGCTCGATCATTACCGTGCGCAGCCCTTCAGACGCGCCATACACCGCGGCGGCCAGCCCGGCTGGCCCTGCGCCCACAATCGCCAGGTCGTAAAACGGCTGGGCGGCGCGGGTTTGCATGCCGATTTTCTCCGCCAGGTCAGCCAGACCCGGCCGCACCAGAAAGCTGCCATCCGGGAAGAACACCACTGGCAGGCGCGCCTGGCCTTGCGCGGCAGATTCGACCATCTGGCGGGCCGCCTCATCCTTCTCGATATCCAGCCACTGGTACGGGATCTGGTTGCGCGCCAGAAAATCCTTCACGGTATGGCTGCCCTCCGACCACAGCGTCCCCGCCACGCGGATGCCTTCGTAAGGCAGTACGGTGTGCGCTTTCCAGTCACTCAGCAGGTCATCCAGCACCGGGTACAGGTTCTGCTCGGGCGGATCCCAGGGTTTCATCAGGTAATAGTCCAGGCCAATCTCATTGATGCTGGTAATGGCGGCGTTGGTATCCGCGTAGGCGGTCAAAAGCACCTTGCGCGCTTCCGGGAAAACAGAACGTGCCCGGTCGATGAACTCGGTCCCGGTCATGTTGGGCATGCGCTGGTCGACCAGGAACAAGGCCACGGGTGTCGCCCGCCGTTTGAGCTGCTGCACCGCCTCCAGCGCCTCAGACCCGGAAGTTGCTTTCACCAGCCGGTATTCACTGTGGAAATGCTCACGCAGGTCACGCTCGACAGAATTTAACACCTGCGGATCATCATCAACCATCACGATTGCGGGTTTTGCCATACCTGACTCCTTTTTCTGATCGACCATTAATCACCGGTTCGCTGGCAGTGCAGCAATCCTAAAGCGCACACCTCGTCCAGATCTTCCCCCTCCCGGCTGGTCTTGCTTTCAATTACAAACCAAACCATATGCTCTTGTACCATAATTATATATAAAAGATCAATTTAATACAATTACACAAAATAATGTGACAAATATGTAGGTTTGCCTGGCTTCGCATCCCTTTCTTCCACTGGCCCAGTGCACATGCGCTTCTTGAATATTCCCTCTTGACAGACCGAGCAATTCATCGTAAAATTACGATATAGAGGCTAATGAATGACAAAAGATCTTCCTTTAATCCATGAGCTAAACCGCGATGAAGTCCGCCTGGCGGCCATGCTGAAAGCCTTAGGGAACCCTGTGCGCTTTAGCATCATGCAGTTCCTGGCGGAGAAGCAGATGTGCATCACCGGCGACATTGTGGAATTTACCACCCTGGCGCAGTCCACCGTCAGCCAGCACCTGAAAGTGCTGCGGGATGCCGGGTTAATCGAAGGGGAAATTGAAGGCCCTGCCACCTGTTACTGCATCAGCGAGACGGGCATTGGCTTTCTGAAAACCCAGATCGACCGCTGGCTGCCCAACTGCTGCCCGCCTGAATCCGGCGCTGAGCCGTCCAACTGCTGCTGATTCCATGCACTGGAACAAGCAGCTTTTTTCTTCACCATTAAATCGTAATTTTACGATATAATATTCAATCAAGGAGTTTAACCATGTCCAAGACAGAAGCAGCACAGCCCCAAGCTTCCCGGGCGTATTTTGAGCAAATTGCCGGTGATTGGGACCAGATCAGCGCGGGGTACTTTCGCCCTGCGGTGCGCGAAACCGCCATCGCCAAGGCCTATCTCCGCCCCGAAATGGCGGTAGCAGATATTGGGGGTGGGACGGGCTTTCTCAGCGCCGGCCTGGCGCCATTGGTCAAGCGCGTCTATCTCGTCGATGGCTCGCCGGCCATGCTCAGTGTGGCGCAGAAAAACTTAAGTCAGTTCAACAATGTGGAATACCACGAAGCGGATGGCTCCAGCCTGCCCTTTCCCGAAGACAGCCTGGATGCCGTCTTTGCCAACATGTACCTGCATCACGCCGCCGACCCCCTGGCAGCGATCCGCGAGATGGTGCGCGTGCTGCGCCCGGGCGGGCGGCTGGTGATCACCGACATGGACGAGCATCCATATGCCTGGTTGAAGGATGAAATGGCCGACGTCTGGCAGGGTTTTGCGCGCGAACAAATGCGGGCCTGGTTCCAGGAAGCGGGCCTGGTCAACGTCATCGTCGACTGCACCGGGCAGTCTTGCTGCGCCGAATCGGCCAACCCCAGCCTGGCCGAAGCGCAGGACCAGCGCGAAGCAAAGATTAGCGTGTTTGTGGCGACCGGCACGCGGCGCATGAGCATGCGCGAGGCCGTGCAGGAGAACTATGCGGCGATCGCCCGGAGCGGCAGCTGTGGCTGCAGCTCATCAGCGAGTGAGGCTGCCTGCTGCGCGCCCGCAGAAAGCAGCGAAACCAGCTGCTGCGGGGACGCCAGCTGCAATTGCGCCAGCCAGCCCGCGCAGGCAGCCATTGCCAATGGCTATTCCGCAGAAGAGATTGCTGCCGCGCCTGGGGAAGCCGCGGAAATTTCTCTGGGCTGCGGCAACCCGATCGCCCTGGCCGGACTGAAGCCGGGTGAGGTGGTGTTGGACATCGGCAGCGGGGGCGGGTTGGATGCCTTCCTGGCAGCAGGTAAGGTGGGCCCCGCCGGGCGGGTGATCGGCGTAGATATGACCCCGGCGATGCTGGAAAGGGCGCGCGCCTCGGCTGAACGGAACGGGCACACCAACGTCACCTTTCGCCAGGGTTATGCCGAAGCCCTGCCGGTGAAAGATGGCAGCGTCGACGTAATCATTTCCAACTGCGTCATCAATCTGACTGAGGATAAGGGCCTGGTGTTTCGAGAAGCCTACCGCGCGTTAAAACCGGGCGGGCGGCTGGAAGTCAGCGATATCGTCACCTCGGGGCCGGTGCCCCTGGAACTGCGCGAGAACAGCGCCGACTGGGCCGAGTGTATCACCGGCGCGCTGCCCGAGCAGGAGTACCTGGACCTGATCGCCCAGGCTGGTTTCAAACCAGCCACCGTGCGCCGCAGCGCTGCCTCAGAACAGCCTTATGGCATTGCCATCTACAGCGCGATTGTCTCCGCCCGCAAACCGGATCCTCAAAACCCGGTTGAGGACTGCACCTGCGGGTCTGCCGCCTGACCCACAATCTTAACCACAGGCTTGAAAACAAGGCCGGTCGCTGATTTTTCTGCAAAGCGATTGGCCTTGTTTTTTCGCTTTTCATCCACTATGATTAGATCAATCCGTCCAACATTCCAAAAAAATTAAAGCACAGGAGAGAGCGATGGCGCAACTGTCGGTGCAGGCAGTTTCTACAGCAGCTCAGGCCAAGGTAAAGCTGACCTTGTGGCAAAAGATCGGTTACGGCCTGGGGGATATCTACGGCGGGGGGTCCGGCGTGGTGATCAGCTTCTACTACCTGATCTTCCTCACCGACGTTGTGCGCATCAGCCCGGCGCTGGCGGGTACGGTGATCCTGATCAGCAAGATCTACGACTCGATCACCGACCCCTTTGAAGGCGTGCTTTCGGACCGCACGCGCACCATCCTGGGCCGCCGGCGGCCCTATCTGCTGGCTGGCATCCCGCTGGTATTCCTCTCCTTCTTTGGCCTGTTCTACCCGGTCAATTATGCCAGCGAGCAGGCGCGCTTCGCCTTCGTCATCGCTGCCTACCTGTTTTTCTCCACCATCGTCAGCATTGTCATGCTCAACTACAACGCCTTGCAAGCCGAACTGACCCTGGACTACCACGAACGCACCTCGCTCAGTTCCATGCGCATTTTCTTCTCGACGCTGGCTTCCATCGTAGCGGCGCTCGTGCCGCTGGAGATCGTCAAAGCCCTGCCAGACGTGCGCCAGGGTTATATTCTGATGGGGCTGGCGTTTGGGCTGTTCTTTGCCCTGCCCTTTATCGCCACCGTGATTTCCGCCAAAGAACGCAAAGAGTTCCAGAAGCCGCCGCGCAAGTTCGACTGGCGCGAATCCTTCATCGAGCCCTTCCGCATGCGCACCTTCATCAACGCGCTGCTGATGTACCTGTTCGCTTTTGTCGCCATCGACACCGTCAGCAGCATCGTTATCTACTATGTCAAATATTACTTGCAGCGCGGCAGCGAAGCCAACTACGTCAGCGGGGCCATGCTGGTCTTCCAGGTCATCTCCCTGCCATTCTATGAACGGCTCAGCCAGCGCACCAGCAAGCGCCGCGGCTTTATCGTCGGCGCGGCCATCTGGGCGGCAGCCATGCTGGCGAGTTTTGCCATCGGCCCGGGCAGTCCCTTCCTGGCGATGTACCTCTTCGCCGCCAGTGTGGGCCTGGGCACCGGCGGCGTGGTGGTGATGATGTACGCCATCTTCCCCGATATCCCCGACGTGCACGAGTTGAACACCGGAGAACGACGGGAAGCGATCTACTCCTCGCTCGTCACCCTGTTCCGCAAATTCAGCTCTGCCCTGGCGATCTTCGCCGTCTCCATTGCCATTGGCTGGTCAGGCTATATCCGCCCGGTCCAGCAGGTGGTCAACGGAGCGACCAAATTGATCGACCAGCCCCAGTCCGCCACTTTCCTGCTGGTGCTGCGCCTGATCTTTGCCCTGCTGCCCATCCTGCTGCTGATCGGCGCCATCTTCTTCGCCCGGCGCTACCCGCTGACCCCCGAACTGCACACCCGCCTCAACCAGCTTCTAGAGCAAAAGCGCGGCGGGGCGCCAGAAACCGAACCCATGCAGGTGGAACAACAGGCGCTGACCAAAGCCCTGATCCATTAACCTCCGGCGGCGTCCCAACCACTGGTTAGCGGGTAACGTCAGTTATTGACCGGTAACCAGCGTTAATTTCTCGGCATGGTCGCGCAGCCCAATCAGCATGCGCTGCTCCATCACAAAAGAAATCGGCTCAAAAATCGCATTGACCGTGTTTTCGGTGGCGTCCAGGCTGGGCGCATCCCGGTGGCGGATCAACAGCCGCGTGAGTGCAGGACTTTTCTCGAGCAGGTAAAAGCCCCAGGTGCCGCCCAGTTCCCCGGTGCTGGCATTGACCGCGCGAATCACCAGCGCCTTCTGGGGGTCGAGCAACACCACCTGGTAATGGGGTAGTCCCTGCTGCGGCCCGATTTTGATCTCATCCCCTACCTTCAAGTTTTGCAGTTCTGGAACGATGCTATTGAGGGTATGGATATCGCAGCCAGCCAGGTTTTCCAAGCCGTCATAGCTGTACAACCCGCCGCGCCCCTGGCCCATTTGCACCAGCCAGGGCCAGACCGCGGCAGCTGGCGCATGTACATCGATCGCGCGCGTCGTTTGGAACACCTGCCCGGCGACCAGTTCATCCCCAGCCAGCGCCAGCGCGACTTCTGCATCACTCGCTCCCCAGCGGGCATGCCAGGGCCGGATAAGGGGTTGATAGAGCGCAATCCCCATAACGCCGGCAAGAACAATCAGGCCAGAACCAACCAGCAGAACTTTCCGCATCATACCAGTCTCCAGTTCAAGTGTATTTTTCGCAAATGCAGGTGAATGTGCTGATTCTATATCGTCTCCAACCGATTTACAAGTGGGATTTTTAGAAGGCCGTCCACGAATGCGGCTTCGCCGAGCACGAATGAGCGAATAAAGACTACCAGCGCTGGTAATTTTTATTCGCTTATTCGCTTCTTTTATTCGGGGATGGCAGGCAAGCAATCTACGACCTTCAAAACTTTGATCCCACCCTTTTAAAAGCAGCTTCTACAGTAGGATGCTTTGAATCCCGCCCGCACAGGAACCTTTTTTTCGCTGCCGACGTATAATAGAATCAAATCTCAATCCAGGATTAATCGCAATAATGGAGAGCGACATGACAAACCGAAAAGGAATTACTGCCTTTTTGCTGATCACCTTTGGGATCACCTATCTGGTCGAGGGGATTTTGATTCTTTTGGGCTTTCGCGTGACCGCCTTACCCGCAGGGGTTGGCCAGTACGTGATCGCCGGGGTGATGTGGGTCCCGGCAGTCGCCGCGCTGATCACCCTTCGCTTTGTCACGCATGAAAAGGTAAGCAGCATCTACCTGCGTTTTGGCCCTTCCTGGAAGCCTTACCTGGCTGTCGCCCTGCTGATCCCGCTGACTTTTTTCATCACCTACTTGCTTACCTGGCTGCTCGGGCTGGGCAGTCCAGATTGGCAGCTGACCAGCTTCTTTGGCACTATCGCCGCCAGCGGAGTGGATATGGCCAGCGCGCCGCCGGCGCCCTTGCTCCTGGGCGGTTTGTTTGGCATTTCGCTGGTCGGGGCCCCGTTTCTCAACAGCATTTTTGGCTTAGGTGAAGAACTGGGCTGGCGCGGTTTCCTGCTTCCCCGGTTGATGCCGTTAGGAAAGCTAAAAGCCTACCTGCTGCTGGGAGTCATTTGGGGGCTGTGGCACGCGCCTTTAATCGCAGTCGGGTTCAATTATCCCCATTCGCCGGTCCTGGGCATCCTTTTGATGATCCTGCTCACCACCGCGATTGGCCTGACGATCAACGAACTCACCCTGCATTACAAAAGCGCCATTCTGGCCGGTTGGGTCCACGGTGTGTTTAACAGCCAATCCTATGGCATCTGGCGCACGCTTCTGTTTGCCAATACCAACCCGCTCTTGGGCGGCATCACCGGGCTGGTCGGCATCGTCGTGCTGACCCTGCTCGGGTTTGGCACCCTGCGGTGGGTAAAGGGAGCCGAATCCGGCCAGCCGATGGGGACTCCAAAGGGATTGGACGCTGAACAGGCCGCGGAAATCACTGCGACCTGGACATTGCTCAATCACTAGGAAAAGATTTCGGTGTACTGGTGGGATCGCTTCCTGCCTTTAGACACGGCTTAATCCCTGCGGCTGTTCGGCTGGGCAATGCAATTCGCTATGCAGTGTCAGTATAAACGAATGGGCTGCGCCAAAAGAACCTGGCGCAGCCCATTCGTTATTTGAAAATCAAGGGTAGGTTATGGAGCCTGGGAAATTCTCCCTTCGACAACCGGACCGACCGGCGAATTGGCGCCGATGTAATCGACGGCGACTTCTAATAAATCATCACCAGGATTCTGCACATCAGTGCCCTGGGTGAAGACCGTATAACCATCGCCGCCCGTGTACATGAAGTCATTGGTGACGATGCGCACCGCATCGGTGGGGCCAATCGGGGTGGCTGGGCCGCCAATGCCATCCGGCGTCTTCCACATGCCGGTGATGACCGGGGTGGTTCCGTTGCACTGGAAGGTCATCTTGAGCCCAGAGATTTGCGGGAAGCGCCCCGTTGCCACTGCCGGGTTGCAGACCGGTGAAACGCCGTTCAAGAATGCCTGCTGGAGTTGATCCCCGGTCAGGGTGAAAATGACGGTGCGGTTACCAAACGGCAGCACCGCGAACATCTCGCCCCAGGTAATTTCCCCGGGCTGCTCGCCCGCGCTGGGTGGGCTGTAGAGCAGGTCGGCGCGCAAGCCGCCGGAGTTCGTGTACGCCGCGTCAACGCCCGGGTATTTCAGGCGCATCGCATCCGCGACCATGTTGCCCATCGCGGATTCTTTCAAACGCGACGGAGCGCGCAGAATATCAAACTGCTGCGTGCCGATCACCTGATTGCGCAGCACAGCCGTTTCCGCGTTGGCGGCATCCACAATCGCCTGCACGTCAGGCCGGGGGGCCACGCCGATGGTCTTCGCCACGCGCGTCGCCGCGCCCGCCCACTGCACATCGCCGCCGGTGACAAAGAACTGCGCCACCGAGTAGCTGGCGCCCGCATTTAACCCTTCAGCTACCAGGATATGCCCCACCATCGTATTCGCGATGCGGTGCGTATGCCCGGCAAAGATGGCGTCCACGGTGGTATCTTGAATCCCGTTGGCAATGGTGATAACCGGGCCATCCCAGGGCACGGCGGGACTGCCATCGATGGCGTTCGAGCCGTCCGCGGTGCCTTCATGGATCAGTACGATCTGTGCGCGCACGCCCTGCTTGCTCAAGCGCGCCAACTCCGCTTTGATGGTTTCAATTGCGGGCAGGAACTTAAGCCCTTCGGTCGCGCCTTTCGAGACCAGTTCAGGAGTCGATTCTAAGCCCACGCCAATCACGCCGACTTTAGCGTTACCAATGGTATAGATCTGGCTGGGGCTGTCCCAACTGGGCCGCTGGTTTGTGGCAGCATCCACAATGTTGATCGCCATGAAGGGGAAGTTGGCGTGTTCAATATGCTGTACCAGGCGCGGAATGCCGTAATCAAATTCGTGGTTGCCGATGGCAGTCGCGTTCAGACCCCAGGCATTTTCCACGTCGATTACCGGGGCATCCTGGAGCAGTCCAGCATTCGGCGGCGATGCGCCGACATTATCGCCCGAGGCAACCCGCAGCGTCTCGGTAGGCAGTTGCGCGCTCTCTTCGTCCATCATCGTCGCCAGGTAAGCCGCGCCGCCTACTGGAACATTGATGCCATCCATGCTGTAGGTAGTCGGATCAAGCTGGCCGTGGTAATCGGTCACCGCCACGACAGAGAAGGCTTGCAAGCGTTCCCCGCCGCGCAGAATTTCAGTCAGCACGCGCCCCTGAGCTTGCTGTGGTTCCGGGACACGCAGCAGGTAAGCGATGGTAGGCGCGACATCAATGGTGCGCACCGTGGCCGTTACGCCTGGAGCAATCGCCGAGCCGCCCGCCACAAAGCTGGCGCGCATGTTGTTATTCGAAGCCAGGTCCTGCACGTCCGGTACGTAGCCGTGCTGTCCAAAGAAAGCAGAGAGCGCGACCAGTGAACCCGGCGTGGCGGCGTCAAACTGGTAGGGCGGGTACGCGAAGACCACCAGGTCACCCGTGCGGGTGGGGTGGGCCATGTCTGCCGTGCTGTCTGGGCCATTGGGGATATAACGCGCTTCAGCTTTTGTGAAAGCGCGGTCAATCATCTTCATCCCATCCGGCTGGCCGTCGCCGTTCCAGTCGTTGGGGTCGCTCAGCGCCAGGAAAGCCGCTTTGATTTGCGCGACGGTTGCATCAACATCCGCCGCAGCGACCTGCTGGAAACCACCGCCGGCTGCTTCCCGCCCGGCTACATTCAGGTAAATTTGCACCGTTCCGCCAGCCCAGCAAGCTTTTGCCTTGCCGATGGTTTCACCCGAGGCGGGGCGGCAGTTCGAAGTCTGTGGCTTAGACAGCAGCCCCAGGTCAACCAGCACTTTACTGGCATCGATCGCCAGGAACTGCGAGCCAAAGCCGTGATCCGAAGCCACAAAGGTGTTAGCGTCTTGCGGCATGACGGACTGGAGCAGCGCCAATGTCTGGTCTGCGCCCTGGTAGGCTGCCTGCAGGAACCCTTCCCGCTGCGCAACGCGGCCATCCTTCACGCCGTTGACCTGAACGCTGTCATAGGCCGGGTTGGGTTGGCCATCCGGCAGCGTTGGCGTAACCAGGCCAAGGAATTGATGCTGGAATTCGTCTGTTTCAGAGAAGCCCGCCAGCACCAGGTCCGGCTGGTACTTCTGGATAACGTATTTCATCAGAGGCAGGTATAACTTTTCCCAATACAGCCCCTGTTCCACGTAGGTTTCCTCACTGACGATGCCCGATTCCAGCACGGCATAATCAGCAGAGGTGGAAGAAGCGAATTTCTGGGCGATATATTCTTCAAAATCGCCAGTAAAGCCGGTTTCGCTGAAACCAGGCCAGGAGGCCAGGGCGCGCGCCACAGAAGTATGGAACAGGCGCACCTGCGCCAGGTCTGGGGTCAGTTCTTCGACCTTAACCAGGAAACCAGCGGTTTTACCCGCCAGCGACCCGCCTACAATCTGCACCTTGACATCCGCCCAATCGCCCTTCGCCAGGTTGGCAACGCTCGCGCTGCCGTCCTTACTAAAGGAGAACAGGACCATGTTGTAGTTGGTGGTGTGGTCATTGGTCGAGTCGTAGATATAGGCGTTCAGACCATACTTATCCGTGCCAAAATCCAGCACCCGCAGGTGCATCTCTTTGGCCGGGCTGTAGGATTGCGGGGTGTTAGTCCAGCCGGTTGCATCCACCGGAGCAGCTCCCGGATAGGGCGCTTGACCGGCAAAGCCATCCGGGTAGTCAAACTGCAGGCCAAAAGCAGCCACAAATTTAGCGCTATCACTGGCGGAAATATAGTTCGTGGCTACCCCGCGCCCAGAAAGGAAGGTGCGGTAATCCACGGTTGGGCCGTTGATCAGGGCGCTGCGCCCGCCCGTAAACTCGATCTGCGCAACTTTTTTCCCGCCCCGTTCGGCTGCCTGAGCCAGCGTCTCGGCTTGCAGCACGCCGGCGCTGGAGAAGCTCACCGAGCTGCTGAAAGCGCCGTCTTTGGAGAAGGTGTTGTTGGTTGAGCCGTGCACGCCAGACCAGGCGCCGGTCGCCAGGCTGAACCAGCCCGAACCCGTGTTGGGCGGGGCCTGGGTCAACATGCCGTTATCCGCCGCAACCGCGCCTTTTTTCATCAATTCGCCAAGGGCAGGCATTAACCCTTGATCGGCATATTTCGCTGCGAGGTCCTGGCGCATGCCATCCGCCACAAAGAAAATGGCCGAATTCGTACTGGGCTTCTGCGGCGCGTAGGGCATGGACGCAGTCGCGACCAGTGAGAACAGAATTGCCAGAACAACCAGAAAAATGGACAGTCTTCGAGTTCTGGAACGCAACATAGAAGGACTCCTTTCGCTCTGTTCAGTAGATTAAATGATTGGGGTGATACGCGTCAAGCTTACGTATTAGCTGCTGTAGCCGATATTAATAATAACCTTAATTGATGAAAAATTGCAACTATTAAAGATCTGATTTTAAGCGAAATGCCAGGGGTAAATTCTTTATCACTTATTACATGGCTGCTTAAAGGCACTGACCCTGCCGAATTACCGGCGGGGTCAGTGCCTTTATTTACCTTTTATCTACAAAAGACGGAGTTTAGACTACGACTCTCGGTGCTGCCAGGGCTGCCCAAACCGCACAAACTAATGCGATGATCCCAACAATGATGTCATTCCATAACGCTGCCGGAATGAGGGCGGTGCCCAGAATGAACGGCGAAATAATCAACCACAAGGCGACGACCGCCGCAATCCAATCCAGCGTCTTCGCCGTGCCAATGTTGCTTGTCAAAGCCGCCCAGGCCCCGAGGATGATGAGCAAAATACCCACAATGACGTTATTCCACACGCCAGCCGGTACTACCCCAAACCCAAGAATGAAAGGCGCAACGATTTCCCAAAGGCCGAGTAAGGCAACAATCCAACTTAATGTCTTCGTCATTAAAAATCCTCCTTTAGAATTTTTTACTGATATAAACTTTTTAATCAAACAAACCAATCCAGATTTCTATAATGATTGGCCATCATTCGTTCTAATTAATCATACCTTGCCGGGCCAATAAAAAAACCCAAAATATCCCTATCGCTTGCGGTAGGGGAATTCATATTTCGATTGTAAAACCCCTATTACTCTGCTTAACACCATGCTTACAGGCTTATTTTCGACGATAGGGATATTCCTCCGCTTCTCAACGGCAAACCCCCCATTGCCGCTTCTCAACGAGAACCGTAATTTATAACCAGAGACCAGTTTGCAAAATTGGCCTCATCCGGAGCATTTCCGGAACCTGATACGATAATTTTCAGGGGGATGACCACAAATAGATCGGATTTTATTACCTGTAAGGAGACGACGAAGATGTACACATTGGGAATCAATGCCGTGTATCATGATTCCGCGGCGGTGATCGTTAAAGGGGGCGAGGTGATCGCTGCCGCGGAGGAAGAACGCTTCACCCGCAAGAAGCACGGTAAACGCCCGATCCCCTTCAGCACGTATGAGCTGCCTTATTATGCAATTGATTACTGTCTGAAAACCGCTGGGATCACCTTAAAGGAAGTCGACCACATCGCATATTCCTACGATCCTTTCCAACTGCTCGGCCAATATGCTGAAGATGCTACCCTCAGCCTGCCGCTGGAACCCAGCGCGCACCCGGTAGGCGCCGGCTGGGAAGCACCCTGGGACCCGTTGTTCGTTTCCTACATCGTCAATGCCCCGCGCCAGCTGGTGGGAGGCTTCCCGCATCACCTGCAAGCGCGCTTCCACGGCGCGCGCCGCAGCGACTTCCGCTGGCATTTCGTCGACCACCATTTGGCGCATGCCGCCAGCGCGTACTTCCCTGCCCCTTTTGAGGATGCTGCCATTCTCACCATCGATGGACGCGGAGAGCGCGCCACCACCACCTATGGCTATGGGCACGGACCGAAGATCGAGCGCCTGGGCCAGGTCAATATGCCACATTCCCTGGGGATGCTCTATGAGAACGTGACCGACTACCTGGGTTTCTTGCATTCTTCCGACGAATATAAGGTCATGGCGCTGGCATCCTTCGGCCAACCCACTTACCTGGACTTCTTCAACAAGACCATCCAGTATCTGGGTGATGGGCAGTACTGCCTCGAACCGTTTGACCTGGAAGAAACCTTTGGCCCGCGCCGCCTGCGCGGCGCGCCGTACACCCAGCTGCACTACGATCTGGCGCATTCCTTACAACTGGCGCTGGAACAAACCGTACTCAAGATCGCCGGCTGGCTGCACGAGACGACCGGCTCAGACAACCTGGTGATGGCGGGCGGCGTGGCGCTCAACTGCGTGATGAACTCGCGCATTCGCGACGCGGGGCCCTTCAAGCACATCTGGGTGCAGCCTGCCGCCGGAGACGCTGGGACGGCGCTGGGCGCGGCGCTTTGGGTGGACAGCAACGAGCGCGGCGGGCGCAGCAGCTACCGCATGGAGCAGCCCTTTCTGGGGCCGGAGTTCAGCGAGCAAGAAATTGAAGACTTCCTGCGCTGGTCCAAGGTGGCTTACCGCCGGTCAGAGAACGTGGCAGAAGAAGCCGCCGATCTGCTGGCCCAGAATAAAGTCATCGGCTGGTTCCAGGGCCGAATGGAGTTTGGGCCCCGTGCGCTGGGCGCGCGCTCCATCCTGGCTTCGCCCATCCCTGAAGATATGCAGGACCGCCTGAATGAGATCAAAGACCGGGAGGATTTCCGCCCGGTCGCGCCGGTGGTGCTGGAAGAAGAAGCCGCCAACTGGTTTGAAAACGCGGATTACTCACCCTTCATGCTGTTCGTTTACAACGTGCGCGATGACCGTAAAGAAAAAATCCCCGCCGTGCGCCACGTGGATGGCACTGCCCGCATTCAAACCATCAACCGCGCGCAGAACGCGCCGTACTATGACCTGCTCAAAGCCTTCCAGCAGCGCACAGGCGTACCGGTGCTGGTGAATACTTCCTTCAATACACGCGGCGAGCCGATTGTCTGCACCCCGCGCGATGCCCTGGAATGCTACTGGACTTCTCCCCTGGATGCGCTGGTGATCGGGCCATTTATCTTGGAAAAGGACCTCTCGGTAAAATGAGTTTATTGGTATCCGTTGTTGTGCCCACCTACCGCCGTCCGCAGCTGCTGGAGCGCTGCTTGCAGGCCCTCGCGCTGCAAAATTTCCCGCCTGAAGCCTATGAAATCATCGTGGTCAATGATGGGCAAGACGACCCCGCCACGCACGCCCTGGTGCAGGAGTGGCAGCAGCGCCTGCAAACCAATTACACCTTCTTAAATTCCGCGCTGGTGCCCCAGATTCCGCTGACCGGCAGCCAGACGAAACTGAAAGCCCAAGCGCTGTATCAGGTGGAGACGCGCCCCACCAGTATGCCGCGCATTTTTTACCTGCCCATGCACGCCTCGCGCGGGCCGGCTGCCGCGCGCAACCTTGGCTGGAGCATCGCCCGGGGGGAAATCATCGCCTTCACGGATGATGACTGCATCCCTGAACCAGACTGGCTGGCAAATGGCGTTTCGGCCTTTGTTGACGGCGTGGCGGGGGTCAGCGGGCGTACGGTGGTGCCGGTGCCACCGAACCCCACCGATAACGAGCTGAATACCACTGGTTTGGAACGCTCCGATTTCATCACTGCCAACTGCTTCTACCGCCGCAGCATCCTGGAAGAAGTGGGCGGCTTTGACGAACGCTTTGCCACCGCCTGGCGTGAAGATTCGGACCTGTATTTCACCCTCCGCGAGCATAATTATCCCCTGGCCTGGGCCAAAGGCGCGATTGTCGTGCATCCGGTGCGCCCTGAGAGCTGGGGGGCCAGTCTGCGCCAGCAGCGTAAGAGCTTTTATAACGCCTTGCTCTACAAAAAGCACCCCGCCCTGTACTGGCGCTACATTCAGCCCGCACCGCCCCTACACTATTACATCATGCTGCTGTGCCTGCTGGTGGCGCTGTTGGGGGTCGGCCTGCGCCAGCCGCTGCTGGCAGGCACGGGCGTCTTCGCCTGGCTGTCCCTGGTCATCCTGTTTACCCTGCACCGCCTGAAGAACACCCAACACACCCCGCGCCACATACTGGAAATGCTGCTGACCTCGCTGTTCATCCCCTTCCTCTCCATCTACTGGCGCCTGCGCGGCGCGCTGCAATGGCGCGTGCTCTTCCTGTAAAGAGTCAAGAACACCTCATCCCGCGCTGAGGTTTTTTAGGAATTCTTATAATCCTTCAACTGATCGACGAAGTCGGAGCTGACGGATAACTGGATGCCATCCTCTTTGATGGCTTTGATCCAATGCGCTGGCACTACCTTTTTACTCTGATTAAACAGGCCTTTGGTAATCACCAGGTGGGTTACCTGCTCATGCGTATCTTCGGTGATTACTTTTTCAACCTGGCCGATTTCTTTGCCGTTTTTCCCAATCACCGTCGCGCCCTCTTTGAGCGGCACGGTGCCTTCGGGTATGTTGACCTCTTCCCGGGCCTGGTATGGCAGCGGTGTGCCGGCTGCCATGGGATAGGCAGGCCAAAAGCCATTCCCCCAGGTCAAAGCAGGCGTTCCCACCACCGGGTACCAGTATAAAGGCGCTGCCAGGCCCGGCTCGTACCCCTGGTTACCCATCTCCTCATCATTCAACGAGACATATTCCGTCTCAATAAAGTCGGGCAGATCCTTCAGGTTTTCTGCCGCCTGGTTGAGACGAATTTCATTGGCATCCGTGCGCTCCACCCACTTAACCGGCAGCACTTTATCACTGCCCAGGAACCCGGTATGGATGATCAAATGGGTCACTTCCGTGGTGCGCGGGTCGATCACTACCCGGGTCACATCCCCAATTTTCTTGCCATTCAAACCGTTTACATCTTCACCTTTTTTGAACTGCATGCGTAACCTCCTCTGCATTTTGGGCTACATCAAATCTTAAAAAGATGAATGAGAAACGGGAGAACCCCATTTCTCATTCATCTGCATAAAGCTTTACTGTGAACTGCCGCTGCCGCTCGGGCGCTGGCCCAAGGTCACGGTAACCGTCTGCTGCTGGTTGCCGCGCAGGATGGTCAGCTGCACCTGGTCGCCTGGATGTTTATAGGCGATGAAGGACAGCAAGTCATCAAAGTTGGAGATCTTCTGCCCGTCGGCCGCGATGACCACGTCGCCCTGCTGCAAACCGGCCCGAGCCGCCGGCCCGCCGGACTCCACCTGAGAAATCAATGCGCCGCGCTGAGCCTGCACGTTATTCGTATTCAGAGCCAGCGGGTTTCTTGCCGCTGAACCGACCCCCAGGTAGGGCCATGCGTAAGAACCATTTTGGATCAGGGAGGGGTAGATTTGCTTGAGAATATTAACCGGGATGGCAAAGCCAATGCCGATGTTGCCGCCGCCCTGGCTGGCGGTGCGGATCTGTGCGTTAATGCCAATAATGTTGCCTTTCATGTCAATTAATGGACCGCCAGAGTTGCCCGGGTTAATCGCCGCATCGGTTTGCAGGGCTTCTGGGATATTGTACGGTGTGAAACCAGATGGGATCGAGCGGTTGACCGCGCTGATGATCCCAGAGGACATGCTGGTGCCTAAGGCGAAAGGATTACCAATCGCGGCGACCGAATCGCCAACGCGCACCTGGCTGGAATCGCCCAGCGGCAGGGGATGCGCGCCTTCGGCTAGTTTATCCACCTGCAAAATGGCCAGGTCGCTGTTCGGGTCGTCGCCGATCACGTGCGCCTGGCTGTCGGCATCGTTGTAAAAGCGCACCACAATCGTGCTGGCTCCGTCAATCACATGGTGGTTGGTGACAATAAAACCGTTGTCGCTTAGCACAAAGCCTGAACCGGCGCCTTCGCCGGTCTGCCCGCCCTGGTTCACCTGCACTAAGATACTGACCACCCCAGGGTTCGAGGCATTATAAATCTGCTCCAGACTCAGCGGTGTGCTGCTGACTGGCTGGCCCAGGTTGCCAATATCCCGGCTGCCGGTAGAAGGGATTTGTGCGGAAGGTGGGATAGGCGTGGTTCCGAAGGCCGAAGCCGTCGGCGCATTATTGGGGAAATTATTCAGTGGGTTGGTTGGCGCCGGCTGCTGCTGGAGCAGTCCTGGGGCCCCCAGGCTAAAAGCACAGCCCAGCGAGGTCAGCAACACGACCGCCAGCACGCCCATGACCAACCATGGAGACTTCTTTCTGTTATTCATTTATGGCATCCTCCTGATAAAACTTCTCCTTATTCTTTTTAGACCATTTGAATCTTCTGCATAACTTTGATAAAATTCCAGGCAATAAGGAAAAGTCGATAAGATCGCTTTCTTATATAAAACTAACCTCCCTTTGATTCGTTGAAAATGGGGAATCAACCTAATCCCAGGAAGGAGTTTCCCTTGCTGTTCAACCATTGACTGAATTTGTTCGAGATCGTATAATTCCACTTAGAATTATTTTACCTGGGGATGAGGAGGTTCTTTTTCAAGCATGGCAGAGCACGATAATCAGGTTGATATCCATCGCATCCTGGAGCATATGCATAACCATGCCGCCCACCTCTCCGGCAGTGATGCGACTGCCGGCTTTCAGATCGCCGGTTTGATACGCATTTTGGCGAACCTGTACGACAACATTCGTTCGCATGAAAGTTCTGGGGATCTATCCGGCCCGCGCATGGGTTTATTGGTTCGTTTATTTGAAGAGGAACGGCACGGCAATACGCAAGGGATTACGCCGACCGAGCTCAGCCGAAACCAACACGTCAGCCGCAACACCATCAGCGCCCTGCTGCGCGGCCTGGAAGACCAGGGCTATATCGAACGCCTCCTCGACCCGGATGACCGCCGCCTGTTTCACATCCACCTTTCGGATGCGGGGCGCGAAGCGGTGAGCACGCTAGGGCCTGAGCGGGTGGCCATCACCAACCAATTAGCCGCCAAATTATCTCTTGAAGAACAAGAGCAGTTAATTGAACTGCTCGCCAAATTGTTTGAACTCGCTGCAGTCCTACTGCCCCTACCGGGCAGAAAAAGGGGGAACTGAGCAGAGTAATCCGCACCTGGAGCATCCCGAACCGGTAGAGCGCGCCTAGAAACTGCCACCCTACCGCACCAACCGTTGCCGCCTCTATCCTCAGGTGCGTCTGGAGGTCAACGTGCAAAATCCTAGAAATAAGACTCGCCCGCCCCGTAGACAGCGCCCCAACATGGCGGCGCTTGGGCGCGCCATCCGTTACTTAACCCACTACAAAAAAATCGCCCTGGTCGCCTACCTGTCGCTGTTCGTCTCAACCGCCGCGATGCTGATGGTGCCACAGCTGGTGCAGAACATCATCGACAGCGTGACCAACGGCTTCATCGCCCAGCAAATCTCAGCCATTCCACCCAACGTGCGCTCGCTAGCCCTGCAAAAACTGGGCTGGACCCCCGCGCAGTTGAACCAGTACCAAAACGGCGCGGAACAGGCCTTGCTCTATTCCGGGCTGCTGATCCTGCTCTTTTCCATCACGCGCGGGCTGTTCGCCTTTTCGCAGACCTATAACTCCGCCCGGCTTTCGCAAAGTATCGCCTTCGATATGCGCAACGAGCTCTACGCCCGCATCCAGCGCTTATCCTTCAGCTACCACGACCGCAACCAGACCGGGCAGTTGATGATCCGCGCTACAGATGACGTGGAGAAAGTGCGCATGTTCATCGGGCAGGGGCTGCTCATGGCGCTGCAATCGGTGGTCATGCTGGTCGGCGCGCTGGCCATCCTCAGTCTCACCAATCTGAGCCTGATGCTGGTCATTCTGCCGGTGCTGCCGGTGGCGGTGATCATGTTCATGCTGTTTGGCACGCTGGCACAACCCATGTTCCTCAAAGTGCAGATCAAGCTCTCCACGCTCAACACCATCCTGCAAGAGAACCTGGCCGGAATCAAGGTCATTAAAGCCTTCGTGCGCGAGCCGCAGGAACAAAAGCGCTTTGACCGCTCTGCCGAAGACCTGATGGACCAGCAGATCAAAGTCTCGCAGTTGTTCTCCTTCCTCTTCCCGGTGATCTTCCTGATCGCCAACCTGGGGCAGGCCGCCATCCTCTATTTTGGAGGCACCAAAATTATCCAGGGCACGCTCACCCTGGGCGAATGGCAGAAGTTCAGCCTGTATCTGGTGTATGTCTTCTTCCCGCTGGGCCAGTTGGGGTTTATCATCTCGCAGATGTCACAGGCCAGCGCCTCGGCCAACCGCGTGTTTGAGATCATGGACGCCAAGAGCGAAGTCACCAGCAAGCCCGATGCGATCGACCTGCCCTCCATTCAGGGCAGCGTCACCTTTGATCAGGTCACCTTCCGCTATTTCGGCAGTGAAGAACCCGCGCTGGACGAGATCAGCTTCCACGCCAGCCCCGGCGAGCGTATCGCGCTGCTGGGCGCGACGGGCAGCGGCAAAAGCTCAATCATCAATCTGATCCCGCGCTTTTATGACGCTACCCAAGGCTCTGTGCGCATTGACCAGTACGACGTGCGCGACGTAACCCTGGATTCACTGCGCTCGCAGATCGGGATCGTACTGCAAGAAACCACGCTGTTCTCCGGCACCATTCGGGATAACATCGCTTTTGGCCGCCCGGACGCGACCATGGAACAGGTGGTCGCCGCCGCCAAAGCCGCAGCCGCGCATGATTTCATCCTCAGTTTCCCGAAAGGCTACGACACCCCGGTTGGCGAGCGCGGCGCAACGCTTTCGGGCGGGCAAAAACAGCGCGTGGCCATTGCCCGCGCCCTGCTGCTGGATCCGCGCATCCTCATTCTGGACGACTCCACCAGCAGCGTGGATACGGTCACCGAGTACGAAATTCAACAGGCGCTCGATCACCTGATGGAAGGCCGCACCAGTTTCGTGATTGCCCAGCGCATCGGCACGGTGCGCAACGCGGACCAGATCCTGGTGCTGGAGAAGGGCAAGATTGTGGCGCGCGGCAAGCACGCTGAACTGATGGAAACCAGCCCGATCTATGCCGATATTTACAACTCGCAGCTGGTCGAAGATGCCCAGCTGACGCAGAACCAGCCGGTTTAACGGTATGCAGGGGGAACGAAGGAGGGTACAACCATGATGGGTCCCGGCCATATGCTCCGGCAGGAAACGACCAAACCGAAAAATGCGGCAGCGACGCTAAGCCGTTTAGGCAAACACTTTGCGCCCTACTGGCCGATCCTGATCTTCGTGGCGCTGGTGATTATCGGCTCCACCTGGACGCAGGTGCGCACGCCAGACCTGATCGGCCAGGCGGTGGACTGCTACATCACCCCCGCCACCGCCAGCCGCGTAGAAAGCCAGGCGGGGAACCTGCCTGGCATCCCGGCAGTGCCAACCAACCAGCCCACCCGCAGCCAGCAGGGCAACTGCTGGTATACCACTGTCGATCCCAATGCCAGCCTGCAAACCTATATTCAAGGCCTGGGTGGACTGGTGCTGTACATCGTGCTGTTATACGTGATTGGCGGGGTGTTGAGCGGCTTGCAGTTTTATTTGATGTCCTGGGCCGGGCAGCACGTACTGCGCAACCTGCGCGTGCGCCTGTTTGATCACCTGCACCAGCTATCGCTCAGCTACTATTCAGAACATGAAGCCGGCAACGTGATGAGCCGCATCACCAACGATATGGACACCATCCAGCAGGCGATCAGCTTCGCCCTGGTGAATGTGACCAGCGGCAGCCTGCTGCTGGTGTGGATCGCCATTACCATGCTGCAAAAGAGCATCCCCTATGCGCTGATCAGCTTCACCGTGATTCCGCTGATGGTTGTGGCTACTACCTGGTTCTCTGGCCAGGCCCGCAAAGCCTTCCGCGTTTCTCGGCAGGAAATCGGCAAAGTGAACGCCAACCTGCAGGAAAGCATCTCCGGCGTGCGCGAAGTGCAGGCCTTTAACCGCGAAGAAGCTAACATTGAATCCTTCCGGGTTTCTAACGCCGCCAACCGCGACGCCAACATCCGCGCCGTGTCCTTTACCGCGGCGCTCTCCCCTACACTCGAAGCGCTGGGTTACCTGGCAGTCGCCATCGTCACCATCAGCGGCGGGATCATCCTGCTGCGCGGGCAGAGTTTCTTCGGCACGGTCATGTCGCTGGGTTTAATCGTCACCTTCTTGACCTATGTGCAGCGCTTCAACCAGCCCATCCAGCAGATTTCGACCTTATGGGCCAACATCCAGAATGCGGTAGCCGGGGCTGAACGCATCTTCGGCATCCTCGACACCCAACCCCAGATCACCGACGCGCCAGATGCCATCGGCATGCCGCAGATCCAGGGCAAAGTGAGCTTTGAACACGTCAGCGCCGCCTACAACCCTGACGAACCGGTGTTGAGCGATGTCAGCTTCACCGCCGAACCCGGGCAGTCTATAGCCATCGTCGGCCCGACCGGCGCGGGCAAGACCACCATCATCAACCTGATCCCGCGCTTCTACGACGTAGTCAGCGGGGCGGTACGCATCGACGATCATAACGTCAAAGAGGTCACCACCGACAGCCTGCGCAAGCAGATCGGGATCGTATTACAGGATACCTTCCTGTTCAGCGACACAGTCAGCAACAACATTCGCTTTGGCAAACCCGGGGCCACCGCCGAGGAGGTTAAAGCCGCCGCCCGCCTGGCGCGCGCCGACGACTTCATCCAGCGCCTGCCGCTGGGCTATGAAACGGTGTTAGGCGAACACGGCGCCGGGCTGAGCCAGGGCCAGCGCCAGTTGATCTCGATTGCCCGGGCCGCGCTGGCCAACCCGCGCATCCTGATCCTGGACGAAGCCACCTCCAGCGTCGATACGCGTACCGAACGCCAGATCCAGCAGGCGCTGGATCTGTTGATGAAAGGCCGCACCAGCTTCGTCATCGCCCACCGCCTGAGCACCATTCGCAACGCCGACCTGGTGATGGTGGTGGAAGACGGTAAGATCGTCGAGCGCGGCAAGCACGAAGACCTGCTGGCCCGCAAAGGCGCTTACTACCGCCTGTATATGCGCCAGTTCGTCAACCTGGAAGAACCAGCGCAGCAAGGGCTGACCAAACCGGCAGCGGGATTGACATAATAAATGCTTGAAAAACGAACCGGAAGCCGGTTCGTTTTTCAAGCCCGGAAAACACTTCACTCACAAGCGATAATAAAAAGCCAATGCCATTGGCAAATTTCCGCCCGGGCGTCAACGCCGCGGGCTGTGGGACTCCGCCCGGTGAACCGGGCTCAAAGAGGAAGAATCACTGGACAGTTATTCCAACTTCTCTTCCAGGCTGCTTCAGCGGATCAAACCGCCGCGCGGAAACGAAAAGGTACATCTGCCTCAAACCTCACCTTTGCCCCACAAAGCTGCACTATAATACATTCACTATAACGTTATTGATTGATTGTCGCAGGTACAGAACTTAATGGAACCCCAAGGTGTCATTTTTGATCTCAAGCGTTTCGCGGTGCATGATGGCCCAGGTATCCGCACGGTTTTATTCTTAAAAGGCTGCACACTCAACTGCGCCTGGTGTCACAACCCGGAAGGCATTCGCCGCCAGGCTGAGCTGGTCTATTTTGAAGCGAAGTGCGTGCACTGCGGGGCGTGCGCTGACGCCTGCCCCAACGGAGCCCGCGAAATCATCGCGGATGAGCTGGTTTATCACCAGGAGCGCTGCCAGCAGTGCGGGCAGTGCCTGGAAGCCTGCTATGCGGAGGCTGTGTTCCTTTACGGTCACCTGGTCAGCGTGCCGGAAGCGATGGCGGAACTGCGCCAGGACGCTGATTTTTACCAGGCCTCTGGAGGCGGCATTACCCTCTCTGGCGGGGAACCGCTGCTGCAAGCCGCGTTTTCCACAGCTGTGCTGCGCCAGTGCAAAGCGGAAGGCTTTCACACCGCCCTGGATACCTGCGGCAACATTCCCTGGCCGGTTCTCGAGCGCGCCCTGCCCTATACCGACCTGGTGCTGTACGATCTCAAACATCTCGACCCCGAGCAGCACCGCCAGTATACCGGGGCGAGCAACGCCAGGCTGCTGGAGAACTTGCGCCGCCTCGACCAGCGCCGCATCCCCCTGGAAATTCGCATTCCCCTCATTCCTACCCTCAACGACGGCGATAATCTCGCCGCGGCCGGAGCCTTCTTACAGTCCTTTACGCAGCCGGTAACCGTACGGCTGCTGCCCTATCACCGCCTGGCGGGCAGTAAGTACCAGCGCCTGGGCCGCGCGAATCACATGCCTCAGGTACCCTCGCCCAGTGAAACGCAGCTGCAAGCCGCTGCCGCGCAGCTGGCAGCCTGGGGCTGCCAGGTAATCATTGGATAAAGTTTTCTCGGCATAAAATGGAGAACTGCCATGCTGAATCCGATAAATGAAATGGCCCCATCCCTTTGGAATACGTTTGAAACGGTCCGCGACCACCTCTATCACCAGTTTGAGGAACCTCCTTTTGACGCCACAACTGGCCTGGAGCCCGAAAGATTAGCCCAAGAAGTGCAGGCCTACCTGAAGACCCACCCCGACATACCGCGCGTGCTGCAAAAGGCGCAGGTGTATGCCCTGGTGGTCACGCGCGGCCAAATTTATGTGGATCCGCAGGACTGGTTTGTAGATAAGCTCAATCACGGCGACCTGGTGAGCGCGGTCAGCCGCCAGTGGCTGCAAGAAGCACAGCAGGGACCGCTTAAGGTGGAAAGCGATTGGTTCCAGATGCTCTGGGAGCACGGCATTGGGCGGGGACTGCTGGATACGGGGCATATCTCGCCGGGCTGGGAAAACATGCTCGCAGGCGGCCTGAGCGGCTTGAGCGCCCAGGCGCGCAGCGCTCGCGCCAGCCTGGGGGAAGCTGTCACGCCCCAGCAGCGCGCATTCTATGCAGCCCTAGAACAGGTGTATGCAGCGACCATCACCCTGAGCCAGCGTTTTGCCGCCCAGGCGCGGAAAATGGCGGCCCAGTACCCGCAGCATCAAGAACGCATGCTGGCAGTGGCCGCGGCCTGCGAGCGCGTGCCGGGCGGCGCACCCGCGACATTCGCCGAAGCCTTGCAGTTTTCCTGGCTGATGCACCAATTGATCGAAATGGAAGGCGAGCGCGTGCGTTCGATGGGCCATTTTGACCGCATCTTTTACCCCTACTACACTGCGGATATCGCCTCCGGGCGCTTGACCCGCGAACAGGCCAAAGAGCTGATTAAATTCTACTGGTATAAATTCTTCGCGCATACCCAGGGCAGAGAGAACGGCAAGAACTTCGCTTTTGCCGGGCAGGACGCGCATGGCAGGGAAGTCACCAATGAGCTGACCTACCTGGCCTTGGAAGCGTATGCAGAACTGAACACCCCTGACCCCAAGCTGTCGGTGCGCTTCTTGCCCACCACTGAAGAACGCCTCTACCGGCGCGTAGCCGATCTGATCCGCAGCGGGCATAACTCCTTTGTGCTGATCAACGATGTCCCGGCGGTCGAGGCGCAGGTGCGCCTGGGCATTCCGCTGGAAGATGCGCGCGTTTACCTGCCCATCGGCTGCTATGAACCGGCAGTGGATGGCAAAGAAACCGGCTGCACCATGAACATCGTCATCAACATCGCCAAGGGCGTCGAGTTAGCCCTGAACAACGGCGAGGATTTGCTGACCGGCGAGCTGGTAGGCGTGCGTACCGGCGATCCAGGCGCGTTTGCCGATTTTGAACAGTTCTATACGGCCTTCACCACGCAGCTGGACTACCTGCTCACCCGCTTCGTCGACTATAACTGCGCGCACGAACGGCAGTGGCCGCAGGTGCATCCCTCGCCGCTGATTGCCGGGACCATCACCGGCTGCCTGGAACGGGGTAAAGATGTTGGGGAGGGGGGCGCGCTGTATAACTCGGTGGGCTGCGTGGGCATCGCTCTGGCGAATGCCAGTGATTCGCTGTTCGCCATCAAGCGCGCGGTATTCGAGGAAAAAAAGTTCAGCATGAGCGAAGTGCTCGCTGCCTTGCGCAGCGACTACCAGGGCCAGGAGCGTCTGCGCCTGTACCTGTTGAACCGCGTGCCCAAATGGGGCAACGGCGACCCGGAAGCGGATGCGCTGACCTGCCGCGTAGCCGATTACTTCAACCAAAAAGTGCACACCTTCCGCAACGCGCGCGGCGGGCGCGTGCGCTCGTCACTGTTTTCGCTGGATTACCAGTGGCGTTTAGGCGAGCATATGGGCGCAACCCCGGATGGCCGTCACGCGCGCGCTTCGCTGGCTCCCGGCGTCGGCCCGAGTTCTGGCCTGGACCGCAACGGCATTACCGCGCTGATCCATTCCGTTTCTCAGCTTAATTTCAACGATACCCCCAACGGCGCAGTGCTGGATATCACTCTGCATCCCAGCGCGGTCAAAGGGGCAGATGGGCTGGATGCTTTTGTAGCGATCATCCGCACCTTTTTTGCACACGGCGGGTATGCCTTGCAATTTAACGTGTTCGACGCACAGACACTGCGGGACGCGCAGCGCCACCCAGAGAAGTATGCCTCACTGCAAATTCGCGTAACGGGTTGGAGCGTTTACTTCACCACGCTCAGCCCGCAGGAGCAGGAAATGTTCATTGCCCGCACCGCGCACGGGGTGTAAAGCGCCTGTCGCCCGCTCTAAGGGATGCGGTTCACTTTGCCGTGCGCGCCCAGGCAGTCAGCAGCAGCACGATCACCGACAGGAACAGGTTGGCGCGCAGCAGCCAGACCTCTCGCCGCTGCAAGCGCAGCGCCTGGGTTTCATTGACCGTCCGCCCGGCGGCGCGCAGCAGCGCGGTGCGCTGCAAAGCCGGCAGGATGCCCCAGGTGATATACCCGCTGGCCAGGATCATCACGCCGATGACCAGGTGCTTGGTCAGAATCGCTACAGACCAGTTATTCTGGATGGCGAGGAAGCCGTTATAAAACGGGCTGGAGCTCATCTGGAACATGCCGGTCAGGATCAACACCGCCAGGCTGAACCAGGCAATCGCATTCAAGCGCCGCTGCAAATTGGCCAGCAGGGCGCCGTAAGCAGCATCGTCCAGTTCCTTCCGCGCCGCGGGCAGCACGATTAACGAAAGCGCCGCCAAGCCACCGATCCAGAACACCGTTGCCAGCATGTGCAGCCAGTACGTGATGGTCAGGGCCAGAGGAGGGGCGGCGGTTTCGGTCATCGATTTAGAGCGGTTTAGCCACCAGCGCTCGGCGTATCCGTGATTGTGGCGGGTTCGGCGGTTGGGGCTGGCGGTTCAGGCGTCGCGGTTTTCTTTTCCGGCGGCGGGGGCGCGGAGGTCTCTGTGGGCACCACCACCGGAGTGGTCGCCTCTGAGGTCGGCGCGGCAGGCGCGGTCGCCGTCACCTGCGGTGTGGGCGTGCTGGTCGGCTCGGGAGGATGGCAAACCAGGTATACGGCGGTCGCCGTAGCTGCCAGCTGGTTATCTGCCACGGCATTCAGCGATTTCTCGTAGTAATCATACGCGCCGCATGCGTCGCCATCGGCCATCAGCTTATCGGCATAACTGCGCGCCGCGATGCGGTAGCGTTCGATGGCGGTAATGTGCGAGGAATCGGTCATATTGGGGAAGTAGGGGTAAATCTGCTCAAAGGCCTGCATGACCTTTAACCAGTCCACTTCCCAGAAGCTGGCCCCATTCAGGTACAGGCGCGCCCAGTTGCGGTACCCCTTAGCGTCCACATCCAGCGGGCCATACTGTTCTGCCAGGGCCAGGTCGTAAAGACCGCCTTCCAGGTTGGCCTGGTGCAGAATTTTATCAACGCCGCGGAAGCGCAGCGCCATGTAAATCATGTCATCGATTTCGACGGCATGATACGTCCGATCGATGCGGCGCAGCGAGTCAATTGTGGCGAACAGGTCATCCCACTGCTGGTTCGCGTACTGCTGGCGGGCCGTGTTAAGGATTTCCTCCTGCGGGCGCAGGTCGAGCGTAGGGGTGAGCGTGGGTTGAGCCACGGTTGGAACTGGTGTCGCGCTGGCCTTAACCGCCTGGGAGATCAACACCTCGCGCAGCTTATCCTGCGCGCCGGGGAAGTTGGGGTCCAGGCCAATCACGTATTCAAACTGCTTCTGCGCAAACTCGAACTGCTTATTATTTTGCAGTTGCAGGCCGATCATGAAGTGCTCGGTCGCCACCTTGATCTTTTCGCTGGCAGCTTTATTATTACGCAGCTGGATCGCCGATTGGAACCCGGCCCAACCGCCCGCGCCCGCGAACAGGATCACCAGCAGAATGCCAACAATGATCCAGGGCCAGCGTTTCGCGCGGGCCACTTTACGTTTGGGAGGCACCGGGAAGGCCGGATCCAGGGGCTGCACAGGCACGGTCGCCTGGTTATCAACCGGCGCTTGCCGTTCAGGTTGAACCCGAACCGGGGCGGTCTCGCCTATCCCGTGATCGGGTTGTGTGGGAACTGTATTCTCGTTGTTTAAATCCTGCATAGCCGCAATTATACCTCATGCATTTCGAAGCGGGGAAGAAGAACCGCAGGGGGAAGTGTTCTTCACAACCGCAACAACAGCCTGATTTCTCTGCGAATGGGCAGCAGCGCCACCAAACCACCGACGCCCAGCGCCGCCACGGCCATCAGCAGCGGCTGGCGCACCGCCAGCGGGTTGGTGCGCATAAGATACACCACTACCCCGCCCACCCCCGCCGCCAGCAGCCCGCGCAGCAGCGCCCAACCGGGCGCCACGCGCCGCACCAGCTTGCGGTTCAGCAGTACCAGCAGCAGAATGGCCTCACTGGTAAAGGCCAGGGAATCCGTCAGGCTGATGCCTGCCTCGCCATAGGGGCGGAACAGGAGTGATCCTAAGACGATGTAAAGGGTTAAATTGATCCCGGCGGTAATCAGCGGGGTGATCGCATCGCGGCGGGCATAGAAGGAGCGCACCGCCACCTCTTTGATGCACTGCCCGGTGAGGCCCACCAGGAAACCGCGCGAGGTCCACAGCAGCGCCTGCGTGCCGCTGTCCCCGAAGTTGAAGGCTGCCGCCAGCAGCGGCTCCAGGCCGAGCATCATCAGCGCCGCCAGGGGCACGGTCACCGCGATGATCACCGTTATGGCGCGCTGGATAGCCTCCTGGAAAGCTTCCCGTTCCTCCCGCGCCACCAATTCCGCCAGCGTCGGCAGGATAGCAATGCCAATCGCCGTGCCGATCAGGGTCTCTGGCACCTGCATAATCGTCCAGCCGTAAGTCAGCAAAGTCACTGAACCGGCTTGCAAGCGCGAGCCCAGGTTATCCCGCACGATAAAGGTCAGCTGCACCAGCAGCATGGTGATAATACGCGGTCCCAGCAGCACCAGCACGCGCCGCACCGGGGCCGTATTCAACCCGATGCGTGGGGTCCAGTGGAAGCCATAGCGCAGCAGCGCCGGAATCTGGATACCCAGATGCAGCACAGCCCCGATGATCACGCCGTACACCAGCCCGTGGATACCCAGGCCCAGCGTGGGCAGCGTCAGCGGACCAAAGCTGTAGCCGTGCTCCGGCGCAAGGAAGACCGCGCCGAACAACTGCCCCAGGTTGTATAACAGCGGGGCCATCGCCGGGAAGAGGAAATGCTGGTTGGCTTGCAGGCCCGCCATAACCAGCCCGCTGATTGAAAACAGCAGCGTGGCGATCAGGTTCAGGCGCATGAGCTGGATCACCAGGTCCTGCTGGTCTGCGGAAAAACCCGGGGCAACCCCAATCTGGCCCTTCACCAACGGCCCAGCCAGAACAGCGATCAGCAATGCCAGCAGCCCGGTAGCGACAAAGGCCAGGTTAGCGATGCGCGAGAAGAGATCCCAGGCATCGTCCCGGCCTTCTTTGGTCAGCGTTTCGGTCAGCACAGGGATAAAAGCCATCGCCAGCGCCCCCCCCGAGATGAGCATAAACAGCAGGTCGGGGATGTTATTGGCAAGGTTAAAGGCGCTGAACTCTGGGGTCAGCTTGAACTGTCGCGCCACCAGAATCAGGCGCAGAAAGCCAACGATTTTATCCACCCCAAAGAAAAATGCCAAAAGAATGGATATGCGGGTCAGTCTCGACAGTTTCGACATGCTCGGCCCTACAATCTGGAACCTTCCCCAACCGGCAGCCCACCGGCGGAAGATCCAACTCCTTGAATTCATTCAAAAATCGCGTACCGGCTTAATATAGCACAAAATCAAAGCAGAATCCAAATCAATAATTTGGGTGAGGGGAAAAGCTTCCATGTGAAGATATTTCTGCTAAAATTACATTTCTCGTTTTTGGGTTCAGAAAAATTCCTATAATTCATTAAAAACAAACTTCTTTTTTCAAATCAAGTACATTTCTATTGCCACCATAATCGCAAGCAAGGAGGGTACATTGAAAAATTTGCGATTATTGAAAGTTATAATATTTATATTCCTGTTCTTATTGCTTACATTTTGGATTTATCAAAATTGTCCATTAAAAGGACAATGGGACATGGCAAATGGGAGTAGATTGGGATATGTGTATTTACCCTGCCATTCAGAACTTATTCCATGGAAAAAACCCGTATCTTGAGAAACAGTCCACTAGTGGTCAGTCATAGTGAAATGGATGGATAGAGCCTCTTAAGCTTGATACGGGCATCCGGAGTGCGGAATTGCCAATCGATAATTGCGTGAAGCGCATTTCGCTCGGTCTCAATGGCATGGATCTCCTTTTCGAGGATGGATTCGTTCGCAATATGTTGCTTCAACCGACGACCAAAAATACTCAACTCGATTTCGGCCATGTTCAGCCAACTACCATGTTTGGGAGTGAAATGAAATTCCAGCCGCTTCAGAATACGATTTGCTTCTTCGGGTGGAAAGGCTTCATACAAGGAAGCCGGTTTATGCGGCTCCAGGTTATCCAGTACCACCCGGATGAGAATGGCGTGCGGGTACAGTTCATCGACCAACCATTTCATGCAGCGGGCAAAGTCGAGCATGGTATGGCGTTCGGTGATCTGCACATAGCGTTTCCCCGCCAAAGGTTCATAGATCATCAGCAAATTCCGGATCCCGTTGCGTTTGTATTCATAATCATAGCGTTCCTTCCGTCCGGGTTGGGTGGGCGTACCCACCCGTTTCTCTTCAATCAGTTGCTTCAAGCCTTCATCAAAACATACTTGCGGATATTGCGGGTCATATGGGCGTTCATACTGATCCAAAACATCTTCCATACACGCCACATATTCCGCGCTGGCGGCTGGAATGCACCACATCTCCTTCTGCCACGGTTTTATCGCATTTTTTTTAGCGTGCAGCGGATGGTTTCATACGAAATCGTATCCACCACTTCCAGCTCGACCAGCTTACTGGCCAACAAGCGCAACGTCCAATGCTCGTACCCGTCCGGCACATCGCTGCAAACGGTCGCGATCAAGGTCGCCTCACCGCGCCCATCCAACTTCCGCTGTTGGCCTGGCCGTGGATCCTCGTGCAGCGCTTTCTCCAAGCCACCCGTCACATACCGTTTGCGGATCCGCTCCACCGAAGGACGGCTTACATTCAAGGCGGCCATGATTTGCGGGTCGGAGAAGCCTTCATCGGCTTTCAGTAGCACCATCGCCCGTTTCATCTGGCGGACTTTGATTTTTCCTTTGGAGGTCATGTCTTTCAGCATTTGGCGTTCTTCATCATTCAGCTTGACCAGGTACAGTTTTTTTGGCATCCCTTCGGTCTCCTTGCCCACTTCCGTTGCAAGGAACATTCCATCTTAACCATAATGACTGACCACTAGTTTTCAAAATCCTCCCTGGATTTTATTATTGTTGTCTCCTTTAGGATTACTTCCGAGAGACTGGGGAAGTGCAGCAATGGTTTCTCTAACATATTTTGGTTTCGGTTTGGTGCTCTATCGCCTACGTTTTAAACCATTCGCAGCGGTAATTGTTCTCCTCTCTCCTTTTGTTTTTCACAATGCAGTTGATAATAATATCGATTGGCTGGTTTCTTTAGGAATTGTAATGCCTCCACAATGGGGTATTTTTTTGCTATTAGGCAAACCACAAATGGGGATCGGCATTGTAATTATGTGGTTGATACATGCTTGGCGGCAAGGAAAGACTAAAGAAGTCATCAAGTTGATTGGACCAGTCGGAATAATAAGTTTATTATCATTCATTCCATTTGGATTTTGGCCAATGCGTATCATTCAAGAACGATTAAATGATTCTCATAATGTCAGTGGCTGGCCATTAACTGCATGTATCGGTGCCGTCGTTTTATACTATGCCATCAAACAGGATAATATAAAATTATCTATGATCGCCAGTCCCTTTTTATCACCTTACTTGATATTTCATAGCTATGTAATTGCCTTATTAGGCCTAGAATCATGGGGTTCTGTGCTGGCTGTTTTTGGATACTGGTTAGCATTTCTTTTCATAGTTTTCCACCATTCATTATAGGAATGGAAAAATAATGATCAAAGAAGCCTTACTGGATACTTACGCCGTTATTAAACATAATCAGTATGTTGCTTGGCTTTTAGTCCTAACAACTTTTATTGCCCTGGTCTATTCGGTTTACACCTACCTTCCCGTACATGAGAACGCCAATCCCCCAATTTCTTGGGGATTTAGTGTTGATTGGAAAGGTTGTATTCGAACAGACATACTCAAACTGTTAGCTGGCCGCTCACCCTATGAGGAAGGTTGCGGATTAAATCCACCCTGGACATATATATTGTTAGCCCCGATTGCCATTCTTCCTCCAGATCTCGGTGCCGCGGTTATTTTTACCCTTACCTATCTAGTCTATATTTATGCTCTTCATAAGGCAGGTGCACGCTATTGGATGCTATTGGGAGTAACCTGCACTTATTTTGTACTGGCGAATGCACAGACCGGCAACATTGACTGGCTGCCCGTACTGGGATTCGTTTTGCCTCCGCAAATTGGACTGTTTCTGCTGGTGATTAAACCTCAGATTGGTGCAGGCTTAATCCTGTTCTATCTACTTGAAGCATGGCGTAAAGGTCGAGTTCGTGAAGTATCCCGCGTATTTGGACCCGTAGTAGTAGCTTACTTAATCTCTTTTGCCATCTACGGGTTTTACCCATTAAAGCTGATGCACATGCCAGGTGACCCATATAACGCCAGCTTATGGCCAGGAAGTTTACTTTTTGGGGTTCCTTTGCTTATCTATGGGTTTAGAAAACGCGAGAAATATTTGACGATCGCAGCAACTCCATTTCTCGCCCCATATGTCAACATCCATTCTTACGCAGTGGTTCTATTTGCTCTCCTGCAGAATGGGGTTGGTTTTTTCCTGATAGTGGCATTGTCCTGGCTCGTAATCCGATAAGATAACTTCATCAGGTTACCCGACAGTTTATACTTCGCTGTAAAAATCCTCAACCCCCCGTCCCCTTCTCCAAAAAATGCAAAACCCGTGCATTTTTCGGAGAAGGGGAAGCCAGAATCATTCCGGAAGGCTGCCACAAAAGGCACTCCCTCTCTGAATTCGACCGATCTTGTCGAATTTGGAGAGGGAGCACGGTTCGCCGCAAGGATAAGAAGCTAGACGAATTTGTGTTGCGCGGCGAACCGCAGGGTCAGGATTTTCTCTAAGGATAAACTGTCGGGTAACTAGAACTTCATTAGAAAATACTCTGACAACACTTTCTCCCAAACCTTGACAAAGTCCTCTAACCCACTATAATTGAAAATGATTTTCAATATCGTTGGGGGAAGGAAAGGACTTTACTTTGACCGAAATCAGTGAAAACTGGCTTAAGATACTCCAGCAGAGCGGCTACCGGCTGACCAGTTCGCGCCGCGCGGTGGTTCAGGTGGTCGCAGGCAGCGAGCGGGCGCTTTCGCCGCTGGAGGTATTTGACCTGGCGCGCGCGCAGCAGTCCGGGCTGGGCCTGGTGACCGTCTACCGCACGCTTGAGAAGTTGGAAGAGTTGGGCCTGATCCAGCGCGTGCACCAGCCAGAGGGCTGCCAGGCTTTTATCGCCGCCTTCAACGGGCACCAGCACCTCATCCTGTGCTCCAACTGCGGCAAGGTACAGTTCTTCGACGGCGATAATCTCGACCCGCTTATCGAAAAAATTGGCGCGCAGACCGGCTACCAGGTGCAGGATCACTGGCTGCAGATGTTTGGGCTGTGCGCAAATTGCCAGCAGCACCTGCCTGTGCAGCATGAAAATTAAAGCTATTATCCTAAAACGCCTGCTGCTTCTCGCCATCCTTTTCGCCCTGGCGCTGTCTGGCTGCGGCAGCACTGCCAGCGGGCCGAGCCGTGCCAACGGAAAGCTGGATCTGGTCGCCACCACCACCATCGTAGCGGATGTCGTGCGCAATGTCGCCGGTGATTACGCCAGCGTGACCTCCATTGTGCCGGTCAACGTGGACGAGCACAGCTACGACCCTACCCCGCAGGATGTGGCGCATGTCTCCCGCGCGGACCTGGTCTTTATGAATGGGGCCGGGTTAGAGCCTTTTATCGAAAAATTGATGACCAACGCCGGTACCAAAACGCCGCTGATCTCCGTCTCTAAAGGCATCGTCTTGATCCAATCCCAGCCCGAAGATGAAATGACCGGCACCCCTGCCGCCACGCAGACGCCAGGGGTGTTGACCGGCATGGTCGGCGACCCGCATGTGTGGATGGACCCCAACAATGTGCTGGTCTGGATCGATAATATCGAGCGGGCGCTCATCCAGGCGGATCCGCAGCACGCCGGGCAGTACAAGCAAAACGCAGATCAGTACCGCCAGCAAATCAAAGCGTTAGACAGCTGGATTCGCGACCAGGTAGCGCAGATTCCGCCTGCCCGGCGGCAGCTGGTCACCGACCACTTGATCTTTACCTATTTTGCCAAAGAATACGGCTTCACCCAGGTCGGCGCAGCCGTCCCCGGCTACAGCAGCTTAGCGGCCTCCTCAGCCCAGCAGCAAGCTGTGCTGGAGGATGCCATTCGCAAATACAACGTGCCGGCGATATTCGTGGGGAATACCGTCAACCCGGCCTTATCCGAACGCATCGCGCAGGATACCCATACCAAACTGGTGCACATCCTCACCGGCTCGCTGACCGGGCCAGATGGTCCCGCGCCGACTTACATCGCCTATATCAAATACAACGTGACGACGATCACCGCCGCGTTAAAAGTAAAGGACGCTTTATGGCATTTATCCGAGAAATTGAACGAACTGAACACGCCATCCGCCGGCAGCACGCGCCCCACCATACCAACGAACCCATCCTGAAAGTCAAAAACCTTTCAGTGATCTATGAAAGCGGCTACGCGCTGCGCGATATCTCCTTCGAGCTGCCGCGCACCATGCGCCTGGCGCTGCTGGGACCCAACGGCGCAGGCAAAAGCACACTGTTGAAGGTCATCGCCGGGGTACTGCCGCCCACTCGCGGGGACGTTGAAGTCTACGGCGAAGAGCCAGGCGACCATATCTGCATCGCCTATGTGCCGCAGCGCAGTCAGGTAGACTGGAGTTTCCCCATCAGCGTGCGCGACGTGGTGATGATGGGCCGCATCGGCAAGCTGGGCCTGCTGCGCCGCCCCGCTCGCAAAGACTGGGCCATCGTCGAACAGGCTCTGGAGGTGGTTAACCTGGCGGATTTGTCCAAAAGACAGATCAGCGAGCTTTCTGGGGGGCAGCAGCAGCGCATGTTTATCGCCCGCGCCCTGGCGCAAGAAGCCGAACTGATGCTGATGGATGAACCCCTCACCGGATTGGATGCTGCTTCACAGACTGACATCTTCAATATCCTCGACACCCTGCGCGATGAACGGGTAACCGTGCTCGTGGCGCTGCATGACCTCAAGATCGCCGCTGAACGCTTCGATGCGATCCTGCTGCTCAATCACAGCCTGATCGGCTTTGGCACACCCGCTGAGGTCTTCTCCAATGAAAACCTGGCCCAGGCCTACGGCAGCCAGCGCATCCCCGACCGCAATACCTGGCTCGCGCTGGACGATACCTGCTGCGGGGATGAGGATCACACCCATGCTTAACCTGCTGCTCGGCCCTCTGCAATATCCGTTTATGGTGCGCGGGTTGATCGCTGCTGCCCTGGTAGGCATCATCTGCGCGGTGGTGGGCACTTTTATCGTGCTGCGCGGCATGGCCTTCTTTGGGGATGCGCTCTCGCACACCATCCTGCCCGGCATCGCCGTGGGCTACCTGTTAGGCAGCGGCGCGCGCGGGCCGCTGTTTTGGTGGGCGCTGGTCACGGCGATCATCAGCGCGTTGAGCATCGGGGCGATCAGCCGCGGCACAAAGATCAAGGAGGATACAGCTATCGGCATTATCTTTGCCGGCATGTTCGCCCTGGGCATCGCCCTGATCTCCACCGTGCGCAGCTACGCCGTGGATCTCTCCCACTTCTTGTTTGGGGATGTGCTGGGCGTCACCTCTGGCGACCTGCTCCTGATCGGCGGATTTGGCGTGGTCGTGCTGCTCATCATCCTGGCCTTTTACAAAGAGTTCGTGGTGATCTCATTCGACCCGATCCTGGCGACGACCCTGCGCCTGCCCGCCCGCCTGCTGGAATACCTGCTGCTGATCCTGATCGCCATTACCATCGTCGTCTCCCTGCAAACCGTGGGCGTCGCCTTGATGGTGGCGATGCTGGTCACCCCGGCAGCGACGGCCTTTCTGCTCACCCGCCGCCTGGCGGTGATGATGGGCATTGCCGCGCTGATCGGCGCGCTCTCCGGCGTGGTTGGCCTGTACCTGAGCTACTACATCAATATCGCCTCTGGTTCTGCTATCGTACTGGTCGCCACCGCCGTCTTCCTGGTAACCTTCCTGATCGTTCCCCACCGGCGGGCAATGGCTCGCCGGGCGGAGCCTCTGCCACCCACGTAAGGGCTGGCACACGCCGGTTTTTCGCCGGGGCTGTTCAGGTGAACAGCCCCGGCTGCTATTTCTAGCCATTTCTTTGATCCTCCAAGCGATATAATTTACTAAATTTATAAACATTTTGGCTCGCGGGCAAATCGCCCAATCTTTTGCTTGCCCGCGCTGCCAGAAGTATGGACGATGGAGGTTATTGAATGTTCCAGAGAAGAAGCCTGCTGGCAGTCTTTCCGCTGCTGTTGATCCTGTTCGCGGCTGGCTGCAGCCCGGCGCAGGCGCCAGCCGCGCTCACCCCGACTCACGCCGCCGCGGGAACTGCCACAAGCAGCCCTGGCAGTGTCCCCGTGACGGCCAGCACAGCTGCTGTGACTCGGACGCCGTCTCCACAAGATACGCCGCCTGCCAACAATCCGCTCAAAGCGGCTAATTCTTGCAACCTGATCAACAGCAGCGACCTGGCCCACCTGTTCCCCCCGCATAATGAAATTGTGCGAGACCAGCCCAAAACCGGCCCGGTCGACCATCCGCCGTTTTCAGATACCCTCGTCCCCGGCAGCGAAACCAGCTGCCTGTTCTACGACTTCCACCAACCCGGTAAAGTTACCGGCTGGATGCTGCAGGTAACCTATAAGGTGGATGTGCCCGACCAATCTGCGATACCCGCCTGGAATAAGGCCTGGGAAGCTGCGAAAGCGCAGTCCTCGCAGCCAGTCAGCGGTTTGGGCGATGCGGCTTTTAACGATGGTGCGAATTTATATATCAAGCTCGGGAATACCTATCTCAGCTTTGAAAGCACCGATACGCACCTCGACCCAAAATCCCCCGCTGGGATCCAGCAGCTGCAGCAAGATAACCTGCAGCTGGCCCAGGCTGCACTCAAACGCCTGCAGTAAACCCGCCAGGTTTATCGTTGCGAAGAACACCTCATCCCTAAAAACCCTGTTAGCGTCGCCCCCATCCCTTGTATGAAACACCCTTTTAATTTATGATAATCCCGCTATGATTGAAAAAGGCCATTTGTACGTCGTTGCAACACCCATTGGCAACCCGCGAGATATCACCTTGCGTGCCCTGGACGTGCTGCAAGAGGTCGATGCGGTTATTTGCGAAGAATATCGCGAAGGCAGCACGCTGTTGAAAAAGCTGGGGATCCAAAAGGAAATCATCCTGGTGAACGAGCATAACGAGAGCGAACAGGCCCCGAACATTGTCCAGCGCCTGCTGCTGGGCGAATCGATGGCACTGATCTCTGACTGCGGCACGCCGGTTTTTGCCGACCCCGGCGCGACCCTGATTCACCTCTTAGATGAACAGGGCCTGCCGGTCGTGCCCATCCCAGGCCCTTCTTCGCTCATGGCGGCGCTGTCTGTGCTGGATCTGAAACTCGACCGGTTTATCTACGCCGGTTTTCTCCCGCGCGACCGCAATGAACGCCGCAAAGCCCTCAAGCACCTGCGCTCAACGCGCTTCCCCATCATCCTGATGGACGCGCCATACCGCCTGGCGCCCCTGCTGGATGACCTGGAATCCGTCTACAGCAGCGGGGCAGCGATCACCCTGGCGATGGATATCACCCTCCCCAACGAGCTCATCTTTCGCGGCACGATCGGAGAAGCGCAAAAACGCCTCGGCCAGCGCAAGAGCGAATTTGTGTTAATTGTGCATTAGCCCGGGGGAATTTGGCAGGTGCGAAACAGCCTGCTTGCCATTTCGCACCTGATCCCAATGCTTACTGTACCGTCAGACTGCCGGTTCCTAAATTAGCGCGGATGATAATTGGCTGCTTCGCACTGCTGAAAGCGCTGTTCTCATACACGCCTTCCTTACCGCTGCCGCCCGAAACTTTGGTGAACCCAGGCAAGTTGATTCCGCCCAACCCGCCTGAAGTGACGTTCACCTGCACGCCCGCGCCCTGCGGCAGGTGGATGCGCAGGCTGCCCGTGCCGCCGTCAGCCGTCAGGTTGAAGGCCGTATTTTGCGGCACATTGACCGTCACGCTGCCGGTGCCAACGCTCAGGCTGAAGGGGAAACTGGCTTGATTCTGCGGCAGTTGAATCTGCGCGCTGCCCGTGCCATTTTCAAAGTTGAGCGATTCGAGCTGAATGCTGCTCAGGTCAGCATCGGTCCGCCCGGTTCCGGTGTTGATTTTCAATTGCAGCGGAATTTTCGGGGTCAGCCCGATGTCCCAGGTGTTCTCCATGCCGCCGACCCAGCCGAAATTCCAGAAATCAAAGTTGTTACCCATGTTTTCAACCAGGTCTACATTCTTCATTGCGCTGCCCGAAGCGTTCAGGTGCGCTTCTCCCGAGCTGTAAATATCGGCGTAGACCAGGTCTGTCGAATCCTTTAATGGATGAATATTGGCCCGGTAGATGGACAAATTCAACTGCACCGAAGCGGATTTAGCCTGGTCCAGCGGCTCTTGCAGGGTCATGTGGCGCAGCGAAGTGGCGCTCACGCGGGGTAACAGCGCGGGCGCAGCGACCAGCAGCCACACAAACAGCGCGGCGATGCCCAGCCAGAGTAGGGGACTCAAAGGCCACCACAACCGGCGCAGGAGGATGCTTAACCCTCCCGCGATGAGCAGCACCGGCCACAGCGGCAGCAGCCGGTAAATGCTTTCCACAGGGATTGCGCCATTATTGACCAGCAACCAGACCACCCCAACGGTGATCAATGCAATTGGGAAGAAAAATGAGGGCCGCGGCCGGCGGTATTCTCCGTTCATGTCTTGCTCCTTTAAGCAGCGCAGCGGATGGTATTACTGTGAACTATCCTTTTCCAGGAAGGTGACGGAAGCCGTCATATTCCAGCGCAGGCGGGGATCTGGATTCTCGAGGTTCATCACCACGGTATAGACTACATCGCCCTGACGGTTTTCTCCAAAAGACTTGATCTGGCTGACTCGCCCAATCATATCGATCCCCGGCAGCGCGTCAAACTGCACCAGTGCGGGCTGGCCCATCTGGATGCGGGCTACGTTTAATTCGGTCAGGTCGGTAGTTTCCACGGTCCATTTGGAGAAATCGGCGATATGCACCACGGCCACGCCGGGCGAGGCAAATTCACCGCTGGAGATATCGATCGAGCTGATGGTTCCAGCGAAAGGCGCGCGCAGTTCGAGGTCATTCAACCCGGCTTTGGCTGCATCCAAACTCGCGACGGCGTTCTTGACCCGCGTTTGGGCCAGGGCTAACTGCTCGCTGTTTGGCCCACTGCGGACCAACAGCATCTGCCGTTCCGCGTCTTTCACCTTGGCTTGCGCCACGGCTAACTGAGCATCGATCTGGGCCACGTCCAGCTGGTCGGGCTTATCCAGCAGGTAGTTCAGGTTGGCCAGGGCCGTGTCACGTTTCTGGCGGGCAGCGGCCAGCTGGCTGAAGCCTTCCGCGCGAATCGGGTCATCTTCGGCACGGTTGTCGAGTTTATCGTACAGTTCGGTGGCTTTACTCACCCCATCTTGCGCGATGATATAGTTCGCCCGGGCTGTATCAATCTGTTCCTGGTCGCCGCGCTGGTATTCCTTGCTCTCGGTGCGGGTTTGGGCTTTATCCAGCTCTTTTTGAGCGGTCGCCAGGTTCAACAGCGCCTGCGAACGCGCGACCGCGGCGTTATTATTCAGGTCGGTGATCGCCTGCTGCGCCGTATCCAGTTCCAGCTGCGCGGCGGTAACAGCAGCCTGCAAACGCTCGCTGCCTTCCAGACGCAGCAGCGGCTGGTTGGCCTGCACAGTCGAGCCTTCCGTCACCAGCACTTCCCCGACCACGCCGTTGGTTTTAAAACTCAGCGCCGCATCCTGAATCGGGATGGCTTTGCCTTCGGCCATCACACTCGTGCTGGACCGTACTGGTGGGATGCTTTCCGTAGCCTTGGCTGCCCCATTGGCAGCCGGGCTGGCGCCGCAAGCCGCGAGACTGAGCGCCAGCAACAACAGCAAAATAAAACTTGCCCTGCGCGCGGATTTTCTTGCCATGAACGACCTCCTGAGATCCATGCTCATTATTCTTCTCCAACAAAAATCATTATTCATAAGCCAGCACGTCCCGAACCGTCAGCCGCACGGCGTTGCGCGCCGGGAGGATGCTGGATACTGCCGATAAAACCAGGGCGATGATTACCCAGGTGACTAACCCCTGCATTGAAAACGTGTAGTCTAATGGTACCATGAGCAGTGAGACTCCGAGGAGGGTATCCAGGGCGTTTGTAATAGGTATGGAAAGCAGCGCGCCCAGGCCCCAACTGATCACCCCGATGATCATACCTTCCACAATTACCAGCTGCATGATCGCGCCGTTGACCGCGCCAATAGAACGCATCACGCCGATCTCGCGGGTGCGTTCCAGCACGTTCATAGTCATCGTACCCATCAAACCCAAACCACCCACAATGGCGATCAACACCGCCATACCTAGCAGCACATAAATCAGGATATCCGTATTCGTGCGCGAACCACTGCTGATTTGCCCGCCGGTGACCACCCCGCCCACGCCCATTCCCGCAGCGCGGAAGCGGCTCTCGATATTTTTAGCGATGCGCATTTGAGCAGCCGGGTCGTGCCGCGTGGTCAACACGCGAATGCTGTATACCAGCCCGGTCTGGTTCAGCGTTTTGGATAAATATTCGGAATTGACATACAGCACCGGCGGAATAAAGTTACCCGCCACCTGGTAAATGCCCACCACCCGGAAAATGTGATCCTTATTCTGGATGCGCAGGTTCAGTTCGTCGCCGACTTTGACCTCTGGGCGCAGTTTCATAAAGTGGTTGCCTACCACCACCGCGTTTTCATCCCCTTTGACCAGCCAGCGCCCGGCAGTAAGCACCGGTTGGATTAACTGCGAACCTGCCGGGGGAGCAATGATCGAGATTTCATCGCCGGTGTCGCCATCGGGACGCATCGCCTGCCCCACAGTTCCGCCCCAACCCTCCACCGTCTTGATCTCAGGCACGTCACGCAGCACGTCGCGGATGCGCTCGATGCGGTAGCCGTGCGAGAAATCCACGTTGACATCGGACAGGATATACCCGTAGGTCTTATCCAGGGCCAGGTACATTGAATCGCGGACGTTGAAAACCGCCATGAAGATCGCACCAGCCAGCGTCAGCGTGGAAAGGGTCAGCACCAGGCGCGCCTTGCGGCGAAAGGTATTGCGCAGCGAAAGCAGCAGCGGGCGCGGCAGGCCCTCCACGCCTTCCAGCATCCGGTCAAACAGGCCGCGCTTCTTGCCGACTGCCAGCCCATAGTTGTTCATAGCCTCACGCACCGTCAGCCGCGCGCCGTTAAGCACGGGCGCCAGCCCGGCGCACAGCGGTACGCCCAGCCCCACCAGAACCATCAGGATCAGCGCGGGCAGCGGAATGCGCATTGCGCTAATGGTGGAATTTAACATCATCGCCACGGTTTGAGCCAGGCCGTAGGCCACGAAAGTCGCCAGCGGCACCGCCGGGATCAAAGCGATTATGCCAAACAGCATGATCAGCACCAGGTACATGCCCATCACCTGCAGCTGATCCGCACCCACGGCTTTCATCACCCCAATCTGGCGAATTTGCTGGTTGAGCAGCGCCGTGATGGTATTGATCACCAGGAAGGTGCTGAGGAACAGGATCAGCACGCCCATCCCGCCCAGCAAGCCTAACACCGCATCGATGGTCTGCTGCCCGGGGTGTTCGCCCGGATGGAAGATGACCGTGACAAATACCTCGCGCCCGCTCTTTTTGAACCTGTCACTGACCCGGTCAGAGACTTCGCGGATGTAGTCCTCGGTGCGCGGGCCGCCCTGAGTGGTCAGCACCAGGCGCGAATACTGGCGCGTGCCACCCAGCCATTCCAGTGTGTCGAAGTTGGCATACGCGCTCACGCTCAGCGAGCCGGAATAGGAATTGGTATAGGCATCGTGCACCACCCCTACCACACGCAAGTCGCGCAGCTTGCCGCCCGGCATCTCCACAGAAATCGTCTGGCCTTCTTTAACGCCTAAGGCGGCAAACGAACCCCGGTCGATATACACTTCTTTATCCTGAAGCTGCGGACTGCCACTTTCCAGGAAAATATGATCCACCTGGATCTGGCTGAGGTCGGGTATCCCGGTAATGGTAATATTCGATTTCTGCCCGCCCAGCGTCGGGACCTGCCCGCCGACTGCCGAGCGCCCCTCCACCTGCCGCACACCTTGGGTATGCGCGATGGTCGCCAGGAAGTCGTCGTCAAAGGATGAGACATACAACATGGCGTCATGCGGGTTAGAGGCCATGAAATCGGCCTGGACGTCGCTGCGCACCACCAGGAAGGAGATACTGACCATGCCCACTGCCGCGACGCCCACCATAATGGAGAGCACCACCAGCAGCGTGCGCACCTTATTCCCCCACAGATCGCTGAGGATCTTGCGCCAGCGCGGCGTCAACATAACCTTATCCCTTTCCTTCCGCAGCCGCGCCTGCCGGTAATTCACCTGCGCCGTTGGCGGCGTCGATCGTCGCCTGGTTGTGCTCCAGGCGTGCGTTTACCGTGTTCTCCACCGTGGCGCGGAAAGCTGTCGAGGCTTCCAACATCTCGTTAAACGTATCGCGGTCCACCGCCAGCAGTTCTACCGGGCCTTCCTCGCTGGCATGGACCGAGGCAACCGTGCGCCGGTTTTGGAACAGCGAGATTTCGCCAAAGTACTGCCCGGGCGTCATGCGTGCGGCGACCACGTCCGTGCTGCCTTCGCGCTTGAGCGCCACTTCCGCCACGCCCCGCGTAATAATATAGAAGTGCTCGCCAGGCGTGCCCTGCTGGATGATCATCTCACCCGGCGCAAAACTGAGCGCCTGAGACTTGCGCGAAGCATCCAGCATTTGCTGCGGAGTCAGAGAGGGCAGCGCGCGCGCCACATATTCATTGACCACTTCACCATCCGCGATAATCACCGTGCGCGACACGCGCCGCGCCAGGGAGCTGTCATGGGTGACCATGACGATGGTTTTGCCTTCGCTCGCCAGGGTTTCGAACAGGTGGAAGACCGAGTCGGCGGTTTTCGAATCGAGGTTGCCGGTGGGCTCGTCGGCGATGATGATCGGTGGATCATTGGCGAGCGCGCGGGCAATGGCGATGCGCTGCTGCTGCCCGCCGGAAAGCGCCGAAGGCAGCTTGTAGGCATGGCTGGTCATCTCCACCAGGTCCAGCAGGCGCAGCGCGCGCTGCTTGCGTTCGCGCAGGGGAAAGGTATTGCAGAAATCCATGGGCAGCATGATATTTTCGATCACCGTAAGCGTGGGCAAGAGCTGGAAGAACTGGAACACGATACCCAACTGCCGCCCGCGCCAGCGCGCCATCTGATTCTCGCTGAGGGTATGCACCGCTGTGTCGCCCACCAGCACTTCGCCGGCAGTAGGCCGGTCGATCCCGGCGACCATGTTAATCAGCGTGGATTTGCCGCTGCCCGACTTGCCAATCACCCCCACAAATTCGCCTTTGTTGATCTCCAGGTCAATCCCTCTGAGCGCGGTATAGCCGCCCGCCGCGCTTTTATAGGTTTTCACCACCTGGCGCAGCTCAATTAAGTGGCTGTTCCCGTTGCGGAAGCCCCCCTCGCCCTGCCCATTTTTGCTTTTCCGGTCTTTCGCTAAAAAAGAAAAAAGCATTCCTCACTCCTTCCCTGAGCTCGCCAGTTATCAGGAATCACAGTAGATGGTAAAGCCAGCCAACGAGAAAACCATTCACCCCAATATACGTGATAAGGGTAAGAGAAGTTGCACTAACCTTAAAATCCACCCATAAAAAGACCGGTCAGGAAAATGCTGCAGTGAACCGGTGCAATGTGCTCCATATGCCGTTTGCCAACCGGCAGATTCAAATGCTGAACCGACTTGGAAAAGTACATTTCATTCTATAAAAAGAAGAGCGATCAATCCAGTGTCAAATATCATTTTATCAAAAAGAACAGGTGTAACAAACGCCCATTGACTGCGTTAAGAAAAGTAGAGCGGTGAATCACCGTTCTGAAAACTGGATGAAAAGCAATTTCGCTGGTCTGGTTGACTGCCAGCCAGTTATAAGGGGATGGGGAGCCCTTTATAGTCACACCCCGCTGGAGACCCAGCGGGGTGTTTGTTGTTGGCGTAAACTATATATATGAATAATCTTAACCAGAGAGCAATTTCACTTACCACCACCTGCCCCGGCTGCGGCGCTCGCCTGCCTGATGAGATCACCTGCCAGGATATCTTCGATGCCTTCCTTGTGCTGGAATTTACCGATCCGGGTTACGGCGCGGTCCACTTCCTCACCGTCGCCTGTTTCATGATCCAGCATGGGCGTTACAGCGACGCCGGGTTGACGTGGATCGAGCAGAAGCTGCGCGCCCACCTGGAACAAGGCCTGCCCGTAGACCAGATCCGCCAACAAGCCAATCGAGATGCCGACCAGAGTAAGCGCGCCTGGAAAGTCACCCGCCCGCCGGACGCGCCACCCTTGCCCAAAATCCCCTGGTCGTTGACCATTGCCGCCGTTGCCCCCGGTTACCCGCTCAGCGCGCCCGCCCCCGAACCAGCGCTTTACCAGCAGCGGGTGCAGCAGTGGGCTCGGATCACCCTAAGAGAGATGCAGGTCTGGCTCAAGTAACAGGACCGTTAAACACAAAGAAGCTGCTTGTTTGGCAGCTTCTTCGGAAGGGTGTGCCTCCACAGAGATTCGAACTCTGGTTTTAGCCTTGAAAGGGCTGCGTCCTAGTCCCCTAGACGATGGAGGCGTTCAACGGGCAGAATTTTATCACTGCGCCCGCTGCTGGTCAAGATCTTGAAGCAACCAATTTTCCACCAATTTTTAATCAGATTTACAAAGCCACGGGTTGCAGCAGCTCCGCTGAATCCAGCTCGGGCTTATTGACCAGGGTTGAGACCGGAAAGCCAACCAGCGCCTCCGCCGGGTAGGGTTTGAGCAACCCCAGCAGTTCGTCCGTCTCCGCCGGGCTGACCCAGTTCCATAGGTTCGCGCCGCTGAGCATCACCGGCATGCGCTCGTGGACCGGGCGCACGACTTCGTTCGCGTTGGTAGTGATAATGGTGCAAGAACGCACCTCCGCCCCTTCCGGCGAGCGCCAGAACTCCCACAGCCCGGCGAACGCAAACGGCTTGCCATCGGCGCGTTTGAAGTAATACGGCTGCGAGCGCCCCTTTGGCCCCGCCCCCTTCTGCCACTCGTAAAAACCGTCCGCCAGGATCAGGCAGCGGCGCTTATTAAAGGCATTCCGGAAAGCGGGTTTTTCGGTCAGCGTCTCAGAGCGCGCGTTGATCAAGCGGCTGCCAATGCTGGCATCTTTCGCCCAGAAAGGAATCAGGCCCCAGCGCATCCATTCCGCTTTGCGCTCCAGGGCATCCGCCACCACCGCCACCGGCTGCGTAGGGGCGACATTATAGCGCGGCTCATACAGCTCGGGCATCTGGACAACGCCCAGGTCCTCGTGCGCCGTATCCGCGTTAATGGTTATCGTATACCTTCCGCACATATTGCCCTTCCTTTAAGTAGAACTCCTGTACTATTATGATCGATTTTGAAGGGAAAGTCAACGGTTAAAAATTAAGGAGTGTGTTCTATTTCGTGGACAGGCAGGCCGTCCACGAAAGCGCAGCGCGAAAAGCGTTCGCGCGAACGAATAAGCAAATAAGAACAGGGTCCGAAAAGGTTCTTTTGATTGGGCAGGTAGCGTGAGGCATCATTCACGGAAGAAACAAAGCCCTCCTCAGCCGGTTTATTCGCTTATTCGACCCTATTCGTGGACGGCCTGCCCTTGAAGCTGTAACGCACCCCAATGAAGCGCGCAGCGGCCGGCATTGTTCTACCCGCGCTTGAGAGATAATCAGGCACACGTTTTCCTCGATCTGCCCCAACTGCGCCACTCACCTTACTTGCAGCAATACTCCTATTCGAAGATCTGACCGGGGATATGGCTCAAGTCACACTGCCGCGGCAGGCTGCTGGCCTATAATTGGGCCGAAACACAATTTGGATTGATTTACGCAGGAGACCTTTATGCTTTCAAAGTTCCGCCAGCCTGTTAGCGGGTTGACCCATCTCGCCGCCGCCCTGACCACCCTGGCTGGTCAGGCGGTGCTTTTCCACTTAAGCGGTGGCCACTTCTTAGAAAAAATATCTTTATGGGTGTACAGTATCAGCCTGTTTCTTATGTTTCTGTCCAGCAGTGTTTATCACCTGGTGCGCGCTACCCCTAAAGTAACCGGGGTTCTGCGTAAATTAGACCACGCCGCGATTTACCTGCTAATTGCCGGAACCTACACCCCCTTCTGCATCAATGCCTTTCACGGTTTTTGGAAATGGGGTTTGCTGGCAGTCATCTGGGGGCTGGCATTGATCGGGATTGGGGTGAAGATCTGGCTGATCCAGGCGCCGCGTTGGATCAGCGCCGGGGTCTACATCGGCATGGGCTGGTTGGTGGTATTTGCCACGCGCGAGATGCTGCTCACGCTGTCTCCCGATACAATAAGCTGGCTGCTGGCCGGCGGAATCGCCTACACGCTGGGCGCGGTCATATATATCACCCGGCGCATAGACTTTATCCCCAATGTGTTTGGCTTCCACGAAGTCTGGCATCTCTTCGTCATGCTCGGGGCTGGGGCCCATTTTGCTGCCGTTTACAGCCTGCTGCAGAGGTTGCAGGGCTAAGACCAGCCATACGTGCGCAGCCTTGCTGATGATATAATTTGTCATCATGATCCCTCGAGGCTGAAACGAAGATGCCCACTCCCCTGGTTGAATGTATCCCTAATTTCTCTGAAGCGCGGCGGCCAGAAGTGGTCGAAGCCATCTTGCAGGCCATCCGCGCGGTGCCCGGCGTGACCGTGCTCGACCGCCACTCGGACATGGACCACAACCGCACCGTATTAACCTATGTCGGCGCGCCACAAGCCGTAGAAGAAGCTGCCTTTCAGGCCATCGCTACCGCTGCCCGGCTGATCGATCTGGATCAGCATCACGGCGAGCATCCCCGCCTGGGTGCGACGGATGTGGTGCCCTTCGTGCCCATTCGCGGCGTCACTATGCAAGAGTGTGTGGCGCTGGCCCAGCGCCTGGGGCGGCGCGTGGGCGCCGAGCTGAAAATTCCGGTTTATCTGTATGAAGAAGCGGCTGCCCGCCCCGAACGCAAGAACCTGGAAGATGTGCGCCGGGGTGAATACGAAGCCCTGAAACGTGACATCGGCGTCAAGCCCGAGCGCGATCCGGATTTCGGCCCGCGCAAGGTTGGCCCGGCAGGCGGCACCATTATCGGCGCGCGCCAGCCGCTGATCGCCTTCAACATCTACCTCACCACCTCCGACGTCGCCATCGCCCAGCGCATCGCCCGCAGCGTGCGCCACTCTTCCGGCGGGCTGCGCTACGTCAAAGCCCTGGGCCTGCTGGTGGATGGCCGCGCGCAGGTCTCGATGAACCTGACCAACTTCCGCCGCACCCCCATTGCGCAGGTGGTCGAGATGGTGCGCCGTGAAGCCCAGCGTTATGGGGTGAGCCTCCAGAACTGCGAGATGGTCGGGCTGGCGCCGCAAGAAGCGCTGGTGGATGCCGCGGTATGGTACACGCAGCTGGACCAGTTCGACCCGGATGAGCAGATCCTCGAGACGCGCCTGCAGACGGCACTGGCTGAAGAAGCCGCTGCGCCAGTTTCACAGGCGGACTTTCTGGATGAACTGGCGCAGGGCACGCCATCCCCGGGCGGGGGTTCAGCCGCCGCGTACGGTGGGGCGGCGGGCGCGGCGCTGGTGGCAATGGTGGCGCGCCTGACGGCTGGCAAAAAGAAATATGCAGCGGTAGAAGCGCGCATGCAGGCCATCCTCGAGCAGGCTGAAACGCTGCGCGCCGCACTGACCCAGGCCGTGCAGGCGGATGCCGCTGCCTTTGAAGACTATCTGACTGCCGTACGCCTGCCAAAAGACACGCCTGAGCAGCAGGCCGCGCGGGCGGAATCCCTGCAAAATGCTACCCTGGAAACAATCCATGTGCCGCTGTCGGTTTCGCGCATGGCGCTGGAAGTGCTGCGCCTGGCCGTTGAAGCCGCTCAAACCGGCAACGTCAACGCCATCTCGGATGCCGCCAGCGGCGCAGCCCTGGCGCGCGCAGCCCTGACCGCCTCCAGCTTGAATGTGCGCATCAACTGTCCCAACCTGGCGGACCCTTCCGCCGCGCAGAAATATTTACAAGAAATCCAGCAGCTCGAGGACCAGGCGCACAGCCTGGAAGATGCGCTGCACCAAACGCTCACCGAACGCGGCAAACTGGCCTGGTAATCGCCCCGCGCATTGGAGTCTCTGATATGACCCGTTTAAAGGTATCGCAAATCGGGGTGACCCTGCTGGTCTGCAGCCTGCTGGCCCTCGCACTGGCCGCCTGCCAGACTGTCTCTGCTGGCACGCCCGAGCGCGGCGCAGCCGCTGAGGCGCTGGCGAAACAAGCCTCTGCGGCAACTGAAGCCGCTGTGGAAGCAGATGCGACTGGGGCTGCGGCTACACCTGCCGCTGTGGAAGCAAATGCGACTGGGGCTGCGGCTACACCTGCCGCTGTGAAGCAAATGCGACTGGGGCCGCGGCTGCGGTTACCCCTGAATCCACCGCGACCCACCAACCCAGCGGGCCAGCCTTCCCGGGCGCGCCCGGGCTGTATCTCCCGGCGGCGCTGCCGGAACAGCTGCGCGCCAGCTTCCCCCTGCCAGAAGGCTGGCAGGCTGCCGCCAGCGCGGCAGACGCCAGCCTGCGCCTGGAAGTCCAGCCGCAGCCTTCACTTAATCCGCTCGGCGCGACGTGGATCTATGCCCTGGTCGCCCCCTTCCCCACCCTCGCAGATGACGCCGACCCGACCGGGCTGCGCGCCTTTTGGGCCTCTCCGGACGGCAGCCCAGCCCCGGCCAGCGTGCCTTTCCGCTCGCTGATCGTCGCTAACTCCACCGCTTATATGCTGGACCAGTTGTGGGGGGCGCATGGCGCGGGCGTGCGCGTGCTGCCGGCAGGGCAGTTGACCGATACCGCCTGGGCCGAGAAAACCACCTGGGCCATCGTGCCCTTCGAGCAGCTGGAAGCGCGCTGGAAGGTGATCGCGCTGGGCGGGCAGTCGCCGGTGCGCAAGGATTTCAACCCCCTCGGCTACCCGCTGACCGTCCTGCTGCGCCTGGCCGGCGACCCGGCTAAACAAAATGCCTTCAGCGCCGCCGTGCAGCCCATCACCAACCGCCGCGCCGATCACCTGACCACGGTGGTGGTGACCGGCGTCACGGCCCTGGTGCGCGGCACCGCCAGCCTGATGGAAGGGCGCGGCATGGATTACCCTGCCCAGGATATCGGCGCCTGGTTGAGAGACGCGGATATCCTGCACGTGAGTAATGAGGTCTCCTTCGCCAAAAACTGCCCGCAGCCCTTTAACTGGACCGACCTGCGCTTTTGCAGCCGCGAGAAATATATCCAGCTGCTCGAAGACGTGGGCGTGGACGTGGTCGAACTGACCGGCGATCATCTTTCGGATTGGGGACCCGAGGCGGTGCTCAATACGCTGCAAATGTATAAGGAGCGCGGCTGGCAGTATTACGGCGGCGGGGCGAATACGACCGATGCAGAAAAACCGGCCCTGTTCGAGAACAACGGTAACAAAATCGCCTTCCTGGGATGCAACGCCAAGGAGCCTGGCTATGCGAAGGCCAGCGCCAGCGAGCCGGGCGCGCTGCACTGTGACCTGGCCGAATTGACCGCGGCGGTGAAGCAGGTGCGCCAGGAAGGCTACCTGCCCATCGTCACCTTCCAGCACATCGAGTACTACAGCTATCCCGCCAACCCGCGCTTGCAAACCGACTTCCGCGCTATGGCAGATGCGGGGGCAGTCATCGTCAGCGGCAGCCAGGCCCACCAACCGCACGCCTTTGAATTCCGCGGGGATGCCTTCCTGCATTACGGCCTGGGCAACCTGTTCTTTGACCAGACCAACCAGGGCGACGCCCCGCGCACGGCCTTCATCGACCGGCATGTTTTCTATGAAGGCAAGCACATCAGCACAGAAGAACTCACCATTTACCTGGTCGACTATGCCCGCTCCCGGCCCATGACCCCTCAGGAGCGCGCCAACCTGCTCAGCAACGTGTTCGCCGCCAGTGGGTGGTAAAGCACAAAATCCAATCAATTACCGCATCAAGAGGAGCAAACAATGGGATTGAAACCAGACCACTGGATCCGCAAGATGGCCCTGAACCAAGGCATGATCGAGCCGTTTGTCGATCGCCAGGTCCGCGAAGGCGTTATTTCCTACGGAGTATCCTCGTATGGCTACGACGTGCGCGTGGCGGATGAATTCAAGATCTTCACCAACGTATTCTCAGCGGTGGTCGACCCGAAGCAGTTTGACACGCGCTCGATGGTCGACTTCAAAGGCGAGGTGTGCGTCATCCCGCCTAACTCCTTCGTGCTGGCGCGCACCGTAGAATACTTCCGCATCCCGCGCAAAGTGCTGACGGTCTGCCTGGGCAAATCCACCTATGCGCGCTGCGGCCTGATCGTCAACGTCACCCCCTTCGAACCTGAATGGCAGGGCTTCGTCACCCTGGAGATCTCCAATACCACCCCGCTGCCCGCGCGCATCTACGCCAACGAAGGCATCGCCCAGGTGCTCTTCTTCGAAGCTGACGAAGAATGCGAAATGTCCTACGCGGATAAGAAGGGCAAGTATCAGAATCAGAACTCGATTAGTTTGCCGAAGATATAATTGAGGGAAAGGGGGAAGAAGTCCTCATCCCCTCCCGTCCCCTTCTCCGTTTTCGCAAAAAACGCGAAAATGGAGAAGGGGAGGCCAGAACAGCTACTTTCGACAAAGGTAAGCTTTTTCTAACCTTGGTATATGCGTCAGGAGGCACTCCCTCTCCGGATTCGACCGATCTTGTCGAATCCGGAGAGGGAGCCGGAGGGTGAGGATCTTATCTAAGGAGGTTATACGCATGGCTCAAGAAGCATTTTCCATCCATCACGATATCATTCGTCCGGTGACGCTGAACTACCTGCGCTACCTGCCGCCCGATTACGGCCAGGATCCAGACAAAAAGTGGCCTTTAATCCTCTTCCTGCATGGCGCAGGCGAACGCGGTGATGACCTTAACCTGATTAAACCGCACGGTATCCCGCGCATTGTCGAGGAACGCGCGGCGGCAGGCGACCCCCTGCCCTTTGTGACCCTTTCGCCGCAGTGCCCTATGGACCACCGCTGGTCGGATTACCTGCCCGTGCTCGAGCAGCTGCTCACCGAAGCGCTGAACAACCTCAACATCGACCCCCTGCAAGTCTACCTGACCGGGTTAAGTATGGGCGGTTTCGGCGCCTGGCATTTAGCCGTCGAATATCCGCAGTATTTTGCCGCGCTCGCGCCAGTCTGCGGCGGTGGCAGCCGCGTCTATGGCTTCCCTGAACGCGTCTGCACCATCCGCGATATCCCCGCCTGGGTCTTTCATGGCGCAAAAGATGACATCGTGCCCATCCAGGAATCCGAAATCATGGTCGATACGCTCAAAGCCTGCGGAGGAGATGTGCGCTTCACCGTCTACCCCAACGCCGGGCACGATTCCTGGACTGAAACCTACAGCAACCCTGAACTGTACGCCTGGTTCTTAGCACACCCAAAGGCAGGCTAATCTATGCCTGATCCGCAGTGGCTGGCGTGGGGGCGCGCGCTGCAAATCATCGCCCAAAATGGGTTAGCGTACACTCAGAATCCATTTGATCAAGAACGCTATGCAGCCATCCGCCAAATCGCCAGTGAAATTCTGGCAAGCCACACCGGGGCAAGTGCGGAGCAGCTGCTGGAGCTCTTCGCCAGCCAGGACGGCTACGCCACGCCGAAAGTCGACGTGCGCGGGGCGGCCTTCCGGGACGAGCGCATCTTGCTGGTGCGCGAGCTGCTGGATAACGGGCGCTGGACGCTGCCGGGCGGCTGGGCGGATATGGGCGACAGTCCTGCCGAAGCGGTGGAGCGCGAGATGCGCGAAGAATCCGGCTTCGAGGCCCGTGCCACCCACCTGGCAGCCGTCTACGACCGCGAGCGCCACGGTCATCCGCGCTTCTACTTCTCCATCTACAAGCTGTTTTTCCTCTGTGAAATCACCGGCGGCGCCCCCGCCGAGAGCATCGAAACCGGCGGCACAGGTTTCTTCCCCGAGGACGACCTGCCCGAATTATCCCTGGGGCGGGTGAACGCGGAAGAAATCCATATGCTATTCCGGCACTTGAGAAATCCGGAGCTTGCGACGGAGTTTGATTAGAGGGGAATAAGCCAGGTTACAATCTTGTTGTGGATTTTTCGGTGTTATGACTTTTATCTTAACCGGTTGTTGATTCTCGGTTTTATGCGGCCGCAACCGTCGTTGCCAGCGAAGCTGCATTCGTGAACGGCATTTCCCCCGAAATCCGCACTATTCTCGGGAACTTTTCTCCATCTCCAGCGTTTTATCTGTGTTTATACGATTTACGCTCGAAATTGGAGTTCTTGTGATGAAAGCACGCCTGTACCGTCGTTTTGCGTTTGTTTTTTCCGTTCTCTTCTTCCTGTCCACCGCCTGTTCGCTGCCCATCGCCGCGATGCAGCAGCCGACTGAAGGTGTCCAGACGGCTTCTGTGAGTACCGTGGAAGCAATGATGACGCAGATCGCGGGCAGCAGCACTACCGCTACCGCCCCTGCGATCGTCACTGCCACCGCTCCCGCGCCAACCCATGCCGCGCCAGATACCCCCACCTCCGCGCCTTTGCCGACATCTTCCCCGCTGCCCGCAGCCACCGCACTGCCCTCGGCCACTGCCCGGCCCACCGCCACCCAGGTCATCCTGCCGACTGCCACCTACAAACCCATCTGCGACATGGCCGGTTTTGTCGCCGATATCTCCATCGCGGACGGCTCAGTGCTCACCGCCGGGACAGAGTTCACCAAGACCTGGCGGCTCAAGAACCTCGGCTCCTGCACCTGGACGCCTGACTATGCCCTGGTATTTGACTCGGGCAGCGCCATGAACGGTCCGGCTTCGCAGCGCCTGAACGCAACAGTCGTCCCCGGCGCGACCATCGACGTTTCCGTCTACCTAAAAGCGCCTGGTCAGCCCGGCTCCTACCGCGGCAACTGGCAGCTGCGCAACGCAGCGGGCGCTTGGTTCGGCCTGGGCGCAGATGCGGAACGCTTCTATGTGGATATCAAAGTCGTTTCGGCTCCGACCAGCGGCTCTGGTTATGACTTCGCTGCTAACGCCTGCCTGGCGCAGTGGACCGGCAACAACAAGACCCTGCCTTGCGTTGGTGTGGATGGCAGCGCGGATGGTTTTGTGCTGTACCAGCCCAGGCCTATCCTGGAGAGCGGCTACCAGGATGACGAAGCCGGGCTGATCACCAACCCGCCCCTGGTCACCGACGGCGTGATCCGCGGCAAGTACCCGGCTTATACCGTGGCGAACCGCGACCACTTCCTTTCGATCATCGGCTGCGATCATAACGCCAAACGCTGCAACGTGCGCTTCCAGCTGGATTACCAGATCGACAACGGTTCGATCAAAACCCTCGGCGCCTGGAATGAGGCATTTGAAGGCCTGACCACCACCGTCGATGTAGATCTGAGCAGCCTGGCAGGCAAGAACGTCAGCTTCATCCTGACCGTCCTGGCCAATGGCACCTCGGATAACGACCGGGCCCTGTGGCTGCTGCCGCGCATCGCCAATCAACCCCTCCCCACGGCTACCCCCACCGTCACGCTGACCCCGACGGTAACGGTTACCCCAACCGTCACCCCCACGGTCACCGAAACCATCGCTGCATATCCTTAATCCTTTAACGATGAACCCCGGCGCTCACGCCGGGGTTCATTATTCCTCACTTTTTTAGCCAGCTGCCGTCCGATGAACATCGGACGGCAGCTGGCGATTGATTAGAACAAACTGCGCAGCATCAGCATAATGCCGAACAGTGCCAGAGGGATCCCAATCACCGCGCCGACGATGGTCAGGCTGACGATCACCCCTACCAGCACGAACACCGCGCCGAGGATCACGCCGACCAGCCGTCCGGTCATCTCGATGATCAAAACCACCAGCCGCCAGATTGCCCAAAACGGCCATAACAGCCAGGGAATATGTCTTTCTTGTCGTCTCATTTTTACCTCCATTCAGATATACGTGAGAGGAACAAAAATGTTGCGTTTTCTGATTATTTTGGGTGTAAAAAACCATCCGGCGGTCTTTCACAGCCGAAATAACCAGTTTCTAACTTTTTTAAGCTTAAAATTCCACGACTACCCGCACTTTACTATAGATTTACACCGTCACTCTCATTACAATAACCATAATGAATTCTTTTGCACTCGCCCCTTACCAGATCGAGCTAATTGAACAACCCCTCCACACCCGCCTTTTCCTGGAAGGACCCGCGGGCAGCGGCAAGACCACCGTGGGCGTCGAGCGGCTGCTGGCGCTGTTGAACGCGGGCGTGCCGGGCAACACCATTCTGGTGCTCGTGCCGCAGCGCACCCTGGCCACGCCTTATATCGCTGCGCTGCGCTCCGCGCGGCTGGGGCCCGGCGGGCAGGTCTCGGTGCTCACGGCAGGCGGCCTGGCCCGGCGCATGATCGACCTGTTCTGGCCGCTCATCGCCGAGGACGCCGGCTTTCCCCGCCCGGACTTTCCGCCCGCTTTCCTCACGTTGGAGTCTGCCCTGTACTACATGGCTCACCTGGTGCGGCCGCTCATCGATCAGGGGCTTTTTGATTCCGTCACCATCGACCGCAACCGCATCTACAGCCAGGTGCTGGATAACCTCAATAAGGCCGCGCTGGTCGATTTTGCCTTTACGGAAATTGGCGCGCGGCTGAAGTCGGCCCACCTGGCAGATACAGCCCAGGCGCACATCTTCGCCGACGCGCAGCGCTGCGCCAGCCTGTTCCGCGAATACTGCCTGCGCAACAACCTGCTGGATTTCTCCTTGCAGGTCGAACTGTTCCGCCACAACCTGTGGCCCGCGCTGCTGTGCCGCGCTTACCTCAAAGGCATCTACCACCACGTGATCTTCGATAATGTAGAAGAAGATACTCCCTTTGCGCACGACCTGCTACAATCCTGGCTGCCAGACTTCTCCTCTGCCCTGCTGATCTACGACCAGCAGGCCGGTTACCGGCGCTTTTTGGGCGCGAACCCGCGTACCGGGCACGATCTGCTCCAACAGTGCGACCAGCACCATATTTTCACCGAAACCTTAACCAGCAGCCCCATCCTGCGCGCCTTCTGCAATCAATTAGGGCACACCTTGCAGCGAGAAGTAGGCGGGGATGGCGCCCATTTGCAGTCCGCCAGCCTGCGCGCCGCGCTGGATTTTCCCGAGCAGCCCCTGCGCTTTTACCCACAGATGCTGGAATGGGTCGTCGAGCGGGCAGCCGGGTTGGTAGAAGCGGGCACGCCGCTCTCGGAAATCGTCATCCTGGCCCCGCTGCTGCCCGATTCACTGCGTTTTTCCCTGATGAACCGCCTGGAAGCGCGCGGCATTCCCTACCGCTCGCACCGCCCCTCGCGCTCGCTGCGGGAAGAGCCGGCTGCGCAGGCCCTGCTGACCCTGGCAGCGCTGGCCCATCCCGCCTGGGGGATCCGCCCATCCAACTTCGAAGTGGCCTATGCCTTGCTCCAGGCTGTTTTCGGCCTGGACCTGGTGCGCGCGCAGCTGCTCGTAGAGGCAGTTTACCGGCCCGGGGGAAGCCCCGCGCTGCTGCCCTTCGAAAAAGTGCGCCCCGACCTGCAAGAGCGCATCACCTTCTCACTCGGCGGGCGCTATGATAGGCTGCGCGCCTGGTTAGCCGACTACCTCGCCAGCCCTACCGCCGAGATCGACTTTTTCTTCAGCCGCCTGTTTGGTGAAGTGCTTTCACAGCCCGGCTTTGCTTTCCACGGCAATTATGAAGCGGGCACGGTCTGCGCTAACCTGATCGAATCCGCCCAGAAATTCCGCTGGGCGGTAGAGACGCGCCTGCCCGCGCCCGATAACCCGGAGGAGGAAGCCGGCCCACTCGGCAAGGAATACCTGCGCATGATCCAGGATGGCATCCTCGCCGCGCAGTACATCCAGTCCTGGCAGATCCCGCCCGAAAATGCCGTGCTGATTGCCCCGGCCTACACCTTCCTGCTGGCCAACCAGCCGGTAGACCACCAGTTCTGGCTGGACGTGGGCAGTTCGAGCTGGGCGGAACGCCTGTACCAGCCCCTCACCCATCCTTATATCCTCAGCCGCGAATGGGACCCCGAGCGGGTGTGGACCGACGCGGATGAAAACGAGCAGAACCAGGAGATGCTGTATCAGCTGGTGCTGGGCCTGGCCCGGCGCTGTCGCCAGCGCATCCACCTGGGATTATGCGACCTGGGTGAAACCGGCTATGAATCGCGCGGGATGCTGCTGCGCGCCATCCAGCAAATGCTGGCCCAATCACGCGGCTATCAGCAGGAGCCCGCCCCATGAGCGCAGAACATTCCTTCCTCTCCGAATACCAGCTGCGCCGCAGCCAGGCCCTCATCCTCGAGTATGAAGGCGGGTATATGGGCATTTCCGCCGTCCCCGGCAGTGGCAAGACCTGGACGCTTTCACTGCTGGCCGCTAAGATGATCGCCTCCGGCGCGCTCGACCTCAACCAGGAGGTACTGATCGTCACCCTGGTTAACTCGGCGGTGGATAACTTCGCCCGCCGCATTGGCGGCTTCATCCAGAAGGCTGGCCTGCTGCCGAACATGAGTCACCGCGTGCGCACCCTGCACGGCCTGGCGCATGATATCGTCCGCGAGCGGCCCGGTTTGGTCAACCTGGCCAACGACTTCACCATCATCGACGACCGCGAAGCGGAGAGCATCCGCAGCCAGGTGGCTGAAGCCTGGCTGCGCGCCAACCCTACTTTCTTCGATGATTATCTCAAAGAAGACCTGAACGACTATTACCGCGAGCGCGCACGGCGCACGTATCTGCCCGACCTGGTCAAGAGCATGGCGATTGCCTTCATCCGCATCGCCAAAGACCGCGAGCTGACCCCCGAAGCGCTGCGCCAGCGCCTGGATCAGCTGCCCAGCGCCCTGCCTCTGGCTGAGATGGGCTGTCAAATCTACCAGGAATATCAACGCGCGCTCAACTACCGCGGCGCGGTCGACTTCGACGACCTGATCCGTCTCGCCCTGGCGGCCCTGCGATCCGACCCGGCCCTCACCGAGCGCCTGCGCCAGCAGTGGCCGCTCATCCTCGAAGACGAAGCCCAGGACTCCAGCCGCCTGCAAGAGGAAATTCTACGCCTGCTGGCCGGAGGCGATGGGCACTGGGTGCGCGTGGGCGACCCCAACCAGGCTATTTTCGAGACCTTCACCACCGCCAACCCCCAATACCTGCTGGACTTCATCCAGCGCCGCGAGGTCACCTGCCGGGAACTGCCCGAATCCGGCCGCTCGATGACCAGCATCATCGACCTGGCCAACTACCTGATCCAGTGGACGCGCGAAGCGCACCCGGTGGAAGCGGTGCAGACCTCCCTGGCGCTGCCCTACATCCAACCCACCGGGCCCGACGACCCCCAGCCCAACCCGCCCAACCTCCCCGAGGAAGTTTATTTCTCCGCCATCAAGCGCACGCCTGCCGAAGAGATCGCTTACGTGGTCGAAGAACTGCTGCGCTGGCAGGCCGGGCAGAACCAGCTGCCCGAGACCGAGCGCGAAACGCTGGCGGTGCTGGCCCCCCGCAACCAGCGCAGTTTTGAGCTGGTGGATGCGCTGCGCGACGCCGGAGTCGATCCGGTGGATAATCTGCTGCGCTCGACCACCGCCACGCGCATGTCGGCTGGGGCATTGGGCAACATCCTGCGCTACCTGGCCGACCCGCGTTCGCCGAGCTATCTTTCGAAGGCATTCCGCGTCTGGCGGCGCATCGACCGCGGCGAACCGGCTCAGGAGCCGCGCATGGAACGCCTGGCGAAGCGTCTGGCGAAGCTGGAGCGCGTGGAAGATTATCTCTACCCGCTGCCCGGGCAGGACTGGCTGGAGGAAAGCGGCCTGGCGGACAAAGATCCACATTCTTACCAGATGCTGCTCGATTTCCGCACGCTGGTGCGCCGCTGGCACAGCGCCGCGCTGCTGCCCATCGACCAGGTGCTGCTGACCCTGGCCCAGGACCTGTTCACCGAAGCGGCTGACCTGGCCGTGGCGCACAAGCTGGCCCAGGTGCTGCGCCAGATCAGCGACAACCACCCCAGCATGCACCTGCCGGAGTTAAGTGAGGAACTGGCCAGTGTGGCGCGCAACGAGCGCCGTTTTATCGGCTTCAGCGAGGACGATTCTGGCTTCGACCCGGAACGCTACAAGGGCCGCGTGGTCGTCTCCACCATCCATAAGGCCAAGGGTTTGGAGTGGGATCGCGTCTGGCTGCTCTCGGTGAATACCTACGACTTCCCCTCTGGCCTGCCCGAAGACCAGTACATTTCAGAGAAATGGTTTATCCGCGGGCAGCTCAACCTGGAAGCTGAAGCGGTGGCGCAGTTGAAGGTCGCCCTCTCGCAGGATGTCTACGAATGGTATGAGGAGGGCCAGGCCACGCAGGCAGCCCGCCTGGAATACGTCCGCGAACGGCTGCGCCTGCTGTATGTCGCCATCACCCGCGCGCGCAAGGGCCTCACCGTGTTGTGGAATACCGGTCGCAAAGGCGATTTGCAGCCCGCGCTGCCCTTCCTGGAACTGCAAAACTTCTGGAACGAACAGGTCCGCTACCGTAAGTAACCCATCCCCACAGGAGAAGCCTGCATGCACCCCTTGGATCACTTCGAATTCAGCCAGAGCAGTCTGCAAGATTATGTCGACTGCCGCCGCCGCTTTCAACTGCGCTACCTCGAGCGAATTGCCTGGCCGGCCCTGCCTGCGGAACCGGCCCGTGAGAACGAGCAGCACATTCAGCGCGGCGAGCGCTTCCACCGCCTGGCGCAGCAGTTCCTGCTGGGCATCTCGCCGGAAAGGCTGATGCGCGCAGCTGCCGCCGACGCGGATGAACACCTGGTGGATTGGTGGATCAACTTCCTGGATACCATCCCCGCCGAACTGGAAGGCGAACGCCACGTCGAGGTCACGCTGGATGCGCCCCTGGAGCGCTTCCGCCTGGTGGCCAAGTACGACCTGCTGCTGTTCCGCCCGAATGGCGCCATCACCATTTACGACTGGAAGACTTCCCTGCGCCGCCCCAGCCGCGAGCGCCTGCTGGCGCGCTTGCAGACGCGCATTTATCCCTACCTGCTGGTGCAGGCTGCCGCCGCGCTGACGGGTCAGGCCATTGAACCCGAACAGGTGCAGATGATCTACTGGTTCGCCGACCCCGCACAGCCGCCCGAGCGCCTGGATTACTCGCTGGAACGCTGCCAGGCGGACGAGCAGTACCTGCGCGGGCTGGTGCGCGAGATTGCAGCCCTGCCCGCCGACGATTACAACCTGGCCTCCAGCGACCGTGCCTGCAAGTTCTGCGTCTACCGCTCGCTGTGTGACCGCGGCGCGCAGGCTGGCCTGCTCAATGACGACGATTTTGAGCTAGACGACGATCCGCCAGACGGATTAATTTTCGACCTGGAACAGATCGGCGAGATTCGTTTAATGCCTGCTTCCAGCGCCTCAAAAGGCTTGCTGCGCGACTGGATTGAACCGCAGCCGGTAAACGTCCCGGCGGATTTCCAGGCCGCCGTCGGCGGGCACCCGCTGGTGGCCGAGATCCTGGTGCGGCGCGGCATTCAACCCTACCCCCGCGCAGAGGCTTTCCTCAACCCACAGGCCTATACCCCCACCCCACCCGCGGCGCTGCCAGACCTGATCACTGCCTGCGAGCGCATTGAACACGCCATCCAGCAGGGCGAGCGCATCTGTGTGTGGGGCGACTTCGATGTCGACGGGCAGACCTCCACCACCCTGCTTGTCGCTGCGCTGCGCGACCTGGGCGCGGACCTGGTATACCACATTCCAGTACGGGCGCGCGAATCGCACGGCGTGAATATCGAGAACCTTGCCCCGCTCCTGGATGGCGGCGCGCGCCTGGTCGTCACCTGTGACACGGGTATCTCCGCCCACGAGGCCCTGGAGTATGCCCGCCAGCGCGGCGTAGCAGTGATCGTCACCGACCACCACGACCTGCCCGAAAGCCTGCCGCCAGCCCTGGCGCTGGTCAATCCCAAACGTCTGGCGGGGGAACATGCCTTATCCGGCCTGCCGGGCGTAGGTGTGGCCTACAAACTGGCCGAAGCCCTCTACCAGCGCGCCGGGCGGCCCGAGGCCGCGCATGCCCTGCTCGACCTGACCGCTCTGGGCATCGTCGCGGACCTGGCCAACCAGACGGCGGACACGCGTTACCTCTTACAGCGCGGGCTGCCCGTGCTGCGCCAGACCCAGCGCACCGGACTGCAAGTGATGTACGAACTCTCTGGCCTGCAAGCCGCGCACCTGACCGAAGAACACATCGGCTTTGTGCTCGGCCCGCGCCTGAACGCGCTTGGCCGCCTGGACGACGCCAACCCCGCCGTTGAACTGCTCACCACTTCCGACGCCGGGCGAGCGCGCGTGATCGCCACGCACCTGGAAGGCCTCAACGCCCGCCGCCGCCTGCTGACCAGCCAGGTGCTGCGCGCCGCGCAGCTGCAAATCGAGAAGGATGCCAGCCTGCTGGAACAGGCCGTGCTGGTACTGAGCCATGCTGAGTGGCCGGCCGGGGTGATCGGCATTGTCGCCAGCGAATTAGCCGAACGCTACAACCGGCCCACCCTGCTGCTGGCAACCCCACCCGGGCAGCCGGCCCGCGGCTCCGCCCGCTCGGTCGAAGGCGTCAATATCACCGCGGCGATTGCATCCCAGCAGCAGCTGTTGTTGGGCTTTGGCGGGCATCCCATGGCCGCTGGCCTGTCGCTCGACCCCGCCAACCTGACCGCCCTGCGGCACGGCCTCTCGCGTTATGTGGAACAGATCACCGGCGGCGTGACCCCGCGCCCCACCCTGCCCATCGATGGCCAGCTCACCCTGGCAGATTTATCCCTGGCCCTGGTCGCGGACCTGGAACGCCTGGCCCCCTTTGGCCCGGGCAACCCACCCCTGACCCTGGTCATCCCGCGCCTGAGCATCCTCAGTTCCAGCACCATCGGACGTGAGGGGGATCATTTGCAAATCACGGTCAAAGATGAGCATGACCAGGCACAGCGCGTGATTTGGTGGCGCGGGGCGGGCTGGCCGCTGCCCGAGGGCGTCTTTGATCTGGCCTGCACCGTGCGCGCCAGCGACTTCCGCGGCCAGCGCGACGTGCAGGTGGAATGGGTTGACGCCCGCCCGGTCGCCGAAGCCGTGCTGGACCTGCGCCCGCGCCTGACGATCATCGACCAGCGCGGCCTGGACCACCCGATTCCCGTACTGCAAAGCCTGCTGTCCGAAACCCCCGCCCTGATCTGGGCCGAAGCTGAAGCGGGCGAGCGCCTGGCTCAAGCTCACCTGACCGTCAGCGACCGCACCCACCTTACCTCCGCCGAAACCCTGGTGATCTGGTCTACCCCACCCGGGCGCAGCGAACTGCAAGCCGCCCTGGCTGCCGTCCAGCCCCAGACCGTGATCATCTTCAGCGTCGACCCGGCCAACGGCAGCCCGGCGGGCTTTCTCAAACGCCTGGCGGGGCTGGCCAAATATACCCTTGAGAAACACAACGGCCAGGTGAGCCTCGCACGCCTGGCCGCCGCTACTGCCCAGCGCGAAAGCGCCGTGAAACTCGGCTTGCACTGGCTGCAAGCCCGCGGCCTGTTCCAATGTGCTTTTCAAGCCGAGGGCCAGGTAGAGCTCACCCCCGGCCAGGGAAGGGACGTCCAGAAAACCACCCTACTGGAAGATCAAATCCGCTCCTTGCTTGAAGAAACCGCCGCCTACCGCAACTATTTTAAGAAAGCTGAGAAAGAGAATTCTGCTCTGATCCAGTATATTATTTTTGGAATACCATCGCCCCGCCCGGCGCTCAACCTATCCATGCGGCGAACCGCGGGGTAAGGATTTTTTGTAAAACCGTAAACTACTTTTGGAGTGTAATCACCTTAGCCCAAAGCCTTGGGCATGGCCCATTTTTAGCGGGATGAACGGATGCCCACGTTGAACAAACCGGTCAGGATGAGGGTCACGAAAGCCCCGGCAAACGCGGCGATGATCCCGATCAAATTAATCGTGTTGAACGCTTCTGGCACGCGGTAGAGGAAGGCGACATCCAGCCCGCCGACCACTGCGCCTACCGCACAAACCAGCATCAAAAACATCAGACGCGAACCGCGCTGCTTGAGCAGACTGCTGACGAGAAAACCTACCAATAAACCGGTCAAAACCCATGAAAGGATACCCATTTGTTCTCCATACCCCTACTCATAAAAAGATCCTTCCACCGAAAAATGGGGTTCTTCCGCTGGAAGGGTCAGTTGGAAATATTTCATCAATCCAAGAACCTATCGGATTGATACATTATTCTAACGGGCGGTGTAAGCTCAGACCAGTCGGAGAGGTCCTTTGAAAAGATAGGACATATCCGATGCTTCAAGCCCTTTACCCTATTTTAATGGACCTGTCGTTTGGGCGACGCTCTGCTGACAACTGAGCGGGGGGGATTTCGGACCAGGGTTTGTCCTCATCTTCCAGCATGGCGTCAATTTCACTGATCATTTTGCCGTAGACCTCATCGGAAATGTCATTATCCTGGTAGAGGTTGACTACCGCGCTGCGCTCAGCCCGCAGCGCCTCATGCCAGGCATCCAACAGCGCCTGGTTGCGCACCGCCGGCTCCGTTTCTAAGGCCTGCGTCTCTTCTTGAGTCACCTGTTCGATGCGGCTTTGCACAATTGGACCCAGGGTGTCCACCACATACTGGGCCACCTGCCCGCTTTTGTGCAGCACCTCCAACCGCCGCGCCGCCGCGCGCAGCGCCGTAAGGCGGGCGTGCCGCTGCTCGTACTGCAAGCGCGGTTGGCTTTGTTTGGCCAACCCCAGCCGGTTGATCAACTTGGAGAGGGTACTGCCCTGCACCAGCAGGGTAAATAAAACCACGCCAAAAGCCATCGCCTGGATCTGATCCCGATACTGTAAGCCATAGGAAAGGCTGAGCGCCAGCGCCAGCGACACCGCCCCGCGCAGCCCGCCCCAATATAAAATGAGGCTCCAACTCACAGGCGTCCGGGTCTGATGGATAAAACGCAGTCCCCAGACGACGATCCCGCGAGCAAACAGGACGGCCAGAATGCTCCATAAGATCCACAGGGAATTGTTGAATAACACCGTGATCTTCGATTGCATGCCGATCATTAAGAAGATAAAAGAATTGGCGATAAAAGCCACGTATTCCCAAAAGTTGGAAATAAAGATGCGTGAGGTCGGGGATAAGCGGGCAGTACTCAGGTAACTGATCATCAAGCCAGCTGTGACGACGCTCAACACGCCGCTGACCCCGAAGAAGAATTCGCCCAGGAGATATGCGCCGTAAGCCAGGATAACAGTGAGGGTTGTTTCAACAACATAGTTTTCGATGCGGTTCAAAGCCATTGCGAATAAACTACCGATCGTCGCGCCAACCAAGATTCCACCTCCGGCGACCAGGAAGAACTGTAAGATGGCTTTTGGCACATCCACCTGCCCGGTCAGCGCAATCATCAACATGAGTTTGAAAAGCACGATGGAGGTCCCATCGTTTAGTAAACTCTCTCCTTCAAACATAGAAAGCAGCCGTTTTGGCGCGCCAATTGAACGGAATAAAGCAGTCACCGCTACCGGGTCGGTCGGGGCAATCAATGCGCCGAAGATCAACGCGTAAGCCAAAGGAATCTGCGCGCCTAAAGTGAGCACGCCGCCCACTAACAACGTCGTAATCAAGACCCCTGGCCCGACCAGGATTGAAATCGGAATCAGCGCCCGGCGCAGTTCGCGAATATTGATGCGGAAAACAGCCTCAAAGATCAACGGCGGGAGCAGGAGGACCAGGATCACTTCCGGGTCAAGCGGCCGAATCACGGTTTGACTGTAAAAAGACACCGCGAGACCGACCAGCACCAGGCCAATGGTATAGGGGATTTTTAAGCGCTGCGTCACCAGTTTGACGAAGGCGATGGCGATTAAAAAGCCAACCAGCAGTTCCGCGAACTGCTTAATCTGCCCCGGCTGGAGGTTTGCCCCCGGCGGGTTGGTCGTGCCTGGAACGACTTTATCCGTCACCGGCGTTTGAGCGGTACAGGCTGTCAGCCCGACGAGCAAGAGGAATAGCGCAGCTCGCAGGAGAACAGATTTTTGAAATAACGGTTTATTTGAACTTGTGCTCAAGCGTTTCTGGACCTTCTCGTGGATGCACTTCAAAAACAACAGCAGCGGGATCGCCCACCGGAGAGACATCCCGCTGCTATGAGAAAATGGCTGAGCTAATCGTCCAGGTAGGTTCTGGCGCCGTAGCTGCTTAGCAATCGGCGTACCTCCACGGCTTCATCGTCGTCATCTACCGCGACCATCGCCAGGGTAGAACCCTCGCGCATCGCATCCTGGTAGAAGTTTTGCTCTGCTTCATCCGTATTCCCAAACCAATCGCCAAATACCCCGCCGCCAATAATGCCAACCGGCGCCCAGGCCCCCGGGGTGCCCTCGCCGCTGCCGGTCATCGGCACCACCGGAAAAACCGTCCCGGTGGTTGGGTTCGAAGTCCCTGGAGTGACCACGCGCGTCTCCACATCCTTAAACCGATCGTTATTGAGTAATCGATCTAATGCTGCACTCGCATCGGCATCTGAATCAAATAATGCTGCTACAACCGCCATTTTATCCTCCTCTGGATAACCTTTACTGATCTGACGAACCTGCACTCTGGCGCAGAACCTCCTGAACCTGGGCTGCTTTGCCGTCCTCCACTTCGATTAATACCTGCACACCTTGCGCCCCGCCGGCAGCGGGCTCCTCCCCAGTGGTAGGGATGGAGCCGGATTCCTGTCTCCCCTGGCCCTGGTTCAGCACGTCAGGGGTCTTCGGCGGCACCGCCGGGCGAATTTCCAGGCTGCCCATCCCCGGCTGGATGCTTGGCGCGGTATCCCCGGTCTTTGGGTAACTCAGCGTTTCAGAGCTATCTAAAACCCGGGTGCGCACTTCTCCCAGGTCTGCCTGTGACAGGCGTTCGATCGCCTGTTGGGCCTCCTGTTCTGAAGCGAAGGAATAGATCAACTTTGCCATGGGGTTCCTTTCCCGTGCGGACTCGACCAGCCACTTATAAACACATATTTGCGTGGGATTGGGTTGAGCTTTTCCAACCAATACCCATAATTTCTCTACCATTAATCATACCGGCAGCAATCGTCAATTCGCTAAAAAGAAGCGCGACAGGAATATCAAGGGCTTATCAAGGTTTGCAGACCGGGCAGTTTGACAGTTTCTTTATCTGGGCCTTAATGATCTTTTTGTGGAATTGAGCTTAATTCATCTACTATTATTGTATATGTTTCCGCAAATAGTAACCTTAGAATGTGAGGAATTAATTTAATGTCTGAAAAAGAAAAACAATCCAGCCAGGATAAATCTTCGGAAAAAGATAAGCAAAAGAAGCAGACCTTCCCAGCCCAACATCAAAAAGAGGAACCCGGTCGGCGGCATGAGATGCATCCCAAGCCCATCGATGACGACCCCAACTATAAAGGGTCTGGCAAGCTCAATGGGCTATCGGCCATTGTCACCGGCGGGGACAGCGGCATTGGCCGCGCTGTGTCCATCGCTTTTGCCAAAGAAGGCGCGGATGTCGCCATTATTTATCTTGAAGAAAGCGAAGATGCGCATACCGCCGAACAGGCCGTACAAAAATACGGGCAGCGCTGCCTCTTGATTCAGGGCGATGTGCGCCAGGATGCCTTCTGCAAGCAAGCCGTGGAACGCGTGATCGCTGAGTTTGGCCGGTTGGACATCCTGGTCAACAATGCCGCCGAGCAGTTCCCCAAGCGCACGATCGAAAAGATCAGCGAAGAGCAGCTGGTGGATACCTTCCGCACGAACATCTTTTCGCAGTTCTTCATGGTGCAGGCTGCGCTGCCGCACCTTTCGCGGGGCGCCTCCATCGTCAACACCACCTCGGTTACCGCCTACCGCGGCAGCCCAGGCCTGCTGGATTACTCTGCCACCAAAGGCGCGATTGAAGCCTACACCCGCTCGCTGGCGCTCAATCTGGTCGACCAGGGCATCCGCGTGAATTCAGTCGCCCCCGGGCCGATCTGGACGCCGTTGATTCCCGCTACGTTTGACGCCGAACACGTCAAGACCTTTGGGGCTGATACGCCCATGAAACGCGCCGGGCAGCCTTTCGAAGTCGCCCCGGCCTATGTCTTCCTGGCCTCCAACCTCGATTCATCCTATATTACCGGGCAGACGCTGCACCCGGATGGCGGTGAAATTGTCAATGGCTAAAGCAGACAGCATGCCTGGAAAACTTGCCGGAAAAGTGGCCCTGGTCACCGGGGCCGGTTCAGGGATTGGCAAAGCCTCGGCTTTGATGCTGGCCAAAGAGGGCGCGAAAATCTGCGCCTTGAGCCGCACCCTGCAAGAGGTTCAGCAGACCGAGGATGAAGTCAAAGCCGCGGGTGGGGACGCCTTTGCCATTGAAGCAGACATATCCGTGCCTTCCGATATGGAAACCGCAGTGCGCAAAACCGTCGACCGCTACGGCCGCCTGGATATCGTCTTTGCCAATGCCGGGATGAATGGCGTCTGGGCTCCCCTGGAAGAACTGACCCCTGAAGATTGGGACCGCACCCTGGATTCCAACCTCAAGGGCACCTTTTTGACCATTAAATATGCCGCGCCGTATCTTAAACGGCAGGGCGGTTCGATTATTGTTACCGCCTCAGTCAACGGCACGCGCATTTTCAGCAATACCGGCGCAACCGCTTATTCCAGCAGCAAAGCCGGGCAGGTGGCCCTGACCAAGATGGTCGCGCTGGAACTGGCCAGGGACAAAGTGCGCGTCAATGTGATCTGCCCGGGCGCCGTCGAAACTCAGATCGAAGATAACACCACCCAGAAGGACTTAAAGAAAATCCGCCAGCAGGTTAAATACCCCCAGGGCTCGATCCCGCTGACCGGGGGCAAGCCGGGCCAACCGGAGCAGGTCGCGCAGCTCGTGCTGTTCCTGGCCTCGGATGAGTCCAGCCTGATTACCGGCACCGAGATCTGGATCGATGGAGGTGAATCGCTGCTCGAAGGATAAATTGTTTCGATAATACAAAGGAGAAATGCTCATGGTTCATTCACTTTATCAAAACCGCTGGTTGATTGGTTTGCGCGGCGTGCTGGCGATCCTGTTCGCTGTGCTGGCCTTCCTCTGGCCCGGCCTGACCGCGATTGCCCTGGTCTTCCTGTTCGCCGCCTATGCCATCATCGACGGCATTCTGACCATTTGGGCCTCCATCCGCTACCGCGATCTCAACGACCGCTGGGGATTGGGGCTGCTGGAAGGCATCATCGACATTGGCGCGGGGGTAGGCGCTTTCTTCTTCCCCAATCTGGCGGCTGTGGTGCTGCTGTTCGTGATCGCCCTGTGGGCCATCCTGACCGGCCTGCTCGAACTGGCCGCAGCCATCGCCTTGCGCCGCGAAATTACCAATGAATGGGCCCTGGGGCTGACCGGGCTGGTATCCATCGCCCTGGGCGTGATCATGTTTATCAACCCTGGGGCCGGGTTGATCGGCCTGGTCTGGGCCATCGGCGGCTATGCCGTCATCTTCGGCCTGCTGATGATCATCCTCGCTTTCCGTGCCGGGCATATGCTGAACCAGACGGGAAGACCGCTCAACATATAAACTCCACTGCTCGTTCAGGGCCTAGTCGGCCCTGAACGAGCAGTTCTTTTAACCTATCCTCACCTGTCTTTTCAGTACAATAGGCTTATAACCATCTCATACCATCTTTTGTGCATAGCGAGGTGATGATGCCTGATTTGATTCAACAACTCCGCAATTTTATTGACGACTCCCTTGCGTTGTGGAAAGTCCCCGGCGTCGCTGTTGGGGTGATGCGCGGGCAGGAGGTGCTGTTATGTGAAGGCTTTGGCCTGCGCGACCAGGAAAATCAGCAGCCCGTTACGCCCCAGACGCAGTTCGGCATCGGCTCTGCCAGCAAAGCGTTTACCACCTTTGACCTGGGCCTGCTGGTTGACGAAGGCAAACTGGATTGGGACGAACCCCTGCAAGACTTTTTGCCAGCCTTCCGCATGTACGATCCGGTCGCCACCCAGCGCCTGACCGCCCGCGATATTGTTTCGCACCGCGTTGGTCTGCCGCGCCACGACCTGATGTGGTACAACTCGCCGCTCAACCGCCAGCAAATTTTCGAACGCCTGCGCTACCTGGAACCGAATAAAGATATCCGCCAGCTTTTCCAGTACAACAACCTCATGTTCCTGACCGCCGGCGTGCTGATCCAGCACCTTTCCGGGCTAACCTGGGAAGACTTCACCCGCCAGCACATTTTTAATCCGCTCGGCATGGCGCGCAGCAACTTTTCCGTCACGACTTCGCAGCAGTCGGATGACTATGCCCTGCCCTACCAGGAAAAGCAGGCGAAGGTCGAACCCATGCCTTTCCGCAACATCGATTCGGTCGGCCCGGCCGGGTCGATCAATTCCTGCGCGGCGGATATGCTCGCCTGGGTGGGAGTGCATCTCAACCAGGGCAAATCTGGCGACCGGCAGTTAATCAGCCCCGGGAACCTGGAGCAGATGCACGCGCCGCAAACTATTATTCCAGGCACGCCAAAATGGAAAGAACTGCTTCCCAGCAGTTACGGCCTGGGCTGGTTTATCACGCCCTACCGCGGCTACGAGTGCGTGCACCACGGCGGCAATATCGACGGTTTCAGCGCGCTGGTAGCGACCCTACCTTCTGAAAAGATCGGGGTGGTGGCGCTGAGCAACATGAATGGAACCCTGCTGCCCACGACCATTGCCTACCGCGTTTTTGACCTGCTGCTTGGCCTGGAGCCGGTGGACTGGAATGAACGCTTCCACCAGGAATACCTGGAGCTGAAAGCCGGGGAAGAGAAGAGTAAGGAAAAGTCCGCCACGGGCCGCAAAGAAGGCCATCCACCCGCGCATGCCCTGGAGGAATACACCGGGACGTACCAGAACCCGGGCTACGGCGCCATCGAGATCACGCTCCAGGCTGGAAAACTAAAGGGGATGCTCAACAATATCGAGTTCGAGATCGAACCTTACCACTACGAAATCTTCGAGTTTACCTACGACCTGATCGATTTGCATCTCAAAGGCAGTTTTACCACGGATGAGCAGGGCAACGTCAACAAGCTGTCCTTACCGCTAGAGAGTAACGTCAAAGAAATCGTCTTCGAGCGGGCAGCCGAAGCGCACCTGCGCCAGCGCGCCTTCCTCGAGCGGCTGGTGGGGACTTACATCATCATGAACATGCCGCTTGCCATCGCCTTACAAGGCGAAAACACCCTGGTAGGGACCCTGCCGGGCCAGCCCGCGATTGAACTGCTGCCGTACCAGGGCACGACCTTCCAGCTCAAAAATCTGACCGGGGCCAGCATCACTTTCCACATCGGGGAAAGCGGCCCGGCCCAATCGCTGGAGCTGATCCAGCCTGGCATCGTACTGACGGCGGAAAGGAAAGCCGGGGAATAAAAGGGAACCTCAGGTCGGGATAATCCAGTATGGGATATCTTACCTGCCGCCCGGGGGTCAACTTTGCTACCCACTTGCCGCTTACCAACTGTTAATCAATCCTCACCCTCCGGCTCCCTCTCCAGAATCCGCAAGTACGGCGGATTCTGGAGAGGGAGTGCCTTCTAAAGCCTGAAACCTGGGCAAAATCGTGCGGCAAAAGACACCCCTTCTCTGAAATCGCGTACTTTGCGATTTTGGAGAAGGGGCCGGGGGTTGAGGATCTTATCCCGGACTCAGTTTAAAATAAAACCGGCCCGGAGGCATCTCCGGGCCGGTTTCGTTTTTCTCAGGGCAAAGCGGCCTGCCCACCCTACTTCTGAATCAAGGCCCCTCCGGCTAGCAGCGCGGCGGTATATACCTCAGCCAGGGGCACATTTTTCGCCTCGGCCAGAGCGGCGCAGGCATCGTATTCGGGCATGGCCTGAATGGGGCGACCGTCCAGCAGCTTGATCTTGACCGGCACGTCGCCAAAAGGCGTGCTGACCGTTTTGAACTCGCGCTGGGCGGTATAGCGGTACACCGGCTGCACGCGCATGCCCAGCGTGCTGGTCTCGGTCAGGATCAGGCGCGCCAGGGCGGGTTCATCCTGGCGGCGGGCCACCACGCCCACCAACGTCGCCGGGCGGTTTTTCTTCATATAAATCGGGGTCAGGTACACATCCAGCGCCCCCGCGGCAAACAGGCGGTTCATCACGTTGCCGAACATCTGCGGGTTCATATCGTCAATATTGGTCTCGATCAGCACCAGCGGATATTCGGCCTCCGCCGTGCTTTCACCCAGGATCAGGCGGAAGATATTCGGCCAGGGCAGCTGGCGCTTGCCCGCGCCGGTACCCACCCCGGTTACCACCAGGTTGGGGCGTTCAAAGGTCGCCAGGGTCGCCAGCAGCGCCGCGCCCGTCGGGGTGACCAGTTCCACCTGCGCCGGGGAAGGCGTCATCAGCGCGTGCGCGCGCGTCAGGATTTCCAAAGTAGCTGGCGCGGGCACCGGCAGAGTACCATGCTGCGTCTGCACCTGCCCGCCGCTAAAAGGCAGCGCCGAAGCATACAGCCGGTCAATGTCCAAAACTTCCAGGCCGATTGCCGTTCCGACAATATCCACAATCGAATCCAGCGCGCCGACCTCGTGGAAGTGCACGTGCTCCAGCGGACTGCCGTGCACGCGCGCCTCGGCTTCCGCCAGCGTCTGAAATACAGACAGGCTGGTGCGTTTTACCCGCTCTGACAGGTCGCTGGATTCGATCAACGCCACAATATCAGACAGATGCCGGTGGTGGTGACTCTCACCCGCAATCACCTCCACTGAACAGGCGCGCAGCGCGCCCTGGTGGGTTTCCTCCGCGCGGATCTCTACCGGCTCGGGCAGCTTCAGCAGGGCAATCTGCTCGCGCAGTGTTTCCAGCGGCACGCCGGCATCCACCAGCGCGCCCAGGAACATATCCCCGCTGATCCCCGAAAAACAATCGCAGTATGCATATTTCATGCTTTCAACACCTCGTTCAGGCTGCCTGAGCGGTACCCCCCCAGGTCTACGACGACGTAAGTAAAACCGAGCTGCTTAAAGTACAGCAGCACATCCCCGCGTATAGCGACCAGTTCCCGAATGGTTTCCGGGTCCACTTCCAAACGCGCGGTTTTGCCATAGTGGCGCACGCGAACGGGTTGAAAACCCCGCTCGCGCAAGAAGGCTTCGCCCCGGCCCACCTGGTTCAGGCCCTGGCGGGTGACCGGTGTGCCGTAGGGGAAGCGGGTCGCCAGGCAGGGCGCGCTGGGGCGATCCCACAGCGCCAGTCCCAAGGCCTGCGCCAGTCCGCGAATATCCGCTTTGCTTAAACCGGCCTCTGCCAGCGGGCTGCGGATGCCTAATTCCGCCACCGCGCGCGCGCCAGGGCGGTAATCCGCGGCGTCGTCCGCGTTCGACCCTTCGGCGACCACCTGCAGCCCCGCCTCTGCCGCGATCATCTGGATCGCACGCAGCCGCGCCAGCTTGCAATGATAGCAGCGGTCCGGCGGGTTTTCCACAAAGCGCGGGTTAGCCAGGTCATCAAAATCGACGCTGCGATGCCGGAAGCCCACCTGCTCGGCCAGGCCAGCTGCGGCCTGGTTATCGCCGGGCGTTTCCACCGGAGAGCGTACGGTGACCGCCAGCAGGCTGTTCTCCCAGCGCCTGGTAGCCCATCGCGCACAGCAGGCCGCTGTCTACCCCGCCCGAAAAGGCCACCACCAGCGAGCCCATATCACGCAGCAGGTCAAACAGGCGCTGGCCCTTGGCTTGCAATTCAGGCGAGGGGGTCTGCACATATTCCGGCGCGTTCATTGCAGCTCTTCCAGCAGGTTAATGCGGCTGGCCAGCACGCCCGCGCCAAAGCCGTTATCGATATTGACCACCGCCACGCCCGTAGCGCAGCTGTTGAGCATGGTCAGCAGCGCGGCCAGGCCCTGGAAGCTGGCCCCATAGCCTACGCTGGTCGGTACGGCGATCACCGGCACGGAGACCAGCCCGCCCACTACGCTGGGCAGCGCGCCATCCATGCCCGCCACCACAATCACCGCGCGCGCCTTCTGCAAGCGGTCGACCTGGTTCAGCAGCCGGTGGATTCCGGCCACGCCCACGTCATACAGCCGCTCGATCTGGTTGCCCATCAGGTCGGCGGTCAGGGCAGCTTCTTCCGCCACCGGAATATCCGCCGTACCCGCCGAAAGCACAAACACACCCGGCTTTTTCACCCGGTCCGGGAATTTGTCCAGCACCAGAATGCGCGCCGAAGCGTCATAGGTCAGCTCGGGGACCTGTGCCAGCACAGCCGCGCTCATCTCAGGGGTCACGCGAGTCACCAGCACGCGGTCATTGCGCTCCCCCAGGCGCTGCACGATCTGCACCACCTGTTCAGGGGTTTTCCCCTGCCCAAACACTACCTCGGGAAACCCACAGCGCAGCGCGCGGTGCTGATCGAGGTGGGCAAAGTTACCCACCGACTCGAACGGCAGCGAGCGCAGTTTCTGCAGCGCCTCATCCACCGCCAGCGTACCCTGGCTGACCCCTTCCAATAATCCCCGGATCTGCTCTTCTTGCATATTTCGCTTGAACTCCTGATACCGATTCAATACACGAGGCTGTCCAAATCGAATTTTTGGACAGCCCCCAATTCCAGGCTGCTCCGATAGAAACAGCAGAGATTATACTTGTTTTTAGCACATAGAAATTGCTATAATCCGCTTGAAAAACTCGCATCAGCTGGAGTGTACCCTATGACCGGTCACATTGTCGTCGTTGGCAGCATCAACATGGATCTCGTGGTGCGCGCGCCGCGCCACCCTCAGCCCGGAGAGACCATCCTGGGCAGCGCCTTTAACACCTTCCCCGGCGGCAAAGGCGCGAACCAGGCCGTCGCGGCGGCGCGACTGGGCGGGCAGGTCAAGATGATCGGGCGCGTCGGCGAAGATGAGTTCGGTGAGCGCCTACGCGCCACATTGGAAAAGGACCAGGTGGATACCGAATACGTGCTGCGCACGAGCGGTGTGGCCTCGGGCGTGGCCCTGATCACGGTCAGCGATGATGGGCAAAATAACATCGTGGTCGTGCCCGGGTCGAACGGCAAGCTCAGCCCGGCAGACATTCAGGCTGCCGAAGCCGCCTTTGAAGGCGCGGGCGCGCTCCTGCTGCAGCTCGAAATCCCGCTGGAAACGGTCACCGCCGCCGCGCGCATGGCGCACAAACACGGCGCGCAGGTGATCCTCAACCCGGCCCCCGCCCAGGCGCTGCCCAAAGAACTGCTCCAGCAGGTGGATTACCTGATCCCCAATGAAAACGAACTGGCCCTGCTCACCGGCGTGGACGTTACTGCTCTCGCTGCCAATTCGATCCAATCCTTAGGTGTGCAATGCCTGATCGTGACCTTAGGCTCAGAAGGCGTGCTGGTGGTGCAAGCCGGCCAGACCCACCAGCTGCAGCCGCACCGCGTTTCAGTTGTGGATACCACCGCCGCCGGAGATGGCTTTGTGGGCGCTTTTGCTGTGGCGCTGACCGAAGGTAAAAAGGTGCTGGCAGCAGCAGAATTTGGCAACGCCGCCGGCGCACTCGCCGTGACCCGCTCTGGCGCGCAGCCCTCCCTGCCTGCCCGCGTTGAACTGGACGAATTTATGGCAAAAAACCCCCTACAGTAAAAGAGGGTTCTTCATTTTGCCGGGCCGCACCCGACATTTTGCCGGGCCGCACCCGACATTTTGTCGGGCCGCACCCGGCAATCAACCGCTGGCTTATTCTTCGCTGTCGGGCGGGGGCTGGCTCAAATGCTTTGCGAGACGGTTCGGCTGGGTAGGGCTGGCTTTGCTGGCTGGCTTGCGCAGGCGGTTTTTCACGTCCCGCCAGTCGCCGGCGATGAAGCGGTCCACCTTGCTGTCCGCGAAGACCTTTTGGATCAGGTCCGAATACTCAGCCGCGCGCAGCTCCACCAGGTTGGCGATGATCACACCGTTCGCGCCTGGCGTATTTTGTTCATAATGCAGGAGTTGTTCCGCCAGAGCTGCCACAGCCTGGTCGCGCACCTCGGGATGTTGCAGGGCGATTTGCGTCAGGCTGGTCGCAGCGACCAGGCGGGAATAGGGCGGGTAGTGCAGGTCGCGCAGGTAGCTGATCAGAGCCGGGAAAGCCGCCGTGCCGATCAGCGCGAATACCTCCGGCATCTCTTCGATCACCCAATCGTTATCCCGCACCTCGTGGAACAGGCGCATCAACGGCTGGATGGCCTCCGACGCTTGCAGCTGACCGAGCGCGCGCCAGGCATGAATCGGCCCCCAACTGCGCGGATCACGCTCATCCGGCAGATGGATGAGTTCACTGTCTGTCGCAATGGAAATCAAAGCGGGGATATGCTCCGGCCCGATGCCAAAGGAGCGGTAATCGGGCCAGGCAAATTCACGCGAATACTTCGGTTCGCCCAACTCCAGCAGTTTCGCCACTGGTGCGGAGAGCGTACTTGGGCTCATTCCCATCCCCTTTGATCAAAAATGACGAGCGTAGTGAATAGAATACCCAATCTTCTTATAAATGTCAACCAAATTGCAACGCTCAGATTAATGCTTTTTAATAAACCCTGTTTTCGCCAAAAATAGGGCCCCTGGCAGGCTGGATCTGCTGTCCCTGCGCTCCGCACTGGCGGACTCTGGAGGTGCGGGTGGGAAACTCCCAAAGCGATTGCACAAAAAGTCCTCACCCCCCGGCCCCTCTCCAAACCCTGCAAAATCGGCAGGTTTCGGAGAGGGGAGGCAGAAATCGGGCAAATGCTCGGGCCATTAAAAGACACCCCTCTCCGTTTTCGGGCTTTGACGAAAATGGAGAGGACACGGTTCGCCGCTTTCGATTGATTGCGCTGAGCGTGACATCCATGCGGCGAACCGCGGGGTGAGGATTTTTTGTAAAACCGCAAACTATTTTTGTAGCGCCATCGCCCTGTGCGGCGCGGGCACTTCCCCCCCAGCGGCAGGCCCGGCCAGCGGGTCATGGTATGATTAACGCCTATGACCCTGCTGCTTGGCCTGGATATCGGCACAACCTCCATTAAGGCGATCCTGTACGCTGCGGAGCAGGGCCTGGTCATCCGCAGCGCCGCGCAGCCGACCCCGGTGACCCATCGCCCGAACGGCTGGAGCGAGCATGACCCGGAAGCGCTCTGGCAGGCGGTGGTGGCCTGTGTGCGTGAAGCGGGGGCCGGGCAGGCGGTGCGCGCGCTGGCGATCAGCAGCATGGCCGAAGCTGGCCTGCTGGTAGATGCCCAGGGGCAGCCGCTTGCGCCGATCATCGCCTGGTATGACCGGCGCAGCGAGCCGCAGGCCGCCTGGATTGAGCAACGCATCGAGCGCGCCGCGCTATACCGCATTACAGGCCAGCGGGTTAGCCCTTCCTTTGGGGTGACCAAGCTGCTCTGGCTGCGCGAGAACGACCCGCAGGCGTATGCCCGCGGCGCGGCCTGGCTGCCCGTGCCCGCCTACCTGTTATGGCGCCTGACCGGCCAGCGCGCGGTAGACAATACCATCGCCGCGCGCACGCTGCTCTTTGACCAGCGCACGCTGAGCTGGTCGGCAGAACTGCTGGACCTGTTTGACCTGCCCGCCCGGCTCTTCCCCCCGGTCTCCTCCGGCGACACGCCAGTTGGCAGGCTAACCGCCCGCGCCGCTGCTGAAACTGGCCTGCCGCAAGCGGCGTTGTGTGTGCTGGGGGGGCATGATCACCTGTGCGCCAGCCTGGCAGCCGGGGCGCAGCAGGCCGGCGCGCTGGTCGATTCGAGCGGTTCGGCCAATGCCCTGCTGCTGCTAACGCCCGACTTCCTGCCAGACCCGGCCCTGGCCGAGCATGGCTACGCCAGTTATGCGTATGTGCTGCCCGGCCTTTATGCGTTAAAAGGTGGCCTGAAAGCTGCCGGCAGCGCCATCGACTGGCTGGCGCGCCAGTTTACGCCAGACGGAGCGCCGCCCGATTACGCGCAGCTGGAAGCGGAAGCCGCCGCTGGGGTGGGCCGGCGGGCGGGCCCGCTGTGGCTGCCGCACCTGATCGGCTCAGGCACGCCCGAAGGCGATCGCTTCAGCCGCGCCGCGCTGGTCGGCGCGCAGTTCGAGCATACCCGCGGCGACCTGTTCCGCGCCATGCTGGAAGCGCTGGCCTTTTGGACGCGCCACAACCTGGAAGAAATGCAGGCCCTTACCCAGCGCCCTATTCAATCCCTCACCCTCAGCGGCGGCGTGACGCGCCTGCGCCTGCTCTCGCAATTGAAAGCGGACGTGCTCAACCGCCCGGTATTCGTCTCGCAGGTCCCCGAAGCAGCTGCCACCGGCGCGGCCCTGCTGGCAGGCCTGGGCGCGCGCGTCTTTGCAGATGCCGCCGCAGCCGCCCTATCCCCTGGCTATCCCAAAGAAGAGATAGACCCACACCCGGCTCATGCCGCCTGGTACGCCGACCTCTACCAGCGCGCTTACCGGCCCCTGTACGCGGCTCTGCATCCAATCAACCTGGCCCTCGAAGCGCTCGACCAAGCGCCTGCCCAAGAGAAGAATCTTGGGTAGTGAACCTTTGGAAAATTTCAGGATGCTTGAATTTATCCCCTTCCCTTTGATTTTCAGCACGGTCTTACTGACCCTTATGTGGGGCCGGCTCGTTTATCGAAAAAGCAATCCCGCCTACCGCTTCTTTTTCAGTTTGTTTTGGCTGTATATTATCCTGGTGGTTAGCTTAACCCTTTTTCCCATCCCAATCCGCTCTTTCAGCGAACGGCAGTTATCCAGGCAATCGGCATTTTTTATCCTTTCCCGAATAAACCGGATCCCTTTTGACTACAGCCAGTTTAAAAACATCAGCCCGGCTTTTATATTCATCCGCGAAGTGGTCGCGAATATCCTGCTCACCATGCCTTTTGGCTTTCTAATAAATTTCATCGTCCCAGCCAGGGTAAGGAAAATCCCTTTACTGGCACTGGCAGTCGGGGTCAGCATCGAATTCGCCCAACTCGGGATGTGTTTGCTGGTAGGATTGAATTATCGGGGTATCGATATTAATGATGCCATAATGAATATGATCGGCGTCTTATGCGGGTATCAGGTTTTTTGCCTCTTTTCCCGGTTCTTTCTCAGGGTTACCCAAAGACACCCGGTTAAAGAGCACGGTTTATTGGTTTATATTGATTCCATCGCAAAGCGCTTATACCCAACCTGATCCTGCTGATCGCTGATGCAGGCTTCCCTTTGCGGTTTCATGCGCTTAGTTCTTACTCCAGCAACTCAATCAGGAGGGTAATATGACCATTTTAGTCCAGCAAAAAGTGAAACAAGCCGTCAGTATCTTGAAAGAAAAAGGGCTCGATCTCTGGCTGACGTTCGTCCGCGAGACCTCAGCCGGCGGCGACCCCGTGCTGCCCTTGATCTATGGGGACAGCGACCTGACCTGGCAAAGCGCCCTGCTCATCGGGCGCGGCGGGGAACGCATCGCGATTGTGGGCCAGTATGAAGCTCACGCTGCCCGGGAAACCGGCGCGTATGATACCGTGCTGCCCTATGACCAATCTATCCGTCCGCTGCTGCTGGAGACCATCACCCGCCTGGACCCGCGCCAGATTGCCATCAACACTTCCACCAGTGACGTTTTGGCGGACGGCCTGTCGCACGGCATGTATCAGACGCTGACTGAAATCCTGTCTGGCACGCCCTATGCCGAGCGGCTGTGTTCCGCGGAAGCGGTCATCGGCGCGCTGCGCGGGCGCAAGACTCCCGCCGAGGTCGCCGCAATCCGGGCAGCCATCCAGACTACGGCAGAAATCTACCAGCAGGTGTTTGACTATGCCCAACCGGGGATGAGCGAGCGCGCGATCGGCGACTTTATGCACGCCCAACTTGCTGCCCGGCAGGTGGACTCCGCCTGGAGTTATGCCGGCTGCCCGATTGTCAACGCCGGGCCGGATTCTCCAGCCGGGCATGCCGCGCCTGGCGACTTTCTCATCCAGCCCGGGCAGATCCTGCATATCGATTTTGGCGTGCGCCAGAACGGCTACTGCTCGGATATCCAGCGCGTGCTTTATTTCCGCGCCGCAGGCGAAGAACAGCCGCCCGCCGCAGTCAGGCAGGGCTTTCACACTATCGTAGAGGCTATTCAAGCCGTGGTAGCTGCCATGCGCCCGGGCGTGAAAGGGACAGATCTGGATGCCATCGCCCGTAAAATGGTCCTGGATGCGGGGTACCCGGAATATATGTTCGCCACCGGGCACCAGTTAGGCCGCCTGGCCCACGACGGCGGCGCGCTGCTGGGCCCCACATGGGAGCGTTATGGGAATTCTCCTCTCCAGCCCCTCGAGGCCGGGCAGGTTTACACGGTCGAGCCTGGCCTGGTCGTCCCTGGCTACGGGCACATGGGCATCGAAGAAGACGTACTGGTGACCGAAACCGGCGCGCAGTTCCTGGGCCAGCCGCAAACCGAACTGATCGTAAAATAAAAGGCAAAACCTCCCCGTTCAGCGATTGGGCGGGGAGATTTATGCGCTCGTTCGGCCCCAGTTTTGTCTTTTTCCGTTTATACTATACTCACCACTTTCTGCTTAGCGTAATTTCATCTTCAACTGGTCCCAGAGCCTGGGACCGGCGCAGGATCGCTCATGGAACCCAGTACACTCAGCCAAACCCATCCAGAAATCCAACAGATCCTTTTGGACTGGCGTCAGAAAACGATCACCCTGCTGTACCGGGTCAGTTTTTTGGCCAGCCTGCTGGGCGGGCTGATCATGGTCCTGACTGATGCCAACCCGCATCCAGAACAGCGCCCGGCTTTGTTCGTGTACGGGTTAGCGCTGCTGGTGATCACCGGCATGATACTGCGCCCTGCCCTGAGCCTGCGCCTGCGCGCCTGGGTGTTCATCACCGTAATTTACCTGTTTGCGCTGCTGGCTCTGCTGCGCGGCGGGCTGGCAGGGGATGGCCGCCTGTTCCTGCTCAGCCTGCCCATCCTGGCGACTCTGCTGCTCGACGCCGCCTCGGCCCTGTTGATGGTCGGTTTGAGCCTGGTCACCCTGCTTGGTTTTTCAGCCCTGGCTGGCGCGGGTTTGCTGAACGCCTGGATCAACCCGGCCTTGCGCGACCAGCCCCTCAGCCCGCAAAACTGGCTGACCGAATCCGCTTACACCCTGCTGATCATAGGCGGGTTAACCATCCTGCTCTACACCTTCAACCGCTTCATCTTGCAGCGCACCCAGGCGGAACAAAATACCGCCCGCGAAATCGACCGGGCGCGCGCGCAGTTGAAGCAGTACAACCTGAACCTGGAAGAAAAGGTCACGCAGCGCACCATTGAACTGGCCAACGCCGTTCAGGAGGCCCAGGAAGCGCGCGCCGCCGCGGAGGCTGCCAGCCGCGCCAAAAGCGCCTTCCTGGCAACCATGAGTCACGAGATCCGCACCCCCTTAAACGCGGTCGTAGGCATGACCAGCCTGCTGCTCGACACGCCCCTCACCCTCAAGCAAAGTGAGTTTGCCGAGACCATCCGCGCCAGCAGCGACCAGTTACTTTCGCTGATCAATGACATCCTCGACTTCTCTAAGATCGAAGCCGGGCGCATGGAACTGGAACGGATGCCGTTTGTCCTGCGCCAGTGCGTGGAAAGCGCCATCGACCTGGTCAATGCGCAGGCGCGCGAGAAAGATCTGCTTTTGTCCACCCGGCTGGACCCTTCGGTACCGGCGGCGATCCTGGGTGACGAAACCCGCTTGCGCCAGGTGCTGGCCAACCTGCTTAGCAACGCCGTAAAATTTACCGACAGCGGCGAAGTGGAAGTCAGCGTGAAAGCCGAACGGCTGGACCCAGAAATTGAACCAGCAGAACCCGGGGTGGACCCGGAGAATGGGCACTACCGGATCACCTTTGCCATCCGCGATACCGGCATTGGCATTTCCCCCGAGCAGGCAGAGCAGTTGTTCCAGCCCTTCAGCCAGGGTGATGCCTCGACCACCCGCCGCTACGGCGGCAGCGGCCTGGGTTTGGTGATCAGCAAGCGGCTGGTCGAGCTGATGAAAGGCGCGATCTGGTTGGAAAGCAAACCGGGCGAGGGTTCCACCTTCTCTTTCACCATCCAGACCCGGTCCAACACCAGCGCCCGGCGCAGCCCGCACGCCGAAGCCCGCCTGGATTTGTACGGCAAGCGTATCCTGATCGTCGAAGACAACAGCACCAGCCGCCGCATCCTGACACTGCAGTTCCAGGGCTGGAACATGCAGCCGCACGCCACGCCTTCCCCGCTAGAAGCGCTGCGCTGGCTGCGCCAGGGCGAAACTTTCGATGCCGGCTTCCTGAATATGAATCTCCTGGAAATGGACGGCATTACCCTTGCCCAGGAACTGCGCAAGCATCCCAACGGGCAGGACTTACCCCTGATCCTGCTGACGGCGCCGGGCAAAGAGCTGCCTGCTGGCAGTCAGGACCTATTCACGGCGCTGCTCACCCAGCCCGTCCGAACTTCACAATTGTACAATGCCTTGATCACCCTCTTTGAAGCCGAGGTGCAACAGGCGCTCAATGCGGATGCCACCAACCTGCCCCAGTTTGACCTGCAAATGGGCGAACGCCATCCCCTGCATATCCTGCTGGTGGAGGATAACGCCATCAACCAGCGCCTGATCCAATTGATGCTGGAACGTATGGGCTACCGCGCCGATGTCGCCGGGAATGGGCTGGAAGCGCTGGCTGCCCTGGCCCGCCAGTCCTATGATGTGATCTTTATGGACGTGCAAATGCCGGAAATGGATGGGTTCGAAGCCACCCGCCGCATCCGCCAGGAATTTTCGGTCAGCGAACAGCCGCGCATTATCGCCATGACCGCCAACGCCATGAGCGGTGACCGGGAGGCCTGCCTCCAGGCGGGCATGGACGATTACATCAGCAAACCCATCCACCTGGATGCGCTGATCAACAACCTTAACCGCTGCCAGCCGCGCCACGTGCGCGAGCAGAGCCTCTCGGGGCAGCCCTTGGCCGAGCCGTTCCCGCTGCCGGTCGAAGAGCCCCGGGTGGATAACCCGCTGGATCTGAACGAACTGCTCATTTTACAGGAAGCGCTGGGCGAGCGCGCCGAAATGCTCCTGGGAGAGTTGATCGCCAGTTATTTTAAGCAGGTAGAAAAGCTGATCAGTGAAGCGCGCCAGGCCTTAGCCGAAGGGCGCAACCAGGATCTATGCCGCGCGGCGCATACGCTAAAATCCAACAGCGCCACCTTTGGCGCAAAACGCCTGCAAGCCATCGCCAACCAGCTGGAAGACCTCGCCAACCAGAACGAGATCGCCACTGCCCAGGCATTAATCGATCAGGCCGCCGCCGAATTTACTGTCGTGCGCGCCGCCCTCATCCAGGCCCAAAATACCGGGCTGCACTAAGCAGAAGAGAATCAACCGCTAAGAGCGCAAAGGGGCGCAAAGGAAGAGAAGAAAAGGACTTAAAAGAGATACTTTTTCTTCTCTTCATAAGATTTTTCTTCCCTTTGCGAGCAACTCCCTGTCGCGCTTTGCGCCCTTTGCGGTTAATTCTCTTTTTTTCTTATAATCACTGGGACGTAGAGAGAAGGGGAATAAGGGACTGATGACATTGCCCTCATTAAATAAGCAGACTGCTGTCACCCTCGACAGCAGTCTGCTTATTTTCTCGCCTGCTCAGGCTTCGATCACGTCGTTGGATGCCACCGGCTCTTCCGGAACAATCAACATCATCACGAAGTAAATGATGATCGGCAAGGGGAAGAAGAAGATCGTCCCCAGGGCAAAGATTAAGCGTACGATGGTCGGGTCAATCCCCGCATATTCTCCCAGTCCGGCTGCTAACCCGCTGACCATGCGGTCAGTGCGCGAACGATATAAGCGTTTAAAATTGTTGTCCATTTTCAAATCTCCTATCTATAAACATTTACGCGGCCCGTCCAAAAAGGTTGCAGATTGTTGGGAGGAAACACATCCCAACCGATTTTCGATGGAGATGGTGAGGAATAACACCTCATCCCCGGCCTGCCATTCCTTAACCCTAAAAAAATGGCTGCAAGCGTTTACTCCAGGATGGGCGATCTTGCCTATTGACAATATTGGACAAACCGGATATATTATAACCAGACACCCCCCCCAGGGGGGAGGGGGATGAGAGAAGGAGTAACAGGATGCAAGACAATCAAGAAGTGATTCGCCGGCTCAAGACAGCCGAGGGGCATATCCGCGGCGTGCAGCGCATGGTAGAGGATGGCGCATACTGCATCGACGTCATCCATCAAATCCAGGCGGTGCAGGCGGCGCTCAATAAGATCAGCACCGATATCCTCGACCGGCATCTTAACTCCTGCCTGATCACTGCCGTGCGCGGCGATGACCCGGCGGAACGCGAGCGCGTGCTCAAAGAAATCACAGACGTGTTCGAAGCAGCCAGTAAGGTGTAACAGATGATGTTCCAACCCCGCAAACGCATGTCTTTTAAACAAATCAAACTTCAATCTGAGGAGAAAACCATGAAAACAGTGACCTATACCATCCCGAATATTAGCTGCAACCACTGCGTCCACACCATCAAGACCGAAGTCAGCGACCTGGCCGGCGTGCAGGCGGTCAACGCCGACGCGCAGAGCAAACAGGCAACCATCACCTTTGACGCCCCGGCGACTGAAGACAAAATCGTCGAGCTGTTGAAGGAGATCAATTATCCGCCGGCCCAGGCCTGATCCGAAAAAGACTCGCTCATTGTTAAAGATGGAGGGGCCGGCTGGCCCCTCCCTTTGCTGAAAACCACTCGTGCTGAGAGGCCTGGATGGAATCCTCTCGCGCGGCTATAAGCAGTCTATTCCATCTTAAAAGGAGCGCCCATGGCGGAGACCAAACAAATCACCCTGCCCATCACTGGCATGACCTGTGCAAACTGTGTCGCCACGGTGGAACGGAACTTAAAGAAAGAAAAAGGCGTGCAGAGCGCCAATGTCAATCTGTCCTCGGAGCGTGCCACGGTAGAATTTGACCCGGTCGTGACCGGCCTGGGTGAACTGATTGGCCGTGTTCAACGCGCCGGATACGGTATCGCCGCGGGGGATGCCGACCTGGTGCTGCGCCGCCTGAGCGACGATAACGACGCGCGCCGCCTGGAGAAGAAACTCGCCGCGCTGGACGGCGTGCTCGAAGCGCAGGTCAGCTTCACCACAGAACGCGCCCGCGTGCGCTACATCCCCACCCTGATCAGCCAGACCGAGCTGCGCCGGGCGGTGGAAGAAGCCGGTTTCGAAGCCCTGGAAACGGGCGGCGAAGCCGAAGATGTGGAAGCCAAAGCGCGCCAGGCAGAGATCGACCAGCAGCGCCGCTTCCTGATCATCGGCCTGATCTTCACCATCCCGCTGTTCCTGCTCTCGATGACCCACGACTTTGGCCTGCTGCCGATGGTCGTCGCGGATGCGTGGTGGTTCAACTGGCTGATGTTTGCCCTGGCAGCCCCAGTCCAGTTCTACGTCGGCAAGCAGTATTACGTAGGCGGTTACAAAGCTCTGCGCAACGGTTCAGCCAACATGGATGTGCTGGTCGCGATGGGTTCCTCCGTCGCCTTCTTCTACTCGGTCATCGTGGCGCTCGGCCTGATCCCCGGGCATGTTTATTTTGAGACCGCCGCAGTCATCATCACCTTGATTAAAATCGGCAAATACCTGGAAGCGCGCGCCAAAGGGCGCACCAGTGAAGCCATCAAGAAGCTGATGGGCCTGCGCGCCCGCACAGCCCGCATCGTACGCGCCGGGCAGGAGCTGGAAATCCCGGTAGATCAAGTGGGCGTGGGCGACCTCGTCCTGGTGCGCCCGGGTGAAAAGATCCCGGTAGACGGCGTGGTGACGGAAGGCCGCTCGGCAGTGGACGAATCCATGCTGACCGGCGAATCGCTGCCGGTCGAAAAAGGCCCCGGCGACGCCGTGATTGGCGCCACCCTAAACAAGCTGGGCCTGCTCAAATTTGAAGCCACCAAGGTCGGCAAAGAGACCGCCCTGGCGCAGATCATCCGCCTGGTGGAAGAAGCGCAGGGTTCTAAAGCGCCCATCCAGAAGCTGGCTGATCAGATTTCCGCTATCTTCGTCCCGGCGGTGATTGGCATCGCCCTGGTCACCTTCCTGATCTGGTACTTTATCATCCCCCTGCCCGCTGGCGCCGGGGTGACCCTGTTCACCCGCGCCTTGATCAACATGGTCGCCGTGCTGGTAATCGCCTGCCCGTGCGCGATGGGCCTGGCTACCCCCACCGCGGTCATGGTCGGCACCGGCAAAGGCGCGGAGATGGGTGTGTTATTCAAGTCTAGCGAAGCGCTGGAACGCGCCGGGCGCCTGAACACGGTGGTGCTGGACAAGACCGGCACCATCACCCGCGGGCAGCCCACCGTCACGGATGTGGTGGTGTGCGACTTCCCGGAAGGCCCGGATGAACTGCTGCGCCTGGCTGCCTCCGTCGAGAAAGGCAGCGAGCATCCCCTGGGTGAAGCCATTGTGGCCGAAGCCGGCAACCGCGAACTGGTCTTGAGCAGCCCGGAAAGCTTCAAAGCTGAAGTGGGCCACGGGGTAGAAGCCGAAGTGGACCAGCGCCGGGTACAGGTAGGCAACCTGCGCATGGCAGCCCAGCGCAACCTGCCCTTGAATGGCCTGGCCAAAGACGTGGAACGCCTGCAAGCCGAGGCCAAAACGGTGATGGTCGTGGCGGTGGATGGCACGGTGCGCGGCCTGATCGCCGAAGCGGACACGGTCAAAGAAGGCTCGCTCGAAGCCATCCGGCAGCTGCACGAAATGGGCTTGCAGGTGGCGATGATCACCGGCGACAACCAGCAAACCGCGCATGCCATCGCGCAACAGGTGGGGGTGGACCGCGTGCTGGCGGAAGTGCTGCCGGGCGACAAAGCCGCAGAGGTCAAGAAGCTGCAAGAGAGCGGCTCGGTCGTCGCTATGGTCGGTGACGGCATCAACGATGCCCCGGCCCTGGCCCAAGCGGATGTCGGCATCGCGATTGGCACCGGCACGGATGTCGCCATGGCTTCCGCCCCAGTCGTGCTGATCAGCGGCGACCTGCGCGGCGTAGCCCGCGCCGTCTTGCTCTCGCGCCGCACGCTGGGCACCATCAAGCAGAACTTGTTCTGGGCTTTTTTCTATAACATCATCCTCATCCCCGCCGCTGCCGCCGGGCTGCTCAACCCGATGCTGGCTGCCGGAGCCATGGCTTTCAGCAGCGTCTTTGTGGTGAGCAACAGTTTGCGACTGCGCAAAGGTAAAATTGCTTGAGTCAAAAAAAGTCTGGGTGATACCCAGACTTTTTGGCCTCATTTTGCGTATATATCGGATAAAATCAGAGATGATATTCACTGCCGTTACCAAAAAGGATCTGATATGTACCCTCTCCATTCCATTGATGATTTTCTCTCCCGGACCTCTACCCAACTGGCGAATACCGTTCTTGAAGACTGCCCAGAATGCGGGCGCAAGCACCCGGTGCCGTTCGGCGCGATCCGCGTTGGGCAGGGTGCGGTGCAGCAGGTGCCCCAGCTGGCTGAACAGATCTTGGGTCATAAACCCCAGCGCCCGGTGGTCATCTACGACAAAGCCATCGAGCATATCGTCCTGCCCAATGTGATTGAGCCGCTGCGCAAGCTGGGCTTGCCGGTAGAGCCTTTCCCTATGCAGGGCGAACCCGGTCATCTGCTCGATTCTGGCGTGGATAACGGCAACGAAGCCGCCGCGGCCATCAGCCATACCGCCGACCTGCTCATTTCCGCCGGGTCCGGCGTGATCGGCGACCTGACCAAGTGGATTGCAACCCGCCTGGATAAGCCCTTCATCATCTGCGGCACTGCGCCATCGATGAACGGTTATACCTCCATCACCGCCACCATGACCGAGCATGAGATCAAGACCAGCAAGTTCCTCAACCCGGCCAATGCGGTCGTGCTGGATGTGGATATCCTCAAAGACGCGCCGATGGACATGATCCGCTCCGGCATGGGCGACCTCTCCGCGCGAGCGGTTTGCAACGCGGATTGGATGCTCTCCGCCTTCCTGACCGGCACCTACTTCTGCCCGCTGCCTTATTGGATGACCGCCAAGAACGAAGCGGCCTACCTTGCCGCCGCGTCCAGCATCGCCCAGCGCGACCCGCAGGCCATCGAGCAGTTCTCTGAAGCCGTGCTGCTCTCCGGCCTCTCGATGACCATCCTGGAAGGCGAAACCTCGCCCTCCTCCGGCGCGGAACACGTGCTCTCGCACTTCTGGGACCTGCTGGTGCATCTGCGCGGCGCGCCCAAGAACTTCCACGGCACGCAGGTCGGCGTAGGTACGATCATCATGCTCACCGCGTATGAGTACCTGCGGGAAACGGACCCGCGCAGTATTAACCCGCAAAAGCTGCTGCGCACGCGGCGCTCGCTGGAAGAAATTGAAGCCGAAAATCAGGAGCTTTTTGGCGAACACGCGGCCTCCTTCAACGCCGTCGCCCGCGCCAAACGCATCCCGGATGCCGAATACGTCCAGTACGTGCAGTCCATCAAAGACCGCTGGGACGAGCTGTGGAACGCAGTCGGGCCCTATGTCGCCCCGGTCGAGCGCATCCGCAACCCCTTTAAGCAGGCTGGCGTGCCTTACCATCTGAAAGATATTCAGCGCACGCCGCTGCAAGCGCGCGAAGCGCTGCTGCATGGCAACCACTACCGCCCGCGCTATACCGTGCTCGACCTGTTCTGGGAATTAGGCCTGTTCCCCAGGGCTGCCGATGAGATTCTCGCGCGCGCCGGGGTGCTCTAAGCCGCATGCCCGCGCGTGATTTAATCATTGGCCTGGATGCCAGCACCACTGCCTGCAAAGCCGTACTGCTGGACGCGCAGGGCCAAACGCTCGCGGCTGCCAGCGCGCTGCTGCCGATGCGCAAACCGCGCCCGGCCTGGCACGAACAGCCCGCACAGACCTGGTGGTCTGCTGCCTGCCAGGCGCTGCGCCAGGTAGCCGCGCAGGTCGACCCGGCCCGCCTGGGCGGCTTATCCATCGCGGCCCAACGCGAGACCTTTGTGGTGACCGGCGCGCAGGCTGAGCCGCTGGCGGATGCCCTCTTGTGGATGGATGAGCGCTGCCGCGAGCTGCTGCCCGAGATCAATCGCCGCCTGGATGGGCAGCGTATCCACCAGGAAACCGGCAAGCCCTTATCCGCCAACCTGTCGCTGGGCAAGTTGATCTGGTTGAAAGAATTCCAGCCAGACCTGTTCGCACGCATCGCCCGGGTGCTGGACGTGCACGCCTTTCTGGCCTATCACCTGACCGGGCGCTTTGCTACCTCCTGGGGCTGCGCCGACCCGATGGGCTTGTTCGACATGCCCCGGCAAGCCTGGGATGCGCGCCTGATCGAAGCCGCCGGCCTAAGCGTGGCGCAGTTCCCCGAGGCGCTGCCCCCGGGCGCGCTGGTGGGCGAACTGACCGCTGCCGCCGCGCGCGCTACCGGGCTGCCGCAGGGCCTGCCGCTGTTCGCCGGTCTGGGCGACGGGCAGGCCGCCGGGCTAGGCGTATGCGCCGCGCAGCCCGGCGAATCCTACCTCAACCTGGGGACTGCCGTAATCACCGGCACCTACAGCCCAGACTACCGCGTCGACCCGGCCTTCCGCACCATGTTTGGCGGCGTGCCCGGTTCCTACCTGCTGGAGACCGTGCTGCTGGGCGGCACATATACCATCAACTGGTTCCTGGACAACTTCGCCGCGCCTGCTGAAGACCCCTCAAGGCGCATCCAGCAGGTAGAAGCTTTCGACGCCGCCGCCGCGCAAATCCCACCTGGGGCAGAGGGCCTGACCCTGGTACCCTACTGGAACAGCGTCATGAACCCGTATTGGGATGCTTCCGCCAGCGGCATCGTGGTGGGTTGGCGGGGGGTGCATACCCCCGCGCACCTCTTCCGCGCCATTCTGGAGGGCATCGCCTTTGAACTGCGTTTGCACGTCAGCGGCGTGGAAGCCGCCTTGCAGCAGCCGATCGAACGCTTCATCGCGGTGGGCGGCGGCGCGCACAGCTCAATCTGGCGGCAGATTATCGCGGATGTCACCGGGCGGCCTGTTTACCGCGCGGACGCGCCCGAAGCCAGCGCGCTCGGTGCGGGCATCCTGGCGGCAGCCGGCCTGGGCTGGTACCCGGACGTGCTCTCCGCCGCGCAGGCCATGACGCGCATCCAGCCCGACCCGCACCATCCAGACCCTGCCCGGCAGGTTTTCTATTCCCGTCTTTATGAAGAAGTGTACCGGCACTTATTCCCGGCCTTACAGGCATATCTTTCTCATCTGGCCGATCTGACCGCGCAGCCTATTGTGCAGGACCCGCTCAGCTAAGCCGCTGCGCTTAGGAAGGACACATTATCGTGCAATCAAACCGTTCTGTAAAACCGGCAGTCGCAGCAAAATGGCTGGCGATGTTTGGCGTCGGCATGGGCGTCTTTATGGCTACCCTGGATGCCAGTATTGTCAATATTTCCCTGCCCACCCTGGTTGAAGACCTGCATACCGACTTCACGACCATCGAATGGGTGATCCTGAGTTATGTGCTCGTGCTGACCTCTTTAATGCTGGGCGCGGCGCGCCTGGGCGATATGTTCGATAAAAAGCGCTTGTATCTGGCGGGCCTGAGCCTGTTTACCGTCAGTTCGCTGCTGTGCGGTATGGCGCCTTCCGTAGGCTGGCTGATCGGCTTCCGCGCGCTGCAAGGCCTGGGGGCGACCTTCACGCAGGCGCTGGGCACGGCCATCATCACCGAAATCTTCCCGGCCAACGAGCGCGGGCGCGCCCTGGGTTTGATGGGCAGCGTGGTCTCCGTGGGCATCGCCATCGGCCCGCCCATCGGCGGGCTGTTGATCGGCCTGATCGGCTGGCGCTCGATCTTCCTGGTCAATGTGCCGGTGGGCATCATCGCCGTGTTTGTGATCCGCCGCTTCGTGCCTTCCTCCGCCACCCGCCCAAATCAGCGTTTCGATGCCTCGGGCGCGCTGATCCTGTTCTTTACCCTCGCCGCCTATGCTTTGGGCATGACCCTGGGCCAGCAGCTGGGTTTCCGCAACAGTTATACCACCGGGATGCTGGCAGCCGCCACCGTGGGCCTGATCATCTTTCTGCTGGTGGAAACGCGCATCCGCCAGCCGATGATCGAACTGCGCCTGTTTGGCAACCTGCTCTTCAGCCTTAATCTGCTGATGGGCTTTTTAGTATTTGTCGTCATGGCGGGCATGTTTATCATGCCCTTCTTCTTGCAGCTGGTCAAAGGCTTTTCGACCGAACAGATGGGCCTGATCATGATCGCCAACCCGGTCGCCATGGGGCTGGTCGCGCCGGTCGCCGGCTGGCTGTCGGACCGCTTTGGCTCGCGCGGTATCAGCCTGCTGGGCCTGATTATGATCATCGTCGGCTGCCTGACGGTCAGTACTTTGCACCAGGATACGACCGCGCTGGGCTTCATCCTGCGCCTGATCCCCTTTGGCATCGGGCAGGGCATGTTCCAGTCCCCCAACAACAGCGCCATCATGGGCGCAGTCTCGCGCGAGCGGCTGGGCGTCGCCAGCGGGCTGCTCTCGCTCTCGCGCACCCTGGGCCAGACCACCGGGCTGCCCATGATCGGCGCGCTTTATACCGGGCTGGTGCTATCCTTCGCGAACCTGCCCGCCGGTACGGATATCACCACCGCTCCGGCAGCGGCTCTGGTCGGCGGGATTAACGGCACCTATCACACGGCCGCGTTTGTGATCCTGGGCGCGGTGGTGTTAGCCGCCGCGGCGCTGTGGATCGACAGCCGCCGCAAGCGCATCCCGGTAGCGGCGCCAGAAATTAAAGTTGAATCCTAAATTTTTGTAACAAGATCCACTTTCATTCGTTTTCTTTTACATCAAAGAATTTACGGATTTTTTACACACGCCTGACAGGCTGCTTCCTGCTGGCGCATGTAGAAAAGCAACCTTCTGCTGCCAGGAATCGAATAGATGGCGCGATCCCTTCGCCGAATTCTCATCAGCTGCCTCTGTATCGCCGGGCTGAGCGCGTGCAATCTGCTCAGGCCCATTCCGCCGCCCGCACCAGCGCCGGTCGTTGCGCCCCAGGTAAATACTCAGCCCATCCTGCTCACCCCGGCAGCCGCTCCTACCCTCACCAGCTTTAGCGGTCCTTTATCCGTCATCATTCACCGTCCGCAAGAATATGAGACGCTGAATGCTTCTCCAGTGGAAATCAGCGGGGAAGCTGACCCAGGCACAGTGATCACTCTGAATGCTGAGGTGGTGCTGGTAGATGACAGCCGCTCCTTTGCGGTGCAGCTGCCCCTGGAAAACGGCACAAACCTGATCGAAATTACAGCCAGCGACTTACAAGGCAATCAGGACTTTAGCTACCTGAGTGTCTTTTATGAACCTTAACCAAAGATAAGCAAGGAGCTCGAAATGAAACGGACTATGGCTGTCGCCACGATTGTGATCCTGATAACCCTGGTGTTATCCTTCACGCAGGCGTTTGCCGCCCCTTTTGCGAAAAAGACCCCTGACCCTGGACGACCCGTTGTCCAGCAGACGGAAAGAGCAGTCGAAAAGGATACCCGGCAAACCCTGAAGGAAGAACGTAAAACAGAAAAGTTTGACGAAAACCCGAACAAGCCTGACCCGAAGGCAAAGGACCCGAAAGCGCAAAAACCAGACCAACCTGCTGATAAGCCAGAGAAGCCGCAGAAAGCGGATGAAAAGCGCTGGAAACCACTCAATCTGCGCGGCACGCTCACCGGCATGGATGGTAATACCCTGGAAATCACGCTCAAAGATGGCACAGTCGTGACGGTGATATTTGACGGCAGCGAAACCCTGCACATCCCCGGCGGCAAGCAGGCGGGCGGCAGCCTGACGGTCGGCATGCAGGTGATGGTGCACGCCTTGAAAGACCCGGCGGGCGGCGACCCAGTGGTGCGCTCGGTGAATGTCATCCCCGCCGCGCCAAAAGTAGTCCATCATGTTGGCGAAGTGACCGATTACCAGCCCGGCGCGCAAATCACCATCCTCGCCAGGGACGGCAGCAGCGTGACCTATAACCTGACCGGCGCGCGCATCCTCCCTCACCCAGATGCCGTGATTGAAGCGGGCAGCCTGGTGACCATCATCAGCCCGCACACCGGTTCCGGCGGAGAATTATCCGCCTCAGCCATCGTTGTCCATCCCAAACCCGGCAAGTAAAAAGCAGCATTCGCCGGAGGTACTGCGAGAAAACGGCAGTACCTCCGTTTCATTTAAATTTCCTTGCAGTGGAAGAAACTCTGATTATTTTCTTGTCTGGAATGTCCCATAAAAAGAAGGGGAAATCCCTCGTACAGCGAAAATAAAAATGCTGTTACCATCGAATAGGGGAAAAGAAGCGCAATTCTGGAGAATGCCGCTTAGCGTTGGCCCTTCCGTTTGTTTTGTTCTCAGGGAGGATCTCCTCCTTATCGGTTTGAGGAACGATGCACATCAAAAAATATATCCTGATTACAATCCTGGCGCTCGTCTTGATGGCCTGTCCTGCTGCGCCAATGGCAACCAAAGTCATTAATGAGGCGCAGACCATCGCCAACCCGCCGCCCATCCCGGTTACGGGAGCGGATCAGTTTGGCGAATGTGGCGGCGCGGTGATCCAACCGATTAACGTTGCCTATGAACAGGCCGTGGTGGAACAAACCAACGCCATCCGCATGCAGAACGGACTGCCGCCATTAAAGCGCGTGACCGCCCTGGATAAGTCAGCCCGCTTCCATGCCGCAGATATGGCGGCGAATAACTATTTCAGCCATGAAACGCTGGCCAACGTGGACGGCAAGCAGCAAATGGTGTGTGATACCTGGCACCGCATCGAAAAGTATTACACAAACTGGACCGCCCTGGCGGAGAATATCGCCGCCGGGCAGAGTACGCCCGCCAGCGCGATGGATGGCTGGATGCACAGCCCGGAGCACCGCCGCAATATCCTCAGCAATAATTATTCAGAAATTGGGGTTGGGTTTTATGAAGGCCCCGGCGAATATCGCTATTACTGGGACCAGGACTTTGGTACCCGAGATAATGTTTATCCGTTGGTGATCGACGGCGAAAAAGCCGTCACCAAGAGCAGCACTGTTCCAGTTTACATTTACGGCGATTGGAAAGAGATGCGCGTGCGCAGCGATAACGGCCAGTGGTCTGCCTGGCAGCCCTTCAGCCATAACCTGACCTGGAAACTGCCGCGCCAGACCGGCGCGCACGTGGTCACCGCCGAACTCCGCAGCGGCGACAAGAACTACACCACCAGCAATTCAATCACCTATCAACCGTAAGCGAAGCAGCTCACGCCCCCAGCTCGCGGTCCAAACAATCCCGGCAGCGGCACAGCTTGCGCCCTGCCTCGTCATAGAATGTCGCCCAGTAATCGGTGGTGATTTGACCGCAGCTGACGCAGGGCAAAGCAGCGCCTTCTGAGGCAGGCTCGGGTTCTGGCCTGGGCGCAGGCGCGGAATTTGGATCCAGCGTCTCAGGCTCACCAGCCTGCGGCGCCTCAGCCCTCGGCGCCTCAGGCTGCTCCGCCCGGAACTGCGCCAGGCGCTGGTTCCATTCTTCCAGGCGCGCCTGGGCTTGTTCCTGCTCGCGCTCCAGGCGGGCTTGCTTCTGGCGGTAGGTGTTCAGGCGCTCGCCTTCCCCAGGGTGCACGAAACCGCCATCCGTGACCCGCGCGCGAACGGAAGCCAGCGGATCGCTGTGCTTAATCCCCTTATACCAGTTGGGCCGGTGGAACAGCGCCAGGCTGCGGAAAGTGGTCAGCAGACCCTGCCCAGCATCCAGGTAGTGCAGGCTGTGGCCTGTCGCGCCAGGGCGCGCAAAGAGCGCGTCAAAGGGCGTCTCCCGGCGGAAGGCGCGTTCGGTGGGCGTCAGCAGCAGGCTGTGGAACTCCTTCTTCTCCTCGTTCAGCATTTGCGCCAGAAACACGTAATGGATGTGCACCTCTGCCTGCTCAAAAGCCGCCTTGATCGCCTCGCGCCGCTCCAGGCGGATGCCATTTTCGATAAGCCAGTAGGCAAAGGTACCCTGTTCCGTCGCCACCCAGCAGTCGATGGGCCGCGGCAGCGCCCACTCCTGCACCTGTTTCTCCACGCTGACCGCCGCGCCAAACTGGGCAAACAGCCATTCGTACAGCACCGCTCGCGCTTCCAGGATCTCGACGGTTTCGCTGCCCAGCGAGCAGGCTTTGCGGTGTTTGTGCGCAAAATGGGCGCGCTTCAACTTCCCCGCCTTGACCCGCATGGCCTGCCCGCAGCCCTGGCACAGCAGCAAATCGGCGCGATCCATCTCGCGCAGCTGCTGGAGTTTCTTTTTCCACTGCGGGTGCAAGATAATAATTTCTTCGCCGGTCTCGGCATGCACAGCTTTAAACATAGGCTTTTCCTGCCAAGGTTTTCACAAAGTCGCTTGCCTTTTTTCGGGGTTTGGGGTAGCGGTGGCCGCAGAGCGGCCACCGCTACCCCAAAATCTCTTTTCTCCCCTTCCAGCTTGCGGAGCAAGCGCAGGAAGGGGTCGGGGGATGGTCCTCTGGATTGGGTTTTCACAAAGCGCCTGACTTTGTGGAAACCCTGCTTTTCCTGCCTGTATTTATACTCCATTTCCGGTGGATCAAGTACAATCATGGGTATCTGCTGAGGGAAGGGCGGCCCTCTGGACGCGCCGCCCTTGCCTCAGCCGTGTCGCAACCATTTCCATTCGAGAGGTTCCCAATGCACAAGCCAACCTTCGAGCAGCGGTTGAAGCTGCTCACCGAACGGCAGGAGGCGCTGCTCAACCGGCGCAATGCCGTTGACCCGGATTGGAACAACGGCTGGTACGAGCGCTACCGTTACCCGGTGCTCAGCGCCGAGCACACCCCGCTCTTCTGGCGCTACGACCTGAACCCCGCCAGCAATCCCTTTTTACTGGAGCGCCTGGGGATCAACGGCGTTTTCAATCCGGGGGCCATCGAATTCAACGGCAAGATCTGCCTGATGTGCCGCGTAGAAGGCTATGACCGCAAATCCTTCTTCGCTGTGGCCGAAAGCGAGAACGGCGTGGACGGCTTCCGCTTCTGGGACTACCCGGTGCTGATGCCAGAGACCGCGGACCCGGATGTCAATGTCTACGACATGCGCCTGGTCCGGCATGCAGACGGCTGGATTTACGGCATTTTTTGCACCGAGCGCAAAGAACGCAGCGCCCCGCCCGGCGATACCAGCGCCGCCAATGCGCAGGCCGGCCTCGCCCGCACCCGCGACCTGATCCACTGGGAGCGCCTGCCCGACCTGAAAAGCGCCTCGCCGCAACAACGCAACGTGGTGCTGCATCCCGAATTCGTCCAGGGCCAGTATGCCTTCTACACCCGCCCGCAGGATGATTTCATTCAGGCTGGTTCCGGCGGCGGCATCGGTTGGGGCCTTTCCAAAAGCATGGACCCGGCCATTGTGGACGAGGAGACCATCATCGACGAGCGCCAGTATCACACCATTAAGGAACTGAAGAATGGTCAGGGCCCCGCGCCGGTCAAGACGCCCCAGGGCTGGCTGCACCTCGCCCACGGCGTGCGCGGTACGGCAGCCGGTTTCCGCTATGTGATCTACGCCTTCCTCAGCGACCTCAACGAGCCCTGGCGCGTCACTCACCGCCCCGGCGGCTATCTGATCGCGCCGCAAGGCGAAGAACGGGTGGGCGATGTCTCCAATGTCACCTTTACTAACGGCATGGTTGCCCGCGAGAACGGCGAATTGTTCATCTATTATGCCTCCTCGGATACACGCATCCATGTTGCCAAAACCAGCCTGGAGCGCATGCTGGATTATGTCACCAACACCCCGCCCGACCCCCTGCGTTCTGCCGCTTGCGTGCAGCAGCGCTGCGAGCTAATCACCCACAACCTGGCTTATTTACAAGGGAAGTAACCTGCCGGTCCTTTCCCCAGGTTTCCCTTGCTTTGCTCTGCTTCTCTTCCCTTTGTGGTAATTTTCTTTTTCTAAAGGAGGACCCCATGACTGAAATCCAACCCCTGCGCCACGCCATCATCGGCGTCGGCGCGCTCGTCTTCAATATGCACCGTCCCGCGCTGGAGCTGCCCAGCACTGCCCTGGCTGCCGTCTGTGACATCCGTCCTGAGATTGGCCAGGAACGCGCGGATGAACTGGGTACGCCGTTCTATACCGACTACCGCCAGATGCTGGCCGAAGTGCAGCCCGACCTGACCGTGATTATGACCCCGCACTATCTGCACGCGCAGATGGCGATCGACGCCCTGCGCGCCGGGAGTCACGTGCTGGTGGAGAAACCTATGGCGACCCAGGTCGCGGATGCCGACCGCATGGTGCAGACGGCGCAGGAGACCGGCCGCCTGCTGGCGGTCAACCTGCAGCAGCGCCTGCGCCCAGAAGTGCGCGCCGCCTACCAGCTGATTCAGCAAGGCCGCCTGGGCACGCTGCAGCGCGTAAACCTGGTCATGCCCTGGCCGCGCTCCTACCGCTACTACTCGCTCGGTGACTGGCGCGCAACCTGGTGGGGTGAAGGCGGCGGCGTGCTGCTCAACCAGGCCCCACACGACCTGGACCTGGTCTGTCACCTGGCGGGTATGCCCAAGCGGGTCATCTCCTGGAACCGCACCAACTTCCACAAGATTGAAGTCGAAGACACCATCAGCGCCATGCTCGAGTGGGACAACGGCGCGAGCGGCTACCTGCACATCAGCACCGCCGAAAGCGGCCCCAAAGGCGACCTGGAAATCGTCGGCACCAAAGCCTCGCTGCAAATCGGGCAAGGCTTCCTGAATTTCAATGTATTCGAGGAAGATGTGCATGAATTTCTGCGCACCACCGACCAGATCTACCGCGGTCCCTTCGCTGAGCCCGAAGATGTGCCCCTGGATGACGGCCCAGACGCCCTCTTTGGCGACCATGCCTCCGTCTACCGCAACTTTCACGAAGCCATTCGCACCGGCGCGCCTATCTCTGCCCCGGGCGCGCAAGGCGTCCTGTCGCTGGAACTCGCCAACGCCATGATCTACTCCAGCCACACCCAATCTGTGGTCGAACTGCCCCTCGACCGCCAAAACTACGCCGACCTGCTCTGTGATTTACAAGCAAAATCGCAAAAACAGGCTTAAGAAATTCTATTTTTATGGGACCGCAGGGGTGCAAAGCACCCCTGCGGTCCCATATTATATTTACTTGATGGGTTCGCTCAAACCATTGATAGAATGTTTATAAATTCATATATAACTCTTAGCAGATTTTTATATTCTCATGTTATATTTCATTTGTGAGGAAAAATTTTGAACCCATTCTTATTGGTTCCTGTTTTAATGATTTTTTTGAAGAAAGGACTTGAAAATGTTCTTCTGGGACCCGATGTATTTTGTCTTTGCACTACCCGCACTGCTGCTCGGGCTCTGGGCGCAGGCGAAAGTAAAGTCCGCTTTTAATAAGTATTCCAAGGTCCGCAGCATGGTTGGCCTGAGCGGCGCGGAGATTGCCCGCCGCATGCTGGACACGAGCGGCCTGTATAATGTGAAGGTTGAACCCACCAACGGCTTTCTGAGCGATCACTATGATCCTACCAGCCACACCTTGCGCCTCAGCCAGGATGTCTACCGCAGCAACAGCATCGCCGCCGCCGGGGTCGCCGCGCATGAAGCCGGGCACGCCTTGCAGCAGCAAGACGCTTACCTGCCGATGCAGATCCGCTCGGCGATTGTCCCGACCGTGCAAATTGGTTCCTGGTTAGGCCCGATCATCTTCATCGTCGGCTTCCTGCTGCAATCCATGCAAATTGCCTGGATCGGCGTGATCCTCTTCGCGGCTGTCGCGGTGTTCGCCATCGTCACGCTGCCGGTAGAGTTCAACGCCAGCCACCGCGCCAAAGCCTGGTTAGCTGACAGCGGCATGATCTACCAGAACGAGATGCGCGGCGTCAACTCTGTACTCGACGCCGCCGCCCTGACCTACGTCGCCGCCGCGGCACAAGCCGTTTCAACCCTGCTCTACTATGTCATGCTGCTTTCCGGCGGGCGTTCTCGGCGCTAAACAATTCAGCCTCGCAATATTAGAGACAGCAGGCACAAACCGTTCAAACGGTTTGTGCCTGCTGCTTTTAAAACTCCTTCTTGTGTTGATTTGCACAATTTTCACCTTTGTGATAAATTATGGAAAGATCGCAATGTAGAGGAGTGCAGGATGGAAAATACAATTCCGGGAATCATTGTCGGGCGCTTGCCCATTTACCTGCAAGCACTGGAACATTTGCAAAATCAGGAGGTCCTCTCCACTTCATCACAGGAGCTTGGCGACCTCATCGGCATCTCAGCAGCCCAGATCCGCAAGGATTTGTCGCAGTTTGGCGAATTCGGCAAACAGGGCAAGGGCTATTCGGTTCCCTACCTGGTCGACCAGCTGCGCGGCATCTTGCATGTCAACCAGGTTTGGGATATGGCAGTCATCGGCGCTGGCAACCTGGGCCGCGCTATCGCGCACTACCAGGGCTTTATCAACCACGGCTTTCGTGTGGCGATGATCTTCGATAACGACCCGCAGCGCGTCGGCGAACGCATTAGCGACGACTTTGAGGTGCAGAGCACCGAGAATATGGTGGAGCAGATGCAGCAGGCGGGCATCAAAATCGCCATGCTCACGGTTCCAGCCTCCGCAGCCCAAACCGTGACCGATGACCTGGTAAAAGCGGGCATCAAAGCCATCCTCAACTACGCCCCCATTACCATTTCCGTTCCTGCCGATGTTCACGTACAGAACGTCGACCCGGTCATCTATCTGCAAAAGATGTCCTACTATCTGGCTTAGAAAATCCAAAAACGAGCGGCGGGGCCAAACTGAAGTTTAGCCCCGCCGCTCGTTTTTAATAAAGAGAAAAACTAAGTTTCGATCAAACTGCGGCGCAGCACGTCGCGCATCGCCAGGGCGCGGGCAGCGCCTTCCGATGTGCAGGTGATGGGGTTATCCACCAGGTAAGCCGGGATGCCCAGGGCTTTGGTCAGGTACTTGTCGATGCCGCGCAGCAGCGCCCCGCCGCCGCACAGAGCCACTCCCCGGTCGATGATATCGGAGATCAGTTCAGGCGGGGTGCGTTCCAGCACGTGCCGGGCCGTATTAACCACTTCATTCAACGGATCTTGCAGGGCTTCGATGATATCATCCGTGGTTAGCACCGCCGGGCGAGGCAGGCCAGATACTTGATCCTGGCCCTGCACTTCCAGCGTCTGCTGCTGGTCTTGCGGGACAGCGGCTCCAATGCGCATCTTCAACATCTCCGCCGTCGGCTGCCCAATCACAATGCCATACTTCTTCCGGATATACCCGATAATCGCATCGTCCATCTTGAACCCGCCCGTGCGCGAAGTTTCCGCGCGCACCACGTCATTCATCGCCAGCACCGCCGCCTGGAACGTCCCGCCGCCCAGCGACAGGATCATGTTCCCTGAAGGCGTGGCGATGGGCAGGTCAATGCCCAGGGCTGCCGCCAACGGCTGGGAGATCATAAACACCGAATTGGTCGCGCCCAGCCCGGCCTCATGCACAGCGCGGCTTTCCACACTGGTCACGCCGTAAGGCACCGTCAGCATGATCTTTGGCGGAAAGATCTGCATCGGCCCGGAAACGCGCTTCACCAGGTGCTTGAGCAGCTTTTCAGTCACCTCAAAGCGCGCGATCACGCCGTGCGTCAGGGGCCGCACCACCTCGATATTATCCGAGACGCGCCCGAGCATATCCCGGGCTTGCTGCCCGGTTTCGACCATTTTCTGCTCGTTCACCACAATGGCGACCACGGTCGGCTCTTGCAGTAAAATCTGGTTCCCCTCGGAGATCACCGTGTTCATGGTGCCGAGATCAATTCCAAGTTCTCTACTAAAAACAGGCATACAGTTTTACATCCCTCCCCAGTTTAGGGGTTTCGGTTCTGGCGATAACGGCGGACGGCATCCAGGCGCAGGTTCGAGCGCCGCAGCGCCGCCTGAATTTGCAGGTAAGAGTCAGGGTCCTTGCCTACCCCAACTTTCAAAGCTTCCTCGGCGCGCTGGCGTGCAGCCTCGGCCCGCCGGGTATCAATCTCTTTAATGTTCTCCGCCGCGTCTGCCAGCACGGTCACCTGGTCGGGCTGCACTTCCACGACCCCTCCGGCGACGGTAAAATACTCCTCTTTTCCATTTATCCGCACCCGGATCACGCCAAACTGCAGCACCGACAGCACCGGCGCATGATTCGGCAGCACACCCATCTCACCCACCACACCCGGGAGCACGATCAGGTCAACTTCTCCCGTAAAAACGATGCGGTCCTGAGACACAATTTCGCAGTGGACAGACATGCTCGCTCCTCAGGCGGATTCCAGTTCTTTCGCCCGTTCTAGCGCTTCGTCGATGCCGCCAATCATATAAAAAGCCTGCTCGGGCAGGTCGTCATACTTGCCGTCCAAAATTTCCCGGAAGCCGCGCACGGTCTCACGCATGGGCACGTACCGCCCGGGCCGCCCGGTAAATTGTTCAGCTACAAACATCGGCTGCGAAAAGAAACGCTCAATCTTACGCGCACGGGAGACTACAAGTTTATCATCTTCATTCAATTCGTCAAACCCTAAAATGGCGATGATATCTTGCAAATCTTTATAACGCTGCAAAACGCGCTGCACTTCTCGGGCTGTATTGTAATGCTCTTCGCCCACAATGAGGGGATCCAATATGCGCGAGGTTGAAGTCAGCGGGTCGACCGCCGGGAAAATGGACTTTTCAACGATAGCCCGGTCCAGCGCGATGGTCGCATCCAGATGGGTAAAGGTCGCCACTGGGGCCGGGTCGGAATAATCGTCCGCCGGCACGTAGACGGCCTGCATCGAGGTGATGGACCCGTTCTTGGTGGAAGTAATGCGCTCTTGCAGCTCGCCCATCTCCGTCGCCAGGGTCGGCTGGTAGCCAACTGCCGAGGGCATGCGCCCTAGCAGCGCCGAAACCTCCGAGCCAGACATGGTAAAACGGAAAATATTATCGATGAACAGCAGCACATCCCGGCCCTGATCGCGGAAATATTCTGCCATGGCCAGCGCCGAAAGCGCCACGCGCAGGCGCACCCCGGGCGGTTCATTCATCTGACCAAAAACCATTACGGTATCTTTCATCACGCCGGATTCGAGCATTTCGCGGTACAACTGTGTGCCTTCGCGGGTGCGTTCACCCACCCCGGCAAAGACCGAGTTGCCCTGATGCACGGTGGCGATCGAACGGATCAACTCCATAATGATGACTGTCTTGCCGGTGCCCGCGCCGCCAAAGATGCCGGTCTTGCCGCCTTTGGTAAAGGGCGCAATCAGGTCGACCACTTTTAAACCGGTCTCAAACACCTCTACGCGGGTGGACTGCTCGGCGAAGGAAGGCGCGGGGCGGTGGATGGGATAATACTGCTGCGCGTGCAGCGCGCCCTGATTATCAATCGGGTGGCCCAGCACATTGAAGATGCGTCCCAGGGTTTCGTCGCCCACCGGCACCTGGATCGGCGCGCCGGTGCGCCGCGCCGCTACCCCGCGCGCCAGGCCGTCCGTAGAGCCCATAGCGATGGCGCGCACGCGGCTGCCGGGCAGATGCTTCTGCGTTTCGAGCACTAGCAGCTCGCCCTTGGCCAGTTCCACTTCGATGGCTTCATAGACATCGGGCAGGTCGCCCTCCGGGAACGTCACATCGACCACGCCACCCTGCACCTGCAACACCCGTCCTGTAAATGCTCGTTCCATGTACCCTTTTCCCTTATCGAATGTCCTGGCCCGGATTAGCTCTGGTTCAGCGCTTCCGCGCCGCCCGAAATATCCAGCATCTCGTTGGTGATTAGCTGCTGGCGCAGTTTGTTGTATTCAAGCTGCAAGCCGGCGATCAGCTCATTCGCGCTCTGCGTGGCGTTGCGCATGGCAAGCATGCGCGCGGCGTGCTCGCTGGCCTGCGCCGATAGAATCGCCTGATAAATTTGCAGCGCGGTAAAACGCGGCACGATTTCGTTGAGCAGTTCTTCCTGATCCGGTTCGTAGACAAACACGGCATTCGAGCGCGTGTGGGTCACGTTACGCGCCTCGCTCTCCTCGGTAGCCTCGTAGCGCACTTCCAGCGGCAGCAGCTTGCGGATCACTGGCTGCTGGTGGACCATGTTGTGATACTCTGTATAAGCGACATACACCTGATCAAACTTGCCTTTTTCAAAATCGCTCACCACCAGTCTGCCAATCGCGGAGACATCCATAAAGGAAGGCGGACTGGGCAGCTGGCTGAACTCAGCGATCACTGGCTTGCTGCGCCGCAGCAGCATATCGCGCCCCTTGCGCCCCACGGTGACATAGCTGACCAAAAAGGGCACGTCTGAAAAGTACTTCAAGGTGTGCCGTAAGATATTGACGTTGTAAGCCCCCGCCAGGCCCCGGTCACTGCTGATGAATACCACCAGCGCACTGCTGACCGTTTTCCGCTCCGTCAGCAGCGGGTGCAGCATACTGTGCCCCGGCTGGCGCGCCAGGTGCAGCAGCACCTTCCAGGCTTTTTCGGAGTAAGGGCGCGTGGAGAGCGTCGCCTGAACAGCCTTACGCACGAAACTGGCGCTGACCGTTTCCAGGGCGCGGGTCACCTGGGCCAGGTTTTTGATGCTCCGCACGCGGAGCCGCAGTTCTCGAGTGGATGGCATCGCGGATCCTCAGTTGCTCGTTAGCATTTCCGGCAGGTCTATTCCCAGGCCAGGTTAAAGGCGCTCAGCGCTTCGCGCAGTTGGGTTTCGGTTTCCGGCACAATCAACCTTTTCTCCAAAATTGAGCGGCTGATTTCCGGGTAACTGGTCTCTATAAAGCGCAGAAAAGCTTCCTTCCAGGCCCGCATCCGCTCGACCCGGATTAAATCCAGGTAGCCGTTGGTCCCGGCAAACAGCAGCAGCACCTCTTCATCCAGCTGGTAAGGCACGTACTGCGGCTGCTTCAAGACCTCCTGCAAGCGCTGCCCGCGGTTCAACTGCGCCTGGGTGGTCTTATCCAGGTCTGAGCCAAACTGGGCAAAGGCCGCCAGCGAGCGGTAAGCCGCCATATCCAGGCGCAGGCGGCCTGCTACCTGGCGCATGGCTTTGGTCTGGGCCGAGCCGCCTACGCGCGACACGGAAATGCCAATGTTGATGGCCGGGCGAATGCCGGCATTGAACAGGTCGGATTCCAGGTAGATCTGCCCATCGGTGATCGAGATGACGTTGGTCGGGACGTAGGCCGATACATCGCCCAGCAGGGTCTCGATGATCGGCAGCGCGGTTAGCGAGCCGCCCGAGCCCTGCACTTTGGCGATCTTATACTGCGCCGCGTCTGGCAGAGCTTTGAGCGCCGTTTCAGCGGCATGCCGCGAGCGCGGTCCGCCGTAGACCTTGCCATGCAGCCCGTCGGCGGTGCTGGCGGTTTCCCCCAGGTGCGCCGTCGGGACGAGGACAAATTCTTCAGCCAGCCGCGCGGCGCGCTCCAGCAGGCGCGAGTGCAGGTAGAACAGGTCGCCCGGGTAAGCTTCTCGCCCAGGCGGGCGGCGCAGCAGCAGCGAAACCTGGCGGTAGGCCCAGGCGTGCTTGGACAGGTCGTCATACACGACCAGCGCATCTCGGCCTGTTTCCATAAATTCTTCGCCGATCGCGCAGCCAGCATATGGCGCGATATACTGCATGGCAGCCGGTTCGTCCGCCGCCGAGACGACCACCACGGTATGCTCCAGCGCGCCGAACTTTTCCAGGATGGCGATGTTGCGCGCTACGGCAGCTTTTTTCTGCCCGATGGCAACGTAGATGCACAGCAGGCCCTTGCCCTGCTGGTTGATGATCGTATCCAGCGCGAGGGCCGTCTTGCCCGTCTGCCGGTCGCCAATGATCAACTCGCGCTGCCCGCGCCCAATCGGGATCATGGCATCAATGGCGATCACCCCCGTCGAGACGGAGGTATCAACGTCCTGGCGGAACACCACCCCCGGCGCGATGCGCTCAATCGGGCGGAAAGCGCGGAAATCAACCGGACCCTTGCCGTCGATCGGCTCGCCCAGGGCATTGATCACCCGCCCAATCAACCCATCTCCGACCGGCACCGAGGCGATCCGCCCGGTGGTGGAAACGCTCATGCCCTCTTTCACCCCCGAATACTCGCCCAGGATAATCACCCCAACGTGATGCTCTTCCAGATTGAAGGCAATCCCCATCACGCCGTTGGCAAATTCCACCAATTCCTGGGCGCGCACCTTGGAAAGCCCCTTCACCCGGGCAATCCCGTCCCCGGCTTCCTCGACCGTACCCACATCCCGGACTTCGTATGCTGGCCGGTAGGAATCGATGCGTTGATGCAAATCCGCAGTGATTCGGTGAACCTGGTCAGACATCGCACCTCCCGTGCTGCTACAAAACGAATTGGACGACTGTTGAAAAATTCGCTAAGGGATAAAGTTCAAAAAAGGTTGCAGGGCATGGCAACCCTGCAACCGGGATTACGCGTCTTGATCACCACACGCTGCCCTGTGCCAGGCAGATCACACTGCCCAGCTGGTCCCGAGAAAGCTCGCCTAACTCCTGTAAATAGCGGCGCACCACTGCCCGCACCGGGGCTTCATAGCCCGGCACGCCGTGCGCTTCCGTCAATTCTTTCAAAAGTAGGGAAGTCTCGTCCATGAAAGTTCTCCACGAAACGGGTTAGTAGAAGATCAAGAAAACCGTAGCGGGCCAATCCAAAAATCCTTTGGCCGCTCCGTGCATATGTGCCTGTCAAGTATTGTGATTCTTGATCGTGAATCTATCATACTAGAAAGGTATGCTTAAGTCTAGCAGATTTTGTGAGGCGATTGTGCAAGGCGATTGCGCGGGACGATTGTGCAAGGCGATTGCGCGGGGCGATTGCGCGTCACTCGGAGAAATACTGCAGCGCGATGCGCAGGCGTTCTTCCACATCTTGTGGGGCGTCACGGGGGATGGATTGGAGGGCCGTCTGGGCTTCGACCACGCTGTAGCCCAGGGCGGTCAGCGCTTCCAGCACGGATTCATCCACGCCTGCCAGGTTTGTTCCAGCCATTTCCAGCACGTCCCCGCCCTGGATTTTATCTTGCAGATGCAGGAGCACCTTCTGCGCGGTGCGCTTGCCCACCCCCGGCACGCGCGCAAATACTTCGCTCTGCTCATTTGCTACCGCCCGCCGAATCGCGTCGGTCGAGAGCGTCGACAGCACCGCCAGCGCCAGGCGCGGGCCGACGCCGTTCACTCCCAGCAGCAAGTTGAAGTATTCCCGCTCCTGTTCCGTCTCAAAGCCGTACAGCGCCAGCAGGTCTTCGCGCACGATCAGGTGCGTATAAAGGAACACGCGCTCTAACATGCGCAGGCGCGCACGCAGCGGCGCGGGCACAAACACCTGCAAACCCACCCCTCCGACCCGCACCACAATGGCGCTGTCAGTCGTACCCACCACTTCCCCTTCAACGGATGCGATCATCGTTTATCTCGCCTCTGATTCAAAATTTCATACAACACCACGGCCGTAGCCACGGCCAGGTTCAACGAATCGCTTTTGCCCAGCATGGGAATGCTCACCACCGCCTCACACAACGCCAGACGATCCTCCGCAAGCCCCTGCCGCTCGCTGCCCATCAGCAGCAGCAGCGCCGGCGGGTAGCGGTAGGCGTGATAATCCGCCGTGGCTTTATCGGAAGTGCCTACCACCGGGTAACCGCTGCTGCGGGCCCAATCCGCGAAGGCCGCGAAACTGGCCCGCACCAGCGTCTGCGTAAACAGCGCGCCCATGCTGGCACGCACCGCGGAGGGGTCGTAAGGATCGGTGGACTGCTCCAGCAGGATCACGCCTCGGCCGCCTACGGCATCCTGCGCGCGTAGGATGGTACCCAGGTTGCCGGGGTCTGCCACGGAATCCAAGACCACCCAGGTGTTTGTGCCAGGAAGCGTGTTTTCTTCCAGGTGCACCGCATCCAGCGCCGTCCAGCGCTGGCGCACCACGGCTGCCAGCCCCTGCGGGCCTTCCTTCAATGAAACCCGCCGGAACACCTCCGGGCTGACCTCCAGCACCGGCGTCCCTTGTTCCTGTTCAGCCGCAACCAGTTCCCGGCCAAAACTGCTCACCAGCAGGTCTGGAGCGACCAGCAAGGTTTCGATCGCCGCGTGTTGTTCAACCGCTTCCGCCACGAGGCGCAGCCCTTCCACATAAAAAAGGCCGCTCTCCTGGCGGGTTTTGCGCTCTTGTAGTTTGCGGATCGCTTTGATGCGTTCGTTTGCCAGACTGGTGATCATGCAATCTCTTTCACGCCCCCTGCTTTCGATGCGTTTACTCTTCAGGTGGGTTCAACAGCGCGCGCATGCGGTAGTGCTGGACGTGGGTCATCGCCACTGCCAGCGCGTCCGCGGCATCATCCGGGCGGGGGAGTTCGGGCAAATCCAGCAGGGTCTGGATCATCTGCTGAATCTGGTGTTTATCCGCGCCGCCGTACCCCGTCACCGCCTGTTTGACTTCCATCGGGGTATATTCCGCAACCGGCAGCTTCTGCTGCACCATTGCCAGCATCACCACCCCGCGCGCCTGGCCCACGGCGATGGCATTGGTCACGTTGCGTTGAAAAAACAGCTTCTCCACCGCTCCCTGGTCAGGATGGTGGAGAAGCAAGATTTCCATTAAGCGTTCGTACAGAATCAACAGCCGTTTTTCCGGAGCCATGCCAGCCGGGGTGAGGATTACGCCATAGTCAACAACTTCAACGCTGCCTTCTGGCGTCTCTCGAACCAGGCCATAGCCTGTGGTCGCCGTGCCCGGATCGATCCCCAGCACCAACATAGAGGGATTATTCTTCGCTCTCCAAAGCCGCCATGACTTCGTCGGAAATATGCAGGTTGGAAAAGACGTTCTGAACGTCATCCAGTTCTTCCAGGGTCTCGATGCAGCGCAGCACCTGGAGGGAGTCGTCCTGATCCAGTTCCATTTCCTGGTTGGCTGCCATGCGCAGTTCAGCTTCTTCTGGTTGAATGTTCGCTGCGCGCAGCTGATCGATCAAGGCCTTAAAGAATTCGGCAGGGGCTGTGATTTCAATCAGGCCATCGTCTTCAGTGACATCTTCCGCGCCGCCTTCCGCAGCCAGCATGAAGACATCATCGAAATTTACACCTTCCGCTGACAGCGCGAAGTAAGCCTGGCGCGAGAACTGCCAGCCAACCGAACCAGCTTCGCCCATGTTGCCGCCGCATTTGGTCAAAATATGCCGAATTTCCGCGACAGTCCGGTTGCGGTTTTCGGTGACGCATTCAATCATCAACGCAACCCCGTGCGGGCCATAGCCTTCGTAGAATACTTCTTCAAATACTACGCCTTCTTTATCCGCACCTGAACCACGGCGGACGGCGCGCTCAATGTTTTCCTTGGGCATGTTCTGCGCCCGCGCGCGTTCTACTGCCAGGCGCAGACGGAAGTTTGAATCCGCATCCCCGCCGCCTGCACGCGCTGCCATAACAATTTCACGAGTCAGGCGCGTAAACACCTGGCCGCGTTTAGCGTCTGCAGCGCCTTTCTTTCGCTTAATGGTTGCCCATTTTGAATGTCCAGACATACCTTATTCTCTCCTGATGCATACAACCAGATTGGGAGTCGCTCCTGTCTCTGATTATACCATGCCTGGCAGGGAAAGAGATGAGGTCCATGGTTTTTTACGGGCTGGCGCTCCGCGCGGCCCCATTTTCGCTAAAAAAACCCAGGATCAACCCGTTCGAACCGTTTTTACCAGAAAAATCACCACTAACCCTACGCTTACCCTACGCCTACCCTACGCTATCGGTATGTGAACCTTACGGGCGCTTTACAACAGCATTACAAGCCAAAAAATACCTCCCTTTTTTCCAATAATGCCACTAAAATGTAGCTTAGTTCCTAACCGGTATATTACGGACTTTAAATATAAACAATGAAAGGTTTTTAGATGGTGTCTATAACCATACCGAAACCCCTGCTTGCCATCATGCTTACGTTCTCCTTGATCGGAAGCTTTATCGGTATCACACGTTACATCAAATCCATTCCAGCCACTGGCCTCATCTCAAACACAACTGTGATAAGCACATCCACCCTGACGCCCCTGCAAGATTTTGTTCTCTCCGTTGAAAACGGTCAACGCGATCAGGTCGTTGGAATTTATGTCCCCGGCGTGCTCGCTCTGCCGGTGAGGCCACAGCCTCAGAATAACCCTGGGTTTGTCACCCGCCAGCCGGGCCAGGCCACCCAGTTCGACTTAGCCAGCCAGTTCGGAACCATCGGCATTCTGGCGCACAATGACCTGGCCGGGGCGCAGTTCTCGGGCATCCAGGCTGACCAATATGCCATTGTGGTCTACGGCGACGGGCGGCTGACCTACTTCCTGGTCGATGATATCCAGAAGTACCAGGCGCTTTCCCCCACCAGCACGTACTCCGACTTTGTCAACCTGGAGGGCGCGCACGAACGCCTGAGCGCCGGGCAGTTGTTCAATCGGGTGTATGGCCCGGGCAACCGGCTGGTCTTGCAGACCTGCATCGACGCTAACGGTGACGCCTCCTGGGGCCGCATTTTCATCATCGCCGAACCGGCCACCAGCCAGGTGCTTTCAGTGGTCCAGCAGACTTCTTTCATGCTCCAGCTCGCCAGTTTTGGACTGGCCCCGCAGTAAGATTTCCAAATAGATAACAAAAAAATTCCTCACCCGATCGGGTGAGGAATTTTTTTGTTAATGGTCGCTTGCCGTTATCACGGGGTTGCTCAGGCTGCCCACCCCTTCTACAGAAACCTCGACCGTATCCCCGGCTTGCAGCGGGCCGATCCCGGCAGGTGTACCGGTCAGGATCAGGTCGCCGGGCTCGAGGGTCATCACCGAGGAGATGAAAGCGATCAGCTGCTCCACCGGGAACATCATCTCGCGGGTGGAGGCCATCTGGCGCATTTCGCCGTTCACGCGCGTCTGCACGAGTACATCCGCCGGGTCCAGCTCCGTCTCGATCCAGGGCCCCAGCGGGCAGAAAGTGTCGAAGCCCTTGCCGCGCGTCCACTGCCCGTCGCGGCGCTGCAAGTCGCGCGCGGTCACGTCGTTCGCCACCGTATAACCCAGCACAAATTTCAACGCATTTTCCGCCGGGATCCAGCGCCCGCGCTTGCCAATGACCACCCCCAGTTCGCCTTCGTGTTCCACCTGCTTAGACTGCGGCGGCAGGAGAATTGCGTCCCCTGGGCCAATTACCGCCGAGGGTGGCTTGAGGAACAGCAGCGGAATCTCTGGAACAGGCACATTCTGTTCGCGGGCATGTTCAGCGTAGTTGCGCCCCACGCAGACGATCTTTCCCGGCGTCACTGGCGCCAGCAGCTTTACCGTATGCAGCGGGATTTCAGCCTCTGACCGGCGGTATTCGCCAAACGGCACGCCTTCCAGCGGGCCAACTTTATCTTCATATACCCAGCCGTAATGCGGGGCCTGGTTTCCGGCCTGATAACGGACGAAACGCATCAGAACCTCCTTAGAGAAATATCAACGCAAGGAACCTGCCGGGCTACTGCCCCTTCCAATCCGAACCCAGCACCACTTCCAGGTCGGCGCTGGCATTGGGATCAAACTTAACCTGCACGCGCCCATCAGACAGCTTCATCTGGTCCATGAGATACTTCACTGTGTAAGGCTTGCCGGTGTGATCGATGAAGGTGGTTACACTGGCTGCCTGGCTGGCGGCTTCTTCGCCGACCAGGTTAAAGCCCAGCGAGCGGATCAATTCGCTGACCTGCTGCACCGACTGCGGGTTGACTGTGCCATTGCGCAGCAGCACCCGCGCGTTTTCCGACTTCGCCAGGTCTTCCAGGTTACCGGCAGAAGGCCCGGCAGCGGAATCCTGGACAAAGACCGAATCGCGCAGCAAGCGAATCTGGTCGGGGTTGGGTACCAGCACATCCGCGGCGCCTTCGCTGGTGGTTACCGTCGCGTAGGCCACATCCTTGTGCGGGTCGAAGACGCCTTTCTTGATATTGTTCGGGTCGATCTTCGTCGCCAGCCAGGCCAACTGGATCACCTGGTCGAGCTGCAAATTGGTGCGGATGCCGGATGAAAGCTCCTGGTACAGCTGGGGCGCTTTCGAAACCAGCATGGGCAGTTGATTGAACTGCACCACCTGGTCGCGCAGGGCCATAATCACTTCCTGCTGGCGTTTGGAGCGGTCGAAGTCGCCGTCTTTGGTGTAGCGCTGGCGAGCATAAGCCAGCACGGTCGCGCCATCCAGCGCCTGCACGCCGGGTTCAAGGGTGATGGTGTTGCCCGGGCCAATCGGGTCCACCTTAATCGGTTCGCGGATGTGCATATCCAGCCCGCCCAGGGCATCGATGAAGCGCACAAAGGCATTGAAATCGATCAGGGCATAATAATCCACCGGCACGCCGAGGAATTCCTCCACGGTTTTCATCGCCAAACCCGGCCCGCCGCCAGGCAGTTTGTACATCTCGCCCACGCGGTAGGCGGTATTGATACGGTTACTGCCATAACCCGGGATGTTAACCCACATATCGCGCGGAATTGAGATCATCCCGGCGGACATCGTCAGCGGGTCCATCGAAAACAGGATCATCGTGTCCGTGCGCGGAATGTCTACCCCGGCGGACCAATCCCGATAGTCCAGGCCCATCACCAGCAACGTCACCCGGCTGGTGCCATTCCAGGTGGCCTTGGCCGGGTCCTTCAATTCAGGGTCGAGCTGAGGGATGGTGACAGCGCCCGGGTTGGCGGGGTCGGGCGTGCTGCCCGGTTTCGCCGTGGGCTGGCCGGGGAGAATGGGCGGAGCATTGCCCACTTTAATGACACTGGTGGAAACAAAAAAATTCTGGGAGAAGCGGAAAGCCACCACTCCCCCAATCACGGCCAACAAAGTAAATACGGCCAGGATCATCAGGTTCACGCGGTTGAAGCGCAACCCGCTCTTTTTCACAGATTCATTGGTACGATTAGTCATGAAAGGATCACTTTTTCTCATCTCTACAGGTGGGGTAAGCGAGTACCCCTATTTTATCACTTTGCAGACAGGGATAACGCAACCAATTGTATCATTTCTGGATAGATTTCGGTTTGGTGAATTGAGCTTGACAAGGCCATCTTTGAACCATAAAATAATAGAATACAATCCCCATTCAGCGGACAGCCCGGATTTGAGAGGGCTGTTTTTTACTCAAGTGCTATTCATCTATTCTCGTGCGGTCTTCCTACCTGAGCTGAAGAGAATAATTGGGATCCCTTATGCAAATATCTGACCCAACCACGCCCACCCTGATTCACCCCACAGCCAGCCAGCACCCGCCCCGCAGCTGGCGTTCCTGGTTAATTGGGCGGCCTTTACCCACCGCGGACGAGCAGCACCAGACCATTGGCAAACTGGTCGGCCTGGCGGTGTTTGCCTCAGACGCGCTTTCCTCCACGGCCTATGCCACCCAGGAAATCCTGGTGATCCTCGCAGCGGCAGGCACGGCGGCCCTGGGCTATGCCTTCCCGATTGCGATCGCGATCGTCGCCCTGCTGCTGATCGTGGTGCTTTCGTATGAGCAGACCATCCACGCCTACCCGGATGGGGGCGGCGCATATGTAGTATCGCGGGAGAACCTGGGTGAAATTCCAGCCCAGGCTGCCGGCGCTTCCCTGCTGACCGATTATATCCTCACCGTGGCCGTTTCGATCTCTGCCGGGGTGGCCCAAATTATCTCGGCTTTCCCAGGGCTGTTCCCCTACCGGGTTTGGATCGCCGTCGTCCTGGTGGTCCTGGTGATGGTGGTCAACCTGCGCGGCGTGCGCGAATTGGGCATCGCCTTTGCCGTCCCCGCTTACCTGTTCCTCATCCTCATGCTGGTGACGGTGGCGGCGGGCATTATCCAGTCGCTGACCCATTCCCTGGGCACGCTGGTCAACCCGCCCGAGCTGTACACTTCGTACACCAGCCTGCAACTACTCACGCCCTTCCTGCTGCTGCATGCCTTTTCCAGCGGCACATCCGCCATGACCGGCATCGAAGCTATCGCCAACGGCATCACCGCTTTTAAAGAACCGCGCAGCCGCAACGCCGGCACGGTGCTGATCTGGATGGCAGCCATCCTGTCTACCCTATTCCTGGGCATCACCTACATTTCGAACCAGATCGGCGCGCTGCCCTCTGAAGAGGAAACGGTCATCTCGCAGGTGGCGCGCACGGTACACGGCGGCGAAGGCTTTCTCTACCTGGCCGTGGTGGGCATGACCTCGATCATCTTGATCATGGCAGCTAACACTGCTTTTGCCGGGTTCCCGCGCCTGGCCGCCATCCTCGCGCAGGACGGTTTCTTGCCGCGCCAGTTCACCTATCGCGGCAGCCGCCTGGTGTTCTCGCGCGGGATCGCCGCCCTGGCCATCGCTGCCTGTGCGCTCGTGATCCTCTTCGACGCCAGCGTGAACCGCCTGATCCCCCTGTACGCGATTGGCGTATTCCTGTCCTTCACCCTCTCTCAGATGGGCATGGCCTATCGCTGGTGGAAGTCCGGGCACCTGCCGCCGGGCGAAGAATTGGTGGAACGCAGCTCCAGCCTGCGCCACGACCGCCGCTGGGTGATCAAAATGATCGCTAACGGCTTTGGCGCGCTGGCGACCCTCATCGTCACCTTCATTTTCGGCATCACCAAGTTCCCGGATGGGGCCTGGATCGTAGTCCTGCTAATTCCGCTGCTGATGTTCGCTTTCATCGCGATTTACAAGCACTATCAGCGGCTGGCCCGGCAGCTTTCGCTGGAGCCCAACCGCTCTGTGCCAAAGATCTCCCGACAGCGCGTGATCCTGCTCATCTCAGGCGTGCATCAGGGTTCTCTGGTCGGCCTGCGCTACGCGCGCACCATCTCAGACGACGTCACCGCCGTTTACGTTTCACTCGATAATGAGGAGGCGCACAAGATCCAGGAAAAGTGGAGCATCTGGGGTGAGGGCATTCGCCTGGTCGTCCTGGAGTTGCCCTTCCGCCTGCTGATCGAGCCCATCCTGCAATATATCGAAGCGCTATGCAAAATCCGCGATCGAAAGGAAGTGATCACGGTGGTCGTGCCGCAGTTCGTGTCCAAAAACTGGTGGTCAGGCTTGCTGCACAGCCAGACGGCCTTCATGCTGCGCCTGGGGCTGCTGTTGCGCCCGGGCGTAGTGATCATTGAGGTGCCTTATTTGATAGACTGAGCCTGGTAAACCAAAATTATTTTGCCTGATTTTGATGCTTGACAAGCTCTATTCGCCCTTTACAATTAAAGATGTATCGGTTGAATATTTATTGGTATTCTGAGCCCCCATCCGTCAACCCCATTAGATAAAAAGGATACCTTGATGAATGTAAAAGTATATATTCGAACAACCGAACCCTGGAGCCAGACACTTGTCAAATACCTGCAGTCCAAAAATATTGAATTTACCAAAGTTGAGGTTTCCATCGATCGAGAAGGTTTCCGCGAAATGATCCACAAATCGGGGCAGAAAAATGTTCCAGTGATCGAAATCGACGGGCAGATCCTGGTTGGGTTCAACGCGCGCTATATTGACGAATTGCTCTCCGCCAGGCCGCCGCACTCAGACCAGGCCATCCTGGAACCGCCCCAACAGGCGGCAGGATAAACGATAGCACAAGCAGCCGGAAAAACATATCCGGCTGCTTTTTTTCGCTGGCGTAATCCGTCTACCCGGGTTCGCCAGAATATTTGCGCGTGGATCAGCGAGAGTGGCGGGATCGGGGCGATGGCATTAAAAATCCTCACCCCGCGGTTCGCCGCAAGGATAGGTTGCCCGACGCAAGGAGAAAGAGCGGCGAACGCGGTTCGCCGCTTTCGTTGATTGCGCTGAGCGTGACATCCTTGCGGCGAACCGTGTCCTCTCCATTTTCGCCAAAGCCCGAAAACGGAGAGGGGTGCCTGCGAATGGCGCGAAAATTCGCCGATTTCTGCCTCCCCTCTCCGAAACCTGCAGAACCGGCAGGTTTCGGAGAGGGGAACGAGGGGTGAGGATTTAGTGCAATCGCCCTGCACTGGGATCGGGAAGTCAAAATTTCTGAATGAACAGCTACAGATTTATGTTATAATCAGGCCGGAACAAAATGGTCATCCACGTAACGCTAGATGGGCGAGTAGCTCAGTTGGTTAGAGCGCATCTCTTACACAGATGAGGTCGCAGGTTCGAGCCCTGTCTTGCCCACCAATGGAATTTTACAGATAAACGGGCCTGCTGGCGAAAACCAGGAGGCTCGTTTACGAAGAAGGATGCTATGTTCAAAATCAGTGCCTTTGCAGATGAAATCTCCGATGATTTAGATGTCCAGATTGAAACGCTAAAAGCCAACGGCGTGGGCTTTATCGAACTGCGCGGAGTTTGGGGTAAGAACGTCCTGGCGCTGACCCTGGACGAAGTTCGCGAAGTAAAGCAGCGCGCTGCCGAGAACGGTATCGGCTTTTCCGCCGTAGGTTCCCCACTGGGTAAATTCCCCCTTGACGGCGATTTTGACCTTCAAATGGAGAGCTTAAAACGCGCGCTGGAGGTGGCTCAAATTTTGGAAGCGCCTTACATCCGCATGTTTTCTTTCTATATCCCCGGAGACGACTATGCGCAATACCGCGGCAAGGTGCTGGACTGGATGGGCCAGATGATCGCCGAGGCCAGCAAAACCAGCATCGTCCTGGCGCATGAGAATGAGAAAGGCATCTATGGCGACACCGGCGAACGCTGCCTGGATCTCTATACCCACCTGCAGTCCCCCGCCTTTACCGGCATCTTTGATTTCGCCAACTTCGTCCAGGTAGGCGAGCATCCCTACCAGGACTGCTGGCTCAAGCTTCGGCCCTACATCCGCTACTTCCACATTAAAGACGCGCTGCTGGAAACTGGTCAGGTGGTTCCCGCCGGGCAAGGCGACGGGGCGGTCGAAAAAATTCTCGGGGAGGCATTTGCCGCCGGGTTCGACAACTTCCTCACCCTCGAGCCGCATCTCTCACTGGCAGCCGCCTCTTATGGGCGCACCACCCCGGCCCTGTTCGGCACTGCCGCTGGGGCATTGTGGAAAATCCTCAAGCAAATTGCTTAAAAACCATACTATCCTGTTCGCTCCCTCAAAAGCCTATCAAGAACTGGATAGGCTTTTGCTTTTTGGAATGTTTCGATGTTAAAATTAATGCAAAAGTAACGCTCTGGAAGGTGATGGTGCGGATAGCGTGAGCCCCGCGTCTCTCCCATCATTTTCGCCAACCTGAGACTCATTGAGACGAGGGGGGAGACTGTAGAGAGATATGCCAAACCGAGATTACCGGAATTTATTATTTTCTGCCTGGGACACCGCCCGTAAATTCGTCACCAGCCCCTGGCTGCGCCGGCACCGCATGATCCTGTTCCAGGTTTACGTGTTGATCGCACTGGTAGCTTTTGCTGCCCTGGCACTGTTAGCAAATACCATCCCTTACTTTGCCTTTGATCTCAACATAACCAAAGAATTGCAAAGCACACTGCCCGCCGGGGTTGGTTTCGTTCTAGAAGCCATCAGCTGGCCGGGATATGCCATCCAGGCGATTTCCATCATGGCGGTGGCCGCAGTATTTCTGGCCATTTTCGGCCTGCGCTGGGAGGCGCTTTCGGTGCTGTTTGCTGGGATGGGCAGTGGGGTGATTAATTACCTCGTGAAAATTGTGGTTCGCCGCCCCCGTCCCACGTCGAGCCTGGTGAATGTATTTCAGACGCTATCCAGCTACAGTTTTCCCAGCGGACACGTCATGTTCTACACCACCTTTTTTGGTTTTTTGCTGTTCCTGACCTTTGTGCTGTTGAAACGGTCGGGAGTTCCGCACAGCGTTTTCGATCTTCCTGATATTTATGATCGTGCTGATCGGCCCCTCCCGCATGTTCCTCGGGGAACATTGGGCCAGTGATGTGCTCGGCGGTTACCTGTTGGGCAGCCTGACCCTATCCCTGACCATTTTCTTCTACCGTTGGGGGAAAGAACGCTTCCTGGTCGAGCAGCCGGTCGCGCCATCCCTGGGAGAAGATCCCAATATCCCAACCGCTATCCCTGTCACTTCGAAAGGCGACGAAACCGATGAAGACCATCCTGATCGCTCTCAACCCAAATGATATTTCTCCCGACCGGCAGCAGCGCATCCAGGCGCTGACCGGCAGTACCCCGGTGGTCGTTACCGACAAGAAAGAAGAGATCGAGCCGCTGCTGGAGCAGATCGAGGTTGCCGCCGGGCATTTTCCCATCCCGTGGATTGCCCGCGCGCCGCACTTGCACTGGTTCCAGCAGTGGGGTGCGGGCACAGACTGGCTGATGCGTTTCCCTGAGATTGCCCGACAGGATTTTATCCTCACCAATGCCTCTGGCGTGCATGCCATTCCCATCACCGAACATATCCTGGCCTTTATGCTGGCCTTTGCCCGGCGCCTGCCAGAGAGCATCCGCGCGCAGGAAAAACACCAGTGGGACCGCGAGCACGTCCGCCCGGCGTTTGAGCTGGCCGGGAAGACCATGCTGCTGGTGGGGGTCGGCGCGATTGGCAGCCGCACCGCGCAGAGCGCCGCCGCGCTGGGCATGCATGTGATCGGCGTGCGCAGCGACCCCTCGCAGGAAGTCGCCGGCGTGGAGCGCATGTTAGCCCCCGATGAGCTGGAATCCGTGCTGAGTGAGGCAGACTTCGTGGTGCTGACCATCCCGCTGACGCCGGCGACCAAGAAAATGTTTGACGCCAGCACCTTCGAAAAGATGAAAAACAGCGCCTACCTGATCAACATCGGGCGCGGTGGAACCGTTGACGAGGCTGCCTTGATCCACGCCCTGCAAACTGGTCAAATCGCGGGGGCCGGCCTGGACGTATTTGCTACCGAACCGCTCCCTGAAGATTCGCCGTTATGGGACCTGGATAATGTGATCATCACCGCGCACTACTCCGGTGAAACCCCCTATTATGACGCCCGCGCCCTGGATATCTTCCTGGACAATTTAGAACGCTACACCCAGGGCCAGCCGCTGGAGAACGTGGTGGATAAAGAACGCGGGTATTAGCGACCGACCTGCATTCGCATCAGGAAGAACGTTTTTACCACGCCCAACAGCAGCAGGACCACGGAGAAGGCGATCAGGAAATAGCCCAGGTCTGGCAGGCTGCCCAGCACCACCACCCAGGCGGTGAGTGTCGGTACGCCGAGGAGAATGACCAGGGGGACAAGGTAGTGCATCAAACCGATACCCACACCTGCCCGCAGCCATCCCTTGCGGCGCAGCGCGCCCGCACCGCGCCCGCTGCAGCGCCCGCTGCCGCCAGCTGCGCAGGCGTAGAATATCCACCAGCACCGCTGCGACGATCAACAGCATCACCCCATCCAACAGGAAATAGATCTGCCCATTGTTCAGGATGCCTGCGGCGGGCGGTCCTTCCCCATACAGCACACTGAAGATGCCCTCCGAGAGCGTGAACCCGCCGCCGAAAAGACTGCTCATCAAATCATCGGTAATGTTATACAGCACCACCACCCCTATGTGATCGTTGTTCAGAATTTTCAGGGTGGCTTTATAGTTCAGCGTAGAGCCATTGTGCCAGACCACCGATCCGTCCGGGTTGGAATACCAGCCCATGGCATAGCGGGTGTACCCTGTTACCTGGGCTCGCGGGTGCTGCAGCGTGCTGATCCCTTCTGACGAAAGCAAGCGCTTATTTTTATACACCCCTTGGCCCATCCACATCCTCAAATAATGTGCCATATCTTCCGCGCTAGAAATAATATACCCGGCGGGCACATTATCCTCGCGGAAAGGCGGGTTGGTCTTGACCGGCAGGCCAAACAAATACTGGTGCCCCGCCGATAGGCCAGCACCCGGGAAGGTTGTGGTATGCTGCATTTCCAGGGGCATGAAGATATGTCCTTGCAAGTAATCGCCGAAGGCTTCCCCCGAAACAGCCTGAACCAGCGCGCCCAGAACGTCGTAATTGATATTCGAATATTGGAACTTCTGACCCGGAATCGCCGTCAGCGTTACCCGACTCTGCCTGCGCAAGAGTTCCTCCAGCGAAGCAGACTGCTGCCCCACAAAGGCGACCTCACCGGCATAGGTGGGAATCCCGCTGGTCTGGTGCAGCAGCTGCCGCACCGTGATTTTCGAAACGTCCCCCGCGGCTGTTCCCTCAAAACTCCCAAACTGAAGCCAGGGCAGGTACTGCTGAATAGACGCATCCAGATCCACTTTTCCCGCTTCGACCAGTTGCATCACCGCCAGCGCAGTGAAGGATTTGCTCACCGAACCCAGGATAAATGTGGTCTGCGGCGTGACCGGCTGGCCTTCGGAACCGGCTGACCCATACCCTTTCAGGTAAACCGAACCATCTCCCTGGACAACCGCCACAGCCATCCCTGGAATGCGCGCCGCCTGGCGCCCTGCCTCAACATAGGCGTCAATGGCAGCAGCATCAATGAACGGCGTTTTCCCCTGTGCCCTAACCGGCAAAGACGGGCCAAAAAGCGGACCCAGGCACACCACGAACATCAGACAGTAGGCGATAATTCTTTTCATTCCTTGTTTTCCCCTGCCAGTAGTGTAAAGTTGTTTGGAAGAAAGCACAAGAATTTTGGTTATTAACCACAATCCGATCACCGTATTATAGTATACAAGCTGCTCGCGATCTCTAAAAAATGGATGATTCTCTTAGATTAAGCGTGGTTTTAGGGAGAAATGGCTACGTCATTTCTCCCTAAAACCACGGTAATTCTCAACGAGCCACATGGATCCAAATATAAAATAAGAGGCTGCCCAAAAAGAAGCTTTGGACAGCCTCGACGTCAGAAGAAACCAACCAATGGACGTTTCCTCGACCGGCTGCTTGAAAGGGAAAAATATAGTGCGGGGAACTCTACTATAACTGCCCTTGCATCGACTTCGCGTACCCGGTCAATTCCACGTAGCCATAACCGCCCACCGGCTTACCGGCGCGCGTTCCCTGGAACGTCACCGCGCCCTCCCAGTAGGTGAAGGAGACGCGCAGTTCCTGATCGGCCAGCAGCGGCTGGATTTGCAGTTCCAGGTTCAGGGAAGGCACGCGCACCGTCCAGGCTGCCGGGTAGACCGCGCCGGTATGCGGGCTTTTCCAGGTGTTGGTGGCGGTGATGCTGAAATCGGCGCGAGTCAAGGGCTGCGTCGAGCCATCCTGAGCAATGTACATGCCGTTGGAGTAATCGGCAATGCTGCCATCCGCGCGGCGCAGGGCATACACCATCAGTTCGCTGCCGTCATCCAGCTGCAGCGCGAACCAGTCCCAGCCCACCTCCCCCTGACTGAGGGCTGAGGTGCTGATCTCGCGGTCCATCCAGCTCGCCCCGCTGACGGAATACTCCTTGCCCGCTGCCTGCACCGTCCCCTTTGTCTCCAGGCGCGGCTGGCTGAAGTAAATCGAAGCATTCCCGGCCTGCGGACCTTTCTGGCTGTAGCCCTGCTTGCCTTGCAGCACCGGGCCGGTGCTGTCCACCAGCTGCAAATCCAGCGCAATGCCTTCCGCGCGCGCCTGGAGATGATAGGTGTGCGGCCCCACCTGCGTCACAGACCAATCATTCAACCACACCTGAAAGTTGGGGGTAATGGTTGCCCCGGCCAGCCCGGCTGCGCCGCGCTCAAAGCGTTCGAAGTAGTGGAACTGCTGCGCGGATCCGTCCGTCAGTGCGAAATGGGCCATATAAACCTGATTCGCCGCCCAATCCGAAGGGCGCTGCGCGCGCGCCTGGGGCGGCAGGATTGCGCGGCGAAAAAAAGTCAGTTCGTAGCCGAAGCGGCGGCCATCCGCGGTCTGCAAATTGCCGGTGTAATACCACCAGCCCGTCTGAAAGTCCGGCTGCGGGGCCATCATCGCCGGGAACTGCAGCGGCTGCGGGCCGGTCACTTGCGCAAAGCCGCTGCTGGGCGGCGTCTCCGCCAGGCCGATCACCTGCGCCTGCACCGCCGCTGGCGGCTGGCGGAAGGCCAGCGCGTACAACACTGCGCCCGCGCCTAACAGCACCAGCAGCAGGATACCCCAGGTTATTCTTCGCCGCGCATGCTGCGGGTTATTCATAACGGATCACCTCCGCGGTTTCCATACGGCTCATCTTCAGCGCCGGGTAGACCCCCGCCAGCAGCGCCGCGACCAGCGCGACCCCCAAGGCCTGCAAGAAGGCCCCAGGCTGCACCAGCATTTGCAGCGTCCAACCAAACGAGCGCCGGTTGATAATGTACACCAGGATCACAGCCAGGGCATAGCCCGTGGGCAGGGCCAGCAGCCCCGCCGTCAGGCCCATCAACCCGGTTTCCACCATCACCAGCTGCCATAACTGGCGCCCGGTCAGCCCCAGCGCGCGCAAGATGCCGATTTCGCGCTGCCGTTCCAGCTGCAGCAGCAGCAAAGCATTCAGCACGCCGATAAAGGCCACCACCGTCGCCAGGATGCGCAGCGCCACGGTAATGGCAAAGGTGCGGTCGAAGACCACCATCACGTCGCTGCGCAGCGCCTGGTTAGGGCGGATCAACAGCTCCTGCACCCTCGAGAGGCGGTCTTGCAGCGCGCGTGAAATTTGGTCCGCGCTGGCGCCTGGAGCCAGGCGCAGGGAGAGCGCCGTCAGCGCCGGATCCTTCCACAGCTTCTGGTAAACCGGCAGGGCCATCAGCACCGTGCCTTCGCTGGAGGAATAGTCATAGTAGATACCCATGATTGGAAATTCGCGCCAGCCTTGCGGGGTATACAGGCGCAGGCTGCCGCCCAGGCGCTTCAGCCCCAGCCGGTTGGCCAGCGGTTCAGAGATCAGCACGCTGCCAGACTGCATCCGCGCCCATACCGTGCTCTTCGCGCCCTGCAAGGAAGCAAACAGGCGCTCCTGCCCCAGGCCTGGGTTTTCCGTGGCGGCCAGGTTAAGCGGCCCCAGCGCGGAATCCACCGTCACCGAGCGCAGCGTATCCACCGCCGCCACCCCTGGCCAGCCGCGGATCACCTGGATGGCCTGCGGGTCAATCGTCGCCGAGGTGCTGTTGGCGTTGAAGTCTGGCACGCTGACGTAGATATCACCTTGCAAGGTCTGCTCGAGCCATACCACCACGGTATAGCGGAAGCTCTCGATCATCAGCGCCACGCCAATGATCACCGCTACCGCCACCATCAGCGCCGCCACTGCCACGGCGGTGCGGCTGAGCGCATTGACCAGGTCGCGCGGGGCCAGGCGGCCGATAAAACCCCACCAGCGCGCGGTCAGCGGGCCCAGCACGCGCATGAGCAGCACCAGGGCACCCGCTGAAAACAGCGCGAAGCCCACCACCACCAGCAGCGTGCCAAAGAAGCCTAACACCACGCTCTTAGAAGGGATCAAAAACAGCAGCCCGCCCAGGCCGCCCACAGCCAGCCCAGCCAGGGCCGTGCGCCCGACCGCACCGCGCGCCTTGCTCTCTAACCCCGAGCGCAGCAAGGCCGCGCGCGGCGGCACAGACGCCGCTTCCCAGGCGGGCAGCAGCGTGGTCAACAGGGTCGCCAGCAGGCCCAGCAGCGCGCCTTTCAGCAGGCTGAACAGGTCTAAGCCGCCCGGCTGCACGGTGGTGGTAAAGTACAGGTCATTGACGGTCTGGGTCACCAGGCGCACCGTCACCTGCCCCAGGGCAATGCCCAGCAGGATGCCCAGCAGCCCGCCCAGCAAGCCCACCAGGAAGGCTTCACTCAGCACCAGCGCGAACACTTCCCGGCGTGTCACGCCCAGGCAGCGCAGCGTGCCGAACAAGGCGCGCCGCTGCACCACCGAGAAAGTCATCGTGTTGTAAATCAGGAACAGGCCCACCACCAGCGCCAGCAGGCTGAGCGCGGTCAGGTTGAGCTGAAAAGCCGCCGTCATTTGCTGGATGGTGCTGGTACGCGCCGCCGCGGGAACCACCTGGTAACCAGCCGGCAGCCAGGCTTGCAAGCGCTGCACTGCGGCGGGATCATTGGGCGGCAGGATCAGGTCAATCCGGCTCAAGCGGCCTAAACTGCCGGTCAGCTCCTGGGCCGTGGCGATATCCGCCAGCACCAGCCCATCCAAGGTGCGCTGGCTGAGACTGTCCTGTGGCACGAGCAGCCCGGCTACAAACGCCTGGCGCTGATATCCGCCAATCACCAGCGTCAGGCTATCCCCCGGGCGAACGCCATAACGCTGCGCCAGCGGCTGCGAAACCAGCACCGCCCCGGGATGGGTGAGGAAGGCAGTAAAGGTCGAAAGGTCAGCGGTGGAAACACCTTGCAGCCCGCCCAGATAACTGCGAAATGGCGCATCGGCGAAGGGATCGATGCCCAGCAGCTGCATCGGGCGGTTGCCCAGGCCAGGCGCGCTGACATATTCGCTGATGACCGGCGCGGCCAGTTTGATCACACCCTGGCGTTGGAGTTCGGTATACAGGCTGTCGGGCACGCCCTGCGGGCCGCCGACAATTTGGTGGGTGGTCTTGCCGGTGACGGTTTCGGTGCTTAATGTAAAGGCGCGCGCCGCGCTGGCGTTCGCCAGGTCGATCGAGATGACCACGGCCACGCCCAGCGCGATGCCCACGATCATCAAGAAGCTCTGCCAGCGCCGCGCCAGCAGGTAGCGCCAGCCCACGTTCCACAGCGCTTGCGGCGCGAAAGTCGTGCGTTTGTGCATCAAACCCGCGCCCGTTCCAGCAGGTGACCCTCGCGCAGCGTCAGCACGCGGTCGGCAATCGCGGCGGCTTCCACGCTGTGCGTCACCAGGATCATATTCTTCCCCACCTGGCGCGTCAGCCGCTCGAGCAGCGCCAGCACCTCCCGCCCGGTTTCCTCGTCCAGGTTGCCGGTGGGTTCATCGGCCAGCAGCAGCAGCGGGTTATGTACCAGCGCCCGGGCGATGGCAACGCGCTGCTGCTCGCCGCCTGAAAGCCGGTCGGGGAAGGTTGCCTTGCGTTCCGCCAGTCCCACCGTCGCGAGCAGTTCCTCAGCGTTCGCGTAATCCTGCGGGCTGGTCAAACCGTTCAGTTCCAGCGGCAGGGTGATATTTTCCCACACGGTTAGCGTGGGGATCAGGTTGAAAAACTGGAAGATAAAACCGATCTGCTGGCGGCGAAACAGGGTCCACTCACGCTCGCTCAAGCCTGTCAAGCGCTGTCCAGCCAAAAAGATCTCCCCCTGGTCCGCCCGGTCAATGCCGCTGACCAGGTTGAGCAGCGTGGTCTTGCCGCTGCCGCTTTTCCCCAGGATCGCCACCACTTCTCCCGCCTGGATGGATAGATCCACATCGCGGAAGACCGTCCGCAGGCGGTCGCCCTCCTGGTACTGCTTACTCAGGTTCTCTAACCGTAAAAAATCCCCAGCCGGTTTGTCCAGTCCCGCTTTTGTAACGGCAGCGGTCGCCCGTCCATTGTTTGATTTCACTGTCCCTGCACTCCATCCTCACTTCTAACCTGTGCTTCCTGGCACAAAAATGATTGTACCAGGGTGGGTCAGGGCTGTAAAACAAGTGTACAAGGGTAGCGGCGTTTCGGGCCAAAGGGCAGGCCGTCCACGAATAGGATCGAATAAGCGAATAAATCGGCCGAGGACAGCTTTGTAGCTTTCGTGAATAATAGTTCACGATACCGGTCGTTCAAAACGCCTTTACGGACCCTGTTCTTATTCGCTTAATCGTCCGCGCGAACGCTTTTCGCGCAGACTATTCGTGGACGGCCTGCCTTTGAAATCCATTCACCTGCGTAAAAAATTTGACATTCAAGCCCCAGTTTTGTATAATATAGGTCCACAAGGGGATGACAGGCTTCGACGGGGGAGGCTGGTCCCGGGTGGCGAGTCGAGAGGTGCCGACCTCGTAAAATCAGCTCAAAAAACAAGTGCCAATACTCGCACTTACAGCGCTCTGCCCCTCGCTGCTTAACGCAGTGGGATAGAGCCATTGGCTCTTAAGTGAGCCACGTCAACCGACAACGTTCTCTGGCCGCTCGTTGGATTGGCGAACCAAAGTCAGAGTGCCAGGCGGTAGTGTCGCGGTCCGCCTGAACAGAGGGCTTTCGGGTCCAAGCGACTGGTTATTCGCTCGTCTTGTTGGTCCCCGGACGAATAACGAGATCAAGGATCAACTACACTCGTAGAAGCTCGAGGAACGAATCTTTCGGACGCGGGTTCAATTCCCGCCATCTCCACTAGAGAAAAAGTAATCAGCCGGTCGAGGCCTAAAAGGTCTTAACCGGCTGATTGCATCCCGGCCCGGGGCCCGCCAGGTGGATTCCACTCAGAAAAAATTCCCACGAATTCCATTAACACCTAATTGTTGATCTGCGCTATACTAATTTATCAGGGGGCGATCGCTTCGATTCAATCCATCCCCGATAAAAGCAGTACCGGGATATATTTTATAGCGAGGGTCCATGTCAGGAATCATTTGCGCCATCCGAGGAGGGCCGGCCAGCCGGGCGACAATCGCCGCGGCGATCACGCTTGCCGGGCAGACTCAGCTGCGTCTCTACTTTTTATATGTCATCAACCTGGATTTTCTCAGCCATACTACCACCAGCCGGGTGCAGGTTGCCCGGGATGAAATTCTAAAGATGGGCGAATTTATCCTGCTCACCGCTCATGAAGAAGCCGCGGCGCAGGGCATTACGGATGTTGAAGTCATCAGCCGCGAAGGGAAAGTTGCCGAAGAAATCGGCCAGGTATGCGCTGAAGTAGGCGCGGATTTCGTGGTGTTGGGCCGCCCAGAAGCTACTGACGCGGAAACCAATGTCTTTTCAACCGAACGGTTGAATAAGCTGATCGCGCAAATTGAAAGTGAATGTAAGGCTGTGGTTGTCCTCCCGCAGGAGGACATTGAATGAGCCGACTGTTCCGCAAAGTGCTTTTCGGCGCGCTAATTCTATTGGAAATTTGGATCATTGCTCAGGCCCTGCCCCTGCATAAAGCTCGGGCGGCTCAAACCGATCAACCGGTTATCATCGGGCAGGTACACGATCACCAGGAGCAACCGCTGACCGGTGCGCAGGCCGAATTATTCACCCCCGGAAATCCGCAGCCGCTGGCGCAGGCCGTCACCCAGGCGAACGGCAGTTTCAACCTCTACCTGCCCGGGCCGATTCCCGACCAGCTTTCCATTCGCATCTCCCGCGATCACTACACCGCCCAAACGCTCCCCCTCAGTGCCGCGCAGGTGCAGCATTTGCAGGAAAAAGGTGACCTGATTATCCCGCCCGTCTCGCTGGCGCTGTATATCGGCCCCGCGTTCTGGATCGCGACCTTCATCTTTATCCTGATGCTGATCCTGATCGGCACCGGGCTGCTGGATAACACCCTGGCGGCGCTGTTATGCGCGGTGCTGTTGTTCGCCTTCAGCTACCTGGGGCGGCCCATTAACAGTCACCTGTTTATCTTCGACTTCCGCCGCGCCGTGACCTACGTCGACTGGAACGTGATCTTCTTGATCATGGGCATGATGATGGTGATCGCGGTGATCGAGCGCACCGGCGTCTTCCAGTGGCTGGCTTTCTTCGCCTACCGCATGTCCGGCGGGCGCACCTGGCTGCTGCTGATTATCCTGATGTTGATCACGGGCATTCTCTCGGCCTTTCTGGATAATGTGACCACGATGCTGCTCATGGCGCCCATCACCATTCAAATCTCGCTGGCCCTGGAGATCAACCCGCTGGCGCTGCTCATCCCCGAGGTGCTGGCGTCTAATGTAATCGGCATCAGCACGCTGATCGGCACGCCCACCAACATCCTGATCGGCTCTTTTGGACATATTGGCTTTAACCAGTTCCTCATCAACCAGACCCCGGGCGTCATCCTCGCCATTGTGGGACTGATCTTATACTGCCTGTTTATCTACCGCAATGACCTGCGGAATGCACGCCAGGTGTCCCCGGTGCTGCTGGATAAGCTGCAGCAGCAGGCCAAAATCAAAGAACCGGGCGCGCTGCGCAAAGCCGGCATCGTGGGCGCGGGCATGATCGCGCTGTTTATCTTCGGCGAATCACTTAACATGCTCCCCGCCGTGACCGCCCTCACCGGTGCGACCGCCCTGCTGATCTGGACCAAACCGAACGTGGACGAGATGATCAGCGCTGTAGACTGGACTACACTGGTATTCTTTATTTCGTTGTTTATCGTGGTGGGCGGCGTGCAAGAAGTGGGCTTAATCAGCCTGGCAGCCGAGACCATCGGGCGCACGGTGGGCAGCAACCTGTTCCTGGCCATGCTGGTGATCACCTGGGTCAGCGCCATTCTCTCCACAGCCATCGCCAACATCCCCTTTACCGCGGCCATGCTGCCGATCATCAGCTTTCTCTCCGGGACCATCCCCGGCGCGGATAACAAAGTGCTGTATTACTGCCTCTCGGTCGGCGCGGCAATGGGCGGCAACGGTTCGCTGATCGGCGCTTCGGCTAACATGGTCACCGCCGGGATCTCCGAACAGGCGGGGTTCCCGCTCACCTACGTCTACTTCTTGCGGAAAGGCTTCCCTGCGCTGCTGATCACCGTGGCCCTGGCCTTCATCTGGCTGTTGATCCGCTTCCACTGAACAAGGCGGCTGCCCGGCAGCTTTCCACCGGATAGCGCCCGATGGCCGTTTCATCTGAAAGCACCACGCCGTGGTAGCCCTGCTGCAAGGCTTCATATATATAGCATACTTCCGAGCGGGTCGGTGTGGGGTGGCTGGTCATATGCTCCAGCACCTGTCCGGCGAGAATGGACGGTTTAGAATAGCCGCCCAGCTGCCCTGAGAATTTAGCCGCGGCTTCCGCCATGCCGCGCAGGCCCAGTTCCGCGCCCAGGTCCCCGCGGCACAGCCACAGCGCGTCCGCTATTTGGGCAATCTGCGCGGCTTCGTCCACCGCCGGCTGGCGCTCGATCTTGGCGATCAGCGTCAGCGCATCCCCTAACTGCCGCTGGTAGGCCGCCATCTCCAGCGCGTCTTTGACATACGACAGCGCATACTGGACGCCGTCCAGCCCGCGCGTCTGTTCCACGATAACGCGGTCCTTCTCGCTCAAATCCTCGCTGCGGTAGTCGCTGGCGCTAAAAGTGATGCCCTTGCGCGCCGCGAGGGTCCCGCCCTGCACCACCTCCGCGCGGACCCACTCTGCCTCCACCGTCTCCACCCGCAGCCGAATTTTGGCATCGTTCAGCACAATCTCTCCGCTCGAACCCGGCGCAGCCCGGAAAAAATCCGCGTGCGGCACGGGTAAAACCTGCGGCTGGTCGGCTGATTCAGCCCGCACCAATGCCACGCTTTGCCCGGCCTGCAGGGTAAATTCAGCAAAATTCCCCAGCCGCCACTTACTGCCCTGCAAATCCAGCACCAGCGGGAAATGTGCGCCGCTTGCTTCTCGGAAGGCTTTCAGGCGCTCCAACCACTGGGTCAATTCGTCTACAGTTAAATGCGAAGTGTTCAAGCGAAAGGCCGTGGCCCCGGCAGAGCGCAGCGCCTGCCACACATCCGGCGTCCCGCTGGCCGGGCCTAAAGTCGCGATAATTTCATAATTAGACATGGCATTATTGTATCCCGGGCTGGGAAGAAATAGCTGGGTTTAAGGCTCATTTACCGTTGTTGGCACCGCCCGGGGATCAATCCCACGGGCTGTAGGCAGTCGCCGGGTGAACCCGGCTGCGAATTTCGCTAAGCTCCGTTCACGGAGCGCCACCCACAGCGCGGACCTTTGCCGCGTTAAGCCACCCTCATGCCATATGAGGCGGGTCTCCATAAGGCACTCCCTCTCCGAAAACCGCCGATTTTGCGGTTTTTGGAGAGGGAGACGGAGGGTGAGGACTTCTTATACGATCATCTTATAAGAAATAAATTGGAACAGAAGAAACGCATCCCACCCCTACTTCACGTAGCAGATCAGCCCCTTCAGATAGGCTCCCTCAGGAAAGTTGAGCGCCACGGGATGGTCGACGCCCTGCGTCATATGCTCCACGATGACCGCGTCCACTTCCGCGTCCAGGGCTGCGCCAGAGACGATCTTCTGGAACAGGTCCGCCGAGATACCGCCGGAGCAGGAGAAGGTGAACAGCAGCCCGCCCGGACGCAGCAGTTTGAACGCCAGCAGGTTAATATCCTTGTAGCCGCGCGCGGCGCGTTCAGCCTGGGCAGCCGTCGGCGCGAACTTGGGCGGGTCGAGCACGATCAGGTCGTAGCGCCGCTCCTGGTCGCGGAAAGCGCGCAGCACCTGGAAGACATCCCCTTCCAGCCACTCGGCCTTTCCGGCATCCGCCTCGTTGCGGGCTACATTTTCCCGCCCTACCGCCAGCGCCTCAGCCGAGGTATCCACGGAGAGCACCGAGCGCGCCCCGCCTGCCAGGGCATACACGCTGAATGCGCCGGTATAACTGAAGCAGTTTAATACCTCACGCCCGGTGCACAACTGGCCCAGGCGCGCGCGGTTGCGGCGCTGGTCCAGGTAAAAACCGGTTTTCTGCCCGTGCGTGGGGTCCACCAGGAACTCCAGCCCATTTTCCTCGATCACCACCGGCCCAAACGGCGCGCTGCCGTACAGCGGCCCATCGCGTTCGGGTAAGCCTTCCAGCTTACGCACCTCCACGTCCGAGCGCTCATACACCTGGGTGATGCCCGTCTCTGCCACCAGCAGTTCCAGCAGCACCTCCCGCCAGCGTTCCGCGCCCGCCGAGAGAAACTGCACCACCAGCAGGTCGGCGTAGCGGTCCACCACCAGCCCGGGCAGTCCATCTGACTCGGCGTGCACCAGGCGCATGGCGTTGGTCTCGCCGCTGATCAGGTTGTAGCGCAGGTCCAGCGCGGCATGCAGGCGGCGGCGGAAGAAATCCGCGTCGATCGTATCATTTTCATCCCACGACCAGACCCGCGCCGCAATCTTTGAGACCGGGCTGTAAGCCGCCCAGCCCAGGAATTTGCCCTGCGGCGCGCGGATGGCGATGGTTTCGCCCGGTTCTGGGGTACCCTGCATTTGAGCAATCGAGCCCGAAAAGACCCAGGGATGGTGCAGCAGCACCGAACGTTCGCGGGTAGGCTTAAGCAGCAGCGATTTCACTCCACGTTTTCCTTACGGCTGGCGATCAACTGTACCAGCCCGGCTTCATCGATAACCGGCACGCCTGCCTGGCGCGCCTTATCCAACTTGGAGCCGGCGTTCTCGCCCGCCACCAGGTAGCTGGTCTTCTTGCTCACGCTGTCGGTGACCTTGCCGCCGTTGTCCTGGATGATCTCCTTTACCTGCTCGCGAGTGTAGTTGGGCAGCGTACCGGTGACTACCAGGGTCAGCCCCTCCAGCGGCAAGGGACCTTCCGGCGCGGCTGCCTGCTCCGTGACCGGCCAGACCCCGGCTGCGCGCAACTTTTTAATCACGTTCTGGTTTGCCGGGCGGGCGAACCATTCCACAATGGCTTCCGCGGTGTTAGGCCCCACCCCCTCCACGCGCATCAGTTCCTCTTCACTGGCCCGCTGCAGCGCTGCGAGGTCCGAAAACACATTGGCCAGGTCATTCGCCAGCACCTCGCCCACGCTGCGGATGCCCAAGGCATTGATCACCCGCCCCAGCGGGCGGTCCCGCGAGTCGGCAATGGCCTGGATCAGGTTATCGGCCTTCTTCTCAGCGAAACCTTCCAGTTCGAGCAGCTGCTCCTTCTTCAGGGTATACAAATCCGCCAGGTCGTGCACCAACCCGGCTTCGACCAGCTGCACCACGATGCGGATGCCCATGCCGACGATGTCCATCGCCCCCCGCGAAACGAAGTGCTCCAGGTTGCGCACCAGCTGCGCCGGGCAGGCGTTGTTGACACAGTACCAGGCCACCTCGCCATCCACCCGCTCGACCGGCTGTCCGCAGGTCGGGCAGTACTTTGGCGGCTGCCAGGGCTTTTCTGAACCATCGCGCACGTCTTCCACCGGGCCAATGACGTAAGGGATCACTTCCCCAGCGCGTTTGACCAGCACCCGGTCGCCAACGCGAATATCTTTTTCAGCGATGTAGTCAAAGTTATGCAGCGTGGCCTGCTTGACAATCACCCCGCCGATCTCAACCGGCTCGAGAATAGCATAGGGGGTGAGCACGCCGGTGCGGCCAACATTGACGCCGATCTCATGCAGTTTGGTGGTGACTTCCTGGGCCGGGAACTTGAATGCCATTGCCCCGCGCGGGTCCTTACCAACATAGCCCAGGTCACTGGCTAACTGCAAGTCGTTAATTTTGATTACGATGCCATCCGCTTCGAAAGGCAGTTCCTCATGCAAGGTATGCCAGCGGTCGATCGCCCCCACCACGCATTCGAAGTCGGCGCAGTACTGAGCGTGCTCGGTCACCGGAAAGCCCAGCGCCTTGAGATACTGCAGCAGGTCCCACTGCTTGCGGGGAGTGGGACCGTCCGCGGTGACGATCTGGTACACCAACAGGCGGATCGGGCGCGAAGCGGTCAGGTTGGAATCCAACTGGCGCAGCGACCCGGCAGCTGTATTGCGCGGGTTGAGGTAGGTGCGTTCGCCCGCCTCCTCCAGGCGCTGGTTCAGCTGCTCAAAATCGGCGATGTTCATAAATGCCTCGCCGCGCACCACCAGCCGCGAGGGGGGCTGCGGGCCGTCCACGTCCACTGGAATGCGCAGTGGCAGCACGCGAATGGTGCGCAGGTTGGGGGTGATGTCTTCGCCAATTTCCCCGTTGCCGCGCGTCGCGCCCAGGTTAAACACACCATTTTGGTAGTGCAGCACAACGGACAGCCCATCGATCTTCGGCTCGATCACAAAATCCGCCTGGGCTACGCGTTCATCGATGCGCACCAGGCGCTCGTACCAGGCGCGCAGATCATCGATGCTGAAAGCGTTGTTCAGGCTGAGGATGGGTCCCGGGTGCGGCACTTTCTTGAACTTCTCCGAAACCGGCCCGCCCACCCGCTGGGTAGGTGAATCGGGCGTCACCAGCTCGGGGTGTTCCGTCTCGATCTCCCGCAAGCGCTGCAACAAGCGGTCATACTCCACATCGCTCACCACCGGGTTATCCAGTACGTGATAACGGTAGCTGTGGTAGTTAATTTCCTGCTTCAGATGGTCAAGTTCCTGCTGAATATCGCCGTGCGAATCCATAAATTCTCCCTCTGTTAGGCTCAGGCTGATTCTACCATTGCTAACATTGGATCAAGTCAAGAATTTATAGGGTCTTTAGGAACTGCTGTGGTGACAGGAGACACGCGGCGCGCCGCGTGCCCCTGTCACCACAGCAAAAATCAGAGAGCCATTTATATCCGAAATTTGCATCCTGGTTGCATACAAACTCGTATATAAATTGAAGCACTGACAACCATCCGAAGAATTCAGACAATTCTCAGTTGTCTTGGGAAAGTCAATTTGTTACACTATTTGGAAATGGAGGCAGAATGAGTGCTGGAAAAATCATCGCTTATATCGCAGCCGGGGTCTTGATCTTATTTGGTATCCTGTTTATCCTGGCGACCTTCGGAGCCTCAGGCCAGCTGTATATGTTCCTGGTGGGAGTCATCCTGATCGGAATTGCGTTTGGCATCATCTGGTTTGTTGCCCGGCAAAGCAAAGCTGCCACAGAGAATAAAGTTACCTATCAGGTGGATCTTGCCGGGGACGTTAACCTGGAAACGATGAAATGCAAGGCCTGCGGGGGAACGCTGACCGCGGATAACATCAAGATGGTCGCCGGCGCGCCGGTGGTGACCTGCCCTTACTGCGGCAGTACCTATCAGTTAACCGAAGAACCAAAGTGGTAACAACGCGATGCCAGGTGCGGCGCGCAAATTTGGACTGAACGCTTAGATCTTCTTTTTCCTTTACAAATCAGGGAGTGTCGAATGCCTCAATATCTGTCAAAACCGAGGCGGGGGGGGGCTTTTTATCGTTGGCTGGGACTGCTGCTGGCGGTCGTGGGACTGCTGGCGCTGGTCTTTCAGCCGGTGCAAGCCCTGGCTTATTTCTTCTCGGTCCCCCAGGCTACCACCGACGTCTATGTTAATCCCGATGGCACCGTTTCCATCGACTACAACTATACCTTTCAGAACCAGCCCAGCGGCGAGCCGATCCAGTACGTAGATATCGGCATGCCCACCACCAACTATGACCTCTCCAGCGCGACCGCCACGCTAAACGGGCAGTCGGTGCCGGTGGAAAAGTCGGATCAGATCCAGGGCATCGCGGTCAACCTGGGCAGCCAGGCGATCCCGCCCGGGCAGAGCGGGCAGGTCACGGTGCACATCGGCACCGTGCGCGGGATGCTGTTCAAGGCCAAGACGCAGGAAGCAGAGCCATACGCCAGCTTCCAGTTCGAGCCCAATTTCTTCGGCTCGCAGTATGTGACCGGCTCGACGGATATGACCATCACCCTGCACCTGCCGCCCGGGCTGACCAGCCAGGAACCGCGCTACTTCCCGCCCAAGAACTGGCCCGGCAGCGATCAGCCCGAATCGGGTATAGACAACAACGGCAGTGTGTATTACACCTGGCATGCCGCGAACGCCGATATTTCCAACCAGTATACCTTCGGCGCTTCCTTCCCCGCCCGGCTGGTGCCCGCCAGCGCCCTGCTCACCGAGGTTCCTTTCCGGATTTCGGCGAACTGGTTATGGCCATCGCTTTTCTGCCTGGGTTTCTTTGGTTTCATGGCCTTTACCATCTTCAGCGCCATCACCGGCGAGCGCAAGCGCCGCTTGCAGTACCTGCCTCCGAAAGTGTCCGTGGAAGGCAACGGCATCAAGCGCGGGCTGACGGCGGTTGAGGCGGCCCTGCTCATGCAGCAGCCGATGGATAAAATTCTGACCATGATCCTGTTCTCGGTGATCAAGAAGGGCGCGGCGCGCGTCGTTTCGCAGAATCCGATGAAGCTGGAAATCACCCAGCCCGCTCCCGAGGGCTTGCAATCCTACGAAAATGACTTCCTGGCGGCGATGGCGCTGCCAAAGATCGCGGAACAACGCACCGGGCTGCAAACCATGATGACCAACCTGGTGCGCAGCGTCTCCGAAAAGATGCGCGGTTTCAGCCGCAAAGAGACGGTGGCCTATTACCAGGACATCATGAACAAGGCCTGGACCCAGGTGGAACAGGCCAACACGCCCGAGATGAAGATGAAGACCTTCGACGACGCGATGGACTGGACCATGCTCGACCGCAACTTCAACGGGCGCACCCGTCAGGTATTTGGCCCGCAGCCGGTCTTCCTGCCCATGTGGTGGGGGCGCTTTGACCCGAGCTACGGGCGCGGCATGGCCTCGGGTACAGGCGGGGCCGCACGGCCTTCCATCCCCATGGCGGGTAACCAGCCGCCGCAGGGCATGTCCCTGCCCAGCCTGCCCGGCGCGGATTTTGCGGGTTCAATGGTCGCCGGAATGCAGAATTTTGCCACCTCCGTGGTCGGCGACCTGACCGCCTTTACCGGCGGGGTCACGTCCAAGACCAACCCCACCCCCAAACCGACTGTCTCGAGCGGCGGGCGCCCGGGCGGCGGCGGTGGCGGCGGCGGTCACTCCTGCGCATGCGCCTGTGCCTGCGCGGGCTGCGCCTGCGCCTGTGCGGGCGGCGGCCGGTAAGCGGGCGATTACCAAGCAGCGCCCAGCTAGAAGGATTTCATCCATGAGCTTATTCAGCGCACTCCGCGCGCGGTTAAACCAGCAGCCCTCACCTGCCGGGGAAGAATTCCCCGGCGCGGGGGTCTTCCACTATCTGCAAGAGTCGCCCGGCGGCAAAGTGCGCACCCATCTGCGCCTGGAAGCCGACGGGCGCGGTCTGCTGCTGGTCAACGCCAGCCGGGCCTACCACCTCAACCCGACTGCCGCCTACATGGCCTACCTGCGCCTGCAAGGGCACAGCGAGGAGGCAGCTGTCCAGGCCCTGGTGCGGCGCTTTCGCGTCTCTCAAACCAGCGCGCGGCAGGATTACCAGAGTCTCTGCGCGCAGCTGGCAGTGATGACCGACCCTGACCAGCATTGTTCCATCTGTGAACTGGACCTGGAAACCACCGCGCCCTTCTCCGCCCGGCCTTCCGCCCCCTACCGCATGGACCTGGCCATCACTTACCGCTGCAACAACAACTGCGCGCACTGCTACAACGCTCGCCCGCGCCAGTATCCCGAATTGAGCACCGCGCAGTGGAAGCACATCCTGGACCAGCTGTGGGAAATTGGCATTCCGCACATCGTCTTCACGGGCGGCGAACCCACCCTGCGCCCCGACCTGCCCGAACTGATCGCGCACGCCGAACGCAACGGGCAGATCACCGGCATCAATACCAATGGCCGCCGCCTGAAAGACGCGGCTTTTCTCCAGTCCCTGGTGGACGCCGGGCTGGACCACGTCCAGGTCACGCTGGAGTCGCATGACCCAGCCATCCACGACCAGATGGTGCGCGCGCAGGGGGCCTGGCAGGATACGCTTGCCGGCATTCGCAACGCGCTGAATACGCGCCTGTACGTGATGACCAACACCACCCTGCTGCGCCCCAACGCGCCTTTCCTGCCCGAAATGCTCACCTTCCTGGCGGAAACCGGCGTGCCCACGGTGGGCCTGAATGCCCTGATCTACTCGGGCCACGGGCTCAACGTCAACTCGGGCCTGCCTGAAGCGGAACTGCCCGCGCTGCTCACCCAGGCGCGCGCCGCCACGACGCAGCACAACCAGCGCCTGATCTGGTACACCCCCACCCAATACTGTCACTTCGACCCGCTCCAGCTCGAGCTGGGGGTGAAAGGCTGTACCGCTGCCCTCTACAACATGTGCATCGAACCCGACGGCAGCGTGCTGCCCTGCCAGTCCTACTATCAATCCCTGGGCAACCTGCTGCTCGACCCCTGGGAAAGCATCTGGAACCACGAACTGGCGGTCGCGCTGCGCGAGCGGCGCAACCTGCCCAGCGACTGCCAGGCCTGCGCGCTGCTGCTGGAATGCGGCGGCGGCTGCCCCCTGGCGCGCCAGGCCAACCCCAACCTGCGCCCGCAAGCCATCTACGACAGCCTTTGCGGGCTGCAACCGGCAAATCCCCCTCGGGAGGCCCTATGAAACAGATCCAGCACTTCTGGGAACGCATCTTCCCCCCCATCCAGACCATTCCGGCCGGCATCTACCACTATTCCGCGCCTGCCAACGCGCCCTTCCCCTACCGCCTGCACCTGCGCATCGAGCCGGATGGGTCGGGCATCCTGATCGTCAACGCCAGCACGGTGGTGCACCTCAACCAGACCGCCGCCGAGTATGCCTATCACCTGGTCAACGATACTTCGGAAGAAGCCGCCGTAGCAGAGATTGCCCGGCGTTATAACGTACGCAAAGAGATCGTGCGCCGCGACTACGCCGACCTGATCGAGCGGCTGCAAACCCTGGTCAACACGCCTGACCTCGACCCGGTAGCCTTCCTGGACTTCAACCGCCAGGAACCCTACTCGCAGGTGCAGTCCGCGCCTTACCGCCTGGACTGCGCGCTGACTTACCGCCTGATCGAAGGCGGCACCGGGCACCTGGCCCCCCAGGAACGCGTCGCGCGCGAGTTGAGCAACGAAGAATGGCGCCGCATCCTGGATAAAGCCTGGCAGGCAGGTATCCCCCACGTGATTTTTACCGGCGGCGAGCCCACCTTGCGCCCCGACCTGGAACAATTAATCGCCCACAGTGAAAGCCTGGGTATGGTCACCGGGCTGATCACCGACGGACTGCGCCTGGCCGAAAGCCGCTACCTGCATGACCTGCTGCAAGTCGGCCTGGATCACGTGATGATCTTGCTCAACCCTAGCGAAGATCAAAGCTGGGAGGCGCTGCGCGATACGCTGATCGAAGACATCGCTGTCACCGTGCATTTGACACTCACCCCGCGCCGCCTCGCCAATTTTGACGATACCCTCATCCGTCTGGCGACGATGGGCGTTAAGAATATATCGCTCAGCGCCAATTCGTTGGATTTGAAAGACGCGCTGCAAGAAAAACGCCGCCTGGTGGCCGAACACCAGATGCGCCTGGTCTGGGACCTGCCGGTGCCTTATTCGAGCTTCCACCCGGTGGCCATCGAACTGGCCGAACCGCTGGAGGACCAGCAAATTTCAGAGCAAGGCCACGGGCGGGGCTGGCTATATGTCGAACCGGATGGGGATGTGCTGCCCGGGCAGGGCCATTATCAGAATGTGCTCGGCAACCTGCTGACCGACTCCTGGGAAAGCATCTGGGAACGCGCGCAGGCCTATCGTACGCCTGACGCCTAAGCGGAGACCCGGCGTCATGAACCTGCCGGTCAAAAACTGGCATGAACGCTTCCGCCAGCAGTCCGCCTGGACGCAGGCCCTGCGCCAGCACTTGCTCGCCCGGCTGGGGCTGGACGAACACAGCCGCCTGTTGGAGGTCGGCTGCGGCACGGGTGCGATCGCCAACAGCCTGCCCGGCATGACCCCCGGGCAAGTCTATGGCCTGGACCTGAATTTACCCTTCTTGCGCCTCGCCCAGGCCACCTCTTCATCTATTGGCTATGCGAATGGTGATGCCCTGCGCCTGCCCTACCCGGCAGGCGCGTTCGACGTGGTCTATTGCCACTTCTTTCTACTATGGATCGCCCAACCTGCGGCAGCCCTGGCGGAAATGGTCCGCGTCACCCGGGCTAACGGCGCGGTGATCGCTTTTGCCGAGCCAGATTACGGCGGGCGCATCGACTACCCGCCGCCCCTTGCCGAACTGGGCCGCCTGCAAGCCGCCGCCCTGCGCCGCCAGGGCGCGGATCCCGACCAGGGCAGGCAGCTTTCAGGCCTGTTCCATGCCGCCGGCCTGCGCCAGGTAGAAACCGGCGTGCTGGGCGGGCAGTGGCAGGGCGCTCCCTCGCCAGCCCAACTCGCCTCGGAATGGGACACCCTGCAGGCCGACCTCAGCGATACCCTGCCGCCCGCCCGCCTGGCCGAACTACGCCAGCTCGACAGCGCCGCCTGGCAGAGCGGCCAACGCGTGCTCTACGTGCCCACCTTTTACGCCATCGGCCACAGGTAATTTTCGCGAAAAGGGTTGTCAAAACTGCCGGGAGCGGCTATAATAGGCAGCGTTCAGAGCAATCGGGGCGTGGCGCAGCCCGGCTAGCGCGCTTGCATGGGGTGCAAGAGGTCGGAGGTTCAAATCCTCTCGCCCCGACTGACAATTTAGAGAAGAACCCCTATCCAGAAAGGACAGGGGTTCTTCTCTTTAACTTTGAGCAAGACTACAACCCATTGGGCGCGGGATTTCTCACCGGGAAAATCGACTCGAACACCACTTTTGACAGCCCGGATTTCAGGAATATCTCGCTGCGCTTTGCCCCAGAGAATCGTAAGGCCAACCTGGTCCTGGTCGATTTGTTGAAAAGCGTTGTGGAACAAAAGGGAGCGACACCGGCTCAGATTGCGCTGGCCTGGCTGCTGGCGCAGCAGCCGTGGATTGTGCCCATCCCAGGCAACACCAGGCTGCACCGCCTGGAAGAAAACATCGGCGCGGTAAAGGTCGAGTTGACGCCAGAAGATCTGCGCGAGATCGAGACAACCGCGGTACAGATCCCAATCCAGGGCACACGGCTCCCCGAATCTGTGCTAAAACATACCAACCGCTAAGGAACGCGGGAAAGATTCTGATATCGAAAGCAGGAGGTGTACCGATGGCAGCATGGACGAACAGCGAGATCGACCGGGTTGGCGCGGCGGAAGAACTGGAGATTGCGAGTCTCCGGCAGGATGGCACGCTGCGAAAATCCAGGACCATTTGGGTGGTCCGCGTGGGCGACGAATTATACGTGCGCTCGGTAAACGGGCGCGGCTCGGACTGGTTCCGGGGGGTTCTAACCCGCCATGCAGGGCGTATCCAGGCGGGCGGGGTGGAGAAAGATGTCAGCTTTGTGGAAATGAACGATCCCGCGCTGCAGGATCAAATCGACGCCGCCTACCGAGAAAAGTACCGGCGGCAGCCCAAAGAATACGTTGATGCCTGTGTGACCCCGCAAGCTCGGGCCGCGACGCTCAAACTGGTTCCGCGCGAATAATCGGCAGCGAAGACAGCCCTGTAGAGCCCATTGCAATCAATGATAAAAACCAACGCCAATTTTAAAAGAGATTAGCTTTCTTAAGAGCCGCTAACTGCGCCGATAATCGGCGCAGTCAGGCTGCATCACCTGGAAGAGGCTTAGCGGCCTCATCCCATCATCGGTTTTGCATAGCTTCAGCGGACTGCTTTTGCTTTCTGGAGGGTCGCTGGGCGCAAAGGACACAATCCGCCTGATGGAGAACCAGGATTTCATAATTTACTTGAACCCTGAAGTCACGAACCCCTTCACGATCCAGCATTGGAAGTACAGCAGCACCAGCATATCGACCAGCGCCAGCCCCGCCCGTAAACCCGGCTCGGATCTTATCCAAGACGACCCCCTGCGTAAACATGGCGCTGCCCGCCCCGATAATAACGGTTTTTTCCATTGTCACCTCTATTCAAAAGGATCAAGGAATCTAAACATCGGGAAAACAACCGCGGCTGCTCACCCCTGTTTAACGCTAAATATTCTGGATAATAAACTGATAGGATATGCCCTATTCTGGCATCCTTGCAGGGGAAAGACAAGCGATTTGGGCCTGCAAATTGCCAGGCGGCGAATCTCACTAAAATCCCTCTTCATTTTTGATTAGTCAAAATGGGTGCTGGCGAAGCATGCTTTTCGCCTGCATCAACCTCATCTACATGCCTGTCAACAACCCAGAAGTTACACAAAAATCCTCCTGCTGCTGCCGATTGTTTTCATCTGCAGCCCAATCTTCACCCCCACTTTTAGCCTGTTCAGCACCTTGTTGACGTTGAAAAGATTGCTGAAGGGAAAGTATTAATCAAGAGGAGAAAAATCGCTCAAAGTCAAAAGAATGTAACCAGGAAACTCATTTTTATAAAAGTTTAACACCAGATTTATTTCAATTTGAGCAAACGTGGTTATGATTAAATATCATATTTTAAAATCAGACTGATAACCTATTGTTCTTCGATAACAAATAAATATTATGTTTAAAAAATATCCAATTCACCCATTCCTTTTTATACTGTTTAGTGTTATTTCCCTGTATTCCTCAAATTTGGATCGAGTAGTCTTTTCCGAAGTATTCCGCCTGATAATAGTCTTAGAAGCATCTACCGCAGTTTTTATTATCGCATTCCGACTCTTATCTAAAAGTTGGTTTCGCTCAGGTCTGATCTGCACTATTTTTATTCTTTTCTTTTCAACTTATGCACATATTTACCACCTGCTTTCTGGAATAAAATTCTTTGGCGTTTCGATTGGTCAGGCAAATTATATTGCAGCTGTTTGGGCAGCTCTCTTGATCCTATTCAGTTGGTCTGCAATTCGGGTAGTAAAAAACCCAAAGCCTTTGAATGAAATACTAAACATTGTGTCAATTATGTGTTTAATATTTCCCTTCCTGCAAATCAGTATATCTAAACTAAGCCACCCTCTCGCTCAACAGGCAGGGGATTTGATTATAGAAGAACAAAAAACGAAAGCTGCCTTTAATCAAACTAGCCCGCCAGATATTTATTACATTATTTTGGATGAATATGGCAGAGAAGATGTATTGAATGAAGTCATGTCATATGACAACAGCGAATTAATCCAATACCTGAGACAAAAGGGGTTTTATGTTGCAGATCGGAGTCGGTCGAACTACATCATTACGCACTTATCCCTCGCTTCTTCATTAAATTTCCAATATCTGGATATGACTACCCCCCCAGGCAGTAAGCCTATAAGCAAAGTAATTAATAAAATTAAAAACAATGAGATCGCATCTTTTCTAAAGCGAAATGGTTATACAACCGTTACATTTGCTACTGGTTACGACTTTTCTGATATGAATAGCTTTGATTACCATTACGTGCCCAAAAATTACATAAATGACTTTGAATTATCTTATATGGAAAATACAGGGTTGGCAATTTTTACAAATTACGTTTACTTTTATCGATTCCGATCTTTACTCCTTAATGCATTTGAAGGTATTGAAAGAGCAGGAGAGGTAAATTCAACAAAACCAAAATTCGTATATGCTCATATTCTTGCTACACATGTCCCTTTTGTCTTTGGCTCAAATGGTGAGCCAGTGCCTCCTTGGACCTTTTCTACAACTGGAAGAACTTATACCTCTACCTATCTTGCCCAATTAACCTTTGTGAATAAAAAAATCATATCCACAATCGATAAAATCCTTTCTCAATCTGATGAAAAACCAGTGATCATTATTCAAAGTGATCACGGACCAGAATCAAAGTTAGACTGGTATTCAGTTGAAAACTCCTGTTTAAAGAAAGAACTTCCATAATCAATGCGTTTTACTTTCCCGATAACGATTATGAAATGCTTTATCCAACTATTACTCCGGTTAATACTTTTCGGATAATTCTTAATAAATATTTCGAAACCCAATTAAACCTGCTTCAAGACAAAACTTACTTTTCAATCTGGGATAAACCTTTTGAATTTATCGATGTGACAAATCAGGCTGATAGCTGTAATGGGGTGAAATAAGGTGACTTATTCTCAACGATACATCTACAAGAGATTGGGAGCTGGTTATCCCAATTCCCCCCTCACTCTGCCGGCTTCAATAAGTTCTCCCCTTCTTCTGGCTTCCAGGCGTGGCGCGCCTGCTCCTCGATCTCTCCGGCTTCGCTGTGCAGGCCGGCTTCGGCTTCGGTAGAAACCGAGGCAGATTCTTTCTCGGCTTCGATTGACTTTGGCGTCTGAGGCGTGGCTGGAGCTGTCGTTCTCGCGCCGGCAGCTTCCATCTGGCGGATGGGTACGCCTTCGGGGAAGACGATCTCGCGCGATTCATCTGGCATCGAGATTTCGGCGTCATGGAAGGCGCGCTTCACCAGGCGGATAACAGACGATTTCACCTTCAGCCAGCTGTGCTGGCTGCCGTCCAGCCAGAAATAGATGCGCAGGTTGACGGTGGCGCTGCCCAGGCTGTCTACCAGCACCCAGGGTTCCGGGTCCCGCAGGACAGCCGGGTGCGCTTCGAGTACCTGCATGGCGGTATCCTGAGCATGGGTAATCGAGTCGTTATTGCCGATGCCGATGACAAAATCGACGCGCCGGTTCGGATTGCTGGTGTAATTATAAATTTTGCTTTTGTAAACCGTGGCATTCGGGATTTGCACCAGGTTGCCGTCCAAGGTCATCAGGATCGTAGTGCGCGCAGTCAGGGCCTGGACATAGCCGATAATGCCTTCAATTTCCACCAGGTCGCGGGTGCGGAATGGGTTCTGAATGCTGAGGAAGATGCTGGCCAGGAAGTTTTCAGTAATATCCCGAAAAGCAATCCCGACCACCAACCCAAACAACCCGGTGCCACCCACCACCGTAAGCGCCACACTGGTCAAACCGGCGACCTGTAACACCACGTACAGGCCGGTCAAAAACACGATCACCCCTACCGAGTAGGCGGCCACGTTGCTGAGCAGCGGGGTCGAAAGCCGCTGGCGCAGCGACGCCCGGGTGACAGTCACGCTTAAGCGGGTAATGACCCAGGTGATCACCAGCACCAGCAGGCTGAAACCGATCAAAGGGATCGAGCGTTTAAAGTTTACCCAGAACGATTGCAGCCCGGTTAACGCCGGTCTAAAGTCCCACCACGAAGGCTGGGTCAGCTGGATCTGGTTGACCACCGCGACGACATCCTGGGTATTGCGCGCCAGGTTCCCGGCCCACTGTTTATATTCGGTTGTGTCGGTCTCCCCTTTTAGAAAGACCACCCCCTCCTGCACCCGGACTTGAGGATTCAGGAACCAGCCGGTTGCCTCCAGAATCGACTGCAGGCGGGTGCGGATCTCATCGTCCCGGGCAGTCGGCTTGATTTTCACCTGGTTTGGCGCAGGAATGGGAGTTTCATTCCCAGCCTGGGTCGGGGTGAGGATGCCTTGCGCCATCGCCGGCGGCGCAGCGGTGGGGAAAAGGACAGCCAGGCCCGTCATCAGGAGGAGAAAGACCAGGCCGGTGAGCGCGCCGGCTGCCAACCTCCAACCTGGCTTTTTTGATGCTGAGGCTTCAGCTGGATTTGAAGAATAATTTTGGTTTTGCTTCATCGACCTATCCATTAATTAGCGGATAAATATATACCACACCAATAAACATTGTATAAAAAGTATAGCACAGGATATTATCGGGTATAATTAACCTGATTGATAGCTTTTATTCACCAAACCCGGCCTTATCATTCGCGACCTGGGCAAGTGGATTTTAGAAAGAACAGCTGCCAGTGTCTCAAAATAACCCCTCCCCTCAACCAGAGCAGGTCAAAGCCCTGATCCAGGATCTTGAGCAAAAAATTGCCCGGCTGCCTGTGGAAGATCAGGCAGATCTGATTGCCGACCTGCATCAATTGGGGGTCATCCTGCAAGATAAAACACAGCAGTCCGAAAAAGCCGGGCTGGTTTCGAACCAGCAGGCGACCGAAATTTTGGAAAGCATCACGGCTGCCTTCTACGCAGTCGATGCTGGCTGGCGGTTTACCTATGTCAACCAACGTGCGGAAGCCTTGTGGAAACGCTCTCGGAAAGACCTGCTGGGCACGCTGCTGTGGGATTTGTTCCCGAATCCCATAGAAACCGAAGGTTACCGCGCTCACCAGCAAGTCATGCGCGAGCGCACCCCAATAAATCTGGAAACGCACTCCCCTATCCGGGAAGCCTGGCTCGAAGTCCACATTTATCCTGCCGCTAATGGCGGTCTTTCCGTTTATTTCAACGACATCACTGAGCGCAAGCGGATGGAAGAGGAACTGCTGACAAATACCGCTGCCTTGCGCGAAAGCGAGCAAAAATTCTCTTCCATTTTTGATCACTTAGCCTTTGCCGCGTCGCTCTCACAGCTGCCAGAGGGGATCCTGGTGAATGTTAACGAGGCCTGGGTGAAATTATTTGGTTATACCCGGGAAGAAGTGGTCGGCAAAACCACCCTCGAACTGGACATCAATCCAGACGTGGAAACGCGCGCAAAAATCGTCGCCCAGCTTCAGCAAGGCGGCTCAGTGCACGATCAAGAAGCCGCTTTTCGGATAAAAGCTGGAGATTGGCGCGTATTTTCCATGAACATCGATCTGATCGACATTCAGGGGGAGAAGTTTATCCTCAGTACAGCCTACGATATCACCGACCGGAAATGGATTGAGAACGCGCTGCGAAACAGTGAGGCGCGCGAACGCGAGCGCGCCAACGAACTCGAAGCCTTGATGGATGCCGTCCCCGCCATGATCTGGATCTCCCGTGACCCGGAATGCAGGACGATGATCGGCAACCGCGCCGGGTATACATTTCTGCATATGGGCGCAGGCGCGAACATCTCAAAAACCGCCCCTGAAGCCGCCCAGGCCAACCAGCACTACGAGAATATGAAGGATGGCCGGCCAATTCCCACTGAAGAACTGCCCATGCAGGTGGCCGCCGCCACCGGAAAACCAGCCCATAATAATACTTTCGACCTGGTCTTTGATGACGGAAAAGTTTTCAACCTGATCGGGAATGTAAACCCGCTCTTTGCCCCTGACGGTAAGCCGAGCGGGGCGATCGGCGTGTTTACCGATATCAGCGAACTGCGCCGCCTGACACGCGAGCAGATCGAGCTGCGCGCGCAAATGGAAACCCACCACCGCTTGTTGGAACAGCGCGAAAGAGATCGGACGGCCATCGCCCGCGATCTTCATGACGGTCCCGTCCAGACTCTTTCCAGCACATTATTTAACATCCAATTTACGAAAGAAGCTTTTCCCGATCCGTTTTTAATAACCGAGCTGGAACAGATCGCCTTGAATATTAAAACGGCCACTCAGGAACTGCGCCAGGTGATCTTTGAGCTGCGCCCGCCATCCGTAATCCGCTTTGGACTGGCGCGCGCCATTCAATTTCATGCAGAAGATCTGCGCGATAAATACCCCGAATTAAAGCTGGCGCTCAACCTGGATGACGGGGGACACATTCTGTCTGAATTGACCTGCCTGACGCTTTATCGCATCTATCAGGAAGCCATCCTCAATGTGATCCACCATGCCAACGCCAATAAAGCCTGGGTGCACCTATCAACCAAAGCTGGGCATTTCATCTTACAAATCCGAGATAATGGCATCGGTTTGCTGCTGGAAAACAACAACATCGAGACCCTGACGGAGCACGGGCACTACGGCCTGGCGGGTATCCAGGAACGCGTCGAAGCGTTGAACGGCACGCTGGCGATTAGCTCTCGTTTGGGGAAGGGCACCCTGCTGCAAATCCAGGTTCCGATTCCCCCAGACAATTCATAACAATTTTGCCCTGAATACGCTGCCGATTATAAATAGAAGCGCACGCCGCTCTCCTTGTAGCGCCGGTAGGCCTCCCCATAAACCGCCAGCAGGCGCGATTCCTCGTGCAGCGAGCCTAACACCAGATAGAAGCTGGCGATCAGGTTGAAAGCCAGGCGCTTGAGGGTCATGTGCGGGGTGAGCCAGAAAATGGGCAGCGGCGAGAGGTTGAGCGGATGCCGGCTGAACTGGAACGGCCCGCCGGTGCGCAGCGCTCCCCCCGGCTGATCTGCTGCCGGAGCGGGTCCCTGGGCTTCAGGGGCCGGATTAACTTGCAGCTTACCATCTAACCAGGCCAGCAGCGGGGCCAGCCCGGTGATGCGCATCAGGCCTACCTTCCAGGCAGTCAACGTGGCAAGCACCAACCCGGCTGCCTGCCCCAGGCGCAGCAGCGCCGCTGGCCAACCGCGCACGTGGTAGAACGTGCGGTCAGGCAGGCGGCGCAGGTAGGCCAGCAGGCCGGCCAGCGTCACCAGCGATTGCAGGATGAAAAAGACGCGGTACAGGCCATTCCGCTGCCGCACGCCAAACCAATCCGCCGCGCGCCGTTTGGCAGCCAAAGAAGCCAGCAGGCTGTGGATCACCGAAAAAAGCCCCGTGGCCAGCATGACCCGAATAAAAACTGAGCGCATTTTACCTTCCTTTCCCCCCGCAGAAATTATACTACGCCCAACGCGGACTCAGCTCTATCCGCTCATTCGCTTTCGCGCTGCGCAAAGAGATGGCAGATAAAACCCTTACCCCGCGGTTCGCCGCAAGGAACGGTTGCCCAACGCAAGGAGAAAGGGCGGCGAACCGCGTTCGCCGCATGGATGTCAGGCTCAGCGCAACAAACGAAAACGGCGAACCGCGTTCAAAACCTGCAAAACCGGCAAGTTTCAGAGAGGGGAGGCAGAAATCGCCGGGCAAATTTTCGAGCCATTCGCAGGCACAGAGGGAAGATAGGATCGCGCTGCTGGATCAGCGCGGTCAGCCACCCGCAGGCACCCCTCTCCGTTTTCGGGCTCAGGCGAAAACGGAGAGGGGCCGGGGGTGAGGATTTTTTTGCAAAACCGTAAATTATTTTTTTAGTGTTATCGCCCTGTTCACGGGCGACTTTTTTCCCATCCCACCGCGAAGAAGAAAAAGATAAGGGTATAATAGGGCATTCATTCTCAACTTTGGGTAATCCAAAACCAAACCACGCGTTGGCATTGATTTATCGATGGAAAGGGCTACTGCATGAAGCGATCCAAGCGTATATTGCCAGGGATCCTGGCAATCAGTTTATTGATTCTCGCGCTCACCGGCTGTTCAAGCGCGGGGGCGGCAGACGCCGGCAAGCTTATCGCCGACAGCCCGCGCGGCTATTTGCTCACCGCCGGCGACATCCCTGGCGGCAGCAATTTCTATATGCCAGAAAATGAGGCTTTCCAGATTCCCAATCAAGCCGCCATTCTGGCGTTTGGGCAGGATAAAGGCGAAACGTTGGTTTCCGAAGAAGAACGCGTCGACAGCTGGCGCGTGCACTTCCAGGCGTCCAAACCCGACCAGCCCGGCCCGCAAGTCTACCTGGCGACCGTCACCCAGCATCAAAGTGCGAAAGGCGCGCAAAGCGCTGTCGAAAAATACAACTACGCCGCGCTGTATCCCGACGGCGGCTGGACAATGCAAGACGTGAAGCTCGACCTGGGCGATAAGTACGTCGTCGAGGCGGGACCTACGGAAGATCAGCAGGGCCGCAAGGCGCAGAATTACCGCATCGAGTTTTCGTACCGCAACATGAGCGTGGATGTGCTGGTCTTCGGTCTCACCGATCAGGTCAAGTTGGATCAGGCGACCCAGGCAGCCAAAGCCGTGCTGCTGCGACTCAAAGCGGCCCCGTTGAGCAGCGGGCCAATCCTGACCCCCACTCCATAGCCATTTTTCATGGTATGATTTGCACAATAATTCCTAATATGTGGTGATCCAAAAATGAAACCTTCTCACACACTCCCTGGCAGGTTACTCCTGATCCTCGTGCTTAGCAGTAGTTTATTCGCCGGATGCAGCGCCCTTTCTCCTACGCCGGCCCCCGCCCCCACCCAGGACCCCGCGACCCTGGTCGCCGCGGCGGTGCAGACCCTTTCCGCCCAGATGACCGCGGAAGCCATCCGCAATCCATCCGCAACCCCCGTCCCCACGGATACCCCCGTCCCCACCGCGACCCTCGTGCCCCCTACGGAGACCCCCCTACCGCCGACGCTTACACCTACGGATACGGCCACACCCGCGCCCGCCCTTGAAGCCAAGTTCCTCAGCGCCGGCACCTTCCCCGAAAACCGCCTGGAATACATCCCCAACGAACACTTTGGCCTGGCAGTGCGCTTCAAGAACGTGGGCACAATCGGTTGGACGCCCGGTTACCGCCTGGTGCTGACCGGTCACGAAGGTGAAGTCACCGTGCAGCCCGAGCTCGAGCTCACTAAGGGCGTCGCTCCCGGTGAAGCGGTCGAGTTCGACCTGTGGGCTTTCGGCTCCGAAACCCTCGGCCGCCACACCTGGTACTTCCAACTCTTCTCCCAATCCGGCGGCCCTGTCCCCGGTGGGTCAGCCGCGTTTAGTTACACCTCGCACTAAAAATAAGGTCGATCACCGGGCATACAACCGGTGATCGACCCAAAATATCATTTTTCCCGATCAGGAGACGGCCAAAAAGAACTTTTGGCCGTCTCCTTTTATTGATCCATTTTATCGAAATATCTTCCATTTTTAGAACAACCGTGCTATAATCTAGCTAACGAAAGCGTCATCGAATGGGAACGAACCCCCTTTTCTGCTCGATCTGGATCTTGATTCGTTCCCTGTAAAACATCTCCCGCCACTGCCTCATCACAAACAGCATCTACGATTTGCCCTGCCGCTTTATGAACGGCAGGAGAGCTAGAGGAGTAACCTATCGTCGTTTGCCAAAGAGAACTTGTTTTGACCCTGTAAATTTGTATTGGAACCGGTAACACGTTGATCAGGTGAAAGAAAGAAACTATGGAAACTCAAACTGCCTTTACTTATACTGAACAGCCTAGCGGCTTGTACGATTTGGATTTTGATGATGAAAAAGTGGAACTGATGCGCCGCACCATCGCCCGCGGGGCGACCGAGGACGAACTGGCGCTGTTTATCGAGCAGTGCAAACGCACTGGTTTAGACCCCTTTGCCCGCCAGATCTATGCTGTACGGCGCAAGCAGTGGAATTCTCAATCGCGCTCCTACGAAGAGGCGCAGGTGATTCAGGTCTCGATTGACGGCTTCCGCCTGATCGCCGACCGCACCCACAAGTATGCCGGGCAGGTTGGCCCGTGGTGGTGCGGCCCGGACGGCGATTGGAAAGAAGTCTGGTTGAGCGATGAGCCGCCCGCTGCCGCCAAAGTCGGCGTGATGCGCCAGGATTTCCTCCAGCCGTTATATGCCATCGCTCTGTTCAAGAGCTATGTGCAGACCAACGCGCATGGTGAAGCCGTCAGCCGCTGGAAGACAGACCCGGCAGGCATGTTAGCCAAGTGCGCTGAAGCGCTGGGCCTGCGGCGCGCCTTCCCGCACGAACTGAGCGGGCTGTACACCACCGAAGAAATGGGCCAGGCAGATAACCCGAACAGCAATGGCGCGCAAGCCACAAAAGATGCAGGCCAAAACAACCTGGCTGCGAACGGTAAACAACGCGCGCATGGCAACGGCGCCCGGCCTTTTGGTCCAGAAGAACTGCGCGTGAATTTCAATAAAGCTTTAAACGCCATTGAAGCCAAGGGGCTGCTGCTGGGGCCAGATGACCTTGCCATCACCGATAACGCCCTGCGCAACCTGCTGGAGGATCCGCATGACCTGGAACGCTACCTGGAGTTCATCTCCGGCATTCCCTACATGGAAGACATGAGCGAAGCCCACATCATCACCCTGCTGCGCCTGCTCAAACCCACTGCCGTAGACGGCACTTACCTGCCCAGTGAGGAAGCGCAGTCTGAAGCGGTGGCAGTCATCAATATGCTGGATGCGAAAAACAGCGCTGAAGACCAAACAGAAGAAAAATTAGAAGAATAACTAATACTCGGTGGCATAAGTAACCCTATGTTTGTCGGGTAGCGCCGGGTACGTTAAACAGTCGGGCAGATACAATGAATAACCACCGAGGTATTTATGCCCGACTGTACCAGCTACCCGACAGTTTCTGTTTTGTCGAGAAAGATCCTCAACCCCTTCCGTCCCCTTCTCCAAAATCGCGAAAAACATGCGATTCTAGAGAAGGGGAGACCAAAATCATCCGTAGCCGTCGGAAAGCCAGCGAGAATTGATGCGGTGGCAGGCCCTCCCTCTCCAAAATCCGCCGTTCTTGCGGATTCTGGAGAGGGAGCTGGAGGGTGAGGATCTTCTTCGAAATCATACTGTCGGGTGACTAGAATAATAATTTAGATTTTATCAACAACGGGCTGGTGATTGACCAGCCCGTTGTTTGTTTCTGACTTAGCGATTAATAATCGAATAATTAAACGCCAGGAATGCCAGACAGGCCAGGAACAGGCAGAGTAACAACACCACCACGACCCCGCCAATGATCAGCCATAGACTGCGGTTAGTGGATGCGGGTGGGCGCTGCGCCGGGGTATAAGCGGGCGGAGCAGCCTCTCCGGCAAAGGTGACCGACTGGTTCGCGTCAGAGAGGGATTCTGGCGCCGGATAGACGGCCGCGCCGGGGGTAAAATCTTCGAACCCCAGTGCAGGCGCATCAGCAGGATCTGCCTCAGCAGCGGGAGCTGCTGCATCCACCGGGTTAGACAACACTTCCTTCTGCGGAGCGGGCTGTTCCAGCACGGCAAAGTGCTGCTGCCCCTCTACCTCGGTCACTTGCAGCAGTGTGCTGCAAAAGTTACATCGCACCTGATCCTGTTCACCTGTGTACTCCAACGGCGCCCCACAGGCCGGGCAGATGGTTTGCTGCGCCATACCATTCTCCTTATTTTTGTTGATAAAGCAATTCCACTGTTCATTATAGTAGAAATAATTCTTTTCGAGTCCCTTGAACCCCAGCTGGCATGGCTTTTCCTAAGGTCAACCCCAACTCCGGCTTGGGGCAGGAAGCCAATAATGCTGGAGTGGGTTTAGGAGGCGGTAAACTCGGTTAAGGTGCTGTTCCGCTGAGTCCAACTGCAAAAGGCAAAACCCTGACAATCACCCCATTAATATCTTATTTTGTTATAATCAGAAGCATGAAGGCACAACTTACGCGCCGCGACTTTCTAAAATTGTCCGTGCTGGGCAGCCTGGGTGGGCTGGCTTTCCGGCCTTTCTTCGGCCCAGGCGAGGACCCAGATGGCGGGGATATTGCCCGCGTGGCGATTCGCTCGGTCAGCATCTACAGCCGCCCCTCGGATAAGAGCACCATTCTGTACCAGCGTTTCCGGGATGAATTGATCAACATCTACGATGAAATCATCTCGCCAGACGGCCCTGGGTATAACCCGGTCTGGTACCGCGTATTTGGCGGCTACGTGCACAGCGCCTATTTGCAGCGCGTCAAAGTGCGCCTGAACCCGGTGGCGGCTTCCATCCCCGAAAAGCGCGGGCAGCTGGCGGAAGTCAGCGTGCCAATGACGCAAACCATGCGCTTCCTGGATTACAACAAAACCTGGGATCCGGTCTACCGCCTGTATTACAGCTCGACGCACTGGGTAAAAGGCATCGACGAAGGCCCGGACGGCACGCCCTGGTACCGGCTGCACGACGAATTAAATGAACTGGAATATCACGCTCCGGCAATTCACTTCCGCCTGATCAAGCCTGAGGAATTTGCCCCCATCTCAGCCAACGTGGACCCCTGGAAGAAACGCATCGAGGTCTCGATCGCTCAACAGCGCCTGACGGCGTACGAGGATGGCAATGTCGTCTTACAAACGCGCGTGTCTACCGGCGTCCCAGACCGGCTGACCACGCCCGGGCACATCTCCACGGATACGCCCACCGGCGAGTTCCACGTCTATTCCAAGATGCCTTCCAAGCATATGGGCGATGGTCAGGTGACCAGCAGCCTGGAAGCCTATGAGCTGCCCGGCGTGCCCTGGACGACCTTCTTCGCCCCCAACGGCGTGGCCCTGCACGGAACCTACTGGCACACCAACTTCGGCATGATGATGAGCCACGGCTGCGTCAACCTGCGCACGGAAGAAGCCAAGTGGCTTTTCCGCTGGACCACCCCGGTCTGCGCGCCGGATACCTGGGAGCAAACCGGCTACGGCACGCTGGTCGTCGTTTCCTGACTCAGATCCGATCTACGCCCCCACGAACTGCATAAACACCTGATTGCCCAACATCCGCCCGCGCTGTGTCAGTCGCAGGCGGGGGTCCGTCCCATCCGTCCATTCCAGCAGGCGTGCTTGCAGCAGGTAGCCAATTTCCTTTTTAAAAGCATCAGGCAGCGGCTGGTCAAAGCGCGCTTCAAATGCACTGGCAGAAACGCCTTCCTGCGTCAAGCGCAGGCCCACCATCATCATTTCCTGCATCTCCGTCCAGCGGTCAACCGGGATGGTGCGCCGGGTTGCCGGGCCTGCCGGGAAAGGCTGATCCGCCAGTTTTTCCGCGCCGCAGCGCTCAATAAACGGGCGAATGCCGCCCACATTCATCGTGCGGCTGCCGCCCGCAAAGCCGTGCGCGCCCGCGCCAAAACCAAGATACGGCTGGTTGTACCAGTACTGCAAGTTATGGCGGCAGGAAAACAACCTTCCCGCCGCATCCCGGCGCGCCCAGTTGGAGATTTCGTACTGTTCATAGCCCGCCTGCGGTAGGGACGCCATGGCATATTCGTACATATCCGCGGCGAGGTCGTCATCCACCAGCGGCACCAGCCCGTGCGCCCAGCGTTTCTGCAGCGGCGTGCCGTGTTCGATGGTCAGCGCGTAGAGCGAGAGATGCTCGGGCTGCATCGCCACCGCCCGCGCCAGGGTCTCCTGCCAGCGTTCCAGCGACTGCTCTGGCAAGCCAAAGATCAGATCCAGGCTCAAGTTCTGGAACCCGGCTGCGCGCGCCCACTGCACCGCCTGCAGCACGTCAAAGTAGTCGTGCTGGCGCTCCAGCAGGCGCAGGTCATCTGGGTGCGCGGACTGCATGCCAAAGCTCAGGCGGTTCACGCCCTGCGCGAACACCTGCGCCAGGTAGCTGGCGGAAACCGTGCCCGGGTTGGCCTCCATGGTGATCTCCGCGCCTTTTTGCAGGTCAAAGCACGCCCTCAGCGTCCCCAGGATTTGCCCCAACTGGTCAGCGGGCAGCAGCGAGGGCGTGCCGCCGCCAAAAAAGATGGTATGCACGGGGATATGTTCCGGGCTTTTAGCGCTCACCTGGCGAATTTCCTGGCAAAGTGCCGCCACATAGGCGGGAACCCAGCGCCCCATGCCCGCAAACGTGTTAAAATCACAGTAACTACAGCGATGCTGGCAAAAGGGAATATGCAAATAAATACTATGCCTGTCCATTTCGTGGGTAAGCATATCATATCGGAACGGCAAAGTAAACGCCTTACCGGGCACGGAGTGCGTTTCAAAGTTTTGCGAGCAACCTCACGCCCGACAGCAGGATGCAGCTGCGGGGTCGCGATCCGCCCAGGCAGGCAAACTGTGGGATGGATGCTGCGGTCAGCGGTCGGCAAGGAATCACGCCGCCCTCAAGCCGCCGGTTTATAGGAAGGCACCCCTTGAAAGGGGCTTTAAGAGCCGGGTTCACCCGGCGGGGACCCAAAGCCCGGGCGGTAACGCCGGGCGGAAGGTGACCAGCCCCTATGCCAGGATCCAGCGCATCAACCCATCCACACCGAGCGCCGGTCTGGGGTGCGGTCGTAAAAAATGATCCACACTCCCCAGGTAAGTTCGGGGTTAGCAAATTGAAAAGTTCCGCCCATGCTCCTGGAAAGACGCCCGCTTTTGCTGTGGTATAATCCCCATAAACCGGGGGGCCCCCCGGTTATTCGTTAAGGGAACTATAAGTCCGGAAAATCAAACAAACACTACAAAAATTTGTCCCACCTGCGGAACGCGCCTGGGTATCAATGCCACCCGCTGCTCCGTGTGCGGCAGCAACCTGGCGCCCAGCGTCGCCGTAGCCTCCAATAAGGGAGTCTCCGGCGCGCGCATCCCTGCTGTGACGCTCAGCCTGCCGGTTGTCTTTGGTCTGGCGGTGCTGCTGCTGGTCGCCGGTGCGGCGGCTGTGTACGCTGTACTCAACGGCATGGGCGATAAGTCCCCGGTCGCGGCTGCGGCGGCGACGATCACTGCCACGCCTACCACCACCGCCACAGCCACCATCGAGCCCTCGGTGACGCCCACCCCCACCCTCGCATCCACCTGGACGCCGCTGCCGCCGGTCGAGTATAAAGTCGCCTCCAATGACACCTGCCTCGCCATCGCCTATGCCTTCCACGTCTCAGTGAACAGCATTGTCATACTCAACGGCCTTTCGGCGGACTGCACCAATCTTTCGGTTGGGCAGGTGTTGAAGATCCCGCAGCCCACGCCCACGCCTTCACCCGAGCCGACCCGCACGCTCAACCCAACGGAGCAGGTACAGGCGGAGTGCAATACGGTTGCTTATACCGTCAAAGAGAACGATACGCTGGGTTCCATCGCCGCCAACTACGGCGTGAGTAATAACGCAATTGTTGACTATAACGCGATGTCCAGTGATGTGGTTTATGTCGGGCAGAAGATTACCATCCCGCTGTGCGAGCAGAGTGTTTCCCTGGCGACTGCCACACCCACGGCTGTCCCGCCTTACCCCTCCCCCAACCTGCTGCTGCCCGCGGACGGGGCATCCTTCACCAACCCGGCGGATGTGATCACCTTGCAGTGGTCCTCGGTGGGCAACCTGCGCCAAAACGAAGCTTACGCCGTCACCATTGAAGACGTCACCGAAGGCAACGCGCGCAAGCTGGTGGAATACGTCACTGACACCAAATTCATCGTCCCTGAAATCCTTCCGCCCGGTGAGCAACACCCCGCACGTCTTCCGCTGGTCGGTCTTGCCCGTCCGCCAGACCGGCACCAACAAAGACTCGGGCGACCCCATCTGGGAGCCTGGCGGCACGATCAGCGTGCAGCGCGTATTCAGTTGGATCGGTACCGGCCAACCGGCCCCCGTTCCGACAGATACCCCCAAACCTTAATACCTTAAACAAAAAAATTGGGCGGGAATTCCCGCCCAATTTTTTGTTTTGACAAAATTATTCGACGCCTTCTTTTTCCAGGAACTTGACTGCCTGCATGGCAGCGGCAGCGCCCATGCCCGCCGAGGTGATCACCTGGCGGAAGTTGGGGTCGGCGGCTTCGCCCGCGGCGTACACGCCCGGAACGCTGGTTTCCATGAGCGTGTTGGTCTTGATATAGCCCAGGTCATCCATTTCTACCTGGCCTTTGAACAACTGCGTGTTTGGGGTGTGACCGATAAAGATAAACACGCCGTCCGTGGGGAATTCGCGCTCTTCGTTGGTCAGCACGTCCTTCAAGCGCACCGCTTTGGTGGCATCCTCGCCGATTATTTCGGTAACAATCGAATTCCAGATGAATTTGATCTTGGGGTTAGCAAAGGCGCGGCTCTGTAGAATAGCCCCGGCGCGCAGCTCATCCCGGCGGTGGACGATGGTCACGCTTTTGGCGTAGCGGGTGAGGAAGAGGCCCTCTTCCAGCGCGCTGTCGCCGCCGCCTACCACCACCACGTCCTTTTCACGGAAGAACCAGCCGTCACAGGTGGCGCACCAGGAGACGCCCTTGCCGGTGAGCTTTTCTTCCCCAGGGATATTCAAATGGTTCGGGCTGGCCCCGGTGGTGATGATCAGGGTTTCAGTCTGGTACTCCTGATTGTAAGCGGTGACCTTGAAAGGCCGGCTGGAGAGATCAACCGCGGTAGCCGAGTCGAACTCCACCCGCGCGCCAAAGCGTTCCGCCTGCTTCTGGAACAGCTCGCCCAGCTGGCTGCCGCCAATGCCCTCGGGAAACCCCGGGTAATTTTCAATTGTATTGGTCAAACCAGCCTGACCGCCCAGTTCCATGCCGGTCAGCACCAGCGGCTCCATCTGCGCGCGCGCCGCATACAGCGCCGCCGACAATCCCGCCGGGCCTGAGCCTAACACCAGCACCTTCAGCGGCCCCCCGCCGGTCTCTGTTTCCTCGCCGGGTATTCCGGTTAAATTGAATTCCATCGCCTTGACTCCTCTTTTTATAAATCCGAAAACTTCTCAGAAAGCCAGGGAACCGCAGTCCCATAATTTGAGAAGGATAAATGATTCCACCTTAATCTGATGCAGCACTTCCCAAAAAGTTACTTAAGCGCCTTATTCCCCTTTTACAGCCGCATCCGTGATTTCCAGAGCCCGGTCCAGAGCGGTGAAAGCTTCTTGCAGCTGCTCTGGGGTGATAATCAGCGGCGGGATGAGCAGCACGGTGTGCCAGTGGGTGTACAGGAAAACGCCCAGGTCCAGCAGGGTCTTGTGCAGCCGCCTCATCACCGGGCTGGAGCCGTTGTAAGGGGCCAGCGGTTCGCGCGTTTTCCGGCTGCGGACCAGTTCAATCGCTCCAAACAAGCCAATCGAGCGCACCTCTCCCACTGAGGGATGCCGCTCCACCAATTCCGCCAGCATATCCGCCATCACTTCGCCTGTTTCCGCCGCGCGCTGCACCAGGTTCTCCTGCTGCATCACCTCGATGGTCGCGATCGCTGCCGCCAGGGAGACTGGGTGCCCGTTGTAGGTCAGCCCGCCCTGGTACACGCGCTCGTTGAAGGCCGCCGCGATCTCTTCACGCATCGCCACTGCGCCCAGCGGCGCGTAGCCCGAGGTCAAACCCTTCGCCATGGTCAGGATATCCGGCTTGACGTCCCAATGATCTACCGCAAACCACCTGCCGGTGCGCCCAAAGCCGCTCATTACTTCATCGCAGATCAGCACGATGCCATATTTGTCGCACAGCGCGCGCACGCCGGGCAGGTAGCCCTTGGGCGGGATGATCACGCCGTTTGTGCCGGTCACGGTTTCTAGCAAGATCGCCGCGATGCTGCTGGGGCCTTCAAACTGGATAATCTCCTCCAGGTGGTTGAGATAATCCTGAGAGAAATCCGCCTCGGAGATATCGGGATTGCTGCGGTGAAAGGTCGAGCGGTAGCGGTACGGGTCGAGGAAATGCACCACGCCCGGCATGGTATCCGGTTCCGCTGCCAGGCGGCGCGGGTCGCCTGTTGCGGCGATGGCGCCATAGGTCGCGCCGTGATAAGAACGGTAGCGGGCGAGGATCTTATGCCGCCCGGTATAGCCGCGCGCCAGCTTGATGGCATTTTCGTTCGCGTCCGCACCGCCCAGGGTATACAGGTAGCGCGTCAACCCCGCCGGTAGGATCTCAGCCAGTTTCTTCCCCAGCAGCGCACGCGGCTCAGTCGCCATGCCCGGTCCGGCAAAAGGCAGCTTGCGCACCTGGTCGACCATGGCTTCGATCACGTGCTGGTTGCCATGCCCGATGTTCACACACATGACCATTGAGTTCATATCCAGGTAGCGCTTCCCGTCCACGTCCCAGAAGTACACCCCCTCCGTCCGTTTGATCGGGATGGGCTTGACCTGCGCCTGCGCAGACCAGGTCCAAAAGTTATGTTCCAACGAGAGCGGCAGGATATCCGCGTCAGAGATTTCGTCCATGATTCCCTCGGTTATGGTTTGCCTTCCCGGCGCGCTCATCTATACCCCAGATGCGCCACTGTAAGGGAATCGTATCATAAAATGAAGGTTTTGTCAGAGGGGGAGAATCCCGAGCCGGGGCAGCCGGGCATAAGTAACCCTATGTTTGGCATGAAGCGCCGGGTACTCAGGCGCTCGCCAGCAGCACCCGAATCCCCAGCTTGCTCATCTCCAGGCGCGCGCTGGCAGGCAGCGCATCGTCCGTGATCAGGCGCTGCACCGCCGTGACCGGGGCAACCTGGATAAAAGCTTCCTGCTCGAAACAGGTATGGTCCGCCAGCAGGATCACCTCGTGCGCGGAGCGGATCATCGCCTGCTTGATAGTCACTTCCGAGAGGTTATTGTGCGACAGGCCAAAGCCCAACGACACGCCGTTGACTGCCAGAAACAGCTTATCCACGCGCATCTCGCGCAGCGTCGCCTCTGCGGTTGGGCCAACCAGGGTCATGCTGCTGCGCCGCAGGATGCCGCCCGTAGAAATAAGGGTGATGTTGGGGTTGTTCTTCAAAATTTCCAGCACCGGCGCGGCGTTTGAAATGATCGTCACCGGCTTCTTGCTCTCGCTCAAAAGGTACGCCAGGTAGATGGAAATGGGCCCGCTGTCCATCGAGATGGTCTCCCCCGGCTGGATCTCCTGGAAAGCGCAGCGCGCAATTTCCCGCTGCCGCCAGTCGATTTCATCCTTCAGGGTCTGCTCCACGTCCACCACTTCCAGTTCAATACCCAGCTGCGCCGTGTAAGCCTGCATGGCCGAGATCAGCGAGCGGTACCATTCATGTTCGATAAACGTATAAACAAAGCCCACTCGCCGGGGCAGGTTGGGGGAAGGATGCTGGCCTTCCAGGTAAAGCGGGCAGGGCAGCCTCAGCGCCGCCTGGACCTGCTCCCATTTTAGCTGCCAGCCAAGTTTATTCTTGACGTAATAATCGCCCAGGTTCTCGCGCGTCAGCACGGCAAAGGGCGAGCTGTACTGCTCGAGGACCGGCAGGTGGTTCCACAAGGCGATGGCAACCTCCACGCAGACCGGCCCCACAATCTGCGGGAACATGGCCAGCCCGGCCCGGCAGTACTTGCTTTCCATGATCAGCTCGCAGAAGGTGCTGCCCTCAATCCCAAACGGCAGCACCAGCACCTGTTCTGGGCGGATATTCAGGTTTTCGCAGGCATGGATCGCGCCCAAGGCGCTGGTGTCATTCATCCCAAAGATGATATTAATGTTTTTATGCACCGTCAGGGCGTCAAAAGTCAGCTGGTAGGCCATTTCATAGCGCGACTGGGTGTTGATCGACAGAATCAGCTCCGCGTCTGGGATCACTTCGCGCACGCCGCTCAGGAAGCCTTTACTGCGCTCCTGGGTATTCGAGAGGTGATAGGTGAGGTCCAGAACCCTGGCCTGCCCGCCAAAATGATCGCGCGCATATGCCCCGGCCCAGACCCCTAAAGCGCGCCCCGCCGCGGAATTATCGACGGCCACGCAGGTTTCACTGATGGATAACGGCGTCGATTCGGCCACAATGGGAACCGTCCTGCGGCCAGTCGCGTCAGGCAGCACGCTTTCATACTTGCTGGTAGGCGCGGAAGCGACCAGGACATCGATGCGCTCGACCAGCGGGCGCTCCTCGCGGACGGATACCGGCAGGCTTTCTTTGCTTTTGCGCGGCGCGGGGGCCAGCGTAGCGGCCCCGCCATGCGTGCGGCGGATTTTTTTATGTTCTTCGAGCCACTTCAGGTCGCGCCGGATGGTCATCACGTTCACCTGGCACAGGTCTCCCAGTTCTTTCACGGAAGCAAATCCCTTCTTTTCAACCTGTGAGACGATTAGATTTTGCCGGTCTTTGGCTCGCATCATTAAGCACCTTCAGCGCTATGTCAAAAATAGTTCTCGTTTGCTGTATATGTTCCCATTGTAACATGTGAAATGTTCGAAAACAATCACCCAATTCGTTTTATTTATATGTAATTCGAACACTTCCCTATTGATTTCAAATCGTGGATGTGCTAATATCATTATTGCAAGGACTATTTACCGGTAATTTATCGTTTGAAATACAGCCTGATCCAGGGTTGCCCTGGGAAAAATTACACTTATCCTAAAGTATGGAGGTGCAAGCAGGCCCAAAGCAAAGATCCATATCTTTTCCATTTGATCACAAACCGATCCGGTTTTGCATCATCCGCAGGGGCGCTCCCTTCAGATGATGCCCTTCAAACGATATGAGGAGAAAGGAAATATGTCCAAAACAAGCTTAATCAGGGTGTTCACCGCTATATTGGCCCTGACCATGATCTTCACGGCTTGCGCCCCGGCGCAGCCGACCCCGGCTCCCGCGCAGCCTGCCCAGCCCACCCAGCCGGCTGCTGCCGCGCCTACGCAGCCCGCGGCTGCTCCTGCGCAACCCACCGCGACGCAACCCGCTGCCGCACAACCAGCAACTGGCGGCGACTACGCTAACGCGGCCCGCAAAGACACCGTCATCTTCGACATCGATGGTGGCCGGGTTCCCTCCCCTGACCTGTTCAACTATCTGGTCCCCGGCGGACGCCGCGACCAGGGTTATCACCAGGCTGTGCTCGAACCGCTCTTCATCCTCAACTATGAAAGCGGCAAGATCGAGCCCTGGCAGGGCGAATCCATGACCCCCAACGATACGTTGGACGTGTGGACCCTGAAACTGCACAAGGGCATCACCTGGAGTGACGGGCAGCCCTTCAACGCGGATGACGTGGTCTTCACCGTCAATATGATCAAGAGCACTGAAGGCCTGGCTTATAACCCCGATATGGTGCTGTGGGTGAAAGACGTCAAGAAGGTCGACGACCTCACCGTCGAATTCGATCTGAATGAGCCCAACCCTCGCTTCCAGCTGGATTACTTCGCCGTCAAAATCTGGGGTTCTCTGACCATCCTCCCCAAGCACATTTGGGAAGGCCAGGATCCTTTGACCTTCAAGTATTATGATCCCGCCAAGGGTTGGCCCGTTGGGACTGGCCCCTACAAACTGAACTCGATCAGCGAGACTGAGTTCTCCTACGTGCGCGATGACAACTGGTGGGCGGCCAAGACTGGCTTCCAGCCGCTGCCTGCTCCGCAGAAACTCATCTGGACCTGGGCTGGCCCTGAAGAAACCCGCGCCGCCCTGATGGCGAACGGCGGGCTCGACAGCCTGATGGACATCACCCTGGGCGCTTTCCAGGCTCTGCAAGCGCAGAACCCCAACGTCATCGCCTGGTTCGACGGCTCCCCCTACGCCTGGGCCGATCCTTGCGAGCGCACCCTGGAACTCAACAACACCGTCAAACCCTGGGACGATCCCGACATGCGCTGGGCGCTGAACTACATCATCGACCGCGATCAGATCATCAAGATCGCATACGAAGGCACCAGCCAGCCCTCCAAGGCTTTCTTCCCTGCCTACCCGCCCCTCAACCGCTACGTCGACCTGATGAAGGATGATCCGAACTTCCAGAACATCCTGACCCACGACGTTGCCAAGGCCCAGCAGATGATCGAATCCAAGGGCTATACCAAGGGCAGCGATGGCTACTATGCCAAAGACGGGCAGCAGCTCGCGCTCGACATCCAGACCGATGAAGCTTACATTGAAAAGCAGCGCATTGCTCAGCTGCTGGTCGAACAGCTGCAGAAAGCTGGCATCAATGCCACCACCCGCAACATTGCTGACGCGACCTACTGGGACAACGCCGCTTTCGGTAAGTTCGAAGCGCAGATGAGCTGGCAGACCTGCGGCTCGATCAACGAGCCCTGGGCTTCCATGGACACGCTGTCCAACCGCTGGCTGAAACCCGTTGGCGAACGCGCCTCCGGCGATCAGTGGCGCTGGGACAACAAGGAATACTCCGATTACGTGGCTCAGATCGGGACCCTGCCTCTGGGCGATCCCAAGATCGATGACCTGTATGTCAAAGCGATGACCATCTTCTACAAAGAACTCCCGGTCATCCCCGTAGCCCAGGCCAAGAAGCTGATCCCCTTCGACACCACCTATTGGACCAACTGGCCAACTGCCAAGAACAACTACCTCCACCCGACGACCTGGTGGCAGAGCACCGTCAAGATCCTCGTGAACTTGAAGCCTGCCAAGTAGCCCAGTAGTTCGGATTACCTGACTGGATATTGGGTTGGCGGTTCTGCGCAAGGCAGAACCGCCAACCCCTATCCCGACAACATTTCGAAAGAAGAGAAGACCCAAAGCCTGGAAAGGTGCCTCAATGGGTGGTTTAACCAAAGCCTATGTTTTTCGGCGTTTACTCATGTTCATTCTGACCGTATGGGTCGGCGCCACGATTATTTTTATCATTCCGCGGCTGGCGCCCGGTGACCCAGTTCAAACGATGGTCGGTCGCATGACGGCTGTCGGCGGTCGCATCGAGAACTCAGATCAAATCATCAAGGCCTGGCGCATCCGGTTTGGCCTGGATAAACCCTTAATTTTGCAATATTTCAGCTATATCAAAAATGTGTTTACCGGTGATTTGGGCTATTCATTATCCAACTTCCCCACCACGGTAAACGATCTCATCGCGCGCTCCCTGCCCTGGACCGTCAGCCTGCTGACCGTAGCCACTGTCATTTCCTTCTTGTTAGGCAACCTGATTGGGGCCTTACTGGGTTGGAGCAGGACGCCGAAGTTTCTCAAGTCGCTCTTGCCCTTTTCTTTGACTTTTACATCGATCCCCTTCTTCATGCTCGCCATTTTGCTCATTTATCTTTTTGGTTTCGGGCTTAAGTGGTTCCCATTTTCGGGGGGGTACGGCCGGGGGGTTCAGATTGGTTGGACCTGGAAGTTTATTGGGGATGCCCTCTACCACGGCATTCTACCCGCGTTCGCCATCGTGATCAGTTCGATGGGTTTTTGGGCGCTGGGTATGCGCGGGATGATGATTTCGGCGGAAAACGAGGATTACCTGATCCTGGCGCAGGCTAAGGGCCTTTCACCCATGCGCATATTCTGGCAGTATTCTATTCGCAACGCCATTCTGCCGCAGGTTACCGCGCTGGCACTCAGCCTGGGCGGCATCGTGGGCGGCTCGACCCTGGTGGAGTACCTGTTTGCGTATCCCGGCATGGGCTACCAGCTGTACCAGGCCATCACCGCCCAGGATTACACCATGATTTAAGGCATCACCTTTATCCTGATCCTGGCGACGGCCCTGTCCGTGTTTATCATCGATCTGATTTACCCCTTGATCGACCCGCGCATCACCTATCAGAAGAAGTAGGCGGAAGAAGAGATTATGTCTGCTGTTACTGCAAAAGAAAACTCAAGCGTCCCCGAGAAAAAAATCTCGCGCTTAAACCGCTGGGATTCACCCTGGTTAAGCGCGAAGTTCTTGGGCGGCTGCGGCCTGATATTGTTTGTGCTGATCTTCAGCTTCATTGGACCTTTTTTCTGGGATACCAAACTGGCGCTGGTCGGCTCGTCAGACTTAAATAAACCCCCCATGTGGATGCCCGGCGGCGACGCCACCAACCCACTGGGGACGGAAAGCAACGGGCGAGATATGCTCGCCGTTTTGATGGAAGGCGCGCCGCGCTCGTTTCAAGTGGGCGTGGTCGCCGCGGGCATTGGCATGATCGTAGGTGTGGTGCTTGGCTCCATCGCTGGCTACATGGGCGGTTGGCCGGATAATATCATCCGCACCATGTCCGATTCGATCATCACCATTCCCTCACTGGCCGTGCTGATCGTAATTGCGGCCTATGTACGCGTGGTGGAGCTAAACGCCATGGCCATGCTGCTGGCCCTGTTTGCCTGGCCAGCACCTACCCGCCTGGTGCGCTCGCAGGTGCTGACGCTGCGCGAGCGCGGTTACGTGCGCATGGCGCGCCTTTCGGGCGTGCCGCCGTTGGAAATCATGATTAAAGAAATGGTGCCTAACATGCTGCCCTGGCTGGCAGCCAGCCTCACGGGCAACATCTCCGGCGCGATTCTGGCCGCGGCCAGCCTGGAAGCGCTCGGCCTGGGCCCCACCCGCATCCCCACCCTGGGGATGACGATTTTCTATTCCATTCGCTCGGCAGCCATTCTGCGCGGGATGTGGTGGTGGTGGGGCTTCCCCATCCTGGTGCTGGTAATCATCTTCACCGGCCTGTTCCTGATCACGACCGGCCTGGATGAAATCGCGAACCCGCGCCTGAGAGGAGCAAACGCATAATGGCTTCCACACTCCAACCATTACCCATTTCCTCGCCAAACGTCCAAAAGCAGGAAGACTACATCCTCAAGGTCGACAATCTGCGCATCCACTACGAAACCCCGCGCGGCGACGTGATCGCCGTCAACGGCATCAGCTTCAACGTGCGCCGCGGTGAAATCGTCGGCTTGATCGGTGAATCGGGCTGCGGGAAATCGACCACGGCTATGGGCATCCTGGACCTGGTCCAGGCCCCAGGGCGCATCCTTTCCGGAGAAGTCGTGCTCAACGGCATCGACCTGCGCACGTTGGATAAACGCCAGCTGCGCGAGCGGCGCTGGCGTGATATTTCGTTGATCCCGCAGGGCGCGATGAACTCGCTTAATCCAGTCATGCGCGTCGCCGACCAGATCCGCGATGCCATCGAGGCCCATTCCTCGCACAAGTCCAACAGCGAGATCAAAAAAGATATTCTTGAACTCTTCAACCTGGTCGGCCTGCCCGCCCGGGTTTACAAAATGTATCCGCATGAACTGAGCGGCGGCATGAAACAGCGCGTCTGCATCGCTATGGCCATCGCTTTGCGCCCGTCCCTGGTAATTGCTGATGAGCCCACCAGCGCGCTCGACGTGGTCGTGCAGCGTGTGGTGGCGCAGACCATCGTAGACGTCAAAGAACGCCTGGGCGTGTCCGTGGTGATGATCGGCCACGACATGGGCCTGCTGGCCCAGCTGGTCGACCGCCTGATCGTCATGTATGCCGGAAATATCGTGGAAAATGCCCCGGTGCTCAGCGCTTTCACCAAGCCCATGCACCCCTACACCCAGCTGCTGATCGCCTCAATCCCTTCCATTAAAGAGCGCAAGCCGCTCAAGGTCACCGAGGGCCTCACCCACGATATGCGCAACCCACCCCCCGGCTGCATCTTCCAGTTCCGCTGCCCGCACGTCATGGAAATGTGCCGCACCATCGTCCCGCCCATGCGCGAACTGGAACCGGATCATTATGTCGCCTGCCACCTGTATAACGATAAGGAAGCGGTATAGACTATGCCTGAACCAACCCCTTTAATGGAAATCCGCAATGCGACAAAAGTTTACGGCGGGGGCTTTCTAGCTTCGACGCCGCCGATTATTGCATTGGAAGACTTTAACCTGACGATTTATGACAAACCCGCCACGATCACCACCATTGCCGGTGAGAGCGGCAGCGGCAAGACGACCTTAGCCAGCGCCTTGTTAGGCTTTTTAAACCTGACCAGCGGGCAGATCATCTACAAAGGCAAAGACGTGTCGCAGATGAACAGCGAAGAAACGCTGGAATACCGCCGCGAAGTGCAGGCCGTGTTCCAGGACCCGTATGAAGTGTATAACCCCTTCTACCGCGTCAAACACATCTTCGACATGGTCATCAACCGCTTCCACCTGGCGGGCAGTAAGACCGAAGCCCGCGACGTGATCGAAGACGCGCTGCGCGTGGTGGGTATGCGCGGGGAAGAAGTTCTCGAGAAGTACCCGCACCAGCTCAGCGGCGGGCAGCGCCAGCGCGTCATGGTGGCGCGCGCCTACCTGCTCAAACCGCGCCTGATCGTCGCCGACGAACCCGTTTCCGCGGTGGATGCCTCGCTGCGCGCGATGATCCTGGACGTGATGATGCGCCTGCGCGACGAAGCTAACATCTCCTTCCTCTACATCACCCACGACCTGAGCACCGCTTACCAGATCGGCGACGACATCTACGTGCTCTACCAGGGCGCAATCGCCGAGCGCGGCAAGACGCCCAAGGTGATCGAAGAGCCGCGCCATCCCTATGTGCAATTACTGGTAAACTCCATTCCCGTCCCCGATCCGCGCGTCAAGTGGGGCGATATGATGGAAATCCCTTCCGAGGAGGAGCAGCGCAAGTTGAGCAATAAAGGCTGCCGCTTCTACTCGCGCTGCCCCAAGCACATGGACCGCTGCCTGCTCGCCCGCCCGCCGCTCTATCAAATCCGCCCGGGCCAGGAAGCCGCCTGCTACCTGTACGAATCCGTAGCAGAGCCAGTAAAATAAGCTGTAGCCAATGAATATGGTGTTTGCTGCAATTTAAACGCAGCAAACACCATATTGCCTTGCTTAGTCGTAGAACCTAACCTTTGTGGAGTTGAGCACATGCAAAAGCATCCCGAACTCACCTTGCAGCGCGTCCAGTCCTTTGCGACGGAACGCGGCATTGCAGGGAAACTGTACCCCGACCGCGCCCCGGTGAAACTTTCCGTATTCCACGCCCCTGAGCGCATCTCTTATGCCGAAGCCATGCAGGGCGCGTACCAGCCGGCCCAGGTCGGAGAGAGCTATGGTCCCTTCTGGTCCACTCACTGGTTCCGCGTGGAAATTGACATCCCCACCGCCTGGGCAGGGCGCGAAGTCCATTTTTTGTGGGATTCCGCCTCTGAAGCTGAGGTCTGGCAGGACGGCAAGCCCAGGCAGGGCCTGACCGGCGCGGGCAGTTGGGGCAACCTGACCGCCCCCCGCCCCGAGTACATCCTCACGCGCAGCGCCAAAGGCGGCGAAACGCTGACGCTGTATATCGAAATGGCAGTCAACAACCTGTTCGGTTTGGGCGTACAGGGCGACCCTGTGCGCCTGAGCTATATCGGCCAGCTGCGCCAGGCGGAAATCGCCGCGTTTGACCGCGAAGCCTGGGACCTGCTCTGGGATTTCAAAGTCATCGCAGATATGGCCGCCAACCTGCCGCTCAACACCCCGCGCGGCGCGCAGGCCCTGTTCGTCGCCAATGAGTTGGTCAACCAGATCGACCTGGATGACCGCTCCACCTGGCTAACCGCTCGCGAAACCGCGGCGCACTTCTACGCCGCCAAGAACGGCGGCGGGCAGCTGAACCTGTCTGCGATTGGCCATGCGCACATCGACACCGCCTGGCTGTGGCCCCTGGCTGAGACTGTGCGCAAGTGCACGCGCACCTTCTCTACCGCCGTCAATTACATGGATGACTACCCCGATTACCGCTTTGCCTGCTCACAGGCGCAGCAGTATGAATGGATGAAAGAAACCCAACCCGACCTGTACGAGCGCATCAAGGCCAAGGTCAAGGCTGGCCAGTTCATCCCGGCGGGCGGCAGCTGGGTTGAACCAGACTGCAACCTGCCCTCGGGTGAGGCGCTGGTGCGCCAGTTCCTATACGGGCAGCGTTTCTTCCGCAAGGAGTTCGGCGTCACCTGTGAAGAGTTCTGGGAACCAGATGTATTTGGTTATTCCGCCGCCCTGCCGCAAATCCTGCGCCAGGTGGGTATGAAGTACTTCCTGACCATCAAGCTGTCCTGGAACCAGTTTAACAAGCTCTCCAGCCACACCTTCTGGTGGGAGGGCATCGACGGCAGCCGCGTGCTGACGCATTTCCCGCCCGCCGACACTTATAACTCGATGGCCGATGTCAAAGAGGTCCTCTACAGTATGACCAACTACAAGGACCTGGACCGCTCGCAGGACGCTTACCTGCTGTTTGGCTATGGCGACGGCGGCGGCGGCCCCACCCGCGAGATGCTCGAGCAGGTGCAGCGCATGCACGACGTGGACGGCCTGCCGCGCGTGGAAATGCGCGGCCCCAACAGCTTCTTCACCCGCCTGGAAGAAAACGGGCAGGACTTCCTCACCTGGGTCGGCGAGCTGTACTTCGAGCTGCACCGCGGCACGTACACCACCCAGGCCAACAACAAGAAATACAACCGCCTGAGCGAGTTCATGCTGCACGACGTGGAATTTATCTCGGCTGTGGCGCACGCCTGCAGCGCTTACGCTTACCCCAGCGCGGAACTCGACCACCTGTGGAAAATTGTGCTCACCAGCCAGTTCCACGACATTATCCCCGGTTCCTCGATCAACCTGGTTTACCAGGACTCGAACGCGCATTACCAGGAAGTCCTGGGCAAAGGCTCGCAGCTGCGCAACCAGGCCATGGTTGCGCTGTTGGGCAAGCCCGAAGCGGAAGCCAGCCAGGTATGCGCGCTCAACACCACCGGCTTCGCCCGCACAGAAGTGGTCGAACTGCCAGATGGCGCGCCCGGCGTGCAGACCAGCGCCGGCGGCAAAGCCCTGGGCGTCGCCAGCGCCCCCTCCTATGGCTATGCCGTGTTCCAGCCCGAGACCAGCGTCGAACAGCAGGCGCAGATCAAGCAGCAAGGCAATCGCCTGGTGCTCGAGAACGATTATGTTCAGGCCGTTTTAGGGCAGGATGGCAGCCTGATCAGCCTGTTTGATAAGCAGGCCCAGCGTGAAAGCGTCGAGCCGGGCAAGGCCGCTAACCACTTTGTACTCTATGACGACGAGCCCAACAACTGGGACGCCTGGGACGTGGATATCTTCCACCTCGAAAAACGCGCCGACATTGGCGGGGCCAATTCATACAAGATTGTCGAGAAAGGCCCGCTGCGCGTAGCGGTTTCCTTTGCCTACCAGCTCAGCCCCAACAGCAGCCTGGTGCAGACCGTGCAGCTCAACGCGCTCTCCCCACGCCTGGAGTTCAACACAGAGGTGGAATGGCACGAGCGCCACAAGTTCCTCAAGGTGGAGTTCCCGCTCAACCTGCGCGCCATGCAGGCCACCTACGAAATCCAGTTCGGCAGCTTGCAGCGCCCCACCCACTTCAATACCAGCTGGGATATGGCGCGTTTTGAAGTCGTGGCGCATAAATGGGCTGACCTCTCCGACAATGACTTCGGTGTCGCCCTGCTCAACGACAGCAAATATGGCCATGCAGTGCATGGCAATGTCATGCGCCTCTCGCTGCTGCGCGCGCCTACTTCGCCCGATCCCAACGCGGACCAGGGACATCACATCTTCCGCTACGCGCTGCTGCCGCACAGCGGCACGCCGCAGTCGGCGCAGGTAGTGGCAGAGGGCTACCGCTTCAACAACCCGCTGATCCTCTTTCCAACCAACGAAAAGCCCAACCAGGTCTCCTACTTCTCCGTCGACAACCCGGCGGTGGTGCTGGATACTGTCAAAAAGGCCGAGGACTTCGGACGAGATCATCGTTCGCCTATACGAAGCTAATGGCACGCAGGGCGCCGTTCACCTGCAAACCAATCTGCCCGTACGCCAGGCCTGGCGCACCAACCTGCTCGAAGACGAAGAGGCTGGCGGCCGGGTCAAATGGTCGGAAGATGGCCTCACCATCGACTTCCACCCTTATGAGCTGATCACCTACAAGCTCAAGTTGGCCCACAGCTAGTGGGTCAGTTGGCACGGAACTTGCCATGAAGAGTGGAAAAGAAACCACTCCAAAAAGGCAGGGACAGGGCGATGACGGGACGAAAGAAAGACCCATTGCGGAAGATAACAGAAGAAGAACGAGAATGGCTGGAGCGGATCAGCCGATCGCAGAGTGAACCGGCCAGCCATGTGTTGCGAGCGAAAGAAATCTTGGCGGTAGCCGAAGGATGCAGTTATACCCAGGCGGCGGAACGGGTCGGGCGGAAATGCGGCGATCCCGTCTCGCATTTGGTAGAGCAGTTCAATCGGGAAGGGTTGGCGGCGATCCAGCCCAAGCACGGTGGTGGGCCAAAGGCGAAATACACGGCTGCGGAACGGGAGCGTGTCTTACAAGCAGCACGACGACAGCCGACAGCCGAGCAGGATGGCACGAATACCTGGTCACTAACCACTTTACAGCACGTGCTGCGGAAATCGGCGAATGGCTTACCGGAGATCAGTACGGAACGCATCTGGGTGATATTGCAGGAAGCGGGCTTCCGCTGGCAGAAGTCGCGCACCTGGTGTGAAACGGGGCAGGTGGCCCGGAAACGCAAACGCGGGGTGGTGATGGTCACGGATCCGGATGCAGGGCAAAAAAAGAACTGATTGACATGGCCTATCGTGAGGGCGAAAAAATGGGGTTGGCTACCTGGGTAGAAGATGAGGCAGGGCCGTATCAAACGGTTCCCTATGCGGGGGAAAGCTGGCAGCCGGAAAGTCAGCCGGTGCATCAACCCCATGAGTACATTCGCAATGGAACGGCCAAAATGCTGACCCTGTTTCATCCGGCCAGTGGAACTGTGCGGGTCAAAGGCGTGACCCAATCGACCAATGCCATTTTGCATCCCTGGATCAAGGCCCAGGTGGAAGACATCCTCAAAACGCTCCCTGAAAAACCCATCTTGGATGAAGAAATCAACCGCCAGGTATGGAAAACCTGGCAGCGCGGTTTATCGGTGCGGATTACCCTGCCGGAGACCCTGCCCCCCTTACGGATGCTGTTGATTTGGGATAACCTGAAAGGACATTACACCCCCGAATTGGTGTTGTGGCTGTTCGCACACGGCGTGATGGTTTTATATACCCCGTTGGGTGGTTCCTGGTTGAATATGGCTGAGTCCATTCAGCGCATTTTGGTTCGCCGGGCGTTGTCCGGGCAAAATCCCCAGGCACCTGGTCAAATCATGGCCTGGTTAGAGGCTGTGGCAAATGCTTGGAACCAAAATCCAACACCATTTGAATGGGGCGGCGCCAGAGCTGCCCGGCGGGAACGCAGTCGACAGCGCCGTTCGGCCTTAGGTGGCTCGGGCGCTTGTGTGCGCCGTGCCTTTCGCCCCAAACTGAACCTCATCCAAAAATGGCATCACGCATGCCAACTGACCCACTAGTTGAAAAACGGGTGGGTTCCAACCGTCTTGTTGGGCAGCTGGAACCCACCATAAATCTCAGGTTCACCTTTTTAGGACTTTCCTTCCCCAAAGGCCACAGAAACCTATACTTCTTGCTTATTAGATGGTTGGTAAAATTTATTCAAGAATGCCGCTGTTATCCTCTTTGCCACCTGATCAAACAACCAGCTCGCACCCATTGCTGCCGAATAGCACAGTGGAACAATCACGATCATCGTATACTGTAACCACTTTGTCGGCCATAATAACAACATTATCAGCCCGGTGATCAACCAAATGAAGTACAGCAAGTGACGCTTGAATAGGCGGGGTAACCCCAGCAACGCCAACAGGCCGATAATCGTATCCAGCTTGATCGGGAAAATTGCTTCGGCATTACCCGAAAACGTAAAAGTTGGTGCAGAGAAATAAACTAACGTAAGTTTTGTGCAATCAGCGAGCAAAGTGCTTTAACCGTCAAAAAACAGCATTTTGAGCAAACGGCAAAGTTAACTGAACCGCCCATTGGTTTTGAACAGAAAGGGACTGGCCAGCGAACAGGCTGTGGTCCGTGAACCTTAACAAACAACCTTGCTCCTGCCAAATCACCCAGGCAGACGTATGAGCGGCAACCAGAACTTGCTGTTTTACGCCGAGATGGGCCGAGTTCAAGCAGCTATCGGGAAGCTGAGGACACTGTTCGCGCAGCCAGCGGGCTGCCCAGCGGACAAAGTTGGCTGCAAAAACGGCGAATTGTTCTTGCAAAAAGATCGCTGGAGCGGAGCGAACTTTCAAATGGTGCATGGCGAACCCATTTTTCCCTTCTTTAATGCCAGCTTCAATCAGCTGGCGCGCATTATAGTGGTGAAACCAGGTGGGCAGATCGGTGGTGACGGGATCTTGCCCAAAATGGATGAGGGTGCCAAAGCGTTGGGTTTTGCCAGTATAGAAACGCTCCAGGCCGACATCCAACGGATAGGGGAAATCGGCAAAGGTGCGCTGTTTCCAGGCGATCATTTCGGCATTGTTCCCCACCCGGATCCAGTTCGTCTGAGCCTGCGTTTCCAGCTTCAAGCGGGGTGTCAGCCAGTCACTATAGGGCTTGGTGTAGACTTCATAGCCCATCTCAATCAACCAGGCCACATTCTCGCGTGTCCCAAAACCGGCATCGATCCGAAAAACGGCTTGGATCGGAAAGAGATTGCTTTGGTTATCAGTTTCGAATGCCTGCAAGCGTTGTTGCAAGCGCACAGTCCGCAGGTGCGCGATCACGTCCTGCTGTTGGTGCGCCTGCAACTGCTTTTCCTGCTGGACGATCTTCTTTTCACAACGCGCTAAACGACCCTGCCACATCGTCAGTTTTTGACGGGCCTTGGCCAAGGCACTGTAGGGGCGTTCCGGGCGGTTTTTTACCTGGTAATCGGCCTCGGACTGCGCCAGAATTCCCTGCTGTTGCGCCAACTGTGCCTCGATTTCCGCTCGTTTAGCCTGGCTGTCGGCCAATGCTTTCTGACGTACCGCAATTTCGTCCTGAAACTGATGGGTTTCGGCTTCCAACGCTCGAATTCGTTCCTTCAGAAGATCGGTTCGGCGCAAGGGACGCATCCCGGTGCGCTGTTCAGCCGCCTGAACCAGCGCTTCTGCTTGTGTCGCGGAAACCGTATCGCCCGGATGATCCACCACCGACAGCCAGAAGCGGCCATACGTTGAGCTATGCAAACTCACCATCGCGGCCTGATACCCCAGGTGCAAGCCATCCCCCATGTGTCCATACGCGACACCCGGATAGCTGGTACTGGTGTTGGAAACGGGTCGATCGGTCAAATCGCCATCATAGACCAACCGTCCGCTCCGTTTCAGGGCTTGCATGATCTCCTCGGCCAGAATGGGCTGGGTGATTTGCTGCAAAACTTGGGCAATTTGATCGGCCTCTGGCTGACTAATCCCCGATAGGGTGCGGCTCACACCGCTGTAATCGGCCCAACCGGCTTGCAGCCAGGCTTTGGCGACGGCCTGGTCCTGGTCGATGGGGTGAGCGGAGCGGCTGAGATCTTGGAGATGCGGCAATCCGGCCAAAATGGCGATGAAAAACTCCAAAATTTTGGTCTGCGGGCTATGCTCGACCGTCTTTTGGTGCAGCGCGACGCCTTCAATATCGCGGATCATGCCAATACTTTGGGCAAATTGTCCCCAGGCAACCAGCATGGCGTGGTGGGTGAGGGTATCCGGTTGTTTCTCGCTCATGTTTGCTCCTGGGTTTTTCAGGAGCATAACGGATTTTGAGCTTTTTTGTTAAAGTGCAGTTTTTTTCGGTTTAAAGCAACTTGCTTTCCAGTTGCACAAAAGTTACGCTAACGGCTGGTAAAAGGGGAAACTGGCATCAGTGATGTTCCTTGAGTTGGTGGTATAGCTCATATGAAAGGACAAAGAATGGAGCAGGTTGGCAATTGGGTGTTTCCATAAATAGGGGTCAAAGGCAAAGAAAACGAATAGTGCCGCCGCTCCCCAGGCTGCTAGGAGCAGTCCGTCAGTAGGGCGTATCTTTTTACTCAGGATACCGACCAGGAAGTGGATTAGTAACGCAATGCCAACGACCGCGTAAGTATATTTGCTCGCTGCGCTCAATCCCAAAAAAAAAGCGGATAAACCTAACCAGAGGAAATCACTGCGCCGGGAACGGTTTTTCTGCTCTCCCTGTTTACACCAATGCAGGTAAGCTAAAACGCTAAGAAGGCTGGTCAGGGTAGGCAGAGCTTCCAAATAAATCATGCTGTTGAATTGAACGGCGAGGGTATCAACGGCAAAGAACAGGCCCGCCAGTGGATTAACGACAGCCAGAGCAAGTACCGTAAGCACACCGAACACGACTGAAACAAAACGATCGGCTATCCCCCAACGGCTTACCTTAATCTTGTACATGGCCATACCATCAATAAATTCCTCTGGATTATAATTTTCCAAAGGCGGTTGGGTCAATATAGCCAGTCCATAAATCACTTTATACAGCGGGGGGTGCTCACAATTGTACTGGTTCCACGTCAGCATTTTCCATTGGCCTTGCCGAATAAAACTGGCATACTTCAAAGCAGCCTGGAAATAGACTCGCTCGTCAACTTCCACCGATAGGCGCGGCGCAGCATAGGCACGCAACCAGAAGCCAAATGCCGTAATCAGCACAATGGATAGAAACAGGAGGCCCTTTTTCAAAGTGAAAAAGGGCTTCGCGATTTGCCGCAAGTTTAAGAAATCGCTTCTGATTTTCAAAATAGCAGACATTAACAGACGTTGGAAATGAATTTCAACAATTGTATCACAACCTTAATATTGCTTGGAAACGTAGTGCAGTTGGCAGACAGCGAAAGTGCTTTCAAACCCCCTTACCAGCTTACTAATGCCCCTTCCATGGTCAGGCCTGGGCCAAAGCTCAGCAGCACACCGTAGGCCCCTTCCTCAGGCTGCTGCACTCGCTGGATCTCTTGCAAAACGAAGAGAATGGTTGCGGAGGACATATTCCCATATTCAGCCAGCACCGCTCGCGAAGGCGCGAGCTGCGCCGGGCTCAGTTCCAGGCGCTGCTGAATATAATCCAGGATCTTCTTGCTGCCCGGATGCACCCCCCAGTGGGCAACATCCTGGCGCGTCAGGTGGTTGCGCGCCAGCAGGGTATCCACGAAATCTTCCACATTGGCAGCCAGCAGTTTGGGCACATAGGCCGATAAACTCATGCGGAAACCGTGGTCGGTCAGGTGGAAAGCCATCTCGTCAAAGGTCTGGTAATCACAGTAGGTGGCAGAATCGATGAGCGCGGGGCCAGGGCGCTCCCCTGGCTGTGTGCTGACCAGCGCCGCCGCTGCTCCATCCGCGAATAACGCGGAGCTGACTACATTTTCCAGCGATAAATCATGGGGTTGAAAGTGCAGCGAGCAGATTTCTACCGCCAGCACCAGCGCCAGCCCGCCAGGCCGGGCCAGGGCCGCTTCCCGCGCGCGCAGCAGGCCAGGGAATGCCCCATAGCAGCCCATGCCCAGCACGCAGGTGCGTCGCAGCCAGGGCGTCATTTGCAGCTGCCCGGCGAGGCGCAGGTCCAGCCCAGGGATATCCAGCCCGGTGCAGGAAACCACGAGCAGGTCCGTCACAGCCTGCGCGCTGACGCCCGCAGCTTGCAGGCAGCGCTGGATGGCTTTTTCGCCCAATGGCAGCGCCGCTTCCAGGTAGCGCTCGTTGCGTTCCTGCGTGCCGCGTTCCTGTTCGTAATAAGCCCCATTCACTGTTAAATAGCGCGATTCGATCCCGGCATGGGCAAAGATGGTCTCTGTATGCGGATTCTGGCTGAGATAAGGGCGCAGGTTCGCTAAAATTTCTGCTTGCGTGTAACATGTCTGGGGTACAGCCGTGCCCAGGCCGCGTATTTTCGCTAAAGTCATCATACCTCGTTGTGTTTCTCGGACTGCACCGCATCACCAGGCGTCCATAATTCGGGCAGCGCTGCTTTGGCCTTTAACTCGGCCTGGTAGGGGCTGCGCGTACTTGTAATCAGGAACTGCCCCAGGGAAGGGAACTTGTTGAACACGCGCAGGGCCAGCGAAGCTGCCTTGGGGTGCATAAGGATGGGTTGCAGCAGCCTGCCCAGGCGCAGCCGCCGGCCAAAACGCCGGTTCCAGATCTCCCCATAGCCCCGCCGCAGATCGGACGAGCCGATTTCGCCCTCCAAAAAACGTGCCAAGGCTCCCGCCGCCAGGATGCCGCCCTCCAGGGCCATGGCGATGCCGTTGCCCGCCAGCGGAGTAATCGCCCCCGCCGCGTCGCCCACCATCACCACATCCCGCTCGACAGCCGGTTTAGAAGTAAACGGCACTTGCGAGATAGACAGCCAGTGCTCGTGGGTGCGGTCGGCCCACTGCATCCAGGAGCGCAGAAACAGGTTCTGCGTCTTCATCCATTCCACAAACCCTTCGATGCTGGCCCGGCCCTGCCCGCGCGCCTGATGGAAAACCTGCTCGTGCGCCAGGAAACACACCACCTTCTGCCCCCCTTCAATTTCCGACAGGCCGCAGTACCCCCCCGGGAAGGCGTGCAGTTCAATCCGCCCGGGGATGGGCGGGCCTTGATAATGGGCCTGCACCGCGATAAACGGCTGGCGCTGCTTAAGAAACCGGCGGCCCAGCAGGCGGTCAAAAGCATCCCGCCGCCCGTGCGCGCCGACCACCGCCCGGGTATAGACCGTGGTGGTATGCGCCGGGCCGCGCACTTCCAGTTCAAAACCCTGCTTGAGATCGCCAGTAAGCCCGGTCACGCGGCTGGCTTCATGCACCTTGACCCCCGTCTGGCGCGCCAGGTTGGCCAGTTCAGCGTCCAACGTTTTGCGGCTGATGCCCAGCGCGTGCCCGGGTAAAGCGCTTTCCCAGGCGTTGCCGTCTGGCGCGGTCAGGGTCACGCGGTCAATCTGCGCCGGCTGAAGTTCCGACAGCCGTTCTCCGAACCCCAGGTGGCACAGCAGCCCCTCGCATTCCGGCGAGAGGAACTCTCCGCACAGCTTATCATGCGGATAGGTGCGAGCCTCACACATCAGGACATTAATCCTTTTTGCGCCAGGGAAATGGCTGTGCTGCTGCCGGCAGGCCCTCCGCCGACCACCACCGCATCCCATAAAGTTTCTCGCATCATCTCACCGCCTTCCCTCCCCCAATGGATTTACTTATCCGCCACCAGCGTCATGCGCCAGGGCCAGTGGGTATAAACCCGCACCCTGGTCAACCCAGCCTGCTGCGCCAGCCGCGCCAGCTCCCCAGGCGTATACGCCCTGCGTACGGATAAAGCGCCATCATGCCGCGTAAGGTAATTGCGCGCATATACCGGCTGGATGAGCTTAAAGGCCAGGTAGGGCAGCCAGCCGCGCACCAGGTCGCTCATGATCACCCCTTTCCGCGCCAGCCGGTCCGCCTCGCGCAGCACGCGCACCAGGGCAGCGGGGGTCAGGTGGTGCAGAAACAGGGTCGAGACCACAAAATCTACCTGCCCGCTGGGCAGCGGCAGGCGCGCTCCATCCGCTTGCAGCAGGTGGATCTCTGGCGCGCCCTGGATATTTTCCAGTGAGATCGACAAATTGCGCGCCGACCAGTCTACGCCGTAGATTTCCAGCGGCAGGTGAAGTTTGCGCGCCCAACGCGCCAGCAGCAGCGGCAGGCCTGCCCCTCCCGTACCCAGGTCTAACACCCTTGCCGGACCGCCATGCAGCAGCAGGCGCGGGTAGAGATGGCGAGTCAAGGCGCGCGTGCCCCCAAAGTGCGCATTGATGCGCTGCATCTCTCTTAAATTTTCTACCGCTTCCGCCCGGCTGCCCAGGCCCAGGTCCAGCAGTTCATCCTGTTGGATCTGCGGGCAGTTCAGGTGGAAAGGGATTGGTGTATGGATAATATCCATGCCTGACCTAAATCCAAACTTCGCTGGTTGATCCCCCGTTCCTTTGATCATACCGTAAAGGCAAGCGCCCTCGTATGGGGTTTTCCCTATCCAGGCAATAGGACCTTCCTGAAAGAAATGCGCTTGGCGCTGCATGGCGAACTTTTATTGCCCTGCACGCATTTTGCGGGTATAGTTACTGGCATCGCCACCCTTGCCCCTTCTGGAGGTCGCTTGTCCAGCCTGACTGCTGTTTCCCCTTCCCGCCAAAGCACCCTGTACGGCATGCTGGCCATCCTGCTGTGGAGCACCACCATTGCCTTCTCGCGCAGCCTGACGGAGCAGTTAGGCACCTTTACCGCCGCCGCCTGGATCTACGGCCTGGCCGGGGCTGCCGGGCTGCTGCTCACCAGCCTGCGCCCGGGCGGGCTGCGCGCGCTAACCCGCCTGCCGCGCGCCTACCTGCTGGGCTGCGGAGCCTTGTTTGTGGCCTATATCGTCGCGCTGTACCTGGCGATCGGGTTTGCGGCTACGCGCACGCAGGTGCTGGCGGTCGGGCTGATCAACTACCTGTGGCCCGGGCTCAGCCTGCTGTTTTCCGTGCCCATCCTCCAGCGTCGCGCGCGGCCGCTGCTGCCCGTGGGCATCCTGGTTGCCATGGGTGGGGTCTGGCTGGCCTTGAGCAGCGGCAGTGACGCGGCCGGGCTGTTCTGGCTGCCAGCCCCCGCTGACCTGCTGCCCTACGGCTGCGCGCTGCTGGCCGCCATCTGCTGGGGGCTGTACTCCACCCTCTCGCGCCGTCTGGCAGCTGAACAAGATGGGGGCGGCGTGCCGCTGTTCTTGCTGGCGAGCGGCGTGCTGCTGGCCCTGGCGCGCCTGGCAGTCCCCGAAAACGCGCATTGGTCCGCCAGTACACTGGCAGCCCTGGCCTACATGGCGCTTTTCCCCGCGATGCTGGCTTATATGTTCTGGGACATCGCCGTGCGCAAGGGGAAAATCATCCTGATCGCTTCGCTTTCCTACCTCACCCCACTGCTCTCGACGCTCATCTCGGCCTTCGTATTGCACGTGCAGCCCGGCGTGTCGCTGTGGCTGGGGGCGGTGCTGGTCATCGGCGGCGCGGTTTTGTGCAGGCAGTCCGTCGCGGAGGAAGCTTAATGCCCAGCTTCGTTCGCCCTTTCCAAACGCGCGACCGCCAGGCGCTGTTAGCCATTGGCGCGGATACCGCTTTTTTTGGCGCGCCCATCGAACGCTACCTGGAAGACCGCCGCCTGTTCATGGACGGCTTCTATGCCTACTACACCGACTACGAACCCGAACACAGCTGGGTGGCCTGCGCGGACGAGCAGGTGGTTGGTTTCCTGGTGGGCTGCTTTAACAGCCGCCGCCAGAACCAGACCCTGCGCAAGGAAATCCTGCCGGGGCTGCTGCAGAAGCTGCTGCGCGGCGAGTACCGTATGGGGCCGAAAACCTGGCGTTACCTGCGCTCGATCGCCGGGGCGCTGCTGCGCCGGGAAGTCCCGCCGGTGGATGAAAACGCCTACCCGGCCCACCTGCACATCAACCTGCTGCCATCCTGGCGCGGTCAGGGTTTGGGCCGGCAGCTGATCGAAGCCTACTTGCAGCAGCTGCGGGAAAACCAGATCCCCGGCGTGCACCTGCATACCACCAGCCAGAACAAGGCTGCTGTGCATCTTTATGAAAAGACCGGCTTCCGCCTGGTTTCCGCCCGCCCCACGCGCATGTACGCCTATCTGGTCGCTGAACCCGTTTCCAATTTATGTTACGGCTTGAGGTTGACCCCCGCCTAAAGCACAAACACATAAAATTTGAAAGGTGGTAGAAATCATTTGGTTTCTCTTGCAGCAGACACTAATCTTCATAACGAAGATGTTTTGCATTCAAGCGTGGTTGTGAACCGTCTAAATCAGTAACGCCGTAAATGTCAGCCAGATCGCTAACATCCATTAGTTTCCCTGTAAAACGCATGACATCCGGGTCGTTCGCTAACGCAGCAATGCCTCGGGCAGCATAGTATGGTGTCTCGGTCTGTCCTTCGAGTTCATCCATCGTGTGATGAGTCAATATTACCTCGGTTCGCATCCACCCCGGAGCCACTGCAATTACTGGAATGCCCTTATCTTTGAGATGGTAACCCAGGACATAGACCAAACGGTTTTTAGCAGCTTTGCTGGCTTCATAAGGCAGCCACATTGGCGGTTCGGCAGTGTGCCAGGTCGTGGTGATAATGAGGCCTTTTTGGATGGGCCCCATCAGATATTTGAGCACTAACAGGCTGGTAATATAATCCGAGTACGGCCCCGCCAAAAGCATATGTTCGAACTGTTCCAACGGCTCATCCCAGACTTCCTCACCGGATTCTGCCTCGTCATGTGGATCATGCGCGCCCCACGCATTATTCACGAGGATATCCAGCTTGCCATGTTGTTTTCCAATGTAATCGACAAGCGCTTTTACCTGTGAAGTCCTGGTATGGTCACACTGGACAGCCTCTGCCTTACCTCCGGCTTCGTGGATGGCATCGACGGTGTCATCAATCGTCGTAGCCGGCAGCTCGCTCTGGGTACTATGCCCCCTTGTGCTCCGACCCGTAACGATGACATATGCACCAGACTGGGCAAGTTCCAGAGCAACCGCTTTGCCCAAACCTCTTGAGGCGCCTGTTACCAGCGCAATTTTCCCTGTTATATTCTTTGCTTTGTTCATAGGTACCCGTAGCATTTCTTTTATGATCTTGACTTACCCATTCTTCTCAAAGATGGCATAAATTGTACCAAGTACAAACACAAAAGTTTGATTAACGGGCCCCCGATAGTCATCTCATGCCACAATTATACCGATAAAAATTTTGGTGTTTGCACTTCAGGCGCGAGGCTGGCGAACCTTTTAAATAGCAGAGCGGGGCTGCCCTGAAAGAACTTTGGGCAGCCCCGCCTACTTTTGGCTTACTTTAGAAAATCAGAGGATTACTTGCTCAGATCAGTGAGCGCAGTATCGAGCAGGGTCGTAGCGTATGCCGGGTTGTGGACGCCATCGCTCTTGTCTTCTTCAACCAGCAGGTAGTTCCACAACGCCGCTGCGTAATTGGTGGAATAATCGCCGGGGACGATCACGCCGTCTTTGTCCAACAGACCCTTGGCGGTTAGCGCTTTCTTTACTTCTTCCATCTTCGCCTTAATTGCCGTCTGCTTGCCATTGACGTCGAGGTTCTTCGCATCGGTATGGCACTTCTGGCAGGTGGCAACATTGGGGACAAAGGTATGGTCAGCATCCTGAGTCGCGCCGCCCATGTGGCAGCCCACGCAGGTGTTCTCCACCTTGTTGTGAGCAGCAGGTTTGCCGGTAACATCAGCGCCGCCAACGCCGAGCAGCATCGCTGCTTCTGGGCCGTGGTGTCCGCCCCAATGGGTGCTATCAACGGTAACCTTGCCATCCTTGGCCGCGGGGAAGGCTGTGCGCTGCTGGTGGCAGTTCGCGCAGAGATTGCCCATGCCGCCATCAAACGTCGCATCGGTAGCGATGAGTTTAACCGGGGCAGTGGTCTCTAAAGCCCAATCCTTGCTCGTGTAGGTCTCGTGGACCTGGTGGCAGGCGCGGCAGTCAATGCGGCTGGGGTTCATCAGCGCAGTTTTCTGCACAGCGGTGTTCGCAACGCCAGAGGCGATCGCGGCGCTGAAGCCGCTGCCAGAGTGGCAGCCGGCGCAGGCCGGGTTGGTGCCAGCATGCGCGAAAGCGGTGCCAGAACCGTGAACAGAAATACTCCAGGCTTCAGCCTTACCCGTCAGGAGGCTGCTCGCATTGTGGCAGTCCTTGCAGGTAGAAGCCGCATCAACGCCAGCAGCGCCGGCAGGGCCAGCCGGGCCGGCAGGGCCAGCGGGACCAGCGGGGCCGGCAGGACCGGCAGGGCCAGCAGGACCAGCCGCGCCGATGGGGCCGGCAGCAGGGGTCGCAGCTGCGCAGGCGGCCAGTACCAGGGCGACTAGAACCAGCAAGCCAGCTAGAATTAAGATTTTCTTCTTAGACATCATTTGCATTCTCCTTGTTTGAGTGTTAAAACAATGGTACGTAACAAACCGGTATTCGTAGGTATAGGCTCCTCCTAAGCTTGATAAGGGAATTTTAATCTAAGATTAATAATACTGTATTCCCGCCAGAGAAGATCATGACAAAGAACACCGTTCAAATATGACATTCGTAATTGGATGGGAATTACCCACAAATTCCCCTGTACACGCATAATCTGGAAGCAGTTGGGCGCAAAAAAGTCCAGGTTCCCCCCTTGTTTTACCGGGAAAGACTGGTATAATCAAAACAGTCACCGGCTCGGATGCCCCCCTCATCCGCGCCGGTGATCATTTAACCTGCTGTTCTTTTTCCTGCTTTTAGAACGAAGCGTACAGGCTGCTCACCTGCAGCGCCGCTTTCAACTGCGCGAGGCTCCAGGCGGAGGGAAGCGGGCAGGTGATCTCGACCGGCTGGCCGGGCAGCACGTCGAAGTAGTTGTCACTGAAGACGACATCTGCATCCGCCAGGGCCAGTTCCACGAAGCGCGCCAGCGATTGGCTGGTCAGGCGCAGCCTGGCCTGCTCGCCCGCTTGAGTGACTTCCAGCGCCAGCTGCGGGTCGGCCAGTTCCAGGTGCTTGTTGGCGGTGAAGGTGGTGATGGCGCTGGAAACTTGCTCGCCCGCCTGCTTCAACACCGTCTGGAAGACCACCTTGCGCTTCTGCTCGCGCGTCAGGTCAAAGGCGCGCGTGAAAATGCACTGGGATGCCTGTGGGGCCAGCGCGACGGCTTCCTCACCCTGCTCGAGCACTTCCCCAGCCAGCGTCACCAGCCGCCATTCCAGCGTTCCCTGCCAGGGCTGGTTGACGTCGCTGGTCACCCATACATTCATCTCGCCCTTTTCTTCCACGTCCTCCACAGAAAGCAGCACCGGCGCATAGAAGCGGCGCGCCTCATAGTGCAGCGCCTTCCAGCGCCCGTAGTAATCCAGGCTGGACCAGGAAGCGACCGGCCAGCAGTCGTTCAGCTGCCAGTAAAGGATGCCGCCCACGCGCTCCTTGTGCCGCCGCCAGTGTTCCACCCCATAGCGGATGCCTTCCGCCTGCAGCACCATGCTCAGGTACACCAGCTTGGAGAAATCCTTGGGCATGCGGAAGGTATCCGTCAGCTGCGACACGATCAGCCCATTGCCCTTGTAGCTGCGCTGGTGATGCTCCATAATGTAGGAGGTCATATTCCAGTCTTTTTCTTGCGCATAAGTCTTTACGGTGGGCAGCGGCGGCAGGGATTGGAAACCGAACTCGCTCATGAAGCGCGGGTACTGCGTGCGGTAAGCGGTGAAGGGCTTGCGCCCGTGCCAGACGTCCCAGTAGTGGCAGTCGCCGCGCTGCTGCCCGTTGGGCTCTGAGAAGGGCAGGCCCGAGGAAGCCGAGCTGGGCCAGTAGCGCCGGTCGGGATCCTCCGCCGCGACGATATCTGGCAGCAGATGATGGAACATGCGGTCGTAGCCCAGCTTCAGGCGCTGGACGGCCGGGTCAGCCACCTTGTTCCAGCCCCAATCCACCCAGCCCTGTTCCATTTCATTATTGCCGCACCACAGCGCCAGTGAAGCGCGGTGGCGCAGGCGGCGCACATTGTCGACGGCCTCGTCCCGAACGCTGGCAAAAAAGGCGTCATCGGTAGGGTACTTGTTGCAAGCAAAGATAAAGTCCTGCCAGACCAGGATGCCGTAGCGGTCGCACAGGTCGTAGAAGCGCTCTTCCTCGAAGAAGCCGCCGCCCCACACGCGCAGCATATTCATATTCGCTTCGGCGGCGCTGCGGATCAAGCCTTCCAGGTACGCGGCGCTGATGCGCGTGGGGAAGGAATCCGCCGGGATCCAATCCGCGCCCTTAGCGAACACCGGCACGCCGTTGACCGCGAAGACGAAGGATTCGCCCCATTCATCCGGCTCCTGGCGCAGTTCAAGCGTGCGGAAACCGATCTGGTAAGCGCGCCGGTCGAGGGATTTGCTGCCAGATTGCAGGGAGACTTCTACCCCGTACAGCGGCTGCGCGCCGTAGCCGTTCGGCCACCATAAGGCCGGGGCTGGCACTTCTACCGTGACGGAAACCGCCGCGCCGACCACCTTCGCGCGCTGTTCCCAGGCCTGCCCATCTGGCGCGGTGACCTTCATTACCATGTACAAGGGCGCCTCGCCCCCCGCCTCACCCCACGCCTCAAGGCGCGCCGTGGCACTGAGCGTGCCCTTGCCATCCGCAAGGGATTGGCGCAGGTGCACATCCGCCAGCCGCGCGGTGCTGTAGCCTTCCAGGCGGATATCCTTCCAGATGCCCATCGGCGGCAGCATGGGGCCCCAGTCCCAGCCGAACTGGCTGGGCGCTTTGCGCAGGTACGGCCCGCCCATGATGCTCCAGGGCTGCACGCCGCTCAGGGGAAACTGTTCCTCCTGCTGGCGAGCATATTCGACCGGGGAATCGAAGCGAATCGCAATCTGGTTCTGGCCCGCGCGCAGCAGGGATTTTACCTCCCAGCGGTACTGCAAGAACATATTTTTGAAGCTGCCCACCAGCTGACCGTTGATTTCCACCTGGCCCAAGGTATCCAGGCCATCAGCCACCAGGTAGACCTGCTCTTCGTCCAGCAGCGCCTGAGATACCTCAAAAGCGCGCGAGTACTGCCAGTCCTGCTCTGCCACCCACTGCACGCGCAGTTCATTATCGCCATAAAACGGGTCAGGGATGCAACCCGCTGCCAGTAAATCGGTGTGCACGCCGCCGGGCACCTGGCCCGCGTACACTTCGGTTTCACCCACCTGGCGTAACTGCCAGCTGCCGTTCAACGACTGTGACTGCATATTATGTTTTCTCCTGAAGGATAGAATAAGCGTTAGGGTAGGGAGGATGCGCTGTGTAAATCCTCCCTACCCTAACAAAAACTTCAAAGCTATTGAATCACCTGATCGTGTTTGCCCGCGAGCTGGCGCAGCGGTTCGAGCTGCCCGGTATGGTACGAGATGTGCCACAGGACAAAGACCAGCGCCTCGATCAGGGGGATGCGCCCCATCCACATATCCACGCCGCGTTCGAATTCTGCATCAGCCATGCAGGCGACCTTTGCTTCCAACTGCATCAGATCGCGGTCCAGCATTTTGAGCAGCCGGTCGAGTTCCCAGGCCGGTTCGGGACCGGTAATCGGTTTGGAGCCATGCCCATACAACTGCTGGCAGGCTTCGCCGTCGATCACCGGCAGGCCTAACCAGACGTTGCAAAGGTTGTAGCCGTCCAGGATATGGCCGACTACCCAGTTGAGGCAGTTGCCTTCAAAGGGCAGCTGCAGCAGGCTTTCTGCCTGAGTGACGCCTGCCACCTGGCGGTGCAGAATGTCATGATTGCGCTTGAGCTGAGTAAGCCAGAGAGAAGACGCTGAAATCGTCATTGGGAAACCTTTCGAACCAGAATGTTGTGCTTGGAAAACTGTTCATATTATATCCCGCATCCTCGATCCGCTCCTGTGGATCAGGTTTTTCCATTACAATACATTGGAAGCTTCTCCCGATCCAACCTTTCTTGCAAGCCTAAGCCGAAGAAAACGAGAGGAACCTGTATGAACTCAGACTTCGCCCATCTTAAGCATCTCCTCAGTGAAATCGCGGATTTGAATAAAATTGCTATGTTACTCTCCTGGGACGAGCGCACCATGCTGCCGCCGCAAGGTGGGCCGGCCCGCGCGGAACAGCGGGCTTCTCTGGCGCGAGTAATCTCGGATAAATCGACCTCCGCGGAGTTAGGCCGCTTGCTGGATAAGCTCCAGGCTTACGCCGAAAGCCTGCCCTACGAATCAGATGAGGCCAGCCTGGTGCGCGTGGCCCGCCGTGATTTTGAAAAACTGCGCCGCGTGCCAGGTGAACTGCGCGTGCGCATGACGCGCGCCGGGGCGCTGGCGTCACAGAACTGGATCGTGGCGCGCAAGGAGAAAGATTTCGGACGCTTCCTCCCTTACCTGGCCGAAAACGTTGCCCTAAAGCAGGAGTACATCCACTGTTACGCGCCCTATGATGCCCCCTATGATGTGCTGCTGGATGACTTTGAGCAGGGTCTGAAAACGGCTCAGGTCCAGGCCATTTTTGATGAACTCAAACGCGATCTGGTCCCTTTGATCGAGGCAGTCACTGCCCGTGCGGATACGATCTCTACCGACTGCCTGCACGGGTCTTTTCCGGTGGAACAGCAGCGCGTTTTTATCCTGTCGATCCTCGAACGCTTCGGCTTCACCCCTGAGGCCTGGCGGCTGGACGCGACAGTCCATCCCTTCGCCACCAGCTTCGCCCCTACCGACATCCGCATCACCACCCGCTACAACCCAGAATTTATCAACGCGGCCCTGTTTGGCTCGATGCATGAGTGCGGGCACGGGCTGTATGAAAACGGGGTCAGCCCCAGCCTGTTGCGCACCTCCCTTTCGCGCGGCGCATCGCTCGGGCTGCATGAATCCCAGAGCCGCATGTGGGAGAACCTGGTGGGCCGCAGCCGCCCCTTCTGGACTTTCTTTTACCCGCGTTTGCAGCAGGCTTTCCCGCAAGCTTTCCAAAGCGTGCCGCTGGAAGACTTCTACCGCGCGATCAATAAAATGCAGCCTTCCTTCATCCGGGTTGAAGCCGATGAAGCCACCTATAACCTGCACATTATCCTGCGCTTCGAACTGGAACAGGAGTTGTTCAGCGGCGCGCTGCGCCCGCAGGACCTGCCGGATGCCTGGAATGCGCGCATGGAAAGTTACCTGGGCATCACCCCGCCGGATGACGCGCAGGGCGTGCTGCAAGATATCCACTGGTCGAGCGGGCAGTTTGGTTACTTCCCCACCTACTCGCTGGGCAATATCATCGCCTGCCAGATCTGGGAAAAAGTCCAGGCGGCGCTGCCCGACCTGACCGGGCAAATTGCCCAGGGGCAGTTCAGCCCGCTGCGCGAATGGCTGCGCGAAAACCTGCACCAGTACGGGCGCAAATTCACCCCGCCAGAAACCTTGCAGAAGGTGGTGGGCGGGCCAATCCGGGTGGAGCCCTATGTGCAGTATCTGAAGGCCAAAGCTCAGGATATCTATGGCCTATAACCGTTCGCTAAAGGAGATTCTCGATGAAAATTAAACAGTCTGTCTGCTTCCCAATCATGCAGCCGCTCATGCAGCCGCGGCCCGTGCCAATGCCAGCTTTTTTGGCGCGCGTGGCAGAAATGGGCTACGCCGCCGTCGAAATCTGGAAAACAGATGAAAATTTTCCAGAATTGGTTGAACTGGCCCGGAAAAATGGTCTGCGCATCGCCAGCATGATCGGGCACGACAGCATCGCCGCTGGCCTGAACGACCCCAGCCAACATGAGCGCATCTGTGAAGAGCTGCATGCCAGCATCGACTTAGCCGCCCAAGCGGATGTGCCCGGGCTGATCTGCTTCAGCGGCAACCGCCGCGCCGGGCAAAGCGAGGAAGAGGCTATCGCCGCCTGCGTGGAAGGCTTTCGTAAGATTGCCCCTTATGCCGAGCAGAAAGGCATTAACCTCAACATGGAGCTGCTCAACACCATTGTCGACCACCCCGGCTACCAGAACGATCATGCCGCCTGGGGGCTGGAAGTTGTCAAACGCGTCAACAGCCCGCGCGTCAAGCTGCTCTATGATATCTATCACATGCAGATCATGGAAGGCAACCTGATCCAGACCATCACCGAGAATATCCAGTGGATCGGTCACTTCCATACCGCGGGCGTGCCGGGGCGCAACGAGATCGACGATACCCAAGAGATCAACTACGCCGGGATATGCCGCGCCATCGCCCAGACGCCCTATGACCTGTATATTGGGCATGAATATCACAACACCCGCGACCTGTTCACCACCCTCGCCGAAGCCTACGCCATCTGCGACCAGGGTGGATAACCCGCGAGGAGAAAGAGACTAATCGCAAAGAACACAAAGAGGCGCAAAGGAAAGAAGAAAGCCTTTCTCTTTTCTTCCCTTTGCGTCCTTCCGCTTCCCTTTGCGGTTTAGTCTCTTATTCTTACCCGGCGAAGAAGGGTTCCGGCAGGCCCTGCACATCCGTCTTCAGGCGGAAGACGTCCCCGGCCCAGGGCTGTTTGGTGCGGTTTTCGGGTTTCACTGCCGTCCAGGCAGAGGTAATGTACAGTTCGCTCAGGTCAGGGCCGCCAAAGGCACAGCTGGTGGGGAGTTCGATCGGCATGGGAATGGTGCGCTCGAGGCTGCCATCGGGCGCATAGCGCACCAGCTTCCAGCCCCCCCAGCGCGCGCTCCATACATAACCCTGCGCATCCACGGCCAATCCATCCGGAAAACCCTCGCCGCTGCCTTTGGGGACCTCGGCAAACACGCGCCGGTTGCTCAGTTCGCCGCTGTCTGGGTCAAAATCATAGGCGTAGATAACGAGCTTAGGCGTATCCGTGTAGTAGAAGGTGCGGTTATCTGGACTCCAGCCCAGCCCGTTGGAGGTTTTAATCCCGCTCTCCATGCGTTGGATCGAGCCGTCAGGGTCCAGGCGGAACAGGCTGTTGGTGGGCTGTTCGCTCATCTTCCCTGCCCAAAACCGGCCCTGGCGGTCGGTTTTGCCGTCATTAAAACGCGCCTCAGCAGATTGATCCGCGTCCGGGTCCCCAATGAAAGTAAACTTTTCAGCTTCCGGGTCCCACAGGGCAAAGCCTTTCTTGGTCGCCATAACAAAGCCACCTTTGGCGCGCACGCCCATGGCGCTGGTGATCAGGCCCAACTCGACCAGGCTATGCGCATCACTGCGCGGGTCATACCGGTGCAAGCGTCCCTTCAGAATATCCACCCAGTACAGCACCTGCTCCACCGGGTGCCATAACGGACCTTCGCCCAGTTCGCATTGGGCAGTCACGAGGTGTTCAACTTGAGCCATGCGCTTTTCCTCCACCAAAATTTTGCGTTCAATCCCCTTATCGCGAATGTTTTCGCCATCTTTTAACTGAGGATAACCTTCATTCTAGAATCAACGCCAGGTTTCGTCAATATCAGCTTTACAACATTCCCTGGAGGATGCCATCTAGTGGCTTTTTCCTGGAGGTTAATCTACCCCCCCTCCAATAGGGATTCCCTGCCTTGAAAAAAGGATATTTCCGAATTGAAAATCAGCTATGAAATTGTTATATTTTTATTAAGGAGAACCATTTCAAGGATGCGTCTCTGCGTCCTGGACAAAAATGAAAAGTTTTTCGTTATCAGTCGAAATTAAATTAATAAAGTATTCGGGAAGTAAGTGGCTATGAACGGTACGCCCTCAATGCCTCCCGGTGCGGCAGGGGAGGTCACTGGATCGGTGAAAGTCTTCATTTTATTAGGATTCTTGTTCTTGCTGTTTCTGTTTCTATCTTCCTCGAGCGTCACCCAGGCTGATCTAACCCCCAATAACGGCACTTCAAGCAGCGCCGCGCAGTCGACGACCAACAACCAGTCGAATCAGTCGAATGTGATCAGCATTCAGGGAAACGGCTCGAACGCCAGCAGCGCGCTGGTGCCTGTCACCGGGGAATGTACTAACCCTTACACCGTTCAGTCCGGCGACTATCTGTCGGGGATTGCCAGCCTGTGCAACACCACCGTAGCTGCTATTCGCGCTGCCAACCCTCAGATCACCAACATCAACCTGATCTATCCCGGTCAGCAGCTAACCATCCCCAGCGCGGCTGTTGCGCCAACGGCTACCGGCACGGGTTCGCTGCCGGTTACCGGTAAGAACGCGCCGCTTAATAACGTGCTGCAAGCCACGCCCTATGTCCTGCCTACCCAGGCGGTGCCGGCTCAATCCACGCCCACGATCTCGGTGGGCAGCGCTGCTAATGTGCTTCAGGCGGGCGCGCCCTTACAGGTGACCGCCCTGCACTTCCCACCCCTGACCCCGGTGGACGTCGCGCTTGGGCCGCTCAAGCAAGGTTATAACATCGTCACCAGTAATGTCACCGACGCCAATGGGTCGCTGGTCACTACGATAACCATCCCCACACCCGCCAACCCCAACCTGACCCAAACATCCTACGTGGTCGTCGTCACCACCAAGAGTCAGCCCATCACCCAGGCAATGTCCAACCCCTTCTATATCGCCCCTCAATAACCCGCCTGTCCTTTAAAAACAAGCTCACGACTGCCAGGTTTGGCAGTCGTGAGCTTGTTTTATGCTATTCGATGCGGTGTTTCCCGATCGAAAATTCTACACTTTACTCGATTTTTCGGTTGGCTTCGATACCTGTTCCACCACCTTGGCGGTGGTATTTTCCGCTGATTTCAAAGCGATATCCGCCTGGGCTACCATGCCGCAGATTTTACCGCTCTGGTCGAGCACCGGCACGCGCCGGACCATATTCTGCATCATTAACTTCGCCACGTCCTGCACGTCGTCATCCTGGTGCACCGTGACCACTGGCTTGGACATAATGTCCTGCGCCTTCATTTGCAGCGGGTTTTTCCCTTGCGCCACCGCACGGGTGGCAATATCACGGTCGGTGACCACTCCAATCACCTTCAGACTGTCCTTGTTGTCGATCACCGGGATCGAACCAACCTGCATATCATCCATCATTTTCGCCACCTTAGGCAGCTCCGTATCCGGGGTTGCGCAGGCAGGGTTCCGGGTCATTAATTCCTTAACTTTCATCCTGAACTCCTTTCCATTGGATCGTTGTCATTCGGTGTGAAAGTTGCGTATTGTTTGGGAGAAGGTTACTTTCAAGGATAAGCATACCAGACCGGTTCCGGCAGTGAAATAAGGGATTTCCCTATTGCTTATCTCAAATGTCCACTTTAGCGGTTATTCCTCCTCGGTCTGGTTGGGTTCGATGGTTGTGTCCTGCCCTTCATAATACATGGCAGAAGTCGAATGATCTTCCACGTTACCCCTCAGGTACTCGTTATCCTCGCGGTACTCGTCATTGTTATCCATATCATCCGTACTGCGGATGCGTTCCACCTCCGGAATGTCAATTGTGTCTTCTGGTTCAGAGGTCTCGATCACTTCTGAAACGCCTGGCTGGTCCAGTTCTTCGAATGCGGCATAATAACCCTGCAGGCGAATGGTGACCTCAGGGTCGGCTTCCTCCAGCACTTCTAGCACGCCCATTAATTCAGCCTCGTTCGCGACCGGCGCGCGAGAGAAGGCATCCCACAGCGAGCCATACGGCGTCTGCGAGTTCAGGTGCTCGCCCAGCAGCGTTGCCATTTCCTCCGCCAGCGAGGGAGCCTGGTCGCCGTAGTTGTCGATCAGGGATTTAAAATCGTGAAGAAAATAGCGCGTGAGAATGCTAACCACTTCGGTAAGTTCAGTATCTAAAGGCATTTATATCTTCCTTTCGTTTTCTACTTTTAAAGCTTGAGGCGTTTTTTTCCGCAGAGTCTTTTCCGCAACGACCCGGGTTTGGCGCAGGTCAAAATACAACTCTAATGAAGCAACCAGGTACGCGCCAAACAGGAAAATCAGGTTGCTGAAGTAAATCCAGACTAATAAGGCAATCAACGTTCCCAGGGAGCCGTAAACCGTCGCATAACGCGCCAGGCCGCTGGACAGGTACCAGGCGAAGATTAACTTCGCTGCCTCCCAGGCGATGGCCGCGACCAGGGAGCCGATCAGTACGGGTTTCCAGGGCACGGTTTTATTCGGCACCCAGCGATACAGCAGCAGGAACAGCAGGTAAGTGAACAGCGCAGACACCAGCCGGATGAGGATGATCCATCCCAGGGACTGGCCTGACCCGCTCTGGCTGCTGGCATTTCCAGTTTGCAGATAAGGCAGCAGGCTGATTAAGGTCGTCGAGAATAGAGATAGCAGCAGTAACAGGAAAAGCGCGCCCATCATCGCCAGGCCTACCAACCGGCTTTGCACAAAACCGCGCAGCTTGATCTTCGGCCAGGCCAGGTTGACCCCGTTCGCCAGCACGGTAAAATATCCGGATGCCGCCCACAGCAGCCCTAACAGGCCCACAATGCCGATTGCCCCCCGTTCTTTGAAAACGGCTTGCAAATTCTTGTCGATAATTCCGCCTGAAAAGGGGAAGATAGAGCGGATGAAAGTGCTGGCCCGGGCGTAAGCCACGTCGCTGCTGAGGATGTAGCCCAGCAGCGCCGCCAGGAGCAGGGTTAGCGGGAACAGGGAAAACAACGCGTAATAAGCCAGGCCCGCCGCGGCTTCGGAACCGCGCATCTTGGTAAACCTGGTTACGCTCTGTCGAAGGATCCCAATCAAGCCACCGCTCCATTGGTCCACTCGATCGTAAACCGATTCCAATCTTTGAACCAAATCTGTCATAAAAGTAAGCTATCCCTCATTATTTATACGGGTTCATCAACAAGGGATCAATGGGAATAAGCCCGTTAATTGCCCGGGTAAAATCCCCACCTGAAGGAACAACAGGCCTCATCCCCTCGCCGGGAAAGGTCCGGTTTCCGGGCAAGGGGGGAAATGCTACACTTACTGAAAATTTTACCCGTTTGTTTATCCGTTTCACGGAGGTACTGCCAGCCGTGGACGGCCCCCAGGGCGAATGCCTATTCAATCTTCACCCCCCGGCCCTCTCTCAAGAAAATTAAAATTTGAAAAGTTGAACAAATGAGCGTAGAATAGACACTTTAGGAAGATGATTGTCGAGGTACAGGGAGATACCGCAACTTATGGATTTTGAGAAGGAACTAGATACCTACCTGCGCGCACGCTTTACGCTGATCGTGCTGATTACGCACGAAGAAAGCCGGGCGGTTGAGATGATTCACCGCATGTGCGAAGATTCCCGGCGCGTTTGCATCAGTTGGGATGCCTCGGACGGTTTCGAGTGGATCACCAGTGGCACAGGTGGGCTGCCCGCCGCGCGCGACCCGCTCTCGGCCTTGGATCAGATCGACAAAATGGACGGGAATATTTCCTCCCTGTTTGTGCTGAAGGATTTTCATGATTATTGGGGCAATGCCCAGGTGCGCCGCAAGCTGCGCAGTCTGGCGCAGCGCATGAAGTTTACCAAGAAATCGATTCTCATCACTACCCCTTCCAGCCGGGTACCCGATGAGTTAAAGGATGAGGTGGTGCTGGAAGTGATGCCCCTGCCCAACGCGAGCGACCTGCAAGAGGTACTCGATTCGCTGATCCGCACCTCGGGGGTGCAAGTGCGCCTGAAACCGCTGGGCAAAGAAAAATTAATCCAGGCAGCCATCGGTCTGACCGCTTCGCAGGCGCAGCGCGTGTTTGGCAAAACGATCGTTCCCAACGGTGTGCTGGATGATACCGGCATCGACATGGTGATTGACGAGAAAAAACAGATCATCCGCGAAAGCGAAGCGCTGGAGTTCTTCTCGGTGACCGAATCGCTGGATGACGTGGGCGGGTTGAAAGTGCTCAAAGACTGGCTGCGCCTGCGCGAAGGCGCGTTCAGCGACCGGGCCAGAGAATACGGCCTACCCATGCCCAAAGGCATCGCCTTGCTGGGCATCCCCGGCACCGGCAAAAGTCTGACCGCCAAAATGATCGGCGGGCTGTGGCGTATGCCGCTGCTGCGACTGGACGTGGGCGCGCTGTTCGGCAGCCTGATCGGTGAATCCGAGGAGCGCACCCGGCGCGCGCTGCATATTGCCGAAACGATCGCGCCCTGCGTGCTGTGGATCGATGAAATGGAAAAAGCCCTGGCGCATGGCGGCCTGGACAGCGGCACCAGCACGCGCGTCTTTGGCTCCATCCTGACCTGGATGCAGGAGAAGACCAAGCCGGTTTTTGTGGTAGCGACCGCCAACGATATCTCGTCCATGCCGCCGGAACTGCTGCGCAAGGGCCGTTTCGACGAAATCTTCTTCCTCGATCTGCCTACCTTTAACGAACGCCGCGACATCTTCGCCGTGCATCTGAAGAAGCGCCGCCGCATCCCGCAGGATTACGACCTGGAAGCCCTGGCGCGCGCCTCAGAAGGCTTTGTCGGCGCGGAGATCGAACAGGCCATCACCGATGCCATGTACATCGGCTTTAATGATAACGAACGCGAATTTACTACCCAGGATATTCTGGATGCTCTTTCCCGGCAGGTGCCGCTCTCCATCTCGCAGCGCGAGGCGATCACCTATCTGCGTGAGTGGCTGCGGGAGGGCCGCGCTCAGTCGGCCTCCTTCACCGAGAGCCGCGAAGCGGAAGACCAGTTTGTGCGCCTGGAAATTGGGCCTCAAAGTTAAGGATAACGCAAGGATTGTGGCAAAGAACGAAGCCAACCGAACAGAAACCAATAACGATAATGAGCGCATTCAGCGCTGGCGCTGGATGTTAGAGCAGGACGTACCCATCATCGGCAGCTGGATGCACCGGCGCATCACCTCGGCGCTGACTGAATTGGCCGCGGCAGGCAACTGGCTGGCGGCGCAGTCGTTGGCGCGGGTCTATATCTTCCATCAAGATGCCGATGTTCGCCGCCAGGCAGAAAAGACCCTGCGCCAGGTGAATTACGCTACTGGCATCGACGCCGTGTGGGGCGTGTGGGCCGAGACGCGCCACCCTGGGCTGGAGCAAATTGCGGTAGATTATCAGCGCCCGGCCAACCACCCCGCCAGCATCCGCCTGCTCAGCCTGCTGCGCCTGAGCCTGGACGACCCCGACCGGCTGAGCAGCATCACGCGCGGCAGCGCCGACCTGATCCCGGCCCTCATTCAAGCCGGCCAAGACCTCGACCCGCGCCTATCCGGGCAGGCCAACCGGGCCATCCGCAGCCTGCGCAACCCGGCCTCGGTCGATGCAGTTTGCCAGGCCTGGGTCAGCAGCCGCACCCCGGCCCTGGCGCGGGTGATCAGCGAATCGGGTTACGTGGCGCAAAAACCAGCCGCCGCGCGCGTGCTAACCGCGCTCAAAACCGACCAGCGCAACGCGCTGTGGAACGCCACGCCAGAGATGATCCCCGCGCTGGTCGAAGCCTGCCAGGACGCCGACCCAGAAATCGCACAGCGCGCCCTGGAATGCCTGCCGCAGCTGCAAAAGCAGGCCGCCGTGGATGCCTTCTGCCAGTTATGGAGCGACTCGCGCGACCCGCTGCTCGAAGCGGCCCTGCTGCAAGCCGGGTATAAGGCGCATCAACCGCCCGAGGTGCGCCTGCTGGCGGCGTTAAAGACCGGGCAGCTGCTGGTGGCTGAAAAAGCCACCCCCCTGGGCCTGCCGGCCCTGCTGGCAGCCGCGCAGGACGCGGACCCGGTCATCCAGGAAAATGCAGCCCTGGCTCTGGCGCACCTGAAGAATAAAGCCACCCTTGACGCGTTGTGCTCGCGCGTCATCGAAAGCGGCGACCCGCAGGCCAAAGCCATCGCGCTGGAAAACGATTATGCGCCCAGCGTCCCAGAGGTCCGCGCCCTGTTCTACTTCCTCACCGAACAATGGGAAGCCTACGACGCGCTGGATTTCGACCAGTCCATGCTGCGCGCCATCTACGCCGCCAGCCCCGCGGACCTGCGCCAGCGCATCGCCGGGCGCGTGCAGGCAGCCGGGCGCACCGACTACCTGACCATCCTGGCGGGGGTGGATTACCGCGCCCGGTCCGAAGAGGTCAACGCCAGCGAGGCGGCGCTGCTCATCCGCGTGTTGGCGGAAAATCACGAATACCAACGCCTGTGGACCCTGGTTCCCGAACTGGCCCTGCCTTTCAGCCTGGAGATCCTGCGCATCCTCGACGAGCAGCACTGGCAGCCCGCCGGAGAACTGGAACAGCAGGTCTTCTCAGAGCTGGCGGTGCTTTCGCGCCAGCCCATCCAGCTGCTCAACGCGGAACTGGAGCGCCAGCTGCCCTTAGCCATTCCCCGCGCCACGCTTAAAGTCAAGGGGCGCATCAACGAAGTGGCCTTCTCGCCTGTCCGCCCGGTTCTGGCGATTGCTACCAGCCAGCGCAAGGTGGTCTTGTGGAACTACCGCACCGGCAGCACCGAACGCATTATCTCCGACTTCAAGCACTCGGTCGGCAAGGTCAGCTACCTGCCCGACGGCACGCTGCTGTGCGGCGAGCGCACCAGTGTGCAGGCGCCCTGCACAGTGCGCGTGATCGGTGAGAGCGAATATGAACTCTGCGCGCATACCGGCACCGTGACGGTGCTCGAACCGCTGGGCGAAGACTGGGTGCTCACCGCCGGGCGCGACAGCCAGGCCTTCGTGTGGGACCTGGAGCGGCGAAAGAGGATCGCTCAGAAAGAATATCCCTTCTGGGCGCGTGCGGCAGCCATCTCGCCTGACCTGCAGTCCGCCGCGCTGCTGCATGACCGCCTGACCCTGGTGCGCCTGCCGGACCTGACCGTCATTCCCGGCTACCCCTACATCGTGCCGCGCGCGGACGGCTTCAAGACAGGCGTGGCCCAGGAAGCGGCTTTTTCGCCGGACGGCAAGTTCCTGCTCGCCGGGCAGTACAACGGGCAGGTGGGCATGTATTTCCACACCTCACTCACCCAGCGCCCGCGCCGCGCGGTGCTCACTAAGCACCCCGAGCCGGTGCGCGGCGTGACCTTTCTGCCCGAGCACCCTCTGGTCATCACGGCTGGGGCGGAGGGACAGGTGCGCTTTATCCGCTGGCCCGAACTGAGCATGCCCGGCATGGTCTTTTCACCCGATGGCCAGCTGACCTCGCTGCGCGTATCGCAGCGCGGCTCCTTTATGGCTACCGGCACCAACGAAGCCTCGCTGGTGCTGTGGGACCTGCGCACTCTGGATATCCCGAATATGTTCACACGCCCGCTGGCGTCTGCCACGCACGATCAAGTCTCGGATATCCTGGCGTTGAGCGCCTACCACTCGCTGCCCGAACCGATCCGCAACGGGCTGCTGTTCCTCAAGCTGCTGCTGCAATATCGCTTCCGCTACGATATCCAGATTGAAGAATCGCCTTCCATCCGCTTTGGCGAGTTTGACATCCTGCTGGATGAAGCCGCGTGAAGCGCAAGGGAGGCCTAAGATGCTGAAGTGGCTGCGCTCTATTTTTAATCCAAACCCACCCCAGCCGGCGGCGGCAGTGGATGAGACTGGCCTGCTGGACTTGCAGCGTGAGAACCAATCCCTGCGCCTCTCCCTGAAGGAAAAAGAGGAAAGCCTGCAGCGGCTGAAAGGGGAAGTCGAACGCCTGCGCGCCGGGCAGAGCCAGCAGCTCAACGAAAACCTTACCGCGCGCCTGGCCGGCCTGTTCGGCGACGTCGCCGCACCCGCCAGCCAGCTGCGCACCCAGGCGGACCTGCTGGAGAAGCAGGGCAAACCCGTGCAGGCGCGGGATGTGCTGAGCGTGGCGCAGCGGCTGCTGCGCGCATTGGAACGACATGGGCTGGCTTTCGACGGGCAGGTCGGCGCGGAGACCATTTTTGACCCCAACCAGCACACCCCGCTGCAATCGACCGGCGCGCTCCAGCCCGGGCAGCCGGTACGCATCCGTTTTAGCGGCGTGACCTACCAGGGCCGGCGCCTGTACAAAGCCATCGTGGAGTAACGCAACCATGCCGGGACGTTTAGCGGTAGACTTCGGAACATCCAACACCGTGCTGGCCCTGTGGGACGAAAACTTGCAGCAGGGCCTACCGCTGCACCTGCCTGAGTTTGGGCAGATCCAGCAGCAGGGCGAGGAAACCATCTCGGTCATCCCGTCGCTCATCCATTATGCCGCGCAGAACCGCACCTGGATCGGCAATCAAGTCCTCCAGCGCGGGCTGAACCAGTCCCCGCGCACTTTCCGTTGGATGAAGCGCTACATCTCTCACCGCAGCCCGATCAAAGTGCGCGTCGATGAGCGCGAAATTACGCCCTACATGGCCGGGCAGGATTTTCTCTCCAGTATCCTGGTGTTTGCCGCCCAGGAAGTGGGTTTTCAGAATGAAGAAGTCGCCCTGAGCGTGCCGGTCGAGTCCTTCGAACATTACGAGAACTGGCTGGTTTCAGTGGCGGAAAAAGCGGGGATGCCGCGCTTCCGCCTGATCGACGAGCCTTCCGCGGCGGCGCTGGGTTACGGCGCGCACATCCAGCCCGGCAACGTCTACCTGATGTTTGACTTTGGCGGCGGCACGATGCACGCCGCGGTGGTGCTGATCGAATCCGATGAGGGCGCGGCAGGCGGGCGGCGCTGCCGCGTGCTGGGCAAAGCCGGGCGCGACGTCGGCGGCTCGAGCATCGACCAGTGGATCTTCCAGGAGGTGCTGCGCCAGAACCACCGCACCGACTTAGACGCGGATATTCGCCGCATCAGCACGGCGCTGCTGGTGGAATGCGAGCAGATCAAGGAGAAGCTGTCCTTCGCCGAACAGGCCGAGCTGTCGGTGGTCAACCCCGATACCGGCAGCGCGCTGGCAGCCGATTTCACCCGGGCCAATTTTGAAGACCTGCTCGACCGGCACGACCTGTTCACCGATATGCACCAGACCATCCGCACCGCCATCCGCGCGGCTGCCGAACGCGGCTATGACGAAAACAGCATCCAGGCCGTGTTGATGGTCGGCGGCAGCAGCCAGATCCCCGCCGTGCAGCGCAGCCTGCGCCAGACCTTTGGCCGCGAGCGGGTGCTTTCGCACCACCCGTTGGATGCCGTGGCGCGCGGCGCGGCGGCCTTCATCAGCGGCGTAGATTTCTTCGACCACATCCAGCATGACTACGCCATCCGCTATGTCAACCCGCAGGTGGGCAAGTATGACTACCACACCATCATCCAGCGCGGCACGCCCTACCCCAGCGCCGAGCCGGTCACGCGCCTGACCATCAAAGCCAGTTATGATAACCAGCAGCAGTTGGGGCTGGCGATCTACGAACTGAGTGAGAAGCTGCAGCGCAGCAGTCACCAGCCGGTCGAACTGGTCTTCGACCCCAGCGGCGCGGCGCGCATCACCCCGTTGACTGCCGAACAGCAGGAAAAGCGCGCCATGTTCTGGATGAACGAGCAGAACCAGACTTTCCTCACCGCTGAACCCCCCGCCCAGCGCGGGGAGGCACGCTTTGAGGTAGAATTCTTAATCGACGAAAACAAGCGCCTGATCATCACCGCCAGAGATCTCAAAACAGGCCGTTTGACCCATAAAGATTATCCGGTCGTAAAACTGACCTGAAAGCAGGAGAGAAAGCATGTCGCATTTTTCGCAAATTCAAACCAAGATGGTGGAGAAGAAGTTCGTCTTACAGGCCCTGCAAGACCTGGGGCTTACTTACCAGGAAGGCGAGCAGCAGGTGCAGGGCTTTGGCGGGCAAAAAACCGGCGTGGATATCCGCGTGCCGCTGAAAATGAGCTATGACATTGGCCTGCGCAAGAAAGGCAGCGCGTATGAAATCGTCGCGGATTGGTTCGGCGTGCGCGGCATCAACCAGAAAGATTTCTCGCAGCGCCTGATGCAGCGCTACGCTTATCATGCTACCCGCGCCAAGCTGGAAGAGCAGGGCTTCGACATGGTCGAGGAAAAAGTAGAAGAAACCGGCCAGATTCGCATCGTGCTGCGCAGGATGGCCTGAGATGGAAGGAAATGACCCCATGGAACTGCAAGAGATCGAAGTGACCATTGGCAAAGACGGCAACGTTCAGATCCAGGTGCGCGGCGTGCAGGGCACCAAGTGCCTGACGCTGACCAAAGAACTGGAAGAAGCCTTGGGTGGTGAAATCCTTTCGCGCATCATGAACCCCGAAGCGCTGGAAAGCCCGGACCAGGACATCGACCAGGATCAAGAACTGCGCGCGGGGCGCTGAAACCAGCCATGCAAGATAAAACGATTCGCATCCATCACTTTGAAGCTGCCAGCCGCGCCAATGGGCCTGGGCTGCGCGCCGTGTTGTGGGTGCAGGGCTGCGCCTTCGGCTGCCCCGGCTGCTTTAACCCTGAAACGCACGCCTTCGACCAGGGCGAAGTGCTGCCGGTGGAACAGCTGGCCGAACGCATTCTGGCCCTGCCAGGCGGGCTGGATGGGCTGACCATCAGCGGCGGCGAACCGCTGCACCAGCACCGCGCCCTGGCGCGCCTGCTGGCGCAAATCCGCAAGCAAAGCAGCCTTTCCATTCTGGTCTTTACCGGGTATGATTGGGCGGAACTGCAACGCCTGAAGGGAATTGAGCGCTTTTTAGCCAACGTGGACGTACTGATCGCCGGCCGCTACGACGCCTCGCGCCGCGTGGCGCAGGGGTTGATCGGCTCGGCCAACAAGGTCGCCCACTTCCTCACCAGCCGCTATACCCCGGCGGACCTGGAAACCGTCCCGCAGGCAGAAGTGATCCTCTCACCGGATGGTGAAGTTATCCTCAGCGGCATTGATCCGCTCGAGTGGTAAGGTTTGTCTGTGTTTACCCCTGAAGAACTGCGCCTGTTTTCCGAACTACTGCATAACCAACCCACCAACGGCGACCTTTCACAAGAACGGCAGCAAGAACTGCTGTTAAGAGGCGTGGTGGCGGCGGTGGAAGATGCGGCGGCAGCGGCGGAGAATGGCTCGGCTTCAGGGGCGGTGGAACTGCTGCGCGAAGGCGCCGCCGGGCTGCCCCAGGAAGCCGTGCGGCGGCAGGCCTTTCAGGCGCTGCTGCGGCTGGCGGAAGCCGGTCAGGGTGCAGCCGTAGACGCGCTGTACCGGCTGGCGGTGGAAGATGATCTGCTCGCCGCCCGGCAGGTGCTCCGCACGCGCGGCTGGCTGCCGGGCCAACCCGGGCTGAAGGCGCTGTTCGACTGGTTCGACAGGCTGGAATCCGGCGAACCCTATCCCGAATCCGCATTAATCGCGCTGACCAGCGCCTTCTTTGACCTTGCCTCCCCTCAACTCCAGCGCCGCTTGCTAAACAGCGCGGCGCAGAACAAAGCCGAGAACTGGGCGCGCATCCTGGCGGCCGTGCAGCGCCCTTTCGCGGAGGACCTGCTGGACCTGGTGGAACGCTATCCCAACTTCCGCCCGGCTGAACGCCAGATCACCCTGGACCTGCTCACCCGGCTCGCGGCTGGGGCTCCAGAGGGCAAGTCAGAGGCCACTCGGGCCGCAGCGGAGGCCGCCGCGAATGCGCTCAGCCAGCTGTTTATCCGCCACGAAGACGCGCAGGCCCGCCGGCGCATCCTCGAACAGGGCTGCCTTCCGGCAGACCCGCAGCAGCGCGCGCTGTTCCTGTTCCTGGCCGAATCCTGGCCGGAATATGAAGCCCTGGATTTCAACCACAACCTGCTGACGAACGCCTACGAAACCGCCGGGCGCTCACTGCGCCGCCGCCTGCTGGAACACAGCCGCCATACCGGGCGCATGGACTGGCTGCGCGAGCTGAGTTCCAGCGGCGAGGTACATTGGTTGGGCGACCTGACCGACGCAGACTGGGAACTGGCCCTGCGCCGCTTGCTGGAACGCGGGCAGCTGGAAACCCTGTGGCGCCTGGCCCAATCCGCTCCGCCCATCTGGTCCGCGGCCATCCTCGAGCGCCTGTCGCAGCAGGGCTGGCAGCCGCAGCCGCCGGATGAGCGTGCCATCTTTGAAACTCTGGCGCAGCTGGCCGGGCTGTGCCACGCGGCCCCGCTGCCCATTCGCCCCAAACAGCTGCTGCAAACGCCGCTGGCCGAAATCACCTGCCTGGCGCTGCATCCCAGCGGGCGACTGCTGGCAGCCGGAACCACGGATCAGTACATTTACCAATGGTCGCTGCCAGACGGCAAACTGCGCGAACCGGCGCTGATTGCCCCTGCGCCGGTCACCCGCGCGCTCACCTTCAGCCCGGATGGCGAGTTGATTGTCAGTGCGGGCGGCGATAACCGCATCCGCGCCTTCCGCTTGAATAACGGCCAGATGGTCAAAACTTTTGAAGGCCACCGGGCCATGATCCGCTCGCTGGCGGTGCACCCCGACGGGCGCACGCTGTACAGCGCCGGTTTCGACGGCTCGATCCGCTTCTGGCGCTTCCCCTACGGAGCGGAACAAAAAGTGCTGCGCCCTTCGCGAGAAGAAATCTTCAGCCTGGAGCTGGGCGCGGGTGGGCAGCACCTGATCAGCGGCGGCGCGGATGGCCTGGTGCGCGTCTGGACCCTGCCTGAAGGGCTGGCCGCGCGCGAGCTGCCCGGGCACAGCGATACGGTCACCTACCTGGCAGCCAGCCCCACCAGCGAACTGGTCGTCTCAGCCGGGCGGGATGGCATGCTGCGCGTGTGGAACTTCACCAGCGGCGGGCTGGTGCGCGCTATCGAAAACCGCCTGCCGCTCACGGCGCTGTGCCTGCACCCCAACGACCAGGTAATCATCGGCGGCAGCAGCAGCGGCAAAATCTTCCTGTGGAACATCTCTACCGGGCGCGTGCTGCAGGAGCTGCCTGGGCGCAGCGCGCCGGTCACCGGCTTCGCCCTTTCAACCCTCGGCGATACCCTTTACAGCGCTGACAGCAGCGGTCACCTGCGCGCCTGGGACCTGCACACCTTCCTGGCGATGCGCCTGGTGAGTGAGATTGCCCGCCCTGGGGCCGCGGCTAACCTGGAAGAGCGCCGTCAAAACGCGCCTCAGGCGACCGCCGAACGGAAGTGGCTGACCTTTGCTGCCGAGCTGGCCCGCTGGCGGCAGCGTTTCGATATCGAACTGGCAGAACAGGAAACTATTCAGATCGGTGAATTTGACATCGAGTTATAAGCGAGCGGCGCTCGCATTTATCCTGAACATCGAGGAGATCATGGCCTTCTATCAGCAAGCAATAACGGGCATTCGCCGGGGAATCGTGTGGTTCCTGTTCGAGCTGCCCGCCAATTTCTTAGGCCTGGACCGCTTGATCCGCCAGCTGGAAAAATCCGGGCAGGGTCTGACCGGGCGGGTGGCCCACGTCAAAGGCTATCCGCGCAACCAGGAAGTAATCGCGCATATCATCGGGATTGAACGCTGGGGCCAGCGCCGCCTGAGCGTGGCCCTGGGCGAGCCGCTGCTCGCCGAAGAGTATGAAGCTTACCGCCCCAGTCACAAAGAATGGGCGCAGCTCCAGGCCGCCCTGGCAAAGGTACGCCAGGAGACGGTTTCATTGTGCAAATCCCTGCGCATGGCGGGCGTGGACCCGCGCCTGCGGGTGCGGCACAACCAGTTTGGAGAGCTCAGCCTGCTCGCCTGGCTGTTTTACTTGATTTTGCACGCGCAGATCGAAAGCCTGCGCATCCTCTGATATTTCAAATCCTTGCTGGTGCTGCTATTATTAAATACGGATCATGAACGCTTCTTATCATAGCCTGCTGACTTTATACAGTAAAATACTCCGCTGGTTTACTACCCCTGAATCCGCGCCAGAGATGAACCGGCGCAACTTCCTTAATGTGCAGATCGACGCTATCGGCGTAGGCCTGGCCAGCACGGCCGCGCCCTTCTTGCCCGTTTTCCTCACCCGCCTGGGCGCATCTACCTTCCAGATCACCATGCTGACCTTCATGCCCGCGCTGGCGGGTATGCTATTAGCCCTGCCGCTGGGCCAGTTCCTGCAAAACCGGCGCAACATCGTACCCTGGTTCAGTTCCGCCCGCCTGGCGGTGCTGTCTGGCTATGCCCTGACCGGAATAATCACCTTCATCCTGCCTTACAAGCATTCCGTGCTCGGCATTCTCGGGATCTGGGCGCTGATCACCATCCCGCAAACGGTGGTCAATATCACCTTTTCGGTGGTAATGAACAACGTGGCCGGCCCCGCCGGACGCTATGAACTGATGACGCACCGCTGGTCGATCCTCGGCCTGACCAACGCCGCCACAGCCCTGCTGGCAGGCAAAATCCTCGACCTCCCAGCGCTGCCCTTCCCGCTCAACTATCAGGTCGTATTCATCGCCCTCTCGCTGGGTGGGCTGGTGAGCTTCTACTTCTCCAGCAAAATCAACCTGCCGGATCACCAGGTCATCTCGGACGGGCACCGCCGGTCGGTGAAAAGTGAGACGCGCGAAATGATCCAGCAGGTGACGGCTGAGAAACCGTTTGTGTCCTTCGTGGTCAAGCGCTTTGTGTTCCTCACCGGCGCGGCGCTGGCGCTGCCCCTGCTGCCCATTTACTACGTAAAAGGCCTGCAAGCCTCCGATTTCTGGATCGCGCTGATCGCTATTGCTTCGAATACCACCGTCATCATCGGCTATTTCTTCTGGACGCGCCAGTCGCGGCGGCGCGGGTCGCAGCTGGTGCTGGTCGCCACTACCTTTGGCGGCTCACTGTTTCCCATCCTGGTGGGGCTGAGCACGCAGGTCTGGCCCGTGGTGATTTTTGCCGGGATTAATGGCATTTTCCAGGCCGGGATTAACCTGGTGTTCTTTGATGAACTGATGAAACGGGTCCCGGTGGAATACAGCGCCACCTTTGTAGCCGCTGCACAGGGCCTGCAGTATATGTCCTCCATCGTCGCGCCGCTGCTCGCCCCCTGGTTATCCGATCAGTTCGGTTTTGGCCCCTCGCTCATGTTAAGCGGGGTGATTAGCCTGATCGGCTTCGGCCTGTTCTTGCAGGAATACCTCAGCGCCAACACCCGCGGAAAAACCGCCCGGCAAGTGCCGATGAAGTCGGAATGAAATCATTTGAGGCAGCTTGTAGGTGGCATTCTGCGCCCACAAGCAAACACTTCAAAGGTAAAATAGTACCTGTTTTATCGATTTAATGGAGAGAGGGAGGTTATGAGAAATAATCGTCCAAAACAGAACAATCTGCTGCCGATTATCCTGATTGGAGTGGGTGTGTTGTTGATCCTGGCAGTGCTGATCTGGCAGCTGACCGGGCAATCGGTGCCCACGACGACTCACGCGACCACCAATGGTCTCGCTCCAGCGGCGCAGGCGACGGTAGAGATACCGGAGCCGAATATTAAGCGCGTCTCGCTGGCGGATGCCAAGGCCGCTTTTGATAGCAAAGCGGCCCTGTTTGTCGATGTGCGCGACCCAGCTTCATATGCCGCCGGGCATATCCCTGGCGCGGTCAACATTCCCCTATCAGACCTGGATACGCGCTACACAGAACTCGATTCCAGCCAATGGATCATCACCTACTGCACCTGACCGGCTGAGGAATCCAGCGCCCGTGCGGCGCAAATCCTTCAGGATCACGGTTTCAAAAAGGTCGACCCCATCCTCGGCGGTTTCCTGGCCTGGGAGCAGGCCAATTATCCAGTACAAACCCAGTAATGATCATTAACAGAACGACCGCGGCCTGAAAGTGCCGCGGTCGTTCTGTTAATCGCTATGGCGTAAAGAAGCGGTAGTAGGCGCAGCCAGAACGGGTGGCGCACAGGGCCTGGCCTTCCACCAACTGGTCGAATACCAGGCGTTCGGGGATATATTCTTCTTCGCCGATGCGGAAGCAGCCCGGACTGAGCTGCACCAGGTATTCTTCTTCGCCGTTTGGCGCGCACAGGATCAGGCGGTTCTTGCGGATATAGACGCGGAAATTGGTCTCCCAGGGATTGTGCGCGCGGTAATGCCCGGCGTAGGCCAGCCACTCGGGCGGCACGGAGAAGTCCAGCGAGCCGCTGTAGCGCTCGTTGACAAACCGGCGCGGGCCATACGATACCTCCACAACCACCTCTTTCCGGTCGCGCTCGAAACGCAGCGGGAAGAGCTCCCAGCCGGGGTAGTCGGCATAAAAGCGGTCCTGTTCGCGTTCTTCCAAAACCACCCGCTGGCCCTCGCAGGCCAGATACAGGTGATGGTCTTCGGCGGCGATCACCAGCTCGCAGTTCTGCCCGTGATACACCCCGGCATATTGTTCCGGATCTTTCACGGTCGTGAAATTTGGCAGGGGCGGCAGGTCGGGCAGCGCGTTTTTGAGTGAGGCAGCGCGGAAGAACTCCAGGGTCAGGAAAGAGGCGCGCGGCGTGTAAGGTTCGGTCATTAACACCACGGATGCCAGGCGGTTATCCAGGTCGAGCCACAGATAAGCCTGGTAGCCGGGCACATCCCCGCCATGCCCCGCGACGTGGTAGCCATCATCCTCAAAGAGGTACAGGCCATAACCATACGCCTCGCCCTCATCTTCGATCATCGGATGAACCATTTTCTCGTAGCTGCTCAGCGAGATCAACCGGCCATGCGGGCCCGCGCCCTGGTTGAGCAGCATCTGGGCAAACTTTGCCATATCCTCGGCAGTGGAGACCATACAGCCGTCGCCCGAATCAGTCTCGACCCAGGCCGCAGGGACCAGCGGGTGGCTCAGCTGCGCGGGGCGGTCATCATACAGAGAACGGTAGCCCACTGCCATGCGCGGGCGCAGTTCGTTGGTGGTCACGGCGCAGGTATGCTGCATCTCCAGCGGCTCCAGAATGCGCTCGCGCACCCAGTCCGCATAGCTGTAGCCGCTCACCGCCTGGAGCACCAATCCCAGCACTTTGTAACCCAGGTCAGAATAGTAGAAATGCGTGCCTGGGGCAAAGCCCACCGTCAGGTCGCGCAGGGCATAGGCTTCACTGCGCGGGTCGGGCGAAAAATCGGTGCCGCGCGGCAAACCAGAAGAATGCGTCAGCAGATGATGCAGCGTAATCGGCGGATATGGCGATTGGACCTCAAACCAGGGCAAATACTGTTTGACCGGGGCATGCAGATCCACCAGCCCCGCCTCGCAGGCTTGCAGCATTGCCAGCGCGGTGAAGGCTTTGCCTACGGAACCCAGCGCGAACAGGCTGTCTGGTTGGAGCAGTTCCTGCGATTCCAGGTTCGCATACCCCAGCGTAGCGCGCACCGCCAGCCGCTCTGCATCTGTCAACGCTACCACCATCGCAGGCGTGCGATGGACGCGCATACGTTCTTTCAAGCATTGATCTAAACGGTTAAACGCGGTATGGAAAATGGACATCTTTTGCTCCTCCAAAGGCCCGTGTAACCCGATTATAAGCCTGATTCGGATCCATTCTGCTTTTTCTAATAATCAACGAGAGGACGGCAATGCGATCCTCTCGTTGATTATTTTATTTGATAAAAAACAATGGCTGCCGGGCAGCCATTGTTTTTGTTTTTGCGCTTATTTGGCCGAAATATACTGCATTCCGGAGCGGTGTACCTGCTGTACCGGCAGGACGTCTTCGATTTCGTACTCGCGGGTGCCCAGGCCCAGCTGTTCGGCATACGCCACCGCGATATAGGGATCCTTGTAGGGGCCGTGCAGCACGCGGAAGGGATGCCCTTCGCGGGTATGCACTTCCATGCTGGTGGGCAGGTTTTCTTCGATCAGGCGGGTTTCAGCGATGCAATCCAGCACGGCCTGTTCCAGCGCCACAATGTCGTCCGAGCCGAAAATGCCGGCGTCGGGCAGGATGGGCATGCTGGTGAAGCCGAAGCAGTCGCAAACCGGGGTCATTTGCGTGGCCAGTTCCATGTGCACGGCTTTGCCAGGGGCAAAGGTCGAGAGCGTAGTCGCCGTGCTGATCGCCAGGGCCATCTGGAAGGAGTGAAAGTTCACCGCCTGGATCTTCAAGCTGCCCTCAGGGGCCACTTTGAGGCAGCGCCCGCACTGATTGCACTGTTCAAAGTGCAGGTGGATCTCACCGGGGTGATGCTTATCTTCTACCAGCGCCTCGTGCGGGCAGGAGGCCAGAATGGCTTCAAAGGTCTCGCGGTCGGGGCACAGCGCGCTGTTCCAATACGGCTCATAGTGCATCACATCGTGCATCTTGCTGCGGTTCTCGCCGATCATGCAGCCCAGCGCCAGATTCTTGATCGCGCCGCCGAACCCGCAGCTGGGGTGGCCCTTCACATGGGCAAAGTTGATCAGGAAGCTGGCGTCTTCAATCATGCCCGCCACTTTCCATTCCTCGATGCCTTTGTAGGGATGCTTGTGGGCATACCAGTACTTTTCTTCCAGGCCCGCCGCCGGGTAGACCGGGCAGCCTAACACTTCTCGGGTATACCCGCGCGCGTCCGCGCCGTGCACGTCCCAATCAATATCGGTGATAAAGGGCTTCCCGCCGCCATCCAGCACTGCCTGCACGACCTTGCGCATGAAAACCGGGTGGACCGTGGAATAGCCAATGTTGCTGCCGGTATGCACCTTGATCGCTACTGTTTCGCCTTTGACCCGCTCGCGCAGGTTGAGCTTTTCCAGAATCAGGTCCAGCTTTGCGGGCAGGGTTTCACTTGCATCCAGCCGCGCCTGTCGAGGAGATCCATAAAATACTTTGCTCGCCATTCTCAACACCTCTTCATTGAAATAAATATGTGGAAAACCCGATCCCTAAATAGGCTGGCAATCCTGGCGTGAGAAGATACAGACCCGCGCAGATATTACCAGCAAAACGATTTGGGATGGTACTGAGAAAACAACAGACTTTATTATAATTTACTTTTATTCCGGTTTTCGAAGGAAATGGCGGGGAAAAAACACCTCATCCCGCGGTTCGCCGCCCAACCCGCGATTCTACGAATCTAAAAAACCGTTTGCTGCCTTTGCCCTGTAAAAACGTTCATTCCACCAAACCGATTATTTTCCTTACCCTTGACTTTTCACCCCCGCCTTCGTAGAATGGGACATATAATCCAATACCAAGAACAGGGAAGAGATCCTGGGTGACCAGGCACCGAAGGGGCAAGCGCGCAGGCAAGACCAAAGTTTGCGGGTGAATCTCTCAGGTAAAAGGACCCTGTTCCGGTCCGTCTCTCGAAAAGCATCTGGCTTCCGGCAGTAGAAGGAAATGCCAGCGCCGAAGGGGCAAGCGCCCGAACTGATACCAATCAGCGGGTGCGAATCTCTCAGGTAAAAAACAAGAGGGCGCGCTCTACAAACGGGCGCGCCTTTTTTTGTTGGAACTTATAACCAATCAGTCAAAGGAGAGCAAACCATGAATATCCCCGCCGAACTCGTATACACCGAAACGGATGAATGGGTCAAAGCAGACGGCAACGTAGCCACAATGGGTATCAGCGACTATGCGCAAGACCAGCTGTCGGATGTTGTTTATGTGGAATTGGTCGTCGCCGAAGGCGATGTGATCAGCAAAGGCCAGCAGATCGCCACGGTCGAATCGGTCAAAGCTGCCGCCGATGTGAACTCCCCCGTTTCCGGCAAGGTCGTCGCGGTGAACGAGTCCCTGCCGCAGAATCCGGAAGATGTTAACAAGGAGCCCTATAGCGCGGCCTGGATGGTCAAAGTGGAAATGCAGGAACCTGCCGAGCTCGCGGCGCTGATGAACGCCAGCGCCTACGACAGTTACTGCGCGGAGAGGAGTCATTAATGTTCGTTCCGCACACCGATGCCGAACGCGATGAAATGCTAAAGGTGATCGGGGTTGAGCGCATCGAAGACCTGTTTACCGATGTCCCCGAAAACTATCGTTTTCCAAAGCTCAACCTGCCGGCTGGGATGACCGAAATGGAGATCATGGCCGAGCTGCAGGATATTTCCTCTGGCAACGCCTCTACTCGCGACCTGATCTGCTTCCTCGGCGCTGGCGCTTATAATCACTATATTCCTGCCGCCGTCGACAGCATCATCCAGCGGGGAGAGTTCCTCACGGCTTACACCCCCTACCAGCCCGAGGTTTCGCAAGGCACGCTGCAGTCCATCTTCGAGTATCAGAGTCTCATCGCTGCCCTGACCGGTATGGAAGTCAGCAACGCTTCCCATTATGACGGCGCGACGGCTGCCGCTGAAGCGGTGGTGATGGCTTACCATCATTTCCGCGGCAAACGCCCCAAGGTGGCGGTCTCGCCGGGGGTCAACCCGCAGTACCGCGAAACCATCCGCACCTACATGCAAGGCTATCCGGACTTTCAGATGGTCGGCGACCGCCAGGGGCTCGACCCGTTGTGCGGGCCTGAATGCATTCAAACCCTGATCGACGGGCAGACCAGTCTCGTGTTGGTGCAGTACCCAGACTTCTTCGGCCGCCTGTACGATTTTACCGAGATTATCCAGGCCGCGCACGAGGCTGGCGCGCTGGTCGCGGTGGCGATCAACCCCACCGCGCTGGGCCTGCTCAAGCCGCCGGGTGACTTTGGCGCGGATATCGTGGTGGGCGAAGGCCAGCCGCTGGGCATTCCGCTGTCGTTTGGCGGGCCGTACCTGGGCATCTTCGCCACCAAAAAAGAGTTTGTCCGCCGGATTTCGGGCCGCCTGGTAGGCGAGACGCTGGATACCCAGGGCCGCCGCGCCTACGTGCTGACCCTCACCGCGCGCGAGCAGCACATCCGCCGCGAGAAAGCCACCTCTAACATCTGCACCAACCAGGGCCTGATTGCCCTGGCCGCCACCGTCTATATGAGCCTGCTGGGCAAGCAAGGCTTCCGCCAGATGGCTGAACTGTGCTATCACAAAGCGCACTATGCCGCCGAAAAGATCAGTGAGATTGACGGTTTCACCGTCTGCATGGACCGCCCTTTCTTCCATGAATTTGTCGTGTGCCTGCCAGAGAACCTGGAAGTGGAAGAAGTCAACGCGCACCTGCTGGATCACGGCATCCTGGGCGGTTACAACCTGGAAAAGGATTACCCCGAATTGAAACAGCGTATGCTGATTGCGGTCACCGAAATGAATTCGCGCGAAGATATTGATTACCTGTGTGAAGTTCTGCAGGAGGTGGCCCATGCTTGAACCAACCATCTACGAACTGTCCTCGGCTGGCCGGGTGGGCGTGCGCTTCCCCGAGCCAGATGTGCCTTGCGCCCCGCTGCCTGAAGGGCTGGTGCGCGAGACGTTAGACTTTCCTGAAGTCGCGGAAGTAGGCGTTATCCGCCACTTCACACACCTTTCCACCTTCAACTACAGCATCGATACCGGCCTGTACCCCCTGGGCTCCTGTACGATGAAGTACAACCCGCGCGTCAATGAAGAAGCCGCGCGCCTGCCCGGCTTTGCCTACACCCACCCGCTGCAGCCACTGGAGACTGTGCAGGGCAACCTGCTGCTGATGTACACGCTGCAAGAGTGGCTGAAAGAAATCAGCGGCTTTGCCGGGGTGAGCCTGCAGCCAGCCGCCGGCGCGCAAGGGGAGCTGGTGGGCGTGTTGATTATCCGCGCTTATCACCAGACGCACGGCGACCCGCAGCGCACCCGCATTGTCATCCCCGATTCGGCCCACGGCACCAACCCGGCCAGTTCGGCGATGAGCGGCTTTGACGTGGTCACGGTCAAATCCGATGCCGAAGGCAACATTGACCTCGACGCCCTGCGCCCGCTGTGTGATGAACATCTGGCCGGCCTGATGCTGACCAACCCCAACACGCTGGGCCTGTTCGAATGCAACATCCTGGAAGTGATCGATCTGGTGCACAAAGCTGGCGGGCTGGTCTACGGCGATGGCGCCAACTTGAACGCCCTGCTGGGCATTACCCGCCCAGGTGACCTGGGCTTCGATGTAATGCACTTCAACCTGCACAAGACCTTCTCCACCCCGCACGGCGGCGGTGGGCCGGGCTCTGGCCCGGTGGGCGTGGCGCCGCACCTGGTAGATTACCTGCCCGGTCCGATCGTAACCATCCTGGAAGAGGGCGACGAAGAAAACGCGCCGCTCTACGGGCTGAACATGCCGCTGCAGTCTATTGGACGCATCAAAAGCTTCTACGGGCACTTTGGCATGTTCGTGCGCGCCTTTACCTACATTGCCATGCATGGCCCAGAAGGGCTGCGCAAGATCGCGGAGTACGCGGTGCTCAACGCCAACTACCTGCGAGCGCGCCTGCAAGGCACTTATCACCTGGCGTATGACCGGGTGTGCATGCACGAATGCGTCTTCGAAGGGCAGTGGGCGGATGCGCCGGATGTGCACGCCCTGGATATCTCCAAGCGCCTGATGGATTACGACTTCCACCCACCGACCAACTACTTCCCCCTCATCGTTCATGAAGCCTTGATGATCGAGCCGACGGAGACGGAGAATAAGCAGACGCTGGACGCTTTTGCCGATGCGCTGATTCGCATCGCCGAAGAAGCCAAGACCAACCCCACCCTGCTCAAAGAAGCGCCGCACAACACACCCGTCAGCCGCCTAGACGAAGTCAAAGCCGCCAAAGAACTGGTCCTGTGCTGCTGGATGCCAGACAGCATTTAGCAGCTGCCCGGCGCTGTCCAAAAAGAAGCTTTGGGCAGCGCCTTTCTCGGGTAATAATCTCCTATTCCGGCGTATCGAATCCCGAACGGGGTTCAATACGCCGGAATAGATTTTCAGATGATCTTGCGGGATTGAAAATAGCAAGATCGTTGTTAGTTTTAATACAATTGTAAGTTGCATTTTTGGTAGAGAAGAGCGATAATAATAAAATAATATCAGGGGGAAAAGCAAGGGTGCTGCTCCCGGGGAAGGAGGTAAAACGATGGAAACATCAAAGATGGAGTCAGGACAGGGCCTGGTAGAATATTCTTTTATCATTCTTTTAGTCGCTCTCATAGTTATTGTCGTCCTGGCTCTCCTTGGTCCTGCTATCGGAAATGTATTCAGTACACTTATTCCACAAATCTAAAATTTTCGATTACAACCCTGTAAACACCCCGGTGCTGGCTGGGGTGTTTCCTTTTTTGAACTCCCCTTTTTCGCGGATCCTTTTTTGTCCAAATCCAACCCTACGGGATTGACGAACAAGCTGGGGGAGAAAAGATCTCCGCTTTTCTTGTCTTTTTCGGCAATCTTTTATATACTTCCTATCAGGTGGAAAATGTATGGCGATTAAACTTGATCAACTCGACAAAGAAATCATCGACCTGCTGACCAGAGACGGGCGTATGTCCTGCGCGGAGATCGCTCGGGAGATCGGCACAGTTTCGGAAAGGTCCGTTCGCTACCGTCTGGAAAAACTTCTGGCGGAAAATGTAATTCGCGTCAACGCTACTCCCGTGCCCCAGTCCTTGGGGTACAACATTGTGGCAGATGTATTTATTGAGGTGGAATCCGGGCAGGTTCAGGAAATTGCCCGCAAGATTGCCTCTTATGAGAATGTTTCCTATGTAGCCGGCGCCACGGGCGAGGCTGACATCAGCATCCAGATCATCGCCCAGAGCAACCGCGAGCTGTATGAGTTTGTGACCGAAGTGCTCGGCAAGATCCCTGGCGTGCGCAAAACCACCACTTCCATGGTGCCGTTTATCGTCAAAGATATTGAACGATGGCGCATTCCCCCTTCTGCTTTCCGCGATACGCACCCAGAACCGGAACGTGAGCCTTCTTCCGAGAACCGCCCGCACTCACGCGAAGCGTAAATCGCCTGTAGGGAGGGCACCTTAATAGCGGGGGAACCAAGGAGGTAAGATGAAACTCGAGGGTTTGAAAGTAGTTTACCTGGTTGCGGATGGCTTCGAAGACCTGGAATTCTGGGTTCCGGTGATGCGCCTGCGCGAGGAAGGGGCGCGCGTGACCATCGCCGGGTTGGAGGCCGGGGAAGCCTATACCGGCAAACACGGCCTGGAAGCGACCGCTGAAATTGGCTGTGACAAAATGGACCCGCAGTGGTACGACGCGGTCTGCGTGCCCGGCGGTTGGGCCCCCGATAAGCTGCGCCGCTATGAAAGTGTGAAGCGCCTGGTGCGCACGCTGTACGACCAGCAAAAAACGGTCGGCATGATCTGCCATGCCGGGCTGGTGGGCATCAGCGCGGGGATTGTGCGCGGGCATGAAGCTACCGGCAGCGAGGGCATCAAAGATGATCTGATCAATGCCGGGGCGACCTGGCGCAACGAGAGTGCCTTTCGCAGCGGCTGTATCGTTTGGGGCCGGGTAGTGCCGGATATCCCCAACTACTGCCATCAATTGGTGGAGGCGCTGGTCGAACAAAAAGAACATAGGCTGCATAAAGTCTAAGCACAACATCGGACGGAGCGGATTGGAACCCATCCCTGATTTCTCATCCCGGCGCAATTTTCCCGGCACGCTCGATAACGATTTCGACATCGTTCTCCGCAGGGTGGAGGATCTGCAAAAGATCCCCGCCCTGCTCTTTGCCGGTCTGCTTTTCCTGATCGCCATTCCCCCCACCTTCGGTCATTGGGGCTGGACGGTGGGTTTATGGCTGTTTTTCCTCAGCGATTGGGCGCTGCTGGCGCTGCTGCCGCGCTTTGGCCGCTCCTACGGCCCTCCCAAGCCCGCCACGCTGATCCTGGCGGTGCTGCGCATGTTGTTTGCCTTTTTGCCTTTCCCGATCGCCGTGGCGCTTGAGGCCACAGGCACGCTGCTGGTCATCGAAGGTTTCTGGATCGAGCCGCACCGGTTAGGCGTCACTCACCAGACCCTGCGCTCGCCCAAGCTCAAAGCGGGCCACCCGCTGCGCGTGCTGCACCTGGGCGACCTGCACGTCGAGCGCATCACGCAGCGCGAGCGTTACCTCAACCGGCTGATCGGACAGCTCCAGCCCGACCTGATCCTCTTCTCCGGCGATGTGATTAACCTGTCTTACGTGGAAGACCCGCTGGCCTGGGAAGAAGCGCGCAAGGTGATGGGCCAGTGGCAGGCTCCGGGCGGCGTGTTTGTGGTCACCGGCAGCCCGGCGGTAGACCTGGAGCACGTCTTCCCTAAGCTGGTCGAAGGGCTGGATAACCTGCATTGGCTGAACGCCGAGCGCGTCACACTGCAGATCAATGGGCAGGAACTGGATGTGATCGGCCTGACCTGCACCCACAAGCCCTTTGTGGACGGGCCCAAGCTGGAAGCCCTCACCCAGCCTGAAGATGGGCGCTTCACCATCCTGCTGTATCACACCCCCGACCTGGCCCCTAACGCCGCCAACACCGGCGTGATTGATCTGCAGCTCTCCGGGCACACCCACGGCGGGCAAATTCGCCTGCCGTTCTACGGCGCGCCCTTCGCCGCCTCGCTTTACGGCAAGCGTTTTGAAGCTGGGCGGCGTAAAGTAGGCGACCTGACCCTCTACGTCACGCGCGGCATTGGCCTGGAAGGCAAAGCTGCCCCGCGCGTGCGCTTCCTCTGCCCGCCGGAGATCATTTTGTGGGAGATTGACGGGGTGGAAGGGTGAATCCGCTCTGGATAACTTGCCTGGCAAAGCACCTTGAAATGTAGCCGCGCGGGAATTAATTCCCGCGCGATACGTACCAGGTCTGTTATTTGGACAACATTCTCAACAGCAATTCTTTTTTCTTCTGGAGGACTCCCTTGACTGAAACGCAACAACCATCTTCTTATACCCTCCGGCTGCAAGCCGCGGAAACCGGCGCGCAGCCTGCCGTCAGAGCCGAATTTCAATTTGCGCCGGAAAAACCAGCCGTAGGCCAGCCCGGCGCAGCCGCGGGCGACCTGCTGGTACAGCCGGGCGAGAATGGCACGCACCGGGTGATCGTTTCGCTGGGCAAGGCGGAAAAGTGCAGCCCGGAAAAAGCCCGCCGGGCAGGCGGCGCGCTGGGCAACTGGTTGATCGACAGCGGCGCGAAGGCATTGGGGATCGATCTGAACCATTTGCCCGAGTGTGACGGCCAGGCCCTGGCCCAGGCCATCCTCGAGGGCCTCAAGCTGGGGGCGTATCGCTTTGAACGCTACAAAAAACGCGCAGAGCAGCCAGAACCGATCACCGTCAGCCTGCTGGGCGGCGCGGGGCAGGCTGAAAACCAGGCCCTGGCGGAACGCGTCGAAGCGGTCACCAACGCCGTGATCCTGGCGCGAGATATCAGCCACGAACCGGCCAACGTGATCAACCCGCTTAGCCTGGCAGAGCGCGCGCGGCAGGTCGCTGACCAGTGGGGCTTGAAGATCACCGTGCTGGACGAGCACCAGTTACAAGAGCTGGGCGCTGGCGCGATTTTAGCGGTCGGGCAGGGCAGCCAGACCCCGCCGCGCCTGATCATTCTGGAATATGCCGGGCAAGGGACCGTGGATGAACATGCCTACCGTGCTGGTGGGCAAAGCCATCACCTTTGACACCGGCGGGTATTCGATCAAAGGCAAAGACGGCATCGTGGGCATGAAGTACGACAAATGCGGTGGGGTGACGGTGCTGGCGGCGCTGCAAGCCGCCGCGGCGCTCAAGCTGCCCGCACCGCTGGTGGGTATCATCGCCGCGGCTGAGAATATGGTTTCAGCCCAGGCCTACCGCCCGGATGACATCATCACCTCGCTGAGCGGCAAGACCATCGAGATCGTCAGCACGGACGCCGAAGGGCGCCTGGTGCTGGCCGACGCCCTCACCTATGCGCAGCAAAACTACCAGCCGCGCGCCATCATCGACCTTGCCACCCTGACCGGCGGGGTGGTCATGGCGCTGGGCCGCGCGCGGGCCGGGTTGATGTCCAATAACGATGAACTGGCGATGGCTCTGTACCAGGCAGGCGAAGATACCGGCGAGCGCCTGTGGCGGCTGCCGCTGGACGAAGCCTTCAGCCAGGCCATGCAAGGCGAAGACGCCGACCTGCGCAACTCTGGCGGGCGTGAGGGACATGCCATCCTGGGCGGCGCGTTCTTGCAGGCCTTCGTGGCGGATGACCAGCCCTGGGCGCACCTCGATATCGCCGGTATGGCGGACACGCCCAAAGACCTGCCCTATGCCCCTAAAGGCGCGACCGGCTTCGGCGTGCGCCTGCTGATAGATTATCTAGAAAAGCTTGCTGCATAAAGAAGGATAAAAAAACCACCGGAAACCGGTGGTTTTTTTATCCTCAGCTCAACTTGCTCTTCACGTATTCCGCCACCTGCTCGAGCGCCTCGGGCAGTTTGGCGGCGTCCTTGCCGCCAGCCTGGGCCAGGGTGGGCCGCCCGCCCCCGCCGCCGCCCACCACAGCCGCCACCCGCTTGACCAGCTCGCCCGCGTTCAAGCCGCGCTTGACCAGGTCTTCGGTCACCGCACCGATGATCACCGGGCGGTTATCGGGCGCGGAAGCCACCACCACCACCCCGCTCGGGCAGCGCTGGCGGAAGCGGTCCGTCAGGGCGCGCAGCGTATCCGCGTTGGCGTTGGGCGCGAGCACCGCCAGCACCGGCACCCCGGCCACTTCGGGCACGTTATCCAGCTGGCGGGCGAAATCGGCTGCGGCCATTTCTTCGCGCTGCTGCGCCAGGTGCTTGCGGGTATCTTCCAGTTCGTTTTGCAGCTGTTCCACTTTGTGCGGCACATCATCCAGCGCGCTGGCCAGCAGGCCGGCGGTTTGCTTGAGCGTGCGGAAGCGGCGCTGCACCAGTTCGTAAGCCGCCCGCCCGGTGACGGCCTCGATGCGCCGCACGCCAGCAGCCGCGCTGCTCTCGCTGACGATCAGGAACAGTCCAATATCGGCGGTTTCGCTCAAGTGCGTGCCGCCGCACAGTTCATACGAGACCGGCTCCTGCTCGCCAATAGCGACCGTGCGCACCACTTCGCCGTATTTCTCGCCAAACAGCGCCATCGCGCCTTCAGCCATAGCCTGCTCGCGCGCTTTTGAGACGGTCGCGACCGGGTAGTTCTCCAGAATGTCGCGGTTGACGCCCGCCTCAATGCGTTCGATCTGCTCAGGGGTAAGCGCATCGGGATGGGTGAAGTCAAAGCGCAGCCGGTCGGGGGCCACCAGTGAGCCGGCCTGGCGGGCATGTTCGCCCAGCACCTGGTGCAGCTGGGCGTGCAGCAGGTGCGTGGCGGTGTGGTTGCGCATAATGTCGCGGCGGCGCTGGCGGTCGACCGTCGCCAGGATGGGGTCGCCCACCCGCGGCGTGCCTTTGACCACCCTGCCGATGTGCGCAATCACGCCTGCCGCCGGGCGGCGCGTATCTTCAATACGCACTTCCCAGCGCGGCTCGGTCAGCGAGACGATCAGGCCCGTATCCGACACCTGCCCGCCCGATTCCACGTAAAAGCTGGTCTTGGGGATGATCAATTCCACCGCGTCGCCAGGCTGCGCCTCGGCAGCTACCTCACCGTTGGCGACCAGCGCCAGCAGCGTGCCTTCAGTCTCATATTCCACGTAAGGGTCGTAAGCCACACCCTGCACGTCGATCTTGCCGCTGTTCTGCAAATTCTCAAGGATAGCGCGGTACACGTCCACGTCCTCGCCGCCCAGCGCGCCAAAGGCTTTGCCCGCGCCAGAAGCTACGCGGTGTTCTTCCATCGCCGCCAGGAACCCGGCGTCATCCACCTGCAAACCCTGCTCCTGCACCACGTCGCGGGTCAGTTCCAGCGGCAAGCCGTGGGTGGCGTACAAATCAAAAGCCAGCTGCCCATCCAGCGTATCCTTGCCAGATTTGCGCAGGTCTTCCAGTAAATCATTGAGCTGGCTCAAACCGCCTTCCACCGTGCGCTGGAAGCGCTCTTCTTCGCGGGTCAGGTTGTTGAGGATGGTCTGGCGGTTGCGCGCCAGTTCGGGGAAGAAGCCGCCGTACTCGCGGATCACCACATCGGCGACTTTCGCCAGGAAAGGTTCGTTCAGACCAATCTTCGAGCCAAAGCGCGCCGCGCGGCGGATAATCATGCGGCAAACGTAATTGCGCCCGGTGTTGCCCGGCACCACCCCATCCGCGATGAGGAAGGCCGCGGCACGGCTGTGGTCGGCGATCACCCGGTAAGGGGTGAAGTTAGCGTTCATCTCGGCGTCACTCTGCCCGGTCAGGCGCTGCGTCTCCTGGATGAGGGGCCACAGCAGGTCGGTGCGGTAGTTGGAGTTGACGCCTTGCAGCAGCGAAACAATGCGCTCGAAGCCCATGCCGGTATCTACGTGCGTGGCGGGCAGGGGTTCCAGCTGGGTGGGGCTGAAGCGGTTGTACTGCATAAAGACCAGGTTCCAGATCTCGAGGAAGCGCTTGCAATCGCCGTTGACGCGGCAAACATGCCCGGGCAGATCCTGTTTATCGCAGGCCTGCGGTCCCCGGTCGATATGGATCTCAGAACACGGCCCGCACGGCCCGGTATCCGCCATTTCCCAGAAGTTTTCTTTGCGGCCAAAGGGCAGTACGTGCGCGGGGTCCATGCCCGGCTGCTGCTTCCAGTAGGTTTCGGCCTCACTGTCGGCGGCGATTTCGCCTTTTTCATCTTTGAAGTAGGTAGTGTAAAGCAGATTCTTATCCAGCCCCCACACGCCGGTCAGCAGTTCCCAGGCCCAGGCGATGGCTTCTTTCTTGTAGTAATCGCCAAAGGACCAGTTGCCCAGCATCTCAAAGAAGGTATGGTGAGAATCGTCGCGGCCCACATCTTCCAGGTCGTTATGTTTGCCGGCCACGCGCATGCACTTCTGCGAATTAACCGCACGGGTATACGAGCGCTGGTCGGTGCCGAGAAAGACTTCTTTAAACTGCACCATGCCCGCGTTCGTAAAAAGCAAGGTCGCATCGCCGCCGGGGACCAGCGAAGAAGAAGGCACAAAAGTATGCCCTCTGGCCTGGAAAAAGTCGATAAACTGCTGCCGGATTTCCGCACCGGATAATTTCTGCGTCATAAACACTCCCTCTAGTTGTCAAACTGCCAGGGCGCAATTATACGCCAGGAGCAGGGCGGAATCAAGCCGGGGAATTTGACCCGAATTTTTAATTTTGGTTAAAATCTTTTCACCATTGGGGTAAATATGATGTAAAATAGTGATGATTGGTACGGAAGGGGTTATCCCGGCCAAACGTCGTTGGAAAGATTGGTCCGGGTTCACAGTAACAATCGGGTACGAACCAAGTCTTATACAAGTCAGGGCAAAATCAACCGCCCTGAAGGCGACGCAGTCAATGATCAAAGAGGCCCAACTTCATCAAAACGAAGGATCCGCTTTCCGTTTTGCGTACCTGTTGGTATTCCACCCAACCCGCCGCGCATTCGGTCGTGCTCGCCAACCCATTTCAATCCGTCAAGAACGTGTGTCGTTACAGGACACCCGGCCAGGCAGTTCGGGGTTCAGCCGCCGGGCCCGCTCCTGCTATCGCCAAGGCTGGACGCGCTCTGTAGGGCAGTTCCAATTTTCCCCCAAAACAGACCAGCCAGCCAGATCCAATTCGTTTCTCCCCAGGTCCGCCCGGGGTCATTTCATATTACTGGGTTAACCAATGCCTACAATCTTTCCACCACGCAGTAACACCATCGCAAGAGTCAGCATCCTGGGGATCCTGATTCTATTGGTTGCCATCATCGGCTTCCTGGTCTGGTGGGTGCATTCCAGCACCTTCAATCAGGTTGGGGTAGCCGTTGAACAGCCAGTACCTTTCCCACACAGTTTCCACGTCAGCGTGTTGAAATTGGACTGCCGCTATTGTCACGACTCTGTGGACAAATCCTCCTTCGCGGATATGCCGCCAACGGAAACGTGTATGAGCTGTCACAGCCAGGTCGCGCTTACCAGCCCATTGCTGCAGCCCGTGCGCGACAGCTGGAAAACGGGCAAGCCCATTCCCTGGGTACGCGTCAATAAATTACCCGACTATGTCTACTTTGACCACCATATCCACGTAGATAACGGCATTGGCTGCGAATCATGCCACGGGCGGGTCGACCTGATGGGCACGGACGTGAAGGCCAACACCTTCTACATGGCCTGGTGTTTGCAGTGCCACCGCAACCCGGCTAATTTTATCCGCCCCAAAGAACAGGTTCTCGCGATGGGCTACACCCCCGCCCAACCGCAGGAAGTGCTCGGCCCGCAGCTAGTTAAGGACTATGGCATTTTACCCGTAACTCAATTGATGAACTGCTCCACCTGCCACAGGTAAACCTATGACAACCCAAACCCAAGACGAACACAAAACGAACGAACTAGAAGCCCGCCGCGCCCAATTAAAAGGTAAAAATGGAAAAGAGTACTGGCGCAGCTTGAAGGAACTTGCCAACGATGAGGAATTTGAAGAGCTGATCAAGCACGAGTTCCCCCGCCAATCGGGCGTGCTGGAACTGCTCAACCGGCGCGACTTCTTAAAGGTCATGGGCGCTGCCCTGGCCCTGGCAGGCATGACCGCCTGCGTTCCGCGCCAAAACGAATTGATCCTGCCTTACGTCAATCCGCCTGAAGAACTGATCCCGGCCAAGTCCATTTATTTCGCCAGCGCTATGGTCCAGGACGGCTACGCGAAAGGTGTCCTCCTGGAAACCACCATGGGCCGCCCCATCAAGGTCGAGGGCAATCCCAAGCACCCGGAAAGCCTCGGCGCGACGGACGTCTTCATGCAGGCCTCCATCCTCGAGCTGTACGACCCTGACCGGGCTCAGCAAATCACCTTTAAAGGCGCGCAGAAAACCTGGCAGGATTTCACCGCCGCGGTAGGCAGCCTGGGTGCGGGGGCTGTGCGCATCCTCACCGGGCCCATTTCCTCGCCCAGTCTGGTTGGCCAGCTCAGTGCCTTGCTGAGCCAGAACTCGCAGGCTAAATGGTACCAGTACAGCCCGCTGGAGCGGGTCAACGCCACTGCCGGAGCGAATGCAGCCTTCGGGCAGCCCTACGAAGCCGTGTACGATTTCTCGAAAGCCGACGTCATCCTCTCCCTCGACTGTGACTTCCTCTTCATGGAACCAGGGCATGTACGCTACGCGCGTGATTTCGCCTTGCGCCACCAGCCGGTGTCCAATGCCGGGACGATGAGCCGCCTGTATATGGTGGAAAGCAGCGCAACCATCACCGGCTCAAACGCTGACCACCGCGCGGCAGTCAAACCCAGCCAGGTGGAAGCCTTCGCCCGGGCCCTCGCTAACCAGCTGGGCATCAGCGCGGGTACATCCAATGTGCCCGTGCCCGCGCAGGATTGGCTCGGACCGCTGGCGAACGATCTCAAGAAAGCCGGGGCCGGAGCCCTGGTTGTGGCGGGGATGCGCCAGCCACCGGCGGTGCATGCCCTGGCCCATGCCATGAACCAGATGCTTGGCTCCATCGGCAGCACCGTCACCCTGGTGGCACCAGTTGTCTCCGCCCCTGGCGGCACGCTTACTGACTTAGTTAAGGATTTGAACAGCGGCGCCGTCGATACGCTGGTGATCATCGAAGGTAACCCGGTCTACACCGCTTTCGCCGACCTGGATTTCGCCGCTGCAATGAAGAAAGCCAAAACTTCCATTTACCTGGCCTACTACCCCGATGAAACCGCCGTTGTGGCCGATTGGGTGGTGCCCGCCACGCATTATATGGAAGCCTGGGGGGATGCCCGCGCCTATGAAGGCACCATCAGCCTGGTCCAGCCGGTGATCGAGCCGCTCTACGGCGGTAAATCGGTTTATGATTTCATCGCCGCCTTAAGTGGACAGGCGGACGCCAAAGGCTACGATCTGCTGCGCGCCTTCTGGAAAGCGCAGCCGCAGGGCCAGGCGGGCGATTTTGAGCGCAACTGGAAAGACTGGTTGAGTCAGGGGTTCATCCCCGGCACCGCAGCCAGCGCTGCCGCCAACCTGCCCCAGGTCAACACTGCCGCCTTCGGCACGCCCGCCGCGGCCCCTGCCAGCGGGCTGGAAGTGGTCTTCGAACCCGATTTCACCATCTGGGACGGGCGCTTTACCAACAATGCCTGGCTGCAAGAGCTGCCCAAGCCGCTCACCAAGCTCACCTGGGATAATGCCGCCATCATCAGCATCCCCACTGCCGAAAAGCTGGGTCTGCAAGATGAGCAGGTGGTGACCCTCTCGCTCAACGGGCATACCGTCGAGGCCCCTATTTACATCCAACCCGGCCAGCCTGATGATGTCGTGGTGCTCTCGCTGGGCTACGGGCGCAAGGCGGGCGGCAGCCTGGTCATCGGGCAGGGCTTTAATGCCTATGCCGTGCGCACCGCGCAAGCCCCCTGGCTGGCCAGCGGCCTGCAAATGGCTAAAACCGGTAAGACCTACCAGTTGGTGGCTGCGCACGAACACTGGACCATGGAAGGTCGCGATATCATCCGCGAAGCGACGGCGGAGGAGTACCAGGCAAACCCCAATTTTGCCCAGGAAGTCGAAGGGGTACTGCACACGCCCACGCTGTACGGTGAATATAAGTATGAAGGATATGCCTGGGGCATGTCGATCAACCTCAGTTCCTGCATCGGCTGCAACGCCTGCGTGATCGCCTGCCAGGCCGAGAACAACATCCCCACGGTGGGCAAAGCCCAGACATCCAACAGCCGCGAGATGCACTGGCTGCGTATTGACCGCTACTACCGCGGCCTGACCGGCAACCCTAAAGTCAGCTGGATGCCCGTGCCCTGCATGCACTGCGAAAAAGCGCCCTGCGAGCCGGTCTGCCCGGTGGAAGCCACCAGTCACAGCGCCGAAGGTTTGAACGAAATGACCTACAACCGCTGCGTGGGCACGCGCTACTGCTCCAACAACTGCCCCTACAAAGTGCGCCGCTTCAATTTCTTCAACTGGAACAAAGACATGCCCATTTCGGAGCGGGCGATGAAGAACCCGGATGTCACGGTGCGCATGCGCGGCGTGATGGAAAAATGCACCTACTGCGTCCAGCGTATCAATGAAACCCGCATCCAGGCGCAGGTGGAAGGCCGCCAGATCCGCGATGGAGAAGTCCAAACCGCCTGCATGCAAGCCTGCCCGACTCAGGCGATCATCTTTGGCGATATCAACAATCCGAATGCCGCGGTCACCCAGCTAAAACAAACTCCGCTTAGTTATGGTTTATTGGCCGAGTTAGGCACCCAGCCGCGCACGACTTACCTGGGCAAAGTCACTAACCCCAATCCATTAATTAAAGAGGCATAGGGGTACACATGGAAACAACTGACCAAACTCCGATTATTGAGCCGGGGAACACCTACACCTCGGTCACGCGTAAGATCGCCGGGATCCCGCTCACTCGTATCAAAAATACACGGATGGGCTGGTGGATCGGCTTCGGCATCTCGTTTTTAATCATGATGGTGTTTCTGCTGTCCATCACCGTGCTGTTCGTCCAGGGCGTGGGCATCATGGGCATCAACATTCCGGTCGGCTGGGCCTTCGCCATCATCAACTTCGTCTGGTGGATCGGGATCGGGCATGCCGGCACCTTGATCTCGGCCATTCTGCTGCTGCTGCACCAGGAATGGCGCACTTCGATCAACCGCTTCGCGGAGGCCATGACGCTGTTCGCGGTGGCCAACGCCGGTATGTTCCCCATCCTGCATTTGGGCCGCCCGTGGTTATTCTTCTACCTGCTGCCCTACCCCAACTCCATGCACCTGTGGCCGCAGTTCCGCAGCCCGCTGGTATGGGACGTGTTCGCGGTATCCACCTACGCCACAGTCTCCCTGCTGTTCTGGTACCTGGGCCTGGTGCCTGATCTGGCAACCATGCGCGATAAAGCCACCAACAAATGGGTCAGCCGCATTTACGGCATCATGGCGCTGGGCTGGCGCAACTCCGCCCGCCACTGGAACCATTACCAGAGCGTGTATTACTTGATGGCCGCCCTGGCAACCCCGCTGGTCATCTCAGTGCACAGTATCGTGGGTCTTGACTTCGCCTACGGCATCGTCCCTGGCTGGCACAGCACCATCTTCCCGCCCTACTTTGTGGCTGGCGCGATCTTCTCTGGCTTCGCCATGGTGCTGACCCTGATGATCCCGCTGCGCTCGTTCTACGGACTCAAGGGACTGGTCACCGAACGCCATCTGGAAAACATGGCCAAAGTGATGCTGGCGATGGGGCTGGTGGTCGCTTATGGCTACTTGATGGAAGTCTTCACCGCCTTTTACAGCGGCGACGGCTTCGACATCTTCAACACCCTCGACCGCTTCGCCGGTTTCTATGCCCCGGCTTACTGGGCGCTGATCTTCGCCAACGTCATCGCCCCGCAGTTCCTGTGGTTCAGAAGCATCCGCCGTAACCCGTTGATCCTGTGGGTCATCGCGCTGATCGTCAACCTGGGGATGTGGCTGGAACGCTTTGTGATCATTGTGCAGAGCCTGTCGAAAGATTATCTACCCTCCTCCTGGCACATCTTCCTGCCAACATACTGGGATATCTTGATCTTCCTGGGCACGCTGGGCGTGTTCCTCACGCTGATCTTCCTGTTCGTCCGCGTACTGCCGGCCATTTCCATCTTCGAGGCGCGCGAACTGGTGCATAAAGTTACCCACCCGGGCGAAATCGGCACGGAACATCCCGCCGGCAGAGCGCCTTACAAACCTGATGACACCGCCCCTGAAAGCTCAGCCGGGGATTAATGGAGGCAAGCATGGAGAACAAAGACAATCGCAAGTTATATGGTTTGCTGGCCAAATTCGAAAGCCAGGAAGACCTGATGGCCGCCGCCGAGCGCACCTACCAGGCTGGCTACCGCAAATTCGACACCTATACTCCCTACCCGGTGGACGGGCTGGCCGAAGCCATGCACCTCAAGTCATCCCCACTGCCGTTTGTGATCGCCGGTGGGGGCTTCCTGGGCGCGGCGACCGGCTTCGGCATGCAGAGCTTCGCCACCATCATCGATTACCCCCTCAATATTGGCGGGCGTCCATTGTTTAGCTGGCCGGCTTACATTCCGATTACATTCGAACTGACTGTGCTGTTCGCGGCGGGGCTGGGGATCCTGGGCCTGTTCTTCGTCACCCGTTTCCCGCAGCCCTATCACCCGGTCTTCAACTCTGAAGACTTTATCCAGCACGGTTCGGAAGATGCGTTTTACCTGGACATTGAAGCCAGCGACCCCAGGTTCGACCTGGAAAAGACCCGCAGCTTTTTAGATGAAACAGGTTCTGTGCTGGTGACAGAAATCGAGGCGTAACCTTATGAACTTCAATTATCCCCTCTTTGGTGTAGCTTTTCGACCGGCAAAACGCTGGCTGCTGACTGCCGGCCTGGCGATTGCCATACTGCTGCTGGCGGGCTGCGCGGAAACCGGCCAGATGGTCGACCAGCCGCGTTATGACCCTTTGGAAGCCAGCGCCTTCTTCGCCGACGGTCAGTCGGCGCGGCCCATCGTGCAAGGCGCTGTGCCCTACTCAGACGTGGTTTCGCCCAACAGCCCTCTGCTGACCGGCCTCGACACGAATAACCAGCCGTTCACCGGCTTTCCTGTGCCAGTGACCAAAGACCTGGTTTTGCAAGGGCAGGCACGCTATAACATTTACTGCATCCCCTGTCACGGACCGGTGGGCGCCGGCAACGGCATGGTCACCACCTTTGGCTTCCCAAAGCCACCCGACCTGTTGGGCGCGAATATTAAAAACCTGAAGAGCGGTGAAATATTCAATGTCATTACCAACGGTAAGGGTAAGATGTTCTCGTATGGTTACCGGGTGAAACCGCCCGAGCGTTGGGCCATCATCTCCTACCTCCGGGCCATGCAACAAAAGAATGGAGCAGTTACCGCCGCGGACCTGACGCCCGATTTTCTAAACCAGATAGGACAGCAGCCATGACCAAAGTATTCGAATACACCGAAAATTACAACGGCATCCTGCGGATTTCCCTCGTCGTGGGTGTAATCGCGGCCGTCGCCGCCGTGTTTGGCCTGTTCGTGAGCGGGCCGGGCCTGTTCTTCCAGGCTTACCTGTATGCCTTCCTGTTCTGGCTGGGCATCAGCCTGGGCCTGCTGACCTTGCTGCTGCTGCACTTTGCCGTGGGCAGCCGCTGGGGTATCGCCATCCGGCGCATCGCGGAAGCCGGCGCGGGAAGCATCTGGGCGATGGCCATCCTGTTCATCCCGCTGCTGTTTGGCCTGCCGTACCTGTTCCCCTGGGCGCGGCCCGCGGAAGTCGCTGCCAGTACCGAACTGCAAGCCAAGGCTTTTTACCTGAATGTGCCCTTCTTCATCGTCCGCGCCGTGATTTACTTCCTGGTGTGGATCCTGATAGGGCTGGTGATTAACCGCCTGGCGGTGCGCATGGTGACCAGCGGCGTAGATGAGCAAACCATCCACAACCGGCTGCAAGGTTTCAGCTCGCTGGGGTTAATCCTCTACGGCCTGACGGCGACCTTCGCCGCCGTGGATTGGATCATGTCACTGCAGCCGCTGTGGAGTTCGACTGCCTTTGGGCTGCTGATCATCATCGCCCAGGTGCTCACTGCCATGTCCTTTGCCATCATGATGCTCAACCTGTTCCCCAGCCTGGGCATGGGTGTGCCCTGGAAATACTTCCGCACCCCCATCCCCTACCGCGACCTGGGCGCGCTGCTGATGACGCTGATCCTGGGTTGGGCTTACCTGGCTTACTTCCAGCTGCTGATCATGTGGGCCGGCAACCTGCCGCGTGAAGTGATCTGGTACCTGACCCGCTCAAACAACGGCTGGCAGTGGGTGGGCATCTTTGTGGCGTTATTCCAGTTCGTTTTGCCCTTCCTGCTGCTGCTGACCCTGCGCATCCGGCATAACCTGCGCATCCTGGCCTGGGTGGGCGGGCTGCTGCTGCTGACCAACCTGGTCAATATCTTCTGGTACGTCAAACCAGCCTTTTTCCCCAACCTGGTCACGGTAAGCTGGCTCGATTTCGTCACCCCCTTCGCCGTTGGCGGGTTCTGGTTCGCCGCGTTCATCTACGCGCTCAAACGCATGCCCGTATTGACGCCCGAGGACCGCTCCATCTTGCACCTGACGACGGAATTAGAGAAGCCGACGCCGTAAATGATTCCATCATCCAAAAAAAACCGCGGGCCATGCCGCGGTTTTTTTGATCAGGCCGGTTTGCTCTTAAACAACACGCGCCATTGTCCATGCTGGACGATTTTGTCGTCCTGGTTATGAATCTCCACTTCAAAGGTGACCAGACCGCCGCCCAGGCGCGGAACCGGGCGCTTCTCGATCACCGTGATACAAACGTGAATGGTATCGTTCAGGTAGATAGGCTGGCTGAACTTCCAATCCGCGATCTCGCGGAAGGCCAGTACGGTTTCATCCATAAAGCCCAGGCGCACTGCCAGGCCGCTGGCGATGGAAAGCCCCAGCAAGCCGTGCGCGATGCGCTGGCCAAAGGTGTCTTGGGCCGCGTAAACGGCGTCCGAATGGATGGGGTTCCAATCGCCGCTCAAGGCAGCAAAGGCCACCACGTCCGTTTCCGTAATCGTACGCCCCACAGTGGTCGCCGTCTGACCTACAGCATATTCCTCAAAATAAATCCCCTTCTTGATTGGCAGCTGTCGAACTTCTTCCATGTGGTTTTCCTTATATTGATCCTGAATGAGGCTCTCTGGTTTTTGCCGTGGTTTTAGGGAGAAATGGTTACGCCATTCCTCCCTAACGTAACGGTTGTGCAATCAGATGCGATTCGACGAAAAGTGGCATAAAACCTCAAGTTTTCACGAAAGATCGGTCGGCCGGTGAATTGGGTGCAATTTTGAGGATTTTGCCAGCAAAAGCACTGTATTGACTGAACTTTAACAACTTACTTTCTGAATTCTGGATCACTTGTGCGGAAACATGCGCGGCGACCTTCACCTGGCGTTTGGTGCCCAGCGTGCGGATATCAATGGCATGTTTGTCAGGCAAGGCTTGCTGGGCCAGCCAATGGGTTGCCCAACGGATGAAATTAGCAGCGAACAGCACCAAACATTCCTGTAAAAAGATGGCCGGTTCGGAGCGGACTTTGATGTGGTGCAGAAAGAAAACCTGCTTGGTTTCTTTGATCCCGGCTTCGATGGTCTGCCTGCCGTTATAGCGTTGGAACCAACCGGGCAAGTCTTCGGTCACTGGATCCGTGCCAAAATGGAGTAAGGCACTGTGTTTGAGGGTTTTGCCGGTGTAAAAGCGTTCGAGAGCAACATCCAGGGCATAGGGACACTTGGAAAGCTGCAAATTGTGCCAGGCGATCAGTTCGGCATTCGCCCCTACCCGTGTCCAGGTGGTTTGCTCGCCGGTCAGTTTCTTGAGAAAGGCCACCACGTGCTGGTTGTGCGGTTTGGTGTACACCTCGTAGCCATACTCGATGAGGAGCACCACGTTTTCATAGGTGCCAAAGCCTGCATCCAGGCGAAAATCGGCTTTCACGGGGTGACGATTAGCGGCATTGTCCTGCTCGAACCGTTTCAGGCGCTGATACAGCCCCTTTAGTTGCTCCATTTGTTGTTGATACAGTGCGGTGGTCTGATCGAGCCGCTTTTGGGCAGCTTTCCAGTCATTTTGGCGGCGTTGGAGGCGTTGAGTTGCGGCTTGCGCGCGATGACGGACTTGCGCCAGACGACTGGTGGGGCGTTCTTTGCGCTGCCGTTCCTGGTATTCCTTTGCCTGTTGCTCCAACTCGGTCTGCCGGTCTTGCTGCTGCTGTTGCGCATCCGCCAGGGCTTCTTGCGCCTGTTGCAGTGCCTGGATTTGCGTTTCGCGTCGTTTTTTCGTCTCATCCAGGATCTGTTCAAAGGTGGCGATCCGTTGGCTCAGTAAATCGGTACGTCGTAACGGGCGGACACCCGTTCGGGCTTCGGCGGCCAGCAGCAGAGGCTCCGTCTGCGTACAAGCAACGGTATCGCCCGGATGATGCGTGCCGGATAACCATAAACGACCATAGCGTGGGCTGCGGAGACTGAGCAGTGCCGCCTGGTATCCCAGGCAAATCGTATCATCCATATGCCCAAACGCCGCATTGGGATAGCTCTGGCTGGTATTCGATACCGGCAGCCCGGTCAGATCGCCATCATACTGAATGCGCTGCCCCGTAGATTGCAGTTCTTGCAGTTCGGCATTGACATACCCCTGGCTGATTTCTTCCAACAGCTTGGCCACCTGGCGGGCCTCTTCCCAACTCAGACCACTCAGTGTTCGACTGACACCGCTGTAATCCGCCCAGTCGGGTTGTCCCCAGGCTTCGGCAACCGCATGATCCTTATCCAGCGGGTGCGCTGCCTGGCTGATATCCTGCAAATACTGCGCCCCACTCAAAATCGAGACCAGAAATTCCAGCACTTTGGTTTGGGGTGTATGTTGATACCGTTTCTGTTTTAGCAGGATGCGTTTAAACCGTTCGGGCAAGCTGATGTGTTCGGCATACCAGCCCCAGGCCACCAGAAATGCGTGTTGTGTTCGTTGGACTTTGTTTTCGCCGCTGTTCATACCCATTCCTCGCTGTTTGGAGATTAGCCAGGAGCATAAACGATCCAGATTCAATTGGTAAGGTTCGAAAAAATCTTTGCGTTTTAAGCCGTTTTTCGTGATTCGGCTACTGATTGCACAAAACTTAGGCTAAAACCACGCCGAATCCTAGAGACCCCTGAATGAATCCGCATTTCAGCTTCTGTTATACATTAAAATAAGTGGGTTGTGGGCCTTTTATAGGCAGCGACCCATAAAAGAATCAGAAAGGGATGCGCTTATGCTCAACATTGGCTTAATCCAGATGCGCTGCGAGAAAGGCGCCATCGATGAGAACCTGGCGATGATGGCCGAATACCTGGCCGAGGCAGACCGGCGGGAAGTTGAGCTGATTGGTTTCCCGGAGATGTGCATCACCGGCTACGCCGACCCGCACAAATTCCCTCAGGCAGTCATCCGCCTGGACGGGCGAGAGGTGGCAGCCTTCCTGGCGCTGACCCGCAAGCACCCGGCCCTGACAGTCCTGGCGGGGTTGATCGAGGAGAACGGGGCAGAAAAACCGTTTATCACCCACATCGCCGCCCGGGATGGCCAGCTGCTGGGCAGCTACCGCAAACTGACCATCAAAGACGACGAAGCGCGCTGGTTTACCCCCGGGGGGCCGGTGCCGGTCTTTCAGCAGGGTGAGCTGACCTACGGCATCTCGATCTGCGCGGATATTGGCAACGCCTTGGTTTTCTCCGAATGCGCCCGGCAAGGCGCGCAGCTCATCTTTGAACTGGCCGCGCCAGGCCTATACGGCGAGATGGCCACACGCAACTGGCAGTCCGGCTTTAACTGGTGGCGCGGCGAATGTCACCGCCTGTTGGGCGGTTATGCCCGCCAGCACAACCTGTGGATCGCGGCTGCGACCCAGGCTGGCCGCACCGTGGATGAAGATTTCCCCGGCGGCGCTTATCTCTTCGCCCCCGGCGGAGAATGTCTGTACGACACAAACGACTGGTCCCCAGGCGCAGTGTTCCTGGAGCTAGATTTGGAGCAGGGAACGGCTGGCAGGCTCTAAGTTGGGATAGTCAAAGGCACAACCCCCTGGTTTGGGGGTTGTGCCATAAAATATCCGGGTGAATGAAATAATTTACGAAATCATCTCGATAAAGGCTTCCGCGATACGCGGGTCAAACTGCGTGCCAGAACAGCGCTTGATCTCTTCCAAGGCCTTTTCCGGGCTCCAGGGCTCACGGTAGGGGCGGCCATCGGTCATGGCAGAATAGGCATCGGCCACGGCCAGGATGCGCGAGCCGAAGGGGATCAGCTCCCGCTGCAAGCCGTAAGGATAACCTGAACCATCATAGTGTTCGTGGTGCGCCAGGATCAGCCCGGCCACGAAATCCAGGTTGGAGGCCATGCGCACGATCTCCGCGCCGCTTTCAGGATGCCGACGCATGATCTCCCATTCTTCACGGGTTAAAGATCCTGCTTTATACAGAATGTCATCGCGAATGCCCACTTTGCCGATATCGTGCAGCAGCGCTGCCCAGCGAATAAACTGTATCTCGGCGGGCGAGCAGTCCAGCTTGCGCGCCAGGTTTTCAGCCAGCTTGGTCACTTTACGGCTGTGCCCGCTGACGTATTCATCGCGCGACTCCATCACTTTAGCCAGGGCCAGCACGGTCTGGAACTGGCTCTCTTCCAGCCGGTAAGACAGGCGCGCGCGATAAATGGCGCTGGCAGCCTGGTCGGCGATTAAAACTGCCAGGCGTAACTTTTCTTTTAAGAGCAATTCGTTCGCCTGGCGATATTCCTCTCCCAGCGCCAGGATGCCAACCGCTTCCTGGTTAACGCGCAAAGGGATCAGGTACAGGCTGTCTGTATAGCTGATGCGCAGCGCAAAGCGCAGGTCGCTGGCCAGGCAGCTGGCCTGGCTGACGATCACCGGGGCCTCGCTGATGACCACGTGCTGGTACAGGCTCTGCGCCTGTTTCAATACCCGCCGGCCCTTTAAACACGAAGGATCCATGGCATCGGATGCGAAGGAAGCCTGGCAAATGAAACTGCCATCCGGCTCCAGCGCCAGAATGCGGCTGAAGCGTACCCGTAAGATATCCACCGCCTGGCGCACGATGCTGTCCAAAAGCACATCCAGCAGATTGGTAGACACCAGCTGCCGGCATAAATTGTAGATGCCGTTGATCTTCTCTGAAGGATAGTGTCCAACCAGAGGGGTATTATTTTCTAATGAATAAACACAAGCACCGTTCACCATACCTCTCCCCTCCTATCCCCCTCATGGAGGTACGCTCCATGACACTTTTGCATGATAAGCCACCTTCGAATCTACCGGTAAGTAAGGGACAGACCCAAGGCGATCATGAACCGGACCTATCCAATGGGGGAAAATGCCAGGCTGGTCAAGCACGCTGCTAGTACAGTCGGGCGTAAATACCTCTGTAGTTGCTTAACTTGTCCGCCCGACTGTTTAAAGGACCCGGCGCGTGACGATAACCATAGAGCTATTTACGCCGCCGGATGCTAGTCACCCACTGCAACGGCGGCCTGGCTGTAATCCAGCACCTGGCTCAACTGTGAAGCAAAATCGGCTAAGGAAGTCGCCCGGATAGCGGCAACCCGTTTTTTCTCTTCTCGCGCCAGGTAAAAGGTTTCCCCGCCGTACCCGCGTTCAATCGCCTGAGCAGGGTTGGATAACAGCAGCTGGCGGAACTGCAAGTTAATCACCGCGGCAGTGAGAATGCGGCTGTATTCCTGGTGGGTGCGAGATGCATTTAAAGACCCCATGGTCTCAGTCTTCTGAGTTCGGGTATTCATGTTGTCTCCTTTTATTAATAAAAACCGATCACAAAACTCGTAGGGAACAACGGTCCTTAATTGGACGTCTCATTTCGCTGTCCCCCTAACGTCCAGAGTAACCAAAACGCGCCTAGCGCGATTAGCACATCTCCGATACTGAAAGCTACCGCATAATTTACCCAGCCCGGCAGCAAAAACCGGTCGGATAACATCCCCAGGTGAGTATTGGCCGGCAGGAGCACCAGATCCTTACCGTTGCCCAGCCGCTGGCCGATCGCCCAACTTGTTTGCGGTAGCCCCGGGTAGAGGTTACGCACCGTCTCCGGGCTGATCGGCATAAACCCACCGTTCAAAAAGATCACCAGAAAGTTAAGGAGCAAACCTGCGCCCAGTAACCAAAAACCAGGCTTTTTCCAGTTGAACCAGACAAAAACGAGTAACAAGATCTGTGAACCGACCAACAGCAGCGGCACCCAGGTATCTGGGAGCCTGAACCCTAGCCGAGATTGGTAAAAAGCGATCCACTGTGGGATAAAAGCGAAAAAGACCAATCCCGGAAGCCGTAACGCAATAACCTGGTACGACTGTTTTCTAATCCATGCTCTGGTCAAGCCCGCAGCAAATCCGAGAATAACAGCCGCGGCAAGGATCATAAAAAAATCTAGCGAATTACGCCACCACCAGCTTCGGGAGCACCGGCTGCAACGACGAACATAACCAGGGACAGGACGAAGAGCGTAATGCGGATTTTGGAAGGGTTCATCTGAGCGGCGGCGGTGATATACATGTCACGGGTTACGTTTTTCATTTCTAAACTCCTCGAAGAAATTGATTACTCTGAATGAGATAGTTACAGTTTAGCCAGGGGTAGGCTCCAAAACAGGCTTCAAACAGGCTTCAAATTGAGAAAAATCTTAAACTCGTTTGAAATTGGCCCCTGATTGCCGGCCAACCCTGGTAACCTTTCGATCGGTTGCTGGTAAATTTTTCGCTCAAAAATGGTAAGGAATAAAAGAAGAAGCCCGATGACCTCAGTCACCGGGCTTCTTCTCGGGTAAGCGGCGTCCCGTTTGGAGCGGGACCCCTTACAGTACAGAGAACTCATTGCAGCAAGGACTTATAGAGCGCCTGCGTCTGAAACGAGGGGGGAGCGTCCACTTCGTTCAGCAGCGCCTGGCGGCATTGTTCATACTGGCGGATGATCAGGGCGCGGTTGCCTATCGCGGCGTAGATGCGCATGGCAATGCGGTGAGCATCTTCCTGGCAGGGATCTTCTTTCAAGGCGCGCTGGCAGTAAGCCAGGGCATCTTCAAACGCCCGGGCAGCCAGAGACTGGTTAGCCAGCTTGAGCAGCGCATCCATGTAGATCTGATAAAGACGTTCCCGTTCGACAACCACCCAGGTATCATCCAGGTCTGGTAAGTAGGTCCCCCGATACAGGTTTAGCGCGTTCTGGTAATGGATCTCCTGTTTTTCTTTGGTATCGGCTTTTTCTGCCAGCGATATTTCTTTCAGGAAGGACTCGACGTCATACTCGTAATCCGAGTCGCGGTTAAACAGGTAAAGGTTGCCACCCTGGAAAAGAATGGCATCTTTCCCAGCGGCGTGCCGCAGGCGGTAAATGGTGTTTTTAAAACGCAGCTTGAGTTCGCTGGGCGAGGAATCAGGCCAGAAGATTTCGCCAATCTCTTCTTTATATAACCCTTCTGGGTGCGCCAGCAGCAGTAAAAACAGGTCGCGCGCAGTTTGCACCTGCCATTCGGAACTGCTGACGGTATGATCCGTAACTTTCACCTGGATTTTGCCCATGGTGCGAATGACCATCTTCGGCGGGGCAAAAGGCACTACCCCGGCGTGGCGGCGAATCAAGCGGCGCAGCGCCGGAATTCCATTATTGTATTGGTTGACCAGGTCCAAAAGCTGCCCGAAAAATTCTTGGGCAAACTGCTTTTCATAGACCCTGGCCAGAAAGGTTTTTACTTGTCTTCCGGTAGAAACCAGCAGCTTGCATTGTTCAGTGTCCTGCATTAAAGGTTGAAGTTGGGCAACTCGTTTTTCTGCCTCGACTGAATCACCACACAGATAGGCGCTAATCAGCACGTAAAGCTGCGCCCGAGGGGTTTCAGTCTTGTAACCTTCTGATTCAAAAAAGCTAAGCGCAGTTTGGAAGAAATGCAAAGCTTCTTCTGGTTTCTTCTCGATCAACCGGATCCGGCCCCATTCCATATGGCACAGGTTTTGTTCGTTTGCCGAGCCGCGCTGCAGCGCCATCTGCTGCGCGTTCTTTAAAAAGTCTTGCGCGCAATCAACATCGCCCTGCATGATTTTCAAGCGCGCCTCAACCAGGTTGAGATAAAACAGCAAATAACCATCCTGCACGCGCTGCGCCACCTGCCGCGCCTGGCGGTACGCTTCCAATGTCTCCTGGATGGCATCCAATTCCTGATACAGGTCGCCAATACTGGTAAGCGCATAAGCTTCCAGGCGAGGCGCGCCACCCATGCGGGCATAATGAATTGCTTTTTCAAACGAGGATGTGGCAGTAACATAATCACCATTGGTATGCTGCAGCACGCCCAGGTTGTTCAAAAGATTTGCCTGCCAAACAAGGTTTGAGGTTGACTGATAATATTCTAAAGACTGGGCATAAGCTGCTTCAGCCTGGGCATACTTACCGAGCTTTTTGTAAAGTCGGCCAATCTCCATCCATACTTTAGCTGTAGTGCCTTTATCCCCTAATGCCTGGTAGACGTCGAGAGCCTGTTCAAAAAGGGGCAGCGCTTGATTAAGCTGGCCTAGATAGGTCAGAACGATTGCTTTGGTCGTAAGCGCATCACCATAAACAATACCTGGGCGATGTTTCTCATACAACAGGCGGATGGCCTCGTCCGCGTCCTGGTCCGCATCGTGGTAGCGGCCCACAAAGCGGTAAGCCACACTGCGCCGGCACAGGCTTTGCGCCAGCGGCAGGGGTTCGGAGGACTGGCGCTGCCCCTGGATTGCCTGGTCCAACAGGCGCAGGCTCAGGTCCAGGTCGCCGCGCATGATGGCGATGGAGCCTTGCAGCGAGAGCAGCGCCGGCTGCTGAGAAAGCAGACCCGCCGGCAGCGAGGCTAACCAATCCGAGAGCGTGATCAAGCGGCCGTTGGTGATCATCGAAGCCCCGGCGCGTTCCAGCAGGTCGACGACGGCCTGGGTATCGCCTACAGTCTGATAAACCTGGTAGGCTCGCTCCCATTCCTCGCGCTCGGCATAGACTTCTGCCAGGCGCATCTGAATCTTATAGGCTTCTTCGGGATGCCGCTCGCGCACCCGCGCGCGCAAAAAGTCGAGGAACAGGTGATGATAGCGCAGGAACACACCTTCTTCACCTACTGGCAAAACAAACAGGTTCAGGCGCATGACCGCTTCCAGCAGCTCGCGCCAGTTAGGCTGAATGTTTAACGCCCTGCCAATAACTTCTTCGCACAGGGAGGCATCGAACTCGTCCATCAATGAGGAGCGCTGCAAAAAGATCTGCACTTCCTCCGATTGTTGGGCCAGCACCTGCTGCGCCAGGTATTCATACAGCCCCACGCCTGAGACGCGCGCCACGCGGGCGCGGTTGGCAATCGTTTTACCCATGACCTGCGTAGAAAGCAGCAGCCCGGTCACCCAGCCTTCGGTATCGCGGGCCAGTTCGGCGGCTTCGGCTTCCGAGAGGCTCAAATGGTAATTCTGCTGCAACAGCGTTTGAATCTCATCTGGCTGAAAGCAGAGTTCCTCAAAGCTGAGGCCGCCCACCTGTGAGCGCGCCACCATCAGCGTCAGGTCGGGCAGGGTGAGCAGCGTGCGCGACGCCAGGATCAGGTGACAGTTTTCATCCGCGTCCTGCAAAAATCGGTTGACGAAATAAACCACCGCCCGGCTGGTCTCGACAAAATGGTAGTCGTCGATCACCAGGATGAAGTGTTCGGTGATATTTTCATAAACATCATTGACAATCAGCGACACCAGCAGGTCCAGGTCAAGCGTGTCCTGGCTCATGTTTTGCAGGGCCGCCATGCAGCTCTTGCCAAAGTTAGGGAAACGCAGGCTGAGAGCCGCGATGAAATGCGCAATAAAACGCTGCGGGTCCTGGTCCAGGCTGTCGAGGGAGTACCAGCACACCGGCCAGGGGGTCGAGTAAGCGAAATCTACCAGCAGGGAAGTCTTGCCGTAGCCCGCCGGGGCAGCCACGATGATCAAGCGGTTATCCAGCAGCTCGTCGATCAGTTCCAGCAAGCGTGTACGCGAAAAAATTTCCGCTCGCCGCCGCGGAACGACTACTTTTGTGCGAGTAACCGGGATAAACTCAACCATCTACTCAACTTTCAAGGTAAGATGAAGGTTCAATCATGACAGCAAAGGAATCAACAAGCTGGTGGCAAGCCAAAGAAATCCATGCTGGATCAATTGTTTTTGCACTGGTTTTCCAAGCGCTGACTACAGGGATAATTGTACGCCAATCCGGCAATTTAATACAAGAATAATCATTCGGGTTTCCATTAATATTATAAAGGCCGCCCCCGAATGACCCTTAAGCCATTCGGGGGCGGTCCCTTTTTCGCACCGCAGCCTACCCGACTTCGATATTCTCTTTGCCGCCGTAGAAATCCCACCAGGGTTTGGCCCCTTTGGCGAGGACCGCGTTAAGCGCCTTAATATTCTGCACCCCGCGGTCTTCCAGCCAGGCATGCAGCGCCTCTGGCCCGCCCTGCCCAAACGCAGGGATGCCCTCCTGCCAGGTCGCCCGCCCGCACAGCACGCCGCTGAAGTTCGTACCGGCTTCGGCGGCCATCTCCAACGTTTCACGGAAGACTTCATCCGTGACGCCCGCGCTCAGGTAAATAAAAGGCACCTTCGCCGCAGCTGCGGCCTGGCGGAAGAACGCCATCGCCTCTTTGCGCGTGTAGGCCACCTGGTTATCGGTGTTGGCCTGCGAGCCTTCTACGTAGCGCACATTGACCGGCACCTCCACCTTCAGCACATCCACGCCATACTTGGGCTGCGAGAACTCCTGCATATATTTGGTGACCTTTTCCGGCTTGACGCGCGCAAAGGCGATGCCTTTTTCGTCGCCGATCGCATCGCTGTAGGAAATCGGCTCCAGGAAGAAGGGCGCTTCATAAGCGCGGCACTCCGCGCCCACCCGCTCGATAAAAGCCTGCTTGACCGTATTTATTTCCGGCTGGTCATCTGGATCGTAGTACAGCAGGATTTTGATGACATTTGCCCCGGCTTCGATCAAACGCCGCACCGACCACTCGGGCAGCAGGTCGGGCAAACGGCCTTTGACGGTGGCGTCATAGCCAGTCTTTTCGTAAGCCAGCAGCACGCCCGTACCTGGTGAGCGGTGACCCACCGCTTCCAGGCCATATTCCGGGTCCAGCAAAATGGCACTCGCATAGGGAGTGAGCACTTCGGCAATCTGGATTTTAAACTTGCTCAGGTCGGCATCCGACACCGGGCTGCCTTTGGCTTTCGCGAGCGCTTTTTGCAGCGAACCGCGCTGATCGATCGCTACTGCCGCGATCACGCCATTCTTGTCGGCGACCGCGTTCATGCCTTCAAACTTGCCCTTACTCATCTTCACTTTTGCCATGCTGATTTCCTCCTCGTAAAATGGCACATTCAGGCTAATTATAGACGGGTTCGGTTTATTTTTCTATGTTGTGCCTTGACAATTCGCCCCAGGCAGGGTTCAATTATCCGCATATTCACCCGTGAACTCCCAACGCAAGCCTGGGAGCACAATTTAACCCTTGGAGTAAACTATGTTCCTTAAAAAGCCGCTTCGCGCCGGCCTGCTGACCGTGTTGTTCCTCAGCCTGACAGCCTGCGCGAATGCCACCCCGACGGCCAGCCTGGCCACTCCCACAGCGGAGGTGCAGCCGACTGAAACCGCCCTTCCGGCCACGGAAACCCCCATCCCGGCCCCCACAGCGATGCCCGCCACCCCGACCGGCGCTCCCGCTGCCCCTGACAGCAACAATCCCCCCGCTGCCATCACGCCGCTCACCACTCCGCTGGCCAATGGCCAGCCCGCCGGGCAGGCGCAAGCCGGCGGCCCCCCCGCGGATAAATACGCTTTCCTCGGCCAGAGCCTGCCAGACAAACTCCAGGTGCGCCCCGGCACCACCCTGACCATCACCTGGACCATCAAAAACAACGGCACAGCCGGTTGGACAAAAGAGTATCGGATGCGCTATTTCTCTGGAATCCAGGCCAAAGCGGACACCTACAACTTTTCGAAAGATGTACCCGCGAACGGCACCATCGACCTGACCGTCACCATCCTCGCGCCCAGCGCCTACGGCGATTACGGCACCTGGTGGAAGCTGACCAACGCCCAAGGCCAGAACTTCGGCGACGTCGATTTCTCCTTCACCGTCACCGACAACCCCTCGCGCAGCACGTCCACGCCAACTCAATAAGGCGAAGCCTTTTTTAAAAGACTGGATCTGGCTGTTGGGGTAGGATGGGTTTCGTGGCTCAGGTTGGGCCACGAAACCTCATCAATCTTTTTGCTCCCCTTCCAGGTACCAACCGGGTTGGCCCGCTAACTTCTAAAAAGATGTGACCTGAGATGGGAATGGCATTGCTATTTCAAGCTCAAAGTAGTAAAGTAAAAATAACCACATCCACTTCTTAGGCCAATTTATTGGCTATGCGCAGAGGATTTCGCCTATGCAAGTAGACAGGCAACTAATCCTCTCTGCTATATCCGCTCAGAATGGGGAAAATCAACGATGTCGTTTCGCAGCGCACTATGGATAGGGGCAATGCTGCTTTTAGCAGGTTGCGCAAAATCGGCAAATTTACCAGCTGGATTACAACCAACTCCCACACTTACCTGCACAGCAACCACCGCTCCAGTGGTTAGCGGCGTGGGGGAAGCTGTGCCAACTGCCGCCATTCAAGCGGTAACCCGGACCATCCTACCGGCCCAGGCCTCCCCAACCCCTCCCCAACCCGATTTGACCCGTGCCGCCTTCCAGGTCCCCGCACCGCTGCCCATCTATACCGATCAACTCGCTGAGGGCTGGCAGGATTGGTCGTGGGATACAGACCACAATCTAGCCACTTCGGCCCCCGTACAAAGCGGCAGCCGTTCCATCGCGGTGAACTTCAAGAAGGCCTGGGCTGGCCTGTACCTGCACATGGACCCGCCTTTAGAGGTGGGCGATTATTCTGAAATCTGCTTTTACATCCATGGGGGATCAAAGGGAAACCAGCGGGTCAACGTAGTCATCAACCAGAACACCAAAATGCCCGTTACGATAACAGCTGTCGCGAATACCTGGACGAAGGTGTCGATCCCGCTGTCAAATGTTGGCTCGCCGAGCAACATCAGCGATATTGTCTGGCAGGAAGCGACCGGCGGCCAGCAGCCTACTTTTTATCTGGACGAGATCACGCTGGCATCCAGCGGACCGGCGCCAACCGCCACGCCGCTGCCGGGAGGACTTCAGTTGAGCGTCGATGCGGCGGCTGCCCAGCACCCGATCAGCCCCGATATCTATGGCATGAACTTTGCCGATGAGGCACTGATAAAAGATTTGGGCCTGAGCGTCGTGCGCTGGGGCGGAAACGCCACTACGCGCTACAACTGGAAGACGGATGTCAGCAACCGCGCCGCCGACTGGTTCTTTGAGAATATTCCAAACGATAACAGCAACCCCTCCGCTTTACCCGATGGCGCTTCTTCCGATCAGTTTGTTGAACAAAACCAGCGCGCCGGGGCCCAATCGATCCTGACCCTGCCCATGATCGGTTGGACGCCCAAAGATCGCTCGGTTTCCTGTGGTTTTTCAGTGCGCAAATACGGCGCTCAACAACAAACCGACCCGTACAATGCGGACTGCGGGAACGGCCTGCACCCGGATGGTTCGCCGATCAAGAACAATGACCCGCAAGACACCAGCACCGCGATTGACCCGACCTTTGATCAAGATTGGGTCAAACACCTGATCAGCAAATTCGGAACAGCGGATCAGGGCGGCGTGAAGTTCTATAACCTGGATAATGAGCCTTATCTGTGGAGCTCGAACCACCGGGATGTGCATCCCAACCCGGTCTCCTATGATGAACTCCGCGACCTGACCTATCAATATGCCGCCGCCCTGAAAGCGGTCGACCCCGCCGCCCAGACGCTAGGGCCCGTAGAATGGGGCTGGTCGGGCTACTTCTTCTCGGCCAAAGACGCCGCGGGTGACGGCCAATGGTGGACGCAGCCGATCGACCGCTTGCTGCACGGCAACCAGCCCCTGGTGGAGTGGTACTTACAGCAGATGCAGGCTTATGAAAAAAACAACGGCGTACGCATCCTGGATTATCTGGACCTGCATTATTACCCCCAAGAAGACGGCGTTGCCCTGTCCTCCAAGGTCGATTCGACCACCCAGGCGCTGCGGCTGAGCTCAACGCGGGCGCTGTGGGACCGGAATTATGTCGATGAAAGCTGGATCAACGAACCGGTTTACCTGATCCCCCGCATGCGGGATTGGGTCAATAGCTTTTACCCCGGTACGAAAATCGCTTTGACCGAATATAACTGGGGCGCGCTGAATCACATTAACGGCGCGCTGGCCCAGGCAGATATCCTGGGCATCTTCGGGCGCGAAGGCCTTGACCTGGCCACGTTGTGGGAAGCTCCCAAAGCCAGCGACCCGGGCGCATACGCCTTCCGCATGTATCGCAACTATGATGGGTCTGGCAGCGCCTTTGGGGATACCAGCGTGCAGGCGCAAAGCAACCACGAGGACATCGTCTCGATCTATGCCGCTCAACGCAGCGCCGACGGCGCATTGACCATCATGCTGGTCAATAAAGGCAGTGGCGCGCAGAGCACCACCCTCGCCATCCATAACTTCAGCAGCGGTGCAGCGGCGAAAATCTTCCAGTACAGCGCGTCCAATTTGAAAGCAATTGAACACCTGCCCGACCTGCCGCTGTTGTCAAATAACCTCGATCTTTCCCTGCCGGGAAATTCGATCACCCTGGTCGTTTTGCCTGGGAAATAGATCGCAGCAGTTCCGCGAAAGCTGTTCAAAATAGGTTGATTGAGAAGAACACCTCATCCTGCGGTTCGCCGCCCTTGCTCCTTGCGTTGGGCAATATATCCTTGCGGCGAACCGTCCCTTCTCCATCAAACGCAAAACCGGCGTTTGATGGAGAAGGGTGTCTTTTTGCAGATAATTATGCGCCGGCTTGGGAACATGATTGGCAGAATAAGTCACCCTTAGTATGATGAGAGAGAAGGTGTAAGATAGAGAAATGCCCCGGCAGATCGGGCACCCTTAGGTTTTGAAGATCGATGGAGAGCAGGGGTCGCCGGGGTTTTTCACCTGAAATCCGAACAGTTGCGGGGGCCACGAGCCCGAATAAGCTAGGACGGATCCACTTCCTGGAGGCATAATGGACGAACTTTTTGTCGGGATCGATGTATCGAAGGGGCATTTAGACTATGCCTTTTACGGCGAGAAGGGCAGCCAGCGGGTCGACAACAACGAGACGGGCATCGCCCATCTGGTCACCGCGTTGAAACAGCGGGCGGTAACGCTGGTCGTGGTGGAAGCGACTGGCGGATTAGAAATGCCGGTCGTGGCGGGGCTGTTGCAAGCCCAGGTGCCGACGGCGGTGGCTAACCCCGCTCGGGTGCGGAGTTTCGCCAAAGGCTTAGGGAAACTGGCTAAGACGGATGCGATTGACAGCCAGACCCTGGCCCACTTTGCCCAAACAGCCCGTCCGCGGGTGTACGAACTCCCCGATGCGCAGTCCCAGGCCCTTGCGGCGCTGTTACACCGTCGCCAGCAGTTGATCGAGATGCTGACCATGGAGCGCAATCGGCGGTTGAGTGTGCATAAAAGCCAACAGGCGCGGCTGGAGCTCCATATCACCTGGCTGCAGCAAGAGTTGGATCAGTACAACCAGGATCTGGATGAGTTGATCCGCAACACGCCTGCCTGGAAGGCCAAAGATGAGCAATTACGCAGCACCCCAGGCGTGGGGCCCGTCCTGGCCACCACGCTGGTCGCCGATGTGCCCGAGCTGGGCCGGCTCAACCGCAAGGAAATTGCCGCTTTGGTGGGCGTGGCGCCCTTCAATAAGGACAGCGGCAAATTGCGCGGACGACGCATGATCCAGGGCGGTCGTGAGTACGTCCGCACCGTCTTATACATGGCCACCTTATCCGCCATCCGTTATAATCCCGTCATTAAAACATTTTATGACCATCTTAAAAAAGTGGGGAAACATTCCAAAGTGGCGATTGTCGCCTGTATGCGCAAACTCCTGACCATTCTCAATGCCATGATCAAAAATGGCACGTCTTGGACCCCACCAAACCAACCTGTTGCCGCTTCTGCCCCTTGACTTTTATCACAGTTGTCTCTAAAATTTGGCTTTGCAAATTTTGGAGAAGGGCCGGGGATGAGGTGTTCTTCTTTCCCTCCCACCCCGCTCTTTCTTATCTCTAAAAAAACTGCAGTTCTTTCTTAAAAGTCTCACTTTATACCAAAATATCGAATTAATTTGGTAACAAAATGGGCGATTTCTTAAAACCTTGCAATAATGTAAAGTCAACTAAAAACCAACAATGTTATTATCGCAGCATGAACAGTTCAAAACACCATACCCCCCTCACTTTTCTGGCGCTTGCCCTGGTGGCGATTATGCTCGTAACCACCTTCGTTCCCGCCTGGACAGTGCAGGCAAATGGCTCCCTGGCGCCTTCTCCCCTGGCGGCGCCTGTAGCCATTTATGGCGATAGCCTTGCAGCAGGTTGGCAAGACTGGTCATGGAATGCTACCCGTAACTTTAGCAATTCCTCCCCTCTACAAAGCGGCTCCCGTTCTATTGCGGTGACCATCAATCAAGCCTGGGGCGCGCTTTATCTTCATCAAAATTCAGCAGTCAGTACCAGTGGTTACACCAACCTAGAGTTCTACATTCATGGTGGCTCCACCGGCGGTCAGCGCTTGAACATCGTTGCCAACAGCAATACCAGCCGCACCTATCCAGTCACAGCCGCGGCAAATACCTGGACGAAGGTGTCTGTACCGCTCTCCAACCTGGGCTCGCCCGCCAGCATCACGGATCTTCTCTGGCAGGATTCAGCCGGCAAAGCCGAGGCGAAGTTCTACATCGACTCGATTGCACTCGTTGATGCGAGCAGCGGTTCGGCCGCTACACCAACCACAGCCCCCACAAAGGCTCCCACGCAAGCGCCAACCCAGGCTCCTACGAAAGCGCCTACGCGCGTCTCTACCCAGGCTCCCACCGCTCCACCGGCAAAACCAGCCACGGCGACCCCCACCAGCCCGGTTTCTAACCTGGCGGTTGGCGTCTACAGCGATAGTCTCGCAGCCGGTTGGCAAGATTGGTCGTGGGGTTCCTCTCAAAATTTGAGCAACGCTACTCCCCTGCAAAGTGGCTCTCGTTCCATTTCGGTCACGATCTCACAGGCCTGGGGCGCGTTTTATCTGCATCAAAACACTGCGCTCAATACGAGCGGGTATGCCAACCTGGAGTTCTATATCAATGGTGGCTCCAGCGGCGGTCAAAGCTTAAAGGTCATCGCCAACGGCAACACCAGCCGCGCGGCTTCCGTAACGGCATCGGCGAATACCTGGACGAAGGTCTCTATCCCGCTTTCCAATCTTGGTTCGCCAGCCTCGCTGAGCGACCTGTATTGGCAGGATGCAGCCGGAAAAGCGCAGCCGGTGTTCTACCTGGATTCGATCGCCTTGACCGGCGCCAGCGGCGCGCCAGGCCCAACGCAGGCGCCCACCCAGAAACCCCAACCGACCACGACTTCACAGCCAACGCCGGTAAAGACAAGCACACCCATTTCAACCACGCATTTCAATACCCTGCTGCCGGGTTCTAAACTGCCCAGCGATGCAGAATGCGCGGCAGCAGTCAAAGCCCGCCCCGAGAATAAGCGCATCAATGCGACGGCGAACGCCACTCGCGGAAACCAGGGCATCTCCTCCAGTTTCTTCAGCGGCGATGACCCGCGCGCGAACACAGATATTGGCGTTCGGGTTGACGGGAATTTCACCGGAACCACGGATGAGATCCTGCAGTGGGCCGCCTGCAAATGGGGCATCGACGAAGATATTGTCCGCGCACAGGCCGCCAAAGAGTCCTGGTGGCGGCAGAATACCAAAGGCGATTGGACCTCTGATGCCTCTCGCTGCGCGCCAGGGCATGGCCTCGGCGCGGATGGCGTCGCCGGACAATGCCCGGAGAGCTTTGGCATTTTACAGAACCGCTATCCCTATGAGCAGTCCGCCTGGCCCGCGATGAATAACTCAACCGCCTTCAACGCCGATTTGGCCTACGGCATCTGGAGAGTCTGTTACGAAGGTTACGAGGGCTGGCTGAATACCGTTGACCGCGGTTCCACCTATGGCCCAGGGGATGCCTGGGGCTGTGTTGGGCGTTGGTTCGCGGGCCGCTGGCATACCCAACCTGCCGAGACTTACACTTCGCGGTGAAGGATTACCTCAACCAGCGCATCTGGGAATCACCTAGTTTCCAGGAACCCTAATAACACATTAGCCTGCCCTTCCGTGGCCGATGTGACCGGCTGCGGAAGTGAAACACGGCAAACAAACCATGGCGTTTGAAAAAAAATCAGGCGCCTTAATCCAGGCAAAAACCATTTCAGAACCTGGTTTGCGGAGAAAACCAGCATCGGTATGAGGCGTAGTAGGGAGAAGCCTTTCAGCACAGCTCCCTACTACGCTTTTCATCTTTTGGAAGCAATCCCCTTTTTTCCAAAAAAAACCTAAGCAATTATGTAATAGATTGGTCTTTCATCCGTTATTAAATATAACGAAAAGGACTATAAAAGGACTAGAGGTTTTGGTACCGGATTTAGGAAGATTTTGGACAACAAATTTGGTAAACATTGTTATATAATAATGGCAATTCCTTGAGATTGTTGTAGCGGGAACCCTACTCTGAAAGTAATTCTTGGGTATTGATTGTGGTTTGAAAAGCAGTATAATGAGTATGAAAATTTCTACTTATTGTGGAGGTTCTGAAAACACTGCTGATCTCATCTATCAGGTTTTCGTTTGCATCAGGGGGTCGATATGTTTACCGAAGGTACCAAAAAGGGGAAAATCCTTTCAGGACTTAATCGCAAAGCTGGGAATTCATTCTCCAGGGTAACCCTTAAGTTTTCCAGGAATCGATCAAATCAAGATTATTTCAATCGAAAACTGTCCTAGCAGCAGGTTAAAGGTTAAGGCTTTTACCTTTATCTTTGACTGTTGTTTATTTTGCAAACCTTCCAGACCTGTCCTCATGCGGGGCGGGCAAAGCCTTGGGAAGGAAAACCAATATCGTGAAGTAGATTGTGATTGATGTCGCAAGGGCGGAGCGCGCCAGGGGCTTTTTATGGTACTTCATTTACTACAGGTTATTTTCCTGATCATCCAAATCATCTGGCTGCTTCCGGTCGGCTACTTACTGCTTTTAACCGCCGCCGCCTGGACAGCCAAACGCACCACCCCGGCTGCCAGCCCCTCTGAGCTGCCCTTCTTTTCCTTTCTGATCCCGGCGCATAATGAGGAAGTCCTCCTGCCGGAGCTCCTGGAAAGCCTCCAGCAGCTTGATTATCCGAAATCGCACTATCAGGTGCATGTCATTGCGGACAACTGCAGCGACCACACAGCCGAAATTGCTGCTGCATATGGGGCCATCGTGCACGTGCGCCATAACGAAACCCTGATCGGAAAAGGGTACGCCCTGGAATGGGGCCTGAATGAAATCCGGGCGGCGGGCAGCGCTGCTGAAGCATTTATCATCGTAGACGCCGACTCGACCATTTCTAGCAATTTTCTTACGGTGATGCATAACCAGGTAGCGGCGGGCGCGCAAGTCGTCCAGGCTTATTATGGGGTGCGCGAGCCGGAATTATCCTGGAATGTTGGTCTGCGCTATGCCGCCCTGACCGTGCTGCATTTCTTGCGTCCGCAAGGGCGCATGGTCCTGGGCGGGTCTGCCGGTTTGAAAGGCAACGGCATGCTTTTTACCCGGGAGGTGCTGGCCAGCTTTCCCTGGCCGGCTTCGGTGACGGAAGACATTGAATATCACATGGTCCTGTTACTCAATGGATATACAGTGAAATTTGCGCCAGATGCAGCCGTGTGGGGCGAGATGCCAGAACGTTTTGAGCAGTCCCAAACCCAGCTGGACCGCTGGGAATATGGGCGCATGGCCATGGCGCGGAAATATGTTCCACTGCTGCTTGGCGCAGCGGGCAAAGCCTTTCAGCAAAAGGATCTTCGCCGGGTTTACTGCTTGCTCGACGCCGTCAGCGAACATCTCATTCCGCCTTTCTCAGTTTTGTTCGGCGGCGCTTGCTTGCTCTTATTCCTGGATGCAGGCTTTGTTCTGGCTGGGGCCTGGTCACCAGCGCCAACCCATCTGATCTGGATCAATGCCGGGCTTGGCGTACTCCTGCTCGCCATTCAAATCCTGTACCTGCTGTCAGGTCTGCGGCTGGCAAATGCGCCAGGCATCATTTATAAACAGCTCTATTATGCGCCTTTGTTCGTCTTGCGCAAAATAGGGCAGTACGGCAAGATCCTGACCGGGAATAAGCCCGATCATTGGATCAAAACGACCCGGAACCAGGTCTAAGGTTCATCAACATGGGGGTTGATATGACCGAATTAAGTCACATGCAATCTTATTCATCCGAAACCGCAGAGCCGCGCGCAATGTGGCCTGCGCAAAATATAGACCCTGAGGTTTTCAATAAAACAGCCAATGTTTTTGAAAATCTAAACTCCAGAGCCGCGCAAATGCTTGAGTTCTTATTGAATGAGGAGTTTAAAACCGCCCGGTCATCCAACCGGGTCCATCTCAAGCTAACTTTTTGGGTGATCCGAAATAAAATACTGGCGAAGGCGAAGCGAATTTTCGACCTTCTCTTTTCCCTTTTATCGCTCATCCTGCTGTCTCCGCTCTTTCTCATTGCCGCCATCGCGATCAAGTTAGATTCCCCTGGTCCGATAATTTACAAGCAGGTGCGGGTTGGCAAGGGAGGCAAGCGTTTCTACTGCTATAAATTCCGCTCTATGGTGATCAACGCGGACGCGATGAAAAAGGATCTATTAGCGCAAAACGAAGCGGATGGGCTCGTCTTCAAGATGCGCAAAGACCCGCGCATTACCCGCGTCGGGCGGATTATCCGCAAATTAAGTGTGGACGAAATTCCGCAACTTTTCAATGTGATCAAAGGTGAAATGAGCATTGTAGGCCCGCGCCCGCCCGTGCCAGTTGAGGTGGAAAATTACAACTATACTCAATTCCACCGCCTGGATGCTGTGCCCGGGATCACCGGTCTACAGCAGATTAAAGGGCGCAGCGACATCACCTTTAAACGCTGGGTGGAGCTGGACCTGCAGTATATTGAGGACCAAAGCCTTTGGAAAGATATCGAAATCGTTTTATTGACCATCCCCGCTGTAATTTCAGGCAAAGGAGCCTATTAATCCAGTGGAAACTGCTGTCGATTTACCGGTAATCCGCACAACAACCAAAGTCGCGCCCCGGCGGTTAGTCGTCATCCTGGGCGTGCCGATCGATGTCATCACCATGGATGAAGCCCTGGAGCGCATCGGTACTTTTGTGAAGACCGGAAGAAAAACCGGGCGGACGTACCAGATCGCCACCGTCAATGCCGATTTCATCGTCAACGCCATCAAAGATCCAGAAATTCGTTATATTCTCCAAGAAGCTGACCTGGCGACCGCCGATGGGATGCCCATTGTCTTTGGGGCGAATGTACTTGGAGTTAATCTTGGGGATCGCGTCACCGGCGCGGACATGATCCCTTTGCTGGCGAAACGCGCGGCTCAGGAAGGCTACTCCATCTATTTTCTGGGGGCTGCCCCAGGGGTTGCTGACCGCGCTGCGGAACTGTTAAAAGCCCAATACCCGGCGCTGAAAGTCGCCGGCGTCTGCTCCCCGCCCTTCAGCCCAATCCTGGAGATGGACCCCAGCATTATTGGGCGGATCAAGGCGACCAACCCGGATATCCTGCTCGTGGCTTTTGGCAACCCCAAACAAGAAAAATGGATTGCCATGCACCGCTATGAGCTTAATGTGCCAGTCATGATCGGGGTTGGCGGGACGTTGGACTTCATCGCCGGGAGTTCTGCCCGGGCGCCGCGTTGGATGCAGAAAACCGGTCTGGAATGGCTGCACCGCCTGGCGCAGGACCCGAAACGCCTGTGGCGGCGCTATGTCGTCGATTTTGCCGTCTTTGGTTCCTTCTTAATGCGCCAGATCTGGCTGATGAAACGCTTCGGCAACTTGCCAGTCACCTTACCCGTTTCCGAAGGTTTTATCGTCAATGGCGCCGGGGTACTGCACGTTCAGGGCACGCTCTCCATCGCCAACCTGACGATATTTTCTGAACAGGCCCAAAATCTCATCAGCCAAACCAATAAACTGGTCGTAGATTTTTCCCAGGCAGACTTTGTGGACAGCTCCGCTGTCGGCACGCTGGTCCACCTGACCAAGGAACTGCGCGCCATCCACGGGGAGCTTTACCTCATCTCGGTTCCCCCGAAAATTCTCAAAACCTTTGAAATGCTGCACCTGGAGAAGTACTTCAATATCCAAAACCGGCTGGAGGATATTCTCTATCAGGGCAAGAGCATCCGCGAACTACAACAGTCGAACGCTGGCGCGCAGCAGGTCGCGGTGATCAAAGGCATATCCTGGCGCGTTATTCATACTCCCCGGCGCATCGATGCCAGCAACGCCAATCTGTTTCACCAGGAATGTCTGGCCGCTTTCGAACAATCAGCTAATTTGCTGCTGGATTTCGCAGATACGACCATGATCGCCAGCGCCGGCTTATCTGTTCTGGCAGACCTCTACCGCAAAACCGAATCCTCACAGCGGCGTTTATTGATTAAAAGGGTTGACAAAGACGTCCTGCAAATCTTCAAAATGGTCAGGTTTGACCGGTTTTTACAAATCGAGTAAACACATTATTCGGATAGGGCATAACGGATAAAAGGGGGAAGATTGAAAACACTTTTGTATGCAACGGGTGAAACGAAGAAACTGCTGCCGCTCACAGAGCAGATCATTCCCCCAATGCTGCCGGTACTCAACCGGCCGGTGATGGACTATTCACTGGAACTTTTAGCCCGCCAAAACATCAAGCAAATTGATATTTCTCTTTATGAAAGAGCCGGAGAAGTTGAGGCTTATTTTGGGGATGGAAAGTACCGCGGGTTAAAATTCAATTATCACCTGCAGCGGGATGCCTGGGGCAATGCTGGTGCGCTCCGTTGGGCATTTCCCGAACCCGCTGAAACGGTTTTGCTGCTCCCGGCGGATATCCTGATTGATATCGATCTGCACGCGTTTATTGCTTTCCACGAGGCGCACGGCGCCTGCCTGAGCATTTTGACCGCCCCCGGCAGCGCCAGTCCAAGGGATTTGCCGCAACTTCAGGTGGAAGCTGGAAGGATAGTGGGCCTGGGCGGCGGGCCAGCCGCGAACAGCCGGATCAACACCGGCGTTTTCCTGATCTCCCCTGAGCTTATTGCCAGCGTGCCACCCCGCAAGAAAATGGATGTGGTCAGCGATCTGCTCCCTGGCCTGCTTGAACAGGGCCAGCCGGTTTACGCTTATGAATTTGACGGCTATTGGAATCCACTGCAAACCTTTCAACAGTTCCACCAGGCGCAGTTCGAGTTATGTTCCAGCCGCAATAGTTTTGACCAGGAAGAAGCCCCGGCAGACCTCAAATTCCTTTCCTGGGAAGGTAAGCAAATCGCGGAAGGCATCTGGACGTTTCGGAATAACAGCATTCACCCCAGCGTAAAGATCGCCCCGCGCTTTTATATCAACGAGAACTGCAAGATCGAAAAAGAAGTCCAGATTGGCCCCGACGTGGTAATGGGGCGCGGCGTGGTGGTTGACCAATCCGCGACCATTCAGGACTTGCTGATTCTGGATAATACGTATGTTGGCCGCCTGCTGAACATCCAGTCCAAAATCGTGCTAAAGAACCTGGTCATCGATATCAAAAGCGGTGAGCACATCACCATTACCGATAAGTTTTTGCTCGCGGAAACCAGGGATGAGAACGTTGATTTTGGCCTCAGGCGCTTTCTAAGTTCAGCGCTGGCCCTGATATTGGCCATTATTCTGTCGCCGGTCTGCCTGTTGATCACCTTATTCCTGGCGCTGTCCAGGACACCAATTATCATTCGGCGGGAAGTCAGCCACACGGATATTCGCTGGTTCGTACCCATCGAGGTGCGGGGAATGCGCAGCTTCGATTTACTCCAGTTTGGCACCTGCCGGAAAAGTGGTGCGGCCACCTGGATTGGCAAATTACTAGAGGTCACCCAGGCCTATCGGATCCCTGAGTTGATCAACGTCATCAAAGGCGACCTGGCCTTTGTGGGCGTCAAGCCGCTTTCAGGCGAAGTTGCCCAGCAGCTGTCCGAAGACTGGCAAAGAACACGCTTCCTCGTCCCGGCTGGAATTACTGGGATCTGGTATTTGCAGGCTGTTGAAGATTCGCCTTTAGATCAAGTCCTGATCGCAGATGCTTACTACGCTGCTACCCGGAGCCTTAAAAAGGATTTCCAAATTCTCTGGCAGACACCCAGGGCATGGTGGCAGCAAGTGATAAAGAAAAGCAACCTCATTAAGCAGTAAGTGAGAATAGCCTATGGTTATCAAATCAAACACAATCAACAATATTAAAGTCCTGGAATTATCCGGAAACTTTGACGTCTACACAGCTGCGCCCATCCGCAAGTGGATTGAGCAGGCTGCCTGTGAAACACCCAGCCAAATTGTCGTAGATCTGCGCGAAGTTAATTTTATCGAACTCGACCGCCCTGGCAATCCTAGTGCAAGGCATGAAAAACGCGCGCGAGCGGCAAGGAGATATTCATCTTTGCAGCCTTCAGCAGCCGGTGCGGATGGTCCTCGAGCTCACCCGGTTAGACCGGGTTTTTGAAATCTATTCCAGCCAGAATGAAGCGGTGACCGGATTTGAGAATTGATGATAGGTCCTTGATCAATGACTGAACTGCTACAAAGCACCTTTGAACAAGTGAATACCATTGCAGAAGCCTGGCTCGCGTCTGGCGCAAGTTCATTTTCTTTATGGACAAATGGCGAACTCTCAAAACAATGGGGGCTGGACCAATCGAAGCTGGATGAAAGCATCCATGCGCCCATCCGCAAGAATGGCTATCCCTTCGGAGAACTGCGGGTTAGCGGCAACTGCTCGCAGCCAGCCCAGACGCGCCTGGCTGCAGACGCGAAAGTGCTGGCAGCCCTGCTGCAAATGGAAGAAAATCAAAAACAGGTCTGCGAGGAGTTAATTGACACGCGTGATCAACTCGTCATCCTCTCCTCAATCGCGGATCTTACCCGCCAGGTGATCGACAGTGAAGAAATGCTAAGCCTGCTGGCCGCGGAAGCGATCAAGCTGGTCAAAAGTGAGGAAGCCTTTTTTATCCTCCACCTCATCAACCGCGAACCCTTAGCCGTCTTCTACCCCAGGCAGTCGATTGACATGGAAGTGATCACCGAGACATCCTGGAAAATTCAGGCTGCCGAACAACCCTTCCTGCTGTTTGCGGATTCTGTGGGCGCAAATCAGGGGGTTGAGAAGAATGTTCTGCTCATCCCGATGAATGTGTATGACGCCCCGTTGGCAGTGATGGGACTCTCCTGGTCCAAAGAAAAGGAAATCGGCTCTTACGAGATTAAACTGAGCCGGGCCATCGCCGATTACGCCGGAGCGCAAATTGAAAAATTAAACCTGATGCGCTCGAGTATTGAGATGGCGCGTATGGACACCGAAATTAATCTGGCGCAGAAAATTCAGCAGAGCCTGCTGATTAAGAAAATGCCTCGGGTTCCGAGTTTAGAGATTTGTTCGTCTTTTCAACCGGCATCCCGAGTAAGTGGTGATTACTATGATATGATTCTGAAACCAGATCAATCCTTAGATTTCATCATTGGCGATATCTCAGGCAAAGGAATGCCAGCGGCATTGTTGATGGCAATGACCCTGAAAGTCATCCGTTCGGTGGCGGTCATGCCAACCAACCCTACCCCAGACGTCATTATCACCCGCTCCAATGATATCTTATACAAAGATTACAACGATTCGGTGATGTTCTCGACGCTTTTCGTGGGGCACTACGATCAGGTGGCGCGCGAAGTTTATTACTCGAACGCGGGTCACTCGCCCATCATTTATTATCAGGCTGGGAAAAAGGCAGAAATGCTGTGGGCAGATACCGTCCCGATTGGCTTATTTCAAAATATTAATTGCCAGCTCGCCAGAGTCAAGCTGGGCGCCGGGGATATTCTCGTTCTGGCTACCGACGGCATCAATGAAACCTCGAACAAATCCAGCCGGTTATTCGGGTTTACGCAGTTAATGACCCTGGTCGAAAAAAATGCCTCCGGCAGCGCCTGCGAGATCAGCGCCGAGATCTTAAGTGCCGTACAGGCTTATGGCGCTGGCAAAAGCCAGGAAGATGACCGAGCCATGATCGTGATTAAAGGTGTCTGACTTGTCAAACCTCTTGCCATGTTTAAAAATGACAAAAAAAATAACCAGTTCAGAAACGATTAAGTTGGCCATTCCCGCGGATGTGAAATATCTTGAGACGGTATCCACCATCTTGCAATCGGTTCTTGACCGGATTGAGGCGCGCCAGGCGGTTTCTCAGGCTGAGTTTGGGATCAAGCTGGCGGTGCATGAAGCCTGCGTAAACATCATTGAACATGCCTATCATGGCAACCCGGGTCAAATTCAGATCGAGATCCAGGTCTCGCAGGCGCCACCTAAAATTGTGATTGAGCTTACCGACCAGGGCGATGCGGCTGTTGAAAGCAATTTCGTGCAGCCCAATCTCGATGAACCACAGATTAAGGGTTACGGGCTCTTTCTGATCCGGAATTTAGTGGACGAAGTGAAATACGTTAGAAATGGGGGAAGTAATCAATGGAGATTAGTGAAAACACTGTAAGCAATCGAAAACCAACGATTCTGATTGTTGAAGACAACAGCATGAATCAAATGCTGCTCGAGATTATGCTGCGCCGGCTGCGCTATGAGGTCTGCATTGTTTCGAGCGGGCAAGAAGCACTAACTTTGCTTCGGGAAAAGCCCATCGATCTCGTCATTTCCGACATTATGATGCCTGAAATGGATGGTTTTGAACTGCTGCAGAATATCCACTCCGGCTCGAATTCAAATCCTATCCCGGTCATTCTCATGACTGCCGGAGGCAGGATTGCGCTTTCAGGAAAAGCGCTGGAAAAGGGCGCGGATGGCTTTCTCTGCCACCCGTTCAGTTCCATTGAGTTGGACCAGATGGTAAGCCGTTTATTACACCATCTTCCGGTCAGTTTACTGCGCACCGAGTCGGAAGTAAAAATTTAAGCACTCAGCCCGACAAAACAAGGAGAACGCAACATGCGTGTTTTAGTGACAGGTAACCGTGGTTATATTGGACCTATTCTGGTCAAGATGCTGCAAAAGAGTGGTCACAGTGTCGTCGGCATTGATATTGATTGGTTTTCCGAATGCGCCTTCTCAGATGACATGCCCCAAATCCCCGAAATTCGCAAGGACATGCGCGATGTCACCCTGGAGGATTTGCAAGGCTTTGACGCTGTGATGCACCTGGCAGCCATTTCCAATGACCCCATTGGCAATCTGAATCCGGATTTAACCTACGAAATCAACCATAAAGCATCGGTGCGCCTGGCGGAACTGGCGCGGGAAGCTGGCGTCAAACGCTTCTTGTTCTCCTCCTCCTGCTCCACCTATGGGGCGGCCGGTGAGAGCATGCTGACCGAATCAGCCACCTTCAACCCGGTGACGCCCTACGCGCACTCGAAGGTGCTGGTCGAGCAGGATGTGTCCAAATTAGCCACCGACAGCTTCAGCCCGATCTTCTTACGCAACGCCACCGCTTACGGCCTGTCGCCGCGCCTGCGCTTTGACCTGGTCATCAACAACCTGGTCGCCCATGCAATCACCACCGGGCTGGTGTACATGCTGAGTGACGGCACGCCCTGGCGGCCCGTGGTGCACATCGAAGATATTTCGCGCGCCTTCATCGCCGCCTTAGAAGCCCCTCAGGCAGTCATCCACAACCAGGCTTTCAACGTGGGCGCGAACGAAGAGAATTACCAGGTGCGCGATCTGGCAGAGATCGTCGCCGGGGTTGTGCCCAACTGCCGCATCGAATACGCGCCGGATGCAAGCCCCGACAAACGCACTTACCGGGTGGACTTTGGCAAAATCAAAGCAGCCCTGCCCGCCTTCCAGCCGCAGTGGAATGCTCGCAAAGGCGCCGAAGAACTTTACGAGGCCTACCGCGCCTTCGATCTCAAGAAAGATGATTTCGATGGCCCACACTTCCGCCGCATCGACCATATCAAAATGTTACTGAGCAGCGGGCGCTTGAACAGCGAGCTGCGCTGGAGCCAGCAAGACCAGGCAGTCTCCGCTGATTAAGGAAGGGAATTTATTAATGATGAGCAACCAGAATAACGCTTCACAGCCCTGCTGCCGTTTCTGCGGCGCGCCGCTATCCCAAACCCTGGTGGATTTGGGCATGTCGCCCTTATGCGAGAGCTACGTCAGCGCCGACCATGTCAACCAGATGGAGCCCTTTTATCCTCTGCACGTGTACGTTTGCGAGCAGTGCTACCTGGCCCAGCTGGAACAGTACGTCAGCGCGGAAGATATTTTCACCGAATACGCTTACTTTTCCTCCTACGCGGTCACCTGGCTGCAGCATGTCGAACGCTACACGCAGCAGATGATCGAGCGCTTCCAACTGAGCGAGAAGAACTTCGTCATCGAAGTCGCCAGTAATGACGGCTACCTGCTGCAGTACTTCGTCCAGGCGGGCATCCCCTGCCTGGGCATTGAGCCTGCCGCTAACGTGGCCAAAGTAGCTGAAGAAAAAGGCGTGCCTACGCTGGTCGAGTTCTTCGGCGTGAAACTCGCTCAACAGCTGGCAGCGGAAGGCAAACAAGCCGACCTGATCGCCGGAAACAACGTGCTGGCCCAGGTGCCAGACCTGAACGATTTCGTGGAAGGGCTGAAACTGGCCCTCAAACCCGGCGGCGTGATCACCATCGAGTTCCCACACCTGATGCGCCTGATGTCCGAGAACCAGTTCGACACCATCTACCACGAGCACTTCTCCTACTTCAGCCTGATCAGCGCGGAAAAAATCTTTGCCGCGCATGGGCTGGTGCTGTTTGATGTCGAAGAACTCCCCACCCACGGCGGTTCCCTGCGCATCTACGCCCGCCACGCTGATGACAACACCAAGCCGCTCACCGAACGCCTGATCGAGCTGCGCGCGCGTGAGATCGAGGCTGGCTTCCAGCAAATGAGCACCTATGCCAACTTTGGCGAGCAGGTCAAAGAAACCAAGCGCAAACTGCTCACCTTCCTAATCGAAGCGCGGCGAGCCGGAAAGAAAGTGGTGGGCTATGGCGCGCCCGGCAAGGGCAACACCCTGCTCAACTACTGCGGCATCCGCACGGATTTCGTCGACTTCACCGTGGACCGCAACCCCTACAAGCAGGGCAAATTCCTGCCCGGAACGCACATTCCGATTTATCATCCCGATAAAATCACCGAAGCCCGCCCGGATTATGTGTTAATCCTGCCCTGGAACTTCAAGGATGAAATCATCCAGCAGCTGGCGTATATCAAGGAATGGGGCGGCCAGTTTGTCATTCCGATTCCAGAAGTGACGGTCTATCCATGATCTTCAGCGAAACCAAGCTCAAAGGGGCTTTTGTGGTGGAACTTGCCCCGCATTATGACGAGCGGGGCTTCTTCTCCCGCTCCTGGTGCCGCAACGAGTTTATCGAGCACGGATTGAACCCAGCCCTGGTGCAGTGCGATATCTCCTACAACAAACACAAGGGCACCCTGCGCGGGATGCACCTGCAGCTGTCCCCTTTCGCTGAGGCCAAATTGGTGCGCTGCACGCAAGGCAGCATCTACGATGTGATCATCGATCTGCGCGAAGGCTCGCCCACCTGCCTGGAGTGGCTGGCAGTGGAGCTGAACGCCGAAAACCACCGGGCGCTGTTCGTCCCGGAGGGTTTTGCCCACGGGTTCATCACCCTGGCGGACGAGACGGAAGTCTTTTACCAGATGTCTGAGTTCTACTCCCCAGAATGCTCGCGCGGCTACCGCTGGAACGACCCGGCCTTTGGCATTGCCTGGCCCATCCCGGTGGCGGTCATTTCAGAAAAAGATGCCAGCCTGCCCGATTTTCCACGTTAAGAAAATTGGTCAAACCGTATGAATAATCCAAACCCATCTCCTCTTTAAAAATTGGCGCCGAAATGCACCAGTTCGCCGCCGGGCTGTATCCCATCTGCCGCAGCATCACCGGAGATGGCTTTCGCCAGAGCATGGCGATCATCGGCCAGCAAATCCCCATCCAGACCTATGAAATTCCGACGGGCACGCAGGTTTTCGATTGGTCGGTTCCACGCGAATGGAATATCCAGGATGCCTACCTGCTGAACCCGCGCGGTGAGAAGGTGATTGACTTCAAACAGCACAACCTGCATGTGCTCAACTACAGCCTGCCGGTCAACCGCTCGCTGACGCTGGAAGAATTAAAGCCGCACCTGTTCACCCTGCCGGAACAGCCCGATCTGATCCCGTACAAAACCTCTTATTACTCGGACAACTGGGGCTTCTGCCTCAGCTATAATGATTATTTGAAACTGGAAGATGGCAATTATCAGGTGGTGATCGATTCCAGCCTGGAACCGGGCAGCCTCACCTATGCGGATCTGGTAATCCGGGGGGAGACGCCAGATGAAGTGCTGATCTCCTGCCACTGCTGCCACCCATCCCTGGCCAACGACAACCTCTCAGGTATCGCCCTGGCGACATTTCTCGCCAAAGAACTCTCCAGCCGGAAAAACCGCTATACCTACCGCTTCTTGTTTATCCCCGGAACCATCGGTTCGATCACCTGGCTGGCGCTGCATGAAGCGCAAACAAAAAAGATCCGGCACGGGCTGGTGGTCGCCTGCGTGGGCGATCCCGGGCACATCCACTACAAGAAAAGCCGCAATGGCAGCGCGGAAATTGATCAAGCTGTGACGCATGTCCTCGAGCATTCCGGCGATCCGTACGAAATTCTGGATTTTTCGCCTTATGGATACGATGAACGCCAGTACTGCTCGCCAGGGTTCAATCTAAACGTGGGCAGCCTCACCCGCACGCCTCACGGGCGCTTCCCCGAATATCACACCTCCGCCGATAACCTCGACTTCATCCGTCCGGAGTGCCTTGCCGATACCCTGGATAAATATTTACAGGTGATCAATATTTTAGAGGGCAACCAAAAATATCTGAATACCAATCCCAAATGCGAACCGCAGCTGGGAAAACGCGGCTTATACAGCGGCATGGGAGGGCACAAGAACACAAAAGATGCCGAAATGGCTCTTTTATGGACGCTCAACCTCTCCGATGGCGAGCACGACTTACTGTCCATTGCGCAACAGGCCAAAATGCCATTTTCACTTATTGGTGAAGCAGCCGAGCGCCTGAAACATGCCGGTTTATTAAAAACGGTCCAGGGATTTATCAACGAGGGAGGATAACGATGTCTGAATTGGTCGAAAAAACAACCGTCAAGCAAATTCACAACTTTACCCGTTCAAATGCACTGCGACCTAAGGCCCATGCGCTGATCCCGGGCGGGGCGCACACCTACGCCAAAGGGGATGATGAATACCCGCAGCTTTCGCCCGGGTTCATCTCGCACGGCAAAGGCTGCCACGTATGGGATGTGGATGGGAACGAATATATCGAATATGGCATGGGGCTGCGCTCTGTTACCCTGGGCCATGCTTATGAGCGGGTGGTGGAAGCAGCTTACCGGCAGATGTTGAAAGGGGTCAATTTCGTGCGCCCGGCGGCCATTGAGGTCGAATGCGCCGAGCAGTTTCTGAGCCTGATTAAAGGCGCGGAAATGGTCAAGTTTGCCAAGAATGGGTCGGATGTCACCACTGCGGCGGTCAAACTGGCGCGCGCCTTTACCGGGCGCGATCTGGTCGCCGTGTGCGCAGACCATGCCTTCTTCTCTACGGATGACTGGTTTATCGGCTCTACGCCCATGCCTGCCGGCATCCCCCAGGCCATCCGCAACCTGACGGTCAAATTCAATTACAACGATATCGCCAGTGTCCAGGCCCTGTTTGAACAATATCCCAACCAGATTGCCTGCATCGTTCTGGAAGCTGAAGCCGAAGAGCAGCCGAAAGATAACTTCTTGCACGAAGCTTTGCGGGTATGCCATGAAAATGGCGCGCTGATGATCATCGACGAAATCATCACCGGCTTCCGCCTGCACCTCGGCGGAGCGCAGCGCATTTACGATATCGTCCCAGACCTGTCCACCTTTGGCAAGGCCCTGGGAAACGGGTTCGCGATTTCGGCGCTGACCGGGCGCAAAGATGTCATGGAACTTGGCGGCCTGATGCACGCTCAGGAGCGAGTTTTCCTGCTCTCGACCACCTTCGGCGCGGAAACGCACGCCCTGGCAGCCGCCCTGGAAGTGATGCAGATCTACCAGGAAGAACCGGTCATTGAACATCTATATCATGCCGGCAACCGCCTGATTGAAGGGTTGGAACAGGTTATCGACACAGTGGGCGTACGCGGCTTCTTTGAGCTGCACGGCCGCCCGGTCAACCTGGTGTTCGCCACAAAAGATCAAACCGGAAAGCGCTCGCAGCCTTTCCGCACCTTATTTATGCAAGAATGCATCAAGCGCGGGCTGCTCATGCCTTCGTTGGTTGTTAGCTATTCGCATTCCGACACGGATGTTGACCAGACCATCGCGGCCATCGCCGATGCCCTGATTATCTACAAAAAAGCCCTGGAAGACGGGGTCGAGCATTATCTGGTCGGTTCGCCCGTCGCTCCCGTTTTTCGCCCTTATGTAGCTCCCTGGAGGAAGCCATGAAGGTAGTCCTATTCTGCGGTGGCCTGGGCACCCGTTTACGCGAGTATTCCGAAACCATTCCTAAGCCGATGGTCGATATTGGTTACCGGCCAATCATGTGGCATTTGATGCGCTATTATTCCTATTTCGGGCACAATGAGTTTATCCTCGCCCTGGGTTATGGCGGCGACTTCATCAAGAACTACTTCTTAAACTATAACGAATGCCTGTCTAACAATTTTGTGATGAAGAACGGCGGCAAAAGCATCCAGCTGTTCAACCATGACATCGAGGATTGGACAATCTCCTTTGTGGATACCGGCCTGCACGCTAACATCGGGCAGCGCCTGCTGGCTGTGCGCGAGTTCCTCGGCGACGATGAGTATTTCATGGCCAACTACACCGATGGGCTGGCAGACCTGGACTTGAATCCTTACCTCAACAACTTCCTTGCCCAGGACAAAGTAGCCAGTTTTCTGGCGGTGCACCCTTCACAGTCCTTTCACATGACCCAGATCGCCGACAATGGTGCAGTCACCAAGATCGAGCCAGTCTACAGCATGGATTTTTGGATCAACGGGGGCTTCTTCGTTTTCCGCAAGGATATCTTCAACTACATGGAACCCGGGGAAGAACTGGTGATGCAGCCGTTCTACCGCTTGATCGCTGAGAATAAGCTGATTGCCCATAAGCATGAAGGCTTTTGGGCGTGCATGGACACATTCAAAGAAAAGAAGATGTTTGACGATATGTATGCCAGCGGCAGCATGCCCTGGGCGCTGTGGGAAAATGGCAGCCGCCCGCAGGGGCCTGACCTTACTCCCTATTTACAAAATGGGGCCCTGCGCAACCCAATTTTGAAACCGGTCAGGCAGGGCTAAGCGCACCATGCTGAATCTGATGTTTAACCAATCCAGCGCGCGCGGCTTAAAGAAGCTGCTGCTCTTGGGCGCACACAGCGACGATATCGAAATCGGCTGTGGCGGCAGCATCCTGAGGATCATCGAAGAATACCCCGAGGTCGAGGTCTGGTGGGTGGTATTTAGCGGCAACGAAACCCGCCAGGCAGAAGCTCAGGCCAGCGCAAACCTGTTCCTGGCCCACACGCCAAAAAAACAGATCCTGCTGCAGAGCTTCCGGGATGGGTACTTCCCTTACCAGGGGGGAGAAGTCAAAGATTTCTTTGAAGCGCTCAAACAGCAAATCTCGCCGGACCTGATTTTCACTCACTACCGCGACGACCGGCACCAGGATCACCGGGTTATCAACGAGCTCACCTGGAACACCTGGCGCGATCACCTGATCCTGGAATACGAGATCCCCAAGTTTGACGGGGACCTGGGTGCGCCCAACTTCTTCATCCCGCTCGAGCGCCGGATTTGCCAGCGCAAGAATGACATCCTGTGTCAGGTATTTCAGACCCAGGGCTCTCGCCCCTGGTTTACCGGCGACACCTTCTGGGCACTGCACCAGCTGCGCGGCATCGAATCGCGCGCGCCCGAGAGCCTGGCAGAAGCCTTTTACGCCAGGAAAGTAATCCTTTAACCATAGGTGCTGAAATTAACACTGCTTGGCAGTGTTAATTTCAGCAATAAAAATAATCTTGTTACCCGACAGTTTGTGTTTCGCGGTAAAAATCCTCAACCCCTCCCGTCCCCTTCTCCAAAAAATGCAAAACCCGTGCATTTTTCGGAGAAGGGGAGGCCAGAATCCTTCCGGAGGGCTGCCCCAAAAGGCACTCCCTCTCTGAATTCGACCGATCTTGTCGAATTTGGAGAGGGAGCACGGTTCGCCACAAGGATAAGAAGCCAGACGAATTTGGTGTTGCGCGGCGAACCGCAGGGTGAGGATTTTCTCTAAGGATAAACTTTCGGCTAGCTAGAAAATAATCATGAATCCGTCCCAAAGGATAAATACATTTTTATGGGTAATCCCTATCCTCCCAAAAGCACGTCAGCGAAGGGGATAACAGCAAAAGAGCAACCCAGAACACATCACTTCCACAAAATTCGACAAGCTGTTCTTTTCATCCTGGCTATCGCGGTTGGTTTTGCCGCGATCACCTTCATCGTTTCCAATTTGCGGAGCCCGACTATCCTGCCTACCCTTGTAGCACTGGATAACACTCCGACCACAAACCGTGTGGCTGGCCTGGTTGCACCGACTGTGCGCCAGGCCAGCAGCACGCCTGCTGCCACCCTTCTGGCGCAGAACACGGGCCCGACCAAAGAATTTCTGCCGTACGTAACCAAACCCAGCCCAGGCACAGGCAGCGGGCCTTTAAGGGTCAGCAAAACGAACCCGCGCTATTTTGAGGACCAGTCCGGGAAAATCGTTTACCTGACCGGTTCGCATACCTGGTCAAACTTGCAGGATAACGGCGGCTCTTTCCCACCCCCGGTCTTCGACTACCCGGCTTATCTCGACTTTCTCACGAAAAATAATCACGACTTCTTCCGCCTGTGGACCTGGGAACAGGCCCGCTGGACGCTGGAAACCAGCGATAACAATTACTGGTTTGATCCCATGCCCTACACCCGCACTGGCCCAGGCAGTGCCCTGGATGGCAAGGCGAAGTTTGACCTGACGAAGTTCAACCAGGCTTACTTCGACCGGATGCGCCAGCGCATTCAGCAGGCGGGGGAGCGCGGTATTTACGTTTCGGTCATGCTCTTTGACGGCTGGTCCGTCGCCAGTGATAAAGGGGGAACTTTCCACGCGAACAACCCCTGGAAGGGGCACCCCTTCAACATCAACAACAACATCAATGGGATCAACGGCGACCCGCATAACAGCGGGAATGGCCTGAACACGCAAGACCTATCCATCCCCGCGGTGACGGCCATTCAGGAAGCGTATGTCAAGAAGGTGATCGACACGGTCAACGACCTGGATAACGTGCTGTACGAGATTGATAACGAAGGCGACGGTACCTCGGTCGATTGGCAGGACCACCTGATCCAGTTCATTAAGAGCTACGAAGCCAGCAAGCCCAAGCAGCACCCGGTAGGCATGACAGCCGCCTATCCAGGCGGCTGGAACCCGGATTTGTTTGACGGACCGGCGGATTGGGTCTCACCGAACAATGATAACGATTATTTGTCAGACCCACCAGCTGCTGATGGGAAAAAAGTAGTTTTGACCGATACCGATCATCTGTGTGGGGTCTGCGGCGACCGGTCTTTCATTTGGAAGAGCTTTACCCGGGGATTGAATCCCATCTTTATGGACGCCTATGACGGCGCTGGATATGGTGTGGGTGGGGAAGGGTTTCATTTTGCTGACCCAAACTGGGTCAGCGCCCGGGCAAATATGGGTTATACTTTAATGTACGCACGAAAGATCAATCTGGCCAAAATGACTCCCCAGGGGGGTCTGTGCTCTACCGGTTACTGCCTGGCCTATCCAGCAGCCAGTGGGGCAGAATTCTTGGTCTACGCACCTTCGGGGGGAATAATTACGGTGGATCTCACTTCAATTCAGGGAACGTTGTCAACAGAATGGCTCAATCCCGGAGAATGGACAAACCATTTCAGGCAGTTCAACCACGGGTGGAGCAAAAAGAAGTTTTAAGCCGCCCTTTACCGGTGATGCCGTCTTATATATCCATCAATAAGATAGCGCCTATCATGATTAACGATATATCTCCAAATAACTGCGTCAACACAGGCCATCCCGATCATTCCACCGCGGCCCGTTAAGGCGTGACCATTACTTTATCCCAAACGAACCTCTCATTCGAGGATCATAACAGCCCGCGCCGTTTATCATAAATCTTTGAAAAACATTTCAGTGTTTTGATTTACAGGAGAAACATAAGATGTATAAATCCCTTTCTTTACATCTTTTGGAAAGCTACTTCCGTCACCGTTGGTTAAACCTTCTGCCGATTCTGATCCTGGCGATTGCATCGGTAGTCTATCTGTTTGTCTCAAAAGCGGATTATGTTGCCCAGGGTTCGCTGTATGTCAACAGCCAGTCCCTGCTGGCTTCGCTTACCGATCTCAATAATAACAACAACAGCCTGTGGGTGACTCCCGCCCAAGCTACTTCGGGTGAGATCTCGGAACTGGTCAAAACCGATTCCTTTGTCCGGGCAATGATCAAGCAAACCAACCTGGAAGCGACCATGGCGGAAGGGCCTGCGGCAGTCGATGAAGTTTTTACGAATGTACGAAAAGAAATCGATGTAACAACTTCGGGAAATAACCAGATCCAGGTCAGCGTCTCGGACTCCGATCCCGTTCTCGCTTACCAGCTGGCGAATTCCTTGATTGAAAATTATATTCAGTGGAAAATGAATTCGAAAAAGACGGAAAGTCAAGCCGCAGTCGATTTCTTTGATAAGCTCATCACCGAATATCAGGTTAGCCTGGATCAAACCCGCGCGGAGCTTAAAGCTTACATCGGCGCACACCCTGAACCGGTTCGCGGCAGCCGGCCATATCTGGAGCAGTTTGAAATCGACCGGTTAAACGGGCAGATCAAAGCGGCTCAGGACCGGTACGGCGCGGCGCTGGATAAAGAAGAAAATGCAAAACTCTCTTTACAGCAAATCGAATCCGACACCCGCCAGACCTACATTTTGATTGATGCGCCCGAGGTCCCGATCAAGCCGTCTTTATCTTTGAAAAAGGTAGGACTGAGTTTGGCAGCCTTCTATGTAGTGGGCATTTTCCTGTCCATCGCCTTGATCGTCGCCGGGCATCTCATTGACCAGACCGTGCGGTTCACCGAAGACGTTACCGCGCAGCTTGGCCTGCCCGTGCTGGCGATGATCCCCGAAATGGCCGGCGCCGGCAAAAAGCAGCTTTCTGCGCCTCGTCCGTGGGGCAAGCATGCCAAACAGCTAACCAAAGGCCCAGAGAGTGGGCGGGAAAAAGATAACGACGAGGATATTGAGGCCTCTGTATGAATGCCGCGCAGGGGAAATTATTTAAAAACACCAGCATTTTGATGATCTCTCAGGTGATTGGCTGGGCATTAGCCCTGGTGTTAACCCTTTACCTGCCGCGTTACCTGGGCGTCGAGAATATCGGCAAGTACCAGTTGGCGGTATCCCTGTGGGCCACAGTCGTCATCCTGGCGACCTTCGGCATGGATACCTACCTGACGCGGGAGATTGCCCAGGATCACAACCGGGTAGATATCCTGCTGAGCCAGTCCATTATTCTAAAAATAACCTTTTTCCTGTTCGGCTGCCTTCTCCTGGCAACTTTTGTCTCGATTTCCGGTTACGAACCAGATACCGTTTTGGTCATCGCGATTATTGGTGTCGCCAACCTGATCACCTTATTTAGCTCCGGCCTATCAGCCACCATCCAGGGCTTAGAGCGGGTGGAATTCTTAGGAGTAGCCGGCGTATTAGCCAGCTTTATCTCAACCCTGGCGACCTTGATTGCCATCTTCCTCGGCGCGCAGCTATTCACTATCGCCTGGGTTTCCAGCATTAGTGCGCTCGCAACGCTTACCTTTTATGCCGTTGTGCTGCACCGCATTCGCGGGTTTCATTTTGTTTTTTCACTGAAGAATGCAAAGCCCTTCCTTTTCGCCAGTGTTGCATTCTTTCTCCTGCAGGTTTTTATCAATCTCTACCAACAGGTGGATATCATTGTAATCTCCTGGATTCTGGATGAGCGGGGAGTCGGTTGGTACGGTGTCGCTGCCCGCCTGGCAGGCAGCCTGATGTTCATCCCAACAGTCTTCATGACCGTGTTCTTTCCAACCTTTTCGCGCTTGCAAAGAGAATCACCGGAAGAATTGACAAAACTTTTCCGAAAAGCATTTCAGTTCATGCTACTGCTGGGCATCGCAGTTGGACTGGGGATGTTCATTATCGCGGTTCCGCTCATCACTATTCTTTATGGAGATGAATTTGCCAACAGTGGCCCAATCCTTGCCCTGCGCGGACTCGTGTCGATTCCAACCTTTCTGAATATCATCATTGGGATATACTTAATAGCGAAGAATCGTCAAAAAGGTTGGGTAATTGTGATGGCCTTGGCGACGGTTGCAACGATACCGCTTGATCTATTCTTTATTCCACTTTGCCAGCACTTCTTCAATAATGGCGCGATGGGGGGAGCTTATTCATTTTTCGTCACCGAAACGGGTATGACCATCGCCGGTATCTTGCTTCTGCCAAAATATACCCTCAATCGGGATATGGTGTGGTATTCCATCCGCGCCACTTTGGCTGGGCTCGGAATGCTCGCTGCAGCATGGTGGTTCAGAGATTATTTTATCGCCGTTCCAATCATTATCGGCGGGGCAGTTTTCTTGATCCTTACAGTCCTTTTTAAGCTCATATCGAAAGAAGAATGGGTAACATTCTCAGTCATTTTTGCCTCAATTTTGAATAAAGTTTTTCGGAAGCCGGTTCCTGAGGTACATGAAATATGAAAACAAGTCAGCAGAAATTAGACGTTAAGTCAGATCGCCAGTACGGTTTATATGTGCACCCATACCAGGATCTTAAACTATCAGAGGAATGGTCATTGATTGAAGGGGACGTTCTCGAAAATATGCGGTTACTGGTCACCCGGCTGCAAAAGAACGGGAGTATGCCAAAACGGCTCAGTGTCCTTTCTAGCATCAGCGGGGAGGGTGTGACAACCGTATGTCTTGGGATGGGGATCACCGCCGCGAACGATTACCGGAAGAAAACTTGCATTGTTGATTTAAATTGGTATTCTCCCTCAACTTTATATCAGGCTGAGGAGGGTGATCCGGGGATAGCGAACATTATCGAGGATAATCTTTCCATCGAGGAAATCGTACGGCCGACCGGCATCACCGGGCTTTATATCTTACCCGCCGGCAAGTTAGAAGATTATAAGCGCCCCATTATTGCGCGCAGCCAATCCCTCGCCGATCTATTTGAGCAGTTGGATGTCCTCTTCGATCATATCATCCTGGATATCCCTGCCGTTCTTTCGACCAGCGATTCCGTTCCGCTTGCCGGACACGGAGATGGCTGCTGCGTTGTCATTCGCCAGGGCGTTACCCCTGTCCTGGATGTCAAGATGGCGCTGAATGAGATCAGTCACCTCACGATGCTTGGCGTGATTGTCAACCGGGTTTCCCTTCACACACCGGCAAAAATTGTAAAGTTCATGGGGGGATAACCAGGAATGAAAGTATTCCTGTTTTTCTTATTCATCCTGTTTCTAGGCGGGCTGGTTTTTTACCGTGCAAAGCCGAAAAAGCGGGGCTGGCTGCTGCTTTTCGTCTGTCTGGCAGTTACCTGGGCTTACTATTTTATGAACCGAATTTAAAGCCAGTTATTATCTATGAATGATGCACTTTCATATCAAACCCAATACCCATCGATAAGAACACAAGTAAAGAAATCCCGCCTGATCTGGCTGCTGCTTTTTGGAGCAATTCTCTCAGCATCCCTGGTGTTGAGTCTTTTCCTCCTTAAAATTGGCCCGGATATCAGCGTCCTGGGTTGGGTCCTTTACGTTAGTGGCATTGCGGCAATTATTTATCGGCCAAGATGGGGGATCTACCTGGTTCTCTTTTTCGCACTGACCGGGGATGGGATCCTTGTGCCCTGGTACCCTTTTATAAAGAACTTTTCTAGCGCTGAATCCATCTTTTACCTGAACGATTCATTGATCTTCAGCCCGCTGGAAACTTACCTGGCGCTTACCCTGGTGTCCTGGCTAGCACGATCCATCTACTACAGGAAATTAAATTTTTACTTTGGTTCGCTCATCCGTCCCGCAGCCGTTTTCTTTATCTTCACTGTCATTGGCCTGATGTATGGAATTTCAAAAGGCGGCGATTTTACGATTGCCCTCTGGGAATTCCGTCCCTTTGCCTACCTGTTCCTGATGATCGTGTTGAGTTCCAATCTTTTTACCCATCAAAAACAATATAATCAGTTGATGATGTGGGTAACGGCAGCATTGGTGATAGAGGGGATCATTGGGGTTATTTACATCTTTACCACTGCCGGCGGGCACCTCACCAGTGCGGATGGCATCACCGAACACTCCGCGTCCATTCATATGAATACAGTGTTCATACTCGTTGTGTTGGCCTGGCTGTATCAAACTTCTGCGATCAAACGGCTGGTCATTCCGCTCGGACTTCCGTTTATGGTGCTCACCTACATTGCATCTCAGCGCCGGGCAGCATTTATTTCGATCGCGGTCGCGCTGCTGCTGATCGCCTGCGTGCTGTACTTTGAAAACCGCCGGCTTTTCTGGATATTAATCCCACCGCTGCTGGTTGCCGGGGCCATTTACATTGCTATATTTTGGAACAGCACCAGCTCATTAGGATTCCCTGCGCAGGCGATCAAGTCAGTTGTGGCGCAAAACTCCGCCTCAACTCGCGACCAGCTTTCCAATGGCTACCGGGTAGTCGAAAACCTGGACACCGGCTATACAATCCACCAGCATCCAATCTTTGGGATTGGCTTTGGAAACAAGTTCTATACCCCAATTGCCCTCCCTGATATTAGCTTTTTTGTCTGGTGGAATTACTTACCGCACAATTCCATCATCTACGTCTGGTTAAAAGCCGGTTTGGGTGGTTTTATCGCCATGCTCTACTTTATTGGAATATCCATCCTGACCGGGGTAAAAGCATTCCGCGAAGAGAACAACCGGGAAGTGAAAATCATTTTACTATCCGGGGCATTATATATTGTGATGCATTTCCTCTATGCCTATGTAGATATCTCCTGGGATGCACAATCCATGCTATATTTAGGCGCGGTCATCGGCATGTTAAATACAGCCGGAACTGTTGCCCGTATTCCGGAAACACCCATAAAAAATCCTTATCCCTGGCAAACAAATCCTACAAACCGCTCTAAAACCATTAATATAGCGGTACAGGAACGAAAATGAAACGGATCACCTTCCTAGTCCTCATAGTTTTGGTTTTGTTATCCGCATGTTCGAACGAACCTGCCGCAAATAACCCAACTCCCAACTACCCCACCCCGACCAGTTACCATCTTTTCTCCAGTAACTCAACCCCGTTCCCGGCGGGTACCGGTAATCCCAATGAGACGCCGTTAGCGCCGACGCTTGCAAACATTTTTCAAACGTTTTCGGGGATAACCCCTTCCCCCACCAACAACCAACAGGCTGGGCAGCCGACAGATCTGCCGGTAAACATCAATCCAACTGCTTCGGCGCCTGGAAAATCGATCCCGATTTTCGATGACAAATTCAACGTCAACTGGGAAATGCTGGCCTCACAGCGCATGGCGGTCGATCCGGAAAATACTGATTTTACCTATGCTGGAAGCAAATCAATTGCCATTACACCCGGTGAAGATTTCGGCACGGTTTACTTCGTCGTCCAACCCAGTTCAAAGGAAATCTATTCGCGCGATCGGGTTCTCGGTTTTCACTTCATGCTCAACTCTGGGAACGACATCATCGAACCGCAGAACCTGGCGGTCACCGTGATTGGCAGCAACCAATATAACTATTTCGCGACCGGCGACAATTCCGTCACCAACGCCGTGGATCCCATCTTCCCTGAAACCCGCCTGTACTTCCTGGGCATCAACCAGGCGATTCCGCCCCATACCTGGGTGGACATCACCGTCTGGCTGGATAACCTGGTCTATGACCCAATTTATAAGAATGTTACCGGGTTTTATATTAAGAATGACGAAGGCTTCCGCAACACCTTCTATATGGACGACATCCAAATCATTACCCTGGCTGACCAGCAGGCCGCCAATCTCCCAACTGCGAACGCTGCTACGCCTGGGTCATCCACGACAGGTACGAAAGTTGTAAATCCGAACGATCTGATTACCTCAGTGCAGGTGAATGTCGATCTGCAAAAAAATGTTCATCCCATCAGCCCAATGATCTATGGGGTTACCAATGCCTCGCGTGACATCCTGTACGATCTGCGGCCAGGATTAAACAACTGGGGAGGCAATTCCAGTTCGCGCTATAACTGGCAGCTGGGCAACGCCTGGAATACCGGCGGCGATGATCATTACAGCAACACCGATAACGGTAACCTGAGCGGCTCTGCCAGCGACCGGTTCGTGGATCAAACCCGGACGATTGGCGCGGCAACGCGCATCACCCTGCCCATTTTAGGCTGGGTTGCCAGGAACACCAACCCGCAAACCTGCTCATTCCCCCTTCCAGATGGCACCTGTGGAGATGCGAACAAAGCCAGCTGCCTGAACCCTGGCGATATCGCCGATCCCAATCTGGCCAATGTGCCAAGTGATGTCAATTTCATCGTCGACTGGGTCCACCATTTGATCAAGGAGCGCGGGTATAACATCAATATATTTGCGTTAGGGAATGAGCCAGACCTGTGGGGAATCACGCATTACGATGTTCACCCGCAGTGCACAACCTATGCCGAAGTACTACAAAAGTACCTGGAATACGCCGGGCCGGTTCGGGAAATCGCGCCAAAAGCGATGCTTGCCGGACCCTCCCTCAGCGGCTGGAACGATTACTGGAGTTTTCCGGCAGGGCCTGCGGACAAGCAAACAAATGGCAACGAAAAGTTTTTGCCCTGGTTCCTGGATCAATTGAAAAAGCATGATACCGGCCAGGCCAGCCAGTCTATCGATGTGTTAGATATCCATTATTTCCCAGCCGGGCTGAACAATCAGGATGTGGATGCAGCCACCGCCGAACACCGCTTACGCGCGCCGCGCTCGCTCTGGGATCCCACATATGTGGACGAATCAGAGATTAACCAGCCGGTTAATTTGATCCCCAGCATGAAGGATCTGATCGCCAAGCATTACCCGGGGCTGCAGTTAGGCATCAGCGCCTGGGATTTCGGCGCGGATCAGAATATCAATGGCGCATTAGCCATCGCGGATGTTTTGGGGATTTTTGGCCGCGAAGATGTTTACTACGCTAGCTATGCTGGTTACCCCCAAAAAGACAGCCCGAGCGCTTTTGCCTTCAAAATGTACACAAATTATGATGGCAACAGTAATGGCTTTGGAGATACATCTGTTCTGGCGCAAAGCGAAAATCCAGACCTGATTGGGGCATATGCTGCCGTTGAGCAGCGCACGGGGAAAATTCACCTTATGCTGATCAACAAAAACCCCAAGAACAACCTGAAGGTAAAGGTGAATATCGCCGACTTCAAGGCGCCAATTCGCACCGTTCTTTACCGGTATTCTCGAGAGCACTTATCCCAAGTGATAAGTTCCAATATTAAGTGGCCCGAAAACGGTGAACTCGACATTCCCCCCTACTCGATCAGCCACTACATTATCACCCCATAACCTGGCCAGAGTACTTTCCTTTCTTGGATATCGTTAAGGCATCGTCTGAAAGGTTTTTATTGAATGTTGCCCACTGCCGTTTATAGCGGTGGGCAACATCAAGAATCATGTCCCTACCAACCCTCCGTTAAAAACAGCGCTGGTCAGCTCAGAGATAGAACGAGGTATCGTGGGAAAATTATCCGTACAAACAAACGGGAAGTTTTATCGATTTGGTTTTGTGGTTGAACAGGCCCTGGGTCATAAAACACATGCGCTCAATTTGCGGGCTGCCTTTGAAGATGAACGAGATATGGCGGTGCGCTGGGTTTTGCCGGGCGATCACCTCAGCGGCCTCGCCGCCAGGATTCCCATTTACAACAGCAATTGGACGGTTCAAGCCGGGCTAAAAACGCGCCAGGGTCTTTCCCGTTTGCATAAGGAATTTCCCTTTGACGGATTGTTCTTTCACACCCAGGTCCCGGCTGTGCTCTCGTATGACTGGGTGCAGCGCTACCCCAGCGTGATCTCCCTGGACGCCACGCCGGTGCAATACGATGCCCTGGGGGATGCCTATGCGCACCAGACCGGGCCGGTCTGGCTGGAAAACTTGAAATTTGGCCTGAACCGACGCTGCTTTCACGCGGCGCGGCATCTGGTGACCTGGTCACAGTGGGCAAAAGACAGCCTGGTCCGCGACTACGCCGTCCCAGCCGAAAAAATTAGCGTGATTCACCCCGGGATTAACCTCCAACTGTGGGCTCCTCCAGCAGACTGCCAGAAAGCGGAGGATACCATCAAGATCCTGTTTGTAGGCGGTGACTTGGGGCGCAAAGGGGGGCACGAGTTATTAGCCGCCTTCGATCAGCTGCAAAAACAACGCGCGCCAGGCACTCCCCAGCTTGAACTGCACCTGGTAACGCAGAACCCTGTGCCCGAACAGGCCCAGGTTTTCCCTCATTATGGGCTAAAACCCAACACGACCGAACTAAAGCAGTTGTTCTTTACCGCCGATATCTTCTGCCTGCCTACCCACGGCGACTGCCTGCCCATGGTGTTGGCGGAAGCCGGGGCAGCCAGCCTGCCGATTGTGTCGACGCGGGTGGCGGGCATCCCTGAACTGGTAAAAGAAGGCGAAAATGGTTTTCTGATTTCGCCCAATGATATTCATGGCCTGGTAAATGCACTTCATAAATTGATTGAGGATCCTCAAATGCGCCAATCGATGGGCTTGAAGTCCAGGCAAATCGTCTCTGCGGAACATAACGTCGAACAAAATGCGCGGCAGCTCGCAGGAATTCTTCGCCATGTCATTGATTCATCAAGGCAATCGTGAAATATCTATAAATCCAGTTTTACTGACCGTTTCCGGCACCATTCCGGATGGGATTGAGGAAAAAATTGCCTGTGGGGAAAGGCCGCTCGCCGACTATATCGCCCTGGCAAAGGCATTTCAGGCAGATCTGATCGATTACCCGGCTGCGCGCCGGCTGACGGGCGGTTTCGGCCGGCTACTGGAATTCCTTTTTGGACCGCAGTTCCTGCTTGCCTGGGCTTGTTTTTTGCTGCGAAAAAAGTATCGCCTGGTTTTTACCGATGGAGAACAAATCGGTATTCCTTATGCCCTTCTCACCAAATTCTTCGGCGGCCCCACCCGACCCCGGCATTTGATGATTGTCCACATCCTTTCCGTCAAGAAGAAAGAACTGTTTTTTGACCTGTTCCACGTGCATTCCCACATTGATCGATTTTTTACGTATTCCACATTCCAAAAACATTTCATTGAAAACAAGTGGGGCATTGCCAAAGAACGCGTAATTTTTACGCCGTTCATGGTAGATCACCATTTCTTCTCCACAAAGAATGCGCGCCCGGGTGACCCTTTGCACCTGACAGAGGATCCTAAGCCGCTGATTTGTGCGGTTGGGCTGGAATTTCGGGATTATCCCACCCTGATCGAAGCCGTTAACGGGCTGGATGTCAAGGTGATTATCGCCGCGGGCAGTCCCTGGTCGAAAAGAAAGGATTCGACGCAGGGGCAGGCAGTCCCGGAGAACATTACCGTCAAGCGCTTCTCGCAGTATGACCTGCGGGATGTGTATGCCGCCAGCCGCCTGATGGTGATGCCGCTCTACCCGGTCGCGTTTCAGGCGGGGGTGACGGCAATTCTGGAAGCGATGGCCATGGGGAAACCAGTGATTTGTTCGCGAACGCCGGGGCAAACTGATGTCATTGTGGATGGACAAAACGGCATTTACGTCCCGCCTGGTGATCCTGCCGCGTTACGACAGGCAATCCAAAATCTATTGGATCAAACCGAAAAATCGGATATAATGGGTCAAATGGGCCGGCAATTAATTGCCGAAACGATGAACCTTGAGCAGTATACGCGCTTCTTAAATCAGTTTGTTCAATCCGAAATTTGATGAGTATTGGGTTTACAGGTGCAGAGCATGGCCCAATCTGCTTTCGCGGTTTTGGACCTCCATGCTTTTATAGGGGGAACAATGAATTCAGAACAACCAAAAGTGAGTATTGGCCTGCCGGTATTTAACGGAGAGCAATACCTGGAAGAAGTGCTGGAATCGATCCTGGCACAGACTTATTCCGATTTTGAGCTGATCCTCTCGGACAATGCTTCTACAGACCGCACAGCAGAAATCTGTAAACGCTACGCGGCGAAGGATAGGCGCATCCACTATTCGCGCAATCCGGTCAATATAGGCGGCGGGCCAAATGAAAACAAGGTGGTCAGGTTATCCCACGGCGAATATTTCTGCTGGATGGGGCATGACGACCGCTATGAACCGGACTATATCAAAAGCTGCGTGGAAGTGCTGGATTGCAATCCACAAGTTGTTCACTGTTACACCATCATTAACACCTACGATGAAACCAAGAACGAGTCGGGGACGGTGGTGCGAAACAATGGCGAGTCCGAAAAACCGCACGAGCGCTTTATCAAAATTGCCTGCGCCAGAGATTATCTGGAAGAATCTTATGGCCTGACCCGCGCGGATATTCTCAAAAGAACTTTGCTGGTGCTGCCTTATACCGCTTCAGATCGCACCCTGCTCGCGGAAATTAGCCTGTATGGCCAGTTTTACCAGGTACCCCGGGCGCTCTTTCTTAAACGGTTCCACTCGGGCAACGCATATCTTGACTGGCGCGCCAGGATGGCCTGGTACAACCCGAACCTGGGTGGAAAGATCGTTTTTCCATTTTGGATCCAGCTCTTCGACTACTTCGACCGCATCCGGAGAACGCCCCTACCCTGGCGGGAGAAAATGTTATGCCGCCTGGCAATGCTGCGCTGGCTGGCGCAGTTTAGCAAGAACTTAGCCAAAGACCTTTTATACGGTGGGAATATGCTGCTCCATTCAGAGGAATGGCGAAAACAAAAATACGAACGCTCAAAGAACTGGGGCTAGAGATGCACATGGCTGAAACGACAAAACCAAAGCGAATTGGCGTGCTGGGGCCTTTTGGCTTTGGTAACCTGGGCGATGCGGCGATCCAGCGAGCGATGATTCAACACTTGCAAAAGCATTTTCCGGATGCTGAGATTTACGGTTATTCCATGAACCCGGCAGACACCGAAGAACGGCATGGAATCAAGACCTTCCCGGTCACCCGCCGGCCCGAAAAAGAATTTACGCAAAGTGAAGTACTCTGGAGAAAGAAAAAGCTGTTCTGGCGAATTGCCGGGTGGTTCCAGTACAACCCCAACCCGATCATCCGCAAAATTGAACGGGTAGTGGTGCGCGTTCCGGCGGAAATCATCCTGGCTTTCCAGGCGTATAAAAATTTGCAGGGCCTGGACATGCTCATTTTCTCCGGCGGCGGTCAGCTGGACGACCTGTGGGGTGGGCCATGGAAACATCCCTACGTGATGTTTAAGTTCTCACTGCTTGCCCGCTTGCGCGGGATTAAAACCGCTTTTGTCAGTGTGGGCGTGGAGAGCGTGCACACCTTCTTTGGCAGGTTCTTCGTGAAAACCGCCCTTTCACAGGCCAGTTATATCTCCTTTCGCGACCGCTGGTCGAGAGAATTCATCGAACAAAATCAGCTCAACGGTCGCCAGGAACATCTCACCTACCCCGACCTGGCGCACAGCCTGGATATTGACAGCCTGCAAAAGACCCGCTCAACCCCTGAGCCAGCGCCGTCCGGCGCGCCGATTGTAGGCATCAATCCGGTTCCTTTCTGCGATCCCCATTACTGGCCGATTAAAGATAAACGCATCTACCATATTTATCAAGACAAGCTGGTGTCGCTGCTGGTCTGGCTGCTAGAACGCAACTACCGCATTAAGTTCATCCGCAGTGATATCTATCCGGATAAAACCGCGGCGCTTGAAATCATGGAAATCATCAACCAGCGCGGGGTGCAATATGACCCGGCCCAGATTATCGAACCGAACATTGACTCTTTGGACCGTCTGGTGGAAGAATTAACCGGCATCGACTATCTAATCGCCTCCCGGCTGCACAGCATCTTACTGGCTCAGCGCGTCACCATACCGGTGATTGCGCTGTCTTACCAGATGAAGATCGACAAATTAATGGAAGACACCGGTCAGGGCGAGTATTGTTTCCCAATTGACACATTTGACCCGGAAGAGGTGAAGCGGCGCTTCTTGCAGCTTGAAGTGAGCTGCGCGCAGGTTAAGTCGCAGATTTCGCGGCGGTCACTGGAATACCGGGCAGCCCTGGACGAGCAGTACGAGCGCTTATTTAAAATCATCTGATCGCAGACCGGGTCAGGTTATTCTTATCTGTTAGGAAATGTACTATGTGGCAACGCTTTAAGATGGACGCCGCCCGCTGGGTCATTCCACAACAGGTGGCCGATCTTTCGCAAATGAAGTTTGGATTGATCGTAAAGCTGCTCTTCAATAACCTTTCACTGCAAGCGATGCTGTGGTTTCGCCTTGGCTGCTGGTTCCGAAAAAGACACATCCCCCTCGGCGGAATCATTCAAAAGCTCATTCTCATCGTGTATGGGCTGGAGATCCCAGTCGGTACGGACTACGGCGGCGGTTTATACATCGCCCACCCGGTCGGTACAGTGGTCGCAGCGAAATCGATGGGCGAGAACTGCTCGATCATCGCCAGCGTGACCCTGGGTATGCGCAATGAATGGGTCTTCCCGGTAATTGGCAACCGGGTATTTATTGGCGCGGGAGCGCGCGTGTTGGGTGGGATCACAGTCGGGGATGATGCCATCATTGGCGCAAACGCTGTTGTGATCGACGATGTTCCCCCTGGGGCTACGGTGGTCGGCATCCCGGCTAAAGTTATCAGAATTTACGGCAAGAAAGTTGAACCGCCAGTGCTCGACCCACTCGTGAATTGAAATTGGATGAATGCAGCTTGCCGATAAAAAAAGATCCAGAGAAGTTCAGGAAAATGGCAGGAATCCATGCGTAAACCTGGGAAGAGGCTTTTTACCTGGTCCAGGATGCTGCTGCTCCTGGGCATCATGGTTTGCGCGGTGGGGCTGGGCTTGCTTACCTTATACCGGTTGGGCTATGCCCCATCCCGCATCCTATCCCGCCTCGAGCGAGCTGGAAAAAGCACCTTCGCAGACACGGCCCGCAAGATTAAATTTGAGTTGCTGGCAGGAAAAAATGTACCTATGCCGGAAAATACAACGCCCCAGGCGATCCGCATTCCTGACAATCCACCCACCCACGGGCCGCTGCGCGTCAGCAAGGCCAACCCGCGCTATTTTGAAGACCAATCGGGCAGCGTAATTTACCTGACCGGTTCGCACACCTGGTCCAACCTGATTGACAACGGCGGCGAAGACCCACCCCCGGCTTTTGACTACCCGCAGTATTTACAGTTCCTGGTGGATAATCATCATAACTTCTTCCGTCTGTGGACCTGGGAGCAAAGCCGCTGGACCCTGGAAACCGCGGATGATCACTACTGGTTCTCGATCCAGCCGTACGTCCGCACTGGGCCGGGGAATGCCCTGGATGGCAAGCCTAAGTTTGACCTGACCCAGTTCAACCAGGCTTATTTCGACCGCCTGCGTGAAAGGATCCTTCAGGCCAGGGCTAAAGGTATCTATGTGTCGGTGATGCTCTTCGACGGTTGGAGCATCAATTCGGCCAAAGCCGAGTATCAGTTCAATAACCCCTGGCATGGACACCCCTTCAACAGTCACAACAACATTAATGGCATTAATGGCGATCCCAATAACCTAGACACTGGCGCGCAAATCCAGACACTTTCTAACCCTGATATTACGGCAATCCAGGAAGCCTACGTGCGCAAAGTCATCGACACCGTCAATGACCTGGATAACGTGCTGTATGAAATTGACAATGAGGGCGATGGCGCCTCGATCGCCTGGCAGTACCATATGATCGAGGTGGTCAAGCAGGATGAGGCGAGCAAGCCTTACCAGCACCCGGTGGGCATGACCGCGGCATTTCCCAACGGTAATAACCAGCAGCTTTACGACAGTCCCGCCGATTGGATTTCGCCCAACGGCGACATCAACAACCCCCTTGCCGGGGATGGGCGCAAAGTTGTGCTGATCGACCCAGATCACCTGTGCGGCGTGTGCGGTGAGCGCAGTTTTGCCTGGAAAAGCCTGGCGCAGGGCCTCAACCCCCTGTTTATGGATGGCTACGATGGCAAAGGCTACGGCGTCGGCGGCGTGGATTTCAACGGCACGGACCCTATCTGGGTGAGCCTGCGGAAAAACCTGGGCTATGCCCGCGCCTACGCCGAACGCATCGACCTGGCGCATGCCACCCCGCGCAGTGATTTATGCAGCACCGCTTACTGCCTGGCCAACCTCACGAAAGGGTATGCCCAGGTCCTGGTCTATGACCCGCAAGGGGATGTGGTCAGCGTCGATCTCCGCGAGGTGGTTGGCAAAGCCAGTGCAGAGTGGTTCAACCCGGCGAACAGTCAGATATTCCCGATCGGAACGATCGCAGGTGAGCAGGTGAGCGTCTTTACGCCCCCGTTTACCGGGGACGCCGTCCTATTTATATCCCAACCTGATCCTTAGAAAACGCAATGACCAGACTTATTCAGATTTTACAGGAAGAGTTCCAGGGGCTTCATCTCCGCTTTACGATTGCAAGGTTACTGCTGGCAGTTTTTCCGCCCTATACCGTCTTCAGGCTGCGCCGGTGGCTGCTTCTTCTCGCCGGCTTTTCCATTGGCAAAGGGACTGTGATATTCGATACGCCGGTGATCGTTGGCGAAAAGAACATCGCTCAAAAACTGATCATCGGCAGTAATTGTATAATTGGGCCAGGAGCATATTTTGATCTGGCTGGTAAAATCATCATCCATGATCGGGCGGCACTCGGTCCTCAATTGACCGTGATTACTGGAACGCATGACATTGGAAGCCCCTATAAACGGTTAGGGAAAGTCAAAGCCAGGGATGTTGAAATCGGCGAGGGGGTGTGGATGGGCGCCCGCTGCATGATCCTCCCAGGTGTCAAGGTTGGGAATGGCGCGGTCGTCGCGGCCGGCGCAGTGGTGAACAAAGACGTGCCAGAAAACACGCTGGTCGGTGGGGTTCCGGCGAAGGTCATTCGGGAACTTTCGCTTGAGGATCAGCCCGCTAAAGTTCTTGATCCCTTCCGCATCCAATGACCATTACGTTTTGGGTAGATATCACCTAATGCTAAAACTCCTCCATGATATTTCCGCGGCGCTGGCTGCTCGGGTATTCCTGCACAGAGCCAATCTTTGTGGCCGGCGCATTCGTTTGTACGGCAGGCCAGCCGCGCAAATACGAGGAAAATTCGTCATCGCGGACCATGTGCAGCTGGTCTCAACCATAACGCCTTTAGAGCTGGCAGTCGGTGATGACGCACTGCTTGAAATTGGCGAATATACCTACATCAACTACGGCACCTCCATCTCAGCCCGGCAGTGCGTCAAAATTGGAAAGAACTGCCTGATTGGCACCTACGTTAACATCACGGACAATAATTTCCATCAGGTCGAGCCAGAGCGCCGATTAGAGCCGCCCCCCTCTTTCCCCGTGATCCTGGAGGATAATGTGTGGCTGGGCACGCGGGTGATTATCTTGCCGGGTGTGACGATTGGCGCAGGCAGCGTGATTGGCGCGGGGAGTGTTGTTACCCGCAGCATCCCCCCCCGCGTCCTGGCAGCAGGATCCCCGGCGAAAGTGATTCGGGAACTTTAATATCTCCTCAGGAATTTAATTGGTATGATCGAACTCAGTATCGTAATTCCAACCTATAATCGCCTTCCCCAACTTCAGCAGTTGATTACCGGGTTGGAAAACCAAACTTACCCCAAAGATAAATTTGAAGCGATTATCGTATCGGATGGCGGTAGTGACGGCACCGCTGAATTTCTCTTAAATCATTCGTTTGGTCTTCAATTAAACCCCATAATACAAAAAAACGCAGGTGCGGCAGTAGCCCGTAATAATGGGGTAGCCCAGGCGAGAGGCAGGATTATCCTGTTTATCGATGACGATATTCTGCCAGATGCGGATCTGGTACAGGTACATGCCCGCAGCCATGAGAGTGCGGGATATACTGATATGGTGTTGGGCCCGATGCTAACGCCGAAGGACTATAAGCTATCTCCCTGGGTTGCCTGGGAGCAAGCTATGTTGGAACGTCAGTATTGGCGTATGGCCAGGGGCATCTATTTGCCTACGTCGCGCCAGTTTTATACGGGAAATGCCTCTCTTAAACGCGACTTTTTTTTCATGAACGGCTGCTTTGACCCACAGTTTCGCCGGGCTGAGGATGTAGAATTTGCCTACCGCGCCGAAAAGAACGGTGGTCATTTTATTTTTAATCCTCAGGCCAAAGGCTATCATTACGCGCAGCGTTCTTACGAATCCTGGATGAGTATTGCTTATGCCTACGGCCAAAATGATGTCGCTTTCACCTATGAAAAAGGCATTGATTGGCTGCTGCCCCAGGTCATGAAAGAATATCACCAGAGAAACATGCTCTTCCGGGTCGTCTTGACACAATATTTGGACCAGCATCCCAAACAAGAAAACTTTATCCAGATGTTGAAAAGAATTGGCGTGGCAACCTATCAAAGAGACTTACGAAAGATATCGCAGGTTATTTTTAGTGGGATATTCAATATCAGATATTATCAGGGAATTTCAGATAAACTTGGTGGGCGGGATAAGTTTTACTCCTTGACCAGGCAAAAATAACCGGCACGGTTCATAAACCTACCATATCGGGACTTTTATCCTGGCCAATTCAGGAGAAGGTCCCGATTATTTTGTCGATTACTTTTCTATCCACACCTAACCTTAAAACTTCCGAAATATAAACAATTGGGTAATTGCTATTCGAAGTAAAAACTACTATAATGAGATATCGTGTTTGGATACATAAGAGAGTATAAGGGGGCAATTGCTGCTTTCGTAAATAAGGCAGCCAAGAAAATCAGAAAATTCGACCTGAAAGTTTTCAGATAAACCCGTTCACCATATTCGAAACTGAACATTTATTACGGGGAGATTATTTTTGGTTTCGATCAGTAAGGTGTGGTGAGCAGCTGGTTTACAAAGCCTGATCCGTCTGTGAGCGCCTGGATATCTTAATAGAATATGGGCCAAAATCTCCCCCAAAGGCTTTTTTTGGCAGTGAAACAAAATGCCAAAAGTAGATTGATAAAACGAGGCTTGTACCTGGCGGATTGCGTTTGTAATCAACCGAACATAGTCCCCTATTTGAAAAGACACTGACGGCGAATTACATCTCAGGTTACCTCCTCAGGGCCCAAATAAATCCCTTAGGGATAGGAGAAAGTATGATGGTTTTGACACCTGATCTTGCAGAATATTCGAATTTGTTTGAAATTGCTCGCTGGCAGGCGCAACACAACCCAAACCGAATTGCATTAACGTTTCTACCCAATGGGGAAGCAGAAGCCGACAACCTTACTTTTGGTCAGCTGGACGAACGCGCTCGGGCGCTGGCTGCGCATCTTCAACAAATTGCGCAGCCTGGAGACCGGGCAATTCTCCTTTATCCATCCAGCCTGGATGCAATTATTGGATTGTATGCCTGCTTTTACGCGGGCGTCATTGCCGTTTTTACCAGTATTCCGCATCCAAAATCCCGGCTGCAAACATTACAAGCCACAGTCGCCCAATCCAGAGCTTCTCTGATCCTAACAACCACTGCATTGTTTGCCACCATCCAGGACCAGGTAAACCAAAGCGACTTGAAATCAATCTGCTGGCTGGAAACAGACAAAATATCCGGGAACGACGAAGCAGAACGCTGGCAGCCGCCCACCCTTTCTCGAAATGCGCCTGCTTTTCTGTTGTTCACCTCTGGCTCGACCAGCACGCCAAAAGGTGTGATGATCTCTCACGGAGGGATTATCAATGAAATGGCGACAATTGGGCATCATTTGAATATTCATCCCGAATCAGTTTCGGTTTCCTGGGCTCCGCTATACCATATCGGCGGGATTCTACTGCCGCTCATTATGACCGGTTCGGGAATGCGTTTTGTGTTTATGCCTCCGCAGTCCTTTCTGGAATCCCCCATGCGCTGGCTCAAAGCACTCTCGGATTACCGCGGCAACATCAGTTCATCCTTTAATTTTGGCCTTCAAATCAGTGTTGCCCGAACTTCCCCAGAGGAACGCGCCACACTTGATCTCAAGGCTGTCGAAAATTTGATCGTCGGCGGTGAACGGTTACGCGCTGAGATTATTGAAGATTTTATCCAAACCTTCTCGCCCTGTGGACTTCAGCGCGGAGCGATTAGAGCAGGGTATGGGCTGACTGAAAGTATTGGCTTCGCGGCAATTGGTAACCCGCACCCCGCCGGCTATAAGAAGTTTTACCTTGGACTAGACGCAGCAGGGCAAAACAAAGCCGTGGTGGTAGAACCTGAAGAAAAGAAAGGCAGATACGAAGTTGGTTGTGGAGAAGATATCCCACAAAAACGCATCGTAATTGCAAATCCCCAGACACTTACGACCTGCCCTGCGGGTGAGATGGGTGAGATCTGGATCGCAAGCGAAAACATTGCCATAGGGTATTGGGATCGCCCGGATGAAACGCGTGAAATTTTTCAGGCTTACCTCGCCGATACCCATGCAGGCCCCTTCTTTAGAACAGGCGATATCGGATGTAAAATTGATAACAATCTCATCATCAATGGGCGCATCAAAGAAATGATCATCCTGCATGGAAAAAATTACTTCTCGCAGGATCTTGAAAAGACGGTCGAGACCGCTCATGCAAAACTCATCCCCGGCAGCGTGGCTGCCTTCCCCATTACCGTGAATAATGAGGAACGCCTGGCAGTTGCTTGCGAAATTAAAGGGGAGATCAGTGCGCCTGAGCAGACAACGATCATCAATGCGGTTCGTTCATCGATCGCAAAAGACCAGCAGCAGACGGCGTACCTGGTCGCGCTGGTCAAAGCGGGAGCCCTGCCCCGTTCCGCAAGTGGAAAGCTCTTGCGCTTTGCCTGCCATGCAGCGCTGGATGCCGGCGAACTTGATGTGATTACGATTGACCGCCTGGACGATGCTGAACCCAAGTCGGCTGAGGAAGATTCGGGTTATGTAGCTCCGCGTTCTGCCGTCGAAAGGGCGCTGGTTGGGATTTGGGGAAGCGTCCTTGGCAAAACCCGCATTGGCGTAAACGATAATTTCTTTGACCTCGGCGGCGATTCACTGCTTGGTTCTCAAATCCTGGCGCAAGTACAGGATGTATTCCTGATCGAGCTGCCAGCCCACCTGCTTTTTGAAATCGTGACAATCGCAGGAATGGCTCGCGTAATCGATGAGACCAGGAAGAAAGCTGCTGCTGTGCAAGGGGGAATGGGTGGATAGTTCGCAGGGAATGCAGCTAAAATCCCAGAGGGCAGAGAAACCTGGCCCGGTTAGCCCACGCACACCCATCGAAAGGGCTATATTTGGGATCTGGTTGAGCGTCATGAACCACGAACAGATTGGGGTTGAGGAAGATTTTTTCGTTCTGGGGGGAACACCAGCCCAGGCTGAAGCAGTCGCCGAAGAAATCCGCCAGTTATTCCTGCTCGATCTTCCAACCGAGCGCTTGTTTCAACCGCCAACCATTGCCGGACAGGCACACCTCATTGAACAAATCCGGCAGGCGAATAAGCGGCCTGGCCAAGCCATCCAGCGCGCAGCCCGTTCGGCAAACATGCCTTTGTCCTTCGCTCAGCAGCGCCTGTGGTTTTTGGATCAGTTAAACCCAAACAGCGCTTTATACAACAACTGCCTGTCGGTCACCGGGGCAGGCCCTCTTGATGAAAAGCTTTTTGAGCGCAGCCTGAATGAAGTGGTCCGCCGGCATGAAGCATTAAGAACCATCTTTGTTTATGAACAGGGCAGGCCGTACCAACACATCCTCCCTTCGCTCACACTCAAGGTCCCCAGTGTAGATCTGCAAGCGATGCTGTCTGCAGAGCGGCAGGCGGCTGTCGAGCGGCTCATGGCTGAAGAAGGCTTCCAACCCTTTGATCTATCAACTGGCCCGCTAATCCGGGCGAAACTACTCCGCCTGGAACCGAACCAGTTCATGATCTTACTGTCAATCCACCACATTGTTAGTGATGGCTGGTCAATGGGGGTTCTGGTCAATGAGCTCAGCAGCTTATACACCGCCTATCAAGAACAGCGCCCGGCTCCCCTTGAAGATATTCCTATCCAATATGTTGATTTTTCCTTTTGGCAGCGGGAGCGCTTACAGGGAGCGTTCCTCGCGGACAATTTGAGTTACTGGCGGGGCAAGCTTCAAAACCTTCCGCCCGCCTTAAATCTATTGACCGATTACCCCAGGCCAGGTACATTCACGTTTGCCGGTGCAGCGGATAACTTTGTACTGCCTGTTCAACTGGTCAATGCACTGAAGGTCTTCAGTCAACAGCAGGGTGTCTCTATGTTTATGACTTTGCTATCGGCCTATGCGCTCCTGCTGCACGCATACAGTGGTGACGAAAGCTTTTGCATTGGCACCCCTATCGCCGGGCGCAGCCGGGTGGAATTAGAGAAATTAATAGGCCTGTTCATTAATATGCTGGTTCTCCGGGCGGATGTCGCCGGAGAAGCCAGTTATTTGCGTTTTCTCCAACAAATCAAAGCGACCACCCTCGAGGCTTTCTCCCATCAGGATATCCCCTTTGAATTACTCGTCGAAAAGCTTCGCGTAAAACGGGACCCGAATCACAACCCTTTCTTTCAAGTCATTTTTGTGCTTGCAAATTTTAAAACGCCACCACTCGAACTGGCTGGTCTGAATACCCAGCTGGCAGAAATTGATACAGGGACAGCAAAATTTGACCTGTCTTTATATGTGCTCGAGCATACCGAAGGCGGACTCCTTTGCAAACTGGAGTACAGCACGGATTTATTCTCTGCAGAAACGATTATGCGCATGGGTCAGGCGTATGTCACGATCCTAGAAAAGATTGTGGCAAACCCGAACCAATCCATAAAACATTTATTAAATACCAACCCGGCGGAATTCGAAAATCAGCACACAATGAACGCTGGAAACGCTGCCATTGAGCCTGCCGAATTCCCGGGTGATCGTGAGGATCTACTGATATGAAAACAGCCGAGTTCCTTTCTTATCTCCGCAGTCTTGATATTCGCTTATCAATTGAAGAAGACCGGCTGCGGATCAATGCGCCCAAAGGGGTTGTAACGCTCGAACTGCGCGACCAAATTGTCGCTCGCAAAGCGGAGATTCTGGCATTTCTTCAGTCTACAGCCTGCAGCAGCCTGGTAGATTCTTCATCCCTGCCGGTCAAAAAAATCCAGCCCATGCCGCGCGATGGGGAGATACCGCTTTCTTCCTCACAGCTGCGGCTCTGGTTTCTTGAAAAGTTAGCGCCCGGAGATATCGCGTATACGATCCCGACGTTAGTCCAATTTGAAGGGAAACTTGATGCCACGGCTTTAGAAAAGAGCCTGAACGCAGTTATTCGCCGCCACGAGAGCCTGCGCACCACCTTCTCGAATGGGTCGGCAAACATACCCGTGCAGGTGATTCACCCGCCATTTTGGATGGCACTGCCTATTCAGGATGTCTCTGATCTGCCCGATTCAGAAAGGGAGACAGCCGGATTAGCCTTTATTAAGGATCAGACGATACGCCCCTTTGATCTCGAAAATGGCCCGCTCATCCGCGCAAATCTGATTCGCCTGAGTGATCGCTGTCACTGGTTATTTGTAAACTTACATCACATCATTTCAGACGGCTGGTCTACTGGCATCCTTTTCGCTGAAATATCCATGCTGTATCAGGCTTTTTCGCAAAGGCAAATCAGCCCTTTACCTGAACTACCAGTCCAATTTGCCGACTATGTTTTGTGGCAGCGCCAGTCAGCCACTGAGCAAATTCTGCAAGCGCAGTTAGCCTATTGGCAGAAGAAACTGAGCGGCAATCTGCCCATCCTTGAGTTACCGGCAGATTTTTCTCGCCCAAAGCAACAAACCACGCATGGCGCAACCTACCGGCGGATCATTCCGGCGGAATTATCTACCCAGTTAAAAATGGTTGCGAGCAAACAGGCAGTTACCCTGTTCCATTTTCTGCAGGCCGCCTTCAGCGTATTACTGAACCGGTACACTGGGCTGGAAGATATCCTGGTAGGCACAGCCAATGCGAACCGCAGCCAGCAAGCGATTGAAAATCTGATCGGCTTCTTTGTCAACACCCTGCCGCTGCGGTTTAATCTCGCGGGGAATCCGGCATTTACTGATTTACTCAAACAGGTCCGCGAAGTATCGCTCGAAACCTTTGCCAACCAGGCTGTGCCCTTCGAAAATATCGTGGAAGCTGTTCACCCGGACCGCGATTCAAGTCACACCCCGATTTTTCAGGTGATGTTTATCCTACAAAATACGCCTATGCGGGCGGTGACCTTCTCAGACCTAAAGGCCAGCCCGATCTTCTTTGATAACGGAACGGCCAAATATGACCTCACCTTGATGGTCTGGGAAGATCCGGAAGAAGGCCTGACGTGCATCTTCGAATATAACTCGGACCTCTTTACAGAAGAAACCATCAAACGCTTCGCGGGTCATTACCTGGCCTTGCTGCAGTCCGCATGTACAGACCCCACCCAGCCGATCAACCGGCTGCAAATTCTGACGGAGTTTGAACGTGAGCAAGTTTTAGTGACCTGGAATGCCACCCAATTCGCATATCCCCGGCAGCTGACGCTGCCCACGTTGTTTGAAGTTCAGGCCGCGCGCACGCCGCAGGCCACCGCTGTGGTCGATGAGCATAATCAGATCCAATATCTCGAACTGGAGGAACGGGCAAACCGCCTGGCGCATCATCTAATCTCAGCCGGTGTGCAGCCTGAAACGCTGGTGGGCGTCAGCCTGCCGCGCTCAATAGATCTGGTTGTCGCGCTTCTGGCAATCCAAAAAGCCGGCGGCGCTTATCTGCCGCTCGATCCACACTTTCCGGCAGATCGCCTGGCTTATATGTTAGAAGACTCGCGCACCAAGTTTCTCATCACCAAGGCAGATCTGGCTTTCCATTTCCAGTCCGGGGCAATTAAGACGATTTGCCTGGACCTGGAACGTGAAGCGATTGCCAGCCAGGACAACCACCCCACGCATATCCACCTGAATTCTGACCACCTGGCATATGTGCTCTATACCTCTGGCTCGACCGGTCGACCCAAAGGGGTTCAAGTCACGCAGCGCAACCTGCTAAATTTCCTCTATTCGATGCAGCGCCAGCCGGGTCTGTCAGCTCGGGATGTGCTTCTTTCGGTAACAACGTTATCTTTCGATATCGCCGGGCTGGAGTTATACCTGCCGCTGATTACCGGCGCCCAGCTCGTTCTGGTCTCTTTTGAGACCGCAGCAGATGGGCAACGCCTGAAACAGGCCCTCGAAAACCACCAGGCGACGGTGATGCAGGCTACGCCCGCAACCTGGCGCCTGTTAATTGCCGCTGGCTGGCAGGGGTCAAAAACGTTCAAAGTTCTCTGTGGTGGAGAAGCGCTGCCGGCAGACCTGGCGGCAAACCTGCTGCTGCGCTGCGGTTCATTATGGAATATGTATGGACCGACCGAGACCACCATCTGGTCAACATTTGACCAGGTTACCAGCGCTGACCAGCAAATCACCATCGGCCGCCCTATTGCCAATACACAAATTTATATTCTAGACAAAGAAGGCCAGCCGGTACCCATTGGGATTCCAGGAGAATTACATATCGGCGGCGATGGCGTAGCCCGGGGCTATTTGAACCGCCCCGACCTGACCGCAGAGAAGTTCATCCGCGATCCTTTCAGCAAGCAGCCCGGTGCGCGGCTCTACCGCACCGGCGACCTGGCCCGCTATCTCGCATCTGGGCGCATCGATTTCCTGGGGCGGATGGATAACCAGGTCAAACTGCGTGGTTTCCGCATCGAGTTGGGCGAAATCGAAACCTGCCTGGCGCAGCATCCGGGGGTTCACCAGGCAGTAGTAATCGTCCGCGAGGATACCCCCGGCGATAAGCGCCTGGCAGCCTATCTGACCTCCCAATCGCTGCCGCCTACTGCCGGTGAGCTGCGCACCTATTTGCAGGAAACGCTGCCAGAATACATGCTTCCTGCCCACTTTATCTTTATGGAAAGCCTGCCGCTGACACCTAACGGCAAAATTGACCGCCGCGCGCTGCCCGAACCAGAAGCATCGCGCCCGGCATTGGTCACCGATTTCGCCGCGGCGCAAAGCGAAACGGAAAAGAAGCTTGCTTTGATCTGGCAGCAGGCGCTCAAAGTGGAGCGCGTGGGGATCGATGATAACTTCTTCGAGTTAGGTGGACACTCGCTGCTCATTGTACAGGTTCACCAGCAAGTCCGCGCGATGTTTGAAACCGGAATAACTATCGCGCAAATGTTTCAATATCCAACCATCCGTACCCTGGCGCAGTACCTGACCTGCTCGCCTACGGAACAAACGCAGCAGCTTCAAACGACATTGAACCGGGCGGCGCTGCAAAGAGAGGCTATTCAAAATCAGGAAAGAATGAAGCAGATAAGAGGGGGGAATTGATGAGCCAGGAAATTACAAACGATCTCCAAGGGGCCGTTGCGATCATTGGATTGGCAGGCCGTTTTCCCAAAGCAAAAGATCTGGAAGCTTTTTGGAAGAACTTGATCAACAAAGAAGAAGCCGTTTCATTCTACAGCAAAGCCGAGCTTCTGGAAGCGGGGGTTGACCCCAATTTGGTCAAAGACCCCCATTATGTTCCCGCGCATGCTGCGCTAGAAGACGTTGAATATTTTGATGCCAATTTCTTTGGATACAGTCCGCGAGAGGCGCAAATTATCGATCCTCAGCAGCGCTTGTTCCTGGAATGCGCCTGGGAAGCGCTTGAAAACGCCGGGTATGACCCGGAACGATTCTCAGGCACGATCGGCGTTTATGGCGGGCAGAGCATGAATTCCTATCTTATGAACAACATCGTTGCCAACCAGGAAACAGTAGCTTCAGCGGGCTGGTATCAGGTGATGTTGGGCAACGATAAGGACTTCTTGACCACCCGCGTTTCCTACAAGCTCAATTTACGCGGCCCCAGCCTGAACATCCAGACGGCCTGTTCCACCTCTCTGGTCGCCGTACATGAGGCCTGCCAGAACCTGCTCAACTACCAGTGTGATATGGCCCTGGCTGGGGGTGTTTCAGCTCAGGCAGAGCGCAAAACAGGATACCTCTACCAACCAGGCATGATCATGTCGCCGGATGGGCACTGCCGCGCTTTTGACCACCGCGCCCAGGGCATTGTGGGCGGTGAGGGGGTGGGCATTGTCGTGCTGAAGCGCTACAGCGAAGCCATCAAGGCTGGAGATACCATTCACGCTATTATTCGCGGATCGGCGATCAACAATGATGGCGGCGTAAAAGTAGGCTACACCGCGCCAAGCGTCAACGGGCAGGCCGAGGTCATTCTTATGGCGCAGGCGGTAAGCGGGGTTGACCCCAACGCCATTACCTATATCGAAACACACGGCACAGGCACAGATTTAGGCGACCCGATCGAGATTAACGCGCTTACCCAGGCATTCCGCAGCGGTACCCAGGAGAAGGGGTACTGCGCGATCAGTTCAGTCAAGACGCATATGGGACACCTGGATGCAGCTGCTGGGATTGCCAACCTGATTACAACCATTCTGGCCATCCAGCATCGAACGCTGCCCCCTAACCTGCATTTTGAGAAACCGAATCCGCACATCGACTTCGAGAATTCTCCTTTTTATGTCAATACAACCGCCAGTCCGTGGGAAACAGACCGGCTTCCCCGCCGGGCTGGGGTCAGCGCGTTTGGGATTGGCGGAACGAACGCGCATGTCATTGTCGAAGAACCCCAACCAGCCCCCGAAGCACAGGTCATCCACCCTCACCAGCTGCTGGTGCTGTCGGCGCGCAGCGAAACCGCGCTGCAGGCAGCGCGCAAGAATCTGGCTGAATGCCTGCGCCAGCGCCCCACCGAACACCTGGCAAATGTAGCGTATACCTTGCAGGTCGGGCGCAGCGTATTCAAACACCGCCTGGCATGGGTATGCCAGACAGCCCAGGAAGCCGTGGAAATTCTGGAAGACCTGGGCAGCAGGCGGGTATCTGCCGCGCAGCAAACGGCTAAAGACACCCCGGTGATATTTCTGTTTTCCGGACAGGGGGCGCAGTATGTTCAAATGGGCCGCGATCTGTACGAATGCGAACCCTATTTCCGGGAGCAGGTAGACCAGTGCGCGGAAATACTAAAACCACACCTGGGGTTGGATCTGCGCAGTGTGTTGTATCCCACCCTACAAGAACAGCAAAAAGCGGAGGATCTCTTACAGCAAACCTGGATTACGCAGCCAGCCCTGTTCACCATTGAGTATGCCCTGGCAAAGTTATGGATGCATTGGGGCGTTCATCCCAAAGCGATGGTGGGGCACAGCATTGGTGAGTATACCGCGGCCTGCCTTGCAAACGTGTTTACTCTGGCAGATGCCCTGGCGCTGGTGGCTGCACGCGGTCAGTTGATGCAGTCCTTACCGGGCGGCAGCATGTTGAGCGTGCCCTTGAGTGAGGATCAGATTCGCCCATTCCTGAACCAGTCCCTTTCACTGGCGGTCATCAATGCGCCGGAAATGTGTGTGGTTTCCGGGCCGCACGAAGCGATTGATCAACTCCAGGCGGAACTGACCACGCAAGGCATCGCCTGCCGAAAACTACGCACCTCCCACGCCTTTCATTCTGCGATGATGGACCCCATTCTGGCGGCATTTACAGAACGAGTTGGGCAGGTAAGCCGGAAGACGCCTGAAATCCCACTCCTCTCCAACCTGACCGGCGGCTGGATGACCGCGGAGCAAGCCGCCGATCCAGCCTACTGGGCCGCGCATTTACGCTCGACGGTGCGCTTTGCTCAAAATGTCGAAACATTGTCGGCGAATCCGGCCATCCTGCTCGAGGTCGGCCCAGGAACGACTCTGGCTTCCCTCGCCCGCCAGCACCCAAAAGTCCCTGCCAATCAAGCAACCGTCTCTTCTCTGCGCCATCCACAAGAGCCAAGTTCGGATACGGCTTTTATCACCAATACTCTGGGGAAGTTATGGTTGGCTGGAGCGACTCTGGATTGGAATGCTTATCACCAGAACGAGCTGCTTCGCCGCATTCCTTTGCCCACCTATCCTTTTGAACGCAAACGTTACTGGCTGGAAAAGTCGAGTCCAGCGGTTTTTACCGGCGAGATTAAAAAGCCGGTGCGCAAGCAGAATGATTTATCCAATTGGTTTTATATCCCTACCTGGCAGCGCACCGCCTGGCCTGCCCGCGCTTCGGTTTCATCCCAAAAGCAGTCCTGGCTGCTATTCTGTGATGCAATGGGCGTGGGCAGCGCGCTTGCTCAGCAGCTCGAAGCCGAAGGACAAAGCGTAGTGACCGTGCAGGCTGGCGCGGAATATCACCAAAATAAAGAAAATTCCTTTTCCTTACAGTCAGACCGTAAAGAACAGGTAGTGAGCCTGTTTTCTGCACTGGCAGCCCAAAACTTTACGCCTGCTAAAATCATCCACCTGCAAACCATTACCGGCCCACGAACGGATACGCTGGAGGACCTGAATGATATTCAAACAAAAGGCTTTTACAGCCTGCTCGCCATTGCCCAGGCCCTGGGTGAATTCAGTCAAATCCGCCCGCTCGACCTGCTGGTCGTTTCGGACCACCTGCACCAGGTAACCGGCGCAGAAACCGTGCAGGCCGGAAAGGCTACTTTGCTTGGGCCTTGTAAAGTGATTCCCCAAGAATTTCCTGGAATCACCTGCCGCAGCCTGGATATTGTGCTTCCGGATAGCTCTGAGCTGCCCGGGAAACCGCTGCTGGAGCAAATCCTGGCTGAATCCAACGCGGCGAAAACAGAAACAGTAGTTGCCCAACGAGGGCCCTACCGTTGGGCGCAGACGTATCTGCCCAACCCCCTCCCGCCGCTGCCCGAAGCCGAAAACACTTTACCCCTTCGCCAGCAGGGCGTTTACCTGATCACTGGCGGGTATGGTGGAATCGGCCTGGCAATCGCCGGCCATCTGGCAAAAACGTATCAGGCCAGGCTCATCCTGGTGGGCCGGTCGGGTTTACCTGAAAAAGCGGAATGGGCGGATTGGTTAGCCAAGCATGCCGCGACTGACGAAATCAGCCGCAGGATAAGCGCCCTATTAGAAATGGAAAGCCAGGGCGCGGCGGTCCTCACGCTTAAAGCAGATGCTGCCAACCGGGAACAAATGAAAGCAGCGATCGATACCGCGCGAAAGACGTTTGGCTCAATCCATGGCGTCGTGCATGCCGCTGGGATCGCGGGCGGCGGGGTCATTCAACTCAAAACGCCCAATCAGGCAGCGCAGGTCCTTGCTCCAAAGGTAGCGGGCGCCTGGATTATCGATCATTTGCTGGATGATGAACAACTTGATTTTATTTTGTTATGCTCTTCCATTAATGCTGCAATTGGCAGCGTCGGGCAGGTGGATTACAGCGCAGCAAACGCGTATTTAGATGCGTTCAGCAGTCAAAAAAGCGCCGCAAACAAGAAAACCCGCGTGCGATCCGTAAACTGGGCGGCATGGCAAGAGGTAGGTATGGCGCTGGATACAGCAGTACCGGCTTCCATGCTAAAGTGGAAAGAAGAAAATCTGCGTAATGGCATCCCCACCAGCCAGGGCATCGAAGCCTTCAGACGTATTCTCGCTAACGGGGAGCCGCAGGTCCTTGTCTCACCCCTCGATTTCTCTGCGATCCTGACGAGTTTTTCAAGCAAAGAAGAAACAGCGCCGGAAAGCCACCGGAACGCCCGGAGTGATCCAGAACACCAGGAGGGGACGGATCAAAGCCCCGCACCGGTGAAGTTGTTAACTGCCAATGAGCTTCCCACGAATGATATCGAGGCGAAACTTGCTGAAATCTGGCAGGATGTCATTGGTTATGCTCCGATCGGCATTCATGAAAACTTTTTTGAACTGGGCGGTCATTCTTTAATGGCGATCCAGATCCTTTCCAGAATTCGCGATATCTATAGAATTGAGCCTCCCTTAGGAATATTTTTTGAGGCGAATACCATTGCGGATCTTGGCAAACGGATCGATGCCATGTTGTGGATTGAACAAAACAAATTATCTGTAGATTCACCCTCTGATGATCGTGAGGAAATATCGTTGTGAAAGTCCCTGATTTACTTTCTCGCCTGAGAGATTTGGACATTATGATCTGGGTTGACGGGGACCAGATTAAAATCAACGCGCCGAAAGGCGCTTTGACGCCAGACCTCAAAAAAGAGATCACTGAAAATAAACGTGAGCTCATCCACTTCCTCCAGACGACTCAGACAGCTTCGCATTTATCCGTTGGACCGGTCATACCCCTTCCCCCAGATAGTGAAACGGAAATCCCGCTGACCTTCGCCCAACAGCGTTTATGGTTCCTGGATCAATATGACCCCAACAATCTGGCATACACGATTGTGAAGGTATATGAACTCAACGGACCATTGAACCTCCCTGCCCTTGAACAAAGCCTCTCTGAGATTTTGCGCAGGCACAGCGTTCTGCGGACCCGGTTTGCAATCAACGAATGCCAGCAGCCAGTGCAGGTGATCGAGCCTTTCAGGGCGCATAAACTGCCGGTGACCGATCTGCAACCGCTTCCGGCGGATACGCGCGAGGAGAGTGCCCACCAGCACATCCTCAAACTGGCGCAAAAACCGTTCGCCCTGACAAAAGAGCCGCTCTTCAAATCCAGCCTGTTAAAACTTAAATCACGGCGGCATTGGCTGGTGGTTCTCATCCATCACATCATTTGCGATGGCTGGTCGACAAACATTTTCCTATACGAATTACAGACCTTATATAATGCCTTCTCTCGCGGGCTGCCTTCACCGCTGCCTGAACTGCCCATCCAATATTCCGATTATGCACTCTGGCAGCGCCAGGATCAGACCATCCGCTCGCTCCAACCCGGGCTCAAATTCTGGCTGGAAACGTTAAAAAAGCCACTGCCAATCCTCGAACTCCCCGCTGATTTTCCTCGCCCGGCGCTGCAGTCATTTGCTGGAGCCAACCAGCGCGGCATTCTTCCCCCTGAGCTGCTGCAGCACCTGCATCAAATGAGCAGCCAGTATAAATTGACCCCGTATATGATCTTGCTGGCAGCTTTCCAGATCCTCATCTATCGTTATACCAATCAGGATGATCTTATCATTGGCACGCCCCAGGCAAACCGCCCGCAGAGCGAAATCGAACCACTGATCGGCCTGTTCGTAAACACATTGGCAATTCGCACCAACCTTGCCGGAAATCCGACCGGTATGGAACTGCTGCAGCGCGTGAAAGATTCCTCGTTACAAGCCTTTGATCACCAGGCTGTGCCTTTTGAAATGATCGTGGAAAACCTGAACCCAGACCGTAACACCAGTCACTCCCCGGTTTTCCAGGTCTTCTTCACTTTGCAAAATGTTCCAGACAAAGCAGTCCAAAAAGAGGATTTGGAATTTTCAACGATTACCGTGGATCCCAAAACCGCCAAGTTTGACTTATCCCTGGAAATTTATGTGATCCGCGATCAGGTGTATTACAACTTTGAATATAATACCGCCTTATTCAAAGCGGAAACCATTCAGCGCATGCTGGGGCATTACCTGCTGCTGCTGCATGGGCTATGCAAAACGCCGCACCTGCCAATTGGTCAGCTGCCGCTGCTGACACCTGCAGAAAGCCGGATTATTTTACAGGAATGGAACGAAACCGGGCAAGATTTCCCACTCGAACAAACTTTGCCAGTCCTGTTCCAGGCGCAGGTGCAGCGCACCCCGCATGCTGTGGCAGTCAGCGACGAAGAAAGGCAAATAACCTATGTTGAATTGGATCAGCGCGCCAATCAGTTAGCGCATTATTTAATGGATTTGGGCGTTGGACCTGAAACTCTGGTAGGGGTTTGCCTGCCCCGCTCGATTGATCTGGTTGTCAGTTTGCTGGCGATCTTAAAAGCAGGCGGAGCATATGTGCCCCTGGACCCCAGCTATCCCAGCGACCGGCTGCAATACATGCTCGCCGATTCGCAGGCACCGCTGCTTCTGACCCATTCCAATCTAATTCCGCGTTTATCCTCCTTAAATTGTAAAATTATTGCTCTCAATAACGAAACCGAACAACTGGCGCAGCAGAGTCCCGAGCCAATTCCATTGCGTTCAACACCAGAGAATCTTGCCTATGTCATTTATACCTCCGGTTCTACCGGCAAGCCCAAGGGAGTGCAGGTGCTGTTGCGTGGTTTATCCAACTTCTTGTTTTCCATGCGTGCAGAACCCGGCATCACTGCTACGGATAAGCTGCTTTCCGTTACCTCCCTGTCCTTCGATATTGCTGGTCTTGAATTATATCTACCATTAATCTGCGGAGCGCAGCTGGTGATCGTTTCCAACACCACTGCCGCCGACGGATTTCGCCTGCGCCGGGTGCTGGAACAAACCAAAGCAACCGGTATGCAAGCCACCCCCACTACCTGGCGGCAGCTGCTGTCTGCTGGTTGGGCAGGCGCACCCGAATTTAAAGCGCTGTGCGGCGGCGAAGCTTTGCCTAAAGATTTAATGGTAGAACTGGTAGAACAGTGCGGCGCGTTTTGGAATATGTATGGGCCAACCGAAACCACCATCTGGTCAACTATTCAGAAAATAACGGCGAAAGATGAATTAATCACCATCGGCAAACCCATCGCAAATACACAGGTTTACATCCTGGATGCGCTTGGTCAGCCTGTTCCGGTTGGCGTTACCGGTGAGCTGTATATCGGCGGCGAGGGCCTGGCGCGTGGTTATCTGAACCAGCCTGAACTGACCAGCGAAAAGTTCTTGCCGAACCCCTTCAGCACAAAACCAGATGCTCGCTATTACCGCACAGGGGACCTTTCCCGTTACTTACCCGACGGGCGCATTGAGTTTCTTGGACGAAAAGATGAGCAAATCAAGCTGCACGGTGTGCGGATCGAGTTAGGGGAAATATCGAACACATTGCTAAACCATGCGGGCGTGAAATCAGCGGTCGTGGTGGGGCAAAAGGATTCAGCGAATAATCCTTACCTGGCTGCCTTTCTGGTCGCCGAACCAATGGCGCAGCTCAAGGAGGATGATCTTCGCTACTATCTCTCGGAACGCCTCCCTACCGCAATGATCCCGACGCGCTATATTTTCTTAGAGCAAATGCCATTGACGCCGAATGGCAAGATCAATCGCAAAGCGCTGCCCGTGCCAGACGTTGAACTGCGCTCGGCGGACCAACGTTCATCCCCACGAAACGCGATTGAAGCCAAGTTGATTCAAATCTGGAATAACCTCCTGCACCGGAAGCATACCGGCGTTCACGATGATTTCTTCCAGTTAGGCGGACACTCCCTTCTGGCTGTGCAGATGTTGAACCAGATCCAGGAAGTGTTTGGCGTGCTGCTGCCGCTGACCAGCCTGTTCCATCAACCGGATATTGAACATCTGGCTAACTTAATTTACCAGCATCTAGGCTCTATGCCCTGGCCTTCATTAGTCGAGATCCAACCCGCTGGCAGTCGCCCACCTTTCTTTTGCGTGCACGGTATGCCAGGAGATGTGTTATGGTACGGGCGGCTGGTTCCCTATATGGATCCAGACCAACCGCTGTGGGGGCTGGAGTCGCTTGGGCTGGATGGAATCAAAACGCCCTTAACGACTATTGAAGAAATGGCATCTTTTTATATCCAGGAAATTAAAAAGCATCCAGCCGGTAGGGCCTTACTACATCTGTGGATATTCATTTGGCGGATCGGTTGCGTATGAAATGGCCCGGCAGATGCATTGCCAGGGGGATCAAATTGGGCTGCTGGCCATTGTCGATCATGCCAGCCCAAAGTCAGGCTATCATCAATACAAATTGACCCCTGCCTTTGTTATAAACTTCTTCCAGAACCTGCCCTATCGCATCGGCGACGCGCTCCACCTCCGCCCAGATGAAGTAGCGGCTCGCGTCCGGCGCAATGTCTCGCACCTCCAGAAAACCCTATCGGGCGCTGCGAAGAAAATGGACGCCAAAGATCTGAACGTCGAAGATTTGATCGATGGATCATCGAATCTGCCCGCTCATATTCAGCAAATCATCAAAATCAATTTCAAAGCGATCTGTGATTACAACCCCAAACATTATGACGGTGTACTTACCCTGCTGCGCGCCCGCGGAGGACCACTTTTTGTTTCGCCAGACCCGAAAATGGGCTGGGAAAAGTTTACCGACCAGGTTGAAATCCGCATGATCCCCGGCTCTCACCTGGCCTTGTTCCGTGAGCCAAACATTCGGGGCCTGGCCCGCACGTTACAGCGCTGCCTGGATGAAACGCAAATAAAGCCAATTTAATATCGAAATTAACCGCGGGATCAATAACGGAGGGAGGCACACTCTAAGGAGTGCGCCTCCCTCCACCGTTTAACGGCAGGGTATCTTTGACTTATTTCATCCAATTAAGCTACAATCAGGTTACAAACCCGCTGGCCTGACGCCAGCCGTATTTGCCTAAAGGACGGTGTGATATGAATGGCAGTCTCCCAACTGGTACGATTACCTTCTTATTTACCGATATTGAAGGCAGCACCAACCTTTGGGAGCGTGAACCACAGGCAATGAAAACTGCGCTTGAGCGCCATGATACCATTCTGCGCGCGGCGATTGCCGCACACCGTGGTCACCTCGTCAAAACGACCGGGGACGGTTACCACGCCGCGTTTGAAACAGCCCAGGATGGCCTGGCAGCGATCCTGGAGGCGCAGATGGCATTGAACCAGGACCCCTGGGAAGAACTCCACCCGCAGGCGATCCTTGTGCGGGCCGCATTGTTCACCGGAGAAGCCGCGCTGCGCGCCGGGGATTATTACGGCACGGCGGTTAACCGGGCTGCCCGGCTGATGGCGATTGGACACGGCGGGCAGGTGCTGCTCTCGGCTGGCACGGTTGACCTGATTCGCGACCGCCTGCCCCAAGGAGTGAACCTGCTTGACCTGGGCGAACACCGGCTGAAGGACCTGGTGCGCCCAGAGCACGTTTACCAGTTGAACCATCCCTCCCTGCCGGCAGAGTTTCCACCGCTCAATTCGGTAGATGTGATTCCCAACAACCTGCCCATCCAGGTGACCAGCTTCATTGGCCGCGAGCGCGAGCTTGCTGAAGTCCAAAAGATCCTGGCGGCGAACCGGTTGTTGACACTGACCGGCCCGGGCGGCACAGGTAAGACGCGCCTGGCGCTGCAAGCCGCCGCGAACCTGCTGCCTGCCTATCCGCAAGGCGTGTGGCTGGTCGAATTCGCTTCGGTGAACGACCCTGACATGGTGCTTCAGACAGTCGCGGCGATCTTCCAGCTGCGCGAAGTGCGCGATGGGCTGCCCTTGCAGGAAACGATCATCAACTACCTGCGCGGCAAACAGCTGCTGCTCATTCTGGATAACTGTGAGCATCTCATCGAAGCCTGCGCGCGCCTGGCCGACCACCTGCTGCGCACCTGTCCGCGGCTCACACTCATCGCCAGCAACCGTGAAGCGTTTGGCATCCAGGGCGAGATGATCTACCAGGTGCCGTCGCTATCCCTGCCAGATGCGGATATCCAGACGGCGGCAGAGCTGATGCAGTTCGAAGCCGTGCAGCTGTTTGTGGAACGCGCAACAGCCGTCAAGCCGCGCTTTCAGCTGACAGGACAAAACGCCCCCTCCGTAGCGCGCATCTGCCAGCGGCTGGATGGCATTCCGCTGGCGCTGGAACTGGCTGCGGCGCGCATTTCGGTTTTCACCCCGGAGCAAATCGCGGCCCGGCTGGACGACCGCTTCCGCCTGCTCACCGGCGGCAGCCGCACCGCCCTGCCGCGCCAGCAGACCCTGCGCGCGCTGATCGACTGGAGCTACGACCTGCTGTCCGCACCGGAACAGGCCCTGCTGAGGAGTCTGTCCGTGTTTGCCGGTGGCTGGACCTTTGAAGCCGCCGAAGCGGTCTGCGCCAACCTGGATGTGTTAGACCTGCTGCCTTTGCTGGTCAATAAATCCCTGGTAGGGATGACAGAGCAGTACGGCCTGGCTCGCTACGGGTTGTTAGAAACCATCCGCCAGTACACGCAGGATAAGCTGCTGGATGCCGGCGAAACTCAGCCGGCGCGCGACCATCACCTGGACTACTTCGTGCAGCTGGCAGAGCAGGCCAGCAAAGAAATCTTTGGGGCCGAAGCGCTGGCCTGGATGGATCAGGTGGAACTGGAGTATGACAACATCCGGGCGGCCTTTGAGTGGGGGGTAGAACATCGCCCTGAAGATGCCCTCCGCCTGGTAGCAAACCTTTTCTTCCCTTTCAATATGCGTTCTAACCTGTACGAAGTCAAACGCTGGGCTCAGCAGTCTGTGGCGCGAGTGGCAGCGCTGCCAACCGCCTCTGCGGCAGAGGGCCAGCAGCGCACCCGGCTGCTCGCGCGCGGTTACCTTGCCCTGGGGCAGTTCTATATGTCCCTGGGAGAAATGCTGTCCGCTCGACAAACGGTTGATAAAGCCATTCAAGCAGCGCGTTCCTTACAAGACCCGCTATTATACGGTACGGCGCTGGGCTTCAGTTCTGTGATTGGCCTGTTTCTGAATGATATCCAGAATACGCGCACCGCTGCTCAGGAAAGTGTGACGCTCTTACGGAAGTATTCCACGCCGGTGGAACGGTGGAATATGTTAATGTCGCTTGGGGCGCTCAGCTGGGCAGAGGGCGCCCAGGGCAACGCTGACGCCCGGCAAAACCTGCTCAAAGAAGCGCAAGAGCTGGTGGAGCAAACGGATCAGCCATACATCTACGAAGCCCTGTTGATGTTAGGGTTGGAGGCGCGCGCCCTGGGAGAACTGCAAAGAGCGCGAACCTTTCTGGAGCGCTGTTTGAGAATGGTCCCGGTGCTGCGCAGCAAGACTTTCGAAGGCATGGTGCGCAGCGAGCTGGCGCACATCCACCGCCAGACAGGGGATATGGCGGAGGCCAAAGCTGCTTACCACGATACTTTGCAGATCTGGGATGACCTGGGGGCGCAGGCGGCTGTGGCTCACCAGTTGGAGTGCGTGGCCTTTATCGAGCGCGCCGAAGGCCGTCCAGAAATCGCCGCTCAACTGTTCGGCGCCGCCGAAACGCTGCGCAAAACAGCCGATTCCCTGATGACGGATTACGAGCGCCCCGAGTATGAGCAAGAAGTGAACGCGCTGCGCCAGCAGATGCCGGAAGAGGAACTGAACCGCGCCTGGGACAAGGGCCGGGCGCTGAGCAGCGAACAGGCGGTCGCGCTTGCGCTTGAAGCCTTATGCCCTTGATGCCCGGGCACAGCACACTGGCGGCGATCATATCGCCGTCCCCTTTACGGCTCGGTTTCCTCCAGGGGTACAACCAGCATTTTGGGTTTAATTCCCTCGGGAAACTCAATGCGGGGCGGTTCGCTCGCTAACCAGCGCTCTGATGAAACCAGCGCGCTGGCTTCGTTAATCGCATTCATCAGGGCGGTTCTCCGCAGTGCGGGTGAAACGTCGGTTGGCTGCGCATTGATAAAGTGGATGTTGGTGATGCCAACAAAATTAAAAATGGTACGCAGGTAGGATTCCACAAAGTCAAAGGCATACATAGGGCTGTTGGGTGAATAATCCCCACCCCGCGAGGTGACAACGATCATCTTTTTTCCATGCACCAGGCCTTCCGGGATACCTTGCTCGTTATAACGGAACAGGTAGCCAGGCTGGACAATGGCATCGATGTAGTATTTGAGTGGGTAAGGGATGCCGAAATTCCACATGGGGGTGGTGATGATGTAGATATCAGCGTCCAGGAAACGCTGAACATTTGTCTCAATCTCTTGCCATGACTTTTGCTGCGAATCATCGAGCGATTGGCCAGTCATCAGCTTGTACTTGTTTTCGATATTGGCACCGGCGACAGCCGGTAAATCGGCTTTGAACAGATCCAACACTTTAACTCTCAGATCTTCATCCTTCTGATAAAGTTCTTCGATTAGCGCATTGGAGACACGAATTGTATTCAATTCATGCCCGCGGGGTGTTGAGATTATATGCAGCAGTTTCATCGTTTCCTTGATCTTTAAAAACCCTTGACATGACTTGCTTAACAATTTCGATAACCCACTTGATAGACATCCATTATAACGGGAAAACATCATAGATGTTACGGGTAATCTTTATCTAAATACTAGTGCACGATTAAGTCTCCGCCGATACCTGTCCTTTATTCTATGACATTTATCCTGCTATGCCCCGTGGAATGTCACTTGTGATGTGACTCGCAGCAGTGATACCATGACATTGTGCTACATTAAGTTACATCGAGTTGCATTCATGAGCCAATTATTAACCACAAAACAATTACAAAACTTGCTGAAGATCGACCGGGTGACCGTCTATCGCATGTTAAATGATGGGCGGTTAAAGGGGGTAAAAGTAGGCAACCAGTGGCGATTTCCACAAAGTGAGATCAACCGCCTGTTGGGTCAGGAAAGCCAGCCGGTGGATGAAAAAGAGAGTGAAGCGCCCATCAGTGACTTTCCCGTGGACTGCGTGCAAAAACTGCAAGAAGTATTTGCCGGAATTTTAGGCATCGGCGCGGTGACCACTTCGTTGGAAGGAGAACCGCTCACTGCGGTGCATAACTCCAATCCTTTCTGCAAGTTAATGCTCTCCAGCCCAGCCGGGAAACAAGGCTGCCAGGCCTCCTGGCGCAAGATTTCCCTGCGCGCGACCGGCGACGGGGCCTGCCAGGTGTGCCACGCCGGGCTGTGCTACACGCGCGCGGTGATCCAGATGGATGATAAACCGGTGGCGAACCTGATCGCGGGCCAGTTTTACCTGGAAAAGCCCGACCCCGCCGCGGAACGGGAGCGCCTGGAAAGGCTCTCGCTGCGCTACCAGATCCCCCTGGCGCAGCTGATCGACGCGGCCCCAAAGATCCCGCAGTTGAAGCGCAGCCAGCTCGCGCAGGTGCAGGAATGGGCCCCCAAAGTTGCCTTGACGGTGCAGTCCATGTTATGTGAGCGTTCCGACCTGATGAGTCGGTTACAGCGTATTGCCAGTCTCAGCAGTGTGCAGCAGACGCTGCCCAAATCGAACATTTCATAGCCATTTCATAAGGAGAAACGAATGCCGGTTACACCTGATCAAACCCTTGATTGCAGCGGGTTAGCCTGCCCCATGCCCATTTTGAAAACCAAGAAAGCCATCGACAGCCTGCAAATTGGCCAGGTGCTCAAAATGATCGCCACCGACCCCGGATCCACCAGCGACATGGACGCCTGGACCAAGAAAACTGGTCACGAACTGGTTGGGGCCGAACAGGATGGCGGGAAGTACATTTTCTATATTCGCAAAGCAAAGTAACAGGAGCTTATCATGCCAGAGAAAATGGTTATTATGGTCACCCATGGTCCAGCGGACCCCGAACTGGCTACCATCCCCTTCGTGATGGCGACGGCAGCCCAGGCCTCAGACGTTGAAGTCGTGATGGGCTTCCAGGCGGATGGCGTCTGGCTGGTAAAAAAGGGCGTCGCGGAAGAAATCTGCGCCCCGGCTTTCCCACCCCTCAAAACCCTTTTAGAGGCCTATCTTGAAGCGGGCGGGAGCTTACTGGCCTGCGGCCCGTGCGTGAAATCGCGCGAAATCAACCCCGAGACCGATTTCATTGAGGGCGCGAAAGTGGTCAACGCCGCTACTTTCGTCAAAGAATGCACCGAAGCGGTCAGTTCACTGGTTTATTAACCAAATAGATCTAGAAGGAGCCCGTAATGAACGGAGAGAGCAAAAACCGCCTGGCAATTATCGCATCCCACGGAACCCTGGATGCCGCTTATCCACCCCTGATTCTGGCTACCGCCGCGTTGGCGATGGAGATGGAAGCGGCCATTTTCTTTACCTTCTTCGGGCTCGAAATTCTCAAAAAGGGCAACGCCGATAAGTTGAAAGTGGCCCCCATCGCTAACCCGGCCATGCCCGTGGCAGTACCCAATATCGTTGGTATGCTGCCAGGCATGACTTCGGTCGCCACCGGGATGATGAACGGCTGGATGAAAAAGGCCAACGTGGCCAAATTAAGCGAGCTGCTGGAAATGGCGCTCGAAGGTGGGGTGCAGTTGATCGCCTGCCAGATGACTATGGACGTGATGGGCATCAAAAAGGAAGAGCTGATCGACGGGGTCTGCGTTGGGGGCGCGGTGACTTTCCTGAACTTCGCCTCCGAAAACGCTATTTCACTTACGTTCTAGGAAATTTCAGGGAGGAAAGCATGGCAGATGACAAAGTAATGATTATTATGACCAGCGGTCCGGATACACCGCGCCGCTGCGCGACGCCCTTCTTTTTTGCCACCCTGGCAGCCGCGATGGATTATGAAGTGACCATGTTCTTCACCATCGACGGCACGCTGCTGCTCAAGAAAGGCCTGGCGGAAAATGTCTACCCCAAGGCGGGCGGCAAACCGGTCAGTGACTTCCGGCAAGAAGCCATCGACGCCGGAGTGACGCTGCTGGCCTGCACGGCTTCCACCGAGCTGCACGATTTGCAGCCCTCAGACCTGGTGGAAGAAGTCAAAATGGTCGGCGGCGCGACGATGTGGCAGCTGGCCGAAGACTGCAAAACGGTCTTAACTTTCTAACAAAAAGCGCAGCCTAATTTTTGGAGGACGCATGGCAAACATACGGGGTTGTAATTTACCCGCTGATCTGTACTACCTGATTGACAAACACGTCTGGGCGCGGCCGATGGAAGACGGCGTGATCCGCATGGGCATCACCGCGGTCGCCGCGAAGCTTTCCGGGGGGAAGCTGGCCGCCGTCACAGTCAAAGCCAAGAATATTGGCCAGGAGGTGAAACAAGGCAAGAGCGTCGCCACGGTTGAGAGCAGCAAATTCGTCGGCCCCGTTCCCGCGCCGGTCACCGGCGTTTTACTGCGCGCCAACGAACGCCTCTCCGCGGACCCAAACCTGGCGGTTTCAGACCCCTACGGAGAAGGTTGGGTGGCTGAAATGCGCCCTGCCAGTTGGGACACGGACAAAGGAAATCTGGTCACCGGTCAGGAAGGTGTTGCGGCCTACCAGGCTAAACTGGAAGCGGACAACATCACCTGCGCGTAACCCAAAAAGAAAAGATTCCAGGTCAACCGCGCCGGTCTGCCCAAAGCAGCGGACCAGGCGTTGTATTGGATGTTGCCTGGACATCTGGAGGGACAATGGCTGAAAAAACAATTTATGAGGAAATGAAGAGCAAGGGCGTTTCCCGGCGGGATTTCATGAAATTCTGCGGGATGGTCGCCGGAGCAATGGGATTGACGGCGCTGCCGCCGCTCTCAGCGAGTGGGATGCCTGCCCATCTGGAACGGGATAACCTGGCCGTAGAGCTGGTAGCCCGCGCGCTGGAGACGAAGTCGCGCCTGCCCGTCATCTGGTTGGAATTTCAAGACTGCGCCGGGTGCAGTGAAGCCCTCACCCGCAGCCAATCCCCAACGCTGGTTGACCTGGTGCTGAATCAGATCACGGTTGAATACCACGAAACGCTGTCTGCCGCAGCCGGTTTCCAGGTCGAAGCGGCCAAACAGGCGGCGATGAAGAAATACGCCGGGCAGTACGTGCTGGTGGTGGAAGGCAGCATCTCGCCCATTGATGGCGGTGTATACTGCACCATCGGCGGCAAAAGCTCGCTCGACTTGCTCAAAGAGGCCGCCGCCGGAGCCGCTGCGGTGATCGCCACCGGCAACTGCGCTTCGTTCGGCGGGCTGCCGCGAGCCAACCCCAACCCCACCGGCGCGGTGAGCGTGGCTGAGATCGTCAAAGACAAGCCCGTGGTCAACATCCCCGGCTGCCCGGCGATCCCCGAGGTGTTCACCGGCACGCTGGCGAACTTCCTGGTGTTTGGCGCGCTGCCCGAGCTGGATCACCTGAACCGGCCCAAGACCTTCTACGCTGAAACCATCCACGACCGCTGCCTGCGGCGTCCCTTCTATGAAGCGGGCAAGTTCGCCCTCTCCTTCGATGACGAAGGCGCGCGCCAGGGCTGGTGCCTGTACAAACTCGGCTGCAAAGGCCCCACCACCTATAACTCCTGCGCCACGCTAAAATGGTCCGGCGGGTTATCCTTCCCGGTGCAATCCGGGCACCCCTGCCTGGGCTGCTCTGAACCGAACTTCTGGGATGGCGGCGGGTTCTACCAGGGCCAGTCGGCTCCTTTAAACCGCCCCACGGTCTCCATCTCTGGCGCAGCCGCTGCGGCGGGCGCCGTGCTGGCCGTCGGAATGGCGTTCTCCAACCAGTCGCAAAAGAAAGCGGTGGAGAAAAAAGAAGAGCAGAAACCGGATTCCGGAGAATAGGAGGCTCTTATGAACTGGACCAATATTCTTGAATTTGCACGCGGGCCGTTTTTCCAGGTCGCCCTGCTGGTTTTCATCGCTGGCATGGTCTACCGCCTGCTGCGCGTGGTGCTGCTAGGTTGGAAGTCCCGACCGGGTTCCGCCGCGCGGCAGCAAACTCGGTGGGGTCGCGGTTTCCTTCCTGAAAGGCATCCTCATCTGGCCGTTCATCCCCTGGGTCAAAAACACCTTCCGCCGCAACCCGATCATTTACCTGGCCGGCGGGCTGTTCCACCTGGGGCTGTTTATCGTGCTCATCCTGAGTGCGGCGCATATGCTGGTGTGGAAGAGCCTGCTCGGTTTTGGCTGGCCGACCCTGCCCGTCCCCATCGTGGACTGGTTCGCCGCCGTCACGATTGTGGCGATGATCGCGCTGTTCATCAACCGGCTGGTCAACCCCGTGCTCAAGCTGATTTCCGGCCCGGCAGAATGGGCCAACCTGCTGATCGTCTTCCTGCCCATGGTCACCGGTTACATGCTGACTCACCATCTGTGGTTCCGTTATGAAGTGCTCTTCAGCCTGCACATGCTCGGCGTAGATGTGCTGCTGATCTGGATCCCCCTCAGCCGCATATCCCACTTCATGTTCTACTTCTTCTCCAAAGCCATTCATGGGGCAGACTTTGGCAAGCGGGCAGTGACCCCATAAGGAGGCTGGATATGCTTACGGATATGAAAGCAAAAAACAGGCAGGCGCTGACTGCCATCGATACCTTTGTCAAAGAGACCGGCGGCTATGCTGCCTCCCAGCTGGAAGCCTGTACGCGCTGCGGCATCTGCGCGGAAGCCTGCCACTTCTACCAGGCCACCGGCGATCCCGAATACGCCCCGGTATGGAAGGTGGAACTGCTCAAACGCGCCTACGAACAGCGCTTCACCCTGATGGGCAAGGCCAAGCTGGCGCTGGGCATCGATAAAGCGATCACCGATGCCGACCTGAAGCACTTCAGCAAGCTCGTCTACGAAGCCTGTACGGTGTGCAACAAGTGCTCGATGGTCTGCCCGATGGGCATCCAACTCGGCCCGCTGATCCATGAAGTGCGCACAGCCATGTCTGATGCCTGCATCGTGCCGGATGACCTGAAGGCGGCAGTCAACAAGCAGGTGGAAGAGGGCAGCCCGCTGGGTGTCACCGATGACGTCTTTGAAGACCGCCTGGAATGGGTGGCGGATGAATGGGAAGTGGAACTACCGGTGGACGTTCAAGGCGCGGACAGCCTGGTGGTCTTTAGCTCGATCGAAGTGATGAAGTTCCCGGCCAACCTGGCAGCCATCGCCAAGATCCTTAACGCCGCCGGGGAAAAATGGACGCTCAGCAGCAAAGGCCGTGAGGTGGTCAACTTCGGCTACTTCGAAGGCAGCCCAAAGTACACCAAACTGTTCCTCCAGCGCATCTTTGACGCCGCCGTAGAACTGGGCGTCAAGAAGATCGTGGTGACCGAATGTGGCCACGCCTACGATGCCCTGCGCTGGACCTCCTACAACCTGATGGACGTCCCGGCAGGTATCGAAATCACCCACATCGTCGGGCTGATCGGCGAATACGTGCGCAGCGGGCGCATCAAGCTCAAACCGGGTGCATTGGACGACGGCACGGTAACCTTCCACGACGCCTGCAAGATCCAGCGCCGCGGCGGGCACATCCAGGAGCCGCGTGAAATCCTTAATATCCTGGCCCCCACTACCTTTAAGGAAATGACGCCAAACCGCGAGGAAAGCATCTGCTGTGGCGGCGGCGGCGGCGTGATCGCCATCAAAGAAGCTGACCCCCTCCGCTACGCGGCTTTTCAATTAAAAATCGACCAGATGAAGCAGGTCGGCGCGAAAACGGTGGTGATGAGCTGTTCGAACTGCCGCTTGCAGTTTACCGACTGCGTGCAGCACTTCAACCTGGATGTCAAAGTGGCTGGCCTGAGCCAGCTGGTCGCTGACGCGTTAGTCGATTAGGAGCATGAATTAATGGCCCAAAGAATTGTAATTGACCCAATCACCCGGATCGAAGGCCACCTGCGCATTGAAGCTGCGCTGGACGGCAGCAACAAGGTCACCCAGGCCTATTCCTCCGGGACTATGGTGCGGGGGATCGAAATCATCCTGCGCGGGCGCGACCCGCGCGAAGCCTGGGCTTTTGCCCAGCGCGCGTGCGGCGTGTGCACCACGGTGCATTCCTTCGCCTCCATCCGTTCGGTGGAAGACGCGCTGGGGATCAAAATCCCCAAAGCTGCCAACCTGATCCGCAACTTGATGATCGCCCAGCAGTACGTGCACGACCACGTGATGCACTTCTACCACCTGCACGCACTGGATTTCGTGGATGTAGTCGCCAGCTTGAAAGCCGACCCGGCGCAGACTTCGGCCATCCAGCAAAAAATTTCGCCCTGGCCCAACTCCTCGCCCAGCTACTTTGCCAGCGTTCAGCAAAAGGTGCAGGCCATCGTCGACAGCGGGCAGCTCTCCATCTTCGCTAACGCCTATTGGGGTCACCCGGGTTACAAACTGCCGCCCGAAATCAACCTGCTGGCCGTGGCGCATTACCTGGAAGCGCTGGACTGGCAGAAAGACGCGGTCAAGATCCACACCATTTTCGGTGGAAAGAACCCCCACCCCAACTTTGTGGTGGGCGGCGTGCCCATGCCCATCGACCTCAACAGCGACACCGCGCTGAATGCCGAACGCCTCTCTATCATCAGCGACTCGATCGACAAGATGATCACCTTTGTCGATCAGGTCTACCTGCCCGACCTGCTGGCGATTGCCCCCTACTACCTGGAATACGGGAGCCTGGGCGAGGGCCTGGGCAACTTCCTGACCTGGGGTGAGTTCCCCGGCGAGGACAACAGCGACACCTCGCAATTCCTCGTGCCGCGCGCGGTGATCCTCAACCGCGACCTGGCCAATATCCAGGTGCCCGACCCGCGCGACTTCCAGCGCATGCAGGAGTACGTCTCGCGCTCCTGGTACGATTACAAAGCGGGCGACCAGGCCGGGCTGCATCCCTGGCAGGGCGAAACCAAATTCAACTACACCGGCCCCAAGCCGCCATACGACTACCTGGAAGTGGAGCAGAAATACTCCTGGCTTAAGGCGCCGCGCTGGGCAGAAACGCCCATGGAAGTCGGTCCCCTGGCGCGCGTGCTGGCCATGTACGCCGGCGGGCACGCTCAGACCAAAGAACTGCTCGATATGGTCTTGAAAACGCTGAACGTGCCCCTCGCTGCCGTCTTTTCCACCCTGGGGCGCACCGCGGCCCGCGCCATCGAAACCAAAGTCTACGCGGATGTTATGCGCACTTACTACAACGACCTGATCGCCGAGATCAAGGCTGGCAACACCAGCACCTTCAACGGCGCAAAGTGGGAACCCACCACCTGGCCGGCTCGCGCGCAGGGCTTTGGCTACATGGAAGCGCCTCGCGGCGCGCTGGGTCACTGGATCGTGATTGCCAACGGCAAGATCGAGAACTATCAAATGGTGGTGCCTACCACCTGGAACGGCTCGCCCCGCGATCATAAGGGTCAGGCCGGGGCCTACGAAGCCGCGCTGGTCGGCACGACCCTGGAAAAACCGGAATGGCCGCTGGAAATTCTGCGCACCATCCACTCCTTTGATCCCTGCATGGCCTGCGCGATTCATATGGTGGATGCCGAGGGCAACGACCTGGGCGAAATTGCCACCGGGCTGAGCGTCTGTGTCAGCTAAGCCCGCCATGAGCATCACGCAGCGGAAAGTCGTTTTAGGGCTGGGAAACCTGCTCAACAAAGATGAAGGGTTGGGCGTCCAGGCCCTCAAGGTTCTGGACGCCCAATTGGGGGAATGCCCCGGCCTGGAGCTGCTGGACGGCGGCGTGCTGGGGTTGAACCTGTTAATGATCGTGGAGGAATGCAGCCATCTGCTGATCCTGGATGCGGTCAATGCCGGTAAGCCCGCCGGGACGGTAGTCGAGCTGCGCAAGGAGCAAATCCCGCTTTATTCAGGGATTAAGTTGTCGGAGCACCAGGTCACCTTTCAAGAAGTGCTCGGGCTGGCGAGTATGCGCGGCAAGCTGCCCGAATACCTGCACCTGATCGGCATCCAACCCGCCGATATCTCCATCGGGCTGGAACTCAGCCCCACCATAACCAGCGCGCTCCCCGAAGTGGTCGACCGAGCCAAGCGGGTGCTGCAAGAATGGGGTATGATATAGGTTGATGTTTGGCGGCCGCGCGGCTGCCCAAACCGGACCTTCCGCTACTAAAGGAAACCATCTTTCTCATGGACTACTACTTCCTTGATGCCGTATCCTGGCAGCACAGCCAGGCCCTGTATCATGCCGCAGCCTACCTGGGCCGCGAAGCATTGTTTATCCTGCGCCCGGCGACGCCCTATGTATGCCTGGGTTTTCACCAGGATGCGCAGCAAGAGATCGACCTGGAATATGCCGCCCAACAGGGTATCCCCGTCTTCCGCCGCGAAGTGGGCGGCGGCGCGGTCTACCTGGACGGGCAGCAGCTGTTCTTCCAGCTGATTGTTAACAAGGACCGTCCGGGCGTACCGGCCAATATCGCCGCGTTTTATAAGAAGTTCTTGCAGCCGGTCATCGACACCTACCGCCAGTTTGGCGTACCGGCGGAGTACAAACCGGTCAACGATATTGTCGCCAACGGGCGCAAGGTCTCGGGCACCGGCGCGGCGCAGATTGAAGACCAGCTGATCCTGGTGGGCAACTTCATCCAGGATTTCAACTACGAGATGATGACGCGCGTGCTGCGCGTGCCAGATGAAAAGTTCCGCGATAAGGTTCACAAGACCATGTATGAGAACCTGTCAACCTTCCTGCGCGAGACAGGTAAGATTCCCGCCAACGCGGACCTGGCCGCGGCGCTGTCGCAGCGTTACGAAGCGTTTTTTGGCAAGCTGGAACCTAAAGCGCTGGATGAAGCGCTGGTGGAAAAGGCCGACGAGCTGTTCGCGCAGATGCACACCGCCGAATGGCTGCTGGCGAACGACCGCCGCCGCCCCAACCCGGGTGAGGTGAAGATTGCCGAAGGCGTCTATGTCATCCAAAAGATGCTCAAAACGACCGGCGGCCTGGTCCGTGTCACCGCAGTTAACCGGGATGGGCAGCTAGATGACGTGCACCTCTCCGGCGACTTCTTCTTCTTCCCCATGGCCAACCTGGTCGACCTGGAACAGGCCCTGCAAGGGGTGCCAGCCGAAAACGAGGCCATCACCCAGGCAGTGGCACGCTTCTACCAGCAGCACGGCGTCGAATCCCCCGGCGTAGAACCCGCCGATTTCGCCCACGTCCTGGCGGCCTGAATGATCTAAAGGCAAGTCTTTTCGTAAGGGTAAGCCAGCGCAGGGGTTTTAAGGAATAGCGGGGATGAGGTGTCCTTCCACCGGCTACCTAAATTCACATTATAATAAGAGAAAAACAGTCAATAATGGGCGGAAGGAGAGAGGATGATCTTCGCTAAGATCCGCGACCCCAGGCTGGTTACGGTGCGGCGCGGCGGCAGCCTGAGTGATGCCAATCATCGCCTTCTGGCAGTCTGGGCAGCGGACTGCGCAGAGCACGTGCTGCATTTCTTCGAGACAGCGGTCCCTGGAGATGAACGTCCTCGCCGGGCGATCGAATTGGCTCACGCCTGGGTGCAGGGTGAGGTTAGCATGACGCAATCGCGCACGGCTGCCGGGCATGCTATGGCTGCGGCCAGAGTGCTATCTGGGGCGGCCAGGGAAGCAGCTTTCGCCGCCGGACAGGCAGCGGCAGTCGCGCATGTGGCGGCGCATGAGCTGGGCGCGGCGGCCTATGCGATCCGGGCTGCCCGTGCGGCAGCTCCGAAAAGCGAGCAGGACGCAGCTGGCCGCCTGGAGTGCCAGTGGCAGCGCGCCCGGGTTCCTGATGAAATCCGAGAACTCGTGCTTGACGATCAGCGCCTGCGCAATGCCTACTGCTGGTTCTTATTCAGCTGCTGAGCCGCTTGCGCGGGCCACTGCGAAATCCCTTTGTGTCCGTTCATTTTTGGCGCAGGTATCGCCGTTGTATAACACTCATTTTATTTCCTACCACTTACAGCGAGATGAAAGCCGATGACAGAACCAGCAGAAGTAAATTTATGGGACCTGGCCGATCTGTGCACGCCGTGGTGCGTGCGCGTCGCGGCGACGCTGCGCATTGCCAATCATCTGGAGCAGGGCAGCCACGCTATCGATCAGCTAGCGGCTGCGGCGGGCTGTGACGCGGATGTGCTGCAGCGGGTGCTGGGGCATCTGGCCAGCAAAGGCGTATTTGTAGAGACCGCGCCCGGCAAGTTTGCGCTCAACGCTGCCGCGCGGCAGCTGCTCGACCCCAGGCTGCAGCTCGCGCTGGACCTGGACGGCATCGGCGGGCGTATGGCGCACGCCTGGGGTACGCTGCTGCAATTCACGCGCACCGGCCAGCCGGCTTATGCTGAATATTTTGGCCGGCCGTTCTGGGACGACCTGGCCGCTCACCCTGAGATTCAGGCCAGCTTTGATACGCTGATCGGCCCGGCGGGTCATGGAGACTTCGACCCGGACTTCAAACTGAACGGCGGCTGGGAGGCGCTGCAAACGGTGGTAGACGTGGGCGGCGGCACGGGAGCGATGCTGGCGGAGATACTGCGCGCCCACCCTCACCTGCACGGCATCCTGGTCGACCAACCCGCGACGGTGGCGCGTTCCACCGAAATTTTCCAGGCAGCTGGGGTGATGGAGCGCGTCACCAGCGTTGGGCAGAGCTTCTTCGACCCCCTGCCACCCGGCGCGGATTTGTACCTGCTGCGCGGCATCCTGAACGATTGGCCTGACCAGGAAGCCGCCAAGATCTTATCACGCTGCGCGCAAGCCGCCGCAGACCGTGCGGATGCCCGCCCAGCGGATGCACGGCCAGCCGGGCGGGTGGTGATTCTCAAAGGCGTCACAACCGATGACGCTCCGAAGGATTTGTTTATCGAGAATTTGCTGCTGGGTGGCAAGCAGCGCACGGTCACAGAAATCAAAACCCTGGCGCGGCAGGCGGGTTTAGCAGTGGTGGCTGCCGGAGAGCAGCCCTCGGGATACTTTGTGGTCGAGTGCCGCCTGGCCTAAAGCCAAATCTAGCCGGTCAGCAGCTAAGCACAGCGCCGGAGCAGGCAGCATTCTGCTGATGCCGGCGGCTGCTGATGCCGGTGGCTAATGATGCCGGCGGCTAATGATGCCGGCGGCTAAAACGGCCCATAATGGGTAGCCACGGCGATGGCGAGGAAGATGATCGTCGCCAGAATAACCCAGATCCACAGCTTGAGCACCCATTTGAACCATTTGGGGAAAGAAATCACCGTCAGGCTGAGGGTGATCAGCAGCGCCGCGTTGGTGGGGTAAGCCATGTTGGAGAAGCCATCCCCGAAGGTATAGGCGCTGACCGCCACCTGCCGGTTGACGCCCACCAGGTCCGCCAGCGGCATGAGGATGGGGATGAGCAGGAAGGCTTTGGCCGATCCGGAGGAAACGAAGATCTCGATCACCAGCGTCAGGCCATAGATCATCAGCGCGGCGGCAAAGGGACTGGTGCCGGTAAAGGCATTGTTGGCCCAATGCAGCAGGGTGTCGAGAATGCCGCCCGCGGCGATAATGTACTGCACGCTGGCGGCCATCATCAGCAGCGGGATTGCCGGAGCGATGCCCAGGAAGCCATCCCAGGCCGCGCGCCAGGCCCCCCGCCCCGCGCCCGAGAGCAAGCCTGAGCCGATCCCGCCGATCACGAAGAGCAGCCCGGTCAAGGGCAGGGCCACGTCGCGCAGCATGGGCAGCACCGGCAGCGCGACCAACACCAGCAGGATCAGGGCAAAGAAAGTCCCCAGGAAAATCGCCGCCCGGCGCATGCGCGGGTTTTCCTCCAGGCTGTTATCCAGCGCGAAGGAGCCATATTTGGCTTTGCCTGCCAGGTCCTCTTGGAAGACCGGCGAGTCCTCCGGGCAGCGGTCGATGCGGCGAGCATACTGGGTGATGAACAGCGCCAGAATGCCGTAGACAATCACAAACAGCACCACGCGCGGCCCGGCCCCCGAGTACAGCGGCAAACCCGAAAGCTGGTGCGCGATGCCCAGGGTAAAGGGGTTAAACACAGCCGTCGAGAAGCCCACGTTGGTTGCCAGCACCGACATGCCAATGCCAATCAGTGAATCCCAACCGAGGTGATAGGCCAGCCCCACCATCAGCGGCACGAGTGGGATAATTTCTTCGAAAATGCCAAAGAAAGCGCCCAGCGCCATAAAGAAGAAAGTAATCAGCAGCAAGAGCAGGTACTTGCGCCCGCCAAAGGTTTTAACGATGCGCGAAATGACCGCCTGCAAGATCCCGCTGCGGTCCATGACCCCAAAAGCGGTGCCCACCAGCAAGATGAACGCAATGATGGGGATCACCTTGGTCAGCCCATCCCGCGTGAACAGCACCTCAACCGGGGCGGTAAACCAGCGCCAGATCGGGAATGCCGGCGGCTGGATGAATTGGAACGATGCCGGGTCAATCACCTCGCGCCCATCCAGCTGCAGGCGCGCATAGCTGCCCGCTGGGATCACGCGGGTGAGGATCCCGGAAAGCATCATCAGGGCAAAGATAATCGCCACTGCCTGGATAAACGCCTTCGCACTGATCTGCGCGCCGGATTTCTGTTCGAGCATGGCCGTCTCCGATATTTGGGATAAGATCAATTATACAAGCAAGGGAAGCATTCAGGCGAGCGCCGGGGGCTGCCAACCCCCGCATTCACGTTCGATGACCTGGGCCACCGCCAGGGCCACATCATCGCGCCAGGGGCGAGCCACCACCTGCACCCCCACCGGCATTCCGTCTGGAGAAGTGCCCGCGCGCACCACCACGCAGGGATAGCCGGTCAGGCTGTAGGGCAGCGTGTAGGGGATCCAGCCATTATCCGCCCCGTGAGGCGTGGCTGGCTTCTCGGCCACCGGGGTGAGGATGACATCGTATCGCCCCATAAAGCCAATCAGCGCCCGGCGGAAGCGATCCCAGCGAAACAGGTGCTGTTCGACTTCCAGGCTGCTAAGTTTGACTTCCTCTGTATTTTCCCACTCGTCCGGGTCATTGGACTCGGGTCGCGCCCAGTACTCGCGCGTGATCTGAGCTGCCTCTGCCACCCGCGGTGGCAGGGCTTCTTCGACCGGCAAACCCAGGCTGGCCAGGACCCCGGCTGCCTTGCGGCAGGTTTCCACCACCTCTGGGTTAGGATTTGCCCCTTCGTGCTGAGTATAGAAGGCAACTCGCAGCGCCCGCACGTCCACGGCGCGCCAATCCCCCAGCGGCACCGGGATCACGCTCGCGTCCCGCCAATCTTCACCGCTGAGGATGGGCAAAGCCAGCGCCAGGTCTTCGACAAACCGGGCCAGGGGACCAATGGTGGTGCGGGGATCATTGATGGCGCTGATGAAAGGGAAATGCCCGGTCAGGGGCAGCCGGCCGGTGGTTGGTTTCAACCCGGCAATCCCGCAGGCTTGCGCCGGCAGGCGGATGCTGCCGCCCGAATCGGACCCCAACCCCAGCGGCGAGCCACCCGCAGCGATCAGGGCGGCTTCACCGCTGCTGCTGTAGGTGGCGCTGTAAGCGAGGTTGTAAGGGTTTTGGGTGCGCCCGAAGACCGGATTGTCAGCCAGGGTGTTTGTTTTCCCCAACAGGATAGCGCCTGCCTCCCGCAGGCGGGCAACCACCGTGGCGTCTTCAGCGGGGACGCGGTTGCGGAACTCGGGTTCAATGCCGTTACAGGGCAGCCCGGCAGCATCAATCCAATCCTTCACCGTGAAGGGCACGCCATGCAGCGCGCCAACCCCTGCACCCCGCGCCAGCGCCCGATCGGCTGCCTGCGCGTCTGCCAGGGCCTGCTCTGCCCGCGCCTGAACCAGTGCGTTCAGGCGCGGGTTCACCTGCTCAATCCGCTGAAGATGCGCGCGGACAACCTCTTCCGAAGAAAGCTCGCGCTCCCGGATGCGGCGTGCCAGCGTGCTGGCAGAAAGGTAGAACAGTTCAGTCATACCTGACGATTTACTCCGGATAACCGACGTAGATGGTTTTGGTGCGCGTGTAAAACTCCACCGCGGCGGGGCCTTGCTCTTTGAAGGTGTTGGCGCTGGAGTGCTTGAAGCCGCCGAAGGGAGCTTGCAGCGCCAGCCCGGTAGTCGGTTCGTTAACTTTGACCACCCCGGCGTTGATCCGGTCAGCAAAAGACAGGGCGTGCTTCAGGTTTTGGGTCACAACCCCGGCGGAAAGCCCAAAGGCGATGCCGTTCGCCTTTTCCACGGCGTCATCAAAGTTGCGCGCGCGCAGCACGCCAATGACCGGCCCAAAGATTTCTTCCTGGGCGATCTTCATCCCCGGTTCGACCCGGTCAAAGATGGTTGGTTGGAGGAAGAAACCCATGTCCGAGAGCTTCTCGCCGCCTACCACCAGTTTTGCCCCTTCAGACTTGCCCACCTCGATGTAGTGCAGGTCGGTTTCCAGCTGGCCCTGGCTCGAAGCCGGCCCCATCTGCACACCCTGCTCCAGGCCGTAGCCGACCTTCATCGACTTCGCCGCCTGCGCCAGCGCATCCACGAATTGATCGGCAATCGCGTCCTCCACAATCACCCGGCTGGTGGCGGTACAGGCCTGCCCGGTCAGCCCGTACCCGCCCGTCACCGCCAGCTTGACCGCCAGGCTCAGGTCGGCGTCCTGCAGCACGACCATCGGGTTCTTTCCGCCCATTTCCAGCTGCACGCGGGTCAGGTTCGGAATAGCTTTGGCATAAATGCCGGTGCCCACCTTGTAAGAGCCGGTAAAGGAGATGCCCTGGATTTGCTTGCTGGAGACGATCTCGTCGCCAATTTCCGCGCCGCGCCCGGTGATGAAATTCAGCACGCCCGCCGGCAGCCCGGCTTCGACCAGCGCCGCCACCAGCAGGCTGGCGATTTGCGGCGTCTGGAAGGCGGGTTTGAAGACAACGGTATTGCCATAAGCCAGCGCCGGGGCGATCTTCCAGGCCGGGATGGCGATGGGAAAGTTCCAGGGCGTAATAATGGAGATCACGCCTAACGGTTCGCGCTTGGTATACAGCAGTTCGTTGGGGGTGTTACCGGGCAGCACCTGCCCGCCCACGCGCCAGCCTTCGCCGCCAAAGTACTTAAAAATATCCCGCGCGCGGATCACCTCGCCCCGCGCTTCGGCGAAGGTCTTGCCTTCCTCCTGGGTCAGCGCCCGCGCCATATCGTCCAGGCGCGCATCAATGATCTGCCCGGCCTTATCCAGAATCGCGCCGCGCTGTGGAGGCGGCGTCTGCGCCCATTTGGGGAAAGCCTCGCAAGCCGCTTCGATGGCGCGCTGCGCATCTTGCAGCGTCGATAATGGATAGACAGAGACTTCTTCGCTGGTATTCGCCGGGTTATAGGTTTTGGTCGTTGCCCCCGAAGAGGAATCGACCCACTGCCCGTTAATTAAGTTCTTGATCACTTTCATTTGCTTCTCCCTTTTTCGAAAATTATCCCCCATGGTCGCCATCATGCATTCGCGACCACCAAAACCGTTCCTATTATAAACTGCTTGATAACGATTAAGCCTTACCCTACGGGGTGGTCTGATTAAACCGGATCAGCTTCCAGCAGCCATAATTCGGCTGGTAGGTTATTTCCACCAGGCCGCAGAAGTCGATGCGAAAGCTGCCGCGCTGATAAACTGGAAGCCCCAGAATGTGGCACATCATTACGCGGATCAGGCCATCATGCGCCACACACAAGATGTTCTCATTGGGGTGCTGTTGGCGTTTTTCATCCAGGAACTGCGCCAGGCGCTGCTGAACCTCTCCGCCCGTCTCGCCGCCCGGGAAGCGGAAATCCGCCTTGCGCGCAACAAACGCCTGCCAGACGTCCGCATATTTCTGCTGAACTTCCTCGTCTGGCAGCCCTTCCAGCGCGCCGTTATCAATTTCGTTCAAACGGGCATCGACCACAGGCGTCAGGCCCAGGCTTTGCGCGGTAGGCAGCGCGGTCTGCCCGGTGCGCCGGTACGCGCTCACGTAAATCGCAGCCAGCTGCTTATCCGCGAAATACGCGCACAGCTTCTGGCTGTCCAGCGCCCCCTGCGCGCTGAGCGGTTCATCCAGATGCCGCAGCTGCGGATTGTAATCAGCCGGAGCAGCGGCTTCTTTCTGGGCATGGCGCAGAATGTACCAGGTCGGCATGCTCGAACGCTCCTGAAAGGACTCGTACAGTCGGGCATAAATACCTCGGTGGTTATTCATTGTACCTGCCCGACTGTTTAACGTACCCGGCGCTACCCGACAAACATAGGGTTACTTATGCCGCCGGGTACTCGTACAGTCGGGCATAAATACCTCGGTGGTTATTCATTGTACCTGCCCGACTGTTTAACGTACCCGGCGCTACCCGACAAACATAGGGTTACTTATGCCGCCGGGTACTCGTTGGATTGGAAAATCACCCCTGCGATAGGCCTGATCTAATTATATCCTGGAAGCCAGGTCTGGCTCAGCGTTGGGGCGCTCCCAAAAGATCGTTTGGACAGGCTCTTGCTCCTCCCTTCCGCCATTTTTCCGCTATACTCGGAGTAACTCCAAGCCGAAAGGATCTCGCGATGCCTTGCTCTCTGCATGACCCAACTGTGATTCGCGAACTGGCCCGCGTTAACGGGGACGAATGCGTGCCCATCCTGCAAGACAAAGCGCTCTTTTCCTGGAAGTCTGCCAGGCGAACGGCTGCGTGCTCGAAATAATCCTCACAGACACCCGCACCTGCGAGCACCACCCCGAACGCTTCGACCGCTGGACCCAGATTGCCCGAGCGGAAATCGAGCGAGCGGGATAAAGAGAATCTTCCCCTTCTCTTCTCTTCCCTTTGCGTTCCTTTGCGCCCTTTGCAGTTTCCGTTCTTCTCTTTTTATTTATACAAATTTAGTCGATATTGGGGGATTGACAAAACGAATAATATTCGCTATTATACGAATGTAATTCGTTTAGGAGGCATAATGGATACTCAATATCTGCAATTACCGGAAGGCAGCATTGCGTATGACAGCCGCGGCAGCGGGCCGCTGGTGATCTGCGTGCCCGGCATGGGCGACGTGCGCGAGCAGTTCCGTTTCTTGGCCCCCCAGCTTGCGGCGGCAGGCTTCCGCGCAGTGACGATGGACCTGCGCGGGCATGGCGAAACCAGTGTCAGTTGGCAAGAATATTCCATCGCCGGGGTCGGCAGGGATATCCTGGCCTTGATCCGCCGCCTGGATGCCGGACCAGCGGTGGTGATCGGCAATTCCATGGCCGCCGGATCGGCGGTGTGGGCCGCAGTGGAAGACCCGGAACTGATCAGCACGTTAGGACTGATCGGCCCGGCGCTGCACGGCGAACTCAGCTGGTCTTACCGCCTGCTGTTGAACGTGCTTTTCGCCCGCCCGTGGGGTCCAGCGGCCTGGCTGTGGTACTACAACACGCTCTACCCCACCCGCAAGCCAGTGGATTTTGCAAACTATACCGCCCGGCTCAAGCAGAACCTGGCCCAGCGCGGGCGGCTGGAAGCCTTGCAGCAGTTGATGTTCGCGTCCAAAGCGGAATCGGCGGCGCGTCTGGAGCAGGTTACCCAGCCGGTCTTCATCCTGATGGGCAGCAAAGACCCTGATTTCAAGGATCCTGCCGCGGAAGCGCAGTGGGCCGCGGGCCAGCTGCGGGCGCCTTACCGGATCATTGAAGGCGCGGGGCACTATCCGCACGTGGAGATGCCTGAAATCGCGGTGCCGATGATCACCGGGTTCCTTAAATCCAAAAAACTTGAGTTGAATTATGCTGCGGCAGCCGGTTAACCGGGCCGGCCTGGACCGGGAAAGGGTCGTGCGCGCCGCGGCAGAGCTGGTCAACCACGAAGGGGCCGAATCGCTGACCATCAACCGCCTGGCGCGCGAGCTCAGCGTGCGGCCTTCTTCCCTCTATAACCATATTCACGGGCTGGAGGATTTATGGCATGAACTGGCGCTGCTGAACCTGCGCAACCTGGGCGAACGCCTCACCTCGGCGGCAGTAGGGCGCTCAGGGGCAGCCGGGGTGCTGGCTGTGGCCAAAGCCTACCGCGCCTATGTTAAAGAATACCCCGGGCTGTACCAGTCCAGCCTGCGCGCCTCTGGCAATCATACCCCGCCAGATCCGAAGTTGCAGTCCGCCGAAGAACATATCGTGCGCGTCGTGCTGGCGCTGGTCGAATCGTTCGGATTAAGCGGCGTGCGCGCCATCGACGCTGTACGCGCGCTGCGCAGCGCCGTGCACGGTTTCGCCACACTAGAAGTAACGGGCGGCTTCGGGCTGCCGCTGGACCTGGACGAGAGTTTCCAGCAGCTGATCGAAATGATCATTCACGGCATGCAGCAGAAAGGCTACCGCTAAAGCGGATCGGTATATTCCACCTGCTGCCCGGCGCGGAAGAACACCTCATCCCGCCGCAAGGAACTTACTTAAAATTTAATTTTGAGGACGCTAAATCTATTATAATCATTCCTTAGGGGGCGAAAATCACGTTCCATGCCAGCTCGCATGGAAAAGAAGGTGCAGTCTTCATGAAAAACCATTCTGAACATATACAATGGTCTCTATCCGCTTTGTTTTACCAGTATTCTTACTACCGCATTGCCCATTTGATTGACGAAGATTTATTTCAATTTTTAGGCGACCATTTACAAAATGCCGTCGTCGCTGACTGCGGCTGCGGGCCGGGGGTGGTGACCGAAAAGTTTATCACCTTTGGTGCAGCCAAAGTCTATGCGGTGGACGAATCCGCGGCCATGTTGCACCAGGTGGAACACCGCCTGGCGCAATATATTCATACCGGGCGCGTTGAAACGATCCAAAAACCCTTCACCCCAGACCTGTTTCTCAACCTGGCGGACCACAATGCCAGCGCCGCGCCAAATATTGTCCTGTTCAAACGCAGCCTCTATGGGAGGCCAGAGCGAACGCAGAAAATCCTCGCCGCCGCGTATCAAAACCTTGCCCCGCATGGCATCCTGGCGGTGGTCCATCCAGAACGCTCGCTCAAGCGCTACGCTTTTGGCCCGCGCCTGCAGATTAAACCCTACACCACCTACCACCTGTTCAACCGCACCATCAGCTCGTTGGCCGCCTGGTTTCACGTGGGCCAGTACACCCTTTATGATCAGGCAGGGCTGATAAAACTGATGCGCAGCGCTATCCCAGACGGGAAAATCGAGAAAATCCCCACCCGCCAAAGCGCGTTCAATATGGTCGCGGCAGTTAAGCCTTGAAGCGGCCGTTGGAAGTCCTCAGGATGATCTCAACCAGCGGCGCTTGGATCGCCCGATATTCTCGCTGCACAAACCTCAAAACGTTATCCATATGTTAACCTCCCTGCGTTGCAGCCAGGCATTTATATTCTTATAATTTTTTTAACGAATGGAAGGTTTACTGTTGCAGGAGGTACGCAAAATGGCGCAAAAGCAGGTGCTCGTTCTATGTACGGGGAATTCCTGCCGCTCGCAGCTGGCGGAAGCCATCATCAACCATGACCTGGCGGGGCAGTGGCAGGCGTTCAGCGCCGGGACACAGCCCGCCGGGTATGTGCATCCGCTGGCGCTGCAAGCGTTGCAGGAAATCGGCATCAAGCACCTGGGCGCATCAAAATCGGTCGAGCGCTTCCAGGGCATGGATTTTGATGTAGTGATTACCGTCTGCGCTGACGCCGCCGAAAACTGCCCGGTCTGGCTAGGCAAAGGCAAGCGTGTGCACATTGGCTTTCCCGACCCGGCCAAAGCTGCAGGCACAGCACAGGAAAAAATGGCCGCTTTTCGCCAGGTGCGCGACGACATCCGCCGCCAGATCCTGCCGTATTTGCAATCCTTGAATACCGTGGATAAATAAAGGACGAGGGCGAATTTTTCGCTACCGCGCTAAGCAATCCTCCGGTATAATATATTCATGAGCGCGAATATATCATCCGCGAAACCGCCCGCGAAACCGCCCGCGAAACCGCCCTGCGAAACCGCCTGCGAAACCGTCCGCGGAACCGCCCGAAGAACAAATTGCTCACCTGCTGGCTTTGATCGGCCAGCCGGCGCGCATCCAGATCCTCCTGGTTATCAGCACGCAAGAAGCCTGCGTCTGCCACCTGGAAGCGGTGCTGGGCATGCGCCAGGCCAGCATCTCGCAGCACCTGATGGTCTTGCGAAAAGGCGGCCTGGTGACGGCGCAACGAGAAGGGCGCAATATCTTTTACCGCCTGTGCCGCCCCGAGGTGGTTGAAATCTTGCAGCAGGTGAGCCAGCTCGCCGGGCTGGATCCCGCCAGGATCCTGGCCCTGCGCCAGCGCCCCCACCCCGGCTGCCCCTGCCCGCAGTGCAACCCGGGCATCGATCCAGAACTGACCTGCCAGCAGTTGAGCAAACGCCCCAAAAAGCGCGCATAACCTGTTCGCCTGGGTACCAGACCCGGCGGCAGGCATCTAAAAGGACAGATTGTTTAACACTCGAGCATGAGGAGCAAAGATGGAAGCATCGCTACCCGTTACGAAACGCCTTTCATTCCTGGATCGTTTCCTGACCCTGTGGATCTTCCTGGCGATGGCCGTGGGGGTGGGGATCGGGTTCCTGGTCCCGAAAACAGTCGCGGCCTTCAATGCGGCGGTTTCCGTGGGCACAACCAATATTCCCATCGCCATTGGCCTGATCCTGATGATGTACCCGCCCCTGGCCAAAGTGCATTACGCTGAATTAGGTAAAGTCTTCCGCAATTGGAAGGTATTAGGCCTGTCGCTGCTGCAAAACTGGGTCATCGGCCCGATCGGCATGTTCCTGCTGGCCATTGTCTTCCTGCGCGGCTACCCGGAATACATGGCGGGGCTGATTATGATCGGCCTGGCGCGCTGCATTGCCATGGTCATTGTGTGGAATGATCTGGCCAAAGGCGACACCGATTATGCCGCCGGGCTGGTTGCCTTTAACAGCATTTTCCAGGTGCTGTTCTACAGCGTGTATGCCTACGTATTTATCACCGTGCTGCCTACCTGGTTTGGGCTGCAAGGGTCTGTGGTCCAAATCACCATCGGCGAAATCGCCCGCTCGGTGTTCATCTACCTGGGCATCCCCTTCATCCTCGGTTTCCTCACCAACCTGATCTTTACCCACACCCTGGGCAAAGACTGGTATTACCGGACTTTTATCCCCAAAATTAGCCCGATCACCCTGATCGCCTTGCTCTTTACCATCCTGGTGATGTTCTCGCTCAAGGGCAACCTGATTGTCTCGATCCCTATGGACGTGGTCCGCATCGCTATCCCGCTGCTGATCTACTTCGTGGGCATGTTCCTGGTCAGCTTTGGGCTGGGGAAAGCGGTCGGCGCGGATTATAAACAGACCACGACCCTATCTTTCACCGCCGCCTCGAACAACTTTGAACTGGCTATCGCGGTGGCAGTAGCCGTCTTTGGGCTGAACTCAGGCCAGGCCTTTGCCGCCGTCATCGGCCCCCTGGTCGAAGTGCCAGTGATGATCGGCCTGGTCAACGTGGCCTTCTGGCTGCAAAAGCGCCTGTTCAAGAACCAGGTTACAGCCGGGCAGCCCGGCCCGGAAGTCTGCTAAAAGGGAGATATAGAAAATGAGCGATTGGCTGGCAGTATGCCAACCGCTCATTTTTTATTCACCAGCGCTTTGCTCGCTTCTAAGCAGAATGTGAGGCGAAGGGCTCGATTTCTTGTAGGACCTTCATTTCCTCTTTCTGGGCAAAGTATAAGTCCCAGCGCAGCTGTAAATTCATCCAAAAATCTGGCGTCATGCCAAAGAATTTCGCCAGCCGCAGCGCCGTCGAAGGCGTGATTCCCCGGCGCCCATTCACCAGATCATTGACCCGTTGATAAGGCACATGAATGGCATCCGCCAGGTCGCGCTGGGTCAAGCCCATCGGTTTGAGGAATTCTTCAAGCAACATTTCCCCCGGATGGGTCGGGGTGCGCGATGTGGGCACACGAACCATAAACCACCTCTCGTCAATCACCAGCATTAATCAATGATAATCGCAAATTTCAACCGAATCCGGCCCCTTTTCTGTCCAAACAAAACAGATGCGGTACTTTTCATTAATGCGGATGCTATGCTGTCCCTCCCGGTTCCCTGAAAGTGCCTCCAAATGCCTACCCGGAGGGATTTGTAATTCTTGTAGAAATGATACCGAATCAAGTTGATCGAGTTTTCGAGCCGCAACGCGCCGTAAAGCTTCGGGACAGGTTTTGCGAGCGTTTCGCGTGTTTTCACCGTTGAAGATATCTTCCGTTCCCTTGCCCCTGAACGACTGTATCATGGCTATATGATAACACGGATACTATGCTATTTCAAACAGTAAACTTATTCTGACAGCGGGACCCCATCCAGGTAAATTTTCGATAAACCATGGAGAAAACCTAGTACAGTCGGGCGTAAATACCTCTGTAGTTGCTTAACTTGTCCGCCCGACTGTTTAAAGGACCCGGCGCGTGACGATAACCATAGAGCTATTTACGCCGCCGGGTACTCGTTACCCGACAGTTTATCCTTAGAGAAAATCCTGACCCTGCGGTTCGCCGCGCAACACAAATTCGTCTGGCTTCTTATCCTTGCGGCGAACCGTGCTCCCTCTCCAAATTCGACAAGAGTGGTCGAATTCAGAGAGGGAGTGCCTTTTGGGGCAGCCCTCCGGAAGGTTTCTGGCCTCCCCTTCTCCGAAAAATGCACGGGTTTTGCATTTTTCGGAGAAGGGGACGGGAGGGGTTGAGGATTTTTACAGCGAAGTATAAACTGTCGGGTAACTAGGAGAAAACCTGTGGCGCACGGATGGCTTGCCGGGTGGGGTAACGGAGCGAGTGATTGCGGATGCTGTTTCCTATCTTATCGATACCCTTTACTACAGCGTCATGAATGGCGTACTTTACTTGACCGCTTATGATGCTCAACCTGGTCCTGAGCTGTGGTGGATTAGATGATCAGGGGGCACGCATGATTCGCGATCTCATACCCGGCCTAGCCGGCAGTTCCCCGGTTGACTGGTACACTCTCGTATAACGCAAACAGCCTGATCTCCATAGGGCAAAATCAGGTCGCCTTACCAGGTGTATCTGGCAAGGGTAGGAAGATAGGGATAGGGGGCCTTGATTTTTCATTGAAAATCTGTTTGGATGCGTCACCCCGCCCAGACTTACCCGTTAACGCTATTTATTTATGCCTGTATCGAAGGTTCGGCTTCATCCCCGCGCAGGATAACATCCAACTCCTGTTGCGCGCTCGAGCGTTCAATGCCGAGTGAGAGCACCCACTCATCGAGTAAATACTCCTCGGCTCGAAATAAAACATCCGAGTCATTTTGATTGAGATTATGCTGATGCGAGCGGTAGGTCAGATCGCGGATTAAATAGCACAAATCCGCCAGGGTCCGTTTTTGGATCCGGTCTCTCAGGGCAAATCTTCGCTTCGTGTAATTATCCGACAGGGGTTCACCGGGTGTCTGTAAAATATTAATCAGATGTTTAAATTGATTACCTTCCATTGGAGGGCGCAGGGAATTTTGATTCTCCGCTTCGGCAGGTATCCACAGGGTTAATAACCCAACCTCGACCACATAATACGCCTGATTGACCCCCGCCAGATCTCTTTCTTCAATGGCAATCACTTTGCCCGGCCCATGCGTCCAGTGAATGACCGTATCGCCAACTTCATATTCCATCTTTATCCAAGCTCCTAATCTCCACCATCAGAACGCTTTTCTTTTTACGCTCTGGCCCCCCAGATTCGTCTGCCTTTAACCCAACCCGTTATCGAGACCAGCCCGTTAAAAATAGAACATCAAAGCCGTCCTCCTTGCGGATAGAACAGGCTTTGATGTTCTCTGATTCCTAAATACTTATGCCTGCATTAACGACGAAGATTGAAGGATGCAGATCATCTCGGGCGCCTGTTTTTCAGGGTCCGGCCTCATTCATTTGAATAAGGCTTTTAATAACGGCGGTTGCCGCCGCTCCGCTGATAACCGCCACCGTTGCTGCGAGGGCGTTCCTCGCGAGGCCGGGCAATATTGACGGTCAGTTCACGTTCGCCCATACTCTTCCCATTGAACTGTTCAATGGCCTTGTTCGCCTCTTCTTCGCTGCTCATCGTGACAAAGGCAAAACCTTTTGAGCTGCCGGTGTCTCGATCTTTAATCAAGGCAACATCATTGACTGTTCCGACCTGGGTAAAAAGACTGCTCAGTTCATCTTCCGTCGTCTGGTAGGAAAGGTTTCCTACATAAAGCTTTGTTTCCATAACTCGATAACTCCTCAAAGATTGGATCAACTCGTGATCCCATCCATCTCTATTACCATCAAGAATATGATGGCGTACCATCATGAATATGATGGCGTATTCCCTCTCAACAGAGGATTTCACCCTGTAAGAAAACAAAAACCCGCCATCTCAAGAATTGGATGGCGGGCAATCAATCATCTTTCCAAAGTGTATATTCATTATACCATATTAAATTACTTTCCGCAAATTTATGCGGATCAAAGATTTTGGGGGGAGGCCAAAACCCCAAATCCTGCCAGGGCATTTGCCGCCTCAACGCCAGTTTGGCTGGTTTGAAGTAAAAAATGGAATCAATTGGGTAAGGTGCCTTGCTCCCGGAATTCCGCTCCGGGAGCCTGGTCATCCGCGCTTAGCTGGCTCGCACAGGTGGTTTGCCCATCGGCCGCCTCTAACCCGAATTAATAATCGCCGCCGCCATCATACGGCATGGCGGGGGCCGAATTCTTCTCTGGCACGTCCGTGATCAGGGCATCGGTGGTCAGGATCATCGCGGCGATGCTGGCGGCATTTTCAACCGCGCTGCGGGTGACCTTGGCCGGGTCGATGATGCCGCTCTTGAGCATGTCTTCATACTCGCCGCTCATGACGTTGTAGCCAATGTTGCTGTTTTTCTTTTCCATGGCCAGGCGGTGGACCATATTCATCACCACGGCCCCATTCTGACCAGCGTTGCTGGCGATATGGCGCATCGGTTCCTCAAGGGCCCGGCGCAGAATGTCGATCCCGGTCTGGATATCCTGTTCTTCTGAGCGGACATTGGTCAAGGCCTCAATCGCGTTGAGCAGCGCCACGCCCCCACCGGGGACAATGCCTTCCTCAACCGCGGCGCGGGTCGCGCTCAGCGCATCTTCGACGCGGTGTTTCTTTTCCTTCAGTTCGGTTTCGGTCGCTGCGCCTACCCGAATGAGGGCCACTCCCCCCGACAATTTCGCCAGCCGTTCTTGCAGCTTCTCTTTGTCATAATCGCTGTCTGTGTTTTCGATCTCGACCTTGATCTGCTCGATGCGCCCCTTGATGGCCTGCGAGTCGCCTTTGCCTTCGATAATCGTTGTGTTATCTTTATCCGTCTGGACTTTAGCAGCCTGCCCCAGATCCGCAATGGTGACCGTCTCGAGCTTGCGGCCCAATTCTTCAGTGATCACGGTACCGCCGGTCAAGAGCGCGAGGTCTTGCAGCATCGCCTTGCGGCGGTCCCCGAAGCCAGGCGCTTTTACCGCCAGCAGGTTCAACGTGCCACGCAGCTTGTTGAGCACCAGCGTCGCCAGCGCTTCACCGTCCACATCTTCCGCCACCACCACCAAATCGCGCTTGCCGATTTGGAGCAGCTTCTCCATCAGCGGCACAAGGTCAGCCGCGGCGCTAATGCGCTTGTCGTAAAGCAAGATGTAGGGGTTCTCAAGTACGGCTTCCATTCCTTCCACGTTCGTCACAAAATACGCGCTGATATAGCCCCGGTCGAACTGCATCCCTTCCACGAACTCAGTCTCCAATTCGAGACCCTTGCTTTCCTCAACCGTGACCACGCCGTCCTTACCAACCTTATCCATCACGCCGGCAATCAAGTCGCCGATTTCCTTGTCCGCCGCCGAGATGGAGGCGATGTTGGCGATGTCTTTTTCATCAATGACAGGCGTGCTCATCGACTTGATACAGCCCACCACCGCCTCCGTCGCCAGTTCCAGCCCGCGCTTGATCAGCATCGGATTCGCGCCCGCCGCGATGTTCTTTAAGCCTTCGTGAACGATCGCCTGGGCCAGTACGGTCGCCGTGGTTGTGCCATCCCCGGCGACGTCATTCGTCTTGGTGGCCGCTTCCTTAAGCAGCTGCGCCCCCATGTTTTCAAAGGGGTTCTTCAGCTCGATTTCTTTTGCCACGGTTACGCCATCATGCGTGACGGTCGGTGAACCGTAGCGCATATCGAGCGCCACGTTGCGACCTTTGGGGCCTAAGGTTGTTGCCACTGCCTGGGAAAGTACATCGACGCCGCGCTTCAAGGCTTGCTGCGCGTCCGTTTTGAATAATAATTGCTTTGCCATATGGAATTTCCTCTACTTCTCAACAATCGCCAGAAGGTTGCCCATCCTTGAGGATGAGCAGCTGCCTGACGTCGATCTTGATTTCGGTGCTCCCGTACCTGGGGAACAGAACCACACCTGAACAGCGCTTCAACCTGCGCCTCATCCATCGTTTCATGCTCGCTGAGCAGGTCCGCCAGCGGCTGCTTAGCTCTGGCGCAAACCGGCTCAACGGCTGGTTGAGATCGTTCGCCTGCTTGTCCGCTGCCCGGGCCAGGTCATCCAGCGCAGCGGTTGAGGCTTCGCCAAATTCCAGTGTTTCTGCCACCCGCCCGCCGGCCAGCAGCTTATCTTTTCGGGTTGGAAATAACCGTTTCCTTGCTAGCGGCTTGCTTCAACCGCCGCATATGCACGCGCTGCCCTTTTGGTAAGCGTTTCGCTTTCTTGAGATTGAGGCTATTTTTTTCTACCATGGGTATCTACTCCTAATGTTGTCAGTGAATATGTATGCCGCCTTTCTTTACGAAAGCCGGGCTGGATGAAAGGGGCGCCTCTTCCGCTTTTCGGATGAAACCACCCGCTGTGGAGCGTGAGACGAGCGCTATTTCTAACGATGCGAGAGGGACTGAACCCAGTTCCGGATTCTCCAGCCTAACGTTTTTTGATCGCGCAGTTGGGCGGCCATGTTCCAGTACGTGATTTTTCTCCACATTCGCAGTTCATCGATTGGGTATCTGACCCTTCGCCCTTGATTGCTTCGTTGATCATGGCATTGTTGGATAATACTTTTCCACAATTGGGGCATACGATCTGGTTTTCCATTTGCTCGCCTTTCTATAGAAACGTCTAATTCTGCAATCTTGCAAAAACTAGTTCAGGTTTTTTACCTCTGCCGTCCCATTGAGCGGCAGGCTGCCGGGTAACAATGTCAGGCTGATCCTTTTTTCGGTTACTTCCATGCGTTTCAGCACCTGGGCGTCGCCGATGAGGTTTTTTTTCAGCGGCCTCTTAAATCAGGCGGCCGAATTGAAATAACAAAAGATTACTAATTTCAATCATACAGGAGCGGACCTATCTACGTCCCCGTCAGAGTCTATAAAATACCTAATAAACCGCTCATCCGTTTTCCCTGATAAAAACACCATCGAGCCGTAAAAACAGGCTCGATGGTGTTTTATGCATCTTTAGAAAACGGCTTACTTCTTTTTGCCGCCTTTACGAACGGATAACGCTTCACCCTTACCAATCGAGCGAGCCACTGGCGTTTCGGTTATGCGTGCCACACCAGGGCCAGCGCTATTTTCACCTTTACCTGAAGTGGTCTGGTTCTTCGATTTAGATGTCTTAGGTTTGCTTACGCCTTTACGCCCCATATTATCTCCCTACTACTTGTTGTTAGTGTTATCTTGACTTGGTCGATCTTGCCGAGGCAGAGAGATATTCACCTTTAGGGTGTGTGATTTTAGCTCTCTCGCATTGAACATGCTGACGGCTTTTTCCGCCTCGGCCTGGTTGCCCATGGTGACAAAGGCGAACCCTCTCGAGTTTCCCGTCTTGGGGTTCATAACCACATCGACTTCTTCTACCGTACCTGCCTCACTGAACATTGTGCGCAAATCTTGCTCAGTGGTTTCCTGTGACATATTTCCAATATATAATCTTGTTTGCACTTTTACCTAAGCCTTCCATAATATAAGTTGGCTGTTGCACTCATTTATATTACCTGAACGGATCTATACCCGTCCTTGATAACATCTATAAAATTTCGATAAAATAGAGCGTATTTCACGCCTTAGCGCAGGAAACCACCCTATCTGCCATTCACCAAGCGCAGCAGGAAGAGCAGTACTACCGCTCCGACGAACACGACCAGCACAGACCCCAGGTTGATGCCCGTCACGCCAACGCCGAGGTGGAACAATGCGGTGGCGATCCAGCCGCCCAATAAACCACCAATCACGCCAACGACAATGTCACCAATTACCCCATAGCCGCCGCCCTTCATGACCATGCCAGCTAACCAGCCAGCGATTAATCCGACGATAGTCCAGGCAAGTATTCCCCTGCTAATCTCCATTCCTCTAAGTTCTTATCTGGAACTTGACTGGCTCACGAAAACAGTGTTGCTGCGTGAACTGTAGCCGGCCCAGTATGTTTTTCCATCCACTTTGTACTCGTTAAAGATAATCGAGCGGCCGATTTCGCCAATCGTCTCGACGTACATCGTTTTGGCATCAGCCACTCGCATGACTTTAATCTGCCCTTCCGCCTCTTCAACCTGTCGGCTGAACTGCTCCACGATCTTCTGCATTTCAATTTGGTTCATATACCCTCCGTGTCCCTTTACCTGGTAGATCTGGCGATACAATCCGCGCCTGTTTCTGCTATGGGGTATCCTGCTTTTTGCCGTTGAACGAATCAATCTCGAGGTAAGAACGCAGCATCCAGGCCAGCTTTTCATGCAAGCGCACCAAACCAACCAGCAGTTCGCTTGTGCCTGCATCCTCGTATTCCTCGGCGCACTTGCGCGCATCTTCCCGTAAGAAGCGGATCGAGGTTTCATAATCAGCCAAAAGGTGGAGCGCATCCGGAACATCCCCCGGCTGTTCCTCCAGCCGGGTAAAGCTGAGGAATTCCATCAGGCTGCCAATGGCAAAGCCACCCAACATGCGCACTCGCACAGCGATCTCATTAGAGATGCTGTTCAACTCCTGGTATTGCGTTTCGAAAATACTGTGCAGTCCGAAGAAATCCGCGCCGCGCACATTCCAATGGGCACAGCGTGTTTTTGCGGACAGGATAACTTCGTCGGCCAGCGTGATGTTGAGGAGTTCCACAACCGCGCAACGAACATCGCTATCCAGCCCGATGTTTGGCTGGATCAGTACAGGTAATTTTGGATTATAGCCGTCGTTACGGTTGTTCCGCATGCTTTCTCCTTTCGTCTGATGGTTTTCTTGCTGCTTTACCAGCATAAACAAAAGGAGCTATCTACGTCCCGGATACAACCTATAAAATATCTACCAAATTAAGCAGAAGATGGGCTGATTTTCTTCGAGTGCAAGTTGTAGCCCATGCCGGGCACTGTTTCAAGCAGCTCGCCATAATCCCCCAGTTTTTTGCGCAAGCGCCCCAGATAGTTGTGTAAATAATGATTTGATCCCCGGTACTCGGGTCCCCATACCTGGACAATTAGCTCATCATGGGTAACAATGGCATCCAGGTGCTGGGCAAGTTCAGCCAGGACTGCAAATTCCGTGCGCGTAAGATGCAGATCTTCCTCGCCCAGGAAAACTCTGCGCGCCGCCAGGTCGATGCGCAGCTCGCCGATCTGGACTTTTGTTTCGGGAACATTTGGAACCGCATAGGACCGGCGCAGAAAAGCGCGCACCCGCGCCAACAATTCCTCCTGTCCAAAGGGTTTGGTGACGTAATCATCCGCGCCGGCATCCAGCGCAGCCACTTTCAAATCTTCTTCCGAACGGGCGCTTAATACAATGATGGGCACATCAGAACGGGCGCGCATCCAGGCGCACACATCCACCCCAGAAAGACCCGGCAGCACCAGGTCAAGCAGCACCAAATCCACAGCTTCAGCCTGGAAGCGCACCATCGCCTGGTGGCTGTCCGCTGCCTCGCTAACAGTGTAACCGCGTTTGACCAGGTTGACCCGCACCAGCTTGCGGATGTTTGGATCATCTTCAACGATTAATATATTCCCCATAGCTTAGCGTTCCGTTTCCTCTAGGTTATCCTGGCTGTGCAGCGGAGCAAGCGGGATCGTAAAAGAAATGGTCGTTCCGGGAGCGTTTTTTTTCTTAACCCAGATCCGGCCTCCCTGGGCTTCGACCAGCCCTTTACAAATCGCCAACCCTAATCCGGCGCCTTGCGCCGAGCTGTTCTCCACATTTACACCCCGCTGAAACACCTTAAAACTCTTTTTTGTTCGGCCGAGGGAATACCGGGGCCTTGATCGCTAACATTAATCTGCACAAAGTTTTTGCGCAGATAGGCGGTAATGGTTATTGCCGTTCCTTTTGGGGAATAAGTAGCCGCGTTCCGGACCAGGTTAACCAATACCTGCGCGATCCGCTTCGCGTCCCCATAAACCAGCGGTAAGGCGGCAGGTATTTGAATGGTTAACGTTTGCCCGCTGGTTAACGTTTGAAACTGCGGCAGCGCATCTTCCATTATCGCTTTTAGATTATGGGACTCCCTCATAATCGGCAGCATGCCGGCTTCCAGGCGGGAAAGGTCCAGCAGGTGGTCAATCAACTCCTGCAACCGGTTGGCCTCCTGCTGGATGGTCTGGATAAAGTCGCGTTGTTCTTCCGGTTCCCAGGCCACGTCTTCCGCGAGAAGGGTGGTGGTGAAGCCTTTGATCGAAGTCAGGGGTGTGCGCAGCTCGTGCGAGATCATGGCCAGGAATTTCGTTTTGATCTCGTTGGCCCGTTCCGCTTCATGGCGGGATTCCGCTTCGATCTTCAACAGTTGCAGATTATATAAGGTGATGGTGGCCTGATCGACCAGCACTTTGATATGCTGCAAAACGATCGGTTGGAAATGCTTTTCATTCGAATAAAAAACCAAAAGGCAGCCTAACCAGTTACCTAATGCCACCAGCGGGAAAATAGCCACGGACTGTATTTGCGCTTCCAGCAGTAAATTCCGGACTACCGGCGAGAGGCGTTCATCTTTCGAGATTTGCGTGATAATCACTGGCCTGGAGGGGTGAAAAATATTCAACAGAGCCAGCTCTTCAACCAAACTGGCTTCCCTCACGGATTTATTTGAATTCGCTATAACCGGGTACAAAACGGATGACCAGGTAGCAATCACCTCAACCTCGTAGGAGGGATTGACGGGCGGGGATTCAAAAAATAACACAAAGGCACGCTGCGCAGTGCGCAGTTCCGCGGCAGACATCAGCGTTTTGAGCACCGCTTCCGGTTTGCGGGCCAGGCTCATGCGCCGGCTGAGGGTAAACTGCTCGCGAGAACGATCCAGCGCCTTACGCAAGGTTTCGTCCACCTGATTCTGAGCAGTGATATCCTGAGCAATATAAACCTGATAAGTAAGGTCTGTCGCTTCATCTGTAATCGAGAAAGAATGCGCGGAAATCCAACGCAGGCTGCCATCCGGTCGCAAAATCCGGTAGGTCTGGTTCAGGGATTGGCGATGCGCGTCCGGGCTGGTAGACATCACCTTGACCCGGTCCTCCGGATGGACGCTTTTAATCAGGGTCAGCGGATCTGCATAAAAACTCTCGCAGGAACGGCCCCAAATAACCTCAAAGGCTGGGCTGACATAGAGGATTTGATCGGTATTCAGGTCAAGCAGCCATACCACTTGCTTCATGTTCTGCAAAATTTGCTTGAAGGCAGGATGCTCCTTAAGCATTGTTTCGAATTCCAAACGAGACTCTTTCTTTTCAATCCTATCCATATTCTTTAGCCAGGCCTGGAAAGACGAGAAAATAACTCCTGTGTTTTAACAAAAAACGTAGAGAAGGGAGTCATCTCTACATTCATACGTTCATACGTTTGTGTTGAAAGATGGCCAGTGGAGACGCTTCGTTCTATCCGGGCACGGTGCGGGATCCCATCACAGCTATCTATATTATACATCGATGTTGTTGATAAATCGCTGGCCCCAAATTCAGCCCTGGATTTTCCAAAGCTCAACGATTTAATAGACATTTATAAGCTTTTATCCGGGACTTTAATAGATCCTATGCGCTATACTCCCTGAACAGTCGGAGAAATCAATCTTTATTCCTCCGGGGTTTTGACCTGAACCGAGATTCAGCATTCAATGCTCCAGTAGAACTTATCTTCCCTGAAAACAACCACTATTATGGAATTTTCGTATAGAACGGAGCCTTTTTATGTTTAATCGCATCCTGATCCCCCTGGATGGATCTCACCTGGCTGAGCGAGCGATACCCCACGCTGAACAGTTTGCTCGCATCTTTGGAGCCAACCTTGTGCTGTTACGCGTGCTGGAAGTGCCGTCTGCTTATGAAAATCAGGCCCCTACAGATCCTCTGAACTGGGAAATTCGTAAAGCAGAAGCCGATTTATATATGCAAGGTATCGCGTCTCGAATTCGTGAGAATTTATGGGTCCCAGGGAGGGAATCTGAGGATGGCGTAATCCATGCAGAGCGGGTTGAATATGTCATCCGCGAGGGTAGAACGGCGGAAAACATCATTGACTTTGCCCATAACGAGAATATCGACCTGCTTGTTATCAGCTCGCATGGCTCAAGTGGGCTAAGCCGCTGGAATATGAGCAGCGTCATCCAAAAGGTGATTGACCTGGTCTATCTACCACTGCTGATTGTCCGTTCCTATAATGAACAAGAAGAAACCCTTAACCCCATTCATTACCAGCATATTCTGCTGCCCATCGACAGCTCCCGCCGGGCTGAGCTGGCTTTATCGGCTGCAATTGTACTGGCGCAAGGGGAAGCCGCGCTAGAGCAAGCATCGAATCCGACACTGCCCGCACCAGATCACGAGGAGCCCAAACTTTATCTTGCCGCCGTCATTACCCCACCCGAGATCCCCCTTCCACAGCCTTACCCCGCTGAGATCGATAACCTCTCTGAGCAACTACTGCAGGTTAGTCGCGAGGCGGTTCAGGCATACTTAAGCGAGATGAAACTTCGCCTGCCAGTGGAGAGCGATATTCGGGTTGTTGAAAGCCAAAATGTATCTTCCGCAATTGAAGAACTCGCCAACCAGGAAAATGTCGATTTGGTACTCATGTGCGCGCATGGATATTCCGGGCAATTCACGCACCCCTATGGAAGTGTCACTCGCAGTTACATCGAGCAGGGCTCAAAATCCATCCTGATTATCCAGGATGTGCCCCGCTCTCAAGTTCGTAATACAGCTGCTGCGGCTGCAGCAGAGAAATCTGGCGGAGGGTTAAAGATGCAAGAAAACCGCCCCAAATTGGCATTCGAAAAGAATGACTCGAATTCAGCCAACTCCTCAGCCTTTAGTAATAAGTAATTCGAGCAATGGCTCGCTGCGCCGAAAACAGGGTGAAGGATCGGTCAATAGATTCTGAAATCCAAAGGCTTTGCGGAAGCAGCGCGTTGCTCTCAACGCCAGCCTTCTCTGATTAGGGTTTATCGAAAAATCCTCTACCCGTGGCGCAGTGCATCTCGCTAGCGCCAAACAAAAAACCGTGGCCAGGTTAGCTTCGCTAACTGCGACCACGATTTTTCCTAGTAGCGGGGATAGGATTCGAACCTATGACCTTCAGGTTA
>CAVUJS010000011.1:0-17863 GCA_963741885.1 uncultured Chloroflexia bacterium
TCTAACATTGTCCGCATCGGATTCGCCACAGTTCCTCCACTCACAATCCTTCCTGCCAGGCTACCTTCTGACTCTTGCCGCCCAGGACTAATGCGCGATCTCCCAGATGGTGCCCCCCGGATCCTTAAAGCTGGCTGTGCGCACGCCCCAGGGGCGATCCATTGGCCCGTTCACCCATTCAACACCCCGCGCCTTGAGTTTTGTGCACGTGGCATCCACATCCGCCACCGGGATGGTGAAAACCGAGCGGGCTCCAGCTGCACGGCTGGCTACTTTCGCCGGGGCGATGAGTTCATCCGCTTCGCTGATTTTCAGCAAGTTGATCAGGTTATCCCCCATTTTAAATACCGCCGAGTTCTGGTCTTCGAAAATAATGGGCAGGTCGAAGACGGTCTGGTAGAACTGCTTTGCAGCATCAAGATCCTCGACAAACAGCGTGATTGCGTAAATCCCCCGCGCCCAGGAACCGTCTTCCGCGCCGCTTGCATTTGTATCTGACATGCCCCATCTCCTTATGGATCCTCGGATAATTAAAGAGTAAATTTATCTGCTTTTATATTAACAAACAATTGTTCTAGGATCAATAAGCGATTCTTAACAAGAGGCGTTTCAAACTTTTTGCAGGATAAGGAACGCCGTCCACGAATGGGCTTCGCCTGCACGAATAAACGAATATTGACCCTATCAATGGCCAGTTAGGATGGATCGATCGCCAGCGCTGGTCGTCTTTATTCGTTTATTAGCTCCCTATTCGTGGACGGCAGGGGGGAAATTCTCCCTCATCAAAACTTTGAGCCACACCCTTCTTAACAGGGGAATTCCACTTTTGAGGAAGTTAGGGGCTAGCTTTCTGGGGAAAAGTCCCGGTCACGGAGACAGCCTTGCAAACCAGGGAATCGGCAAAGGTTTTATCCTTCAGCGAAAGGTTGTCGACGCGGCGGCTGCGTTCATCAGCCACGTCGGCAACCTGTAGCGGATTGACGAATTCCTAAACAGTTTTCGGTTATCAGAAATCCGTTTATGAGGGAGTGCTGGGGGAATCACTCGGTCGAAGTATCAATCAGCGACCGGGCTGTAAAAACATCCGTGATCAGGACGTTGATATACCCGCCGCGCATTGCTCCGCGGATAGCCGCCACTTTCCGCGCGCCGCCTGCTACGCCCACGCAGCGTTTAATCCGATGCAGCTGTTCGAGTTCAAGACCAATCACTCGCTCATTCAGTCCATTCTTTATCGGGCATCCGTTCACATCAAAAAAGCGCATGCAAATATCACCGACAGCCCCCTTTTCTCGCAGGGCGTCCAGTTCCTCGTTGGAGAAGACGTTTCCACTGCTGGCCAGCATATCCGAAGGCTCCACGCTGCCAATCCCTACCAGGCACATGGTAATTTTGTTAAACTTTTCGATTGCCGCTGCCACAAATGGATCTTGCAGGTAAAGCTGGCGCGTTTCAGCAGTGCCGACCACCCCTGGAGCCGGTAGAAAGACGGCCTGACCCTGAACCAGTACCGCCAATCTCCGAACCAGATGCACGGCATGGTTTTCCACGGCCGGGTTACCCGCACCGCCTAGAACCTGCACCACCTGGGCCCCGGCCTGTTTGCCCAACGGATTCATCGCATCCACCATCGCCATAAGCGTTTTGCTCCAGGAAGACAAACCGATGATTTCATCCGGCTTGATCGTCTGCTCCAGGTAGTAGGCAGTAGCCGCGCCAATGTCGCGCAGGATCTGCTCATCGTTTTCCACGCTGTCAACGACAATCGCTTCCTTTAAATTATAATTCGCTCCAGTTCCGTCTCGATTTCAGCGTAAATACCAGTCGGTGTGCTGATATTGATGCGGATGATCTGCTCATCCTGCGCGCGTTTGAGCAGCCTGGAAATTGTCGCCTGGGAAATATCTAACTGGTCGGCGATCTGGGTTTGCTTATAATGCAAGCCATAATACATCCTGGCTACTTTGGTCATTAATCGCAGTTCATCAATCCGGCCCATAGTGATATACCCACCTGATCAGGCAAAGTGACAATATACTTCCCGCCCGTCCTCTTTTTTCACCGCCGGGGGGCGCTGGTGAATGCAGATCTCTTTGGCCAGCGGGCAGCGGTTGCGGAACTTGCAGCCCTCAAATTGGAACTCTTTCGTCTCCATATCAGCGTTGACGTACTGCTTACGGTCCCACTTTACTTTTACGGATGGGATTGACTCTAATAGCAGGCAGGTATAGGGATGCTTGGGATTCGTGAGTACATTCCTTGCCGCACCGAATTCCACAATGCAACCCCGGTACATCACTGCAATGAAGTCACTGATGTAATAGGCGGTTGCCAAATCGTGGGTGATGTACAGGAAGCTGGTTTTATATTCCTGTTTGATAGAAAGGAACAGGTTGACCACATTCATGCGCATCGAGGCGTCGATCATGCTGACGGGTTCATCCGCGATGATCATGCTGGGGCGAGGAATGAGCGCCCGGGCGACAGACACTCTTTGCAGCTCTCCCCCTGAGAATTGATTTGGGTATTTTCCGCGTACATCGGCATACTTCAAACCTACCGCGCCTAAAGCAGTTGTCATCACGTTGACCAATTCCGTCCGGGAAAGGTGATCTACTTTCCTGGCAGTGGTTTGTAGATAGGCATCAACCGTGCGGTAACTGCTAAAAGCCTCAAAGGGATTCTGAAAGATCGGCTGGACGCTTTTTAAGAAAGTGTTCTTTTCTTTCACCGCGCCTGTTCCTGCCACAACCCGGTCATACACAACCGCGTTGCCAGCGTTAGGCTCAACAATCCGCAAGAGCACCTTTGCCAGGGTTGTCTTTCCACTCCCTGACTCCCCCACCAGACTGATGATCACCGGCTGATCACTTTTCACTTCCAGATTGACGTCATCTAAAGCATTGATCTTAATCCGGTGTAACAGGCTGCCCAGGGAATATTCTTTATTTAAGTGTTCCGTTTTCAAGACCGTTGTCGTCATCATCACATCCTATAAAAAGCGTTCCGCGTAATGGCAAGCGGCGAAGTGGCCCGGTCGATACTCTTTCAAGACCGGCTCTTCCTCACAGCAGAGGTTGGTCGCAAAGGGGCAGCGGGCTGCAAACCGGCAGCCAACCAGTTTATCCCAAAGGCTCGGCGGGCGACCTGCGACACCTTTCTTAATATTTGCATCGCCAACGGATGGCAGCGCATCGATTAACAGGCGGGTATAGGGATGCAGCGGGTGCTCGAAGACATCTTGCAAATCCCCATATTCGACACCTTTTGCAGCATACATGATAAACATCTTGTGCGAAATCTGGTAATGCACGCCCATATCGTGTGAGACAAACAGAATGGTGCTGTTCATCTTCTCTTGCAGATCCATCAACAGCAGCAGGATGCCTTTTTGCACGACCACATCCAGCGCGGTGGTGGGCTCATCCGCCAGGATAATCTTTGGCTTCAGAAAAGAAGCCATCGCCACCATCACGCGCTGGCGCATGCCGCCCGATAACTGATGCGGATAGGCATCAATGGACTCGGACGGTAAGCCCAGGCTTTTGACATATTCCCTGACCTCTTCCAGCTTGCGCCGCTGTTCAGGTCCGGGCCGCATGTAATCTAAAAACTGGTCTCGAATGCGCAAGACCGGGTTCAACGAACTCATGGAACCCTGTGGAACATAGGCGATGCGTTTGAACCAGTATTTTTGAATGTTTCTGGTGGTAATCTCCTCATTCTGGTCACCCACCATACCATATTCAACCGATCCAGACTTAATCGAAAGCGGATAACCAACATCACCGTAAAGTACTTTCAATAAGGTGGTTTTACCACATCCCAATTCCCCGGCGATCCCCAGGGTGACCCCATCGGGAATTTCAAAGTCAACATGGTCGACAGCCGTTACCTGGCCGCGGACTGTGGTGTAATTAGCAACGAGGTTATTGATCTTAATCATGCTCTACCTCTCCGCGCCGCGAATAAATCGTTATACCCCGTTGATGTCAGAAAAAGGCCCATGAAAAGCAAAACGATTGACACCACTGGAGCCAGGATCCAGGAGTATTGTTTGGTGAACATCGCGTTGTAGTTGAGCGCCCAGTATAAGGCGGAACCAAGCGTTGGAACACTGAGATTTGAAAGACCAATCACCGCCAGCGCCGCCTCCGTGTTGATGGCGTACAGGATTGTATTGATAAAGCCGACGATCCCGTACGTGTAGACGTAAGGGAAAACTTCCTTGAAAATAATCTCGAAGGTGTTCATCCCCGAAAAGCGCGCCATATTAATAAATTCACGCTCACGGAGGGTCAGCGCCATCGAGCGCGTTGTGCGGGCGCCCCAGGCCCAACCAAACACCACCAGGATGATCCCAATGGTGACAAACGAGGCAGAACCTTTAATCAGGCTCGCCAGGATGATCAGGATGGGCAGGGTCGGGATAATGATGAACGAGTCGCACAGAATCATAATGACCCGGTCAACCCAACCACCGTTATACCCGGCCGTCAGCCCCATGGTCATTGAGATGATACTCACCACGATACTGACGGATACGCCTAACAGCAGCGAGTTGCGCACTGAGAAGACCAGCAACCACATGATATCTTGCCCAAGCGAATTCGTGCCCAGCGGGTGCTGCGGGCTCATGGGTAAACTTTTGAAGTAGGTGCCCTGGGCCGTGGGGTTCACATGCGTGAAAAACGGCAAGATCAGGCTGCCCAGTACGAAAACTGCCAGGATGGTTATCCCAACGGAAAGACGGAAATTCATTTTCATAAGCACCTCCTGGTGCGCAGTTACCTGTAGCGGATGCGCGGATCAAAGAGCGGATACAACAGGTCGATTAAAAAGGCGGCAGTGGCAACTGCCACAATCGAAAGGGAGATGGTGCCATATAGCATGTTGTAATCCGCATTGGAGACAGCCGTGCGCATCAGGGTTCCCAACCCCGGGTAAGAGAATAACATTTCCGTGATCAGCGCGCCGTTGAAAGCCCCACCGATCGACAGCGCCAGGGCCGTCACCTGGGGCAAAATCGCATTGCGGAATACATAGCGGGTCATGATGCTGCCGCTAGGCACGCGTTTCAAGCGAGCGAAATTGACGTAGGCTTCTTCTTTGGTTGAAAATGCCAGCGCTTTCATGCCCAGGATGTTCCAACCAAAGTTAGCCAAAACCAGGGTGATGCCCGGCAAAATAGAGCTGCGTAAAATTTCACCCCATTTTTCCAGTGACAATGGGCCTGGCCGAATGCTGGTCACCAGTGGAAAAACAGGCCAGACATAGGCGAACAGAATGATCAACACTAACGCCAGAATATAGAAAGGAATGGGGTACAGAATGACGCCGACTACTTCCAGTACCGTAGCAGGTTTCGAATTGTTGAAAAAACCAGCCAAAAGGCCAACCAAATTTCCCAGAACCCATGCAATGACAGTTGAGGTAACCAGCAAACCCAGTGTGTAGGGCATGGCAATTAAAACAAATTCTTTAACTGGCCGCGGATAGGCGTTCATCGAAGGGCCAAAGTCGAGGGTTAAGAAGACCCGCTTGAGGAAACCGACGTACTGCGAAGGCAGGCTCCCCCCCAGGCCATAAAGATCTGTCAAGGATGAGCGGATCGCTGCGACCTCTTCCGGACTCATCACCGTATTGGTCTGGTTTTGCACCCGCATCAGGTACCCTTCAATGGGGTCGCTGGGCATGAGCCGCGGCACAATGAAAAGGACGGTCAAACCGATAAGTAAAACCCCAACATACATGCCGAAGCGGGCGGCGACATCTGTTAATAATGACATGGTAACTCCTATTAATTCGTTGTTGGGGCCGCCCGCGTGGGCGGCCCCAACAACTACCCGTCGATCTGTCTTACTTGTTCCCGGTCGGTTCGATCTTCAACAGAATCTCGTTTAAAGGAGCTCCACCAGGAATAAGGTTCCGCATAGTAGTTATCTTGCTTCGGCCAGTTCTTCCAGTAGAAATTGTTCGTCGGAATGGTGGTCGGGATGTTCATGATGCTGATGTAGGCCATGTTGGTGACGATGATCCGTTGAATTTCCGCCACTTTATTGCGGTATTCTTCGGTTGTCGGGTCCATCGAGGCGTACTCTGAGACTAATGTCTCCATCTCTGGCGTGGTAAAGCGGATCAGGTTGCCCTTGATCGGGTCATTCGAGTTCGCGTCCTGAATGTACTCCTTCTTCAGGTAGCGGTAAGCATTGGTGATCGGGGTAAAGGTACAGAAGGGAGTCCAGTTGTACAGAACTTCCAACTGTGCGTTGGTGTTCATTGCGGTGGACCAACCGGCATTGTCCAGCTGCTTGGTGTTGACCTTGAAGCCAAATTTAGTCCAGCTGTCGGCGATGGAGAAACCGGTGCGCTGCATTACGTTATTCCAGTCACCCGGGATGATGAAGTTGATCTCCCAGACCGAGCCATCGGGCTTTTGCCAGATGCCGTCGCTGCCCTTCTTGAAGCCAGCCGAGGTCAGCAGTTTTGCCGCTTCATCGGGGTCATACTTCCACCAGCCCAAGCCAAAGCCCGCTTTCTGAGCATCGGCCGTATCAGGGACATTCTGCGCGCCCATTTCCTTCGCCTTGGCAGCCATCTCCGCCGCAAAATTCGGATCGAACGGCTTGTATCCATCGGGCAGGGTCAGGTTGTTGAGGAAGTCCATGTTCCGGTCGTAGTACAACGGCCGCAGAATGGGGGTATCTACCATCGGCAGCGCCGATGCCTTGAACTCGCCGCTCAAGGCGTTGATGCCAACGCTCTTCAGGTCCAGGGCTAATGCCATCGCCCAGCGCACTTCCGCTTTGTCGTAGGGTTCCTTCAGGTTATTGATCAGCAGGCCGTACTGGCAGGCATCATCCATGTTGTGGTACGGCATCAACGGGTTCCAGGTCTCGATGTTCTTGCTGTTGGCCTGGGCTGCCTTGATGCTGTCGGGGCTCATGAAGGTATCGACATCGTACATGTTCTGGGTGAAGGCCAGAACGCGCTTGTCTTCGGTGCCGAAGTCTTTGTACAGCACGTACTTCGCCTTAGGTTCGCCTTCCCATCCCCAAGAAGAATTCTTATAATCTTCGCGGCGCTGCCACAAGGCCCAGTAGCCGCTGGGATCGAATTCTTTCAAGGTGTAGGGGCCCAGGCAGACGGGGTAGGTGTTGCGGAACTGGCTGACATCCGCCTGCTTCTCATAAATGTGTTTGGGGACAATGGTGAAACGGGAAGCCCAGGTCTCAACGCCCATGAAAATGGTGATGTCATAGGCGGGCTTATTTGTTTCGACCTCGAAGGTGTAATCGTCGATTTTCTTGTAGCTCTTGACGTACTGGGTGATGGCTGCCACATTGCCGTTGGTCAGCTTGGCTTTATCCTTGTTCATTTCGTCCAGGGTGTAGATCACATCATCGACGTTGAACGGGACGCCATCACTCCACTTCAGGTCCTGGCGCAGCTTAATGCGGAACTGGGTGTGATCCGCATTAAGAACTTCGGGCATATCCGCCGCGACCTCAGGCATTGATTTACCCGTCCCGGTATCCGTCTCCCACAGGAAACCCATGCACAGCTCACGCACACCGCGCCACTGATCATAGCTCATCAGGTAGTTGTGCTGGTCGGGGTTCGATGATTGGCGGTCGAAGGTCTGCACCACCACCGTTTCGGAGCGGGGAGTGCCAACATCTGTCATAGCGCCGGTGACTGCCGCCGCAGCTGGCGCTTTGGTGGGTTCAGCCGGTTTTGCGCCGGTATCGCCGGTGGTGGTCGGCTGGGCAGCCGGGGCGCAAGAGGTTAACAGCAGGCTAACAATCGTAATTAAGATTGAAAGCACGAACAAAACGCGGTAGCTTCTTTTCATCTTCTTATACTCCTAGCTTGGTTAGTCAGTATGAAAAGCAATCGAGCCTCTGCTCAGATCGAGGAAGCCTCATTGTTTCTACTCCATCCTCACCTCCTCAGGGATTGGTACCACGATCCCTTTTCCAGGGACGCTTATGGATTCTTTTGGGCGCGAATGGCCATGAACTTTCGGCCGGGCAGGTTCACGCAGGTCCGCCCAGTGGCATTTTCGGCCACGGTTTCGATGGTCATATTCCAGGTGTCGATCACATCCACCCGGTAACTGCCATCATAAAATACGTAATTGCGCGAGGCAGGCTGGTGCATGCCAAAGTAAAACAGGTAATAGTTGTCATTGTGATAACCGCAGGCTTCTACATTCCAGCTGCCTTCCACAATGACCCGGTCTGTGTTTTGCCGCCGGTTAAACATTCTTTGCCGGCCTTCTTCGCTCATCAGATCATTGAATTCATTGTCTGTTTTGATAACCGGGGTCAGATCGGGCGCCTGTTCGAATATTTCGCGTAAGAAAGCAATCCGCGGCGCGCTTTCCCCGTGCAGCTCGCCACCTTTTGACCACCAAAGAACCTCTTCTGGGTTGACGTATGTTTCACCGTGGCCCACATATCCACCATTCACAAACCCTAACCAGAAGCGCATCACCATTTCTTCGGGGGATAAGTCACCCCACATCATGTGGATGTCGCCTTCGTAACCACATTCGTCGATCACCACTGGCTTGTTGTACATCTGCCGCCAGACCGGCACGCGGTTAATGACGTGCGATTGGATGCTGCAGTGGGTCACCCAGGGTTGGGTGTGGTCATAGAAGGTGCCGCAGTTGTGGATCGAGCGCAGGTGATTGTAGGGATCTTCCTGCTGAACCAGCTGCATATAGTGATCCCAGTCCTCCATCTTGCGTTCGAAGAACAGGTCATACTCATTCGCAAACGACCACCACAGGTTGCGGAAGGCCGACAGCCGGGCTACCAGGTAGTGCAGGTAGCGGTCATTCACTTCGGCTGGCATGCGGTCAAAGCCCCAGGCCCCGAAATCATAGGGGTGAAAGATGATCAGGTCGGCTTCGATGCCGCGTGAGCGCAGGTCGAGGATGCGCTTTTCTAAATGTTGGAAATACTCTGGGTTGAAACGGCTGAAATCCCAGTATTGGGGTGGTTCAACTTTGCGGTAGTTATTCAGCAGGGCAGGGTCCCAGGGCCTGGTCAACTCGCCGACGAACGGATAGCTGGGTGGCTCGTTATGGTTGAAGGAGTAGCGCTTGGGAAAAACGCACATGCGCATCTTATTGAACGGCGCCTGATCGAGCGTTTGTAATGTAGTTTCTTCCAGTTCATCACCCTGTAAATTCCACACGTAGCAAGTCGTTCCAACTGGAATGTAGGGCGTACCATCTTCGTAAGCAAAGTGAGTTGTGTCAGCGACCCGAACGGGGCCGTGGTTGCCGTTTTTGGCAGGCGTACAGGTCAACGCGCCAGTTTGCCCATCCAGTTCCGGTATATTGCTATGGGTGACATACTCCCACTCGCCTTCAACATCGGGCATAAAGCGCAGCTTGTATACATCATTACCGTCATAAAAGCCGTGCACATGCACCTGGCGGCCTGACCGGGTAAAGTCAGCTTCAAAGGTCACATCCAGGAAGGGGTTGCCAGTCTCCTGGGTTCGCAGCGTCAGCTCGAAGAAATCCCATTTCTCAACCTGTACAGACATATCGGGTATCTCCTGAAAAAAGGTATACAAAACAGAACTGCCTGCTCAATGGCCAGACAGCAGTAAACGACTATGTGAGTCTCCAAAACACCAATAAAATTAGGGAAGAAGGCGGTGATAAAAACCGGGATGTTGAATTTGAATAAATATTCAGTTTTACTTGATTATTCTAAAATGAGTGTAGCATAATCAAAATAGCGAGTCAAGTACTTCTTGGGACAATTAGAATAGAAAAGCGTATTAGAATATTTATTCAAGGTTGAAATGCAAATAGAAATGATTTACACTATTTTTAACCTTGAATATATTTCTTTTATTGAATATTTATTCAGTATTCTTATCTTATAGTCAGCAACGTTCTTCGTAAAGGGTATTATCTCAGAGCCAGGAGCAATTTATGTTATCCGATTTGGAATTGAAAGGAAAGTCCGCAGCTTATCGCAAGACGATCCTGCGAATCATCAAGCAGGCGCGCGCGGGGCATACTGGCGGAGATTTATCTTCCATCGATATCCTCAATGTTCTATACAACCATAGCTTGTGCGTCTCGCCGGAAACCTTCCAGGATCCAAACCGTGACCGCTATGTGCAGAGTAAGGGGCATTGTGTTGAAGCCTTGTATACCGTGCTGGCTGACCGGGGCTTTTTCCCACTGGAGGAATTAGATACCTTGTGCAAGTACCAATCCCACTTTATTGGCCACCCCACGCGCAGTGTACCCGGGATTGAGCAGAATACGGGGGCGCTGGGCCACGGCCTTGCTGTGGCAGTCGGAATGGCGATCGCGGCGAAGCTCGACCAACGCAGCTACCGCGTCTATACACTGTTGGGCGATGGGGAACTGGGTGAGGGCTCAAACTGGGAGGCTTCTCTCGCCGCCGCCCATTATCATCTGGATAATCTTATCGTCATCGTGGATCGCAACGGGTTGCAAATTACCGGTTCTACGGAAATGGTCAACCCCCTGGAGCCGCTGGCCGATAAATTCCGGGCGTTTGGATACGCCGTTCGCGAAGTGAATGGCAACGACACGCGCGCCCTGGTCGAAGTGTTTGACCAGGCGCCGTTTGAACCGGGCAGGCCCAATCTGGTATTGGCGCATACTATCAAGGGGAAAGGGGTCAGCTTTATCGAAAACTCGCATTCCTGGCATCACCGGGTTCCTAATGACCAGGAATACGATATCGCCCTGCAGGAACTGAAACTGAACTATGAACTGGATGAAGGGAGATAGCAATGGAATTAGGACGAGCAAACCTGGAAGTATTTGCAGAAACCCTTCTGGAGATCGCAAGTCAAGACCGGGATGTTCTGGTGGTCACCAGCGATTCGCGCGGCTCGGGCAAATTGACTCAGTTTGGTGATTTGCTGCCGGAGCAAATGATTGAGCTGGGCATTGCCGAGCAGAATGTGATTGGTATTTCCGCCGGGCTGGCCTCTGCCGGCAAGAAGGTATTTGCTGCCTCACCGGCCTGTTTCATTACTGCTCGTAGTTTAGAACAGATCAAGAACGATGTGGCTTATTCCGATCAGCCGGTGCGGGTGATTGGCATCAGCGCCGGGGTCAGTTATGGCGCGCTGGGTACGACGCACCACTCGCTGCATGATTTCGCCGTTCTGCGCGCGATCAACAATATTACCGTGATTGCCCCAGCCGATAATTTTGAAACCCGCGAGACCATCAAGGCCATTTATCATTACGATCACCCGGTTTACGTGCGCTTTGGCAAAACACCCCAGCGGCACGTCCATCCAGAGAACAGCCAGTTTACTATTGGGAAAGCCGCGCAAATCCAGGATGGGCGAGATCTAACGTTTGTCGCTTGTGGCGAAACGGTTGCCATCGCCCTGGAAACAGCCCAACTGCTCCAATCCGAGGGGATTTCCTGCCGGGTCTTAAGCATGCATACCATCAAGCCACTGGATGAAGAAGCCGTGCGTAAAGCGGCTCGAGAGACCCGCGCCATCATCACGGTTGAGGAGCACAGCGTGCACGGTGGTTTGGGTGAAGCTTGCGCCGCCGTCTTGATGCAGTGCGGCGCCAGCCTGCCTTTTAAAATTGTCGGTTTTCCCGATGAATATATGGTTTCTGGTAGTCAAGCAGAAATTTTTAATCATTATGGTATTTCGCTCAGCGGGCTGGCTGAAACCGCTCGCCAGCTGCTTTATATCAAAGCTTAAATCAGGAGGCATAGAATGACACCCCCCAAAGCAACGCTCGGTGTAATCGTTGGTAACCGGGATTTCTTCCCAGACCGCTTGATCTCGGAAGGCCGCCAGGACATCCTGAGCCTGTTCCAATCCCTGAACATCGAACCAATCATGCTCGAGGAAAGCGAGACCAAGCTCGGCTCTGTCGAAACCTACGCCCACGCCAAAGCTTGTGCTGAGCTGTTCCGCAAGAACGCCGATCGCATTGAAGGCATTTTGGTTACCTTACCCAACTTCGGTGATGAGAAAGGTGTGGCGGATGCTATCAAGCTCTCTGGGCTGAATGTGCCCATCCTGGTTCAGGCTTACCCGGATGACCTGGACAAACTCTCCGTGGAACGGCGGCGCGATTCATTCTGCGGGAAGATCTCTGTGTGTAACAACCTGCGCCAGTATGGCTATGAATTTACGCTCACCGATCTGCATACGGTGCATCCCTGCTCCGAAAGCTTTAAACGCGACCTGGAGAAATTCGTTGGGGTATGCAAGGTAGTACGCGGGCTGCGGAATGCCCGTTTGGGGGCCGTTGGCGCCCGCCCGGCGGCTTTCAATACGGTCCGCTACAGCGAAAAACTGCTCCAGCTCTACGGGATTACGGTCACCACAGTCGATTTCTCTGAGATGCTGGGGCTGGCCAACCATGTGGCTGATGAGGACGCGCGGGTAAAAGACAAGCTGGCTGCCATTACCGGCTATGCTAAGTCCGATAAAGTGCCCTCGCAGCGGCTGGTGCGTATGGCCAAACTGGGCATCGTGCTGGATGACTGGATGCAGGAAAATGATCTGCAAGCCAGCGCCATCCAGTGCTGGAACTCGCTGCAGAAGAATTACGGCATTAATGTCTGCACGCTGATGTCGATGATGGGCCAGCAGCTCATGCCTTCGGCCTGTGAGGTGGATATCACCGGGGTAGCGACCATGTACGCGCTTCAACTGGCTTCGGGCACGCCCTCGGCGCTGGATGATTGGAACAACAACTACGGTGATGACCCGAACAAATGCGTGTTCTTCCACTGCGGCAACTGGCCGAAATCCTTCCTACCGGATATTGAAATGAGCAATGCGCCTATCCTTGGCACCACGCTCGGTGTTGAAAACACCTTCGGCACAGTGGTGGGCCGCACTCCCTCTGGACCGGTCACCTTTGCGCGCATCTCGACTGATGATGCGAACGGCATGATCCGCACCTATGTGGGCGAAGGCCGCTTCACGGACGATCCGCTGGATACCTTTGGCAGCCGGGCTGTGGTGGAAGTCCCAGGCCTGCAGCGCTTGATGAAATATATTTGTAAGAACGGTTTCGAACACCACGTAGCGATGTCCGCCAGCCTGACCGCGGATACGCTCGCCGAGGCTTTCGAGACCTACTTTGGCTGGGATGTTTACCAGCACGAAAGTTAACCGGTTCGGATTTATTCGGAGCGGCTGAGAACGCCCTGATCAGAAAATCAGCGGGATTTTCTGATCAGGGCGATGGTGTTATCCGCTTCCACTTTTCAGGAGACGTTTATGACTGAGCCACTAATTCTGGCCATCGACCAGGGCACGACCAACAGTAAAGTTTCCATCGTTGATTCTGCCGGTCAGGTGGTGCGCGAAGCCTCTCGTCCGGTGCAGATTCGCTATCCCCAGCCCGGCTGGGTCGAGCAGGAACCGGCGGAGCTGTGGCAGACGGTACAGTCAGCCATGCAGGAAGTGCTGCATGGCGCGGACCGCAGCGCTCCGTTCGACCCAGCCGCTCTGGCTGCCGTGGCGGTGACCAACCAGCGCGAATCGGTGCTGGTGTGGGAACGCAGCAGCGGCAAACCTTTCGGGCCGTGCGTCACCTGGCAGTGCCGCCGCTCGGCTCCCTTTGTCGCGCAGCTGCGCGAGGATGGATTGGAAGAGCAGGTGCGCGGCAAGACCGGCCTGACGCTGGACCCTATGTTCTCGGCTGGCAAAGCCCGCTGGCTGCTGGACCAGATTCCAGATGGCCGCGCGCGCGGTGAGGCGGGCGAGCTGTGCTTTGGCACGGTCGACTCCTGGATACTGTGGAACCTGACGAAAGAGTCAGTGCATGCCTGCGATATGACCAATGCTTCGCGCACGCAGTTGTTTAATTTGCAGACTCTGGATTGGGATGCCGAATTATGTGAGATCTTCGGCATCCCGCGCGCGATGCTGCCCGAGGTGCATCCTTCCGGGTATATCTATGGCCGCACCTGCCCAATTGGCGCGCTGCCCGGTGGGATTCCCATTGGCGCGTTGATCGGCGACTCGCATGGGGCGCTGTTCGGCCACGCCGGTTTTCAGCCAGGGTCGATCAAAGCGACCTATGGCACCGGCTCTTCCCTGATGATGCCGACTCCTAACCCGGTCTTTTCCCTGCATGGGCTGTCGACCAGCATCGCCTGGGCTCTTTCAGGCGCTGCTGACGCATCCGCAGGCGCGACGTATGCCCTGGAGGGCAACATCTATGTCACCGGTGCGGGTGTGCAGTGGCTGTACCAGTTCCTGGGCTTGAAAAAGCCAGAGGAAATCGAGGCGCTGGCCAAACAGGTTACCGGAAATGATGGCCTTTACTTTGTGCCTGCGCTGGTTGGCCTGGGCGCGCCTCATTGGGATGCGAATGCTCGCGGCCTGCTGGTGGGCATAACCCGCGGTACGACGGCTGGGCATGCTGCGCGCGCGGCAGTCGAGGCAATTGCTTACCAGATTCAGGATGTATTTACGGCCATGCAGAGGGAATCCGGCCAGCCGCTGACCCAGTTAATGGCGGATGGCGGCGCCACGCGCAACAACTTCTTGATGCAGTTCCAGGCCGATATCCTGGATATCCCGGTGGTTCGCAGCCGGGCCAGCGATCTTTCGGCGCTAGGCGCGGCCTATCTGGCCGGGTTGGCGGTTGGGGTCTGGCAATCTCTGGATGCGGTGAGCGAGCTGGCGCGGCCGCATGACCGCTTTGAACCCCAGATGCCAGCCAGCCAGCGTAATGCGCTGCTGGACGGCTGGCAAGATGCAGTGCGCCGGTCGTTATCGATGCGGTAAAAATTTACCCTCATGCAGCCGGACGGGCAAAAAAGGTAATTGACCCGCGCATTTAGCAGTTCCCCTGGCGCCACCTGCTTTTTTTATTAATCCAAATACAGAATAATTATTCACATTTCCAATTTGTGTATATAATTACCCTATGCACTTATCTTACTAATATCCTATTCGAAAATTGTTTTGCGGGTAGGTTTTGGGTGGTCTCGCCGCCCAAAACCTACCCACAAGCAGTATTTTTCGGATAGAAACCAAGGTCTTTATCTGGGGTCTCTCTATGTCGTCACTTGATGAACAGCGTTTAATGACCAAAATTGCGAAGATGTATTACGAGTGGAACTTAAACCAGACGGATATTGCCAAACAGTTGGGCATCTCGCAGGCCACCGTTTCGCGATTGTATAAGCGCGCCAAAGAAGAGGGCATCATCCGGATCAGCGTCAGTGTTCCTTCTGGGGTGAACACCGATTTGGAAGAGAAATTAATCAAAAAATTTGCCTTGAAAGACGCGACTGTCGTGGATGTGCTGCGCGACGATGAAAATCAGATCATGCGCGATATTGGGGCCGCGGCAGCCTTTTATGTTGAAAATATTATCAAGGACAACGAGGTCATTGGCATTTCATCCTGGAGTGCAACCCTATTGGCAATGATTGATGCCATGCATCCGGTGCCGGGCAAGAAGAATGTGACGGTAGCGCAAATCCTGGGCGGGGTGGGTAACCCTTCCGCAGAGATGCACGCCGCCCGCCTGACCAGCCGGTTGGCCGACCTGGTCAACGGTTCCATTGTTTTTCTGCCTGCCCCAGGTGTGGTAGGGACCGAGGCAGCTTTACAGGTGTTGATGGAAGACCAATATGTGAAAGAAGCCATAGCGCAGTTCAACCGGGTGACTTTGGCTCTGGTAGGAATCGGTGCAGTGGAACCCTCCCGGCTGCTAACGTTGAGTGGAAATATTTTTTCCCAGGCAGAACAGGATGATCTCAGAAGGCGCGGCGCAGTTGGGGATATTTTGCTGCGCTTCTTTGATAAAGATGGCTGTCCGGTGGAAAGCTCGTTCAATAACCGGGTCATTTCCATGCAGTTAGAGCAACTAAAGCATGTTGAGCGTTCGGTTGGGATTGCAGGCGGAATCAGAAAATATCAAGCGGTATTGGGCGCGTTAAATGGTCGTTGGATTAATGTATTGATAACCGATCGAAGCACCGCCGAAAAGTTAGTGTGCGAATAAATTCCTTATTTTGATATTTTCGTTTTGCACGGACAGCTTCCTTGCTTCGCGTGGATCATCGATCACAAATTCCAATTTCTCCAAAACGCGCGGGGTGTTGAGCTGATTGTGGAGGTAGTGCAGCCCACCCCTTGCTCACATAGGTGACACCGAAAGACCCCGGCTTTCGACAAATGGCCGGGGTCTTTCGGTGCAAATATACAGCCACGGCCATTGCCAGATCTAAGCAGTACTTGATGCACTCATATCAAGATTTTTCCTTCTGTCCGAAAATATATTGACTTTGTTTATCTGAATTCCTATAATAACTTTTAGGCAGTAACCCATTCATCGGATGAGCGGGTAATCTTCTCACAATTCTAGATTGTGACGAAGCGGTAATGCTATTCAGCTACGAAAGGAGAATTGCGATGGTCCGTTTTCTCTCTTTGATCGGCACGCTGTTGTCCAGGTTGGCAGCCATCTTCACTTTGCTGCTGATTGGGTTGCTGGCAGTACCCAGGCCTGCACATGCTGATAATTGCGGTACTTGTGGTCAAGCCCCAACCCCAGGAGACTATATCAGCAATGCGACCGGCAGTATAAACACATTGGTGAACACTGGAACTTTGAATAACGGGCAGGGAATGAGTCTCCTCGTCAAACTGAACGCTTCCCTGACAAACCTCACCAGTGATCCCAGTACCACTGTGAGCCAACTTCAAGCCTTTATCCATCAAGTCAATGCTTACTTACGAGCCGGGTTGCTCACCAAAATTGAAGCGCAACCTTTGATCGATGCTGCAAACAACGCCATTGCTTTGATCCGGCAATAAGGGGGTAAATGATGTTATCCAAAATGAAAAGAACTAAACGCCTGCTTATCTCCAGTGCCCTATTCATTCTGCTTTTTGCTTTGGCAGCAATACCGCAATCAGTCCACGCCGCTGATTGTCTAACCTGTGGTCCGCTTCCTCTCCCCCAGGATTACATTGGCTCAGCTTTGACCAAAGTCCAGGAATGGGTCGGCGCTGGTTCGCTCAATACGGGACAGGGGTCCAGCCTCGAGGTCAAATTGAATTCTGCACTCGCCAACCTTGACACCGATCCCACCACATCCGTCAGCCAACTCCAGGCGTTTATCTATCAGGTGCAAGCGTTTGTGCGTGCTGGTCTGCTCACGCAGGCAGAGGCGCAGCCGTTGATCGATGACGCCAGTCATGCGATTTACGAGCTAACTCACTAGTGTTCGGGCTGCTGTCAGTCAAATATTCCCCCTTATCCAGCGCTTGATCTTTCTTGAAAAGCAAAAGACCTCAGCCTTTTATGGCCGGGGTCTTTCTGCTTTTCCTGGATATAATAATTCTTGTGTTCTCTTTCAAACCTTATCAGCTACCGCTGGATGTTTCCCGGCAAATAAAACCATAATTGGGATGGAAAACACAGGATTTCCACAAACCAGTTCTAGTTTAGTGGTGCTCTCCATCCATTGGAAACGGCATCCTCTATTGTACAGAACCAGCGTTCGCCCTGGGATGGATCAATCTTCGTAGCTGAGTAACTGCTATCGCCAGGAACATGATAAATTTTTACCCCTTTGCTGTTGATGTTTCCTTTGATCTCACAGCTTGGCTGCTCCGTCGTACACCCTTGCGGACAGAGGCTGCCAGTGATAACCGGCTGGGTCGCAGCAACCTGTATTGTAGGCGTCGCAACCCAAAGACCAATGTCCTGGCTTTCAGCCTGCTAGGACGGCCTGAAAGCAGCCGGGATCAATAAAGTCCTGGCGGAAGTCCAGCGGCAGGTGGATGAGTGGGCCAAGACCCAAAAGTAACCAGCGTCTGATATGAT
>CAVUJS010000012.1:0-102219 GCA_963741885.1 uncultured Chloroflexia bacterium
TGGAAGTCAGGATATGTGGGTGTGGATAGCCAGCGATGTAAAAACCAAGCTGATCCCAGTCATGCAGGTGGGAGGAAGAAATCAAGAGATCGCGTTTGCCGTTGTCTATGAATTAAAAAGAAGGCTGGTAACTGGTTGGGTTTCCGTGTTCAGCACGGATGGCTTGCGCTACTACTTTTATGCCCTGACCGCACACTTTGGGAAGCGGGAAGCGGGGGATGGAAAGAAACCCGTGTGGGTACAGTTCGGAAAATTTGTCTATGGCCAGGTGATCTCGTTTGCAAGCAAACGCAGCATCAACGCCGGAGACGGAGACGGACCATTGAGGTGGAAAGGCGCGTTGTATGGGACGAGGAGAAGCAGTATCAAGAGCGTCTGAAGAAAGCAGGGTTGAGTGGGCGGATTAATCCCGCGTTTGTCGAGCGCGTGAATTTAACGATCCGGCAGTGCGTACCCAAACTGACCCGCCGCACCTGGGGACCAGCGAAGTTCACCCCCGAGCTAATGGAACACCTGGAGTGGTGGAGAGCGTATTATCACTTTGTCCGCTACCACGAAAGTCTTGAGGAGGAATTGAGGCAGCCGATTCAAAGAAAAGGAAAGCAGCAGCCCAGGAAGTACCGGGGGAAGACTCCGGCGATGATAGCTGGGCTGACGGAAAGACGGTGGACGGTAAAGGAGCTACTTCTCTATCCTTTACCGTGATTTTGATTGAACCAGGGAGAAGATCGTGTATATTTGGCGTTCGGTCTGCCTCACAGGCTGGATTTTTGCCGGAAACCGGGCGATATAAACTGAAGAACGCCCCCGCGGGACGTTCTTCAGTTGTACACTATCGATAAAGGCTGTACCTTTTCCTTTTTGAGTCTGAGAAACTTGTCACAATCTTGAAAGAAGTTTACCAAAGGTGTATACTATTTGTGGCAATGTAACATGCGGACGCTTTAGGTCGTTTGCGTTTCGCCCGCTCATTCCCTACGAATGTCGATTGCACGATTGGGCAGCTCTGATCAACCTCGATAGTAGGGGTAGTCAGGTTGAGTAGAGGATAAGCATCCCCCCTATCCAGGATTCCATAGTCCAGTCCGCACTGGCTCATCATCTTGCAGAGATGATCTGAGCGTTTTTCGTTTCCCCGGGCAGATCGGTTCGCTTCGTTCCCGGTGATATCCAGGTTTCATCATCAAGCCAGCACTGCTGCTGTTTTTTTTTTGCCCTAAAGAAAGGAGCATTCGTATGAGCATGGTCTACGAAAGTCGAAAAACAATGGTTGGCGAGAAACAGGCATCGCGAGCGATCCCCATTCATACCGCCTGGGTGCGGCTGACAGCAATCGGGTTGGCGATTGCAGGGATCCTGTTCATCTTATATCCCGCCATTCGGCCTTTTTCAGACGAAGTAACGCTCCAGGGTGCTGCAGCTTTTGCCTCGCCGCAGTGGATCCTGGCCCATACATTGGCGATTGTGGGGTTCATCCTTATGACGCTCGGGTTGTTTGGTCTGTACCTGCTGCTGCAAGCTAGTCGGGTCAATCGCCTAGCGTTTTGGGGGCTGGTGCTAAGCTGGATCGGTGTGGGACTGACCCTGCCTTTCTACGGCGCGGAGGTGTTTGGCTTGCATGCTATCGGACAGGCAGCCCTTGCCCAGCAGAATGCAGCTGTGCTTGCCCTGGCCAACCAGGTCCGCTTTGGACCAGGGTTCATCGTGATAATTACCGGCCTCCTGCTGCTGGCCATTGGGGCTATTCTGGCAGCGATTGCCATCTGGAAATCCCTACGCTTAGCAAAATGGGGTGGCGTGCTGTTCGCGTTCGGGTTTGCCCTGTACATCCCGCAGTTCGTGGCCACCCAACCCATCCGCGTGGCTCATGGGGTACTGATTGCCATTGGCTGCATCTGGATTGCTGTTGGCATGTGGCAGGCAAGTAACATACGAGCAGAGATTTGAAAGGAGAATGTCGATGCAAACCCAGTTTTTTGAACGTCCCGAAGGAACCTTAGCGTACAGCGATTATGGGGGCGGTGGAGAACTGGTCTTGATGCTGCCCGGCATGGGCGCGCTGCGCAGCGAATACCGCTACCTCGCGCCAAAACTCAGTGAAGCAGGATTTCATGCCGTGACTGTTGATCTACGAGGGCAGGGGGAATCGAGTGTTCCCTGGAATGTTTACGATGTGCCCTCGGTCGGGAAGGATATCCTGGCGATGATCGAGCACCTGAATGTCCCGGCCGCACATGTGATCGGCACATCCTTCGCGGCCGCGCCGGCTGTCTGGGCAGCCGCCCAGCAGCCCGGGCGTATCCTGTCGCTGGTGCTGATCGGGGCCGTGGTCCGTTCGGAAAAGATGAACCCACTCATGCAGGGGCTGTTGTGGGTCATGTTGAACAACCCCTGGAAAGTGCAGACCTGGTTGATGTATTACCGCAGCCTGTACCCATCCCACAAGCCGGCCGATTTTAAGGACTACCTCCAGGCGCTGCGCAACAACCTATCGCAGCCCGGGCGCTTTCATGCGGCAGTGGCATTGGGAGGTTCTTCCCGCGAGCCGGCCCTCAAAAGCCTACCAGAAGTCAAAGCGCCTACTCTGGTCATCATGGGCACCAAGGATCCGGATTTTGGGGATCCTGCGGAGACTGGGAAGTTTATCGCTGGGCAGACACACGGGCGGCTGGAGTTGATCGAAGGGGCTGGGCACTATCCTCAGACGGAATTGCCTGAGAAAACCAACCCGCTGATCATCCAGTTTTTCCAGCAGCATGAAAACCAGCCAACCGCAGTGGAGGCCGCGAATCGTCAGGATCATGAAGTTTCGAATCAACCCGGATGAAGCAGACCGAAACCCTGGAACGTAGCAAGGAATACGAGCGGATGGTATTTTTCAGCGATGCCGTCTTTGCCATCGCCATCACCCTGCTCGTCATCGACATTCGCCTTCCGGCTGGATTAGAAATCACCAGCAACCAGGCCCTAAACCAGGCGTTGCTGACTGCGCTGCCAGGTGTATTTAGCTACCTGATCAGCTTCTTCGTGATCGGGTCCTTCTGGCTGGCGCACCACACACTGTTCACTTACGTCGCCCGCATCGACACACGCTTGATCTGGCTCAATTTCCTCTTCTTGTTCTTTGTCGCGATCACCCCTTTTCCCACGCGAATTGTAGGAGAGTATGGGGCTTTCATTACTGCCAAAGTGCTGTACGCAAGCGATGTTGTCCTGATGGGGCTGACGAAGCTAATCCTGTGGCTGTACGTGACCCGTGCCCAGGGGCTATTGGTGCCCGGCACTACGGATGCTATGATCCGCCACCATACCTGGCGTTCGCTGGTGATTCCTGGAATTTTCCTGGTATCGATCCCAATCGCCTTTACCCGGACCGGGATCTCTTATTTATTATGGGCTTTTGGTCCTCCGGGCTACTTTTTCTTGGATCGAATCTTTTCTCGGATGGCTTATAAAAACCAATTGTGAATTGCACTGCAGAAGATTGCTTCAGTCTTCAGCAGTGAGCATCTGCATGAACTGAACGACCCTGCCAACCTCCACTTGATCATCGCTTAATCCTTAGAAAAATGATATCTCGTCTATTCGCTTCCTGATGGCCTGGATGTAATAATATCTTATGATTGGATATTTACTTTTATCTCCCAAACTTGATTATTTGTAACTAACTGGCTTGTTAAAATTTGGTCTTTATATGCGATAAGCCTAAAATTTTACGGTGTTGTTTTAGCAAGCACCGGCCTGAAGCTGCACCCCTGGTGTCGTTTCGCCAGCATTGTCCAAGATAAGCGTACGAAAGTATCCCACCAGATATCTGGCACTTGATACCATGCCGCCTGAATTCCCTGTGGAAGATCCGGATCCGGCGCTGTCACTTTGCCAAAAAGCCATCCGGGTGAAGCGCGACATGGGTGTTGTAAGTTGCGTAGAAAGGGCTTAAAGCAAACAGAGAGCCATTCATGCCCATTCCACAGCGTGCAGGCTTCACCGTTTTGGTAGCGTTAAAGCGGTCTGCCTTAAACTGGAAATAAGTGATGCCCTTGGGCGCGCCCGGTACCTGCATGGGCTGGTTGCCGCGATTCCCGATAAATAGAGCGCCTGCAATAATCGCTAATACGCTTAAGGTTAGGATAAATCTTGTTATGGCCCCGACGATCAATGCAGTGATTTTTATATTGGTTTCCTTTCGTTGTTATCGACAATGTAGCCGTCCTCTGGATTTTCTCCATCCCGAATTCCAATCCGCCTGAAACGAACCTCTTCTCGATATATTCGATCCAGGGCGATCTCAATGACATCGCCTTCGCTGCGTCCAATAGTATGGGCCATGGTTTGCAGCTGATAAATCCCTTCCTAACTTAATCGGGTACGTCCACAGCCGGCGGTGGATAACTGAATAATCAGTGAGAGTGATAAAATCGGGCGATTTGCACCCTCACAGAATGGAGTCTGTCCTCGCCCTTGTTCAAAGACCTGTTGATTCTGCTGGCATTTCTCATCCTATTCGTAGAAATCTACCGAAAACTGCGCCCCCTGCTTACCCAGAAGAAACAGGGGCAACGATCACGAAAACCGCCCATGCTGCGTTCCGAGAGCGAGCGTGACTGCCGTTTCTGTCAAGAGGACAAGCGGAAAAGGAAGTCTGCGAAGCGCGAACTGCCAGTCGCTTGGGCATTACGAAAAGGCAAAGGTGGGCCGAAGAAGAAAATAGCCACAGACGGATACTTCTGTCCGATCCAGGCAGTGAATATTTTGGAGTTACCGCGGCGAATATCCATGCACTGGTGGGGTATGGAACACATGGGACAAAAGAGGGCATCCAAGATTTCAAATATCAGGCCTATGGGAAGAAGTTTACGGCAAAACGGAACACGATTCTGTAAATGTAGAAAAGTCATTTAGGGCTGATCAAGAAAATATTGTGGCTGCTGTGGTAGAGAAGCTACCGAAGCGCTAGAAGAAGTATTTGGGATGCAGAGCCAAAAGCTGCACGAGCAGTCTATGGTGTAATTGCCGCTGATTCAAGTGGAGAATAATGAACTTTATGGAATTGCCAAGTACAGGAATCAATTATTTTTGGTTTTCGGCGGAAAGCGACGTGTGAACAGATCTGGTGTCGGTAGTGAATGCGTAGTTTTCAGCTTATGGAGACCAAAAATCGAGGGTGCTATGATGAGCACGAACTTCAATCCCGCGTTTTAGAAAGAACGAAAGTCGAAACAAAATAATAGTAGTTATTAGATGGTTGTAAACCAATAAAATGGTTAGAGCAAAGCGTTAAACAAAAAATCTGTTCAAAATTGAACAGATTTTTATGGTCAGCGGGAGAGGCGGGCATCGCTCCATCTTGAAGAAACGCATTCCTGATATCGTGGTAATGATCGCGGGATCGAAATTCTCAGCAATTTACTCGGTTTAACGGCTGTTTCGAGTGATTTCTAAGGATCAAAGCTTTCTTACGTTCGATTTTAAATGCTTTTTTGTAACTGGGCAAGCCAAATAACCATTTTGCATTTTAGTAAGGTTCTTCTGATTGGGTTGGTACAATCAAGGATAAGACAGGTTAATTTTTGGGCTTCTCCATCATTTTTTGTTGCGTCAAAATTTTATAATTGATAACCCCGCCTTGGCCAACCGATACTCCCTTTCAAGCCTCTATTATATTAGAGAGCTTAATGCGAAGCATCAGGCAGACGCTTGGTAATTGCATGAATTTAGGTTTTAAGTCAACAATGACCTGAGCAAGGTCAGGACACAGCCCATTCAGGCGACTGTGATAGGTCATTGAATATCACGTTTGAATATTTTGCAAAGAAAAATCAAAAGGTTTGTCTCGATCACAGATGAGGCTCCCGTCCAGCAACCCCAATTCGGCCACCTGTAGCGAAGTTCGCTTATACGAGTAAGGAGCGACTTCATCAAAGCCATACGATTTCTTGAGATCCTGGTCAGGGTGAGTAAAGTATAGGATATAGGCCCGGTCACCCTGCACGGTCACATCCGCGTGATGGCCCTGGGTTCCATCCTCGGGGCGCTGGCCTCCGCCGCTAAGGATATTCGCCTGGCGCTGCCAGTGTTCCGCATCGGCCGAGCGGTATACACCGAGACCCTGCCAGGTGTCGGTGATCATCCAGTAGCTTCCTTTCCAGAAAAAGACATTCGGTCCCTCATGCGGGCAGTCTGTGATAACCGGGCCGGAGGCTTTCCAGGTAAACAGATCGCTGCTGTCGGCAGCATATGTGTGCGACTGGTTGGCTTCATCCTTGTACCACATGCGCCAACGACCATCTGGCAGGTGGAAAACACAGGCATCGATCACGTTGTTCGAGGTCAGCGACAAGGTGCTCTCGTAATTCCAATCCCATAGATCTCTGGCTGGTCATGTGGAGGATGGTACGCGACCCAGACCAATCCTGTGGAACACCTGGAATGTAACTCACATACATATGGTAAATGCCCTCATGGCAGAACACTTCGGGAGCCCAGAAGGTATTTCGGCCAGGCTCGAATTCTAATCCCTGTAGGGTACCCCGATACTGCCAGGTATGACCCTCATCGGATGAACTGGCGATACCAATATCGGTTCCATGCACCCAGGCTACACCCTGGCAAGCGACATTGGCCCGGCGGTTGGTGTAAAGCAGCCACCAGTTGTGTTCCTGGTAATTCCAGATCAAGGTGGGGTCGGCCGCTCCATCGAAGATCGGATCGCGAAATAAGGGCGCTGGAGCCAGAAGCATTTTTCTCTCCTCAAAGAAGTTTGGCAGGTTTTCATACGCTATTCGGGCTGTATATCGTGGTGCATAGATGGCGTAGTTGTCTACACACCAAGATACAAAAATATCAAGATAGAAAGGGTACAGGGTTAATCGTGATTATTCAATCTGCCTGGTTCATATGCAATGTTTAACACAGCGTCAGCTCTACTGCTGTAACGCATGCTGGAGGCAGGCTAACGCAGACCTGGTCGTTATGGATTTCGATGTCCAAGTCTTCCGGTTGGATTTTTGTCGGAGCATCGAACGTGTTATGCGCATGGATCTCTCCCGACAGGGACCGTCCGTGGGCCTGGTCAACCTTTGCGCCTCCCAGCAAATCGACCGACACCATTGCCTGCTCGCTGGCATGGCTGTTGGTAAGGGTCAAAAAGAGAGTACGCTCTTTGATTGAGGCGCTGCCCGCCACGATGGGTAAGCGGCCCGCTGTTCCCTCTAGCTTCTGCACCGCCTCCGGTCCGTTTGGTTGGAGCAGGTTGCGCTTGGCGAATGGGATCTCTTCTGTTTCCAGGCGCATGCGCAGCGCATCCGCTCCCTGGTGAGGCGCGTACATTTCAAATACGTAGCCGGTCGGTGTGACCAGCATCCGTTCCCCCTCCGTCAAGATCATCGCCTGGAGCACGTTAATCGTCTGGGCGATATTCGACATGATCACTTTATCCGCGTGGCGGTTGAAGATATCCAGCGTGTTCGCAGCCACGATCGCGTCGCGGATCGTATTCTGCTGAAAGAGGAAAGCCGGGTTGGTGCCTTTTTCTACCGGGTGCCAGGTGCCCCATTCATCCACAATCAGGCCAATCTTGCGGCCTGGGTCCCAGGCGTCCATGGCTGCGCGCTGTTGAATGACCAGATCCTCCATCTTCAAGCCTTTTTCTAATAAGCGATACCATTCAACTTCGGTATATTCGGTGGCTGTGCCGACCGTGCCGCAGTAGTAGTGCGCCGCAAAGCCGTCAATGTTGTTGAAAGGCCAGTAATCCTTGTTGAGCTTGCGGAAGAAGCGCTCGGTCCATTCCACATCGTTGCCCGCCGGACCGCAGGCAATGACAAACAGCTTTTTGCCAAAACCGCGCACAAAGGAAGCGTAGCGGCGGAACTCAGTGCAGTAATCCCCTGGAGAGAAGTTGCCGCCGCAGCCCCAGTTCTCATTGCCCACTCCCCAATAGGAGACGTTGAGCGGTTCTGGGCTGCCATCCGCGGCGCGCTGCTGCGCCCAGGTAGACCCTTCTGGGCTAGCGTTGGGGAAGTTGCAGTATTCCACCCAGTCGCGCAGTTCACGGGCGGTTCCTGAACCTACATTGCCGCACAAATACGGCTCCGCGCCGACCAGGCGGCAGAAGCGGATAAATTCTTGTGTGCCCACCTGGTTGGATTCGACTACTTCCCCCCAATGGATGTTGATCCGCCGCGGGCGCTTCCCTTTGGGGCCAATGCCATCCTGCCAGTGATAATCATCGGCGAAGCAGCCGCCAGGCCAGCGGATCACCGCGGGTTTCATCCGGCGCAAGGCTTCAATGATGTCGGTGCGAAAACCATGCATGTTCGGGATGGAAGAGTTTTCCCCCACCCAGATGCCATCATAGATGCAGCGACCGAGATGCTCGGTGAAGTGACCGTAGATGTTCGGGTTGATCCGCGCGATGGTGTCTGCTGGGTTAATCGAGATCTGAGCGGTATGTTCCATAGTTCCTCATATCGAATGGTGGGAGACCGGATTGCAGGATCGCTTTCCGGTCTCCTGGTTAGTGGGTAAGTGTTTATCCCTTTTCGAAGTTTGGTTACCCGATCCCTAATTCTTTCGCCTTGGCGGTCACAGCTTCTACCGCTGCGGCGTACCCGTTGGCGTCCCAGTTCTGCTTCATGGCATCATAGATTTCCTGATTCGGCTTTCCGGATTCATCCATAATGAATTTAACCCAGTCGTCGAGGAATAGAACCGAAGCCATTTCCTGTTTCTCCGGCACGTCGATTGCCTGCACCTTCCAGTTAATCTGCGGATCTTTCCAGTTGGCCACGCGGAAATCGCGCTCGGCCACGCACAATTTGCGGAGGCTTTCAGGGATGTTCGGGTCTTCATACTGCAGCAGATCCCAGGAAGCCAGCCACGATATCGAGCTTGTGAAAGGATAGATCTCGCTGGTGGGCTTGTGCATGCCGGTCTTCTCATCGACGGGAGTCAGGAGCTTCACGCTGCCGTTTTCCATGGTCCAGTCTTTGTTTTCGATGCCGTATTTCATCATGTACATGCCTTCCTTGCTGTAGAGCCAGTTATACAGCTCGAGGATGCGCGCCATCTTGGCATCATCAACATTGGATGAAAAGTAACTTTCAGACCAATAGGCTTTTTCAGCAAAACGGGTGTAGCTGCCATCCACCGTTGGCCCGGGCAGGATGGCAATCGAACTAATGAAATCCTTATCCGGCTGCAGCTTGTTCCATGAGTCCATCACGCCTTTCATGAGAGACGGTGAAACCTGGCGCAGGAGCATGCCTGTTTTTCCCGAGGCAAATTTTTCGAGGGCCTGGTTGGGGTCTAATGTGGCGAAATCTGGGTCGAGCCCGCCGGCCGCGTACATCTTCTTTAAGAACTGCATCAACTGGTAAGTCCGATCGCCAGAGACAGCCTGGCGGTATTTGGCATCGGTGTCTTTCATCCAGACTCGGTCGGTATAACCAAACCCCGTCCAACCCTGGGAAACCAGGAACCCGGTACCCACCGGGGTGAGGCCAGCTGTATCGTTCTGACCGTTGCCATCCGGGTCGTTCTTTGCAAAGGCCATGGTCATGTTGATATAGTCTTCTTCCGTCTTGGGTTCGGAGATGCCAAGTTTCTCCATCCAATCCTTGCGAACGATCAGGCCGCGGTCCATCGCCCACCAGGCGGCATCCGAGTAGGTTAAGCGGGGCACGAAATATTGCTTGCCTGTTACATCAAAAGCCGTCACTTCCGGCAGCTTCATGAGTTTACTGATTTCAGAATAGCCAGATATGTCCGGAAGCGGGCGCACAACGCCATCATTGATCCACTGGAAATAGCGAGCGGTACCCGGCATCGCGATGGCGCCAATAATGTCGGGCAGTTGACCAGAGGCCGCCCAGGTGTTGTATTTCTCATCGGCATCCCCCCAGCCAACGTTCACCGGGGTAAATTTAATCTTGAGTTTGTCACTGACATACTTGGCAATGGCATCGGGCTCACCCTCCGGGAAGGAATTCGCGATGTCCCAAAGGCTGACCTTGATTTCGATGACCAGCTTCTCTGCGGCTACGACGGTTACAGTGGGTTTACTGACTGCGGCGGTTGCAGCAGGTTGAACGGCTGTTGCCGTGGCGCCTGGTTCTACGGCGGCGGGCGCGTTGGTTGCCAAAGGTTTGGGTGCTTCAGGAGCCGTAGTTGGGGAAGCCGGCGTGCAGGCAGCCAGAACCCCACCTGCGGTAGTGAGGCTGATCAGCTTTGATTACATCACGGCGAGTTAGCTTTTTCATGGTTTCTCCTCAGGGATATTGTAATTCAGGATAAGTTCGATACGTTCGGGTGAAACAGGATGGGCTTTTTATACGATTTATGGTTGGTTCCTCCTGCTTATGAAGATAAGGTACGGTGGAAAATGAGACAGGCTGGGAAATTTGCAGTTCATGCCTTGATCGCTCCTAGCATGATTCCCTTGGTGAAGTATCTTTGCAAGAAAGGATAGACCAGCAGGATGGGCAGAGTGGTTAAGGCAATGGTCGCCATCTGCAGCGAGCGGGTGTGTATCTGAATGTGAGCATCGCGCATGGCGTTCAGCATCGGGCTGCCCAGGTCAACGGAGGCTTCCACCACCATATGCCGCAGGATGAGCTGCAACGGCTCCTTTAATTTATCCTGGATGAAAATCATCGCCAGCCACCAATCGTTCCAGCGGTCCACGGCGTAGAACAGCGCGACGGTCGCGATGATGGGGGTCGCCAGGGGCACCATGATATGGAACAGAATCTGGATATCATTCGCGCCATCGATTTTCGCCGATTCCTCAAAATCGGGCGGGAGGCTTTCGAAATAGTTCCGCATTAAGAGCAGGTAGAAGGTACTGATCAACGGCGGAAAAATCATTACCCAGATGCTATCGACAAAGCCTAAATCTTTCATCACCAGATACCAGGGGATCAGCCCCGCGCTGAAGTACATCGGGATGATGATCAGGTAGAAGAAGAACTTGCGGAAGGGCAGGGTCTTCCGGCTGAGCACATAAGCGCCCAGGGTTGTGACCAGCAGGCTGAAGGCTGAACCCAGCAGGGTCACGAATGTAGAAACACCAGCCGAGTTCAAGAAATAGGGATACAAAACGGCCATACGGTAGTTCTGCAGATCGATGACTTTTGGCAAGATATAGAGCGGTGAGCTAATGATATCCTCGTACCTTGCGACGGAAACCAGCAGCATGTTGTAAAACGGGAACAAAACCATTATGGTCAACAAGGATCATGATCATGGAGATGGTGAGGTCAGTGATCCTATCTCCGAGGCTGCGCCGGATCTTGTTATGTTTCTGAGAGGGAAATACCAAGCCTTCCATCGACTCTCCTCATTAGAAAATGTTGCGCTCGCCGAGCCGCCTGGCGATCTGGTTGGCGGTCAGCAGCAAGGCGAAGTTGATTATGGCTTTGAACAGGCCAGAAGCAGCAGCGAAACTCTGGTTCATCGACTGTTGGAAGGCATAACGGTAGATATAGATATCCAGCGTTTCCATCACACTGCGGTTTACCCCATTGACCAGGTTGAAGATCTGATCAAAGCTGCCATTGAGAATGTTGCCGCACTGTAAAATGAGCAGTACCACAGCAGTCGATTGGATCCCCGGCCAGGTGATATACCATATGCACTGCCAGCGGTTGGCGCCGTCGACCTTCGCCGCCTCATACAGGGTCGGATCGATGCCAGAGATGGCTGCCATGTAAATGATGGTTCCCCAACCGGCACTTTTAAAAAGATTAGAGAACACCAGCATGGCATAGTTGCTGAAGGCAGACCCATTCGCCAGGAAGTTGTAGGCCGTACCACCAGGGAGCGTTTTGAAGATGCCGTTAATGACCCCATCTACTTGCAGCAGATCGCGCATTAAGCCGACGATCAGCACCCACGAAAGGAAGTTTGGAAAGGTGAAGACGGTTTGAAAGAATCGCTTTGACCGGTCACGGCGGATTTCGTTGAGCAGCAGCGCCAGGAAAATGGGCATGGGGAACTCGAACAACAACCGGATGAAGCTGATGGTGATGGTGTTACGCATCGCCACCCAGAAATCCGGTTTGCGCCACATCATCTGGAAATATTTCAGACCGACCCACTGCCATTCGCTAAAGGGTTTCGTCAGGCTGTGCTGCTTAAAGGCCATCAGAATGCCGCCCGTCTGTGGGTTAAAGATCGGCGCGTAGCAAAAAATGATGTAATAAGCAATGACCGGCAGCAGCATTAAGAACAAATACCGGCTCTCTACGCATTTCCGCCATGTGCGTGATCGACTGCTCGTCTTCTGAATGGGTTTTGCAGCCCTTGCCGCAATAATCACAGAAACCTCCTGGAACCTGGTCTGGTTGGGGTTGATTGGGGTCGGTCTATGAAATTCTTTTTACGTTGAGAGTATTCGTTGCCTGTCAATAACAGTATACGGAGGCAGAACAAAAATAGATATGGCGTCAGATTGATCATCTGATATAGATGATTTTGATTTTCCCCCAAATCACATGAGAAAAGCCCGCAAGAAAAGCGTTTTGGTACCCCAGATTGTAAAACCCGCGCAGCGCGGAAGGATGATTCCCAGGCAGGTTTACAATGGAGCTTTTATTGGCATTCCTTCCCGATATTGCGTAGGTGTAATTCCATAAGTGCGCTTAAAAAGCCTCTCAAAATAGAAGTAATCTCCATACCCGCACTGTTCCGCAATGCGGTTGACCAGCAGGCGGGTGTTTCGCAACATCTGGCAGGCTTTATTCAACCTTAATTCCACCAGGTACCCACTCAGGGTTTTTCCGCATTCGCGTTTAAATACCCGGCATAAATAGGAAGGGTTTAGATGAAACTGCTTTGCCAGGTTGGCTAATGAAACTTCTTCGGCATAGTTTTCATTTATATAAGCCAGAATATCGCGGATAATGCTGTTTGCCGAACTAGGGGCAGGCGGAAGATCCCACTGCTTGCTGAACTGGTCCTGAAAAAAGCCAATCATCTCGCGCACATCGGCAAAACTTTGTAGCAGTTCGCGGTAGCTTTCCAACTCATAATCCTGCTCGTCAGACTGGTGCATATCGAGCACGTCGCTTAAACGGATATAGCAGTAATTGGCATGCTTGATGTTATATCCATTGGATAGCAATTCAACCAGGATCCCATCCAGTTCATATTGTATACCCTTTATATTCTTTTCAGCGGCTGCAGCTGCCACAACCAATATTCTTGGATGCAGGGCGGTGCGGGCTCGGGCACGGAGACAGGTGACATACGAGTAAACGCCCGGTTTGCCGGTCATAAAATACTGCTTCTGGGCGATTTGCGCTTCAAGGATGGCCTCATTGAGCCGCAGTGGGCTTTCTACATCAGCGGATATGCCCCAGCTTTGCTCTCCGGTCTGCGGATAGGGCAGCGGTGGTTCAGATTTGTTCACCAAAAACAAATCGGCCATTTTATTTAGCGCAATCCGATCTGGCAGCGGACCGCAAACCACCTTCATCCCACCATCGTCCCAGCATAGCCCCATTTTTGAAAGCAAGGAAATGATTTCTTCCGGGCTGCGGGTTTCATCGACCAGCAACTGAATATCCGGTTCTCTGGGTTGCTGCATTTCGATACGACTTTTGACTTTTTTCAGCACCTTTGCCATTTCTTGCGGATCGGCGGGCTTTAAACAGTAACCCGCTGCGCCATAATCAATCGCCTTGCGGGCGTATTCAAATTCGGCATGACCGCTGATGATGACAAACTGGAGCTGGGGCCAGCGTTCCAGCGCATGTTCCATCAATTCCAACCCGCTCATCACTGGCATACGGATGTCGGTGATCACCAGGTTTGGAACCAGCTCCTCAATCCGCGCCAGGGCTTCTTTTCCATGCGAGGCCGAACCGATGACTTCAAACCCCAGAGCAGTCCAATCGATTGCCATTTGTAGGCTTTTTACCACCCAGGGTTCATCGTCGACGATCAGTACTTTATACATGATCCGATCTCCTGACCGGCAGGCGACACACAGCGGTGAATCCGTTCCCCGGCTCGCTGGAGATTTCCAACCCGTACCCGGCCCCATAGTAGCGTTGGATTCTCCCATGTACATTGACCACGCCAATTTTTGCACTGTTACTGCTTTTGTTGTTATTAGACCCGACTTGCTGCTGCAGTTCTTGCTTAAGCTGTTCAAACTCCTCCGCGTCCATTCCAGCGCCGTTGTCTTTCACGGTAATGACCAGCTCATCCTGCTCGATCATTGAGCGGATGAGCAGTTCACCATCCCTTTCCAACAGCTCGATGCCATGCTGGATAGCATTTTCTACCAGCGGCTGCAGCAGCATCTTTGGTAGCAGGCAGCCGGAGGTATCCGCATGGATATCCATGTGCGTGCAGAACCGGCCGGCAAAGCGAACCTGCTGGATGGACAAATAATCCTGGATCATGTCAATTTCATCCTTCAATTCGACGAACTCCGGCGATTTGACACTGTAGCGGAACACCTGCGCCAGGGCAAACGTCATTCTGGCAATCTCTTCATTCCCCGTTGAATAAGCCATGCCCCGGATGGTTTCCAGTGTGTTGTAGAGAAAGTGCGGGTTTATCTGGCTTTTCAGCATGGCAATTTCCGTCTGCTTTTTATACACTTCAGCCTCGGTGATCTGACGATTGAGACTTTCAATGGAATCAAGCATCCGATTAAAGTTCCTACTCAATAGATCGGCTTCGCGGCTGCCTCGCAGATCCAGTCGGGAGGTGCGTTTCCCCTGGTTAGCATGAACCTGATTGACATATTTGGCCATCTGATAGAGCGGGCGGATGGCACTGCGCTCCAAAATAAAAAAGGTGGTGATGCTGATGATGAGGAGTATGGCGAAAATAACTAGCTCGGACTGGATGACACGGTTGATGTTGCCGAGAATGGAGGATGTGGGGGTGATACTCAATAAGACCATGCCCATGTCAGGGTTCGTGATCTTATAAACAATTTCATCTTCCCCGTTGTTCTTCATGGTAACAACCTTCGCTTCGGGAAGGGAGGCCGGCGAAAGTAATGTGAACGGCTCGCCTGAAATGGCTTTTGTTGAAAAAACCACTCTATTGTTGCGATCCAGCAAGTAGTAATTGGTATCTTCATCTCCACTGGTAATGCCCAGGCTTTTTCCTAATTTGCTGCCATCCAGCAACACATATACCGTTCCCAGGTACGTATTCGTAGGTGCGTTCTGCCGGATGGAATAAGCATTCAGCGCCAGCATATAACTGCTAAAGGTAGAGGATAAGGTGACTGCGCGGTGGTATTCATTTATGGGAGTAATGACTAGACGATTGTCGGGCGGCTCGGGGAATGCGGCAATATCAGACATCGGTATTTGCATTTCGTTGACGGCTGGCAAGCCGCCAGCCGGATGGACGACAAAACATAGGATGCCTTCCATAATGTAGTTCATCTGGTTGAGCCGGCGGTTCAACAGAACGCGGTTGGAAAACCGTTCGGTTGCATTTTTGCTGGCCATGAAATCCTGCACGATGGGATCATACGCCAGGCTGGTCATGATCTTGTTCAGGTACTGCGCGTAGTCAGTGAGTTGAAAGTTCATCCGGTCTACAGTACTGGTGATATGGGCGTTGTAATTCTCGACCGTTTGGCGGATCACGTAAGTATTGATCAATACCAGCAGCAGCGTGAGCAGGAGGAAGAATAGTAGCCCGAGGAACAAAAACTGTCTCCGGGTAGACAATTTACGCCAAAAAAGCATCCTGGCCTCCCATATCGCGTTCGCGATCAAGATTGTGCTGGCAATTCTTGCGCAGTTCATGGGCAAGGATTGGTAGCAGATGAAGGGATAGCATCATTCTATCAAAAGGGTAGTGCGGATGCAAATTGCGGTACGTCCACAGTCGGTGATCTTGTTGGCGAACCCGGTGAACCTGAAAGAGTGGTATTGTCAAACGAAAAAAAGTGGATAGCACCCCATAAAAGCGTGGGGAGGGGTTGAAAAAAGGTGGGTTCACTGGCAAAATCCTGTTGCTGAAACAAGGAGGAAGCCAAATGAACCCACAAGAAGTATTTTGCCCGAATTTGGGCTGTCATGCAAGAGGTCAGAGAGGAAAAGGGAACATCGGTGTGCAAAGCCAGCAGGAACAGCGCTACATCTGTCACGAATGTGGTCAGACGTTTGTGGCCCGCAAGGGCAGCATCTTCTACCGGTTGCATACCGACCCGAAAACGGTTCTGCTGGTGATTGCTTTGTTGGTGTACGGTTGTCCGTTGCAGGCGATTGTGAAAGCCTTTGGGGTGGACGAACGGACGGTGAAGAACTGGTGGAAACGCGCCGGGAAGCATTGTGAGAGCGTGCATCAAGCGCAAGTGGCTAATCGCCGACTGGATTTGGGGCAGGTGCAAGCAGATGAAATCAAAGCCAAAACGCAGCGGGGGAGCCTGTGGATCGCGATGGCCATGATGGTCGCGACGCGCTTGTGGTTGGGCGGGGCGGTCAGCCCCGGCGCGATGAAGCGTTGATCCAGGCGATCGCGGATCAGGTCCGCCAGGTGGCCTTGTGTCGGCCCTTGCTGTTGGCGGTGGATGGTCTGGCCAGTTATGTCGGGGCCTTCCAACGCGCCTTTCGTTCGCCGCTGCCCCGTTGGCAGGGGGAGAAAGGCCGCCCGCGGCTGGTGGCGTGGGCGGAGATCCAGATTGTCCAGGTGGTCAAGCAGCGCTCCGAAAAACACTTGCAGATTGAGCGCCGCATTGTCCAGGGTACCGTTGCCCTGGTCGAGCAACTGCTGCGCCGGATTCAAGGCGGTGGGGTGATCAACACCGCATTTATTGAACGGCTGAATGCCACCTTTCGCCAACGCCTGGCGCCTTTGGCCCGTCGCTCGCGCGCCCTGGCCCAACAGGATACCACCCTCAGCGCGGGCATGTGGGTCTTGGGCTGTGTCTACAACTTTTGTGACTTCCATCAGAGCCTGCGTCTCTCTTTATCGGTGGGTGAATTCGGCCATCATTGGGTCCAGCGCACGCCTGCCATCGCTGCCGGGCTGACCGACCATTGCTGGTCGATCGAGGAACTCTTTGCCTTTCCGCTGCCCATTCCCTGTTGGATTCCCACGCTTCAGCGTGGCCGCCCTTCCAAAGAGACCCTTCAACTCATCGAAAGGTGGTGCCAATGACCACGGTTTTCTGCGGTGCTACCAAAAAGTGCAGGATACTACTTTATCCATCTTGGTTGGAGGCCAGCATGTCATTTCATATCCAGGATACGTATACCGTCCCTGAAAAGACAGCCGAAGTTGCTCGAGCTGTATTTCCGAATGGAAATATCTACCTGACGTTGTTTGACACCTTTGGCAGTTTGTTTGCCGATCCAGAGTTTGCTGCACTATTTCCCAATAATGGTCAACCTGCTCTTTCGCCGGTTCGCTTGATGTTGATTCTGATTTTACAATTTATGGAAGGGCTATCCGATCGGCAGGCTGCCGATGCCGTCCGATCCCGGATTGACTGGAAGTATATCTTGTGTCTGGAACTAACGGATCCAGGGTTTGACTACAGCGTTTTGTGTGAGTTTCGGGCCCGACTGGTTGAGAAGGGCTGGGAACAGAAAGCCTTCGACAAAATCCTGGTATTTGCACAGAGCGCAGGCTATCTAAAAAAACGTGGACAACAGCGCACCAATTCAACCCACGTGCTGGGGGTTGTACGGGAATTGAAGCGTCTGGAAATGGTGGGGGAGACACTGCGCCACGCGCTGGACAGCCTGGCGGTGGTGGTGCCAGAATGGACCCGTATGCACAGTCAAGCGGAGTGGCTGGAGCGGTATGGGAGTAAAGTGCAAAATTACCGACTGCCCAAAAGCCAAACCCAACGAGACGAATATGCCGAACAGGTCGGTGCAGATGGACTGAGCCTCCTGAAAGCGATCTTTGATCCCGGATCACCCCAATGGTTGATCGAAATTCCGGCGGTACGCATTTTACACAAGGTGTGGATCCAGAATTACACCTGGAAAACTGAAGATCAGCTGCGCTGGCGGCAGCCTGATGAACTGCCACCCGCATCGATTGCCGTCTACTCCCCATTTGACGAAGAAGCCCGTTTTAGCACCAAGCGGGGGATGAATTGGATCGGGTATAAAGCCCACCTGACCGAAACCTGTGAGGAACACCTGCCCCGCATCATTACGGCTGTGCAGACCACCCTGGCACCAACTGCCGACGGAGAGATGACCATCCCCATTCATGCCGAGTTGCAAGAAAAAGATCTGCTCCCGGCAGATCATCTTGTCGATACCGCCTATCTCGATGCCGAGTTGCTGGTGACCAGCCAGGAAACCTATGCGGTGAACCTGGTCGGGCCAACCCGCATCGATACCGGCTGGCAGGCGCGCCAGGCGGAAGGCGGTTTCGCAGCAGAAAACTTTGCCGTGGAATGGGAGCGGAAGCAGGCCACTTGCCCCAGTGGAAAAACAAGCCAATTCTGGTTACCGGCCAAAGACACGCGCGGCAATGACACCATCCATATTCGCTTTTCCAAAAAAGATTGTGGTGTTTGTCCGGTGCATAATCAATGCACTCGCTCCCAACCGCCACGCCGAACCATTACGGTTCGACCGCAACCGCAACAACTTGCCCTTGAGGCTGCCCGAGCACGCGAAAAAACAGAAGCGTTCAAAAAACAGTACGCGCACCACGCTGGAATTGAAGGTACGCTTTCACTGGGCGTCCGCACCTTCGACTTACGCCATGCCCGCTACCTGGGTCTAGCGAAAACCCATCTCCAACATCTTTTGGTTGCTTGTGCCATTAATCTCACCCGTCTGGCCCGATGGATCCAAGGCGAGGTTCCGGCGCAAGCACATGCCACTGCCTTTACTCGTCTTTTTAATCCGGTTCCAGCTTAGCGTATGAGTTCGCCAACAAGATCATGGATAATGGGTGTACCGATTCTTACCCTAGAGCCGGGTATCTACATCCCCGGTTGGGGTGGTATGCGGCTGGAAGGCAACTATCACATCGAAAACAGCGGTGCACGCCGTTTGGATCACTTCCCTTCGGAATTAATTGAATGTATAGCATAGAAATGACAGGTGCAGGATGATTCTGCGGCCAACAGAAATTCATGATGTTCTTCAAAATCCCTGGATGGGGTGGGGCCTGTGGGCAGGTCCAGTTTACTTCGATGGCACACCCCGTTCTCTGGCGGATAACACCACCGCTTTTGGTGATGATGCCCCCTTATTCCAATGGGTCCTGCTGGACTGGATGTGGGCAGACCTGGAGCCGAAAGAAGGCGAGTTCCATTGGAAACCGTTGGACGCCGTGATTCAATACTGGGCCCAGCGTGGCAAACAAATTAACCTGCGCATTTGGGTGACGGATGACCCGGGCTGGAACGGTGCGCCTGGCGCAGCGAAGACCTGCCCAGATTGGGTCTATGATTCCGGGCTGTGTTTTCATGCGTACGTAGGGGAAGGCGGCGTGGCAAAACGCGAATCAGATTACGCCGATCCTTCTTTTAAAACCGTTTTCATGCCGCGTCTGAAAAAAATGTTGGCGGCGGTGGCTGATCGTTATGATCGCCCAGGCCATCCCTTTAACTTTTTCGGGAATATGGGGTATGGACAGTGGGGGGAGTGGCATACCATGTGGTCGAATTATGCATGGCCCAGCAAACAGGTGAAACATGATGTGTTAGCTGGGTTGGTCAACCTGTACGCGGATACCTTTAAGCACATGGATCTGGCGATTTCGTATTGTTTCGACAGTTACAACTATGGTGAAGGCACCCCTACCGGGCGTAAAGATCGTCAGGCTTTTATGGAAAACTTGATGCGTGACCAGGTAGACGACTTCCTATATCGCCAGGGCCTGGATGTGGCTTTACAGCGGGGTTATTTATTGGGCCGGCATGGCTTTATCGATGGCCTGTACTTTACTGATCGTCAAATCATGGAATGGGAATGGCTGCGTCGGGCGTTGTATGCTGAGGCGAATTGGTCGTACAACGATGTGAAAGATCATGGCACACACGGCACGATCGATGAGAATGTCGATATTATGCTGGAATGGCATTCCACCTACGGTCATTTCTACACAGATGCTGCTTCTTACCGTCGCACGATACGCGATGATGCCGCGGTATTTGAGCGTGGTCTGAAAGCAGGTGGGTTGGGGTATCGGTTTGTGCTTGAAGAGGTCAGTTTCCCTGAGCGCATTAACCCGGGTCAGTTACTGCTGCTGCGTCAGCGCTGGGCGAACCGTAATGTAGCCCGGCTACATAAGCGCCATGTGCTAAAAATGTACTTGATCGGTGCGGATGGCAAGGTGGCTTATGAAGAAAAGGACCGGGCGTTTGACCCCACCAGCTGGATCAACGGACAACCAGTCTCGTTGACCTCCGTATTCCATCTACCCAAAGAGTTACCCGCTGGTTTGTATGACCTGACGATTGCGATGACAGACCTGGACGGCACACCTCGTATCGCCCTGGCCATTGACGGGGATGACGGTCAACATCGTTACAAGTTGGGCAAGATTGAGGTGTGCTGAGGGCGAAAGCTGCACGATTATCTTCTGCGTCTTAATACATGGAAGCGGAACTTGTCGCTGCGATGATAATCTTTGGAGTACAGGACAGGGTGGTCGTGTTGGTCATAGTTCACCTGCTCCATCAGGATCCAGGCGCTGTGATCCGGGTCATTTACTTTTTCTTGCAAGTCAAGTGGGAGCAGCTCGGCGCTCAAGGTTGCCCGGGAATAGGCCAGGCTGTGGTCCCATTCTTCTTCCATAATAGCGAGCAGGGACCCGCGAAAGATATCCGAGTTGATCTCATCTGGCACAATCCGACTGGGAAAAATATCGATCGAGAAAATAATGGTTTCACCGCCAGTGCAGCGCGCCCGTTCCAGGATATATACTGGTTCATCGCCAGAGAGATCCAGGCGGGCGCGCACAACTTCATCGGCAGGCATTTTTTGGAGTGAAACGACTTTGGTTTCGATCTGTATCCCCAGCTCGTGTGCCATCTCGGTCACACTTTCCAAACGGGTGACATCTTCAGTGAGAAAATTCGCCGGGTCGAGCGCCACGAAGCGGCCTAGTCCATGCCGGACGAGGATAATTTTTTCCTCCTCGAGCAGCTTTAGGGCTTCCCGGATCGTTGCCCGGCTCACGCCGTAGATTTCGACCAATTTTTCTTCTGAAGGCAGGCGATCGCCGGCCCGATAATACTTTTCTTTTAGCATTTGCCGGATGAGGTCTCGGAGTTGTAAGGCGAGGCTGCGTTTGTCTTTTGATATTGAATCCATAAATTGCCCACCCTGATTATTTTATAGCTGATATGCTTACGGTCTTTGCGGGGAAAGAGCAGGCACTCTTCTGCCTGATATTAACAAAAACCCCTAAGATGATTATATCAGAGGAACAAAACTTTAAGATTTTCACGGATTGACAACTCACTTCCTGCGTGCTATATTGTTCATGTCAGTCGTCTGACGTCTTACAGACCTCTTACCGTTTATTCCTTACTTTTCTTCCATTTATAAATGTTGTTATTCCGCTGGACTGTTAGATTTCGTTTCATCACGTTCAACCGCTTACTATTGACTCTTTAGTGAACCGTCGCCGTTGGCTGCTAAGGCGTTGAGGGGTGGTAGAGCTGTACCGGCAGGATTACCCTACATAAATTGGTTTTTGTTTAAGAAGGAGTAACCCAGATGGTCGTGGAATGGCGCAAGGAGCGCAGACCGCTCGCGGTGCAAGTGCGCGATCAGATCTGGCACATGCTCAAGGAAGAAAAATTCCAACCTGGCGATCGCCTTCCTTCCGAGATGAGCTTGGTCAGCCGCTTTGGCATCAGCCGTAGTGCGCTGCGGGAGGCGTTGAAGATCCTCGAGGAAGAGCGCGTGCTCTTATGTCAGCATGGGGTGGGGCGCTTTGTGGCCCCAGGGCTTTCCGGCCTGCTTCAGGAGGATATCACCCACCTGAAAAGTGTTTCGGAACTGGCTACCAGTCTGGGGATGAAGTTCACCTGTGAAGTGCTTTCTGCGTTGGTTCAGCCGGCAGACGAGAGTATGGCCGGGTTTCTCAACCTGCGGCAGGGTGCGCCGGTGGTCGTGCTGGAGCGCGTCTGGCACGAACCCAATTACCCGCTGATTTATTCCATCGACCACTTTGACCGATCTCTTATCGGTGAAACCCTGGATGACCTGAGCATTTTCGAAGGTTCGCTGCTGGCGATCCTGGAACGCGGTGGGCAGCGCCGCCTGGAGTATTCCAAAACCACCCTGCGCGCCGTTCACTTGGATCCCGTGGTCGTCCAGCGCATTAAGGGTTGTGAGGGCTGTCCATGGATTATGCTGGAGCAAATCAATTATGACTCACGCGGCAGCCCGATCCTGTATTCCAAAGATTACTACTGTTCCGATAAGTTTCAATTTTACGTCTTGCGCCGCAGGCGTTAAAGCATTGTTAGACAAAATCCACATCATTCAGGAGGAAACCCTCTATGCTTACAGAAGTCCGCATTCCTTTTGAAAACCTTACCCGACAATATGAGTTGATTAAAGATGAAATCCGTGAAGCGATCGATGAAGTGCTACCCACCGGAAAGTATGTGATGGGCCAGGCGCTGGCGAAGTTTGAGACAGAATTCAGCGAATACTGCGATACCCGCTACTGCGCTGGGATCAGCAACGGCACTGAAGCGCTACATCTTTCACTGCTGGCATGCGGGGTTGGCCCGGGCGATGAAGTCATCACTGTTCCAAATACTTACGTCGCCACGGTTTTTGCTATCACATATACTGGGGCGACGCCGGTCTTTGTCGATATCGACCCGGTCACCTACAACCTGGATCCAGATCTGGTTGAAGCGAGTATCACCCCACGCACGAAAGCCATCCTGCCAGTGCATATGTACGGGCAGGTGGTGGATATGGATCCGATCATGGAGATTGCGAACCGGCATGGACTATACGTGATCGAGGATGCCGCGCACACGCATGGTGCGTTGTACAAAGGTCGCAAGGCGGGGTCATTAGGGCATATCGGCTGCTTTAGCTTCTACCCGGCGAAAGTATTGGGCGCGTATGGCGACGGCGGCGCAGTGACGACTAACGATGACCAACTGCTAGACCGGGTCAAAGTGCTGCGTTATATGGGTCAGCATAAGAAGTACTTACACGAGGTGATTGGCTTCCAGCAACGTCTGGGCGAGGTGCAGGCGGCGGTGCTGCGCGTGAAGATGCGCCACCTGGAAGCGTGGATTGTACAGCGCCGCCGCTGGGCGGCATTATACCACGAGCTGTTATGCGAAACTCCCGTGACCCCGCCCGAAGAAGTGGCCGACCGGCGGCATGTGTTCTATATGTATACCATCCGCGCCCCTCGGCGGGATGAATTGCAAAAGTACTTGAACGAGCGCGGTATCGGCGCGACCCCGGTTTACCCGTTGGAAGTGCCCTACCAGCCAGCTTATGCACACCTGGGTCATACACCGGGTGATTTCCCGGTAGCGGATACGCAGGTCGAGGAAATCCTGTGCCTACCCATGTTCCCGGAACTGACCGAAACTGAAGTACGCGAAGTCGCGGCGGCGATCCGGTCATTTTACGGTATGTAGGTGAGTGGCAGTATGAACGATTTTAAGATTGTGGTGTTAGGTGGCAGCGGTGTGGCGACCCCGGCATTGGTCAGTGCACTGGCAGAGATTCCCGGGCGCCAGCACCCACTGCGGTTGGTGTTGGTAGGGCGCTCATTAGAGAAGCTGGAAAAGGTGACTGGGGTGGCGCGCCTGATGCTCTCAACCGATTCGGGAGTTGATCCCCTGTTAACAGTCGAGCGTGAAACTGAGCCGGAAGTGGCGCTGGAAGGCGCGGACCTGGTTCTCAACCAGATTCGGGTAGGTGGTTTGGAAGCGCGCGTTTTTGATGAATCCTTCCCGCATTCCTTTGGGCTGCCTGGGGAAGAGACAGTAGGACCGGGTGGATTTGCCAATGCTTCCCGCACCATCCCGGTCGTGCTGGAATATGTGCGCCTGTGCGAACACGTTTGCCCCGATGCGAAACTCTGACCTTTGCCAACCCCAGCAGCCTGGTGCATTACGCCATCACCCGTTATACGGGTATGCAGCCTATCGGCCTGTGCGACGGTCCTATCACCCTGCGTCAGCATGTCGCCCAGGCAGCTGGACTGGCCCCCGAGGAAATCTGGGTCGATTACGTGGGCATGCACCATTTCGGCTGGGTGGTTGGCGCCTGGCAGGATGGAAGGAATCTCTTGCCGCATGTGCTGGAGCGAGCCGAACTTGCCGCACCAGATGTGGACCCGGCCATCACTCGGGCGATTGGTGCAGTACCAGGGCCGTATCTCAATTATGTTTTCCACTCGGATAAGATGCTGGCGAAAAAGATGGGTAAGCGCACGCGTGCCGAAGAACTACTTGATCTGCAAGATGAACTGCTGGATGAGTTTGCAGCAGCCCTGGCCGCTGGAGAAAAACCTACTGGGCTGGCACGCCGCAAGGCGCGTTGGTACCAGGCAATCATTGCCCCAGTGATGGTGGCACTTGCGGAAAAAAGCACAGCTACTTTTATCACGAATGTGATTAATGGCAGTATCCTGCCCTGGCTGCCTCCACAGGCGATCATTGAGGTGCCTACCTTGTTTGAGGGCGGGCGTGTCCATCCGCTGGCGGTCACCGCCCCGGTTCCTGCGGAGGTTAAAGCTTTGGTGCAGGTCAACTGTTCCTATGAGATGCTGGCGGTCGAGGCGATCGTGGAGCGCGACCGGACCAAGGCGCTTAAGGCGCTGTTGTTGAACCCAATCATCCGCACTTACGAACAGGCTAAACAGACGCTGGAACAGGCCTGGGCATAACCGATCATTCTATTGTCCAAAATGGAGGTGGCGATGGATTTGCAGTCGATCAGTGGCATTCAAATACAATTGGATGAAAGCGGAGGACTGGTGTTTGACCCCGAACTGACCATCGAGGAGTCTCGCGCGCGGCTGTTGGATGAACTGACCGGCGTGTATCTGGACCAGGAAGCCTGCCGGGGCGTCCAGCCCGCGTACTGGATGTATAACGGCGTGCAGCGCCAGTCTGATGCACAGCGCTTGGCGGACCTCCCAGTGCGCTATGAGCTGACCTTATTCCCCGATCTGACCATTGGCCGTGAGCGAGTGAAAACGCATGGGCATATCCACGCGCCAGACCCGGTCAGCGGTATTGACTACCCAGAGATCTGTGAAGTATTGGTCGGCACGGCTCACTTTCTGTTCCAAAAGCTCGATTTAGCCGGACCCGCTGCCCCGGTTGCCTTTTATGTTGAGGTCAAAGCGGGGGAAAAGATCGTGGTGCCACCTGGCTACGAACACTTGACCATCAATCCTGGCCCGGGGCCGATGCTCTTTTCGGATGTAGTGACGCGCGGATTATCCGGCATCTACAGCAACCTGCGCGCGGCGCGCGGCGCAGCTTACCTGGAAATCGCAGAAAACGGCGGGACCCATTTTATTCCTAACCCGGGTTATAGCGCGGCTGCTCCGTTACGCAAGGCTTACCCGCAAGCGTTCCCTGCCGCCTTACATCTTCAGCCGGAAATGCCGCTCTACCAGGCGCTGCTGGAAACGCGGGCGGAAGTATGGCCGTTCCTGTGGGACCCGACCTGCTTCCAGGACTTATTCCCCAGCCTGGATAGCGTTTTTCGCTTTGAATAACCTTGACCTTTTCTAGTGAGGAGAAATGTATACCTACTACCTGATTGACCACCATTACCGGGTTGATGAAGAGAAGCTGCAAGGCGAGTTTGGTCACCTGCTGGCTTTCAACCCTGGTCCGCGCGACGCGCAGCTTACCCTGACCTTTTATTTCGAGGACCGCGAGCCGGTCAGCATTCAGCAGTTGGCGAAAGCTTGCCAGAGCACTGAATCAAACTACGGCAACTGGCCCATCCAACCTGGCACGCGTTTTGCTCTGCGCGTAGATAGCACCGAGCCGCTTGCCTGCCAATCCACCGTTGGCTGGAATGTGACCAAGAATGACTACAGCCCGAACGCAGTTACCCGCTCGCCGCAAGGCGTGCGTGAAACGGCCAAGTCGTATATGGCCATCGCCCGGCTGGCGCGCGAATGGTTCGTGGCGGACGGTATTGTCATCGATATGCCCGACAAGATCTATGTGCGCGAATCGGAGTGGGCGCTACTGCTTAACCCCAGCGACCAAGACGCTCAGGTGACACTGACGTTGCACTATCAAGATATAGCCAATTGCCCGGTTACAGTGCCCGCCCGGCGGCTCAAGGCGCTCTACATGGACGACATCGCCCGCCGCAACAGCCATTATGGCGTGCATTTTACCAGCGACCAGGATATCGCCGCGATGTGGATGCGAACCATTCGTTGGAACGACCGGGATGAAATGATGGGCTACTGGTCTGTGCCCTGCGTGGCAGGACCGTTGGGATAAGAGGAGCGGATTGGGATGCGAACCAGCCTGCCATCTCGCGAACGGATGCTGTGCGCCATGCGTCGGGGCCAGGCGGACCATGTGCCGCTGTGGAATCTTTGGCGGTGCCGCCAGCTTCCGTTCCAATATCGCACGCAGACCGAGCGGGCTGAAGCTGTACTGGGCCTGGGTCTGGATGACACGCTGCTGCTCGAGCCGCCGCTCAATAAAACTGAGCACTACGCAGCCAACCAGGTCTCCGGTGTGCAAGCGCGAGTGTGGCACGAAACACGCACGGGCGAGCGCTACCCGCTGCTTATGAAGGAATACCAGACACCCGATGGGACTTTGCGACAGGTGGTGCGCCAGACTGATGACTGGCCATACGGCGATGAAGTGCGCCTGTTCAGCGACCACAACGTCTCTCGCTCGCTTGAATTCCCTGTAAAAAGCGCTACCGACCTGGAGGCGCTGACCTGCCTGCTGAGCGAGCCTTCAAATGAACAGGTACGCTCGTTTCTGGTGCAGGCTCAAAGACTGCGCGCGGATGCTGGGCGCTTGGGTGTGGTGCTCGAAGGCGGCTGGACAGCCCTGGGTGACGCAGCTCTATGGCTGCTGGGCACTGAAGCCTTGCTCTACAAGCAGATGGATGAGCCGCAGTTTGTCGAGGCGTTGCTGGATATCCTATGTGAGTGGGAGCTGAAGCGTATAGACCTACTCCTGGATGCCGGGGTCGAAGTGATCGTCCATTCGGCCTGGTACGAAAGCACCAACTTTTGGTCACCGCGCACCTACCGGCGCATGTTGAAACCGCGTTTGCAACGCCTGATCCAGCGCACGCACCAGGGCGGAGCACTGTTTTCTTACATTATCACCGCTGCCTGGCTGCCGTTGATCCCAGACCTACTCGACCTGAGCATTGATAGCCTGCTGGGGGTGGACCCGGTCCAGGACCGGGTGGATTTGAGCGCAGCTAAAGCGCGGTTAGGACAGCAGATCTGTCTGTGGGGCGGAGTAAACGGTGCGGTCACATTGGGGCAGGGCACACCGTGGGATGTCGCCCAGGCAACAGAACAGGCCATCCAGACGCTCGCGCCGGGCGGCGGTTTTATACTATACCCGGTCGACCAGCTGGTGAAAGAGACGCCCTGGGCCAATGTGCAGGCCATGCTCAAAACCTGGCAGCGGCTGGCTAGCTACCCGTAGGGAAGGGCGTATGCCCCGCAACATAAATTGAAATCGGAGGAATAGGTTATGAATGCTGGACAACTCAAAGCAGGCATTGCCGAACATGAACTGAAACCACCCCTGGGGTTGGCCACCGGAGACGGCGCGCCGGAGGCAAAAGGCTACCTGACCCCGTTGTACGTGAAAGCCCTGGTGCTGGAAAACGGCCAGGATTTTGTCGGCATTGTAAGCCTGGATATGCTGGGCATCGACCGTGCAGATGCGCAGCGAGCGGCTGCCCTGGCGGAAGCGCGGAGTGGTGTACCGCGTCATGGCATCCTGCTGGTTTGCTCGCACACACATGTAGCTCCTTCGATGGCCTCCACGCTGCATACCTACCGCAAAGCTTTCAATCCCAAATGGGATGAAGCCGCGGTCGCTAAAGAACGCGCCTGGGTCGATACGGTAGTTGAATTGATCGCAACCGCTGTGGCGGATGCGCGCGCCCACGTACAAGTGGCCTCTATTGGGGTGGCATCAGCGGACTTGCCCTGGCTAGTATTCAATCGGCGGCGATATACGCGCAATTACGGAGTCTGGACGCATTGGATGGGGATCCCAAAGAACCAGGCTTACAAACCGGAGGGGCCAATCGATCCGGATTTTGGCCTGTTTGTGGTGCGAGACGCAGCCTTTAAGCCGATGGCGATGGTCTGGAACTTCACCGGGCACAACTCCTTCAACTTTGGCGATCAGTATTCGGCGGACCTGCCTTATACCGTGCAGGCCGCACTGGATGAACGTATCGGCGTGCATATTCCTGCCCTCTATACGCCTGGTTGCAGCGGCAATACCAACTACTTTGATTATCAAAAGCCTTACGGATTAGAGAAAGCTACCGATGAGGTTGCCAGCGCCATTGTCGCGATTTACCGCGAGACCTGCACGCTGCCGGTAGTCCCGTTAGGCAGTCGCAAGGCGGAACTGAACTTTGCTCAGCGAGATTTCTCACGCTATTGGTGGAAGCACGACATTGAAACCAAGCTGCCGGGCTGGACGAATTATGGACCAAAGGAAGTCGAACGCTTCCAGCAGGAGGTCACCGCCAGCGAAACGTACCAGACGGATGTCACTGTACTGCGTTTAGGTAACGCTGCGATGGTAGGTTTGGGCGGCGAGATGTTTGTAGAATTCCAGATGATGATCAAAGAGCGCTCACCGTTCAAGCATACTTATGTAGCCAGCTACACCAACGATTACGCCGGTTACGTCGCCACGCGTAAAGCCTTTACCGGCGGTTCGTATGAAGTTTGGCCGACGCTCAACGCGCGCATCGGTCGCGAAGGTGGCTACGCCATGGTCGATAAAGCTGTTGAACTGCTGCAAGAACTGGATGATGTGGAATAGGAGGTCAGATGGCTACTGGATATCTCAAAGTTGGTATCGCGGAATGGGAAATTACCCCAGCCCTGGGCAACAAGCTGGCCGTTGAGTTTGCGCCGCAGGTCGCAGCACAGGTAAAGACGCCGCTGCTGGCCAAAGCGCTCGTTTTAAGTAGCGCTGAAATTACACTAGTCCTGGTCACATTAGATCTGTTCGGGCTGGAACGGGAATTGGCGGAACGTTTGCAGGCGGCAATCGCTGCCCGCTGTGGTGTGACCCCCGCGGCAGTGCTGATCGTTTGCTCCCATACACGCGGCGGGCCTTACACCACGGCAGTGGTAGGTGAAGCGGAGATCGATATCGCTGCGCTGCAATCGCTGGAGCGTATCTTGCCAGATCTGGCCGCGGCAGCGCAAAATAATTTATTGGATGCAGCGCTGGGATTGGGAAAAGTAGTGCTGCCGCACCTAGTTTACAACCACCGCTGGCTGACACGCAATATGAAAGCTGTCACTGCCTGGTTAGGCGTGCCAATTAATGAAGTGCTCGCGCCGGAAGGCCCTACCGACCCGGAATTTAACGTGCTGGTTCTGCGAGATCGACAGGGCTTTCCGTTGGGGTTGATCTGGAACTTCGCGGCCGAGAACCGCTTCCCAGAAGGAGAAAACGGACGTGGGGCTGTCTCTGCCGGACTGCCGTACTACGTGCAAAAAGCGGTTGACGCGCGGGCGGGTAAGCATATCCCACTGTTCTATCTGCCGGGCTGCGGCGGAAACGTCAGCTTCGCGTACGGTTTGGATCAGTCGGCGGACCTGGTGGCCAGTGCGGTGATGGCAGCTTACCTGGAAACGACCTGCGATCCGCAGGCGCGTCTGGACTGCCGGGCTGAAACCGTCATCTTACCTGTCCGCGACACGACTTGCTTTTGGAGCCAGCCGGACATTGAACTGAAAGCACCTCAGGCGCTGGAGGCGTATGCCTGCGAAGTGGAATATCTGCAAAAGGAGAACTTGCAGGCGGTCGCGGCCCAGGTGCAGGTCTTTCGCCTGGGGCGGTATGCCCTGGTGGGGATGCCAGGCGTGCCTTTTGCCGAGTTTGGCCTGGAAATGAAACAGGCTTCACCCGCGGCGGAGACGTTGGTAGTGGGCAACACCGGCGGTCATCTCGGCTATCTGATCCCGCGTCAGTCTTTTGAAGATGAAGGATTTGAATCATGGCCCGCACGCTCGGCGCTGGTCGGTCCAGGGGGTGGAGAATTCGTCATTGAAGAGGCTGCTCGCCTGGCGCGCGCGTTGTGGAAGACATAACCGCTGCTTTTATGATCAGAGCGCCCTCGGATTAGGTCTTGATCAGGGTTTGCTCGCCAGCCGACTTTGTCAAGATCAGGAATTGGAGGACTCGATGGTATCTATAACCACAGCTCGTAAAAAGTTCCAGTTCGTTCCATTTAGCCGGTGGAGTCAGCAGCGCAAACGAGAATTTTGGGCTGGCTTCCTGTTTGCCTTGCCCTGGATCATTGGTGTGCTCGCTTTCCAGGCCTACCCCATGCTGGCATCGCTGTACTACAGCTTCACCCGCTATGATATCCCTAAAGCGCCGGTCTGGATCGGGATCACGAACTTTACGGACATGTTCAAGGATCGCTTCTTCCCCCAAGCTCTGGGCAACAGCGCATACTTGGCCTTCATTGGCATTCCCATCCAGCTGGTCTTTTCCTTGATCTGCGCGCTGCTGCTCAATATGAAGGTCAAAGGCCTGCCCGTCTGGCGCACTATTTACATCCTACCGGTGCTAATGCCCGACGTGGTCCTGGCCATCCTCTGGAACTGGATCTTGAACCCGAACCTGGGCATCGTCAATAACCTGCTGAAGTCGGTAGGCATCACGGGGCCTTTATGGTTCACCAGCCCGGTCTGGTCTAAACCCAGCATCATAATTATGCAGACCTGGGCGGTAGGAATCATGATCATCCTGTACTTGGCGGCGCTGCAAGGAGTGCCAGAAGAGCTGTACGAGTTTGCTGAGATCGACGGGGCTGGACGCTGGCAGCGCTTCATCTATATCACCATCCCACTCATTTCTCCAATGACGCTCTTCCAGGTCATCACTTCGATTACCTGGGCGCTGCAGTACTTTTCGCAGGTATATATCTTGGGCGTGATTGCTGGCGGATCTTCGGGGATGGGTGCGCCGCGCGGGTCACTGCTGTTCTATGGGCTGCACCTGTACCTTCAGGCCTTCGTGTATCTTAAGATGGGCTATGCTTCCGCACTGGCCTGGATGTTGTTCCTTATTTCGGCGTTTGCGGCCTGGGTGGTATTCACGTTGTCCAGCCGCTGGACGTATTACGATGTGGCTTGATCGGGAGGTGAAGCTATGGCTACGACTGTGACAACTCCTACGCAGGCGCAATCGAATGTTTATCTCCGCCGTAAGCCGCTGCGCGTGCGAGCGCTGAATTTTGGCGGGCGAGTATTGCAATATTCCATGATCCTGTTTGTGGGCATCCTGTTCCTTTTTCCCTGGATCTGGCTGCTCTCAACCTCGCTCAAGCCGCCTCAACAAATGCTGCAAATTCCACCCCGGTTGATCCCGGACCCGTTTATGTGGATCAACTACTACTATGGCGTTACCTACATTAAACTTCTTTCGCTACCTGGGCAACACGCTCTTCCTGTGCGTGGTAACGATTATCGGGCGGGTAATCTCCTGCTCGCTTGTGGCATATTCCCTCTCACACGTAGATTGGATCGGGAAAAAGCTGCTGTTTGGCATTGTTCTGGCGACGATGATGCTGCCCGGGCAGGTGACCATGATCCCAGTCTTTATCATCTTCAGCAAACTGGGCTGGATTAACACTTTTGCCCCGCTCCTGGTGCCGGCCTTCTTCGGGGACGCCTTTTTCATCTTTATGATGCGCCAGTTCTTTATGGGTATCCCCAAAGACCTGACGGATGCGGCGCGGCTGGATGGTGCGTCCCATTTTGATATCTACCGACGGGTAATCATGCCCCTCTCGCGCCCAGCTGTAGCTACACTGTTGGCTTTCACTTTTATTTACACCTTCAATTCCTTTCAGGGGCCGCTGATTTATTTGAAAGATCGCGATCTGTGGACGCTTTCCCTGGGAATGCAGGGCTACTTGCAGCGCTACGGGGCGGGCGGCGGCACTGCTTTAGGCGCGATGATGGCAGCTGCCACGCTGTATACCCTGCCGATGATCGTGGTCTTCTTCCTGGCCCAAAAGTGGTTTATCCAGGGGATTGTGACCACCGGGTTCAAATAATATTGGTTGTTCGATCTCTCCATGCTTAGTGGTTGTAGGCTACCTGGAGCAAAAGTGAATTTGGAAATCAAAATATCTTTTCCAATCACAATATTAGTCTTTTTTCCGAGGAGAACAAGGAGGTGCCTACGTACGAAAATGGAATTTTTCCACAAGAGCGTCTGGATATTGTCAATGGAATTTACCCGATCTGATTGGAAGGAGTGAGAGACCATGAAAGGCAGTAAGATGAATTGCCGTGAGTGGCTGAAGATGGCCGGCTTTACCGCCGCCGGTACGTTATTGGCTGCCTGCCAACCGTCAGGTGCTGTGGGGCCGGCCAATGCAACCATGCCGGCTGCGCCAGTGCAGTTGGCACCGACCACAACGTTAGAAATCAAAGTGCCTACCGGGGATAAGCTGGAAGGCTTTACCCCCATGATGAGCAACCCACCAGAGAAAACGAAGCTACTATATTGGTGGGGTAACAACTATGAACCCGCCATGCAGTTTACCAATGAGGTCATCAAACGCTTTTCGCTAGCCTATCCGAACGTGGAAGTGGAGCCGGTGGGTGGGCAAAACTGTGATGCCTTTGTGACCGCCGCCGCCGCCGGCACCCCGCCGGACCTGTTCCATACCTGGGACTGCGTTGAACGCATGGGGAACTGGGCCAGCCGGGATATGATCATCTCGCTGGACAACTATATTCAAGGGGCCAAGTTCGATGTGAACGACTATGTGGCTGGCGTGATGGATACCTGTCGCATGGACGGCAAGACCTGGGGCATGGTTGATTTAGGCGGCCTGTTCATGCTTTGGTCACGGCCGCCAGCTTTGAAAGATATCGGCAAAGGCCCGAACTGATGAGCCAAAGGATACCGAAGAACTATGGAACTGGGCGGAACAGCTCACTAACAAAGCCGATGATGGCAGCATCAAACGTCTGGGCATGACCGTCCCTACCTGGAACTGGGCGCGCTTTGCCTGGATTGCTAACTTCGGCGGCGAATTATGGGATGCGAACGGTGGTCAGCCGACCCCGGATCATCCGGGTGTGTTAGAAGCGCTCAACGATATGGTAGCCCAGGAAAAGAAGTATGGCGTGGATGCTCTCGACCGCTGGAGCAGCAGCATTGGCTCACAGTCTGGCGAGCAGAACCCCTACCTGGCGGGTAACCTGGTTTACCAGGTTGAGGGCGACTGGAATGGGCAGTCCATCTTTGATTTTCACCCCGACTGGGTCGTCAACCAGGATTACGGCATTATGGCGCCGCCTGCACCACCCGCCAGCAAACAACATGGCGACAGTGCAGTAGCTTTATGGTCCTGGCCGTGGGTGATTCCGGCAGGTACCAAGAACCCGGATTGGTCCTGGGAACTGCTGCGCTTCTACCTCTCGCCGGAATACCAGCTCAATGTTCATGGTAAATTTAAAGAACTGGTGTTACGCAAGAGCATGAACTCGGATGCCCGCCAGTGGTGGCCTGCGGCAAAAAAAGGGAAGGAAATTCTCGACAGCGGTCGTAAGATATCCGCTGTGATGCCGATGAAATCCGGTCGCCTCTGAGTATATTAACCTGCTGACAGAAGCCTTCGACAAGGTTCTGCACCTCGATGAAACCCCAGAGGCCAGCATGGCGCGTGTCAAGCAGGAAACCCTGGACAAGATGAAGTCCACGTAATCGACGATACTTTTAGCCCCTCCCTTCTTTCACAGTAAAGAAGGGAGGGTGGTTCTTATGTTTGGATTTCTATGGGTGAACCTTTTTCGGCTTTGCTAACCGCAGCACCTTTGGCTGCCTGCATCGACATTGGCGGCTCGAAAGCGCTGATCGGCCTGGTTGACGTACAGGGTAAAGTATGGGCGAGCGAGCGCTTCCCGATCGCCGTGGGAATGCCCCCGGCAGAACTGGTGGGGCTACTGGCTGCCCGGGTGCGCGGCCTGGCCAGCAAGCATGCCGTGGACTGGGCGCGCATTGCCGGCCTGGGCTACAGCACTGCCGGCATGTTAGATGTGGAAAGCGGCGTGGTTTTCGCTTCTCCAAACCAGGGTGACTGGCGGGATGTGCCTTTCAAATCTCTGTTGACAGAGGCGTTTGCCTTGCCAGTGTGGATCGAGATGGATGCCAATGCGGCCGCCCTGGGTGAAGCCTGGGCAGGTGCAGGCGCTGGAACACAGCATTTTGTTTATGTGGTGGTAGGCACCGGAATCGGTGCGGGAATTTTGGTACGCGGGCAGATACTACGTGGATGGCGCGGGACCGCTGGGGAGTTTGGACACACCACCATTGATCCCAATGGCCCGCAGTGTAACTGCGGCGGTTTCGGCTGCCTGGAAAGTCTGGCATCTGGACCAGCGATTGCCCAGCGTGCAGCGGCGGCTTTACAACGCGGAAGCTCCTCGCGACTGGCACAGCTGGCTGGTGATGGACCGGTCACAACGGAACTGGTCTTTGAGGCTGCGCGACAGGGAGATGCGGTAGCTTGCGCAGTCGTGCATGCTACGGTCAGCTATCTGGCGGTTGGCCTGACAAACCTGGTCCACCTGCTTAACCCGCAGGTGCTCGCGCTGGGTGGCGGGGTGGCGGTCGGCGGCGCGGATTTGCTGATCGAGCCACTGCGCCAGGCCGTGCTGCTGCGCTGCGGTAGCTGGGTGGACCGGGAAGGGTTGCAAATCACGCTTTCCCGGCTTGGTGATCAGGCAGGTTTGCTTGGCGCTGCATCTCTCGTCTGGCAGGGGAATCGGTAAGGGGGTTGCCAGGGTTGTTCTGGCGAATACTTGTTGTTCCGGAGGATCGCCCCGGAACTTTCATGGTTATCGATAAGGATGGTGCTATGCCTTCTTCAAAGTTGAAAATTCTGGGCTCACAAGAGACCCTTTACTTTAGCCATAATGCCGGTGAGCTGTGCCAGTGGGTCTTACTGGAACTGGAAAATGACAGTTCGGATCTGCTCACCGGGGAGGCGCTCATCCAGGCGGCTGGCCTGGAAGCGCGCACACCACTGGATATCCAGCCCGGCGTGCAACAGTACCGTGTTTATGCTCCTACCCTATGGCCTGAGCATGAGCCAGAACCTCAGGCGCGATTGACGATCTCCACCGCTGCTGATGAGATTACAGGGGCTGTGGCTGTGGGCAGTCAGCGGCCGTGGGTGGTTTACCTGGTGGCTGACGTCTGTACAGACGCGACCTGGGTCTATGATAACTACCCAGCTGTCATCCAGGATGACGCCGACCTGACTATGAAAGAAATTGAGCTTGCGGAAGCGACGCGTGCCAGCGCCTGGGAAAACCATAACCGCTATAACCTGGTCCACTCTATTGAGTTGGAATATTTTGAACAACGGTATCCTGAGCAGGCAGGTCGCCTCGCGGAAGCCATACGGCAGGAAGAGGTTACCCTCAACCCCTTCTATAACATGACGTTGACCCAGAATCTAACCTTGGAGGAGCAGATCCGTCATTTCTATACTGCTCGAGAATGGGCGCGCAAGTATGGGTTAAACATGGCGTATGCGAACCACCAGGAAACGCCCTCAATTGCCTGGGATATGCCAGGCATTCTGGCGGGCAGTGGAGTCGAACACCTGATAAAAGCCATCCTGCCTTACGAGTGTCCCTGGGCAAGCCGCCTGGAAGAACCGCCGCTCTTCCTTTGGCAAGGTGTCGATGGGACGCAAATCCTGCTCCGCCGCCGCAATACAGATTATGTGGAAGGCAACTTCGTGCTCAAAGGGCTGGAGGCGACAAACCAGGCCATGCACGAGAAGGTTATTCCTGAATACCGGGGCTGGGGCGAGCGTTATCCTTTCAATGCGATTGCCCTATTGGGTTGCTACGGCGACCTGATTCCCTTCCAACCCGGTAAACCGCAGAGCAAAGACCTGCCCGAGCGCAAGGCCGAAACCATCACTGCCTATAACAACCAGGGTTGGGAATACCCCAAGCTGGTCAATGCGGCCCATGCGCAGTATTGGGAAGATATAGAAGCGCAGATCGCGCAGCGTGGCATCCCGCTGGAGGTGTATTGTGGCGATTACGGCACAGGTTGGGATACCTGGCCAGCTTGCCTGGCGAAATATGTGGCCGGCTGGCGGCGTGCGCAGGAATCGGCCGGGTTAGCGGATAAATTAGGAGCTATCCTGTCGGTGCTGGCCCCGGATTGGTTCACGGAACACCGCGCTGAACTGCAAGACGGCTGGCGCAACCTGCGCTACCTGGGTGACCACGCCTGGAACGGGGCTAATGATGCGAACCGGGCATTGAATGCTGCGCTTCGCCAGCAGTGGCAGGCCCAGGCTAATGCTGCCTATGACCGGTTCATCAAAGGCGGTCTGCGAGTATTGGGTGGTCTGGTGCCAGTTGGCATGGCACACACTCTGGTGGTGTTCAACGGCCTGCCGTGGCAGCGCAGCGGTGTTGCGCGGGTAGAAGGCTTGGAAGAAGGCTGCGCGCTGGTCGATGTTAGCAGCGGGGAAAGTGTACCGGTGCAGGTACTTGAAGAACAAGGCCTGCCGGTGACTTATTTTGAAGCCCGAGAGGTGCCTTCGCTGGGCTACCGCCTGTATATCTGCCAGCCTGCCACGGCTCAAACCGCGCCTACCCCCTGGCAGTACAAGGAAAACGGGCTGGAAGGGCCGTTCTACCGCTTGCAGGTAAGCCCGCTCACCGGAGGCGTCACTAGCCTATATGACAAGTTGCGCGAGAAGGAACTGGTGGATGCTGGCAGCGAATTTCATCTCAACCAGGTGGTATATACCATTGGAGAACCAGCTGATCCCAGGCAGCCACGCGCGTTGATGGACCCGCCGCATATTGAAAATGCTGTGTCGTATACCGCAGAGCAGGTCACAGTGGAACCCGGCCCATGCGGTCCGGTTTCGGCCAGCCTGATTGTTCACGTCAAGTTGAAGCAACACCAAATAACCACAACACTAACGCTTTATACTGGCCTGGACCGGGTCGACATTCGCAATGAGGTAGAAAAAGAGCTTAGCGGCGCAAAGCAGGAGCTGAATTTTGCCTTCCCCTTCAACATTTCTAACCGCCAGTACCGCTTTGAATCTCCTGGAGCTGTGATTGAACCGGGTGCGGACCAGCTGCCCGGGGCGGGATTATCGGCGGCAACGGTGCGTCACTTCGTAGATGTGTTCAACCAGGAAAACGGGGTGACGTTTTCTCAGGTAGACAGCTACATCGTCCAGTGGGGCGGGCGCACCACGACTGGAGATCCCCAGTCAGTGGACCCGAACAGTACACTGATGGTGCTGGCGATGGGCAACATCTATGACAGCAATGAGGCCATCCGTGACCAGAATGGCGAACATACTTTTACCTTCCGTTTCAGCTTGTGTGGCCATGCAGCTGGGTTCGACCCGGTGGCTGCCGTGCGTTTTGCCTGGGAAGACAACAACGAACTACGCGTTGTGACTGCCAGCGGCGCGGCAGACGCTCCGCTGTCGCGGGAGCCTTATAGCTTTATGTCAGTTGAGCCAGAGGGCGTGCTGCTCGCCAGCTTGAAACCAGCCGAAGAAGCCGGGCTGATTGCCCGTCTGTGGGAAGTGGCGGGCAACCCGGACGAGGCTAGAGTGCAAATTGCCGCGGCGCTGTCTCCCAGCGCGGGAGCGGTGACCGACCACCTTGAAAAGGACCAATCTCCGCTGGCTGTAGAAGCTGGCCGCTTGATCGTTCCGATCAAACCGCGCGGCATCACCAGCCTGCGTATCCTTTGAAAAGAGAAAATGATCAAAATACAAATCTTGGAGAGGGAATCTGGCGGATGAGGTTTATAACCCTTTCGCCAACAAGAAAGAAGGAGGTAGGTGATGTATCAAGAGTGGTATGCCACAGAGTTTTTCTCACAGTACGAGCCCTTCAAAGATTGGGTGACGGGTGAAACGGTGCAGTGCACCAACATATTTGATGCCTGGGCGCTGATGCTCAATCTTTCGCAAACTCAGGACGCCAAAATCATAGCGACCTGGTATTACGCAGATGAACCGCCTAAAGATTACACTTTTACTCTTTTAGCCGGGAAGCAAGGCCGCCTGCACATGCAAGATGAGTCCGACTTCCTTGGTACTGCTAACCTGCCGCTGGGCTGCAATCCGAAGAAGCGCTTTGGCATGCGCGTGGTCAGCAGCACCCCTATCATCGTGCAGGCCACGGTAGGTGACCGGCTGTGCGACGAACGGGTCACCAACAGCATGGCAACCTTCATGTTTCATCCTGGTCCATTGGGAGAACTGGAAAAGCAATGGTATTACATAGACTGCGTCTATATCACCTCCGAGCGCTTCCCTCTTGAAGAACGCGAATATCTGACCATCCTCAACCCGAATCAACGTGAAGCATATTGCACAATTACCTTTATCCCAGGCGGGGATGTTGACTTGAGCAGTAATACTTCTGAATCTCCTTCAACGCTTGTTCCAGTGGAGGTATCCCTGACCGTTCCGGCGGAGCGCATTAAGTCAACCGATCTGGCGGATTTACCACAGGTGCTGGCTGACCAGCCCTACGCCGTGCGCGTACGCAGCGACCAACCCATCACCGTTCAAGGCATCCGCCACATCTTTGAGCGTGGGAAGTATGAGTTTTCGCGCGCCTGGGCGGTTCTGGACGCACGACCGATTAAAACCTTTTCTGAAACAGCGGTGGAATAACGCCGCTTACCAAACCAATACCAAGCTCGATTAATTGGAAGAATCCTATGGCTGAAATTCAAACTGTACGCGGGCCGGTTGATTCAAATAACCTGGACCTGACTCTAATCCACGAGCACGTGATGTTCCAGCATGACGACTCGCGCCGCAAGCCTTCGATTGATTTCGCTGTGCAGCTGCTGGATGATGCTTGCCGGGTAGGCGTAAAGACCATGGTCGAACTGACCCCGGTGCGGCGCATTGATTGGCTGATGGAAATTAATGACCGGGTGGATATCAACATCGTGGCTTCTACAGGCTACTATCTGGAACGCATCACGCCCAAGCCGCTGGCGGCATTCAGCGAGCAGCAGATGATGGAACGCATGACGCGCGAGCTGACCCAGGGTATTGACGGCACTAATATCAAGGCTGGGATCATCAAAGTGGCGGGTGATCGCCCGGAGCTGACCCCCTGGGAGGTGCAGGTCTTCACCGCCGCTGCAAAAGTGCAACGTCAGTTAGGGGTGTGCATTGCCACGCATGCCTGCGCCGGGTCGCGCGAGCAGGCGCAGGTGCTGGAGCGATCCGGCGCGGACCTTTAATCGGGCCTTTTTCTCGCATGTTGAGGCTGAGTTCGGCTGGCAGGGGCGTACGGTTCAGGAAGAGGCAAGGTACCTGGAGGATATTGCCCGAAAAGGCGGTTCGTTGTTGTTCAACAACTTCGCTTTTGACTGGGATACACCCTGGCCTGACCTGACGTACCTGCTGCATCACCTGTGTGACGCCGGTTTCTCCGAAAAAGTACTAATGAGCATGGATGTCAACTGGACTTGGAATAAGGCCGGGAAGATCGAGTTTGAGGCTGAAGCTGACCACCCAGGCGCTGAGAAGCGGACTTACGCCTTTATGGTTACCAACACAGTTCCCGAACTGCTCAAGGCCGGTTTTACCAATCAGGATGTGCATACCTTCCTGGTCGAAAATCCACGCAAGTTCTTCTCACGCTCAGGGTTACCGGTCTAGAACTGTGGCACTGCATCCAATCACACAGTCTACTTATGAATTGATTACTCGGAATCGGAAGGGAGATTACCATGTCGAAAGTTCATTATTTTGCCGATGGTTATTTGCTAGAGAAAGAGGGCGAAGTTCGCCAGTCGACCTGGGTTTGCATGTTCAACCCGACCCCGCAGCCTGCTGACCTGCACTTCACCTTTTATTATGAGGACTGCCCCCCGACGGAAATGGCTCTGACGCTACCCGCTGAAACGGGGATTAACCGCCACCTCTTAAGCTGCAATGAAGTGCTGCAGAATATGCGTTTTGGCGCGAAGGTCGAGAGCACGGAAAACACGGTGGTGCAAATTACCACTGGTTACTATGGCCTGGAGGATAAAGAAGACTGGTATACTCGCGCAATGCACTCAGTGATCTGTGGGACGCAGCTTTCGTCGACACTGTATTACGCAGATGCACTGGTGATTGATCAGCCTGGACAGCGCTTGAAAGAACCTGAATGGGCTTTCCTGCTCAACCCAAATCTCGAACCGGCGGAGGTCAAGTTATCCGCCTATTACGGCGATGGTAAACAGGAAGTGTATCCTTTCCACGTTGAACCGCAGCGTGTGCTGCCGGTATTCATGGATACCCTGGTGCGTAAAAATAAGATTTTTGGCGCGAAGTACATCAGCAGTGTTCCGATTGCCATTCAGCAGACGCGCTTGATTGAAGAAGAGGACCGGCATACCATACGGGCATGTTTCTCCGTAATGGCGCGTACAAGTCTGGAAGGTTAGGAACGATTCGAGGGGCAGCTCAACCAAAATCTAGGGGCTGCCCCTCCTTTTTAAGGAGGAAATAATGCCGGAACTGACACACGCAGAAATCGACGCTTTTCTAGCAGAGCCCCTGATCGCTCGGGTGGCAACCACGCGTCCGGACGGACGCCCGCATGTTGTCCCAGTTTGGTTCTACTGGGATGGGACCAGCGTCTATATGGAGACGCCGCCCACTTTTGTCAAAGCGAAGAACCTGACTGCAAACCCTAATATTGCCATCTCGATCGACATCACTGAAGGTGGGCTGCGCTTCAAAGCGGTTATTCTGGAAGGCAAGGCCGAGATCCTCACGGAACGTAGTTATGTGCTAGATATGGTCAAGTGCATTTATACTAAATACCTTGGCCCAGAAGGAACCGAATCGCCGACTCCCAAGCGGATGATCAACAGCCGAGCATATCATTATCAAGCTCACCCCGTCACGCATCCTCACATGGGATGATACGCGCAATGGTCTGGCTCCCATCGCCTGATGGAGAAGGAGGACATATGCAGTACACACATTTAGGTCGCACCGGCCTGAAGGTCTCGCGTTTTTGCCTGGGAACAATGAACTTTTGCCCCGACTTTATTTCTGAGCCAGACAGTTATGCAATCATGGATACTGCTCTGGAACGCGGCATTAACTTCTTCGACACAGCCAATGTCTATGGAGATTATTTTACTCCGGAAGGCGTAGGCGGCGTGGAGAGCGTCGTCGGGCGCTGGCTGGCCCAGGACCGCGGGCGCCGCGAGCAGATTGTGCTGGCAACCAAGGTCTACAATGTGATGGGCCCAGGCGTTAACCAGCGTGGGTTGTCGGCGTATCACATTCGTAAGGCCTGTGAAGATTCCTTGCATCGGCTGAAAACCGATCATATTGACCTGTACCAGATGCATCATATCGACCGGGAGACGCCCTGGGAAGAAATCTGGCAGGCGATGGAGCAGCTTGTTCGCGAAGGAAAAGTGATCTACGTGGGCAGCAGCAATTTTGCCGGCTGGCATATCGCTCAGGCGCAGGCAGCGGCAAAGTCGCGTCACTTTATGGGATTGATCAGCGAGCAGAGCCTATACAACCTCAAAGATCGCACGCTCGAACTGGAAGTCATCCCGGCTTGCCAGCACTATGGACTGGGTCTTCTACCCTGGAGCCCGCTGAAGTCCGGCTTTTTGGCCGGCGTACTGCGTAAGAAACAGGAAGGCCGCCGCATATTAGAGCCCTGGCTGGAAGATTTGATCCTCAAGCACCAGGGGCAGTTGGAAGCCTATGACGCTTTTTGCACCCATTTGGGCGAAACGCCGGTGAATGTGGCCCTGGCCTGGCTGTTGCACCAACCGGCAGTCACCGCGCCAATCCTCGGCCCGCGCACAGTGGAGCAGCTGACCGGTACGCTGCAAGCGTTGGACCTGCAGCTCGATACCGAAGCGTTGAAATGTTTGGATGAGATCTGGCCGGGGCCAGGCGGGATGGCCCCTGAAGCGTACGCCTGGTAATCAGGATGGTTCAAAAGATCGCGGCAGCGATTGCCGCGCTGCCTAATATTGACAAATGCGCCGATCCTTCTAAAATGAGATCATCCAATTTCAAAAACAGGAGGTCTGCCATGCCGACAGTGGGTCTGGTCAAAGGCGATGACCGGTTCGAGAATGTGTTTCATGCACTGGAGAATGCCGGGCCGGAAGTGGCTAACAAAGTTCACGGCGATGTGTTGATAAAAGTCAACACGGTGATGGGGGCAGGCGAGGGTGAACTGGCCAATACCCAGCCCGATGCCATCCGTGCGGTGCTGGAATACCTGCTCCGCTTCTCAACCGGCCGGATTTGCGTAGGCGAGGCCAGTTCGCGCCCGATGGAGCTGTTTCAAGAGAACCATTACTTTCAGATTAAAGAAGATTACGACTTCGAATTCCTGGATCTAAACAACCTGGGCTTCGATGCGTTAGAACTGATGGATATTACCGGACGACCACTATCTGCGCAGCTTTCGCGCGCCTACCGCATGTTTGACTGCCTGATCTCGCTCTCCGTACCGAAGGCGCACAGTGATGTATTGATTACGCTTTCGGCGAAGAACATGATGGGCCTGGTGAGAGAGAACGAGGGCAAGATCTGGCACATGCATGGTGTGTACGAGTTTGGGCGGGACGATAATCTAGCCGCCTGCACACGCACCATCCACAAGAATATCCGCACGCTGCTAAAGCATGCCCGCCCGGATGTGGCCGTTTTAGACGCGTTCCATTCATTTGAGGCCGGGCGCGTGCCGCAGTGTGCCGATGGTGACTACGTTGAACCACGCTTTGCCCTTGCCGGGGCCGATTTTGTGGCGGTGGACACCCTGGCGACGACCCTGTTGGGCTTTGACCCTCAGAACGTAGGCTATCTCATGTATGCTGCTCAGGACGGTTATGGGACACTGGACCTTTCTCGGGTGAAAGTGGTTGGCACTCCGCTTGCCGCAGCGCGTTTCCCGCTCAAACCCCCACCGCGCGCGGAACGCCTGATTCAGTGGCGAGATGAGCGGATCGGCTTATAGTGATTCGCTGAACGCTCGCCAGAGAAATAGATCCTGAAGATTGCTGGTTCCTCCAGGTCATTTGGTTTCATTACAAGTCAAAATCTCCTTTCCCCAGGTGCTGAGCGGCTCAATGGGTTCGGGTGCTGTTTAATGACTTTGTGTACAGTCAGGTGATCTCGTTTGTTCGCAAATGCAACACCGACGGCGGAGAAAAACAGTAGGAGTCGAACGGCGAGTATTGGTTGGAGAAGCAAACACCTATGCGGAGCGCCTTTGCCAGGAGGGGCTGAGCGGGCGATTAACACTGCTTTCGTGGAACAGCTGAACTTATCAATCCGGCAGAGTGTCAGTAAGCTGACCCGCCGCACATGAGGACCGGCGAAGTACACGCCTGAGCTGATAGAGCATCTGGAATGGTGGCGGCGACATAGTAATGGCGAGCGTACTATCATTTTGTCCGACCGCATGAAAGCCTGGTCAAAGAACTGGCGCAGCTGGTTCAACGGAAGAGAAAATAACAGCCCAGAAAGTATGGAAGCGGACTCTGGCCATGCTGGCTGGGCTAACGGATCGAAGATGGACGGTAACGGACTTATTACTCTATCCTTTACCGTGATTCTGATTGTAAAGAGGGCAAGATTGCGAATAGTCGGTGACCTGCCTAACTCCAAGCGGGACTTCTGCCAGGTTCCGGACGGTTTTTAACTGAGAAACGCCTGGCTAAGGCGTTTCTCAGTTGTACACCATTGATAAAGGGTGGACCGAAATATTCATCCGGCAGGTGCTGCAGCCAGCCCATTAGCTGGTCCAGGTCTACCCGCTGAATGGCCTCTTCAGCAGCCTGCCGTACCAGGCGGGCAACCAGGTTCAAAGCAGCCGGATACCCTGCCGGAGCTGCTTTCTCTGACTGATTTCGCGCCGCATCCAACGCAGTTACGGCATGCTGGATAGCCTCGGGAAGCAGATCATGCTGTTCGAACCAGGACGCTGCTGTGGTGAGCAGATCCAATCATTCAGATGGTTCAAGGCGCGAGCGCAGTAGATCCGCGAATAGATGGTGATAGCGGAACCAGGTATGGGTGGCATCTAGCGGAACCATAAACAGATTGGATCGTTCCAGATACATCAAAATTCGCTGGTAATCATCCTGAGTTTTGTTATCGCCCAGTCCTAATAGCGCACCGCACAGGCTGGCGTTGAACCGGTCGAGAACTGCCGTCAGATGTAAAAAACGATTTACTTCGGGGGTTGGTGATGAAGAACTTCTTCCATCAGAAAATCGGTCACATAATGATGGCTTCCCCGAAATGCCTGGATGAATGCTCCCGGATCTTCATACTCTCTTAAAGCGAGCGCTGCCATGCGCATCCCAACGGCCCAACCCTCGCAGCGCTCGTTCAAGGTGAGCAAAATATCTTGCGGAAGTGCCAGCTGCAGCGCGCTGGCAAAGAAGGAACTGCTTTCCTCAGGACGGAAGCGGAGGTTAGCGGCGCGGATTTCGGTTATTTCTCCTTGCCCGCGCAGTCGTGCCAGGGGAAACGGCGGATCTTCGCGTGTTATCAAAACCAGATGCAAATGGGCGGGGGCTTGGTTCACCAGCAGTTCAACCGCTTCCTGGACGAGAGAATTGTGAATGAAGTGGTAATCTTCCAAAACCAGAACCAATGGAACGGGGGCAGCTTGTGTTGCAGAAGCGGCGACAAGCTCATTGATGAGCATCACCATCAGGTTCACTGGCGATGGCAGCTGCGGCAAGCTCAGTATACTAGTGGGTCAATTGGCATAAGTCGTGCCATTTTTGGATCAAGTTCAGTTTTGGGGCGAAAGGAACGATGCACACAAGCGCCCGAGCCACCTAAGGCCGAACGGCGCTGGCGACTGCGTTCCCGCCGCGCCGCTCTCGCACCGCCCCAATGAAACGAGGTTGGATTTTGGTTCCAGACACTTGCCACTGCCTCTAACCAGGCAATGATTTGTTCAGGAGCCTGCGGATTTTGTCCAGATAAGGCTCGGCAAATCAAAATGCGTTGGATCAACTCAGCCATATTCAACCAGGAACCACCCAACGGGGTATATAAAACCATCACGCCATGCGCGAACAACCACAAGACAAGTTCGGGAGTGTAATGACCTTGGAGGTTGTCCCAAATCAACAACATCCGTAACGGTGGCAGTTGCTGCGGCAGCGTTATGCGCACCGATAAACCACGCTGCCAGGTTTTCCATACTTGGCGGTTGGTTTCTTCCTCCAGGATGGGTTTTTCAGGGAGTGATTTTAGGATGTCTTCGACTTAAGTCTTGATCCAGGGGTGCAAAATAACGTTGGTCGATTGGGTCACGCCTTTGACCCGTACAGTTCCACTGGCCGGATGAAACAGGGTCAGCATTTTGGCCGTTCCATTGCGGATATACTCGTGCGGTTGATGCACCGGCTGGCTTTCCGGTTGCCAGCTTTCTCCCGCATAGGGAACCGTCTGGTACGGTCCTGCTTCATCTTCTACCCACACCGCCAACCCCATTTTTTCGCCTTCCCGATAGGCCGTCTCGATCAATTCTTTTTTTGACCCGCGTTCGGATCGGTGACAGTTACCACGCCCCGTTTGCGTTTCCGGGCCACTTGACCCGTTTCACACCAGGTGCGTGATTTCTGCCAGCGGAAGCCCGCTTCTTGCAAAATCACCCAGATCCGTTCCGTACTGATCTCCGGCAAGCCATCCGTTGCTTTCCGCAGCGCTTGCTGCAAGGTGGCCAATGACCAGGTATTCGTCCCGTCCTGCTCGGCAGTCGGCTGCCGTCGCGCTTCTTGGAGTACACGATCCCGTTCGGTCGCGGTGTATTTCGCCTTTGGCCCACCACCGTGCTTGGGCTGGATCGCCGCCAACCCTTCCCGATTGAACTGCGCTACCAAATGCGAGACGGGATCGCCGCATTTCCGCCCGGCCCGTTCCGCCGCCTGGGTATAGTTGCATCCATCGGCCACCGCTAAAATTTCCTTCGCGCGAATGACATGACTCGCCGGTTCACTTTGCGACCGACCAATCCGCTCGAGCCATTCCCGTTCTTCCTCGGTTATCTTCCGCAATGGGTCTTTCTTTCGTCCCGTCATCGCCCTGTCCCTGCCTTTTTCGAGTGGTTTTCACTCCACTCTTCATGGCAAGTTTCATGCCAACTGACCCACTAGTACAGTCGGGCATAAATACCTCAACAGTTATTCAATGTACTGCCCGACTGTTTAACGTACCCGGCGCTACATGATAACTATGGAGGGATTTATGCCGCCGGGTACTAGAGAGCGATTTACCCAAATCTGGGTATACACGTTGGGACGCTGAAAGCATGTAGGAAAAGAAGCGAACCGGATCATTATCGCTTTCATCGAGGGCGAGCCAGGTTGCCGAACAACACGAACCACTCGCAGCCAGCATTGCCAGCCAGCTGGTGACCAGCGCTGTTTTTCCATACCCTGCGGGAGCGCATACCAGTGTCAGCCGATTGCCATTGCTTAGCCCATTTTGCAAGCATTGGATCAATTGTGGCCGGGCTATCCAATCTGCACGGGGTTTGGGAATGTAAAGCTTAGTGATTAGCAAAGAAGAACCCATAGGATGAATTAAATCATTGCATACTTCAAAAGTCTACGTTATTGTTTTCGCTTCAATTCAAAAAAGGATCTTGTCCTGCAACCCCACAAAAATGAAGGAGTAAAAACATATCGTCCAATAGGGATTGGACTAACCGCTATGCGCAGGGAAGAAATCCAGACAAAGGTACAGGTGAATAACATCGGATAGGGTGGGTTATTGCTATATTGCTTGTAAGCGAAATTCCTTGCGGAGCAGATGCCGCAAAAGATGGGCGGTCATCTTGGCAATCACGCGGGTGGTCAGGCCGAGGATCGTTTTGGCTAAAAAGCGTTCAATATTCCGACCGGTATTCTGAATTTCATGAAAAACCCCTTCGATCCATTCGCGGATTTTGCTTAACCAACGATCCAGATCCGGGCTATTCTGCACCTTTTGATTGGCCCGGCGGGGTGTCCAGAGCAGGTTGTTCGTTTGATCAAAGATGCTGGTCTGCCATTTGAGCCCTAAAAAGCCTTTATCCGCAAAGATATCACAGAATGAGAAGTAGTCAATAACCGCTTCAGCCGCTAAGCGCTCATCGGTATTGGCCGGAACCAGATCATACACCATCGGGATGCCATTGAGGGTGCTGATGGTCACCAATTTATAGCCAAAGTATTTGAGGTTGCGGCTGACACACCGGCCAAAATTCGCACTGCCGGCGAAGTCGCTGCGGTCCTTATTGCGTTTATAGCCCAAAACCGGCACGGGTTTGGTATCCAGCAGATAGCGCGTGTGCAAATGCCAGCCTTTTTGGATGAGCCAATAGCGGCGGAGTTGTTCAACGAGCAAGCGTAAAGCCCGCGCGCGACGGTTGAATTGGCTTTGGTCAACTAATTTCGGAAAAAGTGCCAGGTAGTTGGCGCGGATAAAGCCAATGTACTGCGTTTCGCTGGGAAAGGGGATGAATTCTTGGGCCAGCATCAAAGTAATGACCTCGCTGTCGGTAAATGCCGGTTTTGCGCCTGGTTTGCCCCGCAGCAGTTTGACCCCTTCCTTTTGATACCAATCATCCACGAGTACGAAAATGATGGTGAAAAGGTCAATCATGGTTATACTTGTCATGGGAATGTCTCCTCTCGATTTGGGTCAGCACCATAATCTTGAGAGCATTCCCGCTTTTCGTCAAGCCGCTTTTGATTTCACATCAGACGTTATATATTATCGCGGGTGAGATGATGATTCAGAGGTTCGCACCCGCGATCTGAACACAAACAGGATTGGGAAGAAATATTGGTAAAAAATGGGTTTTTCTGAAACAAAATAATGGTAAAAATTGAGCTTAAACAAAAAATCTGCTCAATTTTGAGCAGATTTCTGTGTCGAGCGGGAGCGACGGGCATCGCCCCATCTGCAAGTAAATTCGGGGGGACAGACTTTCAACCCATTCTAAGACTTGAAAGACTGCTGAAACGCGCTTTTCGGCGCGAATTTTGCTTTTTAAAGGGCTTTTTCTGCCTGTAGGAGCCATTTTACATCGAGTTGTGTAACCTGACAAGAAAGACTTACATTTTTGTAAAGCGGAAGAAATGGACTATTTCTGGCTGGAATGATGTTGTTCCGAGGATTATCCAAATCATAGATCAACAGGAACGAGTCATCCTTTCGATTGCTTGAAAGGATTCTTCACTTGTACGTTCTCGTACGTCTGCCCATCCGATAGATCTTCAGACCAGATCACCTGACAGCTTAAGCATTTGGCACTGTGAATCACCATCGCATCCCAAAACGAAACCTGGTAATTTTGTTGAATATCAATCGCACCGAGTACATCCTCTGCGGTAGGGGTGTGCACATGCCAGAAACCAAGATCCCGAATGATCTCAGCAGCCTCTTCCAGCGATAGCGGACGGGCTACTTTTCGAGTAACCGTGACGTAAAATTCTTGTAGAACCTGAACACTCAAACATCCATTTCCTGTTTCCCACAATCCTCGAATCAGATCTCGCGCAGCCTCATGCTTTTCACCAGCCGACCGATCATGCGCGTATACGAGAATATTGGTGTCGATAAATTCCATCGCAAGATTATCGCTCATGGAGATCATCCCGTTTCCAGGGGATGTGACCATTCGTTTGAAGATTGACGCCAGCATCCAAGCGTCGTAAGTGGCGATCCCGCGCTACCCGATATCCCTCTTCATTTAAAACAGCCTCTTCCATCATTTCGGTCATGAGTTTGGAGATCGATTTCTGCCGGCGAAAGGCGATTTCTTTGAATTTTGTCAGGATCTTCTTGGGTACAGCTAATGTAATGTTTTGGGTTTCCATGGTAATAAATTCTCCTTCACGTTTTTAAGTGTAGCACATAAATGCGTGAAATTCAACGGGTATGTGAACTTGTGTTTGTCCCAAGACCGGTGGGCGAAACGGGTGGAGAGAGGCTGCCTTTCCCTGGCAATGCTCGAGTTGATGGTCATAAGGTATTGCCAGCCGTGACCGAATGGGTAATATATAGAGATGATTAAATTTCATTTACAATTTCCAACCATCTTACACGAGCAGGCTGCAGACAGAGCCTATGTTTTTTTTCAACCAAAACCAGGAGTCGATACGGTTTTGGTGGTCAACTCATGCGCGCGCGGTCAGGGCATCCCCGAGAGTGATCTGGACATGGCAGTGCTGATTGATCCGGGTATGCCTGATGATGAGGCAGCCCGCCTTGAGGCGGAGTGGCAGCGGGAGTTGGTCGGTAATGAGGTGCTGCGGCGATTCCGCTTGAGCGGTGAACACTCCCACATACACCTGGATGTGGTGCGCGGGAAATACCATCCTGAAACGTGGGATGATGGCGGCGGTCCGGATGGATTTGAGCTGGGTATCGGCAACCTCATCGCTTACGGCGCACCGTTACATAGCGCTGGATCGTATTACCGTTATCTCCAGACGCAATGGCTGCCTTATTACATCGACGATTTACGCAACCAGCGGTTATCTATGGCTTGCTCGGCCTGCCGTTACGATCTGGAACATGTGCCTTTTTTCATCCGTCGCGAGCTATATTTCCAGGCCTTTGACCGGTTGTATAAAGGTATTCAGGAGTTCTTACAGGCTCTTTTCATCTCACGCCGGGTGTACCCTCTGGCGTATAACAAGTGGATCCGCATGCAGGTGGTGGAGTGGTTAGGCCTTCCACAATTATACGCTGGGCTACCTCCTTTGCTGTCCGTAAGCAATTTGCAGAGCGGAGAGTTGGTGGCAAAAGCCAATGATCTCAAAATGCTGTTAGAAAATTGGGTGAGTGATAGCTGAGATGCCTGGGAATGACGAAGAGGTATAAAGGTTCTTGGTATAAATGATAGACATCTCAAACTTGAACGAAGAGTGTGTGGTGCGGATTATCACTTTGACGGGTTCAGAAGTTTCCCCTCTAGTTAGAGGAAGTAGCGCTTACATTATTAGGAACTTTTTATTCGCATAATGTTTTCTGGTGAAAAGAAAGATGCAAAGGAGATAGAGCCAGTAATAACGCCAAAAAATTGCTCGACGGCTTCCGGATGCTGCGCCATAGCAGCGAACAACGCCTGCTGTTCGACCGGGGGTGGGGCAAAAGTAGCCGCATTGGCGGTGAATTCATACATTGGCATCGTTTCGGCGTTCCGCGCCTGTTCATAGCCAGCCATAGCAGTATCAAACGGGGTTTGGCCTGAGAGGAACGCATCCACAGCGCTGGTTAATCGTTCTACATCATGGAAGGCATTACTGATACCTTGACCAGTCACCGGATCAAGCGTCATTCCAGCGTCGCCGACCAGCGCCCAGCCGGGACCGTAGGGTTTACGATAGAAAGCAGGCAGATCCGCCGTGCCGTAAAAGCGCTCAACCTTATAACCGGTATGCAGTTTTTCTGCCAGGTCGGGCACCGCCTGCATGGTCTGCCAAAATTTGCCTTCGATATCCGCACGGACGGCGGGAAACTCAGCGAGCGGGAAACCCATCACAACCATCATCAAACCATCGTTGGTCGGCCAGGCGGCGATTGACCGATTAGGTAAGTTATGGATTGCTCCCAAATCCATGGTAACTCCGGACCAATAGGAGTAGTATGCGCAAGTTTGAATAGGTTTGCGGTTGTATTCAGGCGCCTGCACCGTTTTAGCCACGAGGGAATGCTTGCCATCCGCGCCAATCACCAGGTGGGCATATTCTTCCACGGATACACTATTTGAGGAGCCGCCTGATTTACATCTTCCGCGGATGCCGGTCACTATGCCATCGTCTATCACCAGATCTTCTACCAGAAAATCTTCGCGCAGTTCTATCCCTGCCTGTACCGCTAAATCCACTAGCAGCTTATCCAATACTGTGCGGCGTGGAACGACTACTCCATCCACCTCATCCATTGGAGGGTACTTACCTTTCAGGATGATCTGGCCCTGATGAAATTCAAGTTGCGGACTGGAGGGGCAGTTAGAAGCCAACACAGCATCCAATAGCCCCCAGTGCTTGAGCGCCGCGCCTCCTTTGATATGCACTACATGTGTGGATAGGGTATCGCTAGGGAACGTAGCCCGATCTACCAACAGGACCCGGTAACCTTTCCGAGCCAGCAGCATGGCCGTAGGTGCGCCAGCGCAGCGTCCTCCAAGTACAATCACATCGTACATCATTCACCTCCTGTTATAAGCTCACCAGTATTTGGGGACAGACGTAACAAACGCCCCACAGGTGCAAGTTACCTCACTCTCCATTTTCAAGTGATCAGTGTGGTGGTACCTGGCATATCCGTACAACCACCTGACTAGAAGATAGGATACAGGTTAGCCCTTTATTTAACCTTTATTTAGCCTTTTTTACCGTCTAATATGGGGTTTTATTTCATTATGATGAACAGGTTCTGGTGGCAGTCCCTTGTTTTCCTGTCTCTATGGATCAAACGGTGGATTTCGAGCTTCCTCCAGCGCCTGCTCCATCGTCATTTCTCGGCCTTGCTGCCAGAAGGCGTCAAATTCGGCAGCAGGGATGACCTGTTTCGTTTGAGATAGGATCAAGTTAAACTCTGTCTTGTCCCGACGGTCCAGTACCTCCCAGACGGCGTTCATCGTACCCGGCTCCCCGGAGGTTCGCTCAACAAACCCCAATAGCTTCACGGCGTGTATAGCGGCGTCGTTAATGGAAGCAATCCCCGCTAGAAAGATCAAGCAGGCATAGATGGTTTGAGTATCGCCTAGTTCGAAGGACAAATCCAGGCATTCCAAAAGACAGGCTCGGGCTTGCGGAGAATTTCCAAGATGATAAAGGCCTAATCCGCGCATGCGCGCCGGAAAGATTTCATCCCAGGGGTTAGCCGTCTCGTGGTACATCGACCGGGCCTCTGTGTAATAATCAACCATTTCCTGAAAGCGGCCTAGATCGTAACAGGCTAACCCGCATTCTTCCAATAACATGGGCAGGAGAAACCTTACGTTCATGAGTTTGGCAAACTCAATCGCTCGTTCCAAATCGCGGAGAACAGCCTGGCTCTCTTCGGCGGACCGGCTCATCATCAGCAGGGCCTGGCCATTAGCAGTGTTGATCTCTCCCATCCAGTCTCCCAGCTCGATGAAAATCGACCTGGCCTGTTGAAGAGAAGACCTGGCAATTTCATAATCTTTGAGAAAATAGGCACCCATTCCTGAATAAAACAGACTGGAGGCAACGATCCAGCGACTTTCTGGATCGCGCATAGTGAGTAACCCTTGTACAATTTCACGACATGTTTGGCTGGCATGGGTATAATCCTCTATGCTTGCTTGAAAAGGCACCTCTTGCTTTCGATTTTCTCTTTCAAATTTCATCACCTGAGCAAGTAGGCCAGATAAGCTCGCATATGCCAGAGCTTCGCCAGAAATATTTCCGATATGATGAAACAGCCGGATACTTTCTTCCAGGTAAGCTTTCCCTTTGTTTACATTAATCCAATTGATTTCTTGCACGAACCCGGAGATAAAATACGCTTTAGCGCGCAGGTTGGTTACCATCGGGTCATTACCAGTAAGGGGCGGCAGGGCACTCTCAATCCAATCGATCACTTCCCGAACGAGCATCCGGGCGAACCAGAAATACTGTAGTGTGTAAACAATTCGGACTGCTTTTTCTGACCAGGAAAGCGTTTCCCGACTTAACGCCCAGCCTAGAGCACCTCGCAGGTTATCCAGTTCGAGATCTAATCGGTTGAGCAGTTCTGCGACCTGCGGCGTGCGCAGCAGCGGCCCGTAGACCTCAGCCAGCCCCAGGAAATAGTTCATATGACGACCGCGGACCGTTGCGGCCTGGTCGCTTTCATCCAGTTTCTCCTGAGCATATTGGCGGATGGTTTCCAGAATGCGGTAACGTACTTCAGCTCCGGTGGAAGCATTACTCACTACCAGGGACTTATTGACCAAGGCGGCCAATCCTTCCAGGATATCCCAGATATCCAGCCCATTAAATGCGCACACCTTCTCCGCCGCTTCGAGAGTCCACCCACCCCAAAAAACCGAAAGCCGCTGTAAGAGCAGGCGTTCGGTTTCGGGCAGCAGGTTGTAGGACCAGTCGATCGAACCCCGCAGCGTGCGCTGGCGGGGAAGCGCAGTACGGCTGCCACCAGTCAAGAAACGGAAGCGATCATCCAGGCGGGCAGCAATCTGCTCAACCGAAAGTACGTTTACTCTGACAGCGGCCAGCTCGATCGCTAGCGGAATGCCATCCAACCGGTGGCACAAGTGGGCCACAATCGGTATTGTATGCTCTGTCAACTGAAAGGCGGGCAGCACAGCCTGCGCCCGTTGCATGAAAAGCTGCACCGCCTCGCACTGGCCTAGCTCCTTTGAAGAATGCCACGTCGGGTCGGGAGCCGCTAGAGACGGCACGCGGTAGGTTACTTCCCCTGAGATGCCCATTACTTCACGGCTGGTGGTGAGTATGGTGAGTTTTGAACAGCCGCGCAGCAAGATGTCAGCCAGCCGTGCGCATCCCTCTAATAGATGCTCACAGTTATCCAAAATAAGCAACAGGCGTCTCTCACGGAGATAGTTTACCAACAACTCCGGGTAGCTGATCTCGCCGGTACACTGCAAGCCTAATGCTGTGGCCACCTTCTGTGGCACTCCCTCTGGATTAGTAAGTGGGGCCATTTCCACCAGCCACGCACCGGCGGGATATTGCGCGAGCAGGCGAGGGGCTACTTCCAGCGCCAGGCGGGTTTTGCCCGTTCCACCCGAGCCGTGCAGGGTAACCAGTCGGTGTCTCTCCAGCAGATGGACCACTTCCGCGACCTCTGCCTCTCGCCCGATGAAGGAGGTAACCGGGATAGGGAGGTTGTTCGGAACCTGACCAGGTGTTGACAGAGTTGAAGAATCCCTGGGCAGGGCGGCAGTCGTCGTCTGGAACTGTCCGGATTGAATTGCCTCATACAGCTGATTGGCAGCTAATCCGGGTTCTGCCTCCAGTTCTTCTTTCAATCCTTCCTTTAGTAACTGGAACTGACGTAGCGCCTGTTGGCGCTTTCCACTCAACCCATACAGGCGCATTAATCCCAGGTGTGCGTCTTCATTCGCCCGATCTTCTGCCAGTGCCCGCTTATAGGTTTCAATCCCGATGGTGAATTCCCCTCGGTTTTCATGGAGGCGTGCCAGTTCCAAAAGCAATCGCAGGTAGATCTGATGTAGTCTCTCGCGCCTTTCTCTTGCCCATTCTTCGTAGCGATCTTCCGGTAATAATTCACCACGATAAAAGGATAGCGCCACCTGAAAATTTAGAGGATCCTGGCTTGCCAGAGCCATGGCATGGGAGGTTTCTGTGGCAAGTCCTAAGATCTGCGCGGCAGCCTGTTCGAATTGCTCTATATCGATCGAAATGTCATTTTCAGGAGACAGGTAAAGAATCCCTTTTTCCAGCGTCAGGTGACCCTCGCTTACAGGTCGCAGTAGCTTACGGGTGATATGCAACATCTGGTAGAAGAGATTGGCTGCGGTTGAAGGATCAGTGTTTGGCCATAATGCTTCCAGAATCTGGTCGCGGTGAAGGAAATGCCCATGCGCCAGGGCCAAAAGCTTGACCAAGCTGCGGGTCTTTTTCAATCGCCATTGTTCGGTCGGAATGGCTTTCCCATCGATCGATACGGCAAACCCGCCCAACAACTGGATGTACAGATCATATTTCTTCGCCATGCCAAACGGTTTTCCTTGTCCCAGAGGAGTTGTTGTTGGCGATAAAGGATAAACCAAATCATACAATAGTGCCTATTGTAAGTCAACGTTTTGGGTGCATACGGAACGAAAAAACTGCGCCTGATGGCCCGTTGTCCGATGAGTGGAAAGTAGGTGGGCGCCCCCAATCGCTGCTGGAATTTGGCTGTGCTGGTTGATCCGGGCATGCTGGATGGTGTGGGCGATTAGTGAGGTGCATATTAAAGACGGACTTGAGGAAAAAACCATAAATCCAAACGTGGTTCATTCCGCTAGCTCGATCATTCACCGCTATCTGGCAGCCATTCCAGATCATTTCTTTTTGGTAGATGGCAGTCCAGTATCTGCATCTCAGGCATCTGTGATGCCGAAGATATCCAGTTAATTTAACGAGTGCGTTTTCACGAGGGATCACCATTGTACGTTAATAGATTATCCATCTACCTACCCATTGGTAAACAGTTAGGCAAAAAAGGTATTTCCAAAACTGAGAAAGAGATAAGGCAATGGTTGAGAAAGAATCTATTTCTAGATTGAGCCATCAAGCGGTTAGTGAACTACAAATTCGGTTGCCCGATAAGATCATTATACCCGGGCATGCCAATTATCATGAGGCTCGCATGATCTGGAATGGCTTTATCGACCGCTATCCGGCAGCTATCATCCATTGTACGAATACCAGCGATGTAGCAGAAGCGATTTATTTTGCCCGTGTTCATGAATTGGAGATTGCCATACGCGGTGGCGGGCATAGCTATCCGGGCTACAGTGCCGTTGATGGCGGCATAGTCATTGATCTTTCCTCGATGAAGGCTGTGCTGGTGGATCCGCAGCGGCAAACGGCGCTTGTATCTGCTGGGGTGAAGTTAGGGGAAATGATCCAGGCAACAGAACGTTATGGCCTGGTCACACCGGTTGGTACAGCCACTGATACGGGGATTGCCGGTTTGACCCTGGGCGGTGGGTTCGGCTTCCTCACCGGGAAATATGGCCTGACTTGCGATAATGTCCTCTCCTATTCAATGGTCACGGCGGAAGGAGATGTAGTGAATGCCAGTGCAGCGGAAACCCCGGACCTGTTCTGGGGATTGCGTGGAGGTGGATGCAATTTTGGCGTGGTCACAAGCTTTGAATTCCAACTGCACCCACTGACCGAAGTGCTGGGAGGAATGTTGATCTACCCGATGCCGATGGCCGGCGAGGTGCTACGGTATTACCGGGCATATTGTGATCAATCCCCTGACGAGGTCACCGTCTATGCCGGGTTGATTTCCTCTCCGGAAGGTCAGCCCGTGATCGCTGTCATCCCCTGTTACAGCGGCGATCTGCACGAGGGTGAGCGCGTTCTGGCGCCATTGCGAAAATATAGACCGCCAGTTGCCGATCTGATCCGGCCAATGAGTTATCTGGATATGGTTTCACTGCTCGATCCGAGATTTCCAGGTGGAATGAATTATTACGATAAGGGTTGCATGTTTTCGGAGTTTTCCGATGAGGTGATCGAACAAACCATTCTGGCAGCTGCATCGCAGACTTCTCCATTAAGCGCAGTCGTAATCCAGCAAGCGCATGGTGCTTTCTCACGCATACCTGTTCAGTCCACGGCGTTCGCGGCGCGTGGGGCGAACAATGGATCCAGAATTACACCTGGAAAACCGAAGATCAACTGCGTTGGCGGTAACCGGATGAACTGCCGCCCGCAACCATCGCCATTTATTCCCCATTTGATGAAGAACCGCGTTTTAGTACGAAGCGGCAAACGAATTGGGTGGGGTACAAGGTGCATTTTTCGGAAACCTGTGATGAGCACCTTCCCCGGATCATTACGGATGTAAAGACTACCCTGGCGTCGGTTGCGGATGGAGCGATGACCACGCCCATCCACGAGGCATTGCAGAGCCAAAGACCTGCTCCCCACGGATCATCTCGTAGATACGGCTTATTTAGATGCCGAATTGCTGGTGACCAGCCAGGAAACCTATGGCGTAAACCTGGTGGGGCCCACCCGGGTGGATACCGGCTGGCAGGCCCACCAGGTGGAAGGTGGGTTCTCAGCGGAAAACTTTGTCGTGGATTGGAAGCGGCAGCAAGCGAATTGCCCCACTGGAAAAACCAGCCAAGCTTGGCAGCCGGCGAAAGACTACGCGGGGAATGCTACCATCCACATCCGCTTTTCCAAAAAAGATGGTGGTATTTGTCCCCTGCATTGCCAATGCACCCGCTCTCAAGCCACCCACGCCGGACCTTTACGGTCCGACCGCAACCGCAACAACTGGCCCTCCAAGCCGCTCGAGCACGGGAGAAAACGGAAGCATTCAAACAGCAATATGCTCATCGATCTGGCATTGAAGGCACGATTTCCCTGGGGGTACGCACGTTTGACTTACGCCGACTCGCTACCTGGGTCTGGCGAAAACCCATCTCCAACATATTTTGGTCGCTTGTGCGATCAATCTCGCGCGCCTGGCGCGGTGGATCCAGGGTAAGTCCCTGCTCAACCACGTTCCACTGCCTTTGCTCGCCTTGTTTCAACCGGTTCCGGCTTAGCCAGTGGGTTCGCCAACAAGATCAGTCGGTGGTGGATAACTCAATTATGACATGGAGGGGTAAAATCCAGGGTCCAAAAATTGCACCGCCCGGACCGAACCCTGTCATTGAACAAAGACTTACTGATTCTCATCGCGGCGATTATTGTCCTGGTAGAAATCTACCGAAAGCTGCGCCAAATCTGGCTTCAGCACCTGAAAATGGAGTAAAAGAAAAGAAACCATTGCGAAATCCGGCGGTGTTGCGACGAAAGAGCGAGCAGGATTGTCGATTTTGCCAGGAAGACAGAGGAAAAGGCGGGCCGAAGAAGACAGTCCGCATAGCAGGCTATTTTTGTTTGAACAAAAGTTGCGAGTACTATGGGGTCCGAGACGAACAGACCCACGCACTGGTGGAATATGGCAGCCACGGGGTGTATGAGAAGATCCGAGATTTAAAACGCCAGGCATGTAAAAAGAAGGTCACGGAGAGACGGAAATCCATCCTGTACCGATTGAAATGTCACCTAATGATGGTAGGGAACATTCTGTGGCTATTCAGGTGACTACGTTAGGATCGCGGGTGCCACCACAATTTGTAGTAGATAACTCGGTCAACGCTGAAAGATGATAGAATTGTGCGCTTTCAAATCAAAGAACGGAGAAAAAAGCGTGCTTGGTCAAGGAATTGCTTGAAATCTTGGGGATTCTGATATTACTGATTGAATTGTATCGGTATCTGCGACAATATTGGCTTCGCCGACTCCTCGAAACTAAGAAAAAAGAAAAGCGAAGCCGCAAACCGGCTGTTCTGCGACCGAAGAATGAACGCGACTGCCGGTTTTGTTGTGAGGACAAGGGCAAGCGGATAGAAGCCAAGCGAAAAATGCCGGTCTCCTGGCAGTTGCGTCAAGGGCGGGGTGGACGGAAGAAGAAGATTCTGGACAGAAGGATTCTTTTGCCCAAACAAAAGCTGCGAATACTATGGGATCACCGAGGAGGCGCTCCATGCGCTGGTGGGATATGGAACGCATGGGATGCAAGAGGTGATCCAGGATTTCAAATGTCAGGCCTGTGGGAAGAAGTTCACCGCCAGGCGGAATACCATCCTGTATCGGCTGAAAAGCCATTCAGACCTAATTGAGAAAATCCTGTGGCTGATGGCCTTAGGGGTAGATGCGTCAGCATTGGAAGAAGTGTTTGGTGTGCGAGAGATCACCATCCGCACCTGGTTATGCCGCAGTGGGATCGCAGCTGGGGGAAGAAGCTGCATGAACGATACCTGGCAGAACTGAAGTTGGTGCATGTGCAGCTGGACGAATTATGGGCGAATGTGAAAAATAAAGGCCAGGATATGTGGCTGTGGATTGCCAGCGATGCCAAGACGAAGCTCATTCCGGTCATGCAGGTGGGAGCCAGAAACCAGGACATGGCGTATGCGGTGGTGCATGAATTGAAAGGGCGACTGGCCGTAGGGTGTGTGCCCGTGTTCAGCACAGATGGTCTCAAGCACTACTTTTATGCCCTGACGGCGCATTTCGGAAGGTGGGAAAAGATGGAGGGGAAGAAGCCGGTCTGGGTACTCCTGAGCGATTTTGTTTATAGCCAGGTCATCAAGCATCAACGGCGGAGGAAAACCGTAGAAGTGGAACGACGGGTGCTGGTGGGGGAAATCGCGCAATATAGTGGGCGCCTTCGCGAAGCGGGGCTGAGCGGCAGAATTAACACCGCTTTCGTGGAACGGCTGAACTTATCTATCCGGCAGTGTGTCAGTAAGCTGACCCGCCGTACCTGGGGACCGGCAAAGTACACGCCGGAACTGATGGAACATCTGGAATGGTGGCGCACGTATTATCATTTTGTCCGACCGCATGAAAGCCTGGTCGAAGAACTGGCGCATCCGGTTCAAAGAAAGGGGAAACAACAGCCCAAGAAGTACCGGAAGCGGACTCCGGCCATGCTGGCTGGGCTGACCGATCGAAGATGGACGGTAAAGGAGTTGTTACTCTATCCTTTACCGTGATTTTGATTAAAAAAGGGGGCAACAGTGTGAATATTGGATGTTCTGCCTGACTCTCAGGCAGGATTTCAAACCGGGTTCCGGGCGGTTTAACGAAAAACACGCCAATTGGCGTGTCTTCGAGTTGTACACCACAGATAATGGGTGTACCCGATTTCCAGTAATGGTCGTTCCATATGCAAGTAATTTCGATATCACAAAACCGCCACTAATTTAACCAAATTTTTTGTTTGGATAAGTAAATACTGCACCAATTTATTGGTTATAGAAGGTAGTTATAACAAAAAATCTACTCGAAAGAATAGATTTTTTTCAGCGGGAGCGACGGGCATGGCTCCATCTGCAAGTAAATTCGGGGGGACAGACTTTCAGGTCAGATTGGGGCTTGAAAGACTGGTGAAACGCGCTTTTCGGCGCGATTTTTGCTTTTTAAAGGGCATTTCTTGCCTGTTGGGGCCATTTTACATTGGGTAGTGTAAAACGACAAGAATGACTTACATTTTTGTTAGGTTTACGGACCGATTTTGCTTGCTGGCATCAATAGGATGATTGAGAAGTTGTTTTGTCCGGTTCTGGTTACGACGTCTTATCTCTCATAAAATTGGGGAAAAGCGAGTATCACACTTCTATTGATTTATTCCTTGGCTAATCGGCGCAGCAAATCCTGAAAATACTGTTGAAATTCGCTCGGAATGATATCCGCTTGGACCGCTCGTGGCAGGACCGACTGAAAGTGCTTCTGTAACTCGGAAAATCGATAAGATTGGATTTGACAAGAAATACCACATCTTCCATGTCGGTCTCAAATCCTCGTGCAATTTTGCTGAGTGCAATGGTGTAGAGATCGTAGACATAAACATCCACTGGACCAAAACGACCAATAAATGCCTGCGTGCCTCGGCCCCAGGAGGAAGTGGAACAAATTCTGCAATGGGTACCGCCTCTATGTCCAGCCGGTAGCGAGCAGCCAGTTCATTCATGATCGTTTCCAGCACTTGCTGCTGCGGGCGGATTGAGATCGGTTGTGTAGTCGATATCCAGCGTTTGACGAAGGTTGCCTAAAAGCAGCAATGCGCTTCCACCTAGCAAATATAGGTTTGCTGGTTTGGAATAGCGCTCTCCCAAGCGTGTCAGAAATTCGTTGAGGGTGTGTGGGGTAACTGGTTCCATTGTGCTTCGCGTTGTTTGTAACGGATCAAATGATGGACAACGTTCTTGTAGGTTCCTGTCCAGTTCGTCAAGGAATGAGTTATTTCTTGGTGCCTGATCCCTAGCTGTTGTATGGCATCCTGGGATGAGAGGGGCGATAAAATTCCCAAATCCTCCCCAAATAGATCAGGCAGCATCATCAATTCTGAGCCTAAGGTATTGATTAGATCGTTCTGATATATACGCTGTAAATGGACAGCAGCGGTATAAAAGAGTTTGAGAAGCTGGCGCTGATTTTCATTCAACAAACCCAACGCAGTTGGGAGATATTCAGCATAATCGGGATGTAAAAGAAACAGAGCAATGACAGCCGTTCGAACCCGGCTACTTGGTTGCTTTATAACGTCTGCTAATATCTGTTCGGGGGAACGAGGGCTTTTCGGGGGAGTGATCAGACGATTGGATAAGTAAGTAATGCCAAGCTGGCGTAGTTCGGCTACGAATTGATCTTCATCAGCAATGGAATGTTTGCTCACAGTTTCCATCGTAATCATTGTATCATACCTGTATGGAGAAGGAATTGGGGGAAAAACGGGGTCTCTAGGATTTAGCGTGGTAGGGGCCATATCTGGGGGTCAGGCAAGACCAAACCTGCGATAGCCTTCCAGGTCAAGAAAGATACGCTGAAACCAGTGTTGGCGATTGAACAAGCCATAACACCTTCGCTTGAGCACCTTGAGTTTGTTATTGAGCCCCTCGACAAAGCCACTATTGGCGCGCGCAACAAAGAAAGCGGTGATGTCTTCCCACCAGGTCTCCAGGGTGCCTAGAAAGGCATCAAAACAGACCAGGCTACTCTTGTGGACCTGTTTGATCCAGGCGCGCAGGCTGGCCTTCGCGCTGGTTTGGGTCAGCGGTCGATCAAAGATAGCCGTGAGCTGACGTTGGAAATCATACGCCCGTTTCAAATCGGACGAGTAGCCAAACAACCGTTTGAGGACCTGCCGGTCCTGGGGCGAAAGATCCTCGGGCGACTTTCGTAAAGCCCACATCGTCCCCTTGAGGGCAGCGTAGTCTTCTTTGGGCAGTTCCTGTTTCAAGCGCCGCAGTTCCGTCTTGCGGAGCGTGTCCAATCCTGCCCGATAGGCTTCGGCTACATGAAAGCGATCGATCACCAGCCGGGCATTGGGCAGCACTTCGCGTACGGCTTCAGTATAGCCTTCGTACATATCACTGCACACCGTATGAATCGTGCGCTTGAGCCGTTCGGGGATCGAGCGCAGAAAGTCCAGCACGCTGTCCTTCTGCCGGTCGGGCAGCACCCCCAAAATCCGCAAGCGACCCTCCGCCTGCCGACTGGTGACGATCACCAAATAATGACCTTGCCCTTTCTTGGACGCAATCTCATCCAAGCCCAACGTCCCCAACTGGCTGAAGGTGGACCAGTTGACCGCCGGATCGATGCGCCGTTCCAGCACGCCCAGCACCTGGTCATAGCTCAACCCTTCTTTGATGCGCACATCCGCGATGGTCGTGTGGATCAACTGCACCAGCACGTGGTCCTCGTAATCGAGCATGAATGGGCTCCCCGGTGCGTGCCACGCCAACTGTTGCGTGGTGGTGGGATGATCCGCACAGTCCTGACATTGGTAACGCCGGGGTTGGTAGCGCAGATAACTGGACCGTCCAAACACCGGCAGGTAGCGGATCTGCACCCAATCATCATATCCATGAAACTTCGTGATCGTTCGCCCGCACTTCCGACAGACCGTTTCCTTCTTCGTACTTTCCACCGTGATGATCACTTCCCCAGCCGGGTTGATTTCTGTTTTCAATACGCGCACATCGGGGATCTCCAATGGCAGCGTGATCTGAGCTTTTGCCATCCTTCATTCTCGACTTTCTATGTAATCTTTTCCCTGATTTTACCTCCTTTGTTACCCCCATATCTGGGGGGTACCACGCTCGTTCCCAAAGACCCGGAAAAACCGTATCGTCGGTGTGTTTGTAACAGTCCTGTTCGGACCGAATTCAACGCCATTAATGATTGGCAAGTCAGACCACATAACCAGGATCTTTATGGCGTTGTTTGAAAAGCTTTACTTGTGCTTCTTGTAATGCACTCGCAGCCAATCTACTGCGCCTGGTGTTTTGCGCCAATGATTCAGGTAGGCGGATGCATAATTGTCGGCTTCATCTTCCCCACCCATCGTAATCATATTGGATCGCTCAGATGGGATGCGCTTTCTACCGGTCAGGTAGTTGGGAACGTGCTGATTGACTTCAAATGCGTGTTTCAACGCCTGCTTTGCTTCCAGGACGTCGCCCTTTTCTCTGAAGGTGAGCAGCGCTGCGCTATAAGCCATGTCCGCAGACCAATCCTCCTTATATTCATTCAACAGCGCCAGAGCCTGTTCGATTTGTCCCATATCGAATAACAAATTGAGTAGTAAGTAGCGGATACCCTGATTGTCTCCGGGATTCAGGCGTAACAGTTCGCGATATTGTTGCTCCGCTTTTTCGGGCTGTCCCAGTTCCCATTGGACGGTTGCCAGTCCTTCCATCGCGCGCATATATGGGCGGGTTTCCAAAATACCCCAGAAGTCCCCAATATTTTCAGGATCGGTCAGGAAATCTTCACCCAGCGCCCTGCGCCCGGCCTCCACGCCGGCCTGATAATATTTGAGCGCCTGTTACGGCGTTTTCGCTTCTTCTTCGGCCAGCAGCACATAGGCATCGGCACAGTTTGGAGAGGTTTGCAGTGCTTTTTTTGCTAACGCGAGGCGCCGGGCGGGACTTCGTTCGTCCCAGGCATCATACATGATCTGCTGCGCTTTTTGCAACGCTGGATCCTCATCAGGTGATTTATCGCTCATTCCAGCTGTCAACTGGGCCAGCATCCCTTCCATTCCTCGCCGGTCTGGTATGAAAAGGTTATCTACCTCTCCATCTTCAGCCTCCCCGAGTTGATTCAACCGGCGCACCAAACGATTTTCAAGAGTAGATAGATCCCCGCCGGGGTAGCGGATCTGTATCGTGGCTTTCCCGGCGAAAGTCGCAACTTCCAGGCTGGCTTCGATTGGGGGATGCGAGCCATCAGGTTCTGATTCCAAGAAATCTGACACGAAGACCGAGATTGCTAGCAATACTGCCTCATACCAGCGCAGCATGGCGGCGTCGGGACGTTGGATTTTGTCAGAGAAGTAAATGGCAGGCGTGGGAACCAGGTCTGGTGCTGGAAGTTCCCAGTTATACTGTTCGATAGCGTCCAGATCATCAATGGAAATAAACGGGGGTTCATTGAACATAAAGGCGTGCCGGCCTTCGCTTGGGATGGCTTCCAGTGGATGCGTCGCGCCAAAGAACGTTTCCACTTCTTTCCAGTTGCGGAACACCGATAATCCATATTCCTCACCACCCTGACCCATCACAATGACAAAGCGGAGAGAATCTTGTTGGCCCTCGATCTGAATCGCCAGGATATTATCATTGGAAAGCTGGACCCAAGGCGCAGCTTGGAAAAAGGTCAGCGCAGCAGCGAACAGGCTGGCTACCTGTTCTGGCTTAACTCCGGGTTGTTTGAGCAAACCGGCGATATCCTCAGCATCGTCGCTGAACACGCTCTTTTCCAGTTCCTGCACCATCGCATCCATATTCTCGCGTTGCGGCGCAAAGCGTGCGGTCACCTGCACCTGTGCCAGCATTGGCTGGAGAGCATTTGCCAGTGCTTCATCCTCGAAATGGATTTCTGCCGGACGATGGGCTTTGGCACCGAACTGTTTGGGTGGTTTTAGCATGACCTGCAATAACTTGTCGTTCAATTCCTGAGTAGAAATGGGTTCCCGAACAATTTCTACCGATTGAATCATACACGATTTCAGGTTGATGATCAGGATGACCGAGGGTCGAAAAAATTCATCCCCTTCTTCATCCACCCTGATAAAGGTCCGCAGTTTTCGTATCGCGCAATACCATTGATCATCTGTTTGTAAAAGTGATAGGGGTGATTTTGTTTTCTTTGCCATTTTTCCTCCCAAAAAGCTTCCCCACTCCTAGTCTCGCCATCCCTCACCGCCTTTCTCTAACAGAGGCAGGCGTCCAAAAGCAGGAACGCTTCTTCAGTCTGGTTTTCATTATAACCAGGAATATCGCAGTATCCTTGATTGAATTCGTTTGGAAGGAGGCTCTTTCATACTAAAATAGAGGAGGGGATTGACTCCATCTGAGAAAATCCCCTGGCAACCATTTTCCGAAAGGTAAAGAAAGGAACAAAGGATGTCACCAAAGAAAAAGCGTAAGGTATCTAAAGGAACCGGAAAGCGGTATGCTTCCGAAAAGCTGAGACCACAAGCAGTCACCTCTGTACGCACTGTTCCGCCACCACCCAGTTCTGCTGAGAAATCCCTTCGGAACCACATCAGTGCGTTTGGGATGGGCAAGCGTTTTTTTGAGCAAATGGAACAAGCCTATACTCAGTATATGGGACCAGACGCGATCCAGGAAACTGGTGGTAAAAAGACGTTCATGTTCGATGAAGAGGAATTACCTGGGTTTCAAGAATGGTCCTATTTTGATTATCGTTTGCCATCGGGTGAACGGATCATCGATTTGTTTCTGAAACAAGAGGTTCCTAATCTATCATCCAGGCAACAGCAGATGTTGCAAGAGTGGATCACCACCAACCGCCTGCGTTTGCTGGAAACGCAGGCGGTCGAACCAGGCGTGGGTGAGACGATGCTAGACTTGCTCAGTGGTGAGATTTTCAATCTGAACGATATTTCCTTTTCGTATCATGCTACCCGTTGGTCCGTGGCACTGGTGCGCCCGCTCCTCACCGAAGGAATGTGGCATTTCACCGGCAGCGGCGCGGTCCTCAATCCGCTGGAAAAGCCGCGGATTGTAAAATATGCAAAAGAGCTATGGGCCGCTTACCAGGAAAGTTGCCCCCAGGCGGATATTAGTGATTTTTACCGTGACCACAGCCTCGATTTACATCAGGCGGTGCGTGATATTCTGGCTGACCGTGAAAAACCAAGGCTTGTGTTTACGCCTGAGGGGCATCCGGCTGAAGCAGCGACGGCGCGCTTTGACCTTCCGGGAGATGCACATGCGGTTGAGAGCATTCTGGATGAAGCAACCGAGTTCGAGTTCGTGGGTGAACAAAACAAGGGGGAATATGTGGGATGTTTGCATTACCTTTGGCTATTGCGTGGCCGATCATCCGTCCCTGAGGTGATTGAGGATAACCTTCCTGAGAATAGTCTGCAACTTGCCGGCACCTGGACGTTAGGACCCGGTGAACCAGAGTACCGAACGCTGGGGGATATCTTCTTGTGCGAACATACGCTCACGCTGTCCTGTTTGTCTCGCGTCAGGCTGGAAGCTGGTAAGAAGTTATTGAAGGAAATGCTGGGCAGTAAAATTGTCCACCAACAGGATACTATCCAGGATTTGCGCGATTCGTGGCAGGAGCATGAGGCAGAAGAAGATTCATTTGAGGAAGAAGATGAAGCTTATCGACGTGAGTCAGATCTGGTGCGCGAGGAAACACGAGAACGGAGAACAAAGGAATGGCTCGAAACGCCAGATAGCGATGGGAAAACTCCCCGCCAATTGGCACAAACCACCGCAGGACGGGAGGTGCTCAAAGACCGAGTGAAGGCATTGGAATATTTTGAGGATCAGGCGCTGCGTGGTGGCGATGAACCGCCGATACGGATTGATTTGATCCGCAAAGAATTAGGATTATAGCATTTCAACCTTTTCATTTCTCGCGGTCTCCTCAATGGGGTACGCTTTTCTTAAAGTCGAAAAGGGTTGAAAAAAAGGACCTTCTTCGGTAAATTATAGGCTCCAACACCAACAAATACCGAGGAAGGTCAAAATGGAGTCTAGCACAAAAGAAAGCCAAGCGGAACAGACAGAACAGACAGAACAGACAGAAGGAAAAATCATCAATCTGCGACACCTGCTGAGTTATTTAGGGCAGGTGAAAGATGGACGGAAAAGGCGTGGGAAGCGCTATTCGTTGGAACTGATCCTGATCCTGTTCATAATGGCCAAGTTGTGTGGACAAAACAAGATCTATGGGATTGCGGATTGGGCTCAGCAACACAGCGCATATTTGATTGGGGCTTTGGGATTGAAGTACAAGCGCTTACCGCATCACAGCACCTACCGGCGGGTGTTTGCCGATGAGGTTGACGGAGAGGATTTGGAACGTATCATGGCAGACTACCTGGCGCAACTGCCCCGGCATGGGCAAGATATGGTGATCGCTATTGATGGAAAAACCGTCCGCGGTACGATTACCGCCGACGATCCGTTTGGTTTGCATCTATTAGCCGCCTATCTGCCGGGTGAAGGGATCGTATTGATGCAAATGATCGTTGAAAAGGAGAAGGAAAACGAGATTGTGGTCCTCCGAAGCTGTTGGCCTGTCTGGACTTGCGCAACAAGGTGGTCGTCGGGGATGCGATGCAGACCCAGCGCAAGTTATCGATCCAAATCGTGGCAGCCGAAGGCGATTTTGTGTGGGTTGTCAAAGATAATCAGGCCAACACGCGCCAGGCGATCGAACAGTTATTCGCCCCGGAGAAAGCCCGCCCCGGTTTTGGTTGTCCAGCAATGGATTTTCGCAGCGAAAAGACCACCGAAAAGCAAGCCGGACGCATCGAAGAACGCACCCTGACCACCAGCAGCCTGTTGAACGATTATCTGGATTGGCCTCACTTGAGCCAGGTGTTCAAACTGGAGCGTCGGGTAACTGAGCTGGCGACCGGCCTGGTCGAAACGGACATCCAATATGGACTAACCAGCCTGACCGCCCAAGAAGCAGATCCGAAACGCCTGTTGACGATCGTGCGCAGTGAATGGGGGATTGAAAATGGACTGCATTATCGCCGGGATGTCACCTTTCAGGAAGATCAGACGCGCATGACACAGAAAAGGATGGGCCGCGTTATGGCGATTATCAACAACTTGGTCATTAGTTTGATCAATCACCAGGGTTATCAAAACTATGCCCATGCGCGCAGGGTCTTTAACGCCTGCCCTGCTAAAGCGTTAGCCCTCATTTGCGGACTTTAAGAAAGGCGTGTCAATGGGGTACGCTAATCGATTCTTGCGGAAGGTGGTATCAAATAAAGAAAAGCATATGCCCACGAATCCTACCTGGTCCCGCATAAGAAACCATTTACTGACCCTCAACAGAGACGATTTGCTGAAGGCTATCCAAGATCTCTATCAGTTGAACAACGATAATAAGGTCTTCTTGAACTCCCACCTGGCAATGGGTGATTCGGAGACCTTTGCCCAACCGTATCGAAAAATAATCAAACAGGTATTTAATCCCGATCGGGGTTTCCCCAGCCTATCGCTCAGGATTGCTCGAAAGGCATTGAATGACTTTAAAAAGGCCAGTGCTAACCCGGAGGCTATTGTGGATATGATGATTTACTACGTCGAGCAGGAGGTAACCTGTACAAATGAATATGGAGACATCAATGAAGCCTTCTACAACAGCTTGGAAGGTGTCTTCGAGGATGCAATCGCATTGATAAATAAGGCAGGCAATCCGGAGATGGTTGAGGCCTTCCGGCTCCGAATCAAGCGGATTGTGGCGAATACATCCGGAATTGGCTGGGGATTTCATAACTTCTTATCCGATGTTTATGACATGCAGTACCCATCCGAAAATTGATGATCTGTCACCAACAGATCCGTGCATCGGTAGTTAGGATTTTGGAAACACGATAGGGTGGATGAAGGATGAAAACGGATAAGCATTCTCTATTGATAACGGATTATGAGTATAGTGTACTGGCGAACAATTTCCTCATATCGACTGTATGTGCCAGACAGTTGGGATCCATGCATGACCGAGGAGATGAGGTGGAACTGACCATGACTTATAGCGAACTTAAGGATCTTATTGGCTATGTTGCGGCTGAAGCCAACCATGCCAAAACGAGGAGAAAGAGCGATGATCTCAACCATATCTGTGATTATCTTGAATCGGTTGAGTATCAGATAAGGCTTGACCAGGAAAAACGATCCTGAGAATCACTTGCTGCATCGGATGTTGCCAGGAGGTTTTTATGTCCAAGGAAAAGCGCCAGTTCGGCAAACTGCCTTCACAGTACAACTTTTTCCTGAATCCCTACGAAAATGAGCGCTTCACCCACTGCCCACAGTGCGGAGCAAAAATGCGTCAACGCAAGTTGCCCCTGGTGATCCATGTGGACCCGATGTATCCGGTCAGCCTCAACTATACCTGCAGGTTCTGCCCGGCCTGTGAGCTGCTGATTGCGCACCAGGATGAAATCGAGCACTTGTTGGCTGCTCTGTTCGAGAAGCGTGCTCCTAATGCAATAGGCAACGAATATCTGGTGTTGGGCACCTTTGACCATGACTATTGGAGGGAGGGTACAAAAATACCTCATGCCGCTCAAGATCTTTTTGACCACTTGCACGACTTCAAAAAGGTGTTGACATTCCAACCAGCCAGCGGCTGGATCGAGAAGAGGAAACCCTCAGGGGAGCGACGCGTTTCCACGACCCGCGAAGAACATAACCCAAAGGTTGAACCTTCTACTCCCCCAATTGACGATCCCCGCCGTGTCAACGCACTGATGAAGGAAATGCAAGCGCGGTTGCCCATATCCGTTCGTCCAACCCCGGCTCTTGTGAAATTGGCCAAAAAGCAGGGGCTTGGGATTAACCGTACCGACAGCCTGCTCATCAAGCGTGTTTTTTACACGGGTGATGAAGGGGGGATCATGTGTGATATCACTCCATCTGAGAACAGTAAAGTTGCGCTGGTATGTTCCTTGACACATCTGGAAGTGGTTGGGGATGATCCACTGGCGGGTGAAATGCGATCCTATCAGCAGGAACGAGGCAGGAAGTTGAGCAGCTAGAGGCGCTCAAGTCATGGCGGCAGATGAAATGGAAGTTATTACCATCCTGTCTAACCGAAAATCGCGGGAACGACGATTTCGATTGATAGTCGCTCCATCTGCAAGTAATTTCAACCTTTCTTGTAACTGGGCAAGCAAAATAATGACTTTGCATTTTAGTAAGGTGTTCATTCAAAAGGGGGAACCAATATAGATAATCCGGGTAATTACAGAATCAATACCTCCTCTCTTATTGCAAACAATCAATGTCAACGAATTCAGCCTATAACATCAAATTCTAACCCATCAATTCGGACCTAATAAATTATCCTTGAAAAATGGTATCATACCCGGATGACATAGGGGAGAACCAGTAGCAGACCATTGATTTTGCATGGGTTACATTCACGAGGAGAATACCATAGAGATGCGCAGTATAGAAATGAAAATCCTTGAAAAACATAACCAGCCGAAAGAAGATTTTCCGACTGGTTGATCTTAACTGTTATTAGACGACCCAAGAACGAGTATGGAATTTATAAAGTATGAGGGTATTGTGCCAAGAATTCGTCTGGAAGAAGCACTTTGCACCTTGAATTTCCTAAAAAGCTGAAATGTTTCATGTTCCCAGTAACCAGAACCTCGGCGTGACTACAGATGGCTACCTCAGCAAATGGAATATCCCCCGGATCGTTTAACAGCTCTCGCTGGAATTCAACCGGTTGGCTTAGAACCCACAAAGCCGAAAAAGCAATAAAGCGGAGAATCGCGTCGACTTTATCGACAGGGATATTCAACTTTGGACGATGAAGCACTTCGGTGTATTCGTTAAAAATACGCTCATCGATCGCGATTTGGATCTTACTCTCCAAAATGGCATTCATGATCAAAGCAGGCTTGCTGTTGTGCTTCAGCATTGAAGAAACGAGGACGTTTGTATCCAGGACAATCAGCATATTAAGACTTTTTCCTCGTTTCTTGAATTTCTGCCTCGATGTCATCATCGCTCAATTCAGAGGGGGAAGCCAATTCTTCGGCAGAGCGAATTGCTTCAACAGCCGCCTGTGCTTTGAGCTGCAACGCCTGGAAAAGCATATTCCGTTCATCAGGGCGCAGGTTGAATTCTTTCGCTAATGCATCGGCGCCCACATTTTGTGAACGGGTTAATACATCCGCAATTTGAATTCCTCTTTCCTGAAAAGCTTTAGCTAAGATAGCAAGAAGATCATCGGCCGCCAGATCGAGTGTTTTTATCACCACGCCATTTTCGGTACTGATAAAAGTTACCAAATCCCCTTTTTTTAGATTCATCTGCCGACGTATCGTGCGCGGGATGGTTACCTGCCCCTTTTCTTGAACACGAACTGTGCTAATCATATTATCCTCCAAAAAGTCATACAGTCATACTACATTATAACACAATAGCGGACGGGGACGAATCGGGTGCCTCCACATTCAGGGCTTTTCAACGCTCTAAAGTTGCAGTACAACAGAAGCAGGAGAGAGCGATCGCTTCGCAATCGGTGATCTTGTTGGCGAACTCATACGCTAAGCTGGAACCGGATTAAAAAGACGAGTAAAGGCAGTGGCATGTGCTTGCGCCGGAACCTCGCCTTGGATCCATCGGGCCAGACGGGTGAGATTAATGGCACAAGCAACCAAAAGATATTGGAGATGGGTTTTCGCTAGACCCAGGTAGCGGGCACGGCGTAAGTCGAAGGTGCGGACGCCCAGTGAAAGCGTACCTTCAATTCCAGCGCGGTGCGCGTACTGTTTTTTGAACGCTTCTGTTTTTTCGCGTGCTCGGGCAGCCTCAAGGGCAAGTTGTTGCGGTTGCGGTCGAACCGTAATGGTTCGGCGTGGCGGTTGGGAGCGAGTGCATTGATGATGCACCGGACAAACACCACAATCTTTTTTGGAAAAGCGAATATGGATGGTGTCATTGCCGCGCGTGTCTTTGGCCGGTAACCAGAATTGGCTTGTTTTTCCACTGGGGCAAGTGGCCTGCTTCCGCTCCCATTCCACGGCAAAGTTTTCTGCTGCGAAACCGCCTTCCGCCTGGCGCGCCTGCCAGCCGGTATCGATGCGGGTTGGCCCGACCAGGTTCACCGCATAGGTTTCCTGGCTGGTCACCAGCAACTCGGCATCGAGATAGGCGGTATCGACAAGATGATCTGCCGGGAGCAGATCTTTTTCTTGCAACTCGGCATGAATGGGGATGGTCATCGCTCCGTCGGCAGTTGGTGCCAGGGTGGTCTGCACAGCCGTAATGATGCGGGGCAGGTGTTCCTCACAGGTTTCGGTCAGGTGGGCTTTATACCCGATCCAATTCATCCCCCGCTTGGTGCTAAAACGGGCTTCTTCGTCAAATGGGGAGTAGACGGCAATCGAGGCGGGTGGCAGTTCATCCGGCTGCCGCCAGCGCAGCTGAGCTTCCGTTTTCCAGGTGTAATTCTGGATCCACACCTTGTGCAAAATGCGGACCGCCGGAATTTCGATCAACCATTGGGGTGATCCGGGATCAAAGATCGCTTGCATGAGCATTAGCCCATCTGCACCGATCTGGTCTGCATATTCGTCTCGTTGAGTTTGGCTTTTGGGCAGTCGGTAATTTTGCACTTTACTCCCATACCGCTCCCGCCACTCCGCTTGACTGTGCATACGGGTCCATTCTGGCACCACCACCGCCAGGCTGTCCAGCGCGTGGCGCAGTGTCTCCCCCACCATTTCCAGACGCTTCAATTCCCGTACAACCCCCAGCACGTGGGTTGAATCGGTGCGCTGTTGTCCACGTTTTTTTAGATAGCCTGCGCTCTGTGCAAATATCAGGATTTTGTCGAAGGCTTTCTGTTCCCAGCCCTTCTCAACCAGTCGGGCCCGAAACGCACACAAAACGCTGTAGTCAAACCCTGGATCCGTTAGTTCCAGACACAAGATATACTTCCAGTCAATCCGTGATCGGACGGCATCGGCAGCCTGCCGATCGGATAGCCCTTCCATAAATTGTAAAATCAGAATCAACATCAAGCGAACCGGCGAAAGAGCAGGTTGACCATTATTGGGAAATAGTGCAGCAAACTCTGGATCGGCAAACAAACTGCCAAAGGTGTCAGACAACGTCAGGTAGATATTTCCATTCGGAAATACAGCTCGAGCAACTTCGGCTGTCTTTTCAGGGACGGTATACGTATCCTGGATATGTAAGGACATGCTGGCCTCCAACCAAGATGGATAAAGTAGTATCCTGCACTTTTTTTCGTTTGACAATACCACTCTTTCAGGTTCACCGGGTTCGCCAACAAGATCATCGATAAAGGGTGCACCTGTAATGCTGAGAAAAGAGGAAGCGGATCGTTTGGAAAAAAAACTGCCCATTTTTCTTAACACCAAATTAACACGAGCCTGGCGTACATTTCTTTAGGTTAGGAGGAACGTTATGGCAGATTTACTCTTTGTATTTCTCGTGCTTGTCTTCTTTGCATCCTGCTACGGCATGATCAAAGGTCTGGAAAAACTGTAGGAGGGACAGGATGTCTCTGATCTATTGGATCGTTGGGCTGATAGCCCTGGGATTAATGTTGTATTTGTTTTTGGCCCTGCTCAAACCGGAGAAGTTCTAATGGTATGGAACGGCTGGCTTCAAATCTTGTTATATTTCATTGTTCTGGTACTGCTGGTCAAGCCGCTAGGGCTGTTTATGGCGAAGGTGTACCAGGGGGAGCGCACATTTTTGACCCCGGTCGTTGCCCCCTTGGAACGGTGGATCTACCACCTGGCAGGAATTCGTCCAGAGGAGGAGATGGACTGGAAAACCTACGCTGTCGCCGTGCTGCTGTTTAGCGCGGTCGGCTTCGTGTTTCTCTATCTGCTGCAGCGGACGCAGGGCTTCCTGCCGCTCAACCCGGCAGGGCTGGGTGCTGTCTCTCCCGACCTGGCGCTCAACACTGCGGTGAGTTTTGTATCGAATACCAACTGGCAGAACTATGGCGGGGAGTTCACCCTGAGCTACCTGACCCAGATGCTCGGGTTGACCGTGCAAAACTTCCTCTCCGCGGCCGCTGGCATGGCGATCCTGATCGCTTTTATCCGCGGGCTGATCCGCCACAACACGCCGCAAGCTGTCTGGGCAATTTCTGGGTCGATCTGACCCGCACCACGCTCTATATCCTACTGCCGCTGTCGATCATGCTGGCGCTGATCCTGGTTTCGCAGGGCGTGGTGCAAACCTTTTCGCCCTACGTCACCGCACAAGTGCTCCAGCCGCAGAGGGGGCGTGGGTACTGCAGACCATTGCGGTGGGACCGGCGGCCTCGCAGGTTGCGATCAAGCAGTTGGGCACCAATGGCGGCGGATTTTTCAACACGAACGCCGCGCACCCCTTGGAAAACCCCACGCCGCTTTCGGATTTTGTGGAAATGCTCTCGATACTGTTAATTCCGGCGGCGCTGACCTATACCTTTGGTGAAATGGTCGGGGATACTCGCCAGGGCTGGGCCATCCTGGCGGCTATGTTGATCGTGTTAGTCGTGCTGGCTGGGCGCGGCGTATTGGGCGGAGCAAAGCGGCAATCCAATCCTCACAAAATTGGGTGTCGACCAGGCAGACAGTGCGATGCAACCCAGGTGGCAACATGGAAGGCAAAGAACTGCGCTTTGGCCCGGCCAATTCCGCCCTGTGGGCCACGGCCACCACGGCGGCCTCTAACGGCTCGGTGAATGCGATGCACGATTCGTTCACCCCGCTGGGTGGGCTGGTTGCCTTGCTGATGATGATGTTGGGCGAGGTAATCTTTGGCGGTGTCGGCTCCGGTCTGTACGGCATGCTGGTCTTCGTCATTGTGGCGGTGTTCGTGGCCGGGCTGATGGTGGGCCGCACGCCGGAATACCTGGGGAAAAAGATCGAGGCCTACGAGATGAAAATGGCCTCCCTGCTGATCCTGATCATGCCGCTGACCGTCCTGGGGCTGACGGCGATCGCGGTGCTCACGCAGCCTGGGCAGGCCGGTCCACACAATCCCGGCCCGCATGGCTTTAGCGAGATCCTGTACGCCTTTACGTCTCAGGGCAACAACAACGGCAGCGCCTTTGCAGGACTCACCGGCAACACCGTCTTTTACAACCTGACCGGCGCGCTGGCCATGTTGATCAGCCGCTTCTGGCTGGCAATTCCTACCCTGGCGCTGGCCGGGTCGCTGGCCGCCAAGAAGAAAGTCCCTACCGGCGCGGGCACTCTACCCACCACATCAGGATTATTTATCGGCTGGCTGATTGGGGTCGTGGTGCTGGTGGGCGCGCTGAACTTCCTGCCGGCCCTCGCGTTAGGCCCAATGATTGAGCATTTATTAATGATAGGAGGGTAAGCATGAAAAACCCTATTCGCAAACAGCCTTCTATCAGGAGCGAGCTGTACGAGCGTGCTGTTTTGGATGCCTTTCGCAAACTAGATCCGCGCGTGCAGGTGCGCAACCCGGTGATGTTTATGGTCGAAGTCGGCAGCCTGCTGACCAGCTGTTCTCTGGCTGCTGGACATATTCGGTCGAGGTGAAGCAGGCGCGGCCGCGGCTGTTCCAGCCACATTCACCGGGGCGGTGGCGCTGTGGCTATGGTTTACCGTGTTGTTTGCCAACTTCTCCGAAGCACTGGCGGAAGGGCGCGGCAAGGCCCAGGCTGAGGCGCTGCGCAAAACCCGCCAGGAAACCAGCGCTAAGAAACTGCAAGGTGACTTTTGTTATAGGCGTCCGGCCTACCAACTTTATCCTGCACGCCTTCGACGCAGCTGCGCCAAGGGGACAAGTTTCCTGGTGGAGGCGGGCGATATCATCCCCGCGGATGGAGAGGTGATCCTCGGCATCGCCTCGGTCGATAAATCGGCCGTAACAGGCGAATCGGCCCCGGTGATCCGCGAGTCGGGCGGCGACCGCAGCGCGGTCACCGGCGGCACGCGCATCCTTTCCGATTGGCTGGTGGTCCAGGTGACGGCCAACCCCGGCGAAGGGTTCCTCGACCGGATGATCAGCCTGGTGGAAGGGGCAAAGCGCCAAAAGACGCCCAATGAAATCGCCCTAAATATTCTGCTGGCGGCCTTCACCATCATTTTCCTCGGCGTGTGCATCACCCTGCTGCCCTTTTCGCTGTACAGCGTGAAGGCCGCCGGCGCGGGCCAGCCGATCACCATCACCGTGCTGATGGCGCTGCTGGTGTGCCTGATCCCCACTACCATCGGCGGGCTGCTCTCGGCGATTGGCATCGCCGGGATGGATCGCCTGATCCAGCGCAACGTGATCGCCCTCTCCGGGCGGGCGATTGAAGCCGCCGGGGATGTGGATGTGCTGCTGCTGGATAAAACCGGCACGATCACACTGGGCAACCGAGAGGCGGTGGAATTTATCCCGGTGGGCAGTATCACGCCCGGAGGAACTGGCCGAAGCTGCTCAACTGGCCTCGCTGGCAGATGAAACCCCTGAAGGGCGCTCGATCGTGGTGCTGGCGAAAGAGAAAGTACGGGCTGCGAGGCCGGTCCGTCAGCCCTTCCGGAAGCGATGCCCGAAGGGATGCACTTTCATCCCCTTTCACCGCCCAAACCCGCATGAGTGGGGTGAGTTTTGACCATACCACCATCTACAAAGGCGCGCCGGACACCATGATCAACCATTTGCAAAAACATGGACTGGCCCGGTGCCAACAGAACTCATCCAGACGGTGGACCGTATTGCGCGCAACGGCGGCACACCGCTGGTGGTCACCGCAAATGAGACTGCGTCTAGGCGTAATCCACCTGAAAGATATCGTCAAAGGCGGGTTGAAAGAACGCTTTATGCCAGCTGCGTAAGATGGGCATCAAAACGGTGATGATCACCGGCGACAACCCGCTGACCGCCGCCGCCATTGCCGCGGAAGCAGGGGTGGATGACTTCCTGGCCCAGGCCACGCCTGAAAAAAAGCTGACTCTGATCCGCGAATATCAGACCGGCGGGCGGCTGGTGGCGATGACCGGTGATGGGACCAACGATGCCCCGGCCCTGGCTCAGGCGGATGTGGCCGTGGCGATGAACACCGGCACCCAGCCGGCCCGCGAAGCTGCCAATATGATCGACCTGGAATGCAACCCAACCAAGCTGATCGAGATCGTGGAGATCGGCAAGCAGCTCCTGATGACGCGCGGCTCACTGACCACCTTCAGCATCGCCAACGATGTCTCCAAGTACTTTGCCATCATCCCGGCGGCGTTTGCCTCCACTTATCCGCAGTTGGGGATGCTCAACATCATGCGCCTGGCGACACCCGAAAGCGCCATCCTATCGGCGGTGATTTTCAACGCGATGATCATCGTCATGCTGATCCCACTGGCGCTGCGCGGCGTGCCCTACCGAGCAGTCGGTGCGGCCCGGCTCTTGCGCGACAACCTGCTGATTTATGGTCTGGGCGGACTGGTTGCCCCTTTTATCGGTATCAAGTTGATCGATATGCTGCTGGTGGCGCTGCACATGGTTTGACAACTATGGTTATGAAAGGTTTTTCTCTATGATTCGTCTGTTACGTCCTGCCATCGTTCTGTTTGCGTTATTGGCGGTTTTGACCGGCCTGTTGTACCCGGCGCTGATTACCGGAATTGCTCAGGTGGTCTTCCCGGCCCAGGCCAACGGCAGCCTGATCACAAAAAATGGTCAGGTGGTGGGTTCGGCGCTGATCGGCCAGCAGTTCACAGAGTCCAAATACTTCTGGGGCCGGCCCTCGGCCACCGCGGACCATCCTTACAACGCGGCTGCGTCCGGCGGCAGCAGTTTGGGACCGACCAACCCGGCCCTGGCTCAAGCTGTTTCTGATCGCATCGCCGCGCTTCGGGCTGCTGACCCCGGCAACAATCTGCCGGTTCCGGTGGATCTGGTTACCGCATCGGGAAGTGGCCTGGACCCGGATATCAGTATCGCTGCGGCGGAATATCAGGCCGCGCGGGTGGCCCAGGCGCGTCATCTCCCACTAGAACAGGTACAGGCGCTTATTGTTCAATACACGACCGGGCGCACCTTAGGCATCCTGGGCGAGCCGCGGGTTAACGTGCTGAATTTGAACCTGGCGCTGGATCAGCTACAATAAAGTAATGGTGAAAGCGAAAATGTATCAACGCCCCGATCCTGATGAACTGCTGGCGCGGCTGAACGAAGAAGAACAGCAGCAGGCGCGCGGCCGGCTGAAAATCTTCCTGGGCTACGTGGCCGGGGTGGGGAAGACCTATGCTATGCTCGAGGCGGCCCACCAGCGCCGGGAAGAGGGCGTGGACGTCGTTGTGGGCTACGTGGAAACCCACGGGCGGAAAGAGACCGAGGCGCTGGTGCAAGATCTGGAAGTGATCCCGCGCCAGAAGATCGAATACCGCGGCACCACCCTGTCCGATATGAGCCTGGATGCCATCCTGGCCCGGCGCCCGCAGCTCGTCTTTGTGGATGAGCTGGCGCATACCAACGCGCCGGGCATGCGCCATCCCAAGCGCTACCAGGATGTGGAAGAACTGCTAGATGCCGGTATCAACGTCTATACCACGGTCAATATCCAGCATTTGGAAAGCCTGAAAGACGTCGTACAGCAGATCACCGGGGTAGCGATCCGTGAAACCGTGCCGGATCGCATATTCGATGAAGCTTATGAGATAGAACTGGTAGACCTGCCGACTGATGAACTGCTCAACCGGCTGCGCGAAGGCAAGGTGTATGTGCCGGACCAGGCCGAGCGAGCCTTGCAAAAGTTCTTCCGCAAAGGCAATCTTTCCGCGCTGCGTGAGCTGGCTCTGCGCCGTGCCGCCGAGCGTGTGGACAGCCAGATGCTCAGTTACATGCGCACCAAGTCGATTCCCGGTCCCTGGCCAGCTGGGGACCGGATCATGGTCTGCGTTAGCTCGCACCCGCTGGGTGAGCGCCTGATCCGCGTGGGCCGGCGGCTGGCGAATGACTTGAATGCGGAATGGTACGTGGTTTTTGTGGAAACGCCCGGGCATCTCCAGATGCCCGCGCAGAACAGGGTTCGCATCCAGCAAAATATGCGATTGGCCGAAGAGTTGGGTGCACGGGTAGTGAATATCACCAGTGAGTCGGTACCAGAAGCGGTGATTGATTTTGCTCACCAGCACAACATCACGAAAATTATCGCAGGAAAGCCTTTTCGCCCGCGCTGGTTTGAAGTTTTGCGCGGTACGGTCATTGATCAGATTATCCGTAACAGCGGTCATATCGATGTGTATGTGGTCAGTGAAGGCGAGACTGCCCCGGTAAAAGCAGGACCAGGCGTTTTATCAAAAGAGATTTCTCCACACCGGCCTTTCCGCCGTTACCTGGGTGGTCTCATACTCGTACTTCTAGCGACTCTTTTGGGATTGCCGCTGCGGCCGTACCTTGCGCCTACCAATCTGGCCATGTTGTATCTGGTCACCGTGATTCTTGCGGCTGTTTTTTTAGGAAGAGGTCCATCGATCCTCGTGTCGGTAGTTGGCGTATTAGCGTTTGATTTTTTCTTTACCGATCCACGGCTGACCTTCACGGTCTACGATTCTGCAATACATTATCACCTTTATTGGACTGCTGATCGTTGGCCTGATGATTAGCAACTCGGCGGCGCTGCTGCGCAATCAGATCAACATTCTACGCCATAGGCAGCAGCAAACCCAGGCATTGAATAATTTGAGCCGGGAGCTGACTGCCGCGATATCCCTGGATCAGGTGTTGGAAACGGTGATTCATACCATGAGCGACATATTTAACCGTGAAACCGTGATTATTATGCCGGAAAATGGGCGCCTGACGGTCAAAGCGGCTACCCCCGGTTTCGATTTCAGCGAGTCAGAATTGGCGGTAGCGGACTGGGCCTTCAAGCATGGTAAGGAAGCAGGTCGGGGAACGGATACGCTGCCTGCCGCCGCCATTCGATATTTTCCTTTAATAACAGCCCGCGAAACGGTTGGCATCCTGGGTAACAAACCCCAAGAACAGCAGAATTACTTGACCGCTGAACAACGGGTATTAATGGAAGGGGTTATTAACTTAGCAGCGATTGCCATCGAACGGGCCTCTTTTGCCGAGAAAGCGGCCCAGGCCGAGATGCTGCGAAATACGGAGAAATTGCAAACCGCGCTGCTTAACTCGATTTCGCACGAGCTCCGCACGCCTTTAGCTACCGTCACCGGGGTCCTTTCCAGTCTGGCAGTATCGGAAATGCAGTCACCCCAACACCAATTGGATGCTGAAACCCGGTTGGAGTTGATCCATTCCGCCACACAACAAGCTGACCGGCTCAATCATCTGGTTGGAAACCTGCTGGATATGACTCGCCTGGAGGCTGGGGCGATCCGGCTGAACCGTGAACCGACAGGCATTCAAGATTTGGTGGCGACTGTAACCACGCAAATGGTTGACGAACTATCCTCGCATCCAATTACCCTGAATATTCCGGAGGACCTTCCTGAAGTGAATATCGATGCGGTATTAATTGGCCAGGTACTGACGAACTTGCTGGATAATGCAGTCAAGTATTCAAAACCAGGCGACCCAATTATGATATCGGCCAGCGTAACAGGGAATGCGGTGAATATTGCCGTGAAGGATTGCGGGATGGGCATCCCAGAAGGGGATTTAGAGTACGTTTTCGACAAGTTTTACCGGGTTCAACGGCAGGATACCATCGCGGGCACGGGCTTGGGCTTATCGATTTGTAAAGGGATTATTGAAGCGCACGGTGGAAAAATCTGGGCTGCCAACAATCCTGACAAAGGGGTGACCATCACCTTTACGTTGCCGATTGCGCAAGAGATGGAGCGCTGAGGCAGTCAAAGGAGCATTCAAATGGAAGAACGTCGCTATCGCGTCCTTGTCGTGGATGATGAGCCGGAAATCCGTCGGTTTCTGCGTGCATCCTTGAAAACGCATCATCATGAAGTCATCGAAGCGGAAAACGGCGCCAGCGCCATCTCCGCCATCCGCGCTACGCAGCCCGACTTGATGATCCTTGATTTGGGGTTGCCAGACCTGGACGGCGTCGAGGTGACCCGCCAGGTTCGGACCTGGAATCAGTTGCCGATCATCGTCCTTTCTGTACGGAACCGCGAAAGGGATAAGATTGATGCCTTAAATTCAGGAGCGGATGACTACGTGACTAAACCCTTTGGCGTTGGGGAGCTCCTGGCGCGCATCCGGGTGGTGATGCGGCGAGTGGGCAACACCGGATCGCTGCCGGTATATCAGGCAGGTGATCTACTCGTTGATCCAGACCGGCGACAGGTCGTGTTGGCCGGAAAAACGGTGGAGGTAACCCCAACGGAGTTTGATATCCTCAGCCTGCTCATTCAAAACGTGGGGAAGGTGGTTACCCAACGTCAGATCATGCAAAAAGTCTGGGGAACAGCTTATGAAAATGAGTCTCGCCTGCTGCGCGTGAATATCAGTAATCTGCGCCGGAAGATCGAGCCAAATGTTAACCGGCCAACCTATATCCTGACGGAGTTAGGGGTTGGATACCGCCTGGTAGAACCGTAAGAAAGCGTCCCCCAGGGATTTCTCTCCTTAAGCAGGTTTGGCGGAGAACAACATCTGCAAACTGGATCGAGAGGAAGTATCGACCACTGCCAGCACCTCATCGCCGCCTTCAAAAAGCATATTCCCGCGCGGGATCAAGACCTGCCCTTGCCGGATGACTGCAGCAATCACACAGGTGGCGGGCAGTGGGAGATCTTTCAGAGGGACACCTAAGATTTGTGAATCTTCGGCCAGCTTTTCCTCGACAATCGCATAATCGCCTTTGCGCAGTTTCAATAACGTCATCATATCCCCGACCGACATTTCTTCCTCGATCAATTTGGTGAGGATATCTGTCTGATTGACCTCGACATCAACGCCCATTTCGGCGTTAAACAACCAGGCGTTTTTGGGGTTGTTGACCCGGGCAATTGTGCGCGGGTCATTATATTCAAATCGTCCCAACGTTGTGATCACCAGATTCGTTTCGTCTTCCCCGGTGAGCGCGGTTAATACCTGCGCCTGGTTGATGCCCGCCTCCTCCAGAAATAGGGGCGCGCTGCCATCGCCACAATGGACCACCGCTTCGGAAAAATCCAACTTCAGCCGTTCGACCGTGTCCGGACGAATTTCGATCAGCCGGACCTGGTGGCCCTCTTGTAACAGCTGGCTGGTAAGATGGGATCCCGCTTTGCCACCACCGACAATGATCACGAACATCTTTATTCTCCTTCACCATATCCAAGAAGCTGCTTCATTCGCTCGATGGCTGCTGCTGACACGGTCAGGCTTAACTGGTCATCCGCTGCAAACTCCGTCCCGCTGATGGGGATAAAAGCATGTTCTTTGCGGGTAATGCTGTTGAGCTGGATCTCGCCTGGGATGGTTAAGTCTTTTACCCTGCGCCCAACCAGATGCGCGGGAACCGCGATCGTAAACAGGCATACTTCCCCACTCCCAAACGTTATTACCGGGTCTTCGTCGGAATGAATTAACAGTTCACGGATGCGCTCGGCGCCCAGAGCAGTGGACGAGATGGTGGTCAACCCCAGGCGCTGGTACACCTCAGCACGCCGGGGATCATACAGCCTCGCAACCACTTTCGGTACATGAAAAACATTGCGGGCGATGCGCGCGGCAATAATGTTCATATTATCCGAGGGGCTGGTCGCGGCAAAGGCATCTGCTTCTTCAATCCCGGCCTGGATCAGCACTTCGCGATCAAAACCAATGCCCTCTTACGGTTCGAATCTTTTTGCCCCATTCCAGTCGGCTGACTTTGCTGGGGTCGTTGTCGATCACCGTGACTGCATGCCCTTCAGCGACCATCATGTTGGCGACCTGCTCACCAACCCGGCCGTATCCCATAATAATGATGTTCATCTTGCCTCCTCAATTGGGCGCCTTCTTTGGGGAAGGTCGACACAATTCTTATTTGCCCCATTGTGAAATCTTTTTCGAAGCGCCTGTTTGCGCAGCCAGTCAACCCCATAGATAATGAATGGGTAAGTGGCCAGCCAGACCCATATCCATGGTGGGATAGGCACATGCTGGAAAATTCCTGCCAGCGGCGGCATGTAGATGAGGGCCAGGAGTAAGATCAATGCTCCGCCACCGGCAGCAAATAATGACAGGTTGCTAAACCAGCCTAAGGCCCGTCCCCGGTGCATTTCCGCCCGGCATGCAAATAGATTCCCGAGTTGGGCCATTACCACCCCAGCAAAAAAGATGGTCATGGCAAGCTGTTGTGTATCGGGTTCTGACGCGGCCATGGGCAAAGCAACTGCCGGCAAAGCGGGAATGTTGTGGAAAATAGTAGTAAGTCTTCCATCAGCCAGCGCGTAGACCAGGAAGAAACCCGAATAGGCCAGGGCGGTTTCAATGAGACCCAACCAGACGAAAGAACGCCAGAGCAGGCTGTGATCGATCAACGGGCAGTTTCGGCGGCGTGGTGGCCGCTGGAGCACGTCCGGTTCTGGTTTTTCAACCCCCAATGCCAGCCCGGGCAGCATATCTGTCACCAGATCGATGGCAAGGACTTGTTTCACCGAAAGCGCAAGCGGCAAATTAACCATGGCAGTCACCAGGAACGGCAAAACCTCAGGGACATTACTGGAAAAAATGTAGGTGATGAATTTTCGTATATTATCGTATATTGTACGGCCTTCTTCAATTGCCTTAATAAGATGCGCGAAGTTATCATCCATGAGGATAATATCCGCAGCTTCCCGGGCAACGTCGGTTCCTGAAATGCCCATGGCAATGCCAATATCCGCTTTACGCAAAGCTGGGGCATCATTGACCCCATCACCTGTGACCGCCACAACTTCGCCTTTCTGTTGAAACGCGTCGACCAGGCGCATTTTATGTTCCGGGGCCATGCGTGCATAAATGACGTCCTGGTTTAGCAGTTCCCGAATTTCAGCGTTGCTCAGTGCTTCAAATTCCACTCCCGTAATCATCCTGGCAGCCGGACCGTCCAGAATGCCTACTCTCCGCGCCAGCGCTTCGGCGGTCAGGCCATAGTCACCGGTGATCATCACCAGCCGGATCCCGGCCTGTTTGCATGTTTTGACCGCTTCGGTTACCTCTGGGCGAGGTGGGTCGTGCATCGCCATCAGACCCAGAAACGTAAGGTCTTGCTCCACAGACTCGACCGTATAAATACCCTTCCGAGTTGGTAAGGTGCGATACCCGATGGCCAGCACGCGTAAGGTCTGGCGGGCATAGGCATCTTGCGTCTGCTCAATCTGCTTACGCAGTAAGGGGTTTAGCGGTTGTACCGTTCCGTTCATCAAGATGGAATTGCAGCGGGCCAGCACATCTCTAGGCGCGCCTTTGGTGAAGGCGACCTCTTCCTGGGGGAGCGCACTATTGAAAACAAGGTGCAATGGATCTTCTTTTGGCATTGCGGAGAAACGGTGGATGGTTGTCATTCGTTTCCGGCGCGCGTCAAAGGGCAGTTCATGCACACGTGGAAAACGGATTGCAAGTTCACCTTCGATAATGCTGCCTTTGATGGAAGCAATCTTCAAGGCTGCTTCCGTCTGGTCACCCAGGCTGCTCCAGACCGGTTTGGTCGGTGTAGGTGAGTTTATCCGGGCATTATTACATAACACGGCTGCGGTCAGCAGCAGATTCAGCTCGTTTCGCGCCGCCTGCGCATCGCGCCTGGGCTGTATTTCCCCCTCTGGTGAAAAGCCAGTGCCAGTGATGTGGAGGCACTTTCCCGCGACCCAAACTTCACGCACAGTCATCTGGTTTTGCGTGAGCGTGCCGCTCTTGTCCGTACAAATGACCGAGAGGTTGGCCAGACTGTCGATAATGGAGAGCTTTTTCACCAAGACGCCCACTTTGGACAGGCGCTGACCAGCCATCGCCAGGGAGAGCGTGACATTGGCTGAAAGCCCTTCAGGGACCGCCGCGACAATTACCCCTAAGGCCAAAACAAATGCCTGATGAAAGGATAGCCCGATATCGAATGCGCCGATGACCAGAATGATGATCCCCAAAGCAATGGCGATCACCATGAAGCGCTGGGTGAAGTGGGTTAAGTCCGACTGCAGTGTTGTGGGCGCATCTTTTACGGATTGCGTGAGCCGGGCGATCCGTCCAAACTGAGTGGTCATCCCAGTGGCATACACCACCGCGCGGCCGGTACCCGAAACAACTGATGTTCCTGCAAACACCAGGTTGGGCCGCTCTAACTCGCTCAATTCCTCTGAAAAAGAAGCATCCGCGCTTTTGGGCGCGGGAAGGGATTCGCCTAAGAGCGCGGCATTGCTGGTTCGCAGACCATACGCTTCAATCACTCGCGCATCCGCGGGGATATGATCGCCTTCCGCAAGAATCAGAATATCACCCGGCACCAGTTCTTCGGCGGGGACCTGAACTTCCTGGTTGTCACGCAGCACCCTGGCATAGTGGGGGATGAGGGTTTGCAGAGCCAGCATAGCCTGTTCCGCACGATGTTCGCGTTGGAAGGATAGCCAGGCATTGACGATCACTAATGCCCAAATTCCCAGGGCGAGGATCCATTCCTGGTTGAGCAGCGCCATGCCGCCAGCCACCCACAAGAGAAGCGCGAACGGATGCGTCACCTGTGTGATAAAGTGCTTCCAGAGCGGCGTGTTTGCTTCCACGCTAAGATGATTCTTTCCGCATAACGACTGGCGTTGAATCACCGCATCCCTCGAAAGGCCCTGTAGGGATGTTTCGAGGGATGCGTATACCTCTTGCGGGCGAAGCGTGAAAATGGGTTTGGTGAATATCATACGGTAAGCATGCAGCAGTGCTGGTTAGGGAGACCAGCAAGCCGGAGGCGGAAAGCTCCGGCTTGCTGATCCAATTTGAAGCTGCCGATTATTTACGATGGATCATCCGATGATGTTTCATGCGGCTTCCCACCCACCTGAAGCGCTTCGACAGTGGGTTCTACCAGCGGGTGGGGCATGGGTTCAACGGGGTGATCGATGTGCATGGCTTCATCATATTCGCCTGCTGGAAAAGGTGCTGGTTCATAGCGCAGCGGGCGATGGATGCCAAACAGCTCGTAGAAGCGCGCGGTATACAGGCTGATGCGCTGTACAAAGGAGTAACGGTATTCCTGCATGCGCAGCGACTGCCATTCCACAATGGTTGCCATCGAACCTTTTACCTTCGCCTTGTCGTATACAATTCGCCGGATTTGAGCGGCATCGCGATAACCCGCTGGGGACAGCAGAATGGAGTGGGCGGTCAGGATTAGGACGGAGAACGAAATGAGTACGACCCAGCCGCCTTCCTGCCATTTACCAGCAATTTGACCTACAAATACCGTAGCCGCCAGAATGGTGACCAATGTAGCAGCGACCATTCCCCATTTGCGTTTTCGACCGGTCGAATGAGTTTGGATATGCCGGCGGACGGCCAGGCCCATAACAGAAATGGGCATGAAAACACCTACCCCATAAAATGGCACCGCGATAGAAGTTTCTCCATGCACCAGCAACTGAATAACGATGGTGGCAATGAAACCGGCGGTGACCGAACGGGTAAAAGTGCCTGCATCATTGCGATACACGATAATTTCCGGTAATTCCCCAATCGCGACGTCCCGCCAGCCGGTGGATTGTAGATCCTGAAAAGCTGTCATCGAAGCGGCCGCCAGGAGCGCTACGGCTAGGAATTGGTATACCCAGAAAAGTATAATGCCGCCTGGAATCTGGCCGAACCCGATAAAAGCCAGGTTGCCGACCAGCGTGCGCCCCAGGGTGCCATCAAAGACGTTGAAACGCAGCGAGAAGGCGGTCAGAAACAGGGTGGTCAGGCCACCGTAAAACAGGAACGAAGTTTGCACGAAGCGCCCAATGCCGGACTTGCCGCTGTAGAAGTTCCAGATGCTCTTAAGGCGCGGCAGATGTTTCTTGCCCCATTTGACCAGGCCAGCATCTTCGTGTTTGACGAATTGGATGCCGTTCGACATGGCTTCGAGGCCGGTCAGGGCCACCATGCCTTTCATCGATGCGGTCAGCATATGGAACATGGCCTGGCCGAATGTGGCGCTCTTGATTGGTTCTGTCGCGGCAACGGGGGCCACACCTTTTAAATGGGCCAGGAGCAGCCCAATGCCCATCGTCACAGTCATCATGACGAAAATCCCCAGCAAAGTAAAGACAATTTTAGCTGACTCACCTCGGCCGCGAATGGTCAGGTACCAGGTGATGCCGGCGAGAACGGCGCCGATCAGGAAGTGCCAGATCCAGTTGGCATCATAAGCATTCAGTACCGAAAGAAGCTGATCGCTACCGGATAGGGAAGAAACCACAATGGTTAGAATATAGTCTTGTAATAGGGTGACGGCTACGACCAGGCTGAGCGAAGGCCACAAATAGCGCATGGAGGCCGTATACGAGCCGCCGCCTTCGTTAAAAATGCCAAGGGAATACATATAAAGCGCGCCAAAGGCAAAATTGGCAAAAGCGATGACAGCCACAGCGATGTAGCTGTACTGCTGAAGCCCATACGGGTGGAGTGCGCTCATCATTTCCCCGGTGGCATAGTAGAAGGATGTCGCATAATCTACACCAAAAAGCGCCAGGGCTGCCAGAATGCCAATCTGGCCTTTTCCATGGATATGGGCATCTTCGTCCCGTTCTCGCGGGGAGGCGCGGAAAGCGAGATATCCAAAAACCAATAAGAGTGCGATTGAGAAAATCATCAGGATACCTTATCGAATTGGGTTCTTAACCCTTAATCTTCAAGAAATGCGGCTTCGAGCATTTCAAGCTCGTTGAGCAAATGGTTGCGGGTGGAAGGGCTGATACGTGTCTCCTGCGCAACCTTGACCTGTTCGTCGCGGGACGCGCGGACCACGAAAGCTGGGATGAACATAATGCGCCCAGCCGGAATAACTTGAAAATCATAGGTTTTTACCGCCAGGGTTTGGTCGTCAAAGTACGGCAGGCTGAGGCTCAGTCCGCGGTTCAAGTTGTTTTCCGCGGCGCGCTTTTGGATCGTTTCGATAATCTGCTGGGTTTCGAAACGGCTAAAGGCGCGTCCCTGGTTGATCAGTTGACCCAGAATGCCATAACGCTTGCGTTGATACAATTCATCCGCGATCATATAGGGGGCAATCGAAACTGCCAGGTGGAGCAGGTGCAAAAACTGCTGCATCGAGCGAATATGCGCTTCCGCTTCGTTGAGCGAGCCGACGAGTAAGTGGTCTTCCGCGTCAAAGGCTACCCACTGCGGCAAAAAGAACCGGCGTGCGGCGGGAACGAATGGAACCTGCAGTTCACCCCGTTGCTGCTTGCTGCCCTGGCTGTCACTGCCAGTTTGGTTTTCTTCTTCGGCAATGGCATCCGTTGTTTCTGTAATGGCTGATTCGGGCTGCTCCCGTTCGCCGGTTGGGATCGAAGGGATCGTTTCCCCGTCCGCGGCCTGGTAATGGACAGTTCGACCTTCGGGTAACTGGGTATACACCAGGTGAAGGGCGACCGCGAAGCGGATAAGGCCGGCATTGATCGAGACGGCAGCGTTCGATGATGCTTCCAGCTCATCCAGTTTCTCGCGAAAGACAACGTGGATGGCCGTCCGGCTGAGCCGTTCCAGAATCCCCCCGGCCAGCTGCTCCCGCGCATCAGGTGGAACAGGTGCCTGCGGATCCGATATTTTTCCTGCTTCATCGATACAGTTCACCTTGTCCGGCAAGGTGAAACGGATCTGGTTAGCGGGTTGCAGCAACCCATTCGCAATGGTTTGTGCCTGTCGCTCAAGGAAGCGTTGGGTCAGCTTCATCTGGGCCTGGTATACCTGCCGCCAGCGTTGATAATCCTGGCGCAGATAATTCGCCGGATCGATATGTTTACTGGTGTCGAATTGCATAATGCTTCAATCCTTTTCGTTCTCCCTGGAATGGTGAGAACAATCAATAAAATCATCAAGCAAAAAAATCATTGATCTTCCAGATCACGAAAAACTCAACCAATAGGGAGAAGAACAGAAATAGGCGGCCCGGCCAATCGAGGAGGGTTGGGCTGACGCGGATCTGTAAATACGCAAACAGGCTGATGGTCAGGAGAAAAGAAAACCAGGCTTTGATTTCCCGCGCTGTTTTTTGGGTAACAGGGCGTTCCAAGAGGTGAATACCCGGGTGGATTAAAACGGGGACTTGCTGTGCTGAAAATACTTTTCGCCCCAAAGGAGTCATTTTGAATAAGAACTGCCGGTCGAGGTGATCTTCCAGACAGATCATCAAATCGCCTTCTCGTGAGATTTCTTGGATGACCTTCATCCAGGATGAGGAAAAGACAAGAGGAAAAGACAATCCGAGACTGCACTTGTATCCTGGGTGACCGGGCGATGTTCTCCATTAAGATCAGCTGGCGCCGTGCGGTCATTTCTTCATCCAGGTTGGCGACGCGCGTGATAAATAGCAGCGTCATCCCTGGTGGGGTATATTGATGGATCTGAAACAGAAAATCGGCCACTGAAAAGGACTCAGATGGCACCAGGATCACAAATCGTTTGACCACAGCGAGTGACTTTTTTTCCGGTAGGAACAGTTGTGTGCCCGGATAGTGAAACTGACTGTAATCAGCGAAGGAATATTTCTCTCCTTCGACATGCTGGTCCTCTGCTCTCGCGTCACCCTCCAGAGGTTTCGCGGGTGCAGCTAACGGTATGCTGATCGATTTCATTGCAACCTCCGTAATATCTTTCTTTATATCGCTTGCATGTTAGGTGCATACAAAGGGTTTGGAGCAAAAAATAAGGAATCCATAAAGAAAAAAGCACTGGTTGTATGCCAGTGCTTTTCATCGGAGGTTCTCAGGAGAATTTTCTAATCGAGTACCGAAAACCGGTAACCGATGCCGGGTTCGCTTCCAGCTTCTTGCGGAGCTGGCTGATAAACACACGCAGATACTCAATGTTATCCATATATTCCATCCCCCAAACCTGTTTTAGAACGGTCTGATGGGTGAGAATGCGTCCGGCATTGGCGATTAAGAAAGCGAGCAGTTTATACTCGGTTGCCGTGAGCTTCACCTCATTTCCATTCCTGGCGACATAAGGTGCCACCACAATTTGTAGTGGATAACTCGGTCAACGCTGAAAGATGATAGAATTGCGCGCTTTCAAATCAAAGAACGGAGAAAAAAGCGCGCTTGGTCAAGGAATTGCTTGAAATCTTGGGGATTCTGATATTACTGATTGAATTGTATCGGTATCTGCGACAATATTGGCTTCGCCAACTCCTCGAAACTAAGAAAAAAGAAAAGCGAAGCCGCAAACCGGCTGTTCTGCGACCGAAGAATGAACGCGACTGCCGGTTTTGTTGCGAGGACAAGGGCAAGCGGATAGAAGCCAAGCGAAAAATGCCGGTCTCCTGGCAGTTGCGTCAAGGGCGGGGTGGACGGAAGAAGAAAATTCGGACAGAAGGGTTCTTTTGCCCAAACAAAAGCTGCGAATACTATGGGATCACCGAGGAGGCGCTCCATGCGCTGGTGGGATATGGAACGCATGGGATGCAAGAGGTGATCCAGGATTTCAAATGTCAGGCCTGTGGGAAGAAGTTCACCGCCAGGCGGAATACCATCCTGTATCGGCTGAAAAGCCATTCAGACCTAATTGAGAAAATCCTGTGGCTGATGGCCTTAGGGGTAGATGCGTCAGCATTGGAAGAAGTGTTTGGTGTGCGAGAGATCACCATCCGCACCTGGTTATGCCGCAGTGGGATGCAGGGCAAGAAGCTGCATGAACGATACCTGGCAGAACTGAAGTTGGTGCATGTGCAGCTGGACGAATTATGGGCGAACGTGAAAAATAAAGGCCAGGATATGTGGCTGTGGATTGCCAGCGATGCCAAGACGAAGCTCATTCCGGTCATGCAGGTGGGAGCCAGAAACCAGGACATGGCGTATTCGGTGGTGCATGAATTGAAAGGGCGACTGGCGGTAGGGTGTGTGCCCGTGTTCAGCACAGATGGTCTCAAGCACTACTTTTATGCCCTGACGGCGCATTTCGGAAGGTGGGAAAAGATGGAGGGGAAGAAGCCGGTCTGGGTACTCCTGAGCGATTTTGTTTATAGCCAGGTCATCAAGCATCAACGGCGGAGGAAAACCGTAGAAGTGGAACGACGGGTGCTGGTGGGGGAAATCGCGCAATATAGTGGGCGCCTTCGCGAAGCGGGGCTGAGCGGCAGAATTAACACCGCTTTCGTGGAACGGCTGAACTTATCTATCCGGCAGTGTGTCAGTAAGCTGACCCGCCGTACCTGGGGACCGGCAAAGTACACGCCGGAACTGATGGAGCATCTGGAATGGTGGCGCACGTATTATCATTTTGTCCGACCGCATGAAAGCCTGGTCGAAGAACTGGCGCATCCGGTTCAAAGAAAGGGGAAACAACAGCCCAAGAAGTACCGGAAGCGGACTCCGGCCATGCTGGCTGGGCTGACCGATCGAAGATGGACGGTAAAGGAGTTGTTACTCTATCCTTTACCGTGATTTTGATTAAAAAAGGGGGCAACATTGTGAATATTGGATGTTCTGCCTGACTCTCAGGCAGGATTTCAAACCGAGTTCCGGGCGGTTTTAACGAAAAACACGCCAATTGGCGTGTCTTCGAGTTGTACACCACAGATAATGGGTGTACCAGCGGTTTCATTGCAGGTGTCAACGGTAGAAACGTGGATAGACTTTCCGAAAGAGCCCTCGGTAACGATCACTTCTGCTTGACAAGAGTGTATGGTTTCTTGAATCTTATGGGCGACCACATCTGCTGCTTCTTCAGGATTATTTGCTCCCGTTAAACTTAAGCTGAGCTCATAAAGTCGAGAGACTTCCTGCTCTCGAGCAATGGCTAGGTCAAGGCTCTTCTTTGATCGACCCACCAGTTGGCTAATCAGAACAGCTATGATGAGGAAGATTCCTAACGAAATGATATCTTGAGAATTGTGGACGGTGAACGTGTAGTATGGGGTGAGGAAAAAGAAGTTGTAAACGAGAAACGTCAGGATTGCAGAGGCAATTCCTGGTACAAAACCCCACCATGTCGTGCAAATCAGAACCGGAATTAAGAAAATGAGCGCCAAGGTTGTCGGATTTAAACTATTTCGGAAAGGGAAAAGAATCCCTGCACTTATCGCGACGAACAAGACATCGATTAAATAAGGGATGCCTCGCTTAAATACCTCTAAAGAACATCCATTATGGATCAAAGCGTGGACATGATGATCCTTACTCATGGGATGGTAACTCCTTTTGATGCCTTTATTTTATCAGGCATTGTCTGTAAGTTAAAAGTTGCTCAAAGTGGACTGAGGTGGAATCAAAGCGGTGTATAGCGTACGGGAAAGGTTTACGGTCCTCGCTCCTATTTTGGGACATCCGCAGTCGGTAGTGTATAACTGTCATCACCGAGATTGATAGAATCGGGCGGTTTGCAAACGCTCAGAAAGGAGTTCATTGCTGCCCTTTCTCAACGATCTGTTGATTCTGTTGGCGATTCTCATCCTGCTGGTTGAAGTCTACCAAAAACTGCGCCAAACCTGGTTGCGCCATATAATGGCCCAGAAGAAAAAAGCCAAACGCCCGCGAAAACCAGCGGTACTGCGTCCCAAAAGCGAGCGTGACTGCCGTTTCTGTCAGGAGGACAAGCGAAAAAGGAAGTCTGCGGAGCGCGAACTGCCAGTCGCCTGGGCATTGCGAAAAGGCAAAGGTGGGCCGAAGAAGAAAATAGCCACAAGCGGTTATTTCTGTCCGAACCAGGCGGGTGCATATTACAGAATTCGTGAGGAGGGTATCCATGCGCTGGTAGGATATGGGACCCATGGAGTGCATGAGGCGATCCAGGATTTCAAATGCCAGGCGTGCGGGAAGAAGTTCACGGCCAGAAGGAATACGATGTTGTACCGGCTGAAAAGTCATTCCGGGTTGATCGAGAAGATCTTGTGGTTGCTAGCTTTAGGCGTGGATGCTGCGGTAGTGAAGCTACCGACGCGCTGGAAGAAGTATTTGGGGTGCGGGAGATCACCATCCGCACCTGGTTATGTCGCAGCGGAATGCAGGGGAAGAAGCTGCACGAGCGGTTCATGGTAAAGTTGGAACTGGTACATGTGCAGTTGGATGAACTATGGGCCCATGTGAAAGATCGAGGTCAGGATATGTGGCTGTGGATTGCCAGTGATGCAAAGACGAAAATCATACCGGTGATGCAGGTGGGAGCGAGAAACCAGGAATTGGCGTATTCGGTAGTGCATGAGTTGAAAGGAAGACTGGCGGCGAAGAGCGTGCCGGTTTTCAGCACGGATGGCTTGAAGCACTATTTTTATGCTCTGACCGCACATTTTGGGAAATGGGAATCAGCGGATGGTAAAAAGCCGGTCTGGGTGTTGTTGAATGATTTTATCTACAGTCAGGTCATCAAACACCAAAGGCGTAGAAAAACGGTAGAGGTTGAGCGACGAGTATTAGTAGGGGAAGCTAGTGCGTATGCAGAGCGACTTCGTCATGTGGGGCTGAGTGGACGGATCAACACATCCTTCGTTGAGCGCGTGAATCTAACGATCAGGCAGTGCGTCTCGAAATTGACTCGCCGAACTTGGGGACCAGCCAAGTACACTCCCGAGCTAATGGAGCATTTAGAGTGGTGGAGAAGTTATTATCATTTTGTCCGACCCCATGAGAGTCTGGAAGAGGTCTTGGCGGAACCGATCCAACGGAGGGGGAAACAGCAGCCCAGGAGGCATCGGAAACGAACTCCGGCCATGCTGGCTGGGCTTACCGGAAGGCGCTGGACGGTAAAGGAGTTGTTACTCTATCCTTTACCGTGATTGTGATTGAGTAAGGGGGGAAGATCGTGAATATTGGATGTTCCGCCTGACTCTCAGGCGGGATTTCGGCCAGGTTCTGGGCAGGTTTAAACGAAAAACACGCCTACTGGCGTGTCTTCGAGTTGTACACCATGGATGATCTTGTTGGCGAACTCATACGCTAAGCTGGAACCGGATTAAAAAGACGAGTAAAGGCAGTGGCATGTGCTTGCGCCGGAACCTCGCCTTGGATCCATCGGGCCAGTCGGGTGAGATTAATGGCACAAGCAACCAAAAGATGTTGGAGATGGGTTTTCGCTAGACCCAGGTAGCGGGCACGGCGTAAGTCGAAGGTGCGGACGCCCAGTGAAAGCGTACCTTCAATTCCAGCGCGGTGCGCGTACTGTTTTTTGAACGCTTCTGTTTTTTCGCATGCTCGGGCAGCCTCAAGGGCAAGTTGTTGCGGTTGCGGTCGAACCGTAATGGTTCGGCGTGGCGGTTGGGAGCGAGTGCATTGATTATGCAGCGGACAAACACCACAATCTTTTTTGGAAAAGCGAATGTAAATCGTGTCATTGCCGTGCGTATCTTTGGCCGGTAACCAGAATTGGCTTGTTTTTCCACTGGGGCAAGTGGCCTGCTTCCGCTCCCATTCCACGGCAAAGTTTTCTGCTGCGAAACCGCCTTCCGCCTGGCGCGCCTGCCAGCCGGTAACGATGCGGGTTGGCCCGACCAGGTTCACCGCATAGGTTTCCTGGCTGGTCACCAGCAACTCGGCATCGAGATAGGCGGTATCGACAAGATGATCTGCCGGGAGCAGATCTTTTTCTTGCAACTCGGCATGAATGGGGATGGTCATCTCTCCGTCGGCAGTTGGTGCCAGGGTGGTCTGCACAGCCGTAATGATGCGGGGCAGGTGTTCCTCACAGGTTTCGGTCAGGTGGGCTTTATACCCGATCCAATTCATCCCCCGCTTGGTGCTAAAACGGGCTTCTTCGTCAAATGGGGAGTAGACGGCAATCGATGCGGGTGGCAGTTCATCAGGCTGCCGCCAGCGCAGCTGATCTTCAGTTTTCCAGGTGTAATTCTGGATCCACACCTTGTGCAAAATGCGTACCGCCGGAATTTCGATCAACCATTGGGGTGATCCGGGATCAAAGATCTGTGGTGGACCCATAAAACTGGACACGAAATCGAGGGTTGCTAAGAGGGGGTCTCCACGACCGCCGCCGCTCTGGAGGCCCAGTATTCAGCCTCAAACTCAGCGGGGGTCAGATACCCCAGGGACGAATGGATGCGCTTGGTCAGATACACATCATCAATGAAGCGTCCAATCTGCTCATAAGCATCGGCGAAATCGTAATAATCCGACAGGTCCACCTCCTCTTCTTTGATTGTACGCATAAATCGTTCGGCATAGCCGTTTTCCTCGGCTTTGCCAATGGCAGCCATGGAGATCTGCACGTGTTGCGCCCGCAGCAGATCAATGTAGGCGGTCGCCGCATATTGAACACCCTGATCCGAATGATGAATTTGCGGTTGGTGCTGGCGCAAAGCCAATTGCAGGGCAACCAACGTCAGATTGCCTTCCAAAGTGCGGCCCATCGCCCAGCCGCGGATCGCGCGGGTATAGATATCCAGAATGATCGCCAGGTAGACGAAATCACTCCCCAGGCGGATATAAGTGATATCGCTGGCCCAGACCTGCTCCGGTGCGCTGATCACCAGGCCCTGCACAAGGTTGGGATAGCGTGGATACGGGTGATCGCTGTTGGTCGTGCGGCATTTGACCCGTTTGAGCGGGCGTAGCCAGCCCTGTTGGCGCATAATCCGCTGCACGCGCTTGCGGTTGATCGTGTAGCGGAAGGGCGCACGCCGCAACTGGTGGGTGACCCGCCGCGTCCCATAGGTGATATTTTGGCCAAGAACCAGTTCCATGTCGGCCTTTGCCTGCTGCTCCGTGCTTTCCACCGCTTGGTAATAATAACTACTGCGGGCCAACTCCAGCAGCGAGCAGCCGATCTCGATCGAGTAGCCATACTGCTCGTGCAACAGCTTCACAGCCGTACGCTTCGCCTTCGAGCTGAGCTGGAGGGCCCCAATACTTTTTTTGCGGCCTCCAATTCCATGGTTAGCCGCCCCACCATTTGTTCCAGTTCCGCCACCCGTTTCTCTAGACCGTCTGGATCGCGCACCTGCGGCGTAAACAGGCTGGGGGCGCGTTCTAAAAACTCGACCTTCCAGCGCGATAACGTGGTGTCTTTTATTTCATATTCCCGACTAGCCTGCATTAGCCCTTTTTGCCCACTGATCAGTTCGAGTACCACTTTGGTTTTGAACTCGCCCGTATATGTCTTCCGTTCTGTCATCCTGGACCTCTTTCTGCTAGTCTACCCCCCTCGATGGGGTGTGTCCAGTTTTTGGGGTCCATTACAATCGCTTTCAGGAGGCTCAGTCCATCTGCACCGATCTGTTCGGCATATTCGTCTCGTTGAGTTTGGCTTTTGGGCAGTCGGTAATTTTGCACTTTACTCCCATACCGCTCCAGCCACTCCGCTTGACTGTGCATACGGGTCCATTCTGGCACCACCACCGCCAGGCTGTCCAGCGCGTGGCGCAGTGTCTCCCCCACCATTTCCAGACGATTCAATTCCCGTACAACCCCCAGCACGTGGGTTGAATCGGTACGCTGTTGTCCACGTTTTTTTAGATAGCCTGCGCCCTGTGCAAATACCAGGATTTTGTCGAAGGCTTTCTGTTCCCAGCCCTTCTCAACCAGTCGGGCCCGAAACTCACACAAAACGCTGTAGTCAAACCCTGGATCCGTTAGTTCCAGACACAAGATATACTTCCAGTCAATCCGGGATCGGACGGCATCGGCAGCCTGGCGATCGGATAGCCCTTCCATAAATTGTAAAATCAGAATCAACATCAAGCGAACCGGCGAAAGAGCAGGTTGACCATTATTGGGAAATAGTGCAGCAAACTCTGGATCGGCAAACAAACTGCCAAAGGTGTCAGACAACGTCAAGTAGATATTTCCATTCGGAAATACAGCTCGAGCAACTTCGGCTGTCTTTTCAGGGACGGTATACGTATCCTGGATATGTAATGACATGCTGGCCTCCAACCAAGATGGATAAAGTAGTATCCTGCACTTTTTTTCGTTTGACAATACCACTCTTTCAGATTCACCGGGTTCGCCAACAAGATCACAGATAATGGGTGTACCCTCTTTTTTCATCCACCCATTTTCACCTACCGCTTCTTATTTGTCAAAATCTGCAACTTTCTTACTTTCCAATGTAATAAGTGGGTCAGTTGGCACGGAACTTGCCATGAAGAGTGGAAAAGAAACCACTCCAAAAAGGCAGGGACAGGGCGATGACGGGACGAAAGAAAGACCCATTGCGGAAGATAACAGAAGAAGAACGAGAATGGCTGGAGCGGATCAGCCGATCGCAGAGTGAACCGGCCAGCCATGTGTTGCGAGCGAAAGAAATCTTGGCGGTAGCCGAAGGATGCAGTTATACCCAGGCGGCGGAACGGGTCGGGCGGAAATGCGGCGATCCCGTCTCGCATTTGGTAGAGCAGTTCAATCGGGAAGGGTTGGCGGCGATCCAGCCCAAGCACGGTGGTGGGCCAAAGGCGAAATACACGGCTGCGGAACGGGAGCGTGTCTTACAAGCAGCACGACGACAGCCGACAGCCGAGCAGGATGGCACGAATACCTGGTCACTAACCACTTTACAGCACGTGCTGCGGAAATCGGCGAATGGCTTACCGGAGATCAGTACGGAACGCATCTGGGTGATATTGCAGGAAGCGGGCTTCCGCTGGCAGAAGTCGCGCACCTGGTGTGAAACGGGGCAGGTGGCCCGGAAACGCAAACGCGGGGTGGTGATGGTCACGGATCCGGATGCAGGGCAAAAAAAGAACTGATTGACATGGCCTATCGTGAGGGCGAAAAAATGGGGTTGGCTACCTGGGTAGAAGATGAGGCAGGGCCGTATCAAACGGTTCCCTATGCGGGGGAAAGCTGGCAGCCGGAAAGTCAGCCGGTGCATCAACCCCATGAGTACATTCGCAATGGAACGGCCAAAATGCTGACCCTGTTTCATCCGGCCAGTGGAACTGTGCGGGTCAAAGGCGTGACCCAATCGACCAATGCCATTTTGCATCCCTGGATCAAGGCCCAGGTGGAAGACATCCTCAAAACGCTCCCTGAAAAACCCATCTTGGATGAAGAAATCAACCGCCAGGTATGGAAAACCTGGCAGCGCGGTTTATCGGTGCGGATTACCCTGCCGGAGACCCTGCCCCCCTTACGGATGCTGTTGATTTGGGATAACCTGAAAGGACATTACACCCCCGAATTGGTGTTGTGGCTGTTCGCACACGGCGTGATGGTTTTATATACCCCGTTGGGTGGTTCCTGGTTGAATATGGCTGAGTCCATTCAGCGCATTTTGGTTCGCCGGGCGTTGTCCGGGCAAAATCCCCAGGCACCTGGTCAAATCATGGCCTGGTTAGAGGCTGTGGCAAATGCTTGGAACCAAAATCCAACACCATTTGAATGGGGCGGCGCCAGAGCTGCCCGGCGGGAACGCAGTCGACAGCGCCGTTCGGCCTTAGGTGGCTCGGGCGCTTGTGTGCGCCGTGCCTTTCGCCCCAAACTGAACCTCATCCAAAAATGGCATCACGCATGCCAACTGACCCACTAGTTGTCTCTTTTGATTTTGTTTTACGCATTCACAACGTTTATCGGAATTCTGAGGGGGAAGGACGCCGCAATTCAACTAAGGCTCCGATCGTTCCTGAAGTCAGCACACTGCCGGTATTGTTTGCCAGGTTGGCGAATACGGCAACACCCAACAGGAGAACAAGGATAATCATTGCGATCCGGGCGGCCCAGATTGCTCGATGGGAACGATGTTCGTTTGCAACATCCATTTCTTACCTTTCGATGCCTTATCTAAGATTGGCGCGGAGGAGCTGCCGGTGGATCAATAGGCTGAATGAACTGCAATTCATCGACCGGGTTTCTTCCGACAGACTCTCCTGATTTACATCTGGATTTAATGTAGCGCGCGGCAAGAAAGCCCGCATCAACCAAATGGGATAATCTGGGGTTATTCGTAGGGGTTATTTGTAGAATGGCAAGGGATTAGGCGAGGAGCCCCAACGGTCGGGCACAAGCTATTGCCTCGGTTCGGTTGACCATATCGGGCTTATGGTAGATGCTGACCGCCTGGGCTTTCACTGTGTCTGCGGCAACAACGAGCTGACAAGCGATCTGCGTATTGGTTTTGCCCACCTCCATCACTTGGATCACTTCCATCTCGCGATGGCTAATGGGTTCTATGAGGCCGCCAGAAAGGCAAGGGTTTTCCGGCCCATGGGAGAGGCACCAGTTTGGTAGTCAAATTGATGTAGGTATTGGAACGCGGAGTTTTGCAAGAGCCCCTTGCCAGTGGGTAACAACCAATGATCTATCAGTATCTGCATATGCTAACCTTCATCCAGAAATATGCGCGCACAACCTTCGGGTTCCGCTGCGGTCAATGCGCTTTCCAGGTCTTTCTCTGCTTCTGGATATTTTCCATGCCGTAAGTAAGCCAGGCTGGGCAAGATGCGCAGCTCGATTGCCGCGCCAAACCGACCACATTTCTCTGCGACGGGGATTATATGAATATTTATCAGCATTACCAAATAACTTAACGCCCAATACGTTTTGGACTAAGCGCTACGCGCAGGGAAGAAATCCAGACAAAGGTACAGGTGAATAACATCGGGTAGGTGGGTTATTGCTATATTGCTTGTAAGTGAAAAGGAATTTCGCTTACAGGAGGTATAGTAATGACGACGCCCTTGCGGCAGAAGATGATGGAAGACCTGCAACTGCACGGGTTATCCGGCAGGACGCAGGAACTCTATGTGCTGGCGGTGCAGCAGCTCGCCGAGCACTATCATAAATCTCCCGATCAGATTACCGAAGCAGAACTGCGGGCCTACTTTCTCTACTTGCTCAACGAGAAACGCGTAGCACCCAGCACGCTGACGGTAGCCCTGAGCGGGGTCAAGTTTTTCTACGTGTATACGTTGCAGCGGCAGTGGACGACCATACAATTGGTGCGTGCGCCGCGCGAGAAAAAGCTGCCGGTCGTCCTCTCCATCGATGAGGTACGCTTGATCCTGTCCTGTGTAAAGATTGTGCGCTACCAGGTGTGTTTGAGCACGATTTACGGCTGTGGGCTGCGGCTGCAAGAAGGGATCCACCTGCAGGTGAGGGATATCGACAGTCAGCGCATGGTGGTCCATGTCCAGCGCGGGAAAGGGAGCAAGGATCGCTTTGTGCCCTTGTCGGAGTCGCTGCTACGCTTGTTGCGCCAACACTGGTGTACCCATCGCCACCCATTCTGGTTATTCCCCACCAATTACAATCCGAAAGATACAGCTCGAGAAAATCTGGGGCCGATCACCGCAAGGAGCATCCAGAGCGCATTTACGCTGGCGTTGAAAGCCAGCGGGATCCAGAAACCGGCCAGCATCCATACCTTGCGCCACTCCTGGGCGACCCATTTACTGGAAGCGGGAGTGAACTTGCGGGTGATCCAGGCCTACCTGGGACATTCGTCTTCTGAAACCACCACCCTGTACACGCATCTGACACCCCAAGTGGAAGCGCCTGCCGTTCAGGCGATCAACGATGTGGTGGGACGCTTGTGGCCGTAGAACTGGCGGAAATCTTTCGCCAGTGTGGACCAGCCTATCGCCAGAAGTACGCGGATCGCATACCAACCAACCACCTGCAAGCCATGCGGGCGATTGAGAACTGCCGGACTGCGGCATTGGGCGGACAAGTGTTTGTCTGGCCGGACTGCCAAGAGATGCAATACAGCTATCACTCCTGCCGCAACCGTCATTGTCCCAAATGCCAATACGACAAGGGGCAGGAATGGCTGGAGCAGCAGCAGGCCATGCTGCTGCCGGTACCCTATTTCTTGCTTACCTTCACCTTACCTGCTGGTTTACGGGAAGTGGCCCGTCATCACCAACGGGTGGTCTACGATCTGCTGTTTCGCCTGTCCGCCGAAGCGACCAGCCAGCTAGCGAAAGATCCCCAATTTGTGGGTGGCCAGGTTGGCCTGGTGGGCGTAATGCACACCTGGGGCCGCAATCTATCCTACCATCCCCACATTCACTATCTGGTACCAGCCGGAGGTTTGACGAAGGATGGCCAGCGTTGGTTGGGCACCCGCTATGAATTTCTGGTGCCGGTCAAAGCCCTATCGAAGATCTTCCGCGCCAAAATGCATCAGGCACTGCAAAAGGTGGGTGGTGATTGGTCGATTCCAGTGGAGGTATGGCAGCGAGACTGGGTGGTGCATTGCAAACCGGTCGGGTGTGGGCGAGAAGCGTTGAAATACCTGGCTCCGTATATCTTTCGAGTGGCGATTGGGAATAAGCGTATCCTGGCCTTTGAAAACGACCAGGTGACTTTCCTTTACCGATCGAGCGATACGGGGCAGGAACGGCGCTGCACGCTGAGCGCAGAGGACTTCATTCACCGCTTTTTGCAGCATGTACTGCCCAAAGGCTTTGTCAAGGTCCGTTACTTTGGATTCTTCAGCGCGGGGTCGCGCAAGCGCCTGGAACGGATCCAGCAGCTGCTCGGGCCAGCCAAAGAGTCAGCTTCGCCAGTAGAGCAGGTCCCAGAAACGGTTTCTAGATCTCAGCCACTGCATCGCTGCCCGGTTTGTGGTCATGCCATGCAACCGGGGAGTTTGATCCCACCCACGCCTGGACGAGGCCCACCTTGAAACCGGTCAATGCCTGCCTCCTCTCGAACTGGTGCAGAACGCCGTTACAAATTTTAGGCGCTCTTGGTTGCACGATTCCTACTACCCGGACGGATGGCTGCTGGATTGGCTTTCTTTCCGCCTTAGAAGCTTTCGAAGATCTTTCCTGGCTGCCGAACAGGGTTAAGATGGTCTGCATCGCACCCTGTTCTGGCAAAGATCCTTCCTTAATTTCCAAATAGATCATCGCCGATCTGATCCCCTCGCTTCGTCCAACTCAGGATTATGCTGTCGGGTCTCAAAGATAATGAGAGCAAACCGTCCAAAAAGGGCGGTTTTTTGCAAAGATAATGAGAGTGAGTTTCACAGTTGTTGAGAGTAGCCTAATTTTGTAGCAAAGATAATGAGAGTAGCCTAACTGGCAAGATTTCGTGCAATGTAAGGGGTATGCCAGTAAGGAAAGTATCGGGTAGAGGCAGAAACATGATTGGGCTTTTCCCATCGCTCAAAATAGGGCGGATGGTAGCTTTTGAGTTACTTATCGAGCAAGATTACCTGTACATTTTGGATTACGAAGCTGCCGTCACTGCCTTTGAAGAACAACCGGTCAGTATCGATTATCTCTGGGAAGGCGACCAGCATAAATACACACCAGATTTTCTGGTCTGGCGAAATGAGGCCTGTGAACTGGTCGAGTGTAAGCCTGCCTCTCTGGTTTCCAAAGAAGAAAATCAAAGAAAATTTTCCGTGGCAAGGGAATGGTGCCAGTCGAAGAACTGGTCGTTTTCCGTTGTTACAGATGAGGATTTAAGGAGTGGACACCGGCTAGCGAATATTAAACTGCTAACGCAATACGCCCGCTTAGGAATTACCCCGAAACGGAAAAGTGGGTTTGGAGAAGCTTAGGCGCTGTAAATAACCCCATACCATTGCAAACAGGCGGACGGATTTTGTATCCCCATTATCCAGCCCAGGGGATATCTATCCTGTTGCATCTGGCATTTCACCACCGGATTGGCATATCTTTGGATGACCAGC
>CAVUJS010000013.1:0-52004 GCA_963741885.1 uncultured Chloroflexia bacterium
CATACGATGGCGATCACCTATCTTCGATCTGGGGGTGATGTCTTTACCCTTCAAGCCCTGTTAGGCCATACCTCGTTGGATATTGTTCGTATTTATGCAAAAGTGGCTGATATGGATATCGAGCGGGTGCATCGAAAGGCGAGCCCGGTGGATAACATGAGGTTGTAAACCAACTTGGGCGAATACCGGGCGAACTGAGTTAGTTCTTTGGTTCGCCCGGTATTTATTATTACCCTAATCTATACCTGAATATCGGACTTATCCAAACTCAATGAGTTAACATCAATATCTAGAGCATTCCAATAATAAGACCCTGGCTAAAGCCAGCGATGACTTCAACAACGACCGCCCCAGCGTCTGCCAGAAAGCTGATTTTTAGCCATAGCGATGTGATTACAGTATGAATGCATACGATAAGCATTTTATGTTAACCGGGAGATAGGTTACCGGTTGATTATGGGAAGATATATCGTTTTGTCGGGCGGACCGATGACCCACCATTCATTTCCAGTAATTCCATCACTTGCCGCAAAAAACAGCCGTCCATAGATATTGATGAGTTGTGTTGGATTGGAACCGGTTGTTCCAGGGTACAGGTCAGCATACAGACGTGTGTTTTTTGGGGTACCGTCCGAAACCCATAATTCAAGGCCGGTTTCTGGCTGATAGCCAGCAAAGTAAACTATATTGTTCATTTCCGCGATGTAGGTTGATTTTGGATAAGCCCCAAATGAATAGGTTCCAGTCTCCGGTTGGAGTACTTCGGCAGCTGGTAAATCACCTCCTGCACGCGCCAGGAATTTACCGCTGCTGTCCCAATGGCGGTAATATATATGGTCGCGAATAACCTCGTAAATATAATCCCCAGCATCATCGACCAGCTCGACGCCTGTGTTAATACCCTGGGTGCGCATCAGGCCGTTGTGATTGCTTGTTCCAGTGCGCGAAACAAAATAAACCCAATCATGTGCCGGCCGCAGCCAGTCTATGACTTGATAGTCCCCCAAAACTTCTTGTCCGGGTTGACCCGGTGCGCTTGTCTGAAATACTCTGCCGTTGATTACATATAAATACAGCCCATTAGACAGTGGTTGTGCGCCTTTGAACAGCAGGAGATCAACTCGCGGAGTGATGACGGCTGGTACTGTTCGCGCAGTTGTGCCGTCACTCTGCCACCATTCATACACCCCGGTTAATTCATGCTGCAGTTCAAAATAAACTAGCCCATCTAACTGCGCAGCGGATCCCACGGTTCGGTAATCACTTCCAAAACTTTTGATCTTTACCGTTCCCTGCACTGTGCCATTCGTTCTATATATATCCGACCCGTTTAAAAAGAGAACCGAGCCACCGAGCACTGCCATTGCCTGGGGAAGAACGGGCGCAAGCATCAGTGTTCCCGCATTAGTGCCGTCGGTGACAAACAGTGCGTATGAAGGATTTCCATTAACCAGGCCGTTACCCGGGAAGTACAACAGGCCGTTCGATTTAACCCATCTGGCTGCTAAGAATGTCCTATAGTCGTAAGCCCCGCTGTTGCTGCCTGGCCATAAGTCTTTTAGCAGGTGTGTGCCGGCGCTCGTGCCATTCGTAATCCACGGCTCTCTCCCATGAATCCCATCATCTGCGTTGAAGATAAATTGATTCCCCAATTGAAATGGCATGGTGATGTTTGCGCCATTTGTTCCAGGATTGATATCTTTGAATAAGTGCAGATCGGATGGAAAATCCGTCGCAGCAGCACTGCTTGACGGGAAGACGACCAGAACAAAGACCATGACTGAAAGAATACTGAATGCGCGGTGGAGGTTTCTATTTGTCAGCATTGAGCCTCGAAGGTTTTTAACAATTTATTTGTTATGGACGCGAACTCAGGGACCCTTAGGTAAAAGCAAGCTTCACGCAGCCTTTCCCTTCATTTCACAGGGCTGAACTTGCACACCAAGTTTCGGCAAGGGGTGGGGTTGGTATCACGGTGATGTGTTAAAGTCCCCTGATCAATTTGCGTTCACCGTTATGGGCAGGAAGAGGTCCCACACTTCTGGGCGCTGAATGGTCAGGGTATAGGCCGAATCACAGGAGCCGTAGGTGTAGCCATTGACGGTTTTTAGTCTAAGGTAATATGTTCCGGCTTGCGCCGGGGTGAAGTTGGTTTACTTATAGCCGCCTTCCCAGAAGGAGCCGTACTTGAAATAACCTGGTTTGTCCGCGTAGTAAACCTCATAGTTCAGGCCCATCTTCCAGCCCATCTGGCTGAGGGCGATGGTGAAACTGCGCCCAACCTCCAACGGTGAAACCTCGAATTTCACCCAGTCTTCTTCGCCGGATGCTAGTATGGTGCGCGCCTGGGGCTGGTTCGTGTACAGCCCAGCGACGGCACGGGTATCATCTGGTTCATAGGCATCCGCGCTGACCAAGATCGTACCGGGACCCATCCAACCCACCAGGTTACCGTCCGGTGAGTAGCTGTACAGTGCAACTTGCAGGCAGCTGTTCACTGGGAATACCCGGCAGGTGCTGGAGTCTTTTAATTCGGGCAGCGGCGCGCTGAAGTTACCCTGAGCATCTGGGTAAACCTGGATGCGTTTATAGACCTGCGAAATGCCATCGTAGGTTCGAATAATATCGGCAAGCACGCTGCGGCTGTTGGTGGCGTGCCCGACGACCTGATTCCCGGCGATATCGATGCTCGCGTCGAGCTGGGGGATTTCCATTTCGAAAGTCGGTACGCCTTCCGTTTCCATCACCAACCGGTCGCCCTGCTGGAATGGAATATCTCTCGATTGGACGCCAGAAAACGTTCCGTTCAGGCTGTCCGACATGAACGAATAGGTGATCAGCGGGCTTCCATCGCGCATTTGTGTAACAGTCACCTGCTTGCCGGGCTGTTCAATCGCTCCACTCAACCACGTCCCCGGATCGTCTTTGCTTACAATCATGTAGCGGTTCGATCGGGCCTGGGTGAAGTACCCGCCCTGGCCGTCATGGTGAACCAGATGAAACTCGTCGATGCCGGTATATGGCTGGCTTCCCACCACGGCTGAAAACCGTCCGCTTGCGGCCGTCGTTTCGATACAGCCGTATTCATGATGATCCAAATCGTTGTCCACGTAGGCGATGATCACATCCCCATCCGGCGCGCTGCCAGAGACCTGCCGCTGGCCATACAGCGGGTCAAAGGTTATTTCGGGAATAGTCATCGTCTTAGAATTGACCTCATCACTGATTTCTACAGTCTGCCCGGTCAGAATGCGCTGGCCATTGGGGATCGACCAGCTGTAGCTCCCCAGGCCGTGATTGTAAACGTTGGGCGAATCTCTGCGTTTGCTGCCACAGCACGGCTCCCTGGCTGTCTTTGACGGTGATCGTCACTGGGCTGCTACTGGGGAAATAGCTTTCAATTGCCCGAGAGAACGGGTCCACGAAAATCATCGGGCCAGAATCCAGCTGGCGGGTCTGCGCGTTACCCTGCTCGTCATATTGGGTCAGTGTGGACCGTGTCACCCGCGCGCAGGTCAAGTGGGGCGGGGATGCTATAAGAGCCATCTAACCCGGCCAGCGCGCAAAGCGTTGGAAGTTGTGAGTCCCAGCAGTGGTTGGAGCGATACTCACTTTTGAAATACATTTGCGGTGCGGTGTAGACCGGCCGGCTAGGATCAGCCTGGCCGGTGATCCGGTTGTTCTGCACATCGATGGTCCCATTCAGCGGAGACACCACAGCCTGGTACAGCAGCCCGCTGGCTGCGCGGGCTTCGATCAGGTCGCCGGGTTGAAGCGGGGCGGTGAACTGGTGACTGAGATAATTGGAGATAAAGGCGCTGGCTGTCTCGATCACCTGCCCGCCGCGGGTGATGGTGAAGGTGACGGTGGCGTTCACGTCCATCACCCCGGATAAGTAGCCGCGGTCGAGGTTGAGGGTCATCTGCCGCGCGTTCTGGAGCATGAACGAGCTGCCCGTCCCGTCGTGGATGCGCAGGGTCGCCACAGCTCGCGCGCCGAAGTCCTCCAACACCGCTTTGAATTTATTATTTGACTGAGCAGCGGCGCTGGCGGTGACCATGTGACGGGTCTGGGCGTCGCACGGTGCGCCGGGCAGCGGCTCTTCCAGGCGGACTTCCACCAGCAGCCCGGCAGTCACCGATCCACTGACCGTTTTGGTCATTGGGTCGACAGCCACGGAGGTCATCGAGTGGGCCACCGTGGCGTAGGTCTGGCCGCCTACGCTGATCTCCACCCGGTTCCCTTCCAGGATCTTCCCGGGCTGCTGGTTGGAGCATTCCGCAGGCCGGTAGGCGGACAGGCGGTAGTACCCGCTGGCGTCGCTGGTCGTTTTCACCGTCCAACTCAGCGCATTCAGCACATACACCTGCATGGTGACCTCGGTATTCGGGGACACCAGGCCCTGCACGGCAGTGGCCATGGTATAGGAGCTTTCGAAGAGAATCTCCAACGGCTCAATGGGCGCCCTGCTGGCCTGCGGAGCGGTCGCTACCGCGGGCGAGAATTCATTTTTGACATACTGCGCCGGGCACTCTGCCCCGGGGGGGTCTGCCGGAGTCGACTGGGCCCGGGCAGGCTGGCTGGAGAGGCAAATCACGGCGATGATGGCAAAGCGAGAGAGGAAGGAGAGAATTTTCATATGAGCGGGCGGCGTGGCTGGCAAAGAAGATTTTGGTTTGCTTTCGGATAGCGATCAATGTGATTATCGCAAATTGTACAGCAGCGGTCAAATCACCATTTGCCCGGTTCGTGTGCTGAAAGTCATTTGTAAAGTGGATAGGGGGTTGAGAAGGAAATGTATGCTCAACACAGATGGAACTGATAAAATTTTGGGCGCTTTATCAGGTTCAAGCAGCTTTATCACCGTAGTACCACCCCTCCACCGATCCTAACTTGGCTACAAGACTGTGATCCAAATTAGGATCGGTGGAGGGGGCGTCAACGTGAAAAGTTCTTTGAATTTGCATAAGCGCCTTTTTTATTACCTTAACTTGATTACAATCCTCCTTATCCCATCTTGTGTAATTCCCATTTCACTGACTATTTTACCGCAAGCAGACTTCTTCTCTGAATTTAGAAAGATTTCAATCGCTGCAAGGAAAAGATGAATCGGTTTTATATCCTTCATCCATAAGCGATTTGCTTCATATTGAGCTTGCTCGATCATCAATTTCATTCTTTTGTTTATGGTAAATTGCTGAGCTTTGAGTTGTCTGTCATCGCTCCTTGGGAATTTTGAAACAACAAACTCAATCCGGTTTTTCCAGTATTCTTTGTCAATATTTAAGACGTCAAACAAATACTCTAATTGATCGTCTGGAACCTCGAACAAAGCTAATAGAACATGCTCGAGATCGAGGTGGGTTTGATTATATCTTAAGGCAATAATCACTACTTGTTTAGCCACCCTTTGTGCGTTTTCTGTAAATGCTTGGAAATTTATCTGCATATGAAATCAGCCCTAAAACCAAAAGTCGAATAGAGTTATACTTTAAGCCTCTGAAAGAATTATTTTATATCCGTTAGGGAGTTAAATATGATTTTTGAACCAGTCTGGGTTAGTACCCTTGAACATCTGAGCCAATATAAAGTTATCACGGCTGATACTGCCACTGCAATAAAAAGGGGAGGAAATTACAACGTACCCGATAATTTCCCACAGACTAGAGTATCCATGTTTTTGGGGTTAGCATATTCTTCACCAAGCCCCCTCATTATGGTTTCCAATGGCGTATTAAATTTGAGTGATAATGGATTGAGTTATAAAGCCTATCCATTGCGTTTGAAGAATAATCGGGTACGCAATCTCAATGATGAACTTGAGTTTTCTATCTCCACCAATGAGATTCTATCTCTTGATCGTTATCTCTTTGTTTCACCGATCAATAAAATTTTTAATATTTCCTTTGCAAGAGTGCATTCAACAAAAGAAGGTTTTTTGGAGGATTTTTTAATCTGTTTGGGCGGCCAGGGTTTAGAACTTGAAAAGATTAGGAAAGCAAACGAATATCTATTCAGTGCCCTCAGCAATATGATTAAAAATGGTAATTCTTCAGGATAAAAGAGATCCTCGCCTAACTCACATAATTGGAGGCTATCCTTTCAGAACACCGGATTCATCAGGTTTAAGGAGCTAAGATTGAGCATTTGCAGGCTTAAGGATCTTAGAGGTGGCAAGGTTTTATCCGCGCAGATCATTATCTGACAGTGGAAATCTTATGAAAATCAAATTGCTTGCTCGATGTTTGGTGATCCTATTATTCATATTCACGACCGCCTGTCAGCGTCAGGTAACTGCTACAGAATCCAGATCGTCTGTTCAACCCGGATTTAATCCACTTGCCACGAGTATGCCTACTAACGCCGTTGACTATCCGGCCGGCAACCAATTGCTCTCCCAAACACAGGAGTCGACGAGCAAATCTTACCCGGCGACAACATCTGGTGCGTCTCCTACTTCAACCATCCAACAACCTACCTCTTCGCCCAGTATAGTAGTTGCCACAGCCAGCTTTGAGAATATCCAAAGTGGGCAATATTATCCACTTGAGTGTTCTAAGTCAGGTGACCTGTTCAAATGTAAAGATGATCAACTGGGCATGATGTTCTCATATCCATCTGGATGGGGCCACATCAAAGGAGAATTGGTAACTGGCAGGTGTGGAGGGTTCTATTATGGATACGTATTCGATCCCTTTAACGTTGAGGTGCAAGCCGGGGGAGTGAGCAAAGATTTTTGCAGGCCAATGGGAGGAGATTTTTTCTCATTGTTCAAGGGGTATGATCCGGGGCATGGGTGTAATGAATTTCCGGGCGCGCAGGATTGTAAACAGGTACACGATCGTGTCGTTATCGCGTCGCTTTACCCGACCTTTCAAGCCATTTGCGAACCAGGACCAGGCTCTGTGACAACGCCAATGATGGTGGTAGGAATCAGTATCCCTGGCAATCACTCCACATCAGGGCTGGTTTTTGCCATTGATTTTCTCTCTTCAAAAGGAAAAGAACAACTATTTGCGCCATTTGGCGGCGTTATGATGGATCTTGGAAAGTGTCAGGATCCAAACACGGGTGTGCACGCAAAAGTTGTCAGGGAAAGGAGCCTGAGGTAGGATAAGGTTTTCCAGGACCAAACTACCGGAGGCTCCAGATGAACTATAGCACGGAAATGATCAACCAAATAGCACAAGAATTTGCGGGGATGCTGAAAAGGGCGGTGGAAGCGCAAAGCCGAATAGAAGGAGAGCGGCCGCATATCGCCAAAATAGAAACAGATATGCGCCAGGCATTACGCCAAATCGGGATCCAAGCACTGGGGTTGCTGCTGAGCTCATTGCAAAGCGCACCAGAGCGGGAGCTGGCATGTGGATGTGGAGGGCGATTGCACTATCAACGGATGCGAACGGCCAGCGTGATCAGTGTGTTTGGGAGAGTGGCATACCAACGCGCCTACTATGCTGGGTGCAGATGTGGACAGGGGAAAGCGCCGCTGGATGAGGAGTATGGCTTAGAGCCAGGGGCGGTAACCGCGGGGCTTTCGGTCTTGTTAGGGTTAGCCGGGATCGAATTCTCGTATGATGAAAGTCCCGCCTGGTTAGCGCATTATCTGTTGTTCGAGGTGGCGGAGAATACGGTCCGTTCGGAAACCGAACAATTGGGCGCACTCCAGGCGCAGGAGGAGGCGCTGTGGATCCAAGCCTCCCAAGCGGAGGAGGAATTACAAGCGCGCCAGCGAGAGCCAGGGCCGATCGTGCCGCGCTTATACGGTTCGATGGATGCCGCCAAAGTGCGCATCGAACCACGGGCGAAGAAAGGTCAGGAAAAAGAAGCCCATGAAGACTGGCGGGATATGAAGGTGTTGTGCTGGTACCAGGTCGAAACCGTCCCCCCGGCACAACGCACGGCCCGCCATCGCAAAAAAATGTTGCGGGAACAACCGGCTTTACGCGCCAAGAACATGCGCTATTTTTGTGACATCCGCGAAGCGGAAGAGTTTGGCAAGCTGCTGTGGGCCACTGGCTGCCGCCTCAACGCGGATTTGAGCCCAGAATTGATCTTTCTGGGGGATGGGGCGATCTGGATTTGGAACCTGGTGCGGCAATACTACCCCAACGCGTTCCAAATTGTGGATTGGTTCCATGCCGAAGAACACCTCGAAGAGCTGGCGAAAGCTGCTTTCCCCACCGCCGAACAACGCACTACCTGGCTCGAATCGGTAACCCAGGCGCTCTGGGATGGACAGGTCGAAGAAGTCATTCGCGCTTGTCAGACGCTGGCCGCAACTTGTCTCAAAGCCCAACAAGCCGTGACCTATTTTTCCAACAACATTGAACGCATGCGCTATGATCGCTTCCGCGCGGCTGGCTACATGATTGGCAGCGGCACCATTGAAAGTGCCTGCAAGCAACTCGTCACTCATCGCCTGGATTTGTCCGGTGCACAATGGCAAGTCGAGGGTGCGGTGCATACCGCCAAAGCCCGCGCTGTTTGGCTCAGCGGCCAGTGGCAGTCTTTATCTCAGCGTCGCGCGGCCCTCCCTCTGGCCATCTGACATCTTTTGCGTGCACACCAAACACGGAGACAACCTATACCAAACTCGTAAAAGAGGTATCATTGAAAGTCAAGCAGGGCATCCTTAATAGTGAGACCACGAGTAGAGCAAAAGAGATTGAGGATTTTGCAAGTTCCATCACTTTTGCGCCATAAACACATTCATCGGAATGGTTGCCAAACATCCGAACAATAGATCCTCTATTGACTTCATAGTACAATTTGGCACAGGAAAGCAGTGAATAGACAGAAGGTAGTTTATGGCTCAGTTGCCCACATCGCGTACCCCGACCCATCCGGGGGAAATGTTACTGGAAGAATTCCTCAATCCGATGGGATTAACACAGCGCGAGCTGGCGGATGCTATTCATGTACCTTATCAGCGGATCAATGATCTTGTAAATGGCCGGCGGGGAATTACCCCTTCAACTGCGTTGCGGCTGGCGAAATTTTTTGGCATGACGCCCGATTTTTGGATGAATTTACAACTGCGCTGGGATCTGTACTTTGCTCAAAAAGAAGAGATGCATATTCTACAAGAAATCCAGCCCTTCGTTTCGCATTCCGCTTAGAGACGAGCAAGGTTGTGGTTGATTAAAAAAGGGCGATTGGCTGACAAAATACCAATCGCCCTTTTTCTATTTAGCGCATTTGGTTACGCTTTTTCACCTGGCAGGCCGGATGGATCATCGGCGTATCACAGCACTCCTTCCGCGCCAGAATTATTGATCCGTTTGCCATGGCTTCATAGTCCAGGCAGTCACCAGGCTGGAGATCCAGCTTCTCGCGCAGCCATTTGGGCAGCGTGATCATATTATTCTTCGTAATAACGATTGGACGCTTCTTCATCGTCCGTTCTCCTTTATTGGGCCAAACGTGCAGCGATATAGTTCAGTGCTAGGGGCAGCTGCTGCGGGGAAAGCTTATAGATCATCTCCTGCAGCTCATTATCCGGGCACATAAGAGGGTTGTTCACCAGCCGTTGGATGCGTTTCTTGACATCATCTTCTAAAATGCGAGCGTAAATCTCATCCGTCACAGTCAGCGAGTCATGCATCAAGTTGAGAGACACTGCCTTGTAATCTGCCAGTGTTTGAGCATGCATCAGGCCGAAGACAGCATGCCCGTGGCGAAACTTGTGCGCCGATTTGTACGGAACGCCGGCCAGGTTGAACAGCAGGTGCAGCCGTTTCTCGAGCGCCTGGTGACGGTTCTTGCCAGGCGGTTCTGTAGAAAACTTCTGTTCGCCCCACTGCTGTTCAATGGGGGCGTACCAGGGATAGTTGTGGGGTAGGTTTGCGCGTACGAGATTGTCCCATTCGGCAACAACCTCGATCAGGTGTGGGAGGGGTAGTAGGAACGTGGTGGCTTTCTTGCCGAACTTCGTGTGTACGCCTAAGTCAGGCCACTGCCGGATACAGCTCGCGGGGAGATCCAGGGCTAGAATGGGCGAGGTCGTGAGTGCGGAGATGCGTTCTCCGCCCAGGTACAGTCTTGCCGCGGCAGCTTTATCCCGCAGCAAGCACAGGTCTCCTTTAGGGACAGGGACGGCCATCAAACGGGCCATGTCTTCTTCATTCACATAGATCGGGTCGCCGCCCGTTTGTGGCGCGCGGGCGGGGTTCAAGGCCTCAATCCAGGTCAAGGGTACTTTTGAAAATTCCTTCGGGTAGGTCGCTTTTGCCCAGCGGAAAAAGCGGTTGCTGATACCAATAATCTTCTTCTGTGTTTCGTGTGCGAGCGGGGTGTTTCCATCCCTGCCAGGCTGCTCGGCGACAAACGCCTGTAGAGTTGGACGAAAGGTGTGTGCTTCACCAAGTGGCCGGTCTTTGGCCCACAACAGCAGCGGCTTTATATAAAAGCTGTAGCGCTCCAACGAGTTTTCGGATACGCGCCCATTGCCTTCCAGGTAGGAAAGAAACATCTTGATCTTTAAGGTAGTTCTGCCGTTCGACCATGCCGGCCTCCGCGATTGATGGTGCAGCCACACCGTGGGCATTTACCCTTGGTGTGATACAGCTTGCCTTTGATATGCTTTACCGTTGGATCGAGCATCTCGACGATCTGGTTGCAGCGCAGGCAGTAGCCTTCGCCTTCTTTGAGCTTGCGCGGGGAACGCCGTTTGGCGTTGCGCTGCTCTTCCACCCAGGCTTTGAAATGCTCACCGTTGACCCAGAGATGATTGCGGGCATCCCGGGTATGTGGCGCGCCGCGTAAAAACCAGTCGCGCAGCGTGCTTTCTGAAATACTCAGCTCCTCAGCCAGTTCTTGCGCGGTGTACTGCATGGGCAGCAGGCCCGGCGCCTTGACGATCACCAGGTGAGGGATCTTGAAACTACTTGAACGAGGGATTGCTTCGGTCATATTCTCCTTTGCTAGATGATAGATTTTCGATCACCACCGCGGATCAGGATTTTCGATCGCTGCCAAGTGGTGTTTTAACCACTCCCATAAGTCACCGCCATCGCGGACATAGTCCGTAATATCGTTGGCGGAGGGACTCAGGGAGGGGATTCGAACAGGGTGAATTTGGGCAGAGAGGCCAGCCAGGGTTTGCGCGCCCTGTTTGCCAGCGGAATCATTATCCAGAACGGCAACGATTTCTTCCGCAGGGAGAAGATATCGGGTCCAGCGGGAAAGATCTAGCTTTTTATTCGCGCTGCCCAAGGTCGCGACACCGGCAATATCGCGTAATAACTGCCAGGTGAGCATGCAGTCAAATTCGCCTTCGGTTAGTAAGATCAGCGGCGCGCCGCCCAGGCTATCTGTCCCGAACATCGCCGGCGTGCTGCCACGCACATGCAGGTACTTTGGCTCGCCATCGATCCGGCGGATTTTGATATACCAGAGTGCTTGCTCGACAAAACAAGGGATGACATACCCTTTCGGCAGCCAGACCCGTTTGGTATCCGTTTTGGAGAATCCCCAACGCTCCGGGCTATCCCATAAGTCCGCTGGGTTATACCCAAGTCGAAAGCGTCTGATGGTGTAGTCCTCTAAAAGACGTTTTTCGCGTAGATACAGAATTGCTCCAGGTGTCTGCCATAACTGTTTCTGGCTGTACTCCAGGAATGCCAGGCCGCGTTTTTGCCAGGTTTCGGTGGGCTCGGGAGGAAGTACATCATTGCTAATCGGCTTTTTAGGCGCGGTTGCAGTAAACTTTCTAACCCTTTGATATCCTTGAGCTGCCTGATTCTGGTTCAATAACCCTAATGCGTTCAACGCCTCCTTGGTCTCCATTTTGCGATACGCACACAACCACGTTAATGCGTTGCCGCTCCGGTTGCATCCATAGCAGTGCCAGTACCCTTTCTTGAGATTGACAGCCAGGCTGGGCGTCTTTTTATCCGGATGAAAGGGGCATAACCACATCACCCACCGGTCGCTTTTATGGCGCGGCTGACCTAGATCGGCTTCAATCAGGGCAACCAGGTCGATTTGACTGAGGGCATTTTGAAGGTCATTCATCGGTTCCTCAAAGTGGAGAAGTGGAGAAACGGAGAAAGATAAAATAACAGTTCTCCACTTCTCCGTTTCTCCAGTTGCGATCATCACATTTCCTCGACATAGCTAAATCGCACCGTCCGGCCTTCCTGAGTTTCTGATAACCAGGCCGGCCTCTTCCAGACCTTCCAGGGTGATATAGATCAGCCGGGTGGGGAGTTTCGAATACTGGCGGATCTCACGCGTGGTGGGATTTTTCAACCGCTTGATGAGTTTCAGAATTCGGTCTTCATTTTCCAATTCCTCAGAAACTCGTGGGGTGTTGAGCTGGTTGTGGAGGTAGTGCAGCCCACCCCGCCAGGATTCCGTCATCGTCTGCGCACGAGCCCAGTGATCAAATTGGATCTTAGGGGAATTGGCGAAGCTGGCGAACAGGATGGCGAGCCGCAGGGCTTTCTCGCTAAAGCGGCTGTAATTCCCGTCCAGGTCTTCGATCCCCAACCGGTGGCAAACTTCGCTTAGCCCATCGTCATAGGCATAAAAAGCCTCATAAACATCCTCGGATAAATCCAGAACGGTGGGTTCGACTGGGTAGACTTTGACCCGCAGCGTGCTGATGGCCTTGCCATCCTTCCCTGTTGCTTTTTCATCCACCAGTTCAACCCGCGGAATGCCGAGACGTTGATGCCAGGTTTTTAGCGGCAGGACAATCTCCTCGGGGATGATCCGCTCGCCTTTCGGAAACCGGCCGCGCCGGCGGGCCCAGATAGGCGGGGTGATCAGGGCGAAGCGAGCCAGGAAGCCATCGCCCCATAAGGAACTGCCGCGCTGGGCAAAAGGGGCCAGGTCGGCGGGTGTCATGCTGGCCATCAGGGTCAGGTACGGCCTTTCGACCACATCCGTTCCACGACCAATGGTGCCACTTTCGTAGCGGTCTGGCGTATCATCAAAACGACGCAGCAGGCTGCGAAAATCCGTCATTGGGCCTTCCCGACGCATCATCCCGGCGATGCACTGGCCAAATTCATCATAGAACCAACCGCGCTGCCCGGCAAATGCAAGTTGTTTTAAGATCCGATCTTTACCATCCTCATCCAGCTCTGCGTAAATTTCAGGTAAAGTTACTTTCATTTCCATAATGAATTTTTGCGGGGTTAAGTTATCGGGCATCAGCAAAAAATCCAGGCCGGCGCACCTCATCGTGGCGATACCAATATTCATGGTGGTAGTCTTGGTAAACCCACTGGTCCGGGAAATCATGGCAGCAAAAAGCGATGGGTAGCGCGGCTTACCCAGGTGGACCAACGTACGGCGAGCAGCGGTTGTGGAAAGGACAACCGCGGCGCAGGCTTCATGAAACAATTCATAGCCGCGCGGGCTCCATTTTTTCGAAAAGCTGGTATAGGTATCCATCCAGTCACAAGCGGTCGCGCCGGCATTTGGATCGATCTGGCAGGATTTCGGCAGCGCCGGGATATGGATGTGATCATATAATTCCTGAACTGGCTGTAAATCGGCTTTGAGATCGGCGGCAAAGACTGCTTTCCGGATCATTGCCGCCATTTCAGGCCCAGTTAAATCGGCGTCGAATCCATCTGGGTTTTGTGGGCTGCCGGCTGCGCCATGGTTGACCACAGCGCTGGTTCCCGGTTTCTGGCCGGATTTCTGATCCCTGGCAGCGATTTGCGCGAGGCTGGCTTCAAACGCCTGCGTACGCTGGCTGGGAGATTTAGGGCAGGCCGCGATGTTCCGCGCAATCTCTTTCCACGGCTCTCGCAGGCTGACGATATATTCATCCACATCCTGACCGTCGATCAGTTTGCGAATGAGTTTGGCTGCATAGGTTTGATACGAATCAACCGCTTCGAGCATACATTCCTTCACTGAGTTTTAGAGAATAAAAAAGAGCGACCACATCTGCAAAGCCTTATCAGCATATGCACGGACGTGGTCGCTCTGAATACCGGAAACAAGAGTTTCCAACTCATCGCGGCTGATATGAATAGAATCAATCAACTCACGTCACATGCATTTCAGTGATCCTCCTGGTAAACGATCCTTCAGTGTGTATGCTTGTGTCGCCCAAAGTGTCTTTCAAAACTGGAATTCCCAGCTGGGCGGTTTGTTCGCAATTCGCGTGGGTTTGCCGCTCAAGCGTGAGCTATATCGCGAACTGCCTTGTCTTTTGGTGTCTTTAGAAAAGCACGCTTAGTCTGTTCACGTGCTCAATGCTCGTTGTGATCCTTCAAGTGTCAAGCGTTTCGGCGCTGGCCGAATATTCTGATGTGGTTTGTTATTTGTATTATAGCGGTATTTTCTGGGTTTGACAAATCATTTTTTGAGCAAAAGAATTGTTTTGTGCCTTTTTATCGCAGGTTTTCAAAACTGAAAAGTGGTTCCAAAAGCCTACTGGGCTTTCACCGGCCGAAAATTGCAGCCAGGGCCATGTTTTGTCAGTGCTGACCAGGATAGCCGTTCAACCACCTTCCACCAGATCTCCGGCGCCTGATGCCAGGCTGCGCCGGCAACTCCTTTCGGAATGCTGGAATCACGCTGGGTGACTCGCGCTAAGAAGCTGTCCGGACGGATGCCAACGAAGGTATACAGGCCCGAATAGAAAGGCCCGACCAGGACCAGAAAGCCGAACATTCCATATCCGCAGCGCGCCGGCTTGATTTCTTTGGCCGCTTCGACCCGGTCCGCCATGAACTGCCAGTACGTGATCCCGGCGGGTGCATTGGGAACACTCATCGGTTGGTTGCCCCGGTAGGCGATGAAAAGAATCGCTGCGATGAGGATCAACATGACCACGGTTCGCAGGAGGTGGACGAGAACGTGGAAGAATTTAAGAATGCTCATATTTTCCCCAATCGTTAAACCTTTACCCAAATACCAGCCCCTGAATCGTCAGATCCAAATCATCGTTACTGCCGGATACCTCTTTGTTCAAACTGACCCCACCCGCTCGCAGCGCGGACTTCAGCGCTGCCGCGCGCCGGCCATTGGGGATACCGAGGAAGAACATCAGCAGATCGTCATCCTCTCCCTCGCGCAGGCTCAGGGTGATGCGCACCTGGGTGACCTGGCATTCGAGTTTTGGCCGTCCACGCGGCGCTTTCATCGTTCACCCCGCTTCTGGTTGTTTTGAAAGAGCGACAATTTCCACAGCCCGCTGGCGATCGACTGGATCGGATCTTCCGGCAGGATGCCTTTGCCATTGAAGAAGTAGGGCAGGGAGTTTTTGAGCAGAATCGCCCCACCGCCGACCAGGATCACCGCATGGAAACGCCGCCAGGCTTTGCCCCAGCGCTTCTCGATTTCGCCGGTCACCTCGCGCTCCCAAATGGGCAGCGCCTGGGACACATCCAACCGGTTGGCTCTGAGCAGGGTATCCAGCTCGCCCAAAGAGTACAACTGCTGACCATTAACTAGATCCAACAGCCGGCGAACGCCGGTGGTCGAGCCAGCGGTGAAGCGCTGCACGGCAACTCGCTCGCGCACCACCAGCAGCTCGGTGGTGTTCATGCCGATCGAGACAATCCCAAATTCCTGGGTAAACGCGCTGCGGTGCTCTGGGATGATTTTGCCTTCTGAATCAAGGACAAAATCAAACAGGGCGCCGGCGGGTTGTGAGGTGGCCCGGACCTCGGCCACGTTTAGATGATATTCCTGATCGTTAGCCTTCCAGGTATGCTCCGTTTTCATCCAGCGCTGAATACCTTCAACCGTGGTGCGCGCCTCTTCGCCAGACAGGGTTTCCAATGGCAGGCCACAGGTAATGCTGACCGGTTGCTCGATAGGTCCATACTGCTGGATGAAACGGGTGAAAGCGCCGTAGAAGAGGGCCAGCATTTCTGGTGCTCCAGCAAAGCGATCCATGCTCATGTTCTCCACCGGCCGGCCGCTATCATGCGCGCCGCTGTCTACGAAAAAGGTGTTACCTGAAGCCAGCATGATTCGCAGCGGCAAGCGTGAGCTGCTTAGCCCTAGCATGCGCCCGACCAGCGGACCATTATTGACCGCGACCTGCGAGATGAGCTGGATGCCATGCTGATTGCTGAACAGCTTAATTGCGCCCATCCCAAGGTCCAATCCAAAATGTGTTGTTTCTGCCATGTTTGCCTCTTTTTACTACAAGGTTTATTTTAACTTGTAGTAAATGTGATTAAAAAATATCGGCCACCAGGACCGATATGATTGTAGCAAATTACTCCAAGTTAATCAATGACTTGTAGTAAAAAGTCTGGAAAAATGATGACGTTTGTCTTACCGTTTGTATGGCCGGCCTTCCGGATCGAAGACCCACTTGCCCTGGCCGCTGTTCGGTTTGGTAGACCCGGGCAAAATAGGCAACATCAGCTTCATCCAGCAGCGTTTTGCGCCCATCTTTCCCCAGCTTGCGGATCCAACCGCGCTGCATCCAGCGGGTGAGGGTGGAGGTGTTGAGTTTATACTTGCGGCCAGCTTCGTTGATGCTGATCGGCACTCCGCGCAGCTCTTCGTTCTCGCGATATTCAGGTAAGGCTTCTTTAGGAAGTAACTCGTTCACGCTCTGCTGGCTGATGCCAATCGTGCCGTCGGTCATCACCGCAGCGCGCAATTTGCCTTCATCGACAAATTGAAAAACCGAATCAGAATTTACGCCAAGCTGGCTGGCAGCCTGTTCTGGCGTGATAAACAGTTCGAGGCGATTCGTTTCCAGTTTCAAATTGTCTTCATTCTATGGTTGCTTCAACACGGTTGCGTCAACCGCCGTTTCTTCAACATAATCATACCGGAGAATAGGATCACCGTCCAGAAAAAGATGCGGTTGATCCATTTATCCAGCAGCCGAGATATTAAGTTGGAGATAGGCTTCCCCTGCCTGGAGAAAACTGCGATTGCCTGCCTATTATCGTTGACCGGAACGCCCTTCCGGCGGTAAGATTATTCAAACCTACCTTTTTGGGAAAATAAATGCCGACTTTACATTGGTTGAATGATGAAGACGCGCGCCGCGCCGCTCAGGCCGTGCCCTACCGCCTGCTGGAAGCCGACCCGGCGCTTTCCTACGGCGACCCGCTCGCTCAAAACCTGCTCATCCAGGGCGATAACCTGGCCGCGCTTAAATCCCTGCTGCCATATTATGCCGGGCAGGTGAAGTGTATCTTCATCGATCCGCCCTATAACACTGGCAGTGCCTTTGAACATTATGATGATAGTTTGGAACATTCCACCTGGCTCAGCATGGTGTATCCCCGGCTGGAGCTTTTACGTGAGTTTCTCTCAGAGGATGGGAGTATTTGGGTTTCGATTGATGATAATGAAGGACATTATCTTAGAGTGATAATGGACGAAATTTTTGGACGTAAAAATTTTGTGGCGAATGTAATATGGCAAAAAAAGTTTGCACCACAAAATGATGCCAAACTACTCGATCCAAATCATGACCATATAATGGTCTTTGCAAAAAACCAGGACATATGCAAATTCAACTTGCTACCACGAAGCGCATCAATGGATGCACGATATAAAAACCCAGATAACGACTCTCGCGGGCCGTGGGCATCTGATAACCCCCTTAGACGAGAATATCGTGAGTATGCATATTATGAAATCGTTACACCTTCAGGGAGAGCTGTGCTTCCGCCACCTGGTACAAGTTGGCGTTTTAATAAAGAGGAAGTTCCCCAATTGATGGCAGAAAACCGGCTCTGGTTTGGCAAAGATGGTAAAGGAGTGCCCCGCATCAAACGGTTTTTATCAGAAGTAAAATCTGGCTTGATACCCCAATCTATTTGGTTGCATGATGATGTGGGGAATACACAAGAAGCGAAGAAGGAAGTTATACGCCTGAACAGTAGCAATATTTTTGATACACCGAAACCTGAGAGGTTAATCCAGAGAATTATTAACATCGCTACCGAGTCCGGCGACCTGGTACTTGACTCTTTCCTTGGCTCCGGTACAACCGCGGCCGTCGCACACAAAATGGGCCGGCGCTACATCGGCATCGAGCTTGGCGAGCATGCCATTACGCACTGCGTCCCGCGCCTCAAAAAGGTGGTGGATGGCGAGCAGGGCGGCATATCGCAGGCGGTAGGCTGGCAGGGCGGGGGCGGCTTCCGCTTCTACCGCCTGGGCGAGCCGGTCTTCGATGAAACCAACCGCATCCATCCTAGCGTCACCTTCCGCGCCCTGGCCGCGCACGTCTGGTTTGTGGAGACCAAGACACCCTACCCCGGCGCGTTTGAAATAGATGCGGTAAAAACGCCGTTTGAAAAGACACTGCTTGGCGTGCAGGAGGGCCGGGCCTACTACCTGCTGTATAACGGCATTTTGGGCGACAAACGGCCCGAAGGCGGCAATGTCCTTACCCACCGCCTGCTGCGCCAGCTCCCCCCGCACGATGGCCCGCGCACCATCTACGGCGAGGTCAGCCTGATCGAAGAACCCGATCTGCGCCGGGAAGGCATCATCTTCAAGAAAATCCCCTACGAAATCCAGGCGAGGTGAGCATGTTCGAGCCGAAAAACTACCAACGCGAAACCCTCGAATGGCTGCGCCGCTACCTGGAAGAAGCCCGCTTTGCCGGCCCGCAGGCTGCCTTTGATGCCATCCGGCTGCAAAATCCGCAGTGCGAGCGCACGCCCTACCGCCCACCGGCCGGGCTGGAAGATGTGCCTTACGTCTGCCTGCGCCTGCCCACCGGCGGCGGTAAGACCTACCTGGCCGCGCGCAGCGTAGCCGTGGCTGCCGGAGCTTACCTGGAGCAGGAATACCCGCTGGTGCTGTGGCTGGTTCCAACCAATACCATCCGCGCCCAAACGCTCGAAACGCTCCAAAAGCCCGGTCATCCCAACCGCCAGGCGCTCGAAGCCGCCTTTGGCAGCCGCCTGATGGTCATCGACATCGCCGATTTCCCGCAGCTCCGCCCGCAAGACGTGCGCGAAAAGACGGTGATCGTGGTTGGTACGATGCAGACATTGAGGGTAAACAGCACCGAAGGCCGCAAGGTCTACGCCCATCACGAGGCCCTGGAACCGCATTTCGCCAGCGTGGCCGCTAACACCCCCGGCCTGGAACGCTTCGCGGATGGGCAGATCAAGTACAGCTTCCGCAACCTGCTGGCGCTGCTCCGCCCGCTGGTGATCGTGGACGAAGCCCACAACGCCACCTCGGATCTCAGCGTGGAAGTCTTGCAGCGCGTCCAGCCGGCCTGCATCATCGAATTCACCGCCACCCCGGCAGCCAACAGCAACATCCTGCACGCGGTCTCGGCTCTGGAACTCAAAGCCGAGGAGATGATCAAGCTGCCCATCGTCCTGACCGAACACGCTACCTGGCAGGAGGCGGTGCGCGACAGCATCCTCACCCGCCAGAAGCTGCATGATCTGGCCCGCACTGACCGAGAATTCATCCACCCGATTGTGCTGATCCAGGCAGAGGACCACGGGCGTGAGATCACCTATGAGGTCATCCGCAGATTTTTGATCGAGCAGGAAAAGATCGAGCCGGAGCGCATCGCCGTGGCCACCGGTCAGCAGCGCGAGCTAGAGACGTCAACCTGCTCGACCCGCGCAACCCGGTGGAGTTTGTCATCACCGTGGAAGCCTTGAAAGAGGGCTGGGACTGCCCGTTTGCCTACGTGTTCTGTTCGGTGGCTACCGTCCACTCCAAAAAGGACGTGGAGCAGCTCTTGGGCCGGGTGCTGCGCATGCCCTACGCCCGCAAGCGCGTGCAGGATGAACTGAACCGCGCTTATGCCCACGTGTCCGCCACCAGTTGGCCGCAAGCCGTCAGCCAGTTGGAGGACCGGCTGGTTAGCATGGGTTTCGAGGAGCAGGAGGCCGAAGAGGCTATCCGCCCGACCCCTGCCCATCCGCAGCCGGGCGCGCCGATGCTGCCGGGGATGGAAGAAGCGCCATCTGGCGAACAGCCCGCCGGACCGAGTTCACTGGCCGGGGTGGCTCAGTCGGTCAGCCTGGTGCTCAGCGCCGCGCCCGCGCTGGTCTACCTCACCGCCGAAGAGTTAGGGCGGGTAGCCGTGCGCTCGCTCGGCGAAGGCCGGGTAGCCTTTGAAGTGCGCGGCGATGTATCGCCGGCGTTTGAGCAAAAACTGACCGAAGCCGTCCCATCGGCCGATCGCTCCGCGCTGCAGCGCACTCTGGCCGTATTCCGCCGCCAGCAGCCCAACACTCCCGCCCAACGCGGCGAATTGTTTGTCGTGCCGCAGTTGTGCCTGTGGGCGGATGGACAATTGGAACGGGTGCAGCGCGAATGGTTCCTCGACCCGGGTGGCTGGAACCTGCTGGATTTCCCCGCCGAACTGAGCGAGGGCGAGTTCTCCATCCAGGAGCAGGCTGAGAGCTTCCTGATCGACATCAACGGCCGGCGGTTGACCACCCGCTACCTGGGCGTGCAGCTCCCGATCAATTTTCAGGATGTGGACGCCGGCTGGACGGATTTGCAGCTCTCCCGCTGGCTGGATAGCAAGCTCTACCAGTCGGATATTCGTCAAGAAGTGCTGATGGAATGGCTGCGCCGGACGGTTGCTTATCTCGAACGGCAGCGCGGTTTCTCACTGACCACCCTGGTCCGCGCCCGCTTCCTGCTGGAAAAAGCCCTGCGCGAGAAGATCAAAAGCTGCCGCGAACAGGCTTACAACAGAGGTTACCAGGCGACCTTGTTTGGCGGCCAGACGCGCATTGAAACCAGCTATGACTATGCCTTCCACTACGATCCGGCTAACTATCCAGCCCACTGGCTGTATGGTGGCCGCTACCAGTTCGGCAAGCACTATTACCGGGTGGTCGGGGAGATGGATAGCAGTGGGGAAGAATTCGAGTGCGCCCAGGCGATTGACCGCTGTTATCAGGTCAAGCACTGGGTGCGCAACCTGGCCCAACAGCCTGATTTCTCGTTCCGTATGCCGTTGGCCAGTGGTAATTTCTACCCCGATTTCGTGGTCGAGTTGAAAGATGGCCGCATTCTGGTGGTGGAATACAAAGGCGCGCACTTGCTGGAGTACGAACAGGAGAAGCGTAATGTGGGCGAGCTGTGGGAAGAAAAGAGCCAGGGCAAAGCCCTGTTCCTTTGGGCTGTTGAGCGCGATTCACAGGGCAAGGATGTATATCGACAGGTAGAAGATAAAGTTGCTTCACGCCGCTAGTTGGGTGGCTTTTCTCTTACCATAAACAGAGCCACTTATTTTCGTTCGATTGGCTCACAAAGCCGCATTTATATTGAATTGGAAGCCGAAAATTATTCATACGAAGACTTTTGTAATACTTTCACTTGTCAATCGAATTAATAACTAAAGAGAAGCTCCTATCACCTTTCATCAGTATATCAGGGGAGCAAAACCTCCATGAGAAAACCGGATCATCAGGGCGAGGGAAAGGCTGATCAAGCGATCGAAGCCTTGACCATCCTTTTCGAACAATACGCTGCCCGCGTTTTCCACTATTTCCAATACCGCTGTAACGACACGGCCACCGCGCAAGATCTGACCATGCAGGTGTTTGAGCGCCTGCTGCACTGCCTGCCCAGATATGATGAAGACCGCGCACCCGTTTCGGCCTGGCTGTTTTCGATTGCCAGGCATGTAGCTACGGACTGGCAGCGGCGCCAATATCTGCGCAAATTCATTCCCTGGGATGACTTTTCCCGGCAGCCTTCTATTGATCCTGGCCCGGAACAAATCACACTGGAAAGCGAAGAGCGGATTCATCTCCGCCAGGCGCTCCGCCAGCTATCCAACCGGGAGCGCGATGTGATTGGCCTGCGTTTTACCAGTGGGTTGACCAACCGTGCCATTGCCGAAATGACAGGGCTGAGTGAAAGCAACGTTGCGGTGATTCTCTTTCGTGCGCTCCAAAAACTTCGCCTATCTTTAGAGGAAGCAACTGAACAATCATGTTTGAACCCGACTCCGCTGCCGGAGGTGGATCATGAATAGAACGAAACCAATGGATGAGAAAACCCGCGCTGAACGCCTGGCGTATGATCTCGACCGGCGCCTTCAGAACCAGCAAGCGTTCGTGGGGAAACCCACCCCAAAAGAGCAAACGGCACCGGAAGATCGACCCTTGCTCGACTTCGCGGAACAGCTTTCAAGCCAGACAGCGCTCGGCGTGACAAAGCATGAGCGAATACAGCTGCGAGAAAGGTTTGATCAGATGAAATCAACCCAAGCCCGCCGGCAGGCGCCTCTCCCGTTTTTGCGATTTTTGAAACCGACTGTGCAAGCCGCGTTGTGGGGGGCGCTATTGATCGGGATCCTGGTGGTTACCTCAGTTCTGGTCTCAAACCTGGTAGGTAAGCCGCCTAACCCTGTTGCTGGTCCTGCCCCAACTACCACGGCCCTTAATCAGCCAACCGCCGCAGGCACCCCAACACCAACACCTGGGTCGAGCACATCAGAAGCCCTGCCAACCCGCGGGCCCTTCGTCGCAAAAGCCCAGACGGTGAACGGCATTCGTATGGAGTTGCGCGACCTGGTCATTATCGACAAAAGCCCGCGCGCCACGCTATGCTACCCGGCCCCACGCGAAGGTGATTGGCGGATCGAAGGGGTTAAAAGTTGGGGCAGGAGGGAATGCCTCGGTGTTCTACCCGTCGGACAGCGCCCGGCCCAGGCCCGGCGAGGACGGTCTAACCTGCGAGACCTTTACCGCTGCGTTCCCACTGAACACGGGAATCGATGTGTCAACGTGGAAGATTACTGCACAGCGGCTGGTCGGCCAGCGGCAGAGTCTGCCAGTGTGCGAGCAGGTGAGCCAGCAGATTGCTCAGGATGTGCCTGGGCTGACCATTCGCTGCGGCTCATCCTCCGAGGGCTTGACCTACTCGATGGAACAAACCCCGGCGGGGATGACCCTTGCCGAAGCCCACCGGCTGTTGAATACCTATTTTGAGGCGGACGTGCGGAGTGGGCCCTGGACCTTCATTGTCAACCCGGACGAGGCGACCGTTCTCAACGACACCACCGGCCCGATCAACCCCGTGGTAGTACCGGAGGTTTGCGACCCCGCGATGAGTCTGCTGCATGACCCACAGTTCACCCCGTCCCTGGATTACCGGCCTTTACCGGTGGGGATTGCGGGGGGCGGTACGCTCCACAGCGGCAGCTTCACCTTCCTGATGAGTCTGGCCTGCGACCCGGCCTTCTCACGCTTTGAAGCCTCCGGCAGAGAGCGCAGCTTCATCAACGGGTTAGGCGTGCTGTTCTTGATTCGCTATGATGGCTCGCCCACTGGTGACGGCACGGAATACTTTAGCGGCATCTGGCCGTTCGTCATGCACCAGGGCGGGGGCGGATCGTTGGGCAGCGGCGAGTTCTTTGGCGAGTCCGAAGGGCTGCTGCTGCCCGATACGGTCCAGCCTGACCTGACCCAGTCGGACGTGCGCCTGCGCTATCTGGTCCGCATGCGCCTGCCGGATGGCTCGATTGACGGTGCTGCGCTGGTCTTCACCTTACAACGCGCCTTTGAAGGCTACCGCCCGGTAGACGTGGTCGTTGAGCCGCTCAAGGATGAGGAGAAGCAGAAGGCTGAGCTGACGACTACCCCCACGGAACCGCTGCCGTTTCCAACTCTCGCCGCGCCGCAGAAATCGGTTTCCGCTGAAAACCAGGCGGTGCTGGATCTGCTCGATCGCTGGCAGAAGCCCTTCCTGGCCTCCCCCGGCTGGATCCATATGCGCACGCACACGGATATGCCGGGTGGCAATGATCTCTACGCCGGATTAAAGAGTACACGAGCGATGACTGGTACCTGATCGACGCGCACACCCAGGTGATCGCCACGATCCACATCGACCGGCGCCTGGATGGCACCCTGCTCCAGCAGGTGGTCAGCCAGAATGGAAAAAGCACCAACCTGACCTTTGGCGGCGGCGGGGAGTTCAAACCTTATCTGCTGGACCTGGGATATGCGGTCAAGGATACCCTCCGTATGGGGGACAAGGTTAAACACGCGCAGATATCGGTGGGTGGCAAACCGGCCATCCAGTTGACGCTGACTGGCATGTTCACCCGCCGTGATGCGGTGGACGCGACCACCGGCGACTGGCTCTACACCGAAACCGTCAAGGTCCAACAAGGTGACGACCCCCAGACAGGCGGGAGCCTGGAAAACCGCACGATCCTGGAAATCGCCGAGCGGGTGGATGCGCCGCCAGCGGATGCACTGACACTCTTAGGCAAAGACTTCTCTGGCTACACCCCAGCCGCGCCCTACGGCACGCCTGCCCCACAGGGATTTGATCCTTCGCGCAGCAAGTTGACTCTCCACAACGTGCAGGGCGACAGCTTCGACGCGCCAACCTTCTGGTACGGCGACATTTCCACAACTGGCGATGCTTCTGGGAATGACTACCTGCTCGGTCGGGTAGATTTTGGCAGCGTCCCCGGTGGCTGGTGTGACCGCTCCGCGGATGGGGCGAAGCTGGCCTTCAACTACACCACCACCGATCGAAAGGGCAGCGTGACCGGCAATAGCCTGCGCTGGTTCGATCTGCGCTCGATCCAAACCATCCAACAACCCACGCCTGAGTTGGTCAACCTGGGGATGCTCTCCTGGTCGCCAAAACAGGAAAACCTGGCTGTTTTTGGCTGTCAAGCCGATCAAAAAGGCTGCGGGCTCTACCTGCTCGACCCGACGACCGACCAGACCCGGCTGCTGCTGTCCGGCGTATATGCCAACTGGCAGCCCATCTGGAGCCAAGATGGCAGCCAGATTGCTTTTGTGGATACCCTGAAAGAGGGCCATGCCCTATATGTTGTGAAGATCCCAACCGGGCAAGTGGTCTACCAGGGAAAATTTGATGCGGATGCCTGGCAGGCGCCGGCTGACTTGCCCACCAATGCCTGGGGTGTCGCCTTCCCGCGCGGTATGAACGGGAACCGCTGCTTTGTAGAAAAATGAGGCTTCGAAGGATGAAACAATCACACCCTATGAGAACCAGCCAGGAGCATGGAAAGGTTATTCATTTCCTGGTCATCCTGCTGCTCTTAAGCGCATGCCAACCGCTTCATCGGACTCCTTCACTGGCGCAGGAGAACAATCAACGGATCACCCCAACGGTGGCAAAACCAACCTCCACGTCAACCGCAGTTCCATCGTCTACGTCTGAAACCCAGGCTGTTCAACCCCTGGTTGAAGCGGATGCAGGTGATTTACTCCAACCCTTTGATCCAACAGGCAATAATCCCATGAGCCCGTTGGAGACAATCATGCTTCGTTGGCTGAAGTTTCAGATAAGCGGGCCACTGTCGGCGCACCCACAGCAAGTTGCGCTGTACCGCCGCCAACCCGAAAAGTTATCGGAAACCGGCGCTTCGGCGTTATTCAGGCAAATGGGCATTACTGGACCGGTCAGCAGCCGAACTGCCGAGGCTGGTAATGCGATCTATACCGCATCCGGCCAGGGTTACACCATGAACGTTGACAGTGACTCCCCGCCATATTTCGTCCTGGGACGGGGCGACCCATCGATAGAACCGGGTAACCAGTCCATTGAAGCACGAAAGCACCTGGCAGAAGCCTTCCTCCAGACCCACCACTTGCCTGATTTTCCCTACCGGATCGAACCGGTATACGGCCCCTATGGACAGAACCAGGCTGTCGCGGTAGCGCAAATGATTGACAATCTTCCGCTTTACCAGGGCCGCTCGCCGTGGATCTGGTTGGCTTTCGATGACCAGGGACAACTGGTCAACATGGTGTTCCAGAAGCTTCAACTGGTTCAAGATGGACAGGCTGCGCTTCGCCCGGTGAATGAAGTGTGGGCCGATCTGCAAGCGCATCTGCTGGAAAACAAGGCGATGCTTCGCATCCTATCGAACCAAGATTGGCAGGGAGACCCTTCGGTGCAAATCGCCACCATCGATCAGGTGGAATTGTTCTATTATGCTGCTGACACCGGCGGGATGTGGGTGGGTTCTATCCGGGCCAATTCACCCATCCGGGTGGTGCAGCCAGTTTGGCGTTTCACCGGACAACTGACGGATGGTACGCCGATCGAAATCTTGGCGAAAGCCACGGCCGACGCACAGGATGAAGTTAGGTCACCTGCCCCAGTTGAAACCCAGATAGCGCAGACAGATGCGCCTTTGCCCACTGGCATGATCAAGCCCAACACAGGGGAAAACATGGTCAACGTGCGCAGCGGCCCAGGAGCCGTTTATGACCGAATAGGCGCGTTGACGAGCGGTCAGACGGTCACCATAACGGGGCGCAGCCCGCAATGGGAATGGCTCCGCATCCACACAGATCAAATTGACGGGTGGGTTTACTCTGCTTATCTCACTGTCGACTCGGTCGCGGGCGTCCCCTGCATCGAACAACAGGCAGGGGACTGCAAGACCTCTGGCCTTCCGGTGGAAAACGATCAGGCCATCGTCCGCATCCGTGCCTTTCGCAATGATAGCAATCTGAACCTTACCTACAAAGGAGAAGAGCGTAATCCTAACGCTGACCTGCGCAAAGCATTCATTTACCAGGACGACCAGGGCAGCGAGTATTGGGTGGATCAGGCCGCCCTTTTCGTTGTGCAGTGGACGCCAAAACTCATCGGACCAACCGGCGCTCCGTTGAGCGACGATGCCTTAAGAACACAAGTGCGGAACTTCGCTTTTCAACAATCTCCACGGCTGGAGCAAAACGCCAACAACCTGACTTTTAAAGAAAACACGAAGGATCCAACAAATCTTGCCCTTCGCTGGGAAGACCGTTCAGTGGTTAGCCATACCTTGTTCCCATTCCTGCAAATCATCCTCCGCAACGACGGACAGATGATTGGTTACATGAACACACCGGATGTCTTATCCAATTAATGGGATCTTATTCCTATCCAAACAATTGTGCCTGGATAAATATTTCAAACAAAAAACAACCCGATGAGAAAAAGAGTTCAAGACGTTCACTTAACGCTTGGTCATCTAATGGAATTTCCTGCCTGGGAGTATGCGTTAGACGAAGAGGGAGTAACCGGCCAGAATGAAAGGACGGTCAAGCCCTATGTCGCAGCTCCACCGCTTGACCTGAACGATGCTTATTTTATTGTTCGGGCAACTTTCGTTTTTGCCGATGGATCAAGGCATCAAGGCTATATGAAGCCGAAGCTTGTAGATAGCGTGGGTCAGGATACCTTTATGCCGGTAATCATTCCTTATGATCTGAGCCCGATTCTCATCGTCAACCATGATGTCCATATTCACTTTCAATATGGGCCTGAAAAACCAGGCGCAGAGGAAATTCAACAGATCTATACTTTATTAGCGAAGGAACCGGACCAAGTGTTCCCCATCCGGTTTTCCTCAGATGTAGAGGTGTTGGATAGCCTTCAAGAGGGGACACTTGATGGATTTATGTATTTTGACCAACCGCTAGACGATTTTAGGCATGTGATTTCGCTGAAGTTATCAGATATAAAATATGTGAAATAGCCCCTTTGCTCTCGCAAAAGCATTTTATTTGTTGTCTTTTCCTTGTAGAAGGCCTGAATACTGCCCTAGAGACAATTCAATGGCTGATCATACGGTAACAGAGGAATATGCATGACTACAAAACGGTTAATCTACATCCTACTCATCACCATCCTCCTGTCCGGTTGCCAGTCACATAAAGAAGCGATACCCGAACCGGTTTCCACATCAACTTTCAGCCTGGAAATTACGAACTCGCCACTTCCGCCCACACAAACCCAAATCGTTGTCACCTCCACCTTAGCTTCCACGCAAGCAATTCCCAGCGCTACACCTGCCGTGACATCTACATTCACCTTGGTGCCCACCCCAACTCCTACACCTCAAGATCGGTTGGCTTACCTGGAAAACGGACAGATCACTATTCGAGATTTATCCGGGCAGCAGTCAAGTATCGTCGAAGGACAGTATCGACAGATCTTGGGATGGTCCGCACATCAGAACTATCTACTAGCTCTGCGCCAGGACGGAGCCAGCGCCGTCATCGACACGGCGGGCAACACCCAGGCTGTGTTCGAGCACCTACCCCAGCCCGCCCAGTGGGGCAGGGATTCCAAGGGTGATATCTCCGAAGACTGGCTGGCCGTGGTCAGACCAGACGCGGCACTGGAACTCACTTCCTTCCCCTCGCGCAAGAGCGAACTTTACATCGGACCCGACAGCCTGGGCCAGGACAAGCTGACCTTTGTCCGCTGGGGCTCTGATGGCAGTGCAATTCTATCGTCCTACCAGGACTCTCAAAAACAGACCTTTCAAGTGCTGGACAATACACCCGGCAGCACCTGGCCCATCTGGATAGGATTTTTGAACAAGGAGCTATGTTCTTCCTGTGCTGCCGACGGTCTAGAGCTGAACAGCCAGGATCCCCAGACGGGAAGAACGATCCCGCTCGGCATTGTGATGTTGAATACGTCTGAAGCCTACGCCTGGAACCCAGCCCAGCCCGGTTTGCTGGCGCTAGCTGTGGGCGGCTCGCGCTTTACTCTAGAAAATAAGCGACTGGCCCTTCTGGATGTACCCGCCGGAACGCCGCCGCGCTATCTGTCCGGCAAAGATCAGGTGGGCTTTGAACCCTCCTGGTCGCCGGATGGCCGGCGGCTGGCCTATACCGTACTGCCGGCTCAGGCGCAGGTATCTGGCAGTGGGCAGGAGATGGAAGCATTGTTGAGTGGGCGCGCCATCGCGGTGTATGATCTCATTACCGGCACCACGCAAACCCTCACCCACCCGGCGAAGGATGAAATTGACGGCTGGCCGCGCTGGTCGGTGGATGGGAAAAGGCTGCTGTTCGCCCGCAAGCGCCTGGCGGATGCCACCACCCAGGTTTGGCAGCATGATCAGGTTACAGGGGAAGAACAGCTTATCATTACCATCTCTAACGCACCGCAGTCCTGTCATCGGATCGGCTGCGGCTGGGATCAAATGCTGGCCTATGCTCCTGGCCAAAGCGCCGCGGCGCCCGTAGCCCTTGCCCCGATCCTGGCCCCCACAGCAACTCCGAATGTCCAGGCGGATACGCCCCGCCAGGGGATGATGACCTATCACAACACCGCCTACGGCTTTTCCTTCCAATATCCTTCCACCTGGACGCTGGGCGGCGTAGGTGAACTGCCCAACTATATAAAGCTAACGAGCGCGAAAGGCGAACTCATCATCGGCTACCGCCGCGCGAACCAGCAGGCTGGCATCCAGCGCACCGGCGTTGGCTCTGGCGATTTTGTCCACGCCGGTTCGATCCAGTTTATGGGGAAGACGCTCCAGCGTGACCGGCTGGTTTACGGCGGAAAAACAAAAGAAGTGTTTTACCAGGGCGATGCGGAGTTCCAGGTTGGAAATCTGGTGTTTACGTTAGGATTGGACTATAACGGGTTCAGAACCTACGAAGATGCGGACATTCCGCTAGATGTACAGAAAGAGGCTGACAAGATCTTAGAATCCTTCCAACTCGATGGTACTCATCCATGAATTATGTTTTTCGACTGAAAACCTCAAAAATCACGAACCTGATACTGCTCTGTACGTGTATGGTTCTTATCGCTTGCGCACCAACTCTCCAGAGGGCAGTAACGCAGATAAACGGCCCTACAGAAACCGCTCCAATATCTCCTGGACCCTCTGTTACTGCGACAGCGTCTGTCCCTCTCGCGTCAACAAAGCCTCCTTCGACTCAGACGCCGCTTCCTACAAAACCGCCAGTCAACCTGGCGACAAAACCGTCATCATCCTCAACCCAGGGATCGCCCGATCCGTCGCCAACACCCATCATGCCCTCCCCTACGAACGTTCCCCTGCCAGTGATTATACCCAATGTACGAATTGGTAATGGCATCGCGACTTCAATGGCGGTATCACCGGATGGACGGTGGCTGACCGTGGGGACGCAGTTCGGCGTCTACCAGTATCAGGCTGATACGTTTGATCGAGCCTGGTTTGCGCCATTGAAGGATTACGCTGCTCAGGTCAGCTATGATCGCAAGGGAATTCACCTGGGGGTATCAACCGGGTCAGACATCATCCTACTCGATCCCGAAACAGGCAAACAGCTGGTTCGCATGGAAAAGGCCGGCTGGTTTTCCTGGTCGCCGGATGGGGAGCGCCTGGTCAGTGGCAATAGTTGTGAGACGGTCAGGGTATGGAACGCCAGGGATGGCGCTATGCTCAAAGAGCTGCGCGGAAATCAATGCTCCGAAGGCTACAGCGGCATTTCGGTCACCTGGGCCGCGGATAACCGCATCTACGCCGCCTCGATGGGAACCAAAATCCTCGCCTGGGATGCGAGTACCTACACCCCCATCGAAACCTTCTCGGCCAAAGGCGCGGCCGATACCTGGATCAATGCCCTGCTCGCGGCGCCTTCTGGCAGCCTGATCGCCCAGCATGACAGCATGGGCGGGCCGGTGGTGGCGATCATCGATGGGCAGCTGGACCGTCAAATGCATGTGCTGGATCAGCAGGTGAATGGACGGATATCCGCCCTGGCCTGGGCGCCGGACGGGGAACGGTTGGCCGTGGCCTATGGCATGGATACCCGGCTCATCCTGATCTGGAATGCTCGCACCGGCCAGGTAGAGGAAAAAATCGAGGGGATCTACAGTGCGGTCCATTTAGGCTGGTCTCAGGATGGAGAAATCCTCTATGGTCTGCAAATAACAGACCGCAGTATCAGCGCAATCGATGTAAAAACGGGCCAGGTGTTGCGCAGTTTCAACGCACATGCCCCCGCTGGAAATTTCCTGACCTGGACCGACAACGGCCTGATATCATCCGATGGAATCAATCTCACCTGGTGGGACCCATACACCGGGCAGCCCTCCAGACGCGAAGTGGTAGGCTCGCCGCAAGCCTGGGTCAATTCCTGGCCACCGCCCGGCCCAAGCGCTTTTCTATTCACCATCGACCAAGGCGCCCATTTTGTAGGCACAATCGATTCCCGCCGGGCCATCGAAGGTGATCAAGGCAATTATCCCTTCCCTGCGGCCTGGTCATGGGATGGCGCCCGCCTGGCTGATGCTACCCATGTTTGGGATGCAAAAACGGGAGCGCTTTTGACGCGACTGAATAATCCCGCCCAGCAGCATACCCCCGATCAGGTAGTCTGGTCGCCGGATGGCACGCGCCTGGCCTCGGCTGATTCGCTCAACCTTCAGGCACCCGTCATCTGGGATGCAAAAACCGGACAGGTGATCCAAACCTTATCGGCCAAAACGGGCGGGCTAACACCCATCTGGTTCGGCCTGGCCTGGTCCCCCAACGGAGAGCGCCTTGCGGCGGTTGGTGGATTAATGCATCCCGACAGCGGAGCGGATGAAGGCATGATTCTTACCTGGGATGCCCAAACCGGAACGCAAACGCAGCTATTGACAGCGGCGATGCATGGATATCGCCTGTGGACGGTTGCCTGGTCGCCAGATAGCCGATTTTTAGCCTGCGGCACAACGGGACATGAGCTTTTCGTTTGGAATATGATCAAAGGTATCCCGCTCATCCAATTGGAAGGTCATACCGATATGATCGACCGGCTGGCCTGGTCACCAGATGGACATCACTTAGCATCCGTCGCGCGAGACGGTACGCTTCAGGTATGGGATATTTCTCAGTTTGCTAACGAACCATGACTCCGAATCGATCATCTATATCATTTCAGACAATCGACTCGCGAAATCATCCAAATTAGGGAGTTTCTTCATGCGCCTCTTTCAACGCCGTGGGCAATTTCCGCTTGCTTTGTGCATCGTGCTGCTGATCGTATTCCTCATGGCCGCTTGTCAAAAGGATTCGCAGAGTCAACCTTCACTAACGTTTGAATCTGGGCTCGTGAAAACTTCACCAGTATCCACGCCCTCTCCAGAACTCCATCTATCTGACGAGCTTTATTTTCTTCTGCACAGTTCATCAGATCGGAAATATCACTGGGCCCGTTTACCAGCAAACTGTGTTACTGGAAAACAGAATTGCCAATCAACCGAATTCATTCCTGGTTTTCCAGAAACAGAATATTCAAATATATCGCCTGACCCAGTATCCTGGTCACCGGATGGAAACCTGGCACTTTATTTTAACCCCAACAATACTTCCCTCAATGCCTATGACGCCCATACAAACGCTTTTCAGGTCTTATCAAAAGATATTCCGCTTGAACGAGACACGATCCTTTGGGCGCCGGATAGTACAACAGCGATTTTGATTGGGTCAGGCGACGAGTCTACATCCAATAATCATCCAATGCTGTATCACATCCCTGAAAACACCGAGCAAGAGCTGCCGAATAGTCCATTTGGGATCAAAATTCCATTGGGGTGGAAGAGCAACACCGAGACCATCTGGCTCATTGAAAACTTTCCATCAAAAGCGGATTTACAGAATGGCAAAAGTGACGTTGGTCGGATGGACTTCTACCAGTTCGATGTCGCGATCAATCAATGGCAGGAATTAGCGAATGTTCCAAACATGAACGGCGATTATGCGACATTGTCACCCAATCGCCAGTTTGTGGCCTTTATGACGGTAAAGGATAAGAAATCTTGGATTACGCTCTTCGACCTGGCTAAGCAATCATTTCATGACCTTGGCCCATTTGGTGTGCTTCCAATCTGGTCTCCAGATAGCCATTGGCTCGTCTCCTATTTGCAAAAAGGGGACACGTATGAAATCTATCTCATCGACCTAAGTGATGGACAAAGCTCAACGATTGGAAGATATACAACGGCTCCAACCCTCTTTTCCTGGCTCCCGGACAGTCAACATTTGTTTGTGCAATTGGATGAACCGGTAGGGAACCAATTGATCCTATCCATCCCGGATGGGGCATTCCAGGTATTTGAATTTCCGGGATTGCCATCCCATGCTTACTCTGTCGCCGGTCTGTCCATTCGCAACATCAGGCAGAAATGAGTAAGGAGAATCTTCTCCATGCTGCTTTTCTCTGGCTATCCCCTTTCTTTTTAGGAGTTTCAGTATTTTGGGTGAGCCATTGAATGTTCATGCGAAGTGGTATCAGGTTCCAGAAAATAGTATCCCGTGATAACATTCAGTTTCTGTTACTTTTCGGACCTCTCCCCGATATATATATAAACCTATGGCTGATTTCACGCTCATGGACGACGCAAAGCTCGTCGAACACGCCCGGCAAAACCCGGATGCCTTTGGCGTCCTATACCGGCGCTATCTGACGCCGCTCTACCGCTACCTGTACCGAAGGCTGGGTAATACTCACGATGCAGAGGATCTGACAGCGCAGGTTTTCGCCGAGGCGTTGGAAGGGTTGGTTGCCCGCCGTTACCGCGAGGGTGGATGTTTTATCGCCTGGTTGTTTACTATCGCCCGCCGACGTACTGTGGATTTCTATCGCCAGCGGCCTGTTGAACAACTGGACGACCCGCCTTCGCCGGAGCCCAGCCTGGTGGCAGCGGTTGAAAAAGGCGAGGATTTACAGCGCTTGACGCATCTGCTGGCGCAGCTTGACGAGGACCGCCAGGAACTTTTGCGGATGCGCTTTTCGGCGGGTTTGAGCTTCGCGGAAATCGGCCAGATCGAAGGGCGCAGCGAGGCGGCAGTCAAGATGATGATTTACCGAACGCTCGAACACCTGCGTGAACAATGGGAGGCAGAAAATGAATGAGATGAACCAGAACCTTCCTCCCGCACTGCGTTCTGCAATGGACGAGTTCTACACTGCCCCGCAGCCTGATACTGCCTTTGCAGAAAGGTTGGAGGCGCAGCTCCACCAGCGCCAGATTGAACTGATAACGAGCCAGACCTATCGTATGGCGACGGTTCCTGCCGAGTCTTCATCCAAACGGAAACCGGGTTCCTCGCAACTACCACATAGGAGTTCCTTCATGCACATACTCCGCACCCGTCCTATCCTAGCTGTGATCGCTGCCATCCTGGCTCTGCTGCTCCTGTCTGGTATTGCCTATGCCATTTACCGCGTTGCGAGTGACCCCGGTTTGCAATCCGTTCAGGACGCAGGATTGGTGAAGAATATCGGCGTTATTGCCAAGCCGACAATCCTCCCAACCTCGATTGCTGGCACCACCCGTTCGGGAGCATCTATTGGCATAGCTCAAACTGTAGAGGATGTGACTTTAACCCTCGATTGGGTCTATCTGGATGAAGGTCACCTGGCCCTTGGCTGGACAAACACTCAGTTGCCTGAAGGATTAACCCTCGATTCCCCATCGGTCACCTTTAAAAATCCATCCCTCGTTCAAACACAGGGCTGGTCTTATCATACCGATGGAACGAAAGCTCAGTACATCTCCTATCAGGTTATCCACGCAGATGAGATTGGAGAGAAAGCCAATCTCAGCGTAGATATTCCCCTGGTCAGTAATTCCGATACACAAAAAGCCGTAGGCAGCTTTCATTACGAGCTAAAGGATATCCCCGTCGATATTGGCCAATCCATCTCCTTCCAACAAACCTACGCTGTCCGGTATAACGGCGTTGAAGTGCGTTTGAAATCGGCGCAAATCCTCCTCAACACTGTGGAAATCTCCATTTGTTCCGGCGATTCTGCTAAAACAGCCCCGAACTGGAAAGTTCAATCCGCATCCATTCAGATAGAGAATGGACCAATGACAGAAGCGCAAACGATTGAGGATCAGCCTCAGTCTACCGAGGGTCGTTGCGCAAAGCTCATTTTCTCTTCCAACCCGCCGAAAGATACAGCGCTTCCCAATTCAATGATCCTCCGTGTCCAAACGCTGGTTGTGCAGGATGCCAACCAGGAAGTTACCGGTCCCTGGGAATTCTTTGTGGACATCCCGCGTGAGAATATGGTTCCTGTTCCAGGACAGGCCAGCCCTACCCCCACCGCAACACCTGCTTCCTTGGGTAGCCAGACTCAAGGAGATGTTACCGTGACCCTGGATTGGGCCTTCGCGGACGCCAAACGGGTGGCGGTTGGTTATACCATCACTGGCCTGCCAGAAGTGCCGGATGCCACTGTACTTTTGGGAAAGAGCCTTTTGGGCAATCTGGATCAACCGGCGGACGGCGGATTTGCCGGCGGCAGCAGCACCATTGAGCGCGTGGCAGGTGAGCCCGGCATCCTACGTGGCAGCCAGAGCGTAATCTTTCGAAAGCCATTGACTGAGAAAGAGGCGAAATTCCAGTTCCAGATCACGTTGGGAAGCGACCAAGCAAGTGATATTATCGCTCAGTTCCCGTTCCCGCCGGATGCAACCCCCTTCCCGCCTGGCGTTTTCCCGCCTCCCTTGCCCGACCATACTCTAGGTACGTTTACATTTGATTTCACGACCCAGGTTTATCCAATGGTGACTCTCCAGCCAGGTCAGGTGGTCACTACAAACGGAATAGCGATGCGTCTGGAAAAGGTGGAAATGTCACCCTCTTACGCACAGATGACCTTATGCTATCAAAAGCCATCCTCAAAAGATTGGATGGTGGGCGGATCGATGGCTTACCCCACGCTTGAATTTGGCGGCTACACGGCCACCATCAACTCATACAGTTTGGGATACGATTCGGATCTCGGCGGATTTCTTGAAAAATCGGATGACCTAATGGACCAACCGCAGATTAGTTCGGGACGATGTGTACGCATTGACTTCTTGCTGGGAAATGCATACCATTCAGGAACAGCCAAACTTTCCATCCCTGATCTAACCCAATCTATTCCTGAAGTGATCCCAGATGACGCAATGAAGGTAGCCCAGGCTAAACTAAAGGCGCAGGGGATCGAGGTGGATTACACAACATCCCATTCGAACAGCGGCGGTGGGGGCGGTCCCATCTTCAAGACAATACCAGGAGGTATGACACAGCAAGAGGCGTACCAACGTTACCTGGAAGCGCTAGGGTACGTTCACACTGGTCCCTGGGTGTTTACCTTCGAGGTTCAGCCGTAAGGTTATATTGGAACGCAGAGAAGTTTCAAAAGCTGCATGGTTTACATGGAAGGATCATGAAAAGTCAAAAAAGACTTTCTCCTTTGTTACTGATGGCTTTAGTCCTCATTGGCGGATGTGTTGGCCAAAGTAGTCAATCTGGTAACCAGGCGAAAGCGACTGCACCCCCTTTAGGAATCAATGTTTCTATTACCCCTGAAAACCTCCAGTTCCTTGATTTTCATTTCACATCCATCGATCCAGCCGATCCCCGGTTGAACAAGGCGATTACAGAAGATCAGGCGGTGAAGTCTGCTTTGGAGTTTGAGCCGCTTGGGAAAAATGCGACGAGCATCAGCACGCAAGTGGGTTATTTTGATAACAACTCGGTTATTGATTTGCAGAACCATCGGCTGGTATGGTTAGTCACCTACCACGGCGTCGACACCGTATCTTCCGGACCGCCTGAGGCAGAGCATCATGTAGCTCATACCCTGACCGTCGCTATTGATGCCTTACAAGGTGTTGGAATTGTGTCAATGACTCTGGCAGTCATCACCCCGGAGTCAGGCACGAGTCAAACAGCCGGCCCATCGTCCACTGAAACGGGAGTTCCTTCTCCACAGGAACCCACATCAACCGCTTCTTTCCCTGTGGCCACCTCTTCCTCTCAAACGACAGCCACGCAAGGTGCAGTGATTTTAGATCCCGCAATTGTGATCAAAAACTGCGAAGAAATTTTTATGGCGTTTGAGCAGAAAATAAAAACGACGGGTTGGATCAGAACGGTCTACACAATTGTGTATTTTGACAATACTCAAAAAGCTTACCGGGACCCGCGGGTTATGGAACAGTGGTATCGCCTTGACCCAGATGGTCAATTAGTCGAGGGATATACCTGGTTCAGTACGCTGGATGGAACCGTTGAGCAGGAGACACTTTTTCAAGGCGGCATCTGGTATAACGTTACCCTGGGTGGGTCTTCTCGATCGTACAATACGAAGGTGGATTTTTCCGGAAGCTTTGCCGATCAATTAAAGACCGGAGAAAAGGTCACCCAGGAAGCTGTCCGTTATCATGACGCAAACGCCTGGCGGTTTTTCTATGAACTGAATGACGGTGGATTGCGGATGGCCCGTGCGATGTTTTTCGATCGTGACAGCGGCCTGATTGCCGGAAATGAAACGTATGCGGTACAGCCTGACGGAAGCTTGCAGCTCGTCAGCGGCGCTATCTATACCAGTTTTGAGATCGATGCCGATCCGCCGCTGGAACGGTTTCAGCAGATTTTGGAGAAGGCTCAAAAGCTGCCCTGATGGCAAATATCTACTGGTATTCTCAGTTATGAGACTTGAATTCTTCCCGCTTCCGTTTTCGTTCGGTATCGGCATCCTGAGCGTATTCCTGTTGATTCGCTGGCGTAAAAAGCATCACTGGCGGGGTCTCCTTTGTTGGGTACTATTCGGTTTATACCTGCTTGGTGTCATCAACCTTACGCTCTTTCCCATCCCAATTGGGGTAGACTGGGAACTGCGCACGCCAGTCCCATACATCCTTTCACGAGTTCAACCTCATTCCTTTCCGTTTTGGTGATTTGTTTGATTTCCCCCCGATTTATGCAATTCACGAATTGGGCGGCAATGTTCTCCTGACGCTGCCTTTTGGTTTCCTCATCCCGCTCCTTACCCAAATCAATGCGCGTCAAATCCCCTGGCTGGCGCTTGTGGTTGGCCTTTCTACGGAATTGGCGCAGCTGGTTATGTGCCTGATCGTCGGCGGATATTATCGCAGTGTGGACATCAATGATGTCATTTTGAACGGTATAGGTGTCCTGGTTGGCTATTATCTACTTCGCGGAATTGCCTGGATGGGTCAAAAAGTGAAGATTTTCTGCGTGACATGGAACTATACTAATAGACGTCCATGAACACAGCCCAACTGCTTCAACAATGCCAGGCCGGCGATGAGATGGCCATCCAATCTTTTATCCAGGGATACCGAAGCCCGCTATACCGTCTGGCGGTTTCGATTCTCCTGGATCCGGATGAAGCAGAAGAGGCCATCCAAGACACGTTTATCGCAGCCTTGAATGGACTGGATCGATACAATGGCGGCGCGTTGCAGGCCTGGTTGTATGGGATCACCTTGAACGTATGCCGGAAACGCCTGCGCCGGCGCAAAACCTTTGACCGGCTCAAGGCGGTGCTGCAATCTCTGCTGCGAATGGGTGGTGCGGGCCCCACGCACCCAGAAACAGTGGTGATTGAGAATGAAGTGGACGCCGTATTGTGGCGGGCGGTTAATGCCCTTGGGGAGAAACACCGTCTGTCGGTCATCCTGTTCTACTACCACGATCTACCCGTGGCCGAGATTGCCCGCCTTCTGGATATCAGCGAAGGAACGGTTCATTCGCGCTTGTTTACTGCGCGAGAGCGGCTTCGTAAGGTTCTGGTTGGACAAGAATTGCATAATGCGGATGTGCCTGAAGGCACAGAGCGCCTGGCGCAAGGAGTACGCGATGGAAGGTAAACCAATCGATCAATCCTACGATCCATTAGACCAGCGCCTGCGTCGTACACTGCATACCCATCTAGATCCGCTGACCACCCAGCAAGCTTCACGCATGCCCCCTGGCGAAGCGCGTGCAATCCTGGCTCGGATGAGGGCTCAAACCATGCGAAGAATCCCCCTACACTTTTCTGGCGTCGCAGTTGCCATCCTGTTCGTCCTGGTGATGTTCATCGGCATCCCACAGCTTCTCCCAGAACGAAATGGGCTCAAACCCGCCCAAGTGCCTACACCATCCCAAACCGATACTGCCGGGCAACTGCCTACGGCAACCACACCTGACCTCACCCCGACTGCGTCAAAAGGTGACCCGACAGCACTAGGCCGCATTTTGTATCGCGCGCCGGCCAACGGCGGAACCGGTTTATTCCTGACCGATGAAAATGGGACCAATCCAGTCAATCTCACGCATCCAGGCGAAACAATCACCGCCTTCACCTGGTCGCCGGATGGCCAATGGATTGCCTACTCCCGCTCGATCAACAATCAAGACGATATATTCGTGATGGACGCCTCAGGCGGCCAGGTGACCCAGCTCACCAACTCGCCCGGGATGCTTTGGCGCGAGCTGGCATGGTCATCACACGGGGAATGGATTGCAGCGACCGGCGCGCTTGTTGACCGGCCAGAAGTGACCTGGCTTTACCTGGTGCCCTTGAATGGCCGCGGTGCGCAAAAGCTCTTTTCATGGACCGGCGTGCATTCCCTCGCCTGGTCCCCCACCCAGCGTGATTACCTCCTCTTCTCCACGCCCAGCCTGATTGGCGTACCAGAGATGATGATCCACGTCACTACCCAGATGAACAGCATCATCAATATCACGCCCCCCGCAAACTCGGCCTTGATGCCCGGTCGAGATGGTCCGTACGCCTGGTCACCGAATGGAACGCTTGCGTATATGGTAGAGGGTCCCATCCAGGGGGATGGCACGTTCACGGCCCATGCCAAAGCGCAGCTGCTGGTGCGCACCCCCGAGAACCTGCAGGGGGAGAAAGCGGCGCCCACCGTTCTGGTCAACGATCTTGCGCCGGGCAGTGTCCATTCCATCAGCTGGTCGCCTGATGGAAAAACATTAGCCTTGATGGTTAACGGTGGCCAGGCGGGATGCCTGCAATTAGCATTGGTGGAGGTGAGCCAGGCGGGACGTCTGTCACCGATTCCCGAGTTTTGCCTGAAAGAGACGAACGCGCCCGCCTGGACTCAAGATAGCCGGCTGCTTTTGGTCGATCACACTGCTAACGCGAATGATTTTGTCCCGCGAATGGTGATTTTATCCACTGCTGATGCGCTGACCAATTCTGGTAATGAACGCTTTACGACCCGCTCGATCGACAGCGCCGCGCAGGATCTAACGGTTCAACCCAGAGGGAAGTCATTGGGGATGAAGCCAAAATCTGCGCCAGTGCAAGCGAAAATTCTTCCGCCTTCACCGGTAGATCAAGCACCGGGGAATCTTATGGCTCTCCACCTATGATGATGGCATGAAAGATGGCAGTAACGGCAGCTATGCGGTATATTCGAGCCGCCCGGATGGCAGTGGGATGAAACTGCGATCCACAATCCCCGTGTACGGTTCGAGTGGCGCGCTTACCCCAGACGGCGCGCAAGTCGCCTTCCTCGCCTGGGGAAAAGATATTCCATCGCTGATCATTGCCCAGCTCAACGCGCAAACTGCACCCGAACAACTGAGGCTGGCACCAACCACCAATCCGGTTTGGTCGCTGGATGGAAAACAACTTGCGCTGCTGACTTCGAGCGGGAAAAGCCAGGGCCAACTCGATCAGCTCTCTCTCGTTGAAGTGAATGCCGGCCAATCTCGCCTGCGCACGATTTCCCTGGAAGGAATAGCGCGTCCCCAGGCGGTTGCCTGGTCACCGGATGGAAGCAAGATCGCGCTGGCCATGTCAACCTCGAAAACATACAGCAAATACTGGCCTTACCTGTACCTGCTGGATCTCCAGAAGTCGACCGAGCATCAGCCGAATCTGACGCAGTTGACGCAGTCGCTAGATGGCGGCATTTTCGACCTGGTTTGGTCACCGGACGGACGGCAGATTGCCTATCTCTCCCATGATGAAGATTACTTGACCACAACGCTGCACTTGGTGAATGCGGATGGAAGCGGGAACCGCGCCCTGGCTCGACCGGCGTTTCTGAACCCACGCTCAATGGGTCAAACGCATCTTACCTGGTCGCCAGATGGGCGCTACCTCTCCATGATAACTTATGAAGAAGCTGCTGGTCTTGCGATGGCAACCCACATCACCCTGGCGGATACACAGAACGGGAAAACCTATGTGCTTCCAAAATCAGGCGATGAGCAAATTGCAGGTACAGCCTGGTCCCCGGATGGTCATTGGATTGCTTATACATCAGATCAAGGGGTGTTTGTGATTGATGTAGCCGGCGCTTTGTCAGGTCAATATGGACCAGCCCGGATCATTGACAAAACTAGCGTTGATGTGTTGAGTTGGCGACCCTAATCGAATGATCAACATCAATGGCGGCGAGAAGGTATAAATATTAATTTCTTGTCTGTAAGGTATTGGCTTTCAATAAGGAGAGGTTGCCTGAGAAAAACTCAGCAACCTCTCCTGTTGTTATCTCTATGCTTTTTTGAAAGAACCATTTTTAGCAAATTCGTAGCGGGATGGAACGATGAAGCCGGATATTTTACAGCCCATGTTGTATTTATGGCATCTTCCAATCGACTTTCCAGGTTCCATCAATCTGATAGTCTACCCCGATCACCTCAAATGTAATTGCCCCATGGGGCATTTCCTTGAAATCAACCTGCATCCGGCCATATCCACTGGTAATGGATTGCCCATCTGCCACGGTGATTCGCACACCTAGCACCTTGTCGACAGATTCCATCTGGAATAACAGCTTCGCTGCGCTGCCAAAAGATCCTGGGATGAGCTGTGCGGAATTCAAGTGGATCGTTTTCCCATGGAATAAGAAGGTTTGATCTAGATCCCAGTGTTGGCCGATTTCCGGTTTCTCGCCCAGATTGATTGAGAAAGGTTTCGACCGTTCCGACGAACCCAGCTGCTGCGTTAATTCCAACGGGCCTTTTAGAACCAGGGTCATTGGCTGGCCAGAGGCGATCTCCCGGGTAGTTAGAAGTCATCGTGTCAGACCGTCCGGGGCTAAAGAGTGGATCACCGACAAATGGGATGAAGTGGCCCTCTGAGTCGAGCAGGTACAACTTATCCGTCCGGCTGGTAACGATGAATGTATTGGGAATCTCGCTATTGAGCTGCACCTGCACGGCTGTACCGTTTGCCGTTTTGGAAACATTCAGCAGCCGCAGAACAACCCCATCGATTGGGGCGCTGTCGAGCATTAGCGAAGAACCTTCTGTAATGGCTGTGTAGGCCTGGCCGGTGGTAAAACGGAGCGGGAAGGTCCATTCTTCCGGTCCTGCCCCTTGTGGAATCCCGGGGATAACATTAAAGGTTAGCGTTGCATCTTGCGTATCCTGTGGTAATTGTGCAAAATCGATCCGTATGGTAAATGCTGGCTGGTAATTCACCTGATATCCACGTAAGGGAAGGGTTTTGCCATCCTTGAGACGCAGCGCCAGATGATGATCGCCTTGTCCCTTAGCTTCAACTCGGCCAGCCGGGTTGCCTAACCCTTCTACCCTCAAGTTGATGCGGGTATTCTGCCCGTCAGACGCAGCGCTCTCGACGCGAATGGTGACATCCCCCCGCTGTTCGATAACTGGTCCAGCAAGCTGCAAAACGGGCTGGCTGTTGTCCACAAAACCAATGCCTGGAATATAACCAATCAGACGCTGGACTGCGGCCAGCACATTTTGCGGGCCCACCGCGAGAACCACGAGCATGGTTAGCACCACGGCTGAGATTGCAACCGCCCAAACAGGACGCCAATGGAACCTTCCGGCTCTTGCCTTCCGCCCTAGCTCTCGCTGTTGCTGGAGCACTTGCATTCGCAAGTCCGATAAAAATTCCACATCCACCTCGGCAATTGACAGGGCCGCGTGAACTTCCTGCTCAAACTCTGGAGAAAAATCAACCTGCTTATTCATCTTCTTGCTCCATCTGGCTTTGCAACCGGTCCAACAGCCGGTAGACTGATTTTTTTACGGCATCTTCTTTCCGCCTTAGCATTTGAGCCATTTCGGAAAAACTTAGGTCCGCTACAAACCGCAGGCGAAGAAGTTCTTGTTCTTCTTCTGTTAATGCCCGGATTCGTTTTCTAAGCGCTGTGATCCGTTCGGTCGCAACCACCTGGTTGAGAATATCTGGTTCCATGTCGATGTTTCGTACCTGGCCCATCCGCTTCTGGCGTCCCATTTTACGCAAATGGTCAATATACTTGCTGTGGGCAATCGAAAATAACCAGGCGGAGACGTATCCTTGATCCCGATAGCGGGGATACACTTCAATTGCGGTCAGGAAGGTCTGTGAGGTAAGATCTTTCGCTTCTTCAACATTCCCCGTTCGGCTGAGTAGGTATCTGTAGATCGATGCGGCATAACGATCATAAATAGCGCCAAAAGATCCAGTACTCTCCTGATCAGTGTCTGCTTCGTTCTGATCTCGTTTCGCAGATCGAGAATTGTTTCGCGTCATTGCTTCATTCATGGGTTTCCTTTCATCTCGAGTTTCCTTTTTGAGCGCTCTAATAGTTAAACGACTATGAAACCCAAAAGGGACAATTCAATGTCCACCAGGTATGTAAAAAGGTGCCTTTATTTACATCATCAAAATTAGGGAACATAACTTCTCGTTACTTCACGACGATTGTGCCCCAACTGTTGCGAGGTTTCACTTCTGGCTTCATCCTCTGTGAAACCATCTTCGCGTAGGTCTTCGTATAGATTTTGGGCAAAGTTACTACGCAGGCGGTGAATTCCCGTCAAATCAATATCCAATGCCTTGGCTGCGTTCGCTACGGCTTGGAAAAAAGCGCTTTTCCATGACCGGCTGGGGGTGAACAGGTATTGCTTAGAAGTATTGAGCTTATCTGCTAGGTGGGGTGGCAGACGGACTTCACGCGGGCGGCCGCCTTTACCAACAATGTATATGACCATTTTTTCCTTGTCGATATCCTTGCCTTTAAAGCCGGCAATCTCACTCTTGCGCAAGCCGCAGCGCAGCGCCAGCTCTGCTGGCAGCGCAAAGGCTGAATGGTGGTTGATCAGATATTGAACGATGCGTTCCGCGTCTTCATCTTGGTAGCCATAACGCGGGCTGCGCACGCTAAAGTCATCGCGAAACGATTTGACGTGGGTGCGCAGCTCCTCAGTGACCGGATTATCTATTCGGGTCCACCCCAGCTTCTGACAGCCCAGGTAAACTTTATAAATCGCTGCAAGGGTCTTATATAGCGTTCCAGGAGCAGCAGCGAAGTAAAAGCGATCAAACGTCTGGTTAATTACCTGCGCGTCGAGCAGCTTCGCTAACAGCTTGTGACCGGTCAGCGTTTTGGCACGGGTAAAGAACAGGCCGGCGGCATCATAATAGGATTTCCTGGTGCCCACTCCCAAAATGACCGGCAGCGGTTTTGTTGGGTCGCCGCCTGGCCGCATTGACTTTTTGACCGAGATCACACCGGTCTGTTGTTGGTATTCGCTAATCTCATCAGGACTCCAGCTCACGGCTTCTAGAGCCCGGTTGATTTGATGATGAATGGAAGCAGTCACAGTTTCTCCGTCGGCAATTTCAGCCGCAAAACGCGTTTCAAGCCGTTTCTATTAAGTTACCCCGTTGAGCCAGTCGTCGGGTTTCCCCGGCGCAGCCGCCAGAATTATCTGACGGGTGAGATGTATTTGTCGCCCGGGCTGACCATCTCTTCGCTCATCCAAAGCACAGGCGAAAAATTTTGATGACGTGCATCCCAGTGGACGATCTGGGATTGAAGGGATATTTCCCTTCCAACGTTTCCCACGGATTTCTCCGCAGGCCTGGGGTTTAAAAAACAAAACGTCTAGCCCCAGGAACCAAGGTAACAGCCGACGTTAGAAACGATTGATTATCCAGCCAACGTTGAAAACGGTTATTTAGACACGAATCATCGTTCGTGTAAATGTAGTTTCATTATAGCCAGAGAAACAGTTTGTTGAAACATCATTTCACTGCTGGGGGCCTTACAGATTATTAATTGGATGGGTGAATAAAATCGAGGGAGTATTATGGGTAAGAAAAGCCATCTCGTTATATCATTAATCGAGAACATCTTATCGTAATAAAAAAACAGAACCGCCATATAAGCGAATGCTCAAGATTTTTAACAGTGCCAAGGTGTTAATTTGTTTGTGTAACATAAAGTATTTCGTGTGACTGCTTGTAAACACTTCTGCTGTATACTGAATATAAACAGGATGATAAAAAAACTGCTCATTCTCTTTCTTGCCGTTTTGGTGATTACCTCCTGCCAGCCCGTTGCGGTTAAGCAAACTGTCTATCCTACCGCTGAATTTGCCACATCATCGCCTGCCATTACAGTAGCGAGAACCTCCGAAATTTCGGCAACGCCTTACCCACCGCCACCAACACAGGAAGCTCTCCCGACGGCTGCGCATACCCAGCCGGCTGTCCGCACGATAACGGATCTAGGAACAGAGCCCCGCTCGGTCAGTTTTTCGGATAAAGAGCCCTGGTTGGGCGTGCTGATCGACCCATATGAGAATGGTCAACCTGCCGGACAAGCCGTTGTAATATTGGATTACAACACCGGCGCGCAGATTCGTACCATTCGGCATATGGCGGATACCGGTAGTGAAGCCCCGCTTGTTTTCCGCCCTGGCAGCACCGAGTTTGTGACCGGGTCTAGCTCGGGCTTAATTACCTTATGGGATGCTGCGACTGGCCAGGCGCTGGGCAATTTTCCCGCTCCAGAGAAGGATTGGACCTCTAGCTTTGCATTCTCCCCAGATGGGAAGACCCTGGCGGCAGGGTTTTCCAAAGAAGTACGGATATGGGATGTTACCAACCGCAGGCTCATTAAAGCCATCACACCAGATATTACGCCGGTGCGGGTCAGCAGCCTAGCCTTTGCGCCAGATGGCCAAACCCTGGCTTATGGGACAGAAAGCGGTGTGCTGTTCCGGTGGGATGCGGGGAAAAAGCAGTCTCAGGTAATCGGTTATACCCTGGCGAGCAGCCTGGCTTTTTCGCCAGATGGCAAGTGGCTGGCGGAGGAAGAGTCAGGCTCCCCGGTGGTATTGTGGGATACGACGCATTGGGTCAAGCGGGTGGTACTGGCCGATGTTGTAATCCAAGGCGCGGATGAGAATTTGGCTTTTTCACGGGATGGGAAATCGCTGGCTGTCAGTGTGGGTGGAAATGTTATCCAGGTATGGGATACGGACCATCTGGTGATGACCCAAACACTGAACATGCAAGCAGATTACATTCTCGGCTTGGCTTATGTTTCAGATAGGCATATCTTGGCAGCGGGTGTCTCCAACCAAGCACTGGCGATTTCGGATTTGGGAGCGGCCAGCGAAGTTGGACTGAGAGCCCCTGCTCCTACTGTCGTTCCAGATGACCTGTCTTATGTGTTCCCCCAGCCCTTGCAGCCTGGTAGCCCACCGGCAGTCAACGGCATGAAGATGTTTGATGAACATTCTGGCTGGGCCTTTGCCACAGATGGCCCCTCCCGAATGAGCCTTCCCAAGCATTACTTGCTCCATACGGTCGATGGCGGACGGATCTGGAAGGAGGCCGCGCTGCCGCAGAATGTAGAATTGGGCAATTTCTTCGCCCTCGACGCCAATACCGCCTGGGTCGCGCCGGCCTTCTACTATCAAGTCGATGCAAACAGTGTCGTCATCCCGTACAAATCGCTATCTACCTGGCGGACGAATGATGGCGGGCAAACCTGGCAGCAAAGCCAGCCCTTCTCGCTCGCGCCTAAATGGGCGAAAGATGGCGGCGCGGACGACTATGGCGTCCACATGCAGTTCCTCGACAGGGACAACGGCTGGATGCTGGTAAATGTTGATTGCCCTACCGCGCGGGGATGCCAGTGGCAGTTGTACCGGACTGGGGATGGCGGCATGAATTGGCAGCGAGTTAGTGAATCCGATCCATATAACCCGGCCCCGAACCAGCCGCTGCTCTTTTCGGTTGCGTTTTGGGATGAAAGGACTGGCTGGGGCGCGGGCAGCGTGATCGGGTATACCGGCCAATCTAAAGCTGCTTTGTCTGTTACTCGGGATGGCGCCCAAACCTGGGGTGATATGCCAATTCCACCTCCAGAAAATCTGCCAGAAGATTTCAAGAGCGGCCAGAGTGAGTGCGGAGCGACCAGTGTTGAGCGAATTGGGGAAAATGCGGTTGCCGTCCGGACCCAATGCCTCGTTTACAACAATAATTCTCCGCGCTATTTCTTCTATCACTTCACCCCAGACCGGGGCAAAACCTGGAACGCCTGGCAGACGAACGGCACGGAGGACTTTATCAATGCTACTACAGGCTGGCGGATAGAGTCGCCAGGCACAGAACAGCTTACGAAGGTACTGCACACCTCCGATTCCGGCGCAACCTGGACGGTCATCAGCAGTGTGCCCTGGGCTGGAAGCCTATACTTCGTCTCGAACCAGGTGGGTTGGGCGATCGCGCGGCAGGTGGAAGCGACCGCGCTGCTCAAGACGATCGATGGGGGGAAGACGTGGGTGAACGTCATGCCGGTAGTGGGGCAGTAGAACCAGAGGATATAAGTATTTGATTGCTTTTTGTAAATATACAAAACTTTAATTTGGGAAACCCAATGAAACATCATACTTTTCACAGATTCCACTACTTTGCCGTCACCTTCTCAATCGCTGTACTACTGGAGTTTTTTTCATCCGCATCAGTCAGTAATTCTTCAACACTATCTGCGCCTATAATTCGCCTTTCACTGATTGGCATCTAAGGGGGAAGAATGCGATCCTTTATCTATATTCGGCTGGGAATGACTTTCCTGGTCATTTCACTTTTGCTGGTTCCAGAATCTCGGGTGATCCAGGCTGGTTCGCTGAACCCCTACCTGTTCAAGGATATTAACACCCATACCTCCGATTCGTCTGAATTACACGGCCTAATGGAATTCAACGGCCTGACATATTACTTTGCGGATCTTCCAGGTGGCTCAGGTGGGCTTTGGCAGAGTGATGGCACGCCGGAAAATACTCGGTTGATCAAGTCCGGCGTCTGGGGAGGACCTGCTTATTTCGGTGCCAGCAGCCGCTGGTGGAGTGTCTATAATGGAGTTCTTTACTTTCGCGGCGATGATGGCCCGCACGGTGAGGAATTGTGGCGCTCAGATGGAACCGCAGACGGCACGTATATGCTGCTCGATATCGCCTTTGGACTCCCAAGCTCCTCACCATGCGGGTTTATAGAAATAGATGGGTGGTTGTACTTCACTACCTATAATCAGTTGTGGCGGACGGACGGTTCTCAGGTATTGCGGATTTCTGGGGCAAACCAAACGGTCGCGCCTTTACCAATAGTCTTCTTTAAAGGAATGCTGTATTTTAGCGGAAGCGATGCCGAAGGTGGGAGCGAATTGTGGCGCTATGATGGCATATCAGCCGGCCCGCAGCGTTTGATCGATCTTATCACCGGCCCGGGTGGCTCCGGCGCGTACCCGCTGTTGGTACATAATGGCTGGTTATACTTTACTGCTCATGACGCACAAGATCGGTATGCGCTATGGGTGACTGATGGAACGCAGGCTGGAACCCGACTTTTTTCGAATCTCGACCCAAATGGTGGAATGAACCCCGGCCAGTTAGTGCCTTTCGCCGGTGGCATCCTGTTTTTTGCGGGCGATGGGGTACATGGGGGAGAAGTGTGGTATACGCCGGGAATGAATGCAGAAGGCCAGCCGGTTGCACCAACCTTGATTGCGGATTTCGTTCCAGGGCTAAATTCTTCTGACCCGGCCATGATTGGTATGTTCAGGACGAGTTTCCTGTTCTTTGCGAAGGATATGACTAACACGTATACGCTGTGGGCGCTTTCCGACCCAGGTGCGGCTCCCGAGAAGATAAAGGATGGTTTATGGCCTGCTTTGAACAACCCATGCTGTAAACTGCTTGAACCGGTCATGCGTGCTTATCTTGGGAAGTTGTACTTCCTCAATAAGGATCCGGCTTCAGGATGGGAACTATGGGAAACCGATGGAACCCCGGCCGGAACGCACCTTTCCATTGATAGCTGGCCCGGTCCTCCTAGCGGCGCTCCTTCGGAGTTAGCCCTTTGTGGGAGCCGCTTATGTTTTCCGGCAGATGATGGCGATCATGGGCGCGAGCTGATGAGCAGTGATGGCACGCAGCAGGGGACCCGGCTCGTTTACGATCTGAACACGAGCCGTCCCGGCTCTGCTCCGAAAAGCCTTGTTTCTGTGGGTGGGCTGTTGTATTTTCTGGCGGATGATGGTACCCATGGCCCGGAACTCTGGCGTTCGGATGGCACGCTTGAAGGCACCTTCTTAGTGCTTGACATCGATCCAACTGGACAGTGTGGGTATGCTCCGTATGACTACACTCCGGTTGGCGGGCTGCTTTATTTCACTGCCTGTGACGGTCATCATGGCACCGAACTATGGGCCACAAACGGGCAGCCTGGAGGCGCATGGCGGGTGACAGATCCCTCCACCGGGATAGGCTATTCTCAACCGATGTCGCTGACTCCTGCCGGACAGCGTTTGTTTTTCATTGCCTGGCAAAACAACGGGTATTGGCTGTGGGTGGCCGATCCAGCCGGCAATGTAAAGCCGATCAAGGAACTGCCGGGCGAAAAAACGGCGTATTGGACCCAGTTAGCTGCATTCGGCGATAATCTCGTATTCTTTACGCCTGATAACCCCGATTTAACAGCAATAAGTGTCTGGCGTTCGGATGGCACCACCTCCGGTACGCAGGTGATCTATTCTGGCCTTTTAGCACCCGGGAAACTGCTCCCTGTTGGCAAACAGATCTTTTTTAGCGGAATGGATTTATCCAACCGGCCAGGACTGTGGAAGACAAATGGGACCGGGAGTGGAACAACACGAATCCCGATACCCCTGGGAGCACCGGCTTATACTGGAATCAGCTATCTGACGAACGTAGGCAACCAGGTCTTTTTCTTCGTGTCTGGCGTTGGATTGATTGATCTCTATCGGACAAATGCTGCACAAGATGGTGTCGTCCTGATCAAGACGTTTTCTGCTTCTGTATGGCAGCGCTCACCTTACATGGAACCCATCGCGTACGCAGGACGGTTGATCTTCCGCATGCAGAAAATGGATTACACCATGATCACCTTTGCCAGTGACGGCACACCGGCCGGAACGCAGCCTATTCCTGGCGAACAGGGTTTCATCAACTGGCTAACGCCTGGCGGCCCGTTTTTGTTTTTTAGCAAGTCAGACACAGATCACGGCAATGAACTCTGGCGTTGGGATGGAACGGAAAACGAACTCGTTCGAGTATCAGACATCAATCCGGGTCCAGCCTCATCCAACCCCGCGGCTTTACTCGCCTGGGGAAGACGGCTGTTCTTCAGCGCGAATGATGGGGTCAATGGTGTTGAGTTATGGGCGTATGATATTCCCGCCCAGCAAATATTTTTACCGGTACTATCCAGATAAAGCAGCGTATGATGGCATTCCACGGCAAATGATCATTCCCCGGCGGGCAAGGAGCAATGGATGAACCCCGCTTCCCTTTCCCATAATCTACGGTTCTAGCCAACTGTTTCTGCGGCAGTGTCGTGTCCCTTTCTCCTCTTCTCCGGGTGAAGTACTTACTTGCCCCACGCCCCTATTGCGTAATTCAACCTGCCCATCGAACCATCTGCTCGGCGGAAGACCACCTCATCCCCTTCGATCTTCACCAGGCGCAGCGGCCCGCCGGGGGTAAGAAAGGTCTGTAGCGCCGGGAGCGGGGTGCCGCGATTCACGGCGGCGCAGAAATCTGGCTGAAGCTGAATAACGTAGATGAGTCCCTTATTAGGCGAGTCATCCGGTGCGCCGGCCCAGATCTGGTAGTATTCACCCGTGCTGGCTCGGACGATGGCCTCGTTCACCAGATTGAACCCGCCCTGGAATGGGCCGAAAACGGGGAAAACTTTTGGGGGGATAGTGGGGATGGGCTCGATGCGGGTCGTCGCTATAGGGGTGGTGCAGGAGGCGTTCAGATCGGGCGGTTGGGGCGTTTTGGCTACGGTGGGCATTGCCGCTTCGGTGGCGGCTTGCAGCGTCGAAAAGGCGATAAATGTCTGTTTGGCTGGCGAGACGCTTGAGATGTAATCCGGGAGCGTTGGGGTTAGAGACGGTCTCCGCGTAGGGGAGGGCGTTGGCGACGGCGTGTCTGTCCCCGTTGGTTTTGGTTTTGCTGTAAGGGTAGGAGTACGAGTTTCTGTAGGTGAGACGGCCCCTACTTGCACCGCTAGCGGTGGCACAACCATCATTTGAACCAGGCGAAAGACGAAGCCAGCTGCCACTATCATGCCGACCGCTCCGATGAACACCACAAAAAACATAATCATGCGATGTTTCGTCACCGCCGCCTCCTAGAAAAGCGATCTTACTTTTATCAAAGCATAAATTGATTTTTCAGCTGAATTCAGATGCTGCCTGGATACCCTACAAAAAGAACAGAGTTGGGCAAATTATCGGGATGACTAAAATACGAATGGTTTCAAAGATTTTAAAAATGCTTCCTAAGCATCATCTAGAAGTGCGATATAGAAATGCCAGAAATTACCTCGTCCAGACGAAATCCATCATATAATCGCCTGTTGCCGCATTGATGACTATATTCATCTCAGTACTCATTGTAAGATCGGCGCCTTTTGGACCTGCCGAAGGCATTTTGATCCCCGCATAGGTCACAATCCAGACCAGGCGAGGTTTGAGAAAGGTAGGATCTACCTTTTCTCCCCTTTTCGCAGATTCCTGTAAACGTTTATTCTGCAATATTCCGAGATGAGCAGTGATGCCCTTTAGATCAGGAGATTTTTGCAGGTCAGGATAGAGCGAATTCACTAGATCAGTTGCCTTTTCTTCTGAAAGAAAAGACTGTGTGACACCAGAAATTTTTGGATGGTTGGGATCAACACCAATGAACTGCCATCCTTCCTGAGCCATGCTTTGTGCAAGGATGCTGTTATCTGGTGTAATGTACTGCCTCTGCTCTGAGGGAATTAGGTTGTCTAGTTTCCTCACAGAAGCAAATCCGATGAATAGGATACCAAGAACGGCTATGAGTATCAAAACAAGCTGATTTTTTCTTTTCTTATTCATCTTGGATCTCCTAACTTATTTCTTATCGTAGCACTTTTTATTCGATAGAAGTATTTCATTTTGAATAAGATAACTCACTTGTCTTTAGCCACCTGCCATTTATTCAGAATTATCAGACAGTCATGTATAGCAACGTTTGGATAACAATAGGATCATGGTACTGCCGTATAAGCAAAATCCTTTAAGCTGCTTTCTTTTGACTTTGTAGTGTTTTTCTCGCTTGACACTATGACTCGAAGAGATTATCATAATCTCTAATCGTAATCATTGATCGTCTGGCCTCGTCGAACCAATGACCCGAAGGCCACCCTGAAAGAGGGAGCTTGAGGGTCAATTATTCCGGCCCCAGATTTCGAACTCAT
>CAVUJS010000014.1:0-24439 GCA_963741885.1 uncultured Chloroflexia bacterium
AGGAGGAAAATGATGTGGGGTAGGGTAAACGCATCTTAGGTCTAGACAAGTAAGGAAAAAACCGGTATCTTGCCTAAAAACGGAGGCAAAATGCCGGAACCAATCAGCGAAACAATCGAGAAGCACTTTGGGAACATCCCCGAACCGCGTTTAGAACGCACGCGGCTATATGAATTGATGGAAATCTTGGTGATTGCAATCTGCGCGGTGATCTGTGGTGCGGATAGTTGGGAAGATATCGAGGATTTTGGGCATGCCAAAGAAACCTGGCTGAGGCACCATCCTGGCGTTACCCAACGGGATCCCTTCGCATGATACCTTTCGACGGGTGTTTGGGTTGATCGATGCGGAAGCCTTTCAACGCAGTTTTGTGAGTTGGGTGCAAGCTGTGACAGAACTGATCGGCGGACAGGTGGTTGCGGTGGATGGGAAGAAGCCGCGTGGGTCACAAGAGCGCGGCATCGGGAAAGGGGCGATCGACATGGTCAGTGCCTGGGCGAGTGCCAACCAGGTGGTGTTGGGCCAGGTAAAAGTGGACGACAAGTCCAATGAGATCACCGCCATCCCCCAACTGCTGCGCATGCTGGCGATCAGCGGCTGTATCGTCACCGTCGATTCGATGGGTTGTCAGGTGGAGGTGGCCCAGACTTGTGTGGATCAGGCGGCCGATTACGTATTGGCGCTGAAGGAGAACCAGCCGCATCTGTACGAGGATGTTACCCGCTTATTCGCCGATCTGGAGGCCAGCCAGATGACCGCTTACCCCTACGACTATGCTGAGAGCTTTGACAATACCCACGGCAGAGCCGAAAAGCGGCAGTGCTGGACCATTGCTGAACGGGAGGGGGTGCAACAACTGCGCGGAGCCAAGCGCTGGCCCAAGCTGGTCTGTGTCGTGCGGGTGCGGCGGGAATATCTGGAGGGGCAGGAGAAGAAGCGTGAAGACCGCTACTTCCTCTCCAGTCTCTCAGGGCAGGCCAAGCAACTGCTGTGGGCTGTTCGCTCTCATTGGAGCGTGGAAAACAACTTACATTGGGTGTTGGACATCGCCTTCCGCGAGGATGACTGCCGGGTGCGCAAAGACAATGGCCCGCAAAACTTCACCGTTTTGCGTCACATTGCCCTCAACTTGCTCAAGCAGGAGAAGACCTCTCGGCGCTCCATCAAGGGGAAACGCCTGCAAGCCGCCTGGAATTCCGACTACCTGGAAAAAGTGTTGGCTGGCCTGACTTCCTTGGCCTAACTTGTCTGAACATAAGATGCGTTTACCCTATGATGTGGGGGAAGACCGTCCACGAATGCGCTGCGCGCGCAGCGCATTCGTGGACGCCTTCCAGCCCCCTCAGCCCCTGATCATCCGGCACTGCTCTACCACTACCTGCGGAGCAAACAAGCGTACGTTTTGCTCGATCTCGCGCAGCTGCGCCGCGACGCTCGCCTCTGGCACGCCGCTGGGGGCATAGGCGACGTACAAAACCCGCTGCGTGAGCGGGGTAATCGGGGAGCGGTTATCCTGACCGTACAGGATGGAACAACCAATGCCGCCTGGGTCGCGCATGAGCATGTCACCCGCGCGGATGGGCCGCGCATCACCGTTCATCTGCGTCATCTCATCGCCTTCCCGCGACACATCGATCCAAACCGGCTGCACCAGCTTTGCTACATCGTGCCCGGCAGTCAAGACCAGCGTGCCGACCTCGGCAGTGAAGTTCGCATCCACCAGCGGCGATACAGCGGGCAAGTTCTTGCCCTTCAACACGATCGATTCCAGTTGAAGCTGCACGTGGTAGGTTTTATTAAAGCGCTTGTAATATTGCTCATAGGCGGCGATCAACGGCAGCGCCAAAAAGTCTTTGCGGCTGAACCCGGCGTAGTCGCTTCTTAAACGCGCCTCCGTTTCCCGTTTGCGCTGCTCCAGCCGCGGAGCAGGCAGCGTGTTATCGACGCCGGAAAGCTCCAGCAGCCCAATCACCGCGCCCGGATGGGCGGCGCTCCAGTCAGTGGTAGAAGTTATGGAAAGCAAGAGAATGACTCCTTTCGCCCGGTCGGCTTGTTTGACTTTATCCGGTTAAAAAATTACCTGGAACAGATCACCCAGCGCCGGGTAGACCTGGTTACCCCGGATGCCCTGCGGCCTGAGATGAAAGATTAAGTCTTAACGAGGCTGTACATGTACGCTGAAGGTCTTTGGGTGGCTTAGACAATCAACACCTAAGGGCGAGGCGAACCCTGACCAGACGACGAAACTAACCATACGGAAGGCGTGATATTCGGAGCGAATAAGTAAGGATTTACCGATGACTGCACTTCAATTGGCGTACTTAGAATGGAGGGAAGGAATAATAGTTTCTCATTCGAAATGAAGAGCAGTCCCTTGCCATCTGGTTGCCAGGTGACGCCTGACACTGGCTCTTCCGTGACAATGTGCCTGGTCGTACCATCTGGCGAAACCAGGCGCAATCCGGGTTGTTCACCTTCCACCATCGTATCCGCTTCATAAAATGCCAGCCAGGCGTGATCGGGAGAAATCGCGGGAGCAAACCACCCTTCACCAAGAGTGGCGCCTTTCCCGTTGAGAGAAAGGTCAAACTGTTCATACTCAAACCGCGCAATCCAGTGACCAGAACGACCAGACGGCGTAATATCGATCCCAATACCTTTCCTGGATACTTCGGAAAACAGCATCTTTGGATCGCCACCTTGAACTGTAATTGCCCAGAACTGCTGCGGTTTCCAGTCGATCGACTTTATCATTGAACCATCGAGCGCTTTGGTAAGTTTTACATCCGCTGGATACTCTACCGCTAAGCCAATCCATTCATCGCCCGGATTATAGGCGACATTCAAGATGCTATTTGCGGGCAGGCTGCTCCGAGGTATAAGATAATCCACCGTCCCTTTTATTGGATCAATGCTCTGCAACCACCCGACCCTACTCTGCGCTTCTGGCATCCCTGGCATGCCGCCCCAGGGATGGGCAATGAGGCTGCCATTTTTTGACCAGCCAGCGAAGGTCAAGCCAGAAGATCCAGTGTCAAGCAGGCGGCGGGAAGTACGTGCAGCTACATTCGCCGCCCAGACTGCTTTGGATATCGAACCAGCGCCTCCAAATGCTTCTACTTGTTGGTAAACAACAAATTGCCCATCCAGCGACCAGGTCAGACCATTCGCCTGGTCAGGCTCCTGACTGATGCGGGTCACTTCCCCATTCTGTTTATTGTAAATGTAAACATCAGCCGTTGGACCATCGCGAGCGGCGATAAACGCAAGCAGGTTGCCATCCGGTGACCAACTCATCCCCGAGTTAAACCCTACTGCCTCCAAAACCGCCGGGTTCAGTACGCCTTGCGGATCCTTCACCGTCTCTGGGTTGATTAGATTAATCTTCCGAAATACCTTCCCTTCAGGTATCTGGATGATCGATAAGCTTAATGGAGAAGGAAAATCATTTTCATCCATTGGAGCTGTGACTACTGCAATTAAAGCTCCTTTTCCCGTAGGGGTAGCGGCTACCTGGCAAGTATTTTTAACCAGCGGGTAGGAGAGTAGGTCTTTCCTTGCGCTGCCGTCAGGGTTAAAGGCAGTCACGTGGTTCACCGTTTCATTCTCTTGACGCTGACAGGCAACGAACCAGGCGAGGGCCTGGGCATCAAAGATTGGCGGTGTACGGGTAGGCGCCGCAGTCCGAGATGAAGCTTTGGGTAGACCAGGCGTATCGGATGGGATGAGTGCTAAGGTTGCCTGAGAGGTAACTTCTGTTGCCGTTACTGTTGGAAGCGATGCCTTTAGACCATTACCAGAATTACAAGCAGTCAATATCATTAAGCAGATCGGAACCAGAAAAGAAGTCAGTCCGCCTTTTCTTATCACTTAGATATCTCCAGTTGTTTTCATCCATCGAAAGTAATTAACAGAAACCAACTTTTACATTTTGGAAACCTGCTCCCGCAGCACCGCCATCTGGCGCTTGCTTTCCTGCCGGGCCTCTTTCAGCCGCTTCGCATCTGTCCCGTACTGCCGCAGCGTATCCAAAATCACCATCTCCGCCGCCACGTAGGCCTCCCCCACCTCGCCCACCTCAGCCGCGATCTCTTTCGGGATGGTGGTCACCCCGTTCACATCCGCGTGCAGCAGATCATCCGGCAGGATATGCACGCCACCCACGCGCACCGGCACGTGCACGTCCGGCGTATGCGAGTACCCATGCGCGGCGATGGTGCCGTTGGTGAAGACCGGGAAACCGATAGCGCGCACCTGGTCCAGGTCGCGCCCCGCGCCGGAGGTGACCAGGCCAACCGCGCCGAAGGTCTGGTAGGTGGTGCACATAATCTCGCCGAACGTGGCCGAGACCGCCGGGTCGTCCAGGTCTTGAAAGACGACGATGGGCGGACCAGAAAGCTCGCCAAAGCGCGCCACCTGCACTTCGATGTTGTCATACACATCCTGGCCGGGCGGGGGCGGGGCGGAGGAACGGAAGGTTGCCGTGGCGGCAAAGCCGACGATGGGCGGCAGCTCGGGGAAGGCAGCGCGGATGCGCGCATCCATATAACCGGTGCTGCGCGGGCGAATTTGAAACAGTTCAATGATGTTGCAGATGGTAGGGGTATCAAAACTTTGCAGTTTTTTCAACATGGCCCCGGTGATTTCAGACATAGTGATTTCTCCAATCGTAAGGTAGGTTCATTTTAGCTGAGTTTTGTCTATTCGGCAGACAATTTTGGCTGCGCAGGTCCGTCTGGGGTAATCCCTACTCGCTGAATGTGGAGAATCCCAATTTTTTCCTTACCGCAAAACCACTATCATTCGGTTTAGAAGGTAGACGAGAAAGAAGATGTTTCCTCTTTTACATTTACGATACAATCGGCGAAAATTTAAAGGCAAATGCGCGCTGGGGTTCAGCGCGGCGCTTTGCTGCGTAAAAGGTTAAATCCCACAGGCGGGCAGAAGGGACACGGATAGTTATTATGAATAGGATGCAGACCATTATAAAACGGCTACAAATGGGTTCATGGCGTTGGGCCAGGTATCAAATGTGGCTTTTGGCGGCAATGGTCTGTCTCACCGCAGTGGGCTGCGCGGTTCCTGCCTCTGCCAGGGCATTAATTCCGGCTACCGGCGCGCAGCAAGCCGTCGTCCAGGTGCACGAATACGCGCTGATTGAACAGTCCGCCGATAACCCCGATCACGCAAGCTTTCAGAAGCGCGTCCCGGCGGCGGTGATGGCGAACCGAACCGGCTGGAACTTTCAAAGCCCAGCTGCAGACCTGAAAGCCTCTAACCAGGCCCTGGCGCCTTTCGGATTTCACCTGGCGCTGAACCCTTCCCCGCCTTTCAGCGGCTTTGCTTTATATAAAAAAGATGCCCTGGTCGCGCGGGATATCGCCCACTTCTGGCCCGTCTCGGTAAAAAACGGCAGCTCGAGCAGCATTTCGCAGGCCGAACGTGATTTCTTGCTGCCCTTCGTCACCCTATCCGGCAGCCGGCTGGTCGCCAGCACTTCGGGCATCCACCCCTGGCTGGGGCAGGACACGCAGCCGGTGTTTAACGGCGACCAGATCGCTTATGCGGATACATATGATAGCCAGGCAAGCCTCATCGCCGGGCCCAATGGGCTGTACAATGGGTCAACCAGCAGCAGCGCCGCGCAAAAAACGGCCCCTGACCCTTCCAACCCGCCCTCCGACCTGCATACCTGGGGTAAACATTGGGCGCTGGTAACCAATGGGCAAGCCACCCTGGATGGACAGGACCTGAACAAAGCGCTGGGCTACGCCAGCGTCTTCGACTGGCAGATCATCGCTGGGCAGCCCTGCTACTTCTATACCCGCTCTGGCATCACCCATATTAATTTTGCCGGGCAGGACCTGCCTTATACCTATGATCAAATCGTACACGGCAATCCGGGTGACCTCAGCATCTTCAACCCTGGCAGCAACGGGCACATCTTATGGTTCTATGCTTTGCGCGATGGGCTTTGGTACTACGTCGAAATCGGCTAGTTTTATCTGATCCTTTTTCGCATCCAGCGTGCCGCGGAAATTATTTCCGCGGCACGCTGGATGCTATAAGAAGGGGGCATTCCCCTATCTCATTTCTGGAAACTTACCCATTGTGACGCTTCTTCCCATAACCTATGATCCAAATGAATACATAAATCGACGCTTGACAATGAATACTTGACGGGTTTGTATTTTTAAATGAGAAGGAGTGTAAGTTCGTATGAAAAAAAAGTTAAGTATCGTCACCACCTTTCTGGTGACCGGGGCGCTGTTTTTGGCAGCTTGCAGCACGGCGACCACGGGCAGCACTAAAACACGATTTAATCCGAATCCGGGCAGCCCGAACAACAACGCGGCCCTGACGCCCGGCGGCTTGCCCAGCTCAACCCCGCTGCCAACTGTACCGAACGGCATGGGCGGCCTGATGCTCAATACCCCGAAGGTCGGCACCAGCCACGAAGGCCAGGAGGACCTGGGCCTGGTAGGCACAGAAACCCCAGAAATTCAAGAAAGCGCCAATGGCAGCGAGAACAACACCGGCGGGGTAGGTTCAACCGGCGCAAACTCGCCTAGGCTAAGTAATTCGGAAAATGGAAACACGGCCGCTACCGCACCTGCCAGTTCTGGGAATATCCCTGCGACCGGTGGAAATAACAGCGCGACCAGCGCTGCAACCCAAACACCGGCCCCCGGCGTCAGCGGTATCGCCCCAACCAGCGTCGTGATCAATGGCGCATCCGGCGCGATTGCCAAATCTGGACAGTACGTGCTGATGTCACGCCTGTTGGATATGTATGTGAATGATGCGAACGGGCAGCAGATCGGTTCCGTCGCCGGGGCGTTGGTCCAACCCAACAGCGCAAACGCGACGGCCGCAGGAAATGCTGCCTCCATTATTGGGAATGGGCTCGGCAACAACGAGAACGGCAACGTCAGCAATGGAGCAACGGCAGTAGCGCCTTTTGGTTCAACCGAAACGCCAGGCAGTGCCGCCAATGCGCAGGCAGCCAGTAACGGGCAAGTGCCCAGCATCGCTTATCTAATCGTTAAGATTGGTGGCAATCCATCGGCGATAGGGAATAACAGCAGCAATAATGCGCAGGCAGCTTCATCTACATCTGGTACATCTGGCAACGCTGCTGGAACGCAGTCAGCTTCCGCGACACCCACGACGGCGATCAATCACGCGAACCAACCCAACCCGGCTGCCTCCGCTGCCAGCCATTTCATCTTGATTCCCTGGCAGGCGGTGCAGCCGAACCTGGTCAGCTCTCCATCGAGCGGGCCGGGGAGGATAACCCCAACCCCGACGGAAAACCCCAGCCCCACCGCGAGCAGTAGGTTAACCCAGGCTCCGCAGCCTACGGCAACCGGCAGCAGCCAGGCAAACGCTACGCCGACAACCGCAGCCACTGCTACAGCGACTGCCACCGCAACCGCCACCACGACAGCCACCCCATCCGGCACAAAGTCACCCAGCAGCGCGTCCGCGCAGAACAACACCGTGAAGAATAACCTGGTGGTTAATTTGCAGGGTTCCGCCGTGGCAAACGCGCCGGCCTTTGATCCGAATTCTTATGAGGGTCAGGTCAGCCAGAACGAAAACCAGTACTGGGCGAACCAGAATGTGAAAGTGGCTAACGCTGCCAGCAATCTGGTTATGGTTCAAGGGCCTTTCAAGAATGTGACCGTGAAAGATATTAATGGTAACAACCTGGGCAGCCTCAGCGACTTTGCAGTCAACCTGCAAACGGGCGCGATCGATTATGCCGTCCTCTTAAGCAATGGCACACTCAATGGCTACAGCTTCCTGGTGCCGATGAACCGCATGACTGAAAAGAACCCTGGCAATGATAACCTGGGCGTGTTCCAGATGACCGTGCCGAACTCGGTTTTCACCAACGCTCCCCAATTCAAGGGTGAAGATATTAACAACGCGGGGATGAATAATGCGATTAACAACTACTGGAACAGCATAACTTCACCTTAAGGTATGCGCCCAGCATAAAATAGCTCAAAAGGGGCTGTCCAAGCAGCTGGATTGGACAGCCCCTTTTTTCATTAAATGGACGAGATCCAGGTCCTTCCCAGGGAAAACCCTATTGGCGGTTGGGAGCATCCTGTTAAGCGGTGAGGAGGGTCCTAGTTGTACAAAATAGAATATTTTTTTATCATAGCAGGCGTATGTTCTGAGGATAGAAGAATATCACTTTGTACCTTCCTCGGCACGGAAAGAATAATCGTTCAATATTTAATAAGGAGATCTTGGATCGAATGAAGAAGACCAGTTTAATTGCAACTTTCATGCTGCTGGCCGCCATGCTCTTAGCAGCTTGCGGCTCGAACGCAAACAATAATCAACAGACGCCTGGGGCCTTGACCACCCCTGGCGCGAACGGCGTGCTGACCACTGGCACGCCTGGTGCAGGCCTGACCACTGGTACGCTGCAAGCGCCCGGTGTTGAGACCACCAATACCGTCGTCCCTGGGGCCACGACTGAAACGCCCGCAGCCGGCGCTGGCCTGGCGACTGCCACGACCGCAGCCGGCGCTGGCCTGGCAACTGCCACGACCGCAGCTGGCACTGGCCTGGCAACTGCCACCACAGCAGCCGGGTCCGCTTTAGCCACCGATACGCCCAGCGCGGCCCTGACCGGCACACCCAGCGCCGCCACCGGCAGCACCCCGGGCGCTAACGTCCCCGTGACGGGCAACAACCAGTGCCAGCCGCTGCTGCTGACCCACTTCATGGGCGCGCAGGTAAACAACTCGCAGGGCAATCTGCTGGGTAAGGTCAACGGCGTGATCGTTTTGACCGGCCAGACGGCGGCGACCAACAACGCCGCGGGCGGCGCGACTGCCGTACCGAATAATAACCTGCTGACCACGCAGACCCCGGGCGCAAGTGCGGCCGGAAGCAACCTGACCACCACTGAAACGCCGCTGGCCAATGGCGCCACGACCACGCAGACGCCTGCTGCAAACGGTGCGGCGAATACGCCTGCTGCAAACGGCGTGGCGAATGCCCAAGCGGCGCAGGGTGTACCTACTATTGAATACGTAGTCGTCAACCAGGCTGCTAATGGCACCGCCCAGGGCAATAATGTGCTGGTGCCGTTTGGGGTGTTCCAAAACCTGAAGCAGAGCACGGTTCCGGGCAGCGCGAATGCGGGTAACTGCATGCTGACCGTCAACCTGCCCGCCAGCGCTTTGAACGGCGCCCCGGCGCTCGATCTGAACAACCTGCCTGACTTCACCAACCAGGGTTGGGATCAGCAGTTCCGCACCTACTGGACGCAGCAAGGTATGCTCGTCCCGCAGACCGGCGTGGCAAATGCCCCCACCGGCAACACGGTCATGCTCTCCGAACCTTTCAACCCCATTAACGTGACCAATACCAACGGCGAGGAACTGGGCGAAGTGAGAGATTTCGTGATCAACGCGCAAACCGGTCAGTTGAAAGACGCGCTGGTCGAATCGGCCACCGTGCTGGGCATCGGCGAAAAGGCTTTCGTCGTCCCCACCTCCGCCATGCGCTGGACCAATAACGCCAGCGAAAAAGGCAGCAATGGCACCCTGCTGGTCAACGCCAGTAAGGACCAGTTTGAAGCTGCTCCCAGCCTGAGCAACAACAGCCTCAACGGCATCGACATCACGCAACCCGGTTGGGATACGCAGTACAACAACTACTGGAACAACCCCAACAACGGCACCCCCGGCGGGTTCTAAAATCCATCCATAATTTAACCAACTTGCGGAGCTGTCCAGTAAATTTGGACAGCTCCGCATATTTAATTTCTATCCTCCCCAGGGAGGACCCCCAGGTATCCCCCCAAAATGGCGCATTGGCGCAGGGGGGAAAGATGGGGGATATTGGCGCGCGGCTATTGACAGGCCGTAGGAAAGTCGGGATAATCTTTCTAGAACATTAATTCTACATTACAGAAAGAGCTTCGCATGCCTCGTCCACTTCAGCCGCCCCGCGGCCTATTTATCGGCACCTACTGGTTGTTCGATCCAGGACTATCGCCGAATGTCAAAGAAACCCTACTCCAGTTGATGGTTTTTGCCTGGGGCAGCTCGGGTTGCACGACACCTCCCCTATCCTATGCGCAATTGGAACACCTGACCGGGAAAGACGCCCGCACTCTGCGCGGGCACCTGGCGGCGCTCAGAACCTACCAGGCTGTGCTGAGTTTACAGCCCGCTGGCGTCGGCCAATTTATTGTCAACCTGGCTGGCTGGCTGTTCCGCAACAATCCCGAGACCACTCCCCCAGCCCCGGCTGCTGAAGACGCGCCCACCGCCGCGCGCTCACCCGCTGGCAAGTTCTTGCCACAGCCTGATCAGATAGATCTTAATCAAGATCAATATCAAGAAGAAGAAAAAGATATTAAAGCCTTCCCTCTTCTTCTTAATGATCAGCAGCCCGCACCAAAAGTCAAAACTGGCGCGCCAAAAGCCAAAACTGGCGCGGCAAAAGCCGCAGCGGAGAAACCAGCCGTGCAAAATGCACCCGCCGGGGTGAAAAAGGCCAAAAAGAAAAACCCGCTCTCAGGAGAACTGCAAATAAGGCTGCGTGAAGCTGGTGTATTTCCCACGCTGCTGGAAGAGATCAGCGCGCGCGCCCAGGAGGGCCGTTACAGTGAAAAAGACCTGGCCAGCCTGCTGGAATGGTGCCAGGATGACCAGCCCGAGAATGCCGCCCGCCTGTTCGTGGGCCGCCTGCGCGCTGGGGCGCGCGCCCCAGGCCTGTACGACACACCCGCCTGCCACAACTGCGGCAAACGCGGCAAACACGCCGACAATTGTTATATGCGCTACGCCATCGAGTAAACCACGATGCCTGCCGTGCTGTTCCTCCCCAATGATCACCTGCTGGCCTGGTTTGCCCGGCTGCCGGCTGAACCGCTGCCACGCCTGGTGCAGCGCATTAACCAGGGCCAGTGGCCGATCCCGCAGGAATGGCAGGAACAGATTCACGCGCGCTTTGAATTACCACCTGGCCCACTGGCCTTGTATGCTGAAGCAGCGCTTCCAATAGACGCGGCGCTTCCTTCGGAATCGGCGCTTCTATGTGAGGCGCAGGGCGAACTGCTGATCATTCGCCCGCTTCAGCCGCTGGTGGAAAAAGCGGGCGGGCTTCCCCTGGCCCGCCCGCTAAACCTCAGCACAGCCCAGCGCCGCCTGCTGCGCCTGCTGGCTCAGGGCCTCACCCAGGCCGAAGCCGCCCGGCAGCTCGGACGCACCCGGCGCTGGGCCGTTTTCCAGCTGCGCGAAATCCGCCGCGCCACCCGCCGGGCAGGGCGCGGCTGATGGTTTGGGGGCGGTTTGACCTCACCCCCTGGCCCCTCTCCAAAATTGGGGCCCCTTGACCTTCCCCCGAATTAGTGGACACAAAAGATGGATGAATCCGAGTACACTAAGACCGAACGGAGAAAGATCATGAGTGACAAGAAATATCGCGAATATACGGAAGAATTCAAATTAGAGGCACTGGCTTTGTTGAAACGCAGCGAAAAAAGTGCCCAGCAAATTGAGCGAGAATTGGGGATCACGCCCGGGATGCTGCTGAAATGGCAGAACCGGTACCAGGTGGTTGCGCCGGAGGGCCAGAAAGCCAGCCTGGAACCGAACGATCTGGAAGCGGCCAGACGCGAAATCCGACGCTTAGAACGGGAACTACGGGAGATCGCCGAAGAGCGGGAGATCCTAAAAAAAGTAGTCAGCATTTTCTCCCGGAAAAGCGCATGAAGTACACCTTCATCGATGCCCATCGGGAGGAGTTCCAGGTACGGCGGATGTGCCGGGTATTGGGGGTGCAACGCAGCGGGTACTATGCCTGGCGCAAGCGTACGCCCAGTGACCGGGCGCAGGCCAACGAAGCGCTGTTGGTGCTGATCCGGGCGGAATATGCCGCCAGCCGCAAGACCTACGGCAGCCCACGCATTCAGGTCGTCTTGGGGCGCAAGGGCGAGCGCTGCGGACGCAACCGGGTAGCGCGCCTGATGCGCCTGGATGGACTATGCGCCTTGCCCCGCCGCAGTCGCCGTCCAGTGACCACCCAACGGCAAGCGGGCGTGGTGCCCGCTCCCAACCGGCTCAATCAGGACTTCAGCGCGGTGGCCCCGAACACCAAATGGGTCAGCGACTTCACCTACATCGAGACGGGCGAGGGCTGGTTGTATCTGGCCGTGGTGTTGGATTTGTTTTCCCGCAAGGTGATTGGCTGGGCGATGCGCCCCTCGATGGACACCCCGCTGGTGGCCGACGCCCTGCGCATGGCACTGCGCGACCGCCAGCCCCCCGCCGGGCTGCTGCACCATTCCGACCAGGGCTGCCAGTACACCTCCGCCGCCTACCTGACCTGCCTGACAGCGGCCGCGGCCCAGCTCTCCATGAGCCGGGTGGGCAACTGCTACGACAACGCGGTCATCGAGAGTTTCTTTGGCACCCTCAAAACCGAGTGCGTGACCGGCCCCTTTGCCACCCGTGCCCTGGCACGCACCACCATCTTTGAGTATTTGGAGGTCTGGTACAATCGTCAACGTTTACACTCGTCTTTGGGCTATTTCAGCCCGGTTGATTTCGAATACAATCTCACCCTTTAATTCTGTCCACTCTACCGGGGCAGGGTCACCTCCTATCTACCGCCAATCCAAATCTGAAACGTGCTGGGTAGACAGCAGCGCGGGGGAGACTGATCCATTCTTGAGCGCCGTGTAGAGGTCGAGAGCGTACAAACCGCCGTCGCCGCTGAAAGCCAGCCAGCGCCGGTCAGGGGAAAGCACCAGGTCGTAGAGCATATCTTCCAGGCTGGCCAGGTTAGTGAGCGCGCCGGTGCGCGTATCAAGCATGCTCAGGTGTGTCTTGTAACGCGCATCCAACCGGCCGCCAGAAGCAAAGACCACCGTGTGTGGGTCGAGCCAGTACAGAAAAGAACCCTGCGCAACATAAGGATGCGCTTCGGGGATCGCCAGCAGGGTGCGCGAGTGGGTACCGTCAGCGTCCATCCAGCGCAGCTCTGCGGAAAGGGCCTCCTGCCCCAGCGCGCGTACGGCTTGATAAACAATTTCCCGCCCGTTTGGCGAATAGGCCAGGCCAAACACGTCAAACCAGCCATCCGTCTCCGCCAGCGTAATCTGGCGCACGTTGGGGTCGTCTGGCTGTAAGGCGATGATGCGCGCCGGTCGGCCGGGGGTCGCGTTGAGCGTGCTCCCAGCCGGAATGACCAGCACCACGCGCTGCCCATCGGGCGACCAGACCGGGCGGGTGAAGGAAGAAGGCGCATCGACCGCCAGGTAGCGCGGCAGCCGGTCCGCCTGACTGCCGTCTGCCTGAGCAATCACCAGATAACTGCCCTGCCCAGAGCGCGCCACCAGCGCCAGGCGCTTGCCGTCCGGCGACCAGACCGGGCAGTCATAGCCGGGCGGGTCCAGGCGCGTACGGAAGGTTTGCTGCTGATAGATCTCCGGGCTGGTCAGCGGCACAGGCCTGCCGCCCTGCACTGGCTGCACATAAAGCTCGCTGTGCCCGCTCGCCGGGCTGCCGGGATCCGAGAGGAAGGCCAGCTGTTGGCCGTCCGGTGAAAGCGCCGGGCAGGTAGCTCGCCAGCGATAATCCCGCAGCACCTGCTGCTGCCTGCCATCCGGACGTATGGCGCTGAGGACGGAGTTCGGAGCGGTGGTGGTAAACACCAGCTGCCCGGGCACCTCAGGATTAGGCGCGGAGGTGGGCGGGATGGGGGGCGCCAGCCCGGCTGGTTGGGGGTCAATCTGCAGCGCGCTGGCCCGCGCATTGAGCGAGGGGCGCACCTGCGGCGGGGAGGTATAGCGCACCACGGCAGCCTCCACGCCGGGGGTGGCCGCCAGGGGCAGATCGTCGGCGGGCAGCACCAGTTCGAAAGGCGCAGCGGCGCGCAAGGCCAGGTCGAGCGGCACGCGCAGGGCGTAGTAACCGGGGTCGCGCTGGCCAGGCAGCGAGCCATTGACCACCAACCATTCCCCGTCTGGGGTCCAGCTGGCGTTGCTGAGGCTGCCCGCCACACACAACCCGGGCACTTCGCGGATGTTCGCGCGGGCGGGCAGGGTTGCCTCGGTCACCTGTTGCAGGTGGACCGTCCAGCAGCCGTCCTGATGTTCGTCACTCAGGTAGGCCAGCACGCGCCGGCTCAGGTCCGGCGACCAGCTCACATCCGCCAGAGCGTCCAGCCCGCTTATGCTCAGCAAAGGCCGCCTGACCACGCTGCTGCTCACCAGCCCGCCGGCATACAGCGGCTGTGAAAGCAGCAAATTCGTCGCCCAGTCGAACTGGTTCGGGCCAAACTGCCCGGTTTGCCGGGGATTATAGGGGCCGGTGGTGATATAAGCCAGCAGGCGGCCATCTGGCGACCAGGCAAAAGGATTTTCGCCCTGAACCTGCATCGCGCGGCGGATATCCTCTGGCGAACGCAGATCGTCGAACCAGGCCGAAACCTGGTCGAACACCTGAAAGCTGCCGTCACTGGGATTAGCGAAGGCCAGCAGGGGAGCGGTTGGCGAAAACAGCACCGGCCCGTTCCCGCCGCGCGTGAGCGCCAGCGTGCGCGAGCCTTCCGCCTGGGCGCTGCCGCTGAGCGGCACGAGGTACACAAAGGATTCATCCTGCCCGGCCCGATAGCCCCTCAGCGCCAGCCACTGCCCATCCGCTGACCAGCTGATCGGTCCGCTCCAGGCCACGTCAGGGCGGTTGGTCACCTGCGTCAGGCGCGTGCCGGCGACGGAGATGGTGAATACCTCCTCCTTACGCGTGTCCGGGTCGATCGAGATGAAGGCCAGCCACAGCCCATCCGGCGACCAGGCCGGGAAACTGTCATCATAGGCAGTATTGGTCAGGTTGGTGAGCTGAATGCCACTGCCCCCGGCATTGAGCAGGTAAATATCGGAGCTGGTCCCGCCGGGCAGCCTCCCGGAAAAGGCCAGCACCCCGGAAAAATCACCACGAAAAACGGGTTGGGCGGCCTGGCTGGCCAGCACTGCCGGGAGGGTGGCGGCGGGCAGGGTGGGCGTGAGGCGCGGCGCGCTGGCGAGCGCCTCTCCGCGCAGGTACTCCACGTAACCCAACCAGACCAGCGCCAGCAGCACGCCCAGCAGCGCCCAGCGCAGGCGTTTCCAGCGCCGCGCCCGCGCTTCACGCGCTTGTTTTAATGCGCTGGCCAGCGCGCCGCGCGCCAGTAAAGGAGCATCATACCCGGTCCAGCGCGCGTGCAGGGCGCGTTCCAGGCCTGTTTCCAGCACGGAGAGCTGTTTCTGGTAGGCGCGGCAGGCTGGGCAGCCTTCCAGGTGCGCTTGCAGCACAGCCCACTGCGCATCCGGCAGATCGCGCCCATCCAGGGACGCCTCGATCAAACGGCGGGCCTGCTGATGTCTGATTTCGATCACAACAGCCCAACCTGGCGGGTCACGGCCCGGCGCTCCAATCCAGGTCCTGGGCAGGCAGGCTGCTCAACAACGCGGGGCTGGCGCGGTTATCTGCCGCCGCATTGAGATGCAGCGCCCACAATCCGCTTTCCGCGGAAAAAATCAGCCAGCCGTCCGGCCGCCAGCGCGCCTGGTAAACCAGGTCGTCGAAGCGCGCCAGGCTATCCAGGCGGTTACTGTCCAGGTTCAGCAGGTCAAACTCCGTCTTGCCCGGGCCGACCAGTCCGCGCACGGTGACCAGGCCCACCTGCCCATCGCCCAACCAGGCCAGGGGAGCGCGCGGGGCGTACTGGTTGTTGTAATGGGTCAGGCTGGCCAGGGCAGAGAAATCGAGCGCGGGCCAGGACAGCACGCGCAGTTGAGCGATCGCCGGGCCGTGTTGGTCGCGGGTGGTATAGTACAGGGCGATAAAAGCCAGGTGCTTACCGTCGGGCGAGAGGGCCAGCCCTTTCACATCATCCCAACTGGTGAGCTGGATCAGCTCGGTGACCACGCCTTCGGGGATGAGGTCCGCCGCCGCGGAGGGGGTTGGGCTGGGCGCAGCGCCAGGGACTGCCGCGGAGGGGGTGGCTTGCGCATTCTGCGCCGGGTCTTTCTGCAAGCGCAGGTTAAATTCCATCAGTTTGGCCGGCAGCCCGCCTTGCGGGTAGACCAGCAGGATGCGCTGCGCCCCCAAGACCGGATTGCGCGGGTCGACCGGCTCCCAAAGCGGGTCCGACAGGCGCGAAACCGGGCCTACCGTCCAGAAGCGCGGCGGCGCATGAGGATCATCGACCGGCAGCAGGCCCAGGTAGGTATGCGTCTGCGAACGCGCCACCACTGCCAGCAGCTTGCTATCCGGCGACCAGACCGGGCAGTCATACAGCGGATAGGAGACCTGGTCACGCGCTGGGCCGTTGGCCTCCACGGGCAGGTTTTGGCTGGTCAGGCGCAGGGTCTTTTGACCGTCCAGTTCCTTGACATAGACCTCATTGTTTTCTGGAAAAGGGCTGTCCATGCTGGAGGTAAAGGCCATCCTTTTTCCGTCTGGCGAGAAGCGCGGGCAGGCGTTGACCTGCCCATTCGTCAGCAAAGTCTCCAACCCGCTGCCGTCCGCGTGGATCATTTCAATCTGCGTGGGCGCGGGGGAATTCCCGGCAGGCTGGTCTGGTACGGTAAACAGCACCTGGCCCGCGTCAGCGCCGGGCAGCTCCGGGCGAGCAGGCGGCGGCGACTGCACCGGGCGCGGGTGGATATTGAGCGCATGGCCGCTGTCGGGGCGCACGCTGGGGTTGGCCCACAGCGGCAGGTTATTATTATCGACAGTGTTGAACGGCTCGGCGCTCAAGTCTGCCAGCAGTTCATAGGCGGCGCTGCTCTGCGCCGGGCTGCCAGCGTTGGGCTGCAGCACGCGCAGGGCATACAGCGCCGGGCGGGGCTCGGCGCTGGTATGCGCCAGCAGCACCAGCCAACTGCCGTCCGCGGTCCAGCTGGCGGGCTGCAGCCGGCCATCCACGCACAAGCCGTTAAGATCCTGGGTAGTCACGGCGATAGCGAGGCGCACCGTCCAGCAGTCCGGTTGATCCTGCCCGGCCAGGGCCGCAATCAGGCGGCCGCCGGGGGCCCAGCTGACCGCCCGAAAACGCTCCGGCGCGCTCGCCACCATCACCGGCTGCGCTTCGACCGCGGCAGATGCCGCGCCGCTGCGGTTCGTCAAAAGGCGCACCTCAGAACTGAGCGCAATCCCCCCGGCCAGAATACCCCTTTCGGCTAAGGACTGGTCCTGCGTATAAGGCCCATTGGCGATATACGCCAGGCTTGTCCCATCGGCGGACCAATCGAAAGCATCTGGCTGCTGGCTGGCGTAGAAGCGGTAGGTCTGGGAATCGGCCTGGTTGGCCCAAGCCAGGCTGCCATTTTGCAGGTTGAGCAGCGCCAGGCTGCCTGGTTCAGTCGAACTAAAAAATGCCAGCTGCGACTGCGCCGGCGAGAAGTGATAACTGGCTGGGGCATTCCGCGTCAGGGCGATGCTCTGCAGCAGGCCGCCATCCAGCGGAACCAGGTACAGCCAGCTGGCCTGCTCGGCCTCCCGCTGACCGCGCAAGGCGATGAACTGCCCATTCGCCGACCATTCGGGTATGCCGTCCCAGGCGATGCCGGGCGCGTTGGTCAGCTGCATCAGGCGGCTGCCGGCCACGTAAATAACATATAATTCTTTCTTGCCGCTGCGGTCTGAGAAAAAAGCCAGCCAATCCCCGTCCGGCGACCAGGCCGGGCCGGTATCTTGACCGGGGTCCTGGGTGAGGTTGGTCAGGTCTGGCTCGCCGCCGGCTGCCGAGGCATTCAGCAGGTAGATTTCGGCGTTGCCATCCATGCGCGCCTCAAACGCTACCAGGCCCTGGAAGGTATGCGGTATCGTGGGGGTGAGTGTGGGCTGCACCACGGTCGGCGCGGCGACCGGTTCGCGCGCGGGCGACGGGGCCAGCACCTGGCGGTAGAACAAGAAGCCCAACACCAGCAAGGTCACCAGCGCCGGCTGCCAGGCGCGCGCCAGAAAATGCCGCCAGTGCTCGCGACGCTGTTTGTAACGCAGCACGCCCGGGTTTACGTTTCGCAGGGCCGAATTTACACTGCTCCAGCGCTGGCGCAGCGCGTGGCGCAGGTCTTTCTCGGTCTCCTGCAGCCGGGCGCGGTAGGCGCGGCATTCCGGGCAGCGCTCCAGGTGCGCTTGCAGCGCCGCCCACTGCTCGTCGGGCAGCCGGCGGTCAAGCAACTCGCGGATCAAACGCTGAGCTTGCCGGTGGCTGATCTCGATCATGCCATTACCCTTCTAACGCTTTGGCGATTTGCTCCCGCGCGGCATCCAGGCGGGCATGGACTACACCCTCATTCAAGTTCAACAGGCGGGCAACCTCGCTGACTGGCAGATCGTGATAATAACGCAGCACCACTGCCACGCGCAGCTTTTCAGGCAGCCCGCGCACGGCGGTCCACAGCGCCGCGTCGCCGGGTAAAAGGCGCGCATCAGGCTCTAGCGTCTCAACTGGCGGGGCCGGTTCAACATTCCCTACGTTGGCTGCCGGGCTGGCCGTGCCAGAGGGGGGAAGATCGCCAGCAGGCGCGGAGCGCCGCCCAAATATCCGCTTTTGCAGGCGGCTAATTCCCCGGCGGAAGCGCCAGCGCCGGTAGCGGCGGCGGCTGACGCGGATGGCCAGGGAATACAACCAGGTCTCGAAAGGCACCTCCTCACGGTAGCGGCCCAAACGGTCCAGCGCAGCGATGAAAGTCTCGCGCGTGGCCTGTTCCGCCTCCTGGACCGCCTCGGCAGCCGCGCTGGCCTGCCAGCTTGGGTTGGCGGGCGCGCCAGCTGGCGCGCCCGCGGGAGCAGGGGTGTCATCGATCACCGACAGCGCCAGTTGAAAGACGCCGCGCTGGTACGTGCGCACCAACGTTTCAATCGCCTTTTCATCGCCGGACTGGCAGATCTGCAAGAATTGGCTTGAAATCATACATTAATCATACCCGATTCTGAGCCCGAAACCAAAGCAACTGTAGGGGGATGATCAGGGGAAATGCAGTTAAGTATTTTTTGTAAATTTAAGGGATGGCGGGGGGAAAAAGAACACCTCATCCACGGCCTTCAGGAACAACCCTTATTTCTGGGTCTCTAGGATTTAGCGTGGTTTTAGGGTGAAATAGCTTCGCCATTTCTCCCTAACGTAAGTTTTGTGCAATCAGCGAGCAAAGTGCTTTAACCGTCAAAAAACAGCATTTTGAGCAAACGGCAAAGTTAACTGAACCGCCCATTGGTTTTGAACAGAAAGGGACTGGCCAGCGAACAGGCTGTGGTCCGTGAACCTTAACAAACAACCTTGCTCCTGCCAAATCACCCAGGCAGACGTATGAGCGGCAACCAGAACTTGCTGTTTTACGCCGAGATGGGCCGAGTTCAAGCAGCTATCGGGAAGCTGAGGACACTGTTCGCGCAGCCAGCGGGCTGCCCAGCGGACAAAGTTGGCTGCAAAAACGGCGAATTGTTCTTGCAAAAAGATCGCTGGAGCGGAGCGAACTTTCAAATGGTGCATGGCGAACCCATTTTTCCCTTCTTAATGCCAGCTTCAATCAGCTGGCGCGCATTATAGTGGTGAAACCAGGTGGGCAGATCGGTGGTGACGGGATCTTGCCCAAAATGGATGAGGGTGCCAAAGCGTTGGGTTTTGCCAGTATAGAAACGCTCCAGGCCGACATCCAACGGATAGGGGAAATCGGCAAAGGTGCGCTGTTTCCAGGCGATCATTTCGGCATTGTTCCCCACCCGGATCCAGTTCGTCTGAGCCTGCGTTTCCAGCTTCAAGCGGGGTGTCAGCCAGTCACTATAGGGCTTGGTGTAGACTTCATAGCCCATCTCAATCAACCAGGCCACATTCTCGCGTGTCCCAAAACCGGCATCGATCCGAAAAACGGCTTGGATCGGAAAGAGATTGCTTTGGTTATCAGTTTCGAATGCCTGCAAGCGTTGTTGCAAGCGCACAGTCCGCAGGTGCGCGATCACGTCCTGCTGTTGGTGCGCCTGCAACTGCTTTTCCTGCTGGACGATCTTCTTTTCACAACGCGCTAAACGACCCTGCCACATCGTCAGTTTTTGACGGGCCTTGGCCAAGGCACTGTAGGGGCGTTCCGGGCGGTTTTTTACCTGGTAATCGGCCTCGGACTGCGCCAGAATTCCCTGCTGTTGCGCCAACTGTGCCTCGATTTCCGCTCGTTTAGCCTGGCTGTCGGCCAATGCTTTCTGACGTACCGCAATTTCGTCCTGAAACTGATGGGTTTCGGCTTCCAACGCTCGAATTCGTTCCTTCAGAAGATCGGTTCGGCGCAAGGGACGCATCCCGGTGCGCTGTTCAGCCGCCTGAACCAGCGCTTCTGCTTGTGTCGCGGAAACCGTATCGCCCGGATGATCCACCACCGACAGCCAGAAGCGGCCATACGTTGAGCTATGCAAACTCACCATCGCGGCCTGATACCCCAGGTGCAAGCCATCCCCCATGTGTCCATACGCGACACCCGGATAGCTGGTACTGGTGTTGGAAACGGGTCGATCGGTCAAATCGCCATCATAGACCAACCGTCCGCTCCGTTTCAGGGCTTGCATGATCTCCTCGGCCAGAATGGGCTGGGTGATTTGCTGCAAAACTTGGGCAATTTGATCGGCCTCTGGCTGACTAATCCCCGATAGGGTGCGGCTCACACCGCTGTAATCGGCCCAACCGGCTTGCAGCCAGGCTTTGGCGACGGCCTGGTCCTGGTCGATGGGGTGAGCGGAGCGGCTGAGATCTTGGAGATGCGGCAATCCGGCCAAAATGGCGATGAAAAACTCCAAAATTTTGGTCTGCGGGCTATGCTCGACCGTCTTTTGGTGCAGCGCGACGCCTTCAATATCGCGGATCATGCCAATACTTTGGGCAAATTGTCCCCAGGCAACCAGCATGGCGTGGTGGGTGAGGGTATCCGGTTGTTTCTCGCTCATGTTTGCTCCTGGGTTTTTCAGGAGCATAACGGATTTTGAGCTTTTTTGTTAAAGTGCAGTTTTTTTCGGTTTAAAGCAACTTGCTTTCCAGTTGCACAAAAGTTACGCTAAAACCACGCCAATTCCCAAAGAGCCTTATTTCTTATGGAGTCCAATCCAGGTTTTGGACGGGGACGGGGGAGAGCCAGGTGGGTTGGGCTAGGGCAGTGCGGGCGGCGATTAAGTCCAGGCCCCACAGGCCGCTTTCCGTGCTGTAGACCATGTAGCGCCCATCGGGGGACCAGGCGGCTTCGTAGATCGTATCTTCTACCGCTGCCAGCAAGATCAGCTTGTTGGAGGCCAGGTCGTAGCGCTCGATGAAGGCTTTATAGCGGTCGGTGGGCTTGCCGCGCAGGATAACGCCCAGGCCGTCATCTGGCAGCCAGACCAGGCCCCCCGCGTTGATCGGCGCGCCCTGGTAGTCCTGCCCCAGGGCCAGCGGCTGGCGCTGATAGCCGTAGGGTGGGTAATCCGGCGGGTGGACAGAGCCCTGCCGGGGGGCGGTAAAGCGCGGGCTGCTGTCAAAAGCGCCGCCGGTATTGGCCTGGCTCTGGCTGCTGCTCAGCGACCCGCTGCTCGACAGCGACCAGCGACCCGCTGCTCGACTCCCAGCGACCCGCTGCTGCCGGTGACCGTGATCGGGCCCAACTGCGTGCCTTCCACCCCGCCGCCGCTGTTCACCGCGGGGCTGCCGCCCGCGGTTTGCCCCGGCGAGGAGGGTTTCCCCGGGTTCGCGCTGGAAGTGGGCGGGTGCGCGGCGCTCACCTGGCGCAGTTCCACCAGCGCCAGGCCGTCGTGCTCAGTCGCGGGCGCAACCAGCGCCACGAAGGGGCTGTTAGGGGCTGCCGCCAGTCCATTGAGGCCAGAGAGATCTGGCCACTGGGCGAGGACGTTGACTTTCAGGCGTGATCTGGGATCGTCAGGCAGGCTGATTGCCAGCAGACTGGAGAGTTTGCCCGGCGAAGGATATTCGGCGAGGAATAAACTGCGCCCATCCGATGACCAGACCGGGGCGACATCCGCGACGGGCTGGCCAATCTGCAGGTAGCGGGACCAGCCGCCCTGCACCGATAGCAGCGCCAGGTAATGGCTGCGGCCGGTGCCGATCAGCACCGCCAGCAAAGGCCCGCCCGGCGTGCTTTCTGGCGACCAGACCGGGCAGCCATACACCGCAGTAACCGGCGGCGGGCCGTTTTCAGGCAGATGATCCACGTTCGAAACCTGGCGCAGGCTGCCGCCCGCCAGCTCGAGCACATACACTTCTTCCCGCCCCTGAGGCTGCGCCGGTACGGGCAAGTGAGCGGGCATGAAGCCAATCACAGGCTCGCCGCCACCCCCGCTGGTGACGCTGCTGCTCTGGCTCCCACCCGTGAGGTCGGAGCCCCCGCCGGTACCGCTGCCCACCTCGGGCGCGTTGCGCACCACCAGCGCCACAGACTGCCCGTCTGGCGACCAACGCGTGCAGCGGTTTTCAGCGGTGCTGGCGGTCAGCACCTTGCCGCCGGTGCCGTCGGGGTTGGCCGAGACGACCACACTGACCGTGTTGTTCTGGACGGTATAAACCAGCTGGCCGTTGGGCCCGCCGGGGCGCCGGCTCAGGTCAGACTGCGGCAGGCGCGCCTCGGCAGCCCAGGCCGGGCGCGGAACAATAGCCAGCGGCCGGCCCAGACGGCGCTGCGGGCGGACGCTGGGCAGGCTGAGGTTATGCGGGTCGCCGGTCAGGCGCACGATTGTGCCTACCGCGGCGTCGGCGCTGATGCCGGGCAGATCCCGGCGGTAATTAATCAGCCGCCCGGGCATGCGCACGGCATAGATGCCGCGCTGCGTTTCGCCCGGAACGCGCCCCACCACCACCAGCCAGCGCCCATCCGGCGACCAGCTGGCGCGGTCCAGGCCGCCATCCACACATAAGGCGCCAATCGAGGCGATCATGTCGTCCGCGCCGCGCAAAGCCACGCCGCGCACCTGCAAGGTAGCGCAGCCCACCGGGCGCGGGCCAGCCTGGTTATTGGCGCGCGCGTCGCTCAGGTCCTCCAGGTAGACCACTGTGCCACCGGGCGACCAGCTGACCGCGCTGAAGGCATTGGGCCAGGGCGAGCTTGCGATCTGCAAGCTGTGCTGGTAATCAAAGAACAGCGAAACGGCATCGTTCAGGTCGCGCACGGCGACCACCTGCGAACCCACCGTCGGCGGCACAAAGGATGTTTCCGGGTGCGCCGGATCTTTGGCAGTGAGCGGGCTGCCGGGGCTGAGGGAACTCCCGGCAATATAGACCAGGCTGGCCCCGTCCGCCGACCAGTCCAACCCGGAACCGGGCTGCGGCTGGGCAGCCTGGTCATTGAGCGGCCATTGAGCAGAAATATGCTCGGTGTTATCCAGGTTCATGACCTCCACCCCAGCGGCGCCGTTAGCGGCAGCGGCGTTAGCGGCGGCGCCGTTTCCGGCGGCGGCGTCATGGTTCACGCGGAAGGCCAGGCGGTGGCTGTTCGGGGCAAATTCAGGGGAAAAGCCGCCGCGCGTGCCTGCCAGGGGCCGCGGCGCGGAGCCATCCAGCGGCACAAGGTATACCCAACTCTCGCCGCCCTGCTGCTCGCGAATGCCGGTCAGCGCGATCCACTTGCCATCCTCCGACCAGGAGGGCGGCCCCTGCCAGGTGATGCCCGGTTCGCGCGTCAACTGCACCAGGCGCGTCCCCAGGACATTGGTGACATACAGCTCAAACTTGCCTTTTTCGCCCGGCGTTTCGGGCCGGTTCGAGAGGAAAGCCAGCCATTCACCGTCCGGTGACCAGACCGGGTCGGGATCTTCGGCAGGGTTGTTGGTCAGGTCCACCGGTTCCGCGCCAGAGTTGAGCAGGTAGATCTCACTATCGCCGTTTGGCGCGCCATCCCGGCGGGCGGCATAGGCGACCACTGCCGGGAATTCTCCCGGGCCAGCGGTAGGCAGCAGGGTAGGCTCGGGTGTAGCCGCAGGCAGGGGCGTGCTCAAAAGCGCGCTGGCAGATTGCGGCGAAGCCTCGGCGGGCGGGGGCGCGCCGAACAACTGGCTGAGATAACGCGGCCCGCCGATGCCCAGAAAGAGCAGCACCGCCACAACCACCATACCCAGCGAGGAAGAGCGCCGCCGCCAAAGCTCGCGGCTCTGCCGGCCCGCCAGCACAGCCTGGGGAATGCCTTCCCCAGGGCCGGGCAGCAGGTCCCAACCGTTGTGCACCGCGCGGCGCAGATCTTTTTCGATATGCGCCAGCTCAGCGCGGTACACGCGGCATTCGGCGCAGGTCTCCAGGTGCACCTGGAGCGCGTCCCACTGGCGATCGGGCAGTTGATGATCCAGGTCCATGCGCAGCCACAGCCGCGCTTGCTTGTGACTAATTTCGATCATAATTCTAAGAATAAAACAATTCAGCTAATCCAGCAAGGGAAAGTAGATGATTAGTAGGG
>CAVUJS010000015.1:0-951733 GCA_963741885.1 uncultured Chloroflexia bacterium
GCGTAATGGCACTATTCTACAGTAATTTAAGATATCGGTCAAGATCCTTGTTGAAGCGGTTACAAAAATCCTCTTTCCAAGCAACTCCGAATCGGTTAAACTTTAACCGGTTCTACTTTCCAAATGTAATGGGAATTGATGCATGAAATACCGACAGTGGCTATCTTTTTCGATCCTGATAAGTGGTATTCTCTGGCTTTCACTCTTGTCAACTCAGCCAAAGGCTTATGGGCAGGCAGTCAGCACTTCAGACCCTAAGTTCCATGTCTTTTTACCAGCGGTAGCAAATGTACCCCCCAGTTCTTTGACCCCTCCGCTTTCGTCGATCAGTTACTACTTGACCTCCATTAACCCTAGCGATAGTTACAGTATTGGTTGTGAATTGGGCAAACGTGATTTAGCGCTTCCAGGCAAGCAAGATAACCTGGTGGTCCTGGATTATGGGCGGCCGATGAAAAGGGGCGCTGATTTTGGGACCAGTGGCATGTGGCGAAATGGCTTTGTGACCATTGAACAGATTAAACAATCTGCTTTCAACTTCGGCTATGGGTACTGGTACTGTGTTGGCGCGGACTTTGATTCACATGTGCGGATTGCCATTGGAACCAGTAATTACGCAGATACTGATGCGGCGGTTACAGCTGATCACGGGAAAGCCTGGGCCGGGTTGGTTAATCAGGTAAACGAGATGATCCAAAACTGTACCCGGCACTGTGACGGACAGTTAGATGCTGTCGGCGCGAACGACATCGAACTCAGCTGGAGCGGCCCGACGCCGACGATAGATTGGGTCAGTGGCTACGATGCGGCGAACCTCTACCCCCTTTATAACTATGGCTCGCTAGATGGCTGCCCATACTTTGCTTCCCCTGGCGCAAGATGTGCGAATGGCTGGAGTAAGGATCAAATCTGGAAGGTCACCTCAGGCGGGCCGGTCTACAGCGTGCCCGAAGTGTATAGTACCAATGGCGTCAATGCGCAGCAGTGGTATTTGATGAGCCTCTATTTCCGGCAAAACAAAGGCTTGCAAATGGATTTTGCGGGAGTAATGACCCAATATGGAGCCTGTCAAAGTGCAGGTGGGTGCTATCTGTTGGATAATAAACCCGAGGTGGGCTGGACACAGTTGAACAAGCTGATCAACGGCGACTGGCAAACCCTGGACGATTTGAAATATTCTACTGATATCAAGTGGTTCAATTAACCCATGAAAATAAAACGATCCACCAAAATTCTGCTCCTCATTTCAGTCCTATCCCTGCTGGTGGTGGGCGGGCTGCTGCTTTCGCGCAGTTCGGCGGTGCAAGCGGTCTTACCCAAACCAACAGCTGTGGTCGGCGGGGAGAACCAGGAGATGCTGCACTTGCAATCGGTGCTGCAAAATGACAGCCTCAGTCCTGAGGTGCGCGGCAGCGTGGAGGAGAAGCTGGCAATGGCAGAGCGCATGGCAGTGGAACAGGCCCAGGGGCAGGTTACGCACGGGCCGAAAGTGCTTACTCCACTGCCAACACAGCCAGCCGCTCTCATTACCACGGTTCACCCGATCGAAGAAGGCATTTTCGAGGGCAGTGCCGGCCTGATTCGCCCGTCCATGCTGAACGTGGTCAACGGCTGGCAGGGATTGTGGAATGGATCGGTCATCCAGGTGTTCGCCGGTGCTTCTCCGCTGAATTCAAACCAGGGAATTTTCCTGTGGGTAGCGATGAATCAGGACGGCAGCGGGCGGAAAATGAAGATGCTGAATGCTCCGGATCAGAGCGGCGCGCTGCGCATCAAATCGGTCGAAAACGGATTCGTATCACTCGATTCAGAGGGGGGAGACCCCCTGGTCTTTGATCTGAATACACAATCCTTCCAAACTCATCCATAAAAAATGAACCGGAACGTCTCAAAAACGTCCCGGTTCATTTTTTGAAACAAGCAAATTATGATGGTGTTGGAGCCGGGGGGATGACGGGTGGTTGGGCCTTGCGGTTTTTCCGCGAGCGCTGCCAGAGCATCCACAGCAGCCGCAGGGGTAGGAAGATGACCAGGGCGACGGGCAGGACGTACAGCGCCAGCCAGATCACCGCGCTGCCGAGCAGCTGCATGGTATTAATCAGTGATTGAACAGCACTGCGCGCCTCGCCCACTGGCTTCCAACCGCCAATCTCAAGCGGCTGCACGCTGGCCTGCGCCTGGATCAGGACAGAAATCGAGGATAGCGCGGCAGATTCCTCATAATATTGGATCTGTCCTTTAGTGACCTCGATTTGTTCCCGGATCTGCGAAAGCTGGTTATAAACCGAAAGCACATCTTCTGTCTTCGTGGCTGAGCCCATAATTTCGCGTAGTTGCGCTTCGGTATCTTGCAGATTGCGCAGCCGCGATTGCAGATCAGTGTATTCCTTGGTCACGTCTTGCCCGCTGACGGTTTCGGAACGCACGTCGTTCCCGGGATCTTTCACCAGGGCCCGGATTTGATCCAAAGCATCATTTAGTTTATCCGCCGGCACGCGCACCGTGATGCTGGCTTCGGGGAATTCCTGCCCATTTTGACCGGAACTTTTATACAGGTTGGAAGATACGACAAAACCTTGCATTGTCTCAGCCATGCGGCTGACGGCATTCTGTGCCATGGCCGGGTCTTCAACCACAATGGTCAAATTTGCGTTGCGGATGACCAACCGTTTGCCATCCGGGTTGACCTGTGGATTGAGTACCATCGCATTCGCATCCATTGCGGCGGGAGCGACGGGTGCGGCGGGTGCCTGCCCGGCAAAGGCTTCACTTGATTTTCCAGCAGAGCCGTTGGTCGCGTTGTTCATATCGAAGGCAGGGGCTCTAGATGAGGTTGCCGCTGCGGGGGCGCAGGCAGACAACAGCAGCAGCGCGAGCAGAACGATAAATAAAAGGCGTTTCTCCATTTCTTCCTCTCCTTATCTGGATAAGAACACAAAATTCATTGGCATATTAAGGACGAAGAACAGAAGAAGAAAGTTCCTGGGATTACCAGCCTTCTATCAACCGCAAGGCATGGCGCATGGGCAGAGCTGCCGCCCGAATGCGTTTTTGCACTTCGCGGATATCGTATTCCACCCGGTGAATTTCCCAACCATTTTTTTCGGGATAGAAGATAGCATAAGATGCCCGAGGATCATGGTCGCGCGGTTGGCCCACAGAACCAGGGTTCAAAATGGCACGCGTCTTAAGTTCGATGCACTTTCCTTCAGGGGGCGTCGTCCAGCGGATTTCATTCGAATCTTCTGTCTGAACGAAGGCGACCGGTAAATGCGTATGCCCGACCATGCATAACTGGGTTTCAAAATAGGCCATGTTTTGGACTGCATTGTGGAGATCGAGGATATATTCCCAAACCGGGTTGCGCGGGCTGCCGTGCACCAGCGTGGTTTGCCCGGTCACAACGGTTTCTGGAAGGGTAGACAAAAACGCAAAGGTCTCTTTAGTCAGAACCGACTGCATCCACTCCAATGAGCGGCGCGCATCGACGTTAAATGTCTCGACTGGAATGCGGCTGAGCGCGGCTGCGTCGTGATTGCCAAGCAGGCAGACCAGGTTTGGCAGCATGCGCAGGCGGGCGACGCATTCATTTGGATCCGGTCCATAACCGACCACATCGCCCAAACACCAGACGGCGTCAACTTGCCCGGCGTCTTTCAGTACCGTTTCGAGCGCTGTTAAATTTGCGTGGATATCAGAGAGTACCAGTATTCGCATAGTTTATTCTTTAAGGTAAGTCAAATCGTAGTTCCCAGGTACCTGGGTCGGTTTCCTTAAAAGTAGAACTGTCACCCGTTAAAACGATCCAGGAGTTCCCTGGTTTCAGGTGCATGGGTAATCCCCAGGAATTAAAGAACTGAATCGGTCGGCCATTACTGACGGTTTTCCAGGTACCTTCGCTCATCACCCCATCGCGGAAGAAAAGGGCGCGTTTGCCGGTGGTGTTGTCATACAGGCGCACATCGTGCAAGGTGGGGGCATATTCGATGTACGTGGCGAACAAGATGATTACGTTGGAAAAGGCCAGCTGTTTGTTGGTCAACCGGTCGACCAGGGGGATCATCTCGATCTGGTTATCCCCCTTAATATCCTCAATCCAGCGCAGGTACTTGCCGGACTCCGCATCATAATGCCACTCACCCCGCGTAGTCGTCCAGAACTGCACGCCAAGATTCGTCGCCGGTTTATTGACCGGGTGGATCATATCGCTAAAGATCATTCCGCGCAAGTCTCGCCGGCTGTTAGAAACTTCTTTTTGTTCATTGACATAGTCGGTCAGCTCGGCGGTATTGACAAACAACGTCGTTTCATCCAGCACCTTGCCGATGCGGTACTTAGGGGGAGAGGGGATAAACTTTTCTGCCAGGGCGCGCGGGCCAAGTTCAGCTTGCAGCACTTTATCCACCTGGGGGTCCGCGTTGGCGTAGAACAGCAGCCCCTGATACATTTCGCCCAACTGCGCATCCACCAACCGGCCTGAGCGCACCGGGCCAACCTGAGAGGCATCCTGGCTGAGATAAATTGCCATGAACCGGTTCAGGCCGTAACCGATATAGTATTCAAAGACCATATCCGCGAAGGACAGCCCGGCATGGGGCCGGCCGGTACGCGGAAAGTTTGAGACCTTTACCATGACGGGGCGGCGCTCGAGCCGGGAGGGGTCATCCACGACCAATCCGGTGAGCGGATCGACGTTATCCGGCACATTGAATAAACCTTCTACTTCTGGAGTCAGGGTGGGTGGGCCGGATGGGACAGGGGAGGCAGTATCCACGGGTCGAGGGGTAGTCGTGGGCGCGATCAGATTGGGCAGGGTACTGACAAGCGTGGGGAGTTGAGCTGATCTCAAGCTCCCAATCCCATTAATGGGGTAGCAAGCGGTGAGCACCAGAGAGGAAGTGACGATCAGGGCAAAAATCCATCTGAACGTCCGTATCCATCTGGAGGATGGTTTGAAATCCATTGGATCTCTTTCTAAGGTAAAGATTTGAGTTGCGCCTAACGCCAGGTGGTGAAAACGTCACCACCCTTCGACGAATGCCCAAACCCTTGCGCCCATAACGAGAACTGGTTTTTGCTGGGTTCGAAAACAAAAAGTGATCCAGTTCAGTCTTTGCGTCTGGACTTTACCGCTTCGATAATTTCAGCTGCATAATCAAAACGGTTGAAGGGGGGCATCAGGTAGACGCCTTGAACGTAAGGTCGCATCTGATCTATCAATTCTAACGCAATTTTAATCCCTTCCGCAGGGGCACTTTCCCCGGCCCCTTCCATGCGGTTGCGGATCGGTTCAGGGATCGCCAGCCCGGGGACCTCGTTGTGCAGGAAGTCGGCATGGCGGTTATTGACCAGCGGCAGGATGCCAAGCAGCAGCGCGGGCAGCGGGCCAACCTCCTGCGAAAGCTGTTCCAGGAAGCATTGCGCTGCGCTGACATCATAGATGGGCTGCGACAACAGGAAATCGACGCCAGCTTTCATTTTTCGGCGCAAGTTTTTGATTTCCTGGGCAGGGTCCAGCGGGGTCAGGTTTAATGCGCCGCCCACAAAGAAGGAAGTGGGCTGGCCAATATCCATCCCGGCATGATCGATGCCAGCATTAAAGCCTTGCTTGATCAGCTTGATCAGGCCGGAAGGAACCACGTCGTAGTTATCCATCGCGTTTGGATAATCGCCAATGGCGGTGGGGTCCCCCATGACCACGAACACATTGCGCACGTTCAAAGCATGCGCCGCGAGCAGGTCACCCTGCACGCGCAGCAAGTTGCGCCCGCGAGTGGGGAAGTGCAGCACGGTTTCAATATTGACGCGCTGTTGAATCAGGTTGCAAACGGCCCAGGGACTCATGCGCATGCGAGCCATAGGGCTGTCTGCCACGTTGATCACATCCGCACCTGCTTCCGCCAGCATCGAAGCCCCGGCGAGCAGTTTATGGGTGGATAGACCGCGGGGCGGATCCATCTCAACGGCGGTGACAAAATGCCCAACAGCCAGTTTTTGCGCCAGGCTGGTGGGCATTTCACCCGGGAATACCTCTTTGGGCTCGGTGGTGGTGAGGCTGATTGCGCCGATTTGCTCGCAGCCGGCGCCAGCCTGGATCCCTTTTGCCATTGCCGCGATATGCTTGGGTGTGGTGCCGCAGCAGCCGCCGACCACGTTCGTCCCAATCGCGCAGAAGGATTGGGCATATTCGCCGAAATATTCCGGCGCAGCCGGATACATAATGCGTCCACCGACCTGTTCGGGCCAACCCGCGTTTGGCATGGCCGAGAGGTGCGCGGTTGGAACGGCATCGTGCATTTGTTGGAGGATGCGCAAGATTTGGTTGGGCCCCCCAGAGCAGTTAACGCCAATCACAGCTGCCCCGGCCTGATGCAGTGAACGAGCAATTTGCGCCGGAGCATCCCCTAGCATGGTGCGGTCATCGCGTGTGAAGGTCATGGAAGCGATGATCGGCAGTTGTGGAGCGGCTGCATGAGCCGCCTGGATGGCAATATTGATTTCCAGCAGGTCGCTCATGGTTTCTATGATGAGCAGATCCACGCCTGCTTTTGCCAGGGCTTCAATCTGCTCGGTAAAGGCCGCCAGAGCTTGCTCTGGTTTCACCCGTCCAAATGGCGCCAGGCGCACCCCTAATGGGCCGACATCTCCAGCGATCAGTACCGGTTTAAAAGACGCCAGAACCACCCGGCGGGCCAGTTCCACCCCAGCCGTGTTGATCTGCTCAACTTCGTTTTCCAGCCTATGCCGGGCGAGTTTATAGCGGTTTGCGCCAAAGGTATTCGTTTGAATGATTTGAGATCCGGCGTCGATATATTCGCGGTGAATTTCGGCCACCAACCCCGGGTTATTCAGGTTCAGGGCGTCAAAACATTCATCGAAGGAAACTCCGCGAGCGTGCAGAATGGTTCCCATTGCGCCATCCGAAAGGATGGGCTGCCCACTCTCTAGAAGTTCCAGGAATGTCTTACTTTCTTCCATCATCGGATTCCTCCTGCCGGGTTATCCACGCATTAACTGTTCAACCCGGCTTTCACCGATGTTATAGTACTTTGCTTTGGGGTGGTGCACGATGATTGCCGCGGTAGACTGCTCTGGAACCAGCTGGTAAGCGGATGTCAGCGACATGCCCAAGGCACTCTCGACCGGCAGCAGCTGGAAAACTTTGGCATGGTCTTCCAGTTCAGGAATCGCCGGGTAGCCCCAGGAATAGCGTTTGCCCTGTTCCGGCTCGAGCCCTAGCTCGCGGCGAATGTGGTTGTGCAGGTAATCGGCGGTCGCTTCGGCAGTCTGCACGGCCAGGCCGTGGGAGAAGTAAGCCTCAGAATAGTCGCCGGCGTTTTGCAGGCGCTCAAAGCGCTCAGTAGCCTGCTGTCCGACGGTTACCACCTGCAGCGCAACCACATCCATCTTCCCGGAACTGACCGGGGCATAGTAGTCAGCCAGGCACAGGGAATCACCGCTCGATTGGCGCGGGAAATGGAAGCGCATCTTTTCTTTGGGTGAACCTGTTTCTACCGATTCTGGATCGTAAACGATCAAGTCATTGCCTTCTGACTGACAGGGCCAGTAGCCGTAAACCGCCTGTGGGCGCAGCCAGCCTTCTCGGACTGCCTGGCGGGTCATGCGCTGTAAGCGTTCATCGTACTCTGCTTTGAGTTTATCCCAGGCTTCGCCATGCGTGTTCTTTGCGCCCCAGGAAAGCCGGTAAAGCTCATTGATCGGCAGGTGTTTGAAAACCATTTCCAGCGGCATCTCTTCGACGACCCGCGGCCCCCAGCCAGCTTTCTTCGCTCGTTCAAAGGGGATATACTCGGCGGGCGGCACATTCGACTGTGAGGTTTCTTCTGCCTCTGCGCCTGCCGTATGCTTCAGCGTTCGGCCAAGCTCCATTTCGGATTCGCGCTGGATGCGTTCGGCAAGGCTGTCCCGTTCTTCCGGGTTCATCAACGCATCCATTGTCGCCAGGCCTTCAAAGGCGTCTTTGCAATAATAAACGCCGGGTGTGTAAAATTCATCCGATTCGGTGAGCAGGATGCGCCGGCCAAAGCGCCGGTTGATCGCCGCGCCGCCGATCAACACCGGGATTTTCAAGCCGCGCCGCTGCAGTTCGTTGACGATTAACGGCATCTGCTTGCTGGTCGAGACCAGCAGCGCGCTTAGCCCAATCGCATCCGCATTGACTTCCACTGCTTTGGATAGGATCGTTTCAGCCGGCACCTGCTTACCCAGGTCGATCACCGTATAACCATTATTTGAAAGGATGGTTTTGACCAGATTCTTGCCAATGTCATGCACATCCCCATAAACAGTGGCCAGGACCATTGTTCCTTTAGAAACCCCTTCTTTTTTCTCCAGGTAGTTTTCCAGGTGGGCGACCGACTTTTTCATCACTTCAGCTGACTGCAGCACGAAAGGCAGGATCAGTTCCCCCGCGCCGAACTTGTCGCCAACTTCTTTCATCGCCGGCAGCAGGGTCTTATTGAGAATTTCGACGGCGACATTATGCTTGCTGCGTCCATCCACTGCATCCCGTTGAATAATCTCATCGATTTCTTTATCAACATCTTCCCGGTGGCGGTAGAGAATGCGCCAGTGCAGCCGCTCTTCAGGCGTCATGCTTTGCAGGGCGGCTTGCTGTGCGTTTTCTTTCTCGGGGCGATTATCCCCATTTTGTTCAAAATATTCGATCAACTGCTGTAAGGCATCGGGGCGGCGGTTGTAGATCAGGTCTTCGGCGATCGAGCGCTCCTCCATAGAAATTTCCGCATAGGGGGTAATATGCGCCGGGTTGACAATCGCCATATCCAGGCCATTTTCAACGGCATGGTGCAGCATCACGCTGTTCAATACCGCCCGGGCTGGCCGCGACAGGCCAAAGGATACATTCGAGATACCCAGCGAGGTTAGCACGCCGGGCAGCTCTGCTTTGATGCGGCGAATACCTTCTAACGTATCGATGGCGGAATTGTTAAACTCTTCGTCCCCGGTTGCCAGGGTAAAGGTCAGTGCATCGAAGACGAGGTCCTGCGGGCGCAGGCCATGTTCGTTCACCGCGATGTCATAGATGCGCCGGGCGACTTCAACCTTGCGATCGACCGTCTTTGCCATGCCCTGTTCGTCAATCGTCAGCGCAATCACAGCGGCATTATATTTTTTCGCCATGCCAAAAATACGATCCGCTTTAGCCCTGCCTGCCTCCAGATTGACTGAATTGATCAGACTGCGTCCAGGAGCCGTTTTCAAAGCGGTTTCCAGCACGTCTGGTTCGGTGGAGTCGAACACCAGCGGCGCGCGCACGGATGGCGCGAGGGTCTTTATCGCCCGATGCATCAGGAAGGATTCATCAGCGCGTTCGGTCAATGCCACGCATAGGTCTAGCCCGTGCGCGCCGCTTTCCATTTGCTGCCCGGCTACCTGTTGGATGCTCTCGAAATCTTCAGCGAGAATCAGCTTCTTAAACTTCTGGCTGCCCTGCGTGTTGAGCCGCTCGCCAATTAAGAAGGGGGCCGGTTCTTGCTGCATGTTGATCGCCTGAGTGGCCGAGGCCAGGCGCGCTGGGCTATTTGCCGGGCGCGGTTCTGGCTTATGGTCGCGTACCTGGGCAATCAGCTGGCGCAGATGGTCTGGGGTGGTGCCGCAGCATCCGCCGACAATATTAATGTGGAACTTTTCCACGTACTCCGTCATTGCTTCAGCAAAGGGCTTGGGTTCGAGCGGGTAAACTGCCTGCCCATCCACGTTAATGGGTAAACCGGCATTGGGGATGCATGAAACCGGCAGCGAAGATTGTTCGCCCAGGAAGCGCAGCGGCTCGCGCATGTAGTCAGGGCCGGTTGAGCAGTTGAGCCCGATGGCATCAATACCCATCCCTTCCAAAATCGCCAACACCGCGCCAATATCTGTGCCTAGCAGCATCCGTCCAGTAGTATCTAATGTCACCTGGGCCTGGATGGGTAGGAACTGGCCCGTTTCTTCAAACGCCGCATGGATCCCTAAAATAGCGGCTTTGACTTCCAGGATATCCTGAGAAGTCTCTATTATCAGCAGGTCAACCCCACCTTCAATCAGTCCCCTGGCTTGCTCGCGGAAGATATCGACCAGGGTATCAAAGTCCACATTCGACAACTCGGGATCGTCCATAGAGGGCAGCTTGCCGGAAGGGCCAATCGAACCGGCGACAAAACGGGGCTGTCCAGTCTTTTGGGCATATTCATCTGCCAGGCGGCGAGCGAGCTGTGCGGCGCTGCGGTTAATTTCTAGCGCCTTGTCTTGCAAACCATACTCCCCCAGGGTCAGGCGGTTCGAACGAAAGGTGTCCGTTTCAATGGCATCCACGCCCACGTCCAGAAACGAGCGATGGACATCTTCCACAACTTCTGGTTTCGTAATTACCAGGTAATCAATACAGCCAGCATACTGCTCTCCACCATAGGCTTCCGCAGGTAAATCTAACTTCTGCAAATTGGTGCCCATAGCGCCGTCAAAAATAATCACGCGTTCCTGTAATGCGTCCAAATAACTGCGGTTTGTGAATTTTCGGTTCATAAATTTTCCAACTCCATGATTTTCCCCGACGGTGATAATAGGTGCCGCTACCTTGCCTGTTTTCTGCGAATAGGGTAGGGCATGCTGCTTTTTGCGCCAGAAATTGATAAACAAAATGCCTCTCTGGATTCGAGAGGCACGCAGAAAAATGCGTTGATCCTCATCTGCCAGAAACAAATAGCTGCCTGTTTCTGCCGGAGTTGGCACCAGCTCATTTGCTTATGAGCGGTTGCCGAGGTTTCACCGGGCCGGTCCCTCCACCTCTCTGGATGAGTGGCCAGGTTGGCTGCCTGACCAGTTTAATTGTGATCAAATCATACCACAAGTGTAGAGAATATTCAAACCGGCGCGCTTAAATCTTGCAACATCTAAATTGACGGTAAAAACCAGGCATTGCGGCACTGATGATATAATCTAATGAATGGTTGTGGGTGTAATGAAGCAAAGACTTCCTTCTTTTTGGAGTATTTTATGGATCAGCCTGTTCCTGGCTATTATTGGTTGGGGCGGGTTGTTGATATTGGTTTTTATTACCTTGCCAACCCTCGCGCCGCGTTGGGCGTTCTTTTTCCTGCTCACTCTTGGGTTGAGTGGTACAGCGCTCCCGGTGACCTATTTCCTGAACCGGCGCTTTCCAACAGACCCGCCGGTTGAGGGTGGAGTGGTACTGCGCGAGGCGATGTGGGTAGGTGTCTACGGCAGCCTGCTGGCCTGGCTGCAGATGGGGCATGTGTTGACCTCTGGTTTCGTGCTGGTTTTGGCTGCCGGCCTTTTGCTGGTCGAGTTCCTGCTGCGTTTGAGCGAACGCAGCCAGTGGTCGCCAAGTAAGGCACCGGCAAGAGCGCCGGCCGGGGGCCCATCGAGCGAGCCTGATGCAGCGGACGAGGCTGACCTGGATGACGAGTTTGACGAAGATGAGTATGCGTGAGCAGCTTCGCCAGCTTCCATCTGTGGATCAACTCCTACAAACCGAGCAGGCTGCTGCCCTTATAACCACCTATGGCCGGCCACAGACTCTGGATTCAATCCGGGCAGTGCTGGATGACCTTCGCGCTCAGTTGAGCGCAGCAGAAGCTGCCCTGCCTGCCCTCGATCTGGATCCCGATACCATTCTAACTTCCGCGGCTGACCGGTTAACAGCCTTGATCCGGCCCAGTCTTTTGCCGGTAATTAACGCGACCGGCGTGATTTTGCATACCAACCTGGGGCGTGCTCCCCTCAGTAAAGCGGCCATCCGGGCGATCCAACAGGTTTCTTTGGGCTACAGCAACCTCGAGTTTGACCTGACGCGGGGTAAGCGGGGTTCGCGCCTGGTGCACGCGGAGGCATTGCTCCAACAACTGACCGGGTGTGAAGCGGCTTTGGTGGTCAACAACAACGCCGCAGCCGTTCTGCTGGCTTTGAGCAGCCTGGCGCGGCGCAAACGGGTGATTATTTCACGCAGCCAGCTGGTGGAGATTGGCGGCGGTTTTCGCGTGCCAGAAGTGATGAAGCAGTCCGGCGCAAAACTGGTCGAAGTGGGCACCACCAATCGGGTTCACCTCCGGGATTACGAAGAGGCGCTGCAAGAAATGTCTGGGCTGGTTGTTCGCGCTCATCATTCCAATTTTCGCATCATTGGCTTTACCACAGAACCCGACCTGGCTGAACTTGTCAACCTGGCGCATCGTTTTGCCACACCGCTGCTGGACGATTTGGGCTCAGGCGTTTTCCTGGATACGGCCCGGTTTGGGTTAGCCCATGAACCCACGGTTCAAGAATCACTGGCGGCGGGGGCAGACCTGGTATGTTTTTCTGGCGATAAATTATTAGGAGGGCCGCAGGCGGGGATCTTAATCGGCAAGGGCGATTTGATCGCTAAGATAAAGAAGCACCCGCTGGCGCGCGCGATCCGGGCAGATAAGTTGTGCCTGGCAGGGTTATCCGCTACGCTGCTGCACTACCTGAAAGACGAAGCTGAGCAGGAGATACCCATCTGGCAGATGATTTCACAGGACGTGCCGAAAATCCGCGCTCGCGCGCAGCGTTGGGCTGACCGGTTAGGGACCGGCGCGGTCATAGAGGGATTATCCACGATTGGCGGGGGTAGTCTGCCAGAAGAAACGCTGCCGACCTGCTTGCTGGCTTTGAACGTTCCCCAGCCGAACCGTTTCCTGGCCCGGCTGCGCGCGGCGGAACCGCCGGTGATCGCGCGGGTCGAAGCGGACAGGGTGCTGCTTGACCCGCGTACGGTGCTTCCAGAAGAAGAAGAGGCGCTGCTGGCTGGGATCAAGACGGCTTTAGCGTGAACCTTTTGAAGAAAATAATCTGACCCAGGCTGAACTGCGCCAAAACAGGAGAAGGATGAGGGTATGAAAAAAGACATTGACGCAATGCTGCAAGCTAATGATATCGATGCGCTGTTGGTCACCGGAGCCGGGCAGCATAACCCGGCGATGGTTTACCTGACGGGTGGCGGTCATCTGACCCATGCCGACTTGATCAAAAAGCGTGGCGAGCCGGGGGTTCTATTTTATGCTGCCATGGAACGGGATGAAGCAGCCCGGGCAGCCGCAAAAAATGGGCTGCAGACCCGCGGCTATTCTTCCTATCCTATCCATTCTTTCTTAGAGGAAGCTGGTGGGGATGCGGTCGCAGCTCATGCACTGCGCTACTGCCACATGCTGGCCGACCTGGGTATCACTTCGGGACGAATAGCCTTGTATGGTCAGGGAGACTTGCGCACTGCGTTTCCAGTCTTTTTTGAGTTGCAGAAGCGCCTGCCAGATATCAGCCTGGTAGGTGATCTGGCAGATGTGATCCTGGGGACAGCGATGTTTACCAAGGATGAAGCAGAAGTGGAACGCATTCGCCAGATGGGCCGGGTAACCACTGAAGTGGTGGGACGGGTCGCTGAGTATCTTACCAGCCGAGAGATTCAGGGCGAAATGCTGCTCGATGAGCAAAGCAAGCCGCTGACAATTGGCCGGGTGAAAGGTTTAATTAACCTATGGCTGGCTGAGTTAGGCGCTGAGAATCCGGAAGGCACAATCTTTTCCATAGGCCCGGACGCCGGCGTGCCCCATTCCAGCGGCAATCCGAGCGACATTCTGCGGTTAGGCCAGCCGATTGTGTTCGATATCTTCCCTTGTGAGGCCGGCGGCGGATATTTTTATGACTTCACCCGTACCTGGTGTCTGGGATATGCTACAGACGAGGTCCAGGCTGTTTATGAAGCGGTCTACCATGTTTATCAAACTGTGCTGAGCGAACTGCGGCCGGGTGCGCTTTTTCAAGAATATCAGCAGCGTGCCTGTTCCATATTCGAAAGCATGGGGCACCCAACTATCCAGAGCAATCCCAATACTGAAGCAGGTTATGTGCATAGCCTGGGTCATGGCGTGGGTTTACACATCCATGAACGGCCTTTTTGTGGGTCAGCGGCGCTGCCTGAGGACCGCCTGTCGCCCGGAGTTGTCGTGACGATTGAACCTGGGTTATACTATCCAGAGCGGGGTTTGGGTGTTCGTTTGGAGGATACCCTATGGGTGCGCCAGGATGGCTCATTTGAAGTCCTGGCAAAGTATCCCCTGGACTTGGTCCTGCCGGTTAAGAAATAATGGTGAAAGTGGCGTATGGAACGATTAGAAAAAGAACCTTTTGCTCCGGCCCGTATTCTCGGGATTGAGAGCTCTTGTGATGAAACAGCAGCCGCGGTGATTGAGAACGGGCGGGCGCTGCTTTCGAGCGTGGTGGCGACCCAGATTGACCTGCACGCGAAATACGGCGGCGTTTTTCCTGAAGTGGCTTCACGCCAGCATATCCGCACCATCTATGCGGTGGTCGAACAGGCCCTGCAGCAGGCGCACATGAGCCTGGCCGACCTGGATGCCATTGCCGTGACGCGCGGCCCAGGTCTGGCTGGTTCGCTGGTGGTCGGGATGAATACCGCGAAAGGTCTGGCGCTGGCCAGCGGCTTACCGCTAATAGGCGTCAACCATCTCGAGGGGCACATTTACTCTGCCTGGGTATACCCGGCGGATACGCCCAATCCCCCACCTGAGCCGCAGTTTCCGCTGCTGGCGCTGTTGGTTTCCGGCGGGCACTCTGAATTAAACCTGATGACCGACCACCTGACCTATCAACGACTGGGCAGCACGCTGGATGATGCCGCCGGCGAAGCGTTTGATAAAGTGGCGCGCCTGCTGGGTCTGCCTTACCCGGGCGGCCCTTCTATTCAAAAAGCTGCCGAGGGAGGTAATCCTCAGGCGTTCAACTTCCCCCGCGCGCGCCTGGAAGGCACCTGGAATTTCTCTTTTAGTGGCCTAAAAACAGCTGTGCTGCGTGCGGTGAGAGAACTGGAGAAGTTCAACCGCCCGCTGCCGGTCGCGGATATGGCGGCGAGTTTCCAGGCAGCAGTGGTGGATGTACTGGTGAGCAAAACCCTGGCGGCGGCGCGCAAGTATAAAGTGCGCCAGATCCTTGTGGCCGGGGGTGTATCCGCGAATAAAGGGCTTCGGGAGGCTTTCCTGGCGCAGCAAGAATTCCCGGTGCATATTCCCGCACTTTCGCTATGTACTGACAATGCCGCCATGATCGCCGCTGCCGGGTATTATCGCTACGCTGTCGGCCAGCACGATCCCTTGAACCTGGATGTGCTGCCTACCTGGCCGCTTTCTTAGGTGTAACTTTTTGAGTTAGGACGTCATCTAAATGGATGAGAACGTTGAAAAGCAAGAGCAAAGCAGCCTGACAGATGAGATCTCTGTTGAAGCGCTGAAAGCTGGAGACCGGGAGGCATTCGCTCATCTGGTTGAAGCTTACTCCACTCAGATTTACCGGGTGGCGTTGAAAATCCTGGGGGATACCCAGGATGCGGAGGATGTGCTCCAAGAAACCTTTATCAAGGCGCTGCGTTCCTTGCCTTCCTTTGAAGGGCGCTCCAGCCTGTCGACCTGGCTGTATCGCATTGCCGTCAATGAAGCGCTTATGCTGGTGCGCAAACGGAAACCTGATCCGCTTTCGATTGAATCGGAGAATGAGGACCAGGAAGGGGCGGCGGAGCCGATCGAGATCGTGGATTGGTGCTGCTTACCAGAAGGTGATTTATTGAGCGCTGAAGCCCGGCGTTTCCTGGACCATGCTATTCAGCAGCTATCACCAGCGTTGCGCGCTGTTTTTGTCCTGCGGGATATCGAAGGCTTTTCAGTAAAAGAAACCGCAGAAACGCTGGGGGTTACGGAAGTCGCAGTAAAAACCCGTTTACTGCGCGCGCGGTTGAAACTGCGTGAGGAACTGTCCAGTTATTACGGGGAGCGGTTATCGGAAAGGTCATTGAAATGAGTGAGCACGAACACAATCATGCTGAAGAGGGGAACTGCCAAGAGTTGCTCTCTTCTTTAGGAGAATATATTGATGGCGCGCTCAGTGCTGAACTGTGCGCGGAAATTGAACGCCATCTGAAAGGCTGTAACCGCTGCCGGGTTGTGGTGAATACGTTGAAAAAAACCGTTGAACTTTATCAGGAAACCGCAAACGATACGGCCGTTCCAGATGAGGTGCGCGAACGCTTATATTTGAAACTAAACCTTGAGAATTACTTAAAGTAAAGCGGCCGGCCAGGCCGCTTTTTTTTCAATGGTTTTTATAGGCCGCTTTATAAATTGAAAAAAACCATGGGTGGTTGGGTGGAATGTAACTTTTTGGAGGGATGCGCGTCTAAAAGACTGAGGCACGCAGAAAGGATTGGAAACCGTGGATGCAGATCCACACCAGACTGAAAAGAAGCAGCTGGCGTTTCCAAAAGCGCCGCTAAACGAAAGCCCGCTTCACAGGCAGCCCCCTGCGCCGCGGGCGGGCGACCAGTGCCCAAAGTGTGGGCAGGGCGTGCTGGATTATGATGGGATGCTAAACCTGGTGTGCTCCAGGTGTGATTATATCGAGGGCGGCTGTTTTACCTGATAACCCAGCGTCCCTGTGAAGGATGCACCCCGGTGGGGTGTTTTGAACCAGCAGAAATCATTCAATAGAGGTAATGACCTCGGGAGGGAAATATGACCAGCATGTTAGATGAAAGTATTCAAACCCAGGTGAAAGAAGTGTTCGCCGGATTGCAGCACCCGGTAGAAATCTTGTTTTTTGGCAGCAGCCAGGAAAACTGCCCGTATTGTGAGGATACCCGGCAGCTGCTGGTGGAAGTCAGCGCACTGTCAGAGCATTTGAATGTGCGTTCTTACGATATTGACCAGGACGCTGAATTAGCCCTGCAATATAAAGTTGAGGGTGTCCCGGCTTTTGTGCTGGTCGGGCGTGAGGGAGAGCAGCTGATGGATTATGGTATTCGCTATAAAGGCATCCCAGCCGGGCACGAATTCTCCTCACTGATCAATGACCTGCTGCTAGTTTCGCGCCGGGACTTAAATTTGGGGCCTGAAACGCGCAAATTCTTACAGGAATTGGATCAGCCCATTCACTTGCAGGTTTTTGTCACACCGTCCTGTCCATACTGCCCGCGCGCAGTGGTGCTGGCGCATCAGTTTGCGTTGGAAAGCCCCTGGGTTGAGGCAGAAATGGTCGAAGCAACCGAATTTCCCGAACTGGCAGAGCGCTTCCAGGTGTCTGGCGTTCCGCAAACGACGATCAACCTTGGGGCTGGGACTGTGGTAGGCGCCGCGCCTGAAAATCACCTGATTGAAGAAATCCGCGCCGCGCTACAAAAAACTGTCGTACAATAAGCGAAATTGTACGAGGCACAATGCGTTGCTGTATTGTGCCCGCGAAGAACCAATTCTTTTACGAGAAGGGGCATGATCATGGATGCAAAAGTCGTTTGGAAAAGCGGGATGTCTTTTGACGGCACTGCTTCGAGTGGATTAATTCTTCCGGTTGATACTTCGGTTGAGTCGGGAGGGAATGATTCAGGGTTTCGCCCGATGGAACTTTTACTGGTAGGACTGGCGGGCTGCACGGCAATGGACGTAATTTCCATCCTTAAAAAGAAACGCCAGGATGTAACGAACTTTGAAGTGCGGGTGCGGGGTGAGCGCGCGGAAGATCATCCGAAAGTATTCACCCATATCCTGATTGAATATGTGGTTACCGGGCGAGAGCTTGACCGAACAGCGGTTGAGCGTGCCGTTGAACTTTCAGAGACGAAATATTGTTCAGCCCAAGCAATGTTGGGGAAAGTTGCCAGGATCGAAAACAAGATTACCATCCAGCAAGCTGAACCCCAGGCGTAAAGCAGCGAAAAGAAACAGGGGCCGTCCAAAGGAAGGTTTGGACGGCTCTTTGCTTTTAACGATCAATTTTTTTATGGTGGATCACCGGTCAAGGTTGAAAAGTCACCGCACCTTGAGATTCGATCTGGCTGGCTTTGTCGGAACAATCACAGGCGCTGACGGTGCGCCCGCCCCGTGTCAGGGTTCCCTGGTAAGGCTGAGCACCATCATGGACGACCCAACCTTCGAGGTTAAAGGCTAATACACCTTCTGCGAGCATCCATTCGCCGTTATATTTTCGAGCAATATGCACATGGGTCCCGGTGGCATGCCCGCCTTCGCAAGAGGGGTGGCCAATAGGTTCTCCAACTTTTAACCGGGTGCCGACGGGAACAATCGAGGCGGTTTCCAAATGCAGGTAAAACACCACCCATCCCGTGCGTTCATCCCCATCGCCGTCCAGGTCAAGCACAGCAATACCCGTATCGGTGCGGGCAACCACGCCATCTGCGACCGCAGTTGCCCATTGATCGGTTGCGATACAGCCGCCGACGACAGCAGGTGGCGCAAAATCAATTGCCGCCAGGGGAGAGTTCTCGTCACCCCAGGCATTATGCGGTCCGCCGGTATAAGCCCACCATAAGTTGGGTTCGAAAGGCAGGCGGAAGGGGGGCTGTTCCAGGCTACCCGGAATGTTCACCTGCAGGTTTTTCCAGGGGTCCCCGAACAGCTGCTGATAAGTTTTCGCAAAGCCTTCACTGGAGATTGCGCGTTGGTAGTCATTGCCATCCATCAGCAGAGAGTAATAGTGCTGCAAAGCGACGGAGGCAGCGTTTTGCCAGGGATCCGGCCGCTCCAGGCGGCCGTCCAGGTGCTCAAAAGAGGTCAGCTTGCCCGACCGATACTTATAATAACTATCATTGAGCACGTCTGCGGCCCAGGCCAGTTGGCGGTAAAAACCTTCTTTGCGGTAATCCACCCTGCCCAGCAGATAGGGATCATTTTCGTCTGGGGGGCTGGGGTTAGAGAGCGCGCCGGTTTGATATTCAGCCAGAGCCAGTAGCAAGCGCGGGCTAACGCTGTAATTATTCGCCACAAAATTGATGATTTCGCCGCCGCGCCGGTTCCGGTCGCCCATATATTCCACATGATTCTTCAACCAGCCCGGCTGCTGGTCAACAAAAGTCACTGCATCGAAGGCGCGTTGGGCTGGACCATTGACGTATAGGCTGTCTGGGAGGATTTGATAGCGGCTGCCCCACAAGGGCTGGTAGTAGATAGGGATTCTCATGGGCATACCCGGAGGCATGGTGGTCGCGGATTGGGGAATAATGGGGTTCGCGGCATGAATTTCACCGACAGTGGTGTTGAACCGTATCGCCAGGGTATTCAAGGTGTCGCCATCTTGCGCGGTGTAATCCACTAATTCGCCGGGCTGATAAATCGGCCGGGTTGCCAGCGGGGTTGGCAGCGGCGGAGGGGTCGTAGGCGCAGGCAGGCTAGGGGCTGGGGCTGTATCAGTAGGAAGCTCAGGCAGGCAGCCACTGCTGAGGATGACCAGGGTGATAAGCATGAGGAGATTGCATGTTTTTCGGAATGAAGCAGTCTTGAATTTCATTACAACGCCCAAAATTACCGCTGGTTGAAAGGGCGGTAATTTTATTAATATCAGGGGATATAAGATTGATTATAACCGATTCAGGTGTTGGTGATCTTCTCGCTGCATCCGCAAGATCTCATCTCACTTTGATTAAGGAGTGCTGGGGCGGGTGATGCGCGATTTAAACGAACCAACCTGAGAAGCATATACGGTCTTATCGTCTTTGGTGAGCGTGCCAATATACAGGTCTTTATCTGCATGGGCGCGCCAACCGCTGAGCGTAAAAGGCATTGGGCCATCCGCCAGGATCCACTCACCGTTATATTTCCGGGCGATATGGGTATGCGTGCCGGTGGCGTTGCCACCTTCGCAGGAAGGATGTCCAATATGATCATTTAAGTTTACCCAGGTGCCTTTCGGAACCCGGTCTTTTGCGGCAATATGCAGGTACATCACGTTCCAGCCGGTCTGTTCGTACCCATCCCCATCCAGGTCGAGTACCACTACGCCATTTTCGGAACGCACGACCAGCCCAGAGGCGACCGCGGTAACAAATTCTGTAGATTCATAACAGCCGTGTTCGGAAGCGGAAGGCGCAAAATCGAGCGCGGCGCGCGCTCCGTCTGGACCCCAGGCCCAATGCGGCCCCCCGGTAAAGCTCCAGGTGCGGCCAGGTAAAAAGGGCAGTGCCATAGGCGGTTGGGTGAGGGTGGCAGGGAAGAGCGGCTCGACCGTCTGCGCCCGCAACCAGGGGTTTCCGACCATTTTTGCATACTGCGCCATTAGGCCATCTGGGCCATAAAGGATGCCGGCCCATTCCTGCTGTTGATAAAGACGCGAGAATAAGTACAGCAGGGAAACCGTACCGGCATTTAAGTCGGGCGCAAGGCGCAGTTTTTTCCCATCCGGGAAGGTGAGTTCGGTGACTGTGCCATCGCGCCAGCCGTAGTAACCTTTGTTGAGTTGAGAAACGGCCCAGCTTAATTGATAATACAATCCCTTTTTGTCATTTTCCAGGCGCAGATAGCCGATGGGGAAGTCTGTTTCGGCCAGGTTACGCGGCTGCCCATACACCCAATGGCTTTGGCGTTCAAGGATGACCAGCAGCAGGCGTGGATTAATCGAATTTTCTGTGGCAACCCGCTGAATGGTCCCCGCGCCATCATACCAGCCATTAGAGCGCCATTCGCGGTAGGTGGATAAGTATCCTCCGCTTTGTTTAACGAAACCCTGGAGATCAAAGTCGAGCGAGGAGGAAGAGTAAACAATTTCACTGTCTGGAATCAAAGGAGTGGAAGAACTGGTATCGCCCAACCGGGGGGGGATCAGCAGCAGCACGCCCGGGTCCAGTAACCCTTCGGTTGGGATATGTTCGGGGGAGGTGATCTCAGCCGGCTGGACGTTAAAACGCGCCGATAGGGCATTCAATGTATCTCCGGCCTGGGTGTAATAGAGAATGGGCGGATCCTGCGGGGAATGCTGTGCAGGGGTGGAGGTCAGGCTGGCAGGGGCTGCATCAGGGGTTGGCGAGGGAGCCTGAGGCTGAGTGGGCGCAGCCGGCGGAGGATCCAGCGGAGGATCTTTCGTCGGGGTTGTGGACGGGCTGGCGGCAGCTGACGGGGCGGGGGCAGCCGTCGCAGCGGTTGTTGCCGTTGGTAGGATTACTGCCGTTGGCGTAATCTCACTCTGTATCGCAGCAATCGCCATGTTTGGATTGGCCGTAGCCGTTCGCTGGGCGAGAGAGACAAAACCCCGCGAGCAGGCCAGTGGAGCAGCAAGCCAGGTGATTAATACGAACCAGATCGCGAAGCGTTTACCAGGTGTAAGCCGGTGAGGTGGCTGCGGGAAGTTATTAGCGGCTGATTTGATTTTCGTCTCGACGGCCAACCCATGCCTCGATAGTCTTTCCATTCTTCACCAGGAAACCATTATATTCAAGCCCATCCCCCTTAGAAATCCAGCCATCTAAATTAAACGGCAAGTTTCCATCCGCGGAAATCCACTCCCCATTATAACGTCGGGCAAGGTGGAGATGGGTGCCGGTAGAGACACCGCCTTCGCAGGAAGGGTGCCCAATGTGTTCGCCTGCATGCAAATATGTACCCACCGGCACCCGGTCCCGGGTTTCTACATGCATATACAATACCGTCCAGCCGGTCTGTTCTAAGCCATCCCCATCCAGATCCTGCACCACCTGACCCAGTTCTGAGCGCACAATTAACCCATCCGCGACGGCGACTTCCCAGGCATCACTCTTCACGCAGCCTAATGCCTCGCCGGGTGGGGCGAAATCAAGCGCGGCCCAAGCTGAACCATCGGCCCAGCCGCCATGCGGACCACCGGTAAAGGACCAGGAAGCACCTGGTTCAAAGGGCAGCTGCATGGACGGCTGCTGCAAATCGGGCGGCAGCAGCGGTTCGATGGCATAGTCGAAGGGATATCCGAACAAGCGATTGTAGGTGGCAAACAAGCCGTTTTCTGTCACGGCTTGCTGCCAATCGGTTGTGTTCAACAGCAAGCTAAAAAACTCTTGAACCCCGGCTGTACCGGCATTAATGGAAGGATTCACCGGAACGACATTCCCATCTGTCAGGAGATAGCTGGCAAGGCCGTTGACACGCCAGAGGTAATAACCCCGACTGAGGTTGTTGGCGGCCCAGGCCAGCTGACGGTAGAGCCCTTTGCGGCGCGTGTCGGGGTAAAGCATTGGATAGTCAATACTATCCTCTGCGGGTTTGGCCTGGGTGACCCAGCCGCTGCGATACTCCAATACAGCCAGCAGCAAGCGAGGATTGACTGAATATTCTTTGGCTATTCGGGTAACCACACCTGAACCATCGTAGGTGCGCCCGTCCAATTCTTCCTGATAGTGGCTCAGGTAGCCCTGTTTTTGCTGGATGAAAGCGGTCAGGTCGAACGTGGCGCTGGCTGGGCCATAAACCAGTTCTGAATCAGGAATGACTTTAAAACTGGGGCCCGGGGGCAGCGGGGCGTGTGCTGGAATGGTCAATGCTTGCCCGACTTCCAGGTGGTCGGGATTTGTGAGATTGTTTGTCTCGATCAGGCTGTTCAATGAAACGCTGTAGTGCTGGGCAATTTGGCCCAGCGTGTCATTTGGCTGCACGACATATTCTTCAGTTTTCGTACGTGGCGGAGGTAACTGGTGGGTTGGATCAGGCGTGGGAGTTTGAATAGGATCGCCGGGGGCATGTTTTTGCGCCTGGCCAGCCAGCAGTGTGGGCGCCTTGACCGCAGCCGGCGTGCCCTGGGATGCAGGACGCCAGGGCTGCGCGCCTTCAATGCTTCGGGTACAACTGAGCGTCGCCAGTAACCAGATCAGGCCAACAATCAACAAAGGTTTGCGGGACACGCTACCTCTTTCAACCAAAGTGGGGATGGGATTGCCGGGTCAGTCCGGTCCAATAGCAGCTGCATTTCAGGTGTGAAAAGGATCGCCGGCAACGGAGCCGGGTACGAAATTTAAAGGTTAGACTTGCCTGGCAGAATTGATCCCTGCGATTATTTGGTAAAAAACACAGAATTCGGATATTTTCCAATGCGGTTATTATAACGCAGAAGCAGGATAGGCTGGCGCTGCTTCTGGCCGGTTTGTTAGCTGTTAAGGGGTCGCTGTTGGAATCGCTCCAGTCTGGCCTTTGCAAACAATATCATAGTATTCCAGTTCAGTCGCTTTGCTTTTTTCAGCAGCCGCGATGGCTTCATCGCCGATCGCGATGACATCATCTACCCGATAGGCAGCATCGCTGCTCCAGTAGCGCGGCAGGGTCATACGCGGGTCGCCCGCGGGAATTTCAGGCATCCAGAAGGTGTGACTGGGGTCTACCTTAGCCGCCTGGGGAATCCAGTTGAACATGATCGGACCGCGGGGATTGGTGGTGAAGCCCACCCGGTAGCCCACCTCACGGGCCAGTTCAATGGCGCGTTTGGTAAAGCCACCACCAGGCCAGATAAAACCGATCGGGCGGGTGCCGAAGTGCTGTTGAATGGCATCAATCGAACCCTGCAATTCCCCCAGGATAAAGTCATCTTTGGAATACTCCCCAATCGGGATGTTATGTACTACACCATGTGCTTGCGGGTCGACCATTCCGGTGGCGACGACCGCTTCATTTTCCTTCCACAAGTAATCGGGCGTGTCCTTGGCGGATATCCAGGCATTGGTGATGGACCAGTGATATTCTTCGAGCAAGGGGAAAAAGTGCGTTTTGTAGAATTCCTCACGCTTGCGGTCATCGACGATAATGAGCAAGGAACGGCGCGGGATGTAAGCATTATTATCCAAAAAATCGGCCAGCTGGGCAGTAGTGATGGTTTGAAAACCAACCTCGTGGGCGTGGTTGAGCAGGTTGACCACATCAGAGTGATGCACCTGCGAGCCATCTGGCAGCAGGGGATTGAAGTCTTCCGTCACCGAGTGGAACATCACGGTCATGACCACGGTTCCCGGCACGCTCTTGTTGGGGTCCCAGCGCTCCTTCAGGTACTCGCAGGTGCTGGCGATATAGGTCTGGGGGGTGATGTTTTTATCCAGCAACGCCGTACTGAAAACGCCCGCGAGAACGGGAGGGGTACGGATGGGCGTCACGGTTGGGGTTGGCGTCGGCGGCGGTAAAGTCGGGGTAGGGGATGGGGTTGCGGTGGGGATTGAACGAGTAGCCTGATCTAAAGCCTTTTGAAAGGCTGCGGTACGAGCGATGTCTGGCGTTGGCGCTTTAACTGCGGCGACACCTTGCGCAACCGGCGTGCAGGCGCTGAATATGGTCGAAAAGAGGAGCACCCCTGAAACGAGTTGTAAGAGAGGATGGTAACCCAGCCCGGCGTGCTGGTGGGTTGGACTTTGTAAGCGTTGACGGAAGAAGGACATATTGAAAAATTTTCCCCATGAATAATGCGTTTATAACTGTAAAGATGCGCTTCTGATGATTGATTATACCTGTAAGCGCCGGGTTGTGAAATCCTGGGCCTTTTTGAGCCAATAAATTGGCACCTTGTCAAAAACGAGAAGGATGGTAAAATTACTGGGTCAACGGGGCGTGGCTCAGCCCGGATAGAGTGCACGGTTCGGGTCCGTGAGGTCGGCGGTTCAAATCCGCCCGCCCCGACTAAAGAAACCGGTGGGAATCCACCGGTTTTTTGTTATCTTATTCTCGACATGGTTTGGACGTATGAGGTTTTCTGGCGCTTCAAGTAGGTCCGAATCCGCCCATCCAAATTGAACAAAGAATGAAGGTGATCTTCTCGTTTTCTGTTCAGCTATAACATATAATCATTGTTATCGTTTTTGAAATCTTGCGAATCCATTGATCTACCAGCAAATCATCATTTCTCTTGAACGCCAAATTCGAATTTCCGCTATAAGGTGACAAAATGAAACGAATGGCTCTACTGCTTTTGTTTCTTTTCGGGTTCCTCACCGTATCCTGTAGCATTCAGAATACATCGCTTCCAACGTCACCAACTCTTTATCTGCCTTCCCCAGTGCCGGAGGTAAATGCATCGCCGTCTATCGAACCTCTTCCCTCCGTTTCGCCCTTGCCGGTCGCAACCGCCAGCCCAAATCATATAGCCACGCGTATGGTTCAGGTACAATCTACCCTGGCTTACGAGCAAACGGATGTGTTCGAAACAAGTGCCGCTTATGGACTGACCGAGAGCGCTGGGCTAAATCAAACCAGCACGGCTATTCTGCATGAAATTCTGGTAACAGTTACGCCGCGTACATTTCAGTCCTTACGATCCCCGGATGGTCAATGGCTGGCTCGAGTTCGTCCGATATGACTGCGCGCAAATTGTCCCCTCGGAGTGGTTTACCAACTCATATGAATTCCTCAGTATTGCAACCCAGACCGTTGAAACCCAGTTTATATTTTGTGGCGGGCTGGGGTATTATGGATTCAGTGGATTGTTCTGGTCTGATAACAGTCGTTTCTTCTATTACACCTCTGCTCGCGAAGGTGCACCGGATGGCGGTGGTCCCTGGACGCAACCGGTATCGCGTTTTGATACTGCCATCGGAAAGCATGAAACGCTTGAACTGGCTGTGTTTTCTCCCAATAAGCAAAAAATTGCTGGGGTCCAGGATGGCGTGCTGACGATTTGGGAGGTTGCAGGGGATGCTGTTGCCCGTTTTGCAGGGCAGCCAGCGGAAAACGCCTTTATCAGTTGGATTTCCTGGGCACCAGATGGACGCTCACTGGTTTACCTGAGCCAGATCCAGTGCCAGGGTGGGTATCCATGTCCATCTCACGTAACGACTGTCAATCTGGATACTGGTATTCAAACAGCCCTGCTTGGAGCGAAGGATCCTCCCCTGATACAGGTGGATTGGATCAAGCCAGGGGAGCTTTTGTTGCACGGTTCAGATTATGTCTCGCAGTGGGTCTATGATCTGCAAAGTGGTCGGTTGACGCCGGTTACTCAAGCTGCTTCTACACCTACCCATCGGCCCTGATCTGGTTTGCACTCTTGCGCGGTTTCACTTTTTCCCAAGCTGAGTAAAATAATAACAAGGAGACCCTTAATGAGTACAGCATATACCGCAACTTCATCAGCCTTTGGCGCACTTGAAACCGCCGATACGCTTACTTCTCAGCAGATTGAACAAAAAGCGCAGCAGCTGCTTGAGCAGCTCACCCTTGAGGAGAAGCTCAACATGCTGGATGGCGATGCCCCCTTCTGGAAGGGCATGGGAGATATGTTCAACGGTGGCTACAGCCAGCACGCCTGGGTGGCAGGAGCGGTCCCGCGCTTAGGCATCCCCGGCGTTCGCTTCTCAGATGGCCCGCGCGGGGTGGTCATGCCAGGGGCAACAACCTTCCCGGTATCGATGGCGCGTGGGGCCAGTTGGGATGCCGATCTCGAGGAGCGCATCGGGGACGTAATTGGCCGGGAAATGCGCGCTATGGGGGCTAACCACTTTGGAGGCGTGTGCATTAACTTGCTGCGTCACCCTGCCTGGGGCCGCGCTCAGGAGACTTTTGGTGAAGATCCTTATCTTCTGGGCGTGTTTGGCGCGGCAATGACCCGCGGTGTCCAGCGGCATGTGATGGCCTGCGCCAAGCATTATGCGCTCAATTCGATGGAAAATGCGCGTTTTAAAGTCAATGCGACGGTAGACGAGCGGGCGCTGCGCGAAATTTACCTGCCGCACTTCAAACGGGCGGTGGATGCAGGCGTCGCTTCAGTGATGAGCGCATATAACAGTGTAAACGGCGAATGGTGCGGGCAGAATCAAACCCTGCTGAATGATATTCTCAAGCAGGAATGGGGCTTTCAGGGCTACGTCATGACCGACTTCATCTTTGGCATGCGGGATGCAAAAAAAGCCATTCTGGCCGGGCAAAATGTGGAAATGCCCTTCCAACTGTTGTTTAATCGCGACCTGGCGAGCCTGCTCGAAGCTGGGGAAGTGCCTATGGCGGTTATTGATGATGCCGCGCTGCGGATTTTGCGCCAGCAGGTACGCTTTGCCCAGGGACGCAACCCGGCGGATTATGGCGCGGAGGTCGTCGGCTGCGCAGCCCACCGGCAACTGGCGCGGGAAGCAGCTCAAAAAGGGATTGTGCTGCTTAAGAATGAGGGTGGTCTGCTGCCATTGAAAAATGTTCAGCGTATTGCCGTCATTGGCCAGCTGGCGGATAAACCCAACACCGGCGACAGCGGATCAAGTAACACCAATCCGGCTTATGTGGTGACCCCGCTTCAGGGGCTGCGCAGCGCGTTGGGTGACAGCGTTGAAATTGTCTATGACGACGGGAGTGACCTGGCCCGGGCTGCGTTGGTCGCGCAAGGCGCTGAAACGATCATCTGCGTGGTCGGATATACCTCTGCGGATGAAGGTGAATATATTGCCCCGGACACAATGGGCCAGTTTGCGTCAAGTTTCCCCCAACCGACCCCAGAAGAGCAGCCCATCCTGCAGGCGATGATGGCTGGTGCGCCCCAACCGGAGAACGATTCTGCGTTTGGCGTGGGTGGGGACCGCTCGAGCCTGGCCTTGCATACAGAAGATGAGGCCTTGATCCAGGCGGTTGCCGCGGCGAACCCACAGACCATCATTGCGATCATGGCTGGCAGCGCGGTGATTACCGAGGCATGGCGCGAGCAGGTTCCGGCGATCCTGATGCTGTGGTACCCAGGGATGGAAGGTGGCAATGCCTTCGCCGATGTGCTGCTGGGCAAGGTGAATCCGAGCGGGCGGCTGCCATGCGTATTTGCGCGCCGCGTGGAAGACCTGCCATTCTTTGACAAAGATGCCGAGGAAATTACTTACGATCTGTGGCACGGGTATCGTAAGCTGGAAAGAGATGAATGCGCTCCAGCGTTCCCCTTCGGCTTTGGGTTGAGTTACACCACCTATGCCTATCAAGATCTGCGGCTGGCGAAAGCAGAACTTACTCCTGCTGACAATCTGCAAGTGATGTTTTCGGTAACAAATACCGGGGCGGTAGCTGGCGAGACGGTGGTCCAGCTTTATGTAACTGCGCTGCATTCAAAAGTAGAGCGTGCGCCGAAGGAGTTGAAAGCTTTTACCCGCGTAGCTGTAGAACCAGGTGAGACGCAGTCTGTCCAGCTGGAGGTTCCGGTAAAAGATCTGGCCTATTATGACCTGAAAAGTGGTTGGGTGGTTGAGCCCACCGAATATGACGTTATTGTCGGCCAGCATTCTCTGGATGAGCATGCGCTGCGAGCACGCTTCTGCGTGGCATAAGATATTTCACAACTGGATGAACAACCGCAGCAGCAGTTGTTCATCCAGTTGTTTTATTTAGCGCAGCACCAGCTGGTCAGCAGCGCTGAAAGCATGCGAGCGGATGAGCAGCGTAGTGACCATCGAAGTCAGCCCGCCAGTAGCGTATAACATGGCGATGACTACAAACTGGTAAATTGCAGCGTTGACCGGGTTGGTATTGGAAAGGATCATACCAGCCATCAGGCCAGGAATCCACACGATCCCCAGTGAACTGAGCGAGTTGAGCGAGGGAATCAGGCCGGCGGTGATGGATGCCTGCACATAAGGTGCGACGACGCTTTTGGGGTCTGCGCCTAGAGACAATCCGGTTTCGATCTGGCCAGTGTGCGCTGCGATCTCTGAGCGGAAGCGTTCCAGGGTAAGCGCATTGGTGTTCATCGCGTTGGCGATGACCATGCTGCCTACCGGCACCAGTGAAGTTATTTTCATTTCAATCACGCCTAACAGGGTCATGACCACGATGACAGACCCCGCGCCAAGGGCAATGCCGGTGAGAGATATGGTATAAGCGCCAGGGATCTTCACTCGGCGGGTGGAGATGGACGCGGCTGCAAGGATCATCCCGACCAGTACGAAGAAGGATACCCACACGGGCCCTTTCAGCAGAACTACCAGAATGAGGCCGACAGCAACAATCTGGGCTATGCCGCGTGCCAGGGCAATGATGGTGTCGCGTTCGATATGAATATGTTGGCCGCGCGCGGTGAGCATCACTGCCAGGGCTATTACAATCGTCACACCGGCCTGGGCTGCGTTTAAAAGCGTTGGATTATGAAAAATCTGGGCGAGCATGCAATACCTCCTCGACACTGCCGATCCGTTCCAATTCACCTTTTACCATGACCATTGCCCGGTTCGCAAAGCGCACGGCTTCTTCCATATCATGCGTTACCATCAAACAAGTCAGGTGCTCTTCACCGAGAACGCGCCGGATCAAAGCCTCTACATCTTCCTTGGAGGCCGGGTCGAGCGCCGAAGTGGGCTCGTCCAGCAGTAGAATTTCTGGCGAATTGGCCAGGGTGCGCGCCAGAGACACCCGCTGTGCTTCGCCGCCGGATAAGCGGTCCGGGGTGCGGTTGGCATAGCCATCCAGTCCCACCTCGTCCAGCAGGCGGTGAATGGTGGCGTCGGAAAGTTCCTCGCCGCGCTGCGCCGGGCCATAGCGAATGTTATCCGCGACCGTGCCGGGGAAGAAAAACGCGGATTGCATCACCATCGCCACCCTGCGGCGCAGTTCTCTGGGAGGAATGGACAAATAATCCTGCCCTTGCAGGTACACGGTTCCACCGGTAGGCTCATCCAGGCGGTTGATCAACCGCAAAAAGGAAGATTTCCCCGCGCCGCTTGGACCGACGATTGCCAGGACTTCCCCAACCATTACCTCGATGGAAATATCATTAACCAGTAGTTTTCCGTCGACATTTCGCGATAAGTGTTCAGTTTTAATTTCTATGGATTGATTCAATCTTCTCCCCACGCTTCTGTGATCAGTCTGTTCTTTTGGTCGCGCCCGTCCCTGAAAGTTCCTGACGCAAAGCTAATTTTACCTTTGAATATAAACATCCCAGATAAAAAGGATATCAAAAATGAGTGAACCGGATTATTTTTTGCGCTACCAGGCAGAGGCAAGCACCTCTGCCTGGTAGCGCAAAATCTTGAAACACACTCAAAGAGTCCATAACCTGGCTTTGAATAAAGGGGATATAAGTGATATTATTTTGTGAGAATAGCAAAAGAGAAATCGATTTGAGGAAGAGCTGCGAGGTTGAATGAGAAATCCGGATAGCGACAAAATGTCTTTTGAATCAAGCAAGCGCAGACCTCGACTTATTTTGTGGCTGCTGCCAGGTATCGTTTTGATCTTCCTCGCGTTGGCGGTTTACCTCGCTCTGCCGAAACAAGGCGCAGCAAGTCCTGCCGCGGCTGAAGATTACCGTCGCTCTTTGGGCCCGGCGGATGCACCGGTGACTCATCATTGAATATGGCGACTTTGGCTGCAGCACCTGCCGGGGATGGTTTAAGGCTGGCGTGCAACAACAAATCCTGGCTCACTATGGCCAGCAGGTGCGCTTTATCTGGCGCGATCTGCCCATTATTACAGCCGAATCGCCCAAAGCTGCTGAAGCCGGGCTGTGCGCTTATGATCAGGGTCAGTTCTGGGCATACCATGACCTTTTATATGAAAAAGCGCCTAACTTGCAAGTTAAGGATCTAAAGCAGTACGCGGCTGATTTGGGCCTGGACACAGCTCGCTTTGATCAGTGTCTCGATTCCGGAAAGTATACGGCGGATGTGGCGCAAAGTACTCAAGACGGATATGCTCATCAATTTAAGGCTACCCCGGCTTTTCTCGTCAATGGCAAAGCATTACTTGGCCCAGCTTCCTTTGATCAATTCTCGGCAGTGATTGATGCTGCTTTACAGGCGAAAAATGTGAAGAATTGATCACAAGCCGCTTGGGCGGATCGGCCTGGCAGCTTTCATGTCTGAAAAAAATTGTAAAACCGTTCATAAATGGAGGGTGGAAATGCCGAACTATATCTGTAAAACCTGCGGGACGCAGTTTTCTGAAACAACGCAAGCCCCTGAGCGATGCCCAATTTGCAGCGATGAACGCCAGTATATTGGGCCAAACGGCCAGCAGTGGACAACGCTTGAAGACCTGCAGGCCGATCACCATAATATTATTAAACTGCTCGAGCCTGGCCTGACCGGGATTGGCACCCACCCGGAGTTTGCGATTGGGCAGCGAGCGCTGTTAGTGCAAACCCCGCAGGGCAACGTGTTGTGGGACTGCATCAGCCTAATCGATGACCCTACCATTGCAGTCATCCAGGCTTTAGGAGGCGTTTCGGCGATTGCCATTTCACATCCTCACTTTTATTCCAGTATGGTGGAATGGGCCCGTGTGTTTCAAGCGCCCATTTACCTGCCGGTCGCAGACCGCGAACACGTGATGCGCAAGGACTCCTGCATCGAATTCTGGGAGGGGGAAAACAAAACCATTAACGCGGACGTCACCCTCATCCGCTGCGGCGGGCATTTCCAGGGCAGCACGGCCTTATACTGGTCAAAGGGAGCTGAGGGGCGGGGTGTTTTATTGACCGGGGATACGATCACGGTCGTACCAGATCGACGCTATGTCAGTTTTATGTACAGCTATCCCAACCTGATTCCGCTCCCGGCGCAAGCCGTTGGTAAGATTGTCGCTGCTGTCGAGCCTTATCCATTTGATCGGATTTATGGCGGTTGGTGGGGCAGGGTCATCCCTACTGGGGCAAAGGCAGCCGTGGCGCGATCAGCAGAACGTTATATCGCGGCGATTTCGAGTAAGTAAAGACAAAAAAATATCGCGAGGTTGAGGCAGTTATTGCCCCAACCTCGCGATACGTTCGCTCTATGAGCGCGCCAGGTCGGCGAAGTAGCGGTGGAAACGGTCGTCGTGGGTCAGTTCGGGATGGAAAGCGGTTGCCAGCAGCCTGCCTTGTTGTGCGGCTACTATGCGCTCATCCGGCAAGCGAGCCAGCACCCGGGTTGCCCCATTTGTGGCACGAATGATCGGCGCGCGGATAAACACGGCTTGAAAGGGAGGGTTCTCCTGGTTTGGCTGCGCCAGAGCTGGAACTTCCAAAGAGGCAATAAAACTATCCACCTGCCGACCAAAGGCGTTACGTTCGACAAGAATATCCATGAGCTTGAGGGTTGGCTGGGCCCCCTGCACCGGTAGGATTTCCTTAGCAAGGAATATCGAACCCGCGCAGGTACCCCAAATTGCTCGTTCTCTGCCAAACTTCTGTAATGGCTCGAAGAATCCGTAAGCAGTAGCCAGTTTACTGATTGTCGTTGACTCGCCGCCCGGGATGATCAGCCCGGCTAATTCTTCCAGCTGCACTGGCAGGCGCACCTCACGACCTTCAACACCAATTCGTTCCAGCGCCTGGATATGTTCAATAAAATCACCTTGCAGTGCCAGCACGCCGATTTTCATTGCCGCTCCTTACCAGCCGCGGCTGGCAATCAACTCCGCATCTGGAATGGCGGAAATCTGCCGCCCGACCATCGGCTCACCCAGGTTGCGGCTGACCTCTGCCAGGATCTTTGCATCATTGAAGTGGGTAGTGGCTTTGACAATCGCTGCCGCGCGGCGGGCCGGGTCGCCAGACTTGAAGATGCCGGACCCAACAAACACACCATCCACACCCAGCTGCATCATCAGTGCGGCATCGGCGGGGGTCGCAATGCCACCCGCGGCGAAGTTAACCACGGGCAAACGTCCCAGGGTGCGCGTTTCCAGAACCAATTCATAAGGCGCACCAATTTCCTTGGCAAAAGCCATCACTTCTTCTTCTGGCAGCACCGTCAGGCGGCGAATTTCATCCAACACCGTGCGCCCGTGGCGGACAGCTTCCACCACATCACCTGTCCCGGCTTCGCCCTTGGTGCGGATCATCGCCGCGCCTTCGCCAATGCGGCGTAGGGCTTCACCCAGGTTACGGCAGCCGCAAACAAAGGGCACTTTGAAGGCGTGTTTGTTGATGTGATGCGCCTCATCTGCAGGGGTGAGTACTTCGGATTCGTCGATGTAATCGACGCCAATCGCTTCCAGGATTTGCGCTTCAACGAAGTGACCAATACGGCATTTCGCCATGACTGGAATGCTGACGGTATCCATAATCTTCATGATTAATTCCGGGTCGCTCATGCGGGCTACACCGCCGCTGGCGCGGATATCCGCCGGGACACGTTCTAAGGCCATCACGGCGACTGCTCCCGCATCTTCAGCAATGCGGGCGTGTTCGGGGGTAACTACATCCATAATCACCCCGCCTTTGAGCATTTGCGCTAACCCTTTTTTGAGGGTGAAGTTATCTTGACCTGATTTCTGTTCCATGGTTTCTCCTCATAACGAATTGATTCTACATGTTTCTAAAATGAACTGCTTAAAATGATACCGGATTAAAGTCAGTGTTGTTATCGAAATAATCCTCGTTTTCGCTGCGTTTCAAGTAATTGACCACCAGATAAGTGAGCGGGGTTGCCAGTACCTCATAAATCACTTTAAATGCCCATTGTGAGAAGATTGTAGCGAGCAGTGGCCCTGAGGGCAGGATGCCAAAGAAGGCGACGGTAATAAAAACGGCAGAATCGGCTCCCTCGCCAACGATGGTTGAGGAAATGGTACGCACCCACAGGTAACGTCCCTGGGTCTGCACCTTCAACTTGGCCATCACGAATGAATTGAGAAATTCGCCGACCAGGTAAGCAAAGAATGAAGCAGCCAGCAGCCGCGGCGTGAAGCCGAGGATAGCAAGATAAGCCTGCTGGGCGGTGTCTGGTGTTTGAAAACCTCCCGCAGTCCAGAAAGAGGCCGGAGGCAATATACCTCCGATCCAAAAGGCGGTAACCGCTAACAAATTGCATAAAAATCCGGTCCAGATGACCCGGCGGGCACTGCTGTATCCGTAAACCTCGGTCAGCACATCCCCAAAGATATACGCGATGGGAAAAAGAATCACAGCAGCCGGCAGCACCAGTCCCGCGATGCGCACGAGTTTCACCGCGATGATATTCGAGGTGATTAAGGTCGTGACGAAAATGGCTGTGACCAGCGTGAACCACCGGTATTCCCGGGAGTTCTTTTTCTCAAAAATCATGCCTGCGCCTGTTTTTCTGGCAGAGCATTCCCTTTCGTTTCCAGCCACTGCTGGCGCGCTGCGGGCGTCTTGCACTGCTCCGCTTCCACCATGATGCCGATCCCACCGCGGATATTGAACGCACCAGTCACGCGGATCCAGTGTGGATCGAGTACCTTGACCAGGTCATCCATAATCTGGTTGACCACATGTTCATGAAACGCGCCTTCGTTGCGGTAGGACCACAGGTACAGCTTGTAGGACTTTGACTCGACCACTTTTTCATGCGGAACGTATTGTACTTTTATGGTCGCAAAATCCGGCTGACCGGTTTTAGGGCAAAGGCAGGTAAATTCATCGGTCTCCAACGTGACCAGATAAAATCGGCCTGGGGCACGATTCGGGAATGCCTCGAGATTTTTACTGGGTTGAGCTGGATGGCCTAATATAGAAAGCTCTTCCAGGTCGGAAGATGTTGACATCCAATTCTCCTTTCTTAAATCATACTATTTTACTGCGAATTGCGGGACTTTGCTATTTATCCGCTTGAAGCAGAGCAGGGCAACCTTGCTGCCCTGCTCTGCTTCAAGCGGGAAACCCTGGCATATGGTTATCCGATTTTTCGAAAAGCTTTGCGCGCTGCTGCAACCGTCTGGTCGATCGCTTCGCTTCCGTGGGTGGTTGATAAAAAGCCGGCTTCAAACTGGGAGGGGGCCAGATAAACGCCTTCTTCGAGCATGGCGCGGAAGTAGCTGGCATAACGATCTGTGCTGGCCTGTTTTGCACTTTGCCAATCTCGTACCGGCTGATCGGTAAAGAAGGTGGTGAACATGGTGCCTACCCGTTGAAGCTGAATGGGGAAACCGGCGGCTTGCGCGGCGGCACACACGCCAGCGCCCAAACGCTCCGCGTTTTGCTCCAACATTCTCCCAGACACCCGGTTTTTGCAGTTCTTGCAGGGTAACAATCCCGGCGGCCATACTGATGGGATTCCCGGAGAGCGTGCCAGCCTGGTACATGGGGCCAGAAGGGGCAACCATTTGCATAATCTCCCGCCGTCCACCGTAGGCGCCTACCGGTAAACCACCGCCGATGACCTTACCCAGCGTGGTCAAGTCAGGCTGAATGTTATATAACGTTTGCGCGCCACCGCGGTGAACGCGGAAGCCGGTCATTACTTCATCGAAGATCAGCAATGCTCCGCTGGCGCTGGTCAGGCGGCGCAAACCCGCCAGAAAGCCGGGCTCTGGCGGTACAACCCCCATATTCCCGGCCACTGGCTCGACAATCACTGCGGCAATCTCATTGCCAAAGCGTTCAAACAGGTCTTCCACATTTCCCAGATCATTAAACGTGGCAACCAGTGTATCGGCGGTACTGGCAGGTGGTACGCCAGGGGAATTGGGCAGGCCCAGCGTGGCAACCCCTGAACCAGCTTTCACCAGCAGTAAATCCGCGTGCCCGTGGTAGCAGCCTTCAAACTTGACGATTTTGGCTCGTCTCGTAAAAGCGCGGGCCAGGCGTAGAGCAGTCATGGTGGCCTCTGTGCCAGAGTTAACAAAGCGCAGCATTTCCAGGTCAGGCATAAACGCCTGGATCAGGCGGCCCAGGTCAATCTCCAGCACGTTCGGGGCGCCAAAACTGGTGCCGAGCGCGGCTGTGCTGCTGATCGCGGAGACAACTTTGGGGTGTGCATGCCCCAGGATCAATGGTCCCCAGGAAAGTACATAGTCAATCAGGCGGTTACCGTCGACATCAAACAGGTAAGGCCCCTGTCCGTGATCAATGAACAAGGGTTGACCACCCACTGCTCGAAAAGCACGTACCGGCGAATTAACGCCGCCCGGGAAGAGGGTCTGCGCTTCCGCAAACAACTTTTGGGATTGACTTGTGTTCATGGGATCACTGCTCCTTAGCCGAATGAGAGGAACGGGCGGTTTGTTCGTGCACCCGTTCTACCACGTGTTTCACCTGTTCAACCGGCGTCTCTGGCAAAATGCCGTGACCGAGGTTGAAGATATGCCCGGGCCGCCCGGCAGCCTGACGCAGGATGCGGTCGACACGCCGGTCTAGTTCAGGGAGGGGCGCGAACAGGGTAGTGGGGTCCAGGTTCCCCTGGACTGCGACCTGATAGCCCAGGCGTTCCCAGGCCCAATCCAGGGGCGTTTGCCAGTCTATGCCAATGACATCTCCGCCGGCTTCTTGCATCGCAGATAAGAGCGAAGCCGTACCGGTGCCAAAGTGAATGGTTGGGACGCCGGTAGCTTGCAAGGCCTGGAAGATGCGTTTTGAATAAGGCATTACATACTCGCGATATTCTTCAGGGGCCAGGGCTCCTACCCAGCTGTCAAAGAGCTGCACTGCTTGCGCTCCCGCTTCTACCTGCGCGGAGAGGTAATCTGCAATCACCTGAGCAAGTTTTCCCATCAACTGGTGCCAGGTCTGCGGATCCGCGTACATCATTCGCTTGGTCCGTAAATAATTGCGCGATGACCCGCCTTCAATAATGTAGCTGGCCAGGGTAAACGGCGCACCGGCAAAGCCAATCAAGGCGGTTTTACCGTCCAGCTGGCGGCGCACAATGCGCAGTGCGTCCATCACAAAAGCCAGCGATTCATGCGGTTCAACCAGCCGTAGCGCAGCGACATCGCTCGCTGAACGGATAGGATTGTGGATGACCGGGCCTTCCCCGGCGGCAAACTCCAACTGGATGTTCATGGGGATGAGCGGTAGGAGGATATCCGCGAACAGGATGGCAGCATCGACACCCAGGCGCTCGACCGGCTGAAGGGTCACTTCTGCGGCCAATTCCGGCTGAGCGCAGATTTCCAGCAGGGTGTGTTTAGCACGAATCGCACGATATTCGCTCATGTAACGCCCGGCCTGACGCATAAACCAGACGGGCGTGCAGTCTACGGGCTGTTGGCGGCAGGCGTTTAAGAAGCGCTGCGCGGAGGTCAGTGCTTCAGGTTGAAGGGGAGCTGCTTTCAAAGGGTTTTGAGGGGAGGCAGAGGGATTCAAGACTGCTCCTCTAGCAGCCAACGAGCTGCGTCTTTCGCGTGGTAAGTAATAATCAAGTCGGCTCCGGCGCGGCGTATGCCGGTCAGCAGTTCCATTACAACGCGCTGCTCATCCAACCAGCCGTTAGCGCTGGCGGCTTTGACCATCGCATATTCACCGCTGACGTTATAAGCAGCTAAAGGCAGTTCTGGGAAATGCTCGCGTATCGCATGGATCACATCCAGGTACGCCAGGGCCGGTTTGACCATCAGCATATCCGCACCTTCGGCAATGTCGAGTGCAGTTTCGCGCAGCGCTTCACGGATGTTGGCCGGGTCCATCTGGTGGCTGCGCCGGTCACCAGACCTGGGTGCGCCCTGAGCGGCTTCTCGGAAGGGGCCGTAGAAGCCAGACGCATATTTTGTAGAATAGGACAGGATAGGCAGATTCTTGAAGTCTGCCTGGTCTAACCCGGCGCGAATGGCAGCTACCATGCCATCCAGCATCCCCGATGGCGCGACGATATCCGCGCCTGCCTCAGCGTGCGAAACCGCCACTTTTGCCAGGATCTCAAGCGTCGAGTCGTTGAGCACATATCCTTCAGGCAAATGCATATCTGGCCGGTCTGGACCACCCATATTCAACAAACCGCAGTGTCCGTGATCGGTATATTCGCATAGGCAGACATCGGTGATGACGACTGTTTCTGGAGAGGCATCTTTAATCGCCCGGGTTGCTTGCTGGACGATACCGTTAGGGGCAAAATTCTCCAGTCCAATCGGGTCTTTGGTTTCAGGAAGACCAAATAACAGTACTGCTGGAATACCCAGGCGTGCGACTGAACGAACTTCCTCGGCGAGCATATCAGGAGAAAGGTTGTAGACACCCGGCATGGAGGAAATTTCAGAACGCAGGCCATGTCCATGCGTGACAAACAATGGATAGATGAAATCATCAGGGGCCAGGCTGGTTTCGCGCACCATAGCTCGGAGTTGAGGTGTGGCGCGCAGGCGGCGCGGCCGGGCAGAAGGAAAACCGGGTTGGGTTGTTTTTTCTGCGTACGGATGCAGAACTTCTTTTGTTGTCATTGGAAAATCCTTTCAAAGGATAATGGAGCAGACAGCCTTCAGGCTGGCGTGTGATAAAAGGAAAGCAGCGCATTGACCAGGCCTTGCGTGGTATATTCATCAGCGATAATATCCACGTGTAGCCCGCAAGCACGTGCCGTTTCGGCAGTGATCGGCCCAATGCAGGCAATGTGTGCCTGGCCTAGCAGGGGCAAGGCGCGTTCGCCCAGCAGTCTAAAAAAGTTGCGTACCGTGGAAGAACTGGTGAAAGTGGCGACATCAACCCCTTGGGACAGTTCATTGACAGCATCTTCATCCAGCTGGGCAGGCAGGGTGCGATAGACGGCGATCTCATCTGGAAATGCACCCTGTTCGTTTAGTGCAGTGACCAGGGCTTTTCGGGCGATATCTGCGCGGGGCAGTAAAATGCGCCGACCATGAACTTCCCCCAGGCCCGGCAGAATGGCTTCGGCCACGTATTCCTGAGGGACAAAATCCGGCTGCAGCCCACGCTCTTGCAAGGCTAGAGCCGTTGCCGGGCCAATGGCGGCAACCTGCAAGCCCTCAAATGAATTTATGGTTTTCCCCAATGCGTTAAGGCGCTCCCAGAAAGCGGCTACGCCGTTCACGCTGGTAAAAATTACCCATTGGTACTGCGAAAGCGCTTGAATGGCTTGATCCAGCTGGCGAGTATCTTCCGGCGCGCTGATTTCGATGGTTGGAAAAACCACCGCAATGGCACCTAGATCAGCGAGCATATCCACCAGGGATTCTGCCTGGGCGCGCGGGCGGGTGACCAGGATGCGTTTACCGGAGAGGTTGCTCATTGCAGCAAGGCTCCTGCGCCTTGCGCCAGTGCCTGTTTCGCCAGCATTTCTCCCAGTGCATTTGGGTCAATCCCTGCCGCCGCGCCGCGAATAATACGCTGCCCATCTACTGAAGCCACCAGGCCGGTGAGTTGCAGTATTCCATTTTTTTCTTCTGCAAATGCCGCAACGGGCGCGGAACAACCACCTCCCAATGCAGCAAGATACGCCCGTTCCGCAGCGACTGCACCCGCCGTAGCTGCATCATGGATTGGCTGGATCAGTGTTTGCAAGCGGGTATCGTCAGCGCGGCACTGTACAGCCAGTGCGCCTTGCCCAGGGGCGGGAAGCATAACCTCAAAAGGAAGATATTCAGAAATAAATTCACCCAGGTCCAGCCGTTCGACTCCGGCGGCTGCCAGTAGGATGGCATCGTATTCACCCTGCAATACTTTTCGCAAGCGCGTGTCAATATTTCCCCGCAGGGGAAGAATGGTCAGGTCCGGACGAACTGCGCGGATTTGCGCTGCCCGGCGCAGGCTCGAGGTGCCTACCCGCGCATTCAACGGCAGGTCGGACAATTTTTGCTGCTTTGCCGAAATGAGCACATCCTGTGCATTAGCGCGCTGGCTAATCGCACCAACGTCCAGACCGGGCGCATTATCGACGGGCAAGTCTTTCAGGGAATGGACGGCCAGGTCGATTTCACCCGAAAGCAAGGCTGCTTCCAATACCTGGGTAAACACCCCTTTGCCGCCAATTTCTGGCAGCGGGCGGTCGAGGGTTTTGTCTCCTTCGGTGACCAGGGTGATCACCCGGTAGGAGAGATCAGGCCAGGCGCTTTTTAGTATATCGAGAATATGCTCGGTTTGCCAGCGCGCCAACTTGGAAGGACGGCTGCCTAAAGTGATAGGCTTGTCTTTCACTGGATCCATTTTTCCTGATCCTCGCCGAGCAAATCCATCCCATCGGACTGTAAATCAAACAGCCGGGAGAGCACGGTAACATAATCCTGAATATTTTCCTGGTCCATTTCTTTACGCAAATGCATCGTTGGCTCATGCAGGATCTTGCGCACCAGCGAACGAGAAAACAGATCGATCTGCTGCAGCACCTGCGGGTCGGGGTCTGGCAGATGCCGCAATGCCCGATCCACTTCCCGCTGGCGGATATTTTCTACTTTCTTATGCAGTTCGCCAATAAAGGGAATAATATGCAGTAGTTTTTCATACTCTTCCAGTTCTTTTTGGACAATCGCCTGAGCGCGGGAGATTTCTTGATGGCTGCTGGCTGGAGACCTGACCGCAAAGGTTTGCAGGCCATCCATGTCGTACACCTGCACGTTGGAGACTTCTCGTGCCCGGGGGTCAACGTTGCGGGGCACCGCCAGGTCAATCAACATCAGCGGTCGCTGTGCTCGCTGCGTCATGACTGCCGAGACCAAATCCGGGCGAATGATGGGCAGGGGAGCTGCTGTGGAGGTGAAAACGACATCGGCGCTTAACAGTCCGTCAAACAGGTGATCGTATGGCAGCGCTGTGCCACCAAGACGGGTCACAATTTCCGCGGCGTGGCTGTAGGTACGGTTGATTAGAAAAATATCCTTTACACCATGTTCTTGTAATGCTTCAACAGCATAACTGCCCATTTTTCCTGCGCCAACCACCAGCACGTTTCGCTGGGATAGATTGCCTACGACATCTTCCGCCAACTCAACCGCTAGCGAACTGATGCTGGTCGGGCGGCGGCCTATCTCTGTGTCTGTGCGCACCTGCTTGCCGGTATGGATGGCCGCGCGAAAGAGCGACGACAGCACATGTCGGGCACTGCCCATCTGTAACGCTGTATCCAGGGCATGAGAGACCTGCCCAAGAATTTGTGTTTCGCCAATGGCAATCGAATCCAGCCCGGCAGATACTTGAAAGAGGTGTTCTACCACTTGCGAACCCGCAAACTGGCGCAGGTAAGGCTGCACCAGCGGCAGCGGGAGGTAAAAGGCCTCTTCGAGGTAGGATAGCAGTGGTTGGAAGGCAGCCGGTTCCTCAGAATTGCCCTGGGTATTCAGAATGGCATACACTTCCAGGCGGTTGCAGGTAGATAAGATTACCATTTCCTCAATGCCAGCATAAGTTCCACAGCGGATGGGATATCTTGTATATCCTTCCACAAGGGTCTCCGCGGGCAGGCTCAGGCATTCACGTAGTTCAACCGGGGTATTCTGGTGGGAAACGCTAAAACAATAAAGTTGCATTATGCTTGTCCTGAGAGTATGGATTCCTGTAGACTTTCGTTGCTGAAAGCGATGGCTTTTTCGGCGGCTTGCTGACCTTGATGAATGCAATCGGGAACGCCGATACCTTCATAGGCGCTGCCGGTTAGATACAAGCCGGGAAATTCGGCACATAGGGCATGCATCTGCCTGACGCGCTCCAGGTGACCAACATCGTATTGGGCGTTGCCCTTGTTCCAACGGAATACCCGCGCCAGGAGCGGTTCAGCCTGTACGCCAGCTAAATCGGATAAATCGGCGCGCACATTGGCTATGATTTCAGCGTCACTTTTGAAAACATCATCCTCCCGCCCAGGACCACCTACAAAGCAGCGCAGCAGCAGCTGTCCTTGTGGGGCGCGGGAGGAAAACTTGGTGGAGGAAATGGTGCAAGCTGAGATGAAGCGGTTTTCGCTGCGGGGGATAATAAAACCTACGCCATCAATAACGCTGCCAACTTCCGACCGGTTGTAAGCCAGAGAGACGGTGGCTGTCGAGACGTAGCGGATGGTATTTAGCGCCTGTGAAAGGGTTGGAGAGAAAGATTCGACCAGTTTTGCGGAAACATAGGCTGGCGTCGCCAGGACCACAGCGTCTGCCTGGGTGGTTTCCTCATCCTGCGTTGTAATCTGGTAACCACCGCCCGCCTGGGGACGGATCTGGCTCACCGGGCAGTTGGTCCGGAGTTCGCCGCCATCTAAAGCCTGTTCCAGGGCTTCGACCAGTTGCGCCATTCCGCCCTTTAAGCTGACAAAGGCAGAACGCTTCCAGGGACGGGCGTCCTGCTCCTGGCGCGGTTTGCTGTTCTTTTGCGCGGCGGCGCGGCGCTGGGCTAACATGCCCCGGATCAGGCTGCCGTGCTGTTTTTCAATATTGCGAAAGCGCGGGAAGGTACCCAACAGGCTTTGTTGTTCTGGGTCAGATACATGAATGCCTGAAAGGAGCGGCGCAGCCAGTTTATTCAGCGCTTCCTTACCCAACCGCCGGCGAATAAAATTACCAATACTTTCGTCCGCGTCATCCTTACGGCGCGGGATGAACAAGTCCATGCCCATGCGGATTTTCCCGGGCCAGGAGATCAACGGCGAGGTGATGAAGGGCATAAAGCGGGTGGGGATGATCAGCATCACGCCGTCGGGCATGGGGATCAACCGCCCGTGATTGACCACAAAGAGCTTGCGCTGCTTCTCGTTCGTGCCGATTAATTGGGACTCTAAGCCCAGGGCCAGAGCCAGTTCCGCTGCCCAAGGCTTTTGAAGCAAAAAGCTGTCTGGACCGCCTTCCACCACAAAGCCCTCCGCAGCTTCGGAAGATACCTTACCACCCAGGCGAGCGCTGCTCTCGAAGAGGGTGAAGCGCAGCGGAAGGTTGTTCTTCCGGGCATAGGTTTGAATGGTGTGGGCTGTTGCCAACCCGGTGATGCCGCCGCCGATAATGGCGATATTTTTAGTGACTTCCATCTGCTTTTGCTGCTGCTTTTTCTAGAATAAACCGGGCCAGCCCTTCGATAAACATGGGCGTGGCATTCAAGGATTCGCTGCGCACCAGCCGGATACCCAGTTCATGCGCTAATTCCTGGGCTTCGATATCCAGGTCAAACAGTATTTCTACGTGGTCTGCCATAAACCCAACTGGCGTGAGCAGTACATTTTTCCAACCCTGTTGGGCAAACTGCGGCAGGATTTCCTCAACCTGGGGGCCGAGCCAGCGCCCGGGCATGGCTCCCGCGCTTTGGTAGCCAAACGACCAGCGCTCATCTGGCAGGCTCAAGTCCTGGGCAACCAGGCGCGCGGTTTCTTGCAGCTGATCGGCATAGGGATCGCCTTGTGCAGTTAGCGAAGCGGGCAGGCTGTGCGCGGTAAACAGGTAGTGAATATCGCTGCGTGCTTCAGCCGGAAACTGCTCCTGCGCCTCCCGCACTTTTTGAGCCAGGGAATGGACCAGGAAGGGCTGGTCATACCAGCTTTCGATGAAGTCCATTTTGGGCGCCGTGGGAACAATTTCCAGGGCTTCTTGCAGTTTTTGCAGGTAAGCGCCGGTGCTCATGCGGGAAGTATGCGGGGCCATGCAAAAGGCAATCCCTTGCTGGTAGCCTTCGGCGGCAATTTGCGCGACCGCTTCGCGAATATAGGGCTTCCAGTGGCGCATCCCGACATAGGCCTGATATTCTGGAGCGCCGTTTTGGCCAGACGTAAGGCTGTTCAGGCAGGCTTCCAAGGCGTTGGCCTGAGCGCGGGTGATCTCCAGCAGGGGCGAGCGTCCGCCAATCCGGGCATAACGCTCGCGAATTTCGGCGACCAATTCAGGAGAAGTGGGGCGCCCGCCGCGAATATCCAGCAGGTAAGGCTCGATATCTTCCAGGGAATCGGGTCCTCCATATGCCATGATTAAAACGGCAGTTTTCATGTTTACTCCTTGCCGCCAAACAGGGCTGCCAGAGCGTCTGGCGCGCGCCAGATGCCGGTGTAGACAGGTGTATCCCGTTCGGTGTATTCCCGCACGTCGCTGCCACGCAGTTCATTTACCAGTTCTGAGAAGCGGTAGAGGGTTTCCATTTCGTAAACCACAACAAATTCCTGATCCTGCACCCCGAAGGAATACAGCAGCAGTTGTTTGATCTCAGGATACTGGTGCCCAACGCGGATGTGCTCGTTCATCATGCCCTGGCGCGTGTCGCGCCCCAACAGATACCACTGCACCGTTTTGACAAAGGGATAGAGCACCAGATAGGTCTGGCGCTGCGCGGCGAAAGGATCAATCTCCTGCGGCGAGGGATTGCGCGAGTAGACCGATGGGCGGGTGTAGCCCCACAGGTCGACCACCGGGTTGAACCAGCGCCGTCGGGTATTGACCGCACGCGCGACGTTTTCGAAGAAAATGGCTTCATCTTGTTCATTTTGAAGCGGGGCGGCATTCCAGATCAGGAAATCAGCATCCGCCTGTAAGGGAGATATCTGGTAGAAGTTGGAGCAGGCTACACTCTCCCCCAGATCGCCGGCGAGGGCAGTGAACAGGCTGGCGCGTTCTTGCGGGGCCTGTGTCCAGTAGGAATCGGTTAGCTTCAAAAACATAAAGTGGTTGATAGTTTTTTCTGGCATGCGAACATTTCTCCAAAGTTTGATTTATGCAGCAGCTGTACGCTTGATATGCGCGGCAGGATAAATACTTGAGACGGGTATATCTATCTCAAGGTGGTTCGTCATGATGATAACTTTCAAAAATCTATTTTCGATTTCACCTTCTGATATACGAGCGCCACAAGCGATGTTTTGATGGGACGCCGTACAATAGGTTATTGCTCCATGGTAGCATAACTTTCAATCGTGGCTATCAGGAGATTATCAAAAAAATCGATGGTGCGTAAGAATACGCGCTGTCCATCCAGGTCATGGGGACCATCTAATCCGGTGGTGGCCTGTACCGATTCGAGAATAGAGCGCCGGAAGAAGAGGAAAGCCTCAGCCGTTTGTGAGATGGACAGCCCAGCGTGATAGCAGATTCTTCCATAATCCCCGGCGACGCGCTTGCCTTCGGCGAGAAAAGTATCGGCGGAATCCATGCGGCTGATGAACTGCATCATCAATCCAAGCAGGCGCTGACCGCTGTAGCGGAAAAGCAGGCGTTGTTCTTCATTGAGATGTTGGAACCAGTAGGTAGGGTGGTTGGAGAGATCGTGGGTGCGCTGGCGAGCAAGGTTGAGCGTTTGGGTCTCAAGCTGCGCGGTTTCTTGCGCCGGTTGCTGAGGCGTTTGCTTGCGACCGGTCATGTCCTGGTAGGCTTGCAAGATTACCTGCCGCTCGAAGCGCCGCCTTCCGCTGAGGGTGCGCATGTGGGCAATCTTCCCTGCATCAGCCCATCTCCGCAGCGTCGATTGGTGAATGCCCAGGATTTGCGCAGCTTCGGCAAGCTCAAGCCAGTCAGGAGTAGACATCATTACAAAATCCTCAAAACTATCAACTCTACCAAAACGATCAAATCTTGCATATATAAGCGGCTCTATTGTAGGATACCTGCCTGATTTATGTCAATAAGCCCTGGCGGTTCTAACCTAACTCTTAATTTTTATAGCGCTGAAGGAGCTAACCTGTAGTGGGAGGGGTTGTCATTCGCTGATGATTCCGGTATAGTTGGCGGTAGCGCTGTTACGGCGTTTTCGCTAATCTCAGCGTTGAGCGATCAAATTGTAGAACAGGTTCCCTGAATTATGCATAAACCCGGCCTTCGCTATCTGTGGATGGTTTTTTTCTCTTTTGGTTTGATCCTGTTGGCAGCCTGCCAATCCTCTACTTCTGGTTTAACGCCCAGGCCGGGTGAAACTCAGACCCCGATCCCGGGCGTTTCTTTTCAAAACCCTGTTTTACGCAGGGATTTCCCCGATCCTTTCATCTTAAGAGTTGGCGATCAGTTCTACGCCTATGCCACGAATTCAGGCAAGGATCGCGTGCAGGTGGCGCTTTCCAGCGACCTGGTCCACTGGGAGATGCAGCCAGATGCTATGCCCATCCTGCGCGGTTGGACCTTAACCAGCCCGGGATTCACCTGGGCGCCAGAAGTGATGCGAGTGGGTGACCGGTACCTGCTCTATTACACTTCACGCGACCGTAAATCCAACCGACAGTGCATTGGGGTGGCTGTGAGCAGCCAGCCCGGCGGGGAGTTTAAAGATACGCGGAACCAGGCGCTGGTCTGCCAGGTGGCTGAAGGCGGTTCGATCGACCCCAGCCCATTTCAGGATGGGGATAAGCGTTACCTCTATTTTAAAAATGACGGCAACTGCTGCGGTAAGCCCACCTACATTTCTGTGCAAGAACTGGCTGAGGATGGCTTAAGCCTGGTTGGGCAGCCGACCCGTTTGATTGGAAATGACCAGCCCTGGGAGGGCAAGGTGATCGAAGCGCCGACGATGGTCAAACACGCTGGGAAGGATTACCTCTTCTATTCGGCAAACAACTATGCTGGAGCAGAGTACGCGGTGGGGTATGCAGTTTGCGAATCTCCCACTGGGCCATGTCAAAAAGCCGCTGAAAATCCCATCTTGAAAAGCCAGTTGGATTTGAATCCGCCGGTCATAGGGCCGGGGCACCAGTCTGTGTTTCAGCTGGGGGATCAAAGCTGGATCGTTTACCATGCCTGGGCGACTACGCCGGATGGCAAACGGGGGAATGCCCGTTTCATGTGGCTTGACCGGTTAGACTGGGTAAAGGATAAGCCGGTTGTGCGTGGGCCAACGACCGGCGTGCAGCCTGATCCCAGGATTCGCTGAGCGGCTTTCCAAGCAAAAATCCTCCAGAGAGAAAAATAAAAAGTTTAGGGTAAATTTTACGCACCCAAATGGATGGAATCGCGGTAAAATAGATCAGAAGAGTGTCCATTTCAAATTCATACTAATATAGGGCAGATTGAATTGGGAATGTGAGAAAGCCTGGGGGTCTTTCGGTAAAACGCCGAAAATTGTCATTTCTATTCGTGGAAGGATCCTTTCCAGTTGGTAATTTGTAAAGTAGATTGCAGTTTTAGGCGTTTATTCCATCGTGCTATGTCTTATAATACGATTGCCTCCCTTATCCAAGGAGAATACCAGGCGGCATCAGCCGGTATTCTTTCGATATACCAAAACTGTAACAACAAAATCACGCGGACGTTTAATAGGTTAGGAAATGCCTGAACGGCAGTTCGACGACGAACAAGTCATCAAAGAGGTGAAGAGCGGCGATGCCGAAGCATTCGGTGTGCTGTATGAACAGTATGCCGAGATGATTTTCCGGTATGTGTACTCTCATCTGGGCAACCGGCTTGACGCTGAAGACCTGACCGAGGAGATTTTCCTGCGTGCCTGGCGCGCGCTTCCGAAATATGACGAACGGGGCCTGCCTTTTTCTGCATTTTTATTCCGGATTGCGCGAAATTCTCTGATTGACTATTATCGCTCGCATAAAATTGTGCAATCGATTGATGATCTGGAGATGCAGTCGCACGAAGCCGGGCCAGAGGAATTGGTTGATACGAAGATTGAAAATCATGATCTCCGCAAAACCATTGCAGCATTGAGAGAGGATTATCGCAACGTTCTTATTTTCCGATTTTTATCGGGTTTGTCGCCGGAAGAGACTGCTGAAATGATGCAGCGTTCGGTTGGCGCGGTACGGGTTTTACAGCATCGGGCTCTCTCCGCATTGAAGGATTTATTAGAACGAGGTTCGCGTGTTTGATCAAGATGACCAGGAGATCAGTGAGATTTTAGAAACAGGGCTGGAAGCGGTCCTGTCTGGAAGCGCGACAGTGGAACAGGTGTTAGCGCAGCATCCAGAACAGGCCGCCATTCTCCGGTCTGAGTTTGAATCGGCCTTGTGGCTGGTCTCGCAGCGCGACCAGGTGAGCCCGCGGGCTGGATTTGTGCGCGCCTCGCGGACCCGGGTGATCCAGCAGATCAAAGCGGAATCACGCGGCAGCGGCGCGAAGCATGCTTTCCTGGGAATGATCTGGCCCAGGCGGGCAGTCTACCAATGGGTAGCGGCGCTGCTGATCCTGGTGGTAATTTTCTCGGGTACGAACGGGGTGGTCTCGGCGGCCTACAATACCTTGCCGGGTGATACGTTATATCCGGTGAAAACCCTGACGGAACAGGTGGTTTATTCGCTAACCTTCAGTGAGGCCCGCCGGGTCGCGCTGAATGCGCAGTACACAGAAGAGCGTTTGAACGAAGTAACTGCGTTGATGCAAGCGGGGAAGTACCAGGCGGTGACCGAGACATTGCAATCTTTTGACCAGCAGGTGAGCCAGTCGACCCGGGTGCTGGAAACTGGCCAGCAGTTGCAGGGTCATCAAAAGAAAACCACTGCAGAAAACCTGGAAAAGCAGTTGAACCAACATTCCCAACAGCTGGCGAAACTAGAAAATAGCGCGCCAGGGAACTTGAAAAGCGCCTTCCAACAGGCGCAGCAGCACACGCTGCTGAACGCAGGTCAGGCCGCGAAAGTGGCAAAGGACACTGTGGATCCCGAAGCGACCGAGACGCCTGTTCCCACTGCGACCGAAAGCGACACGCCGACCCCGGTGATCACAGAAACACCTGAGCCGAGTAAAACCGCGAAGGTTAAGGACCAGGGGCCAGACGACCGGGCGACCGCGGATTCGTTAAAATCGAATGCCGCCGAGAAAGAGATTAAACCGACGCACACGCCAAAACCGACCAACGAGAACCGCCCGGTCAAGCCGGAGCAGCCTGACCCAAAGCCGCCTAAACCATCCAAGGATGCGCCTCCGCCAAAACCTGAAAAGCCAACCAAATCAACCAGTAAATCGAAATAACGGCGGTTTCTCAGCATCGTAAAGGGAGAACCCATTTCGTTTTTAACGGCGGAAAGGTTTGAATCGGATCAGGAAATGAAACAGGCCCGCTGGCGCAGTGAGCAAAAGATCAACCGCTGCAAGCATTCTTCGGGCCTGTTGTTTGTTAAGTAAGTGAAAGGTAATGCCTGGGGTAGAGATTGCCTTTTGTGTAACAATAGAATTTGCATTCATTTATCTTCATCTACTCGGGTCCCACTATAAACGGGAAGGGAAAGGGTGAGCCATGTTCAAGAATTGATTTAAAAAACCGCTAACCGCTCAGGCGATGGTTGAATTCGCGCTGGTACTACCAATTCTCCTGCTGGTCATTCTGGGTGTTTTTGCCTTTGGCCATCTTTTCTTTGTCTATTCTTCGGTCGTTTCCGCCAGCCGCGAGGCGGCCCGCTATGGGGCTGCGGTGGGCCTGGGCACCAATGGTAATTTACGCTACCAGGACTGTGAGGGCATCCGTGCTGCCGCCACCCGGGTTGGCGCGTTTGCAGGGGTCTCGGGTACGGAGCCGGCCTTCCAAGTGCTGAATAACACGACCCGGGGATTTACATCGGGTACGATCATGGCCCTAAGATCCCAATCCCATTTAATTATGATAACTGTCCTGGTGGGCCTGGTGTTATTGGCCCTGCTGATGTGGCGTTAGGTGACCGCATTGTGGTGCGCGTGACTGTCATGTACCAGCCCATCGTGCCTCTGGTCAACTTGCCGTCCTTTCCGCTCAGCGCTACGACTGCGCGCACGATTATTAAGAGTTTACCGGTGGGAGTAGCACCAACCGCGGCTTCTGGTTGTTTCAGTACGGTCTTTTCGTTTGATGTTCAATATAATCCGAATCTTACTGCACCTCCTGAAGATTTGGTCGTTGGCCAGGAATATGATTGGACGATTTCCGTGAACGGTACGAATAACATCCCTCCATCCAAAGGCAAAATCACGGTAACGGACGTAACAGATGCCAACAACCCCATGCAAGTTTGTCAGTTTGGGGCTCCATCTGGCGTTTGTAAACTTTCCTTTTCAACGCCTGGAGACTGGGCATTTAATGTATTATACGAACCGGATCTTAATGAAGTGCCTTGCTATGTGGGGGCATTTTCAGAGGGAGAACCGATTCATGTAATTCGAGCATCCACAGTAACGACAATTACATCAGCTAATCCCACTGAAACATATCGCTGGGAGACCTTCCCCGTATATTTCAAAGTGAGCACAGAAACTCCTGGAAGTGGAGTTCCAACTGGTATAGTAACTGTTTCGGACGATGAGGGTACTTCCTGTAGTGGATCAATTAATGTGAGCGGAGAAGGATCTTGTGTGATGCAGAGTAGGGGTACGATTGGTGAGTATCAAATTTATGCTCAGTATCAAGGAGATGTTAGTTACAACCCAAGTGATCTAGTATATGCAACACACACAGTAAAAGCGGATCCCCCGGTAGTGCCGCCTCCTGATAATTGCCCCAGCATTATTCAAGGAATATCCTCCTTTGACAGTAAAACAATTCAACTTACAGTGAAAGCGCCAGATGATTTAAGAAATAATAATTTGAATTTCGACCATATTAAAAGTATCCTGGCCAACACCGCCTTTGGCGAAACTAAAGGAAATTTGTTGGCTTGGTAACAACAACAGATGTGAAGGTAATGGTATCTGGTCTAGCCCAAATGGAGAAGATCCAACATATAAAGATGTGGTAGTTTCTAACAATCAAGCTGAAATGGATGGCGGTCAAACCAAAACATTGCTTATTAGCTTTAATGACACAATTGCATCAAAGCCCTTCACAGTTGTCATTCAAACAAGCCGAAATGGATGTGATCCAATGTACACTGGAAACTAAGGCTGGAAAAAGGAGAGATATCATGGGTTCGTCCATTTTGAAGAAAACGTTTATCATCGTGGCGGGTGTCTGCCTATTGACTGGTATTCTCAGGATATATGAACCGGTTTCAGCTTCATCTACGATAAATGTTAATACTTACCTGGACCAGTATAATTCTGGCGCCGAATGCTCTCTCAGGGAGGCAATTTATGCATCAAATACAGATACAGCATTTGGGGGCTGCGCAGCAGGGAGTGGAAGCGATACAATTATCTTGCGCGCTGGCGATTATCATTTGACGATTTCAGAAGGATCAGTTGACCAAACTGGAAAAGGGGACTTGGATATTACAGATGATTTAACGATTAGTGGACAAACAGATACTCACATTATTGTTGACTTTAATATGTCTACTCGTGTCTTTCATGTAAAATCGCCTACTGATTTAAAAGGTAAAGTGATTCGTGTCATTCATGTCACTTTTTCGAATTTAGAAATAACTGGTGGCAGTGTAAATATTTCTAATGATCCACAAGGGGGCGGGGGAAGTTCTTAACAGCAATTCTGCAGTTACTTTGTCAAATGTGATGATTACTGGAAATTCCAGTACGGGTACAGTAGGTGGGGGTATCTCTAACCTGGGAAGTGTTTCTAGCTTGAACGTTTATCATTCATCTATCATGTCAAATTCGGCTCGTTATGGGGGAGCAATTTATAATGAGGGTTCCGTAACTATAAACAAAAGCCTGTTATTAGATAATAGTGCAACGACTTCTGGAGGGGCTTTTGATAACCGAGCATCGGCAATAATTACGAACTCAACAATTACTGGAAATTCATCAAGTGGTGGGGCGGGAATTGCCAGTTCGGGCAACTTATTGCTAGATTATGACACAATATCAGGTAACGATGGTAGTGGTGTAAAAATTAATGATAATACACTTACCATTCAAAACTCTATTATTGCCAACCATCCATCAGGTGGAGACTGTGAAAAAGAGCCAATCGCCAATTTAGTTTCAAAGGGCCGTAACTTGGTGGATGATGATAGTTCATGCCCATTTAATCCTGGAAAAGATATTATCGACCAGAATGCGATGTTAAACACTTCCTTAACCCTTATAGATAGTCTTACCAGTTATTTTGCTTTCAGTAGTCCATCTAGTCCCGCAATAGATGCTATCACAGAAGGAAGTCTCGGTTGCCCAGGTTTTGATCAGCGCGGGCTTGTGCGTCCGGCAGATGGCAACGGTAATGGCGATAATAAGTGTGATATCGGTTCTTTTGAACTGAATGGGATTAATCCGTTTTATATTTTCTTGCCGATGGTTGCTCGTTAAAGTCGCTCATCCAGGGGAAAGTGAATAAAACCATGAACAGACGCTGGTGTAGATTACCGAAACACATGGAACGCGGGCAGGCTTTTATGGAACTGGCGGTCAGCCTGACCTTTCTGATGATCCTGCTGACCGTAATGGTGGACCTGGCCTGGGCATTCTACACCTTGATCTCCATGCGCGATGCCGCGCAGGAGGCGGCTGTGTATGGTGCGATGTGCCCTGGGGAGGATGCCCTGGTCAAAGACCGTCTGCGCGAAAGCGCTACCTCGCCATTGGATTTAAAAGTGATTAACCCTGACTCGGATATTGATGTTGAATGGCTTAAGGTCAATCCGGATAATACGGTGGAACCTGCCGCCCCTGTTAAGGGAAACAGCGTGCGGGTAACATTTCGTTACCAACATCAAATTGTGGTGCCTTTTGCTGCAACATTTATCGGGACGGACCGTTATACATTAAGTGTAAACGTCTCCGATACGATCTTGCGCGACGAAACAATAGGCTGTAATTAAGTCGCTGCTCTGTCACTTCAGGAGGATCTCATCGGGACGATCAAGAACGCTGCGGAAAAAGTAGTGCGGATAGAGAGTGGGAGGACAGCAATGAAAAAATATCGTCGCGAACGTGGCCAGGCATTGGTATTGATCGTCCTGGCCATTGTCGGTATGTTGGGCTTCGCAGCGCTGGCTGTGGACGTCGGCCGGGTTTTTGCGGAACGCCGCCGGGCGCAAAACGCCGCGGATGCTGCTGCTTTTGCGGCGGCACTTGCAGGCAGCCCCATCACGGGTGCGGCTGCGCGTCAAACTGCCGCAGAAACAGAGGCAGAAAAATCTCTGGGATTAAATGATTATGTTGATTCAGGCGCGATTAATGTCGATAACGGCGGAAAGATCGAAATAGAAGTGTGGACACCACCGATTTCCGGTGTTTATGAAGGTCAGGTCGATTATTACCAGGTAATTATCCACCAGGAAGTGGATAAGGTTTTTGCCCAGTTCGTTTTCTCGGGTCTAATGAAGTTTACGGTTGAGGCCGTAACGAACTCTGCAAATGCTGCCGGCATGTTTGAAGGTTCGGCATTAGTGGCCACCAGCCCGGATTCATGTGGCGCTTTATGGTTTGCGGGCAAACGGGTGGTACGCGCATCCACAATGGAGACGCTTATTCGATGTCCAATGCTGGCGTCAATTCGAACGGTGCGTGTGACCCTGGTATCATTCATGGCGCTGCTTCTTGTGCTTCTGGTGTGCGCGGTGGAGCTGGCAAAATAATTGTTGACGATGGGCATAACATCATTACGCATGGCCCCTGGCGTGATCAAAGTGGTGCAGGTGGCGTGGTGGCGGCAGGAACAGCTACTCCAGCTCCAACGGTGAGCCCCGAGGAATGCCAACCCGTAACGCCGCTCCCGGTTCTTCCTGCACCAGACCCGGCCTTGTGCGACTATGCTCATCCCAAATATTTACCACATCCACTGCCTAATGTTGTAATTCTAGACGCAGGTTATTATCCAGATGGGATAAAAATCACCGGAAGTAATACAAATGTCCATTTAAACTCAGGCATGTACTGCCTGGATGAAGATATCTCTATGGTGGGTGGGCAGTTATCAGGTAATGATGTAATGTTCTACATGCGTGGTGGTAGTTTCAACCTGGGTGGTAATATCAATCCAGTTGTTTTGCAGGCCGCCACTGACTTGAAAGGATCGGTAGACGACCCAGAATTCCAATGGGGTGGCATGCTGATTTATATGCCATATGATAATACTGGTCAGGTGCATATTGGTGGAGGTTCCTCTTCGACTTACTCAGGAACAATTTTCGCTCCAGGGCCGCGAAGTTCAGAAGGCCAGGATAAGTGTGTTATTGAAGGAACAGGAAGCTCAATTGGGATTTCATCGAGCGTAATCTGTTATACGATTAAAATTACTGGCAGCGCAACGGTAAATATCCATTACGATAGTGCATCAAATTTTCATTTCCCTCCAACTTTCAATCTTTCCCAATAAAATCTGGGAGGTAAAAACAAAAACCCCGGGCGTTTTCACCCGGGGTTTTTGTTTTGGTTAGAATCCGCGCAATATTGGTTATATTAAAATTATAATTCTGTAAGAAATATGTTAAAACTATAGTAATTTTTAAGTAATATTTGTATAATGGAACTAGTTATTATCTGCATCGGGGAGAGGTTAACCATGAACAAGCAGCGCTTTGAACGCGGACAAACACTGGTTCTCATCATCTTAGCCATTGTGGGAATGTTTGGATTTTCAGCCCTGGCCGTGGATATGGGGCGCGTATTCTCTGAGCGGCGGCGTGCGCAGAACGCGGCCGATTCCGCGGCCTATGCGGCGGCGCTGGCGGCTTCAGAAAGCCAGGACTACGTCACTGCGGCGTTGAACCAGACCAGCCTGAATGACTTCACGGACCCGGACCCGGATGAAAACGCCGGGCAGGTGGTGGATGTACAGGTGTATAACCCGCCTATCAGCGGCCCCTATGCGGATTCATCCCGGCCGGATTATCTGGAATACTTCCAGGTGATGATTACCGCGAAAGTTAACCCGATCTTCGCGCAGTTTGTCTATAACGGCGGCCTGGGCTATACCGTCGAGGCTGTGGCGCACTCTATACCCATCCACAGCCTGTTTGCCGGGGATGCGATGGTCGCCACGAACCAAACCGCGTGTAAAGGGGTCTGGTTCCAGGGGGCTGGTTTGACGGATATTTACGGCGGCAATATCTTTTCCAATTCCAGTGCGGATGGGCACCCATCGAGCTGTCACTCTGGTGTACAGAACGGTAGCGGCGGAATACAGGTGAATAACGGCAGCATTGAGACGGTTGGGACCTTCTCCTACAATCCTTCGGATGTATATGCCGATTATGGAATAAACCGCACGGAGAAGAAGGACGTTCCGACCATTCCCCTGCCTGATTGCTCAGGCCTGCCACATCAAACCTATCACGCGTTATCCGGTGGTGATCCTGGCCCCAATATACTCCAGCCGGGGATATATTCCGGCGGCATTAAGGTCAATGGTGGGGAAAACGTGCAGTTGGTTTCAGGCCTATATTGTCTGGAGGACGACATGACCATGTTGGGCGGTTCAATCCGAGATGTTCTCAATAGCGCCACCGGCACGACAGGAGTGCTCATCTACATGAAAGATGGGAGCTTCAATATCGGTGGAAATGTGGTCACGCATCTAAATCGCATGAATGACTTGAAAGGGGCGGTGGGTAATCCCAATTATCAATGGGGCGGCATGCTGCTGTATATGCCAACCAGTAATGATGGCGAGGTACATATTGGCGGCGGCGGTGCTTCCACCTATACCGGCACGATTTACGCCCCCGGTGAGCCGCACAGCGGTTATCGCTGCACGATTGAAGGAAATGGCACCAGCGTGGGTTTAAATTCGAATGTGATCTGTGACACGATCTATGTGACTGGATCGGCAAAATTGGAGATTCACTATAAAGAGGAAGCGAACTTCCGCCTTGCGCCGATGATTGAACTGGCGCAGTAGCTCAATCAAAATTAATAAGGGACCCCCAGGCAGCAGGCTGCCTGGGGGTCCCTTCTGTTTTAAACGGCGAGGATCAGCGCCGTGCGCTCGACGCGAAAGTCGGCTGCTTGCAGGCCGAGGGCGTCCAGCACTTCTTCGGGGCGGCCGGTTGCGCCTTCGCGAGCAGACAGGCGCATGAGAAGCGCCGGTAAGCCATCCGCTCCGGTTTGCACTTGCAGCGATTCGACCAGCGGGCGCAGGTCATAGGGTTTGCCCCGGCGCTCGCGGAGGAGTTGGGGCGCTGCTAGCAGGCGTTGCACGGCTTGCGTGAGCGGTTCAGCCTCCAGCGCATCCAGCGAAACAGCCTGGTACTCCGCCGCCTGGACCTGGGTTTGCAGGGCCGGCCATTCGAGAGGCACCTGTTCGGCCTGCAGGATTTCCAGTCCAGGTGGGGCAGCGGCCTGCACCTGCGCGGCAAACCGGGCCGCCTCTGGCGCGGGATCTGTGGCAGGTAGTTCCAGCCAAAGGTCGGCCAGCTCGCAGCGGCTGAGAAAGCCTAAGGGCAGGGCGCTGGCCATATGCAGGCGCGGCTTGGGATTAAAGCCCTGAGAGTAGGCCAGGGGAGCGTCTGCGCGGCGTAGAGTGCGTTCCCAGACCATCTGCATATCCAGGTGGCTGACATAGCGCAGCGCTTCACGCCGGGCATACGTCAGGCGCAGGCGGTAGAACACTTTTGACTGTTCAGTTTGCGTTTGGACGGTTTCTGCCTGGCTCATCAATCCCCTCCGACCGGTAGGCGATGCGCGGCGCGCAGCCGCGCCACCCGGTTCTTCACTTGCGGGCACTTCCAGGCGTCATCCGGCAGCGTAGCCCGCAGGTCGTTGAATTTAGGCAGGATGCCGCAAGCGTAGCACTGGTTTCGGCAGTCATCTTTCGTCGTGCCGGCCTGGCTGGCTTTGAATTCCTGCTTCAGGAAGTTAGGCCGCACAGCTGTACTGATATGCGCCCAGGGCAGCACTTCATCCAGAGCACGTTCACGGTGACTGTAGAAAGCCGGGTCCAGCCCGCACTCCGCAAAAGCCTGCCTCCATAGGTGGTACTTAAAGCCCTCCTGCCAGGCATCAAATTTGCTGCCCAGCTGCCAGGCGCGATAAATCACCTGGCCGATCCGCCGGTCGCCGCGTGAAAGCCAGGCTTCGTGCTGGGTAATTTCTGGGTCGACCCAGGTATATTTGAACCCCGATCCGCGCAGCGAGCGCCGTAAAAGATCCTGCTTGCTGCGGATGCTTTCGGTCGAATCACAGGGTACCCACTGGAAAGGTGTTTGCGGTTTGGGAATAAAGGTGCTGATGCCGACGTTCACCCGCGCTCGTCCCCCGACCAGTTTGCGGCCTTCGCGCAGCACAGCATGGCAGACGTCAACGATAGCCTGCACATCCTCAATAGTCTCAGAGGGATGTCCGATCATGAAATACAGTTTGACTGTTGTCCAGCCGTGACCATAAATTTCCCGGACCGTGGTCAGCAGCTGCTCTGTGCTGATGGGCTTGTTGATGATCTCGCGCATGTGCTCGGTCGCCGCTTCGGGCGCCAGGGTAAACCCGCCGCCAGGGCGCAAGTTCTTAAGCTGGTCCATCAGCCGCACGGAGAAGGACTCAATGCGCAGGGAGGGCAGCGAAACCGTCAGGTGTTTATCCTGGAAGCGCTCTGCCACCGCTTCAACCAGATCCCCGATGTTGGTGTAGTCCGAAGAGGAGAGGGAGAGCAAGGCCACTTCTTCATAGCCCGTGTTTTGAATAGCTTCTTCAATCGCAGCGATAATTTCTGGAATGGGCCGTTCGCGTACCGGGCGGGTGATCATACCTGCCTGGCAGAAGCGGCAGCCGCGCGTGCAGCCGCGCATAATCTCGATTGCCACGCGGTTATGCACCACATCAATAGAGGGCACCAGGAAGCGGGTAACCGGTGGCGGCAGGGTCCCGACAATGCGTTTGATCACCGGCAGGGGCGCTTCTGGGGCGCTTGAGGTAACCTCTGCCACTGTGCCATCTGCGTTGTAACGGACCGAATAGAGGGCAGGCACGTAAACGCCAGAAACCTGCGCCAGCGCGTGTAACAGCGCCTCGCGCGGCTGGTTGCCGCCCTTCCAGGCCTGGAATGTATCAATGATCTCGTGGATCACTTCTTCACCTTCGCCAATGACAAAGGCATCCACAAAGTCAGCCATTGGTTCCGGGTTAAAGGTAGCGTGCCCGCCGGCAATGATCAAAGGATGCTGCCGTTCGCGCTCGGTGGAATAGAGCGGCAGCCCGGCCAGGTCGAGGCAGTTCAGCAGGTTGGTGTAAAGTGATTTATAGGGCAAGGAAAAGCCCAGAATATCAAAATCAGCCAGGGCGTGCTTGCTTTCCAACGCGTAAAGCGGAATCTGGTTGGCACGCAGCTCCGTTTCCATGTCCGCCCAGGGGGTATACGCTCGCTCGGCCAGGGCATCGGCGCGGTTGTTGATCTGGTCATAGAGGATAGCCAGACCCAGGTTAGGCAGGCCGATGTCATAGACATCTGGGAAAAGTAGAGCTACATGCGTGGTTACGGAGTCCCAGGGTTTTACCGTCTGGTTCAATTCACCGCCCACGTAACGGCCCGGCTTTTGCACCCGTAACAGGATGCGTTCCAGCCGATTTTCGATTTCTTCGGGAGTCATCATGAGCCTATAAAATTCCTTATGGATAAAAATGAATTTTTACACTGAGTTTCATTGGTGATCATCTTTCGGTACCCTGATCGCTGTATTTTTGCCTGCTGGAAGCCGAGCTATAGCAGCTCGATATGCTGGTCGATCAGCGGCAGGTCTGGCCAGTTGCGTTCGGTGAAGGCGATCACTTGCTGCAGCAGGCGTTCATTTTGAATGCCATCACTGCTTACTGTAACGCAGCCGATCATTGTATCTTGCCACACATCTTGAAAATCGATCTCAGCCGTCGCCAGATTAAACTCACGATGCAGGCGGTTGAGAATGGGCTTAATCTTACCGCGTTTCTCCTTCAATGAAGAACACCCAGGCAGGTGTAAGTGAAAAGTTAACAGGCCAATTGCCATTCTTTTTCCGGATCAGTTCCCACAAGTTTGACCTTTAATGTACCTGATATATGCGCAGGCGTCAATGTGTTCATTGTCACGGATCGTTTCCTGAATTCCAGAGATCCTTGCATTAACCTTCTCTGGCGGGTACAATGACATGTCGCATGCAAAGAATTTTTGGGATTTGGATTCACCATGACGGATGAAGTCGCCTATCAGGAAGCCTTAGATTATTTATATCAATTTGTGGATTACAGCCTGGTGCGAAACTTTCGGAATGCGCCAGAGAAGTTCGATTTAGGACGCATGGCGGCATTTCTCGAAACCTTGGGAAATCCACATCAGCAGTATCCGGTTATTCATATCGCCGGAACCAAAGGAAAGGGATCTACGGCTGCATTGATTGCCAGCAGCTTGCGCGCAGCCGGTTATCAAGTTGGTTTATATACCTCACCACACCTGCAAGAGTTTACTGAGCGCTTTCAAATTAACGGGCAGGAAATTTCCAGGGCGGAAATGGTTGCCCTGGTGGATGTTGTGCGACCCCTTATCCCAAATTTTCCGTATCTGACCTGGTTTGAAATTACCACGGCTATTGCCTTTCTGTGGTTCGCTCGCCAAAAGGTTGATATAGCGGTCATTGAAGTTGGCCTGGGTGGGCGCTTGGATGCCACGAATGTCGTGGATCCATTGGTTGCGGTGATCACATCGCTTTCTATGGATCACATGGCTGTGCTGGGAGATACGTTAGAGAAAATTGCCTATGAAAAAGCCGGGATCATCAAGCCGGGCCGGCCGGTCGTGCTGGCTCCACAAAAAGAGGAAGCCCGGCAGGTAATTCAGAAGATTGCTAAGGAACGGCAAAGCGATTTGGTTGAAGTAGGCAAGGATTACCGGTATGAGGCGCAGTCTCATTCTCTGGAGGGGCAAACCTTTCAGGTCTGGCAGGATGGCACGCAGCCTGCAGCGCAGTTGCGTATCCCCTTGTTAGGGATGCACCAGGTTGAGAATGGCGCTACGGCTTTTGCCGCTTTACAGATGGTCCGGCAAAACGGTTTGAAGGTGTCAGAAGAAGCTATTCAAACTGGTTTTGCCAGCGTATTCTGGCCAGGCCGGTTCGAGGTGCTGCGCCGCGATCCGCCCGTGGTAATCGACTCTGCCCACAATCGCGATTCCGCCCGGCGGCTGCGCCAGGCCCTGGACGATTATCTTCCAGGTCGGCCGCTGGTGATGTTGTTTGGCGCTTCCGAGGATAAGGATATCGAAGGTATGTTTAGCGAATTGATGCCGAGCGTTACCTACCTGATTGCTACGCAGTCGATTCATCCGCGGGCGACTGAGGCAGAGAAACTGGTCGAGTTAGCAAAGCAGCATGGTAAGCCAGGTGAAGTCGTATTACCGGTCGAAAAAGCTCTGGAAGTGGCGCTCAAGCAAGCTGGCAAAGAGGCTGTGCTCTTGGCGACTGGAAGTCTATTTGTGGCTGCTGCCGTTCGCGACACCTGGCAAAAGTTGTCGCAGGCAGAAGCCTCCTTTGGGAAAAAACGTTAAAATCATTCGATTTTTTAAATTGCACTAGATGAAGGGGAACCTTTATATGAAAGATGATTGGTCTCGATCAGACATGCCAGAAGACTTTACCTCCGGGCTGCACCAGCGGACAGAGGAACTTTACCGTGTCCCTGATGCGGAACCTGACCTGGAGGGGCTGATCGAGTGCCCTGTCTTTATCATGCGTGATATGGTGGTCTACCCGCGCATGATCTCACCGATTTTCGTCGAACCCGGTGAAAACTTACTGGCTATCCAGGAATCCCAGATCGATGAAACTACGATGATCGCACTGGTTCAGCAAGATTTTGATATCGATGAGCCCGCGCCAGAAGATTTTCTCCCCATTGGGATTGAAATTGCCGTCGGACGGCTGCTTAGTTTATCGGATGGCAACAGCTCCGCATTGGTCCAGGGTCGCCGGCGCGTAGAGCTGGTTGAATTTACGCAAACCGAGCCGTACTACCGCGCTCGCGTGCGCCCCATCTATGAGCCGACTGAAGTGGACCGTCAGACAGACGCTTTAATGCGCACAGCGCGGGATTTATTCGAACACTGCGTGCAGTTAGACCGCAGCCTGCCAGATGAAGCGCATCTCTTTTCGATCAATATTTCAGAACCGGGCTGGCTGAGTGACATGATCGCCACGGCGATATCACTGCCTTTTAAAGAGCGCCAGACCCTGCTTCTGCTGGCAGACCCCGCCGAACGCTTGAAACGCACCAACTGGCTGCTGGCGCAGGAGCTGGACGTTTTGCAGTTGGAAGATGAAATCCAAAATAAAGTGCAGAATGAAGTAGACCGCAGCCAGCGTGAATTCTATCTGCGCGAGCAGATGAAGGCTATTCAAACAGAACTTGGGGAAGGGGACATCTGGATCCGCGAGGTGAGCGAACTCCGCGAGCGCATTGATCAGACGCCCATGCCTGAAGAGGCGCGGCTGGCAGCGGTCAAGGAGGTTGATCGCCTGGGTCAAATGCCTTCGATGGCCCCAGAAGTTGGCATCATCCGCACATACCTGGATTGGATCCTGGAACTCCCCTGGGAGAACATGACCGAGGATAACCTGGATGTGAGTCATGCCGCCAAGATCTTGAATGAAAACCATTATGGCCTGGGCGATGCCAAAGACCGCATCCTGGAATACATTGCCGTGCGTAGTTTGAAACCTAAACGGCAGCGCCAACCTATCCTTTGTTTTGTTGGCCCGCCTGGAACCGGAAAAACTTCATTAGGCCAGTCGATTGCTTCCGCGCTGGGGCGAAAATTCGTGCGTGTTTCGCTGGGCGGCGTGCGAGACGAAGCTGAAATTCGCGGGCATCGCCGCACCTACATTGGCGCGCTGCCTGGGCGCATCCTACAAACGATTCGCCGGGCGGGAACGGCTAACCCGCTGTTCATGCTGGATGAAATTGACAAACTTGGGGCGGACTTCCGCGGCGACCCGGCGGCGGCTTTGCTGGAAGTGCTTGATCCAGAACAAAACTTTGCCTTCTCTGACCATTACCTGGAGATCCCATTCGACCTCTCGAGGGTTATGTTCATCACGACCGCAAATTCATTAGGTTCAATCCCTCCGGCGCTGCTTGATCGGATGGAAGTGATTGAATTCCCGGGGTATATTGAAGAAGAGAAACTGGAGATCGCCAACCGCTTCTTAATCCCGCGCCAGATTGAAGAGGGTGGGTTGGAGGAGAATGAGGTTCAGTTCCAGGATGCTGCACTGCGCCGGATTATCCGCGAATATACTTACGAGGCCGGGGTACGCAACCTGGAGCGGGAAATTGGGCGTATGTTTCGCAAAGTGGCGCGGCTGAAGTCGGAAAAGAAGGCTTATCCGCACCGGCTTTCTCCCCAGCACGTCGAGAAGTTCTTGGGCCCACCTCAGTTCTTTCAGACCGAAGCTGAACGGCAGGATGAAATTGGTGTGGCGACGGCAGTTGCCTGGACGGAAAATGGCGGCGAAATTATGCCAGTCGAAATCCTCATTCTGGAGGGCAAGGGTACTTTGCAAATCACCGGGCAAATTGGAGAGATCATGCAGGAATCTGCCCAGGCGGCTTTATCATACCTGAAGTGGCACTCGCGGGACTTTGGCCTGGAGCCGGAGATCTACGAGGGGCTGGATATTCATATTCACATCCCAGAAGGGGCTATCCCAAAAGATGGGCCAAGCGCTGGCATCACCATTGCTACGGCACTCATTTCCGCCTTCACTGAACGTAAGGTATACAAAGAAGTGGGCATGACCGGCGAAATCACTTTGCGCGGGCGGGTGCTGCCCATTGGCGGCGTGCGCGAGAAGGTCCTTGCAGCGCACCGGGCTGGCCTGCGCACGATTATTCTGCCAGAACGCAACCAGAAGGATCTGGTGGACGTTCCCAAGAAAGTCCTGGCGGATCTAAAGATTGTCCCGGTTACGCATATGGATGAGGTGCTGAATGTGGCGCTGTATCCCGCGACGGATGAAAAGCCTGAATGGCTCAAGCGGCGGGTGCGCCAGGAAGAAGAGACCGATTCGGCGTGATTATGAAATGGGCCGTCCCTACGGAACATCAGATATAAAGTGGATCACCGGAGTAGATGCCGGTGATCCACTTTAAAATACCTATATTTACAGATTTGGTGCAGCCCAACCGTGCTTTTTGGACTGCATCAAAATGTATTCCCTCAAACTTTTATGATTGCGTTTCGCGGGCGCGGGTTTCGTTGGCTGGCGCAACTTGCTTTTCACTTTGCAATGTGCGAATGCCATTCCGTACCTGGCTGAGAATGCGATCCAGTTCTGATTCCAGATCATTGAGCGTTTGCATCACGTAGACATCTGCTTCACGCTTCGTTTTTTCATTTTCCACCAGCGCCTGTTCAATTAACTGGTCGGCCCGGCTGCGCGCGGCATCCACAATGGAATCGCGGTCAACGAGCGTGTCGCTTTTTTCGCGCGCCAGAGCAATGGTCCGATCCGCTTCTTCTTTGGCTTGTGCCAGAATGCGGTCGCGTTGAGCGAGAAGCTGCTGGGCCTTTTTAATTTCTTCAGGAATCGAGACGCGCATCTGGTCGATGATATCCAGAATGCGCTCTTCATCCACCATTACACTGTGCGTGAATGGCACAGAACGGCTTTCATTAAATAGTTCTTCCAGACGATCAACAAGATGCAGGATATCCATACCATCCTCCGCTAGAATTCATTATTCCTAGATGCAATTTTTGGACCAGTTTCATTATAATGATAACTTAATCTCTTAGCGAAGTCATTGGAACCACTTGTTGTCCTTCACCTAATTCATAGAAACGCTTTTCAAGGGCTCTGGCAACGTGGGGTGGAACCATACTGCGAACATCTCCAGAGAGTGAAGCGATTTCTCTTACGGTCGTGGAGGACAGGAAGGTGTGTTCTTCATTGGTGATTAAGGCGACAACCTCGATATCAGACGCAAGACGGTGGTTGGCCAGCGCCATGCGAAATTCATACTCGAAATCGGAGAAAACCCGCAGCCCGCGCACAATGACCTGGGCTCCGATCTCGTGGCAGACGTCTACAGTCAAGCCACTATAACCGATCACCTGGATCTTCGGCTCGTTTTCAAAGCTCTGTTTTACCAGCGCGAGCCGTTCTTCAGGACTAAAGAGCAGGTTTTTTAAGGGGCGGTCATAAACTGCGATAAATACTTCATCAAAAAGGCGCACCGCACGTCTGGCGATATCGATGTGCCCATAGTGGATGGGATCAAATGTACCTGGAAATAGTGCCCGAACCATTTTAACTAATATCTCCTCTGCCGTCTCCCCAGAACTGGCTGAGTTTGTTTGCCAGTTCCTGGTCTTCTGGAGCGGATAAGTCTGGATCTTCCTGGAAGAGCGCCTGAGCTTGCTGGCGTGCTTTTTCGATCAGACGTACGTCAGTCAGGCTTGCCATTTTTAATTCAGAAAAGCCAGCCTGGCGAGTGCCCAGGAATTCTCCTGGACCACGTTGTTGCAAGTCCTGTTCAGCCAGGACAAAACCGTCACTAGTTTCAGTCATAACCGTTAGCCGTTCATTTTCCACGGCATCTTCATTATCTGGAATGAGCAAGCAGTAGGATTTATCTCCACTGCGTCCCACCCGCCCGCGCAGCTGATGCAGCTGCGCCAGGCCAAAGCGATTGGCGCCTTCGATCAGCATAACAGTGGCGTTGGGAATATCAACTCCCACCTCAACCACCGTGGTGGAGACGAGAACATCAAATTCTTTGTCCCGGAACCCTTTCATCACCTGGTCTTTTTCCTCGGGTTTCATTCGCCCGTGCATCAGGCCAAGTTTCAGCTTGGGGAAAACTTCTTTTTGTAAGCGTTGATGTTCTTCAACGGCTGCCAGGGTGTCATCGGATTCGCCCTGTTCAACTAACGGATAAATGATGAAAGCCTGGTGACCTTGTTCGACCTGCCCGCGGATCAGGCTATAGGCCCGCTCACGTTCAAGGGGCCGCAATACATGGGTTCCAACGGGCTGCCGGCCTGGGGGCATCTCATCCATTACCGAAATGTCCAGGTCACCATAAACCGTCAAGGCCAGCGAGCGTGGGATTGGGGTCGCCGTCATCACCAATAGATGCGGGTTATCTCCTTTGGCGCGCAAGGCGGAGCGCTGGGCAACCCCAAAACGGTGCTGCTCGTCGATCACTGCCATTTGAAGGTGGTGGAATTGGATGGGTGATTCGATCAGGGCGTGGGTGCCGATGACTACTTTAACGGTACCGCTTTCCAATCCTTCGCGAATTTCCTGCTTTTCATTTTCAGGTGTGTCGCCGATCAGCAAGCGAATTTCTTCGGGCTTTAAAGGCGCTTCTCCGTTCTCATCCGGTTCAGCCAACATTTTGCAGAAACTACGATAATGCTGTTCAGCAAGGATGCTGGTAGGGGCCATCACCGCGGATTGAGCTCCTTGAGCTGCGATGATGGCGATCGCCAGGGCGGCTACGGCTGTTTTGCCGGAACCGACATCGCCTTGAACCAGGCGATCCATGGGCTTTCCAGAGGCGATATCCTTCCGGATTTCATCGAGCACGCGCTTCTGTGCATTGGTGAGCTGGAACGGCAGCCGGCCAATTTGCTTGTCAACCCATTCCTGGGGCATCTCGAACACCTGGGCGGATCCTGCTGTCCAGGCACGTTTTTGACTGAGCACACCCAACTGGAGCAAGAAGATTTCGTCAAAAGCCAGACGCCAGCGAGCCACATCCAGCATATCCTGGGATTCAGGGAAGTGGATGTTTAACAAGGCCGTGGATAAAGGAATCACCTTTACTGCGCTGCGCACGCGCTCGGGCAGGTAATCGGTGACTCGCGGGGCCCAGTAAGAGATGGTCTGATGCATTAAGCGGCGCAGGTTCTTTTGGTTCAAACGAGCTGTCAAAGGATAGACGGGCACGATGCGGTTGGTGTGCAAGTGTTCAACTTCGATCGGTTCCATCTCTGGGTTGGTCATGGTCAGGCGGCCCAGATACTGATCGATCTTTCCAGCGAGCACCACTTGCGAGCCTTTGGATAAGCGGCTGGCTAACCAGGGTTGGTTGAACCAGTTTACGCGCAGCGCAGCGGTGCCATCGCTGACGACGGCTTCTGTCATTTGCATCTTTCCACCCCGGATAGGGCGGGAGTTAACACTTTGGACAGTGCCCAGCACCGTTGTCTCTTCCCCATAGGTCAGGCGGTTGATGGGTTTAAGCTGGCTGTAATCATCGTAACGGCGCGGAAAGTAGTACAGCAAATCTTCCAGGGTGTTCAACCCCAGTTCTCCCAGCGTTTGAGCAAGGCGCGGGCCCACGCCTTGTAAGACCTGGACGGAAGCATTGAGTCCGGTGGAGTCATTCGAAGCCGAGGACTGCGCACCGCGCCGCGCAGAGGAAGCAGGCCGGGCCGATGTACTGGATGGCGCCCGCTGCGGTGGTGCAGAACGAGCCGGAGCAGTTTCAGCCTCATCGGCTGGCACAGTTTCTTTGACTGCTGCGGGAGGTTGTTCGCGCTTTGCCAGGGAATGGTCTGCAGAGGCCTGCTCCAGATTGCGCATCATTTCGGTCAGCGCTTCGGCACGTTGGTCAGGTTCCTGGTCTGGATAGGCTTGTAGACCTTGAATAATGGTTTGAATGACTTCATCATCCAGCTGGTTTGCGCGGGCTTCATTTTCCCAGGAGGGTAAAATTTTGTCCAGGCCACCGACAACAGCGCGATTATCATAACCGCGCTCAATTTCGAGCTTGAAAAATTTCTGTAGCTTTTCAACGGAAGACAGCATACAAGTATTTTACCGTAAAATGATTGTTTCCCCCTGATTTGCCCAGAGTCTTTCTACAGGTGCTCGAACGACGTCAGCGGCTCGACGGCTACCAGCCCAACAGCTTTTGGACCGATTAATGTCGCCAGGGGTAAGTTTATGGTATGTTCGCTAAAAGGGGTCTGTGGGAAACAGTTTTGAGAGTGTTCGCGCATCAGGCGCGCTTCATGCGAAAGGCCTGGAATGCTTTGTATAAAGCCGATATGTTGGAGCTTGTCAAACTCACAAACAAACTCTTGCATAAAATCGACCAGGCTGCGAGTATTGCGAATCTTTTCGACGGAACTAATCTGCCCTTCTTCGAGGGTAAAAATTGGCATCAGGCCGAGCATATCCCCCACAAAAGCCTGTCCCTGGTCAACAAAGCCAGCATAATAAAGATAGGAGAGACTGGGCGTGCAGATCATCATGTAGGTATGCGGGATCATGCTGCGGATCAACCGCTCAATTTCTCCAACCGGAGTTCCTGCCGCGGCAGCTTCCGCCGCAGCCTGGACCTGTAAGCCCAGCCCAACGGAAATGGTTTGCGAATCGATCACGGTAACCCGCGCGCGCCCTAGTGATGCCTCAGCCGCTTGCTGCGCATTTTGAAAGATCTGGGTCAGGTTGGAAGAGGTCAGGATCGCGATAACATGCTGGTAGTATTGGTTCAGATTCAGGAAAAGTTCTTCAAAAAAGGCTGGAGAAGGCGCAATCAGGCGGGGTTGAGAAAACTCATCGGCGCTGGGCGGCAGATCGTTGGCGTGGATATCCTGCCCTTCTTCATAAACCTGACCGTTTAAGGCTACGCTAAAGGATACGACACGTACATCATTCCGGCCAGAAAAACCAAGTTGTGGAAACTGAGCTGCGTTGTCCGTTAGAATGCAAGTTGAACTCATGCGATTATTTACTCGATAGATAAGATGAACTGGTAATGCGGCTGCCCGCCTTCATGGAGTTCCACTTCATGGGAAGGGTAACTGGAGCGAACCAGGTCGACGATGCGGTTAACTTCCTGGCGTGAAATTCCGTTTCCATAGAAAAGGGTGATCCGCTCGCGTTCCTCTGTATCTGCCTTGGTCAATAAGCCCAGCATGGCTTCATCTATTGTCGCTGCCGACATAACCAGTTTGCCGTTGAGCAAAGCAATTACCTGGCCTTCTTGCACTTTGACCCCGTTCAATTCCACGTTTCGGGTTGCTAAAGTAATTTCGCCCGTCTCAACTTCTTTGATCGCTTCATTCATTTCTTTCACTACCTGATCCATGTCCCCATTCGGATCCAGGCGCAGCATGGCCGAAAGGCCTTGTGGAACACTGGAGCAGGGGATGACGGCGACATTTTTGACGGTGACGCTGGAGGTTTGCTGGGCTGCCAGAATGATATTTTTGTTGTTAGGGAGAATGATGACATGGTCGGTGGGCAGGTTTTCGATCGCGCGCAGGATTTCTTCTGTGCTGGGATTCATGGTTTGGCCACCTTCGACCACAGCCGATACCCCCAGGCTGGCAAAAATGTGCGAAATACCAGCGCCAGGAGAAACCACGACTACCGCAATTTGGCCGGGTTCTACATTGGCAAAATTCAGTTTGCCGGCCTCTGCTTTTTGCATCTCTTCCATCTGAGCAATCAGGTTTTCGATGCTCACTTTGGTAATTGTTCCAAGCGTCATCGCATAGTCGATGGGCTGGTAGCGGTTTTCGGTAGGGACATGGATATGAAGACGATAGATGCCTTCACCCTCGCCTAATTGGATGGAGGTGCCCATGTTGGTGAGATCATTATAAAAATTTTCCAGGTCGAGTGGGTTGGCAGGCCGAAAATCGATGACTACTTCGAAGTCTTGCCCTGGCTCAATGGCTTCGATTTCATCTATTTCCATCATTGCCAGTGGTTGCACAGCAGTCAGGGATATATCTAACGATTGTCCTTTTAAATACCGGAGCATGCCCTCGAGGATGTAGAACAAGCCCTTCCCGCCCGAATCCACCACGCCTGCCTGTTTTAGGATAGGCAAAAGTTCAGGCGTGTGTTTAACAGATTTGTCCGCGGCATTGACGATCATTTCAAGCACGATAACAATATCCTCGGTTTCTTTTACTGCATCTTCAGCAGCTGCGGCGACGTCTTTCGCGACCGTCAAGATGGTGCCTTCCACCGGGCGGACGACACCCTTATAAGCAGTGTTGCGGGCTTCTCCCAAAGCATGCGCCAACGTGGGGCCGTCCATTGTTTCGAGACTATCCAGACCCCGGGCAAACCCACGCCACAATTGGGACAGAATCACCCCCGAGTTGCCGCGTGCGCCCATCAGCGCGCCTTGCGCCACCGAATGAGCCATTTTACCGATATTCGTCTCGCCTGAACGGGCAATTTCAGCAAAAGCGGCCTGCATGGTCAGGAGCATGTTCGTGCCTGTGTCGCCGTCTGGAACCGGGAAAACATTTAGTGAATTTACAATCTGCTGGTTTGTCCGTAACCAGGTCATCCCAGCTTCGACCAGTTGCTTCAAACCCTGGCCATCAAATGGTGCATTCTTGGCGAGATTGCGGCCATCGGACATGGCTGAAATAGAATGATCAATACTCATGATACTCCAACGACCCGAAAATATGGATAATTACAAAAAATAATTGGCAAAGCACCTTTTGAGGAAGGCAGCCGAATCACGGCTAATCTGTGTTGCTGATGCGCAGCCCACGCACATGCACGTTTACCTGGCTGACCGGTAAACCAAACACCTTTTCAACCTGATAGCGCACGTTATCGGAAACGCTGCTGGCGACGGACTTAATCCGGGTTCCGTATTCAACAATGACATATAGGTCGATTTGAATCGCTTTGCTATCAAAATGCACATCAACGCCCAGCATTGGGTCCTTGACCAATACCTGAGCCAGCCCTTCAGCAAGATTCTTTGCAGCCAATCCTACCACACCGTAGGACTGTAGGGCAGACTGATATGCAACAGTGGAAATCGCTCGATACGAGACGAAGACATTACCCAATGGATTGTTCCCTTCTTTCATGCTTAATACCCTTTGAATTATTAACAACTATTCTTGAATATGGATACGTATTGTGGTAGAATCTCTCTTCGTTCCTGGTGTTTGCACCTTATTTTTTGCAATTATTGCATGAGAAAGGATCCTTACAATGGCAAAGTGCAATCGATGTGGAAAAACCACAACCTTTGGTAACAACCGCAGTTTCTCCATGCGCGCGACCAGGCGGACCTTTCGCCCCAATCTGCAGAAAGTGACTCTGCTAGAAAATGGGCGGCTGGTGCGCAAGATGTTATGCGCAAGCTGCATTCGGACTCTTGCGAAGACTGCTTAATTCAGCCTTAATCGGTCACAAGAATCGCGGCAGATGCCGTGATTTTTGTTTTAAAGATCTGCGTCTCTGCTGGTTGCATTTTCAACCGCAGCATCGCGCAAGGATTTTATTCCGGCGGCGATGCCAGCAGGGTTTTTGAAAATCGTTGTGGCAGAAACAAAAACACGTGCCCCAGCCCCATAAGTGAGTGGTAAAGTATGCGGGTCGATACCTCCATCCACCTGAATTAACGTATCTAAATGACGTTCCGCAATCATCTGGTGTACCTGGGCGATTTTAGGCACCACTTCTGGGATGAAAGCCTGTCCAGAGTAGCCTGGGTTAACGGTCATCACTAATACCAGGTCTGCCAGATGCAGGACTTCTTGCAGGCTGCTGGCTGGCGTCCCTGGGTTAATTACCACTCCAGGATGGCAGCCAAGTTCGCGGATGCGCTGCAGCAGCCGGTAGATTTGCGGCGTTGACTCGACCTGAACCGAAAGCCGGTCGGCCCCTGCTTCCGCAAAGGACTCGATAAGGTCCTCCGGATTTGAAACCATCAGATGCACATCCAGAGGCAGTTGGGTGATGCGCTGGCAGGTGCGCACAATGAAAGGCCCCATGGTCAGGTTGGGTACAAAATGCCCGTCCATTACGTCGATGTGAATCCAGTCGACGCCAGCAGCCTCGACCTCTTTGATTTGTTCTCCGAGGCGGGCGAAATCTGCAGAAAGAATGGAAGAAGACAAAATAATCGGAGCCATAGTTTACTCAATGCACTGGAGGATAGATCGACCAGTAAATGTATAACCAGAAGGGGATCAACCCGCCAACAGCCAGGGCAGCCAGCAGGCCTAATACCACGGTGATCCAGTCGATGTCCAGTGAATGGTCCTCTGCTTCGCTATAGGCTGACTGCACGTAGGGTAACTGCGGAGCCGGTTCAGCAACCTGGCCAGGAAATACATGCACTGGCTGAGAAGAGCGTAACGGGGGCCGGGGCTGGGTTGCTGCCGGAGATGGAGTAGAGATGACAGTGGTTGCGAAATGATCCGAATGCTGATTGATGTTATGCAAAACCCGCCCAAGCTGGTCGGCAGAGCGGTAGCGTTGGGAGGGTTCTTTAGAGAGCACTTTAAGCAGGATCTGCTCGAGCTCTGGGGATATTTCGCTGTTGTAGCGGCTGGGCGGGACAGGAGCAACTTCCCGATGCAGGCGGGCGAGTTCTTCAGCATCTTTAGCGGTGAAGGGCAGGCGGCCGGCAAGCATCTCGTAGAGAATGACGCCAAGCGAGTAAACATCAGAGGCGGGCGAAGGCGCCTGACCAGCTGCCTGCTCTGGGGCAAAATACTGCGGCGAGCCCCAGACCACTTCACTTTGCTCATCCGGCTGAATGCTGGCCAAAGCGCGGGCAATGCCGAAGTCCGTGACTTTCAACCGCCCATCCGGCGTGACCAGCATGTTATGTGGTTTTACATCACAATGCACCAGTCCAGCCCGATGCGCGTAGCCTATACCTTCGCAAGCCTGTACGATCAGGTTAATGGCTTCATCCACGCTGAACTTACCGCGTTGTTTGATCAAAGACTTTAAATCGGCGCCAGGAACCAATTCCATCACGATAAAAATTCGTCCGGAATCGAATCCAAAATCATGGACTGTGACGATGTTAGGATGCGAGAGATTAGCTGCGGCGCGTGCTTCCTGGCGAAAACGTTCGCGAAAATCTTCATCGCCAGAAAAATCCTGCCGGAGCAATTTAATCGCTACTGGACGCTCAAGCATCCGGTCATAGGCGCGATATACAACTGCCATCCCGCCGGTACCCAGTTTATGCAGGAGTTGATAACGATTATTGAGTAAAGGAGTGTTTGGCGCGCTCTGTTCCATGGCCCTGTCCGATTATATCATACTGCTTGCGGATATTGTTTTGTAACCGAAAATTTTACAGGTGAACCAACTAATCTCATACCAGTTGTACTGTAGATAACGATATAATGGGTGCTTAGGAGAACATTCATGGGCAGGTTGGGCACTTATCTTCGCAAAAATCCTCTTTCCATCTTACTGATTCTCTTTCCGGTCGCGCTGCTGGCTCGTTATGCAGGCTGGTCTGCGACGCTCGTGTTTCTGCTTTCGGCGCTTGGGGTGATCCCGATGGCAGGTTTCATTGGGGCGGCGACAGAAGCGCTGGCGGAACACACCGGACCGAAAATCGGCGGGCTGCTCAATGCGACATTGGGAAATGCGGCGGAACTGATCATCACCCTGGTCGCCATCCGGGCAGGTTTGCTGGAACTGGTCAAAGCATCGATTACCGGTTCCATCCTGGGTAACTTGCTGCTCGTGCTGGGTATGGCGATCATGCTCGGTGGGATGCGGCATGGCGTCCAGACCTTTGATCGCCGTCAATCCGGAAACCACTCGATCCTGTTAATTCTGGCGATCCTGGCGCTGGCGATCCCGTCGTTCTTCAGCCATTCGATTGGGCTAGAAACCAGCTTGCAGGTAGAAGCGCTCAGCCTGGGCGTGGCTGCTGTGATGATTGTATTGTATGTTTTGGGTCTGGTTTACAGTCTGCGGGTGAATACACCGCAGGAAGAACCGCCGCTGGCTTATGCGCCGGAGGATGAAATGCCCAAAGCTGGGTGGAGCGTTCGCACAGCGGTTATCGTGCTGGTGCTGGCTACCTTGGGCGTGGTGGTTTTGAGTGAACTGCTGGTTGGGGCTGTTGAAAATGTGGTGGTTGGCCTGGGCCTTTCAGAATTTTTCCTGGGCATTATCCTGATTCCCATTGTTGGAAACGTTGCCGAGCATCTGGTTGCCGTGCAGGTGGCATTGCGCAACCAAATGGAGTTGAGTGTAGAAATTGCCATTTCTTCCAGCCTGCAGGTGGCATTGTTTGTTGCCCCGCTGCTGGTGTTCGTCAGTTTGCTGATGGGGCACCCGCTGACACTGGTTTTCAATCCCTTCGAGCTGATGGCATTAGGCGCGGGCGTGCTGGTGACGGCGTTGGTGGCAATCGATGGTGAATCAAACTGGCTTGAAGGGGCTACCCTTCTGGCAGTATACTTGATTTTAGGAATTGCATTTTTCCTCTTACCGGCTGGATGATATGATACGCTGGCTTTTGAAACGAATGAATATCTGGGTGTTAGTGGGCGCGCTGGCGGTAGCCTTCGCAATGGTGGTGGTGTTTGCCGGCCTGGTGCTGCTGCTGCCAATTCCATCAACAGTGGTCGCCGGCCCGCAGTCGGCGCTGACAGTTATCCCCGCGCCAACTCCTACGCCAACCCGCCCCAGGCCGGTGGAAACCCCCACTCCTACCAACGCGCCCAGCATTGATGGAATTTCCATCGGCAGTTATGTGCAGATTACCGGGACAGAAGGGGAGGGGCTGCGGCTGCGGTCGGGTGCTGGTACGGAAAACCCACCGCGCTTCCTGGGGATGGATGCTGAGGTTTTTCGGGTGAAGGATGGTCCAAAAATGGCGGATGGCTTCACCTGGTGGTTCCTCGAAGCGCCCTACGACCCGGGACGCAGTGGTTGGGCCGCCTCCAAGTATTTACAGGTAGTCAGCCCTACCCTGACCCCTTAATGAGTGGCCTTTAGAAGGAGAAATAAAGTTGAATAACTCCCCTATTCCGACTGGTATCACCGCGAACCGGCAAACGCATGAGATAACCATCAACTGGCAGGATGGGCATGTCAGTGTTTATCCATTTGGCCTGGTGCGGGCTGCCTGCCCGTGCGCATCCTGCCGGGGAGGGCATGAAAATATGCGTCCTGAGCCGGACGAAGATGTCTTTACGGCCCAGCTGCCGGATTCTCCCAGCACCCGAGTCAAACGGGTGGAGGCAGTCGGTTCTTATGCGATTATGATCGAATGGGAAGATGGGCATAGTTTTGGCATCTATAACTGGAATTACTTGCGGAAATTGTGCCCCTGCCCAACTTGTAGACCCAAGTAGTTGAAACGATAGCAAACCGGCGGTCAACTGACCGCCGGTTTGCTTATAAAACCAGGCCGGTTATTCCGAATGATGGTTAAAAAGCCAGAGCATCCCCCCAAAAAGGGCGGTCAGAGCTGCCAGACCCGCGGCGGCCTGGATCACGGTTTTCGGCTCAACTCCAGGCATCACAACTTTACCATCGCCATATGTGGCAAATAACTGGCCCCAGGGGGTCTGGAGGGCTTCAGCCACGCGTTTGCGCCCGATAAAGGGATACCAGTAGACATTATGGTAGAAATTGCTGGCAAAGTAGCTCCAGGGGACCAGCGGGCTTTGCAACAGGGGTTTCTCCAGCGGCTTGAGCGGGCCATGATAGATGAGCTTCTGGCCGCGCGAGGCAAAGGTATCCTCTTGCACAAATTCCCAGGGCGCTTCCTGGTTGATATCGTAACCAACGATCTCGATTTCGCGAGGGTCACCCACCCCTAAACCCAGCTCATGCGCAGTGCGGATAAACTCGATTTGCATGGGATCGAAACCTTGCAGGCGAGCGGAAACCGCATCAATAGCCACCTGGTCGGCGGAGGCCAGCAGGATATTCTTTTCATGCCAGCGCATCGCCCGGGGGCCTGGGCCATCTCCGGCAAAGGTGCCGTCCATCATGGCAAACAAACCGGGGTGAATCTCCTGTTGGATCATCAGCAGGTCCACCAGGGTTTGATGAATCACACTGTGGGTCCAGTGGCGGTGACGGTGCAGCAGCCCCCCGAAAGCATTCTTCATCGCGCCAGTTATGGTGGTGAAGACGTGGGTTTTAACGGTTGGCAGGTGAACGATATTCTTACCGACCAGTGCTTTTGGAATATACACGCCTTCCGGGAAAACCTGATCTAAGACCAGGAAGGGATGCGCCTTCGGCTCATAGCGTACCCACTCAAACTGCTGATCATATAGATAGATGCAAGGCACGTTGTTTTGATCGGTTACAAAGCGGTGCTTGTTGTTCACTTCGCCAACGCTGGTGTCTACGACCACCGTATCATTGTGGATGCCAACCAGGTCGGGATAGCCCATGCCTTGCAGCGAACGGATCACCCCTTCTAACTGCCAGGGGGTGGTAGAACAGGCCGGGTACCAGGTTTGCCAGGATATATTGATTTTCAAGCCAGTGGTGACATCTTTTGGCAGCGCCTGTTCCACCCCTGCCATTTTCATGACACAATCAATATCTTCAAGAACGGTTTCAGGTGAGGTTTTTACAACAGCAACCTTACCTTTTCCTGGAAAATTCTGCATGCGCCATCACTCCTTGCTGAAAGCCATCCCGGTCCATTACATACCGGTTTCAATTCTGAATTCGACCGTGATTTTACCCGATCTCTTCTTTGGAGTCTAGCTGCCTATTTTGGCGCTGCACCTGGTAAGCAAGTTCCCGCGCTCGTTCCTTAGCAATTCCGGTGTAATTTTCGACCTGCATCAGCGCTCGAATTTTTTCTGGGGAAAGGTACTGTGTAAATTGTTGATCCTCGGCTGCCAGTGCTGCCAATGGATTCGCCCGTCCCTGCCGGACGTGTTGCCAGGCATCCATAGCCAGGTCGCGCAGGCGTTCGTGCATTTCCTGGCGATCCGCACCGGCCTTGACTAAAGCCATGAGCAGCCGCTCTGTACTGGCAAAAGGCGCGTAAGTCGCCAGGTTGCTTTCAACCGCCTTGTCGTTAACTTGCAGTCCCCGGATAATCCGGGCAGCGGATTTGAGCAGTTCATCACTGATCAGGAAGGCCTCCGGAAGCAGAGAGCGCCGGTTGGCGCTATCATCGAGGGTCCGCTCAAGCAGGTTGTGCGCTGCATTATTCCAGGCGACAGGCGGCATTTGCGCCAGCATGCGCGCCAGCGAGTTCATTTTTTCGGCGTTGATGGGGTTCCGCTTGAACGGCATTGCCGAAGAGCCAACCTGCTTTTCGGCGAAAGGCTCGCTCCACTCGCCAATGGGCGGTGATTGGAGCAGGCGCAAGTCGAAAGCAAACTTATAGATGGAGGCGCCCATTCCGGCCAGGGTACTGATGACGAAGTAATCTTGCTTGCGCGGGTAGGTCTGGTTCGTGATCAGGAAGAACGGCAGGCCAAGCTGTGCGCTCAAACGCGCCTCAAATGCTTCCACCTGGTCGGTCCCAAGCAGTTCAGCGTAGGCGGCTGCCGTGCCAACGGCTCCTTTGAACCCTTTTCCCTTGATTTCTGCCCGTACCCGGCGCAGCTGCTCCCAATCCGCCAGGAGATCCTGCGCATAAAACGCCAGGCGGTATCCAAGTGTGGAGGGTTCAGCGGGTTGCAGGTGGGTAAACGCGATGATAGGCGTATCCGCATACGCCAGGATCTTCTCGGCGAACAGGTTGAGCAGGTCGCCCAACTTGGTAAGGATTAAATCTAATGACTGCCGCAGGCGCAAGGCATCAGCGTTGTCTTCTATGTCCATGGAGGTAGCGCCGAGATGGATAATGCCTTTTCCCGTAGGGCACTGTTCGCCAAAGGTGCGCACCTCAGCCATCAAGTCATGATGGATTTCTGCTTCGATTTCCAAGGCACGTGGCACATTAATTTCATCCATATGCGCGCGGAGATCGGCAACCTGTTCCGGGCGGACTACACCAAATTCAGCCTGGGTTTGAGCCAGGGCTACCCAGATTTGGCGCCATAGACGGCGTTTATTCGTCTCACTCCAGATTTCGCGCATCTCCGGGCTGGCATACCGCCAGCTAAAAGGGGAAAGGTAATGGTCGAAGTCGCTCATATCGCTCTCACTTCACGAAACTAGGCATATTCATAAAGAAACACACCGGCTGTAATCATATCAGAAGATCCCTATTCAACTTACAATTTTGCCTATACTTCGTAGATTAATAAAATGTAAAATATTGTAAATAGGTTGCAAATCGCACCTATCAAATTTATAATTTAAATGTTACTCAAACCGAAAGCAACGTGAGAGGGTGGGTGAGCGTTCTGCAAAAGTTGCAGGTGCTTTTCTCCTTATAGGCATTAGAGCAGGAGTTATAAATTTGGATACAAATGGAATAACGCAGAACTTCAACTCCGATCCGTTACCTGATAAACAATTGCAGCCAGGTTCAATCTTGGTCAATCGTTATGCCATTCAAGAAGTCATTGGCGTGGGGGGCATGGGCTCGGTTTATCGCGCCCGCGATTTGCATTTCCCCAATGCAGTGAAACTGGTCGCGGTTAAAGAGATCGATTAACCAGGCGCGCGATCCATTGGTGCGCCAGACGATTGTCCAAAATTTCGAGCGGGAAGCTAATATTCTGGTGGCTCTTGAGCACCCCTCTATTCCCAGTATTTATGATTACTTTACCCATAATGAGCGTTCTTACCTTGTTTTAGAATACATTCAAGGGAAAGACATTGAAGATATGCTCAATCAATCCAAAGGCTTCTTCAGTGAAGAGCAGGTGATTGAATGGGCAATTGAATTGTGTGATGTGCTGCACTTTTTACACAATCATAAACCGGAGCCGATCATTTTCCGGGATATGAAGCCCTCCAATGTGATGGTCAACCAGTATGGCCATATTGTGCTCATTGATTTTGGTATCGCGAAAAATTTTCGCGGCAGCCAAAAGGGGACGATGATTGGCACAGAAGGGTATTCTCCGCCCGAGCAATATCGGGGGGAAGCTTCACCGCAGGCAGATATTTATGCGTTGGGTGCGACCTTGCATCATATGTTGACGCGTAGAGATCCTCGCCTGGAGCCACCCTTTACCTTCAATGACCGCCCTGTCCGGAATATCAACCCGGCAGTGTCTGTGGAACTGGAAACAGTGATAAATACAGCTCTGCAGTACAACGTATTGGATCGTTTCCAAACGGCGAAAGATATGCGCGAGGCGCTGATTATGGCTGGGCGCAAAACGGGGATTCTGACGCGAGTTCCTTCTGCGGCAACTGTATCCAAACTGGGTGAAGTGAAGCCGCTGTGGACCTTCAAATGCGAAGATGAAATTCGGGGCACCCCGACGGTACAGAATGACACCGTATATGTCGGCGCTTACGATAACAACCTGTATGTGATCGGTGCCCAAAAAGGCGAGTTCTTGTGGAAGTATCCGACTGATGGCGCCGTGGTTGGAAAACCGGCGCTGATCAATGGTCAGGTAATTTTTGGATCAGAAGACTGCCGGGTATATTCTGTAGAAGTGCGCCTGGGACACCTGGCCTGGACATTTGTGACCGAAGGGCCGGTGCGTTCTTCACCTTTTGTCGCACAGGATCATATTTTCTTTGGCTCTGATGATGGGTACCTGTATGCGGTGAATGCTCAAAATAACCGCTTGTACTGGCGCTTTGCATCTGGCGCACCCGTTCGATCATCTCCAGTTGTTTCAGGCGACCAGGTTTACTTTGGAAACGATGCGGGTGATTTCTTTTGCCTTTCGATCTCGGGGCAGGTCAAATGGCGGACAAAAGCGAAACGGGCGATCATGTGCACGCCGCTGGTCACCCAGAACACTGTTTTCTTCACTTCGCTTGACTCTAATTTATATGCGCTGGATGCGAAGTCTGGATGGACTTTGTGGCGGTACCGCATGGGGAAAGGCTCCGTAAACACACCCTGCCTTTCAGAGAACTACTTGATTACTGGGGCCGCAGATGGCCTTATTTACTGTCTGGACGCGGGCAGTGCGAAAGAGATCTGGCGTTTCCAGGCGGAACATCAGGTCAGCGGTTCCCCTATTGTTTATAAGGATTCTGTCTTCAGCGGCACAGCCGATGGCTTGCTCTACTGCCTGGAGTACCGCACCGGGCGATTGCGCTGGAAGTTCAAAACGGGTGGGCCAATCACAGGCACGCCAATCGAGTATAATGATGTTTTATATGTAGGCTCTGCTGACCATACCCTTTATGCGATACCGGTTTGATCACAGGTGAATGTCTGGTTTTGAACGGCTGTTTTACCTTTCCGTGTTCTAGGAGGCCCTGTGTCCAACTTTTTTCGGGATTTGTTTCGTCGCAAAAAGTCGGATCTTATACCGGCGACAAAGGCTGTTGAAACGATCCCTTTAGAGGAAGTTCAGAATGAACCTGGGCCCTTGCCTGAGGTACATCTTAACCCGCCTCAGCTATTTATTGGAACCGCCCAGTCGGTTGGATTACAGCGCGACCATAACGAAGACACCTTGTTCGCCCTGCAGGCCATCTATGCGGATGGCAATCACGATCTCCCATTTGGTATTTTTATTATTGCAGATGGAATGGGTGGACACCTGAATGGTGAGGTTGCCAGTGCGGCTGCAGCCAGGGCTTTAAGTGAATATTTGATTACCCATTTTTATGTCTCATTTTTGTCAGGCCAGCCCAGCACAGAACAAGGCAGCATTTACGAAATTTTGGAAAACGGGGTTACCGAGGCGCAAAACGCTGTATTACAGAGCGCGCCGGGCGGCGGGACCACACTTACCGCCGCGCTGATGATTGGCGATCAGGTTACCCTTTCGCATGTTGGTGATTCACGCGCTTATTTTGTCCAGCCTGATGGACAAATGACCGTTATGACGCATGACCATTCCTTGGTGCGGCGTTTGCAAGACCTGGGTCAAATTGATGAAAAAGAAGCGATCAGCCACCCGCAGCGGAATGTGTTATATAGGGCTTTAGGGCAGCGCGAGCCGTTTCGGCCCGATATTGAAACCCACACCCTGCCCGCTTCCAGCTACTTAATGATCTGCAGTGATGGTTTGTGGGGCTCTGTTCCGGATGATGAAATGTACCGTATTGTTCAAACAGCGCCCAGTCCCAGAGATGCATGCCAGCGTCTGGTTGACGCGGCGAACGAGGCAGGTGGGCCGGATAACATCAGTGTTATCCTGGTGAAGTATGTGAGTTGAGTTTCTTTCAGGATTATGGCTAAAGATTTCTATTCCCTGCTCGGTATCCCATACAACGCCACTACGGATGAACTCCGCAGCGCATATTATTTACTCGCTCGTAAATTTCACCCGGATGTAAATCCCGATCCAGAAACGCGCGAATTTTTTCTTGAAATTCAACAAGCGTTTGAAGTTCTTTCCAATCCACAAAGACGCGCTAAGTATGATACTACCCTCCCGCCGGAACTGCGCGTTAGCCTGGCCGTTTCGGTTAATGCAATTTACAGCCAGTCCGTTTTGCCTTGCCTGGATGAGACCCAGCTAATTTATGTATTGGTGGAACTGATTTGCACGGCTGATGTGGATAAAAACAAACTGCCGCCCAGTCATATTTGCATGGTTTTAGATAAATCGACTTCCATGCAAGGGCAGCGCATGGATATGGTAAAGGCGAGTACGCTCAACCTGCTGCAGCAGCTTCGTCCGCAAGACCTCTTTTCCGTGATTGCCTTTAGTGATCGGGCAGAGGTGGTGATTCCTCCCACGCGTGCTTCGGCGCTTACCAAGTCGGATCACCGGGTTAGCTTGCTGCAAACCGGCGGGGGAACTGAAATTTTGCAGGGCTTGCAGATGGGGATGGACCAACTCCGGCAGACGGACCGTAATTATTCCCGCCACCTGATTTTGCTCACGGATGGGAATACTTATGGTGATGAAGCTGGTTGTATCGAACTGGCGAAAGAAGCCGCCGATGATGGCATTTCGATCAGTGTCCTGGGCATTGGTCATGAATGGAACGATGTTTTGATGGATCAGATTGCCAGCCTGAGCGGTGGAAATGCCGGGTATGTTTCTAGCCCCCGCGACCTGGATGATTTCCTGATGCAAAAACTGGTCGAGTTGGAGATGGTGTACGCCCGTGGACTAAAGTTTGAGTTCGAGCATGCGCCTGAGGTTGAACTGCGCTATGCCTTCCGTTTAATGCCCAACATTGGCCCACTAGGTGTAAAAAGTCCAATTCTGCTAGGTGATATTCAGCATCGAAAAAGTATCAGTTTCTTGCTCGAGTTTGTCATCCCGCCGATGCAGGCGGAAGTGGAGGAACTGATTCTGGGACGGGGTAAAGTCTGGATGGAACTTCCTGGGCGGGAAGGTCCCCGGGCGCGTGTTCTGGTCAACTTGTTCCGGCCTTTGCTTACAGGTGCTGAACCGGAAAACCCGCCTGCAGTGATCGTCGAGGCGATGTCGAAACTGACCTTATATCGCTTGCAGGAAAAAGTGCGCCTGGAGGTTAGTGAAGGCCAGGTAGAGAAGGCTACCCGGCATATGCACTACCTGGCAACCCATCTCCTGTCGCATGGAAACCGTGAACTCGCTCATACGGTCTTGATCGAAGCGGAGCATGTGCAGCAAAGCCGGCAGTTTAGCGGCGAGGGGGAGAAACGCATAAAGTACGGTACGCGCTCCCTCTTGTTGCCGCATAACTCGGAGTTGAAGCCATGATCTTATGCCCAAATTGCCACAATCAAGAACTGAATGGGGCATTGTTTTGCGAGGAATGTGGTGCGCGGCTGGTTGTCTTTGAAGCGCCGACCACGCACAGCATTGAACGGAACCAGACGGGGCTGATGATGCAGCAGGCTCGCCCGCCATCCCCGATATCGGCCGGTTTGAACAGCCTTCCTGAACTGGCTGTATCCCTGCACTTGATCGAAAGTGGGATGATCCTGCATCTTTCGGGCCAAAACGAATTTTCAATCGGGCGGGCAGCCGACGGTCAACCTATCCTGCCGGATGTCGATCTGTCGCCATATGAAGCTTATGCATTAGGTGTTTCGCGCTTGCACAGTGCTTTGAAGATTAACAATCAGCGTGTATTTATCACAGACCTGGGCTCGTCAAATGGCACCCGGGTCAATGGGCAAAAAATAATCGCGAACACAGATTACCCGTTGAACCACGGGGATGTGATCACGCTGGGGAAATTTAAAATCCAGGTTCTCATTCGCAAGTAGAAGGGGTTGTTACCATGCCGAGCGTAATTGTCCACATCCAAAATGAGGATCCGGTTCTCGGGGAGATGGATGCACTTCCATCGACGACCGATATACTGATCATGATTAAAAATCCCCGCCGGAGGGATGGCAAAGACTTGCCTTATCTTGACCCAAATGTTTCGACGGTATACTGGCCGCTCGCCAGGATCAACTATATTGAAGTGGTTCCCACGGCAGCAGAGGAAGAAATCATTTCTTTCATTCGGGAGTAATCGATATGCCTGATGATACTTTCAAGAACCGCAGCATCCTGGTGGTGGATGATGAGGAACGTATGGCCCATTTCATTCATCTCAACCTGGAACATGACGGTTTCCAGGTGAGTGAGGCATTCCGTGGAATGAAAGCCATCCAGGCTTTGCGTGATGAAATGCCAGACTTGATTATTCTGGATGTGATGCTGCCGGATATTGATGGATTTGAAGTTTTGAAAATGATCCGCGACGTGAGCAGTGTTCCCGTCATCATGCTGACTGCCAAAGGGGAAGAAGACGACCGGGTTCGGGGCCTGGAACTTGGTGCGGATGACTATATCACCAAACCATTTAGTCCGCGAGAACTGGTGAGCCGCGTGCGTGCTGTTCTCCGCCGCACGGAAGCAGCCAGCCCGGCATCCCGCAGCGATTTAATTGAAGTGGATGACCGGCTAAAGATCGATTTTGGTCGCCGGGAAGTATGGGTAAATGGGGAATTGGTCAAGCTGCGCCCAACGGAGTATCGTTTGCTCTATCACCTGGTTCAAAACGCGGGTTGGGTGGTGACTTATGACCAGCTGCTCTCCAAAGTGTGGGGATATGAATACCGCGACGAACCTCATTATGTGCGCCTGTATATTAATTATCTAAGGCAGAAGCTGGAAGAGGACCCCTCGAACCCTAAATATATCCTGACCGAGCGCGGCGTGGGGTATCGCTTTGTGGATTTTCGCCGGCAGAAGCCGGGTGAACAGGCTGAACTGCCAGAATAAGCCCACTCATTCAGCTAGAAAATGAATAATGGCTTTACCGGGAAGGTTGTTAACCAGGCCCCCCTGGACAGCCCTGATTGGATCCTTCCCGGTATCGTTTTTGTACGCGGTTCATATATTTTGCTGATATTTTTCTTATACTTGGATTGTATGCTTACCTATGGATTTATCCATGGGGTTTCCCGTATATTGGATTTCGAAAGGAAAGGAGACCGAGATGCCAGTTTACAGCTTTGTCTGCCCTGTCTGCGGTGCTCGTTTTGATGAACGTTTATCTTTTAGTGAGGATACCAACCATGTGTCCTGTCCAAATGGACACGAAGGGGTGCGGCGTGTCTTTTCGACGCCTTCCATTGTTTTTAAAGGCAGCGGTTTTTATGTAACCGACCATCCAAAGAAGTCGTCCAAAGAGAGCGTTTCAGATTAATTCTTGCGGCTCAGGATCTTTGTTATATAGTAATGTCTGCCGGTCAGCCTACTGTTGATCGGCAATTCGTTGTTTTGGGGATCATGATATACTATAGACATTGATTTATAGTGATAGATAGCGATATCGTAAGGAGAATCAATGGCTAACGAACCAGTTCATGTTACGGATGCTGCTTTCGAGGAAACTGTGTTAAAGGCTTCCTTGCCAGTTATTGTTGATTTTTGGGCTCCGTGGTGCGGTCCTTGCCGAATGGTCGCGCCTACGCTGGATAAGATTGCGAATGAACAGGCGGGTAAACTAATTATTGCCAAGGTCAATACGGATGAAAACCCGGAGTGGGCCACTCGCTTTGGCGTGCAGGGCATTCCGACGATGCTGTTTGTCTCTGGCGGCAAAGTGGTACACCGACAAGTAGGTGCGCTTCCCGAGGGTATGCTGCGCGAAGTGCTCAACCAGTTTTTGGAAGTTGTTTCAAGTAAAACCCCTGAAAGCAAATAAGCATTCTTTCTTATTGACCAAAACAGGGCTGCTTTTATAGGCAGCCCTGTTTTGGTTTTCATCCAGTCTTATTTCATCTGCAAGCGAATCACTTTTGCCAGGCGAGCAATGCCTTCGTTAATCATTTCTGGTGAGGCATAGGAGAAGTTGAGGCGCATGGTGTTCTGGCCGCCGCCGCAGGGGAAGAATGAATCCCCAGGCACATAGGCCACTTTCTGCGCGACCGCATCTTTGAACATGGCTACCGTGTCCATTGATTCGGGCAGTGTGACCCACAGGAACAGACCACCTTCCGGATGGGTCCAATGCACCCCTTCCGGCATATGTTCTTCCAGCGAGTCGAGCATGACATCGCGCCGTTCATGGTATACCGCGCAGATATGCCTGATATGCTTATCCAGGAAACCGCCGCGCGCGACTTCGTGCGCCACGATCTGGTTGAACATTGCCGTGTTAAGGTCAGCGCCTTGTTTAGCAATCACCATTTTGCGGATCACTTCTGGAGGGGCAATCACCCATGCCAGGCGGATACCCGGTGCAAGGGTCTTAGAGAAGGTACTCAGGTAAATGACGTTGCCGGTATAGTAACCATTTTTTGGATGCAGTTTTTCATCCAGCATCACAATAGAAGGTATGTGGGTACCCTCGAAGCGCAGTTGTCCATAAGGGTCATCTTCGATGACCGGAACGCCATAGCGATCCGCCAGTTCAACCAGGCGCATACGCCGTTCCAGGGGAATGGTGACCCCGGTCGGATTCTGGAAGTTCGGCAGAACATAGATGAATTTTGGCCCGGCGCGTAAGGCCGCTTCGAGGTGGTCGGTGTTGATTCCGTTTTCGTCGGACGGAACGGTCACATAATCGGCACCGTAGATATTCCAGGCTTGCAGCGCGCCCAGATAGGTAGGCGCCTCAACCAGAATGCGGTCGCCGCGGTTGATAAAGATTTTTCCGATCAGGTCCAAGGCCTGTTGAGAGCCGGAGGTAATCATGATATTCTCCGCTGTGACTTCAATGCCATAGCGGGAAGTATGCCGGGCGATCATCTCGCGCAGGGGCAGGTAGCCTTCGGTTGTGCCATACTGCAAGGCAATCGGTCCATGATCACGCAGCACCCGGTTGCACGCCTCCTGAAACTCCTCTACGGGGAAGACTTCCGGGGCAGGCAGCCCGCCAGCGAAGGAAATGATATCGGGTTGTTCGGTGAGTTTAAGCAGTTCACGAATTGCAGAGCTTTTCATCCGCTGTGTGCGTTGAGCGAAACGGTAGTCCCAGAGAGTTTGCATAAGTTGATCTCCTTTTTTCTGCTGAAAATAGCATTCATGGGCTAAATCATGTCAGAATCGGATATATTGTCCATGAAGCAAATCTGCGGGCGTACCAGACGCCCGCAGATTTGTAGTAACCTATTTTAACTTTGGAAAGCGACTGACGATGGTCGCCGGAGTAGGTAGGGTGATCCGGTCGCCATTCTTTAGCTCGGCTGGCGCTTTCCCCGGCGCTTTAGGCGCGCCCTGGTAAATGCTGATCGGGGTACCTTCTTCCGCCAGTTTTATATCAATATAAGCTTGCCCGGTCAAATATCCTTCGCTGTCAATGGCGCAGCTGGTTACGTAGCCAACCACCCTGCCTCTGGGGTCCAGCACAGGATCGCCAGGGTGAGCTACCCGAACGCCCTTATCATTAAAGCGGAAGCGGGCAACGACATTCTTGCGCGCCTGTTCTTGAGCGACGTAAGCATCCCTGCCAATGAACCAGGGCTTGTATATCTTCACGTAAGAGCCGAAACCGGCTTCCCCTACGCTCAAATTACTTTCGCCTGCCATTTCGTGTCCGTACAACGGCAGGCCAGCCTCTGTGCGTAAAGAATCGCGCGCGCCGAGCCCGCAAGCCTTCAATCCCATGGGTTCCCCAACTTCCATCAGGCGCTTCCACAATTCAGGAGCCTGATTGGGATGGACGAACAACTCAAAGGCCATGCGCTCGCCGGTGTACCCGGTTCGCGAAACGATCAGGTCAAAGTCGCCCACTTTCGCTTCGGTCAACTGAGTGCGTTTGAGCGCCATAATGCGTTTGCGCGTTTGCGCATCCACGCCTAACTTAAGCAGAATATCCCGCGAGCGCGGGCCTTGCAAGGCGATATCAACGCGCATGTCCGCGCCTTCTTTCGGATCACGCAGGTTGCGCAGGGTGACATTCCGCCCATAGGCGCGCGCCCAGGGCCGGTCCCGATCGACCATCACGCGCCCTTCACGGACGGCATTCAGCCAGGCCCAGTCTTTATCATCATTCGATGCATTGACCACTACCAGGTAATGACCTTCATCCCGCCGGTAGACCAGGGTGTCGTCAATCACGTGCGCATCCGGATCGAGGAACTGGGTATAAACCGATTCGCCCACACTGAGGGCAGCGATGTCATTGCCGCAGACGCTGTCCAGGAAGGCGACCGCATCTGGACCTTCTGCCTGGTAAACGCCCATATGCGAAACGTCAAACAGGCCGGCGGCCTGGCGTGTGGCCAGGTGTTCCTCCAAAATTGAGGTGTACTGGACCGGCATCTCCCAACCGGCGAAGGGGACCATGCGCGCGCCGGACTGCCGGTGCGTCTCATACAAGGAGGTGCGTTTTAAAGTGTCCGGCTCCTTTTCATCCCAGGTGAACGGCGGTAGGGCCTGGCCGCCATGATCTGGTGCTTGCATACCGATGAAGTAGGGTTTGAAATCTGCTACCGGGTCGCCTGCCACCTGGTTGGCCGGAGCGGCCTGGGAAGCCATGATAACCACTGGGCCGGGAATGCGCCGGGTGAAATCCGGATCAAACTGGATATACCCGTCGGAGAGGTCGCGGAGCCAGGCAGCCGCCAGCCCAGCCTGTTGGGCCGGAACCGTGATGCGATAAGTATTTGTGTCCACACAGCTGAGGACGCCCTCTACTGCCCCATGAGGGGTGTTCAGACAGGTTTTCTGGCTTTGACCAGCTGAAAGTGCCTCGACATCACTGGAAAAGGTGTAGTTGGCGTAGGAGCGGACAGCCTGACCAGACAGATCAAACACGACGGCGCCGCCGGGGAAGTTATCATCCAGATAGTAGAAGTGCGGGTAACCGTGCTGCTCGGGCTGGAAGTCAATACCGGCCTGTTCTGCCAGAGCGCGGGTGCGCATTTTGGCGGTTTCCAGGGTTTCAAAATCGATCTTCGCCCGCTGCGATAGGCCCTGGCGTGATTCGACAGAATATGGGATGGTGGCCTGCAGCACGTCTGCGATAATGTCCGCCAGTTGAATCATTTCCGGCTCTTTAAAGCCGCGCTGTGTCAGCCAGGGCGTGCCCATGCGGATGCCCGAGGCTTGCAGGGCAGTTTTATCGCCGGGAATGGTGTTGCGGTTGAGAACGATCCCGGCAATATCCAGAATGCGCGCAGCCATATCCCCAGAAAGGGGCGTGCCATCTGGACCGACGATCGATTTACAATCCAGGTTCGTCAGGTGGGTATTGGTGCCGCCGAAGACCATGCGAAAACCGCGCTCGGTTAAGCGGTCGTTGAGCACTTTGCAGTTCTTCACAATCTGCTGCTGCAGTTGCTTGAACTGGTCTGTCTGAACCAATTTAAAGGTGGTTGCCAGGGCGGCAAAAACGTGCACATGCGGGCCTCCCTGCTCGCCCGGGAAGACAGCTCGATCGATCTTGCGCGCCAGACTGGCATCTGTGGTGAGGATGCAGGCGCCGCGCGGGCCGGTGAGGGTCTTGTGTGTGGTAAAGGTTATAACGTGTGCAGCCCCAACCGGGCTATCCACCACCCCAGCAGCCACCAGGCCGGCAATATGTGAGATATCCGCGAGCAGGATTGCGCCGACTAAGTCGGCAATTGCGCGGAAACGCTGCCAATCGGGCACCCAGGAATAGGAGGAATAGCCGGCGATGATGATCTTTGGCAGGTGCTCTTTGGCCAGCGCTTCGACGGCTGCATAATCAATCTGTTCCGTCTTGGGGTCAACATTATAGTGAACAACATTAAAGAGCTTGCCGGAGCGATTTACAGAGGACCCATGCGTCAGGTGCCCGCCGTGCAGCAGGTTCATGCCGAGAATCGTATCCCCCGGGTTGATCAATGCCGTATAAACAGCGTTGTTTGCCGGCGCCCCAGAAAGCGGTTGAACGTTTACAAAAATCCGATCGGCGGGGAAGGCGGGGGTGGCAAAGGCTTCTGCGCAGCGCCGCCGTGCCAGCAACTCGATGACGTCCGCATACTCTACACCTTTGTAATAGCGCGGATCGGCATAGCGGCGGTAGTAAGCCAGGCGTTCCGCATAATTGAGGATTTCGCCTTCGCTCATCTGGCGCGTCGCTTCATCCGGATATCCTTCAGCATAAAGGTTTTGCAGCGCTGAACCCAACGCTTCTCGAACGGCAAGCGGGGCTGTGCTTTCACTGGGGATGAGTATTAATTTACGGTATTGGCGCTCTGCTTCGAGTTGAGTCAGCTCGTAAACAGCTGGGTCGAGATCTTCCAGAGAACCACGAAATAGAAAGTCGGTCATTGAGTGAAACTCCTTAAGAGAGGCGAATTCGCAATGAAAAAAGATCGCAGAAGGAATCGGACTGCCAAAGCCAATCCTTTTCTTCCACGACCTGATTACGTTTCATTAAGTTATTTCTATTTTCCCCTGACAGGAATTGTAGATGTCCCTGCAGGCTAAAAAGGCTGGTCGAGGACTTCCAGCCAAGGCATGAAAAGGAATGATGTTCACTGACATTTTTTATTGTCCGACATTAATTGTAGTCAGTGCGACGCATTGGGTCAAGTATCCAGGCAGGTAAGCTGAAAATCTGTTGGAGGAGAGCTGTCGTCAGCATTCATCTCCGGGGACCAGTTAGACCACCATGCATCTGCGGAATTGTTGGCGAGGTTCAGCAGATACTGCGTATCCAGGTTGAGCAGCAGGATATCCATATTTTGCGTATTGACCGTGTAATTGATCTGGTGAGATGGGCTGTAGGCGCGCAGCCTGAAAGCAGTAGAATTGCAAAAAGGCCAGCCTGCACAGTTTTTAGGATATTCAATGTCATTAATCGAGTTCATATCCATCGGCTTTTCAAGCCGCAAAAGCATTTTAGACACTTTGTGTGTGTTGATTAAGCCAGTCGATCAGGTATTGCAGCACCTGCTGCTTTTGAGGGCTGTTGTGCGTTTCGTGATAGAGCCCTTCCCAAACTTTATAAGTGATTTTATCAACCGGAACTGCCTGGGCGAAGTCAGCGACAGCCTGCGGGGAGATGAGATGATCCGCGCTGCCTACCATTAACAGCAGTGGCAGGGGAAAATGCCCTGCATTAGCCTGGATCCAGGCTCCTTTCGCCAGCAAATCCCTACCGAGAAGTGCGGATACCCTGGAATGTACCAAAGGGTCACTCTTATAGGTTGTGATCACTGCCGCATCTTCAGAAAGATTATTCAGATCCAGCCCATTTTCCAGGGTAAAGGCGGGCGCAATTCGGCTCATTATTTTTGCTAACAGCACCTTTGCTTCTGGAACGGGATCTCCTGGAAGTAAGCCAGGGCTGGTAGCGATGACGCCGCGCAACGCCGGCCTTTGCTTTAGGGCGTAGTATAGTACGAGCGCGCCGCCCAGGCTGTGACCATAGAGAAAAGTGGGCGCGCCGGGGTAGCGTTTTTTGGTTTCGCCCAGTAAATGATCGATCTCATCCAGGATCAGGTCGTATGAGCTGTGCCCGCGCGGTCCTCCCGAGCGCCCATGCCCGGGAAGATCGATCCCGACCAGGCTGTAACCGGCTGTGTTTATAGCAGCCGCGACGTGTTGATAACGCCAGATGTGCTCGCCCAGGCCGTGTACCAGGGCAATCGAACCGCGTATCGCGCCTGTAGGGCGCCAATCGTTGCCAACGATTTGAAAACCTTGAGCATTCTTCCAGGAAAATTCGGTTTCGCTCATTCTGTTCTCCTCGAGTCCTTCAGGCTTGGAAAAAAGATATAATTAACTAACCCTGTTTTTGGGCCTGGTGAAAATGCAATGCCAAACCATTTTTGCCAAACCAAAGAAAATCCTGACTGTTCCAAAGTGTATACCTGACAAGTGGGGAATGCAAGTTTGCAAGAACCAAAACTGGAGCGTTGAAGCGATGGAAGAAAACCCGATGAACAGCGGAACTCAGCGGCCAGATATGGCTGCGCCTGATGCAAATCTTTCTACTAATTCCAGCGGATGCCTTTCAACAGGTCTGCTGGTTTTTATGAGCATCTGGATCCTTATCTGTGTTGGCATAAGCCAGTTGGTTACTGCGGCCGTCGAACAAAGCCTTTTTGAAGGCTCCTTCAACATCCCCGATATTCGCTGGTTGATCACATTGGCGTTTGCTTTGGCTGTTTTTCTACCGGCAGGGATAATTTGGCTGGCCGGCCGGCAGTTTGCGAACCGCCGCTTCTTTGGCGCATTTGCTCTGGCGGGCGCTTTGACGCTTGCCCTCGTTCCGGCGCGCCTGGTCGGCATTACTGCCGCCTTGGAAACTAATGCCCTGCTCAGCGGCGGGATGCTCCTGTTCATTTTCCTGATCTGGGTGTTTGCGCGCCTGTTTTATCCGGGCAATGCAAGGCGAGGAGGAGCCTGGTCGCGCCTGGGTCTGGCGCTGCTGATCGCCGGGTTGATGGGCTATCCCTGGGTGGTTTGGGGCGCGCTAGGCTCTCCCTGGGATGTCTTTCTAAACCTGCTGGTGGCAGTGTTGTTTGGTGGGGTGGTGATGCAGGTGAGCCGGGTTATTTTCTCGGTTTCGCCAGCGCTGGAAAGTCAACAAAATCCATTGCTGAATGGGTTGGTCGCAGCGCTGGCCTTGTTAGTGATGACGACAGGCCTGGGTGTCAACGGCAACGAGGGGCTGTTGTCGATGGCTGTTCCTCTGTTGGGTTGGGCTCTGGCTGTTTTATATACTCGCACGGAAACCGTGGATGGATATTCGCGCAGCAATCTGCCAGTGCTTGGGGCGCTGGTGGGGCTGGCAGCCTTTTGGCCGCTGGCCTTTATTGATCCGGACGAACTGGCGGCAGTGATTAGCCTGGGGCCAGGAGAGTTGCTCCAATGGGCGAACCTGGCGGCTCTGGTGACCCTGGGTATTGCGGTGCTGGCGAGCGGCTTGTCGTTGATCAACCGGGCTCGCTTGCGCGGTCAGTTTCGCGGGGTGTGGGCCGGGCTGGCGGGATTGGTCTGGCTGGCAGCCATTGGCTTGTATTTTGGAGTAGGCCAGCCAGGGTTTTATGGCGAGCGCCTGTTCGCCATTCTGAAAGACCAGGCGGACCTAACCCAGGCAGCTCAGATTCGCGATGTCAACCAGCGCAGGGCGGCAGTCTATCAGACTTTGGTGCAAAAGGCCGATTCCAGCCAGGGACGCATCCGCCAGACGTTGGAGGGTTGGCGGATCGCCTACCAGCCCTACTACCTGGAAAATGCTATTGAAGTGCAGGGTGGGCCGCTGCTCCGCCTGTGGTTAGCGCGCCAGCCAGAAATAGACCGGGTTTTAAGCAACCCGATGCTGCGCCCGCTGCCTGAACCTCTGCCGGTAAACAGCGGGCAGAGCCAGCTGCCCAACGGCACCTTGTGGAATCTTCAGATGATCGGCGCGGATCGGGTCTGGAATGAGTTGGGGGTTACCGGAAAAGGCATTCTCATTGGCCAATCTGACAGCGGCGTGCAGGGGAATCATCCTGAGCTTGCGGACGGTTATCGCGGGCAAAATGGGCAGAACGATTATAACTGGTACGATCCCTGGTACAACACCCAGGCTCCTCGGGATATTAACGGTCACGGCACGCATACGATGGGGACGATGCTGGGTAAAAATGTGGGTGTCGCGCCAGGCGCGCAGTGGATTGCCTGTGTCAACCTGGCTCGGAACCTGGGGAACCCGGCCTTTTACCTGGACTGCATGCAGTTCAATCTGGCTCCATTCCCACAGGGCGGTGATCCGCTGCATGATGGCCGGCCTGACCTGGGCGCGCAGGTGCTGAATAACTCCTGGGGCTGCCCGGACGTAGAAGGTTGTGATCCCAATGCACTCTTGCCAGCCGTAAAGGCGCTGAAAGCGGCTGGCGTGTTTGTGGTGGCTTCAGCCGGGAACAGCGGCATGAGTGGTTGTGGCAGCGTAACCGATCCAATCGCGTTGTACAGCCAGGTTCTATCCGTTGGCGCAGTGGACCATTCAGGCAATCTGGCGAGTTTTAGCAGCCTGGGACCGGTAAAAGTGGACGGCAGCCAGCGCGTAAAACCGGATATTGCTGCACCGGGCGTAGACATCTTATCTTCCTTTCCAAAAAATTCTTATGCGGTTGAGTCGGGCACATCTATGGCTGGTCCGCATGTTGTTGGCGTGGTCGCATTGATGTGGTCGGCCAACCCGGCGTTGATCGGAGATATTGACCGAACCCAGCAGATCCTGGAAGAGACTGCTACGCCATATAATGGACCTTTACCGCAGTGTGTTTCCCCCGGACAACCTAACGACGCCGTCGGCTATGGAATTGTGAACGCCTACGCAGCAGTAAAACGGGCCTTGGGCCAGTAAGAGGAGAGCCTAGTACCCGGCGGCATAAATACCTCTAGTACAGTCGGGCGTAAATACCTCTGTAGTTGCTTAACTTGTCCGCCCGACTGTTTAAAGGACCCTGCGCGGGAAGATAACCATAGAGCTATTTACGCCGCCGGGTACTAGGGTTAGTGTGCAGCGCCGGGTACGTTCGCCAGGTTCCTGGCGCAAACAGTCGGGCGATAAAGGTCAATAACCACTAAGTTATTTGCGCCCGACTGTACTAGATTGGATAGCCCAGGTATGCGCCACTGAAAGCGTTCAGCTCAATCTGTACTGTGCCGTTCTCTACAGTTGCCTGTTGGGCGGTGAGCAAGTGATTGAATATTGTACCGTTTTCCAGGCCAAGTTTCTGGACCGGAATGCTTAGTCGGACAGGTTGCTCGCTGGCATTCAAAGCCACAATCACGCAGCCTGAACCCAGGTGGCGGGCAAAAGCATACCCGGCTGGCGTATCCTGAGACAGCAGCGGCAGGTAGTCTCCTTCACGAAGCGCCGCGGTGGATTTCCGGATTTCGATTAACTGCTTGACCCATGCTTGCAGGGGGAGATTCCACTGCGAGCGGTCCCAGGGGAAGGCTCCCCGGCAGTCTGGGTCTTTGCCACCCTGCAGGCCAATTTCATCCCCGTAGTAGATGGCAGGGATGCCTGGGTAAGCAAACTGGAACAGAAATGCCAGGCGCAGCCGGTCCAGGTTGCCATTCAGGTAGGTAAGGGCTCGTTCCGTGTCATGACTGCCCAGCAGCAGGTACATTGCCAATCTATTTTCGCGGGGATAATGTTCCAAAAGGCTTTCTATCTGGTACGCAAACGTGCCGGTCTGGATTTTTCCATTAAGATATTCGAGAATCGCGGTTCGCAGAGGGTAGTTCATCAGGCCATCAAAATGGGTCTCATTTGTCCAACGGTCATTGACCTCCCAGATTTCGCCCAGCAGGTAAGCTTGCGGGTTGGCCGTGCGAACCACCTGGTGAAATTCAGCCCAAAAGCTGTCATCATCGATCTCGTTGGGAACGTCCAGCCGCCAGCCATCCGCGCCTTGATCAATCCAATAGCGAGCTACATCCAGTAAATAGTTGCGTACAGCGGGGGTTTGGGTATTGAGTTTTGGCAGGCTTTTGATCCCCCACCAGGCCAGATAATTGCGGGCGTGACCAGATTCATAGGCGCGCAAAGGGAACTTCCGCACATGGTACCAATCCAGATAAGGGGATTCGGGGCCGTTTTCTAATAAGTCACTAAAGGCGAAAAAACCGCGGCCGGTGTGATTAAATACACCGTCTAGAATCACCCGTATGCCTTGATTATGCGCGGACCGAATCAGATTTTGAAAATCTTGCAGGGTTCCCAGGCGGGGGTCAATGCGAAAGTAGTCAGTTGTATCGTAGCGGTGAGTGGACGCGGATTGAAAAATCGGGTTGAGGTAAACAGCATTAATCCCCAGATCGACCAGATAATCCAGTTTTTGCGTGATCCCGGCCAGGTCGCCGCCTTGAAAGCCGTGCTGGGTCGGGGTTGAGCCCCAGGGGCGCACATTGGATGGATCATTGCTGGGGTCGCCGTTGGCAAAGCGATCAGGGAAAATCTGGTAGAAGATGGCGTTCTTTACCCATTCAGGGACTGGCATCGGTGCATCTCCAGGAACGGGCAGCGAACGGACCGTTCGCCAGAGAGTTATCACTCTCCGGGAAGTTGGTCCAGCAGTTTTTGGGGTTGGTGCGCGTAAGCCTCGCGCGGGATTTCGCCATTGGTCATTCCCTCCAGGATCTTCGTCAGGGTTTTGTTTACCGGCGTGGCTACGTGGAACTGCTTTCCATAGCGAACCACAGCCCCATTGAGATAGTTGACTTCACTTTTCCCGCGCCCACTGTAAAGATCGATGTGGAAGGAGGGCATCTTGCCGCCTCGCCCACCGCCAACGGCGCGCGCTACCAGCGGACGGCTAATGCCGACCGGCAGCGCAGACACAGCCCAGGTCAGCAGGCGTACGGGGGTCGCGGGCAGGTTCACAACAGGGATGTTCTGCGCTTTCATCACCTCAAGCGCTTCTCGTAACTGGCGCACCTCCATTTGATAGAGGCAGCGATCTGAAAAAATTTGGGCGGGGGTCATATCGAGGATTGCGCTGGAAGCATTCGCCAGCAGATTGGTGAGCATTTTCGACCATTTCATTGCCGCGGGATTTGCATAGCCGCGAGGGCGCAATCCTGCCAGTTCTGCCTTGCGCACCAGGCGCTCGCCCAATGGGTGCAGGGTAGAGATGCCAATGCCGCGCAGCCGTTCGACGACAATTTCGCCCGGACCTTTGCGCCCGATGGCTGTGGTCACGGTTCCCGGAATGACCCGTTCTGTACCCATAGCATCCGCCAGCCGCGGCTCATTTTCAACTCCATTTTGAAAAGACAGGATGGGGGGAAACCCGGCCAGGAAGGGGCGGATATTCTCGATGACTGCACTGGTATCAAAGGACTTGACTGCCAGGATGGCGATATCATATGGCCCTTGCTGCAGTGCTTCTCCAACGCTGCCCACCACCTGTGGGTGGGCAATTTTCCGCGTCGTGCCACTTTGCTCGATCGAAAGCCCCTGCTGACGGACGGCTTCTACCACTTCAGGCCGCTCGACGAATACAACCGAATTACCCGCCAGCGCCAGGCTGCCGCCAATATAGGTTCCAATGGCGCCGATCCCAAAACAAAGGAAGCGCATTGGTGCGGATGCTGTAGGGCTCTGTAAATCGTTTCCGGCGGTGGTCATTCAGTCCACTGCCGCGCACCGCGCAAGAAATCCTGCCCAGACATGGCGCGCTTTCCGGCGGGTTGGAGTTCATCGAATACCAGGCAGCCGGCGGGCGTCCGAACCGCAGGCAGGCCGTCCACGATGGAATGCTGCCCAGGTTCGCCGTCTGTACATGCGGCTGCATGCGCGCGCTGGATTTTAAGCGGCTGCCCCTGCCAGATCAGGTAAGCGCTGGGCCAGGGGTAGAAAGCTCGTACGCGGCGCTCTAGCTCGCTGGCCGGTTGGGAAAAGTCGAGCAGGCCCTCTTCTTTCGAGAGCATTTTAGCATAGGTGGCCTGGTCATCCGATTGGGGTTGGGGCTGCAAGTGACCGTCCAGGTAAGGCGGTAAGGTCTGTATGAGCAGTTCGGCCCCTGCCTGTGACAAGCGATTCCCGAGCGTCTCGGTGGTGTCATCCGCGTGAATGGGCAGCGCCTGCTGCGCGAGGATTGGGCCAGTATCAACGCCGGGATCCAGGCGCATGATGGTTACGCCGGTCTGTGCATCACCATGCAGAATCGCAGCCTGAATCGGAGCGGCCCCACGCCAGCGTGGCAGCAGAGACGCGTGTACATTAATGCAGCCAAAGCGGGGCAGTTCCAGCACGCTTTTGCGCAGGATCTGACCAAAGGCGGTGACTACGATCAGGTCTGGGGCCCAGGCTTGTAAAGCGGCCTGGGCTTCTGGCTCGCGCAGCCGGGCAGGTTGAATGGTCGGAATGCCCAGGGCCTGGGCCAGCACCTTGATCGGCGGCGGTGTCAGCACGCGCCCGCGCCCAGCCGGGCGATCAGGCTGGGTGACTACCCCAACGACCGGGTACTGTTCTGCCAGCTTCTGTAAGCTGGGGACAGCAAACTCTGGGGAACCCATAAAGACAACACGATAGCTCATGAAAATTAATTTTATCATACTGAAACGGAATCGCACTTTTTGCAAGTTGCTTTTTTGATTAATTACAGTACAATAATTAGGAAAATATGTATTTTCTAACCTGATTGGAGGACCTATGAATCAGCAATATCCACCAGCGGATGTGACAAGCGATGATCGCCTTTGGGCAATGTTAGCCTATATCTTAACGCCTGTCGTTCCTATCGTTATTCTTCTGATGGAAGACAAGAAGAACCGTCCTTTCTTGAAGGCCCATAATATGCAAGCGTTGATCCTGGGGGTCGCAGAATTTATTATCGAAGCGATTCTTGGCGCAGTTTCCGCTGGCATTTTAGGCTGTGTGGTCTGGGTTGCAGCGATTGTTATCAATGTTATTTATGGCCTCAAAGCCAATCGCGGTGAAGTTTTCGAAATTCCGTTCATTACGAATTTCGTACGCCAACAAGGCTGGTAAGTAAAGCAATCTTATATTCATAAAGCCATGCTCCATCCTGAAATTAAACTCAGGATGGAGCATGGCTTTATGATGTTAAAGAGGTGGATTTTTCTGCTGCCCCTTTATTTACGACTTCTATTTGGCCTGTTCTAGCTCGGGACCTTCCGGTGTATCCTTAACCTGCCAGCCCAGGCTGGCGATTCGCCCGCGCAGATGGTCGGCGCGAGCCCAGTCCTTCGCCTCGCGTGCTTCCTGGCGTTCTTCTACCAGGCGGCGCACTTCCACCGGCGCTTCTAGCGGAGCTGTCTCATCCAGACGGTTTTCATCTGCCAGGTGTGCCGTTAGGGCGCGTTCCCAAATTGCACCCGGCAGGCCGACAGATGGGTCGGAAAGCGGGTGAAAATTGCCCAGGTCGAAGATGGAATAAGAACAACCGGCGGAACAATCTTGCTGTTCACCGCCCCGTATGATATGCACTTCGCCCAGGCCGCGTACCAGGCAGGACTGCGAGTCAAAGTCAATGGTTAAAGCTGTATGCTCATCAATTCCTAGAATGGTAACATGTGGGGGCAGAATTTCACGCAGTTGACTGAAGCGATCCTTTCCCATAAAGCAGCGGCTGGTATCCACTTCCTCGCCGCCCTCGTTGTTGTTCCAGTGAGGGATAATCGCCAGGGAAAGGCCGTAAGGTTGGAAAAAGTCCAGGCCTTCTTTCCAGTGCACATCTTCGCCCACTTTATAAATTTCATAAACTGGCAGAGCGAACTTGCTTAAGGCAATGATGGCAGCGCTGGCCAGGACCAGGCTAGCGCCCAGGCGCTGGCGAGCCTGTAAGATTTGCCAGGCCAGGCTGTCCTTCATCTGCCGAATAGTGTAGGTGGGGCTGCCGGGGCCAAAGAAGATCAACTGGCTGTCGAACAGCGGCTGGACGATATCTTCTGCATCTGGGCTGTAAGGAGAACCTTTTTTGCGGGCTGCAACCAGGCTGATCTCTGGTTTATAATTCTGCAAACGAACTTTTAAAAAATCAGCGACCCTGCCTGCCACGCGTTGGGCGTTGACTTCAAACCCGGCTGGCGTCTCTAATATACTGATCTTCAGGGGCTCAGGGAATTGGGTGAGCAGCTGGCGGGAAAGCGCTTCAAAAACTTGCCCGCCTGTTGTGGAGGTCTCGCCGGAACCTAACAATGAAACCATACCTGGCGTTTGCATTAGTTTGTATCCTTTCCAACCCGTTGGGCATTGGCGTAATGCTTCCGTCACCCGCGAGGGATTTGGTAGGCATAATAAATCTTCTTGCTTATTGTAGTCTTCGAAAAAAGTGTGTCAAGGGACTGTACAGCTTGTATGGGCATACAGGACAAAGCCAGACGGAGTAAAATAGAAGGGATGTTTCGACCGGAAACCTGGACAGTGATTGAGGCAGAGCTCTTGCGTGGGGAAGAAGCGCAGGCAGCCGGTTTTGCCGGGAGGGCCAGGGTTTGCGCGCGCCGGGCTGCTGGGGCGGCTATTCGCGAGTTTCTCAGGCTGCGTGGTGAGCAGCTGGCCGAGGCCAGCGCCTATGACCTGCTGGTGGACTTTGCTGACCGAGCGGATTTACCTCTTGAAATTCGCCAGGCGGCCAGTCGTCTGACCGAACGGGTGGATAAGGCGTTTGCGCTACCGGAAGAGATCCATTTGCTGGCTGAAGCGCGCAGGCTGGCCCTGGCGCTGGAAGAACAGCTGTCTAAGTGAACTTGAGGGGAAAAAACCGTAAGCGGTATCCCTGCGAAAGGTTTCAAAGGAGTATACGATGAGTACGGAACAGGGAAAAATTATTATGTACGGTACCGCCTGGTGTTATGAGACAAAGCGGGCGCGGAACGTCTTCGATCAGAATAATATCCCTTACGAGTATATTGACATTGATTATGATCCTGATGCGCGCAAGTATGTTGAGACGGTCAACCACGGTTACCGCAGTGTGCCCACGATCGTGTTTCCAGATGGCAGCATGCTGGTCGAGCCTTCCACAATTGAGCTGAAAAATAAATTGGGCCTGGATTAAAAGGCTGCGCCGCCTGAGGAATAAGGCGGCGCAGGGGGTGACTTTAGACGGCGAATGCTCGCAGCCGGTTTAAAAGCCAGATCAACAGCATTCCTGAAAGCAGTGAAAAAGAAACCAGCAGCAGGCTGATGGCAGTGTTGTTGCGGCGTTCAACACTCATGCTAACCGGGGATGCTAGCCGGTTGTGCAGATGGTCGACAAAATCCTCATTCGGCCGGACGGGCCGCAGAGAATTCTGAAGCTGCTTTTCCAGAATATCAACATGGTTTTCAGGGGCATAGACAAAAGCGGCGGCCATTTCCTCATTCCTCCTCAATTGAATAAGCGACAACCCCGATTGCACCTGGCCCCAGGTTGGCAGCCACTGGGATGGCCAGATCGGTAAGAATTGCCTCATGGACATTAAACTGTTTCACAACCACTTTCAACAGATCCTGGGCAGTTAGCGGGTCTGCGGCGTGGACGACGGCAATATTGACTAACCGGTCGCCAAGTCTGGCGTGCAGCTTGCGCAGCACATAGTCGATCGATCGCTGGCGGGTGCGCACTTTATCGGCAATATCGAGCAGCCCGTCGCGCAGCACAATGATGGGTTTCACTTTTAATGCGGCCCCAATCAAGCTCTGCAAGGCATTAACTCTGCCCGACAGGTATGCATATTCCAGGGTATCCAAAGTGAATATGATCTGGATGCGCTGGCGGATGGCTTCCAGGCGTTTGAGGATCTGGGGGAGGCTGGCTCCGGCGCAATCCATCTCACGGGCTTCACGCGCCAGGAATGCCTGGGCAGCAGACCCGGCCAACGAGTCAAATACGACGATCTTATATTCCTCTGCCAGTTCCCGGGCGGCACTTTCAACGGTGGCAAACGTGCCTGAAAGGCGGCTGGAGATATGAATGGACAGGATTGTATCTCCAGTTTGCGCAATCGACCGGTAAAAAGCCTGAATTTGCCCAACAGAGGGCAGGGAGGTTTTTGGAATCATCTTTTTCTCACTGACCAGGCGGTAAAAATCCGCATTCGTAAAATGCTCACCCTGGGTATATGCCTCATCTCCAAAATGGATATGCAGCGGCAAAACCCGAATATCATATTTTGTTTCCCATTCGGGAGGCATGTCAGCAGCGCCGTCAGTTACGATCCTCAACATGGGTAGACTACTCTTCCTTGTGATCCATTTTGCTCAACTCGTCGCGGAGAGCAAGGAGCGTGCGATGATATAAACTCTTAATTGCCCCCTCGCTGCGCATCATGATCACAGCGACTTCCGCGTTCGACATTCCCTCAACAAACTTAAGGATTAACAACTGCTGGCGGTCTGGAGACAGCCGGCGGATGGCCTTCAATAAATCCTCCATCTCCTGGTTATCGACCACGCTGGCTTCTGGGGCCAGGCTGCGTTGGGGGTGCTGCGTATAGTCTTCTAGCGGCACCTCCTTTCGCCGGCTGTTATCGCGATGCCAGTTTGCCACCAGGTTGTGGGCGATGCGGTAAAGCCAGGCAGAGAATGGCACACCCCGGTTATCATAATGTGCGATGTGATGCAGCGCTCGATGGAAGACGCGTGAGGTTAAATCTTCCGCCTCATGCGGGTTGCCAGTGCGGTAATAAATATAGTTGTAAATCCGGGTGACGTAGCGTTCGTATAGCAACGTAAAAGCTTCGGTGTCACCTTTTGCCGCACGCTCGACCGCCTCGTTTTCCGGCAGTTCTGCCATAGCCAGGTTTCCGTCTAAATCGTTTGTATTAATAACACGCTTGGGTTCGGTAAGTTCCGCCATAATGGATAATGAATCAATCATAACACAAGCTTGTTTTCGCAATTGAAAATGTAACGTGGGTATTTAAGGTATGATTGTGAAGGAAGGTGGCAATCAATCCAGGGATGGGGGAATGCAAAGGAGCAGCATGCAGGAGAAATCTTCGCGCGCAGCCGTTCAGCAGGAATTTTGGGTTATTCTGGCAATTCTCGGGCTGGCATTGACCGGAATCCCCGCTGTGTTTACCCTTTCGGCGGAAACGATTCTTTTTAATCCCCAACCTTATCAACAGGCGCTCTCAGCCGAGAATGCTCAGGCGGCGTTTCCTCAGGTTGTTGGCGATGTGATGGCCCAGGGGGGAAATGTTTTTCTATTTGGCAGCGGCAGTAAGCTGGTCGAAGTGCTGAAAAACAGCCATTATGAAAATATCCTGGACCAGATTTTCCCACAAGCCTGGGTGCAAACGCAGATCAACGATCTGGTGAACCAGTTTTGGGCTTATTTCAACTTCCAGAGTTCTACCTTCCAGTTAGTTGTCGACTTGCGCCCCATCAAAACGCGCTTGAACGGGCCGCAGGGCGGGCAAATCGCCGCGAATATAGTCCAGGGGTTCCCGCCCTGCCAGGGAAAGGACCTATTGAACTTTGGCTTACAGGCGTTGCAAGGCCAGGTAAATCAACTGCCTTTATGCCGTCCCCCCGATCAACTGGTGAGTGCGGCGAATTTCTTTGTGCAAGAATCGTTAAAAGCCAGCGCGGCTGCCATGCCAGACCAGGTAGACCTGGCTTCTGCACTGAAGATCCCGGCGGCGCTGGGCGGGCAGCCTGTTTCCACTGCCTGGCAGCGCAGCTTTGCGCTGTATCACCTCTACCGCACAATCAATCCCTGGCTGCCGTGGGCGGCGCTGGTCTTTCTCGTGCTGGTGGGCTTACTGTCCTGGAATACGAATGGTGGTCCGCTGTACTGGCTGGGGGCAGGACTGCTGCTGGTGGGCATTGCCGCCATGCTCATCACGCTGATCCTGGCGCTGTTCAGCGGGCAGCTGCTCCCGCTGCTGGCGCAGCAGTGGTTTGGCGTCAATACGACAGTGGTGAATTTGATGGAAGGGATGCTTTTGCGGGTCTTCAGTCAGTTTCTAGCATCTGTTGCTATGACAGCCGGAGGAGTGACCCTGCTCGGGCTGGTTTTGTTGGGAGCCTGGCTTTGGCGGCGCAGAAGAGATTCGCACTATTCGGCTTTGTAACCAAGAATTCGTTTGTATGACGGTGCAAGAAGGAACGTTAGTGAGTAGAGGCCGTTTTATCCCCAAAGGTTTTTGTGAAGCTATTTTCAAGTAGATAGGGAATGTATGCTGGCTTGCTTAGGCAATAAAGCTTGCAAAAGAAGAACCATGCAGATGGAGCATTGGCCAGGGTTCCTATCTCGTTTACTTTATTCAAAGCCTCGATTCGTGAAAGCGATTTGAGATCGAAAACTTTCAGAACCCCTGGACCAATAGTTCTTGCCTTATTCCCACGGATTTGTCACCTGTATTCCACAGGGGAGAAAGTCATTGACGTTGCGGGTAACAATGATCAGGTTGTGCTGAAACGCAGAAGCGACAATCAACGAATCCATCAGAGACATTGGATGTCCTGTGTTTTCCATCCTGGCGACCAGGGAGCCCCTTAAGAACATCGTCTGAGCATCTAAAGATAGCACGCGCTGAGCAAAGCGCGCGATAAGCTCGTTATTTATCCAGGTGATCAATTCTGTTTTTCGGCGCGATTCTGGCAAACGTTCTAAGCCATGATAAATTTCACCAATGGTGATAGCACTCAAAAAGAACTTTTCCTCGTCTATCCCTTCGATCCAGCGGATAACTTTTGCATTAGGTTGCCGGCGTGTATACTCAGAGAGTACGCATGTATCCAGTAGATAGTTCACGGCTCTATATCCACGCTGCGGGGTAGGCTTTTATCGCGTTCAACTTCCAGTTCCGAACCTGCCAAAGGGGAATTTAACAAGAACTGAGAGAGGCTCCCCTTTGGCTGTGTGAGCCGTTCATATTCTTCATAGGGCATCACCACCACCGTTTTCTTTCCACGCCGGGTAACAACTTGCGTACCCTGTGCTATGGCCCGATCAACCAGTTCACTAAATTTGCTTTTTGCATCTTGTAACTGCCAAATATTGTCTATCTTTCACCTCATACTCTAACTAGTCTGACTAGTGGGTCAATTGGCATGCGTGATGCCATTTTTGGATGAGGTTCAGTTTGGGGCGAAAGGCACGGCGCACACAAGCGCCCGAGCCACCTAAGGCCGAACGGCGCTGGCGACTGCGTTCCCGCCGCGCCGCTCTGGCGCCGCCCCATTCAAATGGTGTTGGATTTTGGTTCCAAGCATTTGCCACAGCCTCTAACCAGGCCATGATTTGACCAGGTGCCTGGGGATTTTGCCCGGACAACGCCCGGCGAACCAAAATGCGCTGAATGGACTCAGCCATATTCAACCAGGAACCACCCAACGGGGTATATAAAACCATCACGCCGTGTGCGAACAGCCACAACACCAATTCGGGGGTGTAATGTCCTTTCAGGTTATCCCAAATCAACAGCATCCGTAAGGGGGGCAGGGTCTCCGGCAGGGTAATCCGCAGAGATAAACCGCGCTGCCAGGTTTTCCATACCTGGCGGTTGGTTTCTTCCTCCAGGATGGGTTTTTCAGGGAGTGATTTTAGGATGTCTTCGACTTGAGTCTTGATCCAGGGATGCAAAATAGCGTTGGTCGATTGGGTCACGCCTTTGACCCGTACAGTTCCACTGGCCGGATGAAACAGGGTCAGCATTTTGGCCGTTCCATTGCGAATGTACTCATGGGGTTGATGCACCGGCTGACTTTCCGGCTGCCAGCTTTCCCCAGGATAGGGAATCGTTTGATACGGCCCTGCCTCATCTTCTACCCAGGTAGCCAACCCCATTTTTTCGCCTTCCCGATAGGCCGTCTCGATCAATTCTTTTTTTGACCCGCGTTCGGATCGGTGACAGTTACCACGCCCCGTTTGCGTTTCCGGGCCACTTGACCCGTTTCACACCAAGTGCGCGATTTCTGCCAGCGGAAGCCCGCTTCTTGCAAAATCACCCAGATCCGTTCCGTACTGATCTCCGGCAAGCCATCCGTTGCTTTCCGCAGCGCTTGCTGCAAGGTGGCCAATGACCAGGTATTCGTGCCATCCTGCTCGGCTGTCGGCTGCCGTCGCGCTTCTTGGAGTACACGATCCCGTTCGGTCGCGGTGTATTTCGCCTTTGGCCCACCACCGTGCTTGGGCTGGATCGCCGCCAACCCTTCCCGATTGAACTGCTCTACCAAATGTGAGACGGGATCGCCGCATTTCCGCCCGGCCCGTTCCGCCGCCTGGGTATAGTTGCATCCATCGGCCACCGCTAAAATTTCCTTCGCGCGAATGACATGACTCGCCGGTTCACTTTGCGACCGACCAATCCGCTCGAGCCATTCCCGTTCTTCCTCGGTTATCTTCCGCAATGGGTCTTTCTTTCGTCCCGTCATCGCCCTGTCCCTGCCTTTTTCGAGTGGTTTTCACTCCACTCTTCATGGCAAGTTTCATGCCAACTGACCCACTAGTGGTCTGTCAAAGGTAAAAATCAAATTTGGCACGGAACTTGCTCCTTGAGAGAAAACTCTTTCAAGGAAAAGGTAAATGTACCAAAAGTATTTCGTTTCCCTCACAACCGAAGAACGGACGTATCTTGAAAAACTTATTTCCTCTGGTAACGCTCCTGCCCGGAAAGTACAACGGGCCAGAATTCTGCTCAAGTCGGATTGTGGTGAAGGCGGCCCAAATTGGTCCTATGAAGCGATCTGTAATGCCTTTGATGTAAACGCTGTCACTGTCACAAATATTCGTAAAGCCTTTAGCGAAGGGGGATTAGAAAAGGCACTCAATCGCAAAAAGCCAAAACGGGAATATGAACATCGGCTGGATGGGCATGCAGAAGCGCATTTAGTGGCCTTAGTGTGTGGTGAAGCACCCGAGGGATATGACCGCTGGACACTGCGGTTGATACAAGATCGAGTGGTAAAACTGGAGATTGTCGAGAGCATCTCGCATGAAACGATTCGTACCACGCTAAAAAAAATGAACTTAAGCCTTGGCTGAAAGAGCAATACTGTATTCCACCCAAAGCCAATGCAGCATTTGTTTGTAATATGGAGGATATATTAGAAGTCTATACCCAACCCTATGACCCGCAATTCCCTCAGATTTGCATGGATGAGACCAGTAAACAGCTCTTGGCGGATGTTTTAGAACCGCTACCGATGTTACCAAGCAAGCATGAGCGCGTAGATTACGAGTATCAGCGGGAGGGAGTAGCTGACCTGTTTATGTTTTTTGAACCCTTAGCGGGCAAGCGCTATGTCAAGGTCACAGATCATCGCACTCGTAAAGATTGGGCTGAAGCGATGCGCGAGCTGGCTGATGTGAATTATCCCGATGCGAAGAAGATCGTGGTTGTATTAGACAATTTAAACACTCATTCCGCCGCTTCTTTTTATGAAACGTTTGAACCAAACGAAGCCAGGCGATTAGTTGAGCTTTTCGAGTTTCACTTTACCCCAAAACATGGCAGTTGGCTTAATATGGCGGAGATTGAACTAGGCGTCTTAATTCGGCAATGTCTCAGCCGCCGCATTTCGACAAAACTAAAATTAGAAGCAGAAGTGAAGGCTTGGCAGGATGACCGGAACGCGAAGTTCGTGAAGGTAGACTGGCGATTTAAGACATCGGATGCACGTATCAAATTAAAACACCTCTATCCAATAATTCGCGTTTGACATAAAACCAGTATCGCTTTTCTAATAACATTACCTCCCACCAAAGATTATCGATTAGCGGGAGGTAATATTGATTCTCTGCACAATTACGAGGATTTACGAATAAACTCAGAGTAATCCTTAGAAAAGGGCATGCATTCCATACACCCTAATTCGGTTGAAGCGCCACTGGCTCGATAGAACCGTTATTTATATCAAGCAAGTAATCCTTTCCATCTGAGCCACGCAGTGCGACTTTTCCAGATGTTGTTATATCGTAAAACTGGTATCCTTTCGGAATGCTCTGTTGGAAAGCCCGGTTTTTCTTTATATCAAAGAAAACTGCGCCAACATGGTTCATCTGATTGGCTGGGCTACGTTGCATCATTACGACGCCATTGTCTTCTGACTGAAAGACGAGCGCCCAAGCATGCCATGACTTTTGATCTAGCGGTTCAAAGGGTATCCGTTGTATTTCCTCACCAATCCCGTTGGTTCCTAAGCCTCTTACAACAAGCACCGATCCATCGAGATAAGCAAATGTATCTTTATCAGGCGAGAAAACCATTTGACTCTGCCAGTCAGGGCCAAAACCGGGGATGCTCTTTACTTCACCCGTTTTTAGGTTCATCACCCGCAGGTTCGTTGACCAATCCATAGAGGGATTATTCATCGTTGAGACATTTTCATACCAATATAAACTTTCCCCCACCCATTTCAAATTACTCCAGGAAGTTCGGGCGGTATTCGCTTTTGTCCACTGATCGTATACCCACTTCGCTCCAGACGTCCCGTGGACTGTTACCCGATGATATTCCTCTTCTGGAGATTCGCTCGTCCCGGTCTCATTATGAAGGAGGTAGAGCATTTCCGCAGTCCATTGTTCCCCATTCAGGTCAGTAAAAGTCTCCTTCGATACATGAGCCTGACTTAAGTCAACCGGGACGTGGGTTTCGGCCGGAGCAAGCATAGGGGTCAGCGAAGGACTGACTGTTTCTGTTGGCAAGTGTGTTGCCAATGGTAGAGAAACTCTTCCTGCTCCACCTGTTTTACTTTGAGACTGCTCCGGCAAGAGCGTAAAAATGACAAAAATCATTGCCACGCACAGCACAACTGCTGATGAGTATAGGAAACTCTGACGTATTCCGCCGAAAATCTTGGTAACCATAGCATTTCTCCTCAAAAAAGGTTGGTTTTCTGTTGTTTTTGTGCGAATTTCTTGGGGTGAAAAGGCGGAAGATGGATAGAGGGTGGGTAATATTTGATGGAGCTCTCCGGTAAGAGATGCAAAGGACTGGCAGTCTGTACAAATTGAGAGGTGCTGCACCAGAGCTACCTGGTCAGGAGCTGGAATTTCTCGCCCCAATAGAATCAATTCTTGGGCTTGATGATGAGTTAGAGGCGTCATTCTAAACCCTCCATAATTGACTTTTTTTTCTGTACAAACATGCCCAACCTGTTGCGCAGCTTTTGATGGGCATAATGTAGACGAGAAAGCACCGTTCCTTCTTTCAGGTCGAGTGTCTGAGCAATTTCAGCGATACTCATTTCTTGAACGTAGCGAAGTAGGATAGGCAGGCGGTGCTTTTCATCGAGTTCCTCCACACAACTTAGGATTGTTTTCGCTCTCTCATTACGGATAATGACCTCCTCGGGGGTAGGTGCTTCTTGGGCTGCTTGCCAGGAAAATAACTTCAATACCTCTTGTAAACGCTTACGAGTTTTCATCCGTCGAAGTTTATCTCGGCAAATATTAATTGCTATCCTTGCCAACCAACTTTTGATATTTGTACCCACTTGATAAGTACCTAAATGATTGGTGGCGCGGATAATTGTTTCTTGCGCCGCATCATCTCCTTCACAAGGGTCATTCAAAATCGTAGATGTCAGGCGATAGATGAAATTGTAATAATTGTTCATTAATGCTTCGTAAAGACGGGAATCACCCGGAGAGGACTGTCTGATGAGGTCTTCTATATTCGTCATCCATTTCTCCTATCTGCTATTAAAACGCAGCCCATGGGGTTTATATTCAAATATTTTCCGATTTGATTTAAAAATAGACAAATAAGCAGGAGCATGCTGGTTTAACATTTATTTTGAACCAAAGGATTTAGAAAATGGGGGGTAAAAAGATTATAAACGGATTGTTATAGATTTAAGGAAACGTATTTTTGCAAAAGTAAGCCTAACCAATTATGAATTTGAATTTTGACAAACCACTAGTGGGTCAGTTGGCATGAAACTTGCCATGAAGAGTGGAGTGAGAAACCACTCGAAAAAGGCAGGGACAGGGCGATGACGGGACGAAAGAAAGACCCATTGCGGAAGATAACTGAGGAAGAACGGGAATGGCTGGAGCGGATTGGTCGGTCGCAAAGTGAACCGGCCAGTCATGTCATTCGCGCGAAGGAAATTTTAGCGGTGGCCGATGGATGCAGCTATACCCAGGCGGCGGAACGGGCCGGGCGGAAATGAGGCGATCCGGTCTCACATTTGGTAGAGCGGTTCAATCGGGAAGGGTTGGCGGCGATCCAGCCCAAGCATGGTGGTGGGCCAAAGGCGAAATACACCGCTGACTGAACGGGATCGTGTACTCGCAAGAAGCGCGACGGCAACCGAAAGCCGAGCAGGATGGCACGAATACCTGGTCATTGGCCACCTTGCAGCAAGCGCTGCGGAAAGCAACGGATGGCTTGCCGGAGATCAGTACGGAACGGATCTGGGTGATTTTGCAGGAAGCGGGCTTCCGCTGGCAGAAATCGCGCACTTGGTGTGAAACGGGTCAAGTGGCCCGGAAACGAAACGGGGCGTGGTAACGGTGACGGATCCGAACGCGGGTCAAAAAAAGAATTGATCGAGACGGCCTATCGGGAAGGCGAAAAAATGGGGTTGGCTACCTGGGTAGAAGATGAGGCAGGGCCGTATCAAACGATACCCTATCCGGGGGAAAGCTGGCAGCCGGAAAGTCAGCCGGTGCATCAACCGCATGAGTACATTCGCAATGGAACGGCCAAAATGCTGACCCTGTTTCATCCGGCCAGTGGAACTGTACGGGTCAAAGGCGTGACTCAATCGACCAACGCTATTTTGCATCCCTGGATCAAAACTCAAGTGGAGGACATCCTGAAAATCACTCCCTGAAAAACCCATCCTGGAGGAAGAAACCAACCGCCAGGTATGGAAAACCTGGCAGCGCGGTTTATCGGTGCGGATTACCCTGCCGGAGAAACTGCCCCCGTTACGGATGCTGTTGATTTGGGATAACCTGAAAGGACATTACACCCCCGAATTGGTGTTGTGGCTGTTCGCACATGGCGTGATGGTTTTATATACGCCGTTGGGTGGTTCCTGGTTGAATATGGCTGAGTCCATTCAGCGCATTTTGGTTCGCCGAGCGTTGTCCGGGCAAAATCCCCAGGCACCTGGTCAAATCATGGCCTGGTTAGAGGCTGTGGCAAATGCTTGGAACCAAAATCCAACACCATTTGAATGGGGCGGCGCCAGAGCGGCGCGGCGGGAACGAAGTCGCCAGCGCCGTTCGGCCTTAGGTGGCTCGGGCGCTTGTGTGCGCCGTGCCTTTCGCCCCAAACTGAACCTCATCCAAAAATGGCATCACGCATGCCAATTGACCCACTAGTCAGACTAGTTAGAGTATGAGGTGAAACTCAGAAGTAAAAAACAACACCTTTTGACAAGTTTACTCTTTACTTTCCCCTAGCTGAATACTTTGTTTGCCACTCATAGATTTTATTCAGCGCCTCAATCGGTGACAATGAATTGACGTCCAGCTCTTTCAGTTCATTGACCAGCGGATTGGTTTCAGGGAACAGCGCCATCTGCATCGGCGCGGCTGGGTTAATCTTGACGGCTTTGCCCGCCGACGCTTCTAACTGCGCCAGAATTTCATTGGCCCGTTGAACGACAGTGCGGGGTATCCCGGCTAACTGGGCCACATGGATGCCGTACGAGCGATCTGCGCCGCCTGGCACAATCTTGTGCAGGAAGACCACTTTCCCATCCGCCTCGCTGACGGCCACATTGTAGTTGCGCACGCCGGGGAGCAGTTCGGAGAGCTGGGTGAGTTCGTGATAATGGGTGGCGAAAAGGGTATGTGCCCGGTGCTGCGGATGGTTGTGAATATACTCCACCACTGCCCAGGCAATCGAAACGCCGTCATAGGTGCTGGTGCCCCGGCCCACTTCGTCCAGAATCACGAGGGATTGGGAGGTGCAGTTCGAAAGAATGAGCGCCGTCTCGATCATCTCCACCATAAAGGTCGACTGACCGGCATGGATTTCATCCTGGGCGCCGATGCGAGTGAAAATGCGATCGACCAGGCCAATGCGCGCGCTGGCAGCGGGTACGAAGCTGCCCATCTGGGCCATCAACACAATCAGGGCGACCTGGCGCAGGAAGGTGCTTTTGCCGCTCATGTTTGGACCGGTAATGATGCGCACGATTTCACCAGCCTCGAAGATGGCATCATTGGGCACAAAGCGTTCGCCGGATAACCCGCGCTCAACGACCGGGTGCCGCCCGCCCTGGATATCCAGGGCCTTTTCGCCGGTCACTTCGGGGCGCACGTATGCGCCCAGGGCAGCCGCTTCTGCCAGGGATGCCAGGGTATCGAGTTCTGCCAGGGCACGGGCAGTCTTGAGCAGGGTCTGGTTAGAACGCGCCAGCTGCTCGCAGACTTCTCGGAATAAGCGCCGTTCGATTTCCAGGATACGGCTCTCGGCGTTGAGCACCAGAGTCTCGTATTCCTTCATCTCAGGCGTGATATAGCGCTCGGCGTTTACCAGGGTTTGCTTGCGGATATACTCAGCAGGCACCATACTGTCATTCGCGCGGGTGATCTCAATGTAGTAGCCAAAGACTTTGTTGTAACCTACCTTGAGCGATTTGATGCCAGTACGCTCGCGTTCGACGCTTTCCAGATTTGCGATCCATTCGCGCGCATGGCGGGAGGCCTCGATGACGTTATCCAGCTCGCTGGAATAGCCTGGCTGGATCGAACCGACATTTTGCAGGGTGGCGGGTGGTTCATCGGCAATGGCTGTTTCCAGCAGCGCCAGTTCGCTCTCACAGCGCTGTAAACCTTGCAAAATGGAGGCAAGCGCGCCCGCATTCGCTGCCAGCCCGCTCTGGGCAGGTAGGAATAGTTCTTGAATAGCCGGCAGGCCAAGCAAGGTACTACGCATGGATACCAGGTCGCGGGGGTTGGCATGCCCGGAGATGACCCGGTTGGTCAGGCGTTCCAGGTCGTTCAATTGATGCAGGGCAGTGCGGAGTTCAGCGCGCAGCAAACCATTCTCGAGCAGGTAGGCCACTGCCGCCTGGCGCTGGCAGATTTCCTGGATATCCAGCAGTGGTTTGGACACCCACTGGCGGATCAGGCGCTTACCCATTGGTGTCACGGTGTAATCCAGTACACTGAGCAGCGATCCCTGGGTATCCCCACCGCGAATAGTTTCGGTCAGTTCCAGGTTGCGGCGCGTGGCTGCGTCCAAGACCATGAACTCACTCAGGTTATAGGCGGCGATCCCATTGAGCAGGCGCAGCGCGGCGGGCTGAGTTTCATGCAAATATTGGATGATTGCCCCAGCTGCGCGAATGGCCTGGGTCATCCCACGCAGGCCAAAACCGTCCAGAGCGCTGACCTGGAAGTGACTGAGCAGCGCTTCCTGGCAGCGCCCGCTCTCAAAGCGCCAGGCAGTCCAGGGCGTGAGGTGCCCGGGCAGGCCATTGGATATGCTGAGGTTATCGGGCAGCAGGATTTCGGCCGGATTGAGGCGAATGATCTCGGCGCGCAGGGCGGAGATCAAATCAGGGCTGTCGAATTCAGTGGCGGCAAACTCACCGGTGCTGATATCTACATAAGCGATGCCGGCGCGCTCTTCACTGGCTGCCAGCCCTACCAGGTAGTTGTTGCGGTCACCTTTGAGCAAGGTCGGCTCGATAACCGTGCCAGGGGTAACCACGCGCACTACTTCCCGTGGAAACAGTCCCTTAACGGGTTGTTCACCCACCTGTTCGCAAATCGCAACATGGTAACCTTTATCGATCAAGCGGGCCAGGTAATTCTCTACGGCATGGTAAGGGATGCCTGCCAGTGGCACGCGCTGGCCCTTGCCAACTGGCTTAGAGGTCAACACAATATCCAGCTCGCGCGAGGTCACTTCCGCATCCTGATCGAAGGTTTCGTAGAAATCACCCAGGCGGAAGAATAGGATCGTATCGGGATACTGCCGTTTTATTTCCAGGTACTGCTGCCGAATAGGGGTCGAATCATCGCTCATATGTTCCATTCTATTCGGCTGGGCGATTTTCGGCAAGGGGCAGGGAAAATTGAAAAGATCACGGCAAATTCTTGACAAAAATACCTTTGACAAAATCAAGGGGTGGACTATAATAAGTTCACTATATTCGTTCAGAGAGGAGTGAACATACGATGGCTAGTGTTACGTACGATCACGTAACGAAGAAGTTCGGTGATTTTGTTGCACTCAACGATTTAAACGTTGACATTGAGGACAAAGAGTTTCTTGTCCTGGTTGGCCCTTCTGGCTGTGGCAAAACCACTGCGCTGCGTTGTCTGGCCGGTTTGGAAGAGATTTCATTAGGACGGATTTTAATTGGAGACCATGTGGTAAACGATGTTCCTCCGAAAGATCGAGACATCGCCATGGTTTTCCAGTCCTATGCTCTCTATCCACATATGACGGTCTTTGACAACATGGCCTTCGGCTTAAAGCTGCGTAAAGTGCCGAAGGATGAAATCAAACGCCGCGTTGAAGAGGCAGCCCAGATTTTGGGTATCGAGGGCCTGCTCAAGCGCAAGCCGCGGGAACTGTCCGGTGGGCAGCGCCAGCGTGTTGCGGTCGGTCGCGCAATCGTCCGCGAGCCTAAAGTGTTCCTCTTCGACGAACCACTGTCGAACCTGGATGCTAAACTGCGCGTTCAGACGCGTGCTGAGATCAGCAAGCTGCACCAGCGCTTGCAGACGACCTTTATCTACGTGACCCACGATCAGACCGAAGCCATGACCATGGCCTCCCGCATCGCAGTCATGAACAAGGGCATCTTGCAGCAGTTGGATACGCCTCAGGAACTGTATGATAAACCCTCGAACCTGTTTGTCGCTGGCTTCATTGGCTCCCCCGCGATGAACTTCTTCCCGGCTCGCCTGCGCAAGGACGGAAATGGTTTGTGTGTGGATACGGGTGACTTCAGTATTAAGGTCCCCGAAAACCGAAACACCCTTTTTATGCCCTACGTAGACCACGAAGTAATCTTCGGCATTCGCCCGGAGGATATCCACAACCCGATGTTCGCGCCATCAGGCATTCATGCTGAACCCGTCGAAGCCAAAGTGGACGTCACTGAGTTGATGGGTAATGAAATCTTCTTGTACCTGATCAGTGGGAAGAACAACTTCGTCGCCCGCGTTGACCCGCGCACCCGCTTCCAGATCGGCGACCAGGTTCAGATTGTCTTCAACATGGACAACTTCCACCTGTTCGATCCGTCTGCTGACCGGGAGAACCCGCCCGCCATTCGGTAAGCGGCTGTTCAACTTGATACGCAAGATGTAGGTAATGAAGGGGCTGTCCAGAGTTTCATTTTGGACAGCCCCTTTTCAATGAAAAAGGTTTTTTGTTACTGCAGAACATCCACTTTGTGGTTCTGCAACAACAAAAAAGGCTTTTTCCACAGCCTCTACGTTTTGATACCACCTCATGGAGGGAAAGTAAAGATGACTTTTAAGAATATCACTTCGCTACTTACACCGGCAAATACGAAAATCGTGCTGCTGATCATGGATGGGCTGGGGGGGCTGCCCTTGCAACCTGATGGCAAGACAGAGCTTGAAACCGCCCACACACCCAACATGGACCGTCTGGCAGCTGAGGGGACCCTGGCGCAGACTTTGCCGATCGACTTTGGGGTTACACCTGGCTCAGGCCCGGCGCATATGTCGTTGTTTGGTTATGACCCGGTAGAACACGAGGTCGGGCGCGGCGTTTTGGAAGCGCTGGGCGTAGGCATGTACGTGCGCCGGGGCGAAGTCGCCGTACGGGGGAACTTCTGCACGGTCGGCTCAGACGGTAAAATCACCGACCGCCGCGCGGGGCGCATTCCCAGCGAAGAAGCCGCGCCGCTGATCGAAAAACTTAAGGCTATTCAACTGCCGGGCGTGCAAATTGAAGCTAAGCACGTTAAGGAGTACCGTTTTGCCTTGGTAATGCGCGGTGAAGGGCTGAATCCGGAACTTGAAGAAACCGACCCGCAACGCACGGGCGTCGCGCCGATGCCGGTGGTCGCCAAGGTGCCAGAAGCTCAGCACACTGCTGATCTTTTCAACCAATGGATTGCTGAAGCCAAGAAGATCCTGGCGGACCAGCCGAAGGCGAACTGCCTGACGCTGCGCGGTTTCGCGACCGATCCGCGCCTGGAGCCTTTCCAGGAATGCTATAACCTGAAGGCCGCCTGCGTGGCAGTTTACCCCATGTATAAAGGCGTTTCCTCCCTGGTCGGTATGGACATCATCGAATTTGAAGGTGAAACGCCGTCCGATGAGTTCAAGACCGTAGAACGTTACTGGAACGACTACGATTTCTTCTTTGTGCATATCAAAAAGACGGACAGTTATGGCGAAGATGGCAACTTTGACGCCAAAGTCCACGTCATTGAAACGGTCGATGAAGCTTTGCCGGAACTGCTCAAGTTGAAACCGGATGTGCTGATCATCACTGGCGACCATTCCACACCCGCGAAACTTAAGTCGCACTCCTGGCATCCCGTACCCTGGCTGATTTGGGCTCCGGCGACTGCCCGCCCGGATACGCAAACCACATTCGGGGAACATGCCTGCGCGCAAGGTGGACTGGGCACGATCAAGGCCTTGGAAAATATGCCCTTAGCCCTGGCACATGCCCAACGCCTGACCAAGTTTGGGGCGTAGAATCAGGATAAATAAATAAAAAAGGGGCTGTCCAAAACGATCGTTTTGGACAGCCCCTTTACGATTTAAAGGGACTTTTCGCCCCCCATCTTACCGAATAAAGGCTAACTGGCAAAATGATGGTTCAACCAGATCAGGATGAGCGAGCCGATGATGGTAAAGCCGCCCATCACGATAAAGCCGATTTCCCAGAAAGGCAGGGGAAACAACCGGATGAGTGAATCCGAGGTGTAAAAGAGCCAGGAGCTGCCGGTAAAGAAAAGTTCGTGAAAACCGGTGAAGAGGGCGTTAAAACTGATCGCCACGCCCGCCAGGATAAACGCTACCAGGCCAATGGTCAACCATCCGCCGTGCCCCAGGCCGTGAAGATAATCGGGGAACCAATGCCCGAACCAGGCCCAGACCCCCAAGCCAATGAGCACCCCCAGCAGGATCCACCAGGCCGTAATCATGTGCTGCACCAGCACTTTGACGTCGTGCATGTGGCTTAACTCGCGCTCATTATAGAGCGGCTGGCCGCCTGGCAGCTGCTGGTTTGCCAGAAATTCAATGCCGGCATCGTTTAAAAGGTATTCGATCGAGATGCGTGCCCAATGCAGGCGATCTTCGAGCGTAAAACCGTAAGCGTCCGGCGGGAAGCCGGGCAGGCGATAAACTATTTGCGGGTAGAGCGGCGTAAACAGCAGCCGGATGGCGGTCATCAGCAGGAAGAAGGGCACAATCAAGGCGATCAGCCAGGATAGAACACGTTGGAATGTTGGATTCATTGTAGATTCTCCACATCGCCGGATAGGAAGAAATTGAGCACCATACTATTCGTGATCCACTCAATCGGAGCGAGGTCATCGGTAAAGACCTGGCCTTGGGGTGGGGTGGGTTGAATGTTGGCCAGGGTTGTTTGGACCGATTCCAGCAGCAGCGGCTGAACGTTTCCCAGGCTGTTCAGGTAGGCCAGGTTCGTGTCCAGGTTGGCGAGATCCGTAGGTTGGACGGTCGCGTAGATGATGGAGTTGAAGGTATCGGGTAAATCCATAACATGCACGGAGGGGAAGACTGCCTGAAGCGTGCTGCTGATCGCATCGACCAGGCGGCGATCCTTGGGGGCGCGCCCTACGTTGATCACCAGCACGCCATCGCTGGTGAGATGGTCGCGGGCGATTTGAAAAAACTCTTTAGTGGTCAGGTGCCAGGGAATATAGGGGGGCCGGTAAGCGTCTACGCTGATTACCTGGTAATGGTAGGGGCTTTTTTCCAAACCAACGCGTCCATCCTGGATAATGACATTCAGGTTCGGTTCGGTCATCCCAAAGTACTTGCGCGCGACAGAGACGATTTGAGGGTCAATTTCGATGCCGTCAATGGTGATGCCTGGAAAAACGGCTGTTGCTTCCCGCGCTGTGGTCCCAGCAGCCAAACCAACGATCGCCATGCGCTTGACCTCGCTGGGTTTGTAGGGGGCCGGGTTGAAGAAAGGGGCCGCCAGCACCTGTTCCCAGGGGCCGTGGAAATTGGTCAGCTGCGGATTGTACATTGAGTGCATGCCCTGGCCTTCATTCAGGCGCAGGATGGTAGTGCCTTGCAGTTTTAGAACCTGAATGTAGTTATAGGCCGATTCTCCCTCATAGATCATGCCTGTGGCGGTTTTATCGGTACCTCGCATTCCGATGATAGCCAGGGCAATGACCAGGGCCGGCATCCACAGGTACACGCTGGTGATGCGCCAGCCAGCGGTGCGCCACAGCCCAAAGAGTGATACGAACAGCATCAGGGCTGAGATGGTCATAAAGGTGCGGTAGGTGCCGATGGTAGGAATCAAGACCAGGACAGGCAGGAAGGTGCCCACAAAACTGCCCAGGGTCGAGATGCCGTAAATATAACCAGAAGTGCGCCCCGCCTGGCGGGTGTCCGTAATCGCCAGGCGAATGGCAAACGGAGAAGCCGTGCCCAGCAGGGTTACCGGGACGACGAACAATATGAGGATGGCGACGAATGAACCAAACAGCACGCCCATCTGGAGTTCATCGAAAGCGCTGGCGGCGAACCGCAGCACGGGCCGGGCCACCACCGGGACGATCCCAATAGTGAAAGCGCCCCAGGTCAGGATTTGGAAGAAGGTGCGGTAAGAAGGAGCCCGGTCAGACCAGTAACCGCCCAGGAAGTAACCGGCAGTCAGGTAGATCAGGATGAGACCAATAATACTGGCCCAAACCAGGTTGCTGGCACCAAAATAGTCGCCAACCAGGCGGGAAGCCGCCATTTCGACTGCCAGGGAGGTCAGGCCAGAAAAGAAAACTGCAAGGTAAAGGTATTTTTTACGCATTCGGTTTCCATTGTTTCTACGTTCTTTGTGCGGGGATATTATAACGTAAGGCGGCTGCGATTGCCCGGGCAACCGCTTCTACCTGTCCGATCAAGGTTTATAATACAAAGCATAAGATGGGAGGAAAAAACACAATGAAACTGGTTACCGTCGCGGAAATGCAGGCGATCGAGCGCGAAGCAAATGCGCAGGGCTGGACTTATGAAAAAATGATGGAAGCAGCCGGGCAAGGATTGGCTGAAATCGTTGAGTCTTTCTTTGGTTATGAAGACATCAATGCTGTGGTGGGGTTAATCGGCTCTGGCAACAACGGCGGTGATACCTTGATTGCCCTGGAAACGCTGGCAAAAGCTGGTTGGAAAATCTATGCTTACCTGGTCCGTCCGCGCCCCACGGATGATCCATTGGTTCAACGGGTTCTGGACGCGGGTGGTGAGCTGTTGAGGGCGGAGGAGGACGCGCAGTTTGCCGGGCTGGATACCTGGCTGGCAGAGGCAACCGTGCTGCTGGACGGGGTGTTGGGTACGGGGATTCGGCTGCCTTTAAAGGCCGAAGTAGCACATGTGTTGGGGCATATCAAGAGCCAGGAGGAACTGCCCGATATCATCGCCGTGGATTGTCCCTCAGGGGTTGACCTGGACAGCGGCGAAGCAGCTGAAGAAACGATCCCGGCGGATGTGACTGTCTGCATGGCCGCAGTCAAGAGCGGACTGCTGCGGTTTCCAGCGTATGCCCTGGCCGGAATGCTGGAGGTGGTGGATATTGGCTTGCCGCAAGGTTTAGCAGCCTGGGAAGCGGTACAGGTGGAAATGGTTACCGACGCCATGGTGCGCGACCTGCTGCCAGAACGCAAACCAGAGGGACACAAAGGAACCTTTGGGACGGTCGGGGTGGTGGCTGGATCCCTTAATTTTACCGGCGCCGCTTTTTTATGCTCAGCGGCCGCATACCGGATTGGCGCTGGTTTGGTGCAAATTGCCGCCCCAGCGCCGCTGCATACTGCCCTGGCCGGGCAAATCCCGGAAGCCACCTGGGTGCTTCTGCCGCATGAGATGGGGGTTATCTCCGGCGCAGCGCTGGAGGTACTGTACCGGCATCTGGATAAGGTGGATGTGTTGTTATGGGGGCCGGGTTTTGGATTGGAAAGCCCTACGGCTGCTTTTGTCCGCCAGCTGTTAGCGGGTAAAGAGAACAAGGGCCGCGCGAAAGAAATTGGTTTTGTCGTCGCGGCGAACCGCGCTCAAGAACAAGCTGAACCGGCTTTGCCGCCGATGGTGATTGACGCGGATGGATTGAAGTTGATGGCGCGCGTTGAGGACTGGGCGAAAAAACTGCCTGGGACTGCGGTACTGACGCCGCACCCCGGCGAAATGGCCATCCTGACCGGCAAGAGCATAGGTGAAATTCAGGCTGACCGAATTGGCACGGCGCAACATTATGCCAAAGAGTGGAATCAGGTTGTGGTGCTCAAGGGGGCCATGACCGTCATTGCCCATCCGGATGGCCGCGCCCGGGTAGTGCCTGTGGCGACAACGGCCCTGGCGCATGGCGGTACTGGGGATGTACTGGCTGGCATGATTGCAGGGCTGCGCGCGCAAAAGGTGGACCCTTTTGACGCTGCCGTTGCTGGGGCCTGGATCCACGCCCAAACCGGGCTGCTAGCCTCGGAGCAGTTAGGCCATCCCGCGTCCGTGCTGGCCGGGGATTTGATCCAGGTGCTGCCAGAGGTATTGGCGTGGGTCTGGTAGCAGGAAGTAAAGCCGGCATTTATATTGTGTGACAGTTTGGTTGGTGTAAATAAATAAAACGGGGTTGTCTAAATAAGTTTTTAGACAACCCCGTTTCTTTGTGGGTCAGGTGGATGCGAACTGCCTAGGAGGCAGTCTGATCTCCCTGGGGTGGGCGGGTATTTTGAACCGTGTTGGAAATGCGGTTGCGCTGTTCTTCCAACACGACCTGTCCACGCTGCTTCAGGTCTTCAGCGCTGGTTTTGGCTTTGTCAGCCAGTTCGTTCGCGCGGGTGCGGACTTCGGCGGCAGTGCTGCCCATTTGATCGGCTGTGGTTTGCGCTGTTTCCTGCGCCTTGTCCCGCAGCTCAATCGCCCGCTCTTTGAGAAATTCTCGGGTTTCCTCACCAGACTGGGGCGCCATAATCAATGAGATCGCCGCGCCGGTAAGGCCGCCAATGATAAACCCGATCAGAAAAGCACCAAACTCGTCTTGTTCTGCCATTGTTCGTCTCCTTTCGTAGACACAAAGAAATCTCCAAACCGCTTCCGGCTGGGAATTAACGTCTTGGGCTTCTTGGACGCATCAGGTCAAAGAACTGCCGGACACCTGATACATAGGAATTGACCCGAATCACTGGTTCAGTCAGGTTGTCACTAATAAAAGCGACTGTACCACGCAGCGTATTTACGGTTTCGTTTGTTGAATGGATAATTGGTTTGATCTCGTTTTGCAACAAGTTAATCAAGGTTGCTAACTGTACGATCAAAACGATTAACGCTGCGCCGATGACGATCGATTCGAGCGCCATAAAGATAATAAATACATCTCTTACGCGAGCAGTGGTTGCATTATCCGCGCGAATTAACGCAACGGCCCCCGCAATTAATAGAATTAGAACGATAACAGCAATAGCGATTAGGACAATGACGGCAGTCTTGGACTGCTGGCCACTTCCGGATGGAGTTGCAGATCGCGTTTCCAGATGGTTGTGGAAGGGCAGGTACGGTTCGGTTTTCTTCCATATTCTCTCCAATTATAGCATAATTGGGTATTGAGGCTGCATACGGTATCGCTGTGGGTACCGACACAAACATACCCATCAACGATCTGATAAGGTAAAACGCTCCATGTTTCCCACTTTATTAGTTTGGAGCGCATAATTATTAAAATTATAACACTTCGTGACAAAAATATTGGTTGTTGTGAAAACTTTTGAGGATATCTTTACTTCTCTGTCACGAAGTGTTATTTTATTCTTTCCCCCAGATGTTTCCCTAATGCATTAACAAATGGTCTACCGCTGCTGCTAACTGGGTCAGGTTTGACACCTGAAAAGTTCGGCCGCAGTAGGGGGCATACTTCAACATATCCGAGTCGCCAGTGCCCCACAGTCCCATCGGCTCAGGGTTTAGCCAGATCGTATTTCGGCTGCGCCGGGCGACTTGCGCGAAGAGCTCCAGGCGCGGATCGTTGAAGTTGTTGCGTCCATCCCCGACGATGATAAACGTGCTGCGATGATCGACGGTATCCATATAATCTTTCACGAATCGCTCCAGGCTGTGCCCCAGGTCGGTGTTGTAATGACCGGAGGGCATGCGGTAGAGGATTTCGCGAACGGCATCGACAGGCTCATTTCCCACGAAATAAGGGGATACAAATTCCAGGTGATCGATAAAGGCGAATGCCTGGGTCTTGCTGATCTGATCCTGGATTTCAAATAACATGCTCAACATCAGCTCGGAGACATACCGCATCGAAGTGCTGATGTCGCATATGACGACGATTTTCGGTTTCATCTTGCGGTCGCGATGCTTAAGCTCGACCGGTACGGCGTCATTCTTAAGATTGGCGCGCAAGGTGGCTTTTGAATCCAGCTGGCCTGTTTTGGCGCGTTTCAAGCGCAGTGCCAGCCGCGTCCGCAAGGCAGCCGCCAACCGCCGCACTTCTTTGCGCAGCACCTGCATATCATCTTCCGAAAGGGAGCGGAAGGGGCGATTCATCGCGCCTTCGCCATCTTCTTTCCGGGGCTTGTTCGCCAAATTCTGAGCGATCAATTCACCCGCGTGCTGGCGGATTTGTTCTTGCATCGCTTGCTGGTTCGCCTGCATCATCTGCCGCAGTTTGTCCACCTGCTGGCGATTCATGCCCATTTCACGCAGCATTTTGGCCAGTTCTTCCATGGCTTTGCGCACTTCCGGAAAATTCATCGCTTCTTCCATCTGGCGAGCCAGCCAGTTTTGGTAGCGCATGTCCGTCATGCCTTCCATGTTCATCATCTGATCCATCTGGTTCATTTCTTGCTGCGAGAGTGGTTCACCCTTAAGCATCTTCTCCATCATTTTACGGAGCTGTTCCGAAAACTGGCGTAAGGCCTGGGCGAGCATCTGGGCTTCTTGCGGGGTCATGCCTTTGGTAGCATCCATCATGGGGGGTGGCTGGCTGGGTTGGAAGAACATAGGAAATAGTTTTTCAAACGTCTCCAGGTCCTTGCCATCCTTGACCAGTGTGGAACGTAAACTGACTCGGAAGATATCTCGGTCAATTACCCCCATTTCTTCTATCGCTTTAAAAGCATCTGCGCTTTCCGCAAGACTGATGCGGACCCCGCTGGCTCGCAAGGCAGAAATAAATTGCGCAATCCTTTGATCCATTTATAAGGGTCCTCCTTCCTCTCTTACCACTAAAGACCGCTTACTAACAGCTACTTTTTCTAAACCCATCTTAGATCAGTTCGACCAGCGGGCTGGGCCAAATGAGCTGTCCTGGCGGCGGTCGCGAGAGGGTGGGTTAAACAGCTGCCGGCGTGCCTGCTGTAAATCACTCTCATGCTTCAACAGAACGCTCAGGGTGGATTCCAGTGTGGCCTTATCCAGGTTATCTGCATTCAAGGTGACCAGGGCTTTAGCCCAATCGAGGGTCTCGCTGATGCTGGGCGATTTGCGTAAATCCATCGTGCGTAACTTCTGCACCAGTTCAACAGCCTGACGGGCCAGCTTGGGAGAGAGCTCCGGTACCTTCAAACGCACCACAGCCAATTCTTGTTCGAGAGATGGGTAATCAATGAACAGGTACAGGCAGCGGCGTTTTAACGCTTCACTCAATTCGCGGGTGTTGTTACTGGTCAGGAAGACCAGTGGTTTGTGAATCGCCTTTAGCGTGCCAATTTCAGGAACGCTAACCTGGAAGTCACTCAGTATCTCTAAGAGGAAAGCTTCAAATTCGGCATCTGCCCGGTCAATTTCATCAATCAGTAAAATGCTGGGTTGCTCACTCTGGATCGCCTTCAGCAGTGGGCGCTGCAGCAGGAAGCGCATTGAGAAAAAGACGTCTTCCTCATTACTCAGGCGATCAGCGGCTTCTCGCAGAGAACCTGTGGTCGCCAGCGTATCGTGGAGTTTTTCCCGCAGCAGCTGGGTATATAACAGCTGTTTGGCGTACTCCCATTCATATAACGCTTTGGTTTCATCCAGGCCTTCATAACACTGTAACCGGATCAGTTCTCGGCCAGCTGCACATGCAACCGCTTTCGCTAATTCCGTTTTCCCCACCCCTGCGGGACCTTCTAGCAGGACGGGTTTTCCTAGCTGTTGGCTGAGATACACAACGGTTGATATTTCATCATTCGCAATGTACATCTGCTCAGTCAATGCTTCTTTTAAGTTATCCGGCGATGAAAATCCTTTTTCATTCATATATTATTTTCCTTCTCTTGATCATTCGAAACCATTAATCATGGTTTGCGTTCCTTCCCGCGCTTGTTGTTCCCCTCGAGTAAACAAGTTTGTAAAATGGAACGAATATTTTCGGATATTAAGTATCAGTATACTAAATAACTTTGACACTTTCTAGTATCAGTTCATTATTTTTACGGTTTCTGTATGCAATCACCCGGCTTATTGTCGAGCTGAGGACGTAACAAACGATTGCCCACAAAGCACCCGCAGGAAGGGACTATTCACCTCCTGTCCTAAATTTGCATGTTTTCCAGCTTAATGTTAAACTTACCGATTGCTATGTTTTCTATTATTAAGAGAACCAGCCGGTTGTTTTTCTTGGTCATCGCCTTTATCTGGGTGAATATCATGTTTGTTTTGCCCGGGTATGCACAGGATGCGGCGGTGCAGATTGATGCTCCTGCAAATGGAGAGGCGCTGCAAGGCGTGGTTATGATCAATGGCACAACTGCTATGGAGGGGCTGCGTTCGGTAGAAGTATCCTTTGCTTATCAAAAGGACCCAACCAATACCTGGTTTCCGATCTGGCAGGGCAGCGCGGCAGTGAAAAATGGCCTGTTAGCGCGTTGGGATACCTCTACAATTGCTGACGGGAACTACCGCTTGCGGGTCCAGGTTGTTTTGCAGGATGGGCGGGTGTTAGAAAGTGTTGTCAATGATCTGCGCGTACGAAATTACTCGGTTGTTGAAACGAGCACGCCTGCTGCTGGTCAGCGCCGGACAGAAGTGTTAGCGCTGACTGCAACGCCATTGCCTGATTTCCAGCCAGCGGCTGTGCAGGTGACGCCCCTGCCCACCAACCCGGCCCAATTAACAGAGCAAGATCTGCGCCAGAGCGCGCTGACCGGCGTGGGGATTGTGGCAGGCGCGTTTGTCCTGCTCGGGATTTATATCGGCTTGCGATCAATCGGCCGGAAATTATGAAGAGCTATTAGTATTTGGATTTTAGGGGAGTATTCGTTACCATGGCGGATCCGTCTTTTCCTTACCTGATCATTGGACTGGGAAACCCTGGGCGAGAGTATCGAGATACTCGTCACAATATCGGTTTTATGGTCATAGATCAGATGTGCAAGTCATTGGGTGTTTCGTTAAGCCGCGTGCAGTCAAAAGCATTGATCGCAACCGCGGGATTGGCCGGAGAAAAACTCATCCTGGCAAAGCCGCAAACCTTTATGAATCTTTCCGGGCAGGCAGTGAGTGGGTTGATGCGCTTTTACAAGATTCCCCTTGAACAGCTCATCGTTGCCCATGATGATCTGGACCTGCCGCTGGGAACGCTCCGGCTCCGCCCTGGGGGCGGTTCTGCCGGGCAAAAAGGAATGATTTCCATCATCCAGCAGCTTGGCTCTCAAAACATCGCCCGTTTACGACTGGGGATTGGTCGTCCACCGGGTCAGATGGATCCGTCCGCGTATGTGCTGCAGCGCTTTTCAAAGGGTGAGCAGATGCTGTTGGACATGGTGCTGGATCGTTCCGTGGACGCGGTGCGGACTTTTGTGAATGAAGGCTTAGAGGCTGCCATGAATCAGTATAACGGCAGCTTGCAAGAAGAGTAGCGTCTCTGCAAGGAGCGTAGTCTGAAGGGAGACAAAAGGTGCTGGATGCCATTCGCGCGCTCAAATCGTATCAGCGCTTGCGGGCAGATGTTTCTGCCGGAATGCTGCTGCCTGGCCTGTCGCTGCTGCGGTCTGCCCGTTTGCCTGTCCTGGCAGCGCTGCGTGAAGACCTAAACCGCCCAATCCTGCTGCTAACGGATCGGGCAGACCGGGCATTAACCCTGCTGGATGAACTTTCCTTCTGGGCGCCCGGCGCACTGCGCCAGATTTTCCCTGAACCCAACCCATTATTCTATGAACAGGCAGCCTGGGGCACCCTGACGCGCCGTGACCGCTTGCAGGCTCTCACATTACTGGCCTCCTATCATATTCCAGGTATGGAAAAGCCGGATAACCCTCCTGTGATTGTAGCGTCCGTGCGGGCAATCATGACGCGCACCTTGCCCCGGCGGGAATTTCTTAAAGCAACGCGTTTGCTCAAAGTAAACCAACAAATTTCGCCAGATGCGCTTATCCGCCTCTGGTTCGATTTGGGCTACCAGCCGGCGGATACCGTGCTAGAGGCGGGGCAGTTCTCACACCGTGGGGGTATCCTGGACGTGTGGACTCCTTCTGAGCCGGAACCAGTGCGGATTGAATTCTTTGGCGATGAAATCGACACCATCCGGGCATTCAATCCCGCTTCGCAGCGCACAGTGCGCAACCTGAACAGCCTGCTCATCACCCCTGCCCGCGAAGTACTGCCGGGGAAGGTCCCTGGAGTAGATCTGCCCCCTGGGGTTACCCTGCCAGAGAATGAAGTGGATGAATTCTATCTTCCGGTAATTCACCGGCAACATGCCAGCCTGCTGGATTACCTGCCGCAGCAGGCTCTGGTTTTGGTAGAAGACCTGGATGCCCTGCAAGTGGTTGCGACTGAAATTGAAGAGCAGGCAGTCCGTCTGCGCCAGGAGAGCATCCATGAAGGCACCTTGCCAGAGACTTTTCCGGTGCCTTATTTGTCCTGGTCTGAGCTGCAAGATGAGTTTAAGTGGCCATACCTGGTTGGAAATGGGCCGCTCAACCGCGAATGAACCTTCGGACCTGGCAGAACACTTTCAACCTGGCCCGCGCTATGGCGGACGGATTAAAACTTTATGGATGACCTGGTACAACGCGCACAGATGGGGGTGCGCCAGGTACTGGTCTCGCGTCAGATTCCGCGTATCAAAGAACTCTGGAACGAACGGGAAGAAATTTCTACCCTCCGCCGGGAGCCGGAGTTTTTAGAGGGGACGTTAAGTGACGGCTGGGTGCTCACCTTACCGGATGAATCACGCATCCACCTGCTGACGGACAGTGAAATCTTTGGTTGGGAACGCCCGCAGCCGCGTGCGCGCACGCGTTCCATCCATAATGCCCCTGAAGCAGATTACACTGATCTCAAGATGGGGGATTGGGTCGTGCACGTTGATTTCGGGGTGGGCCGTTATATCGGCCTGGTGCGGCGAACCCTGGATGGGGCAGAGCGCGAGTTCCTGGCGGTGGAGTATGAAGGCGGCGATCAGATCTTCGTACCTGTTTACCAGGCAGACCGGTTGACCCGCTATGTGGGTCCGGGCGGCGAGCCGCCCTCTCCGACGCGCTTGGGCGGTGGCGAGTGGGCGCAGGTCAAGCAGCGCGTGCGCGAGTCAGTGCAGCAGGTAGCCCAGGAACTTCTGGAGTTATATGCGCGCCGGCAGGTTGTGGTGGGGCATGCTTTCACGCAAGATTCGGTTTGGCAGCAAGACCTGGAAGCCAGCTTCCCCTATGTTGAGACCGAAGATCAACTGCATGCGATTGCTGAAGTCAAAAAGGACATGGAAAACGTGCGTCCTATGGATCGCTTGCTGTGCGGCGATGTGGGATATGGTAAGACGGAAGTAGCCTTGCGCGCGGCATTCAAAGCGGTGATGGATGGAAAGCAGGTGGCAATCCTGGTGCCGACTACCGTGCTGGCCCAGCAGCATTTTGAAACTTTCCGTCAGCGCCTGGCTCCGTTCCCGGTCGAACTGGAAATGTTGTCGCGCTTTCGCTCTCAGAAGCAGCAGGATCAGATCATAAAGAAGCTGGCGGAAGGGAACATTGATATTATTATTGGCACCCACCGCCTGATTCAACAGGATGTCACCTTCAAGGACCTGGGGTTGGTGGTGATTGATGAGGAACAGCGCTTTGGGGTAACGCACAAGGAATTCTTCAAACGCCTGCGCACCGAAGTGGATGTGCTGACTATGACCGCCACCCCCATTCCGCGCACCCTGTACATGGCGCTGACCGGCGTGCGCGATATTTCGCAGATCAACACGCCGCCCGCTGAGCGGCTGCCGATTATCACCCATATTGGCCCTTATTCACCCCGCCTTGTCCGGCAGGCAATTTTGCGAGAGTTGGAGCGCGGCGGGCAAATTTTCTTCGTGCATAATCGCGTGCAGACGATCCGAGCGATGGAGCGTCATTTGCATAATCTTGTACCCGAGGCGCGCATTGGGGTGGCTCATGGGCAAATGCGGGAAGATGAACTCTCTCGGATGATGATCCAATTTACCCAGGGAGAGATTGATGTGCTGCTGTGCACCTCGATCATCGAGTCCGGGCTGGATATTCCAAATGCCAATACGCTTATCGTTGATCGCGGCGATACCTTTGGCCTGGCGCAGCTGTATCAACTGCGTGGGCGTGTGGGGCGGGGCGCTCAACGCGCTTATGCTTACTTCTTCCGGCACCGCAAGAAGCCGCCCACGCCCGAAGGCCAGGAACGGTTGGAAGTAATCGCGGAGAATACGCAGCTCGGTTCGGGCTACTCCATCGCAATGCGCGACCTGGAAATGCGCGGCGCTGGTGACTTGTTAGGTACGCGCCAGCATGGCATGATCGCGGCGGTTGGCTTCCACCTGTACACGCGCATGTTAGGCCAGGCTGTGCGCCAGATTCGGCGCATCACTGGCATGGCAGGCGGAGAAGAGGTAGCCGCGCTGAAAGATACGCATGTTCCAGTCAGTGTGGATCTGCCGCTGGCGATTGGCATCCCGCTGGAGTATATCTCCGACCAGACGATGCGTTTGAAACTTTACCGCCGACTGGCAGATATGCAGGATGAAGACGAACTGCAAGCCATGGAAGCTGAATTTGTAGATCGTTTTGGCGCCTTACCCGAACCGGTCGCCAACCTGTTCTTCCAGATGCGCATCAAACTGCGGGCTGAGACGGCAGGGCTGCTCTCAGTAGCAATGGAAAATGACCAGGTTGTGTTACGTTATCCGCCGCTGCCGGAAGGGGTGACGCGGGCGATGCCCAACCCTGGCCCAGGGGTGCGGGCGGGTAGAAATGCATTCTGGATGCCGGTAAACGCTATTAACGGAACGGGAAAAGCCGACTGGCGCGAACGGTTACTGAATGTGCTCTCTGCTATAATCGAAGAATGGCAACCATCCTGATCATTGAAGATGAACCTGAATTAGCGCGAGTCGTCCAGTCTTATCTGGAACAGGCTGGCATGGCAGTTCGTGTGGAAGGGCGCGGCGACCGGGGCCTTTGGGCCTGGGAACAGTTCCAGCCTGACCTGGTTTTGCTGGATCTCAACCTGCCGGGTATGGATGGTCTCGATGTGGCTCGTGAAATCCGGCGTAAGGCGGATACCCCCATAATTATGATTACCGCCCGGGCAGAAGAATACGATCGGTTGATCGGCCTGGAGTTGGGCGCGGACGACTATATCGTGAAGCCCTTTTCGCCGCGCGAAGTGGTCGCCCGGGTGCGGGCTGTACTGCGCCGGGCAGGCAAGGCGCCGACCATTTCCCGCCGGATTGAAGAATGTGATCTGGAAATCGACCTGGATCTGCACAGTGTGCGCCGGGCTGGCGAGCCGGTGGAGTTGACGCCAACTGAATTCAACCTGCTGGCGAGCATGGCAGCCCAACCCGGGCGGGTTTTTTCTCGTTTGCAGTTATTAGAAGCTGCTCAAGGGCAGGCGTATGAAGGGTATGAACGCACAGTGGACGCCCATGTGAAGAACTTACGCGCCAAATTGGAAACGGATCCCCGGCAGCCGCGCTACATCGAGACGGTATTTGGGGTGGGGTACCGCTTCCATAAAGATTAGGGAGTGGTCAGAATAAGGGTAACCTGGGAGTGAAAAAATGCGCCTGCGCCTGATTCTTTCATTCGCGCTGTTGGTCGTGATCTCGATCGGCAGTGTTTTGGTAATTGCCAGGCAAGGCGCGGCGAATGAAGTGCGCACCTTTATCGCGCGCGGCACAATGCTGGGAATGGATGGCCTGGCGATTGATCTGGAACTGTATTATCAGCAGAATGGTTCCTGGCAAGGCGTGCAGCCGCTGCTGGCGGGTGCGCGTGGGGGGCGGGGATTGGGGCAAGGGATGATGTCTGGCGCAGGGGGTCCATGGCTGCGGCTGGCGGATGCCCAGGGAAATGTGATTGCGGATAGCCGTGATACCCCAGGTGGAAAAATTTCAACCAGTGAACGCCAGGCAGCCGTAGAACTGCATGATCCGCAAGGGGCATTAATTGGATACCTGGTGGCGGTTGGGAGTGGAGCTTACTCCGAAAGTCAGCTGCTAAGCCGCTTAGTCCGGGCTGGTTGGATCGCGGCTGGGATTTCTGGTGCGCTGGCACTACTGCTGGCGCTTATCCTTTCTTACGGGCTGCTCAAACCTGTCGAAGCATTGACCCTTGCCGCAGCAAAGATGTCGGGGGGGGACCTGAGCCAGCGTGTAACCATCCGCTCAAAAGACGAAATGGGGACTTTAGGCAGTGCTTTCAACCAGATGGCCGCTTCATTGCAGCGCGCTAACCAGAATCGCCAGGCGCTGACGGCGGATATCGCGCATGAACTGCGCACCCCGATCGCGATTCAGCGCGCGCACCTGGAGGCGTTACAGGATGGTATCTACCCGCTCACGGTGGAGAACTTGCAGCCCATTCTGGATCAAACCGAACTGCTGACGCGTTTGGTGGATGATCTCCGTACCCTGGCGCTGGCGGATGCCGGTGAACTGAAATTAGAACGGAATCCAAAAGACCTGTTGTCTCTGGCCCGGCGGGTGGTGGATCGTTTCCAACCGGAAGCCGACAGCCGGGGAATTCATCTGCTGCTGGAAGTGTCCCAAGATGCGGCGCTGCAGCAGGTTACTCTTGATGAAGGGCGCGTGGAACAAGTCTTGAACAACCTGCTCAGTAATGCTTTGCGTTATACCCCGCAGGGCGGGCGAGTCTGTGTAGAAGTCAGTAAACAAGACCATCAGGCTGAACTGAAGGTGAGCGATAATGGCCCAGGCATCCCCCTCGACGCATTGCCACGCCTGTTCGAGCGCTTCTTCCGCACAGACCGAGCGCGAAACCGGGAATCCGGCGGCACTGGGTTAGGTTTGGCAATTGCCCGCCAGCTGGCATTAGCGCATGGCGGCGACCTGACGGCTGCCAACCGTGCTGAAGGCGGAGCGTGCTTTACCCTTCACCTCCCATTATCATAAACAGTTTTTCATCCTATACTTTTGGGCTCTCTGGTTTTTGCCGTGGTTGTAGGGGCACGCGGCGCAGCCGCGTGCCCCTACAACCACGGCAGTTCCTAAAGACCCTACTTTTGGGTGTTTTCAAAAGTTATTTTGAGGGGTACAATATTCTTTATTAGAACAGATTTACTAGGGAAGGATATGATATGGAATTTAACCTCCAGGCTCCCTATAAACCGATGGGCGACCAGCCGGAAGCTATCGAAGAACTGGTGAAAGGCATCCAGCAGGGGTACCGCGACCAGGTGCTTCTAGGCGCTACTGGCACCGGCAAGACATTTACCATGGCAAATATTATCCAGCGCTTGCAGATGCCAGCGCTGGTCATGGCGCATAACAAGACCCTCGCCGCGCAGCTTTACGCGGAGTTTAAAGAGTTTTTCCCGGATAACGCGGTTGAATATTTTGTTTCCTACTACGACTATTATCAGCCGGAAGCGTACGTACCGCAGCATGATCTCTATATTGAAAAAGAAACGGAAATCAACGAGGAAATTGACCGGCTGCGCCTGGCGGCGACTACCGCGCTCATGTCCCGTAAGGACGTGATCATTGTCGCTTCAGTATCCTGTATATATGGGCTGGGCAGCCCGGAGACCTATGGCCGCACAGTAATTCACCTGAAGACCGGCGAGATCTTCCGCAGGAATGCTTTACTGCGCCAGCTGGTTGAGAGCCAATACCAGCGCAATGATGTCGAACTACGCCCAGGCACATTCCGGGTTCGGGGGGATACCCTGGAAATCTTTCCGGCGTACGAGGACCGTAAAGTTTTCCGGGTGAGTTTCTTTGGCGATGAAGTGGAACGTATGATGGAACTGAACCCACTGACCGGTGAGGTGTATAGCGAACCACAGCAGGTGGATATCTTCCCTGCCAAACATTACATTACCGAGGAACAGCGCCTGAAGCAGGCCATTCAAGATATTGAGGTTGAGCTTGGGCAGCAGTTGAAGTACTTCAAGGAGAATAACAAGCTGCTGGAAGCGCAGCGGTTAGAGCAGCGCACAAACTATGACCTTGAAATGCTGCGGGAAGTGGGTTACTGCTCGGGGATTGAAAATTATTCCCGGCATCTGGATCAGCGCCCATCGGGTTCCGCGCCATGGACGTTGATGGACTACCTGCCCAATGACTACCTGCTGTTCCTGGACGAATCGCATATGACCGTACCTCAGGTGCGGGGTATGTATAACGGGGACCGCTCGCGCAAGAGCGTGCTGGCCGAGTTTGGGTTCCGCCTGCCATCGGCGCTAGATAACCGCCCGTTGACTTTCGCGGAATTCGAAGAGCATATGGGATATACCATCTATACCTCCGCGACCCCTGGACCCTATGAAATGCAGCGGGCTGAGCAGGTTGTTGAGCAGATTATTCGCCCGACCGGCCTGGTCGACCCGGAAGTGGAAATTCGCCAGACGCGCGGTCAAGTCGATGATTTGCTCAAAGAGATTCGCCAGCGCGTGGAGCAGGGGGAGCGGGTGCTGATCACCACGCTGACTAAGCGTATGGCAGAAGACCTGTCTGAGTACCTGATGGAACTCGGCATTAAAGTGCATTACCTGCATTCAGAAGTAGAAACGCTCGAGCGGGTAAGCATCTTGCGAGATTTGCGCCTGGGGGTGTTTGACGTCATTGTCGGCATCAACCTGTTGCGTGAAGGGTTAGACCTGCCAGAAGTCTCTCTGGTAGCCATCCTGGATGCGGATAAGCAAGGTTTCTTGCGTTCAGGAACCGCGCTGATCCAGACCATCGGGCGCGCAGCGCGCAATGTTAATGGTCGGGTGATTATGTATGCCGATCAAATTACGGATGCAATGAAAATGGCGATCGATGAAACGAACCGCCGCCGAGAAAAGCAACGGGATTACAACAAAGAGCATGGCATCATCCCGGCGAGTATTATGAAGACCGTGCGAGATATCACCGAACGGTTGAGCGCCGGGGCCAGGGAAGGCGCATCCGTGGCAGAAGGACACGCCTCATATTCCGTCGACGGTAAATCGGGGAGTGGTATGCCAAAGAGTGAACTTCAGCGATTGATTGCCGAATTAGAAAAGCAAATGAAGCAAGCTGCGAAAGATCTTGAGTTTGAAAAGGCCGCCGCACTGCGGGATCAGATTTATGAATTGAAAGCAATCCTGGTTGAAGAATCGAACCTGACGCCGCTGCAGAAAGTTAAGCTGCTTTCTGGGGAAGAGTAAGTTTTCGCTTTCCCACTCAATGATTACAATTTAAAACCGCCACCCATCCAGGTGGCGGTTTTAAATATTATCCACTTTTCAAAAACAAGTTTAGATGGTGTGGCGGATATCAAAGCGGGAAAACTCATCGTTGGCAGGCAGCCATTCTTGTTGGACTTGGGTTACAAAAGCCGAGCGAGGACCCAGACGCAGTTTTTCCAGCAGTTTCTCAAGGTCTTTCTTTGGACCTTCAGCCGTTACTTCAACTTTTCCATCAAAGGTATTGCGTACCCAACCGAATATTCCCAGGTCGTAGGCGTGATTCATTACAAACATGCGGAACCCTACTCCCTGCACGCTGCCGTCGATGATGGCATGCAGGCGGGCTTTCTCGTTTTCTGTGCTCATCGTTTATCCTCGGCGGAGTGGGCTTTTTTTCGAGAACGGTACGGGAAAAAAGCCGCCGCTGCTGGGAGAATCAACAGCAGGCTCAAGACCAAGTAGGGGGATAAATTGCTGAGTACCAGTCCTTCCAGATGCACGCCGAGTTCTTCCTGCTGCCAGTGGTATTCTGCCTGGCTTAAAGGCATGCCAAGCGCGGTATTAAAACCTTCTTCACAACCGAGTCCATTTTGGTAAGCGTCGATGAGCTTGCGCAAGCCGGTCGCGCCGTAATTGTTGTAGATATACCGGATAAAGGAATCGGACTGGGCATAGGCTTGAAAAGCAGCGCTTGCTTCCCGTGGAAATGGTGCGCATAAGGTGCTGAAAGGAATCAGGCTTTGTGAACTTGCGGCAGTTTCCAGTACAGTGCGATAATCGGGATTCGGATAAAGTTCCGCGAGTGAGGCCATCCCTTCAATTAACCAGGTAGGCTGTTTTTGGATTCCATCTCCAATTAACTGATATTGCAAGATATGCATGATCTCATGGGGGATTTGGCGCTCCATCTCCAGCTTTTTTTCAGGGCCTGAAGGTACAGAGATGAGCACCAGGCTTAGTTCGGGCGTGGCATGACCGGCAACCCAGGGCTGATTGGTTAACTGCAAGGCTGATTGCAGATCGGCTGAGGAAGCATATGCATAAATGCGCAACGGCGTAGGCGGAGTGATGGCCAACAGCTCTTCACCATGCTGCAACCCTTGTGCGGCAATGTTCGCGATCATCTGGCCCTGGGCAGAGTCATCACCGTACCAATGAATTTCAAATAGACCGCTTTGCAAAGTCTGCCAGGGGAAACGGTTATCCTCATATTGGAAGGAAAGGGTCTGACTGGAAATAGACTGACCATCGATCAGGCTGGCTTCGAAACGATAGTTTACTTTCGAAAAGGGAAAGAGTGTCAACTGGCGGACATCTACCTGCTGGACGATTTCTCCCAGTGGTGATGCCTGATCCAACGACAGCTTTTGCCAGACGGTTGACTGCCCTTCGGGGGTAATATAAACCAGGAGTTCGCGTACCTGAGAAAGGGGTTGAACGCGAACGCGAAAGGTAACTTGTTTGCCAAATTCTGGGGTCGCACCCAGGTTGGTTATCTCGACCCCAGGCTGAGCGGATGGATGGGGTACTGCAGCCATCGCCAATTGGAGCAGGACGAACAGAGCAGCCAGCCAATGCATAATGATGGATCAATCCTTTGGAGGTTTTTTATGGCGGTGCCGTTTTTCGGCATTCTCGGCTTTTGTATCCAGCGAATCTTCTTCCTCTTCGTCGATTAAAATTTTCAATATCGCTCTCATATGAATCATCTTCAGGAGTCAGCGCCGTGCTCGGATCGAAATTGAATAAACCATAAAGATCAACATCTTCTGTGAAGCTCAGGTTGTCTAAAGCATTCTCGATAAAATCGACTTCCTCTTCATCTTCTGTTTCCTCAAGGATGCCCTCAAGCGTTTCGCGGACTTCCTCGCCGCCAATCTGGGAAAGGGACCAGAGCACTGCAAAACGAATTTCGCTGTCCTGGGCTTCCTCTTCTAATAAATCTAACAGAATGCGCCGGGTTGAAGACAGTTCCAGGTTGCCAGCCGCGCGTACGGCTTCGAGCTGCACATTTGCTATTGCAGAAAGCAGCATGCGCTTTACGTCCGGCTCCCAGACAGGATCCACCGAACGGCCCATCGCAAATAGTGCACTGGACAGCCAATCTTGGTCATTACTGTTATAGGCATCGCGGATCAGAGGCGGAACTTCTGGCCTGCTGGAAAAGCCCATTGATTCCAGTGCCCGGCGGCGGACCGGGGCTTCATCCTGACCATTGATTACCTTGAGCAGGAGATTTTCAATACGATGCAGGAGGTCTTCTGGAATCTCTTCCAGTTCGCCTTTGTAAACATAGATGCCGAGCGCCCAGGCTGCAGCGGCGCGAACATCTGGGGCAGGGTCCTCCTGAAGCATTTCCATAAAGGTGTTTGCCAGGCGCACGTCGTATGTTTCCCATAATAGACGGATGCCGACAATACGAACGCGCGGGTCGGGGTCGGTCAAAGCCAGGCGAGCTACATTATCAAATGAAACCAGAGTATCTGCTTCCGCCAAATCTTCCAGGTCTTCAAGCAAAGAAAAGCGGCGACTAGGGCTCAATTGCAGCCATACCGAGCGCAAGGCTTCTAATTCGTGGCCTTCAAGATCAGAGAAGTGGTGCAGATAAGGGGCAGGAAAGTAATTATGTTCATCCAGCAGGGCAGTTAAGACCTGCTGCATGGATACATTTTTCTTTTGCGGGCGGTTTACCATGCGGTGTTTCCTCCCTCTAGGGCATAACAACAGGATGAATAATATCCTGCGTCGTGATGTAAATCATCAACAAGATCAGCGCCGTGAAACCAATCAGATGGATCATGTTTTCATACTGCGCCGGGACGCGCCGGCGTAAGAAAATTTCAGGCAGGACGAACAGGATCCGCCCGCCATCGAGCGCCGGGATCGGCAGCAGGTTGGTAAAGCCCAGGGCGATGGAAATCGTTGCGAGAAAGCTAAGGGTATTCAAACCGACTGGCGGCGGCGGCGTCTGGGTCGCCGTAGCTTCCTGTTGATCGCGCGAGCGAGCAGCTTGATAGATATCATAGATGCCTTTGGGTCCCACAAGGCGACCTTCTTGCGGTGAAACCTGCCCGCGCAGCAGCATCACCGGTAAGGTGATTAACTGGCGTCCCTGGTCAAAAGCAATTTGCGAGGCATAAGGCAAGGACTGCAGCCAGTTGATTTGATGCACCGGGTTGCTCATGGTGATCCCAAGCGCACCTTCCCCAGCCGGTGGGTTCACGCGCGGCGTGGTCTGAACGACGATATCTTTCCCGTCTCGCTGCAAGCTGATGCTAATCGTATTTCCCAGGTTCTGATGAACGAGGTCAGAAAGCTGCTGCGTGCTGGTAACTGCCTGCCCATTAATTGCAGAGACAATATCGTTAGGTTTTAACCCGGCTGCTTCAGCAGGAGAATTCTTATTCACGCCAACAATCAAAACCTTATTAATATCCGGAGCGCCGAGTTGAGTGAACACCAGGCTAAATAAGATAATGCCGGTGAGCAAGTTCATAAAGGGTCCGCCAAACAACACTGCCAGGCGCGCCCACGGATTTGCCGATGCCAGCCCACCAGGTACGCTTGGATCATTTTCGCCTTTCGGGCGCACAAACGCACCAAACGGGATCCAGTTGAGTGTAAATTCAGTCTCTTGAAACTGGAACAACTTTACCAGGCGAGGTGGAAACCCAAAACCAAATTCTTCTACTTCAATCCCAAAAAACTTTGAGACGATGTAATGTCCAAATTCGTGCAGGAAAATCAATACCCCAAAAGCAATAACAAATTCAACAATATTTAACAATGTACCCAGTATTCCGTTCATTATTAGCTCTACTTATCCCCATGTCCTTCCATAAACGCAGGAGAGCAGCCAGGGAGAACCTGTCTCTGCGCAAATCATTAATTGGGCGACCTTTCTCCTATTATACCTGGAATAGGATGAGTATATCTTTTATATTTTGAAGCTCTTGGAATTGCCGTGGTGGGGCCATATCTAGGGGTCAGGCAAGACCAAACCTGGCGATAGCCATTCCAGGTCAAGAAAGATACGCTGAAACCAGTGTTGGCGATTGAATCAGCCATGAGCACCTTCGTCTTGAGCAACTTAAGTTGCAATGAGCCCCTCGAAAAAGGCGGACAATTGGCGCGAGCAGGCAAAGAAAGGGGTGATGTCACCCGCCAGGGTTGACCTGTACGGATCATGGCATTCAAAATGACCAACAGATGCCGCATACAGGCGACCAGGGCGACTTTCTTGGCTTTGCCACGCTGAATGAGACTTTGATAGAAAGGACGGATGACCGGATTGAACCGAGATGCGACGACCGCCGCCATATATAAGACCTGGCGTACCGATTGCCGACCGCCCTGGACGCGGCGTTTGCCTTTCCAGCCCCCGCTGTCGTTATTGAATGGCGCGACGCCCACCAGGGCAGCAATCTGCTTGCGGTTCAAGCGGCCCAATTCAGGTAAATCAGCGATCAAGGTGCGGGCCGTGATCGGGCCAACCCCTTTGGCCGAACACAGCATCGCCTCCTTTTTCTGGCGGGCTTCATCCTGCGCCTGGAAGTCTTGCATCTCTTTATCCACCTGGGCAATCTCGGTCTTAAGCCATGCAATATGTTTCTCGATCCCGGTGCGCACGGTGAGCGGGGCGGTGGCGAGCCGATTGTTCTCGGCTGTAAGCATGTCCAGCAACTGCTTGCGCCGCGCCAGGAGGGCGGACAGGTGCTGTTCATCTGGGCTGGATAGTTGCGTGACCGGGGGATGGACTGCCGCCGCATATCGGGCCAGCAAATGGGCATCCAGCTTGTCGGTCTTGGCCAGTTGGCCGATCGATTTCGCAAACTCGCGCACCCGGCGCGGGTTGACTAGTGCTACCGGCAGCTCAGCCTGGATCAAGGCCAGCAGCACCAGACGTTCTAACCCACCCGTCAACTCCACCACGATCAACGTCGGACGGAGCGGTTGTACCCGGACCACCAACCGGGCAATGCCTGCCGCATCATTCGCTTCGTGCCAGTATGCGCCCTGCTCCCCCTCAGCCACGTCTAATCGGCGCTTGGAAACATCGATCCCCAGGAAGATTGCGTGCGGTTCTGGTGTCATTCTGCCCTCGTTTTGCTTATTGCAGAGTGTCCGCTCTAGCAGAATTCGGACTCATCTTGGTCCAGATAACTGTTCGGACTGCTCTGGTGTTAGGTGCGGCGACCCTTGCTCTGGGACGGTCTTTGCTGACCTAGACCCGATCGGCCTGCCGCACCCTGTTTAATAATCTACTAGACCCTATTTTGATTTCCGGGAGGATTGAAAATTCTGTTAGCCCTCAACAACCTGCGCGGGTCCGCCAGGTGGAGCGACAAGGACCTGCCGTACTTCGGGGATTTCTTCCAGACGCTGGCGGACGATATTCAAAGCTCTGTGTTCGACAATCACATGGACATTTGGACCGGCATCCAGCGTATAAGCGGCAGGGATGCCCTCTTTGCGCCATTGTGTGACCTGTTTTATCAGCGTAAGTGAAGCGGGTTCCCAATAAAACAAAGGCGGGGTAGAGGTTAGCATGACGGCATGCATCAGGTTGCTATCCAGTTCAATGACCTCTGCCAGGGCGTCAAAATCGCGTTGGAGGATCGCACTGCGGCAAATCTCGAGCCGCCGGGGGGTATCCGCAACCCGGGCAGCCTGAAGAGGGCTGGTGCCAGCCAGGGAATGCCCTTCCGTAGAGCCCACCGGTTTGTGACCTACCTTTAGAACTGCCACACAATCCCGCAGATCCCAATGCTCTGCTGGAGCAATTGAAAAGGCATAAGAATCGGCTTCGTTGCTCCCTACCTGCCACTCTACAAAACCGCCCGGAACCGAGCGGCAGGCTGACCCAGACCCCAGGCGAGCTAATCGGGATAGCTCTGCTTCACTCAGGTCTAACCCGGCAGCCCGCGTCGCTGCCAGAGAAAGCGCGGCAAACGCCGCTGCGGAGGAAGCGATGCCAGTGCCAATCGGGAAATTATTCTCACTTACTACTCGGGCAAATTGACTTGTCCCAGCCAGTTGGCGTACATGATCCAGGAAACGGCTCACCCGGCGAAGAACTGCTTCACGCTCTACCTGCCCATTCAGGTTCAAAATATCATCACAGCAAAGTTCGGAGTCGAAAGTAACCTGTGTTCGCGCGTATAGCCCGCCCAGGTTCATGGAGATCGACCCATTCACCGGCAGGCGCAATGATTGATCCCGGTTGCCCCAATATTTTATGAAGGCGATGTTTGCAAAACCGACCGCCGTGACTGTCCGAGTTTGCATGTAACCTCACAGATTTTCAGACCATTTTCGAAGAAAAGTTTACCACGAAGGTTCAACATGTCAAACAAGTGCCGTTTCTGTTCGCAGCTTGCTTTATCAAGCGAGGAGCGGATTTCATCAACCATTGCAAATTGTTTTAATGCCAATTTGTGGCCTGTATCTATACCCGTTGGACTTGCCCTTATCGTTGCCTCAATTCGAAACCACAGAGCGAATTATGCAACAGCAGCTTCGCCTTACCCATTTGAAATGCTGGTCACTGTAATCGGTTTATGGCTTGCTGTTATTCTAAAAATGAACACGTGGTGAAAAAATATTGATACGCTGCCCCCTTCCTTTTTCTTGATCATTTCTGTCCTCTTTTTGCCGGCCCCTTTAGAAGCGATCGGATATAATGCGTTTCGATGATGAAAATGATGATATCGGTATAAATAAAGGGGAGAGGAGTTCATTAATTACTAGTGGTTGAGAAATTGCGGGAAGAGACTTCTCATAATGAAAAGACTTTCGGGGGGGAAAAAAGTAGTCATAAGGAGCATGATTCAGGCGCTCAAAAGAACCTGGAGCTGGGACTTCCAAATCTTGATCTGTCAGCAACAGACCCGGTAGAGGCGGCTGAGGCGGCAGGGTTATATTATGTAATGGATGGCGAGCCGGGGTTCACGCGCAGGCGGCATGGACGCGGGTTTGTTTACCTGGATGCGAAAGGAAAGCGGATTACCAGCAAACGGCAGCTGGAACGGATTAAAGCCCTGGTTATTCCGCCCGCCTGGAACCATGTCTGGATCTGTGCGCGAGCAAATGGGCATATCCAGGCGACGGGACGGGATAAGAAAGGGCGGAAACAGTATCGTTACCACCCGGAGTGGAGTACGATTCGCAACCAGACAAAGTTCAACCGGATGGCGCTTTTTGGGGAAGCCTTGCCTGCTATTCGCGAGAAGGTGAATTCCGATTTGCGCCGTCAAAAGTTAACGCATGAGAAGGTGGTTGCGTTGGTGGTGCGGCTGCTGGAAAAAACCTTGATTCGGGTGGGCAATCAGGAATATGCCCGAAAAAACAATTCCTATGGTCTAACGACTCTGCTGGATGACCATATCACTGTTAATGGGTCAAGGCTGACGATGTCCTTTGTTGGCAAACGGGGTAAATATTTTGAAGTGGATTTACATGATCGCCGCTTATCTCGATTGGTGAAGCGCTGCCAGGATTTGCCGGGCCAGCGCCTGTTTCAGTATTTGGATGAAAACGGTGAGTGCTGCCAGATGATCACCTCAGAAGATGTGAATGCTTATTTGAAGGAAATCACCGGCCAGGAGTTTTCTGCGAAAGATTTTCGCACCTGGGGCGGAACGGTTCTGGCAGCGACCGAATTATATTTGCTTGGATCTGTTACCGAAGCGAAAGAAGCAGATAAGCAAATTGTCCAGGTGGTTAAAACCGTTTCAAAGGCGTTGGGCAATACGCCCGCCGTTTGTCGAAAATATTATATTCATCCTGGCGTTCTGGACGCTTATCGAGACGGAAGTCTATTTGAGAAAATGGGGGCTGGGCTGCAGCAGACGCTTGAACCGGCCGAGGTTGGTTTGACAGTACAGGAGCAGGCGGTATTGTATTTGCTGCGGGATTTCATAAATTAATAACTTGGGTAGCCAATTCTTATCTTTATTTATGGGTTCTTTATATCAATTGAATGAGAAATTGTTGACATATTAGCTTTACAATCTACAATTAAATACACGGGGTGGGGCGGTCCTAGGGGGCATATCTACAGAACTGGATAGGTGAATTATGCCGCTAATCTTTTGGGTAGTGCCCTTATCGGGCCTGGGTGCGATTGTTTTTGCCCTAATTATTGGGCGTCAAGTTCTCAGCCTGCCTACTGGAACACCAAAAATGATGGAAATTGGTAATATCATATTTGATGGCGCGCGAGCTTTCTTGCGCCGGCAATATGGCACCATTGCGGTGATATCAGTTTTTGTAGCCCTGCTGGTTGGGGCATTGCTGGGCTTTTTGAGTGGGGATACCGGCATCCCGAATATTAATGCCTTTGGGATCGCCTGGCGGACGGCTGTTTCCTTTATGATTGGGGCATTGAGTTCGGGTATAGCCGGATTTATTGGGATGTATGTAGCGGTTAAAGCCAACGTGCGCTGCGCCAGTGCCTCACAGCGCAGTTTACCGGAAGCAATGCTGGTTGCTTTGCATGGCGGTGCGGTTTCTGGTTTCCTGGTAGTAGCCCTCAGCCTGATCGGGGTCACACTGATCTTCTTTGGCTATGGCGGCGCGGAACATCCCGAAATTGCTCCCCAATTAATCGTTGGCTTTGGTTTTGGCGCGAGTTTCGTGGCCTTGTTTGCCCAATTAGGTGGAGGAATTTATACGAAGGCCGCGGATATGGGGGCAGACCTGGTGGGGAAGGTGGAAGCTGGTTTCCCTGAGGATGATGCCCGGAACGCGGCTGTGATTGCTGACCTGGTCGGGGATAATGTAGGTGACTGTGCTGGGCGCGGCGCGGACTTATTTGAATCGACAGCGGCGGAGAGTATTGGCGCTATGATTCTCGCGACGGTTATTTATGCCACAACCCATGATATCGCCTGGATTTTGTTCCCCTTGGTCGTGCGCGCCTTTGGCTTGATTGCCAGCATGATCGGGATTCTCGCTGTACATCCAAGTGAAAAGGAGAATCCGATGAATGCTCTGAATCGCGGATACTTTCTTTCGATCCTGCTCAGCGTCGTCGGTTTGCTTGTCTCAGTGATGGATATGCTGCATAATTGGTCGCTCTTTTGGGCCGGCATCGTCGGGATCGCGGCCAGCATCGCGGTTGTTTATACCACTCAGTATTACACGGAAGACCGCTTCCGCCCAGTGCGGTCGATCATTCATGCCTCGCAGACCGGGTCGGCAACAAATATTGTCATAGGTACGGCAGTAGGATTTGAAACTACCCTGGCGACAGCGATTACCATTGGTGGCGCACTGCTGTTATCCTATTTCCTGGGGGTTCAATCTGGGATTCCGGGCGGCGGTGTGTTTGGGACTGCTGTGGCGACAATGGGCATGTTGATGACCTGCCCATATATCCTGTCTGAGGACACTTTTGGCCCCATCACGGATAATGCGAATGGAATTAATGAAATGGCTGGGGCAGGGGCGGGCATTCGGCGTATTACAGATCGCCTGGACGCTGTTGGTAATACCACCAAGGCATTGACCAAAGGCTATGCTCTGGTTTCAGCAGGGCTGGCTGCCTTCCTGCTGTTCAATGCTTATCTCGACCGGGTAGCCTTTCTCCGGAAAACGCCGTTTGGTGATGTTAACTTTAAATCGGGTGGAAGTGTTTGTCGGCGCTCTGATTGCGGCGATGCTGGTCTATCTCTTCGCTTCCCTGGCTATTCAAGCGGTGGGTGGGGCAGCAGCGAAGATTATCGAAGAGGTGCGCTGCCAGTTTGAGGAAAACCCGAAAATCCTGACAGGTGAAGCGCTGCCAAACTATGCCCGGGCAGTCGATATCACCACTCAGGCGGCGCTTAAAGGCATGATTGCGCCTGGACTGGTGCCATTGCTTGGACCGGCATTAATCGGGGGACTGTTCCGGTTGAACGCTCAGTATGACGCTGCGATGACGGTCGCGGCGATGCTGATGGTAGGGACCATTAGCGGCATTCTATTAGCTTCCTTTATGAATAATGGCGGTGGCGCCTGGGATAACGCCAAAAAGTATATTGAAGATGGGCAGTTAATCGATGAATTCGGGATTGTACATGGCAAGGGGTCCGCGGCTCACGCTGCAGCAGTGGTGGGTGATACTGTGGGTGATCCGTTTAAAGATACCGCTGGTCCTTCTTTACATGTTCTGGTGAAGCTGTTAGCGACAGTCACTCTGGTTCTGGCGCCATTATTTATATAACAATTGGGGGACTGTGAAAATCATTACAAGGATTAATTTATAATCATCCTCTTCAACCTTGTATTATTCGGACAAGGCAAGTAAAATATGGATTGTTACAACTGCACTGAATTGTTGTTATACTGGTCCAGCGCCAGACCCTTGCAATCTACATCGCATAGGTAGCGTAATCGATTTTATATGGCGGGGGTGGGAAGTGACAATGAGAAATGCATTGCCGACCGACCTGGGTTTGACGGTGCACTTCCCTGATAGATGGGCTTCACTTCCGTGATTTGATTCCACTTTCCCTGGCCATCTTTGGAGAGATTGGCTTGAACGAAAAACGAATACAACAGGTCCTTGATATTGAACAGCAGGCGCGGGCGGTTTACGAATCGGCTGTAGAAGAAGCCAAACGATTACCGGACCATGCAGAGCAGGAATCTCAGGCGATGTTACAAAGGGCCCGAGAAGAAGCTGAGCGTGAGGCGAAACAGGTGATCCAAAAAGCACAGGGCGAGGAAGAAAGCGCGCAAATCATGGCGCAGGCCGAAGAAAAAGTTCGCCGCATGGATAATCTCGCCCATGGTAATTTCGATCGGGCTGTGTCCGATGTTCTCTATCGTGTTGTTGGTAAGGAGTAACGCATATGGCTGGCGGCGTCACCGAATACGCTGCAACAAACGCTCGCGTGCGGAGCATGTATTCGACTTTGCTCTCTCCACAATCTTTCCTTGAACTTTATGAAGCCCCGGATTTTAATACATTAGTTGCTGTGCTCAAGCGCACCCCTTATGGGCCAAACCTGGAGCGAGTCGCCGAGAAAGATTTGACACCCCGGCGAGTGGCTTTTCAAATCCGCAGTCGCTTAGCAAGCGCCTATGAAGGCATAATTATCTCAGCGCCGGTAGGGACACGCCCGCTGTTGATGCACCTTTACCGCCAGTTTGAAATTAATAATCTTAAGGCTGTGCTGCGAGGCATTCTGGCAGGCGCATCCTGGAACCGGGTGCGTTACTTACTTTTTCCATTGGGTGAGATCTCATCAGTTCCTGCACAACTGATGCTGGAAGCGGGAAGTGTCGCTGCGGCTGTTGAACTTTTGCGCGGTGGCCCTTATTACGAAACCCTCTCCCATGCGATGAAGCGGTTTAGTGCAGAGCAGACCCTTTTCCCGCTGGAAGTGACGCTGGACCTGAATTATTGGCGCAGCCTGTGGAGCTATGTTATTCAACTGACCGGGCAAGACCGGACGCAGGCTATGCGGGTGATTGGTCCATTGATCGATATGGCAAACTTGATGTGGGCTATTCGTTACCGCGAGTACCATCACCTTTCAGAAGAAGAATTAATCAACTACACCTTGCCAATTGGTTATCATGTTCATGATGAAGACATTCGCAGCATTGCCGCTGGCGCAGATATTGCCCGAGTCGTTCAACATATCTACCCGGATCTACCAGATCTAGAAACACTTTTGGATGGATCGGGGAGTGGGCTTGCTGCGTTGGAAGTAATGTTACAACGCGAAGTTCTCAGGCAGTGTCAGGCAGTATTGACAGGAAACCCATTTCATATTGGCGTTCCACTGGCCTATCTCACTTTACATAAAATGGAGATTCAGGATCTAACGGTTTTAATTGAGGCTAAATCTACCCATGTGCCTTCTGCGGAATTTCGCTCTTACTTGCTTTTAGGGCCTCAGCCTGAACGGGCTTGACGCTGTCCAAAACGAAGGCGGCGGCTGAACGGCTTGATTTTTAGAGATTTACTGGAGATGTCATGTTCTATCCCCAAGCGATGACCGAAATTGAGCTAATTGTCCCGGCGAGGGATTTATTAGCAGTCACCCGAGTGCTGAGTAACGAGGGTGTTTTTCAACAGGCGGAAAGTAGTTACCTGGGGTTGGATACGAACACGCCCAGGGCGGATAATTCCTGGAATGAAAAAGCGGCTACCTTTGCAGCGCTTGAACGGCGCGTTCTCTCGATTATGCAAGTATTAAATATCGAAGAAGACCTGCCCCTTGAAAATGAGTTTGAGGCTATGGTCGAGGTAGAAACCGCCCAACCACTGGTTGAGAAGATCGAACAAGAGGTAAAAAACACCAGTGACCAGCTGGCGAATGAGCATAAGCGCCTGGAACAATTGCAGAGCACGCTAAACCAGTTGGAGCCCATTTCGGACCTTGCGATTGATGTGGGCGTTATGCGCGATCCGCGCTATCTTTTCTCCATTTTGGGGATGCTTCCAACGACCAATGTTGATCGGCTAGAAACCAGCCTCCGGCGCACGCCGCATGTATTCTTGCCGCTGCGGCAGGTGGGAAACAGTTCGGTGGCCTGGTTAGCCGGGTCTAAAGAAAATGCGGATATTCTCGATCGCGCAGCGCGCAGTGCCTACCTGAACCCGGTTAACTTACCGGACGGGTATCAGGGAACTCCGGGGCAAATCATTGCTACCATACAAGATGAGATCAATCAGGCGAAGCAGCACATTACTGCTTTAGAGAAGAAACTGGTTGATCTGAAGAAAACCTATCAAGGGGAGCTGGAAAACCTGTTGTGGAGTATCCGCTCTAGCCGCATGATGGCAGATGCTATCGTTCGTTTTGGTCGGATGCAGTACACATACCTGGTCGTCGGTTGGGTGCTTTCCTCCCATCTCGAAGACCTGATGCAGCGCATCAAACAGGTTTCCAAAGAGACTCTCATTGAAGCCTCGCCTTTGAAACGAGGCAGTGTGCAGCAAGAAGTTCCAGTTGCGCTCAATAACCCGCGCTTCATGCTCCCGTTCCAGAACCTGGTGACGACGTATGCGCGCCCGCATTACTATGAATTGGATCCCACCTTTTTGATTGCGGTTACCTTCCCGCTGCTCTTTGGCGCGATGTTTGGAGACGTAGGCCACGGATTGGTCCTGGCATTGTTGGGCTGGTTGATCAGCTCTAAGAAAGTGAAGGCGCTGAACAGCCTGACAAGCCTGGGCGGATTGATCATGGTCTGTGGCGCGGTGGCCATGGTCTTCGGCTTTTTATATGGAAGCATATTTGGCGTCGAAGATTTGTTACCGGCCCTCTGGCTGCGCCCGATGGAAAATATCATGGAAATCCTCATATTGGCGATTGGGGCCGGCGTCGTATTGTTGATTGCAGGTTTCTTCATCGGTATGTTCAATTCCTGGGTGGTTGAAGACTGGGGCGGATTATTGTTTGACCGCAACGGTATCGCCGGATTTGTTATGTACATTTCGCTAATCCTGCTCATCGTTGGTTTGTTTACCAAACGCGAATTTGTGCCTGTGACTGTATTGTACGGGCTGGTGATTGTTTCCGGTATCGTCATTATGTTCTCGGAGGTGCTGAAACGTTTGATTGAAGGGCATCGCCCGCTCATTGTTGAGGGGATTGGTACGTATGCCATTCAGTCATTCTTTGAATTGTTCGAAACGCTAATTGGCTTCTTAAGTAACAGTCTTTCCTATGTACGTGTTGGCGCGTTCGCTGTAGCGCATGCTGGTCTTAGCGCGGTGATCTTCATTCTGGCTGATCTATTCAGCCCAGGTCATGGTGTAGGGTATTGGATCGTCGTCGCGCTAGGAAACGTCTTTATCATTGGCTTTGAAGGCCTGATCGTGGGCATTCAGACTATGCGTCTGGAGTACTACGAATTCTTTAGTAAGTTCTTTAAGGGCGGCGGCACACTTTATCGGCCCCTTTCGCTACACCCTGAAGAAAATGAGTAGGTCACAAACCATGCCCCAGGTTTTGGGGGTTCGGGATACCACAATCTTTCTAGGAGATAAACAATGATGCTGTTTGTCGCGATTCTAATAGGGCTCTTGCCTGTCATTCCAGCGGTTATGTACTTTGTGCGCGAACGCAAGCAGAACCTTTCGGGTGCCACACGTGGCTTACTGCTAGGGCTAAATGGTTTCAATGTCATCCTTGGCTTGATGGCATTAGGCCTTGCGATTGTCTGGTTGGCTGCACCGCCTTCAGCGTTAGCGGCTACTTTGCAGGCGCAAGCGCCGGGGGTTGATCAGTATGCTTCTCTCGCGGCGGCGATTTCCACCGGGCTGGCAACCGTCGGCGCAGGTATCGCAGTGAGCGGAACGGGCGCGGCGGCAATTGGCGCAATCGCCGAAAAACCAGAATCTTTTGGCCGCTCCCTGATCTTTGTCGGTCTTGGCGAAGGTATTGCAATCTACGGCCTGATCATCTCCTTCCTGGTTCTGAATCGTTAGGAAGCGGATAATCGGATGAAAGTTATTGTAATCGGTCACCCTGAGGCTGTACGCGGTTTTTCTCTGGCTGGTGTTCCCGGTCAGGCGGCGGAGACAGCCGATGAGGTTAACCTGGCTCTTGATCATGCCCTTGCTGATCCCGATACCGGCATCATTTTGGTAACACAAGACGTTGGGCGACTGATCGAGCAACGCATGGATCATTTGAAATTGCGTAGTATGGTCCCGTTGGTCGTTGAAATTCCCGGTCCGGAAGGCGTAAGTCCGGATCAGCCCACGTTGAGTGATATCGTCCTCCGGGCAATTGGTGTCCGCATATAATTTCCTGACTCTTCAACGTTGGAAGTAGAAGGGAAGTAGATCGGATTTTAAATATATGAAAGCAGTAACCGAAGAAAACGTTGATGCACTGGCGAAGGCCATTTTGAGTCAGGCACACGCGGAAGCTGATCAGATCCTTTCGGAAGCGAAAGCGAAAGCCGAATTGATCCGGCAGCAAACGCAAGAACAAGCTGCGCAGATCCGCAAAGAAGTAATGGATCGTGCCAATGAAGAAGCGCAGCGCCTTCGCAGCCAGAGCCTGGCTACCACCCAATTAAAAGCGCGCACCATGCAGCTGGAACACCGCGAGAAGCTGTTGGATCAGGTGTTCAAGAAGGCATTGGAGGAATTACCTGGCATACAGCAGTGGACCGATTACGAGGATATTGCAAAAAACCTTCTTCGTGAGGCGCTAACCCAGTTAGGATCAAAAGAGGTAAAGGTCCATGCAGATGCACATACCCAGTCTCTATTGACCGAATCCTATTTGAACGACCTTTCTAAAGAAATGAATATGAACATCACGCTTGGCGAGCCACTAAAGCGCGGTACGGGCGTGATCGTTGAAGCGAATGAAGGGCGTTTGCAGTTCGATAATACGCTGGAGACTCGCCTGAAACGGATGCAAAATAATTTGCGTTCCCCAATCTACCACCTTCTGATGGGTGAAACCTTATGAGCGAGCAAATTGGAACTGTAACCTGGATTAATGGTCCTGTGATCCGCGCGCGTGGTTCACGCCGTGTGGGCATGCTCGAGCTGGTAGAAGTGGGCGAAGAGCACGTAGTCGGTGAAATCATTGGCCTGGAAGGGGACACGATCACCATTCAGGTCTATGAGGAAACCTCGGGCATGGCTCCCGGTGCTCCTGTTTATGGAACGGGCATGCCCCTCTCCATCGAACTCGGCCCGGGCTTATTGCGCAGCATCTTCGATGGCATTCAACGGCCTTTGCCGGTGATTGAAATGCGCAGCGGCACCTACATTGGCCGCGGCGTTCACCTGACGCCTTTATATCGCAAAGATCGCTGGAGCTTCACACCCCTTCTTGAAGAAGGCATGGATGTGACGGGGGGCATGATTCTTGGCACCGTTCCAGAGACGCCTGCGCTTGAGCATCGCATTATGGTGCCGCCGGAAATGAGCGGCAGGCTCACCTGGGTCGCGCCCGCGAAGAAATATACCATTGTTGAGCCTATCGCTCGCATCGAGACGGAGGATGGCGAGCAAGAGATCACTATGATGCAGCGCTGGCCTGTCCGCCGCATGCGCCCTTATAAAACTCGACTGGGCCAGAACATTCCCTTAATCACCGGGCAGCGCGTGCTGGATACGTTCTTCCCCCTGGCTAAGGGCGGCGCAGCAGCGATCCCGGGAGGCTTTGGTTCGGGGAAAACAGTCACACAGCACAGCATTGCAAAGTATGCTGATGCACAGGTGATTGTGTACATTGGCTGCGGCGAACGCGGGAATGAGATGACCGAAGTGCTGCAAGAGTTCCCCGAATTAATTGACCCGCGCAGCGGTCATCCTTTGATGGAACGGACTGTGTTGATCGCGAATACGTCGAACATGCCAGTAGCGGCCCGAGAAGCCAGCATTTATACCGGCATCACTATTGGCGAGTACTATCGTGACATGGGTTATCATGTGGCGCTTATGGCTGACTCCACTTCTCGCTGGGCAGAAGCGCTGCGTGAAGTCTCTGGCCGGTTGGAAGAAATGCCGGCGGAGGAAGGTTATCCGGCTTACCTGGCAGCTCGCCTGGCTGAGTTCTATGAACGGGCCGGGTACGTTGAGACTTTGAACAATCATCAAGGATCCGTGAGCATCATTGGCGCGGTCTCCCCGCCAGGCGGGGATTTCTCCGAGCCGGTGACCCAGCATACCAAGCGCTTCATTCGCTGTTTCTGGGCATTGGATAAATCGTTGGCTTCAGCACGGCACTTCCCCTCGGTTAACTGGCTGGATAGTTACAGCGAGTATATCGATGGTGTCGGCCCCTGGTGGCGCGAGAATTCTGGTCAGGATTGGTACCACATGCGAAACCAGGCCATGGAGATTCTGACCGAGGAAAGCCGCCTTTCGCAGATTGTCAAACTGGTCGGTCCAGACGTGCTGCCCGGCGACCAGCGCTTGATCCTGGAAACCGCGCGAATTATGCGGGAAGGGTTCTTGCAGCAAAATGCCATGGATCCCGTGGATGCGTTTTCCACCATTCAGAAGCAGATCAAGATGTTGGACCTGATCCTGTATTTCCACCAACGCTCACAGCGCATTATCAAGCGCGGCGCGCATATTGGTGCAATCCATAACTTGCCGGTTGTGAATGATTTGATCCGCATGAAGACCCTGGTAACCAACGAAGACCTGACCCCGTTGGATCAAATCTGCAACAAGATTGATGAGCAGATGGATCAGCTAGAGATGGAGTATAAATGAGCGAGTTACTGAGGGAACAAGGCGGGCAACAAGTTGTCGGGGTAAGCCGCGTTGAGGGCCCAATCCTGGTAGTCAAAGGGGCTACAGGGGTTGGGTATGATGAAGTGGTTGAGGTGCAGGATTCGCACGGGCATATCCGCCGCGGTCGGGTTCTGGAAGTAGGCGAGGGCTTCGCGGTCGTGCAGGTATTCTCAGGCACCACAGGCCTGTCCATTGACGGCACGAATGTGCGCTTCCTCGGTGGCACGTTGTTAATCCCAGTAGCTGAAGAAATGCTGGGACGCGTGTTTGATGGCATGGGAATGCCCCTGGACGGGGGTCCTATGCCGCTCACAGACCGCTTCGCCGATATTAACGGCTTGCCGATTAACCCAACGGCACGTGTCTACCCGCGTAATTATATTCAAACCGGCGTTTCTGCCATAGATGGCATGAATACTCTGGTCATGGGCCAAAAAGTGCCGATCTTCTCTGGTGCGGGGCTGCCCCACGACCAGCTGGCTGCGCAGATCGTGCGCCAGGCCAGCGTAGGCTCTCCGGCTGGAGAACCACCCAACACTTCTGAACAATTCGCCATCGTATTTGCCGCGATGGGCGTCAAACATGACGTAGCAGATTACTTTCGCAACTCTTTTGCAGAAAGCGGCGCGCTGACTCGCGTGGCAATGTTCCTCAACCTGGCGGATGACCCGCCGGTGGAGCGCCTGGTTACGCCGCGCGCGGCGCTAACCCTGGCGGAATACCTGGCCTTCGAGCGCAAAATGCATGTGCTGGTCATCCTCACAGATATGACGAACTATTGTGAAGCGCTGCGCCAGGTATCGAACATCCGTGGTGAGGTTCCCAGCCGCAAGGGCTATCCAGGCTACCTGTACAGCGACCTGGCTTCGCTCTACGAACGCACTGGGCGGGTTAAGACCAGTGAAGGGTCGATCACGCAGATCCCGATTCTGACGATGCCGAACGACGACATCACTCATCCTGTACCAGACCTGACCGGTTACATCACGGAAGGCCAAATCGTACTGGGGCGTTCGTTATACCAGCAGGGGATCTACCCGCCAATTGCCGTACTGCCCAGTCTATCCCGTTTGATGAAGGATGGCATCGGCAAGGGGCATACCCGGGCGGATCACCCGCATGTTTCGGCTCAGTTATACGCGGCCTACGCTCATGTACAAGAGGTACGCTCACTATCCTCGGTAATCGGGGAAGAAGAATTGGGCGAAACAGACCAGCAGTACTTGCGCTTCGGCAAGGCTTTCGAGCAAGAGTTCATCAATCAGGATATCAACGAAGATCGCTCAATCCAGCGTACCATGGAGATTGGCTGGCGTCTGCTTTCGATGCTGCCGAAAGAAGACCTCACCCGCGTGTCGACCGAAGAGATTAATCAATACTATAAGGACGGACATGGCTAGGATTAATATTCCCCCGACCCGCAGCAACCTGATTCGGATTAAACAGGAGCTTCAGTTTATCCGGGAAGGGTATGATATCCTCAACCGGAAGCGGGAGGTTATTGCCGGGGAATTGATCCGGGTAGCTCATGATGCCGAAGTGCTGCAGCAGAAGGTCTGGAAGCAGCTGGAAGAAGCCTATCGGGCGATAGAAAAAGCCCAACTGACTTTAGGGCGCGAACATGTGGAATGGGCGGCGCTGGCGGCGAACAAAACGGTCGACGTTCAGTTGAAGTCTCGAGGAATTATGGGCGTGCCGGTCCCGATGATCGAAGCGATCGGTGAACCGCTTGAAATTCCATACAGCCCAGGTGACACGAACGCCTCTTTGGATGAAGCCAGTATCGCCTTCCGGGATGTCCTGACTCAGATCCCTGAATTATCCCGGTTGGTAACCGCCGTGTGGCGGCTGGCAGTAGAGCTGCGCAAAACCCAGCGGCGGGTTAATGCTTTGCAGTACATCTTCATTCCAGATTATGAAGAGACCATCACGTTTATCGAAAGTACGCTCGAAGAACGGGAGCGGGAAGACATCTTCCGGTTGAAACTCTTTAAGAATAAAGCGGAGGAACCTGAAGAAGTTCCACCCATGCACGAATACGAGCAGCCTTATCTAAATATATAAACAAAAAACCACCTGAGAAAAAATCAGGTGGTTTTTTTGTCTATTACAATTTTGGATCTTCCCTTAGAAAAATTCTGCAATCAGAGCGCGATTGGCTGCCTGGGCGGCTTCTATGTCTGGCGCAGCGCCTTCCAGTGCGTGAAAAACTTCCTTCTCAACCTGGGTCAATAAGCCTTTGCCGTGCAGCACCCGCAGGATGTGGTGCGTGCCGTGACGCAGGCGTGCAGAGTGAAAGTCGTTGGTCAATGCGGTCAGCATGGGTTCGACAGAACTGCGCCCGAGGCGAATCAAGCTGCTCATCGCGGCCCAACGCACACTGGTATCATTATCTTGTAGTAATCTGACCAATTCTCCGGCGGCAAGGGGGTCACCGATTTCGCCGAGTGCTTTAGCCGCTTCCCAACGGACGTGCCAGTTCTTTGAAGATAATTTTTCTAGCAGCAGGGGCAGGATGACTGTGCCCATCTGGACAAGCTGCTCCCGCGCCTGATGTCGGTGGCGCGCGTCCCAGTCCGTTAGATGCGAAAGAATTTCTTCTGTACGATTAAATTGCTGCGAATTTTCCATGTCTACCTTTTCTTAATGTAACCCCTACCAATGAAAATTGGTGCTATTGTAATCTTTTTTCTTCGCTTCTATCATATTAATGTTCAAACTGATTCAATTCAATCCTTTTACCTTATGCATACCTAAACTGGACCTTAAGGAAACATTAATATTATTTATTTTACATTCGACACTTAATTCGTTACGGGTTTGTAAGCCGTAATCAAGTGAATGGTAAGAAATTACGAAAATAATTACCAGACTTCAATGTATATATAACAAAAACTATCAATTTCGTTAAATAATTCCAGTCAAATCCTCATATAATTTTGCCTGCAGCAAGAACAAAGCAAACCTGCTGAAAAGCAGGGACACAATTTTACGGGTCTAAACGGAGCGGTCCGCACGCTCGCCGAACGACCTCGCCTGCGGCAGGTTTTGCAGCGCGTTAACTGGCGATGGGATTTTCCATAGACTACAGAAAATGGAGTGATGATGCAAAACCTCGTTCTTAAAAAAGCCTCTCTGATTTTCCTGGTGTGTGTACTGGTCGTAAGTGGATTGGCATTTCCAGGGGCAGGGAGGGTGAGTGCAGCGGGGGGGAACAACGTTTTTTATGTGGCGACCAATGGTAAGTCCAATAATGATGGCAGTTCAAGCCATCCCTGGGATTTGCAGACAGCGTTAAATCAACCAGCCTCTGTCCACCCTGGTGCGACGATTTATGTAAAAGGTGGTTCTTACAAGGGGTCTTTTACCAGTAAATTAAACGGGACTTCTTCTGCTCCTATCAAAGTGAAAGCTGCGCCTGGCGAGCGGGCGATTCTGGTCAACAGTGGCAGCCCGGCGCTCTGCCTGGGTAAAACCAGTAATGTCTACTTCTGGGGTCTGGAAATTACCGGGCCAAACACTAAACGCAGCCCCAGCCGGTCTGAATCGACCTATGGCGTGCGCGTGAACCAGGGCGCTCCATCCAGCAACATCAAGTTCATCAACATGATTATTCATGATGTTCAATCACAAGGCATTGGCTGGTGGCAGGCGTTACAAAATGCTGAGATTTACGGCAGCCTCTTTTATTTCAATGGCACTACCCAACTGGACCACGGCATTTATGCGCATAATGCCAGCGGCAGCAAGCTGTTCAAAGATAACATCGTGTTTGATAATGCCAGTCACGGCTTTCATGGATATGCCGAGACGAACGAAAAAGGGCTAAACAACTTTACGTTAGATGGTAATACGCTCTTCGAAAACGGCGCTATCGGCTACACTACTTCCAGTGGCAAGTATGGCGTTCTAAAACGCAATATATTAATGGGTGGGTTGGTGCCGACAAACAATGCAGTCATTACCAATAACTACACTTATTATTCTGGCAAGAGCGGCGCATCCTTAAATCTAGGATATAAGGGTGGCTCGAAGAATGCCAGGGTTCAGGGGAATTACTTCATGGGGGGTACCTTTGACATAGGCGGCAGCGCCTCCAGTTTAGCGATGGCAGGGAATGCCGTTTATGCGCCTGGCGGAATGAGTGGGTTCAAAACCTCCTCCTACAGCAACAACAAATGGCTCTCTGCTAAGCCTGGCGGGGTCAAGTTCTTTGTGCGATCGAATCAATATGACCAACACCGCGCTAACTTCACTATTTACAACTGGGCAAAACAAAATAATGTTTCCATCCCCGGTTCGGCGCTTAAGGGCGTTGCGATAAAACCTGGGCAGTCTTATGAACTGCACAATGTTCAAAACTACTTTTAATGATGTGGTCAAAGGAAAATATAACGGAAAAGAAATCACCGTGCCGATGACCAACCACAGCGTAGCACAGCCGATAGGCCTTAGTTTCAAACCTGCTTCTACCTTTCCAGAGTTTGGTGCATTTGTGCTGATCGTCAATTAAATCCCTCTGGCGGGATTAATTCTCCCGTTAGCTAATGAAAGTCTAATAACAAGGGCTGCCCAAATATTCTTTTTGGGCAGCCCTTGTTTTGTTCATCCAGGGTAGCGCTCGGTGGGGGAAATCCCTGGAGAAGAAGGAGTAAGTTCACGAGTTTTCACGGGAGGAAGAAAAGAATCATAATAGGCGATAAATTTATAAGTAGAGAGGAAGTAAGGTCGTTTGCAAATTGCATTTATTAGTGGGAATTATTTACCAAAACAGTGCGGCGTTTCGCATTATATTGAACGGCTGCGGCAATATTTGCGGGGAGCAGAAATTCAATCGCTAGTGCTTACCACAGCCCGGGCTGCAGAACAATCCAATGACCCATCCGTATGTCCGGGTCTCGAGGATTGGACGCCTTCTGGTTTATACACCTTATCCCGAAACATTATGGCGCTTCAGGCACAGGTGGATATCCTGCATATCCAATTCGCGCAGGGAAATTATCGTTTTCGCCGACCGGTCTTATGGCTTCCGCTCGCCCTGCGCCTGATGGGCTGGCGAAAACCAATTGTCACCACCCTGCATGAATATGGGAACTGGGAGTGGTACCCGGATAAACTTCCTCAGGGCTTGTTGGAATGGCTCAAAGCATTGGGCCAGCGCCACGGCTGGTGGGACCGGGAAGATGGTTTCATGCTGACTTTGAGTGACCGCGTGATCAGCACCAATGGGACAACCGATCAACTTTTGCAGGAGCGGCTGCCGGATCATTTATCCCGCGTCCACACAATTCCACTGGCTCCAAATGTTGAAGTTTATCCAATTGACCGCCAAACCGCCCGGGCACAGTTACGGCAAGTTTTTCATTGGCAGGAAGATGCTCCGGTGATTGCTTTCTTTGGCTTTATTCATCCGGTGAAGGGCCTAGAGACCTTGCTGCGCGCGTTTGCTCAATTGAATAACCATATTCCCCAGGCGCGCCTGTTAATGATCGGAGGAACGAACACCCTTTCTTTACAACCTGATGACGCCAAACAATATTTTGCTTCTCTTGAGAATCTGGTTGCCAAATTGGGCTTGAGTGGGAAAGCCGTTTTTACTGGCTACCTGCCAAATGAGCTGGCTTCTCACTATCTCCAAGGCAGTGATGTTGGCGTGCTGCCGTTTAATCATGGGGTCAACCTGAAGAGTGGCTCGCTGTTTGCCATGTTGACGCATGGCCTGCCCTGTGTCGTAACGCGCTATGATCCCCCTGTGGATCTTTTTGAGCAGGGAAATCTATTGAAGGTTTGCGAGCCAAAAGATGTGGATGGTTGGGCGAACCAATTGCAATGTCTGTTAAGCGACAGCAATCTCCGCAGGCAATTGGCGGAAAACGGCCAGGAATTCAGCCGGCTGTATTCCTGGGAGGCGATTACCCAAGAACATATCCGCATGTACCGGGAACTGACGAAAAATTTTACTGCCAATTAACGTTCTTCTCCCCAAAAATAGTGTGTAAGCTCACTCCGCAAATCAACTCGGTTAGACGCTTTAATGGGGATCATTTTTTCACAGTAGTTCTGGATATATTCATCCAGCGTGCAAATGGGCTTTGCCGGCACGCCTGCATAGACCATGTTGGAGGGAACATCTTTGTTTACCACGCTGCCAGCCCCCACGATACTGCAAGGGCCAATCTCTACACCCGGCATGATGATGACATTGACACCGATAAAACTTTCATCATGGATTATGATCCGGCCAAAGCGGTTGCCGTAACGGGAACCGTTGGGAATACTGTCACGGAAAAGGCGGCTGGCTCCATCATGGGTCAAGAAAGTGACGCCTGCGGTGATCGTCACCCGGTTGCCAAGCTCGATCAACCAGGGTTCTGTGCCAAATGCTTTGAGCCCAGTAAGGATCTGGCAGCCCTCCCCAATTCTTACTCCCTTGTGGCGGAGGAAGCGGATATTGTTATTGGCATATAAAACGCGATAGGTAAATAACTCTCTCAACTGCTCCCAGATGGCCTGGACAGAGGACTTTGGTTGAGGTGCTACATTGAGAACTTTTTGCATAAACCCCTCCACTGATGAACGAGTTAATTTATTCTAATATAAAAATTACAAATTTTATATATGTTATTTGTCAGGAATTTACCTTATCTTCCTATCAAACAACAAGAGGGGAATCCCTACTTGGGATAGGTGTTTCCTAGGGGTTGTAAAGGCAGAAGCGCAAATCTATAAAAGTGGAAAAGGATAAAGGAGGTAATAAGATGGCACATTTACCAATGGATGATGTAAAAGAACTTTGGCAAGAAATGGGAGGGAGCAAGAGTTGGGATTCGCTCAACAGCACTTTAAAGTCTCACCGAAATAAGTCGCGGGGGATTGACGACAATATGGTGGACCGCTTAATCGAAATTTCTGGTAATATGAAAGGGAAGCAGTTTCCGGATTCACCCGAAAAACTCTCCAAGGAACTAAACCAGCGCGTGGGTGAGGTCGATTAGGGGATCATCACTCAGAATAACAGGTCCCGAATGCCAACATTCGGGACCTGTTATGGTTAAGTGAAAAAGAACGTTTCCGTTTTCGCAAAATATTTTATTTGTAAAAGCTTATTTCGGCAAAAATTCAAGCATTATTACTGTTAAAGCCATCAATTCCGCCTTTTTGGAGTGGGTAAATACTGGTCAAGTGACCAGTGTAAAAAAAAAGTTGTCCAACTAAAATAAAGAAGAAATTATCCCAGAGAGGTAATTGAAATTACTGGTAATTCTACTGTCGGTTATTCGTCTTTTTACGGGTAACTCTTAAATTCCACTACTGCGTTTTCCGTGTTTGAAGGCTGTCATTGTGACAGCAAGAGAGCGATCTTTCAAAGAAAGATGGCAGCTGTTTCTATTTAATTTTTGAAGGAAGTTGTGGATACCGTCCGGGTTTTCCGAGCGTTCCAAAATTTGATGAAGGAGATAAGGATGAAGCGTAAATTTTTCGTTCTTGTTAGCCTGGTGATGGTTGCCAGCATGATCCTCAGCGCATGCTCACCTGCCAAGGCTCCAACAACACCGCCTGCTTCCGATGTCCCTGCTGCTCTGCCGACGAAAGAAACGGCAGCAGAGATGCCGGCTGGTGAGGCGCCCACTGCAGAACCCACCAAAGCCGCGGAGCCCACTGCGGTGCCAATGTCAGACCGCAAGGGTGGCTGGCTGGATAAGATCGTTTTCTCTGCCATCGCTGACCCTGAACCGGCTGTAGCCCAAATTCAGGCCAACTCAGTTGATATGTATGCGGTAAGTGTCGACGATGCCACCGTGTTCGATAAGGTGAAATCTGACGCAAATTTGAAGTATTCCATGATTTACGGCAGCAGCAACCAGATGCTGTTCAACACGGAAACATGCAGCGACACCAACATTCTAAACCCATTCACCGACGCGAAAATTCGTGAGGCGATGAACTGGGCTTTTGACCGAAACTACGTTGCTCAGGAAATCATGGGTGGCCTGGCCTTGCCGAAGTATGTTGCTTTGACCAGTGCGTTCCCGGATTACTCCCGCTATTATGACCTGGTTGCTGCCATTGAAACCAAATATGCTTATAACCTGGATAAGGCTAAGACGGTTGTCAATGAAGAAATGCTCAAACTGGGCGCAACCCTGGGCTCGGATGGCAAGTGGCAGTATAACGGCAAACCGGTGGTGGTGATCGGCCTGATCCGCACCGAAGACCGCCGTAAAGAAATCGGAAACTATTTGGCTTCCCAAATGGAAGCGCTCGGTTTCACGGTTGACCGTCAGGAAAAGACCCGCGCCGAAGCCTCGCCAATCTATACGGGTGAACCAAAAGATTGCAAATTCACCTTCTATACGGCCGGTTGGGGCGCGCAGGCCATCAATGTAGACGAAGGCAACATGTTCGTGCAGTACAACACTGGCAAGATGCAGACCAGCATCCCATTGTTTGCTCACTACCAGCCTTCGCCTGAACTGCTGAATGTATCCGACCGCCTGTTCACCAATAATTACAAAACCATGGACGAGCGCCGCGAGCTGTTCGCTAAAGCGCTGGACCTGTCGATGCAGGAATCCTGGTGGGGCCTTTGGGCAACGGATAATATTGCCTTTACGCCTTACAAACAGGGGATTTCTGGCGCTTCGGACCTGGCGGCTGGCTTCGCCAACGCTTCGCTCTACCCCTATACCGTCCGCTTTGATGGTAAAGAGGGCGGTGAGATGAAGATTGCCCAGTCGGGCATTTTGGTTGAGCCCTGGAACCCAATCGCCGGCAGCAACTGGAGTGATGATGGCATGGTGCAGAAAGCCGCCGAAGATTGGGGTGTGATCCCGGATCCGTACACGGGGCTGAACCTGCCGAAAATGGTTGAAAAAGCAGACCTGACCGTTGAAGAAGGTCTGCCGGTTAAGAAGACGATGGATTGGGTGAACCTGAGCTTCGAAAAAGAGATTAAGGTTCCTGGCGATGCCTGGGTTGACTGGGATGCGACTACTCAGAAGTTCATCACCGCTGCCGAAAAATGGCCGGAAGGCATGACCACCAAGACCAAGACGGTTGTCTATTATCGCCCCCAACTTTGGGAAACAACCTGGCACGATGGCAATAAAATGACCCCGGCCGACTTCGTCATGAACATGATTATGAACTTCGACCCGGGAAAGAAAGACAGCAAGATTTACGACGAAATCACTGGCTCGGCGGTGGAGACGTATCTGACCCACTTCAAGGGTGTGCGCATCGTCTCTACGGATCCATTGACTATCGAGACATACGAAGATCAGTTCTTCCCGGATGCCGAAAATACCGTGACTTCCTGGTATCCTTCGCAGTACCTGCCTACCACATCGACCACGGGGATGATTGCCTGGCACGATATTACCCCGGCGATTATGGCGGAAGCAAACAACGAGATGGCCTTCTCGAGCGACAAGGCCTCCGCGCTAAAGGTTGACCAGACCAGCTTTATCTCTGGCCCAACCCTCGATATCCAGGTGAAATATCTGGATCAGGCGATTACCGACAAATATATCCCATACGCGCCGACGATGAGCCAGTACATCAAGCCGGAAGAAGCGCTCGCGCGTTATGAAAACCTGAAGAAATGGTACGAGACCAAGAAGCATCTCTTCATCGGCACCGGCCCATACTATATTGACCAGGTCTTTCCGGTAGAGCGTACGATCACCGTTTCACGCTACGACAAGTATCAGTTCCTGGCGGATGAGTGGTCGCGCTTTGGCGAGCCGAAGATGGTCACTATTTCGGTGGATGGCCCCATCAGCGTTCAGTCTGGTGAAGAAGCCTCCTTTGACGTGACTGTGGACTTCAAAGATCAGCCCTATCCGGCCGCTGATATCGATAAAGTTACTTATATCCTCTTCAATGGTAAGAATGATGTGGTGGCGACCGGCACAGCTGAAAATGCGGGTGAGGGTATGTACCAGATCGTTCTGAGCAGCGATGTCACCGGGAAACTGGATGCAGGCGGCGCTAAGATGTCTGTAGCAGCCTCATCGAAGTTGGTTAGCATTCCTGCCTTTGCAACAGCTGAGTTCGTGGTTACCAAATAGCCTGTAGTTTGTCAAAAAGTTTCATCGGGGCGGGGAATTCCCCGCCCCGATGATCACTCACTCGATTTTCTCGTTTTCTGTGGCCTGGAATGTAAGCGAATACAGGCTCTTTCTCCAAAATTGCGCATACTTTTCGGACCACACGAAATGCAGAAAAACCATTCCTGAAAGCGAGGATGATCCTATGGCAGAAGTAAGCCCTCCTTTTACAAGTCCCATACCCCAGACATCTAAACGAAGGGATTTTACAACCTTTTTTCGGGTTGTGAAATACACCGGAGTGCGAATTCTAACGCTTTCCATCACGGTCTTGATCGGGCTGTACCTGACCATCCTGATCGCGAACATGGGCGGGTATGTTGATCAAATCCGCCTGAGTCAGATTCGGGAAGATGTAAGCATGCGGGTCGCGAATGATCCTGGTATGCGCAACCTGGATGCGGCAGTCCGCCAGCAGCGGGTAGACAGCATGATTGAAAGCCAGAAGCGGCGTCTGGGAATGAATCAGCCTTTCATCGTGCGCAGCTTTAGCTTTTTGAAAGATGCCATCACCTTGAACCTGGGCCGCGCACAGAATATGACCTCGAATACTGGCTCCAACTCGGTTCGCCTGATCATCCTCGAACGCTTGCCTTCAACCCTGGTGCTTTTTGCCGCGGCAGATATCGTACTGTTCTTCTTGTCGCTAGGGATTGCTTTGATGCTCTCGCGTAGCTATGGCAGCTTCTTCGATAAGCTGGTGGTCGCTCTGACGCCTTTATCATCCGCGCCAGGTTGGTTTTATGGAATTTTCCTGATTTTATTATTCTCCTCGGTCTGGAAAATCCTGCCCTTTGGCGGTATGGTGGATTCACCACCACCCACATCACCCTGGGAGTATTTCCTCAGCCTGTTGAAGCATATGCTGCTGCCCGTGCTGGCGATGACTCTCAGCCAGGTATTTTTGAGCATTTTTTCCTGGCGCACCTTCTTCCTGATTTATTCGAGTGAAGATTATGTCGAAATGGCGAAAGCCAAAGGCTTGCCGGATCGGGATATCAACAACAAATATATCCTCAAGCCCACCCTGCCGACCATCATCACGAACTTTGCATTGCTGGTGATCGGCGTGTGGACTGGCGCTCCTATTTTTGAAACTGTGTTTAACTGGCCTGGCTTGGGACAGTCATTATTTCGGGCAATCAGTTTATTCGATACTCCCGTAATCGTGGGCATGACCGTTATTTTCTCCTATTTATTGGCTCTGACGGTTTTCATGCTGGATTTTATCTATGCCCTGGTTGATCCGCGAGTAAAAGTTGGTGGGGAAGGGAGCCGCTAAGCAATGAACCTGCGCACAGCACTGAAAGAAATTTTACGTTACCCAACCGCAATCGCGGGTGTTTTGATCATTTTGGTGATGTTGGTGATTTCGATCTATACGGTTTTTGCCATTCCCTATGATCGTGCGATTTCTTTATGGCGGGGGAGTGAGGAGGACTGGTACTCCAACCCGAAAAATGCTGCTCCCATCTGGTTCAACTGGTTCCGCAGCAGTAAGCTGCCGGAGACGATTGCATTGTCCAGTGATGATCCTTCCGTCACGCAGACGGTAAAAGCCTCGGGAAGTTCAAGAACGGTGGTATATACCTTGCCGTTTGAATTTGATTACGATGGGTTTCCGGATGATCTTGCCGTTTACTTCACGAGCGACTATACAGAAAAACCACCCTTTGTGGGGTTGACCTGGGTCTCACCGGACGGGCGAGAAACGCGCCTAGGGAACTTCTCTATTTCGAATAAATATACCTACCGCATTGGCCAGGATCAGAAACTGGAACGCAAATTGAATGGATTGAACCCATCAATCGGGCTGTTTGTCGACCCAAAGGCGCAGGATACTACTGCGCCAGTTAAGGGAAAGTATCAGCTGCAAATCGAAGGGGTAACTTTTGACAAGAATGCAGATATCAAAGCCGAATTGGTCGTGTATGGAAAGCTGGCAGGTTGGGCGGGCACAGACCACCTGCGCCGTGATTTGAGCATTGCCTTGTTATGGGGTGCGCCCATTGCCCTGGCGTTTGGTCTGATAGCTGCCGTAGGCACCTCTCTGGCGCAGTTGATTATCGCCGGGGTTGGCACCTGGTTTGGCGGTTGGGTAGATATGTTTATCCAGCGCTTTACTGAGATCAACATGGTGCTGCCTTTCCTGCCCATGTTGTTAATGATCGGGATTTTTTATTCGCGTAGTATTTTTGTTATCCTCAGCGCAGTCATTTTGCTCAGCATCTTTGGACAAGGGATAAAAACCTTCCGCGCAGTATTCATGCAGGTAAAAGAATCCCCCTATATTGAAGCCGCGAAGTCGTACGGCGCGAGTGGTGGAAGGATCATTTTCATGTACATGATCCCCCGCCTGATCCCCATGCTCATTCCCCAGTTTATTGTGCTGATCCCGTCCTTTGTGTTCTTGGAGGCATCCCTGGCCGTTTTGGGTCTGGGAGATCCTTCCCTGCCCACCTGGGGCAAGATCATTAATGAATCTTATTCAGGTGGAGCGCTGTTCCAGGGCTGGTACTATTGGGTGCTGGAGCCTTCCGCGCTGCTGATGATAACCGGGCTGGCATTTTCGGTGGTAGGTTATGCCGCGGATCGCGTCTTTAATCCCAGACTGAGAGGACAATAAGCGATGGCAGAAAAAGCACTCTTACAGATTGAAGATCTTGTTTTACATTTTCGTACTACCCAGGGAATTGTTCAGGCGGTCGATAAAGTAAATTTTGAACTGGGCTATAACGAAGCTGTCGTTGTGCTGGGCGAGTTGGGCTGTGGGAAGAGTTCGCTGGCAAAAGCCATCCTGCGCTTGCTGCCGAAGAATGTACATACCTATTCCGGCAGAGTTCAGCTCAATGGAAGCGATATCATGTCGCTTAACGATGAATCCTTCCGGAAGGATATCCGCTGGAATATGATGTCGATGGTGCCGCAAGCGGCGATGAACGCGCTCAACCCGGTATTAAAGATCGGCGAGCAGGTAGCTGAACCCTTTATGGTCCATTCTGGCGCTTCAAAAAAGGAGGCGCTCCAGCAAGCGCGTAAAATGTTCCAGCATGTTGGCGTGCCGGATGAGTTCTTGAACCGTTATGCCTTCGAGTTAAGCGGTGGGATGCGCCAGCGCGCGGCAATCGCCATGGCACTGGTCACCTCTCCAGACCTGATCATTCTCGATGAGCCTACTTCAGCTCTGGATGTGTTGACTCAGGCAAAGATTTTTAATGTGCTCAAGACGCTCAAGCGCGATCTGGAAATGAGTTATATCCTGATCACGCATGATATCGCTACCTCTAGCGAACTGGCGGATAAAGTGGCGGTGATGTATGCCGGGCAAATTGTGGAAGTGAGCGATGCGACCCGTTTCTTTACCAGAGCGCTGCATCCCTATTCACAGAAATTGATGGACAGCGTCCCGCGCCTGCGGGGCGACAAAGAGCCTGATTTTATTACGGGTCAGCCGCCCAGCCTGCTCGATCTGCCTTCCGGCTGCCGGTTTAAAGAGCGCTGCCCCTCTCGTTTTAGCGCCTGCGACCAGGAACCGCCGATAATACGGCAGGATGGCCGCCTGGTAAAATGCTGGCTGCACCAGTAAACAGGAGCACAAAAATGATTATCACGGAAGATCAAATGACCCTGGCAACTGAACAGCCCAGCGCAACTCAGTTGAAGAACGAGGTACTGTTATCGGTTCAAGATCTGCGCGTCTGGTTTGAACTGCGCCGGATGGGATTTGGCCGGGTTGGGGATGTGCATGCTGTGGATGGGGTCAGCTTCGACCTGCATCATGGCGAAGCGATTGCGGTGGTAGGGGAGAGCGGCTGCGGTAAGTCGAGCTTGATGAAGACTATTCTGGGCTTGAATAAGGTGACCCAGGGAAAAGTGCTTTTTGATGGAAAAAATGTCGCCAGCATGCAGTCCGCGGAACTAAAAGCTTACCGGTCGCGGGTGGGCTATATTCAACAGGACCCCTACGGCGCCATGGCTCCCTTCATGAGCGTGCAGCGCATTCTGGAAGAACCCATGCTCATCAATGGGATAAAGCATCGTAAGGAACGCCTGGACCGGATTCGCCGGGCGTTGGAAGAGGTAAAAGTATTCCCGGTTGATGACTTCTTGCCCAAATTCCCGCATATGCTCAGCGGCGGGCAGCAGCAGCGCATTGTCATCGCCCGGGCGATGCTGCTGGAACCTAAGTTCATTGTTGCCGACGAACCGGTATCGATGTTGGATGCATCGGTGCGCGTGGAAATCTTGAAACTGTTGCGCGGGCTGCAAGAGGAACGCCGGTTAGCCGTGATCTACATTACCCACGACCTTTCGACCGTGCGTTACTTCTCGCGTAGAATTTTTGTGATGTATGCCGGGCAGGTGGTAGAAAAAGCAAGAGTTCAAGACTTGCTCAATAATTCCTGTCACCCCTACACCAATGCCTTACTGGCTGCGACTTCCGAACCCGATGGCCGAAATGCAAAAACCTTCCGCGATATTCCACCCGGTGAGCCGCCGAATCTGATCAATCCCCCGGCGGGATGTCGTTTCCATCCACGGTGCCCTAAGATGATCCAGGGATTGTGTGACAAGCAGGTGCCACCTGAGTTTCATCTCGAAACCGAACATTCTGTTACTTGCTGGTTGTACCAATGATCCGCGGTTGGGACCCAAAACTACTGCTTGGGATTGGGCTGCTCCTGCTGTTCACTGGATTCATTTTGCCCGTCCTGATGATTATGCGGGTGCTGCCATCGACTTTTTTCCTGAATTTCCTTTCCTATACGGCCTCTTTTGTTGGATTAGTGTTGGGAATGTTGGGCGCCATGTTGGTTGTGCTGCGCAATCGTAGATAAAGTTCTTGTTTACAAAAACCATAAAAAAGCAGAACTGCTACCAACACTGGCGGCAGTTCTGCTATTAATTACCACCATTCTAAAGAGGATATTCCCTATTTGAGAAGAGGGAACTCCTCTATCCACTTGAAAGAAGCATTTTGCTAACCTTAATGGGCAGGCAGATCAGACTGCCAAAGCATAAATTACCTTGCAAAGAAAATTTCGATATTGAAAGGAGGTATCCCAGAAAGGTAAGCACAGATCTAGATTGTAGGTTGATCACTGAATAACATTAGTTTGTTATCCAGTTAGCCAACCAATAATTTGTAACTGGAATGTGTAATCGGTAATTAGGGAGGAAAGGTTAGTTCCGAACAATCACGTAAGTCCATTATTATTGTCCTGAATCAACAGTGCCAGGTTATCAATAGCGCATTGTTTCTATTCCTGGTTTGAATAAGTAAATAAAGAATTAGGATTATCGATCTGATTCGAATGATCAGTGCGTATGTAGTTCTATTTATCCGGGGGCACTGGCGATCACAGGACCAGGGACTTTCAATAACCGAGCGCAAGTAAGCAAGTAAGAAGAAAATGGAAACAGGAGGTTTATCTAAACATGAAAAGACTAGGTTTTCTTTTCACATTTGTGGCAGTTTTGTCTTTGCTGTTGACCACTGGGGTCAGCGCACAGGCAACTACGCCAAACAACGCCCAAGGACAGGGCACTACAAGCACCTTTACAACCCAGCAGGGGACGACAATCGGTGACTTGATGGATCAGGCCAACATTGATGTTGGAAACCTGGCTGTGCCCAGTAACGAGAATGATATAGGGCTGCTGCAGGAGTTCGTTAATTTGAATCCGAACTTACAGTTCCCAGCAGGCACGCAGCTAAATATTCCGAATGCTAATTCGAATCCCAACACCTTTAATAACACGGTCACGCTTCAGTCTGTATTGAACCAATATAACCTGAATTCCAATAGTGATCTGCGCAACTTCTTTAGCAACAACATGAATGTCCCCGTCGTCGCCGGTCAGACTGTTCAAATTCCGGTAACGATTGGGTCGAATAACAATGCAAATAATAACAATGCAAATAACAATAACAATAACGCCAACAACAACAACAATAACAATAACGCCAATAACCAGAAGTCTTTGAAAGCTTCCGTTTATGCCGGTTCCGTTTTGAACTGGGCTGTTTATGGGAGCAACGGAAATCTGGTGGGTGAAGTTCGCGGGATGATCTATGATACTTCGAAGGCGCAGATCCCTTACATTGTGGTTCTGGGCGATAACGTCTTCTCGAAACACGAAGTGCTGATCCCTTGGGGTGCATTCTCCACATCAGCGTCTGCTTATGGACAGGCTTATTTTAATAACCCAACGCCCTATCGCCGCTTTGATCCGACTCGGGATATGCAAGTTGTGCTTCCGATTACAGAAGCCCAATTCCAAAATGCCCCAGAATTTGACCTGAGTGACTTCATAAATAATGGACTGAATACCTATACCCCTGGTTGGGATACGGGTGTGGTCGATTACTGGAATGGTTTTGGCTTAGGCACCACTTTCAACTCTTATAACTACAATCCCAGCGGTGTGCTGGTGCTTGAGAGTGGTATTTTTGACCGCATCGATTATACGGTCAAAAACAGCGCTGGAAACGTCCTTGGGCATGTTGATCACCTGATCGTAAACCCCGATGGCTCAGTACCCTATGGTTTATTCCAGTCGGATAATCTCAACCTGAACCTGGGTTCAAATTATGTGGCGCTGCATATGAACGCCCTGAAATGGAGCCCTGATCAACAGGCCTTTATCTTGAACGTTCCGGAAGGAACCTTAAGCAACGCGCCTATATTCAATCTGAATAACCAGCCGAACCTGGCGAACCCTAATTGGGAACAGGGTTGGAATAACTTCTGGAATCCTTATATTGGAACGGGGAATCTTCCCGTTACGGGTAACAACAATGTATCCCGGAAGAACCTGTTGGGTGATGAAATTTTCTATGGAAATAACAACACTCGCTTAGGCAACGTCCAGGACGTGATTATGAACGGAAACAATTCCGTTGGATATCTGGTAGTATACGATTCGCAGACGGACCAATTCCATCCCATCCCGTGGAATATGTTTAATTACAATTCCAATGACAATACACTTAACTACTCGGGAACCATCAACCAATTCCACAATGCCCCTGGCTACAACAACATCAGCGACATTCACAACAATCAGTCGGGTTGGAACAACTCCATCGATAGTTATTGGAACGGCCTGTAGACTAAAAATATCTAAGCCGTAAAGGTGAAAATTGGAGGACCTCCTGAACAATGGGCAACTTATCAACTTCAGGAGGTCCTTCTTCTGTTTAGAGTGGCAGTGGAAAACGCGGCAAGAAGAACTGGGGGGAAGCCCCCATTATCCGAAAGCCGATATATACGTATAATGGCGTTGATTTTGACAGGATCTGGGGGGATATTGAAGTAATGAATCCCCTGAATATAGTATAGCCCGAACGAAAGAGGAGGATATCAATGGGTTTTAATCAATATCATGAACCGGCGAATGAGCTTTCGGAGGAGGTGCGTACCTTTGCGCGCATGATCCTTTCTTTAATAGAGGAGGCGGAAGCGATTGACTGGTATCAACAGCGTATATCCGTAGAGAAAAATGAGTCGGCAAAGGCGATTATGCGTAATGCGCAAGAAGAAGAGTTCAAACACTTTGGCATGGACCTGGAATTCTTACTGCGCAATCACAAGGTCTGGCGAGAAACACTGAAACCAATATTATTCTCTGAAGGCGATATTGTGAGTTTGGGGAAAGTAGGAGAAAAAAAGGCTGACAAAAATCCCAGTGAGTAAAGTGAGTAGGTTGGCAAGGGAAAATCGCAAATCCAGGTAGATGACCTGGAAACTTCTTCCAATCGTCAATAAAGAAAAAGGCCCGTGGGGTTGAATAATCCGCAGCGGGCCTTTTATCATTACATTTTCTGCTTATTTTTGTGTATCAAAGGTTGCGATTCCCTCCGATAAAAGCTGTTGGGTTAAAAGGCAAAAGAAACGCATAAGGGGCGTCCCGGTATCTGGAAGCCCCTTTTTCTTAGAGATATACCTCTCGGTCACTTTCACATGCAGCAGGTTCTCGTTCTTTTCGGTAAATTCAATAAGGCCGAGATTTACTGGCTTTTGATTCTCCGGGGAATTTAGCAGAATTTTATACGTTTTGCGTTCATCATCTGAATTTAGCCAGTCATCCGGCTCAATAATAAATAAACTTGACTGGCTAACTTTACCTAAAATGGTGTCTATGGAATCAATTCCAGTTGGTATGGCGAACTCTATGGGATTCATATATGAATTAGCATATCTCCTTTCCTTATGCAATTGCTGCCCGGTTACAATCGTGTTGTACAGTGATTACCCCTTTGTTTATTGTAACAAACAGAATTGTAATAAACGCCACATCCCGGGGGAAAGACCCCATCCTTTAGGGGAAACTCATATGACAGGAAGGAGTTTAAAAAAGGCCATATAATATATTTGTTGATTGTTCAACCATCCATTATGAGGTGGGGTAATCCTAAGGAGGCATGACAAATGAAACCCTTTGTAGGGCCAATCGAGCAGCAGACAGAACAAAATAATTATTTCCGCCAGGTATTATTCACCGGGCAGCATTTGCAATTGGTCTTAATGGCGTTGAAGCCGGGAGAGGAAATCGGGGAAGAAGTCCACACGAATGTGGATCAATTTTTCCGGATTGAGCAAGGTGAGGCAAAGTTTGTTCTCGATGGGGTGCAGCAGGTTGTACAGGATGGCGATGCGGTTGTGGTTCCAGCTGGTACCCGGCATAATGTGATCAATAATTCAAATTCAGAAGCGCTCAAACTCTATACTGTTTACAGTCCCCCAAATCACCCGGCAGGAACAGTCCACAAGACAAAAGCCGAGGCAGATGCAGCCGAGGAACAGGAACATCATCATTAATCCGTGAAGCAGTGAAAAAACACAAAGAAGTCAACCGTTTATGATGAAACAGTTGACTTCTTTGTGTTTTATGGATGGTTTGAATCAGGCGGTGGTCACAGGGCTGGAGCGGTGGAACCAGTTACGCCACTCTTTGTTTTCCCAAACAACCAGGATTGGGGCAGCGATGAATTCCGACGAATAGCTGCCGCTGAGCATGCCGATCAGCAGCGAGATGGCGAACTCACGCAAGGTCACGCCGCCGAATAAGGCCAGCGCCAGCAGCATGAAATCGACCGTCATCAGCTGAGTATTGATCGAGCGCGTCAGGGTCTGCACAACCGAGTGATTGGTAAGCTTCTCAAAGTCCATACGGCGTAGAACGCTGTTATTTTCACGCAGCCGGTCGAACACCACGATGGTATCTTGTGCAGAGAAGGCGATCACGGTGAGCAGGGCGGTTAAGAAGAGCGTATCCACCTGCCAGTCAAACAGCCGACCGCCAATGGCGACCACGGTCAGAATGATCAGAACATCGTGAACCAGGGCAACGACGGTTGCTACGCCATAATGGAAGGCATGTTCAACGCCACGGAACGAATAGGTTATGAAAATCACCAGCGCCAGGGAGGATAAAGCAATTGCCAGTAAAGCGCGAGAGGTGATCTGGCTGCTGACGGTTGGCCCAACGGTATCAGCACTTTGAATGATGATCTTGGAATTGAACTTGCTTTCCATCGTATTAATGATCTTGGTCTGTAATTCTTGGGTCAACGCCGCCGAACGGATGATCAGCACATCTTTTCCGCTGGTGAAAACCTGGGCATCATTAATACCTTCACTTTGATACAGTTCATAGACCTGTGCGGGTGGCGGAGTACTCCCCGATGCAAACTGGAGTTGTAAAAGGGAGCCGCCTTTAAAATCAATGGAGAAGGGGAGCCCCCAAATGGCCATAACGATGATTCCGATCAGGATGATGACGGAGGAGATGGCGAAGTACCAGTAACGTTTTCCCATCAAATTGAGCATAGAGTTATCTTCTTTCTGAAAAAAGTTTCATTGAGTAAACAGCGCTAACCTGTTCCTTCTCAGTTTCCAAGCTGTGCATAAGGTTAACATGGAAAATTAAATTTTAGGTTAAAAATACGTCTAGAATTATACTCTTCTCGACAATTTTTCCTGATACTATTTTTATGGGTCTTTAGGAACTGCCGTGGTTGTAGGGGCACGCGGCGCAGCCGCGTGCCCCTACAACCACGGCAAAAACCAGAGAGCCATTTCTCCCTAACCACGCTGAATCCTATAGACCCATTTTTATCATTTTAAAGAAATGCGGACGATCCCCATTTCTCCATTGACCTGTAAATGCATGCCAGTTTGCAGCATTTCTAGCGGCAGTTGATCCACACAGGGAATTTCAGCGATGATACAACCTACGGCAGTAATCGTTTCACACGTGCTGTTCAGGATTGCTGCCGGGGCTTTACCGTTTCGCTTCAGACGGTAAAGGGTATATGACCCGACGGTTGAACCTTTGCCTGAGGGGAATATCAGTATTTTCCCGGCAACAGATTGACCTTCCAACGCATGCCCTTTTTCGACCACAATGCCGGTATCCGGGTCGATACCGCCAAAGAAGGAGATGCTCATGCGGGAGACTAAGGCTACCCCTTCGACACAGCCGGGATATATTTTGCGCCCTTGCAGAGTGTTTGGGAGGAAGGTGTTCATCGCAGCGCCTCCAACACCACCTCATCAAAACTGCGAATAAGTGTTTTAAACTTGTTCTTTGCCGAAGCATAATAGCAAGCTTTGGCGCTGTCGGTTGCCAGAGCGTGGAACCGACCGCGGATGGGCGCTACCACACAGCAGGTATCTACGGCGAAGATCGCGCCGCTTCGTTCAATGGTCTGGGTATAACCCATCCGATCTGCCATTTGTTTGGTCGGGCGGGCCGTCGTGATCCAGAATGTCTTCTTTACCTTTTTCCCGCTCAAAAGTTCGGCGATACGGGCGATTTCAGCGATGGAAAGGTGTGGGCAGCCCAGGCTGACGAAATCGACTTCCTCAGGCGCTGCATCACTCAGGCTTTCCAGAGCGGTATTCAGGTCAGTCTGTGAAAGCGTGAGCCAATCCACTGGCAGCGGATAAGCCGCTGCTTCAGGCGTAATCCCTTCCATATGGAACATGGCGGACCCACCGTAAGTCGCCAGACTGGCGCAGAAGGATTTAAGTTCTTCCAGGCTCGCTTCTGCTATCCCACGAATATAAGGCAGCCGGCTGTTCCCACGCGCTTCTACCTGCTCCCCGATCCACTTGCCTAATGCGCCGAATGCGGCTGTGCCTGTCACCTGAGCCTCGACCCGCATGCCAATATTGGCTCGGCGGTTCTCCGTCCGATGCAAACCATACGCTGGAGTAAAGCCGGTCAGTGCCGAGGCAAGCGCGCTAGGCCCGCCTTCGCGGTTCGTTCGCGCCCCGATTACAGCGTTAGCGTAGCACACTGCGCTGCTCTCAGCCCAGGCGATATGCTGCCCATAATGCGGCAGATTGCCTGTGAGGTAGGGGGTGCAGGTGCAGGTGGTCATTACCCCCATCCTGGCGAAGGCAGCGATCACCTTCTCTTGCTGCCCGGCAAAGTCGGCAGATATGCCTAAGGCAGGCCAGTTTTCAACATCCATTCCGGCTGGGTTAAGTGTCGTCAATACCCGCGCCCGTCCGCCGCCCGCGGCCATCTCTGAAAGAAACTGCAGTCCGGCTTCGCCCAGGTTGTCGTAACTGACCCCGGAAATTTGCACTGAACTGACTGGGGTCAGTTCCTCCGCGCCGTAGATCCTTCCCAGCGTGACCAGGATTTCCATCGCCTTGCGCACCGCCGGCCCAGATTGCCCTGCATACATTTCTTGTTGTAAGGAAGTTAATTGCATTTGATCTTCTCAGGCGTTCAATTTATTCCAGGAAACGCCGCAGGTCGACCTGTGGGAACGGCGCCCGCTCAAAGGATTTCCCCTGGGTTTCGAGGGATTTAGTCAGGTCAAAGCCCAACCGGGTAGTGATATGCGTCCCCGAATCGGCGCTAGGATCGAGGCTGGATCCGGGCGCCCGATCGAGGATGACCAGATCGCGGTCACCCTGAAAGCGAGTTGCCATGGCCCATTCCACTGCCTGGGGATCATAGATGTCAATATCCTGATCGACGACATACACATGTTTGCAGGAGCGGTGCCCGGCAAAAGCAGCTTGAATGGCTTTCTTTCCATCTGCTTCAGCCTTCTTATCGATCTGCACGATGGCATGCAGCCAGGAACAGCCGCCCGGGTTGATGTTGACATCCAGGCAGCGCACCACTTCGTTCACTTTCTGGTAGATGGTTGGCTCGCGGGGCATGCCCATCAATAGTTTATGTTCTAATGCGCCTGGCAGCAGCGCCTGCCAGATGGCGTCGTGCCGGTGGGTGATCGCTTTCAGGACAAAGACGGGTTCTTCTCGGACGATATCATAAGTTTCTGTCAGGTCCACGAACGGACCTTCCGCGTGCTTACGGTCCAGGAAGATGGTTCCTTCCAGCACAATTTCGCTTTCTGCTGGCACCAATACATCGACAGTACAGGCTGGAACGACCTGCAAAGGCTCTAATGCATGCGCTATCTCCAGTTCATTAACCCCAATCGAAACGGAGGTCGCCGCGGCAGCTAGAATGTTGGGGGAATTGCCAATACACACTGCCACGTCGATCGATTTGCGATCTTGAAGGAACGCATCCAGGTGACGCGAGCGTACCACCCGCACAGCCATTTCTGTTGAAGAGAACTGCATCAGGCGATGAAAGTCGACGTTCAATCCGTGCACCGGGTGGCGGGCGATGACCACCCCCGAACTGATATAGTTCCCACCATCCTTTACGCAGTGGCGCAGAATGGGAAGCTTATTCAGGTCGGGTTGGTAATCGATCACTTCCTGGCAGGGTGCAGAGGAAACGACTTCGGGTGCTTTGCGGTGGTCAATTGCCGCGACCAGGGTTGGAATGATTTGTTGAACAGGAATGTTGAAATAATCCGCAAAGGCAGCTTTACTGCAAAACAGGTTGCCCATCACGCGCATTTGCGATTCTTGAACTGCCTCAAACAGCACTGGCTGGGGTTCAAGCTGCTTCAAGACGCTGGATATTTCATACGTTTTCGAGATCGGTCTGCGAATGTGCCGGATCTCATTTCGCGCTTCCAGGCGCTGCAAGTAATCTCTTAAAGACATGCCAACCTTCATTTTCAAGAGGGTAAAAGACTGCCCTTATTGTACCGTCATCTGCTCTGCCTGCTGCATTCATCTGTGCTACAATTCCGGGCGAAGAGAAAGGTTGGTTTTTGGGGGAACAAGCGCCCAGAAGCGAACGACCGTGCCAGCATGCAACCATTTATTGAATTTGATCAGGTTTCCTACCAATACCGCCAGGGTGAGGGATTGCCAATCCCTGCCTTGAAGGATATCTCATTAGCGGTTTCTCCAGGCGAATTTGTGGCGGTGATCGGGCCAAATGGCTCGGGGAAAAGCACTTTTGCTCGCCTGGCCAGCGCGTTGCTGATTCCGCAGTCTGGCAGCGTGCGCGTGGCTGGCCTGGATACACGCCAGTCTGAAAACCGCTTGCAGATCCATACCCTGGTGGGGATCGTTTTCCAGTTTCCTGAAGATCAAATTGTCTCGACCACAATTGAAGAAGATGTGGCCTTTGGGCCAGAAAACCTGGGTTTAGCGCCGGAAGAGATCCGGGCGCGGGTGTCGCAGGTGCTTCAGGAAGTGGGTTTATGGGAGTACCGCCGCCGCCCTCCGCACCTGCTCTCCGCAGGCCAAACGCAACGGCTGGCTCTAGCTGGGGTACTGGCCATGCGGCCTGACTGCATCGTTTTTGATGAAGCTTCCACCATGCTGGATCCGGCCGGGCGGCGCACGCTGATGGAAGCCATGCAACGCTTGCACCAGGCTGGCATTACCATCATAACCATTACCCATTTTATGGATGAGGCTGCACTGGCCGACCGGATAGTGGTATTGAATCGCGGCCAGGTTGCCATGGATGGTAACCCACAACAAGTATTTGCCGACCCGGCCCGGTTAGCGGCGCTGCGCCTGGACCTGCCGCCTGTGACTCGCGCTGCCGCAGCTTTACATGCCTCCATCCCCGAGGTATCTGCTACATTGCTTACCTTAACGGAACTCCTGGCGGCTCTCCCGGCATATCCTGGCTCGCTTGGAGCCTTGAATGGAGGGGTGGGGTCAGTTGAAAATTCAACTCCAGAAGTGGAGCCCATTATCTCTGTTCAGGGGTTGAGCTATACCTACATGCGCGATACACCCCTGGCCCAACCGGCTTTGCAGGATGTTTCCCTTACCGTGCAGCCTGGGCAGGCGCATGGGCTGGTTGGCATGACCGGTTCAGGCAAGACGACCTTAATGCAGCACCTGAATGCGCTGCTGCGCCCGCAGGAAGGGATGGTCAGGGTGGGCCCTTTCTTGCTTAATGACCCGCAAATAGACCGGCGCGAGGTGGTGCGAGAGGTGGGGCTGGTGTTTCAAAATCCTGAAAGCCAGTTCTTTGAACATTATGTGGGGGATGAAATTTCCTTTGGCCCGCGCCAGCTAAAGGTGGCTGAACCACTGGCAGAGCGGGTGCGCTGGGCGATGGATCAGGTGGGATTGGATTTCGAAACGTATAAAGATCGCCCACTTTTCACCCTCAGCGGCGGTGAACGGCGCAAAGTAGCCCTGGCTTCCACCCTGGCGCTGCGGCCATCGCTTTTGTTGTTGGATGAACCAACCGCCGGCCTGGACCCTTATTCCCGGCGGGATCTAATTGAAAAGCTGGCGGCGATGCAACAGGCAGGTATCACCATGATTCTTTCTTCGCACCAGATGGGTGATTTGGCGCGCCTGACTTCACAAATGGACGTGCTGCATCGCGGGCGGAATGTGCTGAAGGGCCCGACCGCAGCCGTTTTTTCTCAGGTGGACACTTTACGGCAGTACGGCCTGGAACCGCCGATAGCAGCCCAGGTAGCGCAGGCGCTGCGTGCGAAAGGCTGGCCATTGCCCGAGGATGTGCTTACTGCCGAGGCCCTGCAAGTAGCCGTCGCGCAGGCGCTGCATGAGGTGACTTCATGAACAGGCACGATCAAAAGCAGCAAAATGCGGCTGCCAATGAATTTGAATTCTTACGCGCCCTGCCGTTCGGGCCTTATCTGCCGGTTGATTCCCCCTTGCAGCGCCTGGACCCGCGCACACGCATCATCCTGGTGGTGTTATTCCTGGCGGTTATCACAGTGGTTGCACAGCCTCTCGGATTGGTGATTAGCCTGGTTATCATCCTCTTAGGTTGGTGGGTGGGTGGCGTACCCTTTGAACCTTTACGCCGTTCGTGGTTGACCGTTTTACCATTCCTCTTAATCCTGGCTTTGATCCAGGTCTTGTTTTACGTCCGGCCAGGAAATCAGGTCTTGTTGACGATTGGCAGCCTTTCGATTTCAGATGCCAGTATATGGGCAGGGGTAAAACTGCTGCTGCGTTTCAGCGCGTATATGGCGCTGCTTGGTCTGGCTGCGGCCAGCCTTTCCGAATCGGAGCTGACCCACGGCCTGGAGGCGCTACTGCATCCACTCACGGTTCTGCGCATCCCCGTGCAGGATTTTGTCCTGGCGGTACAGGTAACCATGCGCTTTTTCCCCCTTCTGGCGCAGTCAGCCGAGCGCATTGCGAAAGCGCAGGCTTCCCGCGGCGCGGATTGGCGCCCTTCTGGTTGGAACTTGATTCAGCGCGCCAGGCAGTTCTTTCCACTGCTTGTCCCGCTGTTTGTCACCAGCCTGCGCCGGGCGGAAAATATGGCCATGGCCATGGATGCGCGAGGATATGGCGCTTTGCCTTACCGTACCTCAATGGTCAGCCTGCATTGGAAACGCAGCGATGCTTTGGTTATAGCCGCAGCAGTGCTTGTTGTTGTTTCCCTTTTTCTTGTTTAGAGACAAACCGCATGATTCCCTAAAGATTGGCGCCTTGCCTGCGTCCTACGCGAATCTGCCGCCAGGCAGCGACGACAGCCAAAACCAATACTGCGGATACCGCAGCCTCGGGTAAACCATTCGCCACGGCAATACCACCTAACACTGCCCAGCGCTGCGCCGCGGGTACGCCCAGGTCTATACCTGCCAGACCAATCATACCAAGCACCAGCACCGTATTGGTCAGACTTCCAGCCAAACCGGTTATAATCAGTCCGGGTACGGGCCAGCGTTTCAATGCTCTCCAAACCAGCCAGGCCACTGGCCCGATGAACAAGCGCGGCAAAACCGCGATCAGTGGGTTGGTAAAGATAACATCGCCTGGCCCATTAGGCGCAATCGCCGCCTGGATCATGCTGTATAAACCAAAAATAAAACCAATTGCCAGTCCGACCACTGGCCCTTCCAAAATTGCACCAATAATGACCGGAATGTGCATAATGGTTACCGAGGTGCCGCTAAACCAGGGAATAAAACCTAGCCGGGTAATGCCGAGAAATATCGATATTGCGCCTAAAACGCCAGTAATGACAATTTTCCGTGTACGATCTTGTGGCATAATTTCACTCCGTCTCCGCAAAGGTTGCTTTCCTTAAATAAATTATACCAACCTGCCTGAAATTCCCTTCATTTCCCAGCTTATCCGAGATGAGTTTCATCTTAGAAAAGGATGATTTTCGAGGAAAAAACGAAACCATCCTATAGCTATGGGGTTTAGAAGCTTGATGAGCATTTTTCCGGATCTTTCCGGTTAATCGAAAAGTAAACAGTAATCACCAAAAATAGCGGTGAAACAATCTTGCTCCAGGAGGTAACTGGATATGACGCGTAACCCGAAAGAGAGCCCTTCGACCGCGAGCTCAAAGCTGAAAACTACGCCTATTGCAGTAATTGGGATTGGTTCAATTTTCCCTCAAGCTCGCACCAAACAGGAATATTGGGACAATATCTTAAAGAAGATTAATTGTGTGTCGGATGTGCCCCCTTCACGATGGAAAATCGAGGATTATTATGATCCCGATCCCAGTAAGCCGGATAAAACCTACTGTAAGCGAGGCGGTTTTATCCCCGATGTAGATTTTGATCCCATGGAATTTGGCCTGCCACCGAATATTCTGGAAGTTACCGATGTTTCACAATTACTGGCTTTAGTAGTCGCTAAAGATGCGTTGGAAGATGCCGGTTATGGGGAAGACAAAACTTTTGACCGGGAAAATACTGGGGCCGTGCTTGGCGTGGTAGGCATGTCGTCGAAGTTGTTTACGCCATTGATGACTCGTCTGCAGTATCCAGTTTGGGAACGCGTGCTGCGCAGTTCTGGGATTTCGGAAGGTGACGCGAAAGTCATTGTCGAAAAGATCAAACTGGCTTATGTCAATTGGGAAGAAAATTCGTTCCCGGGAACGATAGGAAATGTCATTGCCGGGCGCATCTGCAACCGCTTCGACCTGGGTGGTACGAACTGCGTGGTGGATGCAGCTTGCGCCAGTTCACTGGCCGCCTTAAAGATGGCAGTGAGTGAGCTTATTGAAGGCCGCGCGAATATGATGATCACCGGCGGCGTGGATACAGACAATACCATCAATACCTTCATGTGCTTCAGTAAGACCCCGGCTTTTTCAAAGAGTGACCGGGTGCGCACATTTGATGCCGAATCCGATGGCATGATGGTTGGTGAGGGCATTGGGATGGTGGTGCTCAAACGTCTGGAAGACGCCGAACGGGATGGCGATCGGATTTATGCGGTGATTGAGGCAATTGGCACGTCCAGCGATGGGCGCTTCAAGAGCATTTATGCTCCGCGCCCGGCAGGGCAGGCAAAAGCCTTGCGGCGCGCTTACGCTGAGGCTGGATTCTCGCCTGCCACAGTTGGCCTGATTGAGGCGCATGGCACGGGCACGATGGCCGGCGATCCGGCGGAGTTCCAGGGTATTGCTGAAGTTTTCGGAGAAAATAACCCGCGCAAGCAGTATATTGCTCTGGGCAGCGTCAAATCCCAGATTGCACATACCAAGGCTGCCGCGGGCGTTGCCAGCCTGATCAAAACGTCTCTGTCACTTTACCATAAGATCCTGCCAGCCACGATTAATGTTACCCACCCCAACCCGAAGTTCAATATTGAGACCACGCCTTTTTATATCAATACTGAGACCCGCCCCTGGATTCGCGCAAAAAGCGCTGCACCACGCCGGGCCGGGGTAAGTTCGTTTGGTTTTGGCGGCACCAATTACCACGTAGTCTTGCAGGAGTATCAGTCCGAGCAGAGTGGGGCGTACCGGGTGAACAGTGTGGCTCAACCGGTCTTGTTATCTGCCGCAAGTCCGGCTCAGTTAATGGCTGCCTGTCGTGAAACGCTTGCTAACCTGCAAGGCGATAAAGCTGCCTTGAATTTTGCTAATCTGACGCTTGCGAGCCGCGGATTAGAGGTTCCGGCTGGGAATGCCCGCGTGGGGTTTGTCGCCGAAACGGTTGAGGAGGCCCAGCAGGCGCTGCAAATTTGCATTGATACCCTGTCCAGTAAACCACAGGAAGAGAGCTGGGAGCACCCAAAAGGCATCTACTACCGCAAGTCCGGCTTGGACATGCAGGGAAAGGTAGTTGCACTTTTCTCTGGACAGGGCTCACAGTACCTGGAAATGGGCCGCGAACTGGCGCTGAACTTCCCCGTCGTGCGGGAAGTGTTTGCGGAAATGGATGAGTTGTTCATCCAGGATGGGTTAGAGCCGCTTTCCGAGCGAGTCTATCCTCGCCCGGTTTTTGAGCAGAAAGAGCGCGAAGCGCTTTCTGAAACGCTTACCCACACGGAACATGCTCAACCGGCGATTGGCTCCATCAGCGCGAGTCTGTACAAGCTGCTGCAGCAAGCCGGGTTCCAGCCTGATTTCGTCGCCGGGCACAGCTTTGGTGAACTGACCGCTTTGTGGGCTGCCGGGGTGTTGAATGATGTGGATTATTTGACCCTCGCCAAGGCCCGCGGTAAGGCGATGGCGCCTCCGCAGGACCCTGCTTTCGATGCAGGCACAATGGTGGCGGTGAAAGGGGAAGCCGGGCAGGTAAAAGCTGCTCTTAATGGCGACCCTGGTATCACCCTGGCGAACTGGAACTCAAATGATCAGGTAGTGATCGCTGGTTCAAAACCGGACATGGCGCGCGCGCAGCAAATACTCAACCAGCAGGGCTTTAAGACCATTCCGCTGCCTGTATCGGCAGCTTTCCATACGCCGCTGGTCGGACATGCTCAGAAACCCTTCGCTAAAGCCCTCAAGTCGGTCACCTTTTGTGCGCCGCAGATCAAAGTTTATTCAAACAGCACCGCACAGCCGCACGCGGAAGACCCGGAAGAGATCCGGAAGCGCCTGGCAGAACATATCCTCAACCCGGTTTTGTTCCGCGATGAGATCGATAACATTTTTGCAGCTGGCGGACGGATTTTTATTGAATTTGGTCCGAAGAATGTGTTGACGAACCTGGTGAGCAACATCCTTTCGGGCAAACCACACCTGGCAGTGGCGCTCAATGCCAATGCGAAGAAGGATAGTGATCGCCAGCTGCGTGAGGCGGTGATCGCTTTGCGCGTTGCTGGGCTGGGACTGAAGAATTTTGATCCCTACGCAGTTGAGCCCAAACGGATTGAACCGCGTAAAAAGAGTCCGGTGACAGTCAAGCTCAATGCCGGGTATTACGTCTCTGAAAAGACGCGTTCTGCTTATGAGAATGCCTTGAAAGACGGTTTCCGCGTCAGCCTGCCGGCTGCGCCATCCACTGCGCCTGTCCAAACAATCCCGCTTGAAACGGTAAAACCAGCCCAGATGGCACCAGCCTCTCCCGTAATAAACGCGCAACCTGCCGTTGAGACTCGTGTTATTGTTAGTAAACCTACCCCGGAGGGGAATGCCTCCATGAATCCCGAATTATCTTCAACTTACGAACATCTTTTAATGGAATATCAGTCTCACCAATCGGAGACTTTACGTTTGCACGAGCAGTATCTGCGCACTGAAGAAGAATATGCGCGTGCTTTTGCCCAGCTTACCCAGTTGCAGAGCGAACTGGTCAGCAAAGCCAGCGGCGCGCCAGGTGAACTGCAGGACATTCTGCCGTTGTTTGAGAGCCTGGAACGCAGCATGACGCGTTTCCATGATCATCAGGCGGAGACTCTGCGCGTGCATGAACGTTACCTGGACACCCAGGAACACTTCTCGCAGTCGTTTGTGCAGAATATCCAGGCAGGCACAAACTATGCCCCAGCTCCGGTCGCTGCGCGCAAAGTGGATGCACCCCGAACCGCGCCTGTGAATGGTGGGACGAATGGGAACGGTAATGGTAATGGGCACAGTCACAGCTACAGCAGCGGTAACGGCAATGGCAATGGATATAAACCTGCCGCTGCGCCAGCCGTGAAACCTCCTGCTGCAGTGGAGCAAGCGCCAGTCGCTGCCAGGCAGCCGCAGGTGGTGGTTCAGCCGCCAGCACCTAAGGCGGTAGCGCCGGTGGTTACTCCTGCACCGAAACCCGCCCCGGTTGGCGTGGGGGTAGAAGAATTAAAGAACGCGCTTTTACAGATTGTCAGCGAGAAGACTGGTTATCCCACTGAAACGCTGGAACTGGACATGGACATGGAAGCCGACCTGGGCATCGACTCGATCAAACGGGTTGAGATCCTGGGCGCGATGCAAGCTCACTTCCCCGAACTGCCAAAGATCGATAATTCACTCCTGGCTGAACTGCGCACGCTGGGCCAGATTGTTGAACAGTTCAATCTCGGGGTTTCGACGAGTGTGCCTGAACCGCAGATTGTTCAGAAGACTTCCCCGGCTCCGTTGATCCAGGCGGCAGTTCCGGTAAAAACAGATTCGAAAATACTAACCCAGGCTCTGCTGGAAATTGTCAGCGAAAAGACGGGATATCCAACCGAGACGCTGGAACTGGATATGGATATGGAGGCGGACCTGGGCATCGACTCGATCAAACGGGTCGAAATCCTGGGGGCCATGCAGACCCGGTTCCCTGAGCTGCCCCAGGTGGATAACACCACCCTGGCAGAATTGTGTACCTTAGGCCAGATCGTCTCAGCCTTGAGCGCGGGGGTCGCGACAGGCGAGCCAGTGGAAGAACAAGAATTGGTAACGAACGCTGCCACTGAATTGCCAACCAGCGCGCCAGCCTCAGTCGAAGCCAGTCCGCAAATTAGCCTGGAAACCGTAACGCAGGCACTCTTGCAGATTGTCAGCGAGAAAACCGGTTATCCCGTCGAGACTTTAGAGCTGGATATGGATATGGAAGCCGACCTGGGCATCGACTCGATCAAACGGGTGGAGATCCTGGGGGGAATGCAGACGCAATTCCCTGAACTGCCGAAGGTTGAAGCCGCTGAGTTGGCAGAACTACGCACCTTAGGCCAGATCGTTCAGCACCTGAGCAGCAGTGCTGCCCCGTCTCAGGAGGTGACGGGTGCCTCCCCTTTTGATGGGGAAGCACCTGCAGAGCTTCCCTTTGACTCGGGTATTCAACAGGGCATTGTTTATCGCAAGATCCTGCCTCAGCCGGACGCGCTAGACTTTGAACTACCTACGCAGCATGTTTGTCTGATTACGGACGATGGCGAACCGACTATGCCTGCCCTGGTGACGGCCTTGCTGGCAAAGAACTGGCCGGTGGTCGTCCTGCGCTTCCCCTCTGCGTTTGTTCCCGTGCGACAATCCCTACCTGAAGGGGCTGCCAGTGTCGACCTCACTGATTTGACAGAGGCTGCTTTGCAAACCTGCCTTAGGGATATCGAATCTCGTTTTGGGCCGGTGGCAGTCTTTATTCACCTCACCCCTGCCGTCCATGATGGGGAAGCTGAGGCAAATTTCTCGGTTGTGGAAAAATCCCTGGTGAAAATGGTGTTCCTGACGGCCAAGTATCTGAAGCCAACCTTAAACGAAGCTGCCCAGCACGGTCGGGCTGTCTTTATGACGATCACCCGCCTGGATGGTGAATTTGGTCTTGGCGAGGGGATCAACTTCACTCCGGTGGATGGGGGACTTTTTGGCCTGGTCAAGAGTGTAAACCTGGAATGGGATGCGGTGTTCTGCCGGGCGGTGGATTTGAGTCCGGAAATGGACCCGGATCAGGCGGTACGTTGTATCCTGGCTGAATTGCATGATCCGAACCGCCTGTTGACCGAAGTGGGTTACACCTGCAATGAACGCTCAACGCTGGCGCTGGCAGCCGTGCCAGTTACGGGAGGGATGAAATGAACGGGAAAAAACTGGTTCGTGAGAATTCGGTGGTTTTGGTCAGCGGGGGGGCGCGGGGCATTACAGCAAAGTGTGTGGTTAAACTGGCAGAACGGGCGCACTGCAAGTTTATCTTGCTGGGCCGGTCTGCGCCGGATATGCCGGAGATCGATTTTGATCCGGGGAGCTGCGATGATGCTGAGTTGAAACGGCGCATCGCCGCTGACATCGCCATGAAAGGCGAAAAGCCCGCCCCGGCTAAAATTCAAAAGGTATTTTCTGGGATTCGTTCCAGTCAGGAAATTCAGGAAACGCTCCAGGCGGTCGAACGGTTTGGCGGGCAGGCGGAGTACCTGCGCGTAGATGTGGCTGCCCCGGACCTGTCCGAGAAGATTCGTGAAACAACCCAGCGTCTGGGCCCGGTGACCGGGATTATCCATGGCGCGGGCACGCTGGTCGACAAGCTGATTGAGAAAAAGACGGAAAATGACTTCGATACCGTATATACTCCCAAGGTGGTGGGCCTGGAGAATATGCTGCACAGCGTTGATGTGGCGCACCTTGACTTCCTGGTGCTGTTCTCTTCGATCGTTGGGTTCTATGGGAATGTTGGCCAATCGGATTATGCCATCGCTAACGAGATTCTCAATAAATCCGCCTACTTGCTGAGAAGTAAGTATCCCAACTGCCATGTAATTTCTATCAATTGGGGCCCTTGGGATTCGGGCATGGTTACTCCCGAACTGAAGAAAATGTTTGAATCACGGCATGTTGAGGTGATTCCAACTGAGGTGGGCGCGCGCATGCTGGTTGAAGCGTTAATGCCCAGCGGCGGCGAAGCTGTGCAGGTGGTTGTCGGGGGCGTTCCAGTGCGCCCGGCGGCGCAGATCGATGCTGGATTGCATACTTATCAGATCCACCGCCGGCTCAAGACTGACGAGAATCCCTTCTTGTATGATCATATGATAGGTGATCACCCCGTGCTGCCGGCGACCTGCGCCGCAGCCTGGGCAGCATATTCCTGCGAACAACTGTACCCGGGCTACCATTTCTTCAGTCTTGAGAACTACCGCGTGTTGAAGGGGATTGTCTTCGATGACAATCTGGCAGAGGAACATAACCTGGAACTGAAAGAACTGGAAAAGACGGCGGAAAAGATTGTTTTTGATGCGCTGGTTTGGAGCATGAACAAACGCGGTCGGCAGATTTACCATTACAAGCTGCGGGTAACCTTACTGCGCGATACCCCCCAGCCGCCGGTCTTCCAGATTCAGCAGACCTCGCCTGCGGAAGAAATTTCTGGCAGCGATTTATACGCCAACGGCACCTTATTCCACGGACCTTCTTTCCAGGGCGTAGAACGGGTATTGCACCTGAGCCGGGGAAAGCTGATGATGCGCGTCGTGCTGCCGCATTTAGAAGACCGCATTCAGGGGCAGTTTCCAGCCTATACCGCTAACCCCTTTATTTACGATGCCATTGTGCAGTGCCTGTTGATCTGGGCACAGTATTTCTACCAGGCGCCCTGCCTGCCCTCGAGCTTGCGGAAGCTAGAACAGTTCAAAGCAATTCCATTTGGCGTGCCCTGTACTGTGTCTATGGAAGTCGAGTCGCAGTCCAGCACAGCGGTGGTGGGCAATATCCTGGTGCAGGATGAAAAAGGCGAAACCTACATCCGCCTGGATGGTCTGGAAGGTACCATCAGTCCTTACCTCAACCGCTATATTGGGCGGAAAGAAACGGCTGCTTAATGGTTTCGATTCTAAAAACAATAAACCACCTGGCTGTGGTCGGGATGGATATAGCTCTGGTGGGTTGTGATGGCCTGGCCGCTTTTGAGCGCATGTCTTATCTGGCGGTTGGGCAAGATTCCGGGTACCAGGAACTGAGCGTCTCCTCTGCTTCCAAAGCGGCTTTGCTGGAGAAGGTTACCCGGCGTGCACTGCTAGATGCGGGTTTGGATGTTGCGAGCTTTGATAAACGCGTTTGCGTCATTACGGCGGTCAGCCAGGCTTTTCAAGTAAATTGGCTCTGGGCGAGTGCTGTGGTGGATGTATCTCATGAAACCAATCCGCTGATCGCGGCGCTGGCTCAGACTGGGCCGTTATTGGACAGCAAACAATTTGATCTGATTGTGTTTTCGGCAGCGGCGGGTGGTCAAAGCCTGCAAGCGGGCGCTGGCTTTGGCTTTGCTCGTGAAGTGCACGAGTGGCGGCTGGGTGATGGCGCAGGGGCAGTCGTGTTAATGGAAGCTGCAAAAGCTCGGCAAGAGGATAGGCGCATTTATGCGCTTGTCCAAGGCACTGCCAGCAGCCCGGGCAAAAAAGCGCCAGCTAATGGCGTAGGGCTTGCCAGTCGCTCCTGCGCTGGAGGATGTGCGCGGCTGCTGCCAGGCGGCGTTGCAAACGGCGGGGGTTACCCCGGAACAGGTCGGTTATATAGAGACCTTTGCCAGCGGCGTGGATGCCATTGATGGCATTGAGATTGCAGGGCTGGTGCAAAGCTACCGCCAGCCGGTTCAGGACTTGACTACTGCGCTGGGTAGTGTACAAAGCAGCTCTGGGTACCTGGGGGCAGCGGCAGGCTTAGCCGCGCTGATTCATGCGGCTGTTTGCCTGAATGACCGCTACCTGCCGGGGTCGATGGGCTGGACTGCCCCGAAGCTGCCGGCCCTATGGCGAGGAGCGCCCTTCTTTGTTCCAACCAAATCGCGGGCCTGGTTCAGGCTTATGGATGGCCCGCGACGGATTGCCGCGCTCAATGTGCTGGGTTTAAACGGCAGCTTTGCTCACTTGATTCTGGAGGAAGCAGAGGAACAAGCCATACACCCGAATAGCGCCCTGGCGCAGGGCGGCTTTTACCTTTTCCCAATTGCTGGAGAGCGCCCGCAGGAGCTTCTCGATCAATTGCATACCTTGCAGCAGGAACTTACCTTCACATCTGACCTGAGCGCTCTAGCGCAAGAATGGTATGAAGCTGCCAGCCAAAACCCGGATGCAACCTATGGCATGGCAATTGTCGGGCATGCTCAGGCGGAATTGCAGCGCGAGATTGAGTATGCGTTCAAAGCGGTTCCCGGTGTGGTCGAAACAGGCGGCGAGTGGCAAACGCCTTTGGGCAGTTATTTCACCGCCGAACCAGCAGGCCGCCTGGGCGGTGTCGCACTGGTTTACCCAGGTGCTTTTAACTCCTATCCGGGCGTGGGGAAAGATCTGCTGTACCTGTTCCCAAGTCTATATCAGCGGGCTGCCGCGGTCACAGATGATTTAGGAAAAGTGCTGCGCGAACGGCTGCTGTATCCGCGCAGCCTGTCGGCGCTGACCAAAGAGGAAATCGCAGCGGTCGAGGCCGCCTTACTGGAAGACCCGATTGCAATGTTGATTTCCGGCACGGCGCTGGCAATTCTCTATACCCATATTCTTGAAGATACCTTCAAAATTCACCCTATGGCTGCTTTCGGATACAGCCTCGGGGAAAACAGCATGTTATATGCGACCGGGGTTTGGGGCCAGGGCGACCAGGCTTCTGCGCGGCTGGAAGAGTCTGAAACCTTCCGGGTGCGCCTTGCCGGACCGCAGCTGGCAATTCGCGAGCATTGGGGCATGGCTCCGCAGGCCGCAAGTGAACCGCCCTTGTGGAGCAATTACCTGGTCATGGCAACGCCAGAACGCGTCCAGGCAGCGCTGGAAACCGAAGCGCACGTATACCTGACGCATATTAATACGCCCCGCCAGGTGGTTATTGGTGGGGACCCGGAAGCTTGCAAGCGCGTGGTGGCGAATTTACGCTGTGCTTCTATCAAAGCACCTTTTGATTACGCTCTGCACTGCGAAGTGATGCGCTCAGAGTATGCCGGCCTGGCAGAACTACACGACTGGCCGATTGAGCAGGTGCCTGATTTGCGCCTGTACTCGGCGGCGGAGAATCAGCCCCTGGAGCTGGCCCAAACCGCAGCTGCCCAACGCACGGTTTCTGAGCAAATTGCCCATATGCTGACCACACCCCTGGATTTCCCGCGCCTGGTTCAACAGGTTTACGCAGAAGGCGCACGGGTTTTCATCGAAGCCGGGGCTGGGGGCAACTGCGCGCGGTGGATCGCCAAATCACTCAAGGGGCAGCCACACCTGTCAATTTCAATGGACCGGCGCGGTACCGATGATTACACTACGGTAATTCGCACATTGGCTCGTCTGTACAGCCACCGGGTGCCGCTGGACCTCAGCCCATTATTTCAAACAGCCACGGAAAGAGTACGTTTATGACCTTTTCCAATTCTGACCTCTTCTCAGGAAAACTGCTGCGCCTGTTGGGTGAAAGTGCACAGCGCAGCAGCCAGCTGCACCGCAAGTTTCTGGAGATGCGCCAGGTTTCCCTGGAAGGGCTGCGTGATCTGATTGCCTTACAAATCGGTTCCGACCAACCCAGTCTGGCAGCCTCCAAAGATCGAACCGCATTATTTAACAGCCAGCAGATTGACCGGTTTGGCACCGGCAAAATTTCTGACTGCCTGGGACCGCACTTTGTTCATTATGACAACCGCCAGATCCCTCGTATTCCCAATGGGGACTTGAAAATGATGAGCCGGGTCATGACAATCCAGGGGATACGGGGAGATTTCAGCCATCCGGCCAATATCACCGTCGAGTATGATGTCCCAGTAACGGCCTGGTACCTGCGTGACAATGCCTCTCCGATTATGCCTTATTCCCTGTTGATGGAAACGGCGCTGCAGCCATGCGGTTTTCTTTCCGCCTACCTGGATACCTACGCTTTCGTTCCCTATAACGAGTTTTACTTCCGCAACCTGGATGGGTTCGCTCAAGTGGGCGATTTATTCGACCTGCGCGGGCAGACGATTACCACCCAGGCGCATATGCTTTCCAGCGTCGTCAGCAGTGGAACGGTAATTCAGAAGTATGCCTTTGAATTGACCTGCGCCGGTCAGTTGATTTACCAGGGCGAGTCCACCTTTGGCTACTTTTCAGCTGAGACAATGCGCAACCAGGTTGGACTGGATAACGGTCGCATCACACTGCCGGATATTTGCTCAGATGCAAAGCTGGCTGGCATGGCAGTTCACCTGGATACTCAAAATTGGCGCGCGTCATCCGCGGAGAGACCTTACTATCATTTGCCCAACGGGCAGTTACGCTTTTTGGACACGCTCTCGGTCGTCCCGCAAGGGGGCAAGTACGGTCAGGGTTATATTTATGCTGCCCTGCCAGTCAACCCGCAGGATTGGTATTATCCCTGCCATTTCTACCAGGATCCCGTCATGCCTGGTTCGCTGGGTGTGGAGGCGATTCTGGAAGCGATGCAGACCTATGCCCTGGCGAATAACCTGGGCAGCCATCTGCGCCAGCCCCGTTTCAGCCTGGCGGTGGGTTCTGCACCGATGGCCTGGCGCTATCGAGGCCAGGTGGTACAGCAAAACCGGCAAATTGAATTGGAAGTGCATCTGCGTGGGGTTGCTGAAACAGCTACCCAGGTTGTTTTGAGTGGCGATGCCAACCTGTGGGTCGATGGCTTACGAATTTACGAGATAAAAGATGCGGCAGTCGCCGTGGTGGAGGGATAGATGATGGAAACAGCGCTAACCAGGCAAAAACATTTGACCGGAAGGGCTAACTACACCGCAAAGCAATCCTGGCAGGGGCCCTGGGAAACCCTGGCCTTCGATGAAGCCGGTATCCGCTCCATGCTGCTGCGCCTGGAGGACGAACTCTATGTCGTGCGGGAGAATGGTCAGGTGGGGATTACCAACGCCGGTTCAATCGAGACCCGCCAGCCGGGCAGTTTAGCGCCAGAAATGCTGGCCATTTTGCCTGCACTGCCGATGGAGCAGTTAGGCGACCCCAGTTTCAATACCTGTTACGGCACGCGTTACGCTTACTATGCGGGAGCCATGGCCTCTGCGATTGCTTCGGCGCAGATGGTGATCGCCCTTGGCAAGGCTGGTTTCCTGGGCTCGTTTGGCGCGGCAGGGCTGCCGCCTGCCCGCCTGGAAGCGGCGATCCAGCAAATCCAGGCCGAACTGCCAAATGGTCCCTACGCTTTCAACCTGATCCACAGCCCTAACGAGGAAGCGTTGGAGCGGGGGGCGGTAGAGCTGTACCTGCGTTATGGCGTCCGGGTGGTGGAGGCGTCTGCTTTCCTTGACCTGACGCCGCATATTGTCTATTACCGCGCGGCAGGGCTTTCTCTAAACGCGGATGGCCAGATTGAGATTAATAACCGGGTGATTGCCAAACTCTCGCGCCGCGAAGTGGCAACGAAGTTTTTGCAGCCGGCCCCAGAGCGCATCCTGGCGCAGCTGGTGCAGGAAGGTAAGCTCACTGAGCAGCAGGCCAGCCTGGCGCGGCAGGTTCCGATGGCGGATGATGTGACCGTTGAAGGGGACTCAGGGGGCCACACGGATAATCGGCCACTGGTGTGCCTGGTTCCAGCGATCCTGGCGCTGCGGGATGAACTGCAAGAGAAATTCCAGTATGCCCAACCGGTACGCATTGGCGCAGCAGGTGGGATCAGCACGCCTGCCTCAGCGCTGGCTGCCTTTGCTATGGGCGCGGCGTTTATCTGTACCGGCACGGTCAACCAGGCCTGCGTGGAATCTGGCGCCTGCGAGCATACGAAGAACCTGCTGGCAAAAGCCAGCATGGCGGATGTCATGATGGCCCCTTCGGCGGATATGTTCGAGATGGGCGTTAAAGTGCAGGTGCTCAAGACCGGGACGATGTTCGCTATGCGCGCCAGCAAGCTGTATGAGTTGTATACAAAGTATGACGCGGTAGAACAAATTCCGCTCGAAGAACGGGAGAAGCTGGAAAAGCAGGTTTTCAAGCGTTCTATGGATGAGATCTGGGCGGATACGGTCAAGTTCTTTCAAGAGCGCGACCCGGAACAGATTGCTCGCGCCAGCAATAATCCCAAACGCAAGATGGCTTTGATCTTCCGCTGGTATCTTGGCCTGTCCTCCCGCTGGTCAGCCACCGGGGAGAAGGGCCGCGAGCTGGATTATCAAATCTGGTGCGGTCCGTCGATTGGGCCATTCAATGATTGGACGCGGGGGTCATACCTTGCGGAGCCGGCAAATCGCGGGATCGTGGATGTCTCGCTGCATATTCTGGCTGGTACGGCTTATCTGGCGCGGGTGCAAAGCTTGCGGAATGCCGGGGTGCAAGTTTCTGCGCCTCTTTCGACTTATTATCCGCGCGCGCCGCGGATCTGAAGCCTTTTAGGCAAATCTGATACCTTTTGATACCTTTGCAACAGTTTAATTTGTTGCGAGCAGCCCATTTTGCTGTCTTTTTCACAAAGTCAGCCTGGGCAGATGAATTTGCATTGAAAAACGGTTCGCCAAACTTGATGCGCGAACAGTGGTGAAAAGGAGTTTTTGAGATAACATGGAAGGCAAATCACAGCTGGATGCAATGCGGCAGAAAGCGCTCCTGGGAGGCGGTCAGGCCCAGATTGAAAAGCAGCATGCGAAGGGTAAAAAGACCGCTCGCGAGCGGATTGAACAGCTGCTGGATAAAGATACTTTTTGCGAAACAGATATGTTCGTCACCCATCGGGCAACCGGTTTGGGGATGGAAAAAAATCACCCGCTGACGGATGGCGTGGTTACCGGTTGGGGAAAGATTAATGGGCGCACTGTTTATGTTTTTGCCCAGGATTTCACGGTTTTAGGCGGCTCTCTGGGTGAAGCGCATGGGAACAAGATTGCCAAGTTGATGGACCTGGCTTATCAGAACGGCGCGCCGTTAATTGGTTTGAATGACTCTGGCGGGGCGCGTATTCAAGAAGGGGTCGAACTCACTGGCTGCCTATGGTGAAATTTTCTTCCGCAACACGCGCGCATCTGGGGTTATCCCGCAGATTTCGGTCATTCTTGGGCCGTGTGCGGGCGGGGCAGTATATTCGCCTGGCATCACTGACTTTGTCTTTATGACCGAAAAAAGCTCGTATATGTTCATTACCGGGCCAGAAGTGATTCGCGCAGTGACGCATGAGGATGTGGATTTTGATACGTTGGGCAGCGCCGGTGTGCATCATAACAAGAGCGGTGTGGCGCATTTCACCGCGCCGGATGAGGAAGCCAGCCTGGCGCAGGTGCGTGAGCTGCTTTCTTACCTGCCCGGCAATAACCTGACGCCACCACCTTATGTTCCAACCAAAGATGATCCTCGCCGCATGACGCCTGTGTTGGAAGAAATCGTCCCGGCGGACCCGCAGAGCCCTTACGATGTGCAAGATGTGATCGCCGAGATTTTCGACGATGGGGACTTCTTCGAGGTGCAGGCGGAGTATGCCCGTAATATCGTGGTTGGGTTTAGCCGGTTAGATGGCTACCCGGTCGGCATTGTCGCGAACCAGCCGGACTTTCTGGCAGGCGTGCTCGATATCAATGCTTCGGATAAGGCAGCGCGCTTCATTCGTTTCTGCGATTCATTTCACATCCCGCTGGTTACCCTGGTCGACACGCCCGGATTCCTGCCCGGCACAGACCAGGAGCATAACGGCATCATCCGGCACGGTGCTAAGATGATCTATGCCTATGCAGAGGCGACGGTGCCGAAAGTGACGATCATTTTGCGGAAAGCGTATGGTGGAGCGTATATCGTGATGAGTTCTAAACACCTGCGTTCTGACCTGAACCTGGCCTGGCCAAATGCGGAAATAGCGGTGATGGGTCCGGATGGCGCGGTTTCAATCGTATTCCGCAAGGATATCGAAGCGTCGGAAGACCCGGCTGCTATGCGAGCGCAGAAGACACGCCAGTATCGGGAAGAGCTAGCTAATCCCTTCGTGGCTGCTTCACGTGGTTATCTGGACGATATTATTCCACCGGCTGAGAGCCGCCGGCGCCTGATTGCCGCGCTGGAAAGTCTGCGTGAGAAGCGCCAGGTGACCCCGGTGCGCAAGCATGGCAATATCCCGCTGTAGAAGGAGCGCCGCGAAATGAAAGTATTGGTTGCAAATCGAGGTGAGATTGCGTTGCGGGTGATGCGCACCTGCCGCGAGCTAGGGTTTCCTACTGTAGCGGTATACTCAGACGCCGACCGCGATTCGAGCCCTGTGCGGTACGCGGATGAAAGCGTGCACATTGGCCCTACCGCTGCCGCGCAGAGCTATTTGAATATTAATGCCGTGCTGGATGCTGCCCGCAAATCAGGCGCGGATGCGATCCATCCCGGATATGGATTCCTGTCGGAAAATGAGGATTTTGCCCGGGCGGTAGAAAATGCCGGCATGATCTTTATCGGACCCCGCCCGGAGACGATTGCTTTGACTGGCGATAAGTTGGCCGCGCGGCGAGTTGCTCGCGAAGCGGGCCTGCCCGTGCTGCCGGGTCGCGATCTCCCGCTGACAGAAATTATCGCCGGCGATTTGCCCAAAGGCGTTACCTTCCCCGTACTGATCAAAGCCGTTTCGGGCGGCGGTGGGCGGGGCATCCGCCTGGCGCGTTCGGCGGGAGAGATGGACCAGATGATTTCTGCCGCTCGTAAAGAGGCTCAGGCGGCCTTTGGAGACGATACGGTTTACCTGGAACCCTTGGTGCAGAATGCGCGGCATATTGAGGTGCAGATCCTGGGGGATGGAAACGGGCAGATCCTTTACCTGGGCGAGCGTGAATGTTCCATCCAACGTCGCCGTCAGAAATTAATCGAAGAGGCGCCGGCCCCGGGGCTGAGCCTGTCTCAACGCCACCACCTCTATGATGCGGCGCTCAAATTGGCGGAAGCATTAAATTATCGCAGCCTTGGGACGGTCGAGTTCTTGCTCGACCCTGAAGGTCATTTTTATTTCATCGAAGTCAATCCGCGCATTCAGGTCGAGCACCCTGTGACGGAGATGGTCACCGGGATTGACCTTGTCAAAGCGCAGCTGTTGTTAGCGGTTGAAGGCAGGCTGCATTATACGCAGGATCAGATCCACCTGGATGGCTGGGCGATCGAAGCGCGCGTACTGGCGGAAGATCCTAGCACCGATTTTATGCCGGTGACCGGCGAGATTGCCTATGTGGGCGAACCGGGTGGACCGGGCATAAGGGTGGACAGCGCCCTTTACGTGGGCATGCCTATTACAGTAAACTATGATTCGTTGATCGCTAAGGTGATTGCCTGGAGCGAGGACCGGCCCAGCGCGATCCGCCGTTTGCAGCGCGCGTTGAGCGAGTTTCAGATTGGTGGGGTGCCAACAGATATCGAATTTTTATCCCAGGTGATCGAGAGCGAGAGTTTTATGGTCGGGCGAGCTGATACAACGTACCTGGAAATTTTCCAGCCTGCTGCGCCGGATGGAGAAGATCCGGTTAATCAGGAAGTGGCAGTTGTAGCGGCGCTGCTGGCCTATCGTGAACAAAACCGTCCCGGGCCTGCGCACCAGCAGCAAGTGAACCAAAATAGTAATTGGTTGAGCGCTGCCTGGCGAGAACAGATGCGCGGTGGGACTTTGTAAGGTGTAAGTCAGGTGTGTTTGCGCAAACCCGCTGAGCGAAATTTCACAAATGCAAGGTTTAAGCGCAACGCCGTAAATACTGTGGGGTTGTATGTAGTGGATTTAAGATCCCACAAAGGAGAAAGCAACTACATGGCTACATATCGGGTGAGTGTTGGAAATAGAGACTATATGGTGGATGTAACCGACGATCAGGTATCTGTCGACGGGAAACCCATCCAGGCCAGTCTGACTCCCCTGAACAATGGCGGTCTTGTCCTACTGCGAAATGAAAGCCGGGCGCGTGAACTGCACGTTTTACCCAAGGGCAACAGCGCTTATGCCGTGATGGTTAATGGGCGACATTTGATTGCCCAGGTTGAGAAAAGCAACGGCAAGACGAAGAAACGGGTCGAACAAGTCAACCACGGCGCAATTAGTGCGCCGATGCCGGGTATGGTGATCGATGTGCTGGTGAAAGAAGGGCAGCGGGTAGATAGCGGTGAACCGCTGGTGATCCTTGAATCGATGAAAATGCAGATGCAGCTGCGCTCACCATTCTCTGGGCAGATCAGCCGGGTTGCAGTGGAGAACAAAGTTCAGGTGGAGAAAGGGACCTTGTTGGTCCAGGTGGCAGGCGACTAAGGGGAAAAGAAAAACAAGGGGGCTGGTCAATATGAGTAATGGCCAGCCTCCTTATTATTTAAGTGGCTCAGTCGCCCAAGCTGGTTCCAACGCGCCGGGCGCTTTCGATCCAGAGATGATTGAGTGGGATTTGTTTTATTTTGCCAATTACGTTCTCTAATGGAACAGTAACGACATCCCCATCTCGCAGAGCAATCATCACACCGCTTGCACCTTCATTCAGCAGCTTGATGCTGGCAGTCCCCAGGTTGGTTGCCAGCACCCGGTCTGCCGCAGTGGGAGCGCCGCCGCGCAGCAGGTGACCTAAAATGGTAATGCGCGTTTCCAGCCCGGTGAATTTTTCCAGACGGTTAGCCAGATAAATTGTGTTTCCGGTCAGGCGACCTTCAATCCGCGTTAACTTTTCTTCCACCTGCTGGCGGGCATCACCATCCCGTGTCATGCGATTTACATTCTTTGAGCGTTCAAAGAACTCGACCGTATCTTTTGAGATGCCCCCTTCAGATACCGCTACAATACTAAACCGCCGCCCAGAACGGTTACGTTCGAGGATCGCATCGGAAATCTTGCGCACATCATAGGGGATTTCGGGGATGACGATCACGTCTGCGCCGCCAGCAATGCCTGAACCAAGCGTCAGCCAACCTGAATTGCGCCCCATGATCTCGACCAGGATAATACGGTGATGGCTGTGAGCTGTACTGTGCAGGCGATCGATTGCCTCTGTGGCGGTGCTCATCGCGGTGTCAAACCCAATGGTTGAGTCGGTAAGCGCCAGATCATTGTCGATGCCTTTTGGCAGTGTGATGACCCGAAGGCCTTTTTGAGCCAGCTTGAGTGCATTTTCCTGGGTTTCTCGCCCGCCTATGCATATCAGAACGTCCAGCTTATGCCGCTGATAAGTCGCCAATGCAGCTTCGCTTTTGTCACTGGCTGGGTCTTGCAGAGAGGTTTCCTGTAAAACGGTTTCCTGCAAGGTTTCCCGGCTGGTCCCCAGAATGGTTCCTCCCGCCGTCAGGATACCGGAAAGACCAGGCAGGGCGATCTGATCATTAATCAATCCCAGAAAACCATCCTGGAATCCGATAACTTCCATGCCATAACTGCCTTGCGCTGCTTTCCCAATTGCCCGAATTGCCGCATTCAAACCAGGGCAGTCACTTCCAGCAGTTAAAACACCAATTCGTTTTACCGTGGTTTTTGTTCGCGCCATGCTCGCATCCCTCCGCTTGATTGTTCGTACTGTCAAAATTGTACGCTAGAAGCGCGAAGCTTACAACTTCCCCTCCGCCTGCATTTGCTGATACTTCGCCAGATTGACAGAAGCGATGTAGGGCAAGTTGCGGCCTTTTTCATCGATGTCCAACCCGTACCCGACGACGAAGTAATCTGGGATCTCAAACCCGCAATAATCAATTTCAATTTCAACCTTATGCTGGTCTTTTTTGTCCAGCAGGGCGCAAGTTTTCAAACTGCGCGGCTGGCGGTCAATCAGCAGTTTGCGGATCGTGTGAAGGGTGTAGCCCGAATCGACAATATCATCAATCAGAATGACGTCCCAACCCCGGATGTTGGTTTTGTGATCGGAATCAATACGAATGAAACCGGATGATTCCGAGCCGGAGTAGGACGAGACGGACATAAAGTCCATGGTCAAAGGGCAGTGAACTTTGCGCATGAGATCCGTAATAAACATCACGCTGCCGCGCAGCAAGCCGAGCAGGAGCAAGCGGTCTGAATTCTGATAATCCTCAGTAATTTGTTTGCCTAATTGGTTAACCCGTTCTTCAATGGCTTCTTGTGAAATCAACACTTCACCGATAAATTCGTACGGAAATTTTAAGGCCTGGCTCATTGGGTGTCCTTAAGCGATCGGAATGACGTCAAATGCGCTCCAAGTATACCAATCTATTCTTTGTCATGGCAAAAAGTTTGCATATGGACAGGAGCGTTACCAAAATGTAAGGTTTTAAGGTTTGGATGTAAGGTCTCCGTTATTGACTTTCCCTTTTAGGGGTGCTAAAGTTTATCCAGATTTTCACCCTTTTATTATTGCAAATCTGGTTCTTCCAGAGGAGCATCCAAAGGGCGCCACCGGAAAGTGGCAGGAAGCGCAAGACTGCCGGAGGAGATACGGGCTGGTATCTCCTCCGACGCTTATTCTCCACGAAAGAAATACCGGTAATTTTTTTAAGATACCGCCCTGGCTAAATTTTTTCTCTAGAGGTAAATTGTATGTCTGCTGAACTATCCCACAAACTCACTCTTGTCAAACGCTATGAATCCGGTGCTGAGGAATGGTACTGCCCAACTTGCGGTCGGCGTTTCGTTATGCAGTGGTCCCCGGAATATCAGCGAGTGGTGCTCGAATCTGGTGATGAAACTGCCATTCATAATACTGGTAAGGGCGCAATGATCGTATACCGCCCGCAGCCTGAAGACCCCTGGCTGGCTCCCTGGCAGGAGTGGTTGGAAAAAGGCGATATCGAAAGCCGCTGGAATGAATAAACTGTAATCCCAATAGAAAAGGTGCGAGGTCCTGGCGTGAAAGCGAACCAGGACCTCGCTTTATTTCGCCTGATGCTCCAGGCGTTAGAAGATGACCGCTAAACCGATGATTACCAGCGGGATGAGCAGCAGCAGCACCAGACCAGTAATTACCAGGCCAAGCACGGTGCCAACAATCCCGAAGACCAGCCCAATCAACCCGCCGAGAATGCCAACGATCAAGCCGATGAACCCAACAATCAGGTCGATGATGAGTTTGATTAATCCCATTCCTGTACCCTCCCGTACAAACAGCAGACGGAGTTTCTTATTACTCCGATTTTTTTAATTTTGTCTTTCTTGATTAATATACGGAAGGGCTTCAGTATGGTTGCGTGATCAAAGGTTCAAGCTAATTTTTCCCACAAAAAATCATAAGCTCGCCGGCCGCTGATGCGGTGGCGGCCTTCAAAGATATCTGTTTCCAGTTGATCTTGCGCGTCGAATATTTGGTAGATCTCTCGGGTGCGGGCGACGCTGTCTTTGACGGAAGCGATGGGAAAAATAGGATCATGCGTGCCGGCTTCAATGAGCATCGGGCGCGGTGCGATCAACCCGGCCAGGTCGTAGATTTCGCCAAAACGGGCCAGACCCGGCACGTAATTGCAGGTACAGTGATGCATGCCAAAGATGCTGTGGCGAAAGGCGCTGAAGAAGCCGCTGACCACACAGGCCCGGATGCGCGTATCCAGGCAGGTAGAGAAGAAGGTATGCATTCCGCCACCCGAGATGCCCATGGCCCCCAAACGCTTTGAGTCGGCATCTGGGCGCGTTTCCAGGTAATCTACTAATGTGAACCCATCGTGGACGCGTAGGCCCACTGCAGACCCGCCCAGGTGCATTGCCAGGGTAGCGGTGTGCTGGCAGGTGGTGGGTTGTTCCTGACCAAAAGCTTCATCCAGGTAGGAGAAGTCGCTTTGTCGTTCGCCAAAGCAAGAGATTTCGGGTGCGGCGACCAGGAAACCCTTGCGGCAAAGCGCAACGCCAAAATCCTGGTGATACCCATCCGGCGTATCCCGTTCTTCACCGTTTTCCCACAGGCCAATGATATCCTTCACCCCATAGCCATGCCCGTGAAACGCCAAGACGACCGGCAGCGGGCCATTAGCTCCTTTGGGTTTTAACAGATAAACTGGCATGACGGTCCATGGGGAAGTGCGCAGCAGCACTTTTTCCCTAAGGTAATCGCCTTTATCGACGGTTTCCAGGGTGCGCGGTTCGAGCGGCGCTTCAGGCAGGTCCTGAAATCCAATGATTTCGCGCAGTTTAAACCGCGTCTGTTCTTGCCAGGCTTGAGCGTCTGCGACAGATTGCGCGGAAAAGCGGTAAGGCGCTTGCTCAGGATGGTATAAAGCATTCAGCAGGTGGGCTGGCTGGAGTTCAGGCAAATCCCGGTTATTCAAAGTCAGGCTGGCCATCAGGAAATATCCTCCCACGATTGGTAAACTTGATAAACGTTTTCGGGCTTTGACCCTGCGCTAAATTCACACTGGGCGATCACGCCGCCATCTGCATAGAGCGCTTTTTTCACCCGGCGAACGGCGCGGTCGATTTCAGCAGGGGAGCCAAAGGGCAGCAGCCCCTGACGGTCAATTTCACCCCAGAAGGTCAGTTGACCGCGGAACTGCTGGCCGAGCTGGTCGATGTCCATGCAAAAGATTTGGGTATTTAATGCATCCAGGCCTAATTCAATCAGGTCTGGAATGATATCTAGCGTATAGCCATCGGAGTGCATGAAGATAAATTTGTGATGCAAGTGAGCCAGGTTGATATAGTCGCGGTAGAGCGGCTTGAAAATCTCACGCCACAGGCGCGGTGAGATGAGCAAGTTACCCTGCGCACCCCAATCATCCATGAACATCAGCCCATCCACATCTGTTTTTGCCCATAATTCCAGTTCTTGAAGATAGAACTGATGCACACGTTCCAGCAAGCTAAAGAATTCTTTGGGCAGTTCGGCCAGGTCGAAGTACAAATTCTCTGAGCCGCGCAGGAACTGCAGCCGCTCAAAAGGGCGCGGGCAGCAGCCGCCCATGACAAATCGGTCGGTATGCTGGCAAAAAGTATTTATCTGTTCCCGTTCTAAGCTGAGCGCAGCAGTTGGAGGGGTGATGCGGTCCAGATCCGCCCAGCGGGCAAGCACCGGCTTCTTTACCTCGCCGATCACGCCGCGCTGGCGGTTTTCGAAAACACAGCCCCATTCATCCACATAGACACCAACCGCATATGGATCGCCGCTGGTTTGCAAAGGCTCGCGCAAGCAGGCTGGGGCAGTCACTATATCACTGGGAAAACGGGAGCGAATTTCTTGCAACTCTTTTGGATAATAAATATCCGCCCAGGGCAGCGTCCACAAGTCGCGTGGAATGCGGCTGGGGGCTGAAAAAGTAAGGGCTTGCTTGACTAGCGTACGCGAGTCGGTCATCGGGATGTGGTTCCGGGCGGGTTAGGGTAGAAAGGCGGGAAAACTGCGGGCGTGCAGTTTCCCCACCTTTAAAAGGCAGGTTCTACTTTAAGTAGCGGTCAAACCAGCCCCGGATTTGTTCCAGGCGGTAGATGCGCCGGTCGGTGCGACCTGAGCGGGAAAGCCCGTGGAACTCGTCTGGGAAGCGCACGAAGGCGGTATCTACGCCCAGGCGTTTGAGCGCGACAAACACCTGCTCGCCCTGCTCAATGGGGCAGCGGAGGTCGTTTTCGCTGTGGATTACAAGGGTTGGCGTTTTGGCGTTTCCAATATAGGCGATCGGGGAGTGGTCCCAATAATATTTCAGGTCTTCAAAAGGCGCTTTGTCATTCAGCTCTTTTTGGAAGCTCCAGTTATAATCGCTTGAACCCCACATGCTGACAAAATTGCTGACGCAGCGCTGCGTTACCGCAGCTTTGAAGCGCTCGGTGTGCCCTATAATCCAAACGGACATATATCCACCATAGCTGCCCCCGGTGACGCCCATGCGCTCAGAGTCGATGTAAGGCAGCTGGGCAGCATAGTCAGCCCAGGCCATCAGGTCGGCATAGTCTTTGTCGCCCCAGTCGCCCCAGATCGCGCGGGCGTGCTCTTCGCCATAACCCCGACCCCCTCTTGGGTTGGTGAAGTAGACCACGTAACCACCGGCGGCAAGGTAGTAGAACTCGTGCATGAAGAAGTTGCCATATTGCGTGAGTGGACCGCCGTGAATCTCCATGATCGATGGATATTTTTGGCCAGGATCAAAGCCGGGCGGCTTGAGGATCCACCCCTGCAATTCGTTGCCGTCCGGCCCGGTGAACCAGGTTTCCTCAATACTGCCCAGGTCAATTTCATCGAGAACGTCGCGGTTCACCTGAGTCAACTGGCGGCTCTTGCCCGTCTGCCGGTCGCGAATGTAGATTTGGGCCGGGTCATCCAATTTTCCATAAAGATAAGCCAGCCTGGTTTGGTCGCGATCGAATGAGAAGCTGATGACCACTCCGCCTTCAGGAATGATGGTTTCGAGGGTCCTGCCGGCAACGGAAACTGCTTCTAGAATGGAACTGCCGTGATAAGCGACCTGGAAGTAAATAGTTTCGTGATCCGGCGTCCAGGTAGGCGGAATGACTTCGGGTTCTCCCATGTCATTGATGGTCCAGCCGCCCGCTTCCAGGTCATACTGCCCGGTCAGGTTGCATGCTGGTTCAGCGCCATCAGTAGGAACAATCCAGACATTGCTATTCTTATAATCCTGATCTACCCCTTCCTGAGCAAAGTAGGCGACCCATTTGCCGTCCGGGGAGAAACTGGGCGCATTTTTCGATCCCATAGGGGTTTCGATTTTGCGAAATTCTCCGCCAGCCGCTGGAATCACAAAAAGATCATCCCAGTCAAGATGCGCATCAGGGTCATCGCTGCGGTTGGAAACAAAGACAATGTGCTTGCCATCAGGTGACCAGGCTGGGGAGCGCTCGTCATACACTGCATGGTCGGTAATTTGTTTCGCCTCCCCGCTCTCAACGGCGATCGTCCAGAGATGCTGGCGCTCTTTGGGCAGGTAGCCGTAGCCATCTAACTTATAAAACAGGCGCTCATATCGCCGGGCCACGGTGCCTAACTTTTTCTTTTGCTCATCCTTTTCCCGCTCCAGTACCTCGGTATCCGTCTTTAAAACGGTGCATACAAACTGTTCGCCATCTGGCGACCAGGCCAATTGTTTCACTTGCCCTGGGATTTGGGCCAGCTGGCGAGCCTCTCCGCCAAAGAAGGGGATCAGGAAAACCTGGTCAGGTTTCTCTGTATCGGCCCGGTTTGAAAGGAAGGCAACCCACTGCCCATCCGGTGACCAGCGGGGCGAGTGATCATTTTGATCGCCATAGGTGAATTGGCGGGCCGGGCTTTGCCCATCCGTCGCCACAATCCACAGGTTTGAATACTTTTCTTCGGTTTTTTGATCTATGCGCTGGACAGAATAGATGACATACTTCCCGTCCGGCGAAATCCGCACGCCGCTGAGGAGCCGAAAGCGGTAAAGGTCATCGGCAGTGATGGAGCGCTTGCTTGTTTCTGGCATGGAGTCTCTCCTTGTTTGGGTGAAGAGGTCAATAATCTTGCAAAGTGGATTGTTAAAAAGTATATCACGGTCGAACTAAAGCGATTAGCGGTTTCCCGTGGATCTGGAACAGTTATACAATAGCTGTATCCGTATCGAAAAGGCAAATATCGATGAACTTCCGCGAAATAAATCTGCGTGTTTTCCAGGGGCTGCCTGTTCCACAGGTCTTCTTTCAGCCCCGTTTTGAACCCTGGTATGACTGGCACCGCATCTTCAACAGCCTACCTGAAAGCCTAAAGGGGTTAAGTCTTTTGGAAGTCTATGACCGGGTGGGGGCATCAATGCGCACAGTCCATTACTACACTGGCATGCCAGACCCTATTGTGCGCAGTTTTGCTCCTCAGGTGCGGGTCCAGGAACAGTACGCCGATCGAGAAGGCACGATCATTTATGAAACGCCTTATGGGGATCTGGTAGAACGCCTGAAGCGTACGCCGGATGAGACCTGGCGCACGGTTGGTTTTCCGGTAAAGCAACCAGCGGACTTTAAGAAACTGCATTGGTTGTATGCGCATATGCGGTATTCCTTCAATGAGGCGTATTTTGATCAGGGCAGCGCCTATGTGGGCGAGCGCGGCGAACCGCAGTTCTGGGTCCCGAAAAGTCCTTACCAGGCGCTGGCGCAGTGGTGGATGCGCCTGGAAGATTTAATTTATGCCCTGGTCGATTACCCTGCGGAAGTGGAAGCGATGCTGTGTGTGATCGACGATGCGTATGATGGTTTGTACGAGCAATTAATAACCCACGGCGCACAGGGTTCTAATCGGCTGCATATTTTGAATTTTGGGGAAAACCTGCACGAGCAGCTGCTCTCCCCCCGCTATTTTGAACGCTATCTCATCCCCTTTTATGAAAAACGCTGCTCTCAGCTGCGAAAGGCAGAGATTTTCACTCACGTTCACATCGATGGTTACTTTCATGGATTATTGAAGTACCTGCGCCACCTGCCGTTTGATGGGTTGGAAGCGCTTACCCCTTTGCCACAGGGCGATGTGACTCTGGAAGAGATCAAGGAAAATATTGGTGACAAGATCCTCCTGGATGGCATTCCCGCCGTATTATTTTTGGATATTTATTCGCGCGAAGAATTGATGGCGACGGTGGAGAAGATTGTCGCGCTGTTTCATCCCCGGCTGGTGCTGGGGGTGTCGGATGAAGTGCCCGAAGGAGCTGGCGAAGAAGCCATTGTGCGCCTGCAAATGATTGCGGATTGGTGCCGCAGCGGCAAGTGGCAGGCGCGCGAATAAAAATTAGGGCTTATGCAGCCCTAATTTTAGGTCGGTTTATATACGCGCCAGCAGCCTGGCTTTTTTCTCGTTGAATTCGTTCTCAGTGATCGCACCCCGCTTGCAGAGTGCATCCAATTCACTGATCAGGCGGGGCACATCCATGATGACAGCGTTTTCTTGCGGATAAGCCGCCACTTGACTTTGTTCCAGCTCAAACTTTGCATTGAGCATATCTTTCTTGAAGTGAACCGGATCGCCGATAAATGTAAAGCGATTAATGCCTAGCTCGCTGGCGGTAAGGATTTCGATATCGCCAAAGTTGAAAATGCGCCCCATAACGGACTGATCCATTTTCACGTCATTGACTTTATCTAAAGCTGAGTCTGTGACGTTTTTGTTGAATACGCCAAAAATCTGGATAACTCGCCGGTTGGTAACCACGTATTTGTGGTTATACCAGGTGAGGGTATCTCGGATGATGCTGAGGATGGGGATCAACAGCAGCAGAAAGCCAAGCAGGCCGGTAGGGGCGGGCAGCCAATAGACTGTCACCAGCGTTACTGCGATGATCGTGATGATGATCAGCCCAATTTCAAACAAAATCGCTCGAAAAAGTTGGAACCAGTGCTGGCGAGTCACCAGCAAGATTTTTTCGCGTTCTCCCAGCAGACTATTCAGGTAGGCATCACTCATAGGTGCGTCTCCGTTGATGGAATATACCGTTTATATTGGATCGCTTAAGTATATACCTGAAATGAGATAGAAGGTGCAGCGAAACCAGGGCCTTCATTGGCGATTTGTAAAGGAATCTGATGGTGAATGAAGCTGGTTCTGACTATAATGTATATAAAGGAGGTACACAATGTTAAACCGGATAGAAATTCAGGATATTGCTGAGGCGTTGGTGGTGGATGGGAAGGGCATTCTGGCGGCGGATGAAAGCACGGGTACCATTCAGAAAAGATTTGATCCTTATGGCATCCCTTCAACCAGTGAAACCCGTCAGGCTTATCGGGAATTATTAATTTCTACACCAGGGATAGAAAAATTTATCAGCGGCGTGATTCTATTTGATGAAACCATCCGTCAATCAACGGAAGCGGGAATCCCTTTTCCGGAACTTCTAAAGGACAAAGGCATTCTTCCTGGGATTAAGCTTGATAAAGGAACCCATTCCTTACCCGGATACCCGGGCGAAAAAATGACGGAAGGATTGGATGGACTGCGTGAACGGATCATCGAATACCGTTCCCTTGGCGCGCGTTTTGCGAAATGGCGGGCAGTATTTGCCATAACGCCGAGCACGCCAACCCGTTTCGGCATCGCGGTAAACGCTCGTTCCCTGGCCCTTTATGCGCGCCTTTGTCAGGAAGAGGGCTTGGTGCCAATTGTTGAGCCCGAAGTGCTGATGGATGGTCCCCATCACATTGCGATCTGCGCAGAAGTGACGGAAGCTGTATTGAACCAGGTGTTTAATGAGCTAATCGATGGACGTGTCATGCTGGAAGGGATGCTGCTAAAACCGAATATGATCCTTTCGGGGACGGATTTTCCCAAGAGAGAGACGATTGAAGAAGCTGCAGAGCTTACCGTCCACATCTTCAAGCGCTGTGTTCCAGCAGCCGTTCCAGGAATCGTATTCCTCTCCGGCGGTCAAAGCGCAGAAATTGCCACGGCGCATCTCAACGCGATGAATGCAATCGGTTCCTTGCCGTGGAAGCTCAGCTTTTCATATGGACGAGCATTGCAGGCGCCCTCGTTAGAGGCCTGGCATGGGCAGGTGGCAAACGTAAAGGCCGCGCAAGATCTGTTTTACCAGCGGGCGCACTTGAACAGCCTGGCTACGCAGGGTCAGTATCACCTGGAGCAAGAGCGGGAAATTGCCGGGTAAGGGAGGCTGCTGAAGTTTGTTTGAAGAGTTTTGACCAGGGGCTTATCCATTCTCGGGTGCACGGATCAGATCGATTTGCCTGGGCAAAATCTCAATGCGGATTTCTCGCGAAGCTGAACAGATCGTTTCGCCATCCACGTGTGTTGGCAGGTCATCCCCGTTAAGCGCTGTGATCACCACCCGGCGCGACCGTTCAAAGCGAATAGCCGGATGCGAACCCTGCGAGCCGCGCATAAAACGGGGAATCATCCTCAAGATGGTTGGCCGGCTGACCTGATTCGCAATGCACAAATCGAACATTCCATCGTTGCTTGTGCTGTCTGGGGCCATCAAGAAACCGCCGCCCATGCGCTGCCCATTCATGACCGAGATCATTAGCGCGTGCTGGGTGATCGTCGTTTGGTCGCATTCGATGCGCACCAGCGGGGAATAGAAATGCAGCAGGATCGTGCGCAGCGCCGCAACGGTGTAACCCAGAAATCCAGTCAACCTTGTTTTTGTCGCCTGGACATTCACCACCGCATCAAAACCAATCCCAATGCCGTTGCCGAAGTAGCGCCGGCCATGGAATGGGCCATCCAAACAGTCGCTGTAGATGCAGCCTACATCGATTTTGCGCGGCTTCCCTTGCGCGATGATCTGGCAGTTCGTTTGCCAGTTGATTGGAAGACCGGCGCCAAAAGCAAAGTCATTCCCGCGCCCGATGCAGATAATCCCCAGGCAAGGCATTTGTTGTTGCTTGGCAGAGCCTTGCTCGGCTGCAAGCATTAAACCGTTAAGCACTTCATTAATGGTCCCATCCCCACCCACGGCAATTACTGCGTCGTACCCCTCATTGGCAGCCTGCTGTGCCAGTTCAGCAGCATGCCAGGGATATTCCGTCTGAACCAGATCAAAAGATAAACCATAACTGCTTAGTTGTTGGGCGACGCCAGGAATCAACTTTTTCCCAGTTCCTTTGCCCGACGCCGGATTGGCAATTACTTTGTACTTCATGCGAGATGGTTTCAATTTTTTTATCTTCTATTCCAGGTTTCGTTGCTGCGTAAAGTTAAAAAAGAAACCCCTTCTTACTGGAAAAGTTACTTGGAGCTGAACGGGATAAAAAAAGCCCGGGGCTTTCATTCGCCTCGGGCAAATTCGCAATGGATTGAAAAAGACTTATTACTGTTTGTGGGTATCACTGTGTAAATCTGCGTCTTCCCCATCCTCTTCAAGGTCTTCATCTTCGTCGTATTCTTCATATTCCAGTTCGTCTTCGAAATCTTCATCTTCTTCGAAATCAAACCCCTCATCTTCATAATGAACATGGCCGTGCGCCAGTTCTTCTTCAGTGGGTTGGCGTAAATCCACGACGGTCACATCAAAGGTAAGTTGTTTGCCTGCCAACGGGTGATTGAAATCCAGCTTTACGATATCGCTGTTCACGTCCGCGATGGTAGCACTTAAGACCTCGCCATCTGCATTTTTAACTTCCAGTTCGGTCCCAACTTCTAACGGAATTTCAGGAGGGAATTCACTGCGCGGAACGTCGATGATGTTATCAGGATCAACTTCTCCGTAAGCTTCCATAGGCGTAACCACAACTTCTTTGCTTTCACCGATCTTCATACCCGATAACTCACGCTCCAGGCCGGGGATGATATTCTGGTGGCCTTGAAGGAACTGCAAAGGCTCATCGCCCTCCGTTAAATCAACAACCTCACCGTCAACTGTCAGTGAATAATCAATGCTTACGACGATGTCGTCCGATACTTCTCTTGGCTTATTTTGCGTGTCCAAGGTTTATTAATCTCCCTCTAAAACGATTATAAACCGGCCGGCAACCGGCCAGCCGGTCAATTTACCCAAAACATTATAACACAGCCCATAATTGTTCAGTACAAAAACAATGCACAGGGTGTGCCAGATACGCTGCCATCCAGGAGGCTCTGGTTTCTTTTGATGGGAGAAAAGAGGAGGCTTACTCTGCTTCTTTTAGTTGAGTTTCCAACTCGAGTTCATCGCGAATGGGGATGCCAGTGTTTCCCAATAAGGGGATCTCAGGCTTAATCTTGCGTGATTCATTGACCGCATTCCGGCGAAATGCCACCAGGACAAAGCCCCTGCGTTGGTAAAAGCCTAACGCATGGACATTGTCGTTTGTTGTGACAAGGAATAAGCGCCGGCAGCCAGCCTTCAAGGCTGCCTGTTTCACGGCCTGGATTAGTGCTGTACCAATGCCCTGGCCCTCTTGCAGACTATCCAGGCTGGTGATCTCGCATTCATTATCCGAAATGTGGTAGGAAAGCAGCCCAACAACCTTGTCTGGCTGCCCGGCTTGCTTTTGCTCGGCAATAAAGCCAGGCAGCTGGCTGATGTAGAAAACAGATCCATGCGCGACCATCTGTTCGGATCCCCAGTGCTCAGCAGTAAAGCGCGCAATCCAGGCCCGGTCGGAATCGGTAACGGGCCGGATGGCAAAATTAATCATGGTCCTGCAAGCGGTCCCTGCGCTTTAAGCCGTTTTCCAGGAAGTAAAACAACAGCAAGGTAAGTACCACAAACACAGCCACCACCAGCAGCGGATTTACACCCCAAAGGTCGGGCAGCACGACATTTCCAAGGTTGGCAATTTTAAGCACTTCCGGCATGATTTGCTGGTAGGTAAAGCCAAAGATGACCGCCCCGGTGATCAGGCCGAGAATACCGGAAATCAAGTAATCTAGCTTGCCTTCGCCGCTCCCGGCGGCGCAGGTACCTGGTCAGTACCCGGTCAGGGCCATACCAATCCCGAAGACCAGCCCGCCCAACAAGTTCCCAATCAGATAAGTGGCGGGCGCAGCAGGGAATTGAACGACACCCAGTTCGCGCAGCAAGTAAAGCCCTACGGCAGCTACAGCCAGCGCCGTCATCATAAACTTAATCACCGTCAGGTTCGTGAGCCGGAACACCCCAACGATATTGGTATAGCGGGTCAGGCCGCCTTTATTTAATGCAAAGCCAAACAGGATACCCAGCGCCAGGGCAACAAGCGTTGTGGTACTCATTAATACTTCCTCCGATAAATCAACAAAGCCACCCCGATGCCTGAAATGAACATGCCTGCCATAAACAGGAAGGCAGATGGCGCCAGCAGCATGCCGCCCGAAATTGCCAGGCCGCTGGTACAGCCCCCGGCGATCCCTGCACCAATCTGCAAGATGATCGCGCCGATGAAGCCAATTACAAATCGTTTCCAGCGCTGTGGCCCAAAAACTTTCTTCCAGGTAGGGTCATCATTCCAGCGCAGTTTGAAGGTGCCGCTGCTGAGCGCGCCCAGCATGCCGCCAAAGAATACGCCGATCAACAGGGCGATTTCCCAATTAAAACCCGGCGGCATGATAAATTTGAAGTACATATTCTGGTCAGCCGCCTGTGGGGCCGCCACGTTGACTGCGGTGCTGCCGATCGAAGCGAAGGCTGAAGAAGCACCCAGCGTGCGGTGGGCGATAAGCACCGCCAGGATGCAGGTAATGCCCAGCAGCACCCCGGCGCTATAAGGCGACCAATGTTCTTTTTGCAGTTGAACGGCGATCCAGGAGCGCGGGCGCGTTCCCTTCGCCTGGGCCAGCCGGCGTTCGTTCCAGGTGATGTAACCTCCGCCGCCAAACACGCCCAGCAGCAGCAGTCCTGCCAGAATGGCATTTCCCAGGCTGTTTACCGGCTTAACGACAGCCTCCACGGCTTTACCGGCGATTTCGGTCGGTACTGCTGTCGGGCCGCCTACCTCAGCTGGCTGCTGACCGAGAAATGAAGCCAGCCCTTGCATGGCATCGCTTGAGCTTTGGGCTGCCTTAAGCACGGAAGGATCGTTTAAATTGAGACTTTGGGCATAGGTGTTGAAGCGTTGCTCCAGATCATTCGCATGGCACTGTTTGCAGCTGGACGGCATATCTTGCAGTTTTGTCACCATGCCTGTATGTGCTTCCGCTTTGTCTGTCGCTTCGCGATTGCCCGCATGGCAGGCGTAGCACAGATCAAAGTTGGCATGGTCGACATGCCAGGCTCCGTTTGTGTTAACCGGGTCAGCAGCCTGCACTTCATGGCAGTTTTTGCAGCCCGTCAGGTTCTTGCACTGCGCGCTGACTGTCTTCACCGGCTGGCTGATGAAAATCAAACCAAGCAGAATGACCCCGGCGAGTAAGATTAAGGCAAGTGGGGCTTTTGGTATTTGGAAGCGCGTGATCTGTTTGCTGACCATAAATGTTCTCTCAACTTTTCAATTATCTCGTTTTCCGCGAATGTAGATAGTGCTCCCTGTCACAAATTCTTTTGTCTAAAGTCAGTTCTTTCAAGCCGTGTTCCAAATAAGTTCCGAAAGAGGGCAGAAGTATCTACTTTGAAAACAAGAATAAAGTTGATATAATCGGTCACAAAAAGGAACGCACTCAAGTTATAATTGGTCGAATTGGTTTGAATAAAGTCAATAGCACAAATCAACTCACAAACCCGGTTGGAGGCAATATGGACCCATTTGGAAAAGAAGCAGAGTCGGTAGATGTTGGACAGCGTTTGCGTTTGCTGAGAGATGAACGCGGCATTTCGATGCGCGCGCTCGCACGCCGGAGTGGCCTTTCCGCGAATGCATTAAGCATGATTGAACGTGGCCTAACTTCACCATCCGTAAGTACATTGAATAAACTGGCAATGGCCCTCGAAGTGCCAATCACCGCTTTCTTCCGGCAGGAACCCGTGCGGGAACAGATTGTATTCAGAAAGGCCGCGGAACGGACAAGGGTGCCTTTCTTGCGCGGTTTGATTGAGGGATTGGGCGGAGAGTCTTTTGTCGGGCGAGTAGAGTCTTTCCTACTCACCCTGGAAAGCGGCGGCAGCAGTGGTCCGCATGGGATGATTCACACCGGGCATGAACTGGTTTTCTGCCTGCGCGGATCACTCGAATATGAGGTGGATAACCAGCGCTTTATCCTCGAACCCGGCGACAGCCTGATCTTTGCGGCCCAGCTTATTCACCGCTGGCGAAACCCAGGTAACTCGGTGACAAACGCCATTATCGTGATCAGCGCGTTTGAAGATAGCGAGCGCCCGGGTGAATTTCACCTGGCATCCATGATTTCCAACTCGGTCCGGCGAGTCGAATTAAACGAAGACGAAGATGAGTTTGATGACCCAGAGGTAGGCGAGACTGGCATAACCGATGAAGATTACACTGAAGAGATTTAGACTGTGAAGAATCTTGATCCCATTTTACCTGTATCAGCCGGCCGTAATTCGGCCGGCTGTTTGACGATTGCGGGACTATCGCTGCGCCCGCTGGCCGAACAATATGGCACGCCGCTTTACCTGTATGACGCTGCGACAATTAAAGAGCAGGTACGCCGGCTGCGCGCTGAATTGACCGCTCATTACCCGGGCAGGTTTGAAATCACTTATGCCGCAAAAGCCTATTTCTCGCTGGGCATGGCTCGCCGCCTGGCTGCGCTGGATTTGGGCGTGGATGTGGTTAGCCTGGGCGAGCTTGCCGTAGCGCGTAAGGGCGGGTTTGAAAGCGCCCGGATCCACCTGCATGGGAATAACAAGTCTATTGAAGAACTATCGGCGGCGGTAAAGGATGGCGTGCAGGCTGTGGTGGTGGATAGCCTGGAGGAACTGGCGGTGCTGGAAGCTTTAGCAGCAAGCCTGCAGAAAAGCGTGCGGATTTGGCTGCGCATCTCTCCTGGGGTCAAAATCGATTCACACAGTTATTTACAGACGGCTCACCATACTTCTAAGTTCGGCTTTACTACGGAAGGCGGGCAGGCCGCGGAGGCGATCCGCCGGGCTAAGGCCAGCCAGTGGCTGCAACTGACCGGTTTGCATACTCACCTGGGGTCGCAATTCTTTGAGGCAGAGCCTTACCAACGCGCCATTTCCAGCTTGATGGCGCTGGCCGAGCTGACCGGTTTTGTACCGGAGGAACTCAGTCCAGGGGGTGGGTGGGGTGTTCCTTATGTGAGCGAGCAGGCTGAAGGGGATCCTTCAGCCTGGATACAGACGGTGTGCAGCACTTTGACTGCGGAATGTGCCAAACGCGATTGGCCGCTGCCGCGCCTCGTGGTCGAACCCGGGCGCTGGTTGATGGCGCGAGCCGGGGTTGCGCTCTATTCTGTTGGCACTTCAAAGACGGCTGGGGATGGCACCCGCTTTGTTGCGGTGGATGGCGGCATGGCTGACAATCCGCGCCCGGCGTTATACCAGGCGCGTTATTCGGCATTATTAGCCGAGAAACCGGATGCGGAACCTACCCAAAAGGTCAGCCTGGTCGGTAAGTTCTGTGAAAGCGGCGACCAGCTCATTCCTGAAATCTGGCTGCCAGAGGTTCAGCGCGGAGATTTGCTGGTTGTTCCGGTAGCAGGCGCTTACCAGCTAAGCATGGCGTCCAACTATAACCTTGCCCCTCGCCCCGCAGTTCTCTGGTTGGAAGATGAGCGGGTTGAAGTGCTGCAGCAGCGTGAGCACCCTGAATTGAGCGGCTGGTGGTTGAGCGAGCAGTAAATAGTCGTTACTGGCTCTTGTCAGGCCGGAACAGAAGCAGTCTTAGCCGCGTAGATCAGATCGATCACAGCCCGGGCAGCCTGCTGCATGCTCAGTTTGCCTGTATTTAATATCAGGTGATAGAGCATTGGGTCTTCCCAATCCACATTGTAAAATCGCTGAAGGTAGTCAGCAGATGCCTTATCACGGGTGTTGATTAGCTCTAACGCTTCACGGTGAATCTCGGAGTCGGGGCGGTAATCTTTTTCACCCCGCATTTGCAGTTTAATTCTCTGAATCCGGAACTCGGCCGGCGCTTCAACCCGGACATGCAGCGCGCCAATCGTATCTTTTAGTAGCACCTGTCCGCCGCGACCTACGATAACCACCTTATCCGCAATCGCAGCGGCACGGATAGCACGTTTCACTAACCCCAATACGGCAAGCTCATCCACATCAGAGCGTTCTGGGCGGCTGGCAATGGACGGGTCCTGGGTCCAGGCGATCTTCTGGCAGGGCGTCGCGTTTTGCCCAAGCAGCCGGTCAATGAAGGTTTTTACTTCGTGGTTATCCTCGGAGTAGTCGATGGCGATGTGTTTTGGCAGCCCAGCGTCAGCGGCTGCTTTTTCAATCAACTGCTTGTCAAACCTGCAGTATCCCAATGCTTCACAGATTCGATTGGCAATCTCATCTCCACCGCTGCCAAACTGCCGTGAAATCGTTACTATGGCCATGCTATCCTCCTTTAGCGGGCTTTAAAACGCTGGAACTAACTTTTATCGATGTTACTTATTTATGCACTTTGCTCTCAGAATGCACCGGGCGGGGAACACTTTTTTGAAAGCTGCGCCCGGTATACTACGCAAATACTGGAAAAAAACAAAATCCTGCCTATGCATAAGGCAGGATCATGGTGGTTTGCAAGCACGCGCTGTAACGTTTCGCTTCGCGGCGATGGTCAAGCAGTACGATGATTATTCTTTTTTAAACTATAGCATAAAGCGGGGTGATTAATCAACTGGATTATGGATTTATCCACTGCGCCGCTGCGCCGGGTAGTTCCTGAACGGAGCCAATCCGAATCTGACAAACCGGCAAAGAATCTAGAAAAGCGCGTCCATAACGTTTCGTCAGTATCCGCCGGTCGAGAATAGCCACTACGCCGCGGTCGGACTGGGTTCGGATCAGGCGGCCAAAACCCTGGCGGAAGCGCAGGATCGCCTCGGGAAGTTGATATTCATTGAAAGGGTCATCGAAAGTCTCCGAGCGGGCGGCAATGATCGGCTCCGAAGGCACATCGAAGGGCAGTTTTACAATGACCAGCACAGAGAGCGCATCCCCGGGTATATCTACACCTTCCCAGAAGGAGCGCGTGCCTAACAGAACAGCTTTATCCGCTTCACGGAAGGTTTCCAAGAGCGTGTTAGGTGAAGCGCCTTCACCCTGCTCATAAACAATGATCCCAGCTTCACTCAAAACCGGCGTTACTGCGGTCGAGGTCCGGCGTAACTGGGAGTAAGAGGTAAATAAAGCCAGCAAACGCCCACCTGTCGCTTTACTTATTCGCACCAGGGCCTGCTCTACCGCGCGCTGGTGTCCGTTTGCGTCGGACGGCTCAGGGATATCATTCGCCAGGTAAAGTAACGCTGCGGTTTCGTAGTCGAAGGGTGAGCCTAATTGCAGTTCGTCCGCAGTGGCGGCGTTGAGGCGGCTGCGGATGTAATCAAAGCCCTCATGGGTCGTCAGGGTAGCAGAGGTCAAGATCACACTGGCCTTCTCATTCCATAAGTATCGTTCCATCAAGGGGCCAATATGCAGCGGCGCCATATTAAGCGTCATGCGATTATTGCCTGGCTGCAGTTCAATCCAGTAGATCAGATCCTGACGAGGGGATAAAACCAACGAATGCAGGTTGGTATCCGCTTCTGAAAGGCGCCGGTAAGCATCTCCCAGGCTGTTGAGAGCGTCGTCCAGTTCCTCATCCTGGGCTTCAAAGGCATACTCCCCGGTGGTTTTGTACATCTCACTCAGCAAGTTGAGCAGCAGCAGAGTGGTTTCATGGACTTCGTCCCAGGTAACTTCCACGCTGGTCCATACTGGCATGGTGCGGATCGCCGGAACGATCCTTTCCTGCTGCCCATACCCGGTGATTGGTCGCCCGCTGCGCAGTTCTGCCAGGAAATCTTCCACGAACTCGGAAAAACTCGCGGTAGTAATGTTCCAGACGGAAAAGCAGGTCCGCGGCGCGGTGCACGGCCTGGTTGAAGGCCGCATTCTCCGATGGCTTCAGGATATCTTCAAGCAGCGTGAGCATATATCCCAGGATCCCATTGGAAGGCCCGCCTAATTCGCGGATCAGGCGGTGGATATCGCCCTGGGTAACTCGGAAGCTTAACGCACTGGTTGTGGCTGCCTCCATGTGATGCCCTTCGTCGATGATCAGGTAATCGTACTCCGGAAGGACCCGGTTGCCGGTAGCCACATCTGCAAGCAGCAGGGCGTGGTTGACCACCACAAGATGCGCGCTTTGGGCAACCTGGCGGGCGCGGTAGAAAGGACAGCCGCCAGAAATGCGTGTCTGGCAGGTTTCTGCCTTGCAACCCTCATCGTCCGCTGACAGGCGCGCCCAGATATCTCGCTCCGCGGGACCGTTCAGGTTAATTTCACCCCGGTCGCCGCTGTCACTCTGCATTGTCCATACCAGAATTTTTGCCAGCACGCGCATCTCATCGACCGTGTCGGGTCCCCGCTGGCGGAGGGCTTCCAGGCGGCGGGGGCACAGGTAGTTTGACCGGCCTTTGAGCACTGCTGAACGCAGTTCGAGATCTAACGCCTGGCATAAATCAGGGATATCTTTCTTTACCAGCTGGTCCTGCAAATTGATGGTGTTGGTGGAGATGACCACCCGGGCGTTATTCTGAAATGCCCATAAAGCAGCAGGCACCAGGTAGGCGAACGATTTGCCTGTCCCGGTGCCGGCTTCAACAAGTAAATGATGGTGGTTAGAAAAAGCCCGCGTCACCGCGCGTAACATCTCGACCTGCTGCGAGCGGTACTCGAACTGGCTAAAGTAGCGGGAGAAGGGACCGCTGTATTCCAGGATCGAGGCTACTTCATCCTCATTCAAAGGATTGGTCTGGCTGGCCGGCTGCAAGGGAGGCAAAAAGGCCGCGCGAGGCATTCGCTGCGGCTTTTGCTCAACGCGACTCGCCTGGCGGGCTGCTACTGGCTGGCGCATCCGCTCATGCAGGATCTGGCTGAAGATCCAACTGGCGCCCCAGTCGAAGATATCACTCAAGCGGACGAATTCAGCGATCATCCCGGTCGGGAGGCTGTTGCACATTTTTTCCAACTGCATAAAGATGCCGTAGGTAACCCGGGCATCATCCAGAGCGCGGTGTGTGGCAGGGAGTAACACGCCCATGCGCTGCCCAAGCGCGCCCAGGTTGTAACGGCTGGCAGTTGGCAGCAGCACCGATGCCAGTTCATAAGTATCGATTACTGCATTTTCCAGCAGAATTTTGCTTTGTTGAAGAAAAGAAAGATCAAAGCGCACATTATGCCCGAGAACAGGGACATCGCCCACAAAGTCGGCGAATTCGTTGATCACCGCCTTGAGCGGCTGCGCATTTCGCACCATATCATTGCTGATGCCGGTAAGCTGGGTAATAAAGCTGGGGATGGGCCGGCCTGGGTTTATGAGGGCAGACCATTCACCTTCCACTCGGGTGTCAGAAAAACGAACCGCGCCGATTTCGATAATGGCATCTCTATGGGAATCAAGGCCGGTGGTTTCAATATCCAAAGCAACGATCGTGGGCATGCTGCCGATTATACCATCCATATTTCCTACCCTTTTATTTTCTCCAGATATAATCAAGTGAATACTCAAATTTTCCCGGAGACTCCCTATGCAAGATACGCCTGAAAAACACTCCTTTCTAGATGACGTCGAACTTGGCGTTGGCACCTGGGCCTGGGGAGACCGTCTGATGTGGGGTTACGGACGCGGCTATGCAGTGGATGAGGTGCATCAGGCGTTTGGAGCTTCTCTCGCTGGTGGTCTGCGTTTGTTTGATACGGCTGAAGTTTATGGTCAAGGCCGTTCTGAACAGTTATTAGGCACCTTCCTGAAGGAAACGGACCAGAAAATTTTGATCGCCACCAAATTTATGCCTTTCCCCTGGCGATTAAGGAAAGGCACGCTCCTGCGCGCATTACGGGGAAGTTTGAAGCGCCTGGGTAAAGCCCAGGTGGATCTTTACCAGATCCATCAAGCGTTGCCGCCGGTGAATGTGGAGACCTGGATGGCAGCCTTGAGCGAAGCCGTGCAGGCCGGTTTGACCCGTGAGGTGGGTGTTTCCAATTACGATCGCAGCAAGATGCAGCGTGCCTATGATGCTCTGGCCCGGGAAGGGATCCGGCTGGCAAGTAATCAGGTCGAGTACAATCTGATCAACCGCCAGGTGGAAAGGAATGGCTTGCTTAAGCACTGCCAGGAACTGGGCGTGCGCCTGATCGCTTACAGCCCGCTGGGTATGGGGATGCTGACGGGAAAATATACACCGGAAAACCCGCCAACGGGAATGCGTGGCGGGCGCTACAACCGCCGCTTTTTGGAACGGTTGACGCCGCTGCTGACCTTGCTGAAACATTTCGGCTCGGACCATGCCGGTAAGACACCCGCCCAGGTGGCTTTGAACTGGGCGATTTGCAAAGGAACGCTGCCGATCCCAGGAGCCAAGAACCTGATTCAGGCGGAACAAAATGCTGGTTCCGTCGGCTGGCGTTTATCTGAAGAGCAGGTTGCCGCCCTGGACGAAGCCAGTGATCGATTGGCGGAAAGTAGTTGACCTGAAGCTCCCAGGTAAATTGGATAATTGATAAACCTGTCAATCCGCTTTATGAATTATTCAGTATAATCAGTCCTTATGAGTGACGAACAGATCCAATTCTTCCCTTTTCATGGCATAAATGAATTTATGGTGCCGGATTACCGGCTCCACGTCTTGCAAGCGGTTTTTTCGAATTTGGACCGTTTGCCAAAAGAACGTCGTGCGGCGATCAATAACCTGCTCAAACGGCATGTGCAGGTGCCGGGTTTTCGGAACAGTACCCTGGCTCCGGCTGGCCTGAAAGCACGCTCGTCCGTATCTACTTTTGAACGGCGTCCCGAGTTTGCCGCGCAGGTATTGCAAGGCTGGTCAGACCTGAATCCTGAACTGCGCCAGAAAGTATATGACTTCCTGATCGCGCAGGAGTGGGAAGCGCTGCCGCCGGACGCCGATCGAACAACTCTGCCCGGGTTTATGGTTGAATGGCCCGCAGGCCAGGACTATGATGTCTTAGGGCAGGGGTTTGCTGAAATGTACCCGGATTTCACGCCCGAGGTGAATGACCTGCGCCTGATGATCGTCTGGGTAGCGAACCGGCTGCCCTATGATATGTATGCGGATGAGGATGAGGAAGAGGAAGAAAAATCTGAAGAATAAAGGGGTTGTCTAAAAAACGATCTTTACTCGAAATGGGCTGTCCAAAGCGTCTTTTGGACAGCCCCACTACTATTCGATAAATTCCAGTTGGGAATCTTCCTTTTCATTCCATTCACCAGTGGATTGAATGTCAATTTCGCCAAACAGGTCAGATTGAGTGGCTTCGACCGAATGGCGTTTGATTAGTTCGAGCATTGCCAGGAAAGTAACAATTATTTCCAGGCGGTCGCCCTTGCCGTGAAGGAAGCTGTGGAAAGTAGAGCGGCCCAGGCTGCGCATCGCTTCGATAATTACGCGGATCTTTTCCCGAATGGTCACACGCGGCATCGCCACGACTTTACTAAGCGCAGGCAGGTCGGGCTTGCTGAAGAAGATTCCCCTTGCTGCGCGAATCAGGTCATCCAACGTGACATTACTTAAGTCGAGGCGGGCTTCGACCTTTATCGGCGGCGGGGCCAGGCGCAGATAAGTACGCAAGCCGGCTGTTTCGCGGTGTCCCAAAATCGCAGCTAATTCTTTGAAGCGTTTATAGGCGATCAACTGGCGCGCTAACGCCTCGCCCGGGTCTTCTTCCTCTTCACTGACCAGCACAAGCGACGGGCGCGGCAGGAGTGCTGCTGACTTGATTTGCAACAGCCGGGCAGCGATGACTAAAAACCCAGAGACTTCCGCCGCACTTTGCCCTTCAGCGTTTTCTGCCTGCATTTTGCGCATATAAGCGAGGTATTGGTCGGTTACCTGTGCCAGGGCCAGGGTGGTAATATCCAGCTCGGCATGTTCGATTAGCTGTAAGAGCAGATCGAGCGGTCCTTCGAAGACCGCTGTGTTGACGCGGTATCCCTCTACCTGATGTGCGGCAACCTGGAGACTCATGCCCGGTATTATAGCAGAGTCTTCTGCTCAGGTGATTTTTTTATTTTATCCGGTTATAATTTGGGGCATGACCGATACACATTTAACCCATCTTGACGAAGCAGGCCAGGCAAAAATGGTCGATGTCGGCGCAAAGCCGGATACAGAGCGGGTCGCTATTGCCGGAGGGGAAGTGCATCTCAAGCGGGAGACGCTGGACCTGATCCGCCAGGGACTGATGAAAAAGGGCGATGTGCTGGCTGTTGCAAAAATTGCCGGGATTATGGCGGCCAAGAAAACGGCTGAGTTGATCCCCTTGTGCCATCCCCTTCCTTTGACGCAGGTAAACGTGGATTTGCGCCTGGATGATACGTTGCCGGGTGTAATCATCCGGGCGACGGCTCGGACCATTGGCAAGACTGGGGTTGAGATGGAAGCCTTGACCGCTGTATCCGTCGCTGCCTTGACCGTTTATGATATGGTCAAGGCGGTGGAGAAGACGGCGAAAATTCAAAACGTGCGCCTGATCGAGAAACACGGCGGGCGCAGCGGCGATGTGGTCAATGAGTGACACCATGACAAAAGTACGCCTGCTCTTCTTCGCCACGCTCAAAGACCAGGCTGGGGTAGCCCATGCCGACCTGGAATTACCCGAAAATGCAACCGTCGCCGATCTGAAAGCCCAAGTCGCTCAGAGCTATCCGGGGACTGCCCAGATGCTGGCGCATTCTCTGATCGCGGTAAATCACAGCTACGCATTTGATCAGGACCCCATTCCCGATAACGCGGAAGTGGCCTTGTTCCCACCGGTAAGCGGGGGATCAGCGGCGGATGTGGATTTCCCCACCATTTACCAGATTACCAGTGACCCAATCCATCTGGATGATTTGCTGGCTCAGATTACCCTGCCAAGCACGGGCGCGGCGGCGATTTTTACCGGGATGGTGCGCGGCATTACCCGGCGCGGTGATGCGCATGAAACGGCCTGCCTGGAATATGAAGCTTATCTTCCGATGGCAGAGGCCAAGATGGCCCAGGTGGCTCAGGAAATTCGCGCGCAATGGCCAACCATCGAAGGGATTGTGATTGTCCAGCGCATTGGCCGGTTAGATGCCGGCACGCCAACTGTGTTGATTGCCTGTACGGCTGCGCACCGGGATACCGGTGTGTTCGAAGCAGCGCGATATGGCATTGACCGCTTAAAAGAGATTGTTCCCATCTGGAAGAAAGAGATCGGCCCGGATGGCGAAGAGTGGGTTGAGGGCGATTACCAGCCTCGCCGGGGAGATTAATGCTGATGCCAACCATCCGCTGCACGCGTTGTTCCACGCCTTATCCTGCCAGGGGGACCCCTTATTTGTGCCCGATTTGTGGGGGTATTTTTGACTTTGACGGTCCGCCGATTTTTGATCCCACCCGAGTAAACCGGCGCCAGCCGGGCATGTGGCAATATTTAACGACTTTTGATCTGCCCGATCAGGCTCCGGTGGTCAGTCTGGGAGAGGGGAATACCCCATTGATCCCGATGGCGTATTCAAGCCCAACGTTGGAAAACCGGCAAGTGTGGTTGAAGCTCGAGTCACTCAATCCTTCCGGTTCGTATAAAGATCGTGGCAGCGCGGTATTGCTCAGTCAGCTGGCTGCGCGGGGTGTAAAGGCAGCCGTGGAGGACTCCTCGGGGAATGCTGGAGCATCTTTTGCGGCCTATGCGGCGCGGGCGGGTGTTCAGGCGCGCGTGTATGTCCCCGAATCGGCCTCTGGACCAAAACGGAACCAGATTGAAGCCTATGGCGCGGAACTGGTCTGCGTGCCAGGACCGCGTTCGGCGGCGGCAGAAGCTGTGTTGGATGAAGTGCGCAGCGGAGCGACCTATGCCAGCCATGCCTACCTGCCGTTTGGCCTGCCTGGAATTGCCACCATTGCTTATGAGGTGTGGGAGCAGTTAGGCGGCGTGCCGGGAACGGTCATCGCGCCAGCAGGGCATGGGGGTTTACTTCTTGGATTGGTGCGCGGTTTTTCTGCACTGCACGAGGCCCGATTAATCGAGAAACTGCCCAGTTTCATCGGGGTCCAGGCGCAGGCCTGCGCGCCGTTATGGCAAGCCTTTTATACACACGCAGGCGTGCCGCCCACGGCACTCTCTGTTGAAGAAGGTTCCACGGCAGCGGAAGGCGTTCGCGTGCGCAACCCGGTGCGCCAGGAAGCGATCCTGCGCGAGGTTTCTCCGATTGGCAATTCCTTTTTGGCCATTCCAGAAACGGAGATTATGCCGGCTTATCAGGATCTGGCACGCCGGGGCGTACACGTTGAACCCACCTCAGCCCTGGCCTGGGCGGTGCTGGGGCGCAGCCATGGGAAACTCCCCGGACCAGTTGTTTTGATTTTATCGGGTGCTGGGTTAAAATATAGTGCGTAAGATCATCTCAAAATGTAGGACTGTTAGGGATGATCGATCTATAATTTCATAGAGAACTGATGGACCGCCAGCCGCTCCATTCACGGAGATTGGGCGGCTTGCGCTCCCTGAGTTCTCAGGAGGCTAATGTGGAAAACCAACGCTTGCAGCAAGAGACGCCGCAGGAATTTTCCAGGCGTCTAAATTTACCGTTCAGCGATTGGCTGCTGCTCAGCCGGGCGCTGACCCACCGTTCTTATCTCAATGAGCATCCCGATGCGCTGGAGGATAATGAGCGCCTTGAGTTCCTGGGTGATGCAGTCCTGGATTTTGTGGTAGGGGCCTGGCTGTACAACCGTTACCCGGAAATGGCAGAAGGCGACCTGACGCGTATGCGCTCGGCGCTGGTCTATACGGATCGATTGGCTGACTTTGGCCGCCAGATTAACCTGGGAGGCGCCATGCGCCTGGGACGAGGGGAAGCCCAGGCAGGGGGACGCGATCGCCCGGCGCTGTTATGCGATACCTTCGAAGCGGTCATTGGCGCGCTCTACCTGGATGTGGGCATCGATGCGATTTTGGATTTTATGGGACCGTTACTGGATGAAGCTGCCGATGAAGTCCTGGCGCTGCACCGCACAGAAGATTCCAAGAGTCTTTTTCAGGAGTGGGCGCAGGCTGAAGGTTTTACCGCGCCACAGTACATCACCCGCAGCGCAGTCGGTCCTGACCATTCTAAAGTCTTTGAAGTGGATGCATTAATCAATGGTACGGTGTACGGCAGCGGGCGCGGGCATAGTAAACAGGCCGCTGCGAAAGCCGCGGCACAAAACGCGCTAGAAAAATTGGGGTTCCCTGCTGAATGACGCTTCGTCTAAAATCTCTTGAACTGCACGGCTACAAAACCTTTGCCACCCGGACGCTGTTCGAATTCCCTGCCGATATTACTGCCGTAGTAGGCCCGAATGGGTCTGGGAAGTCGAATATTGCCGATTCCTTACGCTGGGTACTAGGCGAGCAGTCCTATTCCTTGCTGCGCGGTCGCAAGACGGAAGATATGATTTTCTCAGGGTCTGAGATGCGGCCGCGCGCGGGAATGGCTTCTGCGACGATTACTTTTTATAACGAAGATGGCTGGCTGCCAATTGACTTTAACGAGGTGTCCATTACCCGGCGCGCCTATCGAGACGGACAGAATGAGTACCTGCTCAATGGGCAGAAGGTCCGGCTGAAGGAAATTTCCGAGCTGTTGGGGCGCTCAGGGTTGGCAGAGCGGACCTACACTATCATCGGGCAGGGGTTGGTGGACGCGGCGCTGTCGTTGAAACCAGAGGAGCGCCGCCGTTTTTTTGAGGAAGCCGCAGGCATCGGTCTGTATCGCAGCCGGCGAGAAGAATCCCTGACTCGGCTGGATACGACCCGCCGCAACCTGGAGCGCGTACTGGATATCCTCAGTGAGCTGGAGCCGCGCCTGAACAGCCTGGAAAAGCAAGCCCGGCGCGCAATGGAATACGAGCGCATCCGCGCCGACCTGCGCCTGCTGCTGCGGGACTGGTATGGTTATCACTGGCACCGGACGCAGCAAGAACTGCTCCATTCCAGAGAAGTACTACATGCCCAAGAAGGCCGGTTAGAACGCGCCCGCGAGCGTCAGGCAGAGGTTGAAGTGCTGATGAGCGACCTGCGGGAACGCCTGCAGGAACTGCGCAATGACCTCAATACCTGGCACGCCAGTTCGGCTGCACTGCATACCCAGTGGGAAAAGGTCTCGCGCGGGCTGGCAGTGATGGATGAACGCCAGCGCGCGCTGGTAAACCAGCAGCAGAATCTGCATAATGATAACAGCCGCCTGGAAGAAGAACAGAAAGCCAGGTTGGAACGCTTGCAAGACCTGATCGAAGAGCGCGACCGCCTGCAGATGGAGTTGGAGGAGGCGGAAGCGCAAGTCACAGCCGCGCGGAAAAACCTGGAAAAACGCCAGGCTGAACGCAACCGGGCGGAACAGGGCCTGCGGGATACGCGCCGGTTATTGGTCCAGAGCGAAACAACCCAGGTGCAGGTAAAAGCGCATCAGAACGAACTGAGCAACCGGTCAGATGCTTTGCGTAAGAGTCAGCAGACGCTTTCCCAAACCCTGGCAAACGAATCTGAACTTCTGCAGCAGTTGCAAGCGCGCCTGCAAAAGCAAGCAGACCTGCGCGCGAAAGCTGAGCAGGGCCAGAAGCAGGCGGATGAAGCGCTGCAAGCCCAGCGCAAAGGGATCGCAGAATTGGAATCGCAGCGCAAGCTGATGCAGGATGAGCGCACGCGCTTCGATGGAGAGCATACCCGCCTTGCCGCGCAGCTAGAGGTTCTAGAACAGGCGGAACGTTCTTTGAGTGGATTAGCCAATGGGGCAAAGTTTTTGCTCCAGGAGGCGCGCCAGGGGCGTTTGAAGGGAAATTACCAGGCGTTTGGAACGCAGCTGGTGGTTCCAGGTGAATATGAGACGGCCATCGCAGCGGCCCTGGGCGAGGCGTTTGATGGGGTGCTGCTGGAGCGGGGAACGGATCCGCAGAATGCATTACACTTGCTGGCCCGGGATGGCAAAGGCCGCGCCGTGCTTCTGCCGCTGGATCGGGTCCGGCCAATGGAACGCGTTTCCCTTCCAACACAAGAGGGTGTGGTGGGTACTGCGGATGAACTGGTTCAAGCCCCCGAACACTTGCAAGCCATAGTCTGCCTGTTGTTAGGGCAGGTGTTGGTGGTCCGGGATCAGCAGGTGGCGCGCCGTTTGCTGAGTAATTTGCCCGCCACGGCCCGCCTGGTTACGCTACAAGGTGAGGTCTTCTATGGCACTGGCCAGATTGTGGCTGGCCCGGAAAATCGTTCTAGCACCATTGGCCGGCCCCGGCGCATCCAAGAACTACAGGCCGCATTAACGGGCGCCGCGCAGCGCGTGCAGGATGTTCTGCAGCGCTTACATGAGACAGAAGCGGAATTATCTCTCCGGCGCGCCGCTGAACGGGATTTGGATGGGGTGCTGCGCAAGGCTGGGCAGGCACTGAACCAGGCCAATCAAGAACACCAGCGCGCAGTTCTGGATGTGGAGCAGGTACGCCAGCGGCATGAGTTCCAATCACGCCAGCTGGCCGGGTTGGATGGGCAGATTCAACAGGTGCAGCAGGAACTGCGTCAGGGCCAGGCGGAGCTAGAAAAAACGGCCAAAAAGGTCGCAGAGTTGAATGAACAGGTTCGCGAACAGAACCGCAAGTTAGGCAGCCTGCCGGTCGATGAGTTCCAGGCGCAGGTAGTGCATTGGAATACCAGTGTGGCGGTAGCGACCCGCGCCTCAAAAGACGCGGAACGGCGTTTGGCCGAACATCGTGAATCCATTGCCGCCGGGAAGCGCCAGGCTGAAGGGCTGGCACAACGCATTCGGCAGGTGGAGCAAGCACAATCCCAGCTGGAAACGGAAAAAGCATCTTTACGTGAGCAAGAACGCACTCTGGACGAGCAGATCGAAGCGCTGCGGCAGAAGATTGAACCTGCTGAAGCGCAGCTGGAAAGTGTCGAAAAAGAATATAACGAGCAGCAGACGGTGATGACTGCCGCGCAACAAGGTGTATCTGTTGCGGAACGCTATACTACCCAGGCCCAACTGGAACTGACCCGCGTGCGAGAATCGCTCGACACCTTACGCCGGCGGGTGGAGGAAGACTTTGGCCTGGTGGCATTTGAATATAACGCGGAAGTATCCGGGCCTACCCCGCTGCCGTTAGAAGGCATGGTCGAGCAGCTGCCCGAGTTGGTTGAGATTTCGCCAGAAGTTGAGGATAACATTAACCGGCAACGAGCCCAGTTGCGCCGCATGGGGCCGATTAACCCTGAAGTGCAGACAGAGTACCGTACCGTCAAAGAACGTTTTGCGTTTCTAACCAATCAGGTGGCCGACCTGCGTCAGGCGGATGCTGACCTGCGCCAGGTGATCACGGAGCTGGATGACCTGATGCGCAAGGAGTTCCGGAAAACCTTTGATGCAGTAGCCGCTGAATTTAAGCAGATGTTCACCCGTTTATTTGGGGGCGGTTCGGCGCGCTTGATTCTGAGCAATGATGAGAATCCTACTGAAGCCGGGATCGACATCGAGGCGCGCCTGCCGGGTAGGCGGGAACAGGGCCTTTCGCTGCTCTCCGGCGGCGAGCGCAGCCTGACGGCCGTCGCGCTGATTTTCTCGCTGCTGAAGGTTTCGCCCACGCCTTTCTGCGTGATGGATGAAGTGGATGCTATGCTGGACGAAGCCAATGTTGGCCGCTTCCGCGATTTACTGCTTGAACTGAGCGACAAAACCCAATTCATCCTGGTCACGCATAACCGCAACACTGTTCAGGCAGCCAATGTAATTTATGGCATCACGATGGGGCGTGATTCCGCCAGCCAGGTCATCAGCCTGCGCCTGGATGAAATTAGTGATGAATTAGTGCTCTGAACGTGTGTAAAATAAAAACAGCGGCTCGCGCGAGCCGCTGTTTTTATTTGTCTTATTTAGCAGGGCTTGGGCCTGCCGGGGTTGCTTGGGTTGGTATGGGTAATGGCTGGTTAGGCAGAGCCTGGTTCTGCGCGCCGTTTAGCTGCTGAAGCTGAGCTTCCAGGCTAGCCGGTACGGCAGGCTCTGTTGGAACCGCCGCCGTCCACACGGTATCATAGATCTGAACCTTAGCAGTCTGCTTGGCGCCGGTCAGCCAGTCATCATAGGCTTTCTGGCGGGCAGTCGTGAGCTGCTGTTCGGTCAGCGGGCGGGTTTCATGCCCTAACACCTGAATAATATGAAAACCAAAACTGGTCTGAATAGGCGGACTGATCTCACCCACTTTCAGTTTAAAAGCCTCATCCTCAAATTCCTTAACCATTTGGCCGCGTGTAAACCAACCCAGGTCGCCGCCGTTGTCTTTGTTGCTGGTATCAGTCGAATACTGCTTGGCCAGGTCGGCAAAATTCTTCCCCTGTTTCAGCAGGTCCTCAACTTTATTGGCTTCGTCTTGAGTCGCAACCAGAATATGGCGCGCCCAAACCTGTTCAGCTGTGGTGGGCACATCCTTAGTGATGGCATCAAAAACCTTCTGCCGCAGAAGCTGCCGGCGAATCAGAGTGCGCAGGTCAGCCTCGGTATACCCGATCGCTTTTAGCTTGCTCAAATAACCGTTTACATTCTGATTGAACTCAGCGGTCGTGTATGGGGTTGGCGTGGGCGTGATAGTCCCGGTGGGTTCCAGGGTCGGCGTACCGGCTGGAGTGGGTGTGGTAGTTACCGCAGCCGTGGGCGTAGCAGTGACCGATCCCGCCGCGGCTGGCGTGGCCGTTTCGGAAGGAGTTCTCGGTTGGCCCAGGCGTAGAGGTAGGCGGAAGCAAAGTTTCTTGCTGCGAATTCAACGTCGGCGTGTTATAAGGGGTAGAAGTAACCGTTGGCGTTGGCGTGCCATTCGGGTAGTACCCAAATGCAGCCTCGAACGCCTGGTTGACTTCAGCATCGGAAACGGTAATTCCCCGTTTGGCTGCTTCCTTTTGCACCAGGTCATTTTCGACCATGCTGTCCAACACATTCTGACCGATGCTGTTCGGCGAAGATAGCTCGGTTGAAATCTGTTGAATATACTGCCCGAAGAACTGGATCGCCATTGGATCCCCCATCAGGCTTTGAAGCTGGTCAATCAAGCGGTAACGCTGAAAACGCACTTCTTTTTGAAAGGCAGCGGTTGTAATCGTATCACTGCCAACCTTGGCGACTGGACGGATATTCTTCAATACTGTCTGGTCCAGAATGCCATAAAGAACGATCCCGACAACAAACACCAGCACGACAATTGTGCCGATCACCAAATAGCGCTGCTGGATGCGTTCCCTTTCCATGCGCGCCAGGTGTTTTTTCGTCAGGTTCTTTTGATTTGGCTGTTTAGCCATGGGCGACCTCTTGAATAAAATTTAAATAGTGGGGCACAAGCTATGTAGCCTATGCCCCACGATCACTATTGGAAGAAATTAGTACTCCCCAACTTCTCCGGTAAACGAGAACGGCAAAAGCGCAAGGTGGCGAGCGCGTTTGATTGCGGTTGCAAGTTCGCGCTGGTGCTTTGCGCAAGTCCCCGTCTGGCGGCGTGGGCGAATTTTCCCATCTTCAGTAATGAAGCGGCGCAGGAAATCGGCCTGCTTATAATCAATCACGGCATTTTTATCCGCGCAGAATTGGCAGATCTTCGGCCGGGAAACATACCGCCGATAAGATGGCTGCTCATTCTCGTTACTATAATCGTCACTCATAAGTCTTACTCCATCTAGAATGGATACTCGTCTTCTACTTGATCTTCATCTGCCAGGGCTGCATCACCGGCCTGTCCAACACCCGGGTCGCGCCGGTCGCCAAGGATCATCATTTCACTGGCGACAATTTCGACGCTGGTGTGTTTCACACCATCGCTATCTTCCCAGCGGCGCGTCTGTAAACGACCTTCGACATAGACCTGCTGGCCTTTGGTCAGGTACTGTTTGCAAATTTCCGCCAGGTTCCCCCAGGTGACGATGTTAAACCACTCGGTTTCGGTGTGGCGCTCTCCATCCGCCGAATTCCAGGTGCGGCTGGTTGCCACCGTGAACGTTGTCACAGGTTTCCCGGAAGGGGTGTAGCGCATTTCCGGGTCGCGTCCCAAGTGACCGATGATCATAATTTTATTCAATCCACGGCTCATTATTTACTCCTTGATAGACGACCCAACCTGACAATTCCGGTGTTCTGCTCTGGCAGTCCTGCTTCTGCCAGAGGATCTGGCAGGCAGGCTTTTATTCAATAATCGACACACTACTTGTTGATAATGGAGAACCGCATAACCGGTTCCAGGAGCCGCAAGTTGTGTTCGAGTTCAACAGCATAAGAAGGATTAAATTGTGTATCAAAATACACATACTGCCCTTCGCGCTGTTTACGAATCGAGTAAGCCAGCCGGCGCTTACCCCACTGGTCGACACGGTCAATACTGCCGCCAGAATCGGTGATCCAGCTCTGAACCCGATCGACAACACCTGTTAGGGCATTTTCGTCCAGGTCAGGGTGGACGATCAAAATAACCTCGTAGCTACGCATGGTGGGAACCTCCTTTCCACGGGATTGCCCTCTGACAGCGCCGTAGGCGGGCAGAGAACGGAAAGTAACGACTTGGTTAGACAACCTGCATAGTTTAACACAAAGGTTTCCTTTTGGGTAGGGCAAATTGTATTATACGGCATATCCTTAATTGTGATTAAAGAAAATGGGAGGGTATAATTTTGTCCATCAATTTTTTATTTTATTCCCGATACTGGCCTGGCGTGAGGTTTCGTGTGTCTTGGTCAGAGGTGGATCTTTATCGATCCCTGAAGCGCTGCTTAAATAGCACGAAAAACATAGGAGACGTATATGGAAAAGCCAATACAAAACCGCTTGAAATCAATCTGGGAGACCGTTCAGCGTTGGGCTGAAAAAGCGCTTAGCGCCCTCTTTACTCCAGGCTCCGATTGGTTTTCGCGCGGGCTGGTTGTGCTTTTCCTGGCTGTCCTTTTCGTTTATGGAATTAAGTTGTACGGAACTTTCTTTAGTTATGGCAATATCTCCTTCGATTTTCTGGATTGGGCAGAAGTTACCGGGCCGCGCTATGCCTTGCTGCATGATGCCGCCGTTCATGGACAGCTGCCCTTGCACGCTGCCAATACCACCGCGCTGCGGGGGGTGACCGACCGCTATTTCTCGATTGCGGACACCCCATTTTCACCCCTGTACCTGCTGCTGGCCTTTCTCCCAACCGGTCAATACCTGTTCCTGGATGTCATTTTATATTACAGCCTGGGCTTCATTGGGCTGCTGCTGCTCTATCGCAAATATCACCTGTCGCCGTTTTCGTTCCTGTTGTTGTTTTTGATATTCGACTTCAATGGCAATATCACCAGTCACCTGGCCGTGGGGCATATAAACTGGACCGCGCATTTCCTGATCCCCTACTTCATTCTGCTGGTGTTGAGTTTGATTGAAAATCAGCGCGCAGGTTGGAAATGGGTGCTGGGTTTCAGCCTACTGATGCTTTCGATTTTGTTGGAGGGGTATTTTCACCTGTTTTTATGGTGTTTGCTGTTTATGGGCCTGCTGGGGTTATTCAATTGGAAGTTGATCAGGCCGGTGGCATTGGCGGGCGGTTTTTCAATTTTGATCAGCCTCCCGCGACTGCTGCCGCCATCTCTAGCCCTTTCTGGGATCACGCAGCCCTTCCTGGGCGGCTTTGCTTCGCTAACCGACCTGTTTTCTGGGCTGATCACCTTGCAAGATCCTTATAACGCGATTCATCCGCTGACGGATACCTTCCCCTTGAATGCCTGGGAAACAGACTTTTACATTGGCTTACTGGGTCTGGCGCTGCTGCTATTCTTTGGCGTTTACCTGCCACTGCGCCGCAATCGGGCGAAAAATTCTTTGCAAGTGCAGCTGCTGGTGCCCAGCCTGATCCTGGCGTTGTTCTCGATCGGGCAGGTCTATGCGCGGGTGATTCACTACCTGCGCATTCCGCCCTTTACCGGAGAGCGGGTGACATCGCGCATGTTAATCTTGCCGCTGATGTTCGTGCTGGCGCTGGCAGTGATCTTCTTGCAGCGCGAACTGGACCGGCGCAAGCTGCCTTTTTGGGGACAAATCCTGGCGCTGGCAGCCGGTTACCTCGTTTTTCACGATCTTTATCAGCATATGCAGGCGTGGCGCATCCGCTACCTGGACGCAATGGTCAACCTGTTTCCAAAGGTGGCTTTCGACCCGGCGCAGCACAACTTGCTGGTCCGTTCGGACCCAACCTACACGGCCATGCTGGTCGGAGGCAGCGTAGTCGCCATACTGGCGCTCTTTTTCCTGGTGGTCATGAGCCTGCAGGACCAGAGACGGGCTTTAAATGCGCCCGAGCAAGTCCTGCGCGTGGAAGGGGCCCGGTTCGGCGATTAGCGCTCGCGCTATATCCAACCCCTTGGGTTGGTTCCACAGCAGCACCCCGCGCACCCGGCTTTCGTTCAAATAATACGCTGTTCCTTTCTGGTAAGGTTCCTGCCAGTCATAAATGATTTCCAGGCTGGGGTCAAGGTGCCCTACGGCATCATAGTTGATGTCAAACAGGGTAGAGTAAACGCTGGGTAGAAAGCTGTAGGGAGCAGGCTGGCCTGCCATGGCCTGCCCGGCCAGCATACCCCCTACGTTCGCGTTCTCTTCATGCTCAACCCGCATGCGCATTTTCAAGGTCGGGTTGTAAAAGTTAGCAACATCACCAGCTGCGTAGATATTAGGGGCGCTGGTCTGCATAAATTCGTTAACATGGATGCCATTTCCGGTGACCAGCCCGGCGGATTCCGCCAGCGCCACATTTGGGCGAATGCCTAACCCGGCGACTACCCCATCAGCTTGCAGCGTTTCCCCGGTATTGGTTTGAAGAGTCACGCCATCCTCACCGGCTTGCATTCCGGTTACTAACTGGCCGGTCAATACATTGATGCCGTGCTCCCGAAAGAACTGGTTGAGGTAAAGGGATATTTCCTCTGGCAGCGCCCGCGCGCCAATCCCTGTTTCTGGGAAGATGATCGTTACCTCTTTGCCCTGTATGGATAGCGCAGCCGCCATTTCAGAACCGATGAACCCGCCGCCAACAACGACAAAGCGCTGGTGGATATCACTCAATGCGCGCAGTCGCTGGTAATCTCCTAACGTGCGGTAATAAATTATCCGTTCGCTTTCCGGCCCGATTCGGATTGGCGTACCGCCGGTTGCCAGCAGCAGCTGGTCATAGTGATAGATATTGTCCTGCGCATCCATCACGATCTGTTCTTTCGGGTTTACTGCTGTTACCGTTTTGCCCAGCAGGAGTTCTATGCCCAGCTTGGCCGTGTTGCGCCAGATGCGCGACAATGGCATGGGGCGTGGCCCGCGTTTCCACAACCCTTTGGAAAGCGGCGGGCGGTTATAGGGCGGGTCGGGTTCTTGTCCGATCAGGCCGATAGGTTGATCGGGGTCAACCGCCCGGATACCTCGCGCGGCAGCGTCTCCGGTCATTCCTCCGCCGATAATGAGATAGGGGTAATGCTGCGGGTTTTGCTGGCTCATTCTGTTGGGAAGCTGGCGATATAATGCAGTACTGCGCGGGTTAGCAGCGTATCTGCTGTGGCGCGGTGCGCATTCGGCAGGCTAATCTGGCATTGTTTGCCGGCAGAATCCAGGGAATGATAGCGGTACGAGCGCCGGTAAGGGTCCCAATCGCCGCGGAATTCAGCATACAGCTTTAACAGGTCGAAGGTCCTAAATTTTTCTTTCCAGGGCAGCCGGTAGCGGGCGTGTGATTGTGCCATTAAGCGCAGATCAAACTCCGCGTTGTACATCACCACCAGGCGGTTGAACAGCGCGCCGCGCACTTCTGGCCATACCACTGGCCAGGACCGCATGCCCTGTACATCTGCGTCCGTGATGCCATGAATCCGAGTTGAAGCGTAAGGTATAGATTGGGAAGGCTTTACGAATGTTTCCAGCAGGACCTGTCCATCATCATCGACGATGGAAATTTCAATGATCTCATCGGTACGGTTGAGGCCGGTGGTTTCCGTATCCAGATAGACTGGCTTTTCAGCAAGGAGCCGTTGGGCGGTTTCAATGGCTTTTGTTCGGACTGCGGGGATGACACTGGACATTAGGTTCCTCTCCAATCCATATCAGGGCAGTTTCCAAAGCGATATTTCTTCCATATGTACAGAAAAATCTGGCGTTTCGTTAGCTGCGACCAAAGCGCCAAAGTCACCTTCAGCACTATACGTGCTGTCGGTTATTTCATCCAGCAGAATGCCGTTGGCGTATAACCCCAGCTTATCACCATTTGCCAGAATGCCTAAGCGGTTGGTCTGGTTAGAGCCAGCCTGAATGGCGCTGTTAGCCGTTAATTCTACCAAGGTCGTATCCGTATTCTCTTTGAAATCCCGCGCATGCAGGTTATATCTCCCATCACAGGTGACGCCAAAGAAGTAGCCGGCATCGGTGGATGGCGAGCGAAAGACCAGCCCATATAGATCAGTGCCGGAGCACTGCTGGGGCGTAAAGGTAGCTTCGATGTAGAAATTTGTCGCTGGGTGACTGAAGGTCAATGACCAGCCCATCCAGCCATTGGCCAATTTCCCAGTCAGTACCAGCGCGCCGTTATCCTGGGTCACTTTGGTATTATCGTTCTCGTACAGGTAGAATGCTTTGGCAGTCTCCAGGGAATCATGCCAGGTGGGCGCCCCCAGGCTGTTCCGGGGATCGCCAGATGGGAGGGTCGGTGCCGGTTGTGCTCTAGTTGGGACTGGCGTAAAAGAAGGTATATTGGTCGGCGTAGGGGCAGTTGTCGCGGGGACTGCTATGGTTGCGGTGTTTGCGGCCGGTTGTGGCGCTTCAGGAGTAGCTGTTATCACGGGTGGGGCTGGGGTAGTCGGCTGGGTCGTCAGTAACTGACTGACCTGGGTTTCAATGGCATGATCACTGCTGGGTTGAATGGGGCGATTGGGCAGGTTGCAAGCGGACAGTAAAAGCAACGCCAGGAGTGGGAGAATTTTTCGAGTCTGCATTGATCGATCCCTTTGGATGTTTATGCTCAAAACAGAGCTGCTGTTTTGGAGCGCATGGGTATGATAAATGATGGCTTTATTATAGCTGGAATCCCGGCTGGAAAAATTCACCATTTTAGGCTGCATTAGGACATGATCCTGGCAAAACGCAAACACCCATTTCCGGTGATCTTTTCAATAACCAGAACAAATTCACAAAACCTGATAGAATGCGTATATGATTGGTGAAGACCGTATTTACATTGCCTTTTATAAGCCCTATGGCGTGCTGACCGCTTTCACAGATGAAGAGGGCCGAGATACGCTGAAAACATACATCGATGTTCCGGGGATTTATTCCGTGGGACGTCTGGATATGGATAGTGAGGGCCTGCTGCTGCTGACCAATGATGGCGCCCTGGCGCATCGCCTGACGGATCCGCGCTTTAACCACCCCAAAACCTACCTGGTTCAGGTGGAAGGCCAGCCAACGCCAGATGCCTTAGTTCTATTAGCCGGGGGGATTGAGATCAAAGGTCAAAAAACGCGTAAAAGCCAGGTTATTCAGGTGCCTGAACCCGACCTTCCGGCACGGGCGAAACCGGTCACGCCACATGGACCGACCGCCTGGCTGCGAATGGTGCTGCGCGAAGGGAAAAAACACCAGATCCGGCATATGACTGCCGCGGTTGGCCTGCCAGCGCTGCGCCTGGTGCGGGTGGCGATGGGTCCGATCGCTTTAAATGACCTTCAGCCAGGGGAGTGGCGCTATCTCTCCCCGGCTGAAGTGGAAGCTTTACAGAATTTGGCAGTTAGACCGGCGGTTCGACCCGCGAAAGATCGCTCCAAACCGGGCGCGATAAAGCAAACGAAGCCTACGGCTCGGCAAAAACCTTCAACGTCTGCAAATAATACTCGGGGATCCCGATATCGAAACGGCGGCCGTCGATCATCAAACCGTTGAAGCCATCCATTTGGCGTAGGCGATCGAGCGCGCTGGTTAGCTGAAACTCACCCCGTTCGCGAACGTTGTTCTTGATGTTACTTTCCAGCAGGTCGAACAATTCTGGTTTGATCACATACTGCCCGAAAACCGTCAGGAATTCATCTTCTGGCACACCTGGAACGCGCAGATTCGTGCGAGCGTAGTCGAGGGTCGGCTTTTCGGCGAAATCGGTGATGCCCAGCAGGTGGTTCTCTTCCAGCCAGGTGCCGGTTACCACGCCAAAACTTGCAATCAGGTCCTTTGGCGTGCGCTTCAGGCCGACCACGCTTGTGCCGTGCCGGTGGTAGGTGTCTATCATTTGCTGTGCGCAGGAGACTTGCCCATTTGACCGGTAGATGTGATCACCCAACATCAACAGGAAGGGTTCCTCACCGACGGCTTCACGGGTGCTGTATACTGCATGGCCAAAGCCTTCCTGGTTTTGCTGGATGACAAACGAAATATGCTGGCCCATTTCCAGAATGCGCCGTGAATATTCCTGGAATTGGGGTGGCAGTTTATTGTAGTTTTCGATCGAGATCTGTTTGTTAAAGAAAGATTGAAACTCATCCAGGTCATCTTTTTGCACAATGATAATGACTTCTTCAATGCCGGCATTCAAAGCTTCTTCCACGATTAACAGGATGGCTGGTTTGGCGATGCCATCCTGGTCGATCACGGGGAAGAGTTCTTTCTTGGTCGCTTTGGTGGCTGGGAAAAGGCGCGTCCCAAATCCGGCTGCCGGGATGACGGCTTTACGCACAGTAGGCCCGGCGTGCAGGGTGAGTTTGAGACCCGGCATGCCAAAGTCGCGGTTCAAGATCTCGATAATGGCATCCTGGTCGGCGGGGCTTTTTGCTAAAAACTGCGCGGTGCCATCTCCTTGAGAACCGACTCCTTTACAGCCATAAGCGTGCTGGCGCAGCGGCTCGTAATTGAGCACGCTGTGTAAAACTGGCGCGGTGAGCTCTTCCGGGCAGACAGGGGTGGCATAGGCATCGAAGGCTTGCTGCGCTTCATTCATAATCTCACCCAGGTCAGCCGGATCCGAATCCTCCAGGGCGTGAATTGCCCGGTGAATAATCTCCTTGTTGACTGGGCCGAGCAGGCGCTGCACGCCGCGCTCCACTTCATTTTCGGCGATTGGGAAGCAGCGGTTCAGCCGGTTGAGGATTTCCATGGTGTCTTTATGCGCTTGCAGGTCCACCACCACCAGATAAAAATCCTTTTTCACCTGCAATTCTTTGGTTCCCAACCGGTCGCCGTCAAAGGTCATCAACACCGGGCGGTTGCCAAAGGCGCAGCCTTGATCCATACGCCCGCAGCGTGAGGGAGTGGTGATTTCGCCCTGGTAAGCCAGTTCCATTTCGCCACGGATGGTTAACTTTAAGTCATAGACCCGGTTGAAGGCCCGGGCAGTCAGCACGCAGATTGCCGCGCTGGATGAAAGCCCTTTTTTAATCGGCAGGTCGGTCTGGTAATTATTGATAATTAAACCGCGGACGTGGTAATTGGTTAATGCCTGATAGGCCACTCCTGCGGCATAGCTATAAAATCCCCCTTTCTGTGCTTCTTCCATTAATGTATCAGGCCGCATTGGTATTTCGTAAGGGCCCAACGTTTTGCCATCTGGCATTTTTGAAGTTAATATCAGAGCATTCGGGTGTGGTTCGACTTCAGCATAAATGCCCTGGTTCGTACCACAGATCAAAGCATAGCCTTTTTCGATATCCGCATTGATCCGGCGGTATCCGCCAGCCCAATCCGAGTGCTCCCCGAGCAGGCAGATGCGCCCAGGCACAAACAGTTTCACAATTTCCTCCAGGTAATGCAGGGTGTTTCCTGTGCAATTTTACGGAATTCTTTGAAAATATGCAATCATCTGGCTGGTAAAGGTTCTATTGTATAATTCAAGGGCCGGCGATGAAAACCTATATTGTTCAGCTTGAAGACCATGACGATATACTTTCAGCCCAGGATAAGATCTCCTGGAGCCAGGCGCCACGCGTGTTGTTGGTTTGGCCGCGTAAGGGCGCCGTGCTGGAACGGCAGGTGGACCTGCTGCGCTTGCAGCGATACTGTTATCAGCAGGGCGCGCAGCTGGCGATTGTTACCCGCAGCGGGGTAGTGAAAACGCTTGCCAGAGAACTGGGTATCCCCGTATTCGCCAGCATAGGCAAAGCCCAGCAAGTTGCCTGGCGCAGAACGCGTGGTTGGCGCACTCCTTCAAAACCGGAGCATGCCCGGGTGCTACCGCAAGTGCTGCGCGCTCAACGTGAACTGCTGCATTCAGCCTATCATCTACCGCCCGGGATGCGTCTGGCTGCTTTTAGCGCCGGTCTGCTGGCCTTTATTGCCATCGTGCTTTCTTTTATGCCAGGCGCGGAAGTCCGTTTGAAGTTTTCGCACCAAAGCCAGGCATTGTCTTTTGCAGTTTGGGCAAGCCCAGAAATTCAAGCGCCGGGGCCATCCGGGGGTATTCCAGCAAAAGTTGTGACCGTAGTCGTGGAGGGTCGTGACCAGGTTCCCAGTACCAGCCAGATCTGGTGGCCCGATAAGCCTGCAACTGGACAGGTGACCTTAACGAACTTGACTGACCAGTCAGTGAGTGTGCCAGGCGGAAGTGTGGTGATGACCGTGGGTGAGCCTGCGGTCAGGTTCTTTACCACGCAGTCTGTGCAGGTGCCGGCTGCTCCGCAAGGTAAGCAGACTGTTCCTGTCCAGGCTGTCGTACCGGGGAACGCCGGGAACCAGGCTGCCGGGAAAATTCAGGCTATGGAAGGGCCGCTGGGCTTGCGCGTGGGGGTAGAAAACCTCAGCGCCATCAGCGGTGGAACCGACCGCCGGACCCCTGCGCCTTCTGCGGCAGACTATGGCAGCCTGCGGGAGAAACTGCTCAACAGCTTGCAAAAAACAGCCGGCGACGAAATCCAAAATGGCCTGCAGCCGGGGGAGCGCTTGTTGGAAAGTAGCTTGCACCTCAAATCTGTTCTGGAGGAAAACATCGAACCTGCAGAAAACCAACCCGGTGACCAGTTACAATTAGGTATGCGCGTCGAGTATGAAGCCTGGCTGGTCAATGAATTGGATTTACGCGTCGTTTCAGAAGCGGTTCTCAATGCAACCCAGCCAAAGGATACGCAGCCTGTTCCAGAAACGCTGCACTATGCCTTTGCTGGCTCACCCGTAATGGAATTGGCGGGCGATACCGGAACCCAGCGTGCCCGTTGGACCTTAAAGGCCGAACGAGTATTAGAGGAGCGCTGGTCGAAGGATGATTTGATCCAGGCGCTGCGCGGGCGCAGTGTGGCAGATGCCGGGCATTTTCTGCAATCCAGGCTGCAGTTAGCTGAAGCGCCGGATATCCGCGTATCACCTGCCTGGTGGGCACGGCTGCCTTTCCTGCCATCCCAGATTAAGGTAGTGCAGCAGTGAGCGGCCGAATTCTTGCAGTCGACCCTGGAGAAAAACGGATTGGAATTGCCATTAGTGACCCTACCGGTACGATTGCCAGACCCTTAACTGTGCTGAATCATGTGGCTCGGTCGGCGGATGCAGCGGCGATTATCCAGGCAGCAGTGGAACAGGGCGCCATCCGCATTATCATTGGGCAGGCATTGGATGATGAAGGGAACCCAACCCCACAAGCGCGGCACGCAGAGCGCCTGGCAGAAGCCGTTCGCGAACAAAGCGACCTGCCGGTTGAACTTTGGGATGAGAGCGGCAGCACACAGGCAGCCCGGGCAGCGCGTATTGCTATGGGCGCGCCGCGGCGGAAGCGTCGCGGGCACCTGGATGAGGTAGCCGCAGCCATAATTCTTCAATCTTACCTGGATGCACGATCTGATTCTTAATCCTATGGCCATTCACTGCTATCCTTGACTGACTTATGCTTGATAAATTCGTTTCCTTTTTACGGGTTGTTCTGATCCTGGCAGTTATAATCGCTTGCCTGGCAGGCATGGGCGGGGTATGGGCCGCAGACCGCTTGCCGAAACTGGCGGCAGAAAAATATGGGCCACCCAGTCCAAATTTAAACCTTTCACAGCGGGTGATCTATTCCGCTCGGCTGCTGGCAAACGAAAATAACCTGCTGGTACCGTTGGATTCCCAGGCAAAACAGCGTACGTTTACCGTTACTTTAGGGGAATCCGTTAATTCAGTTTCTACCAGACTGGAAGAAGAACAGTTTATTCCGAATGCCGATGCTTTCCGCACATACCTGATCTATTCCGGCCTGGATATCAGTGTACAGGCGGGCAAATACAACTTCAGCCCAGCCGAAACGCCGGTACAAATTGCGCGCGCCCTTCAGGACGCGGTTCCGGAAGAGGTTCAGTTTAATATTCTGCCTGGTTGGCGCGCGGAGGAAATTGCCGCATCCTTACCTACTTCCGGTTTATCTGTCTCACCTACGGAATTTATGCGCATCGTCCGCAATCCACCTGAGGATTTGATACCATCCGGTTTTCCGGAATTAAACTCGTTAGAGGGCTTCTTGATGCCAGGTGAGTATGAGATCAAACGCGGAATCTCAGCCCATGACCTGGTTGCAACGTTTGTGAAACGGTTTGCTGAAACGGTCACTCCAGACTTGCGGGATGCTTTTACAAAACAGGGCCTCGATTTGCAACAGGGGGTCACGCTGGCGTCCATCGTGCAGCGCGAAGCGGTGGTCACGGATGAGCAGCCCATCATCGCTTCCGTGTTTTATAACCGCCTTGCCCAGGGGATGAAATTGGAAAGTGATCCAACGGTGCAGTACGCGCTTGGCTATGCTCAGGCGGACCAGACCTGGTGGAAGAATCCACTTAGCCAGTCTGACCTTCACCTGGATTCCCGCTATAATACATATGTTTACGCAGGGTTACCGCCTGGACCGATCTCGAACCCTGGCATCGAAGCGCTGCGTGCTGTTGCGTATCCTGCTCAGACTGATTACTTCTTCTTCCGGGCGAAATGTGATGGCTCAGGCCGGCATGCCTTTTCGGTAACCTTTGATGAGCATTTACAAAACGCCTGTCCCTGACAATGCGAGGAGAACACGAATGTACGTAATGGGAATTGATGTGGGGGGCTCTGGAATTAAAGGAGTTCCCGTCGATACCGAGACCGGCGAACTGCGCGATTTGCGCTTTCGCTTGCCAACGCCGGTGAAAGCCATGCCTGAAGATGTGGCAATAACCGTCGATGAGTTGGTCAAACATTTTAATTGGGAAGGTCTCATTGGCGCCGGTTTTCCTGCCGTCGTGCAGAATGGCACGGTTCACACTGCTGCCAATATTCATGAAAGTTGGATAGAGACGAATGTGGAAGACCTCTTCCGCACGGCAACCGGCTGCCCTACTTATGTGTTAAACGACGCGGATGCGGCTGGCATGGCTGAGATGAAATTCGGCGTAGGCCGGGAACGATCCAAAGGGGTCGTGATTATGGTCACTATTGGGACCGGGCTGGGAACGGCATTATTTGTGGATGGCAAGTTAGTCCCGAATACTGAGTTAGGACATATCGAAATTCGAGGCAAGGATGCAGAGCTGCGTGCCTCGGACGCAGCCCGTAAGCTGAAAGAAATGTCCTGGAAGAAGTGGGGTAAGCGATTAAACGAGTACTTAAGCTGGTTAGAGCGTCTGTTTTGGCCTGACCTGTTTATCCTGGGTGGTGGGGTGAGCAAAACGTTTGATCACTTTTCACCTTACCTGAACTTACAAACGGATGTAGTCCCGGCTGAACTGCTCAACGAGGCGGGAATCATTGGTGCGGCATTGTACGCAGAATTGAAACAAGAAAACTGCTGAGTAACGCCCGCATTGTATCTATAATCGTGGGAGCCTGCCCGAAATGTAGGCATCCCACGACATTTTTTATCCTCCGCTACCTTCACCGGCGATCCCGCCTTCGGTGAGCTTGCGTAAATCACTTAGCGTTTGGACGATTTCTTCCTCGGTAACGGGTTGGTTACTGTCGCGATGATGTAATATGCCCTGATGCACTTTTTCCAGGGCGACTTCTTGAATCGTCGTATTGCGCTGCAAGGCTTCTTTCACCAGCGCCGCTCCAGCATTATAGCCAATCAACGGGTTGAGCGCGGTGACTACAATAGCGTTGCGCGCCAGCCATCCTTCTGCTTTTTCACGGTTAGCTTGCAAGCCAACTACGCATTTTTCCGTAAAGGCACTGACGGAGCCAATAACAATCTGCATCATTTCAAACAGGTTGTGAGCGATGATGGGCATCATCACGTTCAATTCCAACTGCCCTGCCTGCCCGGCTAACATAATCGTTGTGTCATTGCCTATCACGTGGAACATAGCCATATTCAACATTTCCGCCATCACCGGGTTGACTTTCCCTGGCATGATGCTCGAACCGGGCTGGACGGCGGGCAGGTGGATTTCATCCAGACCTGTGGAAGGTCCTGAGGAGAGCAACCGGAAATCATTGGCGATGCGGGTCAGCGTGACCGCCAGGGTGCGAATAGCTCCAGAAAAATAAACCGCATCTGCCATGGACTGCATGCCTTCGAACAGGTTGTCCGACTCATACAGCTTAATCCCGGTGGTTTCACTTAAACTTTTGACCATGCGCGCATGATATTCGGGATGCGCGTTCAACCCCGTACCGGTGGCAGTGCCGCCGATGGGCAGCCGCCGCAGTCCTTCGGCGGCTGCGCGTATCCGGTTAGCGTCTCGCTCTATGGCTTTTGCATATCCGCTAAATTCCTGACCCAAGCGCACGGGCACCGCATCCTGGAGGTGCGTGCGCCCAGATTTAACGATATCGTCAAAAGCTGTGGCTTTTTGTTGCAGCGCAGCTGCCAGGCGCTGAATGGCAGTTAGCATCTCATCCAGCCGCCATAGTGCCCCCAGCCGGATTGCGGTGGGGATGGTGTCATTGGTGGACTGTGACATATTTACCTGGTCGTTGGGATGCACCTTGTACTTGCCTGGTTCCCCTCCCAGGATCTGTGTGGCGCGGTTGGCGATCACCTCATTGGTGTTCATGTTGTGGCTTGTACCCGCCCCGGCCTGGAAAGGATCCACGACAAACTGTGAATCCCATTTTCCCTCCATCACTTCGGTCGCCGCTTGAATAATTGCGTCAGCCACCTCGTCCTCCAACTGACCCAGGTCGCGGTTGACTTCGGCAGCAGTCCTTTTAATCAAGGCCATAGACCAGATAAAGGCGCGCCAGGGATGCAGGCCAGAGATCGGGAAGTTTTGCACGGCCCGCTGAGTTTGCGCGCCGTACAATGCATTTTGCGGTACCTGCACTTCCCCTAACGAATCGCGTTCCACACGATAGGCATTTGTCGTTGCTGTCATTCTTTACCCTCCTTTGAGCAGCTTCTAAGTTGAGGAAAAAAAGAGGAAGCCAGCCTGCGACTCCCTCTTTATCCTCTGTTACGGCTGATCTGGTTGCCTAAGCCGCGCTATAACCTGGGCCATCGGTGTAATATTTGCCGTTGAAATCAATATCATCGGTAAGATCGACCACCTCTCCGGCTGCCAGAATGCGCGTACTTTCCAGGTGGACCGGCTCCCCTTCATGATTTTCGCCGTCAAAAACAGTGTCAAACCCGGGCGTGCCCACCGGCATCGCCTGGTACTCGCCACCCTTCGCTTTATAAGCCGAAGGCACCTCATCCTCGGGGAAGATGGCTGAGTAAGGACACTCTGGGATACATGCGCCACAGTCGATGCAGGTATCGGGGTCAATGTAGTACCAGGGCCATTCTTCTTGCGGCTTGCCAGGTACGATGCATTCAACCGGGCACACCGTTACACATCCACCATCACGCAGGCACAGGCTGGTTATAATGTGGGTCATTGTTTCCTCCTAGAACGACTGATTAAATTGGTTAAAATCGCCCTTCAGCTTTCCTCTTGATCAACTTGTACCCACAGTTGAGGTTCTCTGTCCGGCGATTTGATACTTATTGATTTTTCCCTGAACGCAGTTGCGTCGCATACTTTTCAAACGCAATGAGCAAACATGTGCAGCAGGTACGGGGATGTTTGCTATAATGCAGTTCTACATTTTTTACAACGTTACTTATTTCCAATGCACCGATATGCTGATTATGGGAGCATCTGGATATACTTTACTGAGCCTAATTATAATAAGAGACTTTATCCTTTTGCAAGGGTAGCGTAGGTTCTAGATGAGGTATTTTTGATCAATTTAATAAAGTTGCCTATCCAAAATGGTTTACCAGCCATAATCTCTGGAGTAGCTCAATGAAGCGCAGCTCAGAAGTGAAGCTCACCCCCGCCTTGACACCCTTGCTGGTGCTTTTTTTCGGGATTTTGATTGTCTCAACCTCTTCGATTTTTATCCGCTTTGCTCAACGGGAAGCCTCTTCACTGGTCATTGCAGCCTGGCGGTTATCCCTGGCGGTAATCATTTTGCTGCCCATAGCCTATACCGGTTACCGGGCGGAACTCAGCCAGCTATCTCGCCGCCAAATCCTTTTGGTGCTTCTCTCGGGGATTTTTTTGGCCTTTCACTTTGCCACCTGGATCTCATCGCTAGAATATACTACGGTTGCCAGTTCGGTGGTTTTGGTTTCCACGACGCCTTTATGGGTGGCGATTCTTTCTCCAGTCGTGCTGCATGAGCGCCCAACCAAAATGGTGGCTGTGGGGATGGTCATCGCACTGCTGGGAGGGGCCCTGGTCGGTTTGAGCGAATCTTGCAGCCTGGAAGTGAATGGCCTGGTTTGCCCATCCATTAACCAGTTTGTGCAGGCTGGAGCGTTTACCGGAAATGTTCTGGCGCTGGCAGGCGCAGTTTCTGCTGCAATTTATCTATTGGTCGGGCGCTTTTTACGCCCGACCATGTCGTTGATCGTTTATATTTTCACCGTGTATGGTATGGCGGCGGTGGTGCTGGTGTTTATGGCGCTGCTGTCGCACCAACCCCTGGTAGGTTTTTCTCCAGTGATTTATCTCTTTTTCCTGCTGCTGGCGATCGGACCGCAGCTACTTGGGCATACCTCTTTCAATTACAGCCTGCGTTATCTCTCCGCGGCGTTTGTGTCTGTGTCTTTGTTAGGGGAACCGATTGGGTCCACCGTCCTGGCGCTGGTTATCCTGAAAGAAGTTCCTACGCCCCTGGAAGTCATCGGCGGTATGGTTATATTAATCGGCATTTACCTGGCTTCACGAAGTCCCAGCCAGCCGCAGCGGTTGTTAGAGAAAAGGGCAGCCGAGGAAATTCTATAAATCGAAACACCGCGCAAACGGCCAGCCGTTTGCGCGGTGTTTCGATTTAAATGCCTCAGGTAGGCTGTTGATCCCTGGCTTTGGGGCTGATTTTAATAACACTGCCTGGCTCTGCGATTTCCACACCCAGCAGGCGGCTGTAGAGAGTATTATTTTCCCGAACGCGATTGACCAGTCCTTCGGAAAGATCTTCCGGGTCCAGCCGCCAGGACCAGTTGCCGCCTAATTTTCCGGGCAGGTTCATGCGCGCGGACGAATCAAGGCCAAGAAAGTCCTGCATGGGGGCAATCGCAAAGGTCGCCACCGAGGACCATACCGCGCGGATAAAATCCCAGGCAATATCCTCACCGGAGCGAGCCAGGTAGCGCCGGGCGAAGTCGCGTTCCTTCTCAGGCGCTTTTTGATACCAGCCTACCGTGGTATCGTTATCATGCGTGCCAGTGTAGGCGACACAGTGGCGTGTAAAGTTATGCGGCAGAAAAGGATCACTTGAATCCGTCTGAAAAGCGAACTGCAAGATCTTCATGCCGGGCAGTCCAAGCGTATCGCGCAGTTGAATGACATCTGGGGTAATTTCCCCCAGGTCTTCAGCGATGATAGGCAAGTCTTTCAGCGCCTCGCGGATGGCCTCGAAAAAGGCAATGCCGGGACCTGGCGCCCAACGACCGATCTCGGCAGTGGGCATCCCGGCGGGAATTTCCCAGTAACCGGCAAATCCACGGAAGTGATCCAGGCGGACGATGTCAAATAACTTTAGTGTTGAGCGGATCCGTTCAATCCACCAGGCATAACCGGTTTGCTGGTGGACTTCCCAATTGTAAATGGGGTTGCCCCATAACTGACCGGTGGGGGAGAAGTAGTCCGGCGGCACCCCAGCAACAAAGGTAGGTTCGCCTTCCTCCGTCATAAAAAACAGTTCTGGGTGCGACCAGGCATCCGCACTGTCAAAGGCGACAAAGATTGGGATATCCCCAATGATCTGAATGCCCTGGGAATTCGTATAGGCATGGAGGTTGTCCCATTGGCGGAAGAACAGGTACTGGCGGAAGATGTGCCGCTGGATATCTTCCACGTGTTCCCGGCGGAAATCGGTTAACGCCTTGGCATCCCGTGTTCGCAGCAGCAGAGGCCAGTGATCCCAGGAGACCATACCCTGCGATTCCTTGATTGCCATAAAGAGGGCATAATCTTCTAGCCAGTGTGCCTCGCGCGCCTGAAAGTGAACCAGCTGGGTGCGCTGATCATCTGAAGCGGATTCGTTGAAATGCTCGAGCGCGCGCTCGAGCAGAGTCAGTTTCCATTGGATTGCTGCTCCATAATCCACCTGATCTTCTGGAAACTGGGGCCGGTCTTGCAGATCCTCGGCGGTTAGGAGACCGTCTTCCAACAGCAGAGCGGGGCTGATCAGATAGGGATTGCCAGCGAATGCCGAAAAAGATTGGTAAGGTGAATCACCGTAACCGGTGGGCCCAAGGGGTAATAACTGCCAGAGACCAAAGCCAGACTTCTTCAGGAAATTGACCCAATGATAGGCTTCTGGGCCGAGGTCACCAATTCCGTCTGGGCCAGGAAGACTGGTCGGGTGCAGAATGATGCCCGACGATCTAATAAACTTCATTTGGTAATCTCCGTGTTTGAATGTACATTCCAGAGCGAATTACTTCATTTGAGAAATCTGATGCGGCAACATCCACACCGATCGAGGCGCCAGGTTCCACTACAATCCGCGCCGGAAGAATGGCATTCTTGCCAATCATTGGGATGGAGAGGGGATCCACCTGCAAGCTGCCGATGACAGTCTGATCGCCAACACAGACCCGCTTATCTAAAATTGCGCGCTCAACCCGGGCTTCGCGTCCGATGGTGGTATCGGTCAGCAAAATCGATTCGCTTACCTGGCCGCCTGCACTGACATAAACGCCAGGCGAAAGGATACTGCGAACCACCTTTGCGCCCGGTTCAACCACGCAGCCGTCAGAGATTAAACTATCTTCAACAACTGCGCCCCTTAAAATGCGTGCGGGAGGGCGCTCTTCTGTGCGGGTATGGATTACCCAGGCGCGGTTATAAAGATCCAGTACGGGTGGCGTTTGGAGCAAATCCATATGCGCCTGCCAGTAGGAGTTGACCGTTCCGACATCCACCCAATATCCTTCATAAGGGTAAGCAAAGATTTTCGCGCCCCGGTCGATCAAATCCGGGATGATATCCTTGCCAAAGTCATGGGACGAATCCTGGCTTAAGTGGTCATCCCACAGAGCGGCGTCGAGTGTGGTCAAGTTGAACAAATAAATGCCCATGTTGACCAGGTTTGATTCCGGGTGCGCGGGTTTCTCGATAAAAGAGGTCACCCGTCTGCTGCTGTCCACGTTCACGATCCCAAACCGGGAAGCTTCTTCCAGCGGGACGGAAATAGTGGCCATTGTCAGGTCAGCGCCGTGCCGGAGGTGAAAGTCGATCATTGCACCGTAATCCATGGTGTATACATGGTCGCCGGAGAGGATTAAGATGAGATCCGGGCTGCCGCGTTTGATGAAAGTAAAGTTTTGTTGGACGGCATCCGCAGTGCCGACAAACCAGCTGGCAGCCCGAGAACGGAAGGGAGTATAGATGCGGATTCCACCCGTAAAATCTCGGTTAAGATCCCAGGGACCCCCGGCGCCAATATGTTCAATTAAAGAGTGTGGGCGATATTGCGCTACGATCATGACATCGTAAATATTCGAATTGACACAATTCGATAGGGGAAAATCAATAATCCGATATTTACCACCAAAGGGGACGGCAGGTTTCGTCCTTTTGGCAGTCAGTACCCCTAATCGAGTTCCTTCCCCTCCGGCCAAAATAATACTGCGGACCTTCATAACGATTTACTCCCTTCAATCAATAGATTTATGGAGATGGGTCTGATGAAATAACTAAGAACGAAACAATATTTGTGCCTGCTTATACCCGTAAACTCTTGTAAATCTTCGCGTATGCTTCGGCCGATCGTTGCCAGGAGAAATTTTGCTGCATTCCATATATCTGCCTGGCCTGCCAGGCAGCAGGCTCGGCATAAGCTGCGATCGCCCGCCGTAGCGCCGCAGCCAGGGCCTCAGGAGTGGGATCTTCAAAAAGAAAGCCGGTACTGGTTTCAGGGGTTTGATTGTCTTTTACGGTGTCGCGAAGCCCCCCCGTAGAACGAGCTACTGGAACACAGCCGTAGCGCATCCCAATCATCTGCGCCAGGCCGCAGGGCTCGTAGCGAGAAGGCATAAGCAGCATATCCCCGCCCGCGTACATGCGGCGCGCCAGCTTTCCATCAAAACGGATGACGCCCCGCACCCGGTAGGGAAACTCTGCTTCTAACTGCCGGACAGATGCTTCCAGAACCGGGTCGCCTGTGCCCAATAGAACTGCCTGCCAGGGAAGTCCGGCGATCTGACGCAGCCCTTCCACTGCCAGGTCGACCCCTTTCTGCTGGTCCATGCGGCTGATGAGGATGAGCAAAGGCAGGTCCAGGTTAGGCGGCAGGCCGAATTCGCGCAGTAGAGCCTTTTTGTTCGCCGTCCGGTCCTTCAGGGTTTCCAGCGAGAAGGTTTGTGCTAGAACTGCGTCCGTCGCCGGGTCCCATAAAGGCTCATCCAATCCATTCAGGATGCCCGAGATGCTGCCGGCGCGCAGTTGTAAAAAGTCTTGCAAACCACAGCCAAATTCTGGGGTCAGTATTTCCCGGGCGTAAGTTGGCGAAACAGTAGTGATCGAGTCCGCGGTTGCTAATCCCATTGGCAGCGGCTGGTATCCGCCCCAGGGTGGCAGACGCTTATCTTCTAGTTCTGGAATGCCAAAGGAAGCCAGGGCAGCTTCTGTACCGGCTCCCATAAAGGGCAGGTTGTGGACGGTAAGCATGGAGCGGGTGCGCGCAAAAAAAGGATCCTTTGCACGGCGCAGCAAGAAGAGCTTATAGATCGCGATGGCAGTATGCCAGTCGTTGGCGTGCAGGATATCCGGCGCCCAGTCTAGTGCGCGGGCCAGTTCCAATACTGCCAGGGAGAAGAAGGTAAACTTTTCCCCATCTTTCTCTGTGTCGAGACTGTAGACGGGCGAATCTGCTGGGATCGGCGCGCCGCTGATCAGGTAAACGGGTAGATGCGCAACCTGTGTGCGAAAAGCCTGGGCTGCTATCGGGCCGTCTGGATGAGGAACATCAAACGAGGCTACCAGCTCGAAATCTTTCCCGCTGGCGGCGATGCCGGAATGGAAAGGGATTACCAGCCGGATATCCAGTGTATAGCCCTGCGCTTGAGCAGGTTTGAGCGAACGTAAGGTGCGTGGCAGCGAGCCGGTCACATCACCCAGACCACCGACTTTAATAATCGGGTCGGCTTCTGCAGCTACAAACAGTATTCGCATGGTTTTAGCGGAAGTCACCGGCGAGTCGGCCACGCTGTTTTACTCCTTACTTGATTATCTATCATCCAAACCCTTTACTTCACGCGCTTATATCGATTTTACCATTTCAATGTAATCACTATAAGTCGCAGCGGTGGGTGAAGCACCTAAGTATTCAATGAGCTCTTTGGCAAGGCTGGCTTTATAGTTCGCGTCCTGGCGGCTCCACGTGCGGCTTTTCACTTCCAAAAACTTACCCAATTCAGGCTTTTTGATGTTATCGATATTGATAAAGAACTCGGTGTCTTTGTATTGAACCAGGAAGCGCTGACGGTCTTTTTCAACTTCCCATTGGTGAGAGGGTTTAAAGTATTCGCGGTAGAAGCGCTGACTCTGGTTCGCCGGAGCAAAGTAGCGGCTGCGAGAAAGCAGTACCGCCTGAGGATAATTAAACTCCGGGCGCCCGATTAACGTCAGCCGCGAACGGACATTATAGATCTGATCCTGGTCGTTGATGAAGTGATCCTCTCGGTAGCGCAAAGTGCCCTGATCTGGGTCGTCAAAAGCGAAATAGGTATCATATTCGTGGTAATGCCGCTTGCGTAAGATTTCAATCTCAGGCTGGCGCAGCGCTTCTAGAATGGGCTGAGCGTCATCGATGCGTACTTTGGCCTGGATTTCAAAACTCTCTTGCTCCATTGCTCCACCGATGGCGATTAGCTTGGAGAGAATAGACTGTTCGCGTTCTTGCAAGAAGGCGTCGATCTTCTTGGCATAGGCCTGCGCCTCGGTAACCAGTTCCGCTTCCTGTAAGGTCAGCAGTTGATGATCTCGCATGACCCATTGCCCGTTTATCATCACATCAGTCACGTCTGTGGACTTACCCGCGTAGACTATTTGGGCATATTTTGAATTTGGATCGTGGCGGAAGTTTGGTGCATTATGTAAGGGAGAAGTATCAATCAGGATCAGGTCTGCCCGTTTGCCGGGTGCCAGCGAGCCGGTGATGTCACCCATATGCATCGCCTGCGCGCCCAGGCGAGTAGCCATCAGCAGCGCCAGCTGCGCCGGCAGTGCGGTGGGGTCGCCGCTGGCGCCTTTGGCCAGGAAGGCGGCTAAACGCACTTCTTCCAGCATATCCAGGTCGTTGTTTGAGGCTGGGCCATCTGTGCCGATACCGACGTTTAGCCCCAGTTCTAACATACGCTTCACTGGAGCAATCCCGGAGGCCAGTTTAAGATTAGAAGATGGGTTATGCGCTACCCCGGCGCGGGAATGCTTCAATGTGCGCATTTCGCCTTCATCGATGAATACACAGTGCGCCGCAAGGACTTTCGCTTCCAGCAACCCCTGTTTCTTCACGTAAGGAACGACCGGCATGCCTTGCTCGTGACGCATATTTTCCACCTCCAGGGCCGTCTCGGCAAGGTGGGTGTGCAGAGGCACATCAAACTCTACGGCTAAGGCCGCTGTATCATGCAGGATGTCTTCGGTGCAGGTGTAAGGCGCATGGGGCGCCACGGATGGCACGATCAGCGGATGGCCTTTCCAGCGTTGAATGAAATTCCGCGCATAAGCCAGTGATTCTTCAAAGGATTGGGCATCGGGGGTGGGAAACTTCAGCACAGACTGCGCGCACAGCGCGCGCATGCCTGCTTCGGCTGTGGCAACTGCTACATCTTCCTCGAAATAATACATGTCCGCAAAGCAGGTTATCCCACTGCGAATCATCTCGGCGCAGGCCAGTTTCGTGCCCAGGCGGACAAACTCTGGAGAGACAAATTCACGCTCGACTGGCATCATATAACCCATTAACCATACGTCCAGGCGCAGGTCGTCTGCTAACCCACGCAGTAAGGTCATTGCGGCATGGGTATGCGCGTTGATCAGACCCGGCATCAGCACCTTCCCGCCGCAGTCGACGGTTTGGTCGGCGGTAAAACGCTGCGTAAGTGCTTCCTCTGGGCCGGCCGCGACGATGCTGTCGTTTTTTACTGCGACTGCCCCATGCTCGTACTGGTGCATCTCTAGATCCATGGTCAGTACGTAGGCATTTTTTAATAAAAAGTCAACTTTTTCCATTCTCTTTGTTTTCCCTTCTTCGCGGTTTGTCGCCGGTTGATGATTTAGACTTTATTCTCGGTTACTTTACGGCGCAGCAGCTCCAAACCCGTATTTATTGCCCAGGGGGTACCCAGGTTCCGTTCTCCCCCGTATGAGCGTACCTCTGTGGCATTCCCGGATGGCGTCAGGATGACCAGATTCAGAACATGTTTATCGCTACTTTGTTCCAGGCTGACTCCCAATAACACTTGCGCCTGACCTTGTTCTTTAAATCCAGCCGCCTGCTGTTCCAACTCTGCTTGTGAGCAGGCTGTAGACATCACCTTTACCTGGCTGTTGGGAATATTAATGCGCGCCAGGCGGTCGCGTAACGCGCCGCCCAGGCCGCATTCTACAAAGGCTGCCTGCCAATTTCGGTCGCGCAGCGCCTGTTGGACACAGTCTTCCAGCGTTTCCTGATCCGCACCATACAACCCCTCTTTAATGCGCTCGCGGACCTGGACTTCCATCTCTGCGATCAGCCGGTCCGCTTCTTCGAAAGTATCTGCCTTTGCTGTGATGCGTACATCCACCTGCCCTGGGTGGGCTAATAACCCCACTGTAGGGTTGGTATGGGTCTCCAGGTCGGCAATCCACTCGTCCACCGTCGATTCACCTACCCCGGCAACATGTAATACCCGCGCTTTAATGGTGCCGGTAAGCTGGAACCGGTCACGCAGGTAGGGTAAAACGACATTTTGGGTCAGGTATTCCATCTCACGCGGCACGCCGGGTAGGCTGATAATGCAGGCATTGACCGCCTCGCAGATAAAGGAGGGTGCGGTTCCTACCGGGTTTTCCACGGCAATTGCGCCTGTCGGGATCCAGGCCTGCCGCCGGTTATTCTCTGATGGGATGCGCCCATACCTTTGAAAGCGCGCTTGAATTTGCTCCCACAATTCTGGCCGAAATTCGGTATCCACTTCCAAGGCCAGGGCAACCGCGGCCCGGGTGGGGTCATCCACAGTAGGTCCTAACCCACCAGTGGTTATGATGATCTGGCTGCGCTGCATGGCTTCACGGATCACCAGCGCGATGCGCTCGGTATTATCCCCTACAATGGTTGCTCGATAAATATTAATCCCCAAATCACGCAGTGTCCGCGCAAGGTAGCGCGTATTGGTATCCTGAATCTCTCCCAACAGCAGTTCCGTACCGATGGCGATCAGTTCGGCAGTGGGCATTTCCCCTCCTGATACTTATAAGTTTTAAAGGCAACCGGCGATCCCTTGGACTCACCGGTAACATTGATCGGCTAGCTGACAAAAAAAATCCAGTAAGGTAAAATTCATTCTGGCTTACATTTCAGTGATCCGATTTGGCCTTCACAACTCGCGTGCAGGTTGAGACTAGTTTAGCACGAATTCAAGAATTGTCAAAGTTGCAGCAGGTTGCGGATATGGGGTCATAGACCAGAGATGGGCAGTTTGGATGCATTGTGGAGGAAATTTGGCGCAAACATATAAGCAGCGCATCGGTCGGTGGGGCGAGAATGTCGCCGCCTATTTTCTAGAACAACGGGGCTATCAAATCCTGGCGCGGAATGCGCGAACGGCGCGTGGGGAAGTGGACCTGGTTGCGCAAGCGGCTCATGGAGGGCTGGTATTCGTGGAGGTGAAAACGCGCACCAATACCCATTTTGGTCTGCCAGAAGAAGCTGTGGATGCGCGAAAAATGGAGCACCTGTTTCAGGCTGCGCAAGCTTATCTGCAAAATCACCCCGAATTGGCAGAAAAGGTCTGGCGCATTGATATAATCGCGATTCAGGGTCAACCCGGGGCAAAAGTTGAGGATGTGCACATTGAGCACTTCGAAAACGTTTCTGCCTGAGCAACCCGCGCCTCTGGTCGTTATCGTGGGCCCCACCGCCGTTGGCAAGACGGAGATTGCCTTGCAGCTGGCGGAACGGCTGGGAGCGGAAATTGTTTCCGCCGATTCGCGCTTGTTTTATCGCGGCCTGGATATTGGCACCGCCAAGCCTACCCCTGCCGAGCAGGCGCGTGTGCCGCATCACCTGATTGACATTGCGGATATCACAGACACCTGGAGTCTGCCTGTTTTTCAACAGGCTGCCCAGGAGGCAATCGCCGGGATCCACAGCAGAAGACGACTGCCGCTGCTGGTAGGGGGTACCGGACAGTACGTGCGTGCGGTTATGCAGGGCTGGTCTGTACCCTCGCAGGCGCCCGACGCTGTTCTTCGGGCAGCTCTGGAGCGCTGGGCGCAGCAGGTGAGCCCTGCTGGTCTACACTCCCGTCTGGCGGTGATTGATCCTTTAGCCGCTGGCTGGATTGATGCGCACAATGTCCGGCGCACTATTCGGGCTCTAGAGGTTACGTTGCGAACAGGCAAACCATTTTCGGCTCAGCGCCAGCAACTCACTTCACCTTATTCTTTATTGATTGTAGGGCTAAAAAGACCGCGTCTGGAGCTTTACCAGCGGGTTGACCAGCGCATTGACGCGATGGTTGCAGCCGGTTTTCCAGATGAAGTGCTGAGTTTATTGCAGCAGGGTTATTCACCAGACCTGCCTGCGCTTTCCGCGATTGGTTACCGGGAAATGGTCGCCTATCTGAAAGGGCGGCTGACGCTGGAAGAAGCGTGTAGGCTGATTAAACGCCTGACCAGGCGGTTCGTGCGCCATCAGGCAAACTGGTTCAAGGAGACTGATCCGCATATCCACTGGTTTAAGGCTGGCCCAGAGAGTGTGAATGCGATCGAAGCATTGGTCCATTCGGAGGATGCCTGGATTCCACCAGGAACGCCGCTTGCGGCATAAGTCCCTATTGCCGCTTCTGATACAATAAATCTGTTTTTACATTCTTGTGATGTTTCTGGAATAAAAAACTACCAGATCATTTCAAGAATTTTCAAATGATCGATCAATCATGGATGGAGCAGAAAATGATAGATAAGCGTCCCTGGCTTGCGCATTACGACCCGGGCGTGCCCGCGTCAATTCAATATCCTGAGGTGTCTGCTTTTTACTTCTTTGACCAGGCAGCTTGCCGGTATGAAAGCCAGCCCTGTACGGTTTTTCAAGACAGCATCGTGCGGTACGGGGAAATGCTGGAATTGGCGAACCGGCTCGCACTTGGATTAGGCGCTTTGGGCGTTAAAAAAGGCGACCGCGTCGGTATATTCCTTCCGAATATTCCCCAGTTCATTCTGGCTTATTATGCCGTGCTGAAAGCGGGTGGGGTGGTTGTGGCGCTGAACCCGCAGTATAAACAGCGTGAATTGGAATATCAGGTGCGGGATGCGGGTGTCAAAATTTTGATCGGCCTGGAGAACGCTTATCCGCTCTTTCAAGCGGTTCGTTCGAAAACGGATTTACAGACCATTGTCCTGACCAGCTTATCCGATGCTTTTGAGATGGCGGTCTGGGCTGCGGGTGGCGGATTCCAGGAGGCTGGACGCATATCTATACTGCCCGCGGATGCCTGGTTAGGGCGGGTCATCGCTTCACAACCGGCGCGGGCGCAGGTAAATGTATCCGTTTTACCGGATGATGTGGCCGTTTTTCAATACAGCGGTGGCACCACTGGCGTTCCTAAAGGGGCAGTTGCGCTGCACCGCAACCTGGTGGCGAATTCACTTCAGTTCCGCAATTGGTTGGTTGGTCTTAAGGAGGGCGAGGAAACAACCTTAATGGCTATTCCAATGTATCATGTTTATGGCATGATCGTGGGGATGAGCGTAAGCGTTCTGCTGGGTGCGAAAATGGTTCTGATCCCAGACCCGCGTGAGATGTCTGCACTGCTGCATAACATCGAAGCTTATCAGACCACTTTCTTTCCGGGAGTGCCCACCATGTATGCCTTAATCAACCGTGACCCTGAGGTGCTGGCTGGAAAGTATCATTTACGATCGGTCCGGGCCTGTATTTCGGGGTCTGCCCCGCTGTTGAAGGAGGTCAAAGACCGCTTTGAAGCATTGACTGGAGCACAGCTGATGGAAGGGTACGGGCTTTCTGAAGCTCCGACCGCCACGCACTGCAACCCGATGTTTGGCGAGAAGCGAGAGGGTTCAATTGGCTTGCCGCTGCCGGATGTGGATGCGAAAATCGTCAGTCTGGAAGATGGTCAAACGGAACTGGCCCCGGGGGAAATCGGGGAGTTGCTGGTCAACAGCCCTCAGGTGATGCAGGGGTATCATAACATGCCGGAGGAGACGAGAAACGCTCTGAAAGATGGCTGGCTACATACCGGCGATATTGCCCGCATGGACGCCGACGGCTACTTTTACATCATTGACCGGAAGAAAGAATTAATCAAGGTAAGTGGTTTCCAAGTCTGGCCGCGAGAGATTGAAGAGGTTATAGCCAGCCATGCCGAGGTGCAGGAGGTGAGTGTTGCCGGCATCCCTGACCCGATTCGCGGCGAAGCGCCTAAAGCCTGGATCGTGCTGCATCCCGGCGCACAGCTCTCCAGCGAAGAAGTGCGCGGTTGGTGTGAAGAAGCTTTGATTTATTATAAGGTTCCGGTTGCAGTCGAATTCAGGGAAGCCTTGCCGCGTTCTCTGGTAGGCAAGGTGCTGCGTCGAGAACTCGTTCGGCAACATAACGAAGCTGAAAAATAATTATCACTACTGGTTTTGACCGGGTGAATCTGGGGTTGGCGATCTTTTATTCGGCCTTCACCGGTTTTGTCGTACTGGATTGCTGGTTGGCTTGTTTTTCCCATAACTGGCGAAACTTACCTGCCTCAGTGATCAGTTCCTCGAATCCTCCAGTTTGGATCACCTTTCCATTCTCTAACACGACAATCTGATCAGCGTTCATCACTGTCTGCAAGCGATGCGCGACGACAATCACGGTTTTTCCTTTTAGAAATGGAATGAGGTTGTGCGTTACGAAATCTTCAGTCAGGCTGTCCAGCGCTGAAGTGGGTTCATCCAGTATGACGATCTTGGGGTCCTGGAGCAAAAGACGTCCAAAAGCCAGCCGCTGGCGCTCTCCGCCAGATAGTTTTACGCCGCGTTCACCCACCAGCGTGTTCAATCCCTGTGACAGCCGCGCAACCAGTTCGCTCAAGCCCACCTGTTGAATTACTTCAGCCAGGCGCTGCCCACCCGGGTCGCGGTCGAACACCAGGTTCTCTCGCAAGCTGCCATCAAAGATAGGCGGTTCTTGGGGGATATAAGCGACCTGCTGGTAGTAAGTCGGCAGATTGATCTCACTTAAGTCCTGGTGATCGATACAAACCTGACCAGCCTGGGGTTTGATAAGTTGCAGTAACAGGCGCACCAGTGTAGACTTCCCGCTGCCGCTCAAGCCTACCAACCCGGTTGTCTTTCCACCCGGAATCCGTAAGGAAAAGTCGTGCAACACAGGTTGTTCCGGATAAGCAAAACTGACTTGTTTGAAATTAACTTCACCTTGTTGGATGTTGATCATTTGAGAATGATCAAGGCCAGGATCATCTGGTAGGGAAAAGAAGCTGTGAAAGCGGGCAAAGGTAACCGAGTTCAGCCGGTAGCTGACCCAGGCCATGCTCAAGCCAGAGATGGGAAAGAAGACGATGCGGATGAAATCGACCAGCGCGACCATCGTACCAATGGTTGAACTACCAGCGATGATCTTACTCACTTGCTGGAGGATAACCAGCGCTTGCACGATAAAGATCATCAGGGCAAAGCCGGTAAAAAACAACTCCTGCACCAGGTAAATCATGGCGCGTGAGCGAACAACCTCATCTGAAATGTTCTTTACCCGTTCAATCTCATCTTTGAACCGCCCATTAATCCGAAAAACAACCAGCTCCATAAATGCCCGCACTGAGAAGCGCGAAAAATCCTCCTGGTTCGAAAGCATTTTCTCTGTCTCCAGGCGCAGGTAGTGCATGAGTTTATAGGAGACCAGGTAAAAGATGCTGTAGCTGGCCAGAATGATCAGGAACAGGTTCTGATCATAGTAGTGAATGAAGAATAGGCTGATGACCATCGCTGGAAGGATCTGCCGGCCGATGGCCAGGTAGAACTCGGTGAGCAAGTTGCGGGTGGCCTCTGCTCCGTTCTCGATATTCTGGATCAAGTTACCAGTTCCCAGGTTCTGGTAAGCCAAATAATCGATGCGAGAGACTTTCCGCAATGCTCGCAGTTTCACCCACTGGACGACCCCTTTCTCAAGAACGCTGTTAGGATAACCCACAGCATAGATAAGCACGTGGTTCAAAACGGTTAAACTGATGTATCCGGCCAGGGCAGGGGTCAGGTCGGTAAGCTGCTTTGCACTCGGGATGCCATCAATCAAGCGTTGGAAGAAAACCAGCGCATACATGCCAACAAATGACTGGGAGATGCCTACAATCATTATGGCTGCCAGAACAAGCCAGTAGTCTCTTGCGATGGCTGCCATCGTCCGCAGAATAGTTCTGTTCATGGCACTATTAAAGCCCTTTTATTGTTGAACCACCCCGAATTTTCGGGGTGGTTCAACAATAAATCCTTATTAATTGCTAGAAGTCGCCCAAAATGTTCATTTTGGGCGACTTCCTTATTAATTCGCAGTAACCAAACTTTAGTTATTCATTGCCACGACGGGCGTGGGATTTCTCTTGGTGACGGGTGCGGGGTAAAGCTCTTCGAACTGCTCACGCGAGATGGTCTCTTCCTCAAGCAGCTTGCTGGCAACCCGGTCAAGCGCATCGCGGTGCTCGCGTAAGATGGCGCGCGCCCGATCATAGGCTTCATTAACCAGTTTGCGTACTTCCCGATCGATCTGTTCAGCAACAGCTTCTGAGTAATCGCGCTGTTCGGATATTTCGCGCCCCAGGAAGATTAATTCTTCTTTTTGCCCGTATACCATTGGGCCAAGCGCTTCGCTCATGCCCAGGCGGGTGACCATCGTGCGGGCCAACTGCGTGACGCGTTCGATATCATTAGAAGCACCAGAGGTAATATCATCAAATACCAGCTCTTCCGCGGCTCGCCCACCCAGCAAACCGGTCAGATCGGCCAGGATTTTCTTGCGAGCCATCAAGGTCCGGTCTTCTTCCGGCAAGGACAGAGTAAAGCCGCCGGCCATACCGCGGGCGATGATGGAAACTTTCTGGACTGGGTCTGACTCTGGGATGCTATGCATCACTACAGCGTGTCCGGCTTCGTGGTAGGCTACCACGCGCTTCTCATCTTCGCTGATCAGGCGGCTCTTACGTTCAGGGCCGGCGATCACGCGTTCAATCGCTTCTTCAAATTCGGGTTGAGCGATCACTTTCTTATTGCGCCGGGCTGCCAGAATGGCTGCTTCATTGACCAGGTTTTCCAGGTCGGCGCCGACAAAGCCAGGCGTCGAGCGGGCTAATACACCCAGTTCAACCCCAGGCGCAAGTGGTTTGCCCTTGACGTGTACTTTAAGGATTGCCTCGCGCCCGCGCATATCTGGCCGGTCAAGTACGACCCGGCGGTCGAAACGACCGGGGCGCAGCAAAGCCGGATCAAGAATGTCGGGGCGGTTGGTGGCCGCCATGATAATGATGTTGGTGTCGGTATCGAAACCGTCCATTTCGACTAGCAGCTGATTCAAAGTCTGCTCGCGTTCATCGTGACTGCCGCCTAAGCCGGCGCCGCGCTGGCGGCCAACTGCATCAATTTCATCGACAAAAACGATGCAAGGTGAATGGCGCTTGGCCTGATCAAACAAGTCACGTACGCGGCTGGCGCCCACACCTACGAACATTTCCACAAATTCAGAACCGGAAATCGAGAAGAAAGGCACCCCGGCTTCACCAGAAACCGCCTTTGCGATCAGCGTCTTTCCTGTTCCTGGAGGGCCGACTAACAGCACCCCTTTGGGGATGCGTGCGCCAAGTTGAATAAACTTTTGCGGCTCACGCAAGAACTCAACGACTTCTTTAAGTTCTTCCTTTGCTTCCTCTGCACCCGCCACATCGTCAAACGAAACTGTCGGATGATCACCAGTAAACATACGGGCTCTTGACTTGCCGAAGGACATGGCCGCATTGTTGCTGCCCTGAGCCTGCCGGAAGATAAAGAAGAACACGGCTCCTAAAATCAGGAATGGAAGAATATACCCTAAAGCAGTAATAATACCCAGCCAGGCGCTCGGGGGTTTAATTTCAATACTTACTTTGTCCGGCTGAAGCTGAGCTGGTTGAACACCGAGGTTGAGCAGTTGTTGCACCAGCGTGGCATTGGTTTCGATAGTGGAGTCATGCTCGCTACCATCATTATAAATGACACGCAGGCGGTTCTCATCCTCGATGATCCGTTTCACCTGGCCGCTTTGCACATCTGCCGCGACCTGATTGATGGTCTTGGCGCTCTGGCTGGTTCCTTGAGATGTGAAGTTATAAACCAGCATTGCAATGATAGCAATAAACAGCAACAGGTAGATGACATACGATTGGTTACGTGAATTCACAGAAACCTCCCTAGTTAGTCCCAGGCCTCATTCGATTAATGAAGCAATTTATCTGAAGGGACTGATGAGAAGATTATACCAACCATCTGGCTAGCAATCTAGTTTTTGGATAAAGAATTGACAAAATCTTATCAAACTCTTATAAACTCTTTGCACTTTTGGTCGGTTTTAAGTCAGACCAGGGCATGTACGGAAGCATGCGCTTGCTGGATATGAGTGCGGTCATGGGTCGTCGTAAAGCTGACCAGCTCTCTTAAGGTGGTTGGACCAAAGATCGCATGCCGCACCTGGCGTTCCCAATCTGCGCCGGTCAGTGTTTCCAGTTCTCTAATCAGGCTGTCACGGGCAGAAATAAATTCTTTTAAGGCTTTCCGCCCGTCTTGATGATAATAATCCCGTTCTTTCGCCCAACTGTCCGTGTTCAGACCGGCGATGAAGGGATTATCTTCTGTGATCACCTTTTCCAGGCGCGGAATATTGACTTCCCGGTCTACATCGCGCAAATGACATAAGACTTCCGTCAGACTCCACTCTCCAGGCGCTGGGTGCTCGCACCATTGGCGGTCACTCAGTCCCAGACAGAAGGTATCTAAGGCGGCTGGTGTGGCTTTGAGCAGCGCCAGTAAAGCTGGCGGGGTAGAAAAAGGCTGGCGCGGATTTTCCTGGTCCACCTGTTTTATCCAATCTACAACTTCATCTAATCTGCCACTGGCACTGAATGGGGGCAGACCTGGGGGAATCTCTACAGGGTGGTCCTGGACCCAAAATACGGGCAGTCCCAGCTGGGCGGCGGGGAGCAGATCATCTTCAAGGCTGTTGCCAATAACGACAGCAGGTTGATTTGGCCAGGCTAACTGCGCCAGGATCTCAGCAAAGAAGGCAGGGTTGGGTTTCGCAAAGTGAAAGCGCTCGTAATCCGTCACCAGCGCAAATGGAACCTGGTTTGCATTTAACCCTGCCCATTCCAAACGATGTAAAATTGCCTGACGTGGGAAAATGGGATTCGTTGCTACTACCAGTGTGTGACCTAGCGCCAGGGCTGTCTCTACCAGTTGGACCGCTTCTGACTTTTTTGTGGTGAGATCCCGCAGTCCCGGAAACACTTCTCCATAGAACGTTTCTAACAATTCCCGCATTTCTTCTTTGGTTCTGCCAACAGCCGGGTAGAAAACCTGGTCAAAAGATCGTTCCAGAGTCAGGGTGGGGGTGTTGTTAGCAATCATCACCTGAGTGGCGGATAACAAATTCTCCACCATCAGGGCAGGAGGGACATATTCAATAAGATGTTTTCCTAATGCCTTTAAATACGCTGGCAGAAAAGTCTGGATGTTATTTCCCAACAGGGTATCATCCAGATCGATGAGGAGTGTGAGGGTCATTTATCCTTTTCCCTGAAAGCGGATGGTAACGGGTGGCATTGTCCACAGCCAACTTGCGGTTCGGCAACCGGCTGTTGGCTAAAGTTACAAAAGGCTGTGACCTCCACTCTCTTAATCAAACCTAACATTGAGCGACGTACACGAGCATCTAAAACCATATGTTCGCAAGCGTTCGCCCGCAAGATTCCAGGGACTGGACATTTCTGACAGAGATCAGGTGTCCAGTGATTCGGTGCTGGTTCGTTACCAATCAGGCGGCATTCTTCCTGTTTGCGACCCCGAAAATAATTCCCATAGAAATACTTGCATTCAAATCCAGCAGGCGTGCGCATGGATATCTTCCTTCTAGTTCTAACCGGTACCCATTAAAAACCTGTCCCCGGTTTTAGGGGACAGGACTCTAATTCATCCATTGCCAAATCTAAAACCGATGAAGATTACACACGGGTGACATAAGCGCCCGTACGAGTGTCAACTCGGATTGTGTCTCCTTCTTTCACGAAATTCGGCACATCCACTGTCGCGCCAGTCTCGACCACTACTTTCTTGGTTACGCCAGTGGCGGTATCTCCGCGAACCGCGACTTCTGATTCGACAACCTGTAGGTCAACCGAAGTCGGCAGTTCGATATCCAGGGGTTCACTTTCATAGAAAGTTTAACTTGACTTCCAGGCCCTCTTTCAGGTACCCCGCCTGGTCACCAATCAAACTGCCTGGAAAAGCCGGTTGTTCGAAAGTTTCCGCGTCCATGAAGTAGTACAGATCGCCATCTTTATAAAGATACTGTACATTGTGATAATCGAGACGCACATCCTGCACCCGGTCACCTGAGTTGAAAGTCTTTTCAATCGTAGAGCCGGTGCGAATGTTACGCGCTTTGATGCGGATGATGGCATTTCCGCGTCCTGGCTTGTGGTGTGTATATTCCAGTACCTTGTAGAGGCTGTTGTCATATTCAAAGATGACGCCTTTACGGAGTTCATTTACATCAATCATTTTCGCTTGCCTCTTAGAAAAATAATTATTTCCAACCGTATGATTATAGCAAAATGGCTCATCCGTGACAAGATAAACTTGCCGCTTCTTAAAAGGTTGCTCTTAAGGAAGTATAAAAGTCGTGTCTGCTGCATGATTTTTATGCAGCAGACACGCTATCTATTGATGGAGCTGAGACGAGAGGAAGGAAATACTCGATCTAACCGAGCGTCGGTTGGATTAAACCATAAGATCCGTCCCGGCGGCGATATAGTACATTAACCGAGTTAGTATTGGCATTGTAGAACACGAAAAAATTCTCATGCCCCAACTGGATCATCTGCTCAACTGCCTCTAACTCATCCATCGGGATCAGACTGAATGTTTTGCGCCGGGCAATAACAGGGGCGTTTTCCTCTTCTTCAATGGGAGCGGGGATTTCAGCGGTCAAATCAGCAATGGCTGTTCCGTCGCCCCGTCCGCGCATGCGCTTGCCCTTATAGCGTTCCATTTTACGCTGCATTTTTTCAAGCGCCAGGTCTACCGCTGTGAAAATATCATCCGAACGTTCTTCTGTCCGGAGAATATAACCCCGTCCCCGGATTGTAATTTGCGCTACCTGGCGATCTGCTGGATTTCGCGCAGATTTTTGATAAGCCAGGTCGACGCGTGTTTCCTCAATATCGTTTAGAAAACGATCTAGCTTGGTGATTTTCTTAGTAACATATTCGTTGATTCGGTCAGTCAATTCCAGATTTTTCGGAAAGATTGCGACTTCGAGAGTCATTTTTACCTCCGCTTTCTAAGATTATATCGACCGATCGTCTACATCCGCTTTCAATACTGCTCTCGCAAGAGTCAGTCCATAGACCGCGGATGCCCCGGCTGCATAAAGCGCCTGAGCGCAGGCGTTTATGGTAGAACCCGTAGTGGTTACGTCATCGATGACCAAAACTGCTTTTCCATTAACTTTATCGGCTCGCGCTTGAAATGCCCCATTCACGTTTTGATGCCGATCGAATGCTGATAGGCCGACTTGCGAACACGTATCGCGAGTTCGCTGAAGAACGTCTGGCTGATAAGCCTTCTGAATGGCATAGGCAAATGGCCTTCCTAATAAACCTGACTGATTGTAACCTCTTTCTTTCAACCGCTGTTGACTGAGGGGCACAGGAACAACCAGATTTACATCCCACTTGACCTCATTATATATCTCGATGAGATGTTTGGAAAGAGCTTCCCCCAGGCCCATATCGCGTTGGTACTTTAACTGGTGAAGGGCCTCCCGTAGGTGACCATCAAATATACCAAATGACCGCAGCGCCAGGAATGCTGGTGGATAGTTCAAACAGTTACGACAAGGCCCGGACCAGGAAGCATTTTCAGTCAGCGGATCTCCGCAACAGGGACAGATTCTGCCTTGAACTCGCACAACCTGCTTCTGACAATCCTCACACCAGCGTGTCCCAGGCAAGCTACAGCCCCCGCAGGTTGGAGGAAAGAGCCAATCCAGCGCGCACCACAAAGTGTGGTATAGAAAATAGGCAGGGCGTTCAAGGCCTGCCATTGTCATAAGATGCTCCTTCGCTTGTGATTGGCTTAGAACAAGACGCCGGCCAGTACAGAATTCATCATGCGCAGTGCGGCAGGTGTCATCAGCGTTATCATTAAGGCGGGGAAGATCAACAGCGCCATCGGGATTAGCATCTTAATAGGTGCTTTATGCGCTTCCTCTTCAGCATGCTGCCGGCGGCGAACCCGCATCTGGTCTGACTGAATTCGAAGTACTTTCGCCATGCTAACACCCAGTTGTTCGCTCTGAATGACTGCAGCGACAAAACTGGTCATTTCAGGAAGTCCTAAACGATCAGCCATATCGCGAAGCGCTTCGCGGCGTATTTTCCCCAATTGTAATTCCTGGATTACCCGGGCAAAAGACAATGAAAGTTCTGATTCCCATTTATCGCTAACTTTTGCCATGGCTGCATCAAACCCTAAACCAGCTTCCACACAAATTGTTAATAAGTCTAGCGCGTCGGGCAATGCCTTCCGCACTTCCTTTTGGCGGCGGGAAATTTTGCCGCTAATCCAAAGCTGAGGGAAGTAGAACCCGATCAGGATTCCGCCAAACGTAAATAACAACCGCTGGCCAAATGGGATATTTGCCTGGCCAAAGGTGAATGCTAGAATAAGCAAACCGCCAAAGAACACGGCCGCAATGAACTGTAACGCAAGAAACGTCGTCGGGTCCAGCTTGCCTGGATTACCTGCCAGGTCAAGTTTTTTTGAAATCGATTGCAGCGCGTTTTGTGGGGTAAAGCGGATGGCTAATTCCCCCAGCCTGCGAGCAAATGGGAAAATGACGCGTTCCGTAAATGGCAGAGAAAGCTCGATTTTTTCGAGATCGATCGTTTCACCCCGTTGATTGAAATCATCCAGGCGAGACTGGAGTTCCTGTTCATCATACGTACGGGGATTTCTCAGTCCAATGTAGACAAGAAGAGCTGCAACAATAACGATAACAGCTCCAATGCTAATGAGAAGAACGAGTGGGTTCATCTAGATACCTTCCTTCGCCCTTATTTATACTTCAATATCGCCGAGTTTATTCATGGCAACATAACCGGTAATAATGAGAATCGCTGCACAGGCCAGGGCAATATAGCCACAAGGTAATTTTGCGTTATTTTCAGGTTTAAAGAACTCTTCCATATATGGCCGATTGACCAAATATAAAATGCCCATTACGAACACCGGCATCATCGAGAGGAACCGACCTGAGTACATCACTTGCGTTGTTAAAACGCGAATTTCACCTTTGATTCTCACCCGTTCCCGGATGGTGTAAGAGATGGTGTCCAGAATTTCCGCAAGATTACCACCTACTTCACGCTGCACGTTGATTGCGGTGATGACAAGATCGAGGTCCTCACTAGGGATGCGTCGCAACAGGTTATCCAAGGACTGTTGCATTGGAACACCTAACTGCATTTCCTGTACCACACGGCGAAACTCATCGCAAATGGGGGCGGGCAGCTCTTTGCTCACCGCTTCCATAGCTTGCATGGTAGAGTACCCAGCTCGCAAACCATTCACCATCAGGTTTAACATATCCGAAAGCTGCTCGTTAAAGCGAATCAGGCGTTTGGATTGTTGGCTTTTTACATAGAAGCGCGGCAGGAATAAACCAATCGCACCACCTGCAAGTCCGCCTAAGATGCCACGCCCGATGAAATAGCCGATAAACCCAACCGCTGCTGCCGAAATGATCATCAGTGCAATGAATTCGCCTGGTTTGATTTTTAGGTCTGCACGAGCAAGATCACGAGCTAATGTTTCTCCAAACGAAGATTTTGCGACCCGGGCATTAACCCAGTCAGATACCATCGAGGAGTTTTTCTCTTGATCGCTATCAACCGGCTTTTCTTGATCCACATAACGACCCAGGCGTTCCTCCACCATCGATCGATCGCTGGTTAGGGAGACTACCAGACCGACCAAAAGCATAATGACAGCAAGGGCAGCGCCAGCGATTAAAATAAGGGTCATGTCCATGACTTTATCCTCTTTCTATATAACCCCAAAAGATTTTAGTGGGTGCATGGGCTTTAATATCTCCGGCGATCACCGATACCAAAAATCGTTGCGGGAAGATGAATATTGGAAGCCTCGATTTTTTCCATAAACTTTGGCCGAAGGCCTGTTGGGCGAAGCTTGCCGATAATTTTTCCATTTTCATACCCCATTTGTTCAAAAACAAAGAGGTCTGTGGTGGTGATAACATCCCCTTCCATCCCGCTAACTTCTGTGATATTAACCACTTTACGCGTACCATCCCGCATGCGTTCCTCATGAACGATTAGGTCGATCGCTGCGGAAATTTGCTCCCGGATAGCGCGAGCAGGGAGTTCCATTCCTGCCATCATCGTCATTGTTTCCAGACGGGAAAGCGTATCGCGGGGTGTGTTAGAGTGGGCTGTGGTCATTGACCCATCATGACCAGTATTCATCGCTTGAAGCATGTCCAGAGCTTCATCACCGCGGCATTCGCCAACCACGATGCGATCTGGGCGCATACGCAGGGCATTGATAACTAAATCACGAATGGTAATTTCGCCACGTCCTTCAATATTGGCCGGGCGCGATTCCAGGGTAACCACATGCTCCTGTCGGAGTTGGAGTTCGGCTGCGTTTTCAATTGTCAGGATGCGTTCATCTCCCGGAATGAAACCCGAGAGAACATTAAGTAGGGTTGTTTTGCCAGAGCCCGTACCACCGGAAACCACAATGTTGAGCCTGGCTCGAACACAGGCACTGAGGAACTCAACTGACTCAGCGGTGATGGAGCCAAATTGGATTAACTGTTCAACAGTAATAGGCTTTTTGGCAAATTTTCGGATGGTCAATACAGGCCCAACCAATGAAATGGGAGGAATTACTGCGTTGACGCGCGAGCCATCTTGCAACCGGGCATCTACATAAGGACTGGATTCATCAATGCGGCGGCCTAAAGGGGCAACAATGCGCTCAATGATCCGCATTACATGTTCATTACTATCAAACGTGATTGGCGCACGAACGATCTTGCCTTCCCGTTCGACATAAACATTCTTTGCGCCGTTCACCATTACTTCAGTAATCGTTTCGTCCTCGAGCAATATTTGCAAGGGGCCTAAACCTAGAATTTCAGCTGCGATTTGTTCGAACATCCGGGCACGTTCAGGGCGCGATAAAACGATGTTTTCTTCGGCAAGGATTTGTTCGAACAATTCCTGGATCGTTTTACGAACCTCTTGTACTTTAGAGGGGTCAGTAGTGGGGTCTAATCCGGCAAGTAGTTTATTTTGAACACGTGCCTTAAGGTCCTGATAGGTATCCAGGGTAGAGGGGATATTTGGAGCAGACACGCGCCTGGGCTGAACGTTTGAGGAAAAATGTTCGCTGTTCCCCCCACCATTTTGAGCAGGGGGCGTAGAACCATTCGAAGTCCCGCCACCCTGAATGCGTTTTAAAATTGACATATCATCCTCACTTCCTTACCGGAATAAACAGAAGTGTTCATTCCTGGATTGCCTCTTGCTGTAATTTCGCAATTCGTTCTCGAGCAAGTTCGGCAAGTTGGGTAATGCTTTTTCCGACTGGTTGATTTCTATTATTATCTAACATAAAAGGTATCCCGCGGTTCACAGAAAAACTTACAACTTTTTCATCAAGCGGAATAACAACTTTAATTTCCTGGCGCAGCCTTTCGCCGATTTGCTCGGGCGAGATTGCTATGCGTTTATCATAGCGGTTCATTACAAACAAAATTCGGTCTCGATGAATGCCTGAGGCATCTGCTAGAGATAAGAAAAGATTAGCGTTTTTGATTGAGGGAATGTCTTGCGTAGTAATAAGGACAGTGAGGTCGGCTACATCTAAAGCGGCTTGAACGGCTTCGGTGAGTTGAGAAGACGTATCGACGATAATGTATGAATAAATTCGGCGTAGATAATTCAGAAGTTTCGTGATTTGTTCCCCTGTTATTTGTTCAGCCATTTCTGGCCAGGGTGGGGAAGCTAGCAAATCAATTCCGGTCTTTCGATGCGTGACCATGACCTCGCGGACAATATCCGGATCCAATTCGTCAGCACGTAAAGCCAAATCTAATATCGTGTTTTTGCCTTGTTCGTTAAGAAATACGGCCACATCCCCAAATTGTAAGTTCCCATCGACCAGAGCAATTTGAAGGTCATCACCGCGTAGTTCAATTGCCAGATTGATCGCAACGGTTGTACGCCCTGTGCCTCCCTTCGGGCTGTAAACGACAATCACCTTACCCAGCAGGGGGCCTGTCCCGCCAAGAATTGCCTTTCCACCCTCTTGCGGTACAACCTGGAAAACTTGGGATATCTTTTTTTGCTCGTCTTTCGCCATTACCCCGGCTCGACGGACAGCATCTGTTAATTCATCGATCATCGGTGGCTTGGTTAAGAAGTCGCGCGCGCCTGCCAGCATAGCTTTCCGCATGTAACTTGGATCGCTTTGGACAGAAAGGATTACCACTTGAATATAAGGAACCTTTTTCTTAACCTCTTGGGTTGCCGTGATACCATCCATGTCAGGCATGTTGATATCCATGATGATCACATCGGGCTTTAAATCCTGAGCGATTTGCAGCGCCTCTTTGCCGGTGCGGGCGGTGCCTACAACTTCAATATTGTTGTCAAATTGCAGCATCCGGCGAATGTTCTCGCGTGTTTCAGCAATATCATCTACGATTAAAACCCGAATCTTTTCTTGAACAGACATACTGTCTCCATCGATCAGTTTATTCGGTGTCACGCCTGCCAGTTCTGATAAACTGGCAGGCGCGGTAAATTTACCGGGAAACGAACAGGCTTATTGGTTTGGTGAAGGAACGCTGTTGGGCGTTCCAGGTTCAGGGAAAGGCATGACCTGGCTAGGGAACTTATTTACCCGCGGTTCTGTTCCATAAGGCAGTTTCGCAGGATTCGGAATGCGATACTGGTCGAGGATGAACTGAAGGGTAACCGCTTCTGTATCCTTCAATGTTTGATCTCCAGCACTGCGCAACACAAGATTCAAGTTGCCGCCGGCGAGCATCAGGTAATTGAGTGAGACGGCGTCCTGAGGATCTACCACAAGCGTTATGATATCAGGAGGCGTCGCTGCAGGAGCTGCTGCCTCTTGCTGTTGGCGTGGTTGAGCAGTAGGTGTTGCGGTTGGTTGAGCTGAAGCTGCGGCGTTTGAAAGGCTCTCCAGGCTGAAGGTGCCCATTTGTAGCACCATCGCGTCCTGAATCAATGTTTGGCTGACAATTCTTGGCCGTTGGGTTTCAGAAGGCAGTACATAGACCGGACTATTCATGGTCGGGTCCATTTCAATACGACCAAGGAATGAAGCAGCGTCTGCGGCCGCAACGGCGTATTCAGAAGGGCTGAATAACCGGGCGGTCAGGCTGGCTTCGTTATCACCGCCAATGGGACCCGGCGCAACAACATAGCCGCTACGATTGGGCAGAGCACTTTGAAAAGTCGTGTCCAAATCAACCATCAGGATAGAAGCGATAATGTTTACGTGATCACCCTTTTGAATACCGTAAGCGGCGGATGACAGGCGGCTAATGGGAATTGAAATGGCAACTTTTCCTACAGGGATATCAAACGAAGGAATGGATTGATCTGGTGATCCTTGTTTGACGATGAGCGTTGCATTAATGGCAGTATGCGCCTTTAGGTCATAACGAGCGCGGGTACCAATCGCTTCCGCTTTCGTTCGGAAATAATTCCCCTGAATCAAACTCTCATCTCTTGCTGCAGGAACAATTGCGAGCAAGTCATCCGTAAGTTCTTGCCCACGCCGGACATCTTGTGCGGTGACAATAATGTTTTCGATGGTTTGGGTTGGTGTCGCGAGCTGTTCCACTCCTTTAACCCCAGTCGCCTGTGGCGCGCTGGCCTTGCTTAAAGGATACATTTGTGCGACTACATATACTACTACGAGAAGCAAGATCAGGATTAAGGCAATAAAAATAATCGCCCTTCCCCGGCGGCGTCCTGTGGCCATGTAAGCCTCCTGATATAAGAAATAAGTGAAGTTACAGTGAATAAATTATACGGCAATTGTGAAGGTATTAGTGACTATGGAGCACGAACACTTTTGTAAAGTAAACGTAAAAAACAGATAAAAATTACTGTATTACAACAGGAGGCCCTTTTAGGACCTCCTGTTGTCTAAAAGACAGTCTTCAATGATTGTGTGATGTAGATGCTAGATAGAGCCCATGATACTCGAGAATACATTGCCAATGGCTGGTCCGAGCATAGCTAAAACGACAATAACGACTACTGCAACTAAAACTAGAATCAACGCGTACTCTACCAGGCCCTGGCCTTTTTCTTTCGGAGCGAACAACATGTTACTCACCTCCTTTTTCGCTATATTTTTATCAAATCTGCGAACTTGCTGACTACACTAATTATAACGACGACAATTAGGGAATTGTTACACCAATTACAACCAAATCATGTCACTTTTCAGACTCGGATTTGTGATGATCAATTGGTTTTATATGGGATTACCCTGACCAAAAAGTAAGGTTTGCTGGTGCTTGTGGTTACTGAAGAGACCTCAGATTATCTGTATTGTTTTGAATTTTGTTTCAAGCTATAATTTACACAGATAATTTCCTCAGGATATCGTTACTTGATCAATATCCTTTGGTAGACAGCCTTATCCGGCTGGCCGAATATTTAGGAGAAACCATGAGCGACATTTTGGGTCGAATACGAGAAGAACAGGATGTTTTTGGCAAGCTGCTTGCAAAGCTCCCCGGCTTTAATGGTTATTTTGACCGCGAACAGCGCCGAATGGCCGATAAAATGCTGCGTGAGACAGTTGCTGCACGGTATGAAGAACAATGGCGGCGGATTTCCGCTCTTCAGCGCGAACTGATTAGCCAGGGTGGTTTGGCTTATGTAGATGATCTGGAAGGCGCGGCAATTAAACTGCGCCAGTTTATTGATCGGGTACGAACTGCCTCTTATGGTTATTCAGGTTTCTTCGATGCTGTAAAAATTCGTTCGGAAGCCCTCCAGGAACTGTATCAGTATGATCTGTGGCTGTTGAGTTTGGTAGATGAACTGGGGCGATCGATTGATAATGTTGAGGCTTCTCTGGGTACGGATGGGTTGCCTGCTGCAATTCGGCATCTGACCAGCCTTGCTCAACAAAGCGTAGAGGCCTTTGAGAAGCGTTCTCAGGCAATGATGACCGGATCTGAAGCAACCCCCGCACCGTAAGAATTGATCTGGCTGCGGTGAATTGATTATTCATTTTTGAAGGGAGCAAGAATATGGCCAGGATTTTTGATGTAGTTGAATATCCAAGCGAAATGTTAGATGAGCTTGTTCATCGATTCCCGGAAGCCGGCGTAGCAGACCTACGCCTTGGATCTCAGGTCATCGTCCGTGAGTCGCAAAGGGCAGTTTTTTTCCGAGATGGGAAAGCTTTGGATGTATTAGGCCCCGGACGACATACCATTTCGACTGCGAATATTCCAGTGCTTATCGATTGGTTGGGCAAAGCGTTTGGCGATCGCACACCTTTCACTGCCGAAGTTTATTTTGTCTCAATGCGCGAATTTGCTGATCGGAAGTGGGGTACTCCGCAGCCGATTATCGTGCGCAATCCTGGAATGGGTTTGGGTGTGGCCCTTCTCCAGGGCTTTGGCTCGTATAGTTTTCAAATCAATGATGCTCAGCAGTTTGTTACCCAAATTGTTGGCGCTCAAGGTGTTTACCGCACGGCGGATATTGAAAATCGATTGCGCACCATGCTGCTTTCGAAACTGCAAGATTTGCTCGGTGAGACGACAGCGCGATCCAGTGTGGTTGAGTTGATCGGTCTTACTGAAGAGCTTGGCGCAGGGGTACGCGCGAAAGCACAAGATGATTTTGCGGCTATTGGTCTGACGCTTAAGTCTTTTTATATCGCGAATCTAAAGCCTTATGAGAAGTCGGCGGAAGAGCTGCGGGCAATGGGTATGCTGGATATGCAAACTTATACCCAGTTGCAGGCAGCGGATGCCTTGCGAGATGCTGCTCAGAACCCCAGCGGTGGCGCAGGACTAACTGCTGGCATTGGTGCGGGGATGGGAATCGGGAATGTCTTATCCAACTCGCTTTCTAATGTTGGTGGACAGCAGGGGAATAAGCCGGCTGGACAAGCAGTTCCCAATGGTATTCCAGATGTGATGACTCCAGCAGAAGCGGCGGGAATTCTTCGCGTAAGCGAGGAGGATGTGTTATCCGCTATTCAGGCTGGTGATTTGAAAGCAAGAAAAATAGGGAGTGCTTATCGCATCAGTCGCGATTCTCTGGAAACTTTCCTAAAAAGTTAATCCCTCTTCGATCAACAAACAGCCTGGCAGCAATTGCTTATTGCTGCCAGGCTGTTTCTGTTAAAAGATCGAATATAATTATGGTACCTGATGTAAGGTTCAAGGGGTTAAAGAAGCTGTTAACTACCAGACATCAGGTGGATCTAGCCAAAGGAATGGGTGACAAATGAAGCTGCATGAGTACCAGTCAAAACAAATTTTCTCGAAGTATGGTGTTCCAATCCCGCATGGTCGGGTTGCCAGTTCGGCAGACGAAGCGCGGCATATTGCCGAAGAATTGGGTGGCAGGGTAGTGATTAAGTCCCAGGTGTTGGTTGGGGGCCGTGGGAAAGCCGGCGGTATCCGGCTGGCAAAATCGCCAAAAGAAGCTGGCGAACTGGCAACACAGGTCCTTGGGATGGAAATTAAGGGTCTGCCAGTGCGCAAAATTCTGGTGGATGAAGCAGTTGGAATTACAAAAGAAATTTACCTGGGCATCACCAATGATCGGGCTGCCCGACGGCCAGTGATGATGGCTTCAGCCGCTGGTGGTGTGGATATTGAGGAAGTGGCTGCCACAACTCCAGAAAAGATCATTAAGCTGCACATTGATCCACTGCTTGGCTTGCGGGATTATCAGGCGCGTGATCTAGCCGTCAGCATTGATCTCCCCCGCGAGTACTGGCGTTCGTTTGTTGAGATTGCAAATGGCTTATGGCAAGCCTATCGAGAAAGTGATGCGACGTTAGCAGAAATCAACCCGCTGGTGATTACTTCTGACAATCGATTGCTGGCACTCGATGGCAAAATGATGGTCGACGACAATTCCCTCTTTCGCCATCCTGCGTTGAATGAAATGCGCGATCTTGCAGCTGAGGATCCTCTGGAGGTGGAAGCGCGCAAGTATGGTCTTTCATACATTAATCTAGATGGCAGTGTCGGCTGCATGGTGAATGGTGCTGGTTTGGCAATGGCAACGATGGATATTATCAAGTTGTGCGGCGGCGAACCGGCGAACTTTCTTGATATCGGTGGTGGCGCCAGTTCCGAGAAGGTAGCGGCAGCGCTGCGCATCATCCTGGCGGATCCCAAGGTTAAAGCAGTTCTATTCAATATTTTTGGTGGAATCACCCGTTGTGATGAAGTGGCTCGGGGTGTGTTAGCCGCGCTGCAAGAGGTGAAGCCAGATGTCCCCATGGTTGCCCGCCTGGTAGGTACAAACGCCGAAGAGGGTCTGCGCCTGCTGGCAGATGCTGACATGATTACGGCTGAAACATTGGTTGATGCAGCTGAAAAGGCTGTCGCCATCGCGAAAGGAGCCTGAGATGAGCATCTTAATTGACAAAAATACCCGTCTTTTGGTTCAAGGGATCACCGGGCATGAAGGCTCTTTCCATACAGAGCAAATGGTGGCTTATGGAACCAATGTAGTGGCCGGTATGACCCCTGGGAAAGGGGGGGAATGGGTGTTGGGCGGGAAAATCCCGGTTTTTGACACGGTTAAAACCGCTGTGGAAACAACCGGCGCAAATGCCAGTGTGATTTTTGTTCCGGCGCGTGGCGCGTCAGATGCAATGCTTGAAGCCGCAGATGCGGGTATTCCTTTGATCATTTGCATAACGGAAGGCGTACCTGTTCAGGACATGATGCGCGTGCGCAGCTATCTGGATCAGAAAAAAGTGCGCCTGATAGGTCCCAACTGCCCAGGTGTGCTCACCCCAGGCGAGGCGAAAGCGGGCATCATACCGAATAATATTGCTATTCCAGGGGATGTGGGGATCGTTTCACGCTCTGGGACGCTTACTTACGAAGTTTTATATGCGTTGAAGCTCAAAGGAATTGGCGCCAGTACCTGTGTGGGCATTGGCGGCGACCCGGTAAATGGAACAAGTTTCATTGATGTTCTGCAAATGTTTGAGGCTGATCCGCGCACTGAAAAGGTGGTGATGATTGGTGAAATTGGTGGTACAGATGAAGAAAAAGCAGCTGATTTTATTGCCAATCATATGACCAAGCCAGTCGCGTCTTTTATCGCCGGGAGCACTGCTCCTCCAGGAAAACGTATGGGGCATGCAGGAGCAATTATTGAAGGTGGCGAAGGTACCGCCAGCGACAAGATTCGAGCCTTAGAGGCTGCCGGCGTGCGAATAGCGAAACACCCGGAAGAAATCCCAACTTTGTTTGCCTAGATATAAGATGACTTAAAACTGCCGAACGGCTATTGTGCCGTTCGGCAGTTTTATATGAAGCGAAGAGTTTTTTAGATAAGCTGCTTAAGTCGGGCTGCCCCCAGATACATGGAGCATCGAAAGGTTTTACTTGGCTTTTGCGCTGTCGATATAGGTGACCGCATCTGAAACAGTCCGAATATTCCGGGCATCTTCGTCAGAAATGGTAATGTTAAACTTTTCGCAGAAACCATCAATCAAGAAGAACTGGTCCATCGAGTCAGCCTTTAAATCCTCGATGAAACGGGTTTCAGGGGTAATCCCATTGCCGTCAATCTTTAAAACATCAGTAATGACAGATTTTACGTCATTATAGGTATCGCTCATGATAATGCCTCCTGGGTGATTTCAATTGGGTTAATAAGAAATTGTAGCTTGCCTTAGTAATCTGTCAAGGTCAAGCAGATTTTGGAATTTAATTTTATACTTCATCATACAAACATTGTACAATGGATCTAAAAAGAACTCTATTCGTACGAAGTTTGGTATACTTTTAAAAATTCTGGCCTGCCAGAACAGAATATGATCATAAGTTCTTAAGGGAAAAATGCCTGAAACGCCTGTGCAAGAAACCCATGAAATTGCTTCTCGAAAAGCGGACCATATCCGAATTAATTTGGAAGAAGATGTTCGCTCGGCACTGACTACCGGGCTGGAAAAGTATCGTTTTATTCATCAGGCCTTACCAGAGCTGAACCTTGCGGATGTTGATTTTAACCCAATCACTTTTCGGCAAACCTGTTAATGCACCCATCCTGGTTTCTTCAATGACTGGCGGAACAAGTGAAGCCGGGCGAATTAATCAAATTCTGGCTGAAGCAGCCCAGGAAGCGCGAATTATCATGGGAGTTGGTTCACAGCGAGCGGCGTTGAATAATCCCCAGGTTGCCAGTACATTTCAGGTGAGGAAATATGCGCCGGATATCTTACTGCTGGCAAACCTGGGTGCTGTTCAGTTGAATTATGGATATTCAGTAGATCACTGCAAGCAAGCTGTGGATATGATTGAAGCTGATGCTTTAATCTTGCATTTGAATGCCTTGCAGGAGGCTGTGCAACCCGAAGGTGATACCCGCTTTGCGGGTTTGGTCGATAAAATCAATGCGGTTTGCCGGGCATTACCTGTACCTGTTATTGCCAAAGAAGTGGGTTGGGGGATTTCAGAAAGGGCAGCTCATCTGTTAGCAGATGCGGGCGTAGCTGCGATCGATGTAGCCGGGGCAGGCGGCACATCCTGGTCTCAGGTCGAAAAGTTCCGCATTCAGGATGAAAGTTTGGCCCGTGTCGCAGCAGCGTTCCGAAACTGGGGTATTCCAACGGCCGAATCGATAAGAATGGTTCATAAGGCGGTTCCTTCGCTCACTGTGTTTGCGTCAGGGGGGCTGCGTAGTGGGGTGGACATTGCAAAGTGTATTGCTTTGGGGGCAAATTTGGGTGGAATGGCAAGTCCTTTCTTGAAAGCTGCTGCTCGTTCAATCGAAGAGACTATACAAATGGTGGCTGAAATCCGCCGTGAGATACAAATTTGTATGTTTGCGGCTGGGGCGGCAAATATTTCTCAGTTACAGAAAACTCCTTTACAGTACTCTGGTCTGCAAAAGGAATCAACAGGTGATTTATGAAACTCCAGGACTATATTCAGGAGCTCCGGCCTGCGGTTGAAACTTATCTCAAACAATTTATTGATGATGTACTTCCCACGGCCTATCCCGAGCTGCGTGAAATGTTGGTTTATCACATGGGTTGGGAAGGAGAAGGCTCAGGTGTGGATGCGCAGGGCAAGCGCATTCGCCCGCTGCTGGTACTGCTGGTTGCAGAAGCCGCCGGTGGTGACTGGCGGCATGGGCTGCCAGCTGCGGCCGCGGTCGAATTGCTGCACAATTTTTCTTTGGTCCATGATGATATTCAGGATAATTCTCCGCTGCGGAGGAACCGGCCAACGGTATGGGTAAAGTGGGGCATGCCCCAAGCGATCAACGCCGGGGACGTTTTGTTTACCCTGTCGTTTTTAGCTCTACAGGGCCTCGCCGAAACGCTCCCGTCGAAGCAGGTGCTGCTCTCTAATCAAGTTCTTCAGCAGGCCTGTTTAAAGCTGACCGAAGGTCAGTACCTGGATATCTCTTACGAAAACCAGGCGGAGCTTCCGCTGGAAGCTTATTGGCCGATGATTGGCGGCAAAACTTCTGCACTGCTGGCATGCTGCTGTGAATTAGGAGCACTCGTTGCCGGGGTAAGCGAAGAACGGTGTGGAATTTTCCGCGAGTATGGCGCTTCACTTGGCCTGGCTTTTCAAGTGTTGGATGACTGGTTAGGAATTTGGGGAGATGCGGCTCAAATTGGGAAATCGGTAGAAAGTGATCTGGTAGCGGGGAAGAAATCGCTCCCGGTTTTATATGGACTATCCAAAAAGGGAGCTTTTGCCCAGCGCTGGTTGAAAGGTAATATTCACCCGGAAGAGGTGCCAGGCTTGGCGCGCATGTTGGAAGCCGAAGGCGCTTATCAAGATACGCTGGATACTGCCGAACAGCTGACAGCTCAAGCGATGAGCGCTTTACAGCGGGCAGCCTGTGATAACCCGGCTGCGGAAGCGCTTGAAGAATTAACCCATTTGCTGCTGCGGAGAAAGAATTAATTGCACGTGGTATAATCCTCTGAGGAATAGAAGCATATGAATGCCCAGCCAGCGGCTGGGTATTTTTTGACCCGCGCGTGGATGATTCTGCGTTTCAAGGGTTATTTTATACGGAAAAGGGGGAAAATTAGTGTTACAAACGGAGGAAAGATCATGAGTGATCATATGGATGATAATTCGTTATATGAAGCTGCGGCTTTGCTACCCGGAAAAGGGATTGATCATGGGACTATCGAAGAGAGTGTCCGCAACATGCTGCAAGCCTTTGGTGAGGATCCCGATCGTGAAGGGCTGCAGCGCACCCCCGAACGCGTAGCGCGCATGTATGAGGAACTGTTATCTGGCTACCGCATCGATCCGGTGGCGCTGATTAACGATGCCTTATTTGAGGTTGAGTATGATGAGATGGTTATTGTGCGCGACATCGAATTCTATAGTCTGTGCGAGCATCACATGCTGCCCTTCTTAGGTCGCGCGCATGTCGCTTATATACCCCGTGGGAGGGTGATTGGGCTTTCAAAAATCCCGCGCATTGTGGATATGTTTGCACATCGGCTGCAAGTGCAGGAACGGATGACGCGCCAGGTGGCTGAGTTTATCGATGAAACCCTGCATCCTTTAGGCGTGGCGGTTGTCGTGGAAGGTATGCACATGTGCTCCATGATGCGCGGCGTGCGGAAACATGATGCACGGATGACCACCTCAGCCATGCTGGGCGGTTTTCGCAGTAATATGGCCACCCGCATGGAGTTCCTGGATAATATTACCCGTGGGGCCGAACCGCTACACTTTTAAAAGTGTAATTCAGGATGCCGGACTGCCAGCCAGCCTTGTTGCAATCGTTCTGCGGCTGCCTTTAGCGTTTCGCCTGTTTCAGGATTCTTCAGGTCGGGCAGCAGTTCGGCGAAAGTGACCGCCAGGTAGACCCGCTGCCAAATTTCGGGGTCTAGCTGCTCTTGGTCATACAGCGTGATATCCAAATCGATGGTTCGAGGCGCATATTTATCTGCTTTGCGGACCCGCCCAAGCTGCTGCTCGATTGGCTTCAGGATGCGAGCCTTTAATGCCGCCGGATCTAAGGGGGTGATAACAAAGGCTGCCAGGTTCAAAAAATTAGGCCAGCGATCCGCGGCGCTGTCGCGTCCAGATGCGCTGAGTGCTTCTGTTTCCCACACGGCTGAAAGCGCCAGCAGGTGCGTCCGCTCGCGCAGCAGGTTCACGGCTTTACTGATATTCTCAACTGGATCAATATTAGAGCCCAGGCACAGGTAAACCTGGTGCTCGCCTTCAGGATTGGCGGAAGCGTTCAATCTCTACCCCCACGGAATGAGCAAAACGGACTGCCCCGGGTTTTTCCACCCGGATGCGCACGCCTTGCACGCCATTTTCTTCCAGGCACAGGCGAGCCAAATCGGTTACCAGCGCTTCTACGGTTTGCCTGCCCACAGATTCGGCATGTGCCGTCAGTTTCTTGGCGACCTTGCTGTAATCCACGCAGTCCGCAATCTGATCTGTCTGCGCTGCCTGGGAAATATCGGTATACAGGATGACATTAATCAAAATATCCTGAGGCCGTTCACGCTCCCGTTCGGTAATCCCAATAATCCCGCGCACCAATAGGTCCTTAATAATGACTTCATCCACTGAAAACCTCCTCGTAGGACACTCGAATGCTGTTTCGTTTGGTTAAATCAGGTGTCTTCCGCCATCCAGATGCAAGATTTCCCCGGTTATATAAGCTGGTCCATCTAATAGGAATAATAACGTTTCCCCCACCTCATCGAGTTTGGCCCAACGACCTGCCGGAACTGTACGCAGGATGCCCTGAGGATCCGCGCCATCACTGGGCGGCAGGATTGCGCCGAACGCAATTGCGTTCACCGTAATACGTGGGGCCAACGCGGCAGCCAGCGAGCGCGTCAGGGCTGCCAGCCCGGCTTTACTCACCGTGTAGGGGAAGTGATCCGCCGCGGGACGCAGCGCGCGCCAGTCCAAAATGTTGACAATCCGCCCTTCCCTACCTGGCGGCAGCTGTGCGGCAAAATCTCGGCTGAGAAGGAAGGGCGCGGTCAGGTTGATGTTCAGATGGCGTTCCCAGTCTGCCAGGCCGGTCTCAGCCAGCGATAACGGCTCGAAAATTGCAGCGTTATTGACCAGAGCATCCAACGGCGCAAACGCTGCTGCCCGAGATATGAGATTCTCTACCGCGGACAGCTGGCGGAAATCTGCTTGGAGAATCCAGGCCTGCCGCCCAAGCTGCTCGATCTCTGCCGCGGTTTGTCGGGCAGCCTCGGCTGAATTGGAATGGTGAATCACAACATTCGCACCGGCCTGTGCAACCGCCAGGGCTAACTGTCGGCCGATCCGCCGGGCCGCGCCGGTGATCAGGATCGTCTTTCCATTCAGAGACATCTCAGCCCGCCTTTTGAGGCGGTGTTTTCACCGTCTCCTGCACCATTGGTACAGCGACGTTTAGCCGCTTGCCGATCTGCCACAGGCTGATCGCCAGCACGAACCAGGCAATCACCTGAGCGGTACGGAAGGTATTCCAAAGGAGAGTACTGTCGCCGCGAAAAGTTTCCAGAATTACCCGCGCAGCTGCGCTCAGAGCCAGGAAAGCCCAAAAACGCAGGCCTGGTCGGCCCAACGCAAAACGGGACAGCCGGCTGCCTGGCCAGACAGCCGCGGCAATCAGCAAGGCGGCCAGCGTTTCATAGACCTGGGAAGGATGACGCATTTCACCCCACAACTCCACCGCCCAAGGAAGGCTGGCCGGCGCGCCAAACGCATCCCCGGACGCGAAATGCGCCAGACCCAGAACCACGGCGAGGACAGCCAGCAGGGTAGTTAGCGCATCCAGGGTCGACCAGACCGGCAGTTTCCGGAGCAAAGCATATCCCAGCCCAGCCAGCCCAGCCGCCAGTATGCCACCGGTTGCATCCAGCATCTGCGGGCGCGGCGTGAGCAGGCTGAGCGGGCTGGATAGAAAAGCGGCGGGCGACTGGGCGGCATAAAACAACCGCGCGCCAATTACCCCGGCAATAACGGCAACCAGGGTCAGGTTGTAGATGAGCCCAGCTGGCACTCCATAACGACTGGCTTGCTTTTCCGTCAGGTCAAGCCCAATCCAAAAGCCCACCAGCAGAAGCAGTGCCGGCACCGGCAGAGCCAGGGGTCCAATTTGCAAGATGGGTAGCATTTCAGCGGCCCTCCTGCAGCAAACGTTCAGCCTCGGCACGTAACAAGGCTTCGGACATCGGCCCACCAATGACCACTTTCTGCACGATACCCTTGCGATCGATAAAAAATGAGGTTGGCATCGAGCGCACCTGGTATTTGCGAGATACCGTACCATCCTGATCGAATAAAACGGGGAAGGTGAGCTGGTGGTCTTGAACAAAGCGTATTGCGCTGGCCTGGTCGTCCTGATAGGTGGTGTTAACCGCCAGGACCACAAAACCCTTCGGGGCGTAGACATTGTAAAGGGTTTGCATGGCGGGCATCTCCGCCTGGCAGGGCGGGCACCAGCTGGCCCATAGATTGACCAGCACCGGCTTGCCGCGCAGGTCACTTAACCGCATGGTTTGGCCTTGCGCATCTGACAGGGCAAAATCGGGGGCCAGGAAGCCCTCCCGCGGCGCGGGGATTTTTCCACCTGTAACCATATCCGGCGGAGGTGAGAAAACCATCCACCCGGCGCTCAGCACCAATGTCAAAATACTAAAAAGGGCCCAGTTATGCCGAATCCAATTCATGATCATCCTTCATCTATAATCGGTTTTCCAGGAATCTCTCTGGCTTAAAGGGACATACGACCCCAAAACCACAGGAAAACCTGAGGACCTGATTAATAGTAAAAGGGAATGAGGTGAGTGTCAATAAAATGGGGTGGAAAGGAATTTTTTTCTATGACTTTGGCGTGAATTGTCCATCAGCATATCTAGCCGATTGGTTGAAGCAGCCCCTAAATCTGGCATCCCCCCAGGGGAGGACCCCCTCTGTCCTCCCTGATTTCTGGCGCTTTTCCCCCCTAGGGTTGATTTGTCGGCGCTTCAGGAAGGGGTATCCTGGCAGTATGAAAAAAGACTTGCTTCCTTCCCCAGAGACCGGGCAGATCTTACTCTTGATCGCCCCCAATGAAATCCTGGAACCGTTGTTCGATTTGGTGGCTCGACAGGCGCTTCTGAACCAACTGTATGTTTTGGATGGCGGAAACGTTTTTCAGGGGTATTCCCTGGCGCGCGCGCTGCGCCGGCGTACGCCAGAGGTGATGACCGCCCTACAGCACGTACTGCTGTCGCGGGCGTTTACCTGTTATCAGATGGCTGCTTTGTTGGAAGAGGAAGATTTCACCGCCCAACCCGTGTTGGTGCTGGATTTCCTGGCAACCTTTTATGACCAGGGCGTGCGCATCGCGGACCGCCGCCGGCTGCTGGCAGGCTGCCTGCGCCGCTTGAAAACACTGAGCCGCACAGCGCCGGTAGTGGTATGGATACGCCAGCGCGCTACCGTCCCCCAGGACGCGCTGCCATTATTGGAGATGGTTCAGGCAGCGGTTGGAAAAACCTGGCGGCCGCCGCGTCCGCCAGCCCTGCCTGCACTGCGGCAGGCTGCGCTTTTCTAAAGATAAGGTTGCTTTGGTACAAAATCAAATTCAAAATCAAATTCACTTTAGTAATTGGAAAAACAATGGGACGCACATTACCTTCCATCACACAAGTTTTTTTGCAAGAGCAGGAATCTCTGGGACGTTTTCGGCGCGCCTTGCGGCGGAGTGATCAGCGTGCGCTGGATGACCTGCTCGACGCGGCGCAAAAGCATCTCTCCGCCGCCGCTTATGCCGCACATGCTCTACCGTTTGAGATTTTTTTGTTATCCATGCTGCTTGAGGAGCATAAAGAGGTGCTGCGCCTGCGGGATGCGTTTGAGCGGGTGATTAAAGAATTGCAGGCGGGGGATGATGAATGAGCACACCGGCTGGCTGCTGGACCTCTATGAAGACCCCCTGGGGGGACTGGTGGTGTGGTTTTTGGATGACGACGGCACGCGCCGCCGCCTGCGCCAGCGTTTCCCCATAACCTTTTTTGCCTCCGGCGCGCCAGTCCGGCTGCGGGCGCTGGCGCAGTGGCTGGCTCAAATACCCACCCCGCCCCGTACCTGGGAAACACAGCGCCAGGATGTATTCGCGGGCAGCGAAATCCCAGTACTGGCGGTGGAGGTTCAGCACCCGGCTGACTTGACCCGGCTGTTTCGCCGGGTCAGCCAGACCTTCCCTGATTTGACCTTCGCGGACGCTGACCTGCAGCTTTCTTTACGTTACTCGGCGCTAAAAAAAGTCTCTTTATTAAGCCGCTGCCGGGTGACCTGGGATGGAGCAGACTTTATCCAGGACATAAACGCGTTGAGTGATCCTTGGGTGCTGGACCCCACAGACCCGCCCCTGCGCGTGCTTTCGCTGGAACCAGACTGCGACCCGGCTCACGCGCTGCCGCGCGTGCTGCACGCTGCGTACGCCGGGCAGGTGCTGTGCTTGCCGCTAAAGCCGGCCCGGCCGCTGCTGGTCAACCTGCGTGCGGTGCTGGCTGAATACGACCCCGACCTGCTGCTGACTACCTGGGGAGATACCTGGCTGTTGCCCTATCTGCTGGACCTGGCCGAGCGCTATGAGCTGTCCCTGCCGCTCAACCGCGACCCATTCGCCGAAGTTACCCGTCGCAAAGAGCGCTGGTATTTCTCCTACGGGCAGATTGTCTACCGCGGCGAGCAGGTCCATTTGTATGGCCGCTGGCATGTGGACCGGCGTAACGCCATGCTGTGGACGGATTATGAGTTGGATGGCGTGCTGGAGATGGCGCGTGTGACCGGTCTGCCGCTGCAAACTGCCGCGCGGGTTTCGCCGGGCACGGGCATTTCGGCTATTCAAATGCAAACCGCCCTGCGCCTGAACATCCTGGTGCCCTGGCAGAAACAACAGGTCGAAATCTTGAAACCGGCCGCGGACCTGTTTACTGCTGACCAGGGCGGACTGGTATACCAGCCGGTCGTGGGCGTGCACCGAAATGTGGCCGAGATCGACTTTATCTCGATGTACCCGGCCATTATGGTGTACTGCAATATTTCCCCCGAGACGATGCGGCGGCCCGCTGCGCCGAATGGCAGCCCGGGATCCGAAATGGTGCCGGCCTTGAACCTGGAGATCGATGCCAGCATCGATGGGCTGGTTCCTCAGGCGCTGAAGCCGCTGCTGGAGAAGCGTGTAGCTTTGAAGCAGCGCCTGAGCCAGCTGCCCGCCTGCGATGAGCGCCGCCAGCGGGATAAACGCCGCGCGGCGGCGCTCAAGTGGCTGCTGGTGACCTGTTTTGGCTACCTCGGTTATAAGAATGCCCGCTTTGGGCGGATCGAAGCGCATCAGGCGGTGACTGCCTATGGGCGCGAAGCGCTGCTGCAGGCAAAAGAGTCCGCGGAGGACCTGGGGTTTGAGGTTTTGCAAATGTACGTGGACGGCCTGTGGATTCAGCAGGAAGGGAAAAGCCGTACGGAGGACTTTACCGAACTATTGGCTGAAATCCAGGCGCGCAGCGGCCTGCCCATTGCCCTGGATGGCATCTACCGTTGGGTGGTGTTCCTGTCCTCACGCACCAACCCCAACCGTCCGGTGGCCAACCGTTACTTTGGCGTCTTTCAAAGTGGAGAGATTAAGGCGCGCGGCATTGCTTCCCGGCGCAGGGATACCCCGGCCTGGATCGCACGAGTGCAGGGCGAACTGTTGGAAGAACTGGCGCGCACGCCCGAGCCGGAAGAGGGTTTACCCGCCGCGCAGGCCCGCCTGCGCGGTTACCTGTCCTTGCTGCGCGCGGGACGGGTGCCGTTGGAAGAACTGCTGGTAGGCCAGCGCTTGAGCCGAGAGGTGGAGGACTACCGCTCGCCCTCACCCGCGGCCCGCGCGGCCGCGCAACTGAAAGCGGTGGGCAAGCTGGTCAAACCAGGCCAGCGCGTGCGTTTCCTGTACACGCTGGGGGACCCGGGCGTCTATGCCTGGGACCTACCCGAGCGCCCCAACCCGGCGATGCTGGACCGGGCGCGCTATCAGGAACTGCTGCTGCGCGCCGCGGACGAAGTGCTGGAGCCATTCCGAACGGCGGAAAACAGGCTGCAGTTAGCCTTGGACGGAGGAAACTTCGTGCGATAATGGAGGGTAAGGAGAAACGATGCCCACTGTTCAAAAATACCTTTTCCCCGTGGATGCCCTGCGCGACTATATGACTCGCGTGCTGGTGCAGGCCGGCGTCAGTCGTGAAGATGCGGCCATCGCCGCCGACGTGCTGCTGGCTGCCGACCTGCGCGGTGTCGAGTCGCATGGCATTATCCGTTTGTTTCCCTACTATAGCCAGCGCTTGCGCAAAGGATTGATCAACCCGCATCCGCAGCTGCGCGTGCTTTCGGAAACGCCGGCCAGCCTGGCGCTGGATGGTGATAACGGCCTGGGCCACCCAACTGCCTATCGCGCGATGCAGCGCTGTATTGCCAAGGCCACTGAAAGCGGCGCGGCCTGGGTGACGGTACGTAACAGCAACCATTTTGGCATTGCCGGTTACTATGCCATGCTGGCCCTGCCGCACAATATGCTCGGCTTGAGCTTTACCAATGCGGGCGCGCTTGTCGCGCCGACCTATGGGCGCACAAAAATGTTAGGGACCAACCCCATTGCCATGGCTGCCCCGGCCGGCGGTGAGCGACCCTATGTATTGGATATGGCGACCAGCATTGTGCCAATCGGCAAGGTGACCGTGTATGAGAAAGCCGGTCTGGAGATCCCCGCCGGCTGGGGCATTGACAGCCAGGGCCAGGTGACGCGCGACCCGCACGAGGTATTCTACGGTGGCGCGCTGCTGCCTCTGGGTGGTACGGATGAGATGCGCGGTTACAAGGGCTATGGCCTGGCGCTGTTGGTGGAGATTCTTTGCGGGGTGCTGGCTGGGGCCGCTTTTGGTAAGGGTGTCGACGCGGATGACAGCAGTCAGGTCTCGCGCATTGGGCACTGCTTCGCGGCGCTGCGCGTGGATGCCTTCCGGCCTCTAGAAGCCTTCCAACAGGATATGGATGCGCTCATGCGCCAGCTGAAAGAAGCGCCAAAAGCTGCGGGCCAGGAGCGCATTTATATTCACGGTGAGAAGGAGTTCGAAAAGACGGAACGGGCAGAGCGGGAAGGCGTGCCAATCCTGGTCCAGGTAGTACGCAGTCTGGTCGCAGATGGGGCAGAAGCCGGGGTGCCGTTTGACCTGGAACCGCTCGGGATGGTAGAAATGGAAGAAAGCTAGCCACGGCTAGTAAGTGCACAACCGGGTCAGCCCGGCCTGGCGGGCCAGATCGACAGCTTCCTGGACCTCGGGTTGGGTGATGCGGCAGTTAAGACTGGCATATTCCCTGGCCTGGTAAGCCGGGATGTATTGGTCCATCACATTCAAATAGGTATCCGGTGCGATTTCTTCCGCCAGGAAGCGCACCACCTCGCGTGTTCCGGCCAGGCCGTGGGGCAGCAGCAGGTGGCGCACCAGCAGCCCGCGCCGGGCGATACCGTCCTCGTCAACCTGCAAAGCGCCTACCTGGCGATACATCTCGCGGATGGCAGCCTGGTTGATTTTGGGATAATTAATCACTTTGGAGTAGCGCCGGGCGACGGTCGGGCTGCTGTATTTCATATCTGGCAGGTAGATATCGATTACCCCGTCCAGCAGCCGCAGCGACTCGATGGCATCATAGCCGCCGGTGTTATACACCAGCGGCAGGCATAGCCCGGCTTGCGCGGCGATCAGCGTGGCTGCCAGGATCTGTGGGATGAGGTGACTGGGTGAGACCAGGTTGATGTTGTGGCAACCGGAGGCTTGCAGTTCGAGGAACACGGCGGCCAGTTCTTCGGGTTCAACTACTTTTCCATCGCGCGTCTGGCTAATCTCGGCGTTCTGGCAGTACTGGCAGCGCAGGTTGCAGCCAGCAAAAAACACTGTGCCTGATCCATGCTGGCCGGTTAAGGGCGGTTCTTCGCCCATATGCGCTCCATAGCCGCTCAGAACGGCTTGTTTGCCAATGCGGCAGCCGCCCGGTTTACCCGCCAGCCGGTTGACGCGGCACTGCAATGCGCATAACTCGCAGCGCTCCAGGCGCTGGTAGGCTTCTTCAGCGCGCCGTTTTAGCTCGCCATTTTTTAGAAGATCCAGGTAAGCCGGGCGAAATGAAGTCGTTTTGTCAGTGGTATTCATCTTTTTACATTATGTGCTGTTGGCGACAGTTTTTCAATAGGACGGAAGTCATGGACGATTGGAATCCCTGATTACTTGCTGATATTCGTAAAAGGCTTGCTGAGGTATACTCTTTTTATAAATGAAACACACACAAGGTACTTTCCCTGGGGCTGGAGATTTACCCCTGTATTATCAGGCCTGGCAGCCGGATGGGGAGCTGCGGGGTGGGTTGGCGATCGTGCATGGCGCTGGCGACCACTCTGGGCGCTTTGCGAACCTGGTTAACCCCCTGGTAGCGCGGGGGATTGCGGTTTACGCGTTTGACCTGCGCGGTTTTGGGCGCTCACCGGGGCGCAAAGGGCATATCCAGGCCTGGGCGGAATATCGTGCGGATGCGCGCGCTTTCCTGGCGTTGATCCAGGCGCAGCAGCCCAATTTGCCACTGTTCCTCTTTGGATACAGCCTGGGCGCGGCGATTGTGCTGGATTACATCCTGCACGATCCAACCGGCTTGCGCGGGGCTATCCTCAGCGGCGCGCCGATCGAGCCGGTGGGCGTAGCGACTCCTGCTCAGATTACCCTGGCGCGGCTGTTGTCGCGCATCTGGCCCACTTTTGCTATCCAGATGACAAACGATATTCACGGTGTTTCACGCGACCCGGCTGTGCTGGATGCGCTCGCAGCGGATGCGCTGCACCACAGCTGGGTGACAGCGCGCTGGGGCACAGAATTGCTGGCGGTGATGGACCAGGTGCGCGCGCAGGCAGGGGCCATTCGGCTGCCTGTGCTTTTCGTGCACGGCGGCGATGACCCTTTCAACCGGGTGAGCGGCGTGCAGCAGTATTTTGAACAAATCCCTTTCCCAGATAAAACCCTCAAGATTTACCCCGGCAGCCGCCACGAAACGCATAACGACCTGGACCATGCCCAGGTCGCCGCGGATATTGGGGATTGGATCAAATCCCACCTATAATTTTTAGATGGAGGGACGAGGAAGCCCTCGTTCCTCAATCTAGAAATCTTGCTATACGTTTTCGGCAAAGTGCGCGATGGCTTTGCGCAGGAAGGCTTCGTCCACCTGCCCGAGCGGCGAGAGGGTCTGCAAGATGCGCTTGGGAATGCCCAGCTGGCTGAAATCGAAACCTTCGCGGCGCTTGAACTCGTTTTTCAGGTGCAGGGTTTCGGTTCCAAACTGTTCGAGCTCGGCAGGGCTGCGCTGGATGCCCGCTGTCGCCAGGGCTCGGCTAACCAGGTCTTCCGTGTAAATTCCGCGCGCAAACAGACAGATCACCAGGCTGGTAAGCACCTGGCGCCAGCGCTCTTCAGCAAGCAGCTTATCGGCCGTTTTCTCGGGTTCCAGTGTCTCGCCTTTTTGCGCGGCTTTTTGATCGATGGAGTATCCCGCACTGTCCAGGTGGCTGTGGCGCGCGCCGGTCAGGTAGCCTAGATGACAGCCTGGTCCGGTGTGGTAGCCGGGCATTTCGTTTTGCCCAAAGGTCAGCGCAAACTCGACCCCGCCATAAACCTTGGCGGCATGAGCGGTACCGCGCGCCAGGGCCTGGTAGAACGGGGTGGGCTGGCTGACGATGCGTTTTGTGGCTTCCAGGTAGGTATGGGCGTCGCCAAAGTCCAATTGGAGTCCGTCAGTTTCCTGAGTGGTGATCAGCCCGCGCTGCTGGGCTTCCGTTGCCCAGGCCAGGGCTACTCCGGCGCTCATCACGTCCAGGCCCTGCACCTCGATTTCGTCCATCAGTTCCAGCATGCCGGGCACGTCGCTGATGCCTAACAGGCTGCCTGTGGCAAAGATCGGTTCATGGTCGTAGCTGACCATGGAGGTCTTGTAGAAGTAGGGGTCATCTGGGTACTGCTGGCGCAGCGCTGCCAGGTGCACGCAGGCCACCGGGCAGTGCGCGCAGGCAAGGCGCCGGCCCAGGTATTCTTCCGCCAGGTGTTCGCCCGAGATGGCTTCCGCGCCCTCAAAGTGACCAGACTGCAAGTTGCGCGTAGGCAAACCGCCGATGGCATTTAGTGGATTGACGTTGATGGCCGTACCCAGTTCGTGGTACTTCTTCATCAGTTCCGAGCGCGTAGCGGCCTGGAAGATTTCGTCATAAACGCTGCGATACTCCTTGCGGTTTACCACGGGCAGGGTGCGACGTCCGCTGATGACCAGCGCCTTTAACTGTTTGCTGCCAAATACCGCGCCCAGACCCAGGCGGCCAAAGTGGCGGTAGGTTTCAGCAATCACGCCGGCATATGTGACCAGCTTTTCACCAGCCTTGCCAATCCGGAGGATCGTGCGCTCGCCCGAGCCTTTTTCGCGCTCGCGCAGCACGGACCCGGCAGTGTAGCTGCTGTGCATTCCCCACAACGCTGAGGCATCGCGGAAGTAGACCTGGTCGCCGTTAATGACCAGGTAAACCGGCATGCTGCTGCGCCCACGGATGACGATCGCGCCATAACCCGCCATGCGGATGGCGATGGCACTGCGCCCGCCGGCGTGACTCTCGCCTAAGTTGCCGGTATGCGGCGATTTAAACATCGCCACCGTTTTTGAGGCCAGTGGATACAGTCCTACCAGCGGGCCGACGGTCAGGATGATCGGGTTCTCCGGACCAAGCGGGTCCGCACCAGGGGGACATTCCTCGTTGAGCAGGCGAATGCCTACCCCCGACCCGCCCAGCCCGGCTTCGAACAGGTCTTCACGCACCTGAGTCCAGGAGCGCCGCTTGGCCAGATCAATATACAGCACGCGGGGAAGAGGATCATTGGTCAGCATGGTTTACCGGCTCCATTTCTTCCATCACAATTACTTCGTAAGGACAATAAGGTTCGCAGTACCCGCAGTAGACGCAGATTTGGGGTTTATTCTCGTGACTGTTCCAGAACACAGCGCCAAAGGGACAGGCTTCTACGCAGTTACCGCAGCCAATGCATAACTCAGGCTTCAGCCGAATACCAGCCCCAGCGCCACCGCCATTCTCGCGTATCTGAAGCGCTTCCGTGGGACAGACGCGCGCGCAGGGTGGATTCTGGCAGGCCCGGCAGACGATCACGACAAATCCCTTGCGGATTCCACCAGCCGAGCGGATGCCAATACATGAATTGGCCAGGCCGCCTTCCCCAAAGCGGCGCGCGCAGGCGAACATGCACTCCTGGCATCCTACACAGCGTTCTGCATCCTCAACCGCCAGCCGTTTTACCATTGATATGCGCTCCTTGATCTTGTTTCTATGAACAATAAAATTCTACCTTTTCTGCTTCAATTCACAAAGTAATAGACATCAACGCCTGGCGGGGAGGATCTTCCTGATATCGAAGAAGGCTTTATCGGTAGGCCCTATGCTATAATCTGCCCAACCGGATTAAGGCAGGGGTGGGATGAGTGCTGATTTCAAAGTTTCCCCGCAAGAAGTGGCCTGTGCCTGCCAGGGCAGGCTGCCTGAGCACGCGCTGCAAGGGCTGGAGTTGTTCAACCAGGGCGAATATTTTGAGGCGCACGAGGAACTGGAACTGGCCTGGCGGGCTGAACTCGGGCCAGTGCGTGAACTTTATCGGGGTATCTTGCAAATCGCGGTGGCATATCTGCATATTGTGCGGGGAAATTACCGTGGGGCGCGCAAGATGTTCCTGCGCTCTCGCACCTGGCTAAGCCCTTTTCCGGATCACTGCCGGGGGATTGACCTGGCCGGGTTCAGAGCAGATTACCAGCGCGTAGAAGAAGCACTGCGCAGTCTCAGCGCCGAACGCATTTCAGTCTTCGACCAAAGCCTGCTGAAACCGATCCGCTATCAAAAAGAGTAGCCTATGCAAGGTTCCAGGTGCATCACATCCGAAACCAAAGAACAACCGCATGTTTTGAATAAGGCAAACGATATGTCCAATACGCATCTCCCTTTCTCTGGTAAGACTGCACTGGTGACTGGCTCTGGGCGGGGCATAGGCCGGGCAATTGCCCTGCGTCTGGCCCAGGCTGGCGCGGACGTGATCATTAACTATCACCGCAATGTAGCCCCGGCTGAGGAAGTAGCCTGCCAGGTGCGAGACTTGGGCCGTCGCGCGCTGGTGGTGCGGGCGAACCTGTCCAAGGTTGAAGATATTGACATGCTCTTTGAAACGCTGTCCGCCGAGTTTGATGGCCTGGATATCTTCGTCAATAATGCCGCTTCTGGGTTCAACCGCCCGGTGATGGAGCAGAAGGTTACCGGCTGGGACTGGACGATGAACGTCAACGCGCGCGCATACCTGTTCGCGGCGCAGCGCGCGGTGCCGCTGATGGAAAAACGTGGCGGGGGCCATATGGTGGCCATTTCCTCGGTAGGGGGCAGCCGGGTGCTGCCCGATTATGTGGCTGTCGGGGCGAGTAAAGCAGCCCTGGAAGCGATAACCCGTTACCTGGCGGTGGAACTGGCCCCCAAGAATATTGTAGTGAATGCAGTCTCCCCTGGGCTGGTGCTGACGGATGCGCTGAAGCATTTCGCCGTGCTTTCCGACCCAGAAGTAATTGACCGCGCCATTGCCAACACCCCCGCCGGGCGCGTGGTCACCCCGGATGATGTGGCGGGTTTGGTCGCTTTCCTTTGCTCGCCGGCTGCTTTTATGATCCGCGGGCAGGTAATCGCCATGGATGGCGGTTATACGCTAACCGTTCCGCGGTAGTTCCCTTCTTTGGTTCCTGTCTAAGTCCTGGAAAAACGGGAGATCCCCTTTTTCCAGGACTTAGATTTTCCTTACCCCTCGATCAGTTCAATGGCCATGCCGTTCGGGTCGCGCAGAAAAGCCACGCGTACGTCTAATCCTTCCATGTGCTGTGGGCCATTGACAGCCCCGCCGCGCGCTTGAATGTCAGCGCAAGCCTGGTCCAGGTTGTCGACTTCGAAAACCAGCTCTGCGTTGCCGGCAGTGACTTCTCGCTCGCCCTGCACTTCGTCGCTTTGATTACTCCAATGCAGCGCCAGGTGGAACGGACCTGCGTCAAATTCGCTCCACTGGGGGACTCGGAGATCAGGTTCAGACCCAACAGGTCCCGATAAAAAGCGACTGATTGGGCCATATCTGAGACGTAAATAATAATCTGGCTGATGTGGATGCTCATTCAGGCTTATTCCTGGATCAGAACCGCGCGCGCGGGCGCGCCATCTGAACCGCCCAGCTTGACCGGCAGGCAGTATAACTGGTACTTACCCGCCGGCACTTCAGACAGATTCGCACCTTCCAGTACTACTACCTGCGCGCCTAACAGCGTGCGGTGGGTGGGGACGCTGTCGCCGAAAGGGGCGATCGAGAAATAGTCGATGCCGATCAGTTTGACGCCGCGCTCGACCAGGTACTGCGCGCCGTCTGGGGCAACGGAGACGAAATCTTGCTGGAAGGGCAGCCCGGGCTGCTGCCAGTAGCGGTTGTTTGCCGTTTTGAGCAGTACGCGCTGCATACCATCCTCAATCCCAGCCTGTTTCAGATCTTCCGCGCCAATCAGATCGCAGTCGGCGGGCAGTTCGATCACCTGTGCCGGACCGATCAACACTTCCAGCGGCAGCCGCTCGATCGTGTTGCCATCAGCGATAAAGTGGTAGGGTGCGTCGACGTGTGTCCCCACGTGCACCCCGCAAGCGATCTGGGAGACGTTGTTGTGCTCGCCTTCTTCCATCTTGGATACTCGCTCCAGCCGAACGGAAGGGTCGCCGGGCCATACTGGCAGGCTGGGGGTTACGGTTAGGGAAATATCATAGATTTTCATAGCCTCTCCTATTATTACCATCCTGAATCTTGAAAATACTCCGCCAGGAAGCTGCTGCGCTCGCTGTCGCTCATTGGACGCGGGCGAGCATAGTCTTCCAGCAGCGCAGTCAACAGCTGGGTTTGAATGTAATGCCCATCGTAGAACACATGCCGGTCGATAAACTCTTTGCGGGTGCCTGGGACGGGAACGTCCATCTGATCGAAGAACAGGTTGCCCAGTCCATAATGGATGAACTGCCCCTGGTAGAACTCCATGATCTGCGGGAAGTGCGCCTGGCTGCCGCTGACAATCACCGCGCCGGCGTCAATCGCAGCGCGGAAGTCGCGCATCTGGTGATCGGAGGGAGCCGGGGTGTACAGCTCGAAATACTGGAATGTCACGATGGGCAGGTAACCTTCACTTTTTACCTGGCGAATGGCATCCAGCATCCAGGCATAATCGTCGCAGGGGGCCGCTCCGGGTGAGCTGTCGGTCGCCCAGGCGCCGCCAGGACCGACCGGGTTGCAGCCGATAAAGGCCAGTTTATTGCCGTTATGCTCCATTTTCAGCGGCTCACGCGCTTCGGCTAAATTCGCGCCCCCCGCAAAATAGGAAAAGTTGTGTTGGCGATACAGTTCCAGAGAATAGGTATCTGCCTGGCGGCCCCAGTCGTTGTTGTGATTGCCGCTTAATTCCAGAATATCGGTCCCGATAAAGTCCAGCAGTTTGATATACTCTGGGCGGCTGCAAAACATTGTGCTGGTATCCATGAAGTTGGCTTTCGGGCAGTCCGGATTGAAGGATACCTCGTTGCTGATATGCGTCAGGTCGGCATTGCGCAGCCAATCCTGGATATCTCGCCCAGGATAGGTGGTGCCCAGCGTATCCATTTTATAGCCGGTGGCTCGGGTCAGCGCGGTAACGCCGGTCATCACCAACACAGTTAGTTTGTTCGGATCGCGGTTGCTCGCCGGCAGAATTAAAGTACTTTGCCCTGAGAGCTGGTTCAGTTTTTGCAAGGCATCTGGCTTGCCATTTACTCCAAACCAGACGGTCAACGGGTAATTTGCCAGGTCGAATTCTCTTTCCACCGGCGATTGGCCGTTTACCCGCAGCACCTTCCACTGCGGATCCAGGTTCTCAAAGGGGACGATAGCCCAACTGGGGCGGTTATCCCAGGCAGTGTTGAGCAGCTTATTCTCTGGTTGAATCTCCAGGCGATCCCCGGCGGGAGGGCCCCAGCGCGCGGCGAAGGCTGCCCGGGTAGTCTCAGAGAGCAGCAGCGGGCCGGTGAAAACCTGTCCCGATTCGCCGCGCCAGGCGCGTTGAATCTCGTCCAGGCTGATCTCGTCGGTCACTGTCGGAAAGGGAACCACCAGCGCATATACCCAGGTTGTCTGAAGCTGGTCACCACCGCGCAGCGCGCCAATTTCCAGGTTGGCTTGTGACGGGTCATTTACCAGCCGGCTGTCCTCTGGCAGGTGGATTTGCTTTTTTAAGACCGATGGCATGGCCGGGTCGAGCCAGATGTACAACCCCTGGAAGGGAACAGGTGTAGGGGTAGGGGTGACCGTCCTGGTCGGTGTGGGGGCGATAGGCTGGAAGGGCGTGCGCGTCGGCTCGACAAACGAAGGGAACAGTTTGTTCACCTGTGGGACAAGCTGCTGCGGCACGAGCGGAGTCGCACAGGCGCTTAAAATAAGCAGCAGCAAGCAGGTGAGGGGTGGCAGGATTGCGCGTAGAAGTTTCATCGTTTTGCTCACTTTACCCATTCCCCGGTTTCCCGGGTTAGTTTCCGCTCCAATCACACAGGGTGAAGATGGTTTTCAGGAAATCAGCCCGCTCGGTGGGCGTCATCAGGCGCGGCTGTGCGTAATCTTCGAGCAAAGCGGTGTGCAGCGAAACGCCCAAGTAAGCGCCATCATAAAAGACGTGCTGGTCAATGAACTCCTGACGCGATTCCGGCGGCGTCATCTGGTCAAAGAACAGGTTGCCCAGTCCATAATGCACAAAAGAACTGCTGGCTTTACCAGTCTGCGAAGTGCTATCCACGAAGGTCATGGTCTGCGGCACGTGCGACTGGCTGCCGCTGACAATGACCGCCCCGGCGCGCGCGATGCGCCGGAAATCGGGCATCGCCTGAGCCACTGCCGGTTTATAGGTGTCGGTTTCGACTGCTTGAAAGGTGACAATGGGCAGATAGCCCTGCCCGCGCAGCTGGCGCACCTGCTGCTCTAATGCATTCAGGTCGCAGGGGGCAGAACCGGGTTTATCCGCAGTAGCCCAAACGGGGGCTGGCCCAGCCGGGCTGCAGCCGATAAACACCAGCCGGTTGCCATTATTTTCGATATACAACGGCTTTTTGGCGTCCGCCAGAGTTGCCCCACCGCCATAAGTTTGCCAACCGCGCTGGCGGTACATCGCCAGCGAATCAAGGAAGGGTTGGGCGCCCCAATCCAGGTTGTGGTTTCCGGTCAGCTCGACGATATCCGTGCCCACGTACTCCAGCAGTTGAATATAGTCGGGGCTGCTGCAGAAGCGCATATCCGCACGCTGCGGCCCAGGCTTGGGGCAGTTGGCGTAAAAGGAAACTTCATTGCTGATATGAGTGAGGTCAGCGCTGCGTAAAAGGGGAGCGATATCCTGCCCTGGGTAGGTCATCCCTTTGCTTTCCATGCGCTCAGCGATATGGCGCGAGATGGCAGTGGTGCCGGTCATCACCAGCACGGTAAGCTTGGCAGGATCGCGGTTGGTGGGGAGAGCGAATTGAATGGGTGGGGAGCGCAGCAGCGGCGGATGGCGTGCCATAGAGACCAATACTGGCAGTGAGTTTGTATCGCGCCGGGTTGAAATTCTTATCCAATGGAGACTCAGCTCCGTACCAACCGGACGCTCAAAACCTTCCAACGCGGTTGGATATCCTCAAAGGGGATAATCGCCCAGCCAGTCTGCTGCCATGCGGTCTCCAGCAGCGTGTCTTCTCCCACAATCTGGATCCCCTGCGCGCTGCCGGGTCCCAGGATGCTTTCCATCGCGGTACGCGTTTCTTGTGTCATCAGCAAGGGCTGCTTGCCAAACGAGTACGGCTCATCCGGAATATCTCGGAAAGTGCCCTGCCAGGTTTCGGTGATGTCACCCCAGCCGGTTTGATCCGCAATCGTAGGGAATGGGCCTGCGACTACGTAAATCCAGGCAGTGTGATCGATTTCTACAGCCTGTTGACCTTTTGGCGGGCGGTAATCGATCCAAAGATTGGCGATAGTGGCATCTGAGGTCACCTGCACCGTGGAAGGGAGGATCAACTGCTCGCGGAAGTGCTGCGGCAGCAGTGGTGAAATCCACAAACGGGGGCTAACGGTTGCGGTCGTGGCGGTGGGGCGCTTGGTCGCCGTTGGCTGCGGAGTCACTGCTGGTGGTTGCGTTTCGGTAGGCGCAGGTGCAGGCTGGTCCGCGGGCAGGGCCAAGCCAGCTACAGGCGTAGCGCAGCCCGTCAACAGGCTCAGCATCACGCAAAGGGCAAACAGGCGGGCAAGCAGCCTGCGATCCGGCGAGGTCGGCAATCCATCCTCCCAAACTGGGTTATGGTCAAGCGCTTACCTCTGTATTATACCTGCCCTTTGCCGACCTTCTGCTTTTTTAGAGCTTGTTCGACGAAGGTCCAGCTCTCCCCGGATATTTATCAAGAACCTTTGTACGTTTGATCGAATTTGAGAGCTTTTCTGACTATAATTCAGACAGAAATTTGGAACGGAGGCACTTTCTCCATGCGAGAAGTAGCGATTCTGGGGATTGGACAAACCCCCGCAAATGAACATTGGGATCTTTCTCTGCGTGAGCTGGCCGGGGAAGCAGTTTTATCTGCTATGCAAGATGCCGGGACCGAAAGCGCGCAGGGTCTTTACGTTGGGAATATGATGTCAGGGGCGGCAAACCACCAGCAGCACCTGGGTGCATATATCGCGGATTGGGTGGGCTTGCGGCACGCGGAAGCGCTGCGACTCGAAGCGGCGTGTGGCTCTGGCTCAGCGGCTTTTCGCGCTGCGTTGATGGCAGTGGCCTCGGGCGCGCTGGATACAGCCATCGCGGTCGGAGTTGAGAAGATGACTGACTCACCGGGTGCGGAGATCACCGCGCAGCTGGCGACGGCGGCGGATGCGGACTGGGAACTGGATATGGGGCTGTCATTCGTGGCATTGAACGCGCTGATCATGCAGCGCTATATGTACGAGTATGGCTGGAAGCACGAACATTTCGCGCCATTCTCGATCAATGCGCACGCAAACGCGGTTTATAACCCAAACGCACGTTTTCACGAGCCGCTCAGTGAGGCAGGCTATAAAAAAGCGCCGATGGTAGCCGAACCGATTAACTTGATGGACGCCTCGCCGATGGCGGATGGCGCCGCCGCGGTGGTGTTGGTCCCAGCGGAGATGCTGCGCGGCAATGGGTATAAAACCGGTCATCGCCTGATTAAAGTCGCCGCGTCTTCCGCGGCTACGGATACCATCGCCGTTCATCACCGCAAAGATCCGCTCTGGTTGAGCGCCGCGGAGAAGTCTGCGCATGAGGCTTACCGCCAGGCAGGTGTGACCCCAGAGGATATCGATCTGTTCGAAGCGCACGATGCGTTCACGATTATGGCAGCCCTATCCCTGGAGGCGGCTGGTTTCGCAGAGCGCGGGCAGGGGCCGCGTCTGGCGTTAGAAGGGGCTATCCGTCCCAACGGGCGCATCCCCATCGCGACCCGGGGTGGGTTGAAGGCTCGCGGGCATCCGGTTGGCGCAACCGGCATGTATCAGATCGTCGAAGTGGTCCAGCAGCTGCGCGGTGAGGCAGGCGAGACGCAGATCGCGGATGCGCGCATAGGCATGGCCCAGAATATCGGTGGTAGTGGTTCGAACGTACTCACCCATATTTTCAAAGTCGAATAAAAAATCTACAAAACAGAAAATCTGTTCTTCCAATTCTCGAGGGTTCGCGGTAAGATATTTGGGAAAACCATTTATGGAAAGCCGCTATGCCCATATCAAAAGAACGCCTTAATCAGTATCGCGCGCAGACCTTCCGTTCAGCTCCGGGAGCGCGGGTCACTTCGATTGACGCTGCTGTAGACTATGTCAACGAGCGCGGATATGTCTTCTTCTGGCCGATCAAAAATATTCTCATGCCCAGTTTGTGGGTCGCTGCTGCTGGTGACCGCCCGGTCCCCGATGAGCATGATGACCCGGGGCATATTACCTGGGATTGGAAAGATCGTCTGCTGGGCACGCGCCGCTGGTACTATGGGCGGATGCTGCGCAAACGCAATATGATGATTTCCCTGGACGTGCTGCCTTATTTCTACGCCCTTTCTCCTAACTATGGAGATTACCAGGAAGATTACTTGATTGATTACGAACAAGGCCGCCTGCCGCTGGCTGCTAAGTTGATTTACGAAACCTTGCTCAACCAGGGTCCGGTGGATACGATCGCGCTGCGCAAGTATGCCGGTCTTACCAACCGCTCAGCGGACTCGGAATTCAACCATGCCCTGGAGGAATTACAAACCACATTTCGCGTTTTACCGGTGGGTATCAGTGAATCGGGAGCCTGGCATTACTCCTTTATTTACGACATTACTGCCCGCCACTTCCCCGACCTGACCGAGCGTGCTCATCCCATCACCGAACCTGAAGCCCGGCAAAAGTTAGTTTCTCTTTACGTCGATTCGATCGGTGCGGTGCCTTTCAAAGAAGTGCGCCGGGTGTTCGGTTATGCCCCGACGCATTGGGAACCAGCTCGCCTTGAACGGGATGTGCAAAAGCTGGCTGAACAGGGCCTGCTTGAGCAGAATGTTGCGGTTGAAGGAATTCAAGAGGCTTGCGTGGTCAGCGCACAACTGCTGTAAGGATAAGGAAATTTACCGGGCTAGAGGGCTGTTTAACTGCTTTTTAGGAACGGCCCTTCTGGTTATTTAACAAGATGATAAAGTCCTGGCGCGTTTCAGCTTTCAGCTTGTGTATAATCATAGAAGAATTGTAAGTTGTGGGGAAAGGAGCCAGATCATATGGAGTTTCACGTCTCGCGGCAGGCTCGGGAGCGGTACCAGTTTGACCAGGCGTTGTACGCTTTCAGCGGCAACGTCATTTTTGCGAATTTCCAGGCAGTTCGCCAGTTTGCTCAAAAAATGAATGCGCAGCGCGATCTTGTCAACCATCCTGAGCAAACGGTTCGGGCAGGTGAGGTCAATGCCATGGGCCTGATCGATGAAATACTGCACCTGGTGGTAACCGCCTACCGGCAGGAGCGCAATCCACAGGCGCTGGCCCAGGCGTTAGACTGGCTAGAAGAACGGGTCGGTAAGCAGGTGGTCGAGCGTGCCCTGATCCAATTTGCCGGTGAGTTTCCACCCCGCGCGGTGTATCAGGGCGAAATGTCGCTCCCTGAGTACTTTGCCAGCAGCACGGAAGGGATTCCAAATGAGCAGATTGTACTGGAAGAAATGCTCATGTTATGGATTGCAAACAAGAATCCCGCTTTTCAACCCTACCAGGACCTTTTCGATGATCGGAAACTTTCCGCTGAGACGGCTTACCCCCAAATCCTGATTGAATTGCACCATTTCTTTGACACGCAGCCTAAGTTTGGCCCGAAAGATCAGAACTTGATTGATATGCTGCGCACCCCTGCTCTGGAAAGTCCACACTCCCTGTTTGGGCAGTTGGACTTTATCCGCGCGCAGTGGACGGAGTTCCTGGGACGGCACCTCGGCTTTTTGCTGTCTCGCCTGCTCAGCAGTATTGACCTGATCCGTGAGGAAGAAACGCAGCGCGGCTTCTTTGGCCCAGGCCCGGTAGAAGTGCCGGTTTATGGGACCGAAGTGCGAGAGTTAGAGGTAGAAAATTTCAGCCAGGATAAGGAGTGGATGCCGCGCCTGGTTTTGCTGGCGAAAAATGCTTATGTGTGGCTGGCGCAGCTCAGCCAGCAGTATCAGCGGTCCATTACCCACCTGGATCAAATCCCAGATGAGGAATTGGAAAAGTTGGCACAGTGGGGCTTTACCGGGTTATGGTTGATTGGCTTGTGGGAGCGCAGCCGGGCTTCAGCGCGCATCAAGCAGTTGATGGGCAACCCCGATGCGATTGCCTCTGCTTATTCCCTTTATGATTATCGCATTGCCGATGACCTGGGGGGTGAAGAAGCCTACCAGCGGCTGCGTGAAAAAGCCTGGCGCTATGGCATCCGTTTAGCGTCGGATATGGTGCCTAACCACATGGGCATAGATTCTCCCTGGGTGGTCGAGCATCCGGATTGGTTCCTCTCACTCGATTACAGCCCCTTCCCATCCTACAGCTTCAACGGTCCTAACCTGTCTGACGACAGCCGCGCTGGCATTTACCTGGAAGACCACTATTACACTAAGACAGATGCTGCCGTAGTTTTTAAAGATGTCGATCATCAAAGCGGGCGCGAGCGCTTTATCTATCACGGCAACGATGGCACCACCATGCCCTGGAACGATACCGCGCAGCTCAATTACTTGAAGGCTGAGGTCCGTGAAGCCGTTATCCAAACGATCTTATCGGTGGCGCGGCGCTTCCCCATCATCCGTTTCGATGCGGCGATGACTCTGGCGAAGCTGCACTACCAACGCCTGTGGTTCCCGACCCCCGGCACTGGCGGAGCGATCCCTTCCCGGTCTGAGTTTTCCTTGACCAAAGAGCAGTTTGATGCCGCCATGCCTATTGAATTCTGGCGCGAGGTGGTGGATCGCGTTGCGCAAGAAGCGCCGGATACCCTGCTGCTTGCTGAGGCCTTCTGGTTGATGGAAAGTTACTTCGTTCGCACGCTGGGCATGCACCGGGTATATAACAGCGCTTTTATGAATTTGCTGCGAGATGAGGACAATGTCAAGTACCGCCTGATCATGAAAAACACGCTGGAGTTCGACCCTGAAATTCTCAAGCGTTATGTGAATTTTATGAACAATCCTGACGAACGCACGGCGGTAGACCAGTTTGGCAAGGGCGACAAATATTTCGGGATTTGCACTGTGATGGCGACTATGCCTGGGCTACCTATGTTTGGGCATGGTCAGGTTGAGGGTTATTCCGAGAAGTATGGCATGGAGTTCAAGCGCGCTTATTGGAATGAGCAGCCTGACCAGGATCTGGTGGAGCGGCACAAACGTGAGATCTTCCCGCTGCTGCACCGCCGCGCGCTGTTTGCCGGGGTCGATAACTTCTTGCTGTACGACTTCTTCAGCCCAGAAGGCGGGGTAAATGAGGAAGTTTATGCCTATTCTAATGGGTTAGGAAATCAACGTGGATTGGTGATTTACCACAACAAGTTCGCCGATACGCAAGGATGGGTGCGCCTGTCGGTTGGATTTTCGGTGAAAGGTGAGGATGGCGAGCGGGCGATCGTGCAGCGCTCATTGGGACAGGGCTTGAACCTGCGCGGCGAGCCGGGCATGTATGTCATCTTCCGCGATGTACCGACGGGCCTGGAATATATTCGTCCCAGCCAGGATCTTGTTGAGAAAGGCTTATTCCTGGCTCTACATGCCTATGAGTACCACGTTTTTGTCGATTTTCAGGAAGTGGTCGATGATGAGTGGGGTTCTTTTCGGCAGGTGGATGCGTATTTAGCCGGGCACGGCGTGCCGAGCGTGCGCGCCGTCATTCAGGAATTGATGTTACAGCCGGTGCTGCATCCGCTGCGCGAAATTATCAACCCGGGTTACATGAATTACCTCTTGGAATCCCGCCTCACGCAGGCTGACGCTGACCTGCCTGTCGAACTGATCCCTGAAGCACGTTTGAAGCTGGAGAATTTGTTGAATGGGATCGAGTTTCTTAGCAGTGCAGAGCCGAATTTGGCCGGGCGCGAGCGCCTGCTGCGGGAATTGGGTTTGAATCTAAGGCTGGCGCTTTCTCTCTCAGACCTGGAGGAACGCTATCCGCTACCTGGCTCGCAGAAATACAAACAGGCGGTTGATTATTTGCAGGAAAATGCAGCTGCGGAGAACCCGGTCACCTGGGTTTTGCTCAACAGTTGGGCCTTTTTGCATAATCTAGGGTTCCTGTCAGGCGCGGAAGATAATAAGACGGTTACCGCCGCGTGGATTCAGGAATGGCAGTTCAACCGCGTGCTGGCGGATTGCGCTTATCAGATGGGCTTGAACGCGAAACAGGTGCGCGAACTGATCACCGGCCTGGCAATGCTGGTCACCCAGCAGGATTGGTTCGAGACCTATCAACAGAATGCCCAACCGCTGGAAAAGTTGATGGAAACCTGGCTGTCTGACAGTGACGTGCAGCATTACCTGGAAGTCAACCGCTACGAGGACGTGTTGTGGTTCAGTAAAGAACGCTTCGAATCCTTTGTCTGGTGGATGGTACTGCTGGCGATGTTTGGAGCGATATCTGGCAAGCGTTCTAGCGCTTCACTGCTGGTGGAACGGCTGCTCCTGACCTACAGCCTGGCCCAAAAGCTGTTGGCAGCCTGCTCAGATTCGAAGTATCAGGTCGCGGCGCTCTTGCAGGGGCTGGCAGAATAAGCGGTTATTGCCCGGCTGACCTTGCCCAGGCTTTTTCCGCGCGCATTAAATGCCGCCGGAACACTTCATCCGCGCACAACCCGGTCCGCCAACTGCTGACGTTACTTAATTCTGCCAGCGCCTCTTGCGTCAGGTCTTCCTCGACTGCCATTTCCGTAAGCAGCACGGCATGAGCGGCGTAGGCTACATTGTTGCGCGGTTCGATACGGTCAAAGTCATCGAAGAACCAACCGCAGGAAGTAAACATACGCTGCCGCTCATATTGGGCACGCAGCAGAAGCGCAAGCTGGCGCAGAGCTTCGCGACCAATTGGGCGATCAACCAGCGGCATGACCAATTCTTCCAGGGTAACATTTCCCAGGACAACGTGAATGTACTGGTGGCGCAGTTCCCAGGGGTCTGCAAGGTAATGCCCGGCGACGGCCAGGTATTCCGTATCGATGATTTCCGCAATACGTTCCAGGGCATAGCGCAGAGGCGCTTTCCATTCATTATTTGGAGTGCAGCTGCAAGAGCCCATCCAGCGTGTTACGCCATGATGGCAGCTCCAGGAGCTTTTCTGATGGATGACCATTGGCTCTTCAGCGACATGGTTCTGCAGCCATAACGCGGGAAAGGTTCTTTCGAGCGGCTGTTGGCGCAGCGCGCCGTCCATCAGGTAGGATAGGAACTTATCCCGGAAGGGCTGGTGATGCCCGTACAACTCGCCATCTGAGGCAATCATAATCATCTGCGGGTCGAGCGCTTTGCCTTTATGCGTGCGAAACTTCGGCAGCAGCCCTTCCAGCACGAAGCGGTCCGCGTTAACGGTTGCCCCCGGGTCAAAACTGATGCGCGTGCTCAGGTCCTGGTTATAGAAAAAGACAATAATCGACTTCCCGCCCGGCAGTTCTACCCGGTAGGGATGGGAGGTGTCTAAGGCAGTGCTCGGGGAACGGCCAGGGATGTGCTCGGGGGCCGCCTGCCAGGGGGCCAGGATGGTAAATTCAATGCCGCAATCGGCCAATACTGTCAGGGTTTCATCGTCCGCGGCGGTTTCTGGCAGCCACATACCCTGCGGCTCGTGTCCAAAACGATATTCAAAATCAGCGATTCCCCAACGCACCTGGGTAACCTTATCTTCGTGGCTGGCCAGCGGCAGGATGGTATGGTTATAGGATTGCGCCATGCCATTGCTGACGCCATATTTTTCCAGGTTTTTCCGCTCTTGTTCGATAATCAGGCGGAGCGTTTCCGGGTCATAGCGGGCCATCCAATCCATCAAAGTTGGCCCGATGTTAAAGCTGATGTGCTCAAAGTTACCTAACTGGGCATTAGGGCGATAACACTGTGCGTTAATGCGTTCGTTCCAGTTACGGTAAGGTGCGGCGCCCGGTTCGATCGGAATTTCACCAGTAAGGGGATCTTCACGGGGAGGCTGATAAAAGTGCCCGTGGACGCAAAATGCCATGTTGTTCATTTTGTAAATTACCTATGTTTTCGCTCTAGATCCAAATTTTTTACTGGCGGACCTTTGTGGGTTCGGTTGGCTTAGGTAATCCAGCTGCCGGGAGAGCCTGACCGGCATTAACCCAAACAGACGCGGTAAGGTATCTAACTCACAGGTACGGTCGGCGGCAAGGTAGTCCTGCCAGAATACCGATAAGGGAAAATTCTGCAGCGAATTTTCCAGATAAACCGTTAAGATGCGTAAATATGCCGGCGAAAGAGAGACGATGCGGCGCCGGGCATGGATGGTTGCCATAATTAGTTCGACGATACTGCGAAAGCGTAAATACTCCGGGCCGCCAATCGAATAAATTTGCTGGCGTGTATTCGGTTCGTCGATCGCCAGGGTCAGGGCAGTTACCAGGTCTTCAACCCAAATCGGCTGAAGTATACTGCTGCCATCGCCTGGCAGGATGAACAGGCCAGGCGACATGCGGATCAGGCGGGCTAGCTGCGTGGTAAATTGATCTCCGGGCCCGAATATGACCGCCGAGCGAAAAATCGTGTAAGGGATGCCGCTGTGCACGATGTAGTTCTCAGCAATGGCCTTCGACTTTAATACAGGATACGCAGATGCGCGATCCGCCCCAAGGTGGCTGAGAAAAAAAATGCGTTCTACGCCCGCATCTGCAGCAACTTGTGCTATGGTTCGAGTCCCTTCGATATCTACTCCCATCAGGTCTGCCTGGCTGCCTTTGCGTTCTGCGCCTGCCAGATGGAAAACAATATCTACGTCTTTAAACGCAGCGCGCAGTCCGCGTTCATCTTTTAAACTACAAATCACAGCCTCAACCGAAACGCCCTGAGGCAGATTCGGTGAGCTGGGGGAGGGACGAAGCAGCGTGCGGACTTGCATCCCCATATCTGCCAGATGCCGGATCAAAACCTGTCCAACAAAACCAGTTCCACCAGTAACCAGGATCATACACAGCGAATTATAGCAGAGAAGTGGAATGGCGAGGTCCTGGCACGCATCTTGCTACTTTCAGTATAACGATCGGCAGATCAATTCTAAATAAATTTTTGGACAAATGTAGAAAGATATGGTCAAATCATCCCCACTCACCTCTCCTGATCCCCGCTTCGGGATGCATTATTTCCCGGATACGCTTCACTATCGTGAGGCGGATATGCAAACCTGGCTGCCGGAACTGCAAAATTTAGGCGCAGCCTGGTTGGTATTGCAATCAGACCTGGACCGCGCAATTCCCGAACCTTTTTTGCGCGGTTTGAAACAGGCGCGAATTGAGCCAGTGATTCGTTTCTATCCTGCGCTTGACCGCTTGCCTGATTTGAAGGAGATGGGCACATTGCTAGAGGTATATGCCCGCTGGGGAGCGCGTTTTGTAGTTTTCTTTGACCGTCCGAATGCCCGGTCTGCCTGGCCGCTTTCCGCCTGGGCGCAGCAGGACTTGGTTGAGCGTTTCCTTGATCGTTATCTACCAGTGGCTAACCTGGCGCTGCAGGTGGGTCTGACCCCTATCTTTCCACCCCTGGAACCGGGCGGAAGCTATTGGGATACAGCTTTCCTGCGCAGCGCGCTGCAAGGTATGCAGCGGCGCAAACAGGAGGCCCTGCTGGACGGTCTGGTTCTTTCTGCCTATGCCTGGTCGGGCCAGGAAGCGGGTGCGCTGCATTCGCTGGATTGGGGAGCCGGTGGCCCAGAGCGCTGGCCGCAGTCTCGCCCCTACCAGACTCCCCAAGACAGTCAGGACCAATGCGGTTTTCGCATTTTTGACTGGTATCAGGCAACTGCCCAAAGTGTGCTGCATGAGCCGAGTCCAGTCTTTCTATTCCAGGCGGCACTGCCCGGAGACCCCGCCAGCCTTTCCGCTGAAATGATGCAAGATCCAGCTTACAGCGCAGCTGTATCTGGCGCGGTGCGCTTGCTGGCTGGTGAGAAGGTGCTGGATCCGCTAAATGCAGAAAATGAATTAGAGCCGCTCCCGAACCAGGTGATTGGGAGCGCCTTCTGGTTACTTGGCGCGGACGCCAGCAGCCCTTATCAAGCGCAGGCCTGGTTCCAAGCGGACGGTCAGAAGCACCCCGTGGTTGAGAGCATTCACACCTGGCGGCGCGAGCGACCGGTATCCTCTGGAGAGAAGCTGAAAGAGGATCTGGTTCCGGTAACCACAGCCCGGTCAGGACACCCGATCCAGCATTACTTGCTGCTGCCTTGTTTTGAATGGGGCATTTCCGATTGGTACCTGGAGGTGATCCGGCCATTTGTCAAGAAATATCACCCAACCGTCGGTTTTTCTCCGGATGAAGCGATCTATGCTGCCCAGGTAACGATTATCGGCAACCTGCAAAGCTTCCCGGAAAACCTCCTTCCGCGATTGAAAAAAGCTGGCTGTAAGATTGATCAAATTAGCGGAGATGGCACGAATATTGCATCACAACTGGCAGAGAGGTGAAAAGATGTTTAATGCTACGACTACTCCAAATCATAATGTGCAGCCTGTGCAGCGCACCCCGATTACTGCTTCACAAAAGCCGGTGATTAAGATTATCGGCTTAGGTGGGGGCGGTTCGAATGCCATCAATCGCTTGGTGGAATTGGGCTTGCAGGATGTTGAGTTCATCGCTGCCAACACCGATACCCAGGCACTCAAACAAAGCCTTGCGCCGAAGAAAATTCAGCTTGGCCCGCGTTTGACGCGCGGCCTGGGCGCGGGTGGAAATCCCAAAGTAGGCGAAGCTGCCGCTGAAGAAAGTTACCGGGATTTAGCTGCCGCATTGCAAGGCGCTGATATGGTGTTCCTGACCGCTGGGATGGGCGGCGGCACCGGCACGGGGTCTATCGCAGTAGCGGCTCGGGTGGCGCGGGCATTAGGCGCGGTGACTGTCGCTGTCGTAACGACACCTTTCTCCTTCGAAGTGGGGCGCCGCCAGCAGAACGCTCGGGATGGGTTGGCGCGTTTGCAGCCGCATACCGACACGCTCATTACGGTGCCGAATGACCGTTTACTGCAAATTGCGCCGCGCAACCTGACCCTTGACCTGGCCTTTCAACTGGCAGACGATGTTTTGCGCCAGGGTATTCAAGGCATTGCAGAGTTAATTACCCAGCCAGGGTTGATCAATGTCGATTTTGCACATATTCGCCAGGTAATTCAAATGGGTGGCGGTGCATTGATGTCGATTGGCATTGGCGATGGCGAGAATAAAGCCTACAAAGCCATCGAGCAAGCCCTGCACCATCCTTTGCTGGAGTCGATCAGTATTGAAAATGCCACTGGCATTATCGCCAACTTTACCGGCGGGGCAAACCTCTCCTTTATTGAGGTTATGGATGCCTTGAACCACCTGCAAGACCTGACCAATCACCAGGCGGATATTATCCCTGGCGTGATCAGCAACTCGCGGATGGAAGATCGGGCGCAGGTGATTCTGGTGATCACCGGGCTGGGAGCAACTCCGGTGGATGCGGCCCTGCCTGCTCGCAAACCTCAACTTGAACCGGTCCATCAGGAAGCCGCTCCGGCTGCGCAGCCCGTGCACCAGCCTCAGGTCGCGCCGCAGCAAACTAACCTTCCATCCCCGGCTGTGCCCCAGCGCGCGGCTACGCCTTTGGAAGTTTCCCGGTCCGCGAACGTTGGCTCCAACGACCTGGACTTACCCGCGTTTATGCGCCGCCGGACGCATTAATTAGCAGTTTTCTTGAAAAGGTATTCATGAATCGGCAAACCCTTTCGATCATTTGTGACCAGGTTTACCAGCGCTATCCCCAGGTCGCTGGAAGCCAGCCAAAAGTCCAGACCCGGCCGGACCAAAGCGTTCTGCTCGTATTTCATGGTACCGCGCTCACCGCGGATGGGCGCTCGCTCGCGCAAACGGTTCGGGTTACGGCCAGCGCAGACGGAAGAATATTAAAAGTAACAACCTCTCGGTGAGGCCTTCCTTGTCAGAAGGCAGTCCGGATTTGAAATGCAAATAAATCTTTTGAAAATACGGGAGAAAAACTCGATGAACACTCAATTTGTTAATCGCTTTGAACTGCTCTTTTGGAATTTCGCAATCCGCATGCTCAGTTACTCGCGCTTTACCCGTTCCTTCCTACGGAAGTCCTATCAGTTGATGCATGCCTCTGAAGTGGCTTCAATGGGCATCCTCCTGGGAATTAGCGGGGTGATTGGCTTATTTAGCGGTTATCTGTTTTACTTTTTGACGTCTCACTAAAGGAAGGCACATGGCCCGTTTGATCAAAATTGGCCTGGTACCCCTGGGTTTTCTCCTGCTCCTGCTGGCGAATTCGAGTTTTGTCCAGGCAGCCCGGGGCGCGCCTGGCTCAACTGAGTTTGGCTTTGGCGCGATCCTGTACCCCAGGGGTCCCCTGGAAAACGAAGCGTTAGAGGCAGCTTCCGGGGTAGGGCTGGATTGGGTTGAAGTCCCAGTTGATTGGGTGGCGCTTCAGCCGAATCCGTCTATCCCTCCTCAGTTGGATGCGCTCGACGGCATTATGCGTTATTGTGGGGAACGTGAAATTGCGGTGGCCTTCAGCCTGACCAATGCGCCCGCCTGGGCGATGACCCCGAATGGTCCCGACCCGGCTCAAACGGTTCAGTTTGTTTTGACTTTGACGAATCGCTATCCCGCGACACTAAATGCCCTCGAACTTTTCCCCGGTGCGAATACCGGGACGGGTTGGGGCGCGCAGCCCGATCCAAAGTCCTATGTCAACCTGTTTCGCCAGGTGCATTCCAGCCTTGAAGCTGAGAATAAGCCTCTGCTCCTGGTCGCGGCAGGCTTGCGGCCCCTGGCGGCGAACCCAGAGGCAGGCAGTGTCGATGACCTGGAATTTTTGCGCGGCATGTATGCGTCCGGCGCGGGGAAGCTGGTGGAGGTTCTGAGCGTGCAGCTCCTGGACCTGACAGGCGACCCTCTGACTTTCCCGTCGAATAAGGAACGGCGAGTTTTGCGCCACTATGAGGAGGTCCGCCAGGTAATGGCAGCGAATGGACAGCAATTTGGGGTAATTTGGATTACCCACTTAAGCCCACCTTCCGGTAAAATAGGAGCAGCGAACTCTGTTGTTAGGGATGCTCAAGTGAATTGGCTTAGCCAGGCTTATGTTCAGCTGCGTGCTCAACTTTACGTTGGGGTAGTTTTTGGCCAGAGTCTGAATCCAAAAGGGGAGGGTGCGGACGAGGGGGAACTAAGCTTGCTGCTTGGCGCAGGAACATTTCACCCATTCTATTCAGTCTTGCGAGAGATGACTGGACTGAATGGTATTGGAAGTGTTACCATAAAACCGGGCAAACCTAAGGAGGGTAGTTTCGCTAAAAAACGTCCGTAGCTGTAAAAATAAAATATGAAAAAATTCTTGGCAGTCGCTCTCGTCATTCTATCTTTTTCTGTTTGTATGGCTATTGGGTTTAATGTTGCTTCAAGTGTAGATCCGGTAAAAAATGTCAGGCCAACAGCAGATCCAGGGAGCATCGGAAAAGGGGATCAACATAATTTGTTGATCGTTCAGGTGGACGAGTTAAATAATCCCAGCCCAAAATTAGTTTCTGTATGGTTTGTATCTTTGTTTTTCCTGGACGGCGCACCACCTACCCTTACTTTTGCCCAACTTTATTCTCCCCAAGCCAGTACGCCTCGGGCGCTTTCCTTGGGGCGTGCTTTTGAGATTACTCACTCCAGCGAAATTGGAGCAGGTTTCTGGAAAGCGGTCCAGCAGTTTAAAGTACAATGGGAAGGGTACTTTCTGGTGGACAATATTTCAGTTCAACGGATTATGGAGTGGATTAACGGGCCGGGTAACTTCGCTGAGGATCTGAACAAATCAGGCCAGTCAGAGGCAACGATCTTGCAAGCCTGTCATATGGCCAGTAACCTGCAAAAAGGCACTGCGGTTCCCTTTGATTGGACCGGACTGGCCCCTGATCATTTTCGCTCTAATTTACGCATGGAGATCGGCCTGTCCTATTGGGATCGGATGATGCAAAAAGGGCTGCCCTTGCGTTGCGAAATTCTGCTGGCTCCGTAAGGCGCCGCGGGTAGAATGGATTAGGCAATATGGGATTGATCTGGCAAGGGATCCAGCAGGCGCTGGGCATGCTGGCAAACCTTGACCCGGAAGTGCGGGATATCACTTTACTTTCACTGCGTCTTTCCGGCCTGGCCACTATCATCAGCCTGATAATTGGCATGCCGCTGGGCACGCTGCTGGCTTTTGGGCGCTTCCCGGGCCAGCGTTTGATGCTCAGCCTGGTGAACACCGGGATGGGACTGCCACCGGTTGTGGTGGGCTTGCTGGTCTCGATCTTCCTCTGGCGCAGCGGGCCTTTAGGCGATTTGAACATGATTTATACGCCCACGGCGATTATTGTGGCGCAGACATTCCTGGCAACCCCGGTAGTGGCCGGGCTTACAACCGCCGCCCTGCAGCAGCTGGATCCAAGACTGCGCTTGCAGCTGTTGGGCCTGGGCGCATCCCGCCTGCAAGTGATCTGGGCGTTATGGCGCGAGGCACGCATGCCGATGTTGGCGGCGTTGATGGCCGGATTTGGCAGCGTCATTTCAGAAGTGGGCGCGTCCATGATGGTTGGCGGAAACCTGCGCCATGAGACGCGCATTTTAACGACAGCCATCGTATTGGAAACCGGGCGAGGGAACTTTGCCCTGGCGATTGCCTTAGGCGCCATCCTGCTGCTGATCACTTTCTTGATCAACCTGACCCTGACCTGGATTCAACAAGAGAATCATCGTTCATGAATGCCGGCGCACCTGTTCCGCAATCTGGCCTGCTGCTCGCGCTTCGGGATATCAATATTGAGCGCAACGGGATGACTGTCCTTGATATTTCTGAGATGGACATCGCGTCGGGGGAAATCTTAGCCGTGATAGGGCCGAATGGGGCTGGGAAATCGACGCTGCTGATGGCCATTAGCGGGCTGCTGCCAGTTTCAAAGGGTGATTTGTTCTGGGAAGGCCAGCCGGTAGATGCTTACCACTCTCTGGCTTACCGGCGGCGGCTGGCTTTGGTGCTGCAAGCTCCGCTGCTGACCCAGGATTCGGTTTTTGCAAATGTGGCGACCGGACTGCGCTTCCGGGGTGTCGCTCGCGCCGAGGTTGCGCGCCGGGTGAATCACTGGCTCACGCAGCTGGGGATTGCACACTTGAAAGACCGCCCGGCAGTGCAGCTCTCAGGGGGTGAGGCGCAGCGGGTTTCCCTGGCGCGGGCGCTGGCGCTGGAACCGCGCCTGCTGCTCCTGGATGAACCCTTTAGCGCATTAGATAGCCCCACCCGCCTGCGCTTGTTAGAGGACCTAAAACTGCTGCTCAAGCACACGCAGGTTACTACCGTATTTGTGACGCATGACCTGGATGAAGCCCTATTTCTTGGCGATCGAGTCGCCGTTTTAATGGCCGGTCAATTACGCCAGATTGGGCGCCCTGAAGAAGTTTTTACTGCCCCGTCAGACCCAGAAGTCGCTCATTTCGTGGGGGTGGAGACCTTGCTGGCGGGTAAAGTCATTGCTGCGAAAGATGGCTTGCTGACTGTGGATGTAGCCGGGCACATTTTACTGGCTGCCGGTCAGGCAGCGCCTGGACGAGCCGTGCTGCTCTGCCTGCGGCCTGAGGATATTACGCTGCATCTGGCTGATCATGCGGTTGACCCGGCCGCCTGCAACTGCATCACCGGTAAAGTCAGCCGCCTCTCGCCGCAGGGGCCATTGTTGAAAGTGTCTGTGGAAGGTGATGTGCTGTTGGTCGCTTTTGTAACCCGGACTGCTGCCCTAGAGATGGCCCTAAATGAAGGGGTCTTGGTCACGGCGACTTTTAAAGCCCAGGCGGCGCATGTGATCGCAAGACCGGATGGTTTTGCCAAAGGCTTGTGATATGATTCACAGGCTGGCAAAGTGTAGGTAGAAAAATCAGATCTAAAGGAAATCGATATGGAAGCAAAGATTGAAGAGCTGCTCAAGCAGATGACGTTGGAAGAAAAAGTATCCCTATGTTCTGGGGCAGACAACTGGCACACGCGGGCGATTGAGCGTTTAGGTATCCCAGCTATTCGAATGACGGACGGGCCGCATGGCGTGCGCCGGCCGTATGAAGACGATGCGAGTGCCATACCGGCTACCAGTTTTCCCACCGCTGCCGCGATGGCTGCTACCTGGAACCCGGATTTAGTTCGCCTGGAAGGTGAAGCGCTGGCTGAGGAAACTAAAACAAAGGGCTGTGACATTTTACTTGGACCGGCCACGAACATTCACCGTACGCCGCTGTGCGGGCGCAACTTTGAGTATTACTCCGAGGATCCTTACTTATCGGGACGCATGGCAGTTGCCTGGATTCAAGGCATTCAGAGCCAGGGCGTTGGCGCTTCTCTCAAGCACTATGCCGCTAATAACGCCGAGTTTGAACGCTTTACGATCAGTTCAGACGTGGACGAACGCGCTTTGCGCGAAATTTACCTGCCAGCTTTTGAAGTTGCGGTCAAGGAAGCTCAGCCCTGGACGGTGATGTGCTCTTATAACAAAATCAACGGAACCTGGGCCTCTGAAAATCACTATTTATTGACAGACATTTTGCGGGACGAATGGGGTTTCAAAGGCTTTGTCGTGTCGGACTGGGGCGCGGTGCATAACCGCGTTCGCTCATCTAACGCCGGGCTTGATCTGGAAATGCCTGGGCTTGGTGAAATGCCAATCAAAATCCTGGTGGATGCCGTCCGCAAAGGGTTGGTATCCGAAGAAACCATCGATGCAATGGTGCGGCGCATTCTGCGCGTGGTGTTTATGGCGCGCAGCGATGGCCAGACCCGCAAGCTGGAGCCAGGCGTTTCGAATACGCCTGAACATCGCCAGTTAGCCCGGGCTGCCGCGGATGAAGCGATCGTATTATTAAAGAATGAAGGTGGCCTGCTGCCTTTGCAGGAAGGCCGGCTAAAATCGATTGCCGTGTTCGGTCCAAATGCGGCCACAGCGCGTATCCAGGGCGGTGGCAGTGCCCGGGTGGAACCTTATTATACCGTTTCACCTTTGCAAGCTATTCAGGAGCGGGCAGGACAGAATATCCGGGTGGACTATTCCCTGGGTTGCAAGAACGCCATTACGCCGCCGGTATTAGATAATGCGCATGTCATGGTCCCAGGCAGCCAGAGCGAACATGGCTTCCAGGCCGATTTCTACGCCAATGACAGTTTTGCTGGGGAACCCTTCCTCTCGCGGGTTGAACCAGCTTTACGCATTCGCGATCTTCCCATCAAGGATCTGCCGGAAGGAGCGGTTATCACGGCCCGCTGGCAGGGTACCTTTGTTGCGCCGGTTACTGGAGAATATCAGTTCGGTTTATCTTCAGCCGGGCAAAGCCGGCTGCTGGTGGATGGTAAGGAAGTTGTCGACCACTGGAATGACCCAAACCTGGCGGAGTTGATGTATGCCTGGCCCTTCCGCTCTAAGTTTGGTCCAGTCTCCCTGGAAGCCGGTAAAGCCTACGACCTGAAGGTTGAATACAAGTCGTTATCCGGCGCTTACCGCCTATCAGCCAGTTACGATATGCCGCTGCCAGAGGACGAGTTAGAGCGGGTGACGCGTATGGCGGCCCAGGCAGATATCGCGGTGGTTTGCGTGGGCACAACCTGGGAGCATGAAACAGAAGGTCACGACCGGCTCTTGTGGGAACTGCCAGGAGAGCAGGCCAACCTGATCCGCGTGGTGGCTAAAGCTAATCCGCATACGGTGGTTGTATTAAGCAATGGCGCGCCGCTGGATATCTCCAGCTGGGTTGGCAAGGTACCGGCCGTGTTAGAAGGTTGGTATAACGGACAGGAAACTGGTCACGCGGTTGCGGATGTGCTGTTTGGGGATGTGAATCCCTCAGGCAAACTGCCAGATACCTTCCCGGTGCATTATAAAGATAACCCCACCTATATTAATTATCCCGGAGAAAATGGACACCTGCTGTACGGTGAAGGAATTTTTGTGGGCTATCGCTATTACGATATGAAAGATATTGAGCCATTATTCCCCTTCGGCTTTGGTTTATCCTATACCACTTTCAGTTATGAGAATTTGCGCCTGAGCGCGGCAGACCTGAAAATTGGGGAAACCCTGGAAATCAAAGTGGACGTGCGCAATACCGGTCAGCGGACTGGAAAAGAGGTGGTCCAGCTGTATGTTCGGGATGTGGAAGCGCGCCTTGTCCGCCCACCCAAAGAACTGAAAGGGTTTAAGAAGATTGAATTAGCGCCTGGTGAAGTCAAAACCGTTGCTTTTACCCTCAACCAGCGTGATTTCTCATTCTACGATCCAAGCCTGAAAGATTGGGTTGCGGAACCAGGTGTGTTTGAGATTTTGGTAGGATCCTCCTCACGTGATATTCGCGCCAGCGCAAAGCTGACCTTGCAACCCGCGCAGGCCCAGCCTGCTGCGCGCATGGACCGGAATACGAACCTGCTGGTGATTATGAAAGATGAGCAGGGCCGGGCGGTCCTGGAGAAATATTTGTCCCAACTGATGGCAATGCCAGAAATGCCGCGATTCGCCTCGCATGGCAACCTCAACCGGGTTTCATTAATGTTCATGGATCTCTTCCCACAAGAGACCCTGGCCTTAATCGAAGCTGAATTGGCAAAGATTCCCTGAAAGCCTGTTGAAACAGCGCCGGACGCTGTTGATCGTCCGGTAAATTCATTTTGAATGATGCGGGGCCGTCCAAAACGATCATTGGACGGCCCCGCTTGGTTTAGACACCCTCGCCAGGTTAAGGCATGAATTATGATATTCGTCCAATTTTTTTACGCAAAATTAACGTCTTTATAATCTCGCTTGTAACAAGGTATCTACTTCTGTACAATGATGGGAGTTTCCTGCTTTGGAGCGGAGGTGAATGATCGAACCTGGATGGGATTATTCCATTGTCCATCAGGTCAAGGACGTTGGTTTGCAAGCCTGGAATGCGTTCGGGACCGATAGGGCTTTTTCCAGTTATGCCTGGTATGCATATGGGGAAAAGGTACTGCATGACTGCGAACCGGTCTATTTTATCGTCTCGTATCGGGAGCAGGTTGTGGCGCGCGCCACATTTTGGACCATTCACCAGGAGCCGCTTCCCATCCCTTCACCTCTGTTACGGCGAACCGCCGCCGCCTATCTACGCGCGCGGCCATTATTTACCTGTCGCTCGCCGCTCTCAGATACCAGCGGGTTATTCTTGCCAGCCCCGCCGCTGCGAGAGCCTGCTTTGCAAGTCATCTGGCAGGCTGCGCGCGAGTATGCGCGTAAGATCGGTATTTCCTTTCTCGTTTTTGACTATCTCTCGCCAGAGGAAGCTTCCGGGCCGGACTGGCCGGAGGGGCTGACAAAGGTTACCATCAACGAGCCGAGCACCATTCTTCCCCTTTCTTACGGGAGTTTTGCTGATTATCTGAGCGCGCTACCAAACTCAGTCCGGAAAGATTATCGCCGGCATCGCAATCATGCTGAAAAACAAGCTTTGACGGTTACTGCACAAAACCAGGTGACACGCATCTCTGAAGCCTTGCCGCTGATCCGCGCTGTGGAGGATCAGCACCGGTCTGCTCATAAACCCTGGGCTGCTGCTATGCTCGAAAATGCAGACCAGGTCCCTTCGACCTGGATCACCGTCACAATGAAAGATCAACTGGTTGGCTGCGGGCTGCTCCTTTCGGATTGTGGCGTGTACCTGGCGACGTTGTTGGGGCTGGATTACCAGTTTCAATATATCTACTTTCAATTGATCTATGCGGCGATTCAGCAGTCAATTGAGCAAGGCGCCTCCTATTTGCGGGCTGGAAGCGGCGCTTATGAATTGAAGCGCCGCCTGGGATTCCAGGTTGAAGAGAATGGCAGCTTGCGGTTCGTTGGTCAACCGCAGTGGCTGCATTGGTTGGCTAGTTTAGCGAAAGATTGAACTGCCGGCTGCATCCATAATTGATGAGGTGAATGTGGAACTGGATCGATTCATTAAACTACCTGTAAGCGAAGTGGCCCAAATCGTCCGTGAAGCGGGGCCGCAGGTGTGCGTTTTCCCCATTAACGGCACCCGGCGCTGGTTTCTGCTGGAGTTCCCACCGTCCACCTGGGAGTTAATCGGTGGAAAGCCTGATGATTTTCTAGGCGCTTACTTACAGGCCTGTGTCAGCCGCCAGCTGGAGCTTTTTCGCCTGTTTTTTGATCATGGCATGGATACGCTGATGATGCCTCTGTTTGGCCCAGACCTGCTCGAGCGGGGCGACGCGTATCTGGCGATGGCAGCGGAAGCCCTGCGCCAGCTGGCTGTCGATCCACAGTTTCTCGATTTATATCAAGCCTATCAGCTGCGCGTGCGCTTCTACGGTGACTACCGCCGCAGATTACGAGATACACCTGCGGCAGGGCTGATCGAGCTATTTGACCAGGTCAGCCAGGCCACTGCCCATCATCAAGGGGGGCGTTTATTGTTTGGGGTGTTTGGCAATGACCCGGCAGAAAACGTTGCTGAAATTGCCGTGCAGTACTACCTTGAGCATCTGCAGCTGCCCGATAAACAAACCATTATCCAGCGTTACTTTGGCGAGATCATTCCACCGGTCAGCCTGTTTATTGGCTTTGATAAGTTTAGCGCATTTGATATGCCGTTGATCGCTACCGGTAGTGAAGATCTTTACTTTACCGTTAGCCCTTCCCCTTATCTCACCCAGCAGCAGCTGCGCGAAATCCTCTTTGATCACCTCTTTTCGCGCAGCGCGCCAGAACCCGACTACGAGGCCCTTACTCCAGAGGCTGTCGCGCAGATGCGCGCTTTTTATCATCAGAATCAAGAAAATACCCTGGGGGTTGGTTTTCTTAAGCATGGCATCTGGTACCCGCTGCCCCAGGTGGGGTTTCCTGATAACAACTTCGCGAACAGGGGTGCATGTAATGATTGATTTTCATCAGGCATTTAAGGATCTGCTGACGAAATGGGGGCCTGGACATGTGATGAAGACCGCCTATGATACGGCCTGGGTAGCGCGGTTGGGAGAGATTGACAGCACGCTGAGTGATTCGGCATTCGAATGGATTTGTGATAATCAACTGGAAGATGGCAGTTGGGGGGCGCCTGCTCCGATATACTATCATGACCGGGTTATTAGTACCCTCTCGGCGCTGGTAGCCCTTACCCAGCGCAGCCATAATGGTCACAGCCGTCACCAGATTGATCGGGGTTTCCAGGCGCTTGAACGTATTGCCGGGCAAGCCACGCATGGGCTGATGGCAGATCCAAATGGGGCGACGGTAGGTTTTGAAATGATCGTCCCGACGTTATTGGCTGAAGCCGAGGGTTTCAGGATTTTACAGTGGCAGGGCAAGCGCATCCTGGGGCGGCTTAAACAGCTGCGGGAGTTGAAGATGGAACGCCTGAATGGTTTCCAGATTCATCGGGAGCTCAGTATTGCTTATTCGGCTGAAATGGCCGGGCCAGACTGCAAGCATTTACTTGATCAAGAAAATTTGCAAGAAGAAAACGGCTCGGTTGCCTACAGCCCCTCCGCGACTGCGTATTATGCCCATTACGTTCGCCCAGGTGACCCGGCAGCCATGTTCTATCTTCGGCGGGTGGTCAGTAAAGATGGCGGCACGCCAATGGCTGCTCCTTTTGACGTATACGAACGAGCCTGGGTGTTATGGAATCTGGCGCTGGCAGGTCCGTTGGATGCTGAACTGCAAGCGCTTTGCCAGCCCCATTTGAAAGAATTGGAATTGTCCTGGAACGCGCGCAGCGGGGTTGGGTTTGGGAGAGGGTACTCGGTGCAGGACGGGGATGATACCAGTCTGGTTTATGCCGTTTTAACAGAATTTGGGCATGCACCAGACATCAAAGCCGTGTATCATTATGAGGAAGATAATAATTTCCGCTGTTACGCGCTGGAAGCCGTTCCTTCAGTAAGCGCAAATGTACATATTTTAGATGCTTTCCGCAGGTTAGGACGGGATGAAGATGACTTCGCCGTCCGGAAGATATTACGTTTCTTACGAAAGAACCAGATATCGGGTAGTTATTGGATGGATAAATGGCATGCATCTCCTTACTACACAACTTCCCATGTCGCCCTGGCTACAATACAATATGATCCCAAACTGGCAAAAACTGCAATTGACTGGATTATGAACACACAAAATGAGGATGGTTCCTGGGGTTTCTATTTGCCAACTGCAGAGGAGACCGCTTATGCATTACAAGCGCTCAGCCTTTGGCGGCGAAATGGCGGAAAAATACCTCAGGAGGTTTTACGAAAAGGAGCACATTGGTTGGAAGAGCATATGGAGCCTCCCTACCCACCTTTGTGGATTGCCAAGAGTTTATATTATTCGGAATGGGTCGTACGCACTGAAATTCTCTGTGGGCTGTATCTTGCGGGACAGGACTAGCAATGATTGGGGATATCATGCGAAAAAGCCTGTCACGAGTGCTTGAGGTAGACGTAGCCGACCCAGAAGATGGTCGAAAACGACGCTTGTTAAACATCCTTTTACTGGGCGGGAGCTTGCTGGGCCTGTTAATCATTTCGCTTACCGGTTTGCTCAGTTTCCTGGGTGCAGGAATATCGGTAGAAGATGTGCTGCCTATTTATGCTGGCGGCGCTGCTTTTCTTCTCGGTTCAGTGATTATTTACTTGATCAACCGCTTTATGTCTGGATCGCTGGCAGGGCTGATTTTCCTGGTGATGTGGGTCGGTTTGCTGCCGTTTCTGGATACCCCGAAAGAAGTCGCTAATGGGCGGACGCTGTTTGTGTTCACGATACCCATCGTGATGGCCAGCGTACTGCTGCGGCCATATTCAACTTTCCTGTTCGCCGGGATTAGCAGCCTGATCATTTCGCTGATTGCGATCTCCATTCATGATGTGCCCAATGTACCGGCGATCCTTGGCTTCTTTATGATCGCATTGGTCTCCTGGCTCTCGGCGAGTAGTCTGGAAAACGTGCTAAAAGAATTAATGCAGGTCAATAAAGACCTGGATAAACGCGTGAGCGAACGCACCCAGGAATTATCCGCGGCCCTGGCGCGCGAGCGGATGGAAGCCGGGCGGAATCAGGCCATCCTTGAGGATATTGCGGACGGCGTGGTGGTGCTTGATAAACAGGAACGGGTGACAGTGGTCAACCCGGCGATGCTGGATATCATTGAGCAACCGGCAAACGCGATTATGGGGAAGCGCTTGGATGATTGGCTGGGAGATACAGATTTGAACACGCGGGACCGGGAGAACCTGCTGCGCAGCCTGAAAGCATCAGACACGCCAGCAGAGAACCTCAAAGTTCAATGGGGCAAGCGTACTTTGTCCATCAGCATCGCGCCTGTGCGCATCGCCGGGGAAGAACAAATTGGCAGTGTCGCAGTTTTCCACGACTTTACTCATGAAGCAGAAGTCGATCGGATGAAGAGTGACTTTGTTGCAATGGTCTCTCACGAACTGCGCACGCCCTTGAATTCGATTTTGGGCTATGCTGATATGCTCCTGGAGGGCGTATATGGCAAGTTAGATGAGCGCCAGAATGGGATTGTCGACCGGGTGATGGCAAACACGCATAAGCTGCTGACGATCGTCAATGATTTGCTCGATCAGGCTCAAATTGAAGCAGGGCGGCTGGCGTTTCGCAACCGTCATTTCCGGCCGAGTGAACTGGCGGATTATGTCCACGGCGTGATGGACAGCATCGTCCAGACGAAGAAGCTGCGCCTGGAAGTACAAATTGCCGACGACCTGCCTAACCTGTTGTATGGTGATCCCCAGCGGCTTAACCAGGTATTGATCAACCTGGTGAATAATGCAGTCAAGTTTACCGAGCGCGGCAGCATTTATGTCCGCATTGCCAGGGTGGATGAGGAGCATTGGGCGATGCAAGTATCGGATACTGGGGTTGGAATTCCATCCGAAGCACAGCGGGTGATTTTTGATCCCTTCCGTCAGGTGGATATGGAAGTTACCCGCCGGCCCGGCGGTATTGGGTTAGGTCTCTCGATTGTCAAGCGCTTGGTCAACCTGATGGAAGGTGAAATTAGCGTGTCCAGCCAGATTGGATCGGGGAGTACCTTTACTGTAATCCTGCCCTTATACGCGACTGAAAAGGAGACCATTCCAAATGGGTGAATCTCAACTGGCCTTTGTAATAGAAGATGATGAGGATTTATCGTTTATTTTTGCCGAAGCGCTTCGGGCAGCCGGTTTCAATCCAGAAGTTCTGCGGGATGGGCAACAAGCGCTCGACCGTTTGGCGAAGGCCAGTCCAGAGGTTGTTGTGCTGGATCTGCACCTGCCGCATGTCGCCGGCACAGATATTCTGAACCGGATCCGTACTTCTGCACATTTGAAAAATACCCGGGTGGTTGTGGCGACCGCAGATGCCCGCCTGGCTGAACAAACTGACAGCCAGGCAGACTTTGTGCTGATCAAACCGATTGGTTTCAGCTTGCTGCGCGACCTGACTTCGCGCCTGAGTCATCCGGAATGAAGCAGATTATTTATTGCCCTTGTGGTTTATACGGCCCAGCCCGGAGATTTGTTGGCTAATTTGCGGGTTGCCGTAATAATCCACCCCGCCAGTGCCGCTGATGGTTACATCCATCGTTCCCGTCACCCAGACCACCACGCGCCCCAACCCGGTGATGGTGATAATCGCCGATTTGCTCTGTAAGTTCTCACCGTCATAATTGCCCGCGCCGCTGAGAGTCACTTTTTGACTGTCTACCTGCCCGTTCGTGGTGAGGTTCCCTGCGCCGCCGACGTTGACCGTGACACTGTTTGCGATCAGGTCATCGATTTCGATGTTGCCAGTCCCGCTGATGCCCAGTTTGAGCTGGTCTGTTTTGATCTGGGGGGCGGTAATGTTACTGACTCCCTGGGTTTCCAGGCTGTGAATATTCGGCATGGTCAGGCGGAATTTGATCGGCTTGGTGGGGATGACCGCCTTTTTTTCAAAGTTGATCATCAGCGTATTGTTCTCGACCGTGGTTTGAATATAAGGCAGGATATTATCCTCCGCTTCGATTTCGAGTTTTTCCGGACTCCCTTGAATAACCGTCACATCACCAATTCCGTTCAAGGTGACTTTGTCAAAGTTGCTGACGTTGCGGGGCTGCGTGATCACGTTGCCGGAACCACGTTCGACATTTAAGTTAACATTATCGACGGATAGATTGCAAGCTCCAAAGAGCATGGCGATCAAAATAAAGATCGGGATAAATATTCTCCGGTGCATGTTTCGTTTCTCCTGTATTCTGCAATGTGAAGGATAAACCTGCTGCAAAGATAAATTCAGTATACATCACTGCGCAGGGGATAATAAATTGGGCATCTATAATCTTTTACGGAGGATTGGTAGAAAAGTTGCATACTTCGGGCGCAACTTTTCTCTCTTCAGCTATACTAATGTTGTAAACAGGGGAGTGGAGGAAACGAGATGGATGAGATCTACTGGGGCATGATAGGGTGTGGCGATGTGACCGAACGGAAAAGCGCGCCAGCATTGAACCAGGCTGCGCATTCTCAGTTAGTCGCGGTAATGAGCCGGTCCCCCGAGCGCGCGGCAGATTATGCGCAGCGCCATGCCGTGCCGCGCTGGTATGCAGATGCGGATGCGTTTTTTGCGGATCCCCAGATCAATGCGGTCTATATTGCCACGCCGCCAGATTCCCATGCCGAATACACGCTGCGCGCCGCGCAAGCCGGCAAGGCGGTTTATGTGGAAAAACCAATGGGACGCACCTTTGCGGAATGCCAGCAGATGATCGCGGCGTGTGAACAGGCGCAAGTGCCGCTGTTCGTGGCCTATTACCGCCGCTGCCTGCCTGCCTTTCAGAAAGTAAAGGAACTGGTTAAAAGTGGCGCGATTGGGCAGGTCCGTTTTGTTTCGCTCCAGCTGCTCCAGCCGCCCCATCCGGCGGATTTTGATCCGTCACATTTGCCCTGGCGTGTGCAGCCAGAAATATCAGGCGGAGGTTATTTCTATGACCTGGCCTCACACCAGCTGGATTTCCTGGATGATTTATTTGGGCCACTGACCTCCATTAAAAGCCAGGCAGCTAACCAGGCGGGATGGTATGCGCCGGAGGATATCGTCCTTGCCAGTTGGGTCCATCCAGGTGGTATTTTGGGAAGCGGGGTGTGGTGCTTTTCCGTCGCGCCTGAGCAACGCAGGGATGTCGCTGAAATTGTAGGCAGCCAGGGGCGCATTACGTTTTCGTTTTTCGAATCCGTCCCGGTTTGTTTGGATGTAGCAGGTGAGCTGCGGCAGTTTCCGTTTCCCCGGCAAGAGCCGATTCAACTTCCCCTGATCCAAAAGGTGGTGAGTGCACTGCGCGAGGAGGGTCACAGCCCGAGCACCGGGGACAGTGCGGCGCGAACCAATTGGGTAATGGAACAGATGGTTGGACCATCGTGAAAATATTTTTGATCTGAGATCCTGTAAAGAAGAAGGAGGATATCATGCATGTAGTTGTCATTGGTGGCACTGGACATGTAGGCACTTACTTAATCCCTCGCCTGGTGGACGCGGGTCATGAGGTAACCTGTATCACCCGCAACCAACGCGAGCCCTACCGACCCAATGGCGCCTGGGGGCAGGTGGAGATGGTGGAGATTGATCGGGAGAAAGCGGATGCGGAAGGCAGCTTTGGGGAGAAAATCGCGGCGCTCGAACCGGATGTGGTCATTGATATGATTTGCTTTACGCTCGACAGCGCGCAGCAGCTGGTGGATGCGCTGCGCGACAAAGTACAGCACTTCCTGCACTGTGGCACAATCTGGGTACATGGGCCAAGTGTGGTTGTGCCGGTCACCGAGCAGCAGCCGCGCCGTCCGTTCGGTTCGTATGGTATCCAAAAAGCGGAGATTGAGGAATACCTGCTGCGCGAAGCACGTCTGAACGGTTTTCCGGCAACGATCCTGCATCCGGGACATATTGTTGGTCCAGGTTGGGAGCCCTTAAACCCGGCTGGAAATTTCAACCCAGAGGTTTGGGGCAAGCTGGCGCGGGGTGAAACCCTGACGCTTGCGAACCTGGGTATGGAAACGGTACACCATGTCCACGCGGATGACGTGGCGCAGTCGTTCACGCAGGCGATGGCCAACCGCAGCGCAGCGATTGGGGAGAGTTTTCACGTCGTATCCCCTGCGGCGATAACCTTGCGCGGTTATGCCGAGTCAATTGCGGATTGGTTCGGTGAGCCGGCCAAACTGGAGTTCCTGTCCTGGAATGACTGGTGCAAGACAGTTTCCGAGGAGGATGCCCAGGCTACCTGGGATCACATTGCCCACAGTCCAAACTGCAGTATCGCCAAAGCCCGGCGGCTGATCGACTACCAGCCGCGCTACAGCTCTTTACAGGCTGTGCAAGAAGCCGTTACCTGGATGGTTGACAACGGTATGGTGCGCGTGTAGCTTTCAGGCTTCTTTTTCTAGCGGAAGATGCTTCTGCATAGGTGGAGCGGCTCGCCTGCGCTGCCCGGCAATAAAACGCCGCACCTGTGGCAGGCGCAAGAATAACAGCAGGAACAGGATCATTCCGGCTGCCAGCGGGCGTCCGACGTCGCCTTGCAGCCGGAATATATTCCCTTTTACCGACAAGGCAAAGTGCAGCACTACCAGGAAGTTGATCACATAGACCAGTTGATGCAGGCGTTTCCAGTTCTTTCCTAAGCGTGCTTTCCACCAGCGAAAGGAAGTCAGCGCCAGCAGCGAGAGCAGAATAAAAGCAGCCAGGCCGATGAGAATAAAACGTTTTTCTCCAATGGCCTGCAAAATGAGTCCGAGGTCGAGGGTGTAGTCAAAGACGAAAAAGATCAGCAGATGTATGGCTGCATAAAGATAACCATACAGCCCCAGCGCTCGCCGCACCTTCAGCACGGGAGGGTAGCGCAGTAAGGTATTGACCGGCGTACAGGCTAAAGACAGGCCAAGCAGGATGATCGCGATCAGGCCAGTGCGCTGCTCGGCAGCCTGGATGGGGTTGAAGGTCAGGTGGTTGGTGAAATAATCATAAACCAGCACAATCAATGGGACCCATGCCCCGCTATGCACGATCAATTGCAAAGGGTGCAGACGGAAGCGGCGGCGAGCACGAGCCATTAATAATTCGCCCGTAAGTCCATGCCGGTATAAAGCGACGAGACTTGTTCCGCGTAGCCATTAAACAGGAGCGTTCTGCGCCGGCTGTTCTCGCCGATGCGCCGTTCGGTCGCTTGAGACCAGCGCGGGTGGGGGACATCGGGATTTACATTGGCATAGAAACCATACTCATTCGGCGCGATCGTCGACCATAAGGTCTTGGGTTCCTCAGCAACCAGGTCGATTTTTACGATAGACTTGATGCTCTTGAAACCGTATTTCCACGGGACGGCCAGGCGCAATGGCGCTCCGTTTTGCGGCAGCAGGTCTTTGCCATACATACCCGTTACCAGCAGCGCCAGGTCGTTCATGGCTTCGTCAATCCGCAAACCCTCGGTATAAGGCCAGGGGTACATGCCATCATTTTGACCCGGCATGTCCTTCTGATCGAGGATCGTGGTGAATGCCACGTATTTTGCATCGCCAGTAGGTTCGATTACCTTCAACAGGTTCGCTAGAGGAAAGCCCATCCACGGAATGACCATTGACCAGCCCTCAACGCAGCGCAGGCGATAGATGCGCTCTTCCGCCGGGAATTTCTTGCGCATATCATCCATGCTGAAGGTGACCGGCTTATTCACCAGCCCACCAATTTTGACTTCCCAGGGCGAAGTGGGAAAATCTTTCGCGAGCGGGGCCACGCCTTCTTTATCCATGCTGAATTCATAATAGTTGTTGTAGTTAGTAATTTGCTCGAACGTATTCAGCGGGTCGCCCAGTTCGTCCGTTTTGGATTGGGCCGCGGGCGGGGTCTGGTCCAGCGCACTGGGCGCCTGCTCGGCGGGTGAGGTTGCAGCTTGCGGGGCGCAGGCGGCCAGCAGGGCAGCCGTTCCGGCGATGCCGGACATCTGCATAAACTTGCGCCGGTTCAAGTAAACGTGCTCTGGGGTGATTTCAGACGAGCGCACGGGGGGGATGGATTGGTAACCTTTCATCTTTCTTTCTCCTGACTTAAACGCCCTAAAAACCTAAGATTTATCTCAATAATATCTATTTTACTCACTCTCAACCATAATTCAAACTCAAGTCCAAAGTTTCCTCAGAATGCATCGAGTTTGTTGCTCCCTTTGCCGGCAACAAACTCGATGGTATTCTGAATCAGGTTCATTCCTGATGAACTCTGCTCGAGTTCATACTGATCTTACGATAAAGGAATTAAGCTGGACTGAATAATCTCTTACGAAAGTGTTACAGTCCCATCCTTCAGCGAATCCATCCGACAAAATTACCGCTCGCAATCTGTTTCAAGCCGCTGCCATCCCGATTTACGATCCACTGCGTGCTGTCAGGCGTAAAATCAGAGCGCGAGAAGAGGATGATGTTTTCGTCCACTCCCCCTAAAGTAGACCAGGCGACCAGTTCTTCATCTGGCGAGATGGCGAAGGCTGCCAGATCTTTTTCCGGAATATTCACTTTCTCGACTCCATCTGGACTGGAGCGGTAGACTTGCTTTTGCCGGTCAGGAATATAGTAGACCGCTTTGTCAACGACGCGCGTGGTGAATGGGGACGTATAGTGGATGCCGGGGGCCAGACTGGTGAACCATAGGTTTCCGTCCGCCTGGTAGGCCTGAAACTCACCTTTCTCACCATCAAACAAAACAAACCCCTGCACGGCGGGTGTGAGGGCCGCTACAGTCGGAGCAGGCGTGGCGGTGGCTTGGGCGGTGGGTAGCGACGGAGTTGGCAGGTTTTGCGGTGTGCTGGTGATGGCAGGGGCTGTAGACGCTGGAGATGTGGTCAGGCTGCAAGCGCTGTTCATGACCAGCAGGATGAGCAGCACAAAGGTGTAGAAATAACGAACTTGCATGGCATTTCCCTCCAGGAGCAGGCAGTTGAATGCTGGTTGATTTCAAGCTGCTCCTGAAGTTAAGACGTCATTTTTTATGCGCAGGTTTCCTGTTTTTATTATTCCAGTTGATAGGTATAGTAAGCCCCTTCGCAAGGGTTACCCCAGGAAACATGGATTTGCCGCTTGGTCATATCAATCAGCAAAGCCGTGATCGTTTTTTCACGGTCGAGCGGATTCTCGGCCTTGTTGGCATGATTGCAGATCGAATCGGGGTAGTTGATATGATCTTTTTGGATGGCTTGCAGAGTCTTCACCGTATGCAGCGGCGTTTGCCGGATCAGGCGCAAAGCGCGGAAGTAGCGCACCCGGGTGGCAATGAGTTCATCCGAATCGGTTTCGATGGTTTGCATTTTCGGGTCCAGGTAATGGTTGGTGTGTACCAGATAACCCTCCTCGTTTGAGAGCAATGCAAAGTGGCGCGAGGAGACTTCCACGCTGTACATTTCGCCGCTCTCATGTACAAGCATGTGATTATATCCGGCGGCGCGGTGAGGAACTAAGGCATGGCGAATGGCATCTCCAGGGGTTCGGGCAGAAAGCACCGCCCGGGAAACTACCACGCGTGGAATTCCAATGCGGCTGTCGCTTGGGTAAACGGAATCGCAGGTTTGGGCAATTCCATAAGCATTCAAACCAATATTAGGCAGCAGGCAGCCGTACGTCATCGCCAGAAATGGGGGCTCATCATCCGGTTGGGCGTGGATCATAAAAATATCTGCCTCATCTTCTGGCACCCAATCTTCATTATGCGCGACCAGCACGTCTCCGTTTGCGGTTCGTTCCTGGCTAACTGCCATGCTCGTGCACTTCGTCAGGTGTAGGGCGTCCATCGTGACCGCTTCCATGCCGTTCACGACGGCAACGTCGTCGAACAAGACCCCAGCACCATCCGCGATGCCTTTTAGTTCATCGACATACTGCGGATAGCGCTCTTCAGCAAAGGGAATATACTTGCGGGATTGAATCTGGGCGCCTTCCCAGGTGAGCTGCAGCTGATCATAGGCTTCATTTAGCAGAAAATGGGCGTTATCGATGCTGTGCTGTACCTGTTGTTTGCAGGCTTCTCCGATCTGGCAGCCCATTTGATAATGCGGACCATAAATATGGATCAGCGGCATGGGGTTCGTACTCATAAATTTCTTTCCTTCTTTCATTAATGCTTGTACCACATTCTATTTATCGATTATTATTCCAGATCAATTTTACCATTGTCGAAGCAGCTGTCTTGTCCTTGCTGCGAGTGCTTCTGGAATGCACCCTTGACCGTTGCTAAATACCCGGTAAACTTGGGGATGATCCCCGGCTGTGGGGTACTGCAACGATAAGGAGTTCGATGATGATGAATTCAAAAGTGAATCCTTCTTACCTTTCGCGTAAATTGGTGCTGCAGCACTGCCCAGAAAAGGGTGGGCGTGGGATTTTTGCGCTTGAACCGCTGGTAAAGGACGAAGTCTTAGCTGTATGGGGAGGGGTGATTGTCCCGGGCAGCCGTTTGAGTGAATATCCTACTTATGCTCAAACGCATGGGCTGCAGGTGGAAGATGATTTGTTTCTCTTACCGTTGACTGAGGATGATCCTTCGGATTATTTCAATCATTCATGTAATCCGAATGCAGGACTTTTGGGGCAGATCACCCTGGTGGCAATGCGCGCCATCGAGACCGGGGAAGAGGTTTGCTTTGACTATGCCATGAGTGACAGCAACCCTTACGATGAGTTCGAATGCGGCTGCGGCTCACCCCTCTGCCGTGGGAAGGTCACTGCCGAAGATTGGCGGCGAAAAGACTTGCAAGAACGCTACCGCGGCTATTTTTCTCCCTATCTGACAAGAAGAATCAATGGGTTGAAATCAACCTGATAAACAAACCACCCAGCCAAGATAGCCGGGTGGTTTTTCTTTATCATAAATCTGCGTCCCTGGAGAGACTCGAACTCTCGCTTTCGGCTCCGGAGGCCGACGCTCTATCCACTGAGCTACAGGGACGGGTTTTGATGCCTTCATTCTATTCCATTGAGATGGGACTGTCAAGGAATGGAAAAGTATCTCAGTGCAGCGCTTAATTAATTAGCGCCAGGAAGCGATCCAGGTCGTAAAGGGCAACCTGGGCAGGCGGAGAGAACTCGGGTAGGAACTGGTCAAAGGTATGTTCGGTCTGGGGCAGCTCGACATAAACAGAGTCGATTCCGGCCCGGCGCAGGCGGGCATGCAGCTTGCGGGCAGGGCCAATAGGTAAGAGGTAGTCATGAGCGCCCTGGAACAAAAGTGTGGCTGGACAGCCCGGCCCGGCATAAGTTAGTGGTGAAACCAACTGATAGGTTTCCGGAATCTGTTCAGGGCTTCCGCCCAGCAGTTGTGCCATGGCCACTTCTAACCCAGACGATAAAACGGCCTGGTTTTCCTGCATATAATCACGCAGGGCGCCCGGTTCGACGCCCCGAATCCAGGCGGCGACATTCAAAGCACGCCGGACCCAGGGGCGTTCGAACAGCCCTTCGGGGATTGGACGGCGCAGCATGTTGGTAAAAAGGGACGCCATACGCCGGTATGCTGAAATCATATCAATCACGCCATAGTAAGAGACGACGGCATGGACAGACAGGTCCTGTTCTTTCAAATCGGGCGGGGTAAGCTGGGGATGGTGGGGGGCATAAGCTGCCAGCAGCGCCAGGTGCGCGCCAGCCGAACCTCCTGCAAGTACAATCCTCGCCGGGTTAGCCTCAAACTCAACCGCATGCCCTTTGAGCCAGGCCACGGCGTGTTTTACGTCTGCGAGCATTTCAAACAAATTAGCCTGCGGCGCCAGGCGATAGTTGATATCCATTGCTATATGTCCCTGGGCAGCCAGATGCCGGAAGAATGGGCGGGTGCCAAAGTCTTTGCTGGTAGTGTAATAACCGCCGCCATGTACATACAAAAACGCCAGACCTGAGGCAGAGATGCCTTCTGGGGGCAGCCATAGATCACACAGTAAGGGTTGAGGAGGTTGATCCTTTGTTGCTGGGACCGTATAGTAGACAATATCCCGTTCCCAGCGGGGGTTGATGTGCGGCCGGGGCATCCGCCAGGTCCAGCGCCGCTGGAGCAGTTGCTTGTGCCGCTGTGCAGGCAGCTTCTCTGCCAGCTGGATCTGCCAATCCTCACCGAAGAGAGTGTCAAAGTTGTGGTGTGGTCGGATCACTCGTCGAATATAACCCACCTGCAGCAGTGCCCCTGCGACGGCGCTTACAGCAGCATACGGCGCATGGATCACCAGGGCCAGCACAGACCCGGTTAAGCCAAGCAGTGCCAGCAGCGGTGAAAGCCCTTCTGAAAATGATTTCAAACCGCGCAGGAGGATGCCACGTGCTGAGCGCACGCGTAAGAAATGCACACTTCCCAGCAGCAGAGAGATGAATGCCACAATTATTGTAAAGCGGTGGATATATCGTTTCATTGATTACATTGTCCCCTAAAAAGTTTATCATTAATATCCTTATTTTGAAAATAAAAAGTTCGCCGGAATAAGTCAAAAATAAGACGAAAGCGAGCCTGCATTCGAACGTGGGAAATTAGGGCAGTGGTAAAATTGGTTTGATCATCTTATTCATTATGTGAGGAATGCCATGCAAGAAACCAGACAACTTCAAGACCTGGCAATTAATACCATCCGCTTCTTATCGGCGGATAGTGTCCAGCAGGCGAAGTCGGGCCATCCCGGCCTGCCGATGGGCGCTGCGCCGCTCGCCTATACCGTTTGGACGCGTCATCTGCGGCACAATCCGGCCAACCCGAGTTGGGCAAATCGCGACCGGTTTATCCTTTCGGGCGGACATGGCTCCATGCTCTTGTACAGCTTATTGTTCTTGACCGGTTATGATTTAGCCTTAGATGAATTAAAACGCTTCCGCCAATGGGGCAGCCTGACCCCCGGTCACCCCGAATTTGGCCTGACGCCGGGCGTAGAGACGACGACTGGGCCCCTGGGGCAGGGGTTCGCCAATGGAGTGGGCATGGCTATGGCTGAAGCGCACCTGGCAAAGGTCTTTAACCGCCCTGGGTATGAAGTGATCGACCATTACATTTATGCGATCGTGACCGATGGTGATTTGATGGAAGGGGTCTCTTCGGAAGCTGCTTCACTTGCCGGGCACCTGCGCTTAGGAAAGTTAATTTATCTATACGACGACAACCATATCTCAATTGAGGGATCGACGGATCTCGCTTTCACCGAGGATCGGGGCAAGCGGTTCGAAGCCTATGGCTGGCAGGTACTGCGGGTGGAAGATGGTCTGGATGTAGAAGCCATCGACCGGGCAATTCAAGAAGCCAGGTTGGATCCGCGCCCATCATTGATAATGGTGCGCACGGTGATTGGTTATGGCTTGCCCACGCGCGCTGGAACCGAAAAAGCGCATGGCGAACCGCCCGGGGATGCTGAGTTAGACGGCGCGAAGGAGAAGTTAGGCTGGCCGAAGGAACCGCGCTTTTATCTTCCAGACGAGGCACTGGCGTTCTTCCGCAAGGCGATTGAAGCAGGCGAGCAGCAAGAACAGGCCTGGCAGCGTAAAATGGACGCCTATTGCGAAGCTTATCCTGATCTGGCTGCGCAGCTGAACCGCCGGCTGGCAGGGGAACTCCCGGCTGGCTGGGATGCGGACCTGCCGGTGTTCCCGGCGGATGAAAAGGGAATAGCCTCCCGGGCAGCCTCCGGGAAAGTGATTAATGCTTTAGCAGCACGCCTGCCAGAGTTGTTTGGCGGTTCAGCCGACCTGGCCCCTTCGACCAACACCTGGATGACCAACAGCCCTGCATATGCGCCTGACTGTCATGAAGGCCGCAATGTTCACTTTGGCGTGCGTGAACATGGTATGGGTTCGGTCGTCAATGGGCTGGCTTATCATGGCGGTATGATTCCCTTTGGAGCCACTTTCATGGTTTTCTCGGATTACATGCGCCCCCCGGTCCGCTTATCCGCGCTTTCACACCTGGGTTCGATTTGGATCTTTACCCATGACAGCATCGGCGTAGGCGAGGATGGCCCAACGCACCAACCGGTTGAACACGTGGCTGCGCTGCGAGCGATTCCGGGCCTGGTGGTGCTGCGCCCGGCGGATGCAAATGAAGTGCGTGAAGCCTGGAAGATAGCCATTGAAAACCGCCAGCGCCCGACCACACTGGTGCTGACTCGCCAGAACTTGCCTACCCTCGACCGCTCCACGTTCGCACCGGCGGAAGGGGTAAAGCAAGGCGCGTATGTGCTGGCGGACCTGGGCCAGGGTAAGCCGCAGGTGATCCTGATGGCTTCCGGTTCCGAGGTGAGTTTGATTGTCGCAGCTGGTCAGCGGCTTGCGGAAAGTGGCATTCCCGTACGCCTGGTTTCTTTCCCCAGTTGGGAATTGTTCAGTGAACAAACTGCCACTTACCGGAACAGCGTTCTGCTGCCAGAGGTCACTCGGCGGCTGGCGGTTGAAGCAGGCGTCACCCAAGGCTGGCACCGCTGGGTCGGTTTGCAGGGCAGCGTGCTTGGCCTGGATCGTTTTGGCGCTTCCGCTCCTGGTAAGATCGCTTTTGAAAACCTGGGCTTCTCTGTAGAACGGGTGGAACAAGCTGCGCGGACTTTACTCACCGAATAACAGGCTTGTTGGCTGTCCCCGAAAGGAGCTAGTATATATGCGTGTAGCAGTGGCTGCGGATCATGCCGGATTTCCGCTCAAAGATACGATCATTCAGGTAATCCGTGCGGCAGGGCACGAACCGATCGATTTGGGTACCCACAGCACCGACCCGGTGGATTATCCGGATTACGCCGAAAAGCTTGGCCAGGCAGTGCGTCAATGGGCAGGCGCAGCGCGGCGTGCTGGTGTGTGGCTCTGGGATCGGCGCAAGCATCGCCGCGAATAAAATCAACGGTGTGTTCGCCGGCCTTTGTCACGATATCTATTCGGCGCATCAGGGGGTTGAGCATGATGATATGAACGTTTTATGCCTGGGCGCTCGGGTGATTGGGCCGGCGCTGGTGCCGGAAATTGTGCAAGCTTTCTTGGGCGCCACTTTTTCGACAGAAGAGCGTCATCGCCGGCGGGTATCGAAGGTTCGTATTCTGGAGCGGAGAGGGAAGACAGTCTAGGAGGGCAACATGAATGACGTAATCCGGAAAATAAATGCGGCCGGGCAGTCGCTGTGGTATGACAATATCCAGCGCCGGCTTTTGGAAAATGGGGAGATGGCGGGAATGATCGAGCGTGGAGAGATTCGGGGGGTAACCTCAAACCCTTCCATCTTTATGCACGCCATCACCAAATCGAACGATTATGACTCGGGCCTGACGCCGATGGCCTGGTCGGGCTGGAGTGCGGAAGAAATTTTTTACCAGTTGGCGATTGAAGATATTCGCGCGGCTGCCACATTATTCCTGCCCCTGTACAAGCAGACTGACGGCGGGGATGGATACGTGAGTCTCGAGGTTAGCCCCTATCTGGCAAACGACACTCAGGGTACCCTGAACGAGGCAAAACGGCTGTGGCAGGCAGTGAACCGCCCGAACCTGATGATCAAAATTCCGGCGACCCAAGCCGGCATACCGGCCATCGCGGATGCAATTGCTGCTGGGATTAACGTCAACGTCACCCTGATTTTCTCCTTAGATCGCTATCAGGAAGTGATGGACGCTTACCTGAAGGGGCTGGAAATGCGGGTGGCGCAGGGCTTGCCAGTGGGTATGATCGCTTCCGTGGCGTCCTTCTTCGTTTCCCGCGTGGATACCAAGATCGATGCACGATTGGAGGAGATCATTCACCAGGAAGGCCCCCAGGCAGAAAAAGCCGCGGAACTGCTGGGAAACGCAGCCGTTGCCAATGCGCGCCTGGCCTATGCTGCCTTTTTAGAGAAGTTTGGCGGCGAACGCTTTCAGACGTTGAAAGTGCAGGGAGCGCGTGTTCAGCGTCCGCTTTGGGCTTCAACCAGCACGAAGAACCCATCCTACAGTGATGTAATGTATGTGGAAGAATTAATCGGTCCAGATACAGTGGATACCGTTCCCCCGCAGACACTGACCGCTTTCCTCGATCATGGTCAGGTGCGCCCTTCACTGCAGGAAAATCTGTCCGCTGCGAAGCAGGCGCTTGCCCACCTGGAAGAATTGGGCATCTCAATGGCTGAAGTGACCGCTCAGTTGGAGGCGGAAGGGGTGAAGGCTTTCGCAGATGCCTTTACTGCCCTGCTGAAAGCCGTGGATGAACGCCGGCAGGCAGCCGTTGCCGAGTTGGGTCCTTTGCAGGCCGGGGTTGCGGAGCGGGTGAAGAAGCTGGCGGCGGATAACGCGGCTAAACGCCTTTGGGCGCATGACCCCAGCCTGTGGACAGCGGAACAGGCTGGCCAGGCAGAAATTCACAAGCGCATGGCCTGGTTGGAAGCGCCGGCCTTCAGCCGGGAACTGCTGCCCAAACTTGCGCGGTTGGTTAAGGATGTTCAATCTGCCGGGTATACGCACGCGGTATTGCTGGGAATGGGCGGTTCTTCTCTCGCGCCCGAAGTGCTCAGCCAGACCTTTGGCACGCGCGAGGTCTATGGGCGTTCGGGGCTGGAGTTGATTATCCTCGATTCTACGGATCCAGCCCAGGTGCGAGCAACAGCGCGCTGGTCGAAGATGGAAGATACCCTTTACATCGTCTCGAGCAAGTCTGGGACGACCAGTGAAGTCAATGCTTACCTGGATTATTTCTGGGCGCGCGCAAAGCGCAAGCTGGGCGATAAAGCCGCGGAGCATTTCATCGCTATTACCGACCCGAACACTGCGCTTGAAAAACTCGCCCAGGAACGCAAATTCCGGCATGTCTTTCAAGCGGATCCGAATGTGGGTGGGCGCAATTCGGCGCTGACCGCGTTTGGACTGGTTCCAGCGGCTTTGTTAGGGGTGGATGTGTCCTGTCTACTGTATAGGGCTGCCTGGATGGCCGCGCAATGCGCGAGTGACCGCCCGCTGGGCAGCAACCCTGGGGTTGTGTTAGGCGCAGTGATCGGGGAGGCGGCTGTTCAGGGACGGGATAAACTAACCTTACTCACCGACCCTCAGCTAACGTCCTTTGGCTCCTGGTTAGAACAGCTGGTGGCTGAATCGAGTGGCAAGCAGGGTAAGGGGATCGTCCCGGTAGATATCGAGCCGCCCCTGCCGCCGAAGAAGTATGCGGATGACCGCCTGTTTGTCTACCTGCATTTTGGCGTTGATGAGGATGCAGAACAGGCCGGGCGTGTGGCGGACCTTCAGAAAGCCGGCCAGCCTGTGCTGACGCTCAATCTGGCGGATGCCTATGACCTCGGTGCGGAATTTTTCCGTTGGGAAGTCGCCACAGCGATTGCCTGTGCTGTTTTAGGGGTTAACAGTTTTGATCAGCCGGATGTGCAGGATAATAAAGACCGCACCCATCAAAAAGTGACAACGTTCCAGCAGACGCGACATCTGGGCGAAGGCGAGCCGATCTGGGAAGGGCAGCGTGGGCGGGTTTACGGCTGGGATTTCCCAGGCCTGAATGGGGCTAAGACTCTGGCGGATGTAGTGCGAGCCTTTGCGGCGCAGTCACGCGAAGGGGATTACATCGCGATCAATGCCTATGTGCCGCGCAATGAACGCAATTTGAAGAAGCTCCAGGCGCTGCGTGGAAAACTGCTCAAGATCACCGGGCGGGCTACGACGCTGGGATTTGGACCGCGTTTCTTGCATTCCACGGGTCAACTGCACAAGGGTGGCGCGAATAATGGCATGTTCCTGGAAATTACCACCCAGGCTGCCAGTGACTTTGAGATCCCTGGCGAAGGCCTGACTTTTGGCACGCTGGAACGTGCCCAGGCGCTGGGCGACCTGGAGGCGCTGCTTGCGCGGGGCAAGCGGGCCATTCGCGTCTTGATGACCAGCGGCGACTTGAAAGACCTGGTCCCATAGTTTCCAACTCGCTAAAATAGGGATTGGAGACAATGGGAAAATAGAAACAAGGGGATTGGACACCAATCACCAGCCACTTGTCTGGTGATTGGTGTTCAATCCTCCTTGACTCAATCTACTTGCGCCTTCCGCGAATCAACAGGGTGAGCGCGCTGGTGACCAGCGCCATGCCAAACAACAGCCAGGCCGGGCGAGCGCTGACCCACAGGATCCGCTGCAAGGGTTTTCGGAGATTCTGGACGCGTTGCGTCACCGCGTAAGGGATCTGGACCGACTGCTGCCAGTTGAAATCGCGCAGCAGCGGCAAAAAATTCTCCCGCACGCAGCCTTCCAGGCTGAAGACATAAATCCATTCACTATGACGGTGAGCAAGCAGCAGGTCGGTTTGCAGCTCAGCCCAGTTTAGCGGTGGGATTTTCAACCCGGCTTCCTGATCGACACCTCCGCCGGTACTGCCTACGCCAATGCCTTGCGCCTGGGCCGCATAGCTCCACAGAATGCCCTGGCCCCAGGGCCGGGTAAAGCTGGAATAGAGCATCAGCACTTCCCGGTCGACTTCGGGCAGATCGACCAGACCGCCTATGCGTTGCAGTAAACTAGAGCGGGCGAAGCGTTCATCGACGATAAAGGGGAACTGATAACTTTCGATAACATATCCATCCGTGTGGATCTGTTTGACCAGTGCATGGTAGGCGCGCGTGCCGTCTCGCAGGCGGGGAATATCAAACAGGTTACTCAGAGCGCGCTGCAGCTGCGCCCAGCGGTTGCTCGTCAAGGTCTGCATGACCCGGATATCCGGCTCGATATCTAGGCCAATGCGCGCCCACTTCAAACCCTGCGCTTGGGTCCATTCCTGGAAGAGGCGGTAGTGCAGCTTCGCCTGGGGTGCATTGTCCAAATTAAACCAGTAGCCCTGATCTTTGGGCAGCAGCAGCCAGGCGGTTACGGATACCCCGGCTTTATTTAAACAGCGCACCACCTCGGCGCGTTGATCACTTAAATCCAGAATGCCTAAACTGACTCCGGCCTGCGTAACCTGAAGGAACTCGATTAGACCTGGCTTCGAAAATAGTTCTTCTAATGGTTTCGCTTCCAGTTCGCAGAAATACGTAAGGCGGGGCGGGGCAGAAGGCATTTATTCTTCTCCTGGTTGAAACCTTTTTGAGAAGCTCAATTTAATTGGTGATAAAGCTGCTGGGCGATCGCAATTGCGCCGAGTACGCCAGCCCGATTGCCTAGACCTGGCGGCACGATATAGCTGTCGATATCCTGCAGAATCGCCGGTGACTGAACGTACCCATTCAGCAGTTGGAGAACCTCTGCACGAATTTGTGGGAAAAGCTGAGCTTGCTGCATGACGCCGCCGCCAAGAATGATCTTGCGTGGGGAAAGCGTGCAAACCAGGTTCTGTAATGCCAGGGCGATATAATGGGCCTCCAGGGCCCAGGCAGGGTGTTCTATGGGTAAGGCATCCCCTGGCTGCCCCCAGCGGCCTAATATTGAAGGCCCAGACGCCAGCCCTTCAAAGCAATCCCCATGATAGGGGCAGGAGCCAGCATAAGGATCCTGCTGCCAGTCGTGCGGAAGGCGCATATGTCCCATTTCCGGATGGATTAAACCGTGCAAGGGCTTGCCATTGACCACGCCGCCTCCGCCGACGCCCGTGCCGATGGTGAGATAAAGGTAGTAATCGATTCCTATCGCTGCCCCCCAGGCGCCTTCGCCCGCTGCCGCCGCATTGACATCGGTATCAATTGCAACGGGCACGCCAAACGCTTTACTTAGCGGCTCCACAATGGGTGTGTTCAGCCAGCCTGATTTTGGCGTGGTCGTTATATAACCAAAGTGATTCGAAGAAGGCTCGGGGTCGATCGGCCCAAAACAAGCTACCCCGAGCGCGGAGATTGGCTCGGGCAAAGTCTGGTTTTGCTCTCGAAAAAAGTGAATCACGCGGTCCATGGTTTCTAGAGGGGTGGTGGTTGGGAACCGTGTTTCGGCAAGAACTTCCTTCTGGTCATCGGTCACGACGCAGACAAATTTGGTCCCTCCGGCTTCGATGCCGCCAAAGTACTTCATATGGAACACTCCAATTCAAGAGTTTTAAGGTTAAAACCAGCAATTTAATGATAGCATAGCTTGAGTGTTTAACTCGTTCCAAGTATTCTACTGTATAATCGATTTCAAGCGTGCGCGGGGGTATCTTCATATTTTCTTAGATGGCTGAGGTACGTTGTACGATCAGGCAGGGATTTTTTTTGCTCGTTTATAGATGAGGGAATGATGGACATCTTTGACAAGTGCTTTAATTATAACTTAGCGAAACAGGCAATAAAGGAAGGGTATTACCCATATTTTATCCCGCTGACCGAGAACGAAGGGACGGAAGTGGTCTATCGCGGGCATCGCCTTATTATGTGCGGCTCGAATAACTACCTGGGCCTGACCACGCACCCTGATGTGCGTGAAGCAGCTTGCCGGGCGGTTGAACGTTACGGCACAAGTTGTACGGGTTCGCGTTTTCTCAATGGAACCCTGGAAATGCACGAAGAGTTGGAACATGAACTGGCGGAGTGGGTGGGAAAAGAAGCCGCGCTGGTGTTCTCAACCGGAATGCAGGCGAACCTGGGTACAGTGAGTGCCTTAGTCGGCCGTGGTGATTATGTGATTCTTGACAAAGATGATCATGCCAGTGTGGTCGACGGCGCGCGCTTGAGCTATGGCGAGATTCAGCGCTTTCGGCATAATGATCTGGAACACCTGGAGCGGGTTTTGCAAAGCCTGTCGGAGAATTCCGGAAAGTTAATTGTGGTTGATGGGCTTTTCAGTATGGAAGGTGATCTCGCACCTTTGCCCGAACTGGTCCCCCTGGCGAAAAAGTATCATGCCCGGGTGATGGTGGATGATGCGCATGGTATGGGTGTGCTGGGCGGTGGGCGTGGCACAGTGGCTCATTTTGGCCTGACGGATGAGGTAGACCTGATCATGTCAACCTTTAGTAAGTCTTTCGCCTCTTTAGGCGGCTTTATTGCCGGTGACGAAGATGTGGTGCACTATATCAAGCACGCCGCGCGCTCCCTGATTTTCAGCGCCAGCATTCCCCCGGCTAATGCAGCCGCAGCTCTGGCTGCTTTACACGTGATGCGCCAGGAACCTGAGCGTATACAACGGGTAAATGATGTGGGCAAGAAGATGCGGGAAGGCTTTAAGGCGCTCGGGTTCAACATTGGGCATTCCGTCACTCCGGTTGTGCCGATTGTCATTGGCGATGACCAGCTGACTTTCACCACCTGGCGGCTGTTATTTGAGAACGGCGTGTTTGTCAATCCGGTCATCTCTCCGGCGGTTGCGCCAGGACGGCAGCTGCTGCGCACCAGCTATATGGCAACCCATACCGATGATCAGCTGGACTGCGTGCTGGATGTCTTCGCGAAAGTGGGCAAACAGGTCGGTTTGATTTCGTAAGTTTAATACAGAGGGGCGTCTGAAGAGTTCCCTTTATTCGTAGATCACCAGTAAATAGGCTGGTGATCTACGATTTAAATCTCAATTTTTTCTAAATAAAGGATACAATAGGCCGCATGAAACCGGCAGTTCTTTTGTTTGATATGGATGGGGTGTTAGTGCAGCCGGGGGGCTATCGTGCGGCGGTGCGGGCCACGGTGAATTACTTTACCAACCAACTGGGCCTGGGAGATCAGGCTCCGGATGATGAAACCGTGGCGATCTTCGAGGCGCAGGGCATCACCTGTGAATGGGACATGGTGCCGCTGTTGATTGCCACCATTCTGGACCGGGCAGTTCAGGCAGCCGGAGAGCAAAGCCGGGAATCACGCCAGCTGGAGTCTCTATTAGCTGCCCAGCAGTGGCTGCGGGCTCAGCGGCCAGAAGGCTTACACATTGATTTTCCAACGGCCCTGCGACGCTTAGGGACCTACATCCGGCCTGGGGAGGCCCCTGCTGATACCATTCTAGCTGTCTGCCAGAATGGGGGTGGGGCTGCGTTGTTCCCTGGGCTGTCTGGACAGGGGGTGTTACAGGAATTACTGGCCCATTCTCGACAGCTTGCCGGTTCAAGAACCACGGCTGTTTTTGAAACTTTTGCGCTGGGTGATTTTGCCTTTGCGGAGGCCACTGGTTTGCCTATCCAGGTGCATTCTGAATCACTGCTGGCGCAGTTTGACCAGCCACTGCTAAACGCCCAAACGCGCCAACAACTGCTGCATCTGCGGGCTGCTGGGCGCGTACAAATGATTGCTTATACGGCTCGCCCTTCTCTGCCTTTAAGGGAACCTGATGAACTGCTGGCGGTTTATACCCCTGAAGCTGAGATGGCGCTGGAACACGTGGGCATGGATCCATTCCCGTTGATCGGCTCTGGGCAGATGGGGGAAGCAGCCCGCCGGTTAGGGGAAGCAGAGGACCGTCTGACCAAACCCACGCCCTATCATGCTCTGGCTGCGATTGCCGCTGCCTGGTCGGGTGATCGTTTAGCGGCCCTGGATTGGACGGAGGCGGCCTTTTGTCACTTCGAGCGCGGCGCGGCTCAGCCGGGGCTGCGCACCAGCGCTGGGCCGCTGCCTGAGCGGTTGGACCTTCATATTTTTGAGGATTCCCCAGCCGGAATGCAGGGTGGGCAGGAGGCAGTGCAGCTTTTGGGCAGATTGGGAATGCAAGTTGATCTGCATCTGTGGGGCATCGCCAACCATGCGGAAAAAGCGGCGGCCCTCCAGGCCGTTGGTGCAAAGGTCTTCGCAGATATCAACCAGGCAGTGGCAGCGGCTATTCCAATGCTTTAGTACCAACCCCGGCGTTTAAACCAGATCAGCATCCCCGTAAAGGTTCCGACGCAGATTGCCCAGAAGAAAATAAAACCGTATTTCCAGTCATAAGGCGGGAAGGGATGGGTGAAATTCATCCCATAAACCCCGGCGAGAAAAGACAGCGGCAGGAAGATCGTAGAAACAATGGTCAGGTATTTCATTACCTCGTTCAATCGTAAAGAAGTGGAGTTGAGGTATATATCCATTGTGCCGCTGACGATATCCCGGATGGTGTCGCTCAAGTCTTGGATGCGCACCAGGTGATCATAGATATCGCGGAAGTAAATCCGGCTCTGCCGGTCGATCATAGGGAAGTCGTCCCGGGCTAACCGGTTAATCACCTCGCGCATGGGAGTGATGATGCGCCTTAAAGTCATGATGCCGTGCTTGAGGTTGATGATGCGTTCCAGGGTCTCTGGATCCGGTTTCGCCAGAACCTGATCTTCCAGCCACTCGATTTCATCATCCATCCGGTCGATCACCGGCATGTATTCATCCACCAGCGAATCGAGGATCGCATGGCATAAGAAGTCTGAGCCGTTTTGCGTCAGACGTTCATCACGTTTGATTTTCTGAAAAACAGCATCCACTGGCTGCAAACGATCACCTTTGAATACCGTTACCAGGTAATTTTCTCCCAGGAAGAGATTCAGTTCATGGGTATCCAGCTGGGTCAGGTTTTGGTCCGGGTGGATGGCATGGACGATCAGGAAGATATAAGTCCCAAAATCATCCACTTTAGGCGCCTGGTAACCGATATTCATGCAGTCTTCAATCGCCAGGGGGTGAAAGTGAAAGACATCCTGCAAAATCTTTAATTCAGCCATGTCTGGGTTTTCCAGGCTGACCCATAACAAGTTATCCGGGCGGAGTAAAGCCGCTTCCATTTCTCCATTTGAAATGTTATAGATTTCTTCACTATGTTCAGGGAAAAGAATTGAACGGATCAAAGCTTCCTCCTTACCCAATTGCAGCAGCATGGATCAGGGGCAAAAACTTATTTGTCCCATACATTTGGGCTAGTATAGCTTCCTTCGAATGAAAGAGCAATCCAGGCTGCCGGGAAAAATCTGATATGATTATGCTAAGACTGAACTTGGGAGGTCATTATGTCTGACTACAATTTACAAGCGTTGATGCAGCAAGCTATTAACGCTTTTCAACCAGAAAAAGCGGCCGGGATGAACGCCACGATCCAATTTCATATCACGGGTGATCAAGGGGGAGACTGGGTTGCAAACATCCAGAATCAAAACCTGCTGGTTGAACCGGGAACAACGCCGAACCCCAATTTATCGATTTCAGCCGATACAAAAGATATTTTTAATGTCATCGGGGGCAAAATGAACCCAATGCAGGCCTTTATGCAAGGCAAAGTGCAGATTAAAGGAGATATGGGCCTGGCAATGCGCTTGTTGAATGTGTTCAAGCGCCCTGAATAATAAAAAAAACGCCTGAGCATCTGGACAACTGCTCAGGCGTTTTACGAAAAGATAATAGCTAATACAGGCCCCAATCGTCGGCGAGCCCCTCTTCCATCATTGAGAAATCCCACATATCCATCATCAGGTCAATATGTGTAGGCACCTTCAGAACTTCTTCGGCTTTCTGGCGGGTCGTTTCTAACATCGCCGGGCCATAGGGGCAAAAAGGTGTGGTAAGCAGCATTTTTACCAGAGCCTCGTTGTCCTCAAGGCTCACATCTCGAATTAGGCCCAGTTGGATAATGTTGAGGCCAATTTCAGGATCGACAATTTCACGGAATGCATCAGTAACCGGTTCAACCAGTTCAGGGTTGGTACTGTCGATTTGCCAGATTGGGCGGTTTTTATTCTCTTCACTCATTGGTTACTCTCCGTTGGTACTAAACCAGAAATAACATAGGTACAATGCGTATCTCCACGTAAGACACAGTTAATCTTCTGCGCTGGAATAGACAAAACTTGTGAGATTAACGTTTGATCGACGGTGCAAACTTCCGGGTGCGCTTGCCCCACATGGTAATAGGGACAGGTGATCTCGTGAATCAGGTATTCGCCGCCCTTGCGTTCCCATTCAACGGAAAAGCCTTCCTGGGCCAATAACTTCTTAATAAATTCAAGTTTTTCTTCGATGGATAAAGTCTTCACCTGCTGCGCATAATCAGAGGCGATTTCAGAAGCCATGGAGGTGAACAACTTATTAATGGCTGCTGGAGGCATGGATTCTTTCATTTGGTCGAGCAGGCGGTTGGTCAGTTGTAGATAGCGGGTGGGGAACCGTTCCAGCCCCTTTTCAGTCAGGGCATACACCAATCGCGGACGGCCCACACCATGACGCTCTTCTTCAGCCGCAACCAGGCTCTCCGCCTGTAAGCTGGTTAAATGGTGCCGTACAGAAATTGCATTAATCCCTACGGCTTCAGCCAGGTCATTAATGGTTGAATGGGGGTGATTCAAGAGCGTTTGGAGAATTCTTTCACGTGTACTTTTCATAGATCCTGATGTCCAGCAAAACTCATTTCCGGTCTGGTTAATAAAATAAGATCCATTTGGTAGTATAACACAACGAATTTAAATCTGTCAATATATTAGATTTTTATGGTAAATATTGTAAAGCCTATAAAAACCTCTGCTCAATAGAGATCATTCGCGGGCAGATTTTCTGCCCGCGAATGATCTCTATTGCCATTTATGCTTTTATGCTTTGTTCTGCGCTTTTTTGACCGCCTGGTTGATTTGCTCGGCTCGCTTCTTACAGTTCTGCAGCCCTAGTAAACGAATTGCTCCGCGCAGGGATTTTTGATATAAGATCACATCTCCGGCGCGGTAAAACTTCTGCAAGCCTGAAGTCTTGACCTTTACACTTTGTATCTCAGTGAGGGGAATGGAGCGTTCTTTGGGCCCAAAGCCGACGCTGAAGATTATCAGGCGTTCATTTGTCAGTACATAAGTGGTCGAACCAGCCCGGAAGATCGAGCGGAAGCTAGGAACTGCCAGCAGCAGGTATAAAACACCGACAATCAAAAACTCGTATACGCCGAAATGAAAAGCAACCGCGGCGATGACGATCACAAAGGTAAAGCCGATCATCGTCAAATTTTCTAGACTAATGATCGTGGGTATCAGCAGTGGTTGGATCTCAAAAATGATTTTTTCTTTCGGTTTCCCTGCTGGCATTATGGCTTGTTCAGTGATTGGGGCGGGTTTATTCATGCCGCAACTCCTCTAGATTTCTGATCGATCCATAAATATCTGTCATTCGATTACTGGACTCCGCCGGAACTTTCACCGATAAATAATATTTTCCTGATGGATAAGAACGGTTGAAGGATACGTGAGAACTGATAAAATGTCAATTATTCTAAGCATAAGGTGGCCGAAATTTAATCATATTATTAACTCGGCCGGCAAGTTAGCCAGCCCACGCTCCCTCTCCTATCCGGTGAATTTTTTAGTCCCTTTTTTATCCCATTAATTTATTAGATATTTATGGTAAATATTGACCTTTCTAAGCCGTTATGCTATAATTTTAAGGCCTTCAACCGAACCAAAAAGGTTGCGCTGTGAAGAGCGAACCGGCGAAAATGGACCGGTGAAGGGGGCGAGGAGATATTCGTAATATACATGGTAATTTTGATAATTATTGACTTATTTCCTGGCCCGTGCTAAACTTTGAACGTAATTCTTATGTCTAATTTTCTACCAACAAGGAGTTCTACATCCATGTCGGAGCTGGTGATACGCAATCTTCATGTGAGCATAGAAGGTAAAGAAATCTTGAAGGGTCTGGACCTGACCATTGGGCAGGGGGAAGTGCATGCTATTATGGGCCCAAATGGTACGGGTAAGTCCACACTGGCTTATGCGTTGATGGGTCATCCATCTTACACGGTTACAGAGGGTGAGGCCTGGTATAAAGGCGTAAATATTCTTGAGCTCGATCCCAATGAGCGCTCCCGGCAAGGCATCTTCCTCGCGTTTCAATATCCGGTATCGATTTCGGGCGTAACGGTGGCAAACTTCTTGCGCACGGCTATGAATGCGCGCCGCCGGGCTGAGAATCCGAACGATAAGGGTATATCCATTCCTGAATTCCGCAAACAGATGAAACAGCAAATGGAACGTCTCAAGATGGATCCCGTATTTGCCGGGCGCTATCTCAATGAAGGCTTCTCAGGCGGTGAAAAGAAACGCGCAGAAATCTTGCAAATGGCGATGTTAAAACCGGAAATAGCGATCCTGGACGAAACAGATTCCGGCCTTGACATTGACGCTTTGCGGATTGTCTCGGAAGGGGTTAATGCCCTGCGTGGACCTGATATGGGTGTGATGGTGATTACGCACTACCAGCGCATTCTCAACTATATCCAGCCTGAGTTTGTCCATGTGATGCTTAATGGCAAGATCGTTGAATCGGGCGGCCCAGACCTGGCCTTACACCTGGAAGAGCACGGCTACGATTGGGTGCGGGAAAAGTACGAAGAAGCTGTCTAGGTTTCGTTCTCCTGGTAACGCATTCTGGAAAAACGAACATTAGGCATTCTTTCAACACCTGGAGGTTTTAATGGGTGGTAAAAGCGAAACTGAACTGTTAAAAGATATTGGTGATTACCGTTACGGTTTCAGCGATCCTGAAACGTACGTTTTTAAATCGCGGAAAGGCCTGAGCCGGGAAGTTGTCGAGGAAATCTCGGCAATGAAGGGCGAACCGCAGTGGATGCTGGATTTCCGCCTGAAAGGATTGGCACATTTCCAGCAGCGCCCGATGCCGAAATGGGGGGCGGATCTTTCTGGGTTAAACCTGGAAGAAATTTATTATTACGTAAAACCGACCGATGCGGAAGGGAAATCCTGGGAGGATGTGCCTACGACGATTAAAGACACTTTCAGCCGCCTGGGTATTCCGGAAGCGGAACAGAAATTCCTGGCGGGCGTTGGCGCGCAGTATGAATCGGAGATGGTGTATCACAGCATCCAGGAACATCTGGAGAAGCAGGGCGTGATCTTCCTGAGTATTGAGCAGGGTTTACGCCAGCATCCGGATCTCTTTAAAGAATATTTCGGAACCGTTATTCCGATTGAAGATAATAAGTTCGCTGCCTTGAACAGTGCTGTCTGGTCGGGTGGTTCGTTTGTGTACGTGCCTAAGGGCGTCAAAGTGGACCTGCCCCTGCAGGCCTATTTCCGCTTAAACCTGGCCAATATCGGCCAATTTGAGCGCTCGCTAATCATCGCTGATGAAGGCGCGCAGGTGCACTATGTCGAAGGCTGTACTGCGCCGCAGTACACGACCAATTCCTTCCACAGTGGGGTGATCGAAATTGTGGTGAAGAAAGGCGCGCGTGTGCGCTACAGCACCATTCAGAACTGGTCGACCAATGTGTATAATCTGGTGACGCAGCGGGCAATCGTCCACGAAGGCGGCACTATGGAATGGGTCGATGCGAACCTGGGCTCGAAAGTTACTATGAAGTACCCCTCCTGCTACCTGGTTGGGTCTGGGGCGCATGGAGAAATCCTTTCGATGGCCTTTGCCGGACCAGGACAGCACCAGGACGCGGGCGGTAAGATGATCCATTTTGCGCCAAATACCAGCAGCAAGATTACCTCTAAGTCCATCAGTAAGGGTGGTGGGCGAGCCTCTTATCGTGGCTTGCTCAAGGTCTATAAGGACGCGGTAAATGTTAAGTCGAACGTCGTTTGCGATGCACTGCTGCTTGACCCACAGTCCCGTTCAGACACCTATCCTTACATTGAGATCGATGAAGAAGATGTGACCATAGGTCACGAAGCATCGGTTTCCAAAGTGGGTGAGGAACAACTCTTTTACTTGATGAGCCGCGGCCTGACCCAAGAAGAGGCGATCACCATGATTGTCTCTGGGTTTATCGAGCCGCTGGTAAAAGAACTGCCGATGGAATACGCCGTTGAAATGAACCGCCTGATCCAGCTTCAAATGGAAGGGTCGGTTGGATAATCGGAGCCAGACATGAGTGAAACACCACGAGTCGTTGTTACCCGCACGAAACGCGCAGTTACCCCTGCGGCTGGCCCGCGTGAGTTTGCTTTTACCGCCGAGCAAGTTCGCTTGCAAGGCTTAAGTGAGACTGTTCGGGATTATCGCCAGCATGCCTGGGACGTTTTCCAGGCAACCCCCATGCCCACCCTCAGAGATGAACCCTGGCGGCGGACGGACCTGAAAGCCTTGCAGGCAGATGAATTCCGCCTGCCCAAGCCAGATGCCTACCTGGACCTGCCCGATGCCCCAGAAGCGCTCCTGCAGCCGCTGGTGGGTGCTGAGCATGGCGGTCAGGTCTTGTTAATGGCTGGCGGCGCAAAAACGCACCTGGCGCCTGAATTGGCCGACAAGGGCGTGATCTTTACTGACCTGCGCACCGCTGAAAAAGAACACCCTGAAGTTGTCGATCGTATGATTGGCAAAGTAGTGCGTGCCAGTGATGGGAAGTTCGCTGCTCTGGCTGGTGCATTGGCGCAAAATGGTGTGGTGCTGTATGTGCCGCGCGGGGTAGTCGTTGAACAACCCTTACACAGCCTGCTGTGGGGTCCAGGCGTTCACCTGGCCTATTTTTCGCATGTCCTGGTGTGGCTCGAAGAAGGGGCCTCGGTTACTTATGTGCATGAATCGGCCTCACCCAGCGAGGAAGGCCAGACGCTGCACGCCGGGATTGTCGAGCTGCATGTTGGCCCAGGCGCGAACCTGCGCTTTGTCGAACTGCAATCCTGGGGCGAGAATGTGTGGAACTTTACCCACGAACGCGCCGATGTGGACCGCGATGGCAACCTGGACTGGATCTTTGGCGCGATTGGCAGTCACCTGACCAAGAACTTTTCGGAGCTTAACCTGGTTGGCGCTGGCAGTACAGGCAAGATGTCTGGTTTCTATTTCACCGACCACGATCAGCACCTGGATCACGATACCCAGCAGAATCATCTGGCTCCACATACCACCAGCGACCTGCTCTTTAAGGGCGCCTTAGTGCATCAGAGCCGCTCTGTTTGGCAGGGGATGATCTATGTGGCCCCAGGGGCGCAAAAAACGGATGGCTATCAGGCTAACCGGAATCTGGTGCTCAGCCGCAAGGCGCGCGCCGATTCGATCCCCGGGTTGGAAATCCTGGCAGACGATGTGCGCTGCACGCATGGGGCGACTGTGGGGAAGATTGATCCAGACCAGATCTTCTACCTGCGCTCGCGCGGCATCCCGAAAACGGAAGCGGAACGCCTGATTGTGGAAGGCTTCTTTGACCCGATTATGCAGCGCATCCCCTTTGAAGGTGTCCGGACGCGCTTTCAGCAGGCGATTGAGGATAAAATGACCGCCTTCTCCGCTGACGAAGATTAGATTTTTACGGGGGGCATGGCAGCCAGGCTGGGCTATCTGGCTGCCATGCCGCTTTTCTCGCATCAAAAAGATAAAATTGCGCTCTTATGATATAATTTTTAAGATAGGCTTATAAAAAATCTGGCCTATTCTGTTGTGGAGAAAGAAGGCAAGTAGAAATGGCGCCTCATTCGTTCATGAAAGATCCGGACCCTGAGTCCTCCTTCGAAGTCGGCGATATCGTAGAAGTGTACTGCGATCATGAAAAAGGTGGCCAGCGCATACGTGGCTGGCTGAAAGGGATCGTTGTACAGGTAGATGCGAAAATGGTTGCCGTTCAGTTCCGCTCGAATGTGTTTCTCACCGACGGGTGGATGGTTCCAGATCACATTTTGTGGTATCCAGTAAACTCGCCTCATATCCGCTTTCCAGAGCGGAAAACGAGCCGGTCGAGTATACCGCACGACGATTACTAGAATTCGTTTTGTGGGTGCTGCGCGAAAGCCGACAGCACCCACAATCTAATAAACCAAGAGAAGCATTTGAATGGAACAGACTACTCGTACGACAACAGATTTCACCAGGTTGCGCAGTGATTTTCCTATTTTAAAGCGGGAAGTGCGCCCCGGTGTTCAACTGGTTTATCTGGACTCGGCTGCAACTTCACAGAAGCCCGCCTCTATGATTCAGGCGATGGATGCGTATTACCGGAACTCGAACGCGAATATTCACCGGGGCGTGCATACCCTGGCTGAAGAAGCGACGGCGTTGTATGAAAGCGCGCGCCAGCGCGTGGCGGCTTTTATCGGTGCTAAAATTCCGGAAGAAGTTGTTTTTACCCGCAACGCAACCGAAGCCATCAATCTGGTTGCCTTTACCTGGGCGCGTAAGAATCTTAAAGAGGGTGATGTCATCCTTCTTACGGAGATGGAACATCATTCAAATATTGTGCCCTGGCAAATTCTGGCTGCCGAACGGGGTATCGTCATCAAATATGTGCCGATCACCGAAGATTTCTTGTTTGACTTGCCAGCCTACCGAGAACTGCTTAAGCTCAAGCCGAAGCTGGTGGCCTTCACGCATATGTCCAATATGCTGGGAACGATAACCCCGGCGGGCGAGATCATTCAACTGGCTCATGCCGCTGGCGCGATAACTCTGGTGGATGGGGCACAGTCTGTACCGCATTTCCCGGTCAATGTGCAGAATCTGGACGTTGATTTTTTGGCTTTCTCAGCGCATAAAATGCTCGGTCCGACCGGCATTGGTGCTTTATATGGTAAGAAAGCGCTGCTAGAAGCGATGCCGGCCTTTTTGGGCGGCGGCGACATGATCCGGAAGGTCACCTTCGAGGGCTTCCAGCCAAATTCCATTCCGCACAAGTTTGAAGCAGGCACCCCTGCCATTGCCGAAGGAGTGGGCTTTGGGGCAGCTGTCGATTATCTGACTGGCGTGGGTATGGATGCCATTGCGGCACATGAACAGCAGCTTACGGCTTACGCCGCCGAACGGTTGCAGGAAGTGCCAGGTTTGATGATTTATGGTCCGGCTGTGGGGCATAAAGGTGGCGTGATGTCGTTTTCGATGGAAGGCATTCACCCGCATGATGTGGCAGCCCTGCTGGATCGGGATGGTATCGCGGTGCGGGCAGGGCATCATTGTGCCATGCCGCTGCACCAGAAGCTGTGCCTCCCGGCAACCACCCGGGCCAGTTTCTATCTCTATAATGTGCCCGAAGAAATTGATCAGCTGGTGGCTTCTTTGCACAAAGTGCAAAAGATGTTCGCTTGAAAAAATCCGAATTTCTTTTTTTGCCGAGGACAACCCTCGGCAAAAATCATTTATAATAGCGGTTATGGACGATCTTTACCGAGAAATTATTATTGAACGTTATAAATCGCCCCAGTACCGGGGCGAGCTTAATCCGCACGATTTCACCTTTGAGGATGAAAACCCACTGTGCGGCGATCATCTTCGCATTGACCTGCGGGTGGATGATCAGGGAAAGGTGACCGAGGCGGCCTTTAGTGGGCATGGCTGTGCCATTTCACAGGCCTCGGCTGACTTACTGCTGGAATCAGTTATTGGCAAGTCGGTGGACGAGGTCAAACAACTCTCGAAAGAAGATGTGCTGGACCTGCTAGGCATTGAACTGGGACCAGTGCGCTTGAAGTGCGCGCTGCTTTCGCTCAAAGTGCTGAAAGGCGGCGTTTATGGCCTGGGAGAAGGCGAAGCCAGCGACGGGCTGATGGAATAGCAGTTCTTCGAGAAGCGCTAGCATAGGAGCAGCATTTATGTCCTCACAGGACTCCGTAGATCTTTCACAGTATGAGTTTGTTCAGGTGATTGAAGCCAGCGAAATGATCCCTGGTGACCGCATCCTGATCGAAGTGGATGAGCAGCCAATCGCCGTGTTTAACGTAGATGGCAAGTTCTACGCGATTGGCGACGTTTGCACGCATGATGACGGCCCGCTGGGGGACGGAGAACTGGAAGGTTTCCAGATTATCTGCCCCCGCCACGGTGCGCGATTTGATATCCGCAGTGGAAAAGCGTTGACCTTGCCCGCGCTGGTGGATACGCCCTGGTATCCCGTTCGCGTGACGGATGGTTGGATCGAAATTGGCATGCTCAAAGCGTGATTGAAATAAAAAATCGAGCCCGGTCGTGAAGTTGCGACCGGGCTCGATTTTTTTTATAGTTTAGTTGCAGCCAAATAGGCCGACGATCCGCAAGATATCAAAACCTTCGGCGAAGGGCCGTTCAGCCAATGCGCCATGCCGAATCATTGTTGAGCGGGTGATGGTGGGGTCAAAATAGTACTTGCTCTGATAGGTCTTATACTCATTCAGCGCCGCGATTTTGCATTCCACGTCTTGCTCTGTCACTTCAACCAGAAAGTTGGGGAAGAAACCATAGCTGGAGCGCAACACATCATACCCAAGCACGGAAGTGCCGCGGAAAGCGCGTAAGGCTTCCTCTGTGATCGTGCCGTGATCCTGGTGAATATCGGCCTTGGTGTGCACAAAAACAATCTCCGGCTTAAACTCCCGGTTGAGCTGGATCATATATTCCAGGATTTCCTGGCGGAACTCTGGGAAGCGGCGCGTTTCGAACTGCCCTAAGATAACGTTCTTCTCCGGTACGCCCAGTACCGCCATGCTGCGGTAATGTTCCTCTGGCAGGTGGGTCAGCTGCGGATTTTTCCGATTATCAGAGAGGGTAACGCAGAGTAACTCGGACTGCGGCAGAATGTGGGAGATTAAAGCCCCGCAGCCCAGTTCGATATCATCCGGGTGAGCGCCAATAAAAAGCGCTCGTTTTGCGTGAAATGAAAAAGCCTGGCCCATAGCTTACTTCGTTGCCAGGAACCCACCCACGACTTTGGTCATCACCAGCTGACCATCCTGAGCCAGGCGGCGTGCAGCTACATCCGCGATCTGGTTCATCACCTGATTGAAATCCGCTTTGCCCTGGAACAGCCCGGTCCATAATTTACGATCTTCTGCCAGAGAGGCGCGGGTATAAGCCAGGAAAGGTTCCACCGCTTCAAACCTCAACGGGTTCTCGAAGATGGTGACCTCAACCCTCGAAAACTGGCTGCGGATGGTGCTGAGAATCTCGGAATCATAGCGGGAACTGCCCGGCATCGGCGGAATGGGTTTGCCGGTAGCTTCTTTGATGATGTCATAAAAAAGCTGCTTGTTGCTGGGCATCGGGCCGGTGGTGAACAGGCGTCCACCGGGCTTGAGCACGCGATGCATTTCTGAAATGGTGAAAGGCATATTTTCCGCGTAGTAGATGGCAAAACAGCACGAAACCAGATCAAACTGGTCAGCCTCGTAAGGGAAGGCCTGATTGAAGTTAACTTCCCGGAAGTGAATGGGATCGCCTAATTTCGCGTTCGACGCGCGGGCCTGGTTGAGCAGATCGAGGTTGACATCCCCACCGTGGATCTCCGCCGCGCCATTCAGGAAATGATAGTAGGAAAAGCACTGCTTGCCGGAGCCGCAGCCAATATCGAGAATTTTTGCACCCTTCTGCAATTTCAGCAGATCCAGCATCCACTGGTCGATATCTCTACCACCATACTTGCTGTGGATATCGATGCGGGTTTGCAGATCGCTGGTCGTTTCTTGATATTCTATTTTCATAATCCCTCGTTTGGTTATGGTTGTGAATTGGCTAAGTATACCAGATAGCATATTCCGGCTGACAGCGCTGGCATTTAGCAGATGCGGGGAAGCATTTCCCCCGCCAGCACATCCAGGATGCGCGTGCCGCCGATCAGGGTGCGCAGCAGCACCCGTTTGGCCGGTTCGGCCTGTACTACGCCAATCCGGGCTGCATTTTGCCCGTAACGGTTCTGGCGCATGGCTTGCAAGGCGGCCTGCGCTTCGACTTCAGGCACAATCACAATGACTTTGCCTTCATTTGCCACGTAAAGCGGGTCAAAACCGAGCATTTCACAGGCTGCCTGCACGGCGGGCTGAATGGGAATGCTCTTTTCATCCAGCAAAATGTTAACGGCGCTTTGTACCGCGATTTCGTTCAGGGTGGTCGCCAGCCCGCCGCGGGTAGGATCGCGCAGCACATGTACATGTGGCGCGGCTTCGAGCACAGCCTGAATCAAGCCGTTCAGCGGAGCGACATCCGACTGCAGCTCGGTTTCAAAGCCTAGTTCTCCGCGCGCGCCCAGCACCGCGATGCCGTGGTCGCCAAGTGTCCCCGAGATCAACACAATATCCCCGGGTTGGGCCATTTCGCCACCAATCTTCCGGCCGGCGGGCGTCCAACCGATGCCGGTGGTGTTGATGTACAGCCCATCCACCTTACCTCGTTCGGCGACTTTTGTATCGCCCGCTACAAACTGTACGCCGGCTTCCTGCGCGGCAGCTTGCATGGAGGCTACTACCCGTTCCAGGGTTGCTACCGGCAGGCCCTCTTCGAGGATAAATCCGGCAGTAAGGAATAATGGCACCGCGCCAGACATCGCGACATCGTTCACTGTTCCGCATACCGCCAGCTGGCCGATATCCCCGCCGGGAAAGAACAGCGGGGTGACAATATGCGAATCTGTAGAGACCGCCAATGAGCCCTGCAAACCGGCTTCTGCCAGTAGATTAAGCCGGGCAAAGTCATTGCCTTCGGCCAGGGGGGGGCTTTGTAGATAGGGGAAGAAAATGCGCTGGATCAATTCCTGTGTCATGCGCCCGCCGCTGCCGTGCCCCATCATGATTTGTTCCGTGTGATTCAGCGGCACCGGGCAAACCGGGCCTTCAAAGGAAGGGACATTATTGAGCATATAAAATCCTCACCCTAGTTTTTCCGTCCATAACGATAAAAGGCTGAACACGCGCCTTCAGACGAGACCATCGGCGCCCCCAGGGGATTTTCTGGGATACATAACGTGCCAAATGCCGGACATTCTCCAGGCTTTTTCAATCCCTGCAAGATTTGCCCGGCGATGCACACCTCGGATTCACGCGTCTGGATATGGCTGACGTCGAATCTCTGCTCAGCATCAAAAGCTCCCAGTTCAGGGCGCAAGCCCAAGCCGCTGAGGGGAATGGCGCCAATGCCGCGCCAGTTGCGGTCGATGGGTTGGAATACGCGCTGAATGATGTTTTGAGCGGCTTTATTGCCATCATATGTAACTACTCGGGCGTAGGCATTCTTTACATCTACCGTTCCTTTTTCCAGCATTTGGACGGTCATCAGAATGCCTTGCACGAGGTCCAGCGGCTCGAAACCGGTCACAGTGATAGGCACCTGGTACTGGCGGGCGATAGGTGGGTACTCCCAATAACCCATGACTGCACAAACATGCCCGGCAGCCAGGAATCCCTGCACTCGATTGTGGGGCGACCCTAAGATGGCATGCATGGCCGGCGGTACGCATACTTGAGATACCAGTACAGAATAGTTTTTCAAGCCCAGGGCCTGAGCATGCAAGACACTCATCGCGTTTGCCGGGGCTGTCGTTTCAAAGCCGATCGCAAAAAAGACTACCTGCTTATCTGGGTTCTCCTGGGCAATGCGCACTGCGTCCAGCGGGGAGTAAACTACCTTGACTTGACCGCCGCGTGCACGAATGCTGAACAGATCCTGGTGCGAGCCAGGGACACGCAGCATGTCACCAAAGGATGTAAAGATCACATCTGGCTGGGCGGCAATTGCCAGGGCCCGGTCAATCTGCTCCAGCGGAGTGACGCATACGGGGCAGCCAGGGCCATGCACCAGTTCAATTTCCGGCGGCAGCAGCTGGTCCAGACCGTAGCGCATAATGGCATGCGTCTGCCCGCCGCAAATCTCCATCAGTGTCCAGGGCCGGGTGACGGTGTGCCGAATTTCCTCGATCACGCCTTGCACCAGCGCGGCATCCCGGAACTCATTCACAAACTGCATCTTTACTCCGTTCTCAAGCCGTGGACTCAGCCGGCGGCAGCCATGGGCCGGGAATATCATTTTCTAGATCTTCCTGTAGCCCAAGCTCTTCTTCAATCATGGTCATCTCGCGCAGCAGGTCAAGGGTTTCTTTGGCTTCTTCCTCGCTGAGCAGGTTGAGGGCGAACCCGGCGTGAATAATGGTGTACTCGCCTACCTTTGCTTCGGGCAGGGTTTCAATACAGGCTTCGCGGAGCGCACCACCAAAATCAACTTTGCACATGCGCAGCCCGGCGCTGTTATAAATTTCTATGATTTTTCCGGGAACACCCAGGCACATCTCATCCTCCTTCTCTGAAACGACAAAAATCTCACTGCAAGAATAACTGCTCTATTATTTCAAATTGAATGCCGCCACCAGCACCTGCCCATAAGCGATGCAGCCATCATTTGGCGGCAGCTGGTGATGCGTAAATACCTGAAAATGGTTTGCTTCCAAGGCTGGCACGCAGCGTTCCAGCAAGAAGCGGTTCTGCCAGACCCCGCCGCTTAACGCGACTACGTTCACAGCCCTTTCTTCGCGGATCGCCTGGCATAGGTTAACTACCAGCCGTATGATACTATTGTGGAAGCGAGCCGCCAGGGTCGGCTGCGGTGTGCCCCTGCGCCAGTCTGCCAGCAGGGCTTCCCACAGGGGCGCCGGGTCGATGATATCACCAATCACCGAGAAGGGGTATGCGCCTGTCTCATTAGGGTCGGCGATGGCTTCCAGTTCGATGGCAGCCTGACCTTCATAAGTCGCTTTCTGGCGCACGCCGATTAAGGCGGATGCTGCATCAAAGAAGCGCCCCATGCTGGAAGTCAACGGGCTGTTGATCTTGCGTTCCAGTTGAGCTTTGAGAATGGTGCGTTCTTCGGCGCATAACTGCTCAGTGGGCGGCAGGTCAGGTTCCCAGGCGAGCCCGGCTTGCCACAGGTGCGCCAGAGCCATGCGAGCGGGTTTTCGAACTGCCTGGTCGCCGCCAGGCAGCGGTACATACGCCAGGTGATACAGGCGTTGATAATCTTTGTAGCCACCCAGCAGTACTTCTCCGCCCCAGATCGCGCCATCCGTACCATATCCGGTGCCATCGAAGCTCAAACCGATCACAGGGGCGCTGCTTTCCCAGCCGTTATCAGCCAGGCAGGCGGCCAGATGGGCATGGTGATGCTGCACGCGAACGAGAGGGATGTTTTCGGCGGCTGCGCGCTGCTCGGCATAGCGCGTCGCCAGATAGTTGGGATGCAGATCACAGGCGATCAACTGGGGGTTCACGCGAAACAGCCTGGTAAAGTGTTCAATGCCTTCCTCGAACGAGCGCAGCGTCTCATAGTTCTCCAGGTCCCCAATATGGTGACTGAGGAAGGCATAGCGGTCACGCGCCAGGCAGAAGGTATTCTTTAATTCAGCGCCAGTTGCCAGAACCGGTGGAACTTCTACCGGGAGGGAAAGGGGATCGGGCGCATATCCCCGCGCGCGGCGGAGGATATATGGCTTGCCCTGCACTGTGCGCACCACGGAATCATCCACCCGCATGTGGATAGGACGGTCGTGCAGCAGGAAGGCATCCGCGAGTTCTGCCAGGCGCTGCTGGGCCTCTTCATCCCGATAAGCAATGGGCTCCTCGCTCAGGTTGCCGCTGGTCATCACCAGCACCTCGGGATAACCCGATTCGGGCTCAGTCAGCAGCAGGTGCAGGGGCGTGTAGGGCAGCATGAACCCAAGCGTACGCTGCCCGGGAGCCACTTCGGCTGCTGCCAGATTTGAATCAGGTAAGCGTTCGAGCAGCACAATGGGAGCCTGGCGAGAAGTGAGCAGTTGGGCTTCTGCGGTTGAAACCAGGCAGTGTTTCTGAACAGCTTTGAGGTCAAAAGCCATCAGGGCAAAAGGCTTATCGCTGCGTTTTTTGCGGCGGCGCAGTTCAGCTACCGCAGCAGGGTTGCTGGCATCACAGGCCAGGTGAAAACCACCTAACCCTTTGACCGCCAGGATCTTGCCAGCCTTTAACCAGGCTCGGGCGCGTTGGATTGCCTCTTCCGGCGCTGCCAGTCGCTCTCCCTGGGCCTCAAACCAGACCTGTGGCCCACAGTTCGGGCAGGCGACCGGCTGGGCGTGGAAGCGCCGGTCCTGTGGATTCTCGTACTCCGCCTGGCATTCGAGGCATAGCGCGAATGGATCCATGGTTGTGTTTGGCCGGTCGTAGGGAATATCCAGAATGATGCTGAAGCGCGGTCCGCAGTTAGTGCAGTTGATAAATGGGTAGCGATAGCGGCGGTTGGCAGGGTCGAATAACTCGTGCTGGCAGTCAGCGCAAATGGCGACGTCGGGCGAGACGGGCAGATAAGCGCCTTCTTCTGGCTGGCTTTCCAGAATTTGAAACTGGGTAAAGTCGTTGATCGGGCAGGGCTCAAAGCGCAGTTCGTCAATGCGCGCCAGAGGGGGCGGATTGTCGCGAAGGGTTTCGAGAAAGCGATTTAACGCCTCTGGCGTGCCGTTGGCCTCGATCTCAACCCCGTGGGAGGTGTTCTTGACCCAACCCTTTATACCCTGGCTTTCCGCCAGGTTATAGATAAAGGGCCGGAACCCGACACCTTGAACAATGCCCCGGACCCAGACTTTCAGCCCGCTCATTTCGCTGTCCATCAATTCCTTTATTCCGTTTAGGCCTGCTGGCTTTTCAGTCCGTTAATTTTTTGCTTCAACCAATCTACCCAGGCATCAATGCCTTCGCCAGTCATGCAGGACACTGGGAAGGTCACCAGGCCCGGGTTGAGCATCTCAACACCCTGGCGGAAGTAATCCATCTTGAAAGGGACATAAGGCAGCAGGTCCACTTTGTTGATGATCAGTACGTCTACGCCCCGATAAATGGCCGGGTATTTATAGGGTTTATCGTCCCCTTCAGGGATGCTGGCGATCAGCACGCTCAGGTGCGTCCCCAGGCTAAAAGCCGCCGGGCAGATCAAGTTTCCGACATTCTCAACAATTAGCAGGTCGAGCTGGTCGAGGGGCATCTGGCTCAAACCATCCTTGAGCATTACCGCATCCAGGTGGCAATCGCCGCCAGTGTTGATCTGCACAGCCGGCATTCCTTCCGCAGTGATTTTATCCGCGTCAATGGTGACCGGCGCTGTATCGCCTTCCACGACCCCAGTATAGATATCGGGCGCTAATGCTTTGAGGGTTTTGACAATAAAACTGGTTTTCCCTGCGCCGGGGGAGGCCATAATATTCATCGAAAAAACGTGCTTGCTATCGAGAAGCGTCCGGTTTGCAGCCGCAATCTGATCATTCGCATTAAAGATCTTTTCAACAATCGGTACCCGCGAAAATTGGTTTGCCATTAATTATAATTCCTCCACGCTACTTTTCAATTTCAATGCTGTCCAAGAAGAACTGATCGCCAGAGGTGACTTGAACCTGCGCGCTCCCACAGGAGGGGCAGGGGGTAAGGTCGCCATCCAGGTGATATTCCTTGCCGCAGCCCAGGCAAACCATTTGCGCCGGAACGCGCTGAAAGTGCAGCTTTGATCCTTCACATAATGTCTTCTCACTCAAGATATCCCAGTAAAATTGCACGGAGTCATCGACGATGCTGGAGAGGCGCCCCATGACCAGGTAAAGGTCTGTCACCTTGCGAGCCTGGGCTTGTTCGGCATATTTTACGGCAATATCTAAAATACTTTCAGTTACGGCAAGTTCGTGCATGGTCCCTGTAATTATAATACCGTTCAGGTATAAAATCTCTTCTTAACGAATACAGCCCGCTAATTGTAATAAGATGAGAAGCGCCGGGCAAGGTTTCCGGCGCCTGATGGATCAATTTCAGCAGTAAAGGAAAGGAAATAACCGTGTGCCGAACAGCGCTATGGCACGGATTGGGCGATCAGGCTCAGCAGGCAAAGCCGGGTAGTCAGCAAACGATTCGCCACCACATTAGCTAGCCGCCGCATGATAATATAACCCAACTGGTAATCTTCCTCACAAATCTGCTGTAGTAGAACGCTGTTGAACCCGAGCAGCAAAGAGGGTTTCGTGGTGCGTGCGCTCGCGGTTCGCTGGCGAATAATCGGGGTCAGGCTGGACCAGCCAATGGTATCCAGTACTTCTGCTGTATACACCGGCACTCGTCCATGGGCAGGCACCTCGATTTCGAGCATCACCTGGCCTTCGAGCAGAATATAGAGATAATCCTCGCGGTCACCTTCCAAAAATATGACTTCTCCAGCTTCCAGCTCCTGAAGCGTAGAGATGCCTGCCAGGCAGTTGAGTTGAGCATTGCTCAGTTCAGCAAACCAGGGAATCTTGCGCATGATTGTGGGTAAATCGGCTTGCATATACATAGCGGTCCTTTCCTGCCTTGAGACATCGTACCCTTTTTTTATCACTTCTCAGCGGCGGAATGAAGTGTGTAGTGTCACTGGGGCAATCGTCGATTGTCACCAGGTAAAATGATAAATTGTATCAAGAAGCTCAAAGATGAAAAAATAAGCCAGATTTTTATAAATATTCCGTGTTTTGTACAAAAATTTAGGCAATGACCTAAAACGAGGAATGGGTTGCAACCACATTGAAAAAGGGGCTGTCCAACCTTTCTTTTTGGACAGCCCCTTTTTGAGGCATTCTTAATAAGAGAGAAGCTGCCCAAAAGTTCTTTTTGAACAGCTTCTCTATCCCCCTATGCTAAATCCAGCTTCAGGCTATTTTTTTTCTGGGAAATACTCCCAGACGAACCTGAAACCTGGTTGATATTTAGACAACCGCGCGTGGAGCAGCCATTGCAGCCCATGCGCCGAGGATCAAAACGATGATCCCGACAATAATGTCATTCCAGATAGCGGCAGTAATCACCGCGGTACCCAAAATGAAAGGCGATACAATGAGCCAAAGTCCAACGACGGCAGCGATCCAATCCAGCGTACGAGCGGTGCCAATATTAGCAGTTAAAGCAGCCCATGCGCCAAGAATGATCAACACGACACCAACGATGACGTTGTTCCATAATCCGGCCGGAACTACAGCAAATCCAAGAATAAAGGGAGCAAGGATTTCCCAAACACCGGCAAGAGCGATGACCCAACTTAGTCCTCTCATGTGATAACCTCCTTTGTAAAAGGTGATACTAACTTGTTACAATTGACCGAATTTGACAAATGCAAAATTCTTGGCCAATAATTGAACAACTAACAATAACCTTAGCTTAAATAAAAGTTTTAGGCAATGGGAAAGATTCCCAAGAGAGGTAGGGAATATCCTATTTGTTTTCTTCAATAAAAATTACCTTTTTTGGTGGAAAAATGATTACTTTATTGGTATAAAGATGAAAAAAAAGAGCCTCGGATTGCTCCAAAGGCTCTTTTTGGTTGGGTTTTTGGAAAAATAATCGCTTATGCGAGGGGAACGGGAAGGGGTTCGCGCTCGTGCATGGCGCAAATACCGGTTGGGCATAGTTTGAGGCGGATATGGGCTTCCACTTCTGCACGGAAGTGATTGAGAATGTCGCGCAATGGCGTTCCTGCCGTCTGTCCCAGGCCGCAGTTTGATAATATGGTCATGTTTTCGCTGAGCTGCATCAGTTCATCAAGATCACTCAGCTTGCCCTGACCTTCTGTGATGCGGGTCAGGATTTGATAAGCCCGCTGTGTGCCGACTCGGCAAGGCGTGCATTTCCCGCAGCTTTCACGGCGGAAGAAGTTGATCAATGTCCGGGCCAAATCGACCACGCAGGTTTCTTCGTCGCAGATCAATAGAGCGCCTGAACCAAGCGATACGCCTGCGCGAGAAAAGGCATCAAAATCCATCGGTGTGTCTTGCAAGCTTGCCGGGATGATGGACCCTGAGGAACCACCGGTTTGAGCCAGTTTGAAGCTCTTGCCGTTCTTCATGCCTTTCGCGTAGATTGCGATGACCTCTCGCAGGGTGATGCCCATGGGGACTTCAATCAAACCGGTCACATTGACATTGCCCAGAATAGTGTAAACCTTGGTGCCAGGTGAACTGGGCGTGCCAAAAGAGCGGTACCAGTTCGCGCCGCTGCGGATGATGGGCGTGATGTTCGCCAGCGTTTCCACATTATTGACCAGGGTGGGCATATCCCACAAACCATTCGTGGTGGGGTATGGTGGGCGAGCGCGTGGTTCGCCGCGTTTGCCTTCGATTGATTCAATGAGCGCGGTTTCCTCGCCGCAAATGTACGCGCCTGCACCGCTATGAATGTGGATGTCGAAATCAAAGCTCGAACCAAAGATGCTTTTGCCCAAAAAGCCCAGTTCGCGGGCCTGTTCAATGGCTGTCTTCAAACGCTGCTGCGCCAGGGCATACTCGCCGCGCACATAGATATAACCTACGGTAGCGCCAACTGCATAACCAGCAATCGCCATCGCTTCGAGAATATTATGCGGGTCGCCTTCCAGAACGACACGGTCTTTAAAGGTGCCGGGTTCGCTTTCATCCGCGTTGCAAACCACATACTTCTGCTTGCCGGCTGCTTTGGCAACAAAACCCCACTTGAGTCCGGTAGGGAAGCCCGCCCCGCCGCGGCCTTTCAGACCAGACTTTTTGATTTCGTCAATCACCTGCGCGGGAGTCATTTCGCTCAGCACTTTACCCAGGGCTGTATAACCATCGCGCAAAATATAATCTTCAATGTTATCCGGGTCGATTAAACCGGCTCGTTCCAGAACGATGCGCTGTTCGGCTGGCAGCGTTCCCTTGCGTGCTGAAAGCCAGGCAACCCGCCCGGAGAGTTCGCGTAGAGGTGCTTGCAGCCCGGCAGCAATCCGGCCTTTATATAGATGTTCTTCGACGATAAAGTGCACATCCTCCGGGTGGACGGGGCCATAAATCACCGCTTCCGGATAAACAATTACCATCGGGATGGCGTCATGCCGGCCAATATCACCGACCATTGAAACGCTTACTTCGTCTTGCAAACCAAACGCAGCAATTTCATTCTGGAACTGCTGGAAGACTTCATTTGCACCATGCGCCAGGCTATCTGGGTCGCTGGATACTAAAACCATTGCGCGGTAAACTTTCATGGCTGCCTCCTATTCGTAATGAGCAAGGATCTCGGCAACCTGCGCCGGGGTAACATTCCCATAGACGTCATCATCGACCATGATGACTGGACCCACGCCGCATATTCCCAGGCAGCTGACGGTTACCAGGGTCCACTTGTCGTCGGGGCTGGTCTGGCCGGGTTCCAGGCCGAGGGTATCCTGAAGGGTTTCCCAAACCTGCCGGCCACCCACGACGTGGCAGGGCGCGCTTTCGCAGAACTGGATCACATGGCGACCGAGTTTTTCGGTGGACAACATGCTGTAAAACGTTGCAACCGAAAAGAGCTGGCTTTTCGGCAGATGCATCAGCCGGCTAATCTCATTCAGCGCCTCAGCCGATAGAAAACCCACACTTCGATTAACGTCCGTAAGAATAGGAATAAGCTCTGCTCGTGAAGTGCCATGTCGCTCGACGGCTACGCGGACGGCTTCCAGCGTTTCTTTCCCGTTCTGATGAATAATGGTCATGCTGCTCCTCCGAATCGGTTACTAAGCACAAGACTCCAAAACTGCGATGCCAGTAATAAACCAATTTTCCGTATCCACAGACGCCTGATTGTTTCACTAGAAATCATATCACCAACCAGGCGCCAGTGGATTAATTGATCGCGATGGCGTTAAAATTACAAACCTGCATACAAATCCCGCAGCGGATGCACGTATCGGGGTCGATCTCATGCGTTTTCCGGCGCTCGCCGGTGATGGCATTGACCGGGCAGTTACGCGCGCAGACGGTGCAGCCCGTGCAGATCTCTTGTTTCACTTCATACTTGATCAGCGCTTTGCATACTTTCGCCGGGCATTTCTTCTCGTAGATATGTGCCTCATATTCCTGCCGGAAGAAACGCAGTGTGCTGATCACCGGGGTGGGTGCACCCTGACCCAAACCGCACAGTGCAGTAGCGCTGATCTCGCGGCTTAATTCTTCCAGGCGCTCGATATCGCCCGGTTCACCCTTGCCTTCGCAGATGCGGTTGAGGATTTCAAGAATGCGGCGCGTACCGATGCGGCAGGGAACGCACTTGCCGCAGCTTTCATCCTGGGTGAAGTCCATGAAGTAGCGGGCGATATCCACCATGCAGGTGTCTTCATCCATCACCACCAGACCACCCGAGCCCATCATCGATCCAGCTTTAGCCAGGGATTCGTAATCGACCGGAAGATCGAGATATTCTGCTGGTAGACAACCGCCCATCGGCCCGCCAGTCTGGATCGCTTTGAAGCCCTTGTCGCCTTTAATGCCGCCGCCTACTTCGTAAACGATCTCCCGCATGGTAATCCCAAGCGGTACTTCAATCAGCCCGGTGTTTTTTACATCGCCGGCAAGCGCAAAGGTTTTGGTGCCTTTACTGCGTTCCGTGCCCATGCTGGCGAACCATTCTGGCCCGCGCAGGATGATCTGAGGGACGTTTGCATAGGATTCAACGTTGTTGTTATTCGTTGGCTTGCCCCACAGACCGGAAACTGCCGGGAAGGGTGGTCGCGGGCGGGGTTCGCCGCGCTTGCCTTCGATGGAAGCAATCAGAGCGGTTTCCTCACCACAGACAAAGGCGCCGGCCCCCTGGCGGACTTCCAGGTCAAAGGAGAAACCCGAATCGAGGATATTCTCCCCTAACAGGCCGAACTCGCGCGCCTGTTTGATGGCAATGTTCAGGTTCTTTACCGCTACGGGATATTCTGCCCGACAGTAGATATAACCACGGGTTGCCCCAGTCACATAGCCACAGATGATCATCCCTTCCAGGACGGAATGCGGATCGCCTTCCAGGACGCGCCGGTTCATAAAAGCGCCCGGGTCGCCTTCATCCGCATTACAGGTCAGATACTTGGGTGTTCCGCTGGACATGCGTGCTAGTTCCCATTTCTTTCCAACGGAGAAACCAGCCCCACCGCGTCCGCGCAGCCCTGACCGTTTGAGAATGTCCAGGGTTTCTTCTGGAGCCTGTTCCGATAACACCCGCGCCAGAGCCATATAGCCATCTTCGGCGATATATTCTTCGATGTTCAGCGGATCGATCTTACCGCAGTTGCGCAGCACTACGCGCACTTCTTTTTCTTTCGGCGCGCTGAGTTCTTCATCGGCGATCACTCGATCTTGCGCGCGAAACTTTTCAACAACCCGCCCTTTCAAAAAATGCTCTTCTACCAGATAAGGGATATCATCTGAGGTCAGTGAAGCATAATGCACCCCTTCAGGATAGACCATCAGGTCAGGTCCAAAGCGGACTGGGTCGCCGATGCGCGATGTTTCCAGTACCTGCACTTCATCCACTAACCCCTGAGCTACAATTTCATCATGCAGTGCATCGATGACTTCGTATGCACCACGCTGTACGCAATCCGGGTCAATCGATACCAATACATGGGTTCGATAAAAAGCCATTGGTTCACCTTCCAACCCTGGTGACGGTTTAAGCGGGCTGCTTAAGAATTAGCAGCCCAACTGGCAAATCAGCAAGTCTTAGGCCTCGATGGCGAAATTCTTGACGATCTGCCCACCCACCACGTGTTCTTTCATGATCTGGCGCGCTGCATCTGGGGTTACTTTTCCATACGTAACCTTCGGACTTTCGCCAAGGACGACCTGAACAATCGGTTCAAACGAATCCAGGCCAATATTGCCCGTCTGGCGCACAATCACATCGCTCAGGTTCTCGGTTTCAATATATTCTAAAATTGCCTTGAGCGTTTCCCGGGCGCCGGCGGCAATCCCGACTGTACCCATACCAACTACGATTTGAATTTGCCCAGAAGCGCTTTTGACCCGCCGTTTTTCGAGGGCGTCTTCGCGCAGCTTCTTTAGATCTTCAAGGGTTTTTACTTTATCTACCATTTTTAATATCTCCTACTGCTTTACAGGATCTGTTGTGTGGATAGGGTGATGTTCTTGATGCCGTTATCGAGGCATTCTCTTAGATACGCCAGTACATTGGGATCGCTGAGCGGAATTTCCCCCAGCGCTTCTTTGACTGGCAGGTCATCAAACTCAAAGGTTTGCCCATTGAGCGTATAGGTAAAGATCCAGTGGACTTCTGGCGACCCAATAACCAGTGTAAGCAGCGTGGAAGCCAGGTTGCCCAGCGGCATGCGGTCAATATGACTCTCCTGAAATTCGACAGTAACACAGGTTCCCAGGCCCGGCGTGGATTGGATGGTCAACCAGCCATTGCAGGCTTCCGCGGCGGCTTTGAGCAGCGGGATGCCCAACCCAACTTTACGGGTAGTGCGGGAAGTGACGAAAGGGTCTGTTATCCTGGCAGCCATCTCAGCAGTCATCCCGACGCCATTATCTTTTACCATCATTCGCAGCCGGTCAGCCACATAATCTTCTTCGACAGCAATGATAATCGTGTCCGCTTGGGCAGATACGGCGTTTTCAATGATATCGAGAAGATGCAGGGCCAGTTCCCTCACGGTTCTACCTCAGTCTTCTTCCTGGATCGGCCGGATCAACTGCGGGAATTTGTTGGGCCGCACGCGCCCGTGGGTTTCTTCGTCGATTACAATGACGGGAGCCTGGCTGCAAGCACCCACGCAGCGGCACAATTCCAGTGTGATCGCGCCATCTTTGGTGGTTTGCCCGGGTTCTACTCCCAGGATTTGCTTGGCCTTTTCGATAAGCTGATCCGCGCCCCCGACATAACAGGCCGTGCCCATACAGAATTTGATCGTATGCTTACCACGCGGGGTGGTGACAAAGAATGAATAAAAAGAAACCACGCCATGTACTTTGCTGACAGGAATACGCAGCTTGGTGGCGACATATTGCTGCATGGGCTCAGAAATAAATCCGATGCGGCTCTGAATTTCATTCAAGATGACCATTAAACCGCCGGGTAAATCTTTGTTTGTTTGCAGAACCTCATCGATGATCGCGCGTTTCTCAGGGATCGATACCGGATCTGTTACAGGAACATTTTCCATCTGATTGAGCATTTCCCGCTCCTATTATTAAAAATCGATTGTGAAAATCGACACTTTGTGAAAATTAACACTAGTTCCAAATCTTTATGAGTTTACCTGCCACCCTTAAGAATTGTCAAATACCAAATGTCACCTTTCGCTGTGCGGGTTGTCAATAGCGGTAAACAGGGATTATGCAGCCGAGAGAATGCGAACGGAACGTTGTTCACTACATTTTAACGCCATCCGCAGTTCTGCGATGGTTGGTTTTTCCATTTGGAGCAGGGTCGTTCCGAGGAAATCGCTCAGGTAGTGCACATCCCCATCTTGAATGAGCGGGTAGCCAAGGATTTGTGGAAGTTTTTGGGGGATGTCTTCAGGTTTTAAATGTCTTGAGATTTCCAGCGCTTCCAGGGGAATATCGGTAGGCACGAGCCCGAGCAGAGCAATTAGCCCATTTGCTTGCCGGTTAACGTGCGCGGGGATCAATAAACCGCCCAAAGCCATGACTTGCTGAAAAGTGTCATTCAATGAAACATCCACTGAAGTGGAAAGTAAGCGCCCTTCCCGGCCCTGGTATTCCCCGGTTTCGTCGACGATGAACTGTTCGCCGAAAAAGTCCACATTATTCGGAATGTTTGGCAGAAACAGATCTACCCAGTTTTGCAGCTGCCGGGCCTGCTCATAAGTATCGAACAGGCATAAAACATGGACTTCTTCCCGCGTTTGCAATTCCATCCCCGGTAAGATGGACAATGGCGTATTTTGAGCTGCTTTTTGTACGGCGGGGATATTGGCAGTCGCGTTGTGATCCGTGATGGCAATTAAGTGGATATCCCGCTGGAGTGCTTCATCGACGATCAACGGTGGGATCATTTCAACGCCGGCGCACGGCGAGAGCACGCTGTGGACATGCAGGTCTGCTCGGAAGGTTTGTAACCCTTGCACGGGGCTTATTCTGCCCGCAGTCCCATTTCCCACAGTTTTCCTACAATATAGAATGAAGGTTTAGGGGTAGAAAGCAGGATAATTCCTTCCTGGTTTGCTTTTGCAACCGTCGCTGGGTCTGGCTGAGCGCCTTCGGTAATGATCACTGCGCATAAATCCAACAGGGCGGCAACGGCGACGATATTGGTGTGTGCCTGGAGCGTGACCCAAAGGCCTTCGTGAACTGCGTTGGCCATGACACAGCTCAATAAATCTGAAGTGTATCCAGCAACGGGTTGGATCCCAGCCAGATCACATGGTTGGGTGAGCAGGGTTAGATCCAATGCTTTCGCAAGGATAGCGAGTGTGAGGTCACCTTTTCGGTTTGCTTGATCCATATCACATCCTGATAATTGATTGAAACAAAGTAGAAAGCGTGCTATTTCTCTGAAGAGTTTTCCTTTTCTTCCGCTGAGCCATCTGGTTTTTGTAAAAACAATTTCATGCGCAGCCGGGTGCCTTTGCCCCAGGTGGACTCGAGTTTCATGCTGTCTACACAGCGGTGGATGTTGACCAGACCCATGCCTGCGCCAAAGCCTAATTCGCGGATCTCTTCACTGGCTGTAGAATAACCCGGGCGCATCGCCAGTTCAATATCTTTAATCCCTGGGCCGTCATCATACGCTTCCATCGTAATCTGGTGCGGTTCAATCTCAACCCGGATAATCCCGCCGCTGGTTGTATGGATGATCAAGTTCATTTCAGCTTCGTAAGCGGCGATTCCACAGCGGCGGGCAATCTGCGGGCTGGCTCCCAGGCGCAGCAAGGCTCTTTTAATGTAGCTGGACGCTGCCCCGCCATGCATAAAATCACCCTGCTTGATGGTGTATCGCAGAATGAGACTGGTGCGATCGGAGATGATATCCTCAAACAGATGGCTGGCCCGGTAAACCCGCAGCTCTTCGGTCTGGTAATCCCGTTGTAAGGCTTTGAGCAAACCCAGGGTGATATCACCCTTCGTGAGAATGCCAACCGGGTGACCGGCTTCATCCAGCACGGGCAGGCGTCCATGGTGAGAATCGACAAACAGCTTCAGCGCTTCAACGACCGGTTCGTTCGCACGTACAGTAATCAAGCTGCGCGACATAAAGCTTTCGACGGTGAAATCGATTTGCCCACTGACCAGGCAGCGTATCAGATCTTCGAGGCTGATGACGCCGACCAGTTCTTGATTTTGGACGACCGGGGCTCCCGAAATCTTTGCCGTACGGAACAGGTCCAGCGCTTCGCGCATGGGCATATCCGGAGCCAGGGCTTTCAAATCCCGCGTCATTACTTCCTGGACGCGCAGTTCGTAGGCAAGTTCCTCGACGCGGGTGATGTTCTCCGCTTCTTGATCGGTTATTATCCGGCCCTGGTAGCGCTCGTCCTGGTTCATAAATCCTTAACCTGGCTTAAAGAGGTCTTACCCGCAGTCACATGGCCCGTCGCCCATGGGCTGTTCCAGGCTGGTCAGCCCGGCAAGATGCAGCCGCCCGCATACTTCAAACATTCCATAGGGTGTGGAGATGAGTGGAACACATTCCTCATTGGCGAGATGAATGGTTTCCACAGGGGGGTGTTTTCCACGAACAAATACAATCGCGGCGACATCGGCCATTTGTGCTGTGCGCACTACTTGCGGGTTGCATAACCCGGTTAAAAGGACCGCTTCTGGTTGAATTGAAGCTAACACATCGCTCATCAAATCGGCCCCAAAGCCACCTTTAATATCTCTATTCAGGTTCCCTTGCTGGGTGATCAGCGTTCCATCGATTATGCGGATTAAGTCCCGTATGTTCATAAGTCTATTCCCAATAATGGCTGGAGAAATCATAATAAGAAACTACCTCTAATTCTACACTTATTTACCTATTTATAACATTTGCCGCGCGGATGAATGTAACTTTTTTCACAAACTTTCGAACCTTCTTAATCCGCTTCAGCCCTACAGCAAACATTAAAATTCATGGTAGTATTAGGCGAGAAATTTAGAGGAAGAGACGATCGAAGATGAAATCAATCATACTACCTGTAAAAGGAACGCGTGATTTTTACCCAGAAGAGATGGGCGTGCGAGCCTGGCTTTTAAGCAAAATCCGCAAGGTCTCGGAAATGTACGGCTACCAGGAATACGAAGGCCCTTTCCTGGAACGTTTAGACCTGTATGCCGCCAAGTCTGGTGAGGAACTGGTCACCAAACAGGCTTATGTATTTGAGGACCGGGGAGGGGACCAAATCACCTTGCGCCCTGAATTGACCCCAACGCTGGCGCGCATGATCGCTCAGCGACAAAAGGAGCTGGTCTTCCCGGCGCGCTGGTGGATGTTTGGCCCTTTCTGGCGCTATGAACAGCCGCAAAAAGGCCGCACACGCGAATTCTTCCAGTGGAATATTGATATCCTCGGCCTGGACACGCCTGAATGTGACGCAGAGATCGTGGCGATTGCCGCTTCCTTCTTCAAAGAAATTGGCCTGGGACCCGATAAGGTGCGGATCGGCGTAAACAGCCGCCGCTTGATGAATGCTGAACTCTCCGCCCTGGGCGTCTCCCCTGACATACTGGCTACCGCAACCCGGGTCATCGACCGGCGGGATAAACTCTCACCAAAAGAGTGGGAAAGTTATGCGTTGAGTGTTGGCCTGAGTGCTGATCAGCTTCAGGGGATTGTGCGCATGCAAAAGAACCCTGATCTATGGCAAAAGTCCGAGGATCTGCGGCAGATATTTGCCCTGGTAGAAACGATGGGCGTTAGCGAATATATTGAATTTGATTCCGGAGTTATTCGCGGGCTGGATTATTACACTGGCGTCGTCTTCGAGGCTTTTGCTCGCGAAGGTGGGCGCGCTTTGCTGGGTGGCGGGCATTATGACAACCTGGTCGGCGACGTTGGCGGCGAACCGCTGCCTGGGGTCGGCTTTGCGATGGGCGATGTGATGATTACTACCGTGCTGGCAGAGAACGGGCTGCTGCCCAACGCCCAGCGCGTTCCTGCGAATATCCTGGTGACGGTTTTCGATGAGGATGCTGTCCTTGAATCCTTCAACCTGGCAACGGATTTGCGCATGGCCGGGTTGAAGGTGGCGGTATATCCGCAGGTTGTGAAACTCCAAAAGCAGTTAAAGTATGCGGACCGCATCGGGGTTGAATATGTGTTAATTGCCGGGCCAGACGAACGGGCTGCCGGGCAAGTAACGGTCAAAGATTTGCGCGCGCGCAGCCAGGAGACCCTGGACCGCCAGCAGGTGGTCGCTTATTTATGTCAAAAGCTTGCGCAAGAAACAGCAGTATGATAAAATAACGGCCCGAAAGACAGTTGGAAACAACTGCACCTATGGTGCCTGTAGCTCAACGGCAGAGCGCCTCACTGTGGATGAGGAGGTTGAGGGTTCGAAACCGTCCAGGCACCCCACAAGACCGCTTTTACAGCGGTCTTTTTTTATATTTCCCCGTCGATAGCCCGGCGGACGGCTTTTTCAATGACGCTGCCAGCTTTGCCGCGTTTGATCATCCCAGGCGTAAAACGCAGCACCATCCACCCGGCGAGCTGCGCTTCGTTGTACTTCTCGCAGTCGGCTTCATAACCTTCACCCCGGACATGCCGTCCGCCGACCCAAATGCCCCCTTCCACTTCCACAGCGATGAGCAAATCCGGCCAGGCCAGGTCAAAGCGCCATTTGCGTTTGCGGTGAAACAGAAACTCGCGTTCAGGTCGCGGTAACCCGGAAAGTTCTAGCTGGAAAAGCAGGCTTTCGGCGTAATCGAATGGAGCTGCGGAAGGGCTTTTTCGCTTATGCTGCGTCTGGGTAAGCTGGGCAGAACGAGTAGATTTTGAAGGCATGCCATCATTATAGAACATTATTTCGAGGAACACCAGCGCCCTTTGTTTAAAGCCACAGAGCACAGCCGATTATAGCTGTGCTCTGTGGCTTTACCTTTCAACTTAGAACTTGCGCTCTACGATATATTCAGCCAGTTCTTCGAGGGAATACCTTTCGGATGTAGCGGGCAGGCGGCGCACATATTCCAGGCCGTGTTCAACGTAGGCGACGGCTTCCTGATGACTGCGCTGAATAGCATCGCTTTTCCGGATCGACTTGACCAGGCACTCGATCTCTTCGTCGTTCAGGCAGCTGCCTTCCTTCAGTAACCGTGCGTGCGGATCGTTTGGATGTGTTTCGGCATAGTAAAGCGCCGGCAGGGTAACGATTCCCTGGCGCAGATCGCTGCCAACCGGCTTGCCTACGGTAGCCTGGTCGCCGGTAAAGTCCAGAATGTCATCAACAATCTGGAAGGCCATACCAATTTCATAACCAAAGTGGCGTAAAGTTTCTGCGGTTTCTTCAGATGCGTCCGCGATGAGCGCGGCGCATTTGGCCGCCGTCTCAAACAGCGAGGCAGTTTTGGCATAGATGCGCTGCAGGTAATTTTCTCGATCCGCTTTACAATGACTGCCCAGCAGTTGGGTGATCTCTCCGTTCACAATGGTCGTCAGGTTGAGCGAGAAGAGTTTCATGACCGGTACTGAGTTGGTATCTGAAGCGAGTTTTGCGGCGCGGGCAAAAATAAAGTCACCGGTCAGCACAGTAGCTCCCGGGGACCACTGTGAGTTTAGGGTGGGCATGCCGCGCCGCAGGAGAGCGTTGTCGATCAAGTCATCGTGCACCAGTGTAGCGGTGTGCAGCATTTCAATGGCAGTTGCCATCGAAATTAACCGGGCATGCGGCGCATTCAACATTTTGCCAACCAGAATGGTCAGGGCCGGGCGGATGCGTTTTCCGCCAGCTGAGATTAATAAATCCATGGCCGCCTTCAGATCGGCATGATAATCATCCGCTTGCGAGCGCATCAGGTCTTCTACCGCCCGGAGTTCTTCCTGGACAGGGATTATAAAAGAAACAATTGCGGTCAAGAATTCACTCCCCAATTAAATAACTGTGCCGCGTTCTTCCAGGTCGTGTGGGTTACCCTCTCGACCGGCTGCTGGTGCAGTTCAGCAATTTTCTCAGCGACAAAAGCCACGTAAGCGGGCTCATTGGGCCACTGACCCCGGTGGGGATGCGGCGTTAGATAAGGTGCATCCGTTTCAATCAATAAATGATCCAGCGGTAATTGCGTCACAACAGCCTGGCGGTCGGGCGCGTTCTTAAACGTGACTGGCCCGCTGATCCCAATAAAAAAGCCTTTCTCGATCGCCTGTTGAGCTGTTTCTAGCGTTCCATCATACGAGTGTAACACACCTGGGTGCTTTGCCAGTGATAATCCTTGGCTTGCCAGCTCAGCATGCCAGTCTTTGAGATCTTGCCACAAATCTTCGATGGACTCCCGGTTATGAATAACCACCGGCAGTTCCAGCTCGGCTGCCAGCGCCAGTTGGGCACGGAAGACCTCCCGCTGGAGCGGTCGCGGCGAACGATCCCGATAATAATCCAGGCCAATTTCACCTACCGCGGCGACTTTTGGATGTTTGGCAAGCTCGCGCAAGGCTTTAATGCTGTCGGGCTGCCAGGTGTTGGCATCCCCCGGGTGAACACCAATGGCCGCATAAAGCAGCTCATGCCGTTCTGCCAGTTCCACAGCGGCGCGGCTGGTTTCCAGGTCTATGCCCGGTACAAGAATCCGTTCGATGCCCTGGGCCCGGGCTCGCTCGAGCACCTGCGGCAGGCTTTCTTGATAAATGGTAAGGTTCAAATGACAGTGTGTGTCTGTTAGATCGTTCACAATTACGCTAACCCGGCAACTTTCAATCCATCCTGTAAAATCGCCTGGACCTTATCTTTGTGCGTGGTTTCTGTATAAACGCGCAAGATGGGTTCTGTTCCAGAGAAACGCACCAGTAACCAGCCACCATCTTCGAGGTTGAACTTATACCCATCGGTGGTGGTCAGGCTGGTGACTTTCAACCCTCCCAGGCTTTCCGGATGGGCGTTCTCAATCTTCGCCTCACGGGCTGCGCGGTCGCCGCTAAAAGGCCGGTCAATGCGGTCGTAGTAATGCGGTCCGACTTTTTCAAACAGCAGAGCCAGCAGCTGTGAGGGCGTTTTGTTCAGTTTAACCATGAAATCCAGGAAGTAAAGCCCAGCAAGAATGCCATCGCGTTCTGGGACGTTGCCGCGGAAGGCGTATCCACCCGATTCTTCTCCGCCGATTAGGGCGTTGGTTTCGGTCATCTTCGGCGCGACATACTTAAACCCGACGCCGGTCTGGTAAACCGGTACGTCGTAAATCTTCCCCAGCTTTTCGAGCATGCTCGTGGTGGATAAAGTTTTGACGATGGGACCGCGTTCGCCGCGGATCTCTAACAGGTAATAAGCCAGCAGGCCATATACTTGAAGCTGGTTGATAAACTGCCCATTTTCATCGCCTACACCCACCCGATCCGCGTCGCCATCGGTAATCAAGAGCACATCTGCATTCAGCTTGACTGTTTCAGCCAGCCCGACATCAATGTTCGGGGGGATGGGTTCTGGGCGTTTCATTTCAGGGTAGATGGGATTGCGCGTGTCATGGATTTCAATCACCTGGGTAGACCCACCCGCCAGCAGGCGCGTGAACCAGCCCGCGCCGTTGCCCCACATGGCATCTACCAGCACTTTGAGACCCGCCTGCCGGATCGGTTCAAGGTCGATCAGGTTGTGCAGGTGGTCGATGTAATCTGGGGCAGGGTCAAATTTGGTTATTAACCCTTTATCCATAGCTTCCTTCGCAGGGAGGCGCTTGACATCTGCAACATCGTCCGGAATAGCTTCTTCAATTTCTGCTAACCCTTCTGGGTCGATCGCCCCACCCGTTTCATCGCGAACTTTAAACCCGTTATCCGTGGGCGGGTTATGCGAAGCAGTAATATTAACCGCACCAGCGGCTTTATGATGAACAACGGAGTAGGCAATGACCGGCGTAGGCGTCGCGCCATCGGTGAGTAGTACGCGTAATTCATTCCCCGCCAGAACCTCGGCGGCTGCTAAAGCAAAATATTCCGAATCAAAACGTTTATCATAGCCAACGATAATCGTTTCATTTTGTTTGCCGTGGTTATTCATGTAGGAGGCGAAACCCTGAGCGCACCGACGCACATTATCGAACGTATAATTCTCAGCGATTACCCCTCTCCAACCATCGGTGCCAAATCTTATTTTATATGACATAACGCCTCCTAAATGTGAGATTTGTAACGATTGATGTAATTATATCAAGGGATGAACGAAGATGAAAGTTTTTGTAGAAAGGTGAACGTGCTATAATTCGGGTCAACATTTATTCCGAGGTAGGAGCAGCGCGGGCTAAAAAAAGCACTACTAACCAGGCGTCCAATTGGAGGAAATTTTGGAAAATTCAGTGAACCGAATCTATCTCGACTATGCGGCAACGACGCCTGTCGATAAGCGGGTGCTGGAAGCAATGTTACCTTATTTCAGCGATGTTTTTGGCAACCCATCCTCGGTTCACCTGTTTGGACAACAGGCGGAAGATGCTCTTGAGGCAGCCCGCCGGACGGTTGCAGAGCTATTACATGCCCGGGTTGAGGAAATAATTTTCACAGCCTGTGGCACAGAGAGTGATAATCTGGCTTTACGCGGGGTAGCCTGGGAGCAGCAAAAACACGGCAAGCGGCACATCTTGATCAGCCCGGTGGAGCATCATGCTGTGCTGCATACCGCGCACCAGTTACGGGAACTGAATAACTTTGATGTGGAAGAACTCCCGGTTGACGAATACGGGCAGGTAGACCCGCAAGATGTCGCCCTGTCTATCCGCCCGGAGACTGCGCTGGTCTCAGTAATCTATGCCAACAATGAGATTGGCACGATTAATCCGATCGCTGAAATCGGCTCGATTTGCCGTGAACGGGGGGTCCCTTTTCATACTGACGCAGTACAGGCAGCCGCGCATCTTGCGATGAATGTTGAAGCAGATCAGGTCGATCTTTTGGCCCTGGGTGCGCATAAGTTTTATGGTCCCAAAGGGGTGGGCATGCTGTATGCGCGGCGGGGAATGCCCATGGTACCAGCTTTGACGGGTGGGAAGCAGGAAAATGCGCTGCGGGCTGGCACCCAGAATGTGCCCTATATCGTTGGGTTGGCTGAAGCGTTCCGTCTTGCCCAGACTGACACTGAAGAGCGCAAGGCACATTTGGTGCCGCTGCGGGATCATCTGATCGGCACGATTCTGGAAGAAGTTCCGCAAGTCCACCTGACCGGTCATCCTGTTGACCGGCTGCCAAACCATGCCAGCTTTGTTTTTGAGGGTGTTGACGGGAATACGCTGCTGCAGATGCTGGACGCGGCTGGCTTTGCCTGTTCATCTGGGTCAGCCTGCAAGACCGGTAACCCACAGCCATCGGAAGTGCTGACAGCCATCGGTCTCTCGCGCGCCTGGGCGTTGGGTTCGCTGCGGGTCACCCTGGGGCAGCACACTACTCCTGAAGAGGTTGACGCTTTTCTAAAGGTGCTGCCCGGCCTGGTCCAACGGGTGCGGGCGCTATCTTAGGTACAGGTTATTAACCAGGAAGAGAAGCCTGACAAAACTGCGGGCCCCGCAGTTTTGTCAGGCTTCTGTTACCCTGTTATTTTGAGTGGTTTAAGGTAAGATATACGGAATGGCGCAAGAAAAACCCACTGTAGTCGTCGCGATGAGCGGCGGCGTCGATAGTTCAGTTGCAGCAGCTCTGTTGGTTCAACAGGGCTATAACGTGATTGGCATGATGCTGCGCCTGTGGAGCGAGCCGGGCAGCGAGGCGGATAACCGCTGCTGTACCCCAGATGCCATGGCGTTAGCCCGGCGGGTGGCGGCAAAACTGAACATTCCCTTTTATGCAGTCGACGTGCAGGAACATTTTCGAGAAGTGGTGGTCGCATCCTTTATGGAGGGGTACTTGCGCGGTGAAACACCGAACCCTTGCATCGTCTGCAACCGCGAGATCCGCTGGGGTTTCTTATTGCAGCGAGCGCAGGCATTTGGCGCTGAATTTATGGCGACCGGGCATTATGCTCGCCTGGATCGGACAGAGGGAGGAGCGGTCCGTCTGCTGCGGGGTGTGGACCCAGGCAAGGATCAGTCCTACGTGCTCAGCGTGCTGAACCAGGCCCAACTACGCCAATCGCTTTTCCCGATTGGCGCATTCCCCAAACCCCAGGTACGCGAATTGGCCCGCCAGTTCGATTTGCCCGTCGCGACCCGCGCGGACAGCCAGGATCTGTGCTTCCTGGCCAACCGCGATTATCGCGATTTCCTTTCGCGGAATGTTCCTCAGGTGCGCCGCCCGGGCCCGATAACCAACGCCCACGGCGAGGTGATGGGCGAGCACCAGGGATTGGCGTTTTACACCATTGGTCAGCGAAAAGGGTTGGGCATCGCTTCTCCAGAACCCTTCTATGTCTTGAAGAAAGATATTCGAAATAATACCCTGGTGATCGGGCAGGCGGACGAACTGGGTCAAAGCGAACTCAGCGCCACAGAGATCAATTGGGTTGCGGGAGAACCTCCCGCTGGTGCGCTGCGCGTTCAGGCGAAGATTCGCTATAAGGCTATTGAAGCCTGGGCGCAAGTCGTCCCGCTGCCGGATAACCAGGCTCAGGTGATCTTTGAACAACCCCTCCGTGATATCACCCCCGGGCAGCGGGTTGTGTTTTACCAGGGCGAAGAATGCCTGGGCGGGGGGAGAATTCAAGGATAAGAGAGGAAAAGCGATGACAGTTCCGGCACTGCTGTTTGGTTTCCTTGTTTCAACCTTCATGGGGGCTGCCTTTCATCTTTGGAAAGGTGGCGGATTTCGGACGGTTGCTGCTCTATCTGATCCTCGCCTGGATCGGTTTTTGGGTAGGACATGTCATCGCCGGCCGATTTGGTTTGACTTTTGGCAGCATTGGGCCTTTGCATGTTGGTGTGGCTGTTATGGTGGGAATTGTCACGCTCTTTGCCGGTTATTGGCTCAGCCTGATCAATCAGGAGCGTTCACAGGAATAAACCCGGCTAAGAATTTTGGGCCTCCGTACAATTTTTGGAAAAATTCGATTTGAAGGAGTTTTCCCTTGCCCTGGAATCTTCACGGCACACATGCTCAAGAAGGTGATTTGGTTCAACTTGTGGGATTGAATCACAAGCATTTTATTATTTCCCTAAAATCCGGTGGGACTTTTCAAACTCACCGGGGGGTACTTAAGCACGATGAAATGATCGGCAAGCCCTGGGGCACGCAGATCTTCAGTCATAATGGGTCGCCCTTCTTTTTGCTTCAGCCAGCCCTGGGAGATTTGCTGCGCGGAATAAAACGCAATACGCAGATCCTGTATCCGAAAGATATTGGCTATATCATGGTGATGATGGGGATTGGCCCGGGCCTGCATGTGTTAGAGGCGGGCACCGGTTCTGGAGCGCTGACCAGTGCCTTCGCCTATTTGGTCGGTCCACAAGGGCACGTAACTTCTTATGAAGCTCGGACCGAAATGCAGGAATTGGCCCGTCGTAACCTGGAAAACTTGGGGCTGGTGGAGCGTGTAACACTCAAGTTAGGCAACGTATCCGAAGGGTTTGAAGAACGCGGGGTCGATGCGCTCTTCCTGGATTTAACCAATCCCTATGATTACATCGAGCAGGTCCGCGCGGCGCTGAAACCAGGTGGGTTCTTTGGCTGTATTGTGCCCACCGCCAATCAGGTGAGCCAACTGCTGGTTGCGCTGCGTCGTAATCACTTTGCCTTCCTGGATGTGTGCGAACTGCTGCTGCGCTTCTATAAACCAGAACCCAATCGCTTACGGCCCTCAGATCGCATGGTCGCGCATACGGGTTTCCTGATCTTTGCCCGGCCAGTGATTATCGATGAGGAACATGCCAGCCGGGCGCTGCTGCGCGAGGCCCGGCTGATCCCAGAAAATGAAGCCGAAGATGAGGTTTTCAAGGATATTCCAGAAGACGATTCCCGGGCAGGTGCTGAGGAAGGCTGATGGGCCCGCTTGCATCCCACTCACTAAGTGAAGCCGAAATTGCCCGCCGGCTTAATGAGCGGATGCAGCCTGAATGGGCGCAGACGATCTCCCAAGCAAATAACCGGGATATTGATAACGCCCTGACTGAATTATATTCCCCGCTGCGCCCGGCAGCGGTATTGGTGCCATTGTTGCGTATCGAAGAACAATGGCACCTGCTGTTCACGCGCCGGGCAGAGACGCTTCAGAATCATAAAGGGCAGGTTGCATTTCCAGGCGGCGCGGCTGAACCCGGAGATGATTCACTGGAAGGCACAGCCTTACGCGAGACGTTCGAGGAGATTGGTTTGCCGGCAGAGGCAGTACATTTGCTAGGACGCCTGTCCAGCCGCCCAACCATCAGTCATTTTATCGTTACACCTGTTGTGGGGCATATTCAGTGGCCGTACACCTTTCACCTTTCTTTTCACGAGGTTAACCGGGTGTTTACGATCCCTCTGGACTGGCTGGCGGACCCAGCAAACCGTGAAGAACGCCGCAGAAGCTTGCCGAATGGGATGGATGTCGACGTCATTTATTTTCAGACGTATGATGGTGAACTTTTGTGGGGGGCTACGGCTCGAATAACCCTCGACCTGCTTCATGCGCTTCACTTGATTGCTTGATTGGCCGCGTAGGGTATTAAAAGAAAAAGGAACTGCTCAATTGGAATTTTGAACAGTTCCTTTATTCTTCAGATAAGAAGACTATTCTTCTTCTTCCTCACGCTTGCCACGTTCGATCACTTCAGGTTCGTTGGCTTCGGTAACAACTTCTTCTTCCACCTCTTCCGGAGCCGCGCCAGTGGCAACTACAACGATTTCATCCGGATCCGTCAGGATTTCAACCTGGTCTGAAACCTTCAGGTCACGCACGTAAATCGCATCGCCAACTTCCTTCAAAACAGAGATGTCAACCACAATCCGTTCAGGGAGTTCCTGCGGGAGCGCTTCGACTTCAACCTGGGTAAGGTTGGTGACGATGATGGCGTTGAAATCCTTCACAGCGGGGGCCGTACCATGCACGTCCACACGGACTTCACTGCTGATCCGTTCGGTAAGCGAAACGACCTGGAAATCGATGTGAATAAAACTGTTCCGGATGTAATCACGTTGCTTTTCGCGCACCAGTGTGGCATGTTCCACGCCTTCCAAATCGATCGTTACGATCGTGGAAGGGGACAGCTTAGGCAGTACGAGGGACATATCGTGGGCATCCAACGAGATTGAAATAGGCTCGATCTGGTGACCATAGAGAACAGCCGGCAGGAGGCCCTGGCGGCGCAGGGCTTTCACCTGCTTGCCCGTCACATTACGGCGGGTGGCTTTGAGAATAATTTTTTCCATTCTTGCTTCCTTTGAGTGCCTCTCACCTTCTCGAAGAAGGTTACCATCACTCGATGGGGTGTGAAATGAATAACAAATGTGCAGCGAAATAACCAGATGGCATTCCTCCGCGGGGTCGAATTTTAGCCTTGATCGTGACTTTCGTCAAGATAACTGTTGAAGCGTGTCGTTTTGCTTCCCAACCCTTGACAATTCCCCTCTATCGATTGAAAATGGGAAAACCAACAAATGGCCAGGTGACTGGCAATCAAATGGAGGAATGAATCATGAACCGCATGAAATTAACCACCCGGGTGGTTGCTATCCTGGCGCTTGTAATAGTTTCGGTTGGTTGTACTACCCCCACGCTGGTCGCCCCCCCAACGCCTGATATTCCCTCCGTCCGAACGGAAGCAGTTCAGACGGTTGTCGCGAAATTGACCATCGAGGCGGCTTTGAACCCTTCCGCGACGCCCGAACCAAGCCAGACGCCGCAACCTGCCGCAGCCACTGCCGCACCCGCCGCCAGCCCGACTCAGGCAGCGATTACCCTGGCCCCCACAGCGACCCCTTTCCCAACCCTGGCCCCGTTGGGCAGCAGTAGCAGCAGCGGCGGTAACCCGGCCCCCACGCGCACGCGCCGCGCCGGACCAGACCAGGCAGCGATGATTAGTCAGAGCCCGAAAGATGGTGCGGCTTTTGGCCCAGGGAACACGTTCGATGCAGATTGGACCGTCAAAAACATTGGCACTTCCAAGTGGACCACCGGGTATGAGTACCGCTTCTCGGGCGGCACGAACCTGGCTAAAAGTAATATCTACACCGTTCCGAAATCCGTAGCCCCTGGTGAAACGGTTACTTTGGTTGCGGATATGCAGGCGCCTTCGCAGGCTGGTCGGTATGTTAGCTATTGGCAGTTGGTCAATGAAAATGGAGATGTTTTCTACCAGTTCTATATTGTCATTGACGTGAAGTAGTTCAGCATCTGAATAAAAAAAATGCCTGGCGAATTCAATCCGCCAGGCATTTTTTTAATCTTTGGTTATCCACTCCTGGCAATTACCCAAATCAGCCAGGTTCCATATCCTACAAATCCGATTCCGGTAAGGAAGAATAGAATATCCAGGCCGCGCAGCAGTTGCGGAGAAGGGTTCAGATCGAGCAGGATGCTGCGCAGGCCAACCAGCGCATGCGAAACGACGAAAATAAGAAAAGCAATCTCCATCACCGGAACGATCGGATTATTGTAGTAGCGAACGACATCCGCGTAAGTCAGCAAACCGGTCGGAGCGATCAGGTGGTTGACGACAAAGTGTACGCCCAACAGCACAACGATTAATATGCCAGCGACAATTTTATACAACCACAGCCAGGCGTTTTCGCGAGGACGCGGGACAGCAGGGGTGCGAATCTCCGTTTTAATCAAGAGAACCTCCTAAATGCTGAACATTTTATAACCGAAGAAGAGAATGCCTGCGGCTGCCAGCGCCATCAGGCCCAGGAAAATCTGCCGTTGGCGGGTTGTACCGATATTGAAACTGGTCAGAGCGATGCGAATGCCATTCAGACCATGGATCAAACCCGCCGCGATAACAAACATTTCGCCTACTTTAACCACCGGAGAATGGGCAAACTGTAAAAACTGGTCATAGGCTTGCGGCCCTCTCGCCAAAGTACTTAGCACGATCAGGTGTAGGAACAGGTAAAAAGTCAGCCCAAGCGCGGTGATGCGGTTGAGGATAAATGCCCAGGTGCTCAGGCTGCGATTGCGTGGGTCGAACCAGCGCCAGGCATTTACGGGGGAAGACTGGTTTGGCATCGTCTCTCTCCTAAGGGTTTTGGCTTCCAAATAGATTACGAATGCGTTTGCCAATCACACGCTTACGCAGATTCATAATGCGCCAGCCAGGGTCTACGTTGGAAGGGCACACGGCAGTGCACTCATAAGCGCTGTGACAGCGCCACACGCCATCGGATTGGTCAGCGAAGTCGAGCAGCGCAGGTTGGCTTTCAATTGATAGACTTTCTTGTATCGCCGCAAGTACGGCTGGTCCGAGATAAGCCGGAGTCGACTGTGCAATAGGGCAGGCGCTGATGCAGCAGCCGCACTCAATGCAATCTACCAGGCGTTCATATTCATCCCCCAAGGGAGGATCGGGTTCGTAACCCAGGTTTGCTTTATCCAGGGTCGCAACCTGACTGAAGCGCGCCTCGTCCATGCGAATGTAAAAGTCATTCATATCGACGACCAGGTCACTGATCACCGGGAAGTTGCGTAAGGGTTCGACCCTCAGGGTTCCGCCATTCTGCGTGACCGAGCGGATCGTGGTGATGCAAGTTAGCTTCTCCACGCCGTTTACTCGCATGCCACAGGCTCCACAGGTAGAGTGATGGCAGGCATGCCGGAAGGTCAGGCTGCGATCGTGGAAGGCCCAGACGCGTTCGACGCCATCCAGCACATATTCATCCGGGTCAACCTCCAGCCTGAAAGACTGCGCATAGGCTTCACTATCGCCTTTTTTTCGAGTTATGATAAAAGTCACTTGCCACTTTTCTTCACTCACAGGCGTTTCTCCGCTACCGGCAGGTAGTAATTTCGGTATGAAAGTAATTGAACTTCTTTTGTTACGCACGGTCGGTCGATCCCCAACTTACGGCAAACCACATCCACAGTGGTTTCTGCCATTGCCCGGCAGGTGGTGGCCTTGCCGCCAGTGATAGTGACCATTCCGCCAACGCCATCCGTTTTCTCATGGTCAAAACATTTGAAGGTGCGTGCCAGGCTGCGCCCGCTTTCGCCAGAGCCAACCAGCGGGCGTGCAGACATCCACCAGCCGCGCTGGCGCGTCTGCGCGACAGCCGGGACCAGGCTCACCGCGCATTGGTACATTTCCTTCACCTGTTCTTCGACAATTGGGATGTAATCCATGTCGCTAACTTCAAAAGATGTGGTGCCAATGCATACCATGCGGCGCTGCGGGATAAGGATATCGCCATCTCCGGGTGGGCTGAGCCGATTTACGGTATGGTTGATCAGGCGCTGGTCATAGGCGATCATTACACCAGGGGTGGGTGTGACGGACACGGACGCGTTTGCCATGCGGGCAATTTCTCCAGCCCAGGCGCCGGTGGCGTTCACCACCATATCGCCGCGCAGTTCATAGTTTCTATCCGTGGTACGGTCCCAGGCTTTAACCCCCACCACATTTCCTTTTCCATCCAGCAATAAGCCTTGAATTTGATGATAGGGCCGGAAGGCAGCGCCGTTTTGCCGGGCAGTCGCAGCGAACGCCAGCGCCAGGCGCAGCGGGTCAAACGACCCATCTGGGACGGTGTAGGCGGTTAGCAAGTTGGGATTGAAGTTAGGTTCAACCCTCAGCACTTCTTGCGGAGTGACTTTTTCAATCGGAATGCCGCATTCCTGCGCGCCTTGCTCAAACAGGGGGGCATATTCCAGATCCTGCTCATCAAGAGCGATGAAATAGCCGCCGTTGAACTCAATGCACTGGGCAGCAATTTTCCGGAGGATGATATTTTCCTCGATACATTCAATCGCGGACTCTTTATCATTTACACAGTAGCGCCCGCCGCTGTGCAGCAAGCCGTGCGTGCGCCCGGATGTGCCAGAGGCAATCTCGCCCCGTTCCAGCACGGTAGCTTTAAAGCCGCGCAGCGCCAGATCATGGGCGATGGCGCATCCGGTAAACCCGGCGCCAATTACGATCACATGAGGTTGGTCAGGCATAGTCTTCCTATTGCGTAGTCCGACTTGATCTTGCGGACGAAAAGTAAAATGGCCAGATTCGGTCTATTCGGCCCAGTTGAATGTGCGCGTGACAGCTTTCTTCCACTGCGCGAACAGCTCGTTTGCTTTCTCTGGATCCAGGCACGGTTCCCACTCAGCGCCCTTTTGCCAGTTCGCCCGCAGTGCCGCAAAATCTTTCCAATAACCGAGCGCTAACCCGGCGGCATAAGCTGCGCCTAAAGCAGTGGTTTCCGCGACTTTTGGTCTCACGACCGGCACATCCAGCAGGTCTGCCTGGAACTGCATGAGCAGGTTATTGGCGACCATACCGCCATCCACTTTAAGCGTATTTAACTCAATGCCAGAGTCTTTTTCCATCGCTTCCAGGACTTCACGGGTTTGGAATGCTGTCGCTTCCAAGACTGCCCGCGCAATATGCCCGCGGTTGATGTAGCGGGTCAGCCCCACGATTACACCCCGGGCGTCACTGCGCCAGTAAGGGGCGTATAAGCCGGAGAAAGCGGGGACGAAGTAAATGCCGCCGTTGTCGTCGACTGTACGTGCCAGCGGCTCAATATCCGTAGACTTATCAATTATGCCCAGGTTGTCACGCAGCCATTGGACCAAAGCCCCGGCGATCGCGATGGAGCCTTCCAGCGCATAGACAGTCGGCTGGGCGCCGATTTTATAGCCGGTGGTTGTCAGCAGCCCGTACTGGCTGGGGATCAACTCGTTTCCGGTGTTCATTAACATGAAGCAGCCCGTGCCGTAGGTATTTTTGGCATCGCCCGGGTCAAAGCAGGCCTGCCCGAACAGTGCGGCTTGCTGGTCGCCCAGATCGCCGGCGATGGGAATGCCTTCAAGGCTAGGGATAGTCGCATATCCATACACCTCTGAAGAGGATCGGATTTGCGGCAGCATGGAACGTGGGATACCCATCACCTTTAGAATCGCGTCATCCCATTCAAGCGTTTTCAGGTTCATCAGCATCGTTCGCGATGCATTCGTCGGGTCAGTGATGTGTAAACCGCCACGCACGCCGCCCGTCAGATTCCAGATGATCCAGGTATCAATGTTGCCAAAAATCGCGTCTCCGCGTTGCGCAGCCTCGCGCACGCCGGGCACGTTATCGAGAATCCACTGCACTTTCGGGCCGGAAAAGTAGGTTGCCAGCGGCAAACCGGTGACCAGGCGGAAGCGATCCTGCCCGCCTTCTTGAGCGAAGCGGTTGATGATTGCATCCGTGCGGGTATCTTGCCAGACGATGGCATTGCCGTACGGCTGCCCGGTGCGCCGGTTCCATACTACAGCGGTTTCGCGCTGGTTGGTGATGCCAATTCCGGAAATATCCTCACGGGATAAGCCAAAGCGGGTTAATGCACCCTGAATAACTTCTTTGGTGCGTTCCCAGATTTCTAAAGCGTCATGTTCGACCCAACCAGGGCGTGGGAAGATCTGGCGGTGTTCGCGCTGATCGACGGCGACCACATCGCCATGCGGATCAAAGACGATAAAACGGGTGCTGGTGGTTCCCTGGTCGATTGCAGCTATATACTTCGGCACCTCAACCTCCGCAAGTAGTGGAATATAAGGATATTATACAGCCACCGGTTTGAAAAAGCGTAGTTGTGGGTAACTTTAATTTTGGAAAGATTGTACCTTATTTCACAAGTTGGTTCCTCCCTAGATAACCTGATCTGGAGAAAACTGCCTCATCCGGAAAGTCATGATAAACGAAGGCTCGTCCATATTGCTTCTTGGGAGAATAGAAAATGCCCGGTATACCTGTAGCGATTCCGTGTGGAAAAGAGCAGCTGAGTTTGACGATGCCGGAGACCTGGTAGATTGCCGGGGTTTTAGAGCCAAGCTTTGCCAGCCTGGCAGGGGACCCAGGCGCTGAAATTAAACAAGCCTTAGCAAACCCGATTGGGATGCCGCGTTTAAGAAGTTTGATCCGGCCTGGGATGCGGGTTGATCTGCACTTATTCAACTTGTCCCCTGTGAAAACCGATGGACTTTCAAGATGGGACTATGAAAGTCTTCACGGCGCGGGCGTTTCTGCGGCGAGCATGGCTGCTTCAACGGAGCCGGGCGTCAAAAGTGCTCTGAATTCTTTCAGCTTTAGGTCTCGAGACACTTCACGACGGCTGAGATAGTAAAGCCTTTTTGGAGTGTGGCTGACCAGGATATCCAGCCCAACCGCGGAATCATAGCCGTAATCAGCCATGCGGTCTTCGATCCAGGCATTAGCGCTGCCAAATGGGTACGAAAACGAGCGCACGGGCACACCTAGCCGGCTTTCGAGGTCTTTTCGCGACTGCTCGATCTCTGTGCCGAGGCCCAATTTGGGATTCTTTCGCAGGTCGCTGTGAGAAATGCTGTGACTGCCAATTTCCCAGCCCGCTTTGACTAATACTTTCAGTTCATCTTCCTGCATGTAACCATAGGATTGATCGGGTTCTAGCGTCCTGGTTATGATGTAGGCGACTCCCTTGAACCCAAATTCTTCCAGGATGGGAAAGGCATTCTGGTAAGTGTCCGCGTAGCCATCATCGAAAGTGAGTACGATTGGTTTTCGTGGCAGATAAGCTCCAGTACGGATCGTCTGGGCAAGCTGCGATATGGAGATGGTCTGGTACCCGGCTTGCGCCAGATACGCCATCTGAGCGCGAAAGTCCGCGGACCGAACTACATACCTGCCATCACCCAGATTACTGACGTGGTGATAAAGCAGGATGGGGACGGTGACCCGACCGGCAGGTACAAATACCTGGTCCGGGCCTGGCGTTGGGGTCAGTGAAGGGCTGGATAAACTGGGCGTGGGCGGCAGGGTTGCCGTTGGAAGTCTGGGCAGTGCAGTCGCGATTAAGGTTGGGGCGGTGATGGTGACTGTTGGAACAACCGGCATAGAAGGCACAGAGCCAGGCGCAGCGGAATAGGCGGTCGCACAGCTGGAGAGACTGAGCGCAGCGATCAGTATGAAGCTGGAGATGAATCCATAAGCCGTCCGGTGCAGCAGCGGGCAGAGTTGCAGTTGTATTCTAATCAAATTGACCTTTTCCTATCTTGATTATAATAGATATATTGCATTTGTCCTTTTGTTTCGTGAAAACCCTACCTTTCCGAAGGGGGCAAAACGTCTTATAATGAAAAGCGTACAATTTCATTGGAATCGGCGGTCGGTGCATACCCTTGTTGTCCTAACATACCGCGCCGGCGTCGGGCCGGGTTTTGCTGCGCCCTTCGAAAAGTGCCGCCTCTCAAGTTTATGAAAAGGAGCCCGCCGATCCCATGAGCACCTGGAAACACTATTACGTTGCCCATTCGATTGAAGATGCTATAGGAGCCTTACGCTCCAGTTCCGGCCCCGCGCGGCCTATCGCCGGTGGCACGGATTACCTGCTCGAACTGCAGCAGGGTCAACATTCCCCCGTTGACACACTCATTGATATTACCTGCATTCCTGAACTAAACCGGCTGGAAATTCAGTCTGGCGAATTGTTCATTGGTGCGGCTGTGCCGGTCAGTCAGGTGACGGATTCGGTGCTGGTGCGCGAACATGCCCTGGCGGTCAGCGAAGCTTGTGGGCTGATTGGAGGCCCTCAGGTGCGCAACACTGCCACGCTGGGCGGCAATGTTGCGCACGCGCTGCCTGCCGCGGATGGCATGATTGGCCTGGTCGCACTGGACGCGGAAGCATTGGTCGCATCCAGTGCCGGCTTACGCCGCGTGCCTATTCTCAGCCTGTTTGCCGGCCCCGGTAAATCGACGCTGCTGGCAGACCAGGAAATCCTGGTGGGTTTCTATCTGCCGCTGCGCCAGTCGGGGCAAGCTTCGGCTTTTAGCCGCATCATGCGCCCGCAGGGAGTGGCCTTGCCCATCCTCAACCTGGCTGTATGGCTGGAACGGGAAGGCGATCGGGTGCGGGATGTGCGCATCGCGGTGGGCCCAGCCGGGCCAACGCCACAGCGCGCATTGGCGATTGAACAGGTATTGCGAGGAGAAAAATTTGAACCTGCTGTAATCTCCCGCGCAGAGACGGTCTGGCGTGAAGTGATGCGCTTCCGCACCAGCCCGCACCGCTCGACTGCTGAATATCGCCATCACCTGAGCGGATCTTTGTTTGAAAAAGTGATTGGTATGGCCTGGGAACGGGCCGCTTTAGCGGTGGCTGGGTCGCCGGTGTTGGAGGAGTGATGGACGAAAATAGAATGTTGGAATTAACCGTCAATGGGAAATTCTACCAGGTGGCGGAAAAACCAGGTGAGATGTTGTCAGACCTGCTTCGCGAGCGGCTGCGCCTGACAGGTACGAAAATTGGTTGCAATGAAGCGGAATGTGGAGCATGCACGGTTTTGATTGATGGACAGCCGGTGCTTTCCTGCGCCTACCCGGCTGCCAAAGCCCATGGTCGGCAGGTGGTGACCATTGAGGGTCTGGCTCCGGGGATGAACGGTAGTAAGGAACAGAGCGCGGCACCTGCTGAACTGTTGAAACTACACCCGCTTCAGGAAGCGTTCGTGCAGTATGGCGCAGTGCAATGTGGCTTTTGCATCCCAGGCCAGATCATGACGGCTTATGCGCTGCTGGAGCGCAAGCCAGATCCATCTGAAACGGATATCAAACAGGCGTTGAAGGATACCCTTTGCCGCTGCGGTGGTTATCCCTCGATCGTGGGTGCGATTCAGGCTGCTGCGCGCTCCATCCGCACTGGCGAACCGGTCGATCCGCCAACGATCACAATATCCAGCCGGCCGGGCAAGTTTGTGGGTAATGCTCACATTCGCCCCGATGCAATGGCAAAGGTGACCGGAAAGGCATTATACAGTGATGATGTGTGCTTCGATGGCATGCTGCATGCGCGTGTCAAACGAGCTATGATTCCGGCTGGCATCCTCCGTCGCCTGGACGTGAGCCGGGCGCAAGCCTTGCCGGGCGTGACTGCTGTTCTGACTGCCGCCGATATCCCTGGGGAGCGCAAGCATGGCCTGGTGATTTTCGACTGGCCGGTATTGGTTGGCATCGATGAGCCGGTGCGCTATATCGGCGATGCCGTAGCCATAGTCGCGGCAGAATCGCGCGAAATTGCTACCCAGGCGCTGGATCTCATTGAAATGGAATTTGAGGTGCTGCCCATCGTCAGCGACCCGGTGCAAGCCCGCCAGCCCGAAACACGCCCAATTCATGAGAAGGGCAACCTGCTCAAGCATATTAAGGTGCGTAAAGGCGATGTTGAGGAAGGTTTTGCTGGCGCGGATGTGGTTATGGAACACACTTTCCATACCCCACCGCATGACCATGCATTCATCGAGACCGAGTGTTCCATTGCGCGGCCCACACCGGAAGGGCGCATGGAAGTCTATGTCGGCTCCCAAATCCCTTATCAGGACCGTAATCAGGTGGCGCGCGTGTTGGGTTGGCCGGAAGAGCGCGTGCATATCATCGGTCAGCTGATCGGCGGCGGATTTGGCGGCAAGGAAGATATCGCCGGTCAAATCCATGCCGCAATGCTGGCGAATGTTACCGGCAGGCCGGTCAAGTTGTTGTTTGACCGCCAGGAGAGCCTGCTTGTGCATCCTAAGCGGCACGCTACCCAGATCCGCGTGAAAGTAGGCGCGAAGGCGGATGGCACTTTGACCGCAGTGCAGACTGAATTATATGGGGATACCGGCGCGTATGCTTCACTCGGCGAAAAGGTAATGACCCGCGCAACGACGCATTCTTCCGGTCCATATGAGGTTGAGCATGTCAAAGCCGACTGCTATGCGATGTACACCAACAACCCTCCGGCAGGCGCGTTCCGCGGCTTTGGCGTGCTGCAATCCGCTTTTGCGGTGGAAAGCATGATGGATATGCTGGCCGAACGCCTGGGCCTGGACCCGGTCGAACTCCGCCGCAAGAATGCTTTGCATGTGGGTAGTGTGACCAACACCGGGCAGGTGCTGCGCGAAAGCGTGGGCTTGCTGGAGTGTATCGAAAAAGTAGAAGGGGAAATGCAGCGTCTTTCAGGACCAGCGCCCTTTTCTGTGCGTGAAGTTCCTGGCAGCCCGCACCTTAAACGGGCCTGGGGTTTTGCGGTTGGATACAAGAATACAGGTTTAGGAGGCGGAGCGCCAGATAAAGCTGGTGCGGAGGTCGAGTTATTCAACGATGGGCGGATTGAAGTGCGGTCTGCCTCGGCTGAACTGGGCCAGGGTTTGCCGACGGTGCTGCAGCTGATCGCTTCCGAGGAACTTAGGCAGTCGCCGGAACGGGTGCGGGTCTGGCTTTCGGACACGGATTATACCCCTGACGGCGGCCCAACCACCGCTTCCCGGCAGACTTATGTGACGGGCAACGCCGTGCGGCATGCCGCCAAGGCGCTGCGCCAGGCCTTAGTCAGTGACCTGGCAGAACGCTATGACGTAGCCCCAGATTATATCCACTTTGTCGAAGGTCTGGCACAGGTGGATGGCAAACAGATCCCATTAGGGCAGGTGGCGGAGCAAATGCTCGCGGAAGGCCGCCGGCCTATGGCAGAATATACTTACTGGGCGCCCACGACCAAGCCGCTGGGGCAGGGTGGCGATATGCACTTTGCCTTTTCCTTTGCAGCCCAAGCTGCTGAAGTCGAGGTTGATACCCGTACCGGAGAAGTGCAGGTCTTGCGCGTGATTGTAGCGAACGACGTCGGGTATGCGATCAATCCCTTGGGTTTGAAGGGACAGATCGAGGGAGGTGTCGTGATGGGCATTGGTCAGGCGCTGACTGAAGACTTTATCGTGGAGGGTGGAAAAGTGGTCACAGATCGCTTAGCCCGTTACCGCATCCCATCCATTACCCTCACGCCGGAAGTCATCCCGTTTGTCGTCGAGAGCCCCACCGCAGATGGACCTTACGGGGCGAAAGGGGTGGGCGAAATCGTCTTGATTCCGACCCTGCCTGCTGTGACGAATGCCATTTATCATGCCATCGGCGTGCGGGTCGATTCCCTGCCTGTGGATCAGGAAAAAATTGCTCGCGCGTTACACGAGTTTTAGATCTATAGAATAACCCAAGACAGGCGCCAGTATCGGCGCCTGTCTTGGGTTATAAGACCAAATTATTGCAAAGCAACGCCGCAAATGGTGACGACCGAAGTCTGGTTGACATCTGCGGGGCAGACCGCATAACCATGCGAATGACCTTTGGACGGGGCGAGCAGGCGCAGGGTCAGGTAGATGGGGGATACGCCGCATACATTGTTGCGGTCTTCCACGCGCTGGATGGCGTTCATAAAGCCATCTGCATCGCCGCTGCACATCGTCTGGATGAGTTCATCATCGGCACTCTTCAGGTGAATGAGCGTGCCCGGGTCAACGGCAGGGGTATCAAATGCTGTGCCCACGTGGGCCAGGTCACCCGCAGCGACAACGATTACTTTCCGACCTTGCGTGGCCTGGCGCAAGACCTGGATGAAAGCATCCAGATCCGGCTTGTTCCCCTGATCGCCCGCGCGGGACAGCGAGCCGGTCAGCACGGGGACCATGTGGATAGGCCGGCCCTTGCGGATATGGTGCATCCATACCGCAGCCAGTTCGATCGAATGCTCGCGGCGGTGATGCAGCTCACCCGCAAAAGCCGCTTCTTCCCCCAGCACCTCAGACAGCTGTTGAACGATTTGGAGGTCGGTGGGCAGAACCCCAAATGGGGTGGCGTAGTTCTGGCGAGTGAGGGTTATGGGATGACCTTCACTGAAATGGTCCGTGCCAAAAATAATCGCCAGGTCAGCCGCCTGGACTGATTCCGCTACCTCGCTCCAGATTTGTGCATAGACCGGTCCGCCGCGCTCGTAGTCGATGTGAGGTGAAACGATCCCGCGTACCTTTCCATTGGCAGGAATTTTTGTGGCCTGGTTTTTGTGGTCAACCTGCTCAATATAACCTTGCAGAAGCGCGGAGAGTTCCTGGGGGTTATCCGGGTAAGATTGACCTGCATTTGCTGCTGTTCGAAAGGGGGCCTTGCGGAATTCATCCCGCGCAGCCTGGCGAGCTTTTTGGGAATGTTCATTTTCCAATAGCAGCGCATTATCCAAGGCTTCCAGCAGTTCTTCAATCCGCTGTTTGGTAAGGAACAGCCCATAGCGCATGGTCAGGGCGGCGCGCAGGCTGGAGATAGTGTGGGTACCATCGCACAGCGCCAGAGCAGGAATCATGGGTTGGGGGATTAATAAGGTTTTTTCCGTCAGGCCTAACGGATCGCGCAGCAGGAGGTAAGTCATGCCTTCATAAGAGACCGGCTGCGTGTCGATCAAGCGCAGTTTAGGATAGTTAAAGTCCATTGGTCAAAGCAACTTTCTATTTATTAAGGACCAGGTTCTGATTAATCGCGGGCCAGGTACCGCCGCCCTTTCCAGGTGACTCCCTGCCCTGAGAGGATATTATACGTCGAAGTGATCATCATTGCAGCAAAAATCAGCGCGCCAAGCGGCAGGGTCAGCCCGTACAATGCAGAAATATGGAATGCTTGCGCGGCCTGTCCGCGCACGTAGGTCAGGTAGCCAAATGCCAGCAGGCTTTCCAACAGCACCAGCAGGGCCAGGAAACTGCCGCCGTGCACGAGCCAGACTGCCCCACTGGCAATCCAAAAAGGAAAACCTAACGCGCCGAGCAGGCTGATAATTGCGCCAAAGACGCCTAACAGCGCCAGCCCAGGCTGCCCGCTCAACCCAAGAAAGATATTTTTCGTCCAGCCCTCCCAGATTTCAGAAAAGCAGGTGTACATGCGCGTAGAAGCGACTGCCCGCCCATCCGCGACGATCAGGCGCAGCCCCGCCTGTTTAATCTTTTGAGCCAGGTCACGGTCTTCAACAATGGAATTGGCGACAGAAAGGTGCCCGCCAATTGCCTGGTATGCCTCTCGCCGGAACAGCAAGAACTGCCCGTTCGCTACAGCATCCGGGCGCGCGGGGTCATTGACCCGCCGGGGACTGAAACCGACGCTGAGCGCGGTAAACACGATGGGCAAAATTACTTTTTCCCAAAAGGAATGTAGTTCTTGTTCCGTCATGATCGTAAACAGATCCGCCTCCGTCTGGCGGGCGGCTGCCAGGCTGGCGGAGAGCAGTTCAGGGCAGGCAAAGGTGTCCGCGTCGATAAAACATAGCCACTCTCCCTGGGCTGCCTGTGCCCCTTGTGAAAGGGCATGGGGTTTGCCAGCCCAGCCAGGGGAGAGCGGCTGCCCATGAATAATGCTCAGGCGAGGGTCTTCACTGGCCAGAGCTTCCAGGATCTGCGGCGTTGCATCCGTTGAGCGGTCATCAATGACAATCAACTCGATATTTGGATACGTTTGCCTCAGCAGCCCCTTTACGCTGGCGGCGATATTTCGCGCCTCGTTACGCGCCGGGATGATCACTGAGATCAACGGCAAGGGCAGGCTGGGGATCTGATGCGGGTCTACCTGTACATCTAATTGATACTGGTTATGGATCCAATACGTCACTGCCAGGCTGAAAAGCAGCGCGAAGGTCGATATAATCACCCAGATCATTCGGGAGCCTAGAGGTCACGCTGACTAAATTGCCAGATGGCAGCGCCCAGCGCAGCCAGCAGGTAAATTCCAGCATAGACCAGCATCATAGTACTCGGTACTGAGGAGGAAGAAAAAGGCGAAATGCCCATCATATTAATCAATGGCGAGGTCATCAGGTTCGCAGCTTTGTTCCAAATAGCCTCACTGGGCAACAGTAAGCTCGAGAGGATGCCCAGGTTGGCTGCCGTCTGGTTGTTCAGCAGCGTGCCGATGCGCTCTACCCATCCGCCAATAAATGCCAGACCAAAGGCGCCAAAGACGGCGCCGCCAGTTGCCAGGGTAGATAGTGTGCTGCTGAAGGCCAGGGTCAGGCTCATGATGATCAGGCTGTTGAAGTAAATTAAAGCCAGCCCGGGAATCCAATTGGGTGGCTGATAACCAGCCATAGCAAATAAGATCAGGATTACCCCTCCGCCCATGAGCAAGATATACATGAGCAGCAAACCGGCAATTCCTAGCCATTTGCCCAGCACCACATTCGCCCGGCGAATCGGTTTTGTTACAACCGCCTGGACAGTTCCCGACTGAATTTCCCCAGCCAGGCTATCCGCTGTGATTAGCGCGGCAATTGCAATGGTAAGAAAGTTGACCACGTACAGACCAGCCATTAATAACATGTTGTACGCCTGGGCGGTCATGCGTTCTGCCTGGAACTGGTACGCTCGTGACTGCGTCATTTCCTGAAGGATAAAATGAAATCCCAGGCCGTATAAAAAGAGGAAAGCGATTCCTAAAATCAGGGCTGCCAGCACAATCCGCCGGCGAATGGCTTCCCTAAAAGTCAGGCGCATGATGGTAATAATGGTATTCATAGACCTCCATCCGTGCCAACAACCTGGATAAATAAGTCCTCTAACGATAACCGCTGTGGGATCATGGCATAAACTGCGACGCCCTGGTTGACCAGGCATTTATTAATTTCTGGCAGCACGTCTTCTGAACTGACTGATAAGAGGATATTCTCCCCTTCCGCGCGAACATCTTTCCCCCACTGACCCAGGTTTGCCAGAGTCTCGGCTGGGAACCCGCGCGTATGAATGGTGACGGTCGTTGCCCCATCCATCAGCGTATTGACCGGGCTAACTCGCAGCACTTCGCCATGCTTGATGAAGGCGACCCGATCGCAAGTGATTTCCACCTCACTTAATAAATGAGAATTCAAAAACACCGTGGTACCTTCTTGGCGCGACTGTCGAATGATATCGCGTACCAACCGGCGGCCGACCGGGTCCAACCCGGAAGTGGGTTCGTCCAGGAAGATTAACTCGGGTTGATTGAGCAGTGCCTGGGCCAGTCCTATGCGTTGGAGCATCCCTTTGGAGAAGGTTCGCAGTTGTTTATCGCGGAAGGGCGTCAGACCAACCAGTTCGAGAAGTTCTTCAGAGCGGCGGGCGAGGTGTCTGGCGTCCATGCTGTATAACTGCCCGTGCAAGGTCAGGAACTCTGCCGCGGTCAACCAATCGTGAAAACGGAAATGTTCGGGTAAGAAACCAGCCTTTGCGCGCGCGTGCCGGTCTGAGATCGGCAGGCCTAGCAGGCGGGCATCGCCAGAGGTGGGCTTAACCAGCCCAAGCAGCATCTTGACCGAGGTGGTTTTTCCAGCGCCGTTAGGCCCTAAAAACCCAAAAACCTCGCCTCGCTCTACTTGCAAGGTTAATCCGCGTACTGCCACATGGTTGCCGAACTCCTTGCGCAGTAGGTCTGCTTCAATCGCAAATGAATTACTCATAGTTTTAGATTCTAATGCAAAATGATCGTAATTTGTGGAGCTATCTAACGTTGAAGATAAGCCGGCCCCTTCTAACAAATACATATTTTTATAGTGGATCACGAGCATATCTGCCGGTGATCCACTATAAAAGGGGACTTATCTGACAATCCCAGATATCATCGTTTATGGAGATAAAAACGGTTGAGGGTGAATGCTCAAAGGCAGAACCCTCAACCGTTTTTCTTTTCAATTTTTACTGGAGAGATCCAGCGATACTGAGCGCCTGTTCTGTACTTCCAGAACCTGACAGCCCGTAAAGAACACCATTCTTGACCCAGATCAAGCTGTAGCGCCCGCTATCGGCTTCCTGGAAGAGCGTACCCGTCACGCCATCGACCTGGACATCCTGGTACTGGATCTGCCCACCCTGCGGGATTGGCACCACCAGCGTCGTGGTCCAGTCGATACGCTGGCTCAACTGCTTGGCATCCGCCGGCGACAGGCCGAGGTATTGGAACATCGCATCCGCTAGCTGCGGGACATCTAACCCGGCGGGGGTGTTGACCGTTGGGCTGGGCACCTGCACCAGCGAAGTACAGTTCGCCGGCAGCTGGCTTTCTTCCTGCAGAGCGCTTGGGGAAGTTGGGCAGCCTGAGGAGACGGCGACAGCGTCGGGAACATCTACGGTGATTACCTTGCCATTGACTTCCGCAGGCAATTTGGCATCAATACCGACCGCATCCAGAATGGATTGAAGTTTCGGCTGATTGATGGTGAAGACGGCATTCATTCCGGGCTGAACATTTATCGTAGCATCCTTCAGCGCTGCCGGGACCCGGGGTGTGAACCCGACCTGGTCTTTTGCTTCAGCGGCGCTGGCTACGGTGGTCATCTCACCATGTTTGGTGATCTTCAAATCATCTTTGAAGACTTGTTTGATGACATCCTGCTCAGATTTGAGCTGGTTTTGCGCGTTCTGTGCGGCGGCGGGGTCAAAGGTGATGACCTGCACTTTTTGCACTCGGAACAGGCTCAGAACACTGCTGGCCCAGGCGTTGGCCGGGGTGAGCGTAAAGACCAGGGCTAAAGCCACAACGATTGCGAGGGCTGCCCATAGTGGACGGCGAGTAGACATCGTTTTTTGAATCTCCTTTTGAGGTCTGGTGTAACGTGAACTGCGGATAAAGTGCTGATACGCGGCTTGCGTCGAGCGGGGTTGGTCCAGCTGCCCTGGAGCAAGCACATCCAGGTGGTGTTGAATTTGTTGCGCATGCAGGGACAGTTCCTTCAGGCGATCCTGGCAGCTGGAGCAGTGTTCAAGGTGTTCGCGGACCTGCTGGCTTTGCCTGCCGGATAACTCTTTATCCCGGTATGCGCATAAGAATTCATCCTTTAGGTGCATCTTTTTCTCCTCGGCGATACAGCACTTCAAAACGGGTTTCCGCGCGAGATAAGATCGTCCCGACGGAACTGGCAGCGACTTCAACAACGGCGGCAATTTCTTTATAGGATAGGCCCGAATGACGCAGGATAAGCACTTGAACATCCCGCAAGGGCATTTGGCGTAGGATTACCTGCACTTGATCACGTTCAATGTGCTGCTCAGCAACCTGAGCAGGATTTTCAGCGGTGGGAGCGGATGGATCTAATTCCACGATTTCGTACCGGCCTCGCCGGCGATTGGCGCGTAGCGCGTTATATCCCAGTCGCGTGGCAACCCGGTAGAGCCATCCCGACAGATTCTGATCCTGCGCGGGTGGATGTTCCCAAAGCCGCCAGAAAGTCTCTGCGGTCAGGTCATCAGCTTCGAACCGGTCTCCGGTCAGGCGAAATAGGATGGCGTAAATTTGCGTATAGTTCGCGGTGAAGATATCTTCAAAGGTCCGCTCATCCAACCTGTCTGAGAACCGGATTGGTAAAACTTTACTCATATTCATATTTTAATCCATCAACCTTCCTTTCGCGCTGCTTCAGGCGCAGTTACAAAACCGCCGTTGGTTGATGTTTCTATAATACAAACACCTCCCGTTTCTGTTTTGTGACACTTGAAAGGGGGCTTGAGGTCAGGCTTAAAAAAATGTTGAGGATTGGCAAACAGACCAACGCTCAACAAATGTTGCGGAATAGAAAAAAGGGGGAATAGGAGAAAACGGATTATGATCGGCTGGCAAGCTCAATTTCAACAGCCTGAATCCCTGCGCCTCGGTCTGATTTGGCTAATTCGAATTCAAAGAATAAGCTGCGGGTGGGCAGGGCAGCCGGGTTTACCTGAGAAGGCAGGTTAAAGTCATGGAAGAAGGCAGTCATGTAGGGCGATTCTGGGTTGCGTGTATCCGTGATCCATAGGTCGGGCGAAATGGATTTGAGGAAACGCATGAAACCGTAGCCTTGTTCGCTGTGCCAGTAGCACCAACCCCGCACGCGCGATCCCAATTCTCCCCAATCTGTTGAAGAAGGCTCAAACTTTTGGCGGGAATTCACCGGGATCAGGTCAGGGATCAGATAGCCGGAGATAAACATATCCGCTTCCTGTTTCAGACGGGAGGACACGTTTTCAATCGCAATGATTTCCACCCGGCAGCCCTTGTTTTGTAAAGCGCGCACAACCTGAACAAAATCGCCATCGCCGCTGGCGATCAACACCCGGTCGAGGTTCTCGGATTGCAGCAGAGCATCCACTGCTAAATCGAGGTCGGCATTGGCTTTACCGATCATGCGTCCGGCTTCATCCTCGTACCAGCGGATCTCCTTGACAATCACCTTATAACCCAGGTCGCGCAGTGCGGAATGGAAGTTGGCTGAACCTTTTCGGTAATCTTCATCCCGGTCGGCACGGGCAGAGTCGTAAGTTACATAAGCATTCAGGCGAACCGGTTCCGCTCCATCGCGTGTCGCAAATTCGCGCAGAACATCATATTGCATCCGCTGACCACCATTGTTATATATGTTCGCGACATCAACATATACACCTACTTTAAAATTCGAGCTCTTATTTGTCATAGCTACCTTCTCAACTTGTTCAATAATCATTTAATATGTTGTACAGGATGGAATGATTTTCAAAAATAGATCCCAGAACACAAGCAGTTTACCTTATCCTAGTATAAACCGTCAAATATTTTTTAGATACAGGATCGTTGCAAAAAGTACAAGGTTTCGTTGATTTCCATTGCAATCTGCCTTATACTTTCAAAAATGGCAACGATTCAAATGCTTAAGAAGGATGTAATCACAAATCCACGTTTTCAAATCCGTCAATGTATCCAAGAAACTTGTGGACTGCGGTTTTCGATTGAATATGGTGACCCAAAAGGGGACCGCTGCCCGCAGTGTCATGCCCCGACGGTTCCCATTTCCGGCGCACAAAATTATGGGCGTTTTACAGTAGACCGTGCGGTAGGCCGCGCGACAGGCCCGGTGCTGGAAGTATTCCTGGATAACATCCGCAGCGCCTGGAATGTTGGCTCCATGCTGCGCAGCGCGGATGGCGCTGGCGTGCGGCATGTGCACCTGTGCGGGGTGAGTGCGCAGCCGGATAACCCTAAAGTGGCGAAAACAGCCCTGGGCGCCGAAAAAAGCCTGCCCTGGACCTTTTACCGGAACGGAATTCAAGCGGTGCAGGCGCTAAAAGAGGCCGGTTACAGTCTTTGGGCTTTGGAAGGCGGCGAAAGGGCCGAATCCCTGTTTGAGGTCGCGCCGTTTGCGCTGCCGTCCAAGAGTCGTGCTGAGAGCCCTGCCAGCCCGGCGGTTGTTTTAGTGGCTGGTAATGAACTTAGTGGCGTGGACCCGGGCATTCTTGAACTGTGCGAGCGGGTGGTATGCCTGCCGATGCAAGGCCTCAAAAGCTCGCTCAATGTGGCTGTGGCTTTTGGCATCGCGGTTTACTACCTTCGTTTTGGACTGGTTGCTGCGGTTAGCGCTGCGCCGGGCGACCCTAACGCGGCTGGCGCCTGAGGAGGTTACGAATGGCTCAAACATCTGAACGGATTCCGGAAACAATGCGGGCGATGGTACTGGAGGAACCGGGGAAACCTCTGCGTCTGCGCGAGGTGCCTGTTCCCCAGCCAGAACCTGGGCAGGTTTTGCTGCGAGTGCTGGCATGCGGCGTGTGCCGTACTGATCTGCATATCGCCGATGGTGAATTGACTGAGCCAAAGCTGCCCTTAATCTTGGGTCATGAGATTGTGGGTGAAGTCGTTAAACTGGGAAAAGATGTAGACCGCTTTCAGGTGGGGCAGCGCGTAGGAGTCCCCTGGCTTGGTTATACCTGCGGGGTGTGCGAATACTGCCGCTCTGGGCAAGAAAACCTGTGTGATCACCCAGGCTTCACCGGCTACACCATCGATGGCGGTTTTGCCGAATACACCGTGGCTGACCAGCGCTATTGTTTTTCGATCCCGGAAGGCTACTCGGATCCTGAAGCCGCTCCGCTGCTGTGCGCCGGTCTGATTGGCTACCGCTCTTATCGTTTAGCTGGACCGGCTGTGAAACGCCTGGGTCTGTATGGTTTTGGTGCAGCGGCGCACATCCTGGCGCAGATTGCCGTACATAACGGGCAGCAGGTGTATGCTTTTACCCGTCCCGGTGACCAGGAAGCGCAAGCCTTTGCCCGACGTTTGGGCGCGACGTGGGCGGGTGGCTCCGATGAATTTCCACCTGAGAAGCTGGATGCTGCCATCATTTTTGCTCCGGTTGGTTCATTGATCCCAGCTGCATTACAGGCCGTCCGGAAGGGCGGGAGGGTAGTCAGTGGTGGGATTTATATGAGTGATATTCCTTCGTTTCCTTATCAATGGCTGTGGGAAGAACGCAGCATCCAATCTGTGGCGAATCTCACCCGTCAGGATGGGGAAGAACTGCTGGCAGTCGCTCCCCAGGTGCCGGTCAAGACGGAAGTGACGGTTTTCGCATTGGAACAGGCGAATGAAGCTTTAGAGCGGCTGCGATCTGGCAAGTTGCAGGGCGCGGCTGTACTGGTGCCCTGATTGCCTACCCCATCTCCTCACCATCTGACCAGTGTTTTTCTATCCATCTGCCCAGCCGTAAAATCCGGCAAAGGGATAAGCTGCTTTCCAACTCAATATGATATGGTTGGAGGGAGAGGAAGCGTTTCCAATGCAGCAAACAAATCCTATCCGTGTCTTGCTGGTCGATGATCATGCTGTCGTGCGCAGCGGGCTGGCTGCGTTTATGATGGTTTTTGACGATTTGGAATTAGTTGGGGAAGCGTCCGATGGACGTGAGGCTGTTCTCCAGTGTGAAGCGCTGCAACCCGATGTCGTTTTGATGGACTTGATCATGCCGGAAATGGATGGCGCTACCGCGACCCAGGCTATTCGCGGGCGTTGGCCGAATATCCAGGTGGTGGTACTGACCAGTTTCAAAGAGGACGATCTGGTGCAAGGCGCTTTACGCGCAGGTGCAATTGGTTACCTGCTCAAAAATACGTCTGCGGATCATCTGGCCCAGGCCATTCGGGGAGCGATTGTCGGACGGGCAACTTTGGCTCCAGAAGCTGCTCAGGCGTTGATCCATGCTCACCATTCACTATACCAGACCATTCACTTTGACCTGACAGAGCGAGAAAAGGAAGTCCTCCTGCTGATGACGCAAGGCTTGAATAATGTGGAGATTGCCGACAGGTTGTTCGTTTCGCGCTCTACCGTCAAATTTCACGTCAGCAGTGTGCTTTCCAAGTTAAATGCTAATACCCGCACGGAAGCGGTGGCGATTGCATTGCAGAATCATCTGGTTGGTACGGAACCCAGGCGTAGAATTTAAACCCAATTCCTCCAAATATAGACACAATCCGATTATCTCGGTGACAACAGTCCATTGCCGGGAATAATTTGATTCCTTATAATAAATTTACGCCGAGGGGAAGATCTCTCTGGGCGCATTTGGGCTTGTGGATTTGCTTTGCGGGAGGCAATGGATGGCAAAAATAAATAGGGGCATGTCACGGCGTGATTCCTTGCGCTGGTTATCCCTGGCTGGGGCCGGGGCAGCACTGGCAGCCTGTAGTGGATCCAGGCAACCAGCCGAGCCGGCGACTTCCATACCGGAAGGGTCACCCGCAGCAGAAAAAAGTGCGCTATCAGCTCCCACATCTGAAATTGCTCAGCTTGAACCCACTACAGATCCGACCGGCACCCCTGGAAAACAGCCGGAAGAGGAAGTTGTATCCAGCACTCCAGTGCCAGCATCTCCCGCAGGTGGACAGGCTTATGTGGCGGTAGCACACGGGGAGGACCCGGCGGCGATTACGGAAGCGGCGCTCAAAGCGCTGGGGGGTATGGAGCGCTTCGTAAAGAACGGCTATGATGTCATCATCAAACCCAATATTTGTACCGATTACTATACCTTCGAATATGGAGCGACTACAAATCCGCAGGTTGTGGCAACGCTGGTAAAGTTGGCGCTTGGGGCGGGTGCGAAGCGGGTGCGGGTAATGGATTATCCCTTTGGCGGGACCGCGGAAAGTGCCTATGTAAAAAGTGGAATTTCAGAGGCAGTGCAAGCGGCGGGCGGCGAGATGGAAATTATGAACCGCAATAAATTCAAGCAGACTAAAATCCCGGATGGCAAGTCGATCAAACAGTGGGATATTTATCAGGATGTGTTGAACTGTGACCTGTTGATCGATGTTGGCATCGCCAAGCACCACAGCCTGGCGCGCGTCACTGCTGCAGAAAAGAATTTGCTGGGCGTAGTGCAGAACCGCGCCGGAATCCATGCGGATATGGGCCAGCGCCTGCCTGATCTGTTGAGTGTGATTAAACCAGGGCTGACCCTTGTGGATGCCGTAAGGACTCTGATGCGTAATGGTCCAACCGGGGGCAGCCTGGATGATGTGAAGCTAAATAACATGATTATTGCCAGCCAGGATACGGTCGCGGCAGATACCTATGCCGCAGGATTATTCAATCTGACCGGTCAAGATTTGCCTTACTTGCGAAATGCGGCGGAGCGCGGATTGGGAACGCTTGATTTAAGCCGTGTAAAGGTTGAGGAAATTAATGTTTCATAGCGCTGCTAAGAGGGCCACTTGAAAGCTCGCCTAACCCGACCGCAAAGGATGCGTCGGGTTCGCCAGGGAGTGCAAATCCTTTCGTTATTTGCGTTCCTCTACCTTTTTGTGTTTGCCACCTTTATGAATCCCCTGCGCGGACTGGCCGACCTGTTCTACCGCCTGGATCCACTCGTTGCGCTGACCGCGATGCTGGCGGGGCGTGTCTTTATCTCCGGGCTGGCTCTGGCGGGAATCACGGTGGTGGTTACGCTGCTTTTGGGCCGGGTGTGGTGCGGCTGGCTGTGCCCGCTTGGAACGACCCTGGATATGGCCCGCCCGAAACGGAAGAATGCGAAACGGACCAGAAACGTGCCTGAGCACTGGCGCATGCTCAAGTACTTTCTGCTGGCGTTCCTGGTGGTTGCGGCTTTGTTTGGCAACCAGACCTTTCTGTTCTTCGACCCGATTACGCTGATGACGCGGACGCTGGCTGGCGCAGTCTGGCCGGCGCTCAACAGCGCCGTATATGCGGTAGAGGGCTTTCTCTACCAGTTTGACTTCTTATGGACTCCGCTGGATATGGTGCATCGCGCCGTGGTTTATCCGCTGTTTCAAGATGTGCAGTCCTTTTATTTCCTGGCGGTGCCCTTACTCCTGTTCTTCGCCGGGATCGTAGCGCTCAATTGGGTGGCAGAGCGCTTTTGGTGCCGCTATCTTTGCCCCTTAGGAGGATTATTCGGGCTGCTCTCCCGTTTTGCATTGCTGCGCCGGGTGGTGGGGGATGCCTGCAGCAGCTGCGCGATTTGCACTCGGCGCTGCCCAACCGGGACGATTAATCCCGAAAAGCATTTTGCCAGCGATCCGGCTGAATGCACCATGTGCTATGCCTGTGTCGAGAGCTGCGCGCGTGAGGGTACTTTCTTCCGCTGGCATGTGCCGTTTCGCAAGCCGCCGCAGCCAGTATGGCAGCCGGCTGCCCGCCAGGGTTATGACCTGGGCCGGCGGGAAGCTTTGGGTGCTTTGGGAATCGCCGCGGCCTGGACAGCGCTGGCTGCGGTAGAGCCCATTCGCAAGCACCCTCCGGCGGATTTAATTCGCCCGCCGGGGGCTGTAGAGGCTGATTTTGATGCTTTATGTATTCGCTGTAATGCATGCGTGCGCGCCTGCCAGACGCAAGGTTTGCAGGCCAGTTTTCTCGAAGGCGGCTGGCAAAATGCGCTTACGCCCAGGCTTGTACCGCGTATCGGTTACTGCGCCTTCAACTGCATTGCCTGTGGGCAGGTCTGTCCCACCGGGGCAATCCCGCCGCTCACGGTTGCCGAAAAACAGCATACGCCCATCGGCCTGGCGCGGGTCGACCGCACGCGCTGCCTGCCCTGGGCCTACAACATTGACTGCATCGTCTGTGAAGAGGCCTGCCCGCTGGCGAATAAGGCGATTCAGTTAGAAGAAGTATCCGTGCTCAACGCACGCGGTGAAACCGTAACCATGAAACGGCCCTCTGTGATTAAGGAGTTATGCATCGGTTGCGGCATGTGCGAGTACCAGTGTCCAATGGGCGGCGATGCAGCCGTGCAGATCTTTGCGTATTCTGAACCGGGCGGTTACTTTGGCGATGACCCGAACTACCGCAATCCTGTACCAGAATAACAATTATAGGCGGTTAATCGCTGCTGCGATTACTTGCGGGGTGGAAAAGCGCGCCGGTAATAGATCAACGTCATCAGCAGGAAGAACTGAAACAGGGTCAGGATTACCGCGCTAAATTGGTCAAAGTAATATACCAGCAGGTTGATGATCGAAATCCACACGATCAGGGTCAGGGTGCTGAGCTGCAGGCCCACATACTCGCGGCCCATGGCTAATAAACCGCCGGAGACGATGAGCATCACCCCGCTGCCGCCCTCCAGCAGCGTGCGCGCGATATACCACACCGCTTCTTGTGCGCTGTGCAGCTGACCTTTTGATACCAGCGGGGTCAGCATGGTTTGGATAACCGGCCCCGGCGCAGGGATGTACAGCAGCAGTTGCGCAAAATTGATCAGGGCAAACACACCCATGACGCCCAGGGAGAAAACCAGAAACAGGTGTAAACGGGGGCGGGTCAGCAGGCGGGTTATCAGGGGCGCAATTTTCCGACCAATCTTCTGGATCCGATTTGGCCGGCTGCGCGCAAGGACCAGTTGTTTGTTATTCAAAAACTTCAGCAGGATGTTTACCAGATCCTGCGTGTTGCCATCCTGGGTGGTGCTGCGCACCTCAAGCAAGTGCCGTTCGAGGCGAGCCCGTTCCGAGACTTCCAGGTCGCGGTCGAGTACTTCGGTGAGTTCCTCCAGAACCCGGTACATCATCGACCGGGCGTCGCGCGGAGAGGGGCGGCGCACGCTGAGATAGAGCAGCAAGGTTAGCAAGAAGAAAGCATAAATGATGGGCGCTGCGGGGGGAAAGAAGTAGTCGTTGTTCTGGGTAATAAACTTCCCCACTTCATCGATGAACAGGCCGACGCCCACGCCGCTTAGGATAGCGGATAGGTTGAATACCCAGCGGTTGGCCAGCATCAATGGCAGCAAAGAAGCGATAAACAGCAGCAAGCCGCCCCACAGCACATGCGCAATGTGCAGGGTGCTGTTGCCTAACTGCGGATAGCCGGTTAATTGCAAAAAGGTGCGGGTGACGATGACCGAAGCCGCAAAACTGACCAGGGAAAGCAGGATATACCTTTCGGCAGCCTGCCGCTTGACGGGTGTGCGAAGCTGGCGTGTTTTGCGAATCACGGTTTTTGATCCTTCTTAGAATTGTTCTCGAGGTTCTCGTTGCTGAATGATCCTACAGCAGCAGCTTGATTATGGCCGGGATTCACCGATCATTTCCAGGTAAGGCACCGTTTGGGGACCTTCTGGCAGGATCCCTATCGTTGCCTGCGGGTTGCGGGACAGGATATCTTGCAAGGTCTGTTCAATCGAACGGCAGGGGATGACCATAGCTTCCTGCAGTTCCTGGTCCGACAGCCCGCTCGCGAACACATGTACGCGCGCTTTCATCTGGATCTTGGCCTGGATCTGTGCCTGCCATTGATCTGGGCTGCGGAAACCAGGGGTCATAATGCGCTGGTACAGTTCTTGATAGGACTCCGCTTCGCGCAGCAGGCGCGCATACTGCCCGTGGGTTGGGATTCCATCCCAGCATTCGGCAGCGATGATGATATCCCCGCCTTCACGCACGATTTGAGCCGCAGCGGACATACCCTTCACTGCCTGGTACAAGTTCAGGTCGAGTGGGTAACCACTGTTCGAAGTCAGAACCACGTCAAATGGTTTGGGTACGGGTTGCATGGCATTCCGGCGCACGTAGTCCGTCCCGGTAGCATGGGAAGCCGTCAGGTCGCCGGCAAAAACGGCGGTAATTTCTTTGTTCTTGTTGAGGGTTACATTCAGGTTGAAGGTGGGATGGGTGGCGCTGGCGATTGCATTCATTTCTTCCCAGATCGGGTTGCCCTGTGTGACCGCCCAGGTAGCCTGCGGGTCCGCGATCATCACCGCATTATGGTTATCCATAATGGATTCGAGATCGGCGATGCCGGGCAGCACCGCCTTTGGCCCGCCGCTGAAACCGGCAAAGAAGTGTGGTTCGATAAAACCGGTCAGGATGCGTACAGAAGCTTCCAGATATTCGCGGTTGACCCGCACCACGCGCCCGGCGCGGTTGCGTTTGGGCTTGCCAGCGACCATAACAGGCACAAGATTGGCGTCATCCCAGGCATCGTGCTGCAGCACGCGGTAGCGCTGTGTGATCGCCTGCCCCAGCATCTGCTCCAGTTCCTCAGGGGTTTGTTTGCGGTGCGAGGCTAACCCGTTGATTAACACCACCTGTTCATCTGGTACGCCCGCAGACTGGATTTCATTCAGGAGGATGGGCAGCACCCGGTCATTGGGCATCGGGCGAGTGATATCGCTAAACACAATCGCGATGTGCTCCGTGGGTGCGAGCAGGTCCATCAAAGGTGGAAGGCCAATAGGCGCGCGCAGCGCATCATGCAGCGCGCCGGCTTCATCTTTTAATCCCGGCACGAACAGTGGCTCAATAATAGTCGCATTTGCCGTATCTGGGATATCTACCCATAAGCCTTCCCGTCCATAAGCCATTTTTACGCGCATCGTTTTACCTCCAATATTCTTTGCCTGGGTGGGCTGGTTTCAGGTGTGGTTAGGTTTCTTGTCCTGTATCCATGCTTCCAGCCCTTTCCGAGGATACCCGATAATATTTCTGATTATAATATGTAATAGGATTCAGTTTCTTGCGTGCCGGGAAGAAAAAGGACCGTACGCAGCGTAGCGAAATCGGTTTTTATCAAGGGGAAAAGACGAATCGAGGACTGCATGAGCAAAATGATTTATCACGCCGAAGATTTAAAAGATTATATTGTGCGATTTTTCAAGCACCATGGGGTTTCAGAAGAAGATGCGCGTATCGCTGCGAATATTTTGGTCGCGGCGGATCTGCGCGGGGTAAATTCGCACGGCATCATCCGCCTGGACTCTTACTATGGTTCTCGCCTGCGGGCGGGGTTGATCGACTCCAGCACGCCGTTGAAGGTGCTGCGCGAGTCGGCGGTGACGCTGGCTCTGGATGCCGGGACCGGGTTAGGCCAGGTCGCCGGATATCATGCCATGCAGCGCTGTATTGAAAAGGCGGAGGCATCTGGTCTGGCGATGGTGACAGTGCGCAACAGCAACCACTTTGGGATTGCCGGATATTACGCGATGATGGCATTACCTCACGATATGATCGGCATTTGTTTCACCAATTCTCAGCCGTTGGTCGCGCCGACCTACGGGCGCACGGCGGTTTTAGGTACAAACCCGATTGCGGTAGCTGCGCCCGCCGGGCACAACCGCCCCTACGTACTGGATATGGCGACGAGCATTGTGCCGATTGGGCGCGTTACGGTTTATCAGAAAGCAGGTAAGCCCATCCCGGCGGGTTGGGGTATTGACGAAGATGGGCAGATTACCACTGACCCCACTGCTGTAATCGCTGGCGGCGCGCTGCTGGCGCTGGGAGGTTCGGATGAAATGCGCGGTTATAAGGGTTATGGCCTTTCGCTGCTCGTTGATATCTTCTCGGGCGTGCTGTCTGGCGCTTCGACGGGTACGGCAGTGGGGCACAAGGGAGAAAATATCCCGGCGGATGTCGGGCATTTCTTTGGCGCAGTGAAAGTGGAAGCATTCCGCGACCTGGAAGGCTTCAAACAAGACATGGACGCGCTGCTGGACCAGCTCAAGAATGCCCCCAAAGCATCTGGACAGGACCGTATTTACATTCACGGCGAAAAAGAATTCGAACTGGCCGACCGGTATGAAAAAGAAGGCGTGCCGGTGATGGAAGAAGTCGTGGCAGGCCTCAAAGAAGTTGGGGATAAGATCGGCATACCATTCGATCTTGAGCCGGTTGGGGAAATGGCGTAAGACAGACAGGAAGTAAAAGGATCACAGACGGCCTGGGCTATCTGTGATCCTTTTTGATTATGCCAGTAGTTTTTTGTTTTGCAGGTACTCTGCGATCTGGTCTGCGCCGTTAGGCCCGTTGGGTTTGTAGCGCGGCTGGGTCAGCAAGCGGGGAAGCAGGTTGAGCCAGGCGCCGTTAAAGAAGTCCTCTTCAGGAAGTTCTATCGCGCCCATCGCTTCTTGGGCATAGCGGCCCATCGGGCCCGATTCACGGAAGCGTTCGCGGGGCACGTACGCGAAAGGTAAACCGGCAAAATACGCTTCCGCCAGGGTGCTGTAGCCCAACTTGCCAATGATGGCATTTGACGCTGCGACGAGATCCGGGTGGTAAAAGTTGGAATGGTGCGGGATCAGTACCAGGCTGCCGCGCTGCTCGTAGTGATCGCTGCCGCCTGGCACGAGAAAGTTGACTTCTTTTGCATTTACCAGGCGGTCAAGAAAGGGGTACTCGGTCACAATGCCGCCCATGGTGATCATCACCATGGGCGTCTCCTGCGCCAGGTTGAGCTGTTGGCGCGTGGTATAAGCTGGGGTGCGCGGCTTGCGAGCAACCACGTTAGTCACCAGGTCGGCGGGCAGGTGTTCAGCGCAGGCCGGCAGGGTGCGGATGTGAATATCCGCGGCCGAAAAGGCTTCGCGTAGATAATGAATAAAGGGGCTGAAGCGCGGCTCTTGCGCCAGATAACCGGCGTAGATCCAATCCCAGGTAAAATTCTCTTCCAGTATGGAAGGCAGCCCGGCGGCATGGGCGACGGCGATGCCCAGGGGAGCAATGTCGCATAGCACCAGTTTACAGCCCGCCGCGCGGACTTCGTGGGCTAACTCCTCGATAACCTGCATCCGGAATGGTAGCATCTGTTCCAACTGCTGGATGGTTCCTGGCAGGTCTTCGTTCATCGCAGTGGTTTGAACAATGCCTATATCGGTGAGCAGCGGGTGATAGTTGAAACCGTGCTGGAGGGTCATGTTAAAGAACCAGACCGGAGTACGGGTGTAAATTTCAAAAACAACATCGGGGACAAGGTCGCGGATGGCCTTCATGACGGCAGATGAGCGCGCAGCGTGTCCATATCCGTGTGGGGTGACAAAGAAAGCGATGTGAAGCGGAATATCCTGGTTGGGCATTGCTGTACTTTCCTTCCGCTTATGAATGATTTTGCAATCGCGCGCGGTAATGGGCCAGGTTCTCCTGGCTGATCACCGTGAGGTCCGCCGGGGTCTGATCGGGCAGGAACCAGCTGATTTCCGTGCATTTATCAGGCTCCAGAATTTGCGGCTCTCCATTTTTGGGTTTGCAAATATAAGTGGGCGACACCCAGTGCTGGCCTTCTTCTGGCAAAATATGATCGGAGACATCCAGCAGCGGCCCGACTTCGATTTCCATGCCATACTCTTCCCGAATTTCACGGCGCAGCGCATCCGCCAGCTTCTCCCCGAACTCGACCGAGCCGCCGGGGAACTCCCACAACCCGCGCTCATTCTTCGCCAGCGGCCCGCGGCGGGCCATAAATAGCGCTCCTTCGGAATTGACAATGATAGCGCCAACACCCACGCCGATGTAATCAACGCCTCGCTTCATACTGCTTTGCTAACCTCCCTGATTTTCTGGATTGAAACGCATTTCCGGCCGCTCACTTGGGCCGAGCTTGTTATACTTAATTCCAGCTATGATACCACGTGATTACCCCCGCTATCCGATCCCGGCTGAAGAAGCGCGTGCTGAGATCATCGTCGTCAATTCACGCTTTATCGCCACGGCTGCCCCGGCTTTCAGCGTGGATGAGGCTCGGGCGTTCATCGCCCGCCTGCGGGCTGAGTTTAGCGATGCTTCCCATCATGTGCCGGCCTTTCTGATCGGTTACGGCGCCAGTGTCACCGCCCACTGCACCGACGATGGCGAGCCTTCGGGTACGGCCGGCCGCCCGGCGCTGGCGGTGCTGCAAGGCAGCGGCCTGGGGGATGTGGTAGTGGTGGTCACGCGATATTTTGGGGGGACAAAATTGGGTACCGGCGGGCTGGTGCGCGCGTACGGGGATTCGGTCAAAGCCGTCCTGGAAGTTTTACCGCGGGCGGAGAAGATTCCTACTTACACGGTGATGCTGGCCTGCGATTACCCTTACTTCGAACGCATCCGCCTTCTGATTCAGGAACTGCATGGGCAAACACTGGACGAAGACTTCGGGGTGGATGTAACCATCACCGCACGCTTTGCGGTTTGGTCCCTGGAGGCATTTCAAGATGCCCTGCGCGAACTAACGCGCGGCGCGCTGCAAGCAGAAATTATCGAAACAAATCCCGAGACAATTATGCCCCTCGGATCGTTTCCTCCTTTCCACGATTCTAAGTAAAATTCAATAAACTCGTTAATTCAGTTTGCAAATTCGTCAAGAATCAGGGAACTTCTTTCTCTGTTTGACGTCTTATATATAACCTTCCTGAGTGATCAAGGGTAAAGTATGCTGCTCGTCTTAAAACAGGTATGCTACTGCCGGGCAGCGATTTTCGATAAGAAGTGGAATTTGAGGAGATAAGAATATGAACCGGAAGTTCTTTTTCATCACTGCGATTTTGATCTTGACCCTGCTGCTGGTGAGCGCTTGCACTGGGCTGATCCCCATGACTGGACCGGCTTCTGGTAATCAGGCTGCCACACAGCAGGCGTATATTCTGGCGGCTGCCGAGGCGACCGCGACCAGCATATCCTTGCAGGCGCAAATCGCTCAACTGCAAACCCAGGTGGCCCAGGGTGGCTCAGGCAACGAACCTGTCGTGGTCTCTGTGACCCCTGAACCGGCACTGCCGACTGCCAGCCCCCAACCGCCGACCGCGACCGCTGTTCCACCGACCGCGACGCCCGTTCCCCCGACCGCTACCCCGCTGCCGACCTGGACGCCGCTGCCGCCGACCGCTACCCCCATTCCCTGCAATTCGGCGCAGTTCGTGGCGGACGTCAGCATTCCGGATGGCACGACTTTCTCGCCGGGCGTATCTTTCACCAAGATCTGGCGTTTGAAGAACACCGGCTCGTGCACCTGGACGACCTCTTATGATCTCGTCTATACCGGTGGGGACAGCCTGAGCAGCCCCTCAGTAGTCGCTTTGCCGGGGTATGTATCTCCGGGACAGGTGATTGACGTCTCGGTCGATTTCACCACCCCTTCCAACGAAGGGCATTACCGCAGCAATTGGAAGCTGCGTGACGGGTCTGGAATTTTGTTCGGTGTGGGTAAGTCTGGCTCTTCGTTCTATGTCGATGTCAAAGTCGCAACGCCAGAATCCAACTATCCAATGGACTTTGTCGCCAGCATGTGCCAGGCCAGCTGGACGAGCGGCGCGGGCACCTTGACCTGCCCAGGCGCGAGCGGCGACAGCCGCGGGTACGTGCTGCGGGTGGACAATCCTCGCCTGGAATCGGGCTACCAGGATAATGAACCGGCCCTGGTCACCTACCCGCAAATGGTCACCGACGGGATCATCCGCGGCAAGTACCCCTCCTACCGCGTTTCCACAGGCCAGCACTTTATGGCCATCATTGGCTGCGGATACGAGACGGATGGCTGTGACGTCAAATTCCAATTGGATTACCAGATTGGCAGCGGCTCGATCCAGACGCTGGCCACCTGGCACGAAGTTTACGATAAGCAGTACCGTTCCGTGGACGTGGATCTGAGCAGCCTGGCTGGCAAAGATGTCAAGTTTATCCTGACTGTGCTGGCGAACGGCTCTTCAAACCAGGATCGCGCACAGTGGTTAGCGCCGCGCATCGTCAAGAAGTAAACACGAAAAGTACTACAGCGGACAACGGCGGCGCGCTCAACTCGCGCCGCCGTTGTTGATTAATTGTGAACTGAAAACCGGGCAAAACTGAGCTTCATTTCGATCAATCGGGCTATACTTATAATAGAAGTCCATTTGAGATCACGAAAACGGCCCAGCGATAAGGACAAGGACAGATGATGGCGAGCAGGAAAGCAATTCCCATCCTTTTTATATTGGCAATTATTCTATCTGCCTGTGCGGCAGCTACGCCGGATATGGGTGGGTCCGAAAACGCGCTGGCCACGCGCAGCGCGCTCGAAGCACAGGTGACCCAACTGGCTATGCAGGCGCAAATCGATGGACTGCAAACTCAATTAGCGGCGAGCGAGCTGACGCCGTCAGTAACGGCTACGCCGCTGCGACCTACTCTACCACCGACCGACACGCCGCTGCCGCCAACCAAAACGCCGGTTCCGCCTACCCCAACCATCACACCCATCCCGGTTCCTTGCAACCAGGCGGAGTTCATCACGGACGTCACCGTCCGCGATGGAACCACTTTACCGCCGCGCATGCGCTTTACCAAGACCTGGCGGTTCAAGAACGCTGGTTCCTGCGACTGGACTCCAGCCTACAGCCTGGTTTTCGTGGGTGGTGATAAGCTGGGGAATGCGGTAAGCCTGGGCTTCCCGGGTGTGATCGCCCCTGGACAGGAAGTGGACCTTTCGATTGAGATGACTGCCCCGGCGAGTGAGGGCAGCTACCGCAGTTACTGGAAGCTGCGCGACGAGCAAGGCAGTATGTTTGGCATTGGACAGAGCAGGCAGGTGGCATTCTTCGTGGATATCAATGTTGTTATGCCGCAAAGTCCATATCCTCTTAACTTCGTCGACAATTACTGCCTGGCGGACTGGAACAGTGGAGCCGGGCAGTTACCCTGCCAGGGTGACAGCGGCGACAGCCGCGGCTTTGTGCGGCGTGTCAATAATCCGATTCTCGAGTCGGGCTACCAGGATGACCAGCCCGTCTTGCTAACCCACCCGCAGATGATCATCGACGGCGTGATCCGTGGAAAATACCCGCCGGTGCGGGTGGAAAATGGCGATCACTTCGTCGCGGTCATCGGCTGTGCCTACCGTGCGACCGAATGTGATGTGAACTTCCAGCTGGACTATCAGATTGGCAACGGATCGATCCGTACCCTGGATACCTGGCATGAGATCTACGATGGAGAGTTCAATCTGGTCGACGTGGACCTGACCCCCTTGGCCGGCGAAGATGTCAGCTTCATCCTGACCGTCTTTTCCAACGGCTCGCCCAATCAAGACTACGCCCAGTGGCTGGACCCGCACATCTCGCCGAGGTAAGTTGGAGGAAAAGCGCCGCGAGGCTTGACGGATTCGGCGCTTTGCATACAATTAGAGCCAGAGGGGCGGTGGCGGAATTGGCAGACGCAGCAGACTTAAAATCTGCCGAGGGAGACCTCTTGTGGGTTCAAGTCCCACCCGCCCTATGTAGGGTGCATTTTTAGCAAGACCCCCAGGAATGGGGGTCTTCGCTTTAATTTGAGTATTTTTCAGGATGATTTTATTGATAATCTGCTGAGTTATTTGTATTTAAACAGGTTCGGCTTTACTAGCCGCCTTGATAAGGGTTAGCACATCTTTGGTGAACCAACTTGACCCCAGACCAAAGTCGACCTGCACGCCATTCTCAGTAACGGTCAGAACGGTGCCCCGGGAGTTCGTTCGGAAGGACACGATGTCCCCGGGCTGGAAGCAGTACTCTGTACCAGGTTGAGGCGTCACAATAACCTTTTTTGTTACGACTGGGGCAACAGCCGCCTTTTTAGGGGGTTTCTCAGGGGTTCGAGCGTCAACGGATTTGTATGAGCGATTCATGATAGATTGTTTTCCTTTACGATATTTAATATAAGAATAATCACTACCGTCCTTTTGCAGAAAACCGCATCAGGGGATAGCAAGAATATGTACTGCGATTTTCCTGGTCAAGCGTTAGCTACTAAGCAAGCACTATCAGGGATATAAGCATAGTATACCAGATCTGGTACGATATTGCTGAAGCGCCGGGATGATCCATTTTCCAGGTTAGCTCGATTGACCGCCAGCGTGATTGAATATTTTGTCATGTACATCGGATGGTTATCGGAAAATCCGAGAGCATGAAAGAGGATGCCCACTTTCGAGCGAGCTATGTCCTATACGTCGGCATAGCGTGACAAGGTCATCCAAGTTGCTCAGCGTGTTGATTACAAACGCAATTTGGCCGGCTCTTTGGATAAAAATCAGGTCACTTTCGCATATAATATTTACATTCACGGTATCACTTATGCCGACAACCTTAATGACTACCAAGTTCTTTCCACCGCCGCCGCGCTTGCAGTTGGTGCTGCGCTCGCGTCTGATCGAGCGCTTGCGTCTTGGGTTGGAACAGGGCCGCAAGCTGGCGCTGGTTTCGGCGCCAGCGGGGTTTGGCAAGACGACGCTGGTGGTGGAAGCCTGTCGGCAGTTGGGCTGGCAGATGGCCTGGTTGTCGTTGGACAGCGCGGATAACGATCCACAACGCTTCTGGCGGTACAGCATCACTGCATTACGGCGGGTCAACCCAGGCGTAGGGGCGCTGGCGCTGGATATGCTGGTGGCTGAGCATCCTCCGGCGATCGAGGTGATCCTGACCAGCTTGCTGAATGACCTGGCTTGCATTGAAGAACCCCTGCTGCTGGTGTTGGATGATTATCACGTTATCGAGCCGCAGGGCATCCATGCCGGCCTGAACTTTCTGCTGGATCACCTGCCGCCGCATTTTAGTGTGGTGATCACCACCCGCGCAGACCCGCCCCTGGCCCTGGCGCGGCGGCGTGGGCGTATGGAGATGGTCGAGGTGCGCGCCGTGGATTTGCGCTTCAGCCGCGAAGAGGCGTTTGATTTTCTGAAACAGATCCTGAATCTGGGCCTGACGGAAGCAGATATGGACGTGCTGCTGCGCCGTACGGAGGGCTGGGTGGCAGGTTTACAGATGGCGGCTTTAGCCATGCAAGGCCTTTCCGGGCCGGAGGAGGAGGCAGAGGGGGATTTCCATGCTTTTGTGACTTCCTTTGCCGGAGATGACCAGTATATCGGTGATTACCTGGTGGAAGAAGTGCTTCAGCGCCAGCCCGAAGAAGTGCAGTCTTTCTTGCTGAAAACATCCATCCTCGAGCGTTTCAATGCAAGCTTGTGTGCAGTAGTGCTGGCAGAGGCAGCTGAGCCTGTGGATGCTAACCAGATGCAGGTGCGCCAATCGGCTGCTCGAGAGATGCTGGAAACGCTTGATCGCTCCAACCTGTTCCTGACCCCTCTAGACAATCGCCAGGAGTGGTATCGCTATCACCGCTTGTTTGCCGAACTGCTCCAGCGCCGCATGCGCCAGAGCCTGGGTCCAACGCTGGAATACACGCTGCATAGCCGGGCCAGCCAGTGGTTCGCAGAGCAGCGCCTGTGGGGAGAGGCTTTCGAGCATGCCATGCAGGCTAAAGATCAAAAGCGCGCGGCGCAGCTGGTTTATGAAAGTTCTCAGTTCATGTTCCAGAACAGCCAGCTGTCCACCCTCCGGGAATGGATTTTGCGCCTGCCGCGCGACCTGGTATACAACCTGCCCGATTTGTGCCTGACCTGGAGTTGGGCGGCGCTGGCGACCGGGCACGTGGAAGAAACGGAAATGCTGTTGGCAGAAGTTGAGCGCCGGTTATCCATCAACCTGGATCTTCTCCACGCCGAGCGGGTCACATTACAGCAGGTTGATCCCCACTTCATTGAAATGTTGGTGATAGTGGCGGTGCAGCGCGCATCCATTCTGATAGCTGGGGCGAATACTGCGCGGGGGATGGCGCTGTCTGAGGGAGTTCTGGCCTGCCTGGAGACGTTGGAACACGACCCGGCATATTTCCTGTGTTTTCTCTATGAAACTGTGGCTTATTTCAACCTGGGGCTGGGCGCGGAAACGTTGGGTCAGCTGGAACGAGCCAGCCAGGCTTTTACCAAAGCCATCGCCTTCAGCCGCAAGTGGAGCAACTTGCACATCCTGACTATGGCGGTCAGTCATCTGGCGCATATCCGCCTGGTGCGTGGGCAGCTGGCTGAAGCGGCTGCGACCTACCGCGAGTCCTTGCAGGTGGCCGGGGAAATCACTGGCCGGCCTTCACCGTATATCAGTATGGCGTATGCCGGCCTGGGACAGGTGCAGTATGAGTGGAACCAGCTGGCTGAGGCAGGGGAAGCATTTGAACACTCGCTCAACCTGGGCCGTCCATGGAATAATTGGGAATCGCTGGTACCAGCTTGTGTTGGCCTGGCGCGAGTGCGCCTGGCGCAGCAGGACCGGACCGGGGCATTATCCGTACTGAAAGACCTGGACCTCGATTGGCAACGGCTTTACCAATCCGGTCCGCTGCCAATTTTCTCCGCCTGGCAGGTAATTTTGAGTGGCGAACTGGCGCGCGCACCCCAGGCGCTGGCGAGTTTGGAAAACGAGAGCGACTGGCTCTCTCATGCCAACTTGTTTTTTTCCGGCGAATGGATTACTTTGCTCAAGGCCCGTTTACACCTTGCACTAGGGCAGGCTGAGATCGCGTATTCTCTGCTGGTGGAATTGACGTGGGCCGGGGAACAGGATGGCATTCAGATCCAGGCGCTGGTGCTGTCTGGGGCAGCCCTGGCGCGTTTAGAGCGGGATGCGGATGCGCGGACTGCCATAGAGCAGGCGCTGCGTCTGGCAGAGCCTGGGGGCTACGTGCGCGTTTTTGTGGATGAAGGCGCGGCTGTGGCGCGCCTGTTGTTGGAAATCTCCCGCTCGGCAGGGCCTCAGGCCGGTTATGCCGCCCAGCTGTTAGGGATCCTTACGGTATCTCTCCCGCCATTCCCTACGCCGGCCCACCCGTCAGCCAATCAGTCCCTGGTCGAGCCGTTGAGCGAGCGTGAGCTTGAAATCTTGCACCTGCTGGCAGATGGCCTGACCAATCAAGCCATTGCCACCCGGCTGGTAATTTCCACTGGGACGGTCAAGGTGCATGCCAGCAACATTTACACCAAACTGGGGGTCAACAGCCGCACCTCCGCTGTGGCAAAAGCGCGCTTGCTTGGGTTGATGGAATAACTTAAGCGTCAATTAAGGCACTTTCGTTCACAATCCCACCCTTTCCACGAAGATATATCCTTTATCTATATCCTCACTATCACTTTAGCCTGATGACCATCTCCTTCTCCTCAGGTATGATCGTCGTGGATTAAGTAAACACGCTGAGGAGTAACAAAACGATGTTCAACAACCATGTCGGGCTGGATGAACCCGCCGATTACGAAATCAGGATCCAGGGACGAATTAATTCCAGCGGCTGCGCTGAGGCTGGCTGGCTGGATTGGTTCCAGAGCGGCTTGCGCTGGGCTTACGAAACCGGGCAAGACGGCGAACCGATCACCGTACTGGGCGGCGTTATCCTCGATCAGGCGGCGCTGCACGGGCTGCTTGCGTATATCCGCAACCTGGGCCTGACTCTTTTGTATGTCGATTGTCTCTCTGCCCATGGAGGCAGTGAGGAATAACCGGATTTTTTTGAAATCATTTGCAAGGATTTGGGAGGAAGAATGGACAACGGAAAGGCAATTGATGTTCAAGGGCTGCACAAGGACTTTGGCGAAGTCTACGCGGTGCAAGGGGTGGATTTCCAGGTGCAGGCTGGTGAGATTTTCAGCTTGTTAGGGCCAAATGGCGCGGGCAAGAGTACGACTATTTCGATGCTTTCCTGCCTGCTGCGCCCTTCTAAAGGGGATGCGCTGGTGATGGGCCACTCGGTGACTCAAGCACCCCAGCAAGTCAAAGCGGTGCTGGGGGTTGTCCCTCAGGATATTGCACTCTACCCGGATCTATCCGCCCGCGAGAACCTGGAGTTCTGGGGCAAGATGTATGGCCTGCGCGGGGCAGCTTTAAAACAGCGCGTGGAGAGCGTGCTCGAAATGGTTGGGCTGGTGGAACATGCCGGCGGGCGCATCGAACGCTTCTCCGGTGGGATGAAACGCCGCATCAACATTGGCGTGGCGCTGCTGCACAAACCGCAGGTGCTGATCCTGGACGAACCGACAGTGGGGATCGACCCGCAGAGCCGCCGCAGCATTCTGGACGGGGTCAAGGAGTTCAATCGCCAGGGCATGACGGTATTATATACCTCACATTACATGGAAGAAGTCGCGGAACTGTCGAATCACATCGCCATTATGGATCACGGCAAGCTGATTGCCTATGGCACGCATGCGGAACTGGTGAAAATTGTCGGCGAATTGGACCGGCTGGATCTGACGGTCAATATTCCTGCTGAGCCGGTCATCGATTGCTGGAAGCAGCTGGAAGGGGTCAGCCGGGTGACCAGCGAGAACGGCACCATCACAGCTTTGGTGGAAGATAGCAACCTGGTCCTGCCAGAATTGTTTGAGGCGGCCACGCATATGGGCGCGCGCATTACCTCTGTGGATATCCAGGAACCCAACCTGGAGACCGTCTTTATTCATCTCACCGGGCGCGCCTTACGCGACTAAGCGAGGACTGCCATGAAACTTTTGGATATTGCTTATAAGGATATGCTGCGTTACTTCCGCAGCGCCTTCGCCATTGGGATGATGTTAGTAATCCCGCTGCTGATCACCGGCTTAATCTACGCGGCGTTTGGCGGAGTGCTTACCTCCAGTGAGACCGCTGCTTACACCCTGCCGGTCATCAAAATCCAGGCGGTCAACCAGGACGGGGGCGATCCCGAGACGAAGGCGAATATGGGCCAGGTATTGATCTCGGCTTTGACCAGCGAAAGCGTGCAAAACGTATTCGCCGTGACTGAAACAGCTGATGAGGTTGCCGCCCGTTCTGCGGTAGATCACCAGCAAGCAGCCCTGGCGCTGATTATTCCGCAAAACTTCACCCAGGCTGTGTTCAGCGGTGAGGGCAAGGCTGCTCTGGAACTCTATCAGGATCCTACCCTGTCCTTTGGGCCGGGAATTACGAAGGAAGTCGTCGACCAGTTCTTGGACGCGCTTTCCGGCGCGCAGATTGCCTCGCGGGTGATGAACAGTCAGTTTGCTTCGCGCAGCCAGATGCTTTCTGCGGATACGCTTAAGCAGGCGCAAACAGAGTACAGCACTTGGTTCCAATCCATTACCGGTGAGAAGACCTGGAATCTGCCTGCGGTCAAGCGCCTGCCTAACCGGGATACGCCAAAATCCATCGCCGATCACCGGACCACTTTACTAGGCCCGGTCATGGCGGGGATGCTGATTTTCTTCGTCTTCTTCACCGGGATTAATACCGCGCAGTCGATCCTCAAGGAGCAAGAAGAGGGTACCCTGGCGCGCATGTTCACCACCCCGACTCCGCTGCCGGTGATCTTCGGCGGAAAACTTGCGGCGGTCTTTTTCACCCTGGTGATGCAGTCCATCGTCCTGTGCGCCGCCTCAGCGCTGATCTTCCAGATCAACTGGGGTAACCTGGCGGCGCTTGGTTTAGTCATCTTTGGGCTGGTCGCCGCGGCTTCTGGGTTTGGCATCCTGCTCATTTCCCTGATGAAAAATTCGCGCCAGGCGGGGAGTGTCGCCGGGGGAGTGCTGGCGATCATGGGGATGGCCAGCGGGCTGTTCACTACCGGCTTTGGCGGCGGCCCCTCGATCTTTGACACGATTGGCCTGGCTCTGCCGCAAGGTTGGGCGCTGCACGGTATGAAGCTGGTTCTGGCGGGGGCTGGACCGCAAGATGTACTGCTGCCGCTGGCAGCCCTGCTGGTGTTCGGTCTGGTCTTCTTTGGGGTTGGCACGCGTATTTTCCGCACGCGCTTCGCCTGATCCTTCCTGGAACGGTATACGGAGGTTCTAATGCGCATCATCGACTTAGCGCTCAAAGATTTACGGCAGGTTCTGCGCGACCGGCGCTCGCTGGTCTTCCTGTTAGCCATGCCGATTGTGTTCACCTTTTTCTTCGGCTTCGTTTTCAACAGCCAGAACAGCAGTCAAGATAACCGCCTGCCGGTAGGCATTGTCAACCACGACCCGGACGGGCTGCTCAGTCAAACCTTTCTGGACATGGTGGGCAGCGCCCAAACCATCCGCCCGATATTTATTGCAGATGCTGACGCAGGTCAACTCGACTCGCGCATTGTAAAGAATGAGCTGGTCGCCGGGCTGGTGATTCCGCCGGGCTTTAGCGCTGGCACGCTTAACGGCGAGAACCCGCAGATGGAAATGATCATCAACGAGGAGACGACCGATGGGCAAACGATGCGCCGGGCGCTGCAAACCACCCTGCTGCGCACTATGAGTATCGCCCAAACCGCCCGCTTCAGTTTAAAAGCCTATGAGGCCCAGGCGGGTACACAGGATGTGGCAGCGCGCAGCGCTTACCTGACGGAAGCGGTCAACAAAGCTGCTCAATCCTGGAAAAGCACGCCCCTGTCTGTGATGGTCACGAACGCTAACTCAACTCAGGAGAAGGATCCTTTAGCCGCTAACCCCTACAACCAATATTCACCAGGGATGATCGTCATGTTCGCCTTCTTCGGCCTGATGCAGGCGGCCATGGTGCTGGTTGTCGAACGCCGTACGGGAGCAATGGCCCGCCTGCTGACCACACCGATGAACAAGGCGGAGTTGATTGGTGGACACATCCTGGGTATGTTCCTCATCTTCTTTGGCCAGCAGCTGCTGTTGGTTTTGTTTGGACAGGCGTTTCTGAAGGTCAACTACTTGAGCCATCCCCTGGCGACGCTGCTGGTCATTACCGCGCTGTCGATCTGGGTTGCCACAACGGGGTTGCTTATTTCTACGCTAAGTAAGAAAGAGGAACAGGTAGTGCTCTTTACGATGGTGGGTATGTTCCTGTTCTCCGCACTGGGTGGGGCATGGTTCTCTCTGGAAATGGTTGGGGGCGCTTTCGCCACAGTTGGACACCTGATGCCCTCTGCCTGGGCAATCACGGGTTATCAGAATATCATCGTGCGTGGCCAGGGCGTGGAGGCTGTTCTCCTGCCGGTAGGGATCATCCTGGCATACTCCCTCGCCTTCTTTGGGATTGCAATTAAGAAATTCAGCTACGAGTAAAATGCGAATAAACCCAAGCGGGGGCTGCCCAAAAAGAATGTTTGGGCAGCCCCCGCCTGGATAAAAGAGCTAGAAAAGCTGCTCAGAAAGAATGCGTGCTTTATGCTCGCTCTCTTCAGCGGTTTCAATTTCAATCAGGTTTGCGTTAGGCCAGTGCAGCAGCACCTCACCCAGCATCTCCGCGCGGACAACGACCATGGCAATCGCATATTGTTTCGAGTCAATCACCGGTAACGCGGCTTGCCAGCCGACATCTCTGCTGAATTCCAACCGCCCCAGCTCATCCACGATTAGCAAGTCTGTGGGGGTGCTGGCTTCCAACACCTGATTGCCCCACTGGATGACGGCTTCATCAAACTGCCAATGTTTTGTGCCAGGTGTGGGGGTATCACTGCGCACCGCCAGCCGGCGTGTCTTTTGATTACGCAGGTCTTCCGCGTCTATGGCGATGCGCTGGGTGGCGTCAAAAACCGGTCTGGAGAGCAGCCCGCTAACCTGCCAGCCGGCATCCTTGGCAGCCTGGGCCATGCGCTCGCAGAAGGAAGTCTTCCCGGCGCCGCGCCCGCCGGTGATGATAAACAGGAGCGGTTCTTGAGGTTGAGAATAAGACATTTTCATCCCTGTCTTCTTTATTTGATTTTATTGTAGTCCAGATTTGCTGGTTTCCTCAAAAATCCAGTCCCATAAAATATTTGTAGCTGGTTCAACCAGCGCCAGTGTCTCTGGCGAAAGCTGGCGGCTAAAGCCAAAATGATAGCCGCGCACAGAGAGCAGCCGCGCATCTGGGCTGTGCTTGAAAATGGTCTTCGTCAGGGCCATGCAGGCAGCAGGCGTCAGGTGATGGGTAAAGACAGACGCTGCGGGGCTGCTCTCAACCGCCTGGAGTAGGATTTCCTCGGCGATGTTACCCGTGTGCGCATCGACAAAACAGATCCGTTCGTACTGCGCGAAATCCTCAGACATTTCTGGGGCCAGCTGGAGTACATACCACAGGTCTATCGGCTGATTTTCCGGGAAAAAGCCTTCTTCCGGAGCATCCGGCACGGTCCTCCCGAGACGCTGTGCCACGTATGAAAGAATATGCCAGGCGACGCCATCATCCTGGCGGTCTGCGTTGCCATACCCAACGATTAAAGTCTTCATCTTGAGAATTTTACCTTTAATTATGACTGCGAAACGGCACAAGCGCCGTTTCGCAGTCATAGTTTACATTTATTCTGCCGGGCGGGCAAACAGATGACCTGTTTGGCCCCATACGCTTGATTACACGTTCCGGCTCAGGGTTTGAGCGAGACTCCCATCGGCATTTAGCACATCCAAGACCATCGGCATTTGACCTACGGCATGGGTCGAGCAGGATAGACAGGGGTCATAAGCGCGAATAGCCGCTTCAACCCGATTGAGCAGGCCTTCATTGATTTCGCCATCGATGTAAGTCTTGGCAACGCTGTCGACCGAGTGGCTCATCGCCCAGTTATTGTGACCGGTTGAGACAATCAGGTTGACTTTGGTCAGCTTGCCACTGGGGTCAGCCCAATAGTGATGGATCAGAGTACCGCGCGGGGCTTCGATCACACCTACCCCCTGGCCCTGGAAACTCTGCCGGGTGTTGAGGGTATCCGTACTCAGGATATCCGGGTCTTCGCACAGCACGCGCACCCGTTCCGCCGCAAACAGGGCTTCAATCAGGCGAGCGTAGTGGTAGTAAAGGGTATTTTCTACTGGCAGCCCGCTATTGAGCGCCTTAAATTTCTGCAGCTCTGCATTCGCCAGCGGAGTATCGATTTTCTCAACGATATTCAAACGGCCCAGCGGGCCCACCCGGTACACCCCCTGAGGATACCCCATCTTTTTGTAGTAAGGGAACTTCAGGTAGGACCAGTCTTCCACGTGCTCGGCGATGTAATCCAGGTAATTCGCGCCGTCAAACCGCTCAAGCTCATTTCCGCTCGAGCCGATCAGGCGAACTTGCCCATCATACAATTCCAGGCTGTTTTCCGGCGTGACCAGACCCATGTAACCGGTGGGGAAGACAGCGAATTTATTAACGTCTTCCATATTATTTTCCGCCCAGCCGCGCATTAATTCCAGACCTACCTGCACGGTGGCAATGGCTTCATCAACCCCAGCCAGGATAGTATCCCGTTCATCCGCCTTAAGGGCTTTATTAACCCCACCTGGTACGGCAAAGACGGGGTGCACGCGCCGCCCCCCCAGGGTATGGACTATTTCCTGCCCATATTTACGCAGCATCACAGCTTTCGTCGCCAGGGCTGGATTTGCCGCGATCAGGCCAACGACGTTGCGCGTAGCCGGGTCAGAATCAAAGCCCAGCAGCAGGTCGGGGCCGGCCAGTTCAAAGAAGTGCATGCCATGGCTCTGGATGATCTGACCCATATGCATTAGCTCGCGCAGCAGGGATGCCGGGCGAGGTGGGGGGCAGTTCATGAGCGCATCACCCGCTTTGGCAGACGCCAGGTGATGGCTGACCGGGCAAATGCCGCAGATGCGGGGGGTGATATTGGGCATTTCAAAGTACATGCGGCCTTCACAGAACTTTTCAAAGCCGCGGAATTCATTGACGTGCATGTAAGCCCGCTCGACCTTACCGGCTTCGTTCAGGTGAATGGTTACTTTGGCATGTCCTTCAATGCGAGTTACGGGTTCGATCGTCACTTTTTGCGTGGCCATTTCTTACCTCTCAATCTTTCCTAATGCCATTGAAGTTTGCCGTCTTCGAGCACCGGTTTGCGACCCTGAGCCAGTTCAGCCAATACATAGAAGATGGTATCGGGATCAGGCGGGCAGCCGGGAACAAACAAATCAACGGAAACAACTTCCTGCAGCGCCCGGACTTTCGTCATCTGGGCCAGCTCTGGGTCTGAAGGGATTTTCCCTTCGCTATCGTTGCTGTCAGCTTCGATATAGGCTCGGCGCAGGGCTTCTTCCAGGGTGAAGAAATTGCGCATTGCGGGCACGCCGCCAAATACGGCGCAGTCACCCAACGCAACCAGCACTTTGCAGCGTTTGCGCATGCGCTGCGCAACTTCTTCGTTATAGGTATTGTTAATGCCACCTTCTAGTATGCCTACATCTACCCCAGTTTCATCCGGTTCCTTTAAATCAGTAATGGGAGTAGAGCGGATATCCGCCAGTTCTGCAACCTGTATAATGCGCTCATCCATGTCGAGCAAAGACATGTGGCACCCGGCGCAGCCACATAACCAATCTGATGAGATTTTGGGTTTCGCCATCATTTTCTCCTTATAAATAACAGTACTGCTTGAGCTTCGCCTGGAATTTTCTATAAAAGGGTTGCTTTTCCCGACGAGTTCCGCAGGTACTCGCACTGCTTATCCTAACAACTCGATTGCGACCGGGGATGGGCGCTCGCATAAAGTGGCCGTCCAGTCCGGATTTAGGGATAATTCCAGCTTCTCAGCCAGGGCCTGGAGCGCTTCGGTATTTGAACGTACATCCGCGGGGGAAGTTAAAGCGCGGTTGGACTTTTGCAGCCGGCCTTCCAGGTTCAGGTAATGGCCTTCCTGCTCGGCCCACATTTCCACCGGCAGCACCACGTCTGCCATCGCCGTCAGGCGTGAAATGTAGCTGGCCTGCACAGCCAGGAAAGGCGCTTTCTCCAGGCGCTGTTCCAGGCGCTGTGCGGGAGTGTCATCCCCCAGGGCCAGGAATACGGCTTGATGACCATTGAGCTGGAAGGGCTTTTCCAGATTGTATTGCGCTGCCACCAGGCTGTTGGCTTCGCCCTTGATGCTCAGCAGGCCCGCACCCGAATGCTTACTCAACGCAACCAGCTGGCGCATGGTGTTCATAGCGGTCTTGGCGGTAATCCCCTTCCCGTAAACGATGACGGGTTTTTCGGAAATGCCCAGCATTCCCGCCGCAGCCAGTAGATCATCGGCGCTGAGGCCGGTGTCTTGCGCTGCTTTCGCCAGGTCAGCTTCCGCCTTGATGGCGATGCCGTCACGCAGGCCGAGCTTCACCAGACCGGCTTGAATACCTTTCAATACGTCCAGGTCCGCTCCGCGCGTGGCTTTCAGGCACAGGTTTGCCATTGCGTCCAGCTGGGTCGCATTTGGGTTGACCAGGATCAGGTTCGTACCTTTGGATAAATTGCGCTTGACCAGGAAGCCGGCGACCATGTGGCTTTCCGCCAGGTCAACGCCCACGGCGATCACACAGTCTGAATTCTTCAGCGCGTCCAGGTTTGTTTCATAAGGATGGCCGAGCTCTTCAGCCATCGCCGAGACGACCGCGGTTGGCTGCCCTTCTTCCAGGCTGGTGACCATCTCGCTGCCCAGTCCATTGACAAAGATCTGTTTGAAGAGAGACAGCGCTTCCACAGGCAGGCGCGTAGAGCTCAGCGCAGCCACGCCATCGCCATTCTTTCCGGCAAGTGGTTTCAGCTTTGCCGCCAGGGTTTCCAGTGCTTCTTCCCAGGTGGCTGGTTGGAGTTTGCCATCTTTCTTCACCATGGGGCTGGTAACTCGTTCGCGGTCCTCTTCCAGCGGCAGGAAACGCCCAGTTTTGCATAGGACGCCGCCGTTTACCGGAGCATCCCAGTCACCCAGAATGCGTACCAGACGGTTGTCGCGGGAATAAACGGTAATGCCGCAACCTACACTGCAGCCTATGCAGACAGATTTCGTTTCATCCAGATTTTTTTCTTGTCCCTGGTAGGCGCTGCGCCGCTCGATTAAAGCGCCGGTCGGGCAGACTGAAACGCAGGTGCCGCAGGCAACACAGGAACTATCTCCCAGCGGCAGACCAGTATCGGCGACCAACATGCTGCTCGCGCCGCGTTCTTCAATCCCCAGGGTATAGTTACCCACCAGTTCCCCGCAGGCACGCACACAGCGCTGGCAGAGGATGCAGCGGTTGTGATCCATCACGAAGTAAGGATGCGAAGCGTCTACCTCGTAGTGCTTCCAGTTGGGCTGGAAGGGCCAATGTGACATGCCTTCATCCAGCGCCGAATTTTGCAGTTCGCAGTCGCCGCCGCTCACCTGGCAGTAGGGGCAGAAGTGGTTGCGATCACTGAAGATGAGGGTCAGGACGAATTTGCGGGCTGTTTTTACTTTCGCTGTACTGGTGAGGACGACCATCTTCTCGTTCACCGGCAAGGTGCAAGAAGGCTGTAAGGTGCGCGCACCTTCGACTTCCACAAGGCAAAGACGGCAGCCCCCAAATGGTTTTAATGAAGGATGATTACACAGGGTAGGGATCTGAATCCCTGCCGCTTCTGCTGCTTGCAGTACTGTAGTCCCTTCTGGGACCTGAATTTGTTTACCGTCAATTGTCAGATTGACCATGATCATTCCTCTCCATCCTACGATAAAGATACTTCTGTGCTAGGCAAAGCCGAATCTGCCTGGAAATGCTGAGAAAACTTATAAAATTCTAATTTCCACAGGGATAAGTGAGCAAGTGACATTTATCCTCGAATAACTGGATAGATGGGAGAATATTGTACTAAATTTCACAAGTAGAGAAAACAGAGCAGATTTGAAAAAGCTTGAATTTTTTGGTGAACCTGTTGCATGGTATAATTTTATTTTAAGCATCCCGATTATATTAGTAGCTATAGTAGCTAAGGAGCTTCATCATTGGCACCGAATCCATTTAAGTGGCTGCTAGGTTTGTTCTCGCTCGACATCGGCATTGATCTGGGAACGGCAAATACCCTCGTGCATGTCCGTGGCAAGGGTATCGTGATTAATGAGCCTTCCTGGGTCACCATCGAGAAGCGAACCCGGCGACCGCTGGCTGTGGGAGTCTTTGCAAAGGAAATGGTTGGCCGGACTCCAGCCGATGTTCTCGCAATTCGTCCACTCCGAGATGGCGTCATCTCAGAGTTTGAAATTACGAAAGCAATGCTGGGCTATTTTATTGGTAAAGCCCATCAGCAAACAATTGTTCCCATGCCCCTTCCACGGGTCGTGATCGGCATTCCCTCTGGCGCTACCGATGTAGAGCGCCAGGCGGTGATCGATGCGGCAATGGCTGCCGGAGCGCGAGAAGTTCACCTGGTTGAAGAGCCGCGTGCCGCAGCCTTAGGTGCGGGTTTACCGGTAAGTGAAGTCCGCGGTAGCATGGTGGTCGATATCGGCGGCGGAACGACAGAAGTTGCCGTTATCTCTGCCGGGCGCGTCGTTGTTTCTCGCTCCTTACGCGTGGCCGGCGATGAATTAGATCAGGATATTATCAATTACATTCGTAACAAGTACAATCTCTTCATTGGCGAACGCATGGCAGAGCAGGCGAAGATTCAAATTGGGTCTGGCTATCCGCTGGCGGAAGAAAAGACGATGGTGGTGCGTGGCCGCAATCTGGTAACCGGTTTGCCTGAAGCGATTGAAATTTCGTCCGTAGAAGTCCGCGAAGCCATCTCGGCCTCAATTCAAGTGGTCGTTGATACGATCAAAGATGCGCTGGATGAAGCCCCACCGGAAATCGTCGCTGACCTGATCGAAACTGGCGTTTGTCTGGCAGGCGGCGGCGCTCAACTGCTCGGTTTGCCAGACCGGCTGGGCGAGGACCTGCACCTGCGCGTGTGGGTGGCTGAAGACCCAATGACTTGCGTAGCCCGTGGGGCTGGTATGATTGTGGAAGACCTGGACCGCTTTGATGTTTATCTGGCGGATATTAACCGGAATGGTTCTCGCCGGTAACAGAGCGAATGCGGGTGCCAAGCCATCCGGTTCAGGTCAGCTGCTAGTACCCGGCGGCATAAATACCTCTAGGGTTAGTGTGCAGCGCCGGGTACGTTCGCCAGGTTCCTGGCGCAAACAGTCGGGCGATAAAGGTCAATAACCACTAAGCTATTTGCGCCCGACTGTACTAGTTACCTTTGTCAGGCGATAATGCTCGATTTTACAAATGAATGATTTTTTACAAAAGTATTGGCGAACAGGGGCTATCATCCTGGTAATTACAGGCGTGATGCTGCTGGCTTTGAGTGGTTACCTGGCTCCAATGCTCAGGGTTGTCCTGGACCCGGCGGTATCCGCTCAGCGCTGGCTGGCAACCCGCTATTTGGCTATATACCAGATCGTACGCTCCCCAGGTGATGTCACCGCGATGCGCACGGAAAATGAGCAGCTCAAGAATGAGAATGCACTCTTGCGCAGTCAGATGATCCAGCTGCAAGAGCAGCAAAAGGATAATGATGTGCTCTATTCGCTTTTAAAAGTTGCGCGAGCGCGTCCCGACAGCAATTATGTGGCTGCCATGGTGATTGGTCGAGACAGCAATCCCTTTATGCGTTATATTATTATTGATCAGGGGTCCGACCAGGGCCTGCGGCATGGGATGCCTGTACTGACTGCTCAAGGGTTGGTGGGGCGGATCGATGCCGTGACAGCAAATGCGGCGCGCGTGCAGTTGATCACCGATCCTGGTTCGGCAGTTAATGTGCGCCTGCCAGATGTGCAGGCAGACGGTATGCTGGAAGGTTCCGTGACCGGCGATATGAGCCTTGAAATGGTTTCCCAGGAAGTCCAGCTACAGGCGGGTCAAATTATCCTGACCTCAGGCCTGGGCGGCACTTATCCCAGTAATGTGCTGGTTGGGCAGGTTGCCTCTGTGCGCAAGCAGGAAACAGCCTTGTTCCAGAGCGCTTCTGTTCAGCCGGTGGTTGACTTTGCCAATCTGCGCGCGGTACTGGTCGTCACGAACTTCAAGCCGGTGGATCTAACGCCGCTGATTCAACAGCCAGCGCAGCCATAGAGAAGGATCCTGATGCGTGCTCTGCTGGCAATCCCGATTCTGGCCGTTACGCTGATGCTGCAAACCATAATTGTCAGCACGCTTCCATTGGTTAATGGATTGGCCGATTTAGTACTGCTCGTTTTGATCGCCTGGGCCTTGCAAGAACGCGCAAGTTCGGCCTGGGGCTGGGCGATAATTGCCGGGGCGCTGGTTGGTTTTGTCTCGGCTGCACCAACGGGAATCCCATTGATTGGCTATTTGATCGTGACTGCCATTGCGCGGCTGCTGCGCCGGCGGGTTTGGCAGACTCCAATTTTCTCGATGTTTTTTGTTACCCTTATTGGTTCGCTGATTACACAAGGCCTGGTATTGGGTGCTTTGATTTTTCAAGGGGAAGCCTTGCCGATCTATGACAGTATCAACTTGATTATTTTGCCTGGGACGTTGCTTAACCTGCTGCTGGCTTTACCGGTATATGCGATTATCAGCGACATGGCTCAGTGGGCGTACCCAGAAGAGGTAGAAGTATGAGTGAGATGGAACAAAAAGAAGAGCATCTAGAAGCCTGGCGCTTTCGGGTGATTTACCTGCTCGTAGCCCTGTTGTTTGGTTACTATGCCTTTCGGTTACTCGATTACCAGGTTCTGCGCGGACCAAACTTTGTTTCCCAGGCGGATGAGAACCGGACCACGAAGGTCAGTGACCCAACGCAGCGCGGGATTATTTATGACCGCAACGGGATCGTCCTGGCTCGGAATATCGCTTCGTATAATATTACGGTAACCCCTGCTTACCTGCCAGGCTCTCTGCCGTTCTTATATGAAGAGGATGTCCCCGGGCCCATCCAGGAAGTTTACCGGCATCTATCCCAGTTGATCAATGTACCGGTAACTGCCGGAAGCATTAGTGATGAAACCGTCAGGCTCTTTAAACCCTGCCAGACAGAGATGGGCATTAAAGAGATTGTTTTTATTCAGGACTCAACCGCTCCCTATACTCCCGTCAGGATCAAGTGCAATATCGATCAGGACACCGCGATGAGAGTACGCGAGCAATTGGCGGATATGCCCGGGGTGGAAGTTGAGGTAGAACCCGTGCGCGATTATCCAACCGGTGATCTGACAGCTGAAATCGTTGGTTTTCTGGGTCCTATCCCGGCAAACCAACCAGGCCTGAGCCTGGAAGACTATTACCGCGAGAAAGGTTTTACGCCTGGACGCGATAAAGTGGGCTATGCAGGGGTTGAGAACTCGCTGCAGGATATCCTGGGTGGGCGGAACGGCGAACGTATGGTCGAGGTGGACGTGGCCGGGCGGGAGATCCGCAACCTGACTGAACCGATCAAGCCGGTACCGGGGAATAACATCCGCCTCACTATTGATACGCGGCTGCAGACGGCGGCAGTCGAAGCCTTGAAATATGAAATCAATTATTGGAATACTTATTTAAACAAAATTCAATCGACCAGTGGGGTGGTGATCGCGATAAACCCGAAGACAGGGGAAATATTGGCGATGGTCTCTTACCCCAGTTATGAGAACAACCGCTTCGCCCGCCTGATCCCAGGATACTACTATAACCAGCTTACCGTGGACCCGGCGAAACCCTTGTTGAATAAAGCGATATCAGGTGAATACCCTCCGGGCTCCGTATTTAAAATGCCAACGGCGATTGGCGCGTTGAATGAACGGGTGATCGCCCCGGATTTCAAGGTAGATGACCCAGGTAAGATTGTCATTGAGGAAAAAGCGCTACCGAATTCACCTGGAAAACCGCGCGAATATGTCTGTTGGGATCGGAATGGGCACGGTGAAGTCGATTGGCTGCGCGGGGTAGAGCAGTCGTGTGACGTTTACTTTTATAAGATCGGCGGCGGGTATAAAGATCAGGTGCCAAATGGTGGGTTGGGGATCTGGCGGCTCGGGGAATATGCGCGCGCGTTGGGTTACGGCGCGAAGTCTGGCATCGAACTGCCCGGAGAGCAGCCTGGGTTAATCCCGGACCCGAATTGGAAACGGATCAATCAAGGTGAAAGCTGGACGACTGGAGATACTTACATCGCCTCGATGGGGCAGGGGTTGATCCTGGCGACACCCCTGCAGGTGCTGATGTCCGCGGCTACCCTGGCAAATGATGGCAAACAGATGCAACCGACGCTGGTGCGTGAGGTGCTGGATTCGGAAGGGAATATCATTAAACCTTTCGAGCCTGACCTGCGCTGGGATATTACCAAAGACCCGGTTATCCATGTTTATGATCAGAACAGCATTGAGACTGGCGAAATGAAAACCGTCGAGCCCTGGGTGGTGCAAATGGCAAAGACAGCCCTGCGCGGAGTGGTCACGGAGGGTACTGCTCAACGCCCGATGACCGTGGAACTGGGGTTGGAAGATAAAGGCATCCTGACTGCCGGGAAGACCGGAACGGCAGAATACTGTGATGATGTAGCCAATAAGGCAAATCGCTGCACGCCAGGAAACTGGCCTACCCATTCCTGGTATTTTGGGTATGCCCCTTATGATAATCCGGAGATTGCTGTGGTCGCTTTCGTGTATAATGGTGGGGAAGGCGCAAGTGTGGCTGCGCCAATCGTAGGGAAAGTAATCGAAGCGTATTACAACTTAAAAGCAATTGACGGGGAAAAGGGTAAATCAGCCGGTACGCCCTGAGGATATTGTGAATCTTATAGCGCAATGCTTAATAAGTCTGGGCAGTCCGATAGATAATGACCAAATAATCCATGTTAAACGAACGGCGGCAGATGCAGATTAAGGGGATCAAAGACGGGTTGCTCGTCACCCTGGGCGAAGGGGAATGGTCAGAGCTGGAAGCGGCCTTCCTGGCGCACGTGGATGATAAAGCTGCTTTCTTTCAGGGCGCGCGTGTCGCGTTGGACGTTGGGAATCATATCCTTCGCGCGGCGGAGCTGAGCTCCTTACGTGACCGGCTTTCCAGCAAAGGAATCAGCCTTTGGGCCGTGATCACCAATGCCCCGACTACTGAGCAAACGGCCCAGGTCTTGGGTTTGGCCACACGCATTTCCTCCCCCCGCCCCGAACGGACTATTCGACCGCTCGAAACGAATCTGGAAGGTGAAAGCGCAATATTTGTCCAGCGCACCTTGCGTTCGGGGTTCAAAGTCTCTCACCGCGGTCATGTAATTGTGGTGGGGGATGTCAACCCTGGCGCGGAGGTGGTCGCCGGGGGGAGTGTCATTATCTGGGGAAGGCTGCGGGGGGCTGTCCATGCGGGCGCGGATGGAGACGAAAATGTTGTTGTTTGCGCGCTGGATATGAGCCCCACCCAGCTGCGCATTGCGGGTCTTATGGTTGCCTTGACCCAGAAAAAGGGCAAGACAGAACCGCAGACAGCTCGGATCAAAAATGGTATAGTTGTAGTTGAACCCTGGAATCCCAAACGATAATTGTTTATTTGGCTTGCTGATGAAAGGTGCGGTGGTTTCACCAGCAAACCCAGTAAGTGGTTACGAAAAATAAGGAGAGGCATGGCGGCAACGGTAGCGACAGTAACATCTGGGAAAGGCGGAGTCGGCAAAACAACCACGACAGCGAATCTGGCGGTTGCTTTGGCGATGAATGGCAAGAAAGTGGTTTGCTTAGATGGTGATATCGGATTGCGCAACCTGGACGTAATTCTGGGTTTGGAAAATCGCATTGTTTATGATCTGGTGGATATCGTAGAAGGCCGCTGCCGGTTGCGCCAGGCGATGATCCGGGACAAACGCCTGCCGGATTTATACCTGATCCCTGCCGCACAGACCCGGGATAAAAGCGCTGTATCTCCCAGCGACATGGTGCGGTTGTGCGATGACCTGCGCCAGGAATTTGATTGGGTCCTGATTGACTCCCCGGCTGGGATTGAGCGCGGTTTCCGTAACGCAGTTGCCCCGGCAGATTTGGTGATCGTTGTGACCAACCCGGAAGTTTCTGCGGTACGCGATGCTGACCGGATTATTGGTCTGATCGAAGCGGAAGAAAAAGGTCCTGCGCGCCTGATCTTGAACCGGCTTAACCCAGCTATGGTTAAGCGCGGAGATATGCTCACGGCGGATGATGTGCTTGAACTGCTGGCGATCGAGCTGCTCGGTATTGTACCTGAGGATGAAAATGTCGTTATTAGTTCGAACCGGGGCCAGCCTGTGGCAATGAATGGTAAATCTAAAGCCGGAGAGGCTTTTCATAACATCGCCAGGCGTTTGAATGGTGAGCAAGTGCCATTCCTGAACCTGGAACAGAAAGAGGATATCTTTACTCGCCTTGCCCGAATGATGCGGCGTGACGAGCGTACCGGAGGGGACTGATATGGCCGGTTGGTTGGAGTGGTTAACAGGACAAAAAGCGAAGAGCGCCGGACAGGCGAAAGACCGGCTGAAACTGGTGTTGATCAATGACCGCACTGACCTGAGCCAGGAAGAATTAGAGATTCTCAAGAACGAACTGTTAGAGGTCATTTCCCGCCATATCGAAATCGACCCAGCGGCGGTTAATATTACCATGTCGCAAGAAGGGCGCGAACAACGCTTGCTGGCCGATATCCCACTTAAAGCAGCAACCCGGCGGAGGAAGTAATCTCCCGCAGATCAGAAGGAAAAACCGGAAGGATGTTCCCTGTAAGCAGTGGATCAGGCAGCTAAGCATGGCCTTTCCCACCGGCAAGCAGTTCCGATAAAGAAAGTTTGTATGGAAAAACGAGAAATTTGGCGCCACTTTGATTACCTTTTGTTTGGCGCTGTAATCATCTTATGCATTTTTGGCGTCGCCATGATCCGCTCGGCAGTCGCTGGAAATGAGCAGCTCTCCGGCCTGCCGCAAAGCCAGATGATCTGGATCACGATTAGCCTGGTCGTAATTTTGGCAACGGCCTGGATGGACTACCATTACTGGTTTTCGCTGTCGTCGGTCATGTATTGGGTCTCCATTGGGCTGCTGCTGGTCATTTTTGTGATTGGTACAGTTTCATTTGGCGCGGCGCGTTGGATCACGACCGGGTTGTTCAACATCCAACCGTCCGAAATCGCGAAGATTGTGATGGTGATTGTCCTGGCGGCATACTTTGCCCGCAATAAAGATCGTCCCCGCGACCTGCGCTGGATCTTGGGCGGTTTTATCATGACCTTCTTCATGGTCGTTTGGATCTTGCTGCAGCCCAATTTGAGCATGTCGCTGGTAATTATGGTCATGTGGTTTTCCATGATGTGGATCAGCGGTCTGCCAACCAAGTATCTGATTCTCATGGTCTTGTTGGGTCTGGTCGTGATTGTGATATTTATCGCTTTGCTGGCCTCAGGGGCAAAAATTCCCTTTATTCAAGACTACCAGTTGAAGCGTATCGCTAACTTTCTTTTCCCAGACCCAAACGCCCGCCACGGTGATACCTATAACGTAGATCAGGCTTTGATTACCATCGGCTCTGGCGGCTGGTTTGGCATGGGCTATGGGCATGGCTCGCAGGTACAGCTGCGCTTTTTGAAAGTGCGCCATACAGACTTTATCTTTGCGGCGATGGCTGAAGAATTCGGTTTTGTTGGCACAGTGCTCATCGTTTCTTTGCTTGTTTTTGTGATGCTGCGTTGTTTTCGAGCTGCCCGGCTGGCCAGTGACTTTTTTGGCGCATTATTGGCTTATGGTTTTGGATTTTTAATCTTCTTCCAAACCGCGGTCAATATTGGAGTAAACTTAAAAGTCATACCGGTCACCGGGTTGACGCTGCCCTTTATTAGTTATGGGGGTAGTTCTTTGCTTTCATTGGCATTAGGGATCGGTTTAGTTGAAAGCGTGGTTTTGCGACAAAAGCCATAGGAATTTTACTTTGGGGAGTTTTTTATGTCGGAACCTTTAAAGCCTGTTCGCGTGCGCTTTGCCCCTTCACCCACCGGCCATACTCATTTAGGCAGCGGGCGGACAGCATTATATAATTATTTACTGGCTCGCCAAACCGGTGGGCAGTTTATCCTTCGTATTGAAGATACCGACCGGCGGCGCTATGTTGAAGGCGCTGAACAAGAATTAATGGACAGCCTGCATTGGTTGGGGCTGAATTGGGATGAAGGCCCGGATGTGGGCGGACCATACGGCCCATACCGCCAATCGGAGCGTAAGGAAATTTATCAGGATTATGCGCGGCAGCTGGTTGAAATGGGCCACGCTTATTACTGCTTTTGCACACCCGAAAAGCTGGAACGGGAACGGCAGGAAGCTCAAAAGCGCAAGGAACCGACCACTTATTCTGGCACCTGCCGCCGCCTGGACCCCGCAGAAGCAGCGCAGCGTGTGGCAGCTGGTGAAAGGCATGTGATCCGCTTCAAAACGCCCAACGAAGGCACCACAACCGTGCATGATTTGCTGCGGGGCGATATCACGATCGAAAACCGCCTCATCGATGATGCGATTCTGGTTAAATCGGATGGCTACGCCTTGTATCACCTGGCAGCGATGGTCGACGATCACTTGATGAAAATTACGCACGTCATTCGCGGTTCAGAATGGCTGCCTTCCTTGCCGCTGCACGCCTTGATCATTCGTGCCTTCGGCTGGGAAGAGCCCGCCTGGGTGCATTTGTCCATTTTCTTGAAACCTACCGGTAAGGGAAAAATGAGCAAGCGGGAAACCGCGGACTTGATGAAAGATGGTCACTCGATTTTCGTGAAGGATCTGGAGGCGCTGGGCTATATTCCAGAAGGCGTAGTGAACTGGGTCGCGCTGATGGGATGGAGTTATGACGACCATACGGAGTTCTTTACCCTGCCCGACCTGGTGGAAAAGTTCAGTCTGCAGAAGTTGAACCCCTCTCCGGCGGCGATTAATTTCGCCAAACTGGATCACTTTAATGGCCTGCATATTCGTTCATTGTCCGTTGAGGAACTGGCCCGGCGGGTGAAACCGTATCTTGTGGATGCAGGTTACAGGGTGGATGACGAAACTCTGCTTGAAGTTGCTCCTTTGATTCAGGAACGCCTGACGGTGCTGACCGATGCGCCTGAGATCGCGGGATTCTATTTCAGGGAAACAGTTGAGCCTGATCCAGCCGAACTGGTTGCCAAAGGACTGACTCCCGCTCAATCTGCGGAAGTTGCCCAACGGGCATATGCCATCCTCGCAGCCCTACCTGATATGAATGTGGAAACAACGGAGCCGCCTATGCGGACGCTGGTCGATGAAATGGGCATGAGCGCCGGGCAGGTATTTGGCATACTGCGCGTCGCGGTCACCGGTCAGCGCGTAAGCCCGCCGCTCTTTGAAAGCATGCAGATTATTGGCCGAGAAAAAGTGCTGGAACGAATTCGGCGTGCGGCTGATCTACTGGCAGAAATGGCTCGCGCGTAAAGATTTGTATTGTTTTATAAATTTCGAGAAACAACCGTCACGCCAGGCGGTTGTTTCTTTTGATGGATCAGGAGGCGGTGTTTAGCTGAGATAAGCGGCTTGAAGGCAGCCTAACTCATCTTATTATTGAAAAAGTTGAAAACACGTTCAATGCCGGGTAGAATATGAAGGTTATGGTCAAATGAAATATTTTGACTATTCAATAAAACTGTACCTTTCGGTTTTTAGAATAGTCTTGCCTTTGTTAGCGGAGTTATCAATGACTGAAGAGACCCTTTCGAGCAATTTTATTCAAGAAGCGATCGAGGAGGACCTGGAAACAGGCCGTTATGATCGCGTGCAAACTCGCTTTCCGCCCGAACCGAATGGATATTTGCATATCGGGCATGCAAAAGCGCTGTGTATCGATTTTGGAATGGCGGAAGTGTTTGGGGGTGTCTGCAACCTGCGCTACGATGACACCAACCCGACTAAAGAAGATGTCGAGTATGTGGAAGCTATCAAGGAAGATATCCACTGGCTCGGTTTTGATTGGGGTAATGAGTATTTTGCTTCGGATTACTTTGACCAGCTTTATGAATGGGCTGTTGAACTGATTAAGAAAGACCTGGCGTATGTCGATGACCTTTCGCCCGATGAGATGCGTGAATATCGCGGTACGCTGACTGAACCGGGCAAAGACAGCCCCTTCCGCAAGCGTACGATCGAAGAAAACCTGAACCTTTTCGAACGCATGCGCGCCGGAGAGTTCCCTGAAGGATCGCGGGTGCTGCGCGCCAAAATTGATATGACCTCTGGCAACATCAACCTGCGTGACCCGGTGATGTACCGCATCCTGCGCACGCCGCATCACCGCACGGGCGATAAATGGTGCATTTATCCGATGTACGATTTCGCTCATGGGCAATCTGATTCACTAGAGGGTGTCACCCATTCTTTGTGCGACCTGGCGTATGAGGATCATCGCCCGTTATATGAATGGTTCCTGGATCAGCTAGAGATCTACCACCCACGCCAGATTGAGTTTGCGCGTTTGAATATTAACTACACCATTTTGAGCAAGCGTTTCTTGAAGCAGTTGGTGGAACAGGGCTATGTCAAAGGCTGGGACGATCCGCGCATGCCAACGCTGTCCGGTATGCGCCGGCGGGGTTACCCATCTCTGGCGATCCGCGATTTTATAGATCGGATAGGCGTAGCGAAGAATGAAAGTCTTATCGATGTTTCTTTGTTAGAGCACTGCGTACGTGACCAATTAAACCAAATCGCTCCGCGTGTCATGGGTGTGCTACAACCCCTGAAGGTGGTGATTATCAACTACCCCGAAGGTCAGGTTGAGGAACTTGAAGCTGTGAATAATCCGGAAGACCCCAGCGCCGGAACGCGCAGGGTCCCTTTTACGCGCGAGCTCTACATCGAGCAAGAGGATTTCCGGGAGTTGCCCCCGCCTAAATACTTCCGCCTGGCTCCAGGTCGCGAAGTGCGCCTGCGCTACGGTTACTTCATCCAATGTGTGGATGTGATCAAAAATGACCAGGGTGAAGTGGTGGAGCTTCACTGCACTTATGACCCAGAAACGCGCGGCGGGTATGCGCCGGATGGGCGCAAAGTGAAAGGAACGCTGCATTGGGTGTCTACCGCGGATGCCTTAGATGCCGAGGTGCGCCTGTATGACCGCCTGTTCAAATGCCCCGACCCGATGGATGTTGAAGAGGGCGGCAGCTTTCTGGATAACCTCAATCCTGATTCGGAGAAAATTTTGACCGGTTGCAAGGTAGAACCTTCTCTAGCAGACGCTCAGGCTGGTCAAACTTATCAGTTTGAGCGGTTGGGATATTTCAGTGTAGACCCTGAGTCCAAACCGGGACAGTTGGTGTTTAACCGCACCATTGAGCTGCGGGATACCTGGACAAAGATTGAGCAAACCATTAAAAAATAAATATTTACGCAACCCTGGACAAATACTTTTCACGGTGATAAAATAATCACCGTTGAGCCTACTGGGGGCTCGTCTAACGGTAGGACAGCAGACTCTGGATCTGTATGTAGAGGTTCGAATCCTTTGCCCCCAGCCAGAAAAAGTAACTTTACTCCCGATAATAAATCTATCGGGAGTTGGTTTTTAAGGTATTGAAGATTCGGCAGCAGTAGTTGTTGTTCTGGAATCTGGAAGTTCTTGATATTATAAATAATATAAATTTGATATACTATTATCAAGAAGGGATAGAAGGATTATCGAAAGAGTATCAGGGGGGATAAACAAAAATCATTGGTTTGAATGGAATGCCGTGTTGATATTGCAGCGGATCGGGGCGGCGTGATTTAGGAAGGTCTCTACATGGAAGAAAGCACAATTCCTTTTCGTCCAGTTGAAATTCAATTAGGGGCGGAATCCTATTATGTCGCACCTGAAAAAAGTGTAACGGTCCCGTTTGCGATTATTAATCACACCGAAGCAGAGGACTATTTTGAGATCTCGCTTCAAGGGATTCCAACCAGTTGGATTTTACTGGATATGCCCGTGATCCATCTCGGCTCCAAAGAGCGACGGCAGTCCAGCCTTGTGATCCAGGCTCCCAGTAATTCACCGCTTTCAGAAGGTGTATATCCGGTTACATTAGTTGCCATCGCTCAAACAAATCCGGAGATAAAAAGTGAAGTCCGGTTTGAATTAAATGTAGGCGCTTATGAGCCTGCGCTTCCGGTTGAACAAGATAAAACGCCAAAAGATGGAAACCGGATTGGCTTGAGCGCAAATACCTTACAGTTTACAGTAGGGCCGGGTGAGAACCTGACTGTTCCGGTTTGGATTGCCAATCAAGGCGCTTTTGCAGATACCTTCTACATCACCTTAGAGGGCATTCCCGCCAACTGGGTGGTCAGTTCGCTGCCAACCGTCCGCCTCCTGCCAGGGGAAAACCGTGAAGTAGGCATTGTTATCCGCCCGCCGTTAATTCCTTCTAGCCGGGCGGGGCGCCATGCCTTTATCATCCGCGCCAACAGCCAAACCTTTCCTGGGCAAACCGCTGAAATCGCGGCGACGATGACGATCGCGGCTTTTAGTCAGTTCACGACAGACCTGACTCCACGCCGCATGGATGCTGGGCAAACTGCCCGCCTGCGGATATTCAACCTGGGAAATATTCAGGAGACATTTTCTGTACGCTGGCGAAATATCCAGGATGACCTGGAGTTCCTTCCCTCGCGCAGCGGTGCAATTCAGGTGGCGCCCGGTGAGTCCGCGGTGGTCGATTTTGCGGTCTCTCCTCGAAATCCAAATTGGGTAGGTGGAACGACCTTTCTGTCGTATTCACTGATCGTACAATCGACAGAGGGGGAAACCCAAACCCATACGGGAGAAATTATTAATCGCTCCCTGATTCCGGTTTGGGTGCTTCCGGCTTTGTTATTATTTTGTATGACTGCAGTTTGCGGAGTGGGCTTTTTGTGGAACTGGAACCAGACTCGTCTGACGAGAGCCACCCAAACGGCTCAAGTATCGATAGCCCTGGTTAGCGCACAGACGGCTACTGCCGCGCAGATGGCTGTGCTGTCCGCCACCGGGGCGGCAGTCACGCAAACCGCAGAAGTTCATGCTGCGACGGTAACACAGGAAGTGGTAGATGCGCTAACGGCAGGCGCCCCTACTGCCACGCTTGCGCCAACTGCCACTGCGCTGCCCACGGATACGCCTGCGCCTACTTTCACGCAGGCGATTGCCACCTTCACTCGCATTCCGCCATCCAGCACCCCCACTCTCCGTTCTCAGACCAGTGCGCCATTAATCCAGACCCAAACGAATACACCTGTGCCACCTACCCCTACGCGGACCTTCACGCCAGTGCCGCCAATGCCCACCTCTACCCCCATCCCACCTACTTCCACAGCCACACCTGTTCCCCCTACGGCGACTTTTACCCTGCCTGCGCCTACCAATACTGCAACACTGCTTGCTTTACCGGTAACCGGGCAGCAGCTGATCACCTTTGCCTCTGATCAGGTTGGCCGCCCGCAGCTGTATGTCTTGAATACGGCGCAGAATACCATCCAACGCCTGTCAAATGATCCTGGTGCGGATACTCAGCCGGCCTATTCGCCTGACGGAAAACGGATTGCCTTTACTTCCACGCGAGATGGTAACAAAGAAATTTATTTGATGAATGCGGATGGCACCAACCCGGTAAACCTGACTCAAGACCCCGCGCAAGATAGCTACCCGGCCTGGTCACCGGACGGAAATCAGATTGCGTTTACCTCAGATCGCGATGGAAACAACGATATTTTCATCATGAATGTTGATGGCACCAATCCGCAGAACCTGACCCAGGACCCGGCGAATGACTACAAACCAGCCTGGTATGAAACGGGAAAATCAGCCAAAAGCACGAGCTCTATCCTCTTTACCAGCGACCGGGATAAAAATTTGGAGATTTATTCCATGCAGGCCGATGGATCGGGGGTTACCAACCTCACCCAGAATCCGGCGGATGACTCACTTCCGGCAGTGCCTTTCCAAGGGGGGAAGATTGCTTTTGTTTCCAACCGCGCCGGCAACAATGATATCTATGGGATGAATGAAGATGGGTCAAAGCAGACTGCGATAACTCAAGATCCTGCCAACGATACCATGCCAGTCTGGTCGCCGGATGGCAAGTGGGTGGCCTTTTCCTCAGACCGGACCGGGCATCAGGATATTTACCTGGTCCAGGCCGATGGCAAGCATCTGACGCCCGTAACTCAAGGTCCGAATGACCAGTTATCCCCTGCCTGGAAATAGGTGAGTGGAATATTGAGTTCACGGACAGTTCACAGATTATCCGTGAACTAGAAATTCCCGGTTAACTTTCTCTTTTTTGTTGGAGCCACTTGAACAGCTCAACAGCAATGAAGATGACCGAACTGAATGCCAGACTGATCAGTAAATCAATCAGGCCGAGTGGGGTGGTAGAGAATGCGCGGTTGAGGAACGGCAGGTAGATCACTGCCATCTGCAAAACGAACGTCAGCAGTATGGATCCCAACATCGCTTTGTTTGAGAACAGGCCTACCTGGAAAATCGTGTACTGGCTTGAACGGGTTGCCAGGGCATTGCCCATTTGTGACAGGGTGAGCGTGGTAAAGATAATCGTTTGCCAGACGGCCAGTTCAGCCCGATAATAAAAGAGACCCACTCCTAACGAAACCATCCCCATTAACAGGCCAATCCAGAGAATATCCCGGGCCATTCCGCGCCCAAAAATGTTTTCACCGGGCGGGTGCGGTGGCCGCTGCATGGTATTCCGTTCGGCTGGCTCAATGGTTAATGCTAACCCGGGCAGGCCATCGGTCACCAGGTTAATCCACAGAATTTGCAGGGGAGTCAGCGGCAGCGGCATACCAAATAGTGGACCGAGCAGCATGACCCAGATCTCGCCGGCGTTTGAAGTCATGGTGTACTTGATAAATTTCCGGATGTTATCATAAATGCGCCGGCCTTCTTCAACGGCAGCTACAATGGTTGCGAAATTGTCATCCAACAGCACCATATCGGATGCCTCTTTGGATACATCCGTTCCCGTAATGCCCATCGCCACGCCAATATCCGCCTTTTTTAAGGCTGGTGCATCATTGACCCCATCCCCTGTCATGGCTACAATCTCTCCGCGTTTTTGTAGGGCGGTCACCAGTTTGAGCTTATGTTCGGGGGATACCCGCGCATAGACAGAAACCTCTCCTGCCGTCTCCGTTAATTGGGTTTCAGATAATTTGTCGAGGTCACGCCCGGTCAGCACCTGCCCCTGGCGATCAAAATCCAGTTCATTGGCGATATAAGCCGCGGTTAATGGATGATCACCGGTGATCATGACCGGGCGCACTCCGGCGGCTTTTGCTGTGAGTACGGCCTGGCGCACTTCTGGTCGGGCCGGGTCGATCATGCCTGCCATGCCAATAAAGATCAATCGGCTCTCCAGCGGGTCTGCTTCCAGGTTCTCGGTTGCGCTTTCTCGCTGGCGGAAGGCAATTCCCAGCACGCGCATCCCATTTTGAGCCAGTTCGTTATTCGCTTTCAAGATCCGTTCGCGCATTGCGTCATCTAATAACTGTGTTTCGCCCGATACCCACACCTGGTCCGATACTTCCAGCAAACTATCCACTGCCCCTTTTGTGATGACCAGGAAGCGGTCGGGTTGGAAGAAGTCGGGGCGCTGATCCTGATAGGGATTCAGCAGGTCTGGAACGTATTCTGGGTGGGGGCGGTGGACGGTGGTCATGCGCTTGCGTTCCGAATCAAAGGGCAGTTCAGCGACCCGGGGAAAAGACTTATCCAGGTCCGCCTTCCACATACCCGCGCGGGCAGCGGCGATCACCAGCGCTCCTTCTGTAGGGTCGCCGACACTGGTCAAGGCACCTGGCTCAGAAGGTAATGTTTCGAGTGTCGCATCATTGCACAGCGCCATCCCCGCCAATGATAGCACGACTGCCGGGCTCTCCAGAAGCAGTGGCTCCCCCGGTTCATCCTGATTTATAGTGGGGCTGAAGCTGCGCAGGCGTTCCTTCAGGTTCAATGAGTCCCCGGCGACATCGATTATGGTAACGGTCATGCGGTTCTGGGTTAATGTGCCGGTTTTGTCAGAACAAATGACAGTGACTGAGCCAAGCGTTTCCACGGCTGGCAGTTTGCGGATGAGTGCATCGCGCTTGAGCATGCGCTGCGCCCCGAACGCCAGCGCAATGGTTACTACAGCGGGTAAACCTTCTGGAACAGCCGCCACGGCCATCGCGACCGATACTCGGAACATTTCGATCCAGTTTTCTCCACGCAGGATGCCGAAAAAGAAAACTACGGCCACGATGGCCAGGGCAGCCAGGGCTAACCCGCGCGCCAGCTGCTCCAAACGGCGCTGGAGAGGCGTTCTTTCGGCCCCCACAGACTGAAGCATATCAGCAATTTTTCCCAACTGGGTTTGCATGCCTGTGGCGATGACTACCGCTTCGCCGCGCCCATAAGTGACTGTCGTGCCCATATAAACCATGTTGATGCGGTCGCCCAAAGGTGGATTGTCGCCTTGCAGCGCGTCCGTATGTTTCTGAACTGCCTCTGATTCTCCTGTAAGAATCGCCTCTTGCACGCGCAGGTTGATGCTTTCTAACAGCCGCGCATCGGCGGGAACCACATTGCCGGCTTCCAATAAGAAGATATCTCCAGGCACAATTTCCTGGGCCCGGATTTCTTGCATGTGTCCCTCTCGGCGTACCCGAACATAGGGAACTGCCATGCGTTTTAGCGCTGCCATGGCTTGCTCAGCGCGATATTCCTGGGTAAAGCCTAAAATGGCATTAAGGATGACGATGATCAGGATGATCAGTGCATCGGTGGTTTCACCCAAAAGCAAGGAGATGACTGCCGAAACGATGAGGATGACCACCATAATGCCGGTGAGTTGTTCCCAAAGAATTGCCCAGGGGCTTTTAACCCCCCGTTCAGTCAGTTCATTCGGCCCATACTGCGCCAGGCGCCGGCTGACTTCTCCAGCGCTTAATCCATTGTCTACATCACTAGCAAGCTGTTGCAATACTGCCTTTGTTTCCAACTGATACCAGTTTGCCATAATTGATCCTTAGTTTGAGAATTCGACTGATTTGATTAATGTGATAGTTTATGAAAAAAGACCATCACAGAAAGTGATGGTCTTGCCGGCGCTGTTTGGCGCAAAGCTGCCGGGAACCAGGGTCAATTCTTTGACCGGGCTCCGTCCTGACGACAGCTTTTCCCATGAATGGTGGCTACTCCCCAGATCATAGAGAGTTTAATGCAGGCTGGAGCGCCTGTCAAGCCAGATTTTCTGGGTTATACAATGTTTCCGATTGCCTTGCAGGGTTTATCCGTCCAGTAAAGTTTCTACTTCAGGTTGACCGGCTTCGACTGGTGTCGCTAAAGCCAGCGCCCGCAGTTTTCTAGGATCCTGAACAAAGAAGTGGAAGATGAGTACAGCCGCCAACCCGGCGATTGCGGCGAATAAAAATGTAGCCGGGTAACCCTGCTGGTCTGCAAGCCAGCCGCCGATTAACGGGGCCAGGATGGTAGCCGGTGCGACCAAGGTATTGGCCATTCCGACATAGGTGGGACGATCCTGGTCAACGCCAAATTCCAAGGTCATCGCCATACTGATGCTCCAAAAAGCGGTATTAGCCACAGCAGCCAGTATCATGACCGGGTACATCCAATCAACGGAGGGCGCAAAGCGGGCGATGATGGCGCTGAGAAAAATGGAAACGGCCCCTATTTCCAAAACGCCTTTTCGGCTCCAGCGGTCTGCCAGCCAGCCCAGGGCCAGGTTCGCAATTACCTGGGTGATCATCATAACGCTGGTGAGCAGGCCAACCGCATAAGCGCCAGCAAACAGGCGGCTGGCGGCATAGACCGTGTAGAAAGAAAAGGCCATGGTCCCAAACTGAACCAGCGTGCGCGCGCCGAGGAACCAGTCAAAGTTGCGGTCGCGCTTGAGGATTGCCCGGATGCTGCGCCCAATTGGAGCCTGTTCTTCGATCGGAATCAGGTGCGCATGGGCGGATTCGCGGGTCAACCCCATGGCGATGAAAGATATGATCATTGCTCCAAAAGCGATTATGAAACACAGTGCGAAGTTTGTCGGGAAAGCCCGGCGTTCGATTAATATACCAGCAATGATGGCGCTGCCGCTGGAAAGCAGGTTCGCTGCGGAGGATTGGACCCCAAAGAAAGTCGCCAGATATTCCGATGGAATCACCTTGCCGATCATGTTCTGCCAGGCGTTTGCGGTGAACCCTGCGCCAAACCCTTGCCAGACAAGCATCAAAAAAGTCAGTATGATGGCAGCAGTAGGCCCTAACTGCCGGTAGAATAATGCGATAATCGCCAATCCCAGAAAGGGGACGCGCTCATAAATCGTCATCCACATCACCATCGGTTTATAGCGCTTCAGGCGAGAGACCGAACGAGCCATCAACAGTTGGGGCACCTGCCAGCCCATGATGTGTACGGCGGTGATGAGCCCGATCAGGATGGCTGAGTCGGTCATGGTAGCGACAAACAGGGGAATGACGGTGGTAAAAGAAGCGATTCCAATCCCAAAGCCAAAAGCGGCCCCATCGAGAACATTTACCAGATAATTACGGCGCAAATTTTTGACTTCGTCGGGATTCATCGTATCCTAAGGACGGTTGAAACGATAAGGATTGGGATAAAAAGTGGCTGCCCAAAAAGCAAATTGGGCAGCCTTGATCAAGTCCATATCGAGTTATTTGTCGAGTTGAATTGGTAATTCAGCCGTTTCAATTCGACAAATAAAAAACGATCCGGACAACCCAGTCAATGAATTGTTTTTAGGAAGAACAGAATGGAGATGTTTTTATAACGAGGATTTAATACTCTTCTTCGTCCTCATCGAGCCACATGTCTGCTTCATCTTCGGAATCTTCTTCACCTTCCTCCCACTCTTCTAATTCTTCTTCTTCGTCCCACTCATCCCCAGCGGCTGCTTCGGCGTTGGGGCTATATGTGTTGCAACCAGTGTCTGGATCAATCTCGACCTGAGCGGCGCTGCAATAACCCTCGTCAAGGAACACGCAATCGAGATAGTGACAACGAATTCGAGGCATAATTTTCCTCCTGCCTATAGTTTTGATTCTTGCCTGGTTACGGAACGAGCAGGTCTCGCAAAAATATTACGGCAGTTTGCATGCCGAAGGGCGAGTTAAATGTCATCAAGGAACCAAATATCTACCTCCGAACCTGACGGGAGCGATTTTACACCAGAGGGGACAATCAGTAAAGCATTTGCTTGTACTAAAGAATACATATTTCCAGAACCCTGGTGCCCGGTCAGGCGAGCGGTGAGCCCAGCGCCTTCTTGCGTACTTTGCGGAGAAACAATTGCGCGTAGATAGCTTTCTCGGCCATCAGATTCGACCGGTTCGCTCAAAGTCGCTCTTTCCCGGCGGGGCTGCAGTTTCGACAATCCAGCCAGCTTGAAAATGGCTGGGAAGACAAATACCCGGCAGCCCACATAGGCAGAAACAGGATTGCCAGGCAAGCCGATTAAAGGGATATTGGAAAATTCGCCGAACGCCAGGGGCTTACCGGGGCGCATATTTACTCGCCAGAACTTGAGATTGCCATGCGCTTCGATAATCTCGCGTACATAATCATAAGCGCCGACGCTCACTCCGGCGGAGGTAACGATCAAATCGACGCCAGCCGCAACAGCCTGGTTGAGGATATTTTTAATCTCAAGCGGGTCGTCTGGGGCGGTGGGCAGGCGCAAGACATCTGCGCCCGCCTGTTCTAACAGCGCAGCTAGAACGAACTGGTTTGAATCATAGATCTGACCGGGCGCTAATGATTGGCCTGGCAGCACCAATTCATTCCCCGAGGAAAACAAGGCTACGCGCGGGCGGCGGTAGCAGGTAACCGCTGCTTTCCCTACTGAAGCCAGCATGCCTAAATCTTGTGGCAGCAGCTGGCGCCCTTTTTGCAAAAGCAGCTGACCGCGCCGCACGTCCTGCCCTTTGGGGCGGATATGCTCCCCCGCTTGAATACCCCCGTAGACCAATACCGTGCTTTGTTCACTGGCGTTGATGTCCAACGCGCCGGTGACACCCGGCTGCCAGTTCGTGTCCTCCACCGGAACGACGGCATCCGCACCGGGGGGGAGGGGCGCACCAGTCATGATGCGGGCTGCCAGTCCAGGCTTTGGCAGCGGCTCGGCCGGCCCGCCAGCCTGGATGTCTGCGATGACCCTCAGGGAAACCGGCTTTTCAGGCGTGGCATCCGCTGTATCACTCGCGCGGACGGCAAAACCATCCATACTCGAGTTGGTAAAGGGTGGCAGATCACCCGGAGCGGACACATCTTCAGCAAGGACCCGCCCGGCGCTGTTCGCCAGTGCTACAGACTCGGTTTGGGTAGCATGAAAGACAGATAAAATCCGTTGTTGCGCTTCTTGAACGGAAAGCAAACCAGCCAATGAATAACCCCTCTCAGGCAGAAACTGAAACGTTTTATCCGGGGCGAATGCGCTGCGCCTCAGTTACATTTGGTAAATTTTCAATGCGGGTCAGCACCCGGCTCAATTGGGCAATGTCGCCAACTTCCAGGATCAGGTTGAGTGAAGCGAGGTGATGACTGACCTTGAGATTCACATCGAGGATGTTAATGTTTTCCTCATTTAAAACAGTGGAGATATCCCCCATTAATCCCGTTCGGTCATAGGCCTTAATGACGACTGGGACCGGGAAAGTCAGGGATGCGGGACCCCAGGACACTTTGATAATTCGCTCGCGATCATCCAGGCTCAGGACATTCGGGCAGTCCTGCCGGTGAATGGTCACCCCACGCCCGCGCGTGATATAGCCAATAATCTCATCCCCGGCAACCGGTTTGCAGCAGCGGGCAAATGTGGTGAGCATGCCTTTCAGCCCCAGCACGGTTACCCCACCTTCGCTCCCCTTTTTCTCGGTGGAGGGCTGCGCGACCAGCAGTGGATCCTGCTTCTCCTTGCTAAGGTCTGAGAGCTTATTGATGATACGCCCGATGGACATATCCCCGCAGCCGATCGACACATACAATTCTTCCGAGGAACGGAAGTCAAAGGTTTGCGCCAGCATATCTGGTTCTGACTCCAGCCCCAGGCGGCGCAGTTCGCGTTCGAGTAAGGCTTTGCCCTGTTCCAGGTTTTGCTCCCGGTCCTGATCTTTAAACCAGGCGCGAATCTTAGCCCGGGCGCGTTGGGTGGCGACCAGTTTCAGGTTAACGTTGAGCCAATCCCGGCTTGGCCCACCATGTTTGGCGGTCAGGACTTCAACTGTATCGCCTGTTTTTAAGATGTAATCCAACGTTACCAGGCGCCCGTTTACTTTTGCACCCCGGCAGCGGTGCCCAATTTCGGTGTGAACGTGATAAGCAAAGTCGATTGGAGTAGCGCCGGTCGGCAGGTCGATGATATCTCCCCGGGGCGTGAAGACATAAACTCGGTCCTGGAAGACATCTGTCTTCATGCTATCGACGAATTCCTGCGCGTCGGTCATGTCCTGCCGCCAGTCCATTAACCGGCGCAGCCAGTTGACGCGCTGTTCGTAGGTTTCGTCGAGCTTGCCACCTTTCTCTTTATATCGCCAGTGCGCGGCGATGCCGTACTCCGCGTTTTGGTGCATTTCACGGGTACGGATCTGCACTTCCAAAGGTTTGCCATCATCATAGATGACTGCTGTGTGCAGCGACTGGTACATATTATCTTTGGGGCCAGCGATGTAGTCATCAAACTCGTGGGGGATTGGCCGCCAGTGAGTGTGGATGACGCCCAAGGCTGCATAACAATCCGGTTTATCTGGCACGATCAAGCGCACCCCCCGCAAGTCCATCATCGTTTCAAACGGGCGCCCTTTTTCAACCATTTTCTTATAAATGGAGTAAATGTGCTTGGGGCGGCCAGTGATCTCAGCCTCGACCCCTTCCTGCTCCAACACACTTTTTAGATGGTTTATGATCTCCAGCACCTGGCTTTCCCGATCCGTACGGCGCTGGGCCAGAAGCTCGGCAATTTCCTTATACTTTTCGGGTTTTACGTAACGGAAGCCCAGGTCTTCGAGTTCCCACTTCACCTGCCAGATCCCCAGGCGGTTTGCCAGGGGCGCAAAAATGTCCAGCGTTTCCTGGGCAATGCGTTTGCGCTTTGTCTCTGGCATGTAGCCCAGAGTGCGCATATTGTGCAGCCGGTCTGCCAGTTTGATTAAAACGACCCGGATATCTTCTCCCATCGCCAGGAATGTTTTCCGCAGTGTTTCCTGCGTCAGAGCCCGTTTGCGGGCATCCTCTTCTTCGTTGGGACGTTGGCCATTACCGTTATCTCCGATTGTGATTTCTTCCCGGTCCAGATGCTGGTCGCCCCGCGAAACTCGCGGTAAGTTGGTCAGCTTGGTGACACCGTCGACGAGTTTGGCGACTTCTTCACCAAACCCGTTATTAATATCTTCCAGGGTTACTGGCGTATCTTCCACCGTATCATGCAGCAGACCCGCAATGATGATCGCCGGCGGAACGCGCATTTCTGCCAGGATCATGGCCACGGCCAGGCAGTGAGTGATGTATGGCTCACCGGAAGCACGTTTCTGCCCGGTATGCGCTTGCTCCGCAAACGTGTAGGCGCGCATAATCGTCTCGCGCTCTGCTGCGGAGAAGCTCTCGGGTATTGCTCCCATTAATTTTTCAATCGTCATACATCAATCCTTACTATCGGTCAGGCCGTTTCTCAATCTGAAATAGGAACGGCGTTCGCGCAGTGTGCATTAGATGCTGTTAAATATACCCCGTCTGGGAGGGCGAATTCAAGGGTATTTCCTTGACTGTCGAACTTGATCACCCCAGTGATCTAAAGATTATACAAGATTAGGGACATTTTGGAAGGGTTTCTGGATGGGCTGCTCCTCCCCGCCCCAGTCCTGACGGAGATATTCCCCGATCTATAGGATCGAATCATCAATCAATGCCGCTGTTTAGTAAAACACAGGCCGGTAGGAAGGTAGATCTAACTCGGTGATCATCAGGCGAATGTCATTTAGCAAGTTGGGCACAATCTGAACGCCTTCGGCCCGGACTCGGCGTTCATTTTCATACTCTTTTTCACCGGCAGTGTAAATGCGCTCGCAGCCGGGTTGTTTTGTGGCTGCCCGCAGCTCGCGCAAAATATCTCCAGTCGTTTTTTTGAAATCCTGCAGGTCGCAGAACCCTTCGACATTCATCGCCATGAAGAAGTGCCCAATCCGGTTCGGTTGGGGATGGCCTTGTTCATCCAATCCGGTTAATCCATAAAGGAAACTGCCGGTTTGCAGGGCAGCGCTAAATATTTCCACCATCGTGGCCAGTCCATACCCCTTATGCCCACCTAAGGTTTCGCCAGCGCCCCCTAAGGGCAGCAGCGCGGCACTGCCCTGGCCAAAACCGCTCAGGCAGGTCTTGGGTTCGAGGATATTCTGGCCAGATTGGTCAATTACCCATCCCGCAGGCGCCAGTTTATCCTTGCGAGCCAGCACCTCCAGCTTTCCCCGTTGGGTAATGGAAGTGGCCGCGTCATACAAGAAGGGGAAGTCTTCATCGGTTGGGCAGCCAAAGGCGATCGGATTGGTCCCCAACATGGGTTTAACGCCAAAGGTTGGGGCAATGGAGGGACGGGCATTGGTAAAAGTCATGCCGATCATCCCGGCTTTAACTGCCATCAATGGATAGTACCCGGCGATGCCAAAATGAGCCGAATTCCGCACCGCGACCGAACCCATGCCATACTGACGAGCTTTCTCTATTGCCATTTCCATGGACCGGCGGGCAATCACCTGGCCCATCCCATGATGCCCATCCACGACAGCTGTCGTAGGTGTTTCGCGGACGATTTCGAACTGGGTGATGGGCAACTGCATGCCCAAATGAATCCGGTCATAATACATTTTCATGCGTTGGATGCCGTGCGACTCGATCCCGCGCAGATCGGAGGTAATCAAAATTTCGGCGCAAACCCGGGCGTCTTCTTCAGGCACACCCAGTTTAATAAATACATCGCGCATAAAGCTTTCTAACACTTCTACTGGAACAGCACGTGCTTCTGCAAAGGGTTCCGTTTTTGATTCCATTACGCACTCTCCTTATGATTTTTCACTTTAAAATGGGGTGGATATCTTTTCATAACAGGGGAAAATGGTCTCTACTCAGGCATAAAGCCTGTGGAACGTTTATTATTGACAAAATTTAAGGTTCCATATGCTGCAACCGTATCTACCTGCGACCTTTTCCCGATTGAATAAGAAAATCATTGTTGCCTTATTGTAAGTGAAAAAAAATACAAGGCAAGTAAGTTTGCACCTAAATTTTTATGGCTTTTGAAACTTCCATAAAGTGATCGTCCCATCATTCGCCGCACTTGCCAGCGTTTTACCATCTGGCGCCCACTGCAGTGTCTGCACCTCATCCCCCTGTCCTTGGAGCACGGCGATTGGCCCCGCCTCAGAGGTGTAAACGTGAATGTATGGGCTGCTGCCGCCCACAGCCAGCAGGCTGCCATCCGGCGACCAGTCGACTGTGTTGATATGCAGCGGTAGGTCTAATGGATTGTTTAATGCAGCGCCGTTTGGACTCCAAAGGGTATAGGAGCCGGCCAGAATCTGGCTGTTGGGCGACCAGGCCAATTGAGTGACACTCCCTTGATCCTGCACTTCAGCGACTTGATCTCCTTGATTGTTATAAATGAAAATTGAGCCGCTTTCATTACCGATCGCCAGAAATTGGCTATCGGATGACCAGCGCATCGCCCAGGATGGGGTGCAGTAGGCGCAGCTGTCAAACCATTTCACCAGGCTGCCGTCCCGCCGCCAAATTTTGTAATCGGTTGCTCCACCAGCCAGGTACTGCCCATCCGGAGACCAGGCCAGGTTATAAAACTTTCCACCGCTAAATGCCGTGGAGAGCGTTTGGATGACTTTACCCTGGCTGTTCCAGATTTGCACAGTAGGGTTTTCGGTGTTAACGATGGATGCTGAGGCCAGCAGGCTGCCATCCGGTGACCAGGCGACTGCGAACACGCGTCCAGCATTGGTCTGGTAGACCTTGCTGGGGTTGCCTTCCCGGTCCCAAAATCGAATGGTGCCATCCAGGGAGGCAGAGGCGAGTGTCTGCCCGTCTGGGGACCAGGCCAGGTCTGCTACAGGTTGGCTGTGCCCCGTGAGCGCCCGAATCAGTGTGCCATCAGCGCGCCATAAGCGAATAGTGTTGTCCGCACTGCTCACACTACCAGCGCTGGAAGCCAGCAGTGAGCCTTCCGGCGACCAGCGTAACCGAGTCACCGGACTGGTATGCCCCTGTAGAATCGCTTTGCTGATTTGGTAAGGACTGGGTGTTTGGCCAGGCGTTGGGCTACCCGGGACTACGCTTGGTGTGACCGTACTTTTTGGAATGATAACAGAAGCATGTGGGTTTGGCTTAATGATTGTTGTTGGAAAAGCGGGTTGTATCTGAGCTGGAGTGGGTGACCCTGTTGGCGAACCACAGCCGGTTAAGAGAAGGAAAAGCATTATCGTGAATAAAGCGAGGCAGATGTTCCTATTGAGAAGAAAAAATTTTACCTGAATTTTCACCTGACTGACCGTGATATCAAGCTCCTTTTTTTCAAAATCAGCCACCTAAAAACGCATTTAGGCGGCTGATTTTATTTTACTCTCCCGAAGAAACCGCAGGGCTTTTCAAATAGGCTTCGATAAACGCATCGATCTCGCCATCCAGGACGGCCTGGGTGTTACCAACTTCGTAATCCGTGCGGTGATCCTTGACCATTTGATAAGGATGCAGCACATACGAGCGAATCTGGCTGCCCCATTCCGTCTTGACATAATCCCCACGCAGGTTCGCCAGATGGCGTTCCTGTTCTTCACGTTTCATTTCCAGTAAGCGAGCGCGCAGCACACGCATGGCGTTTTCCCGGTTCTGCATCTGTGAGCGTTCGTTCTGGCAGGAGACAACCAGACCGGACGGGAGGTGGGTCAAGCGGACGGCTGTGGCATTTTTCTGTACGTTCTGCCCACCGGCGCTGGAAGAACGATAAATATCCACGCGCAGGTCATCCGGGTTGACCACAATGTCATTGTCTTCATCGGACATATCCGGCAGCACTTCGACCTGTACAAAAGAGGTATGCCGGCGGTGGGCTGAGTCGAAGGGGGAAAGGCGCACCAGCCGGTGCACGCCCTTTTCTGGGCGCAGATAGCCATAGGCGTAGCGCCCATTTACGGCGATGGTCACGCTTTTAATGCCTGCTTCCTCGCCTTCAGCGCGATCGAGCACCTCTGCTTCGTAGCCGCGCCGTTCTGCCCAGCGCAGGTACATGCGTTCGAGCATCGCCGCCCAGTCCTGCGAATCTGTGCCTCCAGCCCCGGCGTTGATGGTGAGCAAGGCATTCCCCTTGTCATACGGGCCGGAGAGCAGCGCGCTTAATTCACGCTTGGCGGTCTCTTTTTCAAGCGCATCTGTTTCCGGTTCCAGCTCGGCGCGTAGACCTTCGTCTTCCATCGCCGCCAGTTCCAGGGCATCCTGGGTGCGCTGTTTGAGGGTAAGGAAAGGTTCCACCTCGTCGCGCAGCTCGGAGATCTTTTTCATCAGCCGCTGGGCGGCTTCGGCGTCGTTCCAGATTTCTGGGTCTTCCGATTTTTCTTGTAATTGTTTGAGTTTGGCCTGTTTTTTTATCAGGTCAAAGATGCACCTGTAAAAGGTTGATCGTTTCCTGAACACGAGTCAGGCGGTCCACTAAGTCTTGCATAGTCACTCCTCAATAAGCACCCGCTTAAGCGGGGGAATTAACGCGATAGAATGCCGTCGACGAAGGCTTGCCGGTCGAAACGCTGCAAGTCATCCGGTTTTTCACCAAGACCCGCATATAGAATGGGCAGGCCCAGTTCCTTTTGGATGGCGAATGCCATGCCGCCTTTTGCGGATGAGTCGAGTTTCGCCAGGATCACACCGTTAACTTTCACCGCTTCTTTGAAAGCGCGGGCTTGTTGAATGGCGTTCTGCCCGGTGGTGGCATCCAACACCAGCCAGACGGCATGTGGCGCACCGGGGAGCGCTTTTCCGACCACGCGGTGGACCTTCTTCAACTCTTCCATAAGGTTATAGCGGGTGTGCAGCCGGCCGGCGGTATCGACCAGCACGATATCTGTCCTGCGCGATATGGCTGCCTGCACGGCATCATATGCCACTGCGCCCGGGTCTGCATTGGGTTGACCGGCGATGACCGGCAGGTCCAATCGGTCACCCCAGATCTGCAGCTGATCTACAGCCGCAGCCCGGTAGGTATCCGCAGCTGCCAGCAGCACGGACTTGCCTTGCTGGCGGAACTGCTTTCCCAGCTTGGCGGCAGTGGTCGTCTTCCCAGAACCATTCACCCCTACCAGCAGGACCACCGCCGGATGCTGGTTATCCAAATTGAGGGGAGGCGTTGGATCCAGGCGGCGGATGAGCTCATCCCGCAGGGTCTTTTGCAGGTCAGACGTCCAGATAATAAATTCATCCTCTGCGCGGCGGCGCATGGCCTTGATGATTTCCTCAGTAGTATCCACCCCTAAATCGGACTGCACCAGGATCGCCTCTAACTCGTCCCAGGTCTCATCATCGATCTGGGTTGCCCCAAACAGGTTGGCGATGCGGCCAAAAGTCGCTTTGCTGGTTTTTTCCAGCCCTTGTTTCCATTTATTGAAGATATTTTCCATAGGTTACCCATTATATCATGCGCAAAAAAATGAAAAGACTTCAGGCTGCGGGCTGCCGGCTTGCAAGCTGGCCGCACCCGGCCTGGATATCGATGCCGCGGCGGATGCGAATGGTGCAGGGGATATGGGCTTTATTGAGAATATCACTAAATGCCTGGGCGCGCTCACGAGTGGTCGCCTGCCCGGCATACTTTTCGGTCGGGTTAAGCGGGATGACATTCACATGGCATATTAAACCTTTCAACAGGTTGGCCAGTTCGTGCGCGGTTTCGGGCGTATCATTTTCGCCGCGAATTAGGGCCCACTCGAAAGTGACCCGCCGGCCGGTCTTTTCCACATAGTAGCGGCAAGCATCGATGACATCTTCGATTGGATATTTGCGGTTGACCGGCAGCAAGGCAGAGCGCTTCTGGTTATTGGTAGCGTGTAGACTAATCGCCAGGTTAACCTGCCGTTTCTCATCGGCAAACTTGCGGATCATCGGGACCAGACCCACGGTTGAGATCGTAAAACGCCGCGCACCCAGATTAAGGCCGTTCGCATCATTCAAGCGGTCAATTGCCTTGAGCGTGTTCTGATAGTTATGGAAGGGCTCACCCATGCCCATCACGACCACATTCGTGACCTGCTCACCAGTTTCCTTTAACTGGCGCGCGTAATAAATGACCTGCGCCACAATTTCTCCGGAAGTCAGGTGCCGTTTGAACCCCATTTGTCCGGTGGCACAGAACACGCAGCCCATGGCGCATCCAGCCTGAGTGGAGATGCATAAGGTGCGCCGGGATTCGTAACGCATCAAGACGGCCTCTATTTCCCGCTCATCGGGCAGGCGGAATAGCGTCTTGACCGTTTCGCCATCGGAAGACTTCAGGATCGTTTGCGGTACCAACGCCGTCCAGCACAGTTCATTGGCCAGTTTCTCCCGTAAGTTGCGCGGCAGGTTACTGAACTCCTCCGGCTCGGTCCACAAATTTTGGTACAGCCCCTGCCAGATCTGCTGCGCCCGGTAAGCCGGTTCATCCCAACTGGCCAACAGGTTTTTTAGATCATTAAGATCCAGATCAAAAATTAAAGGTTTTATCATTCGCTTTCAAACACTTTCCATAGTCCTGCTCAAACATGGTGGTTCTGTTTCATTTTTTCCAATACAGGCAGCAAGTCAGCCAGGTTGGGTAGAATCAGGTCGGGCTGCGGCTGCCAGCTTTTCGCTTCAGCGGGACTGGATACGCCGCTCAAAACCAATACCGTTGGGCAGCCGGTACGCTGCCCGCCGAGAATATCCGTTTCCAGGCGGTCGCCTACCGCGAGGGTTTCTTCGGGAGTCGTCCCCAGGCGTTGCATGGCGAAGCGATACAGGTACGGCTCAGGTTTGCCAATCATCGTCGGCTTGACGCCAGTCGCGGCTTCGATAAAAGCCAGCACCGCGCCGGCTCCGGGTACCTGCCCAGATGGCATAGGGAAAGTTAGATCTGGATTGGTGCCGATGAAGGGTTTCCCTGAGCGAATTAATAGCGAGGCCTTGGATAATTTCTCATAAGAAAGCGCTCGATCCATCCCCGCCACAACGGCCAGAGGGTCTTCCCCTTCCGCTGGTTCGTGGAAACCTTTCTCCGCCAGCGCTTCGATTACACCCGTCTCGCCAACGACAAAAACAGGGCCTCCCTGAGGAAACTGTTTGCTCAAATAGTCGGCTGTGGCGATAGCAGAGTTTACCACCTGCCGCGGTTCCGCTGTGACGCCGAACCCTGCCAGGCGGTCTACATACATGGCAATACTGCGCGTGCCGTTATTGGTAGCAAAAACGACCGGGATATCCAGTTCTTTCACTGACGCAAAGAATGCTGGCATATCTAACAGCGCCAGGCTGTCGCGCCATAGAACGCCGTCCATATCCAGAATCATGCCTTTGATGTTGGCTTGAATGCCTTTACTCATCCTGTTCCCTTATCAGAGCGCCTGTAAAACGACAGACCCTCTTTGCAGAATGAAGCCGGATAGCGTCTTGCTGCCATCCGGCTTCGATGTTTCCCATATACCGGTTGATCGATAGGTTTCAAACTCAACCGGTTTCTTTGTTGCGATTACTTGCTCGGCGGTTCGAGAACCTTATCTACCAGGCCATATTCCACGGCTTGGTATGCATCCATATAAAAATCACGCTCCGTATCCCGCTGGATGACCTCCAGGGACTGGCCGGTAAATTCGGCCATAATATTGTTCAGGCGGGTCTTTAGCCGCAGGATCTCACGGGCCTGAATCTCAATATCCGAAGCTTGCCCTTGAGCGCCGCCTAACGGCTGGTGCATATGAATGGTCGCGTGGGGCAGCGCGTAGCGCTGACCTTTCGTGCCCGCGGTGAGCAGGACCGTGCCAAAGGAAGCCGTGACACCGACCGCTACTGTGCTGATCCGATTGGGGATCATCTGCATCGTATCATAAATGGCCATACCTGCATAAATCACGCCGCCAGGAGAGTTGATATACATCTGGATATCCTTTTCAGGATCCTCCCGGCTCAGGAATAACAGCTGGGCCACAATTAAATTGGCGATTTGATCATCAATCCCCGTCCCGAGAAAGATGATGCGCTCCTTGAGGAGCAGCGAAAAGATATCATAAGCGCGTTCCCCACGAGCCGATGTCTCGATCACCATAGGGATGACGGATTTAAATTGATCCATCGTAGACATTTTTCCTCCTTGGTTATCTACTTCGATGGTTCGCATCCAGAAATACCGTTAACTTTCGCCTTCGCCAGCATTTTTATCCGCCTGCGGCGGTTCTTCGGTGAGCAGGGTGTCTTCAGTGATGTCTACTTCCTCTTCTGCTCCAGCAGCGCTTGTTGGCGCGCTGCTTTCGACAAATTCCAGGGCTGCTTCGCTTTCGGGCGGGATCTGCTCTTTAGGCGCATCGCTTGATTCTTCCTGGGCCTCTGGCTGCTGCTCAGCGGAAGGTTCAATTCCTTCTACCGCGACAGCTTCCGGTTCTTGCTCAGTCTCAGGTTGTTCAACTTCCGCTTGTGCGGCAGTTTCTTCTTCAATGCCTGTAGCAATCGCCTTTAACCTTGACATCATGCGCTGGTTGAAGATGGTGTTAACTGTGTTAATGGCAATCGAATTTGCCAATTCCTGCGATGACTTTTTATTTCTGGACTTAACATTGCCCATTTCTTGCGTTTGCTGCATTCGTTGCAGCGCATTAAAGTAAATGGACCGGATTTCATCGCCCTGAACTTCGATGTTTTCTTGACGAGCGAATTCTTCCAGAACGAGGGAGCGTAAGAGGCGGCGTTGAGCAGCCGGTTTGACCTCCTGATCAATAAAGGTTTCGCGGTCCATTTCACGCATCTTGAGGTAGGTTTCAAGATCGAGCCGGTCGTGTTCCAGGTTATGTTCCACGCCCTGCAAGAACTCTTCAACTTCCTCATCTAACATATGCGGCGGGTACTTTACCGTCGCCTGATCAACCAGTTCCTCGATCAACTCATCAAAGTAATTCTGATCGTATTCCTGCTTGTAATTTTGTTCGAGCTGGGTGCGGATGGCCTTACGCAGATCTTCCACATTCTCAAACTCACCTAAATTCTGGGCAAATTCATCATTGAGTTCAGGCAGGTGCAGCTCTTTCACGTTATCTACTTCAATGATAAATATAGTTTCCTTGCCCTGCAAGTCTTCGTATGGGCTTTCGTCGCTGAAAGTATGCGTGACCGTTTTTGTGTCATTCGCGCTCAGGCCAATCAACTCATCGGTGAAGCCTTCGTATGGCCAGACTTCCTCTTCGACTTCGTTATCCTCCCCAGCAATCATTTGGTAAGGGGTTGCTTCGACGAGGGTGGCGCTTTCGCCTTCTTCTGGATTGGCGCGGTTCGCGCTTAATTTGAATGAAACCATGTCGCCCGCCTGGGCAGGGCGCTCAACGGGCTCAGCAGTCGCATAACTGCGCTGTAAGCGGAGCAGCGTCGTTTCCACCTGTTCTTCCGTAATCGGTTCTGGCTCATAATCCTTGCGGATTTCCGAGTATTCGCCGAGGTTGACTTCCGGTTTTAAGGGAATGACAAAGGAAAACTTTGGCGGATCGTAGCTGACAATCTCTTCCAGTTTACCAGGGCCGGAAGGCTCGATATTGGCTTCCTTGAGCACCTGGGGATAGACCTCATCTAACATTAACTCGATCGCTTCTTGGGTGATCGCTTCATCACCATACATGCGCCGAATCAGGTCGTAAGGGGCCTTGCCAGGGCGAAAACCAGGGATCTTCTGGTTTTTCGAGATCTTACGAGCAGCCTGGTGGCGATATTTTTCAAGTGTTTCGGCATCGAGTTCAGCGATCAGCTGGGTCTGTTGGTCGTCTCGAGCGACAGTTTCAATTTTCAAAGTAGCCTTCCCTAGGATAGTATAAGTTGCATATGGGGAAGACGGGACTTGAACCCGTACGCCTCGCGGCACAAAATCCTAAGTCTTGCGCGTCTGCCAGTTCCGCCACTTCCCCGGTCCGCGTATGGTGCGGATTATACCATAATCACTGCCTGTCTCATCAAAGGCATAACAAAGAGGGCAAAACTCATACAAAAATCTTATAGTTTTTCCAGGGCATAGAATCGGTTATAATGCCCTGGCATAACAGATCTTCATTGGCAGATAATCTGGAGGCTTTTTTGAGTAGAGTGATTAATCCTGAAGGGGCAGGTAAGGAACGCAACCGGTTGGTAAAATCCATTGTACTGGCGATGCGGGAATTGATGCGCCAGAGTGAACCCGATGAACACAGCCGCGACCTGGCTGCTTACATTGCCCTGGCGTTGATCCAGGTCAATGCAACGGTCGAGGCATCGGTTGGCCCCTGGGAAAAGAAGGGGTACTGGGTAAAAGCTGACCGGTTTCGCATGGAATGGAACTGGGCGGAACGCATGGGTAATCAACTGCGTGATGCCGTCTTGAACGATGATTGGGCGACGATTGCCATGACTGTGGCGCAACTGGGCGGCAAGCTCAACAATATCGATGTTCCGGTTCGCCATCGCCTGGGTACACCCTGGGAAGGCGCATTCGAACATTTGAAATAAACGGTTTCTGGTGAGGATGAAACGGGCTGCCAGAGCTTGACCTGGCAGCCCGTTTCAGGTGTCCTGCAAGGCATCAATCGCTTTTACGCCGGATGCAGACCCGAATTGCCTTCGGAATGGGTTTGTCTGACACCAAAATCAGGTACCCTCCACCGCCTGCGCCGGATAGTTTCCAGCCAAGCGCGCAATCCTGGTACTGTTCAATCATTTCGGCTACCATGTCTGTCATCATCAGTGGGAACATCCCGATCTGGGCGTAAAATGCGTCCTTGAAGGCTTTCCCAAAGCTGTAAACATCTTTGTTTAGCAAAGCAGCCCAGCAGGTATTGGCAGCATCTGCCAGCGCTTTGGCATTCTCACGGTTGATCTGGGTCTGGCTGAGCACATCAAATTCCGGGCCGCGTGGTCCGAGAGGAACCAGGTACAGCGAGCGTTCAATCATTTGCAAAATCAGTTCGTCATGCACTGTCTCAATCCGCGCTGGCCAATAATCCCCTTCATAATAGGAAAAATTTAGGCCAGTCATGACAATGCCAATCGCATCTTGAGATCCGGAGACAAAGGGCGTGCCCGGGGGGTTATCGTAACAGAACAAGATTTTAGCCAATTTCTGTGGATCGCCAGCCGGCAGGCGCGGGCCCCATAAATCCAGCGCCTTACGCCGGGTGCTCGAAGCCATCCCACTGCGGTCATTAAACTCGATGCTGGGTTCAATCGAAACGGTAATCACCGGTCCGGGATAATGTTTTGACACAAAGGGTTGATCGAGCCAGCCGCCGGCAATATCGATCCGGTAAGGCATTGTCACAACCGTACGCAGGGAAGTTGAGGAACGGGCAGTCAAACCAATATGTGGAATGCGTTGGAGAACCAGGTACTTAACCCCATATTCATCACAAAGTTTACGCTTTGCCATGAGATTACCATCTTCATTGACGATAAAAATATCTGGTTCGACCGCTTTGAATTCTTCAAAAAAGTCCATCATTCCAGATCCGCGTGAGACGAAGGCATCTTTGATAAAACTAAGCGATTTAATCATATAAAGGCGCTCATCCTCATTATTTACTGGAGGGCGCCCTTTTAGCTCATAAACGGTTTTATCCGAACCTAAGGCAACATAAAGATCCCCATAATGGGATGCTTCTTCAAGGAAAGCAATATGGCCGCTGTGTAATAGGTCAAAGCAGCCGCTGACGAAAACCTTGTTCAGCATAGGATCTATGGACTCCTTGGAATGAATGGGTGTGGGAAATATTGTAGCACGGTTTTTAACGAAAACAGAAGTTTCCAACCAGGGCCTCTGCATTTTGGACTGGTCAGAAAAGGAAAGGGGCTGCCCAAAGATTCTCTCTGGGCAGCCCCTTTTATCGTCAGGAAAACAGGAAAACCGAATTACTTCTTCTTGAGGATGATGCGGGCATCGACCACTTTGACACCCTTGCCCTGTTCGTAAACCAGCACAGGGTTCGCATCTAACTCGGAAACTTCATCCGCCAGGTCGACGATCATGCTAGAGTAGGAACTGATCGTTTCCGCTAGCGCTTCCTGGTCGCGCGGATCTTCGCCGCGAACGCCGCGCAGGATTGGCGCACCCCAAATCTCACCTAACATACGCATCGCCTGGCTGGTGGGGACGGGCGCGACCCGGAAGGTCACATCCTTGAGGACTTCAACGAAAATACCGCCCAAACCAAACATCATAGTGGGACCAAAAGTTGCATCATTGACCGATCCGAGGATAACTTCGGTGCCCCAGGGAGCCATTTCCTGGATCGCCACGCCGTGAATACGGGCATTGTCTTTATAGGATTTAGCATTCTTCAGAATAGTGCGGTAAGCATCCCGGACCCCTTGTTCGTCCTGAATGTTAACTTTCACCCCGCCAGCATCCGATTTATGGAGGATATCGGGGGAGACAATCTTCATCACAACTGGGTAGCCAACATCACACGCCAGCTGGACCGCTTCATCTTCGCTCTTGGCAAGTTTGGTGACGGTGACGGGCAGCCCATAGGCAGAAAATACTTCTTTCGCCTCAATTTCAGTCAGTGAATCGCGTTTATCAGCCCGCGCCTGTTTAATGATTTTGAGCGCCTTCTCCCGGTTGCCAGGAGCGCATTCTTCTGTTTTAGCCGAAACAATTTCCTTCATCCGGGCATATTCCCGCAGAGAAGCCATGGCATTAATTGCGACATCTGGCGCGCCATAGGCGGGGATGCCATTCTCAACCAGCCAGGACATAGCTGCTTCAGAGCGTTCACCACCGACAAAGGAAATGCAAATGGGTTTATCCTTGATGCCAGATTCGTCAACGGCTTTCTTCAACCCCTTGGCGATATCTAAGGGGTCTGAAACAGCAGTTTCGCAGTAGAGGATAACCAGACCGTCCACCCAGGGGTGGGGATAAGCGGCGCGAGCGGCGTCATAATACCATTCTGTCCCTGCCATCCCGGTCAGGTCGACAGGGTTCTTGGCAGAGCCAAAATCAGGCATATGCTTCTTCATTTCTGCTTGCACATCATCTGGCGCAAACTTCAAGGGGATGCCATACTTTTCGGCTGCGTCGGTGGCTAAAACGCCTACACCACCGCCATTGGTGATGATCAGCAGGTTATCGCCGGTCATCGGCGGCTGCAAGGAGAGCGCCAGGGTGCGGTCAAACAGGTTGTCCAGGTCTGAGGCCAGCACAACGCCAGCCTGAGAAAATGCCGCGTTGTAGACTTTTGCGGCGCCAGCCAACGAACCGGTATGAGAGGCAGCCGCAGCAGCCCCATGTGTTGAAACCCCTGATTTAATGGCGATAATTGGTTTGTTGGTGCGGCGGCTGACGTCCATGAAGCTGCGCCCGTCTTTTAATCCTTCAATATACAGGGAAATGCAGGTGGTATCGTCATCTTCATTCAACCAATCAATCAGGTCCGCGAAATCGACATCTGACATGTTGCCAATCGAAATGAGCTTGTTGAAGCCGACTTTGCGCACATAGGTGGAAGCATCGATGGCGATCAACAGCGCGCCAGACTGCGAAATAAGCGTGGCTTTACCGTTCAGGGGCAGGAATGGCGCAAAGGAGGCATTCATCTGGTAAGAATTGGAAAGCACACCCACAATATTCGGACCGAGGATGCGCGTGTCATACTGCTTCGCAATATTGACGATCTCTTCTTCCAGATCGTGCCGTCCTGATTCGCCAAAGCCAGAAGTGATGATGATGAGACCTTTAATTCCCTTCTGTCCGCATTCTTCGACGACCTCGGCCACATATTTTGCTGGGACCGTGATTACGGCTGCTTCAATTGCTTCGGGTACATCTTTTACCGAAGCGTAGGTTTTCAAACCAAGAATCTCAGTTGCACTGGGATTGATGGGATAAATTTGGCCAGTATATCCGTCTTTGATCAGGTTATTTACGACGGTGTAACCAATTTTCCCTGGGGTGGTCGATGCCCCGACAACAGCGACGGATTTTGGTTTTAAAATGGCATCAAGGGCTGGGTGGTTCACAATAATTTCCTCCTAGGAAGTTTGATAGCAAAAGGAATGTCACAAGCGTTGATTATTACACACAATAAACCGTGTAGACGGTATTAATCCAAATAAATCTTACTGCAATTTCTCGATTTCGGCTACAATCTATCCGGGAAACGCTGCTTCCCGGCAGATAACCACCCCTAATTTTACGCAAAACAGGTTATCTGAAAGTAACAATATCCCTGGTATTTCATCATTACTTTCGTGAAGAAAGGTGTGTTTGTGACACAAATAATTGTAAAAGGTTTATCCAATCAACAGGGACAGATCGTTGTTCAGGTGGTTCAGGCTGCGCTCGAAGCGGCTGATCCGCGTGCGGCAGTCCGGCGGGCGCTCGTATTGAAAGGGGATCAGCTTCAAGTCGCAAGCCAAAAGCTGGACCTTTCCGGTTTTGCGCGAATACGGGTTGTAGGCGCTGGGAAGGCCGCTCCAGCAATGACGCATGGATTGCTGGATGTATTGGGTCCCCGGATTAAGGATGGGCTGCTGATCACCAAGCATGTTAATAGCGGGCCAGGGCCGCTGCCTGAGCGGATCAGGGTCCAGCCAGGCGGGCACCCGGTTCCGACTCCGGAAAGTGTGGCAAGCACCCAGGCGCTGGAAGATTATCTTTCAGCCAGGCTACCTCAGGATGAAAAGGCTGATGATCTTTTGTTCTGCCTGATCTCTGGAGGGGGATCAGCCTTGATGACCCTGCCGGTGGAAGGGGTTTCATTGCCCGACATGCAGGCGTTGACCCGTTTGCTGTTGGCTTGCGGAGCAGATATCGGTGAAATCAATACCTTGCGCAAACACCTGGACCGGGTAAAAGGCGGTGGATTGGCGCGGATGGCTGCACCGGCGCGGGTGATTACATTAATCCTCTCGGATGTGATTGGGTCGCCGCTGGATGTAATCGCCTCTGGCCCGACGGTAGCAGATTCGACCACCTATGGGGATGCGTTAGGTGTTTTACACAAGTATGAAATCGCAGACCGCGTTCCGAAAACCATCCGAGATGTGCTGGAGCGCGGGGTGCGGGGTGAGCAGCCTGAATCCGTCAAGCAGGGGGATGCCGTCCTAGCGCGGGTAACGAATTTGATCGTGGCAAGTAATCTTCAGGCGGCAGAGGCTGCACAAGCAAAGGCACAGCAGTTGGGGCTTCAGACGCGTTTGCTGACAACTTCATTGCAAGGGGAGGCTTCCGAAGCCGGGATAAGGTTGGCAGGACTGCTTAAACAGGTCGCTGAGCAAGGCCAGCCCTTACCCAGACCGGCCTGTTTGATAGCGGGGGGTGAAACGACTGTAACTCTCAACGGCGATGGGCTGGGGGGGCGCAACCAGGAAATGGCTTTAGCCGCGGCAATTCGTTTATCAGGCACGGAAGATGTAGCCTGTGTTACCTTTGGCACGGATGGAGAAGATGGCCCCACGGATGCTGCCGGGGCAGTTAGCACCGGTCAAACGGTCTCCCGCGCCTCCGCTAAACAGCTTGACCCGCATCAATTTCTAAAAAACAATGATTCGTATCACTTCTTTGCCGCCCTGGGTGATCTGCTCATCACCGGACCAACGGGTACGAATGTCAATGATCTGGTTTTCCTATTTGCTTTTTAATCGCTAAGGAATTGTGTTGTGTTCGACCGCTATCCATGGCGGTCGAACACAACACAAAAATTCTTTCCTGGCTCTATTGATAGACTTCTGGATTCACGCAGTTTGGCAGGCGTTCGCCCTTGAGCCCGGCAAGCAGGTTTTCCACTGTCATCAGCGCCATGCGTTGGCGGGTGGCTTTACTCGCTGATGCAATATGGGGTGTGATAATGATGTTGTCCAGTTTGAGCAGCGGGCTGTCGTGTGGAATGGGTTCCGGTTCGGTCACATCCAGACCAGCGGCGGCGATAATGTTATTTTGCAGAGCCCAGGCCAGAGCATCTGGATCTGTGATTGGGCCACGCGCAGTATTGACGAGTACAGCACTCGATTTCATCTTCTTCAACTGGTCTCGGCCGATTAAGTGGTAGGTTTCAGGGGCAAGGAAGGTATGCAGTGTGACGAAGTCAGACTGAGCCAGCAGTTCATCCAATTCAACACATTCCGCGCCGGTCTCTTTGACCGTTTCAGCCGCCGATGCCTTTGAGCAGTGCGGGTCGTGATACAGGATCTTCATCTGAAAGCCTTTGGCCCGGCGTGCTACCGCTTGCCCAATCCGGCCAAAGCCAATAATTCCTAAAGTCGCGCCAAAAACATCCACGCCGGTCAGCACATCGGGTCCCCATGGCCGCCAGATGCCAGCCCGAACCTCTTTGTCTCCTTCCACCACCCGCCGGGCAGCCGCTAAAAGCAATGCCCAGGTGAAATCGGCGGTCGTTTCAGTGAGGATCCCGGGCGTATTACTGACCGGGATGCCTTTTTTCGTCGCAGCAGTAATATCAATATTGTCATATCCGACGGCCATTTGGGCGATCACTTTTAGCGAGTTGGCAGCAGCGATCAAGTGTGCGTCGATTTTGTCGGTTAGCAGCGTGAGCAATCCATCGACCTGAGCAGCTTTCTCGAGCAGCACCTCGTAGGGTGGTGGACTTTCTTTCGGCCAGGTTTCAACTTGGGCTTGTTCAGCGAGCTTTGTCAGAGCTGGTTCGGCAATCTTGCGCGTTACGAACACGGAGGGTTTTGCCATTCCTTGTCTCCTAAAATCATTATTATGGATAAGCGGCAGGACTGCCGCTTATCCAGGCATCATCTTTATTTTTCTGTCCAAAAGGGACTATCCGCTGTTATTTGCAGGCAGTCACTGGAGCTTTACTTCAGAGCGACTTTCATCAAGGATTGAACCCGGTCAATCATGCTGACAGGGTTGGGATGAAGGCCTTCAATTAATAAGGCATCTTCGTAGATCAACTCTACCACCAGCGCGTTGAGCTCACTGCCGGCAGGCTGTTCGCTGAGTTGTTTCAGGATCGGATGCCGGGGATTGATCTCAAGCACTTTCTGCGGTACTTCGTACTCCTGGCGCAGCATCTGGTAAACGCGCTGAACTTCCTGGTTCAGGGAACCTTCCTTATCCACCAAGCGGGCAGGGGAATCGATCAGGCGGTCAGTGGAACGGACATCCGACACGCGCTCTCCCAAAATTTCCTTAAAGCGTTCAATCAAGGTGTTGACCTTATCTTCTGGCAGGGTTTCTTCCGCTTGCTCAGGTTCAGGTTGTTCTTCAGGCTTCACCTCTGGTTTTTCGACCGCCGCATTTACCAGCGGGTACTCTTTATAAGCGTTCAAGGTCATCAGCGTGAACGAATCGAGTGGATCGCCCATCAATAGGACATCGACACCGGCATGGCGGAAGACATCCAGGTGCGGGCTGTGGCTGAGGGAGCGTTCATCATCGCCCAAAAGATAATAAATTTTCTTCTGGTCCGGCTTGAACTGCTGAACGTACTCATCTAAGGAGACCAGTTTATCAGGATGATTCAGGGTGTGGTAGCGCAGCAGCGGAGAAAGCGTATCCAGGCTTTCCCGGTTGGTGGCAATACCCTCTTTGATAAAGCGCGCGTATTCTTCCCAGAACTTCGCGTAGCCATCTGCTGCGTCTTCTGGTTTGTCAGTCGCCAGCTTCATCAACATATCGACCACTTTGCCGGTGAGCGCGCGGCGAATTTGCGCCATTACCCGGCTGGATTGGATGGATTCACGCGAAACATTCAATTGCAGGTCTTCAGAATCAACTACGCCTTGCACAAACCGGAAGTATTCCGGAAGCAAGTCGCGGCTGTACTCCTGGATCAGAACTTTTCGCGCATATAACTTAAGCCCATCTTCTTTACGGGGAGAAAAGATATTCCGCTCCGGGTTCTTTGGGATATAGAGCAGGGCATAGAGCTGGACCGGAGCATCTACTACCATGTGTGAGTAGGTAAGCGGCGGATCAAAGTCTAGGGTAAATTCCCGGTAAAACTCGGTATACTCTTCTGCCTTAATCTCCCGCGGACTTTGCCTCCATAAAGCACTGCGCTGGTTGATCTGGGTTTTTTCTTCCCCAAGATAAATAGGGTAGGGGATAAAGTCAGAATGTTTCTTGATCACTTCGCGCAGGCGGCTTTCCTGGGCGAATTCTTCAGATTCGGCATTTAGCTTTATCGTAATGAGGGTACCGCGTTCCTTCATCTCGGCGGGCTGCAACGTATAGGTATCCTCCCCGGCTGAATACCAGGTAAAAGCTTCCGCTTCATTTTGAAAGGAGCGCGAAGTCACGCGGATCCATTCCGCGACCATGAACGCCGAATAGAAACCTACGCCAAACTGCCCAATGATCTCGGATACGGGCGTGGTATTGCCTTGCGTGGAGGCATTTTGCGCAGCCTGTAAAAAGGCCCGTGCGCCAGAATGCGCAATCGTTCCCAGGTTCTCGGTAAGCTCTTCTCGCGTCATGCCTACGCCCGTGTCACGGATCATGATGGTCTTTTCGTCCGGGTTGGTCGTGATCCAGATGCCCAATTCCGCGTCTGGGTCGAGTACATCCCTTTGGGTGAGCATTTCAAAACTCATGCGCGTCAGCGCATCTGATGCATTGGATATGAGTTCACGTAAAAAGACTTCTCGCTCGGTATAAAGGGAATGAATTAATATGTTAAGAGTTGGCGTGTTTCAGCGCGAAATGGGATATTTCCCTGGTTATTGGTCTCGGTCGCCATGTCTAAAACCTCCAATGATGATTTCTAACTCTCTTATCTTAACCGATTTAAATAAGAAATACGTAAAAATTGGATCCTCCATAAGAATTGAGGAACGGAACTATGCGTATAACAAGTGTTTGTTGTGCTTACTACACAACAAACACTTGTTATAAGGTTTTACTACTATCAACAGGTTATCCAAAAGTGCGATTTGGACCGCCTGTAGGCAGCTTTACACGTTTTGGGGGCTGGCATAACGCTGATGAATGGCTGGAATTAAGTATTCATCAAAGGCTCTTTTTTGATCATAATCAGGCTGCCAGTCCCAATCCCGGCGGGCTGCGGAATCATCAATCTCTCCGGGCCAACTGTCGACTATCTTCTGGCGGCTTTGGTGCGGCGCAAATTCGATCTCGGCCGTGGGAAAGGCTGCTTTAACGATCTTATAAAATTCAGCGGCGGTTGGACTAAAGCTGGTGACATTGTAAACGGTCTGAGTCAGGCGAGAGCAATCCGCAGCTTCCAGGGTCAGCAGGGCCTTAATGGCATCTGGCATGACCATGAACGGCAGCTGCGTGTCCGGCCGAACAAAGCACTGGTAAGGAATGCCCTGAGCGGCATGATGCAGCATTTCCGGGCCATAGTCGCTGGTGCCGCCAGTGGGAACCGTTACGGCGCTAATCAGCCCGGGGAAGCGAATGGCGCGAAAATCAACCGTGCTGTTGCCATAATCAGCGGCGAGCTGGCGATAGTGCGCGGTGTAGTAGCGCCCCAAATGCTCACAATAAAGCTTATTACAGCCATACATGGTGATCGGGTTGCACCAATCTGCTTCCTTCACCTTACCTGCTGCAAGTTTGGTTTGCAAATCCGGCAGGCCGTAGGCGGCAATCGAGCTGGGATAGATAAACTTAACGGAGCGCCCTTGCCATTGCGATTGTTCGACCGCAAGGCGCAGCAAATTGAGCGTGCCTTCCACGTTGATGCGGTGAGCCGCTTCCGGGTTGTATTCAGCTTTTGTGGAAAGGATCGAGGCGAGATGGAAAATTGTGCGGATTTCATATTCGACGACCAGGCGGCCCAACAACATCGCATCCAGAATATCGCCCTGAATAAACCGCATGCAGTAAGGTTTTAATTCCTCGTCCAGCGGCTGCACATCCAGTGCAATCACATTCACTTCATTTTGTTGAGCCAAATAGGTGATAAGCCCATGCCCGATTTCCCCGTTCGCTCCTGTGATCAGGACAACCTCTTTACGCATAGATAGATCCTTTAATCTGTTTCGTTTTAGGGAACCGGATGAAGTTTTATTTCTGGTTCCCTTCCTATTTTACCAGTGAACTTTTCGCTGCCAAACCGATGAACGTCATAAAGTTAGAAGATTGTAATAATGATTGTAAGCAATGTCATTTCACGTAGAAAATTAAAAGGACCGCGACACAGCGCGGTCCTTTTGAAAAAATCGATAGATTTATGCGATACTGGCCGCTTTGCGACCAAACCAACTCTTCCATTCCTTTGTTTCCCAAATCACGAGCACAGGTGCAGCGATAAAGATGGAAGAATAGGTGCCCATGAATAAGCCGACCAACAGGATGATCGAGAACTCGCGCAGGGTGACCCCGCCGAACAGGGCCATTGCCAGCAGCATATACTCCACGGTCATCAACTGAGTGTTGATCGAGCGCTGTAAGGTCTGGACGATGGAATGGTTGGCAAGCTTTTCAAATGGCAGACGGCGGTAGATGCTGCTGTTCTCCCGAATCCGGTCAAACACGACTACCTTGTCCTGCACAGAGAAGCCAATCACCGATAACAGCGCGGTCATAAAGAGAGAGTCGACCTGCCAGCCGAACAGTAAGCCGCCAACGGCTGCCAGGCTGATGACCACCAGCACATCATGCACCATAGCAATGATCGCGCAAACGCCATAGCGGAAAGCGTGCTGCACGCCGCGGAAGGCCAGGGTAATGTAGATGATGACGGCCAAGGCAGAGAGTCCGACTGCCATCGCGGCGCGAGTGGTTACTTCCCGCCCGATGGTGGGGCCAACGCTGTCAAACTTGCGCACGGTAATCGTGTCGTTAAAGCGCTTCTGCATTTCAGTGACCACATTAGCGCGCGCGTTTTCATCCATAAATGGCGAGCGAATGATCAGGGTGTCACCGCCAGTGGTGGTGATCTGCGTCTCGGTCAAACCAAGATCGTTATATAAATTAACGATTTGATCGGTAGAAGGAAGTTTGCCAGAAGCGAACTGCACCTCAAGTAAGGTGCCGCCCTGAAAATCAATCGACAAGGGCATGCCTTCGATCGCGATGATGATCAGACCAGGCAGGATTAACAAGAGTGATATTACAAAGAAGATATAGCGTTTCCCCAAAATATCGAGCATGGTGGTATCCCTTCCCGTACCTTACAAATAGACTGATTGGTTATTCGTAAATGCCAAACCACTTCATGTGCTTGACATTTGGGTTCATTGTTGCCATGACTACGTTCAAGAAAGTGCGGGTGACCACGATGGCACAGAAAAGGCTGACTACCACACCGACCATCAGGGTGAAGGCAAAGCCTTTGACGATGGTCGCGCCAAACGAGGAGCCGAACCAGAACAAGATCAAGCTGGTGATGATGGTGGCGATGTTTGAATCACGGATGGAAGGCCAGGCGCGTCTCCAGGCCAGGTCAACGGCCTGAAGGTACGTGCGACCGGCGCGAAGTTCTTCTTTTAGCCTCTCAAAAATGAGGATATTCGCATCTAGCGCGGACCCTGTACTCAACAAGAAACCGGCGATGCCAGGCAGGGTCAGGGTGACGGGAATCAGTTTGAAGAGCGCCAGGGTAATCACGGCATAGGTGGCGATGGAGAGGATCGCGACGATCCCCGGCAGGCGGTAGAAGATGCCCATGAAGAGAATAACGATTGCGAAACCGATCATACCGGCGATCAAGCTTTTTTGCAGTGAGTCCTGACCCAGGGTTGGGCCAATCACGCGGCTTTCAACGACGTTAAACGGAATGGGCAGCGCGCCATAGCGCATCTGGATGGCCAATGCGTTGGCGGTGTCGTAGGTGAAGCTGCCCTGAATGATCCCTTTGCCTTCGGTAATGGCGCTGTCAATGCGTGGAGCTGAAATGATGGTTTTATCCAGCACGATGGCCAGTACTTGACCCACGTTGGCGCGGGTGTAGTCTCCAAAGATCTTGGCGCCGGAGGAGTCCAATTCAAATGAAATAATGTAATTGCCAACCTGATCGGTGGTTACACCCACAGTTTTCAGATGATCCCCGGTCATCACCGTATGGTAGACCTGATCGGTCGGGTTCGGGGTCGCCTGGGCGCCCGCTGCGGCAGCTTCGGGGGTAGCCGTGGGCGCACCAGCAGTCGGAGTGCCGGCGGCTGGGGTTCCAGCTGGTTGAGCGGCACTGCCACTGCCAAGATCTGTTTTGATCTTGGTCCCATCGGGCAAATAGGTAGAACCGAGGTCAACAAATTCAAGCTGACCGGTTTCTTTAATAACGGAAAGCACCCGTTCGGGGTCGGTCAATCCTGGGAATTCAGCAACAATCCGGCGGTTGCCTGCAACCTGGAAAACATTTTCGCTTACACCGAGCGCATTGGTACGGTTTTCCAGAATGCGCTGAGCATCTTCTAGCTGCTGCGTAGTTACCGGCTGTGTATAGTCGGGTGGTACTTCTAACAATGCTTGCACGCCGCCGCGAAGATCCAAACCGAGGATAAAGTCGGTTCCACGGTTAATACCCAAACTCTGAAGCCACGCGGAAGTCGAGGGTAATACGATCACAATCGCAACCAAAACGAGCAGACCGATCACGATGAGGGAGATAATATCTCTTTGTTTCATGCGGAAATTGAGCCTCCGATCCATAAATGCCAGTCTAAAAAAACGCTGGCGCCAGCGGAGCAATTATACCCTGTAAAATTTTGTGTGAGTAGGGCTGAAGGATAGAAGATTGTTGATTCCGGCAACGCTTATTCTTCGACTGGTTCAATTCCTTGCTCGAACAAGAAGCGCATCACCTTCTCAGCGACCTCATCTGGGGTTAGTTCGTCGGTCAGAATGTACAAATCCGCGTAAGTCCGGGCGTGCGCCAGGCGGCGCTGCTGTTCTTGATATTCTGTCTCCGTCCAGTTGATGGAACGACGTTGTAAAGATACTGGATAGGAAACATCTAAAAAAATTAACCAGTCAGGTGGGTTGATGCGCTGCCACATGCTTTGCACATAGGAATGCTCTTGAGCGATATGACGCAGATCCGCTGTATAGTGGTGATTGAGGCGCTTAATCAGCGTACTTTTCCCGGCTGTGCAGGGACCCACGATGCCAATTTTTAACTGTTTACCATCTAGATTCATTTGCATGAATTCACCGATTTATTTCCTCACTACGTTTCCGGCGAATTGACAAAGAACCATCCAAAGCGCGCATGACCACTTCAAGATGCGGATTGAAGCTGTCCAGGTTGAGGTTGTCATCTGGTATGCAAAGAAGGTTCGCGCAGCTGCTTCCAATGCTGGCAAATCCAAAAAGGAGGACCGGCTGGCGAAACTGGCACAGCAATAAAAAAGGATTCCGCCAACCAGGCCGGACCCTGCGCCAGTGTCTTTCCACAGAAATTGGCCCTCTGGCAGAAACGATAGCGTTTATATTTGTGACGGATTAAACACGACCGGCAGGCGCACCGTCATCCGCCGGATCAGGTCACTTTCAAATGGCACCACGCGCAGTACGACAACACTCATATCATCGTTCGGGCGGCCCTGGTCGAGTTGAATGGCATGCTGCAGCAGGGAATCGGCCATTTCTTGTGAAGATGGATCCTGCTCTTCCAGCAGCGACTCCAGCAGCATGCAGATATCCAGGCCCTGACCGTAACGGTCGCCAGCGTGTGTGATTCCGTCAGTATACATAATAATCGAAGTCCAGCCCTCCAGGGCGATTTCTGAGATCGCCGGGCGAATATTCCGGGAGGTTCCAATGGCTGGACTTTCAGCTGTGAGGCACTCAATCTTATCTCCGCGAGCCACAAAAACCGGCGACGGATTATTTCGGGTAATCACCAGGGTGCCGGTTTGTAAATCAGCAGAGAGAATATTCAATGTGGCAGATACTTTGCCGTAACGTTCAGTGTATAAGTAGTCTGACGCAGCACGCGCCGCTGCGCCATCTCGTACGCCTTCTGCCAGCAAGCTGATTACCTTACGCACAACCATGGTGGAAACGGCTTTTGCGCCTCTCCCTGATGTTTGTCCATCCGCGAGGACTACTGACATACCTCCATTAGGCCGTTCGACAACCTCAAGCGTGTCACCGCTTTCAGATACCGCATACTTGTTGGTCTTGGCTACCGCGATTTGTATCTCCATGTCTCTGATTTTACATCATTTTATAGTATCGATTGAAAAATGGGCGGTTTAGATGTAAGGGTTACCAAAAAGGAGCATCTTATAACGCTCAAAATGCTTTTAGCAGGAGTAGAAAATAACCTAGTACCCGGCGGCATAAATCCCTCCATAGTTATCATGTAGCGCCGGGTACGTTAAACAGTCGGGCAGTACATTGAATAACTGTTGAGGTATTTATGCCCGACTGTACTAGCTCGGTTTTGTCGCCAGGATGAACAATAACCGGCTGTTTTCCTGGTCAATAAAGCGCAGACTGGCTTGAAAACCGGCTTGTTGAAAAGGTTCAAGGAACTGAGTGAGGTCCATATCCTCTGGAGGAACCTGGGCTGTGGCCTGTGAGATGCTTTGCATGATTCGCTCGGGCAGGCTGTTCCCGGTCAGCCAGGCTGCATTTAAGACCACCAGGCGGCCGCTGCCGCTGCGCGGGTCGTGGCTCTTTAAGACTCTGCGGATTTCTAAGAGGGTATCCGGATCGACAATGTACAGGGTAGGGAAAGTAGCGATGACGCTGTCGAAGGTGCTGCTGGCGAAAGGTAGATGCTGTGCCTGCCCCTGCACCAGCTGTGGAATAAGACCCACTTTTTTTAACCGGCGAGAAGCCTGGCGGGCCATTTGCTTGCTTTCATCCAGACCAAAAGTGGACATCCCTTTCTGGGCGAGATGTGCTTGCAGGTGGCCAGGCCCAAAACCAAGTTCCAATACCCGCGGACCGGGAGCTAGCTTTGCGGCTGCCAGGATCCAGCGGTTCCAGCGTCCCAGAGAAACGGTGCTTGAAACCAGGCCATACGTCCAGGAAAATGAATGGTAGAGATGGTGGAAGAACAGGCGCAAAAAACCAGTCAGCGCGCGGGATCGAAATGTAGTTTGTTTTTGTTCAGACATGGCCCTTGACGTTTGGGTTTACAGACAGTACAATTGTCCGGCTAAGGGTTAAGGCCTTATTTTCAGATCGTTCATATCAATTGGAATTGTACACGAATTTAGGAGCGAGCAATGGTTCCACAGCCAAAACGTAAACATTCTAGCGGTCGCCGCGATCGGCGCCGCGCGCACGATGCTCTGTCTGCAATGAACCTGGTAACGTGCTCCAATTGTGGCGAAGTGCGCCCACCGCACACAGTTTGCCCCAATTGCGGTCACTATCAGGGTCGCGAAGTTATCGCGGTCGAAAAAGAGCAGAAGAACAAGTAAGCGGATTAGCATTAGATCAAAGACAGACGGGCGAATTTCGCCCGTCTGTCTTATTGTCAGAGTGCCCTGGCTAACATCAAGCCAAAAATAGCCAGGATCAGTCCGAAATGCAAGAAAAAGTTAGTTTGGGTCAGCCACCCGGCGGGGAAGACCTGCAGCAAGAAGTTGAGCAGAATGAACAACATCCCCAGCAATGGCAACAGACCTTTGCGATGCGCGAAGAATTCCGATGATTGGTCCAGGAAAGTGGATCGTTTTTCGCTCAATTTTGCCTCTGCCGGTTACTACTCGTAGGTTGCCTCGTCTTCGCTTTCACCGGTCTCTTCCGGTTCTTCCATCAGGTAGGGCTGGTAGCGAGCTAACAGCCGGCCGGGCAAATTACCTTCGATGACCACACCTCCCCGGCTGTGTTCGACATTTTCCACCTGCCCCTGATCGTGGAACATGGAGATTAAATTGCCCTGGTCGAAGGGCAGGCGCACAGCGACCGGGATGAAGGTTTCATAGAGCTCTTTCTCCACGGCACGCAGCAAATCCGGAATGCCTTCCCCGGTGAGTGCCGAGATAGCGACCATCGGGCCAGGGTAAGCGCGTACGATCTCAAAAGCAGCCTCATGATCTGGCAGCCGGTCGACTTTATTCAACACCAGGATGACCGGGATATGACTGGCATCAATTTCCCCAAGCGTTTCTTCAACCGCTTTGATTTGTTCAGGGGCATTCGGGTGAGAAATATCAACTACATGCAGCAGCAGGTCTGCCTCGGCAATTTCTTCAAGGGTGGCTCGGAAGGCAGCCACCAATTGCGTGGGCAGCTTCTGGATGAAACCGACCGTATCAGTGAACAGCGCCCCGTGCCCGGCAGGTAGTTCCACCCGGCGGGTGGTTGGGTCCAGCGTGGCGAAAAGCTGGTTCGCGACGAATACATCTGAGCGCGCCAGACGATTCAGCAGAGTGGATTTTCCCGCGTTGGTATACCCTACCAGTGCGGTGATCGGAATCTGCGAGCGCTGGCGCTGCGTGCGGTAGCGCATGCGGTGCGCCCGGACTTTTTCCAGGTCCTGCTTCAGATTCGAAATGCGCTTGCGGATTTCTCGGCGGTCGACTTCCAGCTGGGTTTCACCTGGGCCGCGCAGCCCAACCCCGCCTGTGGCACCGGTGCGCCCGGCGCCACCGCCGGTCTGGCGGGCTAAGTGGGTCCAGGCCCGCGTCAGGCGCGGCAGGCGGTATTCATACTGAGCCAGTTCGACCTGCAGTACCCCTTCGCGCGTTTGGGCATGCTGCGCGAAAATATCGAGGATTAAGGCCGTGCGATCAACAATCCGGACATTGGGCCCCATCTTTTCTTCCAACTCACGCAGATGGCGCGGGGCCAGTTCGTTATCGAAAATGACAACCTGCGCCAGGGCTTCCTCCACCAGCGCCTGAATTTCCTCCACTTTCCCTGGGCCCACATAGGTTTGCGAATTGGGCCGATCTAACTTTTGCGTGGCTTCTCCGACGACTTCCAGTCCGGCAGTTTCCGCAAGCAGCGCCAGTTCATCAATCGAATCTTCTAGCGTTAGTAATGATGGTTCGCTGCGTAACTCGACGCCGACCAGAAACGCACGTTCGCGAGGAGGCCGGGTTGGTTCAGCGACTTTTTTTGCCATTTATCTTTTATCCTTATTTTTATTAAAAACGATCAGCCGATCAGGCGTTGATCTTGACCCATTCCAGCACACGCTGCATGGCTTCTTGAATGCGATCGGTAGGGGTCCCCAGTGAGATGCGCAGGTAGCCTTCGCCAGCCTGCCCATAGACGACACCTGGAGTGGTGCTAACGCCGGTCTGCGCCAGCATGCGCTCGCAAAATGCGGTGCTGTCGGTGATGCCCTGTGGCAATTTCGCCCACACATAGATCGCGGCGGGCGGGGGAGTGACGGAAAAACCAGCCTGTTTAAGCGCTGAAACGATAATATCACGGCGCGTCTTATAGACCAGGTTGCGTTCCTCCGTCCATTCCTGATCCCCGGTCAGCGCCCGTGCCCCTGCGGTCAGCATGGGTTCAAAATGGGCAGAGTCCAGCTGGCTTTTGTAGGTATGCAGATAACCGATCACCTGCGCATTCCCGACCGCCATTCCTAACCGCCAACCCGCCATATTATAGGTCTTGGAAAGGGAGTTGAATTCAACGGCCACATCTTTCGCGCCGGGCACCTGCATAATACTGGGCGCGACATAGTTATCAAAGCAGACATCCACGTAAGGTGCATCGTGCGCGACAACCAGTTCATATTTGCGGGCGAAGCTGACTACCTCCTCAAAGAAAGAAAGGGGTGCGACTGCCCCAGTCGGGTTATTGGGATAGTTGATCCACAACAATTTCGCCCGGCGCGCGGTTTCTTCTGGGATAGCATTTAAATCCGGCAAGAAACCGTTCAATTCCAACAGCGGCAGATAGCAGACTTCAGCCCCTGCGATAATGCTTCCGGCAGTGTAAACGGGATAACCAGGGTCCGGTACCAGTGAGATATCCCCAGGATTCAACAGCACCTGGGCCAGGTTGAATAAACCTTCTTTTGAGCCCACCAACCCGAGTACTTCTTTCTGCGGATCTAACGCTACGTCGAAACGCCGGCGATAGTATTCGGCACAGGCTTTACGGTAGAGGGGAGTACCCCCCATCGGTGAATAGCCGTGCGTGTTGGGACGGCGGGCTTCTTCGACCAGTGTATCGACGATGAAATCGGCTGGCGGCAGGTCGGGCGAGCCCATATCCAGGCGAATCACATCCATGCCGTTCGCTTTTAGTGTGGCAATCTTCTGGTTGAGTGAGGCAAAAAAGTAGGGCTTGAAAGAAGCAATCCGGTCTGCTGGTTGAATAAAGGAGGTTTGATCAGTACCCTTAGAAGTCATGTGATATTTTCCTCAGCTATAGTTTGCGTTAATAAAGGAGAAAGCAGGCGCGCCAGACGCGTGTCAGGTGGCGTGTTTATTAAGGGCAGCAGGATGTGAAAGGTAGAACCGGGATATTTCTGCTCGTCGTATCCGGCGGATTCAACCCAGATGGCTCCCCCATGGGCTTCAATAATCCCCCTGGCAATATGCAGCCCCAGACCGGGACCGCCGCCCTTAAATTTTGTTTTACCACTGGAATGCAGTGAGATATTTCCCAGGCGGGTAAACTTCTCAAAAATGATTCCCTGGTCTTCGGGATTGATGCCGATGCCCGTATCCTTAATGATCACTTCAATGAACCCGGGTAATTTTCGCCCATCCACCGTAACGCAGCCGCCGTCCGGCGTATATTTGATTGCGTTAGTCAGTACGTTGCGGAATACTTGCAGAATCCGTTCCGGGTCACCAAAAGTCAATTCTCCGCTGCCCGGAAAATCATGGATCTCAAAGGTTTGTGATCGTTCCTGAGCTGCGATGGCCAGATCCGCCTTCAAGATAGAGAGAATGCGGTTGATCCACATCGGCTGAAAATTGAGCTGGAGCAGATTATTATCGATCATTGATACATCGATCATATCATCGATGATTTCCTTCAAGCGGCGAGCGCCGCCGTTAATCCCACTGATTAATTCTGTTTCCAGTGCGCTTGGCTGCTCCTGTTCGCGGGCTTCGCGCAGCATTGCGGTATATCCATCGATTAATGTGAGCGGTGTTTTAAGTTCATGAGCAGCAACAGCGATGAAATTCGATTTGCTGCGATCCAAACGCTCTAGCGTTTGCTGAACCTGCTGCATCTGTTTGGATGCATATGTCAGACGCGCCTGAATCTCAAAGCTTGCTGACTTTTCAAAAGCATAGCCGAAGCAGGTGTTTAGCGTCACGATCAACTGCAAAGCTTGTTCGCTGTCGAACGTTTCCTGGCAAACCAGGTTGGTTTGCTGGAAAATCTCTTTAATGAAAGAAATCAGGCTGCTCTGATGGCTTTCCAGATCGCTTTGGGTTAAAGAGGAGGCCCACACGGAAAGGATGGAATCCAGCCAGGCGGGATCTCCAGTTTGAACGACCTGTTCCAACAGGTCAAAAAACTGCTCTAATTGAGCCCGCAGATCTTCGCGAGTGCTTGCGCCTTTAGCCAGAGCCAGCGTTACCCGATGAGTCCAAATGGGTCGAACGGTACGGAGAAGCTCGATTTCATCCATATAGTACAAGTTTACGACAACATTTCTATTTTGCAAATTAAAATCTTGTTTATCCAGGTGCAATCTTAATTGAAAACCCCGGCTGGGAGTGGCCGGGGTTTTACTGAGAGGAGCGATACCTATAAGCGCTATCGGGAGATAGATAGCTTTACCAGTTTTCCACCCTCGTCCAGTGCTAACCGGACGATGTGATGGTGAACATATTGTGCAACCTGAACTTGTTTGCTGACGGTGACGACGAAGTGGCTGTGATCTAACCCCTGGCCCGCGTTCTTCCTTTGGTGATTGCTATCCTGCGAAGCTGGTTTCCCGTTTGAGGGAACGGCCAGGCGTGTCAGGCGCATCTCAGACAGGTCGCCGCCTGGAAGATATTCTGATACAAGTTGTTTGACCTGAATGAGCGCTTCGCTGGATAGCTTCGCTGGCGTTGCGCCATCTTCAGAACGTTCCGAGAGGGTCTTTACTTTGTAGTGATCTTTGTAGCGATGTACTACTTTGCTCTGGGTGTAAGCCCCTTCATAGATTGCCATTGGATCCCCATACAGGACGAACGAGATCAACGTCTTTTGATCTTCACCATCCAGATATCCCTGGCGGCGGTTCATCTCACGGACCAGGTCGAGTTTTGCCTGTATGAAAGCTTCACCTGCTGTCTGGCCTGATTTCAAATGCTGCCAGAACAGGTTGCCAAGCAGGTCGGCGGCTAACAAGGGTGTATTAATCGAACCATAAGCGGTGCAAGTTGATCCGACGACGGCGAGTGTGCCCAACGACAGGAATTTGAGCGCCAGAGAATCGCCTTCACATTTCTCTAAGATATGCCCGCCATAACAAGCTTCACTGAAAATGACCCGAGGCGCGCTGCCATTGCGCTGTAAATCGTCCGGGCAGATGGCGACAGGATAATCCAACCCATCTTTACTTTCGGCCGGGTCACTTTGCCCGTACCAGGCTGGGCTGTCTGGCATGCCGTGCAGGTTGTAATATCCAAGCCGGGCTGCGACAACTCGTTTTCGGTCGAGGCTGGTGTTCGTCTCAGGCGGGGAGGTCTGCACGGTGTGCGGCGCGCCGATGGGGCGGAACACAGCCAGCGAAGAGCGCCGCCAGACGGCAGCGGTGTACCCAAAACTGGATGGTTTTGGCGCGGGCAGGATTCCCTGGAAAAGATTTCGAAGCAAAATAGCCCAATCGAGCCCCAAGAAAGTTTTGACGGGTTTGCGCCGGGTATGGTAACGCTGCATCTGGCGCAGCTGGTTGAGCAGCAGGCCGGCGTCCATGCCCTTTTCGCCGGGCAGGCGACCCACCGGCCATTCAGGGACGAAGTAATTCTTATCCCGTGTGGCATAAGGGCTGTCGGAGACAACTTCGCCATCCGGGTCTTCGACCGGGTTTGGCAGGCGGTGGAAGGGTACGATCGGGTCGCTGCCTACGATCAAAAGGGCTCCAATCATCTCGCCGCGCTGGCTCAACGCTTTATCCAGGTCTGCCAAAGCGGTCTTAACTTTCCATGGATCCCTCGGGTTTACCGGGGTCAAACCAAGGGGAGCTGTGCAGTTATTATCATCGGGGAAGTAAACCAGCGTATCCCAACCGGGGCGTTTGCGAATGATTGCCGCCAGTTTGCACATTTCATTTTCCAGAATGGTCGTAGTTTGCGGACCATATTGTTCGGTTAACAGCTCCCGACTGGAGAGTAGCACATACACCGGATGCCTGCCATCGGTTTTGCTTAATCCGGGTTGTTTCAAGGATTTTGCCAGGCGATCCAGTTCCCGGCTGACAGATTGAATCGCTCCCGGGGGGCTGGATTGTCGCTCCCGGCGGCGGGCCCGCAGCGGCGAAGAGGAGAGTGGGGTCTCACTTTCAGCTTGAGCCTCTGTTGACCCATTACTCGCGTCCCCTGCCGGTTTGTCCGCGGATGCTTCCGGATTCTGCTGTGCGGGGCCTTCGAACTGCGTTGCGGGTTCCTCAGACGCATTTTGGGCAGCGGCATTGCCAGGCGTTTCATTCAGTAGCCCTTCGGCTAATAACGTTTCGAGCAGATCTTCAGCCGGCGTAGTCGTTTCAGGCTTTGCGGCTTCCTCAGCCTGTGCTTGAGTTGGTTCTTCTGAGGTAGGTGAGGCTGCGCTGAGGCCTACTTCATCCAGGTCGACCGGTGCGGGTGGTTCCACCACCGGCAAGGCACCTGTATCCAGCCAGTTCCAGCCCAGGCGGGCGGCAACCCCCGCGGGCACGGGCAGGTCGAACAGGATTACCATTTCTTCAGGCCATAAAGAACGGTAAGGGTGATTATCGCCCCATAAACGGCCGGCAACCTGGCCTTTCGCGTCATTGGCTGCGCACAGGTGCAGCAGCTGGACGGCTTCTGGTTCTTTGCCTTGTTCCAGGTAAGTCTCTGCCAGGATCTGATTAAAAATCAAACAGTCAGGCCAGCGTTCGTGATAAAGCTGGGCCAGGTGAGAAACAGTAAGGGTATCCTTCGTTTTATGGTCCAGCAGCAGGTGCAATGCTGCGGCAAGCAGCAGGTCTGGGTTGATGCGCAGCGCTTCATGCACAGCTTTTTCGGCCGTGACATAGTCTCCAGCAGCCAGCGCTTTACTCGCCTGGCGCAGCGTTTCCCCCCAGGCTTCATACGGCTCTGTCCCTTGGGCTGAACCACCCAGGGCATAGATGCTGGTATTGGCAAAGTTGATGCGGAGCGGATCTGTGGTCTGACTGGCCTGGGCTAACAACCGGTAGGCTGCTTCACTAAATGGATCTTTCCGGTAAACCATTTCGATTACAGGCAGGGCCTGCTCTGGTTTTTTCTCTGCCAGGATTGCCTGGGCCTGGAGCAAAGAAATTTCAATGTCGCCAGGGAATGCGGCCAGCCAGGCGAGCGCGGCCTGGCGCGCAAAGCGGTGCTCACCACTGGCCTGTGCTGCGCGCAGCATCGCCAGCAATTTAGTACGTTTAACAACTTTTCCGGACGGATTAGCGCTCATGAAACAGAAGCCTCCTGATGGTTATGAACCAGGTTCATTGCGATCACCCCCACCAACTGGCGGCGGATGCTTAAGTTATCGGGGGCAAGTTCAGCTGCCCTCCGCAGCATGGTTTCTGCGGCTGAATAATCTTTACTGTCTCGAAGGATCAGGCCACTCTGGTAGAAAGCTTGAAAATCATGGGGCGCCACACGCATGGCCTGGCTGAACACTTGCAGTGCCGAAAGATGTTCCCGGCGATCCTGATACACGCCGCCCAGTTCCAGGTAAGCCTCCAGATTGTCTGGGGCCATTTGGATGGCTTCGCTGAGCAGATGCACCGCCTGGTCAAGCTGCCCGGATTTCCGTTGTAAGCGGCCTAACATCAGGGTCAGGTCAGGTTGGTCGCCATCCAGCGCCAGCGCTTTGAAGGCATAGCGCTCAGCCGCTTTTTGGTCACCACATTCGGCCTGGGCTTTAGCAAGGAAGGATAACAGGCCTGGTTCTTCCGGGTATTCTCTGGCTAACTTTTCCAGGATCTCAATCGCAGCTTTGGCTCCGTGCAAGTGCCGGATTAATTTTGCCCGTTCGAAAGCAACGGGGAAGGTGGCTTTTACCGCCGGGGCGGCTTTTTCCAACGTATCCAGGCCAGCTTCTATCTGCTCATTCATCACCAGTACATTGCTTAGGAAAAGAACAGCGGCTGCATTTTCTGGTTCGCGCCGTACGGCATCCTGAGCCAGTTCCAGCGCCAGATCTTTCTGTTCCATCGCCAGGGCAGTTTCACCTGCTACCAGCAGGCTTTCGGCAGATGCCGGGTCCAATTGACCAGCCTTTTGCGCTGCTGCCAGTGCCTCGGCGAGCTGCCCGGCCATATGATAGGCTTTCCCCAGTGTCAACCACACTTCTGCCTGTTCCGAATCGAGCTCGCTCGAGGTTTCCAGGCTGCCTATTGCGTCTGATAAATCCTCATCTGCCAGGCAGGCCTGGCCCACTTTGAAGGCATAGCGTGCATTTTTCGGTTCAAGCGCCAGCGCTTGCTTGCGGTGTGCTTTCGCGAACGGCAGATCACCTTTCTGCATGGACAAATCACCTGCATTGTCATGCCAGACCGGTTCATTGGGCCAAATCTGCAAGGCATTTTCATAGGCAGCTAAGGCCTGCTCGCAGTCACCACTTTTTTGGTCGATCTGAGCCCGTACTGCATGTGCCAGCGGTTGGTGCGGGTTTAATGCGACTGCTTTTTCTGCATCCGCGACCGCCTCAGGGCCAGGTTGGCTTAACTGGCAAATAGCGAGCTGTAAGGCGACTTTGGGATCTTCCTGATACCGGCGGGCTACTTGAATTGCTGCTGCCGGGTTATTCAACTGGCGCAGGATGGCGACCAGGGCTGCGATGTCTTCAGGCTGGGCTGGCATGGCAGCCAGAGCGCGGGCATTTTGCGCAGATGGGGCAAATACAGCCTGTCCGCGAGCCTGCCAGCGGCCAATTTCACTGATACTGGCCTGACGACTGGCCGCCCGAATGGCTTCCTCAAGCTTTTGGCGGTGACTTTCATCCAATACCTGGGTTCCAGGAGCGTTTACACGGCAGTTGAGGGCTTCACAGGTGCGCTGCATCTCTGCCGCGAGCACCAGGGCACGGGCAAACCCCAGGTGCCCCCGCGCTTCACTGCTGTGAGCCTGGATGTACTGTTCAGACAAGCTGGACGCCTCTTCCCATAACGCCACTTCTAGGGCAGCTTCCGCCAACCAGAACGGCACTGCGTTGGCAGATACCAGCTTTAGGGAGGAACGAGCCGTTTTCCAGGTCTGTTGAGCATTCGCATAGGTGCCTTTTAGCGCCTGAAGACGGGCCTGGGCCGCCTGGAAGCGAGCATTTTGTGGGAGTAATGGAAGCGCTTCGTTCAACCAAAGGGTCGCCAGTTCAACCTGCCCGGCATTGAGCGCCATCTCGATATGCAGCCCAAGCAGTTCCAGGCCATCCGGACCGCTTTCTAATAATGTTAGAGGCCCATCTTCGCCAAACTGCCCGGCGCGAATGATCCGTTTTGCCCGTTCGTTTTGAAGCAAGGCCAGCGCCAGATCTGTGGCCCGATAACATAGAGAAACCTGCCCCGGGTTGATGTTAAAGGCCTCTTCGGCATGGTCCAGCGCCGCCAGCAGGTTGTTTTCTTGCAGAAACAGGCGGGTAAACCGTTCGTGAATCTGGGAGAGCAGACTTGAGCGCAGTCCTTTTTGCACTTGAGATTCTGATTTAGACTGGGTCACGCGCAGCGCCCGTTCCAATAACGCCAGGGCGGCTTGCGGGCGATTCAGGTAGGCCAGTAAATCTGCTTGCAGGATGTAAACAGGCAGATTCTCTGCGTCTAGCTCAAGCGCTTTTTGGGTTAATTCCAGGGCGGGTTCTAGATTCCCCAGCCGCTGATGCAGTTGCGCCGCTTCCAGCAGCAGTTCTGCTGGAACAGGTTCCCCAGTTTCAAGGGCACGTTCGAACAGGGCTATGGCAGATTGAGGATCCTCCAGGCGCAGGTATACCTGAGCTGCCCGGCGGAAATCTTTATAACTGGCCATTTCTTGACTGGAAACCTTTTCCAGGCTGTTGCGAGCGGCTGCCAGATCCCCATTGCTCAACTGCCACTGCGCCAGAGCGACCATCAAATCGGCCCGCTGCGGATCGATTTGCACCGCGCGCTCCAGGGCTTGAATGGCTTTTCCCTTATTTCCGATATTAGCAACGAACTGAGCATACCAGGACAGATTCTCAACATCATCCGCGGCGAGCTGTAAGGCATTTTCCGCTGCTTCCTGAGCTTCATTGGGCAGATTTGCGCTGAGGGATATTTCCGCCAGGTTGCGCTGCAAGGCCAAATTTTCCGGCTTGATCTGGCAGGCTTCTTGTAGGGCTGCCAGTGCGATGCCCATTTCGCCAAGGCCGAGCGCTGTTCGGCCCATGCCCCATTGAATTCGGAAGCGCAGTTCGGGCGAGCTGGCAGAGGGTAAATCAGCCAGCTCCCGGTAAGCTTCTAAGGCTTCATTCAGCTGACCTTTTTCTCGTAAAATATCGGCTACCAGGAAGCGGGCTTCCAGGTTATTGGGATCATTTTCCAGGATGCGCTGCAAGGCCTGGTCAGCTTGCTGCATGCGTGTTCGGGCAATTTCTTCATCCCGATCTTCTGAAACGGAGGCATATTCTCCGAGCAAGATCTTTGCATAAATCAGGTGACCGTTCAGCACTGGCAGGCCGTTGCGGAGGGCACTTTCCAGCACCGGAAGTGCCATTTCAGCTTCGCCCTGGTCGATCAGGGCGAGCGCATATTCATAGGCCAGGTCGGGACAGGCTGCCCACTGCGGTTGAACATGTTCTAACACAGCCCGCGCTTCAGCGGTATGCCCGAGGATACGCAGGGTTTGTCCGTAAAGCAGGGCGGTAGGATTATCGGTAGAGCGTGAGAAGGCTCTTTTTAGGTGGGGGAGGGCATCTGCCAGCAGTCCGGCGTTGACACAGGCCTGGCCTAAGGCAAACTGGCCTTCGGGCGCTTCGGGCACAGCAGTGACCGCAGCGCGCAAAGTTTCCAGGGCGCGCTGTGATTCGCCCATTTCCTGTTGAACCTGAGCCAGGGTTAGCCAGGGTGGGAGGAGCTCCGGGGTTAATAATGTGGCGCGCACCAGGTGACTGACTGCTTCTTGCGACTGCCCCTGGCTTACCAGGGCCTGCCCGAGCAGTCCTTCGGCTGTGCCAAGATTCGCATCTTCTTCCAGAACCGCTTTGCTCATCCGTTCTGTCTCTTGCGCATGGCCAGCCTGAAATGCTGCCTGGGCGCAGGCAATTTGATCGATCAAGGATGGCTGCTGGCTTAATTTCAGAACTACCTGCCATTCCTGGTACGCCTGTTCCCAGGTTTTCGCTTGCTGCCACAAATTCGCCAGGATGCGCCGCCAGGCTGGATTTTGCGGTTCCAGCGCGGTCAGGTTGGAGGCGAATTGAAGGGCTTTATCCAATTTCCCTGACTGTTGGTAAATCTGGCTGGCAGTTTGCAGCAGCTGGGTATCATTTGGACGCACTTCCAGCGCCGCCAGAGTCAGGTTCAAGGCCTCTTCTGGCAGTTCCATGTCAATCAGGATTTGCAGGGTATCCTTTGGTTGCCAGTTGGTGATGAAGTCTCCTCGGAAAGGTAAACCCTGCTGCTGGATTCCCGTCAGCAGGTTTGTGGCGCCTTGCCGGGCGAGATCCCGCGCCACGGCGGGTTCGCGCTCGAAGAGCTGCGCCGCGCGCTTGATCTGCAGAAAGGCTCCGTTATTCTCTTCGGGGATTTGCTCCAGGATGCTCCTGCCATAGGGGTGACTGACTAATACGCAGCCAAGTTCGTCCTTTAACCAACCTGCCGCGGAGGCCAGCTGCGAAATATGCTGGCTGTCCAGCAGGACCTCATTGCTGCCTTTGCCTCCGGTGGGTTTCAAAGTAAGCCGTTGGAGATAAAGCCCGGCGTGCCACTGTTCCAGCGTTTGTTCCGCCGCCTGGTACAAGGAGAGGGCTTCGGCATGGTTCCCGGAAAGCTGGTAAAAGGCGCCCATTTGCTGCAATGAAATCGCCCGGCTGGAAAGCCCAATTAGATCCAGTTCGTTAGGAATGCTCTGGGTGTGGAGGCTTGCAAAAGCTGGATTTCCGACCAGAAGACGGTCGGCAAGCTCGGCGGCTAAAACCTCCCGTCCGTGCAAGCTGATGCTGCGCAGCAAATGCAGCTGGGAAGGTACCAGTAAGCCTTGCATGAGGCGCGAGAAAACCTGCACATGCTCTGCCTGGCTGAGCGGCTGGCTGAGCTGAGTATGCGTAATCCATTCGAAGGCGCTGCGCGTGGGGGTTTTAGGTAATAGACTGCGCAGCATTTCCTCAGGGTCGGGAATTAGCGCGTACAGGCAGGCCAGAGGGGTGCGCCAGACGCTTACCACCTCTTCAAAGCTGGTCTGGCGGGGAAGCAGTTCTTGCAGCAAGCCGCTCCAGGTTCCGGTCAACCGGCGGCGTTCGCGTAAGGTCAGCGCCAGCAGAGCAACTTCACTCAAGGTCTGAGGCGCTTTGCCAGAGCGTTTCACAGCCTGGTAGGCTTGCAGCGCTCGTTCTTGCAAGTTTGCGTTGAGCGGCACAAGTGGTTCACTGCGCAATGCTTCCGCTGGCTGCGTCTCTGTCAGCGCCAGCAGCGCCATTTGCCCCGGGGACCAGCAGCGTACCTGGCTGCCTGCGCCATTCAAGGCTGTTTTCAAGAAGTCCGCCTCTTGCAGGTTTTGCCAGACCAGGGCGTCTTCGCGAAGGCCAGCCAGTACTTGCGCGACCTCGGCTGAGGTAAGAATGCGCCCAATTTCACTGATGAGATCGTTCGATTGCATGGAAACTCCTTCTCCCATTCAGAGAGTCCTTAGATGAACTTCACCATCAGGAAAGCGGAAACCAGCATGATGAAGCCAAACAGCACCAGGAAAATGCCAATGCCGGCACTGGTGCGGACCAGCTGGTTAAGGGTATCGATTAATGCTGAAGCATTCCCGACCAGACCGGCTATTTCTTCAGTCAGGCCCTTTTGCGCTAATCGGGCAGTCTGGCTGGCCAGCGTTTGAACAGCGCGGCCAGATGCACGAGTGATCAGGATGATGAGCCCCGTAACGATCGACAGCACCCCCAGCATCGTCAGGCTGAGCGCAAGAATATAGATGAAATCGTGTGTGTTGGTGATAAACATGTTGCCTCCTGGAAAATCGCTTCTCTCAGGAGGCAACCGATGCAAGAAGTATGCCAAAGACGATCTTTGGCCGGATAGCTATTCGATATCCGCTGCTTTCGCAATATCCGCGGGCAGGTCTGGCAGATCAATGGTTTCGCCATCGCAGAAGAGCATGGCGCGCTCAATTGTATTGCTCAATTCACGGATATTTCCGGGCCAGGAATAGGCTACCAGCGCCTTCATCGCGCGCGGGGTTATATCCACAACATTTTTACCCTGCCGGGCATTATTAATCCGCACAAAATGCCCGACCAGTTCGGGGATATCCACTTTCCGCTCGCGCAGTGGTGGTAAATCGAGATCGACTACTTTCAAACGGTAGTAAAGATCTTCGCGAAACAGCCCATCTTTGATCATGGCTTTCAAATCCCGGTTAGAGGCGGCCAGGACCTGTACATCGACACTGATCAGGTTTGTACCCCCCACGCGCCTGAAAGCGCGTTCTTCCAAAGCGCGCAGCAGCTTGGCCTGAATATCGACAGGCATCGAGGATATTTCATCCAGAAAGAGCACGCCGCCGTCCGCTACTTCCATCAAACCATGTTTCCGCCGCTCCGCGCCAGTGAAGGCGCCGGCTTCATAACCGAATAACTCGGCTTCGAGCATGGTGTTTTGGATGGCTGCGCAGTTGATCGCGATGTAACTCTTGTTAGCGCGTGTCCCGCATTGATGGATGAATTTTGCCAGGACTTCTTTCCCTGTGCCGGTTTCACCGGTGATTAAAACCGAAACGGAAGCCGCGGCTGCCTTCTCGGCATAGCTTAACAAAGGTTTCAAAGTCGTATGCATGCCAATGATGGTGGCGCCGCCGCGTTTCTGGGTCTCACGCAGGTGCATGAGCTCCCGCCGCATGGACACGATCTCACAGGCACGCTCCAACGAGTTTTCTAACTGAGTATACTGAATGGGCTTGGTGAGGAAATCATGCGCCCCGTTTTTCATAGCATCGACCGCCATTTCGATATCCCCATAAGCGGTAATCAAGATGATAGGCGGCCTGACGGGCAGATTTACGGTTTCATAGAGCAGGTTTGGGCCGTAACCATCGGGCAAGTTAACATCCAGCAGGATCACATCCCCATCCCCGCGCCTTACCGCGGTGCGCGCATCGGTCAGATTGCCGACGCCGATGGTTTCATATCCCCGGGCGGATAAAAAGTCTTCGGTGTTGCGTCGAAAGGTTTCCTCGTCATCTACAATGAGAACGGTATAACTCATGCGCTTTCTCCTTGATAAGCTGACAGGTATACATAAAAAACGGTTCCACCCGGAAAACTATTAACGTTGATACTGCCGTGGTGCGCGGTCACAATCCGTTTGGTGATTGCCAGTCCCAGTCCGGTACCCGTAGATTTAGTGGTGATGAAAGGTTCAAATATCCGCTCGCGGATTTCATCGGGAATGCCAGGGCCGCTGTCTGTAACCGAAACAGCCACCTGTGGATGCCCCGCGGTCAGATTATAAGGGGCAATTTTGATCCCCAGCGTTCCACCGCTTTGACTCATGGCGTCCACCGCATTGCTGACCAGGTTCGTAAAGACCTGTTCTAAGGAACGTGGATCGGCCAGCACATGCGGCGTGTTATCTTCTTTTTGGAAGATCGATTTCACATTGACTTTATTGAAGCGAGGCCACCAGCGGTCTAAAAGGCGGTTCAACAGTTGTTCCAGGTCCACTTCTTCAAATTTGTGCTCGGCGTGACGGGAGAAGTTTAGCACAGATTCCATCAAGTGGTTTAACCGCGTGCAGTCATTCAGCAAGCGTTGAATATTCTCCTGGTTCGGGTCCTGTTCAGGGAGTTTGACGGACAGCAGTTGCAAGCCGGTAGAAATATTATTTATCGGGTTGCGGACTTCATGAGCGAAGACAGCCGTTACCTCACCCAAGACTGCTCGTTGTTCAAGCTGCTGCGTGCGGTTACGAAACTCAATATGCTCACTGACATCACTGATGAAAATAATGATTGCTAGCGTTTGCCCTTCCCAATGCACGGGAACGACCTGAATGTGAGCCGGGAAAGAGGTTCCGTGGCGGCGATGCAGCGAGACGTTGCCCATGTTAAGGGTGGGGATGCCCTGACAGGCGGTTTCTAACGCGCTGCCCAATTGCTCGGGGCCGATCAGGATATTTTCGACCAGCTGGCCTTTCAGTTCCCAGTCCGCATAACCTAACATCCATTCGGAGGCCGGGTTTGTTTCCATAACCGTCAAATCCGGGGCTAACAACAGGATCCCTTCTTGCGTATTTTCCCCCATCGCCCGCCAGATGCGCAGTTCATTGCGATTCTCTACTGTCAACCGGCGGAGATCCACCACCTGATTTAGGTGAGCTACCATACCGCTGATCTGCCCGGCGCAGGCTTCCAGCACGATGTTGAGATCTTCTGGGGGCTGTTGCGCCCGGTCAGCGATGACCAGCAGCCCATTTTGGCGGGTCGGGGTGGTTGCCAGGTATGAAAAGTTCTGGATCCTCGCGGTGCGGTGCAGTTCCGTTTGTACTCGCCGGCCCGGTTTCCAAAGATAAGTTTGCGATAGGCGCAGCAAGTCTGTGGGTAAGAATACTTCTGGTAGGATACCCTTCTCGCCGCAGTCTATTACCTTCCAGACTTGATTATCCTTGGGGTCCACCTGATAGAGGGCAACCACGCTCACGTTGAGTAGACCGTGGATAGTGTTCAAGGCGCGCTCCAGACCTTTGCGGTTGGATTCCTCCTCTGGTGATTGATTCATTTCAACCAATGCCTGTAAAACCCGATCCATTTTGAAGAGCAGGCTTTTACTATGGTCTTCTTGCGGCTCAAAGATCAGCGCAGACCATAACCCGGTGGCATCTAAAGGACGGATATGCAAATCTGCGGATAAAGGCGATCGGTTGCGCCGGTCTAAAAGAACGCTCATGACTTCATCGGTCACCAGCGGGTGAGTGGGTAAGCCAGAAACCAGACTGCGCAGTTCACGCCCGCTGATTTCATTCAGCGCAAAGGCTGTGAGTTTCAGGTAAGGGCTGTTCGCCAGCATAACCTGTTCTTTTGAATTATTGATCAACAGCGCCGGTTCTTTAAGAAGCTGAAACAGGGCGTTGAATTCGGTTTCGCCAGGTGGTTTGGTCCGCCGGAAGGTTTTAGCCACAGCACGCGTCGGGAAGGAACTGCTCATTTCGCTCCTTATCTGAAGCTTGAACGGCTGGAGGAAAGGGAAGAGGAAATGCTTGGACGGCGCAGGTTAGCAGGGAGAATGCCTTCCATCGCGCGATATTTTGCTACGGTACGGCGGGCAACTTTGTGCCCTTGTTTCGCCAGTTGCTCTGCCAGTTCCGCATCACTGAGTGGATAAGGCTCCTGAGCGACCAGTTCTCGCAGCACAGAGCGTACATTCAGGCTGCGGTCGAAGAAGTTGGATAGTGGAATGATGTGACCATTCGGCATCTGCACAGCTTTATTCGCGACTGCCCGCGAGATGGTGGATTCATGCACTTCTAATTCCTCGGCGAAATGGGCGCGGGTGACGGGGCGCAAATACTTTTCCCCTTTGGTGATGAAGTCGGACTGCATGGCGACAATGCGCTGCATCAGCCGTTGAATGGTGTGATTGCGCTGTTGCAAGCATTTTACAAACAGGGAGGCACGGTCCAGGTCTTCCCTTAAGACATCTTTTTGCTCGTGGTCTACCTCTTGCATCGCCTGACGGTATAAGGGGTTGACGCGCAGGGTGCCATACAACGGCATGATAATCTCCACCATCAATTGATTCCCTGGCCGGTCGGTCACGTGGGTGATGATCATATCTGGCTGATAGTAGACTCGGGTTGTTTCGTGGGCTGCAGGGCGGGTTTCTCCCCATGAAGAACGCGCCGGAAAGGGATTGAGGTTCTCACTGATGAACCGGGCGGCTTCTTCTACTTTACTCAATGGCGCTTTAAACATGCGGGCCAATTCTGCATACTGTCGCCGAGAAAGCAAACTCATCCCCTCACAGATAATCGATTGGGCCAAGCGCGGCACAGGCCGGGTTTCAGAAAGCACTTCTATCTGTGCCAGCAGCGCAGCTTGAGTTCGAGCAAGAGCCGACTCCAATGGGATCGGCGCGCTGAATGATGCGCTGTACTTTCTCAATCCTCGCCATGGTCACATGCAGATAACGGGCTGCATCCATAACAGAGATGGATAAAAGGCCGTCTTCATCCAGATTGCTTAACAGGTGCGCGGCCAGCTTGCGGTCTTCCGGCTCGATATCGGGTGCAATCTGGCGGAAAACATAAATCGATAACTCTTCTACAGCCGCTGAGAATTGATCTTCCGGCTGCTCTTCCTCTCCAGAGCCTGTGGCGCCATACACCACATCCCTTGGAGAAATAAAGACGATCGGTTCGCTGGTGGCTTCGGGGCTGGGTTGGCTGCATACCGGGCATGGCCCAAGGCGGCTTAATAGGCGATGGCAGGTCGGGCAGCGCCGCTCGTCTAATAACTCAAGGGCTGGGTTGGCGGCAAGCTCTGCGTCAATCTGCTGGCGCAGTTCGCCGGCCGTTAAACTGAGTAAGCTCATCGTCTGTGCCAGATGAGCGGTCGTTAGCGGTCGGAGGGACTGATAATGATAATGAGATTGAAGCATGAGGATCACCGTGTATGAAATGGAGTATATCGCTTGTTCTATTCTGTTGCAACTTTTATGCCAGGGCAAAATGTGCTAAATTGAGGTTCTTTAAGTTTTGATGCGGCGATAAAGGGGCATAATAGGAAATCTTTAAGGTGGAGTGGTAAAATCGGAGATCGACAAAGCTGAGTGTATTTTGCCTGGAAGAGGAAGGTTAGATGGCGGAATTGATCGTGGTTGGGGGTGGTCTGGCTGGAAGTGAAGCGGCCTGGCAGGCAGCTGAACATGGAATCAAGGTGAAACTATATGAAATGCGGCCTGGGCGTGAGACCGGTGCGCATGTGACCAGTGACCTCGGTGAATTAGTATGTTCCAATTCTCTGGGTTCAAACCAGGTGGATCGGGCTTCGGGAATGTTAAAGGAAGAACTACGCCAGCTGGGTTCGCTGCTTTTAGAATGCGCCGAAGAGACCTCTCTGCCGGCGGGTGGCGCTTTGGCCGTTGATCGCGAGGCATTTGCCCGACGCATCACTGAACGCATCACAGCCCATCCAAATATCACGGTCATCCGGGAAGAAGTTCAGCAACTGCCCGATCAGACGGCAGTTATTGCCTCAGGCCCTTTGACCTCACCGGAGCTGGCGCGTTCGATCCAGGCGCTCACCGGTCAAGGGCATTTATTCTTCTTCGATGCAATCGCCCCAATTGTAAAAGTCGAATCGATCAACATGAGTATTGCCTACCGCGCCTCGCGTTACGGGAATGGCGCGCAAGAGGAAGGCGATTACATCAACTGCCCGCTAAATGAGGAAGAATACGAATGTTTTATTTCGGCGTTGATCGGCGCTGAACGCATACCCTTACGTTCGTTTGAGCAGCAAATTACCGAAGGTGTCACCGCTGGAGTAAGCACATTCTTTGAAGGCTGCCTGCCGGTAGAAGTGCTGGCTGCTCGGGGAGCGCAAGCCCTGTCTTATGGTCCAATGCGCCCGGTTGGCTTACGCGATCCGCGCACCGGGCGGCATCCCTATGCGGTAGTGCAGCTGCGCCAGGATAACCTGGCCGGGACGCTGTATAACCTGGTAGGTTTTCAGACCAACCTGACTTACTCGGAGCAAAAGCGTGTACTGCACCTGATCCCCGGATTAGAACAGGCGGATTTTGCGCGTTATGGGCAGATGCATCGCAATACTTTCATCGCCTCACCGCTGGTGCTCAAGCCAACTTTACAACTGCGCGAATCGCCTGACCTGATCTTTGCCGGGCAAATTACGGGGGTGGAAGGTTATATGGGGAACATTGCCACCGGGCTGCTGGCCGGACGGAATGCAGCAAACCTTTTGCTTCACGAACCTTTGCTCACGCTTCCCGTAACAACCATGTTAGGTGGATTAATCCATTATATAACTCATGCTGAACTAAAAGATTTTCAGCCGATGAAAGCAAACTTTGGCATTTTACCGCCTTTAGAAACACCGGCTCGCGGGAAGCGCGAGCGCGCCATGCAGTATGTGCTGCGCGGTCAGGCAGACCTGGCGGGGTGGGCGAAGCAGATGAATTTAACCCTGGAAACTATCCCTGACCAGGAAGAAGTGCAATGAAACAACGGCTCCAAAAAATTCTTTTCTTTCTGTTGTTGAGTTCGCTGCTGTCCGGCATGAGTGCCTGTTCTGCAAATAACATTCCGCCCCAAGCGAGTGCGCTTCCCACGCAAGCGGTAACTCATTCGCCGGCTGCGATCACGCCCATCGCGCCTGTAGCCTCACCTACCGTTCTGGCCCCAACCGAAACGGCGTCCTTGCCGGCAACCAGCCCCGTTTCAGCCCTCGCTGGAACGGCTACACCTGATACATTACCTACCTTAAGCGTTAATTTTGACGCGCCGCGTGCCTATCAAGACATGTTGTATCAAATGGCGCTTGGCCCGCGGACACCGGGCAGCGAGGCGCATTCGAAAGAGGTAATCTGGTTAAAGCAGCAGTTAGAAGAAAGTGGTTGGACGGTTGAGGTGCAGGAAACGACCCGCATGGGCCACCCGGTGCAAAATGTGATTGCTAAACGCGGCACCAGCGGACCCTGGACGATTTTAGGCGCGCATTTTGACTCGCGTATGAAGGCTGACCAGGATCCGAACGTAGCTTTGCGCAATGATCCCGTGCCAGCTGCCAATGATGGTGCTGCCGGGATCGCTGTATTATTGGAACTGGCCAGGGACCTGCCGAAAGACTTGAACCAGCAGATCTGGCTGGCGTTTATCGATGCCGAAGATCAGGGGGATATTCCCGGCTGGGACTGGCTGCTGGGTTCCCGGGCGCTGGCGGAATCACTGCAAAGCAAACCGGATGGCGTGATCATAATCGATATGATCGGGGATGCCAATCTGAACATTTATAAAGAACAAAATTCAGATCCGGGCCTGACGCAGCAAATCTGGCAGTTGGCAGCCCAGTTGGGCTACGAAAAATACTTCATTCCGCAGGTGAAGTATTCGATGCTCGATGACCACACGCCTTTTCTGGAACGCGGGATGCGCGCGATCGATATCATCGATTTTGATTATCCCTACTGGCATACTACGCAAGATACTGCCGATAAAGTATCCGCAAACAGCCTGGAGGTAGTAGGAAATACCCTGTTGCATTACTTTATGCAGGTGGTGGGCAGCTAAAAATAGGACGGGCGTTTACTCCCAAGGGGCGCGTTCGACAAAGAAAGTTTCGATGCGGGCGATCAATTGCACCGGGTCGGGGCTGAGTGTTTTTCGTTCCGGCGCGTTATAGTAAGCCTGCTCGACTTCTTCCCAGGTTTTCGGACCGTTATAGCTCACGACCCACATAAATTGATTGGTTTCGCGGTTGATCCAGGCTGTGCTAACTTGAAACCCAAGCTTCAGGCGGAGCGGGACGACACCTTCTTGCCAGGCCTTAACGAAGGCATCCATCTGCCCGCGGTTGATTGTGTAAATGCGCAGTTGATTCTTCATCGTTATTCCTCCGGTTTGATCTATTCAGGAATTATATCCCTTGGCCTGTTAGGCGCTAACCGGAAAAGTGTAGATTTGCCGGGATGGCAGCGAAGGGATGGTAAAGCCCTTTGCTGCCATCCCGGCTGTTGCAAATTCATCGCTTTGAGCGATTACTTATACATGAGCGGCAAGAAGATATATTTTTTCGGTTCGATGGTCAGGCTGATCTCCACGCTGTTGCTGTCTACTTTGCCATCGTTCGCCTTGTACTGGAAGGTGTCGGCGCCGCTGTACCGACTTTTCGGCGTATAGCTGAATTTGCTACTGTGTAATAATACAGAACCATTCGCCGGTTGTGAAACGATTGTATAGGTCAAGACGTTTCCATCAGGATCCGTGCAATCAGGCAGAATGTCAACGGGATAACCTTCAATCGTCGTCGAGGCGATTGCATGACAGACTGGTGCGCGGTTGGTATCGATGACCGTAACACTTACGGTAGCTTCAAAGCTGGGCAGATCATTATCCTGGGCTTGATACTTAAAGCTGTCGCTGCCGCTGTAGCCGGGCTTGGGCTGATATACCAATCTTCCATTTTCTACAGCAGCGGTTCCATTTGCGGGTTGGCTGGAAATCACATAGGAGAGACTTTCTCCTTCCACATCCAAACAATCCGGAGTTTGACTGCCGGTCTCATCGTTGTTTGTGGTAAGGGTCACACCCTGGCAGATTGGTGCATCATTTATCGATTGGACCGTTACCGAGACCGTTTGTGGCGCACTATAATCGCTGCCATCATATGCCTTATATTTGAATGAATCTGCTCCGTTTTGATTCAGGTTGGGTGAGTAGATCAACTTGCCGTTCTCAACGAGGGCTGTTCCGATTGTGGGTTGTGTATCGATGACAAAGACCAACGCACTCAGTGCGTTATCGACATCGCTGCAACTTGGGATAACACTGCTTTGTACATCTTCATCCGTTTTTATTTCTGCAGCTGAACATACTGGCGCATCATTTACTGCTGTAACCTCAATTGTAACCACAGCCGGAAGGCTTTCGCCTACAACATCCTTGGCAACATAGGTAAACTGGTCAGAGCCATTGAAATCTTGCTCAGGGGAATAGACTAACTTTCCACTGCTGACCTCAGCGCTGCCGTGGGCTGGCTGATCCTTGATCCAGTAACTTAACAGAGACAAATCATCATCAATATCGCTGCAATTCGGTAAAGCCTCTCCTGAGCCGTCTTCATTCGCGGTAATATTTACTGCAATGCAGATCGGGAGATCATTTACGGATCTGACCGTAATGGTCACTTTCGCTGGCGTGCTTTCTAAAAGCGCATCCTTTGCAATAAAAGTGAACTCGTCATTGCCAAAAAAGTCTTGGTCAGGGGAGTAGGTCAGGTCGGGCGGCGTTCCAGAAAGCTTGCCATGACTTGGGTCTGCTGTGACGGCGAAGGTGAGAAGGTCTCCATTATCATCATTGGCGGTTAGCTGGATCTCCAAAGGCTGATCTTCATCGGTTGCGATTGATAGCGCAGCTGCAACAGGTGGATAGTTGGGGTCTTTGGTGGTGAAGCTCCAGATAGCGCTGTTAGTCGCGGTCGTCCCATCCTCAAGCGTAACATACCATTCATAGCGGGTGCTATAGGCAAGATCAGCCCAGGTCAGGCTTGCGTTTGAACCGGATGAGATATTAACCGGCTCACCGATTTGAGAAAAATCGTCTGGGACTCCCTCGGTAACTGCCTTTCGGCCATAGAAGGTTGCGGTGAGTGGGTCATCATCCGCATCGGCGGCTGTCACTGTCAGAGTAGGCGCAGTGGACACATTTGTTGCCAGATCGCCCGGTTCGACCAATACGGGGCTTCCGGGAGGAAGGTTCGCTTTAACTGGCTCGCCGCTGACTTCTGAAGAAACCACCGATTCATTTCCAGAAAAATCGATTGCTGTAACCACATAATAATAGGTTGTTCCATGCCGGGCGGTCATATCCGAGTATGCTGAATCAGTGACCAGCGTGTCGCCATTGAGCGGTGTGGGCGAATAGCTGCCACTGGTAGTGCTGCGATAAACGTTATACCCAGCCAGGTCAGTTTCTAGACCGGCCTCCCAGGTTAGGGAAATTGACTCAATCTCAGGATTTGCTGCCAATTCGACCGGTGCGGCAGGGGGTTGTGTATCAATCGGAAATCCATTTCCCCAGGCAGGATTATATTTGGTCAGGCCGGGTAACAGGTTACCGGTAGAACTTAGCAGGCTGCTGCCGTTGCCTTCGTTATATCCCCAGCGGGCAACCAAACCGGGAGCGCTGCTAATTTCTCGATCCTTCCCTGTGCGAATTTGCTCTTGGGTGAGGGCGATATTCCAGATGCGCGTCTCATCAATTGAACCGCCAAAATAGCCGAGAGGATTCCCGTAGATATCTAGCGCGGAAGCGATCGCTAAAGGTTCGATGCTATCGTAGCGAGGAATCTTGTTGACCGCTAACGTGGTCTCCAGGTTCCCATCCAGGTAAAGTCGCCAGGTTGTGCCATCATAGGTCGCAGCAACATGATGCCAGGTATTTGGCGTAATTGGTGTTATTCCATATACGGGATGGTTCGCTCCTGTTTCCACATCCTTAAAATCCGCCGCCAGATATTTACTCGTACTGAATTCCTTACTGATGCCAAGAAAGTAGTTCAGGTCGCGTACATCCTGGTTGGCTACACTATGCCCTTTGGTGATAATCGGATAAATGGAGGTTGATCCTCCGCCCGTGTTGGTCGTGACCCCACTCCCATTCCAGTTGATCCAGGTTTCGAGGGTGAAAGTGCGCAGGCCGAGCAAGTCGGGTTTAGCCGAATCGGTCGCCTTATTGCCATTCCCTTCATCTAAACCCCAACGCCCAATCAGATGATCAGCGGAGGAGACTTCGCTGTTCATCATCGCTTGGATCTCTACCATGCTAAGAGCGGTATCCCAGATGCGAGTTTCATCCATTACTCCAGCAAAATATCCATCTGCTGTCCCCAATGAATTTAATGCAGTGCCTAATGCTGCCGGTTCGATACTGTCCCAACGTGGAAGAATCGGTTTCCCAAGATCGGTACTGGTTTCAAGGATCCCATTCAAGTACAGAGAAAACACCTGCCCATCGAAGGTGGCTGCGGCATGGTACCAGCGATCATTTTGTAGTTGGGTTACCCCGTACACTGCATGATTCATTCCTCCTTCACCAATAGCAGAAGGACAGCCTTGATCTACCATTACGGAACTGCAGGCTTCAAAGTCGGCGGCAAGGTGGTTCGAATGAGCACTGTCTGTACTAATTCCGAGAAAGTAATTGAGGTCTTTGTTTGAGTTATCAGCTTCCATCCGTCCTTTTGTAACCAGAGGGATCGCTGAAGTTAGTCCGTCTATTCCATTGGCTGTTTTTGTGGCGATTCCATTACCCGTTCTTTTAAACCAGGTTTCTATGGTAAAAGTCTTGACCCCCAATTCCGGGGCGAGTCCAAAGGACACATATTGGCTTGATCCATTCAGTTTCAACGCAGAAGCACCAACTTGCGCTTCACTTCCACTCACCCAGGCAGAGGAAGAATCGCCCATCAAAAAGCCATTGTTGGGTGAAGCGGTGCCAAAGGTCACATACTGACTGCTTCCATTGAAAGTTAACGCTGGAGTATAGGAAGCTGCCCGAGCAGGTTCAGCTTTTATAACACTCGCGAACATTACAAAGATCATCGATAAATTCAAGATGATCGAGTATTTTTTCCAGGTATGCATGATCCTCCAAGCTGGATTAAAGGCAGGCTGTATTGCTATGGATGGACGTGGACTATTCTCCTTGGTTAGGAGAGCAGCCATTTTTATGGCCATCTCTCACCTTCACAGGAAATTCCTTCGGCGATGTTTTAGATAGATGCAGGGTGGAAAGTATTTTTTCGGTCTCTAAAAGGCCCCCTTGGTAATTATTCAGTTTTACTCAATTAACGAGAAATATACGAAAATTTTATAGAAAACTTCTTGGTATGAAATAGTGCCCCTTATCATTTATTCTGATGACATTTGTAAAATAATCGATTTTCTAACTTCTTGTTCTGCGCTAATAATCACTCGAAGAACATCTTCTATTCGTATTTTCCTACCCTTCCATTTGGGAGATGCCCCCATTGAGCTGGTTTTTTTATGGTTGTATATTCTTTAGCAGGAGGTAGTAGGTTCGTGACCACATTCGAATTAAGAACTTCGGGCAGGCAGTTTCGCCGGCAGTTCATAGCGGCAATTCGGGGCAGCCTGATTCGCGCATTGACAGAGTTGATTACAAACAGTGATGATTCCTATCGCCGGCAAGCAGTACAGCACCTGCAGATCACTGAACAGCCAGCGTTTGGCGAGATCATGATCGATTATGACCGCAAACACCGCCGGATAGCGGTGGTCGATTGGGCTGAAGGGATGGACGCGGACGATATGCGCCGCATGATCCCTAATTATGGCGCGGCTACCAGCGGGCTGTACCAGGACCAATCCGTGCGTGGATATTTTGGAAAAGGCCTAAAAGATGTCCTCTTCAGCATGGATAATGGTTTGGTTGAATCGATCAAACAGGATCAGCTCTACACCGCCCATTTCTACTGGAGAGATGCAAACCCAACGGTGACAATCGATGAACAATCACAACCCGCCACTCGTAAAGTTCGGGATCGGGTGAGCATCTCTGAAGGGAATGGGACGCGCGTCAGTTTTGAAATCCCCATGGACTTGAACCTGCCCCGGCATGATACCTTACTGAAAAACCTGGCGAATTATTACATGCTGCGCCTGATTAACAGCAGCAAAAGCCGGAAGATTACTTTGCATACGCAGCATGGAAAAGGGCAGCAGCGGGAGGATCTCATCCGTTATTACTTCCCTAATGGTGAAATGATTTTAGAAGACTCCTTTACTGTGCCATTCGCGAATGGTTTTCCGACTCACTTGAAATTGTTTCGGGCGGCGGACCCGCTGACTTAATCTGGCGACGAACGGGAAGGGGGGATTTTGGTCTATGATGAAGGAGGCGCAGTCCTTGACCTGACCTTGTTTGGTTTTGATCGGGAAGATCAGGCTTCTCGTTTGTTTGGTTGGCTGCGCATTAAAAACTTCCGAGATCTGTTGAAAGCAGATGAGAATGTGCTGACTGACACGCGCGATGGCCTGGACCGCCACCATCCCTTTACGCAGGCATTGGCGGCTGAAGTGGATCAACGGCTGCGGCCGGTGGTTGAACATGAGCGCCACCTGCGTCTGCAAACTGCCCCAGCACAGCTAACGCGCCAGCAGCGCAAACGGTTGGGTTTTTCTGTCCATCAGATCAACACATTACTGCATGGTCTGCCCGAACTGCGCATAGGCGTGGGCAGTGGTTCGAGTGTTTCGCTGACCTCTCCTCCCGAAAGTGGTCTGGAATTTCGCCCGCAGCGCGTTTTTCTCCATCCAAAGATGAAAACTCCCTTGCGCTTGCTCATCGATACTTCGCAATTAGCCGCAGGTGAAACGGTAGAAGTGCAGGTTAACGGGCAGGGCATTCAAGCTTCACCTGATTCCTTTCAGGTGCCCGATTACCCCGGAACACTGGTAGCGGTCCAATATGTGGTTTTATCAGGGGCTGCACCCGCGCAGCAAGCCCTGGTTGAAGCTCGCGCCGGAAGGTTTAAAGCTCACCTGGAAGTAAAAGTCGTTGAGGAAGAGTATCCGGAACCAGAAGGCGGGTTTGCGTTTATGCCGGCTGCGCTGCGTTTGCCGAATAATTCTCGGCGCATGGCTCGCCTGTATGTGAAGGATACAACCGCCAAAGTTGGCGATATTGTCACATTTTCAACAAACAACCCATTGATTGCGACCGGGTCAAAACAGGTGCAGCTCAAAGAACAAGATTTTCGCCACGGTACGGCTCGAGTGGAAATTTCCGTTCGGGGTGCGGGAATTGGGGAAAAAGCACAGCTTACCGCATCACTCAGACAACAGCAGGCCCAATTGACTGCTGAGGTCGTCTCGCGACGGGAGAATCCCATCTCCCAGGGCAGGCAACTCGTAACGGGTTACCGTTTCGACCGGCATACCCCCAGCCGGGTGCGCGCATCTTATGATGAAACTACCGGGTTGATCTGGATCTACCTGCTTAACCCGATCGTCGCCCGGTATTTTGGCGATCTGCCGTTGGAAGTCGCCCTAAATGCGCCGCACTGCCAGATCTTTTAGCTGAAATAATTTTGGAACAAGTTGCCTGGGCTGCCCGCCGCAAGATGATTGAAATGGGTTCCGCAATGTATGTTGGCCAAGATCATACTGAAGAGGATTTGGATGCAGTCCGCCGTTTCACGGCAGAATATGGCGACAAGATTCATTCCTGGATCGCGGACGAGCGGAGGATTGCCCTGGCTGTGGAGGAAGCGACCAGCCAGCTTGTTCTGGATGAAGAACCCATCGCGGTCAGTTTGCCGTATGCCGAAACGACCCAGGATGTCAAATTCGAGGGAGCGGTTCCGGTCACTGGCGAGAGCGTTGCACCAAGGCGGCGTTCACTGGCCTCCCGTTTTGGTCTCGGTATCTTGCGCTTCCTACTTTCCTTTTTCCGCCATGATTAATGACCAAGCGGTGGATATAGGGTAAGCAACCATCGAAACCAGACTGGCAATCAAGCAGGTGCTGTTAACGACGAGCAAACTGCGCCAGCTCCAAAACGCTGCGGGGATGGGGCTGCGCGTCTTTTCGAAAAGCAGCGAGACAACGTTATTGGCCGATGAACCCATACTGGTTCCATTTCCGCCAAAACCCGCCCCAAACACCAGAGCGGTTCGACATTCATCCCCGATTTTTCCAGGCATCCAACATGGACTTGTGAATATAGTAAGCCACTTTATGCGAAAGTCAGGAGTTGACAAGTTCTGCTCCGAGCCGCAGGAGAATGCTTCTCGATAAAACAGCTTATGTATACTATTTTCCAGGAAGCTGTGCGCACATTCAATAGTGCGTACAGCTATTTTTTTGAGGGGGATTTTCAAAGGCTCAAAGTAATTTCGTTATAGAGCATCATAATCAGGTGCGGGTCCGGTAGATTCGCGCACAATCAAGGGGCTTTCCAGGATCGTATAATTGTTGTCTAGCGATATTTCCTGCTGGCACATCAGGCGAATACGTTGAACGGCAAGCGCGCCCATGCGAAACTTTGGCTGCCCAATGGTGGTGAGCGGGGGGAAGGCATAAACGGCAGGAAAAATATCATCTACCCCGATTACTGAAAGGTCTTGCGGAACTTTTACATTTTGCATCCGGCAAGCGTGCAGCGCCCCCAATGCGATGACATCGTTAAAGGTTAATATTGCTGTTGGGCGCTCCTTCAGCGGGCGATTCAATAGTGAATTCATCGCCTGATACCCCCCATCCACCTCAGTGCCTGGTGGAACCTCTGAGCAGTATTCTGGGCGCAAGGATAATCCGGCTTCTGCCAGGGCCGTTTCAATACCTCGGCGGCGGGCGACAGCAATCTCGGTTTTTTGAAAGGCGACCAGATATCCAATTTTTTCATGCTTTAGATTAATTAAATGCTGGGTTGCCCGGTAAAGCGCGTTCTCAAAATCGACGACAATGCAGTGCACAAAAGGCAGGTTACTATGTCGATTTAACAGCACCATTGGGATGCGCTGTTTTTGCTGCCATTCCATGAGCGCCGGGAAAGGCTTTGTGCCCATCACGATCAGCCCATCAATGTTCTGGCGGCTCAATTTCTGAACCAGGATCTGCTGGCGCTGAGGATGATCGGTCAGGTTATACAGGGTCAGGATCATATCGTAATTGTCCGCTTCATCCTGAATCCCCCGCACGACCTCTGGGAAATAGGGGTTGACCAGATCGCCGGTCAGAACGGCGATATTGCCTTCGTGAGCCGGGCTGCTTTGCGATTTTCGGGGTTCATAGCCCAGAAGAGAGATGGCGTGTTCAATCCGGTCCCGGACTTCGTCCCGAACAGGGCCTGTACCGTGGATAACGCGTGAGGCCGTGGCAGAGGATACTCCAGCTGCTTTGGCTACTTCAGCGAGGGTTATTTTGGTCTTCCCCATAATGTTTCCTTTCATGAAAACTTACCATTAATTATAGTGAAAAGAAATATTAAAGCAAGAAAATGATCAGAAAACTATTGACTTTTTAATCGTAAATCTCTATACTGATTTTGAACTCCTTTTCAATTGTCCAAATTTGTTCAAAATTTAATAGTACTTTTATCTGTGAGCCGGTCCAAATAAGCCTTTATATCCAATCTGATTCGGTGTCTTTTCCCAATCCGAAATCTTTTTGCTCTGCATTGCAATAAAAGCGAGAGGAGGTGACAGGTTATATTTCGCATTGAAGAGGTTGTCTGCCTCTACCTTTGTTCTGCTTGATTTATTTCGGGTTTCACATAACCGGATCTATGGAGGATGGATGTCTCGCTCACGAAGTTATCTCTTACTAAGCATCATTATGGTGCTTTCCATGTTGTTAAGCGCTTGCGCTCAAGCAACGCCACAGGTTGTAGAACCTAACCAACCTGCACCAACGCAAGCCAATGCGGCCGCACCCACTCAACCCGCTGCAAAACCGACGGAAGCAAAACCGGCGGAGCCTGTTGCGACTGCCGCGCCTGTTTCAAAATATTCCGAATCTCCGCTTCTTGCGGCAGAAGTAAAAGCCGGGAAACTGCCACCGATAGAAGAACGCCTGCCACAGAATCCATTGGTCGTGCCTGCCACAGAAGTAGGCCAGTACGGTGGAACCTGGCGCATGGGACTGCGCGGCGGCACGGATGACGCCAGCTTCATTCGCACGATTGGCTACGAACCCCTCATTGGCTGGGGAATCAACTGGGATAAGGTTCAACCCAATATCGCAGAGAAGTGGGATATCAATCCAGATGCGACTGAATATACCCTTTATCTGCGCAAGGGGATCAAGTGGTCGGATGGGGAGCCTTTCACCGCGGATGATATCCTGTTCTGGTATGAGGATATCGTTCTCAATAAGGATCTCTCCGCGAGCCCTCCTGGCTGGTTAAAGGCCGGGAATGATTTTGGCAAGGTGACGAAGGTGGATGACTTCACCGTCAAATTTACCTTCGCGGCTCCTTATGGTTTGTTTGAACAGTACCTTGCGCATGTCGACGCTCGCACGATGGTTTGCTTCCCCAAACACTACGCGATGCAGTACCATAACAAATATACCGACCAGGCCAAGTTGGATGCAGAAGCCAAGGCCGCCGGTTATGCCACCTGGGTAGAACTCTTCCAGGGGAAAGTTGCCAATACGCCCGACTGCGGCGGCATTGGGAAATGGGCAGTAACTGGTCGCCCGACGTTGGATGCCTGGATGGTGGATGAACCATATTCGGGCAATGCCACGCAGGTAACCTTTGTACGCAACCCGTATTACTGGAAAGTAGATCAGAACGGCCAGCAGTATCCTTACATCGACAAAATCACCTTTACCGTTTTCCAGGATATCCCGGCCATGTTGCTGAAGGCCACCAACGGCGAAATCGATTTCCAGATGCGGCATTTCAATACACTGGACAACAAAGCCGTGTTGTTTGATAACCAGCAGAAGGGTGATTACCACTTCTTCGACCTCACGGATGCCTCCAGCAATAAGATCGCGATTATGCTGAACCTGACGCATAAAGACAAAGCCGTGCGCGATATTTTCCAGAACAAGGACTTCCGCATTGGCCTGTCGTACGCACTGAACCGTCAGGAAATCATCGATACCGTTTATGTGGGTCAGGGTAAACCCTTCCAGGTAGCTCCGTTGGAAGGCACGCCCTTCTACAATCAACAGCTTGCCAATCAATTCGTCGAGTTTGATGTAGCAAAGGCAAATGAATATCTCGATAAGGTGCTGCCGAAAAAAGACAGCAACGGGATGCGCCTACGCCCGGATGGGAAACCGTTCAGCTTTGTCATCGAGATCGCCAACGCGAATAAAGACCAGGTGGATGTTGGCAACATGCTGTCCAAATATTGGAAAGAGGTTGGCGTCAACGCGGAAGCCAAACCAGAAGACCGCTCGCTGCTGTACACTCGTAAGGACAACAATGACCTCGACGCGATGCTCTGGAACGGTGAAGGCGGCGTGAACCCGATGATGGATGCTCGCTCCTTCTTCCCCTACAGCCTGGAATCGGGTTACGCGGTTGCCTGGGCGCTCTGGTATAACGGTTCGACCTCAGCGGTTGCTGAAGAGCCCCCGGCCGAAGTAAAGCAGCTGATGGACCTGTTTGAAAAAGTGAAGACTACCCCAGGCTTTGAGAACCAGGTCAAGGTTATGAATGATCTGCTCCAGAAATCGGCTGACCAGTTCTTCATCATCGGCGTCACTACCCCGCCCGATCTTTATGGTATTGCCAAGAACAATATGAAAAATGTGCCAGAACGAATGATTAACTCCTGGCCATATCCCACCCCTGCGCCAGCCAACGTCTTCTCATTCTTCTTCGCTCAGTAAGCAGGTTGGTATAAGTTCAACCCCGAAGGGTTCACAAGACCCTTCGGGGTTATTTCAGGAGAGACGCTTATGATGCAGTTTATCCTTCGGCGCATTTTATTGATGATCCCCACCTTTTTTGTAACTTCCATCGTCGCATTTGCAGTGATTCAGCTTCCACCTGGGGATTTTGCCACGACTTATATTGCCAGTCAGGCAGCCCAGGGCGATAACGTTAATGCCCAGGAAACGCTCCAGCAACTGCGAAGCGTGTATGGTTTAGATCAACCCATGTATGTGCAGTATGCGAAGTGGATCTGGGGCATCGTTACCCGAGGTGATTTTGGCATCGCTTTTGAGTTTCACCAACCCGTTTCCAGTCTGATTTGGGAGCGGGTGATGCTGACGCTGTTGTTATCTTTGGCGAGCATCCTGATCACCTGGATTATTGCTTTCCCGATCGGGATCTATTCTGCTGTAAAGCAGTACTCGGTAGGTGACTATCTATTCACATTCATTGGCTTTATTGGGATTTCAGTTCCCAGTTTTCTTCTGGCATTGGTGTTGATGTATATCCAGTTCAAATATTTTAGCTTGACCCTGGGCGGGCTGTTTTCATCTGATATGGAAAGTGCGCCCTGGGGGCTGGCGAAAATAAGTGACCTGGTCCAACATCTCTGGCTGCCGGTCCTCATCCTGGCTTTTGGCGGTATGGCGGAATTAATCCGCATCATGCGCGCGAATCTGCTGGATGAACTGCGCAAGCCTTATGTGGTTACAGCCCGCTCAAAAGGTTTGGCTGAATGGAAAGTACTATTGAAGTACCCGGTGCGCATGGCATTAAATCCATTTATTAGCACCATCGGGTGGACACTGCCTTACCTGATTTCAGGTTCGATTATCATTTCAGTGGTGATGAGCCTGCCCACAACGGGACCAATGCTGCTGCGCTCGCTGCAATCGCAAGACATGTATCTTGCCGGTTCGATTATTCTGATCTTAAGTTTCTTGACCATCATCGGCACGTTGGTTTCAGATATCTTGCTGGCTCTGCTCGATCCGCGTATTCGCTATCAATAATCCGGGTAGTAAGCTTCATTCGGAGTTTATTTTCTTGAGATAACAACGAGGGTGTATGGCTCAAGAGGCTGTAATTGTTCAGGAAGGTGTTGTCGAAAAAGAGGCCAAAGCTTACGTAGCTCCCCAGTGGAAGCTGGTCTGGTGGAAGTTCCGCAAGCATAAACTGGCTCTCTATAGCGGCGTGATTATTATCTTGATTTACATGGTAGCGCTCTTCGTCGAGTTTCTGACCCCCTTTAAACCCGATACAACCAACTCAAAATTTCTCTATGCTCCCCCACAGGCGTTACATCTTTTTGATGAACAGGGGAAATTTAACCCGTATGTGAATGGCTATACCTCTAAAATAGACCCGGTTGCCTTGCGCCGGACATTTGTTATCGACCCAAACACGAAGCTTCCGATTCGCTTTTTTGTGGAAGGCTATTCCTACAAGCTGTTGGGAGTATTCCCCAGCAATCGCCATCTACTCGGTCCTGTGGATGCCAGCCAACCCGTATACCTGCTTGGGGGTGATCGACTGGGAAGAGATTTGCTCAGCCGCCTGATCTCTGGTACGCGGATTTCGATGTCGATCGGGCTGATCGGCGTATTCCTCAGCCTGGTACTGGGGATTCTGCTCGGCGGTCTATCTGGCTACTATGGCGGGAATATCGATAACGTCATTCAACGCATCATCGAATTCTTACGCTCGATCCCTTCCATTCCGCTATGGATGGGCCTGGCTGCGGCTTTGCCCACGAATATGCCTCCGCTGAAGGTTTACTTTGCAATCACCATCATTCTTTCGCTAATTGGATGGACCGGGTTAGCGCGCGTTGTCAGGGGACGTTTCCTCTCCTTGCGCGAAGAAGACTTTGTGATGTCGGCGCGGTTAGATGGGCAGAATGAACTGGGGATTATTCTATTCCAAATGCTGCCGGCCTTTACCAGCCATGTGATTGCAGCGATTACGCTGGCAATCCCCAGTATGATCCTCTCAGAAACCGCGCTAAGTTTTCTGGGGCTGGGGCTGCGCGAGCCGGTGGTTAGTTGGGGCGTTCTGCTGCAGGATGCGCAGGATATCCGCGCAATCGCCACGGCCCCCTGGTTGTTAATCCCCGCGCTGGCCGTCGTGGTTTCAGTCTTGACACTAAATTTCCTGGGTGATGGGCTTCGCGATGCCGCGGACCCGTATGCCCGGTAAGGAGCGGTATGAGCCAGGTATCTCCTATTCCTTTATTGCAAGTCAAAGGCTTAAAAACCTATTTCTACCTTGACGAAGGCACGGTAAAAGCGGTTGAAGGCGCGGATTTCTCCATTTATCCTGGGTCAACTGTGGGAGTAGTGGGTGAAAGCGGCTGCGGAAAAAGCGTGACAGCCTTTTCTATCTTACAACTGATACAGCACCCGGGGCGAATCGTGGATGGTCAGGTTCTTTGGCTGCATTCGAACAATGGCAAACCGGCGCAAGCCGTTGATTTAACGAAACTAGGGCCTGATAGCCGCGAGATGCGCGCAGTGCGCGGCGGGGAAATATCGATGATTTTCCAGGAGCCAATGGTTTCATTGAGCCCGGTTCATACCATTGGGGACCAAATCACCGAGATGTTCATGCTGCATCATAAGGCTACGCCTCTTGAGGCGCGCGAGCGTGCTGTTGAAATGCTCCAAAAAGTGGGTATTCCTGAACCACTGCAGCGGGTGGATGCCTATCCCTTCCAATTAAGCGGAGGTATGCGCCAGCGCGCTATGATCGCGATGGCGCTGGCATGTAATCCAGCGCTGCTCATTGCGGATGAACCTACTACGGCGCTGGATGTGACTACACAGGCACAGATCCTCGAGTTGATGGAACAGCTGCAGCGGGACTTTGGGATGGCGATCATGTTGATAACGCACAATTTAGGCGTCGTCGCTGAAATTTGTGAACATGTGATTGTCATGTACCTGGGTGAAGTAGTGGAGCAGGCGGATGTAGATTCCCTCTTCCACAACCCCCTTCATCCTTATACGGAAGCCTTGCTGCGCTCAATTCCGATCTTAGGGCAAAGCCGTTTAGGACGCCTCGATCCGATCACCGGCATGGTCCCTGATCCGTATAACCGCCCGGCTGGCTGCGCTTTTCATCCGCGCTGTAATCGTTTTATGCCTGGAAAGTGCGATAAGGAGAAAATTCCTTTGAAAACACTCCCGGATGGCCGTTCGGTGCGTTGCATTTTATATTAATTGTGGCGGTGGTGTTGCCTGCCTGATTAAGGCCTTTTTAGAAGTGTGCGCAACAATGAGGAGGATGAATTGGTGACAACAACGAAATCCGAGGTTCGTTTACAGGTTAATCACCTGAAAATGCATTTTCCGATTACTCGTGGCTTTTTGAGCAGAACGGTTGGTAGTGTAAAAGCGGTGGATGATGTCAGTCTGGTCGCTATGCGGGGAGAAACCCTGGGTCTGGTTGGGGAAAGCGGCTGTGGGAAAACCACAGTGGGGCGCTGTATTGTGCGCGCTTATGAACCCACCAGTGGAGAAATTTTATATAAAAATGAACAGGGCGAAGCGGTTGATCTGGCAAAATTAGGGGGCAGAGATCTCAAACCTTACCGGCGTGAATTACGCATGATTTTTCAAGACCCCTATGCTTCCCTCAATCCGCGCCAAAATGTGTTGAATATCGTTGGTCAACCCCTGCGCATTCACGGTATTGCGAAAGGTAAAGAGCTGGAAGACCAGGTAGCTTATCTGTTGCAACGCGTAGGCCTTCAGCCGGAATATATGCGCCGTTACCCGCATGCCTTCAGCGGCGGACAGCGCCAGCGCATTGGCATCGCCCGCGCGCTGGCATTGAACCCGCACATGGTGGTTTGTGATGAACCCGTCTCAGCGTTAGATGTCTCTGTACAGGCGCAGATTTTGAACTTGATGCAAGATTTGCAGCAGGATTTTGACCTGACTTACCTGTTTATATCGCACGATTTGAGCGTGGTCGAGTATATTGCCAACCGGGTCGCGGTGATGTATGTGGGAAAATTGGTGGAGATCGCATCAAAGGCAGAATTATTTAGTAATCCAAAACATCCTTATACAGAAGCACTCCTCTCCGCTGTCCCTAAACCTGATCCACGGCTGCGCACAAAACGGCTGCTGCTAGAAGGTGACGTGCCAGACCCGGCTAACCCACCCAGCGGTTGTTACTTCCATCCACGCTGTTTATATGCCAAAGATCGCTGCAAGGTTGAACTACCCGAACTGCGTAATGTGACCCCTACTCATTCGGTGGCCTGCCATTTTGCCGATGAATTATCTCTGAACGGCGTCGCTTTTGCTAAAGCCAAGTAGGAATAGCATAAAGGGTTCATAACGTCTTTTACGGTTGGTAAGCCTGAGGTAACTCTCAGCCTTATGTCATCGTCCGTTGTCTAACAGGAGAATACTTATGTCACAAGAAGCCTCCCCGTTTACTCTAACCGCCCGGGAGATTATCCCGTTGTTGCAAAATGCGGCTCCTCTTTTACCCGAACTTGAAGCTGCCCGTAAGGATCGGGCGGCCCTGCTGGCGCAGCCCCAGGTTCAAAAAACCCTGGCCTGGACAGAAGAACTGGTGAAAGAGCTGTCCCATATGCCCCATACTGGTTACACTGCCTTTCGCCTGTTTGTTCAAACCGGGGATCGGGAAAAATATGAGACGCCTTACTTTGCTCGCCGGGCAATGCTGGCGGGGGCCGCCCTGCGCTACTTCTTAGGACAAAATGAGTATAAAGACCCAGTTCAGGATTTGATCTGGGCGATTTGTGAAGAAACCACCTGGGTCCTACCTGCACATGAAGGAACAATCATTGACTTATTTTCCGCAGAAACCGCCTTTATGCTGGGAGAAGTGCTCAATTTGCTCGGCGAACAACTGGATGCCGAGGTGCGCAGCCGGGTGCGGTGCGAGGTCGAGCAGCGCGTTTTCCAACCCTATTTGACTAATCAGCGGTCGATGTGGTGGTATCACGGTCACATGAACTGGAATGGGGTGTGCAACAGCTCGATTGCGGCAGCCTTCTTGCTCTTAGAGCCAGAGGTTGGACGGTTAGCCCAGGCGCTCGAACTGGCTTTAAAAGGTCTCAATACCTTCCTGCAAACGGGATTTGAAACCGATGGCAGCTCTACCGAAGGCGTTTCTTACTGGCACTATGGTCTGATCAACTTTATCGCGCTTTCCGAGATGCTCCGCGCCCGCACGAACGGTGCGATCGATTTGCTGGATTCGGATCATATGCGCAGAATCGCTGCTTACCCGGCGAAACTGCTGCTTTCGCCCTCCCATTTTGCGACTTTTTCTGATTGCGATGAAGCGCTTAATTTCAATCCGGGTGTGATCACCCGGTTGATGGAACGGACAGGGGAGCATTCTTTGCAGAGCCTGCTTTCGCCGCCCGTGCCAACCGAACGCTTCTGGCGGTTGACTATGATGCTGCGCGATATGCTTTGGTGGGATGGGCAGTATCATGAGGATATGCCTGAAGCCGATGTTTATCAACAGGTAGGTGAGGTCGTGCGTTTTGTGGCTCATACGCCAAAAGACGCTGCGGTGGTCCTGGCGATTAAAGGCGGGCACAATGCCGAGAACCATAATCAGAATGATATTGGCAGTTGGATTTTGCATGTAGATCGCGAAAGCTTCCTGGTCGATCCGGGACGCGGGTTGTACTCACGCCAGTATTTTGGCCCTGAGCGATATCAGAATGTTTTTGCCAATTCCTACGGGCATAATGTTCCGGTTATCGGAGGGCAGCTGCAAAAAGAAGGTCGGGAATATTTTGGTAAGATCCTCTCGGTGGACCTGGAGAGCGCTGTCCGCTGTGTGGCCTTAGAATTGGCGCGAGCATATCCCGTAGAAGCATTAGATCACTTGCGCCGTGAGGTTAGCCTGACTGAAAATGGCGTGGCGCTTCTAGAGGATACTTACCACTTTACGGAGGAACCTCTGCCGGTGCAAGAAGCCTTCGTCACCTGGTTTGAGGTGGACCTGGATGGAAACCAGGCGGTTTTGCATGGCGGAAATCATGATTTGCGCCTGACGGTTGAGGCGCCTGAGGGAGCTAAATTCGCTGTTGAACTGTTAGAAGAAGCCAGTCATGAAAATCACAAGCCTGGCGTCTTAAGGCGCCTGACCGTCGATTTCTTGCCCGCCCAGGACCTGTCGGTTCGGGTGCGCGCTGAAGTAATGGACCGATCTAGGTGAAGTGGGGTAGATCATGCTTTATCCTCAATCCAATCCTTTTCGCCAGGCTGTTGACCTGTCTGGATTCTGGGATTTTTGTTTTGACCCCGAAAACTCCGGCGGTGCTCAAGACCGGCCCAATGGTTTTGGCGATGGCCGGCCAATCGCGGTGCCTTCTAGTTGGAACGAGCAGTTTGAAGATGGACGAGAATTCTTAGGCCCAGCCTGGTACCAAACCCGTTTTGATCTGCCGATGGGCTGGGACAGCAGCCACCAGCGCATGCACCTGCGCTGCAATGCTGTAAATTATCTGGCAGAGGTATGGTTGAATGGGGACTGCCTCGGCGCTCATGAAGGTGGACACCTGCCGTTTGAGTTTGACGTCACCGAAAATCTCAATACGGAAGGAAACCTGCTGGTTGTGCGGGTGGAAGGTTTGCTTGCGCCAGACCGCGTGCCTCCAGGTAATGTCGCGGGCGACCCAAAAGATATCTTCTCGAACTTCTTACTCAACTATCCACAAGCTTCCTTTGACTTCTTCCCTTACTGTGGCATAGAGCGCCCGGTGCTTTTATATGCCGTTTCCGCCGATGCCTTGCGGGACCTGACCGTCTCCAGTGACCTTGAGGGGAAGACCGGGCACGTACATGTGACAATCCGCCGTGATGGGGAAGATGCGGTGCTTGCTCGGGCAGTTCTCAAGGGCCACGGCGCGAATATTCTGGCAGAAATGAAAATCAACAACACGGGAGCGGTGGACCTGGTCGTGCCGGAGGCTGCCTTGTGGGCTCCGGGTGCGCCAAACCTGTATGACCTGACGGTGGAACTGGAGCGAGAAGGGGCTGTCTTTGACCGCTACACCCTACCGGTTGGTATTCGAACCATTCAAGTTGTTGGAGATCAGCTACTGCTCAACGGACAGCCCGTCTATCTCCAAGGCTTTGGCCGCCATGAAGATTTTCCGGTGATCGGTCGAGGTTTGCTGCCTGCCGTTATGATTAAAGACTATGCCTTGATGGAATGGGTTGGGGCCAACTCTTTTCGCACCACCCACTATCCCTATTCTGAACAGATGATGGATTTGGCGGACCGCCTGGGGTTCCTGGTGATTGACGAAATTCCGGCGGTTGGGCTGTTCTTTCATGAAACAGGCCTGGAACGGCGCTTACAGCTGTGCCAGCAGTATATCGGGGAAATGATTGACCGGGATAAAAATCACCCCAGCGTGATCATGTGGTCACTGGCGAACGAGCCCCATTCGAACCGGCCCAGCGCGAAAGGGTTTTTCCGCAGCTTGTATGACCTGGCAAAATCCCTGGATGCAACCCGCCCAGCAACAGTGGTCAGCTACCTGGGAGTGGCAGAAGAGGCTTTCGAATTTTGTGATGTGCTGGCTTTAAACCGCTACAACGGTTGGTACTCCGAATCGGGGCGGATTGAGTTGGGCTGTGAGAAATTGTCTGAAGAATTGGATGCCCTGCATGCCCGCTATCCAAAGCCATTGATTTTGAGTGAGTTCGGCGCGGATACTGTCGCCGGACATCACGCACAGCCGCCAGAAATGTTCAGCGAGGAGTTCCAGGCGGATCTGCTGGAACAGTATATCCATTTACTACGCAGCAAGCCCTTTGTCGTGGGTGAACATGTGTGGAACCTGTGCGACTTTAAAACCAGCCAGAGCGTGGTGCGGGTGAATGGCTTGAACATGAAAGGCGTATTTACCCGGGACCGCAAGCCAAAGCTGGCGGCGCACCGCCTGCGGGCGCTGTGGAAGCAGTGATCGAAAAGGGCGGAGTTGACGATGAAATTGAAGTGGATTGAGCATGAAGATCTGGCGATCCGAAAAACGCCATCGGTGGATCGAACAGAATATCTGGCACATATGACCTTTCAAGCCAATCGCCGCCCGCTCTTTACGGAAATCTTCGGGCCAATTGTCGGATTAAAAGAAGAGTGGGAAATGCAAGGAGCCAGCCCGGCTGAATTGGATTTCTCTGCCTACCCGTATCGCTGTGAGGCGCGGGGGTTCTTGCCGGTGAACACTGGGCGTATGGGTGGTTATCCAGAGTTGATTTTGGAGGAAACGGAAACTTACCGCCTATCTCGAGATGGTCTGGGCCGCACCATGAAACTGCCGAAAGGGTTCGCTACACTGGCGCTGCCCTTGGATTACCCGGTCAAAACGATGGCTGACTGGCTCAAAATAAAATCCTGGTACAGCTATTCACCAGCGCGGCTAGCTGCCGATTGGCAGGGGCGCGCCCGAGAATTTCTGGAGACGGGAAAGGTGATTTGTGTATCGATCCCTGGTGGCTTTGATGAGCCGCGCGAATTGATGGGGGAAGCCGCTTTGTGCATGGCATATTACGAACAGCCAGAACTGGTAGCCGATATGCTCCAAACGCTGACCGATACCGCTTTTCGCGTTCTGGAACAGGTTTCGGCGGTCGTTCCGGTGGATCTATTGTTCGTCCACGAGGATATGGCAGGCAAAAGCGGCCCGCTGGTTGGTCCTAAACAGATTCGACAATTCATTGGGCCCTATTATCGCCGCATCTGGGAACTACTGCAGGAGCGCGGAGCCAGGGTATTTGACCAGGACAGTGATGGCAATATGAATCCTGTCATTTCCGAGTTCCTTGATGCAGGGGTCAACTGTATGCACCCAATGGAGCCGGCAGCTGGCATGGATATCGTCCAGGTGCGGCAAAGCTATGGCAAGCGGCTTGCCTTTTATGGGGGCATCGATAAGCATGTGCTGCGCCGCAGTCAGGCGGAAATTGCCGCAGAGTTGGAGTATAAGCTTCCACCGATGGTTGCTACGGGAGGCTGCATGCTGGCCTTGGACCACCGCATTCCGAATGGCACGCCGTTAGAAAATTACCGCTTTTATATTCAGAAGGCCTGGGAAATTCTGGATCGTGAAGCGCAGAAGTTGTAAGGAGGCTTAGCCGATGCAGCCACAACGAGTAACGCAGCACTCTGAAGCAAATGAGCAGTTGTTATACTTTACATCCTCCAGCCTGTGGGCGGATGACACTCACCTGGTTTTCCTGAGCGACCGGACTGGCCAGCCCAATATCTTCCTGCGCGATCTGCAAACCGGTGGAGAACGCCAGCTGTCCCAAAATGAAGAAGGTTGGTTAAAGTCGTACGTTTACTTCGACGGTCTTCCTTATCAGGGGCTGGGGAAAGCCAGCGTTAGCCTGGATCCGCGCAATGGTAACGTTTATTACCTGCAAGGACGGCAAATTTGCCAGGCTGACCCTCAGGGAAGCATGCGGGTATTAAACGAACTACCTGCCGGGCAAATGACCGCCTTTACCCATGTCTCGGGCGACGGCCGCCGGTTGTGCATACCGACCACAGACGCGCGGGCGCTGGACGGCGACGCACAGTTATCGGGACGACCGGCCTACGATATCGACCAGCGCGTGCAGGATGAAAATTTAAATTCATATCTGTGGGTGGTGGATACCCAAACGGGTTCTATCCTGGCACACGAATGCGTCCCCCGCGCCTGGATCACTCACGTTCAGTTTTCTCCCATCAACTCCAGCCTGATTCTTTACAATCATGAATGGCCAGGGGACTGCGGCATTCGGCGTATGTGGCTGTTTGATGGGAAGCAGCATATCCGCCTGCGTCAAGAGGGGGAAGGGCGCAGCCGGGCGGACTGGACCTGCCATGAAATGTGGCAGCGGGATGGCCAGGCAGTTATTTATCATGGGCAGTATGGGCATGGAACCAGTTACCTGGGGCGGGTAAACCCGGATGGTTCGGATGCGCGAGAAGTGACTCTGCCAGTAGATTGGACCGCTTATGGTCATTTTACGGTAGGGGATAGCGGTGCTCTGGTGACGGACGGTTATTATCAAGCGCCTGAGGATGAAGGTGCGGATAATGGGCAGTGGATCAGCCGGGTTGCAGTCGATTGGACCAACCTGTCCAGTCATTGGACTGCCATCTGCCGGCATAGATCGAGCTGGAACTCACAAGATAGTCACCCGCATCCGATTTATAATCATAAGGCTGACCATATCTATTTCACATCTGATTGGGAAGGAAAACGGGCTGTCTATGCGGCAGCTTAATCACAAGGAGACAAACATGGTGGATCATTCAAAAGTCAGGTTAGCGGTCATTGGCGTTGGGAACATGGGCAGCAGTCATGTTCGAGATATTTCCAGTCTTGAGAATGCTGAACTAGCTGCGATTTGCGATATCGACCGGGAGAAGGCGGATCGGTTTGGCGCTCAGTATCAGGTTCCAGCTTATTATGATTATCGAGATTTGCTGGAAAAATGCCCATTGGATGGCGTGGTTATTGCGACGCCCCATTATGATCACACGCCGATCAGCATCGATTCTTTCAAGTTAGGGATAAATGTCCTCACTGAAAAACCGATTGCGGTGCATGTAAAAGACGCGCGTAAGATGATTGAAGCTTACGAACAGGCCAGGTTGCAGAAGCCGGATTTGGTGTTCTCCATTATGTTAATGCAGCGCACATATGGTTTCTGGAAGAAGATCAAGAGCCTGATTGATGATGGCGAGCTCGGGCGTCTGGTACGGGCCACCTGGATTATCACGGATTGGTTCCGCACGCAGCATTATTATGACAGCGGCGGTTGGCGGGCTACCTGGCGCGGAGAAGGGGGCGGCGTTTTATTGAATCAATGCCCGCACAACCTGGATCTGTTCCAGTGGTTTACGGGTCTCCCCAAGCGGGTGAACGGTTTTGCGCATATCGGCAAGTACCATAATATTGAAGTAGAAGACGAAGTGACCGGCTATTTTGAGTATGAAAATGGCATGGTAGGGCACTTTATCACCACCACAGCCGAGTCACCCGGCACCAACCGGTTGGAAATTGTGGGTGAGAATGGCAAAGTGATCTTTGAAGATGGGCAGCTTACCTTTTATCGCAACCGTCAATCCATGTTTGAGTTTAGTAATACCTCACCGGCCTCTTTTGATAAGGTGGAAAATTGGAAGATTGAGCTGCCTTTTACTCACCACGGTCAGCCGGGGCACCGTATTATCCTGGAAAACTTCGCCAATGCCATTCTGCACGGCGAACCCTTGATCGCCCGCGGGGAAGAAGGCATTCGCTCAGTGATGCTGGGCAACGCAATCATGCTGTCATCATTCACAGGGAAGACGGTGGAACTTCCATTGGATGAGGATGCTTACGAAGCGAAGTTGATGGAATTGATTGGCACCAGCCGCTATCAAAAGCCCGAGACGGATGGAGCGCAGGAAGATGTAAGCAAATCGTTCAGCGTGCATTAATACGCGAAAGGCGGCGCGTTTTGTGTAATCCAGCCGGCTTCTTTAGTGCCGGCTGGAGCATGCAAAATGAACTGGTGAATAAAATGGTTCAAGACAGGAGCTGAAGATGAAGATCAGTTTTATGACGTTGGGTTGCCCGGGATGGGATCTGGAAACAATTTGCCGGCGCGGACAGGAATACGGTTTTGACGGGGTGGATTTCCGGGGATATTTGGATAATATTGACATAACCACTTTGCCTGAATTCACCAGCGGCGCTGCGGAGACCCGGCAAATGTTGGCGGATGCCGGGTTGGACGTCAGCGCGGTCAGTTCGTCGATTACCGTTTGCCGCCCGGATCTGCTGCAACGCAATCTGGAAGAAGCCCGGCGCACGATCCCGGTGGCTAAAGCGTTAGGCGCGGGAGTGGTGCGCATCTTTGGCGGAGGCAACCTGGAGCAGTACCCGCGGGAAGATCTGGCGCGCATGGGCTGCGACTGCATCGAGCAAATTCTGGGGTTGGACGGCGCGCGAGATTTACGCTGGGTATTCGAGACGCATGACCTATGGATTAAGGCGCAGGATTGTAAATTGCTCTTAGACAGTATCCCCGACTCAGCGTTTGGCGCTTTATGGGATATGGGGCATACCAGCCGGGTGGGAAATGAAACGCCAGAACAATCCTACGCGGAAATTGGTCCGCGAGTGGGTTATACCCATATTAAAGATGCCGTTTATGATCCGCAGCATGAACTGGCCATGGATGACGGTTGGCATTATGTCATGCCTGGGACCGGGCAGCTGCCACTGGCGGAAGCGATTCATCTGCTGCAGAAAAATGGTTATAGCGGGTGGCTGCAGTTCGAGCATGAGAAACGCTGGCACCCGGAACTGCTGGAGCCCGAGGTCGTGTTCCCGGCGTTTGCAAAATGGGTGCGCGGCGTGACTGCTGAGGCATAACGAAATGGGTGATTAGTGCGGCAAAGGGACCTACCCTCTGCCGCACTAATGAAGACCGTAAAACAAACTCTCAAGAACCAGCCGGCTGCACAATCAGCTGCCCCTGCCCGCCTTCTCCATTCAGCGCAATTTCAAGCACACCTGGGTAACGCTCTTGGAACTCAGCTGTGTGGCCTTTCCAGGTGACCGAATAAGTTTCCGCAGGATGCATTGCCGCGATTACGCGGGGGGTGTGCTGCCCGGTTTGTTGGGTAATCAGCCTGCTTTCCAGGCGGCGGTCTCCCTGGCTGAACTGTTGCTGCTCAATCCAGGTGTCGAATCCGGTTGTCAGCCGGCCTGGGCGATGATAGGCGCTGTACCATAGCAGAACCGGTGTGGAAAGACCGCCGAATTGGTGCCAGCCCGCCCCTCGACCAGATTGGATGATGAAGTGTTCAAAGCAGTTATAAGAGGTGTCTACTTCCGCCTTCCAGGTTTCTAAAGCGGTTTGCGCAACCTGTGCGGCAAAGTCCCCCTGGTCCAGGTCGAGCAGCGCTTTCCAGTAGAACCACTGCTGCGGAAACCAGACTGCGCCGTTCCAATATCCGTCGACTTTGTAATAGGCTGCCTGTTGATCCACCGTGCTGATGCCGAGCGGCGTCCAGAGCCGTTTTGGCGAAGTCAAATGCTCCAGGAGTATCTGCTCTTGCGTTGGGCTGCAAACGCCGGCAAACAAGGGGGCTGCGCCATCCAGACCCATATCATAGTTCTGACCGCTGGCGTGGCGTAAAATGCTTTCGGGTTCTCCGTCAGCGGTATGGCAAACATAACTGAAGTAACCCGCTTCGCCATCCCAGGCATACTGGTTGAGTGCAGTTACCCATTGGTCTATATCGGCCTGGTATTCCGCTGCATCCTGGGCCGCTCGTAGCGCGTGTGCCGCTGCTTGCATTATTTTAGCCGTACGGATGCCATGCGCCGTGCTGATCACCGGGGTTGTGGTGGCTTCCAGTCCATTTTCATGAACATAGACTTGAGGAGGATAATCGTCCCAACCGCCTGAGTTGTAGAAGTAATCCCAGGTCTTAAGCAAGCCTGATTTCATCTGCCGGGTGGTTGAGCTGCCTGATCGCCCGGCAAAAAAGCGGTAGTACTGCTTCAGGCGAGGATAAAAATATTCTAGTAAATCGGTGTCCTGCGTCCGGTTCCACAGCTCGTGGAAAAGATAGTGCTGGACGGGGACAAGGCTGCCATGATGCAGAAATGCCGCTTGCGGGTCGCCAGGGAAAGTTGTATAGGCGTTGAGGCAATCGACAGCCCGGTTGATATCCAGTTCGAGCAGGCCCAACCCGATAAAACCTGAATCCCAGGTATAGAGGCAGTCCCACCATTTGCCGGGCGTGTAGTGGCGGATGTAGCTGCGGCGGGTGTAGACCGGGTATACGACATTGGTTAGAACGGTCGCCGCCATTTTTTCCTGGCTGAAGCGATAGCGTTCCCCGGCAGGGGTGCCTTCCAGGCGTGTCATTTTTGCTCTTGCCTTCTGGTAGTGGATCTCTGGCAGCTCTGTTGGCTTAGCGGGGCTTGAGATGGCTTTTTCCACTTCTTCCTGGCTGCCTGAGCAAACCATTCCATACAACACCTTGCTTTGCCCTGGCAGCACCTCGATCGGACGCAAAAACACATTTGTGAAGTGACCTTCTCCGTCTCCGAACAGCGCCTTTCGAACATGTTCCTGTACATAATAGCGCAGGAAGCGGTCTAACTCAGCGGTGTACAGCTCCCGAATCTCCCAAGGGTTATCCAGCCAGGTAAGCCCGTAAAACAGGTTGACATCCGCATATTTAAGCAGGAGGCTGTTTGGCAGGGGACCCGGAAGGATTTCCGGTACAGGCTGCCAGTTGACTGCTTCGAAACGCACCTGATCTATCAGATTTTCCGGAACGAGCACCCAGCCATCGAGTTCGATCTCCGCCCCGCCATGCGCGGTAAGTTCAAAGGCATGCTCTCCGGCGGGTAAATCTTGCAGTGGAATAGGGAGGAGTGAAAGACGTTCCTTCAAAGGCAGGGTAATGGATTTTTCCAGGATGCCAGTCAGGTTAAAGCCAGTGTTTCCTTCGGGGGCGCGGTAACGCAGCAGGAGCACTGCATTAAGCATAGGCGTTTCCAGGCGGAAGCGATAGCGAACCCAGTCATTCTGGTCGCGCCCAAAGCCTTCACCAATCCCGCTGCCGTTGACAAAATCATTTGCGCGGATTTCACCCCGCAACTTTCCATCCTGTCCTAACGTGTCCTGGGGACGTGGGTAAGCAAAGCCGAGGTCTGTGTAATCAAGCGCATCGAGCCATAATGCGCCATCGGGTAGATGAACCCGGCTGGGCTGAATGGGTTCATCCGAGTAGGTGTGCAGCGGTGGAAAATTGAGCGATGCCATATAATGCAGCACGAGATTCTGCGACTGCGCGGTTTGATTTACGAACTCGCTGCGGATCAGGCGGGAATTTGGGCCAAGCGCGGAATACGAGATATCGCAGTACACCTGATCCTTCCACTCCAATTCATACCGATAGGCGTAGTAACTTAAATCCGGCGCCGCTTCCCAGGGATGGAAACCAGATTCCCATTTCGCATTGGGTACCAATACCTGCCGGCGGTAGTAACCGGGAAAGACACTGAGATCAAAGCGTAGCCCAGATTTACCATCGGGTAGGTGGGAAATACCGCTATATTTCTTGGTATAGGGACCCCAATCCGGCAGCCGCAGATCGTGAGTGCGTTCTAGTGAGTTTAATGAAACCATCTTACCTCCAATGAAACCGGAATAATCTTATTATCCCTTGAAATGAACTGAATAAGGTTAGGTTAATGAAAGAAAAGTGGATTGTTTTCATTACTTTGCTTTGAAACGTATTGTAAAGGCGCTTCAGGATAATTTTCGATATCCTGTTCCAGGACAAGTTTATATCCGGTTGGGTTTGTGGTAAACTAGCAGGGAAAACACGACAGCAAAGATTTGGGCGAATTAGTTATTTTTCCTTACCGTTAGAACGTTAAGATCGGTATCTAAAGTTTAATATTAGCTTGATAGCAGAATTCCTTTGCTGCGCAATTCTTTAGCAGAGAGATTGGGCAAAGCGTATGGAAAAAAGCATTGTAACAAAAAGGGTAAGGCCAAATACACAGGCTCTGGTGAGCCGGTTCTGGTCTTCAGAAATGGCAGTAATGGTGGCTTTCGCGGTAGTGGTTGGAGCAGGTACCGGGTTAGGCACCGTTATTTTTATCCGTATGATCAGCTTCTTTACCAACCTTTTCTGGGGTGGGGGAAAACTTTTTGGGCTCCCTGGTAATCTGTATGTCATTCTTCTTCCAGCGATCGGCGGCCTCATTGTGGGGCCTCTGGTCCATTTCATCGCGCCTGAAGCAAAGGGCCACGGTGTTCCGGAAGTACTGACCGCAATTGCGACGAAAGGCGGCAAAATCCGGCCGGTAGTCGTGCTGGTCAAAGCACTTGGATCTGCGATCACCATTGGATCTGGTGGCTCGGTGGGCCGTGAAGGCCCGATCGTGCAGATTGGCGCGGCTCTGGGTTCGACTTTAGGCCAGATTTTCAAAATGAATGAGCGCCGGGTCGTGACTCTCTTGGCCTCAGGCGCGGCGGCAGGTATTGCGGCAACCTTTAATGCGCCCATCGCCGGGGTCATGTTCGCCCTGGAGGTGATTCTGGGTGACTTTAGCATTCGAAACTTAAACACCCTGGTTGTGTCGGCTGTTACCGCTAGTGTGGTGAGCCAGGCGATTTTGGGTAATACTCCCGCGTTTACCGTACCAGCCTACTCCTTAAACAGCCCGGCGGAACTGCCGCTGTACCTGGGCCTGGGGATTGTCGGCGGGTTTGGCGCGATCATATTTGTCAAAGCGCTTTACTTTGCTGAAGATGTTTTCGAAGGATGGAAGTTTCCTCCCTACCTGAAACCTGCCATTGGTGGTTTGGGACTTGGGCTGCTGGGTTTCTTCGTGCCTCAGGTCTTTGGTACCGGCTTTGATACGATTGCCAATGTCTTGACCGGTAATATTGGCCTGTCGTTACTGGTCGTCTTGATCGTTGGTAAGATCCTCGCCACCATCCTGACCCTCGGTTCAGGCGCTTCGGGTGGCGTATTTGCCCCGGCGCTGTTCATCGGCGCCGTATTGGGCGGCGCCTACGGCCAGTTAGCTCAGATGCTGTTCCCTGGCTTACCGGCTTCGAGTGGGGCGTATGCGATGGTTGGAATGGCAGCGGTATTCGCGGGAGCAGCCCGAGCGCCGATCACTGCTATCCTGATCCTGTTTGAGATGACTCAGGACTACCGCATCATTTTGCCGTTGATGTTTGCCACGGTGATCAGTACGATTCTAGCGGCTCGTTTAGAACCGGAGAGCATCTACACCCTTAAGCTCAAGTTGAGAGGTATTGACCTGTTTCGCAAACGCAACGAGAATTTGTTGAATTCTGTGCTGGTAAAAGATGCGATGTCTTCAGATCTGGAGCTGCTCACGGTGGCTCCCACCTCATCCATGGCGCAGCTGGCGCAGTTATTCCAGGACACCGGCCATCACGGTTTTGTCGTAACCGATAGTAACGATAAACTGGTTGGCGTGGTAACCCTTTCGGACCTGGAACGGGCCATCGAGCGAGAAAAATTGGATGCCCAGGTGATCGATATTTGCTCCCAAAATGTGGTCACCGTGTTCGCGGATGAAACCCTGGACGAGGCGCTGCGCAAGTTTGGCACGCTTAATGTCGGGCGTTTGCCGGTGGTGGATCGTGCCAACCCGCTCTCCGTGATCGGTGTACTTCGCCGGAACGATATTGTTCACTCGCTATCCCAGGAATTGATCGATACGCAGAAGTCTGTCCATCACATGGAACGCCTGAAAATGGAAACCATCGTCCGCGCCGAATTGACTGAGTTCTATATCTCTCAAGAGGATGCTGCGTGTGGTCGACAGATTAGTGAAGTCGCGCTGCCGGAGGATTGCGTGATTGTCTCCATCCAGCGCGGCAAGAAGATTGTCGTGCCGCGCGGCTTCACCCGGCTGATGGCGGGTGACCGGGTCATCGCCCTGGTTGGTAAGGATGCGCTTGGCCGGATGAAAGCGGCCCTTCAGGATGAAATTGAAGTTGTCAAAGTCAAAGTGGAAGAAATTGAAAAACAGATTGAGGACCTGATCGAAGGCGATTTGGCCGAAAAATAAATAGTCCAATAAAGATAAACAAAACGAGACACCGCAGCGTCTCGTTTTGTTTATCAGGGGTGAAAGTGAACCTAATTTGTATAACTGAAGGTCTACCAATCGCTTTTGTGACCTTCAATCCCGCTAGAAGTGATTGCCCAAACGAGCCAGCACCCCGGCTGCGCCTTAATAAAGTCGAGCGTCTTCCCGGTTCCAGGCGGACCGGCAGCCTCATCAAGCGCAGATGCAGCCGCACCTCGAATCTGGCCAGAGGTCAGCAGAAATCTTCCGGCGATGTCAGCCATGGTTATGGCATTTGGCGCCTGTTTTTGGCGGGATGCCTGGCTGAGGTAGTGCTTTCAAAGGGTGATGCGCTGGTTTGCGGCATAATTTGATCCTTGAGACGCGCCCAGGCAGAGACCGTTTTGACACGTATAGCAGGTAATTTATGTTTTTGATCGGGGATAAAAGGGATTAAGAAGGAAACAGGCGCTGCCGGGCAAGGAGCGCCGCCCCCACCAGTGCAGGATCTGAACCGAGTTGAGAAAAGCACAGCTGCGTCGTCCGCCGAGGAGTCATCGCCCGCCGTTGCATAGACTGCTTGACGGCTGCCAGATAAGGGTCGCCAAGCAGCTGAATGCTTCCGGCGATCACCACGCGCTGGGGCGAAACCAGATTGATCGCCGAGGCAATGCCTGCGCCCAGTGCTTCGGCGGCTTGAGCAACTGTCTCATGCAAGGCACGCCAGTCATTTAATTGCTGATTATGGAAAGCATCTGCGAAATTTTGGATGGTCAAATCTGCTGAGTGGATGCCGAGGCGCTGGCTGATTTCCTGCTCCCCGGCTAAAGCGGTAAAATCATGAAGGACTGCGCGGCTCGAAGCATAAACTTCCACACAGCCCGTTCCGCCACAGTTGCATAAGCGCCCGCCAAAGGCCTGGATCGAAAGATGCCCAAACTCCCCGGCTCCCCCCAGGCTGCCATGATATAAAGCGCCGTTCAAGATCAGAGCCCCACCCACACCGGTGCCAACCATCACGCAAAATACATCCTGTGCCCCGCGTCCGGCGCCAAAAGCCATTTCTGCAACCGCCATTGCGTTGACATCGTTATCGGCTGTTGCCGGGCGCTTGAACATCATTTCCAGCGTGTTGGTCAGATCCAGCTGGTTCCAGCCTGGGAGATTATCCGTGGCGTAGTTTACACGACCACTGCGGATATCGATTTGACCGGCGCTGGCAGCGCTCACTGCGATAATGCTATGTGAGGGCGCCTGGTTAATAAGCGCCTGACCGAGCGTTTCAAGGCGTCCTAAAATACCCGAACGACCCTCATTAGCTAAAGTGGGCAGTTCCTGGCGATAAAAGATGCGCCCGTCTGGATCAACCAGAGCAGCCGAGATTTTCGTCCCGCCGATGTCGATCGCCAGGATATAGTTTTTATCATTGCTCATAAAGATTGCTGGCTGCCTGAGTGAAATTTGTTATGCGACTCCGCGACCATCCCATTCTTCTACCGATTGTTCGTGACAGTTTTCCATCTGGCAGTTGCCGTTGCTGTCCAAACGAATGACCAGACCTTTACGGTTTCTGGCTTCTTCATGGGGATTAAAGACGATGGTCACTTCGTGATATTCGCCTTTCCCGATTTGAGTATGCTGATCTGTAATCGTTAATTCACCAAAACCTGGAATATCAACCTTTGTATTGGGGGTGGGAACCATCTTTTTCCTCCTCGGTCTAATTCAATCAAACGATTTTCAATTTTGTCGGCGAACGAATAATGTGATTGTGGTCCGAATTATAAGGAAAGCATAATAACAGCTGCTTTCTTCATACTGTTATTGTATGCCATTTTTCAAAATTCGTTTTCGTTTTTGAGGGGGAATTTTTGGGAAAGCAAGGCTTTTCTGGATCAGGAAGAGGGAAATGTAATTCGGCCCTCTTCCTGATCCACTGGGCTGCAATTAGGGTTTATAGGCAATCAATATGACTCCCAATTCTTTCTCCATCTGTTGAATCTTTTTCAACTGGTCTTCCGATAGTTTGGCATATGTGGAATCTGGCTCATAGGCAATAATCACTTTGCCGGTTTCTTTTTCCAGATCCTGGAGTTTGTTAATATCATCTTTGTTGAGACGAGCAAATTTTCGGTCTAATTCTGCCATAGAAATTCCTCCTTTTTGATCGGCGGAAGAAGATAAACGATGGGTTAATTGTACATCATTTATAGAAATGATAAAGATTGATCTTGTATTTGGTTTTTTGCTCCTTTTTATAAGGCATATAGGACGGAAAAAAGCTAATCTTAAAATTTCCGGCGTTTATTACAAAAATGATAAAAAACTTTTCCGAATTTACACTTAAATTTATTTATTATGATATAATCGGCCAATTAATTCGATGCTGTGAGTTGGCTTTTTCACCGGTGAAACAGCAGGGAAAAGCGGAGCCATCTCTATTGGGGATTTATTTAATGATTTTGGTTCCACTCAACCCTTCTATTATCGTTAGCAGGCTTCTTCAGCCAAAGGAGAAGGACAGATGTCGAACAAGCAGGACTCATTCCAAGCAGGTCTTCCGCCAAAGCAAGGGCTTTATGATCCGTTTTTTGAACATGATGCTTGTGGCACAGGCTTCGTCGTCAACATTAACGGTATCCCATCCCATGAGATCATCGAACAAGGCATCACCATTCTGGAAAATCTGGCACACCGCGGAGCAGTGGGCAGCGAAACGAACACTGGGGATGGCGCTGGAATTTTGATCCAGATGCCGCATGGCTTCTTTGTTAAAGAGAGTGCAGCGTCAGGTTTTGATCTGCCCGGGCCGCGCTATTATGGGGTCGGAATGCTTTTCCTTCCTGAAGATGAAACCCTTCGCCTTGAGTTTGAGCGGCATCTTGGGCAGATTATTGAAGAAGAAGGTCAGTGCATCCTGGGCTGGCGTACCGTTCCCACGGATGGCAGTTCCTTAGGGGCGACGGCGCGCTCTGGATTACCGGTTGTGCGGCAAGTGTTTATTGAGCGCAGCGCAGCTATTAAGGATCGCATGGCGTTTGAACGCAAGTTATACGTGATCCGTAAACGCGCGGAACAGGCGCTGCGCTACGGTGATCTGCCGGGGCGTGAGCAATTCTATATTTGCAGCATGTCCTATAAGACAATAATATACAAAGGGATGTTAACCCCTACCCAGGTGCGCAGTTTCTACCCGGATCTATCGGATCCAGCCATGGAGACTTCTCTGGCGATGGTTCACTCCCGGTTTAGCACCAACACCTTCCCTTCCTGGGACCGGGCGCATCCTTACCGTTATCTGGCCCATAATGGCGAAATTAACACCTTGCGGGGCAATGTCAACTGGCTGCGTTCTTACCAGACACGTTTTCACTCCACCTTATTTGGTAACGATTTGCCAAAGATCTTACCGGTGATTAATGAGGATGGCTCAGACTCGGCCATGTTTGATAATGTTCTGGAACTGCTGGTGCTTGCAGGACGGTCTTTGCCGCATGCCATTATGATGATGATCCCAGAACCCTGGTCGAAGCATGAGACCATGAGTGAAGAGAAACGGGCATTTTATGAGTTTCACAGTACTTTACTCGAACCCTGGGATGGACCGGCCTCGATGGTCTTTACGGATGGTCGCGGGATCGGCGCGACATTAGACCGGAACGGCTTGCGGCCTTCGCGTTACTATGTGACCACGGATGACCGGGTCATTTTGGCTTCTGAGGTTGGGGTGCTGGATATTCCCCCAGAAATGATTGTCAAGAAAGGCCGCCTGGAACCGGGGCGCATGTTATGGATTGATACAGAGGAAGGGCGCATCATCAGTGATGAGGAAATAAAGCATGAAGTTGCTTCCGCGCGTCCTTATAAAAAATGGCTGAATGAGTTCATGGTAGACCTTGAAGATCTGCCGGACCCGCCAGTACCGGCTTATGGCGGCATTGGCCAGGACCTCGAAGGCCCTGACCAGGACAAGAAGGTATTGCAGTATCAGCATGCTTTTGGGTACACCTATGAAGACTTGCGGACCATTATCGAGCCGATGGCGAAGAATGGTATCGAGCCGCTTGGCTCGATGGGCAATGACGCGCCCCTGGCGATTCTTTCGGATAAACCGCAGCTGCTCTATAACTACTTTAAACAGCTTTTTGCCCAGGTCACAAACCCACCGATTGATGCCATTCGCGAGGAAATAATCACTGGCACGGAAGTGATGATTGGCTCAGAGCAGAACCTGCTCGAACCGCGCCCTGAAAACTGCCGCCAGATCAAGCTGAAGAAACCGATCCTGACCAATGAAGAACTGGCCAAGCTGCGTCACCTGAACCGGCTGTACTTCCGGACGGTTACGCTGCCTATTCTCTTTGACCCTAAAGAAGACGGCGCTGGTTTGGAACGGGCGCTGGAAGAACTGTGTGAAAAAGCAGATCAGATCATCGCCAATGATGAAGCGAACATTATCATTCTATCTGACCGGAACATCGACCAGGATCATGCGCCAATCCCCGCCTTGTTGGCCGTCGCGGGTCTGCATCATCATCTGATTCGCCAGGGGACGCGCACGCATATTGGATTGATCGTTGAATCGGGTGAGCCACGTGAGGTGCATCACTTTGCCATGTTGATTGGTTATGGCGCAGTGGCTGTAAACCCCTATCTAGCCTATGCCTCGATTGAGGAGATGATTAACCAGGGCATGTTGACCGGTGTAGACTTGCACGAAGCCGCCAGCCATTATACAAAAGCAGTGGTTAAAGGTGTGGTGAAAGTCCTCTCGAAGATGGGCATCTCGACCGTACAGGGTTACTGCGGCGCGCAAGTTTTTGAGGCCGTTGGTCTCCGGAAGGACTTTATCGATAAATACTTTGCCTGGACTCCTTCCCGAATTGAAGGCGCAGGCATCGAGATTATCTCGCAGGAGGCTGCTTTACGCCATGCGCACGCCTTCCCGGTGCGCTCCTTGAATGGGCGCACTCTGGATGTCGGTGGGCAGTACCAGTGGCGTGAAGATGGCGAGCGGCATCTGTTTAATCCGGAGACCGTCTATTTGCTTCAGCAAGCTTGCCGCACCAATGACTTTAGCACATTTAAGCGCTACACTCAGATCGTTAACGACCAATCCCAGAAACACTATACTTTGCGCGGCCTGCTGGACTTTAAGTTTCCCGAGCAAGGCATCCCCTTGGAAGAGGTTGAATTGGTAGAATCCATTGTGCGCCGCTTTAAAACCGGGGCGATGTCTTATGGATCGATCAGTAAAGAGGCGCATGAGGCCCTGGCGATTGCGATGAACCGCATCGGTGGGAAAAGCAATACAGGCGAGGGCGGCGAGGACCCGGCGCGGTATGAGCTGGATTTGAACGGCGATTCGCGGAACAGCGCTATCAAGCAGGTGGCTTCAGCTCGCTTCGGCGTAACCAGTTACTACCTGGTAAACGCGCGCGAGCTGCAAATTAAAATGGCGCAAGGCGCAAAACCTGGTGAAGGCGGTCAACTGCCGGGGAAGAAGGTATATCCCTGGATTGCTAAGGTGCGCCACTCTACGCCTGGGGTCGGATTGATCTCCCCTCCGCCGCATCATGATATTTATTCGATTGAAGATCTGGCGCAGCTTATCCATGATCTCAAGAATGCAAACCCAAAGGCGCGCATATCCGTCAAGTTAGTATCGGAGATGGGGGTAGGAACTGTGGCGGCAGGTGTGGCGAAAGCGCATGCCGATGTTGTCTTAATCAGTGGGCATGATGGCGGGACCGGCGCGTCACCTCAGACGGCGATTAAACATGCCGGCTTACCCTGGGAATTGGGTTTGGCGGAAACGCACCAGACATTGGTATTGAACAACCTGCGCAGCCGCATTACCATCGAAACCGATGGGCAACTGAAAACCGGGCGGGATGTGGTTATTGCGGCCTTATTGGGCGCGGAAGAGTTCGGCTTTGCCACAGCGCCGCTGGTCGTTTTGGGCTGCGTGATGATGCGCGTTTGTCATATGGATACTTGCCCGACCGGGATTGCGACACAGAACCCGGAACTGCGCAAGAATTTCAAAGGCGATCCGGACCATGTGATTAACTTTATGTACTTCATCGCCCAGGAAATGCGCGAATTGATGGCAAAGCTGGGCTTTCGCACGATCGAAGAGATGATTGGCCGGACCGATAAACTGGAACCGCGGCAGGCGGTCGAGCATTGGAAAGCCAGGACCGTTGATTTATCCGCTTTGCTTTATCAGCCACAAGAGGTAGAACGGAATAACCAGCACTGCACGATTCCGCAGAATCATAACCTGGAAAAAACGCTGGATCAACAGGTATTGCTCAAGTTATGCGCGCCGGCCCTGGAACGGGGCGAACGCATTGAGGCAGACCTACCCATTCGCAACACGCACCGGGTGGTTGGAACCCAGGTGGGCAGCGAAGTCACCCGCCGTTTTGGCCCTGATGGGTTGCCCGAAGATACGATTTATCTGCGTTTTCACGGTTCTGCCGGGCAGAGTTTTGGCGCTTTCATCCCCAAAGGGGTTACGTTAGAATTAGAGGGCGACTCAAATGACTATATTGGCAAAGGCATATCCGGTGGAAAAATCATCGTTTACCCGCCGGAAGGCTCGACGTTCGCGCCTGAAGATAACATCATTATCGGCAATGTGGCTTTTTATGGCGCAACGAGCGGCGAAGCCTACATCCGCGGGATGGCTGGCGAGCGTTTCTGCGTGCGCAACAGCGGGATGAAGGCAGTGGTCGAAGGGGTGGGTGATCATGGCTGCGAGTATATGACCGGTGGGCGGGCGGTCGTCCTGGGTGAAACCGGACGTAACTTTGCGGCGGGTATGTCGGGCGGCATTGCCTATGTGATCGACTGGAATGGTGACTTCCACCGCAAGTGTAATAGGGAGATGGTTGACCTGGACCGGCTGGAAGACCCATTCGAAATCGCGGAAGTCAAAGAAATGATTTCGGACTCACGTGGAGTTGACCGGCAGCCTGCTGGGCGCGCGGATTTTATCCAACTGGCGGGAGATTGAGCCACGGTTTATCAAGGTGATCCCCAAGGATTACAAACGGATGCTGCAAGCCTATCAAGAAATTGAGGCCACCGGCGTAAGCGGCGAAAATGTGGTCATGGCTGCCTTTGAATTGAACAGCCAGGATCTGGTCCGCGTTAGTGGAAATTGAGATTAGAGGTAACTATTATGGGCAAACCAACCGGTTTTATGGAATATTTTCGAGAACTCCCGGCGGACCTTCCCCCGAATGAACGTATCTTGCATTGGAAAGAGTTTCACCGCCCATTTCCAGAAGAAAAGCTGCGCACTCAAGGCGCGCGCTGCATGGATTGTGGGATCCCTTTTTGTCACACAGGAAAATTACTCAATGGGATGGCGGCTGGCTGCCCCATTAACAACCTGATCCCAGAATGGAATGACCTGGTTTACCGGGGTTTGTGGAGACAGGCTTTGGACCGGCTGTTCAAAACCAATAACTTCCCCGAATTCACGGGAAGAGTTTGCCCTGCGCCCTGTGAAGGTTCCTGCACCTTAGGCTTGAATGATCCGCCAGTAACCATCAAGAATATTGAATTGGCCATTGTGGAAAAGGGATATGAGGAAGGCTGGATTATTCCGAACCCGCCCCCGGTACGGACGGGTAAGCATGTGGCAGTTGTTGGTTCTGGACCTGCCGGACTGGCCTGCGCGGATCAGTTAAATCATGCCGGGCACATGGTTACCGTTTTTGAACGGGCTGACCGGATTGGCGGGCTGTTGATGTATGGCATCCCGAATATGAAGCTGGATAAGCAGATCGTGCAGCGGCGGATTGATCTGATGGCGGCGGAAGGGGTCACTTTTGTGACCAGTACCGAGGTGGGCAAAGATTACCCGGCTGACAAGTTGTTGAGTGACTTTGACGCAGTGGTATTATGCGGTGGCTCAACGAAACCGCGCGATTTGCCGGTTGAGGGGCGTGGCCTCAAAGGTATTCACTTCGCAATCGAATTTTTACATGCCAATACGCGCAACCTGCTCGGTGGGTCGTTAAATGATGACAACCTGGTGACCATTTCCGCGCGGGGGAAGGACGTGATCATTATTGGCGGTGGCGATACTGGCACCGATTGTGTCGGCACATCCCTGCGGCACGGTTGTCGCAGCCTGGTGCAGTTTGAAATTTTGGATCGCCCACCCGATGTTCGCCAGCCGAATAATCCCTGGCCCGAATGGCCGAAAGTTTATAAGCTGGATTATGGCCAGGAAGAAGCCGTCGAGGTCTTTGGCCAGGACCCGCGCCAGTATACGATCTTAACCAAGCGCTTCATTGGCGATGAGCAGGGACAGGTGAAAGAAGTACACACTGTTGGGGTAGAATGGGCGCGGGACGAAAATGGCCGCTTTAGCCCTCGGGAAATTGCGGGGACTGAGAAGGTCTGGCCAGCGCAGCTGGTTCTCCTGGCGATGGGATTCCTGGGTCCGGAGGATCAGCTCTTGCAGCAGCTAAATGTAGAACGGGATGGGCGCAGTAATGTGCGCACAGATAGCAACTGTTATGCGACCAGCATTCCAGGTGTGTTCTCTGCCGGGGATATGCGCCGGGGACAGAGCCTGGTAGTATGGGCTATCCATGAAGGTCGTGAGGCTGCTCAGGAAGTTGATCATTATCTGATGGATGCCCTGGAATTGAATCGGCCTACAAATCCTTAGCGTTTCTAGGTTGGGGTAATCTGAATAGTCCTTTTAATCCAGGTCACTGGAATATTGCCGGTGACCTGGATTAGTAGCTGTATTTAGTTACCTGGTTTAGCGGTTTACCGCCGGACTTTGTACTTTAGCGGGAGCATCGATTTCTGGGATTTTCACCTGTACAGTAGTCCCATTATTTTCTTCAGAAACGATCTCGAATTTACCGCCTAACATTTCTGCTCGTTCGCGCATCCCAACCAGCCCTAAATGACCATGCCGGGCTAGCTCCATCCAATTCTCGGGTGGGGTAAACCCCACCCCATTGTCCTGGATCTCGAGTTGGACGCAGTGTTCGCCGGCCTGAATGCGGATATTAATTTCTGTCGCCTGGGCATGTTTGACAATGTTATTCATTACTTCTTGATAAATTCGGAAGAGTGTCAGTCGAATTTCCTCAGGTAAATTTGCTGCCCTCTCGGAAGCCTCAAAATTTATTTGAACTTGTGAATATTTTTCCTGGAAAGTCTGAATATGCTCCTGGATGGCTCTCACCAGCCCAAACTTGGCCAGGGTTGGCGAGCGCAGTTCCCCTGCAAAAGCGCGCAGGCTGACTACCTGATCCCGCAGTACCTGCTGGATATCCTGAAGATCTTTTCGGAACTGCTCATTGGAAGAATCTTCAATCAGACTTTCTAAGGTGAATGTGGCCCCGATCAAATCTTGAACAGGGCCATCATGCAGATCGCGGGCAATTTTAAGCCGCTCATTTTCGATTTTTTCTTCAAGAAGGTGGTGAAGTTCAACCCGCATCTGGCTTTGGGCACGTTCTTGTTCGGATTGGCGTAGATTTTTTTCAACCCGGCGGCGTTCTAAAAGTTCACGATGAGTCTGGGCCAGGGCTTCTTTAATGGTATGAATCGCGATGTACTGGAGACCAATCACGATGCCCAGGTAAAATACATCTGCTTCCCAGGTAGTCAGGATCGTCCGGTGAACGCGATTTTCTGGCAGCAGGCCCTTAACCCCTGCGAGCGCTAGAATTAGTAGGGTTAGCGCGCAAACAATGCCCGTTAGGATCCCGGCTCGTTCATCAATCACCAGCCCCGCCACAACAATGATGACCAGATAAGCAATGTCTGCGGTAGGCGAGCGGATGCCGTTTTCAGTGAAAGCCAGACCAGTCACCAAAGCCCAGAGAACCACAACAAAGAGAATTCCGGACAATCGAATCGACCCGGAACGGGCAATGGCGAACAGGATCAAAGCGACGCTGTTGATGATGAAAATAATAAGCAACCAGCGCAGCGTATTTTCAGGAATGAAAAAAATCTCAAAAATACTCTCGACGGTAAAACTTAAAGCGACCAGTCCTTCAATAATCCAAAAAAGGTGAAGGGAATGGACTTTATCAAGATCATTGATTTGAGGAGGATTAAAAAGTGAATGTATCATGGCTTATCAACCTGGCAAATTGCCAGATGGGGATTATAAAACACTACATCAGATTTTACAAAAGCAGTTCTAACTACCCAAAATGGATTTTTATGGCTTATAACCAGTGTGAAAATAACCTGGATTATTATATTCAACGGATATGAGAATGACATGAATCCATCCATTTCCACCAATCTTAGAATAAACCAAATATCTGTCTTATTTTAAGCACAAATTCTTGATTTAAATACTATAATAATATTTAGTAATTTTCGGCTTATCGTTTATGGGGATTTGAGAAACGATAGGCGCAACCTGAAACCGCCTCACCTCTACCCAATGGAGGTGAACTGCAATGGAAAAGCGGTTCTATCGATTGATTGGGAGATTGAACGTGCCAACACCTGCGACACCTGTTTATCCAATCTGGCCCCTGGCGGTTTACTTTGGCGGGGTGCTTATTTTAGTTGCCGGTATGCTTGGGGTGGCATATTTCTTTGGTGCGGGTCCCCGGCGAAAGGGGCCTGCTGAACCCTATGAATCCGGAATGGTCCCCACAGGTTCGGCGCGGCTCCGGTTCGATATCCTGTTTTATCTCAATGCAATTTTCTTCGTGGTCTTTGACCTGGAGACAATGTTTATTGTCGCCTGGGCGATTTCCTTTCGCGAATCCGGTTGGGCAGGGTATATCGAGATTTTTATCTTCGTCGTCGTCTTGCTGGTCTCATTGATTTATTTGTGGCGATTAGGCGCTCTAGACTGGCGAACATGGCGGGAAAAGCTTCCTCTTAATGGAAAGGATAAAGGATAAGATGTCCTGGACAATCTCAAGACCTGGCCAGAATGGAGACCAGGGAACGGCAAATAATGGCAACGATAGCGCCGACGAAGCAAAACAGAGCGGCGTATTATTGGCTCGGCTGGAGGATTTATTGGCCTGGGGCCGGAAGAATTCTATGTGGCCATTTAACTTTGGCCTCTCCTGTTGTTATGTGGAGATGGCGGTCAGCCTGACCAGCAAGTTCGACCTTGCCCGCTTTGGCGCAGAGGTGATCCGCGCCACCCCGCGTGAGGCAGACTTAATGGTCGTTGCCGGAACTGTTTTCTTGAAAATGGCCCCGGTCGTCAAACGGCTGTACGACCAGATGATGGAACCGCGTTGGGTCATCTCGATGGGCTCCTGTGCAAATTCGGGGGGAATGTACGACATTTACAGCGTTGTGCAGGGCGTTGATAGTTTTCTCCCGGTCGATGTTTATATTCAGGGCTGCCCGCCCAGCCCGTTTGCTTTTCTATATGGATTAACCATGCTGCAAAACCTGGTTGGCAATGAACAGCGCCCGCTCAGTTGGGTGGTGGGTCCTCAGGGCTTTAAACGGCCCTCGTTGCCATCTACCCGTGATACCAGGCAGGCTGAATGGCAAAAAATAACCAAGCTACCCCCACCGGATTCCGTATGAGTGAAATAGTCAAAGAACAAATCGTCCAGGATCTGCAGGCGCGCTTCAATAACGCGTTGAAAAAACAGGCAACCACGGATGGGATTCCTACCCTCTGGGCATCGCGTGATCAATTTCGCGATGTGCTGCGTTACCTCAAGAATGAGGTGAATGCCCCCTACCGGATGCTGTATGACCTCACTGCTATCGACGAACGCTTGCGGCAGAACCGGGAAGGGCAGCCCAACAGCGATTACACGGTAGTTTACACGCTACTTTCTTTCGAGCGCAATGAAGATATCCGCATTAAAGTGGGCCTAGAAGGGGATGAGCCACACTTGCCTTCTATCGTGGATATTTGGCCTTCGGCAAACTGGTACGAACGCGAAGTCTGGGACCTTTTTGGCATCGTCTTTGATGGTCATCCCTTCCTCCGCCGAATTTTGATGCCCTCTACCTGGGAGGGGCATCCACTCCGCAAGGATAACCACGCCCGCGCGACAGACTTGAATGGCTATATCCTCGAGCAGGCCCAGGAAATGGATGCAGTCAACTCACAGCAGTTCAATCCGGCGGATTGGGGCCTGCCGACGCACAGCGATGATACGGACTATATGTTCTTAAATCTCGGCCCGCAGCATCCCGGAACACATGGGCCTTTCCGCATCATCCTGGCGCTGAATGGGGAAGAAATTATTGATGCGATCCCGGATATCGGGTATCACCACCGGGCGGCGGAGAAGATGGCGGAACGGCAGTCCTGGCATACCTACATCCCCTATACAGACAGGGTTGATTACCTGAGCGGAGTGCTCAACGAACTCCCCTATGTAATGGCGGTCGAAAAACTGGCAGGGATTGAAATTCCTCCTCGCGCGCAAGTCATCCGCGTGATGATGGCAGAGCTTTTCCGCATCATCAGCCATCTCGTCTTTTTGGGCACCTTCGCCCAAGACCTCGGTGCAATGTCCCCGGTGTTCTATATGTTCACCGACCGGGAGCAAGCTTTTACGATCGTTGAAGCCGTTACCGGCGCGCGGATGCACCCGGGTTGGTTCCGAATCGGGGGCGTCGCGGCTGATCTCCCTGACGGGTGGGAGCGGCTGGTCAACGACTTCCTGGCATACCTCCCGCCGCGGATGGATCAGTACGATAAGATGCTCTTCGAGAACCGCATCTTTAAAGGGCGCACATTAGGCGTAGGGCGGCTTACTACCGAGGATGCCATTGAATGGGGTGTTACTGGACCTTTTTTGCGCTCAACCGGCTTTGCCTGGGATTGGCGCAAAGTGCGTCCCTATTCAGGTTACGATCAGTTCGAGTTTGATATCCCGGTTGGCGAGCATGGGGATTGTTATGACCGGGCCATGGTGCATGCACATGAGATCCGCCAAAGCCTGCGCATCATTCGCCAGTGCGTGGATAACATGCCCGCCGGTTCTTATAAATCGCTGCACCCATTAACAACTCCACCACTCAAAACCTATACCATGCAGGATATTGAAACGCTGATCGACCACTTCCTGGGCGTGAGCTGGGGACCTGTAATTCCAGCAGGTGAAGTATCTATGCGGGTGGAGTCGAGCAAGGGAAACAACAGTTATTACGCGATCAGTGACTATAACACGATCGCTTATCGGATGCACATTCGCTCCGCATCGTTTCCCCATCTGCAAATTATTCCGCTGCTCAGCCAGGGGTTGATGGTGCCTGATCTACTGGCAATTTTAGGCAGCATTGACTTTGTCATGGGAGATGTTGACCGTTAATTGAAACTTGAGGAAGGCTATGTTATCGGACGAAGAGAAAAAAGAAATCGAAGCTGAAATTCCTCACTACGCATATAAACAAGCGGTGAGCATTGATGCCTTGAAGATCGTACAACGGCACCGGGGCTGGGTCTCAGACGAGGCGTTGTTGGATCTGGCACAGTTCCTGGAAATGGCTCCGTCAGAACTGGACGCTGTCGCAACTTTTTACAACCTGATATTTCGCCAGCCAGTAGGTCGGCATGTGATTTTAGTCTGCAACAGTGTTTCCTGCTGGGTGATGGGGTATGAACGGGTGCGCGAGGCGCTAAAAGCTCGCCTGGGGGTGGATTTAGGTGGGACGACCCCAGATGGCCGGTTTACCTTGCTGCCGATCGTGTGCATTGGCATCTGTGACCATGCACCGGCGATGTTGGTTGATGAAGACACCTACACACACCTGGATGAAAGCAAGATAGAGACAATTTTGGCCCGTTATGCTTAACGACTGATTTCAAGGATCGTTATGGAACAACCATTGACTAAAGATATCCATATTGAATCTGGGCCGCTGACCCTGCAAGAATACGAACAGGCAGGCGGATATCAGGGTCTGCGTAAAGCGCTCGGACAGATGACCCCGCAGGAAGTGACGAACGAAGTGAAGAATTCAAACTTACGAGGTCGCGGCGGGGCTGGCTTTCCTACCGGTGTCAAATGGAGTTTTGTGCCGATGGGTGATGATGCGCCGCAGCCCAAGTATTTGGTGGTGAATGCGGATGAAATGGAGCCAGGTACTTTTAAAGATCGCCTGTTATTGGAAGGTAACCCACATCAGCTGATTGAAGGAGCCATAATCAGCGCGTATGCTATCCAGGCCAGCACTGTGTATATTTTTCTACGCTGGGCTTACCACAAGGCAAAACAATACCTGGAGCAAGCTATTGCTGAGGCTTATCAACAGGGATACCTGGGTAAAAATATTCTCAACTCAGGTTGGAACCTGGATTTGTATCTGCATGTCAGCGCCGGGCGCTACATTTGTGGGGAGGAAAGCGCGCTGTTGAACTCCCTGGAAGGGAAACGCGCTAATCCCCGTACCAAGCCGCCGTTTCCGGCAGTGGTCGGACTGTGGGGAAAGCCGACGGTGGTGAATAATGTTGAAACGTTATCCAACGTTCCGCATATTCTCAAGAATGGTGCGGAATGGTTTAAAGGCCTGGGCTTAGGCGGCGGTGCGGGAACCAAAATCTACGGCGTCAGCGGGCGCGTCAAAAAGCCTGGGGCCTGGGAACTGCCGATTGGGACGCCTGCCCGAGAAATCATCGATAACAATGCGGGCGGGATGCTCGAGGGATATGAACTGGTCGGGGTAATTCCTGGCGGCGCATCCACCGACTTTATCTTACCGGACCAACTGGATACGCCGATGGATTTTGACAGTATGAGCAAGGTGGGCAGCCGCCTGGGCACCGGCACGATGATCATCCTCGATAACCAGACCTGCCCGGTTGGCATGATCCGCAACCTGGAGCAGTTCTTTGCGCAAGAATCGTGCGGCTGGTGTACGCCCTGTTGGAGCGGGTTACGCTGGATCGACCAGATTTTGCTGCGCATGGAGAACGGCGGCGGACGACCAGAAGACCTGGATATTTTGGAAGGTCATGCGCGCAAGCTCGGCCCTGGACATACCTTCTGCGCCCTGGCCCCGGGCGCCGCCGAACCCTTGCAGAGTGGGTTGAAATATTATCGGGATGTTTTCGAACAACATATTCGCGAGCAGCACTGCCCCTGGAGGAAATGAATGCCAACGATTTATATTGATAAAAAACCATACGAGGTACCTGAGGGGCAAAATCTGTTGCAGGCCTGCCTGGGCCTGGGATTCAACCTGCCCTTCTTCTGCTGGCATCCGGCGATGGGGTCGGTAGGAGCCTGCCGCCAATGTGCCATTAAGCAGTTCAAAGATGAAAATGATACCAAGGGCCGGATTGTGATGGCCTGCATGACGCCTGCCGCTGAGAATACCTACATCTCGATATATGATCCAGATGCAGTTGAATTTCGCGCCAGCGTCATTGAGTGGTTGATGGTAAACCATCCACACGACTGCCCGGTGTGCGACGAAGGTGGGGAATGTCACCTGCAGGATATGACCGTCATGACCGGGCATGCCTACCGCCGCTACCGGGGGCCAAAACGCACCTTCCACAACCAGGACTTAGGTCCCTTTATCACCCACCAGATGAACCGTTGTATCCAATGTTACCGCTGCGTACGCTACTATCGCGACTACGCAGGTGGGAATGATCTCAACGCTTATTCGATGCACGATACCGTCTTTTTTGGCCGAGAGCGGGATGGCGTATTGGAAAGCGAGTTCAGCGGAAACCTGGTCGAGGTCTGTCCTACGGGCGTCTTCACCGATAAAACACTCAAAGAGCATTATGTACGCAAGTGGGATATTCAGTCCGCACCGTCCATCTGCGTCAATTGTTCTGTTGGCTGCAACACCTTGCCGGGTGAACGGCTGGGGTTGATGCGGCGGATCAGATCCCGTTACAACGGGGATGTGAATGGGTACTTTTTATGCGATCGTGGCCGTTATGGCTATGAGTTTGTAAACAGCGGTCAGCGGCTTTATCAGGTGCGCCTGCCCGGTGGGGTTGTTCCGAAAAACCGTCAGGAAGTCGTCCAGCAGGTGGGGGCGCTGCTTGCTGATGGAAAACGTCTGATGGGGATTGGTTCGCCGCAAGCCTCGCTGGAATCGAACTATGCCTTACGCACGCTGGTCGGAGCGGAGAACTTTTATCAGGGTATCTCGGAACACGAACACCAGCTGCAATCTAAAATCCTCCAGTTCTTGCAAGCTGGCTTCGCGCATTCTCCTTCTCTGCATGAGATAGGGGAATGTGACGCGGTGCTTGTACTGGGTGAAGATGTTTCCAATACAGCGCCAATGATTGCTCTGGCGCTGCGCCAGTCCGTCCGGCAGCAGCCAAAACGGCAGGCGGAGAAGCTGCGCATCGCACCCTGGGACGATTATTCCACCCGGCTGGTCATTCAAGATAAGAAAGGGCCTTTCTATAACGCGACATTCACCAGCACGCGTATCGATGAAATCGCCCGTCAAAACTTCCGTGGCACGCCTGACGATATTGCCCGGCTGGGTTTCGCCGTGGCGCACGAACTGGACGGAAACGCGCCTGAGGTAAAAGACCTGACCGACCGCCAGCGCAGCCTGGCGCAAGTAGTCGCCCAGGCGCTTAAGCAGGCCGAGAGACCACTGGTGCTTTCAGGTACTGGCGCAGGTAGTGGAGCGATCCTCCAGGCGGCCGCGAATGTGGCTCTGGCACTTAAACAAGCGGGTAAACAGCCGAACTTAAGTTTTGTCGTGCCAGAAAGTAACAGCATGGGCCTGGGATTGATGGGTGGAAACAGCCTCGAGGCTGCTTTACAGGTAGCACAAACGAACCCCCCAGACATTTTGATTATCTTGGAGAACGATCTCGGTCGGCGCGTCACCTCAGAAAAAGCGAACGCATTATTCGAAGCAGCGCGGCAGGTGATTGTCCTGGATGTGCTGGATAACCCGACTGCCAGCCGGGCAGATGTCGTTTTACCCGCGACTTCGTTTGCTGAGGGGAGCGGCTCACTGGTTAACCAGGAAGGCCGGATTCAGCGTTTTTATCAGGTATTTGCTCCCAAACAGGAAATTCAGGAAAGCTGGCGCTGGATCAAAGAAATCTTTATCGCGATGGGTCGCCCTGAAGGCGCCCAATGGGAGAACCTGGATAAACTCCAGGCGGCATTAGTCGCGGAACTACCTGTTTTCCAGCCGCTGTTAGAAGTTGCCCCGCCAGCCAGCTTCCGCATCGCCGGCGCTAAGATTCCTCGCCAACCGGCTCGCTGGAGTGGACGCACGGCAAACTATGCGAACATCAGCGTGCACCTGATCCCTACGCCGCCGCCTGACCCGGACTCTCCTCTGGATTTCTCCATGGAAGGCGCGAATGTGCAGCCGCCGCCTGCCTTAATCCCGCGTTTCTGGGCCCCTGGCTGGAATTCGTACCAATCTTTTGTTAAGTATGAAAAATGGGTGCCTGGGCCGCTGAAAGGTGGCAACCCGGGTTGCCGCCTTTTCGAAGTCAAAGAGGATGCCCCGGCCAATTATGGTACAGACATCCCAGACGCTTTCAAACAGCGTCCGAATGAATGGTTGCTGGTTCCTTTGTATCACATCTATGGCTCTGAGCCATTGAGCATGCTCACCCCGGGCGTAGCGATGCTGGCTCCACAACCTTATGTCGCAGTAAATCTGGAAGACGCGGCTGCGCTGAAAGGTGTAGCGCTGGAGATCCCGGAGCCAGGAAAAGTATCTTCCAGTGGGGCATTGGTGAATGAGGCGGAAAATTTTGAAGTCGTGGTTGGGGGAAAGACGTACTTGCTCCCGGCCCGGTTCGACAACAGTTTACCCAGGGGAGTCCTGGGCTTGCCGGTTGGTTTGCCCGGAATGCCTGTGATCGATTTGCCTGACTCTGGTCAACTGCACCAGGCCTCCGCAGCTGGAGGGGCAGGCAACGCGGCGGAAGGACCGGTGACGCCATGAGTGAGGTTGGTCTGCACCTGTTGATTGTCTTCGGCACTTTAATTGTGGCGATGACGATAGCTGCCGGTTTGATCTGGTTAGAGCGGCGGTTGTTGGCGCTCTGGCAGGATCGATACGGGCCTAACCGGGTAGGGCCGTTTGGCTTGCTGCAGGTCCTGGCGGATATGATCAAAATCTTCTCGAAGGAAGATTGGGTACCACCCTTTGCCGATCCAACGGTCTTTATCCTGGCGCCTACGATCGTGATGATCAGCGTGCTCATGTCCTTCGCGGTGGTCCCTTTTAGCCCCGGTATTGTGGTCGTCAACCTGAACATCGGGCTGCTGTTCTTCCTGGGAATGTCTTCCCTGGGCGTTTACAGTGTGGTGCTGGCTGGTTGGTCGTCGAACAGCAAATATCCTTTACTGGGCAGTATGCGCGCCGCCGGGCAGATGTTGAGCTATGAGGTTTTTATGGCGCTGTCGTTGATGGGCGTCATCCTGATGGCCGGTTCGTTCAACCTGTCTGATATTGTCGAGGCGCAGCGGAAAATCTGGTTCTTTATTCCGCAGATCCTGGGCCTGATTATTTTTACGATCGCGGGAATTGCTGAAACGCGGCGCGTGCCCTTTGATCTGCCTGAATCGGAGAGCTCACTGGTTGCGGGGTATCATGCGGAATATTCGGGAATCAAATTTGGCATGTTTTTCGTGGGGGAATATTTGGGGGTTACCTTAATCTCGGTCATGATCGCCACGTTGTTTTTTGGTGGTTGGCTGGGCCCGGCGCCTATTCCTCCGATCATTTGGATGGCTGTCAAGACGTTCATTCTGGTCGCATTTTTTATCCTGCTGCGCGCAACGCTCCCCAGGCCGCGCGTTGACCAGTTGATGATGTTGGGCTGGCGCATCCTACTCCCGCTAGCGCTGTTCAACTTGCTGATCACTGGCGGGGTGCTGTTAGCCTTAGGTTAATGGTATTTCCAAGAATCCGGGAAAGATAAGAGAGGTGTGATGTTTACAATTATTCGATCTCTTTGGAATGTTTTTCTGCATACGTTCCACCGGCGGGTTACTGTCCTGTATCCTGAGGTTCGGCCGGAACTTCCTCCCCGCTGGCGCGGGCGGATCGTTCTAACGCGCGACCCGGATGGTGTGGAGCGCTGCGTGGCCTGCTACCTGTGCGCTGTGGCCTGCCCGGTCGACTGTATTTCGCTGCAAAACGCCGAAGCTGAGGATGGCCGCCGCTACCCATCCTTTTTTCGCATCAATTTTTCCCGCTGTATTTTTTGCGGTTTCTGTGAAGAAGCCTGCCCAACTTATGCTATCCAACTGATTCCGGATTATGAGATGAGCGAGTACAACCGGCAGGATATGGTCTATGAGAAGGAAAATCTGTTGATCGATGGCCCGGGAAAATATCATGATTACAACTTCTACCGGCATGCCGGTGTAGCGGTCGAGGGAAAAGCTAAAGGAGAGGCTGAGAACGAGAAACCACCCGTGGACCTCCGCAGCCTGCTTCCGGATGAGTAAATGAGTGACCTGCCATGAATTTTGTCTTTTATACCTCTGCGGTTGTTGCGATTGTCGCTACGGCGATGGTGATTACTCGCCCGAACGTGATGCACGCCTTGCTGTATCTGGTCCTGTCATTTCTGGCGGTTTCCATCATGTTCTATACGCTGGGTGCGCCGTTTATCGCGATCCTGGAAGTGATCGTATATGCCGGGGCTATTATGGTGCTATTCGTCTTTGCCATCATGCTGCTAAATGTTGGCCCGCAAACAGTGGATATGGAGCGCCGTTGGCTGGAGACCACAAGCTGGATTGGCCCGGTTGTCCTGGCGTTGTTATTGATCGCTGAGTTTGGGTTTGTATTGTTCTCTCGTGGGCCACATGGGCTGGCGAGCGGAGCTGTCGAGCCAAAGCAGGTTGGCGCTTCCTTGTTTACCACCTACCTCATTGGAGTCGAGCTGGCATCTATTCTGTTGCTGACCAGCCTGGTGGGGGCGTTTCATCTGGGGTATCCAGTGCGGGCAGAGCACCGCCTGCATCAGCAGCAGGTGATGGGAGAAAAGGGTGCGGCGGTGGAGGCAGGGGTCCCCCCGGCGACACCGGGGGAATTACAAGCCATGAACGCCAGGCCAGGCCCACCCGGTTCAACTACAGCAGCCGGACAAGCAAAGGAGGGAGGAGAATAATATTATGGCTACCGTTCCTGTTGAGAGTGGCATTATCTTTGCCGCCATTTTGTTCTCCATTGGTTTGATCGGTGTGCTAATTCGCCGCAACATCATTGTCATATTGATGTCCATCGAAATCATGTTGAATGCCGCCGGGCTGGCTTTTATCACCGCCGGGGCGCGTTGGGGGCAGCCAGATGGGCAGGTGATGTTTATCTTTATCCTGGCGGTGGCGGCATCCGAAGTGTCTATCGGGCTGGCGCTCGTCTTGCAGATGTATCACTGGTATAAATCACTGGATACAGACCAGGCCAGCCGGATGCGGGGGTAAATATGTACGGTCTTTTATGGCTCATTCCCGCATTCCCATTCGCCGGGTTTGTGATCCTGGCGCTGGGCGGGCGTGCTCTTTCTCACCGGCTCGTATCGGTGATTGGCGTGGGTTCGGTCAGCCTGTCGGCTATTACAACCTTCCTGGTGGCTGGCAACTATCTTCTCGCCCCGCCGTCAGGAGGTGCCTTTACCCAGGTTTTGTGGGTCTGGATGCAGGTGCAAAACTTCTCGCCGGCCATCGCTTTTCGGCTGGATGCCCTCTCGCTAATTATGATGCTGGTGGTCACGTTCGTCGGCTTTTTGATCCACCTGTACGCCACTGAATATATGGAAGAGGATCAAGGCTACAGCCGCTTTTTCGCTTACATGAACCTGTTTGTCGGTTCTATGTTGACCCTGGTTATGGCGGATAACTTGCTGCTGCTGTACCTGGGTTGGGAGGGCGTGGGGCTGTGCAGCTACCTGCTTATTGGTTTCTGGTATACAGACCCACTTAATGGATATGCTGCTCGGAAAGCTTTTGTCGTGACTCGGGTCGGGGATACGGCAATGGCGATCGGATTGTTCCTGCTATTTATGAACCTGGGTACGCTTAATATTCAACAACTGATGCAAAACGCCGTTCAACAATGGCCGATTGGCTCACCGCTTGCGGTCGCCGCGGCTGCCTTGTTGTTAGGCGGTGCGGTCGGCAAGTCCGCGCAGCTCCCACTGCAAACCTGGCTTCCCGATGCGATGGCTGGCCCGACGCCCGTGAGTGCCTTGATCCATGCCGCTACAATGGTCACCGCCGGCGTTTACCTGATCGCCCGCACACATGTGCTCTTTGAATTAGCGCCGAGTGTCATGCTGGCAGTCGCTATTATTGGCGCATTGACCCTCTTAATCGCCGGGTTCAGCGCACTGACGCAGGTGGATCTTAAGCGCGTCCTGGCTTATTCCACTATCAGCCAGATTGGCTACATGTTTCTGGCTCTGGGCGTGGGCGCCTGGTCGGCGGCAATGTTCCACTTCATGACGCATGCTTTCTTCAAAGCGCTGCTCTTTTTAGGCGCAGGGGTCGTCATTCACGTGCTGCATGAAGAGCATGACATGTTCAAGATGGGTGGGCTCCGCAAGCCGCTGCCGGTGACCTTCTGGACGTTCTTGATCGGTTCCGCTTCGCTTTCCGCCTTGCCCCTGGTGACCGCCGGCTTTTACAGCAAAGACCTGATCCTGTGGCGGGCTTACTCTTCTCCGCAAGGCAGCATCTGGCTCTGGATTGCCGGGTTGGTAGGGGCACTGCTGACTTCGCTTTATACCTTCCGCATGGTTTTCCTGACCTTTTACGGTGAGCAAAAGACGCCCGTTCACCGGCGGCCAACCTTGCGCATGGAAATTCCGTTGGTGACGCTGGCGGTATTATCGATCGCGGCAGGCTTTCTCGAGATGCCCCCCGCATTGGGTAACGTCACCCTCTTTACCAGTTACCTGGGGACTGTTTTCCCTGAACCGCCCTTTTCAACTGGGGTCAGCGCCGCTTCGGAAGGCTTGCTGGCTTTGATCGCCGCGCTGGTCTCTTTGGGTGGCATTTACCTGGCTTATTTGCTGTTCTTGCGCCGCCCGCAGTTGACAGCCAGGTTTGTAAAATCACCGGTTGGGCATGACTTAGGCCGTTTCTTCTTCATCGGCTGGGGTTTTGACTGGCTTTACAACCGCCTGTTTGTCTGGCCCTATTCCTGGCTGGCAAATATCAACCGGGAAGATATTGTTGATTCGTTCTATGATGGGTTAGCCTGGCTGGCCCGCAGTCTGAACCAGGAGCTGAGCCAGACAGAAACCGGCCAGGTGCGCTGGTATGCCTTTGGCCTTGCAGCCGGGGCCGTGATTCTAATTGGGCTGGTGGTGCTACTATGATTCTCACCCTGCTGATTGCTTTCCCGCTGGTAAGCGCATTACTGGCCTGGGGCGCTGGTCGTTGGAGCAAGACTGCTCCCCGCTGGATCTCTCTGGCGACCCTGACGATCTTACTGGTCGGTGTGGTGATCTTATGGATCAGTACGCCAGCGCGGACTGGCTGGTTGATAGAAGTTTACCTGCCCTGGATTACCCCATTAGGCATTAATTATCACCTGGGATTGGATGGGATTAGCCTGTTATTGATCCTGCTTACCTATTTCTTGGGGATCGTTTCGGTGGCTGCCTCCTGGGATGGGATCCAGGAACGTGTTGGTTTCTTCCACTTTATGCTGCTGTGGATCATCACTTCCATAGTCGGAGTCTTCCTGTCCCTCGATCTGTTCCTGTTCTATTTCTTCTGGGAAATGATGCTGGTGCCCTTATATTTCCTGATTGGCATCTGGGGGCACGAGAACCGAATCTACGCCACAATCAAGTTCTTCATCTTTACTCAGGCCAGCAGCCTGTTTATGCTGCTGTCCATCCTCGCTTTGTATTTTATTAACGCGCATAACACAGGCGTTTATACCTTTGATTATGATCAGCTGCTGCATGCGAACCTTACGCCATCGGCTGCCATGTGGATAAACCTGGGATTCTTGTTCGCATTCCTGGTCAAACTTCCGGCAGTGCCATTTCACACCTGGCTGCCGGACGCGCATACCGAAGCGCCGACGGCGGGCAGTGTCGATCTGGCCGGGCTGGTGTTGAAGGTGGGCGCTTTTGGACTGCTGCGCATTTGCCTGCCCCTTTTCCCGACGGCATCTCGCACGATCGCGCCCTGGATGATCGCCTTAGGCGCGGTGGGGATTATCTACGGCGCGTTAGAAGCATTTGGGCAGACCGATTTTAAACGCCTGGTAGCTTACACCAGCGTCAGCCATATGGGTTTTGTGTTAGTTGGGATTTACTCGCTGAACCAGATAGCGCTGCAGGGGGCGGTTATGGTTATGCTGGCGCATGGCATCAGTACCGGAGCGTTATTCGTGCTGGCTGGCGACTTGCAGGACCGCATCCATACGCGCCAGTTAGCGCGAATGGGTGGCTTGTGGGAGACAATTCCCCGCATCGGTGGGACCGCATTGTTGTTCGCTTTAGCCTCCCTGGGCCTGCCAGGATTGGGCAATTTTGTGGGTGAGATTCTGGTTCTGTTTGGGGCTTATCAAGCCAATGTGACCCTGGCGATTCTGGCCACTTTGGGCTTTATTGGCGCTACTGTTTACTCCTTATGGTTAATTCAGCGCGCATTTCAGGGCCCCAACAGCCATCACTGGAAACTGCCGGATATGAAACCACGCGAGGCAGTGATTATGGGCAGCATGATCCTGATTATCTTATGGCTGGGGTTGTTCCCGCAGCCAATCCTTAATACGGCTCGCCCAGCCCTCGAATCCATCCAACAGTATATGGCCGCGCAGGGACAGGTACGGCAGAACGACAGCCTGATCAGGGGAATCACAGCAGATCCATCTGGAAGCCTTTTGAAAGTCAATCAAAGAGACGCCGTACAGGCACAGCAGGAGGAACCATGAGCCTATCGGATGTAGTAGCGCTGCTGCCTCTGGAAATATTGGGCCTGGGAATTGTAATCATCATGCTGGTGATTGCCTTCTGGCGCAATCATGCGCTGATTTTTGGCCTGACTCTGGCGACTCTTCTGCTGGCGTTTCTTTCTATTCCTCTGATCGCTTATCAGGGTTCAGTGCAGGTTACACCGCTGCTGATCATGGACGGCTACGCCTTATTTATCATTGGGCTGCTCATCGCGGCCAGTTTCGTGGTCACCATGCTGTCTTACGCCTATCTGCAGATTCATTCAGGAAGAGTGGACGAATTTTACCTGCTTCTGCTTGCGGCTACCCTGGGCGCGGCTGTTTTGGCTGCCAGCAGTCATTTTGTCTCCTTCTTTATTGGCCTTGAAATTCTGAGCATCTCCCTATATGCGCTGATTGGATACACCTATAACAACGCGATCAGCATTGAAGCCGGGGTGAAATATCTCATTCTGGCGGCATCTTCCGCGGCATTCTTGCTTTTTGGCATGGCGTTGGTTTATTCAGAACTCGGCACCATGCAGTTTACCCAGATTGCCTCCAATTTGGCTACTGGAGTAAGCACCAATCCGGTTTTCCTATTGACCGGGTTTGTCTTGATCCTGGTTGCTTTTGGATATAAATTGGCTTTGGTGCCTTTTCATTTGTGGACACCCGATGTATATGAAGGTGCACCGGCTCCGGTTACGGCATTTGTCGCTTCGGTTTCGAAAGGCAGCATGTTCGCGTTGCTGTTGCGGTTTTACCAGCCGCTCAACCTGTCTGGCAATCAGCCCTTGCAGGTGATTTTCGTACTGGTGGCGATCATCACGATGCTGGTGGGGACGCTTCTGGCCTTGCTGCAAAGCAATATCAAGCGCCTGCTGGCTTATTCATCGATCGCTAACCTGGGTTACCTGCTGGTTGCATTCCTGGCGAGTGGGGCAAATGTGATCACGGCTTCGACATTTTATCTGGTATCGTACTTCATTACCATCCTGGCTGCCTTTGGCGTGGTGACGGCGTTATCGAATGGTACCCGGGACGCAGATTCTTTAGAAACCTATCGGGGGTTGATGTGGCGGCATCCCTGGCTGGCTGCCATCCTGACCGGTGCGATGTTCTCGCTTGCCGGCATTCCGCTCACGGTCGGGTTTATCGGCAAGTTTTACCTGGTGCTGGCGGGCGTAGGTTCCGCTCAATGGCTGTTGGTGGTTTCCCTGGTTATCTCCAGTGCCATTGGTGTTTACTATTACCTGCGCGTCGTGGTTACCATGTACCTGCCGATTACGGAAGCGCAAAAAACCGAAGAAACGACAGCCCCAGGGCTGAGCGCAGTCAGCGGGACGGCTCTCGCCGCGCTCTTCCTGCTGCTGATCTGGTTTGGCGTTTACCCGTCATCGCTGATCGCAATGATTCAAACCATCGCTTTTGGTGGGCGTTAAGTATTGGCTCGCTTTGGACAAAAGCACAAATTACTCATCTGGCAGCCTGGTGTGCCCGCCGGCATCAATTTCTAATTCCAATACCTGCCCATTTTGCGGAACCAGGTCCCAGACTTTGGTGATGGCATGATTCTCAAAATAGGCCAGGATGACGGCGATGACAAAGCCATGGGAAACAACCGCCACGGTGTCGTTTGGATGGTCAGCAAGGATGCACTCTAACGCGTGCAGTACGCGTTCTTGAACCTGCTGCGCGGTTTCACCCCCCGGCGGCGCGACCGAGAAGGGATTCTCACGGCGTTGTTGAAAGGCTTCCGCATAACGTTCCTGGATCTGCGAAACCAGCATGCCTTGCCACGTCCCCTGGTGGATCTCCCGCAGCCGGGTATCCACCAGGACCGGTCTGCCGGTGACTTTTGCTAAGGCTTCCGCCGTTTGACTGGCGCGGGAGAGATCGCTGGCATAGATTGCCTGGATTTCATGCATCCGCAATCTTTGAGCGACCTGACTCGCCTGTTCCAGGCCGCGTGAATTTAGTGGCACATCCGCCTGGCCCTGCCAGCGGCCTTCTACATTCCAATCCGTTTCCCCATGCCGGATGAGCAGTAAACGGGTCATAGCAACTGCCGCTCCTGATATTCTTTAATTTCGACCATCGGTGGGCGTTCCAGGGCGACAATTTCTTCTACATCCAGGTAAAAGCGCCCGGGTTCATAGCGAATTAGCTTCATCGTGCGGTTCGCTTCCTCCAATAAGGATTGGTTATACCGTTTTTCGAGCTTCTGGAATATGGTTTGAATAATGGTGAAAGACATCTTGCTCAATGCCTCCAGAGGTTGGTTATGATGCACCCGCTCCTGCAAATCCACCTGGGCGATCGAACGGATGCCATATAATTCTAGCATGTCGATTAACATACCAATTTCCACACCATAGCCTGAGGAGAAGGGCAGCTTTTCCAGGGCCGCCCGCCGCCCGCCATATTCTCCCGCCAGGGGCTGCAGCAGCCCCGATAGTTCAGGATAAAGCAGATTAATTAATGGGCGCGCCGTTAACTCAGTGACTCTGCCACCGCCTCCGGCCTGGAGTTTATCATCCACTCGCAGCGGACGCTGGTAAAAGCCTTTTACCAGCTGCACCTCTGGCCTTACCAGCAGAGGACCAATCAATCCGTAAATGAAGCGTGGATGGATATTGACGATGTCGGTATCGATCCACAGGATGATATCGCCTTTCGTGACATACAGGCTTTTCCATAAAGCTTCGCCTTTGCCGCGCCGCGCCCCATATTGAGGGAGAATTTCCTGATGGATAAAAGTCGGAACGCCCATCTCAGCGGCAATTTCACGGGTTCGGTCAGTGGAATTCGAATCGATCAACACGATTTCGTCCAGCAGCGGCGCCTGCTCCATTAAGGTTTGTATTACCGTTTGCAGTACAAGACCGACCGTTTTTTCTTCATTCAAGGCAGGTAATGCCAGGCTGATGGTTAAACCCTGGCGCTGTTTCATTCTCACCAGGGAATCCAGGTCCGCAAATTCATCGGCATGGTACGTATTTTCCGCAAACCACTTGTCCACAAGGATCGAAATCGCAGTGTGGCCGACTGTTTCACTTTCAAAATTGCTGGGGCTGGGGCGGCGGGTTTTTACGACCAGGACACCGGAAGTGCCATTTTTAATCAGCCCTTCTGCCACTGGGCCGATTGGGGTTTGCGTTTTATCTCCTCGGGCTGAGGCTCCCAATACGACCAGGTTCTGGTTTTGGGCAAAATCCTGAATTGCCTTTTGGGGATTGTCGGTTGTGATCTCTTGCCGGTCAATTTCAGGCAAGCGCGCCAGCACCCGATTAATGCTGCGAAATGGAATATCCTTCTTCACCGAGGTGTTGGTTGGGGTGATATGCAGAGACGTAATTTTTGCCTTTTGGCTGCGAGCAATTGCCAGGGTAAGTTGGAGGGCTAATTCAGCGTAAGGCCCGCCGCGCAGGGGGACCAGCACATTTTGGATGTTTTCGGGCGCGAGGCCGCTAAAAATGGCGAGATCACAAGGTGGGCGATCCAATGCTTGCACTGGAATTTGCAATTCATCGAAATTGCGTGGCCACTCTAACAGGAGCAAATCGGGTTTGATGCGATTCGTATAGTCAACAAGCTCACTCCAGGGCTGATAGGAGGCACAAACATGTTCATCCACTCGAATTCGGGGATGATTGGAAAAACTTTTCAACGTGCGCCGGACCTCACGCGCCTGAACTGCTGCGGCGCTTAATGATTCCCCCTGGGGAACTCTCACCATGCCTAATAAAATGACCTGACCTTCTCCCGCCGCTGCGGTTGCGACGGATACAATGGATCCGCATTCGCTGCCATATACCACCGGAACCAGTACCTTGCGAAATACGGTTTTTATATATTTGCGTCTCATTTTCTGCCTGCTTTCAAAATTCGATGATTGGTTTTATCTGCTTGGAATAAATCTGTTGCCAGGTATAATTTTGTTTTACTTGCTGGCGAAGATGAAAACCTGAATCTTTTTCCAGTTGCTTTTCAATCAGTTTGGCGATTTGTTTTGGAGAGCCGTCTGGAGAAAAATAGTGGGCAAAACGACCACTTAACGCGCGGAGTGGGGGGATATCGGCGCAAAAAACAGGTAAGCCAGAAATGCCGGCTTCCAATACGGGTATCCCGAAGCCTTCCTCGCGACTGGGGAAGAACAGCGTATCGGCCAGACGGTAAAAATCAGCAATTACCGCATCCGGCAGATACTCACTGGTGTGTTCGGCCAGAAAAATGACCGCTTCCTGCAGTCGAAGCTGTTCTCGCAGGTTAGAAAGCCGCTCGAAGTAACTCACATTGGCCGGGTTATGCGGACCGAGCGGCCCAGTGACGACCAGTTTCGCGTTCGGAAAGTGCTTTTTAAGTTCCGCGAGTGTCTTTATTGCCAGTTCGATATTTTTTCGCGTTGTGATCCGCACCGGCAGGAGCAGGAGCGGGTTGGCGTTCATCAGGTCGAAAGATTGGACAAAGCCTTGGGTTTGGGCTTCAAGTTTGAAAAATGAAGCTAAATCGACGCCGTTAGGAACTACGTTAATTTGTTCGGGGGCGATGGACATAAGTTCCGCCAGTTCACGGCGGCGAGATTCAGAGACGGTAACCTGGATCACGCCGGGCCAGGCAGTCCGCAGCAGGTGCCAGGGGTAGCCATTGTGCAGTTCTGTCTGGTAGCGCGGGGTGGTCCAGGCAAGGTCGTGATGCCAGAGAATGAAGCGGGTGGGTGATTCCAGATTTTTGAGGTTGGAATCGGTAATGCGCTTTAAAGCGGTTGTCAGCGGCAAATTCTTGTTGAGTGAACAAACATTGTGAGCGATGACCACATCGCTGCCAGCCAGTGCCTGGCGGAGCTCAGCCTCCAGTGTGGTGACGATCTGTTCGAAGTGTGCGGTAACTTCGCCTGCATCCAGCTCCTGCTTCACGGTAAGGATTTCCGGATGACGCGAGTCGACCAGGGGCAAACAGACAAAGGAAATGCGTGGATCGGTTTGCTGCCCGCGGCCGGCGAGAAGGGTGACTTTGTAATTATCCTCAACCAGAAGCTGCGCCTGATGATTCATTACACTTTCTACCCCGCCAACAATAGGTGGGGCCGCATAGTGAAGCAGCAGGACCTTTTTCATAATACTTTACTCCTTTCTAGCAGGAAGTTCAGCTTCCCGCGATGCCTGAATAGCGAGATCAATGAAGATAGCCGATGACCAGCCAAAAATGGCTGCCGCTTTGGGTGGGTTTTGACCGGTCTCGGGGTTGTAGTATTCGAAAATATCCTTTTGTTCCCCGATTAAGGCCAGTGTCCGCCGGCGCAGTTCCTGGGCGATTTGGGGAAACCCGGTATTCATAAGACCTTCAATCAGCAAATAGTTAATATTGACCCAGGTTGGCCCGCGCCACATCTGGTTTGGATCATACTTCGGGTCATTGATGGCCACGGTAGGCACCGGGTAGGTGGGCCAGAACTGCTGTGGATCCGTAAGGTGAGCCACCAGGCGTTGAACAATTTCCTGGGGGATGTGTCCGGTGATCAGGGGAAAGAGATTAAAAGGCGTGCGCACCTTAACGGGCTCATCATTATGGGTGGCCCAGAACACACCGGCTTGTTCGTCCCATTGATATTGGATCATCCGGCGAGCGGTTTCGGCGGCGCGCTCCTGCCACATGGCTGCATCCTCGTCCTCGCCAATTACCTTTGCGATGCGAGCAAGAGCGTCTTGCTGCAAGCATAAATAGGTATTGAGATCAGGCGATTCGACTGGCATACCTTCATCCCACAGCGGGCTATCATCCAGGCCAGATGAAAAGGGATGCCCATATTCACACAGCCCGTTCTCATTGCGGTCATTGAATTCAAACCACCAGCGGTTCCAACGCACCATCGGTTCGTAAATTTCGTTAAGAAATTCACGGTCCTGGTCGACTTCGTACAGCTTCCAGGCTGCCCAGGATAACAGGGGTGGTTTGGTCACATCGGCTTCAACTGGAAAGTTGAGGTGATCCACAACGCCTTCATCATGGACGGCATCTGGAAGCATGCCATCCTCGCGCTGATGATCCAGCAGTATGCGCAGTTGATCGTGTGCCAGATGTTTATCGACGTGACGATATGCCAGGGCATGAAAGTAAGCATCCCACTGCCAGACGCCGATGTAATAGAACTTGGAAGGCGTCATGGCTTCGCGCGTAGTGTAAAAGCGGGTGGAGATCAACCCAGCCCGCATGACCCACCAGGCATAATAGTACTGCTCACGAAATTCATCGAGCACGGGCGGCGCAGCCGCAAACCACTCATGCCAGCGCCGGGCGGCAGCTTCTAATACAGCATTCCGATCCGGCATATACCGGTCGAAACCCAGGCGCGGGGTGATATTCAGCAGTAGTTCATCCCCCTGGCTGGCGTCCACGATCAAGGAGATTTGCTGTGATTCTGGCCCAACCGGATCGACCTGATTGCTCAGGATCTGCGCGTTGGTGGTATAAGCAATGTTGCGGCGAATATCGCCGGTCAGGCGCAGCACGCCGCCTCGCCGATCGGGGCGAGATTGGTCCAGGTGGGCGAGAAAGGTTACGCCACAGCGGATTTCTGGCAGGGCGAATAGCAGGGTCTCTGTATCGACAAACACCAGCGTAAAGACGCCCAGGCTGGTTTGCATTTCGAGCCGGTCTGGGTAAGAGGTCATCGAAAACTCGAGGGGCCGGCCTTGCTCATCCGTTAATACCAGGTTCTCGATAATTGGGAGTCGGCTGCGGTAGGCCGAGAGCTGCCGCTCTCGCTTATACCAGCGTTCCGCGAGACGAATGGATAGCGAGCTGTTAGTCCGGTAAACCAACAGGCGCGAACCCCGATCTGTGAAAGGGACAGCGTTTAAATTGATGCGGTTCTTGAGCAGGTTTAGGAAGGGCGATTCAAACATGACTGGATGGTTCCTCTCCAAAGCATGTAGATAGTAATGTTTGCAGCAGGCGTTCCAATGTCGAAAATGAGTAATAACGTTTGCCCAGCTGGTAGTTATGCTCCACCATTTCTTGAACAATCGCGGGATCTTGCAGCACTTTTTGGGTGTTGGCTATCACCCGATCGTTAATGAAACCATCAAAGTCAATGACTTGGAAGCCTTTGGGCTTGATATCCACGGTGAAGATCGAGTAATTGTTGATCAGTATGGGCTTCTGGTAGTAAATGGCTTCCAGGAACGCATTCCCAAATCCTTCTAAATCCGAGGGGTAGGTAATCAGGTCGGCATTGGCATATACATCGGCCAGGGCAAAAACTTTACAGCTATCTTTTTGCCCGCGTTCTTTTTGAATGATGTCCGAAACAAAATTCACTGATACATTTAATAACTGGGCATATTGGCGCAGATAAATTTCATATTCATGACCTTCATCGCCCGAAGCGTGGGAAATGACCAGGCGTGAGCGGCTGCCCAGGCGGCGCGCCAGTTCGATGGCGTGTTCGATGCCCTTTCGAGGCACCACGCGCGTTGGCTGGAGGAGGAACCAATCCTCAGGTTGGATGTTGAGCCGCGTGCGTAAATCGATGCAGTATGGGTCAGTTGGCATTGAACCATTCTTTTTCGGCGGCGTTTCGAAGTCCATCACATTGGGAATCATAAATCCAGATAAACCGGTGCGCAGGCTGAACTGCTGGGCGGCGAGGGAATTAATCACGACATGCCGGATGGAGGATAATTCTGGGGGGAAAGCTGTATTCAAGTAGTCATCCACACAACTCACCAGAAAACGCTTGCGCTCCCAGGCAAAATCATGGTGATGGGCAATGGTAGGAAAGCCGGTCTCCGCGATGAACTCTGTAAGGGCTAATCCTAAGGGGATGTTCATCGGGATTGCCAGCGCATTTTCGACCAACAGGAGTTCTATCCCAAACTGGCGCACAAATTCTGCCAGTTTGATTTTTAGATAATCTTTAATTCGCTGGATATGCCGGGTGGTTTCAGCCGTACGGACTTTACTGGAAAACGCTGCCTGATTGATTTGCTGGATCTCGGGATGCTTGAAGTGCGCTTCTGGCACTACCAAAGAGCGCTCGCTTTCCCATTCACTGGCGCCAGCGAAGAAGAAACTGTCACAGTTCAAACGTTCAAGAACCTGGACCCATTTTGTGGTTTCCAGGGAGACGCCATCATTCCCTTCAAAGCGGGTGGAGATAAAGCCAATGCGCCGGCGTGGACGGACTCGAGAGGTAGGTGTTATGTTCATTTTCCTGATTTGTCCGATAAGTCAACGGTTGAAGGTGTACCAGCCATATTGATAAGGCTCAAGCTGCAGTGAGGCGTCAGGAGCCAGGCTGATCGTACAGTTGGTGATTTGTTCTGTAACCTGCTTGGGCACCGTCAAACCCAAATCTGCCCATTCCACTTTTACGGTTTGAGGTTGAGGACTGGCATTCAACAGGCAAAGCACAGGTTGACTGCCTGCGAAAGGACCCCGGAGCAGAGCGAAAATAGCATCGCCAAAATTCAGTATACGCTGATCAGCATTTGGATGAAAGGCTGCCAGTTGTGCGCGGATCTTCAGCATGCTTGCATAACGGGAAAATACCTGACTGCGGATCGAAGAGGGGTCAGCGAGGGCTGTTTCGAGAGGAGCAAGGTCCAGCTTCTGACGGTTGATGCTGCGGTTTCGACCGGTTTGGGCAACTCCTTCAGGCCAGCCACGCGAACCAAGCAGGCTGTGAAAGTAGATGCCTGGGACACCCATCAGTGAAAGCATAATAAACTGTGCTGCCAAAAAACGATCTATCTGGCGAATTTCTGGTTCATTACTCAGCGGGTTGGAAAGCGCGTCAAAGTAATTGATGTTGAGTTCATAGGGGCTCTGTGAGCCATCCGCGTTATTCTTGTATGAGACCAATCCGCCATGATTTTGGGTGTTTTCGACCAGTGCAGCAATTTCTGCTGTATTTAAGATGCCGCGCGCCGGGTTAAGGCCGATGCCATCGTGCGAGGCGAGAAAGTTAAAGAAGGTCACTTTGGAGGAGGGCAGGTGTAGGTTGGCTGCCCAATTGCAAAGAGCGGATGTATTGCCGGTCCGCAAGGTGTGCAATACCAAAGGAGGCAGCGCAAAGTTATACACGAGCTGAGCTTCATTGTGGCCGTCACCAAAGTAGGAGACATTCTCTTCATGCGGCACATTGGTTTCGGTGATTAATAGAACCTGAGGGGCGACCAGGTCTAAAATCTGGCGGAAGAGCTGGATAACCTGGTGCGTTTGAGGGAGATGAATGCAAGTTGAACTAATTTCTTTCCAAAGATAAGCAATGGCGTCCAGCCGGATGAACTCAGCTCCCTGAGCGGCATAGAAGAGCAGTGTATCTATGATGGCGAGTAACACATCCGGGTTGTGATAGTTCAGGTCTACCTGGTCCGCGCTGAAGGTGGTCCAGACGGATTGAGCGCTGTGATCTGTCTTGAAGCGGGTAAGGAGTGGCAGCGCCCGAGGACGGACTACTTGAGAAAGATCTTGTTCGCCTGCAATTGTGATGAAAAAATCGCTGAAACGGGGATCCTTGTGCAGAAAACCCTGGAACCAGGCACTCTGGATAGAAATGTGATTAATGACTGCATCAAACATCAGCCGGAATTGACCGCCTTGCTCCCGGCTGAACCGGCGAATGTCTTGCCAGGTTCCTAAAGCAGGATCGACCGCCTGGTAATCGATTACTGAAAAGCCATCATCGGATGAGTAAGGATAAAAAGGGAGTATGTGCAAACCACTGACGATTTCAGAAAGATGATTTTGACAGAATTCGCGCAGGACGCGCAAAGGAGGCTGGCTGTCCGATTGAACCTGATCCCCATACGTGATCAGGATGGCATCGCGTTGATCGACTTTGCCGCGTTCGTGTTCACCAGGTGTATCTTGCATACCTGCTTTGAAACGAGAGAGTTCCAGCAGGCGTTGATAAGTGACGAATCCCTGTTCTTCACCATAGATAGCGACCAGGTGATTCTGAATGGATTGCAGCCCTTGCATGATTCAGAGTCTCCTTTCTTTTCCGCAATGCGGTTGTATTTAACCTGAATGAACCCGGAACGGGCTCACGAATCCCCCTAAAAATACCCAAAAGCCTTACATAATGATACCAGAATTTTTACAAATCGCCGCCCAAAACTTTCTTACCCGTCGGGCCTGGGCTGCCCCCGGCGGGTTCTACAGTGATTCCAAAGGACTGGTATGTATCCAGCGGGTGGTCCGCGTTAATCTGCAGGGTACCATAGCCAGATTCATTGACCGAAAATATGCCCCCACTTGTGCGCTTACCATTCCGAATGAGCCAAATTTGATATTGATGACCTGCATCCAGCTGGGGGGTATTTTCGACTGCCAGCGCACCGTAGGGATCATTACTGAACACCATTAAGTAACCCACAGCTTGCGGCGCATTCGCGGTACCTTCTAGCTTGACCACCTGCATATTCCCTGCTGGAATGCGAGATTCTAAATCCTTTACCCGCTGTCCTAGTTGATAATTGCTTATCCCAAAAAATAATAAGAGCAGGATGGCAACAAGCCCGAGTGCCAGGCCTATTCCTTGCCCAAACATTGAACGGCCCCCAAACATAGACCGAATCCGTTCAAGGATAGTAGGTTGGTTTGCGCTCTCCAGAGGCGTTGAATGCAGGTGCTGCTGAGACATGAGGCTATTTTCTGAAACACGTTGCAGTACTCTGGCCTTTAAATCAACGGGCGGAGTCAGGATTGGCACAGCGAAGCCAAGCTGGTTGACTGTATTCAGATAGATATTCAACTCATTCCGGCACCGGCCACAGCCAGGCAGGTGCCGGGCAACCATAAGCAGTTCCGGATCATCAAGGATTCCAAGGGCATATCCAGGGATTAAGTCGAAGACATGCTCTTCTAACATTCGTTCAAACTCCTCCAAATTATTTAGGCTGAAACAACAATAATTAATTCCGTTTCTACCTGCTCCCGGTAGAAACATTCTTTCTATTAGAAAGGTACGTAAAAAATCCGATTTTGGATGACTGAACAGGGCGAAACATCCTATTCATCCATCATGCCTTGTTCAATTATTGTGTCACGCAGTTTTTGCATGGCCAGGCGGATACGCGACTTGACCGTTCCCAAGGGTGCATCAAGGTACTGCGCGATCTGACTGTGTGACAGCCCTTTAAAAAAGGCCAGCCCTAAGACCTGCCGTTGATCTGGAGGAAGCTCGGCGACGATTTGACGGACGAGCCGCTGCCGGGAGGAAATCTCAACGACTTCCTCCACGCTTTCCGACTCGGGCAGCCCTTCGGTATGGTCCAGACCCAGATCATCTGGCCAATCTGCCCGGTTACTTTCTGGGCGTGAACCTCGCCGGCGCAGCTCATCAATGGCCCGGTGCCGGGTAATACTGATTAACCAACTGCTGACCTTCGCCATGTCTGGGTTGTACTGTCGCGCGCCATCACAGACCTTGACGAAGACGTCCTGCGTAATCTCTTCAGCTGTTTCTGCATCACCCGTCACCCGAATCGCAATTGAATAAACCAGCCGGCCGTAGCGGTCATAAAGCACACCCAATGCTTCATTAAGCACTGGGTCATTTGACCGATTTCCATAAATTCCAGCGATGATTGCGATGAGGGCCGCATCATCGAAAGAAGTCAGAACTCAATTACGGATCCTTTATCGTAAAAACCTAGATTTTATGGTCCAGTGACTACGAAGTGCGGGTGATCTTTATCGACACATCCACTGGAAGCGCTAATTTTGATTCAACTTCGACGGCTTTAATAATCCCCACTGGAACGGGACAAGCTGCGTGCGAACAAAATTTTGCTGCCATTTCCATGGTCAGCGGCATTTTTCGCCGAAAAGAAATTTCCTGGAAAGGATCTACCTCCGTAAGCTCATTGGCCAGCCGTTGAATGGCTGCACATTCGCTTTGAATTGCCACTTTACAAACCCGGCCATCCTGAGTTGTCTCGATAACGGTATGAAATCCGCATGCACCCGAAAAGACTTCCGCCTTCGCCATTGATCATCTCCTATAAAACCGTCGTCGCCATCCTGCTGCTAATATTACTCGAACGCTAATTGGGCCTGAAATATCCAATACAATAGTATCGCACAATTCCGGGACATGACAAGCGTCTAACGATAAAACCTCTTGAGCTTGATCGTCTTCAAGCATAAATTCAAGGATATAGTATTTAATAAAAAAATTCAACTTTGATCGCTGGTCGTGTTTTATAATCATATGGTACAGCCTGAACAAATCCATCCATTCTCACATCTGATCAAGGAATTGCCATGAAATATTCAGCCTGGTTCTTCATCTCTGTCGGCCTGCTTATGGTCGCTCAATGGGGTTTCTTCTTATCAGTCGGAGCAGTATCTGAATTACAGTCTGAACCCATTCGCATCAGTCTTCATTTACTTGGGGAGTTTGTTACAGCCATTTTTTTGATCGTCAGTGGAATTGCCCTCCGGCAAAAGAAAGCCTGGGCAAAGCCAGCCGCATTGTTTGCAGCCGGAATGCTCACGTATACCGTGATCGTTAGCCCTGGTTATTTTGCACAGCAGGGGCAGTGGCCTTTAGTGGGGATGTTTGCTTTGCTTCTGGTATTAAATGGAGTTCAGCATTTTGTTTTTGCTAAAAACCAAAGAAGGATTGCAATAGCGCTGGCTAATTTCTTCGGCAGTTCTTGATTTAAAAAGTTTACTCGTGTAGGTTCAGCAACAGCCGCAGTGGATTCAATATAAAAAAGGGACTGCCAAAACACACTTTTTGGGGCAGTCCCTTTTTCGTAACAAAAACCAGCAAGAAATTTTGTTATTTCTTCGCCTAACCTTTTACCGCGCCGCCCAAACCGCGCACGAACTGCTTTTGTAGGGCAATGAAGAAGATCAGGATCGGAATCACGGTCATGGTGACCCCGGCAGCTACAGCCCGGAAATCGGAGACGAACATGCCTTGTAGCGCTGCCAGACCTACGGGTAAGGTCATCAGTTCGCGGGAATGCAGCATTAAAGAAGGCCAGAGGAAGTCGTTCCAGGAATTGACAAAGGAGAAAATGGCCACCGTGGCTAACGATGGGCGGATCACAGGCAGGAGGATATCCCACCAGATGCGCAGCTCGTTTGCGCCATCGATGCGCCCTGCGTCGATCAGGTCATTGGGTACGGTCTTGAATGCCTGCCTGAGTAGAAAAATATTAAAAGCACTGGAAAGACTGGGCCAGATCAAAGCCTGCAAACTATTATAATATTTGAACACTTTCACAGCCAGCACATAGCTAGGGATATAGGTCAATTGAGCGGGTACAACCAATGTGGCCAGCAGCAAGTAAAAAACTGCTTCGCGGCCTTTAAAGTTCATTTTCGCCAGCGGATATGCTGCCAAAGAGGTGACCAGAATGTTCAAAAGGGTGGTAGATACCGCGACGAAGATGCTGTTGCCAAAGAAATTGAGTATTGGCAGTTGGTTCCAAACCCGCAGGTAGTTTTCAATAGTTGGGCTGTGGGGGATCAACTGGGGAGGAACGGAAAAAACCGCGTCCGCCGGTCCCTTGAACGAAGCCAGGAAGATCCACAGGAATGGCAGGACCATCACCAGGGCCAGCGCAGTAAGAATGGCATACCAGAGCAACGCCTGCAGGGTAACCTGCCTGCGCCGCCGGGTTGAAATGGATTGAACAGCACTGACTTGCATTCCTCGTTCTTGTACCATTAGTCTGCCTCCGTGCCGCGTTCAAGCAAGCGAATATTGGCTACTGAAAAGATCATTGTGATGAGCAGTAAAACAATGGCGACTGCAGAAGCGTAACCGGCATGTGAGAGCTGAAATGCCTGTCGCCACAGGTAGAAAACCATGGTGACGCCGCTGTCGAGAATCCCACCAGACTTGTTGGTAAGGATATAAATTTCATCGAACACTTTAAGGGCAGCCAGACTGGAAATAACCGCGACAAACACCACCTGGGGGCGTAAGCCCGGCAGGCTGACGTGCAAGTGTTTCTGAAGGCCGTTGCAGCCGTCGATCATGGCAGCATCATATAATTCTTCGGGAATGTTTTGCAAGCCAGCCAGGAAAACCATCATATAGTAACCAATTCCAGCCCAGATGGTCAGCAGCATCGCGATTGGTAAGGTGAAAGCCGGCTCTGCTAACCACTGCATCGGTTCTTTGAGGATTCCCAACCAGACTAACAAACCGTTGATAAGGCCAGAGTAATCAAACAACCAGCGCCAGCAGATGCCAATCGCAATGCTGCCGCTAATGACCGGGATGTAGTACAGGGCGCGGTAGATATTTACACCGCGCAGTTTCCGGTTGACGATGATCGCAACGATGATGGAAAGGAAAATCAACGTGGGCGTCACGATCAGGTATAGGAAGGAGTTGCGTAGGGCCATCCAAAAGGTATCATCTACCAGCAGATTCTGGTAGTTTTTCAGACCAACCCAAACAGGTGAAGTGACGATATCATAATCAGTGAAACTGAAGTAGAGGACGCCCACCACCGGATAGAGGACAAAGACAGCGGTCAAGATTAAAGCAGGTGCGAGAAACAGGTATGGGGTTAAAGAGGTTTTCTTTTTGTTCATCTGGGAGTCCTCTCCTTTCGTCCAGCCCTCTCTCAGTTGAGAGAGGGCTGGTTTCAAACAACGGGCGGAGAATGATTCTGGAAAGTTTACTGGCCGATGAGTTTATTCGCCTGGGTAACGGCGTCACTCAGAGATTTTTGCGGGTCGGCGCCCTTGAACAGGGCATTCTCAACCGCTTTACGAACAATTTCGTTCACATCTTTGGGCTGCGGAATCTCAGGCATGATATCAGCCTGTTTGGAAATAATGCCTTCTGCAAGCGGGCGAACCTGCTCTTCAATGGCAACCGGTGCACCAGAGAAGAAGGCGTCCTTGTAGGAATCGGGGGTCGAGGGGTAGATGCCCACGATTTTGGCAAACTCGAGCTGGCTGCGTGGATTGGTGAAGAAGGTAGCTAACGCCAGAGAAGCCTTGGGGAACTTGGTGTCTTTCTTGACAGAAAGGGCCATCGAGGTTGGGCCAACGACGCCGGCTTTACCGACGGGCATAGGCTGCGAAGCCAGCCAGCCGTAGAGGGCCGGATTGTTCGAGCGCACTTCGCGGATCAGCTGTGGGCCAGTCTGGTAGAAGGGAGCGCGCCCCTGGATGAAGATATCCAGGCCAATGCGGTCATCGGTGGTGGTCAGCGCGGTTTTGTCGAGCGTGCCAGCTTTTACCCAGTCCACGTACATTTGCAGCCAGGCAACGGCTTCGGGTGAGTCAAAGGTAAACTTCTTGCCATCAAAAACCTTGACGTTACCCTGGTAGGCCATATCGCGCAGCAGGTCAGTCATGGTCAGGCGGACATCGCATAACTTGCCGGTTTTCGCTTTGATTGTCTTGCACAGCGCGGGCAGGTCTTCGTACTTGGTAGGGAACTCTTCTACTTTGAGGCCGGCGCCTTTTTCATAGATTTCGCGGTTGATCAGTTCAATGCTAATGGCCTGATACCAGGGCACCTGGTAGCTTTTGCCATCCACCAATTGCAGGTTGAACAGGCCAGGATAGTATTGGTCGATCACGTTCTTAGGCAGGCTGTCGCTCATATTGAGCAGCAGGCCTTTGGTAGCGAATTCACGCACCCAGCCTTCAGTGTCCGACAGGTTGGCAACATCGGGGGCATTCCCGGCGGCAAATGAGTTGCGATAATCATCCAGGAAGGTGGCCTGGTGATCTTCCCACTTCACTTTCACGCCCGGGTAGGTTTGCTCAAAGCGGGCGATGGTGCTCTTGATATAGTCATCAAAAGTTGGGGAGAGCCAGAAGGTCCAGAAGGTTATCTCGGCATTCGGTTCAACGCCATCGATCACGGCTTCGGGATTGGGGCCGGGGGTCGGGGTGACCATGACTTCCACCTGCTTCTCAACCACTTTGGTTTGTTCAACGACCACAGTTTCTTTGACCATAACTGGGGCAGCGGTTGGTTGAACTACGGCTGGGGCCGCGGGAGTGGGGGTAGCTTGCGCGCAGGCGCTGAGCAGAATGCTCATCAGAACGAAAAGCGCAAACAACTTTTTATACATAATTCTTCTCCTAAAGACATAAAGCGGATATTGAGTGAGTATTGAGGTTGGTAATGCCAGTAGAACATCTTCGAAAAACGTCAATTGAATGACAGGCTTACACTTGACTGAATTCTTCTTCCAATCTGACTTGCTCCAATCTCCTTTCAAGGATAACGGGGCTTGAGCCTCGCAAGATGACTTTGTTTGTTTGATCAACTTACAAAGTCAGTATAGTGAATTCGAAACCGGCTGTCAATAGTCAGTTTTCTGTGGAAATATATTCATTTTAAGGTCGAACACAGGTAAATATGCCTGCTCTGTTAAGCAGTTCTAAATCTTTTTGGCGGGTGTCAGCCGAGCAGCCCTTTCCCAGTTGAAGGCAGCCCGTGAGGAAAATGGATCCTTTGAGTCAATCGAGCATGTGACCTCGTTTCAGCAGTATAGGTTACTCTTTTTCGAGAAGAAGATTGAGCCGGTCGGCCAGGGGCACCAGATGGGCTTTTACCGCCGTTCCTGGATCCATGCCATTCAGGACGCTTTCCCAAACTGCACTTAATCCAGCCGTCAGGCGGTCTTCAACCAGCCCCCATAGGCGAATGGTGGGAAAAGTGCGCCCGGTTTGCAAACCCTTCACGGCCACCTGCCAGAGGGGATCGGTAGAGAATGGCGCGGACTGGAGTGCTTCTATCCGCGCCGGAAGCAGTCCAACCCGCTGGCTGTACGCGATTTGAACTTTTTTCTCAGTCAGGAAACGGACCAGTTCGATGGCTGCCTCTGGATGGCGGGTGTGCTTCCAGATGACCAGATTTGATCCGCCCACGAAGGAGCCGCCTGGGGGAATGGCAACACTTACCGGTCCAGTGGCTTTTTGCTGGACAGTATTGAACAACCAGGGCCCACTGATGGTCATCGCGGCATCTGGATGATCAAGAAAGTACGTATCTGGTTCAAGCCCGTTTAATCGGCAGATTTCTGGAACGAAGAAGCGGGCTAAGGTGAAGTAGTCAGCCAAGCCTTGCAGGGCGGGTGGTTCGGCGAACAAAGTGGCTTTGCCATCCGCGCGGATGAAGTCTCCGCCTGCTGACCAAACCCAACTGGCGACATTCAATAAAGTGGTGTGCGTGGTTCCGGTAGGAACCGTCCAGGGGACGCGTACGCCATGCTCATTCAGGCGCTGGACGGCCGCGTTTAATGACGCACCGGTCTGAAAAGCGGTCTGGGGGTCACTGCCCGCTTTTTCAAGGAGGTCGGGCCTGAAAAAGATCAACCGGGCGCCGGTCAACCAGGGAATGCCCCAAACCCGTTCTGTGCTGGGCTGCGGGCCTATCAAACGCACAGCCGTTTTCCAGTTGGTGGGGAAGTAAGCCCCCGAACGGCCTAATCCAGCGACTTCGGCGGCGCCATAGGGCCGTAAGGCATTCATGCCAATCAGGTCACCGACCCAGGTTGTCCCGATTTCAGATACATCCGGACCATCACTGTATAGCGCAGCGCGGACGAACATACTCCAGGCGCTGTCCCAGGCGAGCAAACGCAGGCGAACATGAATGCCGGTTTCAGCCTCAAACTGTTCGAGCAGCGGCTGAATGTTATGGGGGGTGTCTGCCATAATTGAAAATTCAAGTTCCATACGCACCTCCTTTTTCGCACTGCACTAGTACAGTCGGGTGCAAATAGCTTAGTGGTTATTGACCTTTATCGCCCGACTGTTTGCGCCAGGAACCTGGCGAACGTACCCGGCGCTGCACACTAACCCTAGAGGTATTTATGCCGCCGGGTACTAGATTAACTGCTTGGATCTGGCTGCCATTTGTTTTGCCAGAGTGATCATCCCTTTCCAGGCAGGGACTGCTTCTCGTGGCAAGAGGATGACTTTTTCCCCGGAAGGGGTAGGCGCAAACATCTCACGCGCCAGTGGTGACTGCGCCGCCAGTCGAGAAATTTCTTCTTGAACGGGCACAAAAAATACATCTCCGGCAAAAGAGACTCCACCGCTCAAGGCAACCACTTCCACATCATAATGCATGATGAGATTATAGATAGCCTGGCTGACTGCCCGAGCAGCCCGGCGGATTACTTCGATGGCTGCTTTATCACCTTGGCGGGCAGCGGTAAAGACGTGTTCCGCGGACAATGGGTTGGGATTGGCTAGAAGGGTTTGCTTGCCTTGCGCAGCGGCGCTTTTGGCAGCTTCCTGCGCAGCGCGGGCAATCGCCGGGCCAGCGGCGATGGTTTCAAAGCAGCCGGTCATACCGCATTTGCAGCGTGTCCCACCCGGCTCGATGATCGCATGACCCACCTCTCCCGCCATGCCGTTCGTGCCGCGGTAAAGCTGACCATTCAGGATCACGCCGGCGGAGATACCGGTGCCCAGGCTGAGCAGGATCATGCTTTTAACTGGACGGCTTTCGCATAGCCAGGCATAAGCACCCAGGGCAGCTGCCCGGACATCATTTTCCAGGTATATCGGTACTTGAAACTTTTCAAAGAGAACCTGTGCCAACGGGTATGATTTCGAGCTTCAGATTGACTGCCAGACTGACATTCCCATCGCTCACTTTTCCTGGGATCCCCAGTCCAACCCCTGCGATATCCCCTGGGTTGGCTCCGGTGGAATCCAAAACCGCGTGTAATGCCTGGATAATGCTTTCTACAGAACGTTCTGTCGTTAGCGTATCGGTGGGCTGAAGGATGCGCCCGCGGAGAACGCCGGAATCATCGACAGCAACGCCTTCAATCTTGGTTCCGCCTACATCCAGGCCGACCCAAATAGGGGAGGTGTAGCTCTTTTCTGGGCTCGGGGTGAGATCCATTAAGGCAATCCTAATTCTTTTGAGAGGATCAGCGCTGAAACGCCCAGGAGGATAATATCTGGATCTAGCGCGGAATAGACAATCTGAGTTTCGACGGCTGTGGTGGGCAGTGCTCGCCGGTTCACTTCATCCTTGACTGCTTCCAGGAAGGTATCGCCAAACTCACGATAGCAGCCAGAGATCACGATGCGGCGTACGTTGAGGATGCTTACCAGGGTAGCGATGGAATCGCCCAGGTAACGCCCGGCTTCCTGAATGAGTTCATGGACGGTTTCATCTCCGGCATGAAAGGTTTGCTGAACGAAGTCCCAGGTAATTTCGGTCGGCGGTACTTTACCTGAAAAAGAGATCCAGTCATAATGCGCCAGTTCGCGCATGCGCTGGACAATCGCAGAAGGGGAAGCTACCGTTTCCAGGCAGCCATAATTGCCACATGAGCACTGCCGCCCGCCTTCTACCACGGTGAGATGACCAATTTCCCCGGCCCCGTAGCTGTCGCCATAATGCAGCTGCCCAGACAGCAAAATGCCGGAGCCAATGCCTTCGCCAATGAGCATAACAATCAGGTTAGAAGCACCGCGCATCTCACCAAAGGTCGATTCAGCCAGCACGGCAGCATGGCTGTCATTCGATAAGTAAACAGGTAAATGGTAGGTCTCTTTAAGCATTTGGCGAAGGGGGACGTCTGTCCAATCCAGGTGTACAGAACGCCGCACGACACCCTTGGCCTGGTCGGTAAGCCCAGGAATCCCAATCCCAATGCCCAGCAGAGGGGCATCCGCTTGCTGGGTCAGTGTATCCAGCAAATGCCGGATGGCTTGCAGGGCAGCTTCGCCTGTTAGCCCATTGCTGCTGAAGCAATTCTCGTCTCCTTCGACAGGCCCATCAACGGTCAGGCGATGGCAGATTTCACCGCGTAAGTTGACTAAAGCGCCGGTAAAAGGATTGCTGCTCAAGTCAAGGCAAACCAGCTGGCGAGCATTTTCCTGCACCTTAATCAGAATCGGCGGTTTTCCTCCGGCGGATTCGCCAATCCCGGTCTCAACAAGCAAACCATCGTTGATCAAATCGCCTACGATATCGGAAACGGTTGTTCGGGTGAGGTGGGTAATGCGGGCAATCTCAGCCCGGCTGATATCGCCCTGCTGATAGATGGTTTTCAGCACAAGCCGGGTGTTGTGGGACTTAGTTTGCTCGCGGGTAGCTTTTTCCATTCGATCATTCCATTATTCTAAAAACAGATAAGCAGGCTTTACCAAAGGCAGCAAGCGCGGCTTAGAAAGTAAGCGTCACTTTATGGATGGTGCGGGGCTGGTCAGGATCATGACCGCGGGCTTGCGCCAGGTGGTAGGCGAGCAGCTGGCCAGGCAGGATGGCGACCAGGGGTGTCAACCATTCAGGTAGATTTTCGGGTAAAGAAATTGGTAACTCATTCTTGTTGAAGTGCTTTTCATCAGCAATCACAGCCAGCCGGGCCCCTTGTTGGGACAAATCTGTCCGTAGATCTGCTAATTCCGCCCGGAAGGTCTCCCCGGCGGAGATCAGTACCACCGGCAGCCCCGGGTCGGCCATAGCGATTGGGCCATGGCGGAAATCGGCGGATGAATAAGGTTCTGCTTCCACATACGATAACTCTTTTATCTTTAACGCGGTTTCATACGCAGTAGCATAATTAATGCCCCGGCCGATCACCACCGCGCGATTAAAATTCGCTATCGCCTTTGCCGCAGCCTGGGCTTGCAGTTCTCCCTTTAGGGCCCAATCCATCACCGTAGGGATTGATCGCAATTGTTCCAGGCCAGTTGTATCCCCTTGGAGCAGGACAGAAAGGAGAGCGAGGGCAGCCAGTTCTGCGGTATACGTTTTGGTGGCTGCTACGCTAAATTCTTGCCCAACGCCCAGATAAATATGATGCCCGGCTACCTGCGCCAGGGGGGAAGCAGGATCATTGGTGATGGCGATGCAGGGAGCATTCTGCCGGCGGCTTTCTTCAATGACACTGACGACATCGGGGGACTGTCCCGATTGAGAGATACCGATGACTAAAACGCGTTCCAGGCGGGGTGGGGTGTTATAGATTGTAAATAACGAAGGCGCGGCGAGGGCTACGGGCAATCGGTTACGCATACCGAATAAGTATTGCCCATAACGGGCCGCGTTATCCGAAGTGCCTCTTGCGGCAATCAAAATATAGTCAAAGGATTGCCTTGAAATATCGCCAGCAATGGCAGAGACATTTTCGATCTCGCGCGCCAGGAACTGCTGAATTGCCTGGGGCTGTTCGTAAATTTCTTGTTTGAGGAGAGATGTTTCGGTCATTCCGTCCTTCGCTTTGTAAGTTCAGTGGACTTATTAAGAGTATAGTGCGAATTTGCGGAATGTCAACCCCCATTTTGGATAAAGCGTTAAACTGTCAGCACCCAGGCATCCACAGCTTCTTTGCGACCTTTCAAGGATAACCGGCGTTTTTCCATACCCTCTGTCTTTAAGCCGGCGATCGATGCTGTTGTATGACTGAGAACAATTTCCCCCGTTTCGGCTTGTGAAGCCAACCGTGCACCGATATTCGCGGTATCGCCCAACACGGCAATATCAATATGGTCCATCTCGGAATGCACAGTGCCGACATAGGCGAGCCCGGTATGCAAACCAATCCCAATTGGGACCCAGGGGACGGAGGGATCACTGTGCCCGGTTGCCTGTAAGATTTCTTTGGCGGTATCAATTCCAGCCTGAGCATGATTAGGTTTCGCAAAGCCAGGCGTGAAGAAACCTGTAACGGCATCGCCAGCTAACTTCTCAACCATCGCATCGTGGTCGAATAAAGCACCCGTTGCAATGGCGTAGAACTTACTGATCAACTGGCTAAACGCAGCCGTTTTCATTTTTTCCGCCAGGGTGGTCGAACCGCGCACATCGGCAAAAAGGATGGTGAGTTCGACTTCTGCCCCGCCGTGGAACTTTTCTGCGAACCGCTCGCACATATCGCATAACTGAGGGTTCAATCTGGAGCGCTTAACCCCAAATAGGCGCCGGGTGATTGCCCCACCAACTCCATGAAATGGCATGTAGCAGAGCTTACAACGTGGCTCGGTAGGCAGGTGGCGAAAAAGCCGCCGGAAGGTTGTCCGTTGATACCATGGAGCGTTAGCAGGATGATTACCTTTGGTTAAAAATTCACGCCAACTTTCTTCGATCAGGGTTTGATCGAAGTCTTCATCACCATCTTGTTTCATCTAAAACTCCATTCTCTGGCCGGGCTCGAATTGCGTGGGATTATTCAACTCTTTGTGTTGATCATCTTGTTAGAAAGTGCATCATCGATGGAATAAATGGCCAACCTTATAAAAATATAACATTTGTAATAAATTATGTCAATTATTTAATGTGGGGCGGCTTTGGTCAATCGAAGCGGCTGTATCTTGTAAGGGTTTGGCTAACACTTTATAATTATTAAGTTCACAATTGAGAGACGGAGGGAAAACACGATGAAGGTTTTAATCATTTACGATTCTGGGTTTGGTAACACTGAAAAAGTGGCGTTGGCAGTTTGCAATTCATTAGGAGCGTTGGGGGATGTCGCAGCGGTAAAGGTGGGGGAAGTCAAACCAGAACAGTTGCAGAATTTGGATTTGTTGATAATTGGTTCACCGACCCGGGCGTTTCGGCCTACACCCGCAATCCAGAAGTATCTCAAAGCGTTACCGAAGGATGCGCTGAACGGTGTAAAAGTAGCCGCGTTTGACACGCGCATTAGTATGGAAGATACCAACTCGGGTTTCTTGAAATTTATGGTGAATATTTTTGGTTATGCTGCGAAACCGATTTCTGAACAACTTAAAAACAAAGGCGGAGAACTGTCCAGCCCTCCTGAAGGATTTTTCGTGAAAGACACAGAGGGTCCGCTGAAAGAAGGTGAGTTGGAACGAGCGGCAGCCTGGGCAAAATCCGTTTCCTGATCGGCGTGGGATTTATTGAAGGCAAAGCACCTCTTCGATCAGTGCGATAACACGGGCTGCTGGACTATTAGGGAGCTATTGATCTATGAGCAAAAAGCCCATAAAGTCTGCGCTGCTAACCATCCCCTTTCCACGCTGGGGTTTCTCAATAGCCTTTGACGTTACCTGGATCATCCTGCTGCCATTTGGAATTTGGGGGATTGAAGTATATTACGTAGCGATTCTGGGGGCTTATTTTGCTCCATTACAGGCCTGGGGCACCAGCCTATTGATCGGACTGTTGGTATTTATTTCGCTGTTGATCCATCTCTTTGCCCACGCGCTTGGTATGCGTGTTTTCCGCTTGAAAGTTCCAGCGCGCATCCCCATGTTGGTATTCGCGGATGCAGCCCAGGTTTGGCCGGTTTCTTCTTCATTGTGGGATGAGATTATTCTGGCATTCACCGGGCCCTTTGCCAACCTGCTTCTTGCAGGAGCGGCTTATCTTGTCTGGAATGCGCAGGTGAATGCTGCTCTGAATGTCAGTATGCCCTTTGTTGCCCTATTTAACGTTTGGGTAGCAATTGTCAACCTGACTCCCCTTTATCCATTCGATGCCGGTCGCGTGACCCAGCTTCTTTTGACCCGGCTGCAGAACAAGCCAGGCGACCTGCACCGCACGGAAAGAATGGCTGGTTATTTCCTCGCGCTTGGGCTGGTTGGTTGGAGTTTGTTTCTGTTTTCCCAGGGTTCCCGTTTTAGTCTTGAAACAGGCGGAGCGACGCTTTTGTTTGCCGCTTTGATTGCCCTTGGCTTGGCACTACATCCCTCGCAGATCGAAAATACACCTGCGCCTAAAGACCGAACATCTTATTTTCAGCCCTGGCAGGCAGTTTTGTCCGGGCTGCTGGTGCTTGCTCTTTCAGCAATGGCTGCGAGTGTGTTATTGACGAATAATGGCATCGAAGCGCCGGGGGTGGCGCTTTCTGTTGAACCCATGGTGGAGCTTCCAGAAGGTTTTTCCCATCCTTATTCAGGGACGTTTATCTTAACCTCGGTAATTTCGCAATCGCCTGTTCCTTTAGGTTTATGGGTGGCGGGGAATTTGACCCCTGTCATCCAGGTGCTACCGCCTGAGGAAAACCTGCCTAACCAGTTATCGCCCCAGGAATTGGCCAGGCAGGGGTTTGAAATGCTGCATGAGAGTGAGGTGACTGCCCTGGCAGTAGGTCTCAAGCTGGCTGGTTATCCTGCTAGCGTGACCGGGGAAGGGGTGAAGGTGATCAGCATTTTGCCAGACAGCCATGCGGTTGGAGTCTTGCAGCCTGGGGATGTAATCATTGGCCTGGACGGCAAACCGATCCAGACTCTACCCGATCTGACCAACCAACTTCTTTCCAAGAAAGCGAACGAGGTGGTACAGATCACCATTTTGCGGGATCAAAAACAAAGTATGGTGCAGGTAAAATTACTGCCACCCACTGGCTCGGACAATCCGCCGCGTATTGGTATTACCATTGAAACGGCCGGGTTTAAAGTTAGCCTGCCCATCGCGGCCAAAATTGTGCCGCAAAAGATCGTCGGGGGGCCATCGGCCGGTTTGATGTTTACCTTGACGGTTTATAATCTGCTGACTCCAGATGACCTGACCGGCGGAAGAAAGATTGCCGGTACCGGAACGATTAACCCGGATGGATCGGTTGGCCCCATTGGCGGTGTTGCCCAAAAAGTCATCGCCGCGGAAGCTGCCGGGGCAGAATATTTTCTATCTCCCCCAGAAAATTTCAGAGATGCTCAGGCTGTTGCCAACAGAATTCAGGTTGTGCGCATTGCAACTGCCAAAGAGGCAATAGCCTTTCTTAAAAGCTTGCCGCCCAGGTAAGTTGTTCTTTCGGCGCTTTCAGGCTGCTGAACCACCATGCGTAGCGGTGGTTCAGCAGCCCATTCAGATCCTACCCGGCGCTCTGGCTGTTGCTCTTCATCAACCAGACATAACCATCTTCCAAGCCTGGGCGGACGGTCTGCGCCTCGGCATATTCCGGCGTGTGTGCCCCGACCAGGCGATACTGCACGCCATCTGAATGATGCAGCATTGAGACGATCGTCATGCCATTGGTCGGCTTGCGTGTTTCTTGGGTAGTGACCGTCCACACCCGGCCTTCGGCCGCTTCGATCAACTGCGCAGGGCTGCCGCGGAAGAGGATTTTTCCCTGGGAGAGCACGGCCATATCCCGGCATGTTTGCCCAATGTCTTCCACAATATGCGTGGAAAGGATCACCACCCGATCGTAGGCCAGGTCGACCAGCAGGTTGCGGAAGCGGATGCGTTCCTCGGGGTCCAATCCGGCGGTCGGTTCATCAACGATCAGAATAACCGGGTTATTCACCAGCGCCTGGGCAATCCCCACCCGCCGTTTCATGCCGCCTGAAAAACCTTTAACCTTACGGTCAGCCACGGAATCCAGGGAAACCAGGTCGATCACCTCTGCAACGCGCTTCTTGCGGGCGCTGGCATCGTCCATTCCTTTGAGGATCGCCATATAGTCAATAAATTGACGTGCAGTTAGTTCGGGATACATGCCGAATTCTTGAGGCAGGTAGCCTAACATGCTCTTCACGGCTTCTTTGCCTTTCTCGCTGCCCAAGTCATGCCCGCAAATGGTTACATTACCCTGGCTGGGATTGACGATGCCTGCCAGGATGCGCATAAGGGTGGTTTTTCCGGCGCCATTTGGCCCTAACAGCCCAAACATGCCACCTTGGATGGATAGGTCCACGCCGTTTAATGCTTTTACGGTTTTCGTACCGCTGCCGTAATACTTGGATAAATTCGTTATTTCAATCATGGCATGCCTTCCTTTTTTAGATATAGCGTTCTTGTTTCTTCAATAAACCCCAGGCGCCGGCAAGCAAGAGTGCGGCCAGGGCGGTGAGGGTCAGGTAGGTGCTGTTCTGGGCTGGGTGACCCGGAGCGATAATGCCGATAAAGAGAAAGAAATGCCGCGCGATGGCATCGTGAATGAACCAGCCTTGTAAGATCAGCTGGAAAATCCACATCAAACCAGTTAGCAGCGCGCCAAACATCGACTGCGCCATCGCCAGGGTAGAGGCGCTCCCCAAGGCAATTAAAGCTATCGATGGCACCAGCCACAGCAGCTGCCGGTAAAGCGGCGACCCCAAGAAGGATAGGTCCAGGCCCAATGCGGTGACAACCAGTTGATAACTGACTGCCGTCACAGCCATAATGGCGAAGATGAGTCCGAGACGCTCAACCAGGACAATCCAGGCGGGACGGGGAGACGCAAACTGGAGCTCCAGGGTGGGATCGTCTAAAAGGGTATAAGCAGCCAGTACACCACTAATCAGCGGAAGCGCACCCCCGAGGAAACCAGCCATGACATTGTTCACACTCGAATTATCTTGCACCAGCCAGGTGATAATCACAAACAAGGTCCAGATCCCAGCCGGGAGCCACAGTTGGTCCAGACGGTAGGTCAGCAAGGTATAACGTAAGGGTAAGAATTTACTTTTCATGACAGAAATCCTCCTTGCTCAAGCTGTGCGAGTGCGATAGGCCAGGTAACGATCCAGAACAATCATCACCAGCACAATGCAGGCTGCCAGTACGCACAAATTGAGGACAGCGTCGAGCGGTGTGTGCAGTATCACGCCCGGTTGTAGTTTGACTTTCGTTGCAGAAAAAAAGCCTTCGAGAGCAAATACTCCGCCAGGGGTAAGCAGCGTCCCGTTGAGGGAAGGAAATGCATTCGGGTTCAGATAGTTGCCCCAAAACCAGTAACCGGTGAACAGGATTTGATAGACCCGAACCGGAATCACCACAGGGCAAGCCAGCGAGAAGGCAGTGACAAAGGCAAACGCAGGCAGAGTAATAGAAAGGAAGGCTTGCAGGTAGATCAAGATGGCGAGAACAGGCATCCCACCCAGCAAACTCAGCCCAATGAAGATCAGGATCGAGGCCATGACCGGGGTCAACACAGCTAGAAGGCCACCAAAGTATTTTCCAAAGATGTAGGCGCTGCGGTTCAAGGCAGTGCTGTGCAGTAGTTCCTCTAATCCCAACCGCTGATCACGTACCAGGCGGTCGGCGATCACAATCCCGGCGAAAACGGGCATAAACATATTCAACATATAAACCGACGTAGCTATTTCGCTTCTCAACACGCCAATCTGTATTGGACCAGGCGTTGGACTGCCCAATGAAGCGGTAATGGATATGCCATAGGGCAGGAAGAGTAAGCCGAAAGCAATCCAAAAACTCCAGCGGCGGATGGTCATCTGGTATTCATATCGTAAGACACCCCAAAATCGATTCATCATTCACCTCATACAGCAATTTTTCAACGGTTCCTGGCAGCGCCAAGCCAACCCATCCTTAAACTGAGCGCAGGATGTGGCAGAGCTGCCGTATTTACTTTCAATAGATAATTGACAGCAGACGCGATCAGGCCTGGCGTGAGAGGATAAGGCCGGGCTTACCGGTTTGCCAGAGCGCGATTCCTAACAAGATCACCGATAAAAGCAGGAGGGAAGTCGGGTTAGCCCAAAACTGGCTGTACCAATTGAGTGCCGCCTGAAGCGGGACCAGGTTGCCTGCCGCTGCTGGGGGTTGAGACTCCATTGCTGCCAAGAACTGCGTAATCCAGGCGGCATACGCAGCACTGATAGCGTTGGCCGACCCGATAAACTGCGAGAGCAGCAGCGCTCCAGTGGACAGAAAGGCCATAGGCCCTAACCAGCTCAGGATGACATTCCCTAAACTCGCCAGATGCAAGGTTTGCGGCAGGATGGGCAGTAAAGCCAGGCTGGCAATCAGCGCAAGCACCAGGTTATAGCCAAAAACCAGGGCCATGCGAGCCAATAAGATCTGGCGGGGCGAGGTTGGGGTTGCCAGGGCCAGTTCCGCAGATGGATCATTTTCTGCGCCGAAGATTAAAGCGACGCAGGCGGCGGCGGCTAACGGCGCTGCTGCCCGGATTCCCCGCGCATCACCCGCCAAAATGGCGATGAAGAAACCGATCGCCATGACCGCGGCAGAGGCAGGCCAGATTTCTCGCCGCACCAGGGGCAGTTGCGCGCGCAGCAGCGTCCACGAGCGGCGCAGCGATTGGGATAACGAAGGGCTGCGCTGACCATTCTGCCGCACCTGAGCCAAAGCCTGGTTAACCAGCTGGATTGGGGGAATGAACCGGGCGTTACTCTTCTCGACTTCAACCGATACGGATTGCCATAATGATAGGTCTGCCCGGCATTGTTCGCATATCTGCAAGTGGCGTTCAACTGCTGCACGCTGCGCGGTTTCCAATACATCAGAGGCATAAAAGGGCAGCCAATCCTGGCAGGTGAGATGCTCTTTTAGGGTTTTATCCATATTCATTCCACATCCTCCGCGTGCAAACCTTTGCGATTCAGGTAACCACGCAAGCTGGCTTTGGCATAATTAAGGCGGCTTTTAATGGTCCCTACCGGGCAGCCAGTCACTTCCGCGACCTCATTCAACGATAAACCTTGATAGAACACCAGGTCTAGCGCAGTGCGCTGTTCTAAAGAGAGTTCTTCCATTCCGCCGCGGAGGATCTGGCGCTGTTCTTTCTGGATGGACAGCGTATCCGGCAATGCCCCCGGCGCGGGCAGGCTGCTTTCACTTTGTCCCGGCCCTTCCAATGGGGCATTGCGCGCGTGATTCTTTATCGCCCTATTTAAACTGTTTATGGCCTTGTTATGAACAATTTTTAGCAACCAGGCGCTCAGCCGGCCATCCCCCTTATAGCGTTTAGCTCCCTGCCAGACAGCCACCAGGCTTTCTTGCAGCGCATCTTCGGCCAGGATCGGATCATTCGTCAGGCGCAGCGCATAGGCATACAGGCGCTGACCATGCACTGCGTAAAGTTCGCGCAAGGCATCTTCATCGCCAGCTGCAATCCGCTGAATGCGCTGATCGTCGCTGTCTTGATGAACCATTCCCCGATCCAAAAATATGTCCAACATTCAATTGCTTATCGTCTGCCATTCGGCAAGTACGATCCTCCCATGCGGTTCTGTGTTTTCACTTACTATATCCACAAAAAGGCCGGGAAGGTTCAAAATTGGCCGGTAGTTATTTTCAATAAAAAGAGAAACTCAATTATTGTACATGAATTTTTGGATCATTTTTCGAATCGGGTGAATGCACCGGCGAGGACGGCGTTGGATCCCCTAAGCGCTGGATCTCTTGCTCGATTCGCTCACGATCCAGCGGATAATATCCGAAAGTCTCGACAGTTTCGAGCATGGCGCGAATGTTGGCATCCGGAGTGTCCCGGCCACATTGGTCACCGGTGGATAGGATGAAGCCGCCGTTTTCACCAGCCTCCAGGATGGCTTGCAGGCTCGCCCGGCGCACATCTTCGGGCGAACCAAACAGCATGGTTTGGGTAGTGTGCAGGTTGCCCATCAAAGCCAACTGGTTCCCATGGCTTTGCTTGACCTCTTTCAGGTCACAGTCACCCATCGGCGGCACTTCCAGTGGATTGATACAGTTCAGATCCGTCTCCTCAGCGCACCATTTGACCAGGATCCGCTCTTTCCCGCAGGAATGCAGCATGGTAGGGATGCCGGCTTGTTTGGCCATCGCGGTCAGTTTTTGGATGGTCGGCAGGGATAATTCGCGAGCTATCGCTGGCGACTGCATGGTGATCGTCCCAGATGCGCCAAGCAGTACGAAATCAGGCTTTTCCGCCAGGATCATCTCCATCTGCGCCAATACCTGCTGCTCATTCAGCTCCCGCAGGCGCTGGATCAATTCGGGGTGATCGAAGTAGGCATAGGTTAGGGCTTCCAGTCCGCCGTCAAACAGGCCAAACCAGTTTTGAAAGCCAGGATATCCAACGGTTACACCAAATGCGGCCTGTTCGCCCACCGAAGCCCGTTGCTGCTTCAATCGGGAAGGGTTATAGCCTACTGGCGCAGCGAAGAGCTTTTCCACCAGGTCCCATTGATCCTCCAGGTTTTTAATGATCTTTTCGGTTGTTGTTGGTGGGTCTCCAATTGGGAAGACGGTTTCAGTCGTGTAATGCAGGTGGTCGATCCGCCCGCGATAACGGATGACCCAGCGCTCGGGATATTTGCGCATATCCTCAATCACCTGATAGCGGCTGCCGGGCCATTGGTACTGCATCTCGCCGTCGATAAACCAGCCATCAAACCCAAAGTACTGCACAGCCTTCAAATAGGCCTGCCATAAAGGCGGGTCGCTGAAATAGTATACTTCCCAAAACGGTTTGCCCGTCAGGCGGCAGGGAATCATGTTCGAGATATCGGGAGTCACTGGCACCCGGTCTGGCACGCCGTTGTGCATGGCGACCAGCATCCGTTCGCGCGGAGTTAACGATTTCATAAGGTTATTGACAATTCATCCATCTAGAAATAAAATTCGATTATATCCTACTATTTAAGGTGTTTTGGTCAATTTCACGCGATTGGGTCGGCTGCGGGTCCCTTTGGTTTTGATATTTGACCCTCTGGGATTTGCCTGTTGTAACGCGTTAAGAAAGCTGTTGGCTTTGTTTGAATCTCTTTCTACAAACCTGTTTATCTACCGGGATACCTGTCATGTGTATCTGCTGCGCAGCGACAAATCGGCTGTACTGGTCGACTTTGGCGATGGCGCAATCCTGGAAGAATTACCTGGTTTAGGCGTTCGGCACATCAGTGATATTCTGATGACCCATTACCACCGAGACCAGGGCCAGGGGCTGGCTCGAGCGCTTTCCGCGGGCAGGCCAGAAATGAACGGCACGCGCATCTGGGTGCCGCATACCGAACAGGACTTGTTCCACTCGGTTGAAGCGCACTGGCAGTCGCGTGCATTGTTAAATAATTATGACATGCGTCAGGACCGCTTCTCGCTGCTCGAGGCCGTCCCAATTGCCGGAACGCTGCAGGATTACCGCACCTATTCTTTTGGTGGAGTGGACTGGCAGGTCATCCCGACTCCGGGGCATACCCCTGGCTCGATTTCCCTGCTAGCGGAAGTTGACGGTCAGCACACCGCCTTCACTGGAGATCTGATTGCCGGACCAGGAAAAGTCTGGTCGATGGCGGCGCTGCAGTGGTCGTATCAGAAAATGGAAGGCGCCGCAGCATTAATCCTATCCCTGGTCGACCTGCGTTCACGTGACCCGCAGCGGTTGCTCCCATCGCATGGTGAAATCATGAGCGAACCCGCAGCAGCGATGGATCTTTTGGTCAGCCGGTTAGGTCGGCTGGTAAAAGCACGGGAAGAAAACCCATACCTGTTTGAGTGGCTGCCGCAGCCATATGAACGGATTACTCCTCACTTGCTGCGCAATCGTTCCAGCCTGGCAAACAGCTATGTGCTGCTCTCAGAGAGCGGCAAGGCCTTATTTATTGATTATGGTTACGACTTCGTCGCCAGCAGCCTGCTTGGGTTGGATCGTACCTGGCACCGCCCCTGGTTATATTCTCTGCCTGCGTTGAAACGCGATTTCGGGGTTAGCAAAGTCGATGTGGTAATTGCGACCCACTATCATGATGATCACGTGGCAGGTATCAATCTGCTGCGGGAAGTGGAAGGCGCGCAGGTCTGGGCAGCGGATACCTTCGCTGATGTTTTGCGAAACCCGGAAAGTTATGACTTGCCCTGCCTGTGGTTCGAACCCATTCCCGTTGACCGCTGCCTGCCCGCCGGTCAGGAGATCACCTGGGAGGAATTTGTGCTGACGGTTTATCCGCTGCCAGGGCATACGCAGTACGCTGTTGCGATTGCTTTCGAGGTGGATGGTAAGCGCGTGCTGGCAACCGGGGATCAGTATAAAGGTCAGCAAGGGCTGCAGTGGAATTACGTGTACCAGAACCGCTTTGCCCCGGAAGATTATCGCGCCAGCGCGGATTTCTTCGCCCGCATTGCGCCAGACCTGATTCTGCCCGGGCATTGGGATCCCTTATGGGTGAGTGCTGACTACTTTCAGGTACTGCATGAGCGCGCCGAAACGTTGGTACGCCTGCATCAGGATTTGCTGCCTGAAGAACTCGCTAACCTGAACGAAGGGTATGCCGCGCGGATGACCCCTTATCACTGGGTAGGGACTGGGGGCAGGCCGATCGATTATCAGGTGGAAGTGCGCAACCCGTTTTCCTGCCCAGCTGTAGTTCGGGCGCGACTGGTGCTGCCCTCTGGTTGGGAATCCGGTGACCTGGTCCGATGCATAGACCTGGCAGGCGGGCAGCAGGGCGAGGTGATGTTTCAGGTGACGCCACCACACAGGATCACCGGCCGGAGATTCCGCATAGCGGTGGATCTCACCGCTGGGGAACAGCGCTTGGGGCAGCAGGCTGAGGCGCTGGTAGATTTGATATAGATGAGGGTTTTTTGATTTTGATTGAATACCCTTTAAAAGTTGAAAGGATTTTGAATGCGTAAAATCTCACTTAATGGTGCTGATTGGCAGTTTAAGGGATATTATGGTGAAGATTGGGCAGGCCGCGAGGGACATCTGGCGGGCACCCGTGATGTTCGTCACTGGCACCCAGGCAGGGTTCCAGGCAGTGTGCAGCATGATCTCTGGCAGGCGGGCGTCATCCCGGATCCATATATAGAAATGAATAGCCTGGCGATTGAATGGGTGCCAGGTCGCACCTGGGTCTATAAAAAAACTTTTAAGGTGAATCCCGACCTGCTGGGTCAGCGGGTTCAGCTGGTTTTTCAGGGCGTGGATTATTCCGCCCGTTTCTATTTGAATGGGACCTGCCTGGGTGAACATACCGGTATGTTTTTACCGGTGGCCTTCGAGGTGAGTGAGCTGCTCGATTATGCGGGTGATAACTTGCTGGCGGTTGTGATTGACCCGGCTCCCTTTGAACAGCCTCAGGTGGGTTATACCAGTAAGGTTTACACCCAAAAAGCACGCATGAATTACTGGTGGGATTTTTCACCCAGGATGATCAACCAGGGCATCTGGGAGGATGTTTTCCTGCGTGCCAGCGGGCCAGTGCGCCTGGCGGACGTGCATGTGCAGCCCGAACTGGCGGAAGATTTACAGCAGGCTGAGGTCAATGTGACGATTCAGTTCGATCAGGCGCTGCCGGAACAGGGCGAGGTCGAAGTTTTTTTGCGCCGGGAGGGTGAGGAAAAGGTATTGCAAAACGCGCGCCTGAGCCTGGAATCCGGGCAGAAAGAAGTGCAGGCGCATTTTCATCTGGATCAGCCGGAGGTGTGGTGGCCGAATGGTTCTGGTGACCAGCCGTTGTATACTGTGGAGGTGTGCCTTTCGGTCGGCGCGAACAGCTCTGACGAATACGAGGTCCATTTTGGTGTGCGGCGGGTGATATTTGAGACGAACCCCGGCGCCGCGCCGGACACACTGCCCTATAACCTGGTGGTCAATGGGCGCAAAATTTACATTAAAGGTTGGAATTGGGTGCCGGTAGATGTGTTATACGGCGTCGAACAGCCGGAGAAGTATGCGCGGCTGCTCAAACTGGCGCGCAACGCACACGTCAACCTGCTGCGCGTGTGGGGCGGCGGGTTGATCGAGAAAGAGCGCTTTTATTCGCTTTGTGATCAGCTGGGGATCCTGGTCTGGCAGGAGTTTATCCAATCCAGCTCAGGGCGGGATAATATTCCCTCTGAAGACCCGGATTTTATCCAGTTCCTGGTGAAAAACGCTGAAACTGCAATCCGTGCCCGGCGCAATCACCCTTCCCTGGCCGTCTGGTGCGGGGGGAATGAGCTGCACCAGACTCCCAGCCAACTATGCGATGATACACATCCTGCCCTGGCGGCGCTGCATAAAGCCGTACAACGCCTGGACCCCGGGCGGCACTGGCTGCCTACTTCCCCGGCGGGTGGCGTGTTCAGCTTTGAAATCCCACCCTCGGAAGAAATCGCGCAACGGATGCAGGATGTGCACGGTCCCTGGGAATATCAGGGCTTGCAAGAGCAGTATCGGTTGTATAACACGGGGCGCTCGCTGCTGCACAGCGAATTCGGCGTGGGCGGTCTGGCTAACCGGCGTACGCTCAATCGCACCATTGCCAATGAACGCCAGTGGCCGGTCAACTTGAATAATCCCATCTGGGAACATTTAGGAGCCTGGTGGGTAAAGGAACGGGTATGGCTGGAGTGCTTTGGCGAGTGGAAAGATGTTGATACCATCCAGCGCGGCACGCAGTTCATCCAGGCAGATGGCTTGCGCTATGCTGTTGAGGCGGATCGCCGGCGGAAGTATGCGAACGGTGGCAGTATGCCCTGGCAGTTCAACGAACCTTACCCGATGGCGGCCTGCACTTCGGCAGTCGATTATTATACGGAACCGAAGCCGGTCTATTACGCGGTTGCCCGCGCCTACCAACCGCTGTCACTTACGGCACGCTTTGACCGGCTGGCCTGGAGCGGGGATAATCTTTTTCAGGCGGAGATCTGGTGCGCCAACAGCGGTGCTGCCAGGCAGGGCAAACTGGCTGCGCAAATTGTTGACCTGGACGGGAGCGTGCTATGCGACGTTGACCTGCCTGTGACCTGCTCTGAAAACCAGGCCGAGATGCTCACCAGAATGGATGCGTCGCTGGAGGAAGTCAAGAGTTGTGGCTTCTTCCTCGACCTGACGCTTTGGGGTTCACAGGGCGACCTGCTTGCGACCAACCGCTACCTGTTCAGCCGTTCAGAAAATCTAGCTCCATTGTTAAATGAGCTGCCACAGGCTCAGGTGAAAGCGCGTGTAGAAAAAGCCGGGCGCAGTTGGCAGGTATTCCTGGAGAATACTTCGAACCAATCCGCGCTGTGGGTGTGGTTCGAGTCAGAAAAGAGCGACCTGCGTGATCCTGGATCTGCCTACTTCTCTGATAACTACTTCTGCCTGCTGCCTGGTGAGCAGCGCCAGCTGCAAGTGACCTGGGAGGGCGTTGCTGAACCGCAGCGGTTGATTAACGTTATGGGTTGGAACTTTACTCCAGTGCAAGTACGCTGATTTTGTTCGAAAAAGCGGGTGGCTCAGCCACCCGCTTTTCATTCATTCCTTAGGGAGTTCTACCCGAATATGGAGTTCTTTCAACTGCTTTTCTGAAGCGGGAGAAGGGGCATCTGCCATCAGGTCGCGGGCGGCCTGATTCTTAGGAAATGCAATGACCTCACGAATGTTGGGCTCGTCCGCCAGCAGCATGATAAGGCGGTCGATGCCCGGGGCCATCCCGCCGTGCGGCGGAGCACCGTATTCAAAGGCTTCTAACATGTGCCCGAACTTGGCCTGGATATCCTCATCCTTCAGTCCGAGCAGCTGGAAGATTTTGAACTGAATATCCCGGCGGTGGATCCGGATGGAACCAGATGCCATTTCATAGCCGTTGCAGACCATGTCATACGCATCTGAGAGGATCTCACCCGGGTTGGTCTCGAACTTGGGCAGGTCTTCTACCTTGGGCATGGTGAAGGGGTGGTGGGCAGCGTCCCACTTCTTTTCTTCCTCATCCCACTCGAACATAGGGAAGTCCACTACCCAGGCAAAAGCCATGACATTCTTATCTGCCAGGCTCAGCCGGTCGCGGAACAGCAGGCGCAGACCACCGAGGGTTTTGTTGGCGACGGCCCGCTGGTCGGCGACAAACAGGAACAAGTCGCCAGGGTAATCCCCGCTGCCTTCTTTGGCTCCAGTGCGCTCTTTCAGCGCGGTAACTTCAGCGGGGGTGATGAACTTCTGCGCGGTGCCTTTGATGCCATCGCGCGAAAGCGCCAGGGTTGCCAGGCCCTTCGCGCCTTGTTCTTTAGCGAAGGTGGTTAAGTCATCCACCTCTTTACGGGTGTATTCAGCTGCTCCGGGCACGACGATGCACTTAATCACGCCGCCGGCTTTGAGCGTGTTCTGGAAGACCATAAACCCGCTGTTTGCGAAAATGTCACTGACATCTGCCAGTTCCATGGCAAAACGCAGGTCAGGTTTGTCGCTGCCGAAGCGGTTCACGGCCTCTTCATAGGTCAATTTGGGCCAGGGAGAGCTGAGCAGCTTTTTCTGCGGAGCAACGGCTGGGATCATCGCCGTAAACAGGTCTTCTACCAGGGTAAGCACATCGTCTCGATGGACAAAGGACATTTCCAGGTCCAGCTGGGTGAACTCAGGCTGGCGGTCACCGCGCAGGTCTTCATCGCGGAAGCAGCGCGCGATCTGGAAGTAACGTTCAATGCCGGCCACCTGGAGCAGCTGTTTCAACTGCTGCGGTGACTGGGGCAGGGCATAGAAGCAGCCGGGATGCACCCGCGATGGCACCAGATAGTCGCGCGCACCTTCAGGTGTGGTCTTAAACAGCATAGGTGTTTCGACCTCGATAAAACCTTTTTCATCCAGGTAATCGCGCATGAATTTGATGACCTTGTGCCGCAGCAGCAAATTCTTCTGCAGGCGCTCATGGCGCAGGTCGAGGTAGCGGTACTTCAGGCGTACGTTCTCATCTGTGTCTTCATCTTTGTTGATCAGGAAGGGCAGCGGCTTGGCGGCATTGAGCACTTCCACACCGGTCACATCGATTTCAACTTGACCGGTGGGCAGGTTTGGGTTTTCAGCGCCTTCCGGGCGGCGACGCACTATGCCCGTCACCTGCAGCACCCATTCCATGCGCGCGTCTTGCAAGGCCTGCGCGCCTGGGTTGGAATCCGGGTTGCCGACGATCTGTACCAGGCCAGATCGATCGCGTAAGTCGATGAAAGTTACACCGCCATGATCTCGTTGACGGTGGACCCAGCCAGCCAACGTTACAGTCTGCCCGGCGTGCTCGGCGCGCAGCTCGCCGCAGTTATGGGTTTTATACATAGAAAGGCCTCTCTAACGAAAGAATCGAAAAATCAAATAATTGCTTTTGTTAACAAGCTTGTATTCTATCATATCTTGTGGTTTCCCTATCCGCTTAGTTTCACCTGGTTGACTCCTGGGATGCGGGCTAACGTGTTCACAAAGTGCTCTTCGCTGTCACGCTTCAAGATGCGCGCATCGACATTCAGCTTAATGATGCCTTCTTCCAGGTTGCGTTCAATACCCAACTGGCCTACTTCACGGTTCGCCTGCTCAAGGATTTGTTTGACCTCGGCGACCAATCCCTCACGGTAATTTGCCTCGACCAGCACATGAACCCGATCAAAGCGGGGTAAAAAATGGTCCTCGATGTAGTTCAGCGCTGTAAGGATGAGCAGCAGGATGATGGTGGCGGTGACGCCTGCAATATATAACCCGGCGCCAATCACCAGGCCAATAATCGCCACGGTCCACAGGGAAGCTGCCGTGGTCAGGCCGCGAATGTTAATGCCAGATCGGAAAATAACCCCGGCGCCTAAAAAACCAATGCCTGAAACCACCTGCGCGGCGATCCTGGCCGGGTCGCCGGCTGGGTTTTGGGTGCCCAGCCAGAAACCGAGGTTAATTGAAAGGCTCATAGCCAGCGCTGCACCCATTACCAATGTCATATGCGTGCGCAGTCCAGCATCGTGATCTTTTCGTTCGCGCTCGTATCCAATGATCAAACCTAGCAGGGCAGCCACTGCCAGGCGAATGATAATTTGGCTTTCAGGAATCATATGCCTCTCCTCCGGTATTTGTCTTTCATTTTCTCATAAGTTGACTAGAATTTCAGACTGTTTTGCATGCTTGACTTTTTCATGCGAACTTGTTATTCTCTTCACAATCAAGGAGTTTCGAATGCTTTATTTACTCTCTTTTGACTTGAATGCCAATAATAACCCAACCGCGCCGCGCTTGTGTCGGAGGGTTGTTCTGGCTTAATCAGTCACAGGATAATCCATTCGTCGACCAGGGCGCGGCTCACTGCCGCGCTTTTTTTGTTTCAATCCGGGAGGTGGAGAAGTTGCAATCGTACGTTGCGGGCGCTTGTGCCCGGTCTGTTATATAATTGTTTACATATTTTGTCACTAATAGTAAGGGAGGCTGGCATGGAACGCACCCTGATTTGTGATTTACGCGGGGCAATTGATCAAACCGTAAAAATACAGGGCTGGCTGCAAACCCTGCGTGACCAAAAGAAGATGCAGTTCATGGTTGTGCGCGATACGTCAGGCGCGGTTCAGGTTATCAATGAGAAAGCAGTCCACCCGGAGCTGGCAGAGCAAGTCTCACGGCTGCCGGCGGAAACGGCGGTTAGCATTACTGGCAAGGTAATTAACAACCCGGTGGTTAAGTTGGGCGGATTGGAGATCCAGTTAGCAGATCTACAGGTGGAAGGGATCGCTGAGGCGCAGCTGCCGCTGGATCCCTTTGCCGAAGCAGTTCCAGCGATTGATTTCCGTATGGATTGGCGATATCTCGACCTGCGCCGCCCGGAGAATTTACTGATCTTCCAGGTGGGGACAGTCGCGGAATTGGCCATGCGCGAGTATTGGGTCAAACAGCGCTTTATTGAAATACACACCCCTAAGCTGATGGGCACGCCTTCTGAATCAGGGGCAGAGTTGTTTGAGCTGCCCTATTTTGAAACAAAGGCTTATCTGGCGCAGTCTCCGCAGTTTTATAAGCAAATGGCAATGGCGGCGGGCTTTGAGCGCGTCTTTGAAATTGGCCCTGCTTTTCGCGCGGACCCTTCCTTTACCTCCCGGCATATGACCGAATTTACTTCGGTGGATATGGAAATGTCGTGGATTGAGTTGCACGAAGACGTTATGGCATTCATGGAAAACTGGCTTTACTACGTGTATAAGCGGGTCGCGGAGACCTATGGACGCGAGGTTTTTGCCCGTTTTGGGGTGGAAATTATTCCGCCAGGGCTGCCTTTCCCACGTATTCCCATGGCTGAGGCGCTGGAGATCTTGAAATCGCAGGGTTATACGCTCCCCCCTGAGAAGAAGGGGGATATTGACCCGGCTGGAGAGCGTTTGCTGGGGCAGTATGTGAAAGAAAAGTATCAATCCGATTTTCTTTTTCTTACGGATTGGCCGGTTTCCGTGCGACCTTTCTATCATATGCGTCTTCCGGAGGATTCTGAATCTGACGCGTTCATTTGATCTGCTGGCGAAGGGACTGGAGATAACCACCGGGGCTCAGCGCGAGCATCGTTATGAAGTGTTGAAACAACAGGCTTTGGAGAAGGGACTGCACCTCGAACCGCTGCAGTTTTACCTGGACTTCTTCCGTTACGGCTGCCCGCCGCATGGCGGTTTTGGCTTTGGCCTGGGGCGCTTTCTGATGGTGCTGCTGGGGATCCAAAACATCCGCGAGACGGTTTTTCTCTTTCGCGGCCCAACCCGTTTGTCGCCTTGATGGATTGCACTTCCTATGGATCAGCTGGATCTGGCGGTTCAGCTGATCCACTCCCGAAATGCTCCTTTTCGAAAAAAGCGCTCTTTCTTTCGAAAAACTCATTAAAATTTCATTACAATATTGAAACACCGCTCAAATTTTCGAGCGTTAATGATTTATATCGCGTATAATTTAGTCGTGTTGGGCTTTCCTCAGCGAAAAGAATCGGTTTATTGGTACTCACTAAATTTAGAATGATTTTAAGGAGAGGTCTGTCATGCATCACTTGCGACACGAGAAGATGTACGGTGACGTAAAACTCTATGCCGGGACGGCTTCGCTGGGCCTGGCCGGGAAAGTCGCCGAATACCTCGGCGTGGACCTGTGCGGGCGCGATGTGATCACCTTCCCCAATGACAACCTGTTTATCAAACTGCACAGTTCGGTCCGCGGACAGGATTGTTATGTCATTCAAACCACCTCCGCGCCGGTGCACCGCAACCTGATGGAACTGTTGATTATGATCCAGACCCTGCGCCTGGATTCAGCAGCCCGGATCACCGCAGTGATCCCTTACCTGTGCTATGCGCGTTCTGATAAAAAAGACCAGCCGCGCGTGCCGATCACAGCGCGTTTGATCGCGGACATGATCGAAGTGGCTGGCGCGGATCGCTATATCACCCTTGACCTGCATGCCGGGCAAATCCAGGGCTTTTTCACCATCCCCGGCGACGTTTTGACCGCTTTCCATATTGAAGTGGATTACCTCAACTCCATTCGCTCGCAGATGCACCAGCCGGTTGTGGTAACGGCGGACCTGGGCTTTGCGAAGAAGGGCCGCAACTTTGCTGCCAGCATCCATGCCCCGATGGCCTTTATCGAAAAACGCCGCCTGGGTAATGACGCCCGGGCTGAAGCGCTGACGATCATCGGCGATGTGTACGACCGGGATGTGGTGCTGGTGGATGATGAGATTGACACTGGCGGAACAATTGTTCAGGCGGTAGAACTGCTCAAGGAGCATGGAGTGCGCGATATCTACGTGGCGTTTGTTCACCCGGTATTTTCGGCCAATGCCGCCCAGCGGTTAGCTTCTCTACCGGTCAAGCAATTTATTTCCACGGACAGCATTTCGCTGCCGCCCGAAAAACGCGCTCTCTTTGGCGACCGCCTGGTAAATCTCTCCGTGTCCTCCCTGCTGGGTGAAGTGATCTTGCGCGCCAATCAGGGTCGCAGCGTCGGGGAAATGTTCAACGAATAATTGTCGGTAACGATGGTTGTCCGGCACTAGAAAAACGTATGCCTGAATTACCTGAAGTCGAAACAGTTTCACGCGCGCTGCGCCTCGGCGGTCGCGGGGGTGAATCGATCCTGGGAAGGGAAGTGGCGGGAGGTGAACTGCTGTGGGGACGCACTCTGGCTGAGCCTCTTCCGGAGATGTTCTTCGCCCGTATTCAAGGGCAGCAGATCACCGGCGTTGGACGCCGGGGGAAGTTCCTCATCATTCATTTGAGCCAGGATACGCTGCTGATCCATTTGCGCATGTCTGGGGATATCCGCATAGAAGCAGAATTGGATGATAAAGGGCAGCCCGTCCCGCTGCAGCTGCATGATCGGCTGGTGCTGCATTTTATGGACGGGATGAGGCTGGCCTTTAATGATGTTCGCAAATTTGGGCGGGTATGGTTGGTGGATAATCCTGAGCAGGTACTGGCTAAGCTGGGCCCAGATCCATTTGAACCAGACTTTACAGCGCAAGCATTTTATGAACGCCTGCAACAGCATAACCGGCAGATCAAACCCTTGCTGCTCGACCAGACTTTTATCGCCGGGCTGGGCAATATTTACACGGATGAAGCGCTGCATGTAGCCGGCATTCACCCTCTGCGCTCATCTGCCAGGATTAGTAGGGAAGAAGCTGAACGACTCTGGACGGGGATTAGGGCTGTGCTTTCGGAGGGTATTCGCCGTAATGGGGCGAGCATCGACTGGGTTTACCGTGGCGGGGATTTTCAAAATAGTTTTCAGGTGTACCAGCGTACTGGGGAACCGTGTCAGACCTGCGGAACGCCCATTGTGCGCATCACGGTTGGTCAGCGCAGCACCCATTTTTGTCCGACCTGCCAACTGCTGAACAGGTAGGGTACGAGCAGATCGTAACATCGCATCACTTAACTTTTCTGCAAGGAAGCTTTCCTTTCCCCGCGAATTGACTACAATATTAAATAGAAAACTCCCAATCTATGGGTGAGGTTACAGCAGAGTATGGACATTTTTTCGCCTACGGTTTTGATCCTGGTTGGTTTCGTCATTGTCCTCCTGGGGATTGGCGCAGGTATGCTTTTAAGCACGCTAAATGAGGAAAGTGAGCCTGAGGCCGAAAACATCGACCAATCGCCGCCGGGTGGGCGAAAAGGACGCTATACAGCCGTCGCCCGCATATGGCGCGAGCGTGAGAGCAGGGTGTTGATCATAGAGATGGATGGCAAGTCTTTCCTGAGCCCTGAAACGCTGGATGATGAGCAGCGAAAAAGCCTGGAAAACAGCGCGCGGGATCTACGCGCCTGGCTGGGGATGGGTTTGGCGCCGGTAACCAATGATGCAATCCGTCTGGGATCTACGGAGGATGCAGCGGTTATCGCCGAAGGAGCGAATCATCAGGCGAGCAATCATGCAGACACAGCGCCTGACGTTTTCGAGGAAGGTGCCAGAATTTACCCTGCTTCTGCAGCAGTTGAACCGGCAGCTGTGGCTCCAGCAGTCGCAGCGGCTCTGGTAGCGGCAGGTGTCCCGAAAGCAAGCAAGAGCATTGTGATGCAAATCGAAGATATCTTGCAAGATATGATCGCCGGTACTTTATATGAAAAGCGCGGCTTGCACCTGCTGGAAGATCCTACGCGCGGTGTGATCGTCAAATTAGGGCTGAAAGAATATGAAGGGGTAGACTCGGTGCCCGAACCGGAAGTGAAAGGGATTTTAAAGAAAGCCGTTCAGGTTTGGGAATCGAACCAGTAAAATTATTGTGTAAGAAACGATTGTGCGGGAGATACCGGAATATCTCCCGCACTTGATTTAAAGGGCTGCCCCTGCTGATCGGGCCTGTTTAGCGATTATTTCTTCAAAGAATACGTGCAGCAAGCCGCTTTCCATGCCGGCCTGCACCCTTTCGCCATTTATACCAGCACCAGGATTGCCTGGCGACGCTTGGCACCTGGCGCTGTAGTTCGATGAAGGAGACCCCATCAGGCGGGTCAAGGAAGTAGCTTTATCCATGTTATGCATCCGATAAATCATGAGGAAGGGATCTTTATAACGGTTCCTCATCGTTTTATATTACTCGATGAAAACAATTTATTCATTAATCGGCTCTTTCGGAATTGCCGAGGTTTTAGGGAGAAATGGCGTAGCCATTTCTCCCTAAAACCTCGCTGAACCCTAGAGACCCCATCAATCCTTAACATAGGTTAACAAATTATGGGTTACAATGAGTTATGAACTTCCTGCGTGAGCAGGAGTGCGGTCGACGATCACTACGCTAACTTTATTCCGCCAGAGGAGAGGTAGGTTTTGGCCGTTAATCATCGCCCCGAAACACTCAGGCAGCCCGTAAGCTTTAGCGGACTGACCCGGGGACAAAAAATTCGGGAAAACATTACCGGATATCTGTTTATATTGCCTTCATTGTTGGTTATTGGGATATTCGGGTTGTTCCCTATCCTTTATTCAGTCTATATGAGCACCATTAACTGGCGCGTTGTTAAAGGTGGCTTCATTGGAATGGACAATTACCAGAAGGCGCTGGGCAGCCTGTCTGGGGTTTTAATGTTTTTGCTGGGGTTGGCGCTGATGATCGCGGCGTTTATCATCTGGAATCTGGCGGTCCGAGCAGAGCGCTTGCGTACAGTGATTGCGGGGATATTGGGAGCGCTGTTGTTGGTAGCAGGGGGTTGGATCCTTTCCTCCGGTTGGGGGCAGATGCTTGCCACGGGTGATAAACGCTTTTTGAACTCCTTGCCCATCACCTTATTCTATTCCCTTGGGACGGTTCCGGCGGAACTTATCCTGGGGCTGATCGTCGCTTATATTCTCTTTCAGCACATTCGGGGGAAAGAGTTCTTCCGGATGCTTTATTTTCTGCCCTACATCACTCCGGCGATCGCCACCGCCGTTGTTTTCCGCAGCATATTCAACCCTCGGGATTCATCTCTGGCGAATTGGGCGCTTGCAATCCTGCACATTCCACCGCAGAAGTGGCTCTTTGAACCTAATTCGTTCATCAATATCGTTTTTGGCACGCATCTCAATGGCTTCCTGGCTGGGCCGAGTATTGCGTTGGTTTCAGTGATCCTGTTTGGCATCTGGACCTTCGTTGGCTACAATGTGGTTATCTTCCTGGCTGGATTGGGCTCGATCCCGCATGAAATTTACGAGGCTGGAGAAATTGATGGCGCTTCGCAGTGGCAGTTGTTCCGGCATATTACCATCCCTATGATCTCACCGGTGACCTTTTATCTGGCGCTGGTGGCGTTTATCGGCACGTTTAAAGCCTTCAATCACATCTACGTCATGCGTACGCCAAATGCGTTGGGTACCATGGATGTCGCCTCGGTAACTATTTTTGATACTTTCTATAAATTGAATAATTATGGGTATGCTGCCGCCCAGGCTATAATCTTATTCATTATTATCGCCGGCCTGACCTATGCTCAAAACCGGTTGTTCGCGGAGCGCGTTTTCTATGGCTAACCCTGAACGAACTATCAACAGGCAACCCGCGGAAATTGTCCATGAAAAAGCGCCTGGGTTACTTGGTGCATTACACCCTGGCCGGCTGGTGCTGTATATCATTTTGAGCATTGGCGCGCTCATCGCAGTGACTCCTTTCTTTTGGATGGTATCCAACTCTCTCATGACGCTGGGAGAGACCATCAACCGTCAATTACTGCCGGCCGTCCCGCAGTTTAATAACTACGTGCAGGCCTGGGAGAATGCGAATTTCGCCCGCTACTTCATCAACAGTGTCATTATCACCTTCCTTTCGGTGGGTGGACTGCTCGTAACCTCAGTTCTTTCTGGGTATGCCTTCGCCCGTATCCGCTTCTGGGGCCGGGAGCTGATCTTCGCCCTACTGCTCTCGACGCTCATGATCCCCGAATCAGTGACCGTTATTCCAAGTTTCTTGCTGATCCGTGGGGCGATTATCCCGCTGCCTGGCGGCACCTGGCTGAACAAGCTGCCTGCTCTAACCGTTCCATTTATGGCAAATGCGTTTAGTATTTTCTTACTGCGCCAGTTTTTCGCCCAGATTCCGAATGAGTTATGGGATGCGGCGCGGATGGATGGAGCGGGTCATTTACGCTTCTTACTGCAAGTCGCTTTGCCTATTAGCCGGGCTTCCGTGATGACGGTGCTGATTTTTGCCTTTATCGGTTCATGGAATGCCTTTATGTGGCCTTTGCTGGTTACCACAACGCAAACCTGGCGGCCTTTAATGGTGGCTTTATGGAACTTTGTAGGCGAGGCTGGCCCGCAAACCAATTTGTTGATGGCAGGAGCAGTGATTACGATTATTCCAATCCTGATCCTGTATTTCTTTACACAGAAGCAGTTTACCGAAGGCATTGCAACCACTGGATTGAAAGGATAAGCGGGGATGGCCTGAATCAAGCCGGTGGAGGATCGAATGTAAAGCGACCTAAGGGGAAAAAAGGAGGTGGTTGCTGGATAAGATTATTCGGAAATATTAATTGTATAACGCTATATCAAATCTTACCCCTTAATTTTTGGAGGAGAATATAAATGCGTAAAAAGGTATTCCCAAGCTTTATCACCGCGCTCGTCGCGCTTGCCATGCTTCTAACCGCGTGTGCGCCGGCTGCTACGCCGGTTCCGACTGCCGCTGCTCCTGCGGCGCAGCCGACAGATACCACAGCACCTGTTGTGCAACCTACCGATACAGCGGCTGCTGCCGCACCAACCACTTCCGCTGAACCTACCGCAACGACTGCCGCTGCTGTACCGACGACAACCGCAGTTCCCGCCACAAGTAATGTGGATATGGTCTATGAAAACGTTGACCCAAAGGGAGCAAAAGTTGTTTTTTGGCATAATCACACTCAAGCCCGGCAGGATGCACTGCAGCAGATCATCGATGACTTTAATAAGACCAATGAATGGGGCATCACAGTAACCCAGGAAAATCAGGGTTCTTACGCCGACATCTTCAATAAGATGCTCCCCTTGTTGAACACACCCGATGTGCCGAATCTGGTGGTGGCTTATCAAAACCAGGCGGCTACTTACCAGCTGGCGAATGCGTTGGTGGATATGCGCGCGCTGGTCAACAGCCCGAAATGGGGGATGCCTGAATCTGAACAAAAAGCCTTCTTCCCAGGCTTCTGGGCGCAGGACATCTTCCCGAACTTTGATAATGCTCGCCTGGGCTTTCCAGCCTACCGCTCGGAAGAAGTGCTTTACTACAATCAGGCCTGGTTGAAAGAGCTGGGCTATGACGCTCCCCCCACCACGCCAGATCAGTTCAAGGAAATGGCTTGTAAAGCAGCCAAGCAGCCCTATTCGAAGGCTACGGCGCAGGGCAGCACGGGGTATGAGTTTGACCCAGGTGATGCTTCCCACTTCGCCGCCTGGACATTTGCCTTTGGCGGTAACATTTATGATAGTAAGACCGGGCAATACACTTACAACAGCCAGGGTGCAGTGCAGGCTGCCCAATTCTTGCAGAGTTTGTTCAAAGATGGCTGCATTTCATTAGTCACCGAACAGTATGGCGACCAGACAGACTTTGGCGCTGGCAAGACCCTCTTCACCACCAGTTCTACCTCAGGCCTGCCTTTCTATAAGTCTGCGGTTGATGGCGGAGCAGCCTTTAACTGGTCTGTTGCAGCCATTCCGCATAGCACGCCTGATCCGATTATGGATATCTACGGCGCTTCCATTTCCATTCCCAAGAGCACCCCGCAGCAAGAATTAGCTGCCTGGCTTTTCCTTAAATACTTTACCACTCCGGCTGTTCAGGCTAAGTGGGCTGAGGTCTCTGGGTATTTCCCGGCTCGCGCTGATGTTGCTAACCAGATGCAGGATTATATGAGCAAGAATTCAGCTTATCAGGCTGGCTTCAACCTGCTGAAATATGGCATTTTTGAGCCCCCGGTACCAGGTTATGATTTTGTGCGCGATATGCTGAATAAAACGATCGCCCAGATTGTTGCCTCGCCGTACCCGGATCCGAAACCCCTGTTGGATCAGTTGAATACAGATGCTAATGCAAATCTGAAAGATCAACTCTCGCAGATGAAAAAGTAAGCTCAAAGAATCAAAAAGCGGTGGGTTTTTTGCCCACCGCTTTTTGATTCTGGATGCTTTAAGGAACTGGCGTCAATGTGACCAAATTTTGGGGTAATGCCCCATTCGGTGCGGATGGGTTTGTTGTTCCGGTAAAGTTGACGGTTACCTGCAACCGAGTCCCATTGCGAACAATCGTCATGGGCACAGAGGCATTGGGAGCCAACTGCGCCAGATCTTGACGCAACTGATCAGGCGCAACGATGTTATCGCTGTTGAAACGGGTGATGACATCACCTTGCTGAATACCAGCTTGCGCTGCTGCCGAATTTTGGAAAACCTGGGTTACATATACACCAGTTGTGCCAACCGGCAGGTTATATTGCGTGATCATTTGCGGGGTGACCATCACCCCGTACACACCCAGGACCAGCTGGTTGTTATTCAGGACGGTGTTCGGAAGAGGCGGAGTTGCTGTCGCCTGGTTTGGCTGGCTGGGAAGCGTGGGATTGAGATTAGGAATTGATGGCAAACCGGTCGCCAGACTCGGCGGCTGCGGGGTGGGGTTGGTGGGGAATACCGGTGTGGCGTTCGGTTGGTTCGGATTTGTAGTTCCGCTATTTGTAGCACCGCTACCAAAATTCACCGTAATTTGGCTCTGAGCGCCGTTGCGGATAACCGTCAGCGGCACGGAGGCATTGGGTGATAGATTGGACAGGTCTTGCCGGAGTTGATTGAGAGAAACAATGTTATCGCCATTAAAGCTGGTGATCACATCATTGGGTTGCAGTCCCGCCTGCGCAGCTGCGCTACCCGGCAGGACTTGATCTACAAATACGCCAGTTGTGCCAACCGGCAGGTTAAACTGCGTGATCATTTGTGGCGTGACTATGGTCCCCAGAATGCCTAGTTCGACGCCATTGTTTGTCTGCCCGGTGTTAGGAATGGGTGTGGTCGTGCCTGGGGTTTGCTGGTTGGGAAGGGTGGGGTTGAGATTAGGAATCGGGGGCAAACCGGTTGCCAGGCTCGGCGGCTGCGGGGTTGGATTCGTGGGGAAGGCGGGGGTCGGCGTTGCCTGTTGGTTCGGAACCGTTGTGCCTAAGCCCTGGCTCGGGGGAGCCTGATTAAAAGCACCAAAATTCACGGATAGCTGCATTTGCTGCCCGTTTCGAATGATGGTCATTGGGACGGTGGAATTCGGGGAGACGGTTAATAAAGTCGCTATAAGACCATCGATGGAAGCGATGTTGCTGCCGTTGAAGCTGGTAATCACATCACCTTGCTGAAGACCAGCCTGCGCTGCGGGGCTACCCGGTTCAACCTGAGCGACGGCGACACCGGTTGTGCCAGTTGGCAGGCCAAGCTGCGTGGCTAACTGTGGTGTAACGGTGGAGCCCAAAATCCCTAAGGTCGGGCCACCGGGTTGTTGCGTAGCGTTACCGGTTGGGGGAATAGTCGCGCCAGGCTGCTGCGTTGCAGCTTGTGCCGGGCGGGCCGCTAAGGTAACAGGTACCTGCATCGACTGGCCATTGCGGTTGATCGTCAGGGTGACGGTATCACCAACTTTAGAGTTGAAGAACAGGTAGCTGATTAAATCTTCCATGTTGTTGACAGGCTGCCCGTTAATGGCTGTAATGACATCACCGCCCAGGGGTACTTGCTGCCCGTTAATCGTGGTGGTTTGGGTGCCAGCCTGCAAACCGGCTTGTGCTGCCGGGCTGCCCGGTGATACTTGCACGACCAGCGCGCCGTTCTGAATCGCCAGACCCATTTGTTGGGCAATCGAAGGGGTTAAAAGTGGTTCCGGCAATGCCAAGATACGGATGCTGGTAGGAACCGGTCTGGATTAACTGCGGGACGACCTGCTTTACGATCGATACTGGGATGGCGAAGCCTACGCCAGAGCCAGACCCAGAAGTTGATGCGATTGCAGCGGTCACACCCATGAGCTGCCCATCAATATTGACCAATGCACCACCAGAGTTGCCTGGATTAATCGGGGCGTCTGTCTGAATGATGGCAGGAATGGAATAACCACTCTGCCCTGCGCTGGCTGGTAAAGAACGGCCAATGGCGCTAACGATGCCCATCGACATCAATTCTTGCAAGCCAAAGGGGTTGCCGATCGCTACCGCGATTTGTCCAACCTGTACATTTGACATGCTCGATAACTGAATCGGGTGAAGCAGATTACTGGGCACATTGACCTTAATGACGGCCAAATCGCTGGAGGGATCCGTTCCGACCACGGTTGCCTGGGCTGTCGTGCCATTATCAAATACAACTTCCACCTGATTGGCGCCCTCGACGACGTGGTTGTTCGTCACGATATGCCCCTGGTCATCGTAGATAATGCCTGACCCGGCGCCTTGTTGGATGTTGGGATGATTCGGCGGTAAAGCGCCTTGGGATTGCGAACCCGATAGATTGCCAAAGACATTAATACTGACGACTGAAGGGCTTACTTGCTGGTAAAGCTGGACCAATTGGCTCTGGAACTGCGCCAGGGTGCCGCCTGACTGTGTCACGGGCACTGGGGGCTGGATTCCATTGAGCGGTACGGCTGTTTGCGTGGGGTTCGCCTGGTTTGCCAATACGACAGGCGAACTACCAAACAGCGAAAAGGCCAGCAATGCGACCAGCGCAACGAGCCCTAACGAAAAATACTGTTTTTTCACTTGTTCCTCCATAAACTCTGATGGCTTGCCTGGAGTAAAGGAGGCAGTCTGATTGTGTAGGCTGTGCAGCCTGATGGTTATGTATCCTTAGTAAGGGGCGGCAACCGACTTTAGGCCAGTGTTTCGCCAAACCCGAACTACCCTTCTTCCTTGCTCGATTTCAAGATTTCAGCACGTGTGTCACTTATCTAATATGGGAGTGTGGTTTGTGATTAAGACTGCTCAGTATTTTTACCCCAGGACCGTTAATTATTGTTTTCAATATTCCCCCTCACAAACCAAAAAGACAGAACTACAATAAAAGAAGGGTTAAAGTTCGGCTTCCTATTCATTATCTCAAAAAGTAAATGTGTAGTCAATACATACACAATATGTTGATGAAACATTGATGATAATTGGATGCCTTTACCGGGGAATTTAGGTGGAAATGGTGTGATTAGCGTAAAACTGTTGCACAAAAGATGGGCAAACCTGGAAGGTAGAATTACAATCAACCAGATACATTAAAGTCAAGCTGAATGGAGGGTGCAGAGACAATGCTGGCGCTTGTGGGAAGTGGTGAATATTTACCTGGGATGGACGAAGTTGACCGGGTGCTGTTGAACCGACTGGCACAACCCGTAAAGGTGGTATGCCTGCCAACTGCGGCGGGAACGGAAGGAGTAGAGCGCATTGAATATTGGAACAACCTGGGTGTAAACCACTTTACACATTTGGGTGTATCCGTGGAGGCTGTAGCGGTCACTGATCGGGAGAGCGCTAATAATCAAGCTTTTGCTGAGCGCATAGCTCAGGCAAATTTTGTTTACCTTTCAGGTGGGAAACCGGAGTATCTGTATAATACCTTAGAAGGCAGCCTGGCCTGGCTGGCGATCCTGGGCGTTTTGGAGCGGGGTGGGCTTTTGGTGGGGTGCAGTGCCGGGGCAATGATCCTGGGGGAAAAATTTTACGGGTTTGGCAGCCTGCTGCCGGGCCTGAAGCCCGGCTTTAACCTGGTGCCGCAAGCAACTGTCTTGCCGCATTTTGACGAAATCTCTCCGGCAATGGTTCATCCGGTGCGCCTGCTAACCGGGTCAGACCTGACGATATTGGGAATCGAAGGCTATACTGCGCTGGTGCAGAGCGGAAATACCTACGAGGTACTTGGACGAGGTGGGGTGACGGTTTGGAACCAAACCGGAAAACAGCGTTATTTGCAAGGGCCGCTGCCTGGTTGGGCGCAGTAATGCTTTCCGGACCTTCCATGGGTCCACTCGAAGGTTTGAAAGGAATTTAGAGCAACCATACGGTTAGGAAAAAGATGGGGAGGGTCTTTAGAATGAAATTCGGATTTATCTTACCTTATGGAGATGCGCGTCAGGTGGCAGAACTGGCGCGTGAGGCGGAACAGGCCGGGTGGGATGGCCTCTTCCGTCCAGAACCGGTCTGGCATATCGATGCGTGGATTTGCCTGACTGCGGCAGCGATGACCACACAGCGCATCCGTCTGGGCACGTTGATATCTCCGCTGCCGCGTATGCGTCCATGGCGGGTCGCGGCACAGACGGCGACTCTGGATAACCTCTCAGGTGGGCGGGTGACTATCGGCCTGGGGGTTGGCTGGTTAATGTATGGATACCAGGCTTTTCTGGATGAGGTGACTGATCTAAAAACACGCACTGAACTGCTGGATGAGGGCATCGATCTGCTTGACTTGCTTTACAAAGGCGAGCCCTTCACTTACCAGGGGAAGCATTATCACGTGGATCTGGAAAAACTGGATGCACAGTACTTTCCTCCGCGCCCAGTGCAGCAGCCGCGGATCCCGATGTGGGTGGTAGGGGTATGGCCGCGCAAGAAATCGATGACTCGCGTGTTGAAATGTAATGGTGTTATCCCGACAAAAATGAACCCGGACGGCAAGATGGGGACGTTTTCGGTAACAGATTTATGTGATATGAAGGCTTACCTGGATGCAGAACGTCAGAAGGCGGGCCTGACCACGCCTTTTGACTACATCGCTGAGGGCAGCACCACAGGCCTGGATGCCGGCCTGACGCGTGATACGATCCTGCCCTGGCTAGAGGCTGGCGCTACCTGGTGGATGGAAGCCCCTTACGCTTTCCCTGAAGAAGAAGCCGTTAAACGTCTCCGGCAGGGACCTCCGCAGGTGAGCTAGTACCCGGCTGCAAAATCTCTCAATGATTGTAATGCAGAGCCGGGTCCGTTCGCCAGGTTTCTGGCGCAAACAGTCGCGCAGCAGCATTGAATAACGGTTGAGGCGTTTATCCCCGACTGTACTCAGTTCTACTGGCGTGGATTGGTATCAAACACACAGCGTACATCATCGGGTTGGCACAGCGCTACGGAGATACCGTTGTACTTCACCTCGATAGGTTTTGTCCAAAAGCGTGTGTGGGTATCAAACAACAACACTTTTCCGGTTGGGGCGCATTTTATCCCCGCCGGGAATTTTGGTTTTTCGCTCTTCAGCCAGGCTGATACACACTCTCCCGGCTGGAGCAGATCTGTTTTCCAATCTGTGCCTTCGACTTGTGTTTTATTATTAGCCCATAAGGTCAAGGACCCCAGCGGGACGGGCTGGTCGCCGCTGTTGAGCAGCAGGATCCCTTCGTCTTTTTGGTGGGCCAGGATCATGCTGTAGATAGGTGTTGGAGTCAGGGTGGGCGTACTGGTTACTGTAGCCGTTGGCGTAGTTGTCTCTGTCACGGTGAAAGTGGGCATTGGTGTCGAGGTTGCGCTAGGCCTGGGCGAGGGCGTCTGGCTGGGCAGAGACGTGGGTATAGGCGTGACTGTATCCCAGGGCGTAAGCGATGGCTGGATGGGCAGCAGGCTGGCGATAGACCAGCCTGGCGGGCGAGTAGCCGCATAGACAACACTGCCAAACACACCAGCCAGGAGCAATGCCAGCAAACCGATCAGGCAGCCCCAGCCAAAGTTTCTCTGCTGTTGCCTTCCACCTTCTGTGCGGGAAGGATTGGCCTGGGGGTAATTGCCAGGTGGATTAACCGAATTCGCATAGCCACTGTTGCGGACGGGTTGAAGGCCAGGCTTGCTGCGGCGGATGCTCGCACCTGGGGTTTGCAGCGCCGCGGCGGCTCGAGCAGCATCTTCCGAATTGATCGGAGGTGGGGATGCCGGGCGAGAGCGCACGGTTTGCAGGCTTTGCGTCTCGGCGGGCAGCGGCTGCGGCTGCGTAGCGCTGGCAGTAGTCAACTCGGGGGAAAGCGCGCGTTCGAGCGCAGTCAGCATTTCGCGCCCGGTCGCATAACGTTCGGCCGGGTTCTTTCGAAGCGCGCGCAGCAGCACGGCTTCCACCGCCGGGCTCAGGCGGGGATTGATCTGCCGGGGACGGGGCGGTTCTTCTGTCAGGTGCTTAAGCGCCAGGGCGGTAGGTGAATTGTCGTAAAAGGGTACTGCTCCGGTGAGCATCTCGTACAACATCACGCCTAGGGCGTAATTATCTGACTGTGGCACCGCAGCTGCAGAATTCCGTGCCTGCTCTGGAGCAATATAAGCCGGCGAACCAAAGGTTTCGCCAAGCGTGCCGCGGCTGATGTCCATTACCAGACCAAAGTCAGAGAGCAGGATGCGCCCGTCTACCGATACCAGGACGTTAGAGGGTTTTACGTCGCGATGAATGATGCCGCGCGCGTGGGCATAGTCGAGAGCCTCCGCGACTGCCCAGCCAATGCGTACCACTTCGTTATACGGCATCAACTGCCCGGCATCCAGGTACTGGTTGAGCAGCTGCGCCAGATCTAGCCCGCGGATGAACTCCATCGCGAAATAGTAGATGCCGCTCTGCCCACCGAGGGCTTCTTCACCGGCATCATAAACCTTCACAATGTTAGGTTGGTCCCATCCGGCGATGGTCTGAGCTTCCTGGACAAAGCGTTTTACAAAGGCAGGTGTATCGCGATAGCGTTCATCCATAACTTTTAACGCCACCGCCCGGCGATTTTGGATATCCCAGGCAAAGTAAATGGAAGCCATGCCACCACGGCCTAGCAACCGCTCAATGCGGTACCCGGCAATCTGGCTGCCGATCAATGAATCATTCATGCGGGGAATTATCCCATAAAATGTCCGGTTTCTGAATTTTCCCAATTTTTTCAATTGAACAGGTATAATAAGACATTGTAAATGAATTAAGTAACCTATTTACTGGGCTTGCGACTATTCCTTCTGAATTACAGAGTATACAGGCAATTATTCAAATTCATTTTCTGGAGAAGAAAATGCTTGCTGTGAAAAAGCATTCCTTACTTTTGTTCTTTGTATTAGCCTATGTGCTCACCTGGGCTGTCTGGTTCACTTCTGTCGCCCAGGCGAGTGGGGCATTATCCTTTCACATCCCCAATACGCTGGGTTATGTGGGTCTGGCGGCTGCGGCTTACCTTGCCGCTGTATGGAGCGGCGGGCTGCCGGCTGTTATCGATCTACTGCGGCGCATGATTCGCTGGCGGGCGAACCCGCTCTGGTATGGGGTAGCGCTGCTTTTGATGGGCGCAATCTGCTACCTGACAATCGCGATCGGGACCTTGTTTGGTCTCCAGTCACAAATTGGCGCTCTCTTTCCGCTTTCTGGGCTGGTGCCCTTCATCCTTTCGGAATTCGCCCTGTTTCTATTTACCGAAGAAACTGCCTGGCGCGGTTTTGCCCTACCCCGCTTGCAGGGGCGCTTCAATGCTCTGAATGCCAGCCTGATCCTGGGACTGTTCTGGGGCCTCTGGCACATCCCGCTCTTTATGATCCCTGGCTCTTTCCAGCAGTCGATGCCCTTCGCCGGTTTCGTGCTTTCCGCAATCGCGACATCTGTGTTCACTACCTGGATTTTTAACCATAGCCACGGTTCGATTTTGATTGCAGCCATCTTTCATGCCACGACAGATGCTTTCATCGCTTTTAGCGGAGTGATGAGCAGCGGGAATACGCTTTTCTGGTTGTTCGTCCTGGTTCTGTGGTTGGTCGCCCTGGTCGTAATCCTGGTAGAAGGGCCGCAGTATCTCTCACGAAAAGGGTGGGACCCGCAAGCTGTAATTGCCCCAGGGAATGAAGTGGCTGTCGCCACGAAACACTCTATCCAAACTGAAGAGTAATTAGGGGTGCTGCAAACCGGCGCATAAAAACCAGGCGGGTCCTTCTAAGGTATAATTGTCTAGTAATGATGATCAATGAAGGCCCTGGTTCGAATGTCTGATCGGTTAACTTCATTCCTAATCCTGTTGGGTGTCGCGCTGCTGGTGCTGTTGTTATGGTACCTGTCAATTTTGAGCGTGCGCAAGGATACGCTGCGCCACGGAATGAACGAACGGCAGCGCCAGATGTGGGTGATCCTGGCGGTAGCGCTGCCTTTATTTGGCTTTGCTTTATACCTCTTCCTGCATGTCTTACGCCGCTACTTTACCCCTGAACAGGATGTAGAACCCGGTAATAGCCGAGCCACACAGGTTAAAAGACCCCCAGCAGGCAGCCACTCCCCAGCTGAATGGGGTGAGCTGCAAGAGTATCCGCTGCCGGAACCTGCCTGGGGCAGCCAGAATAAACCTGGCAAGAACGGTAAAAGCACCAATGGCAAAACGCACTTAACGCCTGCCACAATTCCGGCGGCTTATCAGGCGCTGCGGACGCATTATGCAGTGGTGATTACGCAAGGGCCGCTGCTTGGTAAGCAATTTGATTTAAAAACCCTTCCGGCGCGGATTGGTCGCGGGCCGGAAGTCGATATTCCTCTGGATGCCGATTTAAATGTCTCTCGCCGCCAGGCGGAAATCTATGAATGGAATGGAATGCTGCGCATCCGCGATCTGGGTTCTACGCACGGGACGCAAATTAATGGGCTTCCGGCGGCGGATCAAGCGCTTAGCCCGGGTGACCATGTTACCGTTGGCGGAACAACCTTCATTTTGCGTGAGCTGCATTAGGGGGCGGCATGACGGATCAATCTTCTGCTGAAAAATGGCAGGTTCGTATGGTGCGTCCAGGGTTACCTGGTTTAGAGCGCCTGTCCGAACTAGGGCTACCCATTCATCACCACCCGGTGCGCCCTGCGGATATGGACGGCCCCTTGCGCGATGCGATGCTGGCGCGGGAGAACATGCTGGAAGATGTCAATTATATCAAAGTGGTTCCGAACCGCTATGTTGTCGAAATCAGCCCGGCAAATTTTTCGCACCAGTTCCGGCCGATTGAGGGACAGATTATACAGCAGTGGCGTGAACACCTTTTACAAGAATTGGTGACTGCTAACAGCCGGCGCGGGCGTAAAGAGTTCCGTTTTGGAGGCCGACTGCGGATCGAAATGCGCCCGGCGAGTGATCTAAAGGATAATGAGGCGCGTATCCTCAGCCAGATTGATCCCGGAAGCAGCTCACGCTCGCAATCCCAAAGTCAACGGGCCGCGCCGGTAAACCCGCCGGCATCTGCGCGCCCGCATGTGGCCCCGCCCATGCGCTCCGAGCCAGCCCGGCAGGTTGCCATACCCTCCACCAGCCCGAAACCTCCGCAAAACACTGAGGAAGGTGCGGCGAGCGGTGCTGCTTATTTAGAACTGGTACCTTCCGGACAGCGTTGGGCGCTGTATCCAGGCATCAATACGATTGGGCGCAGCAAAGCGAATCAGATTTATCTCAGTCTGCCGGTGGTTCAAGAAAAACGCCTGGTCAGCGGGCAGCATGCCTATATTGTGGTGGACCATGAAACTTGCATGATCTATGATGGCGCGCCTGATGGACGACCTTCCGCTAATGGTACCTATGTCAACCTGCGGAGGGTGCCGCCCGAAGGGTACCGGCTGCAAAATGGGGATGCCATCGTGCTGGCTGCGCTTGATCCGCTCTACCCGCGTTCCGATACTCCCGGCACAGTCACCTTTTATTTCTGGAGGGAGCGAAAAAGCTAAGGAATGGACTGGAGCCTGTTCCTTTTTGTGCTTAAATGGATCTTCCTGGGACTGGTGTACCTGGTTCTGCTCTTGTTGTTAATTGGGGTGCAGCGTGAGATGCGCCTGCGCCTGCCTACGCCGCAGCAAACCGGTTCGTCCAATTCCTTTGGGCGGCTGCGCGTGCTGCAGCCCGGGAATGATGCTCGGCTGCGCCCTGGCAGTGTTTTATCCTTAAAACCAGAGACCAGCATCGGTTCGCAAGCTGGAAACGACCTGGTGCTGCATGACCAATTTGTTTCGGGGCATCATGCTCGCTTGCGTTGGGATGGAGTCTCCTGGTGGGTAGAGGACTTGAACAGCACCAACGGCACATTCGTCAATCACCAGCGTATTCCACCTGGGGCTACCGAAGTGGTAAACTCGGGCATGGTACTGGAAATTGGCGACACGATGTTCGAAATGCTTGAGTAAGCCTAGAAAGAAACGATGCAGCAATCCCAGCGTGTATTTTGGCGGTTTCGAGAAGCCATTTTGCTTCTCCTGATTTTTATATTGGCAGGGGTCGGTTTTGTCAGTGTGGCTGTGGCAGGAGCCTTTCGGGCCGGGATCGATCCAAATCCTTTAATCCGCCCGGCACTGCTGCCTGTCCTGGTGATCGTGCTGGCTTTTGGCGCGCTGCATGTGATCCTTTCGGTGCGGAAAGTGGCGCTGGATCAGGCGATTTTGCCGGTCACGGCGCTGCTGTTTGTCATCGGCGCTACCGAGGTCTGGCGCTTGCGCGGCGCGGAGGGTATCCAGCAGCAGCTTGTGCGCGGTTTGATCCCTGGCGTAATCATCGCTGCCGCATTGATCTTATGGGGCAGTCTGGTAGAGCGCGCCCGGCGTTGGGCGGTCTTTATTGGCCTGGGCGGGCTGCTGCTGCTGTTCCTTACGGGCGTATTCGGCGTGCAGGATGAAACCGGAGCCCGTTTATCGCTCAAATTAGGCCCGCTGCCAGCGGTGCAGACATCCGAATTGATCAAAGTCGCGCTGATCTTCTTCCTGGCCTGGTATATCGAGCGGGAAGGGCGCGCTGCGGAAGGCCGCGGGCACAGCTTGCTGTTCTTTCGTTTTCCGGCGCTGCGCTATATCCTGCCGGCGGCACTGTTCGTCGCCGCGGCAACCCTGGCGCTGGTAGCCATGTCGGACTTTGGCGCAGTTTTGATCCTGGGCGCGCTGTTTGTGGCCATGTTGTTTGCGGGTTTTGAGACGCGTGTCTTCTTTACCATCGCGGCGGCAGGCCTGGTCATGGCGCTGGCAGTGGGACTGGTACTTTCGCAGGTCTGGCACATCCCAACCACTATTCAGTACCGTTACCTGGCTTTTCGCAATCCGTGGAGCACGCAGTTGATGCCCAACGGCTATACCATCGCCGAGGGACCCGGCTACCAGATCCAGCAGGCAGTGTATGCAGTTATCGCAGGTGGGGTAACAGGCACCGGGCTAGGGTTGGGGTCGCCAACCTTCGTGCCGCTGGCCCAGTCCGACTTTATCCTTGCCGCAATCATGGAAGAGATGGGCTCGGCGGTTGGTGTGGCGGTGCTGGTATTATATGCCGTGCTGGTGCTGCGCATCTTCCGGGTGGTGCTGCTGCTACCCCGCGTGCAGGTCTTTGAGCGCTTGATGTTGATTGGCATTGGCGTGCATTTCTTCACTCAGGCTTTTGTGATGGCTGGTGGCACGCTGGATCTGATTCCGCTGACGGGCGTGACCATGCCGTTCCTTTCCCTGGGTGGGGTGTCTTTGATGGTCAACCTGAGCGAGATCGGGCTGGTGCTGGCCGTGATGCAGCGCGTAGGAAGGCTGGCGGCATGAATCTCGAACAACGCACCTGGTGGATTGGGCGCATCCTGGCCGGGCTGCTCATCCTGGTCTCACTGCGCGTGGGTTACTGGCAGCTATGGCGTGGATTGGCGCTGGACCCCGTGGCACTCAACCCGGTGGAGGCTGCTCGCTATTATGCGCAATTGCGCGGGGAACCAACCCCCGCACCTGGCGCGGCTGAAACAGCCAGCCTGGCGCAGCTGCCGCAGCCAGTAATCCAACGCACGATTGAGATGCTCTCAACCATTAAGCGCGGCACTATTTATGACCGCAATGGGAATGTTCTGGCGGAAGACCGCGGTAAGCCTGGCGATTATACTCGTTTTTATGCGGACCCTTCCCTGGCACAGACCATCGGTTATGCTTCGGCCATTCGTACCGGGGTTTCTGGATTGGAAGCCACTTATAACCGCGACTTGCTGGGCCTGGATCGCCCGGATACGACCCTGGACCGTATGCTTCACCGGCCCATCCAGGGCAGCAACCTGGTTTTGACCATTGACAACCGCATACAACAGGCGGCTGTGGATGGATTGGCGGGCCGACCGGGGGCCATCATTGCCCTGGACGGAAAAACTGGAGCGGTGCTGGCACTGGCCAGCGCGCCTGAGTTTGACCCTAATCGCATTAATGACCCGGCCTATACCGCCACGCTGCAAGGCTCCACAGCGCTGATTAATCGCGCTACACAGGCGCTTTATACCCCTGGGTCCACCTTTAAAACGGTCACATTAATCGCAGGATTAGACAGCGGTCTGGTAAACCCGAGCACAGTGTTTGACTTTGGAAAGCCGCATACGGGTCCAGATGGTAAAGTGTACTATACCTATACGGTTAACGGTTTTGACGTGGTTGACCCCAATCACACGGAAAGCAAGCTCAATTTGCAACAGGCTTACTACTTCTCGGCCAATGCGGCCTTCGCTAAAATGGCTGTGGAAATGGACCCGGACACGTTCATCCGCTATGGGCAGCGCCTGGGGTTCAGTACCCCAGATTATGCCGCCCGTTTCCCTTTGGAACTGCCCGTTTCAGAACCGCAGTTAGCTAATAATATCGATGAGCTGCGTACCAATAAGGTACTCCGCGCCGTGACCGGTTTTGGCCAGGGTGAACTGCTGACCACGCCTATAAATATGGCGATGGTGGTTGAGTCGATTGTCAATGGCGGGACCATTCCTGTTCCTTACTTTGTGCAGAGCATCCAAGATCCCCAGGGCGGGACGGTGCGCCAGCAGCCGGACAATCACCAGGTGCGCGGTGTGATGAGTTCAAAAACTGCCGGTCAGGTGAAGCAGGACATGGTTGCACTGGTGGATAAGTGGTATGGTGGAAAGAATTTTATTCCCGGAGCCGTTTCGGGCGGTAAAACCGGCACCGCACAGCTGGGCGGGGAGCAGAATCCACACGGCTGGTTCATCGGGTTCGCGGAAAAGGGCAACCAAACGGTGGTGGTCGTGGTCGTACTGGAGAATGCCGGTTCTGGGTCACGGACTGCTGTTCCCATTTTTCAATCGGTAGCGACCGCGGCGCTCGCAGCATCTCAATGAAGCCGGGGTATGCTTGAGGTGGAAATTGATCTCAACAAGATACGGCTTTATTTGTTTCGAAATTTAAGATAGAATTTAGCTACATGAAGAAACAATCCACGCAACTAGGCTGGCTGATCATTGGCGACGCCCTGGCAATCCTGGTGGTAACCTTGATCGGTTTTTTTTCACACTATGGCGAGATTCGCGGCTGGCGCTGGCTTTCAACTTATATCCCAGCGTTAGTAAGTTGGTTTGTGGTAGCGCCCTGGTTGGGGGTCTATGACTCCCGGCGCTACTGCCAACCTGGCCAGGTTTGGAGACCAGCACTGGCCGGATTGCTCTCTGCACCCTTAGCTGCGACCTTGCGCGGTTTTTGGCTAAACAGCGCGATTTTGCCTACATTTGTTGCGGTGCTGGGACTTACCAATGCATTGGGCTTTGGAATATGGCGTTTTCTTTGGACGGTAATCACTAGACGGAAATTCTGAGATGGATGAACTTGTTCTGGTCGAACAAGCGCGCGGCGGAAACCTCAATGCGTTCAACGAGCTAATCCTGGAGTACCAGGATATGGCTTTCAACGTCGCCGCACGCATGTTGAACGATGATGATTCGGCTGCGGATGTCACCCAGGTCGCTTTTATATCCGCTTTTAAGAGCCTGGATAGCTTTCGCGGCGGATCTTTCCGCGCGTGGGTGATGCGCATGGTCACGAATGCCTGCTATGATGAGCTGCGCCGCCGTAAACGCCGCCCGACCGTTTCGCTTGAACCTGTTAATGAAGATGATGAGGAGATTGAATCACCGATCTGGCTGGCGGATGACGCGCCTTCCCCAGAAGATCACCTGGAGCAGTCGGAGTTGGAGGAAGCACTGCAAACTTGCCTGCATGGTTTGCCAGAAGAGTTCAGGGCGGTGGTATTAATGGTGGATATTGAAGGATTAGATTATCAGGAGGTTTCTTTGGCGATTGGCAAACCTCTAGGAACGGTGAAAAGCCGCCTGGCCCGCGCGCGTTTGAAGATGCGCGATTGTTTACAGCAATTTAGGGAACTTTTGCCCTCCATATTTCGTCTTGATGATGAGGTAATATTATGAGGGCGCACATATCAAACCACGATTATGAACTTTTGTCCGCATACATGGACGACCAGCTCGCTCCAGGCGAAAAACGCAAACTGGAAGCGAGTATGCGCATGCGCCCAGAATTACAGGCCGCATTAGATGAACTCCAGCAGACACGGACTTTGTTACGGCAGGCGCCGCGCCGGCATGCTCCCCGTAACTTTATTCTGACCCCTGCCATGGTGCGCCCAACCGAACCCAAGCGCCGGGGCTGGAACTCCTTGAACCTCTTCCCGGCTTTGAGCTTTACGTCAGCATTAGCAGCCCTGGCTCTGGTGGCAACGCTGCTCTTCCAGCTGCTGCCTAACCGGCCGGTTGCCAGTCCCATTGCCATGCAGCCCAGCCAGCCTCAGGTGACTGAAGCAGCGCGAGCAGCAGCGCCTCTCGAGAAAATGCAGTCTACTGAGCCAGAGGTAACCCAAACGATCTCGGCCACCGCAGCTTCCTTGGCAGCTGGAGCCGCACCGGCTGAAAGCCAATCTTCGACCCCTGAACCTCCAGCCGGGGCTGCTCCAGCAGCACAACCGGGTATCCAGGCTCTGGCACCTACAGAAACAGAGGCGGCTCCAATGATGTTGGCTGCCCCGCCAACCCAAACAGCACAGCAACCAACTCCAGAACCACCTTCGATCGCTGCTAATATTCAACCGACTCGCTCATCAACTGAACCACCCGCTCCACCCAATCCTGAGAATCCATCCGCCCCAATCATCGTCTGGAACGGTGGTCCGGATAACGCGCCACCTGGTAAAGGCGGAGGTCCAAATGCAAACCTTGGCCCGGGTTTAAACGCGCCAGGGGCCGGTATGGCAACGGGTATGGGCGGTGGTCAGGGCTCAGGTGATGTTTTCGGGTTGGGCGGCGGCGCACCGGATGGTAATTTCATCATCCCGCCCGAAGGCGTCAATTCCTTGCCAAAGATGGATACGCCGACAACAGAACCCTCCCTCCCGTCCGCTGCGACACCTTCTGGTACTGGACCTATCCTCGGCGTGCAGGAGAATGGTGGGCAAATTACCAGTACAGAGGCAGTGATGAGTAACCCGCTGCCAACCGAAAAGGAAGCGACGCCAATGGCCGTTGGTCAGGCAGCGCCTACCGAAACGTCAATGCCAGAACCTACGCCGCTGCCAACCGTCAGTGAAGCAGTAACCGATTCAGCTTCTCCCTCCGCTACAACAGCAGCGGCTGTGGCATTGGAAGCATCCTCAACGCCAGAGATCGCTCAGGCGGATCAAAGCGCAAGCCAATCCGCGCAAGAAAATACGCTTTCAGGGACTGGGGCACGCCAGTCAGGGACTGGGGCACGCCAGGCGCTGCCCACCGAGCCGCAGAACCTGGTTCTGTTACAGATACTGCTTGGTTTGATTGCGGTTGTGGCGGGCGCTGGGGCGTTTATCGCCCACCGTTCGCGCAATTGACGGACCATTTTGCTTCAGGATTATGGAAGAAAATCTGATTCAGTTCTGTATTCGCTGCGGCGCTCACCTTGAGCGTCGTTTGCGTTTTGGGCAGGAGCGTCCGGTTTGTCCCGCGTGTGGATGGACATATTTTGCTGACCCTAAAGTGGCGGTAGGTGTGCTGGTAGAGCAAGCCGGGCAGGTGCTGCTGGTGCGGCGGGTGAATGAACCCGGACGGGGAACCTGGAGCGTTCCGGCCGGGTTTATGGATGCGGGTGAAAACCCGGCGCGCGCCGCAGAGCGCGAATGCCTGGAAGAAACAGGTTTGCAGGTCCAGGTGAGCGGGCAGCCGGTCATCGTTTCTGGGCGGGAGCATCCCCATGGAGCCGATATTGTGCTGGTCTATCCGGCCCAGATCATTGGCGGAGTGTTAGCCCCAGGCGATGATGCTGATCTGGCGCAGTTCTTCCCGCGCAGCCAATTGCCGCCACTGGCTTTCAGTGCCACGCGGGTGGTACTGGGTTTAGAATGACTTTATAAAAAAGAATAACGGGAGGGTGCACCAGGCATATCCTCCCGTTATTCTTTTTAAGCGGCTGGAGCCTACCTGCGCAGCATCCCGCGCCGCAAGCTCTCCAGCGCGGACTTATATTCCTGCACGTTAGGTGGATTAAGAGAGACGATGGTTTCCAGCAGATTAATCGCTTCCAGGTGCTTATTAGCGCTGACGAGCGTGTCGGCTGCAGTATCCAGCTGGAGCACCGCTTCAGGGATCTGCTTATTGTGAATATATAAGTCCGCCAGGCGGCGGCGTAAATCCAGGCGGTCGGAATGATCAACGAGCAGGTTGTTAATGAACTCAATCGCTTCCTGGCGACGATTTCGACCTTCGAGCAGGGTGAGGTAATCATCCAACTCTTTGATGGCCATGCCTTCCTGGCCTAACCGGAAGTTGAGCCCGACGATCTGTGCCCGCGCGCTGCTGTCATCGGGTTGGATGGTGCGAATTTGTTCATAAACCCGCAAAGCCTGGCGCAAATTGAGCTGTTGAAGGTCAATGTCAGCCACTTTGAGCAGCAGGTTGACTCCCCAACTGCGGTTATCTTTTGACTTTTGAGCAATTTTGAGCGCGTCCAGGTAGGTCTGGCGGGCTTTGTCCAGTTCAGCCAGGTGATAATACATATCGGCCAGGCTGAGATATTCCTTTAACGCTTCATCCGTCTTATCCTGAGTAACCAGCAGGTGGATCAAACGCTGGCGAACGTCCATGTCAGCCGGCATCACCTGCGCGACACGCCGCAGCATGCGCAGCGAACGGGCAGCCTCGCCGCGCACGGAATAGAGCTCTGAGACGGACATATACTTCTTTACGGCTTCGTGGATGCGGTGATCCTGGAGCAGCAAATCGCCAATCAGGACATGCAGCGGCAGGTAAGCCGGAGCGTACTGCAAGGCAAATAAGGCTTCTTCCATCGCAGTTCGCATCATTCCCTGCGATGCCAGCTGGCGAACCTGCGCCATTGTCTCCACAACTTGACCTGAGCGGGTTTCAAGCACCATTTCTGCCACTGGAACAGGTGAAGAGCCTTCGGCCTGTTGGGAGAGGTGCTGCCGGGCCTTGGCGAGGTAAGCGCGCCAGTTGGGGCGCAAGAGCTGGTCGGCTACAGCTTTGCAAATCGATTGGAGGGCTGCCTGATCTTCGTTTCCCGACTGGGAGTCACTCAGGGCATCATACTGGTTAAGCAGTTCTTCGGCTTGATCTTTGGGTACCAATTGTGTATCCGCGAAACCGAGAGCTTGAATGAACGAAATGGCGGCTTCCTGTAGATGACCGGTACTTTCGTGCACTTTCGCCAGCACCAGGTGGGATGCCAGGGTGTAATCAGGGTGCTTCACAGACTGCTGCAGGTAGCGCAAGGCACGATCTGAGTTGCTGTTACTATCCATCAACAACATTCCCAGATCATAATAGGCAGCCGGGTGGCGCAGCCCCTGATTCAAGGCGTGTTCCAGTTCGACGATCGCCTGGTTGTTATCTCCCAGGGTCTGTGAGTCGATTGCCTGGCCCAGGTGCAGAATAATGCGCGTGCGCTCGCCGCTCTCGGCATTTTCCCCACCGCCGACGCCGCGCGTCAGCGCCGAAAGCCCGCGTCCATGCGCTGCGGATGTTATTCCAGTCTCTGCCTGATCGAACAGTAGTCCGGCTAACTGTACCAGCGCCAGTTTCCGCGCCTCGCCAATCGGATCAAGGTCGCTTTCCTTATTTTCATCATCACTGCTGTCCATCTGGCGAATATTCGCCATACGGGCGGGGCCAGGGCTGCCGGAAGGGCGTGAAGGCCTGGGCAGGGACTGGTTTGAGCGCAGCATCGAAAGCGCCAGGCGGATTTCTTGATTTCCAGGCGCGATCTTCTGCGCGTATTCTACGACTTTCAATGCACGGGTCAGATCACCGGCTTGTTGGAACAGGCTGGCTGTGGCGATGTACTCCATCGCCGCCTCATCTGTGCGTCCCAGGCGTTCGTAGACCGCTGCCAGGCGCGTACGGACACTACTGTTCTCTGGTTGTAAGCTAAGCACGTGCTGCCAGTTATCAATCGCCTTATCAGCTGAACGCGTTTTGAGGTGCATTTCAGCCGCCTGGAGAGAAGCAGCGATTGCTTCATTCAGGCGCCCTATCCGCTCGTAAATGCGGGCAATCTTTTCCTGCGGCGCAGGGTCTTCAGGCGCCAGGGTTGCCGCACGCTGATAATAGGGCAATGCCGCAGTAAAGTCTTGCATCTCAAACAACGCCAGACCCAGGCTAGAGTGCGCCTGAGAACTTTCAGGCATCTCTCGCAGCGCTGCTTTGTAGCAGTTCGCGGCTTTCTCCCAGTCCTGATCCCAGGCTGCTGAGTGCCCTAAATTCATCGCTTTTTGGAATGCTTCTTTATTCCCAGCCATAGCCCTCTACATCGTCCGGAAAAAATGGGTCTAAGGGTTATCCGCCCAAGAATGCAGCTAACAAACGCCAAATCGGTTAGCGTCCGTACCTGAGCTGCAATTGTTACTAATCAGTTTACCCGGAATACTGCTTTATTGTACTCGAGAATCTACTTACATTTTTGTTGGGATTGGCTCCATCATTCCCCAATTTACACCATATTTTGCTTCTGTCTCCAGGGGGATGGAAAGGGCATAAGCATGTTCCATAACCTGTTGGACAATCTGAATGGTCTCGTCCAGCGCCTCTCGGGGGGTCTCGAGCACCAGTTCGTCATGCACCTGTAGCAGCAGGCGGGCCGGGTTCTGTGCTTCTTTTAAAGCGAGCGGGAGTTGAATCATGGCTAGCTTCATGATGTCGGCGGCCGTGCCCTGGATCGGGGCGTTAATTGCTTCTCTTTCCTCTCGGTTGCGCAAGTTGACGTTGGTGTTGGAGGGATTGCGCAGATTGGGGAAGTAGCGCCGCCGGCCCAGCAACGTCTCGACAAAGCCTTGTTGGGTCGCCAGGCGGCGAATGCCGTCCAGATATCGTTTGACGCCGGGGAACTGCTGAAAGTAAGCTTTGACGAAATTCTCTGACTCTGCCAGGGTGATCCCGGCGTAGCGAGAAAGGCCGAATGCGCTCATGCCGTAGACTAATCCAAAGTTAATGCTCTTACCGAGGCGGCGCATATCCCTTGTCACGCTGCTGACCGGCATTCCATACACAGCCGCTACCGACGTGGCATGGATGTCTTGCCCATTGCGGAAGGCGTTCAGCATGGCTTCATCTCCGGCCATATGCGCCAGGATGCGCAGCTCAATTTGTGAATAGTCAACCGAGACGAGCACGTTTCCAGGTGAGGCGACAAACGCGTTGCGGATCTTCCGTCCAAGGTCGGTGCGAGCCGGAATGTTTTGCAGGTTGGGGTCCGAAGATGCCAGCCGCCCGGTGACCGAACCGGTCTGGCTAAAGGAGGTATGCACGCGCCCGGTATGGGGGTTGATTTGTTGGGGCAGCGCTTCCAGATAGGTAGAGCGCAGCTTGGAAAGTTCGCGGAATTCCAGCACCATATCTACAACCGGATGCTCGCCGCGCAGTTCTTCCAGCACTTCTGCTGATGTGGAATAGTGCCCGGAAGCCGTCTTTTTACGCCGATCGGGAGGCTGCAGCTTGAGTGTCTCGAACAGCACCTTGGAGAGCTGCTGGGTCGAGTTGATATTGAAGGCATAACCTGCCTGCTCATGAATGTTCTTTTCAATTTCAGCCATCCGTTCGGCCAGTTCACCGGACATGGACTGCAAGAACGAAACGTCCAGGCGAATGCCTTCGCGTTCCATATTCGCCAGCACGCTGACCAGGGGCATTTCGATGTTGCGGAAGAGCGGCGTGCCGCTCACCTCTTCCAGCTTTTCAGTCAGGATAGGCACCAGGCGCAGGGATACCTCTGCATCTGCGGCGGCATATGGCGCGGCCTGGGTTACGGGAACTTCGGCCATAGTGATCTGGTTCTTACCACGGCCAATCAACTCCTCAATATGGGTCATAGAGATATCCAGGTAGATTTCCGCCATATCTTTTAACCCAAGATTACGTGAGGAGGGGTCGCGGACCCATTCGGCCAGCATGGTATCAAACGCCAGCGGGGTGACGGGGAGATTGTAACGCCCCAGCACCAGGCTGTCATACTTTAAATTCTGGCCGACTTTTGGTTTCTTAGGGTCGGTGAGCGCCGGACGCAGCGCGCTGATCACCTGTTCGAGCGGCAGCTGGAGTTCATTGGTAGCATGACCGACTGGAATGTAATAACCTAAGCCCGGTTTGACCGCCAGAGAGATGCCTACCAGTTCGGCGCGCAGCGCATCTGTGGAGGTTGTTTCTGTATCAAAGCTAATCATCTCCGCCTGATCGAGTACCTGCACCAATTCATCCAGGCCTTCAGGTGTGTTGACTACCTGAACTTCGAGCTGGTAAGTGGGTGAGATACCAATGCGCCCGCTCAAGTTTTCCGCTTCAAACAGCGAAAGCTGTCCGCTGCCCAGCGTGGGAGCCAGGCTGGGCGTTTCACCTTCGGGCACTTCACCCAGAAAAGTAGCCGCAGCAGTGCGCAGGCGCGGCTGCAGTGAGCGAAACTCCAGTTCGCGGAATAGGGCTTCAACCTCGGAAAGGTTATCCAGGGTCACTTTAGCAGAATCCAGGTCGAGGGTAACGTGCAAGTCGGTAAGAATGCGCGCCAGCTTTTGGGAAAGGTAGGCATTCTCGCGCCCGGCTTCCAGTTTTCCGCGCACGCCTTTGGTCAAATCATCCAGGTGGTTATAAATTTCGTCCAGGGTGCCATACTTCTCCAGCAACGAAGTGGTCGTCTTTTCGCCAACACCCGTTACCCCTGGGATATTATCGGATTTGTCGCCGACCAGGGCTTTATAATCCACGACCTGATCCGGACGCACGCCCAGGTATTCCACCACATCGGCTGGCGTATAGTCTTTGGCATCGGAGAGCCGCGCGCCGGAGAGATTGACAATAACACGGTCGTCGACCAGCTGCAACAGGTCGCGATCACCAGTGATGATTTTGACTCCAAAGCCTTTGGCAACAGCCTGTTTTGCAAGCGACCCCAGCAGATCATCTGCCTCATAGCCGTCCAGCTCGATGCGTGGAAATCCAAATGCATCAATTAACTGGCGGATGCGTTCCATCTGCGTGCGCAGATCATCTGGCATCTTAGCCCGCGTGCCTTTATATTCGGCATAGATCTGATCTCGGAAGGAATGCCCGGCGTCAAAGGTAACCGCCAGATATTCGGGATGTTCTTTTTCCAGCAGGCGCATCAACACGGAGGCAAAACCAAATACACCCGCGGTTGGTTCTCCCGTCTGTGTTTCCAGCCGCTCAGACGCTGCGGCAGTAAGCGCAAAATACGTACGATAAGCCAGCGCGTGGCCGTCTAATAGATAAAGAATGGGTGGCATAGTTTCTAAAACTCACTGAAAAGGTAACGATTTTAGGTCGAACTACCGCAAGTTACTGCGGTTACATTCATTTTACCTGGAAACAGCAGTCAGGTGTTTTAAAAAAGAGGGAAAATGATAATTGAAGCAAACATTTTTCCCGCTGGGTTTCCATTAATTGGTTTGTCAGAAAAATATTTATGATGTATTCTCTCTTTCAACCCGGCAATAGCAGATAAACAATCTCCTACTTTGATCAGCGCTAATGATAGGACTGATGTTCTAGCTTGTCAATCGGTCGGGGAAGTATCTATCTTCCTTTAGGGGACTCCCTCCTTCCTGCTTCCGTGCCTCTATTCTATAAATTATGGGGATGAGATGCTCCTGGGAGAGGTGCAAGAAAAACCAGCTAGGGAATATTGGATTCATGAAAAGTGGTTTAATCGCTAACGTTAGGAAAATCGCCGTGCTGCGCGCAAATGGGTTGGGGGATTTAATGTTTGCTCTGCCAGCACTGCAAGCGCTGCACGAGACTTATGCAGATGCCGAGATTGTTTACCTGGGTACGGAATGGCACGCGGAGTTCTTGCAGGACCGGCTGCCATCGGTCGACCGGGCAGTTGCGATCCCGCAGACAGAAGGAGTACTGGTAGAGGCGGGTAAGGAGATGGATCCCCGGGCGCAAGCAGAATTCTTCAACCAGATGCAGGCGGAAAAATTTGATCTTGTGTTTCAGATGCACGGCGGTGGGGCATACTCGAATCCGTTCGTGGTCGCAATGCATCCGAGGATCACAATCGGGGCGCGAGCGCAGGGCAGTCCGCAGTTGGACCGTTGGATTCCTTATATCTTTTACCAATCTGAAATCATGCGCAACCTGGAGATTGCCGGCTTAGCTGGCGCCAGCACTGCGGATTATGAATCGCACTTGCCGGTGCTTGCTAGAGATTTACAGGCGGCCGAACCCATCTTGGAACAGCTTCAACGCCCCTTCATCGTAATCCATCCTGGAGCGACAGACGCGCGCCGCCGCTGGGACCCAGCCAATTATGCTCAGGTCGCTGATGAACTTGCCTGTCAGCATGGCCTGACGGTCGCCCTTACCGGAACAGCGCCGGAGAAGCATTTAATTCAAGTAATTAAAGAGCATATGCAGCAGCCGGCAGTTGACCTTTGCGGGCAATTGAGCCTGGAAGGTATGGTTGGGCTTCTATCCCAAGCTGAGTTGATCCTTGCCAATAATACCGGGCCTCTACACCTGGCTCATGCGATTGGGCGCAAGGTAGTCGGATTATTTTTTGTCGAATCGATTATCAATGCTCTGCCGCTGAACCGCCAGAATTTCTACCCATTAATTGCCTGGGACCGGCGCTGTCCGGTTTGTGGAAAATATTGTGATAAGGCTGAGCTGGATAACAAACATGCTGCGCCCTGCAAGCATAGGACTTCCTTCTTAAACGAAATTCGCCCAGAAATGGCGATCCGGGCAGTAAACTCACTGCTGAATAGTTAAAACAATGGGAAAGTTTTGTTCTAAATTCCCTGGCGACGGCGTGTTTGGGCGATATAGTCACGCAGCAGCTGGGCAGACGGGGGTTGCGGACCAGCGACAATCAGGTAACCGGTGGCCCAAAAATCGCCCGAAGGGTTTTGTTCAGTCAGGTGAGCGAAATTGCTGAAGATGTAGGTGGAAGTCCGCTGCCGGACGATGCGAACCATATTCCCTGGGGAGACAGCGGGGGCAACCTGCACCGACCATTGCAAATATTCGGGACGGATCGAGATGCCTTCCAGGCGCCAGCCAAAGGCCAGGCATAATTGTGCCACCCACTGTGCCAGATTATCCGCCAGGTCGCTGGCCAGGTAATGGTTAGGCAAACGGGGAACCAGCACGCAGGTGTAATTGAGTAGACTGAGGGCGGGGGAAACAGGCTCTAACTGAGAAAGATGTGTCAAAGTGGTGATGATGCGCGGCCGGGTTTCTTCTAATGGATCCCCGAACGGCTCTACAGACGTATCCGCCGTATTCTGGAAAGATTGGCCCAGTTCTTGCTGGGTTTCATGGATCTCTGGCGAGTCTTCTACTGCTGCGGGATCAGCCTCTGCCTTTTGATCCGATCCATCAATGGCAGCCGGGGTTTCCGGGGGGAAACGCTGCTCGACCAGGCCAGGAACAGGTTTCTCTATTTCCGTTTCTGGCGCATCTCTGCCGGTCAATTCCTGCGGTTCAGTCGGCAGGGAATAATCGACCGGTAACGGGGATGGCGCTGGTTGGGGAATAGTTTGCTGGATTACCCGAATTGGACGAGTGGGAGAGACGGGGTCAACTTTTGTTTCTGTTTCCTGAGAAGCATCTTCTTCTTTCAATAGTGCGAAGACTTGAGTATTACGCCTCTCCTCAGGAGATGGTTTGGGTGCTTCATCAGCCAGAAGCAAGCCGCTGTTGCGAGCTTCAACCACTAAGTTATTCTCATTTGGGGATTCTTCCAAGTCTTCTGGGATCCATCCCCCGGCGATTGGATTAATTGGGTCTTTTCCATCGTCCGGATTATTGCCGTTTCCGGGTCCATTTTCAGGATCGGGAGAAGGTACAGATCCCAGTAACCGGGATAAATTGATTAACTTTTCCAGTTCAGAGACATCTTCATCTTCATCCACGTTTTCATTATTTGAATGCCGAGGGTGAGCATTCTGTAAAGGCTGTGTGATCGGATCATGAGATGAGGAGACATGTGTGGGCTGGGCAGGCGCAGCCTGCTCTGCCACCAAATTCTCAGCAAGAGTCGCATGAAGCCCTGGTTGAGCTGTTTGAGGATTCCACCCAATTCCAAAGCCCTCGGGTGGCAGCGAGGCCAGTGTTTGGGCAACCGATTTCGTCTGCGGGCGGATTTGTGACAAAGCAGCCCCGTTGTCGTAGACCATGCTCAGCACCAGATCCCCTGTGATCTGCGTGGCATATACCAGATAATCGTGTTTATCTGCTGCGAGGCGGACAAAGCGCATCAGGTCGATTTTGTCATCTCGTTTCCAGTAACGGAAAACGATTTTCGCTAATTCCTCAGCGGCTTCTTCGCTCAACGTACCCGCACTGGCGCGTAAGCGGCCAGATCCCGGCTGCGGGTTGACCTGTCCGACAACCGCACCTAATGCCTGTGTACCTGACAATTCTTTTGTCAGATATGCATTCAAGGTAAGCGGTTCTTGTAACCAGGCTGGGATCGTTAATGAAAGTGGAGCAGGCGCAAGTATATCGGACTGCGGGCGGCTGCTGCGCTCATTTAGTAAGCGCGCCAGGGTTTGCATGAGGTCTGGAAGGTAAAAGGGGCGCGAAAGATAGCCATGCGGCATCAAGCCGCCCAGGCTGGGATGGTTTGGATTATTTTCTGGCGGCACTACGAGCAGTCGCAATCCGGTTTCATGGGAAAGCAGGTCATAACACAGGGGAACAAATGGCTCATCTCGGAGATCAGAATCGAGGATTGCCAATTGAAACACGCCCTGGCTGGCGGCTGCCCGAGCTTCCTTGGCAGTCAATACTAGAATCACCTGGTACTGCTCACTTTCTTCCAGGCTGATCCGCAGTAGTTCGCCAAATGCTGGATGGGGAGTCGCGACGAGAATCGAAGCCGTCATGTTAAGAGTGTATCACGGCGTGGAAGGTGTGGCAAGAAAATACAGATAAAATTCAAACCGCTGAATTACGGATCGATTTTCAGGCGAGTACTGTCCGTAATCGATTTTACGGTCCGATTATTTTGCGCGCGTGCCTGGTTAGCGGTGGCTTTACGCATGGCGCGTTCGTCACGTAACGCCTGGCGGCGGGCAGCCCGCAGTTGGAGTTTGCGTGCATGGGCTTCAGCCCGGTCTTCCAAAGAAAGATACATGGCGGTCGCGATGGTGTTATAAACGAACATGATGGCAACCAAAAGGGTGAAGGCGACCGCGATGAGATCGTAAAAGGTGAGTGATAGCGGGGTACCAGGACCGGTATGCAGGTGAAAAATTGGGTTGCCGGCAAAGAAAACTACAATATTGCCAATGATCGCCAGCACCCGCACTTCCGTTGGTCCCAGGCGAGCATAGGAAATGCGAAAAATGCCGTTGACATAAGTGACCAGGTATACATAGGTTGACATCAGCAGATAGCTGATCAGTGCCAGCATCGCCAGATCGAAGCGCAGGTAAGGAGAAAGGCCCAGGCCGAGGAAGATGAGCACTTCACTAACTTCATCGATAGCGTGATCTACAAAGAACCCATACCTGGGCCGTTCAATCTTCCGATAACGGGCCAGGGTACCATCCAGGCTATCCCCAAACCATTGCAAAATAAAACCCACACTGGCTAACCAGAGGAAGCTGCGGCTGTATATCGTCAACGCATAACTAAAAAATATCAGGAATGATGCCGATAGCCCAAACATGGTCAGGGTATCCGGTACGACCCAGGAAGGCATGCGAGCTGCCAGCCAATTCAAAACTTTTTTTTCTGAGCTGCCTAACAGCGTATCATTAATCCGCATATGGGATTGATTAGAATCATTGGCTGTGCTCTGATTATGATGCATAAGTTTATCCTTTATAGAGATCTCCCCTTAATTCATATTAATGATCGAATTTTTCGCTGAGGTACAGCGGGTTCGATTGTTGAGAGATCCCAACCGGATCACGATGGCAGCTGATCAATTACCTCAGGCCACACCGGGTAATACATGGCCCACTGTTCTGGCGCTCTTCGGATAAACTGGGCGACAGTGTTCAAGATGGTCTCCGCGTTTTGAACGGTTTCCTGCAGCAGATCGGCGGCGGGCTGCAGTTGAATAGGCTCCGATGCCCAGACTCGATATCGGCCTGTATGCGTACGGCAAGCACCCAGAACGGTAATCGGCACCCGGTGCTTGAGTGCCAGACGAATATAAAAGACAGGCATGGCAGCTGCGCGCCCAAAAAAATGCGGGCGGTATTTGGCGTCCTCGCCTTCTGGTAGCGGGCGGTCTACCCCAGTCAACACCGTATGATTTTCCCGCAAGGTTTGAGAAGCCTGTCGCAGCGCCTGAATGGACATAGGCGTGACCAACAAGCCCGGCGCTTCCCGTAAACGGTTCTGCCAGCGATATCCACCAGGCGGTTGCGGGTAGGACAAAATCTGGATGTCCAGACCCTTTAGAGCCAGCGCCCGGCCGATCAGGTCGAAGTTACTCATGTGAGCAGCAACCATTAATGTTCCAGTTTTTGAGCTTTTCGCTGCATTGAAGCGTTCCTGAAAACTGGGATCAAATTCAATCATGTTCATCACGGCTTGCGGATCGCGGAAGTAACGCCAGAATTCATAAAGACTGCGGGCCGAATTACGGAATGTTTCTACGACCAGGCGATCCAATTGGGCCGAAGAAATCTCCCCGTTGTGAACGACCCACTGATTGGCGCGAACCGCACGAACCATGAGGCTATCCCTGCGGTTTGATACCCAGTCTGCAATGCGCCGGGCAAGCGGATAGCCAATACTGGGGGGAACCAGCCGGCTGATTGAAAACCCCAGGGCAATTGCTGTTTCACTGTTAAGTGCATCGACAAGTTTCATTGTTACGCAATGCCATACCTGCTTCTAAGATAAATTAGGCGGGCAGATAGAGCGTCTTTCATTTGCTATCCCCCGCCAAAAAAAGTAATGATCTATATTAAATGGTTGAAAAAGCGCCTGCTTTTTCAATAGATCTTATCTTAATTATATTCGAGAGTGAAGAATAATGTATCAAGATTAGGTTTAGATAGATGGACAGAAAAAAATTGGTAACAGAGTAAATCATGGCGCTGTCCGACCAGTACCGGACAGCGCCATGATTTATCTTTAGAATGGCCGCCGCTTATGCTGGAGCCGCTTCTTCCTCGACAATCCTGGTTCCAAGCACCTGGAAAAACTTTGCTAACCACTCGGGGTGAGCCGGCCAGGCTGGCGCGCTGACCAGGTTGCCATCTACCACCGCCTGGTCTACTTTAATATCCGCATATTCACCTCCCGCCAGGGTAATTTCAGGCCCCACAGCCGGATATGCGGATAATCGCCGCCCGCGGACGACCCCTGCAGCGGTCAAGATTTGCGGGCCGTGACAGATGGCTGCAACGGGTTTGTTCATGGCGAAGAAATGCCGCACAATCTCGAGCAGGTGCTGGTCCAGGCGTAAATATTCTGGCGCGCGCCCACCCGCAATGACCAGGGCATCATAGTCTTCTGGTTTAACATGATCAAAAGTGTAGTTCAAAGCGAAGTTATGCCCTGGTTTTTCGCTGTAGGTCTGGTCGCCTTCAAAGTCATGAATTGCCGTGCGAATTTTCTCTCCGGCTTGCTTTCCAGGGCAGACCGCATGCACAGTATGCCCAACTGCTTGCAATGCTTGGAATGGAACCATGATCTCGTAATCTTCACCAAAATCACCGACGAGCATCAGAATTTTTTTGCCCATCATGCCCTCCTTGGCATTTCTTCCGGAAAAAATGAATAGCTCCCCTACGCATAAGAATATAAATATTCAGAAGTTTTGTCAATCATTAAACTCCCAATAATTGTCGAAAATCTGCTTTTCAGGCGGTTAGCTATTCGCCTTTTGAATCAGGGCTGAAGTGGATTTTGCCTTGTAGCCCGCGTGATTCTCTCTGACGCAGTGGACCAATGTCGACTCAGTCAGGCAGCCTGCAGGGTGGCGGTTAGAGACGAAAGCGGTGTGTTGCCAATCCCTGCCAATTGACGCTAATTATGCAGGTTAAGCTGATCTGGCTGTGCGCAGGCTCCTGACGCAGGATGAATTTAAATAGGAAATCACTACTATAATAAATACATGAATAAGCGCGTGCAAGGCAGGATCGAGCACCGCCTCAATCTGAATGCTTTTACGCTCCCGGTCTTGGCCGTTATTGCTACCATCGGGCTTGGCCTGCCTGGGCTGTTTTTCCTGGTAGAGCACATCCTGGCGATCTGGAATATTGTATTTCCCCCGCTGCGCGGATGGATAGATGGTGCATTGTTTCTCGGTGGTGGGCTGCTGATCCTGTTTTTTCTCTTTGTAATACTCGAACAGGCATGGGATAGGGCCATTTACCACCGTTACCAGCGCAGTTTAGCAACCGGGCAACGGCTTTTAGCGGGTGAATGTCTATACTGTGGTAACCGGCGTGTACAGGCTTTTGAACGGTTTTGTCGCGTATGTGGTAAGGAATTAAAAGGATGAGCTTTTTTGGTATACTGACTCTGTATTTTTATCAACCAGGGAGGAATAGGAGGTAGGCATGGCAGACACACAAAAGGGCTTATTAGAGTTCTGGAAAAAGCCGGATGTCGCTGAGTTATATATGATCACCGGCTTCCGCCAATGGGCGGATGCTGGCTCCGTCTCTTCTGCTTTACCACAGTATCTGGTTACACAAGAACATGCTGAGCCAATTGGACGAATGCGTTCAGATGGTTTTTACTTATTCCAGGTGCCCGGGACGCACGATCTCATGCGCCCTGTGGTGCGTTATGTGGAAGGGTACCCGGAGGCACTCGAGTTACAGCATAATGATTTCTTCTATACCGGCGATGATGCGCGCGGCGTAGTTATATTTCTGGGTGACGAACCGCATATGGATGTTGACCGGTATGTCGGCGGGCTGTTAGACGCCGCCCGCCAATTAGGCGTGCGCCGCATTATCGGGCTGGGCGGCGTTTACGGTGAGCTGCCCTATGATAAGGAAAGAATGGTTTCCTGCACTTACAGCCTCAAGAAAATGCATGATGAACTGGCAAACCTGGGTGTGACCTTCTCGGATTATAACGGTGGTGCGAGCATCGATTCGGTCATTGCCAAACGGGCCGGTGAACGGCGGATCGAATTTGCCGGGTTTTATGCCTTTGTCCCTGCCTATGATTTCTCTATGGTGACGCAGTCAGCGAATACCATTCGTATCGAGAATGACTTTACTGCCTGGTTAGGGATTATGCGGCGGATTAATTACATGACCAACCTGGGCTTTGACCTGTTGGACCTGGAGAATAAGAGCCGGCACTTGATTGACCTGGTTCGCTCAAAGATCGATGAGCTGGAATTAGCCGCGCCACAGTTGGGCGTACGAGAATACTTAAACAAACTTTCGGACGAGTTTGTCGAGATCCAATTTAACCCGCTTGATCCAATGTGGGATGATACGCTTAAACGCTTGCTGAACAAGTTAGATGACGATGAGGAAACCTAGCTGAAATTAAATTTTTCAAATCGATTGTTAAACTTGGCATAAGGTTATGAATAGATCGATTTAAAGCCTTAAAAGGAGTGTTGTCCTATACTAGGCTTTGGACTTCCTCATTGAAGCTTCTCCTTTCTCCTCCTGAGATACCCGATGCCTGGACAACATCGGGTATCTTTCTTTTGGGTCTCGGGATTTAGTGTGGTTTTAGGGAGAAATGCGACGCCATTTCTCCCTAAAACCACGGCAATTCCCAAACAGCCTTTCTTTTTATCAGGATGTGATCTTTGCAATCGTGGATGCAAGGAGGGTTGTTGTACAGAGGAAGTGACATTGTTCCTATCTGATTTGAAACTGGGCTGATATAATGTTAGAGGCATTAGACATATATTGTCTAATAAGGGCAATTCAGAATTCTCATTGAATATTTCAATGGTATTAAGAAAGCTTTAATCATAGTATGACAAAATGGTCATAAGGAGAAGAACAAGTGAGGTCCCTTGCTGGTTCAGGCGGTTACGGCTGCCTGAGAGAAGCTTTACCGGTAATCACATGACACATGGACAGTTTATATCCGCTCGATTCTCGTCCTTGCCAGCGAAACACTTGATCATCTTGATACTCTTGCTTCAATAACGTTACCCGGAGGTGATTGTATGGATCTAGCACAGAACCCAACGCTCGATACCCCGCGCATAAAGTCTTCTGGCGGACGGGCAAAGTTTTAATCGGCGGTTTGCTGATTGTGGCAGCCGTCATTTACCTGATTGTTTCTTCAATGCAAAGTACATCCCAATATTTCCTAACCATTCAGGAACTACAGTCCAAAGGTTCTGCGATCGTCGGTAAGGATGTGCGCATTTCTGGCGCGGTGATGGGAGATACGATCCAATATGACGCAAACTCGCTCACGCTTACGTTCACTGTGGCCAATACACCCGGCGATCAGAAGGAAATTGATAAGTTGGGTGGGTTAGCGGTGGTCTTGCACCAGGCGGTAACGGATCCGAATGCAGAACATTTGCAGGTTGTTTATCAGGGCGTCAAACCTGATTTGCTGCGCAATGAAGCTCAGGCCATTATGACGGGCAAGCTCTCGGATGATGGAAAGTTTTATGCGACGGAACTGCTGCTCAAGTGCCCGACCAAGTATCAAGACGCGGTTCCGAATCAGGTAGACAACGGGGCGGCGAAATAAATTCGCTCCTGACTGGTCTTTTGGGCGACCAGTAGGTCCCTTTCATAATAGATTCCAATTTACGAAAAGGAAAAGCTGAATGCTAGCGAATTTTGGTTTTGGCGTTCTGGTAATCACCTTCCTCGTGGCGTTGTACGGCATTGGCGCTGCGTTCTACGGAGGAATAAAGAAGCTGCCAGCCTGGGTAGAATCAGCCCGCCTGGCGATGCTGTTGACCTTCCCGTTGATCACGGTTTCGGCATTTACCCTGATCTACCTGCTGGTGACCGGGCATTACGAAGTCGCTTTTGTTTATAGTGTTAGTTCCAAAGCGATGCCGCTTTACCTGCGGGCAACCGCCTTATGGGGCGGCCAATCTGGATCGTTGATATTCTGGTCCTGGTTGATGTCTGCGTTTGCCACAGCCGTCACGATCCGTAAGTGGGACCGCGACCGCGAGTTCTTGCCCTGGGTGATCGTGGTTTCTCTGATCACGCTGGCCTTTTTTGTGGGCATGGCGGTATTTATCGAGAACCCCTTTGAGCGTTTCTGGGCGACGATGGGCAGCGAAATCCAGGCTATGTTCCCACCAAATGGGGCTCAGTTGATTTTCCCGCAGGATGGGCAAGGGTTGAACCCTCTGCTGCGCCACCCAGGCATGGTCATTCACCCCCCGATGCTGTATTTGGGCTTTGTCTCCTTCGTGATTCCGTTCGCCTTCGCCGTGGCTGCTCTGGTCACCGGGCGCTCGGATGATCGCTGGATTCGCCTGACCCGCCGCTGGACGTTGATCGCCTGGCTGTTCCTCTCGCTAGGGCTGGTGCTGGGCGCGCGCTGGGCATATGACGTGTTGGGCTGGGGTGGTTATTGGGGCTGGGATCCGGTAGAAATTGCCGCCTTCATGCCCTGGTTGACCGGCACAGCTTTCCTGCATTCCGTGATGATTCAGGAAAAACGCGGCTTATTCAAGCGTTGGAACATGATCCTGATCATCCTGACCTATTCTTTGGTCATTTTTGGCACGTTCCTGACGCGTTCGGGCGTGCTTTCATCCGTTCATGCCTTTGCGCAGAGCGCGGTGGGGCCGCTGTTCTTTGGCTTCATTGGCCTGACCTTCCTCGCAACGCTGGCGCTGCTGTTATGGCGCTGGAATGAACTGCGTTCGGAAGGGGAAATGTACAGTGTGCTTTCCCGTGAAGCGCTGTTCCTGATCAACAACTTGCTGTTCATTGGCATTTTCATCGTCTGTTTCTCCGGCGTGATCTACCCGTTAATTTCGGAACTGCTTACCGGGCAGAAAGTTACCGTTGGCCCGCCCTTCTATAAGGCTGCTACAGGCCCCCTGTTCGCCGGGCTGATCTTTCTGATGGGCGTCGCGCCGCTCTCAGCCTGGGGCATTTCAACCCTCAAGACGCTGGGCCGCGCGATTTGGAAGCCGGCCATCGTCTCGCTGGTGGTGCTTGGCATCACCCTGGCGCTGGGCATCCGCAGCATCCCCGCGCTGATCGGCTTCTGGGTGGTTTCCCTGGCCGCTTCGATAACCCTATATGACTACAGCCGGGCTGTATTGGCGCGTCACCGCCGGACGGGTGAAAACCTACCGCTGGCTTTGTGGCACCTGGCTGGACGCAACCGGCGGCGCTACGGCGGCTACATTATCCACCTGGGTGTGGTGATGATGGCCTTAGGCGTGATCGGGATTGAGTTATTCCAAACAGAGACGCAGGGTACCATTAAGCCAGGTGAATCAATGACCTTGAGTGGCTATACGGTTACCTTCCGCGACCTGGCCACCTGGGATACAAACGATGGGCGCAATGTTGCTCGGGCTGTAGTCGACGTCTCTAAGGGCGGCACTTTGCTGGGCCAGCTGCATCCGCGCCGCGATTATTACTATCAGTCACAGCAGCCAATGACAATTCCTGGCGTGCGCAGTACGCCAGAGGATGATCTATACGTACTGTTGGTCGACTGGCAGCCTATCTCAGCAGATGGCGCGACCTTCAAGATTTACCATAATCCGCTGGTCGCCTGGCTTTGGTGGGGTGCATTCATCTTCATCCTGGGAACCAGCGTAGCCGCCTGGCCGGACAAAGATCCGGAACCGGTGCGGGCACGAGCCCCAGGACGGCGGGCGGCTGCAAGCAGAGCCTGATATTGTTTTTCCCTCGGGGCCGTCCAAATCGTGTTCTTGGACGGCCCCGAGACAGCAGAAACGATTGGATTTGTTCTTTACCAAGTGAGCATGGGCTTTTCAAAAGCCATTTAGCGCAGCATGATTGCCATATTTACAACCGTTGCGAAAGCGGCGCGGGTAATGCGCAGGGCAAAATCTGGGTTGAGATGATCGGCTGTATCTTGCGGCGTGTGGTAGTTCGGGTTGGGGTCAGCAGCAGCGCAGCCATCCGGCTGCGGATTATCAAAAAAGTTCTCCAGTACTTCAATAGCTCCAATCTTCTGCTCCCAAAAGCTGCTGTGGTCAGAACTGCTGGTAGCCTGGTCGGTGAGGTAGTCGAAGGTGTGTAAACCGAGGTTACTGCTTTCTGCTGACTGGATGAAACATTGGCCGACCCGGTCCGAAGCCGACAAAGTACCTACATGGAGTTCAAAGCAGTGATCGTTGTCAGCGTCGTAGCCGTACATATCCAGGTTGATTACGCCCAGGATTTGCTCTGAATGGTTTAGTTCCTTAACATAGGCTTTACTGCCCCATAATCCCTCTTCTTCACCCGTAAACCAGACCAGGCGAATGGTGCGGGCAAAGCTGTGATCGCTAAAAATGCGGGCTGCTTCGATCAATGCAGCGGATCCGGAAGCGTTATCGTCCGCCCCTGGCGCAACGTGTTCAGCGGCGGGTCGCGCAGTACTATCGAGGTGCGCTGATAGGATTATTACTTCCTCGGGATGAGTTGTGCCCGGTAAGGTGACCTCCAGGTTTTTGGCGGAAATGCGCTGTCCTTGGGCTATTTCGAACTGGAAGGGCTGTGCCCGCACCTGTTGAGCCGGGTACCAGGCCTGCAGCGTCTCGTAGACAAAGTCAAAGGCTGAAGTCTGGGTTTCAGCATTGAATATCGCTGGCGTATAGCGGCTGGTCAAGGTGATGGTTTTGCCGCCAATGGTCACCGGTTGCGCTCCAGAGAGCTTTTCTACCCAATCCAACCAGTTCTCTGCAGAAGTTTCCTCAAGCAAGCGCAGCGTTTGTGGTGAGGACTGGCAGTCCAAATGGGATGTAGGAGCGAGGACGCTTTGCGGGCGGGTAGGGGCGGGGAAAACAGAAGGGGTAGGCGCAGTTTGGCGGTTGGAGGTTTGAGGTGGTGCGTTGGTAGGGATAGGCGTGATTGTGGTTGCTAATGCTGGCAGTAAGGTTGTCTCCGGTGGCCCCGCTTGCCGGCCCGGACCTTGGAATGATCTGAGCGGGATTGGAAAGCAGCCGGTTAGCAAGAGAATGAGCAGGCAAGCTAGTTTTATCAGGCGAAATTTTCGTTTCATGGATACAGCAATTATGCCTGGATTGTGGTTTCGTGACAAGCAATTCGAAATTGGGCTGGGTTTTAACTGAAATTCAACAATAAGTTAAGGTTCCTCTTAACTTCTTTTGGTACGATTAGACGGTTTTATCGGCAAATTGTGAAGAAAAACACGAATGGGAAACATAAAATGACGAAGCGAACGTTTCTTCTGGTTTCGAGCTTCTTCCTGATCCTGGCGGCTGTGCTGTTCGCCTGGACCAAGCCGGTGACGGCGCAGGATCCGCAGCCGACGCCTTCGGATAACGCAGTAAACCGGGTCGCCAAGCAGATGTTCTGCCCGGTGTGTGAAAATATACCACTGGATGTTTGCCCCACACAGGCCTGCCATGATTGGCGTGAATTAATTCGTCAAAAGCTGGCAGATGGCTGGACAGATCAGCAAATCAAAGCCTATTTTGCCCAGCAGTACGGGGACCGGGTGCTGGCGGAGCCGCCGCGGACCGGGCTCAACTGGCTGGTGTACATCTTGCCCTGGGTAGCAATTGCCGGGGGCGTGGTATTGGTCTGGCGCGTGTTGGTTTCAATGCGGGGAAGGCACGGCAAATTGGTTTCTGAGGGTGAAGATTCCGCTGCGTCCACGGGTGCACATGCGCCAAATGCCGCAAAGGTACCTGGATTATCACCCGACGACCCTTACCTGGCCCGGCTCGAAGATCAATTGAAACATAAGGATTAAATATCCTGACTTTCGTTTCAACGCAGAGCCTTTGGATTGTGAAACAGTAAGAGGAGAAGAGTATGACCGATAATATCAATAACATTCAGGAACCCACCCAAGCAAAGACGCGGCGCCTGCCGGTATGGGTCATCCTGCTTGCTTTCCTGGCGCTGCTAGGCTTTATGGCGTTGATTGGCTGGGGACTCAACCGTTCGATGCGCGGTTCGATCTCCATTGGCGACCCCGTGCCCGAGTTTTCGATGACCTCCTTTGATAAACAGACCTTTACCACCACGCAGTATACCGGTAAGGTAATCCTGGTGAATTTCTGGGCATCCTGGTGCCAGCCTTGTGAGCAAGAAGCGGCAGAATTAGAGCAGGCTTACCAGCATTATAAAGGTGGCGGTGATGTGGTTTTCTTGGGCCTGGCTTATGTCGATACTGAACCGAATTCGCTAGGCTATTTACAGAAGTTTAGCATCACTTATCCCAACGGGCCAGACCTGGCAACCAAGGTTTCGCAAATGTTCCGCGTGCGAGGCGTGCCAGAAACGTTCATTATCGATAAACAGGGCCGCCTGGCTTATTTCAAAGCAGGACCCTTTTCTTCAACGGACGAAATTATCAGCGTTGTGGATGGCGTGTTAGCAAAGTAACGGCCCTGGCGCGGCAAAGCGCGAATAGAAGGGTTTCGGCACGGAGGCATTTGCATGGAATTAATCGGATCGCTTTTTCTTATCCTGGCACTGGCGTTGATTGTCGCGATGTTTATCACACGCCCTTTTTTGATGAAGGCGCCACGCAGTGCGAAAACAGACGGTACGGCAGAGGATCACCTGCGTTCGGGCCTGCTGGCTGAACGCGACCGGGTGCTCAATGCACTGCAGGAACTGGATTTTGACTATGCTTTAGGAAAAGTTCCTGCGGATGAGTATCCAAACATGCGCGCTAGCTTGTTGAAAACTGGGACTGAAGTGCTGCGCAAGTTGGACGAACTACAAGTGGGTATTCAAAGGGAGCAGGTCAGCGCGGAAGACCGTATCGAAGAAGTGGTAGCTTCCCGCCGGGCAGACGCCGTTGCGCGCCAGAAGCAACGTGAACGCGAGCCCGCAGCCGCGGTTGCCGGGGCAATGGCTGGAGCCTCTACAAATGGCAGCAGTAATAGTAAACGGGTGGATGAGATTGAAGAGCTCATTGCCTCGCGCAAACGCCAGCGGATTGAGTCGGCAGCAGGGTTCTGTCCAAATTGTGGTAAACCGGCTCAAAAATCAGATAAGTTCTGCTCAAAGTGTGGAGCCAGTCTGTAGGTATTTCGAAATAGGTTTGAAGGATCTTATTATGCTTTTTCATCGTAAACCCTGGTTTAGGAATGCCAAGATCGCGCAGCTGCTCACACTGACGATCCTGGCTGCCCTGATATTAAGTGGCTGTGGCTTATCATTGGCAGGGGATGTCACCCCACCTCCGAATTACAATTCCAATCAACCGCTGACCAAAGCAGGTGAAACGTCTGTGCCAAATGCGGAGGTAGTCTTTCCCATTGTCCCGCCGGACCCGGCGCAGGGCGCGGCGATTTATGCGGAAAAGTGCTTGCCCTGCCATGGCGCGAAAGGCATGGGCGACGGTCCGCAGTCGGCTAACCTGCCGAATCCTCCTGCGGCAATTGGCAGCGCAGACTTTGCAGCCAATTCGAAACCGGTGGATTGGTTCAATGTGGTGACCAATGGGAACCTGGAAAAGTTTATGCCAGGTTTTACCAGCCTGGATGACCGCCAGCGATGGGATGTCATTTCTTACGTATATTCTCTCTCCATGAGTCAGGATCAACTTGCACAGGGTAAGACGCTCTACAATGCAAAGTGCGCCAGCTGTCATGGGGAAACTGGCCAGGGAGATGGTCCACAGGCTCTCAGTCTTACTACCAAACCAGCTTCCTGGAGTGACCAGTCACTGTTGGCGAAACTGTCAACGAATGACATGGTGCAGTTGATTCAAAGTGGCACAGGCGCGATGCCGGCTTATCAAGGCCAGCTTGACACGGCGCAAAGTGTAGCGGTTGCATATTACCTTCGTTCCTTGAGCTTCGCTGGAGCAGGTGGTAATGCGGTCGCTGAGGCAGGTGCCACGCCGCCGGCCGGAGAAACCCCGGCTGCGGGGGCAACCAGTACAGCCCCAAAGGATATTGTCATCTCGGGTAAAGTGACCAACGCTACGCCGGGTGGTAAGCTGCCGCAGAACATGAAAGCCAACGTTCTGGCTTATAACGGCATGACGCCCGCCTTCAACCTGTCGACAGATGTAGCAGTGGATGGCAGTTATAAGTTTGACCAGGTGCAGTTTGACCCGACCTACGTGTATTTTGTGCAGGTGGAAGCGAATGGGCTCAGTTTCAATTCGGATATTTTGCATGGACAGGATATTACTGGTGTAAGCGCGGATGTCCCGGTTAAGATCTATGAGACCAGCACCGATACCTCGCAACTGCGCGCCGACCGCCTGCATGTATTCTTTGATTTTGCCAAACCGGGTATTGTACAGGTAATCAACCTTTACATTATCTCGAACCCGACTGATAAAGTGATTGTGACTGCTCAACCTAACCAGCCTTTGATTACCTTCGATTTGCCGGTTGGGGCCACAAACCTCCAATTCCAGGACGGCCAGTTGGGTGATCGCTATATCCAGACTGAAAAAGGTTTCGCGGATACACAACCGGTAGAGCCTGGTGCGGGCCAACATCAGATCCTGTTTGCCTATGATCTTCCATACAGCAATAAGTTGAGTTTCTCGATGCAGCCGCCAATGCCGGTAGATGCGGCGATTGTTATGGTTCCACCGGGCGTCAAACTCAACAGCAGCCAGCTGACGGACAGCGGGCAGCAGGATGTGCAAGGTACCTCATTCCACATGTATCAAAGCGCTAAAAGCCTGCAGGTGGGCGATACCCTTGCTCTATCTATAAGCGGTAATCCTGGCGCAGGGGAGGCCAGTGGGACAAACCCGCTGAATTACATCTTGATTGGCGCCGGCGCATTTGGCCTGGTGCTGATTGGCGCGGGATTGTGGCTGTATCGCCAGCGTTCGCATGCTCAGCCTGCCCTGATTGGCGAGGGCGCTGATGTTGAGCTGCTTGAGATAGAAGAAGAACCGGAAGAGTCGAGTGAAGCGATCCTGGAAGCCATTGTGGCCTTAGATGACCTGCACGCCGCGGGGAGTCTGCCTGAAATCGGCCTATCAGGAACGCCGCACTCTGTTGAAGTCGCGCTTGAGTGATGCGCTCAACCGGGAGAAAGGAAACTAAGGATCACACAAGCCGGGGGCGCCGGGTTAGGAAATGAGGCGCCCCCGGCTGTGAGGTTATGTCATGGATGGAATGATTGAAGTACACCGCCTGATCAAGCGCTTTGGACCAAAAGTTGTGCTGCGCAACCTGGAGTTTCAGGTTGCGGCGGGCGAATTTGTGGCCCTGCTGGGACCTAATGGGGCTGGTAAAACGACTTTCTTGCGCATTCTTTCTTCGCTTTCCCGGCAAACGCTTGGCAGCGTACAGGTGGCAGGTTACAGTTTACCTCACCAGGCTGCTGCAGTCCGGCGGCGCCTGGGCGTGGTTTCGCACATGCCGCTGTTATATGGTGACCTGACGGCTGAAGAAAATCTTTCCTTTTACGGGCGCATGTATGCTGTGGACCGCTTAGCTGAACGGATTAACGCTGTTCTGGAAATGGTAGGCCTGTCTGCCCGCCGGCGCGACCTGGTGCGAACCTTCTCGCGGGGCATGCAGCAGCGTCTGGCGATTGGCCGGGCTGTTTTACATGATCCGGAGGTACTGTTATTGGATGAGCCGCATACCGGGTTGGATCAGGATGCTAGCGCGATGCTGGATGACGTCTTACGCCAGGTCGCTCTTCGTGGCCGTACGGTCGTCATGACCTCGCATGACCTGGCGCGCGCAGCAGAGCTTGCCAGCCGGTTTGATATTCTCTCACGGGGTGTGATTCTGGCTTCTGTGCAGGCTCAGGCGCTGCCTCAGGATGGTATTTTAGCTTTCTACCGGCAAACTCTGGAAGATGCCGCAGCCACGGCGGCATCGAAGGCAGCGGCTGGAAAAGTTAGCAAAAGAAATAAGGTGCTCTCGTGAGAGAGGATGTGCAGGTTCAGCCGCGGGTCGAAGACCGCAGCGCAGTGACCTCTTTCCTTTCTGCCATGAGTGCTGTGGTCTGGAAGGATATTGCGGCAGAATGGCGCAGCCGCGAGCTGATTTCAGCCATGCTGGTTTTTGCGCTGCTGGTCATCTTCATCTTTAACTTCGCGTTGGAGTTAGACCCTGTAACACGTTCAACCGTCACAGCCGGGGTGTTGTGGGTGACTTTTGTTTTTGCGGGCACGCTGGGCCTGAACCGCTCCCTAGCTGTCGAGAAGGACCGCGGCTGCCTGGACGGGCTGCTGCTGGCCCCGGTTGACCGCACGGCAATCTACTTTGGCAAGATGATTGCCAATCTAGTCTTCATGCTGGCGATGGCGGTGATTGTGCTCCCAATTTACAGCGTGCTGTATAACGCAAACCTGTTCAACCCTGGCCTGATCCTGGTGATTTTCCTGGGCGCGGAAGGGTATGCGGCAGTGGGTACACTGCTGGCAGCCATGGCGGTGCAAACACGCACCCGGGATATCATGCTGCCCATCTTGCTTTTCCCAGTGATCATTCCTGTGCTGGTCGCAGCGGTGAAGGCTTCGGGCGGGTACCTATCGGGAGCAGGTATGGATGAGATTATGCCGTGGATCAACCTGCTGCTGGTTTATGATACGGTGTTTACCGCAGTGGCGTTTATGGTCTTTGAGTATGTGGTGGAAGAGTAATCAACCCGGCAGATTGTTGCGGTTGACAGACCGGGCAAGCCGGAAGGTTCGAATATAGATGTTGGAGGTAGGTGTATGAAAAGTGCTCCACGGATGTTACTGGCGGTGGATGTACTGGCCTTCATTATGATCGTGGCTGCATCCGCCATGGTGTTTGCATATGCGCCGATCGAGGCAGTGATGGGCCCAGTACAAAAGGTTTTCTACTTTCATGTGGCGAATGCCTGGCTGGGGATGATGGCCTTCATCACCGCAGTGGTTGCCGGGATTATTTATCTGGTCAAGAAGGACATGATTTGGGACCTGGTAGAACAAGGCGCAATTGAGATCGGCCTGGTGTTTATGTTGATCACCGTGGTTACAGGGTCCATCTGGGCTCGCCCAATCTGGAACACCTGGTGGACCTGGGATCCGCGCCTGACGACGGTGACAATCATGGAATTGGTCTATGCGGCCTATTTAATGCTGCGAGCAGGCATTGAAGATCCGGAACGCCGCGCGCGGTTTGGGGCAGTCTATGCCATTATTGGTTCGCTCAGTGTGCCGCTGACCTTTTTCTCCATCCGTATTTTCCGCACCATCCATCCGGTGGTGATTGGTTCGAGTGACCCCAATGCGCAGGGATCTTTCAATATGACCCCCGCCATGGGCCTGACGTTTGGCATCAGCCTGTTGGCGTTTACGATCCTATTCATCAGCCTGTTATGGCATCGCATTCGCTTAGGCAAGCTGGCTGAAAAAGTGGAGCGGCTGAAGCTGAATATTTCCCAGTAAGAATGGAAGAGAGGAAGGGCAAGATTTATGCAAGGGCCTGCTGATACATTAAATTATATGATCGCCGGTTACGCGGTGATCTTCTCGGTCATGGTGATCTATCTGATCAGTCTGGTTATTCGCTGGCGGAACCTGCACCAGGATGAGGAACTGCTCGAACAGATCGAAGAAGAAAAGTAATCTTTCTGCCGGGGTCCGAATGCGGCCCCGGTTTTCGATTCGATTGGAGGAAAATGAATAAGAGTGGGGACATCGATTGGGTGGCACGCTACGGCCCCTGGGCGTTGATTGCAGGCGCTTCCGAGGGTATCGGTGCGGAATATACCCGCCAACTGGCACAACGAGGCTTAAACCTGATCTTGGTGGCGCGCAGCGAACAAAAGCTGCGAGACCTGGCAAAGCAGTTGGGCGAAGCGTATTCTATTCAGACTCAAGTAATCGTAGCGGACCTGGCTGAAGAACAGTCCGCCCAGCGGGTTTTTAACCAGGTTGAGAATCTGTCGGTAGGGCTGCTGGTGTGCAATGCCGCGTATGCGCCCGTAGCTCCTTTTTTTGATCTTTCTTTGGAAGATCGCTTGCGCGAATTGGATACCAACTGCCGCACGCCGCTCAGCCTGGTGTACTTGTTTGGCAAGCGGATGCTTTCGCACAAGCGGGGTGGGATTATTCTCATGTCTTCACTCAGCTCGGCGCAGGGTTCTGCCTATATCGCGAACTACGTGGCAACCAAAGCTTATAACCAGATGCTGGCGGAGGGATTATGGGCTGAATTACGCTCGCAGGGCATCGATGTGCTGGAGGTCAGCCCTTCTTCGGTCAGTACACCCGGATTTAATCAATCTCTGCCTGAAGATAACCATCAGGTTGTCAAACCCTCTACTCCACAGGAAGTGGTCAGTGCGGCTTTGAGCGCGTTAGGAAAAGGCCCGGGAGTCATTCCGGGGTGGGGCAACCAGATAGCCAGCTTTATCATGCGGCGATTTTTCCCGCGCAAGGCGGCCGTGCAGATGCTCAGCCGGGTGTTGAAAAACATGTATTCGTTATAATAAGGGGTATGAACGCTCAGCTAACCCCTGCGCAAAAGACTACCTATATTGTCTCTGGCATCCTGATCATTTTGCTTGTTGCTGGAGGCGTTTTACTGCGGAAAGGGAAGCGCTGGCTGGTTAATCGAGCGTTTACCCGGACGGCTAATACTGCAGCTACAGGCGCAGAAGTCATCCCCAGGCCATGGCTCCATTTGCGCGCCGAGGTGGAAGCGAACAATCGTGGCCTGAACCGGGATGTATTTGAGCACATCCGTCAACTCTTCCTGGAATATTATGCCGGTGGGAAAGCAAATCCTGCGAACCTGATAAGGGAGTATGCGCAAGATGAGTTCTTGATGATAGTGGATGAGCATGGTCAGCCACTGCAAGCTACTCCCAAGATGATAGCTGACTATCAAAACACAGCGAAAGCAAACCCATTATTCAAACGTTGGTTGTCTGCAGGGACCCTGCCGGAAGGTGAGTATGCCGGCGCTCCAGTTTTGCTGGTCGCGCGCTGGTTATGTCACCTGATTGGACTGCGCCATGCGACCGTAGAAATTTATCTCGATCCTCTTGAGCAACCTGGGCATACCTACGTGCAGGTGCGGGGGATGGGAAAATTTGAAGCGCCAGGCGCATTAGATATTCCTTGTGCAGGGCATATCACCGGACTGGATGCCCCTGAGGCGGCTATAAACAAGGAATTGTCTGAAGAATTAAACCTGACAGTGGCAGACTTGCAGGGACTGCACCTGGTGGGGCGCTATAATTCGTACCGGGGTGGCGCGAGTGATCCTTCAATCAATAACGAGCACCGGATATTGTATCGGGCGCAAATCAAAGCAGAAGCGGTAGAACGAATTCGTTTCATCGATGGAGAAGTTGCCGGGATTTCCATATTTGCTGTGGATGAACTGCGCGCGTTGATTCAAAGGAACCCAGAAAAGATAGCCAGCGGGTTGAGTGACGCGATAGGATTATATGAGTGAGCGCAGGGTAACAATTTGGCGGATAGGTTCGTTTAACAAACAAAGTTAAGCAATGCAAGCCGATATTATGCGCATAGTCATTATAGCAACCGAGGGGGAGAGAATATGCCCGGTAATTCGCATCACCTTCCAGATGAGGTTCAACCCGTATATTCAGAAAAGGGAGCGAAAATTCAAAACCAATTAAACAGCCCCGAGCAACTTGCGGAGATTGTTTTGTTATCATTTGCAGATGGGCAGGTTACGCCTGCTTTACAACAACATACTTTTCCACAAGATAAGATGCATTGGATATACCCAGATGGACTGCCGCTGAACCAGAATGATCAACGGTGGTGGAAGTATCTGTTTGAAAATGATCGCAGTTCACCGAGATCGATCCCGCTTGCCTGGGCTGTCCCCGAGGTGGAGGGGCGGGATTTGCAGTATGATTTAACCGTTGCCAGCGATGAGGCTTTAGAGGAGAGAACGGTGATGCGGGGGCTGCAAGAAACCTTTTATAATGTGGAGAACTTGTGGGTAGGGACGCGATATTATTGGAAAGTTCAGGCACGGATTGGTGATCGTTATGTAGCTAAATCGCGCATCGGATCTTTTCTGACGCATCCGGCGCCGCCGCGCTGGCTGCATATCCCCAGCATCACGAATGTACGCGATCTGGGCGGCTGGAAGTTGCCCAATGGCCGATGTGTGCGCCAGGGCATGCTTTACCGGGGGTCAGAGATGAACAACCACTGTTTAATCACCGAACAGGGTAAGCAGATTCTAATCGAAGATCTGGGAATCCGTACCGATCTGGACCTGCGAGGTCCAGATGAAGACCCAATGCCTGCGCTTGATCCACAGCAGGTGAGTTATGTTAATATCCCCATTGCATCCTATGATCTGATTGCCGGGCCTGAATATATCCATCACTTTCGTGCTTTGTTTCGTCTGTTAGCGGATCCAGCCAGTTACCCGATCTATATGCATTGTTGGGGTGGGGCAGACCGCACCGGAACAGTTTCATTTCTAACGAATGCTCTGTTAGGGGTATCGGACGAAGATCTTTATCTGGATTATGAATTGACTTCGATGTCCATTTTTGGGGAACGGCTGCATAAATCGGGAGATTTCCAGGAATTCTTGCAAGTATTAGCATTGTTTGGCCCTGATGGGAGTACCTACCAGCGGCAAGTCGAACGCTACCTGCGCGTGATTGGCCTGACTGTAGCTGAAATTGAAAGCATCCGCAATATATTAACGGAGTGAAGAGAATCAAAAAAGGCAGCGGACAGTTCAAAATCAATCACGTTTTGAACCGTCCGCTGCCTAATGGGGATTAAAAGGGAAAAAGTCTTTTGGCGATGACCTACTCTCCCGGGAGTCTGCACTCCAAGTACCATCGGCGCTGGCGGGCTTAACGACCGGGTTCGAGATGTAACCGGGTGTACCACCGCCGCTCCAATCACCAAAAGACTTATTTCAACAAAGGAAGTTGCGAATAATGTTTAGGGCATCGCAGGGAAAGAAAACATAGTTCTCCGCACCACGCGGGAAGCCTTCGGTCATTAGTACGACTTAGCTCAACGCATTGCTGCGCTTCCACAGGTCGCCTATCAAGCAGGTAGTCTACCTGCGACCTTACTCCTTACGGAGAGAGGGATCTCATCTTGAGGCGTGCTTCCCACTTAGATGCTTTCAGCGGTTATCACTGCCAGACGTAGCTACTCAACCATGCCGTTGGCACGACAATTGACACACTAGCGGTCTGTCCACCCCGGTCCTCTCGTACTAGGGGCAGCTCCTCTCAAATCCCTTACGCCCACAGCGGATAGAGACCGACCTGTCTCACGACGGTCTGAACCCAGCTCGCGTACCGCTTTAACGGGCGAACAGCCCGACCCTTGGGACCTTATCCAGCCCCAGGATGCGATGAGCCGACATCGAGGTGCCGAGCGAAGTCGTCGATGTGAACTCTTGGACTTCACCAGCCTGTTATCCCCGGGGTAGCTTTTATCCGGTAAGCCACGGCCCTTCCACTCAGTACCGTGGGATCACTAAGCCCGACTTTCGTCTCTGCGCGACGCGTTGGTCTTGCAGTCAAGCTCCCTTCTGCCTTTGCACTCTACGGTTGGTTTCCATTCAACCTGAGGGAACCTTTGGGCGCCTCCGTTACCTTTTAGGAGGCGACCGCCCCAGTCAAACTGCCTGCCTGGCACGGTCCCTTGCCCAGTTTATGGCGCAAGGTTAGGGTCTAAACATACTCAGGGTGGTATTTCACCGCCGGCTCCACCGACGCTAGCGCGCCAGCTTCTCAGCCTCCCACCTATCCTACACAGACTATGCCCAAACACAATGCCAGGGTGCAGTAAAGCTCCACGGGGTCTTTTTGTCCTGCTGCGGGTAGGCCGCATCTTCACAGCCATTTCAATTTCGCCGGGTCCTTCGTCGAGACAGTGCTCTAGTTGTTACGCCGTTCGTGCGGGTCGGAACTTACCCGACAAGGAATTTCGCTACCTTAGGACCGTTATAGTTACGGCCGCCGTTCACCGGGGCTTCAGTTCAAAGCGTTGGCTTGCGCCGAACCTCTCCCTTTAACCTTCCGGCACTGGGCAGGCGTCAGCCCCTATACGTCGTCTTTCGACTTCGCAGAGACCTGTGGTTTTGTTAACCAGTCACTAGAGCCGCTTCGCTGCGACCCCCGGTCGCTTTGCTTGCGCGAACCACCAGGGGCACCCCTTATCCCGAAGTTACGGGGCTAATTTGCCTAATTCCTTGACGAAGGTTTCCCCGTTCGCCTGAGTGTACTCCACTTGTCTACCAGTGTCGGTTTGCGGTACAGGTACGCAAGGTTCATCACTTAGCGGCTTTTCTCGGCAGCCAGGCTCAACTCACTTCCGCCTCTAGGGCTCGCTCCGTTGTCTCAGCTCAAGCGGCGGACTTCCCTACCGCTCTCAGCGCCTGCCACAACAGACACCCACACCACCAATCGTGGGCTGGTCTACCTTACTGCGTCCCCGCTTCGCTCCCCTTGCCTAGTCCCGGAATGTTGACCGGGTATCCATCACCTACGCCTTTCGGCCTCGGCTAAGGCCCTGACTAACCCGACGCGGACGGACCTGGCGTCGGAAACCTTAGACTTTCGGCGAACACGGTTCTCACGTGTTTTACGCTACTCATGCCTGCATTCTCACTTCTGCCCGCTCCACCGCTCCTTCCGGTACGGCTTCACCGCTGGCAGAACGCTCCCCTACCGATGAAGCTTGCGCTTCATCCCATGGCTTCGGTATCAAGCTTAGCCCCGTTAAGTTTTCCGCGCAGGATCACTAGACCAGTGAGCTATTACGCACTCTTTAAAGGGTGGCTGCTTCTAAGCCAACCTCCTGGTTGTTTCAGTAACCCCACATCGTTTCCCACTTAGCTTGAATTTGGGGACCTTAGCCGATGATCTGGGCTGTTTCCCTTTCGACTACGAATCTCATCACCCGCAGTCCGACTGTTGCGCTCACAAGCATTGGCATTCGGAGTTTGATTGAGTTTGGTAAGCGCTAAGCCCCCTAGCTCATTCAGTGCTCTACCTCCAATGCTCAACACGCAACGCTAGCCCTAAAGCTATTTCGGGGAGAACAAGCTATCTCCAAGTTCGTTTGGCATATCACCCCTACCCACAGCTCATCCCCTAATTTTGTAACATTAGTAGGTGCGGGCCTCCACGGGCTTTTACCCCCGTTTCACCCTGGCCATGGGTAGCTCACCTGGTTTCGTGTCTAATCCCTGCGACTGACCCAGCTTGCGCTGGCTACGCCCTTTTCAGACTCGCTTTCGCTCCGGCTTCGGCTATGACTGCCTTAACCTCGCCACAGAAATTAACTCGCAGGCTCATTCTCCAAGAGGCACGCCGTCAGGCCTGCTGGCGCGCACCCGGATCTCTCCGGAGCACCGACCCAGTATTGCCCTTCGACTGCTTGTAAGCTTACGGTTTCAGGTTCTATTTCACTCCCCTCACTGGGGGACTTTTCACCTTTCCCTCACGGTACTTGTTCACTATCGGTCGCCAGACGTATTTAGCCTTGGAGAGTGGACTCCCCAGCTTCCTGCCGGATTAGCGTGCCCGGCAGTACTCAGGTTCCGGACGGGAGACCAACCACTTTCGTCTACGGGGCTCTTACCCTCTTTGGCAGGCTTTCCCACACCTTTTGACTAGCACTTGGTTTTCTCGAACTCCCATGTGTCCGGCCCTACAACCCCGTCATGCATGCACAACGGTTTGGGCTGCTCCCTTTTCGCTCGCCACTACTCAGGGAATACTTTCTTTTCCTCTGGGTACTGAGATGTTTCAGTTCCCCAGGTTCCCTCGCTCCGGCCTATGTGTTCAACCGGGCGTGCTGGAGGTTCGCTCCAGCGGGTTTCCCCATTCGGATATCCCCGGATCGAAGCCTGTTCACGGCTCCCCGAGGCTTTTCGCAGTGACCCACGTCCTTCTTCGGCATCTGGCGCCTAGGCATCCACCGTAAGCCCTTACTAGCTTCTCACGTGATGCAGAGAACTACGTTCTCTTTCTTCTTTCTTTCTCTTCTACTTTGACTCTTTCGATGCGCCTAAACATTATTCTCTTGTTAATGTGCTACAGCCGTCTTGGCTTGCGCCTTGACAACTGAAGAGTGACAGGAAAAGGGATGCCCCTCGTTTCATCGAGGTACCTCATCACCGCTGACGAGGATTTGGGAGCCACCTTGCGGCGGCTCAGGTGGCGGTTTCTCGCAAGAAACCACCGGAGCTTACACTCAGCTCGTAAGCTGTGTGCCTTACTCCCTAGAAAGGAGGTGATCCAGGCGCACCTTCCGGTACACCTACCTTGTTACGACTTCGTCCCAGTCACCAGCCCCACCCTCGGCAGCTCCTCCCTTGCGGTTCGGATACTGACTTCAGGTGTTACCAGCTCCCATGACGTGACGGGCGGTGTGTACAAGGCCCGGGAACGTATTCACCGCAGTATAGCTGACCTGCGGTTACTAGCAACTCCGGCTTCATGCAGGCGGGTTGCAGCCTGCAATCTGAACTGAGACCAGCTTTATGGATTGGCTTCGCCTCGCGACTTCGCGACCCATTGTACTGGCCATTGTAGCGTGTGTGTAGCCCAGGACATAAAGGCCATGCTGACTTGACGTCATCCCCACCTTCCTCCAGCTTAAGACTGGCAGTCCCGCGTGACACGTATAACACGCGGCGAGGGTTGCGCTCGTTAGCGGACTTAACCGAACATCTCACGACACGAGCTGACGACAGCCATGCAGCACCTGTGAACGCTCCCCGAAGGGTCGCTCCGCTTTCGCTTCGCTACCACGTCCATGTCAAGCCCTGGTAAGGTTCTTCGTGTAGCATCGAATTAAACCACACGCTCCGCTGCTTGTGCGGGCCCCCGTCAATTCCTTTGAGTTTTAACCTTGCGGCCGTAGTCCCCAGGTGGTGAACTTATCGCGTTTGCTTCGGCACTGACTGGTTTGACCCACCCAGCGCCAAGTTCACATCGTTTACGGCTAGGACTACCGGGGTCTCTAATCCCGTTTGCTACCCTAGCTTTCGCGTCTGAGCGTCAGATGCAGTCCAGAAGGCCGCCTTCGCCACTGGTGTTCCTCCGGATATCTACGCATTTCACCACTACACCCGGAATTCCACCTTCCTCTACTGCTCTCCAGTCTGCCAGTTTTGAACGACCTCTCCCAGTTGAGCCGGGAGCTTTCACATCCAACTTAACAAACCGCCTGCACGCGCTTTACACCCAGTAAATCCGGATAACGCTCGCCTCCTACGTTTTACCGCGGCTGCTGGCACGTAGTTAGCCGAGGCTTATTCGACTGGTACCGTCCTTCCTCTTCCCAGCCAAAAGTGCTTTACAACCCGAAGGCCTTCATCGCACACGCGGCGTTGCTGCTTCAGGCTTGCGCCCATTAAGCAATATTCCCTACTGCTGCCACCCGTAGGTGTATGGACCGTGTTTCAGTTCCATTGTGGGGGGTCACCCTCTCAGGTCCCCTACCCGTCATCGCCTTGGTAAGCCGTTACCTTACCAACTAGCTGATGGGACGCAGGCCCCTCCCAAAGCACCTTTCGGCTTTCCAAAACAAGGTCTCAGCCTCGCTTTGCACATGCGGTATTAGCAGGCCTTTCGGCCTGGTATCCCCCGCTTTGGGGCAGGTCACCAACGCGTTACTCACCCGTTCGCCACTCAGAGCCGAAGCTCTTCGTTCGACTTGCATGTATTAGGCACGCCGCCAGCGTTCATCCTGAGCCAGGATCAAACTCTCCGCATATTTCTTGCTTCATCCTTGCGAATGTTTGATTTCTCTCTTATCTCAATAAATCTCAGGTTCTCCGTCTTCCTGTCACTCTTCAGTTGTTAAGGTCCTGTATTTCCCGCGCCCGCGCGACAAAAAACCGATGCCCTTGGATTACTTTTCTGTAGCACCGGCTTCGTCACATTGACGATCCTTGTAATTTTGGCGGTTTCCCGCCGGTTTTATTTTACGGATCGCACCGTATTTCAGGCGCGGGTCCCTCATTGCTTGAGAAGTTTATTCTACATCAATTCTCTAATTTGTCAAGGGTTTTTCGGAAATGAATTTTTTGCTTTTTCAATCCGTTTCCAACCCCAGCCCATGTGGTACTGCGGCTCGACCGCAACTTTATCCCACACAACGAGGCAGGATTTTACTTCCACCCGGTTGGATTGTCAAGGGGGAAAATCTTTTTGATCTTAGGGTTTCCGGCAGCTTCTATGGTTTCTTTCCCGGTAAGAAGGCGGTGAAGATAAGCACGATCAATCCGACAAGACTAATGCCAATGAAGGCATATGCCATGATCGGTCGCCCAGGGCCAAGATCTTCCATCGTTGGCACTTTAAATAATGGCTCAGGCGTGTCTGTCCGGGTTGGTAGTGGGGTATAAACTGGAGCCGGAGTGCGGGTTGGGCGTGGAGTTCGGGTTGGCATGGGTGTACGGGTGGGAGGGCGCGGCGTGTAAGTTGCGGTTATAAAGGGCGTTTTCGTGAACGCAAGCTGGATAATCAGCACCTGATGCTCATAAATGGCCGGATTGTTTGGGTCTAGCTTATTCATGCCGATCAAATCGCTGAGTGAGATCCCGTACGTTTTTGCGATCTCCACCAGAGTGTCACCATACTTGACGACATGGGCAATTGAGCCATCATCGTTCGGTGTGCTGGTTGCAAATGCGCCAACAGGGACCTGAGCGGGCTGTTCCTGTTGGGCAGACTGGCTCTGGGCATTTGCTGGGGGATTGTAAATAAACTCACCCGCCAGGCGGTTGACTTGCAGCGTGTAATAAACTTTGCCACCGGCAGTAGCTACGCCCGCGCCAATTACTCCAGAGGAGGGCCCCAGCATCGTTGCCATATGCAGGTTATCCGTCCACTGCCCCTGAATGGCTTCCTGCACAGAAAGATCATTCCCGCAAGCGATGTTCTCGGCAGCAATCCCGTGCTCACCTGGACCGCTGCCATCTGCACGGGTATGGGTGCAGGTCTGGATTGAAGCCTGGTAATCGGATTGGTCCTGTGATAGCGACATCAGGTTGCTGTCAACTGTATAAGGCTCTAATCCGCTTTCACTGCGTAAGGCATTCACCGCGCCGATCAAGTCCATAGCTGTTCCGGCTTGCGCCTTCGCTTTTCCAACGGGATAAAGCGCGAAGGTCATTGCCGCCAGCAGCAGCATGACAATGGAAATATTCTGGATGTTTTTCATAGGCACGGGGCAAATTATACCCGGCTTTGCCAGGATGGGAATAAATCCCATCGGTTTTCAGCGTGTTTACCCGCTGCGCGGAGCGGCAAATTGCAGCAGACCCCAATGACCATCGAACATCCAATCTGGGTCGGTATTGGGCACCTGCTGGGGATTGATCCCGACAGCGATTTCCGACTTGAGCGTGCGGATGGCCAGCACCCCATAGGGCATGTAGTTCACCACTTGAGGAAAAGGCTTGTCAATCGACCAGTGCCGGTCACCCAATAAGCGGCGGTAGTTAGCATCCCCTTTGGCGATTAAAAGCAGGTGTCCGCCATCTGTTCTTGCAGGTCTTGGGGCATCTCCCAGGCGGGCAGCGGTGAAGTCCAGAAAGGATGGTGGCGGATGCGCAAGCGATCATTCACCAGGCAGCGCCGTAAGCGCACCGCCATTTCTTTTGATGCTGCATGCCCGGTAAAGATTAGGAAATCTAACGTGTCAAAAACGTCTTTCTCCAGTGCATCCGAAACGAACACCGGATAGGACTTGACATGCAAGGTGACTGAGCCTGCCAACTGCGTGGTGAGCAAGAAATCCGCCAGGGCCAGGTCTGTAACCAGTTCAAATCCAGCATTATCGAGCAGCAAATCGACTCTGGGATGAGTGGCAGCCTGTGCAAGCAGCCAATCCAGAGCTTGTTTTAGATCGTTAGCGAGGATCTTTTCTTGAGCGGATTCCAGCCGGCTTGTTTTCTCAACTGTTTTTTTAGTTGCCTGTTCGCTTGAAGCAGGATCAACCGGATGCTCACCTGGCAGCGCTTGCCCTGGGGCACCTTTTTGGACTGGCCACATCGATAAGTCATTCTGATTGCCCCACAAGTCGGCCAGCAGCAAGCGATCCAGTGATTCCCGGTTGCTTTCCGGGGCGTGCTGTATCGCATCTGATACCAATTCTGCCAGTGCCTGGGTTTGGGTGCGCGTACTTTCTAATCCCAGGCGTTTTTGGTGCACGTAGGGATCGCGTGCATGGCTCTCTCCCGTTTCAAAATAGCCGGTCGCTTCTAGAATACGCAGGTAAAAATATTCTTCGGCAAAGAACCAGGGGATATCCAGCCAGTTCCAGCCTTCATAAACGGCAATCCATTGGGGCCAATCCCCAATGGGCGCTGTTGCCGGGATCTGTACCGGGCGCACTTTCCCTTCTGGGATCTCATCAATTAAAGCTTCAATGCTTGCGACAGTTTCGAATGGAAAGGGATTCTCAGCTAATGTGCGTCGGGCAATATCCGGCAGACGGACCACCACAGAGAAGTTCGTAAAGGAGGGAACTTCTGCGGCGCGTAAAGGTTCAGGTAAAGGCAGCGGAGGCTGATAAAAAAGTGACATAGGATGACCAGCCTATAACTGTCTCGGGGTAAGCGTTACGCGTAATACATCCCGCTTTTGAGCGCCAAAACGGAACTTGTAATCCTCGTCGCCGCGCATGAAGTCAAAAGCTTTGCGATCGTGTTCATTTGCCCATTTGAGCAGTTCTCCCAGCAGCACCCAACCGGGGGAATATTCAGTAAAGTCGAAATCCATGCCCGAGTTATAAACCCACACCTGATCAAGATAATCAAAGCTTAAATACCCGGCAGCTTTCTTACCATCGACCTCCAAAAAGGCCAGCTGCAGGCAGTGCTCGTCAAAGGCGCAGCGGATCGTGTTGCGGAAGTTTTCGCGCATGGACGGGGTGAGAAAAGTAGCCTTTTCAGGATCCTTCTCCATCAACGTCAGGAAAGCTTCAATTTCAGCATCAATCATGGCAGGATCTTCCACGATGTACCAGCGTACCGGAACCTCACTGGCTTCAGCCCGGCGCATTTTCCGGCGAATTTCATGGCGCTGTTTTTTGTCAATTCCCGCCAGGTATTCATCCCAGTTACCAGGCAAATCGATCTTCAGCGCAGGGCGGAAAGGTTCCTGTTGATATTGCCAGCCGTACTGTTGAGTAGCCTGTTGCAAAGCTGGCAAGACAGGAGAATCCTCGAGAATATTATACAGGTCAAGGTGGTCCCAGGCGGGAAGATGGTTATCTGGATCGCTCAAGAAAGCCAGCAGTGCCTGGCTAAAGACAGGCAAGTCCTCGGACCGGACAATCAGGTCCAGATAATCGGAAATCTCGATACTACCCAGAAGCAGTAATGAAGGTTTCTCGTTCCAGGCCGCAGCGAAAAACGGTGCGATGCCTACCAGGTGCCCGTCCACCTGGGCGGTGATAATCGCTAGCTGCGCATCATTCGGCCATTCACCCCCGCCGCGCGTCTCCCACCAGGTGCGCAGATATTCGTAGCGGAGAAAAGGGACGTGTATAGAACTTTCTGCTAATAATTCGTTCCAGGCTGTTTGCAGTTCATTCGGAAAATACTGATAAAGCTTCAAATCCATGAATAACCCCAGTTTCGCAATGTGTGCTTGATTATACCTTACCCGTTTAGCATGGCGCGGTTCTTGCAATAAGATTTGAAGGGATCTCCAATTTTCAGGGCCGGAATTCCCTTACCTTTGGTACAATTAGCGCAGGGTACAGACAACATTGTTTGACTTCACAATTTTCCCTCTTTCACTTGCCTCAGGTCAGGAAGTTCATGAGCTCCCCGGCTTATTACTTGCGCCTGCACCACGCCGGGCGGCGCGGATGCGTTCGCATGATCACCTGTTCATTTACTTAAAACTGGTAACCATTGCTCCACCTAACAGCGGGCAGGTGGCGTCTTTAAGCAAGGTGCAGCAGCGGGAGATTCTTTCGCGCCTCGCGGACAGCTACTTTGGTTTTTCGGGTTCGGTTACGGCCGGCCTGCGCATCGTGGTTGCCCGTTTGAATGATTTCCTGCTCACTCGAAATCTTAAGAATCCGCAGGATGGACAAACTGCCGCCGTCCTCAATCTGGCTGCCATTCATGGCAATCAAGTGATTGTGGCACATGCCGGGCCAACGCATACATTTCTCTTGGGTAAGCAGCAGGTCCAGCACTTTGATGACCATGCTGACTCGCGGGGAGTATCTGCAGCTGGCCGAGGTCTGGGCTTAAGCCGGCAGGTAACGCCGCGCTTTTACCAGACCCGCCTGGAGGTTGGCGACCTGTTGCTGGTATGCGCTAACCCGCCTGATTCCTGGAATTCGAAATCATTAGCCAGCAGCCCGCAGATCAGCCTGGAACACCTGCGCCGCCGCTTACTTAATAATTCTGGTGAGGATTTGCAGGCTGTTGTCGTTCGGCTGCAAGCCGGGAAGGGGGGCATATCCTACTGGCGACCGGGTGAAAGAGCGCCGGGTGCGGGGAAACCCGAACAGCCTGAGCCACGGGTGGAAGTTGAATCACCTCCGGTTCAAGCGATAGCGAATGTGGCTCCCGTTGAAACGGATCAACATCTTTCAGAAGCAGCTGGGGTTGAAAAAGATCTCGCAGTCTTTTCAGCACCTCAGCCTGAAGAATTGGCACCTTTTACAGATCCTCAGGTCATCAGCCAGCCGCCTGAGCGGGTGGGAGGGCCAAATCCTGATTCTACAATGACAAATCAGGCGTTGGATCATTCTGCCTTTCAACCAGAAACGGAGGAAGACGGACAGGCGTTTGCCGGCGTTTATTTGGGCAGTGATGGGTCGGATACGCCGCCGGTGGATGCCCCGATCCCGCCGCCAGAACCGCGTCCAAATCATCCCGAAACGGCTCCTTCATCCGATGGAAAGGTCGCAGCTGATGCTCCCGCCCGGCGCTTGAAGAAAATCGACCGGAAGAAACAGTTCGGGGGATCGTTAAGATCGATGGCTCGCCCGGCAAAAGAACGTCAGCCCCGGCCGGCAGGTCCTGCTCCTGGAGAAGTGCTGCGCCGCCGGCTGGCCTCGGTTTGGCGCAGTGGGAGCGCCGCCCGGAATAAAGTGAATGGAGCGGTGGCCCCACTGGCGGGGAAGGTGCTGCCCAAGCATAAGGAACACGAGCCGCTCTTCAATCTATCCCCGGCGATGATGCTCACCATTGCGCTGATTGTGCCTATCGTTGTGGTGACGGTGGCGATGACCGTCTATTTCCGCACCGGGCGCACGGAGCAGTACCAGGCAATCCTGGTGCAGGCGCAGTCCTATGCCCAGGAAGCCAGCACGCAGAAAGATCCTACAGTGCAGCGCCAGGAATGGACCAAAGTATATGATCTGGTGCGCCAGGCGGAGAACATTGAGCAAACGGATGCCTCGCGTACACTTTATAAGCAATCTTTGGACGCATTGGACAAACTGGAAGGTCTGGTCCGTTTGCAGTACCAACCAGCGGTGCAAAGTGTGACGGGAAGTGATATCAACATTTCCCGTATGGTTTCAACTTTAAATGATGTTTACATGCTGGATAGTAATCAGGGCCGCATTTTGCATATGTTCCGCACCGGTACTGGTTATGATCTGGATACCCAGTTTAGCTGTGGCCCGGGCAAAGCAGGTTCGACAACAGTAGGGCCGCTTATTGATCTGGCGGCGCTGCCGCCGACCAATGATATGAAAGCAACGGTGCTTGGCATTGATGGCAGCGGTATGTTGGTATACTGTTCCCCAAGCCTGGAAGGTTTTGCTGCGAAAGCACTGCCTCAGCCGGATAATGGTTGGGGCAAGATTACTGGAATGCGCTTATTAAATGGCGCGCTGTATGTGTTAGATCCTAAAGGGAATGGCGTGTACCGCTATGACGGGGTTAACAGCGTTTTTGAAGGCAAGCCGCATCTTTTCTTTGATGAAGATATTCCTCAAATGGGGGATGTGATCGATTTTGAGATGGATCAAGAGTTCCTCTACATGCTGCATGCCGATGGGCGCATGACGTTGTGCCAGTCTGGCGCATTTACCTTTGCCCCAACAAAATGCACCAATCCCGCTCCTTATGGGGATAACCGTCCAGGATATGATCCAAACCCATTGGTGTTCCCTGGAGCGCAGTTCTCGCAGCTCGAAACAACCCAGCCACCCGACCCATCCCTTTTTGTGTTGGATGACGTGAATAAATCGATCTATCATCTCAGCCTGCGCCGGTTAAACTACCAGCGCCAGTACCGCCCACAACTGGATACGGACTTTCCTTTGCCAAACCGCCCTGCGACTGCCTTTACGGTCACTCCCAATCGGCGTGCTATTCTGGCTTTTGGCAGCCAGATTTTTTATGCAACCCTTCCATGACCCGTTACCTCAGTCATCTGTTGCTTCCTTTTGGATGGTCTGAAAGCAAGATTTGCAAAAACCTGTAATTCAATGGCTATATTTTCGTTCTACTCTTTAGAAACAGAAAATTTTGTTACAATTTAACAGGTCACATTGAAAGAAGTCGGGCGGCATTGAACACGAGGGGGACATGGATCACAAGAGTACCCGATTTGAACCCGCATTGGAACGGGAATATCGCCAGTATTACCTAAGTGCGGACGTCAACCAACTTGTCCTGGGTGTAATATTATGGGTTGTTCCAGCCCTGGGATTTGCATATGGTGATTTCCTGCTGTTCGGGATCTCCACACCATTTTGGCGTTTGTTTTTTGCTCGGTTGGGGTATGCCGGGTTATCGATATTCATAATTGTCATCTTGCTGCGTCGCATCTCTACACCCCTTGCCTTTGACCGGGTCACCTTAGCCTGGGGCTTGCTTACCGTGCTGCTTAAGCTGGTGGTTAATTTCCTACGTCCCCGGACTGACCTCTCCGTGTTTATGAACGATCTGGTGGGCGTCATTGGTTTTTATATTTTCATCGCCAACCGTACTCTGCTTAGGGCTATCCCGGCAGTGCTGATTATGATCCTCGACCTATCTCTGGCTGCCTTTTATAAAGTTGGGATGGTTGGGTTAATGATGACCAGTCTCGCGTTTTCGTTTACCTTGTCGAACCTGGTCGGCATTGTTTTCTCGCGCCATTACCTGGCTGGGAGGCGTTTGGCTTTTTTGGCACGCAAGAAAGAGGTGCGTATCCAGGCGGAATTGCAGCGGCTGGCTTCGACCGATCCGCTAACCGGTGTTTTCAACCGGCGAAAGCTCCTGGAACTTGCTGAAGAAGCTTTCTATCGCCACCGGCGCTACCGCCGCCCGTTTTCGATTATGCTGATTGATCTGGACGGGTTTAAGAAGGTCAATGATACCTTTGGGCACCAGCAAGGCGATGCGGTATTGATACAGTTTGCTAAGACGGTGATGGAAGAAAAACGGGTAGCGGATGCTCTGGGCCGGATAGGTGGGGATGAATTTTGCCTTGTGTTGCCGGAGACACTCCCTGAAGATGCCGCAGTACTGGCTGGGCGTATTCTCGAACGTTGTGATGAATTAGGCCCAGACACCGGCCCGGAGTGCGGCCTACCACAGGCGAGCGTCACATCCAGCATCGGCATGAGCGAGGTGCGCCCCGATGACGGTATTCTGGATACCCTTTTTGCCCGCGCGGATGCGGCCTTGTACCAGGCAAAGAACAGCGGGAGGAACCGGTGGATTATCGTTTAAAGGGAATGTATTCTAGAAAGAGCTAACTGGTGCGCTTAAATATCGTCTTCAAGCGCGGAGCGACTGCTTGCCAGATTGGACAGCGATCATACCAACCCCAGAACATGATCAATCCGCCGAGAATGATCAATGACCAGTAGCCCAGCCAGATTCCAAAAAGCCCCAACACCAGACCGCTGAACAGGCGCAGCATTCGGGTTACCGGATCTATGCCGCCAGAAGCCAGATTAGCTTGATGGGTTTCACCGTTAGCCAGGCGGGAGAATAATTCGCGCAGCGCGGCTGGCGATTGCGCTCCTACCCGCCGCTGCACTTCGTTACCATCTATAAAGATTACCATGGTCGGTATGGCCATCACATGCAGTTGCTTGACCAGGTCGGGCTGCTCATCCGCGTTAACTTTCTGCAAGCGCACTTTGTCGTTAAATTCTTGGGCTACCTGGTCTAAAGCAGGGGCCATTGCCCGGCAGGGGGCACACCAGCTCGCCCAAAATTCCATGACGACAGGTAAGATCGTGGAGTGGGTCTCTGCTATATTTTCAATATTGGTTTGAATTTTTTCCATTATTTGTAAACTTTTGAATCTGGTATGCGGGCAAGTATTCTTATCCGGAATGCTTGCCCGCATACCAAATTTAGTATTATGCCCGGCGGGTGCTTAACTTAAGTAATGCGTACAACGGGCAGAAACTCACTACTGCTGTCAGCAGTAAAACAACCCCGACAACAATGCCAATCACCGCAACAACGCCTGAAATTACTCCGGTCAGGCTGAGGATGAACAGCGCTAAGGCTAACGCGACACGTACGATCCGATCGATTGTTCCCAAATTCTGTTTCATGATCTTGCTCCTCTTTGTGTACCTCTATCTGATGCTCTTTCTGGTTTCTATTCTTTAGATGAAACAGAGCGGGAAAGGTTACATACTCTCAGCCTCTCTTTTTTAGCCAGTTTACGATGCGTTCAGGCTGCCAGGCATTAATAATATTTTGCGGTCCTGCCCAGGCTCGCCGCGCCACCGCGACGCCAAAGGGGAGCAAGTCGAGGTCGTGAGCGGAATGGGCGTCCGTATCGATGGTCAGAGGAATGCCTAATTCAATGGCGCGATGCGCGTAGACATCGATCAGGTCGAGGCGGGAAGGGCTGGCATTAATTTCTAATGCCAGCCCTTGCTCCGCGGCGGCTTTCAACACAGCTTCCCAATCCAGGTCTGCGCCTTCCCGGTTGGGTAACAGGCGCCCGGAAGGATGGGCAATAATATCCACATAGGGGTTATGTATCGCATTTAACAAACGTTCGGTGACCTGTTCGCGAGGCTGGCGCAAGCTGACGTGTAGGGATGCAATCACCAGGTCAAGTTGCGCCAGGGCCTCATCGGGTAGAGCCAGGGTTCCATCAGGTTTGATGTCGACCTCGATGCCTTGCAGTAATTTGAAATCATCCCCCATCTCTTTCTGAGCCTGGTCAATTTCCTTGCGTTGTTCGGGAATCTGCTCTGCACTTAATCCGCCGGTCACGCCAAGGTAGTCGGAGTGATCAGTAATCGCCAGCATAGTCAGCCCATGTTCTTTAGCCGCCCGAGCCATTTCTAGAATGGTCAAAGCCCCATCTGACCAGCGTGAGTGCGCGTGCAGTTCGGCATGGATTGCCTCCACGCTGACCAATTCAGGCAGTTTATGTTTCAACGCGGCTTCAATCTCGCCGCGATCTTCACGCAGCATCGGCGGAATCCAATCCATTTTCAGCGCTTTGTAAAGGGCTACCTCATCTGAGTACGTCTGCAGCTTGCCTTGGGGGTTTTCGATGCCGCGGTCTGACAGGGACAGGTTTTCCTTTTGCGCCAGCTCCCGTAGCCGCACATTATGTGCTTTTGATCCGGTGGCATACACCCACATACTGCCGAAGCGTTCTGGCTGCGTGACCCATAACTGAATGCGCACGCCACCTTTTAATTCAACCGAAGATTTCACATCTCCCTCGGCCAAAATCCGCTCGACTTCGGGGTGATGAATAAAGTTTTCCATTACTTCAGGCGGCGCATTTTTAATTTGCTCTTCATCCAGCACCGCAACCAGATCCAGGTCGCCGATGGTTTCTTTCCAGCGGCGCAGTGAACCGCCCGGCTCAGCACGCAGCACGCCCGGCTGTTCGCGCAGCCATTCTAACCAGCGGTTCGCCTGGTTCCAGGCTGTGCCGAGCGTCATGCGTCCAGTACGTCGGGATAAAGCAGCGATGCCCGCCAGCACGCGCGCCTCGGACTTTTCTCCCATCCCTGGCAATTTGCGCAGTTTGCCTTCCTTTGCAGCTGCCTCCAGTCCGGGTAGATCAGTCACTCCCAGTTCTTGCCAGACTAATTGGGTCTTGCGCGGGCCAAAATCAGGCACTTCTAACAAATCCATCAAGCTCGGAGGCACTTCTTCTTCTAACCGTTCCAGGAAGTCCAGGCTGCCCGTGCTGAGCAGTTCCTGAATTTTTTCGGCGATGGCTTTACCCACGCCAGGGATTGCCTCCAGGCGGCCTTCTTTCGCCACGGTATTGATATCTTCGCCCAGTACCTGCAGGCTTTCAGCCGCCTTCTGATAAGCACGGATCTTGAAGACAACTTCGCCTTTGATTTCCAGCAGCCGGGCAATGCGCTCAAAAATCGCGGCAAGATCGTTATTGGTAAATTTCTGCGTTTCTTCCTTCATTGTTCATTTTCCCCACAATTCGCTTCAGTCCAATCCGAGCAGTGGTTTCATAACACACCCACCACTTTTCGGATCGGTTCTTATTCATTTATCATAGATCATATCACGATGGACACGATCAATCAAAATGGAGAGAAGGTTCATCTCTCGCGGGTGGGATGGATTACCCGGGTTGATATCGGCATAGATGTGCTTGGGCAACGAATTTGACAGGCTTGCGTATATAGGATAATAAGGCCAGCCAAAAAACGAGGAGAGAACGCTATGCTTTCAGATGTTAGCAACCAGTTGACCCAGGTAATAGAGAAGAGACAGTACAAAAATAAAATTGAGCAGGATCTTCACCAGGTGGAACAAAGACTGGTGGAAAAAACCGGGATGCTTACCATGTTAGAACGCCAGCTTAAACAGGAACAGGTGGATGTAGAGAAACTGGAACGGCTCAGCCTGACAGGCTTGTTTTATTCGGTGCTCGGCAGCCGGGAACAACAGGTTGAAAAAGAACGCCAGGAAGCACTCGCGGCGCAGTTGAAATATCAGCAGGCGAAGCGCGGGGTAGAAATGTTGCGGGCAGACCAGCAGTATTTAGCAGAGCAGCTGCGTGGACTGCGGGATGTAGAAGATGAATATGCAGCCCTTCTAGCTCAAAAAGAAAACCTGCTTCGCCAGACCAATGCAAAAACCGCGGATGAGCTGATGAACCTGGCGGAACAGATTGCCAATCGGAATGTTGAAAGGCGGGAAATTACCGAAGCAATCACGGCTGCGAGAGGAGTGCTGGATAGCCTGGATCAGGTGATCGCGTCGCTGCAAAGCGCCGAAGGTTGGGGTACCTGGGATATGCTGGGCGGCGGAATGCTCAGCACAGCGATCAAACATTCGCGGATTGATGATGCCCGGGACGCAGTCCAGGACGTGCAGGCGAAAATGAACCATTTTACTCGCGAGCTGGCTGATGTTCAGCGAAGCATGGAGCTGACCATTGACATCGGCAATCTAGATATCTTCGCAGATTTCTTTTTTGATGGTCTTATTTCGGACTGGATCGTGCAGTCCAAAATTCAGAAGTCTCTGGAGCAATCGCGTCTGGCCAAAAACCATATGCTCAAAGCAGTTGAGGACCTGGAAAAATTGAGCCGTGAAGTAGAAGGTCAGGTGCTGCGCTTGCAAGCGCAGCGTACCGCGCTTATCGAAAACGCTTAGAACCGGGCTGGTTTGTCAATATATTTATTCTTGCGCTGTTTAATTTACGCCTGGGATCCTGGCTTGTGAGCTGTAACATACCAGTTATGGGGCAGATTAGGCGCTTTCGCCGGGTAGATCGGGAGCGCCCAGCGGCCATAATTAGCATCAGGTGCGCCGGGTTGGCTAAGGTTGGCCTGCCAGCCCCGTTCTGCAAGGAAACCTTCCGGATCATCCATTGAGCCAATCCAGGGTGCGCCATAACTCGCCTGCATATCGATCCAGGCTTTCGTGTAAGGGGAAGTCAAAGTCAGGCTGTTGATGATATCAAAACCCAACCAGCTGCCGGGAACTGCCAGGTGAGATACCTGGTCGAGTATTTGCGTGATGCTCTCCACCGGGAGGTAGAAAAGGAGTCCCTCCAGCAGCCAGCCAGAAGGTTGCCCGGGATCGAACCCATGCTGTAGGAGTGGTTCGCGCCATGGCTGGGTAAGGTCGGTGGCAATCTCAGTCCGCACGCATTTGGGTTTTGCCCCCGCAGTCGTGAGGATATCCGCTTTATATTCCAGCACGTTGGGCTGGTCAATTTCAAACAGATGCGTTTGCTCAGGCCAATCCAGCCGGTAGGCACGCGTATCCAGCCCAGCTGCTAAAATGACAATCTGCCGCACAGCCTGCTGCCAGGCGATATTCTTTAGGAAACCATCAAAATAATGGGTGCGAATGATCATCGGGGCGACACTCCCTGAGCGTTGAGCCAGCCAGTCCATTCCGACTTCACCGGCAAGTTTTAATGCCCAGGGATCATTGAACAGACAGTCTGTACGAGCGCTTTCTTGTGCTCGCGCGCTGGCTGTCCAATGCGCGGTAAACCCTAAGGATGGATTGAAGGCAACTTTTTCCGGCATACCTGCTTCTCCCAAAAAGAATGATCGAAGACCGTGCTTTCATCCATAAGTATAATGATTATATTTACAATTACTAGACGATTTCTGTCATAACCAAACGTCCCAGCCTGGTTTATGAATAATCCCCCATCAAAAGAAGAGGTGCTCCGCGCTTGCTGCGAAACACCTCACCTGGATTAATTTACACTAATATCGCCTGAGGGAGAAACTTGAAAACCTTCCGCCTGCATCTCCTCTTTGTGTTCGATAGCGGCTTTTCGAGCAGCTGCATCTAAAAGGAACATGGCCTGATATCTGGATTCGTTATTACTGCGCACACGGAAATCCCCCTGGTAGTTGCGCAAGATTACGTTATAAGAACCGACGGGAAGGAAGTTTCCCAATTTTTGTTCTAAAGCAGCTTTGACTTCTTCAGTGGATGAATTTTCGGATAACGATAAATTATTGAGTAACATCTGCTTTCTCCTTGATACGACTGCTAAACCGTTATTGCAAACTGATTGTCTGATCAGCCTGATAAAGAGGCGGTTTATCAAATGGATGGGGGAGCCACCCCTGCCCACGCCATCGACTTCCTGCCAAACTTCCCGAAATTATACAATAAGTGTCAGAATATGCAATATCTTTACACTTACTTTTCCGAAAGGGAAAAGGAAACCAGAGCGGAATTTTCATTATTGAAATGTCTGCTCTGATAAGATTTTGGCGCCGGGAACACAGCCGGTGGGTGCTTCGACTTATTGGGTCGTTCGATTAGCCAATCGCAAGCAAGTTAACCCTTGAGGGTCGAGTGGGACGAAAGTGTTTTGAATCTGCCAGACGGCCTGGACCTGCACTGGCCAACCTTTTACGCCGCCGGTTACTACACTGGCAGGGTGGGAAGGATCGTAGGTGCCGTAGCCAATCACGGCTGGCATTTTTTGCCCATTCAAATAACAGGTATCAATGGTGGTCTGATCAGTCGAATTCAACTGGGGCAGGGCCAGGGCATCGACAATCTGCCAGTAAGCTGTCGCTGGGCCCTCCTGGCAAACTTGCTTTTCAAGCCAGTAGAGCTGGCGACCGTGCCAATCAACCTGTGTCCAGCGCAGGTTGCTGGAGGCCAGTTCTCCAGAAGCAACCGGTTGAAACACCTTCGGTAAATTCGCCGGGTCGTAGCGCCGGCCAATCGATTGAGCTGGGTCAACTGAACCGGTCAGGTCAGTGGTGAAGGCAGCGCAGCTGGCAGGCGTTCCGGTCAGCATTGAAATGTCAAATGGTATGGGGGTTCGGGTGGGCGTTATCGTCGGTGTGTGGACAATCTTTGGCCGGGTTGGGGTAAACGTTCCAGGCAGCATGGTCAAAGTAGCTGCCATCCCTGGGGCAGGCGCGCAGGCGGGTAGCAGGTAAACAACCATTGCGAACAAACATATCAGGCATAGAATCACGAGCGGGCGTTTCATGAATTCTCCTTCTAGACCTTTATCTGGCGATGTCGTTAGGGATCAACCAGACAAAACACCTCCCTTTCCTTCAGCATAACATATTTTTTAGCCTCTGCAGCTAGCTGAAAGGCCAGGTTTTTCAACTCGGTGTACAATAAATTGTGATCAACATTCATTGTTTGCTCAGGGAGCAACTTATGCCTGATACCAATTGGCTGCATACTCAATCGGAAAAGACTTTGGCACGCCTGTGGCCGCGTCTACAGGAACGCTTTTCCTCATATGCGAAAGAGGACCCGGAGGGCTGGCAGACCTTCTCTCGGCGGGTTAAAACACACTTTGAGCGCCTGTTCTCTCGGCTTTATGAGCTGTATGGCTCGCAGTACGATTTTTTCTATCATCTGGAACATCTGCTGGAGCGGTTGGCGGAGTCGTGGAAGAACCGCCCTGCGCAGTTGAAAGCTGTGGATGCGCTGCGTGAAGCCAATCCGACCTGGTTTCAATCCAACCAGATGCTGGGGGGTGTTATCTATGTGGATCTGTTCGCTGGTAATTTAGCTGGCGTGCGGGAGAAGATCCCCTACTTCAAAGAGATTGGCCTGACGTATCTGCATCTGATGCCGCTCTTCAAAACGCCGGAAGGTGAAAATGACGGTGGGTATGCAGTCTCGAGTTATCGCGAAGTTAACCCCAGCCTGGGTACCATGCAGGAATTGGCGGACCTGGCTGCTGAACTACGCGATGAAGGCATGAGTCTCGTGCTCGATTTTGTCTTCAATCACACCTCTAGTGAACATACCTGGGCTTTACGCGCTCGGCAAGGCGACGCTGAAGCCGCTGATTACTATCGAATTTTCCCTGACCGCACCGTTCCCGACCGTTATGCGCCAACCCTGCGGGAAATCTTTCCTGACGAGCACCCTGGGGCGTTCACTTATGACCCTGAGCTGGACCGCTGGATCTGGACGACTTTTCACTCTTACCAATGGGATTTGAACTATGATAACCCCGAAGTATTCATTCAGATGGCGGATGAACTGCTTTTCCTGGCGAATCAGGGTATTGATGTGCTGCGCCTGGATGCAGTTGCTTTTATCTGGAAGAAACTGGGCACGAACAGTGAGAACTTGCCCGAAGCACACAAGCTGATCCAGGCGTTCAATGCTGCGGTACGCATTGCAGCACCAGCAATGCTGTTCAAGTCCGAGGCAATTGTTCATCCAGATGAAGTGATCAAATACATCTCACCCGAGGAATGCCAGCTTTCGTACAATCCGCTGTTGATGGCCTTACTATGGAACTCGCTGGCCACCCGCGAAGTAAAACTGCTTGATCAGGCATTGCGCGAACGCTTCAAGCTTCCGCCTGGCACAGCCTGGGTAAACTATGTGCGCTGTCATGATGATATTGGTTGGACCTTTTCGGATGAGGATGCAGCCCGATTAGGTATTAATGGATACAGCCACCGTCAGTTCCTGAACGCTTTTTATACTGGACGGTTTCCAGGCGGCTTCGCGCGCGGTTTACCTTTTCAGGAAAACCCCAAAACCGGCGACTGCCGGATTTCAGGTACGTGTGCCTCTCTGGCGGGGCTTGAAAAAGCGCTGCACGAAGAAGGCGAGAAAGAAGTGGAACTGGCGATCCGGCGCATACTGCTGATCCATGGCATTATCCTTACTGTCGGCGGCATCCCGCTGCTTTATCTAGGCGATGAAGTGGGAACGCTCAACGATTACAGCTATCTCTCCGACCCGGATAAAGCTGGGGATTCCCGTTGGGTACACCGACCGGCGGCAGATGTGGAAAAATATTTTCTGCGCAGCGATCCGAACAGCATTCCCGGGCGCATCTATGGGGGATTATGCCAGTTGATTGAACTGCGTAAGCGGTACCCGGCCTTTTCAGGCCAGGATTTGCAGGTGATGGATACTGGCAGCCGTCATGTGCTGGGGTATGTTCGTTCTGCCCTTAATAGCCGCATTCTGGTGCTGGGCAATTTCAGCGAAACAGAGCAGGTGCTCCCAGCGGATCGCCTGCGCTTATACGGGCTGAGTTATACCTTCCGAGACTTGATCAAAGATCAGGTCATCCCCTTCGCGGACGTGCATCTGCCCCCTTGCGCTTTTATGGCGCTCTCCAGCGAGTAGATTTTCAATCCTATAAAAGGGTTTGTTCGATCAGTTAATCTGCATCAGGTACGGCTGCCAGATCTGGCAGCCGTACCTGATGCAGAATTCTCTGCTTATTTTTGGTTGTAAGATTTTTGGATTACATATTTTCAATCACTGCAGTGGCAAACTCGGAGGATTTCAACCGGGTTGCGCCTTCCATGAGGCGGTGCAGATCGTAAGTGACGGTCTTATTGGCGATAGCGCTTTCAAGCCCGTTAACGATGTTGTCAGCGGCTTCTTTCCAACCCATGTAGCGCAGCATCATTTCGCCAGAGAGGACGAGTGAACCAGGATTGGCTTCATCTAACCCGGCGTGAATTGGGGCGGTGCCATGGGTAGCTTCGAAAACGGAGACGCCGGTGTCATAGTTGATATTTCCACCGGGGGCGATGCCTACGCCGCCCACCTGAGCAGAAAGCGCATCAGAAAGATAATCGCCGTTCAGGTTCATTGTGGCAATCACATCATACTCGTTGGCTTTGGAGATGGTCTTTTCGAAAATGATGTCGGCAATACTGTCCTTGATCAACAGCTTACCTGCTGCCAGCGCGGCTTTTTGTTCGGCATCCGCGGCAGGCTGGCCCTGGGCATTTTTAGTCTTTTCCCACTGTCGCCAGGTATATACCTGGTCGGCAAATTCCCGTTCCGCAAGGTCATAACCCCAGTTGCGGAATGCGCCTTCGGTGAACTTCTGAATATTGCCTTTGTGCACCAGGGTCACACTCTTGCGGTGATTTTCCAACGCGTAATTGATTGCCGCGCGCACCAGGCGCTCGGTGCCCTGGCGGGAGATGGGCTTAATGCCGATGCCGGAAGTCTCCGGGAAGCGGATCTTGGCAAATTCCTTGGGGAAATTCTCTTCCATAAATTTGAGAAACTTTTCGTTATCTGGCGTACCGCATTCAAACTCGATTCCAGCGTAGACATCCTCTGTGTTTTCACGAAAAGTGATCATGTTTACGTATTCTGGGTGCTTGACCGGTGAAGGCAGTCCCTTAAACCAGCGCACTGGCCGCACACAGGCATATAAGTCCAGTTCCTTTCGCAGAGCCACATTCAACGAGCGGATCCCTCCGCCGACCGGAGTGGTCAGCGGACCTTTAATACCGACGATAAACTCGCGGAAGGCCGCGATGGTTTCTTCGGGGAGCCAGGCATTAAATTTCTTGTAGGCTTTCTCGCCGGCGAAGACTTCCATCCAGGCGATTTTACGCTGACCGGGATAGGCTTTTTCAACAGCAGCGTCGATAATGCGCTTTGATGCTGGCCAGATATCCACGCCGATCCCGTCTCCTTCAATAAAGGGGATAATCGGCTGATCCGGAACCTGCAGCTTTCCACCTTGCATGGATATCTTTTGTCCATTCTCTGGGACCTGGACATTCTCGTACGACATGGTTTTTCCCATCCTTCCTTGCGGTTTGATTCTGCGCCAGAGGCTGGCACGACCTATAGCATTTAGATTTGTTATGTCCCATTATACTCAGGAATGGAAAAGAGGTAAATATGGGACGGCGTCCCGATGTACGGGACGATGAATCTGGCGGGTGCCGGCGCGTCAGGCAGTCACATTTTGCAGCAGCAGGTTGCCGACGGCAACGTGTACCGCATCCCCGGGCTGCAAGGAAAACGATTCGGGGGGCACAATGCCAGTACCGGTCATCAGGAAGGCGCCCTGAGGGAAGTCGATTTCACGGAACAGGTATTCAGCCAGTTCGCTGAAGGGCCGTTTCATCAGCCGGGTGCTAGTCTGGCCTTGAAAAACGCTTGCCCCGGTGCGCAGAATATCCAGGTGAATAGCGAGGTCTTGCAGCACAGCTGGATCTTCCAGCAGGTTGATGCGCGGGCCGAGCGCGCAAGAACCGTTATAGACTTTGGCTTGCGGAAGGTAAAGGGGGTTTTCGCCTTCAATATCCCGTGAGGAAACATCATCACCGGCGGTGTATCCGCAGATCTCACCATGACGGTTGATTATCAGGGTCAGCTCAGGCTCTGGTACGTTCCAGCGGCTGTCGCCACGCACGTGGATTTCTCCGCCGCTGGGCACCACCCGCCAACCAATCGCTTTGAAGAATAGTTCCGGCCGGGCGGCTTCGTACACATGCTGATAGATATCTCCAGTCGCGGATTCAGCCTCACGCGCCTCACGGCTGCGCAGGTAGGTGACGCCGCTGGCCCATACTTCCTGCATCGCCTCAATGGGTGGCAGCAGCATGCCCTTGGCTTCTTCATCCGTGACGATTTCCTGCAGATAATCCGCCTGCCGGGCCTTAGGAAGTTCAAGCAGCAGGTTGAGCGAAAACTCGCCTGGCAGCAGGCGGTCATCAACAGCCCAGCGCGGGCCAATTGATGTTTGGAGATGCGAGAGATCCATAGCGTGACTCCTAATGTAGGATTAATCTTCCAGCAGCCACCAGCAGCATACCGACTACGACTGCGCCGAACAGGCTGCGTGTTTTCCAGGCGACAATAAGCGTTGGGAAGAAGGCTAAGAGATACAGGTTATTCCAGGCCAGGTGCAGGTTTGTCCCATCCATCAGGATCGCTGGCACCAGCATCGCGGATAGTACTGCGGCGGGCACGTAGCGCAGCCAGGTGATGACCACCTCCGGAAGCTGGCGAGAGGAAAGCAGCCAGGCAGGCAGCAAGCGCGGCAGATAGGTTACCAGGGCCATGCCCAGGATGGTCAGGAAGATGACTTTTTGGTCCATGATTCGAGCAAAACCCCACAGGTAGCCGCCACGAGCGTGGCGATAATAACGTTCCACTGGTTGACGCCGTCCAACAGCAGCCCGGTAGAGAGCAGCCCGGCCAGGCCTGCGATGAGCGCGAAGCGTTTATCTTTGACCTGAAAGACCAGCAGCGCGATGAACATGGCAATCAAGGCATAGTCCAGGCCGAAGGGGCGCACATCGGCGATCAGGTCTCCGGCGATGATGCCCAGCCAGGTGCCTGCCACCCAGGCCGATTGTGAAATCACGTTGATCGCCAGCGTCTCGCCGGGCATCGCACCATTTTGCGAGAAACGCAGGCTGTGCAGCCCGAAAGTTTCGTCGGTCAGTTCAAAGGAAAAAAGCGGGATCAGAATTTTACGCCAGTCCCTCAAGTACGGAGAGAGCGCCGCGGACATCAACAGGTGGCGCAGGTTCACGATCAATGTGGTCAGGATAATCGACCAGGGGGATACGCCACCGGCAATCAAACCGACCGCGATCAGCTGGGCAGAACCGGCGTACACCAGCAGGGACATACCCAGCGTATTGGCCGGGGATATACCTGCTTTGCGGGCCAGGATGCCAAAGGCGAACCCGATGGGCAGGTAGCCAAAAACAATCGGCAGCGCCTGAACCCAGGCGGCGCGCAGAGGATGGGTGCGCAGCGATAAGGAAGGGTTCATGCGGTTATCTTCAGGCGCTGGTCAAGTGCCGAAAAACGGCGAGTGACCTTGTTATTATTGACCGCCGTGGTAATGGCCTTGCGGTTAGAGATCAGTACACACAGTTTCTGCGCGCGGGTGATGCCGGTATACAGCAGGTTGCGGGCCAGCATGACGTGATGCTCGTTGAGCATAACCATCACGATGCAGGGGTATTCGGAACCCTGGCTTTTATGGATGGTGGAGCAGTAGGCTAATACCAGCTGATCCGCTTCGTTGAAGGCATAGGTGATGCCGCGTCCATCGATTTCGACCAGCAGCGTAGCCTCTTCCTCATCGATTTCAACCAGCCGGCCGATATCTCCATTGAAAACCTCTTTGTCGTACTCATTCTTGATCTGCATGACCCGATCGCCTTCGCGAAAGCGCGTGCCCGCCAGGGTGCGTTCTTTCTTACTGGGTATGAATGGGTTGAGTGCATCTTGCAGTTTCAGGTTCAGGTTCTTGACCCCCGCTTCACCTCGATACATGGGCGCCAGCACCTGAATATCTTCGGATCGGATGCCAAATTTCTTGGGGATGCGTTCGGTGACCAGCGACTCTACCTGTGCGGCGGCGTCTTTGCCGTTTTCGATGTTGAAGAAGAAGAAATCACCGGATAGATCGTTTTCCAGCCCGGGAATCAGGCCCTGGTTGATGCGGTGCGCGTTCGCGACGATCTGGGATGTGGCAGCCTGGCGGAAAATCTCAGTTAGACGGGTAACGGGGACAATATCGCTGGCAATCACATCATGCAGGAAGTTGCCTGCTCCGACCGAAGGCAGCTGGTCTACGTCGCCTACCAGGAGCAGGTGACAGCCAGATGGAATGGCCTTCAACAGCCGGTACGCCAGCGGCAGGTCGAGCATCGAGGCTTCATCCACCACCAACAAGGCAAGGTCAAGTTCTTCCGGCTCGTCAAAGATCATCATCTCTTCCGTGTCCTCATCATCTGGGACGAAGGCCAGCAGGCGGTGAATGGTGGAAGCCTTGCGCCCCGTGGCTTCAGACAGGCGCTTGGCGGCGCGGCCGGTAGGGGCTGCCAGGGCGTATTTCTTCCCCATCGCTTCGAGGGCAGTAATCAGCGTGGCGACGGTGTAGCTTTTGCCCGTGCCTGGGCCGCCGGTCATCACACTGACCGGGTGCCGCAGCGCATTTTCTACGGCCTGTTTTTGCTGCGTGGTGATATCTTCATCAGGGATCAACGATGGCAGCAGCAGGGTTGAACCGGAAATGCGCGATCGTGCTTCACCTTCGGCGATCAACCAGGCGATCCGTTCAGCCACGCCCACTTCACTGGCGTAGTAAGGCAGCAGGTATACCCGGTCTTCATCTGGGAACAGGCCGGTAGAACCCAGGCTTGAATCAACGACAATGGCGGAGGGGGAACGCGGCTGACGGATGGCCTGTGCGCTATCCCGGGCACAGGCTTCGATGGCGCTCGCAATCACCGGGGTGGGTAAACCAAGCAGCGTTTGCGCTTTCTGCTCCAGCATCGGCCGGGGTGTATAGACATGCCCTTCGCCAGCCATTTCGCGCAGTAAAAAAACCAGTCCGGCTTCAATACGCGAGGGATGATCTTTGGGTAAACCAAGCGAGCTGGCGATGCGGTCCGCGGTGATAAAACCGATGCCATAAATATCTTGTGCCAGGCGGTAGGGATCTTGCTTGACAACTTCCACTGCCTTTGCGCCATACTTTTTGCAGATCTTAATCGCCAGGTTGGTCGAGACTTCAATTGACTGCAAGAAAGTCATCACTTCGTAAACATTCTTTTGCTCTCGCCATGAAGCCACAATCTGCTGCACCTTATGGTCCCCAATGCCGGGGACTTCCAGTAAGCGGATGGGGTCTTTATCGATGATCTCGAGGGTTTGCGTGCCGAACATGCGCACCAGCTGACCGGCAAAGTGCGAGCCAATGCCCTTGATCAATCCAGATGACAGGTAGCGCTCGATACCGAGGATATCCACCGGCATTATGCGCTGAAAGGAAGCGACCTTAAGCTGTTGGCCAAAACGCGGGTGGTGGGTAAATTCGCCGCTTACCTGCAGCTCTTCGCCAATGGCCAATTCAGGGAAATTTCCCACGACAGTCAGCATATCCCCGGCGCAGTTAATTGCCAGGACGCAGTAGCCATTCTCAGGGTTATAGAAAACTACATCTTCAATGCTGCCGGTAACCGTGACCATACCAAAAATTATAACGTCAAAGGGTGAAGAAACAGGGCTTTTTTAAGAAAAAACGTTCTAAGAGAAATGAAGATCTATATTTCAGGGACTGCCCTTGACGCACTGTCGGGGCAGTCCCTGAAGTAATTACTTACTGTCCTTGAAGCCGGTCGTACAACACCGTTTGTAGGATGCCGCCGTTGTGGTAGTACTCAATTTCGATTGGCGTGTCGAGGCGAGCGATGGCCTGGAAGCTGGTTTCTTTGCCATCTTCGTGCTTGACGTGGACGATGACTTTCTTGCCCGGGGTATTCACCTCATCGGAGCCTTCAATGGTATAGATTTCGTGTCCGGTCAGGCCCAGGCTTTGCACGTTTTCACCGGGGAGGAACTGCAGCGGCAGAACACCCATCCCAGCTAGATTGGAGCGGTGGATACGTTCGTAAGATTCGGCGATCACAGCTTTGACTCCCAGCAGCAGCGTGCCTTTTGCGGCCCAGTCGCGGCTGGAGCCGGTGCCATACTCCTTGCCCGCCAGAATAATCAGGGGTACGCCTTCTTCTTTATATTCCATCGCCGCGTCAAAGATGCTCATTTGTTGGTCATCTGGCATATGGATCGTAACGCCGCCCTCCACGCCTTGGACGAGCTGGTTCTTCAAGCGGATATTTGCAAAGGTGCCACGGGTCATCACCCGGTCGTTACCGCGCCGTGAGCCGTAGGAGTTAAAGCCTTTCACCTCAACGCCGTGGTCGATTAAATACTGTCCGGCAGGCGATTTGACCGCAATGGCCCCGGCTGGTGAGATGTGGTCGGTCGTGATCGAGTCGCCCAGCACGGCCAGCACGCGTGCGTCTCGGACCTCTTCGTTAGGGTTCGGAATAGCGGTCATGCCCAGGAAATAAGGGGGTTCTTGAATATAGGTGGAAGCATCATCCCAGGGATAGATTAACTGATCCTGGCTAGGAATTTCGTTCCAGGTATCGTTAGCGTTGTAGACGCTGGCATAATTCGTCCTGAACATCTCCGGGTCTACGCTCGCAAGGATCGTTTCCTGTACCTCTTTAGAAGTCGGCCAGATATCGCGCAGGTAAACCGGTTGTCCGTTAAAATCCTCGCCTAAAGGTTCTCTGTCAAGGTCGATATCGATTGTTCCGGCCAGAGCATAAGCCACCACCAAAGGCGGCGAAGCCAGGTAGTTGGCTAATGTGTTGGGGCTGATGCGCCCTTCAAAATTGCGGTTTCCAGAAAGCACTGCGGTTGCTACCAGGCTGCCTTCGTTGATTGCATTTGCAACGGGTTCCAGGAGTGGGCCGGAATTGCCGATGCAGGTCGTGCAGCCATAACCGACCAGGGCAAAGCCCAGTTCGGAAAGCGGCTTGAGCAGGTCGGCCTTACCCAGGTAATCGCTTACCACGCGCGAGCCTGGCGCCAGGCTGGTCTTCACATAAGGCTTGACCTTCAACCCTTTTTCGAGGGCATGCTTCGCCAGCAAGCCCGCGCCGATCATCACCGTGGGATTTGATGTATTGGTGCAGGAGGTAATGGCGGCAATCACAACTGCCCCATGCCCAATTTCTTCCGAATCGCCATTCATCTTGACCAGCGCAGTGCGCTCTAAATCTTTCTCAGAAAGAGCGAAACCGCGCTCAGACTTCGGTTGGGTCAGCGCGCGTTCAAAGGACTCGCGTACCTGGTCGAGCGGCACCCGGTCCTGCGGGCGTTTGGGACCAGCGAGGCTGGGATGGACGGTGTTCAGATCCAGCTCGAGTATGTCAGTATACTCGGGGTCGGGGGTGTTGTCTGTGCGGAAGAGATGCTGTACTTTGCAGTAATTTTCCACCAACTCAATCAGATCTTCAGAACGCCCGGTCAAGCGCAGATAATCCAGGGTAGCGCGGTCAACTGGGAAGAAGGTGATTGTTGCACCGTTTTCCGGAGACATGTTGGCGATCATTGCCCGGTCGGCCAGGGATAGCGTCGATAGCCCTTCACCAAAGAACTCGACAAATTTTTCCACCACACCGTGCTTGCGCAGCATCTGGGTAATCGTGAGGGTTAGGTCGGTGGGTGTGGTGCCCTCCGGAAGCATGCCGGTCAATTTGACGCCAATTACATCCGGCACCAGCATCTCGATGGGTTCACCTACCATCGCCGAGATGGCTTCAATGCCACCGACGCCCCAACCGACCACGCCCAGGCCATTGATCATCGTAGTGTGCGAGTCGGTGCCTACCAGGCTGTCGGGGTAGGCGACAGGTTCGCCGTTATCGGTGTCTTTGGTCAGCACCACTTTCGCCAGATATTCCAGGTTGACCTGGTGCACGATACCCGTGGCCGGGGGTACAACGCGCAGGTTGTCAAAGGCCTTTTGCGCCCAGTGCAAGAATTCGTAACGCTCGCGGTTGCGTTTAAACTCCAATCCGGCATTAAGCTGGAGGGCTTCTGGCCGGCCATAATAATCTACCTGAACGGAATGGTCGATGACCAGGTCGACCGGTACGGTGGGGTTGATTTTGACCGGGTCACCCCCCAGGCGCGCCAGCGCAGAGCGCATCGCCGTCAGGTCTACTACGACAGGCACGCCGGTAAAGTCCTGCATCACCACCCGGCCCGGGAAGAAGGGCATGGAGGGCCGCTCATCGTGGGGCTGCCACGTCGCCAGGTCGGTAATATTCTTGTTCGTCACCCGCTTGTTGTCAGAGTTGCGTAACACCGATTCCAGCAGCACGCGGATCGAAAACGGCAGCCGATCGATCTTGCCCTGCGCTGTTTCTTTCAGGCGATCCAGACGGTATATCGTATATCGCCCGGATGGGGTGACCAATTGGTCACGCGTATTTACAAATTCCTCAGTCATTTCTCAGCCTCCATAAAACGAATCAACGCATCCGCAAATTCCGATGTCTTCAACATTGTAGCATCTTGCATTAAGCGGTAGAGATCAAAAGTCACCTGTTTGTGGACCACCGCTTCTTCGATGCTGCGCACAATCAAATTGGCCGCTTTCGTCCAGCCCATGTATTGGAACATCATTACCCCTGACAGCAAGAGTGAACTGGGGTTGGCGATGTTTTGATTAGCAATGGTTGGGGCCGTGCCATGCGTGGCTTCGAAGACTGCTACCCCAGTTTCATAATTGATATTCCCACCTGGGGCGATACCCACACCGCCCACCTGCGCTGCCAGGGCATCTGAGAGGTAATCGCCGTTCAGGTTCATCGTCGCCAGCACGTCAAATTCATCCGCGCGGGTGATGGTTTGTTCGAACACAATATCCGCAATAATATCTTTAATCAACAGCTTTCCGTTGGCCAGTTCAGTTTCCTGTTCGGCGTTGGCTACGGCTTCACCCTGCGTGGCTTTTGTGCGCTCCCACTGCCGGCGGGTGTAGGTCCATTGGGCAAACTCCGTTTCAGCGACATCGTAACCCCAGGTGCGAAAAGCCCCTTCGGTGAACTTCATGATATTGCCTTTATGCACCAAAGTTACGCTGCGGCGGTGGTTCGCCAGTGCCCAGCGGATGGCAGCGCGCACCAGGCGCTGGCTGCCTTCCTGAGAGATGGGTTTGATGCCAATGCCCACATTGTTCTTAAAGCGAATCCGCTCATATTCATCGGGGAAGTTTTCCTTTAGCAAACGTAAAAAGCGTTCGTTTTCTGGCGTCCCCGCGGCAAATTCAATCCCGGCATACAGGTCTTCCGTGTTCTCCCGAAAAGTGACCATATCCACCCGTTCTGGATACTTAACGGTCGATGGCAGATCCTTGAACCAGCGTACCGGGCGCTGGTTGACGTACAGGTCAAGGTCTTTACGCAGGGTCACATTCAAGGAACGGATCCCGCCGCCAACCGGAGTGGTCAGCGGACCTTTAATGCCCACCACAAAGTCGTGGAAAGCGGCAATGGTTTCATCAGGCAGCCAGGTATTGAAGTTTTTGAAGGATTTTTCTCCGGCAAAAACTTCCATCCAGATAATCTTTCGCTGCCCTTCATAGGCTTTTTCAACGGCGGCGTCGAACACTCGCCGTGAGGCATGCCAGATATCGGGGCCGATACCATCCCCTTCAATATAAGGGATCAAAGGCTGGTCGGGGACGAGCAGAACACCATTCTGCATGGCAATCTTCTCTCCCACCTGTGGCACCTGAGCAATCCTGTAGGCCATACTTGTTTGCATCCTTCCCCTAGTTCGGTTGTCACATTTCTTTCACGGTTTCGCCTCAGCAGGCGAATCGTGTATGATAAAGACTTGACATGTCTTATTTTACTCTTTATAATGAAGTTTGTAAATACGGGACGCTGTCCCAATTAGCGGGACGGATTTGGAAGTAAGCCTTCCGATCTATGGATTGAGGTGATGAATGCCGGCGGAGCAGTTACAAACGCTTAATCGAGCGATCGCGGTGCTGGATTGTTTCACTCAGGACCACACGGAGCTTGGAGTGCGGGAAATTGCGCGTATGCTAAACCTCTCCACCAGCGTTACCGGGCGATTGTTGGGCTCGCTGAGAGAGATGGGTATTCTGAGCCAAAATCCAGAAACACGCGCTTATTCCATGGGAGCCAAAGTATTAACCTGGGCAGGGGTCTATAACGCCTTGCTCGATGTACATAATCGGGCGCTTCCGGCGATCCAAGAACTGCATGAGGCCAGCCGCGAGACAATCAGCCTGTATGTCTTAGATAACAACGAGCGTCTATGCATCGAACGGTTAGAAAGTCCGCAAAGCGTGCGTATCGTGACGCGGGTTGGGCGGCGTTTGCCATTGTATGCTGGCGCAGCGGGCAAAGCGATGCTGGCTTTTTTTTCACTTGCTCGTCAAGAAGCCTATTTTCGATCTACTCCCTTACTGCCTTTAACCAACCGGACCATAATTGATCCTCAGGCTTTACGCATTGAATTACAGAAGGTGCGTATAGCTGGCTGCGCGGTCAGTTATGGTGAATGGGTTGAAGATGCGGCAGGGGTAGCCGCCCCCATTCTGAACCAGGAAGGGGAGGTTGTCGCTGCTCTTTCTATTTCAGGCCCAATCCAGCGGTTTAATCAAGAAAAAGTTCCAAATTATTGTATGGAAGTGAAGCGTGTCGCTGCACAGATTTCTGAGCGGATGGGATACGCAGTTGGGTTTTCAGATCCTTCGAGGAGCGTGGAAAATGATTATTCAAGATAAGATTGCTGCCCAGTTGCCGGCCTGGCGCGAACGTGTACACAGGCTAGTCAAAGATTATGGTGATTTTGTAGTAGGTGATGTCACCGTTGAACAGATTTATAGTGGTATTCGGGGGTTACAGGTTAATGTCAGTGATGTGTCTTACATTGATCCGCAGGAAGGCATCCGTATTCGCGGCTACACCATTCCGGAATTAATCGCAAAGCTGCCCAAAGCCAAGGGATCTGATTATCCGCTGGCTGGTGGGGCTTACTACTTACTGATGACGGATGAGATGCCCAATCACGACGAAGCGATGGAAGTTGAGATGGAGTGGAAGCGCCGCAGCCGGGTACCTATCTATGTCTATGACCTGATTCGCTCCATGCCTGCCTGCGCTCACCCCATGACGATGTTCTCTCAAGCTATCCTGGCGCTTAATTGTGAATCGGTTTTCGCCGAGCGCTATGATGAAGGAATTCAAAAGTCAGATTACTGGATTCCGACGCTGGAAGACAGCATGAACCTGATTGCGAAAGTACCTTATATTGCCGGGTTTATTTATAACCTGCGCTTTAAGAGCGGCCGGCAAATTCACCCCGATCCTGACCTGGATTGGAGTGCGAATTTTGCGAATATGATTAATCCAGGCAACCCTGAATATCAAGATCTCATCCGCCTGTTTATTGTGCTGCATTCTGATCACGAAGGCTCGAACGTCAGCGCGCATACCGCGCAGCTGGTCAATTCAGCCCTCTCGGATATCTATTATGCCACCTCTGCCGCGATGTGTGGCCTGGCTGGCCCGCTGCATGGTCTGGCGAATCAGGAATGCTTGCGCTGGTTGGAAGGAATCTATGAACATTTTCATGGCCTTCCTACAAAAGCAGAACTGCAAAAATACGCTGAGGACTGGCTCCAATCAGGGCAGGTTATCCCTGGGTATGGGCATCCTGTCCTGCGCGTGACCGATCCGCGTTTTACCAGTCAGATGAAGTTTGGCAACGGGCATTTCCCCAACGATGAACTGTTCTGTCTGGCAAAGATGGTGTACGATGTCGTGCCGCAGGCTCTCATGGACACTGGCAAGGTGAAGAACCCCTGGCCGAACGTAGATGCCTTGAGTGGGGCGATTCAACATCATTACGGCGTCACCGAACATGATTTTTATACAGTTCTGTTTGGCGTCAGCCGCATCCTCGGGTTGACAGCACAGTCCGTCTGGTCGCGGGCATTGGGCAAACCGATCGAACGGCCGAAATCATTGACCACGCGCATGCTGGAAGAGATGACCGGTATTGCCAAAGATGGCGCGGAGGCGAAACCAGAACCCGCTCCGGGGACATAATTGCGATACAACGCATCAAAAGGGTGTTTGCGGATAGAAAAGTACCGCAAACACCTTTTTGATTCTTATGCCCTTGCCTACTTTCGTGGTAAGATGACCAGCGGCATTGTTTCAACAAGGGTTAAGGGTATGAAGAATAAAGGTATCTGGTTCGCAATCGCGGTATATGTCATCTGGGGTGTTTTTCCCCTGTATTGGAAAATGCTCAGTTCCGTGCCAGTCGTACAGATCGTCGCAAACCGCATGGTTTGGGCGCTGGTGTTCCTCATCCTGGCGATCCTTGTCCGTAGGGAAGGGCGCAATCTGCTGCAGGTTATTCGCAGCCGGCGAACATTACTGATCTATGCTGCCGCCGGGGCGCTCCTGGCAGTCAACTGGCTGGTCTATATCTGGGGGATTAACGCCGGGTATGTGGTTGAAGCCAGCCTGGGGTATTTCGTTAATCCTCTGGTTAGCGTATTAATGGGCGTAATCGTATTTGGTGAGAAACTGCCGCCTACCAAATGGATCCCGATCGCATTAGCAGCCGTGGGGGTACTTTATCTGGCGATCAGCTATGGTTCGCTGCCCTGGATTTCGCTGGCGTTAGCCTTTACATTTGCCTTCTATGGTCTGGTCAAAAAGCTTGCTCCGTTAGGCACACTGCATGGCTTGACGCTGGAGATGGCGCTTCTTTTTCTGCCCGCGGCAGCTTACCTCCTTTTTGTTAATGGCCAGGGGAGCGGCGCATTTGGGCATGCTTCATTATGGGTGAACCTGCTCTTAGTTTTTTCAGGCATTGTCACGGCTGTGCCACTGCTGTTGTTTGCCTCTGCAGCACACCGCATCCCCCTTTCCATGATTGGCGTCTTGCAATACATCTCACCGACGCTGCAATTTTTCCTGGGCGTATTTATCTTTAACGAGCCCTTCAACCACCAGCGTCTGATTGGTTTCTGCATTATCTGGCTGGCGCTGCTGCTGTTCTCTCTGGGCGGAATTTACGAGCGCCATAAGTCCCTATCCGCAGTTAGTGCATAAAATGGACACAGTTATAACCGTAAGAGGCTGCCCAAAACAATCATTTTGGGCAGCCTCTTACGGTTAATTTCACTTCTATAGATCGTGTTCGTTGATCCAGTCATTTACGATCTGGCGGTTGATATAGACATCTTCCAGCCAGCTTTTCCGATATTCCGCATTCTGGAGATTGTTCGCCACCAGCATCACGCGCTGGTAGGCTTTTTCCAGATAAGCGGCAGCCGTTTCGGTATCAGCGTTTGCCCAAAGAGCGCAGATGTAGGGGTAGGAAAAACCTTCCGGTTGGTTGGGCTGCTTCTCGTGCAAGGCGATCGCTTCTTTGGCATATCCCAAAGCTTCTTCGGGCTTGTTCTGGGCCAATGCAACCCAGACTGCCACCTTTAAAGCAGCAGTCTGCTCATCGATCCAGAACGTTCCCCGCACCAGGTTCAAGGCTTGCTAAATCTGGGCTGCAGCCTGATCCAACTGCTTTAAATTGCCGGTTTCCCATTCCCGCCAGGCAATTTCTGCCGAGCGCAGGTAAACCAGGGCCAGGTCATTGGGGCGCTCAATTTTCGGAGCAAGCTCCCAGGCAGAATGCATGGCCGCTTCAGCTTCGGAAAAATGATGCAGACTGCTTTCAATTTCGGCGATAAAGACTAACAACAAGGCTTTGGCAGTCGTTCCAAAGAGCCGTTCTGACTGCAAGGTGACCTGGCGCAAGACGCTCAATGCTTCGACGTACTGCCCAAGCTGGTAAAGAAGTTCGGCTTTGAGTACCAGCAGGTTGGCGTACAGATAGGCATCCTTTTGCACTTCCGACAGGGAGAATTGCTCTTCAATGAACGCCAGGCCATCTTCGTAGCGGCCTTCCCGCCGGAAGCAGAACCACTGCATGTTAGCGAAAACCATCCAGAAGCCCATACTGGAATGGATCACTTTAGACAGTTCAAACGACTGTCTGAAGTGCTCGCTAGCTTCATCGAAACGCCGCAGCCAGGCCAGGATTACCCCGACCGCATTCAACGCCATACATTCTTCGTGCCGGTCACCCAGTTCGCGGTGCAGGTTGAGCGCTTCCTGGCAGATTTGCAGCGCCTGGTCCAACTCAAGGCGATCCATATAGACAATCGCAAGCCGGCGCAAACTGATCGCTTCCTGGCGAGGGTCGCCAGCCAGGCGACTGAGCTGAATAGCATCTTCAGCAAATTTTTGCGAAACTTCTTGTTCACCTAAGCCCTGCATCCCGGTGACCAATGAAAGCATATGCAAGCATTCAGCTGCCTGGGCTAACATACCTGCCTGGCGGAAGCGCGCTACGGCTGTTTCCAGCGCGCTGCAGCTAACGTGGTAGTCATGGCGGGCCCAGGCGCCCCAACCGGCACAGCGCAGCGCGCGACCCTCACGGACTGGATCCTGCAAGCGCCGGGCGATCTCCACCGCTTTTTCGGCTGGTTCGCGGGTGAGCATTGCTTCGGTGAGCAGGAACATGTCTGCCAGGGCAATTAATGCATCGCAGCGCAAGGTGTCATCATCTTGTTGTTCGGCCAGTTCGAGCATCATTTCAATGTCTGCCTGCTGCAAATCGCGCTGGGCAAGCACTTCATAGACTTGAGCGCGCGCCGCCAGGATGTGGAAGCGGTCTGGGTGATCAGCGGCAGTCAGCTGCAAGGCTTCGTTGTAGAAGCGCAGGGCTTCCGCATTGGCGTAAAGCCTGCGTGCCCGGTCCCCTGCAAGAATCGTGTACTGGCGCGCTTTGTCCTGATTTCCGGCTAATCCATAATGGTAGGCCAGTTTTTCCAGATCATCGGGATACACATTTTCAATCGCGTTAGCGATGCGCCGGTGCAGCCGCCGCCGGCGCAGGCTGCTGATCTCCTCTTTGAGTGTGGTTGGAATGAGCGTGTGGGCAAAGGTGAAACGCTCGTTGGGTCCAATGGCAGGATGCCCATTTTGGCTTTTGGCGTGCACTTCACTGATTAACTGTGCTCGTTCTGCAAGCTCCAGAGAGTCGATTAAAGTCTCTTCATTCGGGTTCTCACAGGCCTGGCGGAGGACTTCATAATCAAACTCGCGCCCAATCAGGGCTGCCAGGCGCAGCACATCCTGCGCCTCAGGCGGCAGGCGGTTCAGGCGAACTTGCAGCGCCACGCGCACGCTTTGGGGAAGTTCTAACTCTTCAATACCGCTGAAGTGCCACTGGCCATTGTCACAGGCGAGGAAGCCTTCTTCGATCAGCGCCTTACAAATTTCTTCAATAAAGAAGAGGTTGCCTTCGGTTACCTTATAGATTGAGTCTACGAATGGATCGGAGACGGTCTCAAGACCCATCGTTGCCAGCAATTCACGGGTTTGTTCGCGACTGAAGGGTTGTAAATTAATCGTCACGGATAAGCGCTCCTGTTCGAGGTCCAACAGCACCTCTTCCAGGTTGCAGCAGCCTTCATCAATCTCACCCGGGCGGTAGGTAAGTACGATCAGCAGCTTCAGATGCGTGACGCGGGCGCGGCGGGCCAGGTGGCGCAGTAGGAACAGCGTATTGCCGTCTGCCCAGTGCGCGTCCTCAAGAATCAGGAGCAATGGCTGGCGTTCAGCAAACGTAGCAAACAACGCAAACAAGCTTTCGAATAGGCGCTGCTGTTCAGAGAGCGGGCTGAGTGGAGCATTGACTGGCACTGAGCGCATCGCCAGGTCTGGTGAGAGGGACATCAGGTCGCCAACCACCAGGTCGGGCAGCGCTTCAGGGAGCGGTTCCGCTTCGTGAATAATTTGCACGATTGGCGCATAGGGAGCGCTCTCCCGCGCGTAGCCAGTACCTTGCAGCACACGCCCGCCAGAAACCTGCGCCAGTGAGCGGATTTCTTTGACGAGCGGCGTCTTACCCACGCCAGCTTCGCCACTAATGACCAGGACGTTCTCTGTTGCCGCTGCCGTACTGCCGGCGGCCATCACTTGCCGCCACAATTTTTTAATGCGGTTAAACTCTTCCTGGCGGCCAACCAGCCGTCCTCGCGCCAACCGGTCGAGCGGTGAAAGCCCAGTAAGATATTCGGCAGCAAAAGCTTCTGGCGCTTCATTCAATCTCTTCAGAGCCTCGCGCACTTCCCCGGCTGTCGAAGGGCGATCCTCGGGGCGCTTGTTCATCAGGCGCAAAATGATCCCATCTAAAGCGGGAGGAATATCGGCGTTGTAGGTACTGGGCGGTACCACCGGCGCGTTGATGTGCTGTGAAATGACGCCCAGGGGATCATCCGCGGTGAAAGGCAGCCGGCCGGCGACCATTTCATACATCAGCACACCCAGGGCATACAGGTCGGCGCGCGAATCGATATCCTGGCGCAGGGCTTGCTCGGGGGCAAGATAATATACGGTGCCCACAATGATGCCTTCCTGGGACACACGCGCGGATATGGAGCGCGATAGACCAAAGTCGGTCAGTTTGGCCACCCCACTGCTGGTGACAATTACATTTTCGGGTTTCAGGTCACGGTGAATGATGCCGTGCTGATGAGCATGTTCCAGGGCATCGCAGATTTGGGTAAAAATGTCGAGCACTTCTTCGAGATTAGCCGGCTTATGCTCATACAGCAACTCGCCATCCAGCAGCTCCATGATAATATAAGAAGATCCATTGGCGTCGCCAGCGTCAAAGATGTTAATAATATTGGGATGGTTCAGTCGAGCAGCTGCCTGAGCTTCACGTAATAAGCGCGCGCGGCCTTGGGAGCCCAGCGACCCGGTCGCCAGCAGTTTGACTGCTACATCTCGTTCCAGCAGCGTATCATGCGCCCGGTAGACAATGCCCATGCCTCCCCGGCCAAGCTCGGACTCGATCATGTAACGGTCATTGATTAACGTATTCAACATACTTCCCTACAAACGTTTAACCAATAGTAACGTGATATCGTCGAAAGGGGTAATATCGCCCGAGTGCGCCACCAAAGCAGCTTGCAGGTGGCTGATGATCTCTTTTGCAGAATCTTTTTGATGCATCTGGATCAATTCTTTTACGCGTTCAAGGCCAAATTCATTTTCTGCAGCGTCAATCGCATCGATTAATCCATCCGTATACATAAATAGAAAGTCGCCCGGCTGTAAATCGAGCGTGTGCTGTTCAAAGGGCGCTTCTGCGTCAATTCCCAGGACCATGCCTGTCGGCATTAGCAGGGAAAGCTTATCCTCGTTGGACTGGTAATAGAGTGGGGGGTTATGTCCGGCATTAATCCAGGTCGCCTGACCGGTCTTGGTGTTCAAATGCACGTAGATCAGCGAAACAAACATTGCGTTGGTAGATTTGTCGCTGATCAGCCGGTTCGCGTTTTTGATACTTTCCACTGGCTCCATCGAGGCATGCAGGCTGCCGCGCACGATGCTGTTGGTGAAGACCATGAATAAAGCCGCAGGCGCGCCTTTATCTGTTACATCCGCCACAACCATGCCTAACAGATCTGGGCTGACGGTGATGAAGTCGAAGTAATCTCCGGCGACCTCTCGGGCGGGCTGCCAGCTAGCTGCGAAATCCCATCCAGAGATCTGCGGGGTCTCCTGCGGCAGGAAGGTGATCTGCATCTCCCGCGCCAATTGCAGTTCCCGCTGCATACGACCTTTTTCGACAGCCAATAAATAAAGGCGGGCGTTTTCGATGGCGATGGCAGCGATGGAGGTGATGGCGCTTAGCAGATCCAGGTCGGCCTGAGTAAAGATACCCACCTCAAAGCGGTTATCCGCATAGACTACGCCGCGCACCTCCTCTTTTACCTTCAGCGGCACACATAGGATGGAGCGCAAGCCCAATAACATGATGCTTTGACGCATGTTGAAGCGGGAGTCGGCCTGGGCATCACTGGTGAGGATCGGCTGGCCTTCGCTGGCAACTTTGTGAACTACACTTTGGGAAACCTCAAACTGGGGCTGTTCAATGGTGCGGCGATCGATCCCGCGCGCTACGCTGAAATTCTGCGTACCGTCGGGGGCAAACAGCATGATAAAGCCGCGTTCCGCATGCAAAATTTCAATAACTTCATCAATAACGCGGTTGAGCACCTCGTTTAAATCGAGTGAAGTATTGAAGCTTTGCGAGAGGCGGTAAAGCAGCGCCAGCCGATCGCCTGGTGGATGAGGGTTGTTCATGGCAGCCATAAATTTCAATCGAAAGGTTTCGAAACGCTCCCGTCACACAGCCTTAGATACAGCAATACAGACCCGGTCGCCTTTTTCCAGGCAATGGGTCGTCATAATTAAAATCGCTAAGCTTTGAAAAATTATATCAAGTTTTGGGCAAGAGCGGTTAATTCAAATGCAAGTCGCTATCCATGAATTGTGGTGATGTGGTCGGCCTTTTCCTGAACCAGCACATCTCTTGCGGCAGAGGATCGCTCGTCGGCGCTGCGCACAAAGATTAGCAGTTGTCCATTGCGCAGACCTTTCGCCAGCGCTTCGGCATTTTCTTGGGCAACGCCAAAGTCGGTCAGCGCGCCGGTAAAGCCGTTATCGACTGCGCCAGGGGCTGAGGCAGTGCGCGCCAATACAGTCGCCATATCACCTGAGGCGTAGATATCCCCAGCGACGCTCGTCTGAATCGGCTGCTGCTTGCCCAGCATCGCGTCCAGGCCGTGGACTTTCTTCTGCCCAATTTCATCTGTAGCCTTTACATCCACCGTTCGTTCATTGACATCCCAGTTGGCTTCAACGGCTACTTTTTGGGCAATTACGTTAATTTCATCTTTAGAAAAATTCTTATCCATCAGTTCGGCGACTGCTTTTTTTGCATCACCATATTTCTGAAAAAGTCCAAAAGTCGTTCGCATTGTTCCATCCTTTCTGTTTATAGGTTATCCAGGCAGGGGCTATTCTTTGTAGAAGGATAGCCGGGTAGTTCACAATTTTCCAGACGGGATTTCCGAATATAAAGGGTAGGGAAAAGCCGGAAGAACAAGAAAAAGCATCTTGATTATCTGAGTGCATCATGATACCCTTTTATGGAGTTGGGACATCCGTTGAGGATTTTTTGCTGCCCACCGGTATGATCCCGTATATCCATCAACCAGAAAGGGGACGAAAAATGGCTGACATTCAACGTACAGCAAATGCACAATGGCAAGGTGGTTTGAAAAGCGGTAAGGGGCAGATCTCGACGCCCAGCGGTGTGTTGCAGAATGACGCATACACATTCGCAACACGCTTTGAAAATGCGGAAGGGACGAATCCGGAGGAATTGATCGCAGCGGCTCATGCAGCCTGCTTCACCATGAATTTGTCCGGAACGCTGGAGAAGAGAGGTTACCAACCGCAAAGTATCCAGACACATGCAGTCCTTTCCATGGATCGGACAGATGCGGGGTTTACCGTAACCAAAATGCGCCTGGAAACGGAAGCTCAGGTTCCGAATATCGACGAGGCAACGTTCAAAGAAATCGCGGATGTTGCTGAAAAAACATGCCCAATTTCACGCCTGCTGCGCCCTGGCTTAAAAGAAGTTGAGGTTGTCGCAAAGTTGAAGTAACCGGGGCATAAACCAAACAGCCAGATGCGCAGCTGCGCATCTGGCTGTTTGGTTTATGCTTATTTAAGGGTTTAGCAACTGATTCAACCAGGCGATGGTTTGTGCATTGGTTTCGTGAAGCAAAGCTTGCATTCCGGCGGCTTGAGCGCCAGCCACGTTTTCTGTTAAGTCATCTATGAAAGCAACTTCCCCCGGTTCGATGCCCAGCCGCTTGGCGGCCAGTTGGTAGAGGCGTTCATCGGGTTTTGCGATCCCTTCTTCGGCGGATATGATCACCTGCCCTGCCAGATTCTCCAAATCAAACACTTTACAAAATGTATGGCGGAAATCTGTCCCGGCATTGGTCAGGATGGCGGTGGACAGCCGCGGCCGCAAACTGACCAGGAAATCTAACAGTTCGCGATTAAGCCGGCGTGGAGAAAACCCGCTGCGCCGTAAGAAATTAATCAGTCCAGGGCGCATGCCCCAACTTTTTGAAAGGCTTTCCCACACTTCTTTTTCAGGTTTCCTGCCGGTCATAATGTCCATTACCAGGGCTGACTCTCGCGGGGAAACATTCATCATGCCCATCGCTCCCAGATCACGGATGCCCAATAAACGCAGCCAGGATGCGATGCGGCGAGGATCGGGCATTTTGTACAAAACACCCCCAAAGTCGAACATTACCCCCCGGATGGGCTTCATTCGCGGTTCACCCACCGGTCTAACCCTTCTGGGCTTTGAAACGCCTGGATTTTGGAGATTAGTTCGTTTGCATTGGAGGAACTGGTCAGCAAGATGCGATGTTCAGCGTAGATAAAACCTTCCTCTAACGCGTGATGAACCATAGTGAGCAGCGGGTCATAGTAACCCAGGATGTTGAGCAGACCAACCGGTTTATGATGTAAGCCAATTTGCGCCCAGGTGAGGGTTTCAAAGAGCTCTTCAAATGTGCCATAACCGCCGGGGAGGGCAATAAAAGCGTCCGCCAGCTCGCTCATGCGCGCTTTGCGAATATGGATGGTCTCGACCACTTCCAGGCGGGTAAGACCGGCGTGAATCAACTGCGGTGTATTGAGTAAGCTAGGCACTATTCCCGTTACTTCACCACCAGCCTGCAATGCCCCTTCAGCGACAGCGCCCATTAATCCTGTCTTGCCGGCCCCGTAAACCAAAGCTAACCCGGCCTGAGCCAGGGTCTGGCCCATTTGGTAGGCAGCCTGTAAATATTCTTTGTGCAACCCATCCGCCGAACCACAATACACGCAGATGGTTTTAATTGCCTTTCCGTTTTCAGCAGTCATGTATAGTTGCTCCAAGTCTAAGATATAAATCGTATTCGCCTACAGGATAACCTTGGCCTGTGGTTGCTGTTGCGCTACCAGGTGGCGAGGTTCGCGCACTGTCCAACGCAGCAGGATGAAACCCAATGTGCCCAACAGGGTTGAAACTACGAAGAGTACCGGATATCCCAAGCCGCCTGCCAGCCAACCGCCGAGGAGTGGGGCAACTGTCCCGAAGATACCCGGGATGGTATTCGCCAGGCCAATATAGGTGGGCCGGTCATCCGCGTGAGTAAACTCCATCACGATGGAAATGCCCGAGATCATTTGCGCAGCCTGGGTCATGCCGCGTAGGAAGAAGATCGGGTAGAACCAAAGGGGATTAGAGGCAATCACCGCGAACAGGAACGCCATCGCATTGACCAGTACCCCCACTTCCAGACTTAACTTGTGGCCCTTGTGATCGCTTAAGAAACCCAATCCCAGGTTGGCTACAACCTGCCCAACCTGCAGGGCGATAATATAGCCACCGGCGACGCTATCCGGCAGGTTCCAATGTTTGGCACTGTAAACGACCAGAAAGCCACTGGCCATACTGCTCAAGTTGAAAATCGAGAGGAAGAGCAGATAGCGCAGAAAGTTATGGTCCTTATGAATGATCTTAGGCAGTGAGCGCAGATATTCCAATTGGGAAACATGGGGCTTGTTGGATACCACTGCTGGCTCGCGGGTCAGGCTTAGCGCGATCCAGGAGATTAAGATGAGTACTGAAGCGGCGCTGAAGGCGAGGACATAGCCCTGCGGAAACGCGTAACGCTGCAATACAATCGGTACTGCCAGGGCTCCTAGAATGGCAGAGGCATTCCCGGCAAATTGGGTGATGCCAAAGAATCGCCCGCGGCGCTCGACCGGAATTATCTTGGCGATTAGATCCTGCCAGCCAACAATAATGAGGCCTGCGCCAAAGCTAAACCAGGCATAGCAAAACAGGAAGGCAGCCAGCGCCAGCAAGGGCGAGTTTTTGGCGAATAATGCCGCGCCAATTGGCAGCAGGAAGACCGGCATTCGCTCCAGGAAGAAACCCAGGTTGACTGGAAAATACTTCTTGAGCGGGGCGCGTTCGACCATGTTTGAGGTGAACAACTGTGGCAGTAGGAACCCGGCTGTACTGATGAAGGGGATCAGGCCAATGATCAGCGGGTTGTTGGTGAAATGGCTGATGTAAAGAGGAAGGATGATCGCAGGAGCGATGAAGCTGTAACCAAACCAGTAGGTTGCTCCATCGATGGCATTAACGATGAAATTGAAACGGTAGTTCCGCTCAACTTCGGATTGGGGTGCATTTGACGGAGGGGAAGCACGCATGGATCAATATTCTTTCCTGGGTAGGAATCGAGCCTGGATTGATGGGTAGGAAGTCCCCTATCCTCAATGAGCAGGATTGTAACATGAATTGGGTTGATCCCTGATCCTCAACGTCAGGATAGTTCCTACCCTGTCCTGTGAACCTCCCACATTGTACGTATTGACCCATTTATTTATAATCTGGATTGTAATGACCTTGAGAGAGGTCGCGGGAAAGGAAACAGTTAGTGGTGGATTTACGGTTATGGACATCAGCGCTCGTTTCCTCCGGTTGATGCCCAGTTTTATTGGTAGCTTACTGGTAGAAGATTTAGTGGTTGGATAAGATGAGAACGCTTTTCAGAGGAGAAGCAAGAAACGCCTGTTTGGGTAATTTTCCAAATAGGCGTTTTCTTTTGATCGAGATAGAGATCTTGCTTAACTGGCAAAGCAGGCCTCTTTAGAAATGAACGTATCCCTTTATGAGCGTGGCAAAACCTGCAGGCTCAAAATGATGAACCCAATATCTTAGATTCAGATCTGATATAATTCTTGACAGGGACCTTATTTTATTTGGGGTTTATTCCAACGTGGATCCGGGCGAAGTTTATATGGTTTTTTGTGCAACCTTATGGTAGGATGCTTCCTTAAAAGGTTAAGCAAAATTATAACGATTCCTGGATAGCAAAACCAGAAAAAATGTAGTACAATTGTTCTATATTGGAACGCCATAATCATAATACTGGTAATGGGCCGGTTCGTACCTTAATTTGGCACATGACTAGAGACGGAGATCAAGAAGTATGGCCACGAAATACAATGCGGATCAAATCATCGAACTTGAATTCCTGGAGGCTGTCCGCCGGCGCCCAGGGATGTATATCGGCAATAATAATCTGCATGGTTTGCATCATATATTGTTGGAAGTGCTCGATAATTCTGTGGACGAAGCCATGGCCGGGTTCGCGGAAACGATCCAGGTAACCATCGAAAAAGAAGGCGCGGTTACTGTCGAAGATGATGGGCGGGGGATCCCCGTTGAATATAAGCCTGAGAGCGGCATGAGCGCGCTAACTCAGGTTTTGTTAAAACCGCACGCCGGCGGTAAGTTTGGTGGCGATGATTCCGCTTACAGCAGTTCGGGCGGTTTGCATGGCATTGGCATTAAAACCACCAATGCCTTTTCGCAGTATTTGGAAGTGGAAGTCCGCCGGTATGGGCTGGTGTTCCGCCAGCGCTTTGAGAACGGCGGCCTACCAGTCACCCCGGTGGAAATTTGCGATGCCAGCAAAGAAAAGGTCGGTGAAATAAACGAGACAACTGAGGTGGTGCTGGATAAGCAAGATATGGCGACGGCTTTACAGGTGAACGGCAAGAAAGTGAAAGTCACAGCTGAAGCAATGCAGAATACTGGGACTACCTTCCATTTTCTTCCGAACCGGGCCTGGTTCTCCAAAGATATGGAGTGGCCAAATCCGGCGCATAATGTCCCCTGGGACACGGAGCGCCTGGATACCCGCTTCCGCCAGATTGCGCACCTCTACCCGGGTGTGCATATTGAATTTAAGGATAAACGCCAGTCGCCGCCGGCAGAGCGCAGTTACTTCTCAAAAAATGGGTTGGTGGATTATATCGCATACCTGAATGAGGGTTTAGACGTCCTGCATAAGCCGATCATTTTCAAAGATAAAACTACGCTAGATACCGAAGCCGGCAAGGACAAAGGCACGGTAGAGGTTGAGGTGGCAATCCAGTATGCCGGCGAAGAGACGCAGATTTATTCGTTTGTGAATGCCATCCCTACGCCGCTGGGCGGCACGCACGTAGCGGCCTTTAAAGCCGGCTTGACCAAGGCTGTAAAACAGTTTGCAACCTCGAGGAAGCTGATTAAAGGGGAAGATGACGTGCGCGGGGATGATGCGCTGCTCGGGTTGACGGCCGTTGTGAAAATCACGATGACCAGTACCCCCCAGTTCCTCTCGCAGACTAAGGAATCTTTGACCAGCCCAGAAGTCCACGGACCGGTGCTCTCCACCACCTATAACAGCATGATCGACTACCTGGAAAAGAGCATTCCGGTCGGTAAGCTGATCGTCAACCAGGCTTTGGCGGCTGCGCGTGGTCGCGAAGCTGCCTCACAGGCGCGTAAACTGGTGATCAGAAAATCGGCTATGGATGCCGGGGAGTTCGTGCTGGGTAAGTTAGCGGATGTGCAGCGGCGGGGAGGTAATCCTTCAGTGCCGCTGGAGCACACCGCTTTATATCTGGTGGAAGGCGACTCGGCTGGTGGTTCCTGCAAGCAGGGCCGTGACTCACGTTACCACGCCATTCTCCCGCTGCGGGGGAAGATTCCCAACGTGGAGAAGATGAACATTAACGAAATCCTCAAGAACCGCGAAATTGCCGCGATCGTGGCGGCGGTCGGCACGGGGGTAGGTCCGGACTGCGATGTCACGCAGATGCGCTATGGGCGGATCTCGGTGCTGGTTGATGCTGATGTGGACGGTAGTCATATCGCTACACTGCTGGCAACGCTGTTCTGGCGGGTGATGCGCCCGGTGATCGAAGAAGGCCGTTTCTTTATTGCTCGGCCACCGCTGTATCTGGTGCGTAATACGAAAAGCAAAACGACACGCTACGCTTACAGCGACGAAGAGCGCAAGGAAATCGAAAAGGAGTTCGGCGGAAATAACTTTACCGTCCAGCGCTACAAAGGCCTGGGCGAAATGAACCCCGAGCAGCTGCGCGAAACGGTCTTTGTTGTCCCGGGTAACGCGGCAGGTCGCCGTACAAAACGCGGCCGCGCGGATGGCAAAGCCAATGGTAAGGCGAACGGTAAAGCGGATGGTGAAGTCGCCAGTCCCGCCGAACGGGTGCTTTCGATAGAAGATTTCGCGCAGCGTGACATGCGTATGTTTATTGAAGATGTGCATCGTACTCGCTCTCTCATTGAGCAGTTGATGGGTGCAGATGTTGGGCCGCGCAAAGAGTGGTTGATGAAGGTTGATTGGACAGCTGAGGAATAGGAAGGAAAGAAGCATTGGACACCAACGGCAATGAAAGTTCGATCCAGGAACAACCCCTGGATCGTTATGTGGAGGAAGCGTACCGGCGTTATGCGGTTCTGACTATTCTTGATCGCGCGCTGCCGGACGTACGCGATGGGATGAAACCCGTCCAACGGCGCATTTTATACGCGATGGGCGATATGAACCTGAATTCTAGCTCGCCGCACCGCAAGTCGGCGCGGGTAGTGGGAGAGGTGCTGGGTAAGTATCACCCGCATGGTGACCAATCCGTTTATGATGCCATGGTGCGTATGGCGCAGGATTTCACGATGCGCCTGCCGTTGATCGATGGGCAGGGCAACTACGGCTCAATCGATGGGGATAGCGCGGCTGCCATGCGCTATACAGAGGCACGTTTGGATCCGTTAGGGGAGGGGATGCTGGAGGACCTGGAAAAAGATACGGTGGATTGGCGGCCCAACTTCGATGGCTCGCTGCGTGAACCAACCGTACTGCCCACGCGCTTCCCGAACCTGCTGGTCAACGGCGCGGCAGGGATCGCAGTGGGTATGTCAACCAATATCCTCCCGCATAACCTGGGCGAAGTTTGTGATGCAGCCGTTTACCTGGCAAAGAATTGGGCTAAGCGGGATAAGGTCAAGCTGGCAGATCTGATGAAATTCATCCCAGGTCCTGATCTGCCGACGGGTGGGCTGCTCTACCGCTACCGCGCTGGCAGCGACGATAAAAACGTCGATATGATCGAGCGCGCCTATCAGACCGGCAGTTCCACGCTGGTTTGCCAGGCCAAGGCGGATATCCAGGATATTGGTGGCGGGAAATCTGAAATTATTGTCACCGAACTGCCTTTCCAGGTGCAGAAAACGACAATTCTTGAGCGCATTGCCGCTAACCGCGAGCGTTTCAACGGCATCACCGATGTGCGCGATGAGTCGGACTTCAATGGCATGCGTGTCGTATTTGAGGTGGCGCGTGGTACAGATCCAGAAGATGTGCTGGACAAGCTGTTGAGTTATACTGCCATGCGCACCAGCCTATCATACAATGCGCTGGCGCTCGTGGTGGATGAAGAGGGCAAGGCCAGCCCGCACAACCTGAACCTGGTGGATATGCTGAGCGAGTTCGTGAAGCACCGTCTGAAGGTGATTATCCGCCGCTCGAAGTATGAATTGTCCCGGGCAGAAGCTCGTTTGCATATTCTGGAAGGCTTGCTTAAAGCCCTGGCAAAGATCGATGCCGTGATCGACACGATCCGGAAATCCGAGAATACCGAAGCGGCGCGTGCAAATCTGATGAAGCGCTTCAAGTTGAGTGAAATTCAAGCCTCCGCAATTTTGGATATGCCCTTGCGCCGCCTGGCAGCCCTGGAACGCCAGAAACTGGAAGAGGAGAGCAAGGAGCTCACTGCGCGCGTGAAGCAGTTGAAAGAAATTTTGGGTTCAGAAGATAAGCGCCTGAGTGTGGTGATCGACGAGACGACTGATATCAAAGCGCGCTTTGCCGACCGGCGGCGCACAGTGATTGTAGATGCCGAAGAGGGTCATCAGGCTAAAGTGACTGTGGCGGACCTGGTCGTGCCGACGGAGACCCAACTGGTATTGATCACGCCGAACGGCGTCCATAGGGTGAATGCGAAAGGTTATCGCGAGACGACCGCAACGCGAAACAAGGCAACCTCGCGCGCGGTAGATTTCCCCTTGCTGCGCATGACAGTTGAACCGGAAGAAGTGATTGCGCTGATCAGCAATAAGGGCCGCTTGTGGAAGAGCAACGCCGGGCGCATCGACCTTGAAATTAGCTTCAAAGACTTTGGTCTGGAGAAGGGTGAAAAGGTTATTGGCGCCGGCATTGTGCGCCCCGGGCAGAAATTGATCCTGGTAACGCGCAGTGGCAGTGTCAAGCGCATGAATGTTGAGGACCTGAATGGAAGGACGGAGAGCAGTTGGGCGCAGGTGATCGGGTTGGACAATGCTGAGGATGAAGTCATTATCGCCGGTATTGCCAGCGATGAAGCACACGTAATCGTGGCGACTTCGGGCAGTGAAAAGACCACACCGCGCGCATTACGCTTTGAAAGCTCGGTTGTCAACCCTCAAGCAACGCCAACCGCGAAAGGTGTATCTGCGATCAAAACACTCGACGACCGCATTATTGGCGGAGCAATCGTGGAACCGGCCCAGCGGAAAGGCTTTGCGCTGCTTTCGACGGATAAAGATCAGGTCAAGCGCATGCGTCTGGATGAATTCCCGGTGCAGGGGCGCGGCGGGCAGGGGGTGCAGACCTGGAAACTGGCGCGCACGACCGGGTTTGTGAATGGCTTTGCCGTGGTCACCAATGAACGTGCGGATGTTGATGTCTTCACGGAAAAAGGCCGCCGCATGCGAGTGGCAGTTAAAAGTATCCCGAATACTTCCCGTTCCGGGCGGGGTGCTGACTTGAAGACTGTGACGAAGAATAAAGATCTATTTGGCAGCGAAACGGTGGCGGGGATCGTCGCCGTTTCGTAAGACAGCAGGTGCAAACATGCCCATAACGCGGATTTCACCGGAACCTGAGAATGAGCAAGAGGTATCAATCGATGTATTTCAGATCCAGGAAGCGATCGAGGTATATGATGGTGCGCTGGCGCTGGCTATTGATCACTTGCTCAATCACATCAAAGCTTTGGTTTCGCTGGCTTACCTGCCTGGAGGGGAGGACCTGACCAAGGCGCTCAAGCGGCACCCGCTGCTGCGCCATTTGCGCCAGGATGGAGCCCTCTCAGTGGAAGCGCGGAGTGGAAGGTCCGCTGACCGCGTACTATTGGAGGAAACCAAACACCTGCTCAACTCCATCATGGAGATTGCTCACCTGGCTGCCTGGCCGGAAACAGCTGACCAGGCGCGGGAAGAGTTGGAAGTCTTGGAGCGAAGGGTACCTTTCCTCGACTATCGTTACGAAAACGATCCTTACCCTTCTGACCGGGATCATGAAGAGTGATAATGATCCATGAGCCCTCGCAACACTGCGAGGGCTCATGGATTCACAGGCCTTAAATGTTGATCGCCAGAGTGAGGGGGGCACTCTGGCGATCAACAACACTAATTATAACCAGTAATTTAAAAAAGTAAAGAGTTTTTCCGGACCAAATTTCCAACTTCTTTCTGGTAAAATTCAGCGGCTTATGATCAAAGACCGGGCTTACTTCAACACGCTACTGCATCTGGCGCTGCCAATTATCGTGCAGAACTTTATTTCCTCATCACTCAACGTGATCGACATCGCCATGTTGGGGCAGTTGGGGGAAGTGGCGGTCGCCTCGGTTGGCCTGGCCAACCAGATCTTTTTCCTCCTGACCTTAATGTTGTTTGGGACTTATAGCGGTGTAGGGGTGTTTACCTCACAGCTCTGGGGCAAAGAGGATGTTCCCGGGGTTCGAAAGGTATTGGGTATTGGCCTGATCATTGGGCTTGCGGGTGGCTTTCTGTTTACCCTATTGGCGCTGGTGCTGCCCAGGCAGGCGATCAACTTTTATACTACAGATCCCCTGGTGATCACCACCGGAGCCGGTTACTTGAAAATCATCGGCTGGAGTTATATGATCACAGCCGTCAGTTTCGCTTATGCTTCTGTCCTGCGCAGTACGGGCAATGTGCGCATTCCGATGATGGTAAGCGTCGGAGCTTTGAGTTTGAAAACGCTGCTTAATTATGGCTTGATCCTGGGCCATTTTGGATTACCGGCGCTTGGGGTTGAAGGCGCTGCCATCGCTACGGTGATTGCTCGGTTGGTGGAAATGGTCGCCATGCTGGGTGTCACTTACGCACGTAAACTGCCCTCAGCAGCGCGCATCAGTGAGATGCTGGCCTTTAACCGCACTTTTTTACGTACTGTATTGAATACCTCACTGCCGGTGCTTTTTAATGAGACGTTATGGTCGTTAGGGATCACTATGTACAACATGGTGTATGGCCGCATTGGTACGGATGCAATTGCCGCCGTCAATATTGCTGCCTCCATTGAAAACCTGGCTTTTGTCATTTTTATGGGCATCTCCACGGCTTGCGGTATTATGGTCGGAAATCAGATTGGTGCGAACGAAGAAGCGCGGGCGGTTCGATATGCAGATTACACCCTTAAGATTTCGACTGTGGGAGCGATTCTGGTTGGTCTGACCGTGTTGGTGGGTTCTGATCTTATCCTGAGTCTCTATAAGCTTTCTGATGTTGCGCTGGTGAATGCCCATAATATCCTGCGGGTGATGGGCTTTACTATGTGGGTGCGGGTAACCAACATGATTTTGATTGTAGGCGTGCTGCGCGCGGGTGGCGATACGCGCTTCAGCCTCATCCTGGATGCCGGAACGGTCTGGTTTGTGGGCGTACCGCTGGCGCTGCTGGGTGGTTTTGTACTGCACCTGCCAGTGTACATGGTTTACTTGTTGGTGATGAGTGAAGAGTTGGTCAAGTACGGTGTGGGCATGTGGCGTTTTATTTCGGGACGGTGGGTCACGAACCTGGTGCAAGCGGTATAATATACAAAGTCCCAAAAAACTTCTTCAGAGAAAGGCTTGCCTCGTGTCGGTTGTGCAGCGGCGTATTTTGTTCGTATTGGCCGGCATCGGCCTGGTTTACTTCTGTCTCTTTCTATATCCTAATTCTTATGGGGCGCGTTCTGACGCGATTCTGTTGAACGCCTCATCTGATGAATACGTCACCTACCCCAACGTGCTGCGCATCTTAACCCCCGGTAAAACCTTCAATGAAACCCGCGCTAACCTGTTCCTTTACGAAGACTATCATTATGGTTACCCATTCTATGCTGCTTCCGCGCTGGTACTGCTGCCAGCGCGCCTGATTTTTGGCAACGAGTTTACACAGCATATGCAGTTGAATATGCTGCTGCTACGGCAGTTCATCAGCCTGCTGCCAATGATCCTGGCGGCGGGCATCCTGGTGTACCTGCAAACACGGTTTATGTCGCTGTGGAAGTCCGTGGCGTTGTTCCTGCTGCTTCTGACTGTGCGCGGGGTAGTGCGTAATCATATTTGGTGGTGGCACCCGGATGCGCTGGCGGTGCTGCTGGTCGTATTAACCCTTTTCTTTCTGGATCGTGACCGGCTGCGTTTTGGGCGCAATTTTTACCTGGCAGCCATTGCCTGCGGTTTATCCATTGCGATCAAACTATTGGGATTTTTCTTTTTTCTGACCATTCCCGCTTACTTGCTATTCGGCCTGCTGCAAAAGCGCATCCAACTGCCCAAAGCTGCCCTGGCTGGCGGATTGTTTGTGGTCGTAATGCTTTCGACCGCCGTTTTTTCTAATCCGTTCCTGTTTTCTACCCAGCAGCGTGAACGGATGTTGCAAATTCAGGCACAGAAGAGTGAAGAATTGAGCCAGGGCTATCAGCACGATGACCCGTTATATTACAGTAAGGGGCCGCAATGGTGGACCTCGACACTGGAAAAGTGGTATGCACCACCGCTCGTCTTGTTTTTTCTGGTCGGTTCATTGTTACTGGGCAGTCTCAGAGGGAAGAATCAACTGCTCAACCGGCTGATGTTGACCTGGGTCGTGCCTTATTCGATCTATCTGCTGTATTTCGTCGCCGTCAAGCCCGACCATTATTGGCTGCCGGTGATGCTGCCGCTGTTCTCCGGCGCACTGATCCTGGTAGATCTGTTTGACCCGGCGAGTAAGTTTCTCAACCGTGAATTTTTCAAGCAAAACTGGTCCTGGCAAAAAGCCGGGTTGGCGTTGGTGGTGCTACTGCTGGCCTGGCAGTTCACTCTGAACCTGACCCGCAATGGGTCGGGTAACATCCCCATTTATCAATCCGCGATACAAACGGGCCTCGTGCAGATTCAGACGATAAAGTAAGACTGTCTGCAAATAAGTGAATAAAAACGGAAGAAATCATAGAAACCTGAGGTAAATCAGATCATGCCAGAGCGAAAACGTTATATCCAGGTAGGCCTGGGATCCAGGTCTGAGTGATAATTCGCAGCTTGAGGGGAGCAGCGCAAACCCGTTTAAGGCAAGGCACTGAACGCGAGCCCACGCACTTATGTAAGTTGATTTCTGCTTTGACGGTTATCCGGAAAAAAGCGGATAGGGAAAGTATTAGCCCATCATTCTTCTGAATAGTGGTCAGGCTGCCGTGGTTTCATCAGGTAAAATAGAGGGGATGGATGAAACGACTCGGAATGTCTCTGAACAACTCTTGCAACAGGCGCCATTGTTTGTGAATTTACCTGAGGATGCAATTCACGAGATCACCTCGTCTGCGCATAGCCAGGTATTAGAAACTGATAATTTCCTTTTCTACCAGGATGACCCGGTTGAGCGCGTGTATGTGGTGGTGGAGGGACGCATCAAACTCAGCCAGCTCTCGCAGGATGGGCAGCAGGTGCTGATGCGTGTCGCCACACCGGGTATGCTAATTGCGGCCATTGGGATGGTGGCTGGCGCGGTCTATCCGGTCACGGCACAGGCGGCGGAGGATAGCCAGGTCTTGTATTGGACCCAGGCAGAAATGCTGGCCTTGATCGAGCGTTTCCCGGCGCTGGCCTTGAATGCCATGCGCTTGCTTGCCGGGCACGTGCGCGAGTTTCAGGACCGCTACCGCGAGCTGGCAACAGAGCGCGTAGAACGCCGCCTGGCGCGCACCGTCTTGCGTCTGGCGACGCAGACAGGGCGGAAAACAGAGGAAGGCGTGCTGCTGGATATTCCCCTGACTCGCCAGGACCTGGCAGAGATGTCGGGTACGACATTGTATACTGTCAGCCGCCTTCTATCCCAATGGGAGAACAAGGGGTTAGTTCTTGTGGGGCGCGAGCGAGTGGTCATCCGCTTTCCGCATGGATTGGTGCGCATCGCAGAGGATTTGCCCATCACTGGAGATCAGTAATTGTCACTGATGATCTTTACCTGGGGAAAACCTTCCCGCAATTCTTAAAAAGATAATATTGGTCCGATTTCTTTGCGCCAGCGCAAAGAAAAAACCAGAGCCTCGCGTTATCCTTATATCAACTTAGAAATAACGGGAGGCTGCAATGATTCGGAAGTCATATTTGTTCAGGAAATGGTTTTTGTCCCTGGCATTGATCGGCCTGCTGCTGGCCAGCGCCTGCAGCATGGTTCCTGCCACCGGGCAGGCAGCTGGAGGGGATCTGGCGGCCGCGGATAATTCCACCCCAACGGCTGTACCGGGGATCGATAGCAGCGTGGTGCGCGCTCCAGACGATCTGCCCGCGCCCATCCAACGCAGCACCTCTGAAAAGGTGCGCGTTGATCTGGAGGCAGTTGAAGTAAAGGCACGTCTGACAGATGGGGCCAGCTTCACCTACTGGACGTTTAACGGCAAAGTACCGGGCCCGTTTGTCCGCGTCCGCGTAGGGGATACTGTGGAAGTCCATTTGAAGAACCCCATGAACAGCATTATGAGCCATTCGGTTGATTTTCACGCCGTAACCGGCCCGGGGGGTGGGTCTGCAATGACTCAGACCCAGCCAGGCAAGGAAAGTAGTTTTACTTTCAAGGCGCTCAAACCCGGCTTGTTTGTCTATCACTGCGCCACGCCGATGGTCGCGGAACATATTGCCAATGGCATGTATGGTCTGATCCTGGTGGAGCCGGAAGGCGGGTTGCCGAAGGTGGACCATGAGTATTACGTTATGCAGGGTGAAATCTACACCGTTGAGAAATTGGGCACGCAAGGCCTCAATACCTTCAGCATGGATAACCTTCTGGACGAAAATCCTACGTACTATGTCTTCAATGGAGCAGTCGGCGCGCTGACGACCGAACACCCGCTGAAAGCAAAAGTGGGTGAGACGGTACGTATCTTCTTTGGCGATGCAGGGCCGAATAAAATCTCCTCTTTGCATATGATCGGTGAGATTTTTGACCGGGTTTATGATCAGGCCTCGCTGACCTCCGCGCCGCTGACGGATGTGCAAACCACGCTGGTTCCTGCGGGTGGGGCGACGATGGTTGAGTTACAGTTAGAGGTGCCGGGAAAGTACCTGCTGGTTGATCACGCCCTTTCGCGCATGGAACGTGGCTTGGTCGGTTATCTGATCGTTGAGGGTCCTGAAAACCCCGAAATTTATCACGGCAACCCATAGAAATCGTAAAAGAGCTGGCCTGGCGAAACTCGTCAGGCCAGCTCTTTTTAATTTCCCTTCTCGAGAACCAGACAGGCGGAGGCAAGCAGCCGCTCGCGAATGGGGAGGAAGTCTCGCCCGGCGATTTGCATGCCCAGCAGAACCCCACCAGTAACCGGTGGGGCCTTTAGACGGGTGAAGCGGGCGTAAGGAGCCAGGGTATGTACTCTCGCGATCATTGGCTCAATCAGCAGCGATCCCCCGTTGAACAGGCTGCCAATCATTACAACTTCAAAGTCCAGAAGCTGAATTTCGATCTGGCGCACCACGGCCAGAATGGATTCACCCAATTCATTGCCCAACCAGGCGATTATCTCGCGGGCGACGGCATCTCCTTCAGCAGCGATTTGAAAGACAAGCGGCGCAAAACTGGAATTGATGTAATATTTTTCCAACGTCAGACCTTCAAGGAGATCTGTCAGGCTGCTTGCGCCGGTCAGGCCAAGTAAAGCAGCGCTGAGTTGTGTTTTGGGCCCGCGTTTGCTCCATTCCCAGGCAACGCGCCGTACTGCTTCATGCACCAGGTCGCTGCCGCCGCCGTGCTCGCCGAACCAATCGCCCATGCCCGTGATCATACCCTCGCGCCCATCGGGAGTGCGTCCGCGGCAGTTAGTACCCGTACCAGCGTCGATGACCACCCCCCAGCCCTGGCTTGCTCCGGCGATCAGTCCGACCACCATGTCGTTGACCGCTTCCAAGGGGGCACTAAGGCCTAATGTATGGATGGCTTCCAGCGTAGGCTGGCGTTCTGAAGGCCAGTCATACCCGGCAATGCCAAAACCGGCCCCATTGATTTCCTCAATGGATAATCCGGCGTTCGTCAGTGCCTGCCTTACCGCGCTTTGCAGGGCCTGAATTACGCCTGGGTATCCGACGACCTCGTGGTTACCCGGGCCCGCTTTGCCGTACCCAATCACCTGCCCGGTATCATCGGCGATCAATGCGTGCGTTTTGGTCGCGCCGGTGTCGACGCCAAGAAAGAATTCGCTCATAGGGTCTACTGCTCCGGGAAAAACTGAGGCAGGTATGCTCGATTGGTTTCCAGCATATCCTCCAGCACGTTCTCGATCTGGTCAGCGGATGGCCCGAGTGGGTTCGCCAGCAGCGCCTGGTAAGCGGCCTGGCGGTCGCCATGCACGGCAGCTTCGACAGTAAGCAGCTCATAGGCTTTAACCTGAGATACCAGGCCAAAACAGACCGCGGGCAGTGGCTCCGCCGGCAGCGGGTGGATGCCCGCGGCATCAATGCGGCAGGGCATTTCCAGCACCCAGTCTGCGGGCCAGCCAGGGACAGCCCCTGATTGGCGAGTGTTGACCACATGGGTCTCACCCAGGTTGTTGTAATGGGCATTGAGCAGCTGCGTGGCTACGGTGGAATAATAGGCGCCACCCCGTTTCATCAGGTCTTCTGGAGGTTCGGTGCGCCCCGGTTCGGAATACTCTCGCAGCAAATCGGCCTCGATGGCTTGCACCTGTTCGGCCCGAGAAGGCGGCCACTCTGCCTGAGCGGCGAGTTTCTTATCTGTATAGTAAAAGTACTGGAGATAGTAGTTGGGAATCATGCGTAAAGCGGTAATGGTGTTGGGATCCCACTCAGGATGCTCCTCCTGGCGCAGATTTTCGATATATTGGGTGAGGATCCGTGGGAAGAGGTCTTCGCCATCGATGGTAAAGCCGTAATGCCAGGTAAGGTGATTGAGGCCCAGGGTTTTGAGCTGAGCTCGCTGGGGTGCGAACTTTTGGCCCAAATCCTGTTCCAGGCTTTCCAGGAAATGCATTTTTGTATTAATCGCTACATTGCAGACGCCAACCGCCTGCACCTGGGGCGCGTAGCGGAAGAGGGCTTCGGTTACCAAACCGGCCGGATTAGTGAAGTTAACCAGCAGTGCACCGGGTGCGCCCACTTCCTCAACATCTTTCGCGATATTGAGGATTACTGGAATAGTGCGCATGGCTTTAGCCATCCCGCCTACCCCGGTAGTTTCCTGGCCGATCAACCCGTGGCGCTGACCAAGGTATTCATCGTTGCGGCGGGCTTCCATCATTCCTACGCGGAGTTGGGTGGTGATGTAGCTGGCCCCGCGGATCGCTTCGCGCTGGTCCGTAGTTAGAATGATCTTAAACGGACTGCCTTTTGCAGCTACCATACGCTTTGCAAAGCCACCGACTACATCTAGACGTTCCTGTGAAATATCCATTAACCACAGTTCATCAATTGGGAACGACTCCATCCGCGCCAGGAAACCGTTAATAAGTTCCGGGGTATATGTTGACCCACCGCCAATCACGGCTACTTTTAGCATATGCAATCTCCTGTTCCGTTCTATCCAGGCATTTGCGAACGAAATGCTTGGTTATTATTCTCTTATTTAATTATAGCCAAATCGGGGAAAGGGGAGGTCGATAAGCGGTCTTTAAAGTATTGCCGGACTGGATGAGGGGGGCATCCAGTCCGGCAACAAAGATAGTATAACATGTTTTTATTTAAAATACAAGTACTTCTAAGTTTATGGTGGATTTTTGGTTTCATCTGGGACAGGTAAACCGGCCAGAGCCATAATTTTGAGCGCATTCGTTGTTGGGCTGGGTCCTGAACGTAAGGTGTAATCAAAGATCATTTTCCCAGCTTGAATATCTTCGCGGAAATGGCGGTTTTGCACAAACGGCAGTGCCTCTGAAAGGTGAGCTAGTTCAAGATCGTGGGTGGAAATAAGCCCAACTCCATTGCCGCCTACCAGGGCTTCTGTATAAGCACGCGAGCCTAACTGGCGTTCGCGGTTATTGGTGCCGCGGAAAATTTCGTCAATGAGGAAGAATAGCGGCTGTGGCGCTGGCGCGTGTAGCTGCTCGAGGAGCATTTTCAAACGGCGTACTTCGGCGTAAAAAAATGAGATCCCGTCGCTAAGCGAATCGCTCAGGTTCATCGAGGTGAAAAGACGGAAGGGCTGGGTAGCAAATTCCTGAGCAATCACCGGGCTGCCGGCATAAGCCAGCACAAGGTTGACCCCCAGGGTGCGTAAGAAAGTACTTTTCCCAGACATATTCGAGCCGGTGATGATCGTCACCTGGCCCAGTTGTTGAATGTCAAAATCGTTGGTTACCCGCACCGTTGGTGGAATAAGTGGATGGCCGATGGCTTTGCCCAGAAAGACGGGGTGTTCACCCAAATTGAGCAGCTGCGGGAAGCGACTTTCAGGGTGGAGCGCAGCGAAATTTGCAAGGGCAGTCAGAGCTTCCAATTCGTACCAGCGCTCCAACCAGATAGGCAGGATTGTATGCAGTTCCTCTTTGTAACGCTCCAGTTGATATGCAAAGAACAGATCCCAGGGCATGATCAGGTTAAGCAGCAGGCTGAGGAACGGGTTATTGCGCAAGCTGGCGGCAGAGACAATCCGACCTATGCGCGCCAGGGCAGCGGACGGCCGCTGCGGTCCTCGCCAGAAAGGCGCGCTGACTTCCGCCAGGCGGCTGTTGGTGATATAGGGCGTGCGCTCCAAATCGACCAGGATGGGGCGCAGGCGCTCTAGTTGGCGTGCCAGCGAATAAGCTTCGCCAAATACTTCACTGGTCTCGGTGAATTTTAGGGACTGCAAGCCCAGGTAGATCACCAGCGTTACCGCCCATAAAGGCGGCAGCCCGCCGACCAGGTACAGCAGGAACAGGATCAGGTCAAATAGAGCCAACAGGCTTAATAGGATCAGCCGCGGGCGCAGGGATGCGGTAGACTGGCGCAGGTTTAGCCAGCGCAGCAAGCCGCTTAAGTCCCAGCGGTGGTGGACCGGCGCTTGAAGCTCCGCCGGCGGGCGGGCCAGCAAGCCGTTCAGTTCCAAGCGCGTGCGAAAGATGGGACGCTCCAGCAGCTCGCTCACCAGTGCCTGACGTAGTCCAATTTGCTGGGGATTGGGGATGGGTTGTAACAACCAATCTGCCAGGCGCTGGCTGCCGCCCAGTGAAACGCAGGTATCCAGCAGCTGGTGCAGCGAGCGCTCACCGAGGATATCCAGGTCTTTGGCAAAGGGATGCCCCGGCGGAACGGTTAGATCCGCTGCCCCGGGGATGTTTTCCCAATCGAGATTGAGACGAGCCAGGTGCGCGCGCAGTAAGTTCTGGAAGACCTCCAGCCGGGTGATATGTTCGATAACCCGCCGGTGCAGCAGGGCGACTACGATAAATACCCCTAATGCACCTAATGTGATCAAGGAGGCCAGCAGGAACGATAACAGTGAAAAAGCAAAATAAATGACTAGCAGCAGCAGGAGCAAGACGCCCAGGCGGATCCACGGAAAGCGGTTTTCCACCTGGCGCAGCCTAATCAAGTGGTGTTCCACTCTGGCGACGCGAAACTTCAATAATTCATCTGTGCTAACCGGCATGGACTTGTCCTGATAATGGATGGAAATTCAGCGTGTGGTTCACCATGATCCTTGGGTCAGGTCGGTCCGATACGCATTCTCGATCGTATTACCGGCCTGGTAATTGGATTTTAGATAATATAGAAACTGCCCTCGGTTGGCACCGCCTTCCGTGGAGAAAAGGATCTGCCTGGCGGTGACGGCAATGTCCTGAACAATGCGCTCATAGCGGTAATAAGCCAGAGCCGTTGGATCAATGTCCGTTTCGCCATATCCCTGATAGAACAAGGTCTTTTCTTCCTCATCGGTGTACCCAATGAAACCTTGCGCTCCCCCGATATACATCAAATCCCGCTCCTTCGGAGCCAGGATCGGGTCATCCCAATCGACGATGTAAAGCTGTTCATCCGGAATCATCAGTAGATTACCAGCATGCAGATCAGAATGGCACACCACAAATTCCTGTGCCTCTGACTGGAGCGCAAAGGCAAGCTGCTCGGCCCGAGATACAAGTTCAAGCGTCTCATTCCGTTTCGTATTCAAAAATTTTGCAAGATCGTTCGCTTCCGGGTCTTCAAAGACGGTATCCCGGATTTGTTCCAGAACAGTTTTGACCATTTCTCGCCCGGCGGGTGAATAATTCTCTCGCCGGATTTGTTGGCGAATCTCGGTTGGAACAGCTACGGTGTGAATTTGCTTGAGCGCGGCCCCAAATTCCCGCCATTGCGCACCCGTCAGGCGGACTGTGTAACCGTCCTGCCCGGTGATGTAAGGGTAAAGGATGCTGGTGTATGCTTCCAACCTGGCCCAACCCTGCCCTGTCCGGGTTGGCAAAGGCGGGATGACCTGCGCGATGCCCTGGTCGCTCAGGAAGCGGGGCAAAATGACCGAAACTGCATCAAAATAACCGCACCTGAGTTTGAAGAAATAGCTTCTTCCATCCTCCGCTATAAGCCGGTAAACAGCCGTATACTGATCCGCGCCGATGGGGAGAAATTCGACCTGGGTGATGATTAGGCCATATTCAACCTTCAGGAAGGCGACAATCTTTTCATCCGCGAGGTCAGGCTTCTCGAGCATGTGAATCCGCCCATTCCTTTCACCATACCTGCCCTGATTAAGCCTGACCGACGATCTGACGCATCAGTTGCAGGGCGACGGGTAGTTCAGCTTCAGGATCGGAGATATTGCCTTCAATGGAAAGACGTCCATCGTAACCGGCCTGGCACAGCGCGTCGAGGAACGGCGCGCAGGGATCTTCGGGACGAGGGGGGCGGCGGCCCTCGACCGTGGCAATGTGGGCGTGCATCAGCAGGGCGGCGTTGTCTAAAATAGGTTTAGCCGGTTCAAACTCCTTTGCCCAATGATAGCCGTCAGCCAGCAGGCGGATGTTAGGATGCTTTACCTCTTTCACCAGGCGCGCGCCTTCTTCCACAGAATTGATCACATTGGTCTCGCCGGTGTTGAGCGGCTCTACCACAATGGTGACCTGATGCTGCGCCGCTGCGGGCGCCATGCGAATGCAGAAATCCACGAGCTGCTGCCAGGCCTGGACGCGATCAAAGCCGTCCGGGATGCGCCGCGCGCCGCCGGAGCCAAACACGATCACCTGCAGTCCTGCTTTTTCAGCCCGACTCAGGGCTGTGTTGACGAAAGCATCCAGAGCAGCCGCATCGACTTCTGGCCCGGTGATCTTTAGATCGGCTGGGATGAATACATTGGCTGCTGGAAATGGAAGGCCGACTGCCTGCGCCTGTGTAAGAGCCTCTTCAAAAACTGCTTCATCTTCGCGGGGATGCAGTAAACTGCCCACGCTCCATTCAAAATAATCATAGCCCGCTGCTTTGGCAATGCGCGCCACATCTGGTCCACCACAAACGCCGAATTTCATGCGATTCCTCCAAAATTGGGTTGTCCAAGAATAAGTTCTGTTTCCCCGTGCACGTCACGCCGGCCGTTCGGACAATAGCGTTCGAAAAGAGCGCGAACGGCTTGCTCAAATGCCGGGAATGTCGAGTGACTTTCATCCGGCATAAAAGAAGCCGAACAGATTGAGCCAATGAAAGTTTCCCAATCCTGGTAGATCGTGAAGGGAAAGGTCCATTTCTGATAATGATTGCCGCCAAAGTAATAGCTGGTAGGCTTTTGATACGCTGCTGGGGCTGGATGCACTGGCAGCACCCCATTTTCAGGGGTGAAAACCGTGGCTAGCACGGCGTCCAATTCATCCGTGGTGCTGTAGTTGCGCAGCAGGGCTAACCAACCACCGGGTTTCAAGATGCGCAGGAACTCGCGCCGGGTGGGCTGTGGGTCGAACCAATGAATCGCTTGCGCCACGGTAATCAGGTCTACTGAGTGAACCGGCAAAGGGATCTGTTCCGCGCTCGCTGCCAGCACTTCACAGTTCGTAGACGCAGCCAGCGCCTTTTGGGCTTCCCGGCGCATTTCCTGGTTCGGCTCAATGGCGAAGACTTGCTGGAAACTGCCCACCAGATGACGGGTAAGGATCCCCGTTCCCGCGCCAATATCCGCTACAACAGCGGAAGGACTGGGCTGTATTGTCGCCATGAGCGTTTTCAATGCCTCTGGAGCATAGTCCCAACGATAACGAGCATACTTTTCAGCTTTCGTAGCGTAAAGGTTTGGTAGATTCATAAGATTGCTTTCATTTTATCGTATTTTTACCCGACGATACTGGCTGGCTTTCTTTTACTAATTTTTGAATCCGAAAAGAAAAGAGCGGAGCACGCGATGGCAGCTCCGCTCTTTGTTTCTATTCTGATGCGTTTACTTCTCTTCCCACTCCAACAGATTTGTTTCAACAACGGGCAGACTTTCGTCACTGGGGATGCGGAAGGTCTTGATCTCGCAGGGGCCCCAATCCGCTTCGATGGTCCGGTTGAACCTGGGTAGGGAAATTGTGCCGCCAGTCTCGCAGCCAGCCGTTTCATAGACCCGTAGGATCAGGTCGTCATTGTCTTCAGCTTTCTTCACTGCGCTCACTACCAAATTCTCCTGGTCGACGCTGAGGAAGGAGTCGCTGTGGGGCATGGGACCTTTGTGTAAGGTGGTAACCAGAGTCACCGGACGCTGGTTCAACTCGGCGGCTTTGCGTACCGTGCCGGCTTCATCCCAGGTACCATCGTGCGGCAGCAAGGTGTAATGGAATTTCTGTACGCCCTGATCCATATAGTTATAGAGCATATCCGGGTTGGGGACCATGGGCATGTGATGAGCATAAATGGGGCTGCGCAGCACCGTCAGACCAATGTCGCGAATGTTGACATCATAGCTGTACTTGGCATCATTGAGGATACTGAGGCCGTAGCGTTCATGGTTGTCTCGTGAGATGCCCGAAAGGTCGATCCAGCTTTGGCCGGGTTCCTCTTCGCCGTTGGTCATGCGCTCGATGTGCCCATATGGAATCTCGTAGGTAGCTACCATCTGAATGATATTGATCGGGAAGCGCAGCTTGAGCATCTTTTGCTGTTCCTGCCAGTTGACTGTCACGCTGACTTCGATCTCATCTCGGTCGGCGAACATGGCAAAGTCTTGTACCAGCGTCGATTTGTTATATTCACTGATCACGCGGATGACCGACTTTACTGGGCCTTGCTCGACCAGTTCGACCTTGACGGCGCGGAATTTACCGATTACCTGATTGAATGTAAAGACATTGTGGCTCCAGGTATCGCTCGGGTCGTCAATAACCACCGGGACGGCGGCATCGGCGATGAACATTTCGATGCCCTTTATTTTGTCGCGCAGGCTCTTGATGTAACCGGTTTCGGGGTCAAATTCCAGGCGGAAGCGTTCATTTTCGACGATATTCTGGCTGGCCTGTACCGGTTGGTAGGTCTGCCTGGCTGGGCGAGAGATAATGCGGAACAAACGATAACCAAACGAAGGCAAGTCCGCGACAAAGCTCAGGCGCTGGCGGCCGGCTGCGGAATGTGACTGCACAAATTGGAAAGGTATCTCCCGGTCTTGATCATCTACCAGGATTTGGTCGCTACGCAGCCCGCCGATTTCTAGTTCTATATTGCTGCGGACGGCCCAGGCATGCGGGTTGAAAACCACAATCGGGACCAATCCGGCTTCGGGTTCCACGTTGATCTTCCAGGCCAGGGACTGGATTGCGCTGTTCATCGCACGGTCGGCGATCGACATGGCTTCGCCGAATTGGTCGCGGGAATCATCGTAAGCGGCTTCCAGGCTGGTGCCTGCCAGGATATCATGGAACTGGTTGAAGAGTACGTTCTTCCAGGCGCGATCGAGTTCATTGGAATAAGGCTGTCCGGTTAGCTTTGCTGCCAGTGCAGAGAATTTTTCGGCGGCGAGCAGCTTATTTTCGGCCATGCGGTTCCATTTTTTCACGCCGGAATGCGCCGAATAGCAGCCACTGGCGTGATGCTGTAAGTCTTCGTGCACTACGGGCAGCACGTTGCTGCGGGCTTCGACGGTTTCAAAGAATTCATCCGGCGAGCTGAGCAACAGTTCGGGCATGCGTGGGTCTTCGCGCAGGGCATGGATGCTGTCCAGGTTCTCTTTGGTTGGGCCACCACCGTGGTTGCCTACCCCGTAGAAGCAGAGCATCTCTGACTGCGGGTCCTTGAGCTGCGCGGCGATGTTGGCGATGTGCTGGTTCAGCTCACGGCCCCAACTGGCATATTCCAGCGCGATGCGGAAGGTGAGCACACGTGAGCCGTCGTCTGATTCCCACCAGAACAGGTGCCCGGGCAGACCTTTCTCGTGGGGAGAGGGGCGCATGAAGATATAATAGGGCATGCCGCTTTTCTTCAGAATCTGCGGCAGCATCCCGTTGTGCCCAAAGCTATCCACGTTGTAACCTGCTTTAGCGGTTACCCCAAATTTTTCTTTAAAATAACGCTGCCCATACAGTCCCTGGCGAACAAATGATTCGCCGCTAGGGATGTTGCAGTCGGGTTCAATCCACCATCCGCCGACAATCTTCCAGCGTCCTTCGTTGACACGTTCCTGGATCTCGGCGAACATTTCTGGGTCAATTTGCTCGACCCATTCATAAATGGCGGCCGAGCTGGAAACAAACACAAAATCGGAATACTCGTTCATGCGATCTAAAGCTGAACGAAAAGTAGCTTTCGTCTCATGGAAACCGTCCTGCCACTGCCATAGCCAGACGGGGTCGATATGAGCATTACCAATTAAGAATAACTTCTTCTTTTTCGTAATCATTAGCGCCTCCAACATAAATTGGCAGATTGATCTTTGTCGATCGTTATGCGCTTGCTGGAACGTTTCCCAGCATTACGCGGGAAATTTGTTCCTGTTCGACCTGAGCGCTGACGACAGCTTCGGTGAAGTCGATCAGAGGGAGTAGGGCCGGGCTGGCTATCCGCTTTGGGTGTCTGGCAATGGCTTCCCGGTAGGTACGAACGCGGCTCAAGTCCGCATAATAGGGCTGTCCCAGGTGAATGGCACAGAGCACGCGCAAGGCGAAGCGCGTCATCCACATCCAGTGCTCTAATACTTCGATCCAGGGCAGCAGGTTATTGCGTAAGGCCAGGTTTTCCAGGCGAAACTTTAATGTATAACCCGCCTCGTCGATCTCTGTCAAATAGGATTCCAGAGCCTGCAGTGGTGTTGAATCCAGGGCTTGCGCCAGCGGACTGCTGCGCAGCGCCTGCAAGGCCGCCTCCGAGAGGTGGTCCAGGCGCTGACCGGCAGTTCCCAGGCAGCTCAGGTTTGTATTTTCTGCAAGCGTGCGCAGGGCAGCGGTGTAAGCTTCCCCGGCTACTTCGCGCAAGGCTGCATCCCAGGCCAGCTCTGGCTGATAATGGGTTGGGTCGGCAGCGTAAGCGGTATAGGTCAGCAGGGGGATTTTTGAAGCTTCCATATCGGTCATTGGATTCACCAGGATTCCCTGGACAGCATCCAACAAATCTCCAGCCCGACCGGTGATGGGGGCCAGGTGCAGCTCAGGTTGCATATCCAGGTCATTGACCGGGTAGTTATCCCAAATTAGCGGCTTGCGCTGTGCTGCCGCGGCGAATTGGAGAACATCTTCGGTTGAAATTTTGGGTGAACAGGTTTCGATGCCAGTATAGCATAAAGCGATATCAGGGTGCAGCAGAATACCCAGGTTTTGAATGTAATCACTAAAGGGCGCTCGGCCGCTGTATTCAGCCGGGACAAAGCTCAATGTACAGTTTGCATCTTTGCCACGCAGCCAGGCATACAGCCTGTTTGCCAGGTCGGCTTGCGCCTGGGCTGGCGTTCCATAAAGGCGCGCATCCGCGACGTTGTGAAAGCCAGGCTCGTTGTCATCCAGCATCAGGCTAAAGGCGCGCACACCAAGCGCGTAGAACGTGTCCAGTTTGGCAGTCAGCCGGGTGAAATCTTCCGGGGATGAATAAGCGATTGCCCCACCCGGGCTGATGGCGTAACAAAACCGCACGCCAGATTGTTGGGCGATGGTCACTGTTTCAGCAAACTGCGCCATGATCTGAGCCGGGTAGGCTTCCCACCAGCGCGCGCGGTGCTGGCGATCGTTCTTGGGGGCATAGACGTAAAGATTGTAACCATGCTGCCCTGCGAAACGGATCAGGTCGTTGCGTTCCGGGAAGGTGTAGAAGACGCCATAAAAGCCTTCCACGATCCCAAAATCACTGCCAGTTCGATCGGCAGCCGGAGAAAAATTAGCCTTTGCCATCTTACGCCTGCCCGTGTAATACGGTCTTATTGTCCCTGGTTTTGAGAGGCTTTGTCTCAACGGAAAGTGTGCTGGAAAGAGCCAGGCGTTTGGCGGAGCGGTTGGGCCCGGGTAAGAAGGCCCCTCCCAATTCGTTAATTTTTGCGGCGCTGGGATGCCGCTGATGTTCGGTAAGTTCCGCCCGGTATGCAGCCCAGGTCTCGCGCAACAGCGCATAATCGGCATCATTAAAGGCTTCGCCGGTGGCATCGATATGGCTGGCAAAATACAATGCCGGGATCCCCAGCGTAGGCTTCAACGCCAGGTATTCGCGCCAGGCTGCTTTATCGCGGATAGGCCAATTATCGGTGTCGATCAACGCTTCTGGGCAGGCAATCGCGGCGATACGCGCGCGGTGTGTCATCTGGCGCAGCAGGTTCTGGCCGGTGTTAATATCGTTCAAACGGACTGCATCCATCAGATCCGCCAGGTAAGGATGAGGGGTATGGGTGATGATGAAGGCATCTGGCTTGACCTGGCGAGCTTCATCTCGAATGATGCTCAAATACAGGCGCATCAACTCCAGGCCCCAGGACGAGCCTTGCAGCTGCATCCCTGGACCATTCGGAATACGCGCGCTGAAGTCAATTTTGAATCCGTCTGCGTCATAACCTTCTGGAGATAACATCCGGCGGACTGTCGCGCGCAGATGGCGTTCGTAAACCGGGTTGGTGGGGTCGACGGCCGCCGGCAAGCCAGCTGCATTGAGAATGCACTCCTCCACTGGGAGGCCTTCCGGGGCCCAGGCTTTAAGCCACAGCAGCACATGCTGCCCCCGGTTGTGACAGTCGCGTATAAAGCCGGGCAGGTCCGGCCATTTTTGCTGGTCAGCCTCATTTTCTCCATAGGTGGCTTGCCACTTATCATCGAGCACGATGGTGCCAGGATGAATGCCCTGATTTTCCAACATTTGAAGAAAATGCTCGTAATTTGCCTGCGTGGCATATGCCGGGGCCGGATCTTTCTGTTGATAGGACAGATGATTCTGCGCGCCCCAACCGCAGAAGATCGGTTCTGTCCACCAATTGGGTCGAAAATCAGGATTTGGCACTGGCGCCAGGCCAGCCGCGCGCAGGTGATGCACATGCGCAGCCAGTAGCGTGTAGGGGTCAGGACCGAAGTCAAAGGCCAGCGCAGGGAGTTCATAGCTGCCATTGACCTGGGTGTAGCCTTCATAAGGCAGGGTCAGGTAAAAAGCTGACGGGCTGCCGTGATATTGATACTCCGTATATTGATTCTTACCGGGTTGCGCTTCTACCCCGATGCCCAGCCAGCCAGATTGGGTTTCGAAGGCAAAGCAGAAGGGGGGTGGGGTGAGGAACCAGTCATCCTTACCCGGCAGGGGGACGCCGCTAAGGTTTATGGTGCTGTTCGCCTGGGATGGGAAGGTGTAAACCTCGGCGCAGGAAGGCTCCGGGTTGAAGCCCTGTTGAAAGTTCTGCCCTGATAAGAAGAAACCGGAACCCCAGCGGATTTGGGCAGAATAGTAGCCGCCTAAGTAATGCGCTTCGGCCAGCTGGCCAGCCCCGCGCACTTCCACTTCATAGCGAAATCGGCGTGAACGGCAGCGGAAACGGTAAATTTTCTTTTGCCAGACAGAGCTGGAAGCTTCTAAGGTGAAGACAACTTCGTCCAGGTTTTCGTCAACCGACCAGGCACTGATATCGGTCGTGTCGTCCCGTCCGGTAAGGGGATGCACGCTGGAAAGTACGAATAAATCAACTATACGGACCCCATTCTGATCGTCTAAGTAAACAAAAGGCCGATCCTTTGCAAACTCCAGGCGATAGGTTTCCGCGAAAAATTTTATGCCGCCATTTTCTCGGGCTAGTAACATAACAATAATCCTCGTACAGCCTGCTGGCAGGAAGAAGGCCTGAGTAAGCCCAGGAGACAATTCCCTGCCGCTAAAATCACCAAGCATCTATCAATCTCTAATTTGGATGAGTTACGTCATAATTATACCATTCCGCTTTTAAATTTTCCTTACAAATTGCATACGGTGCTTCTCCGAAATGGTAAGGAATTGATAGAAGAAAACTGACCATATCCAACCTGAAAAGTTGATCGCGCGGGATTTCCCTACTATTGGGATAGGATGAGTGTCGTCTTGCTGCTCTGCTTCTTCTCCTGTAAAGTGAAATTTACGAGGGAGTATGGTTTGTGAAACGAACGCAAAAAAGGCAAACATAATAGATAGAAACTTACGGAGCTTATACAGGAAATAAAACAATTTATGGACAACGATTTGTTATCCATTTTGAACCAATTTACCAAGATAAAAATACTGGTCGTGGGGGAGGTTATTCTCGATTCAAGCGTGCGGGGGAAAGCCGGCCGGCTGGCATTGGAAGGTCCCGCGCCGGTGATCGAGGCACAAACGACCTTTGACCGTCCAGGCGGGGCTGCTCAGGTGGCGTTAAATGCCTGCCGGTTAGATGCATCTGTCGAGATCCTATCCGTAATTGGACAGGATGTAGAAGGCGACCAGATCATCACGGCCTTAAGTGCGGAGGGTATCTCTGTAGAAGGTATTCTGCGGCACCCTGAGCGGCAAACGCTGCTGAAACGGCGCATCTACGCCGATGCGCAGCTGGTCGCGCGTTATGATCAGGGGACGACAGAACCGGTTGACGGCCCTGTTGAGAAGCAGCTCCTGGATATTTTGGAGCAGCGTTGCTCGAAAGTGGACGTAGTGGTTCTTTCGGATTATGGACAGGGAATCTTCACGCAGCGCGTGCTGGCAGGCATTGCCAAAATGCAGCAAACTCAGAATTGCATCCTGGTGACGGATACACGCCGCCTGGAAGCCTACCAGGGTCTGCGCCTTGCAGCAGTGCGGCCCAGTTATTATTCCGCGTTAGAAATGCTCAATGAGCACAAGCGTGCTGAAAAGGGCAGTAAGTACACCAATAAAGATCATAACGGGGCAGTAAAGAACAGCAAGAATGGTTACCAAAACAAAGTGCAAGACAGTGAATCTGCTGACCCGCTGGAGAAGTTGAGTGAGGCGGGGGAGCATATTTTGCAGTCTTTGGACACGCAGATGGTGGCGATTACGTTAGATGATAACGGCGCGCTGGTGTTGGACCGGGATACACCCGTTTATCGCACTTATGCGCCGAAGATGCCGTTTAATCGGGTAAGCGGGGCCGGGGATGCCTTCATCGCCGGGCTTGCGCTTAGTCTAGCAGCGGGCGCGCAGGCAGCGGCTGCCGGTGAAATTGCTTCAGCGGTTGCTTCCATTGTCGTGGAAAAGGAAGGACAGGCGGCCTGCTGCCTGGACGAACTCAAGTCCTACCTGGGCAGCGATCAGAAATTGATTGAGGATTGGCCGGCGCTGGCGGCTCGGCTTGAGATGCTGCGGGAGCAGGGCAAGAAAATTGTGTTTACCAATGGTGTTTTTGATATTCTCCATTCGGCGCATGTGTCTTATTTGAATCAGGCCAAATCTTTTGGGGACGTGCTGGTGATTGGGGTCAATACCGATCAGAGTGTGAAACGCCTGAAGGGGCCCAGCCGGCCGATTAACAATCTCCTCGAACGCTGCCGGGTTCTAGCTGGCTTATCCTGCGTGGATTTCGTTTCCCCATTTGGACAAAACAACCCGATTAATTTGATCCATTATGTGAAGCCGGACGTGTATGTAAAGGGTGGAGATTATACGCGTGAAACGCTGCCGGAAGCAGAAGTGGTCGAAAAGTATGGGGGCGTCTTACGCATTATTCCTTATATCGCTAACCATTCAACCACCGGCGTTATTGAACGCATCCGCAAGCGTTATGTGCGGGAGAAGAAGCAGGCGTAAGCCGCCATAGGGCTGTGGGACGCTTCACAGCCCTGTTTTATTTTCAACGGATAAATCGACAGGCAAGCCGTAAAACTCCCCGTAGTGCTGGACGGCGCGTTCCAGGGCCTGCTGTTCAGGGGTTGTGAGCGGCCAAAGCAGGTTAACCCTCAGCTGCACTTCGTTCTTCTTGAACTTCCGGCTCCAACTACCGCTCACCAGGCCATTCACTATCAGGACATTATTAAGCACCCCGCCTCGTAAATGCAGTTGATCCGAGAAGGCCGGATCAAAGATGGCGTCCCGGTCTGTGTAGGCGACCACATATTCATCATAATTGGGCAGCAGGTGGGCGACCGGACCCGCCAGAACTTCTGGGGTCTCAATCAACGATGCATCACCTGCTGACCAGTAGGTTACGCCCTCGATCACCTCGCTTTCCAGGCTGGAGTGAGCTAAATCAATTCCGGCGCGGATATCGGCCATCGTCAGCCCGGACCACCAGGAATAATCTTTGAGCGTCGCGGGGCCATGACTGGAAAAGTAGCGCCGGGTCAGTTCTGCCAGCGCCGCTTCCCGTTCGAAAGGAGCCGGCGTGGGGGCGCGCTCATCCAGCAGCGCATAAGTGGACTGTTTGCCTTCCCAAGCGCCGCTGCAAATGACGCCAGATAATTCCGCATGTACTAACAGGTGAGGAAAGCGTTGAGGGATATCAGTTCTTATGCCAGCCTCGTTCAGCTTTGCTTCCATCTCGGCATTTGTTAACTGGCGACCGCCGTTCAGTGCCTGGCGAAAAACTTCTTCGCTGTGGGCAAAGGTATCGTCGTCTAATTCCAGTTGGCGGTAGCGCCCGGCCAGGTTCTTGATGACGCGCGGTCCAGTCAGCGCCAGCAGCCAATGGGCATCTTCGGCGGCTACAAAATGCCAGGTTGGGCGCATTACATGAAAACGTAAAATACTGCCATCATTGAGCGCCTGCTCCACAGTTGTATCGGTCGTCGCCGCCCGCTGCCCCACCGCCCATTTCGCGCCCAGATAATCCTGGGATTGCACGGCGCCCATCCAGCGCACCACCTGTGCCGGGGTGTCAAAGGTTGGTTGAAGAAGCTGCTGATGGTACATGCGCAGTAGAGCTATTCGTGAGTTAGGCATGACACCTCCGTAAATTAACGATCACTAAGGTGTATTTTACAGTGGAAGCTGTGGTTCGAGGCGGGTTAGGGTGGAGGATCTTCTAAAGCTGTGAAAATCAGGCTGGGGTTACTCTTGAAAGTTGGGAGAAGACCAGTTTGGCCCCTTCTCATAATCCATCTGGCAGGCGGATGATTTTTTCACCTGCCTCAACCACCTGTTGGACACTAATTTCATCAAGACAGCGAAACGCGATCGGGCAGGTTCCGCTTTCACAGGGACGGCAGGAGATAGGCTGAGCGAGAATCTGGAAGGGCCCAGGGCCGGGAGGACCGTTGCGCTGCGGATCTCCTCCACCAAAAATCGTCACTGTGGGGGTCCCCAGGGCGTAGGCGATATGGGCAGGGCCAGTATCATTGGTCAGGAAGAGAGCCAGGCGTTGGATGATCGCGCCGGTCACCGGCAGGTTGGTGCAGCCGGCCAGGTTCAGATTAGGCGCGCCGGTAGAATTCAAAGCAGCCTGCATCTCTGCCCGCTCACTGGCTTCACCGGTCAGGATAAGCATGCCGCCAAAGCGTTGTTGGAGTTGCGCGCCGGCAGCCGCGAAACGCCTCAGGGGCCAGCGGCGGGTAGCATCGCGCGCCGAGGTGTGTAGGCCAATCCAGGGGGTGGGGAGATCTTTCAACCAGGCATCCGCAGCCTGGTGATCTTCTTGCCAGAGCGGAAAAACAGGCAGCAGGTCAGTTTTTGGCAGGCCAAGGAATTCCAGCAAGGCCAGGTTGCGCTGCGCTTCGTGACCATCAGGGAAAGGCAGGGCCGCGGAGAGCCGTCCCGGCGGGTCTCCGGGACGTACAAAACCGGCCGTCCAGTGCGCGCCGAGCATGAGGGTGAATGGATTCGAATAGACCCCACTGCCTTGCATCTGGATTGCCAGATCAAAATGTTCTGCCTGCATTTCGGCAAGGAAGCGTAGTGTAGCGCTGGGTTCAAAGAACTGCTCAGCCAGGCCAGGATAACCGGGGAAGGCGAGGATTTGGTCAAAGATTTTCAGCCGTTGCGCAATTTCGCGCAGCATCGGCAAGGTGATCAGGGTCAGTTTGGCATGGGGGAAGGCCGTGCGCAGTGTGTGAAAGGCGGGGCTGGCGTTAATAAAATCGCCAATGCGTGAAGCACGTAGAATTACGATTTTGGACGGTGGACCCGGTAATTCATGGAGTAAGCCCGGAGCGAAGGGATCGCGTAATGGTTCCTGAGCTTGGCCAATTTCTGGGGCTGGTTCATCACACCTTTCCCGTTCCGGGGAGGTTGATTTCATCTCTCACCTGCCCTGGCCTGTTCAGCCTGAGTTATTTTGAGGATATCCCGGGCTGATTCCAGCACTTCGTCAACGCTGACATCATCTACGAAGGATACCTCATGCTGACAGGGATTAGTGATCGTATTTTGCCCGCAAACCGGGCAGTCTAACCGCCAGGAAAGATGCGGGCGGTGGCGGGTGCGGAAGGCGGACCCGGCGTTAATCAGGTTACCGCACCAGTATATACCGACAGTGGGCGCGCCGACTGCCTCTGCCAGGTGGCGCGGGCCAGAATCATTACCGATGACCAGGGCTGCCTGGGCCAGCAAACCGGTCAACCCGGATAGGGTCAACTGGCCGCACAGATTTCGTACAGAGGAATTCATGCCAGCGACTACTTCCTGAGCCAATTCATTCTCGTCGGCGACACCTACGATCACGACTGCGTAACCATCCTGGGCTAAAGCATCCCCCACCTGGGCGAAATTCTGCGGAGACCAGCGCCGGCGACCATCGGACGCGCCGGGGTGCAGCACAACCAATGGCTTATTCACGGGTCCCAGCGCTTGCCGCGCCGCATCCAGGTCCCGCTGTGTGGTTTCAATTCGTGGTTCTAGCATCACAGGGGGCGCGCCTACCAGGCTGGCCACCTCCAGCAGGCGCAGGATTTCATGCTGCCAGTAGATGTACGGCATCCAGCGCTCCAATTCAGGCGCTCCAGGCGCGCGCATGCCAGCAGTGTGAGCAGCACCCAGGCGTTGGATAAATGGGTTAGAGTTTCCGCCCCCGCCATGCATTTGCAGGGCCAGGTCGAAGCATTCTGCCTGCATATCTTTAAAAAACTGTTCTTGCACGGCTGTAATCTCAGGCGTTTGCCCGCTCCAGGTATCTGGTTGGCTGACGCCTTTATAAGGGGGCACGACCACTACTCGATCCACCGGGCCCGGTCTGTCTTTCAGATACGCTTTGTGCCAGGCTTTGCCAAGTAAAATGAGCTCAGCCTGCGGGTAGGCGGCGCGTAAGGCGTAAAGCGCAGGCTGAGCAAAAATATAGTCACCTAACGCGTTGGCGCGCAGGACGGCAATTTTTCTAATGCCCGGAACCCATTTCGGTGACGGGTTCAGGGAGGCTATCCGGGGCATATTTCTCTACCATTTCATCTAAAAGCTCCAGTGCAGAGCCATCAACGGCGCCATTATCATTTAAAACAGTCGAAGGGACTTCGGAAAAATATGTGCCGGACGGGACAATGGAACAGCCGCCCCAACGCCGCATCATCAGGTTCTGTACCAGAACCTCTTCACCAGACTGATAACGCGGCAGACGGTCCCAGAAGGAGAATCCCCCGATATCCAGCAGCTTTTCACGGTCGTACAGGATGCAGGCGGCAATCCAGGCTACTTTATAAAGCCGTTTCTGCCCGCGCGGCACCTGCAAGCTGACGTGATACAGATTGGCGGCGCGGTGAAGTACGTTGCGCTCCCATTCCGATGTATCGGGTGAGATCGCTTCAGGCATGACTGGGCCTTCCCAAAACTCGATGTGCTGCTGGTATGGGCGGTAATCTTCGCGATACGACAGCCCGCTGGGGAAAGCCCCCACGAAACCACAGTTCTCTGCCTGGATCGTTTGCAGCAGGTTGTCCAATACATCTGGTTCCATCCACACGTCATCATCCAGGTAGAGCACATACTTGCCGGTGGCTTGTTTCAATAAAAAATCTCGCTGTTCAGCGATACCCTGTGAAGGGGTGCGGTAGAACCATTCTACGGTTCCACCTCGGGCTTCAATCATGCGGGTCAGTGACTGCACTACCTTATTCTCCTGCGCGGGTTGGTCACTTTGATCCGATACCAATAAACGGAAGTGAGAACAGGTTTGCCCGGCAACGCCGCTCAGACACATGATTAACGAATCCAGGCGGTTGCACGTCGGCAGTAAGATATCCACACTCGTTTTTCCACACTCATCATCTCTTGTCATAATTAATCACCTCAAAACATACCATTGTAAATAGAGCAGGACCGGCATATATCCGGGGGTTGGTCGGAGGCAAGCTGCTCTCGGAAGCGTTGATAAGCTTCCCCGTTCCAGACAGTATCCAGGTTGCTGCTGTTGACAAGACCAAAGTTCATTGTGTCTGGGGTAGAGGCCATGCAGCAGGGCATAGCATAGCCCTGGAAGCTGATATACGCACTCGACCAGGGCCAATCGCAGCGGTCCTGACCGGGTGTCCCAGCGGGGTAGGGGCGTACGCGCGAGCGAGGCAAACGCAAGTTAACGCCTAATTCCTTTGCCAGCGCACGCGCCTCACCAAAATAATGCTCGATTCGCTTTTCGTCTTCGTACAGGAGGCTTTGTTCTTTTACATATTCATTCAAGGGTTGAAACTTTTTGTTAAAGGCAGGATCGCCAAAATCATGACTGAGCTGCTGTGCGAAAACCTCTTCTGCCCCGTATTCGCTGGCCAGGCGAACAAGATCGGGCAGTTCTGCCAGGTTCTGCTGCATGATCACCATCACCATATGCAAATGCGGCAGCGCGCTGCCCAGGCGTTGTTTTGCAGTCACCAGGTTATCGAGATTGGCGATCACTTTGTCAAAATGGGCATTGATGCGGATATTTTCATAGGTTTCGGCCTTCGTGCCGTCAATCGAAAAGTGCAGGGTATCCAGGCCTGTCGTAATGCACTGCTCGGCCCGTTTTTTGTTTACCACGGTCAAGTTTGTGTTGGTTGTTACGCGGATCCCTTTCTTAACCGCATAAGAAACCATATCAAAGAAACGCGGGTGCAGCATCGGTTCGCCTAACCCTTGTAGGTGCAGTGTCTGCATACCGATAAATTGATCTACAATCTGGCAGAACAGGTTATAATCCATCATGCGCCGTTTGCCGTGCAGTGGGGGGTCATCCCGGTAATTGATCGGGCACATGGTGCAGCTTAAGTTGCACATTCCAACCGGTTCGATTTGTACATAGGTCGGGTATGGGACCGGCGGACGTTCCTGGCCGGTTTGGATTGTTTCAGGTTGCTTCAGACTCATTCTTCTTTACCTCAATCTCCAGGAATTTAGGCGCATCAACAGGGCGATCAGGGATGGTGGTCGGCAGCTGCATATGGAAAACCCCGGAAGGGATCAAACCGCAGCCGCCATAAGCGTCCATTACCCGGAGTTGAGCAAGGACGTCTTCCCCTGCGTGTACCGAGGGCAGCTCCTCCCAAAAAGAGAAGCCGCCAACACTGCGCAGTTTCTGTATGGAATACATTACGCAGCCACCTACCCAGGCCACTTTGTAACGGCGGGGATGCTGCGGGTCCAGGTGCATGCGCTGGGCAACATGGTAAATGTTGGCGGCATTATGCAGCTTGTGCCGATCCCAGGCTGGAGTTCCAGGACGGATCTGCTCAGGTTTTACCGGTGTATTCCAAAATTCAATTTGCTGCTCATGCGGACGGATATCGTTGATAAATGTCAAACCAGTCAGCGCGCAGCCGACAAAGCCGCAATTCTCTTCTTCAATCGCCTCCAGCATATTCTGAAGCACATAACTTTCTAGAATCACGTCGTCATCCAGGAAGAGCGCATATTGGGCGACGGCTTGATCAAGTAAGAAAGCGCGCTGTTGGGCCATTCCCTGGCGAGGCAGGTTCTTGAAAATTGAAACCGGTATTCCATGCGCGCGTAGCACATTAACCACTGCCTCAACTTCTCCATTTTCTGCGACATTGAAGGATTCTGTCTGATCAGCGATGATCACCCGAAAACCTTGATTAGTCTGCGCAATGAGGCTGGTCAGCGTCACCGCCAAGGCGGATGGGCGATTGTAGGTAGGAATCAGAACATCTATGAGCGGCACCATATCCAAATTTTAGAAGTGGGGAGGGCTTGCTTCAATCAGGGAATCTCCTATTGAAGCAAAGGGATCGACCTACTCAGGCAGGAAACCATAAACCCACCGCTATCGCTGGCGGTGGGTTTATGGTTTATTCTGATTCAAACAGCAGAGCTTGTCTACCTATCCATTAATATCTGGATTGGTCCAGTTTTTATTGTCGACTGCGTCCGCGGTGATGATCAGGACTACCCGGTCATTCACCGACTGTACTGCTGAGTAAGGTACATAGACATCCCGAGCCATATCCCGGTCGACCAGGAAGTTGCCCTGACGGATTTCTTTTACCGTTCCAATCATCTGCCCGTTCTTACCCACGACTTGCATGTTTTTACGGATCAGCTCTTTCTGCTGTTGTGTGAACTGAGCGGCTGCTACGTCCGCTCCGGTGCCTGTGACTGCCCCGGCCGATGTGACGCCTGCACCTGCGGTCGTCTGGCCGGCGGGACTAAAATTTGGGTTTGTCGAATTCTGGTCGATCTTGAGATCATTGTCGACCTGGTTCACTCCCGCAATATCTTCAGCAACGTCTTCCGCCATGCGTTTCATTCGCCGGTCTGGAACGGAGCCTTTCAGCGTGACTTTGCCATCATTTACTTCAACGTTGATGTTGCTGGCATCCAGCCAATCATGGTCTGTCAGGCGTGAGCAGATATCATCTTCAATGCGATCATCCGAACGCTGGTAATTCTGCGGGCCAACGCCGCTGTATTCGCCAGGCACAGTCCAGAAGTCGCTGTAGCCCGAATTCATCGGCTCATCCATATCCTGGTAAAAAGCTCCCTGGCGATCATAGCCGATGTCACCTTCGGCGAAATTCATGTTCCCTTCCGTATTGCTGCGGTCCTCGTAGTCGTTGTTGGGAAAAAAATCCGATCGCATTCCGGCGGTTGGATACGCCCGCCCCCGATTATAGCCCCGGTCATAGTCATAGCCGGTGTTGCCATAATCTTCGCGGTTGTAGGAGCGGTCGCCTTCGTTCATTCCGTTCCACTGATCAAAGTCCCGATCGTTGCGGTTTTGATTCCAGGAGCGTCCCTGGTTGCGGTAGGAGTTGCGATTCTGGTTCCAGCCCTGGTTTTGATCCCAGTCCTGATTCCGGTCGTAACCATAACTCATATCGCGGTTGGAGTAGCGGCTCTGGTTCCATTGATTCCACTGATCAAAGTCGCGGCCCTGATCATTGAAACGATCCCTATCCTGATTACGATAATTCCCACGGTCGTAATCGCGATTGTAACTACGGTTGTAACCGCTGTTGTAACCACGGTTATAGCCGCGATCGTTATTCCAGTCATTATCCTGATCATTATCCGGGCCGACGAAAACCACATCATTGTCTGTTTCAAACTGTTGGCCTCGCGCATATCCACGGTTGTAACTGCGGTTATACCCACGCCCATAGCGATTATTCCAGTCATTATCAAAATCTTGGTCATAATCGCGGTTGTATCCACGGTTGAAGCCCTGATCGTAATCACGATCATAGTCACCCTGGTTCCAGTTGTTGCGGTAGTTTTGGCCGTAGCGCTGACCGAAAACATCCCGATTTGTATTTATATTGCGGTCGAAATCCCTTGCATAACCTCGGTTATACGCCCGGTTGTACCCGCGATCATAATCTTGATCGTAATCGCGATCAAAATCACGGTTCTGGTTATTCCACTGCTGGTTGAAGCGATCCCGATCCTGGGCGTAGTCCCGGTCATTGTCACGGTTAGGAATAAAATCAGGGTTCCGATAGAATCCCCAATTCATGTTGCGGTCATTGTAAAGGCGCTGGTTACCCCCATAGCTACCATAGTTCTCGTAGCCTCTGTCGTTGTACCAGTCGCGACCATAATTCTGGTCATTACGATTTCGAGAAGGCGTTCGCCCCCAGTCATCCTGATCGTAATCCTGATCACGCCAGCGGCGTTCTCGATCATAATCTCGCTGCGTCATGTTTTTTTCTCCTTTCAGAACTTACTAGATTTGTTTAATTGTCTGGAGAAGCTCGAGTTACTCATTCTTCTCCGGCGGAATATTCAATTCAGAACGGCCACTATCCTGGTAGCCTTCCGCGCCCCGTTCGCCCTGGCCCCAACCGGCTTCATTTTGCACCGGCGCATTATCATCAGGCCACGGCCCAGATACCGGGTAAACGCCGGTATCACCCACCCGGTCGACCCGATTCTTGTTGCTGGTTTGGCGTGCGCCTTTGCGGTTTTTACCACCTTGCCGACTGCTTCCACCCTGGTTCGACCGTGTCTGGTTAGCTTGTCCTTGATGCTGGATATGCAAATTGTTGTGGATATCTTTCACCCCATGTACCTGATCGGCAATATTCTCGACCATTTTCTTGGTTTGGCGGCTGTCGACGTCACCGTCCAGGGTCACTTCACCTTTTTTTACATTAACTTTCATGTGGCTGGCATCGATTTGCCCGTGTTGGGTAATGCGCTGGCAGACCTCTTCAAAGATGCTGTCGTCCGAACGCTGATAACCTTGCGGCCCGACCCCAGCATAAGGTCCGCGCTGCGTCCGGCGGCCTGCGCCAAATTCCTCCTGACGCATCCGCTGAACATCATCTTGTTCTTGCCGGGTAAGATGAATGGATGGATCCCGAAACTCGGGCAGAACGGATTCATCCGATTCCCATCCATAATCTCGATATGGGCCCTGGTCTGGTTGCCAGTCTACTTGTTGGGCCCAATCCTGATTTTTCTTGCGATTTTGTTGTCTGCGATTTGGTTTAGAGCGATTTTGCTGTGTCATTGCCACCTCCTTATGACGTATTTTGACTATCCAATGACAAAAATCTGCCAGAAGAGCCCTGGCAGGTGGCTTTGTCATGAAGTAGAAAAGATGCGTATCCTCACAAGGCTAACTATAGGATGTAACCCGGCGGTCATCAATGGGGGGTTCCCGGAACGAAAAGTGGGGAATTTCTAGGAAAATATAGGACATTCCCTTTGAAATTTTGGTCCAGATGAAAAATGTCATATTAATCCCAATAAAAACTCTTTAAGAATTGGTGACAAATTACTTAATTGACTCTTAGTTTCTATCCGTTGACACTCATTTGGCATGTTCATATACTTAGAAGCAGTTCGAGTAAGTTAAAATTACTAATAATTGCATAGAAATACATAGAAATGACGCAAAAAGACATTGAGCACGAGATCTGGATGGATTTATCGCAAGCTGCCGCTTACCTGGGAGTGCATTTCACTACCCTGCGCCGTTGGGCAGATGCCGGTCAAATCCCTTATATCCGAACGCCAGGCAGGCGGCGGCGCTTCTCCAGGCGCATCCTGGAAGCGTTTGTCCAGCATATGATCCAGCCTGGGGTAACTGATCTCACCGTTCAACCGGCTCTTCAACCGTTGCACACCCGCGCAGTTGATAATGCCCGCCAGAGTGTCCGGAACTTACCCTCTCAAGAGCGCTGGCTCGACCGCATGAGCGAGGATCAGCGCTTGCGTTTGCGTGGAACCGGTAACCGCCTGATGGCCCTACTGCTGCAATATAATGGGCGCAGCGACGGCGGTGAAGCCTTTATCGAAGAGGGCAAGCGGATTACTCGCGAATACAGCCAGGTTTGTTCAGGGGTAGGGCTTTCCTTATCCGAGACCGTGCGGGTCTTTTTGTTTTTTCGCCGCTCGATCCTGGATGCAATTCATGAAACGGGTTATCTGGGCGGGCGAGAGGATGTCGAAGGTTTACGGTTATACCAACGCACTACCGACTTCCTGGACAATCTGCTCCTGGACCTGATTGGTAGTTATCTTTTAATCCAAGATTCTGTTTCATAACCTTACTGGAAGGAATTTAAACCGAATGCAAATGATTCGCCAGCCAAACTATGACTTAAGCCAGCGCCCTTTTATGGTGATCTGGGAAACCACTCAGGCCTGTGATATGGCTTGTCGCCACTGCCGCGCTGAAGCGCAGCCCGAACATAACCCTCATGCGCTTTCAACGGATGAAGGCAAAATGCTGCTCGACCAGATCGCGGATTTTGGGATGCCCCACCCATTGGTGATTTTGACTGGCGGCGATCCCTTCAAGCGCTCAGATATCTTCGAGTTATCCAGTTACGGTGCGGAAATTGGCCTGCCAATTGCCTTGTCGCCCTCTGGAACCCCGCTGCTCAATCCAAACAATCTTGAAAAGGTAAAGGAAGCCGGCTGCAAGGTAATCTCACTCAGCCTGGATGGCTCTTGCCCGGAGATCCATGATACTTTCCGTGGCGTACCGGGTTCCTTCGAATGGACGGTTAATGGCTGGAAGACAGCGCAGTCACTAGGCCTGAAACTGCAGATTAATACCACTGTCACCAGGCACAATTTATATGACCTGCCCAAGATTTTTACCCTGGTGCGCCAGATGGGCGCGATGACCTGGAGTGTCTTTTTCCTGGTGCCCACCGGGCGCGGGTTAAGTGAGGATGAAATATCGGTGCGGGATTACGAAGCGGTAATGAACTTCCTGTATGACGCTTCCAAGTTTATCAGCCTGAAGACAACTGAGGGGCATCACTTCAAGCGGGTCGTGTTGCAGCGCGCCTACCTGGACGCACACCAGTTGCCAGTGCAGGAGTATATGGACTTGAACGATACCTATACCCGTTTGATGGAAATGCTGCACGCAGAGACGAACGGAGTGGAAGTTATCCAGCCCCGCGAGCGCATTCGCCGCACGCCAATGCATGTCAATGCGGGTGATGGTTTTGTCTTTATTTCCCTTCTTGGGGAAGTCTTTCCCAGTGGGTATTTACCAGTAAGCGTAGGGAATGTGCGCAAGACGCACTTAAAGGACCTTTATCAGAACAGCCCGCTGTTCCAGTCTTTGCGCAATAAAGAAGCTTTAAAAGGCCGCTGTGGGGTGTGTGAGTTCAACACCGTGTGTGGGGGGTCGCGTTCGCGGGCATATGCGATGACCGGTGATATCCTGGCTGAGGAGCCCTTCTGCGCGTATCAGCCCGGCTCGTTCCCATTTGCAAACGAGCTGCCAGAACTGACAGAAAGTCATAAGAACTAGTAAGGAAAAACGCTTCAACTCAATTCAATATCCCAGTTACAGGCGGCGGAATGCATCAGTTCGCCGGCGCTTCTTGCGCGCCTGCGCTTAAGCCTGTCACCCGTTAGCGAACTTGAGTTGAGCATTTTCAGGGAGGAATACCATGAGCACTGTTGAGAAAGAGGTTCGTACAATCGTTGTCGTGGGCGGCGGCATAACCGGGATGGCAGCAGCTTATACTGTGCAGCAGAAAGCCCGCCAGACGGGGCAGGCTGTGCGCTTTGTGCTGGTTGAGGCCAGCCAGCGCCTGGGTGGAAAGATCATTTCAGAACGCGTCGACGACTTCTTGGTCGATGGTGGTCCGGACTGCTTCATTCGCCAGAAACCGTGGGCCAGTGACCTGTGCCTCGAGTTGGGCCTGGGTGATCAACTGATTGGCACCAATGATAAGCAGCGTAAAGTCTACGTGCTCAACCACGGTAAACTTGCCCCGCTGCCCGATGGCGTGATGCTGATCATCCCCACCCGGTTTATGCCTTTCGTCACCTCCACATTGATCTCCTGGCCCGGCAAGATCCGCATGGGTATGGACCTGTTTATTCCCCGCCGCAAGGATGACGAGGATGAAAGTGTGGGTTCCTTTGTGCGCCGCCGTCTGGGGACTGAAGCGTTGGATAAGATCGCCGAGCCGTTGATGTCGGGCATTCACGTTTCAGATCCTGAGAAGCAGAGTGTGCTGGCAACTTTCCCGCGTTTCCGAAATATCGAAAAGAAGCACGGCAGCCTGATCAAAGGTATGCTGGCGCAGCGCCGGACGCACACTGCCAGCCAGCAGCCGGCAGCTCCCTCGAAAGTACCGGCGAGTATGTTTGTCAGTTTGCAGGGCGGCCTGGGTCAGATGGTCGATAGCTTAGCCGCCGCGCTGACGGATGGACAGGTGCTGTGTGGCGTGAAAGTCTCACGCCTGGAGCGCCAACCTGCGGGTGATTATCAGGTGACGCTGGATAACGGCGAGCAGATTGCGGCCGAGGCTGTGATTCTGGCAGCGCCGGCTTATGTTTCTTCTGAGCTGGTCCAGGAAGTTGCCCCGCAGGCAGCGCGAGAGATGGCGGCGATTCGCTACGTTTCCACGGCGACCGTCTCGGTGGCTTACCGGAAGGCAGATATTCATAAACCCTTCGTTGGGCATGGGTTAGTAATCCCCAAGAAAGAAAACCGAGAAATTTCCGCCTGCACCTGGACCTCACTCAAATTTAACCACCGTGCGCCAGAGGATTACCTGCTGCTGCGCTGCTTCGTCGGCGGTCCAGGACAGGAAGAACGTGTCGATCTGAGCGATGCGGCTATGCTCGAGCTGGTCAAGCGTGAGCTGAAAGCCTTGCTGAAGATCGATGCCGAGCCGCAAATGGCGCGCATTTATCGCTGGCACAAAGCCAATCCGCAGTACGAAGTTGGACATCTAGATCGGGTAAAAGCCATGCATGCCGGGCTGGAAACCAGTCCGGGCCTGTACGCCGCAGGCAGTGCCTTTGATGGGGTAGGCGTGCCGGATTGCGTTCACCAGGGCCAGGAAGCGGCTCGTAAAGCAATTGACTATGTCGCTGAGCTTGAAAATCAGCGTGTGAAAACATCTCAATAAACGATGGAGAAGGAGAATGTGCAATGCGTAAATTAACGCTGTTTGTTCTGATAACCGTCTTGCTACTCGCAGGCTGCGCGCCTGCCGCACAGATTGGTTCAGTCAGGGAGCAGGTTGTTTCTCGGGCAATTACCTCGGAACCCAGCGGCCTGGACCCGCAGGGTGTTGCTGGGTCGGGGCAGAATGTCATTTTGCCCTATTTGTTCGATACCCTGGTTTACCTTGACACCGATAACTCCTACAAGCCATATCTGGCCGAAAAGTGGGTACAGTCGCCGGATGGGAAGCAGCTAACTTTCACCCTGCGGAAGGGCATCCTGTTCCAGGATGGTACACCGCTCAACGCGCAAGCAGTCAAGTTTACCTATGACCGGTTGATCCAGCAGGGACAGAAGTCTGTTTTGGCCAGCGCCGTGGCAATTATCGATAATATCGAAGTTGTCGATGATCTGACCTTCCGCTTCAATTTCAAAGAACCCACTACCACCTTCATGAGCTCCCTGACCAACCCCTATGCCGGGATTGTCAGCCCGACAGCGGTAAAGAATGAAGGCGAGGAATTTGGACGCAAACCGGTTGGCTCAGGTGCGTTTTCGCTGGAGAAATGGGAACCGGGCGTATCGATTACCCTGGTCCGGAACCCAAAGTATGCCTGGCCTCCAGCAGTGATGGAAAATCAGGGGGCCCCGCACCTGGACAAGCTGGTCTTCAAAATCATTCCCGATGTCTCGCAGCAGCTGACTGCATTCCAGGCAGGCGAGCTGGACGTGCTGTTTGTCAACCAGCCCAACCATGTGGCGGCGCTAAAAAAGGATGTGAATACCAATCTGGTCGAAACTACACTCAACAGCCTGATCTACCTGGGTTTCAATTGCCAGAAAGCGCCGTTTGATGATGTTCGTGTGCGCCAGGCGTTATCTCATGCAGTTAATAAAGCTGAATTGGTCCAGACGGCCCTGGGCGGGATCGGCAAGCCGGCTTTCGCGCCGCTGGCTCCTACACTGCCCGGCTTTGATACCTCGCTGAAATCTTCAGAAATGAATTTTGATCTCGCAAAAGCGAAAGAACTGCTGCAGGAAGCCGGTTTCACGGCTAACCCGGATGGCATCATGGAGAAAGATGGTAAGCCGCTCACCACGATTTTGCTGACTTCTACCCGTCCGCCAAACCAGGCGCTTGCGACTGTGCTGCAAAGCCAGTTGAAAGCGATCGGCGTGCAGGCCGAGATCCAGCAGCTGGATAGCGCTGCCGCTCAGGCTGCAATGACCAAAGGTAACTACGACTTGATGCTGTGGCGTTATGATTGGAACGATGCCGACGTACTGCAAATTTACCTGTCTTCCGCCCGTATTGGAAGCACCAACCGCAACTTCTACAACAACTCAGAAGTGGATCAGCAGTTGAGCCAGGCTGGTCAAAACATGGATGAAGCGGCGCGCAAAGCGCTCTATTTGCAAGCGCAGCAGGCAATCCTCCAGGATGCCCCCTGGCAGCCACTGTATACGCCAACCGATTTCATCGCTATCCGCAAAGAGGTTTCGGGCGTAGTGATTGGCCCAATGGGCCGCATTTTACTCAACGACGCGACCAGGCAGTAAGAGAGGATTGGATTGTTTCAGCGAATCGCTCGCCGGTTAATGGGCATGCTGCTGGTGCTGGGAATATCCAGCCTGGTGGCCTTCGCCGTGCTCAATGTGATGCCCGGTGACGCTGCCGAGACGATGATCGGAGAATCGGCTTCTCAGGCCCAGCTGCAGGCCCTGCGCCAGCAGTTGGGCCTGGACCAGCCCTTCCTGGTCCGTTACTTCGATTATCTTGGCGGCGTTCTGCATGGTGATTTCGGCAAGTCATTAATCAGCGGCAGGCCGGTCGTCACCATGCTCGGCGAGCGATTTGCGAATACTTTATACCTGGCGCTGGCATCTACCCTGTTTGCCACACTGCTGGGGGTTTCCGTTGGAATATGGTGCGCTGCCCGTCAGGGCAGTTTTGCTGATTTGAGTGTCAGTGCAGTGATGGCGGTGGGCATTGCCGCTCCCACATTTGGGCTGGCGATGCTGTTCACGTTGATCTTTTCGGTCAAGCTGCGCCTGCTGCCGGTCGCTGGTGGCGGGACGCCCGCACACCTGGTGCTGCCCGCGCTGACTCTGGCTGTGCCGCTGCTGGCAGTGGTCGCCCGTATCAGCCGCGCCAGCCTGTTGGACGTTTCTCGTGCAGATTATGTGCTCTCTGCTCATGCCAAAGGTGTACCAGGGTGCATCGTATGGCGCAAGCATATTTTGCGCAATGCACTGATCCCAGTGGTAACCCTGGTAGGGTTGAACTTTGGGCATTTGCTGGGCGGTGCGTTTGTAGTGGAAACGATTTTCGGCTGGCCCGGGTTGGGACGCATGATCGTCCAGGCCGTATTTGACAAAGATTACCCGTTGATCCTTGGGGCTGTGCTGCTGTTGGCGATGCTTTTTCAATTTTTCAACCTGATGATCGACCTCGCGCACGGGTTCCTCGATCCGCGGGTGGGAAATGAGGCAGTTTAGATGGCCACAGGCAGTAAACCGGTTGACCTGGGGTTGTCAGTAGAACTGCGCCCGGCTGGTAAGCCGGCAGCCAGAACAGAATCACCAACTCGCATCCATTTTTCCGCGCGGCTGCCAGGACTGCCGGTCAACTTATCGATTGGCATCATTTTGACCGGCCTGGTAGTATTTCTGGCTGTTTTCGCACCGCTTATCGCGCCTTACCCGCCTGACCAATTGATCCCTGCCGCGCGGCTGCTGCCGCCTTCATCGGCGCATGTGTTTGGCACGGATTCCTTCGGGCGCGACCTGTTCAGCCGGGTTGCTTATGGGTCGCGCCTGGCGCTGCGCCTGAGCTGGCTGGCGGTGTTAATCTCGGCGCTCCCAGGCATCCTCTGCGGTTTGCTGGCCGGCTATTACCGGGGCTGGGTTGACCAGTTGCTTTCGCGCCTGATGGATGCCTGGCTGTCCCTGCCAGGACTGCTTTTGGCGCTGCTGGTGATTGCGCGCACCGGGCCATCTTTGGATGGGACAATCCTGGCACTGGGACTGACCGGTATTCCCAGCTTTTACCGCCTGGTACGCAGTAGCACGCTATCGTTATGCCAGCTGCCGTATATGGAAGCAGGCCGCGCATTAGGCGCAAGCGGCATGCGCCTGATGTTTCGCCACCTGCTGCCCAACCTGTTCTCGAATATCATCGTGCTGCTGACGCTGCGCCTGGGCACCTTCTTGCTGGCGGGCGGCGGGTTGAGCTTCATTGGCCTGGGTGCCCAGCCTCCCGCGCCGGATTGGGGGGCAATGCTTGCTGAAGGCCGTGATTATCTCGATACGGGCTGGTGGATGTTCCTCTTCCCACTGCTGGCGGTGACCCTGACCGTGATGGGCTATAACCTGTTGGGGGATGGCCTGCGGGATTGGTTTGACAAGATTTCGTAAACTGTCTGTTCGGTCGCCTCGCGGCTTTCCGCCTGCCTTTTATAATGCTCACCCGGAACTTTTTAAACCAAATAATCGTTAACATCCTATAACAAATTTGTATTTGTTTCTGAAACACTCTGGATTACTTCTTGAAAACAGAAGTTTTCACGGGAGGTTATCGATGATTGGGTTTGTTCTAAAACGTTCAACTTTCCTTTTCCTGGCACTGCTGTTACCTTTCGCGGCAGGCTGCCAGCCCGTTAATGTCCCTGCGCCTGTACTTCCGTCCGCTACTGTTCAGGCCGCGTCTTTGCCAGCGGTGACAGATACCGTTGCGGTGAAATCAACTGCCGTGCCCCAGGCAGAAACTACCCCAGTTTCCTCTACGACTGCTGACCCTCTGGCAAACTGCCCGCGCGAAGCGCCTGGCTTGCGCCTGTATGCCAACCCGCTTAACGGCCTGTGTTTCCTGTACCCAGACACCTTTACGATACAGCCGGATGAACTGCGCCCGCAGGAAGTGGTCAACCTGGTTGGGCCACAGGAAACGCCTGGCCCCAAGCAGATGGAGTTAGCGACTGTACATGTCTATGTCGCCAGTAACGGCCCGGCAGATGTATCCGACAGTGCCGCTTATGCACAAAAGTGGCGCTCGGTGTTTATTAGTCCGCAGGACCCGGTTGAAATCAACCAGGCATCACTCAACATGGATGGCATCCCGGCGGTTGTACTCAATGGACTGCCCGGAATGATTCAGGCACAAACCGGGTTCGTGGTTGCTAATGACTATAAATATACGGTGACCATTTCCCCTCAGCCGGGTTTTGTCTCTGAACTGAATGAATCGGTTACAAAAGCCTGGGAGACGGTCACCAGTTCCATTGTTTTCTTTCCCCCTTTAATCCAGCGTGAAGTTCGCCTGGCCAATCAGGTCTGCCCGCAAGCCGCTGAAGGTACGAAGCGGCTGGTGCAAGAAGCGGAGGGATACTGCTTCCTTTACCCGGCGGATTTCGAGACCGATCCCGCCTTTTCTGGACGAGTGGAAGGCGGTCCAAATCTGGGAAACTCATCTGATTTTCAGAACGTGCACGTCTCCTTGACACTGGGCGCCTATCCACTGCTGGCGAGTGACTTGGTGCAGGCGCCGCGAGAAATCCTTGCTTTGCGGTTAGACGTTGACCTCAATTCCGTTCAGGACCGCACCTTTGGTGGAGCGCGGGCGGTAGTGTTCAAAAGTAACCCGGAGGGAGGTCCGTGGGCTTCTCGCCAGGCGATTATTGTGACCAACGAAAAACGCGTTTACACCATTGTCAACGATCCCTGGGAGCCGGAACGTTGGCCCGAAAGCATGGCTCCATTCGCTGCGGTCTGGCAGACGGTGACCGGTTCGCTGACCTTCTTCACACCCTGGAACTAGAAGGGACGGACAGCCGCGCATCCAGCATTTGCTTGATCAGGCCAGGACCGGAGTAGATCAGGCCGGTATAGACCTGCACTAACGCCGCCCCGCCGTCCAGACGAGCCTGAGCGTCGGCGGCGCACATGATTCCACCGCTGGCAATGACCGGCAGCTGCCCATTCAGGCGGCGGACGACCTTACGGGTCATCGCCAGGCTGAGCGCCGTGAGCGGCGCGCCGCTCAGGCCACCGGTCTCATTGGCCAGGGGAGAAATTAAGGGTGGGCGCGAGATGGTGGTGTTGGTGATGATCACTCCATCCATGCCGCTGCCAAGCACCGCTTCCAGTGCGCCATCCAGTTCCTCGTCGCTCAGGTCCGGGGCGAGCTTGACCAGCACCGGCGTAGAGCGGCCTAACTGGCGTGCTAAGCTATTTTTTTCAACATTGAGAGGCTGCAGCAAATTTTCCAGTGCGGAGCGGGTCTGTAAACTGCGCAGCCCGGGGGTGTTGGGCGAACTGACATTAACCGCCAGATAATCTGCCAGGGGAGCAAAGGTGCGCAGTAGAGATAGGTAGTCCTGGTTGGCTTCTGCTAATGGGGTGATTTTATTCTTGCCAATGTTCACCCCCAAGATGAGCCCCTTCGGGCGCGGTCCGCGGATGCGGCGAGCGAGGAACTCCGCGCCGCGGTTATTAAAACCCATGCGGTTAATCACAGCCTGGTCAGGCACCAGCCGGAACAGGCGGGGGATGGGGTTGCCGGGCTGCGGTCTGGGCGTAACGGTACCCACTTCGATATGTCCAAAGCCCAGGCAGGCCAGCCCGCGCCAGCCCACGCCATCTTTGTCATACCCGGCGGCCATACCCAGCGGGTTGGAAAAATTCAGGCCGAAAGCGTGCACAGCCGGACCGGGCTGTTTGGGACGAAAGAGCGCGCGCAGCAGTGCAGCTGCCGGAGGAACGGCCCCGGCCAACCCAAGCAGGTTGATCGTGAGATGATGCGCCTGTTCAGGCGTCAGGCGGTAGATGAGGGGACGAAGGGTTTTGTACATGCGCGCCTCGCAGCGGTCAGCTTTGGGTCTGTTTGAGAAAATCTCGTGCGGCAGTGATCTGATCCATTGGGATGCGCTTCGTGCTCTCCCAGTAATCAAGCAGGGCGGTGAGGGTTAGTACGGCGTGCAAGCGGTACCCGGCCTGAGCCAGCGCTTCAGACGCTCCGGACTGGCGGTCGATCAGCACCACTACATCTTTGATTTCCAACCCGGCTGCGGCCAGTTTCTCGATCGCTTCAAACTTGCTGCCGCCAGTAGTTGCCAGGTCATCGATGATCACCACGCGCTCACCGGAGTGATATTCGCCTTCGATCTCGGCGCGCGTTCCATATTCTTTGACTTCCTTGCGCGGGTACAGCATGGGCCAGCCGCCCTGTAAGCTAACGGCGGTGCCGATGGGCAGCGCAGCGTAGGGCAAGGCCGCCAGGCGATCAAAGCGCAGCTGGCGCAGCACCGGCAGGTATGCCCTACCCACTTCAGCCAATAAGGCTGGATGGCTGACCAGCTGGCGCAGGTCGATATAAATGGGTGACTTCAATCCCGACTTGAGCGTGAACTCGCCAAAACGCACGCAGCCGGCATTCAGCAGCCCTTCAGCCAGTGCGGCGGAAATGGTTGGAGTAAAACCGAACTGGGTTTCAGCTCGGAGTTCATCCTGAGCATCTCGAACGGCGGCGTTCAACTCTTCAACCGCAGCGCGCGGATCCGCGGCGCGGGCGATAGAACGGGAGACATTGATCAGCAGCCCCAGGCCATCTGCGCGCAGGCCGTTTTGCAGAGCCAGGCGCAGGTCACCGCCTTGAGCGCCGATGCCAGGAGCCAGGAACCACAGGTCGGGGGCTGCCTGCCGTACCCGGCGCAGCGATTCAGGTTGAGTTGCGCCTACCACGAGACCAATATTCCCCTGTGAGTTCCAGGACTGGGCCAGTTCCGCCACCTTTTCATACAATGGACGATGATCCAGAGCCAGAGGAAGATCTTGCAGATCAGGCGCCCCGGGATTCGAAGTTTTGCACAGCAGGAAACAGCCGTGGGCAGCATCTTTCAGGAATGGTTCCAATGAGTCGCGGCCCAGGTAGGGGCTGAGGGTAATAGCGTCCGCTTCTAACTGCTCAAATGCGGAGCGGGCGTAAGCGTCAGCAGTCGAGGCGATATCGCCACGCTTGGCGTCCAGGACCACCGGAACCTCTTCCGGCACGGCCTGGATAACTTCGCGCAGCGCCTGCCAGCCGGCAGGCCCCAGGGCTTCAAAGAAAGCCGCATTTGGTTTAAAGGCGACTACCTGGTCAGCAGTGGCTTCGATCAGGCGCAAGCAGAAAGCTTTGGCAGCTGCGGCGGTCGGCTCAGGCAGGTCGGCCGGGTGAGGATCCAGGCCGACGCACAGTAGTGAACCGGTCTGGCGAGCGCGGGCTTCGATGCGGTTGAAAAAGGTGGGTTGACTCATGAAACGATTCCTTTGTTGCTGCTCAGCACGGTCTGACCCATGCTAAGCAGCAGGGGATAAATTCTTATGCTTTTCCTAACACCATGGCGAGTAAGGCCATCCGCACGTAGAGACCGTATTCCATTTGGCGGAAGTAGGCTGCTCGCGGGTCATCGTCAACGTCCATGCTGATTTCACCGACGCGCGGCAGGGGGTGCATGACGATCATATCTTCTTTGGCCCTTTTCAGGGTCTCAGGCGTGATCACAAAAGCGCTTTTGACGCTCTCGTATAGGTCGGGATCTTCGAAGCGTTCTTTTTGCACGCGAGTGACGTAAAGCACATCACTTTCGCCAATGACAGGATCGAGCGAGTTATATGCTGCTTGTGGAATGCCGCGTTCTTTGACTTCTTCCAGGATGTGTTCCGGCATAGGCAGGATGCCAGGTGAGACGTAGTTCAGCTTTACGTCGAAGAGCGTCAGCAGGCGCGCCAGAGAGTGCACGGTGCGGCCATATTTGAGGTCACCTACCATCGTCACTGTCAGACCATCGATGCGGTTCATCTCAGCCTGGATCGTGAACAGGTCTAGCAGAGCCTGGGTGGGGTGCTCGCCTACCCCATCGCCGGCGTTGATGATCGGTTTACGAGCATACTTCGCGGCCAGTTCCGCTGAACCGACTTCCGGGTGGCGCAGTACGATCACATCGGCGTAGGCTTCCAGGGTGCGGACCGTGTCGGGCAGTGATTTACCTTTAGAGACGGAGGAATAGCGCACTTCGCTGATGGGAATGACGCTGCCGCCCAGGCGTTCCATGGCTGAAGTAAACGAGGATGAGGTGCGGGTGGAAGGTTCATAGAACAGGTTGGCGAGAATTTTGCCTTTCAGCAGATCAAAGCTGCCTACCCGGCGCACCATTTCTTCCATCTCACGGGCGACATCGAAGACATATTCCAGGTCGGGCCGAGAAAACTGCTTGACCGAGATAATATCTTTACCGTAGAAAGGCGCATCCTGCTTGTCGCCAAACGGCAAATGCGGACTGTGATTCTTTTGACGAGGGGTATGTAATGCCATTTTGGTCTCCTTCTTTATTCAACAAATAACGATACGAGTGAACAATTTTTGGTCATGGTTTATTACTGGCGTACATCGCGCCCGAACCCGGCAGGAGCGATGATTTCACCATCCTGATAGGCAGTTTGCCCACGCAGCACCACCCGCTTCACTCGGCCTTTGACGGTAAAGCCTTCGAAAGGTGTCCAGGCGCTGCGCGTAAAGTTTTTATCGGCCTGAATTTGCCATTCGGCATCCGTATCGACATCAACCCAGGTTTCAGGCTGCTCTGGCAGGTTGAAAATCCGGCGCGGGTTGGTGTAACAGCGCGCAATAATATCTTCCTGCGTCAGTTTGCCGGAATGAACGGCGGTTAGCAGCAGTGGTAGGGCTGTCTCCAGGCCGGGAAAACCGGGCGGGGGATTGCTGCTGTCTTTTTCGGTGAGGGTGTGTGGGGCATGGTCGGTAGCAAAGCAGTCGATATAGGCCAGATTATCCCACAAAGCCTGTTGGTCTGCTGGCGTAGCCAAACGCGGGCGCACTTCGCCTCGCCCGCCGGCTAATCGTCCACCATTCTCAACCAGATCGGCCTGACTGAGGAACAGGTGATGCGGTCCCACTTCACAGGTTACCGGCAAGCCCTTCTCCTTTGCTTCTCGAATAAGGATGATCTCTTCCCGCCTGGCAACGTGGGCAATGTGCACCGGGTGGTCGCAAAGCTGGGCGATGAGGATTACCGCCGCAATGCTGCGTCCTTCGGCATGTGCCACGACCGGAGAACTCTTAGGCCAGTGAGCAAGGTGTTCCATCCATAAGGTCATATCGTCCAGGCGCAGGGGGCCATAGGTTTGGTCCAGGTACATCTTCAACCCGGCTGTGCGTGGCGCAAGTGTGGCGGCACTGTTGGCGTTATCCGGACCCGCGCCAAGGTACTGCCCATAATCGCAGTGCGCTTTTCCTGCAGCAGCATCCAGTGCAAGGGAAAGGGTTTGCGAATCAACGATGGGCGGGCTGGTGTTAGGCATCGCCAGTACGGTAGTAAAACCGCCTGCCAGCGCCGCCTGCGTACCGCTGTCCCAATCTTCTTTATGGGTCGCGCCAGGCTCGCGCATATGTACGTGAGGGTCAATCAGACCAGGCAAACGCAGCATGAGCACCTCCTCTAGAAACAGGTAAAAAAAGAGAGCCATAACGGCTCTCTTTAGGAAAAAAAGAAAAAATGAAAATAAAAACATGGAAGACGCGGACAATTCCGCGCGGTAGTCTCTGTCTGTAGATGTCAGGAATTCGTTTGAAATTCATGCCGAACCGATTTTATGCCGAATACAGATTCTGTCAAGGGTTTTCGAAGATTTATTTTGAATTGGTCATTGAATTGATCGTTTACTCCCACTTGCGGGTTTGGTTGATTTCTTCTTTCGCGCGGAAAGCTTTTTCCAAATCTACCTGATAAGTGTTGGCAAGGTCGAGCAGGTAGCTGAGTACATCTGCAAACTCTTCTTCCAACGACATATTCTGCTGTCTGGCGCGCTCTTCATAGAGTCCGGCTGCCTTACGCATGGCTTTTGCAAGCTCTCCAACCTCTTCCACAAAAAGCTGGAACTTTACTGCCGGGCTGTCCTGGGTCCAGCCCCGTTCCTGGCAAACTTCTCCAAGATACTGTTGGAGATCTTTCAGAGTCGGGGCTGCTTTCAAGTTTGCCATTTCTGCTCCTCTCCAGGCATTTTGGTCTGGTTATTCGCCGAATGTCCCTTTTTGCCAGGGGTACGATCTGCGGCGAGCGACCAGGATGGTAAGTACCTTTTAGAAGTGATCCCGCAAGTCGGCAAAGGTCAACAATTTGAGCAGACGCTCCGCGGGCGCGCGCTGAACTGTTTCATGCTCCAGCACCCAGGTATGGGGATGGGGGATATAGACAGCATTCAGCCCGGCAGCCAGCGCCGGGTTGATGTCTGAACGCGGTGAATTCCCGATCATCCAGGTGTGCTTTGGATCGACCTGCAGCTCTTGGACGATATTTTGATAAGTCGTCACATCTTTTTCTTGAACGATGACCACCCGCTGGAAACATTCTTTGATCCCCGATCTTTCCACCTTCAACTGCTGCTCTTCAAGGTCTCCCTTGGTAAGCAGCAGCAGATTGTGCCGGGGATATAAATAATCGAGCGTCTCTTTAACGCCATTCATCAACTGTAAGGGGTGCGCGCGAATGGCTTCACCCAGCTGGCGGACTTGTTCGTCACTACCCAATGGGCGATCTTTTTCTGCCAAGCGGCGGTAAGTTTCCAAAAAACTCCGGGTAAAACTGGCTGACCCATATCCCATGGAAGCTTCTACCTCGTTCAGCACCGCGCGCACCTCGTCCGCTGATAGGCGCGAATGATTTAGCAGCGTGATGAAGGCATGCGTCGCTTGTTCAAAATAGATGTTATTTTCCCATAGCGTATCGTCGGCATCGATCAGGAGTTGATATCTCATATACCTTACAGGCCAAAGTTCTTATTCGCCATTTGGGCGATGGCCTTACCAATGCTAATCGAGGCGGTCGCGGCGGGAGAGGGTGCATTAAGCACATGTACCATGTGCTCGGTTTCGACAATGCGGAAGTCATCGGTCAGCTTGCCATCTGGCTCAAGGGCCTGGGCACGCACACCTGCGCCGGAAGCATGCACGTCTTCAGCACGCAGGTCAGGCAGCAGGCGCTGCAGTGCTTTGACGAAAGCCGCTTTGTTATAGGAGCGATAAAACTCACCAAAACCCATCTTCCAGTGCTTCAAGGCCATGTGCCAGAATCCGGAGTATAACCCGTAAGTTACCATATCCTTTAGGGAGAAAGCCCATTTACTGTAACCCTCACGCTTGAAGGCCAATACAGCATTTGGCCCGGCTTCGATACCGCCGTGGATCATACGGGTAAAGTGTACGCCCAGGAAGGGGAAGTTCGGGTCGGGTACCGGGTAAATGAGATTTTTGACCAGATATTCGCGATCGTGAGCGATCTCGTAATATTCCCCACGGAAAGGCACGATTTGCAGTTTGGGATCTACACCGCACATACGCGCCACCCGATCTGACTGCAGCCCCGCGCAATTGATCAAGTTGCGCGCGCATACTTCACCCGAAGGCGTAACCAGGGTGATCTCGCCATTCTGGCGATGGACTTCGTTGACCCGTGAATTCAGGCGCACTTCACCGCCGTTTTCGCGCACGATTTTGCCGTAGGTATCCGTCACCTGGTTGTAGTCGACAATGCCGGTTTGCTTGACGTGCAGCCCGGCGATCCCGGCCACATGCGGCTCATACTCATGCAGCTCTGCCGGGCTGTTCAGGCGCTGTAAACCTTCCAATCCGTTTGCTTTCCCGCGTTCTTCCAAGCGGTCCAGCGCGGGGATTTCTTTCTCGGAAGTCGCCACCACTAATTTTCCACAATTGTCATGCGCGATGCCGTATTCCTCGCAGAAGCGATACATCGCCTGACGGCCCTCGACACAATTACGCGCTTTCAGTGAACCCGGTTTATAGTACAGCCCGGAATGGATCACACCGCTGTTGTGCCCGGTTTGATGTGCTGCCAGGTGATCTTCCGCTTCCAGTACGACCAGCTTAACTGGCGACTGGTCCGCACCCCTGGACTGCTGCACCAGGGCCATCGCTGTCGCCATACCTACAATCCCGCCGCCAATGATCGCGATATCGTATTGTTGGGTTGCCATGCGTTTCTCTCCAAATCTAATTTTTCGCCAAAACTTATCCTGAATGTGCCGCGCCGTCTTCTCCAACAGCGCATAATAAAAATCTTAAAAAAATGGAATGCCATTTTTAAGATTTTCAATATCAAATTATATCGCAAGCGGCGGTGCAAGTCGAATAGAAATGATCCGTTTTCGTGTTTTTCAGCAAAACCAATGAAAGTGGTGAAATATCATTTCTTACGACATATGTTCTGTAGATTGATCTTTTATGGTCGAAGGGGTGTATCGTGGGATTGGAGCGCTTTCTCGCCGCTTAGCGTCCTGGTACTGCTGAATGGTGTCATCGATGATCGGCATCGCGAAAAGCACCAGGCCAAGGCCAAAGAGTACGCCGGTGAGCAGGCGCATCCAGGAGTTGAACGAGCCAAGCGCGTTACCCAGGTAAAACCAGGTCGGCAGGGCATGCTGGGTGAACGCCGCCAGCCAATTATTCGTGTAGCGAAAGCCCCCTTCCACACCTCCAAAAATATCGCTGACGAAGTGACTGCCGCCATCCAATGCCATGGGTATCCAGAACAGAATTAATCCCCAGAGTGGCAGCGGGCGGATGCGTTTGCGAAAGACCCACCATAGCAGCCCAAACAGCCAGGTGCTGGTGTACATCGAAACCATGCGATCCGACCAGGCTACTTTCCAACCCATCTGCGCGTTACCGACAAACTGGCGCAGGACAGCAGGGTCGGTGGTGTTTTGCCAGGCTGCCTGGATCTGTTGGATAGGGTACATCACCTGCGGCCCGAACAGGAAGAATGACCGGTCCGGCAGTTGGTGGCATTGGGTGGAATATACCTTTTGGATCACCATCCCTGGTCCCGTCCAGCCGATATGCATCAGCACGGGTGCGAGGAAAGGAAAACCCACATACAGGCCAAAACCCAGCGCAAATACAATAATCCAGTTGCGCGCCAGGAAGGGCCCCGTAATTCTTACCGGGTGGGTATCTTCAAGCGAAGGTTGTGTCAAGCAAATGACCTTTCACGAATTCTGCCCGGCCATCCTGAAAAGCGCTGTGCGCGCTACGCATATCATGCGCCGCCATGCATGGCCGGCCTTTTCCTCAATTCCCGTTATTTTACCCAATTAACATTAAATCTTACTGAGCCTCACCCAGCCAAACCTCGACCTGGTGATCTCCATCACACAGGGGTAGGGTGTTGCTGGGGAGCGTTTTACCGTCCAGGGTGATGAGGCGCACGCCTTGCGAAACGTGTTCAGGGTTATGTACCGTGATCTGGAATGTTGCAGCCCGGAAGGTGCGCCAGGCGCTGAACCCGTCCCAGGCAGCTGGGATGCAAGGCGCGATGCGCAGCCCGGCATAGGTGGGTTGGATACCCAGCAGGTAGCGCGTGCCAGTCTGATACATCCAGGCGGCAGTGCCAGAAAGCCAGGAATTTCGTGCCAGGCCAAAGAGCGGATGCTCATCTCCCAGGATGTTCTGCGGGTAGACGTACGGCTCGCACTCAAACTCGGTGAGGTTGGCATTCTTTTTTGCCGGGTTAATCTGGTCATAATATTGGTACGCCCGATCGCCGTGCCCTAACAACGTTTCGGCGATGATCACCCAGGGATTGACGTGCAAGAAGATGCCGCCATTCTCTTTCGCGCCTGGCGGGTAAGTGGTAATGCCACCCTTTGCCGGGTCATAGCCCTTAAAACCAGGCGTTGATAGCTTGATCCCGTTGCGTGTATTCAAACGCTTGTAGAGCGCGTCCAGCGCGGAGCGCGCCCGGCCGGCATCCGCGAAACCGGAGATCACCGGCCAGGCCTGGCCATAGGCATAGATTTGCCCGGCCTCATTTTCATGGGAGCCCAGCGGCTGGCCGTCGGCATCAAAGTAGCTGAGATACCATTCCCCATCCCAGGCTGTCTGGTTAACAGCGGCCCGCATGCCTTCATAATAATCGCGGAAATGGTCTGCCTGGATTGGCTGACCCAGATATTCATGGAGTTCGACCAGTTCCTTCAGCGCTGCGCCATACAAATTTGCGGTTAACAGCGATTCGGCTCCGGCAGGCAGGTTGATTGTGTCATTCCAATCGGCGAAGCCGAGCAGCGGGAGGCCATGCGCGCCAGTATCCTGATGAGTGAACTCGACTGCCCGCCGCAAGTGCTCGAAGACTGAGCCGCTTTCCTGTGGCTGGCCTGCGCGGTCCTTTTCATAAAAAGGGATAATCTCGTTGAGAAAATCAAAGTTGCCAGTTTCTTTCAGATAATCCGCGACTGCCAGCACGATCCACAGCTGATCATCACTGTAGTAGTGGGGACGGTCCTCGCGCTCCGCGGCATCGCCAACGCTGCCTTCCATCGTCAGGGGATTGAATTGGTGCATCGCGGAACCATCCCGTTTTTGCACGCTTAGCAGCTTGCGGATCAGTTCCAACCCTTGGTCGGGGGCCAGTGCCATTACGCCTGACACATCCTGCGCGCTGTCACGGAAACCGATCCCGCGTGAGCCGTAGGCCAGCTGATAGAGCGACAGATAGCGTGACCAGGTCAGGGTGGTGTAGCACTGATAAGGATTATGTACGTTGAGCATGGCATTCAGCGCGGGGTCGGGTGTGTGCACCTGCTGGCGGCACAGGTAATCTTCCCAAAAATCGGCCTGCGCTTGCAAGGCCGCGGCAACCTGCAGCGGCTTACGGTAACGGTCAATGACCAGCTCGGCTTCCGCCAGACTGCCAGCCTGGCCTAAAAGGGTAATGACTTCGCGGGTCTCACCTGGCTGCAGGGTGCCCAACCTGTGCAGCAGCGCGGCGATATTATCCCCCCGGAGGGCAATTGAGTTAGAAAGGTGTTCGGCGTGCAGGCTTAAAGGGTTAGCCCAGGTGCCGTATTCATTTTCTCCCAGGAAAATCCGCCGGTCCGTTTCAAAGGAGTCGACAGGGGCGCTGCTGGTAAAGTAGTTGATCGCGGTCTGCTTGCGCATAAAGGCATACTGCAGCAGCACTTTGCGTTCGTCTGCCTGCTCAACCAGCTCGCTCTGCATGGTCTGCGGTACCCAATCCGCGTTGGTAAGCTGTTTAAGCGCATCAAAATGGGTGTATTCCACTACCGGGATAAGATCCACTTCCTGCGGCGAACTCCCCGTGTTGGTAATTTGGATACGGCGCACCTCACAACTGGCTCCGCCTGGCACAAAAATGGTCACCTCACAGCGGATATTATCTACCTGGGAAACGATGCGAGTGTATCCTAATCCCACGTGGCACTCGTAATCTTGATAAGGGACCAGGCAAGGGACAAAGTAAGGCGAAAACAAGCGGTAGCCATTGGTCCTTTTTACGCGCACGTATAAGGTCGTGCCTTTAAAATCTGAGGCAGGCATCTGCGAGATGTATTTGGTGATGCGGTTTAATGCCGGGTCTTGTTTGCACAGCAGGGCACCACCCGTGTGATCGACAAAGCCACCAAAGTCTAGCGTGCCAATGTAATTAATCCATTTTACTGGCGTCTTTGGATTGGTGATTACATACTCCCGCGCGGAGAGGTCAAAATAGCCAAACTCCATCGGCGCACCTCACTGAATTTCGACTGAAACCTGCACATCTTTCACGCCCAGTTCCGGCAGGGGCACCAAAGTACCTTGCACCGGCTGGCCGTTCACTCTGAGCGATACACAATTCCCCGGCCCGCTGCGTTGAACCTTGATATGATAGGTCACGCCGCGGAACTTCCGCGTGACATCAAATCCATCCCAGGACTGCGGGATTATCGGAGCGACTTCCAGACCGTCCAGCGCTGGACGGATACCCAGAATCCATTGAGTGATTGCAACATAATTCCAGGCGGCAGTGCCCGACAGCCAGGAGTTTTTCGCTTCTCCGTGGGTAGGCGCATCACGCCCGGCGATCATCTGCGCGTAGACATATGGCTCACAGCGATGCAGTTCGCTGATGTTCTCCCGCGCTGAGGGATTGATCCGCGTATAGTAGTCGTGGGCGCGGTCACCATGCCGGGCTACTGCTTCGGCAATCATGATCCAGGGATTGGTGTGGCAGAAGATGCCTGCATTTTCTTTATACCCAGGCGGGTATGAGGAAATTTCACCCAGGTTAAGGTAGTACTGAGTGTAAGCTGGCTGCTGTAAGAGGATGCCGTGAGGTGTTGCGAGCCGTTCAGCCACAGCGGTCAGGGCTTTTTCTGTACGGTTATCTTTTTCACCCAGGCCAGCCATGATGCAAATGCCTTGCGGCTCGATAAAAATCTGCCCTTCGGCGCATTCCTGCGAGCCGACCGGGTCGCCATAATCATCATAAGCGCGGCGGAACCATTCCCCATCCCAGCCGGCAGCATCTACCGCTGCTTCCATCTGCTGGATCGCTGTCCGGTAGTTTTGGACTTCGTCCAGGTTTCCTCTCTGCTGGGCCAGATCGATCATCTCTTTGGCTGCCAGGATAAACAGCCCGGCGATCAGCACAGATTCGGCTACTTTGCCTTCTTTGTTGGTTGTGGTTTGAAAGGATTGCCCGGGTGTATCCGAGAAGCAGTTCAGATTCAGGCAGTCATTCCAGTCTGCGCGGCCGATCAGAGGCAGGTGGTGCGGGCCAAGCCGGTCGAGCGTGTAACGGATGGAGCGCTGCAGGTGTTCGTAGAGGGGCATCTCACTGTTTGGCTGGTTATCATAAGGCACCGCCTCTTCCAGGATCGACCAGTCGCCGGTTTCTTTGAGGTAAGCCGCAACGCCTAATACTAACCAGGCCGGGTCATCATTGAAGTTACCGCCAACATCGTTGTTACCGCGCTTGGTCAGCGGCTGGTACTGATGATAGGCGCCGCCGGTGGGCAGTTGGGTCGCCGCGAGGTCAAGGATGCGCTGGCGGGCGCGTTCTGGTACCATATGTACAAAGCCCAACAGGTCCTGATTAGAGTCGCGAAAGCCCATGCCGCGCCCAATGCCTGATTCGAAGTAGGATGCCGAACGCGACATGTTAAAGGTGATCATGCATTGGTAGGCATTCCAGATATTAACCATCCGATCAGTGTGTTCGTCTGGGGTCTGCACCTGCAAGCGCTCAAGCAGATTGTCCCAGTAGGTTTTGAGATCCTGGAAAGCCCGGTCTACTTGAGCTGGGTCGCGATAGCGGGCTATGATAGGGGTGACAGTGCGCTTGTTGATTACCTGACTGCCCGGCGGGTCAAACTTTTGGTCATCCGGATTCTCATGATACCCCAGCATGAAAATGATCGAACGTGTTTCGCCGGGGGCTAGCTCGATCTTCACCTGCTGCGCGCCGATGGGCTGCCAGCCATGGGCGATAGAGTTGGTGTTTTGCCCTTGCACTACGGCTTGCGGCGCGTCCCAACCCCGGTAGGGACCGAGGAAGGCTTCGCGCTGGGTATCAAAGCCTGCCAGGGACGCGGAACAGGCAAAATAAGCAAAGTGATTGCGCCGCTCGCGGTATTCGGTCTTATGGTAAATAACCTCGTCTTCCACTTCTACCTGCCCGGTGCTGAAGTTGCGCTGGAAGTTGGTCGCATCATCTTGGGCGTCCCAAAGGCAGAATTCAACTGCCGAGAAAACGGACAGCCGTGCAGGCTGCGAACGCAGATTGGTCAGGGTTAGCTGCCAGATCTCAAGGTTCTCACCTAAAGGAACGAAATACCGGGTGGAGGACTGCACGTTGGCAAAAGTGGATTGGATAACGGTGTAGCCCATGCCGTGCCGGCAGGTGTAATCGTCCAGGGGCGTGCGGGTAGGCATCCAGGAAGGCGACCAAAATCTTCCGTCCATATCATCCCGCAGGTAAATGTAACGCCCGCCCATATCCTGAGGGGCATTGTTGTAGCGATAGCGCGTGATGCGGCGCAATCGAGCATCGCGGTAAAAGGAATAACCTCCGGCGGTGTTGGAAATAATGCCAAAATAATCTTCACTGCCCAGGTAATTGATCCAGGGCAAAGGGGTATCAGGCCGGGTGATGACATATTCCCGATGGGAGTCGTCAAAAAATCCAAACCGCATGGCAGGCCTCACTTTTAATATTGATTTACGTGCTGTTTCGTGAGATTGTAGAAGATTCAAATTGGACTGTCAAGGGGAATCTTTTACTAAAAATCCATTAAAAATTTATAAAAAAACAAAACAGATCTGACCGCTAGAATTGCGTGGTCAGATCTGTTTTGTGGTGAAATATCTACAGGCGGAAAGCCAGCAAGCGCAGACCGTTAAGCACTACCAGAACGGTACTGCCTTCGTGCCCTACCACGCCCATAGGCAGAGGCAGCTGTGCTCCAAAAGCTGAAACGACCAGCAGCACGATGACTGCCAGGGCGAAGGTGAGATTCTGCAAGACGACTTTACGCGCGTTGCGGGCTAAAGCGATGGCATGAGGCAGCTTTTGCAGATCCTCTGACATGAGCACCATATCCGCAGTTTCCATGGCAACATCCGTTCCGGCGCCGCCCATGGCGATGCCCACGTCCGCAGTCGCCAGCGCGGGGGCATCGTTGACGCCGTCACCTACCATAGCGACCGGCCCATACTTTTCCTTCAGGGTTTTCAGCAGGCTGACTTTATCCTGCGGCAGTAAATTAGCATGGAATTCGTCCACGCCGGCCTGTTCGGCGATGCGCGCTGCAACCCGTTCATTATCGCCGGTCAGCATCACCACCCGTTCGATGCCATGCTGCTTCAACCCGCGAATCATCAGCTGTGCATCGGCGCGGATCACGTCCGCGGCTCCCAGCAGGCCGAGGAACTGCCCGGCGCTGTATGCCAGCATTACAGTCTGGCCTTCCCCTTCTAACTGGTCGACTCTCGCCATGATATCTGCTGGGATGGGCACGCCGCGCTCGAAGAACATGCGCCGTCCGCCAACCCAGATCATCTCGTTTTCCACCCGGCCCTCAATACCCTGCCCAGGAACAGCGCGAGACTCGGTTGCAGTGGGCAGCTGGATTTCCCGCTGCTGGGCCGCCGCGACAATGGCAGTCGCCAGGGGATGCTCTGAACGGGCTTCGACCGCCGCGACCCGGCGCAGGAATTCGGATTCGCTCAAGCCATTAAAGGTCTGCAGCGCGGCGACCTGGGGTTTACCGCTGGTCAGCGTCCCGGTTTTATCGAAGGCAATCACCTTTAACGTGGCAGCTTTTTCCAGGTGAACGCCGCCCTTGAAAAGGATGCCGTTACGCGCGCCATTGGCGATTGCTGAGAGGATGCTGGCGGGAGTTGAAATGACCAGCGCGCAAGGAGAAGCCACTACCAGCCAGGTCATGGCGCGGTAGAAAACGGGGTAGAAGGGTTCATTCAGCAGCAGATACGGCACCAGAATGAGCAGCGCCGCGCCGCCTAAGACAATCAAGGCATATACTTGTTCAAAATCATCCAGCATGCGCTGGGTTTGGGCCTTACTGCTCTGTGCGTCTTCGACCATCTTTACGATGCGCGCCAGGGTAGTATCTTGTGCCAGGCGCGTCACGCGGAGTTCGACTGCGCCGTTTCCGTTTACCGTTCCGGCAAACACCGGATCTTTTTCTGCTTTGTGCACCGGCATGGATTCGCCAGTAATTGGGGCCTGGTTGACATCTGTTTCCCCGCTGATCAATTCGCCATCAATCGGGAAACGTTCGCCTGGACGCACCAGCACGACATCATCAATGACCAGCTGTTCAACGGGCAGGTTGATGATGCGCGAGCCGCGGCGCACATTGGCGGTTGGGGGGCGCAAATCCAAAAGCTTCTCAATCGCTTTACGGCTGCGATCCATAGCATAACTTTGCAGGGTGTTGGACAGCGAGAATAGGAACAGTAGCGCCGCTCCTTCAGCCGGTGCGCCTACCACAGCCGCGCCTAATGCAGCCAGGATCATCAGCAGGTTTACGTCCAGCTTCTTTTCCCGCAGGGCCGCGATGCCATCCAACAGACCATAATAGCCTCCGGCAAGGTAAGCCACGACCCACAGAATGAGGATCAGGCCACTTCCCGGCAGCAGTTGGCTTGCGGCAAAGGCAGAAAGGCCAAACAGCGCATTCAAAATTGTCAAAATAACTTCAGCGTTATCTCTGCCTAAAACGGGTTGGGCAGGCTGGCTGCTTGCCTCCGTTTTGAAAGCTTCCTGAGCAACCGCTGCTTCGCGGCCGATAGAGCTGGTTTGGTGTAGATTCACCTGCATCAAACCAGACTGCGCACCAGCCTGGAAGTTCGTCACCGGGATAGGGGCTTCAGCCAGGTGCTGATAGTGCTGCATCAGCGCTTCGCCCATCTCGCCAGCGCAGGCGGCGCAGGCTGCCGGCCCTTTCAGGCGGCACTGCTGTACGCGGTTAACTGCTTGCTTTCCAGAGCGGTGCAGCAGGTGCAGGGCTTGCTCATTCGTCAGGATGCGGGGATCATACCCAATTTCCAGTTTGCCATTTTCGAGGTCAAAATTTGCGTGATCGATGCCCGCATATCCCTCCAGGGTATCGCTCAGTACGTCGGTACAGCGCGAACCATGTTCGGGAAGCGGCTGATGAAGGGTGTTCTCTTTTTCACTCATACCGTTTCTCTCATTGTTATTGGATTATAAAAGTGTGATGGATCAAGGTTGTCTGGCGGCAGGGTTACTTGCCTGGCATTCAGGGCAGATGCCGTAATAGAGCACCCGGGCGCCAATCAAAGTATAGCCAGATTTATTGGCAATTTCAGCCACCAGCTCATGCACCTGCTGGCTGGGAACATCCACAATGCGCTGACAGTTCACACAGGCCAGGTTAATGTGGGGGGAAATGTCAGCGTCATAACGCACAGCATCTTGCTCCCCGAACTCACCCAGTTCACAGATCATTCCTAACCGGGTTAAGGCATCGAGCGTATTGTAGACGGTTGCCAGGCTGAGTGAGCTATCTTCCTCGCGCAGCTGCTCAAAAATCATCTGCGCGCTGGGGTGGCTGTCACTTTCACTCAGCACGCGACAGATGGCTTTTCGCTGCGGCGTTACCCGGTGCCCACTGTTTTTTAGACTTTCAATCAGGTTAATATAGGTCTTATTTATCATAATTTATAATCATTCTAAACTTAGAATGATTATAAATAAAATGTCAAGTGAAGTCAAGCCTTTTGAAACCTTTTTGAGCTTGACTTCACCTGGCTTATTTTGGGATCTGGTGAACACCGGGCGGAAAATTCACCCAGGCATTCATCCATAAAAAATAGAAAAGCTTTTGGCTGCCTGCAAATGGGCTTTTGATTATATGAAAACCATGCTACCCCTGCGCGAAGGGGTTATTAAAAACCTAAGATTAGGGTATGATTGTGATTAATTACCCATATGGACAAATACATCCATCTAGGATGAGAGACTGAATGACACATATGACATTTGTTCGACCTGAATTTACGATGAGCTCCTTAAGTGAAGACCTGGACCGGTTATCGGTGATTGCTGGAAAAATCGGCATGAATTCGGCGGAGAAATCTCTGGCGCTGTTGAAAGGCTTGGATGCGGCAGTCGTCCGGATGAAGGAGTTGAGTGAGGAGTCGCAGTCGCGGCGGTTGATGGAGACGCAGATCGAAGAAATCAATGCCCAATTGCGAAAGGACGCCGGGCGTTTCATCCGCGATGTAGGCGGTCTGCGAGCCTATCAGCAAGCCCGCGCAGCCGTGCATCCACCCACTGAAAATGAGTGGTGGTATCTGGATGCCTTTCGCACAGCAAAGCACCAGGCGGAATTACGCCGGTTGGCGATCATTGGGGGCAGCTTGCTGGTTGTTCTGATTGTCCTGGTCATCGTCTATAACCGCTTTTTTGCCCCTGATCCTTCGGTCGTGGCGGTCTATGGGGCGCAGCAGTCCGCAAATGATGCGATTATGAACGGCAATTTCCAACTCGCTCTGGATGATGTGAATAAAGGGTTGCAGGTAGACCCGCGCGATGGGAATCTACTGGTCATCAAAGGCGTGATCCAGGAAAACTTGGGCCAGGCTGATCAGGCAGCGCAAACATTCGCTGCAGCCCAGCAGGTGATTCCCACGAAAGATGCCTTTTTTGTGGCACGCGGACAGGTTTACCTGCTTGCAAACCAGCTGGACAAAGCTTATGCGGATGGGCAGGCAGCTGTTAAAATCAACCCTCTGATGACCCAGGGATACCTGCTCATGGGGCAGGCGGACGAGGCGCGCCAAAATTACCAGCGCGCTTTGGACGAGTATAATAAAGCCTTTGATGTCGCCAACCAGAATAATCAATCTGAACTGGCAGCGGTCATCCGCGCGCGTATGGCGATGATGATGCAGTCAATGAACGCGCAGTTCCCAGGTACGAACGCCATCCCCAGCGCTGTTCCTACACCCTGAGCATTAATTTAACCGGAAATTTTTCCGTTATCGAGACCACCCCAGCATCCGCCTTTACCGGGATCTGGGGATTTTTTTACGTGGTCTTCAGTCCTATTTTATAGCAGCCGGGCGCGAAATCAGGTATTGTTAGCAGCATAAAAGTCTATAGGTTGTTTTAATTATGGATCAGACTTCCAAAGACGGTTTATCTCCTATTGCTAATCCAATCGTTCGCAAGTTGTTAGGACGAGCATTCCTGCATGAGGACCGCTTTACTGAAGCGCTGCACGTTTTTATAAACATCTTGCAGGAAAAACCGGATGATTGTGATACTCTTCTCATTCTTGGGAATCTTTACCGGGCAGCTGGTTGGGAGGAACCCCATCCGCTGCTTCCTGAAGCTGTCAGGCGACTGCTTATCCATTTAACGCCGGCTGGCACACTGCCGGGCGGCTTGGCTAACGCTCGTCAGGCAGCAGATTTCCTTTTGACGCCAGGCCATACAAGTTCGCTGTCAGAGTGGAATGAGCTGCAACCAGAGGAGCTGAAGCTTATGCCGGCACTGGTTGAGCTGAATATCCGCCGGGCCCAGGCAAGGGGTCAGGTGGAAACAGCCGAAGCACTGCGCAGCTTGCAAATTATCCTGGCGAGCCAGGCGGGCGGCCAGAGCAGGTGATTTTGAGAATGGAGCGTTAGCCGGGTATTTGAGGTACCGGCAGGCGTACGGTAAAACGTGTCCATTTGCCTGGTTGGCTTTCCACATCAATATTACCGCCATGATGGTTTATCACCCGCTTGCAAACCGAGAGTCCCAGTCCGGTTCCCCGGCCAGCGGATTTGGTGGTGAAGAACGGCTCGAACACGCGCGGAAGTTGATCGCTGGGAATGCCTTTACCGTTGTCCATCACGCTGACCTCAAAAGCCTGCCTGGTAAAGCGTGAAGTGATCGTTACCAATCCGGCTTCTTTATCAATGGCGTCAATGGCATTCAGGATCAGATTGATCCAGACCCCCTGCAACTGATCTTGACTGGCGATGATGCGCGGGAGATTTTCTCCCAGATTCAGCTGCATCTGAATTGGCCGGCCCACCAGTTCATGATGCACCAGGGAGAGCGCATTTTTAAGCGTTTCGTTTAGATTTATCGGCTCAAACTCATACTTTTCTTTGCGCGCAATTCCCAACAAGTTGCGTACAACTTGTGAGGCGCGCGTCCCTGCCATTTCGATCAGTTTGACCGAATCCAGTAAATCTTCATTATCCGCTGGTATATCGCGGCGCAAAATCTGCGAATTGGCAATAATGGCGGTCAGCGGGTTGTTGATTTCATGGGCAATTTCAGCTGCCAGCTGACCTACCGCTGCTAGTTTCTCGGATTGGATCAGGTTCGATTCCAGGTTGCGCTTCTCTGTCACGTCCTGCTCAATTACAATGGTCTGGATGACCTGGTCTTTTTCATCCATGATCGGGAAGGTGCTGATATCCCACTCGATAAAGTTGTCACCGCCCAACCAGTTCCGATTGAGACGCACTGTGTTCTGCCCGGTGGCGAAGGTTTCACCGACCCGGCAGGCCGGGCAAGGTTCACTGCGTTGAAAGAGCGCCTCATAACACTTGTGGCCAACCAGGTGATTCGGCTTTTCCCTGGCTCGGTCTGAACGGCTGTAATTTGCGGCGACAAGACTGTAGGTGTAATCGAGGATATAGATAGAAATAGGCAGGCTGTCGAACATGGCGCGCAGGGTATTCCTGGAGCGCAGCAGCTCAAGGTAACTTGGCGCATTGTTCATTTCCAGGCTGAGCCGGGTGTAGAGCAGTACCGCACGGGTAATAGGGCGCAGCATCACCTGCCAGCGCGAATAATCTTGAACAGCAACTTTCTCCCCGCAGGTGAGTAAAGCGCCAGATGTTTTATCAGCAAATTGAAGGGGGATGACTGCGGCAAGGTCCAGCGCTTCCAGTCCAGGTTGAACCTGACCCGTTGCCAGCGTCTGGTTTATCTGACCCCAAAGCGGAGATACTTTATCTTCCAAGGCTGCCAGCCATTTCTCAGGCGGGTTGTGAAAAATCCAGTCTTGTTGAAGGTGATCGCAGAAGTGGGGTAGATAAAGCGCCCCTGCCGTCCGCGTAAAAGCGGAAAGCAATATTTGCAGGGCTTCTTGCAAGGCTGTCTGAAGGTTCGCTTTCTGTGCAAAAACGTCGTTCAGTTTCTCGATGATTTGCCATTCTGCAGCAGTCAGTGTTACCAGGCCCTCAGACATCATAATCCCCCTCAGGATGTGCTATTTTCCTCTTCAGGTTGGATCGTATACCCATAACCGGCAATGGTTTTAATAAACTTCGGGTTGCGTGGGTCATCTTCGATCCGTTCGCGTAAATTCTTAATATGTACCCGAACAAGGTCAGGGCTGCCTGCATCGCTCGGGTAATCCCAAACCTCATCCAGCAAGCGAGCTGGCGAAAAGATTTCGCCAAGGTGATTCATTAAATGATATAACAAGTCATATTGGACGGGCGTTAATCGTATTTTACCACTTTTCGGACCGGTGAACTCATAAGTACGCGTATTTAAACTAAAGGGGCCGATGACTAAAATTTGCTCTTTGATTACTTCTGGTACGTTCACTGGGGATGACCCAGCATTTGCGGAAATGGTTGGATTAATTGGGCGAGAGTTTTCCAGGCGGCGGGTGCGGCGGAGAATCGCGCGGATGCGCAGGATGAGTTCGTCGACATTAAACGGCTTGCCCAGGTAATCGTCTGCCCCGGCGGTGAAGCCCGTGATTTTGTCTTCATCCTTCGTCTTAGCGGTCAGGAACAGGATGGGCAAATCTGCCAGGGCAGGGTCCCCCCGTATTTCACGGCAGACAGCATACCCATCCATGCCTGGCATAATCACATCCAGGATCACTAGATTCGGGGTTTCACGGCGGGCCAGGTGTAGGCCCTCTACGCCGCTGCTGGCGAGGCGTACCCGGAATTCTCCTCCACGCAAACAGCGTTCGATCGTGCGACCGACAATTTCGTCATCTTCAATCACCAGGATATTAATCACATTCATCCCTTACCCATCTTTTGCTAGAAACGTGATGTGGAAGCTTGTCTCCTGTCCGTTACCCGATACAGAAATTTCTCCGTGATGTTGGCGGACAATTTCTCGGCATAAGCTGAGCTCCATTCCGGTTCCCCGGCTTGCGCCCGTTGGAATTAACTGCGGTTCGAATATTGTATCGTATTCTTGTTCCGGGATGGGAATTCCATTGTCACGAACTTCAACTCGAATTTCCTCCCTGTCATTCAATCTTGAAGTGATCGTGATGCAGTGATCAGCTCCATTCACAAAAGCGGAGCGAGCCAGCAAGAGCAGGTTGACCCATAAGTCGGTTAGCTGGCGGGCATTTCCACGCATAACGGGCAAGTTTGGGGTCAGGTCTACCTCGATTTGCACCCCGCTGGCCCGGATATGCGCGCTGGCCAGCAACAGCGCATTTTGGATGGTTTTGTTTATTTCGACATCTTCATGAATAGACTGGGCGGGCTGAGAGAACTTCATCAGTTCATTGACCACTTCTTGCGCGCGCCAACCGGCCTGAATAATCGCTTCGGCTGATTCCCTGGAGGGATGCCCAGATTGAAGCTGTTGTAAGAGAATCTGTGCTTCAGCAATAATGGTAGTCATGGGGTTGCTGATCTGGTGCGCGACACTGGACGCTAATTCGCCAATTGAAGCCAGCCGGGCCGATTGAGCCAGACGCGCCTGCGCGGTTTTTAACTTCTGTTCAATCTCTTTCCGTTTGGTGATATCTCGCCCGACCGCCTGGAACTCAATAAAATCGTTGTGCTGGTCAAAAATCGCCCGGCTGACCCATTCCTGCCAGCGAAAGCTACCGTCTGACAGACGAACTTGCTGTTCAAAATTGTTTACGGTAAATGCAGTGGTCAAGCCAGCCAGGGTCTGGCGTACCTGGGCTTTATCTTCGGCGCGGACGGGGTCGAGAAAGCTGGAGCCAATCAATTGCTCCCGGTCACGGTTGTAGTAGCGGCAATAGGTTTCGTTTACGAAGGTCAGGGTTGTATCCGGCAAGAAGCGGCAGATCATCTCCGTTTGGTGGTCTTCTACAATCGCCCGGTAGCGGGCCTCGCTCTGGCGTAAGGCCTGGTCGGCAAGTTTACTGTTCGTAATATCCCGAGAGACGTTCATGAACCCAATGGGGGTATGTTTGTTTCCTTCGGTAAACAAAGTGGTGATATGCGCGCTGATCCAGATCTTTTCTCCATCTGGACGCTGGTAGCGGTGTTCGATCTGGAAGTTCCCCACCCGCTGCAAATCTGGAGGAATGAGCGGTGGGTCGAAACGTGGGAAGTAGATATCATACACCTGGCGCCCCAGTTGATCAGCCGAAGTCGCCCCGTATAACAACTCGGCTGCTGCATTCCAGTAAGTGATGAGCCCATCTAATCCCCACACCACGACCGCATCACGCATATTGTCCAGCAGCATCGATTGGTAGCGAATCTGCTCGAGGTACTTTTGCATGGACTGCTGCATTGCACGCAGGCGAACGGCTTTTTAAATCAGCGGCGGCAGCACCGAAAGGGAATACTCACCCTTTACCAGGTAATCCAAAGCCCCCGATTGGATAGCTCGCGCGGCAATATTCTCGTTGCCCTCACCGGTCATCATCACCGTTGGGATGTTGACACCAGCCTGGCCCATGCGGCTGAGAATATCCAACCCATTGGTTTCGGGCAGCATATAGTCGAGGAAGAGGATGTCGAAAGATCCCTGGTCAAGATTTTGCCACAGGTCTGATTCAGAAGAGATATAGGTAACGACGCATTTCTTGGTGTTCTGCAAGTATTCTTTCAGCAGTTCGCCAAGCTCGTTGTCGTCGTCGAGGATTAATACCTGGTATTTTTCTTCACTCATTTGATTCGCACTTCATTTTTGACTCTATTCACTTATAAACGGTTTTAGGTGGGATTACCATAAAAAAACTGTTAAGTGCGGTCCGATTTTGGGTTTTGTAATGCCTTTGTAGAGTCAGTCATAAGGAATAGGGATTCTCCCCATTGTTCGCCGGAATTGTGAAAAGTAAACTCATTGAGAATTGGGGTGGTAATGATGAATGAGAAACCGGTTCGGGGGGAAGGGAACCGGAATAATAATTTAAGAAGGCAACAGAAAGGGGTGAGCAATTGCCTGCTCTTCCTCGGGAATTGTTCAGGAACTCAGCCAGGGCCGGATAAAAAATGAGCCCGCAACCAGCGTTGGATTTGCTTAGAAACCATATTGATATTACCCAGGTTCCGTTCAGTGACCGCGGTTCGCGCCTGCTGTTGTTTCAAGATCAAGATGCTTCCAGTCTGTACTTGAAACTTGCTGAACGGTTGACCAGTATTCAACCGAACATCGAAGCATATCTCCTCCGCCCACCATTCGTCAGTAATTTCTATTTCGTTGATCACGAAGGGATGCCGCTCGAATTCACCGTGACGACCTACCCCCATGTTCTGCAATTTCAGACAGCCTTGGGAGCGTTCCAGATGGCGTTTCAAAATGAACGAACCCTTTCGCTGGGCCTGCCAGATGGCATCACCGGCGGAGTCCGCTTCCACGTAGCACCCCAGTATTGGGAACAAACTCCGCAAGGCGGCCTATTCCGTTCGGTTCGCAACCTGACCTATAACAGCAATGCCGAGATCGTTCGTAACGATATTCAACCAGAACGCGGTGGATACCGGGTGGAATTGATTGTCAAGTCTGACCAGGACCAGGTAATCAATATTGCCATTCATCCTTCGGCTCTGGACGCTGAAAATACTGAGCCGCTGCTGCCGTTTTCCTCCGTGTTGGATATGGCGCAGAATCGGTGGGAAAATTGGTTCAAACAGGTTCCCCCAGTCGATGAACGTTATTTGAAGATGTATGCTTATGCCTGGTGGGTGATGGGTAATAACCTGATCAGCCCGCTGGGGAATGTCGCCTACGAAGCGATGATGCCTTCGAAAATTAATTATGTAGGCCTCTGGTTGTGGGATAGCGCTTTACATGCCCTGGCATTTCGCTATGTCGACCCCGACCTGGCGCGCAATCAAATTCGGGCCATGCTGGCACACCAACTGCCGAACGGTATGCTGCCGGATGCGGTTTTTGATGAAGGCCTGGTTTATTCTATAGATCATCCCGTGGTTGGTGAAGTAACCAAACCGCCAATCTTATCCTGGGCAGCGCTAAAGCTGCATGAAACCAACCCCGATACCAACTTTTTGCGAGAAATATACCCACCCCTGGTGCGTTTCAATGCCTGGTGGTTCTCGATGAACGATGACGACAGCGACGGTCTGGTACAATACTCTCATCCCTATTCCTCTGGCCTCGACGATAGCCCCTTATGGGACTATGGCATGCCAGTGGAATCGCCGGATATCAACACATATTTATGCCTGCAAATGGAAGCGTTTGCGCGAATGGCTGAGATTTTGGGGAAAACAGCCGAGGCAGAGATGTGGCGCCGCCGGATGGCGACGATGGTCAGGCGCATGATAAAAGACATGTGGGATGAAGACAAGGCAGTGTTCTGGGCGTTGCGGGATGAAAATCCAATCCCGGTGCTAACCCCTTTCAATCTCTACCCTATCTGGACCGGCTTGTTACCTGAATCCATGAATCAGCGGTTGATTGAGCACCTGGTAAACCCAAATGAATTTGGAGGGACATTTTCGATCCCGACCGTCGCACGAAATGACCCACATTACAACCCCGAAGTGATGTGGCGAGGTCCTGTCTGGGCTAATATCAACTATTTTTTTATTGAAGCGCTGGAGAAAATTGGTCGGACGGATCTTTCTCAGCGGTTGATGACCCAAACGCTGGACCTCATTTCGGGTCAACGGGATATTTACGAATTTTATGACGCTGAAAATGGCAAACCACCCTCACGTGCCGCAAATATTTTTGGTTGGACAGCCGCAGTATTTATTGATCTGGCAATCCGTTACAGCCAGATGCAAATCGACCAGACACCTGCCGGTGAAACGAGCCAGACTGCATCATAGATAGCATTATTTCTGGCAGGAGGAAAATAAAATGGAAATTGGTGAATTTGCTCCAAACTGTGGGAACTTGCAGCATGAAGTTTTGAGAAATCGTGATCTGATTGTTGTCTCGAACCGCGGTCCTTTTTCGATTCAGAAGGATGATAATGGAGAGGTAAATGTGGTTCGCAGTGGGGGAGGATTAGTCACCGCTCTGTTGGGCTTAGGGCAGCAGGTTTCAATGACCTGGATTGCCTGCGCGATGAGCGAAGAGGATCTCGCCTGGAAAGAAGGCGATATTCCCAATGGTGAGAATGGGCCAAATATCCATCTCCGTTTCATCGATCCTGAGCCAGAGGCGTATGAGGGCTATTACCAGGTAATTTCGAACCCGCTGTTGTGGTTCTTACAGCATTCGATGTGGGATTTCTCCAGCGCTCCAACCATTAATAAAGATACCTGGCGCGCTTGGGAAGCAGGATATGAGCGGGTGAACCAATTGTTCGCGGATGCGGTCGTAGACCAGGTGAATCAGAGCCGGAAGCCAGCCCTGATCATGCTGCAAGATTATCATCTTTACCTTGCGCCGCGAATGATCCGCCAGCAGCTGCGCGGGCGGCGCAGAACGCTATTGACCCATTTCATTCACATCCCCTGGCCTGGGCCGGAAGACTGGGGTCTGCTGCCATCCAGGATGCGCCAATCCATCCTGGATGGCCTGACAGCCTGTGATTTGGTCGGCTTTCAAACCCGCAGTGATGCCCTGAACTTTATCCGCACCTGTGAATCTCTGCTGCCTGAAGCGCGCGTCAACTACCGTATGGGGCGCGTCTCACTGCATAACCACATTTCCCATGTGCGCGATTTTCCAATCTCCATCGATGTTGCCGCGATCCGAGAGCAGAGCAGTAAGGAAGAGGTGAGCCAGTTTCGCAACCAATTGGCTGAAAGCGTAGGCAACCTGAAAATGATCCTGCGGATTGACCGGACCGAGCCAAGCAAGAACATCGTGCGGGGTTTTCAGGCTTATGACGAACTGCTGGAAACCCATCCCGAATATCAAGGCCAGGTGCAGTTCCTGGCGATTATGGTCCCTTCTCGGTTGGAAGTCGAGGAGTATCAGGATTACTTAAGTTCTTTGATGGCGGCTTCGGGCATGGTCAATGCTAAATATGGCACCAGTGATTGGGAACCTGTCCGGGTTCTGGTGGGCGAGAGTTATCCGCGCGCGCTGGCAGCTTTGCAATTATATGATGTGTTGTTAGTCAACCCGGTAGCTGATGGTATGAACCTGGTTGCGAAAGAAGGCCCGACCATCAACCAAAAATCCGGCGTGCTGGTGCTATCTGAACGGGCTGGCGCGCTGCAACAGATGGGTAACGATTCCCTGGTCATTGCACCCTGTGATATTTCAGCCACGGCTGAAGCACTGCACCAGGGTCTGATAATGCCGCAGGTAGAGCGTGAGAAGCGCGCAGCGAACTTGCGTTTATCGGTGGAAGAGGAAGATATTTACCGCTGGCTGTGCTGGCAGTTAGATGCGATTCAAGATCTGGTTATCTCAAGCTACGAGGTGAGGAGAAGTGAAAGAGCTTAGGACAGCTTTTATTCACTACAGCGCTCCGCCGGTAGTTGGCGGTGTTGAAGCCGTGATCAATGCCCATGCCCGGGCGTTTTTGGATGCCGGTTATCCAGTAAAGCTGATCGCCGGCTGTGCGGAACAGTCCGCGTTACCGGATGGGGTTGAACTAGATTTAATCCCACTGTTAGATACACAGAACCAACGTATTCAACGCGCCAGTCATGCGCTGGAAAGCGGGATAGTGCCGCGAAATTTTCAACTTTTGGGCCAGCAAATCGCGGCGGCGCTGCGTCCTGCGCTGCAAGGGATGGAAGTGGTTATCGTCCACAACGTTTTTACCAAGCATTTCAACCTGCCGCTCACTGCGGCGCTGTTTATGCTTCTGGAGGAAGGCAGCCTGAGAAACTGCCTGGCATGGTGTCATGATATTACCTGGGCCAGCCCAAATTCCGGCAAAAAAATGTTCCCAGGGTATCCCTGGGACTTGCTGCGCACTTATTCCCCAAAATTGCAGTATGTCACCGTTTCCGAACAGCGTCAGCAGGAGCTGGCAGGCTTGCTGCAGCGACCTGTCGGAGAGATCAAAATTGTCTATAACGGTGTGGATCCTTGCGTGTGGTTCGGCCTGACGCCGGAAGGTTGGAACTTGGTACGCCAGATGGACTTGCTGTCTGGAGATTTGATCCTGTTAATGCCAGTGCGTATGACTCAAGCGAAGAATATCGAACTTGCGGCACGGGTGGTGGCGGCTTTGAAAACGGGCGGCTGTCATAAACCCCGCCTGGTTATTACCGGTCCACCCGATCCACACGATGCGCAGAGCCTGGCGTATTTTCGGCAGTTATTGGATTTGCGCAATGCGCTGGGCTTAAAAGAAGAGCTGCGGTTCGTGTTTGAAGAAATGCACCCGTCACAGCAAAATGATTTCCTATCACAACAGGTGGTGGCAGATCTGCTGCGGGTGAGTGATTTGGTTTTTTTACCCAGCCATCGCGAGGGGTTTGGCCTGCCAGTCTTGGAGGCCGGATTGATCGGGCTGCCGGTGGTGGCAAGTGAGCACGTCCCAGCGGCGAGAGAGCTGGCGGGGAAGTATGTATACCTGTTTGATACAAACCAGTCTCCGGAAGCGATAGCTAAGCTAATCCTATCCGAAGCGGTCAATAACCGCGCTTACAAGTTTCGCCGCGAAGTGCGCCAGAACTTTACCTGGGAGAGAATTTTTCAATTGCAAATTGAACCATTGCTGCAAGGAGATGCCGTATGAGTGAGTTGACCGGGCCAGAACAAGCCAGGGCATTAGGAAAAAGGTTAGTCGAAGAAGGGAAGCGTGCCTGGTTGTTCCTGGATTACGATGGTACGTTAGCTGAATTTGCGCCGACCCCAGATACCATTTTGCCCGACGCTGATTTAATCCAGTTATTAACGGATCTGGCGCAATACCCTGAAAAGCTGCGCATCGTCATTATGAGTGGCAGGCGCTTTAGCCATATTCAAGAACTGCTGCCGGTGCCAGGTATTCTGGAAGCAGGTACTTATGGCATTGAATTTGAGACCTGGGAGGGGGAACAGATGCAGCTGCTGGACTTTGAGACAGAACGCCCATTCCTGGACCAGGTTAAGAAACAGTGGGCGCAGATCGTGGGAAAGCAGCCTGGATTTTATATTGAAGATAAAGGATATTCACTGGCTTTGCACGCCAGGCGCGCTCCAGAAAAAGCAGCTCATCTGGTGCTGGCTGAAGCCGCCAGTTCTGCAAAAGAAATCGTGGAGCGGGGCACTTTCCGCATGTTAGGTGGCTATAAATTTCTGGAAGTTGCCCCGACGATTGCGGATAAAGGCCAATCAGTCAGCACGCTGCTAAAGCGGTTTCCCTGGCCGAATGCCGAATTGTTTTACCTGGGGGATGACGACAAAGACGAAGAAGCTTTTAAAGTGATCATCAAGCAAGGTGGGGTGGCAATTGTGGTTTCAGCGGAACCACGCCCAAGCCTGGCGCAGTATCGTCTGCACGGGCCAGCCAAGGTGCGCGATTGGCTGAAAACCTTGCAAGAGACCCTGGCAGCGGGCCTGAAGCCCCAGGTGGATTAATCCTCGTTTAGCGCGCGCACAGACTTACGTTCAACCAGATGCGTGTGCATTTGCATATCCACAATACCCTGCTCGGGGTTTTCCGCGCGATGTACCATTAACTGTACCGCCAGGCGGCCCATTCCGATTTTATCGACATGCATGGTCGTCAGCGGGGGGATAGTATTGGGCGCGTTGGCGTTATCATCAAACCCAATGATGGAAATATCCTCGGGTACTCTTTTCCCGGCTTCTAATGCGCCGTGCATGGCTAAGATAGCCACTTCATCATTGCATCCAAACAAGGCCGTGACCTGCGGGTTTTCCTGCACCAGGCGCGCGGTAGCGTTGATTACAGCCTGACGGTGATTGTGCGGGCAGTCAGCATAGTATCCCTGGTGAATGCCGGCTTCCTCTAGTGCCTGCGCGTACCCTTGCCGGCGGTAGCGGAAGCTGATGCGCGAGTCTGGAAAACTGCCGACAAAAGCGATCTCCCGATGGCCTTGATCAATCAAATACCGCGTGGCGTGGTATGCCCCATCGACATTGTCAATGGTGATGGCATCATAACTGCCAGAACTGCAGTAAGCATCCACCAGTACGACGGGAACCCCGCGCTGGCGCAAAGCTGCATTCAGCTGTTCATCCACATAATTTCCCACCAGGATCAGACCATCGACCCGTTCATCCTGAATCAGGCGTGGAATCTCAATGCAGGTGTTGCTTTCATCCACTGGCAAAGTGCTGAAGAGCAGCGAAATATTTTCCCGGCGGCAGCCCGTTTCAATGCCTGCCATGATATGGGAAAAGAAGATATTGGAAGAAGGTGGGGCAGAGTCGCCTTGGGCGCGTTTTACCAGCATCCCGATAGTCTGAAGGGTGGTCGGCTTGTGAGAGGCTGGCGTGGCTGCGCGCATCTCGTAACCCAGTGAGCGCGCAGCGTTGATTACTTTCGAGCGCGTTTCCGCCGGGATTCCGGGCTTTTCATTGAGAACGAGAGATACTGTGGATAAAGAAACGCTGCTTGCCCGGGCAACATCCGACATCGTAACTTTACTGCGTTTAACACCCATGCCTACCCGCCTTCGATTTTATGAGAACCCGGAACAATGCAAAATTACCTTGTACCATTATAAACATCCCAATAGGCGGGTCAAGGGATTTTAGTAAAGTTTTACTCTTTATTATTTTTTTCTACAACTTCTCACTCAGCGTTTAGCGCGTTTTTTCGCCTCACGCAAGCGGGCCAGCGCGTCGGCCTGATCAGTGGGTTGAGCCGGGGTTGGAGGCGCTGTTTTCTCCTCGGGTACTTTCTCTGTGGGATCTTTGCGGAGAGGGACTGCCGGAACTGGCGGATTACTGGTTTCGCTTCCGAGGCGCTGGCGTTCACGCTCCCGGGCCCGTTCGCGGGCGTTGAATAATTGTCCCAAAACCGGTTCGCCGGCATGCGTGCGAGCAGCGCGTTGGCCGGGCAGCCGTTCAGCGACCCAGGCTCGAGCGGTTTGCCAGTCACGTTTACTGACCATGACGCGCCGTAAGGCCACGTCTAATGGGAAGAGCAGCGCGGCAATCAACAGCAGGGTGCGGCCAATTTCTCGAGCGCTGTCAGCGGCGGGCAGATTATGTAAAAAGGCCTGTACGGGTTCCAGAAGCGGCCCGCCCCCGGTCAGACGTGCTAATTCATCCAATAAGCCGCGGTTGACTCCACCTGCCCGATATTCTGGCGAGTAAGGCACCACCAGGCCAAGATCGATTGGCCCCAGCGGCTGGTCGTTGTTATAGGCTACCAACGAGACCAGGTAGGTTCCCGGTTGATCAGCGCGGGTAGCAGCCTGGTACTGCCCAGGACCCACCTGCTGCAAGGGAACTTCTAGCGTGCTCAGATCTGGATTGATCAGTTTGGCCTGGGCTTTGAGATTATTAAGCGGGCGACCGTCTTTGTCCTGCGCATTTAACTGGATGACAGCGCCGGCATCATTGAGCTGCACCTGCGCGTTGAGCCCTTCTACCTGTGGGGAAGGCAGCAGCCAGTCGATCAATTGCGAGGAAAAGCGAGCGAAATCGCCCCATTTAACCCATTGACTGCCCCACTGGCCTTTCAGATCAGAAGTCCAGACGGCCGAGCGGCCCAGGCCATACTGCCAGGTAGCTAGCAAGGGGTCCCCACGCGGAGTGAGCAGGTCCATGCGCGCTGTTCCTTTCGGCGAGGTGCCGTTATATCCCAGCAAACCCGGCAGTTGATTTTCATCAATACCGCGCATCACCGGGCTGGGAGAAGCGGGCAGCGGGTAAAAAGGTTCTTCGATAATGTACTGCCCAACGGACTTGATGGTTTCTTTGAGGAAAATTTCGGGCACGCTCATCATATCTTTAGCCGGATAGTAAGTGCCCCCACCGGCTTCCGCTAACCCGCGCAGGTATTCCGCAGAGCCTTCTCCAGCGGCAATCACGCTCAGGGTGATGCCATCTGCGCGCATTTTTTCTGCCAGCTGCGTCAGGTCGCCGGTGCGCACCCAGCCATCTGTCATCAGGATAATATGCTTGCGTTTGGCATTGACACCTTTGAGCGCGTCATAAGCTGCCGTGACGCCTGAAACCATGTTGGTCTGTCCTTCAGCCTGGAAGGTGCCGATGGCCTGTTCCAGCGCGCCTGGGCCTACCAGGGGCCCCACTTTCAAACTCCAGTGTGCCTGATTGTCAAAGGCAACCACGCCCAGATAATCCTGGTCGCCCAGCGCGGCTGCCGAACGCATAATGGCTTCTTTGGCAATATCGACCTTCGGCTGGCCGGTTTGGACTGGCGTGTAGCTCTGGTTTAGGTCAGGGTTATCACAGTGGCAGCGGCCCATGCTGCCCGACTTATCTACGGCCACGACCAGCGCCAGGTTGGCAGCCAGCTCGCGGCTGCGCACGTCCATATAAACCGGGAGGGCCGTTTCAAGCGGGCTGCGCAGATAGCCTCCCGCGCCAAAGGAGGTGTCGCCGCCGGTCATCAGCAGACCTTTGCCCAGGTCCTTAACATAAACCGGCAGGGCATCCATCGCGCCGGTGGGCAAGCTGGCGGCCGGAACGTTCGCTAAAACGATCGCATCATAACGGGCCAGTTCGGGTAGGGTGGCGGGCAGGCTGGCCGGAGGGATCTGAGTGACTTCCATTTTTGCGGCTTCCAATGCACTGGCTAGATTTTCACCGTCACCGGGGGTTCCTTCCACAATTAAGACGCTGGGCGGGCCGGTCACTACGGTAAAAGCACTGGCTTCGTTATTTTGCAAGCGGTTATCGGCATCCGGTGAAATCTGGGCACGGTAGCGGTGGAAACCGGGCTGTGCATTTTGGACTGGTACCGTGTAGTGGTTGGTTCCGGCTTGCAGATTTAGTTCCTGGGTACGGATCAATTCACCATCCGCGAAGACGCGCAAGGTCGCGCCTACTGCCGCAGTGCTCTGTACTGATACGTTTAGATCAAATTGCTGGCCTTCATGAATGTTGTTCGGCGCTTCCAAAGAATCCACCAGCACTTCAACCTGGTTTTGAGCTTCGCCTAGCGGGATATACTGTAGTTCGATATCCTGGAAAGCGGCCAGTTCGGCCTGTTTCAAGGCGTAACTGAGATTTTCACGCCCGTCTGAGAGCAGCACCAGCCGTTTCGCGCCTTCGTCTGGAAACAAAGCCATCCCTAACTGCAGTGCGCTGGCGATATCCGTGCGGGTAGTGACCGGCACAGAGGACAGGCGCGACAGGTTGCTATCTGGGCTGGCCAGGCGTTCAACCAGGGAATCCTCCCCAAAGACCACAATCGCGGCCTGGTCGCCTGTTGGCATGGCCTGGATGGCCTGGCGGATGAGGTCCTCCCCGCGGGCCTGTTCAGTGGAAGGGACGCTGTCGGACACGTCCAGGACGAACACGGCCGTCAGGGTGTGGGAAGGCAGGCGCAGCTGGATGCCTGCCAGAGTGACAATGATCAATAGCAGTAAGCAGGTGCGCAGCGCCAGCCCGCCCCATAGGCGCACCCGGCTCAGGGCACGCCGCCCTAATAAGGCTAAGGCTGCCGTCAGCGGGATCAGCAGCAGCAGCCATAAGAACTGCGGATAAATAAAGGAGATACCAATCATGAGGATCCTTTATACTCCATTTACAGGCGCGCCAGCCGGCTGGGGAGGCGCAGGTGTTTGCTTAATAAATCGCGCAATCGAACCAAACCGGCGCGCTGGTATACCAGCCATTCGCCGATTAGCAATCCCAGCGCCAGCAAAGCCAGTGGACGCCACCACTCGCGGCGAGCCAGCTGGGCGGCTGCGCCGCCGGGAGCCTCCTGTGCCGCTAAGCCGGGCAGGTTGTCCGCCGGTTTCAGGCTGGATTCCTGGGGAGAGAATAAATTAACTGCAAAAGCCGCACTCCGCTGGGTCTGCCCCTGTTCGGCGGGGAAAGTAACCTGATAGGTGCCCAGTTGGGTCGTGTCCGTGAACAGAAACTTACCGTTTTCTGCCTGAAGTTGAATGGCAGTCCCGTCTGGGCGGGTGATGCTGGCAGACTGTGCGCCTTCAGGAGCGTTAAAGGCCAGGCTTTCCCCAGGTTTCACCTGGCTGGGAATTGGGCTGCGCGCACCGGGGGCTAACCAATCAATCAGGTTGGTACACAGCACCGGGAAAGCCACCTGCAAGGGCAGGTCCGAGTGGCGCAGGTCAAAGGTTATTACGGCAATCCGGCGGCCGTTGACTTCACCCCGAAATAACAGCGGCGTGTTCTGGGGGGTGGTGCTGCCCTGTGGGGTCCATTCTCCGGCGACGACAGGAGTGGCCCAATCGGGCAGCGCCACCTGCACGGCATCCAAAACGCTGACCTCATTGAGCGAAACGCTGCTCATCAGCGGGTCATTGGGGTCGATGGTGCGCAGCGCAGGGGCATCTACCAGGCCGGTCACAGTGAAAAAGTCGGTGCTGCGCGGCGGAGCGATAAACAGCAGGCTGCCTTGCGCCGGGATCTGATCGGGGATGGTATTGTCATAAATAATCAGGGCCGCTGATCCGGCGCTGCCCGGCAGCGCCGGCGGCGGGGTTGGGCTGGGCGCCACTGTGGGGGTAGGCCCGGTTGTGGGGGCGCCAGCCGGGAGCGGGCTGGCTTCTGCAGGGGTCTGCTCGCTGAGTAGTACACCAGGCAGCAGGGATAGGGCGGTTTTTAGGAACAGGTTGCCCTGGGTGACCAGGGTGATGGGCACAGGCTGCGTTTCTGGCTTGACTGCCACGGCCTGGTCATCCAGCGCCAGGGCATCCGGAGAGGAAATCACATTCTGGCTGGGCGGCGTTAGCTCTGCTTTCACTGCTTGCGTCTCTGCCGGCAGCCCTTCCGCGATGATGCTCTTCTGCCCACCGGCGGGGATATCACTCAGATCGTAGGCGTTGACCAGCAGGCCGTCCGCATACAGGGCCAGGCGGCGTGAAGCCGATTGCAGGCCGTAATTACTGACCTGGATGAAGGCGGTCAGGCTGCCCGAACCAGGGGAGGGCTCCAGCGATAATAGTGAGATAGCCAGGTTTTCACCGCTCAGGCCAAAGGGAATGTAGCGCAGCGCGCCTTTTAGCGTCAGATGCTGCGGCAGTTCCACGCGTCCATCCGAGAGCACGATGATCTCCGCGCCGGGTTGGCGGGCAGCGATGGCGGATGCTAACTCCAGGGCTACCCCCAGGTCGCTGCCACCGGTGCCGGCCTGGATGTTTTCCATGGCAAGGTGCGCCTGGCGGCGGTCTAGGCTGGAGGCCAGCAGTACGCGCGCCTCGCGCCCGGCTTCGATAACAGTGACGCGCGCGGAATCGGGCAGGTCATCGATCAACTGGCGAGCGCGCTGCTTGGCCGATTCGATGCGGCTTGGGGCTACATCGCTGGCAGCCATGCTGGCGGACGTATCCAGGATCAGGATCGCGGCCTGACCACTGGCTCCTTCCGTCCAGGTGAAGGGCCGCGCCAGCGCCAGGATTAATGCGGCCAGGAACAGCAGCTGCAAGATCATCAACAGGTTGGGGCGCAGGCGCTGCCAGGGAGCATTCGCTTCCACATCGCGCACCATCCGCCGCCACAGGTAAGTGCTGGATACTTCACGCTCGACGCGGCGCAGCTTGAGCAGATACAGTGCCACGATCACCGGCAGCAGCAGGCCAAGGAAGAAAGCCCCCGGGGCGAGGAAGTTCATCGCAGCACCCCCTGGCGCTCTAACCAGGCAAAGAGCAGTTCTTCCAACGGCATGGCGGTCGTGAGCGGGATGTACAGCATACTGCGCGCCGTGCAGAAGCGCTGCAGGTCCTGCTGCCAGCTTGCCAGGCCTTGCTTGTAGCGCGCCAGCAAGTCATAGTCAGCAGTGATTTCGACAGCCGAGGTGTCTTCAGAATCGATCAGCTTGAAATCGCCGTTTAGTTCTGGGTTCGCCTCTTCCGGAGCGAGAATGTGGATTACAGAAACCTCAAAACCGCGCGTCGCCAGGGCGCGCAAGCCCTCCTGCCAGCCGTCGTGCATCAGGTCCGAAAGCAGAATCAGCGAGCCGGGACGAACACCCGCTCCAGCGCGAGTATTCGCATAGGCTTTTAACAGGAACGCAGGATCGAACGGTTTGGGCGCCAGGCTGTTGCCATTCGCTTTGCTTTTGGTGAGGGACTGCAAGAAGTCAAACAAAGCCAGCGCCTGACGTTTGCCGCGGTGGGGGGGAAAGTAGTTCGCGCCATTTAAAGCCGCGCTAGCTGCTCCGCCATTCCCATTCCCCCCTATTCCCGTCACGGTGACGCGATCTAGCCCGGTCAGGGAAATATAACCCAGCGCGCCTGCCACTCGGCTGGCGTACCAAAGTTTATTGGGTTCGCCCCAGTCCATCGAGCGGCTGTTATCCACCAGCAGATGCACAGACAGATCCTCTTCTTCGACAAACAGCTTGATGAAGAAGCGCTCCAGGCGGGCATATGCATTCCAGTCGATGCGGCGGAAATCATCTCCGGTCACGTAGGGGCGGAAGTCGGAGAATTCCACCGATTGACCACGTTTGGGGCTGCGCCGTTCGCCCTGGGTTTGCCCGGCAGAGGCGCGGCGCGCGACCAGCGCCACCCGCTCCAGCCGCCGCAGGAAGGACTCTTCAAAGAACCGCTCGCTGGTTTGGGTCACGAAAGCGCTTTCTCCGGCACAATCACTTTCAAGATTTCGCGAACCACCTGATCCGAATCCATGCCCTCTGCCTGAGCCTCAAAGTTTAGAATCAGGCGGTGGCGCAGGGCGGGTACCGCTGCCGCACGGATATCGTCGAAAGCTACGTTGTAGCGTCCATCCAGCAGCGCAATGATCTTCCCTGCCAGGATCATCGCCTGCATCCCGCGCGGGCTGGCCCCATACCGGACAAACTGGTGTACGATCGCCGGGCTGGCCGGGTCATTCGGATGGGTGGCCTTGACCAACTGGGCAGTAAACGTCGTGACATGATTGGCAATCGGCACGCCGCGCGCCAGGGCCTGCATGGCGCGGATTTGCTCGCCGTTCGCGGCTGGACTGGCATTCGGGGTTGCGCTGGCGGTTGTGCGGTTGGCAATTTCCACCAGTTCGTCTACGCTGGGGAAGGGCACATCAATCTTGTAGAAGAAGCGGTCAAGCTGGGCTTCAGGCAGTGGATAAGTGCCTTCCATTTCGAGCGGGTTCTGTGTCGCCAGGACGAAGAAAGGCTCGGGCAGTTTGCGCGTGACTTTTGCCACGGTCACGGAGTGTTCCTGCATCGCTTCCAGCATGGCGGACTGGGTTTTAGGGGTCGCCCGGTTAATTTCGTCCGCCAAAACAAGGTTGGCGAAGATGGGGCCGGGTTCAAACTGAAACTGGCGGCGGCCCTGCTCATCTTCCACAATCAGGTTGGTGCCAACAATATCTGCCGGCATCAGGTCCGGGGTAAACTGGATGCGGGCAAAAGGGCAATCCACTGCTTGAGAGAGGGTGCGCACCAGCATGGTCTTACCCAACCCGGGCACGCCTTCCAGCAAGGCATTCCCGCCCGCTAACAACGTAATCAATGTGTTGCGGACCAGTTCGGCCTGGCCGACAATCACCCGGCCTACCTGGGTTTCAATTTCTTTAGCGATATCGCGGAATTCTTCTGCACTAAGCGTCTGTTCGGTCATCGTAACTCACTTTTCCTGTTTATTGCTTCTTTGGGCCGATGATAGGTCCATTAGAAAAAAGCACATTCGCATCGGCGCCTAACCCCTCAACTTTTGTCCAGTGGAATTTACCAACTCGCAGCGCGAGGTAACTACCGTTAATGACTTCTACTTCCTGCACCTGGTTATCGTCCCAGGTAATCCGGACCTTGATAATCTCATTATTGTTAACAACCCCATTTACATCACTAAAACCAGGCTCATTGGAATTAAACCCACCTCCGCTGTTGCTGCCCCCACCTACTTCCATAGCGGGTTTTGGATCAGGTTCCTGGCTGCCGCCGATCCGTCCGGCGCACCCACCTCCGCCGCTGCCGGGAGTCCAGCCGACAAACGTTTTACGCACTTCATACATCATGGTGCACTCTTCCAAACGGCCGCCTTCAGCGTTGCGGTTAAAGGAAAGTAGAACGAAAGTATGCCCATTCAGCTCCTGAGTCTGGTGGACGAAAATCGATTCAGGAATTACGAAACTCTGGTGTTGCGGCCCGCCCATCGCGTTATTTGCCATTTGGATAGCGGCTTGTTGTGGAGAAAAGGCCATTGGTAAGGAGTCGCCCCCGCAGGCAGACAGGCTCAGCGCCAGCAGCAGTCCAAAGGTCATCCAAAGTAAGAATTTAATCTTCATTCGAAAATCATCTTTCTGGCGTTGCAAAGTTTGTGGGTAAGTTCAACGCCTTTAGTTTTTTTATTTCAGCAGTGCAGTGACAGCTAGGGTTCCAGCTGTGAGAAGTAAGAGCGAATGTAATCCTTCAGGCCGGGTGGGATATAGTTCTGATCCATAGCCTGGTTGGCAGCATCGCTGTAGGTTTGATAGACCTGGTTATAAGGAACCAGGGCTGGGTTGAGAACGCCACCCATGGGGTCGCGCTGTTCTTTGGTTTGGGTCTCGCCCTGGTTCGTGTCCTGCCCGGGGATAAAAACCTGGCTGCCGTTGCTGCCGTTGAGCTTTTCGCGCGGGACGTAGACCTGGTTATCCACGCTGCCGACGCCCGTGTCTGTGCCCTGCCCTTGCGGGCTGCCGGCCCGGCCGGTGCGCGTGGCCGGTGGAAGCGAATTCGCATTCGTTCCGCCTCCGCCACCTACCGTCTGTCCTTGACCCTGGCCCTGTCCTTGACCTTGACCCTGTCCTTGGCCTTGACCTTGTCCCTGGCCTTGTCCTTGACCCTGGCCCTGTCCTTGTCCTTGACCCTGTCTTTGACCTTGACCTTGACCCTGTCCCTGAGACTGGCCTTGCGCGCGTTGTTGCGGCTGGCCAGCCTGTGCCATGGCCTGGCGGCTGTCCTGAAGCTGCGAGAGGGTCTGGCTGAACGTGCGCTGGGTTGCCAGATCAGTGCTGGATTGATTCAGCGCGTTGGCCGCAGCCTGGGCGGTTTGCTGCATAGTTTGTGAATCGCCAGATTGCGCAGCCTGAGCCATCGCAGCCAGTGCCTGAGCCAGCTGGCCATCCCCAGACTGCGCGGCGCGCGCCGCCATCTGTGACAACTGCTGCGCCTGCGCCTGGCGTTCCGCTGGGCTCATATCCTGCATCTGTTCGGCGAGCTGTTTGAGCGCTTCCGCGGCGGCTTGCAGGTCGCCAATCTGCGGGTTGGGATTCTTGGCCATGGCCTGCATTTGAGCGGCCATGGCTTCCAGGGCTGCCTGGTGCTGCCCGCCTTTTGGGTCCAATTTTTGGCGTAAAGCTTCCTCCAGCTTAGAGAGGTCGGCCAAGGCTTGTTCGCGGCTGCCATTGTTGCCACGGAGTTGTTTAGACAGTTCAGCCAGTTTACGCAGCAGATCCTCGCGCTCCTTAGGGTCCATTTCGGCGGCATTCTCCACCTGCTGGCGCAGTTTTTCGACCTGCTCAGCCTGGCGTTGCGCTTCTTTGGCGACTTCCTTGCGCTCAGCGATGATTTTATCCATCGGGTTCGGCAGCCAGAGCAGCGTCAGCGCAAGGGCGAGGGCGCCTGCTGAAAGCAGCAAGGACCGGCGTTGGGCGCGCAGTGGAAAATCGCGGGATACGACGATTTGCTGCGCCACGGAGAGCGCGTCAACATGTACGTTTTGCACCAAATCCGGGTCAAAGCTGGCGTACACCTTTGAATTGACATTGTTATCCAATGCCAGCCAGGTAGAAAGGCGTTCCTTCAGGTGCAGTTCAGCATCGGCGCGGAGCGCCACGCGCATAGGCGGCAGTGGGCGAAATATGGCGTAACCCAATACGCCCACCAACCATGCTCCCAGCGGGATTAACGCCCACTTCCAGGGCTGCTCAATTGGCCAGATGCGCCCGGCGAGCAGCACCAGCAGCGCCGCGAGGCCTGCCTTCCACAACCAGACCTGCGCTAGAGTCAGCCCATCTCTCAAACGCAGCCGCAGGCTGATGCGTTTGAGATAGGGAGCAAGCGGGTGTGAGGAATATCCCTTTCCGTTCATGCGTTTTCTGTCACTTTCCTTAACTGATCCACTCGACGCCGGTCTTGCCGGTGATTTTCCAAACGCCGTCGACTTTTTCCAGAATATAGGTCTTGCCAGCGCCGCCGACATTGCCAAAATATACGCTTGCGGAGACCTGCACCGCACCATTCTTCTGTGGGTAAATATTGCCTAGCGTGATGATCGCGCCTTTGCCTCCATTGACCGAGCCGTCATTCGTGCTGACCGGTGCGTCTTTTTGTGAGGCTACCCAGACAATCACCGTCGGAAGATCGCTGACTTGTTTGGCAATTGCCGCCTGCACGGTTTCACTCAATGGCTGAGAAGAGTTTTTAGGTGCATTGGGATCTCCAACGCCGTCGATCGTCTGATTGATCAGGTAGAGTTCTGGCCACTCAGGCGCGGAATTGCCAAAGGTGTGGTCAATCGTATAGTACTGGCGCACAATCGCCGCGTAGATACCGGCCTGATCTTCCTCGCTGAAAACCGTTGGCGGGCTGGCAGGAGTCGGAGTGGATGTGGTCGTGGGTACTGGAGTCGGGGTGGACCCAACCGGCTGGGCAATGACAACCTGTTTCTGGATCATTGGCCCGGTGAACACGCCCATGGCGGGTGCTTCTGTGGGCAGTAGTTTCCCAGGGCCAGCCCATTCATAGCGCCTGGCAGTGGCAAAATATCCACCAACGATCAAGCCGATCAAAACCATCACTGAACCGATTCCCAGCAGCAGCTGCCGGCGCGGCATGCGCCAGCGGCGGGTGGGCTGCACCAGGCGCGTGGTCAGCAGGATCAGGATCAGCGAGAGCAGCGCGTAGAAAGGGATGGTGTAGTGGTACAGTGGGCGCGGGATGCTCACCTGGCTGACGGGCGCAACGCCCAGGTTGAACAGCCCGCTCAAAGCGTAGAATACGCTCCCGCCTGCATTCTGGCTCATAGATGGCGCGAGGGCTGCTGAAAGGGCAGAGATCGGGCTGGGGGCGAGCAGGATGCGAGGTGGTTCACTACTGCGCAGCACACCCACCAGCGCCGCCAGGAAGATAGGCCCGATCATTAAGAGGGCTACACTCACAAAGCTGGCTACGGTGGCTCGCCCCGTGCGGCCAAACAGGGCAGACATAAACAGCCCTAGAATGCCGAAAGCGATGGCGACGCCAATCAACACCAGCAGCGCTTTGGCCATTTCACCGGGGGCAACCCCGCCAAAGATGAACACAATACTGGCTAAAGGCACCCCGGCGAACAGCAGCAGGAGCACGTAACTCAGTGCTGAGATCAACTTGCCCCACAGAATGCTGGATCCGGATAATGGGGTCGCCATCAGCATTTCATAGGTTTGTTTCTCTTTCTCGCCGCTGATAGCCCCAGCGGTGATGGCGGGAGTGACGGCGCAAATCATGAACAATTCCAGGAAGGCCAGTGCGGCGAAGAGTGCCTGTCCAATCTGCGGGCTGAGGATGTTGGAATAGCGTGAATTGGCCAGGATGATTTGCAGCATAGCATACATCAGCCCGCCCATCAGCAGCAGGATGGCGGTTAGCGTAATGAAAGCGCGCGGCCCACGCATGCGCGAGCGAATTTCTTTCACCACGATGGGGTTGAGCTTGAACATGTTTTTTAAGAAGCGGGTCATGCCACTTCTCCTTTCGTCAGGCGCAGGAAAACTTCTTCCAGGCCGGTGCTGGTCTCGCTGAAGGCCGCCACGCGGATCTTTTCCCGAATCAGATTGGACAACAAATCGGCGACGGCGTTTTCATCCCCTTGGAAGGTGATTTCCATCTCGACCGGAGCGCGGTTGGCAGCGGATTCGGTAATTTCACTGACCGGTTCCTTTGCCGTACCATTGCCGTTGCTTCCATTCCCATTCATGGCGTTGACCAGGTAGATATCCCCTACGCCAGGTTGCCCGCGCAGGAAAGCCTGAGCCTGCTCCTGGTCGGACAATACCCGGATGCGCAGCTTACGCCCTTCCTGCATCTGGGCACGGATATCCTCGAGCCGGCCCGAGACGACCAGCCGTCCGCGTTCAATGATGCCGATAGAATCGCAGAGTTCGGCCAGTTCCGACAGAATATGCGAACTGAGGATCACCGTTTTACCCATCGCGCCTAATTCGCGCAGCAGTTCGCGCATTTCAACACGCGCGCGCGGGTCAAGCCCGGAAGCGGGCTCATCCAGCAGCAGCACTTGCGGGTCATGCACCATAGCATGGGCCAGGCATAAGCGCTGGCGCATGCCGCGCGACAGGGTATGTACATAGGCGTCGCGTTTCTCGCCAAGGTCTACCAGGTCGAGCAGTTCGTCAATCACCTGGGCACGGCGTTTGGCGGGCAGATCGTAACAGCGCGCAAAGAAATCGAGATACTCCCACACGACCAGGTCTTCGTAAACCCCGAAGAAATCGGGCATATAACCGATCTGGCGGCGCAACTCGTTCAGATTCTGGTTGATCGGTTTGCCGTTGATCACAATTTCGCCGCGGGTCGGTTCAAGCAGTCCGGCGAGCATGCGCAAAGTGGTCGTTTTCCCTGCGCCGTTGGGACCGATCAGTCCAAACAGCGAGCCCTGCGGGATTGCCAGGTTGAGATCCTGAACAGCAGTCAGTTTGCCGTACTGGCGGGTCAGGCCGCGGGTTTCGATAGCGAGAGGCGAATGACTAAGGCTCATTTCGACCCTCCCTGGCTGGCCTGGCGCTCAGCTTCAAGCCCCAGGTCGAGGTAAATGCAGCCAAAGGTATCGCTCTGGCTGTTCAATTGCACCCGGGCGGTGCCGTTTTCGTTGACATATGCCTGGGCATTTTGGATGATGTTGGTACCCTGAATAGGATCCTGGAGATTAACCCAGGACTGATTACCCCAGTCATACAGCGCCACAGACGGTAAGCCCGGCATACTGCCGCTGTCGGAGGAGATTGCCAGTTTTAGGGTATTGATTTGCAGCCCAACCAGATTGCCCGGGATCTGATATTCAAACTCGGCCTGACTTTTACCCATGTGAACCGAAGTAGCCGTGCCACAGTTACCGCCATCCGAAGGGACTTTGGTCATCGTTCCAGGGATTAATCCGGCAGGAACAGTCAGAAAACCGCTTTGAGGCAGGGAATAATTCAGGTTGCCGTAAACTAGAACAGTCGCCTTTTGTGATAGGCGGTTATCCGCCACAGTGACATCCGGCGGAGCCTGATCCAACCAACCAAATATTATGACGCTGCTGGCGGTATCCGGTTTGCCGTTAGGCATCAACCGGCTGGATGCGAGCTTTGAGAAGGAGGTATTTTCAAAAACGCTGTTAACGATATTGCTTTTAAGCTCCATCTCGCGTGGTGGGGGGCCGTTGGTGAAATCCTGCTGGTACAGGCGGTAGCTGAGCGGCGGGCCGAAACGGTCACTTTGCAGGTTCGCTAACCCCAGGTTTATATCTTTTTGCTCTCCAGGCGCCAGGTCGCCCAGCTTCTGGAAACGACTTTGCAGGGTGATCACCACGTCTTTCAGGGTATAACCGGTGTCATTCCGCACAGTACCCACCAGATTATCATTTTCGATGCGTAAGTCGCCTTTGAAGATGCCAAAATCAGTCCAGGTGCCTTCAGACATAAAGCTCTGCATAGCCCATTGATTGACGGACAGTCCTTTGACTTTTGCCGGCTGGTCCTGCACGAAAACCATTTCACCACCGGAAACAGGCGCGGGACCCGAATTCCAGGGTGAGCCATCGACGCCGCTCATGGGGCTAATCAAGCCTTCCCCCTGTACCGCCACTTCATAGGACTGCATACGGGGTGAAAATAAGCCCATATAACTGGTAACGGAAGCTGTACCGTTCGGTTGCGTCTGTACCAGAGCGATCTTATTGAGTATCAGGTCATTGCCGCGCAGCGAGTAGCCAATGCCAAACGTCCCGGCGGTAAACAGCGCGGTAAGGATGGGAATGGTCACCCAGGCCAGGTGCAGGCGTTTGCGCCAGCGCAGCACCAGATAGTTAATCGGCCCGACGAACAGCATGTAGATTCCTAGCAGGATGCTGATGCCCTTAATGGAGGGCAGGTCCAGCGAAGGTATGTTTGAGAGCGGGTACACCAGCTGGTTGGCGCGGAATTGGCGCGGGGAAATATCGAAGGGCATGTAATCAGGGTAGCTGCCTGCCGGTCCGATCAGTGCCTGCCAAAAGGACTGCGTGCCCGGCCAGCCGTTGAAGGGTATACCTGCCAGGTCAAAAGCGACAAAGGAAACGTTGCCCGCGCCCCAACTGCGCTCCAGCAGGAGCGGCAGGTTGCTATCCCCTACAAGTACCTGGCTGTCGGCTGCCTGGCTCTGGGCGGCGATAAAAGGCCCTGCGGACAGGATCGGGTCGCTGCCGGCAAAATCAGCCAGAGCTTTGAGCGTTTCCGCGTTTACTTCGCCAGTTCCGGAGACTTTAGCGGGCAGTAAGTAGGCGGGTAAGCCGGCGGCGGTGCGCTGCGCGCCTGTGCCCCCGCCAATTACCAGATGACCACCTTGCTGCACCCAGCCGGACAATGCGGCGGATTGTTCCGCCGTCATTTGGGCAGTATCCACATCATTGATTACCAGCAGGTCAAACGATCGCAAGCCTTCGGCGCGGTCGGGGAGCTGGTCCAGGCTAAGGTCTGTCAGAATTTTTGGCCGTTCCTGCCCGGGGAATTTGACTCCATTCAGCAGGGAGAGAGCACCCCGTTCGGGCGCAAGCAAGCCAATCATGTAACTGATATTTGGCTGTGGGCGAATGGTAATGCTCTGTGAGGCGAGCACTTTGCCTTCATTCATCAGTTGGACAACCAGCTCGCGTGAGAAGTTATTGGGCAGCACGTAAACCGGCATGCGTTTATGCGAGCCGGAGGGCAGTGCAACCGGCGCGGAAAAGACCAGCGTACCCTGAGAACTGGTAATGGACACACGCACTTCTGCCTCCAGGTCCGCGCCCTGGTTTTGCAGCTCGACCCAGACGGGCAGCCATTCACCGTACTTGAAATAACCGTTGTAGGCGGCTTCGGCCTTTAGCGTTAGTGTCTGGCTTTGTGCAAAGGCTGGGCCCACTCCTGCAATCAGTCCGAACCCAAAGAAGAGCAGCAGGGTCAGTGCAGCACTGCGAGCGATCGCAATTGAATCTAACCGTTTCAACAATGAGCCTCCAATCCGGCTGCCGATGGAATCGAAGGAAAACGGCGGGCCGGGCAAATGTTCACTTTTTATAACGCATTGATGTGAAGAAAAGTTCCCGTTTCTAAAAAGCATACCTTAGATTGATAAAATGGTCAAAGGAAAGATTAAAAGCAGCAGAGGCAGGCGAGCGCCTGCCTCTGCTGCTTTTGTTAGCGGATTATTCGGATTGGAGTTGTTGCAGGGCGTTGCACAATACCTGAATACTGGTCAGGTATTCTGATAAGGCAATATGCTCATGAGGGGTATGGTCGAGGCTTGAATCGCCAGGCCCGTAGGCCAGGATGGGGCAGCCCCAGGCCGGGCCTACGATATTCATATCGGAAGTACCGGTTTTAACCAGGAAGCCAGGTTTGCCACCTGCTTTACGGATGCTAGCCAAGAGCGCGCGTACCAGCGCAGTATTCTTCTCGGCGCGGTAGCATTCGATGCCATCGAACAGTGAAAGCTGACCCTCGCCTGCAAAAGGTTGTAAAAGGGTAACTGTCTCGGCGACACTCAACGCGGGGGGGAGACGCAGGTTGAAGCGCAGCTGGGCCGTCTCGCTGAAACCATCTTGGGCAGAATTCATTTCACGCAGCGAGGTGGTGAGCTGGTCAAAGGCACGCGTCCGGTCTATGTTGAAGGCTTCTTTGCGCGCCTGGACTTCATTCCAGAAGCGAACGGCGGATTCACAGGCGCTTTCCTGTTGAGCGGCGGTATGCGCCAGGTCGTGCTGGATGGTGTACTCGAACCAGGCACTGCCCTTATAGCCCAAAGTGATATGGTCCCACCGGCTCGGCTCGCCAATTACGCAGTAATCCGGCGAGCGTTGGGCCAGGTATTGGTCGCGTACCAGCCTTGCCCCACGCGAATCTCCTTCCTCACAAACCGCACCGATCACGGTTAGCCGCCATCCGTGCAGCGCGCCTGCCAGAGCGGCAGCAGCGGTGAAACAGGCCAGGGGGCCCTTTGCATCGACTGACCCGCGTCCATAAAGCAGGTCCCCTTCCTGGCGCACTGGGACTTCGCCGGGTACAGTGTCAATATGCCCTAACAGGACAATTTCACGCGGTCCCTCCCCCAACCAACCGCGCGCGCTGCCCATCTCGTCGACCTGGGTGGTAAAACCCAGGGTTTGCATCTGATCCGCCAGGTAAGCGACGGCTCCTGCTTCCTTTAAAGTCGGGCTATACTGCTTGAGCAGTCCTTGAAGCAGGTTGATTTGTCTCTCTTGATCGATCATGGGTGTTATTTCTGCTCTTTTCAACCCGCCAGCACTTCACGCACGACCTGGACGACCTGCTCCAGGTCAGCTTTCTCAATCACCAGAGGAGGTAGGAAGCGCATTACGGTCAGCCCGGCAGGCAGTGCCAGTACGCCTTTGGCGATCAGGGCTTGCAGGTAAGGGGTGACTTTCTGGCGCAGCTCGATTCCGCACATCAGCCCCAGCCCGCGCACCTCGCGGATGAGCGGGGACTGGATACCTTGTAGTTGTTCGAGAAACCAGGCACCCAACTCGGCCGCGTGCTCGGGCAGTTGGTTTTGCTGGAGATAATCGAGTGCGGCCAATGAGGCTGCGCAAGCCAGCGGATTGCCGCCAAAGGTGGAGCCGTGCGTGGCTGGTTGGAGTTTTCCGGCGCTTTCGCCGAGCAGCACTGCACCCATCGGCAGCCCTCCCGCGATCGATTTCGCCAGGCAGACCAGGTCTGGATGCAGATCGTAATGCTGAAAAGCAAACATGCGTCCGGTGCGCCCAAAGCCGGTTTGGACTTCGTCCAGGATCAACAGTACACCCCGCTCGTGGCACAACGCTTCTGCGCCGCGCAGGTAATTCGCCTGACCAGGGGTCACGCCGCCCTCGCCTTGCACGACTTCCAGAATAACGGCAGCTGTATTTTCATCAACGGCAGCTGCCAGCGCATCCAGATTGTTGTAGGGTACATGGCTGAAGCCGGGCACCAGCGGTTCAAAAGGCTCGCGGTACTTTTTCTCCCACGTGGCGGAGAGCGCGCCCATGGTTCGCCCATGAAAAGCGCGCATGGTCGCGATGATGTTGGTGCGCCCCGTCACCAGGCGCGCGAATTTAAGCGCGGCTTCAACGGCTTCTGTGCCGGAGTTGCACAGGTAAACGCGTGGAAAACCGCTGAGGCTGCACAGTTTTTGCTCTAATAAAGCCCGCTGGTCGTTGTAAAACATTTCTGGGCACGAAATAAGGATTTCTGCCTGCCTGGCAATCGCCTGGGCTATCTGCGGGTTGGCGTGCCCGAGATTAGCTGCACCCTGCCCGCCGACGCAATCAATATACTCGTTGCCATCTGCGTCCCAAAGATGCGCGCCTTTGCCGCGCACAATGACCAGCGGGCGTTTGGTATACAGTCCAGAGGTGTATTGATCTTCAGTTTCTTGAATCTGGCTGGAGGTAAGAATCATGAATAACTCCTAACTTATGGTCGTGCCTTGCCCGGCGAGCGCGCCGGTCAGTGGATGATCAACTCGGCCATCCGCGAAAATGACTTTCTCGACCCCCAGTTCGAGAGCTTCCATCGCGCCGAGCACCTTTTTTTTCATACGCCCCTCAGCAATATCCAGCGCGTTCTGCACAGAAGTGCGGGGGATGTGCGGGATCAGGGTGCTTTCGTCGGGGTAACTGCGCAGCAGGCCGGGTACGTTGGTCAGCAGGATCAACTGTTGCGCTTTGAGCGCCCCGGCAATGATTGCGGCGGCGCGGTCGGCATCTACATTGAGCGCATCACCGGCTTCGGAAATAGCCAGCGGCTGGATTACCGGGGTTAGTCCAGTGGAAAGCAGGGTTTGCAGGAGGGCAGTATTAACCTGCTCGATCTTACCAGTATAGTCATCGCGTATGACCATACGCCGCCCATTCTCAACGATTTTGATGGCTTCGTTGCGTTTTGCGCACAACAGGCGGCCATCTACGCCAGAAAGACCTACGGCATTTACGCCGGCTTTTTGCAGCTGTTCTACCAGCATCAGGTTGATTTTCCCGGTGGCCATACAGAAAATTTCCAGCGTGCTGCGGTCGGTGTAACGGCTGGTGAATCCGGTAACGGTGGTGATAAAACGCGGGGTAAGGCCCATTTTTTGGGAAAGCTCATTGGTTTCGTTCGATCCGCCATGCACGAAGATGACGGCTTCACCCTGCCCGACCAGTGTGGCAACATCCTCGCAGACTGCGGCTAGGTTGACGCCCTGCGCCCCACCCATTTTGACAACAATCATAAAACCTCCAAATTGCTACATGCTTCTCGGTGGGTAAGACTGGCGCGCACGGCGCTGTGATCCACCAATACGGCAAAAGAAAAGCGGCACACTGAAAACCTGGTTTGGTGAAGACGAACACCTACCCATTGGGAATGACTAAATTGGGTGCAGTCCGGGAAAATCCAGCCCGCTGGTTTCTTCAAAACCGCACATCAAATTCATGGATTGGACAGCTGAACCCGCAGCACCTTTCATCAGGTTGTCGATCGCTGCCATGCAGACGACGCGACCGCTCTCGGGATCGAGTTCGAAGCCCACATCCACGTAGTTGGTGCCTGCTAAAATTTTTGGTTCAGGCACCCGGTAAATGCCGCGTTTATCTTTGACCACCCGCACGAAAGGTTCACTGTTTGCCCAGCCGCGGTAAGCCTTCCAAAGGTCTTTTTCGGTGACGCCAGGTTTGACAAACACATGCGCCGCTGCTAGCGCGCCGCGCACCAAATCCACCGAGGTCATGGTAAGATGCACCTGGTCAAGGCCCATTTCCTGGATCACTTCAGCCGTATGCCGATGCCCGAAGGCAGAGAAGGTGCGCACGACGGAGGAGCGTTCCGGGTGGTGCGAACCCGGGTTCGGCGACTGCCCAGCTTCGGATGAACCCACTTTGATATCCACAATTACCGGCTTGGAAAGATCAAGCAGGCCGGCTTTGAGCACAGGCAGCAAAGCCAGGTTTGCAGCGGTGGCGTTGCAGCCTACCCCGCTGATGTAGCTGGCAGTGCACATCTCATCGCGGTGCAGTTCTGGCAGGCCGTAAACAAACTTATTCAGCCAGGCTGGGGCAAGGTGATCTTCTTGATAATATTTTTTATACAGCGCCGCATCGTGGATGCGGAAGTCAGCTGCCAGATCGACGATTTTGGGCGCGAACGCAGCGTACTGATCGATGTGCTTTTGCGACTCGCCATGCGGCAGCGCCAGGAAGAGTATGTCGCAAGGCGTAAGCGTTTCGCGGGAGGTAAATTTCAGGTTGGTACGTTTGCGCAGGTTGGGGTGCTGCTGGTAAACAAACTCTCCCAGGTGGCTCTCGGAGGTAGCCTGGACGACTTCGATTTGCGGGTGTCCGAGCAGCAGGCGCAAGACTTCTCCTCCAGCATAGCCGGAGGCGCCAATGATCGACGCCTGGGTCATGCCTGTACCTGTTGTTGAGCCGTTTCCGCGGCTTTATGGTTCACTAATTCAGTTTTAGCAGGCAGGAATGCAGGCATGCTGTAACCGAGGAAGCCCTGCGGCAGCCCAGGGGTGACGATGATGGGTAGTTGAGGAACAATCTTACCGTTGGCAACCGCGATAGCATAATCCACCATGATGCCGGGCACATCAATGCCGGTCATAGGGGCTAACGTGTGGAATTCCATGGTGTGGTTGATTTCATTCACCAGGTAGCCGTGATGCGGGTCTTCGAGCACATCTACCGCCAGCACTCCGCCGCCTACCGCGCGCGCAGCCGCGACACACAGGTCATTCAGCTCGGGCGTCACCGGGCAGCTTTCTCCCTGCCCGCCGCGCGCCGTGTTGGTGATCCAGTGTGAGGATTTGCGATAGATGGCGCACACTGTTTGGTCGCCTACGACCATCGCACGGATATCGCGCCCGGGTTTGGCAATATATTCTTGAATGTAGTAAACGGAGTGTTGGTAAGAGCCGAGGGTTTCTTTGTGCTCCAGGATCGCTTCGGCGGCGTCCCGATCGTTGATTTTGGCCAGCAGGCGTCCCCATGAGCCTACGGTGGGTTTCAGCACTACCGGATATCCCAATTCCTCGATAGCCTCCAGGGCTGCCTCCGGGGTGAAAGCAATTTTCACCCGCGGCTGGGGAATGCCTGCCCGTGCCAGGGCGGCGGAAGTGGCCAGTTTGTCTCCACAGGTCGCCGCGACATGCGACATGTTGACGGTCGGGATGCCCCAGGCATTCAGAATCTGGGTGGCATTCAGCCCGCGCACGTAAGACAGGCTGCGCTCCAGGACTGCATCATATTCCAGCCAGGGGGCCGGGTCATTGAAATCAAAACTCGTCTCACGGTCGTCAATACGCTCGTAGGAGACGCCGCGTTTTTCCAGGGCTTCTAAAAGCCATTTCTCTTCGACCCTTACCCGGGACAGCAGGATGCCGATTTTCATTGAATACCTCCACTACACTCGAAAAAATCACCGCTAAATGCTAACAAAACCTTACTCGCCCCAGTCTTCCTCTTCCATCGGGGCCAGTTCCAGGGTGGGTGGGTCCAGGCTGATGACCTCCAGGTCAACGCCGCAGTCTGAACAGACAATAATTTCTCCCTGCACGACGTCATCCAGGGCGATTTCGGCATCACATTCCGAACAATGGGCGGTTAAATTTTGCGTCATTCTTTCCTCCGAGAGTTATTGAAATCAAAAAGCCCTCCGGGATGGAGGGCTTGCTTACACCTTGGTACGATTACAAACGTTCTACCGACCTAAGCGCAAAAGAGCCGCATCCCAAATGGGAGAGGCAGAAAAGGTCGTCGCTTAGGGAGAAAGGACAGAAGATTATTCATAACTTCAAGTATTATAGCGAATTCAAAGTGGATGTCAATAGGCAAAATTCGCAGATTTTGGATTTGCGTGTCCTGTAGTAAAAGCCGGCTATGATAACCTTCTAAAAAAAAATTAGGAATGGATATAATTGGAACGACGATGGAATTAAGGGGTGCTGTATGCAGTGGTATAAAGATGTCATTGTGATCCAGACGCGTGGGAAGGGATTGTATGCATTTACCGACCAGGTGGAACGCCGTTTGCAGGGCTGGCAGGTGGGCGAAGGAATGTGCTATCTGTTCTGCCAGCATACCAGCGCTTCATTGCTGATTAATGAAAATTATGACCCTACTGCACAACGCGATATGGAAACGTTCCTGGAGAAGCTGGTGCCTGAAGGGCAGGCCTGGTATCAACACACCCTGGAAGGGCCAGATGACTCTTCCTCGCATCTGCGTGCCCTGTTGACGCCAGTTTCACTGACCATTCCGATTGATGCTGGAGGACTCAGCCTGGGAACCTGGCAGGGGATCTACCTGTTTGAACACCGCTCTCATACTCAACAGCGCCAGGTATTACTACGCTGCCTGGCTGTCGCATGAGGAGCCAACACCTGTCAGGATGATGAAGAAAAATACCGTGGAGGTGGAATGATCACAAAATCTGAAGCGCTGCCTTTGCTGGCTGTGACGCTGGGGGACCCTGCTGGCGTTGGGCCGGAAATTATCATAAAAGCCATGACTTATCTGGAGGTATTTACCCAGGCGCGCCTGCTGGTGATTGGCGACCTGCGTATTCTAAACCGTGCGGCCCAGGGGTTGCTAGGGGATTACCTGCCAGTTGAGGAAATAACCGACCCAGCTGAGGGCCAATACGTACCTGGAACTCTCTCGCTCCTGGATTTGCACAATGCCTCGCCAGAAGAATGCCCGGTAGGGCAGGTCAGCGCGGCGAGCGGGCGGGCGGCGGTAGATTATGTGTTCACTGCCTGCGACCTGGCGCTGGCGAGGAAGGTGGATGGGATGGTTACCGCACCGCTTAATAAAGCCGCAATGAACCTGGCCGGGTTTCATTATGCCGGACACACTGAACTGCTGGCAGAACGTACCGGAGCGGATAAGGTGAGTATGCTGCTGGTTGGGCCTAAGCTGCGCGTGGTGCATGTCAGCACGCATGTTTCATTAAGTGAAGCCATTCGGCGAGTGACGCGCGAGCGGGTGGAACAGGTGATTGAGCTGGCAGATCGCTCGGCGCGGGCATTGGGCTTCGCTCACCCGCGCATCGCTGTGGCTGGTCTCAACCCGCATGCCAGTGAAGGTGGCTTATTCGGTGACCAGGAAGCGCGCGAGATTTTACCTGCAGTTTATTCGGCGCGCGAGCGGGGGTTAAATGTTTCGGATCCACAGCCGCCTGATACAGTATTTTTACGTGCAGTCCAGGGTGAGTTTGATATTGTTGTCGCTATGTATCATGACCAGGGGCATGTGCCGATGAAGCTGCTGGCCTTTGATAATGGTGTAAATGTGAGTATGGGACTACCCATTATCCGCACTTCTGTGGATCACGGTACGGCATTTGACATCGCCGGGACAGGGAAAGCTCGCGAAACCAGCCTGCTGGCGGCGATCGAGGTGGCAGTGCAGATGGTCCAGGCGCGCAAGGCGGCGCAAGCGTAGCGAAAACAAGAAGGAGAAAACGGAATGAAAATAGTCATTCCTTATGGAGAGGGGCAGCTGTCATTCGATATCGCCCAAGAAAATGTTCTGGCAGTGGCTTCCCCGAACCCGGTGATCCCCTGTGCCGATCCCTTGGGCGAGATTCGCCGGGCACTTGCGCAGCCGAGTGATGCGCCGCTCTTGAGGGATGCGGCGCGAGGAGCCCACCGAGTGGTGATCGCGGTGGATGATATGACGCGCCTGACGCCGGTCGAGATAATCCTGCCGCCCTTGCTGAATGAATTGAACCGGGCTGGCGTGCGTGACGAACAGGTGACAGTATTAATTGCCCTGGGTACGCACCGGCCAATGCTGACAGAAGAGATTGAGGCGCATGTTGGGGAGGAAGTGGTCCGGCGGGTGCAGGTGTTGAACAATCCCTGGCAGGACCCAGAACAGCTGGTCGACCTGGGAGTGACGCCGAACGGAACGCCGGTTTCGGTGGCGCGTCTGGCGCTGGAAGCGGATTTCCTGATGGGTGTGGGCAGCATTGTTCCGCATCACATTCCGGGTTATTCGGGTGGCGCCAAGATTATCCAGCCAGGTATCACCGGACCAAAGACGACTGGCGCGACCCACTTCTTAAGCACACGTGCTGCGGGCTCCTATTTGGGTCAGGTTGAAAATCCGGTGCGAGAGGAAATTGAGCGCATCGCTTTGCAGGTGGGGTTGAAAGCGATTTTCAATGTCGTGCTTGATCTGGAAGGCCGCCTGGTGCAGGCGTTCTATGGCGACCCGGTCAAGGCCCACCGGGTAGGTGTTGCCGTGGCGCGCCAGGTGTATGGCGTCGGGCTGCCCGGGCAGGCGGATATTGTCATTGCCGACTCGCACCCCTGCGATATCGAGTTCTGGCAGGCGCATAAAGCGCTTTATCCGGCGGAGATGGCTGTCAAACCAGGCGGCACGATTATAGTGGTCACGCCTAGCCTGGAAGGCGTTTCGGTGACGCATCGTGAGATGCTGCAGTTTACTGCGCTGCCATCCGTTAAGATTGAGGCGCTCATTTTAGACGGCGCCATAACGGATGTGGTTTCTGGCGCGCTGGCTTTAGCCTGGGCGAAGGTACGCGAGCACGCACACGTGACCCTGGTTAGTGCTGGGATATCGCCAAAGGAGGCGCGCAGGTTGGGGTTTTCCTCTTTTGAAGGCGTGAACGAAGCGCTCAGGGATGCCTTTAAACGGCAAGGTGCGGATGCCAGGGTGACTGTGCTGACCCATGCTCCGGATATGCTGCCGCTGCTGCCTGAGTCAAATCATGCCTGAGTGGCTGGTGCTTGCCGATGATCTGACCGGCGCGTGTGATACCGGGGCTGCCTTTGCTGCGTCTGGTTGGCGCACGCGTGTTGTGCTGCAAAATAGGCTCGATTTCTCAGATGTGCAGGTATGGGTACGCTCCACCGCTAGCCGGGATCTGCCGGCGAAGATCGCCGGGCAGGCCGTCATAAATGCCGTAGCCGACCTTGGTAAATTCGCGGTGGGCAGGGTGTATAAAAAAGTTGATTCTACTTTGCGCGGCCACCCGGGAATTGAGCTGGGCGCTTTGATGACTGCTTTAGACGAACCCAGGGTATTGGTGAGTACGGCTTTTCCAGAACAAGGCCGCACCATTAGCGGCGGTCAGGTCCGGGTGAATGGCCGTCCGCTGGCAGAAACCGAATTTGGCGCAGTTGTACCTGAGCCAAATTTATTGAAATTGTTCAATGTAGGCCCTGGCAGCCGATCGCTGCCGCTTGCGATGGTTCGGGATGGAACGCAGGCAGTGGCCCGAGAGCTTGCAAAAATTGATCGGGGAGTAGTGATCGGTGATGCTGAAACCAGTCAGGATTTACAGACTCTGGCCGAAGCGGGCTTGCAGTGTGGTATTCGCTTATTCTGCGGTTCTGCCGGGTTGGCCCGAGCGCTCAATCAGTCCGAAGGCTGCCTGCAAACCCCGGTTTTTTCGCCAGCGCCTAGACCGGTCCTGGTCGTGATAGGCAGCCGCGGCCAGGCTTCTCAGCGGCAGGCTGCGTTCGCCCGCGAGCAGGGATTGTTTACGGGCGAAATTTCTCCACTAGATTTGCGTATAGCCAATATAAGGGAACGGATGATTGAGCGGCTGGCGAATGAACTATACGCAGGTCGGCATAGTTTTCTTAGTTTGAAGTTGGATGAATGCATTCCCGGGCAGGAAATGGAAATCGCGGACGGACTGGCTCAGATTAGCGCGGCGGTAATTCGCCAGAGCCACCTTGCCGGGCTGGCGCTAACCGGTGGTGATACTGCCGCAGCGGTCTGTGCGCGCCTGCACTGCGCCGCAATTGACCTCCGTGGGGAGGTGCAGCCGGGGATCGTCTGGGGTTATCTGGCAGAAGGCGACGCGGGCGGACTGCCTGTGGTAACCAAAGCGGGCGGCTTTGGTGGAGAAGCAGCCCTGATGCAAGCGGTACAGTTCTTATCGACGCTTTGATTTGCAGTTCCCGAATGCCCATGGCATTCGGGAACTGCATCATTTTTATTCTTCCAGGGTCGACAGATCGCCTTCGGGCAACCCCTGAGCGCGGGCTTTCAGCACGCGGCGCATAATTTTGCCGCTGCGCGTCTTAGGCAGCGAAGGGACGATTGTTATTTTCTCTGGCTTGGCAATTGGGCCCATTTCGTGACCAACATGCTGCTTTAACTCTTCGGTTAGCGTGTCGCTGGGCTCGTATCCGGTTTTGAGGATCACGTAAGCGTAAATGGCATTCCCTTTGATCTCATGCGGTAGGCCGATAGCGGCAGCTTCTGCGACTGCCGGGTGGCTCACCAGCGCAGATTCAATCTCCGCGGTGCCCAGCCGGTAGCCTGAGACCTTAATGACATCGTCGACCCGGCCTATAACCCAGTAATATCCGTCCATATCCCGCCGGGCGCTGTCGCCAGTGAAGTAGACGCCGGGGAATTTACTCCAGTACTGTTTAACATAGCGATCGGGATCTTTATAGATCGTGCGCAGCATGGCGGGCCAGGGGTTCTTCAGTACCAGGTAGCCTTCTTCACCCACCGCGACCGGCTTGCCATTCTCATCATAGATATCTGCCTGGAGGCCCGGGAAGGGCAGGCTGGCGCTGCCAGGTTTCAGGTCGGTTGTAGGCGTGGGGGTGATCATGAACATACCGGTTTCAGTCTGCCACCAGGTATCCATAATAGGGCAGCGGCTTTTCCCGATCACCTCATAATACCAACGCCAGGCTTCCGGGTTAATCGGCTCTCCGACCGTCCCCAACAGCCGTAAAGCAGAAAGATCATGCCGGTTTGGCCAGGCATCTCCAAAACGCATCAAACCGCGGATAGCGGTTGGTGCGGTATAGAGGATGTTAATGCCATACTTTTCGATCATGCTCCACCAGCGGTTGGGGTAAGGATAGGTGGGAGCGCCTTCATACATAAAGCTGGTTGTGCCTAACAGCAGCGGGCCGTACACGATGTAACTGTGCCCGGTGATCCAGCCAGGGTCCGCAGCGCACCAGTAGCGGTCCTCTTCACGGATATCAAACACGAACTGCAGCGTGGTGGCGACTCCAACCATATAACCACCGTGCGTATGGACAATGGCCTTGGGTTTGCCGGTGGTGCCGGAAGTGTACAGCATGAAAAGCGGGTCTTCGGCATCCATCACTTCCGTCTCACAGCGGGACTGCCCGGCAGCGGTGCGCGCTACCGGCAGGCTCATCAAATCATGCCACCAGAAATCCCGGCCGGATTCCATGCTGACTTCCTGACCGACGCGTTTGAAGACAATCACCTGTTCAACAAAGGCCGTCCGCTTGAGGGCTTCATCGACAATTTTCTTCAACTCGACGACTTTGCCGTTCATGTAGCCGCCGTCGCAGGTGATCACCAGGCGTGACTGGCTGTCCTCGATCCGGCCGTGCAGCGCTTCCACCGAGAAACCGCCATAGACCACTGAGTGGACTGCTCCAATTTTGGCACAGGCCAGCATGGCGATGGGCAGTTCTGGCACCCGTCCCATGTAGATAGTCACCCGGTCGCCCTTGTGCACTCCCATACCGCGCAGCACGTTCGCAAACATGCAAACTTCGCGATTGAGGGCATGGTACGAGAAGGTGCGCAGCTCACCCCGCTCTCCTTCCCAGATCATCGCCAACTTATTGCGCCGCCAGGTCTGCACGTGACGGTCCAAACAGTTGTAAACGATATTGGTTTTTCCACCCACAAACCATTGATAGAAGGGCTTATTCGAGTCATCCAGTACTTTGGTGTACGGCTCGAACCACTCAAATCCCTGGGCTTGTTTATCCCAAAAAGCTGCCAGGTCCTGTTCGGCATCGCTGGTAACTTGTTCGCGGTCTTTGAGATATGCGTTTGCGATCACCTCAGGTGAGGGCTTATAGACCTCATTTTCTTTAGCTGTTTCTACCGTCATTGGATCCATCCTTTTCTGTCACGTTGTGGCAATATCTGATGATTTGTGAACCCTTGTGCTGGATACCAGTAAAATCCATAAATCCCATAAAAGTAACTAGAATTATATATAAATCAAATGCCAAAGTCGAATCAATAAACCATTAAAGTTGATTTGGGATAACGCATTAACTGCTCTCCCAGATCAACTTAAATGGTGGGAGGCCGAGCTGTCCCTCTCGGCCTCCTTTTGATACCCCTAAACCCTTTGGCAAGGATCTTTACAGGAGAAGTTTGTACCAGTAAGTCAATCCCAATAATTCAATCCGTAATGATGATCCCTTTGGCAAGCACCCTGATCCGTTTAGACGTCGTAGTACATGGTGAATTCGTGCGGGTGCGGGCGCATACGCATGGGGTTAACCTCAGTGTCGCGCTTGTAACTGATATAGGCGTCGAGCAGATCGGTGGTGAAGACATCCCCCTTGAGCAAGAACTCGTGATCTTCTTCCAGAGCATCCAGCACGGCTGCGAGCGAACCGGGAACCTGCTTGATCTGCTTGGCTTCATCGGGAGGCAGTTCATACAGGTCTTTGTCGGCTGGAGCGCCGGGATCGATGCGGTTCTGAATGCCATCCAGGCCAGCCATCAATAAGGCAGAGAAGCATAGGTATGGGTTGCAGGAAGGATCTGGCGCGCGGAACTCAATGCGCTTCGACTTGGGGCTCTTAGAATATACCGGGATGCGGCAAATGGCCGAGCGGTTGCGCTGTGAGTAAGCCAGGTTGACAGGTGCTTCAAAACCGGGCACCAGGCGGCGGTAAGAGTTGGTAGTGGGCGCAGCCAGGGCTAACAGCGCCGGGGCATGGGCCAGCAAGCCGCCAATGTAATACTTGGCTGTCTCAGAAAGCTGTCCATAGCCGGCTTCATCGTAGAAGCAGTTGGTGTTCCCACTCCAGATCGAAGAGTGTACGTGCATCCCCGAGCCGTTATCACCAAACAACGGTTTTGGCATGAAGGTAGCAGTCAGCCCATTCTGGCGAGCAACATTCTTGACCAGGTATTTATAGGTCATGATCTTGTCGGCCATGCGCAGCAGGGTATCGAAATGCAGATCGATTTCTGCCTGCCCGGCAGTGGCTACCTCATGATGATGAACTTCAACCTCAATCCCTGCGGCTTCGAGCGCCATGACCATCTTGCTGCGGATGTCCTGCATCTGGTCAGTAGGCGGTACGGGGAAGTAACCCCGTTTCGGGGCGATCTGCCCACCCAGATTGGGTTTCAGGTCTTCGCCGCTCTTCCACCAGCCTTCCTGGCTGTCCACATAGTAGAAGGCCGAGTTGACCCCGCCACCGTAGCGCACATCATTGAAGATGAAGAATTCTGCTTCCGGACCCCAATAACTCGTTTCGCCAATCCCCGTTTGTTTCAAATAGGCTTCCGCCTTCCGAGCAACATAGCGTGGGTCACGTGTATAAGGCTGGCGGGTGATCGGGTCGTAGACATCGCACAAGATCACCAGCGTGGGTACTTCCAGCACCTGATCCACAAAGGCGGTGCCGGGGTCGAGCATCAGCAGCATATCGGATTCATGAATTTCCTTGAAACCACGGATGGATGAACCATCGAACCCCATGCCTTCTTCGAACATATCTTCCGTTAATTGCCGGGCTGGGATGCTGAAATGCTGCCAGGTGCCGGGCATATCTGTAAAGCGCAAGTCGACCATCTTGACCAACTCAGCCATTTTGACCACGTCTTTGGGGGTTAGCGCCATTTAATTCTTCCTCCTCATGAAATCAGAACCCGCTTGGTTCTGTCCGTACATATTTCGTTAGAGTAATTTTATCGGAAAGCGTTCACCGGCGATATTACCCAAATGGGTCATTTTTGATCTGTCTGCGTTTAGTTGACACGGCCCGGTAACCTTTCTATAATCAGCCTGATAATAAGGAAGGAAACGGGATCTCAGATTGGAAAATTGGCTTGGAACAGAATGGGTCGCATTATTAGCCAGTGAAACCCCGCCAGGCGCTTTACAGCAGCCTCTCCAGCAGGTGGGTTTTTCCGATTGGCCTGCCGCTGAACGTAGTCTCCGCCGTCTGACAGCCAGCCCAGCATTGAAAGTGCTTTTCCTGACGTTTGCGCCGCACCTGTTTCTGTCCATAGCATCTGCGGGGGATCCAGACCGGGTGCTGGCTACCTTTGAGCGTTTCTTATATAACGCCCAGGATGCGGAAGAAATATATCGTTTCCTGGCAGCGCGTCCGAGGGCAGTGGAGATGCTGGTGCGTTTGTTCTCGGGCAGCCATTTCCTGGCGGAAATACTGCTGCGCAATCCAGAGTATTTTGAAGCCTTGCTCGACCGGCGGCATCTGGCGCAGCCCAAGACGCACGAACAGATGTTGACCGAAGCGCGCGCGGCGGCAGTAGGATATGATCCTCCTACAGATCAATTGGATGCACTGCGCCGTTTTCAACGCAAAGAGCTGCTGCGGATTGGCGTTTGTGACTTGCTGGATCTTTTCGACCTGCCGACCGCCACACTTCAGCTCTCGCACCTGGCGGACAGCTTGATTCAGGCCTGCCTGGGGGTTGTGGTGGCCCAGTTGGAGACGTCTCCGCGCGGGTTAGCCATCATTGGCATGGGCAAACTAGGTGGGCAAGAGCTGAATTATAGTTCAGACATTGACATTCTTTTTCTCGCCGAGACCCCCTCTCCGGCGCTCACCCGCCTGGCCGAACGGCTGATCGATGCCCTGGCGCGGGTGACAACGGAGGGCTTTCTTTACCGGGTAGATATGCGCCTGCGTCCGTGGGGCCAGGTAGGCCCATTGGTCTCCTCGCCGAATGGTTTTATCGCTTATCTTAATAAACATGCTCTGTTGTGGGAAAAACAGGCGCTGCTCAAAGCGCGCGTGGTTGCCGGTGACATACCGGTCGGTGAGAATTTTCTCCAGCGCGCCGCCCCGCTGCTTTTGGGAAATCCTATCGAAACCGTGCGCGCGGACGTTTTCGCGATGAGGACGCGCACAGAAGCTTTCTTGAAGCAGCGCGGACGCAATTGGGGCGATGTAAAGTTGGGGCAAGGTTCCATCCGCGACGTCGAGTTTGTCGTCCAGTTCTTACAGCTCGCCTACGGAATAGACCACCCGGAAATTCTCTCCCCAAATACACTCATCGGGCTAACGCGCTGTTTGAAAGCGAAGCTGTTATCCGTCCGGGAATATCAGGTGCTTTCCGATGGTTATATTTTCTTGCGCACCATTGAACACCATCTGCAAATGATGGATTATCGCCAGACGCATACCTTACCAGATGATCCCGAAGCGATTCGCAGCCTGGCCCGCCGGCTCGGTTTCGAAGGCCAGCAAGCTGGCGTGTTGTTCGTGCAGCGTTTTGAACAGCACATCGCCGCGATTCGGGAAATTTACCTGCGTTATGTAGGAAGGATCGAGATGAAAAAATCAGATGATGCGCAAACCCCCATGGAAATGCAGCCCGTTTCTGCTCAAGAGGTCGACCGCCACCGTGCCCGCATGAGTTCTTCCTACCTGGAGCGCTTTAGTGAGGCGGAAATTGCCAGTCATGCTGACCTGGTGAGCCAGCTAAGCGAAGAATGTCTGGTGCGGGTTGCGGGCCAGGCCTTGGGTGATGATACCTGGCAGGTGGCAATCGTGGCTTATGACTTCCCTGGCGAATTATCGCTGATCTGTGGATTGATGTTCGTCTATGGGCTGGACATTCTTAAGGGCGATGTATTCACTTACGAAGGGACCACCGGAGCCAATGGGAGCGCGCAGGTGCAGCGAGGCGTTCGCCCGGCTGCCCAGGATGTGACGCAAGATTCACGGCGAAAGATTGTCGATGTATTCACCGTTCGTTCGGTTGAAAATGATCAGCCTACAGGAGAGACCTGGCAGCGATATGCTGGTGATCTGGAAGAACTGCTGCGCATGATGCGGGCTGGTCAGCAGCGTGAAGCGCGGGGTGTGTTGGCCAAGCGGGTGGGCACAAGCCTTTATGAGGCGAATCTGACTTTACAGCCGAATGACGCCAATGCCCTTTTTCCGATTGAATTGGAGATCGATAACCAAAGCGCTGAAAAATACACGGTATTGCGCATTGATACGGCCGATACGGTGGGGTTCCTCTATGAAATCACCAACGCATTGGCGATTAATCATGTTTATATCGCCCAGGTGCTGGTGAGTTCGGAGGGCAGCCGGGTACGGGACACACTCTTTGTCACGGATGAGAATGGGCAGAAAATTACGCAGCCCGAACGGCAGCGAGAACTCCGGGCAGCCACGGTTCTCATCAAACACTTTACCCATCTACTGCCCTATTCGCCAAACCCGGAATCGGCGCTGCTGCACTTCCGTGAATTTATCGCCCAGCTCTTCAAGCGTTCTAACTGGCCAGATGAGCTGTCTTCTCTGGAACGCCCGGAAGTGCTGCATGCCCTGGCACGGGTGCTCGGCGTGAGTGATTTCCTGTGGGATGACTTCCTGCGCATGCAGTATGTAAACCTGTACCCGGTAGTGACCGGGGTGGATGCGTTGGGCACGATGAAGACACGCGCGCAGTTGCAAGCAGAATTGAATGCGATTTTAGCCGAAGTACATGCCGGGCCGCAGCCGCCATCGGATGATGCTCCCTGGCGCGATGCGCTAAATGCCTTCAAGGACCGCGAAATGTTCCGCATTGATATGCGCCATATCCTTGGACACACCCAAGAGTTCTGGGATTTTGCTGTGGAACTTACCGACCTGGCTGAGGTGGTGGTAAACACCGCGTATCACCTGTGCCATGAGGATCTGCGCAGTGTATACGGTTCGCCGCGTCTGGAAAATGGCCAGCCTTCCGAAATGACGGTTTGCGCGCTGGGTAAGTGCGGCGGGCGCGAGTTGGGCTTTGCCTCAGACATCGAATTGATGTTCATTTACAGCGGAAACGGTATGACTACCGGTCCTCAGGTGATCTCAACGGCAGAGTTTTATGAAAAATTGGTGCAGATCTTTGTGCGCGCCATCCGCGCGCGGAGGGAAGGCATCTTTGAAATCGATTTGCAGCTGCGCCCATACGGCAAAGCTGGCAGCCTGTCTGTGTCGTTGGATGCTTTCCGGCGTTATTTCGTACAAGAAGGCCCCGCCTGGTCCTACGAACGGCAGGCCCTGGTTAAAATGCGCCCAATTGCTGGTAACCCGGGCCTGGGAAAGCGGGTGATGCAGCTGCGGGATCAGTTTGTTTACAAGGGTGATCCTTTCGATGTCACGGCGATGCGCGCTATGCGCGAACGGCAGATTCGTCACCTGGTGACAGGGGGTATGTTTAACCTCAAATACAGCCCGGGTGGATTGGTGGATGTGGAGTACCTGGTGCAGGGGTTGCAAATTAATCATGGACAGGCTTACCCAGAACTGCGCCAGACGAATACCCGCGAAGCCATGGCAGCTCTTGCCAAAACTGGCATCTTATCCGAGGAGGATTACACTCGCCTGCGCAAGGCGCATACCTTCCTGCGCTGGCTGATCAACTCACTGCGCGTGGTGCGTGGGAATGCTCGAGATGTGACTGTCCCACCGGAAGGCAGCGAAGAGTTTGCTTTCCTGACGCGCCGCATGCAATATGGGCGGGATACGAACCGCTTGCGTGACGAATTGATTCGCTACACGGCTGATATTCAGGAAATCAATCAAAGGCTGTTGAAGTAGTCTCCATTCACCCGGATAAATCCCCCATTTGGGTACTGCCAGGAAAACCTGGTAAAGGGTATGATTGAATCAGGGAACCGAGAAAGAATGACTCAAACACCACGCCTTTTTGACGCGCTTGCGCATCTGAACCAGATTGGCTCTGCCATAAACCAGCTGGATTCGGGCGACCTTGCCAGCGTGCAGACTGTGCTGCGTATGGTCGTTGACAGTGCAACAGAGGTGGTGCCAGGGTCATCGGCGGTGATTTATACCTATGATGAAGCCAGAGGCATGCTGGATAATCAGTCCCGGGTATCCGCAGAAGCTGCGCCGCCTGCCGGGCTGGATGATTCCCCGCGCTCAAATGGATTGGGCCAGCGGGCGTTGCTGCGCAAACACCGCGTTTTATCTTACGAAGAGCCTGGGGTAGAGATCAATCCCGCCAAGGTGGCAATGGGCGCCAAATCCATGGCCTGTTTCCCATTGATTATCAGCGGCGAGGTGCTGGGCATATTGTACGTATACCTGCACGAAGAGCGGCCATTTGACGAGTTGGAACTGCTCATGTTGGAGAATTTCGTCAACCTTACGGCAATGGCCCTCTCGCTGGCGCGCCAGTTTACTCAGGCGCAGCAGGACCAGGTGCGGCGCGAGCGTGAGCTGCGCCGTCTGCGCCGGGCGGGGATGACCATCTCCTCGCGGACCAACCTCAAAGGCACGTTGGATGCGATTCTACAGGTTGCCCTGGAAATCACTGATGCGATTTACGGCATCTTCCGTCTGGTAGACCGGAGTGGGAAGAACCTGGTCTGCCAGGCTATTTCTGGGGTAGGACTGGAAAGCCCGGCCGTGGAGACGCTGCAAATCGATGAGCATTCTATCATGGGCACAGTGGCATTAAACCGCGAACCGGTGGTCATTTCTGATCTGCGCGCCGGGCCCTGGGAGAACATTTACTACCCACTGGACCACGAGCTGCAGATGCGTTCTGAAGTCGCCGTTCCTTTGATTGGGGCCAGCGGACGTTTGGAAGGAGTGCTTAATCTGGAAAGTCCGCAAGTCAACGCCTTCGACAAGCAGGATCGCTACATCTTGCAAATCCTGGCGACTCAGGCGGTAGTGGCTATTCAAGAAGCGCGCTTGTTAGATGCACTGCAAGAAATTTCGGCTCTGCTCCCTAAACTGGCCCCGCAAATGATCCACCAGACGCTGGTTGAGCGCGCCTGTGATCTGCTTAATGTGCCGGTAGGGATGCTTTGGCTGTTGGAGAAAGATCAGCTTGTTCTGCAATCCGCCAGTGACCCGGCGTTGAGCGGGCTGCGCCTGCCGCTGGACAAGACTCTGGCGGGCCAGGCAGTTCAAGATGCTCGCCCGGTCACCGTGCAGTTATCCGGGGATGAGCCCCTCCGCCAGTATATCGACCTGCCTGGTTTTGATGGTAAAGGGGCAGCTTTGATTGTTCCGCTCTATCCCAGTATAGATGGCAAGCCGGTGGGCGCCTTCAGCGTATATACCACCCCAGGCGACCCGCGTGATTTTGCTCATTCAGATTGGGATAAAAAGGTACTGGATATCCTGGGACATTATGCCGCGCTGGCTGTGCAGTTGGCCGTCCAGCAGGAGGCGCTGCGTGTGGCGCAGGACCAGCGCGCGATGACGGAAGCTTTTGCCGCGATTGGCGATATTGCCGCGAACCTGCTCCACCGCTTAAATAACAAGGTTGGTACAATCCCCGTGCGGGTGGAAGGCATTCAGGATAAATGTGAAACTGCACTCTCGGCAGACCCTTACCTGGCGAAAAACCTGGCGGAAATCCAGCGCAGCGCAACGGAAGCGATGGATGTAGTGCGAGAGAGTCTGTTCCATCTGCACCCCATTCAGCTTGCGCCGGTTTCAGTAGCAGGCAGTGTGGGGGAGGCATTGGCTGCCGCCCGCCTGACTGCCGGAGTTGAGGTTCGGGTTCATAACCTCGATCATCTACCGCCGGTACAGGCCGGGCCAAAACGCCTGTCGCTGGTATTCACGAACTTACTGGAAAACGCGGCGGACGCCATGGGCGGGCAGGGAAGGATAGAAATTACCGGATCCAGTGAAAGTGGCTGGGTAGAAATAGCCGTGCGCGATAACGGCCCGGGGATTCCGCCCGAACTGCACGAGCGCATTTTTGAATTCAACTACAGCTCGCGCGCATCTGCTCACCCAGGTAAGTTAGGCTTTGGCCTGTGGTGGGTGAAATCCTTAATGGCGCGTTTTGGGGGAAATGTCAACGTGGAAAGTGATGGGCAGCATGGCACAAACTTCCTGCTCAGTTTACCGGTGGCGAAGGAGGATCATTGGGCGAGCGATTGACCCATGTACTGGTGGTTGAAGATGACCCATCCTGGCAGCAAATTTTGGGAGAAATCCTGACAGATATGGGCCTAAAAGTGGATTTGGCTGGCAGTTATGCGCAAGCTGCTGAAATCAATCCACCAGCATTCGCACCGCCTGGCGATCCTGGACTTATCCCTGGGTGCGATGGACCATCACAACCAGGATGGCCTGCGCGTAGCCGAGTCTATTCGCCGGCTGGATCCGGGCTGTACGGTGCTCTTTCTTACCGGTTTCGCCACGGTTGAGCTGGCAGTGCAGGTGTTGAAGGACCTGGGAGCATATACCTGCCTGCGCAAGGAAACCTTCCGCCGGGCAGAGTTTCGCAAGATCATTAATGAAGCCTTGACGCAGATGCCGCCGGGGGTTGCACAGGCGGAAACAGAGCGAAATATAAGCCAGGCGGCTTTTCCAGAAGCAATCGCAGACGTTCAGAAGCAAGCTGTCAGCCCAAAGGCAGCCCTTGTGGTAGAAGATGATGCCGGCTGGCGCAGCCTGTTGGATGAACTGCTCCAGGATGCTGGTTACCAGGTACGTACCAGCACTAGCTATGTGGAAGCAATTGGCCTGCTCAAACGCGAGCAGTACCAGGTCGCGGTGGTCGATCTGGCCTTAGCCAGTTCACTCACTCAGGAGAACCTGGATGGTTATCGCTTGTTGACCAACATGCAGAAACTGAATATTCCAGTCGTGGTAGTAAGCGGGTATGCCGATCCACAACGCATTGAACAGGCGTATCAAGAAGGACTGATTGTCGCCTGCCTGGAAAAACAGGCTTTTGATCGTAAATCCTTTCGACAAACCATTTTGGATACGAAAGGGCAGAGTGAGGATCCGATGCTGCAAAGCCTGACGGATCGTGAGCGTGAAGTACTCGCTCTGCTGGCGCGGGGGTTGACGAACAAAGAGATCGCTCGCGAATTGACCATCACGCCCAACACGGTCAAGCGGCACCTCAAGTCACTGTTTACCAAGCTGGAGGTCAATACCCGTTCGGCAGCCTCGGCCAAAGCAATCAGCATGGGATTAGAGGAAGTCCGCTGATCTCATTCGTCAACTGGCTTTCTTGGCCGCATAATGGGCTTGCAAGCTGCGGTAGCTAAGCTCCTTTTGGCGCAGAGCCTGGATGGCGGCGACGGCTGCAGCGGCTGCGGAGAGTGTGGTGAGCAGGGGGATGTTCATCCGCGTGGCAGCGCTGCGGATTAATGCTCCATCGCTGTGGGTAATTGGTCCCAGGGGCGTATTGAGGATCAGGTGAAGGTTACCGCTGTTGATCAGATCGACAACGTGCGGCGAGCCTTGCGAGACTTTGTTGACCGGTGTGACGGTCAAGCCCACGCGTTGGAAATATTGCGCAGTGCCAGGGGTTGCATAAAGCTGGAAACCCATGCGGAACAGGTCGCGGGCAATCTTCAACCCGGCTCCTTTGTCAAAGTCATTCACGCTGATTAATACCGTGCCTTGCAATGGCAGGTTTGTTCCAGCGGCTAATTGGGATTTGGCAAAGGCATGTCCAAAACGCGCGGCATGGCCCATCACCTCGCCGGTGCTGCGCATTTCTGGCCCCAACACGGTGATGTCGCTGGGCAGTTTCTTGAACGGCAGCACAGCTTCTTTGACAAAGAAGCCATCTACTGCTGGTTCTTCCAGCACACCCAGTTCTGCCAGGCTCTTGCCAGTCATAATCAATGCGGCGAGGCGCGCCATGGGCAGCCCGGTCGCCTTACTGGCATATGGCACGGTGCGCGAAGCGCGTGGGTTGACTTCCAGCACATACACTACATCATCTTTGATGGCAAACTGCACATTGAGGATGCCTTTGACCGCTAATGCTAAACCTAGCCGTTCCGTATATTCGCGGATGATGCTCAGATGATACTGGCTGACCTTGTAGGGCGGCAGGATGCAGGCTGAGTCACCGGAATGCACCCCGGCTTCCTCGATGTGCTGCATAATTGCGCCAATGACCACCCGTTCACCATCAGCCAAAGCATCTACATCAATCTCATAAGCGTCTTCCATAAAGCGGTCGATCAAGACCGGCTGGCCTGGCATGGCTTCCAGTGCGGCTTGCAGGAACCCATCTAACTGGGATACGTCTCCTACAATTGCCATCGCGCGGCCCCCGAGCACGAAGGAAGGCCGCACCAGTACCGGATAGCCGATCTGTTGTGCCATTTGCCGGCCTTCTTCCAGGCTGGTGACGATGCCATAATCGGGATGGGCAATATCCAGTTTGTCGAGCAGAGCAGCAAATTCCTCGCGGTCTTCAGCCAGGCGAATCGAGGCCGGTGAGGTGCCCAGGATGGGAACTCCTGCGGTTTCCAATCCCTCTGCCAGGTTTAGCGGCGTCTGCCCGCCCAATTGGAGGATAACGCCTAGCGGCTGCTCCCGGTCGACAACGTTGAGCACGTGTTCCAACGTCATCGGCTCAAAGTACAGGCGGTCGGATGTGTCGTAATCTGTGGAGACGGTCTCCGGGTTGCAGTTAAGCATGATGATTTCATAGCCGCTGGTGGATAAGGCATACGCCGCCTGCACACAGCAGTAGTCAAATTCGATGCCCTGGCCAATGCGGTTCGGTCCCCCACCTAGAATGAGCACTTTGCGGCGCTGGGTAGGCAGGGCTTCATCTTCCGTCTCGTAAGCTGAATAGAGGTAGGGGGTCTGGGCGGCAAACTCTGCCGCGCAGGTGTCGACGCGCTGAAATGTGGGCAGGATGCCCATTTGCTGGCGAAGGTGACGCATCCCGAGCATGGAAACCGTGTTTCCATTACGGTTAAACAGGCGGGACAGGTGCCCATCACCAAAGCCCATGCGCTTGGACTGCTGCAGTGTTTCTGCAGACAGGTCAGCAAGGGCTGTCGCGCGTAATGTATTTTCCATTGCCACAATTTCCAGCAGCTGCCCCAGGAACCAGGTATCTATGCCCGTCTGTTCGGCGACTGCTTCAATCGGTACAGCCGAACGCAGGGCGCGGTACACGCTGAACAAGCGGCCTGGAACAGGTCTGCGGGTATCTTCAAGCACTCCGGGGGTTTCCATCCATTCAGGGTGGGCAGGGCCAGAGCCATCCAGTGCATCGACGCCGGTTTCAAGCGACTGCAGCGCTTTGAGAAGGGCCTGTTTGAAGGTGCTGCCCAGCGCCATGACCTCACCAACCGATTTCATTTGCGGGCCGAGGGTGGTGTCCACCCCAGGGAATTTCTCAAACGACCAGCGCGGGATCTTAACCACCACGTAATCCAGGGCGGGTTCGAAGGCGGCAACAGTCTGCCCGGTAATATCATTAGGGATCTCATCCAACGTGTAACCGGCTGCGACCAGTGCTGCGATTTTGGCGATGGGGAAGCCGGTAGCTTTGGATGCCAGGGCCGAAGAACGCGAGACGCGCGGGTTCATTTCAATCACCAGCGCGCGACCCGTTTTGGGATCCACGGCAAACTGCACGTTTGCACCGCCGGTTTCCACGCCTACGACCGTCATCACCTGGCGGGCAAGGTCGCGCAGCACCTGATATTCACGATCGGTCAGCGTCTGGGCTGGCGCAACGGTAATGCTGTCGCCAGTATGCACGCCCATCGGGTCCAGGTTTTCGATGGAGCAAACCACCACAAAGTTATCCGCCGCATCGCGCATCACCTCCAACTCGTACTCTTTCCATCCCAGGATCGACTCTTCCACCCAGGCCTGCCTGATAGGCGATTCGTCCACCGCTTTGCGCACCGCTTCTGCCAGTTGGTCCGCCTGATAAACCCAGGAAGCGCCGCTGCCGCCCAGGGCGAAGGAAGCCCTGACTAATAGTGGATAACCGGTTTTCGCCGCGAACGCCTCAGCTTCCGCAAGCGTATAGACCGGCCCGCCTGAAGGCACGGGCAAGCCCGCTTTCAGCATGGTTTCACGGAACAGGTTGCGGTCTTCGGCGATGCGGATGGACTGGATATTCGCCCCAATTAATTGGACCTGGTATCTGTGCAGCACACCCATTTCCGTCAGCGCCAGGGCCAGGTTTAGCCCGGTCTGCCCGCCAACCGTTGGCAGCAGCGCATCTGGTTTTTCCTGAGCGATGATCGCTTCGACCGTCTCCGGCAGCAGTGGTTCGATGTAAGTGGCATCGGCTAGCTCGGGGTCAGTCATCACTGTGGCTGGGTTGGAATTGATCAAGATGATGCGGTAGCCCTGAGCACGCAGCGCTTTGACTGCTTGCGTGCCCGAATAATCAAATTCCGCAGCCTGCCCGATGACGATCGGACCAGAACCAGGGATCAGGATCGAATGGATATCCGTACGTTTTGGCATGAGTTACCTGTAAATAAAAGTCTGGCGCTCAGATTTGATTGTTGAGTAAATCGGTAAAGGCTTGGAACAGGCCAAAGGCGTCGTGCGGGCCGGGGGCGGCTTCGGGGTGGTATTGGACGCTGAAAACGGGGTGCTGTTTCAAGCGCATTCCTTCCAGGGTATGGTCATTCAAACTCAGGTGAGTAATTTCGACCTGGGCGAGATCCAGGCTTTCGATATCGACGGCGTAATTGTGATTCTGCGCCGTGATCTGCACCTTACCAGTGCGCAGGTCTTGTACCGGGTGATTACCCGAATGGTGGCCGAATTTCAACTTGACCGTCTCGCCCCCTAGAGCCCGCCCAATGAGTTGGTGTCCAAGGCAGATGCCTAGCATAGGGATATCCTGGGCAATCAGCTCACGCACCGTGGCGACAATGGAAGGCAGCCCGGCGGGGTCGCCCGGGCCATTAGAGAGCAAGATACCGTCCGCATGTAGCGCCAGCACTTCCGCGCAGCTGGTGTAAGCCGGTACGACTGTGACGCGCATCCCCTGAGCGTTCAGATGGCGTAAAATATTGCGTTTTGCGCCAAAGTCGAACACGATGATATGCTTCATGGATGGGCGGATATGCTTTGATGGGGAGATCCATTTATCGCCTGCATCCCCCAGCCAGGGCGTCATCTCTGGGCAGGTGACTTCTTTAACCATATCCTGTCCATCCAACCCAGGCCAGGCGCGAGCCGCTGCCAGCAGCGCATCCTCCGGGGTGCCCTGGGTTGAAAGGGCCGCTTTGAGGATCCCCTGCTCACGCAGCTTGCGAGTCAGATAGCGCGTATCCAGACCACTGATACCAGGGACCTGATATTGGGCAAGCCAATCCGATAAGCTGCTGGTCGCGCGCCAGTTCGATACCACCGGGCTGACTTCGCGCGCCAGCGCCGCAGCTGCTTGAGGCAGGTTGGATTCAGCATCTTCAAAGTTGATGCCTACATTCCCGATATGGGAAGTGGTAAAAAGCACTCCCTGACCGCGGTAGGAGGGATCGGATAAAATTTCCTGGTAACCAGTCAGGCTGGTATTGAAAACCAGCTCAAACACGCTGTCCGTTTGCGCACCGAAAGCCTGACCGCGCAGGATCGTTCCATCCTCTAAAGCAAGGGTCGCCAAAGCCATGTGAACACACCATTATTAAAAAGGAACCGGGCTGGCCGGGGTGAAACACGTTTCCCCTGCCGCAAATTATCCTTGTGAGTATACAACAAATAAGTGGTCTAGACAACCGTCTTGAGCCAGCCACCGTCAACGAAATATTCAGAGCCGACGCAGTAGCTGGCCCGAGGTGAGCAAAGGAAGACGAAGAAATCGGCCAGTTCTTCGGGTGTTGCGAAGCGGCCAATAGGTGCATTGTCTTTGGCAATTTTATCCAGGTACTGCTCCCAGGTCTGATCCGTTCCTTCGGTAAGCTGTTTCGCGGTTTTGATCCAATCAGGCGTCAAGATCAATCCCGGGTTGACGCAGTTCACCCGAATATTGTCAGGGATAAATTCATTTGCCATACATTTTGAGAGCATCATCAGCGCAGCTTTGGTGGTGTTGTAGATAGGTTCGTAATACAACGGCTGCTTGGCGCAGATCGAGGCGTTGTTGATGATCACCCCACCGCCGCGCTGGCGCATCAACGGGACCAAGCCGCGCGCCAGGCGCACGGCTGCCATTACGTGCAGGTCCCAATAGTACTGCCATTTCTCATCGCCCGCATCCATAATCGTTTCGTTGCTGCCGGTTCCGGCATTATTGACCAGGATATCACAGCCGCCAAAGGTTTCCTGAACCTGATGCACAAAGGCCTCGATATCCCCGGCTTTAGCCACATCTGCCGAAAAGCCAGCCGCGCGCACGCCATACTTCCCAGCGATTTCTTCTGCACGTGCTGCGGCGCGCTCACCATCTCGGGCGCACAATGCCACATGCACGCCTTCTGTCGCCAGGGCTTCCGCCACTGCCAGCCCAATTCCGACACTCCCGCCGCTGATCACGGCAATTTTATCTTCGAGACCCATGTCCATAATATCGCCTCCTGAGATGATCTTACCGATACTATTGTACGCTCGAACAGCGCTAATCTATTCATCTACCGGGCAAAAAATTCGGGTACAATCATTTTGCAACCTGGGGGAATAGGCTGCTACCCCGGCTGTAGGAGTGGGCGATGCTAAAACTGCGTGACTTTATCCATCTGGAACAGGTAGACACACTGGTCAAACAACTGGTTATGGATGAGCCTGGCCTGATCTTGCTGGCCGGTATCGAAGCGCGCCTGGCTGTCTCGCAGAACGCAGAGGCTTTTACCCCCAGTGGTTTATCAGCCTTGTTCAACATCCTCATGCAAGAGATTCTCCTGGCGCATCCCGAGCTTCAAGCAGTGGTTATTTCACAAGAGCGCTCTCTGGCGCGCGTGCCGCGCCAGTTCAACCGGCGCGTGCGTCCCCTGCTGGTTGAGTCTCCGCATACTTACACAGAGCAAATCGACATCGCTGCATTCCAGCGGCCTGGCCTGATTGTCATTGATCAGTTGACCACCGAGAATGCTCAGGCTGCCTTTCGGGCAGCCCAGAACGGGCTGCGCGTGCTGGCGCAGATGGATACCGTTGTGCGAGGGACAGCCGTGGCGCGCTTGCTGATCGATTTTGGTATCTCCTTGAAGCAGCTTTCTGCATTGCGTTGGGTGCTCACCAACCAGCGCATGGCGGCCTTGTGCAGTCACTGCAAGCAGCCGTTGAAGCCGGAGCCAGCCCAATTTGAGCGGCTGTGCGCCCGTTATCCTCATTTACGGCATGTGATCGAATCCTGGGTTAACGCTGTCGAACCCGTACATTTTCATCAGGCTGTGGGTTGCGAGCACTGTCATGGCACCGGCTACCAGGGTGATCTGGCGATTTTTGATCTCTTCCGCAATGATCGCCAGAAAAGCGAGTTTTTTTCGCAAAAGAGCCTGCTTTCGCTTGAGGAGTACGCCCTCCGCCTAGCAGCCCAAGGGCAGTTAGATCTGTATGACCTGCTCAACCTCGAAGAGGATCACTTGCGGCGTACTTATCACCTGTTAACCTCGAGTGAGCGGGCGCTCACAGAGAGTAACACAGCCTTAAATCGTAAATTGCTAGAATTAGAAGCTTCAAACCGGGTGCTGATCCAACGTACAGAAGCGTTGATGACTTTGCAGGACCTGGGTCAGGCTTTTATTAGTTCAACTTCGCTCAATGAACTAGCCGAACGTATTTCGCGGCGGGCTGGGGAATTGTGCGGAGCGGACCGGGTTGCACTCTATCTGCACCGGGCCGTTTCGGGAGGCTCAGACCGGGCTGAAGTGCTGGCGGTGCGCGGATGGAGCAGCAGTCTGGTTGGGCAGCAGCTTGACCCTGATGAAGTTTTCGCACCAGGTGGGGAAGGGAAAATGTCCCGCTATAACCAACCTCCACCTGGTTTCAAAATGGAACTAGAGAATAACAAACCTGAAGGACGAAAATGAACGGATTCGGGTCGGGCTGCGGGTGCCGCTGGTGGTGCAGGCGCGGGAAGTTGGTTTAATGATTGTGCAGTCTACGCAGAAAAATGCATTTAATCAGGGTGAAATTGCCTTACTGCAAACCTTTGCGAACCAGGCTGCCCTGGCGATTCAGCGCGCGGGTCTGGTGGAGGAATTACGCGCAAAGATCGACCAGCTGGAGGCGGCGCAGATCGAGTTGGTGAAGAAAGAACGTCTGGAGCGCGAACTGGAACTCTCCCGCCAGGTGCAGCAAAGCATGCTGCCACATAGCTTCCCTCAGCTAACCGGGTTTGCCTTCGCCGTGCGCAATGATCCCGCTCGTCAGGTGGGCGGGGACTTCTACGATATATTCTCTCTGGATGAAGATCATTTTGGGGTCGTGATCGCGGATGTAGCGGACAAGGGCATGCCCGCGGCGCTGTACATGGCGCTTACCCGCAGTTTGCTGCTGGCAGAGGCCCGCCGCACGCTGTCACCGCGGGAGACACTGCTCAATGTAAACCGACTGTTACTGGAACTGGGGGATTTGAGCAGCTTTGTCTCCGTCTTTTATGGCGTGATTACCCGTTCAACTGGCCGATTGGTTTACGTTCGGGCAGGGCATGAACGCCCGTTTTTGGTACGGAATTCTCATGCGCAGTTACTCAAAGGCAGTGGCGCCGTGTTAGGTATTCTCGATGAGGAGCAGTTGAATCTCTCGGAGGAAAGCCTGGACCTGATTTCGGGTGACCGGTTAGTGCTCTATACCGACGGCCTGACCGATGTCGCGGATACACAGGGGCATTTCTCGGGCGCAGCCCGCCTGGAGGAACTGCTGCAAGCGCAGGCTGGCCAATCAGCTGCAGAGATTTGTGCAGCCGTTTTCCAGTACCTGGCTGCCTTCCAGGGCCAGGCAGAGCAGTTTGATGATATGACGCTGCTGGTACTGGAGGTAACCTGATATCTCTTGTTGGGAGTTATAACCCTGTGTTTTTATGGGGAACAACTACCTGGATGGTGGTACCTTTCCCAGGGGCTGATTCGACGTGCAGCTTACCGCCGGCTGCCTCTGCCCGTTCAGCAGCCCCCGCCAGGCCTAAATGCCCCTGGCGCACCAGTTCAATCCAACGCTGGGGAACATCGAAGCCACAGCCATCATCCTCAATTTCCAGGCACGTCTCGTCTTCTTGTAATTGGAAACGAACCACCGCCTGGCTGGCTTGAGCATGGCGAATAATGTTGGTTATGGCCGTCTGGTAGATGCGGAAAAGCGCCAGACGCACCGGCTCAGGGAGTGATTGGCGGTCTTCGTCAAGATCGAGCACAATCTTCAGGTTGGGGCTGATCTGTTGCAGGTGATCGGCATGTGAGCGAATGGCTTTTTCCAAACCATAAGGGGCCAGCGCCGGGGGGCGCAGGTCGCGGCTGATCGAACGCAGCGCCTCGATCAACTGCAACAGTTTCTCTTTCATCGCCTGGATAGTCTTTTCGCCAGTCCCGGCTTCGAAATCGGCGGGAAGGCTGTCGATCTGGAAAATTAATCCATAGAGTTCCTGCATCGGGCCATCATGCAGGTCTCGGGCAAGTTCAAGGCGTTCCAACTCGGCTCGGTCCAGCAGGCGGCGCTGCACCTCAGCCAGTTCAACCTCGATGCGCCGGCGTTCCGCGATTTCAGCTTCCAGGGCAGTATTCTTGCTCAGCAGCTCCTGAGTTCGTTCTTGCACACGTGATTTAAGTTCTTCTTTTGCGGCGCGCAGCATCTCTTCGGTTTGTTTTTGCAGGATGGCATAGCGAATGGTACGTTCAAGAGAGGCTGGCGAGGCTTCGCTTTTGGCCAGGTAATCGTTGACACCGCTTTGCATCGCCTCAATATCTAAATCATAATTTCCCCGCCCGGTTAATAAGATGATCGGTGCTTTGCATCCCAGGGCAGTCACTTCGCGCGTTAAATCTAACCCGGATTGGGGTCCGAGCTGATAATCCATTAAGATTGCATCATATTGCGTGGCGAGAATCGCCTTTTTCCCAGCCTCATAGTCAGCTACCCTTTCCAACGCATACTTTTCTCCCCGAGCGACGGAAAGCATTTCTTTTGTGAGCAGGTAATCCTCTTCGTCATCTTCAACCAGCAAGATTTTCCACTGGCGATTAGCCATGGTTCCCTCAAAGCTCCTTTACTACTCTGCGTAGGAAAATATCATCCATAAGAGGATTATTTTTATTTTTTCGATGAATTGAAATGAGACCCTGGCTTGTTTGGGATCCGTTCCAGAAATGAACCTCATAAAAGACGGTGTAAAATTTATGCACCCACTGACTTATGCCACTTACAATGGCAAACATGTGCACAAGTATATAACATAATTGGATTTTTTGCAGGGTTATTGAAAAATGGGCCTCCAGGTTTTGCAGTCGTCAAAGAGGGACGCTACTTCACAGCGTCCCTCTTTGACCAGGCTAATTATTCAAAAGGCAAATAAATGGGGTTATTTTGAGCTGCTCTGGTTGTGGAAACACAAATAAAGATAGCCTGGGTTTTTATGCAAGCACAAGCACAAGCCCAGGATCTTTAATCCAACATCAGCAGAAGCATTTTCAGAGGGGTTTTCGCAACAATACTGTGTTTGAGTTTCGCGGGCATGCGCGCCCAGGCGCCGGCCTGTGCATTGTAAGTATCTTCCCCTAAAGTAAGCTCACATTCTCCTTCCAAAATTTGGATCATTGCTGGAACCGAGGCAGTATGTTCGGAAAGTTCTTGACCAGGTGCAAACGCGAACACAATTGCTTTAATTTTATCGTCGCGATAAATGGTACGGCTGACAATACTTTCACTGGGAATCGTTTCGATTGCTTCTGAGATCTGCGGAAAATACAGATAAGGCTGGGACATGATCATCTCCTTCGATATTTTTTCACCTTCGGCCGGAAGGTTGTCTACAGGCTCCGCCAGGGTTCGCTGAATTTCCTGCATCAATTCGGCCAGATCCACTTGATAGATCCTGGCAGCGTCTGCGAGGGTTTCAAAAATAGACATGCTGCAGCCGACGCAAGACATATGGTGGTGCAAAAATACAGGAACCACCTGGGGCCACTTATCCAAAAGACTGGCCACGCTGGAATTTGGGGATACTAAGTTCTCTTCCACCATCATCAATCGCTCCTTCATCCAGGTTCATCATACTGGAAAAATAACGCTTATTCTTTGCGCTAGAACAAAGAGATGCTGGCTTATTTCCTTTATGATAAGGAAAGGAAGGGAAGAAAAATTACATGTCTGAGAAAAACATGAGCTTTCATAAATTCCAACGGATATCTTCAATGAACCTGGCTGCGGCGCGCAAGAAGACGCCGATCATAATTCCACTTATCCTGTTGGCTTTGCTGGCGCTGCTCGCCGGCCTGTGGGCTGGACTGCTGCGCCTGGGCTGGGTGCTGCCTGGACTGCATGGACCGCTGCCTATGGAGCATGGCCCATTGATGGTTTCAGGGTTCCTGGGAACTTTGATTGCGCTTGAACGCGTGGTTGCCATTCGCCGGCGCTGGATGTTCCTTGCCCCGGTGTTTAGCGGCCTGGGATGGGCGGTGAGCCTGGCGTTCCCAACTTTCTTCGAAGGCTCATTGTTAATTACCCTGGGCAGCTTGGTGTTTGTGGGGATCCTGTTGGTAATGATCCGGCGAGAAAAGCAGCCGCATACCCTGGTCATGGGCCTTGGCGCATTTTCCTGGCTGGTGGGGAACCTGTTTTGGTTTGCAGGTTGGCCAGTTTCCCGCTTTGTCTTTTGGTGGGTGGCATTCCTGGTGTTGACAGTCGCTGGAGAGCGCCTGGAACTCAGCCGTGTGCTGCGGCCAACCCGCCAGCAGCACCGGCTATTTGGCTTCACGACGGTACTCTTCATGTCCGGGGTCACGCTGTCTATTTTCAACCTGGATGCCGGCACTCGCCTGGCAGGCATTGGCCTGTTCTTGATGGCTGCCTGGCTGCTAAAGTTTGACCTGGCGCGGCGCAACCTGCGCCATCCGGTACGGCTGACGCGTTATATCGCAGTCTGTTTATTCGCGGGTTATGTGTGGTTAGGCTTCGCTGGTCTACTTAGTTTTATCAATGGGGGCCAAATGGCTGGAGCCCTTTACGACGCAATGCTGCATAGTGTATTTCTTGGTTTTATCTTTTCGATGATTTTTGGGCACATGCCGATCATCCTGCCGGCGCTAACCGGGATGATGCTGGCTTTTAGCCCGCTCTTTTACAGCTACCTGGTTTTACTGCACGGCGCGCTGCTGCTGCGTGTCGCGGGTGACCTGATGGGCATATCCTGCGCACGCCAGTGGGGTGGGATGCTCAATGAAGTGGCCATTCTGGCTTTTCTGATCGGGACGATTGTCGGGGTGATTTCCGCCCGGCGAAAGGCTGCTTGATGCCACGCCTGACGCGCTGGATGATCAAGACGGCTTTGCTTTACCTGGTGCTGGCTTTGGTTACGGGAATATTGGTTAGCGCGCGCTCTGCTTTAGGCTGGGACTGGGTCCCGGTTGGGATCACACCGGCGTATTTCCACCTTTACATGGTTGGGTGGGTCACGCTGTTGATCTTTGGTGTCGTCTATTGGATGTTTCCCAAGTACACCCAGGCTCAACCGCGTGGATGGCCGGCTTTGGGCTGGGCTATTTATGGTTTACTCAATGCCGGGTTGATTCTACGCGTAATCGGGGAAAGCGTTAACGTCCCTGGCCGTCCTTGGGGCTGGCTGCTGGTGCTATCCGCATTCATGCAGTGGTTTGCTGGGGTGGGGTTTGTTGTCAACACCTGGCAGCGAGTCAAGGTGAAGTAACCATGCCGCGATTAAGTGCCTGGGCGATCCGCGCTGCACTGGTTTATCTACTGGTTGGGTTTACTTTTGGCGCATTATTGCTGGCAAATAAGGGGATGCCATTTGCTGGCTGGGTTTGGGGACTGCTGCCTGCTCATATTGAGTCCGTGTTAGTCGGTTGGACCGCGCAGTTAATCCTGGGCGTAGCCTTCTGGATTCTGCCGCGCCAGCTAAACGGCTCGCGCGGGAATGTGACGCTGGCCTGGATGGCGTTGGCTTTCTTGAACCTTGGCGTGCTGCTGGTGGTTGTTCAGGTAATTGCCCCGCAAGCGGGTCTGTTGCAGCTGGCTGGCCGGTCGTGCGAGGTTCTTGCAGCGGCTCTATTTGCCGGGCATGCCTGGCAGCGAGTGCGCCCATTTGGGCGCTGATCTACTTCCGTGGGGCCGGGCCGGTTGAGCCGCGAATCACCAACCGGGAGGGGATATGAACGCGAGGGGATTCCAGCGGTTTGTCTTTGAGCAAATTAATGAGCAGCCGGGTGGCCTGTTCGATGATCTCGTCCGATGGCTGGTGGATGGTGGTCAAACCAGGCCAGATGTCTTTCGAAAGCACCAGGTCATCGTAACCACCAACCGATAACTGCCCTGGCAGCTGCAGGCCCATTTCCTGCGCGGCATAAATCACCCCAAAGGCGGCTTCATCATTTCCGGCGAAAATGGCGGTTGGGGGGGTGGGGGAATCGAGAAACTGTTTTGTAAGCGTATAGCCACCATCGAAGGTCCATTCCGAGTTACGCACAAGATTTTCATCATAGAGAATCTGATGGGTTTCCAGAGCAGCACGGTAACCGGCGAGGCGGTCACTGCTGGAGCGCATATTGCGCGGGCCGGTGAAAAAACTGATTCGCGTATGTCCCAGGCTGATAAGGTATTCAGTCATGGCGTACCCGCCCTGGTAATCGTCACCGGTGACAAAGGGGATGGCAGTCGCATCGTCGAACGGTGTTATTTGCACCTGGGGAACCTTATAGGTGCTGAGCATATCCGCGACAAAATCATCTGCGTCCAGCGGCGGGGTGGTGACAAAACCATCGATGCGGTGTTCATAGATCAGGTTGACAAGCTTGCGCTTTGAACGGGCGTGCAGGGGGAAGTAGGGTTGGATGAGAATATCATAGTTTTCCTCATACCCTACATCCATGATGCGGGCCAGCATCTCTGAAGCGGGCTGGTAAAAGCCCGGGTACATGAGCACGCAGATCATATAAGATTTATTTTCCGCCAGGCGTTTGGCGGAGATATTAGGGGCATAACCTACCGCACGGATCGCCGCCTGAACTTTCGCTCGGGTTTCCTCGGTGACGTATGGTTCGTCGTTAATCACGCGCGAAACCGTCTTAATCGAGCATCCGGCCAGTTTGGCCACATCACGGATGGTAGCGGGCAAGATTTAACTCCTGGGGTAATTTGTTCTCTTTACTTACTGCTTTGTTTTTGCGATTAGAAGCAAAAACTATTGGGGGGAGTGCTGCATGTTTATTATACGCAAAATGGAATCGGCAAATTGCAACGAAAAAGGACCAATTTGTAATTGACACCGTTGTCATAAGTCTCTATACTAGAAGCATACCCGTATATTCGCTTTAGGAGTGCGAGAAATGTCTTATCTGTCTGCTTCAGCTGGTTTATCAGGTAAAGAATTGCTATTTGCTGCGCTGCGGCATGAGGATATCCCAGCAGTGCCCTGGGTACCTTTCGCAGGCGTACACGCTGGAAAGCTGGTTGGTTATTCGGCCAGCGAGGTCTTGCAAGATGAGAAGAAACTGCTGGAGGCACTGCTGGCGGTCAACCAGATATATGACCCAGATGGCCAGCCGGTGATTTTCGACCTGCAAGTTGAAGCTGAAATTCTTGGCTGCGACCTGGTTTGGGCGCCGAGCGGCCCACCGATGGTGGCCTCGCACCCTCTCGAGCACAAGATGGAAGTTCCAAAGCGCCTGCCAGAAGCAAATGATGGGCGCTTGCCGATGATTATACGGACCATGCGCGCGCTTAAGCAGGCCGTCGGCGATCAGACTGCTCTATATGGACTTATCTGCGGACCGATTACCCTGGCATCCCACCTGCGCGGCACGGATATCTTCATGGATACCTTTGATCATCCCGAATTCCTAAAGGATCTCCTCGCGTATACCTGTTCCGTTGCTCAGCGCATGGCCGGATTGTACCGGGAAGCGGGCATGGATGTGATCGCCGTGGTCGACCCAATTGTTTCTCAGGTCTCGGCGCGGCATTTCAAGCAGTTCTTGCTGGAACCCTTTCAAGAGGTCTTTACTTCGATCCATCAGATGGGGGCATTTTCTTCTTTCTTTGTATGTGGAGATGCTACGAAGAATATTGAAGTCATGTGTCAGACTGGCCCGGATTCGATTTCGGTGGACGAGAATATCAACCTGTCAGGAGCGAAGAAAATCACGGATCAATATAATGTAACCATTGGCGGGAATATACCTCTCACCACGCGCATGTTGTTAGGCTCACAGCAGGACAATATGAAGTTCGTAATTGACCTGCTCGACCAGTTGAATGACCCCGCACTGGGATTAAAACCGGGGAATTTCATCCTCGCCCCTGGCTGTGATATGCCTTATGATGTGCCAATGGAGAATGTCGTTGGGGTACTCCAGGCGGTGCGGGATCCAAATGCAACTCGTCATATGTTAGAACATTATGAAAGCCATGCATTTGACATGGATGTGGAACTCCCCGAATATGAGAAGCTTGAAAAACCGTTGATCGAAGTATTTACCCTCGATTCAGATACCTGCGCGGCATGTGGTTATATGCTCAATGCAGCTCAGCGCGCGGCGCATGAATTGGATGGCGCCGTGGAACTGGTCGAGTATAAGTTTACGCGACCTGAAAATGTAGCGCGCGTGATGAAGATGGGCATTAAGAATTTACCCAGCCTGTATATCAACGGTGAGCTGCATTATTCCTCAGTGATCCCCAGCAACCGAGAACTGGTTGAAGAAATCCGAAAGGCGATTAAATGAATTTGCATCTGGTGGGTGGATTTTTAGGCAGCGGAAAAACCACTGCTATTATTCACGCAGCGAAATATTTGATGGATCATGGGGTGCGGGTTGGCGTAATCACCAATGACCAGGGAAAGTATCTTGTAGATACAGCCTTCTTTCGCCTGTCCGCTATCCCGGCGGTAGAGGTTTCTGGCGGCTGCTTCTGCTGCAACTATGACGATCTGGATACCAGCCTGTCGCAAATCATCCAGGCTACTCAGCCGGATGTCATCTTTGCTGAATCGGTTGGGTCTTGTGCTGATATCGTCGCTACCGTTGTGCGCCCGTTGCTCCAACTCAGCCAGAGTGATCTAAAACCTACCAGTTTTTCTGTTTTTACCGATGCGCGCTTGTTGCGCCGCCGCCTCTCCCATCAAGAAATGCCTTTTAGTGAGGATGTTGTGTACATCTTCGATAAGCAAATTGAGGAGGCGGGGCTGTTAGTGATCAATAAGATTGATTTATTATCGGATTTGGCTGTGGAGGAGATCCGCGTTTTATTGAAAGAACGTTACGCGGGTAAAGCTTACCTGATGCAGTCCTCATTGACGACAGAGGGCGTGCATCCCTGGCTGGATCTGATCCAGGCCGGGCATTTGACACTGCCCAAAACAACCCTGGACATCGACTACCTCAAATATGGAGCTGGTGAGGCGCAACTGGCCTGGTTGGATGAAGAAGTTCTGCTCCGCTTTCCAACCGGGCAAGGCCAACAAATGCTGCGCCAGATGATCCACCGCCTGACCAGCATTTTGGCAACGCAGGAAGCCGCTATCGGGCACTTAAAATTCATCCTCACCGCAAAGGGGATATCTGAAAAAATTAGTTTTCCCACCCTGGAAGAACCTGGTTGGCAAGAGAAGATCCCCCCATTGGAGGGTAATGAGGCCGTCTTGCTGGTCAATGCGCGGGTAGAAATGGCTGCAGATGATTTGCGCCATCTCCTGCGGCAGGTGCTCGAGGAAAGTGGATTAACGTACCAGATTCGCGAAGAAAGAGCTTTTCACCCGAAACAGCCCAAACCGACTCACCGGTTTATGGCGTTGTAATTCAATCTGTTGATGTACTAAGAGGCTGTCCAAAGGTTCGTTTTGGACAGCCTCTGGCTGTTAAAATATCATTTTATTGAACGGGTGGGCAAATGGTAGGGTCAGTGGATATTACCCGGGAAGGGGTCATGGCGTTCCCATTTTGGTCAAGTGGTACAGCCTGGAAGTAACATTCACCTTTAGGCAGATTGGTCAACTGCGACTGGGTTTCAAAACTACTCTTTGCTTTTTCATCAATCGGGTTCATTGAATTCAGCGTATTTCCCCCCAGGATTTGCCAGGAAACTACCTGGGTTGCCCCATTCCAGGAATATCCCAGGGTTAGTCCATTTGCGTCTTTCTTGAAGGCCAGGGCAGGTGGGTATTGTGGCGATCCCTGCCAGGGCTGGCGAAACGCCCGATAACTGACATAAGGTTTGTCAAAGGAGAGCTGAAAGATAACCTGATTATTGGGGTTCACTTCTGTCATGGTGATGAATTGAAAACCTTTCGCTTTATAAGGAGCGCCCCAATCCAGGAAGGTATTGCCACCTGGCAGGCGTTGTGTATCGCCCATATAGGTGGCAAAGATGGGCGGATTGGGCTGGTACTGCCAGACTTTCGTGGCGGTCATATTGGTTTCAGCTAGTTTGTACTCGACCCCTCGGGAAGGGGCTGGATTCTGCTCTGTGCCCTGATTATCAAAAATGGTGATATCTCCATTGGGAAGTTGGCGGGCATCGTGCTGGTAGGCGAAGGGCTGGTCATTCAAGAACTTAAACTGGTTTGCCTTTCCCCCAAATCGCCAGATATAGGCCCCGCTTTGCAGGTCGATTTTGTCGACTTCACTCAGGTTGCGGCTGGAAAGCAGTAGATTACCATCATTGGTGAGGGCAAGAGAATTGCCATGAATCAGGTCGATGGTTTGTTGGGTGAGGTCGGCTGTTGAGTTTGTAAACTGAACATGATCCCAACTGCGCCATTGGAAGATCACATTTTTCGAAGGGTCCAATTCCTGCACAATCAATCCAGTCACCGTAGCGTCTTTCTTTCCCCCTGGAATAACCTTACTCATATCGACCGTTTCATCATCGTAGGCCATTAAGAGCACATTCCCATTGGGTAGAATTTGCAGATCGTGCAAGTCGGTCGTATAACCGTTCCCTGCCTGATAACTGTTCACCACTTGATAATGGGAGTCCATTGCATAAAAGGTGGTGTCTTTTTGGGAGAAAAAGGTCAGCTGCCCATTGGGTTGTTTCTTAAAATCGAAAGCGTTTAGGTTGTCTGCCATCGACTTGTAATAAACCAGGTGTCCTTCTCCATCCAGGATCAACAGATATGACCCGGTAACAGCATTGGTCCAAAAGATTGGCGCGACGAAGATATAGCCTTCTCCATTGTCTGCTGAGGCTGTTGACACCGTAAAGTGTGGAATATCCTGTGGTACAGTCAGGTCATTCGGAAAGGCGCTCTTTGGGGCCTGGTCCGCTGGTTGCATGGAAGCGCCAACACCGCCCGGCTGCTGATTGGTGGCAATGGTAAATGTGTCGATAAACTGGGCAAAGTCTGTTTGTGAATCCAGTTGTTTAGGATTTACGGAAACAGTCACCTGTTCACCCGGCGTAAAGGGTTGGGCTGGTTTAAAAAGTATGGTTTGCTGATCGTCTGCCAGGATTGTCTGGCCAGCGTGCATCCCGCTTAGCGAGCCCTGCGCATTAAAGGTCAGGCTTGCAAGGTCTTGATCAGTTAAGTTCGGACCATAGCGGACTGCGATGGCGGTGTCTTTTGACACATAATTTGCGTCCTGTAAAGGATAGTAATATTGTGGCGAGAGGGGCTGAGCTGAGCCTGAAGTAACCGGGATGGATCCGCTTTGCCCGGTCGGGCTGGGATCAAAGGGTTGGGAGGTGGTGGTCACCACAGGAGTGGTGGTCACCACAGGAGTAGCGGGCGCTACAGGAGTAGCGGGCGCCATGGAAATGGCGTTCGCTACAGCAGTTTCCGCTGATAGAGGTGTGTCAGTGGCTGCAAGTGGGTTGGGTTGGGGAGTAGTTGTGGAAACCGTATCGCTTGATGGCACTGCTGTGACTGAGGTGGTTGGAAGGGCTGGCGTTGTCGCAGTGGAGGAATTCGCTGTACCAGAGATCGTATTGTTGCTGAGGGGAGTTGCGCTGTTATTTTTCTGTAGGCCGGCACACGCTGTCAGTACGAATACAAAAATAATCCTGGCAGCCACGGACCGGGCTTTATTTATCATCATTTAGTTCTATCTCCATCACTTTGTCTTTATCGGCTGATCGTCAATCCATAATCCCCCATTTTGGAATATGTTGAAAGTGTAGTAACAAGCGAAGTTCTGCTCTGATGTTCCGAAACCTGATCCGCCGGTAAAAATACCAATTTTTGTGTTTATATTTTACAAAAAACAGATAAATATTTGGATTAGATAACATAAAGAAAGGATTCAAATCCGTTAATTATTGCCACTTTTATGCGCTTATTTTGGCAAATTTTTTTAGGGCTTACGGATTCAATGGAACTTTTAACAAAAACTGGCAGGTCGACTTAATTCGGTATAATAGTATCGTTTGCCTGTTAGACAAAATACAGAAGTCCTTACCAGGGAATCATGATTTTAGATAAACGCCGCCCGACCTTCTTGGATGCCTTTGACAGTCTCATTGCTCTAGGATTTGGCATTTTTAGTTTTGCATGTTATATCCGCACGCTAGTTCCTGGTCTGCTGCCCAATGACGGGGCTGAGTTCCAGACCCTGGCTTACACGGTAGATCACGCGCATACTACCGGATATGAGGTTTATACCCTGCTTGCGCGGATGTTTACGCTGCTGGTCCCGGTTGGCGATATCGCTTATCGGGTAAATTTGCTCTCTGCATTCTATGCTGCGCTGACCGTTGCCTTCGTTTATCTTGCCGGGCGAGTGCTAACCGGAAGCCGCTGGGGTGCGGCAGTCGGCGCCTTTGCCCTGCTGATCAGCGCGACATTTTGGTCACAGTCGGTGATCGCGGAGGTTTATACTGCCGGGAGCGTTTTTACCAGCGCAATTTTGCTGCTGCTGTTGGGGTGGTACCGGACTGGAAGCGGACGGCTGATCTTTATGGCAGCCTTACTGGGCGGGTTAGGCATTGGCATGCATGGTTCTAACAGTCTGTTTGCCCCGGCGATTCTGGTGCTGCTGCTGCTGGGCCGCCCGGGTCAATCCGGCCCCTGGCCCTGGGCAAATCTACGTAGGGTGTGGCAGCCCGCACTGGCCGGCGCAGGATTGGGTGTGGCGTTAATGGCGGCGGCATTTGTGGTGGTAGACGCTAATCCATCCCAGGCCAGTATCTTTAACGTTTCGTACCTGCCTTCCATCTCGCGCTGGGATATGCAGCCGGCTGATCTGAGCACACTCAGCGGACGCTTTTCTTTTCTGGTTTTCGCGCGTCAATGGCGTTCCGCTATGTTTACCAATCCAGTAAGAGTGATGCCTCAGAATGCCGGAAAGTTCATTGAAACCTTACCGCAAGATTTCGCGTTGATCATTCTGCTGTTCATTCCGCTAGGACTGATTGCTTTATTCACTCGTCAATGGCGATTAGGCATCTTCTTCCTGCTCGGGATGGGGGTATACCTGATTTATACTTTCAATTACAGCATCGGCGATATCTATGTATTTTATATCGCCCTGTATGTGTATCTTTCGGCGCTGGTCGCAGAAGGCTCGGCGATTTTGCTGCGCGCAGTCACATGGCTTTCCAGGCGAGTAACTCCATGGCTGCCAAAGCTCGCTACACCGGCCCTAGGAATTTCCCTTTTGGTCCTGGCAGGGTTTCCTTTCTTTTCGGAACGGATAACTGCTCTGCAACAAGGGGAAATTCGCTTTCACATTATGAACTTGCCATCCAACCGTCAGCTAGAACAGTGGCATGGCTCGATTTCAGAAACGGTGAAACATCTGGATGCGAATGCGATTGTATTGATGGACTGGCCAGACTTATATGGGTATGCCTATGTTGCCCAGGTGGAACAAAACCGGACTGATTTGTTGTTTATAGAAGCCTATCCTTATTCAACGAAACCAGGCATGGCTGAATCGCTGCTCCAGTATTTAGAGGAGCAAGCCAGCCAGCGCCCCATCTTTGCTGTGCGTCCAATGAGCGAGCTTGATCAGGGAGGTTTTCATCTCCATAACGAATGGATGGGTTCAAGCCGCATGTTCGCCGTCATTGTTCAATAATATTCTTTTCGAAAAAAGATTGAGTTATAGATGATGAAACCTTTAAAATTTGCGATTGTTGGCTGCGGCGTGATTTCGCCTACGCATGCCCGCTGCCTGGCAGAATTATCGGAGGCCAGCCTGGTGGCCGTCTGTGATGTGGTCCCGGAGCGCGCCCAAGCTCTGGCAGCTCAGTATCCAGCAGCAGTATATAGTGATTATTGTGAAATGTTTGCAAATGAAGATATGGATGTCGTGGAAGTGCTGACACCCAGTGGTTTGCACGCGGAAGTTGGTATTGCTGCTGCGCAGGCCGGCAAACATGTCATTGTGGAGAAACCGATAGATGTATCGCTGGAAAAAGCGGATGCATTAATTCAGGCCTGTAAGGAAGCAGGCGTTAAACTAGGCACCATTTCACAGCACCGTTTTGACCCGGCGATCGTTGCTTTGAAGCAAGCCATTGCTGAGAACCGCTTGGGGCAGTTAAATTTTGGCGGCTCACATACCAAGTGGTATCGCAGCCAGGAATATTATGACAGCGGAGATTGGCGCGGTACCTGGGCGTTGGATGGCGGCGGGGCATTAATCAACCAATCGATCCACTATGTCGATTTACTGCAGTACGTGATGGGCCCAGTGGAAGAAATTCATGCCTATTGCGCCACACGTTCCCATGAGCGCATTGAGGTAGAAGATATCGCCGTGGCTTCACTCAAGTTTCGCTCGGGGGCGCTGGGGCTGCTGGAAGGCACAACTGCAGCTTACCCGGGTTTTATGGCGCGGCTGGATATTTATGGCACCGACGGCTCAGTGATCATCGAGAATGATCAGGTGAAAGAATGGCGTTTGCGCAGTGGAGAACCCTGCCCGGTGATCAGCGAGCCGGTAGGCTTTATCGGCGGTACTTCCAGTAAGGACATCTGGCATATCTCGCACCGAGCCCAGATTTCCGATATGATCGAGGCAGTTCAGACGGACCGGGACCCATTAGTCAATGGCTGTGAAGGGCGCAAAGCCCTGGAAATTGTCCTGGCTGTTTATGAATCAGCACGCACCGGGCAGACGGTGAAACTGAAGTGAAATTTCTCCCGGTCAAATTAGAATTGTAGGTAAAATTAATCAACACATCGAGGGAGAAAACGCATGGATGCATTAGAGAATATTTTTACCCGTCATTCTGTTCCAAAAGTCCGCCCTGACCCGGTGCCTCACGAATTGATTGAGAAGCTGCTGGCCGCGGCTGTACAAGCCCCCAATCATTTTCGCATCCGGCCCTGGCTCTTTATTGTCCTTACCGGAGAAGCGCGGACGCGGCTGGGTGAGGTGATGGCGCAATCCTATCAGAAGCGCAATCCAGACAGCCTGGAATCTGAATTGAACCGCGAAAGAGCGCGCCCTTTGCGCGCGCCGGTCCTGATTATTGTTGCGGCGGAGAAGGCTGACGCGCCGAAAGTGATCGAACTCGGAGAATTTCTCAGCAGCGTCGGCAGCCGCGGAAAACATTCTGCTGGCAGCCAATGCGTTGGGTCTGGGTGCGATGTGGCGCACTGGCGGCTCGGCTTATGACCCGGAGGTCAAAGACTTTTTGGGTTTGGAGGAAGACCAGCCGATTGTCGCTTTTATCTATGTGGGATATCCGGAGCCGCTGCCAGCGCCACCTGAGCGACCCGGTTTTGAGGATCGGACCACCTGGATGGATTAGATGATTTGCGGGGTTATTCGAACGATTTTTTGAACAACCCCGTATAATTTCTGGAAATTAATCGAATTAATGTGTGCAGCGCACGTACAGCAGATTGAGTGTCTTGGGCGGAGACGATCAGGTTGATGGAAACATCGGAAGCGCCGAAGGAGATGCCCATCACATTGATGCCGCTGCTGCCAAGAATGCCGAAGATTTGCCCGGCGACGCCTGGTGTGGTGCGCATCCCAGGGCAGATGACGGTGATGATATCCACATCATCGCTTGTGTACACCCGGTCGATATCACCTCGTTGGAATTCGGGATTCAAATGCGTGCGTAGGGTTTGGATCACCAGCGGGGCCAGTTCTTTTGGGGCCGGAAAGCAGATAGCCTGTTCCGAAGTTGATTCGATGATTAAAGGGACACTGACGCCAGTTGTTGCTACGGCGCTGAAAATGCGCCCGGCAACACCCGGGACGCCTAACATACCGCGACCGGAGAGGGTGATCAACTGCAACCCCTGGATGGATGCGATCGCGCGGATTATGCCGTAATGATTGGTATCCGACTCGCCTACCAGGCGGGTATCGGGACCATCTGGATTGAAGGTGTTGCATACCCGCAGGCTGATACCCGCTTCAATGACGGGATGGATGCTCTTTGGATGCAGTACTTTCGCGCCGAAGTGGGCCATTTCGGCTACTTCCCGATAGGATAATTCTGGGATGGTGCGCGCGTCTGGCACGATGCGCGGGTCAGCGGTCATTACCCCATCCACATCTGTCCAGATCCAGACTTCCCGCGCCTCTAATGCAACTGCCAGGATGGAGGCGGAATAGTCGCTCCCTCCGCGTCCCAGCGTGGTGGTAACGCCATCTGAGGCTGCCCCAATATACCCGGTTACAATTGGGATGCGCCTGGCAGCGATCATAGGCAGAAGCGCCTGGCGCGTGCGGCGGGCCGTTTCCGCCATATCCGGAACGGCATTCTGGAAGTGATCATCGGTTACGATTAAGTGCGTGGATTCGATATATTCAGCTTGTAGGCCGCTGCTTTCGACGGCTGCTGCCAGGATGCGCACAGCCAATCGTTCCCCTAAAGCAGCTACGGCATCCAGAGCGCGAGGAGAGGCTTCCCCCAGAACATTGATCGCCTGGCAGAGGTTAGAAAAATCAGCGATGAGGTGTTTGACTTCCCAATGGACCTGGTGCTTTCGAGCTGGATTCGACACTAAGCGTTCAATCAATTCCTGGTGCCGTTCGGTCAATTCACTGACAGCCTGGTGATACGCGGTGAGATCTCCTTGTGCGGCACGGACAGCGCTTTCAATGAGCAGGTTGGTGACGCCGGATAGGGCAGAAGTGACCACTACCATGTGAGGCCATTCTCTGTGAGTGCTGCAAATCACCCGCAGTGCCCCAGACATTGCCTCGATATTCCCAACCGAGGTGCCTCCAAACTTCATCACCAGTATGTCAAACGATTCCTGCATGGCTTGCCCGACCTTAAGAAGTAGATTGGCTCACCGGATGCGACACCCGGCAATCGGGGTGGATTATAGCGGTTTCGTTCTGGTGCGTCAATTGACTGCAATTAAAGTGGCTCTTTTGGAATTGCCGTGGTTTTAGGGAGAAATGGCGTCGCCACTTCTCCCTAAAACCACGCTGATTCCCTAAGACCCTTTAAAGTCTATTGGAAAAATGAAAATCAAAATGATAAAATATATCTATTACAGGAGGCTACCCAAGATGCCAAATCATCGGACTGTCAAGCAAATTATTGATCCCCAAACGGTTATTGAAGGAGCAGATGTTCGCCTGCGCCGTTCGATTGCCCCGAACCGGGCCAATCTTTTTGATCCTTTCCTGCTGTTTGATCACTTCGCTTTTAATAACCCTTTGGAAGGCCCCATCCAGGGTTTTCCAATGCACCCACACCGCGGCATTGAAACGGTAACGTACATGCTGGAAGGTTCTGTAAACCACCGGGATAGCCTCGGTAATTCTGGCTTGATTGGTCCCGGCGATGTACAGTGGATGACTTCAGGCAGTGGAATATTGCATGAAGAATTGCCCCGGCGCGGCCCCGAAGGGAATATATTCGGGTTCCAATTGTGGGTGAATTTACCTGCTTCACGAAAGTGGGATCAACCACGCTATCAAGAAGTAAGTGCAGCGGCAATCCCGGTCATCCAGAAGGATGGTGCGGCGGTGAGAGTCGTTTCGGGTGAAGTAGAGGGGATTTGTGGCCCGATCTCGGAGATTGCAATCAATCCTTTGTATCTGGATGTGCGCCTGGAGCCTGGCGCAGTTTACACCCAGCCGGTAACGGAAGGGCAGACCGGGTTGGCTTATGTTTATCAGGGCGAAGGGGAGTTTGGAATTACGGATGCAGGGCAGGGAGAAGTGGTATCAGCCGTGCATATGATCGAGTTTACCGATGGGGACTACCTGCGGATTCAAGCATCGCCTTTCTCAGAGGTGCGTTTTATGTTGATAACCGGAACGCCGATCCGTGAGGCAATTGTTCCATATGGACCTTTCGTAATGAACACCATTGAAGAGATTCAACAAGCGCTGAACGATTTGAGAAACGGCACTTTTGTTCAGGCATGAAGTTATTGGGGTATGATCATGTGCAGGAATATCAAAACACTCTACAATTTTGAACCCCCGGCGACAGAGCAGGAAATCCACGCAGCTTCTTTGCAGTTTATCAGAAAGGTCAGCGGCTTTAATAAACCTTCCAAGGCGAATGAAGCCGCTTTCTTTATAGCGGTTGATGCGGTAGCTGAAATAACCAAAACGCTACTCGCTTCACTGGAGACCCATGCCGCTCCGAAAGAACGGGATGCAGTGGCTGCTAAAGCACTGGTACAGTCGGGCAAAAATACTTGAGCAGTTATTAATGGGATTTGCCTGACTGTTTTTGCCATAAATTTGGCGAACGTATAACCATAGCGCTATCCATGCTGCCGGGTACAAGCACATGCCTTGGAGCATTATTCTCACTGCGGTCATCCTGATAGGTAAATGGCCCTTGAGGAACTGCATTTTCAATTTCTAATTGTCCATTTTGCATCGCTTCGCAGAGGATCTCAAAAGGTACTTTGCCTTCTACCCATTTTTCAACCAGCAGAACCCCATGCCCGGGCAGGATGGTAAACACAATCTTGCGCGGATCGGTAGGGTTCTGTAAAGCTTGCGAACGGCCAAAGGCTGTGCGAATGGCGTTGGCCTGGGCTTCGGTTGAACAGGAGACCGGATACGTGTAGAAGGCAGGTTCGAGATATACATGTTCCACGAAGCGCGGATCGTAAGCCCGAACTCCCCGGTGACCATGCAGCTTCGAACGAGCAACGGGAACGTTATGGCCCTGAAATTCAATATGTGGTAAGACTTGGTCCATGGCAATCATTTCCACTGCCTCAGATGAAGGGGGATCATTGCGTTTCCCATTAACCTGGCGGATGCAAGCCCCTTGCCCATTGGCGCGAATGCCGCTGATGACCGCCAGTTCATCGTCTGAGAGAAGATCTTTATCAACCGGGCGGGCGCTGCCCGTTATTGTGCTCACCAGCCCAGCAATGGCCGGTTCCCAGGTCGCGTAACAACCTTCGCTGTATTGGCTGGCAATTGCATGGTCTAGCAGCGGCACGTCGACCAGGTTGGCAACTTTTACCATTTCAGTAAAAAAGCCCAATTTCCCCAGCAAACGGCCTGCAGCTGCCATATGGTAAGGCGTTTCCAGTTTCCTCCATACCTCATTTGGAATAGGTCGTTCCTCAACCGTATGTTGGGTTATTTCATGCGTGCTGGCGGCTGTCAGGATGCGGTACATTAGGTCCTTCAGGAATTCATCTCCGCCGTTGACGGCCCCATTTTGCGCAATCGTACGCGGGTGCGCGCCGACCAGGTCAAAAGTGTAGGCATATAAAGGCAGATCTTCCTCGCCAATTACGACAATATTGCGGACACTCATTGCCTGCGACTGGATAATTCTGGCTATCGCCATCACGGGGCCGCCGCGCTTGCCTTGCTCAAACAACGTATGGTAGGCGAGATTGGCCATACCTGGAAATGCGAAGTCAGCAGGATCAGCCGTTTCTTTTGCCAAAGCCTTTTCCAAATGGGTTATAAGTGACTGCCACTCGGCAGGGCGGGCATGCAGCAGGGTGAAAACGATCGGGGCTTGCCGCAGCGCATATTTTCGCCGTGCGGTGAGGGTTAGTGAATCACGAAAGTGAACGGGCTGGCCAAAAGAAGCAGTGGAGAGGATCACATCCGCTCCAGGAGGGTCGCCCGGATGGGCGAGGATTGTATGCCCGTCCTGTCGAAAACAGTCCATGATTTGACCAGTAAGGGACTCGATTAACGGCGTTCCAGAACCCGGCACCCAGGCGATATTGATTTTCGTAAGCCAATCGTGGATGGGGCGGTTTTTATGATTGCCTCTCATTTATTTCCAACCTCCAAAAATTCTCTCAATACAGGCTTACCATCCCCCTAACTTCGATACGCGGACATACCAATCGGCCAGCCGTGGCGAGAACACATTCAACAGATTTAGATAGAATGCTTGCGCTGGCAGGATTAATTCGGCAGGGCGCGTATCAACTGCGCGAACAATGGCCCGGGCTGCGGATTCAACGGGCATTTTTTTCGAGATGGTGGGTACATGCAGATCAGCAATCATGGGGGTATCCACTCGCCCAGGATAGACGGTCGTGACCGCTATGCCCTGATCACGTACTTCCTGCCGCAGCACATCACCAAAACCACTGAGTGCGAACTTTGCAGCAACATAGGGCGCATCCGGAGGAATGCCTTTCTTGGCATCCATAGATGCAATCAGCAGAATATGCCCGCTGCCTTGCTGAATCATCACCGGCAGCACCGCCTGGATGCAGTGAACATGCCCATAAAAATTGACTGCCATCGAGTCTTCCAGATCCCTGATGGTCAACTCCAGAATTGGGGAACGCACATAGCGGCCTGCGTTTGAAATCAGTCCGTCAATTCTTCCCCAACAATCCATTGTTTCTTGAAACAGCCGTTCGACCTGAGGTCGTTGGGTGACATCCGTGGAAATAACAAGCGCTTCTCCACCGCGCGCACGCACCGCATTGGCTGTCTCTTCCAAGTTTTCAACTCGCCTTGATCCTAATGCAACTCGGCATCCTCTTTCTGCCAGCGCCAGCGCAACAGCCTGCCCGATCCCAGAAGATGCCCCCGTGATGACAAATACTTTATTCTCCAGGCTTTGTTTCGCCATAATTCTCACCCATTCAACATAACCCCACCAATTCAGAAAAGGTGCATGAATAAGAATAAATCCGGATTACTTGTCGGTTATGCTAATCCGCAACGCAATAAGCAATCAGAACACAGAGTAACCTATTTTATAATAGACGATAGAAGTTGGTTACATTTTGCTTGATCTTTTAAATATTCAGTTATATACTAAATTTTTGGCTCATGTTTAGTACAAGTGAACGCGAACAATTGAGGAGACCAGGTCGGGTGAGAGATGTTTGTGGTTCATCGTCAGTTCAAAAATGGCTACATAACCAGAGAGATAGTTTTTGTGAACTCCTCGGAAGGGACGTAAGAAATTGCGTAATCCCGTCCAAACGCTCTCATTGGTATTGATGTGAACTTCCCGAATTCCATCCCCATCCTCATCGCGCGCCCATTCTTTCTCCGCATGACAAACGCTATGTCGAATTCGCTTAAGGCAATTGTAACTGTCATACTCGTCGGTATAGAGGGTCGCCTCTGGTTTCGTAAACCGCTCAACGAAAGGACATAAGGTGTCACCTTTGGTATTTTTCATGACCCGAAACCGAACCTGGTGGGAAGTGCGCCCGATTACACCACAAACTGGGGGACGGTCGTTGGCATATGTTCCTCGTCCGCGACGCTTATTGGCTCGTTTTCTGGGCGGATCGAGGGGATTGCCGTGCCACACACCTTTTTTCCCCCGAATTTTGGAACATTTCATCGGTTTCCACTTCCAAATCTTCCAACGGTTCTTGCGGTTGTTCCTGTTCGGCATTCGCCTGCAACTGATGACGAACTTCGTTTATGATGCTTCGACTGATCTCCAGTTCTCGCGCCAGTTGCGCGGTTGGTGCTCCTTGCAAGACGCCCCGCAAGAACAAGACCACTTGTGCGGGTCGAAACTCACGTCCTGCAAAAATGGTCCCACTATACACGTTGTAGATGCCCTGACATTTTTTACAGCGGTAAACCGGCAGTTCACTCGCTTTCGTTTGTCGAAACTGATTAGACTGCTCAATACTCGCCTGACAGTGCGGGCATTTCAGCCCCTGTGGATGAAAGTATTCTTCCAGCCAGCGAAGACATGCTTCGTGATCCATTAATTCGGTAATCGGAAAATCCATACTCCCTATTGTACCGAATCACTTGTACTAAACATGAGCCAAAATCTTTCCCGGTTGTTTATGCTCTCGAAAATTCTGAAGATAAGGCGAAGAAAGAACTGGGTCAGATTTACCAGCAAGATCTGATCACTGACAATCAATTTTCAGCGGTTTTGGATATTTTGGAAAGCTCTGGAGCGCAGAAGCAGGCGCAGCGAGTAGTGGATGATTATCTTTATCAGGCGGGTCAGGCATTGCAAGCGATGGATTTGACTGCGTGGGGGCGGCAAAATCTTCAAGTCGTCCTGGACTTTTTGGCAAACAGAGATTTTTGACTATGAAAGTGCTGGTTACCGGAGCCACTGGATTTATTGGGGGAAATGTTGCCAGAGCTCTAACAAAGAAAGGGTATGCGGTTCGGGTGTTACTGCGCCCGAATAGTCCACATTTGGCAATTGCTGACCTTCCGGTAGAACTGGCCTATGGCGATTTGACGGATCCGCCTTCGCTAGAACGCGCTGTTCACAGTTGCAGCGCGCTGATCCATACCGCTGCCGTTTATGCATTATGGACTCCCGATCCCGCAGCCGTTTATGCCACGAATGTCGAAGGAACGCGGAATATTCTGAAGGCTGCTTTAAAAGCCGGTGTGCAGCGAGTGTTGTTTACCAGCAGCAAATCAACCATCGGTACCCCTGCTGGAGGGGGGCTGGGCCAAGAAGCTTTACAAACCAGTCTGGAAAAGCTACCTGGACACTACAAAAAATCAAAACTCCTCGCTGAGAAAGCGGTCCTGGAGATGTGCCAGGCAGGGCTGCCGGTGGTTGTGGTTAACCCGACTACACCAGTAGGCATTGGGGATGTTAAACCAACGCCAACCGGGCACATTGTGCTTGATTTTCTCAATGGACGCATGCCAGCTTATGTGGATTTTGGCATAAATCTGGTGGATGTGGAAGACGTGGCCGAAGGGCATGTTTTAGCTTTGGAAAAAGGGCTGGTCGGGGAGCGCTATATTCTCGGTAACCGCAATCTGACGCTGCGTGAAATGCTGGTCATGCTGGCGGGTTATACCGGGCGCAGCGCGCCGCTTCTGCGTTTGCCGTTATGGCTGGCGTTAGGGTTGGCTTATTTGGATGAATGGAAAGCGAGCAAAATAACGCATAACGAGCCGCGTATCCCGTTAGCTGGCGTGCAGGCGGCCCGCAAATTCCGCTTTATGGATTGTTCGAAAGCCGTGCAGGTACTCGGTTTTCCGCAGCACCCGGTTGAGAAAGCTTTAGAAAAAGAGGTGCTGTGGTTCAGGCAGCATGGTTACGTTAATTAACAATATCTGTTTTGCTCACTGACCCGCGCCTGGTTTAAGGGGGGAATTCATGGAGGTAGAAAATGACAGAACGCGGTATAACGCCTGAAATGGGTCTCGAGCGGCCAGACAAGAATGCAATTGGCCAGGAACCCCCTGCAGAAAGGGTCGAACAGGCGGTTCAAAGAACCCGGGAGTATCTGCTCGGTTTGCAAAATCCGGATGGGTATTGGGTGGGCGAACTCGAAGCGGATGCCAGTGTAAGTGCAGGTTATATCCCTCTGATGTATTGGATGGAAGGGGAGGTCGACCCCATCAGGCAACAGAAAGTAGTCAATTTTGTTCTCAGCAAACAGAATCAAGACGGCTCCTGGAGCGCATTTCCGGGAGGCCCAGGGAACCTGGATGTCAGTATTCAAGTTTATTTTGCCTTGAAACTGGCTGAACTGTCGGCTGAACAGCCTGTTATGCAGAAAGCCTGCCAGTTTATTCTTCGGAATGGGGGTGTTGGGCGAGCGAATGCTTTTACCCGCATCTGGCTGGCATTGTTTGGTCAGTTTAACTGGTGGGATACTCAAAAGTAGTCGAGGCAGCCCCTTTGCAGAATAAAGGGGATGTGATTCGATTAAGGGTATGACCAAGAAAAGCAACGTACCCGTGTTCAAAGAATATACAATGGGGCAGATCGTGCTGCTGCCGATGGATTTAGAGGAAGAAATCGAGCCGAACCACCTGGTGCGGGTGGTCAACGCCGCGATCGAGAAGATGGATCTGCGGGTGGTGTATGAGCAGTACAAAGGGGGCGGAACCTCCAGTTACCACCCAAGATGCTGCTGAAAGTGCTGATCTACGCCTACAGCCAGCAGATCTACTCCAGCCGGAAGATTGCCAAAGCCCTGCGCGAGAACATCTACTTCATGTGGTTGAGTGGCAACCAGCATCCGGATTTTCACACCATCAACCGCTTTCGCGGCGTGGTGATGAGAGCGACGATCGGGGAGATCTTTGCAGCGGTGCTGAGCCTGCTGGTGGAAGGCGGGTACGTGAAGCTGGAGAACTACTTTGTGGATGGCACCAAGCTGGAGGCGAATGCCAGCAAGTACTCCTTTGTGTGGGCCAAGAATACGCAGCGTTACAAGGAGCAGGTGCAAGCCAAGGTGGCGGCGCTGCTGGAGACCATTGAGCAGATCAACGCAGCGGAGGATGCTGAATATGGGGAAAAGGATCTGCCTGAGCGGGGTGGCGCCAAGCCACTGGATGCAGCCCAATTGGAAGCCAAAATCCAAGAATTGAATGAGCGGCTGCGCCAGCTGCCTACCGATGACGAGCCACCCCCAGCGCCGCCTCCGGCTGCCCCGACCGAGACGGCCCTTGAGCGGCCGGATGTGGGTGCTGCCCCGTCTGCCGAACTGAGCCATGCCACCCCGACAAAAACGAAGGCGGACAAACGCAATAAGCACAAATCCAAAGCGCAGCAGCTGGCCAAAGGCATCCAGCAGTTAGCCGAGGAGTACCTGCCGCGCCTGAAAAAATATGAAGAACAAGCCGCTGTGCTGGGGGAACGCAACAGTTATTCGAAGACCGATCATGACGCCACCTTCATGCGCATGAAGGAGGATCACATGCACAATGGGCAGCTGAAAGCAGGCTACAACATCCAGATTGGCACCGAAGAGCAGTTTGTGGTCGGCTTCAGCTTGCATCAGCGACCCGGCGATCCGGGCTGCTTGATCCCGCATCTGGAAGAAACCAAACAGCAGCGCGGCGGACGCCAGCCCAAGAAGGCTATTGCCGACAGCGCCTATGGCAGTGAAGAAAACTACGCCTACCTGGAGCGGGAAGGAATCACCGCCTATGTCAAGTACAACACCTTTCACCAGGAGAGCAAACCGCGCCGCAAACCGAAGCCCTTTGCCGCCGAAGAGATGCCGTATGATGAAACCCAGGATACCTTTACCTGCCCGGGTGGCCAACTGCTGCGTTACAAAGCCACCCATCACCATCGCTCGGCTAATGGTTTCGAGAGCGAACGGCGGGTGTACGAGTGCGCCGATTGCAGCCAATGCCCGTTCAAGGAAAAATGCACGAAGGCAGCAGGCAATCGCCAGATCCAGGTCAGTTTTCGCTTGCGGGAGATGCGCGCGCAGGCAAAGGAGTTGCTGCTATCTGAGCAAGGGGCTGCGTTGCGCAAACAGCGCTCCATTGATGTGGAGACCGTTTTCGGACGCATCAAACAAGATTGGGGCTTCCGCAGATTTCTTTTGCGGGGCTTGGAGAAAGTAAAAGCCGAGTGGGGTCTGCTCTGCATCGCCCATAATTTAGCCAAAATGGCGATCGCCTGATCGCCATTTTTTTGTCATTTTTCAAAACTAACTTTTTTAATAAGGGGGCTGTCGAATTACTTTTCAGACAGCCACCGTCCCGCCGGAGATCATTTACCTGCCCAACTGGTTCTATTTCAATATTTATGAGTTTGCCAGCTGGTCTCGAGAAACGATCATGGCTCTGACTGTGATCCTCTCGCAAAAGCCTGTGCATCGCATCTCGGAAAAAGCTGGCATTTCGGAACTTTACCTGGAACCTGTTGACCAACGGCGCTATCCATCTACAAGACCAAAGAAACGGATCAGCTGGGATAACTTTTTCTTACAAGCCGTTAGCGCTTTTAAAGCCTGGGAGAAAGCGCCCATGCGACCTGGCCGCAAGCAGGCCTTGCGGAAGGTGGCAGACTGGATAATTGCACATCAGGAAGCGGATGGCAGCTGGGGTGGAATCATGCTGCCCTGGATTTATTCTCTGATTGCGCTTAAATCCCTCGGTTATCCCCGCGATCATCCAGTTATCGATAAAGGGATGAAAGGACTGGAAGGTTTCATCGTCGAAGATGAGCGCACCTTGCGCCTGCAACCGGCTACTTCGCCTGTGTGGGATACCGCCTGGGCTGTCCATGCCCTCTCTGAATGCGGTTTGCCGGCTAATCACCCAGCTTTGGTAAGAGCCGGGCATTGGCTGTTGGGTCAAGAAATTCGTGAGCCCGGAGATTGGCGGATCAAAAATTCGCGGACAGAGCCAGGCTGCTGGGCATTTGAGTTTGAGAATAATTTCTATCCCGATCTGGATGATACTCCGGTTGTAGCGCGCGCATTAGCAGGATTCATTTTGATCAGCCGCTTGAGAAAAACAAAATCGCAGTGATTGACCGGGCCCAGAAGTGGGTACTAAGCATGCAGTGTCGCGACGGCGGCTGGGCGGCTTTTGATTTAAATAATAACAAGCAAGCCCTGGCGCATGTGCCTTTCGCTGAGTTCATGTCTCTACTGGATCCTACCTGCGCGGACGTCACGGCGCATGTAGTTGAATTCCTTAGCGAAGTTCCGAGGGGGCACTCCCAGGAGCAGATCGCGTTCGACCAGGCGTTAAGGTTTTTGTACCAGAACCAGGAGGGAGATGGAGCCTGGTATGGGCGCTGGGGGGTAAATTACCTGTATGGCACGGGCCTGACCCTGGCTGCTCTGCAGGCAGCCGGCGAAGATATGCAGCAAGAATATATCCAAAAAGCAGTCACCTGGCTTTGCGAACATCAGAACCGGGATGGGGGTTGGGGAGAAACGTGTAAAAGTTATGCAGGGGATCGCAACGACCGGGGCCGCGGGCCAAGTACGGCTTCCCAAACAGCCTGGGCATTACTGGGGCTACTGGCGGCAAATTCAGTCGATCACCAGCCACTCTGGTCAGGCTTGCAATATTTGCTGGAAACCCAACAAGCCGATGGGTCCTGGGAAGAAGAGGCCTATACCGGCACCGGGTTCCCTAGAGCATTTTACCTGCACTATGACCTGTACCGTATCTACTTCCCTTTGATGGCTTTAGCTCGTTACCAAAAACGCTTCACGGTGAAGCCTTAAGCAGACTGATCAGATTTTTCGATCTCTAATCATCCTGGGGGATACCCCACTTGCATTAGGTTTAGTTCCCACTTTCTGGTGAGGGAATTCCAGGTTGAATGTAACCTGGCCGGAGTTTAGGCTAATGTTACGTTTTTCCCATTTTATTGGGGAAAACAGATAAATATGGACAGCCATTTATCAGGTATGACGTAGGAGAAATCAACATGTCGCTGTTTTTCGAAGCTATGGATGTTCTAGAAGAAACCAGCCGGACCTTTTTTATCCCGATCAGCCGGTTACCATACCATCTTAAAGAGGCAGTATCCAGCGCTTATCTGTGCATGCGCGCAATTGATGAAATTGAGGACCATTCACAACTGGATAATTCAACCAAAGAGAAATTGTTAACTTGAGTTTAGAGTTCTAGCCGAAAAATCGAACCTTAACAAAAAGAGGAATTGCTGGTAAAAGTTCTCTCGTGACAGAAAAACTAATCCAACAATTCCGAGATGCAGTATACCAGAGCTTTCTGAAACGCCCAGATGCGGTTCTGGATTTAATCGATGCCTTGACCGTGGCAGGCCATGTCGACTCACCGGTAGCGCTGAGCGAAGAAGCGCCATTCCGGCGAAAGTTCAGCATGATCTACGATCTCTTATGTCATGCAGCATTTGATTTCGATGCATTGCTGAATACATTCCTCGACTTTCAGCCTCAGGATAGCGAAACGATTGCCGGATATGAGGTGTACGGGCTGGATGCGACCAAGAATGAAAGAGCAGAAGCAGAAACCTTGCCCGAACGCTGCGCATTGAAGAGCCAGAAAGAGGATCCGCTGGTGTATGGGCATAAATATTCCTGGCTGGTGCGGCTCGTGCACTGGGGAACTTCCTGGGTTGCACCACAAGACCTGCTGCGGATCGATCCAGAACTGAGTGACAGCCAGGTGGGAGGTCAGCAGGTCAAGGAATTGGCCATGCGAAATCCGAAGCAGAAAGTGGTGGTAGAAGACAGTCTGTATGGGAACCAGATCTTTCTGTCCATCTTTTTGCTGATCCAAAACACCTTTGCTTTAGTGCGGATGCGTACGACCAATGTGCTGAATGAGAAACCGAAGCCACGTGAGCCTGGCAAAAGGGGTGCACCGCAGAAGCATGGTGCCAAGTTCAAGCTCTCCGGTCCTTCTCGGGTCGCCGATTGCACAGAAACCTTCTTGTTTGGCGCACAAAATGTGACCATTCAAGGGTGGAAAGGGTTGCATCTCAAGAAATTACCCGAACTTACCGTGATGATGTTACGGGTGGTATTCTTGAATGCCGATGGCAAAGCGCGCTACAAGCAACCCATGTGGTTACTCTGGACGGGACCCAGCGATGTCGCGCTGCAAGACCTGTGCAAGATGTACTTGTGGCGATTCGCCATCGAGCACATGTTCCGGTTTCTTAAACAAAACATGGGATTGAACACCAGTCGATCCAATGATCTGGTGGGCACAGAACAATGGATGTGGATGTGCGCGTTGGCTTACTGGCAGTTGCTGCTGATGAAAGACCTGGTCGAAGATGCGCGTCCGGCCTGGCATCCTCGTAGGCGAGAGGAGAAACCAAAGCAACTGACCCCCGGGCAGGTACAAAGAGCAGCTTTACGATATTTCGTGAAGTTGGGCACACCGGCCAAACCGCCCAAAGTCGCTGGAAAAGGTAAAGGCAGGTCGCAAGGGTATCGCCCAACGCCAAGGATCCGCTATCCGGTGATCAAAAAGACCAAAACAGCTTCTAGAGAGGCCTCTGTTAGCCCGTAATCGCAGTTTTGCTTGACTGCATCGGTTGTTATGGTTCATAATCCTGATCAGCGCTTTTTTGCGCTCAGTTTCGAATCTCTAAACTCAAGTTGTTAAAGGCTGTCAGTATTAATCTTCAATCCATGATCGGTGGGGACGATCACTGCCTGCGCTGGCAGGTTTTTGCGGAATTTGAGTCGGTCCTGCCTGAAGTGACCTGCCGGGTTTGCGACTGGGTTCAGCTCGCGCCGAAACCTATTACCCCGCGAATTCTCGATTCGATTGCGGCGATGGCAGACCGGATGGCTTACTGGGCTGGGACGGGGTGGCAAATTCATACCCGGGCGGACCTGGACCGTTATACGTTTAGTGTAGCTGGGGCAGTAGGCTTGTTACTCTCCGATCTTTGGGCCTGGTATGATGGAACGCAAAGCAACCGCGTTTATGCGGTTGGCTTTGGCCGCGGTTTACAAGCGGTTAATATTTTGCGCAACCGGCCAGATGATCTGAGCAGAGGCGTTGATTTCTTCCCAGATGGTTGGCGCGAAGAAAAACTCCACCAGTATTCCCGGGAAAATTTGTTGCTGGCTAAAGCTTATTTGCGGGATCTTCCTCCAGGACCCGCGAATAACTTCTGCAAAATCCCATATGATCTTGCAACCGCGACGTTGGACGTTCTGGAGAACGGAGAACGCAAGTTGAGTCGGGAGGCGGTTATCCGTCTGACAGCGCCTGCCTCTATATCTAAGTAATATTTATACTGGTAATAATAGGGAGAAAATATGTCAAGCACACCCGTTGAATTAGGAATACGTATGGCGGCTCACATCTGGAAAAATCGTCTGGCCGGGCGCAAACGCTTTCCAATTGTCACCATGCTTGAACCTCTGGAAACCTGCAATCTGACCTGTAAAGGCTGCGGCCGGATTGTTGAATACCGGCAGAATGTTATTTTGAAACGCAAAATGGTTCCGGTCGAGAAATGTCTGGAAGTGGTCGCTGAAGCGGATACGCCGGTGGTATCGATTGCCGGAGGCGAACCGTTGATCCACCCGAAAATTGATGAGATCGTGTCTGGCATCATCGCCCAGAAGCGTTTTGTATTTTTATGCACTAACGGTTTAATGCTGGAACGCGCCATGGATAAGATTCCCCCCTCTAAGTATTTCAGTTGGGTGATTCACCTGGATGGCATGCAAGATGTTCATGATTATTGGGTTGAGCGTAAAGGAACCTGGAATAAAGCCATGCACGCTTTACAGTCAGCCCTGCAAAAAGGTTATCGAGTTTGCACCAATACGACCCTTTTTAAAGATAGCAATATTGCGGATGTGCATAATTTATTCAAATTCCTCACTGATGCGGGCGTTGAAGGAATTATGCTTTCTGCCGGGTATCCTTACCAATCTGTTGCCGGTAGAGATATCTTCTTAGATCGCCAGCAATCTCTGGAAACATTCCGGGCAGTATTGGATGAAACCAAAAAGTTCCGTTTTTATAACAACCCGCTCTATCTGGAATTCTTACGCGGCGAGCGCAGTTATCCATGCCGGGCTTGGACGAATCCAACCTATACGCCGGTTGGCTGGCGGAAACCTTGCTACTTAATCGCCGATGAGCATACGGATTCTCTGGCCGAACTGATGTCTGATGAGCTATGGGAAAAGTATGGCACAGATAAAGACCCGCGCTGCGCTTCGTGAATGATGCACAGCGGTTTTGAAGCTGGAATTATTCAGGGCGCATTCACTCACCCGGGGGAGCTTCTTTCGTTGGCAGCGGCTTATCTGGGAAAGAGGAATTGACCTGACTTCAGTAGGTTAATCCACGCATCAAGCATGAACAGTGCTTGATGCGTGGATTTCATTTTTTAGGAATTCCCGAACTTGTAAATAGTGGTTGAAGTGTAAGCCTCACCTGGACGGAGCACCGTGGATGGGAAGGTTGGCTGGTTGGGTGAATCCGGGAAGTGCTGCGTTTCAAGGGCCAATCCATCGCCTTGCCGGTAGGCGTGGTGACTGGGTCCGTAACGCGAGCCATCCAGGAAATTGCCGGAGTAGAACTGAATGCCCGGTTCCGTAGTCCATACCTCCATGCGCCTGCCGCTAGTTGGTTCTGTGACCTCCGCTGCTTTTATCAAGGAGGTATCCTCAAAGGATGGGCGCTGTAAGACCCAGTTGTGATCAAATCCTCGCACGAACGCGATTTGCTCATTCGCAGAGCGGATGCCATCCACAATCGCTTTTGGCTGGCGGAAATCAAGAGGCGTGCCGGCTACCAAACGAATTTCGCCAAGTGGAATTGACGTTTCGTCGACCGGAGTAAACTGATCGGCGTTTAGCTGCAAGACGTGCTTGTAAACCTCGCCAGAGCCTTCCCCAGTCAGGTTCCAGTAGCTGTGGTTGGTCAGGTTGATTACAGTCGGCGCATCCGTGGTTGCATGGTAATCGATGCGCAGTTCGTTCTTTCCGGTCAGCAGGTAAGTAACGGTGACATCCAAGTTCCCCGGGTAATTTTCTTCCCCATCCGGGCTGAAATAATGTAATTCAATGCCTTCCCCAGTTTCATCCGAAATTTCTCGCACCACATCCCAGACCTGCTTATCGAACCCCTGCAGCCCACCGTGCAGGTGATTTGAGCCGTCGTTGATCGCCAGTTGGTAGGTTTTGCCATCTAACGTAAACCGCCCTTTGGCGATGCGGTTCGCGTACCGCCCGGTGATGGTGCTAAAGTAGGCGTTGCGCGTCTCATAATCTGCGAGGTTATCAAAACCAAGGACTACATTTCGAACGGATCCCTGGCGGTCGGGGACATTGACAGCAGTAAGGATGCCGCCATAGTTGATCACCCGGACTTCCATTTGGTTCGCATTGGTTAAGAGGTATTCGTAGATTGGGGTGCCGTTTTGCAGGTTCCCATAAATGTTTTTCTTCATTGCTGCCTCCATCCGGTTATTCAATGCCGGCCAAGAATTGGATATGATGCTAACGATTATAATGGACAATTTTGCTGCTTTGATAGCCGGTGGGTAGTCTGATAAGCGGACTGATTCTGTTTAATGCCTAAAGACCCAGAATTTCTGGCTTTACAGTAACCTTGCAAATAAGAAAAATTTTAAGAATATTAAGATATCATTAAGTGGTTTTTGAGTTACAATATTCACAATCTCAAATTTCTCCAAATCATAAGAGGTGAGTGCAATGAGGCGTTTTTTTGGGGCTATTCGGCGGTTCTTCCTTCCCCCGGCAGATGCAAAGACCTTCCAGCGCGTGCTGCCTGTCTTTTCGGTAGCATTCCTGGTCATCTTACTATTTGCCTTTGCTAATTTTGCCTGGGAAGAAAGCAACCTACCCAGTTTTTGCGGTCTGACCTGTCATACAATGCCGCCCGAGTATGTTACTTACCAGCAGTCGGCGCATACCAATGTCTCCTGTGAGGATTGTCATATGGGGCGGGATCGCTTACCGGTAATGATCCAACGTAAGGTCAAGTACTCCTGGCAAACGGGTACGGCGATGATCTTCAACACGTACGAGTATCCAATTGTCGCCAAGAATATGGCTCCTGCGCGAGAGGCATGCGAGAATTGTCATAAACCAGAAAAATTCTCCGCTGATAAATTGGTCGAGATTCGTAATTATGCCCAGGACGAGACGAATACAGCCACTTCTGTCTTCCTCTCGCTCAAAATTGGCGGTGGTACAGAACGCCAGGGGTTAGGCTATGGGATTCACTGGCATATTGAAAATCCGGTGTATTTCTATACGACAGATAAAGAGCAGCAAAACATCCCCTATGTCGTAGTGAAACATAATGACGGCACCCAAACGGAATACGTGGATGTGCAATCGAACTTTGATCCCAGCACCGTCAATCAGGGACAGATGGTGGAGATGGACTGCATTACCTGCCATAACCGGACTTCGCACCTGATTGCTTCGCCATCCAACACCTTGGACGATCTGATGATGCGCGGGTTGGTGTCGCCGAAGATTCCGGAAATTAAGAAAAAAGCTGTTGAGGTCATGAGTGTCCCATATACCACTGAGCAGGCTGCGATGGATGCGATCAGTGGTTTGACGGATTATTACAAGACCCAGCAGGCAGATTTTTATACCAGTAATACTGCTCTGGTTGACAGCGCTGTGCAGATCTTGCAGCAGACCTGGAAGAATACAAACTTCCTGGATCAAAAGGTCAACTGGCAGACCCATCCTGATAATATCGGTCACCAGGATTCCCCTGGCTGTTTCCGCTGCCATGACGGCAAGCATATCGCGCAGGATGGAGCGAAAGAAGTTTCGGTCAGCGGCGCAGCGCCGAATGGACCTACAGCGGGCACGATCCGCCTGGAATGCAATCTATGCCACTCCATTCCGGTGGTTTCCAGCCCCAACCAGATGACAGCCAGCCTGACCTTGAACAAGGGTTTTGAACCCGATTCGCATAAGAGCGTGAACTGGATCAGCCTGCATCGGGATGTCTACAGCGAGCAAGCCTGTTCCGGATGCCATAAAACGGATGATCCCGGTGGGGTAAGTAATACCTCTTTTTGCTCAAACAGTGCTTGCCATGGCGCAACCTGGAAGTTCGCTGGTTTTGATGCTCCGCAGCTGCGCGCTGCTCTGTCCGCCGAAGTTCAGTCCCTGATCACGCCGACGGCTGTCCCAACATCAACCCCCACGATTACCCCAACTCTGCCGCCCACGCCGACATTCACGGTTACTCCAACTCGGGAAGTTGCGCCAGATACAACTCAGGAAGCTAATTCAGGGGAAGCGACGCCAACCGCTGAAGCAGCGACGCCAACTGCTGAAGCAGCCAGTACGGGGAGTGCGGTTACTTACACGAAAGATATGCAGCCCATTTTTGAATCAACTTGTGGCACCTGCCATGGTGGGGCTGCCATGATGGGCCTTAACCTAACTACCTACGAGACCATAATGAAAGGCAGCGCCAATGGCCCGGTTGTTGTCGCTGGAGATCCTGAAAATTCAAAAATTGTGAAAGTACAATCCGCTGGCGATCATCCGGGACAGCTTACTCCCGATCAGCTCGAATTGCTCAAGCAGTGGATTAAAGACGGCGCGCTGGAAAAGTAAAGCCTGCTGCGTCTCGCAAGGATAGGCCCCTTTGAACCTTTTCTGGGTTCAAAGGGGCCTTTTCGTTCGTTATTCCCGATTTTCGGTTAAATTGTGACATTTGTCACACATTCTTCTGATATTTCCTTAACGAACATTAAGCTATAATTAAGGATGTAGCCAAGGTTTGTTCTTACAAACGAATTTCAAATAACCTCAGGAGAATGCAATGAGAGGAACAGTGCGTAAAATCAGTGTGGCTCTCCTGGCAGTCTTGGCCTTGACACTGCTGAGCATCGCCCTATATACAGCAGGTAGTAGGGTGACTGCTGTACAAGCGGCTTCAGGCCCAGCCCCAGCGCCACAAAAGCCAGATAATTCATTATGTCTGGGCTGCCACAGCAAGCCAGGGCAGGTATATACCTTCCCGAACGGCGACACGATCTCAATATCGGTGGACAACACCACTTATGATCATGCCGTTCACCAGAACTTGACCTGCCAGACATGCCACACCAATATTAGTGGGTTCCCACATCCCAAAAATACAGCTCAAACGGCTCGTGAATATACTTTGGAGTATAAAAATACCTGCAACCAGTGCCATCCGGCGCAGGCGAAAGAAATCACAGGCAGCGCCCATTCCAAGCTGGCTCAAGAAGGCAACCCCAATACACCCATCTGCGCCGATTGCCACAATCCGCATACCCAAATGGCAATTAAGAAGGACGCGAATGGAGACCCGGCTGCTTCAGAACGCCCGGTAATTGCTGAAACCTGTTCAAAGTGCCACTCGACTATTGTCGATGAGTACAAAAACAGTGTGCACGGCAAAGCCTTATTCAAAGATTCGAATCCGGATGTGCCAGCCTGTAATGACTGCCACGGTATTCACAACATCAGTCAGGCCCGCACGGTGGAATTCAGGCTCAATTCGCCGCAGTTGTGCGCGAACTGCCATACCCGGGAAGATATCATGAGCAAGTACAACATCTCGACAGATGTGATGAACACTTATGTGTCAGACTTCCACGGGACTACGGTAACATTATTCGCAAAAACGGACCCGACTGTCGATACCAATAAACCAGTTTGTTATGACTGCCACGGCGTGCATAACATCGTCTCGGTAAGTGACCCTCAACGTGGTCTGGAAATAAAACAGAACATGTTGGGTGTTTGTCAGAAATGCCACCCAGATGCTTCACAGAACTTCCCCACCTCCTGGATGAGTCATTACATTGCCAGCCCCACTCAGTTCCCGCTGGTGTACTACGTGAACCTGTTCTACAAGATCTTCATTCCAACCGTATTAGGTGGTATGGCCCTCTTTGTCCTGAGCGATATTCTGCACCGGATGGGGATTATCGGTCATAAAGGTAAAGCAGCCGGACAGCCTGGGAAGGCGACCAAGGAGTAATATCATGAGCGAAGTTAAAAAGACCTTCCAACGTTTTACCGTCTTTGAGCAGATTGAACACCTGGTCCTGATCATTTCCTTTACCACCCTGGCCGTCACAGGCTTGCCGCAAAAGTATTTTGAGTCACCCATTTCGGTTGCGGTTATCCGGGCTCTCGGTGGGATTGAGGTCATCCGCATTATTCACCATACCGCAGCGGCGATTTTCCTGGTAGAAGCGGTGTACCACCTTATCGCCGTGGGATATAAGTTATTGGTGCAAAACAAAAAAGCAACCATGCTGCCTGGGATTAAAGATGGCACGGATGCGATACAGTGGTTTGGTTATAATCTAGGCATCGTTAAGAAGTTCCCCAAGATGCCGCGCTATAACTTCATGGAAAAAGCCGAGTATTGGGCGTTGCTGTGGGGCCTGATCGTCATGGGCCTCACCGGCCTGATGCTGTGGAACCCCATTCACACCACTGAATTCCTGCCAGGTGAATTTATTCCTGCGGCGAAGGCTGCGCATGGCGGTGAAGCCGTTCTGGCTGTGCTGGCGATCATCCTGTGGCATTTCTACAATGTTCACATTAAGCATTGGAATTGGAGCATGATCAAAGGCACGATCACACGGCATGAGATGGAAGAGGAACATGGTGAAGAACTGGAACAGATCGAATCTGGCCGTTTACCCATGCCGCCTGCACCAGCTGTTGCCCGGCAGCGCGCCTTCATCTTTGCCCCTGCCGCCGCAGTTGTCACCGTCGCTCTCCTCTTTGTTACATACTACTTCTTGACCTTCGAGAAGACATCCATCACCACTTTACCCCCGGCGGAACGTGCAGCCGTCTATGTTCGCGCTACCGCTACGCCTGGGCCCACCCAGACCTCCCTGCCATCAGCGACTCCGAAACCAAAAGATGGGGTGGTGGCCACTGCTACGGTTCCGGCGCCAAGTATGGGCAGCATCACCTGGGACAGTGGTATTCAGGCGATGCTGGCTATGAACTGCTCAGCCTGTCATGGCAGCGCGGGTGGGTTTAGCGCGGATACCTATGCAAACGTAATGAAAGTTGTTTCTCCAGGGGATCCATCCGGCAGTACAATCTATACCGTACAAAAAGCCGGCGGACACCCCGGGCAGCTAAACGCGGAAGACCTGGCAACGCTGGAACAATGGATTCAAGCCGGTGCACCCGAGTCGGCCTCTGGCGCTTCCGCAGCGCAGCCAGCTGAACAGCCGACCGCCACCGTTAGCGCTGGATCTGATGGCGCTTCCTCTAGCAGCCTGACCTGGAACACAGGCATCAAGGCTACATTTGAAGGTACATGCGGTACTTGCCACAGTGAAGGTGCTAGCATGGGTGGTTTTGTCGCCGTAACCTATGATGGCGTGCTGCAACAGCTGCAAAAGGGCGATCCCTCTGCTAGCAAGATTGTTGAAGTTCAGCAGGCGGGTGGCCACCCCGGGACATTCTCCCCAGAAGAACTTGACCAGGTGATTAACTGGATCAAGGCCGGCGCTCCAGAACAGTAACAGATTATCACAATCAACGATAGAACCACGGCGAATCTGGCTGTGGTTCTATCGTTTTAAAGGTTATTTGATATTCGGGTTTAAGGTGCGGCGAGGCTGTTTGCAGTATGATCATAAAGCTGAAATACCAAAAGAACACCTGGCCCCTAAAAAAAAGGCCAGGTGCAGCGGTTTCTACTTGCTCGAAAAAACCAAAGCAATCTCAGGAAAGTGAGAAGCAATCCGGTTCTTTATCGGAGACGCGTTCCGCAAGCACGGCAGAAGACATCACTTGCGGCGGCTTTCTTCCCGCACTGATGGCAAAAAACACCGTCGCTTTGCGCAACAGGAGTGCTCAACCGTTCACGGTTGGCCGCGTGTGAACCGGAACTTTCACTGGCGGCTGTGCCAGGGGATTGAGTCTGCCGAGCCGGCTGGCTGGATGATGCACGACCATGCCGCGCCCGTCGTGGGGCTGCTTCGGCTCGGCCCACGTTGATTGAGCCGCCAGTCCGCCAGTACCAGAATAAACCACCGGCGATCAGTAGAAAACCGGCGATGAGCATACCTAACTGGAAAGGCGACCAGCTCTGGAACAGGTTGACGCGTCCGGGAGTATTGGCGTTAATTGGTTGGCTGGGTTGGGCCGCTTGGAACTGCTGCGCGTTAGTGAGGGTGTTATCTGGCTTCGTATAGGAAAAGGATAATTCGAGCGGCGTTCCAGCGTCGACTTTACCGGCTACCAAGGTGTAGTAGGTGAGCCCATCGGTGTCTGAGCGCCCAGGCCCAATATCTGGACGGAAGGCCATGTTTGTTGCTGTCGGAGGCTGTTGAATCTTGATCGTCAGGTTTTCGACGGTGTAATTGGAAGGCCAGTGGAAAGTGAAATCCCGCTGATTCCCGGATTTCTTCAACGTCGGGTCATAATATTCAACCCTTATCTGAGGGACCGGCGTGGTTACTTTCACTTCCACCCAGTCTCCGGCTGCGGAAACCGTGTAATTGAGATTATATAAACCGGCCGAATCTTCCATCGCAACCGCGTTTGGTTTGCCAGCGGCAGCAGGAATGCGCAGGTTGAGTGTCGCGGGCAGGGTTACATTGGAAGCGAGCGTCACGTTGTAAATCACAAGCACAGATGGCTGGTCATACTCTGGCCAGATATTGACCAGCGCGCTTTGAAAGGTGATGGCCTGCGCCTGAACGGGCGTCTGCGCCAAACTGGGTTGGGACAATAACGGCGAAAGAATCAGGGCGAGAAAAATCCCTGCAAATATAGCAGAATGGATTGTTGAACGAATTTTCATACACATTATCCTGTTGCTGTTTGGGGCAAGTATAACATAGCCGCTACACCAAATGGGTTTGATGTTCATGCTTACCGGTCTTATTATTGTGCTGATTTGCCTGGCGGACTACCCTTGCTTATGAATTAAGCAATGCGCAGGTTGACCTTCCAGACGCTGTATCGTCTGGCGCACCTTCGAAAAGTGGTGATCCCGCTACCCTGGATATTCGTCTGCGGATATAATATATTTTGTAACAGTTGAGAATAAGAATGGTTGGCATTTTCTGGCATCGAATAACCTGAAAAGCCAACCATTTCAGCATCCTGGCCGAAACTGGAACAGGTTTTCCAGGCAGCAATGTGACCGCTACGGGGGGTTCCGGCCGCGGGCGGAATTAGAGGAGAAAACCCATCTATGAATACGATAAGCACAAACCTCCGCCAGCGTCCCTGGCGGGTGATTGCCCTCGCATTGATCATTGCAATAGCGGGGATCGTTCTAAGCTCAGTGAGTCCAGTGCTGGCGCAGCAAGGTCAGGGTGACGGCTCGTTTCAACCGGCCGCCTGTAGTTTTATTGATCTTCCGGCTAATTTGCTATCCAGCCTCAACCTACAATGCGGTTGGCTGACGGTTCCAGAGAAGCATGCAAATCCGAATGGGCCAACGATTCAGTTGGGTGTTGCCATCATTAAGAGCGGAGCGCCAGCTTCTGGCAACCTACCCTTAGTAATGTTACAAGGAGGTCCCGGCGGCTCCACCATCGAAACCTATTTACAGCTAATCCCGCTTGACCCGCGCTTGAAGAACCTGAATCGGGATATCATCCTGTTTGATCAGCGCGGCACGAAGTATTCCAAGCCGTCCCTTTTCTGCCAGGAATACTATGATGAGACCATTCGCCAGTTAAACCTGGATATTACCAAAACTGCCTCAAACCAGCAGGCGCAGCAGGCACTGCAAGCCTGCCATAACCGCTTCGTGAGTGAAGGCATCGACTTATCCGCTTTTAACAGCCTCGAAAACGCGGCTGATGTGAACTCACTGGTTAAGGCGTTGGGGTATCAGCAGGTTAACCTCTACGGTGTTTCCTATGGTACCCTGCTTGCCCTGCACGTAATGCGCCAATTCCCGGATATCTTGCGCACAGTAACGATTGACTCAGTCGTCCCGCCCCAGACGAACTTTATTATTCAAGCGCCACAGTCCGAAAACCGCTCTCTGGATGCCGTGTTTACCAGTTGCGCCAGCCATCCGGCCTGCAGCCAGACTTATCCCAATCTCAAACAAGTCTTTTACAACCTGGTAGATCAATTAAACCAGAATAAAATTCACATTACCTTGACTGATTTTAAAACCGGCAAAACCTATCCCGCGTTGGTAGATGGTGATACGTTCATCAATGTGGTTGTGCAGATGCTGTACCAAACTGACCTCGTACCTATGATCCCGCGCTTTATTTATGATGTGCGCGCAGGAAATTACGCTACCCTGGAACGGATCCTTTCCCTGGTCGTGTTTGATAAATCCGTCAACTATGGCATGTACTTCTCTGTGTTATGCGCGGAGGATGCGGACTTCACCCCGCAACAATATAACCTGAGTGGCCTACCAAAGGAGTTGGTTCAGGCGGAACAGGACAGCGCGACAGAGTTCCTGAAAACGTGTGGATTTTGGAATGTGAACCAGCTTTCGCCAGCCGTGGACGCGCCGGTGACCAGCAGTATCCCAACTCTGGTGCTTTCTGGCGCATTCGATCCAGTTACTCCCCCTGCATATGCCCAGGAAGCGGCGTCCACATTAAGCAACAGCTACTTCTTCGAATTCCCGATCGGCGGGCATGGCGAGGTCACCAGTGGGACCTGCCAGGATAGCATTTTCATCCAGTTCCTCAATAACCCACAACAAAAGCCGGATGCAACCTGCATCAACCAGCAGCAAATGGTGTTTTCTACGCCAGCAACCCTGGTGCATTTTCCGGTGCTATTAAGCTTGCTCAACCTGCAAGGGCCCATTGTCGTGCAGCTGGCTATTTATGCTGTGGCGCTGCTCTTCCTGCTTACAGCGTTCCTGGTTTATCCTATTGCCTGGTTAATTCGGGTACTGCGCCGCAGGCCGGCGGCCCCGGTTTATTCTCCAACGCCGGCTCTTTCGGGTGCAGAAATGCCGGTTGAACCTGCTGGATCCGCAACCCAACCAGTTCGCACCAGGCCGCACCCATGGCTCTACCGGCTGGGGCCCTGGCTGGCTGTGTTGACCGGGGCACTGTTGTTAGCCTTCATCGCCATTGTTTATGTGGTCGGATTGAGCCTGGCTTTGGCAAATGACAACCGCATCCTGTTTGGGCTACCAGCATCCTCCAGGCCATTGTTCTTCATGCCCCTGGCGGCGATTGTGACGGTGCTTCTCATGCTGATCGGGGCTGTGCTGGCCTGGATGCACCGCTCCGGTTCCGCCGGTGGAAGGATTTATTTCACCTTGCTTTCGTTGGCCGGTGTAACTTGCCTGGTGATCCTTGGCCTGTGGGGAGCGATAACTGCCCTGTTCCCTGGGTAAGCAGGGTATCTTTAAATGTTGAGCGTCCTGGTAGGGGATTTCCAGGACGCTCTTTATTTAATAATGTTTTGCCCCAGCCCGCGGGTTCAAAGCCCCCTTCTCGCCACGGTGTCATGCTGGTTCTTGCTTAAATCCCGGTACGACATTAGCATAACAATCTTGACAAATTGAATCACCATCCTGACGGGGAGTATCTAACTGTGCTTAAGCATAGTATCAGCCGGGATGAATCAAATGGGAGAAGCGTACCGAGCATCCGTACGCTTCTCCCATTTCGTAAACTTGTCCTTTAAACGCGTTTCGCCACTAACTTGCCCCCATGTCGTGGCGAGAACCGTGAACGGCGAGAGATGACCACAACCACCGCGAAAATTTTATATGGGCTGGGCTCCCGGTGGCAGGGAGTAATTCCGTTCAAAAGGTAACAATCTTGTTACCTAGGATTATATTGATTTGGGGTAAAAAAAACAGCAGTACTCCTCCCCGGTTAAGCTATAGGGGAATCCCTACCTTCAGATGATAAAACCTTAAGTACGTGGCCCGGATAAGAGCCTAATACGCGCAGCATGTTAGCGTACTCTTCCAGGTGGCTAAGCGCTCGGGTGACTTTAGGATCAGTATGCGCGCCGCGAAAATCGACGTAAAATAGATATTCCCAAAGCTGTCCGACCAGCGGGCGCGACTCGATCTTGGTCAGGTCGATATCACGCAGAGCAAAGACGCTAAGCGCCTTGAAGAGCGAACCGGGCTCGTTATGTAAGGTGAAGACGATGGTCGTCTTGTATTCACTGGTTTCGTCTGGCATCGGCGCGGGCTGGCGTTCGATGACCAGGAAGCGGGTGAAGTTGGCAGGGCTATCCTCAATCCCCTCATCCAGGATCTGCATGTCATAAACTTCAGCAGCGCGCCGAGATGCGATGGCGGCTGTTTCAGCCGCTTCGACGTGCTTACCCTGCGCGACAATTTCCTTCAAATACTTAACCGACCCGGCAGTGTCATAGAACACCTCGGGCGGCAGGTGATGGGCATGCAGGTAGCCATCACACTGTGCCAGGGCTTGTGGGTGGCTGATTACCCGGCGTAAATCCGTCATTTTCACGCCAGGATTTGCGATCAGGCAGTGTTGTACGCGCAGGTACTGCTCACCGGTGATCCACAATTTATGCTGGATCAGCAGGTCATAGTTGTGATGGATGCTGCCAGCGACTGAATTCTCAATGGCGATTAATCCACTGGCAGCGCGTTCGGTTTCAACCGCGGCAAATACATCATCAAACGAAGGGCAGGGCAGCGTAGGCGTTTGCGGTCCGAAGTGCTCGAGTAGGGCTGCCTCGGAATATGCGCCAGGTTCCCCTTGAAAGGCGACCGGCAGAGGATTCGGGAAATGAGTTGGCATGGTTATATCAGCTGTTTAGACTGATTAAACCGGCAAGACTGCCGGTTTAATCAGTCAGATAAATTTGGATCAGCAAACAGGCTAATCTGCGGAAACATTTTCCCGCTGGGTGACGTAATCCAACCAGCTGGCTGAAAGGGAATGCCGCCCGTGAACAGCATCCTGGTAAGCGCGCTGTAACCGGCGGGTGACGGGGCCCATCTTGCCGGCGCCAATCTGGCGAAAATCAATTTCGCGAATTGCGGAGACTTCTGCCGCCGTGCCGCACACAAACACCTCATCTGAAATGTACAGTTGGTCGCGGGAAATCGGCCGCTCTACCACCTCAAGCTTCAGGTCGCGCGCCAATTGGATAATGGTATCGCGCGTGATACCTTCTAACACCGGAGCCATCGGTGGGGTGATGATCTTGCCGTTCCGGACGGTGAACAGGTTTTCACCGGTGCACTCCGCTACATAACCCTGCGCGTCCAGCATGATAGCTTCGTCAAAGCCCAGGCGCAGCGATTCGGTTTTGGCCATGACGCTGTTAGGGTAATTGCCGGTGATTTTGGCCTTGGTCATGATAGAGTTCAGATGGCCGCGGGTGAAGGAAGAAACGTTGGCGCGAATACCCTGTTCCAACGCTTCTGCGCCCAGGTAGGAACCCCATTCCCAAACGGCAATGCCCAGGCTTACGGTGCCGCTGTCCATGTTCAGGCCCATGGAATCAGAGGAGAGGTAATACAACGGGCGAATATAGCACTCGGGAAAGCCATTTACCGCAACAGTCTGTTTGATCGCCGCGCTGACTTCCTCAGCCGTAAACGGCAGATCGTGAAAACCGAGCACATATGCAGAATCAAACAGGCGCTCCACGTGTTCTTTCAAGCGGAAAACGGCTGTGCCATTATCTGTGTTGTAGGCGCGGATACCTTCAAAAACGCCAATGCCGTAATGCAGGGTGCGGTTCAGGAAGTGAACAGTGGCTTTCTCGAATTCTACCAGCTGGCCATCCATCCAGATATAATCGGAACGGGTACTCATATTTGTGGGATCTCCTTTAAATGGGGTTGTAAGTTATGCAGCAGATTTCATTTACTTACGTTGGGTTATGCGATTTTTAAGTTTTCCAGCACTGCATCTGTCATGGCGCTGGTAGAAAGTGTTCCACCCAGGTCGGCGGTGCGGCAGCCCGAGCGGATGGTTTGATTGACGGCGGTTTCAACGGCAGCGGCAGCAGGCTCAAGACTAAGGGAGTGACGCAGCAGCATGGCGGTACTCAAGATGGTGCCGAGAGGGTTGGCGATGCCTTTTCCAGCAATATCGGGTGCTGAGCCGTGGATCGGCTCGTAGAGTCCAGGACCCTCACTACCGAGTGAAGCGGAAGGCAGCATGCCCATCGAACCTGCCAATACACTGGCTTCGTCAGTAAGAATGTCGCCAAACATATTTTCAGTGACCACAACATCCAGGCTGGCGGGATTGGTAATCAGGCGCATCGCAGCAGTATCCACCAATAAGGTATCCATCGTCACGTCTGTGAAACGCTGGGCTACCTGCCCGGCAATCTGACGCCACAGCCGGGAGGACTCCAGCACGTTGGCTTTATCGACCAGAGTGACCTTCTTGCGGCGGTTTCGGGCCAGGCGAAAGGCCAGGTCAACGACCCGCTCGATTTCAAAATCAAAATATTCCAGGGTATCTACGGCGCGCTCTGCACCATTAACCATGCTGCGACCTTTTGGTTGGCCAAAATATAGCCCACCGGTTAGTTCGCGGATAAAAAGCATATCCACACCTTCCAGCCGGTCTGGTTTTAGCGGCGAGGCATTGACCAGAGCCGGATGGACAGCGACCGGGCGCAGGTTAGCAAAGACGCCCATGCCCTTGCGCAGCGCCAACAAACCCTGTTCCGGTCGCACCGGGGCAGTAGGATTATCCCATTTCGGGCCGCCAACCGCGCCAAGCAGCACAGCATCCGCACTTTTGCAGGCGTTCAGGGCTTCTTCGGTCAGTGCTGTACCAGAGGCATCGATCGAGCAGCCACCAATCTTGTATTCCTTGTAAATGAATGTATTTCCGGTTTTTTCGGCGACCGCGTTCAGCACCCGCACTGCCTGAGCCACAACCTCAGGGCCGATTCCATCACCTGGTAAGAGGACAAGGTTGTATGAAGTCAATGTTCAGTCCCTTTCTGTTTTTATTATCACCTGCATATCAGGCTGGTGTGGGCAAGAACCTTGCTCATACCAGCCTGATATCAATTGCAAATCTACGCTTCCTGCGCCTGAAGGGCCTTCTTCTGATGTCCATTGGTATAGGCAACAGACAGCCCGTACTCATAAGCGTCTTTCAGCGCCTGCCAGGAAGCTTCGATGATGTTACCACTTGCGCCAACGGTTGACCAGCGCTGGGGATTTTGCGTATCATGGTCAAAGCGCGTGTCGATCAGCACCCGCGTGGTCGCTGCAGTGCCCGAGTCGCTGTCAAGAATACGCACTTTATAATCCACCAACTGCAGATGTTCGAGGAAGGGATAGGTCCCTGTCAAGGCTTTCCGCAGCGCTAAGTCCAAAGCGGCGACCGGCCCGTTACCTTCGGCGGCAGTATGGTATACCTGCCCCCCCACACTTACTTTCACGGTGGCTTCGGCGAAGATGCCGCGTCCCTGACGGTGCTCAACCATGCAGGAGAAGTCGACCAATTCAAAAGGTGGTTGATATTCTGCCTGCTGGCGTTTGAGCATCATAATTACAGAGGCTTCCGCGCCCTCGAAGGAAAAGCCCTGGGCCTCCATCGCCTTTACGTCTTGCAATACCTGGGGAACCGTCTCCCCGTTCTCGATCTCTACGCCATATTCCTCTGCTTTGGAAAGCAGGTTGGCCCGCCCGGAAAGCTCAGAGACCACCACGCGCATTTGATTGCCAACCAGCCCAGGGTCGATGTGGTTGTAAGAACGTTCTACCCGGCGGATGGCGTGTACATGCACGCCGCCTTTATGTGCAAATGCGGAACGACCAACATAAGCCAGGTGTTCGTTTGGAGTCAGGTTAGCGACCTCAGAGACAAAGTGGGATAATTCGTAAATCTTGGGCAAAGCGCCTTCTGGCAAACAGTGTAACCCCATCTTGATCTCCAGGTCGGGGATGACCGAGCATAAGTTGGCGTTGCCACAACGTTCACCAATCCCATTGATTGTGCCCTGCACGTGTACCGCTCCTTCCTGAATGGCCGCAAGTGTATTCGCGACGGCGCATTCGCCATCGTTGTGGGTGTGAATCCCCAGCTTTAAACCAGAGCCGGGCGGCATGAGCTGCTGGCGTACATCGCGAGCAGCCGCTGAGACTTCCCAGGGCATGCTGCCGCCATTGGTATCACACAGCACCAGTGTATCCGTCCCGCCGCGCAAGGCAGCGCGCAGGGTTTCAAGGGCATAACCCTGATCCGCTTTATAACCATCGAAGAAGTGTTCCGCATCATAAATCACTTCTTTGCCCTGACTGATCAGGTAAGCAACTGAATCTTCGATCATGCGCAGGTTTTCTTCCAAAGTCGTGCGCAGCACATCTTTTACATGCAGCGTCCAGGTCTTCCCAAATACGGTGCAGACCGGGGTCTTCGCATCCAGCAGGGCCTGAATATTTGCGTCTTGCGCGGGCTGAGTGCCAGCATGACGAGTTGAGCCGAAGGAGGTAATTTTTGCATTCTGCCATTCCATTTCGGCAGCGCGGCGGAAGAATTCAACGTCCTTCGGGTTCGAACCAGGCCAGCCCCCCTCAATAAATGCAACGCCCAGGTTGTCCAGCTTGCGCGCGATGCGTAGTTTATCTTCTAAAGAAAGGGAGACATCACTGCGCTGGGTCCCGTCGCGCAGGGTGGTATCGTAAATCTGGATGGAGTGTTCGGTCATCTGTTTACCTCTAATCGGAGCACTTCGCGGTTCGGCTCCATTTTTATAAGGGGTTTAATTCCTTTGTTCGTATGCCGCGATCTGATCAGCAAAGGAGAGCAGATAGCCCAACTCATCGATGCCTTGCAACAGGCAGGTCCGCGAGAAGGGATCCACATCAAATGAAAAAGAATTTCCGGTGGGCAGGGTCACGGTCAGAGATTGTAAATCCACTATCCATTCAGCCTGAGGAGCCTCCTGAACGATCTCAAACAGCATCGCGTGAGTTTCTGGGCTGACCAGGATGGGCAGCAACCCGTTTTTCAAGGAGTTGCTGCGGAAAATATCAGCGATCGTGGTCGAAATTACCACGCGGATGCCCCAACCGGTGAGCGCCCAGGGGGCGTGCTCGCGCGAGGAGCCGCAGCCAAAATTATCGCCGGCCAGAAGGATTTGCGCACCCTGGTTCTGCGGCTGGTTGAACACGAAATCTGCCTTAGGCGTACCATCCGGCAGGTATCGCCAGTCGGCAAACAAGTTTTGGCCGAGGCCTAGTTTATCGGTAACTTTAAGAAAGCGCGCCGGGATAATCTGGTCAGTGTCGACGTTGTTGACCGGCATGGGAATAACCCGAGAAGTTAATGTCGTAAATTGAGCCATAATTCTGCTTCTTCTAACGTATTTTGCGGGGATCGGCGATGCGCCCGGCGATGGCGCTGGCTGCTGCCGTGAGCGGGCTGGCGAGGAAGGTGCGCCCGCCTTTGCCCTGGCGACCTTCAAAGTTGCGGTTGGAGGTCGAGACAGCATATTGACCAGGATCGAGCTGGTCGCCATTCATAGCGATGCACAGCGAACAACCTGGCTCGCGCCATTCTGCACCTGCTGCGCGGAAGACTTCGACCAGCCCTTCGGCTTCAGCCTGGCGCTTGACTTCCTGGGAGCCGGGAACGATCAGCAGCTTTGTTCCAGCCGCAACCTGCCGCCCTGAAAGCAGCCCGGCTGCGGCGCGCAGATCGGCCAGGCGGCCGTTGGTGCATGAACCAATAAATACAACATCTACTTTCTGCCCCAGTAAGGGCTGGCCCGGGGTTAGATCCATATATGCCAGGGATTTCACCAGCGTAGCCTTCTGGTTGGAGTCAGAGAGGCTGGCGGGGTCGGGGATGCTGCCGCTAATCGGCACAGCCATGCCAGGTGTAGTGCCGTAAGTGACCATAGGCTCCAAGGCTGCGGCATCCAGGACAATGGAGCGATCGTACTTCGCGCCCGGGTCGGTGGGCAGGCCGCGCCAGCGGGCGACCGCTGCATCCCAATCCACACCCTGCGGGGCAAAAGGTCGGCCTTTAAGGTAGGCAAAGGTGGTTTCGTCTGGGGCGATCATGCCTGCCCGCGCACCTGCCTCGATAGACATGTTACAGATCGTCATACGCCCTTCCATATCCAGGGCCTGGATGGCTGGGCCGGTGTATTCGATTGCGTGCCCTGTGCCTCCTCCCACGCCAATCTGGGCAATGATTGCCAGGATGACATCCTTGGCAGTCACGCCATCGGGTATGCGCCCTTCCAGGCGCACTTCCATCGTCTTTGGTTTGTGCTGCAGCAGGCATTGAGTTGCCAGCACATGCTCTACTTCACTGGTGCCGATGCCGAAAGCCAGCGCGCCAAACGCGCCGTGAGTGGCAGTATGCGAGTCGCCGCATACGATGGTCATGCCCGGCTGGGTGATACCTAACTCCGGCCCGATCACGTGTACGATGCCCTGTTGGCTCAATTCCAAACCGTACAGTTCAATCCCAAATTCGGCACAGTTCGTTTCCAATTGGGCGATCTGCTTGCGGCACAGCTCATCCGCATAAAATAACCGGTCAGGTTTGCCACTGCCGTTCACTTTGACTCGGGTGGGAATGCCGTGATCAACGGTCGCGGTTGTGCGGTCTGGGCGGCGCACTTTCAAGCCTCGCGCGCGCAGCCCAGTAAAGGCTTGTGGAGAAGTGACTTCGTGCACCAGGTGGCGGTCAACATATAAAATGGCCGGTGAATTTGGTTCCTGGTGAACAACGTGGCTGTTCCAGATTTTCTCGAACAGCGTCATTGGCTGCGATGACTGGCTCATAATTCCATCCAGGACATATCCCAGCCGGTCGGGATCGTGTTCGGTTTCGGGAAGGGATCCAGGCGCCGCGTGAAGAGGGATTCATCATCGACCTGCGGCACCGGGCGTGACTCGTGCCCATTATTGCCAGTTTGCGGCATAGGCGGTTCAGATGGGTTGTATTTGCCCATCAACTCATCCATGATCCAGCCTTCAGGGAAGGTGTTTGTCTTGGGAAAATCTTCTTCCCGGCGGGAGGGGGGATTCGGTTCTGTTGAGGTGTTCATATGTTTCTCCTTATGCTCTCTCTTCTTAAGATATCAACAATTCTTTTGTTTATCTTTCAACGGTAGGAAGCTGACTTCCTTGTACTTAGACTTGAGCGGGAATACTGACTTCCGCGCTAACTTTCTCCGCTGGCCCGTATTCTCCAGACGCGACCAGGGACTTATTGAGCGCTGAAAGATAAGCTTTTGCACTGGCGACCACAATGTCAGTATCCGCCCCATAACCGCCGAAGGTGCGCGGGGTACTGCGCTCGCTCTGCGCGTTGATCGGGTGGGATGAAACGCTGCTTTGGGCTGCGCTCGCGTCTTCAATACGCACGGTCACTTCACCGATCGCGTCGATACCTTCGGTTACAGCATGAACGACGAACTCCAGCAGGTGCGCCGGCTGGCGGCCAGATCCATTAGCGACTACAGCATCTATGGCTTTGTAAGCGGCATCTACCGGCCCGGTGCCGACAGAGGACTGCACGATCATTTTGCCATCCGGGCCGCGCATGCGAACAGTAGCGGTTGGCATGCCCATCGTGCCGCATACCACCTGCAATCCGTCCAACGCGAAGATCTCACGCGGCTGGTAGATGGTGTCGGAGAGCAGCGCCTCCAGGTCCGTGTCGGTGATGGTTTTCTTTTTATCCGCCAGCACTTTGAAACGGTCAAACAGGCGGTCGATTTCACTCTCATCCAGGTTATAACCCAGATCCTTCATCCGCGTCTTGAAGGCGTGCCGCCCCGAATGCTTACCCAGCACCAGTCGCGACTGGCTGACGCCCACCATCTCTGGCCGCATGATTTCGTACGTCTGAGAATGTTTGAGCATCCCATCCTGGTGAATGCCAGCCTCATGAGCAAAAGCATTCGCTCCGACAATCGCCTTGTTAGGCTGGACAGGGATGCCGGTGTAGTTGCTGACCATTTTGGATACCCGCGCGATATGCGTGGTGTCGATGCCGGTAGCCAGGTTATACATCGGGCGGCGGGTTTGCAAGGCCATGACAACTTCTTCTAATGAAGTGTTGCCCGCACGCTCGCCGATGCCGTTGATAGTCACTTCAGCTTGCCGCGCGCCGGCTTTCAGCCCGGCCAGCGTGTTAGCAGTCGCCAGGCCCAGGTCATTATGGCAGTGCACGGAGACAATACACTTCTCTATGTCGGGCGTGTTTTTGATAATGCCCTCGATCAGCGCGCCAAACTCTTCTGGCGTAGTGTAACCAACCGTATCAGGGATGTTAATTGTGGTCGCACCAGCTTTGATGACTTCACCAAGCAGCAGGTAAAGGAATTCTGGGTCGGAGCGCCCGGCGTCTTCCGGGGAGAACTCCACATCCAGGCACAGGCTGCGGGCATAAGTTACCATCTCAACTGCCCGCTCGATGACCTGCTCGGGATCCATCTTGAGCTTGTATTTCATATGGATAGGCGAGGAAGCGATAAAAGTATGAATGCGCGGATGCGCAGCAAACTGGATGGCTTCCCAGGCTTTGTCGATGTCACCGCGGATGGTGCGCGCCAGACCGCAGATCACGGGTGGTTTGGGGATAGCCTCGCTGGGCTGGCCGATTTCTAAGGCGATGCGGCGGACTGCTTCCAGATCGTCGGGTGAAGCAGCCGGAAAACCAGCTTCCATCACATCAACACCCATCCGAGCCAGGGCGCGCGCGATTTCCAATTTTTCAGTAGAAGTCAGCGTTGCCCCTGGGGACTGCTCCCCGTCGCGTAATGTGGTATCGAAAATTCGTATGTAGTTATCCATAAGGTCTCTTTCGTCTTACCTGTATCTGGAACCGGTTTATTCGTTCCAGTTTTCGGGGCGCAGGGAGCGTACCGCCGCGCCAGCCTGCCACATCTCTGAGTCATGAACTTCCTTCAGCTCTGCGTCCAGCTTTTCGCGGTAATCCGCGGCGGAGTTGACTTCCAGTACGATGCGGGTCTCTTCGCCGGTGATGACGCTGTTGTAGAGGTCAGCAAAAACCGGGGCGACGGCATCGCGGAAGCGGCCTTTCCAGTCCAGCGCGCCGCGTTGAGCGGTGGTGGAGCAGTTCGCATACATCCAATCCATGCCGTTTTGCGCAACCAGCCGGATTAACGACTGCGTGAGTTCTTCAACGGTCTCATTGAAAGCTTCAGAAGGCGAGTGCCCGTGGGAACGCAAGGTGTTGTACTGCGCTTCCATGATGCCTGCCAGCGCGCCCATCAGCACGCCGCGCTCGCCAGTCAGGTCCGAGTAGACTTCTTTCTCAAAGGTGGTGGGGAATAAATAGCCTGATCCAATGGCGATACCGGCAGCGATGACGCGCTTATAGGCGTGCCCGGTCGCATCCTGGTGGATAGCGAAAGAGGAGTTAATCCCGCTGCCGGCAAGGAAGTTGGCGCGTACGCTGGTCCCCGATCCTTTCGGGGCTACCAGGATTACGTCGACGAAGGCCGGAGGGATGATACCGGTTTGTTCCCGGTAAACGATGCCAAAGCCGTGAGAGAAGTACAGCGCATCGCCTTGCTTGAGCTGCTTGCAAATGGCCGGCCACACGGCGACCTGTCCTGCATCCGAAACGAGGTATTGGAGCATGGTGCCGCGCGCGGCAGCTTCTTCAAGTGAGAAAAGAGTCTGGCCGGGAACCCAACCATCGGCAAGTGCCTTATCCCATGACTTCGACCCGCTTTTCTGCCCGACGATCACATGGATGCCGTTATCGCGCATGTTTAGCGCCTGTGCGGGTCCCTGCACGCCATAGCCCAGCACAGCTACGGTTTCATTCTTGAGCACTTCCTGCGCCTTTGCCAGGGGGAACTCTTCGCGGGTAACCACTTCTTCGACGACACCACCAAAATTTATCTTTGCCATTTAAGAAACTCCAAAAAGAATTTTTTGAAAACCACTAACTAAACATCTTTACAGCGACTTTGCCGTTGCCATTGATCGTGGCATACATCGGGCCGTTGCGTTCGCCAGGGGCTGCGCCGCGCAGCATGGAAACCACGCCGGTGCGCACCATCTCAACAATGCCGTAAGGCCGCAGGACTTCGACAAAGCCGTTAAATTTTTTCTTCATCGCCGGTGATCTCGATGATCAGCGAGTCATTGGCCACGTCTACAATGCGAGCGCGGAACACGTCAACCAGCTGGATGATCTCGGTGCGGTTGGTCTGTGTTACAGCCACCTTGATCATTGCAAGGTCACGGGTGACGGTGGGTTGGTTGGTGACGTCTTCCACCTGGATAACGTTCACTAACTTATATAAATAGGAGGTAACCCGTTCAGCAGAGACGTTATCGCTGTCCATGACAATCGTCATGCGCGAGATGCCGGGCTGGTCGGTGCGCCCCACAGTGAGGGAATCGATGTTAAAGGCTCGGCGGCGGAACAGGGAGGCTACCCGGCTCAAGACACCAGGTTTATCTTCGACAAGGGCGATCAGGGTATGCTGCATTATCTTTTCTCCTGAAAACTTTGCCTGGAGGGCAAAGAAAATTCACTAAATTTCATCAAATTCCATCTCAGGGGCAGGCCGGCGGATCATAGCATCCAGGGCTGCTCCGGTAGGTACCATGGGGTACACTGAATCTTCCGACTCGACCCGGAAATCGACCACCACTGTGCCTTCGGTTTCTTGTGCAGTGCGGATAGCGTCCTGGACTTCGCCGCGTTTGGTCACGCGTATGCCGGTCAACCCATGCGCTTCAGTTAGTTTGACAAAGTCTGGGCTGCGGAGGGGCGTACCGTTGTAACGGCGATCGTAGAAGAACTCCTGCCACTGGCGCACCATGCCCAGGTAGCCATTATTAATAATGGCGACATTAACTTTTATGCCTTCCTGTGCGGCAGTGGCCAATTCGGAATTGGTCATTTGGAAGCCGCCGTCGCCGCAGACCACCCATACATTTGCATCTGGACGAGCGAATTTGGCTCCAATCGCGGCGGGCAGGCCAAAGCCCATCGTGCCCAGGCCGCCCGAGGTGAGCAGGTTATGCGGTTTATCCATCCAGTAGTACTGGGCAGCCCACATCTGGTGTTGGCCAACATCCGTAACCAGCAGCGCATCGCCATTGGTATAACGCCAAAGGTCGTTAATCACGTGCGCGGCAAACAGTTTGCCAACATCCGGCAGGCTCTGGATATCTCGCGGGCGCACTTCGTCTTTCATCTGGGCGATGTGCGTGGTCCATTCTTCATGATCGCAGCTTTCCAGGTGTGGCAGCAGCTGATCAAGCGTCTCGCGCAGGTCGCCAATCAGCGCCACATCCGCAGTGACATTCTTATTGATCTCAGAAGGATCAATGTCCAGGTGGATCTTGCGGGCGTTGGTGGCATATGTTTTTACATTGCCAGTGACCCGGTCATCAAAGCGCATGCCAAAGGCCAGCAGCAGATCCGCTTCCTGAATGGCGCGGTTGGTCCAGGATTTACCGTGCATACCCATCATGCCCAGGGAAAGTGGGTGGCTGGCGGGGAAACCGCCGAGGCCAAGCAGAGTCATCGCGACGGGCGTCTGGGTCTTTTCGGCGAATTCTCGCAGCTGAGCCATCGCGCCGCTCATCATGACTCCGCGCCCGGCTAGAATCACTGGCCGCTTGGCGCCGTGGATCATTTCTACTGCTTTCTGCAAATCTGCCGGCAGCGGGCGCAGGTCAGGGCGGTAACCAGACATGCGGATAGGCGATTCGTCGTAATGCCATTCGATGGAAACCTGCTGGGCATCTTTGGCAATATCGACCAGCACCGGGCCGGGACGGCCTGTGCGGGCGATGTAGAAAGCCTCGCGCACGGTATGTCCAATATCGCGCGTATCCGTGATCAGATAGTTATGCTTGGTGATAGGGAGGGTGATGCCGGTAATGTCGGTTTCCTGGAATGCATCGTAACCAATGTAGTTGCTGGATACCTGCCCGGTGATGCAGACCAGGGGAGAGGAGTCCATCATGGCTGTGGCAATGCCGGTAACCATATTCGTCGCGCCGGGGCCAGAAGTAGCCATAGCGACACCGACGCCGCCGCCTGCCCGGGCATAGCCATCGGCCATGTGGGTCAGGCCCTGTTCGTGCCGGCCTAAGACGTGGTGGATGGGGTAGTTGCCCATCGCATCATAGATTGGCAGGTTGGCTCCACCAGGGTAGCCAAAGATTACTTTGACACCTTCTCGCATCAGGCTTTCCATTAAGATTTGTGCACCGGTATATTTCATCTGCTGTCTCTCCTTCACTTGTCGGTCAGGTTTTGACCGTTTTTCTAGTATGGTCGTTCAGTTATTCGGCTAAAACTGCGCCTGTATCGGCGCTGGTCACGAAATGGGAATAACGGCGCAGCCATTTGCTGGTGGTGCGGGGCTGAAATGGAGGCAGCGTGGCAATCCGCTTCTGTATTTCTTCATCGGTCAGGTGGACATTGAGCGAGCGCGCCACCAGATCGATCTCAATCAGATCACCCGGGCGGAGGGCGGCGATAGGGCCGCGGGCTGCGGCTTCGGGTGAAACATGGCCGATGCATGCGCCGCGCGTTCCGCCGGAGAAACGCCCATCGGTGATCAGGGCAACTTTGTCACCCAACCCCATGCCCATCAGTGCAGAGGTAGGAGAGAGCATTTCCTGCATCCCCGGGCCGCCGCGTGGACCTTCGTAGCGGATTACGACGACATCGCCAGCGACTACCTCGCCGTCCATGATGCCGCGCATGCAAGCTTCCATCGATTTGTAGATTCTGGCCGGGCCAGTATGGCGCATCATGCGAGAATCCACACCACCAGTCTTGACGACTGAGCCTTTGGGAGCCAGGTTGCCAAACAAGATAGCCAATCCGCCGCGCGGTGAATGCGCTTTTTCTGCGGGGTGAATAACCTCTTCATCGCAGATATTCACGCCGCTGATGCTGTCGCCCAATGTGCTCCCGGTGACGGTCAGGCGGTCCATGTGCAGGATGCCTGTTGCGCGCTGGATCTCATTGAGAATAGCCGGGACGCCGCCAGCGCGATGCACATCTTCGATGTGCCAGGTACCCGCCGGGCTTACTTTTGTCAGGTGTGGCACACGGTCGGCCACGCTGTTGATGCGCTCGAGTGGGTATTCCAACCCGCCTTCATGCGCGATCGCCAGGGTATGCAAAACGGTGTTGGTTGAGCCGCCCATTGCCATATCCAAAGCAAAAGCATCGTCCAGCGCTTCAGCGGTGACGATATCGCGGGGGCGGATGTTGTGGTGCACCAGATCGAGAATCTGTTCCCCCGCTTTGCGCGCCAGCGCTTCCCGTTCGGCTGATTTTGCCAGGGCGGTGCCGTTATAGGGCAGCCCCAGGCCGAGCACTTCCGTCAGGCAGTTCATGCTATTGGCGGTAAACATGCCTGAGCACGAACCACAGGCTGGGCAGGCATAATCTTCCAGTACCTTCAGGCGCTTATCGTCAATTTTTCCAGCCTGAAAGGCGCCTACACCTTCAAATACGGAGATCAGGTCGATGACCTGCCCTTCAGGGGTACGTCCGGCTGACATTGCCCCGCCGGATATAAAAATCGCCGGGATGTTGACCCGCATCGCTGCCATCAACATCCCGGGGACAATTTTGTCGCAGTTCGGGATACACACCATGCCATCGAACTGGTGTGCCTCGATCATTGTTTCCACGCAATCGGCGATTAACTCCCGCGAAGGCAGAGAATATTTCATACCGATATGCCCCATGGCGATGCCATCGTCTACGCCAATGGTGTTGAATTCAAACGGCACACCGCCCGCCGCGCGGATGGCGTCTTTGATCAGGCGAGCAAAGCTCTGCAGGTGTACATGCCCGGGGATTATATCAACGTAGGAATTGACTACGGCGATGAAGGGCTTTTTCATGTCAGCGTCTGAAACGCCGGTCGCTTTAAGTAATGCACGATGGGGAGCCCGCTCGATTCCGGACTTGATCAGGTTAGAACGCATATTCCGCTAATCTCCTCTGCCAATAATTTGGGTAGGACTGCCTTTCGGGCAAAGAAAAAGCCGACCCGTTTTGGCTGGTCGGCTTTGTTACCCGGTTTCAACTTTCCTACTGCTTGTGCTTTCGTTCCACTTTCACCAGGACTTTTGGCCTCCCAACCTCAACTTGGCTCTCAATAAGGATGAGAACCGCAAGAAGTACCAAAATAAATAGGGAGGCCGATAGCATTCGTTAATAGTCCTGAAAATCAGTTTTCAATATAGTAGACTTGAATATACGGGTTTATGTCTTATTTGTCAACCCCTTAAAGTGCAAAAATGCCAGATTTGGTGTAAATTGCAACGAAATCGCGATGGGAACATTCCGAATCGGACAAGATTAAGGGATGAAATGTCTTACCTGACGGAGAACCCTCGTTAGCTCTCAGCGATCAATGGAGCATATGTATTGGGCGAAAAATTACTATCGGCAGCTTAACGCGGCTTTGACTGCCTGTGCCTTGGCGGCATCCGTGGTTTGTGTAAGGCGATCCCAGGTAGCGCAGGCGGCGCGCTGATAGAAATCACCGGATTGGGCTACTTTTTGCGAAAGTGATTGAGCATCCTGCCAGCGACCCAATAAGGCATATGCCTCTACAAACACCAGATACTCCGAGGGCTGTTTTGGCGACAAACCGGTAGACAGCGCCTGATCACCCAGCGCAGCCGTACGATTCGGGTCACCTTGTTGGAGGGCCAGGTCAGCCTTTTCAAATGAATAACACCAGCCATGCACAGGCTCTGGACCCAGGAAAGCTGCGGGATGAGCCGGATTGATTGGCGTTGGATCGATGACCTCCGGGTTAGAGAGCGATAAAGTCTGCTTGAGCTCGGGGCTAATTAGCAGGTGCGTCTGCGAATCCAGGGTCAGCACGCGCAGGCAGCCAGGTGGCGCGTATACGACGACCAGCAGGTGATGAGTATCGCCGTTAAAGGTTAGTGTACCGTACTGTGTTTTCAGCGGCTCTTTGGACGTTTCTGGCGGCAGCGATTTTCCCCAGAGCTTATAAAAATCGAGCACTGCATAGGGCGTGTCCAGCGTGCGGCTTTCAGGCGCATAAGTCCAGTTGAGCGCTGGGGAGAGAAATTTATCGACGTGAAAATTAAAAGGGGATTGATCCAAAACGATAGCGGTGCCAGGCTGAAGTCCAGGGGCGCGCCAGGTCATCTGCCAGTAGAAAGATGTCAGAAGCGACCATTCCTTACGGTAGGCATTGGCGTTCTGGAAGTGCAGGCCGATCGAAGCGCCCAACACCCCAACCAGGACCAGGTTTGGAACAGCACTTAACCGTACCTGCCAGCGGGCTAGTAGAGATTCGAACAGCCCCAGTATTCCAGCAGCCAGCAGGCTCGCCCCAACCATGAAAGCCAGGCTGGTGCGGTCCCAGGGGAAGCTCAGCCAGAGGGGGATATGCGTAATCCAGAAGGGCCAGCCAGCAATCAGCATGGCATACAGGCCCAACCCTACATATCCCCAGGCGGGAGAAATGAACCCGTTTCTGTGCTGGTTCTTTGGGGCGAAGCGCATGAGGTAAATGGCGAAGGCCAGCGCGGAGGCACCCGAAAGCGCCGCCCAGATCAGCAGCGCGCGCGAACCTACCGGGAGGTCGATAAAAGGCTGCAGCCAGGTGCCAACCCCAGCCAGCCACAGGTCATGCAGGATGGTGCGCGCCAGAACACCTAGCGCAGCGAAGGGGGTGCTGCGCAGGTCCTGAACTAATTCAGGCTGGTAGGAAGGGAAACCCACCAGGAATACCCGCCAGAGCGCAAACGCAGCCATCCCCGGCAGGAACGGCAGCCACAGGCGCAATGATTTTCGTATAGCCACAGTAGGCGGCAGGCTTGGGAGGAGAACAATCGCCACCAAAACCGCGCGCAGCAGCTCCAGTCCGGCAAAGTATTCAATGATAAATACTTGCAGCGACCCCAACCAGGCCAGGCTCCAAAGCAGAACGAAACGGCGGTGCGATAGGTGTGGAGTTTGTGCCAGGTAAAGACTCAGCCATAAAGAACCAAATAACAAGCCCAGCGCGAGGAAGTGAGGGATATACTCCAGCGCAAGCGGCTGCTGCTTGAAGGCGGGAAACACGGCAAACAGCAGCGCGGCCCACAACGCCAGGCGCGGTTGTGACGGCCAGACTCGCCGCAGAACGCGCCAGAATAAGAGACTGTCGACCCAACGCAGCAAGAGCAGCAGCAGGTGATAGAGCCAGAAATGCGTTCCAATCATTGCGGCGGCAGCAGCGAATACCCAGGCTGCGACCGGGCGCACCCAGGAGATGAAGTCAACTACTCCATGCAGGCCAGCGATATGATTAACGTATATAAAAGGCCAGTCATCAGCATACAAACCCAGCCAGGGAATAGTAATGCCAAAGGCCAGCCCGCAGGCTGCCAGCAGCACCAGGGGTGTAGCCGCAGACCGGACGATTTCGCGGCGGTTCATCAATCGCATGCAAAGACCTCAGATAACCTGAATGTGGATGGATTGTAACACGCCTGGATTGCAGTATACTTAATATTAGCTATCCCTTGATTGAGACCTTTTGAGGTGTTGCTGATGAATCTCCGATTTTCCCTGCTCATGTGTTTGATCGGACTTTTGTTGGTAAGCTGTGGAAGACAATCGTCTTTCCCAGCGCCCCTTGAAAACGCAACTGGTGAATTCTGGCCAACAAGCAGCTGGCGGACTACTGCGCCAGAAACCCAGGGCGTCGACCCGGCCAAACTGAAGGCCTTGCAAACAGCCGTCAAAAGCCGGCAGGTGAACCTGGACAGCCTGTTAATCATCCGCAATGGGTGGATTATTTCCGAGACCTATTATAACGGTCAGTCGCAGGATACGCTGCACGCGCAGTTTTCGGTAACGAAAAGCTTCATCAGCACGCTGATTGGCATCGCCTTTGATCAGGGGAAACTTAGCCAAATGGACCAGCGTGTGCTGGATTTACTGCCAGGGATGCAGTTAACCAACCTGGATGCAGATAAGCAGGCCATGACCCTGGAACACCTGCTCACGATGAGCTCTGGATTAGACTGGACAGAAGGGGACCCGGCTTACCGGGCCATGTATATGAGTTCGGATTGGGTCAAGTGGGTTATGGATGAACCGATGCGCGCTGCCCCTGGAAAAGAGTTCAACTACTGTTCTGGCTGCTCGCATGTGCTTTCGGCGATCTTGCAGCAGCAAACGGGCCTGAAAACCGTAGATTATGGGCAAAAGTACCTGTTAAAACCACTGGGAATTAATCATTTGAATTGGGAAAAGGATGCCCAGGGGATCGCGATTGGTGGCTGGGGATTAGAACTGACCGCGCGGGATATGGCTAAATTGGGGTATCTGTATCTGCACCAGGGTATGTGGCAAGGGAAACAAGTTGTATCCTCAAAATGGGTGCAGGCGGCGACGACCAAACACGTGTCGACGGATGGCCCAAACGGTTACGGCTACCAGTGGTGGACCTATCCTTCCCATAACGCCTACATGGCGCTTGGGCGGGGTGGTCAAACTATCTTTGTCGCCCCAGATTTGAACCTGATCGTGGTCACAACCGCGAATCTGAGTGGCGGCCACGAACCCATTTTTGGGCTGATCGACGATTTTATCTTGCCAGCGGTTGAAGATTAGGTAGAATCTCGATTTTTGAAAACAGAAAAAATGGACTTGATTAGCGCTGCTTGCTATAACCATTGCAATCCAATAAACCACTGCCAGAAGGAGTAGATCGGCGGCAGGCCAACAGAGAAGGGATTGAAGGCTGAGAAATCCCCTGGTTCATTCCGGTCGAAGTCGTCTGGTTGAGTTGCAGAAGAAATCTGTTATTAAATGGAGAGTAGACCTGCACGGGTGAGCCCGTAATAGCGAAGCCTGGATGATCGTCCGGGCGGTGCGTGTGCCGGGATGGCAACATCCGGCAAAGCGAGGTGGTACCGCGAAAGGCATATTTCCTTTCGTCCTTGAGTGGACGAAAGGATTTTTATTTTAACTGTTGATTATAGATGATCTGGAGGGACCAATGCCACTCGCGAAACGTTACCAACCCGAAATTGTGGAGCCCGAACTGGAACAGAAATGGCAGGCACAGGGCACTTACCATTATCAACTGGATGCTGTTGGAGCGGTGTATGCCATCGACACCCCGCCTGCGACCGTTTCTGGGCGGCTGCATCTTGGGCATGTCTACTCTTACAGTCACGCGGATTTTATGGCGCGTTTCTTCCGGATGCGCGGGCAGAATGTGTATTATCCGATGGGTTTTGATGATAACGGGCTGCCCACCGAGCGCTATGTGGAAAAGCAGTTAGGCGGCGCTGTTAAGCAAATGGACCGGAAGACTTTTATCGGAACCTGCTTGCGTCTTTCTAGATGAAAGTTTTGGACAGCGGCGGATGATGGCATTAAAAAGCCAATCATCCGCCGCTGTCTATAAAAATTCCGTAAAGGTCTTGGGAAAATTAATTAAATTGCAAGGTTTCCGGTGGGCTGAGTGAAGGAAGTTTTACATCACTTTTACGCAACTTTTCTTATAATTTGCTTGTCCTTTATATTTTTGATAAATCAGCAGTTGTCCTCGATTATTTTACGGTTCGATGGCCAGGCGTTGGTGTCTCTGACGTCGGTGAAAACAGGGGGTTTATTCGCGCTCTGCTGATTCAACCCTTTTTATCCGGTTCGACCTGAGTAATTCATCTGGTTAAACCAACAATCATATCTCGGGGGGATGGGTGCTATGTTTCAGTTCCGTGTGGCTCGAAACCAGATCGGTATTGTGCGCTATTTTCTGCTGGTTGTCCTGATGGTGGGGTTACTGGCGCAAGCGCAGTCGGTGTTGGCGGCATTGCTGACCAATAGAGTGGCTGACCTTACAGTCCCAGGAACCGCAGAACTTGGATCTTCTGTTTTTATTCGCGGAGATTGGGCCGTCGTGGGGGCGCCAGCAACAAACAATGGAAGGGGGAAGGCTTATCTCTTCAAATTCACTGGTGGGAATACCTGGACCCTGGAAAAAACATTTGACGATCCACATCCAGAAATCAAGGAGCATTTTGGGAACGCTGTGGCGATCTATATCGATCCGCTGAATCCTCAAGATAGCACCGTGGTCATTGCAGCAAAAGATGAAGTGATTTCCGGACATGCGAAGGCGGCTGGCGCAGTATTCGTATTCCGGCGCGGACAGGGGGGCCTGGATCAATGGGGCCTGGCAGAGACCTTACAAACGGATCCGCCTACAGAAAAAGGTGACCGGTTTGGTTCGGCAGTCGTGGTTTGGAAGGATACCCTGGTCGTTGGCGCGCCCTTTGAAGACACTGACCCGAACGTACCCAGAAAATCTGGCTCGGTGTACATTTTTACCCGGCAGGAAAATGGTAATTGGGTACAGACAGCGAAAATGAATGGAACTGAATTAAACGACCGGTTTGGCGCCAGTGTGGCGATTAATGGGTTAACGCTGGTGGTGGGCGCAACTCAAAATACATCGAATAATGGATTAATTGGCGGCGCTGCTTATGTTTATGAACAAAATCAGGATGGCACCTGGCCTACGGCAGCAACGGCGATGTTGTATGCCACGAACCCGGTCGTGGGAGATAATTTTGGCAGTGCGGTGACCATCAGTTCAAATACACAGAACACAATTGTTGTAGGCGCGCCAGGCACAACGACCAGTGCAACTGGCTCAGCTTTCCTATTTGAACGTGTGCAGGGAACATCGAATTGGACCCTGGTAAAGCAATTTCGTGGCATAAACAATACCCTGTTTGGCAGCGCGGTAGCACAGGATGGAGACGTAGTGGCAGTTGGCGCGCCGAATGAAGATAGTAGTAAAGGGGCGTTTTATGTCTTCGCAAGGAATGAAGGTGGACTGGAAAACTGGGGTTCAACCGGAAAACAGGTTTTATCGGGAGCTGTGAGTGATAACTTGTTTGGCAGCGCACTTTCGATGCAAAACCGGTTGTTATTGGTAGGTGCGCCCGGAAGAAATGCTGGATATATCTACGAAATCGGTTTTACCCTCGAGATTGACTTAAACGGACCGGAGGATGGCTTCGATTACGCGGCCACATTCACAGAAGGGAACAGCCCGGTTTCCATCGTTGATTCCACAAATTTGGTACTCAGTGAACTCAATGTTAACGAACTTAAATCGGCGCAGGTGACCCTGCAGAACCCGGTAGATGGAAGTGCAGAAATGCTGTCTGTGGTCCAAAATGGGGCTACCATCATCAATCAGAGTTGGATCAGCTACAGCAATGGGGTCCTCAATATAAAATCACCGGTTTCTGGCGTGAAAGCCCCCATCGACGATTTTCGAAAGGTGCTGGCATCGGTCCGTTATGAAAACACGTCAGAGAACCCTACTGAAGGGGTAAGGGAAGTTGACTTTGTCGCCTTTGATGGCGTTCAGCAAAGTAACCAGGCCACTGCATTGGTAACTGTGACGCCGATCAACGATCCACCTCAAGTTGCAGCCCCAGTAGAAGTCAACGGCATGGAAGATGAAGCTATAAATTTTGCTTCTTCTATTATGATAAGTGATGTTGATGGGACTGCTGGCGAGGTGGCGTTAACTGTTACCCATGGTGTATTCAGCCTGAATGACACAACCAACCTGGTTTTCAGCGCCGGTGATGGGCTGGCTGACGCCAGCATGACCTTTACCGGTAACCTCGTAGACATCAATATGGCGTTTAATGGAGCGACATTCCAGCCCGTTGGTGATTATAATGGCGCTGCTTCTTTAGATATAACCGTAAACGATCTGGGCGACAACGGCAGCGGTGGATCGCTGAGTGATACAAAGAAAGTAACCCTTTCGATTGCTGCGGTCAACGATGCGCCTAAACTGACTGCTCCTTCTACTGAGTCTATGGCTCGGGATAACCAGTTGACCTTCTCCGGCAACGTCTCTGTCAGCGATGTTGATGCTGACACCCTGCAGGTGACACTGGAAACCATAAAAGGTATGGTGAGCCTGAGTGGAGTCAGCGGACTGACCTTCTCTATTGGAGATGGTACAGCGGATAGCAACATGATCTTAACGGGCAGTCTGGCAAACATCAACGCTGCCCTGGATGGCATGACTTTCCAGCCGGAGGCATTCTTTGTTGGAGAAGCTTCCCTGGCAATCACAGCAGATGATTTGGGTGAAACCGGAACCGGTGGCGCTTTGAACAGTTCAAAGACTATCACCATCACTGTGAGTAACCAGACGCATGAATCGGTCACCGAATTCGAGATCCCAGGCCCGCAGCCGCTCCTGATGAACGTCTGGTACGATATTCTTTTCCATGTCAATGCGAAAGATGGTTATCCAACACTGCCTACCGGAACGGTAACGGTGGTTGTTGGCAACAAGGTGAGTACCTGTCAGGGCGAGCTGGTCAATGGTGAAGGCAGCTGCAAGCTGTTGATCCCGGTGAACGCAGTACATTCTATCACCGTCTCTTATACGGGCGATGGGATCTACACGCCCAGTTCAGCAGTACGCGCATACGGAGTGGATAAGCAAAAAATCTACCTGCCGATTGTTGTTCGCTAACCCACAGAATTGAACAAAATAAAGCCGGCTGAGTTCCCAGCCGGCTTTATTGTTAAATCTTGAAATCTTGATTGTTTTGTTGACGATCCCCCTATCTACCGGTATAATCAGAACCTGGATTGCGTTTGAACCGGAAGGAGTAAACCGGAAAGAAAACTGATAGAGACGGGAGTCACAGTGCTGGAAGCTCCCTCAGTTGCGACGGTTGAAGGTCGTCTGGTAAGCAAGGCGGAAGAACCTGTGTATGGGTAAACCTGCATAGAAAGTAGACCCGCCCGGGTTGGCCCGATAACGCCAAAAGGAGCGCACTGGAGCAGAGGCTCTGGTGAAGCGAGGTGGTACCACGGAAGGAAGCGTCCTTTCGCCCTCACGCGGAATTATCCGCAAGCGGCGAGAGGATTTTTGTTTTTATCACATACATGGAGTGCAATGACCCTACACGAATTACCAAAAACCTATGATTTTGCTGACACTGAGCAGCGCATTTACGAATGGTGGGAAAAGAATGGCTATTTCAAGCCCTCCAATGATCCAAATGAACCCGGTTTTGATCCAACCCGCAAGCCTTTCGTCATTTCGATCCCGCCGCCGAACGTGACCGGCGAATTGCACCTGGGCCATGCGATGTTCGTTTCCATGGAAGACCTGATGATCCGTTACCACCGCATGAAGGGAATTCCGACATTATGGGTGCCGGGAACCGATCACGCTGGAATCGCAACGCAGCTGCAGGTGGAAAAGATGCTGGCCAAAGAAGGCACGCGGCGGGAAAACCTGGGGCGAGAGGAATTTGTTCGCCGCACCTGGCAATGGAAAGAGAAATACGGCGGCATCATCACTGGCCAGATTCGCCGCCTGGGGGCTTCTTGCGATTGGGCTCGCGAGCGCTTCACCCTGGACCCTGGCTTATCCGTGGCGGTGCGGGAAGCTTTCGTGCGCTTGTATGAAAAGGGCTTGATTTATCGCGGCCCGCGCATGATCAACTGGTCACCAGGGCTAAAGACGGCGGTTTCTGACCTGGAAGTGGAATATGTACAGGAACCGGGCAAATTGTACTATTTTAAGTATCTGCTGGCCGGAGACTCTGGGGATTATATTCCGGTGGCAACCACGCGACCAGAGACGATCCTGGGCGATACTGCCGTAGCGGTGCATCCAGAAGATGAGCGCTACCAGAAGTACATTGGACGAAAAGTTGTGGTCCCGATATTGGGCCGTGAGATCCCGGTCATTGCGGATGCATATGTTGACCGCGAGTTTGGCACCGGGGCGTTGAAAATCACTCCAGGCCATGACCCGAATGACTATGCCATTGGCGAGCGGCACAACCTGCCGCTGATTTCGATGCTGGATAAAGAAGCACGCGTCAATGAAAATGGGGGGCCGTATGCAGGGCTGGATCGCTTTGAAGCGCGCAAGAAACTCTGGGCTGACATGGAAGAAGCCGGGCTGGTAATTAAAGAAGAAGCCTACCAGCTTAATGTGCCGCGCTCACAGCGTGGGGGTGAAATTGTAGAGCCGATGGTTTCGACCCAGTGGTTTGTCAATATCCAACCGTTAGCGGATAAGGCGTTAGAAGCTGTGCGGGAAGGGCGCATTCAGATTGTGCCCGAACGTTTCACCAAGGTGTATTACAACTGGCTGGAGAATATCGAAGACTGGTGTATCAGCCGTCAGTTGTGGTGGGGGCATCGCATCCCGGTCTGGTACTGCACGGAATGCGATGAAACCATTGTGTCGCGCACCGACCCGGATCACTGCCCCAAATGCGGTGGACCTATCGTGCAAGACCCAGATGTGTTGGATACCTGGTTCTCTTCCGGCTTGTGGCCTTTCTCAACCTTAGGCTGGCCCGAAGAGACTCCCGATTACGCATACTTCTACCCAACTTCGATCCTCGAAACCGGGTATGACATCCTCTTCTTCTGGGTGGCACGCATGATCATGGATGGCCTGGAATTTACCGGGCAGGTGCCTTTCCATACGGTTTACTTGCATGGACTGGTGCGCGACGAACATGGGCAGAAAATGTCCAAGACTAAAGGTAACGTGATCGATCCGCTGGTGGTGATGAACGAAATGGGGACAGATGCGCTGCGCTTCACCCTGCTGGTAGGCTCAACGCCAGGGAATGATATGAATTTGTCTCTGGCAAAGGTGGAGGCTAACCGTAACTTTGCCAATAAGCTGTGGAACGCCAGCCGCTTTGTGATCGGTGCTTTGAACAGCGCCCCAGAAAAGGCCCAGGCGAAACCAGATTGGACGTTGGCGGATTCGTGGATTTGGGCGCGGCTGCAAAGCCTGGTCGCGGAAGTTGAACGCCTGTTTGAAAATTTCCAGTACGGTGAAGCTGGCCGGCAAATTTATGACTTCTTCTGGGGCGAATTTGCCGATTGGTATGTGGAAATTGCCAAGCTGCAATTAAATGAAGGTGGTGACCGAGCGTTCTACACCGCATCCACCCTGGCGCGCGTGCTCGATGCCTGTCTGCGCTTGCTGCATCCCTTCACTCCGTTCGTAACAGAGGAACTATGGCAGCATCTCAAGCAGACAGCGCAAGAAAAGGGCGCAGTGTATGAACCATTTTCTGGTGGCGATTGGGAAGAAGCGCTGATCATTGCCCGTTACCCTGAGGCACACGAGACTGAAGGGTGGGAAGCGAAGAAGATCGCCGATTTCAACCTGGTGCAGGAAGTCGTGCGCGCGGTACGCAATCTACGAACCGAAAAGCGCGTACCTCCCAGCCGGAAAGTACCGGCGGTGTTGGCTGCCGGAGATAAGACTGCTTTGCTCCAAGCTGAAGCGGAGATGATCGCTTTCCTGGCAGGCATCGACACTGAACGGTTTAGCATCGTGGAAAACCTGGCGGAGAAACCGGCCAATGCGGTTGCGCTGACAGTATTGGGCATCGAAATTTACCTGCCGCTTGAAGGGCTTGTTGATGTCGAGGCCGAAAAAGCCCGCTTGCAAAAGGAACTGGCGGAAAACCAAAGCCAGATTCAGCGTCTGGAAGGGCTGTTAAGCGGATCCTTCGCCCAACGGGCTCCGGCAAATGTGGTCGAACGCGAACGGCAAAAGCTGGGGACTTTCAAGGAGACGGCTGCAAGGTTGCAGGAACAGCTTGACGCTTTTGGGGAATAAAAAGGGATAACCAAAGGACAAGAAGAAGAGCAACCCGGTTAAATGGTGGTTGCTCTTCTTCTTAATGTCGTTACTTTGACCAGCTTGATCATTGTTTGGTACTCGCTATAATATGAACATCAACCATCCAGGTTCAAGAAGAGGTATTTCCACGAAATCCATTTTTTATCTGACCGCTGGTTTATGCGGCATATCGGGAATATTGCATTTAGCAAAACTGGTCGTCTATCCGATCAATACCGCTGCGATGGTTGCTGTTGTGATGACGGGTTTGTTTGGCGTTGCTTATCTGGGCATTGGTTATTTTCTATTGCACCAACGATACCCGCTTTTATGGGCTGGCCTGTTTGTCCCGTTGGTGGGTTTCTTGCTGACCCTTATCGGCATGCAGCCACAGTCAGACCTGTTTACCCAGGCTTTTCTGGTATTGGATGTGCTGGTGATGCTGCTGAGCGCTTATTTATTAATTTCTGGACGGGTGGTATTGCGCCGGGTAAAAGGACGTTGAGCACAGCTGGCCATAATGGTGTTGGATTTTTTACTGAAACAAGAGAGGGATGCGGCCTGCAGGAGAAAGCGCCACATCCCTTTTTGCATGCCAGAATGCACGCCATCTGCCAGGGTTATTCTGTGATACAATCCACAAAGGTATTCCCCCAGGGAGGGGTGAGCTGTTTCCTGTGAACGGAACGGCTAACGGAGTTGCCTCAGAAAGCGCGTTGGCCGTTTTCATTTTCAGGAGGTGTAGAGGCGTGCATTTACAATTTCCTCAGGATTTGGGGCTCTGGGCTTACCTGCTGTTAGCGTTGTTGGTAATGGTAGAAGGTCCGGTAGCTACCCTGGCGGGTGCTGTGGCTGCCTCGGCTGGATTAATGAAACCAGTCTGGGTGTTTGTCTCAGCAGCTTCAGGCAACCTGTTATCAGACTGCTTGTGGTATACCGTGGGATACCTGGGGAAAATGGAATGGCTGCACCGCTACGGAAGCTGGTTCGGCTTGCACGAGAAGCTGGTTGATCGTTTCCAAACCGATATTCAAAATCACGCTGCAAAATTACTTTTTATCGCCAAACTGACGCTTGGCTTTACCATCCCGACCCTGGTAGCCACTGGCCTGGCCCGGGTGCCGCTGCGACGCTGGTTTTTCGTGCTGGTCTTAGGCGAAACCATTTGGACTGGCGGTCTGGTTGTTTTAGGCTATCACTTTGGTCAATATGTTCAGCGCTTAGAACGGGGCGTCGAGCTGGTGGCGTTAGGTGGCGCGCTGTTATTTGTAATCATTATAATTTTCTATGTTTCGTGGTTGCAGAAACGTTCCTCTTCTAATAAGGACCAGTCCTGAACTGATGGGGAGCGCGGTGCGCAAGATTATGCGAAAGGAATGCCATGCGGATTGCCATTTGCGGGCAAACTTATTTTCCTGGGAATAACGGGCAGGCCATTTTTACGATTCATCTGGCAGAAGGGTTAGCGAGAGCAGGGCATGAAGTTCACGTAATTGTACCTCATGGCCATTTTCAGTATCAGCATGAAATAGTGAACGGCGTCCATCTTCATCTCATGGGTTCTATTAACTTTGATTGGATTCATCCGGGGGTCTACTTTACCTTCCTACCCGTCCAGAAGGTGCGGGAGATTTTTAAAGCTTTCCGCCCAGATGTCGTGCACATCCAGGATCATTACTTCCTTTCGAGAGATGTAGCGCGGGTTGCCCGGCAGATGAATATCCCTATCTTAGGAACCAATCACTTCTTACCTGAGAATTTGCTGCCTTATTTGAGACATTTACCGGTTCAACGGGCGTTAAAAATTTCAGTCCTCTGGAATTTAATGCTGCAAACCTATAACCGGTTAGACATGATCACTACACCTACCGAAACGGCGGCAAAAATTTTATTGGAACAGAAAGTGCGTGTTTCGGTAAAGCCGGTTTCTTGTGGCGTGGATACCTGTCATTTTGAGCCAGCGGTCACTACCTTGCAGGGGCTTATTAAGGAACCGAATGGACAATTCGACCGATCAGCGGCTTGCGAATTGTTTGGGTTAGACCCAGAGAAGGTGCTCTTTCTATATGTAGGCCGGCTGGATGGTGAAAAACGGATTGATTTGCTGCTGCGCGGTCTGGCGCTGCTCCGTGATCAGGGGCGTGAGGATATTGACCTGGCTATCGCCGGGCAGGGTGCGGCGCGAGATGAACTGGTCAACCTGGCTCATGATCTTCGATTGGATGAGCGCGTACGCTTCCTAGGATATGTGCCAAATGAACATCTCCCACTGTTGTACCAGGCGGGTCAGCTTTTCGCTATGCCCTCTCCTGAAGAGCTGCAGAGTATTGCGACTTTAGAGGCAATGGCAACTGGCTTACCGATCCTGGCAGCAAATGCTCGCGCATTGCCCGAGTTGGTTACTCATGAAATAAATGGATATTTGTTTGAGCCGGGCCAGACGGAAGCCGCCGCCTGTGGCATGGCATATCTGGCTGATCACCGCGAAGAATGGCAGCGAATGGGCTGGGCCAGCCGTAAACGCGCTGTTGCCCACAGCCTGGAAAATACAATCCAACGCTATGAGGCAATTTATAATTCACTCTGTGAAGAACGGCGCCATCCTACAGAAAGCAGTCAATCTACTACCCGTTAACTTTTACCAAGGCGATTATTAATTTCTCTGGAAATTATAGTTAAAGGTGAAAAGCAATCCCTCAACTGCTTAATCGCACCTTCTCGAAGCTGAGCTAACGATTAACGTTCTTTAGGGAAAACCCCCATTACACGGAAAGCCCTCCCGACCATTTGCTTGCCAGGAAACTGCCTGAAAGCAAGAGGGATTTTAACCTATACCTTGTCAGGTTTTAGTTGATTATACTGATGGCAAGATTGGTGATGGAAGAGCCTCCAATCGTTTATTGGTCGTACAGGAAGTTACTGGTTGGAATCCTTTCAAGAAAACTGGAAGGAAGCAAGAGACACCTCGGACTGGCCTCCGGGGTGTCTCTTGGTTAATTGGAATGAAATGAGTAGAGGGGGAAATCCCTCGTCAAGCACCGTGTTTTGACCAATAGATGTAGGGGAAAAATGGGCCAGGATGGGGAAATCAAGGAATTTTTCTGCTTCTTGCGAAATTTTATACTCATCCTTGCACGCCAGGCACGAGTCTTTCGGGTTTGGCGGATTAGGAAAACCTTTCTCCTGGCCTTTTGATTGGTTTTCCTGAAGCAAAAAATCCGTTTATTCTGCAAGGGGAAAAATTCATAGAATACGGTTTGTTTGAAAAGGAGGAAGTGTATGTATAAATCGACCAGGCACTTTTCGGTGCTGGTAGGGGTATTTGCTATCTTGGCGTTAGCCCTATCAGCCGCTATACCTGCTTGGGCGCAGACTGGCACCTCGAATCAGACTGGAAACACTGTTGTTCTCCAGCCGAGTGATACATTAGGTTCGCTGGTTTCGCAGTACAACTTGTCAGGTAATGATCTTCAGCAGTTCTTTGATGAAAACTTTGGATTGAATGTATCACCTGGGCAAACAGTAAATTACCCATCAGGTGTTACGCTCAATATTCCGGGCAGTCAAAACAACAGTGGTAATCAGGGCCAGGGTACCACGACAGAAACACCCACCGCAGCTGGTGGAGCACTTTCAACAACTGGAACACCCTCAGCCGCAGCAGGGACCACAACCGGAACGCCCACAGCGGCAGGGTCTGGCACATTGACAGCGACTGGAACCCCAGTGGCTGCAACTGGTGCGGCAGGCAATAACACCTATGTAACTCAGCAGGGCGACACGTTAGGTAAACTGCTTGGGTTTATGGGATTCACCGTCATTGGACAGGGGACCTCAGCTGGCGGCGCCCTCGCAACTGGAACGCCTGCGGCTGGCGGCGCCCTCGCAACTGGAACGCCTGCGGCTAGTGGCGCCCTCGCAACCGGGACACCGGCGGCGGGTGGTGCGGTTATGGCCACTGGTACGGCCACAGCAGCGGCTGGAACGGTGGGTGGTGCGGTTACAGCAACCGGAACCCCTGCTGCCGGCGGATTAACCGCGACCGGAACGCCTGCTTCAGCAGCGGGCAGTGCCGTCAACACGGGTAATGCTGTAACAGATCAACAGCTGCAGGAATTTGTGGCGTTGAATAATGGATTGAGCTTTGTTGCTGGTCAGACGGCCACCCTCCCTGCCGGGATTGTTCCCGCTACGGGTGCGAACCAGGCTGGTCAGGCGACGAATACACCAGGGGCATTGATTGCAACTGGCACTCCGGCTGCGCCATTAGCTACCAATACGCCTATGGCTGGGAATGCTACGGCGACTACAGTTCCGGGTGGCGCGACTGCCACAGCTGCTCCAGGCACGAGCCAGGGAAATGCGACTACCTACACAGTTCAATCTGGCGACACGCTGCAAAGCATCGCCAACCAGTATGGCATCACCTTAGCTCAGTTATTAGCCGCAAATCCAAATCTTTTACAACAGGGTGAAACGATTAATATCCCCAGTGGAACAACCAGTATTCCGCAGACCGGCGCGAATCAGACACAGCGCTCCTTCACTATTCAGAATAATGAGACGTTAGGCGCGTTGGTTGGCCGCTATAACCTGGGTCGAAATGATCTGGGGCAGTTCTTTGCGGCGAACTGTGACGTAAATGTGGTTGCTGGACAGACTGTCCAGTGGCCGGCTGGTGCGAATGTGAACACTGGAATTAATGGCAACGGCGGAAATAGCGCGAGCAGCAGCAACGCTGCGCCTACGGCAACACCTGCGGCTGGCGCGACAGCTGCAACGGCCACGCCTATGGCTGGTACGACCGCTGCTACAGCAACACCGATGGCTGGCACGACCAACAGCAGTGCCAATAACCAGAACGGTACTTATACCACGCAGCAAGGCGACACCCTCTGCTCATTAGCGCAAATGATGGGTGTGAACATGACGACATTATCGAACAGCAACAATGCCTCTGGCAATAGCGCCTCGGCAACGGCGACCCCGGCGGCTGGCACCAGCAGCAATGCGAATGGCAGCAGTCAGGCTAATAACGCTCAGAGCGATAATCAACTGTTATGGCAGTTCTACACGCTGAACAGCGGTTTGAAGCTTGAGAATGGTCAGACAGTGGTTGTCCCGGCAGGCATCCCGCAGACAGGTGGCAATAACCAGACTTCTGGTACCAGTGGCACAAGTACAACTTCCTCGAATTATGTTGCCCCAGTGCAGTCGAAATCGGGTTCTTGTCCGCAGGTCCCCGCTGGTTATGGTCTGTATAAGGTTCGCCCTGGAGATAGCCTTCAGAGCATTGCCAACAAGTTTGGCATCACCATCCAACAGATACTCAACCTGAACGCTCCAGGTACGATCTATCCTGGTAATGGTATTTTATTGCCAGGTGTTGAAGCTCCAGGTGAATGGAATATGTCAGCCTTTGGCTGCAACCCCAATCCATAATAGGCGATTGGTAACGCAATAACCACTTTTATGAGGCATTTACCCTTGTAAAGGTCAAAATGAAACAGACAACCGCCCCTGGGATTTCCCAGGGGCGGTTGTCTGTTTCATTTTGCTTAGAGATTTATATCGTATCGCTTCAGTTGGCGCGTAATAGGCGCAAACCGTTAAACAGGGATAAGGCAATCCCAGAAATCAGCAGTAACGCAGGGACGATCAGAATCCAGCCGCCGCCCGTTTCAATATTCAATTCGGGCTGTGCTGTATCTTGCAAAAATGAATTAATCTGGTCAGCGTGTCTTTGATGGAAATTGAGATCAGAGGTGGAAACATTGCTAAAGGGGATCATGTCATGGATGGTGTTTAAAATGACTTTATACGTACAGCCATCACTATCACAACTTTCGGCAACCGAGGCAGAGGCCAGGCCAGAAAACTGGCGTTCGGAAAGAAGGATACTTTTCATCCAGGTGGTGGTCAAAGCGCAGTCTACCGTGCCTTGAGCGGTGTGCTGGCAGCGAAGCGTATCTACCTGCCCAAACAGGTAGAGAAGTAACAGGCCCAGGCCAAATAAAATGATTGCTACAAGCGGCAGTTCCCAAGGACTGTTGGTAGTTGCCCTGGTCGTTTGCTTCAATGGATCCCCCTTTTTTTAGGATGAGTTATGGGATATATGCAGCTAGATCGCACATATCCCATAACCGACCTATGCTTTATTCTTCGCGGACGGAAACGGACTGAATAGTGTCCCCTTGCTTGATGGCGTTTACGACGTCCATGCCGCTTACCACCTTACCAAAAACGGTATGCTTGCCATTCAGGTGCGGCTGGGGGGAATGAGTAATGAAGAACTGGCTGCCGTTGGTATTCGGACCGGCGTTGGCCATCGAAATTACCCCCGTTTCATGGATAAGCGGATTATTCTTGGTTTCATCCTCAAACTGGTAACCTGGGCCGCCGCGACCGGTGCCAGTGGGATCTCCACCCTGGATCATAAAGTTGTTGATCACACGGTGGAAAGTCACCCCATCGTAAAAGCCTTCTTTGGAAAGAAAGACGAAATTATTGACGGTTTTTGGGGCCTGTTCAGGGAATAGCTGCAGTTCAATATCACCCTTGTCTGTATTAAGCGTGACAAAATACTTCTTTTTCGGATCAATCTGCATTTCCGGTGCTTGCTTCCATTGTTTAGCCATATTACTACTCCTCTTAAAAAGTTGGTTTCATTATATCGTACCATCACGATTGTGCTTATTTTTTTCGGGCTAGCATTGAGAAAGTGAGCGGGATGCGGGCGCGGATTTCAGGATCCAGGTTTTGGAAGACTTCCCAATAGGGATCCGGATGCTCACCGAAAATATCAACTGACAGCCCCGCCTGGGTCAGCGCGGTAAATATCTCTGAAAGGTTCCACCAGCGTTCATACTTACGTGCCTGCTTTTCCACTGGAACACCGAGTAAATCACCAATATAAGTGCTGGGCCAACCGACATTGGACTCAGCATATCCAAAGTAGCTTGCGCCGCTGTACTGAAGCGCGGGCGCATCGATATCAAACAAGTAGGAAAGCGGATGATCGTCGAGTACGTGAAATACGCCGCCGGGTTTGAGCAGACGCGCCACAACCTGCCCATAAGCAGTGATGTCGTGCAGCCAGCATAAAGCACCCCGTCCGGTGTAAACCAGGTCGGCAGTGCCATCCAATTCATGGGGGATTTCCAGCACATCACAGCGGTACCAGGTGGCAGGGGCATTTAAAGCCGCACTCATTTTGCGAGCATTCTCGATGTGCACATCGGAGATATCCACGCCGACTACCTGCTGCACGCCTTCATTCCACAAAGAAAGGGTGTCCCGACCTGAGGCGCATTGTAAATGGATCGCGGTGTGGCACCAGCTGCGCAGATCACCCAGGTTGCGCCGTTCTATAGGGTGCAAGTTGGACTTCCCTGCGCGAAGAAATGCAATGGCATCCGCAAGTGCAGCTGTATATGCTGCTGCGCCTTCATTCCAACCGGCGCGATTCGCCTCATGCCGTTCATGGACCTCACTCGGGTGCTGGGCTGGCTGTTCCACATGGGGGGAGATATTAGAGGGGGTATCTTGAGTCATTGTTTGATCCTACTCCAGGGATTTGGCATGCTTTACTTTGGCCTGGCGTTTCTTAGGCTCATAGAATTGCCAGTGCACACGGTGTTCATTGTACTGCGTACGCGCAGGCGGCACAGCCTCTTCCGCCGGGTAACCTAACATTGCGATTCCCAAAGGAATGACCGATTCTGGAATGTTAAACAGCTCGCGGACTGGTCTGATCACGCTGGGCAGTGGGTAAACGCCGATCCAGACGCCGCCTAAGCCGAAACCTGTCGCTGCAGTAAGGATATTCTCCATCGCAGCCGAACAGTCCTGCACCCAATAGTGTTTGGCTGCTGAATTATTGGCGAGCTCAGGACTGCCGCAGACTACGATGGCACAGGGCGCGTTGTATCCAGCAAAGCGGAGCCTGGAGCGAATGCCTTCCAGCAGGACTGGTTCCGTTATCACAATAAACTCCCAGGGCTGGCTATTGCATGCGGTAGGTGCAGCCATGGCAGCTTCTAACAATTTGTAGGTCCATTCGGGTTCCAGCGGGCGGTCTTGAAACTTGCGTACGCTGCGACGTTGGCAAAGAATATCCAATATGTCAGCCATGTTTGCCTCATTTTCCTTTATTTTGTTGCACGGCTTTTCGGGTTTGTAAAACCATACGGATAAAGTGATAGGCATGCCGCAGCGGGCGGATATGACTGGTTTCATCACCATAAATCGTGCGAATAGGAACCCAGGCCAGCTGGTATTCGCGCCGCACGCACACTACGATCATCTCGACCTCGAATTCAAAGTTTGTTTCACGCGATTCCAGCGTGGCTTCCATCATTCGACGCGAGAGTAATCGATAACCCGACTGATTGTCCGGGATATATTGTCCCATCGCCCAAGAAAACATAGTAGTTCCGAGGGTATTGGTGGTACGGCGCAGGCGGGGCATTCCACGAAAGTCACGCTGACCAATCACTAAATCCGCGTGCATATCTCGAAAGGCATTAATAAATTTGGGGATTTCTTGCGGGTCGTGCTGTCCATCCGCATCGAGCATGATCACGGCGCTGTAACCCTGGCTAATGGCCTGCCGGAAGCCATTCATCAGCGCCGCGCCTTTTCCCTGGTTCGGCACCTGCCGAACAACCTCGGCTCCACCCAGGGCGGCCTGTTCGGCGGTCTTGTCGCTAGAGCCATCGTCGATCACCAGCACTGGCAAGAACTGGCGAGCCTGTTGGACCACGTTCGCGATGTGGCGGCTCTCGTTATAAGCGGGGATCAGGGCCAAAATGGATTGGGTCTCGGCTGATGTCATATCGAAAGCAGTTCCTTTTTGATCAGTATCGTCATTATTTTACCAGAGGGGTGAGAAGGTCGCACCCGAACAGAGCCTTTTAACGAAAACTGAGAATGGTAGCAAGTGTATCCACTGATTTGCGAGGTTTAATCGGTAATAAACCTGCTTAATAATCATTTATACAAATATAAATTACATAAGTATTGAATAAGAGAGTAGGGGATTCCCTATCTTGAGAGTGGGGAGAGCCCTTCTGTCATTTCTTCGGCAGCGTTTTATAATCTTATCTAGAAAAGAAAACATACTCTTTTGATACCTCCTGGAGCGGAGATATCCCCAAATACCGGGAAACCCAGCCCATATAAAATTTGTCGCGGTGTTTGTGGTCATCGGCTTCCGCTCATGAATCTGCCAATCCTTTGGGGGCAATGGATTGGCAGTTTGCATTTAATTCAGCTCAGCACTGGCAGCCCGATAAAGTGATATTCTTCCATTATTTGATGAAATTTTAATAATACCAGTTCGTGCCCCGTCAGGGGGAAGATTTATTGATAAAATTAGCCTTGTGAAAAACATCTCTCCGCGAGCATGGACATTTATTTTTACAGGAATAGCCCTGCTGGCATTGATCTTATTGGCAGCCAGCCTCAACAAGCTAACCTTAGCTCCTGGTCAACCGCTGCCTACTGCAAATCTTGCCCCTCAAGTTTACAATTCTGACGTTCCAGGAGAATGGGGACGAATTTTGCTCGCAATTTTCCGGGTAATCATGCTGCTTGCCTGGATTGTGCTGCCGCTCTATTTGCTGCTTTTTATTTTTTCAAAGAAATGGCGCAAGCGCATTCTGCGGGATATTCTCACCTTTTTGCCGATCCTGTTCCTGGTCTACCTGCTCTCCACTGCCAAACCTGCTCAAAAAGCCGCAGAGGATTTGAATCCGGGGCTATTTTCGGCGACGCTGCCAGCCGGAAGCGGGGGTGCGCCGGTTGCCCCACCCGTGTTCAACCCGCCTCCCGAGTGGGCGACGACGGTCACAACGATTGTTTTAGCAGTTTTTATCACATTGGTGATTGTCGTTGGGGTATATGCCATCTGGCGGCGCTCGCATCGGCCGACGCTGACACCGCTGCAAAGAGTAGAGCAGGAGGCTCAGGCGGCGATTGATGCCATCAATGCTGGGGGGGATCTGCGGGATGCCATTCTACGTTGTTATTATCAAATGGTGGCCGCTTTACAGCAATATCGAAATATTCAACGAGGCCAGGATGTGACGCCACATGAGTTCGAGGTGTATCTGACGCAGCATGGACTGCCGAAAGACCCCGTACACCAGCTGACACAGTTGTTTGAGCAGGTGCGTTATGGGGGGCGAGACCCAGGGCGGCGAGAAGAGCGTGTGGCGGTTGATAGTCTCAACGCGATTGTTTCAGCCTGTCAGCGGGGCCGCGCATGATGCAAAATATCCGCTCGATAAATGCGAAGCGGCTGGTGTTAGCAGCGGCAGTATTGCTGGTCATCCTGCTGGTCTTACTCTTTTATGCCCGAGACGTGATCCGTGAAGTGGTGGTTTTACCTGTTTCATATTTGTTTTGGGCAGGCGGCATACTCCTGCGCACAACCCCACAGTTCTTTTTCTGGATCGCCTTGTTGTTGATCCTGGCGCTGGCGGCATTCCGCAGCTTATCTGGTAAGCGCAAAGAAACTGCCCCAACTCCGCCGGAATTATTCGAAATGGAGGCAACGCGGGATGCCGGAGGTCGAGTTATGTTTTGGGCAATAAAAGTCAACCTGATGCGCCAGACAAATGGCGCCTATTACCTGAATACATTCCATAACACCTTGGGCAAACTGTTACTGGAAGTACTCGCCCATCGCTATCGCCTGACCAGTCTGCAGGTGGAAGAACGTTTACGGGATGGCACCCTGAACGTCCCGCCTGAAGTGCGTGAGTATGCATTGACGGGCATGGGACGGTTTGAACCAGACCAAATAGGATTTCTGGCCTATCTTTGGCGTCGGGTTCGGGAATTTGTAAATATGCTAACTGCTGGTATGAAATCATCGGCGCCAGAGACGCTCCTGGGACGAGATGACTCACAGGTCGCGCGAATTTTAGAATATATCGAAGAGGAGTTGGAGGTGAGGAATGACAATTCCGGTCAATGAAGTTGCTGAGCAGGCTAACCGGGTTATTCAAGAGGTGGAGCGTGCCGTAGTAGGCAAGCGAGAAGTACTTGAGAAAATTATGACGGCGATCCTCACCAGCGGCGGGCATGTGCTGTTAGAAGATTATCCGGGGCTCGCCAAGACGTTGATCGCAAATAGTTTTGCGGCGGCGCTTGGTCTCGAATTTAAACGCATTCAATTCACGCCGGACTTGCTTCCAGGAGATATTACCGGCGGGTATATCTATGACCGGACGGCGAATACATTTGTTTTACGCAAGGGACCATTATTTGCCAACATCATCCTTGCGGATGAAATTAACCGTGCTTCGCCGCGTACTCAGTCCGCATTGTTAGAGGCGATGCAAGAGTATCAGGTGACGCTGGAAGGCGAAACCATGCACCTGCCACAGCCTTTTATCGTTTTGGCAACCCAAAACCCAATTGAATATGAAGGAACTTTCCCGCTGCCTGAAGCGCAGCTGGATCGTTTTATCATGAAGCTTTCCGTAGGGTACCCAACGCCCAAAGAAGAGCAAGAGATTTTGCGACGGCGGCGCGAACGGCGCAGCGACGCCATGCATTTGCAGGCTGTAACTGACGCCGCTGGCTTGCTGGCCATGCGCGAAGCTGTGGAAGATGTGTTTATTGACCCAGACCTGGAAGCTTATATTGTTTCCTTGATCAGCGAAACACGCAGGCATCGCAAGGTGACGGTGGGCGCCAGTCCACGGGGTACGCTGGCTTTGTTGAAACTGGCGCGTGCCTGGGCTGCGATCCACGGGCGTAGTTATGTGCTGCCGGATGATGTGAAACTGTTTGTTTTACCGGGCCTGTCTCACCGGCTTATCCTTGAACCAGACTTATGGACGGACCGCTCTGCTGCGGATGAGGTTTTGACTGATATCACTCGCCTGGTGCCTGTGCCAGTTCTGCGAGGCGCTTGATGTCTCAAAGGACAGGTACCGGCCGTTTTCTAGCCTTGATGGCGCTGGCCTATCTGTTGATCTTTATCGGCTTGATCACCTTAAACAGTGGGCCGCTGGTACTGGCTGTGCCCTTAGTCGTATACCTGGGCTTTTCAATGTACTACCGTCCGCCACAGGTGGCGCTGAAAGCTGAGCGGAACGTCAGCCTGGATTCGGTCAAACAAGGCACACCAGTTAAGGTGAATTTGAGCATCACCAATCAGGGGCCGGACCTGGATGAACTGCTGCTGGAAGATCCCTTACCGTTGGGATTGGAACTTGTCAATGGTGAAGCGCGCTTACTCACCAGCCTGCCGCATGGGGTATCAGTTGAGATGGAATATACCGTGAGTGGCCCGCGCGGAAATTACTATTTTCAAGACGTAATCGCCAGTGCCAGTGATCACCTGGGTGTGCTGCGAGAACGAGTAACGCTTTCAGCCCGGCGCAGGCTGATCTACCTGCCAGATGTAGTCCGCCTGCACAAGGTGGCGATCCGCCCGCGCCGCACGCACGGTCACTTTGGTCCCATTCCTTCCCGTCAGCCTGGTTCGGGTGTGGATTTTTATGGGCTGCGTGAATATCAGTTAGGTGACCCGCGCCGGTGGATCAACTGGCGGGCCAGCGCGCGCTACCAGGAGCAGCACCTGTTCGTCAATCAATTTGAGCAGGAACGCATCGCGGATGTGGGTATTATTTTGGATGCGCGCCAGCAAAGTAACATTCAATTCGACAACGGTGACGCACTATTTGAATACAGCGTGCAGGCCGCCGGGTCACTTTCAGAAGCCCTATTAAACGATGGCAACCGCGTTGGGCTGCTGGTGTATGGGTTTGGGGTAGAACGAACCTTCCCCGGGTATGGCAAAGTGCAGCAGGAGCGCATCTTGCATGCGTTAGGAGTGGCGCGAACCGGGCATAACTTTGCCCTGGAGAGCCTGGGCTACCTGCCTACCCGTTTTTTCCCTGCCGGTTCGCAGGTGGTGATGGTATCTCCACTGCTAAATAGTGATGTGCCAGCCTTTATGCAGCTGGTCGCGACTGGTTATGAGGTGCTGGTGGTCAGCCCAGACCCGATTGATTTTGAAGCTCGAGAATTGGGCATAAAGGATTCGCTTCCCTGGCGGATCGCGCGTGCTGAGCGCGCCTTGCTGCTGCGGCGCTTGCAGCGAATGGGCGTGCGCGTGCTGGATTGGCCGGTTAACCAGCCTTTTGAGCCGCTGGTGCGTGCCACGCTCAGCCGGGTTACGCCTGGACGGCCGGTGGGCCTGAGAGGCGTGCGATGAATTGAATTCAACTTGTTTTCCTGGCTCACTTAATTCTCGCGGTGATGGGCCTGGTGATCGGCTTTCTGATCGCAGGTCTCTGGACGGTGGCGTTATGGGTACTAGTATTGGGTGGCTTTTGGCTGCTCAGCCAGCAGCGCAAGGCCGGCAGCATCGAAACGCTGGTGTTGTTCCTCTTTTTCCTGACCGCAAGTGTGGGCGTTTGGGGAGGAGTTCCGGGCTGGCTGCTGGTGCTGGTGGCGGTCGCGGCCCTCGGCGCATGGGACATCGGTCACTTTTTGCATCGTTTGCAGTTGGTGGAAAGAGTGGAATTCAGCTCGGGTGTGGGAAGATCTCATCTGCGCCGGTTGGGTGTGGTCGAGGGAGTAGGCCTGCTGATGGGTTGGCTGGCGCTCTTTATCAATTTTTCCATATCCTTTTGGTGGGAGGCGCTGCTGGCCCTCCTGGCGATGATTGGCCTGGTGCGACTGGTAAGCTATGTACGCAGGCAAGTTGAAGAATAGAAAGGGTGCAAGATGGCTTTTGCCCTGGCAATAAATAACTTAATTGAGGCAATGAAAAAACCGGGCTGCCCGATTTGCCAGATGTTCCGGCAAGGTGCTCAGCGCGGGCTAGAATCCTTCTTGTGGGAAAATGTCAATGAACCTGATATCCGCCAGGGGATTTTGAATTCCTATGGCTTCTGCCCTGCGCATACGCGGGTGATGGTGGCGCAGGAACTCTATACCAGCAGCCTGCCTTTAGGAACGAACATCATCTATGAACACCTGGGCCGGGTTGTCGCTGGAGAATTGAAGGGGCTGCGCCCAGGCAGCGCCGGTAGTGTGGTCAGCGGACTGGGAGTGAGCCTGCGCGGGCTGCTGGCGCGGGTTGGGTTGGTAAAAGGTGAAGGGGGGCCGCTTCGCCCGCGGGGAGAATGCCCGGCATGTACTGCCGGAAATAATGCCGCTGCGAATAGCCTGCACGTATTGTGTGAGGAACTCAATAAACCTGAATCCGGAGAAGTGCAGCAAGTGTATCTGGATTCGGATAGGATATGCCTGCCGCATTTGCGAGAAGCAATTGCGTTGCATTCCGCGCGTTTTCCGCATGCGGTTCAGATATTAATCGATGATGCTGTCACTCGATTGGAACAGCAGTCGAAGGATATGAAGGAATATATTCGCAAGAATAACTGGACTTATCGAGCAGAGAAACTAACTGAAGAAGAAGACACAGCCTGGCGGAAGACGTTAACTTTCTTCACCGGGTTTCCAGGTGAATCCTTTACCTATAAAATCGAAGACTAATCCACCGCAAATAAATTACGAGGCCCTCAAGGTTCCCGTGTCGGGTGCAATTTATCGATTATGCAACCTGATACAGGCGCAAATCCAGGACCGGGTGCAAGCGCGCGGAGTGCTGCCCAGGTTGCAGCGCGTCCTCGTAGGGCTGCGGGTTGGCGCGGATCTGGCGCAGGGCGCGGCGAGTCAGGGCGTCCGCAGTCTGGTTGTGGCGGCGAGGAGTCCATGCCCAGTATAGATCCTTGAAGCGGTGGGCCAGGCGGGCTGCCCGGCGGTGAAGGGGTTTAATGCTGCCTGCCGATACCGAGGCATTGCCTTCCATTTGATCAATCACGGACTTGGCATCCCCACACACCAGCACGGCTTCACCGGTCGCCTGGTAATCGATTAAAGCTTCCAGTCCTTCGATCAGCGCCAGATATTCGGCCACATTTGAGGAAGCATTCCGGGTCCGCGCATAACCCCCATGACCACGGGCGATGACCGCGCCTTCCCGCAAAATTACCCATCCGTAGCACATCAACCCGGCATCCTCTTTCAAATGAAAATCCTGGGGTGCGCCGCGGAACAGGCCATCAAATTGGAGTGTCAGCATAGATGGGAACCTCGTTGTCGTGTTAAATCATAAATACAACCGGCGAGCAGAGATGCATCGCCGGTTGTTCCAGGGACCAATTCTGGTTGAGAAGTTCGCCTGAAAAGTGAAACCTTAAGTAGCCGATCCGAAGAGAAGGAGAAACGACCCCCAGTATTGGTTATTCTTTTGTGTAAACCACTAAATCTAGGCTCATTATCCATAACTGGTTCTATTGTGTATCTTTTTAAATGAAAAGTCAACAGATTTTAGTTATAGACAGTTGAAAAATGTGTAAAAATTTGGTCAAGAGGGAAAATTTTGATTTAGATGACTGCGCCAGCAATATTGATTTCCAGGCCAACCAACGTGAGAATCAAGAAAGGCGTTGCTACCCACAGCGCCCATAACCAGCCACGTTTTTGTTGACGCAGCCAGGGCATGCAAAACGCCATTCCAAACAGCGTGAGAAGGAAACTGGGGACCAGGAAACCCAGGTTGGGCAGGCCGAAGAAGGTGTTGGTTGTGTCACAGCTGGCGAAATAAAATGGGTTGGGTGCATCTTGTTGGATGACTGCCATAAAATAGGTCTTGAGGCTGGATTCTTTCGCTATGAACCATTTCAAGGTGCGTTCTTCACCTGGCATCAGCGTAATCGTTTCTACGTGAACCGCATCCATTTTAGGGTCGGTCAGGGGGTTGAGCGGGTGACTCGCGGCGCGTAAGATGATCGGAATATCTCCAGGCTGCTGGCTGTTGTTGCTCATACTGATTTGCACACTACTGGAGGGATGGGTGAAATACCCCTGCGCAAAGTGCGTTGGACATTCCAGACCGGTCAAAGCCAGGGGTGGGTATACGCGGTGTACTACGCCAGTTTGTGGATCGATGGAATTCAGCAGCGCAGTCTGGGGTTGGTCAGGCAGGCGGGTCGTATAAGCCACCTGCCACCCGGCGCGGGTCTGGATCCAGGCAAGGTCTTCTTTACTCGCTTTATCCTGCGTCAGGCGGCGTAAATGACCGCCGTCCGCATCAGCCTGGTAAACGTCGACTTGAAGAGCATCGGTAGTTGGCGCAAGCATTGGAATAGGGGTTGGGGTGGCCCTGCCGGCGGAGGCATTCAAAGCATTGCTTGGGATATGGATGGACAGGAAAAATCAGGGACTTTCCATCGGGAGACCAGCGCGGGCGGCTCTTGCGTGTGGGGTCAGCCGTTATCTGTTTCAATTCCTGTCCCCCCTGGTCAAGCATCAGAACCTGATCTGTGCCGTTACGCGGAGCAATAAAAGCAATATATTGACTATCTGGAGACCAGGCGATATCAAAAAGATTATTTTCTTCCCCTAGAAAGTTCAGCTCACCGCTAACAGAAAGCATGTAGAGATCCCGTTTACCATTCGGAAGCAAGGCGGCATAAGCTAAGAATTGCTCATTTGGGGATCGAACGGCTTCTGTCACTCGAAGATTGTTAGACGAACCAGACACCAGGGTCTTTTCTCCGGCTTGAGTAATATAAACCTGTCCATTTGACAAGAGAAAAGGAGAAAGATCCGCCTGGGGTTTCTCGGTTACCGTCACCGGACCGCCATTTACGGACATGGTGTACCAGGTTGGCGGATCCGAGACCCCTGAATTTCCGGCGGAAAGGAAGTACAACTGCGTGCCATCGCTGGAGATCGTATAATTTCCCAGGGTAGGAATCCAGGGATCAGGGAACAAACTTGTCTTATTTTCCATGACCTGATTGAACGTTCCAGACAGTGATACTCCGCGCAGGAAGATAACTCCCAGCAGCAGGATCATACCAACCAACGCTAAAAAACGAGCTACTCGAGTGGGATGCATGAAAAAGATTACTCTTATGGATCAGTGGCAGGGAGGTTTTTGTAGTCTTCGCCACAAACAAATTATACCGAAGGTTACCATCTTGGGGGAAGGTTCTCGCTGGTTAAGCCATCAAGGCGCCGCCAAAGTATTCTTTGGCGGCGCCTTGATGGCTTAATCCGATCGAATTATTTTCAAATCCAGGCGGTTCTAACTACCTTTGAGTTCTTTAAACGCTTTCTTTGGATCATTCTGAAATGGTTTCTTTTGATCGATCGCTTTTTGGACATCATCTTTCAAGGACTTGGCTTCGCCTGGCGTGATGTGCCATTGCTTATCGCCAGACTTTTCAATAAATTTTAACAAGTCCTGCCAGTTTTGGGGATGAGACTGTTCAAACAACTGCTGCACGTCGGAAACTCGATAACTTTCCTTTTGTTTTTCATCGCTAGTCTGGTTGCTAATATTTACCTGATCATTCTTTTTGTCTGCCATAGAAAATATCCTCCATATCTGTGCTATTAAAATCTGCTGTATGGCCTAAAACGTAATTGCAGTGAAGGTAACCATTTTATTTCCCCCAGATTAGTGTAATCAATCGCTTTTTAGTTGTCAATATAAGCGATCAACGATTAAAGGTATTATTAAGCTAACTCAAACATTGCATAAACTGGCCAGTGATCAGACGGAGCAACATCTTCATAGTAGAAATGGGGTACGGTCGCTATGATAGAATGAGCTTGATCATTCGAAAGAATCCAGTCGATCGTCTGGCTGGTGGCTAATTCTGTCGGAGGAATGCGCATGGTTGGGATAGCCGGCCAGGTGGGAGGAGGCAGTAGCCCCAGAGGTGCAAAACAATTTTGAAAACCGGCTTGCATGAAGACATGCAGCGGCAGGACTGGATCGTTCAAATCCCCCATAAAGAATGCCGGTTCGCCGGGCTGAACCAGGCGCTGCAGTGCCGAAACCGTCTGGCGAGCTTGTTCGATGCGGGGTGAGAGACCGGCCTTCATTTCGTCCGGATGTCCCTGATAGGTATAATGAGCCGTAGCGACAAAAATATTTTTATTTTTTTCCTTCACTTGCAAGCGAACCCAGAACAGCCGCCGGTACGCATCACTGTGAATGGCGATATCTTCCACACCATGTTCCACTTCCTCAAGCAGGTCACTGTTCCAATAGATCGTGCTTTCGCGAACCCAACCGGGAAAGGGGTCCTCCACCCGCTGATAATTATGCAAGGCAGCATCCAGGGTATCCCGGGGTTCGATGCGTAATTCTTGTAAGCAAAATATATCCGGCCGGAAGCGGCGGAAGAATTCACGTAAGGCTGGCTCGCGCAGCGGCCAGCGTTGAATATTCCAGATATTATAGGTAACAAAGGAGAGGCGGGTCGGTATCATAGATCTTAGTATAGCAGATCCAGAAAGTGAAGGTTTATGGAATAAGATGGCGAACAACGGTCTTGGGGGCAGAACTTATTATTTGAAATGATGCACCAGTCAAAGACGCTGGGCGGACGGGTAATTACCGTGGAAGGAGGGTTCTCATTAGGATAAAAAAATTTCCATCAACGTTATCAGCATACGAAGCGGCCCGCACAGCCTTGCTGGCGCGCATCACTCAGGGATTACAGGCTGACCCACGCATTCTGGCGGCCTGGTTGATTGGCAGTTATGGGCGCGGTGAGCAAGATGTTGTGAGTGATATTGATTTGGTGCTGGCGGTAGACCCCAGCCTCAGTGGGAAGCACCTATACGCGTGGACGCAGCCAGTATCCGCAGGTGCGCTGCGAGAAAGATTTGCGCTGTTCAGCCAGTTTGGAAATCCGGTCAACATTCATGAGAATCATGCCAATGCGCAGACCGGGGGAAGCTTTTCAGCGGTACTATATTCCAACCCGCCGGTCATTGTCGACTGGAGCCTAACTCCGGCCGATCAGGCCTGGCGAATAATGCCTTCTCGCCTGCTCTTTTGCCGCTCAGGTTATTCCCCTCATAATCATCCCTCGCAGGGTCTGGTTCAAGCGTTAGCGGCGAGCCGAGGCCTTTCAGTGACCGATCAAAAGGCTGAACGCGGAGCATTTTTCTGGATGATGGCTATGGTCACGGCAAAATATATTATCCGTGGAGATGCGGCAGCCATCGAATGGGCACTGCAGTTTCTTACGGAGGTGGTCAAGATGGCGGAAAGCCTGAGCGGTGTGGTATCTGGAGCGGCTGAATTGGAAAACGCAATGGGCTCATCAGCAGTTTATTTACGAAGGTTGTGTGACCGCATGGAGAAACTGTCTGGGGGCTCTGTAGCAGCCCGGATATGCGTAGAGACAGTTTTACAACTGCGTTGAGGAAAAACCCTTAGCGGGGCGCACCCCATAGCTCAAGCGCAGCATCAGATAAACGCAGAGCAAGTAATTTGCCATCTGGGCTGAATGCGATCTGACGCAAGTCTGCGGGGCGCGTCGGCAGAACGGTGAGCGGTGTACCGGTGATCGCATTCCAGAAGGCAACCTGACGCGCAGGTGCGCCGGCAGAAACTGCCAATAATGCGCTTTCTTTGTTGAATGCCAGTAAGCCTGAGCCAGGAAGCTCACTTTTCAGGACGCGCTGTAAAACCAGGTCGCCGGGACGGTAATACCTGGGCATATAGAGAAAAATCCGTGCAGCTGCATTGGCCATGCCATCACATTGAAAAGCCAATACCAGGCTGTTAGGAGCGAAAACGAGGCCGGCAAGCGAATCGGGGCAGGCGTATATATACTGATCGGCCAGGTGCTTTCCTGTCGCTGGATCCCAAAAGCGCAGGACACCCTCGTGCCCGGCCTGGATTAATAGGCGACCATTCGGGCTGATGACGAAAGGGTTTATGTCTGGCGCAGTTGATTCCTCTTCGGTAAGGAGGGCTCCGGTAGTTACATCCCAAAAGATCATGCCTGGTTTTCCAGAGACGATGCCGGTAGCTGCCAGCCGGGCAGGGCGGACTCCTGCGGGAGTGTAAGCCAGGCTAACGATTGATTGGGTCTGCGGCCCTCCCTGCAGGATCTGGAGCACTTCTCCGGTTTCTACAGACCACACATAAATCTGATTGCGCCCAGATATGCGGGCAATCTGTTTGCCATCTGGGCTGAAGATTGGACCTGCTCCGCCAACCGTATTTGCCGGCAGGTTTAGGATCTTTACACGCTGCCCAAGGTTTAAGTCCCAGATCCAGACGGCAGAGTTTACACTAATCGCTAGAAATAAGCTGTCTGGGGAAAATGCAAAGCCACCGCTGTAACCGCCGGCAGGGTTACCAGGCTGGATGCGCGCAAGCAGTTCCAGGCGGGGCGAGTTGCCTAAACCGATGCTGGCGAGATGAGCTAAATCCAAAGGCATCGCAGTGGCTGTCACGGTGGCGGTCGGGCTAGGGGTGAGGGTAGGCGTGGGATCAGGCGTGTTGGTGGGCTGCGGTGAAGGAGTGTAGGTGGGTGGCAGTGTGGCAGTGCCGATAGTTGGCGTGGGAAGGGTGCTCAGAAGAGCGGGTTGTGGGGTGGGGAGCTTTTGGACGGCGGCAGGAAGGGGTAGGCAGCCTGTTAGCAAGCCCAGGCTGAACAGCAGCAGACCGGCGAACTTCCAGGCAGGCAGAGAAGGGGGATGTCGCAGCAGCCAAACCAAGATCACCTCGCTTAACGCACCTGCCGCCAGAGCAGCAGCGTCAGGTAGATCAGGGAGCTCGGAATCAGGATGGCAACCAGGATGCTGATTAACGCACCCATCACACCCACCAAATTCATCGTGGAAAGGGAGGCATAACTCATAAGCGTTCGGACGATGTGATTGATGGAACCCAGGCTGACCAGCAGCCCAAACAGAATCACGCCCCAGCGCCGCAGGTAGTAGAGTCCATAAGCACAGGCAGCCATTGTTATTCCGGCAGCCAGACCTACCAAACCTGTGCCGGGTACCCCACGCAACAAAAGGTAGACCCCTGCGAAAGCAGAAAGCAGCCCGGCTGTGATCAGCAAGATACATAAAGGGAATAATCCGGGGAGGCTGCGCGCCGTGCGGGGAGTAGGATCGGGCATACGTGTATTCTAACCTCTCCAGGCATGATTTTGCCAGGGGACCAGAAAATAAAAATCACTTGTCTGAACTCCCGCATTCTGTCAGGCGAAATACTGTGAGACCTGACCGAGTGTTTGAAATTCCCTGTGGAATAGAAGCCAGTTCATAAGCTGCGTATGTCGTTTTTTATAAGGATGAATCTAACGCTGATTTAAAACAGATAAGTTCTACTTAAGTTGACGGGCTTGATCATAGTTTAGGCCAGCTCGAATCTCATTAATGGTGAGATCGGGCCAAAAGGTATCTGTGACATACACATTCGCGTAAGCAGATTGCCAGAGCAAGAAGTTACTCAAGCGCCGGTCCCCGCCGGTCCGAAAAACCAGGTCGACGTCGGGGAGGTCACCCGTCCATAGATGACGCCGAATGGCTTCGGTATCGACCGGCGACGTTTGAACGGCTTGAGCAGCCAGAACCTGGGCAACATGGGTAATCTCAGCTCGCCCGCCGTAGTTGAAAGCCAGGTTGAAGATGCAGGGCCCATTTGCACGGGTCTGGTCAATACCTGCGGAAATTACCTGACGGGCGCGGGGCGATATTGCATCCAGATTGCCGCTGCACCAAAACCGGGCTCCGCGTTTATCCAACTCGTTGACAAAACGCGGCAGTTCATTTTCCAGCGCTTCGACAATAAACTGAACTTCAGGCTCTGGCCGGTCCCAATTTTCAGTTGACCAGGCATAGGCTGATACGACTGGAATACCGAGTTGATAACAGGCGTCCAGTACATCCGGAATATGTTCAAAACCAGCTTTGTGTCCTGCGCTGCGGGAGAGCCCCTGGCGGGTGGCCCAGCGACCATTTCCATCCATAATAAAGGCAATATGATGCGGCAATTCACTCATGCAGTATATTATATTCCGGAAGAGATGAAGCGCAGATTATAAAGTGCTGGTTGGAAGAACCATGTATGATAAAACTTGTTTGGAGAAAAAATCCTATGAGATGCCAATTGAATTGCAAGATCTGCGGTCCATTATTCGCTTTGATTATTTTGGGATTTCTCGCTGTGGGCTGTAATATGCCCACAGCACAACCTGCTTCGACAGTGACGGCGTCAGGAGAAGTTCCGACTCAGGCGAGACCAACGCAAACGGTGGCGACCCGTTTACCCACCGAACCAGCGGTCGATCAGGTAACAATCTACCTGGTGGCGTTAGAAGATAACGGTAAGGGTGGGATCGGGATTGGTTGTGGAGACAGCCTGGTCCCGGTGCAGCGTACCATTGCTCCTACAAATCAAGCGGTGAATGCTGCGCTGATGGAACTATTTTCGGTCAAGCAGCAGTTCCTTGGGCAGTCGGGGCTTTACAACGCATTGTATCAATCCAACCTGCAGGTGGAGGATGTCCGGATTGATGAAAATGGTATTGCGGAAGTTTCGATTTCCGGCAGTTATCAGTTGGGTGGGGTATGTGATACACCGCGATTCAAGGGACAAATCCAGGAAACGATCAAGGCGGTGCGTGGCGTTCAATCAGCAAACGTACTGCTGAATGGAAAAACGCTGGATCAGGCGCTGTCTTTGAAGTAAGGCCCTCTTTTTCTTCGGTATAATAAATCCAATTGGTTCACCTGTGGAGCCACAATTCATTATTGATTTCAGACGAGGAGGGATTTGATGCTAAAAGTTGGATATATCGGCCTGGGCTTGATGGGAAAATCGATGGCACGCAATATCCTCAAAGCTGGTTACCCGGTTGTGGTGCATAACCGCAGCCGGTCAGCCGTGGATGAACTGGTCGGGGAAGGAGCGCAGGCTGCAAACTCTCCCGAAGAGGTGGCTCGGCAGGTGGACGTTGTATTTACAAACCTGCCTGATTCACCCGATGTGGAACTGGTGGCACTGGGAACCAATGGCATCCTGGCAGGCGCCCACGAAGGCTTGATTTTCGTCGATAATTCGACCATCAAACCCGCGACTGCTCGGTTAGTGGCCCAGAAGCTGGCTGAAAAAGGCGTGCAGGCATTGGATGCTCCGGTCAGTGGCGGGGACATAGGCGCGCGTGAAGGCACATTGACGATCATGGTGGGGGGTCCGGCTGAAGCACTGGAGAAGGTGCGCCCTCTGTTTGAGGTGATCGGCAAGAAGATTACTCATATTGGCGATGCAGGCAGCGGTCAGATTGCTAAGGCAGCCAACCAGATTATGGTGGCGGCGCAGATGGTCGCTTTGGGAGAATTGTTGATCTTCGCTCAAAAAGCAGGGGCTGACCCGCGTAAAGTGGTGGAAGCCATAAAAAGCGGCGCGGCGCAGTGCTGGACGCTGGATGTCAAGCCGCAGCGCTTGTTCGCAGGCAACCGCCAGCCGGGCTTCAAAGCGCGCATGCAGGCCAAAGACCTGAACATCGTCATCGATTCTGCCCGCGAATATGGCGTTCCGCTGCCTGCTACAGCAGTGAATAACCAGTTGTTCAATGCTATGGTCGCGCAGGGCCTGGGAGATCTGGATAATTCTGCAATTGTGGCGATCATTGAGATGCTGGCGAAGGAGAATTTATCTGAGTAAAGCAAATCATTCCTGGTTTTTATAGAAATAAATGGCGCATCAGGAAGGGAAATAGTTTACTGCTCCCATTCACCGTTTTGAGCAGGTTCCTTGAGATAGACATGCTCAACCTGCGAACCTCATCAGCTCAGGCAAGGCACTTATAAAGACCTGGAGCATGGGGGGATTACCCGGAGGTCCCTGCAAAACCAGGAGCGGTATCTGTGCGAGCCGGAGGTGATGTAGAAGGTGATGAGCGGCCTACAAGTGTTGAGCGTAACAAGCGCAGCACCTAAGAATTTGAGTGAATCCAATATGCAAATCTGGAACGAAATTTCTAGAAATTGATGCTTGACATCGTAGAATAAATGTTCTACAATGCTGTTAATCGTTACATTTACTGGCGAAACTTCACCAGACACTCAATTCTTGCCGTGCAATTGATCTCGGCAGTAGGAGCAGGAAATGCCTCCATCCAATATTCGCTCAAATGATGATAGTCACAGTTCGCTCAACAACGTGCGCCCAAGCCTGGCGTTCGTGGTCATTATATTCGGCGCTTTGATTGCCTTCGAAATTTTCAACTTCAGTACCACCGATCATGCGCTGGGGGATTTGTTGGGGGATCTGACGTTTGCAGGATTACCCTGGTCGACTGTGCTGGCAGTGGCTTTTTGTGGCATCGATTTCGCCGGGATTGCTCGACTATTTACACCGGAACAGGGTATGGATGAGCCGAAAGAAGTCTGGTATCTGTTTGGCGCATGGCTGCTGGCGGCTACAATGAACGCGATCCTCACCTGGTGGGGGGTCTCGATCGCTGTTGCCCAACACGGCGTGCAGAGCAGTTCGGTCGTTGATCCAAGAACGATCACCAGTGTTGTTCCGGTATTTGTCGCCATCATGGTTTGGGTAATTCGCATCTTGATTATTGGCACGCTATCCCTGACCTTGGATCGTATGCTGCATCCCGGCTTGGCTCAACGCACACCATTGCAGAGCGTGATGAATACTCAACACACTCCCGTGCATCCGCAGCCCATCCGGCAGAGCAGCATTCCATCCGGATTAAACTCCGCTGGTCTAAGTTCAAGGCCGAGTGTCGCGCGCAGCGCTTCAACCAATTCGCGGGCATCCAATCGCCCGGCAGTCACACCTATTGCAGATGCTGATGAAGGCCTGTTCGATAATTCCTCTCATATGCGCCCAGAACCCAGCTATCATAGTCTTTCAAGCAGCGGGCGACCTGCAACTTCAAATTCCGGGAGCGACCGCTTTCGCCGCTCATAAATTTGCATTCATCCGTGTACCCTTTTGGAATGATCCGGGGCGTAGATCAGCTGCGCCCCAGATCGCTTTAATTCAAGGTCACCTTGAGGAATCAATCTTGGTACAGGCGAACATCAAGTTGAAAGAAATATAGGGCCACCAACGACCTTGCAGGTAACGGCAGTGATTGCGACCTGCGTTGAGCTCACCGAAGAATTCAATGGTATTGAAACCGGCATGGGTAAAGATCCGCCGCCAGGTGTCAGGGGTGAAGGTTGAGACATGCGTGCGGTCAAAGAAGTTCCCGATATGGGTGGTCAAACTACCGATAATGCCGAAATTGTTCGGCACTGACCCAATCATTACCCCTCCAGGGACCAGCGCCCGGTAGAGCTTTTCGACAGCGCGGCCCGGTTGGCGCAAGTGTTCGAGAATATTAAAAGCAACAATCGCGTCATAACGATCTGCTGGCAGTGAACGCTGCTCAATGTTAAGCACATTCACTTTATCGTTAAAATGCAGGCGCGCAGCTGCAATTGCAGAATGGGATATATCCACACCTTCAACCTCAAAATGCGGCTCCAATACGCGCAGGAGGCCCCCTTTGCCACAGCCAACTTCTAACAGACGGCCGGCTGATTTGTAAGATAATAAGGCTTCCAGGCGCTTCTGATTTCGCTGCGAATTGGGTTGCTCGCGGTATAAAATGTTGTCGTGGTAGCCTTCTTCGTAACCCCGTTTGATCAGTTTCATGTCTTCAAGTCTGATTGTTGTTGCCTTAAAGTTGGTCCGGAACGCCGCTGCTGCAATTCAGTATAACGAACGACAGCGAGCAGGTCAAGAAAGCTTTGATTGGCCTTGTTATTGAAATTAATATCCCTCTCCCTGGGGATTCTTAAAGTTGACCAGGTAACTGAGTTCTCCATGCGTTGGGTCTTTTTGAAAAAGGAAAGTCGCCTTCTTATTTTCATCGGATGGGAGAAAGTGAATGTTGTATGAAATGGTTTCCGGCTGGCCCTGGTCCGTTTGTAACGTTACCGCTACATTTACGTCTTCCGCTGTTTTTCCACCAGAATTTCGGACCTCAATTGGCAGGTAATATCCTTCAGTTTGATGGGTCACTTGCTCCGTGTGCATGATTACCTGAATGCGGGGTGGCCCTTTGGGTCCGGTTACATGTAAATAAGTGAGAAAAACAATAATGCCTAACACGATTGCCAGACCCACGCCAAAGGTAATCCATTCTGGTAACCCTAAGGCTTGTTGTTGCTGTTGCTCTTGGTCTTGATTTGAATTTTGGCCCTGTTTTTGACCTTGCGGCTGCTGCCCGGTTTTCTTATCTTTTGATTGTCCAGATGTACTATTCCGGGCTTGCTGCCCGGTATTCTGGTTTTTCGATTGCGAAGACGAATTATTCTGCGATTGGTTATCGCCCTTCGCTTTACCCGATGATTGCGTTCCCTGGGATTGCGCTCTCTGTTGCGAATCTTTTGACGAGGTTGGCGGAGGAGAAGAAACATCTGGTTGTTTTTTCTTTTGTCTTCTTTGATCACTCATATTGACTTGCTCTATATTGCTAATTTCCCTGCTGCGCCACCGACAACTGCTGGGAGACCAAGCACGATCAGCAATTGTAAGGCATTTTTTACCGGTGTATTCAATGCGATCCGCCCAAACAACGCAAGGACCATCAGGGCAACCACCAAGGCGACAACGTAGCTTAACAGCGCGTCTGCAAAAGGCCAAATTTTTGCCCCAGCAGAATTTTTGCCGCTGGGCGGATGCGTGGTAATGCCGCTGGAAAAGACAATCACATAAGACAAAACCAGGGAAAGGATAATAATGCCAATGCGGTGGAAAAAGAAAATCCGGTTGGTAATCGTTGCAACTTCAAAGGTAGGGGCGATTGGCAGGCAAACAAACAACGCTCCACCCGAGGTGGACGCGATGTCATTCAGGATGAACTTCCAGGGATGCCGGTTTTTCTCATGACCCGTTTTACTGTCATCTGAAGACTGTTCCTGGCTAAATATATTAAGGATATGAGCAACATCTGCCCCAATTCCAGTTGGAATGGATAGCAGCACGATCAAGGTGATATCTTTTTCGAAGGGGGGGGTAAAGGGATCGATCAGCCCTAGCACGTATAAGACGATGAAGGTTGCGAGGAGAGCCATGCCTTTATTACGAACACCTTCGCGCACCACTTTTCGGAAGGTGTACTTTTTGGACTGCGCCGTGGTGGGAATCAGGTAAAGGTTGATGAGTAAGGCAAGAAAGAAAAAAAGGAGTATCTTCCAGAACTCGAGGTAGGTGCTGACCCACCAGGTTTCCATGGTATAGATAAGCGCAATCCCAAAAACCATGGCCCGGGTGAAAGATTGGACCAAATTGTATAACTCTTGCTCCCAATTTTGGAGATTTTGTTTTGGCATATCCCGATACTGCGACTCGCTTTCCTTTTTCATTCCCCCAGATAGATTAATTTTATCATAGTTGATAAATTATGTGAAAGTTTTTTAAAGGGCACCCTTGGGGCCTATCCAGGTCGGAAGCCCCTTGCCAGGAGCCTGCCGCCTTCCATAACCCTTTCCTGTTTTCGCCGCAAGGCAGCATAAATTTCAGGGGTAGGCCATGCCGGGGATCCGACATGGCCTACCCAAAACCTGGAAAGAGGTAATTTTCAAGGACTGGAGGAGATGATTGGCAGGAAAATTGTTGTATCCCCGGATTGGATGACCAGGGAGGAACGCGGTACAAGGAAAACGTCACTCATCGAATTGTTATCATCAGCAACCAGATTGCTGGCAAACGAATTAAATGCGATCGTGCTCCCATCCGCAGAGATCGCCGGCTGATATGAATCTCCATTCGCAGGTTCGCCATTTTGAGAAATTAACACGGTTGCATGGTGCAAACGATCGCGCAGGTAGATGTTCGAGGCGCTGTCAGGCAGGTCCGCCAGCTGGCTGGTGTTCGCTTGAAAGACGATATAGTTACCATCATTGGAGACGTGGGGTGGATCGGAGATAGAAAGGTCTGTGACTTCTTGATTACGCGATTTTAGCGATACACGCTGAAACTGTTGGGTAGCGATGTTATACAGGTATACATCCGGCGCAAAGTTGTGATCATCAGGGACTAGCGCATCGGAAGAGACGAAAGCCAACCATTTACCGTTCGGTGAAAGTGAAGGCAGGCTGCCAGGGGCAATATAAAGTGTGGTTTTATTTTGCCGGTCCCGAAGATAAACGGAATTGGCTGTCGAACCCGGCTGTCCAGGGATGGGTAAACTTCCGTAGGAAAAGGCGATATAGCGCCCATCATCGGATATGCTTATGGAAGGGTAACCATACTCATTTAAATCAACGCCTTGCGATCCTTGCGGATTGACCGATACCAGTTCTGTCTTCCCGCTGGAAAGGTCTCGCACGAACACATCGATGGCGTTATTGTTGTCTCCTTCTACCAAATTCGTGGCCCTCGACTGGAAGGCAACGAACTGCCCGTTATTTGAGACAACCGGATTGTAGGAAGGGCCATCGGCAGGGGCATTATGCACTCCGATGGAAACCAATTGGGTTAGGCGAGAAGCACGGTCCCGAATGAAGACATCGGGTAGACCATTGGTATCGTTGTCAACAAGATCACTGGAATCCGACATAAAGACGACATATTGACCGCTGGTCGAGATGACTGGTGGCGAGGTGTAATCGCCCACGTTCAAAACCGCTGAGCCCTTGGAATTGACCGAAATTCGTTCAATTTTATGCGTATAGCGATTTTGAAGATAAGTATCCCAGGAACCAAACTGCCCGTCGGCCACCAGGTCACTGGCAGCAGATTCGAAGACCACATAGCCGCCAGACTCTGATAAGGAGGTGTAGCTTCCGCCTCCGAAACCGTCTGTGCCAACCGTTATACGTTCAATAATTCCCGGTTTTGTTTGCAGATTATGTGCTGAAAGAGCCAGTACTGATTGTATTGGCTGGGTTGCGACGAAGAACGCCAGTAGGAGCCCCCTTGAGACGAGCAGTCGTCGACCAAACATAAATATCCTCCCTGGTCTATGTTAGGGTTATTTGTAGACTTATTGGGTAGGTTGGTATCCATTTGTTTTACGAGATATCGATCATTAAAAAGGAGCTTGAGGTATAAAAAGTTTTTGCAAGCCGCGTTGCGCCTGTCACTGTCTGGGTAGGGTGCCGAGGGTAGAATAGCCCAGGCGGTCACCATGCCATTTTGGGTGTATTGCGAATTGCAAAACCGGGGGTTTATCCCCCCGGCTGCTAGCATTATAACAGAAGCAGCACGCCTTTTGTATTAGAATTTATTGTGAATAGGGTAAAGAATAATAATATGGTTTGAGATGGGTATAAAACAGGGACTGTTTCAATCTTCTTTCTTAACAGCCCCTGTTTATTAACTTTCGGCAGTAAATTAGAAAGATTGATACTCGGTACGGGCGATGATTTCATCCTGCAAAGCTTCTGAAAGATCGCAGAAGTAGTCGGAGTAGCCGGCGACCCGTACAATCAAATCGCGGTAGTATTGAGGATGAAGTTTTGCTTCGCGCAGTGTGGCGGCATCAACGACATTGAACTGGATATGATGCCCGTCCAGTTTAAAGTAGCCGCGGACCAGCTGCGTCAGGTGATCCAGGCCTTCAGCGCCGGCAAGCAGTTGCGGGGTGAACTTCTGGTTGAGCAGCGTGCCACCAGTGCGAACATGATCCATCTTGGCGACGGAACGGATAACCGCTGTAGGCCCGCAGCGGTCTGCACCCTGCACAGGAGAGATTCCCTCCGACACAGGCGTCCAGGCAAAACGCCCATCTGGAGTCGCGCTGGTGACCGAGCCAAAGTAGACATGGCAGGTGGTTGGCAGCAGGTTAATATGGAACTGCCCACCGCGTGTATTGGGACGTCCATCGATGGCATTATAGTAGGCGTCAAAGACGCGTACCATTAGTTGATCGGCGCGATCATCGTCGTTGCCATAGCGTGGAGTCTTGTTGAGCAAGAACTGCTGCAAGCGGGCGTGGCCCTGGAAGTTATCATCCAGAGCAGCCAGCAGCTGCGGCATGCTGAAGGTGTGCTGTTCGTACACGTGATGTTTGACTGCAGAGAGAATATCGGTGATGGTTCCAAGCCCCACACCTTGAATATAAGAGGTGTTGTAGCGCGCTCCACCATCATGGTAATCCTGACCCCGCGCGATGCAATCATCGATTAGCAGGGAGAGGAAGGGCGCGGGCATATACTCAGCATACAAGCGCTCAATGATCTGCGATCCTCGAATCTTGATGTCGATGAAGTGATTTATTTGCTGTTCGTAAGCAGTAAATAAATCCTCGAAGGTCTCGAACCGGGTTGGATCACCGGTTTGCAAACCAATTCGCTTGCCGGTGCGGGGATCTATGCCATTATGCAGCGTGATTTCGAAGATCTTGGGCAGGTTGAAATAACCGGTCAGGATATAGGCTTCTTTGCCAAACGCGCCCACTTCCACACAACCGGATGAGCCGCCGCAGCGCGCATCTACGAGATCTTTGCCCATACGAACCAATTCTTGAACGATCAGGTCATGGTTAAAGATGGAGGGTTGTCCAAAACCGGTGCGGATTATCTTGGCTGCACGTTTGATAAAGCGATCCGGGTTTTTCTTTGAAACCTGAATTGAGGAGGAGGGCTGCAGCAGGCGCATTTCCTCGATCACATCCAGCAGTAAAAAGGACACCTCATTAACACCGTCGGAACCATCTGGGCGGACACCACCTACGTTGATCTGGGCGAAGTCGGTATAGGTACCCGATTCAGCTGCCGTGACCCCAACTTTTGGTGGAGCGGGTTGGTTGTTGAACTTAATCCAGAAGCAGTGCAGTAGTTCCTCAGCCTCAGCACAAGTAAGCGTTCCTTCCTTCAAGCCTTGTTGATAAAAGGGATCGAGGTGCTGGTCAAGGCGGCCCGGGTTGAACGAGTCCCAGGTGTTGAGTTCAGTCGTAACACCCAGGTGGACAAACCAGTAATATTGCAGGGCTTCCCAGAAGGTACGCGGAGCATGCGCCGGAACCCAGGCGCAAACTATGGCGATCTGTTCCAACTCTGCCTTACGCAGCGGGTCGGTTTCAGCCTGCGCCATCTGGCGAGCCAGTGTGGCATGCCGTTTGGCGTAATCGATCAGCGCACCAGCTGCAATGCGCATGGCTTTCAATTCTTCTTGTTTCCGGTATGCCTGCGGATCATTGAGGAAATCTAGTTGAGCCAGGGCTGCGGTTATTTCCTGCTGAAAATCGAGCATGCCTTTCCGATAAATTTTGTCGTCCAGCACGGTATGGCCTGGGGCGCGCTGCTCCATAAATTCAGTGAAGATGCCTGCTTCATAAGCATCGATCCAGGCTGGGGCCATTTCATCAAAAATGCGCTCGCGCATGGTACGCCCCTGCCAGAAGGGGATAATTTCTTCTGCATACAACTGGCGGTCAGCGGCGGTTACTTTAAAAGGGATCTTCTCGCGAGAATTGAGCAAATCCAGGTCGGAAAGGGAGTGGCAGCATAACTCCGGATAAGTGGGGGTAGCTTTGGGCGCTGGGCCTTTTTCCCCGACAATCAGCTCGCCTGGACTGATGCAAATCTCTTTGTGTTCAAGCAGATAAGCGAAGGATTTTGCCCGAAAAACAGGCAGCGAGTCCTTACCAAGGTTCTGACGGTAAAACTCGGTCATCAAGCGGGCACGTTCGGTGGAAATGGTTGGAATGGCATCCAGGGACTGCTGGCGCAGGTGGGCGGCACGGGGCGTGATGGGCATGGTTATCCTCCAATTTTGACGGTAAGGTGGTGCTGCTCCATTAAATGCACGATATTTTGCATTTCTGCATCGGTTGGGGTGGATGTGTTTGCCAGTTGATACGGTTTTCCCAGCCGCTCGTATTTCCCGGTTGCGGAGTTGTGGAAAGGCAGCAAGTCCACCCGTTCGATGTGCGGCAAGCTGGCGGTGAAGATGGCAATCTGGCGTAAGTTTTCTTCATCATCGTTGATGCCGGGGACGATGGGCACGCGCACGATGATATGTGCGCCGTGTTCAGCCAGGGCTCGCAGGTTATGCAGGATCAGGCCATTCGGTACCCCGGTATATTTGCGGTGGGCCACATCGTCGATCAGTTTCAGATCATATAAAAATAAATCCACATCCTCTCTGACGCTGTCCAGAACCTGCCAGGGCGTGTAACCAGAGGTATCGACTGTGGTATGAAGTCCAAGCATTTTACAACGTTTGAGCAGGGCCGCCAGGAAGGGACGCTGCAGCAGTGGCTCGCCTCCTGAAAAAGTCACCCCACCGCCGGATTCATCAAAAAAGACCCGGTCACGTTCAATTTGCTGCATGACATCCTCGAGCGTCAGCCTGCGGCCAACAAGTTCACGAGCGTCGGCAGCACATACTTCTGTGCAGGTTGCGCAAGCGATGCAAATCTCACGGTCAGTTATGAAGCCGCCATCCACTTCTTCCACCGCTTCTGTAGTACAGACCTGGGCACATTCCCCACAGCGAATACAGCGCGATTCCCACAGCATAATTTCAGGGGAGGCCGACTGGGATTCTGGGTTGTGACACCACCAACAAGCCAACGGACAGCCCTTAAAAAATACTGTCGTGCGGATCCCTGGTCCATCGTGCAGAGAGAACCTGCGGATATCAAAAATTAAACCGGTCAATTCCGTCACAATCCGACTCCTTCTCAACCAGTGAGTACCAGATAAAAGCAAATCAAAGAGGGGAGCTAGAATTCTCACCCTCTTGATATAAGAACGAAATTAATTCATTTTAGCATGGAGATATCGGTAATTAAACCGATAAGTGTCACCTATTTGGGCATAAATAATCCTATTGATTAGCGGTTTCGCCGTTCCAAAAATCCCGCCGATCAATTCAGGCATTGCTACAATGGATTTGGAGCCCTTTTCTAGCAGCAGGAATGCTGCTTTCTATTCCCTCCTTAAGCGGCACTTGCAGCGAAGGCCCGGTGCTTAAAAGTGCCGGTTAAGGCACCCCGCTTTTGCAGGTTTGCCTGAATACTTTGATGCCAGCTACATACGCTGCTTCTGCCTTCTAGCCAACTACCCTTCGCCGGGGATTGGATGGTACGATGCTGCTCACTTTTTCAGTGACGATATTCTGGCTGATAAAAATGCGCCTCAATTGGTGTCAAGGGATTTAAGGCAGTTGGGATTGCATTGCCGAGATGGGCATCGCTGCCAGGATTAGAATCATCAAAAGGAAGAATAAGATACCCAGAGTTACCCGAGGATATCGAAAATGGATCTTGTAAGTATGAATAGGTTGGATCACCAAACGTGAAACCAGCATCGGGGAAATTAGATTTATTTTCCGAAAGCGAAACATATTTTCCTCCTCCAGGCAAACAGAAATTTATTCCATCCGGTCACTCGACCGGTGGCAGCAGGGTTGCTCCAATAGGTTGTATGAAAAAACACAAACTTCACACGTGAAGGAGATCAGCGCTTTTCGGGATGCGAAGCTAGAATGATGCGAGAATGTAAATGAGAATGCGGCAGCTTATTGACGAAGTTGCGCTGTGACGGGCTATCGATTCCCCCTAAGAATCGCCCATCCTGTTAAATTAACAAAAACAAAATTTTTGTACCTGGATTATGGAATAAACCCATTAATTCAGGCAAAATAATTATAACAAAGCAAAAGCCGGTTTTGATTACCAACTTATTGTAGATTAAGTCAAGACCTATTGTTAAATCTTTCCCTGTCTCAACACTTAATCTTTGCTCAGAAGGCTGAAAAAAAAACGTGACAAGGCTATGTTATTCACCGTAAGTATCTTTACAAAACCGACTCCCTACCCGGCGGGTATCCTGCGCCAGAATCCGCCGGGTAGGGCTTTTTTCTAAAGTTCTTTTAGGTGTTTAACTTTACTGCTCTTACGATAACCGGAAATACGTCTTTGCTCAGCCACAGTTCCTTAATGGCCCAACGTAAGTGCCTCAGGCGCCGGAAGGAACTGCTGCTTCAGTGCTTTTCTCGCCTTTAAAAATCTGAGCAATCCGGTGCATGTCGAACTTCTTACTGCGGTCATAATTGTATAACCCGTTTTGTTCCTGCTCTACGTCGGTTAGCTGCGTGTAGCAATAGCCGGCGATATGTGGAAGGGAATACAGCACCTGAACCTGCCCTTCCAGGCGGGTATAAAATTCCTCCAGAGTATGTGGACCTTCACCATAACCCCACGAGATTTCTGAGAAGGGCCGCCGGTCGGGAGGAACCCATTTAATGCCCCCGAATTCATCTACCAGATAGGGCTGGCCTTCATAATTGATTTCACGATCCGGGTAATTGCGCCAGGGTTGGCCTGCCTGGAGTGCCAGCAGTTCTGCCAGTTTTTCTGGGGATTGCTCGTATGTATGGACTGTCCATAGGTCTGTACGGGCATGGGCGTAGCCAGAGGCGTCGTTGACCGGGCGGGTAGGGTCCAGCGAGCGGCTCAACTCATAAGCGTCAATATGCAGGCGGTTATGCTGGCGGCGATCTCCAGTGTCACGCGTCTCGTTGAAGGGCGTCCAGGCGATGATCGATGGATGACTGCGGTCACGGCAGACGATTTCACGCCATTCAGAAAGGAAGTTCCGCGCGGAAAGAATATCTTTCACATCGATGCCCCATGAAGCAGACTCACCCCAGGTGAGGTAACCGAGTTTATCTGCCCAGTAATGGAAACGCTCCTCAAAAACTTTCTGGTGCAGGCGCGCGCCGTTAAAACCTGCCTGCATCGAAAGCATAATATCGCGTTTGAGATCCGCGTCACTGGGAGCGGTCCAGATGCCTTCTGGATAAAAACCCTGGTCAAGCACCAGGCGCAGGAAGATCGGCTGGTTATTTAGATAAACTTTTCCATCCTGCAAATGGATTTTGCGTAAACCGGCATAAGCCGAGACTTGATCGAGCGGCTTGCCAGTTTCCTCCAGTATCTCCAATTCCAGGTCATACAAGAAAGGCGATGCGGGTGACCAGATTTTGGGATGTGGAACAGGGAGGATCACCGGAATACCGTTGGTGGCGGCAACCGTCGCTTGTGAAATGGCTTTGGGCTGCCCGGCTTCACGCAGCGTGGCGCGGAAAGATAAGCCTTTCCGGGTGGCATAGAGGGTTGGCGTAATGATGAAACGGGACTCATCCAGATCAGGGACAATATAGACGGATTGCAAGCCAAATGTGTCCACCGCTTCCATCCACACTGTCTGCCAGATGCCAGTCGTGCGCGTATAGTGGCAGCGGCGAGAAGCAAAATCGGGGCACTGTTTACCGCTGGGCTGCACACCCGAACGGATATCGTCGCGTACGTAGACGACCAGGTTGTGGGTCTGCCCGGGAGTCACCTGGCGCGTGATTTCATAGCTAAAGGAAGCACTGCCGCCCCAATGGCGGCCAATGCTTTGCCCATCGATAAACACCTCACTCTCGTAATCTACTCCGCCGAAGTGCAGGATGATGCGTTTACCACGCCATTCTTTAGGAATCTCTAACGTGCGGTGATACCACATCATTTCGATAAAATCGGTATGCTGCACGCCGGAAAGCACGCTTTCGGGGCAGAAGGGTACTTGAATGGTGCGCTCGAAACCAGTAGCGGAAGGTAAACCCCGCTGCATGCCAGATTTACCAGGATCAAAAGTGAAGGTCCAGGGTCCATTCAGGTTGACCCACGCCGCACGGACAAACTGAGGGCGAGGATATTCAGGACGGGGTTGATTGGAGAGGTTGGTTTGCGACATAGGCTCCTTAAAACACAAACTTAATGACAGGTCCCTGCGCCGGCATCTGTGAAATCGGATTCTTCGGCTGGCATGAAGGTCCATTGATAGTGACCGGGGAAAAGCTGGAACTCGATCACGCCGTGCGTCCGGTTGTAGCGCACTTCACTGTTCGATTTGATCTGGTCGAAGTCTCGCAGCACAGCGCCGCCGGTGCCAACCACAAATTCCTGAACACCCTTTGGATCGGGATTGCCATCCGCATCCATCGGGGCAAAACGTTCATAGTCATGATCGTGCCCGTTGACGATGACATCGACCCCTAGTTCCACTGCCGTTTTCCAGAAGGCGATGGTTGAGCCTGAGCCACCGGCAATCCCCGAACTAAAGCGGGGATGGTGATAGTAGACCAGGGTGCAGGGCTGAGGATTTGATTGTAAATCTTCCTGGAACCACTTGACCTGGGCAGAGTTGGGCCCGCAGGCGATATCATTACAGTTGCTGTTCAGGGCGACAATGTGCCAGTCGCCCAGGTTATAACTATAATAACCGATCCCGGCTGGGCCGGCAGCCTCACCAAAATAAGTGTAGTAAGGTTGGCCCTGGTCAGTCATATAATCGTGATTGCCGGCGGAAGGGTGAATCTTGTCTTTGAAGCGTCCCCAGGTTGTGCCAAAGCAATTCTTCAGTTCTGCGAGAGTGCCTTCGCCGTAAACATTATCACCTGCGGTGAATACGGCGGCATTAGGGTTCTGTGCCAGAAGTTTTTCCACCAAATTCGCGGTCTGCTCATCCCCTTGGTATTCGGGCGCATCGCCGCAGAAAGCAATATCCCCGGCGCCAATCAGCACATAGGGAGCAGGGGTTGGTGTAGGCGCGGGTGTCAGTGTAGCGGTTGGGCTTGGCACGACGGTCGGGGTAGGCGTGAGCGTAGCTGCCAGTGGGGTGGGGCTGGGCAGGCTGATGGTGGGCACCAGAGTGACAGCCGGCGAGGCACAGCCGGTGATCAGAATGATCATGCCGATCAGAGCAAGGAATTGTTTCATTATTTTACGATAGTGAAGCTTTCTAAGGCGTGTTGTTTAAGATCTTTTGCAAGTTGGGGGTTTTCCAGCAGAGTTTCATATATCAGGTTGGAGTCATTATTCAACTCCATGTAAGCGATTTGAAACTCATGCCGCTGCTCGGCATCGACCCTGCGGGTGAAACTTTGCACGATCATATCACCTGCCAGGGTGTAGGCGCGCTGGCGGATATAATCGGCGGCATGCGCCATATTCGAACCTGGGTGCCTGGCGAGGAAATCCTGCAAATCAATAAAACTAATCATATAAGTGTAACTGTCACCTGCCAGGTCGATGGTTTCACCAGCCAGGCCCGGATAAGTACCCTCTTTATTTTCCAAAACTCCACTGAAGCGGATGAGCAGCAACCGCTTGGCATGTCCCTGGGAATTCGGGGAAAGGAAGATAAATTCTTCTACATGGTTCCCGCTGTTGCCAATATATTGCAGGTCGCCCAGGTAGATAAATTCGGGATTATAGCGAATACCTAAACGCGGCAGTGATGGCGAGAGAACCATGTCGTCTTTGATGTTACGGATCGTTCCGTATTCCATAATGGAAAAGCCTCCTGCTTATCCTGGGTGGATTTCGCGAAAATGAGGATCTAATTCTCGAAATTCTTCGATTGTCAGTCCAAAATAAAGTTCATCAAGATATTGACCATGCTGATAAGTCATCCGGCGCAACATCCCTTCACGCTGGAAGCCGAGCGCTTCATGCAGTCGAATGGACGCGAGATTATCGGCGTGCACCGGTACGGTGACTTTCTGATAGCGCAGTTCGAGGAAATAATAACGCAGAACCAGCCAAATGGCTTCCGTGGCATACCCTTGCCTACGCTGATCTGAGGCGATATCAATGCCGTAACTGAACGTTCCGGTATGTGGATTACAGTTATGGGTGGAAATGGTACCGATGGGCTGACAGGAAAGGGTTTCGATCATCCAATGAAAACGCTCATCTTCCAGGTGCCCTTTGCTTTTTTCTTCCGTCCAGGCCTGGACAGAGGCTAATGAAGTTGGCGGCCAGACAAAGTCGAGAAAACGCGCCCGGTCACTGTCTTGATTCCAGCGGAATAGGATTTCGGCGTCTGAGGGCTCAATCGCTCGCAGGCGAATACGAGAAGTCTGCCAAAAGTTCATCCCACTCATTTTACCAGAGTTGAGCGATTGTTTTCAGGTTTCCTGAGAGACGCTGCCCTCTCAGGAAACCTGAAGTAATGGTTACGAAAAAGCCTGTAAAGTCTCCAGCAGCGCGCGGGCGGCGGCTTCTGGGCCGGTATGTTCCTGACCGGGGAGCCCCAGGCAGGTGCGCATTTGACCGACATAGATATCGTGAGCAAAAAGCGCCGAAAAATACTGCTGGGCCAAAGGTTCGTGCAGATCTGGGTACTGCTCAGGGCCAAAGATGTTGGCAAAGTAGGTGCGGACTAGTCCGGAGGTACTGGTCGTGCCTTTGCTCATCACTGCCCCTTCACGAAACACACTTAAGGCTTTTTCTGGCGAGTCAAAACGCTGCAAAATTGGGTGCTCTGCATCCACCGGATCATAGTTGTTGGCATATAAAACCAGGTCGGGCATAAAGCCTTTGGTGATATTCTCAAAGGTCGTGACCGGCAGCACCACCCGCGCATTCACCTGGGCCGGGCTCATAATAATGGTGCGATCGATCTGGCCGAAGGCGAAGCCGGGCTGCAAGTCATCCAGGCGTACGAAAGCGCCCGTTTCGGTGCCGTAGCCCATTACACAGCCATCTGGGCGAATTTCCAACGAGCCCATGTCATCTGCGATGATGGTGATCTCGTTGACATCGTCACCTGCCACGGAACGCAGCGCTTCGAGTGTTTCAGACTTGCCCGCACCGGTATCGCCCATAATCAGCACAGAGTAGCTGCGTTTGCCGCGTAGGGAAAGGTTGACCATTGCTCCGTGGTAAGGCAGACGTCCCATCTTCATCATTTTGATGTTATGCAAGGTCAGAATCATCTTCTTCAGATAGCCAAAGTAGCCGTACTTCGGGCTGTTGGGGACAGCGCCGACCAGCACACCATCGGGTGTATCATCGTCATAGAAGATGGTCTGGCTCTTACCCAGGCGCGGAAATTGATCTTCAGGTACGCCAAATAAATAGACGGCATCTGGGCGGCGCTGCAAGTCTTCGTCATCAGCCAGTTCGAACAGATTGCATAACGAAAAGCCTAACTCGAAAAAGTCCATCGAAAAATAAACCATGATCAGCAGCGGGCCAACCTTCGCCGGATAGCATAACCATTCCTCTTTGCGCAAGTTGATAAACTCGAGCGGGTTGTGATTGACGCGTTCAAATGAGCCAGAGCGTTTATTCATCGGGGGATTAAAGATCAGGGGCGGGTAGATCAGCACCTGGCGAATCAATGAGATGTCGTTGAGCATCTTGAATGCGCCGTTTGGATAATTGAGCTCTTTTGTGAGGGCGATGGTCGCGATTTCAGCGCCGGAACGCACCTGGCGGTAGATGCGAGGATGATTGCCGGTGATATTCTCCTGCACATCCCGATAGGTAGAGCGTACCAGGTGGGTAAGCGTTTCTACTGTGTTATTGAAGGTGCGGTAAGGACGCTGATCCAACTGTTCGCCTTGCGAGTCGCAAATAACCAGGCGCTGCATTTCACGCCAGTAGTTGTAAATGAATTCGACGAAACTATTGAACTGACTGGGGCTGCGAAAGAACTGATCTGCGCCTTTGACCACGCGCGGCACCAGATCCGCGGGCAGCTTGGTGAGAAAGATCAGGGTTTCGATAAGCAGGCGGATATCATCCGCATCGATTTCTAAGCCCTGAAGATGATTTTCAAATATGTCAAGCAGGTTTGAATTTCGTCGGGACAGAGTTGAAATCGCATGTGTAAGCACCTGGAGAAAAAGTTTGCTGGACAGGAGCTCGGTTGGCGTCTCGCACATGCGGTCCTTAATGCGAATTACAACTTTATCTTTAAATATCCGGTAAGAGCCGTTCTGCATGGATAAAATCCTCCGACGAATAATTCAGCGTATTGTAACGCTCCGTTATCGATATCGTCAATAAAGAATCGCCGGATTTTAGCACATCTTGCCGGAAATTTGCTTAAATGGCAAAAAACCAGGGCTTGATTGTTCTATTCGGAAGAGGGCGCAGTGAACTACTGGCATTTGACTTGAAACACAAAGATTCTGTCTTCGGCGCGCGCAGAAAGGAAGCGGCTGTCAGAAGACCAATGTGTTTCATAAACATCGCGCAGGCCGAGGTCCAATGGGGCAATTGTTTTATCTTTGAGCGTGATTACCCATAGCAAGGCACGCTTATCCAGGTAGGCGACCAGTTTATCATCGGGCGACCAGTTGGGGTAACTCATGCCGCGTGGATAATCTTCTGGTTTGTAATCCTGCACGCGCTTGCTGATTTGCAAGTTGTCGACCAGATCCCGGTAATTGGCGACGGGGGTGGGCGTGAGAACCGGGCCCGCAGCTTGTCCTAGACGAATATCGTAGGATTGCCGGCATTCTTCCCCACATGAGGACAGCACCTGTAAGATATTTTCACCTTTCCAGCCAATGATGGCTTTCTGGCTGGTGCGGGCATCGGTACGCGCCAGGTCTGTAGGAAATAAATCCGTCAAACCAGAACCGTCTGCCTGTACGGTCATTACCGTATAGACATTCTCGTTGGGGCGGAAAGCCAGGAAAGCCAGGGTTTTTCCTGAAGGTGACCAGGTGAGGTCTCCGCTGGCCTGTACATTTGGGGCCAGGGTAATTCTTGTGGCAAAATCTTTCCCGCTGGCAAGGGTCACCTCACCGATATACCAGGAGGAACGCTGCGATGGAGCCATATAGGCCAGAGCATCTGCACCTGGCTGCCAGGCAGTCAAATCTCCCTGAGCTTTATCACTTTGCATCGCCGAAAAATCGCTGAGCAGGCAGGCCTGTGCAGCGATGCCCTGATAACCAGCGGCATCTTTGGTGGGGGTGGGAACGGGTGTGCCATCCGCATTAGCCGCGTCGCCGCCAGCGATGCCACACCCCGTCAGGAAAAGCGTGATCAGGCAAACAAAAAAGAACTGCCGGGCTTTCATGACCGTTTTATGGCGTGACTGAGGCATAATCCAATATTTCCAGGCTGGCTTTACCATCGATTACCGCTGCGGCAGCCTGGGAAAGTCCCTCGCCTCCCTCGGCGGCCAGTGCTCGCAGAAAATCCTGGGTAGAAACGGGGCGCTGCAGCTGGTTCAGAACAGGCCAGAGGTCATCCAGTGACTTTCCTTGGGCGGCAAGCTGCCGGTCCAGGGAGGCCGCCAGCAGGGCTCCGCCATAATAAACAGTGTTATAGGCCGCGGAATCGTTCTGGCGTACTAACCGCTGAGAAGCCTGGGTCAGCGAGCCAGGCGCGGACTGGCTACTTGTTGAAACTTTCCGGGTATAACCTGAGAGTTCCTGATCCAGCTGGTCCTGCGTCCATAGGCCGGCCTTCGACAGTGATTTGACCGCATAATAGGTGGTAAAGCCTTCTTTCAGCCAGTTCGCATCCTCTGTGGTGAGCAGGGTCGCGCCGTTCCACCAGTGAAACATCTCATGCGAGATGATAGACAGGCTGTCTTCGACTACCAGACTGCCTGTACCTGATGCGCCCCCATGAATGGGGTCGGGAGGCAGCACCAGCACCGAGAAGTAGCAGGTGTGCGAGGCGGGGGCAAACCCGGTCTCCTTTAACATGGTTTCAAACAGATGTGGAATCTGCTGGTTAAGCGTGGCCTGACGGTCCGCGGGCAGTTGTTCGGAAACGCCAAGCAGGAAGGCAGTTTGGCCGAATTGCAGGTCACTTGTGCGAAATGGACCGAACCCAAAGTATCCATTGCGCAGGCCGGCTGCCGGCGTATTAATTTGCTTGCTACCCCAGGGGCTGACCATGCTCCAACCCGGCGGCAGATGCACGTCCACTTGAGCAAAGCCAGCGTCCACGCTGGGGGTCGAGAAGTCTGGAGCAAGAATGTCTTTCAAACTGAGCGGTGTGTACAGGATGAGCATCCCCCGCAAATAAGCGAAGGAGTCGCCCAGGTATGAGCGTGGGGCGTTTTCCCCCTTCCACCACAATGGGTCCACCTGGTAGGTGACCGTTAATGGCTGCTGGCTAAAGCCATTCCAAATTCGTAGCACATCCCGAAATCCGGGCAGGGCTTGCCAGGCAGGCAAAGGTTTTCCGGCGCGGGTAATGGTTAAATTGCGAATGCGGGCACGTGGAGGCTGTCCTGGAAAACCAGGGTTGGCCTGAACCGGATCGCGCAGATAAAAGTCGACAAATGGCTGCGGGCCTGGCTGCAGCGTGAATGTTACGTCTAGTAAGCCGACAGCAGGGTTACTGAGGTTGATAGTGTAGTGAATTCGGGTATCGGCGCTGCTGACTCCGCTGAGCAGATAAGCCGCTCCCAGAGCGACTAATACCAGCAGCAGCGTAGAAGCAAAAAGCAGCCGCCGGAGGACCAGCGAGATGCGCGTAGAAACTGCAAAATGTTTCATGGGTAAGTGCGATTGTACTATGGTTCGACCGCTTGTGGAATTAAAAACCCGTCATCTGAGATTCAATTGCATTAACAGTGGTTGATCGCCCTGGCGCATGGGCAGGTAAATTGGTTTACCATCTTTTTAGGACTCATCGATGCACACCCTAAAGCCGGACTGAGGAAAGGTTGTGTTCGAGATTAGCAGTGAGCATTCGCTCGTAAATTATAGTGCAGTAATGATGATAGGTTTCCCTCGGGTGATAACCAGGGTATGCTCGAACTGTGCTGAGAGGCTGTTATCAGCTGTTTTGAGCGTCCAGCCGTCAGCCGCTGTAGTAACATGCCGCGCGCCGGTGGTGATGAAAGGCTCAAGGGTCAGTACGACACCTTCTTTGAGAATCCGCCGGTCACTGGGGTTATAGTAATTGATGATGCTGTGGGGCTCTTCATGGATGCTGCGCCCGACGCCATGCCCGCCCAGGTCCATAATTGTGGTGAAACCACAGGATTGGGCTTCTTCTTCAATTACGCGTCCCAGGTTGTTAAAACGCTCTCCGGCATGAGCGGCGGCGATGCCTTTCTGTAAGGCCCGTTGCGCGCACAACACCAGATTATGCTGCTGTGGGTCGACCGGTTCAACCGGTACGGTTACGGCGGCATCGGCGAAATAGCCTTCTAATTCTGCTGATACGTCCAGGTTGACCAGATCACCTGCCTGCACCTGGCGGCTGCCTGGAATACCGTGCGCAGCTTCGTTGTTAATGCTGATGCAGGTTGCTCCTGGGAAGTTATAGACCAGCTGGGGCGCGCTCCGCGCCCCGTGCTCCGTCAATACTGCCATGCCAATTTCATCTAGTTCGGCAGTGGTAATGCCTGGGCGAACATTTTCTTTCATGGTTTTGATCGCAAGCGCTACAATTCGCCCAATAAGTTTTAAGCGAACCAGATCATCCGGTGAATCAATTGTCATGCGTTGCCCTCCTGGCAAATATTGTATCATTACCCTAAGGGGAAGAGGAGGAACTAAGATGATACGTTTTTGGACTCTGTGGATCAGCGTGAGTTTTCTGCTGACCGGTTGCGCGCCGGGGATGCTGGCTAAAACCGCGGCAACCAACGCGGTCATGACTATTCAACCGACCTTGACGCAGCCAATGCCGGATAAAGTACCTGGCGCTACCCAGGAAGCAATCACCCAGCCTGTCGTTCAAACTGCGCTTATAGGGGTGCCGACAGCTGCAGAAATGACGCCGGTTTATCCAGCAGTTCCAAGCAATCCTGGAACTGAAGGTGCACTTTTAAGCCCCCCGCAGCCTGCTGCTGGGATGGCCTTGTTATGGGGAAAGGTGACGGTTGGTCCTTTAACGCCGGTTGAGCGCGCGCCGGAAAAAGGTAAAGCGCCTACACCTATTCCGCCGCAGGTCTTCACTTCGCGCTCAATCGATATTCTCCAGCCGAACGGAATGACCCTGGTGCAGAATGTGCCATTTAATGGTGATGGCACTTACCAGGTAGAGCTGCCGCCTGGAAATTATATTGTCAAACTGTCCGGGGGTGGAATGGGCCGCGCCGCCGGGCTGCCCAAAATGGTGCAGCTGCAAGCCGGGCAGGTCGAGGAAATGGATATTAATATTGATACCGGCATCCGATAATCCCAAATTATCGAATGCCGGTATCGATGGGCTATGCTCTTCGCGCCAGCAACAAGTAGTCTCCAGGCAGGTTTAGGGCTTCTGCTTGTTTATCTCGAAAACGCCAGGGCGCGCCGCCGGGAAATTCTTCCAGTCGTTCGATGATTAACCCGGCCTGCGCCAGGGCGGTGATGATATCGCCCAGTGGCCAGTTAAACTCAAATTTGGTTTCTTTAGCTGCTTCACCACCCGTAAAATGAGTCCAGCCTGAGCCAACCTCAGGCTGGTTTCTAGAGAAATAGTTTCCGGTGATGCGCAGCTCGCTCTGTTCCACCCACAGGCAGTTTGCCAGCGGATGTTCATCGATCAATAATAACCGCCCACCTGGTTTCAGCAGCGACGCCACCACTGCTGCCCAACGTTGGAGATCCGGAAGCCAGACGATGGCGCCGCCTCCGGTAAAAACGAGATCATACCCACTCTGTAAATCTTCAGGAAGCGCTGCGGGTAATTCGTAAATATCGGCGGCAATGAAGCGAACCGGCAGTTTTGCCTTTTCAGCTTTGGCGCGTGCCAGCGCAATTTGCTCGTCACTGATGTCGATACCGGTTGCCTGCGCGCCGAGCACCGCCCAGGATAGCGTATCTTCTCCAGTAGCGGACTGCAAGTAAATCACCCGTAATCCGCTGAGCGTGCCGAAGGCTGCCTGTGCGGCTTCGACTGCTCGGTGATCCAGCGTGCTGCCGCCTTCAGCAAAGAATTCCGCAGGAGGGAAGGTGCGCGAGCGTACCTGGGCAATTTCGTTCCAGGCTCGCCGATTTTGCTGGGTAATTTCGGGCAGATCGTTTGATGACATCAGCTGCCAGCCAGACTTTTTGCCTTGCGGCGGGATAGCTCTGCTTGGGCCGCCTCACGCAGCACCGAAAGGTCGTGCACGACGACCGGTTCGGTTTCCTCCTCGCTCACATCCATTAATGTCAGGTCAGGTACAAGCGTGAGGCGTTGGAGGAGCTCATCCTTTAATTCAGGGATGCGTTTCGTGGCTAATCGTTCCAGGGCAATGACGACCATTTCAGCAGTTTCGTCAACAAAAGAGGTTAAGTCTTCCTGCAATGCATCCTCATCCTCATCTCCCTCATCAATGTAATCTCCTAATTCATCAACGCCTTCTTCGGCGGTGTTTTCATCTTCTACAGGCTCGTCAACCTCTTCCCAGGCATTCCCCTCAGCGATCACCAGTAAACTTTCGATATCGCCAGTGTGCTCCATGGCTCGCACGCCAATTTCCATCAGCGTGTCATACTCAACTTCCAGCAGGGGATCTTTGTGACTGCTGAATACCAGGTTGCGCTCCTGCATGCGGTTCATTTCGTTGCGCAGTGCCGTCACCAGGCCCTCAATCGATCCCAGGCGAGCCAGGGCTTCGAGGATGGCAAAGCGCACCAACCAGGAAGATTCGACCAGGTTGAGGATAGGCAGCAGTGCGCGCCGGTCATCAAGCAAGCCTAAGGCCTCAATTGCGGTATGACGAACTTCACGTTCTTCATCCTGAAGACGTTCGATCAATGCGTCTACGGCTTCGCGCGCAAGTTCGGTGCCATGCAGCGCCAGGTGACCAATTTCAGCAGCTGCATTCCGCCGAGCCTGCCAATCACGAGCCTCCAGTTGTGCAATCAATACATCTAAATCCGTGGTTATCAGTTCAACTTCATCCGACAACTCAGCCAATGCATCCTGAGCGTCCTTCAAAGTTGGGTCCAGTTCAACAGCCCGTTGGTATGCCAAACGGGCTTCCGATAACCGATCCAGATCTTCAAAGAGTACACCCCGCAGGTACCAGGCGTATGCCCAATCCGGTGTCAACCACAACGCCAGGCTGCACTCTACCATGCCCCGTTCAGTCGCTTCGGCTTCTCGCAACTGGACGGCGTTATTCAGATGCTCTTCGGCGGTTTGAAAGTGGATCTGGGATGTATTAGGCAAAATGGGGCGCACAAAATGGGCATCGAAATCGGCTGTAGAAGGCTCGTCTGCTTCCAGATCTGTTTCTCGATCAACCTTTGGGTCATACCCGGCGCGAAGGAGCGCTTCTTCGGCTTCTGCACCGCTGATGTTGATCAGCGCTTCTCGTAAAACGACAGCCAGTTCGCCGCGCGTTAGATCAAAGCGCGCTTTGATTAATGTTTCGCCCAGCACAGGCACGGCTCGTGGATGGCCGAGTTCGCCCAGCATTGCCACGGCGATATCCTGCGCCTCTGGGTCATTAAACTGACGCACTGTATCAAACAGGTAACGCCAGCCGGTGCCATCATTCAACTGCGCCAGAGCCTGGGCAGCCTGTAAACGGACAAACTTGTTACGGTGCTCCAGCGCTTTTAGCAGGCCCTCATAATCATTGTTATCGACCATTTGCTCGATATTGGGTGTTCCAAAAATGTCCATATCCCTCCATCTATTAAGCTGGGCAAAACGAGTTAAAACGAACCTGGGTGGAAATCTCGCCGGGTCAAATTATGCGCTTATTTCATATAGATAGCGAGCGAGGTGGGTAATTTGCGGATGATAAGGCTGGCTGCCACTGTCCAATTCTGTAATCAGGTGATCATAGAGGAAGATTGTACCCTCGTTGGCGAAATCCGGTTGCATGGCTTCAGCCAATTTGCGCCTGCGGCGCATCAGGTTCAACGTTGGCTCACTAAAGTCCCAGGTGCGATAGGTCATCTGAAGCGCGTCCAGCGATCTGGCCAGCTCACTCCCATGCGGCAGGAGGCCTTCCCGAGATTGCGTGAGGTCGAAAAGCATTGTCAGGTAGAATACAAATATACGCCCATGGGGGGCGAGCATTTCCTGCAAGCGGCTCAGTGTGGCGGGCAAGTCATTGGGCATATAGAGTGTGTCGATGGATACAATCAGATCAAACATCCCAGGTGAGAAATCGAGGTGGTCGAAGTTGCCGACCTGAAAGTTTAGCCGGTCACGTTTTGCCATCGTGCGGGAAAGTGCCTGTTCGATTGCCTCTGGGACGTAATCGACGCCCCACACCTGCGCGCCAGTGCAGTCTGAAATATACTCGGCTAGGTGTCCCGCGCCACAGCCCAGGTCCAGCACCCGGCTGTCGGGTTTAATTCCGGAAACTTGCAGAAAGAAATCGATCTGGGCCATATCTGAAAAATTGGTCTGGCACAGGTCGCGACCATACAGCTCTTGACAAAAGCGAGAATAAACCCGGCTGCTGGCTGAAATGGTGTAATACTCCCGGTACCAATACCAGATTGGCGGGTGATCCAGGCGCTCCTGGCGAGCCAGGGCTATCCCGGCTGGCGTGAGTTGTGCCCCAGTTCCTTCGGGAGTGCTTACCAGCATACCGCGATCTGCCAGGCTGGTATATGCACAGGTCCAATCTACGCGCAGCGAGTGAAAATAGCCAGCCGCTTCTTCCAAAGTGTTTGGGTGGAAGGTGTAATGCGTGTTGTTAGGCGTCTCAAGTGGTTCAACCAGTTCTATTAAAGCGATTAATAACTGGCGCTCCGCTTCGCATACAGGTGACATCAGAACCTCTTGTAGAAATATCATAGCCCAACAACTTCTGTTGTTGGGGCTATGGATAGGCTGCACTATATTTATTATAGCGATTATTTTGATCATCTTATCAGAATCGCATGGAGTAATCTTTTCAGAAGCCTTGCTTTGCACAGGGTCACAGTTAAGACCGTGACCAAGAATGTGACCAAAATCAATCAGATACCTATAGATTTAGTTTCCTCAGCCCTTTACAATACAGAGAGGAGATATTTGATCAATGAAATCTAAACCTATTCCTCAAGAACCCCTCCCAACCATGCGGGAGTTAAATACATTATTGACCCCATATCAAAAGGCGAGTACCCGGCATAGTATTTTCCAGCTGGTAAATACACTGATCCCGTATTTAACCCTGTGGTATTTAATGATCCTCAGTTTAAAGGTATCGTACGTGTTGACCTTAGCCCTGGCTGTGCCAGCCTCTTTATTTATGGTGCGCCTGTTCATTTTCTTTCACGATTGTGGGCACAATTCGTTCTTCCCATCTAAGAAATGGAACAAGATAGTTGGCTCAATTTTGGGCGTTCTGGTATTCACGCCTGGGGAGCATTGGTGGCATTCACACGCTGTCCACCACGCAACGAGTGGAAATCTGGATAAACGTGGCGATGGCGATGTGACCACCATGACGCTTGAGGAATACCTGCAAGCGCGCTGGGCCACACGCTTAGGGTATGCATTTTTCCGCAACCCATTCGTTATGTTTGGCCTGGGACCGCTCTACATGTTCCTGATTATGCACCGGCTGCCGATCCCGAATTATGGCAAGCGCCAGACGATGAGCGTCATCTGGACGGACCTGGCCTTATTGGGCATCGCCGTTGGAATGAGTTTCCTGATCGGCTTCAAAGCGTACGTGATGATCCAACTCCCGATCCTTTGGTTTGGTGGCGCTTTTGGGATCTGGATGTTCTATATTCAACATCAATTCGAAGAAACCTATTGGGAGCGTGACCCGGACTGGAATTACGTCGCTTCAGCACTCTTAGGAGCATCCTTTTATAAGTTACCCAAAGTACTGCAGTGGTTTTCCGGCAATATTGGATACCATCATGTGCATCACTTGAGCCCGCGCATCCCGAATTACAACCTGCCGCTGGCACATGAGAATACACCTGTTATCCAAAAATGGGCGCGGCAGATTGATATTGGAGAAGAGCTCCGCGCACTCCGTTTAAAGGTATGGAATGAACCTATTCGAAAGATGACCGGCTTTCCCCGTAAGCGGGGCGCAGGTGCAAGCTGCTCGCGCAGCAGGGGCGGTTAAAAGTGTTGTGACTGAAAAAACCTCATCATCTGGCGCGCCATCTTCTGAGGCTTCGTCTTCCGGAGATTAATTTGCTGGCATTTTTCCAAGGGAGCAAAAGTCCTCTGGCTCCCTGAGACCTCCTGCGAACCCAGTTTCCATAAGGGAAACTGGGTTCGCCTTTTAAACCCCAATACCTGCAAAACCTTCACATACGGTTTTCACAAAGTCGCTTGCCTTTTTTCGGGGTTTGGGGTAGCGGTGGCCGCAAAGCGGCTACCGCTACCCCAAAATCTCTTTTCTCCCCTTCCAGCTTGCGGAGCAAGCGCAGGAAGGGGTCGGAGGATGGTCCTCTGGATTGGATTTTCATAAAGCGCCCGACTTTGTGAAAACCCTGAACCTTCACATATTTGATATCGATCATTTCGCAAATCTTTGTTAGAATCAAGCGGGTACAAGCTTTCACATTGGCTGTTTAATGCAGATCATCCAAACCGATACCGGCTGAAACCAGGCAAAACTTGCCCGGTTATGAATCCAATACCGGGTTGGAAATGGAACAATGTTGCCACGACTGGCATTGGAGGAAGTTTTGTGGGTTATGGGACTGCGGTGATCGGCATCCCTTTTAGCATTGTGGCTCTTGCAGCATTGGTGCTGGCAATCGCTGCCTGGCGGCGAGAGCGCTCACCGGGAAGTTTGAGCTTTATGCTCATGATGCTGGCTGTCGCTATTTGGGTTGCCGCTGCTGCGCTGGAAGCAATTACTCAATCGAATAATGAAAAAATTTTATGGGCCAAGGTTGCTTACCTGGGAATTGCCTGGGTAAGCGTATTCTGGTTGTTATTTACTCTTGAATATACTGCTCCTGAACGCCAGTACACCCAACGCTTGCTGCCCTGGTTAGCCTTTATTCCAACGGTGACGATTGCGCTGGTGTTGACCAATGAACAGCACAGCCTGATCTGGAGCACAATTCGCAGCGTAGGGCAACCTGGCAGTTTCTCACTGGTATATGCCCACGGACCCTGGTTCATAATCTTTACCGTTTTTAGCTATCTCCTGCTCTTGATTGGTGGGGTGGTTTTGGTTCGGGCGATGGGGCGGCGGTCCGGGACACAGCACAGCCAGGTGGTTGCATTAATGTCTGGCATGTTGATCCCCTGGTTGGCGAATATCTTATATCTGAGTGGTTCAAATCCCTGGCCTGGCCTGGACTTGACGCCGTATGCCTTTTCGCTGACCGGAATTATCTATGCCTGGACGCTGTTCCGCCTGGGTTTGTTTGATCTTTCTCCCTTGGCGCATAAAGCGATTCTGGAACGGATTACAGACGGTTTCCTGGTGCTGGATACGCGCGGGCGGGTGGTTGAAATTAACGCGCTTGCCCGGCAATTTTTAGGATTGGCGGCGGACCAGGCGGCTGGCAAACCGGCCCGAGATATGATCAACCAGTGGCCAACACTGGCGGAAATGCTGAATAAACCTGGGTCGGGAACGATCGAGTTGGCTGTTACACTAGCAGACCAGGGCGTGCGCTGCCTGGAAGTGAGCCTGACAGACTGGTTTCAGTATGGACGGCGTTTTGCCGGACGCATTCTCATTCTAAGAGATATCACCTGGCGGAAAAAGGCTGAGGAGAACCTGAGCGCTTCTGAACGCCTGTACCGGCAGCTGGTAAACACTGCCCCGGTAGGCATTGTGCTGACAGACCTCAAGGGGAACCTGACGTTCGTCTCGCCCACGGTTTACGATCTATATCAGATCTCAAGGGAACGACCAGCAACAGGGCAGTCGCCGCTCAACTGGATTCATGCCGATGACCGTGCAATCGCCTCCACGCGTATTCTGAAAGTGATTGAGGATCAAGAAAATTTGCCGTCGCAGGAATATCGCCTGGTACGCGCGGATGGGTCAACCTTTTGGGGCGAAATAACTTCTTCGCCCCTGCTGGGTGAAAACGGCAGCGTGACCGGAGTTTTAGCGATTGTCCGAGATATTTCCTCTCGTAAAGAGCTTGAGCTGCGTTTAAAGCACAACCTTGAACATCAGACGTTTATCAATGGCTTGCTGCAAATTCTATACCGGCCAAAAGATATCAAAGAAGCGCTGGTCCAGGTGCTGGAGCGAGCAGGCCGTTTTGAAGAAGCCAGCCGGGTGTATCTGTGCAAGGATTCTGCCGATGGGCAGGAAACCACTATCCTATTGGAGTGGTGTCAACCCGATATCCATCCACGCGCCAGAGAGAGCGTGCTGGTGCGCTATGCAGCCATACCAAGTTGGAAACAGAACATGGAACAAGGTGGTTTGATCCTTGCGCCAACGGCTGACAGCATGCCAGAGGATATCTGCGAATACATGGCGACCTGGGAAGCTCTTTCACTGGCTGCTTTTCCGATTTATGGGGCTGAGGAACGCCTGTACGGATTTTTAGCGTATGAACACTGCGGCATGGAGCGGGATTGGAGCCAGGAGGATCAAGAACTGCTTTGGAGCATTTGCCGCATTGTTTCTGGCGCGGTGGCAAAGATGCAGGCGGAAGAGGCCGAACGCCACCAACGGACCCTGGCAGAGGCGCTGCATGATACTGCCAGCGCGTTGAACAGCACTTTGAACCTGGAAGAAGTCCTGGACCGAATTCTGGCGAACCTGGAAATTGTGGTGCCAAAAGTTGCCGCGAATATCGCTATGGTTGATGAAGATGGTACCTTGCGCTTTGTTCGCTGGCGGGGCTATGACGCTGCTGGAGAGGAATTCTTGCGTACGCTGCGCGAACCCCTGAGCGAAGGGCCGACCTATATGTGGATGGCTGAAACGGGCGAACCGGCGATCATCAGCGATACCTGGTTGGATAAACGCTGGCTCGTGCATGAGCCAAATGCCTGGATTCGCTCGTATGCTGGGGCCCCCATTCGCATCAAGGGCAAGACGCAAGGCTTCATCAACCTGGATAGCGGTGAGCCGGATACATTTACGCCCAATCTTTCATACAGCCTGCACGTATTTGCAGACCAGGCAGCGATTGCGATTGAAAATGCGCGCCTGTATGATGCCGTTCACCATCGCGCTGAAGAGATGAGCATCCTGTATCGCATAGGGTTGACCCTCACTACCGGGCGAGAGATGGGAAATATTTTGATTTCTCTGTTCGATGAATGCCGTCAGGTGCTGCCAATTGACATGTTTTCGGTCGCAATATATGAACCTGGAACAGGGCAGATTGAAGTGCCGTTATATTACAACCAGGGTGAATATGAAGAGATTGCACCCCGAGATATTCTCACTCAGCCCGGATTGACTGGTGAGGTCATTCGCCAGCGCCGGACGATCTACCTGCCGGATACCTTGTCTGGGACTGTGGAGCAGGATTACAAAATTGAGCGTCATGATAATCCTCCAGCGCGATCGTATGTGGGCGTGCCGTTAATCCTGCTAGATAAGGTGGTCGGCGTCATCGCCATGGAGAAATTGGAGGCGCATGCCTATACCTATGAACAGATCAGCCTGCTCGAGACGATTGCTACACAGGCGGCGATCGCTGTACAGAATATGCGCCTATACGATCAGATGAAGCAGATGGCAATTACTGATTCAGTGACCGGGTTATTTTCCCGGCGGCATTTCTCTGACTTGGGGCGCAGCGAGGTGGAAAGGGCGTTGCGCTATGACCGTTCGCTGAGTGTATTGATGGTCGATATTGATCATTTTAAGCGGGTGAACGATTCCTTTGGGCATAACGCCGGAGACCAGGTTCTGCAGAAGGTGGCACAGGTTTGCAGCCAGGCCTTGCGCGCCACTGACATTGTGGGACGCTGGGGGGGAGAAGAGTTTGTAATCGCTCTGCCTGAAGCCGACCGCGAGGGAGCAGCGTTGATTGGCGAACGTATCCGGCGCATGATGGCTGAAACAGAGATGCATATCACTCACCAGAGCCTGCGGGTGACCATTAGCATTGGGGTAGCGACGCTCCGGCGCTCGGGGATGTCTCTAGAAGCGTTAATTGATGCTGCCGACCAGGCGCTGTACCTGGCGAAGCAAAGCGGGCGTAATCAGGTGCGCTTTATGGAACGGGTCGCTTAGTGTGCTTCTTATTGGCGATTGAATAGGATCTTTTGGATAACCATTTAATTCAATCAGGAGGAACGCATGAATTCAGAAGAAGAACGTGTGGATGCTGAACGATTGAATCGGGAAGTGCAGGAAATTTGGGACCAGAACGCTTCATTTTGGGATGAGGCGATGGGTGAGGGAAATGCTTTTCAACGGTTTTTAATTGGCCCGGCGGCAGAAAAACTGTTAGCGTTGAAACCAGGAGAACTGGTGCTGGACGTGGCCTGTGGAAATGGTGTATTCTCCCGGCGTATGGCTCAACTCGGCGCGCAGGTAGTCGCCTGTGACTTTAGCTCAGTCTTTATTGAGCGAGCGCGGGCGCGTAGCAGTGAATATGCCGCACGGATCGAGTACGAAGTGATTGACGCTACCGATTATGCACAGCTGCTTGGCCTGGCAAAAAGCCCGCGCGGCATCCGCCGTTTTGACGCCGTCTATTGTGGTATGGCGATCCAGGATATGACCGAAGTTGAACCTTTATTCAGGGGAGTTGCCAGCTTGCTTAAGCCGGAAGGGCGTTTTGTCTTTTCTGTGCCGCACCCAGCCTTTAATAGCTCCTACATTCGCAGAGTAGCGGAGGAAGAAGATCGGGAGGGAAAGCTGGTGGTGGAATATACCCTCAAAGTCACCGGTTATATCCAACCGCGCACGGACAAAGGGCTGGGGATTATTGGCCAACCTGCGGCTCAATTTTATTTTCATCGCCCTTTGAGCCTGCTATACGACCTTGCATTCCAACAAGGTTTCAGGTTAGATGGCATCTCGGAACCTGTCTTCCCAGCAGATATGGCTGGCGAGCGGCCCTTTTCCTGGGCGAATTACGCTGGCATTCCGCCGGTGCTGGTCAGCCGGATGCGCCTGTCGTAAATTTGTAAATCCTGCCAGTGGATGAAGAAGGGTTATTCCGGTTCAAAACGGACCGCAGGCGGCGCTTATTCAAGCTGAGAAGGCATTTTCAGGCGTTATGGGGATTGGAAGGGTGGTTGATCAAAGTCCCGGCAGATCGGGTCACTGTTCGGCTCAGGATACAGGCACACCAGGAGGTAGTTATTCGGGAAGCGGGCGATCACAATGGATTGTTCTCCCTGGGCTGAAGCGGGGCGCGGAATCGCGAAGTGATTATTAGGGTCGCGGTCCCATTGCAATGTGTAATTTCCCTGGCCTTTTTCGAGAAATAAATTCACGTCGGGCGGCTGAAGTGCACGAGGCAGAGCCGTGACATCCTGTACCTGTTGCGCCGATTGGATCATAGCCTGCGTGCGGGGAATGACGGTGCGGGCAGTGGAATTGTAAAGGGTCAGCGCTCCCCCAACGAATGCCAGCACTACGAGCGCCAGTGGCAGGGCGACGCGCAGTAACGGATTGTCTGGCATACCGATTTGCTGGTTGCGATATGCGTTTTCTTCCCGGTTGACAATCCAGCGGAAAATCATCAGGGCTGGGGCGAACATAGCGGCAAAGGGAACATATACGATGACCAGCGCGGTTATTTTTGTGGCTGCCATACCATTCGCCGTATTCCCTGAAAAGAACGAAGCCACCATTACCACCAGCGAACAGAGTAAGCTGCTGAGGACAACACCCCAGACGCTCACCTCTGCCCAGACACACATGGCGCCAATCAACATGCCCAAGAACAGTTCCAGCCCTAGATTACCGATGGGCCCAAAAGGTGGTTGGTATAAGGGAATGCCGGGCAGGGCGACCCGATTGATGAATTGAGAAATGAGTGCATAAACCAGCGCCATCGCCGTGCCCAGGGCAAAGCCGAACCAGCGCCGGTGCGACACATAGGATAGTGGAGCTGAAGAATCAGTGCTGATCTTGTTTAAGGTGGTAAATTGCATTTTCAATGAGCTTTTTTCGGCTGGCATTCGGTGAGCGTTTTCGCTCATAGGCGATTAACTGTTCGGCAATGTCCATATCGTGCCGAACATAAGCCAATAATTTATAATAACTGTGCAGTTCATCTGGACTGGGAATCTCAGGTAAGTCCACAGTAGCACGGGTTGTCCGCAGCCAGATCCAGCTGCCCAAGGGACCAATCAGTAACATGACGAGGATGCTGGCAATCGCCAGCGGACGCAGCGGCATAATGGCAAGATTATACCAGTAGCTTTCACTCAGTAGAACCGGGGCGAGGTTTAGCAGCGACACCCCTAACCCTAAGCCAAGCACCCGCTGCAGATCGAAACTGCGCCTGGATTGATTGGCAGCTGCTGCGTATCCACCTAGTAAGGCGCCAAGCGGTCCTGCGATAAATAAAACCAGCTTCCCGACGGTGGATAATGTTTCAGTCGTCCAGAGATGGGATGCTACCATCTCGATCAGTAAGGTGACTAGAGCTGCAAACAGGAAACCGGTCAGAAGAATGCTAATGATCTGACGCTCGGGTCGGGGCGTAGGCGGCGCCGGCTCCGGAGTTTCCTCTTCTTCGATAAGATCATCCAGGTAGAGATGCAGTCCGCAGTTTGGGCAGACCAGCACCTCAAACGGCACCGGTTTACCGCAGTTGGGGCATTCAATCTGGCTTAAGTCGCGGTTTCCGGGTTCAGGATAGGTCATAAATACTACCGTTTCTAAACACCGCAGGGTGCGAGCTTGACTGTTGGGTACAGTGCTGCGGTGATTCTATCACGATAGAGGAAACAATGGGAAACCCTGAATAGCTTCAATTTCCACAAAGCCAAGTTTATGCGCGACTGCTATTGAGGCATGATTACCCGCCTGGCAAGAATAGGCGGGCTGCAAACCGCGCTGCTGGCATTGGCGCATGAAGGCGGCGCAGACAATTGTGGCTAAGCCTTGCCCGCGAAAAGCCGGGACAGTGCCCACTTCCATTTCTACCTCACCATATCCCCAACCACAGAAACCACACAGGCTGGCAATCTGACCATTCTTAACCAGGGCCAGGCCCAGTTCGTTTGCGGCATAAGCGGCAGGACCGCCGGCAATGCGGATGAACCAGGGATCAATGCCAAAGCTGTGCGTTCCTGAACCGTCCAGGATCGATTGTCCCAGACTTTCTGAAATCGGCTCCAGGAAAAATCCGGGCGGGGGAGGCAGATCTGGCGTTGCGGTTTGCTGGATAAAAGCCAGACGGGAAACCATTGGAGCCCCCAGCGGATCGAACAGGCGCTGCAAGGGACCCGTCCAATTTGGATTACTCCCAAAGAGGGTGGCATAGTTTTCGTGCATTGCCGGCTGATCGGCCCACATTCGGTTTATTTCTGGGGCAAGGCACTCTTCATCTGGTTTACCGAATACAAAGTAGAAACCATTCTGCGGGCAAATCAACGCGGTTTCAGGATGGGTCTGATCATTGACCCAGATTTGACCATTCACCCGGTGTTCCAGCAACTCGTAAACCAATGCCAAATGACCGCGCATGCCACTCTGCTGCACCAGCGGTCGGACCCGGTCATATTGATCCAAAGGAAGTTCTTTCATACTTCCCTGGTGAAACCGCCTGACTCGCTATTGGTTTCGGAATATGGATTGTGCACCAGGCCGCTGGCAGCCAGACGCTTTTTTGCCTGCCGAACCATTTCCTTTTCACTATCAAAAGCCAGCTGCCGAATGGCCTGATCGATTTCGACCCAGCGAGCTTCTATGACCTCGTTGTCATGGTCATTCACATCCCCAGAAATATAGCGCATTAAGTAGAAATAGACGAATTTATGAAAACGCGTGCGTTGTTTGCTGCGGGACACATAAAACCAATAGTCTATGCGGTCGATCAGATCCAGTAGTTCCGTTTCAATGCCGGCTTCTTCGCGAACTTCGCGCTGCGCAGCATCTTCAATTTTTTCATTCTGATTTACGGCTCCCTTTGGCAACTGCCAGCGTTCTTTCGGGCCAACCAGGATTAATGCGACTTCAACATGGTCCCTTTGTTCTCGATACGCTACGCCGCCAGCAGAGACTTGGGTTGCCGTAGATTGTGAACTCATTCTGCAACCTTTCTATCCCCCATCGATGACTTTAAGGCGCAGGGCTGCCCAGTCTTCATTGATGGTTATCATTGAAACACCTTGTAAATTTATCGTTTTCGCATAGGCGTTTATGCTATCACGGTTGATATCGGTGTGTACTGGTGAGGTGCCTTTATGATAAGCGACCCATAAAATTCCACCGGGTGGCAATGCTGCACGCAGCCCAGGAAGTAGGGTTTGGAGGTCTGTGCGATTATTTGCAAAAAACAGCAGTACATCAGCCGAAAGCAGCGTATGCGGCGCAGCACTATCGGTGAGCAAGCTGGTATCATCGGGCAGGCTGCCCAATAGTTGCAGCAAATCTTGAGGAGGATTCACGGCGCGTACTTGCTGGCCCGGTTTAATAAGCAGCTTTTGCGCCACGCTTTTTTCAGCCATCCATCACCCTTTCTAAAATTTATTTCTGGGTACCTTTCCAATAAAGTTGAGTGAGTGTTTAGTTTTGCGGCTATAACCAGCAAAACTAAACACTCACTCCCCCTTTATTAAGAAGATACCTTACATTATTATAAAAGAAAATTAGAAGCAATAAAAGTTTAAATCAGCGTAAATGGATACAAATTATGTATATTATGCGTGTCAGATGCTTTTACCACGTAAAAACTCGCTGCGGTGGCAGTTTAATGATAGAGTTTTCTGGGTCAATGATCCAGGATTGTGGTTCGGCGGCCAGGACACCCTCAGAGCCCATGTAATGCGTATAGATTGTGCGGCTCATTTCTTCCACAAAGGGACTGGCGTTGATCCATTCAGCCTTGCCTTCCATCAGTACTGCCGACACGCCATCCACTGCCTGGGGTAAGTCAATTAACACTGCGATGTAGGGATTGCGTCGCACTTCCTTAACCTTACGCGTGCTTGAAAAAGCACTGATGTAAAGGTTCTGTCCGTCCCACTCAAACCAGACGGGAGTGTTATGGGGTTGAAAAAAACTGGGATCTTCTTTGGAAGGAACTGCGGTCGCCAGCCGGGCCAAAATTGGTTGGGATAAGAAAGCATCTAACTGTGCTTTCGTCAACTTACCAAATAAAATCTCTTCGGTCATTTTTTCCTCAGTATTGGAAGGATTTATTCGGCGGCCTGTTTGAGATCTCGAAACAAACGCGCCAGTTCATCCAGATTATAGTGCGCATTGAGTCCGCTGGGGTTGGGAAGTACCCACAGGTGTGTTTCCCCAATCGTTTCAGGGCGTGGACCTACCTGAACGTTTGGCTGATGGAATGCAGTGCGGAATGCTGTGATACCCAGCACAGCCAGGAAACGAGGTTTTAGGCGGATGACTTTGGCTTCTAAAACCTTTCCCCCCGTTACCAGTTCCTCAGTGGATAACTCATCTGCAGCTGCTGTCGCGCGCGTGACCAGGTTGGTGATGCCATAGCCGAAGTTTAATAGTTCTTGATCTTCATAAGGAGAGAGCAAGCGCGGGGTGATCCCACTCGCGTACAGTGCCGGCCAGAAGCGATTCCCTGGTCGGCCAAAGTGATGCCCAATCGCGGCGGTATATAAACCTGGGTTAATCCCACAAAATAATACTTTGAGATTGGGAGCAATCACATCGGCAACCGTCTTCCCGGCTGCTGCCTGGATTTCAGCCTTCGTGGGGCGGGGATGGTCAGGCATGGTTCATTCCTTTCTCGGATGCGCGTCAGGCCGTTCCCTGGCTCGTCTATCCAATTTGCAGTCAATTTTGCAATCAATCGCCGCTTTAGCTGCCGGACTTCAGCTGATGTTCGAACCAATCCCGGATGTCTCGGTTTTCCACTTCTTCTAGCAAGTCAAGTAGATGTTCCGTGGTGATCACCCCGCTCCAAAGGCGTGCGCGGCACAACTCGAGAAACCGGGGGATCCCAATTTTTTCCGCCAGGTCATTCAACAGAAGTGGGCCTTTGTCATAGAGCAGGTGTTCGACCGCGGCTTGTTTTTCGGGGGTGGGATTATCGGCCCGGTCGAAGCCCCAGAAGGAGAGATTTTGGGAGGTGCGTTCACGCTTTCGCTCCAGGAATTGATCAAAAGTCTCTTGCCCAAATCGTTCACGCACCGCCAGCAGGGCGCTGTACTCAGCAAAGCTTTCGTTTAGCCAGTCTTCCCAGGTGCCGGTTGGGGCATCCCACCACCAGGCGTGGGCGGTTTCATGGGCAAGGTAGCGTAAATAGGCTTCTCGCTGGCCGAGATAATCGCGCTCGTTGAGCCCGGCTAAAACGACCAATCCCCTGCGGGCATATCCGCCCCCTAGCGGGCGCGGCGACTCGATTAAGGTAAAGTCTGTAGGGCGAATTGGGCCAAACCAACCCGAAAAACGTTCAAGCGTCCAGAGCATATCCTCTCCCAGTTGAGCGGAAGAGGCATCACTAAAGGTTGTGGTGTATAAGAAGACATGATTGGGCTCACTGGTGTATACCCGAGGTTCGATTGATTGGCCGCCCACAACGACAATATCGCTTGTGGGGTATGGCCAATTAAAGAACCAGGCGCCATCCTTGAAAACATAAGGCCCATAACTGCCCGCCTGGTATCCAGCAGGCAGCGTGACTCGCAAGGTAAAGGTGAGATTGGCAGGGCTTTCATCAATCTGCAAGGGAAACCAGGGCAGGTACAGTCCCATTTCCACCCAATCGGGTGAGATAATGTTGGCCGATTCCGGTGGCCACTCGCTCAGGTTGCCATGATAGTCAAACTGGATCAGCGCAGTTTCATTTTGATGCAGGGGGGGATTAAAATATACATCCAAAACGCCAGCCTGAGAAATGGCGGGCAGGTGAGGGGTGTCATATAGCTCAAATTGATAGCCCATTACGCGGCGACCTTCTAAACGCGTAACGGTAAACTGCCGGTTCAGGTAAAACCGGGCGCGTTCCAGCCGATTTCTCGGCGCATGATAAGCGAGACTGCCACTCACGGCGATAAAGTTGGTCCGCGGGTCTACCTCCAGGCGCAGGTCATAATGCAGCCCAGTATTGGTATCCGAATAGGCTGGTTCCATGCTTTCTTTGACTATCCTCTCATGTGGTTCTTCAACGCCGCAGTATTCCCTGGCGTGTGTTTCCCCATTCGCCTTAAAACATAATCGATAATGGAAATCTCGTCAACAGAGAGAGTCCCTCGATTTATTTCCAGTGATTATAGAAGTTATCTGCTGCGGTAGCAAGACGGGCGACGAGGCGCTGGGCATCGTCCCACTGTAACTGAACTGGATGGTACAGGTAGATGGTCAAAATAAAGTTGCCTCCAGGAGTGAAAACAGCGGCCGCATCAGAGGCAGTGTGCATTAGGCCGTCATTGGCATCGGTAACCCAACCGTATTTATGTGCCAGGCGGGTGCCTTCAGGAAGACCCGCTTCGATCAGCAGCCCTTTGCGGTTTTTAGCAAGTAAGCCAACCATCTCCTGACACTCCGCCTGGGTAATCTGCCCGGTGAACTTTTCAATTAACGGACCGCTGGCGCTTTCTGCGCATTGGTTGATGTATGCCAGCAAGCGGCCCATATCGGGGGCTGTGGTCTGGTTATAGATGTCTGGATCAGTGGAGATATCGGTGCGCTGGTTAGCGGGGGTTTGATACCGGTTTAGCAAGGGGGCGCCAGGGTAGAAGAATCCGGCCAGGAAGGTATTCTCAATCCCCAATGCCTGCATGTCCTGGGTGACTTCGACCGGGGCAATATGCTCATCCAGTACCCGCTGCATTACTTCATCGGTGGAACCGTTGTCGGAAAGATCGATCATTAACTCCAGCTGATGGCGCAGGTCATCCGGCGGGGGCCCGTCCAGGCGTTTATAAGCGGAGATCATCACTGGAATTTTGATCGTGCTTGCGCCTGTGAAAGCAACCTCGGGTTTTATCGGTTGCCCCTGGTTGTAGGCAAAGTTAATTTCTTTTCCTGACTTTAAATCCTGAAAATACAGCTCGATGATGCCATCAAAACCCGAAACCTGGGTAATGGATTCGAATACCGGTTCAAGCATAGTGAGTGAAGGCGGCAGTACGCCAGTTTGCGTGGTGGAGATGGCGACCACCCGCGCGCTGGCTGAACACAATGCGGTGCGAATGGCTGGTTCAACCTGATCCAGATCGAGGACTGTGCCGCTGTGACCGGGTTTGAAAAGAACATCCGCCGGGATGGGCTGGACAGCCGAAGGCGGGTAATTGTAGCGGGGGGCGATTTGTTCTTGCAGGTAGGTATGCAGATGGTCTTCAGACACGGCGCAGGCCAGCGGAGCGGCAAATCCGGCGGAGAGGCGGTTCATGAGGAAGTCCCAAAAGCCAGGCCAATAAGCTCGCCCCGCCAGGATTTGGCGAGGCGCATAAAGGATGCCATCCAGGTTGAACTGGAGACCAGCATCCTGCGGATTAATCTGAACGGGACTTCCATCAATCTGTAATTCAACCGGGGTTTGCTGGAAAGCCTGCGCCAGGCGAGCCCCAGCAGCCTGTTCAGTCAAATTACCAACCGGAATGCCGCCGATGCTGGTCCCGGAGGGGAACAGGCGCAGGGAGGCGTTATAACGGTCAACCTGGCGCAGCGTCAGCAGCAGTGAGGCTAGCAGGCAGAAAAAGGATAAGCTGAGGAAAAGATAAAAGCGGACTTTTCGAGGCATGAAGATCATTCGACCCGGTGTAATGGAGTGAGGATAAGACGAAAGCGGTAATCTGTCAATGGAAAACCTTTAATCGTGGACCCGTACCTTTGCCAAAGCCACGGGTCCACGATTTATTAAGCAACAGAATTTTCGACCAGGCGGGTTACTTTTTGGGGATTCTGATGAGTCAGGTCAACCAGAATCTGGTCAGGTTTTTCCAGGTGAGATAACTGGTCTCGCTCAGCAACGCTCAGCGGTTTGGTGATCAAGAGCAATTCAGCATGTTTCAAAATGTCAGTCAGCGAAGGGGCCAAAAGAGAGGCAATATGGGGTAACGTTTTTTCGATATAGGCTTTGTTACTGCCATACAGCTTGTTTAAGGATAAGTCGGGGTCATAAATGCGCAAGTCAATGCCTTTGCCAAAGAGTTGTTCGGCGAGCTCGACTGCCGGGCTTTCGCGCAGGTCATCCGAGTGCGGTTTGAAGCTGATGCCGAGCATTCCAACTCTCTGTACATCAGACGCGCAGTACCAGGTCGACGATGTTTTGAACCTGCTGCTGGTTGCTCTCTAAAAGGCTGGCAAGGGCAGGGATATCCACATCCTGCTGGCAAGCGCCGTATAGCAGAGCGCGTAAGTCTTTGCCCAGGCATGGACCGCCAAAGGCAAAGCCAGGTTTCAAGTATTTGGGCGAGATGTTGAGCTTATGATCCTGCGTAAAAACGTCCATTACCTGCTCACTGTCCACGCCATACGCCTCACACACCCGCCCCATTTCATTTGCAAAAGTGACCTTTGCGGCATGGAAAGCGTTGCTGGCATACTTGATCATTTCGGCAACCCCTAATGGAACCCGATAGATCGGAGCCTGGAAGTCTTTATAGAGCTGGACGACCTGGTCGCCGCTACGTTTATCCAGCTCCCCAATAATGGTATATTGGGGATGCTCAAAATCAGCCACGGCATTCCCTTCCCGCAAAAATTCGGGGTTCACGCAGAAACCAAAGTCTTTTCCGGCTGTCTGGCCGGAATATTGTTCAAGGGTTGGGATCAATCGATCGCGGACAATATCCGGAAGAACGGTGCTGCGTAAAGTAATGACGGGGAAGCCTTTGTTTAAAGGCAGTGCTTTACCAATATCCGCGCAGACCCGTTCAACATAGGTCGTATCCAGGCTGCCGTTCGGAGCGGAAGGAGTCCCTACACAAATAAAAATCAGCTCAGCGGACTCGAACAGCTTCAGCTGCGTCTTGAGTTGCGCTCAAGGTGCTGGCTTGCTGATTTCTTTGAATACGTTCCTGCAAACCGGGTTCGCCAATCGGGCTTTTTCCAGATTGGATGCTCTTCACTTTCTTTGGATTCACGTCGACACCCACCACCTGATGACCATGATCAGACAGGCAAGCGGCGCTCACACTGCCGATATAACCTAAACCAAAAATCGTAATGTTCATTCATTTCCTCTTCCTATATAAATATAAAAGCTCTGCGAGCAAAGATGGATACAGGGATAAGCGGACTGTATCTATCCTTGCATCGAATGACGTTTCTTATCTGTTTAAGTAATGGTTCACTGCTTCTGGAAGCGCCTGGACAAAAAAATGGTCGTTTTGCTCATACCAGGCGCGCGCCTGCTCGCCCAGACGCTGCTTTTCAGAATCCGACATGTTAATCACATGCTCGATTGCCTTTTCCAAATCGCCCGGGTCCACGGAAAACAATATCCCCTGATTATGAGGTTCAGTTGATTGGTAACCTGCTAAAACTCCCCTGTGTGGGGTAACAATCTCATTCATTGGTGGGGCGTCCGTCGTAACAATTACGGCTTTACAGGCCATCGCTTCGACAAGCGTGTGTCCAAAACCTTCTGCCTTTGAAGCACAAATTTGAACACCGCTGACGTTTTGCAAATGGCGCAGGTCATCATCCGACAGATATTCGGATTGGTATTCGATGTTTTTTGCCTCGACAGGCAAGCGTGTTTCCGGATGCTGGATGACTTTTAAGATCGGCCAGTTCGAGTGGCGCTGCCAGACGTCCAGAAGGGTTTTGGTCCCTTTATGCTGGCTGCGTCCAGCCAAATGAAAATAGGCGTTGAAGTCTTTGGCTACAGAGGGATCAAACCGGTCGCGGCTGGTAAAGCTGGTGTAACGGGTCTGGCAGCCAAGTCGGCTGAATATCTCCTGCGCGTGGTGCGTTTTACACAGGTATCCATCGATGTGATGTAGATAAGGTAGATCTTTGCTCAGGAACCATTCCTGGTTTGGGATCATCAAATTAACGGAAGCTCGCTCAAACCACTCCGGATTCAGTCTTTCGAGAAAGATATTTACGTCAAAATATTTCCCTGCTTGAGGCGCCTCATCAAAGTTTCGGGCGCGGACGGAAAATCCGGCCTGCGCCAGGGTTTCCGCAACGATTTTGGTGGAGCGGGTTAACCCTACGCCGTTATCCGCTCCCAGGATATTCACTTGGGTCATTTATCTTCATCACCTACATTCCCAGGTTTTCAATCTTGTCAACTGACTCCAAAGTCATTTCGACTAATTAAGCAGTTAATTTAAGTTTATGTTTTGATCTGAAGCGGGGAAATTCAAGGAAATCCCTATGTGGGATGGCTGTGAAGTTACTCTTTGCGCGGCAAAACCTTGCTAAACGGGTAGGAACATTCCGGGAAGCGGTAGGTTCATCCCTACCTTAAGATCAAAAAAGCATCCGACTAAAATTTTATAGGTCAATTGAAATCGACGATGAACGGATAATTCCCGCAGGCAAGCGAGATTTTCACTTTGATCGTTTAAGCATAATTTGGAAAAGCAGGAGGAAAAATGTCAAAGTTACAAATGAATGATGCTAAAAAGTTATGGAATGAAATGGGGGACCACAAAAGTTGGGATTCGTTACATCAAGTGCTGCAGCAGCATAAGAATTCAAATAAGGGTATTGACGATAGCACGGTTGACTTGATGCTGCGGGAAACGCAGGACCAAAAAAAGTCGCAGGGCTCATTCCCTGATTCACCAGAAAAGCTGGCCCAGGTGTTAAATCAGCATATGAGCTCCTAAGCTTCCTTAGAAACTGATCGAGCGCAGGCGTAAAACCTGCGCTCGATCGGTTTATTTCTTTAATTGTTCATACCGGAAGCAATCTACGACATGGTCGTTGACCAGTCCGACTGCCTGGAGCATGGCATAACAGATGGTCGAGCCAACGAATGAGAACCCCCGGTGGATCAGATCCTTGCTGATCTGATCCGAGAGCGGCGTTCGCGGCGGGACCTCTGCGAGACAGCTCCAGGCATTCTGGATGGGCTTACCCTGGACAAAACCCCACAGGTAAGCATCGAAGCCGCCTAAGGTTTGCTGGACGGCCAGGAATGCCCGTGCATTTTGGATCGCTGAACGGATCTTGCGTTGGTTGCGCACGATCCCAGGGTTAGCCAGCAGGGCTGCAATTTCCGCTTCCCCATACGCAGCCACCTTTACAGGATCAAACTGGTCGAAAGCAGCGCGGTAGTTTTCACGTTTCTTGAGGATTGTTTCCCAGCTAAGCCCAGCCTGCGCGCCTTCCAGGATCAGAAACTCAAACAAACGCTGGTCCTCGTGAATAGGGGTTCCCCATTCATGGTCATGGTAGGGGATGGAAAGCTCAGTATGCGCCCAGGCGCAGCGTTGAATTGTTGTATTGGATTCGGTCATGGATTGCTCCGCAAGGTAAGAGATTTTGGGTTAGATGGTACCAAAAATCTTGTTATTGTACCAGCCGAATATCCAGTCCCTGAACTTTTGCGGTTTTCAACGTTGGCATGCTATCTTTTTCAGGGCCGAGCAAGTCCAGCTTATGCAGCAATTGAACTGCGCGGTTCAGGGAAGTCACCTGCCAGATCATGCGCTTCAATCCGGTGTCGCCATTCTTCATGAGGTGGATGTGCAGGCCGTCTGGTAGTTTCCAGACGCCGGGTGAGATTTCGGGATGGGGTTCCAGTAAGGCTTTCCAGCAGTCATAGGCTTTTTTATAGGACTGGACGGCAATCCCGATTTCATAAACCTTAAGGATATCTAATCCAGTATGGGTCAGTTCTTGTTGAATGTGTTGCGTTTGCCAGGTTGTGTTGTACTGCACGGCAGAAATCATCCCGCGCCGATAGATGGTGTTGTATAGGGCAGGAATGGCATAGCGGCGGTTAAATGGCGTGGGAAGGGTGCGCTTTTCCCAGGTGCTGCGCCGGGAACGTTTGCTAAGGGCTTGAAACAGGCGAACGGCAACTGAATTTCCGAGTAAGCCACCCAGGTAAATGGTTGACCAGGCGGTGATCCGCCAGCCCTGATCGTCATAAATATAAAAGGGTGACGGGGGGGTATGGGGAATGCCGCGTTCGCTCAGGGCAGTCAGGCTTTGCGAGAAGGGTGTTAATGACAATGCCAGGACATACAATTCTGCATGCTGCGGTGGCATTGACGCCTGCCGGATTTCTAGGTTTAAATTTCCCAGGAATAGCGCGCCGCTGGTAAAAAAGGGATTGGTCCGAACAGGCCAGGCGACCGGCAGCAGCAGCTTTTCAGCTAATAAAGAAAACAATGGGTCTGCCTCTGCTGCCCTTACCAGGAGATGATCTACACCCTTCACAATTTCTTCCATCATAACAGGCATTATATTTTGAATCGTTCATCTTCAGGCTGGGGACAAATCCGAGCAGGGTTGTGGGGATATACCTACAAGCGAGGTGTTCCTTTCGTACAATTTATTTTGTTTAATTTGCCATAGCAAGATTCAAGAAATGAAACGCATCCCAACCTGATTTGTCCATTCGGGGTTTTTACATGCGGCGTTCGGGTGAATGATTGTTATTTGAGCCTTTTTCAAAGGGAATCACTGTCAGGCGACCATCACCTTCGAGGATGACTTTTTCGATGTCGCTTAATTCGGTAAATCCTTCCTCGCGTAAAGAAGCCATGATTTCCTCTTTGGTCACCATTTCTTTACGCATGCTCCGCCATTGCAAATGCCCTTCCTTCACCAGCGTGACCGGTGGAGGCCGAAGGACGTACTTCAAGCCTGGGATGTGAAAACTAAGCCAATCAAAGGCGAAGCTCCAGAAAACGATGGTCGCTACCAGAAGTAAGCCATCGGTGATGCTGTCGTACGTTCCTGCCATACCATTCTGAGCGGCATCAGCCAACAAGACTAACACCAAAATGTCGGTTGTGCTGATGTCGCTTAATTCTCGCTTTAAAATAACCCTTAGAATGAGGAATATTCCAAAGTAGATGAGCGTTCCACGGATCAGTATTTCTAAGGGTGAGACGGTTGGCAGAAACATCTTCTGCCAATCGATATTCAACCAGTTTGCCATATTTTTTCCCCACACACTTTGCACACGTTCTTCACACCGAATTCAGTGAATGCGTGTATACCTATCGGGATTATAGCAGACCGGTTTTGCTTTCGCTTTAGGGAGATCCCCTCTCGGCAATGAACCAAATCCAGTGCCGAGAACCGACATTTTCCCCCATTTCTTTCAGGGAAAACCCGGCTTTCAGCAAGAGTGTTTGTACTTCTCCTGGCTGGTAGCGCGCAAAGAAGCGCTCGGATGGAACGCCATAGGATGCAGACTCAAAGCCTTCATCGTCACCCTTTTGTAGGGATAAATACAACCAGCCGCCGGGTTTCAGAATCCGCCGGATCTCGAGCAGCGCTTGTGGAGCAAGCGCCTTGGGTAAATGCAGCAGGGCAGCGATGCACCAGACGCCGCTAAAAAGACTCGTGGCAAAGCCTTGCCAGAGCAAATTGGTCTGGAATAGAGCGGCCTGGGTGACCTGCTGCGCTTCGCGGAGCATCCCTAATGATAAATCCGCGCCGATAACGGGTAACCGGTGAGCCTGGAACCAGGCCAGGTCCCGGCCAGTGCCGCAACCCAGATCGAGCAGCAACTGGTCGGGACCATCAAGATAGTTCAACATCTTTTCAGCGCCGGCGATTAGATTCGGCGGCATCATCGCGTTGATCTGGGCAAAACGCTGCGCAATCCGGTCATAGGTGGACCGGTTTACGTCAAAAAGCCTATCCATTCTTCAGGATTTCCCAGATATCCCGCTCATCATCTCGGTCTTCATCCAGTATTTTAGGGTCGATCAATGGCATCTCCGGGCGGTTTTGTTTTTCCCAAAGCTGACTGGCCAATTTATGTCCATTCTCACGAATGCCAAATTTGTTGAAGTACTCACAGACGCGCATTACATCTCGTTGAAAGATATTGAAGGCGCTCTGATTTTCATCAGGATGAATTGTTTGTGGAAAATCAATCAAGATTATTCCGCCGTCCCAGTACAGGATATTAAAAGCAGAAAGGTCACCATGCACCAGGTTGAGCGAGAGCATCACGTCGATGTTGTGTAGCACTCTTTCAAAAAGGGAGGAGGCTTCTCTCGCCGATAAATTAACATCATTCAAGGTCGGCGCGCCCATGATTGCATCGCCATAGTATTCCATCAGGATGGCATTTGCGGAACTGGCAAAGGGTCTGGGAACATCTGCGCCTGCTTCATACAGCGCCAGCAAAGATTGATACTCATGTTCAAGCCAGGCAGTATGCAGCAGCTCGCGACCGTATTCGGTGCGTTTCTCAATGGCATGCAGCATACCTTTATTATGGATTTCACGCCCAGATTCGTCCAGGTTAGTGCGACCCTCGCGGTAGAGCCAGTCATTGCGCAGATTGCGAAAGCGGCGCGGGCGGTAAACTTTTGCGGCAAGGAATTCCGCGCCAGTGGTCTGATTGCCCTGGCACAGGTAAACCGAAGCCTCTTTGCCGCCCTTGACGATACGCAGGACATCATCGAACCATTTCTGAGTGAAAAAATCTTGTAAGGAGTCTTCCAGCCAGATTGCCTCATGGCGAGAGGCTTTATACGTCATCTTGAAGTTTTCTTCTTCCTGAAGCGTTTGTTCTTCTGCGATAGGGAGGTTGGCAGGTCGAGTACGCTGAAGACGGGCTTTACCATTGACCTTCTTCTTGCGTGGGATATTTTTTAGATGGGGAACATATCCAATTTCATCTTCTGCATCGAACAAATCATCATCAAAAATACTGCTGTTCATCTTGATAATTGTTCCTATAATCAAAAATAACGGATAAGAACAGGCGGCATGGATGACCCAGGCTGCCAGGTATAGCGACGACCAGGTGGTATAAAAAAACCACGGGTTTGAATGTGCCCATGGTCACTCAACTGTCCAGGTACTGAAAATTGAACAGCTTAGCAGGCAAATCCCAGAGGCGCACAGTCGCTTAAATATATACAGCATTCACTCAAGATGTGTCTTAGCATATCGCGCGCCTCCTTTCGTCTGTAAGATGGGTGGCAAAATTGCTCACCGGTTTCTAGTTTAACAAAGCCGTTCAGAGAAGTCAAGTAGGTATTCTTGCGGCTTTATGACGATTTTGTTCGTAAAGCTGATGCCCAATTAACCTTTGTATTCAATTAGCTTGATGCTTCCCGAACAAACCTGCTCGGGAAACATCATTTTTATGGCTTCGGCTAACCTCGTGACTTGCGTATGAGACGCAGGTAAGTGGTGAGCATTACCCCAAAGGTGGTGATTCCAGCAATCGCCATTTTCGTCACATCAAAAACAGGATGAATTTTGACCCGTTCGCCATCAGCGACAATCACGGCGATGGGGCGGGCCTGAACGGTACCACCACCCCCGCCACCTCCACCGCCGGCGGGGTCTTTGGTCTCTTGCGATTGCCCAAAGCCATAACCAAACCCACCAGCAGTAAAAACTTCTGCGGCGGGAATAATCAGATTTGCGCCATGCTGGATGGGCTCTCCAAAGACGGCATCGACATGGGCAGAGGCGAGGAAAGCTTCCATGGTATCGGATACCGATTCCATTGTGGCTTCCATTTCAGAATCATAATTTTCGTTCATTGGGTTTTCATTCTCAGTCATGTTTGATTATCCTCCAAAGCAGCCAGGCAGCGAGTAGAGCAAAAACGAGGGTATACAGCTGCACCAGTCGGGTAACATTGATTATTGGAAGCGTGCGGGTTGGACCGCTGCCGGTCTGCACCTGAACGGCAATCGGGCGATTATAAATGATCCCACCGTTAATCCATGGAGCGCGCACCTGGATCAATAGGGCGCGCGGAACGATCTGGTGCGAGCCAAAGCGCACCGGGCTGCCTGATTGGATCTCAGCTCGGAACCACTTCATAAGGGTTCCTCCATTTTCGGAAGATGGTTAAATTATATACTAGATTTATACGAGTTGCGCATTTTATCACCGCATGGCCTGTATGGGCAGAATCAACACTTGCAGGACGATATCCATAAAGAAATGCGCGAGGATGGCGCTCTCCAAACCATAGGACCAGTAAAGCCAGCCAAAACCCAGCCCGGCAATCGCATTTAAACCTGTGGTGGTGATCATGAGGAAGGGGCTGATGGGCACATTCAAAGCAGTGAGGTTCGGCAGGTGCAGCAGTCCAAACACCAGTGCGGCGAACAGGTTGGCTGCCCAGAATACAGAGCGGTGCGGGAGACCCTGGGTGCGGCGCGTGGTCAGCCATTGAATCCCCCAGGCAACCAGCGAAAGCAGGCCTAGGCGCAGCAAAATTTCTTCGTTGACCCCAGCGGCGATTGCCGCCAGAAACCCTTTCCAGGCGTCTGGCATCGATTGTCTGGGCAGGCTGGCGTTCAGTCGGACCAGTTCTTTGGTAGTTGCCGTGGAAAAAAGCGCGGAAAGCGCCAGGATGAGGGCGCCACTTCCAAAGCCAACCACCGCTGAGGGTGCCAGCAACCGCCGCCAGCCTGCGGAGGGAATAGACTTTCCGGAAACCCAGGCAGCCAGCAGGGGCGCACCTTGTTTCAGGTGCCCGGCTGCGTACAACCCAAGCAATGTCATCGGCCAATATAATAATATTGCCTGGAGCATACTCGAAAGCGTCAGTGCCACAGGTTGGGATTTAGCGGAGAACTGCAGCGTATAGGGGATTAACAGCAGCGCAGATACCACTAACAGCAAGGCCAGCAGCCAGAATAAACGCCAGGAGACTAATGAACCGGGGGCTTGCTGAATGGGCGGAATTTCACGCATCAACTGTCTTCTTCCTCTTCAGCGTCAATTTCCGCGAAGGCATCCTCATAATCATCCATGGCCGCCTGGATCACCTGTAGAGCCTGCTGGCGGCCATAGGTCAGGTCAATATGGACATCGTAATCCATGCCGGGGATCAGTTTGTAGGTCAGAAAGTAATGCCGCAGGCGTTCAACAATCGCATTTGGCAGTTGGCTGATGTCGGTTAAGTCACCCCAGATGGCATCACGTTGCAGTACCGCAATAATCTTATCGTCAGCCAGGCCAGAGTTGATCATTTGCAACCCACCAATTACAACCGCATTAACCACCACTTCTGCGCGATTCACGGGTCGTTCGGAAAGCACGCAAATATCCATTGGGTCGCCATCGCCATGTTTGGCATCTGGAGCTAATGCGCCAACCCTTGGGCCACAATAGGTGCGAGGGATAAAGCCATATAGTGATGGCGGCGAGGAAGATGTAAGCTGCGGTCGGTCCACACACAGGTAGCCAGAGCGTTTATCTACTTCGTACTTGACCGAATCAAAGGGGGTCATTTCAATATATGCATGCACGATAGCCGGCGGTTCAGGGCCGATTTCCAGCCCATGCCAGGGATGTGGACGCCAGCGAGAATAAAAACGATGGTTTTCAGACATTCAAAAACTCCATTGATCGGGAGAATCACACACCAAAGTACCAATCCGCGGTCAGGTCTGCGTTGAGGATCAACCGTGAACGCGGGGCAAAGATAAACGTCATCGGGGCCACAGAAGGCCGAGTCATCGCCAGGCGCAGGCGCGAAAGACGATACCCACCAGGAGCATTTTCTTCTGCCTCGATATGCAGTGAAAAGCCTTGCGCGGAGAGGGTCAGCCTGCCGTCTGCGTTGCTTTGGGTATATCCCAGCAAGGATAAAGTTTCAGCGAAGCGCGAAGCGCGCCGCTCATCCATATGGAAAGTGGCACTGGTGATGCGGGAAAAAACCGGCTGTGGTACGGGGACTTGCGGAGGTTGGGGTGGTTCGGGATGGTGTTGAGTGGTTGTGCCTTCGCCTTGGCGCAGCCCCTGCGGGCGGCGCGCCATCCGTCCGGCTTGGGGATCGCTGCTTTCCACGCGCGTTTTACCGCCAGCTAATTCAGAACGCGGTTGGTTCCAGGGAGAAAGGTATGCCTGGCGAGTAAGCTTTCCATCCTCAGGCAGGGGAATACCCTTGTAGGTAAAAATATCCGGATGGTAGGCCATTAACCAGGAGTCAAAGGAACCCATGCTCAAACGTTCGGCGAGTTTCAGATTGTAAAACCAGTTGATTGTACCCTGCGGCGTCACAAGCTGGCGCAGCTCATTAAATGGCTCAGAATGATAAGCGGACTGCAAGGTCTGCCGTACGGCGGAAGCAGCGCTGGCTGTATCCACGCTGAAGGCCAGCCCGGCCCAACCTTCCTGAGCGCCAGGCTGCCAATGCCCACTGCGTTCTGTTGAGCCTGTCAGTGGATTATGACCCGCGCTAAAGAACTCCAGATAATTTTCCTGGGTATAAAAATAAGCCCCTGACCAGCTTTCTCCTGCGGCGGTACGGGTAGCGCGTGATTCCTGCCCGGGAAAAGCGATCCGCAAGAAATCTGATGCGATAATGGCCCGGTAAGTTTTATCATCGAGTACCAGGTAAAGGTGGTTGAAGTAAACGGGCGGTATTGTAGGGGGTTCTTCTGGCATAGCACGCTCCGATAAATCTTATGGTACCAGGTTTGGATCTACGATATATGCCCACCAATTGTTGGCGATGCCGTTTGTCTGACCGGTGACATGCGGCAGCAGGCTGAACCACCAGAGATGGTGAGCGCGGATATCTCCACGGCCCCAATCACGGCTGTTGGCGGGCTGTGGCGGCGAGGAAAGATCCGGGAAGTTTTGCCAGGCTCGCCAATGACTGGGGACCGTGCGAGGGTTACCCCAATCGTAATCTTTGATACTGTTCGGTGCGAAATGAATGTTGCCAACCTCTGCCCGGCCGGGTGTAATCTGATCATATTGGGTAAAACGCTTCCAAAGATTACCGGGCCCAGGTGTGTCACCGTACACACGCATCATGATCAACTCGGCCCGGTGCCCATATGATTCCAGCATCTCACCCACACCGCGCTCATAATTAAAAGCCATGATCACAAACCGCCGGCCAGCCTGGTCTGTGCCGGGTAAGGGGGGCGCGTTGCACCAGAAAGCACCTGGGCCAGCCATGCGGGATTCGTAAAACCCTGCATAAGGGAAGGAGATGGTCCATACCTCGTCAATAGCACCTGAGCGCACTTTTTCCAGCAGATCGAACTGGTCCAGCAGTTGATGGTAGTTAACCGCATCGGGTTGGTGAAAACCAGCATGACTGCGCCAGGCGCTAAGGAAGGTTTTGGGCGTGTAGGTGAAGCCATCTTGCTTGAGGGGGAAGGCATCTACCTCGCTGCGTTCGGCGATCATATAATTCGCGTAGCCGTGGGATGCTTCATGCAAGTCTGAAATCAACGCGGCAGACAGGCGATCAGCATCATTCCAGCCTAATACCTTGGTCAGTTTCAGGTTCCCATGGTCTGGAATGCTTGGATTGTAGATAATCAAACTGAGCTTGCGGGTGACTGGATCTGGCGGTTCGACCGCGGGTTGGCCCGCCGGGGCGGCGGTGGGGGGTTGTTCAGGAGACGGTGCAGGACCTGGACCCAGCCAGCCACGGAGACGGTCGATCCACCAATTCAAAAAATGGGCGTTTCCCATCCGCGCGTTGCCTTCCTGCAACAGAGTTTGTTGCCATTGTTTGATCTGAAAGTTGAGTCCGATTTTATTCAGGGCTTTTTCGGATCGATTTCTTTCCGATAAATTTATTATAGACGGTTTTGAGTATGGGACCAAATATCGATATATCTTCTTCGCCCGCACCGGCGAAATCTACAATAAGCTCAGCTCTGAAGAATGAAAATTGATGGGGGGAAAGGGGGAGAAAAAAGGGTACAAAAAGGATCTGGTTGAGTATATTGGAGTTGTGAAAAGACAGCCAAAATACCCAACCAGGAGACTAATGATACCATGCGGGCAACAATCGAAGGGCCACAGGGGGAAGATCACAGCGATGATGGGGATGACGAAGCCCAAAAGCACATGTTGCGCTTGTTTTTGGGAACCGCACAACAGTACGGCGGGAAATGGCCAGACATTTTTCGTGGCGTAAGTGACGAACGGCAAGCGGGAAAGATCATTTATCCGATGAGCGTCTTGTTGTTCACCGGGGTGCTGCTGTTTATTTGCCAACTGGGAGCGCGCCGACAAATCAACCACCAACTGCGGGGCAATGCGCGCGTGCGCGCGAAATACCGGGCGCTGTTTGGGGTAGACGATATTCCCCATGGCGATACCTTGAACTACACCTACCAACAACTCAAGGTAGCAGAGGTGCAGGAAGTGGTCTGTCGCCTCATGGAAGGGCTGATGGCACGGGAGGAGTTGCAGAAACGGCGGCTGTTCGGGATCTACTACCTGATTGCATTGGACGGCACCGGGGTAATAACCTATCACGAACGGCATTGTGCTACCTGTTTGACCCGCAAGCTCTCCAACGGTCAGATCCTCTACTATCATCCGGTGTTGGAAGCCAAACTGGTGACCGCCAATGGCTACGCTTTGTCCCTGATGACCGAATTCATCGAGAATAGCGATCCGCTCGCGACCAAGCAGGACTGCGAACTGAAAGCCTTTTATCGTCTGGCAGAGCGGCTGAAAAAGCGCTTTCCGCGCGCGCACTTTTGTTTACTGCTCGATGGCCTGTTTGCCGGTGGACCCACCCTGGAAGTGTGTGAAAAGAAGGATTGGAAATACTTGATTGGCTTAACCGATGAGGATTTACCGACGGTCAACCAGGAGTTTGAAGCCCTACTGGCCCTCCCACCTGAAAACCGGAAGGAAATCGCGTTGCCCAAAGGGCTCCACCAAACCTATCGCTGGATGGATGGCATTGCCTATACCGACAGCGACAATCGCATCCATTCCATCAATGTATTGGAATGTGTGGAAACCACCCCCGCCAAGCCGGAGCAACCGACCAAGTTCAAATGGTTGACCAATTTCACCCTGCTCGCCACGAATGCTCCGACCCTGGCCAACCAGGCCGGACGGCTCCGTTGGAAAATCGAGAATGAAGGCTTCAATCTCCAAAAAAACGGCGGTTTTGCCCTTGAACATGTCTTTTCGCACGATGAAACCGCCCACAAGATCTTTTATCTGCTGCTGCAAATTGCCCTATTCTTTTTCCAACTGATGACCAAAAGCCCGGCTTTCGCTCGCGCTTTCCCCAAAGGGCTGGGCTCGTTGAAAAATGTCGCTTACCGTTTGCTCGAAGCCTGGCGTAATCTCCGGATCACCGATCAGGCTTTGTGCGCATTACTGTCCCTGCCCCTCGATACGTCCTAACCAGCCTTTGAACGGTTACTTTTTTCTACCTTTTCCTCCCCAGGTGCTTGTGGGCCTGGGAGGTGCTCTTGCTTATTGCCCGTTGTCAGCACTTTGGCCTATCCAGTTCTGGCTTTCCTTACTCAAAAAGGCTCTTTCCGCCCCTGGTCATCCAATTGCCATTGCTTTTTCTTCTCCACTTTTTTTCATTCTTCAGAGCTGCAATAAGCTTATCCTTGTGTTCAAAGCGCCAATAAATGTGTATAATATCGATTGTAAATCATCTTATATTAGGGGGAGGAGAGAAATCTGTATGCGTAAACGTTTCTTCTTATTATCAACTACAATCACAATTCTTGCGCTGCTAATGGCCTCATGTTCGCCTGGGGCAACGGCTGCGCCTACTGTGCCAGCGGCAGCGGTGGCTACGGATACGCCAGTCGCGCCGGCCCCGGTGACGGGTGCGGCTACGGATACGCCAGCCGTTATGGCCCCAACGGATACACCGGCAGCAGCGGCGGCAACATCGACTGCCCCCGCTGCGGGCGCCGCAACCACCACGCCGACGGCTTCTACTGGAGGAACCACGGGAGGAACCGGGCAGCCGGTAACCATTGAGGTGTATTATCCAATCGCGGTGGACGCCCCAATTGCCAAGATTTTGCAGGGGTATATTGATCAGTTCCACCAGCAAAACCCCAATATTACGGTCAAGCCAGTTTTCTCTGGCGCTTATACCGACGTGACCACGGCCATTCAGACCACCATTCAAGGCGGCGGAGAACCTCCGGCGCTGGCAGTGATGCTTTCCACGGATATCTATGACCTGGCAAATGCAGGGTACATTGAACCATTGACAAAGTACCTGGATGCAATGCCCAATAAAGACGCTTACCTGAACGACTTCATTCCGGCATTTTTGTCAAACTCCAAATACCAGAACGAAATCTGGAGTATCCCCTTCCAGCGCAGCGACGTTGTGCTTTACTACAATAAAGACCTGTTCCAGCAGAACAATATCCAACCGCCGACCAGCTGGCAGGCGCTCGCGCTAGATGCGCAAAAACTGACCGATCAATCTCAGAACCGCTGGGGTATTTTATGGCCGTCTAGCTTCACCTACTGGCTGTTCCAGCCTCTGGCGATTGGCGCAGGGAAGAACATTGTTCAGGAAGGCCAACCCGATCAGGTGTTTTTCGATACCCCCGAATCGATCCAGGGGATTAATTACTACATGGATCTTTCGAGAAAGTACAACGCCATGCCAAAAGGCGTGCAGGATAACTGGGGCCAGGCGCCCACTGACTTTGCCTCTGGACACGCGGCGATGGTCGTTCACACCAGCGGCAGTCTGGCAAGCATTCTGAATCAGGCCAAGTTCAAAGTTGGCGTGATGCCGGTGCCTGGTCAGAAAGATAATTCTTATGCCAGCGTTCCAGGTGGTGGAAACTTATACATCCTGGCAGGCGCGCCACAGGCAAAGAAAGATGCTGCCTGGAAGTTCATTCAATTCCTGACCCAACCTGATATCGCTGCAGATTTCAGCATCAACACTGGTTACATCGCTGTTCGGCAGAGCGCCTACGATACCCAGGCGATGAAGGACTATTTACAAAAAGTGCCGCAGGCAACGGATATCAAGAATGCCTTGCAATATGCCCAGGCGGAATTATCCACCTATGATTTAGGGCAGGTGCGCACCACTTACAATGATGATTTACAGAAAGCCTTTAACGGCCAGATGACTCCAGAGGCTGCGATGAAAGATGCACAGACCAAAGCGGAGCAGTACCTGAGCCAATTTAAGTAATCCATCTTTAACCTACCTCCAGAGGGCACAGGTCCTGCCTGTGCCCTCTGGAGCAACCCAGCATTGTTGTTTGAAATGCCGGCTGTATTCCATCCGCTGACCGCTCTACAAGGAGGTTATCATGACTCTTCCCAGCCGGACTCCAGGCAGGCGAAGCGTGCCGATCCTGCCTTATTTGTTAATACTTCCGACACTGTTTTTTGTCTCTCTTTTCACCATCTGGCCAACATTGTTATCGCTATATTCCAGCCTGTTCCGGCAGCAGCTAAATTTTATTAAGTTTCGCACGCCGGTTTTTTATGGATTGGGCAATTACCAGAAGCTATTTAGCAATCCTGATTTTCTTTATATTTTGCGCAATACCTTTTTTTATGTACTAGGAACGGTCCCGGTGAGTATTGTCCTGGCATTGCTGTTTGCTTTGCTGGTCAACCGGCGCTTTCTTGCGGTCGGTTGGGTGCGGCTGGGCTTTTTCTATCCTACCATCCTGCCGATGGTCAGCGCAGCGACCATCTGGTTGTTCCTTTTTTATCCAGGATACGGCCTTTTTAATTCTTTTTTGCAATTCTTTGGATATTCAGGGCCTGAGAACTGGACAGGCAATCCGAATATGGCTCTACTGGCCATTATCATTGTTAATATCTGGAAGAATGCTGGTTTTTACATGATCTTCTACCTGGCTGGGGTGCAAAACCTGCCCTATGATGTATTCGAAGCCGCTGCCCTGGATGGGGCGAACGCCTTTCAGACATTGATCTGGATCACCCTGCCGCTGCTTCGGCGGACGACATTATTTGTTTCAATTATTGCCTTTATTGGAGCATTCCAGTCGGTGGACCAGATCTTTGTCCTTACTCAGGGCGGTCCGGCGGGGGCCAGCACGACCTTGCTTTATTACCTCTGGGAGGAGCGTTTCACTTTCTTAAATGTGGGCGAATCTTCAGCCATTACGGTGATTTTGATTGCCATTTTGTTAGTGTTCACCATCACTAATTTCCTGCTCTCAGAGCGCAAGGAGACAGGCAATGTTTGAAACCAAACTGCAAACAGGTTGGTTGAATCGCATTGTCCGTTGGGTTCTTAATTTGCTCACCTATGCGATTGCGATACTATGGGCGATCCCCATCTTATGGGCGATTGTTGTCTCCTTCCGGCCTTCTTCAGAGCCGCTCGCGCCCGGGAGTGTGTGGTTTGCTTTTCCACTGACCATTGCTAACTACCTGCGGGCCTGGTCTTTGGCACCGTTTGAGCTTTACTATATCAATACCATCCTGATTGTGTTGATGGTGCTGGCGGTGCAGCTGGTGACCATCACGCTGGCGGGCTATGCCTTCGCTGCTTACCGCTTCCCGGGGAAGAATATTCTGTTCATTTTGATTTTGTTGCAGATGATGATCCCCACCGTGGCGCTGCTGGTGCCCAACTTTTCCACGATCCGCACCCTGGGATTGTTTAATACGCGCCTGGCCATCGTGATTCCATACTTTGGCTCGGCGTTTGGCACCTTCTTAATGCGCCAGGCTTTCCTGGAAGTTCCCCGTGACCTGGTCGATGCCGGGGTGATTGACGGCGCGAATTGGTGGCAGTTGTTGCGGAATATCTATCTGCCGCCATCTGTGGCGACATTAGTAGCCTTTACGCTGTCCTCACTGAGTTTCCACTGGAACGATTTTCTTTGGCCGCTAATTGTGACGAATAGTGACACAACCCGCCCGCTGACGATTGGACTGGTTCGTTTTACGCAATTGGGCGAGATCGGCGCGCAGTGGTCGCTGCTCACCGCGGCGACGGTCACCGTGATTGCGCCGCTGCTGGTCCTCTTCCTGATTTTCCAGCGCGGGTTTATTGAAAGCTTCCTACATACGGGGATAAAGTAGTTTTTGGTTCAGCTGCCGCAATGCACTGGCAGCTGAACCAAAAACGATTAATGTGCTTGGGTGAATCGCGGCATGACTTCTTGCATGAAGAGCTGCGCGCTTTCAGGATGTGGAAAGTCGACAAAACGGAAGATGAAGTGAGCGAAACCCAGGTCGATGAAAGGTTGGATCTGGGCAAAGACTTCATCCGGCGTGCCGTAAATGGCATGGAATTTGCCAAAGTAGCTGTCGTGAACCAGCTGTTCGGCTTTGGCGTGGGTCTCAGCCACGGCTACTGCATCACAGGAGTAGGTCTTGAGGATCTGGGCATAGTCGCGGCCAACGTTCTGACAGTGCTGCTTTAGAATCTTAAGCCGGTCACGGCAGTAATCAACAGAAACTCCGTTGAGGTTGCACCAGTCCGCATATTGGGCGACAATGCGCAGGGTGACTTTCGGGCCATCCCCGCCGATCAGTAAGGGTGGAGCCGGGTTGGGACGCGGGGCGGCGTAAGCTTGCTCAATATGGTAATACTTTCCCTGGAAGGACGGATCAGGGTCACTCCACATCCGGCGGATGATCTGTACCGATTCTTCTAATTGAGCCAGGCGCACACCTGCCGAGGGGTAATCGTATCCATAGGCCAGGTACTCATTCTCTTTCCAGCCCGCGCCAATGCCTAAAATAAACCGACCGCCGGAGATCCACTGCAAGTTAGCCGACATTTTTGCCAGCAGCGCCGGCGGGCGGTAGCCCTGGCTCAGGACAATCGTCCCACCGCGCATGCGCGGGTAGCGGGCCATCAGGTAGGTGAGCGTAGAAAAAGATTCGATGGTATCTGTGGTCTGGTCGACATCTGCCGGCCAGGGGAAGAAGTGATCTCCAACCCAGACTGAATCCAGCCCGCCAGATTGCAGAACGTCCGTATAATCAAAAATTTGCTGGCGAAAATCCTCAACCGTTGTTGGCTGGTCTGGAAAATCGGGTACTCGCCAGCCAAAAGTAATATTATCTGCCATGCCTATGCTCCTTCTTCTGCTTCGATAGCAATCTTATAGACTTGATATGCCCGTTCAACCGTGAAACCAATTTTCTTAGCCACAGCGATGGATGGTAAGTTATCTGCCCAGCAGTGCCAGTGCAGTGCCATCTGATGCGCCAGTCCATGCTGCAAGCAGGCCGAAGCGACCAGAGTCGCCAGGCCGCGGTTGCGGAATTCGGGGATAGTTGCTAATCCTAATTCTCGAGAAGCGCCCAGCGCTCCCGAATTTCCACCAGCAAACACCGTAAGGCACCAGGCGGCGATGGTATTACCGGTCAAGGCACAGTAACCAAAGCCGGTGTGTAGAAAATCCGCCTCGCTGAACCAGAAAGAATCGATCCAGCCGCGCACCTGATCCAGGTTCACCAGGTGCGAAGCGAGCAGGCTGTCATCGATGCGCTGAAGGGTAAACCCTTGCGGCGGGTATAATTCACCCGGAGCAAAATGAGTGGGCAGGCGGAAACTAATCCGCCCGGTAAGCTGTGGATTTTGTTTAGCCAGCAAACGCGGCAGGTGCTCTGCCCAGGCGGGGGTGTAAAACAGAGCCAATTCCGGGATATACCGGGATTGCGCATCAGGGAGGATGTGCTGGAGGATAACTTCCCGTAAGCCTGCACTAGATTCTTCATCTGCCTGTCCGGCAATTAACACTGCATCCTGGCGATCCCAAATCAACGCCGCGTTCCGTTGGGGAGTTGCGAATACCCAGGCGGGTGTGTGCCCTTCCATCACTGACCGGATCACCAGGTTGAAGTTAAGTGGAGTAAAAAGAGTTTGGACCGCTGGATAGTCTTTTGGGGAAAGCTGCTCGAGGTGCATGGGCAGGCTCACTCTGGTGTTTCTTCGTTTTCCATCGCCGCGATCAGACCATTCATACGTTCACCGATCAGGGATGGATAGGGAATGCCCAGGCGAGCGGAGGTCTCGCGGGTGAGGCGGCGAAAGAGCGCCATACTGGTACGCAATGCGCGCCAGGAATCAGCTTTGTCAAAACAGGCAAACGTGCCGGGCCATTCGCCCAGAATTTCTGGATCCGCCCAGCGCTTCATAAATCGGCCCATATACCAAACTTCGGTCTCCGGGCCCTGGGTAGCCAGCGTATGCCAGATCAACATGCTCAAGAGGCATTCTTTAAGGTTATTGTCACGCATGCGCACCAGATACAACTCGTCCCGGCGAATTTGCTTGGCCATATAAAAAGCGATGTACCAGAAGGTGGTCACCATCTGGTTGAACTCCTCGGCAGTTGGCAGCGCGGGAGTGGGTGGATGGGCAGGAATTGCCGGTATTTGTCCGGCCAAACCATCTTTGTCGATCAGGATGCGATAACCCCGCACGTAAGGCTCTGGAAGCGGGTTCGCCCGGATTAACCCCGTCAAGGAACCGTAATCTAACAGCACATAGTCGACGTTGTAGCCATCCGCATAAGTCACCAGCCATTCGGGGTCCCCGCCAGCCGTTTGTCCGCGTACTGAGGCCCAGACCTCGCCCATCTCATCCAGCCATTCATTATTCTGATAATAATCACTGCGCCCGGCGATAAACAACATCAGATCAAGATCTGACCATTCATCACCCGGCGGTTCGGTGCGGCTGCGGGAACCAACAATAATCGTCGCACGGATCGCAGGTTGTTCCATCGCCCAATTTTTAAATCGTTCTTCAATTTGAGCCCATTCAGCAGGGTCTAGCATTTTTCCTCCCTCGTTTCAGTCTACAACTTATTTTACAGCAGAAAAAGGAAATAATTGATTGGCATACAAAGCGGACTGGTTCAGTGCAGTCTGCTGTATCAAACGGATAAATATTGATGAAAATGATCAATCTATTTGATAATCAGAAGTATAATTTTTTGTGAAGTATGCAGATCCACAAAATGAGGGAGGAAATTCAGGCGATGTTCGGTGAGATGGTATCTTATCCAGGCGTAGATGGGCCGGTTGAGGCTTTTATCACTGCTCCGGACCGGGTCGTTGCTCGCCCGGCAGTGATTGTAATTCATGAAATTTGGGGATTAACTGACCACATCAAGCAGGTTGCTGGGCGCTTTGCTACATCGAATTATGTGGCTATTGCGCCAAACCTGTTCAACCGTAAAGGCCTGGCGGAGATGATGCAGCCGGATAATCTTCGGGAAGTAATGAACTTTACCAGTACGATTGCTCGTGAGCAAATGAGCGACCCGGATTACATCCAGATCGAATTGAACAAACTGGCTCCTGAAACACGCGAGCGAGTGCAAAAGACGCTCCCGGCTCTTACGGGGGGAATTCCACGAGAACGATTGCTACAAGATCTGATTCGAGCTGTCGATTTCCTGCGATCGCTCGATTTTGTGAATGGCAAAATTGGCTCAATCGGTTTCTGCTTTGGGGGCGGCATGTCGATCAACCTTGCCTGCCGGGCAAAATATGATGGGGCGGTTGTTTTTTATGGCGAGAATCCCAACCCAATCGAACTGGTTGAGCAAATTGCCTGCCCGGTGATGGGCATCTATGGCGGGGAAGACATGCGGATCAATAGTCACCTGGCTGAATTAGTACAGGCTATGGTAGCTTATAAGAAAGACTATAGCCTGAAATTATACCCGGGTGCGCCGCATGCTTTCTTCAATGACACGAATCTAACCCATTACCGTCCTGAGCAGGCAGCCGATGCCTGGGAGCGGGTGCAGACCTTCTTTGAGAAAAACCTCAAGGGTAAATAATTTTCGGGGATTCCCTGGAGAGAGTCCAGGAACCTTCCCGGGCGACAGATTGTTTTGGGCAATTTATAAATCATGGAGAAAACTTGAATCCAGCTATGGATTCTTATTGGCTTTTTATAGGTATGATCCTTGTTTTGATTTATGATGAGAGTGAGACTTTTTAATACAGGCTAAGAGTGATATGACATCAAACCCAAACCCAATTCCCCAATTCCACAATCCGAAGTGGCTGGAAACTGCTGTTTTTTACGAAATCTACCCGCAGACTTTCAATGATTCAAATGATGATGGCATTGGCGATTTACCCGGCATCATTGAGAAGCTGGATTATGTGAAGTCCTTAGGTACAAATGCAATCTGGCTGAATCCCTGTTTTAAATCGCCCTTTGGCGATGCTGGATACGACATCAGCGACTATTATAAAGTGGCTCCGCGGTACGGTACAAATGAGGATTTGCGCCGTTTGTTTGAGGAGGCTCATAAGCGCGAGATCCGGGTTGTACTGGATTTGGTCGCCGGGCATACTTCCATACTGCATCCCTGGTTTATGGAATCTGGGAAGCACGCACGTAATAAATATACTGATTGGTATGTCTGGACTGGCAGCGTGTGGGATCGGGGGACTGCGACACATTCGCCTGTGCGTGGTTTGGCTGAACGTAATGCAGGTTACCTGCCCAACTTTTTCTACTTTCAACCTTCTCTTAACTATGGCTTCGCCAATCCGGACCCCGATTTCCCGTGGCAGCAGTCAATGGATGCGCCTGGACCGCAAGCAGTCCGCCAGGAAATGAAGAACGTGATGCGCTACTGGCTGGATCAAGGCGCTTCTGGATTCCGGGTAGATATGGCTTCTTCGCTGGTTAAAAATGATCCGGGCTCGCGCATGAATATCCTTCTTTGGCAGGATATGCGCGCCTGGCTGGACCAAAACTACCCCGATGCGATCCTGATGTCTGAATGGAGCTACCCAGAGCGCGCCATCCGCGCGGGTTTCAATATCGACTTCTATATCCACTTTGGCACAACCGGGTACACATCCTTATTTCGCAAGAATGTAGGCCGTGGTTTTGGTTCTAACAAATATGCCTTCAGTTTCTTTGACCGGGCCGGGTTGGGCAATATCATGGAATTTGTGGATGATTTTTCCTTCCATTACAATGCCACGCGCGAGTTGGGCTATATCTGTATTCCAAGTGGCAACCATGATATCCATCCGCGTTTAGGACTGCACCGCGACTTTCAGGAGCTGGAAGTTGCTTTTGTGTTTCTGATGACAATGCCGGGTGTCCCGAAGATCTATTATGGCGATGAGCTGGGAATGAAGGGCATCCCTGGGCTGCCCTCAAAAGAGGGCGGATACGAGCGCACGCAGTCGCGAACGCCGATGCAGTGGAGTCATGCGAAGAACGCTGGTTTCTCCGATGCGCCAGCCGGCGAGCTGTACCTGCCAGTTGAGCCAGATTTAGATCAACGCACCGTTGCGGATCAGGACAACGATCCCGGGTCGCTGTTAAATATTGTGCGCCGGTTAATCCAACTGCGCCGCGATCATCCAGCATTGTGTAACCACAGCCTGTTTGCCCCGCTATATGCTGAAGGGGGACGGTATCCATTTGTCTATTTACGGCAAGGAAAGGGTGAGAATATCATCATCGCTGTGAACCCGGCAGACAGGCCGGTGGAGGTAAGGATCCCTGCAGTAGATGGGGCTTTTGGCCCAATTGAGCCGCTGTATGGATTGGAAGATGGATTGAAACCAGACGGCAACGGTTGGAAAGTGATTCTGCCCGGGATCAGCGCGGGGGTGTGGAAGATATAAGCAATTCAGCCAGGGGTGCACATACTATGCACCCCTGGCTGAATCTCAGGTACAGTTTTTTATCGACTATTTAATGATGAATGAAAGTGCAATTAAGATTACAAAGAAGGTCCCCGCTAAAGCGCCAATGCGTTTCAGATCTTTGATCACATAGGAATAGTCAGGGTTGAAGTCTTCTACAATGGGTGGACGGCGGCTGTAACGCTGGGTGGTCGGCGCGGCGCTGGGGGCAGGTGCTTCAGCGGTAGCGGTCGCGGATGCATTCGTGTTTGCCGGCGTTGGGCGAGATACCGCGGAAACTTTGCGTTTGCTTTTCTTTGCCATACGATCTCCTTACAAGCATATTAAACGGATTGGTTTACCCGGAGGGCCTCCAGCGGCAAAGCCAATCAAATCTCAAAATTAGTTGCCGCTGACCAGGGCGGCGGTTACTACAATGCGCTGTTTATCCACCATATAAGGATAACACGAGATCAAGGTGATAATTGGGTCGCGGGTCTGGCTCATCACATCGATCTGGGTAGGCTCAACCAGCTGCGACTGGCGGACAATGTAGGTGTAGGCTTGCTGCTCGGTGTACAAAATCACCTCATCACCCGGTTTGAGTTTATCCAGGTCGCGGAAATATTCTCCAAAAACATCGTTATGGGCAGAAAGAACGATATTTCCACCCTCGCCTGGATTGGGCGACCCGATATGCTGCCCAACGCCTTGCTTGAGTTCTTCCCATCCATCTCCCTGCACCACGCGGGCGAAGACACTGATGGCTGGAATCTTGATTCGAGCCGTGTTCTTCGGGCTGGGCGTGGGCAGACTGACTGCAACATGCGCCATTTGAACCAGGGGGCGCAAATGCTCAGGAATTTCCGCGTCATTGAACTGCGTCACACCATTGCGGGGAGGCGTGTGACCTGAAGGCAGCACGACTTCCGAGATCAGCGGGGTCGGCGATGGGGTGGGCTGTGCCAGTACCGCGGCGACTTGATTGTTAAGGTTGCGCATTATGGATAAACCGTTGAGAATAACGTATCCAAGGCCAATCACGGCTGCGACTTCGATCAGGAATAATAACTTATCCAGCCAGGAGCGTATCCGTTTTGAGGCGCGGTCGCCTTGCTCTTCCTCTAGTAACAGAGGTTCGATCTGCAGTGTATCCAGCGGAGATGGAGGTGACACCGCTTCCACCAGGATCACTCGACCGGTGCGGCGATAATGATCCATACGCTTTTCGCGTTCCTGGCGCCGTTTTTTAATCAATAACTGGCGTAGTTCATCGACAGTTAAATCTTCTGGGGATCGGCGATGAGCCACAGTGTTTCCTTCACCGGTAGTCTTGAAACGTCCTTCAATGCGGTTTTTTCCTACCTGGATTATACCGCATAACCCCTGTTTTTGGGATTGACTGAAGTCTTTGGCCTGAAGTTTATTGGCGTTGCCAAACGCTACAGAAAAGTCTTTTGCTCCTTCAAGGGAAGGTCGTAAAGAACTGGGGCATTCTTTTATAGGGATTCCCCTACCCTTTTTGTCTGGGTTCTCCCCATGCTTAAAGGCTGTCTATCGATATAAACTGTTGAAACACGTTGGTAAAAAAGATAATTTGTTTCGCTACCCTGTAAATTGTTTGCTAGGAGGTAAGGCTGTGAATAAAGACTTCAATTTGAAAGATGAACCGCAGTACGATTCAGCCCAATTACGCGGGCGTATTGAGAAAACGATCAAACGCTTGCGCGATGAAACTGAAGAGTTAGATATTCCACAGGCAAAGCAAATGCCGATGATCCCGGTCACGGGGTCAAGCCAACACAAGTATTTTAATAATAAATCGCCAAAGATCTTCTAAAGAGAATATATTCGGGTTGCAGGGGGCGAATGGTTCGCCAGATCAGGCTGCTTGAAGAGACCCTCAGGCAGCCTATTTTCTTTAATTGGAACTTTTTTGTCCATTTTGCGTCTTAAGCCTATACCGGGCAGAAGGTACGCAATACGCCTGAGTATGAGATTATTCAATAACCTGGAAAGGCTGAAGAAGAAGAATGAAATGCTCTTACATTTTACAGAAGGTATTGCCTGTCTTATTGGTCGTGATGATGTTCCTGGCGGCTTGCGCTCCCGCTGCTTTACCGACCTCTAGCAGCCCAAATGGCGCACCAGCGACCGTTTTTCCGATCCCAACCGAAACAGCGCCGGCTGGAACTCCGGCACCTTCTGAAACGCCTGCTGCGACTGGGGGCGCTAAGGACCTGCCCGCAGCAGTCATTGCGGCACAACAGATGCTGGCGCAGCAGCTTTCAGTAGCTGCGGATAAGATTAAAGTTGTGAGTTTTGAGAAGGTGGATTGGCCCAATGGCTGCCTGGGTGTGCAAATGCCTGGACGTATGTGCACACAGGTGATTACTCCTGGCTATAAAGTACTTTTTCAGTATGATGGCAAACAATACGAATTCCATACAGATGAGACGGGTGGAGCAATCTATTCTGCGGTTGCGCCACTGCCAGAAACTGCTGGAAAACGGGTGGTATGGGAACTGACCGAAGGGAGCACCTGCACCCGCGCTGAAATTGGTTCGCAGAACGTGGCTTATGGAACTTGCGGCAGCAGTTTAACTGAGGCTGCGCTTGAACCACAGCGGGGGGAAGAACTGGCTTACCTGGTGGCAACTTACGCAAATTTCTTCGAGGGCACTCAGGCGGGAACAGTCCAGTTTTACGGACAAGGCCAACAACAGCCCACTCAAGCAGAAATGCGCTCGATCGCCGAATGGGCACACCTGGTCTACCAGGAAGCTGAAAGTGGTCGCAGCGGTGCCGCCTGGGGAATGGCCTTTGGCTGGCACCGTGAAGGTGGTATCGCCGGGTTCTGCAGTGATCTGGTCGTTTACCGGACGGGATGGGGCATGCCGAGTTCTTGCAAGACCGGGCAGGTGAAAAGCTTCAATAATTACCGTCTGAGCGCTGATGAACTGGCCCAGATGTATCGCTGGGTGGATGACTATAAAAGTTTTGAGTACCAGCAGGCGGATGGTAACGTTTCGGATGCCATGAAAGTAACCTTGACCTTTACTGGAAATGGTTCTACTGAGCCCACACAGCAACAGAAAGAAGCCGTCGCACAGTTTGCGGCAAAGATTTACAGCGAAGCGGCACAATAAATCTTTATCAACTGAATCAAAAAGGCTTGCGGTGTTCCCGTAAGCCTTTTTGTTCATTCACAGCAGAATATCCACAGTTTTTACCAATTCCTTTTCCTATTGAGGTTTAGGGTATGCCAGGGAGATTTCCTCCTGGCATACCCTAAAAGTAAACATTTTTCTCTTTCGATATTGTGAAAACCCTGGCCGAATCTCATCCCACAATTGCGCCAAATGAGAAGATCGGTTAAACTTCTCGGATATATCGGAGTTTACGCATAGGAATCTACTGCATGATTTTCCAGCCTTACAAGGCAATCCTGCGCATTGGCCTGGTGGTGCTGGTTTTGGCTCTGCTCGTTACGGCTTGCCAGCAGAATCCCGACCTGCCTGCGCCAACAGCACAAATGACCCCCAGCGGCAGCACCCCCAGCCCGGTTGCGGTCGATCTGCCGGCTGCGACAGCAACAACTGGTCCTATTGTCACGCCAACCAGTGTGTTAAATGCTGCACTGACGGATCTAAAAGGCCAGGAAGTGATTTTCTGGAATCCCTGGCAGGGTGACCTGGCGAAGGCTGCTGCGGATGTGGTGAATCGATATAACCTGACAAATCCATACGGGCTGAAGGTGCGCATGCAGGCCTGGTACAGTTCCGGTGCATTGTATGATGCGCTTGACCAGGCGCTGCAGGACCCTAGCGCCGAGCGACCAAGCTTAATCGCTGCCTCATCCGAGCAGCTGGCCGGTTGGGCAAATGGCAGCCAGCCAGCCCTGATAGACCTGTTGCCCTATTTGCAAAATGACCAGGTGGGATTGAGTCAAGATGAAATGAAAGCCTATTCCGATGTGTTTTGGGCGCAAGATCACCTCGGCAGCCGTCAGATTGGGCTTCCGGCACTGCGCTCGGCTCAGGTGCTCTTTTATAATCAAACCTGGGCTGAAGATCTGGGTTTTCAAACCGCGCCGAAAACCCCAGATGAGTTCAAGAAGCAAGCTTGCGAAGCGGCTAAAAAGAATAACACTTCTGGCAATGCCGATCTTTATGGCACGGGTGGTTGGCTGATAGACACCGATGCGATCACCACGCTCAGTTGGTTGACCGCTTTTAATGCAAAGGTGATTCCTTCTGCTGAAGGACTGCCTTATACATTTGAGAGCAAGCAGTCTGAGCAGGCCCTGACTTTTCTGCGGGGGATGCTCGCGGATGGCTGTGCCTGGCTGGCGCGCAACCCTGCTCCTTATGAATACTTCAGTCAGCGCCGGGCACTCTTTTACACAGGCTCGCTGGCGGACCTGCCGGTTCAAGCACATTGGCAGGAACTGCAAAAAAGTAAAGATGAATGGACAATTTTGCCGTTTATGGATGCCCAGGGAAAAGCGGTTGTTTTCACCAGCGGGTATTCATATGGCATACTGCGGGGAAAACCGGCTCAGCAGTTTGCTGCCTGGGTTTTCGCGCGTTGGTTGAGCCAGCCCGAGGTCGCTGCCCGGTTTATCCAGGCGTGGCCTTCTATCCCAGTCAGCAGTCAAATGGCAAACGCGCTGCCTGCCGACAGCGCCAGTTTCCCCTGGAATAAAATCCTGCCTCTGGCAGACCAGGTGCGCCCTGCGCCTGGGTTAGCCTCCTGGCGCACTGCCCGGCGCTTGCTTGAAGACGCCGGCTGGCAGGTATACCACCAAACCGATGATCGGCTGCCATCCATCTTGCCGCAGCTTGATCAGGCAGTCCAAGAATTTACCCGCAAATAATTTTGTTCACCAACGTTGCATGCATCTCAGAGGCTGGGTCCCCTCAAAAGTGACCGTTTTCCCATTTTAGGAGCGCATGTATGAAATTCCACTGGCAGTGGGCAAGCCTTCGCCTTTTTGCCTTGAGCCTTGCCCTGATCCTGCTGCTGGCAGCCTGTACACCAGATTTGTTTCTAAATAATCCTGCTGCCGTGACGCCCAACCCATCTTCAAATAACAACGAAACCGCTGTGCCTGGCACGGTTCAGCTTCTTCAGACGGTCACATCTGCACCTACCCCAACAGTGCCCCAATTCGTTCTTGACCAGACCTGCCTCGAAGGGGAATGGCAGGTAACGGATCTGAATCAGGCGATGAACCAGAGCTTTAACCAGGTGCATGGTTCGCTGCAACTGGAAAAGGTCGCCGGGCGAATGCTATACTCCTTCCTCGCGAGTGGACAGATGCGCATCGCATTCAACCATCTGACGGCTACGTTCAATGGCCAGGTAGATCAGCGTCAGGTAACAGCCGCGCAGTCATTGGACGGCTCTGCAACAGCGGATTACCAATTAGATGCAACTGAAGGTCAACTGACATTAACCGATTTTGGCGGAGATGGCATGCAGTTTTCATTGATGATCAATGACCAGTTGTTAGCACAGGGCAGCCTGCCTGCCTGGCAAGCCTTCACGGCCAGTCAGGCGGTCGTAGCAGCGGCAGCTACCAGCGCAAGCAGCCAGAACAACGGGCAGCAAGCGACTTCCGCGGTCGAATCGGCGCGGGTATCGGTGACTTGCACGGGCGATCAGATGACTATCCAGGCGCTGCAACCCATACCCGGGCCGATATTAAACCTGGAGCGCGTTCAATAACTTGCTCGGCAGAGGTTTTGGTCAGGTGCAGCGCACTGGAAAATTGGCGAGAGGTTTATATCCCTCCAAACAGGAAGTAGAGCCCTGCCAATATGGCTACTCCACCTCCGATCCGAGCCAGGAGCAGGTATATTTCGCTCGGCTCGGCGTTTTCAAATTTCCAGCCTTCGTTGATCAACCAATACAGGCGCGGGTTGAGAATCCCTAGCAGGCCAATTCCGATCAGGATTAACCCAAATACGTGTAACCATGGGTTGGCGGGGGTGTTCTGCTCCGGGTAAAGCAAGGTGTGTAGTTCATCCACCCGGTTCCAATCCTCCATGGTGGGGTTTACACCAGGTGCGGTAGCACCAGAGCTGCTGTTCTGACTGTAGTGCATGGTAACCGCCTGTCCACCCGGTAAAATGACCTGCATTTCTTGGGCTGTGCCGGTAACCAGGTAGACCTTACTATCAACGGTTACTTTTGCTCCGTTCGCCGTTTCGTCCACTTGCAACTTCTGATTCGGATCGCATGCGTAGGTTTTGCTACTTCCCTGATCTTCAATCACCAATCCCTGGTCAGGAACGCATTGATAAATTTTGGTGCTGCCTTGCTGCTGTACCAGGTGGTATTGGAGGTGATTGAAAACGACTGTTTGAGCCTGACTGTTGCATCCGGCAACCAGCAGCAGGCTTAGTAAAGCCAGGACAATAAGAAGGTTTTTTACAGATAGATTCATGAATATGGTTCAACTTCTAGAAATGCGATCTGCTCAGGCGTAAGCTGCACCTCGGTTGCAGTGAGGGAATCTTCCAACTGTGCCAGCGAGCGCGGGCCAATCACCGGCAGGGTGGGAAACGGCTGCGCGAGAAGGTATCCCAGGACGATTTGCGTGATGGACAGGTTCGTTTGCTGGGCAAGTTCCTGCACCCGCTGGGCGCGCTGCTTGGTGAGGGCGTTAAGGTACATAGCGCGCAGATTGGGCTTGAGCGAATCGTAGCCTTCGGTAGCAATTTTTTGGAACAAACCACCTGCCTGGCTGGTAAATGGAATGGCAGCGAGCTTTGTTTCCCGCTGATAGCGCCACAGATCTGCACCCATCACTACCAGGGTCGGGTCCGCGATTGCCTGAGCATTAATTGCTGCCAGGTTCCACAGGTTCTGTACAGCGGCGAAACCGGGGATTTGATGCTCTGCGGCATAAGCTTGTGCTTCTCGAATGCGCTCAAAGGACCAGTTGGAGCAACCAGCATAGCGCAACTTTCCGGTTTTAGAAAGTTGTTGGAGTGTTTCCAAGATTTCAGCCACCGGGCGAGCGGGATCATCCCGATGCAGCCAGTAAAGGTCAATGCAGTCTGTTTGGAGATGCCGCAAGCTGGCTTCGAGGTCGGCAGTGATTTCCTCCGGTGACATGCGTGGCACGTTCATACTGTGGAGTTCAGGGTGCGCTCCTTTGGTTGCCAGAACTACCTTGCTGCGCGCTCCGCGCTGCTGCAGCCAATCGCCAATGAGCTTTTCACTGCGGCTGGATTCTCCCGGAATCCAGTTGTTATAGACTTTGGCTGTATCAATAAATGTGCCGCCCTGGGCGAGGTAAGCATCCAGCAGTTGAAAGGCTATCTCACGGGAGATCATCCCACCAAATTCGGCACTGCCCAGGCTGAGTACGCTGGGTTCAAGATCGGTGTTTGGGATCATAATGCTGCGCATATGCAAGACTCTATACAAAAATCAATTGAATTTTTGGAAAGCTGGTACAGGGTAAGATCAGTAACGTCCTGTTTATTTTGCGGCGCCGGATAAATTTATCAGGTTCTAGCGCAAACAGTCGGGCATGCACCATACATAGGTAAAATAGGATGGTAACTACGGCCTATCATTTTATGAAAACGGCAAAACCTGGAGACCCGCTCCAGTTATAAGTATACCCTCGAGAGGATAGGGTAGAATGGTAGAAAATGATTGAGGAGGGAAATTTTCATGCTTGATCCCCGTATTATGAAGTTGGCACAGGTATTGGTGCAGTATTCGCTAAATGTGCAAAAAGATTGGCAGTTTGCCATTTTTACCAATCCACTGGCTGAGGATTTAACTCTGGCGGTTTATGCAGAGGCGTTAAAGCGCGGAGCGCATCCTATAATCCTGTGTAACTTTCCCCAGGCAGATGAGGTATTCTACAAAACAGCCTCGGATGCTCAGCTGGAATATGTTTCGCCAGTCTTAAAGATGATGATAGAGACCTTTGACGCGCGGTTATCCATCAGCGCGGAACAAAACACACGGATGTTGTCTGGCATTGATTCGCAGAAGCAAGCCTTACGGCAAAAAGCCTGGCGTCCGCTGTTTAAAACCTTTATGGAGCGGGCTAGCAGGGGCGCGCTGCACTGGTCATTGACGGAGTATCCTACTTTTGCTTCGGCGCAAGAAGCGGATATGAGCCTGGCAGAATACCAGGATTTTGTTTTCAAAGCAGGCAAACTGGACGAACCTGACCCCGTAGCCGCCTGGAAGCTGGAAGGGGAGCGCATGCGAAAGTTGACCCGCTGGCTGGATGGGCATGACCAGGTTAGGCTCAAAGGGCCAGATATCGATTTGAGCATGTCGGTAAAGGGCCGCACCTTTATCCCGGCTGACGGTCACGAGAATTTTCCGGATGGGGAAATTTTTACCGGCCCGGTAGAAAACTCAGCGAATGGCTGGGTACGGTTTAAGTACCCGGCGATCTACGCCGGACGCGAAGTGGTCGATGTGCAGTTGTGGTTCGAGGATGGAAAAGTGGTTAAAGAGCAGGCAGCCAAAGGGCAGGAACTTTTGACTACGCTGTTAAACACCGATCCGGGCGGGCGATACCTGGGAGAATTGGGCATTGGCACCAATTACGACATCCGGCGCTTCACGAAAAATATGCTGTTTGACGAGAAGCTGGGCGGTACCATTCACCTGGCGGTTGGGGCGAGCTATCCTGAAACAGGCGGGCAGAACGATTCTGGCATCCATTGGGACATGCTGTGCAATATGGAAGAGGGAGAAATCACGGTCGATGGCGAGCTGTTCTATCAGAACGGGAAACCTGTGATGTGGAAATGAGCCCGGTGGGTCGAGAGGTTGGAAGGAAAATCTTTAGACTTCTCTACTCTCCGAAATCAAATCGATATCCCAGGGTAGATTGGACAAAATCCAACCAGCCTTGCTGAAATGCGGTAATTTCGGGAAGCCGAGCAAGAACCGCCCAAAAGGGCTGGAAGTTGAGGCTATCGCTAAGCGTCTCCCACTGTTCTGGTGTGGTCTGGTCACAGATCAGGTGGAAAAAATAGCGCCGGTTGGTCGCTGCCAGGGTTGATTCTGGCACCCAACCGGTTATAACATAGGTCAGATAGATTGGGTTGGGATAGCGGTCGCCTTCTTCGTAAGTTACCTGCGCGTAGCCATTCTGCTGCCGAAGCAGGCGGACAGGGTGCCCGCGATGGAACTCAGCCCAGGCGAAACTGTTTGGGTCCGGGCGCGCATAAACCAGAGTGTGCCGCTGGATGATGTGGGTCGCACCCGAAGGCAATTCGTCCCGCCAGCCGATCTCGCGGTGAATATGTACCTGCTCCAACCCGGTTTCTTCGTGAACCTCACGCAGCACCGCCTGATTGAGGGTTTCCCCCTCTTCAACAGTTCCAGCTGGGATCTGGATGCCCGCAAAAGGATGCTGGAATAGGAGCAGTTCCAGACCCTGAACCCCCGTTCGGGTGACAAATGCGGTAACTTTGGGGAGAAAGGGGGAAATCATAGGCGGAAAACCCCCGCAAGTTTTTAGCACTTTTAAACCAAAATGGTGACAATTCACTTCCATTGTCACCACCGGTAAGAAAGGCGACGATGGGATTTGAACCCATGATCAGGGTTTTGCAGACAGGATTCCCATTTGGTGACAGGTGCAGCTCGCCGGTGAGCTGCACCTGTCACCATTCTTATAGTTTCACTTTAGGTAAGTTTCTTCCTGGAGAAAATCGGCGGTGAAACTTCTTCAGCTCGCTCTTCGTCCACCGCGCATAATAACGGTCGGTCACATAGATCCCACGATGGTTCATCAGCTGGCTAACCTGGGATAAGTCAGCCCCAGCCAGCAGGCTATCCCGGGCAAAGGCATGCCGGAAAGAATGCGGGTTATGGCGGCCCTTGATCTTGCCATGCTCAGCCAGCGCATTCAGCACCCGGTAAATGCCAATGCGGCTCAAGCCCCGGCCGTGCTCGCCGATGAAGAGATGATAGTCCTGGGGGCTCAGTTCATCTCGCCAGTGCAGCCAGTTGTGGATGGCTGCCAGGGTTTCAGGATTGAAGCACAACATGGATAGGCGGTTGCCTTTATCCGGGACAAAGGCGTTGGCCAGCGCATAGTTAATATGCTCCAGCTCCAGGCGGGCGATGGATCCGGCCCGCCCGCCTGTATCCCGCAAAACATAAACGATCGCCAGGTTGCGCGCCTGTTCCCACGGTTCACCCATTTCGACCGCGGCGGTGATCAGCCGGTCGACCGTGGCAGGCTCAATCGCCTTTGGATCTGGTTCGGGTTCTTGGATATTTTGTAGTTCGATGGATGGAAGAAGATTCTTTTTGCTGGCCCAACTCAAAAATTGCTTGGTGGTCTGAATTATTGTCCGGCATGAAAAGGGGCTTAGTGGACCCGGTACTTCTTTTCCCCGCGCTGATGGGTTTTCCTCCCGAGTAAATAGATTTTAAATTGATCGATGGTTTCTTGATCGATGCATTCACATTCCGCCCCCAGATACTTTTCCAGGTTGCGGAGTTTAGAGCGGTAGGCAGTGGGGGTTTCATTGCGTTTGCCTGCGCATACGTCATTGATAAAAGCATCGATCATTTGATGAAGGTTCATTGCTCGCTTTGCCTCGAAGTTAGATTAGGCGCATGCGGGCCGCGTTCTCTGGGGGATTCGTAGCAAGATTTAATACCAATATACACCATAGCTTTTCCACCATAGCTTTTCACCTGGTTATAACTATGCTTTGGATCATGATGGTTCGGCGGATTTTTCTCCTGATGGTGCAGCTCTGCATGGCCTGGTGGCTAATCGCTCCCCAGGCGGTGCTGGCCCAGGACCCGACCCCCGAACCCACCATTACCCCGACCCCTGCGTATCTCGCAGAAGTCGCGCTCTCCCCAGAGGTGACCTACGTTGTCGAACGGCGCATTACCTATGGAGACGCGGCGGTCGTGATCGCGGTGGGGCTGCTGATCGCCGTGATTGTGGTCAACGCCGTGCTCTACTGGGTGCGCCAATGGGTGCGCTGATCCAACCGGTGCAGGACCTCTTAGGGTCCGGCTGCATGGCCGTGGCGATCGGAGTGGCGGCCGTGCTGGCGGCGCGGCACATGCGCATGATCCTGCGCATTCTGGGCATCGACGTAGAGGATTGGCGGATCGACGAATGAGCGCGGATGAGTTTACTTACTTGCAGCAGGCCCTGTTTGCCGTTTTTGCGCCGGTCGCGGGCTGGCTGCTGGCCCTGGTGCTGGCCACGTTGGTCGGTGGGGCGTTCTTAGAACTCTATTTTGAGTTCGCCAATTGGCTCTTGGGTATGGCGGGCGAATAGCCTGATACCGTTGATCCTGAGACGAAAGGAGGTGAAAAGAAATGTCTCTTTCCCTGAGTTTTGATGGCGTTTTAGAGCAGGCTGGTACGATCGTCAACGGCCTGTGGGGCGCGTACCTCGTCCCAATCGGTTTGGGTCTGGGTTTTGCGGTGCTGGGCTTCATTGTCAAGTCCGTCAAGTCCGCGATCTAAGCCGTTTGCGGACCAGCACCCCCGTGCATCGGTTCTCAAAATCTACCAGCCCAGCCGGGTAAGAGGCTGGGCTGGCGGTTGTTTTGGAGAGAAAAATGAAGTACTTGAGTTTTTTTCTAGTGGTTCTAATGCTTTTACCTGCAACCCCGGTACGGGCTGAGCCAGAACAACAGCTGACTGCCCCATTTTATGCCACCAGTTTATGGAGGGAAAGCATGGGCTATTTTGACGCCGTATTAACTGATCCTTCCGCTATTCTAGGCGCCCCAGATGGCAGCGGTGCTGCCTGTGCTATTTCGGGTTTTAACGGCCACTGTCAGATTGACGTTGTTTTTTCAGGTGTGGCAAGAATTTATAAAAATGCAGTGATCAAAGTTCGGGTTACCTCTGGCAGCTTGGATGCGCTGACTCTATATGGATACCGCTATGGCTTCATTAATTATTTCCCAAGCGCCTCCAATAGTGGCGCTGGCATTTATACCTTTCCGGCGAGCCCCAGAACCGAAAATGATAATAAAGTCTCGCTGTTAATAGACCCTTCGTATTCAAACACAGTTGTGATCGACTCGATTAGCTTGGAAAATGCTTCGGCGCCTGCTGAATCCGATCACTTTACAGATGGCGTCTGGGGCGCGACAAGCGCCTTTAATGCCACCATCTCTGGATTGACTAATTTCTATTCAACTCCAGATCAGGTCCCCACGGTTTGCACACAAACTGGTGCTGGCGGTGCTTGTTATTTTCGACCTATATTTTCTTCAGTTCCAGGCCCGTTTCCAGCGAATACAGAAATTACCCTTTACTTCGACGGTTTGGAGCCAGGAGATTTATCCAGTATTTATATAGCTTATGTGACCAACGCGGGAGTAGAACAAGCCTGGGATCGCTATAACGGTATTAATTATCAAGCTATGAATGCATTATCTTACAGGACCACCCGAAGTTCAGATCGGATTTTAATCTATCTTTATCCATATGGTGGGAAAACCGTGAACCTGGACGCGGTTAGTGTTTCTGGCGCTTATGTTGCCCCGCCCATGCCGGATCCAAATTCCTCAGGAAATGTTCTCTTGGATAGCGGCATGGAACAGCAGCCAGTTTCCTCCTTTTGGTTTCCCGATCCCAAAGACCAGCGCTATACCTTTGGACGCATCAATTCAAGCGATCTACTCCAACGCATGACCTTCGGTTTGGCCCGCTGTGAGGCCGGTTTCCAGATTGCCGGTAATTGGACCTGCGACAACTGGTATGAGTTTCAGTGCGCCGCCTTCCAAAAATCCTACAGTGACGTTCGCCAGCGGTTTTACTGGAGCGGTGGGGTTATGTACTACCGCTTTTCGGTGCGCGGCTCCCCGACCCGGGCGGTGCCCTACCGGGTGTATGTGACCGATCTCAGCACCTTTTCCCAAACGGTGCTGAGATCGGGGACCGCTGGCCCCGCGGATAAAAACAACCTCGATTCCTGGGATGACCTGAATGGTTCCAGCGGCTCCAGCCTACCGGGTGGTCAGTATGAGATTCATCTCGGCCTGGGACCTGGCGCAGCTCAAAATGATGTGGTTTTTTTTGATGATGTAGTGGTAGATACCGCTTCGATCAGTGCTAACGTGTGCGCGCCGGTAGAGCCTGCCACCACCGGCACCCCGACGCCCACGCTGCAACCTTCCGCCACACCCCAGGGAATGGCAGGCGGCAACCTGATCAATAACTGTGGCTTTTCACAGGGCTCATCCTACTGGCAGTGGGATAATCCCCGCTCGTTTGTGGTGTATGACACGGCCGCTCACGGAAACTACGGCCATGAAAACAGTGATGCAAATAATCCCGCTATTAGCCAGTATTTCACCTGGCCCGGTGGGCCAGCGTTCGTGCAGTGGGACAGCAAGACCGCGTTTAATATTTATCTGACCAGCCTACAGACCGGCCAAAATTACACCCTCCAATCCGGGAATGCCGCCTACAGCACCTGGACCACCTTCCGCGGCGCGGTCGATGTACCATCCGGAGGCTACCGCATCAATCTGCATTTCCCAGCGGGTCAGGGACCGGCTGAATTTGATAACATCACGGTCAGCACCGGAAACTATGTGAATTGCTCCGCTGGCGAAAGTTGGACCGCAACCCCGCCCCCCACCAGCACGCCCAACCAGACCCCCACGATGTGGCCCACCCCGACCCAAAAACCGACCAGCACCCCCCTGCCTGGCGGCTCGACCAGCACGCCGCGGCCCACCTATACCCCCTATCCCAGCCCGACCCTGATCACCCCGCAGCCACCTACGGTGACCCCCAACCCCTTCCACACCTTTACGCCCTATCCCACCTACACGGCGCGGCCCACCTACAGCCCTTACCCAACCTATACCATGCAGCCCACCTACACCCAGCAGCCCACTTCCACCACGGAAGCGGGCCAGCCCGATCCCACCGAGCGGCCTACCTATACGCCCTGGCCCACCTACACCGCCCCTCCCCCGTCAGCCACCCCGCCCGGGCAGGTGCCGCCGCCCAGCTACTTTGCAGACTGCAACCGGCCGGATAACGGCGCCGATCTGGCGGGGTGGGTGGAATACGAGAAATGCCAGACGCTATCCTTTTTCACCTGGTCCCCCAACGCGCAATCCACCATGGAGGCCATCCCGACCATGTTTGCCGGGTCGGAGCCTTTTGGCACGATGGGCGAGCTGGGCGAAACCCGCAATCAGGTGGAAGCGCTGGTGAATACCTATGACTGGTCCTCCGTTTCTGCTGGCGATCCCAGTATTGATGACTTCCTGTATCCGGGCGCAAACTCGCCCTATAATGGCGGCCTGTTTAATTTGGATGGTCCGCCATCGACTTATAGCCAGGTGTGCGACACGGAGTTATCCCGCGCCGTGGGACCGCTGCTGGCCAAACCCATCTGCTGGTTGTTTGACCTGCTGCGCACCATCGGCATACTGCCCTGGCTCAACCTGTTTCTCAATATCGGCTTCATCTCCCTGCTGCTGCTGTATCTAAAGCGGCGCTGGGTGGATGCATATGCGGAGAGCTAACATGAAAAAATGGTTCTGGCTCAGCCTGCCTATCCTCCTGACCCTGCTGGTCTGGTTCCTGATCCGCCAAACCGCGCAAACGGTCAGCGCGGAACCGCTGCATGTGACCCTGCTGCCCGCGACCGTGCCCGTGACGGAGACGATCCAAACGCGGGTCGCTCAGCTGCTGGAGAATGAAGCGCCCCGCCTGGGCGTGTTCAAGTTTGCCATCACCGATGTGGGCTATAAAGAAAAGTATTGGACCGTCTCTGTAGCGGGTTTGGCTCTCACCACGGAAGGAAAGTGGCACCTGGAAGATGCGCTGTGGCTGGGCACGGTGATGATCGCGGATACCCCAGGCCTGCCCGGGATCGTCACGGATGTGAGTCCTTCCGCAGATGCCGCCGCAGCCGCAACGGCCCCCGAGAATGGCCGCGGCGGCAGTCAAAACATTCTGCCCTGGCGCTCTGGCACCACCGCGATCTATGGCACGCTGGGGGTGCACGACTGCGGTTTTTCGCTAACCGGCTGGAAAGCGGTGGATCTGTTTCCCACGGAAAACCAGGTCTTTGCTACCCAGGGGGGAGAGGTCAGCTACGTTTGCCGGGATAGCACGCAGGTAGCCGTGCGCATTGGTGACAATCTGTATGATCACCTGGTGGATACCGGGCAAAAGATCGGGGACCAGTACGCTCAGGGCGGACCCCTCGGGTCCCTGGTGCCCGGAACCTTTGACGACACTTGTGGCTATGCCAGCCAGCAGCCCACCAGCGCCCACGTGCACTTCTGCTTTATCCCCAACCCAACCAGCGGCAGTTGGGCCGCGGATGGCTACGCTCTGAGTATTTATAACAATAACTGGGTCAAGGGGGATGAAACCGTGGAACCCATGGGCACGCTAACCGCCGACTGGGCCAATGCAGGCGTGGTGCCGCCTGGGCCGGCCATCGGCGCGAATATGTGGGATTCATGGACGGGCGGTATGGTCAGCATGGCCGACCACTTTCTACCCGTGCTGCCCAGCCATACCGCCATGGGCCTGGCTGAGCGAGTGGTCTCGATCGCCGCCATCCCGCTGAAGATCCTCTACATCACCGTGCTCAGCAATTTTGATATGACCGTCGCCATCTGGTGCTTCGGCATCTTCATCGGCCTGGAGAGCGTGCGCTTGATCCTGGCTGGGATCCTACTGCTGAAGAACCTAAAGCAGCTCATCCCCATCATCGGATAGGAGATTCCCTATGTGGCCTTTTCGCAATATCCATTTCAAACTGCTGGAGCCGAATGAAGATCCGTATGAGGATCATGGGAAGCGCGGCAATAAAAAATTCTGGTTGGCCTTTGCCGCGATCGCGGCGCTGGTGGTAATCGGCAGCCTGGTCTTCCGCCCCAAACCAACGGAGGCAGCCAGTGAAACTGCCACCCCCACCGCCAGTCCCACTCCCCTGCCCTCTGGCACCTTGACCATCACCTCCACGGTGACTGGCACCCTACCGCCTACACAGACTGCCACCCCCGCCAGCACCCAGACACCCTGGGTGGTTACCCGCGTGGTGCAGATAGCGGGTCCTGAGCGGGTGGTGGAGAAACACTTTGAGCGTGAGGTTACCCGGGTCGTGGTAATCACCCCCACGCCTGGCCCCACAGCCACTCCGCTCCCTACCCAAACGCCCTGGGTCATCACCCAGGTGGTAACCCAGATCGTGGAGGTGACCAGCACCCCCACCCCTACCGAGACCCCTACCGAAACGCCCACGTTGGCGTTACCGGCTGAGGTCCCCACCGAGCTCGTAACAGTGGCGATTACGCCCACTGAGACGATTGCAGCCTATCCCTAAGAAAGGAGGTAAAAACCATGGGCTTACTTTCATCTGGCGCCTCGACTGGCAAAAGCTGGGCAACCGGCAAGAAAAAAAGCGGCAAGAAAAAAAGCGGCAAGAAAAAGCGCAGTCGGTAATTCAATTATGGTGACAGGTTGAGCTGCTATCGCGGCTCAACCTGTCACCAAACCCATAAAGGAAAACTATGCGTGCCAAACTCTTTCAATTGTTTAAGCGGCTGGATAAAACGGAGCCATTTTCAGAAACCATCTGGTTTTTGTTTCTAACCCTACCGGCCTGGATCTACCTGGTGATGACCACCGCCACGCCCTTCACGCGCTTCTATGTCATCACCCAGTTTTTCGGCTATACCCTGGGGCTGCTGCTGGTCATCTGGATGGTGACCACCCTGGTGGTGCCCAGCCTGATTTATCCACCATCTCCCTGGTGCGCTCGTTTGCCTTTGAAACCGAAGAGCATGCCGAATACCAGGCAGAAGAAGAGCTGCTCGACCAGGTGATGACCGCGGTAGAGACGCTGCCCGACGCACAGCAGGAGCGTATTTACCAGGTGCTTTTGGCTGGAATGGAGTACAGCCATCACGAGCGCATCTCTCTCCAGGAGCTCATCCGACGCGCAAAACATGAACTTTTTATGCTCAAAATTTGGCCCAAAAAACCACTGGGATAATACCAAAAGGCCCTCGTCCAGGGCCTTTTTTGTTCTTCAGATTGATGATAATTAACCATTATCAAAAACAAATCTTATACAAGAAATTACCAGAATTCCCCCAGAACGATTTTTGCCATTTTCAAGATGTTAAGATACCCCCTAAAATTGTTAAAAAAACGGCCCATGTATAACCTTAGAGCCGTTTTTTGATCGATATTTGCCCCTGAGTTTGCACGAATTTCGCTCAGGA
>CAVUJS010000016.1:0-78578 GCA_963741885.1 uncultured Chloroflexia bacterium
CACTGAGCTACGAGCCCCAAGCGTGAGAACTATAAAATTATATCATGATGGTGTGCTTGCGGGAAAGTTTTTTATAATTTTTCTCGCCAAGCCATCCATTTCCATCGCATCTAACGGGAACAGCCATCATCCAGGACAGGTATAATCAGGAAGGATTATGGATAAGATCGGAGACAATCAATCAATCTATGGAAAGAACTGTCCCAAGTGCAACCTCTGAAGAGATCAAGCTATATCGCAGCACCATTTATTCCCTGCTGCGTTCAACAACAGAAGTACAAATTCGCACGATGGAAGAAATTCATGCCGGGATGAAGTCACTCATGCACCCCAATGTGCGCAGTTCAAACCCAGATGTTTCGGCTTTCATCTACAGCACGCTGCGCCTCCCAGATCGCATGTCTGAAGTGCGTTCGGTCGTCCTGGGACAAAGTTCGGAAGTTTTTCACCGCCACGGGTACCCCAATATAGAAAGCTGGCAGCCAGTTTCGGCGCGCGCCCGCCGGCGGCGCTGCTTCTTTGATGGCAAAGATACATTGGCCTGTTATATTGCCAGCCGCTCAGATATTGAAGATGTCATCCCCGCTCTGACTGCTTATCAGATTGAATGGAACAAAATGCACCTGCTGCTGCAACAGTTGCCTGTCCACTTCGATCTATCCAGCGTGGAACGTGATGCCCAGGCGTTTGGACGCCTGAGCCAGATACTGGGCATGCCGCTCGAGGATCTGGAGCGGCTGCGCTCTATCTGGCGGGAAGACTTTATCCCCAACTTGAGCCGCGTTCACGAACAGACCCGTTCAATTGGCGTGCGGCTGCTCAGTGGATCACTCAGCCAATATATGCGGGCGACACACGAGTGGTGGGAAAACATCGAGCGCGCCTGCCCTGCAATCGCCGAACGCCCGGTTTATTTTGTTTCCAGCAACACCCACAGCCTGATCAACGCGCTGCTTGGCTTCCCATTACAATATCAGCCCGAACTTGTTCACTTTATAGAACAGGGCAATGACCCCGATCTGCAAACGGAATGGGAAAACATCCAGGCACAGCAGGTGCGTTCCAGTCAGGAAAACTTCCTATACTATATAATGAAAAAATTCCAGCAGACTGCTCAGGGAAAGGGTTTGCTGGAACAACAGGCGCATTATGAACAGCAGCACGGCCTCACGCGGATTTACAGCGAGCATTCTTTCGACGTAGAAGCGCAGGTAATCGACCTCGCGAAGGTTGACCCGGATAAAATCGACCCTCGCCTGCGCAATGGCAGCCTGTCGCTGCTAAAGAACAGTGATGCATTAATCCTGAACATCGATTACCCGCTTGGACTGGCAGCCTTCAACATTCTCTCCAAAGTCGCCGAACAGGTGGGTTCTGTCCTTGGGGTATATGTCATGGGTAAATCAGCCTCCCTTAACGCCGTGCGTGGGGATGTGGTCATCCCTAACGTTGTTCAGGATGAGCATTCGCGCAACACCTATCTGTTTGAGAACTGTTTTACAGCAGGTGATGTAGCCCCCTACCTGACCTATGGCACGGTTTTAGATAATCAGAAAGCCATCTGCGTACTGGGGACCTTCTTGCAGAACCTTCAAATTATGGACGTATTTTTTCGAGAGGGGTATGCCGATATTGAAATGGAAGCCGGACCATTCCTCTCGGCAATTTATGAGATGTATCGGCCCAAACGTCACCCAGTGGATGAAATCGTCAACCTGTACGGGCTGCCGTTCGATCTGGGTATCCTGCATTACGTCTCAGACACCCCCATGAGCAAAGGTAAGAACCTGGGCGCAGGGACATTATCCTACTTTGGCATGGATTCGACCTATGCCACCACCCTGGCGATCCTGCGGCGCATTCTAAAGCTGGAGCGCAACCGCCTTTGGAAAAATGAAAAATAAACTAACAAAAAACACACGCCTCGTTTGAAGCGTGTGTTTTTTATATCTTCGTTATTACCAGGAGCGGCGTCCACCGCCACCGGAGCCACCGCGCCGGTCGCGATCACCACCACCACCACCACTACCACTACCATAGCCGCCGCCACCACCGTAGCCACCACCGCCTTGCCGTCGGCCACCGCCGCCACCGCCGCCACCGCCACCAAAGCCGCCGCCGCCGGAGCGACCGCCGCCGAAGCTTTCTTCGCGCGGGCGGGCTTCATTCACCTTCAGGGCGCGGCCCTTCAGGGGCTTGCCATTCAGGTTATTGATCGCGGCATTGCCTTCTTCGTTGTTTGGCATCTCGACAAATGCGAATCCGCGGGATTGACCAGTTTCGCGATCCTTAATCATCGCAACCGAAGCGACTGTGCCGTAAGCCTCAAAAGCCTGCCGGATCTCGTCCTCACTTGCCGTAAAAGGCAAATTCCCAACATAGATATTCATGACAAATCCTCTTTCCCCTTTACGGGGACAATTCAAATATCCCATCACGCAGACTTAAGGTCAATCCGTCAGGCATTCGGTTAATGGTGTTGGCCCGGAACTGTCGCAACTTCCATACGCTGGCTGGCCAAAAAAGAATTTTGAAAGTACACCAAACCCGAGAAGAAGACTTCGACCAGCCACCGGTGGTTCATATTCCCCCAGTGGGCACAATCTGTCAGCTACAGATGGATGGTTCGACAGAGTAAGTTTATCACGAAATTAATAAAAGTAAATATCCAGTGTCAAGGATAATGACCAAATTTAAATGAATTTAGAGACCGTCCAGAGCAAATGTTTGGATCGCCTCTTACAAATAAATTACGAATTATTTGTTATCGTGGTATAGCAATTACACTTTTCCACAACAACAAATATAACTTCCTGACCGCCCCCAGAAATGATTTTCCTTGCCAGTTCTAGCGAGCGAACCCAACCGCGTCGCGCACTTCAACCATGGTTTGTTCGGCAATTTCACGGGCGCGCTGGTCGCCAGCATGCAGCACATCCCAAATCTGGGCTGGATTCTTATCCAGCTCTGCCCGGCGTTCGCGGTAAGGCTCGAGGTGTGTATTCATATTCTTTGCCAACAAACGCTTGCACTCCACGCAGCCAATCCCCGCCCGGCGGCACTCGGTATTAATCTGCGCCACCTCTTCTGCACTGGAAAAGATCTTGTGCATGGTAAAGACATTGCAGATATCGGGGTTGCCTGGATCATTTCGCCGCATGCGCTGCGGATCCGTCACCATGCTCATCACTCGCTGCGCGGTTTCCTCAGGTGTAGCAGCCAGCTCAATATGGTTGTTCAAGCTTTTACTCATCTTATGCTGGCCATCGATGCCCAATACCTTAGGCACTTCAGTAACCTTCATGTTCGGCTCAATTAACACCTGGGTGTTAAAGCGGTAGTTGAATGAACGGACCGTCTCACGAGCAAACTCAAGATGCGGCTGCTGGTCTACCCCAACCGGAACGGTATCCGCCTTATACAGCACGATATCTGCCGTCATCAAGACCGGGTAGCCCACCAACCCATAATTGACATTATTGGGATTCTCGCGCACTTTATCTTTAAACGTCGGCAGGTCAGTGAGTTTGCCCAACGGGGTAACCATTGAAAGCAGCGTATGCAGCTCGGTTACCTGTGGCACATGAGACTGGACGAAGATAATCGACTTTTGCGGGTCAATCCCAGCAGCCAGCCAGTCCAGCGCCATTTCATAGGTGTTATCGCATAGGTCACGCGTGGTTTCTAGAGTGGTCAGAGCGTGCAGGTCAACGACACAGTAAATGCAATCATACTGCTCCTGCAAAGCAACATAATTGCGAATAGCACCCAGGTAATTTCCCAGGTGCTGCCGGCCTGTCGGGCGGGCGCCCGAAAATACGCGGCCTTTCTTTTTCCCAATCGTGATTTCTTCACGTGTCATTTTGAATGATCCTTCAAAAAATTTCTTAACCGTTCCTGCACTTCGCCAGGTTGGGCGTGTCGGGCACTTTCCAGTTTTGAATAAATCAGCTCTCCATCGACTTCCACCTCAAAACGGCCCCCTTCCGAGGGGGTCAACGTTAATGTCTCAATCTGCGGTTCAAAGGCTTTTAGCAATTCGGCCGCCAAACTGACAGCCCGATCAGTATAGTGTCAAACTGCGCAGTAAGTGATGGATATCGTATGGTACATGCCTTCCTCCTCCGGTTGTTCGGAACAGCGTCCCGATTATATCACACCCATTCGGCCCTTTCTGGTAAAATGCGCTCATGCCCCTTGTCTCCTATATCCCGCTGCGTAAGCGCCTGTTTGACTTGTTGTTAACCATCCCCGGCCTGATTCTCATCTCGCCGCTGCTGATTCTGCTGGCTCTGATTATGCTGCTCACGCAGGGTTGGCCTATCCTGTTTCGCCAGGAAAGAGGCGGCTTGAGCGGTAAAGTTTTCCGCATTTATAAATTCCGTACCATGCGCGAAGCCTATGATGACCAGGGCCAGCTGCTGCCCGATGAGCAGCGCCTTTCCCGGGTGGGCAAGCTGCTACGTTCCACCAGCCTGGACGAGCTGCCCGAGTTGATCAACGTGCTGCGCGGCGAAATGAGCCTGGTGGGTCCGCGCCCGCTGATGGCCCGCTATCTTGCCCGTTACTCGCCAGAGCAAATGCGCCGCCACACGGTGCTGCCCGGCATCACCGGCTGGGCGCAGATCAACGGGCGGAATGCGCTTACCTGGGAAGAACGCTTTCGCCAGGACGTCTGGTATGTTGATCACTGGAGCCTGGGGTTAGATGTACGCATCCTGCTGCAAACTCTCGGCAAAGTCATCAAACGCGAAGGGATCAGCGAGCCCGGTCAACTGACAATGACCGAGTTTATGGGTTCGCCGCAAGAAAAATAAGCAATAGATATGGGGGATAACCTGACGCAAGGTCAGAATAGCCCCAATATGATCCCCATTACTGAGGTGGGATGGTCGAGACGGAGACCTGTCCGGCCTGAATCTGTTCCATCAATTGTTTCACCAGGCGCAGCCGGCCTGCCCCGAGCAGGTCCGCATTGACCGAATTTAGCAGCAGTGGAGCGTCCACCACCGCCCCACCTTTGCCCGCCAGGGCATCGGGCCAGACCTGGCGGAGGGCAGCCTCCTGATCAAACTGCACGGAAGCAGCCCACTGCCCGGCGAGTTCCACCGGCGGCGGCTGTGTGCCGACCAACAGCACCGTATTTTCAAACTGGACTCGGTTTTGTAGATAAGCGAACACTTCGGGCCGAGCGGCTTCAGGAGAAACAAAAAATATCTCGGCTTTGCCATTATCGAAAAGGTCAGCAGCCGCAGACTGCCAGGTAGGGCCATCACTAGCGGCAGGCAGCGCCTTAATCTGCGGATAGGTCATCCCCAGTGGCCAACCTGGCGCGCAAACCCCACAGAAGTAGTGGCCACCGTTCGCAAACGCCTCCTGCAGGTTTGCACCCAGGGGCCCATCGGCAGGCAGCAGCCCCGCCGCTCGGTAGTCCGTCGACAGCAGCGCGCTGATATACCCACCGACAAAGGCCTGAACATCCGCCTGCTCGCGAATAACACTGAGATTACCGGCAGAGGGTAAATCGACCGCCGAAAAAGCGATAAACTGCACTTGCGGCGCAGCACTTAAAAAGTCCATCAGGTCGCCGGGCGGGGTGAAGAAAATAACCAGCTTAATTTCTGGGGTCAGATCACCTTTTTGCAGCTGCGGGCGAGTTTCAAGCGTAAGGCCCGCCGGCTGGCTGAGTTCAGTCAATAGCGCCTGCATGGGCTGAGCAGCAGTTTCATCCGCAGCAATCAGCAGCACCTTGCCTGGCAGCGGCGTCGGGGATGGAGCCGCCGTCGCCGTTGGTTCAGCGGTCGCCGGAACCAGAACGGCAGCCGTCTCCGTTGATTTCGGGCTGGGCGCTGATGAGCAAGCCGATAGGAATAAACCAAGTATGACCAGCAAAGTAAGAACCGAAGAGCGTGTTTTCATTATCCTCAATTCAACCTGGATCGCGGAACGCGCAGCGGCACGGAGTAGTGACTTACTACGCAAATCATCTCAGGCAAATACATCCAATCAGTGAATCCTGAAGAACCTATTTTAACCCAGAAAGAGCCAAATAACCAAAAGCGGGCAGACTGCCGGAGTGTATTATAATTGCATTATGATCGAGCTCAGCATTCCTGGCATGGGGAGCATCCATCTCGAGCACCTGGTTTGTGATGTAAACGGCACCCTCGCTGAAGATGGTAAACTGATCAACGGCGTTTGCCAGTCCATCGCCAATCTGCGTGATCAACTCACCATCCACCTGCTGACCGCCGACACTTTTGGCAAGCAGGCGCACATTGACAGGGAGCTTAATCTGACAGCAATTCGACTAAAAACAGGATCCGCATCCCCAGCGAACGATGAGGCGAAACAAAAGGCCGCATACATCGACCAGCTTGGCGCGGACCGCGTGGTTGCGATTGGCCAGGGCGCGAACGATGCATTAATGCTGCGCGCAGCCAGAATTGGCATCTGCGTACTTTCACCCGAAGGCACGGCTTTAGATACCTTGCTTTCGGCAAATCTGGTCACCCCAAATATAGACGCCGCGTTCAAAATGCTCGAAAATCCCTTACGATTGGTTGCAACTTTGCGAAGATGAGCCTGCCTACCATTGAACCCCTTCCCGATGATAATCCGACGCTTCCACCTGCACGCCGGCGGCGGCAGCGCCGGATGGTGCTTCCTGAGGAAGGCGGCGAGCGGGCTGAGTTTCTGCATTCTTTGTCTCGCCGCACCATTCCCTCATTTGACTTCTTCCTGTTTTCCCTGTTAGCTGGCCTGATGTTAGGAGTCGCGCTGCTGCTCGATTCGCCGGCCCTGGTCCTTTTATCCGCGCTGCTGGCGCCCTTTATGGCCCCGGCGGTGGGCATCTCGCTGGGCACCATCACCGGGACAGGAAGGTTCGTCTTACAAGCCCTGGGCAGCCTGAGCATCGGCAGCCTGATCGTGTTCCTATGCGGCACAGTAGCGGGTTGGGTGGTTTACCTGCTGCCGCCCCAGGTTTACCAGCAGGCCGCTTATCACAGCCAATTCACCTGGCCAGATTTCCTCGTGCTTCTGTTGAGTGCCGGCCTGACAACGTATCTGCTCGTGCGCGCCCCACACCAGAAACCACAGGTCACCAGCGTAGCTATCGCATACAGCCTCTATCTACCCATTGGCGTAGCAGGTTTTGGGCTCAGCAGTGGTTTGAGTGCCTTCTGGCCTTCTGCGCTGATCCTGTTCTTCGTCCACTTGATCTTTGCCGCGCTGGCAGGAATGATCGTACTAATCCTGCTTGGCCTGCGCCCGCTAAACGCGAAAGCTTTCTTATTTGGGGGTACCTACATTGTTTTCGGACTGCTGGCAGCCGCCGCCATTTACAATCCTCAAGCCGCACTGCCGTACATAACGAAAATGATACCGCAGTCGGTGTCCGGAAGCTATGTGGGCGGCGCCAACGCTGGCGGCCCAAATTCGGGTAATGCCATTCCGAATAACCCCGTCTCAGCTGTTGAAGCTTCTCAAACGCCCACTCCGGCGCCCAGTTCCACACCGGTTCCGGCCACCCGCACCCCAACCCCTTCCGCTACGCCAACCCATACCCTGGTGCCCACCCGCACCCCAACCCTGACCGTTTCTCCCGCTCCAACACCCATTTGGGCGCGCATTAATGCCAGTCAGGGGGATGGCGCTCTGGTCCGGGCCGAACCGGATTACAATGCGAAAGTTGTGCAAAGTCTGTTAAACGGCACGCTGGTCGAAGTGCTGCCTGAAGTAACCAGCAACACGGGGGCCACCTGGGTGCACATCCGCATCGTTAACGACAAGGAGGGGTGGGTAGTCCGCTCGCTACTGCGCACCGCAACGCCAGCACCCAACTGGTAGCACGACCACTTTTACAACCTGCTCATAAAGCTTTATTCTCGCCACTCTGCTGACGAGATTGCACTTATCCATTTCTATTATTCAAGGAGATTTTTATATGCCTATCCATTTCGGTACGGACGGCTGGCGCGCTGTCATTTCAGACACTTTCACCTTCCATAACCTGCGCATGGTGACCCAGGCGATCGCCGATGCAGTTGCTTCCGGCGCCTGGGGCAATGGCAGCACCCCTCCGGGTGTTGACCCGCATAAAATGGTCGTCGGCTTCGATACCCGCTTCCTTTCAGACCGCTATGCCCTGGAAGTATCCCGCGTTCTGGCTGCGAACGGGTTTACCGCTTACCTGAGTCACGCCGATGCCCCAACCCCGGCCATATCCTTTGCGGTCCGAGACTTGAAGGCCATTGCCGGTGTGATGATTACCGCTTCGCATAATGCCCCCCGCTATAATGGTATGAAGATCAAATCCTATTATGGTGGATCTTCCCTACCGGAACAGTGCCGGGAAGTGGAAGTATATTTGAATGACAACGAGGCTCAGGGCCGTGGGCCAAATCTGATGGATTTGGAACAGGCGCTGAATAACAAACAAATCGTGCGCTTTAACCCCATTCCTGCTTATGATGATCACCTGCGCCAGATGATCAACTTTGACATCATCGCCAGTAATCCCCCCCGCTTTGCGATTGATTCGATGTTCGGCGCCGGTCGAGGGGTCATTCGCGGCATTTTGCAAGGAACCGGTTGTGAAGTTCACGAGGTGCGCGGGGAAATGAACCCAGGCTTCGGGGGTGTGCATCCCGAGCCGATTATGCGCTATTTAGGCGCGCTGGCAGGTGCGATCGGCACCGGAATGGGCAGTTTTGGGATCGCCACAGATGGAGATGCCGACCGCATTGGCGCGATGGATGAACGCGGCAACTTCGTTGATCCGCATAAAATTATGGCTTTAACTCTGCGTTATCTGGTTGAAAAGCGCGGCAGGAACAGTGGTTCAGTGGTCCGCACCGTGTCGACCACGCGTATGATCGACCGGTTGGCAAAACGTTATGGCTTACCTCTGCATGAAACGCCCGTTGGCTTCAATCATATCGCTGACTATATGCTGAAAGAAGATGTATTAATCGGCGGCGAGGAATCGGGCGGCATTGCCTTCCATGGGCACATTCCCGAAGGGGATGGGATCTTAATGGGCTTGATGATTATTGAAATGGTGGCTTGTTATGGCGTTTCGTTATATGAACTGGTGCAGGATCTGCTAAAAGAAGTCGGGCCAGCCCATTACGAACGCACCGACCTGCGCCTGCGTCACCCGGTTTCAAAGACGGCTATGACGCAAAAATTGGTCGGAGATGCCCCGGGCAGCATCGGCGGGGAGCAAATCACCGAAGTTAGCACGGTGGATGGCGTCAAATACATTCTGGCGGATGACTCCTGGCTTTTAATCCGGCCTTCAGGCACAGAACCGGTGCTGCGCGTTTATGCGGAGGGGCGCTCTCCCGAGATGGTTCAGGCATTACTAGGCTATGGGGAACACGTGGCCGAGAGCCTGTCCTAAACAAAGGCAGGGACTGCCGAAAAGATGCTTTTAAATGACTGAGCAACCGCCCTGAATGGCGGTTGCTCTCATTTTATCTATGCTTATCCACCTGAAGAGAGGCGTAAGCGGCGCACCAGTACAATAACGACCACGAGACCCAGCGCCATACCAAACAAGCCTGGCAGTCCCACATCTTCCGCGAACCCGGTGGTTGGCAGCTGCGTGGCGGTTAACGTAAGCTGAGCGCGCTGCGTCTGGGTAAGCTGCCCAGCCTGCGTCAGCAAAGCCGGAATGGTTCCGGTGGCGTTGCCCAGGCCGCCAGTAGTGGGTGTTATTGTAACCAACCCACCCCCTCCCCCCGCTAAAGCTAAAGGTGTAGTGGTTGCTGTAGCCAAAGCCACAACCGGGGTCATGGTCGCGGTTGATGGCAAAGAAGTAACCGATGGTTGCAAAGTGACGGAAGGTGTCAGTGCCATTGCCGCCAGTTGGGTCGCCACTCCTGCCGTCTGCGTGTTTGCACTGAGAATGGCAGAATTAGTTTCACGAATGCTCGCCGCAGCCGTGGTTTCAGGGCGCCGGTTCAAGAACAGCAGCACCAACGCGATGATTAATATAACGAAGACGCCTCCTAAAACCCCTAACGCCAGCAGAAAGTTGCGGTTGTTTCCAGAAGTCGTTTCGATCTCTTGCACAATAGGCTGCTCAATACCACCAACATCCTCATCTAAATCGTCGTCTTCGAAGTTGGACATATGCGCCTCTCCTCAAAATAAACTTTGTTTTTCAATGGACAAACGGACTATTCAATAACTTCCAGGTTCGCCAGCGGAACGGTTACCTGCGTATCACTATCCAACTGAACATCAGCGGCTGGCGCCTTGAGCCCATTCGGCAAGGTCACAAAACCCTGCCGGACCTGTACAATGGTTCCAATTTTGCCTGCATAGGGGGCTCCTTGAATGCGCACGGTTTGGTGAGCCACGAAATAATCTGTTTCAGGAGCCGCCTGTCCAATCGCAGGCAGGGGGATGACCAGTTCCGGGCGTTCCCCAGCAGCCGGGTTGAACCTGCCGCTTACCGAAACATCCCGTTTTTCACTGGTTGAGAGCAGCTTAAATACAGTTTCATTCAACCGCGTCTTGCCAAACCCTTCCAGAACTAAAATTGGATAATTCAAACGGTTAGCAACGGGCACTAACGCGGCAGACATACTGGAGAGCACCAGCCCGCGCAGTGGTAGTTCGGCGGCGGCTTGCAGCACGTCCGCACTGGCGCAGTAGCCACCCAATACCACGCCGCCCCGCATGCTGACATCAATCTGCTGGCGGGTCAGTTCGTCCTCAGGCGAGCGGATCATCATCAATAAAAGACCGCTGTCCGAATAGCCATTTCCCCACACCCCTTGAATGAGCGCCCCATTCGTTTCTACCACCGCGCCATAATCATTGATCACTTCCGCGATTGTCCCATCGAATCCAGCACTCACTTCCATTAAGGAAGTCTGTGTACGCAGCAGAACCAGCCCATTATGGATCGAGACGATCTCGCCATCAAAGGGAGCCCGAATAATGCGCGAGAATAAACCGCCCAATTCCGCGATCACATCCCCTTTTTCAAGCAATTCTCCCACCTGGCGCACAATACAGCGCTCGGCTGCGCTGATCTGAGGAATGTTCAAACCTCGCCGCACATCCAGAATCGTGTGTCCGGAAGGAACTCTTGCTTCAGCGATAATATCCGCCGCGTTTACCTTCTGACCTACCCGTACCAGCACTTTCCCTGGCACAGACAGGGTGCGGTACCGGCGGATATTAGTCAGAGGAAGAATGTGTGTAACGGAAGCCAGCATTTGTTTCTCTCCGGTGCAATCTTTTTGCCGCTCGAAATACCAGGGTCAGGCTAGACGGCGCTCTTCGAGCGAACGCGCCCAACGGGTCAGCTGCTCGTGCCGTTTTGTCGGATCATCCGGCAACTGAATCGGTCGCCCGCGCGCATCGACCACTGCGCCACAAAGACCGCCAATAATCTTGAAGCGCTTGAGCCGGGGAAGGCAGGGGTCTAAAACCGCTCCATGTAGCGTTTCGACTTCAATATGCGCCGCCTGACCGCTGCGGATTGGCAGGGGTACTAATGAACCTTGCTTAATCTCCACCCGGCTCTCATTATTATTTTCGTAGGTGATCTTCAGTTTGAGGATCACACTGCCAGGGCGCGCATCGCTCACCGGGCAAAGGACTGTACCCAGGTTCGCGTACGCGCCCGATTCAACAATCTGTGCCGGGAGCAGAGTATTGGAACCAGCAATCGCGCCCAACGCCTGTGAAAGGCCATAGGGATCCAGCATAACGACATTAATCCCTGCCGGTTGCAGACCATCCAGCAACATGAGCAAGCTTTGCGCAGGGGTGGGCGCCTGAGCCAGCGTCGCGCCGCCCACAAAAATCCGTTCAAAGGACAGCTCCATCTCTGGCCAGCGTTCCACCATTTCTTGCGTGGCCTGGAGCAAAATCTGGCGCGCCATAGCCTGCTCAATGGCCAGAGTCTCGCGCGTCATGGGGATCATCGCCGGGAAAAGCGACTTCTGGTAGAGATAGTCGCGCACGTCATCTTCGGGAATATCAAACGGGATCCAGCGCATCACGTCTTCCAGGCGAACTTGCTGCAACGCCTGCTGTAAGCCGGGGCCCATGCCAAGCGTCCGAGAAACGGAGAGTTGGAGGTTCTCAGCGGTCGCCACAGCCAGGGTCGTGGCACTTGCCCCCAGATCCACACCCAGCGTCGCCTTTGAGAGATCAGAAAGCTCGCTGGAGAAGCGCATCATGCGGCCTAAGGCAAAGGCGCTGGGCAGCAAAGGCACGCTGCTGAGTGAAGCCAGGTTTTCCAACCCGCCCAACTGCATCAGGCGCAGCTTGGCAGTCATCTTAGCCAATACCGTTTCCGCCGGCGTTAGATCTTCCACATCAATACTGGGCCGAATGTTTGGCGCTGTCACCACAATCGTCTCGCGTTCCAGGGATTCCTTCACCCGTTTGGTCAGCGCTGAATTTCCACAGTACAAAACCTTCGGCCGGCGATCTTTGGGCAGCACCCGGCAGGCCATGACCATCAGGTCAGCCAGCTTCACTATCGAACGGGTGGCGCCTTTTTCCGTCCCGCCTGCCAGAATGACGATATCTGGCCGCGCGCGGAGGATGGCATCCAGCTGCATATCCATGCGCCGGTGATCATTTAGGCCAATTTTCTCCACCACCCGGCTGTAGGTTGTCCCCGCCAGACGCTGCGAACTCTGTAATGACACGTCAGAGAGCAGGCCAATGGTGATGATGTTCAAATCCTCTCCAGCCGAGCAGGTCAAAGCCAGGCGGTCCACCCCCGAGCCATTTCCCTGCGAAGGGATTATGAGCTGTGCTTCCGCATTCATGAAGGCCCGTCCGGTGATTTCTTGCAGCCGGCTAAGGGCAATATGTACCCCTTCCAGGATATCGTGATAGGGCGCATTTGCGGTGGTTGGAGCCGTAGCAGCGGAGATGAGATGATACTGCCCGTCGACCACGTCGAACAACAACGCGCGTGTATTTAGCGAACCAATGTCGATTGCGAGAACGGATTCAGCGTCTACAAGCGAGGTCATCGTGGCTGCCACCTAAGAGAATTTTGTGACCAGGTCGGTGATCACGTTGATCACAAACCCGATCCGTTCAACCAATGCAGTAACGGCGGCGGTGAAAACACCGGCGAATACAGCTCCAAGCGTAATGCCAATAAAAACTTGCCCAATCTTTGCCAGGGCTTCCAAGGAAAATGCGCGGCGGGCAATCGCTTCCCCACCTTCAGGGATTACCGTCGCCCGGCTGCGCGTGCTGAACTGAAAATAAGCCAGGGTGGTAATCGCACCAATCAAAACATAAACCCCTTCACCCAGGCGGAAAAGGTAACCGGAAGTATCTTCGCTGGCAGCGGCTGGATGAAACAGCACTGCTGTACCAGATACCTGGCCAAACAACGTTCCAAACAGTGCGCCACCCACCAAAACGGCAGCGCCGACACCCACCAGGATCGCCATAGGCAGCGTTCCGATTGGCGAAAGCCGTGGAGAAAGCTTAAAGAACAACAGCAGCCCGAGCAAAAACGGAATTAACCCCAGCCCGAGGTAAGTCAGGTTTCCCGTCCGCAGCAGGATGAAGAAGCGTGGCACCAGCACCTGAAAGAGCACCAGAATAGCCACATACCCGGCAGCTACACCTACAAAGGTGTAAGTGACGATGCGGAAAAGCGCATTATCGCCGATGATCATGTACAACAGGACCATCAGCGTCAGGAAAAGACCTACCAGCTCGAGCAAGAGTTTTGAATCCATACCCCTATTCCTCGCTCACCTTGTTGCGCCGGATGATTGCCAGAATACCGGAAACCAGTCCACCGATCAGCACGAACACAAACGCCAGCAGAACGCCAACCTGGTAAGAAGCCAGATATCCGGCAGCCGGACTAACCGCCTGTTTGGCCCACTGCGCGTACATTTCCCCGCCCAGCAAACCGCTGACCATGCCGCTGACCTGACCGCTCTCCACATAGGCAGCCATCAGCGGCGCTGCCTGGGCACTGGTCACCATCAACAGAGGTGTTTTCCCCATCAATGGTTCCACCTGCTCCACCCACAACCGCGCGGTCTCCACCTTATCCGTCAGGACGATCACCTCAGAAAAATCTTGTAGGGTTCCGATCTGATTCAAAAAGGTGTTATTCCACACCAGCGCGCCGTTGAGAGCCGCCGGCGCAGCCAGCGCTGGTTGTTGCGCAAAGTCGACCAGGGAAATGGCTCCACCCGGCAAATATCCCAGATTGATGACATTTCTGGCCAGATTGTACTGGCTGTTGCTCGCCGCCGCGGTACTTAACAATTGCTCAGCCATCGCCGGCCCGGCCGGCGAGATCGAAACGACCACGATCTGAGCATTTTTCGTCATCAGTTGATTAATCACTGGCATCGATGCCAGCTGCATTTCTCCAGCCAGCCCTGGCTGATAGTCCACTGCCAACAGCACGGTTGAATTTTGGCTCAGGTTCTTATCGATCTGGTCAAACATTTGCTGCGTTTCAGGCGGGAAAAGCGCCGGGTTGCCAATGGGCGGGAGATTCAACAGCCGCGGGACGGAAAGCACCGCCAGCAGAATAATCGCGATCAGCCCGCGCAAAAGAAGATCATGGGATCCTTTGCGCGGCGGGCGAACCAGCAGCGGCTGCGTCTCTTGCGCCAAAACGCTCTCCAAAAGGGAAGCCTGATTGCGCTGCTTTTCAGAAACATGCAGCTTTACGGAGTAGACGGGCGGCTTTCGGTAACGACTCACCAGTTCCTCGACCGGCAGCACGCCGCTCAAACCCGCCAGCGGGCCCATTTTTTCAGGGCGCTGGTCCGGTTCGCTTGAATGAATATCACCCGGAATAATCGTCTCGATTGGACGCATCTCCTGCACCCAATCGGGCAATTCTGCCTTAGACAGTTCTTCCCCTACCGGTTCAACAGGTTGCTCGGCAAACTCACGCGCATTTTGAGCAGCTTCTTTCTCAAACCAATCGGGGAGATCGACCGCGAACGGTTGGCCGCTTTCCAGCTCTGCGGTTTCCCCTGGAAAATCCTCCGTGATTAAAGGTGGGACGGAATTTTCCACAGGCGGCTGCGACTGAAAATCTTGCAGCCAATCCGGGACCTCGTCCCCTGAGAACAACGGCGCACCCTCGGTAGGGGGCTGAGATTCCACGTCAGGCGAGGGTAGGGTATCATCTGCGAACACTGTGCCTTCGGGCGTATCCGCCGCTTGCTTGAAAGTCGATAACCAGCCCGGGATTTCCGCAAGTGGCGTTTCCGGCGGGGTTTCTTCAGGTCCAGCAGACAATTCCGCCGCTCCAGCAGGGCTTTCTTGCCCCTCGGATGGCTCCTGATCAACCGGCAAAATTTCTTCACTCGCGGCAGGTGCTTGAGAAGGCTCAGAGTCTAACCAGGTTGGCAGATCATCCTCAGCCGGCGCTTCAGCCGTATTAAGTGCCTGAGTGGGTGTTTCCGCTCCCAGATCGTTCAACCAGTCCGCGAAGCTCGCGTCATCAGCCGGTTCAGTTTCAGCAGAAGCAGGTTCAGCATCTTCAGCAGTAAACAGGTCTGCTGTTGGCATACTGGGGACCGATTCACCACTTAACCAATCTGGCAAATCTTCGATAGACGAAGCTTGCGCGGGTTCTTCCCATTCGGCATAATCCCCAACAGGTTGGTCCGCAGGCGCCGGTGCTTGATCCGCAACTTCTTCAGAACCAGAAAGGAAACCAGCCAGGCCAAAATCATTCTGCTGGGCTGGCAACTCGGTTTCGGAGGTACGCCATTCCAGACCGCCAGGCTGCGTTTCGTCGTTCTGAGCCGGTTCCGCGGGCGGCTGGTCCGCGTTACTCAACCAGCTGAAATCATCTTCTGAAAAAACTGGCTCAATTTCAGAAGGCAGCTCCGCTGTTCCAGCATCATTTACTTGATCCGCAGACCAGTTGGCCAGCTGGTTTGACCAATCCGCAGGACTGGCCGGGCTGTCTGGTTTATTTTTGGGCGCCTCCGGCTCGACTTGAGCGAGGCGGCTGATCCAATCATCTTCCGCATCAGCTTCAGCGGAAAACTGATTACCCAAATCTTCGCTGGCGTCACCTTGCAATCCCTTCAACCAGGCGGGCTCGGCATCGCCTTCCGCATCGGCAGCAGGTTCATTTGATTCCGTTTGAGACCGTTGGCGAATGCGGGAAAGCCAATCGGAAGCTTCACTTCCTTCCGCAGATCCATTCTCAGGTGCTTCTTCAGAACCCTCATCCGTTGCGAGGACATCATTCTTCCGCAGTTCCTGCAGCCAATCTGGTTCATCCACTGGAGAAGATGGAACGGCTGGCGGTTCGTTTGAGTTCGCCGGAGATCTTAACCGCGCGCCACAATAAGCGCAGGTCGAAGCCTCTGGCGGATTGAACTTACTACACATGGGACAGCGAACATTTGCCATAACTTATCCACTATAGGGGCGTTGTGCACCAATCAGAATGCGCAGCCCGGTAATAATACTGCCGAGAGCAATTCCTAATAAAATACCACGCCCGCCAGCAATCGGCAGCGTTTGAAGAAACACCAGGAAGACGCCCATGGTTGGGGAATCTACACTGGCAAGCAGACCGCTATTTAATAAGAGATAAACCAAAACACTCAACAGGAAGACCACAGGCAGCAGTCCTCGGCGGCGCTGGAACAGGCGAAAGATCGCCAGCGCCAGGGTGACCGTCAGGACTGCCATCAAACTGGCTTCGATCGGTACCTGCACCCAGTTGACCACCATCTGGAAATTCACGGTGTTCCCGGTCCAAACGTAGGAATACAGCCCATAGAGGAAAACCAGGACAAAACCGCCCAGCATAAAAAAGCTGTAGCGGTCTGGGTTTCGCCGGGCGCGCAGTTTGCGCCAATGGGATCCTACCAGGGCAAAAATCGCAACCAGAAAGGCAAACCCAGCCAGAGTCACCGCCCAATTAATAAAAAGGGTGCGCAGAAAAGCCAGGCTTTGCAACGCCTGGGAGATACTGCTTCCAGCGGGTATATAAAGAGTAAAATACCCAAGCAGAACAACCAGCCCAAGAGCAATGGCAACCGCAGCGGCAACAGGTGATCTCATAAAATCCCCAGGAAAGCGAGCCCAGCCCCAACCAGCATCGCCAGAATGACAATCCAGCGTAAAACATCCTGCGCCCGTAAGCTGCCCCGAAAGATGGGAGCAGCCTGAAGATACGCAGGAATGGCAAATAACTCTTCCCCAATCAGCACAGCCGGCGCTGACGCATACATGACCGACTGCGCGGCGAAGGCATCACTGGCTGCCAGCGTAAATTCGCCTTCCCGATTGGCGGCATCGATTAATAAAATGACCTCTGGGCCAAAATCACCCACCAGGATATTCGCTGAAACTCGCTCATTATGAATGACCGGCAGCGTTCCGGCGATATAAGAGAAAGGCGTGGGCCCCGTCAGGCGCGCCTGGCCTGGGTCATATTGATCGGGGATATTCGAAAGGCGATAAGCCGCGCGCAAGGTATCCTGCTCAAGCAGCGCGAGAGAGCCGTTTCCGCAGGTGGCCACAGCCGGCCGGTCACTGACCGAGCTCTGCATGCCCACCTGCTCCAGCGTGCTCAACCCCACCAGTGCGGAAGCGTTATTGGCGCTGATGATGCTCGCCTGCCCAATGGAAACATGCAGGCGCGAACCATCTTCCACTGCCAACCCAATGGCTCTTCGCAGGTTTTGCATCGCGCGAATCGGGCGGAAGGCAGCCCGCGAACGGCTGCGCCGGGAAGCGCGCTGAGGTAGAGAAAAGATGAACATCAGTGCTGCAGCTAGCAGCACCAACACTAACGCCAGGATAGGTTCAAGCCAGTTCACCCAGATCTCTCCTCTCGTATAAATGTAGCAAAAGAGCGGCTTTCTTCTTGATCTTCAAACAAAGTTACCAGCGCCTGCAAACGTTCTTGCGCAATCACCTGGCTAAGCAGCGGCTGCCCAGCTTGTACCATCTGCGCCAGGAGAATATTGAGTGGTCCGGCTGCTTCGAGCAGCGCGGCGACAATTTCTGACAAACCAGATTGTTGCAAGAAACGAGCCCATTCAGGCCAGAAAGAACGTTCTTTCTGCATAGGATCAGTATAGCATAGAATAATTGAAGAGGTATATTTCAAATATATTTCTGGTTTTATACCACAATTTTTTAACAATACAAAATGGTTTTACCAAACTATTTTTCATCCTTACAACTCTGCTGAGCCAATTCTTGGTGACCCACCTCTTGGTGACCCACCTCTTGGTGACCCACCTCTTGGTGACCCACCTCTTGGTGACCCACCTCTTGCCGGTTGATACCACAAACAGGCCCCACCCCCCGCCTGCCAGTAGTTTTCAATCGCGGCATACATCTCACCCCTGGATTGCCAAAAGGTGCTGGACTGCGAGCGGTAGCAGGCGACTGCTGCCTGCCACGCCGCGAGGGCCGTTTTTGAAACAGGGCGGCAAACTTTCTGCCATTCCATTTCCAGCTTACCACTCCAATCCACATCCGGTCGCGCTACGTAGGGATAATCCGGGTAGTACCATAATTCGCAGCCACTTTCCAGCGCGGCACGCTCTGCTGCTGCGCGCACCAGAAAGTGATCAACATGGTTCCCCAGGGTAAGCGGGCTAATCAACCGGTCTTGGGGTTGCAGGCCAGCCTCAAGCCAGCCAACCAGACGGTCTACGACCACTTCTTCACCAGGGTCAACCGCCTTCCACAAGTCTTCCTCCCCGTTCACTAACCAGGTCTCATCTGGCAGGCGCCGGTAAATGCAGTCCGGCAAATCCCAGAAACGAGTTTGAGCGCCCAAGAGCGTGCAGGCCGCTTCATCTTCTGCCCTGCGCACTGCGACAGCATTCGTACCGGTCTCCCAGCGAGCATGGAGTTGCCGGGCGAAGGCAGACAGTGGCTGCCCAGGCGCTGGCTCCCCGGCGCACACCGTCCAAACCTGCACCTGCTGCCCGGCTTGAACCTGCTCCCAAACCAAACCAGCGCAGGAAAGAACCACATCATCAAAATGAGGCGACAGGTAGATGTGACGCATATTAAGTTTTTACCATAAAGGGGAAAGGTCAAGCAAGTATGCAGGGCCCTCATTTTTGTGCGCTTACAGTTTTGAGAGGCTCAGCAAAATACTGAGCTGCCGTTATCGAACAACCGCCAGATCTGGCGGTTGTTCGATAATAAATACCCTTATTTAACGCCTGACGCGGTCCAAGCCGTTGATTTTAGCCGCGCCCAACTGCTTATTTTTTGGGTTCGAGCGGCTCTTCTACGGCCTCGATTTTTTCAATCTCTGGGAAGAACTGCCGTACCGTGCCGGCAACCCAACCATTCAAGGTGGTTGGCGAAAGCGGGCAGCCTTCGCAAGCGCCGCCCAGGCGCACCTGCAAGCACTTACCATCATAATTCACCATTTCCACTGAGCCACCATGGTACTGGCTGATATAGGAATCGAGGGTATCAATAAGTGCGCGTAAACGTTCTTCGGTCGAGAAGTTAATGTCATTTTCGGTCATAGCTGGAATTCCTCCTCTTACAATCCGATTCTTTATCTATCCCTTGGGTCAGAATCCCTAGCACCTGTACGTGGGTACTGCGCAATCTTGCTGCGATGACACTGGCCAGGCGTTCTAATAACATTTTACCCGTTTCTGGATGTTCTGAACAAATCAATTGCAAGCTGGCGCCCCGCAGGCAATATGCAATGCACGGCTGCAAGGTAAATGCGCCAGAGGTATAAGCATCGCGCTGGAGGGCGGCAGACCACCCGAAAACGCCACCAGGTACAATGTGTGCTACAGTCAATGGAGGACCGTCATAGGGTTTGTAATTGATCACCACTTCACCGGAAAGCAAAATGTAGAGATTTTCAGCCAATTGACCCTGTTCAAATATGGTATGGCCTGCTGGAAACTGGCACTCTACAAGAAACGGCGAGATTTGATCAATCTGATTGCCGTCCAGACCCGCGAATATAGAGAGCTGGGCGTAATCTTCTAAAAACATTGAAATTATGTTAACAAAAGTGGCTTTCGATTTATAGTGGCATATTTCCTTAAAGGGCAGACAGATATCATCCCAAAAACCACCCCTGGTAATATGAGAATCTGGTTTGTTGTGAAAGAAGTTTCCTTACAACAGCCTAACAGGGGTAAGAAATGCTTGACAGTCTGGAAAAGTTCAGCTATCATTGTGGAAGTTAGACAATGATCTAACACCCCCATACGAGATCATCAATGCCCGCACTTTTTTGGGACGAAGGTACTGCTTACGACCTTTTTGTCAGCTTGTACGTGCTGAATCGGCCTGGAACCTTCGGTTTGCGGCCCTCTTGGGCCGCTGGTGTTCGCTCACGGCTGCCTGCTGCGCAGCGTGAATTCCTCGAAAAAGTGCTTTCATTCCTCCCTGTTCCTTTAAGCTGGTTGTACCTCTTGCCGGCCGAAGCCAAGACCGCTGCCGGCGCCATTCATCGTCTGGCGCAGATATCCGCCGCCGAGCGCCTACCATCGCTGCTCATCAATATTGACACTCCCATCGAAGCCACCAACGCACTTCATCGAGCCTCCCTGCGCCAACCTTGGACTTCGGCCGAGCAAGAGGTACTACGAGCTGCCCTATCCCGACGGGGCATTTTTCCCAGGCCAAACACATTCAACAATCTGTGTGCGGCCTGGTTTGATTTAACCGCCTCGGGAGAACAGTTCCTCCAGGCGCTGCAAACCTATTACCAGGAATTTTTCCAGGAAGAAGAGCGGCGCATTCGGCCCGTTCTGCAATTGGCGCAAGAACATGCCCGCGAACGCTCCACGGTCCTTTCCATTCCACAACTGCTCGAAGAGCTTTCCCACGGCGTACACTTCGAACAGGCAGAAATGGCCGGGCGCATCGCGCTCGTCCCATCGTACTGGTCCAGCCCGCTGGTGTTTTACAGCCGCGTGCCGGAGAATGACTTGCTCATTCTCTACGGCGCCCGGCCCGAGCACGCCGACCTGACGCCTGGTGAAATCCTGCCACAGGACCTGATCGACACACTCAAGGCTATTGCTGACCCTACCCGCCTGCGCATTTTGCGCTACCTGGCGGCCGAGCCTCTCACGCCTTCTGGGCTTGCCCGCCGGCTGCGCCTGCGCTCGCCAACCGTTATCCACCACTTGAATGCCCTGCGCCTGGCTGAGTTGGTTGAAATTATCGTATATGCCGAAGGCGAGCGAGCCTATGCCCTGCGCCGCGATGCACTGATTGATACCCTTTCTCTGTTGGGCAAGTTTCTGATGCCAGAGCAGAGCGAAGATCTTTAAGCTTGAGGATGTAACTTTTCAATACGCAGCCGCATCCAACCTGTGAAAGAAAGAACAACCTAACTAAGATTTGAAAGGTCATGCATTATGGAAATGGTTATTGATTTTCCCGGTGGCGCTCGTGTGGATGCGCACTTTGGCTCTTATACTGTCAAAACGGATCAGCCTGCGATGGGCGGCGGCTCAGGCTCAGCCCCAACTCCTTTCGCAGTATTCCTTTCCTCCATTGGCGCCTGCGCAGGAATTTATGTCCTGGGATTCTGCCAGCAGCGCGGCCTGCCAACGGAAGGCATTCGCATCATCCAGCGCGTGCACAGCAGCCCAATGAGCGGCATGGTGGAGAAGATCGACCTGGAAATTCAGGTGCCTCCCTCTTTTCCACAAAAATACTATGAATCCCTGGTCCGCTCCGCTGAACTATGTGCAGTAAAAAAGCACCTGGAACATCCCCCGAGCTTTAACGTTTTCACCAAAGTCAACGAAGCCGAGAACGCGTAAGTACGGATCGTATCACAGGCTGCCCTTTGTAGGCCTGGATTTCACTGGGCCTACAAAGGGCAGCTTATTTTGTTTTTTAGTCGATCACTTCGCTGGTGAATGCTGCGGGTAAAATGACAGGTCTTCCGGAATTCGAATGAATGAGCTGCAGCGGCAGCTGATACACCTGGGCCAACAGTCCCGGCTGAAGAACCGCTTCTGGCGTCCCGAACGCGCGCAGTTCACCATCCACCAGCAGAGCCACCTGGTCGGTATAGCGTGAAACCAGGTTGAGGTCGTGCAGAGCCACAATTATCCCAAGGTTCTCCCGGCGGGCCAGCCCGCGCACCTGCTCCAACAAGTGGATCTGATACTGCAAATCCAGGTGCGTGGTAGGTTCATCCAGCAGAAGCCAATCGGCTTCCTGGGCCAGAGCGCGCGCCAGCAGTAAGCGCTGCTGCTCGCCCCCCGAAAGCTCCCCCAGGCGGCGGTTCGCCAAATCCTGCGCCTGGGCGCGCTCGAGCGCAATTTGAATGCATGTCTCATCATGCGCGGAAACCTGTCCCAGCCAATTCAAGTGCGGCGTACGGCCTAAGAGCACCAGGTCCCAACCGCTGAATGCGGGTGGCAGGTTGCGCGCCTGGGGTACAACCGCCACTTTTCGTGCTCGTTCCGCGGGCTTTATCGAAGCCAGGTCTGTTCCGGCGATACGCACCTGCCCGCCAGCCAGCGGCAGCACACCACTGATGGCGCGAATCAGCGTCGTTTTCCCGGCGCCATTGGGGCCAATCACGCCCATCACCTTACCAGGAGCCAGTGTGAACGAGACCTCTTTCAAGATGACTCGTTCCCCATACGCTACGCGCAAACCAGAGACTTCGAGCATTTTCGCCTCACCAAAAACTTTGCTGTTTTGTGCGGCGCAGCACCCATAAAAAGAAGGGTGCGCCCCCCAGCGCCATGATAATCCCAACCGGCAGTTCCTGCGGCGCCATGATCACCCGCGCCAGAACATCCGCCACTAGCAGCAGCGCAGCGCCTCCTAACGCTGAAAGCGGCAGAATGCGCCGGTAATCTCCACCCCAGATCATACGCACCACGTGGGGCACGATCAAACCGACAAAGCCGATCACTCCCGCAAAAGAGACTGCCGCGGCGGTCGCCAGCGAAGCTGCCAGGATCACACTGACCCGCACCCGTTCCACCGGCAGCCCTAACTGCTGAGCCTGTTCATCGCCCACCTGCATCACGTTCAGGGCATGCCCCAGCGGTAAAAGCACGCCCAATCCCACCAGCACATAGGGAAGCTGAGCCAGTACCGGCTGCCAGCCGCTCATGGTTGACCCACCCAACAGCCAGACCAGCGCCCGGCGCAGTTCACCGGTAGAATTAATCATCAAGAACGAGGTCAGCGCTGTGGCAAATGAACTGACCGCCACCCCAGCCAGGATCAGGTTGGTCACCGGCAGCGTGCGGCCTACCCTTGCCAGGCTGTATACGATCACCACCGTCGCCACCGCACCGGTAAACGCCGCGATTGGGACCGCGAATAACCCCAGGAAAGTCGCCGAGGCATTGAAAGTCATCGCCAGGATCGCGCCCAATCCGGCGCCCGACGCCACCCCAATCAGATAGGGGTCTGCCAGCGGATTGCGGAACAAGCCCTGGTAGGCTGCGCCGCTGCCCGCAAGCGCCGCCCCGGTCACAGCCATCAGGATCGTGCGCGGCAGGCGAAGGGTAAACAAAATGGTTGCAAAAGGCACCAGCGCTGCCGGGATCTGCGCTCCAGACAGCCGCACGCGGAACAAGGCCAGGAGGGTGGCCGGGGGAATTAAAACGCTGCCCACCGCAACGCTGAGCAGAAGTGCCAGCGCCAGCAAGGTTGAACTAAGCCAGAAGGGGTGGGCAGCGCTACTTCGCATCACAAAAGCATGCTTATTTGAACAAGTCTGGGTGCAGGATCTTCGCCAGTTCTTCCAGGCCCTGGATCATGCGCGGGCCTGGCCGGCTGACCAGGTCATCGTTGAATTCCAGAACGCGCTGGTTCTTCACGGCATTGATCACCCCCCAACCCGGGCGAGCCGCTACCTGCTCTGGTTTGACCCCCCCGTACAAAGAATCACCTAATAAAATAACATCCGGATTCTGCACGATCAGTTCTTCCTGGCTGATCTGGACGTAATCCCCTTTCAGACTTGAACCAATATTCTGCCCGCCGGCCAGGCCGATCAGCAGGTCAATAAACGTGCCTGGGCCCGAAGTCCACGGCTTGGCAGGGTCGGTAGCGTCCAGTTCGTAGAACACTTTAGGCTTATCCTTTGCACCAGCCACCTTATCTATAACAGCCTTGGCGCGGGCGCGCAGGTCGGCGACCAGCTTATTCGCGTCGGCCTGGTGCCCGGTCAGCATCCCAACGGTGGACAGGTTTGTATATAGACCTTCTAAATCGGTCGGATTCGGGAGGACAAAGACATTTGGAGTGATATCCGTCAGCGACTTTATCGTTTCGGGAGGGGTCAGGGGCGAAGCCAGGATTAAGTCGGGCTGCAGCTTGGTGATCGCCTCCAGGTCATACTTGCCCATATTGCCGCCAATGCTGGGCAGGGCTGCGGCCTCTTTCGGGAAGTTGGAAAAATCTTCGCGGGCGATGACCTGTTTCCCGGCCCCTACCGCGAATAAGATTTCAGTATTTGAAGGCGCGAGAGAGACAATCTTCTCGGCCGGTTTTGACAGGGTAAAATCTTTTCCTGAGGCATCTTTTACCACAATCGGCGCATTCGCCGCCGGCGCAGCGGGGGCAGCCGCGCTGCAAGCCGCCAGGAAAATAGTAAAAACCAGCAACAGGGATAAAAGCAAGCTAGAGCGCTTCATAACCAGTGTAAACTCCTTTAGCAGATAAAATCAGGGCTGAGAACTACATTCATTTGAAGAAGCGCAATCAGGTTTCGTGCCTGGAATGGCAGCAGCTGCGATCCCCAGAAACAAAAATTCCCTGTCGCAAAGACAGGGAAGGGGAAAACAGCATCGGGCTGGACCAGTCCGTTTCCCACCTCCTTTCTGCGAGGTAGTGGAGAAAAGTATTCCCAGGAGGTCGGCCTGGCTTATGAAGTACCGTGATCTTTATCCTGCGGCCTTCATTTACAGTTGCGCGACAGCACCGGACTCGCACCGGTTTCGCCTGATTGCCTTCCCATCCGGGGGTAAGGCGCCTGAGAAAAGATATGATATTCTATTTATTGTAAGCTTGATGAAAAATTCCGTCAAGCGAAAAGGGAAATTTAGCTGTTTTGCGCTGCGCCAAGCAGTAACTGGCGCTGAAAGCGGAACACCACCGGCAGCAAAAGGGCAAAGTACGCCAGGTAAGCCAGGGACTGTGCTAACGAGGGGGCTGCCGTATAACCGGCTAACATCCCTAAGACCTGACCGGCAGCGGAATTTTGGCTCAGCACGGGACTGAGGTTATAAATCGGCTCCACGATAGCCGGGATCCAACCGATTTCATTGAGCTCACCTACGCCATGCGCCACCAGGCCTGCCGCGAACACCACCAGCAGCACATTCGTCACCAGGAAGAAATTCGCTAAAGGCAGCCGGCGGGTCGAAGAAAACAACAGCCAGCCCAGGCCCGCTGCGGCAGCCAGCCCGATTAAGGAACCGGTCAATTCCTGAGCGGGGTTAGATGCTAACCCCGCCGCCACCAGGAATAGGGCCAGTTCAACCCCTTCGCGCACCACTGCCAGAAAGGCCACCCCAAACAGCGCCCGCCGACCTGTGCGATCCAGCGCGGCGCGCACTTCCTGTTCAATCTTACCGCGCAGGAAACGCGACTGGCGCTGCATCCAGAAGATCATCCAGGTCAGCAGCCCTGCTGCGGCCAGCATCGCCAGCCCCTCAAAAATCACCTCACCCGGGCCTGCCAGGCTGGCCCCTGCCGCGGTCAGAGCCGCCGCGACGATGCCACTGACTCCTAATGCCGCCAAAACACCCCACCAGATGCTAGGAGTAAGTTCCTGACGCTGCAGCTTGCGCAGCGAACCCAATAATATCCCGATCACCAGGGCAATTTCGACACCCTCGCGCAGGGCGAGTAAGAAAGACGGAATCATAGCAACCTCATCGAATAAATTTCGCAGACCTCATGATCTGGTCCGGGTCACGATGGGGTTATTATATGGTATTTAAACTAAATTTGTCAATAATATCTAAAATATTCTCTACTTGCTCAACCTGGGCCGGCGCGGCTTATCCGCTGGACTCACGCCACGGAAAGGTGGCGCGGTGATGGCAAAGATTGCACAGCGCCGCGCGTCGAGCATGCGGCTGCGAATGCGTGGGTCTACATCTTCCAGCTGGTTTGCGGTAGTGATCACGGTTGGCAGGCGATTGACATAACGGAAATTCAAGATCTGATAAAGTTTTTCACGCGCCCAGGGCGTGGCGCTCTGCGTGCCCAGGTCATCCAGGATGAGCAGTGGGTCAGAGCGGAACTTTTCAAACAATTCATCATACGTCACTTGAGAGTTCGGGCTAAAGGTAGAGCGTAGGTGATCGAGCAGGTCCGGCACCTCACGGAACAAAGGCCTGTGCTCGGCATGATAGTTGCCAATTGCGGCAGCCAGATGGGTTTTTCCACAGCCATAATCGCCGAGGAAAACAATCCAACCAGATGGGTTTTCTGCATACTTTTTGGCTGCCCGCCAGGCTTTTTCCAGGCTCTGGCGCTCTTCGGCCTTCAGATTCTCGTTTTCGCGCAGGTCAAAACTGCCAAAAGTCATATCCCGATACAGTTCCAGGGTCGAAATCTGGCGCTGGTTTGAACTCTCTGCCGGGTTGCGATAATCGGTCGCTTCAATACGCACTTTATGCACTAAATCCGGGTCGCGCAGGCGGGATTGGATGCGCCCTTCGATTTCGTCTAACACCTGGTTGGTGGTGACGACGGTCGGTAAGCGGTTTACATAGCGGTAGTTGAAAATCTGATACAACTTTTCTTCAGCCCAGGAGGTGGCATTCTGCGTGCCCAGGTCGTCCAGCACCAACAGTTGAATGTTGCGGATCTCCTCAAAGCGCGATTCAAAATCTGTCTCTACGGAGCCATAAGCGTAGCGCAGCCAATCCAGCAGATCCGGGACGGTCAGAAACAGAGTCGGCACGCCAACCCCCACGGCGAAATTAGCAATCGAGGCTGCCAGGTGGGTCTTACCCACCCCGTAATTACCGTGCAGCAGCAGCCAGCCATCCAGGTGCTGGGCAAAATACATGCCGGCATTGAGCGCGGTTGCCAGCGAGCGGATTTGTTCCTCGCTCATCCCGACCAGGCCTTCCGTGTTGAAGTTGTCAAACGTCTTGGTGCGGAAGGCTTCCAGGTTGCTCAAACGGTAGAGACGCTGGAAAGTCAGTTGAATAACCTCTTTTTCCCGGCACTGGCAGATATCCACCTTGCCAAAATCGGGGTGCCCTACCGCTACCTCCCGGCGTACAAAGCCAATCCCACCGCAAACCGGGCAGTTGGGGTCCCCCGGGCGGTTGATCGACCGGACAGTATCTTCTACCGCTGGGTCAGTGTTCGATGAAGTCTGCGAATTCGCCTTCAATGTACCGGCGGCGATCTTTTTCAACGTCTCGTCGAGTGGCTCCATCTCGTCCTTCCTCCTGCCATGAGCGCAGGATGGCTTCTACATATTTCCAGCGCCGCACATTATTCTGCACAGCGATCCGGATAGCTTCTTCAATCCATTCAGACCGGTACGTTTGCTCCGCTTCACGCAGCATATCTGCGATCATAGGGGTAAGCGGGCCGATATTCTCTTCATACAGACGGAAAATGTTAGCCGGTTCCGCCTCTAACGAAATTAAGGGGTGGGCCTGCTGGTCCGGCTGCCATTTTCCATTCTGGATGGCCTGCACAGCCGCCCGTCCGCGCGGCGTATTTAAGAAGTAAAGGACCTTCTCGGGGTCTATTTCCGCCTCGAGCTGTGCTGCGCCTGGAATCTGTACTTGCAGGAAAATCCCTCTCTTTACCGCGCGCTCCAGCGCATCAGCCAAACCGGTGGAGCCCATCCCCTGCACCAGCAGTTCTTCATTGGCAAAATCCGCCAGGGTGAGGTAGCGCACCGGAGTTTCCAGGCGATCCAGGAACCAGAAAGCATACAGCACCACCTTCATCTCACCCAGGTGATCGATCTCCGCCAGCAGATCACTGAAGAACTGCGCCGGAATAGGCGTCATGTGAACTTTTCCAGCCGGGAAACCGGCAAACGAAGGCATAAGCTACCCCCTATCGGCGCGCCGGCGGTGGGGCTGCATTCTCAAAGCGCGCCAGGTTGTTCAAGAAGACCAGTTCGATACCTGGATGTGTGGGGCCATTGCGGTGTTTCGCGACGATAATCTCAGCAATATTGGCCTTCGGGCTGTCTTTTTCTAGAGCGTCTGGCCGGTGAATAAACATCACGATGTCCGCGTCTTGTTCGATGCTGTTATGCACAACCAGATCATTGGCGACAAAGTTATGCGTGCCAGGCACCTCAATATCATACACATCCGCTTCTCCATCCAACGTGATTTCAACAATCACATCCCAATCGAGAACCGCGCGATCAATAATCACCGGCGGCGCAGAAAACGCAGCGCTGCTCGCGACCGCAGCCGGCAGCGTTTCGGGTGTAGAAACCTGGGCCAGCGCAATCCGCTCCCCAACCTGCAAATCCCGTAAAGGCTTCCAGCCAGCCGCCGAGAAAAAACGGTGATTATCCGTTGCCCGGATCACCTGCCCGGCGCGGGTTGCCAGACGATACACCGGGCGATGTCCCGTCCGCCAGACTTTCCGGGCTGTGGCGCGGGTCAACTGCCCTTGAGCATCCATCGAGATCAATTCAGGCGTCTGTCCAACTAACCGTTCAATCGGCTGGCGTGCGCCATTTGCCAGGGTCACCAGAGTTTCCCCCGCCAGGCAGCCTGACTCGCGCAGGTCAGAGAGCACAGGACGCTTGTCCGCGCGCTGTTCAACTGCGCGCGAGAGCTGCGCCGCAACCAGCACCGGCACGTTTAACTCACGTGCCAGCACCTTCAAGTTCCGGGAAATAAATGAAACTTCTTGCACCCGGTTATCGCTGCGCATGTCCGAAGACATAAGCTGCAAGTAGTCAACAATCACCAGATCGAGTTCATATTCCAGGTGCAGGCGGCGGCATTTGGTACGCAGCTGCAGCGGCGTGATCGCCGGAGTGTCGTCCAGGTATACATGCGTATCCGAAAGGACCTCAATCGCATGCGTAAACAGGGGAATTTCTTCCTCGTTCAACTTGCCTGTGCGCAGCCGCTGGGTATCGATGCCCGTCTCCTGGGCGATCAGGCGCTGGACTAACTGCTCATTCGACATTTCCAGAGAGAACATGGCAATATGCTTTTTATGCCGCTGCGCGGCATTCTTCAGCACGGAAAGCATAAAGCCAGTTTTGCCCATACCCGGGCGGCCCGCAATAATCAACAGATCCGACTTCTGCAATCCCCCAAAGAGTTTATCCAGGTCAACCAACCCGGTTGGCACGCCAAAAATATCTTCGTCGCGCCGCGAAAGCTGGTCTACCCGGTCATAGACTTCACTCAACACCTGCTGGATCGGCTCCAGGTCATGGTGCACGCGCCGTTCACTAATATTGAAGATGGCTTTTTCAGCCTCATCCATAATCGTGTCGACGGACTGTTTCTGGTCATAAGCCAGGCGAGCCAGATCATTCGCAGCCTGAAGCATGCGCCGCCGCACGGCAGTCTCTTCAACCAGATGGCCATACGCCTCGGCATTCAGCGAAGACGGCGTCTGATTGATCAGCGACATGATATATGCCGGCCCACCCACTTCTGCCAGTTGACCTTGCTGGTCCAGCTCCTCGCAAACGGTTAGATAATCGATCGGCGCGCGGTGCTCGTGCAGTCGCGTAAAGGCTTCCCACACCCAACGGTTGCGGACAATGTAAAAATCGTCCGGCTTAAGGGACTGGGCAACAGTAAAGTACGCTTCTGAATCAATCAAAATCGCACCCAACACAGCTTCTTCGGCCTGCCGGCTGTGTGGTTGGGACTGAACTTGCGGTGCTACATCATCAACAGAAAAATCGCTCATACGCGGTTCGTTACAGCCCTTTATTTTTGGGATGGGCAAGGGGACCTGTCCCTTACTTCCCTGCTCTTTTATTTATTGTACGCTGGAAGCGCTGAAAGACGAATTACGAATTTGGAATCAACCAGCCTGAACAAAAACCGGGGCTCCAGTTCCAGCCCCGGTGAAAAAACGTTGTTTTACTGCTTACTTCTTCTTCCCTTTGGGATCATCGTCATCGGGCTCTTCGTCTTCGTTGTTTTCCAGGTTATCCAGATCTAAATTTTGCAAGAAATCCTCAAAAACAGAAAGCCGCTCCGAAGAACTTTCGATTTCCGGTTCGTTACTGCCCACCGGGCGGGAAGTAGCGCCGGGCGACGGGCGTTGATTTTGCAAATCGTCTTCGGGCATAACCCCGGCCGAGTCCATCACTTCTTTAGAGACCAGCACCGGAACATGCGCCCGGGCAGCCAGTGCCAGGGCATCAGAAGGCCGCGAATCAATATAAACCGTGCGTCCATCCACTTCGACCACCAGATTACCGTAAAAAACATCTTCTTTTAAGGAAACAACCTCGATGCGCAGCAAACGCGCATTCAAGGTCGTGAGTATATTCTTCAAAAGATCATGCGTTTGTGGTCTGGCGACTTCAATTTCTTGAAGTGCAATGGTGATTGCTTCAGCCTCATAAGGGCCAATCCAGATGGGAAGATACCGATCTGTATTTGCTTCCCGCAGCACAACGATGCGCTGCTGGTTTGTCAGGCTGACCCGGACGCTGTCAATGACCACTTCCACCATTTTAGACATATAACCAACCTCCCTTAACGGGTAGATAACATAACCGGGCTTATCAACCGGTAACAAGCTACTTTATTCTAACACGCGCCTGAAATGGATGCAACTCATCCAATAGAGTTTTGCCAGGATCTTGATTTTTTAAGGTATAATTGCGAGACCTCATTTTGCATAGCTCGCAAGCAAGAATGTGGGCCGACCGTGGTCATTTTCATTAATAAAAAAACACCGGTCATAGGTTCTTGTTGCTCAGGGGTTATTGATCAGATGGTCAACTGAGAATGAGGGGGCAGCCATTACGGTGAATAAATGAAAGCAAAAATCTTACTCATCGAAGGTAAACGTGCAGACCAGCCATCTTTTGTGGCTGGCCTTACACGCAAAGGATATCAGGTAGAAAGTGTCTCCAGCGGCAGCGAAGCGTTGACCCGCCTTGTGCCGCTGGCTCCCGACCTGATCATCATTAATGCTGCCTCCATGCGTACCAGCGGGAAACGCATTTGCCAGTCTATCCGTTCCAAAACGCACAGCGCGCATATCGTGCTTATTACCGATATTAACCACGCCGATAGCATCGAGAAAGAAGAACTGGCAGATGCTGTACTCAGCCTGCCCTTTACCCTGCAAAAACTAATGAACCGCATCCGCCCGCTGCTGCCCGCTGATCAGAAGGACCTGATTCAGGTCGGGATGCTGCAGTTAGACCCCGTTCAGCGTTGGGTACGGATCGGCAACCGCCAGACCAGCCTGACCCCGCGCCTGGTTACACTGCTCAAGATTCTAATGGAAAACTCGGGCAAGGTCATTGAGCGCGAATATCTTTTCCGCACGGTGTGGGATACGGCTTACACGGAAGATACGCGCACCCTGGATGTGCACGTCAGCTGGTTACGCCGGGCCATAGAGGAAGATCCCCGTAACCCGCAGTATATCAAAACCATCCGGGGCGTGGGCTACCGGCTGGATATGTTACCAGATGAGCAAAAGTAAAGACGGGCCCGCTGGCCCGTCTTTTTATTTCTGGTACGTTCAACCAGCGGCCTTCCGCTAATGCAGCACCCCAGAAACCAGCGCCAGCAGCAGCCCTCCCGCGATTACACTGCCTAACTGACCGGCTGTGTTCGAGCCCATAGCGTGCATCAGAATAAAGTTTTCAAAATCCTCATCCTGCGCCATTTTCGCGGATAACCGCCCCGCCATGGGGAAGGCGCTGATCCCGCACGCCCCTATCAACGGATTAATCTTTCCACCGGTCACGAATGACATCAGCTTGCCAAACAGCAGCCCGGCAACCGTATCCAGCACAAAGGCCAGCGCACCCAGCAGGAGGATGCCCAGCGTTTCAACGCGCAGGAACTTATCCGCCGTCATCGTCGCACCAATCGCCAACCCCAGGAACAGGGTAGATATGTTGATTACTTCATTCTGCGCGGCCTTGCTCAAACGATCTACGACGCCCGATTCTCTAAGCAGGTTACCCAGCATCAGCGTGGCGATCAAAGGCGCGGCATCGGGCGCGAGCAGGCTCACCAAAATAGTGACAATGATGGGAAAAAGGATTACCGCTTTAGCAGAAACAGGTTTGGGCGAATATTCCATGCGGATGCGGCGCTCTTTTTTAGTGGTCATCAGGCGCATAATGGGCGGTTGGATGATCGGCACCAGGCTCATGTAGGAATAAGCAGCTACCGCGATCGGGCCGAGCATATCAGGCGCGAGTTTAGAAGCCACAAAAATAGCCGTCGGGCCATCAATCGCGCCAATGACCCCAATCGAAGCCGCCTGGTTCAGGGGGTACTTCATCAAGGTCGCCAGGATCAGCACACCGTAAATACCGAACTGCCCGGCAGCGCCTAACAACACCATCTGGGGCATCGCCAGCAGCGGGCGAAAGTCGATCATCGCTCCCACGCCAACGAAAATCAGCAAGGGGAACAGCTCAGTCTCAATCCCTGCCTTGTACAGCCAGTACATCAGCCCGTTTTCCTGCCCGGTGGACATGCCCAGGTTGGCTAGAATGCAGCCAAAGCCAATCGGCAGCAGCAGCACGGGTTCGTATTCTTTAATGACCGCCAGGGCAATCAACACCAATCCGACCAGGATCATCAACCCACTGCCCCAGGTAAAACTGCTAAACCCGCGGGTAACCTGTTCAATCAGCAGGGAAAAGTCCATGCAGTGCTCCTTATTCGCTGTACTCGAGCAGCGTCTGGTTGTGCTTTACCTGCTCGCCGGGTGAGATACATACCGCGGCGACTTTTCCGGCGCGGTTAGCGCGGATAATATTCTTCATCTTCATTGCTTCCAGCACGCACAGTTCCTGACCAAAGCGCACCACATCCCCAGTTTTTACGTTAACGGTCAGAATCACCCCTGGGATGGGCGCAGCCACCACTTTCGATTTGGCTGACACGACCACTACTTCTGGCGCTGTGCCAGGAGAAACCATTGTTTTCCCCAACGGCGGTTCAGCCGTCTGAAGCACCTCAGCTAGCGCTGTGCCATTCGCTTCTGGCCAGACCTCAAAGGTATCTCCGTCCACGGTTGCCAGGATTGGCCGGGCGCTCAGGTCACCCACCTCAACTTCAAAGGACTGTGCATCGATCACAACGCGCATTTTCATTGAATCCCTCTCCTTCGGGAAGGCTGCACCCGGTTAAGTTGACCAGCCCGATGGACTGCCTGCCACGCGCTGATGGATGATCCCGCCTGCCTGGCTGCAGATTCCGGCTGTGCCAGGGCCAGCGCCACGGCCACACCCGCTGCTGCTGCCCGGCGCTTGCGCGCTCTGTCAGGCGTGGTTGGCAATAAGTCGCTTCCATCCAGCACCACAAGTGGCCTTTCAACCGGCGAGGTCTCTTGCTTTTCAGCTGTCAGGCGCACCAGCAGTACCATCAACCCCCATAGCAGCAGGATAGCGATAAAGACCAGGCCCATTCCAATGAGTGTGATCCATAATACATCGCTCATACGGCCTCCCTCCTTGCTTACACTGGAATATTGCCGTGCTTGCGCGCCGGGGAAGGCGCGTATTTATCTCGTAAAGCAGCCAATCCGCGAATTAAACGGGCGCGAGTTTCGCGGGGTTCAATCACATCATCGATCGCGCCGACACTGGCAGCCATATAGGGCGTCAGGAAACGTTCGCGGTATTCCTTTACCAGCCGTTCGCGCTCGGCTGCCGGGTTTTCGGCGGCTTCTATTTGCTTGCGGTACAGAATATTCACCGCGCCTTCCGGTCCCATCACGGCGATCTCAGCGCTGGGCCAGGCCAGAGTAAGATCTGTTCCCAGGTATTTGCTGCTCATCACCACGTAAGCGCCGCCATAGGCTTTGCGAGTAACCACGCTGATCTTTGGCACGGCTGCTTCCGAATAGGCATACAGCACTTTCGCCCCATGCCGGATAATGCCACGGTGTTCCTGTTCGACCCCGGGCAAGAAGCCGGGTGAATCGACAAAGGTCACGATCGGCAGGTTGTAACAGTCGCATAGGCGCACAAAGCGGGCGATTTTGTCCGCCGAATCAATATCAATGACGCCCGCCATCACCGAAGGCTCTTGCGCCACAATCCCCACCGGGTAGCCATCCAGGCGTGCCAGCCCAACGATCGCGCTGCGCGCAAAAGCGGCTTGCAGTTCCAGGAAGGACCCCTGGTCTACTACGCGCTCAATTACTGATTGCATGCTGTACGCCTGAGTGGGGTCCAGCGGCACGATGTGATTCAAGGCTTCATCCATACGCGTGGGTCCGTCCCCAGTGGGACAGTGCGGCGGATTTTCGATATGGTTAGACGGCAGGTAACTCAGCACCTCCCGGCACAACCGGATGGCATCCTGATCGCTGGCAGCGCTAAAGTGCGTCGTCCCACTGAGCGCCAGGTGAATATCCGCGCCGCCCAGGTTTTCCGCATCTACAATCTCTCCGGTGACCGTTTTGATCACATCCGGGCCGGTCAGGAACATATAAGATGTTTTTTCGACCATGATCAGGATGTCAGTCAGTGCCGGGGAGTAAGCCGCTCCCCCAGCACAGGGACCAAGCATCAGGCTGATCTGCGGAATAATACCGGAATACTGCGCATTGCGGCGGAAAATTTCTCCGTAGCCCCCCAGGCTGTGGACACCTTCTTGAATCCGCGCGCCGCCCGAGTCGATCAGACCGATCACAGGCGCGCCGTTACGCATCGCCATGTCCATCACCCGGCAGATCTTGCGGCTGTGGGTCTCCCCCAGCGCGCCGCCCAGCACAGTAAAATCCTGGGCATAGACGAAAACAGTGCGCCCTTCAATCGTTCCATAACCGGTCACCACACCATCGCCCATGCTCTTTTCCACCGGCAGGCACTGTTCATCGCCAATTGGCAGGGCATAGGCTTCCACCTCTTGAAACGTGCCAGGGTCGAGCAGCATTTCCAGGCGCTCGCGCGCCGTCAGCTTATGCTTTGCGTGCTGACGGGCGATGCGTTCCGCGCCGCCGCCCTCCCGGACCTTGCCACGCATTGCACGCAGTTCGAGGATTCGGGGATCTTCTTCAGGCATAATGCTCCTCTTCATACTTTGTTGTCTTTGGAGAGTTTTGGTTTCGCCTTGCTCCGTTAAGCAAGCCCCTGGAAAGGTCAGACAAATGACCTCACCTGTTTCATTGTAATCTTGTTACAGCCCCAACTGCTTTGAGAAAAGTACTGAATCCTGTAGATTTTTATCCTTTTATCAAAGGATACTATACACGTCGCAAGGCGCCGAATTTAACCCAAATTTAAATACTGGAGCTGCCCAAAGCGACTGGCTTTGGGCAGCTCCAGAAAAGAAAATGGAGCACCGGCTCTAGGCGGGTGCCCGATCAGATCATCCTATTTAGCAAAGCGAGCGGGCAATTGCGACGGCTCGGCTGGCATCTGGCGCGTAACCATCCGCGCCGATTTGTTTGGCGTAATTATCGGTCACCGGCGCACCGCCGATCATGATCTTCACCTGATTGCGCAGCCCGGCCTCTTCCAAGGCCGTAATGGTCGCTTTCATGTTGACCATAGTGGTGGTCAGCAGCGCAGACATCGCTACAAGGTTTGCCCCGGTCTCGCGAACCGCTTCCACATACTTGTCAGGAGTCACATCCGAGCCAAGATCCTTCACCTGGAACCCCGCGCCTTCCAGCATCAGGCTAACCAGGTTCTTGCCAATGTCATGCAAGTCGCCTTTGACGGTTCCAATCACCACATTCCCAGCATATTTTACTTCCGCCTGCTGCAAGTACGGTTTTAACATCGCCATAGCGCTCTTCATGGCGCGAGCTGAGATGAGCATTTCAGGAACAAAGTACTCTCCCTCTTCAAACAGGCGGCCAACTTCCGCCATGCCGGGGATCAGTGCTTCATTCAGGATCGCCGTGGCGTCCGTATTATTGGAAAGGGCTTCCTGAACATGCTGCTGCACGGAGGCGTTATCCCCTTCAACTACACCATCGTAAATTGCCTTCAACTTCTCGTCCATGGATGAGGCTCCTCAAAAAAAGATCACTGAAATTCTGGGTTAAATTGCCAAATTCGAAAATGGGTTCTCAAGCAGTATACGACAAAAATTAATTTCTGACAACGCTGTCTTTTTGTTTTTTCTGCCAGAATTACCGCACTTGAAAGTACATGGCATCCACAAACTGCGCTGTGAAATCGGGATAGGTGGTCAGCTCGACATAATGTACACCGCTAACAATCTGCGCCGCCTCTGCCCGGCGCATTTTGGATAACAACATCTCCTTTGCCCCTACCCCAGCTGCGTTGCCCACCTGGTGATAGCGTTCCAAGGGAATACTGGGGAACATGCCCACCTGCAGCGCGCTTTTCAAATCCAGGTATGTGCCAAATGCGCCGGCAATCACAAACTCTTCGATGGCCCCGGCCGGGATGTTGGCTTCTTGTAGCAAAATCTCAATACCCGCCCGAATGGCCCCTTTGGCCAGCTGGATCTCGTTGACATCTTTCCGGGTAACCACCACATCCCGCCCGTGCCCGCTTTCAGCGGCCCAGGCCAGGATGAATTCAGCCTGCCGCCCGCGCGGGCGCACGCGTTCGTTGACCTGGCGCAGCACCCCGCGTTCATCGATAATCCCACCTTCCAGCATCTGCGCAACGGCGTTCAAAATACCCGAACCACAGATTCCTACCGGCGGCTGCGCGCCAATCGTGGTCAAATTTACTTTTCCATCCAGGATCTGCACTTTGTCAATCGCCCCAGGCGCAGCACGCATGCCATCCTGAATGTGAGCGCCCTCGAAGGCCGGACCAGAGGCGCAGGAACACGAATAAACCTGCCCGTGGTAGGTCAGGCTGATCTCCGTGTTTGTGCCAATATCCGCGACCAGGGTAGTCCGCTGAGCGGCATATGCCTGGGTTGCCAGCAGCGCTGAAACATGATCCGCGCCCACATACCCGGCGATGTTAGCCGGCATAAAAACCTGCGCGCCCGGCGCGGCAGCCAACCCAATTTCCCCTGCGCCAAAGCGCAGCGGTTCGCTGACCACCGGCACATAAGGTGCACTGCCCAACTGCTCCACAGGAAGCCCGCTGAACAGATGATGAATGGCAGTATTGCCAACCGCTACGACATCCACCAATTGATCGCGTGACAGCCCAAGCTCGCCGCAAAAATTAGCCACGGCCTGGTTGATCGCCTCGACCAGCCGCACCTGGAGCACCTTGCGGTTTTCTTCTCCCCGGTTGGCAAACGCAATCCGGCTAACCACATCCTCGCCGTAGGCAATCTGCGGATTCATAATGCCGGTACGGGCCAGTGTCGCGCCGTTAGAAAGGTCAACCAGGTAGAGGGCCAGTTTGGTGGAGCCCAGGTCCATCGCCAGCCCCACCAGCATTGCGCCCGGTTCCAGAACGGATACCAGCTGCGATCCGCCATTTTCCTGGCGGATTGCCAGGCGCGCTTTCCAATCATTCTGGCGCAGATAATGAGAAAGCTGCCCGATCAGCGCCAGGCTGCCTCGCACAGGGCCAAATCCCTGCTGCGCCAAAGCAGCATCCACCCGCGCCAGGTCTGAACGCAGGTCTTCTAAATGGGGTGGTTCCAGGGAAATATCGACCGCCACCACTTCCGGGTCCAGGTGAATATCCCCTTCCTGGCCCTCAATCTGCATCTGCTGCACGGCGGTCAGTGACTCGGCGGGAATATCCAGGCGCACGTCACTGAGCGGCTCCGTCTGGCAGGCCAGGCGGAAACCAGCATCCCGTTGGGAAGCTTCTAAGGCTTCTTCTTCCGTCAGCGTAACCGGCGTTACCGCACCCTGGATGATGCGCACCCGGCAGGTTCCGCAGATGCCAATTCCACCGCAAGAAGCGACCAGATCCACGCCAGCTTTTTGCGCAGCTTCTAAAAGATTGGTCCCCGCTGCTACCTCTACACGGCGACCAATCGGTTCAAGATCAACCATAAAGGTGTGGCGTTTGTGTGTTTCGCTTGGCATGTATGCGAGATCGCTACCCATCCTGTCCAGATTTTTTCCAGCGCTAAATTGTTATGGCACTTGCGCCCGAACAGCCTGAGCAATCGCCTTTAGGTGTTCTGGAGATGTGCCGCAGCAGCCGCCGATCAACTGCGCTCCGGCAGCAATCCACTGCGGGACTTGCGCCGCCATCATCTCCGGCGTGACATCGTATACCAGGTTACCCTGGTCATCGGTGCGTGGCATCCCGGCGTTCGGCTTGAACCAGATCGGCAAACTCGTCGCCTGGCGCAGTTCCTGAAGCGCCTTGAAATTATCTTCCAGGCTGCGCCCGCAGTTGATGCCGAGGGCTGCGACACCCAGATCGCTGAGTTCCTGGCCTACCTGAACCGGCTTGACGCCCATCATAGAGCGCGTCCCGCGATCATAGCTAAAGGAACATACCAGCGGTAAATCGCTCACCGCACGCGCTCCACGGATAGCGGCTTTGGCTTCATTGAGGTCAAACTGCGTTTCAATCACTAGCAGTTCCACACCTGCTTCGCATAACAGGCTCGCTTGCCCGGCATACTCTTTTTCCGCGGCGGATTCTTCTACCATACCATTCGGCTGGAGCATTTCACCCAGCGGTCCCAGCGAGCCCGCCACCAGCGTATCCGTTCCGGCGACAGCCTGGCAGACCAGTTCTACCGCATGGCGGTTGGTTTGCGCAAAGCGATCCGCGAGGCCTGCATGACCCAGGTGCAGATGCGAGCTGCCAAAGGTATCCGTCAGGAGAATATCTGACCCTGCCTCCAGAAAATCCTGGTGCAGCTGCTGCACCGCTTCCGGGTTATCTATCACCCAGACATCCGAAGGCATCCCCACAGGCAGCCCCCGGCGCTGCAAGTTTGTACCGGTCGCGCCATCCAACACCATAATTTTTCCAGCGTGCAGGCGTTCAAGAAAACGATTTTCACTCATCTGGCATCCTCCAGGGATAAAACTCGGGTTATTTCCAAGTATAGTACAACCTGCCAAACTTGTGCGTAGAACTAAAAATGAAGTCAGGTTGCATCTGCATAAGGTGAGATTAAAGGTTCTGTCCTAGCAAATTCTTTTTCAAAAAGCGCACAATCTCACGGACAACTTCCCGGTAATAAAATACAATTGTTCCGTGCCCGCAAGGATACCAGCGAATGCTCGGCTGGTTCCAGGCTCGCCACAACCGATCCACGTTGCCTGGCGTAACAATTGGGTCATACTTGCCAGCCAGCATCAGAATATTTTCCTTTGCCAGCTTCGGCTGCCAGTGCGCCGGGCCTAACAGCGCCCAATACTTTTCCAATCTGGCGCGGCCGACGCCGCCATTCAGCAGCTGGCGGCGCGGGCGGCCCATCTGATAGCCGTCCCAATGAATCTGCGCCAGGCTGCCGCCGCCCAGAATGGAAATCAATGCCTTAGGGCGATCATCCACAACCGCCGTCATGCAGCTGGTGAACGCGCCCAGGCTCATGCCTGCCAGTGCCACAGGCGTCCCTTTTTCCTGTTCGATCCACGAAATCAGCGCGCGCACATCCTGCACTCCCTGACGAAAGGCGAGCGCAGTCCCCTCAACCGAAGAATTGAGCGAGTACTGCCCGCTCCAGGTGCCTTCAGGGGCGCGCTGCATATGATAAGGCAGCGCCAAAAAATAAACATCCAGGCCCAACCGCGCCGCCGGAATGGCGAACCACTCCAGCATCGCAAAACTGTTCATGCGGTGACCGTAAATCACCACCAAAGCTGCCCGCGAGGCGCAGTCTGGGCACAGGTTGGCCAGCCCATGCACCCGGTTATTTTTAGGATAAGGGCTGATATCATAGCTGGGGAAGGTGAAGCGCGCCCGAGTGCGTTGTAAGCCGGACCAGACTTTGTGAAAAGTCAATTTTGGCGGCTTTTGCGGAATCGCATAAAAATCTTCGGGAGCCGCTGCCAACCACCAGGGTTCTTTGCCATTGATCGGTCGGAATGGATTTGGGGTCCCCCGGACCTGCCCGGCATACCCTACCATTTCAAAAGTCTGTTCGATTAAACCAGTAAGTAAAGCATTCATCCGTTTGCGTCGAATCCTCAGCCAATCCATTCGCTCATGTTTAAAAACCAATCCAGAAATGTATTATGGCATAAAGCTGCTCAAAGGCACAGGGTATCCGTAAAAATCGATCGCTGCCGTCCTAAAACAAGACAGCCACCTCGCCAGGTGGCTGTCTTGTTTTAGGATTCCCTTACCCGATTTCGCTCAGGCGTACCGGGCGGTTCTCCTTAAGCGAGCGGGTGGCTGCCATAGCCATCACCACCGGGATGCGCCCATCCAGGCCGCTGACCGGTGGAGGGGTGCCCTCGCGGATGCAGCCCACGAAGGTCTTCATCTCCTCGATGAACGACTGGGTATAGCGTTCAAGGAAGAAGTACAACGGTTTAGAAGTATGCACACCTTCACCGTTGCTGTAGACGTGCATTTCCGGCGTTTCGTTCTGAGTCTGCACCATGCCTGCGGAGCCGAACACTTCCACGCGTTGATCGTAGCCGTAGACTGCCTTGCGGCTGTTATCAATCGTGCCAATGGTCCCGTTCTTAAAGCGCAGGGTCACCACGGCAGTATCGATATCGCCCGCTTCACCAATCTGCGGGTCAACCATCACGCCCCCCGCCGCATAGATCTCCTCGACTTCTGAGCCGATCAGGTAGCGCGACATGTCGAAATCATGAATGGTCATATCAAAGAAGATGCCGCCGGAAACTTTGACATATTCGATGGGCGGCGGGGCCGGGTCGCGGCTGGTGATGCGCAGGATTTGCGGCTCGCCGATTTTCCCTTCTGCAATCATCTCCCGCGCTTTACGGAAGTTGGGATCAAAGCGGCGGTTGAAGCCAATTTGCAGCAGTACCCCGGCTTTCTGCACCGCTGCCAGGGCTTCATCGATCTTTGCCAGGTGGTAAGCAATCGGTTTCTCGCAGAAAATCTGCTTGCCCGCCTGGGCGGCTTCGATCATCATTTGCGCGTGGGTATTGGTCGACGAGCAGATGGCAACGGCGTCCACCTCCGGGTTATTGATCACTTCCCGGTAATCAGCACTCACCCCGGGCACGCGCAGCTGTTCCGCCAGTTCGCAGGCGGCGTCATACAGCGGGTCGGCAATCGCAACCACCCGCGCACCAGGCACATAATAGGCCAGGTTGCGCGCGTGGATTTTCCCTATTCGGCCCGCGCCAATCACCCCAACGCGGATTACATCGTTTGCGGTCATGAATTTTCTCCTGTCTGATAAAGTTCATTCCAGGATTGTTTCCCTGGAAGCGCGATCGTTAATGGCCTAAACGCCAAGCGAACGCAGGTAAGCCCGGTTGCGTTGGGCCAATTCCTTTGGCTGGCCCATGCCAGGCAGCACATCCTGCTCGACGACGCCCCAACCCTGATAACCTATCTGCTCCAGTTCCGCCAGGACAGCCGGGAAGTCGATTGCCCCTTTCCCTAACTCGCAAAAAACACCCCGCCGCACAGATTCAAAGTAGTCCCAACCTTCCGCCTGGGATTGCTGGCCTACTTCTGCGCTGTAGTCTTTGAAGTGAAAATGCCAGACGCGTTTGCCATACTTGCGCAGCCCTTCCACGGGGTCGCCGCCCCCAAAGCGGTAGTGACCGGTGTCAAAAACCAGCCCGAGCAAATCCGGATCGGTGAGGTTCATTAACTTTTCCACTTCCGCGGGCGTTTCCACAAACCCGCCGCAGTGATGGTGAAAGACGGTGCGCAGTCCCGTCTCGTTCCGCACCGCTTCGGCCACGCGCGTTGTCCCAGCAGCAAAGACCTGCCATTCAGCATCGCTCAGGCCCATCTCCGGTATAACTCGGCCAGCGTTCTGCGTGCGCACCGGATCCTTACCATTGTCATCCGCCAGCACGATCACCGGCAGGTGCCCCTCCACGCCAGCCAGCAGGCGCGCGGTGCGCACGGCAGTCGCCGCGCCAGCCGCGTGGCAGGCGGGGTCTTTCAAATTGACCGGAATAAAAGCGCCTAGCAGCGTCAGCCCGCGGGAATGGATTACTTCGGACAGCGGTTCGGGTTCGGTAGGCATAAACCCCCAATCCCCCAGTTCAGTACCCTGGTAACCCGTCTCGACCATCTCGTCCAGCACGCGGGTATAGCCAGCCACCTCACCCGCCAGGTCAAATTCCAGCACGCCCCACGAACAGGGAGCATTGGCAATCTTCATTATGTTGTCTCCTGTGATCCCCGGTTTCCAAACCCGGGAGAATAACTGACCTTACCGCCCGCGCTAAAACTGGCGCGACCATTCCTTGAGCCAGCGTTCAACCACCACCTTCGTTTGGGTAAAGAACTCTACCGCATGCTTGCTCTGCCCGTGCAGTGTGCCAAAGAAGCTGTCTTTCCAACCGCTGAAAGGGAAGAAGGCCATCGGGGCGGCGACGCCAATGTTGATGCCAATGTTTCCGGCCTGGGCTTCATAACGGAACTTGCGCGCTGCGGCCCCACTGCTGGTGAATATGCAGGCCATGTTGCCATATTGCCCGCTGTTGACCAGTTGAATCGCATCCTCTACGCTGTTGACATGCATAATGCCCATTACCGGGCCAAAGATTTCGGTGGTAGCGATGGTGCCGCCCGGCCGCACATGATCCAGGATCGTCGGGCGAATGAAATTCCCTTGCTCATACCCGGCAATCACCGGGTTGCGCCCATCCACCAGCAGCTGCGCGCCTTCCTCCACACCTTTCTCGATCAGCCCTTGAATGCGTGTCTTGCTCTGTGGGGTAATTACCGGGCCCATATGCACACCTGGCTCCAGGCCATAGCCCACTACGCGGCTGGCAGCGGCTTCCGCCAGCGCCGGCACGATGCTCTTTCCAGCATCTGCGACGGTCACAATCGTCGAAGCCGCCAGGCAGCGCTGCCCGGCGTTGCCATAGACGCTGTCGGTGACGATGTTGGTGGTCATTTCGGGGTCTGCATCCGGCAGGATAATCAGCGGGTTCTTCGCCCCACCCTGGGCCTGCACGCGCTTGCCATGGGCTGAAGCGCGCTCATACACATGGCGGGCAACTTTCGTCGAACCGACAAAGGTGATGGCGGCGACGTTGGGGTCATCCAGCAGCGCATTGACCGTATCCGGTCCGCCGTTGATCAGGTTCACCACCCCCGGCGGGAAACCAACCTGCTCAAACAGCTGAAATACTTTCTGCATGGTCAGCGGCGTGCGCTCAGAAGGCTTAATAATGATGGCATTCCCGCAGGCGACGGCGTAGGGCAGGTACCAGAAAGGAATCATCCCGGGGAAGTTGAAAGGGCAGATGGATGCCACCACGCCTACCGGCTGGCGGATCATATATTCATCGATGCCGCGCGCAATATCTTCCGAGAAATCGCCCAACATCATGCTCGGGATACCACAGGCGACCTCTACATTCTCAATGGCCCGGCGCAGCTCACCCTTCGCATCATCCAGCACCTTGCCATTCTCGATAACAATCGTGCGTGCCAGATCCTCAAAATTTTCTTCCATTAAATCTTTGAGCTTAAACAGATATTGAATGCGCTGAGTCGCGGGAACGCGCCGCCATTCAACCTGCGCCTTCGCCGCGGCGGCAGCTGTATCCGCCACTTCTTCTGCGGTCGAGAGCGGCACACAAGCCAGCAGTTCGGCCGTTGCCGGGTTGTTGACATCCAGGCTTTGCTGGGCAGTTGACTCGCGCCAGCTACCGTTGACATAATTGCGCAATCTTTCCACGTCAGACATATCGACACCTCCACTCAACGAGCAATATCCGGGTCAGGCAGCATAAAGTCGCGCACGACTGCCACCAGATCATGATAAGAGCTGATAAAGGTACGCAGCGTACGCACCGTAGGGCCAAAACTGTCAAATTCTTCCACGCGCATGCCATCGGCCTCATAAGCGCGGCAGAAATCCGGGAATTTTGCCAGTAAGGTATCCATTACCTCCTGCGGCACCGGGTTCTGGAAGCGTTCCTTTACCTCAATCCCCGAAGCATTAAATAATTTCTGCCAGCCATAGGGAATGGTCAGTACAATATCCCCACCGATGAACTCTGACCAGTGCATATGGTGGCGGTAGGCTGCCGCCAGCAAGCGGGCGCGGTAGCCGCGCGCCTGGAAAATGCCGTAAGCCTTTTTCAAAGCGGCGATGCCAGCCCAATCAGCGACGCCCGGGGTAACAATAATGCCATCCCGCTTCTCGAGCACGTGCATCCAATCATCCAGGCGGCCTACCATGATGGTACAAACCGGACGCATATCGGCTGTGGGCAACCCAGCTGCCTCACGCCGGTTCAAACCACGCTCCACTGCTTCGGCTACTGCCAGGGCTTGCGGCACGCAGAAACAAACCGTCGCATTGATGTTCACGCCGTGGTATGTCGCCTCTTCGATCGCCCGAACCCCCGCGGCTGTCGCTGGAATTTTGACCTGCATATTCGGCGCAAGCTGGCTGAAGTGAACCGCCTGCGCTACGATTGCATCCGGGTTGCGGTAGAACTGCGGGTTGGTCTGGATTGACAGGCGGCCTTTGTGACCCTGCTCCCGTTCGAAGACCGGCTGGAGCAGTTTAGCTCCCTGCACCGCCATTTCTTCGATCAGCTTCCAGGTGATCTGTTCTTCATCCCAGGTTAGGTTCTCGGCAATGATCTGGTGAATACGCTCGCGCCACAGGTGCATTTCTTTTTTCAACACGCCCAACACGATCGTGGGATTGGTGGTCGCCCCTACCGCGCCGTTCTCAATCGCATAATTCAATTCCTCTACCGAGCAGGAATCGTTCCAATAGTCCGTGACGGTCGTGCTGACCGTCTGATGCAGTAAGCTTTTATAGGCAGTAACTTCCATCGATCACTCCTTTCACAGGTAATACTGTTCTTTCGCGCGCATCTGTTCCCATTCCTGGCGAGCTTCCTGCACGCTGGGCATTTCACTGACTTCAGCAACCGGCACGTCCCACCAGCTTTCATAGCCCGGAACGCTGACATAACGGTCGTTCTGGACATAAATGAGTGTGGTCCGCTCTGTCGTACGCGCATCTTGAAGCGCTTTGACAAAATCCGCGTAGGTTTCACAGGTAAGGACTTCCGCGCCCAGGCTGCGCGCGTTGGCGGCAAAGTCAATCTGCAGTGGTTCAACAGCTGCCCCCGCCGCATCACCACTCAAAATACCATCCTTGCGGTGGATGAAGCGCGTTCCAAAACCGTCCTGCCCCATTGAGCGCGAAAGCGAGCCAATGCTCTTAAAGCCGTGATTATCTAGTAAGATGACAATTAATTTGTAGCCTTCCTGGATTGAGGTCACCAGTTCGGAAGAAAGCATCAGGTAGCTGCCATCGCCCACGATGACATAAACGTCGCGCTCCGGCGCGGCCATTTTCGCGCCCAATCCCCCGGCAATCTCATAACCCATGCAGCTGTAGCCATATTCCATGTGGAAATTCTTGGGATGCCGCGCTCGCCACAGCTTGTGTAGGTCCCCGGGCATGCTGCCTGCCGCATTGACCATGATCGCGTCCGGGCTGGATTGTTCATTAATTGCTCCCAGCAGCTCGCCCTGGCTGGGCAGCGGCGCGTTACGGATGGCGTAAATGCGCTCCACTTCAGCTTCCCAGGCCGCATGCAGCTGCTCCGCTTCCTGGCGGTACGCCGAGTCCACACAGTCGCCTTGCAGCAGTTCGGCCAGTTCTTCCAGTGTAGCGCGCGCGTCGCCCACCAGCATTAAACCGTGCTGCTTGGCGGCGTCAAACTCAGCCACATTAATATTAATGAAGCGCACTTCCGGATTCTGGAAAGCGGTCCGCGAAGCCGTGGTGAAGTCGCTGTAGCGCGTGCCAATCCCAATAATCAGGTCAGCGTCGCGCGCCAGGCGGTTAGCTGCCAGGGTACCGGTCACCCCAATCGCGCCCATGTTCAGGGCATAATCATAGGGCAGGCTGCCTTTCCCAGCCATCGTCTCACCCACCGGCAGGCCCACCCGCTCGCTCAACTCACGCAGCGTTTGCGTGGCCCCTGAGTAGATCACGCCGCCGCCCGCGACCACGAACGGGCGCTTGCTCTGGCGGATCCACATCGCTGCTTCCTGTAAGGCGGTCCGGTCAGGGCGCAGGCGCGGGATACGCCAGACGCGTTTGCGGAAGAATTCGACCGGGTAGTCATAAGCCTCGGCTTGCACATCTTGCGGCAGGGCCAGTGTCACTGCCCCAGTCTCCGCCGGGCTGGTCAACACGCGCATGGCTTCGGGCAGCGCCATCAGGATCTGGTCCGGACGGTTAATGCGATCCCAATACTTACTAACCGGCTTGAAACAGTCATTGACCGAAAGATCCTGCGACTGCGCCGACTCCAACTGCTGCAGCACGGGGGCTACATTGCGCCGGGCGAAGATATCCCCGGGCAGCAGCAGCACCGGCAGGTGGTTGATTGTCGCCGTCGCTGCGCCGGTGATCATATTGGTTGCGCCGGGTCCAATCGAGGAGGTGCAGACAAAGGTTTGCAGACGATTCTTTACCTTGGCATAGGCGGTAGCCAGATGCACCTGGCCCTGCTCATTGCGCGCCTGGTAGTAACGGAAATCCGGGTTTTGCTGCAAAGCCTGCCCGATGCCACCCACAATGCCGTGTCCAAAGATGCCAAAACAGCCAGCGAAGAAAGGGTTTTCTTCCCCATCCCGCTCGACGTACTGGTTCTTCAAAAAGACGATCACGGCTTGCGCCATCGTCATCCGACGCGTGATTGCTTCGCTCATCGCTGCTCCTTTGCTTGAGAAATATCGTAGATCGGGATGCGCGGATCGCGCGATTGATAAGTATTTTTAACCCAACTGAACTGCGGATCATCTGTGGCAGCCAGGCTCTGCGCGCTGCCTGCCAGTACGTTCAGGTAGTAGGTGGTGTACCCCGGCGGGCTGGAAACCGGATGGTAACCTTCGGGGACTAACACCACATCATTGTTGCGCGCCAGGATTGCCGCATCAAATGGAACGCCCGCCAGGTACAGTGGCGATTCTGGGTCGGTATACACATGCTGGACGGCATATCCCTCTGGGCGGTCGATCTTGTAATAATAGATCTCATCCAGGTCCGCTTCCACAATCTGCCCAACGGCATCGGTTTTGTGAACATCATGTTTGTGCGGCGGATAGCTGGACCAGTTCCCGCCTGGCGTATAGACTTCTACCACCACCAGCCGAGCGCACGGGAACCCGGGCGGCAGGATGCGGTTGATCTGGCGGGTGGCATGATCTCCGCCGCGAATTTCAACGTCAACATCCCCAGGGGTGATCAGCCGCGCCGGATAAACTTCTTCAGTGGCGGCCCAAGCGACGGCAAACTCACTGTCGACTTGCGCGTGAATGGTGAAGCGTGTTTGCACAGGCAGGTACAAAGCGTACGGCAGACCGGAAAAGACATCCTTGCGCTGCCCAATGCCTGACCAATGACCATTCTCCGCATCCACGTCCACCGTGCCGCTCAACATAACCAGAGCCAGCTCATGCTGCCCGGTGGCCATATGCCAGTCCTTTCCAGCCCTTATACTGCGCGCCTGAAAGTGGATCGTATCCCAGCCTGCCTGTTCGGGAGTCACCTCAACCAGCAAATCTGATTCGGGAGGGGAAGCGGCGCGAACAAGCAGGTTCTGCGCATCATACTGCTGCATATCACACTCCTGTCTGCACACGTGTGCAATGAAAATATCGTTTATATCGAGCTAATTTCCAATAAACGCAGGTGCACCTATAAAGGAGGAGTAAACAATTGACCCGGATCTAAACTACCCAGGTCCGGGTATTGGTGACTTACTGGAACGGCTGGCGGGCTGGCGGTGCTTTCCCGTACCACCAGGTCGGTCGGCAGGACTGTATCCTGCACCGGGCGTTCCGCCAGCAGGTCCAGAAGCATTTCCATCGCCAGCTGCCCCAAACGCAGCTTGGGCTGGTGGATCGTCGTTAGCGGCGGGGTCACAAATTGGGCCAGTTCGATATCATCAAAGCCCACCAGGCTTAGTTGTGTAGGAACCGCAATACCCAAAGCGCGGCAAGCCAGCAGACCCCCTACAGCCACCAGGTCGTTATAACAAAAAACAGCCGTCACGCCAGCCTGGATTAAAGCAGGCAGCAGCTGCTGTCCATCGCGCACATCATCGGAGTGAGTTTGGCTGGACCCAGAAGCGACCTGTATCCATTCTGCGCGCTGCTCGACACCGGCAGCCCTCAGGGCATCGCGGTATCCTTCCAAGCGCACCCGATTGGAACGCGGACGGCTGCCCGCGCCCAGGTAACCGATCGCCTGATGTCCCAGGCTGAGCAGGTAATCTACAGCACTGCGCGCACCGGCATAATCGTCGACGCTCACCGAGTGCAGATGCTCCAGGCTGGTTTCAGCCTGATGATTGATCAAAACTGTGGGGACATTAATCCGTGCCAGGCGCTTTTCATGCTGCGCCGTCATTTGCGCTGCCGCGACGATCATCCCATCTACCCGGCGGCGGTGGAAGGTTTCCATCACCGCCAATTCCCGGTCCGGGTCATTGCCTGAAACGCTCAAAAACAGGCTCAGCTGATACTGCTGGGCAACCTCTTCAATCCCCCGTACCACGCGCCCCACAAAGGGATCAGCGATGGTGGTCACCACCAGGCCAATGGTTTGCGTGCGCTGCCCCCGCAGGCTTTGCGCCACGGCATTGGGAATGTAACTCATATCTTCGGCAAGCTTCTGCACCTGCTCGCGCACTTCTAAACTGATTAAAGGACTGCCGCGCAGCGCGCGTGACACCGTGGTATGGGAAACCCCGGCAGCCTGAGCAATATCCTGAATCGACACAGGCCGGCTCATGGGCTCTTTTTCGCTCCTTCATCGCGGCAGTCCAAATCTATGCACACGTGAACATTATAGAACCAGGGCGCAGGTTTGTCAATTCCTCGATTCAGTTACTGTTTCGGGCTACATCCACTGCAGCTTGAACAGCTGCACGCCTCCGTGCAAATCTTCGACGCTGCTGATGTAATACTGATCCCCGACCTGGACCACTTCAGGCGCGGCGACCCGCAAGGTAGTGACCAGCTTGCTGTCATTGCCTAAGCCAAAGTTGAACGGATCCCGAGAACGGTAAACATGCGTGCGGGCTGGCGAGCGGTACTCGCTGGTACGGAAGAGGTAGTAGTAGCCGTCCAGGTAAACCACAAAAGGACACTCTGTGCTCCAAAAGCCTTCTCCACTGGCCAGGCCGCCCCAGGAAACCTCGCGGTAGTCGGACCAATCCAGAAGATTGCTGGAAGTCCGGGCATATACTTTGCAGGGGCGGCGCTGCCCGGTATCATGCCCACAGTAGTAACACACCCACTGCTCACCCACTTTCAAGACCATCGGATCGCGCGCCTCACCCGGACCAACGAACAGGCGGCTCATTCCCTGCGGGTTTTTATAGCGCTCAAACCTGCGCCCATCCGGAGAGGTCGCCAGGCAGATCTGGCACTCTCCCAATTCGGTGTTGTGCCCGCCATAGAACATATAGTAGGTGTCACCCTGATGCAGCACATAAGGCGCCTGAATCCATTCTTCGCCGAACCAATCATTGATGCTTTCGCCATAACTTCGCTCTGCGCGCATCGTGATTCCATCTGGTTTCCAATCCGTTTGCTCAAGCGTAGCGCCTTCCCAGCCATAAAGCAGGCGCCCGATCTTCGTCCCCCGCACGCAGGCCCAACAGTGCCATTTCCCATCTGCCGACTGCCAGATCGCATGGTCCACCACTTCGTGCTCGGCGTCATTCGCCAGGTTACCCAATTCGGGATATCCAGTAATATGCCAGGGCTCGCTTGCCAGTACAGGAATATGAGGGGTTACTGTTTCCGTCATTTCACCGACTCCTTTTACTTATCTACCGTTTGTAACAAGATTTCTCATCTGCCCCCCCCAAGCGGGTGACCCACGTGCCGTTTCTCCACATGCCAATTAAACCATTCTCGTTACCTGGCAAAGCATCGTTCACGCTCATTTCGTCGACCAGCGCCTGGCGCATATCAGGGGTTAGAAGCAGTTCAGCCGGGGAGAACCCGGTGCTGCACCAGAAATGGTCCAACTTTCCCAGGTCTTCATCACAATGGACAGTAATATGCATGGGAATAAATCTCCAGTCACCGTTTATCCGCCAAGCAAGGCGCTGGGCGACTCAGGCCAACCATTTGCATCCCACTTTAAGGCTTCAATATGTAAAGTAGGGGTACCACCGCGTTGTGCATCATAGGCATGGTAGACCATATAATAGGTGCCGTCTTCAATGTAGATCGAGTTATGCCCTGGTCCAATCCAGCGCTTTGATCCAGAAAAAACCATCGTTCCGCCATCCTCAAGCATGGGCTTACCTTCTTTATCCACATATGGCCCCGTGATGTCTTTCGAGCGCCCAACCCGAATGTTGTAGGTGCTTTTTACACCGCGGCAGCAGAAGTCGTAAGAGGCGAACAGATAGTAGTAGTCCCCCCGATGGGTGATAAAGGCGCCTTCGATGGCGTCTGGCGCGGGGCGGCTGGCCAGGTCGATGCGCTGCGCGCCTGCCTCAGGTTTCATTGTAGCCGGATCGACCTTTACCATCTTAATTCCGCTCCAAAAAGAGCCAAATACCAGCCAGGGTTGGCCGCTGGTATCAAAAGTCAGGTTGGGATCAATGGCATTGAAATTATCGCCTGTTTGTGAAGCAATAACCACCCCCTGATCCTCCCATTTGTAATTCGGGTCATTCCGGTCCAGGGTTGTACTGGTCGCCAGGCCGATCGCAGATTGATTAACGCCAAACGAGGACGCCGCATAATAGAGGTAATACTTGCCTTTATAAAACACCACGTCCGGTGCCCACAGGTCTACAACCTTTGGGATCGTCTTGAGCACCCAACTCGGGTAAGTCATAAATACTCGCCCGCAGATCTCCCAAACATGCATATCTTGCGAGCAGCGGATGGATATCCCAGGCCCGGTCGAAAACAGGTAATAGGTGTCGCCTGCTTTGATCAGCGTCGGGTCGTGAACATTGGTATTACTGCCAGACGTTTCCACAACCATCGCGTTTAGCTCCGGATCGATTGTCGCCGTAGGCTGCACAACCGTGGCGGTTGGCGGCGCAGCAGTAGGCGTAGAAGTAGGCGTTGGCGGCGTGGAACACCCCGTCAATAGTCCGATAAGACAGAAAATTGAAAGCAGACTTTTCATGAATGCGCTTCTTCAACTTTAATCCAGCTGACAGAGAAAGGTGGTTGCACAAGCTGCAAACTGTCGCCTTGTAGCGGGATGACTTGCTGGCTCACAGAGAAAAGATCCGGTTGGGCCGGGCTGGTGTGGGCAGTAATATCGGGGTAGGCCAGCGTGTTCACCTGGGCTTGTTGAGGTAGTTCGGTCCCCGGTAGCTGAATGTTGACCGGCAGGCTCTCTGTCCGGCTCTTATTGACTACTGCCAGCAGCAGCCCAATTCCATTGGCGGGACGGCAGGCGACCACATCGATATACGGGATATCTTTGTCAACCGCGCCGAGGTCAGCCGGATGGTCGATATCGTAACCCGGTCCACTCAGGTCAACGGCAAGCGGGGTGCTGCCGATAAAGGGCTGGTACTGCTGCATGGCCAGGTACTGTGGATCAAAAAAGACCAGCCCGTAAGCCTTACGGATACAGCCGCCGTGCATGAATCCGGTTGAATTTGCAATCGGGATCCGCTCTGCATTGCGGATCATCATATTCAAGAAAGCTCCGGCATACACCACCGCGCCAAAATTCTCCACCACCAGCCGGTTGGGATGCCCACCTAACGGCCCCCATTCCGTCATGGCCAGCTGGATGGGCGGGCGCTCTTTCGAGCGGGCAGATTGGTCGCAGTGTTGCAGCAACTCCGGCAAGAAACGGCGCTCCCAGGTCGTGATCTGCCCTAAAATAGCCTGGTGTGCCTGCTCATCAGACACATTCTCGAGCATCTGCTTATTCACTGGCAGCGAGTGCAGGGAGATCAGGTCGATTTGGTCCGGCGCCTGCTGGAGCAGCTGGTCATGCCAGCGCTGGTCAGCATGCACGTGATCGTACTTTGGCCCTGGGGTAACAAAATCGAAGGCATTGCCACAGGCAATCAGGGTCAATGGGATGGGACTGGCTGCGCGCATGGCCTCCGCGAACAGCCGAAAGCGGCGCGCGTTTTCATCCGAACCATGATAACCACCCTGCCAGGCGCCGAAGACTTCGTTACCCACCTCCCAGATGCGTACATTGTACGGTGCGGGATGACCATTTTCCGCGCGCAGCCGGCCCATGGGCGTATTTAAACCACCATTACAGTATTCCACCCAGCCAGCAGCTTCCTCAGCAGTGCCAGTACCCGAGTTCACCGTAATATGCGGCTCCGCACCGATCTTCTGGCAAAAAACAATCAGTTCATCCGTTCCGATCAGGTTATAGTCCAGCCCTCCCCAGGCGGGGTTGGGCATGGACGGGCGCAGATCCGCCCGTCCAACGCCATCCCGCCAGTGGTAATAGCTGACGAAGTTGCCGCCTGGCCAGCGCAGCAGCGGCACCGGCCAATCGCGCGCCAGCAGGATAACTTCCGGGTCCAGCCCCTCATCCGCATCACCAGGGTACAGTTCGGCCCGATCCAGCAGCAATTGCAGATCCGCTTGCGAGCGTGGCACCCAGCGCAGATAGAAATCAACCGGCTCGCCGGACGATACCTGCCCCTCAGCAAGCTGCAGGTCAAAGGATGTTGCCTTCCATTCTCCACCCATTACCGAAATGCGGGCTGAAATCAGGCATTCCCCAGACCGGTTCATCCCATCTGGCGTGGCGATGCGCCGGCGTAGACCTACTTCGATCTCGCCATGCGCATGTTCATCCAAAGTCGAGATACGCACCCATACCGTTCCCTGGTAGCTCAGGCAGCGTTTCACTGGCAGAAACACCCCCTGCCGAATTCCAGCAGGGCCATCCTCAATAACCGGCCAATCCGCTTCGCTGTCCGGCGCCCACTGACCACCCTGTAATCGCAGCGCATCCCCTACCCGTCCTGTCGAAGCCGTCACCGCGCCAGGAATGCCCAGTGGGGACCAGCCCAACGGCAACCCCTGCCGGGTGGCATCATCCAGCACAGCCACGCCAAAACCGGTGGCATGGGGCGTATAGGCCCAGCCGGGCTTAAGCGCCGCCGGGTCCCCACCGGAAAGATAGAGCCGGGTAAGCGCCTTGCCATTGTTTAGCAACTGATCCATTTGCGTCTGGTCGAGGTTGGCGTTGCGGGTAAAGGTAGGGTTTACCAGCAGTTCAGCCGAAATCCCTAAAGCAAAGGAAGGGCCAAGGTTTTCAATAAAGTTACCCAGCAAATATTTTTGTACGGGAGTCCCGCTGCGGCTCGGGTCAATCGTAACATCGGTCGAATGGAAAGCACCGGTTCGTTTGTAAGTAAACAGAGAATGAATGGAAGACTCAATTGTCATAATAGGCATCCTTTCGAAACTTTTCCAATTATATCCTGATGGTTTTATTGAATTGTCAGAAATACTCGCGAAAACAAAGCCTTTTGGCGCTGCCCAAGACAAATTTGGGCAAACCGGTTGGAAGGATATTACATTTCACCGCAAGCGCTCCGGAGGTAAATCCCAGGTAGGAGATGGGTCCCCGCCTTGAACGTGGGCATTGTGAGTGGATAAAAAGGTGTGAATGGACCAGGATTGGGAAATTCATCCTTTGATGCTCCCTGAACAGGGAATCTCTCGGACCTGACCATCGCTCCAGGCCCTGTTAGATCCGGGTTGAGCGGAGCAGTTACTGCGAACGACGCATTTTAAATCAGGTGGAATTCGAGGGAATTGAGCTGACTGAGGCTGCAGGATGCGCAATCGAGGATTCCTGGTATAACTGATGTCATGGACAACGCGTATTAATTAACACTCCCGGTTCAACTAGAGGAGTGTCCTGAAATCAAGGAGATTTATGGATCCTTATCAACTCATTTTATCCTTGCGCGCCATCCGGCATTTCACTGATCAAACGATACCGGATGAGGTTATTGAACGCATCCTGCAAGCTGCCCGTTGGACAGGCAGTGCCAAGAATACTCAACCCTGGCAGTTTGTAGCGGTGCAAAATCGACAGACGCTCAAAGACCTGTCTGAATGTGGCGCTTATGCAAGCCATCTGGCTGGGGCAGCGATTGGGATTATCCTGGGTACCCCACCCAGCTATGCTGCCTTCGACGCAGGGCGCGTCGCCCAGAACATGATGCTGGCTGCCTGGAGCGAGGGTGTCGGCTCCTGCATTGCCTCCCTGTCCAATGAAGCAAAGGCTCGAACAATTCTGCACATGCCAAACTCTTATCAGGCGCATACAGCGATTTCATTCGGTTATCCAGAGCCGAATGCACCGCACACCATCGAAGGACAGCCGATGCAAAACGTACTGGCGCGCATGGGCCGCCGACCGCTCAGTGAGCTGGTACATTGGGAACACTGGTAAACAGCCTATAACCGCTAGCGCCAGTCCATTCGCTAGAATGGTCCTTGTAAAGCAGAAGCAGTCACATCAACAGCCGCAGGATCAATCGATAGTAACGGTGGGCGCACCGCCCATAATGGTAAGTTATGCCAACGGGCCAGCAGAGCCTTGAGCAAAGCCGGAGCAGGCGGGCAGCTATCCATGACTGCCCGGATACGGATTAACTCCGCCTGCACCGGGGATGGGTCCTCGCCTGCCTGCACAGCCTCCCATACCTGCCGCAATAGGGGAGAAACCAAAGATGCTGATGCTGTAATGCACCCTGAGCCATGCTTCTCAAGTGTCATCTGGAAGAGATTATCGAATCCGGCCATGACCACAAATTCGGTATCAAAATGGTCCCCCACAGCCCGCGCAAATTCAGCCTCAGTCCATGAATTCTTGATCCCAGCGAATTTGTCTGGAAACGCGCATTTCAGGCGATCCAACAGCGCCAGCGAGAAAGGCACTCCGGTCATCTGCGGGATATGATATCCCAGCAGGAATCCATCCGCTGGCACAGCTTTTTCCAAAACCTCACGGAACCAGCAAAATAGGCCTTCATCACTGACTTTACGATTAAAAGTAAGGCGGCAAAACGACTACACCTTGCATTCCCAGGTCAAATGCACTCCGCGTCAGCTCGATCGTTTCCGTTAAGCTAGGTGTACCCGTACCCATCAGCAGCATGAAATCCGGGTGAGTTTGGGTGATCTCACGGGCCACTTTCCCCAATCGGATCCGTTCACGGGGCGAAAAAGAAGGCCCTTCCCCAGTGGTACCAAACAATAACGCGCCATGACAACCGCGTTTCGCCAGGAAGTCCAGGTAAGGCAATACGTGCTCTAAATCGAGGCTGCCATCTTGATTCAAAGGGGTTAACGCGGCAGCGAAAACCCCTTTCGGTAGACGAGTCTTCATCATTTCAACTCCTCTTTGGAAGGATAGACGATATTAACAAGTTTATACCACTACATCAGGTTCAATAATCCCTTTTCGTAGAATAATATTAGCATAACGCCTGCGCTCCCCGGTGGAAACAACCGCATACGCCTGGCGAGCGCGTTCATAAAAGACCATCCGGTTCACTGTCTCGAATTCCTCAACCCAAGGCTCATTCTGTTTGATCACACTTTGGAACTCAGCCCAAATATCAGGCGCCTTGGTTTCGCCAGAAGCCACATCCATTAAAGTAGCCGGGCGGTTTGAAAAGGTATCTAATGGGAAAAAGCGCATAACTGCCTCCAGCACTTGCACAGCTGTGCTCCCATCGCAACGAACCAAACGTCTGGCGTTACTGGCTGCCGGAAAGTTCGCATTGACAATGACGATTTCATCCCCATGACCCATTTCCATTAATACCTTCATGAACTCGGGGGATATCAGTGTTGGGATTCCTTTTAACATTCCTACCTCTTTTCATTTTATTTCTTACGCGTAAAAGTAGATTCCATTTATGGGTTGCAAGCTCCTCATTATAATTGCATGTCAGGCTGGGTCCGTCATTTGCTAAAAGTAAAAGAAGTGTTCGGTTTGAGCTGTAATCGTTAACCTTTGATCTCGGCTCTGAAATGGACATAAATTGGAGGTCGAAGTTGAACCGGAGCTATCCGTCCCCCGCACCCGCGATCGCAGAGCCGGACGGTCAGAACTCCAGAAGGCCCCTGGGTTTGGAGCGTGCCCGAAACATGCCGAGCATGGAACAAAAAGCCGGGCCAGCCGCCAGCACCGTTCTGCCTCGCCACCCGCCATACGCCTGACCCAGCAACGCCCCGACAGGCTGCAAAAGTTATACAGTGAAAAGCTGGCTGCGGGGTTATCCCGGAGCACAATCCAGTATCTGCATGCCGTGCTGCACAAGGCCCTGGGGCAGGCTTATAAATGGGGCCTGGTGGCGCGCGACGTGGCCGACCTGGCCGAGCCCCCCCACACCCAGCGGCCCGCGCCCAGCATCTGGACCATCGCGCAGGCCAAACAGTTTTTGGCCTATACTGCGCCCAGCCGCTTCGGCCCTATGTACCGCCTGGCCCTGCTGGGCCTGCCGGTCGAGGATTTTGACCAGGCGCTCGCCGATCACCTGGCCGCCTATCCTAGAGAGACAGGGACCTCTCTACCACCGAAAACGGCACCCCCTTCTCCCCGCGCAACTTCTACCGCGAATGCAAGGCTCAGAGCCGCGCCTGCGAGCTGCCTGAGATCCTCTTCCACAACCTGCGCCACACCGCGATCAGCTTTATGATCAACTACCTCAAGATCCCGCCCGCCGTGGTACAGAGAATCGTCGGGCACAGCTCCCCCGTGCTCACCTTAGGCGTATACACGCACACCTCGGTGGCTATGCAGGCGGACGCGGCCGAGAAAATGGGGCAGCTCTTCGCCTGAGGGTATTCAGCAGGTGCCAAGGGGCTGGACACCCGGCGCAATATTTCGGCATGCCCAGGTTTGTCCCAGCCCCACCCGCTTGGCGTGTACGGCGCCAACGCCACCTCCATATCCAGATCCTGTATTGCGAGGGAGCGGACCAACTCGAAGCGGAGGAATCAAAAAGCCGAACGGTTCAGAACCTATCTGAACCGTTCGGCTGACACAATACTCTTTTTGCCTCACAGCCTGCTATAGTGCCCAAGGGAGATATCAGGTTTAGGAACCAGCGTCAGGGCAGCGGCATTTCCGCCTGGTAGTTTCGCGCCTGGGCCTGGTACATGCGTGCATACTGCCCATCTTGCCGCATCAGCGCTGCGTGCGTGCCGCACTCTACCACCCTACCCCGGTCCATCACATAAATGCGGTCAGCCATACGCACGGTCGAAAAACGGTGGCTGATCAGGATCGCGCTGCGGCCGTCGATCAGGCTGCGGAAGCGCTCGAACAGAGCTGCTTCGGCCAGGGGGTCCAGGGAACTGGTCGGCTCGTCTAGGACTACAATCTGCGCCTGGCGCAGGAAAGAGCGTGCCAACGCGACCTTCTGCCACTCGCCCGTGCTCAGTTCTTTACCATCCGCAAACATGCTCCCCAGATAGGTATCGTAACCCTTCGGCAAGCGCTGGATCACGGCATCCGCTCCCGCTCGCTTTGCTGCAGCTTCAATCCGCGTCCAGTCAGGCGGCTGTTCGATATCCCCCAGCCAGATATTCTCCCAGGCCGGCAGCATATAATGCACGTAATCCTGGAAGGTAATACTGATCTCCCGCCGCCATTGAATCGGATCCAACTCGCATAGATCGACCCCATCCAGGGTGATCCGTCCAGAATCTGGGCGGTAGAGCTGGCAGAGCAGCTTAATCAGCGTCGTCTTGCCGGAGCCATTCTCCCCGACCAGGGCAATCACCTGGCCAGGTGACAGATCCAGATCAACGGATACCAGCGCAGGCTGTTTTGCTCCCGGATAGGTGAAGCTGACCCCTTCAAAAGTCACGCCCTGGGTGATGCAGGCGGGAACTGGACGGGGATGGGTGGGCGCCTGGATCTCTGGCTTCATGTCCAAAAAGCGGTAGAAATTGGCCAGGAACATATTGTCCTCGTACAGGCTCGCTAGTCCTTGCAGGATCGCTTGCAGAAAGCCCAGCCCGTTCTGGAAACCCAGATACACCATGACCAGATCGCCCAAGCTGAGGGCGCCCTGCAGCGCCTGCAGTGCCGTGAAGCCGAAGGCAGCAAACACAGCCACTGAGGCCAGCGCCTGAGCCAGGAATTCCAATACCAACCGGCGCCGGGATAGTGCCAGCCGTCCCCCGCGCAATGTCTGGCGAAGATTATGGAAGCGCTCCTGGAACAAAGGGCCCAGATGGAACAGCCGAATTTCCTTGGCAAATAAGGCAGTAGTCAACATCCAATGGTAATTTCCCGCCTCGCGCTCGCGCTTCGTTTGTTGCAGCTCAAACTGATACAAACGGCGGGAGTAAAGGATGCGCACGAAGGCAGCTGGGAGTGCTGCAGCGAACAGGATGATCCCGGCCCAGGCGTTCGACCAAACCAGCAGCCAGGCAATCCCCAGGATCGAGATCATGCTCTGGGCAAGCTGCACCAATCCGTTGACAATGTGGGTTGGGCGGTAAGGCCCTTCCTGCTGAGCTCGATGCAGTGTGTCGAAGTAGCTGGCATCTTCATAATAGCCCAGGTCCATGGCGATCGACTGGGTATGGATCTGATCGGACACAGCATCCGCTACTTGCAGAGATTGCGTCTGGCTCGCCAGATCCCCCAGCGAACGTGCCAGGGCCGTGATGACCGCCACACCAGCCGCAATGGCCAACCATAACAACACCGACTGGAAACCTGCGCTCGCGTCTGCAGCCTTCATCGCAGCCGTCAGAGCATCGATCATCCGCTTCATTACATACAGCGCCGTCAGTGGCAGCAGCCCCTGCACCACCACCAAGCCCAAATTCACCATCGTCCAGCCCGGCGCGCTGCGCCATACCAGGCGCAGCGCGCGGTCAATATGCAGCGCCTGCCGTACGGCTTCTTTTAAGGAAATAGGTCGACTCATTCGCAAAAATCAAGCTTCATCAACTGGAATATCAGGGATGCTAGCCCGCAAATCCGGATGCGCAGTGGAAATAGCCTCCGCTCGCGCGTGGGCCACCTGACAAAAATACTCACTCCAACCATCCATCTGGCCACACTCCAGAGCGGCGTGCGCCGGGCAGTACAGGCACAAATTGATGATCGGGCAGCGGCCGCAGCGTTCTTGATACACCAAAGAGCGGGAGCGCAAGGCACGCACGCGCGGAGCTAATTCATCCCAGGCCTGGGCCAGGCTACCCTTATGCAGGTCAAAGATTGTACCTGGGTGCCAGAGATCAGTACACAATCGAAAGATGCCATCATAACTAATCGCAAAAGTTTTATTGCCTGCACCACAATAGAATAATTTATCGCTTGCGTCATTTGCGAATTCTGGCACAATTAGCCCTTCGCAATTCTTCTCCAACCCACTTGCACGAGCATCATCGCCTTGTTCGATCGAAACTACCTCCGCTGGTGAAAGCCGCTCATCCCGGATTTCCGCATTCCGCTGTGGATCTTGATCGTAGCGCAAGTGGAGCAACGGGTCAAAGCGGAAGTAGTCATTTGTAAACTTGCGACAAAATGCCGCAATGGCGGGTATTTCTTCCAGGTTTGAACGGATTGCCATAGCTTTTAGTCGAACTTTGAGCCCACCATCTAACATTAGCTTCAACCCGCGACGAAAGGCAGCATACGAGCCCGGGCGCCGGGAAACGCGCTCATACGTTTCGGGAGTTACCCCATAAACGGTCACCTCGATATCGCGCGGCGGATATTTTTGGAATAGGGTTACGTGTTCATCGGTAACCAGGCAAGCATTGGTGAAAACTGACACCAGCAGGCCCTTGCGTTTTAATGCAAGATATATTTCAGCAAAGTCCTTCCGCAGCAGAGGTTCACCACCGCTGATCAGGACCCACAGAGCGCCCAGTTTCACCGCTTGATCAGCCATGAGGCTGATCTCGTTTACAGAAAGTTCTTTGCGCTTAGCTTCAAGATCGCCGGCTGGCAGGTTGATATAGCAGTGACGGCAATCATTGTTGCAGCGCGCTGTGATTTCCAGGTCGAATTTTAAAGGCACGCGCCGACCTGTCACCTTATCCCATGCTTTGAATTCTGGTAAGGAAGATTTTGACACAAACGATTTAAATCTCATTTTCACCGCCGAGAAAAGGGTTTTACCCAGGCTGCCAAACGATCACGTAAAGGGATTAACATCAAGGTGCGGGATAACCAGGCGATCAAATATCGTTCGGGGCCCAAGCCCAGCCACACATTCCGCCCATGACGCTCAACTCGGATAACGCGTCCAAGCAAGTTTTCCCGAGGGATAAATCCATCTGCAAAATCCGGCCCATTATCGCCCTGGATAAAAACGGCTGACAAGTGCCGAGCCACCACCCGGTGAACCACCAGCCGCCCATCCTCGGGGCGAAGGAATGCGACCACTTCGCCGACATTGGGTAAATTCTTCTGCAGGGGAGTGATGGTAATTATATCTCCATCCTGAATGAAAGGTGACATGCTCCAGCCCCGTGCGCAGAAGCGGAAGGGCCGGCCTTTCGAAAGCACTGCCGACATGAGATCCAGCAAAGCGGCACCAGAGAGCGGCAGGTCCTGGGCTTTAACTGCAAACAGCCCTGGTTTGGCAGGACGATTATCCAACCGCAGCAACCTCGACAAGCATCCGGCGCTTTTTTAGTTCCTCGACCAGCCCGAACACATCCTGCTCGATCTCATTAGCGAACAATTCAAAGTTGTCCGTCAGGAGGGCAGTTACCTCGCTCAGGTTACGCCTGCCGTCCAACAAATCCCAAATAGCCTTACCAGTATCATTGAGCGTAAACAACTCGTCTTCCATATCACCAATACCCGCCACAAGTGGAACAATGATTAATTCACCTTCAATCTCGCGGGCTACCACATCGTCGGATGGTGCGTATACTTGGTTCAATTGAATTGTCATAATTCATATCCTCTTATCATAATTTGGATTGCTTTACTGAAGGAAAGATATTACCGAACAATTCCTTCCTGATCCGTCAGACGCCCTACGCGTATCCGCCAGTCTGTCACTTCCCAGGCTTGCTCGGTGGCATCCAGCAGTCCCAGGTATCGCGCCTGAGCATGCGCAACTTGGCACAAATATTCAACTGGTGTATCCAGTGTGCCATGCTCTTCCCATGATCTTCCAGGACACTGCTCGCACAACCCCTTTAAGAAGCAACGCGCACAGCGGGATAAGTAGTCTGGGTTCGTCGCCCGCAATTCCCGTAGCCGTGGGAAGATATCGGTGAGTGCCTCGCGCAGTGTGCCCTGCTTCAGGTCGTAAACTGTATCTGGATGCCGCAATGGCATACACATCTGGTAAGTTCCATAAGCATCAACGCAACCAATCTCCCCTGCCCCACAGGAGAAAAGGCGATCTCCTTCTGGGCGGATAAATTGGCTGCAGAATTTAGCCATGCCGCGCCGATACGTCTTTCCATCCTGGGCAGCCAGCTTTACACTCTCATCGGGTGTGATGCGCAGGCGGCTGATCAACTGGTTCCTGCCTGGTGAATCACGCCGAGCGCGAAGTTGCAGGAACACAGAATACCCTGGTGGGCTTTCCATCCATGGGATCGAGTTTGCCCAGGTCTCAAACTCACCCTTTTCGTTGAGGTTAGGAGGAAGCAACACCGACTTGACCACAAAGGGAATTTGGCGTTGCTCTAAGCGTGCTAAACCCTGACGGAATTCGTCAAAGGCACCCGGCGCGCAGGCAACCGCATCATACGTCTCTGAATGCATTCCATAGACTGTGACCTCTATCTTCTTGCGGGGAGGTACGCGCGCGAACAGGTCAGCCAACTCGGGAGTGATCCGCCGGGCATTGGTGAACAGGATCACCTCCATCCCCAAGCGGCGGGTAAAAAGATAAAGCTCGGCAAAATCAGCCCGCAGCAGAGGCTCGCCACCGGAAAAGCGCACGTAGAGTGCGCCCAGGCCGGCAACCTGCTGGAGAATAATTTTCCACTGGTCAGTGGACAACTCACGGTGGGCAGCCTGCTGGTCCTGTGCGGGTAAGTTGATATAACAGTGCATGCAGGCGTTGTTGCAGCGCTCAGTCAGCTCAATATCGAGGTGCGGAAGTCGAATACCTTCCCCCTGCCACAAAGGCAGCTGACCGAGCTTCCGCTTGACCACGTAACCCGCATCACTCATGATTTCATCACTCTTTCAAAAAAGCCTGCAGAACCTCCCGCAACTGCCCGCTTTTGTCAAAGCGCAGACGGTAAATCGGGACCTCAGCTGCTATCCGTTCAGCCAACGGTAGGATTTTCTCCCACCAGCTAGCATCCACCAGCGGCTTGACCACGTAGGCGAGCACCCGGTGAAAGCGCTCCTTTTTATCCACAATCGGAATGAGCTCGTTGACATTGGCCTTTTCCAGGAACAGCAATGCCCGCAGCGGGGCACTTGTTGGGGAAACGTCTGGAAGCTCGCCATGACTCCAGGTGCCATGGATTTTAAATCCTTCCGTCCAGCGGCGCAGGATGACGCGATCATCACACAGGATCTCGCCGCTGCCGCGCAACATCTTTAAGGTAGTCGATTTGCCCGCTCCAGAATGACCAACAAATAACAAACCCTGCCCATCCATAACAATCCCGGAAGCGTGCAGGTAACAACCCTGACGATCCGCAAGGATACGCGCAAGTAAGATCTGGTCGGTTGGTAAGGAAGTCAAGGCCCCCAGACCACCTTTTTCATAGATTTCTTGCTTGCGGTAGATGGTACCCTGGCTGTGATCTGTTTCAAATATCGCCATGCTCCAAGGGTCAACGCTACTCTCGTCTGAGGAGATCCCCAAATAGACCACGCCACGATGACCCTGATAGATCGCCCAGGGGGGATTCCGATAAATTTCGGTTCCCAAATTCAGTTCTGATGGGGGGGGAATAGGTGATTTGAGCCGCAGATAGATATTATCCTCACCTGGGCCATCCACACGGAAGGCGCCAAATTTGGGGGCAAATGTGTTCTCTGTAATGGGAAAGTCTGATGCTACCTGGATGGTGATGCCAGCGATTTGATAATGACGTAAATGATCCAACTTCCAATTCTCCTTAAATTGCCGGGTCTGTTGGGCTACCTGGCAAAGGTATTCCACCTTTGCGGAGAAGCGCCGGTGCTCAAGAAAGCCGTATACTCCGCACCAGCTGCAGTCGCTCCGCAGATTGCACGAACCGCAGTTTTCCAGGTATTCCTGGCCGCCACGAACAATATTGGCCAATCCAGGGATGAATTTCTCCCAGGCCTGTTGGAAAGATCCTTTGCGCAGGTCAAAGCGTAGGGCAGGATCCTTGACAAAGTAGCAGAAGGATACTCCCCCATATGGATCGATATGGAAATCGCGCCGTGAAGCAATACATCTGGCGAATAGATGATCATCTACTTGAGGTATTGCATCACAAGCTACTGGGGAAGTTGTCTTCGGGCTTTCAATCGTCTCCACTGCCCTTGTATCAGGCACTGGAGGATCGAGAACGAGCACTTCACTGGGGTTGAGCCGCTGGCATTCGATCTCATGATTGCGAACTGCAGAGCCGCAAGCCGAGAGGAACAGCCAGGAGGCGCCAATCCGATAGTGCGGACTGAGCGATTCCCCTAAGGCTAACATCTCGGAGTACTGGTGGTAGTTAGCCCGCATGGGGATAATCTGAACCTCGAAACCAGCACCAGCCTCTTTGAGGTAGGCGAAACCGCGCATAACGGCTTCAAACGAACCCGGATTGCGTGTTACCTGATCATGCACCTCGGCCGTTGCCCCATACAGGGCTACCATCTTTCGGCCTTTACGTCGCAGAAGGTGGGCAATCTCCGGGGTGATCAGGGTGCCGTTCGTGTTAAGGCGGTAGACTACTGACTTTCGGGTGATATAATCGAAGATTTCGGGGAAATCTGGGCGCAGCATCGGCTCACCACCCGAAATACCCCAGGAATTACAGCCCATCCCGCGAGCTTCATCGACAATGCGTCGAATCTCCGCCAGTGAGAGTTCTTCTTGCCCTTCCGATGCACCAAGGGCCAGCCATAACCAGCAGTGACGGCATATGTTGTTGCAACGATAGGTCAGGTCAATGCTTCCTTCGAGCGGTAGGCGTGGAAGATCCTTCCGTATAGAAATCTTCATTTTTTTCCTTTAAGAGGAAATAAAATAGACAGCAACAATGAGAAATTATTTGAAACTTTCGCCGTGCTAATTCGGATAGTAATATCAGATCGAATGTTCAGTTCGAAATAATTAAAAGAAAAAAATGCCTGCGAGCGCCAAGCAAGTCACAACGTTCGCAGGCCTTGATTAAGTTTCCGGGCGGAAAGGATAGATTTCAACGCAGGTCGAGGATGAGTTAAGTACCAGTTACCCCTGAGCAGGCACCGCACGGATTTCCTTGAGTTTTAGTCCGGTTGCATAACAACTGTGCTACAACCTCAGCGCCAGTAGATAGTTGACCGGATTCGTGTTCATTGTTTTTACAAACTAAGAGTACGGCCTCTTCCGGTGTTCCCCTTGCCAAGACAATCAGCTGGGGTTTTGTCCATTTCATTTTTTGCGACATAATTCCCTCCCATGTTACATTTTGAATAGGATTACCTGGTTGAATGAACAGCAGCGATGAAAATATGATGCCTTAATAATTACCATCTTGACAGTTCCGATGGGTCCGTTTCAAGTCATCTTCTCTTGAAAACCAAATAAAAATTTAGCGAAGGACTTCGGCCACTTTAAAGAATACAATCATCAAAAAGGCAATTAGCATTGGAAAAACCGCGACATTAAGTGATCGGCTCAAGCGCTGGAAAAGATTGTTGGTAGAAGAGCCAGCCAGCTCTTTTTGCAATAAGAGGGCGAATAATACGAAAGTACCAATCAATGCGAAAGAACCCGCTAAAGATCCGGTCGTGATCGTTGAAACCGTTGCAGTAGTAATTGTAGAAATCATTAATTTCTACCTTTTATTCTTGGTTTTTGTGAGGCTAACCTCGCACCGTTACGCATATACTTCCCCCAATTTTCTTCTTGTAGAAAACTTGCAGATCTGTAATCACTATAACATACAACGAAAAAAGAATCAAGAAGTTACGCTCTCTAAAAATGGAATCTGTAAGTAAATATTTTCCATCATCATTTTTAAAATTCCATTTACAAAAAATCCCTTCTCCTTTTTCCCGTCTGAAAACGTAAGGTCCAACAGCGTATGATTATTGATCTCCTCCCTCGCTTATTTTGAGAATTTCAGGGTATAAGTCAAATTATTAAAAGCCCTTTGATCTCCGGAGGCGAGGAATATCGTCTGTTAAAATTTCACGCTCAGTCAGGGGAACTGCCGTGAATATATAATTTTTCATAGCGATGTAAAGCTTCGAAGGAGAAAGAGCGGACCAGTAAGCCAATACCCTGATAGGACTATCCGTGACAGTTGCGTAAATCAATTTCGCGGTGAGCTCAGGCATCGCGGGAACAATTCGTGGCTGGAAAGGTGCCAGCCGAGAAAGGTCTGGCAGCAGGGTAGTCGCCAATTTCCACTGCTCTGGAACCCTTGATGCTTCCGGCTTCTCAATGGCAATTCCGGCCGACGGTGACGACGGCGCAGCCAACAAGAATGGAAACACGAGAAATAGACTAATATTGGTCAACCCATGCGCGAGAGTAACGCCAAAGATCGACTTACTGCGCTGCACGATCCAACCGAAAATCAATGCCACCCCGAAGACAAAAAATACATCCAGCCAGGATCGATAGCCCAGGTGCAGTACAGCGAACACGCCCGCAGCATATACCATCCCCATCCGCCCCAACCGACTTATCGCAGTGGATTGCAGCAATCCGCGGAAAATGAACTCCTCCAACAGCCCGGTAAATATCAAGAGGATCAATGCCGGCAACCAGACCAAATCCAGTCTTAGCATTGCGATCAGCGGCTGAGGTCGTAAGATACAGTATTCCAGGTAGCCTAACCCGATTCCCACCAGACTTATAAGCACCTGAAAAGGCAGTTTTCCCAAGGTTAACCCTAACTCTATCCGGCTGAGATTCCCGGTTCGCGCGGCGAAAATGGCTGCAATTCCGAGTGGCAACCCTACCAGTAGATACCAATAAACCATTGGGAAATGCTGCAGTGGCATAACAAGGCTGAGGACACGGGTCAAGGGTGCCAGTGATAACGCCAGCAGGAAGCGCCGCGTTGGTATACGATCACTCACAGCTGCCTGAAGGATCAGCAGCAAAAGAACCAACCCATGAAGGATGAGGCCTGCCACCGGGTCAAGCAACGCAGTGAGCACTTCTGCTAGCGTGATAGCCCCTAGATAAAACAATGCTACCCACCAAATTGAAGAAACTTTTGATAAAAAGTTTCCTGGAATTGTCAGAACCGTGTGTTTCAAATGGTGGTTCTCTTTTGGGCCAGCTAACCTGTCTGCCTGCTTATTGAAGAGTTGGAAATTCTGAAGCGCATGGGCTACTAAGGAAGTAAGGATCGTAAAGAAATGCTCATCTCCTCGCATAAACTGGCTCTCCGACCGTGCCTGCAATAAAAAACTTAAGAGGCGCTAATCGACAAGGATTGGCAGCGCCATTTCTGAACAAATTTTGGGGATGAACCGATCCGATAAAAGATCAGATTCATTATGTCCTTTGCGATAATCTTTTTAGTCTGTATTGGGTAGCAAAGTGCGAGGGTATGAAGCTATTCGCCCTTATTGAGCCTCAATTTGTTTTTTTATCATGATAGATTTGACCCTTTAATGAATATAGACCCTTACGTAATGCCCGTTCCACTTCTTTTCCGCCATTTAGGAAATGGGAGATATAATAAGGTAACAATAATGATCCAGGTGGTAAGTGATATTGCCGGCGGAAAAAAGCTGCAGGGGGAAACAATGTTGCCCAAATCAGACGCAGGCGTTCAAATATCGTCATACGTCCAAATGCCTGACGCCATTCGTCCCACCGAGGAGTGTTCCGATCCTGATCCAGCATGGCTGGGACGGGTTCATCAGGCGTGCGGTATTGGATAAGGTTATTTAACAGCCCATCAGATAATTTTGTGCCAAACAGGAGTGGCAATGTCCCCAAGGCAATTTCGACTGCATAGGTCCAACGCAATTCTGCGGCTTTCTCAAAAACTTGCTCCCAATTCAGGGTATTGGAAGTTATAAGTAAATGCAGATCGAATAAGTGCAACAGATCGATGTTTTTTCCTTGATTCTGCAAAACAGCATGAGCACACAGATGAAGCAAATTGGCTTCTGGCTTCAAAACCTGGAACAAAGGCCTACCCGGAGCAAGCTCCTCAGCCTGCAACCAGAACCAATCGAGATCGCCTTCCTCCATCTGATAGTGTAAAGATGGAACCAGTAAACGGAAGTGCAATTCAAGTTTAACCTTACCGAAACGGTCCTGAAAAATTTCGTGATGGCGTGCTTGTTGCGTGAACCCGCCAAGTTCAAAAAAGTCTTGCTCTGCTGGAGTAAAGCCTGCTAAAAGCAATGCATTCCGCGCATCAGTCATCCGGTTTGGCGGGACCAGGACATCCAGGTCTGACATAGGACGCAGATGCGGTTCAGGATAGTAAGTATGCGCCAGCCCGATGCCTTTCAGCCAAATAGCAGGAATTTTAGCCTGTTCAAAGGCGCTCGCGGTCTGCCTGCGAGCTCTCTCAATGAGAAGATTGTGTCGACCACTAAGCCGCGTTACATTCACCAGAGGCTGCCAACGCTGTTCGCCAGTCCTTGCCCACCCCACCTGGCGCAAAGACCATAGTAACATACCTCCTAGATTGTGATAAAGAGCCAATTCGATCAGCTCATCCCATTGGTTATCTGGAACATCGGCAGGCGCTAATTTTCCGGAAATCAGATGGGCTAACATATAAGCAGAATTAGAATAAAAGAGAAGGTTAGTCATCGGTAGATAGCCATTATTCGTGTTGAAGGAATTTCTGCCATGTCCTCAGCCATTCCCAAGGAAGAGGGCCACAACTGCTATTATCCAGACAACCAAGCCAGTGAGCAAAAATTTTCGCATATTCTAGTTCTGTCAGCGCCCGGTCCGCAGGATTTCGCCACCAAGTCTCGGCATGATAAACATAATTCATAGCAGGACGGACGATAACAGTCACACCACTGCCGCGAAAGGCCTCGTGGAGCAGCATGCGCGCCCGACGAGTATGGAAAGGTGAGGTGATAACAATCAATGATCGGAAGCCTTTTGAGAGAGTAAAATCTCTCAATCGAGTCACCTCTTCACCGGTTGTAGAGACTTGACCCGAGGATATTAAAATGCGTTGTTCCGCCACACCACGTTCCACTGCTTTTCGCTTAACGTTTGCACTGTAGATGCCTGATGAATTTGGGATATCGAGGCGCATATCGGTCAAGACGAACCAATCTGCATACCCTTCTTGAAAAAGTTGTGCACCAGCCGCGATACGCTCGTTCTCATTTCCAGCCAGAATCACCAGCGCATCAACCTTTTGCAATGGGTCGGCGACGACCAAAAATTTTCCAACCCATGGCAACCAGAAAGGATATAGAAGTGCAGCTATCACAAGGAAGAAGAAGGGGATTGCTATAAGCTTCCGCAACGGGGATAGAAAACGGTTATGGAAAGAAAAGGTTTTGTCGGTCAAAGACATCTCAGGATTGACCTATGCCTGGGCTGGAAAAAATGATAAGCGGTAAACGCATTGACATACAGAAGAAAAGTCGGTAAAGTAAATGCAAAGGTCATCTCTGGTAAAATAGATAAACGCCCTACATACTCTGCTTTCCTCGATTTTGATACTTTGCATCATTTTGTTTTGCTGGCGTATACTAGCCACACAAAACAATAGCCTGATTGGCCTTTCTTAATTGCGAATTTTTTTAGAGTTGAATTTATCCTCCGGAATAATAAGAATAAGAAAGGCAGTTGTTTTTATAAGGTCAAAATTTCATGAATAAGAAAATTTTTCTTTATAAATTTTTGGCGCTATTACTCTTGATAATTTTAATCGTTGGAATAATACATATCCCCAAGTTTTTCCCATTAAGCGAATCGAAAATAAAATTATTTGATAACAAACCCTCAACAAATGGGGGGGCAATTCCGTTGTCAGGAAAGGATGGCACCAAAAACCACTATCAGAGCATCAATGAAGGGACCACGATATTCTTGCCGCTCATAAATAAAGGAACGATAGATCATTTCCTTTACGGTATTTTCGACTCCGCTGGCCTTGTGGGTGGCTCAGTAGATTTTGAAAACTATATCAAGAATGCACAAGCGCACGGACTGGATTCAGCCTTAATTATCAATGCAATTCCTGATCTTTCAATTCCAGATAGGTTAAATTTTAAGGTAATTGCATCACCATTGTACGATCTTTATCGACAGTGGTTTTATTTTGAAAGTTATCACTCCGGAGCAGCACTGTGCGGTGGCAATATAACAATCGATTGTGCCAGGAAAATCATCGGGCCGATTGTGGATGCAATTAAGGGCCACCCAAGCGTCAAGGGATATTACATATTCGATGACGCAACTGCACAATCGAAAGAAAGGATCCGCTTAGCAAACCAGGTCTTCCAGGAACATGATGCGTTAAACCCTGCTTCTCCTGGTTTATTACCCGGAAGTAACGGCCAGGCTGTTTTTGAGTATACACAACCAAAGGCGTTTATCGCGTACGATTATCCGGCTAGAAATGCTTATCCGACCTGCAATTTTTCTGAAGGCGGCTATCAAGATTGGGTAAGTAGATTGCGAGAGACCATGCAAGCCCGGCCAATGTCTGTTCCTTATTGGGCTATTCTTCAGGCGCATGGTTCAACTACTGGTTCATTGCGAACACCGACAGCAGAAGAAATGCGCTTGCTCAACTGGCTTGCCCTCGGTGAGGATGCAAAAGGGATCTTCTGGTTCACCTGGTCTACTGATCCTGACCAGTTCTGGAAAGGGATTAAAGATAACCCGGAACTGCTTGTTGAGGTTACTACCCTTGCCAGGCGGATAAATCCATTAAAACCTTATTTATCCAGGATTCAAAAAATTTCGGATAAATTCCAAATATCACCCTCTGGAAATGCATACGTTAGCACGCTTAAAGATTTTTCTAACGGAAAGCTATACGTGATTGCAGCTAACCACAGCTGCAGTTCACAGAATTTAGCCCTTTCCTCCTGGTTCTTTAAGGCCAAACTTAAGGATTTGGAAACTGGGGCAGTGGCAAATTTAGGAACCTTGCTAGCCTTTCGGGGTGGGGATGGCAAGCTTTTCGAGGTTCTGGATCCTGTCCCCCTTTCACCTACACCTCAACCGAATCTGGTTAAAAATCCGTCCTTTGAGATAGATGCCGACAAAAATGACATTCCCGATAATTGGGGCGCTGGGGGAATCAGGGATACTACCGTAAGTCATTCTGGAACCGCCTCATTGAAGGTCACGGGCCCGTCTTCGACAGTTTCATCTCAAGTTGTAACTCTAAAACCCGATACGAAATATTATGCCAGCTGGTACATGAAAGGGCAGAATTTAACGGGTAGTCATTTAGGCTTTGTATATGTACAGACCAATCCCAAAGAAGCCTACCTTGATTTTGTCATGTGGGATCAGAGTGGTAGTTATGATTGGGTAAAACGAGTCGGATTTTTCAAAACACCAGGCGACTATATTACTGGAAAAATTAACATAGGGTGGAAAGTTACAAACGGGTCCACCTTTTGGGTGGATGACTTAACGCTTTGTGAAGCCGATTTACCCTGCGCTGATTCCTACCTGGCCGAACGGGAGAAATAAGCCTACTGGGCCTCCTAAGGTCTGACATTTAAATACAATCGCAGACTTCGGTAAGGTTTTATCCCTTTCCCGTCATATAGCAGTAGATCTACTTCCTGATCATCGCCTGGCCAGGGCATTTCCCAGGTTACTGGCCATTTGTAATGGCTGCGCGTGGCAAGTTCAAAGGGGCCTTCCTCCTTGAGCAGTTGGCGGCGGCCATTTGTCCATGGGTCTACAGCCCAGATCTCAACCCGGTAGGTATGGGCCATCCGCTCGAGGTTCACCAGTCCCAGTGTCACTTGTATATTCTCCCCGACTGCCACCTTCTGTGGGAAACCTTCCGCCTGCCCTTCCGGACCCAGAATGTAAAATTCGGTCATAAATTGATCGTTTCGAGGCACGAGGAACGTCCACGCCAGAGCCAAGGCCATCCCTGTAAGCGCCATGAGGATAAATTGATAAACTCGTCTATCCGAAGGCGGCAGTGATCTCCACCATAGGCGCGGCTGCCATGCCAGCCGCGGGATGTATGCTTCTCCCAGAGAAGGACTCTTACGCTCGAGAAACATGATCGCGCTGAACAAGGCAATCGAAACCAATTCCCCTATCACAATGGGCCACAATTGCAGACCCCACGGCAACAGATTTAGAATTAGCGCAAGTACTGGTAACCAGGCAATGCTCAGACCCAGACCAAGACCAATGCGTTCGATACCGTCGAGATCCTCATTGCGTGGGAAGAGGACCGCCGTCAGGCAGTAACCAGGCACGAATAAAACATAGATCAAACCTAGCACCAGGCGCAGTGGGGCCAGGAACGCCAGCCAGCGGCTCAAAACAATGAGCGAGAGCAAGGTGATACTGCCAAGTAGGATCAATCGGAAGTCTTTCCAGGCTAACCAAAAATGCCGCCTGCCCTGGCTGAGCTGCGCTTGCTGGGTGCTCAACATCCTCTTATCTTCAGCCAAGGGACTTTTTGTTGAGATGATGCGGTTCAGCGCTCGCCAATACCTGGTTATACACAGCAAGCGTTTCGCGAGCGGTGCGCTCCCAGGTGAACTGGGCAGCTCTCTTCAACCCCCGTTCGCGCAAATCATCCGCCAGGCCAGGCTCGGTTAGCACGCGCAGCACAGCATCCGCGATGGCTGACACATCTAGTGGATTAATCAGCAAGGCGGCATCACCGGCAACTTCGGGCAGCGAAGACGTGTTGGAGGTTACCACCGGGGTGCCGCAGGCCATCGCTTCCAGTACTGGCAGGCCAAAACCTTCATATAGGCTGGGGAAGACAAAGAGATCCGCGCCATTATAGAGCGCCGGTAAATCTTCTTCCGCGACGAAACCGGTGAAATGGACATGCTGCTCTAGCTGCAGCCGCCGCACTGTATCAAAAATCGGGGTAGACTTCCACTTTCGCGCGCCAACGATGACCAGCATCCAGCCTGGAAACTCTGGCAGCAGCCGGTGAAACGCTTCTAGCAGCCTGGGCAGGTTTTTACGCGCTTCGAGCGAGCCTACATAAAGAATATACGGCGGCACCACTCCATAACGGCGCAAAGCTGGCTGGATATTTTGTGTTTCGAGAGGGTGGAAGCGTGTGTGAGCAGCCAATGGGATAACCTCCACACTATCCTTTTTGACAGGTAGGAAACGTAAAATGTCACAGCGTGAGGATTCACTGTCCGTAATAACCACGTTAATATACGGCGCCACCAGCGGCAACCAGACATGATAAATTAACCAGGTAAGGTTGGCCACTGTCTCCGGGTAGATATATGCTACAGCATCGTGGATAGTGACCACCCGGCGGGCGCTGGTAAGCAAGAGAGGCATACTCCCCGTTGGGTCATGGATTAACTGCAGGCCCATCCGGCGCGCCAGCCAGCCAATCTGGACCTGCCCCAGGGTGAGCAGCGCCGGCAGCCGCCCGCCGCGCAGCGGCAGCGCCTGACGGTCGCCGGTGCTGCCGCCGGCATCCAGGATCACCGGGTTAGCACCCAGGTCTCGGAACGCAGCGATGAGCTCCTCAGTATAGCGCCCGATGCCGCCTAACTGGCGGTCAAGGCCATAGGCAATCAGTCCGGTTTTATGGGATTTCATCATCTGCATTTAAAGCTCATGTTCACCTGTCAGTGCTGGAAGGGCGTGCGCGGCCGCAGGTGATAAAGCTGAGCCTGCCCGTTATCGTAGACAATAAAGCTGTCCGCTTCAATTGGAGGCGCCATGAACCAGCGCCTTCCACGGGCCTGGATAACATCCGAGACAAGTGCATTTTTGTCCGCCAAATTCCATGCGACCAAGTTTTTATTTCGCCATCCGACTGGGTCACGAAGGATTCCCGCGGTAATGAGCCGCTCGTCAAAGCCTGTCCAGATCGTGCGATTGGTTAAAATTATCCCTGCGCGGTCTAAGGCCTGCATTTCAGCGGGGATGTAGAAGGACCACTTATTGGAGACGAGCGGTTCGTTCGTGGCTTTTAAAACCGAGAGAACCGCCAAAACGGCCAGAATAGTGATTGTCCCTGACCACGCCACCCGCCGGAAACGGATTCCCGATGACTGCCAGTGCAGCATGGCACTGGCAATTACCGGAGCCCCCAGCGTGACGAATGCCGGAAAAGCCCGAACCTGCAAATTAGAGGCCAGCGCCCCGGAAAAATCAACCACGATGCTGAGCGCTTCTTGTATTGCAAAAGCGCCATACAGCGACCAGAGCAGCAGCTGGCCTGGCTCCCAGCCCGGCGCCCGCCGGCCCACCAATTTGAAACTTTGCCCGAGCCAGATCGCAGCCGAGACCGCCAGAAGAATCCAGTTCGCGATGCTCAAGGCGAGGTAGACCGGCTGGCTGATCCAGGCTCTGGCGGTATACGCATACGGGTTGAGGTTCGAACTGCTGCTTTCCACATCTAGCAACAGGATAGCAGTCCTATCCAGCATACTTTTAAACACAAAAAGATTTGAGCGAGCAGGCGGATAGAGAAAAAAGGTATACAGGAAAGCCAGCATTCCTCCTAGAAGCACCGCATAGAGGAGACGTCTTTCAGTGGCATGCCCAGGGACACTTTTTGAGCGGATCCACCACTGCAGCACAACCAGCAGCACCAGGGCCAGGAATAAGGCAGTGATCAATGAGGATGACAACAGGTTATTCAAGGCTATCGTGCCATATAGTGTCAAATAAAAGGCCAAAAGATAGCTTGCCAGGCGCATACCCTGCTTCTGCTGAGCCAAACTCTTGGCGAACAAATACAAAGCTAGCAGAATCAGCCCCCGGGTGAATTTTTCATGCGTACCGCGCAGCAAGAAGAAGAGAAACTCGGGCTGGACAAATAATATGGCCGTAGCCAGTGTGGCGCCCCGCCCACTACCTGTCAGCTCACGATAGAGCAGCCAGGCTGGAAAAGCTATCCAGGCGGTCAGAAAAAATTGCACGTAAAGCTGAAACTGGGCAGCAGTAATGCCACCCACCTGCATCACGAATACACTCAGCGCCTGATAACCATAACCGTTGGCATAGACATATTGGTTATTTACCAACCGGCCAGTCTCAAATACCGCCTGAATGGCCTTGGTGAAGGTGGCCGAGTCGGTCTCTCCCCAACGTCCGCCATAGCGCAACAATGGGTAGGCTGCCAGTAAGATCATTGCTGTGACCAGAGCAGAAACTTCAGCCGCGTACCGGCGAGCGGGTGGTGAGGGGTTGGCTTCACTGTTCATTCAACATTCTTCCTGGCGCCGGCTGGCCGGCGCTTGAGAAGGGTCACGAACGGGATCACCCCGAAGAACACCAGACCCAGCAGCCAACCCAACCGGAGGCCGCCAGCGGTCGATAGGCTCAGAATGCGCCGCGCCAGCGCCAGATCGGCGGCCTTGCCATTATCGGCTATAGGCAGCTCTGCCAGCGTCTGGCCTGAGGCATCCTCCAGGCGAAAGCGCAGCGCCTGGCCAGGCGCAACCGCTGGCGGAACGTGCACGATCATCCGGACTGCTTGCCCGGCCAGCACATCTTGGGTCTGGCGGGATAGTTCGATTGGCCCCGATGGTCCGCCCACGACCTCTGTCACCAGCGCCAGGCCCATCGCATCGGCCAGGCCAGTGTTCTGAAGGGTTACCCAGGCCGAAGCAGCACCACTCTCGCCAGCTGGCCGGGTCACGGTAAGGCTCACTTTGGCCGGGACGAGGGGAGTAACGGTGAAAGCCTTGCCGTCATTTTCTACCAGGTAAGTACCTGGTGCTAGAGCGGTGATCCCCAGCAGATCGGGCCCCGTTTCTTGAAAGCCTGGCGACAGGGAGAGCTCGAAGCGGAAGCCGCTGCTTATATATCGCAAATTGGCCAGCGTGACACCACTGATCGCGCTGTGCGGGCCAGGAAAAGCGTCCAGCCAGGATTTTAGATTTTGGGGGTCGCGGCGCTGGTCAGCATAGGGCGCCAATAGGTCGCGCTGTCTTTCCCAGGTATCATGGTCGGTAGGAGGCAAAGTCTCAAAGAGCGCAGGTGGATAATCACTGGCCACCAGGGTCAGGTTTGTCCCGGTAATGTGTAATAAGTAGCCTGGCAGCGCATAAAGCGCTTCGATTATCTCGGGTGCAATGGGTTTTTCAGAAGGACTCGTTGTTTTTGGATTTTCAGATGGGATAACCTTTGCTTCGCGCAGCCAGGCGTCAATGTATGCACCGCTGTTTAGATTGGCAACAGTGATAACCTGCTGACCATTCAGGCGCCAGATGCCTTGTTCAGCCCATTTTAAATGCAACTGATTATCCACCGGGCTGAAATACAACTCCAGGGCTTTATTCTGTTGGAATCGGTATTCCCCGCGATAGCCTGCGGTTATATCGCTAAAGCCGTTGATATAAGGGGCGCTGGCGGTCCCATGATAATAGCTCGTGCCAGTTGAGGCTGCCGACCACTCATATATACCTTCACTGGACCGGACATGACTCCCCTCTGGATCAACAAAGGTAACTGCTGGCCAGGTGTGGTTTACTACCCAGGTGGGAAAAAGATCATACGGCGGGGCGTCGACAGTCGCGAGACCGCCGGCAATCGGCGTCTCGAAATCATATGGATGCAGTCCCAGTACATCCACCTTATAATCCCAGAGCCAGTCGCCGGGTGCGTTTCGCCAGGAAAAACGAACCAATTCATACTCCGGATTATTCCCGCCAACCCATATATCATTGGCTGGATATCGTTCCGTTCGCAAGATCAGATTGGGATAGCCTACCCCACCACCGCTCAGATCGTAAAACGCAAATGGCGTTTCGAAATCCAGATGGTTCAACTCTCCCGGCTGGATAGGTTTGAGTGAGTAGAAAGAATAGCTGCAGTTTTGATTGCGAACGGTCACCACCTCGGAGAAAAACTTGACCTTGCCAGTTTCCCAATCTATTACAATGGGAGGCCGAAAACGCCCTGGCTGTTGCTCAAAGGTTCCTGCTAAAGCAATATAGGGCCACTCAGGCGAAACTCCCCGATCCGCAGCCTCCGGCGTCGAACATCTTCGCTCAGCATAATTTACATGCAAATAACCCCGGCCAGGGAACTCGGGGATCATGCTGCGCAAATCCCAGTCTGGGACGCCATCTCCATCCGTATCTCGGATCTGGATATGCGCCGCGGGTTCTCCAGGGGCCAACAGCTGCGCCCATTCTCCGGACCACATAGAATAGAAGGGGCTGCGGGTTTCGAGATCCAGGTTGTAGTTTACAACATTGTCCTTCACCCACCAACCGTCCAAACCTTCCATAATAATCGCTGCCTGGGAAGGTTGCAAAGGAAATTTATCTGCATAAACATTCAAGTTTTCCGGAACTTCATAAACTTCTGCGGTAGCAGTAGACGTCTCAGATGTCTTGTAGAGATGCACCATCAGCCGCAATGTGCGTTGGTCACCGTTCTTTACAAAGTACAGGAGCCTGCCATCCCCCACTGCGCCGGCCGAAAGTTCAACAAGGGATATATTTGCTTTAGAGACATACTCTATTTCAATATCTGGTGATGGTGTAGCCCCAGATGCTGTTACAGGGTCAGGAAAAATGGTGATATAAGAGACCAGTAGACAGATTATGATGATTAACGGCCTCGCTGTCCTTTTTGATAACAAAGCAAAGAATTCCATTTTATAGAACGCCAGTCTCCTGGTTTCGTAAACGACTGTGCAAATAGCGATAACCTTGCCGGATAACCAGATCAATCCGCAATAGTGAGTGAAATGGAAGGTCTGTTTTGTTTTGGAAAATCAATAAAGCTAATCCCAATTGAAATATATAAGGAATTGTAGAAGCCAGCGCTGCTCCGGTCATAGCGAATGGAGGGATCAGCAGGACATCTAAGATCAGGTTACTTAAAAGGCCAAAAATACTGATCCATAATGGCAGCTTAGGCCAGCCCCTGGACTGGAAGAAGGGCTCCATAATCATATAAATGCCAATCGCAGCTGTTCCTGGCAAGCGCAGTAAAAATGGTAGAGCTGCTCCAGTAAAATCTTGCCCATAAAGCAACGGAATGAGCAATGGCATCACGATGCTTGCGCCCAACATCACCACCACAGTCAATAACGCAGATACACGTACTACGTCTCTTGTAGTACTAGCAGCTTCCTTCAGGTGGAGCGGCCCCAGATTGGGCATCATAACCATTGTGATTGCCTGAGGCATTAACCACATCTGCTCTGAGAGACTGGTTCCAATCGAATAAACTCCAAGCAAAGCAGATCCTAAATACCAGAACACCAGGTAGGAGTCAGCCCGTTGACCTAAGTTGAGCACAATGCGTGAGGCATAAACGGGCAGCCCATATGCCAGCATTGGCTTAATGAGTTTTGCACTAAAACCAACCTGAACCTTTTCTAGATGGATGAATAAAAAAACCATAGTTACGGCATCGATAAAACTCAGGAAAGCGAAGGCGACAATGAAAACCGCCACCGGCTGCTTAAGGAAAAACAATATCCCGAATGTAAGAAGCTGAAGAATACTCCATACGATTTTCCAGGTGGTGATCTCAACAATCCGTTTTGTGCCGTAAAATAGCCCACTAAACGAACTGGAGATTACGATTGAACCGGCAAGCACTGCGGTAGCTGCAATAGACCACCAGTTTCCAGTAACTTCGCTCGATGCGCCGGCAATAAACAAAACGGCAACGCTGCCTAAAGATGCGAGCGCTCCCGCAAACAGGCTCGAGAGCATTACGTTCTGAAAACCATCCGATGACGACCACTGACCAGTACTCAGGTAATAATTCGCACTGGCATAGATGGCCGGGTTACAGATGAGAGCCAGAGTTCCTGTAATGAGGAGTACGAGGATATAGTCGCCACGCCCGCTGGGACCCAGGGCGCGGGACATAAGAATCGAGATAATTAACGCTATGACTGCTTGCAGGACATTCATTGTGAGGGTTCGCAAGCTGTGGGTAGCTATTGCCTTCACGGGGGATAAATCTTATCGTGCAGTCAATGCCTCCAAAGGGATATCACTAAGAACCATTTCGGTCAGCATTTTCCAGCTCAATTTTACTTCCGTCCCTGTTGTTAATTTTCTCTAGAATGCGGCCTGGGTTGCCTATTATTGTGACGCCAGCCGGCACCGGTTTGACCACCACCGTGC
>CAVUJS010000017.1:0-12623 GCA_963741885.1 uncultured Chloroflexia bacterium
GTTACGCTAAGAATCAAATTGGTGGGATATTCCCTAAAAAATGAACAGGTTTCGTCCCTGATGCGGACGAAACCTGTTCATTTTTTTTGTTAAATCGCAGTAAGTTGCCGGTTTAGCGCTGCATCACATAAGGCCGGTTCAGGCCCAGGACTTCATCGACCACGGGCATCCAATCGCTGATGGCGATCTTTTGCGGGCACTTTTCTTCGCATTCCTGGCACTGCAAGCACTGCATAGCCTTGGCTTCATCGGGGATCCACTTTTTGTACCCGTTGCGCGCGTTGTCGTGATCGTTATACATCGCGCCCTGATTATAGATCTCAAAATTGCGCGGGATATTGACGCCGTTGGGGCAGGGCAGGCAGTATTCGCACTTGGTGCAGGGCACGGGGCTGAGCTGGTTGATCTTCTCGCGCGCCTGGGCGATCATCGCCACTTCGTCCGCCGTGAAAGCGCCCAAGCCAGAGCGGCTGGCTGAAGCCAGGTTTTCTTCCACCTGCTGCATGGTGCTCATGCCGCTCAAGGCCAGGCTGACTTCCGGCTGGTTCCACAACCACTGCAAAGCCCAATCCGCCGGGGTGCGCTGGACCGCGGCGGTATTCCAGATCGGCTCCAGGGCGGGAATGTGCCGGGCCAGTTTGCCGCCCAGCAGCGGCTCCATGATCACCACGCCCAGGCCCTTCGCGGCGGCGTACTGCAAACCTTCGGTCCCAGCCTGATTCTCCACATCCATATAGTTGTACTGGATCTGGCAGAAGCTCCACTTATCGTAACCATCAACGATCTCTTTGAAGACATCCAGGCTGTCGTGGAAGGAAAAGCCCAGGTAGCGCACGCGCCCATCCGCCACAGCAGCCTCCGCGCGGCTGAGCAGGTCCAGGTCGACAACTTTCTTCCACGAATCTTTGTTTAAGGCGTGCATCAGGTAGAAATCGAGGTGGTCGGTTTGCAGCTTGGCCAGCTGTTCGTTGAGCAGCTTATCGAAATCCGCCGTCTCATTGACCAGCCACACTGGCAGCTTGGTTGCCAGGTTGACCTTCTGGCGGTAGCCAGCTTGCAGCGCCTTGCCCACGGCGATCTCGCTGGTCTTTTCGTGGTAGCCGTAAGCGGTATCGACGTAGTTGACGCCTTGATCAATCGCGTAGCGGAGCATGCGCGTGGCTTCGGCCTGGTCGATGTTGCCGCTTTTGCCGTCAATCACGGGCAGGCGCATGCAGCCAAACCCCAACGCAGAAATCTGCAAGTCCAACCGCCCAAATTTTCGATATTGCATGGTTGATTCTCTCCCTATATTTATAATGTTCCCTGGCAGCCGCCAGGCCCCAATTGGATGGAATTTAGTGGATTTATTTTACACGAAAAAGAAGAAATTTGGGTGTCGCCATGTTGCGGTATAGCCCAACTAAATCTTTATGGAAGCTCTAGACGTTGCAAATGGGTGGGGTCGTTCGTTTCCACCCAGGGCTCAAGCCCACCGGGCTGCAGGTGGTCGCCCTTTCTCCAAAAATTGCAAAACTGGCAATTCTTGGAGAAGGGGAGCTAAAAACAGCTGCGATTGGGCAGTTTTCGTTTCCCCCTCTCCGAAAACGGATGATTTGACCTTCCCCCGAATTAGTGGACACAAAAGATGGATGAATCCAGTACACTAAGACCGAACGGAGAAAGATCATGAGTGACAAGAAATATCGCGAATATACGGAAGAATTCAAATTAACGTAAGTTTTGTGCAATCAGCGAGCAAAGTGCTTTAACCGTCAAAAAACAGCATTTTGAGCAAACGGCAAAGTTAACTGAACCGCCCATTGGTTTTGAACAGAAAGGGACTGGCCAGCGAACAGGCTGTGGTCCGTGAACCTTAACAAACAACCTTGCTCCTGCCAAATCACCCAGGCAGACGTATGAGCGGCAACCAGAACTTGCTGTTTTACGCCGAGATGGGCCGAGTTCAAGCAGCTATCGGGAAGCTGAGGACACTGTTCGCGCAGCCAGCGGGCTGCCCAGCGGACAAAGTTGGCTGCAAAAACGGCGAATTGTTCTTGCAAAAAGATCGCTGGAGCGGAGCGAACTTTCAAATGGTGCATGGCGAACCCATTTTTCCCTTCTTTAATGCCAGCTTCAATCAGCTGGCGCGCATTATAGTGGTGAAACCAGGTGGGCAGATCGGTGGTGACGGGATCTTGCCCAAAATGGATGAGGGTGCCAAAGCGTTGGGTTTTGCCAGTATAGAAACGCTCCAGGCCGACATCCAACGGATAGGGGAAATCGGCAAAGGTGCGCTGTTTCCAGGCGATCATTTCGGCATTGTTCCCCACCCGGATCCAGTTCGTCTGAGCCTGCGTTTCCAGCTTCAAGCGGGGTGTCAGCCAGTCACTATAGGGCTTGGTGTAGACTTCATAGCCCATCTCAATCAACCAGGCCACATTCTCGCGTGTCCCAAAACCGGCATCGATCCGAAAAACGGCTTGGATCGGAAAGAGATTGCTTTGGTTATCAGTTTCGAATGCCTGCAAGCGTTGTTGCAAGCGCACAGTCCGCAGGTGCGCGATCACGTCCTGCTGTTGGTGCGCCTGCAACTGCTTTTCCTGCTGGACGATCTTCTTTTCACAACGCGCTAAACGACCCTGCCACATCGTCAGTTTTTGACGGGCCTTGGCCAAGGCACTGTAGGGGCGTTCCGGGCGGTTTTTTACCTGGTAATCGGCCTCGGACTGCGCCAGAATTCCCTGCTGTTGCGCCAACTGTGCCTCGATTTCCGCTCGTTTAGCCTGGCTGTCGGCCAATGCTTTCTGACGTACCGCAATTTCGTCCTGAAACTGATGGGTTTCGGCTTCCAACGCTCGAATTCGTTCCTTCAGAAGATCGGTTCGGCGCAAGGGACGCATCCCGGTGCGCTGTTCAGCCGCCTGAACCAGCGCTTCTGCTTGTGTCGCGGAAACCGTATCGCCCGGATGATCCACCACCGACAGCCAGAAGCGGCCATACGTTGAGCTATGCAGACTCACCATCGCGGCCTGATACCCCAGGTGCAAGCCATCCCCCATGTGTCCATACGCGACACCCGGATAGCTGGTACTGGTGTTGGAAACGGGTCGATCGGTCAAATCGCCATCATAGACCAACCGTCCGCTCCGTTTCAGGGCTTGCATGATCTCCTCGGCCAGAATGGGCTGGGTGATTTGCTGCAAAACTTGGGCAATTTGATCGGCCTCTGGCTGACTAATCCCCGATAGGGTGCGGCTCACACCGCTGTAATCGGCCCAACCGGCTTGCAGCCAGGCTTTGGCGACGGCCTGGTCCTGGTCGATGGGGTGAGCGGAGCGGCTGAGATCTTGGAGATGCGGCAATCCGGCCAAAATGGCGATGAAAAACTCCAAAATTTTGGTCTGCGGGCTATGCTCGACCGTCTTTTGGTGCAGCGCGACGCCTTCAATATCGCGGATCATGCCAATACTTTGGGCAAATTGTCCCCAGGCAACCAGCATGGCGTGGTGGGTGAGGGTATCCGGTTGTTTCTCGCTCATGTTTGCTCCTGGGTTTTTCAGGAGCATAACGGATTTTGAGCTTTTTTGTTAAAGTGCAGTTTTTTTCGGTTTAAAGCAACTTGCTTTCCAGTTGCACAAAAGTTACGTTAGAGGCACTGGCTTTGTTGAAACGCAGCGAAAAAAGTGCCCAGCAAATTGAGCGAGAATTGGGGATCACGCCCGGGATGCTGCTGAAATGGCAGAACCGGTACCAGGTGGTTGCGCCGGAGGGCCAGAAAGCCAGCCTGGAACCGAACGATCTGGAAGCGGCCAGACGCGAAATCCGACGCTTAGAACGGGAACTACGGGAGATCGCCGAAGAGCGGGAGATCCTAAAAAAAGTAGTCAGCATTTTCTCCCGGAAAAGCGCATGAAGTACACCTTCATCGATGCCCATCGGGAGGAGTTCCAGGTACGGCGGATGTGCCGGGTATTGGGGGTGCAACGCAGCGGGTACTACGCCTGGCGCAAGCGTACGCCCAGTGACCGGGCGCAGGCCAACGAAGCGCTGTTGGTGCTGATCCGGGCGGAATATGCCGCCAGCCGCAAGACCTACGGCAGCCCACGCATTCAGGTCGTCTTGGGGCGCAAGGGCGAGCGCTGCGGACGCAACCGGGTAGCGCGCCTGATGCGCCTGGACGGACTATGCGCCTTGCCCCGCCGCAGTCGCCGTCCAGTGACCACCCAACGGCAAGCGGGCGTGGTGCCCGCTCCCAACCGGCTCAATCAGGACTTCAGCGCGGTGGCCCCGAACACCAAATGGGTCAGCGACTTCACCTACATCGAGACGGGCGAGGGCTGGTTGTATCTGGCCGTGGTGTTGGATTTGTTTTCCCGCAAGGTGATTGGCTGGGCGATGCGCCCCTCGATGGACACCCCGCTGGTGGCCGACGCCCTGCGCATGGCACTGCGCGACCGCCAGCCCCCCGCCGGGCTGCTGCACCATTCCGACCAGGGCTGCCAGTACACCTCCGCCGCCTACCTGACCTGCCTGACAGCGGCCGCGGCCCAGCTCTCCATGAGCCGGGTGGGCAACTGCTACGACAACGCGGTCATCGAGAGTTTCTTTGGCACCCTCAAAACCGAGTGCGTGGCCGGCCCCTTTGCCACCCGTGCCCTGGCACGCACCACCATCTTTGAGTATTTGGAGGTCTGGTACAATCGTCAACGTTTACACTCGTCTTTGGGCTATTTCAGCCCGGTTGATTTCGAATACAATCTCACCCTTTAATTCTGTCCACTCTACCGGGGCAGGGTCAATTTGACCGCACTTGGCGATGGTAGAGAGAGGGCCTACGGTTCGCCGCAAGGATGAGTTGCCCAACGCAAGGAGAAAGAGCGGCGAACGCGGTTCGCCGCAAGGACGGGTTGCCCAACGCAAGAGAATAGGGCGGCGAACCGCGGAGTGAGGTTCCTCGTATAATCCTTCATCCGCACTCTGCCAGAAAATGGGGTCTCTAGGATTTAGCGTGGTAGGGGCCATATCTGGGGGTCAGGCAAGACCAAACCTGCGATAGCCTTCCAGGTCAAGAAAGATACGCTGAAACCAGTGTTGGCGATTGAACAAGCCATAACACCTTCGCTTGAGCACCTTGAGTTTGTTATTGAGCCCCTCGACAAAGCCACTATTGGCGCGCGCAACAAAGAAAGCGGTGATGTCTTCCCACCAGGTCTCCAGGGTGCCTAGAAAGGCATCAAAACAGACCAGGCTACTCTTGTGGACCCGTTTGATCCAGGCGCGCAGGCTGGCCTTCGCGCTGGTTTGGGTCAGCGGTCGATCAAAGATAGCCGTGAGCTGACGTTGGAAATCATACGCCCGTTTCAAATCGGACGAGTAGCCAAACAACCGTTTGAGGACCTGCCGGTCCTGGGGCGAAAGATCCTCGGGCGACTTTCGTAAAGCCCACATCGTCCCCTTGAGGGCAGCGTAGTCTTCTTTGGGCAGTTCCTGTTTCAAGCGCCGCAGTTCCGTCTTGCGGAGCGTGTCCAATCCTGCCCGATAGGCTTCGGCTACATGAAAGCGATCGATCACCAGCCGGGCATTGGGCAGCACTTCGCGTACGGCTTCAGTATAGCCTTCGTACATATCACTGCACACCGTATGAATCGTGCGCTTGAGCCGTTCGGGGATCGAGCGCAGAAAGTCCAGCACGCTGTCCTTCTGCCGGTCGGGCAGCACCCCCAAAATCCGCAAGCGACCATCCGCCTGCCGACTGGTGACGATCACCAAATAATGACCTTGCCCTTTCTTGGACGCAATCTCATCCAAGCCCAACGTCCCCAACTGGCTGAAGGTGGACCAGTTGACCGCCGGATCGATGCGCCGTTCCAGCACGCCCAGCACCTGGTCATAGCTCAACCCTTCTTTGATGCGCACATCTGCGATGGTCGTGTGGATCAACTGCACCAGCACGTGGTCCTCGTAATCGAGCGTGAATGGGCTCCCCGGTGCGTGCCACGCCAACTGTTGCGTGGTGGTGGGATGATCCGCACAGTCCTGACATTGGTAACGCCGGGGTTGGTAGCGCAGATAACTGGACCGTCCAAACACCGGCAGGTAGCGGATCTGCACCCAATCATCATATCCATGAAACTTCGTGATCGTTCGCCCGCACTTCCGACAGACCGTTTCCTTCTTCGTACTTTCCACCGTGATGATCACTTCCCCAGCCGGGTTGATTTCTGTTTTCAATACGCGCACATCGGGGATCTCCAATGGCAGCGTGATCTGAGCTTTTGCCATCCTTCATTCTCGACTTTCTATGTAATCTTTTCCCTGATTTTACCTCCTTTGTTACCCCCATATCTGGGGGGTACCACGCTCGTTCCCAAAGACCCAGAAAATGCCTGCATCTACTGCTTGCAATTTGTTGTATAATTTTATTAGCGGCAGTTACTGCTTCTGTCAAATATTGTAGACAGGCGGTAGGCTGTCAAATATCGGGGGTAAAGCGGAGTTCGTTTGCTGCATCGTCAGGAGCCGGTCCGTCCGGAAGCGTGGGGAGAAATGGCGGCGATGTGCCAGTAAGCGGAAGCACGGCTCAAATCATTTTTACATAACTGCATTCCATATACGGAAAAACGGCCGATCCTTGCCCGGCTGTATACCTACCGGACCTGTTTTTTGGTTACCTTACTCGAGGTTTGTCTATGCCCAAACCCTCCTGGCGGATTTTGATCATCGCCGATGACAAGAAGGTTTTTTTGCACGTTCAGGAGATCCTGAATGAGGGTAACGAGAATTCTATCCAGCTGGAATGGGCGCCCTCCTCGGCGCGCGGGTTGGAGGGGCTGCGCTCCGGCCGCTTTGACGGCGCGCTCGTGGATGCTGCCGTGCAGCCCGGAAACGGTCTGGATTTCCTGCGCGAAGCAGCGGCGGCTGACGCCGCCAACCAGAACTCCGCTGATCCTGCTGCTTGACGAAGCGCATGAAGAAATGGAGCAGGCCGCTCAGGCCGCCGGCGCGGATGGCTGGCTGGTCAAGAACGAGCTCAGTGAAAGCCTGCTGACCTGTGCCCTGCGCTCTGCTTTGGAGCGCAAGCGCCACGCGCAGCGTGTGGATGCCTTGATCAACCTGGGCAAACACCTGCTCAACCCGCCCAACCCCGAGCAGGCCCTGGCCGACGCGCTCAGGCAAACGGCGCGCTACCTGAGGATTGAACACTGCACCCTGAACCTGCTGGACCGAAGCGCGCAGCAGCTGCTGCCCCTGGCGGCCTATCACCAAAATGCTCCGGGCAGCCAGGAGCCGCAGCTGCTGGAAAGTTTGCTGGAACCGCTGCGTGAGATCATGCTCCGGGGGGAAACCTTCTCCGCTGCCGACACCACTCGCGACCCGCTCATCCGCCCCTATTACCAGGCGGTATTCCGCCAGGCCAATTACCGGGCCTTTGCCGCCGCGCCCTGCCTGGAGGGAGAACAGTGGGTGGGGCTGCTGGTTGCCGCGGCAGGCCAGGTGCATACCTGGTGCCCCGCAGAGCTGTCCTTCCTGCGCCAGGCGGGCGATATGCTCTGGCTGAGCGCAGAAAAGACCCGCACGCAGCAGAACCTGCGCCGGAACCAGGAGCGTTTTAGTCAGGCCCTGAAAAACACCAGCATTCTACTGTATACCACGGATGCCAGCGACCGCTTTACCTGGATCTTCAACCCCCAGTCCGAGCTGAATGCGGAAGCCTGGATCGGCAAGCGCGGAGACGAAATTGGCGAACCGCAGCATTTTCGCGAGATCCTTGCGCTGCACGCAGCCGTACTGAGCAGCGCCAAAGGCCAGCGCCGGGAAATTTCTGCCCACTGGAATGGCGAGCCGCGCATTTTCGATATGGCGGTTGAACCGCTGATCAACCCTCATGGCCAGGTCACCGGGCTGGCCGTCGCCGCGATTGACATCACCCAATCGCGCACGCTAGAGGCGCACCTGAACCAGGCGCACGAAACCATCGCCCTGCAGCGAGAGGTGAACCGGCACTGCGAGGATGAGCGCCATGCCATCGCCCGCAGCCTGCAAAATGGCCCGGTGCAGTCCCTGATCGAGATGATCTTTTTTACCCAGACGGCGCTGTCCCTTTCCAGCGAGCCCGAAGTCAGCCAGCTGCTGTATGGCTTGCGCGACGAAAGCCAGAAAGTCGTCAAGGATCTGCGCGGCCTGTGCAACGAACTGCTGCCGCCCGTGCTGATGCAGCTGGGCCTGCTGCGCGCCATCCGCGCGCACAGTGAAGCGCTGCACGAGCGCCGCCCCGACCTGCACCTGGTGCTCGACCTGGGCGATGAACGCCAGGCGCAGCGCCAGCTGCCAGACAACCTCCAGCTGGCCCTATACCGCTTCTATCAGGAAGCGATAAACAACATCCTGCGCCACGCCGCCGGGGCGCGCAATGTGTGGATCACGCTGCACCTGCAGCGCCAGCAAGTCATTGTCCAAATCCAGGATGACGGCCCGGGCTTCACGCTGCCGGATAACTGGCTGGATTTTGCGCAGCGCGGGCACCTGGGCCTGGTGCGCATGCGCGAGCTCGCCGAAGCCTTTGGCGGGCAGTTACAGATCATGGCCCGCCCCGGCAAAGGCGTGATTATTCGCGTCAGCCTGCCCCGAGAAGATTAATGCCCCTGCCCCGAGAGGCGCTCCCAGACCTGGTACAGGCTCAAGCGCCCGCCCTGCCCGTCTGATTCGAACGCGTCCACAATCCGAAAGCCAGTGGCAGCAGCCAGGTCGGCCAGTTCAGCGCGGGTAAACAGGTGCACGTAGCGCAGGCCCACCAGCTCGGGCTGCCCCGGCAGGTTGTAACGCCAATCCAGCAGCGTGTCGCCCGGCTCGAGGTCCGCCTCAGCCAGCCCAACCTGCGCCCAGGGCACGCGCCGCTCCATTAATTTGGGCGAATGCTGAAACTGCCACTCCGAATGGACAAACACCCCAGCCGGTTGCAGCAGTTGGGACACCTGCCGAAGCACCTGCCTGCGCAGCTCCACTCCCGGCAGGTGATGCAGAACGGCAAAAGCCAGCACACCCCGGAAAGGCGCCTGCCCCGCCAGCGCATCCGCCCAATCCGGGCGGCTCAGGTCAGCCGGGGCGAAAGAAATGGACGCCGGGGCAGAATCAAGCTCTGCCGCCAGCGCGGCTTGCGCCTCTGCCAGCAGCGAGGGGCTGAAATCCACGCCCAGGTAAGCGCTCTGGCGCTCCGCGCGCAGCCACTCCACCGCCAGCGCTCCCGACCCGCAGCCCAGGTCCAGCCACGCGCCTTCGTCCGGCAGCTCGTCCAGCACTCGCCGCACGCCGTTCTGAATGCGGCGGCGCGTCGCCGCGAAGGCGGGTCCAAATGCCGCGTAAAAACGGCGGTTGAGGGAAAGAAGCTGGGCGAGGGTGGCGGGCTGCATAAGATAAAGTTTATCATGGAAGCAGGGCGGCTTCCCTTTCTTTATTTGGACTCATTCGGTATAATAAGCCGCGAGATGGTCGATCAATCCCGAATGGACGCATGGCAGGAACTGCGCGAGGTAACCCCTGAACGCCAGGTGATTGCGCGCGTGATTTTAGAAGAGGTGGGGCGGGGCGTGGAGGTGACGCGCGCGATCCGCCGGCATCCCTTACCCGAGGGGGGGTACCTGCCCAAGTCGGTGCTGGTGGCGGTCTATAAAAACATGCTTGAAACCGGGGAGCGGCGCGAGGATAGCGCTTTCCTGGCGCGCATCCGCATGAAGCCGGTGCGCACGCTCTCCGGCGTAACCACCGTGACCGTGCTGACCAAGCCCTATCCCTGCCCGGGTAAGTGCATCTTCTGCCCCACCGACGAACGCATGCCCAAATCCTACCTGCCGGATGAACCCGGCGCGATGCGCGGCGTGCAAAACCAGTTCGATCCCTACCGCCAGGTGCGTTCGCGCCTGGATGCGCTGGAAGCCACCGGGCACCCCACGGACAAGATCGAACTGCTCATTCTGGGCGGCACGTGGTCGGCCTACCGGCGCGATTACCAGGAATGGTTCGTCAAGCGCGCTTTTGACGCGCTCAACGAGGTCGAGGCGCAGGACTTACCTGCCGCGCACACGCTCAATGAACGCGCCGCCCACCGCTGCGTGGGACTGGTCATCGAAACCCGCCCGGATGAGATCACGCGCGGGTCGCTCTCCCCCAGCGCGCGGCGCACGCCCCTGGGCCACGAGCTGGCCTGGCTGCGCTACCTGGGCGTGACCAAGGTGCAGATGGGCGCGCAGTCGCTGGATGACCGCGTGCTAGAGCTCAACCAGCGCGGGCATGACGCCGCCGAGACGCTCAAAGCCACGGCCCTGTTGCGCGCGGCGGGCTTTAAGATCGTGCTGCACTGGATGCCCAACCTGTTGGGCGCGACCATCGCTTCTGACCGGGCAGACTTTGCCCACCTGTGGACGGATGGTTACGCCCCCGACGAGATCAAAATCTACCCCTGCCAGCTGCTGGAAAACGCCGAACTGTACAGCTACTGGCAGCGCGGGGAATATACCCCCTACACCCAGACGGAACTGATCCACCTGATCGCCGATATCAAGCCCAGCATCCCGCTCTACTGCCGGGTCAACCGCGTCATCCGCGATATCCCCTCCACGCATGTGGTAGCGGGGAATAAGCGCACCTCCCTGCGCATGGATGTCTTTGCAGAACTGGCCCGGCGCGGGCAGCGCTGCAAGTGCATCCGCTGCCGGGAAGTGCGCGGCGAGCAGTTCGACCCGCAAGCCCTGCGCCTGGTGGATACCGTCTATGCCGCGGGCCAGCCTGACGGGCAGGCGCAAGAGCATTTCTTGCAGTTCGTCACCCCACCGGACGAAGAGCGCCCGGAGGGACGCATCGCCGGGTATTTGCGCCTGTCGCTGCCCGGCCCCGGCGCGCCCGACCTGACCCCCGCCCTGCCCGACCTGCAAGCCGCCGCGCTGATCCGCGAGGTGCACGTCTACGGGCAGTCGCTGGAGGTGGGAGCCGCCGGACTGCCCGGCGCGGCACAGCACGCCGGGTTGGGCACGCGTCTGCTGGATGAAGCCGCGCGCATCGCCTGCGAGCACGGCTTCCCTCGCCTGGCAGTCATCGCCGCGGTGGGCACGCGCCTGTATTATGCAAGCCGCGGCTTCACCCGCGGCGAGCGCTATATGCTGCGTGATACGACAGTATAACGAAAGCTCCCCAGCAGCAATCTGCCGGGGAGCTTTCGTTATCATTTAAAATCGATTTTACTGGTTCTGCCAGTTCTGGTAGCTGATCTCATTGCCGGGAATGTCGAGGATCACCTGCTGGTCCTCGACAGATGCCCGGTCTTTCGGCACGTAGACGTCCTTGCCCAGCGGCCGTTTCACCAGGAAATCGCCATCGCGCACTTCGTCAACCTTGCCCACATGCCTGCCGCCCTGGCCAATCACTTCCATGCCCTTGATGATCGGGCCGGGTTTCTTGGTAATTCCGCGGCGGTTTCGGCCGGTTCCACCTGCCCTGCCCGGGCGCATATTATTTTCAATGACCAGTTCATTATGCACGTCGCTGATCCCGCCGACTGATTCGGCGATTTTTTCCGCCTGCTTCTTATCCTTGCGGCTGTCTACAGAGCCGGTGAGCGTCGCTTCGCCGTGGTTGACATCCACATGGATATTCCTGGCATCGAGTTTGCCGAACATGCGCAAACGCTCATTAATCTCTTCTTCAATATTGGTATCCAGATTTACCCATTCTGCCGGACCATAGCCGCGGAAGGGACCGGGAACATTCCAGAAACCGGTGGCCTGGGCGGGATAAAAGAAGCTGTTCTGGCGCTGCCGGGCATAGTAGCGGCGCACAGCCTCTTCCCGATCCTGGTCGTTATCATCCCCAGCAAAGTCGCAGAGTCGCGGAAGCCGGTGTCATCATAGCGACTATAATCGTCCGGTTCCCACCCCCGCCGGTTTTCCCAGTCACGCGATTTAAACCGGCGATCATCCTGCCGGTCGCGCCAGTCCTCCTCGCCATAGCGCCCGTAATCAGGCCCGCGGCGCGGGTAGGGGTAGGCTGGGCGGCGCTCGCTATACGGGGACCAGCGGGGTTCTTCGTAGCGGGTGGGTTGACCATAACGTGGGCCGCGCCACTCGGCATAGCGATCCTGCGGGCCAAAGCGCTCATTGCCCTGGTCCCAATTGCGTTCACCGCGATAGGGACGGCGTCCATATCGCCGGCGGCCGAAGCAATCATACCAAACTCGTTCAGCATCATATTGCTCTGCCATACTTCATCTCCTTACTTACTTACTTACTTACTTCCTGCCAATCGCCTGTGAACACAGGCAGATTGGCGTTCCATCTTCAAATGATTCGGTATACGCCGGGGAGGAAACCGCCGCCCCAAAAGAAAGGGGTAACCGGCGAATTCCGCGAGCAAAATGCCTGCTGACAAATGTCGCTCAGCGTTTTGCCCGCCTCTCGGCAGGAGGCCAGCCTTTTCCGGTTCGGATCATTGGCGGACCGGAGATCAAGCTATAAGTCTAAGCTGGGAATTCTATGAGGTAATTGGCTGTGCCCGGCTGTCCCTACCGCTGGCGGCACGCGGGAAAGCCCTGACCTATACTTAAATTCTAGGATGAGGCCCAGGAAACATATAGGGTAAATTCTCCTATGCTGTGG
>CAVUJS010000018.1:0-265356 GCA_963741885.1 uncultured Chloroflexia bacterium
TAAAACCACGCTGAATCCCAGAGACCCTTATAGCGGGATTTTCTGGTGCAAATAGGGTATGGTAAAATTTTTAGCGCGATTCCCTTTAGATGAGGGAGGGGAATTCGGGGCGAAATTTTTTATTGTTAGCGTAACGCACAGGAGGGAGAGAGATCATGCGGTTGTTTTTCATCCGGCACGGACAATCAGAAAATAATGCCTTGTGGGCAGAAAGCGGCTCAAGTAAAGGGCGCAGTGAAGATCCTGAATTGACCGACATCGGTCATGAGCAGGCGAAACTGCTGGCAGAATATTTGCGGAGGAAAGATCAGGAGGCCCGCGTAGATGGGAAAAACGGCGAACCCAAACGGGACTCCTTTGGGATTACCCATCTGTATACCAGTTTAATGGTGCGCTCCGTAGCGACTGCCTCCTACATTTCGAAAGCAATTAATGTACCCATGGTCGCCTGGCCCGAGGTCCATGAGACGGGTGGAATTTATCAGGATGATGAAGAGCGGGACGAACCGGTAGGTTTACCCGGTAAACCACGCTCCTATTTTGAAGCAAATTATGCACACCTGGTGCTGCCAAAAACCGTCACTGAAGCCGGGTGGTGGAATAAGCCGTTCGAGGCTTACGAAGAACGCTCGCTGCGCGCGCAGCGCGTGCTGGAAACCCTTTTAGAACGGCATGGAAATACCAGCGACCGGGTGGCGATTGTCAGCCACGGCGGATTCTACATGGAGCTGGTCCGCGTGCTCTTTAAGGTCAGCGAAGAAAGGTGTTGGTTTACCATGTTTAACACTGCCTTTTCCCGGTTTGACTTTCGTGAGAATCAGGAAGTCTCCATGATTTTCCATAATCGTACCGATCACTTGCCGGAGCGATTGATCACCTAGCAGAGCCTGATTACTTTATGGCTCCAGTAGTTTGAATCAACTTTTCTCTTCGGAAAAATTTACGATCTCATACCTGTCCAAAGCAGAGAGCATATCTTGAGGGTTAAGCAAGATTGCCAGCCCGCGTTGGCCTGAGCCGAATGAAACTTCGGGCTGGTCGAGGACGCCCTGGTCGACCAGGATGCGCATCGGGGCGGGTAAGCCAAATGGGTTGACCGTCCCAGGACGGTAGCCGGTAGCTTGCAGCAGTTCTGCTTCGTCTGCCATGGTTAGCCGGGATTGATTTAAATAATGGCGTAAAGCTTTCCAGGGTACCTGACCTGGCCCTGGCATGAGTACCATCACAAATTCGCCTTCCGATACGCGAAACACGATGCTGCGCACGACTTGCTCCGGGCCTTGACTGCGTTCTGCCGCCGCTTGTTCCAGCGAGCGGATAGGCCCAGCATGTTCGAAGAGCCGGAAGGGAACACCGTGTTCCTGTAAATATTGAATGGCTGAGGTGGCTGGAGCGGTCATGCTTTCATTTTAGCACCAGATTTTGATGTTAGAATTGTGGGATCTATGGACTTTGGCGGAGGAGCATGGACAGCTCGCGAATGACTTGCCTTTGCTGCAACGCCCGTTCCAAACGAACGTTATTTTAGGATTGGATTGCTTTTAGAATCAGGTGGGAAACGTCATTGCATGAATGAACGTGTCAAAATGGACAGCCGGAGAAAAAGATGACGAATTATTCAGGGATGATCGCCAAAATTGTTGGCGTGCGCAAAGAGCAGGTTTCTGCCGCGGTGGAATTATTGGATGCGGGGAACACCATTCCCTTTATTGCCCGATATCGGAAGGAAGTAACCGGTACACTGGACGAGGAGCAGCTGCGCCAGATCGAATCAACGTTGGAACGAGTGCGCGCGTTGGATGAACGGCGCGCAACCGTACTGGCTTCTATCGAGGAACAGGGGAAATTGACGGATGAGCTGCGGCTAAAAATTCAATCGGCGGAAACCATGACCGCGCTTGAAGACCTGTACCAGCCTTACAAACCGAAACGACGCACCCGGGCCAGTATCGCGCGCGAAAAGGGGTTGCAGGGCCTGGCAGACCTGATCTTGCAGCAAGCGCGCACCCGAGAGTACCCGGAAACCCTGGCAAAAGGGTTTTTGAATGAGCAGGTGGAAGATATCGAAGCGGCGCTGGCCGGCGCGCGCGATATTGTCGCCGAAGCGATCAGCGATCATCCCGAAGTGCGCCGGACGGTTCGTGAAAAAGCCATGCAGTGGGGGAGTTTCAAGGCTGAAAAAGTCGAAGGTGCGGAAGACCTGAAGGGTGTTTATGAGACCTATTACCAGTTTGATTTCCGCGTCGATCGCATCCGGCCGCACCAGGTGCTGGCGATTAACCGGGGAGAAGAAGAGAAGGTTCTGCGGGTGAAGGTGGAGATTACCGAGCGCGACTGGCAAGAAGCAGTCTTTATGGCTTTCCACCCGGATAAGCGTTCTCCTTTCTATGAGCAGATGCTGCAAGCGATGAATGACTCTGCTGAGCGTTTACTGCTGCCCGCGATTGAGCGCGATGTGCGCCGCACACTTACTGAGAAAGCAGATGCGCACGCGATTGCGGTGTTTGCAGCGAACTTGAGGTCGCTGCTGCTGCAACCTCCATTAGCTGGTAATGTAGTTTTGGGGATAGACCCGGGTTTCCGGACCGGAAGCAAGGTGGCAGTGGTTGACCCAACCGGGAAGCTGCTGGAAACGAGCACAATTTATCCGCACGAACCGCAGAAGCGCTGGGATGAAGCCCTGCAAATCTTGCAGAAGCTGGTGTCGAAGCATAAAGTTAGCCTGATTACGATTGGCAATGGCACTGCTTCTCGTGAAACCGAACAGTTGGTGGTGCAGTTGATCAAAAAAGTAGGCGGTGACCTGCACTACCTGATCACGAATGAAGCTGGGGCGAGCGTATACAGCGCCAGCCCGCTGGCGCGTGCCGAACTCCCTGACCTGGATGTTTCCATCCGTGGGGCAGTTTCCATCGCCAGGCGGGTACAGGATCCCATGGCGGAACTGGTGAAGATCGACCCCAAATCCATCGGGGTGGGGCTCTACCAGCACGATGTCGACCAGGCAGAATTGACGCACTCATTGGGGTCCGTTGTAGAAAGCGTGGTTAACCAGGTGGGGGTGGATGTAAACACTGCCTCGCCAGCTTTGCTGACCCATGTTTCGGGGATTGGACCGAAACTCGCCGAAAATATCGTGGCTTACCGAAATGCGAAAGGACCCTTTTCTAATCGGAAGCACTTGATGGAGGTACCGAAATTAGGTCCTAAAGCCTTTGAGCAATCGGCGGGATTCCTGCGTGTCCGGGATGGGAGTAACCCTTTGGATGCCAGCGCCATCCACCCGGAAAGCTACGTGATCGCTGAAGCTGTTTTGAAACGGGCCGGGGTCAGCGCGTCCACCCCGGCTGCTGAGCGGCAGGCGGCGCTGCAGCGTTTGCTGCGTGAAAAATCGATTGAAAAGCTTTCCACTGAACTGGGCGCCGGGGTGCCTACGCTGGAGGATATTTTTGAACAACTGGCTCGTCCAGGTCGTGACCCGCGCCAGGATATGCCGCTGCCAATTCTGCGCAGTGATGTACTCAAAATGGAAGATCTGACCCCGGGGATGTGCCTGAAAGGCACGGTGCGCAACGTGGTCGACTTTGGCACTTTTGTGGATATAGGCGTAAAGCAAGACGGCCTGCTGCACCGCAGCCAGGTGCCCAGCGGTGTGACTTTGCAGGTTGGCCAGGTGATTGAGGTAATTATATTAAAAGTGGAAGCGGAGCGAGGGCGCATCTCGCTCAAATGGCCTGATTAAAGTATTGTAAAGAGAAGGCATGGCGGCTACAACCCGTACAGAATTTACCATCGATACCCAATACCAGACGGACCGCAGCGGGCCTGCCCGGTGGATTTTATCGCACGCCATCCGGCGCTGGCCGTTATGGATTATCAACTTTGGTGGGGCTTTTGGCAATGCGGCTTTGGCCGCAGTTGCTCCAGTTTTGATTGGACAGGCATTTAATGCCATCCTTGCCAGCCCGCCGCAGGTTGATAAGCTGCCGCACATCGCGATTCTGCTGGCGGCATCACAGGTGGCGCGGGGCGTACTCCAGTTTGGGCGCAATTACGGGGCTGAATTGATGGCGCAGGGCATGGAGCGCGCCATTCGGGACGAGCTGTATGTGAGCTTGTTGGGCAAAAGTATGACCTTCCATAACCTTCAGCCGGTGGGCGATACCATGGCGCGTGCCACCAATGATGTGCGTGAGATCAACTTTATGTTCAGCCCGGGCCTCAATCTGGTGATTGGTTCGCTCAATTTCCTGGCGATGCCGTTGTTTATCGCGCCGACCATTCATCCCGCCCTGATTATCGCGCCGTTGATCTTCGTCCTGACCTATATTTTAGCCTTATCCGGTTATCTCGAATCGCTGCGCACGGTGACGGATGAGGTACGCGCTTCATTTGGGCAGTTGAATACGCGCCTGGCTGAAGCGCTGGATGGAATTGAGACGGTCAAAGGCTCGGCGCGGGAAAAAGAAGAAGGTGAGCTGTTTGAGAAGAATGCCCGGCGTTATCGGAATGCATCTGTTCAGCAGGGGGATATTGAAGCCCGCTATCTGCCGTACCTGTTATATATCATCACGCTGGCAGGGGGCTTACTGCATGCCATGCTGCTGTTCCGCCAGGGAGCGATCAATACCGGGCAGGTGGTGAGTTATTTCGGAATCCTGCTGCTGCTCGATTTCCCCACCTGGTCTTCTTTATTTACGTACTCGCAAATCTCCCTGGGGCTGGCCGGGGCGCGGCGGATCCTGCAAATTATGAACCGGGAAACCGCGCTGGACCAAAATGCAGGAGGGGTTGTGAAGGAGATGCGCGGCGAGATTGAGTTTCGGGATGTGACCTTTGCTTACGACGGGCACGAACCGGTCCTGGAAAACATTTCTTTCAAAGTGCGTCCGGGGCAGACGGTGGCGATTGTCGGCCAAACCGGGGCTGGCAAAACTTCCCTGGTTAAACTGGTCAACCGTACCTATGACGTTACAGCCGGGCAGGTACTGGTGGATGGCATTGATGTGCGAGATTGGAATCTGGAAGCGCTGCGCCGGCAAATCTCGATCATTGAGCAAGATATTTTCCTGTTTTCGCGCACGATTGGGGAAAATATCGCGTTTGGTAAAACGGACGCTGACCGCCAAGAAATTCTAATGGCGGCGAATGCCGCCCAGGCGGCGGAGTTTGTCGAGAGTTTCGCGGAAGGATACGAGACGGTGATCGGCGAACGAGGGGTGACGCTCTCGGGCGGCCAGCGCCAGCGCTTAGCCCTGGCTCGCGCCTTTTTAACCGATCCACGCATCCTGGTTCTGGACGATTCGACCAGCGCCATTGACAGTGCAACAGAAGATAAGATCCAAAGGGCAATTTATGCCGCCGCCAAGGGGCGCACGACCCTGATTATCACGCACCGGTTATCGCAAATCCGCTGGGCAGACCTGATCATCGTGATGCGAAAAGGACGTATCGTGGCTATTGGCAAGCATGAGGATCTGTTGCAAACCTCTCAGGCATACCGGCAAATCTTTAGCGAGTAAGGCGGACTTATGGGTTTTTATTCGGGGCTGAACGCTGAAAAATATGACCGGCAGTATTCTGACCGGGAATTGATGCGGCGTATTATTCACTACTTCCGCCCGCATGCCTGGCGTATGGCTGGTGTCGCTGCAACCATCCTGCTGATTTCTGGCGCGGGCGCGGCCCAACCCTGGGTCGTCTCGCGCGGGGTAGATTTGATGAAGACCCGCCCCACGGTCAACAGCATTGTGCTGCTGGCAGCAGCCGTTATGTTGATCGGCCTGATTGTCTGGTTTGCCAATTATGCCCGCCGCAGGTTGATTATCCGGGCAATCGCGGATGTACTGTTAACCTTAGCCAGCGAAGCTTTCCAGGCTGCCGCCGGACACGACTTATCCTTTTACGATGAATTTTCTTCCGGACGCATCCAATCGCGCATCTCCTCGGATACGCGCGATTTTGGCAATCTGGTTAACCTGACTACCGATCTGATCTCTCAGGTGCTGGAATCGGTTATTCTGGCGGTGGTATTGGTGAGCATTGAGCCGCGCCTGTCACTGTACCTGTTCGCGATGATCCCGATGGTGTTTATCCTGACGATCAGCTATCGCCGGCTGGCGCGCAAGGTGACCCGTGAAGGGATGCGCGCTATGGCGGACGTCAATGCAGCGATAAAAGAAACGGTCAGTGGGATTGCTGTTGCAAAAAATTTCCGCCAGGAAGCCGGAATTTATAAAGATTTTGACCATGCCAACCGGACTTCATACCGGGTCAATGTGCGGCGGGGGCTGGTGCTGGCTTTTCTCTGGCCGGTATTGAATTCGATCGGTGGGGTGATGAGTGCGCTGTTGGTATATGTCGGCGGTTTAAGCGCGGCGCAAGGCATGGTGACCGCTGGCGCATGGTATTTGTTCCTGCTCAGCCTGGACCGTTTTCTTTACCCGGTCATGAGTTTGTCCTCCTTCTGGACGCAGGTGCAGACCGGGCTGTCCGCGGCTGAACGGGTCTTCGCGCTAGTGGACGCGGATCCGAATGTGAAGCAGATCGATAACCAGCCGGCCGGGGATTTGCAAGGGCGTATCGATTTTGAGCATGTGGATTTTCGTTATAAAGAAACTGAACCCGTACTGCGGGATTTCAATCTACATATCCGGCAGGGTGAAACCATCGCGCTGGTCGGGCATACCGGGGCAGGGAAATCCTCCATCGCTAAACTCATCGAACGCTTTTATGAGTATCAAGGTGGAGAAATTTTAATCGATGGGCGGAATATCCGAACTTTCGACCTCACCAGTTACCGCAAGCGGCTGGGGATCGTGTCGCAGGTGCCGTTCTTGTTCTCTGGCACGGTGCTGGATAACATTCGCTATGCCAGCCCGGATGTGACTGAGGCAGAGATTGAAGCCATTGCCCGGCAGATCGGCGATGGGGAATGGTTGGAAACGCTGCCAAATGGCCTGGAATCCGAGGTGGGGGAGCGTGGCGCGCAGCTTTCGATGGGCCAGCGCCAGCTGGTCTCGTTGATGCGCGTGCTGGCACAGAAGCCCTCCATCTTTATCCTGGACGAAGCGACTGCCAGCATCGACCCTTTTACTGAATGGCAGATTCAACAGGCCTTAAACCTGATCCTGGAGAAAACGACGAGCATTTTAATTGCCCACCGCCTCTCGACCGTGCGCTCGGCCGACCGGATTATTGTGATGGAGGACGGCAGGATTATCGAGACGGGCAATCACGAAGAACTCCTGGCAGAAGGTGGGCATTATGCCACGCTGTATAACACATATTTCCGGCACCAGTCTATCTCCTACAAACCAGAAGGCTTAGACGAGTTTTTGGCATATAAGATGGGGTTGGAGTACCGGGCTGATGACTGAATTCCCAGAATACGTTGTCCTGGGGTAAGTTAAGTTCAGCGTGCGATATTTCCTTTGATGTATAATTTAAGCAGAGGTCCGAATAGGAAAGCGAGGTCCTTATGGCGGTTATTACGATCTCACGCCAAATGGGGAGCCTGGGATGCCAGGTGGCAAATGAAATCGCATCCTGTCTTGGATACCGGATTGTCTGGCGCGAGGTGATCAACGAGGCGGCCAGCCGAGCCAGCGTGCCTGAAATGGCCCTGGCGACGATCGATGAGCTCGATTTGTTAGGGCTGCGTCCCTCCAATGAAGATCGCAAGGCTTACCATGATGCAGTCAAAGAGATCATGCGTGAACTGGCTGGGACAGGGAATGTGGTGATTGTTGGGCGAGCCGGGCAAGTAATTTTGCAAGGCGTGCCGAATGTGCTGCACGTGCGCATCTATGCGCCCTTGGATTTGAGAGTAAAGCGGATCGCTGCTCAACATCAGGTGACTGAAGAAATCGCGCGTAAACAGGTCGAGACCAGTGACCTATTGCGAAAGCGGTACTTGAAAAAGTATTATCAGGCCCAGTGGAATGATGCGGATCTTTATGATGTAATGATTAACACGGATCGCCTGGATGTGCAAACTGCGGCGATGGTGATTTGTAAAGCCTTAGGTGAAGTTCAAACGCTAACCAGATAAGCCAAACGAAGAGAACAGCTGCCTTGGAAGATCCGACAAAGAAGCCCAGCCCAGTGTTTATCCATCCCATCGAGGCTGCTTTTGCGCGTATTCTCGATTTTTATGGGGTCGCCTGGGAGTATGAGCCCCGCTCATTCCCATTAAAATTTAATAAAGCTGGGAATATCCTTGAAGCCTTCAAGCCGGATTTCTTTCTTCCCGAACAAAACCTGTATGTCGAGCTGACCACGCTGCGGCCTAAGTTGACGCGGCGAAAGAACCGCAAATTAAAGAAGTTGAAAGAGCTTTACCCGGAAATCAACATTAAACTGTTTAAACGCCGGGAACTGCGTAATATGATGCTGCGGTTTGGGATGGCAGAAGAAGCAGAAAGAATCTTTGGCACTGAAGCCCAGGAGGAATGGGATTGAACTGCATGGATCTCTGGCAATCGGATTCGGAGAATGGCCTCACTGAGGATATCCAACAGGTATTTGTCTCGGCAGAAAAGCTCCAGGAACGGGTGCGCGAGCTAGGGCAGGCGATCACCCGGGACTACCGGGGGAAGAATCCGGTCCTGGTTGGCGCGCTTAAGGGAGTTGTTTTCTTCATGGCGGACCTGCTGCGCTCGGTGACCATCCCGGTTGAAGTGGATTTTATCGCCATTTCCAGCTACAGCGCAGAGGCGCGTGACCGCGGCCTGGTACGCGTGACGAAGGATCTCGATTTACCTATCAATGGGCGGGATGTGATCTTCGTTGAGGACGTGATCGATACTGGCTTGACTTTAAATTACCTGATGAACAGCTTGAAAGCACGCCAACCCGCCAGTCTGGAAGTGTGCGTATTGTTTAATAAAGCCACCCGCAGGCTGATCGACCTGCCAATTCGATACAAAGGCTTCAATTTACCGGACTATTTTGTGGTGGGCTATGGGTTGGATTATCACGAACGATATCGCAATCTTCCCTATGTAGGCATTCTGAAGCCTGAAGTCCTATTTAACGTAGATAAAAAAGTGCATCCTTAGCAGGGATGGCTGCGGAAATAAAAAAAGCGTGGCGCTGCATTCAGATCAGCCCACGCTTTTTGGGTTAAAATATAGGGGCCCCAAGTAACCTTCAGCGTTTTTCTCTCAAGCTTGTGATCCTGTGTCTATATCCTTGCTAGTTTTTGCCACCTGCGGGTATGTATCTCGTACATCCCTGGCTTACAAAACCTAATCGGTTTTAGACTGGATTGTTGAGAGAGCGCTTTCCGTATTTCTCGGGGCTCCCTAACCAGTGGAAATCTCTTGTTGATCTTCAGATCTGTTCGATCTTCATCAGATCTATTTGATTTCCCTTGGTGAACATATAATAACACAATCCTTTTTAGGAGTCAATATGTAGCGGAAATTGGTCGACATTTTTAAGGTTGGGTTGAAAGGCTTCTTTCCGCCAGTTGATGACAGGTGAAGATGCAAGCCGGCGGCTGCCCGGAGTTCAAATCGACCCGGGTGACTTGTGTTACGGGCATGTGGAGTAGACTTTGCAGTAAATTAGCATCGAGATCACACAGTTCAGGATGCTGAGGGAGAAGCGCTGCATAAGGGCAGTTGCGCAGCAGGATGCGCGGCCCGCGCAGATGGGCTTCCCAACGAGCGCGGTAACCATGCCGGTCCAGGAAACTGACTGCCTGGGTGAAGCGCTGGGTGGGATTCGGCGCGGGGGAGTAGCTGCCCAGCAAGGCCTGGGCGAGCTTCTGGAGTAAGGCTGTTTTTGCCTCTGGATCGTCCGCAGCTGCAAGTTTAAAAAAGCAGCGCATAAGGCCGCGAAATTATTGGGAGCGAACTGCGTCACCAGCCGGTAGTGCTGAATGGGACGCCCACGAAGGCGAGGCTGATATTCTGCAGCCGGGACTTGTTCCACCAGGCCTTCATCCATTAACGTATTAAGATGGTAACGGATATCCGCACGAGTCAGGCCCCAGGTGCGGCTGAGTAAGCTAACCGTCGCGACGCGATTCTCTTCAAGGTAGGTCAGGATCCGTCCACGGGTGGAGGAAGGTTGGCTGGTGGAAGAAGATTTTGGAGACATTCTGAAGCAATTATAGGGCACAAAAGGGATTAAGCAAAAGAATTTTTGCTTTAATCAACTGACATATGTCAGGTTGACACAGGCAGGGAGGATGTTACAATAAAATCGTTATTCACACAGCTGACAAAAAATCAATCACTGCTATTGATTCCGGGAATCTCACTCGTTTTTTGAAAGGTCAGTCAATGGAACCAGAGAATATTAATAAACCAGGGTATGATATTCCGCCAGAGTTGCAGAACCAGGTGGCGTTGACTTCATTGGATCGCGTTTACAACTGGTGCCGGCGCAATTCGGTCTGGCCGATGATGTTCGGCCTGGCTTGCTGCGCGATTGAAATGATCAGTATGGCGGCCAGCCGCTTTGATTTCTCTCGTTTTGGCATGGAAGTCATGCGGCCCAGCCCGCGCCAGGCGGATGTGATGATTGTCTCCGGGACAGTCACGAAGAAAATGGTGCCACAAATCGTGCGGTTGTATAACCAGATGCCTGAACCGAAATACGTGATCGCCATGGGCGCTTGCGCTTCCGGTGGCGGACCTTTCAAAGAGGGCTACACGGTTGTATCAGGCGTGGACCGCTTTGTGCCAGTTGATGTTTATATCCCCGGCTGCCCGCCTACGCCTCAGGCGCTGCTCAATGGGCTGATTACCTTACAAAAGAAAATTGACAATGAACCCATCAAGGGGTCGCGCTGGTATGCAAAAGGCCCGGCGGAAGAAATCCCCGTGCCGATCCTGGGACCAGACCTGATCGATCCGCGCAAGCTTGAATTGATCAAGAAAGTCATCCAACAGAAAGCCGAAGAGGCTGCTGCTGAATTTGCCGCAAAAGCCGGCAGTGAAACCCCTTCTGAAACAGCGAAAGTGGGGTAGGAGGATACGATGGAACAGACAATTGTTGCTCAAACCCCAGATTTAACTGCTTGCTTCCCTGGCTGGCTCGTGCGAGATACGCGCCCAGGTTATGAAGGGTATATTGTTCCCGCGGAACACCTGATCGAATTCGCGCGCCGGCTGCGCGATGAAATGGAATATGATTATCTCAATTCTCTCACAGCCGTCGATTATCTGGCTGATGGGATTTTTGAAGTCGTTTACCACCTCTCACGCACGATCGGCGGACCGGGCGTGGTCTTCAAAGTACAGATCCCGCGCGATAACCCAAATATGCCTTCGCTCACGCCGCTGTATAAGGGCGCTGAATTTCAGGAGCGCGAGGCGTATGATCTGTTCGGCATCCGCTTTGTTAAGCATCCAGACTTGCGCCGCATCCTGACCTGGGAAGGATTTGCCGGTCACCCGATGCGGAAGGACTGGAAAGAAGCTTATTTTGAAGAAGATGTAAAGCCGTTTAAGAGCCGCTGGCCGGGCGGACATGTTTCTCGCGCTGAAGATAACAATCCTTATAACGACAACTTGCAGTACCCGGAAGGATTCGACCCGGAAAGTTGGGTTCCCAGCGGCGATGAAGCTTTATACAAGTCTATGCGCCGGGAACATGGGCTTGACTCGGATATGGAAACGGACCGCATGATCATCAACCTGGGCCCGCAGCACCCCTCCACGCATGGCGTGTTTCGCATGGTTGCCCTGTTAGATGGGGAAACGGTTGTGGATCTGAAGCCAGTGATGGGTTACCTGCACCGCAACCATGAGAAGATCGGCGAGCGCAATACCTGGCAGCAAAACATCCCCTTTACCGACCGCCTGGATTATGTTTCCTCAATGAGCAACAATTTTGGGTATGTGCTGGCGGTCGAGAAGTTAATGGGCGTCAAGCCACCGGAGCGAGCGGAATACATCCGGGTGATGATGGCGGAATTGACCAGAATTGTCAGTCACCTGATCGCGACTGGTTTCCTGGGAAATGACCTGGGCGTCTTTTTTACCCCGGTACTGTACTGCCTGGAAGAACGGGAACTCATCCTGGATCTCTTCGAAGCGACCTCTGGTTCGCGCATGATGTGCAACTATTACCGCCTGGGTGGGGTTGCCCGTGACCTGCCCGATGGTATCCTGGAAAGAATGAAGGATCTGGTTTACAACCGCCTGCCGCGTAAGATTGACGATCTGGACCGCTACCTGACCTTCAATGATATCGTCCAGGTACGCACGCAGGGCATGGGCGTGATAACGGCTGAGCAGGCGATCGCGAACTCTGCGGCGGGGCCAATCCTGCGCGCTTCTGGCGTCCCTTACGATCTGCGGCGAGCGGCTCCATATGGCATTTATGATCGTTTCGAGTTTGATGTCTGCACCCGCAATCACGGCGATACCTATGACCGGTATCTAGTCCGATTGGATGAAATTCGGCAGAGCCTGCGCATTTTGCAGCAAGTCCTGCGCGACATTCCCGAAGGGCCTATTTTCACCGGTAAAGCGGCTTATCAGGTGAAAGTTCCCGCCGGAGAATCCTATGGGCGGGTTGAAGGGCCTAAGGGTGAGTTAGGATTTTATGTCGTATCCCAGGGGAAAGCAAACCCCTATCGCTATCACGTGCGCGCCCCATCTTTCATCAACCTGACCAGTCTGGCAGATATGTGCAAAGGCATGAAAGTAGCTGACGTGGTGGTTATCCTCGGCTCAATCGATATCGTTCTCGGCGAAGTGGATCGCTAAACGAGTCCCGACCGCTTGCAAGGAGATTTAGAATGAATGGATTAGGCGTTATTCGTGGTCTTGGGGTGGCAATTCAGCACTTTCTGGACACTTATATTGTAGATATCCAGGCCAGGCTTTCTGGGAAGAAGCGTTATTATACGGCTGAAGGAATTGCGGAACGGTCTAGTGTGGATGCACGAGGAATTTTCACCATCCAATATCCTGAAGAAAAGCTGCCTGTTCCTGAAGAGTTCCGCTATAACCCGTTCCTCATTTATGATGAGGGGCCAAATGGCGAGCATGATATTCGCTGTACCTCATGCGGGATTTGCGCGAAAGTCTGCCCGCCGCAGTGCATTTGGATTGTGCGCACGAGCGACCCGGTAACTGGTCGACCGGTGCCGCAACCAGGTGAGTTTTACATCGACGTGGATATCTGCATGAACTGCGGCAGCTGCGCTGAGTACTGCCCGTTTGATGCGATCAAGATGGATCATGTGTACGAAATCGCGACCTATGATCGGCTTAAGGATAATATTTTTGATATGGAACGGCTGCTGAAACCGGCTTCGTATTACGAGCAAATTCGTCCAACGAATTATGCGCGGGAAGAAGCAGCCCGCAAGGCAGAAAAAGAAGCGAAAGCAGCCAAGAAGGCTAGCGCAGCGGCAGCAAAATGAATTATAATGGTCCTTTATATACATTTGGGACCGTGAGCTTGCATGAATAATTCCGATACTGAGGTACTGTTTCCATCTCGAGTTATTCCAACCTTACGTTCGCTGCATGGCGAAGCCTGGCGTCGTTTGATTGATCGCGTTCGCTCGGAGGAGTCCACTCCTGCCGAGCGTTATGCGTTTGTAATGATGATGGTGCGGATGTGCGGGTGTGCAGCCTGCAACGCCGATTCTTTCCGGGCGATGCGCGGCTGCTCGCAGTGCGCCCGGCAAACCGTGCGGCGCTTACGCGGCACCGACGATGAAATTGTTGACCAGTTCCAGCAGGTGCGAAAAGAAGTGGAAGCTTACCTGCTTAAAAAAATAATGGGTCAACAGACAAGAAATGAGATTTAGTTCTCTGGGGATATTGACCAGAAACTTTGATGGTAGTTATTATTACTAGGAGAAGGGGAAACGCATGACAGAAAGTGTTTCACGCGATGCCATTATGGCTGCGTTAAGTAAAGTTCAGGAACCTGAACTGCATAAAGACCTGGTGACATTAAATATGATCCGGGATCTTTCTATCGAGGATGGGAAAGTAACTTTTACAATCCTGTTAACCACGCCGGCTTGCCCATTACGCGGGCGGATTGAGAAAGAAGCCCGCCAGGCTGTGCTGACCGTGCCGGGCGTTAAGTCTGCGCAGATTAAGATGGATGCGAGTGTTCCCTCGGATGGACGCCCGCGAGGTTTGTTGAAGCTGCCGGTGCGTAATGTACTTGCGGTCGCTTCAGGCAAGGGCGGCGTCGGCAAGAGCACGGTGGCAGTGAATATCGCTGTGGCTTTGGCCCAATCTGGGGCAAAAGTCGGCCTGCTGGACGCGGATATCTACGGTCCAAATGTACCGACTATGATGGGGGTTAAGCACCTGCCACCGCAGAACAATTCTGGCAAGATGATCCCTGCTGAAGCCTATGGTGTTTTGGTGATGTCGATTGGCTTTTTGGTCAAGCCAGGTCAGCCGTTGATCTGGCGTGGGCCAATGCTGCACTCTGCGATCCGGCAGTTCCTAAGTGATGTGGAGTGGGGCGAGTTAGACTATCTAATTATCGACCTGCCGCCGGGTACGGGTGATGCGCAGTTGAGCCTGGCGCAATCTGTGCCGCTAAGTGGTGGCGTTATTGTGACTTTACCACAGGAAGTATCCCTGGAGGACGCTCGCCGTGGTTTAGAAATGTTCCGGGAGCTTAACGTGCCTATAATGGGCGTCGTCGAAAATATGAGCTATCTGGAACTGGCCGATGGAACCCGTGTAGATGTCTTTGGCACAGGCGGGGGACAGAAGCTGGCTGAAGCCGCAGGCGCGCCTTTCTTAGGCCAGATCCCAATGGACCCAGCCGTCCGGCAGGGTGGCGACCAGGGCACCCCCGTCGTCGTTTCCAATCCGGACTCGGCCTCCGCCCAGGCGCTGCGCTCGTTGGCCGAACATCTGGCAGCGGGCTTAAGTGTCGCGGCGCTGCAAGGTGAAGGTGGCGCGCCGGGTATCTCGATTAATGTAGTCGGTTAACCATAGCGTGACCGGTTAGGAATTTTATGGAACAACAAATCGAACCGTTGGTTGTCGGTGTGCGCTTCTCCAAGGTTGGCAAAGTTTATCACTTTGTCGCCGACAGCGTAACGGATATAAAGGTGGGGGATCAGGTTGTTGTCGAAACAACGCGCGGCTGGCAGTTAGGCCAGGTCGCCCAAATTGTCGCCGAACCTGAACCACCGTCAGAAGGTTGGAAGGCTATCGACCGGCGGGCAACGCCACGCGATTTGCTGCTGCGCCAGATGTGGCAGATGAAAGAAGCTGAGGTGGTATCCAGCTGCCGGGATCGGGCAACAAATCTAAACCTGGCTGGGATCAAGATTGTCTCCGCGGAATACAGCTTTGATGGATCGCGTTTGACGATTTTTTTCAGCAGCGAGACTGAAGAAAAATATGATCTAAAGTCGCTGCGCTCAGATATGCAGAAGATGTTTGCGCCTTCACAGGTCGAAATGCGCCAGGTTGGCCCGCGCGATGTAGCGAAGACCATGTGCGGAATGGGCGCTTGCGGTCTGGAAACGCGCTGCTGCTGTCTGTTCCTGACTGAATTTAGTTCAATTTCTATTCGGATGGCGAAAGAGCAGGGTATATCCCTGACGCCAACCGAAATCACCGGCATGTGCGGACGTCTGCGCTGCTGCCTGATCTATGAATACGACAATTACGTCGATGCCCGCTCGAAACTGCCTAAGCGCAATAAACGCGTGCGTACGCCGGAAGGCGATGGGAAAGTGGTAGATGTAATCCCCTTGCGGGATTCGGTGGTGGTGGATCTGCCGGAAGTTGGGCGTAAGGAGTTTAAAGGTGATGAAGTCCAGATTCTGGACGCTGAAGGGCGTCCAATTGGAAAACCAGCACCTGTTCCTCCCCTTGAAGGTACAGAACAGGCCTCGGTAATGGATCAAACCATTACTGGAGATGAGCAAAAGGAGCCTTTTGTCATTTCTCCTGACGCTCCACCGCCTGATTCGGCCTGGGAGAATCCGCCGCCGGTAGAAAAACCGCGCTCCAAACCGCGTCCAGAACGGTCCAGGCGGCCGCGCAAGAGTGGCCCAGAAGCGGGCGGTAATCGTGGCAATGAACCTGCCAACCGTCCAGGCGCAGAAGGCGCTGCGGATAATCAACCAAAAGATGCGCCGGCGGGCAACGCCCCGCGCCGGTCTCGCGGGCGCAGTGGGCAGCAAGGTAAAGGCCAGAGGCGCGAAAGCCGGCCGCCGCGTCCGGCAGAGCCGGGCAGCCCGGAAGGCAACCAACCCAAACCCAAGAATGAAGGTGAAGGCTCTACTTCACCAAAAAGCAACCGAGATCAACGCAGAAGAAAGGGACGGCGCCGTGACAGCAGCGATACCGAAAACCGATCCTGAAGGATGGGAAGAACCGCAAAACATTCTGGTCGTTCTGGCACATCCTGACGATCCAGAATTTTTCTGTGGCGCAACGATTGCGCGCTGGACGCGCCTGGGGCATAGCGTAAATTATTGCCTGCTGACGCGAGGCGATAAGGGCGTGCGCGGAATTTCCGCAGACCCGGGGGAGCTTTCTCGAATGCGAGAAGGTGAGCAGCGCGGCGCGGCGGACGCCTTAGGAGTGAAAGAGATCGTATTCTTGAACTTTGAGGATGGTTATCTCGTCCCAGATTTATCGGCTCGCAAAGCTGTGACCCGCGCGATCCGCCAGTTTAAACCGGATATTGTGGTCAGCTGTGATCCGACCTATATTTTTGGAGATAATTCTATCAACCACCCTGACCATCGTGCTGCCGGGCAAATTGTGGTCGACGCGGTTTTTCCGGCGGCTGGTAATCCGATGTATTTCCCAGAATTAATCGCCGAGGAATCGATACCGCCTGTATCGGTCAAAGAAGTGTGGCTGTCAGTAACCGGGAATCCAAACACAATCATCGATGTTACGGATACCTGGGATCAAAAAATTCAGGCGCTGCACAATCATGTCAGCCAGATTTCAGATATCGCCCAGTTGGATGAACGGATGCGCAGCCGAAGGACGGCAGAAAGCACGCCGGAGAACCCCCGTTATGAAGAGCGGTTCCGGCGCTTCATCTTTCGATAACACCAGTCAGAATAAATATCAGACCCCGACCTGGAAATGGGCCGGGGTCTGCGGAAAAATAAGCCATGTCAACCATTCAAGAACAAGCCCAGAATCTGTTTGATTATACGCGGACGCTACGGCGTGATCTGCACCAGCACCCGGAATTGGCCTTCCAAGAAGTGCGCACCGCGGGGATTGTCGCTCGCGAACTGCGCCAGTTGGGGCTGGAAGTGACTACGGGTGTAGCGGAAACCGGGGTGGTCGGACTGCTGGAAGGTTCAATGCCAGGGCCAGTGATTCTGATCCGCTTTGACATGGATGCCTTGCCTATTGCTGAACAGACTGGGGCGGCATATGCCTCGGAAAACCCAGGCGTGATGCATGCCTGTGGGCATGACGGGCATGTTTCCGTGGGCCTAACCGTGGCGCGCCTGTTAGGGGAACAGCGCGAAAAGCTGCACGGGGCAGTGAAATTCATTTTCCAACCAGCAGAGGAAGGCATGGGCGGCGCGGAACGAATGCTGGAAGCGGGTATCCTGGAAAATCCGCAGGTAGATTATGCGCTGTCCATGCATTTGTGGAATGAATGCCCGGTGGGCTGGGTGGGGGTCACGACCGGTCCGTTAATGGCGGGCGCGGATGTATTTGACGTTCTTATCGAGGGCAAAGGCGGGCATGGCGCCATGCCACAGCAGACTACCGACCCAATTGTCGCGGCAGCGCAGATTATCACTGCGCTGCAGAGCATTGTTTCCCGCAATGTCTCCCCGCTGGAGACGGCCGTCGTGAGTGTCGGACGCGTTCGGGCGGGTGAGGCATTTAATGTTATCCCGCAGTCCGCGGAACTGCGCGGAACACTGCGGACGTTCCAACCTGCCGTGCGCCAAAAGGTTGTGGCTCAGTTCGAGCAGATTGTGAAGGGCGTGGCAGGGGCGTTGGGCTGCACAGCAGAGGTAAATATCCAGCGCCTGACGCCGGCCGTGATCAACGATGCGCAGGTCGCAAGGAAAGTCCTGGATGCCGTTCAAAGGCTGCCCGGGCTGCGGGTAGAGACGGGGTACCAGAGCATGGTTTCTGAAGATATGGCCTTTATGCTTGAACAGGTTCCGGGGTGTTACCTGATGGTCGGCTCGGCAAATGCAGAAAAAGGGCTAAATTATGGGCATCATCACCCAAAATTCGATTTTGATGAGGCCGTACTGCCAGAAGCTGCGGCGGTGATGACGGCGGCAGCCTTGGAATTCCTACAAAAAGATCGCCCAGAATGAAAGGCCAACTGCTTCTCGATCCACGACCTGCCTTTGACCATTCTATCCCGCAGCGAGTGGTATCGTTAATCCCCTCAATAACCAGCAGCGTGCTGGACCTGGGGTTGGGAGAGAGCCTTGTAGGGGTGACGGATTACTGCGTCGATGCGGCAGGCCGCCTGGAAGGACTGGCGCGGGTGGGCGGGCCTTTGACTGTGCAGGTGCTGGAAGTCTTGCGGTTGCGGCCCGACCTGGTGATCGCGAACCGTGAGGAGAATCACCAGGAGTCAGTCGAAGCGCTTGCCGAAGCGGGACGGACGGTTTGGCTGACTTTCCCAACCACTGTCCGCCAGGCAATCGAAGATTTGCGCGTCATCGCAAACTTGTTTCGCAGCGATCTGGCGCTTGAGAAAGTCAATTTGCTGGAAAAAGGCATGGAATGGGCTGAGGCAGCAGCAGCGGACCAGGCGCCGGTACGGTACTTTTGCCCGGTCTGGCAGAAGGATATGGTGACAGGCGAGCGTTGGTGGATGACCTTCAACAATCAAACCTATCCGGCGGATGTGCTGCGGATCTTTGGTGGGGAGAATGTTTTTGGCACACGCCAGCGCCATTATCCTCTTTCAGCAGACCTGGAGAACGAGGAAGGGGAAGACCCCGGCGAGCGGGACACGCGCTATCCAAGGGTAAAGATCGCTGAAATTATCGCCGCCCAGCCGGATTTGATCTTGCTGCCGAGCGAGCCGTATGCGTATAGCGAAAAAAGTGTTGGTGAATTCACCGAAATTTTCGCAAAAACACCTGCTGGGCGAGATAGGCATATTTATCTGATAGATGGCACCCTCATCACCTGGTTTGGTACGCGCCTGGCACAGGCCTTGGAAGAACTTCCCAATTTCTTTTCCCGGTTTTCTCGTTAGAATTTCCTAATCGTTTTCTTAAACTCAAACTGAGTGATTGACTCGCTAGAAGCAGCGTGCTATAATCCTCGTAATAATACGAATAATATGATTAATCAAACAAATCCCTGAGATTATGACAACTGAACGAACATTTTCCGATTTATCTGAATTCATGCAGTTCCTGGCTAAGGAAAATGCGGATAATGAGCGTTTGCCTTCTTTGACCGCCCTTAGCCGACAGCTAGGGGTGAGTGTTGCCACGCTGCGGGAGCAAATGGAAGTGGCGCGCGCCCTGGGGCTGGTAGAGGTGCGTCCAAAGACCGGTATTCGAAAGCTTCCTTATCAATTTACATCCGCTGTATGCAAGAGTTTATCCTATGCGGCAACCATCGATCCCACCTACTTTTTTCACGAATATTCCGATTTGCGGAACCATATCGAAGCAGCCTATTTCCGCCAGGCGGTCAGTTTACTCGAGCCGCAAGATCATGCTCAATTAGACAGCTTGATCACCCAGGCTTATCAAAAATTAAATGGTCATCCGATCCAGATTCCCCATAGTGAACACCGTGAACTGCATATGTCCATATATCAGCGGCTGGGAAACCCCTTTGTGATCGGAATCTTAGAAGCGTATTGGGAGGCGTATGAGGCAGTCGGGCTAAACCTTTATACCGATATCACGTATCTTGCCCAGGTTTGGGAGTATCACCGGCGTATGGTGGAAGCCATCAGCAAAGGCGACATCGAAGCCGCTTATCATGCATTGATTGAACACACAGATCTGCTTCAGCAGCGGACTCAACCAATCGCGAAGCCCGTCACAAAGCAGGAGTTTGAGTAAGTTTTTGTCCTGTCCCTTTATAAACCCTTTGGATTAATTAAGGAGATCTTATGTCACAAGTCTCAACCACAGATCAAGCAGGGCTTAGCACCTTTTCGGGCAAGCCAGTGGTGAATGATTTTGGGATTACCTTCTGCACCGTGAATGGCTCTGGCTCGGCCACTGCAAATAACACTGTGCTGCGGGCTTTGTTCAAGATGGGCATCCCTGTTTCCGGGAAAAACGTTTTCCCATCCAACATTCAAGGACTGCCCACCTGGTACACTATCCGGGTCAATAAGGATGGCTGGCTGGCGCGCATCGAGCGAGACGATATTGTCGTAGCGATGAACCCAACCACCTTCCAGCGCGATATGGAAAAACTGGTCCCGGGTGGGGTGGTATTTTACGCGGACGATATCAAGCAGCCCATTACCCGTAAAGATATTATTGCTTATCCCATGCCCGTTAAATCGTTAATCCGGCAGGCGGAAGTACCCGCGAACCTGCGCGATTATGTGGCGAATATGGTATATGTGGGCGTCCTGGCGCAAATGTTGAGCATTGACCTGGATGCCATCTGCAAGGCGCTGGAATTCCATTTCCATGGAAAACGGACTCCGGTTGAATCGAACTACAACGTGATTAAAGCTGCCGCTGATTGGGCTGCCGAGAACCTGGTCAAGCAAGACGCCTACCGGGTCGAACAGATGGATGCGACAAAGGACTATATTATGGCGGATGGCAACACCGCGGCGGCATTAGGCGCGCTGTACGGTGGCTTGCAGTTCGCGGCATGGTACCCAATTACCCCCGCTTCATCTTTGGCTGAATCGATCCTGGAATACGTACCGAAGCTGCGCAAGGACCCGGTAAGCGGCAAGAATACCTGCGTGGTCGTACAGGCAGAAGATGAACTGGCGGCAATAGGCATGGCCGTTGGCGCAGGCTGGGCAGGTTTACGCTCGATGACTTCTACCGCTGGTCCAGGCTTCAGCCTGATGACAGAATATCTTGGACTGGCCTATTTCGCCGAAATTCCAGTGGTTATGTGGGATGTGCAGCGGGTAGGTCCGAGCACAGGTTTGCCCACCCGCACGGCACAAGGCGATATTACCATGGCCTACTTCAACAGCCACGGGGATAGCAACTTTGTCATCCTCTTCCCCGGTTCGATTAATGAATGCTTTGAGTTTGGCTGGAAAGCGCTGGATGTTGCCGAACGCTTGCAGACGCCGGTCCTGGTAATGAGCGATCTGGATATGGGTATGAACCAGTGGATGACAGAACCCTTCCGCTACCCGGATACACCGATGGATCGTGGCAAGATCTTATGGGAAGCTGAGTTGGAGGAAATGATCCAGAAGCTCGATGGAAACTGGGGCCGCTATCTGGACGTTGATGGCGATGGCATTCCCTACCGCACCTTACCTGGGAATCGCAGCCCTAACGCGGCTTACTTTACGCGCGGCACCGGGCATGATGAATTCGCGAAATATAGTGAGGAGCCGGATGTTTGGGAAGATAACCTCAACCGGCTGGCGAAGAAGTTTGAGACTGCCAAACAGTACGTTCCAGCGCCGATCTTGAAAAAGATGGACGGGGCGAAGGTAGGTATCATCTCGATTGGCTCCGCCGACCTGGCGGTAGAAGAGGCGCGGCATTACCTCAACATGGAAGGCATACCAACAGATTATATCCGAGTACGGGCTGTGCCGTTTACTCAGGATGTTGAAGATTTCATCCGCGAGCATGACCGGGTGTATGTAGTCGAACTTAACCGAGACGGACAGTTACGCCAACTGCTGCTGGTCAATATGCCGGAAGAGCTGGCGGTGAAGCTGGTGAAGGTGGCGCATACGGACGGAATGCCATTGAGCGCCAGTTGGGTTAAACAGGCGATCGCGGCGCATGAGGCCGCCGCGCAGGAGGTAAAGTAATTATGAGCAACAGTGTATCCACTGATAAGATAAATTTGATCGGCATGTCTCGAGCTGATTACCGCGGCGCGCCAAGTACTTTATGCCAGGGCTGTGGGCATAACTCGATTGCTAACCAAATCATTGCCGCCTGTTATGAGTTGAGCATAGTCCCTGAGAAGGTGGTCAAATTTAGCGGGATTGGCTGCTCGAGCAAAAGCCCGACTTATTTCCTGAACCGGTCTTTTGGTTTCAACGGCTTGCATGGCCGGATGCCTTCTCTGGCATTGGGCGCGCTCTTCGCGGATACCTCTCTGCGGGGGATGGGCGTCAGCGGCGATGGCGATACGGCTTCTATTGGGATGGGACAATTCAAGCATTTGATGCGCCGGAATATGCCGATGGTTTATATCATCGAAAACAATGGCGTTTATGGGTTGACCAAAGGCCAGTTTGCCCCGACCGCTGAAGTGGGCCTTTCGCTGAAACATGAAGGAACCAACCTGTATAAGCCGGTGGACATTTGCAAAGAGGCGATTGTCTCGAACGCGTCGTTCGTGGCGCGCTCCTTTGCCGGAGATCCAAAACAGGTTAAGGAATTACTCAAAGCGGCTTTACGGCACCATGGCCTGGCAGTGCTGGATATTATCAGCCCCTGCGTGACGTTTAACAATCAGGACGTTTCCATGCATTCATACGCCTGGGGTAAAGAACACGAAATCCGCTTGCATGACATCTCCTATTACCCGGTACCGGCGCGCGACGAAATTACCGTCGAAGACTTTGAAGCCGGCACCGTCCGAGATGTTGAACTACATGATGGCTCGACAATCAAGTTGAAGAAACTGGAAGCGGATTATGACCCAACGGACCGCTGGCACGCGCTGCGCATTCTTGAAGACGCGGACCGCAATAACTATATGGTCACAGGGTTGATTTATGCGGACATCAAAGCCCCGACCATGTTCGACCTGTACGATTTACCGGAACAGCCGCTTAACCGCATGACGGAAGAGCAGCTGCGCCCGAGCCGGGAATCGATTGATCAGATCAACGCGATGATGTTCTAGTTTAGGACCTGGTTGGTTGATAAAAGATCGCCCTGAAAAATAGCATTTTTCAGGGCGATCTTGTTTAATCTTCTTTTGAAATGGCCCGGTCTGGGTCGCGAATCCATTCACTCCAGGAACCAGGGTAGAGGCGAGCTCCTGGCATTCCAGCCAGTTCCATGGCCAGAATATGGTGGATAGAAGTAACACCAGAGCCGCAGTAAACGATAACGCGTTCAGGTGGGGTGCTGCCGATCAATTCTTCAAACTGGGCGCGTAGGGTCTGAGGGGATAGGAATGTGCCCTCCGGGCTGAGGTTTAGGCCGTGGAAGCGGTTGACAGCACCTGGAATATGCCCTGCAACCGGGTCAATCGGTTCGTGTTCACCCCGAAAGCGTTCAGCCGTGCGCGCATCGACCAGACAATAGTCCAGATTCTGGCGGATGCGTTCCACTTCGTCAACCTCGGCGACCAGCGCAGGATTGACTTTAGAGGAAAATTGCACAGGCGGATTAGATTCACTGCCCTGAGTCACCGGGCGGTCTTCGCGCTGCCACTTTTGAAAACCACCGTCTAACACCGCCACAGCTGGGTGTCCCAACCAGCGCAGCAGCCACCAGAGGCGTACAGCATAAGCCCCTCCGGAAGTGTCATAGACCACTACCTGGGTCTGTTGCTGAATGCCCCATTTTCCGAACGTTTGTGCCGCCTGTTGGATATCGGGCAGTGGGTGCCGCCCAGTCTGCGGCGAGAGTGGCCCGGCCAGGTCCCGGTCGAGATGCGCATAGGCACTTCGGGGAATATGCGCTTCCTGGTAACCTGCTTCGCCCCAGTCGGGATGAGCCAGGTCAAAACGGCAGTCGACGATCACCCATGTGGGGTCAGCCAGATGCTGAGCCAATTCAGTCGTGGATATCAGGGTTGTAAAAATATCTGACCTCACTTTCCTCAATTTAGCGCGCTGATCCAATGGTATACAGCAGGGCGAAATTCGGCTCGCGCATCATACCTACTGGAAAACCGGAAAGGAGCACAACCTGCTGACCCGGCGTGAGGTTCGAGGAAGCCATCAGCGCTGTCTCAACATGCGCCAGCATAGTCTCAACTGTGGTGGCAAAAGGCACCAGGAAGGGAATCACTCCCCAGTACATGCCCAGGCGCTGGTAGGTGCTGCGCTCGGGGGTAAAAGCCAGGATTTGCGTGCGCGGGCGGGCTTTTGACATATACAATGCAGTCTGGCCGGCCTCAGTGAACACGGCGATGGCCGAAACATCTCGGTCCTGAGCCAGCTCACGAGCGGCGTGGGTGATGGAAAGCGCATCGGTATGGGTGGTAACATCTTCTGGGAAGGTTATGCCGTGCCCCCAGCGGCTGTAATGATCCTCTGCTTCGGCAATAATGGCTGCCATCATAGCGACGCTTTCGACCGGGTACTGCCCGGCGGCGGTTTCACCCGAAAGCATCACTGCGTCTGAGCCATCAAATATGGCATTGGCAACATCGGAGGCCTCGGCGCGCGTGGGGCGCGGGTTATGGATCATGGAATCAAGCATTTGGGTTGCGGTGATGACGACTTTCGCGTGCCGGTTGGCAACCTCAATGATCTCTTTTTGAATGTTGGGCACGGATTGAGGAGACATCTCAATGCCCAGGTCGCCGCGCGCCACCATCACTCCATCCGCGGCATGCACAATTTCATGCAGATTCTCGACCGCTTCGGGCAGTTCTATTTTAGCGATTATCGGCGTAAGGGCGGCCATTGGAGAAATTTCTTTGGCAAATTCGTCGGATCGCTTCGCGGACGATCTCGATATCCTTTGCCCGCCGCACGAAGGAAATCGCGACGGCATCGACGCCTGAACGAATGCCAAACTCAAGATCAGCGCGATCCTTTTCGGTAAACCCTGGGATTTTCAGGTTCGCCCGCGGAAGATTGACGCCTTTGTGGGATTTTAGCGGTCCTCCGAGCACGACACGCGCTTCCACTGAATTTGGGCTTACCCCAACCACCTCAATTTCTAATGCGCCGTCATCCATCAGGATGTGATGTCCAGGAGTGACACTGTTTTCAAGGTCTGGCACATCGAAGGGAATGATCTCTTTATCCGCATAGCGCTCATCCTGGCGGGCTTGATCAGGGCGGGAAGAAAGAACGATCAACTCTCCTTGCGTCAGCTGAACCTGACCATCCGGCAGATTTCCAACGCGCAGCTTAGGCCCTTGCAAGTCCTGTAAGATGGTAATGGGTTTGTTGACCTCATCTGAGAGCTCACGGATCATCTTGATTCGCTCGGCGTGTTCATCGAAAGTCCCATGAGAGAAATTCAGCCGAGCAACATCTAATCCGGATTGGATGAGGCGCAGCAAGGTATCGCGCTCCTGGCTGGCCGGCCCAATGGTGGCGACAATTTTTGTTTTTCGATTCATTGACATGCCCCCGTCTTCAGAAGGGAGGGGATTGAGACAAAAACGCTTAATGTATTATCTCAATCCCCTTCAGACTCAGAGTAAGTTCATCGCCTTGGCCTGACAGGTGAGTTGATCTCGGAAGTCGGGATGGGCGATGGAAATGAGTAACTGCGCGCGCTGGCGGAGTGTTTTACCATACAAATCGACCATACCATATTCGGTAACCACATAATGAATATGGTTTCGAGAGGTAGTCACCCCAGCGCCGGGCTTCAATGTAGACACGATGCGGCTGACTACAGTGCCATCGCGAAGGGTGCTGAAAGAGGGCATGGCAATAATGGGTAAACCTTCTTCTGCCAGACTTGCCCCATATATGAAATCCATCTGCCCGCCGACGCCGGAATACATTTTATAACCGATGCTGTCTGCGCACGCCTGCCCGCTGAAATCAATTTCAATGGCAGAGTTCATCGCCACCATGCGTTTATTTTGGGCGATGACGAAGGGATTATTGACATATTCGGTGCGCAGCAATTCAATCATCGGGAAATCGTTGGCCCACTCATATAGACGGTGCGTACCGATCATAAAACCGGCGATTATCTTTCCCGGATGGAGCGTCTTGCGTGCTCCGGTGATCACCCCGGATTCGACCAGGTCAATCACGCCGTCGGAGATTAACTCGGAATGAATTGCCAGGTCTTTTTTATCTTTCAAGAAGCCGAGAACAGCATCTGGAATCGCGCCAATGCCAGTCTGGAGCGTGGCGCCATCCGGGATCCGCTCCGCGATGTAGCTGGCGATACGGGTTTCACATTCGTCGCAGCCGGCTTCGTTCATGGGCAGTTGGGCCAGCGGATAATCGACCGGAACGATATAGTCAAGATCACTGACGTGAATCAGTGTATCTCCGTGGGTCCGCGGCATTTGCTGGTTGACTTCAGCGATGATGATTTTTGCCGCTTCAGCTGCCGTCCGGGTGAGACCGGATTCAATGCCTAACGTGCAGTAACCATGCTTGTCCGGCGGGGAGAGGTGCACAAAAGCGACATCCACCGGCAGGATCCCGCGCTTGAACAGCAGGGGCAGTTCAGAGAGCAGAACTGGAGTGTAGTCAGCGCGCCCTTCCTGGATGGCTTTCCGCACATTCGCACTGATAAAAAGCGAATTTACACGGAGATGGCCTTCCATCTCGAGGGCTACATATTCTCCGCCGGCAACAGTCAATGCCTGACAAATTTCTACATCTTGCAAATCTGGCGCACGTGCAACCAGTGCAGCCAGGAGTTGATGGGGGACAGAGCAGTTGCCTGTAAGGAAAATGCGATTACCGGATTGGACAGCCTGGACGGCATAATCTGCGGTGACAATGCGTGATTGGTAGATACCTTGCCAATCCATTCTCTCAACCTCCAGGATCTACTTCATATTTAAGGCTGTGCGAATTTTCGGCAGCGCCCAGTCAATTGTTTCTCGGTCAATGATTAACGGCGGGGCGAAGCGAATGACATTCTTATGGGTTTCTTTGCAAAGGATGCCATCCTTCATCAGCGCTTCACAAAAACGACGCGCGCCGCCGGCTGCTGGTTTCAACTCAACCCCAATGAGCAGACCTCGCCCGCGAACCTCTTTTACCCAGGGGCTGGGGATTTCCGCCAGTTGTTCCATGAAGTACTCGCCTTGCTCAGCCGAGTTTTCGATGAGATGTTCATCGATGATCACATCTAAAGAAGCGCACCCAATGGCGGCTGCCAGCGGGTTCCCGCCAAAGGTCGAGCCATGTTCCCCGGGTTGGAACAAACCTAGGATGGGTTCATCAGCGAGGACGGCAGAGATGGGATAGAAACCGCCGCCAAGTGCTTTCCCAATCACCGTTACATCTGGGCGGACATTTTCATACTCACTGGCGAATAATTTACCCGTACGGCCCAAACCGGTCTGGATCTCATCGGCGATCAGCAGGACATTATTTTGCGCGCAAATCTCACTGGCTTTTTTTAAATAACCTTCGGGGGGCAGAATCACGCCTGCTTCGCCCTGGATTGGCTCTACCATAAAAGCAGCCGTATTCGAGGTTATGGCTTTTGACAATGCGTCTTCATCGCCATACGGGACGATTTTAAAACCGGGGGTGAAGGGGCCAAAGGGATCGCGGTAAGCTGGCTCGGTAGAAAATGAGATGATGGTGGTCGTCCGCCCGTGGAAATTACCCGCCGCGACAATGATTTCTGCCTGGTTGAGGGGGACGTTCTTGACTTCATATGCCCATTTACGGGCCAGTTTGATGGCTGTCTCCACCGCCTCAGCCCCGCTGTTCATAGGTAGGGACATGCCGTACCCAGTCAGGTCAGAGAGTTTTTTATACAACAAGGGCAGCTGGTCATTGCGGAAGGCACGGGAAGTCAGGGCGATTTTGTGCGCCTGAGTTTCCATAGCAGCTAAAATTTTCGGATGGACATGCCCCTGGTTTAGTGCCGAATATGCGCTTAGGCAGTCTAAATAACGGTTGCCCTCGATATCCCACACCCACACGCCTTGACCGCGTTCTAGGATCACATCTAGTGGATGGTAATTATGCGCTCCGTACTGGTTTTCCAGAGCGATTAAATTTTGAGCGTTGATCATAGGTTCAGGCTACCCCAAAAACACGAGCTAGAACAGCTTTTTGAGCATGCATACGGTTATGCGCTTGCGGGAAAAGAACCGAATGTTTCCCGTCAGCAACCTCATCAGTGATTTCCTGCCCGCGGTGAGCCGGGAGGCAGTGCATTACAATCACATCGGATGCGGCTTCCGCGACAAGGGCTGAATTCACCTGGTAAGGTGGGAAAACCAATTCGCGTTTCTTCGACTCAGCTTCTTGGCCCATGCTGGTCCAGGTATCTGTGTAAATGACCTGCGCTGCTTTGACCGCTTCGTGGGGGTCTCGCGTCTGGCAAATTCTGCTGCCGCTTAGTTGGGCGAACTGTTCTCCAAGGGCGACTGCTTTGGGGTCGAGGTCATAATCCACCGGGCTGGCGATGGTGAAATTGGCGCCAAGCTTCGCGCAGATGTGCAATAGGGAAACGGCGACATTGTTTCCATCGCCGATAAAGGTAACATTCACACCTTTTAGATTGCCAAAGTTCTCTTGAATGGTTAATGCATCCGCCATACCCTGACAGGGGTGATTGTAATCGCTCAGGCCGTTAATGACCGGGACGTTTGCCCATTGAGCCAGGTCGAGGACGTGCTGGTGATCAAAAACCCTTGCCATAATCCCATCTACGTAGCCGGCAAGAACGCGAGCGACATCAGCCACCGATTCACGCTGGCCCAGACCAACCTCGTTGGGTGAGAGATAGAGGGCATCGCCTCCCAACTGGCGCATAGCCATATCAAAACTGACCCGAGTGCGCAGGCTGGGTTTTTGGAAAATCATTCCCAGAACTTTTCCTTTGAGCAGGGGCTTATTTCCACCTGCTGCGAGTTCTTGCTTAAGCGCTACAGCCAGATCCAGGATGCTTTGCAGTTCTTCCGGAGAATAATCTGCAATGGCGATGAAGTCTTTTTTCATACAATCTCCTCAAGAAAGGTGATTCCAGAATAAAATGAAGTATATCACAAGCGGATTGGTTGTTCGATGCTGGACGTGGGGCCGCTTATCTTTGACAAATAAGATACATGGGCTTATTATTTGGAAGGGGAAGAGCATCCATAACCAAACGGCGGAAAAGAAGGGATCAAAGGATCAGGTGATGAAGCTGCCATTGACGAAATTTGCAAAATATGCCTGGGGCGTTCTGGTCTACAACGTCTTTGTGATTTTGTTTGGCGCTTATGTGCGCGCTTCTGGTTCAGGGGCCGGTTGCGGCGCGCATTGGCCTTTATGCAATGGAGTGGTTGTGCCACGCCCGGAGCGCATTCAAACCGTTATCGAATTTACCCACCGGGTCACCAGCGGGTTAACGTTGCCGTTGATTGCGCTGCTGCTGTTTTGGGCATGGCGGAATTATGCAAAAGGCAACCCGATCCGCATTAGCAGCTTATTCGCGGTATTGTTCATCATCACAGAAGCGCTGATTGGCGCGTGGTTGGTGCTTTTCCATCTGGTTGAGCAAAATGATTCGATGATCAGAGCCGTTTCGGTTATGGCGCACCTGGTGAATACCTTCTTGTTACTCGCTTCGCTAACGGTTACGGCCTGGTGGGCGACGGATGGCACGCCGAAACGGTTGAAAACGCAGGGAATCGCCGGGCCATTGTTGTTTGTGGGTGCGTTCGCAATTCTGTTACTGGGAGCGAGTGGGGCAGTCACTGCCCTTGGAGACACTTTATTTCCATCTAGCTCATTGGCAGCGGGAGTTCGGGAAGATTTCTCCCCAACTGCCCATTATCTGATCCGCATGCGGATTTACCACCCGGGCATCGCAATCAGTGTCGGAATTTACCTGCTGCTGGTCACGCTCTGGGTGCGGCGGAATATGCTTGAACCCCGCATGGAGGCGATCACGACCGGGTTGTTTGGAATATATGGTTTGCAGGTTGTGCTGGGAATTACGAACGTAGCGCTTTTAGCGCCGATCTGGATGCAAATTATTCACCTGCTGGTTTCGAACCTGGTCTGGATTACCTATATTCTAATGACTGTTATCGTTTTGAGCAGCGCCATTCCCGTTCGAGCGGCTGACAGCCCGCCGAGCCTGGGAGACCATAAAATCCATGACCGGGTAAACCAACCCGAAAAAGTTGGTTAGGTGATAATAAAGACTGCTGTCGAACCCCGGGGTAATTACATACTTCCCACGGGCGACCCCCTTTAATATTGCATCGGCTACTACATCCGGCTGTAAAATCTTATTGGATTTATCTAGCTCCACTAAAATCGGTGGTTTGAATTGGCTTTCGTAATCCAATTGGGGTGTCTGCGTATCGGGCGGAAAGACGATGGAAACTCGGATGCCGTGCTCTGCCAGCTCATATCGCATGGTATCCGTAAGCCCGCGGACCGCAAACTTGGTAGGCCCGTATGCGGAATAGCCATAGACGCTCAAGAAACCCACCAATGAAGAGATGTTTACAATATACCCAGACCCGCGTTTGATCATCGCGGGAACCAGGGCTTTGAGAACATTCAGGGTACCAAAATAATTCACTTCCATTAAAGAACGGAAGATCGACAGGTCCAATTCAGTGAAATACCCGGGTTGCGTAATTCCGGCTGAATTAATCAGCAGGTCAGGCACACCGGAACGCTGAACGTATTCGCTTAGCGCCGCTTGAACCTGCTCTTCGGCGGCGACATCCGCTTGAATAATGTCAATTTTCTGGTTTGAGTCAAGGCGAGCGGCGGTTACCTGCTGCCGGGCTGCCTCGAGCCGGGAAAGATCACGGGCAAGAAGGCATACATTGGCCCCTTGCGCGGATAGTTTTTCTGCAAGAGCCAAGCCAATCCCACTCGAGCCCCCGGTTATGAGCGCGCTTTTCCCTTGAAATTTTAACATGCTGGAAGCCACTAATTCAATCCGCCGTGGCTGCCGCAGGAAGAACAGCTTCCTCCGCTGCATCCGCCGCAGCTACCGCCGCTGGATGCGACAGACCGCCCTTCGCTGGAAGCGTAGAAAACAGACAGGGCCCGTTTGGTCTCCAGGCTGTGACAACTGCGGCATTGAATTGGGTTGTCCGCATCTTTCATTGAACGCAAGGCATCAAAACGCTGCCCGCAGTCTTTGCATACATATTCATAAAGTGGCATCGCTAAACCTTCCTGATCGAAAAAAAGGAAAGAGGTAAGTCCCTCATATTATAGCCATAATTTATCAGCTTGGGTAGAATTGGAATCTTTTTGTCCACTTTTTGTTGATGGAAAGGAAGAATGCCTTTACCAGCGACGTAGGACCAGATCCATTATCCACTCACGCGCACGTCGATGATGCCGATCCCATAAGGGGCAATGGCTGCGACAAGATCCTCTTGCTTTACGCCATCTACTTTAATGGTGATTTTGCCGGTTGTGCTGTCTTCCCCGGTAAAGGTGCCTAAGGAGACGATATCCCCGCCCAGATCGAAAATTGCCTGGGTAATTTTCGCCAGGGATCCAGGGCCACGCGACACTTCGATGGTCAGGCGCAACCCTGGATAACGAGCGCCAAATATTTCCAGGAATACTTTAAACAGGTCCGTTTCGGTGATCAGGCCAATCAGCTTGCCCTTATGCATTACTGGCAGGCCGGATATGGAACAATCGGCCATGACGCGCGCAGCCTCTTCGATAGGTGTATCGTCTTCAATCGTCACCACGTCGCGGGTCATGATCTTATCAACCCTTACTTTACTGACTAAATCGCGGATTTCCCAAACACTGAGTGTGGTTGCATCGGAAGGTGACGCTTTATCGAGATTTGATTCGGTGATGATACCGATCATCTGACCATGTTTATCCACAACCGGGATACGGCGGATGTGTTCTTTGTGCATCAGGTCCAGGGCTTCTTGCATAGAAGCGTCTGGATAAATTGTAATTACCGGATGGGACATGCGTTCGCGGACGAGCATTGATTACCTCTTCGACGAGAGAATAGACTATTCTGACTTTGTGAGATTGATACGGGATCTTTATACATCACTTCAGTGGAGAATTCAATCCCTTCATCAATAAATGTTACCGAAAAATGGTTTGAATTTTTATAAATTGCGGCTGCCCATCATAGCCAATGGCAGTGGGCAACCGCAATAATCCTGTTTCGATGAACAGCGCTTCAGTCTGCTGCGATCTGGGTTTGTAGCTCATTTGGCAGAATGTGGTGTTCGAAGACCTGCCAGAAGTGATACCAGTAGATCGAAAACATGATTGCCAGCGAGAATTTTTTGGGATGCTTGAATAAAGTCCAGAAGAACAGCCGCCAGTATTCCAGCCGCCCAGTACTGCGAATACCTAACCAGTAGATTGAACGGAAGAAGGCGAGAATGTCTTGTGGATCCACATGCAGTGGGGCGATAGAGGGGTGATATTCAACCAGGAAATTCCTGACACGTTGATAAAATGGCTTCGGGCTGTAAATTTCAGAAAGGATCTGGTGATACCCTTTTTGCAGCAGCGAGAAATCCATTTTGGGGATGATGTTGGTCAGCCCATCGGCGTTATCACCATTCATTTCGCTGAGCAGGCGGCCTTCATCTTGCATGCGCTGATAGAGTGCCGTGCCATAAGGGGCCTGTAAGAGACCGACCATGGCAGTGACGATGCCGCTATTTTGAATAAATTCGATCTGGCGTTGGAAGATCGTCGGGGTATCGGAATCGAAACCAACAATAAACCCGCCCATCACCTGCAGCCCGTTGCGCTGCATGCGTTTAACACTCTCTACCAGATTACGATTTTTATTTTGAACTTTATGGCATTCCGCCAGGGATTCTTCACTAGGGGTTTCGATGCCAACAAAGACTGAAATAAAACCTGCACGTGCCATTAGATCCATTAATTCCTGGTCGTCCGCCAGATTGATAGAGGCTTCGGTGATAAACAGAAAGCCCGTTTTATCTTTCCGCCATTCAATCAACGCCGGTAAGATAGATTCTTTCAGGATGCGTTTGTTGCCAATGAAATTATCGTCCACAAAAAAGACATTCCTGCGCCACCCCAGTTTATAAAGGCTGTCTAGTTCAGTAATAATTTGTTCAGCAGTTTTCGTACGCGGGCGATGCCCTAAGAGAGCGGTCACATTGCAGAAATCGCAGTTGAAGGGACAGCCCCTTGAGAACTGAATACTCATCGAATCGTATTGCTTGAAGTCGATTAATTCCCACAAGGGAGCAGGGGTCTGGGTGATATCTGGGTACTCGCTGGTTTGATAAAGGGGTTTGGGCGTGCCGTTTTCAAGATCCTGCAGAAATTGTGGCAAGGTGATTTCAGCTTCGTTAAGGATAAAATGATCCACCTGCTCGAATGAGGCAGCTTCCATGGTAAAGAGCGGCCCCCCGGCAACGACCACTTTCCCAGCCCTCTTCGCGCGAGCGATGACCTCATCTGCTGAAGTCCGTTGAACTACCATGGCACTTACGAAAACAAAATCAGCCCATTCAAGGTCCTGTTGGCGAAGGGCAGCAACATTAAGATCGACCAGTTTCTTTTGCCATTCTTTTGGAAGCATTGCTGCGACGGTAACCAACCCCAACGGTGGCCCAGAGGCTTTCTTACCGATGAAACGCAAAGCATGCTTGAAACTCCAGAATGTGTCAGGGAATTCAGGGTAAACGAGCAGAATATTCATTATTTACAATCCTTCCAAAAGGTTCCCTGATCTAAAAGATCCGGGTTAGTAGAAGGATATCTGGAGTTGTGAAGGGGGGCATGTGTAATGGGTCACATTTGCATGTCATATCTAGTTGTATGCGCCACCATATAGAAATGTGACTCCAGCGGGGTCCGGCAGCATAAAACTCAGGGTGCTATAATACAAATGTGGAACGTTCATTTCACCCCTTTCATACTGGAAGCGATGCTGACCTGGCTTTTGCTGTGGTGGTGCTGGCTTCATATTTCACTACCTTCAGCATTTTGCAAACCGCCACTACATATGATTTGCTATGGATGATTGGGTTAGGTATTGCTTATATCGCTATTGGTATTTATGGCTATGCTTATGTAACCCGTGCTGGTAAACTGCCCTGGCAGCTGGCTTATTTTGCCGTGCAGCTTCTATTGGGCGGCATGATTATCTACATGGGCAAGGGTGCCGGGTATAACCCGATGGTGCTGCTGCCACTGGCTGGACACAGTGTCGTGCTGCTGCCCCGTAACTGGAGGTTTGCGGTGAACCTGGCGATCGTCGCGACCTATGCCGTTGCCCTGGATTTATTCGCGGCGAACTGGGGCCTGGTCTGGTCTGGACTGCCCATTTTTTTGGCCGGACAAATATTTATTGTCGTATTCACCCAGATGGCCGTGAATGAGGAGAAAGCCCGCACGGAAGTTGAACTGCTGGTGAAAGAGCTAGAGGAGGTCAATCAGCGTTTGCGGGAATATGCCTTACAGGTCGAGGAACTGGCAATAACGAAAGAGCGCAACCGCATGGCGCGCGAAATTCATGACGGGTTGGGCCATTACTTGACGACGATCTATATGCAGATCCAGGCGGCACGGGCAGTCATGAACATCGATGCGCAAAAATCGTCTGATGCTTTGGGTAAAGCTCAGAATCTGACTCAAGAGGCGCTGGTGGATGTGCGCCGTTCAGTGGCAGCGCTGCGCGATATGCCGGGAGATAGTATCTCTTTGCAAGAGGAGATCGAAAAGTTAATGAAAGCATGTGAGGGCGCGGGCGTCGAACCAGAATTGAAGGTAATTGGTACACCCCGGGCGCTTTCTCCACAAACGATCTTTACCATTTATCGGACTGTGCAAGAAGGGATCAACAACACTTGCAAACATTCGCAAGCGGAGCACCTTTCCGTGGTGCTGGATTACACGCAAAGCGAGCAGGTACGTTTGCTTATTCAGGATGATGGGATTGGCGCGGAACAATTGGATGGCGGTTTTGGTTTGATGGGCATGCGCGAAAGGGTGCATATGTTGAACGGCAGTGTAAATGTGGTCACAGCCCCACAGGATGGTTTTCGCTTGGAAATTTGTGTCCCCGCATAAGGTAGAGGTATAGATGACTATTGGCATTTTACTCGTCGACGACCAATCCTTGTTTAGAGAAGGGCTGCGCACCTTATTGTCTGTTCAGCCCGGCTTTGAGGTCGTGGGTGAAGCCGGGAACGGGGAAGAAGCGCTGCGCTTAGCCGTGACCCTGCAGCCGAACGTGATCCTGATGGATTTGCGGATGCCGGTTATGGATGGGGTCACAGCTACAGTGCGCTTGCGCGAGACTCTTCCGCAGTGTAAAGTAATTGTGCTAACGACGTTTGATGATGATGAGTATGTATTTGATGGGCTGCGCGCCGGGGCGGTGGGATATTTGCTCAAAGATGTTTCTTCAGAAAAACTGTTTGAAGCCATTCGAACTGCTTACCGGGGAGAATACTTCTTGCAGCCTTCAATCACGACCAAGGTGATGGCAGAATTTTCACGGCTTTCGCGGTTGGCGCCAGGGACGCTCGATCCTTTGGCTGAAGCCCTATCTCCCCGGGAGACGGAGATACTGCGGTTGGTCGCGACTGGCGCCAGCAACCGAGAGATCGCTGAAACTCTGGTGATCGCTGAAGGGACTGTAAAGAATCACCTGACCAACATCCTCGGCAAGTTGGCTGCAAAAGACCGCATGCAGGCCGTTCTAAAAGCAAAGGAATACGGGTTGATTTGATGGATACGCTTGAGCATACCCATTCCGCAAGAGCCGTGAACATTCGCACGGTCACCGGGATCGCTTTAATCCTGGCGGGCGGATTGTTGTTCCTGGATCGTTATTTGCGCACTGGCTGGCTCTCGCTGGTTATCTTGCCAGTGGTGGGTATCTTCCTTTACCTGTGGGGCATTCGATCCCGGCATAGCGGCATGATTATCACGGGCGGTTTGTTGTGCAGCATCGGAGCAGGTGTAATTGCTGCCTGGGGTCCAGCGATTAACATCAACCAACCGGGAAAATTAATCCTGACATCTCCAATCCACCCCTTACTGGCGCAGATAGGCCAGCTAACTTTACTGTTTGGCCTGGGATGGGGAATTGTACTGATCACCATTGCGCTGCTGCGGCTGCCGCCGATTTGGTGGGCGCTTGTTCCCAGCGGTATATTGGTGGGGTTTGGTTACTGCCTCGTATTCAGCCCGGTCCGATGGGTTGACTTCGTTTTTTACCTGGCCTTGGGCATTGGGTTTCCACTGCTGGTATGGGGATTAATCACCCGCCTGATTGGCCTGGTCATCCCTGGCTGCCTGGTGTTAGGGATCGGTCCTGGGATTTACCAGGCCTGGCAAACTTCGCAGGGAAACAGCCTGACCCAAACCGGAATTATGCTGATTTGGTTTGCGGTTGGGTGGATTATGATTTCTGCCGGAAGTAAATTCATAACCAACAAATACATCTGGTGGCCATTGATTCCAGGGGGCATCCTGGCGATGATCGGGATGGGTTTGTATATCGGCGGCGATCCGGGGCATGCTTTAGGTTTCATCAGCAATACCGGTTCTATTGCGCTGATGATTTTTGGCCTATATTTGCTGTTGATGCGAAAAGGAATCCATCACTAGCCTTTGCCTGATATTCCAAGGGTGAAACCTGTTTTCAACTTTAAGAAAACACTGATGTTCATCCTAGGGTAAACGCATCTTAGGTCTAGACAAGTAAGGAAAAAACCGGTATCTTGCCTAAAAACGGAGGCAAAATGCCGGAACCAATCAGCGAAACAATCGAGAAGCACTTTGGGAACATCCCCGAACCGCGTTTAGAACGCACGCGGCTATATGAATTGATGGAAATCTTGGTGATTGCAATCTGCGCGGTGATCTGTGGTGCGGATAGTTGGGAAGATATCGAGGATTTTGGGCATGCCAAAGAAACCTGGCTAGGCACCATCCTGGCGTTACCCAACGGGATCCCTTCGCATGATACCTTTCGACGGGTGTTTGGGTTGATCGATGCGGAAGCCTTTCAACGCAGTTTTGTGAGTTGGGTGCAAGCTGTGACAGAACTGATCGGCGGACAGGTGGTTGCGGTGGATGGGAAGAAGCCGCGTGGGTCACAAGAGCGCGGCATCGGGAAAGGGGCGATCGACATGGTCAGTGCCTGGGCGAGTGCCAACCAGGTGGTGTTGGGCCAGGTAAAAGTGGACGACAAGTCCAATGAGATCACCGCCATCCCCCAACTGCTGCGCATGCTGGCGATCAGCGGCTGTATCGTCACCGTCGATTCGATGGGTTGTCAGGTGGAGGTGGCCCAGACTTGTGTGGATCAGGCGGCTGATTACGTATTGGCGCTGAAGGAGAACCAGCCGCATCTGTACGAGGATGTTACCCGCTTATTCGCCGATCTGGAGGCCAGCCAGATGACCGCTTACCCCTACGACTATGCTGAGAGCTTTGACAATACCCACGGCAGAGCCGAAAAGCGGCAGTGCTGGACCATTGCTGAACGGGAGGGGGTGCAACAACTGCGCGGAGCCAAGCGCTGGCCCAAGCTGGTCTGTGTCGTGCGGGTGCGGCGGGAATATCTGGAGGGGCAGGAGAAGAAGCGTGAAGACCGCTACTTCCTCTCCAGTCTCTCAGGGCAGGCCAAGCAACATGTTCATCCTACATTCTCTTACAAAAAACCTCCTAAAATGGTAAAATAGGAGTGCTTGACGAATTCGATCCCGGCCAGGCGCCGGGATCGTTGTTTGCCTGAAGAAGACGGGCTTGTATTGTCAAAGGTAAAGTTCATAAAGGTATGCATATGCTTGTAGAAAGAAAAGATCTCAGAAATATCGCTATTATCGCGCATGTTGACCACGGGAAAACTACCCTGGTTGACGCCATGTTGAAACAAGCTCGAGTTTTTCGTGAAAATCAGCAGGTAATGGAGCGCGTGATGGATTCGAATGCGCTCGAACGCGAGCGTGGAATTACGATTCTGGCGAAGAACACCGCTATTGTAATTCCAGATGCGGAAACGGGCGAACTGGTAAAAATTAATATTGTCGATACCCCTGGACACGCAGACTTTGGTGGTGAAGTCGAGCGGGTGATGAATATGGTAGATGGCGTGCTGTTACTGGTGGACGCCGCTGAAGGCCCGAAGCCCCAAACACGCTTTGTCCTCAAAAAAGCCCTGGAGATGGGGCACCGCGCGATAGTGGTGATCAATAAGATGGATCGCCGGGATGCGGACCCTGATCGGGCGTTGAACCTCACGTTTGATCTGTTCATTGAATTGGGCGCGACGGACGAGCAGGCAGATTTCCCGGTCATTTACACGAATGGTTTGACCGGGCAGGCCGGCAACGTTCAAGAACTGACTCCCAATCTGCAGCCTTTGTTTGAGGCGATTCTCCATCGCATTCCTGGCCCGAAAGTGGAGCCGGATAAACCACTGCAGTTACTGGTCACCAACCTGGGGTACGATGATTATCGTGGCGTGACGGCGATTGGCCGAATTTTTGCAGGAAAACTCGAAGCCGGGCAAGCGGTAGCACGCATCATGCTCAATGGGCAGATTGTCCCGGAGCGAGCGCGTTACCTGTACGTCCATCAAGGGTTGGAACGAGTTGAAGTAGAGAGCGCTGAAGCGGGCGAAATTGTGGCTTTGGCAGGGTTGGAAGGGATTGCCATTGGCGAAACCCTGGCGGACCCTGAAAATCCAGTCGGGCTGCCGCCCATTGAGGTCGAAGAGCCAACTGTACGAATGACCTTCGGGGTGAATACGTCGCCATTTTCTGGGAAAGAAGGCCGATGGAGCACCTCTCGGAACTTGCGCGAGCGCCTTTTCGGCGAGCTGCGCAACAATGTAGCCCTACGCGTTGAAGAAACCGAGAGCGCGGATACCTTTATGGTGTCCGGGCGCGGTGAACTGCATCTGGCGATCTTAATCGAGACGATGCGGCGCGAGGGGTATGAGTTCCAGGTATCTCGACCAGAGGCAATCTTCCGCAGAGGTGAGGATGGCGAACTGCTGGAACCTTTTGAAGAAGTGCACATTGAAACCAGTGCTGACACAGTGGGTACGGTGGTTGAAATGCTGGGTGGCCGCCGGGGGAAGATGGTTGATATTATCAACAATCCGGATAACACCGTGCACCTTACTTACATCGTACCCACCCGAGGTTTATTAGGCTTCCGCTACCAGTTTTTGACGGCAACGCATGGTATGGGTGTGATGAATACGATCTTCAACGGTTACGCACCATTTGCCGGACAAATCAACTCCCGCGCAACCAGCTCGGTTGTCGCCTGGGAAGATGGAACGACCACCAATTATGGGTTGAAAAACGCGGAAGAACGCGGCACCCTCTTCTATGGGCCTGGGGTAGAGGTTTATGAGGGCATGGTGGTTGGCGAAACGCAGCGCCCGAAAGATCTGACGGTTAACGTGTGCAAGAAGAAGCACCTGACCAATATGCGCTCATCCAACAAGGATATCGAAATCCGCTTATCGCCGACGCGCGATATGAGCCTGGATGAGGCAATTGAATATCTTTCGGAGGATGAACTGCTGGAAGTCACTCCGGTTAACTGGCGCATCCGCAAACGTATTTTGAATACGGATGAACGCGGTAAGCAGCAAAAACGCGAAGAAGAAGCATTTAGTGAATAAAAAAGACCGGCGGTCATCGATCGCCGGTCTTTTTTCTCATATTCGGGATTAGAGATCCTGGATGCGCGATTTGACCTTCTGCATTTCAGTCTGGATCCCTTCCAGTTTCTCCTGGGTTTCCGTCAGCTTACTTCGCTCTGCGCGAACAAAACGGGTATAGGGAGCAATCGCATCATTGATATCGTGCATCGAGCGTTCAATTTCGCGCTGGAACTGGCTCTTAAGTGAGGTGGTCAGTTGTTCGCGCAAACTTTCAATTTTCGAACTCATTTCATTTTTGGCTTGCCGCCGACGGGCAGGGATTACAAACAAGCCCAATGCCGCGATGAGGCTGGCTACGAGAATCCCGGTGACATCAATAGCGACTGTGGTAGCTAAGGCGGTAACCAGGGTCCCCAGGCCAATGGCGCCTATTTCGATCATTGCAGAGGCTGCTACAGCCTCCTGAGCGCCATCAGCGATTTGCCGGGCTTCTGCAGCCTTATTATAGCCTTCGACCACATGCCGGGCTTCCTGCCCGACTGCGTCCATTAACCGTTCGCGGTCGTACTGGAATGTGCCTACATTATCTCCGACAATGCGCGCCTGATGCTCGCGACGGCGTTCCGCCAGGTGTTCATTTACCGCCTGCCACTGGCGCAAGTTAGCCTCAACCAGCCAGTCAATGAGTTCGTTGACTTTCCGCTCAATACGCTGCGGCACATCGGAAATTACAACCCGTTCAAATTCCTGCTGAATGCAACTCTTGTTGAGCAAATCCAACACGCGTGCCAGGCGGAAAGTATCCTCAAAAAAATCATCTCCGCGCTGCTGCATTTCAAACAGGATATTTTCAATATCCGCCATGCGGAAATTAAAGTCACGGCGCATATCTTCCTGGTAGATATTTAGCTGCGCATCGACATCTTCAAGCATCGAGAAATCTTCTTTCAGCAGTGCCAGACGGCTGGAAGTGAGCTCTAGGTATTGATCGACAAGATGCAGCCCAACGCCGAGCGGATTGAGAAACTTTAAGTTGTACCCGGCTCTTTTCGTCGAGGGTTTCTTGAATGTAGTGTTCTAAAAGCCCGAAACGGCTGGTTTCCCAGAGGGCAGGCTCGCCTTGTTTGGCGCGCAGCGCTAACCGGGAGCTGACCGGGTAAATTTCTGGATGCGTTCCAAGCAGCCGGGTAGCATTTTCTGAAACATAATTGATTACCTGGGCGAAATCATCCTCATTTTGCAGGATATCGATTTTATTGATGACGATCACTACCTTCTTGCCCCAATCCCGAATTTGTTTTAGAAACGTGTTTTCGCTTTCAGTAAAGGGACGGTCAGATGAAGTGATAAATAATACCAGATCCGATCGAGGGACAAACTCGGCGGTAATCTGTTCGTGTTCGCGGATTACGGCATTGGTCCCAGGGGTATCCACAATACTGAGTTCTTCCAGCAGTGGGGCGGGCAGGGTGAGGATGTGCAAATTGTTGTTCGCCGCGTGTGTTTCCTGGTTCTCACCATAATGCAATATATTAATTTGGGTTGTTGTAGGAGTCACACCTTCTTTGAGCAGCTTTTGACCAAGCAAAGCGTTGATAAAGGCGCTTTTACCAGCATTAAATTCGCCAACGACAACCAATAAGAAAATTTCCTCCAGCTGCTGAATCAAATCCGCCAGGGTCTGCTGGTCAGAAGGGTCTGTGCCGATTTGGGCCAACGCCACGCGCAGATCATTCAGCAAGCGGCGTTCATCTTTGAGCAAAGTTTCTTGTTGTTCATTCAGGATACGCATACCGATCATTCCCTCTCTACCTAATTATAGCGCAAGCGTACGCCAGTGACCGGGCGCAGGCCAACGAAGCGCTGTTGGTGCTGATCCGGGCGGAATATGCCGCCAGCCGCAAGACCTACGGCAGCCCACGCATTCAGGTCGTCTTGGGGCGCAAGGGCGAGCGCTGCGGACGCAACCGGGTAGCGCGCCTGATGCGCCTGGACGGACTATGCGCCTTGCCCCGCCGCAGTTGCCGTCCAGTGACCACCCAACGGCAAGCGGGCGTGGTGCCCGCTCCCAACCGGCTCAATCAGGACTTCAGCGCGGTGGCCCCGAACACCAAATGGGTCAGCGACTTCACCTACATCGAGACGGGCGAGGGCTGGTTGTATCTGGCCGTGGTGTTGGATTTGTTTTCCCGCAAGGTGATTGGCTGGGCGATGCGCCCCACGATGGACACCCCGCTGGTGGCCGACGCCCTGCGCATGGCACTGCGCGACCGCCAGCCCCCCGCCGGGCTGCTGCACCATTCCGACCAGGGCTGCCAGTACACAGTTCCCGAGTTAAAGAAAAAAGCCCACCGTCGGCAACCGGTGGGCTAATAAAATGGAAGGGAATCAGGGGGAGCCCTTCCGGATGTAATCGAATTAATTAATCAGGAGGTTATTTACCCTTGCCCTTACCTTTAGCATTTCCATTTCCATTATTCTTTGCCTTTCCCTTTGCATTCCCATTTGTGTTATTCCCTTTTGCTTTCTTGACTTTAGGGGGCGCTGCCGGTTTAGGCTTTGCCGCTGGTTTTGTTGCCTTTTGCTTTGGCTTTGGAGCTGGCGGATTTGCAGGTTTATTGTTCGCTTTCTTTTGCGGCTGCGCCTTAGGCGGATTTGTTGGCTTATGCTGAGGTGGGTTTGTAGGCCGGGCAGCTGGAGGTATGTCAGTTGGCTGCGCTGTAGGAGGCTGCTGTGTTGGGGGCTTTGGCTTGCTCGTGGGTGGAACCGGCGTGCTGGTAGGTGGAACGGGCGTGCTCGTGGGTGGAATCGGCGTGCTGGATGGACTGGGTGGAGCAGACTGCTTGCTGCCTCCCTGGGAGGGGAAATTACTTTGCGGAACTGCTAGAGGGTTGCGAGCCACGCTAATGATTCCATTATAACCGGTAATGATGGGGCTGGTGGCGATCAGCGTAGGTTCGTCCGTTGGCAAGGGTGGAAGGTAAATGGTTTGTCCTGGGAGGATTACAGATTGATTTCCTAGACAATTAACCCGCTGTAATTCTTCGACGCTTACCTGGTAAACGACACTTAATCGAAATAATAAATCCGTGGGATTTACCTGGTAAGGGATCCAACCTTGCGGCAATGGGCAACTGACTGCCTGGGGTTCCGATAAAGGGGTTGGGGTTATCGGGGTGAAGGGGGTGGCTGTATCGGTGAAAAGTTTCCATGCAGATGGCTGCGAATGGTCCGCTCCGGTTTGGGGAATGGGTTTGTTGAATAAACCCAAACTGGCTCCAAAAACATTCCACGCCATAACTGCGACTGCGATAAAAGCAAGCAGGACAGGGATACTAGCGATAGCCAAAATCCGCCTGTTATGTGCGTTGGAAAGGGTATGTGAGGCTAAATTGAAAGGCAGTGGAACTGGTTTTGCTGTTTTATAAACCGGGCATTGAATATGCCTTTCTGTCAGGCAGAAATTTTGTTGGTGAACTCGGTTTATAACTGCGTTTGGTTGCGCTTTATGACAATAATTACCTTCCGAAGGAAAGTTTAGCGCAGTCGTTGGGTCTTCTTGCAAACCCAGGAAAGGACATGTATTTTTTTTCATAAGGTTTTTAAGTTATTTCGATATATTGGCTATTTCTTATCCTTGCAACAGGCGTATTGGTTGGAACTTGAGGAGCGGGGGTTTCTGTAGCCGCTGGGGGTGGTGGGGCAGAAGTTCTTGTTGGTGCTGGGCGCGGTGTGCTGGTTGGCGCTGCAGGTGAGGTGCTGGTTGGGGCTGGGGGAGCTGGGAGTGAGGTACTCGTTGGGGCTGGGGGAGCTGTACTGGTTGGTGGGGGAGGAAGGGGTGGTGAAGTACTGCTTGGCTGCGGTGGAGGGGGTGGAGCTGTACTCGTGGGTTGTGGTGGCGGTGGCGGTGATGTACTGGTGGGTGGCGGGGGCGGTTGAGTGCTAGTTGGCGGCGGGGGCGGGGCGGCTGTACTGGTGGGTGGCGGGAGTGGAGTACTGGTGGGTGGCGGTGGCGGGGGCGGAGCCGTATTCGTGGGCCGCGGTGGAATCGGAGTGCTGGTTGGGGGAACAGGCGTATTGGTAGGTTGTGACCGAGGTGTATGGGTTGGTCGCGGCGTACGAGAGGGCCGGGGTGTATTCGTGGGAATTACCGGGGTCCTGGTTGGCGGGTTAGGCGTTTGCGTAGGGATAACCCGGGTGCTGGTGGGCGGAATGGGGGTTTGGGTTGGAATTCTGACCGTACTGGTTGGCGGAATGGGGGTTTGCGTGGGGGTGACCTGGGTGCTAGTTGGCGGAATGGGGGTATTGGTCGCTGGGCTTACAGTATTCGTGGGCGGAACGGAGGTATCCGTGGTTGGAACGCTGGTCTTTGTGGGTGAAACCGGAGTATTTGAAGGGGCAACTTGCGGCGCATGGGTCGGCGGAATGGGGGACGGGTTAAAGGGCAGGTTAATAACCGGGGGCACCGGGGTGACCTGGCTGTTTTGAACTGCTGTTGTGGGAACGACCAAAGGGGTGTTCGTTGGCACGTAAGGGATATAGATGACCTGCCCCGGGAGAATTACGGTCTTGTTCCCCATGCAGTTCACCTTTTGTAACTCGTCAACACTTACACCGTATACCACGCTCAAGCGGAATAAAGAATCCGTTGGGTTCACAATGTAGGTGGTCCAATGGTCTGGCAGTGGGCAGTTGACGATTAAAGGCGCTGTAGATGATGTTGGCGTCGCAAGGAACGAATTGTCCTGGGAGGTTAGGAGACCGGGTAGATTAAATTGCGAGACTGGATCGGCAATTTGCCCGGTATCCGGTACATACGATTTCTTAACCGCAGATCCTGCCAGGCTGTTCCATAGCATGACGAGCAAAGCTATTCCTACGACGATGACAGGGATGCCAATCACTGCCAGAAGCCGCCGGTTTGGGATGGCCAACGGACGGGGGGCTGCAATTTCGGCTGGCAGCGGTACGGGCTGGCGAGCCAGGTAAATTGGACAGGCAGCGTGCTCACCCGACAGACAAAATTTACGCTGGTACGCTGCTCTCACCGGGGCGACAGGCCGAGCATGGTGGCAGTAATTTCCTTCTTCTGAAGGAAACTGCAGCATGGTCGTAGGGTCGTCTTTTAACCCAAGATAAGGGCAGGTATTTCGTTTCATGATTTTTTATTCAGACTAGGCTGGGTTTTCTCCACGTCATAAGCGTAGGAAGTGTAATTCTTCAAGTCGCTGTAGTAGTAATACGGCTCGTGAGTATTAATCCGGTTGAGGGCTACCCCAACCACATGCGCGCCGACCCGCTTTAGCTGTTCAATCATGGCTACAGCCTGGTTCATTTGCGTCTTATTCGATTGAATGACCAGTAAGACGCCATCCGCGCGCGCGGCGAGAACGGCCGTATCGGCTAGAAGAGAAGGTGGACAGTCGATAATTACAATATCGGCGATATTCTTGAGATCCTTCATCAACTGCGCCATCCGTTCGGAGCTCAGCACCTCGGCAGGGTTGGGGGGCAGACTGCCGCTGGTAACGACCATCAAATTTGTGTTCCCCCAGGGCTGTGCTACTTCCGCGATTGTCGCATGATTCCGTAGCACATCACTCAACCCCATTACATTCGAAATCCCAAGCGTTCTGTGGACCCGCGGCCGGCGCAGGTCGGCGTCAATTAAGATGACTTTTCGACCCATCTGCGAAATGACGACCGCGAGGTTCGTAGCAATGGTCGTTTTTCCTTCTGAGAGAGAGGAACTGGTGATCGCCAGGGTATGGATTGGGCGGTCGAGGTCGACGAATTCCAGATTCGCCCGCAAAGAACGGAAGGCCTCCGTCACCGGCGAGCGGGGTTGGGCCAGCACATAAGGAAGGTTGGTATGCTTGTCATTGCGCAGGCGGCGGCGGTCCATATCGCCAATGTAGCCAAGCACCGGAAGCTGTAAGATTTCGGATACTTCTTCTGGCGAGCGCAGCGTATCGTCCAGGTATTCAGAAACGAAGGCAAAACCACCCGATAACAGCAAACCAAAAATGCCCCCAATCGCCATATCAATAACCGGTTTGGGGCGAACAGGATTGGGGTTCGGAGTCGCATTTTCAACCTGGACAACATTTGGTGTGCTGCGCATGCGTGCCAGGCGGATAAACTCGAGATTTGCAACCAGGTTGGAGTAAATTTGCTGGTATTGATTTAAAGTGGCCTGGATTTGATCGGTGTTGCTGTTCGGGGCTTTTCCGGTGGTGCCGTTGGTGTTGTAGGAAAGATCAACATAAATGCGCTGGTACATGGCCAGCAGGTTTTTTAACTCTGCCAGGCGGTCCTGTTTCTGCGTGAGTTGCAACTGTTGATCGGCTGTCGGTAAGGGACCTGAATAATAACGTCCAGGGAAGCGCAGGGCAGGCGGGTTAACGGTGTAATCCAGCTTGGCGACATCCTGCTGGGTTGTGTTAATCTCATTTTGCAGGTTGGCAATGGTGCGGCTGACTTCATCCACCTGCTGTTTATAGGTGTCCTGGTTCTGCTGCGCCATCTGTTTTTGGAGATTCGCGATTTTCGCATCGACATCTTGAATTTGAGCCTGAATGCTTTGCTCTGAAGAGGAGTAGCGGCTGGCCTGGACCGTCTGATTCTGTTCCAGGAAAACCGCAACCAGGGTGTTAGCGATATCCGCGGCTCGTTTTGGATCGTGATTATCAACACCGATCTGAATCAGGTTGGCATTGGGCGCCTGGTTGATGGTGATATCGCTTGCTTTAATAGGATAACCAAGGCGCTGAGAGGTGGCATCGATAACCGGTTGGGTTGCAATCAATTGAGCGAACGTGTCGGAGATTTGTTTATCATTCGCGAAAAGATAGCTGGGCAGATTATTATCCTGATTCTGCATCACGAGGATCATGGTTTCCGAATGGTATACCGGGGTCTGGTAGCGGCTGTAAATAAAGCCGGCCAACACGCCAAGTAAGGCCACAAGGACTAACAACCAGATCCAACGTCTTATCAGGTTTAAGTCTTGTCTAATTTCCATAATGAGTTTCCTTCTTGATTTTTACCTCAAGCATTGGGTACAGAAGTGAGGGCCGCTTTGAGAGCCTTTTGAGCAGCCGTTACGACGATCTCAACTGCCTCCGCATCTAGTGTGCCATAAAGTGGTAAGGTCACTTCGCGGGAAGCGACCTCTTCCGTCAAAGGCAGAGGTTGTTGAGGAGCCAGTCCATGGCTGCGATAATATTGAAAGAGATGAATGGGTGGATAATGGAGGCTGGTTTGAATACCCTGTTCTTTCATCGCCTCAGCAAATTTCCGGCGGTCTGCACCAGCGGGAAGTAAAACAGGCAAAATATGATAGGAGGACTGCCAGGGGAAATCTTCGAAAGGAAGGATAATTTCAGGGGCCTGTTCTTTGAGCCGCTGGCGATACAGGTGTGTCAACGCTTCTCGCCGGGTATTATTCTGAGGCAGTTTCTTCAACTGCTCACGTCCAATTGCAGAACGGATTTCGTCTGTGCGGTAGTTATAGCCCAGTTCAACCACGTCGTATGACCAGGCATGGCCCTGGTGACGATCCCAGGTCAGGGTTGTCATGCCGTGCGAGCGCATCACGCGCATTTGTTCGACCAAATTGTCGTCATCCGTGGTTAACATACCCCCTTCAGCCGTGGTCATGTTCTTGTTGGGGAAGAAGCTAAAGCTGCCTACTGCGCCCCAGGCGCCCATTTTGCGCCCGTCAATCGCTGCCCCCGGCGCATGGGCTGCGTCTTCAATAATTACAAGGTTGTGCCGTTGGGCAATATTACAAATGGCCGGCATATCGCATGGATAACCGCCATAGTGCATGACCATAATTGCCCGGGTTCGATCGGTAATTTTTTCTTCGATCGATTCAGGCGAGATGTTCAGGTTGTTTTCACTGGTAATATCAGCAAAAACTGGTTTAGCCCCAACATATAAAATGGCGTTTGCGGTTGCCACAAAGGTGAGCGACGGGACAATGACCTCATCTCCAGGGCCTAAGCCCAGCGCGCGGCAGGCGATATGAAGGGAAGCGGTGCCATTGGTCACCGCGAGTGCATGGCGCACTCCGATAAAGCTGGCAAATTCTTGCTCGAACTTTTGAGTTATTTCACCCATGGTTAACCAACCGCTATCGAGCACCTGCTGAACGGCGGTTTTTTCTTCGACGCCAAAATCTAAATCTGATAATGGAACACGCCAATTCATCCTAACCTCCCTCAGGTAGAAATTGTTCCCGCATTCGTTCAAAATCAAGGTTAGCCTGGTCGTAATCATCTGGACGGCCAAGATCTTGCCAGTAACCTTCAAAGGGATAGCCGACGACTTTCTCCCTGGCTCCTAACAACTTGTGCACCAGGTTTGGAAAATCGAGATATTCTCCCTTCGGAATATACTGTAATACGCGCGGCTCAAAAATGTAAATGCCCATGCTGACGGAGTAGTCATAAGTGGGTTTTTCGATATAGCCGACCACTTCAGGTCCGCCATTGCAAAGGATAACGCCCAGGTCAATTTTGACTTTGCGGCGGTGCATGGCAATGGTCGCGGCGGCCTGCTGTTCTTGATGGAAGTGGAGCATTTCGCTAACGCGCAGTGTGGTAAGGACATCCCCATTGGTGACGACAAAAGTGTCATCCAACCCGCTTACGAGCGCCAGTGGGCCAGCAGTCCCCAACGGGTTTTCCTCGTAGCTGTAACGGACGTGCAGCCCGATTTCTTCGCCGTCGTTAAAAAATGCGCGTAACAGACCGGCCATATGGCCAACGGTGAGGATAACCTCATCGACCCCTTCACACTTCAACTGGCGCATAAGGATCTCTAAAATCGGCATTTCGCCGATAGGCATAAGCGGTTTGGGGAGAACTCTCGTATACGGCGCCAGGCGAGTTCCTTTTCCCCCTGCCAGGATGACGGCTTTCATGTTTTTCTCCTTCTTAAAACTCATAAACTCCGATACGATAATTTTCGAGGTGGTTTTGAATCCACCGAATGGTGTTACTCAAGCCTTCTTCAAGAGAGACTTCCGGCTGCCAGCCAATCTTTTCAAAGGCCAGTTGATTGTTTGAGAGCAGCCGCATTACTTCAGATTTACCTGGCCGCAAACGCTGTGGATCGACCTCAATCTGCACCGGGCGACCTACGAGGTTAATGATCTCCTGGGCAAGGTCGCCAATCGTTACTTCACTGCCAGTCCCAAGGTTAAAGGTTTGTCCCTCAACGGCGTTAGCCAGTGCGGCTTTGATGAAACCATTCACCGTGTCTGAAACATAGGTGAAGTCTCGCTTTGTTTCGAGCGAACCCAAATGAATGACATCCTGGGTTAAAGCCTGGGTGATAATGGTGGGGATGACCGCCCTAGACGACTGGCGCGGACCGAAGGTGTTGAATGGCCGGACGGTAACGACCGGCAATTCATAGGTGCAGTAGAAACTCTCCGCCAGTTTATCAGCCCCAATCTTACTGGCCGAATAGGGCGATTGGCCCTGCAAGGGGTGTTCCTCATCGATTGGAACGCGCAGGGCGGTTCCGTAGACCTCGCTGGTCGAAGTATGGATAACGCGCGGGATATGTTGATCGCGGCAGGCCATCAGCACATTTAGCGTGCCAATGACGTTAGTTTCAACAACTTCACGCGGATGCTGGTAAGAGTAGGGGATGGAGATTAACGCGCCTAAGTGAAAGACAGTATCTACGTCTTGCACAGCTTGAACGATCGCATCCGAATCCCTCAGATCACCGGAAATGATCTCAATCTGCTCGAGGGTTTCGGGTGGAAGCTGATTTAACAGGCCAATATCGGCTCGGGAGTTATACCGGACAAACGCACGAACTTGAGCGCCATTTTCCACAAGCTGTTGGGTTAAATGACTACCAATAAATCCACCTGCGCCGGTAACCAGCACTCTTTTTCCTGTTATTCGATTTGTTATCATGAATGGTGTGTCCCCATATTTTTGAAATTCATTAGTGAAGGTTTGAGTCGCTCACAGATACTGCCTCCCCTTTTCCATATAAGGGAAGTAATTTTTCAATTGCCCGCTCTACCATAGCGCCGACTTCATGGAAATCATCCTCCTCATTCGTAACAAGGCTGAATTGGATGAGAACCTTGACCTGTCCACGATTAGTTTCCACCGGCTCTGCGGTGATTTGCTCCCTGAGGCGCCTGGCGACGAGCAGTCCGGCTGCCTCATTCGTTTCGGGTAATAGCATAATAAAACGATTTTCGCCAAAACGGCTAAGCAAGTCAATGCCTCGAATGCTCTTTAAACAATTTCGGGCGGAAACTTGCATAACATTTGTCGTTACGCTTCTGGAGGGATTGGTATTTTCCGGTCGTTCATAATCGATTTGCAGGGCTAATAAGGTGAGAGGATGGTGGTAGCGCTGCGACCGGCCGAATTCGGATTCTGCGAGACGCATAAAGTGGGGTTGATTGAGAGCCCCAGTTAATCGATCCGTCGTGGCGTTATTCAATACCTTGTTGAAATGGATATCGCGTTCTTTCTCATTCTTCGGGAACTGAGCGCGCAGGTTATCGATAATATCCGGGATGGGGGTAATGCGGGCTGAAGTCGTTTGACACAGGTTCAAGATGCGGTCTTGTTCGGCGGGTTGAATATCGGCGATGGCAAACAGGATCAGGCCAACATCATACTTTTTAACCAATTCGGGGATAGCACTGGTTGTGCTGATGACTGTATAGGCATCGATCTTCGTGCCAACCTTGCGCGGGTCGTCATCTACCATACCAACAATCGAGAAGGCTTGTGCCAGGTTCTCATTTGAAAGCAGCCAGATCGCAAACCGGGCCACTTCTCCAGCGCCAACAATCATCACGCGTTCCCCTAAAGGGGTGATCCTTCTTCCCCGAATGCGTACCCAATAGCGGGCGAAACTGGCTAACATGCGCGTCCGGTAGCGGACAGTGAGAAAACCGAAGTAAGAAAGCATCCCGGATACGATGATGACACTGATCGGGAAGCGAGTCCCGCGCGGGAACACCAGGTTCGCGACCAGCACTAAAGCGGTCACAATCCCGGTTGAGAAAGCCAGGTCGAGGGCTTCTTGCGTGCGTGCTTTAGCCCAATTGATGCGGTTAAGCCCTGCCAGCGTGTTGATCAGGCTGAACAGCAAGGCGATGGCTAATGCAATCGCAACAGCAACATCCAGGCCCAGGTCAAACGGGTCCGTCAAACGACGGATTATGCCGGCGGTCGCCACTGCGATAAATGACACGATAAAATCTGTTATAAACCAGGCCAGGTACTGTGAGGTAAACCGGGATAATGGCCCCCAATAGAGCATATGCTCGGGGACCGAGATCCCATTCAGCCGTGGCAGCAGGGCGATCAGGGTCCACAAAATTACATCCATATCCGTGAGCACGGAACAATTCCGTACATAAATCTGATCCAAACGCAGTTTTGTCGGTAGAATGTCCCACAGGTAGGTGTCCATTAAGCTTGAAGATTGAAGCAAGTCTTCTTCATTGCGATAGACGACCGATGCCGGACTGGTAATGCCTGGTTTAACCGTAAATATTTCCCGGCGAACTTCCTCCGGCCACTCGGAAATGATGGTTGGATCCTCTGGACGGGGGCCAACCAGGCTCATATCGCCAATAAAGACATTCCATAACTGCGGCAGTTCATTGAGTTTGGTCTGGCGAAGTACTCTACCCAGGGGGGTAATTCGCGGATCATTCTCGGCAGTGACCTTAGGGCCTGCATAACTTTCTTTGCGCTCATACATAGTCCGGAATTTAAGGATTTTAAATACTTTTCCATTTTTCCCAACCCGTTGTCCCCAGTAAAAGACCGGGCCGGGCGATGAGCGTTTAATGGCAATGGCGATCAACACGAAAACTGGGGAGAGAAACATTAATCCCAGAAATGAAAAGATGATGTCGATTAATCGCCGAAGGGCATTATCCATCTGCGTGAGAATGCCTGTACGGGTATTTTTTTGCTTCTGTTGTTTATTCTTTTCCAAGTGATACCTCCAAACCCCCTGCACGAGGAAAGTGATTACTGATTGGCCAAAGCATTTTGGTACACACGAATAACTTTCTGAGAGAGGATATTTTCATCCAGATCTACTACTGTTGGGCGGCTATCTACGCGTTCTCCCCGCCGTAACACCTTTCGTAGAGTGGTCGCGATCGTTTCTGGCTGATCGTCTGCCAGCACGGCACAACCAGGGATTTTTCCAATTCGATAACGGACGTCGCCAACGTCCGTGGATACAACCGGTAAATTACAAGCCAGAGCTTCTTTAACCACGTTTGGCGACCCTTCATGCAGCGAAGTCATCAATAAGACATCACTGGCATTCATAAAAACAGGGATTTTATCGTGGGTTACATTTTTTACAACCAGCAGCTCGACATCCATCTCTTGCTTAAGCAGTTGCACAGCTTCTTGAGCAAGGGGATAGCGTTTGCCTGGTCTGCTGGCGGAGCCGGCGAACAATACATATTTCCGATCTGGGTCCAGATCTAACTGATTGCGGGCTAGTTCTTGGGGGGCTGGGCAAAACAGATCAAGGTCCAGACCACTGGGGATGATGTGATAGGCCCGATCAGGGAGTAACCGCGCCAGGTTTTCTGAAACGACAATGATTTGATCTGCTGTACGTGCAACCAACCTGGAGAGGTTTTGCAGCACAACTCCAGATTTGGTGAGCTTGCCATCAGGGTCGGTGATACCGTTTAGATCGTCGCCGCGAAAAGTGACTACCAGCGGAATACGTTTGGGTAATGCTAATAACCCGCTTTGGCCCCACTGCGCATGAACCAGATCGTACTGCCCGGTCGAAATTTCTGCCCACGCTTTAAGCCAGGCACGGGCATAATTTTGAGGTTTTCGCCCCCCGTGAAACGCCAAGACATTAACCTCTATACCCGCTTTCCGCAGAAACTCAACCTGGCGAACGACAAAAGGGACATCATATGGCTTTTGGGGAGTTGGCCATTCACTGGTGATCATCAATACCCGCAGCGCGTCACCCATACTATCTACCAGCCTTCCAACGACTACTAAAGCGCGCCAGGCCTTTGAGGAAACCAAAGCCGTAAGAAAAGTGCAAAATGGCATAAATCAAGGGCAGGTAGCGGAAATAGCCCCAGCCTTTTTTAGATGCTGTGATTAGTGAGGCGCTCAGGTTTGCTAGCGTGTATAGAGCTAAAATCAGCCCCAGGAAAAAGCGTGCAATTTTCGAAAATAACGAACTGACTGTAAATATGAGGATGGATGCGACAAAAAGAGGGGGGACAAACTGGCGGAGGCTCATCTGGTGGGGATGTTTTTGCATCACGCGAACTTTCCAAAAGCCGTATTGGAAATACTGCTTCCACAGAGATTTCAGGTTGCCCCGGCTGTAATAGCGCGAACGGATTTCAGGGGTCATAAGAATGGTGCCGCCCATTTCCCTGAGCCGATAGTTGTATTCATCATCCTGGTTGCGGATGAGCTCTTCATCGAACAGACCAGCTTTGCGAATAGTTGCTTTTTTGTATGCGGGGAATGCCACCGTATCCACCAACATTTTGCGATCTTTGACTGTGCGGAAGGCAGAACCACCCACGCCAAAAGGCGAACTCATTGCCAGTGCGATAGCCTGGGCAGTGAGAGTTTCGCCGATAGTTTCCATCGGCCCACCGACGCCATCCACGTTTTCGTTGGTTAGGAAATGCACGCACTGCCTGACGTAATCCGGCTGGATCACACAATGCCCATCGACGCGGACGATAATTTCGCCCTGGGCCTTTTGCAAACCTATGTTCAATGCGGTGGGAGCAATTTTCCCAGGGTTATCGAGAAGGAAGATATTCGGGCATTTTTGTTGCATATCTGCAACGATGGCACGGGTTTCGTCTGTCGACATGCCATCGATTACGAGGATTTCCACTTGCTCAACCGGATAATCCTGCTGCAGCACAGCTTGAAGGCTTTTATAAATATAGTTCGCCTCATTGCGAACCGGCATAATAATGGTGACCGTGGGCATGGATTTTAGAGTAGGGAGTGTCGTTTCAGACATCGTGTTTATCATGGGCTACCTTGATTGAAGTTTGAACGTAGTTATAAAAATTACCGGATTATTACCGAATCGATGGAATCCTGGGTTGAATAACCAACCATAATTCCACCATTCCTATCACTTTCGTTAAATCAGATTCGGTCGAATCTCCTTATAATTCCCTATGTAGCAAGTCGAAAGGTAAACCTGCTGAAAAGCAGGGGCACAAAGTTACGGGTCTAAACGGGTTTGACCGCACGATCGCCGGACTGCCTCAGTTTGATCAACTCCTAATTCCTGCAAATTGCAATTTACGTGAATGTCATTTTTGCAGGTCCGGGACAATGCGGAGTTGAGTGAGCGCGGTACATGGGTAATTCAATCTGGCGCACGTCATCGCGAAATTACATTCCCGAGCCCAAAAATCAAAAGGAGATTTTTCAAAATGCAGTACCTCTTCAACAAGAAAACCTTTTTAGGTTTTGTTGGAATACTGCTTGTGATAAGCCTGTTGGCATATCCTGGTGGAACCAACAAAGTAGTTGCAGAAGGGGGGAACAATAGTTACATTCCGGTGGTAAATCAGGCGAAAGCCAAGGTTGCTTCGGCAGATACAGTTTATTTTGGCCAAAATGCCACCTGGAAATATTATGACAAAGGAAAAGTTCCGGGTTCCGGCTGGAATTTACCTGGATTCAATGATGGAAGTTGGGCAGCCAAATCTGCTCCACTGGGTTATGGCAACAGCATCATCCGTACTACAGTCAGTTATGGCTCAAGCTCCAGCAATAAGTACCCAACAACCTACTTCCGCAAGACATTTTCATTCAGCAATGCCTCCAGCGTTTCTGCTCTCTATGCTGACCTGCTGCTGGATGACGGCGCCGTTGTTTTTCTGAACGGTAAAGAAGTGGCTCGTTTGAATATGCCCTCCGGCTCTGTCGGTTACTCTACTTATTCGAGCGGTTGTGCATCATCAGGAACAAAACCGTTGACTGTGCAGCTTAACAAATCCGCCCTGGTATCTGGCAATAACACGTTAGCAGTGGAAGTTCACCAGTGTTCGGCAAATAGCTCAGACTTAATCTTCTCGCTCAGCCTGCACGGCAGCACTGGTGCGAGCGCCCCGGCGCCTACGGCAACCAAGCCACCGGCTACGCCGACTTCGGTCCCTACCGCCGTACCAACTGCAATTCCCACGACAAAACCCACTGCACAGCCACCTATTAATGTCAACGCTGTCGATACTGTGGTCTTTGGCACAAATGCTACCTGGAAATACTTTGACAAAGGGTCCTTGCCGGGTTCTGGCTGGAATTTACCGGGTTTCAATGACGGGAGTTGGGCTGGGAAGTCTGCGCCACTGGGCTATGGTCTAAGTGGTCTGCGGATGACGGTTAGCTATGGCTCGAACGCCAGCCAGAAATATCCAACCACGTATTTCCGCAAGACTTTCTCCCTTAGCAACACTTCAAGCATTTCCGCGCTCTTAATGGATTTGCAGCTCAATGATGGCGCGGTTATTTATCTGAATGGTAAAGAAGTTGCCCGTCCGAACATGCCTACCGGCTCTGTTGGTTACACTACTTTGGCAAGCGGGTGTGTATCTTCTGGAACAACGCCGGTAACCATGCAGATCGATCGTTCGGCTATGGTTGAGGGGAATAACACCCTGGCGGTGGAAGTCCACCAGTGCAGTGCTAACAGCCCGGACCTGATCTTCTCGCTGCTCCTTCACGAACTCTCTGGTACCAGCAGCCCGGCTCCAACCGCTACGCAACCCTCAACTTCGCCGACCAACGTCCCGACTGCGAATCCAACGACTGCTCCAACCGCAAAACCAACTTCAGCGCCTACCTTGCCACCTACCAGCGGGCACAGTTACTATGTGACGACCAATGGCAGCTCGAGCGGTGATGGTTCTTCTGCGCATCCCTGGAGCCTGGCATATGCCTTGAAACTGCCAGGCGCTGTCCACCCTGGCGATACAATCTGGGTGCGTGGTGGCACTTATAAGGGCGCTTTCACCATGCAACAGCATGGTTCTTCATCCGCCTGGATTACCGTCCGCGCCTACCCTGGCGAGCGGGCTACCCTGAGTAACAGCACCGGGCCGGTATTGGATATCTATGACAGCTACTACACCAATCTCTGGGGCCTGGAGATCACTTCGTCTTATTCAACCCGCAGCGCCAGCCGGTCGGAATCGACCTATGGCATTCGGGTGTATCAGGGTGCGCCTTCCCACGATGTGAAACTCATCAATCTGGTTGTTCATGATGTGCAATCGCAGGGCATTGGCTACTGGCAGGCTCTGACTAATTCGGAAATCTATGGCAGCCTGTTCTACTTCAATGGAACGACCCAACTGGATCATGGCATTTATCTGAACAACCTCAGTGGTACCAAAGCGCTGGTCAATAACTTCATCTTCGACAACGCCAGCCATGGGGTTCATGCTTATACAGAGTCATCAACGCATACTCTGGATAACATCTATCTCGAAGGTAACACGCTTTTCAACAATGGCAGCATCGGGTATACCACTACAAAGAGCCAATACGGCATTTACAAACGCAATATCCTGTTGGGCGGTACGCTTGTGGCCCATAACCCGACGATTACCAATAACTATACTTACTACCCGGGCTCCAGCGGCGCATCCATGAACCTCGGTTATTCCGCTGGCAGCAGTAATGGTAAAGTCACCAATAACTACTTCGCGGGTGGCGAGTTTGATCTGGGCGGTTCCCAATCTGGCCTGGCGATGGCGGGTAACACGGTCTTCGCTCCGGGAGGGCTGACTGGCTTTAGCACTTCCAGCTACTCAAACAATAGCTGGACCTCCTCCAAGCCGAGCGGCACGAAAATATTTGTCCGTCCAAACAGATATGAACCTAACCGGGCGAACCTGACAATCTATAACTGGGCTAAACAGAGCACGGTTTCGGTCAGCGCGTCCAGCTTGGGTGGAATTAGCCTGAAATCTGGCGATCATTATGAATTGCATAACGCTCAAAATTTCTACAGTGATGTCGTCTCTGGCACTTACAACGGCAGCGCGATCACGGTTCCTATGACCGGGCACTCAGTCGCTCAACCGGTAGGCCTGAGCTTCAAACCTGCTTCGACCTTCCCTGAGTTCGGCGCGTTCGTGTTGATCGTTTCCAGCAACTAAGCAGATTCCAGAATATCAGGGCGTCCCACCCTGGTGTTTCTAAAGATCGACAAATGGGCTCTCTCAAAGAGCCCATTTGCTTTTTAAGGGTTGGCGGGGGTAACCGTCAAAACAAATGAGCCAAATTCTGGAAAGGTAGATGGCGGGCGAAAATTTAATCCCAGGGGTTGGGCGACAGTATGGCCGGTCATTGGAACGGCGATGGCTTGCCCATCATATACGCCAGAGACCACATCATTGAAATAATCTTGCACGTTGCGCAACTCGTAGTGATCCCCTTTTTTGATCTGTACGCCGGCGAGCTGATCTGAAGATAAAGTGGCGGTAGGCTTGCGGCTCCAGTTGTAAATGGTCACATTCGCGCGGCCTGCTTCATACTTGTTTGGCCGAACGAAAATCTTATCGCCGCTTGGACTTGAAATGAGGACATTGTTTTGCTTGAAAGGTAGTTCGGTTAAACTGGCTAAGCCAATCCCTAGAATTGTATTCTTCATCATGGTGATATCCAGATTGTCTCCGCCGAGTTGTACTTTTCCTCCTGCAAAATAGTTATCTTCAACCACCGCTCCAGTGCTGCCAGCCTGATATCCAAGGTTCAGGGCTTCACCAGACTGGCCTGGATAAAACGTGTAATTGTTGATAATCACCGGGTCTGTCGCGACCAAGAATCCTCCAACCAGAATATTGCGTTTGAAACCAATCAAATTTCCGGTCTTCGTCGAGCGGCCAATGCTGCCGTTATCAAAAAGCGTGTTTCCTTCGATATAGAGGTTATTTAAATATTGTCCCGGGGTTTCGCCATAGGCATGGATCCCGTGGCTAGCGTTGTCAAAAATGATGTCATCAATGATTTTTTTCGTCCCATCCGTATTGTGAACATAAATCCCGTGATCAAATTGGGAGACGCCGTTATAGAAAATTAATGTACCGTAAATTTCCGAATCTGTGTTTGCCTGCCACCAGCCGAACCCCTGTGCGGGCATATCATGAACGATGAGGTTGATGAACTTGATGTGGTTCGATGGTTTGCCTTGATTAATGCGCACCCCATAAGCGCTTTGATGACGATGGAAGGGATCGCGAGGATTTTCTGTGGCTGTAATCTCAAGCCCCCAAAGATTGACGTAAGCAGCGTTTGCGATATCAATTCCCAGGTCAGGGCTTTCGATAATGGCGCGCTGTCCAGGAACCGCGCGCACGGTGATGGGTTTACCTTCTGCACCTTTCAGAGAGCAGGTGAAGGGGCCCATATATTTTCCACCCATTACCCAAATCGTATCTCCGGGTTGGGCCGCATTATGCGGATCGAAGGCGTATTGAAGTGACCAGGGATGGGCTTGACTGCCATCATTTTCAGGCTTTCCATCTGGAGAGACAAAGAAAGCATGTTCTGCCGATAAGGTTGGTCCCGGCGAAGCGGTCATTGTGGGAGTTGCGGTGTGCGATAAGGATGGGACTGGCGTTGCTTGGGACGGAGTTCCGGTTGGCGGAATGATGCCTGGCAGCGGTGTAAACGTTGGAAATGGAGTAGTGGCTGCGCCGGTCGGTGAGACCGGGGTACCGGTTCCTGGGGCAGGAACGCTCTGGGTAGGCCCAGGAACGACCGGGGTAACAGGAGCTGGGATGGCTTGCTGACGGGTGAGACTTAACACGAGTAACACCAGTGCAAACAGCACAACGATACTGGCAACGACGATCAGAAATGTTCTTTGTCTCCTATCCATGACTCCCCAATCTCACTTTTTGGATAACCCAGTTTTCAATTTTTCTAGTAGGAAGATATTTTTTCTTGTTCCGCAGACGGCAGTTTCTCCAACAATGCCAGGACCGAATTATTTCTTGTTTCGTGGGCGATAGCCCGATAGGTATCTAGCAAATTTCCGGTGAGGTGTTTGACGCTATACTGATGCTCGACCAGCACGCGTCCTTCACTGCCCAGTTTTGCGCCAAGGATTGGCGATTGGGCCAGATGAACCATTCGATTCGCGAGAACGAGCGGGTCATCAAAGGGAATGAGGTAACCATTCTCGCCATCCTTTACCAGACCAGGCGTTTCACCTGCGGGGGTGGAAATGATAGGCAGAGATGCGGCCATCGCTTCTAAAATAACATTCGGGAACCCTTCCCGATCCGATGTGAGCACAAACATATCCGCCTGGCTGATCAACTGCGGTACATCATTCCGCTCTCCCAAAAATTGCAATCCTCCGAGCGGATGGTCGGGCTGCAACCCGAGCCGTTCTGCCAGGTTTCTCAACGCCGCTTCTTCTGGCCCGGAACCAATAATTACGCCTTTCAGTGAAGGTAAGCGCTGGCGAGCCAGGGACAACCCTTTTAGGAACCGTTCTAATCGTTTCACTGGAATCAGGCGGGCAACGCTTACTGCGTAACAACAGCCTCGATTCAGATCACCACGCAGCAGTCCGGGCTTCGCCGAGAGCAAACGGCGGTCAAACTCTTTCAGGTCGATTACATTTTGCAGCACAAATACCCGCCGGGGGGATATGCCGATCTGGAGTGCGTTCTCTCGCGCATTGTTAGAATTGGACAGCAGCACAGTAGGCAAATGTAAGAGCCAGCGGCCTATCAGGCCAACGCCATTCAGGTCGTGATATAAATCCCCACGAATTGCTCCGATTGAGGGAATGCGGAGGATTCTCCCGGCTGCTCCCGCATAGAAGCCGGCGTAGAAGTGGGTGGCCTGAATAAAATGCGGCCGAAAAGTGCGGGCTGTCATCACAATTTGAGAAAGGCGGGAGAGTGGATTTCGTTTATCGATCTGAATAGGTTGGATTCCCATTCCGCGTAACGTACGTTCGTGAAATTCACCTTCAGCGAGGGCGATCACGCGCACTTCAGCGCCAATGTCTTGAAGGGCGCGCAGCATGTACATTAACTGCTTTTCTGCCCCGCCTTTTCCAAGACTTCCGGCGATGAACAATACCTTGAGGGAGCTATTTCCTGCGGCCAAAACGAATCTCCCTTAACCGTTTGCGATAGTCAATATCGTTCGGCTTGAGTTTTCGGTTAAGAAACTCGAGCATCTCTTCTGGATGTAGCAGCACAATTCCTCCAGCTGCAAGAAACCAGAGGCTCTTTCCGCGAAACTCTTTTGCGATAAAAGCAGAAGCGAAAACAATCGCGATAAACAAACCAAAAAGTATTTTCCCTTCCTGGTGTTTGCGGAAACCTTCAATCGCAAAAGCGCCGATAAACGCGACCATCAGGATGATGCCCGGGACGCCATTTTCAGCCAGCGTTTTTATCCAGGCGGAATGCGCAGGCCGATCACCGGAAATAAAAGTTGTGGAAGAAGACTCTTCTCGGAAGCTCCCGGTGCCAATTCCTAAAGGATTGGCCTGGAAAAGAGCGATGCCTGCTTCAGCAAGATTTGACCGTTTGCTGGTCCGCTTTGTGCTGGATAGGGTGGGATCAAATAGCAATTGGATGCGGCTGATGGTATAGGATTGCTGCTCAACAAACTGCGTGGATACCCACAAACCGACCAGAATTGCTAAAGCGATCATGACGGAACTGAGCGTGATGGATCGTGTAGATAGGAATAGATATACAACACAAAGTAAGGCGATTAATAAACTTCCCCGGCTGGCGCTAAGGAAAATCCAGGCGACATTGACGACGGCAAGGAGAAGTAAGACCACCCGGTTCTTACGTAAAACACGAGCATAGGGAAAGCTAATGCAAATCGAAAATAAGGCCGTTAATTGAAAGTATGTCCAGTTATTGGGGTTGGTATATGGCAACTGGTTGATTTGCAATAAAAATATTAAGCCACCTAACCCTGCCAGGACGCCATTCACGATGCCTAACCAATACAGGGTTTGTTCATCCTTTAACCCCCTGGCGAAGTAAATGACCATTCCAAAGGTTGTTGCAATATTCAGCACATCTTGCGCGCCGGAACTGATATTTTGTGAAAAAGAGAGTTCGAGGGCGAGCAGTAACACGAACAGTTCAATGGTCCGTGAATTTAAATCGCGCAGGCGCAAAATGAATGGCAAGTATAAAATCATCACGATCAACAGCCAGTAGTTGAGGGTGTTGAAGCGTAAAAGCCCGCCGGTGTATAAAAGTTCGGCTGCCATTGCATCGAGAGCGGCCAGTACGCCGATGGAGAGAAGGCCAAGGCTGGGCGAGGTCAGGCCGACGATAGCGAGAATGAACCCAATGGCAAGATTGATGCTGAGTGCATTTTCAAAACCGATCACCATGCCTGCCGCCCAGACCAGTGAAGTGATTGCAATTATCAGCAATGCCCAAAACTTAGCACTTGAGCGAGTGATCGCTTGCGCTGCATCTAGAACGGGCTGTATGTTCGCAAACGAAGAGGAAGCTAATTCAAGGCTGTCTGGCGTCGATTCTATTTGCGCGGGTTGAATGTCCTTCCGGCTTTGTTTATGCAGCTCTTTCGCCTGACGCTGGAGAGCCGGGCGAATGGTTTGTCTGCGGGGCAGGCGGTTTGACTTACTGCCGTCCATTTACCTGCTCGCTTTCTGTAGGCGTTTCGATAAATTTAATCATCTTTTTAATAAATGCTTCTTCAGAAAATTGGTCAACATGCTGGCGAAGTTGGATTTGCAGTGAGGCTAACTGCGCGTTGGATAATTGCAGGAGTTCATCAAATTGATTTACAAACTTTTCATCAGTAAAACGAAGGCGTGGGTCTGGTACCACTTCTCTCTGCCCACCAGAGTCATGCACAAACGGGATTGCGCCAGAGCCGATAGCTTCGGCAGTCGCCATACCAAAATGCTCGTTGACTGCCGGAAAGACGTAGAAGCGGGTGCGAGCCAGTTCTTCTTTAACGCGGGCATTCGATGGATTTTCAATAAATTCAACATTTTGCAGCCCCTGGGCACGAGCCTGTTCGTGAAGCGATTCAACGAACGGCTGCTGTAACTTGCGGACACCGCCCATCAGGATGAAGCGCATTTCAGGATGCCGGGCTGCCAGGGCCAAAACCATTTGGGGGCGTTTGTAACGCGCAAAGCGAGAAAAATAAGCGACGGTATCGCGTTGGTCAAGATCATTAGGAACAAAATTTCGCCCAGTAAGATCGATAGGGGGATGAACGACGGGTAAACGAACCCCATGTGCCTCTTCGAACAGGGAGGCTGTGTATTCCGAATTGATTACGTAGTTAGAATCGCGATGGTAATCATAAACCGGGAAACGTTTAGAAAGCAGATTGCGATAAAGGGAACGGAGAACCCGGTAAGGAATGCCCCTAAGGCCAGGGCTAACAGAATCTAATTGGGGGAGGAGCGGGGGACCGCTCAAGTACCGGATGTGGGGCGTACCATCCTCCACCAGAAAACCATTATAGAAAATATAGTAGAAATCATAAGGATGATAAATTTTCTTGGTGGAGAAAGTATCGGCTGTGCGCAGAATGTAGCGGATCGTTACCGGAATTTGATAGAGTAGTTTGGTCGATACGGGTAAGTGCACATATTGAAAACCGGTGTGAACCCCTTTACTTTGCAATAAGCTTTTGTTCGGCGGCGTATCCCAGATGAGATCAGGCTCAACGCCAACTGAATTCAACCCCCGGATTAATGAGACGATAACTGACTGAACTCCGCCGGGTTCATCCAGCCGGCCAACAATCGCAATTCGTTTCGCACTAAGCGGCTTATTGATCCGAATTTCTGGCGATTTCAGGTTGGGAGCAAAGTTGTTCAATAAAATCCTCCTGAATTTCAACATGGATATGATTGGCAAAGGTGTTTACGATCTGTTCATATCCATTTTGGGCAAGCGTTTTTCGCAGTGGGGCGTCTTCTAGCAGGCGAATCACCTGGTTGGCTAATTGCTGTGGGGCATCTTCAGCCGTTGCTGAAAAATGCAGGCCGGTTACACCGTCTTGAACGATCTCAGCAGGGCCGCCGGTGTCTGGCACCACAACGGGAATACGGAGTAATTGTGCTTCCAGAACAACCCGCCCCAGGGGTTCGCGCCGTGAGCAAAGGCAAGCTATCGTCATTTCAGAGGTGAGCTCGACGGCATCCGGACGCTGCCCAAGAAATGCAACCTTATCGGTTATCCCGATTTCCTCAGCCAACTGATGAATGCTATCTTCGTAGGGCTTCTCTCGGGCTTGGGCCGCGCCGATGATCACAAAGCGTGCCTCAGGTACGGCGGAAAGGATCTGCGGAATGGCTTTCACAAATACTTCAGGCTGCTTATAGGGCGTAATGCGCCCGACCAGCCCGACAATCGGAAGCTTTGGATCAAAAGGCAAAAGACGCTGCCCCGAAGCGTGGTAGGTTTGCGCACGTTTGAGGAGCGGTTCCCTGTCAATATAGTTGTAGCTTAAGCGGAAATGATCCAGCGGCACCAGCTCACTATGTTGTTGGATAACATCTTTCGAAATTGCCAGCAGCATATTTGCCTGGGATAGTATCTTGCGGTGTAAAGGTGAGTCTGGGATATAGTCCCGCATGAAGATTGCGTAAGGGATGTGTGAAATCTGGCAGGCGGTTGCCACGCGGCTGGCAGATGGAAAGGTGTTGCATAGCACGGCGTCCACTGCTCGGCTGCGGAAGGCTGAGGCCAGCTGCCAGGATTGGATTTGATGCAGCCCAGGATACAACCGGCGAGGTGTCTCTACATTTTTTACCCAAACATCCATCCCGAGTTTCCGGTAGAATTTCGCAAGCTTGCCTTCGCCTGGGACAAGCATGGTGATATGGAAGCGGGGACTAATTTGTTCGACCAGGTCGGCGATCGAACGCTCGGCGCCGCTGACGATATCAGGCCGGTAATGCGCTATAACGATATTTCGTTCGGCCGCTTCGGATGGATAGGTTGATTCAAACTGCGGAGAGGATATTGACATGCAAATCCATTTTTTCTAAGGTGTGCTCAATTTCTTCACGATAAATGTCATTCATCAAAATGACTGTATCAGGTTGATAACTCCGAAGGAATTCGGGGGGACGATCTGCTGCCCGGCGCCGGTAACAAAACGCTCATGCTTGCGGGGATTGATATCCACGATGTATTCAATTTCATCACGGATATTCAGCATATTCAAAAAGGAAATGCCTTTCGAACCTGCTCCCCAAACAACAACTCGTTCTCCGGATTGATGGAGGTTGGCAATGCGGCTCTGCCAGTGCTGGAGCTTTTCTTGACTGCGCCGAGAAAACACCTCGATTTGTTTGCGGAGGATTGAAAGGGGTGGGTGGTCTGGCTGATTGGGCGGGGTGTTTGGCTCGCGGGGAGATGCTTCTATGTATAGGAATTGACCCTGATAAGCATCCGCACTATCGAGTACATTGAAGTCCGCATGGGAAAATAGATAAATTAAGGACTGCGGGCTAAAGTAGGAAACGTGCTCGTAAATAATATCCCAGATGGCGGTGTCACGTAAAATGTAAGCCAGGTTGGGGACTTCAAAAAAGACGATTGCCGCCTTGTTTGAGCCGAGTGTGCGACGGAGCCGCTGGATAAAAGCGGCGGGTTGGTCGATGTGTTCCAGGACATGCCGGGATAGGAGCAGGTCCGCCTGGTAACCAGCATACTTTTCTGAATATAGGTCCTGGATAAAGGTCAGGGAAGGGTGATCGTCACTTTCCTGCGGTTCGTAACTGGGGTCGAATCCGATGCCGGTGTTCTCACCCAGGTCACACATCATGCGTAAGAACTCACCTTTGCCGCTGCCAATTTCAATGATCTGCTTTTGGTGAAGACCGTATTGATCAATGAGGTGGTTGGCGAGCCAGGTGGCATAGGCCTGGAAGCGCGGGGAAAAGTGGAGTGAGTTTTCATACTGCAGGTTATATTCCAACTCTGCCGGATCATAATACTGATTGAATACATGGCCACAATTATTGCAAAAGGCCAGCCGAATATCTGCTCGTGGAGCCGTAAGCGCTGCTTCACGTGTATCCCACAGAACATTACTGAGCACTGGGGTTTGGTGCAAATCGATAATTTTTATAAAATCAGCAGATTGACAGACAGGGCAATTCGTTTTAATTTGCTTCTCTGGATTAAGTTGGGTTTGAAGTTCCATGAGGTCTCTTGAGTTCGCCTAGTTCGATAGTTGTTGATAAGCTGTTAATAAGCGTTTTAAAGACAGCGTAATTGCACGGGGGTAGGAAAACTCTGTCTTTTCGGAAGAATTAAGATGCTGCGATGCTAAGAATGCAGCATCCAGAATTCCCCTTTCCATCTGGCTCCACAGGTATAAGCGCTTACTTTCTACGCTGGAATAGGGACCATCTATACATTCTGCCATTTTGTTGCTGCCATCAAAATAGTTTTGGAAAATCCGGTTTTCAATTTCTGGACTTGTTCCCTTAATCAATGAGGCCAGGTCCGCATATCGGCTTCCAAAGCCGGCCCATTCCCAGTCGACGACTTTAAAGTCATTTGGATCAGCTTTGCTTAGATGAATGTTGGTATAGTTTGTGTCGCCGTGAATTGGAATTTGTGACTGGCAAGCGAAAAATTCTTGACGAAGATGCATTTGCGTGATGCCAGGCCATTGCGAAAGCGTTTCACGCAAAAAAGGGTCGTCTGATTGCGCTTGATATGCTTCCAGGTTTTTCCTGGCATAATTATCTAAGGCCTGAGAGAAGTCGCAGTCGTAAATTAAAAGGCCGTTTTGTTTTGTCTTTGCGGCCCAAGCTTGTAATGCCTGGTGAAGCCTGGGAAGTAAAGTACTACCAAAGACGATATCCTCCACGTTGAAAATATGCCGGTATCCTTGCTGAAGATCTTCCAGTAGATAACGATAATGTTCTTTGGGGGTAACTTCTTCAGCGAAAAATACCTCTGGAAGATATTTCTTTAATTCACCTTCGGGCTGGCTATAAATCGCAAACTCTGCCAGACCAGGACAGACCGGAAGATCCATCAGGGCAGGAATTTCTTCCTGTTTATATAGTGAATTTTTAAAAATGAGGCTGGTTGCCTTTCCTTTTTCGGTTGTGATAAAGAGCCGAAAAGCTCCGGCGGATTTCCAACCCGAAAGGTGCTGGAATGAAATCGTGGCAGGCCGATCTTCGAATCGGCTTTGAAAAACGGAATTGAGCGTATCCCAGTCAATTCCTTCGGGCAATCCCTTATTAATGGGCTGTTTCTTTATGGTCTGTTTTGGAACTATTCTTTTCCGAAGATTGAATATGGTCTGGCGCAGGTCGTGAAAGTTCCCGTTCAATTTTATTCTCCTACTGCTAAAATATTAGCCGAAACCCCCATCTTTTCGAGATCTCGTTGCACTTCTCTACGATAAAGCGGGTTCATTAAGATGATAAGGTCGGGCTGATATTCCTTTAAGAAGGCTGGCGCAACTACTTTTTGTCCGGTTCCGGCCATAAATGTCCCGTCTTTATGGGGATCAACATCGACGGTGTATTCAATTTCGTCACAGATATGGAGAGTGGTCAAAAAGGCTACCCCTTTTGAACCGGAACCCCAGATAACAACCTTTTTCCCCTGGTTTGCCGCTTCTTTGATCAATTTTTTCCAACGATTCTCGACTAATGGATACTGGGTGATAAATTCTGCTACTTCATGGGTTACTTCATTTACATCATTTTCGGGAGGTAGGGGTTGCGTTTCCGGCTTTTCGGCAGGGCGGGCACTGATCATTAAGTACTGGTCTCCGTAATCACGCCAGACATCCAACACTTCAAACCCTTCCTGGCGAAACAGATTGGCCAGGGATGATTTCCCGAAGTATGAGCAGTGCTCATAGTAGATATCCCAAAACGCTGTCTCGAATAGGATTCGTTTTACATCTGGAACTTGAAAGAAAATGACCGTATCGGGCTGATTTCCAACCGAGCGTCGGACGGTTCCTATGAATTGGGCAACGTCACGGATATGCTCGAGGGTCATTTTACAGCAGAAGAAATCTGCTTTGTAATTGGTGTATTTCTCTCCGTAATAATCCGGAATAATTTCTACCTGATCTGGATTGCTTACTGCTGACCGCGCTGGGTCATAGGCTGGGTCAAAACCGGTGCCGTGATTATCTCCAAGCTCACATAATAAGGATAGAAACTCTCCCTGGCCACAGCCAATTTCTACGATTTCCTTATGATGAAGATCGAAGCGCTCAATTAACTCCTCGGCCAGGCGGCGGGCAAAGGCACTAAAGGTGGGAGAGTAGGCTTGCGTTGATTGATACTCGTCTGAATAATCTTGCAATTCGGGTTGGTATGAGGCGTTGTAAATAAACCCACAGGATGGGCAGTGCGCCAGATCAATCCTTCCAGTCGGAAATGCTAAAGCTTCTTCTCTTGACCATAAAAGCCGAACACTGTGAACAGGTAAGTTTTTCAGTGAATAAAAAATGTGCGTAGAGCTTGCTCCACATGCAGGGCATTGATTAACCATAAAATCCTCGGAATGAATAAGGGTGGGGATAATTCAGGTGGTTGAGGGGTATCTGGGATTTGAAACCCCTCAACCAGATGTTTAATTACGCGTGAAGGCTAGCGAGAGATCAGGGGCAAGTACAGGAAATCTGTGTAGTTGATCGGAGCGCCGCCGGTGAAATTCGCCGTCTCTGTGTAAGACTTATCCATTGTCAGTTGGATGCTCGGCTGGCTTCCGGATTGCGTTCCTGTCCAACCGTCAAAAGTAGATCCCGGGTTGGGTTGAGCTGTCAGCGTAACTACATTGCCGCTGCACTGCTGCGCAGGGTTGGTCATGGGCCAGTTGACTGTTCCTTGACCCGTGCCGGCTTTGTTAACGGTGATTGTGTTAGCATCATTCGTGGTGAAGGGGGTTTCAAACACATCGTATACATAATCGACCTGCGAGGTGATTCCCGGAATGCTTGCAGTCCCAGATGTCCTTTCCGCTCCGGCAAACACACCGATTTCTGAAGGTGTGAAGGTGATCGGGCTTCCTTCTAGGGCTGTATCATTCGTGAATTGAAATTCATGATAACTATCTAAATCACCAATTTTGTAAGCGAATATCCAGCCTCCTGCTCCATCATAGCGAATAGACTCATAGATTGGCGTCACGTCGAATTTCTGGGTGGTGATTATACCGGGCCCAGCTACTTTGCTAAGAACACCGTTTTCGAAGTAACCAATATACCGGTCAATCGAATTATTGAGCGGATCTGTGTTTAATTCAAAGCGGAGCCATTTATCTTGACCCTGGGTCGAAGTATCGTGGATCAGGATTCCCTGGATCGTCCAGGTTTCGTTGGCTGTTGCCTGGAATGGTGAAAGAAACTTAACTTCAAAGTCAAAGGCTCCATTACCGGAAAGCTGCTGCATAACTCTAGGGGCATCCGTGTTCAGTTCGGAAAAAGCAGCTTGTTTACCCGGGGGGACAGTTAAGGTCAGATAAGAATTGCCTGTATATTGACCCGAGATCGATGGCGCTGGAAACCCAGCTGGGTTTCCTACAGTCCACAAGCTGGTATTCAGGCTGCAGCGGTTGAAATCATCCGGTGTGACCGGGCCAGTTGCGGCTGTCACAGAGCCACTTAATGGTAGAACTGTCACCAGCGTGATAAGAATTAACGTCAGGATCATTGGAATCCGTTGGAAGAGCTTACTCATTGATCGCATTGCAAAATCCTTTCCCCTTGCAGGACGAGACAATATTCAATTGTTGGACAAAGTCTGGAAGATCTTTTTCCGGGCTGACGAAAAGCAGGCAAACTTTACTGGCTTATGTCATTCCGTGAGGCAATCACAACTTTTTATCGCGCGTCATTCGTTTCGCTGTCAGTGTTCTTACTTGCGAAGGATCGGTGAGTTGTGACCCCTTTATATGGACGATGAAGATCGAGCAGTTGATTACCCCCCCCCTTTTTTGTTCAATTCACCTCCTATAAACATAACAAAGGATTCTGTTCATTTCGAAATCAGTCAGCGGGTTACCAGTGGGAGGAAGAGTTTTTGGCCCATCTGGTTGGGAACCCCCTCACTGAAGTTCGCCGTGATGGTGTTGGCTTTAGCGATACTGAAAGAAAGGTTGCTGCTGGTACTCTGATAATCGCCAGTCCAACCTGAAAAATACCAACCTGGAGCCGGTGTGGCTGTCAGGATTACGCTGTCTCCACAGGTATATGTATTGTTTACCGCCGCAGGCTGTGGAGACACTGACCCATTCCCGACTGTATTTACCGTCAATTTGAAAGTTGGATTGGTCAGTGGGCAGATGACGACATCCCCAAAAGTCGCATCCGTTTTATGCGACACCAGCAGCATCGATCCGGCTGATAAATCCCCACCTGAGTCAACAACGTTGTAAATGTTTGGGAATGCGCTCCAATCTGGTTCGGGCTGGCCCTGTTCCCAGGCTTTGAAGCTGTAACGGCCTCCCTGCGAAGTCGTTTCGACTTTCAACTTTAGGATATAGGTCTGTTCAAAAACAATACCCATTCGTTCAGAAACGGGTCTATTCGGGTCGATTTGCAGCGCAAGCCCCTTATACTTTGGACTGATAAACCCATATGCGCCCAGCTGGCTCCAACCGGTTGGGGGTTGACCAGGACCTATGTGCCCTTGCCAACGGGCAATGATTCCGACCCCAGCATCTGGGGCAATGGGATTTTGATAATAGGCATGCACCGTGACGGGAACCTGAATGGTGTAATCCGTCCAGCCCATATCGCCAATATCGATCAGGCGGTCATAACCAAAATAGACGGGTTCGACGCCGCCGGAGGTCAATTTCCATAAGCCATCGACGACTTGCGCCTGGTCTTGAATACTGGCGGCGCTGCTCCAATGAGTTGCGTATGGCATAGGCCAGGTTTTTCCATTGGTAAAGGAGAAAGCGACTTGTTTAGTTTGTAAAGTGTTGGTGTTGTCTCTAGCCTTGAGCAGCAGGTTATATACACCGCTGTTATAGCCAGTCATATCAATGGAAACGTTGAAATCACCTGGATTGAGCAATCGATACTTATCTGGTCCGATCGTTAATGGCATGTCAGGCCCATTGTTCAAACTGTAGGTCAGAGAGGTGACACTACCATCCGGGTCAGATACATTCCCCAGGATGTTAACCTGCCTTTGGGGGTTTCCTATTTGACCGAATTTCAGAAAAGGTTCATACCAGACGGTGATGATTGGGGGTTGATTTGCCGCGAGTGACGCCGGTTGACTGCTGGCAGTAACCGGCATGGCAGCTGAAAGAATGATCACCAGGGCTACGATTACTGGAAAGCCATGGGAAAAATGGTTTTTCATGGGGCTCTGGTCCTGTGTTTGGGCTTTGTTTAGACAATGATAGGCTGTGGAATGGGAACGATAAATTTTCCACCCTGTTTTCTGTAAGCGTCTTGCTGCCGCAAAATTTCTTCCGCGAAGTTCCAGACGAGTAGTAAGGTGTAATCTGGTTGATCCTCCAATAACTTTGAAGGGGGCAAAATAGGCAGGTGATTGCCGCTAAAGTAACGACCCTGCTTGAACTTATTCAGGTCGACAATGTAATCGATGTAGCGCTTGTCGATGCCACAGTAAGCCATCATGGTGCAGGCTTTGGCAGCGGCGCCATAAGCGGCAATGCGATATCCTTTTGATTTTAAGTCGCTGAGGATTTCGGTAAGACCCTGTTTGATATTGCGAACCTGATCCGCGAACTGGCAGTAATAATCCATTTGATCCGCGCCGCTTTCCTTCTCGGATTTGAGCAGCTGCTTCACCGATTCCTGTACAATTTCATTTTTTTCAACATACAAGCGCAGCGATCCGCCATGGATGGGCAGCTGCCGAACATCGTTCAAATACAATCCGTGCTGGCGGAACAGGTTATCCAGCGCGGTTACTGAGAAGTAGCACAGGTGTTGGTGGTAAATGGTGTCAAATTCCACCTTCTGGATCAGGTCGATAACGTAAGGCATTTCCAGGACTGCCACGCCATTTTCCTTTAGCAATGTCGCAATGCCTTCGACAAAGCCATTCAGGTCCGCGACATGGGCCAGGACATTATTGGCTAGAATGACGTCGGCTGCTTTACCTTGAGCGCGCAGATCCTTTGCTAATGGCAGTGAAAAGAAGGTGTGCATTGTAGGAATGCCAGAAGCAAGCGCGGCTTCGGCAGGGCCTTTTGCCGGATCAATACCTAAGACGGGGATGCCGCGCTCTGCAAAGTTGCGCAGCAAGTAACCGTCATTACTGGCGGGTTCAACAACCAGGCTATCCGCGTTAAGGGAGCGGCTTTCGATAAGCTCCAATGCATTCTTTTTGGAATGCTCTAATAACGCCTGGGAGACGGAAGAGAAGTAAGGATATTCATCCCCAAACAGCACTTCGGGCTTTACGGTTTCCAGGATCTGTACCAGAGAACAATCCGGACAGAATGCCAGGGTCAGGGGAGCGGTAAGATCTTTCTGATCCAACTGATCGGCATTGACCAGCCGGTCGGCCAAAGGTGTTTCTCCAAATGGAAGAATGACTTGCAAGCTGCCGCTGCCGCAAGAGCGGCAGTGGTCTTCAGTTTTGTAATGATCCATTCATGTCCCTCCTGATCTGCGATGAATTATGCGGTGTGGCCGGCTGGCTCTTTTGTCCAGCGCAAATCATTGGTTAAACTTCCATCACTCAGCAACTGCTTGATATGCGCGATCCGTTTGTAGCGCGGGCCTTCGAAATCGTCCAAATCAAGACCCAGTTTGCAATAGGAGGTATACAGCTCTTTCGCTCCCCGACGAGCATCCCATTGGGGCTTGAATTCGGGCAGCACCTGCTGGATCTTGTCGCAGTTGACGCGATAGTTGCGTTTGTCTGGCCCGGCATTAGGGGCGAAACTGACCTCGCAGCCTGGCACGGTTTCGGCGACAATTTCGGCCAGCTCGCGAATGCGGTAGTTGTCTGAAGTGCGCCCGACATTAAAGGCCTCATTATGAATTACATCCACCGGAGCATTTAGCGCAGCCACAAATGCCCGGGAAATGTCCTCAATATGGACGATGGGCCGCCAGGGGGTGCCATCGCTCTTCATGTAAATCTTCCCGGTGGTATAGGCCCAGGCAACCAGGTTATTAAGCACCAGGTCGAAGCGCAGGAAAGGTGATACGCCATATGCTGTGGCATTGCGCAGAAAGGTGGGGTGGAAGTTCTTGTCTGCCATGCGCGAAACTTCCTGCTCTACCATTACCTTGGATTTCCCATATGGGGTAACTGGGTTGAAGGTGGAATGCTCGTCCAGCATGTCATCCCCGGCAGCACCATAGTTACTGCAAGAGGAAGAGAAGATATAGCGTTCCACGCCCGCCTTTTTGGCCAGTTCGGCCAGCTGGACTGAAGCGTGGTAATTGATCTGTTCGGTGAGATCAGGGTTTAGATCGCCCAAGGGATCGTTCGAGAGACCCGCCAGGTGCAGTACAGCGTCAAAGCCTTTAAGATCGGCCAATTCCACGTCGCGAATATCTTTATGGATGGAAGGGATGGTATCCTCCCAGTCGCCATATACACACGCAGCATACAGGTCACTGTCTAACCCTACGACTTCATGACCGGCTTGGGTCAGCAGCGGTGTGAGAACCGTGCCAATATATCCATGATGTCCAGTAACCAAAACGCGCATTCGTTATTCCTCCCAAATTTTCCATGGCGCTCGATTATTCTGCCAGAGAGACTCGAGCAAGTACTTTTCACGCAGTGTATCCATGCACTGCCAGAACGATTTATGCTTATAGGCCATCAACTGGCCATCTGCTGCCAGGCGTTCCAGTGGTCCATGTTCCCAAACTGTTTGATCACCGTCGATATAATCAAACACGCCGGGTTCCAGGACAAAGAAAGCGCCATTAATCCATCCTTCACCGATCTGCGGCTTTTCAATGAATTCGACGATCTGGTCACCATCAAAGACCATATGCCCATAGCGAGCTGGTGGGCGGACGGCGGTGAGGGTGGCTAGTTTTCCATGCTGCCGGTGAAAATCGAGCAGGCAGTTCAAATCGACATTGGAAACACCATCCCCCCAGGTGAGCATAAAAGTTTCATTATTCAGATAGGGAGCCAGCCGCTTGATGCGCCCGCCGGTTTGCGTGCGCGGGCCGGTATCCACCAGATCGACTTTCCAATCCGGACGGGGGCCATCATGCACGGTCACGTCACCATTTAAAAGATCAACAGTGAGGTTGCATTCGAGGGAGGCATAATCGACCATGTAACGCTTGATCACTTCCCCCTTATAGCCTAAGGCAATCACAAAGTTTTTGTGGCCATAAAACGAATAGTGTTTCATGATATGCCAGAGGATCGGCCGTCCACCAATCTCTACCATTGGCTTCGGTTTAACTTCCGTTTCCTCAGCCAGGCGCGATCCAAAGCCTCCCGCTAAAATCGCCACTTTCATATCCCACCTCCAGTATCTATGCGATTATTATGCGTTTTCTTCATCAAGTGAGCCAGCTGGCGTGAAAATGGAACCACCTGCACCGTGACAGCTTTTATGTCCTCAATCAACGCATTACGCCGTTTTGAGAACCACTTTGCCGTAGTCCGGTAGCATTCAACTTTTTTCGCGCGAGGCAGTTTAACCCGTTGGATGGCATTCAGGTATTCTTTACCGACTTTCCAATTCACCAGGTTGAGATCCTTGCGCCGGTTTGGGTCGAACCAGGCCAGGCGGTTATAAATGTTGTACATCCGGCCAGAGGTCTGTGGGTGTTCGCGGCGGTGAAACAAATATTCGGGAATTTCATAAAGCCGTCCGCGTAAGCCTAGTTCCGCTAACAACACCCGGTCTGACCCAACATAGGTTTCAATGAGCGGCGTCTGGGCCAGGACATTCCTGCGGATGACGCCAAAAATTGCCACACAAAAGTGATTGACCAGGATCAGGTCTGCAAACCGGACTGCCGGATCGGGGTCAGCGACTCGCATGGGATATTCATATACGCCGGTAATTTCACCCGACGAATCAATTTTATTGACTTTACTATAAGCCAGAATGATAGCGGGGTTTTGATCCAAAACAGCGACACATTTTTCAACGAAAGTGGGGGAGATAATATCATCTGCGGCAGCCCATTTAAAGTACTCCCCTCGGGCTCTTTTAAACACATTATTAAAGTTTGCCGCTGCGCCAACGTTTTTTATATTTCGGCAGTACTGAATCCTTAAATCCCGAGCTGCATACTCCTGACAGATGCGCATTGTCTCATCTGTTGAGGCATTATCGGAAATAATCAATTCAAAATCAGTGAAAGACTGACTGAGAATTGAATCGAGCGCAAATCGGATAAAGCGTTCACCATTATAAACTGGTAGACCAATGCTAAGCTTTGGCGGGTTAGCCATGACCATACAGATTATTCTCCCCTGGATATAAAGCTGATGCGGGCTCAAATTGTGTCGACCAGTTCAAATAGGGCCGGACGGCGCCTCGAATCTTTCCGGTGTAATCTACCCGGGCCGTATCAGAATTGGGGCTTTCGACAATTTGAAACGCAACCGTATCATAGTGGTGAAAATGAATGATATGTGGAATTTCAGTGCGCATGCCTACCCCAATGGTGATGGTGCCTTCAGATAACAGATTGCCGGGGATCCAAACGACGCTGCAGTATCGCCCGGCTGGACGCGGCTGACCGCGCCAGGTGTCATCTGTTTCAATGGAGGTGAAAAGAGAGACCTCTTCTTCATTCTGGGCGGTAATATAGGGGTAAAGTGCGTAAGAAGTCTGGTTCGGAACATCAAAGGTGATTTCAATTCCGATGGGTTTACGAATATCAAAGCTATAGTTTGTTTCGCCCTCCTCATTGATGACGCGAGCAGAACGCAGGTGCACATCCTGGCTGCCTGGTGCTTTGGTCGCATCCGGCCATTCTTTGTAGGCGGTGGTGCCAAGGTTGGCGCTCAGGTAATCCCCGACCACCTTTTCTGCAGGTCCGCTCATGAGCAATTGCCCATGATTGAGTAGAAAAGCGCGCTCGCACAACCGGGTAATGGAGGGCATATGATGAGAAACAAAGACAACCGTGCGTCCGGCTTTGCCAACACTTTCCATTTTCGAAAGGCTTTTTTTCTGGAATGCTGCATCGCCAACGGCGAGGACTTCGTCCACCAGTAAAATTTCTGGCTCAAGATGAGCAGCAACAGCAAAGGCGAGCCGAACCGACATACCTGAGGAATAGAACTTGACCGGTGTATCGATGAACTTCTCGACCTCGGCGAAATCGACGATCTCATCGAACTTACGATCAATTTCGCTTTTGCGCATTCCCAGGATTGCACCATTAAGGTAGACGTTATCTCTTCCGGTCAGCTCTTTGTGAAATCCAGTTCCAACCTCTAAGAGAGAACCGACTCTTCCGTAAATATCGATCACTCCTCTGGTGGGCTCCGTAATACGGGTCAGAATCTTAAGCAGCGTGCTCTTCCCGGCGCCGTTGGGTCCGATAAGCCCCACAACCTCGCCGTTCTTGATATCGAAGGAGATATCTTTTAATGCCCAAACAAAGTCGTCATGCGCCTTTGATCCATTTTGATCCGCATTCTTTTTCCCATCCGTCAATTTATGGATTGGGGCGGTGAATGTCTTTACAATTTGATCCCGCAAGGTGTGATACCGTGGCTTCGCATCTTGTTCAATGCGATACCACTTGCTTACATCACGTACTTTGATAGATATGTCACTCATAATAATTGTTTGAGAGTTCCTTTTAAGGGTGGTATTAGACGAAGGCTAAATCACATCCGCAAAGGTTTTCTCAGTGCGGTTGAAGTAAATCAGCCCGGTGATTAACAATATTAGGGAAATCAACACCGAGATGAAAAGCATTGCTTCTGGTGGGTTTGTACCTAATAACGCCCAGCGGAAACCTTCAACAACACCCACCATAGGGTTGAGGCCATAGAGGGTCCGCCAGGGTTCTCCCAGTAAGGAACTGGGGTAAGCGATTGGCGTCGCAAAAAACCAGAATTGGGATAAGAACGGGACGACATAGCGCACGTCTCGGTATTTCACATTCAGCGCCGATAACCAGAGGCTGACGCCCATCGCAGCGATAAAGGCTTGCAGCAAGAACACCGGCAGCAGGAGCACGCCCAGGTTGGGTGAAATATGATAGAAAAGCATCATGCCCAAGAGCACGATAAAGGCAATTGCAAAGTCCACCAAGCCAGAAAGGACCGCGGAAATGGGTACAAAGAGGCGGGGAAAATATACCTTTGTAACCATGTTGGAATTGGTCACCAGGCTGTTGGTTGAGACAGTGATGGAATTAGCGAAAAACTGCCACGGCAGAAGCGCTGCATAGTTGAAAATTGGGTAGGGCACACCTTCGGATGGCATTTTGGCCAGCTTTCCAAAGAAAAGCGAAAACACCACCATGGTCAAGAAGGGTTGTAGGATGGCCCAGGCAAAACCTAAAACGGTTTGCTTGTAGCGGATTTTGATATCCCGCCAGGACAAGAAGAATAATAGTTCTCGGAAATTCCACATCTCTCGGAGGGGAAATGAGAACCAGGCATTTGTAGGTTCTATGTGGACATGGTAGGTTTCTGTTGGGGGAATATCGACTGGACGGGGTTTAAGTGTGCTTGCCATAGGCCTCTGTTAGATTAATCCTTTTCAAAAAATAATAAAAACAATGTCGCTAGCAGGCATGCTCCGCCATTCCGACATTATGCTTACTCATAATGGGTTCTAAATCCAGATAATGTTTAATGAATTTAACCACCTGGCCTTGCCGGGTCAGGAAAGATCAATCCATTTTTAAATTTGTTTATGGGTAAACTGCACGGGCCACTGTACAAATCAGGATACAGAAATATTTACTTACGCCCCTATTTCCTGTACCATCATTTGCCCAAGGGTCGAGTCTGATGTGTTAAATAGTGCTCAGACCCTTTTGGCCATGCTAATCATGTAAGTGTGATTTGTTTGTAATATCTGCAGCGATTATCCCACCTATTCTCTGCAATGAATCTCCTAAATAAGTTTTCACGCCCATGCAATGATTTTCATTGGACCTTCCGGTTGCCGCCTTCGGGTCAGGGTGTATAAGGAAAGGCTCCCATAAACAAAACCGCTTGTGGCCGGTTTCGCGTTTGGCTCCTCGGGTGACTTGCCTAGAATTAGGCGGTGCGACCAATAATCATCCCCAATTCCACGCCTCCACAAAAATAATATAGCACATTGATCAAGGTATGTCAATCATCATTATGGATCTATTTTATAAATTATTATCAACTTGCAACTGATTATATAAATGATCTTTTCATTACCATAAATCCTAAATCAGAATAACAAACACATCTACTTCAGGCACGGGGCGCAAAAAAAGGCTTCGTTGATTTTCGGCGATCAGTAAATGTGTACAAAAATCAAATACCACCGGCAAATTTGCCGGTGGTATTTGACACTTATTCGTTTCGTTTATGGATAACCTAGGGGTAGATCTAACCAAAAGGCTAGTCGGTTTAAGGTAAACCGATCCCGCAGATAGTGAGCTGTCTTTAAGCTAAGAATTGTCTCCGCTTGATCCAGGTTGATATCTTGAGGTTTTGTTGACCCGTCCACAGCAGAGATCCAGCTGATTATCTGATCTGCTGAAGGGACGGTTTGAGCAGCGGCTTGAATCGCATCCCAATGCTCAAGTATGCGAGCTTTTAGCCGATCCAGATCGTTTTGCGTCATCTCTAATAGCGGGGCTTGAATTGCGGCAATTTTATCTGAGACGCTGCTATAAGCAGCTTGAATTTCCGCCAGCAGAGACTCACGGGTTGGCAGCGAGCGGTTTTCTAGACAGGCTGCTGCATCTGCTTTTGTCATCTTCCGCAACAATTCGTAACGCCGGGCGGAAAGAATGGTGCCAACACTCACTTCAGCTCCATGAAGCTGAGCAGGGCGTCCCTCAAGAATAAACTTCATTTCCCAATAATGCCCTAAATGATGCTCCGAACCGGAAGCAGGACGCGATTCACCAAACTCGAGCATGCCAAAGCCGGTGCCGATCAGCCCATCCATCAAGCACTTGATGCCTTCGCATTCACCTGCAGCGAGAGAATCGATCAGGCGCACTGTAGCATCGACAGCTTCGCGCATTTTTTGAGCGATGTGTTCATCGTAAGGTTCATCATAAAGTAATGAGCCAATTTTCCAGTCCGCAAGGGAGGTATATTTCCCTAAAAGGTCGCCTAATCCAGCCGCGATCATGGGGCGGGGAGCAGCGCATAGAGTTGGCAGGTCGGCGATCACTGCGACCGGCGGTTGGGCAGGGCAGGGGATTTTGTATTTACCGACTTCCATAGGAGCGACGATGGAAGTGTAACCATCCACGGAAGGCGCGGTTGGTAAGGAGATAAATTTCTCTCGAGAGCGGTGGCTGACAAAGCGGGTGATATCCGTGACGGTACCCGAACCAACGGCAATATAGGTACGGTCTTCACCCTGGGTTTCTACGAATGTGCGCACCAGGTTGTATTCGTTGGTCACTATCTCAGGACCAGTCAATAATATGGTTTTAACATCCAGGCCATGTTCAACGAGAGCGGATTCAACTCGCTGACCTAAAACCCGATAAGTGTTTTCGTCCACGATCAGGAAAAAGCGCTTTAGCGCGTGTTCTTGACAGTAATCAAGTAACGCGGGGACAGCATCTGGAACGACAAGATAAGGGATGGGATTGGACATAATTACTCCACTTTGAGAGGGATCTCAACGGGTTGACCGCCAAGCTCGGAGGATTTGCGTATAGCCAGAATAAGCTCCTGATCCAGACGCCCTTGATCGGGTCCATAGGAGGGGGGGGTATCATTGCGGACAGCGTTTACCAGGCTCATTAAGCAGCCTGCAACGCCAATTTCATCATCATGCCATTGCTGTCCGTGCCCTTGGACCTTCGGTCGGAATGGATTTTCCCAACATACCAGGGGAACATCGGTATTTGGAATATGCGCATAGACACCTATGAGAGCGCCACCATCCACGCGTTCGTATCTCCGTTCAATATTGATGAATAGGGGGGCTTCACTATCGGGGCTGACGATGGATAAACGGTCTTCGGTGTCCAGCCCAGTGCCAATCGAGATTCCCATTCCTTTTTCCGCCAGGAACCGGCTGCTGCGCCACCAACGAAGCGGTGAATCATAACCAACACTGGTCCAATGAAAAACTCCAATTTGGCCACCTTCAAATTCAATCAGGCCGTGTTCCTGGGTTTCCTGACGAGGATCTGAATTGTTCGCCAAACGGGACCAATATGCCGCTAAGGGATAATCGTGTACGAAACCGGTAACACGGACTGGCCGGGCGTCGAAACCAAGATAAGAACGCATCACACTAATACCGTGGTAACCATGCCCGGCAAAGTCATTGAATGAGGTATATACCTTGCCGAACAGGCCGGTTTCAATCAGTTTTAGTTTTATCTGCTCATGCGGACGGCGGTGAAATTGTTCGGAAACCTCAACTTTCAAACCGCGCGATTCGGCAGCAGATATAATGGCATCGGCCTGTTTCAGGTCATGCGCAATGGGCGTTTCTACGAGTACATTCAAACCACTTTCCACCGCCATCAAGCCTACTTCACCATTAGCAGCATAATTTACCGAAACAATGCCAATTTCTGGGGCTGTCTCCCGCACCAAACGATCTAAGTCGGTATACCAGGGCTTGCCCAGGCTTTCGCCTAGTTTTTGCGCCGATTCTTTGCTGCGCCCCCAGACGGATACCAATTCAACCTCATCTGGTAGCGCAGCAAGAATTGGTCCATAGAGATAGTCCGAGCGCTTACCAGTTCCAACAATGGCAACGCGTAAAGGTCGTTTCTCAGTCATTTCAGAGCGTCCTCCAATCAGAATTGAGATAAAGCAGGAAGAGAAAATACTAAATTTGATTGTAGCATAGTGAACAGGTGCTGAAATCGAAATTTTGGTTGGAAAATTCCCTGGATTAAAAATGCGTGTAGCCAATACTCAAAACCTAAAGTACATCTATCAATACCTAATTAAACGTAAAAAGGCGGAGCATTTTGCGCTCCGCCTTTTTATCTATTCTTCTTCCTGATTGGGGTCATTTCCTAAGATTGAATTTATTTTCGCCATCACCTCTGGCGTCAGTTTTGGAACAACCTCCAATGCTTTCATATTCTCGTGAACCTGTTCAGGCTTACTGGCCCCGGTAATGACCGTACTCACATTTGGATTCTTTAGACACCAGGCGAGGGCTAACTGAGCCATCGTGCAACCCAAATCGTTTGCGATTGGCACCAACTGTTTTACTTTATCAATCCGTTCCGGGGTAATCACATTCTTGCGCAGCCATTCATAGCCTTCCAGCGTGGCCCGACTGCCTTCAGGAATGCCCTGGTTATATTTGCCAGAAAGAAGCCCGGAAGCAAGTGGACTCCAGATCGTAGTACCATACCCTAACTCGCGGAACAGAATATCATATTCCTTCTCAAAGCGCTCGCGCGTGAACATGTTGTATTGTGGCTGCTCCATCGTTGGGGGAGTGAGGTTATACTGGCGTGCCAAACCATCCGCGCGCATCACCTCAGCGGCAGACCACTCGGATGTACCCCAGTAGAAGGCTTTTCCAGAGCGGATGATTTCATCATAGGCTCGGACCGTTTCTTCGATCGGCGTGTTCGGATCAGGGCGATGACAGAAAACCAGGTCCACGTAGTCAAGCTGTAAACGGCGTAAAGCGTTGTTTACACCTTCAATAATGTGTTTGTGGGATAGACCTGTATCATTCGGCCCAGGACCACCCCAGAAGATCTTTGTGGAGACAACAATATCTTCTCGCCGCCAACCCAACTCTTTGATCACGTTGCCCATGACCACTTCGGCATTTCCGTTAGCATAGGCTTCCGCGTTATCAAAGAAGTTCACGCCATGCTCACGTGCCGCGGACATACAATCTTTGGCAACTTTCTCACCAACCTGCCCACCATAGGTAACCCAGGCACCTAAAGAGAGCGCACTTAATTTAATCCCTGCTTTGCCCAAACGACGGTAATTCATATTCCCTCCTAAATGGATTGCAAAAATTGTCAGGGTTCATTAAACCATAAAAACCAAATTTCCATAAGATTTGTTAAAAAATTTCAATGTCTGAATTAAAATTTCCCGCCTATGGCAAGTATCAGGTTTTGAAATGTTGCGTTTAACCTGCATTCGGAGTACATTTAGGAAACGCGAGACACATACATGTAATTTTCATCGAAAGGAGTAGAACAATGCCTCGACCGGTAACCCTTTTCACTGGCCAATGGGCCGACCTGCCATTTGAAACAATTTGTGAGAAAGCCAAATCTTTTGGCTTTGACGGCTTAGAGATCGCCTGCTCAGGCGATCATTTTGATGTTGAAGCTGCGCTTTGTGAGGATGGTTATATCCAAAAAAAATGGGATACGCTCAACCGTTATGGATTGAAATGCTTTGCCATCAGCAACCATCTGGTAGGACAGGCAGTTTGTGACCATATTGATGAACGGTACCAGGCAATTGTCCCCGAGCGCGTGTGGGGTGATGGAAACGAACAAGGCGTACACCAGCGCGCCGTAGAAGAAATGCAAAATACAGCGCGCGCCGCAGCTAAATTTGGTGTGCAGATTGTCACCGGTTTTACCGGATCTTCGATCTGGCCACTTCTATATTCTTTCCCTGCGGTGCCACCGGCTATGATTCAGGCTGGTTATGATTTCTTCGCAAAAATGTGGAACCCGATCCTGGATGTATTTGATGAGGTAGATGTCAAATTTGCACTGGAGGTACATCCCACAGAAATTGCCTTTGATATTGTTTCTGCAGAACGGGCATTGAACGCAGTGGGAGGCCGGAAAGCCTTTGGCTTTAATTTCGACCCCAGTCATCTAGGCTACCAGGGCGTTGATTATGTGGGATTTATTCGCAAGTTTGGCGAACACATTTATCATGTGCACATGAAGGATGTATATTGGTCCACTGAACCAACCGAAGCTGGTGTGTTTGGCGGGCATACTGAGTTTGGCGACCGGCGCCGGTTTTGGGATTTCCGCTCTCTAGGCCGGGGGCGAATCAATTTTGAAGAAATTATCCGGGCGCTCAACGCCGTAGGGTATAGCGGGCCGCTCTCAGTCGAATGGGAGGACAGCGGAATGGATCGGGAATATGGCGCCCGTGAAGCCGCAGCGTTTGTTAAACAAGTTGATTTTCCGCCCTCTGATATCGCTTTTGATGCTGCTTTCCAAAAGAAGTGAAAGCAGCCGCAACGGTTGTGTGAGTTGGCCGGAGTGACCTCGACCAACTCTCTGCTTTGCTAATTAATCCTTTGTAAGTGAGGTTCATATGCCAGATGATGTTGGCTTTGTGACAATGGCTGGCGCGAAGGCCAGTGGAAAGGCCCCGGAAATTGGCGTGGGGATGATGGGTTATGCTTTTATGGGGAAAGCGCATACCAATGCCTATAAAAAAATCCCTTACATGATCTATCCGCCTCCTGCTGTTCCGCGCCTGATTGCAATTGCCGGGCGAGATGCAGCATCGGTTCGAGAAGCGGCGCAGCGTTATGGTTATGAGACCTATTACACCGATTGGCATGATCTGATCCAGGATGACCGGATCCAACTGTTTGACAACGGTGGGCCCAATGATGTGCATGCTGAACCTTGCATTGCAGCGGCGCGAGCTGGAAAACATATCCTGTGTGAGAAACCATTGGCCCGGACGGCGAAAGAAGCCGCAGCCATGCTGGATGCGGTGACCAAAGCAGGCGTGAAGAATATGGTTTCGTTTAATTACCGCTACGTACCTGCTATTCGCCAGGCCTACGAGCTGATCCGGTCTGGAAAACTGGGTGAGATCTATCACTTCCGGGCGGTATACCTGCAAGAATGGATTATGGATCCTTCCTTCCCGATGGTCTGGCGGTTGGATAAAAACCGAGCAGGATCTGGCGCTTTGGGTGATTTAGGCGCACACATCATCGACCTGGCCCGGTTCCTGGTGGGCGAACCACGCCGGGTATCGGCGATGACGCGGACCTTTATTAAGGATCGTCCCCTGGCGGATCAATCAGGGAAGGGTGAAGTTACCGTAGATGACGCCTTTGTCTCTCTGTTTGAGTTCGAAAATGGGGCTTTAGGAACGCTAGAAGCCTCCCGCTTCTGCGCGGGTCGGAAGAATCACCAGGTTCTGGAAATCAATGGCTCAAAAGGCAGCCTGGTATTCAACCTGGAACGGATGAACGAAATGCAAGTCTTTTGGAAAGATGAGCAGCCAAAGGAAACTCAGGGATTCCATACGGTGTTAGTGAGTGAAGCTTACCATCCTTTCTGGGAAAACTGGTGGCCGCACGGGCATATTATTGGCTGGGAGCACACCTTTGTGCACGAAATCTCACACCTGCTGGATGCAATTGTCCATAACACAGACATTGCCCCATACGGCGCAACATTTGCGGATGGATACAAGAATGCTGTCATCTGTGATGCAATTCTCCAGTCTGCCACGGACTGCCGGCAGGTGGATATTCACTACTAATTAACCAAAAAAAGGAAATCATGGAAAAACAGATCGCATTACAGCTGTATACATTGCGAGGCTCACTGGAAAATAACTTTGAGGCAGAGGTTTGCCGGGTAGCAGAGATCGGATATGCGGGTGTTGAAACTGCCGGTTTGGGTGGGACAACTCCAGAAGCAGCCGCGAAGCTGTTTGAGTCCCTAAACCTCACTATCGTAGGCGCTCACCAACCCATGCCAATTGGGTCAAACCGTGAAAAGGTTCTGGAAACGATTGAGGCGCTTGGAAATCCCCGGCTCGTTTGCACAGAAATCCGGCCAGCTGATTTCGAATCCCGGCAGACGATTCAGACTTTATGCGAAAGATTGAATGAAAGTTACCAGAATGCTCGGGCGCGGGGGATTTCTTTTGGCGTCCATAATCACTGGTGGGAGTTCCATGAAGTTGAAGGGAAACTGGGTCATGAGTGGCTGATTGAGGAGTTAGACCCGCATATCTTTTTCGAAGTAGATACCTACTGGGTAAAAGTTGCCGGGGAAAATCCGGTAAAGGTTGTACAGAATTTAGGTGAGCGCGCGCCGCTATTGCATGTTAAAGACGGTCCAGCGATAAAAGACGCACCGATGACTGCCCTGGGGGAAGGAACTATCGATCTCAAGGCAATCTGGCAGGCAGCTATTCCAAATGCCTGGATAATCGTGGAGTTGGATCGCTGTGCAACAGATATGATGACGGCAGTGAAAAAGAGTTATGATTACCTATCCGGAATAAAGTGAAGCTTTTGACTTCATCCATAAATTCATCGAAGTGAGGGAAAAATGAAATCCGTATTATTTGTATGGGGTGGCTGGGAAGGACATGAGCCAAAACAGTGTGTTGATATCTTCGCACCGTTAATGGAACAGGCCGGGTATGTAACGACCCTTTGTGATACGCTGGATGTTTACCTGGACGTAGATGCACTTCAGCGCTATGACCTGATCACCCAGGTTTGGACGATGGGTGATATCACCAGTGATCAGTTGAAGGGTCTAACAAAGGCGGTTGAGGCAGGAAGCGGTTTTGCTGGTTGGCATGGGGGCTTGGGCGATTCCTTCCGCAACCACCCGGATTACCAGTTCATCGTGGGCGGGCAGTGGGTGGCTCATCCAGGCGGAGTGATCGATTACCGGGTGGACATTACAAACCATACTGACCCAATTACAGCCGGGTTAGATCACTTCGACATGCATTCGGAGCAGTACTACATGCATGTCGACCCTTCCAATGAGGTTCTGGCAACCACGACCTTCTCAGGCGAGATTCTTCCCTGGATTGCGGGAACTGTCATGCCAGTCGCCTGGAAACGTACCTGGGGAAATGGGAAGGTTTTCTACAGCTCCTTGGGTCACGTGGCAAAGGATTTTGAGGTTCCGCAGGCACAAGAAATTGTTCGGCGCGGCATGCTCTGGGCAACGCGCTAAATCGCCCGTTATTCCTTTGAGCGCGTCCGAAATTTGAGCAAAGGCCTAAGAACTACCGCCATGAGGCGGTAGTTCTTGGTTAAGCACAAGTACTCTTTATCCCTGGCTGTCTGAGGGGATATGCAAGTCCATCAACAAGGAGTAGAACCACCTGGGGTGAACCGGGGATGAATACATGAAAACTGCTGCCGACTCTGGTATAGATACATTACCATCTTCTACTTTCATAGTCTTTTCAGAAAGAAGGTCTATGTAATCGCCGGCGGGTAAGGGCACACTTACTTTTCCCGAATTATGATTGACATTAAACAAACCAAGCAGGCAGTGACCCGAACTCTCCCAGGTGGCAACAACCACTGGTTCGGCAGCAGAGATGGTAAAGGTGCCAGAAACAAACACAGGGTCTTTCTTGAGCTTTGCTAATTTGGTTAAGAAAGGCTGCAGAGAGTAATCGCCCCAATTAACTTTATCCATCTTAAACAAGGAGGGAGTATGTAATGCTGCTGCTTCTTGCCCTGCATAGATTAAGAAAGAACCTTTGTTGAACGCTTCAAACGCCGTCCAGGCCAGGGCTTGTTCGGGAGAAGGCGCCAGAGCCAGGATGCGCGCCTGATCATGATTTTCAACACAGCGCATCTTAATATAATTTACCGGGTAAATACTGTTTTGAAAACGGAGCATTTCCAGGTAACGCGCGACTGGCGCTTGCCCGGTTACCGCAGCCTGCCAGATTGGCCAGATATCATAATCATAGCTCATGTCAAAGGCCTCAAAGACCTGACTGTCAGAGTACGCGGGCAGGTTTGAATCACGGCGATCGTTAAGAAAATTGGGGTGAACTGATTCCGCCAGCCAGAGGATATCCGGATTGATTTCAGCAGTCTGCTGCCGGGCGCGTTTCCAAAAGTCAATGGGGATCAGCGAAGCAACATCGCAGCGAAAACCATCTACGCCCATGCGGACCCAACCAGAAAGCGTTTCAATCAAATACGCCTCCAATTCCTGATTTGGGAAACGCAAGTCGATAACATCGCTCCAGGCCGGCACGGTTGTTATGGGAGTCCCCAGCGCGTTTTGGTGATACCACTCTGGATGCTCTTTGACCAGATTGGAATCATGGGCCGTATGGTTGAAAACGACATCGATCATTACCTGTAAACCTAAGCGATGCGCTTTTTCGATCAACCGGGCAAAATCTGCTTTCGTGCCATATTCAGCGTTAATTTCTTGATAATTCGCAATCGAATAAGGGGACCCCAAAGGGCCTTTGCGGGCAGTCTTACCAATCGGATGGATGGGCATAAACCAGATCACATCTATGCCGATGTCGCGTATGCGCGGCAAATCAGCTTCGACATCCGCCAATGTGCCATGCGGCCCGTGATTGCGCACATAGATTTCGTATAGCACGAGCGAACGCTCCACAAGAGACGTTTTTGGAGCCATGCTAAAACCTCCTCATCTCCTTATCCATCTGTTGTCTATTTCAAAGAAAAGGAGAGTGTTTCTCATAAGGCGAGCAAACAGGTGTACACGGTCAATGATGGCGGTATACACCTGTTTGCACCTTGCCTCTGCTATTTCTACACGGTCAGGTGACTGAAGGTCGGTAAATAATCCTTGTTCTGTTCGAACATGCAGTTGACCATTTCACGGGTTTCAGTCATCGACAGCACTGCTGCGGTCAACGGATCATGGAGAATGGCCTGGAATACCAGCCGAGGATCACCAGTCAAGGCGCCTTCAACGGCCATTTCTTCGATCTGAGCAGAAAGACCGGTGAGCATAGCACACTGCGCTGGTAAAGCGCCAACTCGGACGGACTCCAGACCTTTTTTGCTGGCCCATACGGGGACTTCTACACAGGCGTTTTCTGGTAAATTGGTTACCAGGCCTTTATTCGGAACGTTGCCGTTAAAGGCAAACGGTTCACCGCCCATTAAGGCATTAATGATATAAGCGGCATATTCATGTCCACGATCCAGAGAGATGGGTTGATCCTGGGCAAACCAGCGCTGTGCTTCTTCGCGCCAGTTACTTTCGCGGCTGCGGTAGTGATCCAGGATATAGCGGTGCAGACCTGGGTTCCAACCCGTACCGGGAGCGCAGTATTTCTCGACCAGTTCCGGGCGCTTGCGGAACCACCAATTATATTCCGAGTTATGCCCAGAGGATTCGGTGACATAATAATCGAGGTTGAGGAACATTTCATTCCGAACAATTTCCTCGCTATAAATTTCCGGGTTTTCACTGACAGCTTTATGGATCAGGGGATAAGCATCCTCCCCATTCCATTCATACTTCAAGTACCAGGCCATGTGATTAATCCCGGCACAGGTATAGGTGATTTCTTCGTATGGCGCGCCAATCCAGCGAGCGAGCATTTCAGCCGTCCCCTGCACACTGTGGCACAGACCCGTCACCTGAATGCTGCTCTCACGCTGCATTGCGCGGCACAGCATCGCCATTGGATTCGTATAGTTGAGCATGGTCGCCTCGGGGCAAAGGCGCTCCATATCTTTGCAGATATCTAACATCACCGGGATGGTGCGCAAAGCCCGGAAAATGCCGGAAGGTCCCCGGGTATCACCCACATTGATATCGATACCGTATTGTTCAGGGATCAAAATATCGTGCTGCCAGACGTCCACTGAGCCGGCTAAAATCGTAACGATAACGATATCCGCGCCTTCTAGAGCTTCTTCCCGGTTTAGGGTTGCCTGAACCTTTGCGGGATACTTACCAAGTTCTACAATTTTCTCAACCGATTTCCTGGCAAACTCCAGCCTTTCCGGGTCTATATCCATTAATGATAATGTAGCGTCTTTTAACAAAGGGAAAGTCAACACGTCCCGAACCAACCCGCGGGTAAATCCATAACTTCCAGCGCCAATAAAAGCAATCTTTGTCATGATGCCCTCCAAAGAGAAATAGTATGGGATCATTAGATTATGGATGACAATTTTCCCTCTGTCAATGAAAAGCTGAGCAGTCTCTCATTAAATAATGAGAGGCGTCTTATAAAGAACGCCTCTCACTTTATCAGTCCAGGAATATTACTTTTGATCGTAATAATCGTTCAGCCTGGACTGGTAATCTCCGGTTAGGTCTCGAACGGAGGTGAACGTTGGGCTGTTTTTTAGGGTATCTGATTTAAGATCAACATCTATCCGAGAGCCTGCTTCATCAATCTCGCGCACCCACTGTGGTGATACTAAAACCTGATGACCCGACAGCAAACCACCCGTATCCACCACAAGATATAGAATATTCCAGTCTTCATCCTGAGAGATGATATCTACTAGCGTGCCGGTGTACTGTTCATCATTCAGCGCGTAAACATTCTCGCCGAATAATTCTTTCGTGCTGTATAAATGAAAGTCTTGGTTGGCTGCTTCTCCGGTTTCAGGAATTAAATCTCGTTCTTCCTCTTCTTCCTCCTCTTCACGTTCCAGTTCCATATCGATGAGCGGAACTGCGGTGAGGTCACCTGGTAAAGTATTTGGAACATCGTCAGCTTCCCAGTAATACGGCCACTCATAATAATCATGCAGTTGACGTTCAATTTCCCTGGATAAAGGTTGATCGAGATTAATCGTGGGGCTATGTTCCATTTGATCCACCGTCGCTCGAACCTGCAAAACCTGCTGATCCAGATCTGGTATACCAAAGGCGCGGACCGGAATGATTAGATTTCGCCCACGCAAGGCAACAATCGCATAACGGACTGCCCATTCGAAATCATCAATAAGAAATGCTTTGATGGAACCAGGCTCACCCTCATCTTTGGCCAGGATCCTAAAATTCTGGATGTCCTTCAGGCTAATCAGCAACTTGAGCCTCCTTCGATGATAACTGAATTCAGAACTTATCCAAATATGAGTATAGGAAAAGTGCCTGATAAATTCAATTTGGGCTTTCCCCACATAATTACAGGAAAGTCCCCCTGTAACGGGCATAACTTCTTAACTGGATTAATAGAGCAAGCCAGCGGCTTAAAAAATGCCGGCTTACTCTATTTCGTTTTCAATTTTCAGGAATTATAGGGATGAGCCTGAACTGTTGCTGCTGCTTTTTATCTTTGCCAGCGTCGATGCTGTTTGAGCTGCCCGAATCTCACGATGATAAGGGATATTTTCCAGGAAACTGCGCCGGAACAGGCAGTCTACGGGGATCAGATCATGTTTGCGCATCATTTCTGCATGAGCCAATTCCAGATATTGTTCCGCCTCAACACTCTTTCCGCCGGCTGTGAGTGCCTGGCTGCGACGCAAATAAATTTCCTCGAGAGAACATTCCACAATATTGATATAGTTGAACTGGTTATAGATATCAATGGCGATTTGTGAAGTTACCAAGGCATCCTGAATTTGCTGCTGCCGTTCGGGATCATTCACCGCCAGGCGAGCAAGTCCATAATGGGCTGCCGCTGCTTCGCATGCGGCAGCCATCCGATACTGCCTGGAGATCAACTTGCTCTCTTCCATCTGGATAATTTCATTGCAGAGCGCTAACGATTGCTGCAGATGAAGAGCATCCCCCAGCGCATTGTAAAGAAGGATTGTGACCAGTTTTAATCCCACTCTGCCAAGATCATATACATTTCGTTCGGCAACTGGCGCAGAATTTTCCAATGTTTGGCGAGCATTGTCGTATTGACCCAGGATAATTTGCACCTGGGCCAACCTTAAAAGAGCGAAGACTTTTGAAGAAACTCCATCCAAAATCTCTAAAGCTTCTTGAAGCAAAGCAACTCCATCTTCCAGGTCTCCAAGATTTAAGGCATGGATTTGCCCGCAAAACATGAGCGCATTCGCCTCTTCAAACCGGTCGCCAATTTCTCGCGCAATCGCCAGGCGCTTCTCCTCAAATTCCACCAGCCGGCGGTAGTGATCGCCGCTGCGTTCATATTGGGCACTCAACATCCGTAAAAGGGTCATCTCGGAGACTTTATCGTCCAGCGCCTGGCAAATGGGCAGAGCCGCGTTCAAATATTCCATCCCTTTAGATAACTCATCCCGGCCAGTATAGGCGTGACCCAATCCTAATAAGATCATGGCCTCATAATGCCGGTCCCCAATCTCCCGGGCCAGGGTAAGCGCTTGCTCACCAAACTTGACCCAACTTGGGTCATTGAGCAGATTGCGCTGCTGAGTGATTGCCAGCAGCCCATTCATCTCACGCCGTTTATCGCCAATTCTCACTGCCAATTCATAGGCTTCCTGGGCCAGTGGAATGCCTTTCTCCAACTCATCCCGATCTTCAGCTGAATAAACGCCAGGCTGCTGCAGCAAGGCATCGATCAACCAGGTAGGGTCTTGTTCCATTTTTCGCGCCAGAGTCAGCAATGCACTTGCATCTTCCTGACCGGCGGATATATTACCCTTCAGGAAGTAAATCGCGCGCCGGCCATTTAGCGCCTCAAATTGCTGCGTCAGGATGGCATAACGCTGGTGTCCATTACTGGTTTGGTGTTCCTCGATATACTGCAACAGTTCCAAAGCACGCGTGTAGTACTGCAATGCTTCTGCATTCGCATAAATGTTCTGGGCCCGTTCCGCAGCCTGGAGTGTATAAAACAATTCTTTTTTTACGTTTCCGGCAAGCTGGTAATGATGCGCGAGCGAGTTGAAATAGCGCCTTTTCCCCTCTCGGAAAACAATTTCTTCCAGGTATTCAGCTGTTTTCAGGTGATAATTCACTCGTTGGGGGCTGAGCATGCTTTCATATGCCACTTCTCGAATTAACGATGAATCGAAAGCGTATTCCATGCCCAACTCATCCACCGTAGCCCGTTCGTGAATGATCCCTTTGCGCTGCAGCTCCACCAGATCAGCCTGAATTTTTCTCAAGGGCATATCAGGTCCTGCCAGCGCTTGCAAAGCGTTCAACCAGAAAACGGAACCAATTACCGCCGCCATTTGCAACATATGTTTTTCCCCAGCAGATAAGCGGTCTATCCGAGCCAGTAAGAGCGTTTGCAAGCTGTCCGGCAAGTCTAGTGACGCTACGGAGCGTACCTGTTTCAGCGTTCCGGTGTCATTATCCACTGTGAGGGCGCCATCAGCGACGAGCGAGAAGATAATTTCTTTAATGAAGTATGGGTTGCCCTCGGCCTTTTTGATAATTAAGGCGCGCGTTTCAGGCATAAGAATTTCAGCACCAACAAAGTGGTCGATGAATTCCTCAGCTTCCGTGTCTAAAAGAGGAGGAATATTTAGTTGCAAAAGGCGGTGAGGATAATCTGTTTCGATGCGTTGCTGCAAATGCCAGACAGGTGAATCTCGTTCAGAACGATAAACCAGGATCCATAGAATAGCGTTTGTATCACATAATGGCAGGCAGTACTCCAGTAACTCCAGTGATGAAGAATCTGCCCATTGCATATCTGCGAAAGAAAATACCAGAGGCCCTTTTTCCGCAAGGTGAATAATCCAATCTCGCACACTTTGGAAAAACTGCCGCTTCAACCCTTCTGAATCTAAATAATTGACCCGTTGGATCACAAACTCTTCCATCGGCATGGAAAGAAAAGTAGCCAGGTTAGGATAATCTTTTTCTTCTTCTGGCCCCCATTGGGTTTCCATTTGGATTCGCAGCACCGCTTGAACTTCATCCGTCTGCTCTTCCGGGTGCGCCCCGATCCATTCATGAATAAGATCCAACCACATCGAAAAGGGTCTCAAGTTCCCATAGGAACGGGCTCGCCCATGCAGCCAGCGAACAGACTGGCCTTGCAGGCTGCTGTCCACACTTTGGGCTGCCGCCAGCAGTACATTCTGGCGCGCAAAATGCTGCCGGACCTGATTGACGATAAAGGATTTTCCCATACCTTTTACGCCGGTAACCAGTGTTATGGCTCCGTGGCCGGAAAATAAATTCTCAACACGCTGTTTCAACGTCTGGTATTCGGTTTTCCGACCTATTAATCCTAAAGTGAACCCGAAGGAATAACTTTCCTGACCGGGTTCAACCTGGCGTTTATGCGTCAGTGGTCGGAAAACGGGTAGCGGATGGCTGATGCCTTTTACACTTATTTCACCTAACGCCTGCCATTCAAACAGGTTCCGCACCAGCCGGTAGGTGTTCTCACTGACCAGCACGGTTCCCGGTTCAGCAGCAGTTTCCATGCGGGAGGCCATGGTCAACGCTTCACCCATCGGGGTATCTTCACTGTATTGGGCATCCCCGACATTGGCCACGATAATATCACCGGTATTAACTCCCACCCGAATAGCCAAATCTACGCCGGCTTTCTTTAAAAGTTCTTGCGCAAAAGGTTTGATCGCCTCTTGAATCGCTAAGGCTGCCAGGACGGCATGTTCAGAATCATCTTCATTGGCAATTTTCGCGCCAAAAAAAGCCACCAATCCATCCCCGCGGAATTGTCCGACCTCCCCGCAATACCGGTATATCTGGCCTTCCAGAACCTGGAACACGTTGTTCATCACTTCAACCCAGGACTCCGTGCCGATTTGTTCCAGCAGTTCTGTCGATCCTTTAACATCCGCAAAAAGGATCGCAGCTACCCGGCGTTCACCTTCTAAGGAACTGCTTAAGGAGCTGCTTGCAGTTTTCTTTCCCTCAAATGCAGGCGCCTGAGGAGTGTTTGGAAATGTCTGGGCGGGTTGTTGAGCAGCGTGGAGTGGCTCGGGCGTTGATTCATTTTCCAGAAGGGCGCCGCACATGCCACAGTAACGATAGTTGAATGGGTTGGCAAACTGACATACCGGGCAGAGGCGGGTAAGGCTGGTCCCGCACATCCCGCAATAGCGCATATCCGCTGGGCTATCAAACTCACAATTCGGGCACTTCATGCTTCTTATCCGATAAAAACGAAGCGCCCTGATGGAGCGCCTCGTAGAATGACTGAAGGGTAGACTCGATGATCTAGAGCTGGTTTAATGCAATACGGAAGCGTTTTGCCATCTCCTGAAGGATTTCAACCGCCATATCTGCATCCTGACGGAGTGTAGCCAGAAAATCCCAGCGTGTCAATACCAGGCAGGTGGTCGGTTCAGTTGCCCGAATCGATGCAGTGCGAATGCCATCTTCATCGAGGAGGGCCAACTCACCAAAAAAATTGGTCGGGCCAAACGTGTTGACGACTACTTTCTCCCCATCCGATCGTTCCCGGTTCGCTTCTGCTTTCCCGGAAGTCACTATATAAAACCCTTCGCCTCCCTGGCCTTGTTTTACGATCAAGTCGCCTGCGGCGTAATTGCGTTCAACCATCCGGTCACCCAAGCGCTGCAGCTGGCGATCTTTTAAACCCTGGAACAAGGGAACCTGGCTCAGAAAAGATTTCCGCTGATCTGAATTCGCCATGATATTTCTCCTAAAGTCGGATTCTTTTATGGATCTATGAAGATAAAGGACGGGCAACGCAGTTAATTATACTGCGAAACGCAGAAATTCTTTACAATTCCATTCATTTCGATATGAAAATATGTTGTCTACTGTCCACTCCGTGCAAAGCAAGCAACACATTTTCATTCTGATCTTGCTGGCCTAAAGAATAAAGATCCCGAGCAGGAAAAGCACGATTTCTACCCCTAACACCCAGGCGAAGGTTATCCAGGATTTCCGTTCGCCAAAATGTTTCAGGTGATACTCTCCTGTGCCGATCACTACAATAATCCAGGCAATTCCGCCTATGATTGCAGTAGTCTGGCCAATCAACACAGCCAGGCTGTTCTCAGAGATGCTAAATGTCGTTTTTCCTGTCGATAGGGCATACAGCAGTGGTGTCAACCGGAACAGGGAATAAATGGAAAAAAAACCTAAAGCAGCTGATGCTATCCACAGAAACGCGGCAATGGTAGCGATCAGGACCCGCTGCAGTTTTATAGGCACAGCGCTCATAAAATCAAACTCCTCTTCGTTTCAATTTCTCCGCAAAGTGACCTTACTCATTACCCCAACTTGTTACACCTAAAAATAAAACGACCTGGAGCACAAAACTTGCCCTCCCGTTATTCACTGGCTGTGTTGTTCCCCATATAAGTTTGGATGTCAAAATAATACAGCGAAGTAATTTCAATGTCAATAACGATCGGTTGTCCATTAGAAGAATTTGGATTTTGGGTCGCTAGAATGCTTTCTCAAAACCAGTTAAAATAGAAGGTATATTGTTATTCTCAAAAATGGGGAGGGACTTATACAAATGGAGATTAAAAAGGTACCTTTTGATATCGATACGGTCATGAAAAAGGCGGCCGAGGCCGTAGAACCTTTTCCAAAAGCAGCTTTGTTTGAACTGGCAGAGGATGGGTATTCTTCCCCCTTCGAACAGTTGATTGCCTGCATCATCTCGATCCGTACTCGAGACGAAGATACCCTGCGCTTAGCTCGCCAGTTATTTGAGAAGGCAAGAACGCCTGAACAAATGCTCACACTCACTGCTGCAGAAATTGAACTTCTGATTGGAAATAGCACTTTTCATGAGCGGAAAGCGCCGCAGATCCTGGCGATCGCCCAACAAGTCAGCGAGCATTTTAATGGGCAGTTACCTTGCGATCAGGAAACACTGATGTCATTTTCTGGGGTAGGGGTTAAGTGCGCCAATCTGGTGTTGAGCATCGCCTGTGATCAACCCCGCATCAGCGTCGATGTACATGTCTTTCGGATCACTAACCGTTGGGGATACGTCGCAGAGAAAACACCTGAGAAAACCACGCAAGCGTTGGAAGAAAAGCTGCCAAAAAAATACTGGGTGGAGATTAATCGGGTGCTGGTGCCGTTTGGGAAACACATATGCACCGGTTCTGTACCCTGGTGCAGTAAATGCCCACTGGTGCATATGTGTCGCCAGGTGGGCGTAACTAACTTTCGTTAGTTATGACCCTTGCATATTCTTGACCGAGGATACGATTTGAACATTCCCTTTCAATGTACGGTGAACCGGGCAGTGACTGGCGATCGTCTCAAGCCGTTTCATTTGTTCAGGTGTTAGGGGGCCCTGGAAGGCTAATTGCGTATCGATAACGCTGTTTCGAACCTTGCTCCCATCGTCCAGCCGAACTTCCTCACTACGCATGGTTATTTCCATCTCAATGCCCTCTAAAGGCCACTGCTTGCGCTGTGCATACATTTGAATCGTGATAATCGTGCAAGATGCCAAACCGCCCAGCAGTAAGGCAAAGGGGCTGGGACCTGCGTCTTCACCTCCGACGCCGGCTGGTTCATCAGAGATCCATTGGTGATTGCCGGCATCGATCTCAACCTGATAATTTACTATGCTGCGCGCGGAAATATGCATCGGGTAGTTCCTTAAATTTTGGAAATAATTCTTAAAACCTTAACCAAAGCCTCGCAAACCCTACCAGCCAGAGCATCGCATTGATGGCAAATAACCCGATAGCTCCCATAGTAAACAATGGGTATCCGGAAAGGAATTTTTGGCTTGCCGGATCAGGTTCTTTGCGGACGATTTGGATCATTCGAATTGCCTGCCAGACTGCCAAAGGGAAGGTCAGCCCGGCTAATTTCGCACCGGTCCAGTTCAGAAGTGATAGGCCGAGAATAACACAGAACGCAAGGAAAAGCGAGATATTATGAATCCAGGCTGCCGGTAAAGCGCCCAACCGGACGGCCAGAGTGCGCTTGCCGGCAGCCGCATCAGCGGGGATATCCGGGATCTGAAAGGCGATCAACATCGAGAAGTGCAACAAAACCAGCGGCATACAGATTACGAGTAATAACGGTGAAATGCCCCCACCCGCCTGCATTTGAAAACCTATTACTGGGACCAACCCGGCGACGAGCAACGAGGCAAAAAACTCTCCCCAACCAGTGCTGACCAGCGCCAGCGGGGGAGCAGAATAGGCCCAGGCGAAGAGTAAGGCCAGGCCACCGGTAATGAGTAGCGGTGGGATTTGCAGAGTCACTATGATCAGGGTCAGGCTTCCCACAAGGGCGAACAGCCGGCCGGCTAGCAGCACGCTGTTTGAACTGATCGCACCACTCGCCAGCACGCCGCTTCCGCCTGAAAACCAGGTGCGCGCCTGATTCAACTGATCACTTTCCTGGTCATAATACTCGTTCTGGTAATGCGTCATCAACTGAATCGATGTGATCAGTACCTGCCCGGTGATTAGCTTGGTCAGGTCCGGTGAATATCCATTTACGAAAGCGACAAACGCGCCTAACAGGTACAGCAGAACTCCGCCCACCAGAAACAGGGGACGGGTCAGTTTTAGGAACTGCCATACCTGTCTCATTATTGAATCCTTTTCACCTCAGTTTGTTTGTATATCCTCAACCGGCACTTCATATTGCCGTTCAGAGATCGTACCTAATTTTTCTGGCCAGCGCCCCGTTATCGCCTGTATGATCTTGCCCACATGTACATGTGCATTCTCGATAAACAAGTGGTACTTGGCTTGTGTTCCGGCGGCAGCAGTACCGGCGACATAAATGCCCGGTACGTTCGTTTCCATCGTTTCTGGATTGTGCTCTGGAGCCCGCTGCTCGCCGACCAGGTTCACCCCAGCGAGTTCAAATAAATGGGTATCCGCGACAAAGCCGGTGCTCAACAAAACAAAATCGACTGGATAAACGATTTGCGTTCCGGTCTTGAGCTCTTCTAGAATGACTTGCTCTGGCTTAATTTCAACTGGTTGGGTTTCGGGCAAGAAAATGATATTGCCATATTTGATTTGTGTTTTCAGGTCTGGCAGTAGGTGCGCCTTTACCGCCTGATCATTGAAAATTGCCTGCCGATAACTCAGGGTTACCCGTGCGCCACCACGCCAGCAGCGTAAGGCAGCTTCTACCGCCGAATTTCGCCCACCCACAATCAAGAGTCGCTTGCGAAAATATTCGTGGGGATCGTGAAAATAATGGCTGACATGCGGAAGGTCTTCCCCAGGAATGTGCAGGTAATTGGGGCGGTCCATATCTCCGTTCGCAAAAACAACTCTGCGCACGAAATAATGGTGCTCACCGCTGAGGGTATGGGTACTAATATCAAACCCACCTTGTACGGGTTGGATATCATCGACCGGTTCATAGGTATTAATCTGCAAATCAAACTGTTCAATCACCGCTCGCAGGTAAGCCAGATACTGCTCACCGGTGATTCGACCCTGCGTAACATTCTGAACCGGAACGCCAGCAATTTCTATCCGTTCTGTGGTGCTAAAAAAGGCTGTGTCCCGTGGCCACCAGGAAATGGTGTGGCCAATTTGCTGTGCTTCGAAATGCAGGTAGGAAACCCCTGCACGTTTTAGTGCCACAGCCGCTTCAATACCAATTGGTCCCGCACCGATAATGGCAACTTCAGGTACGATATGATTATCTTGTGTACCGGGCACTTTGTTCTCAAAGGCTGCCATTTTATCCCTCCTGAGTTCTGGCTCTGCTGTACTTCAACATCGTTATTTGGGCATTGGTGGCAGCCGGGGCTGCTACCAACACTCTAACGATTTTTATACGAATAGAAACCATTATATCCTACGAAAACTTGCCCCGTTTCCATTCTGGCGATAAACTTAAAGAATGTTGATCAGTATTCTTGATAAATGGACCTGGGATCCTTTGATCCTCCTGTTTCTTGTGATCACTTTATTCTGGTACTTACGCGGCATCCGGGTCATTTATCGCCGGCAGGGTAGGGGACGCAGGCTGTTCGGCAGGACCACTGCTTTTCTGGCAGGTCTATGCTCCATTTTTATTGCGCTGATCTCCCCGGTGGCTGCCTTGAGCGATTTACTATTCTCGGCGCACATGGTACAGCATATCCTTTTGATCGTGGTATCTGCCCCGCTGCTTGTACTGGGGTATCCTCTCGCTCCTTTCCTATTGGCATTACCGCGCGCTGCGCGATATTCACTCGGGCATTGGTGGGCAAACAATCCGGGGCATTTACGGTCTGCCTGGCGTTGGACCAGCCAACCGGTGCGGGTATGGGGGATTACCACACTGGTTTTCTGGGCCTGGCATTTGCCCTGGTTTTACCGGGCTGCCGTGGAGCATGAAGCCTTACATGCTTTTGAACATACCAGTTTCTTGTTGACAGCCATGTTATTCTGGTGGACGGTGCTGCATCATTACGGTGAAAGACCTAAACATGCCGGGTGGGGTGTAGTTTATCTAATCACCTTTACCATCCAGGGCAGCCTTTTGAGCGCTTTATTCATTCTTTGGCCAACGCCCTGGTATCCTCTTTACGCGGCGACTACGGCACGTCTGGGCAGCACGCTCCTGGCTGACCAGCAATTAGCCGGCTATGTGATGGGAATTCCGAGTGGGATTGTCAATTTTGTCGCAGCTTTACTGTTGCTCCAAGATTGGCAGCGAGCCTTACAGAAAAGCGCCAGAATAAACGGTCAACTCACCATCCAAAATATCCGCAAGTAACCCGAAAAGGTCATTAAATTATTGGGTTTTTCGTATAGCTATAGATCAATAGGCCATTCTCGCCTCAGTCATTCCCTCCTTGGCAGATGAAGAAATAGGGATTTTCCTACTTCAGCAGGGGATCGAGATTCATTATGATAATAATGCTTGGTTTTGGGGGAATTTCTCAGGAGGATATCTATGTCAGGGCCAAATCGGATCAGTTTAGGGAGCCTGTTTGACGGGATTGTGCAGGCATTACAGAACGACCAGGGTTACCTCAATCATCTGGACAGTAATCAGGGGAACGGCAACCATGGCAACAATATACTTCACAATTTTCAAACGATATCGAACATTATCCATCAAAACCCGCAAATGAATAATCAGGATGTGTTGAATATGGCCTCAAACGCGCTGCGCCAGCAGGGTAGGGGGCACACAGCCAATATATACGCCAGTGGATTAAGCGCCGCGGGAAATCGAATCCAGGGACAGCAGGGAATATCCCTGGATCAAGTAGTCCCGTTTCTAGAAGGCCTGCTAGGCGGAACACAATCTGCAACTCAGGCGCGCCCAGGACAGGGCACTATGATGGATTCACTTATTCCTGGCATTGAAACCTACCTGAATGATCGCAAGCAAGGACAAAATAATCAGCAGTCGATTGTGCATGCGCTCACCAATGCGCTGTCTAACTCCCGGCGCGTACAATCTCAGCCGGCCATGTTCGGGAACGCACGCCAGAACGCCAACCAATCCTGGGTGGATCCCGGTGCGGCTTCGGGTGTTTCCGTTCTCTCCGGGTTGTTCAACCAAATATCCAAACTATAAACCGGCCAGTTTCGAAAGTAAAAAGGCCCCTACCGAAATAAATGATTCGCCAGGGGAGTGGCACAGGGATAATCTACAGAATGATTAGCCCTGTGTTTTATTGAGCACTCACCGGTAATTGCCTTCGGATTGACTGAACAGTCTTCAGTCAGCCATACATGAATGGAACACCAATAAGTGGAATTAGCCGGTTTTCCAGATCTGGGAAAGACACTTTCTAGCCATCCTCATGCTTTTGATAATGATACTTATCAAAAGCATGAAATCAATTGTTGCATTCCGTTCAATCTTTACCTTTATCCACACGCTCCCCCGTTAGGGTTCGCTGCATCAAATCGTCTACTTGCAAGTCACTACCTAATTGAAATGGGTGTGTTCCAACCTTTTGAAATCCCCACCTTGTATAGAAGCGAATCGCATGATCATTTTTCTGCCACACTCCCAGCCAGATGACATCCTGTCCCCTACCCTGAGCAGTGTCAAGGCAGGCTTGCATGAGCAGAGAACCCAACCCTTGCCCGATATACGCGCCGCGTAAGTAAAACCGGACCAGTTCAATGGGTCGCACACCTGTAATACAGGTTGGCGCTGCGCTTTCCAGCAGGCGAGCATAGCCAATGGGGCTTTGTTCTTGTTCCAATAGCAGAAACAGGCTGCCAGGGCTAGATAGCTCCGCAAATTGTGTTCCCGGCGAGAAAGCACCTTCCAAATAAGCTGCCAAATTATCTGGCGTATTTGCTTTTCCAAACGCCTCGATAAAAGTCTGCCGACTCAGGTTCGCCAGTAAAACAGCGTCCTCTGGGCCAGCAAGGCGAATAGTCGTTTTATTATTTTTCATTCAAGACCTCGATAGTGTTACAATTGTATCAGGTATGGCAAAGTCATCAATACAATCCCAACCAGAGAGTTAGAGAATGCAGCGTCCAGATTTATCCAATGCCGCACCAGAAGTTATTGCTTATATCGAGTACCTTGAAAAAGTAATTGGAGAGCAAGCCAGCCATTCAAATATCCGGTCTACAGCTCGCCCGGCCTCTCGGGAAGATTTGCAGGTGGAATTATCCCCAGAGCGCGCCAGTGAGGCGCTCCCTGCCGAGCAGGAAACCACCGTCAATATCGTAACTGTAAGCCGGGCTGGGCTTGCGAAACGAACCTACCGTCACCTGTACACTCGCCAGCATCGGGGTGGAATGGGTGTGTTTGGTTTAGATGTCGATCCCCCCGATTTCCCAACGATCCTGAACAGCGCTGAAGAAAACCAACATTTGTTGCTGTTCACCAATCGCGCCCGTGTTTTTCGCCAGCCGCTCAACACCATCATTTCTACTCCAGTGATGGCGAAAGGTGCGTTTATCACCGAGCGCCTGACCTTGGAACCCGATGAAATACTCATCGGGATGCTGCCTGAACAGGCCCGTGGCTATGTAGCGTTGGCCAGCCAGGGTGGACGGGTACGCTGCCTGCGTCATCACCTGTTTGGTGAGCATATGCGCCCCGGCACCGCTTTATACAACTATAACGAATTTGGCCCCTTAGCGTCGGTCTGTTGGACACCTGGAGATGCTGATCTTTTTATGCTCACCCAACAGGGCATTGCGATTCGCTTCGCCGAAAAAGCCCTTTCACCGCAAGGCGACCAGGGTATTCGTCTGTCGAACGACGACAAAGTGGTCGGCATCACTTCTGTCTATTCAGACAGCGGCGTCTTTATTGCCACCGCCGATGGACGCGGTACCGTTCGCCTGATGAACGGATTCGCCGCAAACAAATCTGCAGGAGGCTCAGGAAAGATTGCGATTAAGAGCAGCAAAGTAATCGGCGCGGTCACCCCAGAGGTGAATGACGATATTTTCATGATTTCGCAGCTAGGCAAGGTGATCCGCTTTCCGATCGACGAGGTGCCCTCCACAGAAGGTGTTGTGCAGGGTGTCAACTGCATGGGCTTGAGAGGAGATGAGGTCATTACCTTACTCCGGACGGGACCCATTTATTGAGAAGGACCCGATCATCAAATTGAAAAGGCAAGTCATGCAATCGTTTTTTCTTCCCTATGGACGTCAAACCCTTTCACTAGCTTTACCTGAGAATTACAAGGTGGATTGGATTGAACCTGCCTATATCCCGGCTGCGGCTGATCCACTAGGAGTGGTTGCAGCTGCACTGGAAAAACCTATCGACGGGCGAAGAATTAAGGATTTTCAGAGCGTTCACACGGTAGCCATAGCCATTAATGACAAAACCCGCCCGGTTCCGCACGAGCATCTCCTGCCGCCCCTGCTGGCAGAGTTGCATTCCCAGGGCATTCCAAAAGAAGCCATCACCTTCTTCATCGCAACCGGAACGCACCCCCCCATGCCGCCGGAGGAATTTAATCGCATCCTACCCGCGGAGATTTACCAGAACTATCCGGTTGTTTCACACAACTGTGACGATGAAACTAATCTCGTTTTCCTGGGCAGGACCTCCCGGGGTACGCCGGTCAAGGTCAACCAGCGCTTCATGCAAGCCGAGCTGCGCATTGTGGTTGGCAATATCGAACCGCACCATTTTGCCGGCTTCTCAGGTGGCTACAAAACCGCCGCGATTGGTCTGGCCAGCCGCGAGACGATCACCCCGAACCATGTTATGCTCAGTGATCCTCAGGCGCGGATCGCGGAATTTGAACGAAACCCGCTTCGTCAGGATATCGAAGAAATTGGGGATGCGATGGGAGTGCATTTCGCGTTGAATGCTATTCTCAACGGCGAAAAGAAAATCGTGCAAGCTGTCTGCGGAAGCCCCCGAGCGGTCTTGCAAGCCGGTATTCCCATCAGCCGAACGATTTGTCAGGTACCGGTGGATCTTACCAAACAGGGTACAAATGAAGGCTATGATCTGGTCATCGCTTCAGTTGGCGGCGCACCAAAGGATATTAATTTTTATCAATCTCAAAAAGCCCTTTCACACGCCTCTCTGTTTACCCGGGATGGCGGGGTGATCATTCTGGCAGCCGAGTGTCCAGAAGGCAGTGGTAACCGCGCATATGAAGAATTCATGCAAGGGGTCACTACACCACAGGCTGTTATTGCAAAGTTCCGCCAGGTTGGTTTTCGGGTGGGACCCCACAAAGCGTTGCAGGTCGCTCGAGAGGCAGTTCGGGTACACATTATCTTACTTTCCAGCATTCCTGCCGAGTTGGTCTCTCAGCTGCTGATGACGCCGGCTGCCAATCTGGAACAGGCGCTTGCTCTGGCGCAGGAAAAGCTAGCCCCACAACCGCTCGTAGATCTGCGCATTGCAGTTTTACCCCGCGCTACCAATACGATACCGGTTTTCTAAGTTTCGAATATAATAAGATCAGAATTGGATCACCCAAACGTGGAGAATTTATGGATCAACATGTTGCACCGCCTGGAAAAACCACCATTGCCCCAGAGGTCTTAATCACCATCGCCAGGCTGACCACCCTCGGCACGACGGGCGTATCCCGGTTGAGCACCGCTCCTGGGGATGTCAACCAATTCTTCAAACGCGGGCTAACCGTGAATGAAGGCGTGCGCATTGAAGTGGAAAATAATACTGTCTACGCGGATATTTATGTCATCTTGCAGCAAGATGTGAACGTTAGGGATGTGAGTCATAACATCCAGGCACAGGTTTCGAGAGCAATATCCGAAATGGTTGGCATGGAAGTTGGCAAAGTCAACATTCACGTCGAAGATATCGATTACGACCCAAATCCAGAGCCCTGATGGCAATTAAGTCTAGAACCAAGGCACGCAGTTTAGCCTTGCAAGTACTTTACGAAGTGGATATTAGCGGGCACTCTCCAGTAGAGGCGCTTGAACAGCGCTTGTTCGATGAGCCGTTGGATAATAAACTTGCCGATTTTGCCAGGCAAATTGTCTACGGCGTTCTACCAAATGCGAGAAAACTGGATGACTTCATCGCCCAACCGGCGCCCGAATGGCCCATGGATCAAGTGGCGGTCATCGACCGCAACATCTTGCGCATCGCGTTGTGGGAATTTGCAGTTTCCGGGATAACACCGGTAAAAGTTGCCATCAATGAAGCCATTGAACTGGCAAAAATTTATGGTTCTGACAGCACCCCACGGTTTGTTAATGGCGTACTCGGTTCTCTGGCGCCTCGTCAGGAGGAGATCCAGAAAGCATTTGGGCCCATTCCACCTCAATCCTAAAGCCATCCGGCGGTTGGCCGATTTCTACCGCCGGCGGTAACAAATATTTACTTATTCACTGTTGAAATGGAAAATTTGATGCCGGCGCAAAGATCTCACCTTAGATTAAACCCCCTTCGAATCTGCTTATTCTTCTGTATTGTGATTTTCCTGGCAGCTTGCCAGAGTGCCGGCGTTCCATTGACAACGCCTACTGCTGCCCCAACTGTGAGCAATATACCCCCAGCCAGTACAATGGCTGAAGTGACTTTTGAAGCACAACTGCCGGCGAAACTGGCGGATGGGCAAAGTTTATACATTGAATTTCTGGATGAAGTCACTGGCCTGGCGTTAAACCCGGCTCGAGCGAAAATGCAAACCTCAGATGGGTTATATTATGGCATCAAGATTCCGGTCGCAGTTGGCTCGGTCATCAAATATCGCTATTTTCGGGATAACGACCCGGCTGGGATAGAATATAATCCGCATAATCAACCAGTCCGTTATCGCATGTATATTGTAGATGGCCCAGGAACGGTGCGTGACACGATTGCCGGCTGGAAATCGAAGCTGGTAGACACAAAGTTAGGCCGAATTCAGGGCCAGATTGCGAACAAAAATAATAACAGTCCGGTGGTCAATGCCCTGGTGGTCGCGGGAGGAATGCAAACCCTGACCTCTTCGGACGGGAGTTTCATTCTGGAGGGATTAGCGCCAGGCACGCATAACCTGGTCGTTTACAGTTTGGACGGTTCTTTCCAGCCCTTCCAACAAGGAGCAACCGTTGCTGCCGATTCAACTACGCCAGCCCTGGTAATGCTGCTCCCCAGTTCACCGGTGAATATAACCTTCCTGGTCAAACCACCGGCGGATAATCCCAGCGGCGTCCCCATCCGTCTATTAGGCAATATCTACCCTCTTGGCAACACCTTTGCCGACTTACAGGGTGGGATGAATGTGGTTGCTTCCCGGGCTCCGCTGCTATCCACACTTCCAGATGGGCGTTATTCCATCCGGGTCCGGCTGCCAGTAGGACTGGATCTGCGCTACAAATATTCGCTTGGAGATGGTTTCTGGAATGCGGAACGCGGATCGAATGGCGCAACTCGCGTGCGGCAGTTAATTGTCCCGAATAAAGATACGACGATCGAAGATGAAATTGGCACCTGGCAAACGCTTGGTTTTGCTCCGGTTTCATTTTCAGTCAATGTCCCTGAAAATACGCCATCCACGGACACCGTATCGATCCAATTCAATCCTTTTGGTTGGACACAACCCATCCCAATGTGGCAGAGCGGGAAGAATCAATGGTCTTATACCCTATATAATCCGCTCGACCTGATCAGCACAACCCGTTATCGCTACTGCCGGAATGACCAGTGTGGCATTGCAGAAAGTGCTGATAACCAGGGAGCAGCCGGAAAAGAAAAATCCTTCTCCCCTCAAGCGGATGCGCAAGATATCAAAGATACAGTGAATGCCTGGGCCTGGTTTGACACTTCAGCCGAACCGGTTGTGGTACCGGGTAGCAAGATCAATGTGCGGGGGAAAACTTTCCAGGCTGGGGCCGAGTTTGTGACAGGATATAACCCTTCCTGGCAGCCTTACCAACCCGCTGCATTCCAAAATCTAAAAGATATCGGCGCAAATACGGTCATGCTGACCCCTTCCTGGCATTTGATTAACCAGGATCCCCCTGTCATGGCTCCAGTCGCCGGGTATGACCCGCTGTGGTTCGATCTAAGCCAAACCGTTCAACAGGCCCAACAAAAAGGGCTGGACGTCATTTTGCACCCCGTGGTACGCTATCCTGGCGACCCGCAAGTCTGGTGGCAGGACGCTGTTCGCGATGATAACTGGTGGCAAAGCTGGTTTGATCGGTACCGCACTTTCCTGATCTACCACGCTGATTTAGCTACTCAATCCGGTGTGAAAACCTTAGTGATTGGCGATGAGACCCTGCTGCCTGCCTGGCCTAATGGAACCCTTGCGGATGGATCATCCTCCCGGGTCCCGGCTGATGCCAATCAACGTTGGAAGAGCCTGATAAGCGCTCTGCGAGCTCGCTATACCGGTAAACTGGTATGGATGATCCCTTATTCACCGGGTAAACTACCGGCTACTCCAGACTTTTTGACCGATGTAGATTTGCTCTATGTTCAACTGTCGGCACCACTAACCCCATCAGACCAACCGAACATGCCCGACCTGGCCACCAGCATCACCACGGCTTTAGACACGGATATTTTGAAATTGCAAGAGCAAACAAACCATCCAGTTCTCCTGGGCCTGCAGTACCCATCGATCCAAGGGGCCTTTGATGGCTGTATTGAGGTTGATGGCGCTTGCCTTGCCGCAGGGGCTTTACAACAGCCGGCCCCAAAGTATCCCGAGGCCATGCTGGCTTTAAAAGATCAGGCGGATGTTTACAGCGCCGTTCTTTCTGCCGTCAATGACCGCGCCTGGATCGCCGGCTTCTTCGCTTCGGGCTATTATCCTCCGGTCGCTTTGAAAGATTTATCCATCTCGGTACGCAATAAACCTGCCAGTGACGTTCTTTGGTACTGGTATCCCCGATTACTCGGTCAGGTAGCACCTTAAACTGTCCTAATAAAAAGGAGTAAGCTAAATATGCAAAACATTGGTTTGTCTGGCCCATATGGGCTGGAGAAACACGGTTTGCAGAATCTCAAGAAAGTCTACTGGAACCTGGTTCCAGCAGAACTCATTGAACAATCTATTGAACGCCAAGAAAGCCAGCTTGCCAGTTCAGGCGCGCTGGTCGTAAATACTGGAAAGTTTACCGGGCGTTCGCCTGGCGATAAGTTTCTTGCTCAAACGGATAGCTTGAGCAACGATCCAATCTGGTGGGGAAAAATCAACCAACCACTGCCACCAGAGAAGTTCGAGCAGCTTGAATATAAGATGAAGGCTTACCTGCAAGGCCGAGATGTTTTCGTGCAGGATATGCAAGTGGGTGCGCACCCGTCCTATCGGACCGCGGTGCGCATTATTTCTGAGCAGGCCTGGGCCAGTTTATTTTCTTACAACCTGTTCCGCCGCCTCACTCGCCGTGAAATCATCCACTTCGTCCCAGACTACACCGTTATCCACTGCCCCAATTTCGCTGCAAATCCAGAAGAAGATGGCACCAACACCTCAACAGTGATCGCCTTTGATTATGATCGCCGTCTGGTTTTGATTGGAGGCACCAGCTATGCCGGCGAAATCAAAAAGGCTGTCTTCAGTGTGATGAATTTTCTGCTTCCTCGCCAGGATATTCTCTCTATGCACTGTTCTGCGAATGTGGGCAAAGCGGGAGATGTAGCGTTGTTCTTTGGACTCTCTGGTACAGGGAAAACCACCTTATCCTCTGATCCTGAGCGTCGCTTGATTGGGGATGATGAGCATGCCTGGACCGAGGACGGCGTGTTCAACTTCGAGGGCGGCTGTTACGCAAAGACCATTCGCCTCAGCCCAAAACTGGAACCATTGATCTGGTCTGCAGTGAACCGCTTTGGGACCGTTCTTGAAAATGTGATCATCGACCCAGACAGCCGGCGACCCGATTTTGATGATATGACCCGCACGGAAAATACGCGAGCTGCTTACCCGCTCGATTTCATCCCTAATCACGTCCCAGACGGTTATGCGGGTTTGCCAGAAAACGTATTCTTCCTCACGGCAGATGCCTTTGGCGTAGTGCCGCCTGTCGCACGTCTCACACCCGATCAGGCCATGTACTATTTCCTTTCCGGTTATACCTCTAAGCTGGCAGGTACTGAAAAAGGGTTGGGCAGCGAGCCGCAGGCAACCTTCTCAGCCTGTTTTGGCGCGCCTTTCCTGGCGCTTCATCCCCATGTTTATGCGGACCTGTTGGGAGAAAAGATCCGCAGCCATAACGTAAACGTCTGGCTGTTGAACACCGGTTGGACAGGTGGTCCATATGGGGTGGGCACGCGCATGCTGTTACCTTACACCCGCGCCATGGTTCGGGCAGCCCTCACCCATCGGTTGGAGGATGTCACCTTCCATCAGGACGCCTGCTTTGGCCTGTGGATCCCCGAAACCTGCCCTGGCGTCCCGACTGATCTTCTTTCGCCATTGAAAACATGGACTGATCCAGACGCTTATCGCCGGCAAGCCCGCCTGCTCATCGAACGCTTCGAGGAAAACTTCTCCCAGTTTCTGGATGCAGTCCCGGCATCAGTCCTGGATTCCGGCCCGCATGTGACCGAGTTGTAAAATCAGTTTTATTAATAACAACCGAGGCTGTCCAAAAAGAATAATTGGATAGCCTCGGTTATAATTTGCAAATATTTATCCGGCAACCGCCGTCTCGCGTTCTTTGTTTTCTTTTTGCGTCTTTTTCTTCGGGTACAGCGCAATAGGCAGTACTTCATCCATGTGTTCAACCGGGATAAATTTCAATTTTTCCTTCACTGGTTGAGGAACGTCCCGCAGGTCTCGTTCATTATCCTTGGGTATGATCACGGTATGGACGCCAGCCCGGGAAGCGGCCAGCACCTTTTCCTTCAAACCTCCAATCGGCAGCACCCGCCCGCTCAGCGTGATTTCGCCGGTCATCGCCACTTTCTTGTATGCTTTACGCTTGGTGAGCGCTGAAATTAATGCGGTAGCGATTGTAATCCCAGCGGAAGGGCCATCTTTTGGAATGGCGCCAGCGGGAACATGAACATGAAGATCGTCCTTCTGGTAAAAATCATCCGGAATACCCAGCTGCTTGGCACGCCCGCGCGCATAGGTAAGCGCAGCCTGGGCTGATTCTTGCATCACGTTCCCTAACTGCCCGGTTAGGGTCAGGTTTCCCCGCCCAGGGACAACGGACGCCTCAATAAAGAGGATGTCGCCTCCTGCCGGCGTCCAGGCCAATCCGGTAACCACGCCCACCTCATCTTCGTCCAGCAGTACTTCACTGCGGAAGTGTGGCGGTTCGAGAACATCATCCAGATCGTTTGCATCAATGCGGAAGGGACCTTTCTTACCCTCTGCAATCCAGACCGCCACTTTGCGTGCCACCGACCCAATTGAGCGTTCCAGATTACGCACACCAGCTTCACGAGTGTATTCCAGAATGAGCCTGCGCAGTGCATTTTCTGTAATTTCCAACTGATCACGCGATAGGCCGGTTTCCTTCAACTGGCGCGGGAGCAAATAACGCTCCGCGATATGCAGTTTTTCATTTTCGGTATAACCGGTCAAATGCAGCACTTCCATCCGGTCCAATAAAGGGGCCGGGATGGTATCCATGACATTGGCGGTGCAGATAAACATCACCGGGCTTAAATCAAAGGGTACATCCAGGTAATGATCGACAAAAGTATTATTCTGTTCAGGGTCAAGGACTTCTAATAAGGCTGCGGAAGGATCCCCCTGGAAACCCGCGGACATTTTGTCAATCTCATCCAGCATGAAGACCGGGTTATGCGTTCCGGCCCTGCGAATGCCCTGGATAATCCGCCCAGGCATCGCGCCAACGTAGGTGCGCCGGTGACCGCGGATTTCCGCTTCATCCCGTACCCCACCCAATGAAATGCGCTCAAAGCGTCGTTCCAACGCTCGTGCGATGCTAACACCCAGGCTGGTTTTCCCGGTGCCTGGGGGGCCGACCAGGCACAGGATGGGGCTCTTTGCATCCGGATTGAGCTTGCGTACCGCCAGATGCTCCAAGATGCGCTCCTTGATCATTTCCAGGTCATAATGATCTTCGTCCAGCACCTCACGCGCGTGATTAATATTCATATTATCGTCTGTGTAGGTATTCCACGGGAGATTCAGAATCCAGTCCAGATAAGTGCGCGCCACAGTATACTCTGCCGCACCAGGTGGCATTCGCGACAGGCGGTCCAGTTCGCGCTGCGCCTCGCGTTGGGCTTCTTCGGGCAAGTTCTTTTCTTCCAACTGTTTGCGCAGTTCCTCAACCTCCGCTTCCTGGTCATTGCCCTCACCCAGTTCGCGGCGAATTTGCTCCATCTGCTGGCGGAGGATATATTCACGTTGTGTCTTGTTCATCGCTTGCTGGGCGCGTTTGCCGATCTCCAGGATCTCCTTCTCGCGCTGCAGCATTTCGACGACTTTCTGCAGGCGTTTGCCCACATCCAATGTATTCAGGATCTCCTGGCGGTCTTCAAGCTGAATGTTGAGCTGCGAGGCGATAAAGTCAGCCACCGCCCCCGGCTCCGTCAGGGCTGAGATGGCTGCCCCAATCTCGTTTGCCAGATAAGGCGCGCTGTTCACTACCTCCTGGAACAATTCTTGCGCCGCCCGAGAAAGGCCTTCTAATTCGGGATTGTGCTCCCCCGTATCCTGCAGTACTTCGACCCGCGCAAACGGATAAGGTTCCGTATGCACAATCTCATTAATCCGAATGCGGGATAGCCCTTGCAAGATCAACTGGATGGTTCCATTTGGCGACCGGATTAACCTGGCAATTCTTACAGCTGTGCCAGTTACCGCTAAATCTTCTTGCTTAAATTCTTCCCCCTCTTTCTTCCGCCAAAATATACCGATAATTTTATTCCCTATAGATACATCGTCAATCATTTTCCCATAAGCTTCATTTTGGATGATAAATGGGAAAACCATGAACGGAAAGACAACCCCTTCGGTGATGCCAAGAATTGGCAGCGCTTCTGGAATTGTTACATTCTCTGTATTGGTAGGGATTTGAAGTTCCTCATTTATTTCTGTCATGTTCTACTTCCTTCACATCTTCTGCTTTCCCCGTTGGGCGAATCATCACAGGCCCATGTTCTTTTTCCGTTCGTTTGGGTAAACGAATTTCCAAAAGACCATCTTTAAGGTCCGCTTCAGCACCTTGCGAACTGAAATGCCCAGGCAATTCAATGACAAATGCAAATGGGCCAATTTCGGTTTCCATTCGGTGCAATGCGCGGACATTGTTCGGTAGAAATTGCCGGCGCTGCCCCCATACTAACAACCGGTTATTTTCATATTTCACATTAACTTCTTCAGCTTCTACACCTGCCAGCTCAATCAGAACCAGCAAAGCGTCATCTGTTTCATAAATATTTACAGCCGGACTCCAGGTAAGGCTGTTCATTGTGGACATCAGCGTCTGGGACCGCGTGTTAACGTGGGTCATGAACCGATCCAGATCACGCGACCATTGATCCATTTCTTGAAGAATATCAAGCCAATCTCGGGTCACCGTAAATTACTCCTTTATGGTTTGCAAGGGAAAATTTTCATCATGCCGTTCTTCTCGGAGCGAGGAGCGACCTAACCTCTATTTGGCAATATACCTATCTTTAGAAGAAGCGCAAAGTAGGGAATCAACTCTGGATTTTGCAGGAGATTCCCTATCTATGAACTGTTTCGCTTTACCAGTTCCGTAAGGCTATCCAATGGCAATGCGTAAGCTGTTCGCCCCTGATAACCCGTCATGGTTGTCGCGGCGGTCAGTGCATTTAAGATAGCTTCTTCTACTGCCTCAGCAGTTGCTTCAATAAACGGATCCATTTGACCATGAGGCAGCATCTTTACGTCGAAGGCTTTTTGATGCTGTGGGTCATAATGGTTGCCTGTAGCGAATGCTAAAAATAAATCTCCACTGGTATTAAAACCGGCGCCTCCGGTGCGCGCCAGGCCCACGGTAGCCCGTTTTGCCAGCCGCTTGCACTGCACCGGGAGCAATGGGGCATCCGTTCCGAGAATTACCAGGATGGAGCTGCTTTCACGAGGCGGGGTTTCAATTCCTGTCAGGCTTTCTTGCTTACCAGGTATGGGGACCCGTTTTGCGTCGTAGATTTCTCCAATGGGGGCCCCATTCACCCGCAGCATATGCCTGGACCCATGATTTGCCTGCACCAGAGCCCCAATCGTATATGTTTCTCCTCCCATCGCTATCATCCGGGAAGAAGTACCGATCCCCCCTTTAAAATCGTAACTGATCATCCCTGTTCCGCCACCTACATTCCCTTCCAGGACCGGCCCTGCGGAGGCACTTTCTAAAGCGTCGATAACATCCAGGGGCTGCAAAGGGAATCGATCGATATCGTTTAGGAATCCATCATAGGTTTCAGCGACGACGGGCAATTTATAAGCGAAACCGCCGTACTTTTCCGCGCCATAGCGGCTGATGGTATCCCAGGCCATTCCAACCTGGTTTGTATTCGTCAGGGTTATTGGCGTGGTTAACAGGCCCCATTCCTCCAACAAAGGTATGCCCGTCATTTCGCCAATGCCATTGAATGAAAAGAAGCCGGCAAAAGGGAAATCCTCATGGACCTTTCCATCCCTGGGAAGAATCATCGTAATACCACTGCGCACAGTATATGGCTCATCACGAATGACCGTCTTCTGCCCTACCAGAACACCAGGCACATCTGTGATCGCGTTATTTTTTCCAGTTGGAAAATGTCCAATTGATATTCCTAAATTTCGAATTCGAGCGCGTGTTTCCATTTAATCGTGCCTCCCTTTATCAATGGTTTCTCTATTATATAACGCCAGAAAGTCGTGCTACCCCATTGCTATTTATTAACTACGCGAATTGATTCTAATGAAAGATTCAGTACACTTCGTGTATCTGAACGGCTTTCCCTAACATTTTTTTATTACAAAGAATGGCCTCCGATTGCTCTAGTGGCTACGCGCAATTTGTGCTGCAAGACTGTATCTTAATACGACATCGACTTTAATCGTAAATGTTATATTTTCCTCATCACCCTCCCCAATCCGGCCTGCGATCCTATTTGTCTCTGATAAAATAAAAAAATCAGAGGCGGGAATATAAAGCGGGGCAACTCTTCTTTCAAAGAATTGCCCCGCTGAAAGCAAACCCATGTATTTTGATTAAGGCTGGTAAACCCTCACTGTTCCACGATTGGTCGTACCAAAATAGACATGGCGAGGATCTAAATAATTAAAAGTTAATGGATTGCACTGATTCCTGGAATTCATTCCGCAGCAAGCCCCAATTTGCGCCATCATAGGAGACATATCCACCTGCATTCAACAGCCCTGCGTATAAGCGGCCGGATACACTTGGGTTGTATGCTAAGGCAGTGACCGTCATCCCATTAAAAGCAACCTTTGTCCACGATCCATTCTTATACCGGTATAGCCCCTTATTCGTTCCCACGTAGACGCTCTGCGCATCCCCCGGCCAAACCGCAACGCAATTAATATCTGCGGAGGATTCAGGCAGCTTCAGATCCGCCCAGGTACTCCCATAATTTTGGGAGGTTCGGATCACCCCAGCCGAATTGGTTGCCACATAGATGACTGCCGGGTTGCTTGGGTCCACCGCAATGCTGCGCACCGCGCCGCTCAACCCACCAAACTTATCCCAGCTGTTCGCGCCATCTTTGGATACATACACACCGGATCCATTTGTACCCACATATGCCACATTCGCATTGGATGGCGCGAAGGTCATCGCTGTCGCTGGAGCAGAGATCTGCGTTATAGCCATTTGCGCGTCCAGTTGCCCGGGCAAATGCGGTGCCAGGTCCTCCTCAAGCATATCATTCGCCGCATCCGGCGGCAAGAAGCGGTACTGCTCCTCAAGGGCCACGCTGCCACCGGGCTTAATATCCGCGGCGGCCACTCCCCACACGCTAGCCGCGTTCAAATCAATCTTGCGCAATCCCGCGTTGTTCGTTAATGCAAAGAGAATATTTGGATGGCTGGGATGCTGGATCAATCCCAACACATTCATGTCGCCTAAATTATTGTTGAATTCACTCCAGGTGACTCCACCATCTGTGGACTTAAAGATCCCATTCCCAATCGTCGACCCATAAATCGTGTTTCCGCTCGTGAAGACCATCCCGGTCACCTGGGAACTGATCAACCCACTGATGCTGTGCACCCAGCTGCCCCCACCGTTCGTGCTGCGGTAAATTCCATTGATATACGTTCCTGCCAGGAGTGTATCCCCTCCACCGCCAAGCGCAGCCACAGAGTAAACTGTTTTTCCATACAGTCCCGCACCATACCACGACCGCCCTGCATTGCTCGATCGGATTACTCCGGCCAGGTTGCTCTCATGCGCTGCCAGGTAAACCACGTCTGGAGCGTCAGGTTTCACTGAAATTCCATTTGGGTAAATATGGGATGTTCCCAGATTTTCGGGAGGATTACTCCAATCGATCCCCTGGTCCTGTGAGACGGTGACAAATCCATCCTGCCAGGCGGTGTAATAGGCGCGTTGCGACCCATTGCGCGGATCATAGGCCACGGACCGCCCTTTTAACCAGCGCCCAGCACTGTAACTATCGATTGCCGGCGGGTTTGCATCATTCCAGGTATTGCGGCTGCCATAATCATACGAAACCCGTGGACCACGGGTATGCACTGCGGCAATCACCACATTCGGACTGCTGGGATTTACCGCGATGGAGTAAACCCAGTCATCCGAATACTCCATCACCACGCTCCAGCTTGCGCCGCCGTTCGTCGACTTATACATTAATCCATGATAGGTCGTCCCCGAGACCCGTCCCCCTGCATAAACCAGGTTGGTGTTCCCCGGATTAACTGCCAGCGCATAGATTACCATATTCGCCGACATGCCTCCCGTCGCCGGGAACCATGACTGCCCCCCATCCGTGCTCTTGAATACGCCGCTGCCATGCGTGCCAGCATAAACGATATTCGCATTCTTCGGATCAACTGTAATCACATCAGACCAAAGTTCTGTCAATCCGTTACTGGTGGATTTCCAGTTGAGTCCGCCATTATCAGAGCGAAAGACTCCCCCACCCAGTGTGCTGGCATAAACAATATTCGGGTTGGTTGGTGCTGTCGCCAGACTGACCACGCTGCCGCCATCCGGCCCCATGCGCAGAGGAGGTTCATCCTTAAAGATTAATGGAAGATAGAGCGTGCTGCCCTCTACCCCACTCTGCGCTAATACAGGTGTGTGAACTGCTGCTCCAGTTAATCCAAGCAGTAAGATAACGAACCCAAACGGGATCAAACGGATTATTTTATTCATGTTGTCAGGTTATGCAAACAATATGCCAGATATGCCCAGCTTGCTAACAGAAAACCATTTTTGGCGAGATACTTCGCCCTTCGTGGATGTCCTCGATAATCCCGGCCAGAAGTGGCGCAATCGAGATAACCTCAATTTTATTACTGCGCTTTTCCTGTGGCACGGGTAAAGTATTGGTTACAACGACTTTTCCAATTCGCTCATCTTCCTCGATTAATTTCAATGCTCTCGGCAACAGCACTGGGTGTGTAATTGCCAGAAATGCTTTTCCTTCAGCACCATTCTCATACAAAGCATCCAATTCGCGCAAGACGCTGCCCCCTGCCATAATGTCATCGATAATAATTGGCTGCCTGCCGCGAATATCGCCCACCAGATGGGTCACTCTGGCCTCAGAGAAGCTATCTCGCCGCTTGTGGATCACCGCGAGGGGTAAACCGGTCAATTCGGCATACTTCCCCGCGACCTTCGCCCGCCCAACATCCGGCGATATGATGGTTGCGTTACGAAACTCAGGTTTTCGGAAGTAAGCACTGAGGATCGGGACTGCGGATAATGGATCCACTGGCACGCTAAAAAAGCCCTGGATTGCCGGCGCATGAATATCGACATAAATGACCCGGTCAACCCCCTGGCTTTGCAATAAGTCTGCCACCACTCTGGCGCTGATCGCCTCTCGTCCGCGAGACATACGCTCCTGACGGGCATAAGGGTAATAGGGCATGACCAGTGTCACCGAACTGACACTCGCCCTGCGGAATGCATCCAGATATAAAACGGTCTCGATGATATGATCATTGACCGGGTCACTGCCGGTTTGTAAGAAAAATACGTCCTTCTTCCGTACCACTTCATCTACACGGACGTGAAACTCGCCATCTCCTAAGACGGTTGTAGTCGATTGTCCAAGAGGTGTTTTTAATATCTGGGTTATTTCCTGGGCCAGTTCAAGATGAGAAGACCCGGAGAAAATTTGGAGCGTCTGATCAGCCATAATCCTCATTAAATACAGATAAGGTTTTCTCGTTGCAGCCGAAATGGATTAATGGAAACCCGGCGCGCTCAAAGCACGCATACCATTCACTTCCCATTATAATCTTTCTAACTCCATCATCTTGAAAAAAAGGGGCTGAGTTTTCTAAAGGCTGGTCGAGGTCCCTTATGCTTACTGCGCTTTTCCCATCTGCGCAGCCCGGATACTGAGACCGGCCGTGACACTGCTAAACGTATTCGCGGACTTAATGCGTTCAACGCCAAAAATATCTGCGAGCATCTGGTTAAAAACCGGTATGTTGGAGGAGCCACCCGTCTTTACAACAGCATTAATCTCCGACAGGTCCAGGCCAGAGGCGTCCACCGTTTCTAAAACAACGTTTTCAACCTGTTCTTGATACTCGCGGATATCTTTTTCAAACTGTAAACGGGTATACAGCTCCCAAAGGTCAATATCTTTATCCTTCAATCCAATCACAGCTGCCCCCTGGTTGGACAAGGTAATTTTCGCAGCTTCAACAGCATTATAAAACGAAAACGCAAGGTCATTGAAAATGAGAGATTCCAACGCTTTCAACCGCGCCGGAGCTTCTCCTTCCAGAATCGCCTTTTCTAAGCGGAGCCGGGCTTTTGGTACGCTCAACTCAGGCAGCACCATCCAATCGGAGACGGCATTCACCAGGTCTATCAAATCATGGTGATGATCAATCTGCCCTTTCCCAAAATGGGGCAGCATTCGCTTTTGGATAATCGTGCGGTCAAAGTCGCTGCCTGCAATATCAATCCCACCGCTCGCATAAACCTTCCACCGGGCTGGGTCTCCCAAGCGCATGATCGTAAGATCTAATGTGCCGCCCCCAAAGTCAAACACCATTACATTCTCTGGCTGTCGTAAGGTAATTTCATAATTCAAAGCCGCAGCGACGGGTTCCAGTTCAAACCGGACTTGCTTGAACCCTGCAGCGCAAGCAGCTTCTCGCAGGGTCTCCTCAGCTCGCCGGTCCAGATCCGGTTTGGTGGAAAACTTCACCGGACGCCCTATCGTGACGCCGTCGATGGTATCATCCAAAATATTTTCCGCGCGCCTTTTTATCTCTCGCAAATATTCGCGAACAATATCGCTAACCGAAAAGTAACGTTCAAAGATCCGCGTACCTTCAAAGCCTTCTGTCCGTAAAGCCGTCTTGATAAACTGGAGCAGGCGTCCTGGCATCAGTTCATCGACATAAGCATACACATCCGTTACATAGAACATCTCTCCACCGTGATATTCGACCTCGCCCACCCACTTCTTCACATAGCGCCGCAGCCGGTTTACGTTATGCTGGTAATACAGCTCCACGGCTTCTTGCCCAATGCTCACTTTATAATCGCTCGTAATGTACAAGATCGTTTTAACCACTTCCGGAGTTATATTCTTTTGATCCAAAGGTAAAACATGCACTTTACCGCCGCGATATATTGCCACCCCAGAGTTGGATGTGCCAAAGTCAAGCCCTACATTTAAACCCATAATCCCTCCGCGTTTATTCCACGATCGAATTTGGTGGACTGAAAACGGTAAACTCCCTTAAAATCGCATCTTCTAAAAGATTTGGGATGGTTCCCGTAGCAAGCAAGTTCGCTATCGAATACAAGTGAATTTTTCCATCGCTAAACAAGACTGCGCTCCAATCACTGTCACTAACCGCAGCGGCCCCGGCAATTCGGACGCCAGCCTCACGCCGGGATGCAGAAAAAATCGCCTGCCCGCGGCTCTTTGCGGTGCTGGCTTTTTCCAACCAACTGCTCTCGCGTACAACCGCTTTTCCACTTTGGGTAATAAACAAAACATTTGGTTTTTGGTTTACCCGGAAACTACTGACAATATGATCCGTTGCGCTTAACCGCAAGGATTCTTCGGTCGTATAGGGCAGTTCACTGACCTGAAGTGTCACCAGGTAGCCTTCCTGGCTGACCAGAACAAACTGCTCATCCTTCTCACAAAAGGTCAGGCTTGCCGTCCGGTCTGGTTTTTGCTTGACTCCAGTGCCTACAAAGCCCTTCGCTACATGTGATTCAAAAGCAGCGCGCATCATCTTTTTGACACATCCTCGCCGGCTGGCCTGCACGCAGCAGTCATACAGGCTCATTCTGCCAATGGGCAGCAGCGCAGCCAGTTCCTCGCTTCCCCGTGGTTCCGCCAGATATGCGTCTTTCCACGCGATGTTACCGGCATCTGCAACTGGCAGTTGGTTGGCAGGTAAGGTTAATGTGCGTCCCGAATCAAAAACAAACAGCAGTTCTTCATTCGGGTTGGTCACCAACAAACGGGGTGTCAGATCTTGTTTACCAGAAACTGCAGGTAACTCTGCGATGAGACAGCCATTCTCCATGTTTTGGATAGGCAAATCGATGCGTATGACTTGCCCGGCGGTGGTGAATAACACAAGATAGAGTACTTCAATCACCGGGCCAGGCAGATTTAAGGCCATCTCGCCGCCCAGCTGGCGTTTGAGCAAGTCAAGCTGATATTCCAGGTTAGCAATCCTGGTCTCATAATCTTCCACTTTCCGGCCAGTGCGCAATTCAATATTTTCTGCCAGAAGTTCTTCATTCCGGTTAGAAAGGTCGCGCAGGCGGTTGGAGATATACCGAATGATCAGCGGCGCGGAAGTAGGCCGTTCCTCCACTTCATGCATCCACTCTTCAATTTGATCAAGTTTGATCACTGAACCCTCCTTGCAAGAAACAAGGTTTTACATTCTCATCTTACCAGATTCTTAATGGACAGTTGTTTATCGTTTGTGACAGACCTTTCGCTATTGATTTTATTGATGCTATCATGTATGATCAAAATTGTACAATTTGTCCCTTTTTAGAAGATAATCGGATTTTTCCACGCATAAACTTGATTTTTCAGAATCAAAGGAAGGTCTCGATGGCCAAATCTCAAACATCCTTTTCCCCTATCGCAAATGGATTTCAATTCGCCAATTACTTTGAATTCCATTTTCCGGTAAAGTACAACCTGCCCTTTGTGGGTACCTTAGACTTGCACGATATCGTCTTTGGGCTGTGCGGAGGGATGTGCGCCTCAGCCCTGGACTACTTCTACAACAATACCCAACCGCCCGCGGATAATCGCCCAGATCAGATTCCATCTCGCCTGTTTACATATCTTTGTGAGCGCCAGTTGCACAGCCTGTCGATTCCCGTGCTGCTCAAAATCATCGAGTGGACGATGCTTGAAGATAGTGATCTGGCAGCTCGGATGGTACGCACGGAAATCCCAAAACTGCGCCGTTCTATCGATTCTGGTAAGCCAGTGATCCTGTGTTTAATCCGCGTCAAAGGCATCAATAGTCTCACCAGCAATCACCAGGTCCTTGCAGTCGGCTATGAAATCAACCCGGATGGGCGCTCCATGACTGTAAACCTTTATGACCCGAACCATCCCTGTGAAGAACCTAACATCCAGGTCGGGCTCAGTAAAACGGGCTTTGCTATCTCGCAATCCACTGGCGAACCGCTGCGCGGTATTTTCATCATCCCTTATACCCCTTCAAAAAGTATCCCTGAGACTGCCCCAGCCCCGTTTGAAGCAATGGCATTCGATATTCCAGATGTGGGTTTTCAGCTGTCCTGGCCAGTGGACAGCCGCGTGTGCACGCAACGCTTTGGCGAGCATCCCGAAAATTATCGTGGTTTCGGCTTACCCGGCCACGAAGGGCTTGACCTGCTGGCATTGGATGGCGCAAATGTCTACGCCTGCGCAGATGGTGAGGTGTTTGAAGCTGGCCCACGCCCCGTAAATCATCCTTATGGCATTCAGGTTCGCCTCAAACATCTTTATGAAGGGCAGGAATACCATACTGTCTATGCGCATTTACGAGAGGTCAATGTCAAGGTTGGGCAGCAAGTAAAAGCCGGTCAGCTGCTTGGAAAGGCTGACAGCACCGGGAATTCCACCGGCGCGCACCTGCATCTCACTTTGAAACAGATTGGAGCACACACCCCAGGTTTTCCCGCGGATATCATAGATCCCTGGCCTTTCCTGCAAAGCGCTGTCACTCCTCCAGATGTTCCACCACCATCCGCTAGTGGGGTGACGGTCTATACCAACGCGCAATTAAATCTGCGTGACCAGCCCTCCGCCAACGATGCGATCCTAACCACCCTTCCGGTCGGCGAAGCGCTGGCCGTGTTGGGTAACGCAAATGAGATTAAACCTCGCATTGGCCAGGCAGACCAATGGTTACAGGTGCAAACTGCCGCCGGGCAAGTCGGCTATGTCGCCGCCTGGCTGGTGGTCGATACCCGCCAGGAAGCTTTCCCACCCAGCGGCGTGATTGTCTATCCTCTCGAAGAGGTTAACCTGCGTTCTGGCCCTGGAACTGCTTTTGAACTGCTGGGCACTTTCACCTATGCGGACCCGCTGAATGTGCTGGGAGATGCGGTTACCACTCGCAACCGCGTGGGCCAATCCGGTGAATGGCTGCAGGTCCAGGCGCAAAACGGTCAGCGTGGGTTTGTCGCCGCGTGGTTAGTGCGGCTCACTGGGCAGGTGCCACCTGCCACCAACCTCACCGTTTTCCCGACCACCACCGTCAATGTTCGCTCGCGCCCCAGTACTGATGCAAACATGCTCACAATGGTTGCGCCCGGTGATGCACTCACAATCTTGGGAGACAAAAATCAGGCACAATCCCTGATCGGCCAGCAAGATCAGTGGCTCAACATCCGTACGCCCAACAACCTGGCGGGTTTTGTTGCAGCCTGGCTGGTGCAGCTCACCAGTGTAACCCAATCGCCTTCGGACGCAGTCCTCACCGTCTACCCTACTGCTGATCTCAATCTTCGGGCGCAGCCCAGCGCCAATGCCCCTCGATTGGATGGAGCATATAAAAATGAGACCCTCCAGGTGATCGATGCTAATCTCACCACTGCCCGCGCCCATATTGGCCAGCAAGATCAGTGGCTCTACGTGCAAAAACAAAATGGCTCGCGCGGCTGGGCCGCGGCCTGGTATCTGAGCTCGACACCTGACTAAAAGCGCTAAAGTAATCGAGCTGGTAGTTTCCACTACCAGCTCGATTACTTTAGCGGCCTATTATTTCCGATTATCTCGCTCCAAACAACAATAAGATGGCAGCCAACAGCATATAGGGTCCAAAGGCCACCGCCGCGAAGGGTTGGTATTTCCGGCGCAGCATTTGGATAAGCAAAATTAACAGGCTGCCAGCCCCCGCGATAAAAATGGTGTACACCACCCCCGCGATCACCCCAGGCCAGCCCAACAGCAGTCCCATCACGGTGCCTAGCATAATATCCCCAAAGCCAAGGGCATCCTCTTCAATCGGCTGTCCGCGCAGACGTCCCATACCTTTCGCCAACAACCAGCCCAAGAGATATAAGCCCGCCAGCATACCCAGTCCGCCCAGGCCCCCCAAAAGCGTCTTTTGAAGACCATGCAGCCAGGTGCCAACCGCCAGCCCAATCACTGCGCCAGCGATGCTTTCGACATACAAGATCAAGCGGTGTTCAATATCCACTACGGCAACCAAACCAAAATAAGCCAGCAGCAGCGCGCCCAGGCTAAACCCTAACCGTTCGCTTGGGAAAAACCATTCCGCCAGGATCATGATCACTGCCAGGACTTGCACTGCCCAGGCCCGGATCGCCCGCCGGCCACCACAGGCTGAACAATTCCTCATCAACAGGTAGCTCAGCATGCTGTAGTCACCTTCACCACATCCGGCACAGCGGACAGGACCAAGCCGCCGGATAACCGGCAGCATATCCGCCAGATAATTGATCAGGCTGCCGACCAACCAGCCCAGTAGGATTAGAACAGGGAGAATAATGAAATCTCTCAAATCACTTCACCTATGAATTGTGGAAGATTTGCATCCAGTATACCCAAGACTCCCTTTGCCACCAAGTCTAAGCCACCATTTGTCAGCAGATTGTAACCTCGACGATCCAACTTCAAACCTTCGCCCCAGGCTTTGACCTTTTCCCAGTCTTGATATTTGTTCTAAAATGAGGTAAAACAATTCATATCAACGGAAGATTTACGCGGCAGTGCCATAAACTGCGTCTATCACCGAACCTCGCTTCAGGCAGGGATCATGCCCGCTTTATTTCCCAATCCGTCTGACCATCTTCTCACGATCTGGTCTCGCGAACCGACCGTCGCCTCCAACGTTGTCGACTGGCATGTCGATCCCGAACAGGCTGCGCATTATGCCCCCATGCCCGAGGACCTTCATCCCGCCCTTACCGATTATCTGCGTGGTAAAGGGATTCAGCAGCTCTACTCGCACCAGGCAGATGCCTGGATAGCAGCTCGCGCAGGGCAAAATGTAGTCGTGGTCACCGGTACTGCCAGCGGAAAAACGCTCTGCTATAACCTGCCCGTGTTAGATCGCGTCATCCGCGAGCCACGAGCTCGCGCGCTGTATCTTTTCCCTACCAAAGCCCTCACGCAGGACCAATATCAAAACCTGATCGAAGCGGCAGGTTCGCCCCATCTGCCACCTGGCACGCGCATCCCCGTCTCGGTTTATGATGGCGATACCCCCGCCGATGACCGCCCTGCGATTCGTTCCCGCGCGCAGCTGGTGCTGAGCAATCCAGATATGCTGCATACTGGCATCCTCCCACATCATACGCGTTGGGCTGAGTTCTTTCGCAGCCTGCGCTATGTAGTGATTGATGAAATCCACGTTTATCGCGGTGTCTTTGGCTCCCATATTGCGAACCTGATCCGCCGCCTCCGGCGGATTGCCGCTTTCTATGGTTCCTTTCCTCAGTTCGTTTTGACATCAGCGACCATCGCCAATCCGGGTCAGCTCGCCAGCCGCCTGATCGAACAGCCAGTCAAAGTTATCGACCAGGATGGCTCCCCACGGGGTAAGCGCCATTTTTTGCTCTACAACCCGCCAATTGTCAACCCAGACCTGGGCCTCCGCGCCAGTTCGCTGACCGAAGCGCTCCGGCTGACTGGTGACCTGCTCGACCTGGATATCCAGACGCTCTTATTCTGCCGCAGCCGCCGCTCCGTAGAAATGATGTTGATGTACTTGCAGCAGTCTCGCTCTGGCGCGGACACCCTGCGCAGCTATCGCAGTGGATACTTGCCGTCCGAACGGCGTGAGATCGAGCGCAGTTTACGCCAGGGCACCGCCCGGGCCGTCGTCGCTACGAACGCTTTAGAGTTAGGCATTGATATTGGCAGCATGGATGCCGTCATGCTAATCGGATATCCGGGCACGATCGCCTCCACCCGCCAGCAAGCTGGGCGCGCGGGTCGCAAGCACGGTTCTTCTTTGGCTGTCCTGGTGGCATCCTCGCTGCCGCTCGACCAGTTCCTCATGCAGCATCCGGAATTCCTCTTCGAGCGCTCGCCCGAGCAGGCGCTCATCAATCCGGATAACCTGTTAATCCTCCTGCAACATCTGCGCTGCGCAGTCTTCGAACTGCCCTTCCGCGAGAAGGAATCCTTCGGAAAACTTCCGCCCGATTTATTGGCATCGATGCTGGAACTGCTGGCTCAGTCCGGTGAGATCCATGCCTCTGCGGATAAATATTTCTGGATGGCCGACCGCTACCCAGCCGAAGCCGTTTCGCTGCGCAGTTCCTCACCCCATCAGGTCGTTCTGCACCTACCGAATGATACCGGTAGACCCCGGGTGATCGGTGAAGTGGACTGGGAAAGTGCCCTATGGATGGTACACCCCAATGCCATTTACCTGCACGGCGGGCAGATGTATGAAGTGGAAGAATTGGACCTTGAAAACAGCGCCGCCCGGCTCAAACCAACAGAGGTGGATTACTTCACCGAACCAAAGATGCAGTTGGAGATCGAAAAGCTCAGCCTTACCCGCGAATCGAGCGTGCCGGGTGGCAAACGCTGCCTGGGTGAAGTAATAGTCACCACCCAGGTTACCGGCTTTCGCAGGATACGCTGGTATACCAATGAAGTTCTAGGCGAAGGCGAACTGGACTTGCCAAACACGCAGCTGCGCACCACCGGCTACTGGTTGACCCTCGACCCCCATACGGTGGATCATCTCCGCGACTCAGGCAAATGGAATAACGATCCGAATAACTATGGTCCGAACTGGTCGAAAATCCGCAAGATTATACTGGTCCGTGACCGCTATACCTGTCAGTCCTGCGGCGCGGCAGAAGCCGAGCAAGCTTTCCATGTGCATCACAAGACCCCTCTCCGGGCATTCACTTCTCACGAACAGGCCAATGCCCTGGACAATCTAGTGACGTTATGCCCTGCCTGTCACCACCGGGCTGAGCTATCTGTGCTCATTCGTTCAGGTCTGGCGGGGCTCGGCTACGTCCTGCATAACCTCGCCCCGCTGTTTGTGATGTGCGATATTGGCGACCTGGGCCGCCAATCTGACCCGCTTTCTCCCCTGGCCGATAAGCAGCCTACAGTGATCCTGTATGATATGGTTCCTGCTGGAGTCGGCCTGTGTGATGCTCTTTATGACCTGCACGCGGAATTAATCCAGCGAGCTTATGAGTTGGTAACGCACTGCCCTTGCCAGAATGGCTGCCCGTCGTGTGTAGGCCCGGCAGGGATCAATGGTATCGGCGGAAAAGAAGAAACGCTCGCGCTGCTTTCTGCGCTGTGCGGTAACTCATCTCAAAAAGAATAAATTATGCCGGAACCAGAATCACTCTATGAAAAACTGAAATCGATGGGAATGCAGCTTGGGAATAATCACTTCAAACCCGCTGCACGACCCACTCAAACTGCTTACAGCATCGAAACAGTTGTCTCTGGATCCGATCTGACCACCGCCTTTGGTCAAGCCTTTTATACGCGGGAGCAGTACCCCTCTGATTACCTGCACGGGCGAATCCGCTTATGTACCCAGCGCCGCATGGATGTACTGGCGGCCTGGAGTGGCTCCTCACGCATCACCCAACCCGATGGGCAAAATATAATCTTTCTCGATACAGAAACCTCTGGGTTATCGGGTGGCACAGGGACGTACGCCTTTCTTATTGGCATCGGTTACAACACAGCTGAAGGTTTTGAGCTTGTGCAGCTTTTCATGCGTGACCCAGGCCAGGAAGCTGCTCTCCTGGCAGCCCTGGACCAATGGCTGGCCCGCTTTGATGTGGTCGTAACTTTTAATGGCAAGACCTTTGATATCCCCCTGCTCAATACGCGATATATCATGAATAGCCTGACTTCTCCATTCGGTCAGTATGAGCACGTAGATGTTTTACAGATCGCCAGAAAATTGTGGCGCGACCGCCTGCCATCGCGGGCTTTAGGTGAGTTAGAAAAAGTAATTGTTAACTTCTACCGCAATGAAGAAGAGGTTCCGGGCTGGCTGATCCCCCAATTGTATTTTGACTATTTGCGCACTGGTGATGCCCGGCCTTTAGGTGGGGTCTTCTACCATAACGCGCGCGATATACTTTCCCTGGCAGCCTTATATGGGCATGTAGCCGAAATGCTGAATGACCCGCTCACCCGAGCCAGCGAATACGCTCTGGATCTGGCCTCAATCGCCCGCCTTTATGAAGAAATGGGCTGGATCGATCAGGCGGCCCTGCTTTACGAGCAAAGTCTTGAAATGGGAAATCTGCCTGAACCCTTTTACGATAAGACCATAGAAAGGTTTGCCCTGCTTTACCGCAAGAAGGGAGATTGGGAAAAAGCCGCTGAACTCTGGAAGCGCGCCGCCGAGCATGGCGAGATAACCGCCTGTATTGAATTGGCCAAATATTACGAACATCATGAACGGAATTACTCGGAAGCGCTCATTTGGGCAAGAAAAGCCCTCGTATTCCTGCACAGCAACCGCACCTTTCCAGGCAGTTATCAAATCCTGGCTCGCGAGATCGAGCACCGTATCGGGCGGCTCTCCCAGCGAGCCGCCGATGCATAAGATCCATTCATTCCCTCAGGAGGATGAAGATGAGTGAAACAGGCTCTTCACCATTAGATGAACTTCGCAAAGAAGTCATAACCCAGAAAAAAGCTTTCTTACCACCCGAACCCGCCGACCCGGCACTGGCGGCCCTGCATCAGGCGATGCAGCATTATGACCAGTTAGTGTCTGAGGTGGTCATCAGTGTTATTCAAGGTCTGAATGCCCAGTTTCCAGTTCAACCGCTTCAACAAGCGCGTCAGCAGGTAGAACTGCAGCTTGAGCTGCCGGTCGTGCTTTCTAATCGCCGGGCCGAATTTTATTCCCGTTACAAAGATCGTCTGGATCATATGCTTCAACTCGCCCAACAGGCGCAAAATGATTCGGGAGTTTGAGTAACCTGCGGCCTCCCTTACAACGTTTCGAGTTCTTCAGCCACCCTCGCGCGATACGCTGCCAACAGATCCAGGGTTCGTTGTCCCGGTTTACCACTTCCGACCGGCTCACCATTGATTATCGTCACCGGCAACACAGCCCGGCTGGCGCTGGTAATAAATGCTTCCCGGATTTCACCCAGCTGGTCTACCGGAAAACCTTCCAAAGTTAGTGGAATTTGCTTTTGGCGGATGATATCCAGTACTAACGCGCGAGTGATTCCAGACAGGACTTCTTTCTCAGCTGTCCATATTCTATCATCCGCAACAGCAAAGAAATTGCTACTCAACCCCTCCAGAAGATGGCCCGTTTCACTGACCATAATGACTTCATTCACCCCTGCTGGCACCCTCTGCCGCACGACTTCCGCGGTTTCGATAAACTGGGCTTGCTTCGCTTTCGGATTCTCCCGGTGCATCTGCCTGGTCACGACGCCAACCCCATTCTGGTATTCGACTATAGCTGGCACGTGTAACTTTTCGATCAAGATATAGACTGCTCCCGGTCGTTTCTGCAAATCCAGCAGCAACCGCACGCGGGTTTCGTCAGCCGGGTATGCTGTCAGCGCCTGATGTAAAGCATTAATAATCAGACTATGATTCAGGCGTAGCGGCTCACCTAACAGGCGGGCAGTCTCTTCCAAGCGGTCGAAATGGCTCGCCATATGCAGGACCTGGTAACGCCCATAGGTGCGAAACGTAGTATATCCGCCGTCCGGAAGCAAGCGCATTGCTTCATCTAGCGAGTCTGGTTCTGGCATTAATTCGATTGGTTCAATAGAGTCTCGGGTGCGTGGGTCTACCCGCCAAATTTGAATGAATTGGCCCATTTTTGTCAGTTCCCATTATTGATTTTCAAAAATCCGATTATACTCAACCTTACTTATGAATATGCATACTGATTAAGGACGAAACATGCTAAATCAAAATCCAGCGATCCCTCTTCGTCGTCGGACATTAAACTTTCTCTATTTACTCCTGTTTATTCTCTTGCAACTTCTGATCATCGGCATCGCCTTCGCCGCCGGATTTTTAACCAGCGACTGGCAGCTGGTTAGTCTACCATCTCAGAAAGAGTTCCCGATTTTGGATGAAGCCTATTCGCTCCTACAGAAGAATGCGGTATTCGATCTTCCGGCCAAAAAGGCTCTGGAATACGGCATGATCAAGGGTATGCTGACGGCTGTCAATGATCCCTATACTGTCTTCGTCGAACCACCCCAGCATAAGATGGAAACCGATAAACTCCAGGGTCACTTTGGTGGGATTGGGGTCCGCGTTGAGCGCGATTCCCAAAACAATGTGATCATTTATCCCCTGCCTGGTTCCCCAGCACTCAAAGCCGGCGTGCAAGATGGCGACCGCCTGCTTGCGATTGGCAACGTGCCAATCAACCCGCAGACCTCCAGTGATGATATTCACGCGGCAATCCGCGGCCCGGTCGGTGATGGCATTGAGATCGTAGTTGGCCGCAGCCCGGATTATACACCCATCAAGCTGACTATCCAGCGCGCAGATGTTGCCATCCCTTCCACTACCTGGAATTTACTCCCAGATCAACCAGGTATCGGCATCGTGCACATCCAGGTGATTGCCAATACCACTCCGAAAGAAGTAACTACAGCCATTAAAGAACTGCAGCAGCAAGGCGCAGAGCGCTTTATTCTGGATGTTCGGAATAATGGCGGCGGTCTGGTAGATGCTGGGGTAAATCTGGCGCGTCTCTTCTTGAAGTCGGGACAGGTCATTGACCAGCAGTATCGCGGTCAGCCGGTAAAGAGTTTTACAGTAGACAACCCTGGCGAATTTGACAACCTGCCGATGGTTGTCCTGGTCAACAAAGGCACTGCCAGTGCCGCGGAAATATTTGCTGGAGCGATCAAAGGGCAGAATCGGGCGCAAATTGTTGGCACGCGTACCTATGGAAAAGATACCATCCAGTTGGTGTTCAACCTGTCGGATGGTTCCAGTTTGCATGTGACCTCAGCACATTGGTGGGTTCCCAATCTGAGTACCAAAATCGGTGGGAATGGCCTGCAACCAGATGTAGCTGTGGATGAAAAAGCAAGCGATGTGCAGCAAGTGATGGCAGCCGTAAACGCCTTACTCAAAATAAAATAATCCACCAGGAGCAGTGCATGTCGGATTCTATTCGTAGCCATTCCGGATATATTGATTACACAATTACGCTCGGCAAATTCCATCACCGTTCTCACTGGCGCAGGCATCTCCGCAGAGAGCGGCATTCCTACATTTCGTGACTCTCAAACCGGGTTGTGGGCGAAGTATTCTCCCCAAGAACTGGCCACGCCAGAGGCTTTTGAAAAAGATCCACAGCTTGTTTTGGACTGGTACCGCTGGCGGCGGGCACTTGTCACCAAAGCAAACCCTAACCCAGCCCATCACGCCCTGGTTGAACTGGAGAAACACTCATCCGGGTTTACCTTAATCACCCAAAACATTGACGGCCTGCACCGTCTGGCTGGCTCCAAAAACATTGTTGAACTGCATGGTAACCTGAATTCTATGAAGTGTTCGAACAGCCAGTGTTCCTTTACCACGCCAGATTGGGTTGAAGAAGACCTCCCACGCTGCCCGCGCTGTAAAGCGCTGCTGCGGCCCGATGTTGTCTGGTTTGGCGAGTCCCTTTCCCAGAAAGCATTAGAAAGCGCGCTGCAGGCCAGCCGCGCCTGTGATATCTTCTTGTCAATTGGTACGTCCGGGGTGATCGAACCAGCGGCCTCGTTGCCCTATGAAGCGCTAAGGGTGGGAGCGCTGTTAATCGAAATCAACCCCCAGCCTACGCCTCTGAGTGTCTATGCGAAGTATTCTTTTTCTGATCCAGCCGGTATCATTTTGCCGCAGATCGTCTCAGCCACCTGGGGCAATCCGCGGAATTAGGCGCTTAAACCTTCCCTATTCAGGACGCAGCTGCTCATAATCCTCTGGCGTATCCAGATCTTGCAATATCCCCCTCGATTGAACATTGACATAATGAATTTTTTCGCGATGCAGGTTCAGAAAATCCCGCATCGTTTTCTCTGAAGAAAAATCTAGTATCTCCCCCCAGAGACTTTTCCCAATCAACCAGGGATGCCCCCGCCGCTTCTGATAACTTGGAATGACCAGCGGAGCGTCGCTCGCGGAGAATTCCTGGAGCACTGCCCGCACGACCCCTACTTCGATCGTCGGCTGATCGCCCAGCACCACCAGTAAGCCATCCGCGCCTGTTGACATATCGCGAATACCCGCCTTCAGCGAAGTCATCATTTCTTCTTGATCAAAAACAGAGTTGTATACGAAACGAACTGGATAACCAGCCAGCGCCTTCTCAACAACTTCGCGTGCGCCCCCGGTGACTACCAGAATTTCCTCGATCCCGGCTTTCGTTAACGTTTCAACTACTTGCCCGATAACGGTCCGTTCCCCCCATGGCAGTCCCAATTTTGGTTGGCCCATGCGCTGCGACCGTCCGGCAGCCAGTACGACCGCTCCCACTTCACGTTTTGTATCCATCCGTCATTCCTCCCGGGTGAGCCGGTCATAGTCCTCCGGCGTATCGATATCGATTAACAGCCTGGCATCTGTCCATTCCACAAAGGAAATCGGGTATTGATCGAATAGGGCGCGCCCGCCCTGATCGCCCTGCAGCGCCGTTAGTTCCGGAAACAAAGACTGGTCGAACAATACCGGGTTGGCGCGTTTCCCTGCCACCTGCGGCGCGATGATTGGCGCCAACGTCGTTCGGTGCCTGGCTGCCAGGGATGCAATCACCTGCGCGCTTACATGGGGCTGGTCCGCAAGTAAGAACACTACCCCACCAGTTTCTGCCGGCAGTGTTTCCAGTCCACTACGCACGGACGAACTTTGCCCGCTCGCCCATGCTTCATTCACCACAAAAGTTACCGGTAAGTCACTTAGTGCAGTCCGTAAAGGCGTATCCACAGCCCCAACCACGACCACTACCGGAGACAATCCAGCATTGACCGCCGCCATCGCGACATGATGCACCAATGGTTTCCCTTTATAAGGCAGCAGCATTTTTGGTTGTCCATATCGGGTTGAACCACCCGCCGCCAGGATGATCCCGGCCAAGGGTTCCACAACCTCTAAAACGCCTTCACTGGCTAAAGCAGCCATTAATACACGATCAAAGGCATTCGCCAACTGCACCGCCATCTGCCGGCCTGCTGCCACTCTGTCAGGTTGGTCAGCCTGATTCAACAGCAAGCTTTTCCGTGCTCCTTCCGGGATATTTTTTAACCCGCCTTGCGGATGAGCCAGCACGCGCGCCAATCGTTCTGCGGTCACCACTTCCCCTGGTTTCAAACCACTGAGCGCCGCAAACTGTTCGGGACGATGCACGGTTTGTTCATTCAAAGGCTTACCTAATCCAGACAATCCGGCAATCACCACTACATGATCAACCCAAACAGGGATGATCGGTTCATGCGCAGCCGGAGCTTTGATGGGGTGCTGCCGCGAGCCATCCGCCTCGATTAAAAGGGGAAAATGCAGCCAATTGGCTTGTTCATACAGCGCATTCAATGTGTCCAAGCCAAGTCCCTGAAAACGTTGATCTCCGCTGGCGGGCCCGGTAAATAAGGTAACCCCTTCAATTTGCCCGGCAAACCCGCTCACATCCTCTGGACGAGTTACGATCAAATGCCGGTCAGCAGCAGCTACCTGCCAATCCCCCAGGTGCGCGCTGGTGGTGACTACCACCGGAGAGCGAAACTGCCGGGCTATCTGAAACAACGCGGTTGTCTTACCGCCTGCGCCCACTAGCGCTACAGATACCTCATCCGGTAGGCGCAGCCCTTTTCTTAAATTCATTAGACGTACAACTCCTGGCGCAATGGTTTCCAGGCAAGAATCGCTTCAAGCACACCCCCGCCCACCGCCAGCGCTTTATCTGACACTAACCAGCATAAACCCGGGTCTCCACGCGGATCCAGGTCACCAACTTTCTCACCATGCATCACCTGCAGCCCACCCTGCAGCAGTCCCCTCAGGACTCCATTGAATGGTGCCGTAATTTCTCGCCCGTTTACGCGGGCAATCATATCCCCAGCAGTCACCTGCCCTCCAATGGAGCGCAGCGGCTCGAACACCCCAGTCGCCGGCGCTCGCAGCACCCTTTCCACCTGGTAATCGCCAACGCGTTCGGGAATCCCAGTATCCGCCTGAGCTGATCCTTTCCAGTAAACCCGCCCCAGATAAGGACCCCGGTTTGTTTCGACTACCGCCTGGCAGTCGACCCCAGCAGTGAAGCCAGGCCCCAGGCCGATAACCAGAGACGCGGGCCCCGGCTCCCCTTCCGGTGGTTTCTTCCGCATGCGTCCATCCACAATGACCTGGGGTTGAAAGTCGCTCGCAACGGATAGACCTGCATCCACGATGACCGGAACGCGCCTATTGTTAAGCGCAGCCCTGACCTCAGCTATATTGGCTACGCGCAAGGCAGGTGTATCTTCGATTGTAATTTCACCAGCGTAAATTGCCTGGGCAAAGGATACATAACGCCGCACCGCTAGCGGCCTTTCCAGTTCAGCCACTATCACTTCCCAGCCAGCCCGGTACAGGCGTAGCACTACCCCACTGGCGATGTCTCCACCTCCGCGCACAATAATCCGTAACGTCATACCTTACCTTTGATTAAATCTATCATTCGGAATGATTTCACCACCCTTCCCTGTTTGGACTTAAGTGTAAACCAAAAATCGGCCTGCAGGCCGACTTTTGGTTTACAAATATTTTTGGATCAAAATCGGCGCAATTTATTGCGCTTCTTCTAATTTCGTCAGAACGCGTTCAGGCGTCAGGGGAAACTCATTAAACCACACGCCGGTCGCCTCGTGCAATGCTGAAGCCGTAGCTGGCACCAGCGGGAGGAAAGGCATTTCGCCCATTCCTCGCGCGCCGTAAGGTCCGATTGGATCCGGATATTCCAGGATCAAGGATTCCACTTTATCCGGGATATCTAATACGGTCGGGATCAGATACGTGGATAAGGTGCGCGTAAGGGTTTGCCCTTTCTGCTGGATAAAATTTTCCATCAGCGCGTATCCGGCGGCCTGGACCACAGCCCCTTCAATTTGCCCCTGTACTTGCTGTGGATTCACGGCTTTGCCCACATCATCCGCGCAGACGACATTCGTCATGCGTACCTGTCCGGTCTCCGTGTCCACCTCCACCTCGACCACCTCAGCCACATAACCATAGGCAAAGTTCGGTTCAGACTTGCCGGTTTCAGGATCGTACGGAGTGGTTGCCGGTGGGCGATATTGAAAGGTTGCCCGCGCCGGTCGTTCCTCGCTTCGCCAGCATTCTAACGCTTTCTCAGCCGCACCTTTGATGGCATTACCAGCCATAAACGTCATGCGGGAAGCCGAGGTACTGCCAGATGTTTTCGTTAGCGCTGTATCCGAGACTACCAGCGCAATTTTCTCGACAGGCAAGCCCAGTGTCTCCGCGGCTACCTGGGCGAAAACAGTATGGGCTCCTTGCCCGCAGTCCGCGCCAGCATGATACACCACCGCACTTTCAATTTCTGATCCGCCTTGTAATTCAATCGTCGCCCAACTCTGCTCCGGTGCCCCAAAGGAAAAACCGACATTCTTAAAAGCACAGGCGAACCCAATCCCCCGTTTGAGGTGGGGCTGCTCGGGTACAACCCGCATCACCCGTCCGGGAAAGTACCAGCCCTGATCACCTTTTTTCCAACCCGCCGCTTCGGCACATTTTTCAACCACTTTTTTGATGCTCACACCCTTCGGCAGCGGCGTGCCGACCGAAAGCAAATCTCCTTCATCTAGCAGGTTCCGCATGCGGATCTCAACCGGGTCGATTCCCAATTTTTCGGCCAGCTTATTCAGCTGCAGTTCCGCCGAGAAAGCGCCCTGCGGCCCCCCAAACCCGCGAAACGCGCCGTTGGGGATGTTATTGGTATAAACTGCATACCCATCCACCTTGACGTTAGGGATCAGGTAGGGTCCGGTGCACATCAATACAGCATTCCCTAAAACCTTCGGCGAAGTGTAGACATAGGCGCCGCCATCTGCTACCAGCTCGACCTCTGCCGCGGTGATCTTGCCATCACGGGTCGCACCCCAGCGGGTGTGAATGTAATAGGGATGCCGTTTATGGTGCCCTATTAGCAATTCTTCTCAACTCCAGACGATCTTTACCGGACGATCAATCCCCTGTTGGTGCATCCGCCAAGCTGCTAGTGCCAGCACAATCTGTACGGACATATCTTCACGCCCGCCAAATGCGCCCCCAATCGCCGGATAAATCACCCGCACTGCTTCTAAGGGCAGCCCCAGTGAGTGGGCAATTTGCTCTTGATCTTCATGTGCCCACTGCCCGGCGACCTCGACTGTCACCCGGCCTTCTTCATCGATATAACTGACGCCCGCTTCCGGCTGGAGGTAGGCATGTTCCTGAGCAGGCGTGTTATAAGTCCCTTCGATGATTACGTCTGCTTGCTTAAAAGCTTCCTCTACATCACCTTTTCGGATACGATAATGGCAAAAAACATTGCTGTCCAGGTCTGGATGCAGCAGTTCAGCATCTGCCTGCCGGGCATGCAGTGGATCCGATTCGATCGGCAGGTCTTCATATTCAACAATAATCAGATCCCGGGCTTGGGCAGCAATCTCCTCATTTTCCGCCACGACGACTGCCACCTGATCGCCGATAAACCGCACCCGATCCGCGAAGGGTTTACTGGACCCAGGCCCACATAATACCGGCTGATCTGAGACGCCCAGCCCGTATTCATTCACCGGCACATCTTTGGCAGTAAATACAGCAATGACCCCTTCCAGCGCTTCGGCCTGCCGGGTATCCAGACGGCGGATAATGGCATGCGGCCGATTTGCAAACAAAATCTTCATATACACCTGGCCGGGCAGATTAATATCCCCAGGATATAAAGTCTTACCCGTAACTTTTCCAACCGCATCCAAACGGCGTATCGATTGTCCAACACTATGCATAATTCTCACCTTCCTGAGCCTATCGGGTTCAACACGGAACCTTTATCGCCGTCGGGGCAGGCGGCGGACAGGGGGAACATAATAGGGATCCATTCGATCGGCCACCCCAAAGGTACGGTTGACCAATACCGCGACGAATGTAAAAATAGAATAGAAAACAAAGATAAAAGCAGCAATGAGCAAGAGCTTGATGTACAACATCCCGTCTGGGATGTAGTTATAAAGGAAATCACCCGGTCTCATCAGCAGATCCCACGGAATTGGAAACCAATGGTGGATATCATTTTGTTGCAAAACAACGATAGCCGCGGCGTAAGAGACAATAGGGATCAACACGATCATCCCAAACCCAATCCCGCGCCAGATCGGATGAATCCGGTCTCGTTCTTCGCGGGAAATTGTGTGTTTTGAGCTGTACTCGCGATATTTACTACCCATTTTCCTGCTCCCTGTTTCGTTATTTCCGAATAATTAGTTTCCACCCTCAACAGTAAACTCAATATTCATCTCCGCCGCCCGCTCGATCGCCTTGATAATCTTGTAGTATCCAGTGCAGCGGCATAAATTTCCAGTAATCGCCTGGCGGATTTCATCCTGGGATGGGTTAGGCCGTTCTTCCAGCAGTTTTGCGGATGACATTAAAAAGCCCGGCGTGCAATAACCACACTGCACTGCCCCTTCTTCAATAAACGCCGCCTGAACGGGGTGCAAAGCGCCATCCTTTTCCAACCCCTCCACGGTCACAATCTCTGCGCCATGCGCTCGCGGTGCTGGAACCATGCAGCTCATGACCGCCACACCATCCAGGAATACTGTGCAGGCTCCACATTCACCTTCGGCGCAGCCTTCTTTCGACCCAATCAGCCCAGCGTTTTCTCGCAGCAGGCGCAGCAGTGTTTTGTGCTGCCCGCCATATAAGGTATAAATCTGCCCATTGATTGTGGTAACAATGGGCTGCTCATCTGTCTGATGCACCAGGCGCTGATCTAAAGCCGGTGTCTCAAACATCGGTTTTCCCCACAAGAGGATCGGTTCTTCCGGTAGCCCGGCGTGTTCGGTGCCGTCTGCAAGAGCCCGCAGCCCGCGCTGCGTCGCCACGCGAACCATCCGCTGCCGGTACCCGGCGGTCCCGCGCACATCATCAATCGGGCGCGCCGCACGCACAGCCAGTTCAGCCGCTTCCAGAATAGTTGCCTTTTCCAGAGTCTTTCCTTTGAGGAATACTTCTGCCTCTCGCGCATGAACGATGGTCGGCGCTACGGAACCCAGGGTAATCTGCGCATCGCGAATAACGCTCCCGTGCCCATTCGGTTTTTCCATCGTCAGCACCACAGCCATATTCACCAACGAAATAGCCTGAGCCCGCCGCAGCGCATACTTTACGAAGGTTCCACACTGATTGCCTTTTAGCGCCGGGAACGCGATATCCACCAATAATTCATCTGGCTCCATGACCGTTCCCCGCACTCCCGTATAAAACTCTTCCAAGGGTATCCGGCGCTCACCTCTCAAAGACCGCAAAACGACCCAGGCATTTAACGCCATCAAAGGAGTGATCGTATCATTCGCAGGAGATGCGGTAATCAAGTTACCGGCGATGGTACCCCGGTTGCGGATCTGCGGCGAACCAACTTCCCAACACGCTCTCGCCAGAGGCAGCGCGTGATCACGGATTAACTTTGAACCTACACAGTGATTGTGGGTTACTAATGGTCCCAGGTGGATCACACCTTCTTCATCATAGGTGATCTTATCTAACCCTTGAATTCGAGTAACATCCACCAGGGTTTCAATCCCTTTTCGCTGCCCGCGTTCCAATTCTAAAATCAGGTCCGTCGCCCCGGCAACAATGCGCGCCTTGCTCCCCTTTTCCGCCAGAACAGGCAGTACCTCAGCGATGTCGGTAGCGCTGATATATTCATTCCACATAAATCCTCCGATAATCCAAGCCGCCAGTTTCCTGTAAAAATAATAACGGATAACCAGCCAAATTATTCCATTTTCATCTGCTTCCCGGAGCCGCCGTTCCGCAGCATGATAATTTCTGCCAGAATACTCACCGCAATTTCTTCAGGCGTTTCTGCATTTAATTCCAGGCCAATGGGCGAATGCACCCGGTTGATTACTTGCTCTTTAACGCCAGCATCCATTAAAGCCTTGCGCGTAACCGTCCAGCGCCGTTTGGAGCCAATGACCCCGATGTAACCTGCCGAACTGTTCAATAGTTCTGGCAAACCCAGAACATCCACATCAACCCCACGCGTGGTCAACACAATAAAGGTTTGCGGGGTAATCTTCATTTGACTTGGAAGGTCGCCCATTTTGATCGGGTAAAAAACCTGTGCATCCGGATTGGCTTCCGGCGTACAGAATTCAGGCCTATCATCTGACACAGCCACTGTAAAGTCAAGCCAGCGAGCAAGATGAGCCACAGCCCGGCCAACATGCCCACCGCCAACAATAAGCAAAGTCGGTTTCGCCAGGATCGGTTCCACGTACACCTCCAGCTGTCCACCGCACACGCCCGGGTCACCCTCTGCCGGATTGACCATATCATATTTTAACAGGCGGGGTTGGCCGTCTTTGATCGCCGCGATGGCCTCTTCTCGAACCCGGGATTCCACCTCTCCGCCACCAACCGTGCCGATGAAGGTCCCATCCGGATAAACCAGCATCTTACTCCCGGTATGGCGCGGCGTCGATCCCCGGCTGAGGACAATCGTGCATAATACGCCGCTTTCATTGTTATTTTCTAGATTGGCCAGCGCCTGAAATATACTCGCTTCTGCTTGACTCATCTGCTTAGACCTCCAATAAGCTCAATATTCCAGGCAGGAGTTGCTTCTTTCGGGAAACAACGCCTTCGGCCATGCGAGTGCCATTCTGCATGGATGGATAAGGCAGTTCATCGAGCAGTGCCGGTGAAGGTTGTGTCATCAGCAAACGGCTGGAACCTCGCACCACATCTGTGACCATCAACATAGCGAAATCAAGACCCTTCGAATCGCGTAATTCAGTCAAGGCTTTCGATAATTCGCCCAAACGTTCATCAACCTCATACAGGTCACTTACCTCCGCCTGTGCAATGGCAAACTGGTAATCCCCAGCATTATAAATTTTCATATCACTGCTGACCACGTCTTTGGGCAGGCGAGTGGCTAATCCGGCGCTGGCAGTGAGCACTTTCTGCCCAAACGATTGCACAGTTTCATCCACCAGAACGCTTCCACCCACGAAAGCCCAGCGGGCTAACCTGTCAGCAGCGACCTTATCGCGATCCGTGGTGGTAGGTGAAGTAAGCACCAATGTATCCGAGAGCAGCCCTGCCAGCAGCATTCCGGCCAACGCAGGCGGCGCGCTTAATCCGGCCTGCTCGATGCGCTCGGAAACCAGCGTGCTGGTGCTCCCAACAATATCCACGGTAAACTTAATCGGCACATGCGTAGATCGGTTCCCCAACCGGTGGTGGTCCAGGACCTCGAGCAGCTCCGCCTCTTCCAGTGATCCAACCGCTTGTTGTGTCTCGTTGTGGTCGACCAGCACCAGCTTAATCCTGGGTGGATTAATCAAATCACGCTGGCGACATATGCCTATATACCGGCCCGATTCGTCCACGACAAAGAACTCATCTCGCTCTTCCCGCAGCAGCCGGTTCAATACGTCGCGGATACGGGTCGCCGCCTGGAACTTGGTTACTTTTGTATCGGCTGCGACCCGGCTCGGCTCGTTCAGCAGCTCACCAATTTTAACATCTTCGCGTTTCGGGTAAGGTCCTACCATTTTTCCCAGGAATGCAAACAGGCTTTCGCCCGTGATCACTCCGTAGGGCGTGCCGTCATGATTAACGAGCGGAGCAATCCCTCCTGTACGGTTAGCAATAACCCAGGCTTCGCGTAATGGTCGCTCTGGCATAGTGGTATCGTAGCGATGGACAACAGATTCAAAACGTGGTGATGCATCGGTCAGTAAATAGGGTGCATCCAGGTTCAAGAACTTTAAAGCCCAGGCTGCCTGAGGGTTAACGGCTCCTGCGCGCGCTGCAACCGTATTTAACCCATCACGTTCGCGCAGCAACCAGGCGTAACCCATGGCTGCCGCGATTGAATCGGTATCCGGATTTACATGACCTGTTACATAGACCGGAGTCTCCATACTTTCCTGGTTTTGCTCCTCTCCATAGGCTGCCGATCACCGGGTTGACCAAAGCCCTCACCAGCAGGGACTTTACCCTTGCTTTTCCTGTACACGGATCGCTCGCCAGACTCTTTCGGGTGTCGCCGGGTTCGCCATCACCTGCGCCCCACAGGCATCAAAAATCGCGTTCCCAACCGCAGGCGCGACCCCATCCATCGGAATTTCTGCCACCGCTTTCACCCCAAAGGGATGGGAAGGTTCAAAAGTCTCAACAAAGATCGTTGTCAGGTCCGGCATCTCATCCGAACGGAAAATGTGATAATCCCGCAAGTCGCGTTCGCGTGCTCTTCCCTGGTCATCATACACCATTTCTTCACTGACCGCATACCCCAGCGCCTGGGTCATTCCACCTTCAATCTGACCAGATGCAGTCAGCGGGTTAATGATCACCCCCGAATCTACCGCCATCACCAGCCGGTCTGTCGTGACCTGCCCGGTCTCTGTATCCACCGTCACTTCAGCGAACTGAGCCGCAAACGGCGGCGGCGAGGAAGGTGACATATAAGACGCTACCGCCATAATCTGTTCCTGATCCTGGTGATGTAATGCATCGTGTGCCAACTCAGCAAGAGTCACCGAACGGCCATCTGGCGCGATGGCCTTGCGATCCATCAGCTTGATTTCACTTGCCTCTACTGGCGGCTGCCCATCGCGGCCAAACATATCCGCAGCGCGTTCGCGAATGCGTTGAGCGACTTTCTCAGCCGCCCGTGCCACCGCCGTTCCAGAGATATACGTCGTGCTGGAAGCATATGCGCCTTTATCAAAAGGAGTAAAATCGGTATCCGAAGAGTAAACCAGAATATCATCCGTAGGCACACCCAGCAATTCAGCCGCCATTTGCGCGAGGACTGTGTCTGAGCCGGTGCCCAGGTCGGTCGCCCCAATGAGCAGGTTGAAGGAACCATCATCATTGATCTTCAGGCTCGCCCCACCCATGTCCAGATATGGAATCGCTGTCCCTTGCATCACCATCGCGATCCCAATACCACGTCGCAAGTAAGGCTTACCCGGCACCTGATGCCATTCCAGGTTGCCGAACTTGCTTTCCCAACCGATCGCTGCCATTCCTTGCCGCACGCACGCTTCCAGGCCCACCGTGTGAATAATTTCTGGTTTAGGTTCGCGTCCCTCACTCCAGGCGGTGCTAAAGGGATGTAATTCGCCTTCTCGCACCGCATTTTTCAAGCGGAACTCAATCGGATCCAGCCCCAATTCTCGGGCAATTTTCTCCATATGCCGTTCTAAAGGCCAGAAACCTTGCGGCACGCCATACCCACGATAGGCTCCGGCAGGCGGCGTATTGGTATAAACGACATCCGCGTAAAACCGGATATTCGGTGACTGGCGGTATTTGCCATCGCCTACATACAACGCCATAGCCTTATGCCCAGTGTTGCCGGTCACAGTCAAAGCATGGCAGCCATATGCCCCGGTATCCCCTAGCGCATACATCTCGTTTGCTGTAATCGTTCCATCTTTCTTCACACCGGTCTTCATATGGATGCGCATGGGATGTCGTGAGCGCGAGCCGATAAACTCTTCTTCGCGCGTATATTCATAACGCACAGGACGCCTGGTAGCGATCGTCAAATGAGCCGCAACATCTTCAATCAGCACTTCCTGCTTACCGCCAAACCCGCCGCCAATCCGCGGTTTGATCACGCGGATGCGTTTCACAGGCAGGTTCAAAACAGGCGCGAGGATCCGTCGGGCATGAAAAGGAACCTGGGTACTGGTGCGGATAACCAATCGATCATCCTCATCCCAATAGGTTACCGCCACATGCGGTTCAATGTGCGCCTGCTGCACTTTGGGGACGGCGTAGTCTGCCTCAAAGATGTAATCCGCTTCTTGAAAACCTGTTTCAACGTCCCCAATATCAATGCGGATTTCAGCTGCCAGATTCCGGTTGGGGTTCGAGTCAGCAAAATTAACATATTCTGGCTCATCATGGATGATCGGCGCTTCAGGCTGCATCGCCTCTCGCGAATCCAGGACTGCCGGCAGCAGTTCATATTCCACATCGATTAATTTCAGCGCCTGGTTCGCAATTTCTTCCGTCTCGGCTGCCACAAACGCCACCCTGTCGCCCACAAAACGCACTTTCTCATCCAAAGAGAATGCGTCTAAAGGACCAGGGATGGGATCCGATTGTCCAGCAGTTGAGTAAACTACACGTGGGATATCTTTATACGTCAATACCGCGGCTACACCTGGCAATTTAAGCGCTTGGGAAACATCAATATGGCGGATGCGCGCATGCGCTACCGGACTGCGCAGTACTTTGGCAATCAGCATTCCACGCGGTCGAAAGTCATCGGTAAAGGCTGGCTTGCCCTGCACCAGTTTCATCGCATCCACTTTACGTTCGGGCTTGCCAATCGTGGTGTGTTCAGCCGCTTTGGGCGTGGTCCAGATCTGCGGCATAACCCGCGCCTGAATGGCAGCATCTGCCTGCCCCACAGGCCCGGGGGCATCACCCTCAGGCACACCTGCCTTACCCAGCCATTCTGCCGGGGCAGGCTCTCCCGATTCAAGTTCCCCGCTCTTTGGTTGTTGGATAGGTAGAACACTTTCGCCGCGAAGAATGGCCGCCGCGCGCAGGATGGCTTGCACTGGCTTGAGATATCCTGTACAGCGGCATAAAATACCTGAAATCGCTTCCCGCGCCTCGGAAACGGTAGGATCTGGATTTTTCGCAAGCAGCGCCTGGGTCGCGAGTACCATCGCCGGGGTGCAGTAGCCGCATTGAATTGCACCGCTATCTACAAATGCTTGCTGGATTACACTCAACCCTTCCGTTTTCTTCCAGCCCTGGTCGGGATGCTGACCTACCCCTTCAATTGTTTCAATGCGGTGTCCAGCAGCCTGGGCAGCCAGCATCTGGCAGGAATTGACCGGCCTGCCATCCAACAGCACCGTACAGGCCCCACATTCACCCTGCTCGCAACCGCCAAACTTGACTCCAAAATATCCCTCGCGCCGCAAGACATGCAGCAGGGTCTCCCCAGGAGACGCTTCCCACTCATTTTCTACGCCGTTGACCTGTAGCGTGATATTCATGTTTTTTTCGTTTCCTTCGCTAACAATCTTTGCACAAGTTTACCAGCCACCTCCGACCGGTAAGCCGCACTGGCCCACGCATCTTCTGCAAAACGGTAAGCTTCACGGGCTGCGACCACAGCCCCACCCGGCTCTGGGCCATCCATAGCCAGGATGGGGGCCTTCCCATACCCGCCTAAGGTGACTCGCGTTCGTCCAGAAGGCCAGCTTGCCACCGCCGCACAAACGATGGGCCGATCCATCGGCGAGCGCGCAACCATGGCAAATTGCAGTCTCGCATTCATTGCTGTCCGCACCTTCAAGATCAACTTGTCCTTTCCAATGGCTTCTCGCAGCGGCAAATAGTCACCCAGGGGTTGCTCATCGCGGCGCATTGGATCTTGAACATTCGCCTGGATGGCATCTTCAGGAGCCCAAATCAAGCGGGGATCAAGCGCCAACAGCGCTGTAACAAACGGAGAGCGCCCATCGCAGCTCACAACCGTCCCGGCCAGGGTTGCAACCTGGCGCAAGTTCAAACCAACCTCATGCCGCAAACTCTCCCGCAGGCTGTGACCAATTTCTTCCGGGAGTTCTTGTGATTCTACCAACTGCTGTAAAGTGACGGTCGCGCCAATATTGAGCAGTTGACCTTCCCGTTCAATCGTATTCAAAGGCAGCCGCTGCAGATCCACCACTTCCAGGTTGTCTCCTGCATGGCGACTGAGCACTGTTCCTCCCCCTAGTGGCCGGGTTACAACATCTGCCCGAGCCAGCAGCTTCAACGCTTCGGCCAGATCATTGGGCCGGTGATAGGCCATAATCATGCCCCACCCCTTTCATTATCCGAGGAGTAAACCTGCCATTTCTGATTATTAATGGCGTCCTCACCGAAAAAGCTCGCATCCACTTCAACCAGCACGGCTTCGGCTTCAGCCAATAAAATATTATCGGGCCCATGAATTTCACCCGCCACAGTGATCACCCGGCCTTTATCTTCCACAATCCGCCCGGCGAGTTTCAAAGGAGTTTCAACTGGCACCGGTTTGCGGTAGCGAACTGAAAGGCGGGCTGTAACCACAAAACGAGGCGGATCACCCCGGAAGATTGTCCGCGAAGTGACCTCATCCAACATGCTTGCGATGATGCCACCGTGCACCACACCCGGATAGCCCTGGTAGCGGCTGGGCACCGTATATTCTGCGATCACTTCCACCGGGTTGGTCGCCGTTTCATAAAAATGTATATGCAACCCAACCGGGTTCTCAACGCCGCAAACGAAGCAGTCTTGTGAGATGGGCTGTTCTTTCATTATTCGGCAAAGGTATCAATTAATAAACGCACGTCCCCGCCCACCGGATAAAGAATTGGACAGGTGCAGCCATTCCGGCGATATTCATCTACTTTCGCCCGCGCTTCATCTGGCGTTCCAGAGGCGGTGATGCGCAGAATCAAATCCTCTGGCACCAGATGTTTGGCTTGTTGAATCTGTTCGTGCGTGGCTGGCCAACCCATGATCGCTTGGATTTTTTGCACCACATCCTCACTGACTCCGGAGGCTTTTGCAATATGCGGTTGTTGAGCCAGATACTGCGTTAGCAGTTCCCGGGTGGTATCAATCGCCTTATCGTGGTCATGATCCACGGAACAAACTACCAACTGCGGGCGATCAATCTCTGCCAGCGTCCGGCCCGCTTTTCGCGCGCCCTGCTCCAACAGTTCAAGTGCCTTCTCATTATAGGATGGGGGTACGCAGTAATTGAGAACTGCGCCGTCAGCAATCTCGCCGGTCATTTCCATCATCTGGTCGCCAGTCGCGCCGATATAGATCGGAACATTCCGCGGTTCTTTGCGTCCATGCACGACATCCAGTTCAATTCCGTCGACATTTACAAAATTACCATGAAAAGTTACCCGCTCCATATTCAGCAACTTGCGCAGCACCGTGACCGTCTCGCGCATCGCCGTGAGTGGTTTCTTGCGTTCGACACCTACATTACGAGCCAGCGGATCCCACCAGGCGCCAATTCCGCAAATAATCCGGTTTGGCGCAAGGTCATCCAGGGTCAGAAATGTGGCTGCCAGCAGCCCGATATTGCGTGTCCAGTTGTTGATGACACCTGATCCGACCTTTATGCGTTCAGTAACTGCAGCATAGGCCGCCATAGGCACAATGGCATCCCGCACCAGCCGGCTTTCTGCCTGCCAGACTGCTTCAAAGCCGCATTGTTCTGCATACCGAACGTAGTCCAGCCCATCTCGCAGGTCGTGTGCATCCTGTAAATATAACGCTACTCGCTTCGTGCTTTGTTCTGTCACAATACCCTCCACGCGAAACAGATTAGGGATCTGTTACTATTTTACCGTTAGTTGTTATTTTCAAAGGAATTTATTGGGTAAATCTCAGTCGCCCTGACTTCCCAGCCGAACCGGAATCTCTTCCGCTTCCAATGCCTGGAACTGTACCAATTCCATTTGCCGCAGCAGATCCAGATCCTCAGGTACATCAAGATCAAGAGCCAGCACAGGTTCATCACAAATCTCAATGCGGAGATGATTCTTTTGAGCCAGTTCGATATGATGCTGGAATGATCCAGGCCCATATTGGTATTCAAACAAACCCGCAGGACTGACCAGCAGCCCATTCGTTCCGTCCATCCGGCGGTCAGGCGCAATTACCATTACGGGTGGTTTTTGCGCTCTCCGAATCAGCGCTTGCACAGCTTCCGGCGTAATCATCGGCAGATCATCCGGCAGAATTAATACACTCTGCGCCCGATACATTTGAGCAACGACCGTTGCTCGCTGCAGCGCAATATTCAAATCCGACCGGCCATCCTCCTGCACGGTTTTTGCGTCAAAATCGCGGGCCAAGGCTAACGCACCCGTGTCCCGGCTAATTACCAAAATATGATCAATTTCCGGAACCCCAGTCAACGCTTTGAGGGTGTTGGCCAGCATGGTATAGTTTAAGAAGGTTCTTTCCTCTTCTGTTAATACACCTGCTAAACGTGATTTTCCTCTTCGTAACGGTTTTACTGGAACGATTGCCCAGAGGCTCATAGGAACTATTTTTTACCTCCATCCAGTTGATTACAATAATCCAGGACTTCTTCGGCGAGGCGTTTGCGATCCGCGGTGGTTTTCATAATTGTGTCCGTCACCAAAACTGTGAGGCCCAGATCCTTCACTGCTTCAGACTGTTCCTGATCGACAATGTCCATCACAAATAGATTAACGAGCGGTTGGTATTGTTGGGCCACTGCCAGCGCCGATGGCTTAATGCCCAGTTCGGCATACATTTTTGCCGCGGGTCCTTTAACTGCCTGCCCGCCCACAATTGGAGAAACTGCTGCTACTTTTTTAGTTTTCAGAATTTCTTGAAGCGGTTCAAGAGCCAGAATTGGGCCAATACTTACCCAGGGGTTTGAAGGGCAGAAAATGACCCAATCCGCTTTTTCAATGGCTTCGCGCACACCTGGCGCCGGTCTGGCCGTTTCAACACCGGCGAAGCGAAATCCTTTCACTCGCGGCTGGCATTTTTCCTTAACAAAATACACTTGAAACGGCAGCCAACTTTGCTCAGCCGTTTCAACCCAGGTAGCCAGGGGTTCATCTGTCGCCGGCAGCACATTAGGTTGGATTCCCCAGGCCTGGCAGAAATCGCGCGTAATCTGTGATAGACATTCCCCCTGCTTCAAACGGCGCGTGCGATCCAGGTGAGTTCCCAGATCCTTATCCCCAATCCCAAACCAATCCGGTCCACCTAATCGCCGTAAATTATCCAGGGCATTCCAGGTTTCGTCTATTCGGCCCCAACCGGTCGCTGGGTTAGCCAACCCAGCCAGGGTATAACATACTGTATCCAGGTCAGGACAGATGCGCAGGCCGAGATAATCAAAGTCATCGCCAGTATTGACGACGATTGTTAAATTTTCTGGTGGAAGCATCTGGGCCAAGCCATCAGCCAGCTTTGCGCCCCCTACGCCTCCAGCCAACGCAACAACTTTTCCAAACAATTCAGCCAAATCAGCCATTGGCATGGACATGGTCTGGCTGTACGCGGTAAATCACCCGTTCCTCATCTGGGGATCCCTGATACACGGGGTTGCCAGTGTACTTTTTGGAAAGCGCATTAATATGCTCTCGCCCGCCCTGTGAGCTAATTTCAACTACTTTTCCGCGTACTTCCAGGTAGCGGTAAGGATTATTTGGATCCTGAATGGTCACCGCCACATACGGCCGAGCGCGCATGTTCTTATCTTTCAATCGGCCTTTAGCTGAGTTGATTAAAATGTTTTTTCCATCCCAGCTAAACCAAACGGGGGTTACCTGCGGTGTGCCATCCTTCATCGTGGTTGCCAGATAGGCAAACGCTTTGACGTTATCACTCAATAAATCGTGAAATGATTCTGGAATATTCATTTTTTCCTCCCTAGTCAAACAATTAGTACAAGCTTGTATCCTACTACCGAAACATATCCATCTCTTTGGGCCGCACCAATTCCTTGAAGTGAGCCTCACGCAGCGGATACGGGAAACCGCGCACGTAAATCACCGGTGTGCATTCAGCTGCCTGGCCCATCACCAGCGAAGCCGCCGCCGCAAGTTCATCCGCTGCGGCTACCATCGTGACCCGCAATTGATACCCAAACATATCTTCTTCACCGCGCAAATCCACGACACCGGGTACATTGGACAACCCAATGGAGGTGCCCACCGTTCCATTCCGCCAGGCACGTCCATGGGAGTCGATGATGATCACGCCCAGGGACCGAAGCTGGCTCATTTTTTCTAAATCGACCCGGATCTTTTCCGCGGAAGCATCCGGATTTTCTGGCAGCAGCAGCACCCAGTCTTCTGCATCTCCCCATGTCCCGCGCACATTCGAATGATCGATGCCCGCATTGGCACACACAAACCCTTGTTTGTGCTCCACGATGATTGTTCCCGGGCGCACCCGCAAGACTTCATTGCTCTCACGCAGCACCAACTCCAGGAAACGGGGATCTTTCTCTGTCTGGCGGGCAAGTTCAATCGCTCTTGGCGACGGCTCAACCTGGGTTAAATTGACCAGGCGGCCTTCAGCTTTCGAAACAATTTTTTGAGCCAGCACCAGGATATCACCGTCTTCTAACTGCAGTGACATATTTTGCAGTGCCCGGAAGATCACCATCGCCAGGTCATCTCCAGGATTGATCAATGGAATATCAGGTATAGCGCAAAGTGTAAGCGTCATTGGCAACTAACTCTACAGACTCAACGGGGTTAGTGCCAGATGAATATCCTGGTACTAACCCCCAACATTTAGGATAAACGCCCCTTATCATTTCGATCACAATCACCCCCTTCTGAGCCCGCTTGACCAGCATTCTGACTATGCTTCATCAGGCCGCGGCACGCCAATGATTCTGATCCCAGCTGATTGTACCCCAAACTGGCGATTAATTCCAATGAGCACGGAGGTTAGCCCTTCCACGACCACAGAATTCTCAAGGGGGCCAGCATCAAACCCAACCATACCCGCCTGGCGAACCAGTTCAAGCACCTGCCCGCGAGCAGATTTACTGCTGCCACATACCAAAACATCACAGCCGATATCTTCATCGTGCAGCAGCCGCTCATAAGAGACATTCTGAAAGGCAGAAACAACCGTCGTTTCTGCTCCTAAAATGTCTTGCGCCTCCTGAGCGGCGCTGCCTGCCGGCGGCATTTGAACTTTGCTCACCTTTGGCGGAACGAGTGGAACGGTTACATCCACCAGAATTTTCCCGGCTAATGGCTGCTTTATTCCCTCTAAAGTCGCCCGGTGAGCAGCGTAGGGGACCGTCAGCACAACCAGGTCGGCCTGAGCCGCCGCCTCGGCATTAGTCACACCTGTGACATTTGCCTGAGCACCCAACAAACCGCATAATTCATCGGCGGCTGCAACAGCCTTTTCTAACTGGCGCGAGCCGATCAATACCTGGTAACCCGCTTTCAACCAGCGGTATGCCAGTCCCTTACCTTCCTTACCGGTTCCACCAATGATACCAATCCTTTGAATTGGCGCTGTTTGTTCGCTCACAAAGCCTCCCTTATTCGGCTGTTTCCATAGACAGTCCATTTCGTGCGGCACTTTCTACCGCTTTCTGCGCCTGCCGCGTATACCGCTCCCATACTTGTGGAGCGCGGCGCATAGCTTCCGCCGCAATCTTCTCCTCATCCAGGCAGATCAACTCACGGTCCCGCATCAATATTTTCCCAGCGACTATCGTAGTGGTGATCATGCTTTCGTGGAAGCCAAACACGATATGCCAGGGCAAATTATCTACCGTGAGTGGCGTATAGGGTTGGTAATCCACAAAAATCAAGTCTGCTGCCGCACCTGGTGATACGATGCCCACTTCCGGTCCACCTAGCGTCAGATTCGCCAGATCGCGGTTGTTCTCAATCGCCATCTGGGCAATCACATTGGCAGGCATCCAGCGCGGGTCAAGGTGCAGCAGTTTATGGCCCAGGTAGGCCGCTTTCCATTCTTCCCACATGGCATTCGAAAAGCCATCATTTCCCAGACAAACCCGCACACCGGCCCTCAGCATCGATTCAACGGCAGGCAAGCCTACCCCATTATTCATGTTTGAACGAGGCTGGTGGCTCACCCAGGTACCGGTCTCTGCCAGAAGGGCAATCTCATGAGCATCGATATGCACGCCATGGCCCACAACTGTACGTGGACCCAGGATACCAAAGTTTTGCAAGCGGTCCACAACTCGTGTGCCAGATTTCGCTAATGAATCAAACTCATCTACGCTGTGCTCCGCGACATGCACATGAAAACCAACCGGCTGGCCTAATTGCGCGACAGCTTCCTGGCAGGCTTTCAAGGTTTCATCGGAGAGCGTTAGCGATGCATGCATCCCAAACAAGGCTGCCAGCATCCCCCCCTGCCCTGCGCCAGCAGCGACTTCTTTGATAAAACGGATATTTTCATTAATCCCGGCCTGGGCTTTCTCAGCCCCATCCCGATCTGTCACTTCATAGCACAATGCTGCGCGCACACCTGATTCCAACACTGCTTTAGCAACCTGGTCTAAAGATCCAGCGATTGCATTTGGAGATGCATGATGATCAACCAGGGTGGTTGTGCCGTGCTTGACCGCATCTACCAGGCAAACCAGGGCTGAGTAATAAACATCCTCTGCGGTTAGTGCTTTGTCTAACGGCCACCATAACTTTCCTAAAATTTCAGGAAAATCTTTCGGGGCAGCTCCGGGGATATTCATCCCGCGCGAATACGCGCCATAAAAATGGGTGTGAGCGCAGATATTGCCCGGCATCACATACTGACCCTTTGCATCCACAATTTCAGCTTGTGGATACCGGTCACGTAATTCTACCTGTGGACCCAGTTCACGAATTCGCCCGTTCTCAATTAAAACAGCCGTATCTGGGAGAATCTGATTGGGCTTACCCCAGGTAATAACTTTCGCATTGGTGATCAGCATACTGCCATGCCTATCGCTCTGCATACTGCCCTCCTCGTTGCGCTAATTTTAGCATAAAGCCCAACCAGGTTGTATGACAACTTGCTCATTTTCCCCATTCAGGTATGTTTTCTCTTTAACATTACTCCAATTTTGGTTGTTAGAGTTTACACCCACTTTTCAAACACGCCGACTTCCCAGCATTCTTAAAATTAGCTGGAGGACACCCAGAATCCATGGTGTGATTGTTTTCTTCAGCGATCATCGTTCGTAAATTGGACTTCTCGATTTCAGCAGAGTATAATGTCGCTAATCATCTGGCAGGCTGACTGCCCGCTTCTATAAGAGGATAACCAATGTCAGACCAACGTGCACAAGCCATTGAATATGCTCACCAACATCGCGAGCAGTTTCTCAACAATCTCAAAACCCTGGTTTCGATTCCCTCAGTTTCGACCGCTCCAGAAAACAAACCTGATATACAGCGTACCGCGCAGTGGATCGCCGACTACCTTCGCCGGTTACGCATGGAAAAGGTCCAGATCATGCCTACTGCTGGTCATCCGGTTGTTTACGCGGAATGGATGAAAGCCGGTGAGCGTGAGCCGGTGGTGCTGATTTACGGTCACTATGACGTTCAGCCAGCCGAACCGCTGGAGTTGTGGAATACGGGTGCTTTTGAGCCAACCATTAAAGGCGAAAACCTGTATGGGCGCGGCGCTTCGGATATGAAAGGTCAGGTTATCGCCACCCTTAGCGCGATAGAATCAATCATTCAGCAAGGCAAGTTTCCCATCAACATAAAGTTTTTGATTGAAGGCGAAGAAGAAATTGGCTCTCCCAGCCTGACAGCCTTCTTGAATGAAAACAAAGAACTCCTTGCGTGTGACGTTGCCTTGAATCCCGATGCCGGTATGATCGCCCCGGATGTGCCTACTATTGTTTATGCCTTACGAGGGCTGGCCTACTTCGAACTGCGCGTTTTTGGCCCTGCCCATGACTTGCATTCTGGTCTCTTTGGCGGCGTCGTACACAATCCTGCACAGGTGTTATGTGAGTTAATTGCCGGGATGCATGACGATCAAGGGCGAGTTACCCTCCCCGGCTTCTACGATCGGGTTTGCGCCCTTTCTACTGAAGAACGCGGAGAACTGGCTCGCTTACCCATGGACGAAGCGTACTATCGTGAGCAAACCGGGGTATCGCAAACCTGGGGTGAAGCAAGTTATTCCCCTGCCGAACGCGTCGGCGCGCGTCCTACTCTAGAAGTGAATGGGTTGCTCTCCGGTTTCACTGGTAAAGGCTCCAAAACGGTCCTTCCTGCATATGCCATGGCAAAAATTTCTATGCGCCTGGTCCCTGACCAGGATCCGAACGAAGTCCACCAGCAGCTGCGCCAATACCTCGAAACGCATGCCCCCAAGACGGTGCGCTGGGAATTAGATGCAATGGCTGGCGGAACAGCCAGTTTGAGCGATCCCAATCTGCCTGCCACTCAAGCATTAGCGAATGCCTTAGAACAGGTTTGGGGTAAACGGCCAGTTTATAAGCGTGAAGGCGGCAGTGTACCAGTAGTGGCAGACATGCAAAAAATTCTTAACGTCAATTCGGTGCTGACCGGTTTTGGCCTACCCGATGATAACCTCCATGCCCCGAATGAGAAGTTACACCTACCTACCTGGTATCACGGCATCGACGCTTTGATCAATTTCTTCTACAATCTTAAGTCGGAATAGACTGGTTATGCCAGGCTAAGATCGCAGCCGGGTTTGTATCCAAGGAGAAGATACCGTTGTCAAACATAAATCCTAAACAAGAACGCCTCCCACAATATGGTGGACAGGCGCTTATCGAAGGGGTTATGATGCGCGGGCAGTATGCTGTTGCTGCGGCAATGCGCGCGCCTGATGGTCAGATTGTTGTCCACACCGAGCCGCTGACCGGTATATACAAAAGTAAGTGGATTAAAGTACCTTTCGTGCGTGGTTTGGTCTCTCTTTGGGATGCACTTGGCCTGGGCATGCGCTTCCTTACAATGTCAGCTAATATCCAGTCAGGTGAGAATGAGAAAATCGAAGGTAAAGAGTTAGTTTTGACAATGGGCGCTTCCCTGCTGATTGCAGTGGCAATTTTCTTTGCCGGTCCAGCTGTCCTGGGTCAGCTTGCTGAGCGATATCTTGGCTTTAGCGCCTTTGTTAGCAACTTGCTGGAAGGGCTAATCCGTCTGATCGCCATCATTCTCTATATTGGTCTGGTAGGTAAAATGCCAGAAATTGCCCGCGTGTTTGCCTATCACGGGGCCGAGCATAAGACGATTAATGCTTATGAAGGCCGCGCAGAGCTGACGCCCGAGAACGTGCTGCAGTTCTCCCTCCAGCACCCTCGGTGCGGGACAGCCTTCTTACTAACGCTGGTGCTGCTATCCATCATCCTGTTCGCCGCCCTGGGGCCACTCTCCGTCTTCTGGCGCATCGTCAGCCGGGTGGTGATGCTGCCCGTGCTTGCCGGAGTGGCTTATGAATACATCCGTTGGACGGCTCGCCACCTGGATAATCCGCTGGTGCGCATCTTAATTCGGCCCAACCTTGCGCTGCAAGGTATGACCACCCGCGAACCGGATGCTAAGATCGCGGAAGTCGCCATCACCGCCTTCAACGCCATGCTTGCTGAAGAACAGGTCCTGGCAGCTCTGGCAGGCGGCGAAACACTTCCAACCCCAGAACTGGAAGAAGCGCCAATAGCATCGTAATTTGAACAAAAAATTCACCTTTAGCAGATCAAGGGATCCTCTTTCAAGTAAGGGGGGTCCCTTCTGAATTAATTTTCGCGAAAACTTGACACCCTTCCAGTCCCGGTTATACTCTTAGATATGGGCCTTTCATTCTTTCATTAAACGAGCTAAACAATGAAGCAGTGGCATTATGCGCTCCTCGGGCTTTTTGTTGGCGTTGCTCTTACGGCAATCTTGTTTATCACAGCTGCTCCACCTCGTGGCGAGGCTGTTGATCTGCAACCTGCGCCCAGCCCGGCGCCGATTTTCGTCCATGTCGATGGGGCCGTACTGAACCCAGGAGTGTATTCCCTCCCGCGCGAAAGTCGGGTTCAGGAGGCAATCAAGGCCGCCGGTGGATTGGCTCCGCTGGCAAATCAGGCAGCGATTAATCTTGCGGCTCGCTTGCGAGATGGTGAAAAATTATCCATCCCCATCCAGGGCACACCGGTTGTAATCCCTTCACAATTGGGTAATCCTTTGCCAGAATCAGCAGACGGATCACCACCGGCTGATGGGCCAATCAACTTGAATAGCGCTACAGCGGAAGAACTGGAAACCCTGTCTGGGATTGGTCCAACCCGTGCCGCAGATATCATTGAATATCGCCAGGCACACGGAGACTTCAAATCGATTGAAGAGATCCAGGAAGTACCCGGGATTGGCCCCGCAACATTTGAGCGTTTAAAAGATCAGATCACGGTCGATTAACCCCTTACCCAAATGTCTGGGAGGGAAGCAGAACAAATCAAAATCATTTTCCCAGCGAGGTATAATTGAAACATGGAAACCAGGCAGAAACTTAAATCCGCGCTGAAGGATGCAATGCGCTCGGGTGACGAACTGCGCAAGCAAAATGTTCGCATGGTGATGAGCGCTATAAAATTTAACGAGATCGAAAAAGGTACCAAATTGGACGAGAATGGCGTCCTTGCGATTCTCCAAAAAGAGGTAAAATCGCGCCAGGAAGCCCTGCAAGATGCAGAAAAAGCTAATCGGCCCGAGCTGGCCGAACGGGCTCGTTCGGAAATCACTTTTCTGGAGACCTTCCTCCCACAGCAGTTGACGAATGAAGAGTTAACGGGGCTGGTCAATGAAGCTATCGCAGAAACTGGCGCGAGCAGCCCGGCGGATATGGGGAAAGTCATGAAGGCGGTCATGCCCAAAGTGCAAGGCCGCTCAACCGGAGACCAGGTTAGCCAGGTCGTCAGAAAGTCCTTACAAAAGTAATATGATGCAGGTTCGCCAGCGAGCAGCTCGATTCATCCATCTTAACCGCAAATTTCTGCAGGTATTTCTTCTAATCGCCACTACAGGCATCGCGCTCGCGGCGTTGGTTCTGCCGATCGCTACCCGTCCATCCTTTTACCCTATTGGTGAAGGCGACGTTTCCCAACAAGATATTCAGGCGCCCACAGCACTGACCTATCTCAGCGCCGTCCAGACAGAGCAGATGCGTAATGACGCCGAGCAGCGAGTCGCCCCGGTTTTTCTCCCAGCCGACCCTGCCATCGCCAGGCAACAAATTGAATTGTTACGTGCAACCTTGAACTTTATCAGCAACACCCGGGCGGATTCATTCGCGAGCATCGAGCAAAAACTTTCTGATCTATCCGCGTCAGAGAATATACAGTTCAGCCGGGATACAGCCGAGCATATCTTGCTGATGAGTGACACGCGTTGGGATGCAGTCCAGCAGGAAGCGCTTGCAGTATTAGAGCAGGTGATGCGCAATACAATTCGGGAAGGGGCCGTCAGTGAAGCGCAGCGCAGCATCCCAACCCTGATCAGCTTCACCCTTCCTCAGGATCAGGCTCAAACCGTAGCCAGCCTGGTGACTCCCTTTGTCGTTCCCAACAGCCTTTACAGTGAAGAACAAACAAACGAGGCGCGAAAAGAAGCTCGAGACAGTGTCCAACCCGTTTCTCGCACTTTCGCCGCAGGAGAGACGATCGTTCGCCGGGGCCAAATCATCAGTTCAGGCACCTACGAAGCGCTCCAGCAGTTCAACCTGATCCAAACCCCAGATAACTACCGTGATATTCTGGCGACGTCGGCTTTGGTAGCAACTATTTTTGGTTTCACTGCTTTATTTTTTGCCCGGCGCAACATACCTGAGTTAAATAGTCTGGGCAGCCAGGCCCTGGTTGCCCTCACTTTTTTGCTCTTTCTCTACTTTGCCCGCCTGATTATCCCCAACCGCACCGTTATCCCATATCTCTTCCCCCTGGCAGCCTTCGGATTAACCATCTCTTGTCTGTTCAGCGTGGAATTAGGGCTGGTGCTTTCTCTGGTCTTGAGCATTCTAGCGGCTTACGGGTTACCCAATAGCCTGGACTTAACGATCTTTTTTATCCTTTCCAGCTTGTTTGGCATTTTGATCCTCGGGAAGGGCATGCGGATTGGCAGCTTCTTCTGGGCCGGAATAGGCATCGGTGCTGCTGGTTCGGCGATCATCTTGGCCTATCGCCTGCCAGAGTCGCTGACGGATCTATTTGGCATTGCTACATTGATTGGCGCTGCTTTCTTAAACGGCATGGCCTCCGCCAGCCTGACGCTCATTTTGCAGTTCTTGTTTGCCCAACTGCTAGGTCTGGCAACAGCGCTGCAACTGCTGGAAATTTCCCGTCCTGATCATCCTTTACAGCAGTTTATCCTGCAAAATGCGCCGGGTAGTTTTCAGCACTCCCTGCAAGTTGCCATCATGGCTGAACAGGCTGCCGAAAAAGTTGGCGCGGATTCATTGCTGGTCCGTGTGGGCGCGATTTACCATGACGTCGGGAAAACGCTCAACCCAGAATTCTTTATTGAAAACCAGATCCCAGGAAAATTGAATCCGCATGATGATCTTGATCCTTCTCTCAGCGCCCAGACCATCATCCGGCATGTTACGGATGGTGTGCAAATGGCGCGCAAGTACCAACTCCCCTCTCGGATCATCGACTTCATCCGCGAACATCACGGCACATTAATCACCCGCTATCAATATGCGAAGGCTCAAGAAGTTGCTGAGAAAAGCGGCGGTTTCGTAAATATTAATATGTTCAGATACCCAGGTCCGCGCCCGCAGTCAAAAGAAACCGCATTATTAATGCTGGCAGATGGCTGCCAGGCGCGGGCAAGAGCTGAACTACCTCAAACCGAAGAGGAACTGAACAATCTCATTCGCAAGGTGATCACTTTCTGCCAGCAAGAAGGGCAGCTGGACGATACGCGCCTGACACTGCGCGATCTGAACCTGATCACAGAATCCTTCATCAAGACCCTCCAGAACACCTATCATCCGCGTATACGCTATCCTGAAACAAAACCAGCGCCGGAGGTCCAGGTAGCAGAACAAAGCCAGATTAGCGAATTACCTGAAAATAATGGTACAGTGCAAGCAGACCCAAAGGGGGAAACAGCTGGGATGGAGCCACCCAGGGTTATCAAAAACTCCACTGCGTAAGGTGCATATGATAAATATTATGATTTCTGACCCGTTTACCGATGCGGTTAATTCTAAGAAACTGGAACAGGCTGCCATAGCCGCCCTTCGCCAGCAAAAACAATCCGCGCAGGATGATGACCAGAGCGAGCTTTCCATTGTGATTGATGACGATGCGCGTCTGCAAGATCTTAACAACGAGTTTCTGAGCATCGATGCGCCGACGGATGTGCTCTCATTTCCGGCGGGTGAGGCGGAGGTTGACCCTGAGACCGGCAAAGCATATCTTGGTGATATTATCATTTCCTACCCACGCGCACTGGAGCAGGCTAATGCTGCAGGGCACGCGGTAATGGACGAACTTCAGCTGCTGGTTGTGCACGGCGTGCTGCACCTCCTTGGACATGACCATGCCGAACCAGAAGAAAAAGCTCGTATGTGGATTGCCCAGGGGGAAATCTTGCAAAGCCTGGACGTACACCTCTCCCGCTTGCCCGACTGAGCAAGCCGCGTATGGTCGACTTTTTCCGACAGCGGGCGCGCTCATTTCGCTTTGCCTTTGCTGGTTGGTGGTACGTCATCCGCACCCAGCAGAATGCCTGGATCCATGCTGTTATCTCTCTCGCAGTCATCGCTCTGGCGTTCTGGCTGAAGCTAGATACGCATGATTGGGCTGTGCTGATTTTGACAATTACCATGGTTTGGATGGTCGAATTCATCAATACTGCCCTAGAAGCTGTGGTAGACCTGGCCAGCCCAGACCTGCACCCCCTTGCCAAGATAGGTAAAGATGTCGGAGCAGCCGCGGTATTGATTGCCGCGATTGGCGCCGTGATCATCGGCTTGCTCATTTTGGGGCCACCTCTGGTGGCAGTACTCCAAAAATTATTTGCACCACATTATTAGTAGATTGGAAATCATCTATGCCTGATTCATTTCAATTTGGAACTGTTGGGTCGCCTAAATCAACACCGAAAAAACCTGGCGGCAGTGTTGGCGCCATAATTCGGCTTAAGGAACTGGAATTAGGCGCTTTGGAGCTTGGTTGGGTTCGATCAGTGCGGGTCAGCGAAGCCACCTGCGGCGAGATTAAGCAGACCGGTGAGGAACAAGTAATTTCACTCAGTGTGCATGCCCCCTATTTCATCAATCTGAATGGGGATGAAGAAGAATGGCCCAGGTCGCGCCAACGCCTGATGGATGCTGCCCACTTTGGGAACCTGGCCGGCGCCACCGATATTATCTTCCATCCCGGCTCATACTTTGAACAACCGGTTGCCGAAGTATTGGACCGTGCCATCCCGCGCCTGCAAGCCTGTGTTACCGAATTACGCGAGGCAGGTAACCCGGTAATCCTGCGTCCTGAAACGATGGGAAAATCCGCTATGCTTGGCTCGCTGGAAGATACCTTACGCATGAGCCAGGCAATAGAAGGTGTGCAGCCCTGCCTGGACTTCGCTCATTTGCATGCTCGGGCAGGGGACGGTTCAATGAATTCTTTAGAAGAATGGCTGACTGTTCTTGATGAATATGCAAAAGCTCTGGGAAAAGATTCTTTGCAGCACCTGCATATCCATCTTTCAGGCATCGAGTACAGCGAAAAGGGCGAACGCAATCATCTCCCTATTTCCGAATCCGATTTTGACCTGCCAGCCTTGTTTAAAGCCCTGCATCAGCGCGGCGCTGCCGGGCGGATCCTTTGCGAAAGCCCAGAAATGGAAAATGATGCCCTCTTAATGCAAGAACAATGGAACACGTTTCTTTCCGGGAACGGATAATAAAATTGACTGCCCGATGGGGCAGCCAATTTTATTATCCGGATCTACTTCACTTCTCAGCTTGTTTACGCAGCTTCTCCATTTTCTTTTCATCCAGCACGGTCATTAATTGCGGCAGCAGCATTTCTTCTGGCACTGCGCCTTCAATGTGGATGACTTCATCAATTACGGTGCGAGGAACCCCATAGACCTGGTATTTGTTGGCCAGGTGGGGGAACTCCATTGCCTCGATCATATCCGCCGAGATCCATTCGCTGGCCAACGCCAGCCGGTGAGCGAGCACCACGGCCCGCGGGCAGTAAGGTCAGGTAGGTGTGGTAAACACCTGAATATGCACCGGCTTGTTCAGCTTGCTGATTTCTTTCTGTGTCTTCTCACTCAGCTCTGCTTTCTGCTGACTGACCATGCGAATATCTTCAATCAGTGCTCCAAACTCATATCCGGAAGGGATCCCATAAAAACGGATGCCATAATCCCGATCTTCTTTACCTCCTAAGATCGTGACAGCAGGGATCTTATCCACATGATACTGCTTAGCCAGGGCTTCATCTGCCACAAAATCTCGCACGTCAACTGTGATCTTGTCTGATAGAGCCCCAATTTCTTCGATCAATTGGCGGGTATCACTGCACATCGTACATTCAATCGAACTCAGGTCCCAGACTACTTTGGGTAAACAACACCAGTTTGACCGGTTCGGCCAGGTCCTGAAACATCTGTTTGATTTGTTTTTGGACGGATTCATTAAGCATCGCCATTGCCACCTCCTTGAGTTCCTGGTTATCCCCCCTGCTTCAGGTAAAATAATTATAGCAAGAATCAACATTTTTATCACATCCCCAGGCGGACAATCCAGGGCAGCCGCCAATGGAAGAATGACATGCGCCGAAACGAATCGCTTTACCAGATTGCGGACGAATTACGCTCAGTTGCATTGCTGGGCCTGAATTTTGCTGAAAATGGGTATGACAAAGAGCGTTACGAACAAATCCTTAAGTCGACAGCACGACTGATCGCTCTGTTAGAAGAACGTCCCGAACAGGAAGTCTTCCCACTGTTGCTCGATAACTTATTTCACTTCAGCCCGCTGCTCGCCGTCGAAGCCGCAGTCGTGCAAGAAGACCAGATTCTTCTGGTCCAGCGCCGGGATAACCAGCTCTGGGCCTTGCCCGGCGGCCTCTCTGAGGTTGGAGAAACCCTGGCACAGGCAGCAGAACGAGAGCTGTGGGAAGAAGCCGGTCTGCATGGCAAAGTCACCCAGCAGCTTGGCATCTTTGATTCACGCCTATGGGAAACCCGCTCAAAAATGCAGCTTTTCAGCGTTCTGTTTCTTGTCAAAGCACAAGATAAACCTATGCTTCATCCCCATATCAATAACTTGGCGTCACCTCTAACTGAGTCTCTGGCAGTGGATTTCTTTCCCGAGAATCACTTACCACCCCTTTCTCCCGGGCATCATTTGCGCGTTCCGCTGGTGTTTAAACTCTTACGGGATGAAAGTGGAATTCCAGTGCCATACTTTGACCCTTAATAAAAAAGCAGTGGTTTTGATACCGTCAGGAGCGTAACCACTGCTTTTTATCCTATGACCTTGCCACCTTCTTGGTGTGCCGGCGCACGCGCTTATGCCCTTCTTGCTCTGTCCCAATCCAGATGCCAAAAGCGGGTAGAATGCGTCGATGAAACAGGAGAATCAAAAGCACCAATCCAAAGGCGATACCAAAGACGGTCATTGAACTGGAGATGGAATTCATCAAGCTCGGGTTGATAAGCATAACCCCTGCCAGGGTCAGCATCAGCACCCCCCCAATCAATTTGAGAATGCGACCCTGTTTTTCTTCCAACCGGCTGGCTTTCAGACTGTAGACAGCCATAAAGAAGATGACCAGTTCATCCGCCTGATAAATCAGCATATACAGTAAAAGCAGCAGAACAAAAGTAAGCGCGGTCACCTTTTGCGCTGCAAGCAAGTTCGTCCACAAAACTGGAAAACCCGCCGTGCAGGAAAACTCCACAAGGGACACGCCTGCCGACATAACCACTGTCGCTCCGGCCAGACCCCAAAAAGATTGACTGGCATCCATTACTCCCCGCATCCGCTTAAACAGCCCGGGTTTCTGCTCATCAGCAATCGTAAAGGAAATGCCTTCTTTGTACCAGAAATAGTCTTTAATATTGACCGAGGCGAAGAACAGAGCAACCAATGCCACGATCACTTGAATCCAACCCACATAATTAATAAATGTGAATACAGTAAACAACCCGGCGATGAACAGGGCATACACGAGTGCTGTTACGGTCAGAAAGATCAACCCGATAATGAGAACCTTGCGCCGCGATCCGGTATGCAGGGTTAACGCCAGCAACATGGTCAGCACCCACACCGAACAGGGGTTAAATCCATCGACAAACGAGATTAATGCTGTTGAAATCCACAATGACTGCCCAGCCAGGTCCACCGTTCCGATTAATGGAACAGTAATCATATCCACTGCCGGTCTCTCCGTTGATATGGACTGCCCATTTGCGGCTTCTTCCGTTACCCCAGGCATAATCCCTGCCCCGGCATCCTTACAGCCCTGGGCCAGGCAAGCTTTAACGGTATCTTCGATCTCAGCCCCAATCGCCTCGCTGTAGCCAACCCAGTACCGGTCACCGATGAAAATGGTGGGCACATACTGCGCCTGGAAATTGTGTGCCTGGGCCATTTTGTTCATTAGTTCCTGGTTTTGAGCGACATACCAGACTTCATAAGCCTTTACCTTCGCGCTCGGATAGCGCTTGCTCAAATCTTGCAGGAAAGGCTCCGCCTGTGCGCAGTGAGGACAGCCATCTCCCCAAAAGAAGTAAATATTGACCTCCGCCGAAGATGAATCCTGCGCTCTGACGATTTGTGAGCTTACCAGGCCAAATATTAATCCTAATAACAGTCCAAGCAGCAATCGCTTCGCCCAATTTCTCAGGATGTCTCTCGGCTGCATCTGTCCTCCTATTGAATAAAAACCGGTGCGTAAATAATTCTATCGTATTTCTTAGTATTTGTGAATTTTTTTACAAAGAATAGCAAAATACCAGGCAGCGCCGGTCTTGCTTTCCAGCGCTGCCTGGTATTGAGGAGCCAATAGATAATCGGCTTATACCCCAATTACTGCTTCAGATAGGGCAGAACCTCTTCCTCTAACTGTAATTGTGTGTACATGCCAATATGGACTGATTTCACCAAACCATCTGGACCAACCAGAATTGAAGTAGGGAAATCATGGATGCTCAACCGGTCCATCAATTTCTCCTCCGGATCCAATAAAATGGGGAAAGTTAAGGCTAATTGTTTCGAAAAAGCGTCAGCCTGATCGCGTGTTTCACCCGCGTTAATTGCCAGGACCACAAAGCCTTCACTTTCATGTTTTTGGTAAAAAGCATTTAGATCTGGCATTTCCGCGCGGCAGGGTGGGCACCAGGTCGCCCAGGTATTCACCAACACGGGGTGCCCCGCATAATCACTCAATTTGACCGTTTTACCGTCCAGATCTTGCAGGCTAAAGTTAATCATTTTCGTACCCACCCTGGGCGGTTCAACCAGGCTGTTGGACGCCGGCTTATTAAACGAGAGTAATCCAATAACAGCTGCCAGCATGAATACCCCACCTGCAATGACCAACCAACCGGCGGGAGAACGCAGGAACAATCTTAGTCCAGAAGTACTTTTCATAACACGTTCATTGCTCGTTTGGCTATTCATGCACCTGGACCTCCCCATCAACTGGATATGATACCCATATTAATTTTATTGGATCAATTATCTTCATCTCATCCTTCACGGCATGTTTCCTCTACTGCTTATTATAGGAGTTTTTCGGACCACCGGAGGTTATTTTTGCGGATTACGAGTCACAATCTTAAATAATCCCATCAAAATCAACGAAATTAATTATATCCAGGCCATTTGAACGAGCCCTGTTTTCCGCGCCGAAATCGCTTAATCTTGGATGCCGCACCAATATCTGAATTGGTTATAATGAGTTTATGGTAGAGTCTGAACTCCCTCCACTGGCTGATAAAGACACTCTCCGTAAGCGTGAGATTGAAAGTCAGCGAAATGCTTTGCATGCTCTGGCGCCTGGTATTCGGGCCAGTGCGGCTCGGCGGTTAGGTGAGTTACAGGCAGGGTTGGATGAACTGCTTAATACGTTGGAAGACCCTCACGAGTCCGTTCGCGTTTCTGTGGTAATGGCCCTGGGAAATTTCACAAACCTCGACCGCAAGAATGAAATTATCGACAATTTGCTAAGCATGATTGACGACCCGAGTTCGAAGGTCTGCCAGGCTGCCATCCGTTCTTTAGGCCTGCTGCGCGCCTCGGTCGCCCGCCCAGAAATCGAGGAATTCCTTTCTGACTCAAATCCATACATCCTTGGAGCCGCTATCCTGGCGCTTGCCCGGTTGGGAGCTGCAGACCTCGGCCAGACTTTGAGCCAATTTCTATCCGATGAAAGCAGCTATGTCCGCATGCAGGCTGCGCGGGCAGTCGGCATTTTGCATTACGCAGCAGCAGGACCTCAAATTGTAAAACTTCTGATGCAAACCCGCCTTGACCGGCTGGCATTGGCTTCGTCCATATCTCACCAGCACCTGACGCATCCAAATGAAGAGGAGTACAACCTCCAGGCCCAGCTTATTCACACAGCTGGAGAACTGCGCGAGACATCGGCCGTGCCTGTCCTGATTGAAATTGCGCAAAAGGAGATTGGGTTTCGCGGTTTGGCGGTAGAAGCCTTGATTGCAATTGGCGCAGAATTTAATGTAGAAATTCTTTCTGGTTTGCTGACAGACCCGAGTGTGTATTTGCGCAAGCGCTTACTCCTATTGATCAGCCAGTACAATTTTCGCCCGGCTCTGCCAGTCATCCATCAGATGCTTAAAGTGGAAAACGCCACCGTTCGGGGGGCTGCTTTGCAAGCTGTCACTCAGATGCAGGATAAAGCTGCTTTGCCAGAGATCGAATGGATTTGCTATCATGATCCAAATCCCTTTCTGCGGGTGCAAGCCGTGCAGGCTCTGGCCGAATTTATGAGTTCAGAAGCCGTCTCGCATTTAATGATTCTAGCAGCGGATGCAAATTTCGAAGTGCGCCGCACAGCACTCACCCTCTTGATGGCTCTGAACGCGACTGGAGAAAGTTATCTTTCTCTTCTGAACTGCTTCGTCCATGATTTCCCTGACGATGCGCTCAATTCGCAAATCCACGAAGTTCTTCTTGTCCATCCGTACCAGCCTGAACCAGCAGCCCAACTGATTCCTTCAGTAGAAAATCCGCTTGTCCCGCCAGAAATCCGCCCAGACGCTGCGTGGATTTTCGCTCAACTTGAGCGCTGGCAGCGGGCGCTGCAAGAGCAGCGGGCGCTGCAAGAGCAGCGGGCGCTGCAAGAGCAGCGGGCGCTGCAAGAGCAGCGGGCGCTTCAGGAACAGCGGGCGCTGCAGGAACAGCAAGCGCTGCAGCAATTCCCCAGCCTTCAACAGCAGCCGGTAGAATCAGCTTTGATTTACCTGATGGAACTGCTAAAGAGCTGCCAACCGCCGCATCTCCCTCCAAATATCAAAGAATAAAGGATAATTTATGCCTCCGTTCTACCCCGGACCCGCTTACCGCGTCATTACTCCCCGCCTGGTCATCCGCTGCTGGGATCCGACTGACGCGCCTCTTTTGAAGGATGCAATTGATGCCAACATCCATCATCTGCTAACCTTCATGCCCTGGGCAGCAACTGAGCCCCAACCGCTTGACCAGAAAATCCAAATGCTGCGCAGCTGGCGGGCTAAGTTCGATCTGGGCCAGGATTTCGTCTATGCCATTTTTAATCAAGCCGAAACCCAGGTATTAGGCGGCACGGGATTGCATACCCGCCTGGGAACAGATGCACGTGAGATTGGCTACTGGGTTCATAAAGACTTTATTAATCAAGGGCTTGCAACCGAAGTGAGCGCTGCCTTGACAAAGGTTGCCTTTGAAATTGATCAGGTTTCCCGAGTCGAAATCCACTGTGCAGTTGAAAATGTGCGCAGTGCAGCCGTCCCGCGTAAACTCGGCTTCACGCACGACGCAACCCTCCGCAGGCGCAGCCATTTATCGGACAACCTCGAACATGACGGTATGGTCTGGTCTCTCTTCGCGGATGAGTATCCTAAGACCCCTGCTGCCCATGTGCAAATCCAGGCATTTGATGCGCTGGGTCGTCAGATCCTCTGAAAGCCTGACCTGCTTCCGCAGGCTGTTCCGTCACAAAATAATATAATATAACCAGAAAGTCTTTCCAAACGCCGGTTTCCGGCTATAATCCCGCAGATGAAAAATCGCCGTCCACTCTTCTTCAGCAAAGCCTTTTACTTCTTTTACTATGGTGCCTGGGCCTGCCTTTTGCCTTTCTTAGCTCTCTATTACAAAAGCCTGGGTTTTTCAGGCGCGCAAATTGGGGTACTTTCCAGCATTGCTCCTTTCATGACCTTAATGGCAGCCCCCTTATGGGGCGGGGTGGCAGATGCGCTCCACCGGCACAAGCAAATCTTACTGGTCGCTTTAGCCGGCGCAGGTTTATCTGTGATTGGGCTCTCTCAAGTTCGCGGATTCGGGTGGATCGCGCTGCTGGTTGGCTGTTATTCCGTTTTTAGCGCGACCATCATCCCCCAGGTGGATAATTCTGTACTGGCCCTGCTGGGTCAGCAACGGGACCAATATGGGAAACAACGGGTATGGGGAGCCATTGGTTGGGGCATGGCGGGACCCGCCGTCGGAGCATTAATCAGTCAGGGTGGATTAGGGTGGTCTTTCGCCGGGTATGCGATGCTGGTATTGCTGGCACTGCTCGCCGCCTGGCGTTTACCCATCCATTTTAAAGCCCAACATGATCCGTTCTGGAGCGGCGTGCGCAAATTAGTTACCGATCAGCGCTGGTTCCTCTTCTTGTTGATTTCATTTATCAGCGGGGCTGGTCTTTCCGTCATCAGCAATTATTTGTTTCTCTACATGAACGAATTGAATGCCAGCAGCACCATCATGGGGCTGGCTTTGACCATGTCAACCCTCAGCGAGATCCCCGTTCTTTTCTTGTCCGGGAAAATGTTACAGCGTTGGGGGCCGCGCGGGCTGTTGGTTTTTAGCCTGATTGCCTTTGTCATCCGTGCCATGCTCTATACGATCGCCACGCAGCCCTGGCAGGTGCTGATCATTCAGTTAATGCATGGGCTCACCTTCTCGACCATGTGGGTGGCAGGGGTGTCTTTTGCCAATCAAATCGCACCCGAAGGGCTGGGTGCGACCGCGCAAGGTTTATTTACCAGCACGACAATGGGCGTTGGAGGAATTACCGGATCGCTGGTCGGGGGGCTGCTGCTGGATCGTTTTGGCGGGCATGGCATGTATTTTGGCATGGGCATCGCCGTTTTGTTTGGTTTGCTGCTTTTCGTATTCCTCGACCGGCGCACCCCTGTGAACACGTATGCACCTTTATCTGATGATGGAAGTGCTCACCGCTAAAGATAGAAATACCGGACAAGAAGCATCGGTTGAGGATCAGCCTATGCTTTGGTCAACCCCGTCATTTCTTCACTGAGTTTCCATAAAGCGGCAACCACGTCTTTTTGTGCCAGCGCGGGTTCAAATACCATCGGGTGATCCTTGCGGAAATACTGCCCACTCACGCCACATAATTCAGGGTCCACCGCCAGACGAATAATTGGCTGCACCCCATCCACTGGTGGCAGCGCGAAAGCATTGACAACGCGCATCGCCAGACCTGCCAGGAAGCCATTTTCCCCGGCAATTTCGGTACGTACAGCCCCAGGCGTCACCGCATTGATCACCACCCCGCTACCCGTTAATCGCCGGGCAAGTTCGCCGGTATAAACCAGCAGTGCCCGTTTCGAATGGGCATAAGCGGCCACACCTTGATATCCGACATGGCTTTGCAATCGGTCAAAATGGACATCTGAGTAGCGGTACATGCTTGAAGTAACTTCCACAATCCGGGCTTCACCCCGTTTTGCGGCGGCGGATTTTAATGCGCCAAGTAACAGGTAAGTGATCAAGAAATGCCCCAGGTAGTTTAAGGCCCAGGTCATTTCATAACCATCCGGGCTGGACTGGTACTTCAACAAAGTGGCGCCCACATTATTGATCAATACATCCAGCTGATCATACCTGGACAAAAAAACATCCGCAGCCCGCCGAACGCCTGCCATACTCGATAGGTCCGCCTGGATGCCTTCTACAGCTGAATTTCCGGTTTTTTCCTGGATCTGTTTTAAGGTCTCATCGATCCGCAGTTGATTTCGCCCCACGAGAATGACTATCGCGCCTCGCTGCGCCAGTTCAAGCGCAGCCGCTCGTCCTAAACCACGGGTTGCACCGGTAACCAGGCATACTTTATCAACCAGAGAAATATTCCCGTCTGCCACGAAACCTCCATGCGCTTTTTCAAAATGGGGAGAAGTACACCCCTATTTTATCGGATTTATTGAAAATGAAGTAGATAAAGGGTTTGCATTTTTTATAGTCGTTTCTTAAGTACTTCACCTGTACCGGTAACCCATGCTTCAATCCAATCCACGCGTTTTACCGGATCAAATTCAATAAATCGATAAGTAGCTACGTGTTTCACATGAAAAGGGTCGTTCTCAAAAAATGTCTCAATCGCCTCCCGGGAAGGCGCTCGACAAACAATCAAACCGCCTGTTGGTGGGGTCTGCGGTCCAGAGAACAACATCCAACCGGCGGCATAACCTTGCTGCAAGAAAACCCGGTGCTCATCCAATACCCTACCAAATGATTCAAACGGAATCTGATAAGTCAGTTCGACCACAAAAAATTTCCACTTTTCGGCCATCCCATCAATCCTCCTCAGTTTCTCTTTTCCCCAAGAACAAAGGCTATAGGGAAGGGTTTTACCGAATTATATCCGATCCAATTTTAAGACCAGCCAGCACCTTCGGGGATACTTTGCCTCAGCAGGGAAGGCTGGTTAGTCGTATATAGCATTCCTATGCTTAAGGTTATAATCATTTACCAGGGAGATCAATAATGAGCTTTGCAAGCACAATTCAAACTGGAAACCAAATAACCAAGAAAGGGAGTACTGTAAATCCACAACGGATGACAGGAAACAATGCAGAACGATAACTTTTATATAAAGGTACGTCATTTGCTGGATGACTTGTTTTAACGACCGGTTACCAGCTTGATCAGCGGTTAACCGGCTATTCCATTGCAGATGCCTTGCACGTTAATATTGACCCGGCAATGCAGGCAGTAGTGCGCACAGAGCATCGCATTTCTCCCCGCATGCATGTTGATTTACGCGAATTGATCAACGTTGCCCCTCCCATCGCCAGAGAAAACCTGTTTATCACCTTTTCGGCGGAAAGTGCTCAGTTCCTCGGCGGGAATGCCACTGCTTTTGGCATTCACTTTACGCTGGCAAGGGCGCCGCTTGAAGAACAAAGAGATCTAGATAATGGCATATTCGTCCGAGGCACCCAGGTAACCGATGTCTACCGCCTGATCATCTTTTTACAAACACCAGCCGGGGAGGTCAGTCTTGCCCGCACAGGGGTGGTCCTGGGCCTGGATCATAAAGCCCGTCTGGTCGCCTATCAAACTTTCCAATTCAACCCAGGGCTAACGATCACCCGTCACTCGCCGTCTTCACTGGCAGAGGCTGATCCTCAGGTCATGTTATATGTTTTCCTGACTCTGTCCGTGTTTTTGATGGCCAATCAAGGAGAGGCCCCAGTTCGCTTTGAAAGTGAACAGAATGTGCTGATTGGCTAAATGAGAAAATGCGGGTAAAATAAAATCACCTATTTGAATTTTTATTGTTAGCGATAATAATCGGACCAATCTACATTGAGAGGTTAAGAGATGTCCAAATCACCAGGGAAGCCCAAGCCAACCCGTCAATATCCTGCTTTCTGGGAAAAAGCCGTGCCCGTCTTCCTGATCCTTCTTGGGATCGGAATTCTGGTCATTCTCTTCATCATCCTGGGCGTCGCTTTGGGATTGTTTAATTGGGTTTGATTCAAGGATTAAAGAGGAAAAAATGAATTTTAATTTTGTAATCCCTTTGACATCTTCCATTGTCAGCTTCATCTTCGCCGTTTCCGTTTTTCGCCGGTACCTTCGCCGGCATGGGAATCATCTGCTGCTTTGGGGGATCGGCATGGTATTTTATGGGATCGGCGGTGCGTGTGAAGCTTCCTACGGCGCTCTGGGTTTCCATCCATTCGCTTTTCGCTTATGGTATCTATTTGGAGCCATATTAGTCGCTGCCTGGTTAGGCCAGGGCACGATTTACCTGTTAGTGCGAAATAGAATCGCCCATGTTCTGATGGTCTTGCTTGCGCTTGGCTCGGTTTATGCCGCATACCGGGTATTTGGCGCTCAGTTGGACCCTTCCCTGATGACCTCCAGCTTGCATACTGGCAGTGAATTAAGCGGGAGCGCCATCACCTCAGCAGGCGTGCGCAGCTTGACTCCCATCTTCAACGTGTATGGTACCCTGACCCTGGTTGGGGGTGCCATGTACTCGGCCTGGCTATTTTGGCGCAAGCGTATTCTGCTCAATCGGACCATCGGCAATATCTTTATCGCTGTTGGCGCGATCTCACCGGCGTTTGGCGGCTCGCTGAGCCGTTTTGGGATCCCCAGCGCCCTTTACTTGAGTGAGCTGCTGGGAGCAATTTTGATGTTCATCGGCTTTGTCCGCGCGACTATGCCCGTAGATAAGCCTGTTGCCCGCCCCATCCCTGGTCCTGTAACCAATTGAGGCAGCCAGCAATTTAAACTAAAAAAGTTACCCAATTTTAAATGGTTGGTGAACTATTTGCTTACCCCTTCGCCGGTGTCTTTATTCATTGGTAATGCGTAACCTCAATCTTTTATTGGAGGACTGGAATTAATGAATCATCGCGAAAGAGTCATCGCCGCAATCCGGCACCAACCGGTTGACCGCCTACCGGTTGATCTGGGTGGGATGCGTTCTACCGGCATTATGGCCGTGGCTTACAACCAACTCAAACAACATTTGGGGATCACTTCAGGTGAAATCCAGGTGTTTGATACCATGCAGCAGCTGGCATATATTGAAGCCCCCATTCGTGAGCATTTTGACCTGGATGTCGTTATCCTGGATATGGGTTTGCTGGAAGGCTGGCGTGATTACACCTTAGCCGACGGTACGCCTGCTAAAGTCACGGCCACCTTCAAAACCGAATCCGATGGTGAAGGCGGTGAGTATGCCCTGGATGACGATGGAGAACGCTACTGGCACCGCCCGGCGAACAGCTACTACTTTGATAATGTCGCCAAACCGCCTTTGGCCGGGGCACAAAGCCCGGCGGATTTCGATCAGTATGACTGGCCGCTGTATACAGACAAAGCACTGGAAAAACTGCGTAAAGCGGCCAAACAACTATCCGAGGAAACAAATTATGCCATTCTAGGTTCCTTTGGGGGGGCCTTCCTCGAAGGAGGTCAGGGGCTGCGCGGCTGGGACCAGTTTATGATGGACATTGCAGCCGACCGTAAGTTCACGGAAGCCTTACTCGACCGCATGCTTGAGAATTCACTGCGCAACGTTGAGCTGTACCTGGATGCTGTCGGTGACTATATCCAGATCATCCAGATGGGTGGCGATATGGGCACGCAGAACGGCCCGCAAATCCGCCCAAAGACCTATTACGAAATTTTCCAGCCGCGCGAGAAAGCCTTGTGGGGCCGGATTCACCAGCTAAAACCAGATGTAGCCGTGTTTTTGCACTGCTGCGGCGGCATCTATGACCTGATCCCTGGCATCATCGATGCGGGCTGCGATATCCTCAACCCTGTCCAAATTAGCGCGCGCGGCATGGACCCCATCCGCTTGAAGCAGGAGTTTGGGGACCAGCTTTGCTTCTGGGGCGGCGGCTGCGATACTCAAACCGTACTGCCTTTCAAGACTCCTGAAGAAGTGTACCAACATACCCGCCAGAACATTGATATTTTCGGCAAAGGCAGCGGCTTCGTATTCACGCAGGTGCATAACATCCAGGCTGGCGTGCCGGTTGAAAATATCCTGGCAATGTTCCAGGCTGTCGCGGACTGCCGGGATTAAGCAACTGAAGTACCTGAAGCATTATAGCCACAGAATTACTTGCCTGATTCAAAAAGGTAATCATGAAACAAGAAACGCTTGATATATTCGGCTATCATCAGGAAGCAGTCCCAAACTTGTTCTTCAAGCAGCCCAATTCTACAAGCACCCTCGCGATTGTTTTTCCTGGCTTTGGGTATCATGCCGAACTCCCAGTTCTCTATTACCCCATCCAGATCGCGCTCGCAAAGGGTGCCGATGTACTGCGCCTGGATACCGCTTACAGCAATCGTCCTGAATTTTCTCAACTTTCCGCTAAGGAAAGACAGGCCTGGGTTGACGCGGATGCCCAGGCAGCCATTTCTACTGCTCGCCAGCAACGGGATGGCGCATACCAACACTTTTGGTTGATTGGCAAATCAATAGGCACAATGGCACTGGCTGGTTTGCTCGCTCAATATCCCAACCTGCCAAACCCGAAATGGGTCTGGCTTACCCCCGTACTCGATGACGAACGCCTGATCAATCAGATCCAACAACAGCATCCCACCAGCCTGTTTGCCATCGGTACCGCCGATCATTATTATGATCCAGATCTTCTCCAGCGCCTGATCAATGCCACCCAAGGAAAGTTGGTCAAAGTTCAAGATGCCAATCATAGTCTTGAAATCCCGGGGGACGTTTTGCGCTCGCTCCAGGCTTTAACTAACCTTGTTCAAGCGGTCAATGAATTCCTGACTTGAGCATTGTTCAGCATCCGACGCTAATATGAATTGATCAATCACGGATGAGGAAAGGGTAAGGTATGGGTAGTAAGGCTAATAGTTTATTTCATCTGTCAAAGCCGAAACGTGGTAAGATCTAGATCACCAATCTGGTAATTAAACTGGAGGTTGTTCTTGGCTGAGCGAAATGGAAACGGGCATATTCTCGCCCAACATGCCTCTGGAGGTCGGAATGGTCACACGATTGAAACCTTCAAACAAGCCCTTGTAAACAATCTTTATTATTCCCGCGGACAGGGAGCCTACACAGCCAGCGCTTATGACATCTACCAGGCTTTAGCGCTGACCATTCGCGATGCGTTGATGGATCGCTGGCGGCAAACAATCGATCACTTTGTTGAAAATCGGCCGAAATTTGTTTACTATCTCTCCGCCGAATATCTTCCCGGACGCCAGATAACCCAGAACCTGTTATATACCGGCACCACGGAAATCGCCCGGCAAGCTCTAGCTGAATTGGGCTTTGACCTGGATCAACTGATCGAGTTGGAACCCGAACCTGCTCTCGGAAATGGTGGTCTTGGTCGCCTGGCAGCCTGCTATCTCGACTCGCTGGCAACTCTCAACATTCCGTCCGTTGCTTACGGTATCCATTATGAATTCGGCATCTTTAAACAGTCTTTCCGGGATGGCTGGCAGGTGGAAAGTCCCGACGAGTGGTTGTATTATGGCAATCCCTGGGAATTTCCCCAACCGGATAACCGTGTAGAAGTTGGATTTGGCGGTCGTACTGAACATTTCCGCGATGATCAAGGCCGTTTTCGGGTTATCTGGCACCCCGCTGATACGGTTCTCGGTGAGCCTTCGCACATCCTCGTCCCTGGCTATGATACCCAAACTGTGAATATGGTACGCTTGTGGCGGGCACGCGCTTCCAAAGAGTTCGACTTTCAACTCTTCGACGTCGGGGATTACTCTCGAGCAGCTGAACAAAAAATTTCCTCGGAAAATATCAGCAAGGTGCTTTACCCCAACGATAACACGCTTCAGGGCCGAGAATTGCGCTTGAAACAGGAATATTTCTTCGTCTCCTGCTCGCTTCGCGATATTCTGCGCCGCTTTCGCACTTTTGAGGATGATTGGAAAGTCTTTCCGGACAAAGTCGTCATTCAACTCAATGACACCCACCCGGTCATTGTTATTCCCGAATTGATGCGCATTCTGCTAGATGAATACGATCTGGGTTGGGAACCGGCCTGGGATCTGACCTCACGTGTGTTTGCCTACACCTGCCATACTTTGATGCCAGAAGCCCTGGAAAAATGGCCTATTTCGATTTTCGAAAAGCTGCTCCCCCGCCATCTGGAAATAATCTACGAGATTAATCAGCGTTTCCTGGATGAAATTCGCGCCTATTACCCTCTGGACGATGCTCGTCTGGCGCGCATGTCGATCATTGAAGAACAACCTGAAAAGTCTATTCGTATGGCTCACCTGGCGGCGATTGGCTGCTTTTCCATCAACGGGGTGGCCGAGCTGCATTCGGATTTGCTCAAGCGCCAGGTTTTCCGCGATTTTTATGCACTGTGGCCGCAGAAGTTCAACAATAAGACCAACGGCGTTTCCGCTCGACGCTTTATGCGCCTGGCAAATCCCCGCCTGTCCAGCCGGATTACTGAGGCGATTGGCGATGGTTGGCTGTGCCACCTGGAATCACTCAACCAGCTTGAGGCGCTTGCACCCGACACAGCTTTCCAGCAGGATTGGCTTGCGATCCGGCGCGAGAATAAAGTTAAACTGGCAGCCACCATCCTTGACCGGGCAGGCGTGCAGGTGGACCCCGACTCGCTCTTTGATGTGATGGTCAAACGCCTGCATGAGTACAAACGCCAGCTGCTCAAAGTGCTGCATATCGTCACGCTTTACAACCGCCTTCAGGCTAATCCCCACCTCGACCTGTATCCGCGGACCTTCGTGTTTGGCGCGAAGGCCGCTCCAGGCTATCGCATGGCGAAATTGGTCATCAAATTGATCAATTCGGTGGGCGAAACCATCAATACAGATCCTATCAGCCGCCGTTATCTCAAGCTGGCCTTCTTACCAAACTTCAATGTATCCCTGGGCGAGCAGATTTATCCCGCGGCGGACCTTTCTGAACAGATTTCACTGGCAGGCTTTGAAGCGTCTGGCACCGGGAATATGAAGTTCGCCCTCAACGGAGCGGTTACAATTGGCACACTGGATGGCGCAAACATTGAGATTCGCGAACGCGTAGGTGAAGAGAATTTCTTCCTCTTCGGCCTTACAGCTGCCGAAGTACTGGTTCAGAAATCTGGCAACTACCAGCCGATTAACCTCTACAACGCCATTCCGGAATTAAAAGCCGCGATTGATGCCATCGCCTCTGGTGCATTTTCAAAGGGTGACAGCGAACTTTTCCGTCCAATCGTTGACGAACTCCTCAGTAAAGACACCTACCTGCACCTCGCCGATTATGCCTCTTTCCTGTCCAAACAGGATGAAGTGGATCAGGCTTTCCGCGACCGAGGGTGCTGGGGGCGCATGTCCATCCTCAATACCGCCCGCAGCGGCTACTTCTCTTCGGATCGAGCAGTCCAACAATATGCCCAGGAAATCTGGCAAGCCGCCCCTTCTCGGCCTTAATTCGGCAAATCAGATTTTGCTTATAAGAGTGCTGCCCAAACGGCCGTTTGGGCAGCACTCTTATTTTATCTACCAGTTTGCCAGCGATCCATCCGGGAACCATAACCTGGGTGTATCCCAGGAGCCATCATCATACTTGTCAGCCAGGGCTTCCTCGTCCAGTTCAATCCCCAGACCCGGCCCTTCTGGCAAAGCAATAGCCCCATCCTGCAATTGAAAAGGTTGTTTGAGGTAGCCATCACCCAGGGAAACATGTTCCTGCGCCAGGAAGTTCGGAATGCAGGCATCTAATTGCAAGCAGGCAGCCAGCGCCACCGGACCCAAGGGGCAATGCGGTGCAACGGCAGCATAATAACATTCTGCCATCGCGGCGATTTTCTTAACCTCCAGGATGCCGCCCGCATGGGACAGGTCCGGCTGTAATACCGCGGCAGCCTGCTTTTCCAATACTTCTCGGAATCCCCATTTGGTAAACAAGCGTTCTCCTGTCGCAATTGGAATACTCGTGCTGCGCGCCACCGTCACCAGTGCATCTACATTTTCAGGCAGCACCGGCTCCTCGATAAACATCGGCTCATAAGGCTCTAATGCTCTCGCCAGGCGAACGGCCATCGCCGGACTCACTCGCCCGTGGAAGTCCACTCCAAACTGAACCTCGGACCCTACTGCGGCGCGCACCGCTGCGACGGTTTGCACATGCTTCTCCAGCAGCGCCGGGGTATCGATGATATTCATCGGGCCCTCGATGCCCATCTTGAGCACTTTAAAGCCCTGCACCACGCGCTGCCGGGCGGATTCTGCCATCTCTTCCGGCGTATCGCCATGCAGCCAGCCATAAACACGGATCCAATCGCGGGTCGCGCCACCCAGCAGTTTATAAACCGGCTGCCCTAACCACTTGCCGGTGATATCCCAAAGCGCCTGTTCAATTCCCGAAAGGGCGCTGCATAATATAGGCCCGCCCCGGTAGAACTGCCCCCGGTAAATAGCCTGCCAGTGGTGCTCAATGCGCCGCGGGTCTTGCCCGATCAGGTAACGCCCGATCTCCTGAATCGCGGCGGCGATTGTTTGCTCGCGCCCCTCAAGGGTTGGTTCTCCCAATCCCACAATGCCCTCATCAGTATGCACCTTCAAGATCACCCATCGGGGTTTGACAAAACAAGTTTCGAGCCGGGTAATTTTCATTTTCGCCTCTTTTCTTTGTGTTCCTTCGCGGAGTATCTTTTATGATGCCTTTATTCAACGCCGTCTTTGGGTATGAAAGCCCCTAACGCTTGTGCAAACAGCGGCGGCCGAGGATTATAAAGGCCAATTTCATGCGGCGGTTTCCCGGTCAGGCGAGCCAGGGTGTGCATTACATGCATACCACAGATGCGCCCCTGGCATTCGCCCATACCGCAGCGTGTGAGCGCCTTCACTTCCCCAATACTGCCTGCTCCAGCTCGCACAGCCGCCTCCAATCGCTCCTGCGTCACCCCTTCACAGCGACAAACCCATGTATCGGGTGCGGCCAGTTGATACATGCCCGCTCCAGGTGTAAACAAAGCGGCATATAACCGTTGGAATCTTCGTTCACGTTTCAATTCTAAACGTAGATTTGCAAGTAGCTTGCCCGTTTTCGCGGCTGAATACCCCAGCAGTTCTGCGGCAGCGTTGCCGGCTAGCTGCCCCTCCAGGCGCGCCATCCGGTAGCCGCCAATGCCGGCTCCATCACCCACGGCAAACAATCCCGGTTGGCTGGTGCGCAAATTTTCATTTCGCCAGGGAACCTCGCCGCCAACTTCAGGTCGCCAGATCTGATCTGCGCCAGCCAGCCGGGAAAGTGCATTGAACGGCGTCAGGCCATAACCAACACAAATTGTATCGACCTCCAGCTTCTGCTCGCTGCCCGCTATAAACTGCCAACACTCATCGAGGCGTCCAATGGTTGCCCCTTCCACGGCGTCTTTCCCATGCGCTGCGCGGATGCCCCATCCCAGGCGAAAAGGCACCCCCTGCCGCGCTAAAGTGTACAGGCTGTGCGCTCCTTCTCTCAGCCGCTCCCACTGGCCCCATAAACCGGCCACCCGCCCCAGGCCTGCCCTACGCATGCGCGCCAGCAGGGCAGAGCCTTCCAGTACGGCCACCACTTTGACGCCTGCTTCGACCAATGCCGCGGCTGTCACCAGCTGCAATGGACCCGTGCCTACCACCAGCACGCGTTCGCCGGGGCGTACCTGCTGGTAAAGCAAAATCTGCGCCGCTCCCGAGGTGATCACCCCTGGTAGTGTCCAACCCGGAAATACTGCTGGGCGCTCATAAGCACCGGTTGCCAGGATCACCCCACTGGCTTCAATTACCTCACTTCCCAACACCCCACTGACTGCCAGCCGCCAATTTTCACCAACGCGTTGAATATCCCACACGCTGGCATCTTGCTTAACCTGCACGCCAGCCGCGCGGACCTGTTCGGCCAACCTACGCCCATCTTCCTGCCGCTGCGATAAGCTCACGCCCAATCTTCCCGGTGGTTGGCGGTAGTACTGTCCGCCCAATGCCGGATACGCATCTAACAGCGTTACTTGCGCGCCTGCCTTTGCGGCTGCCAGCGCCGCACTTAACCCACCCGCGCCGCCGCCTACTACTGCAACTTCAACCACCGTGCTCAACTCTGACCACCTTGGGGTAGACCTGTTTCTATCTGCATCCCATCTTTCACCAGCACCTGGCAGGCACGCTGCCCTGGCACATGATCGACCGTCACCAGGCAATCGAAGCATATGCCCATGCCACACAAGAGCCCCCGTGCATCCCCTGCCCGAGACCGCCGCCAGGCGCGCCGCCCAAGGGCATAAAGCTCGCCCGCAATGGTGTTCCCCGGCGCCGCCGGACAGGGCTCGCCATCAATGAAAATCACAATTTGCTGCATGGGCGCGGATTTACCCAGGCGGTTTGTCATGCTCAGCCTCCAGCGCCCGGGCGTAAGAACCGCAGTGTGTCGCCATCTTGCAGCCGGCGCTCGCGGTCGCGCGTCATCTCTTCGTTGATTGCCCACACCACACTTTCCGGCAGGTCCAACCGGCGAAACACGTCCTCCACCCGCGCACCTTCCGCAAAATCCAACACGGCTCTCCCACGCGCTTCGGGCGGCAGCTTTTCCCGTAAAATCGAATGCAAAATAACCGTTATTTGCACTCCGTTTCCCTCAGGCTGAAATCCAATCCAGGCCTAGTTCAGCCAGCGTCTCTAAAGTAGGGTTACCACTCGCCACATCCCAACCCGCCAGCTGGAAGTACACATCCTTGGCATGTTCCAGGTCAGCTGTTTTCCAGGCCACCCCGGCAGTTGGACCTTTCCCTTGCAGCGGGCGGAAAAACTTCTTTGGCAGCGCATCCTCCGCACGCGTAAAGCCCTCCCGCGCGTTAAAGGCGCGCATCATATTCAGCCGCCGCTCACCAACCTTCAGGATCTCTGCTACATCAACATCCCACCCGGTCGCTGCGCTGATAATTTGCGCCATCTCAGCCGGTCCATATAACTGCCAGGCCGGACCGTAAACAAACTGGCACAAGCTGTAGCTGTCTACTGCGGAGTAAAATAACTCCGTCAGGTAGGCATAGCGCACCTTCTCGTCTGTCAGTTGATAAACAGGCTGCGGCGTTTTCAAATCCAGGAGCGCTAACCGCTCAAGGTAAAATTCGCCTACCCCTTCTTCGTACATTGGGTCGTGTTCATGCGATTGGTGGTCTGCCCCAAAGGGATTAACCGCGTAAATTAACCCCAGGGTTTTCTTCGCCTGCGGCATATGTGCAGGCGCTTCTGTGCCTTTCACTGTGATCAGGTACTCCTCGGCGCCCTTGCCAATGAGCTGCGCTGCCCGCGCCGAGCCTTCAGCCAGCACCGCGCCAAACCCTTCCCGACGGGCGATCTGGTGGATCATTTCAATCATCGCTTGGGAATTTCCAAATCGCAGCTCGATCCCGCCGGTATCTTCCAACCCAATCACGCCATTTTCAAAGCATTCCATCGCAAAAGAGATTGTCGCGCCACAGCTGATCGTATCCAGCCCATACTGGTTGCATAGTTGATTTCCTAACGCAATCGCATCCAGGTTATCAATTCCGCAGTAGGTGCCCAGCGTGGCGATGGTTTCGTATTCTGGCCCGCCGTAGGTTGGCAGCACCTTCTTCTGCTCAAATTCCGTCTCCACTACCCGTTTGCAGCGCACCGTACAGGCAAAGCAAGTGTCCCGTTCCTTCAGGATCGTATCACTCATTTGCTCGCCAGATACTGCTTCAAACCCGGCGAAGTTAGCTTCATTGTAGTTATAGGCTGGCAGCGTGCCATAAGTCTGCTGAAAGGGAATCACGTCCGCCGTCCCATTCAATGCCAGCCCTTTCATATCTGGAATATTGTCAATGTTACGCGTGCCTTCGCGGTTCTGGTGAGTCAGTGCGCGCATATCGTGAGCAGCCAACTTGTGTTTCCCCTGCACCACGATCGCCTTCAAACGCTTCGACCCCATCACAGCCCCCATGCCGGTGCGTCCATTGGCGCGGTTGTGCATATTCATGATCGCCGCGAAGCGTACCAGGTTTTCACCAGCCGGCCCTATCTGCAGCACTTCTACTTTGCCATGCCGCTCTGCCAGCATGTCATCCACAGTCGCCGTATCCTTACCCCACAGGTCGCTCGCATCGCGAATTTCAGCCTTTCCATCATGGATGTATAGGTAAACCGGTTGCTGCGCCTGCCCGACAACGACGATGCCATCCAACCCGGCAAATTTCAACCAGGCGGGGAAGAAACCGCCAGCCTGACTGTCGCCAATGACATTTCCCATCGGAGAGAGTGCATTGGCAGAAATGCGTGACTGACCAGGTACCGCCAGGCCTGTTACTGGTCCGGTGAACAGTGTAAGAATATTTTCTGGTCCGAGCGGGTCAACCCTGGCTGGCAAATCCCGCAGCAGGTAAAACAAGCCCATCCCACTGCCCCCACCGTACTTCCGATAAAAACTTTCCTGAGGATGTTCAATGGTGTGAGCGCCGGTGCTCAGATCGACGTGCAAAACTGAACCTATGAAGCCGTTTGGCATGTCCTTCTCTCCTTTTGTGACTATTCATCATCACTCAATAACATACTTGTCTCAGCAGCCCTGGATCGCGTCCAGGATGGCCTGCAGCCGCTGCTGCGTCACTTCATCTGGGGGCAGCAGGGGCAGGCGTGGATCACCTACTGGCCTGCCAAGCATCTTCAACGCAGCCTTATTCAATTGTACATACTGCCCGCTGCTTTCAAACAAGTCAAAGAGCGGCAGTAAGCGGAAGTAGAGCGCCTGAGCTTCTTCAAAGGCCTGCTGCTCCACCGCCAACTCAAACAGGGTAACACATTCGCGCGGCACGCTGTTTGCCGGCGCAGCCACCCAACCTTTCACACCTTGCTGAAACATTTCCAGCGGCAGGGTGTCACAACCACACAGCACCTGCACCTGCGATCCGCATAAGCGTTGGATTGCACTCACCCTCTGCATCATGCCGCTGCTTTCCTTAACCGCCTGGATCATAGGAAATTCAGCCAGCCGGGCAATCGTTTCCGGCAGCACATCCGAACCAGAAGCGCCAGGATTGTTATACAACAAAATAGGAATTTCAATGCTTTCCGCCAGGGTGCGATAATGCTGGTATAGTTCCTCCTGCGATAAGCGCCCATAATACGGCGGCACCACCATGACACCATCTGCGCCCATTTCCTGGGCTTGCCGGGCATAGATCACCGTTTCTTGCGTGGAACAAGCCGCCGCTCCGGCCAAAACTGGCACGCGCCCAGCGGTTTCCTCCAGGGTAACTGCGATGACCCGCTCACGTTCGGCCCCAGTTAGGAAAGCGAACTCTCCGGTGCTGCCCGCCGGGATAATACCATGCACTTTCCCCTGATCCAGCAGCCAGCGGATATGCTGGCGCAAGCGGGCTTCGTCTACAGCACCCTGCCTATCAAAAGGAGTCACAGTAACCGCGTATACGCCATAAAACAAAGCTTGAGACATTGTCTTGCTCCTCATTGTTCTGAAAATTCTTCCACTTCCGAATGCGGTTGTGTTTTTAAGAAACGATCCGGGGAAAGCCCTTCGACTGGCACTTCCAGGGGCTGCCCGGTAATTAACTGGCGCATTAGCAGCCCAGTAATTGGCGCTTCTGTGATACCGATACCCTCATGCCCGGCTGCGATAAATAATCCTGGCACACTGCTTACTGCTCCAATCACTGGCAGCAAGTCCGGGGTATGCGGGCGAAGCCCGGCCCACATACGGATAACAGATAGCTGCTGTAATTTCGGAAATATTCGGACGCAGCTTGCCAGCACTTCGCCTGCTACGCTTGGGTCGACCTGCCGGTCAAAACCTACGAGTTGGCGGCTGGACCCCAACAGCAGATTACCATTCTTTACCTGTTGGATATTTGCCGCAACGGATAAATCGCTTTCGCTGGCGTCTCCCCCACTCTGCACCGAATCCATATATGCCGCAGAAAGGATCACTTTGATATGCAGCAGGTCCTCCGGCACCGGCGCAGTCACAATCAGCGTACCCTTGCGGGGCTGAATCGGTAAAATGACCCCTGCTAACCGGCTGACCTGTCCGGTCCAGGCCCCTGCCGCGATAATAACCTGCCCGCAGGGTATGTTTTCCGTCTGTGTTTGCACAGCTGTCACCCGGTTTGATGAATCCCTTTCAAAGCTGGTCACGGGATTGTGCGTGCTGATCTGCGCACCCAGCTTACGCGCTGCCTGGGCAAATCCCTGGGTAACAAACAATGGGTTTACCATGCCATCCCCAGGGAAATAAGCCCCGCCAGCCAGACCTGGGGCGAGGTTAGGCTCCAGGTGCGCCAAATCAGCTGCATCCAGCAACTGTCCAATGATTCCAAATTCTCTCAACCGCCGAAGGGTCTCAATCATCTCGCCCAGTTTTTCCACCCGTTCGACAACTGCCAGGCTGCCGGTTTTCCGGTATTCGATATCAACCGGCAGCTCTGCCTGAAGCTGTTCGTACAAACGCTGGCTGGCGCGCGCCAATGCGAGATGTTCCGCTGGTTCTTCCCAGGTGACCACATGACTCATCCCGGCTTTAGAGGCACCCTCCGCCAAATCCCCACTTTCCAACAGGCGCACCCGTACCCCTGCCGCACTCAGGTAATAGGCGCAAGCACAACCTATAATCCCTCCGCCAATAATAACGACATCCACCAACCCGCTCATCGCTGGTTACAACTCGGTTCCCCAGCGGCTGCTTGCGCCCAGGTAAAACCCATGCGGCCAGGGGTCCCGTGGATCCAGCACAAACTGCTGTAAACCGGTAATATAAGCGCTGCCGCGAATCGTTGGCACGACCGCAGCAAACGGACCTACACGAGTTTCTTCTATTAGCTTGCCATAAAAGATGCTGCCAATAATGCTCTCACTGGTAAATTCTTCCTCCAGATGCAGCAACCCTCGCGCGTACCGGTCTGCCATCTCTGCGGATGTACCTGTGCCACAGGGTGAGCGGTCGATACCTTCAGCGGAATACAGCACGTTATTGCGGGTCACCGCGCGTGGGTCGCGTGGCGGGCCAATAAAGCGCACGTGTGAGCAGCGGTTGATGGCAGGATTTTCCGGGTGTTGAATTTCTACTTGTTCATAAATTGCTTCTCGGATCAGGCTGCCGTAGTCAATCACCTGGCGGTAGCATTCTGGAGTTAATTGCATCCCTAACGGTTCCGCCTGGACGATGGCATAGAAATTACCGCCAAAGGCAATATCCAAAGTCACCTTTCCCAGGCGCGGTACATCTACCGTCAGGTCTTTGCGGATGACGAAAGCTGGCACGTTCTGAATGGTGGCATCTTTGACCACCCCATCCTCAACCCGCACCCGCGCCTTGATTACCCCTGCCGGAGTATCCAGTGTGAGGTCAGTGAAGGGTTCTTTGGCAGCCACCATCCCTGTTTCTACCAGGACGGTGGCAGTCGCGATTGTGCCGTGCCCGCACATTGGTAAAAAACCGCTTACTTCAATAAAAATGATGCCAAAATCCGCGCCCGGCGAGCTCGGCGCGGTTACGATGCTGCCTGAGTAATGGGAACCGCCGCGCGGCTCGAACATCAACAGGGTACGCAAGTCTTCCAGATTCTCTTTCGCCCACTGCCACTTCTCTTGAAAGTTTGCTCCCTGAATTGGGGGCACCCCACCGACGACCACCCGCGCGGGCTCGCCTTCTGTATGCGAATCAACTGCTGAGATCACCCTTTGAAAACGCATCCTAAATCCTCTCTTTATACAAATAAGCTGATCTGGTGAGTTTTTGTTTAGCGCAAACGGAAACTTTCTTGCCAAAACATTAAAAAAGGGATATTAGACTGTCTTCCTCTATAATTATAACCAGCTTGCCAATCCGTAGAGAATAAAACAGGGTGATCTTTCATGTAGAAAGATCACCCTGACTTTTTCGAAGTTTATGAAGTTTTACCAGGGGTCTTGATTTAGGCGTAAAAAACACAGGCGCATGATCTTCAATTCAGCATAACTTGCCGTGCCGCCTAACTTATCAAAGACCGGGCGCAGGTAATCCACGCCTTCCGCAGCGAACGCTTCCAGCACGACCTGCTGCAACTTTTCGGGCAAGCTGCACATTTCGATCAGGTCTTCATCCTCTCGGAGCGAATTACCTTCCTGCACATACTTTGTCAGGTGATCTAAAATGGTGCTTTGCTGAACGCCATACTTGGCCATGAGATCATCGACCGAAGCCCCGGCATTATAGGCTTCCCCAACCACCACGTGGCGCGGTTTATGCAGAGAATCCGTGGAAGTCCGCTTTGTGCTTGAACTTCCATTCTTCCCCTCCTGATACTTAGGCCGTTCAATTAGCCCCCGGTGCTGGCAGTATCCGCTGATTATCTCCAAAAAAATCGCGCCATACCGCTCCAACTTTACCGCACCAACGCCATAGATCTCGCTCAACCGGTTTTCAGACAAAGGGTAATAGGTCGCCATTTCCGTCAGAGTGCGGTCAGGGAAGATCGCATAAGGGGGAACACCGGCTCTATCCGCCAGTTCTTTACGCTTGCTGCGCAGCATATCGAAAAGGTCCCGATCGTAATCCTCTTTAGATAACGCACTCGCCACAGCGGCTTTTTTCGCCTGTTCCACCTCATCTTCCAGGACCCCAAAAATCGGCTCACGCGAACGCAGCGCCTGGTAAGCTTGCTGCGTCAGGCTTAAACTGCCGTGCTGCGTGTCCTGTTTTAAGAAACCTTTCTGGATCAACTGGCGGATCAAACTCATCCACTGCCCCCGCGCAAGGTCTTTCCCAATCCCATAGGTGGACAGGTTCTGATGCCCGAACTTAAGCACCTTCTGGTTCTCTGAGCCCAGCAGTACATCCACCACGTGCACCATGCCAAAAATCTCACCGGTACGCTTCACACAGGAGAGCAACTTCTGGGCCGGGATGGTTACATCCACTTCTTCTGGCGCGCTCCCCAGGCAGCGATCACACCTGCCACAGTTTTTGGCCTGATACTCCTCGCCAAAGTAAGACAACAACGGCCCACGCCGGCAGGTCAGGCTTTCGGCATAACGCACCAGTGCACCCAGGTGCTGGTAAGCCACTTCGCGCTCCTGACCCTCTTTTTGATCGATGAAATACTTTTGTTTTTGAATGTCGGCATAGCTAAACAACAGCAGGCAGTGCGCCGGTAACCCATCCCGCCCCGCCCGCCCGATCTCCTGGTAATATCCCTCGATGCTTTTTGGTAGATCGTAATGCAGTACGAAACGCACATTTGGTTTATTGATTCCCATGCCAAAGGCGATCGTCGCCACGATGATTTGCGTGTCATCGTGAATAAACAACTCCTGATTGCGATTGCGTTCTTCATCGTTTAACCCGGCATGATACGGTTTCACAGAGAAACCTTTGCTAGAAAGCGCGGCAGACAGCTCATCCACCTGTTTGCGGGAGAAGCAGTAAATGATCCCAGACTGGTTGGGGTATCGTTTCAAAAAATCTACCGTTTGCCGCAAACCATCCGTCTTGGGTGTTACCTCAATCAACAGATTTTCGCGATCAAAACTTGCGATAAACTCGTTGGTTGTTTCAAAACCCAGGCTGTTTTGGATATCCTCTCGAACGCGCGGTGTTGCGGTAGCCGTAAGCGCCATGCAAACCACTTCGGGAAAACGCTTGCGCACACTTACCAGCTGGCGGTATTCAGGCCGAAAATCATGCCCCCACTCAGAAATACAGTGCGCCTCATCAATGGTCAGGCAGTCCACCTTAATGCTCGAAAGCAGATCAAACATGCGCTCGGTCAGCAAGGTTTCTGGAGCAACATACAACAACTTAACCTTGCCAGCACGCACCTGTTCCACATTCTGCCGGTATTCGTCAAAAGAAAGCGAGCTGTTGAGGAACAAAGCCGGAATACCTAACTCCCGCAGCTGTTCCACCTGGTCTTTCATTAAGGCAATTAGCGGCGAGACAACCACCGTCAGACCGGGAAATATCAATGCCGGGATCTGATAACACAGCGATTTACCACCACCCGTCGGCATAATGACCAGCGTATCGCGCCGTTTGAGCACATTTTCGATGACTTCCCGCTGTAGTGGCTTGAAGGTCTCGTAGCCAAAAACACTTTTGAGGAGAAATTCCGGTGTAGGTTGGTTCTTCATGCGCCAATTATACCGATGAAATTGCTCAATCCTGAAAATCTGTTCCAATAATATTCATGATCACTTATCCAGCTTTACCAACCCTCGGCACGACTGCCGGGCGGCGGTAATAAGCCCCAGCAAGGAAGCACAACAAACTGGCCACACAACAAAAAGCCATGACTTCAAAGAGATTTGCGCCCAATCGATCGAAAAGCCACCCGGTCAGAAGCGCGCTGACGACACTCGCCAGGCTGATAGTAGAATTGAACACTCCCTGAGCGGTTCCAGCCAGGCCAGGCGGGGCCAACCGGTTCGTGATGTTAACTGCGCTGGTCCAAAAAAGGACATAAGCAGGCCCGTTCAACAAATTTATTACAATCGCCCAAACCGGGTCGCGCAGCCATCCCAGCAAAAAGAACCGGATGATACTGAGGCTGATGCCAATGACCAGCAGCTTTTCAGGTCCAAATCGGCGCAACAGATTCCCGCTGAAAGCCATAAATGGAATTTCTACCACCGCCCCGATGGTGACCGCGATCCCTATCAGGCCTTCATTTGCGCCCATAGATTGCAGCACCACCCCAAGGAACGTGATCGCCGAGTAAGAGGCTACCCACACCAGAAACACGCTGGCGGTAAATAAAATCCACACCGGCTGCCGGACCATCCCTCCAATCGCACCGCTTTCACTGGCTGACTGCTTTACCGGCAAATTCGGCAGGAAGAGCGCCATGACGAGAAATGCCCCCATAACCGCGCCATAAAAGGGAAACATCAACTGCATTCCGGCCTGGTCAAAGATGAACCCAACCGAGGAGGCTGTGATTATGTATCCAATCGAACCGCCCAGACGATAGCGCCCATAATCCTCGCGGCGCTCGCCCAACATCACCAGCGTGGTACTGTCAACTAAAGTGAAAATGGATGAGGAAACCAGGCTTGAAAGAATTCCAAGGCCAAGGAATGCCCCAAAGGTGTGTACCAGCGGGACAAATTGAGCGGTAATCAAAGCGCCGGCTGCACCAAAAGCAATGATCAGCCGATTCTTCCCAGTTCGGTCGCTGATATTTCCCCAAAATACCGTACCCGCCACCCCGATTAACGAGGTGGCCATGTTGATCAACCCAATCTGCGTGCCGGTGAGTCCGTCCTGCCGGTAATACATGTTCAAATAGGTCATATAGACCCCGACCCCGGCAAATTGAAAGAAGAACAGCACCCATAAAACCCATAAGCGGTATGCTTTGGGTTTGGCTGCGGGGAGAATTTCAGGATTATTCAATTCGATCCATCCGCCAAAAACGTTTGAAAATAGCGCGTATTTTAGAGAAACTTGATAAAAGCCAGGCAGGAGCTTACTCAGCATCCCTTCCAGTGAATTTTATCCACGCTTCCCGCGCAGTTGAGTTGGATGTAGAAGATTTTACCATGGATAGGTAGATCGACTGAGCCATGGTTGTGATTCTAATAGACCGCACCATGCTTCATTTCTGCATTTCTTTGTGTTAGAATGACTCAGTTCGATCCAAAAGGGGCAATCCGATTACCTCGAACAAACTTTTATCCCGAAAGAACCGTGATGCCCGAAGATAAGAATAAACTCCCGGATCCCATTCCCGCACCTGACACAGATGCTGCATCGAAGCCTTTGGCAAACCTTCCTGTGGATCCTGGCAAATCACACCGGCGATTTCAAAGACCACAAGCGTTTGCTTCATTCCGCCACCGCAACTATCAGCTTTGGTTTGCCGGGCAGCTCATTTCAGTGATCGGCACCTGGATGCAAATTATTGCCCAAAGTTGGCTGGTCTACCAGATCAGTAAATCAGAATTCGCTTTGGGTCTGGTAAGTTTTGCTTCTGCTATCCCCGTTCTGTTAGTTTCGCCTTGGGGTGGTGTCGTGACTGACCAGGTGCCAAAACGCAGCCTGTTAGTTATCACACAGTCCACATCCATGTTAATGGCTTTCGTTTTAGCCGGATTGACCTTCACGAATAAGGTTCAGGTCTGGCATGTGATTTTGTTGGCAGTGATTTTAGGGATTGTCAACGCGTTTGACGCCCCGGCGCGCCAGTCATTAGTCGTCGATATGGTTAACCGGGAAGATATCCCGAATGCAATTGCCTTAAATTCAATGATGTTTAACGGCGCGCGGGTAGTCGGCCCGGCGATTGGGGGGTTCTTATTGGCAGCATTTGGAGCAGGTTGGTGCTTCACGATCAACGGTGTTACATTTCTCGCGGTGATCGCTGGTTTGCTGGCGATGCGTTTCCCTCCCTTGAAGATCCAGCGAAATCCGGCCCGCCCGCTGCAGCAGTTCGTCGAAGGGGTTCGCTATTCTCGCGCTCACCAGGATATCTTCTCCTTGCTCATCATTGCCGCGGTCTTTAGCATCTTTGGCACTGCTTACAGCGCGATTCTACCGGCTTTTATTGTGCAAGCCCTGCATTCAGACGCCGCCGGTTATGGCACGATTAATGCCTTTATTGGCGTTGGTGCAATGGTTGGGGCTTTTTATCTGGCTCAGTTTGGCGCTTACAGCAAGCGCGGGCGCACAATGATGCTTGCCAACCTGATTTACCCAATCATGCTTGGGTTATTCGCCTTCAACACCTCTTTCTATATAGCGATGTTCCTGGCTTTTACGTTGGGTTTAGGATTTATGCTGTTGTTGAATAATGTTAACAGCCTGCTGCAACTGCGTGTTGAGGATACCATGCGCGGACGGGTGATGAGCTTATACACGCTCAGTTTCTTTGGGTTTGCCCCCTTCGGAACGTTAGCCATTGGCGCGGTGGGCGAAGCCATTCCCCTTAATATCACGATTGGCATTAGTGCTTTGCTGACCTTCACCTTTAGCCTGCTGGTCTATTTCCTCGATCCGCACGTTGCGAAGATCGATTGACCTATTCCATAAGATAACCCGCTCATGGTGAGTAGATCTGACTGGGCTGCATAATTCCTAACGTCGGCGAACCCAACAGCACAATAAAGATAATTAACAAACTACTGGCAATAAAGAGTCCGATTACAAAAAGCACGCTGAACAAGCGGTTGTCAGAGCGCAGGTGCATGTAGAATAAAGCCACCAACGCCACCTTAATTAACGCCAGGGGGATCAAAATTGGCGCGCGGTTAATCGGCAGTTGAGAAACAAACACTTCCACCGCTGTAATTCCTGCCAGGGCAATAAAAACCAGCACGTAATTGGCGTGTGGCTTTACATGGCCACTGCCTGGCTCTTCAACTTCCACGTCCGCTTGACCCATCTCTGGCCCGGCCTCCACTGGATATTCCTTCGCGCCCATGCATCAACCTCCAATCACTGCAACAGGTAAACCATTGTAAAAATAATAATCCACACCAGATCGACAAAGTGCCAGTACAGACCAGCCAATTCAACCATAAGCGCCTGGTGCTGCTTGGTCCCCCGCCCTTGACGCAGCTGGAAGATGACCAGCAGAATCCAGATGATCCCGGAAAAGACATGCATCCCGTGAGTGCCGGTCAGGGTGAAGAAGGATGCTCCAAATAAATTACCGCCCATGGTGACATTGTCCGTGTACAGGTGGTAGAACTCGTAAGCCTGCCCACCTAAGAAGAGCAGCCCGAGAATACCCGTGGCGTACAGCCAGCGTATCGCCAGCCGGGTTTGCCCGGCTTGTGCCCGCGACAGCGCCGTCACCATCGCCAGGCTGCTGGTGATCAGTACAAAAGTGTTCACTGACACCAGTGGAATGCTCAATACATCGGTCGGTTTCGGCCCTGAAGTTGCTCTTCCTGCAGAAACCAGATAGGTTGCGATCAGCGCGCCAAAGAATAGGGTCTCTGACGCCAGAAAAACCCAGATACCCAGCTTACGGTTATCCACCCCCAGAGAGGTGTGTTCAAATGCTTCATGAACCTCGTTTGCTTTTTCCATTCTTCCTCCAATCGCCACGTTATGGCCGTTCCCAGGCCCATAAGATAATTCCGGCCAGAACGATGGCGATCCCCACCGGCACCAGCCAATAAGCATAGATAAAAGCGTAAGCTGTCACGGTCAGCCCAAAGCTGATCAGGATTGGGTTCCAAGACTTCCCTGGCATATGCACTGCCACTGGTCCTGGTTCTACCTTCCGGGCAATCTGCCTGCTCTCGAGCCCGGCCTGTTTCGCTGTTTCAGGTGTCGGGTGCTTCTGATCCCACAACGGGCGCACGTCGTTAACGGTTGGAATGACTGCAAAGTCGTAAGCTGGGGGTGGCGAAGAAGTCGCCCATTCCAGGGTGAAGCCATCCCACGGATCATTCCCAGCGACTGCGCCCCCGCGCATACTCTTGAACAGGTTCCAGAAAAAGAGCAGCATCCCAATCGCAATAATAAATGCGCCGATCGTTTCTATAAAATTCCAGGTTCCCCAGGAGGGGATATTTTCGTAGGTATATATCCTTCTGGGCATCCCGGCTGCGCCCAGGTAGTGCATTGGCAGAAAAGTCAGGTTGAACCCTAAGAGCGTGATCCAGAACTGCCACTTACCAATCCGTTCACTGAGCAGGTGACCAGTCCACTTCGGGAACCAGTAGTAAATGCCGGAGAATACTGCCAGAACCGTCCCGCCAAAGAGTACGTAGTGCAGGTGGGCCACCACATAGTAGGATTGAGTAACTTGCTGATCAATGGGCACAATTGCCAGCGAGACCCCGCTTAAACCGCCGATGGTAAACATAGCGATCATGCCAATGGCGAATAACATAGGCGTTTTGAATTCCAGTCGTCCGCCCCACATCGTGGCGATCCAGGTAAAAATCTTGATGCTGGTTGGCACGGCAATCACCATACTGCTTAAGGAATAAACGGCATCAACCGTAGGGCTCATACCGACAGCGAACATATGGTGCGCCCACACCGCGAATCCGAGAAAGCCGATCGCGATCCCCGAGTAAACAATTGCTCGATAGCCAAAAATCGGCTTCTGGGAAAAGACAGGCACTACCTCTGAAATGATGCCAAAAGCCGGTAAGATCAAGATATATACCTCTGGGTGGCCAAAGAACCAGAAAAGGTGCTGCCAGAGCAGTACATCTGACCCGGCGCTCGCCAGGAAGAATGGCGCGCCAAAGTGCCGTTCCAGGAACAACAAACCCGCATCCACCGTCAGGCTGGGCAGCGCGAACAGCATCAGGAAAGCGGTCACCAAAATCTGCCAGACAAACAACGGCATGCGGAAGAGCGTTAGCCCGTAAGCGCGCAAGTTAAGGATGGTCACGATCAGGTTCACCGCCCCGGCGATGGAACCGACCCCGGTTAGAATAATGCCCCAAGCCCAAAAATCCATCCCATTTGTGTTGGTATATTGAGGTATCGTTAGCGGGGCGTAGGCAAACCAGCCAGCATTGGGCGCGCCGCCCAACACAAACCCGCTGTACAGCACAATCCCGCCAAACAAGAACACCCAAAAACTAAAGGCGTTCAACCTGGGAAAGGCCATATCCCTTGCGCCAATCATTAATGGAACCATGTAGTTTGCCAGCCCAATCAAAACAGGCATGCCAAACAGGAAGATCATGGTTGTGCCGTGCATCGTAAAGATCTCGTTATAAGCTTGTGGCGAAAGGAACTTTTCCATCGGCTGCGCCAGTTGGATGCGGATTAACATGGCCTCCAGCCCACCGATCACCAGAAAGAACAGCCCAGAACCAATATAAAGCAGTCCAATATCTTTATGATCTGTGGTGGTCAGCCAGCGCCAAAAGCCAGAATAACGGCGTTTTTCGAGCGCAAGCGTTTCTGCGGATGTTGACATATCAGTTTTGACCTCTTTTCCCCTCTACTTCAAGCTTTCCAGGAACTGCACCAGGTTATTAACCTGATCATTCGTCAACCCCAGGTTCGGCATCTGGTTACCCGGCTTCATCTGCTGCGGGTTATGCAGCCACTGCTGCACATTCTGAGGTGTGTTATCAAACGAGGCTCCCGCGAAGGTGCTGCGGCTGGCAAAATGGGTCAGATTTGGGCCAACCTTACCCTGGGCTTTGGTACCATTAATCGTGTGACAGGCCTGGCAAGGCATGGATAAGAACTCCTTTTCGCCCTGAGCAGCCGCCCCGCTCAAGGTTGGGACTGGCTGCTGCTGGTCTTTCACCCAGGCCTGGTACTGATCAGGCGTCTCAACTACCACTTTGATATGCATCATGGCATGTTCTACGCCGCAAAATTCAGCACACTGCCCGTAATAATCCCCTGTTTTGGTGAGCTTGTACCAGGTGTGATTCACCCTGCCCGGGATCGCATCCATCTTACTGCCTAACTCCGGCACCCAGAAACTGTGGATCACATCACCCAATTCCAGGTCCAGGAACAAGGTCGTCCCCACCGGCACGTGGAGCTCGTTGGCTGTCGTGATACCCAGATCCGGGTATTGGAACTCCCACCACCACTGGTGCCCAATTACCACCACATGCACCGCCTGGGTACTTCCGGCTCCTGCCTGGACGGCTGGTGGTGTATCTAACCGGGTTAGCGTGCCCAGGGTGAGCGCGAACACAATCGCCAGAACGATCGCCGGGAAAGCGGTCCAGCCAATTTCGAGCGGAACATTTCCTTCAATCTGTTTTGGCAGTTCTGAATTTGGTCTACGGCGATAGCGCACGATAGCATAGATCAGCAGCGCTTCGACAACCACAAACACAAAAGTGGCAATCCCCAGGATTACCCAGATGAGATTTGCAATAGTTCCGGCATTTTCAGAGGCTGGTTGGAGAATTGAAGGCGCTCCAGCACACCCAGTGAGTGTCAAACCCAGTAAAACGACCATCCATAATGGTCTTTTGACCCACCGCATGACCCCCTGCGGTTGAGGGTTCTTCTCAACAGTCATTTTTTAATCCTAAAAATTAGAGTTCCCCCTAACAACATCACAAAAGTCTAACTCATTCTAGCCTTTGGATGAAGCTGCTTCCTTAAGGTTACCTAAAGAGAAGGTCAAGCTTTCATAAAGGTTTTTTCACCAATGTTATAAAACCTTTTGATAACAAAAAGGACGCTCGCACCATGGTGCGAGCGTCCTCGATGCGCCGCGAGCAGCAGCTTCACTTTTTAGCTAATCGGGTAATCCTACCTCACTTTTCCCATTTACAGGGACTACTCCAGGCTTTCCGGTTGATCAATCAGCGCAAGATAAGCTGGCCTTTCGTGTTCGAACGCAAAACCAATTTTCAACGCCGCTGCCTGTGAAGGTTGGTTCCACTGCCAGCAGTGCCACCCAATTTCTCGGTAGCCCAATCCTACAGCCTGGTCAATAAACGCTTTCCCTAATGCCGTTCCCAGACCAAGTCGACGGAAACGGGCATCAACGGCAATGCCAACCTCGCAACGATCTCCCAGGTTATATTCCGAAAGGCACCAGCCAGCAACCTGACAATTTCCTTTTATCAGCACTAGCCCAAAACTTTTTTCTAGAAAGGCATCCACCGAAGGTCGCTCTGATTGCATTTCCAGGAATAGTTCATGCCGATTTTCCAGGTCTTGCCGTTCCACCATCTTCCGGTCAACAATCTGGATGCTAAAGCCATCCGGCAACGCCATCGGCGGTTGATTATTAAGGTGTTCCTGACCAATGTGAAAATGATAGTATTGAGCCCAATAAAGGTCAGAGTTCATCCCCGCCAGTACACCATCCTTTATAACGTTCGCCCAATGCTCCGTGAAATGCAGAACATATCCCTCATCTCCTGCCGCGCGGGCTTGAGGATAGAGTTGTTCTTTAAACAAGTTGTTCAATGCCTGAATTACCCCAGGCAGATTTGCATTTCCTGCGAGGAAGAAGCGGCGCTGCACATGCAGCAAAGCCACATTGGGCTGCAGAAGATCATCTAAATAGACCGTTGCAGGTGATTGCCCTGCCAGTGCTGCTGACACCGCCAGGTAGTCCGAAAAGCCTGAGAAGAGCTGCCCAAGGTGCTCTGCTAGACTTGCGGGTAATGATTTTGTTTGAACCACGTCCATTTTTAAATCCATTCCGGTTACCAGGGCAAACCGCACAAATCGACACTGCCGCCTGGCCAACCGATTTTAGCTAATGAGCAGGATCATAGTATGCTCGTGCATCCGCCGTTTTTCGCCTTGGAAATCAAAGAAAACCGGCGCCTGCATCGCTTGCCAGCCAAACTTCCCATAATATTGAAGTAGTTCAGGATCACAAACCAGCAGGCCAAAGGGCACATTTAGCTCGTCCTTCAGGAGCTGCTCAGTTTGCTTGAGCAGTTGTCCGGCATAACCTCGCTTTTGATAAGCTGGTTGGGTTGCCACGCCCCCCACTCCACCTACCCGAATGGTTTTTTCGCCTACCTTGATCTCTCGCTCCAGTACTCCAACCAGGCTAACCACCGCATCCTCCAGGTAGCCCAGGATAAACCACTCTGACGAAGCCCAGTCAAGCCCGCCACCGCTTTGCCCCGCGTAGGCCAGGTCTCTAACCTGCTCAATCTGTGCATTTTCCACAGGGGTCAGTTCAGCCGCATGTTTAACTTTAATTTCCAGCATTTCCTCTCCCACTTAGCAGGATGTCAATTAAATTGTAATCGCATTAATCAATCTACAGCCCGTAAAATTAAGTCATTTCTACAGTAAAATTAAACATCCTCTTGGAAAGGATTGTTTTGCATCATGGCTATACGCATCGGAGTTATATTTCCTCAATTTGAGTTCGGTACTGATCCCATCGCGATCCGCGATTATGCCCAGGCAGCTGAAAGTCTTGGCTACGCGCATATTGGAGCCGATGATCATGTAATTGGCCCTAATCCGGTTCGTCCAGGCGGCTGGACCGGTTGGGTTACTTTCCGCACTCCCTTTTATGAACCTTTGGTCTTATTTGGGTTCCTGGCGGGTGTCACCCGCACCATCCGCTTTTCCACCTGTGTGCTGCTTCTGCCACAACGGCAGACAGTGCTCGTCGCAAAACAGGCCGCCTCTCTGGATGTACTGAGCGGTGGACGGCTGCGCCTGGGCCTGGGGAACGGCTGGAACCAGGTAGAATATCAATCCCTCAATGCCGATTTTCATACCCGCGGCAAACGCATGGAAGAACAAGTTACCCTGCTGCGCGCCCTATGGACACAGCCGCATGTTGATTTCCAGGGCCGCTGGCACAGCGTACCCGATGCCGGCATCAACCCACTGCCCGTGCAGCGCCCCATTCCAATCTGGTTCGGGGGACAGTCTGCGCCCGTTATTCGTCGGGTCGCCCGGATAGGCGATGGCTGGATGCCACTTTACCAGACGCCAGAGGATGCCCGCCCTGGTCTCGCCTGCCTGGATGAAGAACTCGAAGCTGCCGGACGAACGCGTGCTGAGGTCGGGTTTGAAGCCCGCATCCCCTTTGGCAAAGGCGCCCCAGCTACCTGGCAGCACCTGCTAGAAGGTTGGAATTCCGCTGGCGCTACGCATATCTCCTTACTCACCACCAACTGCGGCCTGACTACACCACATGCTCATATCCATGCACTGCGCACTTTTGCAGAAGCAGTTGGCCTGCCACAAAATCAACCCGAAGAGTAAAGGGAGACCTCCTTGGAAATTGAAATGTTAAACGACCAAAACCTGGCTGCCTGGTGTGAACGATTGGAAATGCCGGCTGGGGCCAGCCATGCCTTGCGCCAGGTGGCTCAGGCTGTCCGTGCCGATCCTGATTTGCAGCACATTTTTTCTGCGTTTCACGAAAAAACCGCTATACAGGGTGATTGGATGCGGGAATGGTCTTCCCTGGCGTTCGATCCAACCGTCCAAGCGGCTCTGGGCGACCAGACGCCTCTCTTTTATCTCTTAGCCTATCTGGCTGCTTTACCTTATGCAGAGCAGCAGTACCTACGTCGGGGCATCTCGTTGGAAATTTTCGATGCAACCATGCGAGACATTACCTTTTATTATCTGCAAACCTCGGATGTTCAAGGAACATGGACTTATGACAACTTCGCCTGGATCTGGCGCCACCTGGACTGCCAGCTGTTCCGCCTGGGGCGCTTGCAGTTTATGCTGAAATCATTCGATGATGGCGTCACCGCTTTTCGACGAAAAGATATCTGCGAGTATCGCATCCTGGCCGACCCGGACCTACCGTTGCGAAAGGATGGTTATGCATTTGGGGCAGGCCTCCTTCCGGAACGACCGTGCAAATCTGAGTCAGGGACCAGATACCTGGCTGCCGATTTTTGAGGAAACCGAGGAAGGCTGGCGAGGCAACCTTGTCTCGCCTTATGGTTACGCTTTGCCTGAAACCGTATTCTTTTCAAAAAATAAATGGGAAATTGCTGTCAAAGCCGGGAGTACTGTGCTGGATATCCATATTCCGCGCGGAAAAGACCTGACGCCCAAAGATCTGCGTGACTCATTCCAGCAAGCCTGCACTTTTTTTGCACAACAGTACCCCGAACGCCCCATCCAGGCCAGTTACTGCCATACCTGGTTCTTTACGCCCCAACTGCAAGAAATCCTTGGCCCTGATAGCAGCATCGTACGCTTCCAGCGGGAGTTTTATCTCTACCCCTTCCCCGGTGGACCGGGTTTCCTGTGGTCGTTCGTTTTTGGTGAGAAATATACAGATCCTGCCACTGCGCCTCGAGATACAACCCTCCGCCGCAAAGTACTGGATCGCCTGGCCCAAGGAGAAGAGCTCTTCGATTTGCCAGGTTTGATGTTCCATGGTCCGGATGATTGGGGTACACAGCCTTACTTTTCCGCCTGGAACCGTAAACCCGACCCAGTGTCTAACGATTAATCGAGTGAAGATTAATAGGAGATAGGCATGCCCGTTACTCGTTCTCCTCAGAACCCGATCATCCGCCCGCAAGATGTTCCACCCTCTCGCCCAGATTTTGAAGTAATTTGTGTGATCAATTCTGGCGTCGCTCGCTTCCGAGATGAAGTCATCCTGCTCATGCGCGTGGTGGAACGCCCATATAATCCCGATCCCTCCGTTTACCTGGCGCCCATCTTTGATCCAGAAACAGGTCAGATCGTTTTCAAGAAATTTGACCGTAATAACCCGGCTTACAACTTCTCAGATCCGCGCCTGATCCTCACGCCCAACGGACTCTATCTGACAGCCATCTCACATCTGCGCCTCGCGCGCAGTCAGGATGGTCTTCATTTCCAGATTGATCCTGTTCCCACTTTGTTTCCAGCGAATGCTTATGAGACTTTCGGGATCGAAGATCCGCGGATCACTCAAATTGGGGATACCTACTATGTGAACTATGTCGCTGTGTCTGAACGGGGTATCGTTACTGCGCTAGCGCAGACGCATGACTTTCAAGCCTTTGAACGTCAGGGGATTATCTTTGCGCCCAGCAATAAAGATGTGGCGATCTTCCCAGAAAAGATTGGCGGCAAGTATTATGCTCTTCACCGTCCCTCTAGTGGGTCAGTTGGCACGGAACTTGCCATGAAGAGTGGAAAAGAAACCACTCCAAAAAGGCAGGGACAGGGCGATGACGGGACGAAAGAAAGACCCATTGCGGAAGATAACAGAAGAAGAACGAGAATGGCTGGAGCGGATCAGCCGATCGCAGAGTGAACCGGCCAGCCATGTGTTGCGAGCGAAAGAAATCTTGGCGGTAGCCGAAGGATGCAGTTATACCCAGGCGGCGGAACGGGTCGGGCGGAAATGCGGCGATCCCGTCTCGCATTTGGTAGAGCAGTTCAATCGGGAAGGGTTGGCGGCGATCCAGCCCAAGCACGGTGGTGGGCCAAAGGCGAAATACACGGCTGCGGAACGGGAGCGTGTCTTACAAGCAGCACGACGACAGCCGACAGCCGAGCAGGATGGCACGAATACCTGGTCACTAACCACTTTACAGCACGTGCTGCGGAAATCGGCGAATGGCTTACCGGAGATCAGTACGGAACGCATCTGGGTGATATTGCAGGAAGCGGGCTTCCGCTGGCAGAAGTCGCGCACCTGGTGTGAAACGGGGCAGGTGGCCCGGAAACGCAAACGCGGGGTGGTGATGGTCACGGATCCGGATGCAGGGCAAAAAAAGAACTGATTGACATGGCCTATCGTGAGGGCGAAAAAATGGGGTTGGCTACCTGGGTAGAAGATGAGGCAGGGCCGTATCAAACGGTTCCCTATGCGGGGGAAAGCTGGCAGCCGGAAAGTCAGCCGGTGCATCAACCCCATGAGTACATTCGCAATGGAACGGCCAAAATGCTGACCCTGTTTCATCCGGCCAGTGGAACTGTGCGGGTCAAAGGCGTGACCCAATCGACCAATGCCATTTTGCATCCCTGGATCAAGGCCCAGGTGGAAGACATCCTCAAAACGCTCCCTGAAAAACCCATCTTGGATGAAGAAATCAACCGCCAGGTATGGAAAACCTGGCAGCGCGGTTTATCGGTGCGGATTACCCTGCCGGAGACCCTGCCCCCCTTACGGATGCTGTTGATTTGGGATAACCTGAAAGGACATTACACCCCCGAATTGGTGTTGTGGCTGTTCGCACACGGCGTGATGGTTTTATATACCCCGTTGGGTGGTTCCTGGTTGAATATGGCTGAGTCCATTCAGCGCATTTTGGTTCGCCGGGCGTTGTCCGGGCAAAATCCCCAGGCACCTGGTCAAATCATGGCCTGGTTAGAGGCTGTGGCAAATGCTTGGAACCAAAATCCAACACCATTTGAATGGGGCGGCGCCAGAGCTGCCCGGCGGGAACGCAGTCGACAGCGCCGTTCGGCCTTAGGTGGCTCGGGCGCTTGTGTGCGCCGTGCCTTTCGCCCCAAACTGAACCTCATCCAAAAATGGCATCACGCATGCCAACTGACCCACTAGTACTGGCATAGGCCTACCGGAAATCTGGCTGGCTGAATCGCCAGACTTATTATGCTGGGGGAATCATCGCCACTTAATCGGTCTGCGCGCGAATTCCTGGGATAACGGACGTATTGGTGCTGGGGCCGTCCCCTTCCGGGTAGATCAGGGTTGGTTGGAAATTTATCACGGCGCGAGCAAAGAGGACCGGTATTGCCTGGGCGCACTCCTGCTCTCCACCGACAAACCCTGGCAGGTGTTGGCGCGCAGTGAGGTTCCAATCCTCGAACCACAAGCCGGTTATGAAACGCAGGGTTTCTTTGACAATGTGGTTTTCTCTTGTGGGGCGTTGGTTGAGAATGAAACAGTCAAAATTTATTATGGCGCCGCAGATACCAGCATCGCATATGCTGAAATTCCCCTCGTTGAAGTATTAAGTTCCTTGGAACCCGTATAAATTCATAATCTCGTTTGTTGAACCATTAATATAAAATGTCCAGGGTTTTCCCTGGGCATTTGTATATATTCTCCCCATTGAAACAACAGAATGGTACGATACTATTGAGAATGAGATTCGAGACGAGAGTAAGACCTTGGTGATATTTTCCTGATCATATAACCATATAGCGACAGGCCATATCCCCACAGCCAAGAAGATCATTTTAGAAGGATAAAAGTTGACCGTTGTCTCGAGGAAAATCGGACAAGATGAATATCGAGAGCAAACAATCAGGAAACGATTCCGGAAAAGAATCGGAAAAGAAGTCTGGGCAGAAAACTGACCGGGTTGAACTCCGCGAAGCAAAAATCGATTCATATCTGAGCAATGAGCGCACCTTTCTCACCTGGATCCGTACATCGTTAGCAGCAATGATCCTGGGATTTCTCATTGCTCGTTTTGGGTTTTGGTTCGATGAAATAACCCTTTCCAATAGCAATCTTAAACCCAACAACACCAACAGCATGATTGCGATGATCTCCGGCATCAGCATTATCTTCTTAGCCGCAGTAACCACTGTCCTGGCAATCTTTCGCTTTCGGGAGATTGATAAGATCATTCAGAAAGGAAGTGGCAAAGTCAACGACCGCATCATCGTCTTTTCAACAATCGCAATTCTCGCAATTGCCGCTATTCTGGTAATTTATCTTTTATTAGTTTCACGCACGTTTCAAAAATAACGTCTCTCGTTACGGCCGCGGGCGAACATCTCCCTGTGGATTGTCGCCAAACAACCGGATGTATTCCTCAGGCAGGCTTTCGCGAATGCTCTGAATTTCCGACTGCGGGATAGCTTCTTGCAGCACTGAGATCACCTCCCAGGTCTGCTCGGCGGCATCATAATACTTTAGACCTGCCCGTGCGCCAACGCGATTATAAAATTCTGGCAAATCATATTTATCTGGGTTGTTTGCCCGGGTCATAAGATAGCTTTTCAAGTATCATCTCAATAAATGGAGGGAAAAGTGGGAAAGGTAGGCACTGGTCAATCTGGGCAAAGGCAGATAAACTGAAGGCGTGATCATCAAAGAGCTGGACCTGAGTGGGATCGAAGATGAAAAAGCCCGAGCCATCATCGGGCAGCTATTGAATTTGATCGAAGAATTATCGTCGAACTTGCGCGAAGCCCAGGCAGAGATCCAACGACTGCGGGATGAGGTCAACCGGTTGAAGGGGGAACAGGGGAAACCAAAGATCAAAGGCAATACACCCAAGCCACCCGCAGCGGATCACTCGTCGGAGAAAGAACGACGAACAGCACGGCCACGGCATAAAGGCAGCAAAAAGGCCGAAATCCGGATCGATCGCGAGGAAACGTTGGAAATCGATGCGGGGCGTCTGCCAGAAGATGCGGAGTTCAAAGGGTATGTGGATGTGATCGTGCAGGATATCCGCTTGGGGACTGACAACGTGTTGTTCCACAAGGCGAAGTATTATTCGGCCAAAACGCGACAGAGCTACCAGGCCGAACTGCCGAGTGGGTACCAGGGGCAGTATGGACCGGGCATTCAGGCGTTGTGCCTGACGTTGTACTACGGGATGCAGGCCAGTGAACCGAAAATCCTGGAATTCTTTGCGCATGTCGGCATCCAGATCTCAGCGGGCGAAGTGTCGAATTGGCTGATCCAGGACCAGGCGCGTTTTCATGCCGAGAAAGATGCGTTGTATGAAGCCGGTTTGGCCAGCAGCCCCTATCAGCAGACGGACGATACCTTGACCCGGGTCGATGGACAGAACCAGCACTGCCATGTGGTCTGCAACCCGGTCTACACGGCCTATCATACCCGTCCGAGCAAGGACCGCCTGACGGTGTTAGATGTGCTGCGCAATGGACGGCAGCGGCTGTTCCGTATGAATGCCGAAGCATTGGGCTATCTGAAGAACCAACTGCACTGGTCCAAAGCGGCCTGGTATTGCTTGCAGGGCTGGGTGGCCGAAGAAAGCCTGGATGAGGCCAGCTTTTTGAAACGACTGGAGACAGAATTGCCCGGATTGGGCCAACAGCATCGCAAATTACTGCTGGATGCCGCCGCCATCGCCGCTTATCACGCCGAAGTCGGCTGTCCGGTGGTGCGCGTGTTGCTTTGTGATGATGCACCCCAGTTCAACTGGTTGACGCAGCAGATGATGCAGTGTTGGGTGCATGAAGGTCGCCACTACAAGAAATTATCGCCGGTGGTGGACTTGCATCGTCAGCAAGTGCAAGACTTTCTGAAACGCTTCTGGGCCTACTATGATCAGTTGTTGGCCTATCAGAAAGACCCCAGCCCGGCGGAACACGAACGTTTAGTGGCTGAGTTTGACACCTTGTTTGGCCAAAGCACCGGTTATGCGGCCTTGGACCAGCGCATCGCCAAAACCAAGATCAAAAAAGACACGCTGCTGTTGGTGTTAGCGCATCCCGAACTGCCCTTACATAATAATGCCGCTGAACTGGCGGTCCGTCAGCGGGTGCGTAAGCGGGATGTCAGTTTTGGACCGCGAACCCAAGCCGGAGTGCGTGCCTGGGATACGTTTGCTAGCCTGGCGGCAACCACCAAAAAGTTGGGGGTCAGTTTCTACCACTATATTCAGGATCGCATTTCCGCAACCAACCACATCCCGCCACTGGCCGATTTGGTTTCGAAAGCCGCCAAAGACCTCAATTTGGGCTGGTCGTTTTCGCCTGCCTGATACTACCCCCATTTATTGAGATGATACCTTTTCAACTCATCTGGCAACTGTGCGGTGACAGTATTCCGTACGGTCCGGTCCAGGCGTTCACCCAGTGTCTCAAGAACGGCTTGCGTTGCGTTTTGGGCTTCCGCAAGAGAATCAAATTTGCCTTTCTGCTGAACTTTGTTGATGAATTCATCGTAACGCATAAATTGGCTGCCTCCTTGTCTATACTTTTCTTTCCAGGAAAAGCCGGTTTCTTAATCTAATGATAATTTCGAATATACCGGTTGGGTCACCAACCGGAAAGAGGGGATATCCCTACAGGTCCTTAGGGAGGTTGCAGGGACAAACTGCACCTCCTGAAAAACTTGCCGGATCGGGCAGTTTCGCTAAAATTATGGATAAGCCGTTGAAATTGGCCTGGTTATCACCAGAGACTACAATAAAAAAAATCGTATAACAAGGAGAAAAGAATATGTTCCCTGCATCCATGCTCGCCAAGTTGTTTGTTAAAGGCAGTCTAAAGAATACCGAAAACGGCTTCGAGTTCCGGTTTAAAAACATCATCGACTCCGGCACATTGACTGGAATGAACCCGCTGGTCGTAGACGAAACAGCCTATGATCTATCGAAAACAACCTTAAAGTTAGGGGATAAATCCATCCCCGCGGATCAAATCACCCGCGAACACCCGGTGACCGTGCGCGCATTCATCGAAGCCAGTATTCAGATAGATGCAACCCCTCTGACACCCGGGGAGCATAAAGTCACCCTCTCAGTGGTCACGCGCGAAGCAGGTAAAATCGCTTTCAGCGTCACCGAACCCCTGTCTGGGTCCTGAGCCACTGGACCTCTTCCCATGGAATACTCCCATCTTGGTATTTACAGCGACCTGGTCGTTGAAGCGCACCGCCAGGCCAATCTATTTCCATCCGCTCCCCCCGGCGAAGAGACAGTCCAAAAGGTCCGGGAGATATTAGGTTTTTGCCAGGGGGCTGAACAGCCGCAAGACATTCAGGTGGAATTCCAATGGGAGCGGGATGGCATATGCGGAGAAGTCATTTCCTGGTGGGTTGGTTATGGACCTCGCACTCAGGCCTGGCTGGTTCGCCCGGCAGCGGCTACTGGCCCGTTACCAGGCGTCCTCGCCCTGCACGATCACGGTGGTTTCAAGTTCTACGGCAAAGAGAAAATTGCCGAAGGGCCGCAGGGTCCTGACGATCTCCAGCAAACCTGGTATAAGCGCTATTACGGTGGACGCGCCTAGGTAGATGCCCTTGCCCGGCACGGCTTTGCCGTACTGGTGCATGATGCTTTCCTTTGGAGCAGCCGTAAATTTCCACTCGAAACATTGGATAAAGTGGTGGATAGTCCGCTGCCTCCTGAGCTAAATGAATTGGACCCCAGGTTCGCAGAAGCGCTGCGCTACAACATTCTTGCTGGCCAGCACGAAAATCAGGTGGCAAAATACTGCAACCTGCTTGGGACTAGCCTGGCAGGTGTGGTTAGCCATGAAGACCGCATCGCTTTGAATTACCTGCGCACACGTCCAGAAGTCAACGCCGAGCGGCTGGGCTGTATGGGTTTATCCGGCGGTGGAAATCGCGCAGCCCTACTGAGCGCCACCGATGCCGGACTGCATGCCACAGCCGTTATTGGGCTAATGAGCACCTATCCTGGTTTGCTGGACCATAACATCAACCACACCTGGATGTTCTATCCATTTGGCTGGTCCCGCTATGGTGACTGGCCCGATCTGGCTGCTTGCCGCGCGCCCCGCCCGTTGTTGGTGCAGTATGACGAACAGGATGACCTGTTCACGCCAGAAGGCATGCAGGCAGCCCACCTAAAGCTTTCTGCCCATTACCAATCGACGCGCCATCCTGAAGCTTATCGCGGGCAATTCTATCCTGGCCCGCACAAGTTTGATCTCGAAATGCAATCTGCTGCCTTTACCTGGTTGGCAGAAAATTTGAAATGATCTGAGGACCTGGCGTAGTCGGTAATAATAATTTACCACCGGCCACGCCAGGTCTTTTGACGGTCAGGGATGAAATAGAACGGTTACGATTTCATGGGGGTGAACCACTAGGCGAATGGATTGGCCATCCTCATCTCGCGGTAACACGCCCAGCGGTTGCTCCGCCAGGTCCACCCGCTCTGCGGTTTGATAGGGAAGCATCGGATTCAGTCGGACTGTAATAAGCGCATCACTCAGGTTATATCCGCGTACCACCCAACCGCCCCCATTTTCCACTGCTTTTATAGAACTAAGGCGAAACGCCCCCGGTTCTACCTGCATAAACGAACCGGCTGATGGCAAAACACCTTCATGCAGCGCCGCACTTTCTGCCCGCATAGGAGCTTCGAAAGCATACGCTTGCTGAAAAGCGGATAAGCGTTCCTTGGCTTTATGCGGCACAATCGCATAATCAAACGTCCAGCTCCCCAACATTTGTGCCTCAGGAGTCGCCAGGGCTGGGCCAGCCTGCCCCTTCCGTTCGGGGAAATCATCCCGGGAAAGCCAACCTACACAGCGTAAAAGGGTCAGCGCAACATCGGAATAACCTTCTGAGGTGTTTCGAACTTCAACTTCTGGTAATCCACGATTGGCGATCAGTAAACCATTCTGTTCATCAGCCACCCGGGTGAAAGCGCGCTGCGGCGCTTCGGGTCGAGGCTGTTCGATCCAATCCTCATCCCATTCTGGCAATCCTACCGGACGATTAACGATCTCAAAGTGACCATCATACTCAGCCTGCGTTACGGCAAATGAGGCTGGAAAATGCACTCGCAAGCGGTGATCCTTGGCCCGGTTTTCTACCGTTGTATGCACATCCACGCGCGACACCCCTTTGGTCAGCACAACCCGGCAGGTAATTTTCATTGGAACAGAACGGGCAGCGCGCGATCTCCGGTCTACAGCTAATGCTTCTGGCGTGAGTAAATCCAGGTTGATCAGGAGTTGCTGCTGCACCTGTCCCTGTTCCACTCGCACGCTGCGCAGCTGCGCCGTAACCAGGCGGTCGTTCTCAGGAGGCGAATAGTTGTACGTATCGCCCCGGTCACCGCCATCTACGAAGCGGTTCTGCCCGCGGTACACCTGTCCAGTCGCGCGGTCCAGCACGTCAAGCGTGCCATCCGCCTGTGCAGTGACCCGCAGGAATTCATTTTCGATCCTATAAGGAGGTTTACTGTTCCCGTCACTTGCCAGGCGTTCGATCAGCGGTTGAGCAAACGGCAGACGAGATACCCAGGTCATCATCGGCATCATAGCACGCATCCATGGATTTAAAGTTATCGTCTGTTTTTGCGGTAATGGCTTGGCTCGCACCCAAAAGGTACGATAGCCATACTCGGGCACCTGGAGGGCGCTGAAAATCACGCGGGTTGTCTCAGCCGACCGGGCAATTACGGTATAAGTATCGACTTCGGGATCCCGTAATAATGTTTGCACTTGCTCCCGGCCGGAATCCCACGCAGTCTGGTTCGGCTCCCCTTTCTCAGCCAGGATTACTTCGATAAACGCTTGCGTTTCCTTACGCCGCACTTTGGCTTCCCGAATCCGCAGGCCCATGACCATCCCATCCGCGACCATGCCAATACTGCTGCGAAAAGCTTTGCGATCCATCGTCATGTTGATCAATTCGCTGCTGCCCAAACCCAGCATCTGGTAGGGGATCACCTTACCTGCCTCGTCTACCAGATCAAATGCAATCTCTTGCGATAGTCCTTCCAATACAGCAGATACGACCCCGCTGACCTGACCAGAACCGGGATTAAAGACAATCACCGCAGAACGCGCACCTACTGGCGCATTAGGACCAGCTGTTTCCACACAACGTTCCAGAGCCTGTAAACTTTGCCGCGAAATTTCCTCCCCAATTTGCTCCACCTGATCAAAACGCGGACGCATCTCCTCGTGTACCTGATCGATCGAACACCCACAAATCGAATCATGTGGATGGCACTGCATCAGCAAACGCCAGGCTTCACGCAGTGCCCCAGACGGGTGGCGCAGTCCCTCAAGCGCGACCTGCTCTGGCACGCTCCAGGCAGCCCAGCTGCTGAAGGGTTCGGCCCATTTTTCTAACAAGGTTTCGCAAGCCCGGTTGCGCTGCTTAATCCACATCCGTGTGGAAAGCACTCCTGGCAGCAGCGGTGAACGTTTCGGTGAGCGTAATTCGCCTCGTACTACTGGGATTTCATCCAGATTCACCGAAGCCCGCAGCGCATCCAGATACTGAGGTAAAGTCGAATGGATCAAAACATCTCCAGCCAACTGTCCCTTCACCTTGGCAATAGCCTGTGAGGTCTGTACCTGCGGTTTCATATGGTCAGTGCCGTGCATCAACAGAATATGTGGAGCGGCGCAGAAAGGCGCCAGTGAATCCCGCAGCAGGCTGGCTTCTTCAGCTAAGCCCAATCCATTAAGAATACCCGCCGCGGCTCCATACCCATTCCGCAGATAGGCCATCAGCACCCGTGAACCATCCGGAGCCTCCCACCATAATTCACACGGTTCATCCGCCAACCCGCGCATCACACTGGCAGAGTTGATTCCAAACCCGCGGAGGATCTGCGGCATCTGACCGATATGCCCAAATGGATCTGGGATGTATCCGACAGGCATCTTGGCCCCAAAACGCCGTGTTATCCGGTCTCCTTCTAACAGGTTCCGGATGGTAGCCTCTGGACTGACCAGGAATTCATCCGGCAAAATGTACCAGGGCCCAATCAGGACGCGCCCTTGTTGAATATATCTACGCAGTTCTGCTTCTTTTTCAGGACGTACCGCCAGATAATCTTCTAAAACAATCGTTTGTCCATCCAGCATAAAATGCTTGTATTGCTCGTCCGTCGCCAGAATGTCTAGTAAACCATCCACCAACCTGACCAACTTGAGCCGGAACTGTTGAAAGGTCAGGTACCATTCGCGGTCCCAGTGGGTGTGAGAAACCAGGTGCAGTGTTCGCATAATGGCCTTTCTATTCTATTGTTAGGCAGTTTTATTGTTATGCCGTTACTTCCGCCAAATTTTTCTAGAATTGAGTATACCCCGCTCATCCCCCTGGACTGTCAAGTACTGGTACAATCAACCCATAAACACCCTCAGTTCATAAAATAGGAGAATTCAATGCCGCTAACTTTCGATTTTCCTTATGAAAAACTGCTTACTTACACCGGTACCAACCCCAGACCGGCCAATTTCGATGCTTATTGGGACCAGGCGCTCGATGAAATGCACGCCCTCGATCCACAGGTGGAGCTTGCCCCGGCAGCGTTTCAGGCGCCAAATGCCGAATGCTTCCATCTCTATTTTACTGGAGTTGGTGGCGCGCGAATTCATGCCAAATTGCTGCGGCCGCGCGAATCAAAATCGCCGCATCCGGCTGTCTTGATGTTTCATGGCTATTCCGGCGACTCAGGCGACTGGGCCGAAAAACTGGCCTATGTCGGCCAGGGCTTTACTGTAGCGGCCCTGGACTGTCGCGGTCAAGGTGGCTTATCAGAAGATCCTGGCGGGGTAACCGGTAATACGCATCGCGGGCAAATCATCCGTGGATTGGAGGATGCCTTGAACGGGCGACCCGAGAAACTGCTATTCCGTCAGATCTTTCTAGATACTGCTGAGCTGGCCAATATCGTCATGAATATGCCAGATATTGACCCTGCCAGAGTTGGCGCAACCGGCGGCAGCCAGGGTGGAGGCCTCACCGTTGCATGTGCGGCGCTCGAACCACGCATTGCCCGCGCAGCCCCTGTTTTTCCCTTCCTCAGCGACTATCAGCGTGTCTGGGAAATGGATCAGGCTAAGGACGCCTACGTGGAATTAAAAGAATACTTCCGCCACTTTGATCCCCGTCACGAGCGCGAGACGCGCATCTTCGAGCAGTTGGGATATGTAGATATTCAGAATCTTGCTCCGCGTATCCGGGGTGAAATTTCTTGGGCAGTCGGCCTAATGGATACCATTTGCCCACCTTCCAGTCAGTTCGCCGCCTATAATAAAATCACCGCGCCGAAGACCCTGGTTGTCTACCCTGATTTTGGACATGAGGGTCTGCCCGGTAATAATGACAAGATATTTGAATTCATGATGTGCCTGTAAGCAGAAAAGTTACGGAGCATTGCATGAGATATTTTCGGATTCTGATCCTTGCTTGCCTGCTCTTGATTAGCGTGGTAAGCTGCAACTTGTTTATGCCTGAGAACAGTTCGCTTGAGCCAACCCTGATTCCGGATGCGAGCGCCAGCGCCCCAACCTTTGCTCCGCCCCAGCCGGCCGCCACAGCAACGCCAGACAGCCTGCCAGCGGACATGCTCTCGAATTTCACGTATATGCTCCCATATCTGCCCGATGGCCGAATTCCGCTAAAGAATGGGGAGTTTAGCTTCTCACAAGAAAATCCACCTATTCGGATACAGAGTAAATTGCTGCAAACCGCTTTCGGGGATCTCAATGGTGACGGTGTGGAAGATGCCCTGGTTGTCCTGGCAACCAATACGGGTGGTTCAGGCACTTTCTTTGACTTAATCGCTTTGTTGAACCAAGCTGGGCAGCCCATTCAGGTCGCTAACACCAGTTTAGGAGATCGTCAGGTTATCAATTCACTGCGCATCGACAACACACCTGCCATAAAAGGGCAAATTATCCTTGACTATCTGACCCAAGGGCCAAAGGATGGGTTGTGCTGCCCCTCGCAGCACATGCTGAGTACCTATAAACTTGAAGGCGGTCTGCTCAGCCTGTCCAGTCAGCAAATTCTAGCGGATCCAAACGTTCAAGCCACGCCCCTTCCAAACCTGGTTATTATTGATCAGCCGCAGAGTACAGAACTCGTTACCGGTATAGTAGAAGTCCGCGGGCGCGTCAGCCAGACACCGCCGGACGGGAAGCTGGCTTACGCGCTTACCGGCCTGAATGGCGATTTGCTTCAACAGGGAGAGCTGATGGTACAGGGAAACCCTGGAAATCCTGGGGCATTCGCCGCTCAAATCCAGCTGGACAGTAACATCAAGAATTACCTTCAACTAGAAATCACCGATACCCGCGATGGCCTGCTTTATGGTCGGTCTGTCATCGGAGTGTTAATCCATTAATCCTGATTGGCACGGCCAGTAAGCATGGTTAGCCAGCCCGCAGCTACAAAAATTTGGATCACCGGCTAATATACCGGTGATCCATTATAAAAAGGTGCTTTTCAGGCAACCCGTCCCCAGCGATGTTTATTCAACTACTTCGATCACCCCGCTGGACCCGTCCACCCGAATGCGCTGACCGGTTTTCAACCGCTGGGTAGCCTGGTCGACCCCGACGACGGCAGGGATCCCGTACTCGCGCGCTACAACTGCGCCGTGGGTCATCATCCCGCCTACTTCCATCACTAAACCCCCAGCCGTTAAAAAGAGCGGAGTCCAGGATGGGTCTGTACCCGGGCAAACCAGAATTTCTCCCGGCTGCAAGTTCGCCTGGCGCGGATCCAGCACCACCCGCACATTCCCTTCCACACTCCCTGGGGAAACCGGGCTGCCATGCAGGCCGTTTAGGGATCCTTGCGGTGCGCGCATCCCTTCATAGAATGCGCGCCCATCACTCAGGAGCAGGCGCGGCACCTGCCGCCGCATTTGCTCGCGCTGATAGTCAGCCCTGTGTTGCGCAACCAGCGCGCGCCAGTTGCCCGGTTCGCGCCTGGATAATGCCTTTAATTCATCAAAGTCTAAAAAGAATAGATCATCTTCCTGGTCGATGATCCCTGCCGTGACCAGTTCCTTCCCTGTCTTATGAAATTCCTGGCGTAACAGGCCCATCATCCGAACAGCAAAGAACTTCGGGCTTTCCCGGATTCCTAATAAGGCGCGAACCCGCCTGGCAAAGAAACGCGCCAGGTGCGCTTTAAACCACCCAAACCGAGTTTTTCGCAACTCGCTCGCCAGGCGCTGGACGGCAGCCTCTGCCACCTGCGCGCTGTTAGTAAAAACAACATCAGGGGCTTGCGGACCGTCCGTGATTTGCAAATAACCAGACAGCATCTCAAAGATATGGCCAGGATTTTCCAGCCAGCGCTCGCGGCCCAGGTCAATCTCCGCCAACCCACGCCCGCCATAGCGATCTAGAAAATCGCCAATCATATGTTGAGCCGTTTCCGGCAGCGTTCCCGCCTGGTACTGCTTTACCAATGCGGCTGATTCCTGCTCTAGAAACATAACCTTCATTTGCGGGTTGTGTAGAATGGTCCGCGCAATATTCCATAACGCCAGGTCCATTTCTGTGGTCGGGTTATTTGGCAGCCCCCGCGTAATCTCCAGAACCAGTTCGGGCCAGGCATTTTCCTTATCACTTTTCCCGCCGGATTGGGCGGCTTCAGGCAACTTCTGGTTTAACACGCGCAAGATGTTTAAAGAAGCCATTCCAGCCGCAACGCCTGAAACAAACAGAAGCATCGTTTTTCGAAAATACCCGCTGAAGAAAATACTTAATAGGTCCACTTGTTGGCCCAGGCGGGCATATACATCTCCCTGGATGTGATTTGCGCAGAAGTCCCTCATCTCTAGCAGGACTTGCTCACTATTGTCAACAATTTGCCGGCGGCGCTTCGCTGGATACAGGATATTTAGGAACAGGTTAAAACCCATGGGAAGTAAAAATGTAGCTATCTCACGCATCGCTTGCGGTCGAAACCCTTTGCGCTGCGGTTGCAAGCGCGGATCGTCCCAAATCACCCCTAAGGCCTGGTTTACGGATGGCTCAACCAGGCTTAATGCTCCGGATAGGATTTTTCGCCCGACTGTGTTCCGCATGGGTGTGGTGATATTCACCCACAAACGTTCTCCAGCAGCCAGCAGCACCCGCTGAGTTGATCTGGTCTTTTTTAAGCCAAACAGGCTGGCGCCAAAGACAAACATTTCCCGCAAAACGTCGCGACCAATCGGTGTGATTGGATCGAGCAGTCCCTGCACGGCTCCAAATGAGAACAACACCTGAAGCGGGTCTGGCGGCATATTTTCCGGGGTAGGGAACAAAGAGGTTACTGCCCGCGACTGCAGCAGGTACAGTCTCCCCCCTGCCCAGGCCCACTCGATATCTTGCGGCCCGCCATACTGCTCTGCCACAGCCTTACCCAGCTGCGCCAGAGCCAGGATTTGCTCGTCAGGCAAGGCTTGCTGCTGCCCGTGCTGCTCCTGTTCGACTACGGTCCCACCCCCAGGCAGGCCATGGATTGCAACAGCCTTTGCCCCCAGGCGCCTGGTCGTGATTTTCTCCTCACCCTGATCCACCACATAATGGTCCGGCTCTACCTGCCCGGAGACCAGCGCCTCGCCCAAGCCATAGGTGGCATCGATGACAGTTTCTGAGCGCAGCCCGCTTAGAGGATTGGCGGTGAACAGGACACCTGCCGCTTCACTTTCGACCATCTTTTGCACCACAACTGCCAGCGCAGCCTGTTCATGCGAAACATGGTTACGTTCCCGATACCCGATTGCCCGCGCTGTCCAGAGGCTGCTCCAGCAGTTGCGCACTGCTTCCAGCAGTGCCTGGTCTCCCAATATATTTAGATAGGTATCCTGTTGTCCAGCGAAAGACATATCCGGTAAATCTTCAGCAGTGGCAGATGAACGCACGGCTACCGGCACCAGCCCACCCAACTGCTGCGGATCTAAACGGTGATAGGCTTCAAGCAATTCCTCCGCGAAACCCGCCGGGTAATGACCCTCTCTGAACATCCTCCGAATGCGCGCGGCTGCCTGTTCTAAACCTTGCGGATCATGCAAGCTTTCCTCACGCAGGACCTTCTGGATGCTTTCATCCAATACGTTTGCCAGGATAAAGTTGCGATAAGCCCGAGTCGTGATAAAGAAGCCGCCAGGAACTGGGAAACCTGCTCGGGTCAGGCGCGCCAGGTTCGTGCCTTTACCCCCCACCAAAGCCAGCCCTTCAACCTTGTCCGCAGCCAGTTGGGCATTCATCGTCAGGATATAGGTCAATGACGTTTTTGAAGGAATTGTCATGCATGAACCATCCGTTTCCAATCGAGAGATAGGGGAAATGCCAGATGAGTATTATACACGTTGGCCGAACCTTCAGGTACGGAGGTTCGGCCAACGTGTATTGCCTTCCAGTTTAAAGCTGAGGTGGCCTGTGATTCTCGATAGACAACCCTTAGATGAAACTAGTACAGTCGGGCGTAAATACCTCTGTAGTTGCTTAACTTGTCCGCCCGACTGTTTAAAGGACCCGGCGCAAGAAGATAACCATAGAGCTATTTACGCCGCCGGGTACTAGGAATATGGTTGTCCATATCGCCCGCGGGAGACAACTTCTCCCAGCGGCTTTCAATTCTTCTTACCTTTACCCAGTTCCTCGACCGGATAGCCAAAGGGAATAATCGCAAAAACACTCAAGTTTTGGGGAATGTTCAAAACGGGCTTGACATCCTCCAGGCCGTAGAAGCCAACCCAATTCGACCCGACGCCATCCGCCCAGGCGGTCAAAACCATGGATTGAATCGCCCGGCTGGCATCCGACTCGGAGAACTTTGTATCCTCCACGGCCACTACCACCGCCAGAGCAGCATCCGCAATGTAAGGGCCTGTGCGCGCCAAGGAGCCCAACTTTTTCAAGGTGTCTTTGTCTTCTACCAGAATAAAATGCCAGGGTTGTTTGTTCATACTGCTGGCAGTCAGGTGTGCTGCCTGAATAATCCGCTGCACCACATCTGCCGGCACTGGCTTATCTTGATACTTTCGGACCGCCAATACCGTTTTTACCGTTTCAAAAACCTTATTCATAATGTCCCTCCTAAGACCTATGGTGACTATCGAACACGCCTTTGTAATCCTATTATTCTATTCTATACCCTTTTACCTAATCTCAGAGAAGGGTAAACCGCTCAGGCATACTCTATCGAATATAACAGCGCCAGAGTTAGAACCCTGGCGCTGTTATATTCGTCGATATTATTTCAGTGTGCAGCAGGCGTTAGGAAGTTTACTTCTTTTTCTAGCTTCTCTGCCAAAGCCAGATATTTCTCATGTACACCTTCGCCCGTTTCTTCGTGCTCCACATGTTCAAAACCTTCAGCCACTTCCGCCTGTTGGGGAACGGGAATCCAACGGTTTGCCATCGGGAAGAGAATCTGGTCTTCTTTTTGAATATGCTGCCGGAGAAGGGCTGCATAACCGCGCGCGTTTTGGACGACCTCTTGCTGCGCTGCCGCCTCGCCTGCTTCCAGGCGCTGCGCTGCTTCTCGCAAACCCCGAATGTATTGGCGTCCCTGTTCGTGCTCAAACAGCATCATCCCAATCGGACCTCCTTCCACCGGAACGCCCTGCGCGTTCATTGATGGAAATAGCACACCTTCCTCTTTACGGTGATGGCATCCGTCCGCGAACCCCTTGACAAACTCCGCCGCATCCAGGAAAAATCCGGGCCGAATCACCTGCCCAGCCTCTAGCCCGTTCGAGGCTGTTTCTAATGCGCCAATTACCCGCTCAATCACCCGGTGTTCAGCCATCAAAATATCAGTAGCAATCATGTATATTCCTCCAAGGGTTAGCAAATCGCTAACAAGAAACTTATCCAATGTTATGTAATCAGTATAAGAGAATGGATCGAGGATGTCTTTGCTCCAGGACAAACTCAACCTGCCGATAACAGCATTCCTAACATTGGGTGCTTGATTTCTGGGTTGATTAGACGCTGGTTGACAGTCCTTCCCTGCCCGGATATACTTTTTCAAAGGAAAACTTTATCCGGGGGTTATGTGGCTCAAGTAACCGGCACCATTCTTAAAATTTTATACTATACGATGTTCCCAATTGTCGCGCTGTTGTTGGGAGCATTAATATCTTCGAAATGGCCTCCCAGCCGGGTGACGCAAAGCCTCGTGCAGCACTTTGCGGCCGGGGTAATTTTTGCTGCCCTGGCCGGCGAGGTTCTACCCGATCTCACCCGCAGCCACCCCCATGTTGCGGATATTTTGATTGGCTTTGCCATCGGCACGCTGGTGCTGCTCGGCATCCGCTGGCTGGTGGAAAAACGGCTTGAGCCGCCGGAGGGAAAAGGGAACAGCCCGCTAAACTTGCTACTGGTCATCGGCATTGATCTGATTATGGACGGACTGCTGGTGGGGATTGGCGTGGTTGCTGGAGAGGTCAACGGTTTTCTGATCACTGCCGCTTTGACAATCGAAATCCTCTTCTTAGGTTTATCCACCGCCGCAACATTTACAGCAGCTGGCGCAAAGGGAAATCGGGTCTTTCTTATGACACTCAGCCTGGCCCTGCCTATCCTTCTTGGCGCATTGATCGGCGGACTGCTGCTTGGTAATCTGCCGCAAAATTATATGGTGATTGTGCTTTCATTCGCGGCATCTGCTCTGCTCTATCTGGTTACGGAAGAACTGCTGGTCGAGGCCCATGAAGTTCCAGAAACGCCTTTTTCCGCAGCAATCTTTTTCGGCGGGTTTCTGGCGTTGTACCTCTTGGAACTGCTGGGATAATTCTATACGCAAGGAAGCGAAACGTGGACCGAGGTGCCCTGTCCCTCTTGCGATTCCGCCTGTACCGTCCCACCGTGCGCTTCTACCAATGCTTTGACAATCGCCAACCCCAGACCAGTTTCGCCCGAGTCCGTTGCCCGGGATTTATCCGCTCGATAGAAACGGTCAAAAATGAAGGCAATATCTTCTGGTGGAATTCCGCTGCCGGTATCAGCTACATTCAATACCACTTGACCGTCCTGTGTTTTTGCGGAAAGTTCAATCTTTCCACCCTCAGGTGTATAGCGCATGGCATTACTTATCAGATTTCCAAACACCTGCATCATCCGTGCGTCATCCACGCGGATCTCAGGCAGATCATCCGGTGCATTGACCACCACCTTGATCTTCTGCATCTCGGCTTTGTGCTGGAATGGCGCAGCTGCCTGTTCTAACATCTGTTTTGGAGAAATAAGTTGAGGATGCAGTGGGAGTTCACCCGCATCTGCCTGTGAAAGCATTTTTAAATCCCCTACCAGATTTTGCAAGCGTTCAATTTCGGTATAAATTAACGACAGCCGTTCTGGTGTCGGTTTCAGCACCCCGTCTCGCATGGATTCGACATACCCGGCGATGACCGTTAAAGGCGTGCGCAGGTCGTGTGCGATATCCGCGGTCATTTGCTGGCGAAGTTGGTTAGCCTGCGCCACTTCCTGACTCATGCGGTTGAAGGCATTCGCCAGTTGGCCAATTTCATCGGTTGTTTTAATCTTCACCTGTTGGTCGAGCTCGCCTTTGGCAATGTTTTGCGCCGCAATGGTCAGCGCATGCAGTGGGCTGATCAACGTCCGTGCCAGGATGACCCCGATAATCAGCGCCACCAGGATCGCCCCGACCACCGAATATAACAAGGCTTCATTCGTACGCTGCAAAAACAGATTCTCTTCAGGATTGAAACGAGGTTGGAAGTTTGCATTCAGAATCGTGCCTACGCGCTGGTTATTAACCACGACTGGCTCCCCGGCGTTTAGGATATCTTGCGGCAGGGTACTCCCTTCAGGGTAAGTAGAAGTCAATCGAAACGAGCACTTTTCCCTGGGCGTCGGCCAACCCGAACAAACGGGGTCGTTCACGCGAAGGCGGAGGAAAATGATCACTCGTTACAGGGAATTGCGTTGGAACAGAGTGCAAGCGAATTTCCTGCCAGCTGGCGGAAACACCGCTCCAGGATCCTTGCTGGGTGTAATAATCTTGCAATGAAGCTAATAAGCTGCTGCGCTGCTGATCATAAATCAGGCGGGTTAACCGGTCAACACTGGTCACCCGGATAAAAACCGCCACCAGGGCAGTTGCTGCCACGGCTACCAGCATGAAACTGATGGTTAATTTCCAGAGCAGAGAATTGCGCATCATCTAATCAGGCTTGTGAAAGCGATAGCCGACCCCAAAAACCGTTTCAACGTACAGGGGGTAAGCGGGGTTTGTCTCAATTTTGGTGCGTAAATTACGAATATGTACGTTTAATGTGCGATCTAATCCGGTAAAGCCGCTGTTTGAGAGATGATCCACCAACTGCGTGCGGGTAAAAACCTGACCGGGTGTGCGCATTAATACCGCCAGCAGATCGAACTCAATCGGGGTCAAGAGAACCTCCGCACCTTGCACAGTGACGGTATGCGAAGATTGATCCAGCACGACCCCGTCCGCCCGTAGCACCTCCATCTTCTCTGTATCGCCATCGGTCCGGCGCAGCACCGCCCGAATCCGCGCCAATAGCTCCCGCATTCGAAACGGCTTGACCACATAATCATCCGCACCCAGGTCCAGGCCCAGAACGGCATCCGTTTCTTCCTCCCGGGCAGTGATGACAATGACAGGTGTCTGGCGTTCTTGCCGATACAGGCGCAGGAACTGGTATCCATCCATTTTGGGCATCATGATATCTAACAAAATCAAATTCGGTTGTTCATGGCGGGCTGTATATAAAGCATTTTGGCCATCGGTGGCAGTCAACACTCGATATCCCTGTTCAGTCAGGTATTCCGACAGAAGTTGCCGCACACTGGATTGATCGTCCACAACAAGAATTGTTTCAGTCATCACGCTTTAATACCCATTTTTCTCATCTAAACTGCTGGATGTATTCTCGGAAAGATCTGTTAGCGAATCAACCAAAGAATGGTCCAATTAGAAATATATCCTATTTCTGCGTAGCATACTATACACATATTTAAATTTGGTTTAGAAGCAGACAAAGTCTGATTAACCAACCAAAGTGATATTAAATGACATTTGTACCGCTTCTAAACCAAATCTAAACCATTGCCCGATATGATTTGGCAGGAAAGGTACAGGTTCGGAATGAGGATTATTTGGACACTTCTTCATAATAATTCGAGCACCCCCAGGCGCGCTGAAACATACCTATACCGCCGAATGTTCGTATGGAGTGGAGGTTGGGAATGAGATCGAGCAGGTACTCGAAACCTAAGCGGACCCTCTGGCAAAGGAAACCCTTCTGGTTGGCCCTCTTTTTATTGATCATAGCTGGAGGAGCAGGATGGTATTTCAGGTTGGGTCCCGGGAATGCACTGATTACACCTGCATCAGCGAGCGGCGGCCCCGATTACAACACCGCTACTGTCAGGCGAGGGAATATTCAACTATCAGCCAGTGGTTCGGGAACGCTGGTTACCAGTCAATCGGTTGATCTTCGTTTTTCAACGCGGGGCACGGTAACCCAATTAAACGTCAAAGTGGGGGACATGGTTAAAACCGGGCAGGTTCTGGCACAAATGGGTAATTCTCAAGCAATTGAAGCCAGCATCGCTTCTGCGCAGCTGTCACTGCTGCAAGCTCAACAAGCATTAAGTGATTTGCAAACAGGTGCGAGTACCTCGCTCGCCCAGGCCTATCAGAACCTGATTAAAGCTCAGGATACTTATCAAAACGCCGTAACGACCCAGGAACGCACTGCCTATGCGCGCTGCAGCAAACAAGTGAACACCAAGTATGCAGCGGCGCTGGATAAAGCCACGCAGAACCTCAACAAAATGGGGCCTGGAGATGTGGGCACGGATGCCTGGGTTACGGCAAAAAACAATTACGATACTGCCCTGGCAAATTACAACTACTGTATCTCCTATACCCCAACCGAAAAAACGGATGCGCAGGCTTCAGTTGATGTAGCCAAAGTTGCCCTTCAGCAAGCGCAACAGACCTACGATACGCTAAAAAAGGCTTCTGGGATCGATCCCAACCAGCAGGCTCTGGATGAAGCAAAAGTCAACCAGGCGCAGACACAACTGGCCGATGCTCAGAAACAGTTAAGTGGCCTGACTCTGACGGCGCCTATGGATGGTAAAGTAATCGCTATCGCTGCTGGGCAGGGCGCAATCGTAGATACCTCTACTTTCATAACCATTGCGGATATCAGCCATCCCACCATTCAACTCAGTCTGGATGAAACGGATTTGAACAAACTTTTGATGAACAGCGCAGTAGAAGTGACCTTTGATGCGCTGCCCGGGCAGGTCTTTAATGGCAAAATCGTCCAGGTTGAACCACAACTGGTTAAATCTGGGCAGTATCAGGTAGCCCAGGGGTTGGCTGAACTGGATGATACGGCGGCGAAAGCGCTGCAAAATATGCCGCTTGGTTTGAACGCCAGCGTCACCGTGATTGACAAACAGGCAATGAACACCCTCATCGTCCCCATCCAGGCGCTGCGCGACCTGGGGGGCAATCAATACGCCGTTTTCGTGGTCGATCAAAATGGACAGCTCCTGCTTCGCCCAGTGCAGGTGGGGCTGATGGATACGACATCGGCGCAGATCGTGAGTGGTTTGAACGCTGGCGAGGTTGTCAGCACAGGATTAGCAAAGACCAACTCCGGCACGAGCAACACGGGAAGGTAAGGAATGGATAAGAAACCTAGCGGATTTTTCTCTCGAAACCGCACCTTACTAATTATCTTCGGAATCATCCTGGTCGGGGGGTTGGCTTATGCCGGATGGCGCTTACTCCTGCCGCAGCAAGTGTCTGCAGCGCCAATAACGCCTGCTTACCAAACCTTCACCATTCGGCGTGGCGACCTTTCCCTTTCGGTAAATGGCACGGGCACAGTCACCGCCAATCAAACCGTAGATCTCAACTTTCCCACCGAAGGTACAATCGGTCAACTGAAAGTTCAGGTGGGTCAACAGGTAAAACAGGGAGATATTTTAGCCACTTTGGCTGACGTCGAAAAGCTGCAGCTGGCGGTAGAAAACAACCTGTTGGCCGTGCAAACGGCCCAGCAAGCCCTGGATGATTTACAGAACAGCGGCCAAACTACTGTAGCCCAGGCGCTTTCTGATCGCGCAGCCGCACAGGCAGCGCTGGCAGATGCTCAGAAGAATGTACGCTACAAAGGCCAGCCACGCTGCAACAAGAACACTACCGAAACTTACTATTATCAGTATCTCTACCAGAGCCGCATTTATAACCAGTGGTCCAATTACCTTGCAGATGGCAACACCGGCTATTCCAATACTTACATTCTTCAAAAGCTGCGCCCCATGAAAACAGATATGGACCGCGCGTACATCAATTGGAAGTACTGCGAAGGCTATACCGATCAAGAAATTGCCGATTTGCAGGCTAACCTGGCCACTGCGAAGGCAAACGCAGCTCAGGCAGAAGCCAACTACCAAACGGTGCTAAAGGATAATGGGGTTGATCCAATCCAGGTGAAGATCGACCAGGCGGCGCTCGACAGCGCAAAACTGCAGCTAACCAAGTCGCAAAATGATCTGGAAGGCGCGACCATTGTTGCCCCTATGGATGGAACAGTATCGGCGATTAACAGCCAGGTTGGGCAGCCTTCAGGCTCAGGCGCATTAATCAGCCTGGTGAATTTACAAGACCCACAGATCCAGGTCAACATTGACGAAACGGATGTTCAGAATTTTGGTGTAAACTGCCCGGCGGTAGTCACTTTTAACAGCCTGCCTGGACAATCATTCCCTGGTGTGGTCAGTCAGGTATCGCCAGCGCTGGTCACTGTCCAGAACGTTGCTTCTGCGCAAGGCACAATTACACTCAACAGCCAGCCGAAGACCGCTTTACCCCTGGGGCTCAACGCAAACGTTGAAGTGACCTGCCAACAGGCAAACAACGCCCTGATGGTGCCTACCCAGGCGATCCATGAAACCGCGGGACAGCCAGCCTATGTGTACATTCTAAATGCGCAGGGAACCCCTGAGAAGCGGGAAGTTGTTGTAGGACTAAAAACCACTGCATTTGATGAAGTTACCAGCGGGGTAAACGTTGGCGATCGTGTAATTACCAGTCCTGTGAATCAACCATAAACCAGACCGCGGAAGTGGAATTGTTCAGGTTGAATGCCATTCTTTTTCAAATTTTTGTGTTGCAGAGGAGTATTGCAACAAGATGAACAGATACAAGAAAAGTAAACCCAGAAGAAAAACCTGGATCCCATTATTAATCGTTTTGCTGATTGCCGCGGGGGGTTTTGGTTACCTGTATTGGAAGCAAACAACCCTGGCTCAGGCGGCAGCAGCCACACCTACCCTGCGCACGACAACCGTCCGGCGGGGCAGCATCACCCTCTCCGCTTCCGGCGCTGGAACCTTGACAACCAGTGTACAGAACCAGCTGAGTTTTCCGACCGCTGGGACGGTTGCAAAACTTACCGTCCAACCGGGAGACCAGGTCAAAAAAGGCCAGGAACTGGCCCAATTGGGTAACCTGGATACCCTACAGTCCGCGGTCAACTCTGCCCAGCAGGATCTCATCTCAGCTCAGCAAGCGCTGGACACCCTCAAAGCCAGCGCGCCAGCAAACCTGGCGAATGCCCAGCTAAACCTGACGACTGCGCAAAAGGCCGTGACGGATGCGAAATCGGCCGTCGTACAAAAAGGCACTCCGCGCTGCGACCAGACTACAACCGATGCGTATTACAGCAAATATATGCAAACGAAAAATGCCCTGGATGCGCTTGGTGATGGGGGTGGAAATCCAGACTACTATCTGAAAACCATCGTTCCGGCGAAAAATAGAGCAGCCCAGGCATACGCCGCCTACCAATACTGCGCCGGTTTCACCAGCTATGAGATCGATGCCTCACATGCCAAACTGGCCCTGGCTGAAGCGCAGCTTACTCAGGCGCAAACGGACCTGACAACCCTGCAAAAGAATAATGGCGTTGATCCCATGCAGATGGCAACTGCCCAGAATAAAGTCGACAATGCTCAGTCCGCGCTGGACCAGGCGAAAGCAAATCTGGATGGCGCAACCATAAAAGCGCCTTATGATGGCACGATTATCAGTGTCGCTGGACAGGCCGGCGATAACGTGGGGACAAGTACTTTCATTACCATAGCCGACCTGGCCCATCCTCAGGTTACCTTCCAGGCAGATGAAACAGACCTGGACAAAGTCGCGATTGGTGAATCGGCGCAGGTAACCTTTGATGCCCTGCCAAATAAAACATTTACGGGTAAAGTTATTCGCATCGATCCCGCCTTACTGTCTTCAGGCGGAACACAGGTATTGCAAGGCTTGATCCAGCTCGACCTCACCAAAGAAACCGATCTCTCTGTTCTGCCACAAGGGCTTACTGCTTCGGTGATCCTCATCAAAGCGCAGGCTAATAATGTACTTACCGTTCCGATCCAGGCGCTGCGCGACCTGGGTGGCGGCAACTACGCTGTGTTTGTTGTCGGCCAGAACGATCAACTCCAGTTGAAACCGGTCACGGTTGGTTTGATGGATGCAGCTACCGCGGAAATCAAGAGTGGTCTAAGCGCTGGTCAGGTGGTTAGCACCGGCAATGCCCAGACGCAATAGACGATACAGGAAAAGAGCATATGAAAGATATCAGTAGATTAGACGGTTTAGCGGTAAAAGAAAACCTGCTCGAGAATCAGGAACCGCTCAAGAAAGATGCCATCATCCAGACTATCGGCCTGCGGAAAATCTATGGCGAAGGGGAAGGTCAGGTCGTCGCTTTGGATGGGATAGACATAACCATTCGCGAGGGAGAGTTTGTGGCGATCATGGGGCCTAGTGGGTCTGGGAAAAGCACCTTGATGAACATCCTGGCTTGCCTGGACCGACCCAGTGAAGGCCAATATATCCTGGCGGGAGAGGATGTGAGCGAAGCGACGCGCGCTGAGTTAGCCATGATCCGCAGCCGAGAGCTAGGCTTCGTGTTCCAATCCTTCAATCTGCTGCCTCGCATGAATGCCCTCGAAAATGTAATCCTGCCAATCATGTACCGGCGAGAAAACCGCCTGACTATGTCTCAACGATATGAGGTTGCTTTTGCGGCCCTCGAAGCCGTTGGACTGGCGGATCGCATGGACCATTTGCCAAATGAGCTTTCAGGTGGGCAGCAGCAGCGTGTGGCCGTAGCCCGTGCCCTGATCAACGATCCCATCCTGATTCTCGCTGACGAACCGACCGGCAACCTGGATTCGAAGTCAAGTGAAGAAATCTTGGAGCTGCTGCACAACCTGCATGATAAGGGACGCACGATCGTCATGGTTACCCACGACCCTGATATTGCCAGGCATACCGAACGCATTATTATGATCCGTGATGGGAAACTATTCTCTGACGAGAAGAATAACCATCCCATCTCCCGGCTGCCGGCTCCAGAAGAACCTGCTGCTTAATTCTTAGGAGGATAGCAAAATGAATTTAGGTGAAGTGGTAGGCACAGCCTGGAAAAGCCTGACATCCAATAAGCTGCGTTCACTGCTGACGATGTTAGGTGTCATTATTGGTGTCGCCGCGGTAATTATGATGGTCGCCATTAGTGCGGGTACCGAAGCCAACATCTCGGACGCAATTAACGGATTAGGTTCCAACCTGATTTTTATTTCGCCAAACTTTACCCGTGGCGGGCCTGATCAAGGTCCACAGAATAATCGCGGTGGGCTTGTTTTTTCGGATGTAGCCGCGATCCGGGATCAGGTTCCGGGGGTAGCGGGTGTATCCGTAGAACAAGAAGCCAGTGTCAGCGTAAAGGTAGCTGACCAAACATTAACTGGCGTATCCGTGGTGGGTACAACCCCAGACTACACCACCGTCCGCGATGTAAAGATAGGCGATGGGCGCTTTTTCACCAACCAGGAAAATACGGACATCGCAAAAGTGGTGGTGTTGGGGTCTGCGGTAGCGCAACAATTATTCCCAAACAGTGAACCGGTCGGGCAGACGATCATGGCAAATAATGTCCAACTGGTCGTCATCGGGGTATTAGCGCCGAAAGGAATCGCTGGCGGTACAGACTTTGACCAGATGATCTATACTCCCATCAACGTTGTCTTTCGCAAGTTCACTCCATCGCAATTTGCGCGCTTTCTAGGCGACCGCGTCCGCACGGTTTTCGTCTCAGTCGACAGCAAAGCCAACATGAACGATGTCATCCAGCAAATTTCAATCCTGCTGGCGGATCGACACAAGGTCAGCCTGGATAGTCCCGATTTCTCCATCCGCACGCAGGCTGATATCATCAGCACGCAGGAATCAACAACCTCTTCATTTCGAACACTGCTGGCCTGGGTAGCCGGGGTATCCTTGATTGTCGGTGGGATTGGCATTATGAATATCATGCTGGTCAGCGTCACTGAACGCACCCGTGAGATTGGGCTGCGCCAGGCAATTGGTGCGACTCCAGGCGATATTCAGACCCAGTTCCTCTCTGAAGCTTTAATGCTTAGCCTGGTCGGCGGTTTGATCGGAGTCCTGAGCGGAATCGGCGGAGCCCATCTTTTTGGACAAATTAGTGGGATGCGAACGGTGATCCTGCCCTATTCGGTCGCCCTTTCCTTCTCTTCATCCGCCCTGATTGGCGTTTTCTTCGGGTATATCCCCGCCCAAAAAGCGGCCCAACTCGACCCCATCGTCGCCCTGCGGCATGAATAAGAGTTCATTTATCTGTCAGAATTCGATCTTATACTGAGATTAAGTTATAACAAAGGAAGAAACTATGCTTAAAAAGTCGCTCTATCTCGTGTTTGCGCTGCCACTGATCCTAATCCTGGCAGCTTGCTCCAGCCTGCAAATTCCTGGAGTCAGCGCAGCTGCAAATCAGACGCAGGGTCAGGCCCAAGGGGCGAATCAAACGCGTACCTTCGACCTGACCAACCAGCCGGTGGAACAAAAGCTGGGCATTGGCATTCTAAAATTAGAAGGCACCAGCAATGCAGTCACCGCTGCGCAGGCCAAAACGATGCTGCCGTTATGGAAAGCTGTGGTCAGCCTGAGTTCGAGTAATAATACGTCCGCAACTGAAATCGAGGCAGTCTATACCCAGATCAAAGATACGCTTACACCCGATCAGGTGAAGGCCATTCAGGACCTTAAACTCACCGGGCAGGATATCCAGACGCTGATGCAGCAAGAGGGCATTCAGGGTGGTCAGTTTGCGAATGGCGGCGGTTTCGGAAACCTGACCGCTGATCAGCGGGCTACGCGCGTCGCTCAGTTCCAGCAGAATGGCGGCGCGGGCGGGACCGGCGCGCGGGCGAACGGCGGCACGGGTGGTAACGGCGCCCGTGGCTTTGGCGGCGGTGGAGTGCCTGGCGGCGGCTTTGGCGGCGGTAATTTCGGTGGGGGAGCTGCAGGACAAAGCGGCGCCCAACGCACTCCCGTCCCCGGCCAATCCGGCCAGAACAGCGCCCGCCGCGTGGGAGGCATGAACCTGATCTTTGCTCAACCGGTGATTAAACTTCTCACCCAGCGCGCTGGGGCTTGATCTTCCATTCCTCTGCATAAAAAGGAGCTGACCAAAAAAACTTTGGTCAGCTCCTTTTTGATTAAAGTTTATTCTCAATGGATCCGTTCTTCTTCGCTTTTTTCTGAAACCCGTACATACGCATCTTCGGTTTCCGTATCATCCGTAACCATCACCGGTTCTTCCTGTTTGCCCCGCACCTGTTGGATCGTTTCAGGCAGGAAGCGGAATATTACCCATGCGCCAATCAAACATAACGCACCCCCAATGATAAATGGCAGTTGGAATGAATATACCGCCAGGATCCCGGCGATCAACGGTCCCAAAGCTACGCCCAGGCCAAAACTCATGGTGATAATGCTCATCTGACGGCCTTCTTTGCCTTTAGCAGCTAAATCTGCGGCAACCGCGAAGGCAGGTGCGGCAATTCCAGCCGAAGCCAGCCCCTGAACCAGGCGGACGAGGGTTAGCTGCAAAGTTGAAGCGGTATAGCCTATGAAAGCAGTCGCAGGCGCCATCAAAATCAAGCCGCTGATGATCAATGGTCGCCGTCCAATCCGATCTGAAAGGCGTCCTAGCGGCACCTGAAAAATCAATCGGCTGACAGTCAACGCGCTAAAAGCAATCCCAAAGCCAAATGCGGTTTGATTAAGGCGGGCATTGAACTGTGTTTCCAAAGTTGACATCATTGTAAAAGCCGCCGCCATCACAAACGTCGCGAACCCAGCAGCAAGCAGTCCTTCTGAGAGAATCTCTTTATCAATAATGCGGAATGGGCGTTGTTTCTCCAACCGGCGCTGCTCCTGAGAGACTGGAACGTCATGAACCCACAGTTGAACCAGTAGAACCCCAAGTAAAATAAAACCAGCGCCAACAAAGAAGGTAGTATCATACCCATACTGGTCAAAAATATACCCCCCCAGCAAGGGACCAATGGCAAGCCCTGCCATACGGAATGCGGTATAAATTCCCATAGAACCGCCCCGTGTTTTCTGCTTGCTAGACGTTGCCAGCAGTGCCACTGCCGCCGGGACGGTCAATGCTACCCCCACTCCTTGCAGAGAGCGCAGGAAAAGCATATCCAAAAACTGGTTGGCAATCACAAAGCCCAGCGAACTGAGCACCATGAGCAATAGCCCACCTTGAATAAAGATTTTACGCTTGCCAGCCCGGTCACTCCAGGCCCCCATAATCGGTTGCAAAACCGCATTAACTAAACCAAATAAGGAAATCAGGATCCCTACCCGGATTGGTTCTGCAAGCGGGAACAACGGCGATGGTAATTTGGCTACATAGAGTGGAATGATAATAAATAGGATACTGTTCCCGACCGCGTCCCCCAGGCGCGCTATCGAGAGCGCCATAACCGTTCGATTTCCCCCAATACTCTCAACAAATCGCTGCATAAACTTCACCTCCCCCTGGAATTTCCATCCAGTTGAGTTGCACGTTCAAAAAATCCATTTGCAACCTACACCTCCAAACCCCCGTTTTTAAAATACCAATAAACCCCCATCACATGCAACCTTTAAGACTGCAATGAAAGTCACAAAAAAGAAAGCGGCACATCCAGCCGCTAACCCTTAGATTAATTATACATCATTAAAGTATACAATCGGTCATTAATCTATACAATTTATATGCTTTAACAATCCCGAGTACGCCACATGTGATCCTAAGACGAGCGAGGTAAACCCTGCAACTTTTTTTATGGCCACCCTTCTGCATCATTTCCCCCTGGGCTGGGATTTTCTTTCTAAACTCAACCAATTATCTTGAGTCATTTTTTATGTCTAAATCAGGTGTCTTTGATATAATAAACTTAATGACTGGCTTATTCATGCCAGTGGTCCTTGCAATTGCCTTGAGATAACGTTCGAGAGGGGGAGATGCGCAAGGATTAATAAGGAGAAAATAATGAACGATCAACAACCGCCGCAAAGAAAAACTGGTGTTCCGTGGATATGGTGGATCATCGCGATAGGTTTATTGGTATGGAATGTGCTGGCCTTTCTACCCAGGGCCCAGCCTGAGATGAATCTTTCCTATAGTGATTTCTTGAATCAAGTTGAAAACAACAACGTTTCCAGCGTGCAAATCTCTGGCAGTCAAATCTCTGGAAAATTTGTCAAAAACGTTGCTGGCCCAGTGTCAACCCCCGAACCCACCCAGGTCAATAGTATTGCCGTTCCAACACCGACACCGGTCCTCTACACAGACTTTATCACCTACTTTCCAGATACAGAAGGCGACCCAAACCTGATCACTATTTTGCGCGGGCACGGCGTCTCAATCAATGTATCCCCGCCGCCTAACCCTATAATCAGCATCTTACTCTCTTCCGTCTTGCCCCTACTCTTGCTGGTTGTCGTGATGGTCTGGATCATGCGCCGCACGACAGCCGGGCAGTCAGGCATTACTAACATCGGCAAAAGTAAAGCCCGTCAATACAACCTGGACCGTCCAGAGGTGACCTTTGCCGATGTCGCGGGCGTGGATGAAGCCAAGGTGGAATTGAAAGAAGTGGTGGATTTCCTGCGCCATCCAGAGAAATACCATAAGATTGGCGCGCGGATCCCGCGTGGCGTGCTGCTAGTTGGGCCGCCTGGAACGGGTAAGACATTAATGGCGCGCGCCGTCGCCGGTGAAGCGCATGTTCCCTTCTTCAACATCAGCGCCTCCGAATTCGTCGAGATGTTCGTAGGGGTTGGCGCCAGCCGGGTGCGTGATCTATTTGAAAAAGCGAAGGAGCATTCCCCTTCCATTGTTTTCATCGATGAGTTGGATGCAGTTGGCCGTCGGCGCGGAACCGGCCTGGGCAATGTCAATGATGAACGCGAGCAAACCCTTAATCAACTTCTCGTAGAGATGGATGGGTTCGACGAACACCATGAAACCATCGTCATCGCTGCTACCAACCGGCCGGATGTCCTCGATCCAGCCTTACTCCGTCCCGGGCGCTTTGACCGCCAGGTGACGGTTGGGCTCCCAGATCGCCGCGGGCGAGAACGCATCCTGGAAATTCACACCAAAGGGCTGGCCCTCGATCCTTCTGTCAGCCTCCAGGTTCTTTCCCAAACGACCACCGGTTTTTCCGGGGCCGACCTGGCGAACCTGTGTAATGAAGCAGCCCTGAATGCAGCCCGCCTCAATCACGAAAAAATCGACATGGCTGATTTCGAAATGGCCGTTGACCGGGTGCTGCTAGGGCAAAAGCGCAATCTTGCCCTCAACGAAAAAGAACGGAACATTATCGCTTACCATGAATCCGGCCATGCTGTGGTTGCCTGGATGACGCCGGATGCGGATGCTGTCAATAAAGTAACCATTATCCCCCGAGGACGAGCCCTTGGCGTTACTGAGCAGCTGCCTGGTGAGGATCAATATAACTACAGCCTGGATTATCTCCTTGCTCGCTTAGCGGTGATGATGGGTGGGCGTGTCGCGGAAGAAATCGCGCTGCACAGCATTACCACCGGCGCCGAAAATGACTTATCCGAAGCGACCAAGTTAGCCCGCCGGATGGTGACCCGTTGGGGTATGGGCAGCCTGGGGCCGATTTCTTACGCAAACGACGAGCAGCAGCCTTTCCTGGGGTATGAAATTTCGCAAGGGCGAGAATATAGCGAGGATGTTGCCTCTCAAATCGATCGCAATGTGCAACAACTGCTCAGCGAGCGGTATGAATTTGCGCGGCAAACACTGGAGAACAACCGGGGAAACCTGGAGGCACTCGTCCATGAATTGCTAAAAGAAGAAACTGTTCAGCACAGCGAACTGATTGAAATTCTTGGCCCACGCACCGCTCCCGTCGGCCGTCCAGAAATCCTTCCAGAAGAACATCCCGCTGCACATCCAATGGAACAATCCGAAACTGGATAAATGTTATAGAGTGATCATCCGCGTGTGCGGTCGATAATGCCCGCATACGCGGAAAAAAATCTAATCAGATCTGAATCAAGCTTCAAGGAAGAGAGGGATCATGAGTTCATCCGTGTTACGCCTCGGGAAGTTGTTTGGTATTCCGATCGAGATCGACTATTCATGGTTCCTGATCTTCGCATTAATCACCTGGACGCTGGCCAGTGGTTACTACCCTAACGAATTCAAGAATTGGCCCACGGCACAGTATTGGATAGTTGGCGCAGTAACTGCTGGCCTGTTTTTTATCAGTGTTCTGCTGCATGAACTGGGTCACTCGCTGGTGGCGCGTGGCTTTCACCTGCCCGTGAACCGCATCACGCTGTTCATCTTTGGCGGTATTTCAGAAATCAATGAAGAGCCCAAAGGGGCGCTCTCCGAGTTCTGGATCACCATCGCTGGCCCATTGGTCAGTTTTGGGCTGGCAGCTGCATTCTGGCTGTTGACCTTCGTGTTTGCCGGTTTTCAGGAATTTCTGGCGTTGTTCAAATATCTTGCCCTGATCAATTTGATCCTGGCAATTTTCAACCTGATCCCTGGTTTCCCCTTAGACGGCGGAGGGGTGCTCATGGCTGTCATCTGGGGCATCAGCCACAACCGGCGCCGGGCAGTGCTTATCGCCGGTTCGGTCGGCAGCTTTTTTGCTTATCTGTTTATTGTGGTCGGTGTCTATCAGGCTTTTAGTGGCAACCTGCTCAATGGAATCTGGACGGCATTCATCGGTTGGTTTCTGCTGAATGCCTCTGGCAGCCGCGTTCGCCAGGAGCGCATCAAAGACGCTTTGGGCGGGCACACCGTCTCTGAAGCGATGAGCCATGGCTACACACGCCTTGAAGCAGGCACCACCTTACAGTGCCTGCTAGACGACCATATCCTCAACCCTGGCAGCGAAGGAAGGCGGATCTATATTATCGAAGAGGATGATCAGGTAGCCGGGCTGGTTACACAGCACATGCTGCGAAATGTTCCCAGGCAAGAATGGGCTCACACCACCCTGGCCCAGGTAATGCTGCCCATTGATCAATGGAAAAAGGTTGCGCCAGATACTGAACTCTGGCAGGCGATTGAAAAGATGGATCAAAATGGCGTGAATCAGCTTCCTGTGGTGGTCGATGGACATATTCAGGGGATGCTGACACGCGAAGATGTCATTGGTTTTATCCGCCGGCTGCAATCTCCCCAGGTTGGCTCATTAGGTTCGTAAGGATTCTTCCAGATATACCCTCACTTGATTAAAATTTCATAAAATATACAACATTCTTTACCATTTCTTTAGGTAATGATAAGGTTAAATACCCTCATCCCGATTATCATAGTAAGGTATCAATTCTATCAATAAGGAGGGAATATTTGTGAATGCTAATTCTGAAGTTAGCGGCCCAGCAGTTCGGAATAATCGAGTTGTCATCGAAGAATCACCTGCGGCGCGGATTCTATTTGGCGATGTCCGCTTGAGCTGGATTTGGTTAATTCTTCGCCTGTATGCCGGATACGAATGGTTTATGGCGGGATATGAAAAAGTCATCAATCCGGCCTGGGTAGGGGCGAAGGCAGGTACAGCTATGACCGGTTTTATTAATGGGGCATTATCCCAAACGACAGGTGCCCATCCAAATGTACAAACCTGGTATGCCTGGTTTTTGCAGCATCTCGTTCTTCCCGGCATCGTCTTTTGGAGCTACCTGGTTTCGTTCGGTGAGTTACTGGTCGGCATCGCCCTTATTCTGGGGATCTTTACCGGCATCGCAGCTTTCTTTGGTGGCTTTATGAATGTCAATTACCTGATGGCTGGGGCAGTATCCACGAACCCCATTTTGTTCGTAGTCGCCACCTGGCTGGTATTAGCCTGGCGCACCGCCGGTTGGATTGGATTGGACCGGTGGATCTTGCCTACCCTGGGCACTCCCTGGCGTCCGGGGAGAATCTTCCAGGTGAAAAACACCTGAGCTAGTACAGTCGGGCATAAATACCGCGGTGGTTATTCATTGTATCTGCCCGACTGTTTAACGTACCCGGCGCTACCCGACAAACATAGGGTTACTTATGCCGCCGGGTACTAGTACGCTTTGGCGCAAATGATGAATAAGGAGGGGGGAAAAGATTGACCTTGGGAATGGGAACGAGTAAACTTCGCTGAAAACAGGAAACACAAAATGCCATTTCCAAAAGCGACCGAAGTCAAATTGAGCGAAGCAGAGCAAACTGATCTGGAACAATTGGTTCGCCGCCACAACATTGGTCAACAAATCGCATTGCGTGGGCGCATTATCTTGGCGGCCGGCAAAGGGCAAAGCAATAGTGCCATCGCAAGGGAACTCAAGGTCAGCATCAATACAGCACAACGGTGGCGAAATCGCTTTGCAGAAGTGCAGGATATTTCCTATCAGGATTTAAGCCTGGAAGAACGTTTGCAAGATGGGCCTCGTCCGGGAGCACCCGCCCGAATCACGGCTGACCAGCGTTGCAAGATTGAAGCACTGGCCTGTGAGACGCCTGAAAATTCAGACAGACCCATTACGCAGTGGACCGCACGCGAAATCGCCGACGAAGTACTGAAACGCAAGATTGTGGATACCATTTCGGCCCGCCATGCGGCGCGGCTTTTAAAAAGACGCTGATCTCCAGCCCCATTTGAGCCGCTATTGGCTGACACCCGCCTACGAAGCAGATTTTGACGAGAAGGTTACAGCGATTAACGATGCCTACCAACAAGCGCCTGCACGGGTAAAACAGGGAGAACGTCTGGAAAGCGTAGATGAAATGACGGGGGTGCAAGCCTTGGAGCGCAAACACCCGGACTTACCCATGCGGCCAGGGAAGGTACAGCGGATCGAGTTCGAGTACAAACGGCATGGCACTTTGTCCTTTACCTGTAATTTGGATGTGGTGTTGGGGAAACTGGTGGCCTGCACCGCCAGCAAGACCCGCAACGAAAAGGATTTTGTGGCGCATATCAAAAGCCGGGTTGATTTAGACCCATTGACCCGCAAATGGGGCTTTGTTTGCGATAATTTGAACACGCACCTGTCTGAATTGCTGGTACGCTATGTTGCCGAAGAATCAGATATTGCTGCTGAATTGGGTGTGAAAGGCAAATCGGGTGTTTTGAAATCCAAGGCCACCCGAGCTGCCTTTTAAGCGATCCAACCCATCGCATTGTCTTTCATTACACGCCTAAACACGCCTCCTGGATGAACCAAATCGAAATTTGGTTCAGTATCCTGATGCGAAAAGTGCTAAAACGAGGTAATTTCGCCTCCGTGGAGGATCTAAAACGCAAAGTTCTGGCGTTCATCGAGTACTACAACCGCACGATGGCGAAACCTTTCAAGTGGACGTATCAGGGCAAGGCGCTCAATGCCTAACTTATTCACCATTTACGCCCGACTGTACTAGTCTAATTTTGCCTGTTACAAAACGATCATAAAAGGCGCCCAACCTGAATAAGTAGAGGTTGGGCGCCTTTACGTTTATCCCTGCGATATCCGTAATGAGAAAAGGTATTTCAGGTTTATCCCGGTAAAGCGTCACCTCATCAGAAAGCTAAACAACATTTTTTAGGGTCTCTTGGAGCCCGTCGGTTCCGGTAAAGGAAATTTTTACTTAAGTTTGACCAGAGCGAATATCTTTTATACTATAATTTGTTTAGCCTGTGATAAATAGTTTTCTCGGACGCAACAAACAGGCTTTGCATGGGGGGAAATGAGTATGCTAGATGGAGATTATTCTTAATGCAGACGACTTTGGCGCTTCGCTAGCAGTCAACGAAGCTATTCAGCGTGCATATCACGCTGGCGCCCTGACCAGCGCAAGCCTGATGGTTAATGGGGCTGCATTTGAGGATGCACTTCAACGCATCCCTAAGATGCCAGGCATCGCTGTTGGATTACACCTGGTGCTGAGTGAAGGTCGTTCGGTCCTTTCCCGAGAGCAAATCCCCCATCTGGTCGATGCGACAGGCCATTTCGCAGCAGACCCAGCCTGGGCGGGCGTTAGATACTTCTTTTCTCCTGCCTGTCGCCGCGAGTTAGCGTTAGAGATTCGCGCACAGTTTGAACAGTTTTCCTTGACAGGCCTGCCTCTGGCTCATGTGGATGGTCACCAGAACCTGCATGCGCACCCGATCATATTTGCTCTGCTGCTGCCCCTGGCAATGCAATATGGCGCCGCCGGGGTGCGCATCCCGGATGATGACCTAAAGTTTGATCTGGCCTATTCCCGAGCGGGAATAGGGCAAAAACTGGTTTGGAGCGCCGTTTTTGGTTTGCTCTCGCGTTGGTGCCGGCGGCAGCTTACCGGTTATCCTCTCCATGCGACCCGGCGAGTTTACGGTTTACTTCAATCCGGGCATATGGATGAAGATTATGTCCTGCGTTTACTAGAGCAGATCAATGAACCTTCTGTCGAATTATATTTCCATCCTTCCACCTCGGAGAATGCCGTCCATTTCGGCCCTAACGCTGGCGACCTGGCCACCCTGCTCAGTCCTCGCCTGTCAAAACTGATCCAGGAGCGGAATCTCCACCTGTGTAATTACCCATCTTTGAGTAACCCACCATCATCGCTATCATGACGCTATTGATTCCACTGCTCACACTGATTATTATCGCCAGTTGGATCTTCTGGTTTACTGCCACATTTCTCACCTGGCGCTTCTTCCGTACTTCAAGTTCACGCTGTAATCGAATCCATCAAAACCTGCCGCCTGTATCCATCCTCAAACCGGTGAAAGGCATCGATACAGAAGCTTATGAAAACTTTGCTAGCTTCTGTCGCCAGGATTATCCGGTCTATGAAATCCTCTTTGGGGTTACGGATCCTGATGACCCTATCCTTCCAGTGATCGCAGCCTGAAACAAGACTTCCCTATGGTTAATATCCGCAGCATTATCGCTTCACCCAATACCCCAAATCGAAAAGTAGGCTTGCTGGCGCATCTATCCAAAGCCGCCCGTTATCCAATACTTGTCGCCAGCGACAGCGATATGCGCGTTACACCCGACTATTTGCGCCGGGTGATCACCCCGCTGGAAGATCCTTCCGTTGGGCTGGTCACCTGCCCCTATTGCGGCGAAAAGCCGCTCACGCTAACGGCACGCCTCGAAGCACTGTACATGGGCATTACCTTTTTACCTTCGATGCTGGTCGGGCGCAAGGTATTAAAAATGCGTTTTGCAATGGGCGCAACCGTCGCCATGCGAAAAAGAGACCTGGAACGCATCGGGGGTTATTCCTCCATCGGCAGTTACCTGGCCGACGATTATGAAATTGGTTTCCGCATGGCAAAATCCGGGCTGCGCGTTCAACTATCAGACTATGTTGTGCATACCATCTTAGGACCAACCACTTTTGCTGATCAATGGGAGCGTGAAGTGCGTTGGGCGCACTGTAACCGAGCCAGCCGGCCCCTCCAATACCCCGGCCTCTTAATCAGTTTCAGCACACCCCTGGCAGCCATTCTGGCAGTGATCACCGGCTTCCAGACCTGGGCGCTGCTCATGCTAACGGGCTCTCTGCTCATCCGCTGGATGGTTGGTCTCCTGGTCACGCGCTGGACGGGCGATAAAGAAAGCCGGCACTGGTGGTTCTGGCTGCCCGTGCGAGATTTTCTCACCGCCTTGATCTGGTGCGGTGGAGTGGTCGGACGGCGCGTCATCTGGCGAGGAGAAGTATATTCGCTCCACAAAGGAGGTATTCTCATCCCCTTGAAACAAACACAGAACAAATCCTATTGGTCATTCGCCAATCCTGTCCGAAAAGCTGTGCGTCTCCTGGATCAATTGCTCTGCCGCTTGTATGGCATATTTGAGTTTAATCAGGATCCCACCTGCATCTTCCGGCTCTCAACTCATCCGCTCAAGAAAGACATCCTGCTGCCCAGTGGAAAAACGCTCCATACTGGCGAAGAGGTCGCTATACTGCACTTCTGGAACGAGCATATGCCCACTGTACCTGCTGGCGGTGCGGACCTGGCCTGGGGTTTGCATTTTCGACGGCAAGTCGATCGTTCCTTACAAGCGTTAGCGGATTATTCCGCTGCCGCACCCAAAATGCAATCCGTTGTCGCTTTCCATGGCGTTCCTCCTTTTGGCAGTGATGGTATTGCTGCGCTTCCCGCTCGTTTCATGGAACGCTGGGGGTTTGAACTGGTATTTAATGAGCTGCCGCAGACATTGCCAGGCAAATTTGCACATTTTTGGGAAAAGCTGTATACCATGGCACTGGTTTGGGCTTACAACCCAGGCAGCCTGCAAGGGAAAAAACCGATGCAGTTGGGTCTTGATGAAGTCTGGTTGACGCGCGAGGCCTTATTGAACCGGTACCACCCAAAATCTGCGTCCCAGCCACAGCAAGCGGCTCGGGATCTTGTCCTGGCAGACAAACTAAACAAAGGCGCTACAGACACTACACCCCCATCTCCAGGTTCGGCCTGATGCCCAAAGTCAAGTTACCGAAAAACTTGCGCAGTATTATTTTCTTTCTGCTGATGATCGGGCTAACCTGGCTGGTCATCACCCGTTTTGCCAGTTTCCATGACCTGATCACGCGCCTGATCCAGGGAAATCTATTATGGGTATCCCTGGCGATTCTCATTCACCTTTTCTTCTTTTACATCAATGCTACCCTGTATCACAGCAGCTTTAAGACGGTGGAAGTTAACCTGTCCGCCATCCAACTGCTGCCAGTCCTTCTGGCGTCATTGTTTGTGAACGCTGTAGTACCTACCGGCGGAGCAGGAGGCGCAGCTGTGTTTGTGGATTACGCTGCACAACGCGGTTATCCAGGTTCGCGCGTCCTGGTAGGCGTGCTGCTTGACCTGATCGTTGATCTCTTCACCCTGATCCCCTTCGTCCTGGCAGGTGTATTCTATCTTTTGAGCCAGCATCACCTCAAGTTTTATGAATGGTTGGCTTTTCTAATGTTCGTTATTTTCATCGGCGGAATGATTACGGTCCTGTTTATCGCCTACCATCGGCCAAAATGGATTAATAAGCTTTTCAGCAAGGTTCGCGGAATAGTCAACTGGTTTGGCGAGCGAATTCGCAAACCCGAACTATTGAAAAGCGACTGGGTTGAAAGGAATTCACAGGAATTCATCGATGGTTCGCAGATGATTGCCAAACATCCCCGGCAGTTATACATTTCGATTGCCTGGGGAACGTACATGCATGTCGTCAACATGCTGGGCTTATACCTGTTCTTCCTCGCCTATGGACAAACAGTCAACTTTGGCACCATTGATGCGGCTTTCAGCCTGGGCATTGTCTTCTTTGTCGTCGCCATCATCCCTCAGGGCGTGGGTGCGGTCGAAGGCATCATGAGCCTGGTGCTAATCAACATGGGCATGGACAAAACAAACGCGGCTGTCATCGCAGTTGCTTTCCGCGGGGTAAATTTCTGGATCCCAATCATCGCTGGTTTTTTTACTTATCATTTTGTAACCCAACCACGCATGAAAAAAACATGAAAATAGCCTATGCTACTCAAAACTATAATCGAAAGACCAGCGGCGCCGGGGTTTTTGCCGTGCAGCTTGCTGAAGGTATGGCGCAGGCTGGCCACCAGGTGCTGGTGCTGGCTCCCTCCGAAAGTCATATTGAGGGACCGCTGATTGAGCGAAATGGCGTCAGGGTTGCGAATATCCATTCATTTTCCCTGGCGCCCTTCTACCCGCATGTCTATTTCACGCCCTTCCCCGACCGGCAGATCGGCACTTACCTGGACCAATTTCGACCCGATGTCGTCCACATCCACGATCATTATCCTTTATGCGCCAGCGCTGTGAAACAGGCGCGCAAACGCAATCTTCCTTTGGTCGGAACGGATAACTTCTTACCTGGAAATATGATCCAGAACGTTCCCTTCTTCACTCACCTGCATAGGCCGATCAATTACATCCTTTGGAAAATGGTGCTGAATGTATTCAATCAGGTCGACCACGCCACCGCAGCGACTGAAACTGCCGCAGCCATCTTCCGAAAGCATGGGATGCGCCCGCCGCTTTCGCCCATCTCCTGCGGCGTGGACCGGCAGCGTTTTCACCCAGATCCAGGTGTAAATCGCTGCGAACTCCGCCGGCGGTATGGGATTCAGCCGGAAGCAATTACCATCCTTTATTTAGGTCGCCTGGAAAATGAGAAACGTGTAGACCTGCTGATCAGAGCCTTTGCTCAGCTGGATCTGCCGGATGTGCAGCTTGTCATTGGGGGGCATGGCATTTACGCGAAAAATTTGATTCAGCTTGCCAGAGAAAGCGCCTCGCCCGCGTCCATCCTCTTCACCGGTTATATTCCTGATGAAGATATTCCTGGTATACTCAACAGCGTTGATTACTTTGCCATGCCTGGGGATACTGAACTGCAAAGCCTGGCAACCCTTGAAGCGATGGCCTGTGGCAGACCCGTACTGGCAGCCAATGCCCGAGCCTTGCCGGAACTGGTCAAGCACAAGCGCAATGGTTATCTGTTCAAATCCGGCGATGTTTCTGATGCAGCTAAGGGGATCCGCTGGTTGGTGGATCAGAAAGATCGATGGAATGAAATGAGCGCTGCCAGCCTGGAAATTGTTGAACCCCATGCGCTAACAAATACGATCGCCAGTTATATAAATCTCTACCACTCCCTTTAAGGCTTCTCATAAGGTTACCAACTACAATAATACTTGCCTATTGATTTATTAGGATGTATTGTGTCACTTTTGTCGCTTTAATTCATCTAAGCAGATAATCGAAAACCATGCGGAAGGAAATGCAGATGAACTTTATCAGTAGACTTTTTCATTCACCAGTGACCTCGATTGGCCCAAGCGAAGCCAAACAGAAGTTAGACCAAAAGCCAAAACCATTCTTACTGGACGTTCGACAGCCCGAAGAATTTCGTTCTGGGCACATCCCCGGTGCGAAACTGATTCCATTGGGTGAGTTGGAGCAGCGCTTAAACGAGGTCCCCAAAAGCCAGGAAATTCTTTGTGTTTGTCATTCAGGCAACCGGAGTAGGTCTGCCTCTATCCGTTTAATTAAGGCTGGCTACACCGTGGTCAATCTGCGCGGCGGCATGATTGCCTGGGCTCGGGCTGGCCAAAAGGTGACAAAAGGGAAGGCATAACGTTCGATGGGTAGCCACTTCTGCTTGACGCCCTGCTCAGGGTTGCGATTGGGCTCTACAGGAGTTTATTGAACCATCGACGTTTGAACTCAAAAACGACCTTTCGGTCGTTTTTGAGTTCAAACACCCATTAGGGAGAAAGGGCGAATATTATCTATTCCGGTTTTTTTACCGGTGACCGCCACCTGCTCCGCCACTACTACCGCCGCCCGGCTGGTTATTTCCGCCAGAGCTTCCGCCGTCTGGATTCGATCCGCTGTTCCCGGTTCCGCCACCACTCTGCGAACCACCCTCGCTCTGCGAACCGCCTTCGCTCTGCGAACCGCCACCATTCTGCATACCATCATTATTGTTTTGCTGGCCAGCGCCCGGATCGCAGTTCGAAATGCAGGAAGGCTCAGCATCTGGACCAGGTCCCGGACCGTATCCGCTACCAGGGGTTGGGGTACCAGTCGTCCAGGGATTGCTGCCTGTTCCATCCCCAGGGCCGTACCCGCTTCCAGGGGTAGGTGTGCCCGTTGTCCAGGGGTTACCGCCTTCGCCGCCCGCCGGTCCAGGTCCATAACTGCTGCCAGGAGTTGGCGTCCCGGTCGTCCAGGGCTTTCCAGCGCCATCAACAGCCACATTGCGATTTTGATTACCCCCGGAAGGTTCTACCGGTGCTTCATCAGTCACATGCAAACGGTCCTGTTTGTGCAGCTGCGTACGCAGCCAATCGAGGTCCTGGATGCCGCGGTCACAGAGATCCAACCGGTCCTGCAAGCGCAATCGCACCTGGTCTAGCAAGGCAGCTGCCTGCGGACTGTTCTGCACATTCCCAGTTCCTGCCTGTGAAAGCAAGCGGTCCTGCGATTGCAACTGCTGCCGGACCTGCGTCAATGCGCCTCTGGCTTCATTATCTGACTGCCCGGCAGCCAGTTGTAAAGCATAATCCACTTCAACCTGCCAACGAGCTACCACAGCCTCTGGGGGTACTTTCCCTTCATTGATCATTTGCTGCATTTCTGCTGCGCGCCGGTTGGCATATTGCAAAGCCAGTTCAAGCTGCGTCTGCGAATTTTCTGTCATCCCAGCGCGAACTTCTTCGCTCCACATCTTTACTGCATACAGCGGCTGGTCGGGTTGGCTATTTTGCGCAGCAGCTACAGTGACACCGCCACTACCCAACGCCAGGGAAACAATTATCAGGATTGTGCCAAAAACGCCTATCATGGGAGATTGCTCCTTTTTGAAATTCATGAAACTTGTTTGGAGTGCATGCATCCACCCAATATGACGCCCTTTTTTCTCGGCAGATACGGCCTGAAGCGGCAGGTTTTCTGCTTTCATTTCTGATTTCAGTTGATGCGCCTGTTCTAAGAATACTACCCGTCCGTTCGCCGCCTTAATAGGATCCCGCATAGGGACATCTAACAATAGTCCCAGCTGCTGCGCGAGGTCCGCATCCATTTCCTGATTCTTATTCATTGGCCCTATCCTTCCTGCTCAATCTTGCCAAGAACTGCTGGTGTTGAAGATTTGCCATTCTTTGGTACTTGCCTATCGTCATTGCATAACCAGCGGCGTAATGCTGCCAAAGCGCGGTGTTGCAAAGCTTTCACGGCGCCGACCGGCTTCTGCACCGCCACGGCGACCTGCTCATTTTCCCATCCTTCGATGAAGCGCAGCAAGATCACCTGGCGTTGGTCTGCAGTCAACGAACGTAAAGCTATGCGCAGTCGCTCTTGTTCCCCCCGTTGGCTGACCTCCACCTCAGGCTGCTTTTCAGCATCCGCGTGCAGTCTCTCATCTAAAATATAAGGTGCTGGTGGTTCCCGGCGATAGACATCTGTGATCCAGTTATGCGCAATCCGGTACAGGTAAGCCTGAAGATGTTCTTCTGGCCCCTGCCCGGAACGGAGTGATTTCAAGAAACGGGAGAAGGTTTCCGCAACACAATCTTCTGCCAGGCAATCATCTCCTAACAGGCGCATGGCATAAGCATACAGCCCTGTACTGTAACGATCATAGATCGTTGTCAGGGCTTGATCGTCAAAGGCCTTTGCGCCCAAAATGAGTTCCTGCTCGCTTTGCATTTGCATCCTTCTCATGGAATATGACGCCATAATCAAGGAATAGATACGGCCATTTTGGAGTGATTCCAAGAAATGCTTTATAAATCATAGCGCATTCCAATGAACAAAATACGCAGGTCGTGTGGAGAACTTATGAAGATAGGATAAATAGAATGAGTGCGCCCTCTGTGAAAAGGGCGCACTCAATTCCGATTGAATAATCAGGCAGTTTATTTCGGGAAATTTTACATAATATTTTTTGTCAACCTACTGACCGATTGTGTAGGTAAACAAGCCTTGTGTTCCGGGAACACCCCCATTCGCGACCGGAACACCCGCGCCGACAAATAGAGACTGACCAGAAACAATCAACGGTGCCCCAACCGGGCCAGGAGCAGTTGTTTGCCAGAGAATCTGACCATTTTTTGTACTATACGCTTTGACCGTCCCGTCCAGTGATCCAACAAAGTAAACATCTTCCGAGGCGAAACCGGCCGCCCAGCCTACCGCAGGTTGAGCTTTCTCCACTGACCAGATATACTGGCCGGTGGCAGGATCCAGCGCCTTAACCGTGATAGGATGCTGCTGGGGCTGTTTATCTTCAGAATTATTATTGCTCCAGGCCAGGATCATGCCATCCGCTATCGAGGCTTCACCGCGCATACCACCTGCTACGCCAGCATATCCAACAAAGGCATGCCAGACTATTCGTCCCGTCTTGCGATCAAGCGCCCAGTAGTAACCACTCTTTTGACCGATGCCAATTAACTGCATCGTCTTTCCTTGTGCATTGGTCGCATTGAAAATCTGCGGGCCAGCGCCAAAGTCATAATCACCGCCCAACGACTTAATCGGCAGCCAGATATCCTGTGAATCGATCTGGTTGACCCAATTCACTTTGCCGGTCTGAGCATTCACTGAAAAAATCGAGTCGGAATGATCTGTTGAGGGAACCGTGTAATTATTCCCTGTACCAAAGAACAGTGAATTTGTGGCCGGGTCAATCGCAAAAGCGCCCCAAACAGCCACCCCATTCCCCGGGGCTTTGACAAGCGGCAGATCCCAAACCTGCTTACCTGTCTTAGCGTTCAATGCCATTACATGCCCGCGGAAGTCAAACTTCATATCGGGCATTTTCTTGCTCAGCGGTTCCTGCACAGAGGCCAAACCTACATAAACCTTGCCGTCATAGAATAAGAGCTTGCCCAGGTTGCCCGCATACTGATTATCACTCAGGCTAGATTGCCAGACGATATCGCCTGTCTTCTGGTCCAGAGCAAAAGCTTTGCCTTCCACAGAGGCCAGGAAGAACATCCCGTTCCCCAGAGCGCCCGTTCCAGCAAAGCCATACCAGGGCCAATCCGATTTAGGCTTTTCGACCTGCTTTTGCCAGATGATCTTGCCAGTTTTTGCATTCGCGGCATACGCATTTCCGGCCCAATCGGCAAAGTAAACGGTATTATTTTCAATTAAAGGCAAGCCTGTGACCATATCGGGGGTATTAATATGCCAACCTTCTTTCAGGTTCGACACATTGTTACTATTAATCAAGCCCTCCGGGTTTGCCCGCCGGTTCAAGAAGCCCAAAGCGGACTGTTCTTGAGATACGTTCACTCCCTTGAAATCCTTAAGATGATCTATCTTTCCTTTCGGCAGATTTGGGTTTGCAACAATAACAGTTGGCGCCGGGGTAGGCGTTTGACCACCTGCCTGTTGTGTTTCGGTGGGAGTCATGGTTGGGGCATTGGTCGCTGTAGCAGCAGCCGGTGTGCCGGTTGCGGTTCCAGGTGCGTTCGTTGCCGTCTCTCCACTGGCTGTGGGTGAGGCGAACAATGAAGTAGCCGTTTCAGTTACCGCATTAGCGGTTGGAGTTTCTGTTGAAGCCTGAAATATCTTTGGGTTGCTGAAACCAGCTAACCCAATCATGGTCATGGAAAGTAGACCTACAACAGATGCTTTCAATACACGGGAAGGTATTTTCAAGTTCTTTCGAGAAAACATACCTCTCTCCTTTCGATTTTTTCGATTATTTTGATTTGCGTTTCAATCTCGGCATGTAAAAGCGGACCACGCCAGCAATCCACTGGTGTGGCTTTTGGAATGAGACTTCCATACAGGCATGACCCGCAGGCTTTTTCCCCGAAACTCTGCCTTTTTACTGCGCATTGTCGCGCGAACATTAGTATAGATAGCATCGAAAAGCGAAACTATGGATAAGTCCGGAAGCGAATTGTAAGATACCTCCCCAGGTAATAGGTAGGGAATACCCTATCGATTTGTACAATATTAACCAGTAAAGTATTAAATCTCCATATTTGAGTTTGAAGGGGTAGAAATGTGGAATGTGCTGTTCATCAAGAGCCAATTTTTCGGCTCTTGACAGTTCTCCCATCCATGCTATACTGGGGTATAGTATATTTCAAAATAACAAGGATGATTAGTCATGCCACTCTACGAATACCACTGCAATTCCTGTGGACAGGTCTTCGAAAAAATGCTGCGCTGGTCTGAAGCGGACCGCAGCCCGATTTGTCCAAATTGCCAGAGCCAGGATACACAGAAGAAAATTTCTCAGGTCGCTTCCATTGGCTCTTCAAACAGCGGCGGCTCAACGACCAGCAGCAGTTGCGGATCGAGTGGGCGCTTTAGTTGAGCGGGATAGTTCCCTACCGGCCGTGTGCCGGTTTTAAAGAAGGTGATTGTGAAGATTAAGGAACCCAATGCCAAAGCAAAACTGATCCAACGCCTGCGCCGGATTGAAGGCCAGGTGCGTGGTGTGGTGAGTATGCTGGAAGAAGAACGCGACTGCCATGAAATTATTCAACAGTTATCTGCGGTGCATTCCGCTATGCAGGGCGCAAGCCGTAATTTCTTACAGGAATACGCCACCGCTTGCTTGCTTGAATTAGATGAAAGCGGCGAGCAAGCCATACCAGATCAGGAGAAGCGCAAGCAGCGTGAAAAAATCGTGCAAGAAATGATTTCACTGCTGGATAAAGCCCCTTAATTCTGTACTTTGAATACAATAGTAAAAGTGGTTTTTCATCAGGGAATGTTTAAGGAGTAAAAATTTATGGGAAGCACAACCGTAAAATGGATTGGCGGGAGGCAGTTTATTGGCGTTGATTCAACCTGTCATTCCGTTGTCCTCTCAACGCCCAGCGATGGAGTTGGTATAAAGCCATCCGATTTATTGCTAATCGCGGTTGCCTCCTGTTCAGCAGTCGACGTGGTCGATATTCTTTTTAAAAAGCGCATGCCGCTGACATATTTAGAGATTACTACCGATGGCGAACAAGATCAGGATCCACCCTGGACGTACCGCAAAATTCACATGCACTTCCGCTTGAGCGGGCAAAATCTCAGTGAGAAGGCTGTCGCTCAGGCGATCCAACTTTCTGAAGAGAAGTACTGCTCCGTAGCCGCGACCGTGCGACCGACCGCGGAAATTACCGTCGATTTTGAGATCCTCAACGAAGTACCTGAGACTTAATCTATTAAAATTTGAAAGATCTTTTATCAGAGGCTGCCCACCACTTTCTGGCAGCCTCTGTAACTTCCCCACTAGCAAGCCTTCTCCCAATCCAGTGCAATTGGTTATCCTGAATGCAATAAATTTCCCTTCATTGTTGACTGTTGAGTAAGCTTTTTTTGACGGTTAACTTATTTGTAGGTTTGGACTGCCCTCCGATTGAACGGGCTGGTCATTTTGACTGTCAAATATCCCATCTATGATATACTAAAAATCGTTTAGTCGTTTGGTCTAATCAACAAACGTAACAATTAGAGGGACAATCATGAAAACTTTGCTGCTTATGCGCCATGCCAAATCCAGTTGGAAGAATGGTGATATTCCTGACCAGGAACGCCCGCTTAATAAACGTGGCCAACGCGATGCACCAATGATGGGAAAATTGTTGATCGACCGCGAACTGATCCCCCAACGCATACTAACCTCTACCGCCTTACGCAGCCGGCAAACAGCTGAAGCTGTATCCGAAGCTGCTGGTTTCAAGGGCGAAGTCGAATACCTTGATCAACTGTATATGGCTGAAGCAGATGAATATATTAAGGTATTAAGCACGCAGCCAGATGAACTTGAACGGATTATGGTCATAGGCCACAACCCCGGTCTGGAAACCTTGCTACAAATTCTCTCCAACCGCATCGAATCTCTGCCCACCGCTGTTTTAGCGCACATCGTACTGCCAATCGAGCATTGGTCACAGATTACTAGCGAAACGACGGGTGAATTGATTGAAATCTGGCGGCCTAAAGAACTACGTGAAGAGATCGAAGAAGAAAAAGAAAAAGAAAAAGAAAAAAGTAAGTCAAAAGGGAAAGAAAAAGAAAAGAGCAAGAGCAAAAGCAAGAAGAAAAAAGAAAAGTAGTTGGAGCAAAAAACTCAAATTTTGGAGGCTTGTGTGAGTTCGTTCATCAACATTAATGATACGAATTTTGAACGTCTTGTTCTAAAATCACCTGTTCCCATGCTGGTCGAGTTTGGCGCCGTTTGGTGTGGTCCGTGCCGGCAAATCGAACCTTTGCTAGAACAATTGGCAATTGAATGGGATGGAAAAGTTCATCTGGCAAAGATTGACGTGGATGAAAGTATTAACACGACGCTTCAATTCCAGGTAATGAGTGTTCCGACCCTGATTCTGTTTGTAAATGGAGAAGCTCGACAGCGGGTTAGCGGGAAACAACCGCGGGACCGGCTGGTAGAGAAATTTGAGCCCTATCTCATCTGAATGTAAACAATATGAGTGAAAAAACAATCCTGCCTTATGGCGTTTGGCTTAGTCCGGTCACGGCCGGGCTGATCAGTCAGCGTACGCGCATTAATGACGTGCAGTGGTCTGGCGATGGAATGACCTTGATCTGGGACGAAAGCCGCTCAGGGAAGAACGTACTGGTCGCACAATCTGAGAACAGCGCCCGGCGTGACCTAACAACTGAGCAAGCCCCACGTGGGGGCGTAGGTTATGGTGGGGGCACGTTTGGCACAGCCCTCCATAGCGACAGGCTGGTTTTCGCCAATAGTGATGGGCGTCTGTACCAGCGGGGTCTGGGCTTCGAACCACCTCATCCCATCACGCCAGCAATCGGTACGCCAGCTGCCGGGATCGCCTCGCCGACCATCTCGCCCGATGGCAACTGGGTTGTTTATGTTTTTAGTGACGGTGTGACTGATTTACTAGGGCTGGCCAATATGAATGGCAGTCAATGGCCTTCTCAGCTTGTTCGCGGGGCAGATTTTTATATGCAGCCTGCCTGGCACCCTGCTGGAGATCGACTGGCCTGGGTCGAGTGGAATCATCCAAACATGCCCTGGGATGGCACCCGTATCCAACTGGCAACCCTCGCCGGCAGTCCACCACATATCGAGCATGAACAGCTTGTAGCTGGTGGAGACGCCTGCCCGGTGCAACAACCCCTGTTTTCCCCGGATGGGCGCTGGTTAAGTTACATAGAAGAGACAGAAGACAGCGAATGGGAAAACTTGATGCTGTACAACCTGGAAACAGGCGAACGGCGCGTGCTGGTGAAAGGGGAAGGCTTCGAGATCGCTTCCCCTGCCTGGGTCCAGGGCGAGCGATCCACCGCCTGGAGCCCCGACAGCCAGCGTATGTACTACTTCCGATTCACCGGTCCAAATTCCAGTCTTTGGGTAGTCGATTTAGCCAGGGGAAGTTCACAACAAGTTGATACCGCTCCCTATACCGCAATTTCGCAGCTTATGGTGAGTCCCGTTGCGGGTCCAAAGGGCGACCGGCTGGCCTTTTTGGCCAGCGCTCCAGATCAGCCCACCCAGGTGGTTCGCTGGCAAGCAGGCCAGATACAAATCATGGCCTATTCGACCGCCGCGACTTATGATCCCGCCAGCCTGCCGAATCCTCGCGAGATTTCCTGGCCTACCAGCGATGGTGAGACTGCCTATGGTCTCTATTACCCGCCCGAAAACCCACGTTTCACCGGTGAGGGATTGCCACCTGCAATTCTTCATATTCATGGAGGACCGACTTCGATCGCCTCAAACCAGTTTAATGGCGAAGCTGCTTACTTTACCTCGCGCGGCTATGCCTATGTTGAAGTAAATTATCGCGGTGGCACCGGTTATGGACGCAGTTATCGGCATGCCATGCGCCAGCGTTGGGGCGATGTTGATGTCGAGGACGCGGCCAGCTGCGCGCGCATGTTGGCGGAAAAACAACTGGCCGATGCAGGAAAGCTGGTCATCACCGGGGGCAGCGCGGGAGGCTATACCGTTCTTAACACCCTCATCCGTTTTCCAGGGTTATTCAAAGCTGGCGTTTGCCTGTACGGCGTCGCTAACCTGTTTGCCCTTGACCTGGACACACATAAATTCGAAAAACACTACAATGCAAGCATGATTGGGCCGTTACCAGAAGCAGCTCCGCGCTATCAGGCCTGGTCGCCGGTTTTCCATGCAGACAAAATCCGGGATGCGTTGTACATTTTCCAGGGCAGTGAGGACAAGGTCGTTCCCCCCAATCAGGCAGAAGAAATCACCTCCGCGCTGCGCGCTCATGGGACCCCTTATAAATTTAAGTTATATGAAGGGGAAGGACATGGTTTCCGCAAAAGCGAGACGATTGCTGATTATCTAAAAGAAACCGAGCGCTTCTTACAGCAATTTGTGTTGTTCGCCCCTTAATCGTATCCTTCAGGCTCGATATGCACATAGGCCCGGTCTATCTCAGGGAGATCTTCCAGCCGGGCGATGATCTCATCAGCGATGGTATGCGCTTCATCCAACGTCATCTGCCCGTTTACGTTGATATGCATATCCACCACCAGACGAGGCCCCACATATTCTGTCATCGTATGGTGGACCCGCTGCACGCCGGGCACTTCTGCGGCGATATCGGCCAGTTTCTGGCGCAGTTCTGGAGAAGCCCCAGCTCCAGTCAGAAAATTCAGGTTTTCTTTTCCAGCACCAAACGCCGCCCGGAAAATCCAGACGGCTACCAGCAAACCGGCAATAGGATCGGTAATTGGGGCGACATATTTCGATCCCAAAGCGCCTAAAAAAGCAGCAATTGATGTCAGTACATCACTCAAGTTATCTTTGGCTGAAGTAGCTAATGTGGGGCTGCTAACTTCCTTTGCAATCTTCCGGACCTCAATAAACATGCCCGCCTTAACCAACGCACTGAGCAGCAGTACTACTGTTGGCCAACCCGGTTCAACCGCGATGCCACCTTGTATAAATCGTCTCTATAGCAGCCCGGGCAGCTTCGTAACCAGCAAAGGTCATAGACAAGGTGACCATCAGTCCGACGAGGGGTTCAAAACGACTATGACCTTGCGGGTGAGATAAGTCTGGTGGGCGCTGTGCCATCCACAGCCCAAACACCATCAAAAAAGAATAAATGACATCGGAAACAGAATTCGCAGCATCCGCATACAACGCCACAGAGTGAGAAAGGTAGGCAACAATAGACTTGCTGGATGCAAGCAAGATATTTCCGACAATGGTGATGATGATTGCCCGCCTATACAACGCCGCGGTTACGGGTTGCGGGGCGACATCTCGAACCCAACGCATGGCGCTATTCCCTCCAAAGCGGTTTCAGTTTATCATGAAAGATATAAAGAGCAAGTCTTTGTCGTAAATCTTTCTAATAGACCGTATGCAGCCTTATGAACTGACCGGTTCAGGGTGTACAACCACGTCCACATCCGGAGCTACACTCCGGATTACATCCTCAATCTGTTCGGTCAAACGGTGCGCTTCAGAAAGCGATTGATCCCCGTTCACCAGCACATGCACGTCAACAAACAGGCGTGGGCCAGAGTATCGCACACGGACATTGTGACAATTTATAACGCCTGGCATCGCCTCTACAGCTGTCTGGATCTTTTCAACCATGCCTTTCGGAGCAGCGTCCAGCAGTCCCTGAATCGTCCGAGCCCCCATCTTCAAACTGACATAGATGACGATCAAAGCGACCACAGATGCGGCTATGGCATCGGCGTTCTTCAAGAAAGCCAGCGCTGGAACCCGCTCACTGACCATCAAACACGCCAACCCAGAAAATCACCACGCTAGATGACCAGATATCCGTGCTGAAATGGAGTGCATCCGCTTCCAGAGCCTGGCTGTTATGCGCGCGAGCTGCTTTATATAAGATGCGCGAGCGAGTGTAATCAATCCCTATGGAAATAGCCATCACGATAAAAGACCAGAACGAGACTTCCACTGCAACCGGATGGAAGAACAGACGCTGGATTGCTTCGTAAATAATCCACACGGCGGTGATCAGTAACAGCACTGTTTCAAAAAGCGCGGAAAGATTCTCCACCTTTCCATGCCCATACCGGTGTTCCCGATCAGCCGGTTTGCTGGAGACCCGCACGGCGAAAAAAGTCACTAACGCCGCCACCAGATCAAGCCCGGAATGAGCCGCTTCCGCCAGAATGCCCAGGCTGCCAGTTAACAGGCCGACAATAATTTTCAAGGTAGTTAAAGCGACTGCGGCAACTACTGAGCTTAGCGCCGCTGAAGTTTTCTCTCGCTCTGCAGTTTCTAAAATAACGGTCACTGGCGTTCCTCTACTTTTCCACCGTTCATCCGGCGGTAATCAGCAAAGTTCAGGAATAAGAAAAAAAGCTGGCGCTTGATTCCATGCTAAATCATGGCTGCCAGCGAGTGGTAGGTGAATTCTAAGCGATTAATAACGGGGTTCAATGGGCTAAACGTCATCTTCAATAACGACGTTACTCAACTAAATCACCATTTTTGCATGGCTAAATTCTGCATAACATGTAGGGAGATGATATTACAATTGTTACAAATTTGTTAACATCAAATTTAAAACTAACTTTAATTTGACTATTGAAATACCAGTAAATACTGATATAATAAAAACGAACTAACCACTGTTTTCGACCTCCGAAAACGGCAAAACCGGTGAAAACCGGCGACGCAAAGCTATGGGTCTAAAGTTTTCAAAACAAAGACTGCCAGGCCACCGAAGAGGAAGGGGGAATCTAAACATACCCGCTCCTGCTTCTGTCTCGGCCTGATCGTCAATGACAATCAGGTTATTGATAATGAATTGGAGAAAAGGTATGAACCCAGGCAGATCGCTTCCAAAAACCATACTCACACTCTTCCTCGCCCTTCTAATGGTTGGCGGGCTTGGTTTTTCTGTGAGAATACCTGTAACCACGAACACCCAAAGTTATGCTGGTTACAAATCAGTGATCGTCCAGGCCGCCACTGCAGAACAAGCCGCAGCGCTGGTAGAAAAAAATGGCGGGAAAGTCACTTCACTGCTAGAAGTTATTAACGGAGTTGGAGCGTTAATCCCAGAACAATCTCTCAGCTTGTTGAAAGCAGAACCTGGTATTACCCGGGTCAGCCCGAATGCGCAAACCGAACTGACCGGATACAGTTTTGAAAAGAACGCTCCCAAAACCCCCACGACAAGTTACCCGGAGATCACCGGGGCCGACCTTGCCTGGGAACAGGGTGCGCTTGGTGAAGGGGTTTCCGTAGCAGTCGTTGATACCGGCATCGCTCACCACCCAGATCTGGTAAGAAATGAAAAAGGGAAAGGAAGTCAGCTCGTTGTCGGTTGGGTCGATTTTGTGGATGGGAAGAAATCACCAACCGATCCTAATGGGCATGGCACTCATGTCGCCGGCATCATTACGAACGCTTCAAAAGGCGCGGATGGCGAATACAATGGCATGGCTCCCGGGGCAAACCTGGTTGGTGTGCGTGTATTGGATGAAACCGGTGCAGGTGATTACGAAAAAGTAATTAATGGCATCCAATGGGTCATCCAAAACAAAGATCGCTACAACATCCAGGTAATGAACCTCTCTCTGCATTCCCTGGTCCAGTCCCCTTATTGGGCCGATCCGCTTAATCAGGCTGTGATGCAAGCCTGGGCATCGGGAATCACGGTAGTCGTAGCCGCTGGAAACGATGGATCCAATCCGATGACCATTTCTGTTCCGGGGAATACTCCCTATGTCATTACGGTTGGTGCGTTTACAGATAACTACACCCCCAACGATTGGAGCGATGATTACATTGCCCCCTTCTCCTCGGCTGGACCTACCTTAGATGGTTTCGCCAAGCCCGACCTGGTCGCCCCCGGAGCGCACATTACATCGACGATGATGCCTAACAGCTACATCGCACGCAATCACACCGCCAATTGGGTCGATGGAAAATACTTCTCGATGGCAGGCACCTCCCAATCCGCCGCAGTCGTTTCCGGTGCAGCTGCCCAATTAATTGCCTATCATCCCGAACTGACTCCAGACCAGGTCAAGTACCGCCTGATGGTCACCTCTCTGCCCTGGATCAACTCAGAGCAAACGGACGTGCTGTACAGTGTCTGGCAGCAAGGGGCAGGTCGCCTGAATGTTTATGATGCAATTTTTTCCACCGATATTGACGGCTCCGCTAATCAAGGCCTGAACTTGCAAGCTGACCTGAACGGTGAGGAACACTTCCAGGGCTACAGCTATTACGATGATGGAACCGAGACATTCCGCTTAATCGGTTTTGAAGATCTAACCAGCGGCTATGGTTCCTGGGCAGGCGGCTACGGCTCCTGGGCAGGTGGCTATGGTTCTTGGGCAGGCGGCTATGGCTCCTGGGCGGGTGGCTATGGTTCTTGGGCTGGCGGCTATGGCTCCTGGGCTGGCGGCTATGGCTCCTGGGCTGGAGGCTATGGCTCTTGGGCTGGCGGCTACGGCTCCTGGGCGGGTGGCTACGGCTCCTGGGCGGGTGGCTACGGCTCCTGGGCTGGCGGCTATGGCTCTTGGGCTGGTCAATTGACAAGTCCGGAATTCAGCGCGAATTTCGCCAATGCCATTAGCCCAGACCTTCGCTCGTCCTCTGCATCCATTCATTGGGTGGAAGAGAAATAATCCAAATCGCTGACTTCTAGCAGTCTCGGACTCCTGGAAGTCACCCTCCCTCCATTTTATTGGTTTCCCCGAATGAAACACCCCGGTCCGCACCCGGGGTGTTTCATTTTTAGGTCCAATCGAAATTTCTGAAACCGCTTACTGCTTTCTGGCAACTTTCTCCAGCCGCTCGAGTTCCATGCGCGCGCCCATGCGTTCAAAAACCGTCCGGGCTGCCTTCAACAGTTCATCCGCTTGCCCAATTTTTCCATTGGAAGTAAATAAACCAGCAAGATCCACCAGGCAGCGGCAGCGTTCCATCTGATTGCCGGACTGCAAGAAAATGGCAGCGCTGCGATTCAGCGTTTCTTCTGCCGCAAGGAAATCTCCATGGTCCCACTGCGCCCGGCTGATCAAGCGTAAAGCGCGGCCCTCCCCTTCAACCGTTCCAACAGCACTTCCAGCAGAATGAGCAATTAATTGAAAAATTTTTTGCAGAACTTCATTAAAACGATCCTGATCATCCATGCCACGGTAAGCCCAACCCAATGATACAAATAGATCCAGTTGATTTTCAGTAACCCCCAGATCCTCAAAACCTTTCAACCCAAGCAATCCATTCTGGATAGCTGCTGCCCAGTTTTCAGCATACACATACAACAGGGCCAGGTGCATGCGCGAGTAACTGACGTGGAAGAAATGCCCGATTTGATCGGCCGAATCCAACCCTCTCTGGAAATGCCGTTCTGCTTCGTTCAGATTCCCCCGATCCATTTCAATCAACCCGATGTTGGTATGCAGAACAATCAACCCCTCTACATCACCTAACTTCTCCATCAATGGTAAGCTGTGATTGAAATTTTCCAGCGCCTCGGTCAGGTCACCCAGCTTCCAACCTAACAACCCCAGGTTGTTATACGAGCGCGCCACCGCAACGACATCTCCCATTTGCTTACGTAGCAGTAGACTGTGAGTCAGGCAGTCCGCCGCTTGCTGCAAGGAATCTCGCTGGTAATACAAACCTGCCAGCCGATTTAAAACCGAAGCGACCACATCCAGCTGCCCGGCCTGTTCAGCCAAATGCAGCGCAGTTTGAAACAAGCTTTCGGCTTGCTCCATGTTCCCGCGCCGAAAGTGAACCCACCCCGTGTCGTTATAAATATTGGCTCGCTCAATCGAAAATTGGGTTTCATTTCCTAGAAGCAGCGCCTCAGCCGTCCGTAAGCAGGATAGTGCTTCTTCATAATCCCCCTGGCTTTCCTGGGTACGAGCCACCTTGCGCTGCAGCAAGCTGAGCAGGCGTTTGCGCTCCAACCAGCGTTCTGCGTCCATCTGGACGGGATTGACCAAGGTACCCGTCCCAGCCCGAGCGCCTAATACATCCAGGCCCAGCCGATACGTTTCCCGCGCCGCGGGATAATCCCCCGCGACAAACTGCCCATCCCCTTTACCCAGATAAACTCGGACGGCTTGCTCAGGTGTACAGTCCACCTGTGGCATTATTTCTAGCGCTTGATCAAAGTATTGCAACGCCTGTTCATTAGTATAACTACGCGCAGCTTTTTCACCGGCAAGAGTCAGGTAATGTAAAGCGCGGTCCAGTAAAGTGCTGCGCAAAAAGTGTCCAGCGAGGACCTCTACCTGCCCCTCCAACCGACCCGCATAAATCTTTTCTACTGCCTGTCCGACCCGGGTATGCAGTTCCCGCCTGTCCCGCTGAAGTAAGGTGCTGTATACAGCATCGGATACCAGTACATGCTTGAATACATCGTTTTCATCTTCACCCTGGTTGTTTTGTGACAGAATATACTCATGCTCAACCAGGTAGGTGATCGCCTCATTGACCATCTGAGAAGATCCTTCAACCTGAACTTCCAAAACATGCTGGAGAACAGCCCGATTGAACTGATACCCGATCACTGCGGCAGTCTGCAACACCTGGCGCTGCAAAGGGGATAACCGGTCAAAGCGCGCCAGAATCAAGCCTTGCAAGGTCTCTGGCACCCCCATGACGTGTTGATCAGCTCCTGGGGCCAACCGCCAGTGCCCGCCTTCATCCATAAATAACACATGATTGTCAATCAACATGCGTAAAATTTCTTCCAGGTAAAAGGGCAACCCAGCTGAACGGCGGATAATCTCTGTGCGCAGCGTCTCTGGCAGATCCTTGATTACCAGCAATGCCTGCAGCAGTGCCGCGGATTGGTCGGGCGGCAACGCTTGCAGCTGGATGGAGCAGTACCGGTCGCTCAAGCGCTGCTGTGCTCGCTCATGAATAGACTGTATCCCTCCAGCTACAAATGGGCGCGAAATCGCATAAATCAACAGCGGCGCGCTACGGGTGCTATCGATCAGAAAACGCAGCAGTTCGAGTGAGGCCTCATCTGCCCAGTGCAAATCTTCGAGAATAAGCAATAATGGGCGTTGGTTGGCTTCCGCCACCAACCAATCCCGGACGGCTAAGAAGATTTGTTGGCGCAGTTGCTCTGCATCCAGATACCGAATACGGTCCGCGACAGCCGCGGACTGGGCCGAGTCGGTTGACTCCAGCGAAAGCATGTGCTCAAGGTAAGGGAGCTTTTCTGTTGCGGCTGTTCCAAGCACAGCCTCCAGGCTGTTAACCAGCCGCAGATGCGCTTCTTCTGGTCCTGGATCAGCAGTGAGGCCTATGTAACTGCGCAACAAATCCTGGAAAATCCAATATGCGATCGACTTCCGGTAAGTCAGGCTTTGACCTTCGAGAACCCGCAGGCGTGTATAATCCAGGCGCGCTTTCAATTCGCTCGTCAAGCGGCTTTTACCCATGCCGCCCTCACCGATCAGCAGAACCACACCCCCTGCTCTTTCTTCCACCAACCGGTCCACCATCCTCAATACTTGACAGAGTTCCGTTTCACGGCCAATCATTGGGGCATGCAGCCCTTCCAGGCCTCGCGCCAGGCCCGGGTGCTGTTTGGGTCCCATCACCTGATAGGCATCCACAGTGTGCGAGACATTCTTCAGATGCAATCCCGGTCTGGGAGAAAAATCAAACAGGCGCTGAGTCTGGCGATAAACACTCTCGCTGACAAAAATATCCCCTGGCCCGGCATGTTCCTCTAAGCGGCGCGCGAGGTTAACTGAATCGCCAATCGCGGTGTAGTTCATCAACCCATCGCCGCCCAATCCACCAACAATTACCGATCCTGAGTTCAAGCCAACATGGATGCGCAGGTCCTGACCCCGCAGGTTCAACTCCCGACTCAAATTGGCCACATCCGTCATCATATCCAAAGCCGCGCGTAAAGCCCGTTCAGCATTGTTTTCATGCGCTATCGGTGCACCAAACAGCGCCATCAATCCATCGCCGGTTAACTTGTCCACCATGCCTTCGTACTTATAGACATCGTTCACCAGCAAGCGGATGAATTTCTGGATCAATTCATACAATGCTTCATCATTTAATTCTTCTGAAAGATGGGTATACCCGGAGAGATCAACAAACAACACCGTAACACTGCGTCGCTGACCACTGGCTTCCAGCCCTGCCTGTCGGAATCTTTCCAGCAGGTCTGCACCAGTCATTACCCCTAACTGCTCAGGTGCAATCACTGGCTTTGTCGAAACATCTGTTGCAGGCAGCCTTAATGAGCCGGCCTGCGACAGGTCTTCAGGCAGACGCGTACCACAGTTCCCGCAGAAACGCATTCCAGGCGGATTATGGAATCCACAATTTGGACAGGTAGCAGCCATAGCTAACCATCATCTTACCAGAGCTTTATAAAAAGTAGTCTTAAAAGTTAATTGCAATTCCAGGTTGCATTAATCTGAAATGCCCTTACGCGCAATGATTTTTTCCGATATAACCCGCACCAGGTATTCCCCAGGAACCGCATTGCGCAGGCCGTATGCTTCAGCCAGTGCAGGCCCCATATAGCGCTGAGCAATTTGCGTTGCCCAGTATAACAAATCAGGCGCATTGCTTTGCAGTTTTACCGTTCCTTCGATAATGACAAAGGCAAAAGGCGGCGTCTCATCATCCACACAAAGCGCTATGCGTGGATCATGTGCCAGGTTCTGACCTTTAACCGTATCTTCACCAGTCGTGAAGATGATCTCATCCCCGTTCAGCACAAACCATACTGGGGCAATATGGGGACTACCATCTTTCCGGACAGTAGTCAGTTTTGCCGTTCGCGTCCCCTGTGATAAAAACTCCCGGCGCTCTTCAGCGGTCATTTTTTCCATTTGCCTACCTCCTTACGGAGGAGTATACCGCAGAATAGCTGAGAGATGTTTCCAGGGGAATTATGCGCTAGCGCCTAACGCGCTCCAAAAGGCCACAATCCCATCAGCGACCTGGCATACAGCCGCCCGAACCGCTGTGGATACGTTGGTATCAAATTCCAATCCTGCAGGTTGAATGCCAATTAACACAACCCGACAGCCTAATTCGCGCACCAGAAACTTCGCCAGGACGCCAGGCGGCAGCGTATGCGTTGAGCCACTCATTCCCTGAGCATCCCCCCAATCGAAAACGCAAACGGCACCCGGCGTTTCACCCATTTCCGCCGCATCTACAAACAAAACAAGTTGCGGGCCAAAACGCCGCAGCGGGCCGGTAAAGGCTTCCGGAGCCCCACCGGCTTCCAGGATTAACATTTGTTTCCCGACCTGCGCCTGGTCGGCATACCAGGCAATCAACTTCCGCACGACCAGTGCCCCAGCAGCGTCATCGCCATTCAGTTCATTGCCTACACCTAAAACGGCCACTTTTGAAATGGCTTCGTTTTTATGGATGCCGAACTCGTTCAGTTCATCTATCAGCGTCATTTTCCGCCATTTGTGCCTTATAACCTTCAATGTCCACGTTGTTGCCGTAATAGACAGTGAACGGTTCCTTACTCAAGGCAGCCAATTCCCATTCCGTATTCGAGAGGTTCAGGCATTTGAAGCGGCAGTTGACCTCACACTGAGCGCAGTAGGTGCAGCGATCCGCGTGAAAGCGCATGACAAAGCGCTTATTTTTTCGATCCAGGATCAATAATTCTATCGCGTTCGCCGGGCAGTCTTTTACACAAAGCTGACAGCCTGTGCAATTCGAGAGATCCCAGGTTAATTTCCCGCGAAACCGCTCCGGGGCTTCAATGCGCTCGAAAGGATAACGGCGAGTGACCGGCTTGCGGAAGAAATTGCGCAGTACGTCTCCCATCATCGAACCAATTGGAATACTTAACTTGATGGCCATACCAGCTCCTTCCGACTAATAAATCACCACAACCAGAATAATGTTGATCAGCGCAAGCAGCGCCCCAATGCGCCACCAGAGACCCACAACCTGATCAATGCGTAAACGAGCGAACAAGGATTGCAAGAATGATAGCAGCAGCAGCAAGCCAAAGGTTTTTAGCAGGAACTCTAGCGGATTGTGTACGCCGCCCATGTAGAATGCCGCCATCAACGTCAGGCCAATCACCAGTTCGATATCTTTTCCCAGACGGAATAACGCAAAACCCCGCCCCGAATATTCCGTTAACGCTCCGGCGACAATCTCTGTCTCGGCCTCCGGGGCGTCAAAAGGCGGTAGTTCCAGCTTTCCCATTAATCCAACCAACGCCACAACAAAGCCAATCGGCTGCGTGACCATCATCCACAAATGAGCGCCGGAAAAATCATTCACCAAGCAAATCTGCCAGGTATTCGCTGCCAGGGCCGGGCCTAACAGCGCCAGCAAGAAAGGTGCTTCATAAGAAAACAGCTGGGTTAGCGTGCGTGTCGCGCCGATTAATGAGAAACGGTCTGTGGTATTTGCTCCAGCCAGCCCCAGGCAAAGCGTCATGAGCGAAAGCATATATAATGCCACGACCAGGTCCCCTTTAAAGGTATAAGCCGGGTTGAAGCCGGCCAGCGGCACGTAGAGCGCCGCAGTCAATGCTCCGGCCACGGCCACGACCGGCAGCGCGAAGAACAAGAACCGGTTCACCCCTTCGGGCACAACCTCTTCTTTGGATAACAATTTGACCACATCGGCCAGCGGCTGGAACCAACGCGGGCCAACCCGGTTCTGGAAACGCGCCATCAGTTTGCGGTCTGCCCACTCATAGAAAAGGCCGCCGCCCAGAATGAATAATCCACCTGGGAACAACAGCAAAGCAATCCAGGGAGAAATGCTGATTTCGCTCATTTTTGATAATACCTTATTCCATACTGACGCAGATCTTCCCAGGTCCAAAGCTGGTGCTGCTCACCACCTTGCCGTTGGCGACGAATAGTAAAAGCGCGATCATTACATGAAAAACAGGGATCGATCCCCACCAACATCATCGGCATATCCGCCAGCTTGTGACCTACCGCTAACTGCATTACCGAGGCCCAGTTGCACAGGCTGGGCGTGCGGATCTTCAATCGGTCAGGTTTTTCACCGCCTGTGCTCTTCAAGAAATATAACAGCTCGCCGCGAGGCGCTTCGACCCGGCTGATCGTCTCACCCGCCGGCACCTTGCGCGGCACCCGCGCGGTCAGATCCCCTTCAGGTAAATGGCTTAAGATCTCGCGGATCAAGCGGAAAGCTTCAAATAACTCTTGAATGCGCACAATAAAACGGGCTTCCAGGTCGCCTTGTAAATGGGTGATCACATTGACTGGAAAGTCAGGGTAGGCTGCATACGGCGCGGAATCGCGGATATCCAGGTCCAGCCCTGAAGCGCGGGCCGTAGGGCCAACTGCGCCAAACTGGACAGCCTGTTCTTTAGTCATCTTACCCACATCCCGCGTGCGAGCCAGAAAAGTTCCATCCGTGGTGACCACTTTCAGATAGAAGTGCGCCCGCTCCTCCAGGAAGTCGATCCCTTTGCGAATGGCATCGATTTGCTGCTGTGAGACATCAATCTTGACGCCGCCGATCACATTCACCGAATAATTGACCCGGTTTCCTGTCAGGCCTTCCAGCAAGTCCATGACTGTTTCCCGGTCGCGCCATGAATACATAAAAAGGGTATCAAAACCGCCTTCGTGGGCTGCTACGCCTAACCAGAGCATATGGCTATGGACCCGTTCTAGTTCTGCTACCAGGGTGCGAATGGCCATTGCACGCGGAGGCGCACTCACTTTAGCCAGTTTTTCTACGCCAAGCGCCAATGCCAGTGCGTGTACATGCGAGCAGATCCCGCACACGCGCTCAACGAGGTAGAGGTTCTGAATCCAGTTGCGACCCTCGGCGCCTTTTTCGATCCCACGGTGCACATAACCCAGGCGCACAGTTGCGTTGGTCACTACTTCGCCATCGACAGTAAATTCAAAGTGCCCCGGTTCTTTCAGCGCTGGGTGCTGCGGACCGATGGGAACGATAAATTTTTCATGATCAGTAAAGGCTTCCATCCTATATCCTTTTCAATAATCCTTCTGCCTCGTCCATTCCCCTTGGTCCCCCATCTCACCCTGCTCCAGGCGAACGAAGAATGCGGTGTGCCATGAGAATGCCCTATCACCAATCCCTGTTTCGCTTGCTTTCGTACGGGGTGCGCTAAACAATCGCCGGGCGATAAAGCCAGTCATATCAGTCCAAATGGGTGAACGACTTGCGTAGAGGATAAACCCAATCCGGCCAATCGTCGGGCAGCAGCAGCCTGGACCGGTTGGGCGTGTCAACGATAATGACGCCAAACATTTCAATCAGTTCCCGTTCGTATAAGGTCGCCGAAGGGATTACCGGGCAGATTGAAGGAACTTCAGGCAACCCGTAAGGGACGCTCACCCGCAGCGTGACCACCGCTGCCTGCCGACAAAACTGATATAACAACTCGATCTCGCCCTCTGAAGTCGTCGACTGCGGCAGGTCTAAGCCGGTTATCGCCGATAAATGCCAGCCATCTGCCGCCATAATCGCGCCAACAGCCTCGACAATCTTCTCGGCAGGCAGGTACAGATCGATGCGCCCTTCCTCTGGGGTCTCGACTCTTTCCGTCCAGGGCAGCAGCAGGGCCTGGGCTGCTTGTAAGAAAGCTTCGGTTTCCATCGCATTTGTAGGCATCGCTTAATCACTCTCCTTCAAGCTCTGCAATAACTGCACAATCCCATCAATAATGGCCTCTGGACGCGGCGGGCAGCCTGGTACAAATACATTGACCGGCAGCACTTCTTCGATTCCTCCAATAATGTTGTAACAACCATGAAACACGCCGCCAGAGGTGCCGCAGGAGCCAACAGCCATGACAAACTTCGGCTCTGGCATCTGCTCATAGGTCCGCAGCAAGCGCTCTCGCGCCAAGCGGGTTACAGGACCAGTGCAAATTAAGATGTCCGCGTGGCGGGGAGACCCCTGAAGCTTGACCCCAAACCGTTCCAGGTCGTAACGTGGGGTGAGCGTCGCCAATATTTCAATATCACAACCATTACACGAACCGCTGTTGAAGTGAATCGCCCAAGGCGAGTTTCTTAAAGCCCATAAACGCACTTTATCCAGCACCTGCTGCCATGGAGAACGCCAGGGAGTCTGTTCACTGGTGGTCGATACTTCTTCCGTCATCATAAGCGCCTCACTCCTATCCTAAAATCAGCGCAATCAACGCCATCGCCAGGCCTAGAATATAAATTGTCTGCGGCATGGTCAATTCACCCACCCCTAAAACCAGCATCCCCAGGTGCAGGATGGCGAAGAAAAACGCCACCAGGAAGAACGGGCGGTACCCAGGCGCCGCGGCGATACTGGAAGCCTTTTCGCCAGCGCCATAAGTGCTGCTTTTCGCCTGGCTGGGCTTGGCTGGCCCAGCTAACTGCTTTCCAGCCCAGGTTAGCAGAAGCACCAGTGGAATATAAATCAAAAAAGCAACCGGTGGACTTAATAATATTTGCATTCCAACCTCCTAATGCCCAGCCAACGCACTGACCGACCCGCCGAACATGCTCACCAGGCTGCTGCCAGCCGAGGTAGTGATTCCCTGAAGCAGGCCCGGCCAAAATCCAATCACGACCACACCTGCTAACAGGATCACCAATGGAACCATCATGCCGGGGGTGGTCGGGCAGCCAGCTTTTACTACATTGGAAGGGACGCAGCGGTACATGCGGTTGACCAGGGGCGCGTAATATCCCAGGGAAAGCACGCTGTTTAATGCCGCGAATCCTACCAATAAGATGATCGGCAAACTTTGCGTCTGGACACTACCTACAAAAATTTGCCACTTTGACATAAATCCAGCCAGCGGGGGCAATCCTCCCAATGCCAGCACTGCTACGCTCAATCCAAATGCTGCCAGCGGGTAGCGCTGGGCTGCTCCATTCAAATCATCCACGGTTAATGCTGTATGTTCACCCTGCGCGATATGCAACGTATAAAGCAGAACTCCGGCTGCCAGGAAGGCCAGTCCCTTCATCAGGGCATGGGTGAAAAGATGGAAGAAGCCACCCGCAGCAGCATTCGCGGTGTGGTAAATTGCAGCCGCGCCAAAACCCAACAGCATATATCCCACATGGCTCAGACTGGAGTAGGCGAGCAAACGCTTTACCTGCGTCTGGCGCAGCGCCATTAAATTGCCAAATAACATATTAAGAGCGCCAAAACCGATTAACAACCCGCCCCACACGGGCAGCCCTCCTGGCAGATTGCCCAATGCGCGCAGCATCGCCACTAACCCGGCCTCAATAATCACCCCTGAAAGCATAGCACTAATCCCGCTGGGTGCCTGGGAGTGCGCGTCTGGCAGCCAGGTATGCAGCGGGACAATGGCCGTCTTCACCCCAAAGCCGATTAAGAACAGCGCTCCCGCCGCAAGGATAGATGGATTCATCGCGCCGGACCAGGCTGCGATGCCATCCAACCGCAGGGTACCGGTTTGGGCAAAAACCAGCGCGATGCCTAACAGGATCAAAACAGAGCCAACGGCTGACTGGATCAGATATTTGACTCCTGCTTCCAGCGCGCCGCGCTGATTGGCGTAAAAGGCAACCAGCAAATAGGAGGAAACTGCCATCGTTTCGAACCACACCCACAAATTAAACAAGTCATTAGCGCAGCCCAGGCCGATTACGGTTGCTACCATCATCGGCAGCAGGGCATAATACTTTTCTTCGCCTTCCTCCCTGGCCATATAGGACATCGAGAAAATCAACACCAGGCAGCCCAAAAGCAGCGCGGTCCCAGCTAACAACAGGCTGATGCCATCCATGATCATTGGGATGCCGCCCACAAAACTGCGCACCCGCCCAGCAACCAGAATCTCCTGACCCGCAATCACCAAGGGTATCCAGGTCGCCAGCAGCGTCACCAGCGCCAACCAACGCGCCAGGATAGGCGCGCGAGAGCTGCGTACTTCTAATCGTCCAGTAACATAAATGACGGGCGAAGCAACGATCGGTAACCCTAAAAGCCACAGGAGAGCACTTGTATCCATCATCACTCACGCTCCCACAACCAATATAAGCAGCACCGCGATTAACCCCAGCACGATGCCAACAACATTCCAGTTTAACATCCCTGTTTGCACGCCCCGTAAATCTTCTGCCCAACCCTGGATGGAATGCACAATGCCCTGGTTGATGCCCTCAAAGCCGAAACTGCGCTCCGCAGCCCAACCAATATCACTGAGCGCTTCACTCAACAAGGCCAACCGGCGGCGCTGCCACCAGGCGACCAACCCCAGCGCCACCACGCCGACAGCCACCCAGGTGGCAGGTGCAAGGATGACTTTTTCTACCATCTGGAGGGTCGTTTCTGGCTCAATCGAATGAAAAGGCATCGTTTCTAGCAGAAGTTTATTAAACGGGCCAGCCAGCAGCCAGGTCGTCAGCGTACCCAGTGCCAGAGGGTATAAAGCAACCCGCATAGCCATACCGGCCTCATGAATGCTTCCTTCAAGGCGCGGCGGTGCGTAGAAGACCATCCAAACACAGCGGAAAGTATATAGCGCGGTTAATCCAGCGCAAATGACCATCAAGGCATACATCCAGCCTGGTCCACCTTGTAATCCGGCTTCCAGCACCAACTCTTTACTCCAAAAGCCATTCAGCACCGGCAGCCCGGCCAGCGCTGCCGCCCCAATCACAAACACTGTCCGCGTAGCAGGCATCTGGCGGCTCAACCCGCCCATGCGGCGCATATCGCGCGTGCCTACCGAATGGATCACTGCGCCTGCACCCAGGAAGAGCAGCGCCTTGAACACAGAATGGCTCAACAGATGGAACTGACTGGCAAACAGGCTCCCCGCGCCTACCGCATAGACCATATACCCCAACTGGCTCACGGTTGAATAAGCCAGGACGCGTTTTAGATCGTTAGCCACCAGCGCCATCACTGCCGTTAGCACAGCTGAAATCATGCCAACGGCCATAACCGACTCCCGCCAGTAAGGAACGCCCTGGAAAGCAGGATAAAAGCGCGCCAGGAGATACACGCCCGCGTTGACCATCGTCGCCGCATGGATCAGCGCGCTGATCGGCGTAGGAGCTTCCATTGCGTCTGGCAGCCAGGTCTGGAAAGGGAATTGCGCAGATTTTGCCGCAGCCGCGATGAGAAAGCCAAAGGCCATCACTGCCAATACTTCCCCTGGCAAAGTGTGTGCCTGTGCCAGGAAAACTTGCAGGTCAACCGTGCCCAGGTAAGCATAGGAGAGCAAAGCCCCCATCAGCAGCCCGACGCCGCCCAACTGCGTCATAATTAACGCTTTCATCCCACCAGCGACTGCCTTTGGATCGTCATTATTGAATGAAATGAGCGCATACGAGCACAGCGCGGTGATTTCCCAGAAGACGAAGATCAGCAGAAGATTACTGGATAATACCAACCCGACCATTGCCCCAATGAAAAACAAAACCAGGGCGTAATAGCGGCCTAACTGAGCCTCACCATGCATGTAATCGATCGAAAAGATCACGGCCAGCGAGCCAATCACCGTGGCGATTACCGCCAGAAATACGCCCAGGCCATCTGGCATGAACGAAAAATTTCCAAACCCGCTGCTCGCATTTCCAGTCAAGAAGGGAAGTTGAAATGTAAAGGCGGTTTTTGTCAGCGGCAGTGTGGAGAGGCCTACCAATCCGGCGGCTACTGAAAAACCCGCCGCCAGACCATGCTGCAACTTTGGTCGCCGGTCACCCACCCACCAGACGACCACTGCTCCCAGCCAGGGCAAACCAATCATCAGTCCAACCATCAGGGGCATCATGGGTTACCTCCGCAGCGTAGAAAGCGCGCGTAAATCCAATGTTCCAAAATGCCGGCGGACCTGTACGGCAAGCGCCAGAGCTACCACCGCTACGATCGTATCCGCTACGATCACAGTCAGCGCCAGGCTGGCCCCTACCGCTGGCTGACCGGCGACCTGCCCGGCTGCAATCATCGCCAGCATGGCCCCCTTTACCAGGATCTGTAAGCCCACCACCACTTTAATCAGGTTGCGCGAGATCAGCACAGCGTATAAGCCGACTGCCAGCAGCCCAAGCACAGCAATCAATAAGATACTGATATTCATAAGCGCTTTTCCTTCACAGGGAAATTTCCAGGAGCAGAAGAGTTAATTTCCGCCAGAAGACCGAGCACACCAAGGACACCGGCAAAGATCAGGACAATTTGCAGCAGCACATCCAGCAGGCGGTTTTCCCAAAGCACCGTCTTAAAATAGCTTTGTTCCAAGGTAGGAACGTAGATATGCAAAATATCCAGGTCCATCCAGGCTAACAGGGCGATGGACACCACCACCAGAATCCGCGCCAGCGGGCGAGGTACAACCGGGAGAGCTGTCATCACTTCTTCGCCGGCAATATTGATCGCAAAAACGAATAAAACAGTCACCAATCCTGCGCCAACACTAAGTTCAATCACGGCGACTTCGGGCGCTCCCAACAGGTACATTTCCAGCGCGACCAGCGCACTGGTACCCGCCAGCCATAAGGCAGACACAAGCAGGCGCGGCGCGCGAACCGCCTGCGCTGCGCAGATCAGCAGTCCTGTCACAATGATGATGTGAACAAGCATGATTCTTCCTCCAAACCTGAATACAACATATCTCTACGCTTATACATTATTCGATCCTAATTGTCATGTGATAGTTTGCCAATAAAACGATGTCCTTAATCCTAATTTGTATAATATTTGTGACGATTGTGAAACTATGCTTAACGACTGCCTGTTTTTCGGTTAAATTCTGCCAAAAAAATTCCTCTCACTCCATGAAGCGAGAGGAATAATGAATGCCGTAGCTGGGACCAGTTTTTGCTGCGCGACCTGTCCGGATAACCCCATCACAAACATCGCACTCGTCCTTTCACCAGAAACCCTGTTACTCTATTGTAAAAAGTTTCCCTCCTTAAAAATAGATGACGTTTTCTGCATTTTTAGCAAAAAACGTCATCTATAATGCAAAGCGTAGGGAACTATCCGTTGCCCTCAGCCTCTGAACCGACCGGGTGGATTTGATCGAGCCGACCGGTGCGAAGAGTATTTTTCACGTCGGCAATTGCTTTGGTAATCTTTATATCCCGCGGGCAGGCCAACGTACAGTTAAACACTGTGCGGCAGCGCCAGACACCCGCCGGGGACCCCAGCACTTTCAGGCGTTGGGCTGCTCCCCGGTCACGGCTGTCATAAATAAAGCGGTGCGCATTGACAATTGCTGCCGGTCCTACATAACGACCGTTGGCCCAATAGGATGGGCAAGAGGTGGTGCAGGCTGCGCATAAAATACACTTCGTCGTATCCTCAATCAACAAACGTTCTTCCGGCGTCTGGATGCGCTCTTTTTCTGGCTCGGGCTCATCATTAATCAGGTAAGGCATGATCGAGCGATACTGTTCAAAGAAAGGCTCCATGTCGACCACCAGGTCACGAACCACCTTCAAACCCAAGAGTGGTTCCAGGGTGATCTCATTCGTATTCAAGTCTTTGACCAGCACTTTACACGCCAGAGCATTCTTGCCATTGATCCGCATGGCATCTGAGCCACAAACACCGTGAGCGCAAGACCGGCGAAAAGCCAGGGAACCATCGATGTCCCCGCGAATGGCTTCCAGCAAGTCAAGCACCCGGTCTGTAGGCTCAGCCTTTACCTGATAGGTCTGGTAGTAGGGCTGGGGATTATTTTCAGGAATGTAACGTTGAATTTTTATGGTAACAATCATCGCCGGTTCCTCCCTAATAAGTCCGTTCCTTGGGTTGGTACTTGGTGATTACCACCGGCTTGTATTCCAGGCATACTTTATCACCTTCCATCCAGGCCAGGGTATGCTTGAGCCAGTTCGCATCATCCCGGCGGGGGTAATCTTCACGAGCGTGTCCGCCGCGGCTCTCCGTCCGCGCCAGCGCCGATTTGGATGTGATCTGCGCCAGGTCCAGCAAGTTACCCAATTCCCAGGCCAACATTTCCTCCTGGTTGAATACCCGGGTTGTGTCCTGCACTTTGATCTGGCGGAACCGTTCGCGCAGTTCGCGTACTTTGTCAACCGCATGAACCAGGCCCTCATGCGTGCGGAAGACACCTACATTATCAAACATCTCATGGCGCAGTTCGCGGCCAATCTGGGCAACATGTTCCTTACCACTTCCGCCGTGCAAGCGGGCAAGCTGCTCACGAACAAAACTGGTCGGGTCAGCTGGCAGGGATTGGAAACTCGCCCCACGCGCATATTCAGCGGCACGGATGCCGGCATGTTTGCCAAAAACGATAATATCCAGCAGTGAATTCGTGCCTAAGCGATTTGCCCCATGGACTGATACGCAGGCAGCCTCACCCGCCGCAAACAAGCCTGGCATCGTATTGTTTTGCGCATCTACGATTGCCTCAGCATATTTATTGGTCGGGATGCCACCCATAGCATAATGCGCAGTCGGCTGAACCGGCATAGCATTCTTCACCGGGTCAACCCCCAGGTATGTTTTCGAGAAATCCGTAATATCCGGGATTTTACTTAGGATCTCGTGCGCGGTAACCTGGTAGGGAGTGCCATCCGGGCGCGTTCGCCCATCGATCTGTGCATATTTATTGACCGTTTCTGGGGTGATATCCAGCAGCACGTAATTCTGCCCGTTGATGCCGCGTCCTTCCCGGATTTCAAGGTAGATCGCGCGTGAAACCACATCGCGGGAGGCCAGGTCCTTGATCGTTGGCGCGTACCGGCCCATAAAGCGCTCACCTTCATTGTTGAGCAGCACGCCGCCTTCGCCGCGCACCGCTTCAGTGATCAGGATTCCCAGACGATAGATGCCGGTTGGATGGAATTGGAAGAACTCCATATCTTCCAGGGGTAACCCCCGCCGCATGGTGATGGCAGCACCGTCACCCGTGTAGGAGTAAGCGTTTGAAGTCACTTCCCACATGCGTCCATGCCCGCCGGTCGCCAGGATCACAGCCTTGCTTTGGAAGACGTGGAGCTCGCCAGTCGCCTGCTCCAACGCAACCACACCCGCGACCGTACCATTCGTAACCAGCAAGTCCATCACCTGGAACTCGTCAAAGAAGAGAATATTATTGCGGATGCACTGCTGGTAAAGGGTTTGCAAAATCATGTGCCCGGTGCGGTCTGCCGCATAACAAGAGCGGCGCACCGGTTTTTTCGTAACGTTGTTGGTATGCCCGCCAAAAGGACGCTGCGCAATCTTCCCTTCTGGCGTGCGGGAGAAAGGCAAGCCATGATGTTCGAGATCATAAACCGCCTGGATTGCCTCGTAGCACATAAACTCAATGGCATCCTGGTCGCCCAGGTAGTCAGAGCCTTTTACCGTATCAAATGTATGCCAGTCTGGATGATCCTCTTCATAGTTTCCCAGCGCAGCGCCAATGCCCCCCTGTGCCGCGCCGGTGTGAGAACGGACGGGATATAACTTACTAATGACAGCTGTCTTCGCGTTCTTCGAAGCGTTCAACGCCGCCATCAAACCTGCACCACCACCGCCAACAACGATAACATCAAACTGGTGGATTTCTGCCATATTTTCCTCCTCACAGGGCACTCAGCGGACCCGTAAGATCCAGCGAGCACCTGGCGAATATTAGCGCACTCCGCCGATAATCGCGACTGCGCCGATAATGCTGATTGCCAACCAGGCGATCAACAGCACCCAACTGACGATGTGGAACCAGCGCTCGTTGCGAATGTAGTCTTCCAACACCTGGCGCAAACCATTCATTCCGTGGGCAAACGCAAAGGCCAGCAGCCCCGCATCATAAACCCGCCAGAGAACAAAGTCCCAGCGCATTTTGACGTAATCAATGTTGATTGCGTGAACACCTACAACCACATCTTGTAAGATCAGATGCCCAAACGCCAGAGGAATCAAGAATATCGCGCTGTAGCGCATGAACAACCACGCCCATGTCTCGAAATTTCGTGGAGGCGCTACACGAGTTTCCCGCGGAACCGGGACAGGAGTTGTTGAAGTTGCCATTCGGTTGCCTCCTTCTTATCCACCGAGTATGTTGAAGACAATTAAATTCCGCAGCATAAAAATTAATGCGGGGACAAACAGCACTAAGGTTATAATCAGTCCGATCAGGGCTGACTTTCGCTCACTTTCAATCGTCCAATCTGTGGGCTTGTACAGGTCGAGCCAGGCAATCCGCACCCCGTTTACCCCATGGAAAAACAGGCTAAATACCAGCGCGATTTCGCCCAACCCAAAAATGGTAGACCGATAAAGGTTGATCACCTCACCGTAGAGACTTGGGAAAAAGTAAACGAATGAAGTATCAACGATATGAATGGCCAGGAATAAAAGTACGCCCAGGCCAGTAATGCGGTGCAGCAAGAAATACCACTGCCCCACTTTGCCGCGATAACGAACGTAACCCTTAACAGTTGTTTGGAATGAAGACGACGACATGCACACCTCCTCCATATAGAAGTGAGAGACAAGCTTGAGTAATTGTAGTAGATTCTGGTGAAATCGCAACCATTTTGGTAGGGGAATTCTGTCCTTTTTGGGTTATTTATCGGTTTTTCACTTGTTCTATACATTATTGGACTCTGAAAAATTAATTTTGTTCAACCCTTGACGGAATAATCGAGTTCAAGTATCATAGGGGCACTTCGCGACAAACGAAGTGTGACAAAAAGGGAAGCAAATGCGGGCGTGGTTCAGTTGGTAGAATGCTTCCTTGCCAAGGAAGAGGTCGTGGGTTCGAATCCCATCGCCCGCTCTGGGAGCCGCTCAATATTGAGCGGCTTCATTTTTATTATTGCAATCCCAAGGCAGCTTCTATAAAATAGACTACAAAGGAAACCCTACGCATCATGCCTTACGATCTACTTAACCTTATGAACCTCGATCCCGATGAAAATGCCCAGGAAAATTTGCGCCTTGCTCTAATGTTCAAAGCAGAAGTGGATGAAGCCACCCGGGCATACATGGAAATGCTGCATTTGATTATTGAGAGCGGAGCGCATGATCAGGATGAAATCAACCAAATGGTGCAGGAAGCCATCAATGCTGCCCTGCTGACGGGTATCCGGGCTTATCGCACCTGGATCGAGGCGCAAGGTATCAATGTGCAGGCGGTGGAAGAAAATAGCGGTAAAGACATTCCGGCTGATTTTTTCAAATCTGCGGCAAAGTGGCCGCTGTAAAGGAGAATAGGGATGGTTTCCTTTGATAAGGAAAAATCAAGGTTCAACTACCGCGTGGCAGGCGTCGCCATCCATAATGGGCGGGTTCTCCTGGATTCCAACTCCCGTAATAATTACTGGGTTCTTCCCGGAGGGCATCCCGAAATGATGGAGCCCATGACCGAGGCCTTGCGCCGCGAAGTGAAAGAGGAAATTGGCGCGGATGTCGAAGTGGTGCGGTTATTATGGGTGCTGGAAAATTTTTTTTCCAAAACCAAAAATATCCATGAATTAAGTTTCTATTTTCTCATGCAAATTCTCCCCGGGTCCCCTTTGCTGGAAAGTGATGGCCCCTTCTTTGGGCACGAGCATAATCATAAGCTCACCTTCCAGTGGTTCCCCTTGGAAGAAAAAGTGCTGCGCGAATTACCCCTCTACCCCAGTTACCTGGCTCAAGCCTTGCTCGAATTGCCACCCTACCCGCAGCATGTTGTGTTTAACGATGTTAAAAATTCCACCTCTCAGAGGTTGACAATTTCCTGACCATCCGCTAAAATCAGCAAGTTCATGCGCAAGACAACTCGGCGACGTGGCCAAGTGGCAAGGCAAGGGTCTGCAAAACCCTGATCATGGGTTCAAATCCCATCGTCGCCTTTCTTACCGGTGGTGACATTTCCAGCCAACCTGGTTGGTTAATTTGTCACCATTTTGGTATTAACGGGGGGCCCCATGCAAAAACGGAAGGTTGGCGATCCAGAAGCGAAACAGTTCAACATCAGCAATATCGTTTTACTGGGCGGTTTGGAAGTTCTTATCTATGTCTTTGCCTACGCAGTAACAAGAAACCCCACCATAGCACTGATCGCTTTTATTCTTTGCTTTGTCCTGTATTTCTCGGTCTACCATTATCAGTACAAAATTATCCCCACTGACATTGAAAACAAAGACGGTTATAAAGTCAAAACTTTTTCAGGTGCTGATCTTATCCGTATCAAAATTATGGATAAACCAGCATTTGAAAAGATCATTGTCAAGGTATTTGAAGGTTATGGATTTAAAGTAAACCCGCTAATGGGTCAGTTTTATGTATTGATCGAAGCCATATGGCAAATGGAGCTGACCCTTATTACGGGGATCCGCCGGTTTGAAAAAGTTTCCGATATTGATTTACAGGTATTTTTGAAAGAAATGCAAAGTAGGAATGCCAAGCAAGGCATTGTCATTTCTACCTGTGGATTTTCCTACAAGGCAAGAATTTTCGCCAAACAGTATGACATTAGATTAATGGAAATTGAAGAGCTTATGAGCATGATTGATCATGTGCAATCAGTAACAGAAGTGAGGATCATATGATGGATAGTTATCTGCCCATAACTGAAGCTGCAAAAAAGGTTAAATCTATCTACAAAAGATTTGAACCAGCTGGCACTACTGGGTAAAATCAAATCTGTTATGATGAAAGGACAAATCCTCTTACGTGAGAGCGACGTAATGGCACTACAGCCAGAAGAGAACTACTCAGATTTATCTGGGAA
>CAVUJS010000019.1:0-174708 GCA_963741885.1 uncultured Chloroflexia bacterium
CCAGCAAACAGGTCGACTTCCAGGCTTCGGCCACTATTCACCAGGCTGAATATGCGGACGAACGTTCCTTCCCCGACAATTTTTATTAAAGCCTCTTGGGAGAGGTTGATCAGTGGACCGTACCCAGGTAACTGGGATTGATGACAGAGAATAGCCTGCCAGACCTGGTCAAAATAAGCGTGAGTATCAATCCGGGTGGTGATCGCCCATTCTTCCCATCCAACATGATTGCGCTCTACGCCATCCACAACCATATTCAATGATCCCATATTTTCACGCACAGCTTCGACCATGGCTTTTGAATGGACGAGATGGTAAAACTTTGAGACTGTAAAAGGTGACTGGCTGTGCGGATCTGGGTAACGGGAATCTGCCGCGCGGATCAACGCTGCAGCGGTAAACTGAGCCAAGGCGATATGATCTGGGTGACCATAATTGCCGTCCACCGAGAAGGTAACGACCACCTGGGGTTGGATTCGCCGGATCTGTGCGGTGATTTTCGCGATCATCTCATCCGGATTTACCTGGTCTACCGCTCCATCTAGATCGTTTAGAAAGCAGACCTGGTAAATCCTGAGCTGATTTGCCGCGCAGCGCAGTTCAGCTTCACGAATGCGGCCGAGGGCTTCCGGTCCTGGATTGGTTTCTACTGACCCAGTCCAGCCCTGTTCGCCGCGCGTTGCGCAAATTAAGTGGGTTTCCACACCTTCAGCAGCATACTTTGCCAGCGTTCCACCCATCCCCAGCAATTCATCATCTGGATGAGGAAAAACGGCCAGGAGCCTTAAGGGAATCATATCAATGGCCTGCGGCTGCCCGCAGGATCGCCTCCAGGCTCTGTTCGACATCGGCTTCGCTGGTTGCCCAGGAGGAAACGCTGATGCGCATGGCTGTCTGGCCCTGCCAGACGGTCCCACCGCACCAGCAGGTTCCGTCTTGCTGAACGGCTCGGATCACTTGCTGGGTTTTCTGCGGGCTGCCAAAGGAGACCAGCACCTGGTTCAATTGCACCTGGTTAAGAATCTCATATCCAGCTGCTGATAAACCTGCTGCAAATCGAGCGGCATGGCGGCAGCAGCGATCGACCAGATCAGCCAGGCCGGAGCGCCCTAACGAATGCAAGTGCCGCCCAGATTTCAACCCCGCGGGCCCGCCGCGACATCTCGGGCGTATATTCCATCGGCTCGCGCTGTTCCCCTTCGGCCAGGTAGGCTGCTGGGCTGTGGGTCAGTGCCGCGCGCAGGTCGGCGGCGTGCCGGCAGAATACCAATCCGCTGTCATAGGGCACATTAAGCCATTTGTGTGCGTCCGTAGCCCACAAATCGGCTTCACTTACGCCCTTGCTCAGGTGGACGCGCGCGGGTGATGCCGCTGCCCACAAGCCGAAAGCGCCATCCACATGTACCCAGGCCCCAGCCTCATGCGCAGTACGGCAAATCTCCTCCGCCGGGTCAAAGGCACCGGTATTGACATTGCCGGCCTGGATGCAGACAATGGTCGGACCGGAGAGAGGGGGCAGCGCCTGGGCCTTCATCCGGCCCTGGGGATCGACTGGGACACGAACTACCCGCTCCCGACCGAAGCCCAGCAAACTCAACGCTTTGAGCAGGCTGACATGTACCTCATCCCCCACCACTACAGTGACCGGCGGCGCGCCAAACAACCCATGCGCCTCTACATCCCAACCAACCTTTTGTAATACAGCGTGCCGGGCGGCCGCCAGCCCGCTGAAATTCGCCATCGTCGCCCCGGTGACAAAGCCACCACCTGCCTCCGCTGGCAGCCCGAAGATTTCCAACAGCCAACGCAAAGCTACGGTCTCTAATTTTGCCGCCACCGGAGAAGCCGCAAACAAGCCGGCGTTTTGATCCCAGGCGGTGGCCAGCACATTGGCCGCCAGCGCAGCCGGCAGCGATCCGCCGATCACAAACCCGAAGTAGCGCCCATTGGTGGATGCGACCGTAGCTGGCGAGCCGGCGTTATCCAGCAGCTTCAGGGTTTCGAGCGGATCACGTGGATCCGTTGGAAGCGGGATATCAAACGACGCCAGACCGGATAGAGCGCCTGGCGCTGGGAAAACAGCCCGTTCATCCAGTGTATCCAGATAGGCGGCTGCGCGCCGGGCTGCTTCCAGCAGGAGCGTATTCCGGTCTCCGGGGGGCTGCGGAACAGGTTGCGTTATAAGGGTATCGGATGGGTTGTTCATGGAAAATCCTTTCATGAGGGATCGAAACAGGATCTGAGCAAAGATTGCCGATGGGTTGGTTGTGAGCGAAGCCGCTCACAACCAACCCGCAAACCATTTTCGCGCCGGTGATTAGTGAACACCATTACGGTCTGGTTTTATATTCTGGTTCACCCGGAATAAATTCTCTGGGTCGTATTTCGCTTTGATCTGGGCCAGACGAGGATAGTTATCGCGGTAAGCCGCCTGGACGCGGTCCTGACCTTCATCCATCATCATGTTCACGTACCCTCCACCTGCCGAGAACGGATGCATGGCCCGCCAGTACTCTTTCGACCAGGCAATGGTCCGGCTGTTATTGGCCGGGTCCGGGTCTACGCCGACAATGACCTGGCCAAAATTAGCCTCGCGATAGCTGAAGGCCGTATCATTTTTCCCAACCCGATGCGCAGCGCCGTTGATCGGGTACAGGTGCATGGTGGAGTGGACCGAGGGCAGCTGCTGGGCATAGTGGATATGCAGGTCGATGGCCTTGTCGCTCAAGTCCGTCACGAAATCCGCATTCCAATACCACTGCAGGCCAGGTGGGTACAGGCCATCATACAGGCTTTGCAGCGCCGGGAATGGAATCGGACCGGCAAAGTCGATGGCGGGCGGGGCAATGGCTCGGATGGGCTGAAAGACCTGTTCAGCCTGTTGCAAGTCACCGGTGTAACACCAGGTCACCACCACCATCTTTTTGAGATGCTGTGCCTGGGGGAACATCTCGACCGGTGGCACGGTGTGGAAACCGAGCCAGCCATTCAGTTCCTCAGGGCCAGTCAGGATCAGATCGCGCCAGAAGCGCATCACTTTTGGCGCGTGTTCCAGATCCCAGAAGATCGGGCCGCCGTAGACCGTTTGGCCAACGGACTGGCCTTGAAACAAGAAGGAGGTGACGACGCCGAAATTGCCGCCCCCACCCCGCACAGCCCAGAACAGATCTGCGTGCTGGGTGGCATTGGCGGTGATCAAGGTGCCGTCCGCCAGCACCATATCGACACTGAGCAGGTTGTCGATGGTCAGGCCGTAGCGCCGGGTGAGATAACCCAGCCCACCGCCGAGGGTCAGCCCGCCCACGCCGGTCGAGGAGATAAAGCCGGTCGGCACCGCCAGGCCAAAGGGATGGGTAGCATGGTCAACATCTGCCCAGGTGCAGCCACCCTCCACCCGCACTTCATGGCTGACCGGGTCGACCCGGATGCTCTGCATGGGCGATAGATCAATCACTATGCCCTGGTCGCAGCTGCCTAAACCCGCCCCACTGTGGCCCCCGCCGCGAATAGCCAGCAGCAGGTTTTGCTCCCTGGCAAAATTCACCGCTGCGATCACATCCGCAGCATCCACACAGCGGACGATCAAAGCGGGATGTTTGTCGATCATCCCATTATATAACTTTCGGGCCTCATCATATGGGGCATCGCCCGGCTGGATGAGTTCGCCGCGCATCTGGCCGGACAGCGCTGCAATGGCAGCCGGGTCGATAGTACTGGTTGCGGTAATGGGTTGGTACACCATGAGATTTCTCCTGTTTTGATTAACCTGCTCGCCTGAAGGGCGAGTCCACGGACCAGCGTGGATAATCTCATCTTAGGGGAGTCTTATACCAATTGCATCTATAAAGGGTTTATTTTAAGGGTTTATTTATATCAGCAACAGTTCCCGGGCCCTGGAGATCGCCTGGACGCGATTATTGACGCCCAATTTGCTGTAGATATTGGCGGTATGGGCTTTGACCGTCCCGACCGATAGGGTCAGTTTTGCGGCCATGGCCGGGTTGGATAATCCTTCTGCCATCAGACCTAAAATTTCTCGCTCTCGGACAGTCAGCAGGGCAGAAACCGCAGGCTTTGCGGGCTGGGCCTCGGGAGGAATGCCTTTTACGCCTTGGGCCTGAAGCTGTTTTCGCAGTTCGCGGGCGGCTGGCCTGGCGCCCAGCTGCTCGAAAATGGCGAGCGCCTGGAATTTGGCCGGCAAGCCCATCTCTGCCAGCGCGGTTGCCTGTTCATACGGGCAGCCCAACTGCTCCCAGGCGAGCGCCGCTGCGGACCATTCTCCGCGAATCATGCAGGCATACGGCATAGCCAGGCGGTCGAGGGGTATATTCTGCTCGCCGGCTCGCCACATCCAATCCGCCAGCTGCCCTAAGATCCAGGGATCCTTGCGCCGCAGAGCTAGCTGATAGGCTTCAGCTGCCTCGGCGGCTACCTGTTCCAGATCCCCCTGCCACCAGGCCGCCTCCGCGCGTGCCGCGGCTAACGGACCGATCCGCTGCAGCTCACCAGTCTGCATCGCCAGTACTTGCGCCTGATCCAATAACTTACCCGCTTCTGGGTCGCCTTGCCGCACCTTCAGATGGCCCAGGGCATTATAGGCCGGGATGGGGCTGACGGTATTGCCCTGGGAAAGCCGGATCGCTTCGAGCGCAAGTTTTTCAACTTCAGGCCAGCGCCCGGTCTCAAAGTAGAATTGGGCTTGCCAGCCGCGCAAATAGACATTGTAAAAATCCACGTCCCTGGCGCTCGTATAGGCCAACCCTTCTTCTAGCCAGTGTTGTGCTTCTGTATAAACGCGCAGTTGAACCCCGGTCGAGGCTAGATTGGCATAACAGCGCGAGACATGGTCGTGCATACCTTGCTCCCGACCAATCCGCAGCGCTTGCTCGATTTTTAGCTTCCCGATGGCATACGTCTTGGACTGTAACTCCATCGAGCCCACGTTGGTCAAGGCGTGGACCAGGATTTCCGCCGCATCTAACTGTTCAGCCAGAGCAATGGCTTTATTGCCCCAAAAGAGCGCCTGGTCTTCCTCCCAGGCCAGCATGTGTAACTGCGATTTGTTGCTGTACGCCATAGCAAGCGGCGGGCCGGGCGGAAGTTTATCCAGAATATCAATGGCCTGGTTGGCGTATTTTTCCGCTTCTGGTTTGTTGCCTTTCGCCCAATATAGCCGCGACAGCCAGCGCGTGTCATCGCCTGCTCGCTCATTAAGTCCCAACGAATCCCAGATCTGGATCGCCTGTTCGCGCATCTGGATGGATTCCTGAACTTTTCCAACCAGATAATATTCGTAGGCCAGTTCATCAAGCAGCTTTGCCAGCGCTTCCGGTTCGAACCGGTGTCGGTAGTCGAGTAAGCGGTGGTATAACGAGAGTGCTTCCCGGTGAGCGCCCAGGGAACTGGCTTCCTGGGCAGCCTGCGGCGCAAGTTGGAGAGTCGCTTCTTCATCTCCAGCGCGGGTGGCATGGTGAACCAGGCGGGCCAACGGCACCCGGCCATTCTTCTCTTTCAACAGCACCGTCAGAATCTTTTTGTGCAGGTCTCTCGCTTTGCCAACCGGGAGCGAGTCTTCCACAGACTGTCGCGCCAGTTCATGTCGAAATGTGAACGTATTGCCCTTGAGATAGAGCACGCCGCGCTCCGCGCATTCATCCAGTGCGCTCGCGTCTGGCTGAAGGAGTTCCTGGATCAGCCAGCTTTCGGATGCGCCTGGCATCAAGGAAGCGAGCTCGACAATTTTTTTGGCCTCAGGCAAAAGCCGGGCGACACGCGCCAGAACCGCATCGCGAACAGAGAGTGGAATCCCTTCCGTCTGGCTGCTGAGGATTTCAGTGACGAAAAACGGGTTGCCCCCCGTCACGTGATGCAGCGCTTCGAGTTGACGGTTGGACTGCTGCATTAACTGAGCCACTGCCGCTGCGCTTAACAAAGGCAGTACCATGCGGGTCGTAATCTGGGCCGGAAAATCACCGAGTAAAAACCATAGCGGGTGTTGGCTGCTGACCTCGTCATCGCGGTAGGTTAAGATTAAAAGTGTTTTGGTGTGCTGGATGCGGCGGCCCAGGTACTTCACCACGTCCAGGGTCGCCTCGTCTGCCCAATGCAGATCTTCCAGAACCAGGAGGACGGGTTTGGCGCTGCGTTGTAAGAAACGGAAGAATTCTGTGGAAAAAGAGAGGCGATCGGCATTGGACTGGATCAATTGGTATAATTCGGACTTTGTCTGGCTGGATTGCAACTGAACAGCGATGTCGATAAACGGGCCAAGCGGTTGAGGACTGAATAATGCATCACAGGCGCCCCACAATACCCTGGCTGATTTGCCTTGCTCAGTAGTAAAGCGCTCAATCAGCGACGTTTTTCCAATCCCCGCTTCGCCGCTCACCAGCGCAATTCTTCCTTGCCCCAAATTCACCTGCTTCCAGAGATTGGTCAATTCACCTATTTGCTGTTCTCGTTCGATTAATTTCATAAGTAAAGTAAGTGTAATAAGATTATCGGAATTGTCAATAAAGCTTTAGCAATTAAGCATGGCATTTTCAAAGTCTGGGATGAGCAGAAATGTGTAAGGAAAAGGCTAACCGAAGGTCGGTCCCCAAGTGGCGTCTGGTTTGGGCAGCATTGTGACAGCCTAACCGATGTGCTATGCTCCACCATGATCTCCTCCGGTTAGATTTTGGTTGTTCGTTACTTCCAATTCTACTTAAGGAGATCATCTTTTCTTTATTTGTCAATCAATTTTGAAAAAGCCATAGAGGTTTACAAGACCCAACTCTTAATGATGTTCGTGAAGGACCAGGCACAACAGTGGGGAACAAGCGCATCTTCACTTTCTACCAGTCGTGCCGAAGTATCGGGCGGTGCTGTTCAGATAGTTGCGGTAGGAGCTGCCGTACTTATTCAGTAGAAATGCTTCCTCTAGCGTCACCGTCCAGTGGAAATAGACGAGGGTCACGAGGAAGTAGATCACGAACGCGATGCTCCACATGTTGGTGGACCAGCCCATCAACGCCATGCCTAGAATCACCAGCGCCCAGCTTACATACAATGGATTCCGTGAGAAGCGATGAATGCCTCGAATCACCAAGGCATGGTTTTGCGCGAACGAGTACAACCCGATGACACCCACGATGATCCCAACAATGTAGAAAATGATACCCACAAAAAAAAGCGGTCCGAAATCCAACGGAACAAACAGGCTGATGACCAGCCCGCTGATCAGCCAGACCAGCGCCAGTGTGAAAATCCATGGGCCGTTGAATAAGAATTCCGGGTCATCAAAGGGTTTACCGCGCTTATGGTTGGCCCATTCCTGCACTGGGAGGGCGATGGCATAGGCCAGCACATAGAATATCCACAGATTGGTTAAATGAATCCCGGAAAACATTTGCATATCTCCTTTCTGTCCTATGCCCTAAAGTAGCGCGCAGTACTGCTTAGATAGTCTCGGTAGGATTTACCATACTTCTCGGACAGGTACGCTTCCTCGGTTAGGATGGTCCAGTGGAAAAACGGAATGGTCAGGAAGAAGTATAGGGTGAATAGAATACTACCCAGCGAAGTGGACCACCCCATCAGCATTAAACCGAAGATGACAATAACCATGCCAACATAATTGGGGTTCCTTGAATAGCGATAAACCCTGCCGCGTACTAACCCTGATTCTCCCAGAGCAATCAAAGAGCTGGCGACTATGATCATACCGACGATGTAAAACACCAGACCGATATCGAACAAGATCCCGGAACGCAACGGGACGAACAGGCTGATCGCCAATCCGCCGAACAGCCAGAGAAATGTCAGGGCAGAGAGCAGCTTATGCTGCCTAAGCATTTCAGGGTCTTCGATGGGTTCCCCCCGTCTTTTATTGGCCAGTTGACGCAGCGGGAAAGCGATGACATAGACCAACACATAGAACACCCACAGGTTGGTGAGCTGGATACTGGATAACATCCTATTTTTGCCCTTTCTGACTGCTGAGCGCAGTCTGGTGATTGGTCGATTCGGCTTGATTAAAAGCCGAATCGCTCCTTCATCTGCGTGAGAATTTGCTCCTGGTCAAACAGTGTTGCTCCCACGAGGCTTTGCAGCATCGCTCCATCCAGGATTGCCAGGTACAGCGATGCCGCAGCCACTGGCTGCGGGTCGCCCAGCGCCTCAAATAGGGGAGCCAGGGCGGTCAAAAACTCATCGTAGTATGTTTTAAAATCATGCTCAAGGAGTTGACCCACTTCGGGCGTGCCGATTGCCTGCATCATCAAGTACAGGAACTTCGTTTCCGCTGCCATTGCTGCCAGTGATTGCTGGGCGATGGCGAACAGCTTGTCACCAGGCGACCTGTCTGGATCGGCAGCGACTTCAGCCAGGGGGGTAGTCATGGCATCGAACATCCGGAGGAAGACTGCCTCAAACAGCGCCTCTTTCGACTTGAAGTAGAGGTAGATCGTCCCTTTGGCGATGCCCACCGCATTGGCAATATCCCCGATCCGCGTATCGCCATACCCTTTTTGTGCAAATACAGACAGAGCGGCATCCAGGATTTGCTGTTCTCGCTCATCACGAATATCTTTGTTTTGCTGTGTCGTACGAGGTGTCATCAGTCCTCTTTGGTTTATGACTGAACGTTCGGTCATAAAATGATGATAATTCTTTTTAATGAGATTGTCAAGCGGAGATACTTCTGGGCATTCGATCACTGGTCCATTACCAATCAAAAGATTCGGTGACGCGAATCCAGTGGAGCCAGTCCTGGCATGCCATCGGTGAGATTTGCAACTAAGAGGGCGTTCACCTGCGGATCAGCCGCCCGTGCCTGATTCAATTCTCCGGCACCTCGGGCTCTGGCCAGTTTTTCGACAACTCAACCGCCACCGTAACCGTATCGCCTACATTTTTACCGAAGGCCTCACGCAGTCCAGTATCTACCCGAAACCAGTGGCTGCCCTTACCGTCCGGTATAAGCACAATTTTGGAAAAGAAACCCATTAATCGTCCCCTTGACCAAGGCCATGCCCTGCGATGGAAGCTGTGCGCTCGCGCTTTCGGGTAGCCGAAGAATAATCCAAGCGCCGATTATGAATGGTGTCGTTTCAAAACTGATGGTCGACATGGCTGCTTTTCCCTTCCCTACGGTTGCCTGACGATATCGACTGAGATTTCCACCGCTGGCGTCGTTCCTCGGTTCTCAAGCCAGTGAAGCGTGTCCTTGTCTTCGGGCCAGCCTACGCCAGGCCCATAGTCCGTAGCCACCCCATTGCGATGATCCGTGATTGTTCCTTGCAGGATGTAAACCATACCTGGCCTGTCTTTATGGTCGTGAAGCGGGCCGAAAACGCCGCCAGGCTCGAAGGTCACCATCCGCATGCGCAGTTGACGCCCGGCCATGCCTTCGATCTCAGGGCCAAGGTCAAGCGTTGCAAGTTCTTGCACCGTAACACCTTTTGTCTTCGGTGACACCTGTTCGCTGCTCATCTTGCTCTCCTTTACGTAATTCCAAATTAGCGCAAAAACCGTTTCCAATGACCTTCGGAGACCACTTCAACGATGTCATCGACCACTTTAATAGCAGTCTGATCGTCAATTGCGTAGCATGGCGCCGGCATGCTGGCAGCCCATCTTTCTGCATGGGACAGGGAGTTCTCCGGCATTTCCTCATTATCGAGGTGCGGAAAGATTGAGAAGTCAACCACTCCCAGCGTTTCATCGCCATGTATAACGCCGCTGCCGGTGGGTGGCTTCCAGATGACGAAGTCCTCCCCAATTCGGGGGGTCATCACCATGCTCCCAGCACTCAGTCCAACCCAGACGGACTCGAGCGACGGCAGGAGATCCGCCAACCCGGACTGCCGCATCCAGTAGCACAGGTATAGCGGATCGCCGCCATTCACCAGCAGAACGTCTGTCTCTCGAACCCATGAGCCCCAGCGTTCCTTGTCGATGCTGGGCAGCGCGGTGAGCTCCAGCACACCTAAGGACTTCCAGCCCAGCTCGCACATGGGTGTTCTGGGCTCTTGCCCGCTGATGAACCGCCAGGCAAACTCAGGACCGGCCATGGGGTGGCCGTACGACGCGGTGGGGATGCAGAGTGCGTGGGACTCGGCAATCGGTTTGCCTAACAGATCAACCAGTGCGCTGTGGATGCTCGGGTTCGTGATGCCGGCGGAAGTGAGCAGTAACTTCATGATTTATCTCCTTGACGATAGAAAAGATCGATAGCGTCCGGTGCCGGATATTCAAAAGCATGCTTCATCTCTATGCTGGACTTTCCGCGCTTCTGTGAAGGACTTCATAGCGCAGGAGCACGTTGTCAGAGTCTTCCCACCGGCGGGTTTCGATGAGCCGAAGCGCTGCAGGGGTATTGCCCACGAAAACAGGGACGCCCTGCCCTAAGATGCGGTTGCCAATCAGCAAATGGATCTCATCCACCAGATCGTGGGCCAGCAGATCGTTCCACAAGGTGCGGCTGCCGGTAATCAAAATATCTTTACCCGCCTGGCGTTTGAGTTCGGCAATCTGCGGGTAAGCGTCTCGCCGCCGGATGATGCGGAGATCCTGCCAGTTTCCCTCTAGCGTATCGGAGACAACGATGCCTTTGACGGTTTTTCCTGCCTGGGAGAGCTCGCGCTGCGAGTCGGTGAACTCATCTGAATCAGGATTCTCAGCGACCCTGGGCCAGAAACTTTGGAACATTTCGAAGGAAACCCGGCCCATCAGCTGAACATCGGCTGCGCACAGCAGTTCGGCATTATAGCTGTCGAAGACTTTGCCCATCATAGGGAACATGACGGAAGGATCATTCCCGATACCCGTATGATACCCATCCAGTGAGACGACGTTGTAGACAACGATTTTCCGCATAACAGTTCTCCTTTGGTTCCTATGTCGCGAATAAACTTTATCCAACCGGCCTGTTGGTCAAAATCAGCGATCCGCCAACCATGGTTGAGCCAGGCTGTGCGATGGCTCTAAATCTTTGGCTCGACAGGTGGGCTTGATATCCTTCCCAATTCATCCCCGCTTGGTGCTGTCATTCTTGCGGCAATCACGCCCCGTTCTGTCCTCGCCGGAACGCCGCTAGGAAATAATCGCTAGATGGGGGCTCGGTTTTCCTCAGGCAGTTAACGAAAACGATCACAGGATCTGGCAATGGGCTGCGCAGCGAAGATCGTCTTCTCGGGGGATAATTTTCTCTGATGAAATTTCAGCTGTCACGGCAGGCAAGTTACCTGGTAAACGTATCATTGGCGCTGCGGTTGGGGCGGCTGTCGTTGTATTTGTCTAAGGTGGTCACATCAAGTTTATTCCCGTTTAAAGCAGCGGTAAGGGTTGTCGTTTTAAAGCTGAATGTCCATTTGCCCTGTAGCGTTGGGGGAGTATAGGGCACGTTAATTACGCCCCAATCACATAAAGTTGGCGTACATTGACCAAAGCCGTGGAACGAGAGGGTGAAATCGTCCACCTTACTGATGATCAGCTTTGGCATGTCGCCACCCGGGTTATTCCAGGTGCCGGTGAGCTTGCTAATGGCCTGGTTGTGGGCGTCTTGGGTCTCAAAGACATAATGGGCGGCGTGGTCGGGCTGGCCGCCATTGTATTTGTCCACCGTGGTTACGTTGAGCTGGTCTCCGGACAGGGAGGCGCTGATATCCGTGGTCTTGAAGCCAAAGGACCATTTGCCTTGCAGGGTCGGCGGCGTAAAGGGCACCTGGATGACACCCCAATCACATTCGTTGGGCGTGCATTGCCCATAGCCATGGAAGGAAAGCTCGTTATCAGCCACATTCTGGATGATCAGATGCGTCATCCCGCCATTGGGATTAACCGCCACCCAGGTTTTGAGGAATGGGACTATCTGCGCGCTGAGCGCTGAGGCGGTCTGCGTCTGCGCCGCAGATTGAACAGCCGCTGTGGCTGTTGCAGCCGCCGCTGTGGCTGTTCCCATAGCCTCAAGTGTTTGTGTCTCAGCCGCACTGGCCATAACCGTCTGAGTCGCGGCAGCGGCCGAGGCCAGTGCGGTAGAGGTGGCGCTGTTCTGCAACTCCTGGGCCGCGCTGGTCGCAGTTTGGATCACCCCCGCGGCCTGGGTCGAGGCTGCGCCGGCTGTCCCCTGAATCATGGCATTTTGGGTGGCTGCCTGTTGGGTGGCGCTGCTGGCATTCAGCAATTGAATCGCGATCTGAGTCAGCGCCGCGCGGGTTCCGGCAGCAATGCCCGCCACGGCGGTATTGGCGCTGGCGGCAGTCGCGGAAGCGCTGGCAATGCGGTTGTTGTTGAAGACTGCCAGACCACCCGCGGCGCTGGCGAGGATCAGGCACAGGGCCAGCAGTAGAGGCAGCACCCAGGCTGGGATCAGCGCGTGAGTGATCACTTCGCCCTGCTGCACCTGCTGTTCGCTGCTGGCGCTGGTGATCCGCACGGTATAGGGGTGGCTCTGCTCGCCGCCAATCAGGCGCGTCTGGCGCGGGCGGGCGTAAAAGGTGGCGCTGCCGGTCTGTCCTTCCGGGATGCGCAGATCAATTTTAGCAGGTGTAAAGCCGATCTCGTCAGCCCGGTCGGACCAATCCAGGCTGTAGATTTCTTGGGTGTTGCCGTTGTTCTTAATTGTCAACCGGCTGGCTTTCCCGGACCGGACTTTCTGAGGAAACAGCTCAGTAGAAAAAGCCGAGAAGGGCGCCAGCGTCAGGGTGAGAGGGATTTCAATGACTTGAGCCGGGTTTTCGCCAGAAGCAACAATGAGTTTGGCAGGATGCCGCCCGGCGCGACTCTGCGTACTGCGCGGCGGGTGGATAGTCAGGGTGATATCCTTCTGGTCACCGGGCATCATCTGAACCACCTTGGGTGGCTCGGGCAGCCAGGTGGTGGGGACCCCGGCCAGGTTGACCTGAAAATGGTCGACGGTCAGGCCCTGGTTCTGCAGCGAAACCGGGATTTGCGTGCTCTGCCCGGGTTCAACGGTAATCGCCCCCGCGCCAATGGTAATGTTTACATCGCTGCCTGGCAGGCTGCTCTGCACGCTCCCATCGTATACCTGCGTGCCGCTGGCTGCATTTACCCGCGTTTGCCCAACCTGGGCACTGCGCCTCAGGCGCAGCCAGGTCTGGCCGATTCGGACTGCGCGCTCTTCGCTCCAGGGTTCAATGATCCCTGGCAGGAGACGGTTGTTTGCCAGGTACGTGCCGTTCGTGCTGTTCAAATCGATAATGCTCACTCGATCGCCATCGACCTGAACCCGGGCATGGTGGCGCGAGGCCTGCTGGTCTTCCAGCACGATGTCATTATCGGCGTCTCGCCCGATGGTCAGCCCATCCGGTTTCAGGTACACGCCCCTGACCCGCTGATCAGGCGTCAGCACCTGGACTACATCGCGCGTCAGGTTGGAGGGGGTCTTGAATTCGTTCAGTATGGATGGACCACGCGGATTTGCCAGACTCTTCTGGTACTGAGTAATCAGGCTGACAGCGCTTTCCAGAGCTGTGGGCGCGGCGGGTTGTTGGCTGAGCTGCAGCCGCGCCAAATCCTCAGCCAGATCGCCAGCGGTCTGGTAGCGCTTGGGTGGGTCTTTCTCTATGGCCTTGAGGATGATGGCTTGCAGTTGTGCTGGCAGTTCGGGCCGTACCGATGTGGGCAGCGGGGGAGGCTGGCGCGTGTGGTACTGAATCGCTTCGGTCAGGGTGTGAATCGGGAAAGGGAGCTGACCGGTCGCCAGTTCGTACAGCAGGATGCCCAATGAATAAACATCGCTGCGCGGGTCGGTTGCTTTGCCCAACGCCTGCTCTGGGGACATATAGGCCGGGGTGCCCATCGAGGTTCCATCCTGGGTATTCATCCCCCCTTCCATCAGCTTGGCGAGCCCCAGGTCGGTGATGACTGGCCGGTAAGGCAGTCCATCGCCTGGGGTCGGCTCGATCATGATATTGCTGGGCTTCATATCCCGGTGCAGCACCCCATGCTGGTGCGCATAGTGCAGCGCCTGGCCAACCTGGCGGGTGATCTGGACTGCTTCGTTAAGCAGCACCCATTTACCGTCTGCCTTTAGCCCCTGCAGCATTTGCTGCAGGTTGTCGCCCGGGATGTACTTCATCACGATGTAGGGCATCGAGCGATACTGGCCGAAGCTGTACACCTGAACAATCGAGGGATGGTCGAGGCGGGCGGCGGTGCGGGCCTCTTGCAAAAATCGCTCCTGGAAATTGGCCTGTTTGGCGATATGGGTATGCATCACCTTAATCGCCACTTCTCGCTGCAAGGTCACATCGTAGCCTTTCAGCACCGCGCCCATGCCACCTTCGCCCAGTATATCCAATATTTTATAAGCATCCAGGGTTTGGCCGACAAGTTGTTGAAACATGCTTTCCCTCCGCGTTTATGGACCGGTTACTGCGGCTGCCAGGCCGGATCATCATCTATGATGCCCGGGCTGTGGGTGAGTTGCTGGGTAGACTGGTTTTCCAGCCTGACTACAACGATATCATAGCCGGAAGAGATGGCCAACTGGCGGTTATCGGCCGACCAGGAGAAAGCGCCCGCATCGACGCTCGGCGGGGTGACCGGACGGATATTGGCGCCGTCGGGGTTAACCGTTGAGAGCGAGCGGCTGTTGGACCCCTGCGAATAGTAGAGAATCTGCTGGCTGTCGGTAGACCAGGCAGCAAAGACACCGCTGACTGGATCTGTCACCAGCTCATGCTGGTTGGATCCATCGGAATTCATCAGAAAGAGCTTTAACATCCGGTTATCCCGTTCAGAAATAAAAGCGATGAATTTGCCATCCGGCGACCAGGCCGCGGCCGCATCATAACTCGGGTCGTTGGTAAGCTGTGTTCCCCCACTGCCATCCCGGTTGATGACAAAAATATCAAAGTTGCTGTTTCCCTGGTCTACCGAATAGGCGATTCGTTTGCTATCTGGTGACCAGCTTGGGCCGCTTTTATTCCCCGGCGAATTGGTCAAGGGGGTCTGGTTGGAGCCATCCGCGTCCATCATGAAGAGCTGGTTGATCTGTGGGTCAGCGCGGGCGGAAAGAAAGGCGATGTGCTTGCCGTCCGGTGACCAGATGGGGGAGCTATCGCCGCCCTGGTTGTGGGTTAAAGGTTTGACCTTGGACCCATCCGCATCGACGGTGTAGATGGCATTATATCCATCCTTCTTTGCGGTAAAGGCCAGCGTGGTCCCATTGGGCGACCAGTTCAGGCAGCAACTTACGTTCATGCCTTTGGTCAGCTGGTTTTGATCGGAGCCGTCTTCATAGATGGTGTAGATATCCCGCCCGCTGTTCTGCTCGTTAATAAAGGCGATCCGTTTTAACGGCTGGATGGTGACCTTCGTTTCCACGCTGGCGGTGCGCCCGCTGGCGGCATGGGCCACCGCCTGGAGGGTATACTCGCCAGCCTGGATCGGTTGGCCTTTATCCCAGCGGTAGCCGGAATTGGCAAAGACAAAGGGGGTGCAGTCTGGCTCGCCGCCGCCAAAGGCGCAGAAGCCAGCTTTGGTTTCAATGTGTGTATAGACCTGATTGCCTTGATGATCCAGGATGCGCATTTCGACATTTGTGATCCCTGCGCCGTCCTGCGTACCTGACGCCGAATCAAACGCCTGAACCTGGAAGATCAACGTCTTGGTGACCGGGTTCTCGCTATCGAGTGGGTGGAGAATTTTCATCACCAGCGGCGCAGCGGTGGGCGTGGGCGGCAGGGGCGTTGGCTGCGCGGGCATCGTCTGGATGGGGGTGTTAACGGCAGTCGGGGCGGGGGGCGTTGGGGATGCGGCGATGGTCGCGGAAGCAGCCACTGGAATGATCACCGGCGCATTGGCTGTGGCAGTTTGGCCGGTGGCTGCCAGCAATGCTACCTGGGTTTGTTGGGTGCGAGCCGCGGCCAGCTTTTGATACTGGCCAAAGCCCAGGGTTGCCAGCAAGGCGAAAAGCGCGCACAATCCCATCAGCGCCGGAAGCACCCAGACCGGAATGCGCCCACTGCTGACGAACTCGCCGTTATGCGCGCGGGGCTGGCTTTCCTGCGAAGTGGATACCAGCAAGCTAAACGGGTGGATCTTTTCGCCGCCAAACCAGCGCCTTTCGCGAGGAACGGCGGTGAAGGTAATCTCCGCGGACTGGCCTTCTGGAACATCCATCTGGGTCTGGGGGGGGCGGAAAACCAGCTCGTCCGAGCGGTCTTGCCAGGAGATCGTGTAATGCTGCGGCGAGCCGCCCTGGTTCTGGATCGCCAGGCGGGCGGGTTTCCCGGAACAAATCCGTTCGGGATGCAAAGTGCTGGTGAACTGGTAGAAGGGATTGACGTTCAGCCGGAAGGTCCCGGCGACCTGGGTCTGACCGGTGGCGTTACTTTTCAAAGTAACCTGGACGGGATAGGTATTGGCGCGGGCGGTGGAATTCCGCGGCGGGTTGATGGTCAGCACGGCGGTGCGGCTCTCCCCGGGCAGCAGGTCGATGCGTCCGGGCAGGCTGCCAAGCCAGGAATCTGGAATGCCATTGACCCCCAGGCTGTACTGGTCGACCAGCTCGCCCTGGTTGGTCACCGTCAGGGGAACAGTCAAAACACTGCCAGGGTCAACCGAATAGGCGCTGCTCTCTAGCTGGAGGGTAGCCTGAGTTGGCTGAACAGGGTTTCCTGGCCCCGCAGTTCCGGTACTGGTTCCAACTTTGTTTTCTACAGCGGTTTGATCCTTTTTCTCCTTGGCCAGGGCCAGACGAAGCCAGAAACCGGCGATGCGGACGGCTTTATCGGCCGACCACAGTTCCCGTTTGCCGGGCAACAGTTGGGCATTATCGATGAAAGTGCCATTGGTGCTTTCCAGGTCGGTGATGTAGTACTGGCCGTTTTCAATTGTGATCCGCGCATGGCTGCGCGAGACCTGGCTGTCATTCAGGAAGATATCCGCTTTCTCATCCCGGCCAATGACCATGCCGGAAGTCTTAATCGGCACCGATAAAGTTGTTTTACCCTGGTTGAGCACCTGCACCTGGTCCTGCTGGAGGCCTGAGAAGGTGTCAAACTCGTTGAGGATGGAAGGACCGCGCGGTTCGGCCAGGCTTTGCTGGTAGACGGTGACCAGGCTGACCGTCTCGCCCAGCGAGGCCTTTTGTTCGACAACCTGGGTAGCGGCGGGCAGCACGCCCTGTAGGGCGCGGGCCAGGTCCCCGGCCGAAGCATACCGGGCGTTCACATCTTTTTGCAGCGCTTTGAGAATTACCGCCTCCAGGCTTTCTGGCAGGTCTGGGCGGATGGAGCGGGGCGGAGGGGGCGGTTCCTGGGTATGGTAGCGGATAGCCTCTGTCAGGCTGCGGGCTGGGAAGGGCAGGCGAGCCAGCGAAAGTTCGTACAACAGAATGCCAAGCGAGTAGACGTCACTGCGCGCATCGGTGGGTTGGCCCAATGCCTGCTCTGGGGACATATAGGCCGGGGTGCCCATTGAGGTGCCATCCTGAGTCATGATCCCGCCCTCGACCAGTTTGGCCAGGCCGAGATCGGTGATCACCGGATGGAATGGCAGGTCACCCTGCGGCTCTGGCTTGAGCATGATGTTGTCTGGCTTGATATCGCGGTGCAGCACGCCGTGTTGGTGGGCGTAATCCAGCGCCAGCGCGACCTGGCGGATGATCGAGACCCCTTCAGCCAGCGGCAGCCAGCGGTTGGAGGTGCGCAGCTCGCGCAAAATTTGCCCCAGGTTGCTGCCAGGGATAAATTCCATGACAATGTATAACATACCCTTGTTTGCACCGAAGTCGTAAACCTGCACAATCCCCGGGTGATTCAGGCGGGCGGCGGTGCGCGCTTCTTGTAAAAAGCGGTCCTGGAAGGTGGTCTGGTGCGCGAACTGGGCGTGCATGACTTTTAATGCCACATCGCGCGTGAGGGTCTGGTCGAAGGCTTTATAGACGGAGCCCATCCCACCTTCACCCAGTAACGTGATGATTTTATAGCGATCGATGGTCTGGCCAATATTTTCTTGCAGCATGCGGATAATCCCCTTGATTTATGGGTTGAACATCAGGATATAGGAGGTGTGGGCGGGTTTGCTCGCTTCGATCAGCGCGCGTAGTTGGGTCGGGTTGACCTCCTCCTGGCGCAGGGGCAATGTGACCCGGAAGGTAAAAGGCGGCAGGTCTTTGGCGCTATCCTCGATGCCGGCTTCACAGCCGGTAAAGATGCGCAGGATAACTGCCAGTGCCGCGCGCGTACCGCGGCGGGCAAAGATGAAACCGGCCTGGCGCAGAAACTCCCGCCGCTGTTCGACCGACCATTGGGGCTGGTAAAGGATGCTGAACCAGTTCGCTAACCAGGGCAAAAAGTCTGCCGGGGCCTGGGATGGATCGAGGAACAGGTCGAAGTTATCGATGTTCCACTGCACCGGCAGCAGGATGGTTTCGAAGATCGCCAGGAACTTGTTCATAAAGTCGGTCTGGTAGATGCCGGGTAAGAAGCGCAGGAGCTGCAAGCTTTCGGGAATCAGCCCGGTCAGCAGGGCTTCGGCCGCACCTTCATCCTGATCGAACCCGGGGCTGGCTTCTGCGCCGCCAACCACCAGCTGCGCGCCAGCTACCAGCTGCGCGCCAGCTACCAGCTGCCCCTCCCTCCCGGAAACATCGACCGGCATAACTTCCGCATCCGACGGGATTTCGACCGGCAGGTCGAAAGGTTCCGGTCGAGCGGAGGAGCCGCTTTCGGGCCCTTCTGGAGTCAGGCCCGCCACCGGAATGGCTTCCAGCACCAGGCTGAAGGGTCCAATCTGAATGGTATCGCCCGGTTTGAGGGGGTGCGGTGTTTCGGGGACCAGCTTATCCCCATTGATATAGGTCCCATTGGAGCTGCTTTTGTCTGTGATCAGGCACTCCGTGGCAGTGGTGTTCAACAGGGCGTGGCGGCGTGAGACCAGCGGGTGTTCCAACAGCAAGGTGGCCCCCACCTGGCGCCCAATGATGGCCTCGCCGACCGGCACGTTAAAAACCTGGGAGCGGTCTGGGCCGGTGATCCTCAGGCGAAAGTCAAAGATGTCAGCCATCAGACAAACTCCACGGTATGCATTCCAGAGCGGATCACGGCGTTATCGATCACCTCGACCGATTCGAGCGGTTCGCCGCGGAAGGTGTCATCTCGATTGGTCAGGAATATTTCTACACTGCGGATGAACTGCACATTCGCGAGGCCCTGCAAGCACTGATAAACTTCGGCGACGAACAGGTCGCGCCCAAACGGCCAGCCTTTTCCATCCGCCCCACCGGTGAGTGGGTTCAAAAAGCGGTACAGCCGGGAAAGGATATCGCCTTCCACTTTCGCCCGGTCGGCTTCTGGAGCGGGATGCAGGCGCACGCGGGCCGAGATGGGGATATACGAAGGCTCGCGCACTTCCAGGCGAGTGGTCAGCAGGCGGCGCTCATTCAGGTAGCGCACCAGCCCGGCCTGATCCTCTGTGGCCAGCGACAGGTCTTTGGGTTTGATGTAACCCTCCGGGTGGGGGATGCGGGGAATGACCAGCACATATACCAGGCCCGGGGCGATGGAGGTGGTTTCCCCGGGGCGGGGTTGAATGCAGCGTACGCGCGCGATGCGCTGCGGCAGGGCCTGGGTGGCGAGAAATTCGAAGTCCGATTCGGTCACGGCCCGGTCGCGGGCGCGCAGTAAAGCTGGCGCGCGCAGCATGGCTGCTTCCAGGGTTTCGGCATCCAGTCCTCCTACAGCCGGAGTCCGGTTCGCGACCCGGTCGATGTAGGGGATAGAGGTCTTGAGGGTATTCAAAATCCCCGCCTGGACGTTGCCTTCCTCACCGCCGCCAAAGCGGTAGCGACTAAAGATCAGGTAGGCTTTGCGGGGTGGTACGGCCCCACACAGCTTGATGGTCCCGTCCGGCTGGCGAATGGCCGGGCCCAGGCGCAGCTCACCCGAAACGCTGTCCAGCAGATAATGGCAGTCCAGCGCGCCAGATTGGCTGAAATCGGGCGCTTCTTTCCAATCCTGGGTCACATCCTTGTCGAGTTTGACCATCAGATGCTCCCCGGCGCTGCGTTTGAGGATGGGCGTCATTTGCAGATGGAAGCGCTGACCGGGGGTGCCGTCACTCTGGCCGAGATTCTCCTGGGTCACCAAACGCGAATGGGTTGCAGAGATGGTCCCACCCCAGGTGGCAGCCGCGGCTTTGCACAGCAGGGGCGAGGCCTTATACTGGCTGGGTTCGGGGTGCTGCCGGTCCGGGCGGATTTCTTTCACTCTGGCCCGGATCCAATACAGATTCTGATCATTTACAGCATAACGGCCCATGCTGGGGGTGTGGAGCAGCACCCGCCCGTTTGAGTTCATCGCGCGCGTGGTGTCGAGTTCAACTTCACAGGGGGACCAGTGCCCATCCGCTTGTCCGATGGAAGCCTCCCAGGTGTAGGGGGGCAGGTTGGGGTTGCTGCCCGCGCCGCCGGCCGAGTCGAACTCCAGGTCGAAGCCGAGGATATGCAGGCTCAAGTCATTCTCGAAGCCAAAATAAAGTGCGTCGTCCAGGTGGGGGAGGCTGGAAAAAACTTCCACGCCTTTCATGCCCAGTTCCAGGCCTCGCCGGTTCAGATCACGCAGCACCTTGCTGTTATCGCCTTTGCCAGCATCTTGCCGCGAATAAATCTCGGCCAGTTGCGCCGGCCGGACGAGCAAGTCTGTATCGGTTGTGAATATGATCGAGGGCTGGGTTTCCGTCTGTGTGCTGGCGACCTCGGTCCCGCCAGGGATAACGACCAGGTTGGGCTGGGGCGCTGACAGCCAGAAGGTCACCGGGGCGTGGGCAGGTTCAGGTTCTTGCAGGCGGATGCCGAGCATCTCCATAAACTTGATGTAGTGCAGGTCGGGCACCTGGTTAAGGCGGTAAAGCAGCAGGTCGGTCATCCAGGCGAACAGCTCAATCAGGGTCACGCCTGGGTCGCTGACATTATGATCCGTCCATTCTTTACAGTAATGCGGGATACGTTTCTTAGCCTCATCGACCAGATCCTGGAAATGACGGTCATCCAATTGGGGTGCAGCGAGCGGCATAGCGACCTCCTTGTTTTATCCGGCTTCGTCCGGGATTAAGTAGAATGGGTACACCAGGCTGCGCTGGTCGTGATTAGATTTCACCTCGTATTCGATCTCGATGATCAGGCAGCTGTGGTTTTCAGGGTCAGGGCGGGCATCCACGCGCAGGACATTGATGCGCGGCTCCCACATGCCCAGGGCTTCTTCAACGTAACGACGGGCTTGTGCGGCTGTGTGGCTGTTATTGGGCGCAAACACCAGCTCTTGCAGGCGGCAGCCAAAACTGGTGCGCATCACTCGCTGACCAGGTGCAGTGGTTAGAATGATCTGGATGGATTGATCCAGCTCGCTGCGCTCACTGGTCAACGCCAGCCCGCCCTGGGCATCGATACGCGGCGGGAAGACCCACCCTCGCCCGACAATTTCATCGTTCATCGCTGCTTATCCTCCAATCATGACTGTGCTAACTGCGACCACTTTCGCGCCTGGGTTGGGCATGGGGTCGGCGCAGGTCTGGGCTGAGTTGCCGTTGCGGGCAGCTGGCTTCTGGTTGATTAGAACCGTGCGGCTGCCGTTGAGGATGACGCCCTTGTTGGTGGGCGGAATCTGAAAAGCGGTGCCGGGTGGGGTGGGGAAGTGCGGGGGATTGTTATCGGCGGTACTGCCGACCGTAGCGGCAGGCTGCCCCAGCACCTTGACGTTACTGCTCAACCCGCCGTTGAGCACTCCGGCGAAGGGGTGCGGCAGGGGAGTGGGTACTGGTGGGCCGGGCGGTGCCGGAACCATCACGATATGCGTATCGACGGCGATAATCTGATCACCTTGTTTTGCGGCTGGATTTCCCATCGGTTCATCCTGTTGAAAAATTAATTCAGGTTAATCACCGCGCCATTGACATTGACCTGCCCGCTGGCTTTAATGTCGATATTGCCGTTGGCTTCCAGTTTGAGGTTGGCGCTAGCTTTGATCGAGATATCCGACTGGCTCTCGACCGACAATTTCTGATCCTCCAGGGTGATTGTGACACCCCTGGTTTTCAGTACAATCTCCTTACTGCTGTCATCAATAGTGATACTGCGCCCATCAGCGCTGACAATTTCAATTTTTTTGTGCTGATCATCATACATGGCGATCCAGTGACCGTTGGGTGAGTGCCAGGTGCGCACCAGGGGCAGGTCGCCTTTGGCGGCATTGCTGACCTCGGGCGGAAGGCTGCTCTTTCCGTTCCATAACCCGCCCAGCACGTAAGGCCGGTTGAATTCGCCGTTTTCAAAAATCACCAGCACCTCATCCCCAACCTGAGGCAGGATAAACAGGCCGGTCTGGTCAGCAGCACCGAGCCCTAACACGCGTGCCCAGCTGCTCTCAGCGTTGTCGGAAAGGGTGGGGAACTTCAGTTTCACCCGCCCCCACTTCTTCGGGTCATCTGTGTTGGTCACCAGGCCGACCACTACACCCGGCCAGCGCTCGCGAACGGGCGGTTCGGCCAGTGTTTCGGCCAGCAGGCCCGTGCGAGTGCCGCCGACGCTGAAGATGGTATGCAAGCCCTGGCTGGTGAATTCATGCACCGAGCGCGTGACCAGGTACGAGCCGCTGAAGCGTTTCCCCAGCCCTTCGATGGTCACCATCTGCCCGGCGGTGATATCTGGGCGGCGGAACACTACCCCGTCACCCTCTACAAATGCCCCGCTGATTTCATCCAGACGTGCGGCAGCCAGCGCATTCGCTTCGGCCTGGGTGGTCACCGGCAGGTCGACGATCAGCACCCGGCCTTTGCCAAAAGTTTTGGCCCAATCCGCGCCGTTTTTATGATCCTGGACTTTGGGGTACAACCGCCCATTGGTGGCTTTGCCGACGATTACCTCTTTCTTCTCGGGGTCCCAGCCGCGGACAACCACTTCATCAACCTGCTCGGCCAGGTTGATGCGCGGGTGAAAGGAGAGCAGATCTTCTCCCCACTTCACCTTCGGGCCGGCACCTCCACCGCTAGGCTTGCGGAAGTAGAGCTTACCATCCGCCACGAAGCACTCAAAACCGATCCGCCAGGCGCGGTAGGTGAGGAATTCGAGATTGGTCTGGTTGTGCTGGTAAATATGTTCGTAGACGGTCTGGGTAGAATTTACCTTGGGGTTCAACCCGGCTGCCTGCGCGATTTCCTGAGCCAGATCACTGTCTTTTTTGTTCAAATACGATTTGCTGACCATCTCGCGCAGCAGGCGGTGTGATTTGTCATAACCACGCACGATCAGCTCGGCGATCATGCCCTCGCCAAAGCCTGGCTCTAACGCGGTGACTTCGCCTTTGATGAGCGAGACGCGGCTGCCGTCGCTTTTCTCGGCTTTGATCTCAATTTCCTTCGTCAGGTCGAAGGGGCCGTTGTCGAGCAGATTCAGGTTTGGGTCGTGCAGGCGGATGGTAAAGGTGCCCGGCAGGTGAGCGTGCTGGTCCACGGTCACCTCGATGATCTGCTGTAACATCTCGCGCTGGACTTCATCCCCGGCGATGAGGATGGTCATCTGGCTGGTCAAATCTGCGGTATCAGGCATGGCTTCCTTTCCTGGTTTCAGTTCCCATCACACAGCTGTTTAATCGTAGGGGATGCGCAGGGTCATCCCGGGGCGCAGGTCGAGCGGGTTGGTGAGCCGGTTGTATTCTGCGATCAGGCGCCAGCGGGTAGCATCGTTATATAGTTCGGCGGCGATTAAATCGATCCGGTCCCCGGCGACCACGCGCCAGACCCGATCAATGGGCCCGCCGCCGGAGGTAGGGTTCTGCTTGGGGTAGTCGTTGGTGTCGGTGTATTGGGTGAAAGTGATGTCTACGCTGGCGCGAACAGGTGTACCATCCTTTTTGAACAGGGTGAACTTCTGCGTCATGGCGGTGATATAGGAGACGAACTTGAAAACGCCCCATTCGAAGGCTACCTGTGGCGGCGCGATTTTGTCATTCGCTTTACCCCCTTTCTGCTGTTTGGAGGTCATAAATTTCCATAACTTGTTGGTCTCCAGGCTCACATCAGAGTCGGCCTCATAGGTGTCGAACAGCAGGATCAGTTTGAGCGTTTGCGCACCAGATTTGAAGAATTCTCCCTGCGGGGTATTGGCGCTGTTCTTCGGCTTTTCGCTGTAGGAATTGGATTTGGATACACTGTATTCGTAGGGGTTGAACATGCAGGACACACTCGGCCCACCGTCCGAGTTGCCCTGCTTATCCACCTCATAAATTTTTGCTGGAACCAGGTTACCGCGGGTATTGCTCATATAGATCCTCCATGATTGCCCGGTCAGCGCCGGTGCATGCGTTCCCATTCCAGGGTGAGCCTGCGGCGGACTTCAGCGTAGACGCTGCGGGCCAGTTGGTCAAGATCCGGCGCATTCGTCGGGGCCAGGTCAGCAGCGCTTGCCACAGGCTTAGTAGCATCATTGGTTTCTGCCGGGTTGGGTGCGCCAGGCGCATCCTCCTCGGCTCGCTGTACCCACTGGCTGGACTGGTCAGCCGCGGGGCTTGTCTGAATGGGCGCCGCCGGTGCTGGAGGGATCTTCGCCGGGGGGGGCGGCTGGCCGATCAGCGACCACAGGTCGGCGGGCAGGTCTCCAATACTGGTCGGAACCAGTCCAGCAGGGGGTTCAACGGGCAAAGACCTCGTTCCGCTGGGGGGAGACTGGACTGCCTCAGGGGACGAGTTTGTTTTGCGTTGGAGAGTCACAGCCGCAGGATCCACCGAAATAGGAGCCGGGTGGGCGGACGGCTGGTTCTGAACGGCTTCTGCGCCGGAGACGAATCCAGAAGGATGATTAACCTCTGTTTCTTCCACTGTCAGGGCTGGCTGCGCTGGGGCATCCGCCAGGCCGGTGGCGTGCAGCACAGCCGGACGCGGCCGGCGGGTGGGGATCAGCTCAACCGAGGAGTTGGAGCCCTGTCCAGGAGTCACCTGCGCCAGCCGGCTGCGGAGCTGATCCAACCGCGCACTGCCCGCGGTGGTTTCGGGGGTAGGGCGCGCGGGGATTTCCGTTGGTTCAGGCGAAAGCGGTCCTGCGGTTTGGGCGGGCGGCGCGCTGCGCTCAACCGGCCAGACAGCCTCCAGCGGCAGGCGCTGGCCCAGGCGGGCTGTTTTTTCGCCCGTATCCGCGCCTGCGCCCGCATCCGCGCCCGCCTCTGCGCCCGCATCCGCGCCCGCCTCTTCTTCCGGCCAGCCGGGGAGGAGGTTCGCCGGGGTGGACGACGGGTCTGCCGGTGCGCGCTGGATGAGAGCAGGCGCAGCGAAGGCAGTGGGCGGGCTGCCTGCCGGTTCGGCGCCGGTGGTTGGCGGCGTGACCTGGGCGGGCTGGTCGGTTAGTGGCGCTGGCTGAAGCTGAATTAAAGCTGGGGAGGCAGGCAGCTCAGATTCTGGGGACGGCCTGGGAGCGCCGGTCGGTGGCGGGAGCGGGGCCGGGGATGCAGCGCTTTCCGCCGCCTGGTGGCGGTGGAAAATGGTTTCCAGGCGGTTCCAGGTGGCAGCACCCATCTCCTCGCCAGCCTCACCAGCCGGGGAGGCCTGGTTTTGCCCAGGGCGGGCGGCTTCCGCCGGGACCGGCGTTGGATGAGCCACCGGTGCGGATGCAGTTGGCGCGGCCAGACGTTGTGGCACGGAGGCCGCTTGGTCCCTGGCACCGGCTGAACGTCTCGACGCCAGTACATTGCTTTGCCTGGTTGGTATGGGGCTTTGTCTTGCTGACAGAGGCGTTTCCGGCGTCCCCCGGTTGGATTTTTCGCTCCCGGCGGCTGGTTGGGCCTGGATCATCCCGGCTGCCGGGTGGGAAGCTGCCGGGGGTGGTGCGACCAGCCCTGGTTGAGAGGTGGATACTGCCGGCTGCGCCCTGCTGGAAACGCCAGTCTGCGGCTCATCCCCGGCGGGCACCTCATCGCCCGGCAGTCCTTCGCCGAGGGCTTCTCCCGTTGGCCAGAGGTAAGCGCTGGTGACAGCGGCGGGATACTGCGGAATGGGCTGAAGGGAGTCTTCGGCCAGCCGATAGATGGATGCCAGCCGGGCGTGGCGCTGGAGGTGGCGCATGATCGGATTACGTGAATTGCGGATAGCCATTTTTTATTCCTGACTCACGGAGATATTGCCGCAAATCAGCTCCAGGGTCTGGATCGCAACGGCGTTCTCGTCGCTCTTTAACTGCGGGCTGGTCCATTTGATTGGATAGGCGTTCTCGATGTGCCAGACCAGCACCGGCTTGAGCGCCAGGTCGAGCAGGGTGATGGTAACCTTTTTCCGCTCGCTCTGCTGGCTGAGCGTGCTCAGGTACCAGTCGAGTAGCTTACTTTTGCCCACACCATTCTTCAAACTGACCCGCGCGGATTTTCGGCGGCCGGGTAACTGGTGCGTGTAGACGTTTAACCCGCCTTCTTTGACTTCCTCGACTTCCCATTCCAGGGTGGGAAGTGAGCACTCGGTAAACGCGGCCTGGCGTTCATCCTCGATATCCACAACGAAGCGGAAGGCGGCATTGACCTGCCCGCGGATCTGCGCATCGCTGGCCATCAACTGCCTCCGATCCGGCGCCGCGCCTGCTTTCCCTGGCGCTCGGCTTCACGGCGCAGGTCGGCCAGCAGCATGGCATAGACTTTATCTGCTATCTGTTTGACCAGCTCAGGCGAAAGAGCTTCTGGGCTGCCCGCAGCGGGGGGTTGGGTTGGGGGGAACGTTTGTGGCATTCGCGCCTGCCTTTCCAGTACTTATAAATGAGTTGTTCCGCAGAGGACACGAGGCTGAGCTCTGCTGGGTCATACTTCTAAACCCAGCGGGGCGACCTGAATGGGAAACCCGTTCCCGCAAACCGGGCAGGTAGCGCCCAGCACCAGCGTCTCCGGGCTGTTCAGGTGAAGATACAGGTCTTCGAGGTAAGCCAGGTCCGAAGCGAACAGGTTTTCGATGGTCTGCGGGCCGATGGTTGCCAGCGAGCCAAGCCGCGTCACCACCCGCGCCAGCAGGGCAACAGAGAGGTATGCTTCGTTGTCCTGCACGAGCGGATCACGCAGAGCCTGAATCTCGTCCATCGCCAGGGCCAGGCGCATCGACCCATGCCGGTGAACCTGCCCGGCCGGGTCGACATAACCACGGGGTAAGGTGAAATCAAAAGAGGTTTGGAGGGTCATCCTGCTCCTTTATGGGTGAGGCCTTCCCCCGCGGTTCGACAGAGGCTGCACGAGCGAGTAAGCTTGCGCATCCGCGCCACACCGCCGCCGAACCGCGGGTTGAGGCACCCAACCGAGTTACGAAACCCGGTGGATGTATTCGTGGGCAATGGTCAGTTCTTCGATACCAATTTCATTGCTGTCGGCTTTGGGCTGCGGCCCGGTGACTTTGACCGGCCAGCCGTTCTTGAACTCCCAGCGCGCGACAGGCTGCAGCTTATGGTCAAACATGACAATGGAGCCGTCATGACGGTTTGCATCTACCGCGCCATCCTCTATCTTCTTGCGCCAGTCCCAGATATCCAGACTGCTGGTGATGCCCCGTTTGAGGACAATGTTCTCCCACTTAAGCCGGCCAGGGATCTTCATCACCACTTCATGCCCAGAATCGTTGATCACTTTGTGTTCGATGATTTCGTGTTCGGAACCCAGGCCGGAGACCTCGGTGAAATAGCCTTTCACCACGCCTTGAATATCAATCGAAAAATGAAAACCAACCAGTGGATCTTCTCGGTCAGCCATTTTGTTCTCCTTTTATAATCCTTGTATAACCCTCAATCTATCCTGCTAGCTTTGGGCATTCGCACCGGCCCACTGGGAAATGCGGAAGATGACGAATTCAGCCGGTTTTACCGGGCACATGCCCACTTCAATGATCAACTGTCCCAGATCGCGGATTTCGGGTGGGTTCAATTCGTCGTCGCACTTCACATAGAAGGCTTCTTCAGGCGTGTTCCCAAACAACGCTCCGCTCAACCAGACCGTGCGCAGGAAAGAGGTCACATCCCGGCGGACCTTCGCCCACAGCATGCGGTCGTTGGGCTCGAAGACCACCCACTGCATACCGGTATCCAGGGAAGCCTCGACCATGATAAACAGGCGGCGCACACTGACATAGCGCCAGGATCCATCGCTGCTGAGGGTGCGTGCGCCCCAGACGCGGATCCCGCGCCCCGGGAAGGAACGAATGCAGTTAACGCCCAATGGATTTAATTGGTCCTGTTCGGCCTTACTGATTTGCAGCTCCAGGTCAGTGACACCCAGCAGGGTATCGTTGGCAGGCGCCTTGTGTACGCCACGGTCCGCATCGGTGCGGTTGTATAACCCAGCAATATGCCCGCTGGGGGGGATCAGTTTACTTTTGGTGCCATCCCCAGAGAGGTCGGTGATGCGAATCCAGGGGAAGTACATGGCGGCGTAGGAGGAATTGAAGTTGACAAAGCTGCGCCATTCCAGCGCCTGCTGGACATTCAGGCCCGGGGGGGCATCCAGGATTGCGAAGCGGTAGCGCAGGCGCTGGCAGTGATCGATCATCGCCATTTGTACGCTTCTGACCCGCTCCTGAGCGTCCTTTGTGCCATCATAACCGTTCATCAAATCTGGGCAGGCCAGCAGACGGATCTGGTCGAGCGCTTCCAAACCGGCCAGGCCAGTCCGGGCGGTAGTATCGCCGATGAAGTCAGCCGGGGTGAGCGCGGCAGTGCTGCCGCCTGCCAGGGGGTAATCACCCGCGTCGGGCAGGTTGCCGGGTGAGCCGAAGTTTGTCACACTGACACTGTTAAACCCCGCGTCGCCGATATAATTTTCGCCTTTCTTCATCGTCAGGCCGGTTTTGGTTTCGCCCCCCACGCTCATATTGAAGGCATCATCTCCGGATGGTTGGATCTGGACGACCAATTCATTGCCGCCCGGACCCGCCGATTTGGCCCGCACGCTGAAGGCCGTTTTGCCTTTCGAAGGGATGGTGACTTCAGCCGCGCGGGTAGTTGCGTTCCCCTCTTTCAACGCGCGCAAGCTGACGATATAGCAGGCCCCACCCCCGTTGGCAAAATGCCCATAGACCGCATCTGGCAGGTAGGCGTCTGCCGAGAGGTCACCAAAAATATCCACAAACTGGGTCCAGTTGGCAACCAGGGTGGCTTTATTGAGCACCGATTCAACCACCGAGCGCTCGCCGGTTTTCTCGTCCCGCTTTTTCCGGCTGGCCTCATTGGTGATGCCGATAAAGGCCGCCATCGAAGTCCCGACCGCTTCGATCGGTTTGGTTCCGCGTTGAACCTCTTCAACGTAAACTCCAGGTGATTTGTAAGAAACAGCCATGGTTTATTTTCTCCTAATCAAAAAAGGATATCTGTTCAAACGGGGAGAAGTTCCCCTGTGGATGATTGGGTTGGTTTGCTGTGCCACCACCTCCTTCAAATCTCAATGTCATACTCCTGGCCGCTGCCCGGCAGGTGGATGTTTTTCTCACGCGGGCGATCCTCCTCAGGCCAGGCGACCAGGGTGTACTGCCCGGGCGGCAGGGTTCGCAGGGTGTAATGGCCCCGTTCATCGGTCGTGACAAACAGACCGGTGCCTTTCACCGCAACCTGAATCCCAGGTCGCGGAGCGCCATCCGCGCCGCGCACGGTTCCGCCGAAATAGGCCCTTTTGGTGACTGTGGATTCGATCAGTCCAGCTTTGGCCCGGCCATTTTTCCCATTTCGCTGGGCCGTCTGGCCGGTATGCATGGTCACGGTGTGGACGAGCGGGACCGTAACCGCCGTCCAGGGATCCATCGCCAGGGTGACGATGTAAGAAATGCTTGGACGCATCTCATTATCCAGCGCGCTCCACACCTCAGCCGGGTTGGTCAGGCGGTCATGATTGGCGAGGCGCGCCTGAAGCTCAAAGGGCTGATTCTTCAGGCTGCCTACCAGGCGTTCCTCGGGCAACACAGGGTAGCGGAAGAGGGTTAGGAGGGTGTTGGAAAGCAGGCGGTGCTCGTCCTCGGGATCGCTGGCCCAGGTGGTCAGCATGTAGAAACAGTCCACGCGGAAAGGTGTGCGCTTGAGCTGCGCCTCCAGGTCATCCCCGCGCTCGGGGTTAAGCTGCTCCCAGCCATGCTGGCGCAACGTGGGGTTCTCGCGCACGTCGTAGAGGAAGAAATCGACCGTGGGCCGGTTGAGCCGAGCGCTCCATTCTCGCTTGGGCTGGTCGAACATAACCTCGATCTCGCCGTTTTTGATGGGCATCTCCTGCTGAAGCAGAAGGCGGATGGTATCGTCTAGGTCAGCGATCATTATGTTTCCTCATGCTTTTCTTGCGTAACCCGGCTCTGCCGGTTCAATGACCCGCTTTCATATTTTCTTCTTCCTCGTCATCCTCCTGGCGCTGGATCTGCTCCTCTTCCTCTTCTGGAGCCATCTGGAGCTGGTCCTGATCTTCTTGTTCCTGGCGTTGGAGGGTATCTTCTTCCTCGGGCGCTTCTGCTCGCTGGACTCTTGCTGCGCTTTGCGGCGCGGAGCGCTGCCCACCGGTCACCGCATTCGCCACCGCGTCAGCCTGCTGCTCGAAGACATCGCCGGGGGCGTTGACTTTCATGGGTCCACTCGCGCTGCTCGTCCCCTGACTTTGCTGCACCACATGAGTCAGCTCGTGCGCCAGCAATTTCTGCCCGGCAGAGGCCTGCGGCTGGTATTCTCCGGCGCGGAAGAACACGTCCTGTCCGGTGGTGAAGGCCTTCGCGCCCAGTTGGTGGTTGAGCGTATCGGCTTCGGGGTCGGTATGCACCTTAACCTGGCTAAAGTCCCCGCCGGTTGACTCGCTCATCTGTTTTTGCACAGCGCTGTCGAGCGGCAGGCCGCTGCCGCGCTTACGGTTGATGCGCCCGGCGATTTCGTCATCCACCTCCGCCGGACCAACGGCGCTGCGCTGGGCCAGCAAGCGCTGGATGGCGCGGTTGCCTACCCGCTGCTGCAGATTTCCCAGCGGTCGGGTTGGTTCTGAGGCCGGTGTCTGCGCCGCGCCGGGTTTCACAGTCCGTTTGTGCGGACGGCTTTTCTTTTTCATTTCCTCCTGTGCGGTTGCTTCTCTGCTCATTTCATCCGCCTCCTTTCTTTACTGGATCGTTGTATCCAGGGATACATTCTGATTCTGCCCATGCTGGGTGTCCTGGTCGTACTTGTCCGATTCGGCTTGTAGATCATCCAGCGCGTTCTGGTATTTCTCTTTCAGCTTGTCTTCTGGCTGCCGCAGCAAGCGGTCTTTGAAGAGGGGCGCCCACTTGCGGGCGATATCCGCGTGGCCTTCCTCGTGCGCTCGCAGCGCGTGCAGCATTCGCTGCCACTCCGCCCGTGCGAGGGCAGAGGCGCTGCCTGCATTGGTCCAGCGCGGCAGGCGGATGATCAGGTGCAGGGTAATATTCACTTTAGTGGCTTTGCCGTCGACGGTGTCGTAGTCATAATCCATCACCCAACGGCAGCGGCCCCACTCCTCCGGGTCGAGCTGGCTGTATACCTCGCTCAACTTGCTGCCGGTAACATCGTAATCCTCGATCTTCGGCTGCTCGATGGTGACCTTGCCAGTCTGCACACCTGCCGGGACGTTGAGCGCTACGATTTCTCCGGCGTCCGCCTGGCGCTGGAGTGTCGCGGTGGGGTTGGATATCGCAAGCCGTGCCTCGGTGACCTGGCGAACCTGGGCAAGCGATAGGTCCCGGAGTGGAGTTTCACCGGTTAAGCGGAAGCGTTCAATCATACGCTCGGTGGACCGGTTACCCATCTGGCGCTGAAGGTTTTTCATGCCGGGATCCAGCCTAAACGGAACCCGGGTCTGCTGTTCATCATCGGGTTTGCGCTGCCTGGCTCTTTTTTGAGTTTGGTCCTTCATCCGCTCTTTGGCCATGATTGATTGCCTTCGTTTCGAGATGTCTTCTCTGCGCTGCTCAGAATTAACCTTCTTCTGAAACAGGGGCGCGCATGTTGTAAAACTTTCTGACTTGATCTTCAATAAACTGTTCTAACTCCTCCTCTTTTGCAAAGGACTGCCCTGCTCCGCTGCTGACTTTCTCCTTCACCCATTCCACTGCCAGTTTAACTTCCATTTCTTTCGCTCTTTGCGTTGGTTTGTTGGCTCCTGCTGTCTTCCGTTCTGGATTTACCTGGAATTCTTCAAAACCCAGCTCTTTGTTTACCCGGTCAGCCGTAGACTCCGATCCTCTGGGCGCCATGGGGTGCCTTTCTGTCAGATGTTCTTCGATAGGCACTTCTTTTTCGGCTTCCCCTTCCCCTTCTGCTGCCCCTTGTTTTGCTCTGGCAGGATCGCGCCTGGTTGCCATTAACTCGAGGAGCATAGGAGTCGTGACAATGGTCGCCGGATTACGCATACCTTCAATTCCGACCATTAACACGGCCGCCTGGCTGATCAGCCACCGGTACCGCTCCAACCGTAAGGGAACCGTTCCGGAACGGATAAAGGTTTGAATTGCCCGGGCAATGACGGCAGGGCTCAGGCCGGTATTCTTGAGCTCCTGGGCAATCGCCGCATAGCTGTCCATCCTTTTATTCTTCGGCTCTTCAACGCCGCTCTTATTCTTCCTGGGTTCCATGATCCCAAAATGTAAAAGTGGGGCGGTGCCGAATCCTCGCCGCATTTTCACTTTCGATTCCGATCGGTCCGTACTGGGTGGTGATGATCTCTTGCTCGCCTTTCCCGAGTTTGCCTCGTTCCCTGGCATAACGAACTTGCGATAACATCCCCACGCCGTAATCAATTTTTCCAGATGGCGCTTTTGTTAATATCCGTTTTCGACCGCTTTCATCCGGACTCTGCACAACCCTTCTCGAAGCGGCCATCTCTTCTGCGCCTGCTTTGACGGCCTCGTCATCGTAAATCTTCCGCGCAACCCGGCGAATCATCTTTAAAATCTGCTCGCCAGATAAGCGTAACCCACCAATCTCATGCAGTTCTTCCTGCTCTTCGCCTACCTTGATGGCTCTTTGCACCGTATATTCGTAGTCCCAGGTATGTTTCCCTTTCACAACCACTAAGGATTCAAAAATTGGGTGCCTTTTTTCCACTTCCGATGCTACTGCCACTGCCCCTTCGTGCGTGATGAGGCCGTCTTTGTCGTGTTTCTTTTCCTGCTTGTCGATATCGGCGAGACCGATTTGCAACTGTTCTACTTTATTGCCGCCTTTCCCGGCAGTGCCTTTCGTTCCAATTCCGGTCTTCGCCAGCGCCTTCCCGGCGTACTTCTTGACCTTCAACAGCAGCGCGTCGATGACCGCATCGATGCGGTCACGGATCTTCTTGAGGATGGCCTGGACCTTATCGGCCAGGTCGCCAATGCCGAGCAGGTTCGCCAGCATGCCGATTACCAGCGGCAGGGCTTTAGCCAGGGCATTTTCGATCATCTTTGCCGCAGTGCTGATCGAGCCGCTGACCACCGCCTGGACGCTGTCGATCACCGCGTTGATCAAGTCGATGATCTGGCTGCCGTGTTCCATAAAGAATTTGATGATGTCGTAGATCGCAATAGCCGCTTTGATCAGCGCGGTAGCCGGGTTGAGCAGGCTCATAATCGATTTGATCCCGGCCTGGATAACCTCATTTTTGACGATGTCAATGATGGCATCGATGACTGTCTCTTTCAGGTCAGAGAACTTCTCTTTGACATACTTCCACAGCCCGAGCGGGCCGTCCGTGATCAGCAGCTTGAACAGGTCAAAGCTGGTCTCCAGGGCTTTCACCGCCGGTTCTCCCAACAGATTGACCGCTTTAGCGCGGATGTACTCCCAGTTGAGTCCGGTCAACTGCGTCACCAGGCTGAAGATGCCTTCCAGGCTGAAAATATCATCTGGGATCTGGATGCCGATCTTTCCTGTGGTTCCGGTGATCCAGTTGACCAGCGCATCCTTAAGATGGGTCACGATGTTACTGGTAAAGTTATCCAGGCCCTGCCTGACGGCTGAGGTAAAGTTACGCAGGAACTCGATCGGGGCTGAGATAATATCCATGACCACAGAGGCAATGCGCGATAGCACATTGAGCAGCATATCTTTGAGCTTGCGAATGGTATTGACCACGCCCACTGCGAAATCGACTGCCTTCTGGACCAGACCTCGGTTTTCGGCCTTTAGTTCATCGATCCGGTCATCGACTGCCTTCAAATTGTCCTGGTACTTGGAGGCCAGGCTCTGGATCAGCTCATCCTGCTTGGCATCGACCGACTGTTCGAGTCCATCAAAACGGCCAGAGATATTCTCCGCCGCCTGTTGGCCGACCTGCTGAAGGTTCTTGGGCAGCGTGGTAAGGTACTTCTGGATCTCTTTTTTGCCATTGGCGATTTCGGCTTTGGCTTCGGTCAGCCCACTGCCGATCAACGCGACCACGCTGTCGATCACGGCATCCATCTTTTGCAGGAATAAATTGCGACCATCCACGTAGAACACGTTGACTTCATTCGGCATCCCGGATATTTTGTCGGAGAGCCAGTCAGCCCATCCCAACCACCCGCCGTAGCGATCCTCTTTATAGGCGTCCATCTTCGCGTCGACATAATCTTCGAAAGCCTGCTTGGCAGCTTGCGAGCCTTCGTCGAAAGTCTTCGCCACGTCTTGATCCAATTTGGCCAGGATCGCTTCCACGTGGGTCTTGGTCTGGTTGTAAATGCCCTCTATATCCGCAGCCACCTGTGCGCGGGCTTTCTCATCCTCGCTCTTGGTCTGGCTCTTATGCCCGGTTACCTGGTTCAGCACCGCTGCGCGCTGCCCATGCATGGCCTGCGTCTTCTCCTGCGCGACGGTGACGGCTTCGCCCTGCGCCTGGTCGATCTGGGCCTGTTCGAACTGGCGATACTCACCGGGGCCGGTTTCCGCCTGGGCATGGGCTTCTTGCTTGGTCTGCAGCGCGTTCAGGAATTCGGGTTCGTTGGACCCGGCTAACTGTGCATCCGTGACGTTTTCCTCGGCCAACTGCTGGTCGATGCGCTGGTTATCCGCCTTAAGCGGTTCTTCCAGTTCGGCCTGGGTTTTGGGCTTCGGCACGGCAGCTGCGGGGTTGGTCACGCTGGCAGGTTGGCCGGGCTGCTCGGCGTCGAGCGGCGTGACCGGTTTAGGCGGGACGCTGGCGGAATCCGGCGGCTGTTCCGTAGCCTGCTGCATCGGACCTTTGGCAGCGTCCTTTTCCTGCGTGGCCTGGCCCTGCATCTCGCTCTTTACCTGGCCGAGTTTGTTGCTCTTCTTGAAATCGTCAGTCTCCTCCATCGTCTTGGGGGCCATGTCGGCGATACGCTGCATGATCCTGGCTTTGAAACCGGCTGCATCAAAGCCCGGGTTGGGCGCAGCCTCCATCTGGCCCATCTTGCCTGCCTCGGCGCGCGCGTCCACTTCGGTTGAAGGCATTTCGGCGGCTGCCTGAGCCTCCCGGGCTTTGGATTGAGAGGAGGCATGGGACTTCTCGATACCCGCGGCTCGTTTAGTGCTGGTGATGACCGCCTGGAAGGTGGGATCGTCTTCGGGTGCGTCCGGCGCCTTCTCGCTTCCCCCAGCATCAACCAGCGCACCTTCATCCACCAGCGTGGGTGCACCTTCCTCCGCGCTGGCCGGCCCTCCAACCGCCTGGGCCGATGCTCCACCGGCTGCTTTTTCACTGCCAGCCGCCTGGTCGCTGGCAGTCTTGCCGATGCCGCCAGAAAGGCTGGCGCCGCCCGTCTGATTGGCAGCTTGCTCATTGACAGAAGCCGCCTCGGATTTAGCTGTCTCGGTTTTCTGCCGGGCAGCCTGGCCGTTTTGAAGCTCATTCTCTTGCAAGGCGCGCGATTTGGCTGTTTCCTGCACTGCCTGGTTGGAGGACTGCCCGGCTTTGGCCTCGGCGATTTTGGCGGCAATGCGGGCCGCGGCCTTTTCGGCTTCAGTGGGCCGCTTTTTCTCCTGGTTCTCACCTGCCTCAGATTGGCGCTGGATCAGGTTTTCTGAAATTTTGCCGTTTTTTCCATTGGGGTGGGAGGCAGGTGACCCGGCAGCGGATGCACCCACGATTTCCGGGTCAGCGCTGTCGAGTTCGTCTGCCGGTTCTAACAGCCCCTCCCATGCAGCGGGTGCGGCCTGAGCGGCGGAAACTGGCGCGCGGCTGCGGGCGTGACCGTTTTGAGCAGGCTGCGCTTCACGCTGGAGCGATACCAGCAGGTGCTGGAGGTGGCCGTTGCCCTGCTGCTGGCCAATCTGGCGCGCCAGGCCCTGACGCTGCGCGGCTGCTAACTGGCGGTCTGCCAGCCGCGCCGACTGCGCACCTGGGTCGCCGGATCCGGCAGCCAGCCCCGGGTGAAACGCCGTCTCAGCCAGCAGCGCGGTCTCTGCGACCGCCTGGGTCTGGGAGCCTTGTTCCGCTTTGTGCCCGTTGATCTTCTCGGGCCGAGGTTCAGCAGCCTGTTTTTCCTTTGCCATTGAGCAAACGCCTATGATGGAGACAGATCTTCAGAGTTGACCAGCCGCCCCATCTTTTGCATTTCACGGCGCGTGCTGTGCATCAGGTGGTTCATCGTCACCTGCCCACCATCCGCAGCGGCCAGGTACGCCGCGCTGACCAGAATATTGCGGATATTGCCCCCGGCCAGCTTGAAACGCCCAGCCAGGGAGCGGAAGTCCAGGTTCGGCTCGTGCGGGACGCCGGGGGGGAAGAGGGCCTGCCAGATGCGCAGCCGGTCTTCCTCAGTCGGAAAGGGGAAGTCGACCGCGAATTGCAGGCGCCGGGTGAAGGCTTCATCGAGGTTGGCGCGCAGGTTCGTCGCCAGGATGGTCACGCCGTCGTAGGCTTCCATACGCTGGAGTAAGTAGCTGGTTTCAATATTGGCGTAGCGATCATGCGAGTCGCGCACCTCCGAACGCTTGCCAAACAGCGCATCGGCCTCATCGAAAAACAGGATAGCGTTGCTGGATGAAGCTTCATTAAATATTCGCTCCAGGTTCTTCTCGGTCTCGCCGATGTATTTGCTGACGATGGTTGAGAGGTCGATCTTGTACAGATCCAGCCCCAGCGCAGAGGCGATGATTTCAGCAGCCATGGTCTTGCCGGTGCCAGGCGGACCGGCAAACAGCACCGTTACCCCCTGGCTGGAGGCCAGTTTTTCACCCACGCCCCATTGGTCGAGCACCTGAGCCCGGTGCAGCACGGTAGTGATGATTTCTTTAAGCAGTTCCATCTGATCCGGGGGCAGGATGATATCTTGCCAGGTGTAGCGCGGCTCGATCTTATGAGCCAGGTTGGACAGGCGCGGATTGGAATGAGCGCGTGCCGCGGCCAGGAGATCGGCCTCCCCTGGTGGTTGGTCAAGCGGCTCAACCAGGCTGAGGGCGGTCATGGCCGCATCGCGGATCTGGCGAGTGGTGAGGACGAAACGCCCGGCAAGTGAATCGATGACCGGAGCGGCCTGATCGCCCAGGAAATGGCGCCAGAGAACCTGGCGTTGGGCAAAACGGGGCAGGGGGAAATTAAAGAAGCGCACCCGAATGGGCGTATCACCAGTGCGGGGCAGCCAGGGAGTCTGGCTGGCGAGGATTACGTCGTCAGGTTCCTGGCCCAACGTATCCAGCAGCCATTCCGGAGGCGCGCCATCCGTCAAGCAGGCGTCCAAACCTTTGACCATGAGCATCGCACCGGTCAGGCGGGCATCGCGGCGGGCCAGCAGCAATATGGAAAGCACATCGGCTTCTTCCTTTAACAAGACACTTGCCAGGTCCAACTCGAGCAGCGGGCGCGGCATCCGGCTGGCAAGCCAACGGGCCGCCGCCTCCTGGGCGGTCTGGTCTGGGCCGGTAAAGGACAGCAAAGCATGCTCCAGACAGGTAGCGTCATGCGACAGCGCTTCTGCTAACTTACGCCCGGTCTCCCCGGCAAGGATCAGGTTTGTGTCCTCGGGTCTGCCTTGCGCATCACTGCCGAAAGGTTTGCTCTGCCAGACCTTTGTATATTCGCGAATTTGCGGGTGAGGCAGATAATTTCCAAGAAGCCAGGCAACGATGGTTTCATCTACCTGAAATGACTGGCTCAGCGCAGTTGCTCTTAGCCCGCCTGGCTCGACCACTCGCTCTAACAGGTTGTGCCGCAGCAGCGGGGCCGGGTCGGTGAAGCGGGGGAGTTCTGTCAGTCGGGCGGCGCCGGGATCGCAGAGCATATTGAGGATCAGATTGACCGAAGGACGGCGGTGAGTGACATCATCCTGCAAATAACCAAAGATACGCTCGTAGCGTAGATCCAGGGCGGGGGCCAGGCAGATGAGCAGTGCATCACGCTCAAAATCGTCCAGGTCGAACATGGCGCACAAGCGCCGCAGGCGCAGCTCCTGACCGGAAGGTTCGGCCATCTCTGCCAGCCGCGCCGCCTGGGCTGCTGTTCGTTCCATAATCTGCCGGTCATTTTCAAGCGCTTGCGGATCGAGCGGGATAGAGCCGCCCCAATTGGAGCCGAAGGGCAGGTCCAGCAGCGATTGAGCAATTTCGTCAGATACATATAAACCGCGAAAATCATCCAGCGGATTCTGCCCGGCGCTGCGCCAGCGGTTTATCTCGCGCTGCAATAGCAGGTCGATCCTCGCCAGCTCCAGAATCAGGTGCTGAAGACTGAGGTCAACACGTACGTTTTCCGCCAGGATGGCCGAATCACTTTTCATGGCGAATCCATTTCAAGAAGCCGCGCAGCCAGCCCTGGTCTTGGTGGGCAGGAATACCCGTCTGCTCCTGAAGAAACTGGGTGATGCTTTCACCATCGAAAACATAAACATGACGATCACTGCCCACCTGTTCAATCACCCCGCGCCAGACGGGTTGGCTGGTTTTTCTCCCACCTCCATCCTGCCAGATGCGGATAATGAAGGTATGAGTATCGGTGTAGGATGTTTGGGCCGGGCGCGCGGGCGGACCTTTCATCTTTTCCCCTAATGGGCGCATGTTCTGGTGCGGTTTCGGCATATAGCTCCGAAACCTCAGGGAGGAGCAAATATGATAAAGATTATGGAGTTAGTCTAGTATTGGTCCGTCTTCGGGACGTCTTTTCAGCATCTCCGAGCCAGATGATTTGAGTCTTTTACTGTGTAGCGGGGATGCTTGGCCTCTCTCCACCCGGCGGCAGCGCCTAAGAATGGGCGCGTTCGCCGGGCGGAGCTTCTAATAAATCCTACCAGGCACCTATGCAAAGGGACGGAATGATCGCTAGTACCCGGCGGCGTAAATAGCTCTATGGTTATCGTCACGCGCCGGGTCCTTTAAACAGTCGGGCGGACAAGTTAAGCAACTACAGAGGTATTTACGCCCGACTGTACTAGACCTTTCTCGTGATACCCTTAAAAGGTCTTGAGCCGGTTGAAGATATTTTGCTTGGATTGCCAGGATCCTCTACAGAGCTCACTGGAAAGCAGCATCAGCGATCGCTGCCTTGCTTTTCGAATCAGTCAGTGACTTGTAAAGATCCTTGCATCCCAATAAGGGCGAAAAATTTATTGTTGTGAGTTTCCCAGGGCTTGTAGGATCATTCGCTCAAGCTGAGCCAGCTCAGCATTGGTCCGCTCAAGGACTTGCTGAAGGTGATGCAGGTGTTCCAGCGCGTTTTGCGCACTGGGTTGAAAGTCCAGCCGGGCGGAAGGGAGCGGTAACTCGTGGGGCGAGACGTGAAGGATTTGCTCGTAAAGCTGGCGAGTGGTGTCAAGCGGTGCAACGCCTAACTCGTCTTTTAGTACCTGAATACAGACTTTGTACTGGGTCAGTGCGGCGGCGCGGTCGCCCATCTGCCAGTGCAGCCACATGATTTGACGGTGAGTATCTTCGCGGGTGGGTTCGAGAACCAGCATTTTTTGGCCATACGTCAGCCCACGTTCATAGCTGCTCTGAGAAATGTGATACCCCATCAGCTTATTGAGCATGCTAAGGTACACCAGGCGCAGTCGTTCGCGGTCGTACAGGCACCAGTCCTCATACACATTTTCCAGCAAATCCCCATCATATTGATCCACAGCCGTCTCCAGCTGGTTCACCTGATTCAGATTAAGGCTCTCATCGGGTGTGTTGAGAAAGGAGGCCGCGGATTCGAGCGTATCCACATCCAACTGATATGGTGCAAAATTGATGAAGGAAACACTTTCGTCGCTGATATCCAGGTAATCCTCCGGCTGTGCCCCGGCAACAAACAGCATCTGACGCAGCTTCCAGAGGGTATTTCGGAAGTTTTTGCGTGCTACATAAGGCGGCTGATCGGCCCAGAATACCGCTGCCAGTCGCTCTCGGTTGTGCGGGTGCAGCTTGTTGAGCATCAAAAAGCACAACAAAAGCCCCGCCTGTTGATTTGGGAAACCAGGTAAAGGGAAGCCAGCATAGCTTGCCCGGGCAAAACCAAAGAGCTTAACCTTTAACATGCAAACTCCCCTTTGTTCGATGAACGAACACCCCCCTACACAAGTTTGATGCTCCATCAGAAAAGGCTACAGTCGTGCGCTTTTGCTGCCCCTCGCGGAGAATATCCATCCGTTTTCGGTACATCCTTACAGCATATATAGAACCATTATAGAAATTTTAGGATCGGGAGTCAATATTTTTATAAAAAATAGTGTATTTATCCATTATTGGCAGTACAGTTTGTGAGTATATTCCGTCGATCTATGCATATCCGGTTAGAATCGATGTACAGGGAACAAACATAGATCGATAGACTTGCTAAATTCCGGTTATCTCCTAAAAATCTGTACGACGTGAAACAGGGCAATGGAATCGACCAACCGTAGTAATTTCATTCTCGACCAAAACGAAATCAGCATACGGCCGCTGGTAACCGATCACAATCAGCGTTTGGGGCGGCGGTCTGCTGTATCCGCGCAGCCCATATGAATTGACGTCACTAAGCGCTTCAGGCAGGCCCAGGGCCAGGCCATGCCTGTTCATCGCCCCAGCTTCGTCATAGTTGTAGGTCAGCACGCCTACCAACGCCTTTTCTTCCTCCGGCAGTTGGTTACGAATTTGGGCTACCGTCGCCGCAAGCTCCGGCCAGCCGATTTCTTCCTTCAAATCACTGTTGGCGGTGCTGGCAAGTCCCACCAGACCGAGGCGATGGGAGCCACCGGAAGGGCTAAAGCACAAATGAAGCGGCACGATAAAGGCGATTTCCTTTGCCAGGCCGTTCAGCGGGTTGGCGCTGCTGGCGGAAGCAGGCCGCCCGAGGAGTTTCAGGACGAGCTGGGTCAAGAGAAGGATCAGGCATCCGCCCAGGAAGAGAGATACCAGCCCCGCCGACTGGCTGACGAATGTTTCCAGCGCGGCGGAAATCAGCCAGATGACATCGGATACTGCTTGCGCTTTGGCGCCACCTCGATAGATGGAGCGCATTTCACGCTGTGCATTTTCGATGGTCATGGTTGTTATCCTTTTCCTTGGGGAGCAGATCCACTCTCGGTTTATGAAAGCGTGACAAAGGTCTTCTTGTCCTTCTTACACTGCTTCCAAATCACCTCCCGCCCGGTCGTGACCCCCGCCGGCACCCCGCCGCCGGGATACACCCAGTGCCCCACCATCCAAAAGTTTTCCAGGCCGGGCAGCGTGCGAGGGATAGCGGTCGCGGCCTGCTTTGGGGTCAGCTTCCAACCAGTGATGCTGCCCTGCAAGTTGCCGGTATAGCGTTCGAAGGTCAGCGGCGTGGACACATCGATCACCTCGACCTGTGCGGCGATGCCCGGCCAGAGCTGCTCCAGGGCCGTGAGATAGGCCTGAGCCACCTTCTCCTTCTCGGCCTCATAAGCAGCCCGGTCGCCCTCCAGCGCTTTCCAAAATGCGTGCCGGGTGTAGATCGCCGAAGTTAGTACTGTCTTGCCCGCCGGAGCAAAGGCCGGATCTTCGTTACGAATGCGGATGGGGAGCATTTTTTGTTCTTCTCCGGCGATCACCACCGGCTGCCGCAACTCGAAGGCATTCCCCTCCACCGAATACGGGTAATCTGGGAAGGTCCGGTTGACGCCGGCGCCGACGTAGAGCACCGGCCGGAAGGGCTCCCAGGTGGTGTATCGCTCGCGGATTTTCTGGTCGGTGAATTTCCCCTCCAGCATTTTGAAGATCGTGGTGTACCCATCCGCGGCGGAAACGACCACATCCGCGCGCAGCTCGTTACTATCTGCAAGGTGCACCCCTACGGCTCGCCCGTCTTCAACCAGGATCTTCTCCACCTTCGCCTGGTACTGCACCTGACCTCCGATCTGCTTATAGCGCTTCTCCAGAGCCATCGCCAGCGGCAGGGAACCGCCCAGCGGGTACGCCGCCTGCTGCTTGTACATGAACCCCAACTGAGAAAGGATCATGTAGAAGACGGAAAAGTCCGGCTCGAACAGGTTCAGCAGGGCCTCGCGCAGCAGGGGGCTGTGGAAGCGCCCGGCCAGTTCTCCCACGGTGAGCTTGCTCCACTTCTGCATCTCCCCCACGATCGGCAGCATGCTAAAAATGAACTGCATCCAGCGCAGCGTACCGGCTTCGTACTGTTCTTTCTCCGGCGATTGGAAGCGGATGCCCAGGCGCACCCCATCGGCCAGTTCGTGAATAACCGGCGCGTCCTGCGGGGCGAGTTCCAGCAGGTGCTTTTCGAGACGGTCCGGATCGCAGTAAAAGTTGACCCGGCGGCCATCCTTCGCGATGTAGACCCCGTAGCGGTCGTGCGGGAGGAACGCCCGGTGATCAAGCAGGCCAACCTCATTCATATAGCGGTGCAGGAAGAGCCCCGGCCCAGAGCCGGCCAGCCAGTGGATGCACAGGTCGATCAGGTACTCTTTGCGCCGCCAGGCGGTCACCAATCCGCCGGGGATGGTGTGCTGCTCGAGGATCGTGGTCTGGTACCCGTTCATCTGTCCATAGATCCCCGTGCATAACCCGGCAACTCCCGCGCCAATAATGAGAATGCTTTTCTCGGTCATGATCTTTCCTTATGCCCAAACATCAGCAGTCCAACCGCAATGCCATACCAGACTGAAAATTTCATCTTCAGAATGGCTCCAGGTTTGGATTTCTTTGATTTCGATGACGCAGATGCAATCCCACCGATCGAGCTACTGGCCCTTCTGCTGGATGTATTCACGCACATCCACGTTGTAGGCTACATCTTCTAGCGTGAATACCGCCCAGGGCTTGCCCTGATCCAGCCAGGTGGCTGAACCGCTGGCAAACAAATTTGTACCCTCAATGGTTTTTCCTGGTAAGGATTGGGTAATCCAGAGAATCTTCTTCGCCTGCAGCCCAGGATCGCGGTAGCGCATGGCTTCCATCTTGTCCAACTGGCCGGTCTGAGGGTCAAAGCGCACGACAAAGCTCTCTTCCTTCTCGCCAAAAGGGATGTATAACAGGGCTGAATTTTCATCCACCGGCGCCCAATGAACGCGTTGATCAGTCAACCAGATGGAGGGAAACCAGGCAGCCTCAGCCCACAATCCCAACACAGCGCCCTGCGTGATACTGGGATCATTGTCAAACGTCCCGACTGGGAGCTCGAAATGGCTATTGCCGTCCACATAGCTTTCATTGACTTTCATGACGGGCAAACCAAACCAGGTTGCTTCGATATAGTGGCGGTAATCCTTGCCTGCATTATGGACAAAGAGGAAGCGAGCAGGCATCTTGAGGCCAAATGGACTGAGTAGCGCCTGGCCTTGGATGATCACTGTTTTAATCACCGGCACACTATCCCCGTATACTGTCTGGTAGAAGCGTTCCACTGGCGCTGGCAGGTTCTTGGGCAGCGGGATCGTTTCCAGGTGTGGGGTGCGCTCCGGATGAGGTGAAAATGAGGTGGGTTTCACTTGAAATCCCAGCCAGGCAATCAGGAGAAGGATGGCAAGGATCATAAAAATGATGAGGAATGGTTTCATTTGTTTAGTCCCTCAGAATCTGGAGTATGGTGGCGTGGGAAGAGGCTTCATCCCCTTGCACCTGACCGCTTCTCCGCTCCCATTCGCGGAACAACGGCATGGTCAGCCAGATGGAGGCCAGGGCTAGAAGGATGCTGGAAAATCCCCTCTCGTACCTCACACGGCATTGTTGTCCACCACCACCTGCGGAGTATTAATCACTACTGGCCTCGCCACCGGCTTCATCCCAAACAGCACCCGCAGCACATTCCAGCGCCGCACCAGCAGCTCGTACAGGCTCATAATGACGATGAATGAGCACACCGCGGTGAGGCCGTACTTCAGCCAGGCCGGGAGGCTGGTCTGCACGACGAAGTACCCCAGCCCAAGGATCACCGTCTGGTGCAGGATGTAGAAGGGCAGCAAGGCCTCGTTGGCATATTTCAGGAAGGGGTTGCTGAAGTGTAGATGCTGGAAGCCGAACCCCAGGAGGGTGAACAGTACACTCCACGACATCAGGCTGTACAGCACCTGGTTCAGCACGTACCGCAGTGATCCGAAGGGTGATTCGCCGCTTGTGGCGATCAGCGGGACTGTGATGATGAACACTGCCGCCAGGGCAAACCAGCGCTGCCGCCGGATGCTGTCTTGCAGCCCGGCGTGAGCGATAATCTGGAACCCAGATAGGAAGTAAAAGGCATAAACCGGCAGCGGCCAGCCGCCGAAATCCCGGATACCTGCGTAACCACGCGGGTCGAGGGTGGCAAAGAGCAGCGTCCCCGGTACAGTAAACAGCACAACTGCTCCAGGTTTGGCCAGCAGGTTACCCAATCCGTTCAATAGGCTCTGGCCGGTGTCCGTTTTCAGCCAGCGGAAGAGCGGGTAGAGAATCAGGCTGAAGAGAAACAGGATTTCCAGGTACCAGAGGTGCAGCCCCATCCAGGCGAAGTTGCCGCCGAAAGCGTAGAACCCCTCGAAATAATGCGGCAGGAAATCGAAGTACGAGCCGCTGAACCCGCCCTGGGTATGGCGTTCGAGGTAGACCATTAGCGAAGCGTGGGTAAACACGCCTACCGCCAGCGGCACCAGCAGGCGCAGGACCTTATCTTTGAAAAACCTGCCAAATCCGCCTTTCCCCAACCCAAAGAACAGGCTTGCCCCGGAGACAATGAAGATGATCGGCATGATCCAGCTGCCCAGGAAACCGGTAAAGTAGTCCATACCGGGGTAGGTGATCGGGTTTTTCACATGCCAGCCGCCCGTGTCGAAAAACCGCCCATTATGAAAGAGAAACACGGCCAGGATGGCAATGACCCGCAGCCAATCCAGATCGTACCTGCGTTGCGAAAATTTTTGTTCCATATTGTCCATGTGCCAATCTCTCTGGAAAAAATGATATGAGGAATGAGTATTTCAAATTGAGCTTAGCAACGAAGGGGGTGTATTGTCGCCAACCAAAAGTCACATTCAGGGGGTATATTATTTTTGGATCGGGATATTCAGGCTCACGATACCGATCAATGTCACCGTACCCTTTCCCAAGTAAGATAGAATGAGGACAATCCCAGTTCATCCGTTAGGTTTTCATTCTTACCACGATTTAAATATATAGCGGTATCGAATGGAAAACAACAAAATCTGGCAAGGAACATCCATGCACAATTCCCAATGGGCCAGAGCGCGCGAAGACGAGGCGCTCGAAGACGAGGCGCTCGAGGACGAGGCGATCTGGCGCGGGCGGCACTCTGCGATCCAGCCCAATCCGCGGCATTGTACCGGCGCTTTGTAAGCCGGGTGTACCTTTACTTTATAAATAGACCTTTACCGACATGTTAAAGTTAAATGAGATTGGTTGGGAGGATCCGATCTGCGGCTTTGACCCTCTGGCCGTTATTCATCCGGCGGGTACTGGATAATGCTGATATGATCTATAACTGAGTGAAAGTATAACCATGAACGTTCCCTAGCGTCTGAAGTATCCGCGAGGTGCTTTGACGCATTTCCCCAAGAAGTCCGTTATTGCTGTTCAAGAAGATGTTGGGTGAATGCACTCTTCGACGCTGACATGGAAAGGGGTAAATAGAATGTTCCAAAAGTATCTGCTGCATGACAAACTGCTGGTTCGTTTTGGAGGGCTGCTCGCCTCCATCTTCGTGATCTTTCTCGGCGCCTGGACGATTAGTTATTTTTTCCTCCCAGAAGGAGTTCTTGTTGGGGAAGACTGCGGCACAAGCACTGGCCGGAGATGATTTGGCGGGCGGTAGTGTTTATTGGGAAGGGTTGCGCATTTTTGCGCTCAATTTGACCATGATGGGGATTTTTGTGGCGGCCAACCTGTTTCGAGCGGATGGCAATGTTCCTCTGGGGTATGTTGCCGTCGCTGTCAATGCGCTGATGTTTGGGGTGATCATCGGGACCAATTCCTTTACCCTTTCACAAGGTGCGAAAGTACCGCCATCGCTGGGAATCTTTAGCAGTTCCGGGATTTATGAAATTGCCGCTTATGTGTTGGCGGCAGCCGCGACGGTTTCCATTTCCAAATACCGCCTGATCGGAAAATGGGGCGAGAAAATGGGCCTTCCCCAAATCCCGTCTGTGATCCGGGAGCGGAATGTAGGGGTTTTACTGGCCGTCACCATGTTAGCGATCGCTTGCGGCTGGGAAGCGGTTCGGGTAGCCCAAAGTCTGGCTGCCTGAGCGCAATAGCCAAGGAGATGTGTTGAAACAGCTTTTTCAAATGAACCCAGTCCGGCGGACTGTCATCTTGTGGATCGCCTTTATGGCAACCCTATGGATCGTTTTCGGGATCGGCCTGCTCACTCATCCAGGTGCGTATCAAAATGTTTCTGCGGTGGAGCGGGAGACGGGCTGGCGGGTGGTGGCGTTTATCTTAGGTAGTAATGGGCTGCTGCTGCTCATCATCATCGCTGGCAATCTGTTTGTTCGCTTCGGCAGCGTGACCCCAGGCCTGTTGATCCTGGCCTACGAAGCTGTGGTGATCGGTTGGACTGCCGGGACGAACGGCTTTATGGAACCCTTCCCGAGTGTGGCAGCGGCCAATGCCGCCTTTCTGCGGATTGGTCTATGGGAAACGACCGCTTATGTGCTGCTGTGCGCGGTGACCCTGCCGAAATCTTTGAATGTCGCCGCAACCTTTCCGGCCAAACAATGGTCCCAGACCTTCAGGCTCCGTGAAATCCGCTTCAACCGGGCTGAAATAGCCATCGCCGCGTTGGGGATATGCTCCCTGGTTGGGGCCGCATTGGTAGAAGCGTTCTGATGCTCAATCCCGATCCCTTCACGACTGCTCAGGATCCTATCTATGGTGCGTACCAGCAAGTTTACCATTGGACAGTGAAAGATAAGCCGGCTCGGGCCATTTTGCTCCAGCTCCTGGCGCTCCCGGTGTTTCTCCTGCTGGGTTTCATCTTTTCAATAGTTGCGATTAAGATTGGGAAATTACCCGACACCCTCCGGTTTGGCCTCCTGGAAATAGGCATCTGCCTGGGTGGCATTGTGGTAACTATTATCTTGCATGAGTTAGCTCATGGGCTAACCATGCGCTGGTTTGGAGCGCACCCACACTATGGGTTGTTGTGGAAGCAGTTCATGTTTTATGCGACCGCGCCTGGGTATGGTTTTCGGCGGAACGCGTACCTCTTGATAGCGCTGGCGCCCCTGGTTGGGCTGAGCGGCCTGGCAATTCTGGGGATGTTCTTGCTGCAGGGAACGAATTGGGTCGCACTGCTCATCCTGTGCGCTGCCATGAATGGGAGCGGCGCAATCGGGGATATGGTATTGGTAACCCTTGTGCTCCGTTATCCCAAGACTGCCTACATTTTGGACGAAAGAGATGGGATCCGGATATTCATGCGTCCTGAATAATATAATCATCCTGAATGCATTTATCAACCGAAGCTCCACGATTTTCTGCGGATCATCGGAGCAATCCTAACCCAAAGAATGGGGAATGAAAAATTGCGATCTATCGGGCTATTTTGGCGATTACCGCATTCTCCGAATCGAATCCTTCTGCGGTTTTTAGCTGGGCTTTGCCAGTCCGGATAGCGATATAACTGCTGTTGACCACCTGGACCTCTTGGGATTGCCCATCTTGCCAGACGATTCTTACTTTCACAATTGCGTTGTCATTCACCTTTCCAAAGGCCCGACTGATGTCCGGCTTCTTTTGATCCGCACGGCTGTCTGTCCCGCTAAAAATCTCCAATAGTTGATCGGTATTCGCGGTCCCAGTGCCTATCTGGATGCAAGACCCTGTGCTGCTGACTAACTTCCAACCGGCGAGAAGGTCAGGGCGCATACCGATCATCCTCAGACAATCCTGTCTTTGACCATCCCAAACACTTTTATAGGAGAGTACCCCATACGTACTCCCCTCAAACGTCTGGCGCTGCAAGGCGGTGATGGATGCAGGATCGATTACCTCACCGACCGCTGGCCTATTCAAGATCTGCCGTTTGGCTGCTTCATCAGCGGAAAGGCTGCTGATCCCCTGGCAGCCTGCCATCATCAGCAAGGAGAGGGCAGTGATCCATGCAAAAATTGTTCCGATCCTCATCTTTGTCCTTTCAATCCATATTTCTTTATATGATCTTTCTCCTGCTCACTCCGCCAGCATGGTGGTCGGGGAGGCCTTGCGGACAAAGAGGACCGCGTCGTAGGCATCCGCTGGGACCATCTGGATCGTGTAGAACATGGCTAGATTGCCGTACCAACCGGTGAAACTGTCGCCGATGTTGCTCATTGGCTGTTTGGCAGTCAGGAGTGGTTTCAGAACGGTCGATGCCAGGGCCGGGCGGATATCCAGATAGGCGACTTCCCTTTCCGTAGCGCCGAAGGCTCGATTAAGGGCGTTGTTGTTCTTGACCGAGAACTGCTTACGCTCGCCGCTGCTGGCATCTTTACTGTTGAAGGTGCTCTCCAGAAATTCGGTGCCAATGGCGAAATATTGGGCTGCGTATTGCTCGCTCAGCCAGCTGCCCATCGAGCGATACTGGGCTGCCGCGGCGCTTTTCTCAATATGCCCGTTATGCCCGGCAATCAGTACCTTGCCCCGTCCCTGGTTCTTCTCGTAATCCAGAATCCAGCTTACCTTTTCCGCCAGGTATTGGTCACTATATAGTAATAGCGAATAGATTTTGTCGCTGCCGCTGCGTAAGGTGGCGTTCTGCTCAATCGTGAGCGCATACTGGTCGGCAAGCTCAAAGGCTTCCGGCGAGCTGGCGGCGATATAACGCTCTTTCTCGCGCAGCATGTCCGCGCGGATCTTTTGGATGGCCTCAAGCCCGGCCAGGACCTTTTCGCGTTTCTGGTTGAAGACGGCAGCGTCGTTGAGGTCTACCAGGGCTGCCCGCTGGGGTTGCACCAATGCAGGCTCTACCCGTTCAAAGAAAGCGAGCAGCCCATTGATGTTGTGATCATAACGCTGCATATCGTATCCGTAAAAGCGGATGCGCTGCTCGGGTGCTGCCGCTAAATTGTATTGGCGGATCCATTCGACCAGGTCAACCATTTCTTGGGTGCGATAAATCGCGAAGCCGATGGCGCGAACGGCTTCCTCGGCTGTGCCCACCCCATTCAATACATATTCGTTGACCACCTGACCGCCGCCAAAATCGCCTTCGATAGCAAAGGCGCGGAAACCGTAGCGCGTCACGAGTTGTTCGAGGACTTCCTGGCGCAGCTTCACAAACTCTGCGTTGCCGTGCGTCGCCTCACCGATCCCCACCAGGGTCACATTCTCAGGCAAACTGAGGGCGGCTGCGGGTTGAAAATAAGCCTGGACTTCACCCGCCGCGGGGGCAGGGCTGCACGCGCTGAGCAGGCAGGCGGCGCAGATCAGCAGGATGAATATGTTCCGGAGATTACGCTTCAATGACATGGTTTTTTTCCTTCCCACGCTTTCTATGGACATCCAGCACGGTGCCAATCACCAGACCGGCGGCGATACCAAACCAGCCGCCAAACGTCAGGTACCCTTCCTTTTGAAACAGCAGATCAACCATCAGTCCCAGGAGGATCCCGGACAGCATGCAAACCGGCCTGCCGAGCAAGGTGTAGACCGTAACGCTGCCCAGGACTGCGCCGATGCCAAACCCTGGCGCGATCCCGATGCCCATATACGACTGGCGCTTAGGCAGTGGTTTGTTGTTTTGATTGAGGTTCTTCAGCCCTTTTACTTGCATATGTTTCAACTGCTATAAGCATAACCCGGCGCCCTCGATAGGACATCCTCTTTAAGGAGCATTTCCACCTACCCAAATGGCTATCGAAAAATCCATCCAATGACTGCCCTTTGACCCAGAAAGGGTTGGTTGCCCCATTTTAATCTGGTGCGAGAATCCGGTGATAACATCGGTCAGCGGCAGGGTTTGGGATGTTTCTCTATAACATCACCATCCAAAAACGAACGGCTGCGTGAGGAGTGGATCGCCAATCCTCATAATTGAGCCTTTCGCCTTCCTTGCGAAACGGAAGGTGCGGTTGGTTATTTCTGCGTTGAATGGTCAGCGCGCACAGGCTGGTCGATCAAGTGGGCATTGCTTTCTAGGTGACTCGATAATGGAGGTAAACCATGCCGCTGCGGAAGCGGCGTTCCGCCAGAAGTTCCAGGGTCAGGTGAATATTCTTTGGGAGGGCTGGTTTGCCGCCACCGACCAGGACCGGCGCAAGGAACAGCTGGCATTCATCGATCAACCCGGCCCGGAAGGCATCGGCGGCCAGCTCAGGACCACCGATGGAAATATCATTCCCCGCAGCTGCTTTCAATCGTCGCACTGCTTCTAGGTCGAATTTACGCTCAAGCTGCGTTTTGCGGGTGGATATCGTCCCCAATGTCCTGGAGTAAACGATTTTATTGGCTGCTTGCCATATCTCAGCATAGTCGCGCGTGATTGGAGAATCAGCGGCTAAGGTAGGATCGGTCTCCCAAACCAGCATCGTTTCATACATCCGCCGTCCATAAAGATAGGTACCGACCGCCCGTTCGACGTCGTTGATAAATCCATGCACTTCCTCGTCTGGCGCTGCCCAGTCAAATTTCCCGTCCATATCCTCGATGTAGCCGTCGAGGGACGTGATTGCCGAATAAATCAGGTGTGGCATGGGGCTTGAGTCTCCTTTGGCTCGTGATACCAGGTCTCATTCGCTTTGAGCAAAACTGTGCAGCAAGTTTTCTCTACCCGCTCCAGCAGATTGGTCAGGTTGCATCGGCATCCATGACTGCATCTGCTTCGATCTCAACCAGCCAGTGCGGATCGAGTAACTGAGCTACCTGGACCATGGTGCTGGAGGGGCGGATATCGCGGAAGAATTCTCCATTTGATCAAAGTCCTTGAAGGATTCAATTGAGGCGCCTCCGCAATGAAGGTCTCAATGTCTGTCTGCTTTTCAAGTTGGGCTTCGAACGCTTCCTGGGTGTATCCCGTTAACCAGCGGATGATTTCATCGACTTCTGTTTTCGTGCGGCCTTTTTTCTGCGCCTTCGCAATATACTCGGGATAGACCCTGGCGAAGCTCATGGTATAGATCCGCGGTTTTGTCATGACTGTAATTATCCCTTCATTAATCGGATCGAATCATCAGAGCAAGCGTATTTCACACCATAACTTTATACAATGGTTCGGCAGTGCCCAGCTTCATCCTCACGAGGCAATTCTGTTACCTTTTCGGCTGATAGCGCAGCGCCACAGCCCCCGAACTGAACTCCAGCCGGCCCACGAGCTTCAAGTCGATCCGCTTAGACAGCCCCGCGAACAGGGTCGGCCCGTGGCCCACCAGCCTGGGATGCACTACGAACTCGTATTCATCGATCAATCCCAGCTCCGCTAACGCCAGCGGGAGCGTCACGCCGCCCACAAACAGTCCCTTGCCTGGCTGCTGCTTCAGCTGTTGAACGGCCTGCCCCAGATCCCCGCGCACCAGCTCTGCGTTCCAATCGACCCGCTCCAGCGTGCTCGACACGACGTACTTCTTTGCCGCGTCGATCGTCCGGGCGAAGGGTTCCATCCAGGGTTCCATCCAATCGGGCTGCACGCCCGTCTGCGCCGAGGGCCGCCACGCGGCCTCCATCATTTCATACGTCACCCGGCCAAAGAGCAGGGCATCGGCCTGGGCGAGGTTTTCCACCGCGTGACGATGCAAGTCCTCGTCCACGATGCCTTCACGATGATCACAGCACCCGTCTAAGGTGATGTTGATAGAATACCGAAGGGGTTGCATTCCGTTACCTCCTATCTTGATCGAGCCGCCTGCTGCAACCGGTTGTGATCCGCCAATGACCGGATGGATTCCAACCGAAACCTTGCTTTCCCCCGGGCAAGCGCCGCTCTACGGCGCCCTTGCGGGTATGCTTCACCCGAGCTGCTCGGCAAGCCCGACAATAATGCCCTCGGGGCCGCGGATGTAGCACAGCCGGTACGTGTCCTCGTACTGCACCACTTCGCCGATCCGTTCGGCGCCGTGAGCGAGCAGGCGCGCAACGACGGCGTCGAGGTCATCGACGGCGAACATGATCCGGCGGATCCCGAGTGCGTTCACCGGAACGTTCGTAGGCCCAGTTCTGGCGGATGCTCCGCGTCCGTCCGCTTCCGGCGTGTGGAACTTGTCCAGTTCGATCCGTCCGTAGCCGTCCGGCGTGCGCAGCAGCACGAGGGTCGCCCGGACGTTCTGCAGGCCGATGAGACGATCGACCGCGGGACCCTCGACGGTCGTCTCGCCCTCCAGCTCCATACCAAGCTCGACGAAGAATGCTTTCGCAGCCTCCAGGTCATCGACCACGATGAGAACGTTGTCCATCCGCTGAAGTGTCATGTCTCACCTTCCTCCGTTTACTGGATGGGAAAATTAATCCCTTCCGCAGCAATGCCTATATCTGATGCTGCTCACTCGACTGCTCGGTGGATATGCCCGTCTTGGGACTTTACGTACGCATAAGACTGTTGCACGATTTGTTCAAGGATGGGCAGTTGTATATCACTGAGCTGCTTAATGTAAATACAGACCCTGCTCGTGCTATGTTTACCCAAGCGAGCCAGCAATACAGCGTAGCGTACGGTGCCGTCCATCAGGTAAACGGTGATCTTACCTTTTCTTGGATAAAAACTAATCGTTTGACCGTCACCTTCACGCCCGCTTTCATATTTGTAGTGGTAGGTATCAAACCCGATCGTTCCCTTATTCCACATCTTTGGCTCATGACCGCTGATTTGCTGCATCATTTCGATCAGCACCAGGGAATCTTTGACGGTTTGCTCATCCTCAAGAGAAGAAATATAGTCTTTGACTGAGCTGTCGAATTGAGGAGTCATTTTGTCCATAAACTAATTGTAGCACCTCAGATAGCAGGTAGACGCCTATATTTCCCGCAAAGTAAACTCCGCTACATCAAAATCTACTGACCTTTATTCTACGATCTGCAGGTTATCTCAAGAAACATGGACAACAGCGTACCGATTTAACCCATGTGCTGGGAGCTGTTCGGGAACTGAACCGTCTGGAAATGGTGGGGGAAACCTTGCTACCTCCCGCAACCATCGCCGTTTACTCTCCGTTTGACGAAGAAGTGCGTTTCAGCCTACGCCGTGCCCGCTACCTGGGTCTGGCGAAAATCCATCTCCAACATATTTTGGTTGCTTGTGCCATTCATCTCACTCGTCTGGCCCATTGGATCGGAGGAGATGTCCTCTCCCAAGCAGATGCCACTGTCTTTACTCGTCTTTTTATTCCGGTTCTGGCTTTGTCCGGTTCGCCCTATGTGCCTCCTTTTCTTCAGGCTCGCCTCTCACCGAATGCCTGAGCAGCTGCCAGGGATTAAACCAGGGGGTGTTTCCCAGATGGGGGCCGTTGGTCAAGCTAGCAATCCGACGGTCCCCATCCGGGTCTGGTTATTAAGGGATCTGGTAGGTGGTCTGAACCGAGGTGGTCTCCGGGTAGGGCATATATTCCTGAGCCAGTGCAAAGGGCATCATCTCGGGCGTGCGCGGGGAATAGATCACGCCGGGCAGCTCCGGCAGCCCATCCGACTGATCGGTTACGATCAGCGCGAGCCGACTGGTGGCGTGAACTTCCAGTTGCAGGTCGATGCCCTGGCCCGTCATCCCGTAATAACGCAGGTACCAATCCTCTAGTTCTGACCAGGCCGGATTGGTTTGACGGTTCCCATTAACGGATGCGGCCACGATGGGAGCGCCGCTCACTTTGACCAGCAGGCCGCGCGCCTGGCGCGGGCTGCTCAGATGAAGCGTAAGGATGCGCACCCCTCCAGACATTTCGTCCGAGAGCAGGGTGACCTCGGGAGCAGGCAGGCTGGCCGCGGGCGCCGGGCCTTTGAAAGCCGTGGGCGGTAGCGGATTATCCGAGAACATGGGGTAGATGCTTGATGGTTTCACTGGTTCGGTTGGGCCGGGGAAGAACTGCGCCGTCCAGGGGTCCGATGGCTGTTCGCCGAAGCTGTACCAGTCCGCTTCTTGCTTCTCCACGTCCAGGCTGTACCAGACGCCATTTTGCATGGGCTGTTCTGCGCTATAGTTGGAAGCCAGGCTGGCGGTTACCAGCAGCCCCAGGGCCAGCAGTGCCGTGATGCCAGGCGCCAGCCATCTCCGACTGTGGATGAATACCTCCATCTGCGGGGCCAGCAGGCCGAGCAGCAGCGCCACAAAGAGCAGCGGAACCAGAATGAACGGCACTGTTGGGTTCATCATCAGGAACCAGAAACCGATCAGCATGAAGAGCAGTAAAATGATGGGAACGACCAGCAAAATCGCTGCTGCCCCGGCGAATACGCGCGCAGCCAGTGCAACTCCGGCGCTCGGGCGGTGTTTACCGACGCGCGAATCCGGCTGAGCGATCATTACTCCAAGTACCAGGGTCGCGAGCAAGGCTGGCCAGGTAAACACGTAGCTCATCCCGGGCAGCGAGAAGCTGGTGAGCAGTGCCAGGACCAGCCAGAGCAGCACTGCACCCAGGCTGAGATGGGGCAGGCTGAACTTGTGCCGCAGGAGATTAAAGAGCGCCAGGTTAGTCGCTAAAATCAGCGCCACCAGCCCCAGCAGGTATACATCCGCCTGATAGGGGGCGCCCATGATATTCCGCCAGAATTCTGGGTGCAGTTGGGTGATCAGGACCCAAACGATGCCCGCAAGGATGAGCGGGAGGAGGAACAGCGCCAGGGCCGCAGCGGTACCGCCCAGGATACCCAGGATGGAGAGCTGGCGGCGGCGAAAGCCATAAAAGATAACGGCAGCCACGAACAGCGCCGCCAGGAGCGCCAGCGGAACAGCCCATGCAGCCGGGTAGCGAACCAACCTGCCGGGGAAGAGTGAGAAGAAAACCTCATCCTCCTGGGTGTTGAATGCGTTCAGATCCTGGCTGCCAAAGGCGCGCGCCAGGCCCAGTCCATTCTCCCCCTGATGCTGGATGCTGCGTGGATCCAGAGCATTCACGTTATCCAGCCGGGAGTGGTACATGGTGTGATAGCCCCAGCCGAACATGGGGCTCAGGCTAGGGACGCCATTTTCGGCAAAGATGGTCATATCCGTTCCCAAGGGGATGATGTTGAGTAGTTGAGTCATGAAGGAATAGGCTACTGGGTGCGGCGTGCCCTGCACATAACCTTCTAACAGCCCGCGGTTTCCCGGGGTAATTTCCAGCAGCATGGATGCGCCGCTGTTCCCGGCTGCTTCGAAATTGACCAATGCCCGGATGTCTTTCGCCCAGGGATGCTGCCAGAAAAATGCTTCGGCGCCCTGCGCATCAACTTCCTCAGCGTCGGTCAGGATAAAAATCAGGTCATTGCGCAGCTGCGGCCCGGCCTGGATGGCCCGCATGGTTTCCAGAATTCCCGCCACAGCCGCGCCGTCATCGCTGGCGCCGGTGGTGTTGGGCTGCGAATCGTAATGGGCCATAATGGCGACCGCCCCGGTTGACTGCGCGCCGGGAATACGTACCAGGATGTTGTGCAAATTAGAAGCGAAGATGCCCTTCTCGCCCGGCAGCGCCGCGGTGGCATCCTGGATTATCGGCATTAAGCCCATGGCCTGGATCTCCTGCGCCAGATAGTCGCGCACCTGCGCTTGAGCCGGTGAACCAACGGTATGCGGCTCGGCGGCGATCACGCGCAGGTGCTGCATCGCCCGTTCTCCAGAAAAGACGGCGGCTGGAGCGCTGGCTGGAACCAGGGCGGGCGGGGTTAAGATCGGTGACGCGGCCAGCCATACGCTGAACGCGAGGGCCAGCAGAACGATCAAGGGAACGATCGCCTGGCTGGAAACAACCAGGTGGATGGATGAAATGGGTTTCGATAGCGTTGCGTGAGATGTCTGGGTGCTGCTCATGATTTTATTAACCTTTCTTTTTGATACACACCTTCGAAGGCCTGCCCCTGCGTTTTCACTTTGCGAACCGTGCAGCTCGTCTTCACCAACCCGCATTCACGGCTGAGCTGGTGGATCTCTTGTTCGCAGATAAAGCGCAGCGGCTCGCGCAGAAAGACTTTTCCAGCGGGAACGAGCTTTTGCAGCATGGTTTTCAGGACGGGTAACCGCCCGTCTGCCGATATTTCATGAATGACAAAACTGAAAAATAGTGCGTCATAGGATTTGTCCGGTAGTGGCAGGGTGATCACGTTTCCCAGGAGGATTTCTACATTCGGCAGCTCGCGCAGCCGTTTGCGGGCGACAGCTGCCCATTTGGGGGATATATCCACAGCGGTCACGCAGCCACCCCCTGGCAGCAGACGCCGGGCTAATGGGCGAGTCGAATTGCCAGCCGATGGACCCAGCTCGAGGATACGTTCACTGCCTGTGAGCGGCAGCCGGTCGATGTACTCTTTGAACAAACCGGCGGCCAGGTCACCCAGCGCTGCGGTGATCATGATTTCTAGTGAAGATGGTTCTTGGGCTTTCATTACGTTTCCCTGGTTTGCAGGGCGGGCATTTCAAAATGCCTTCCCTGCAACCCTTTCCTGCGGATATTTAGTGGATCGAGGTCAGAAAAGCATCGACTTCGGCCTGGTCCCAGCGGCTCAGCGGTGCTTCGTAAACGACCAGCGTTTGCCCGCCTTTGCCCTCGAAAATCGCGCTGACTTCGCGGAACGGCTGCTGGTCTGAATTGGTTCCTTCGCTGATCACCAGAGTCACCGGCTGCCCATTGATCTTCCCCGGCGCCTGGTCGATCACCTGGATACGGTCTTTCTCGGAGCGGTTTTTATCGGGGGCAGACTGCCGATACTGCCGTTCCATTTCGACTGGGTCTAAGCGGATGCCCTTGGGGATCTGGAAAAAGCTCACATGGCTGTGACCATCGGTGTGGGTGTGGGTCACTACGGAGTAACCCACCAGGCGGGTCGCGTAGGGGCTGCCGAAACCACCGGGCAGCGTATAGTCAGCGATGCTGCTGGCGATTGCATTGGCTTTGTCCGGGCTGGTTTCGATCATTTTCGCTAGAATGGACCCGGCGGAGCGGATCAAAAGGAATCCGGCTACGACAGCGATGAGGCATAGTGCGATCAATCCGCCGATGATACCTAGGAAGATCTTTGCAGTGTGGTTCATGTCTTTCTCCTTCATATAAAGTTGTTACGATTGTTATTGTTTTTTTATGGAAACGAGCGGGGAGGGGGGACCAGCTCGCTTATCGCGATCGATCAGGATCAGGCCATCCCCCCGCTGCCCGAAGTGAACGAGCGCTGTGTCATTCATTGCTTTCTTCTTCCTTTCGTTTTACGGATAACAGAACGAGACCCAGGGTATACAGCTGCTGCAAGAACCCTTGCAGTGCAGCCTGGTCTATCATTGGGCCCGTTATCGTTGTCACTGCCCAGCCGTCTTCACCAAAAACGTGGATGGAAAAACCCTTAAAGTAGCCCTGCCAGTGCTGGCTGATCAGCCCCTGTACCTGGATCTCATAGATTCCGCTCTGCCCGAGCTGGATGCGTGCTGGATGTTCTCTCATGAATTCCTCAAGATATTCCTTGTGTTTATTGGTGTCTGTTGCTGCTACTGTAGCAAAACGAATGGATTAAGCGCATCTGTCAATTGGATGATTGGATGGATTAATCTGGAGTCTTGGATGGATTAAAAAATCGAGACTGTCCTGATAAATATTTGGACAGCCTCGAAACAATGAAAACGGACATTCAACTATTGATCTTTTAGCAGGCCCAACTGCCTGGCACGGGTAACCGCTTCTGTGCGGTTATGCACATCGAGTTTTTGGTAGATATTCGCTGCGTGGGCTCGTAGTGTGTTCACTGACAGGTACAGACGGGTGGCGATTTCTGGGTTGGTCAGCCCTTGCGCAATAAAGCGAAGCACTTCCAGTTCCCGATCACTGAGTGGCTGGATGAACGGAGAAAGGTTTGTTTGATTTCCGGCCCGCTGCCTTCCAGGCAGCGGGGAGCGGAGAGAAGGAGGCAGTAGCGCGTTCACTTCCAGAAATACCCGCTGAAAATTTTCTCGTTCTGCCAGAGCGTAAGCATCATTCAGCGTTTCTGAACGGTCTTCCGGCCCAGAGATGTGCCCTTTGATGGCCAAAGCGTAAAGCACCGTCTGCCCGCGCCCGGCCTTTTGGGCCTGGTCGAGCAGCCGATCCAAAATCACAAGCGCTTCCTGGTTTCTATGATTTCCTAACCAGACCCCAGCAAGGGTGATTTCTTCAAAATCACACCACCCCTCGTAGGGAGCCTGGCGTAGATATGTCTCTGCCCACTGCTCGGCGAAATCCCGATCTCCAAGGGTTAATTCGATCCTGGCCCGATATGCCCTGAGTTTTCGGTCGATGTGCGGATTATGATAGCGCCTGGCGATTTGCTCCGCCTGGTGGATGGAGTTTATGGCTGCTGTTCGATTCTGTTGAGCTTGGTAAATCCGAGATTGCAGCGCGTACGCCTGCCAGAGCACGTGCTGCCAGCTTTGTTTCTCACCCAGGCGGATGCAGGTTTCCAGCGCTTCACTCGCGCCTGTGAGATCATTCTCCTCATACAAGATTTCCGCCAGCGCCAGGTAGATGGCTGTGGCAGGCGGCGCCTGGCGTATGGTGGAGTCCATGGCGAAGGCTTCCTCGCAAATCCTGTGGGCTTCCTTGATCTGCCCGGCCAGGATTTCCGTCATGGCCAGGCAAGCAATCACATCTAAACCCAGGTTGCGGTTGTTGGCTTGCCGGCATAACTGGACAGCGCGGGCAAATGTCTGGCGGGCTCCCTGTACATTTCCAAGGTAATACTGCGCAACTCCCACAGCATGCGCGATGCGGGCATGCGATGAGAGATCAGTGATCGGAACCAGCTCCCTGGCCTGGTCCGCTACCGCCAGCGCGGTTCGTAAATTGCCTTGCATGGCAGCGAAGGTGGCTTTGTTTGTACAGAACAGACCCCATAATTCATCCTGAAGTTTATCTGGCTTTTCTCTAGCCCTGAAAGCCGCTGGCAGCGCGTTCTCGGCGCTTTGCAGGTAATTTTTGGCGGCTTCAATATGCCCAATGAAGAACAACGCGCGGGCATTGTAGATGCAAAGGCGCGGGCGGGTCATCAACACATCCTCCGGCAGGCGTTTTGACCAGTTCAACAGGGCTGGCAGATCGCCGCTGGCCCAGATGGAAGTGCGGGCAGCATGCTCAATCAAACCTAAGGCTCGATCGAAGTCCTCGGCCAGGAGCGCGTGATCAACGGCATCTGTGACCAGCCCTTCTTGTTCGCACCACAGGCTGGCCTGGTGGTGTAACTGCGGAACCAGATCCGCATTGGAAGACTGCAGCCGGCTGGACAACAGGTCCGCGAATAGATGGTGATAGCGGTACCACTGCCGGCGGTTATCCAGAGGGATGATAAACAGGTTGGCGCGCTCGAGATGATCCAGAATCGTGTGCGAGCTGGCAGCCGCTTTCTGGGATGCTTGATCCAGAACGGCATCACACAGCGGGCCACACAAACGTTTCAAAATGGAGGTGCGCAGTAAGAAATATTGGACTTCTTCCGGCTGGCGTGACAGCACCTCATCTAGCAAATAATCCATGATATGGCGGTCATCTCCGGCGAAGTTCTGAATAAACTCCGCTACTTCTTGACGAGATGAAGCTATTGGCGTAATGAACGAACCATCCGATAGCGACAGGGCGGCCAGCTGCAAACCGGCGATCCAGCCTTCCGTACGCGCTTCCAAAGAATCGATTTGTTCAGCGATCAGATCTAGACCCATGGTGCCATTCAAGAAAGCGGCTGCTTCTTCTGGCGTAAAGCGCAAATCACCCAAACGGATTTCGGTGACCTGTCCGCGGCTGCGCAGTTTGGATAATGGCAGGAGTGGGTCCTGGCGGGTGGTGATCACGAGGTGCATTTGTGGTGGCTGGTGGTCGATGATAAATTCGACCATCTGGTGAACGGCAAGATCCGAGATGGTGTGGTAATCGTCCAGGACGAACACAAATGGGGCGGTCACGTTGGCGATTTGGTTGACGAAGGTAACCAGTTTCTGCGATACTTCATTGGAGCTTTCGACTTGAAAAGGCTTGAACGGAAATGGGAACAGATGTGCATCTTTCTCCGCCAGCTTTTGCAGCGCCGCGGTCAGGTAGCTGAGGAACTGTACCGGGTGGTTATCAGTGCGGTCGAGCGAGAGCCAGGCACAGGGCCGGTTTAGTTCGGCCAGCCATTCCAGCGCCAGGGTGGTTTTCCCATAGCCCGCAGGAGCGGAGAAAAGGGTCAGCCGGGAACCCTGTTGGAGGGACAGGTTGAGTTTTTGGATCAACTGGGGACGGCTGACCAGACCCGGGCGTAAGGGTGGGGCAAATAACTTGATCGTCAGGAGTTGGTCCGTCATGGAAGAGCTTCTTTCTGAAGGGAAAACAAAAGGTTTTGTTTTCTACGCTTTTTCAAGCACGCTTTTGGTGAGTGCCTTTGGGGCGGCGCCTTCTTTTATCAAAAAGCGAAGAATGGTGAAAGCAGCCAGAACGGCTGCTGCTGAAATTAGGGTATTGCCGGCGATACCGTGGGCCGTCCATACCCGGACGGCGCTCAGTGAACTAACCAGCCGGCCAACGGCCATCGCTGCCACATTGAACGCCAGCAGCGTACTCCGCGCTTTGGGGGACAACTCGGAAATCAGCGGGAGCGTGGAAACGATACTGAAGTCAAAGGAACCGTACACCAGAAACAGTCCGCAGAGCGCGCCCGCCAGGTTCCTCGCCAGTACAGGGAGCAGGAGATAGGCCAGAATGTTGATGATCAGCCCAACCAGGATGGCTTTGCGCTTTCCGATCCGATCGACCCAGCCGGTTGAAATGCTTTCCGCGGTAAATTCTGCCAGGCAGACAACAATCGAAACGACGCCGATGGTCGCGACACTCAGGTGAAACTGGTTTTCCAGCCAGGCGCCATACACGATATAGACATTCTCACTGGCAAAAACGACCAGCAGGCTGACGGTGATTGCCCACCAGGCCGGTCTTTCAATGGATTTCAGATGGCCTTGCAGCCAATCGATACTTCTTCGCAAGGTCATTTTCGGCCTGTTGATTGGGTCGGAGGGGCTTTGACCCAGGCCAGGGTTGAGCAGTATCCATACCAGGCTGATGAAGCCGAGGAGCGCGATCAGGGCAAACGGGGCGCGCCAGTTCACCAGCGTAATTAAAAATCCACCAAGTGGGACACCTACCAGCCAGGAAGCGGGCCACATTAATGCCAGATAGCCCATGGTTCGCCCGCGGCGTTGATATGGAACCACATCCCCCAGATAGGCCAGTACGGCTGGGTCGAAGACAGCTTTACTCAGGCTCAAGAAGGCTAATACCACCAATACCATACCAAAGGTAGGCGCCACCATCACTGCTAGAGAACCCACCACCAGAATCACCAGCCCGAGCAGCATCCAGACGCGCCGCCCCAATCGGTCTGCTAGCGCACCATAAATGGGACTGGACAGGTTGGCAACAGCGCGGGCGGTCAGTAGCAGGCTGGTGGTTTGCAGTGGCACCCCTAACCCGCGGCTGATGGCTGGGAGAAAGGGGTACACGATGCGCATCTGCATGTTGAGCGCCAGGCGTGAGAGCAGTAGGACCGCAAACGAGCGTTTAGGCAGTTGCTTGTTATGCACCTGCTGCGATTGATACTGTACTTTAACTGATTGATACATATCTTAATTCACGGGGATACAGTTCCTATGCTTCCATAATTATATAGGGATTGTAAAAATTACAAATATAGTAATTTGCAAATTAATCTTTGTTTAGGATGTGCAACCCGTCGTGCTTGGATAATGTTATAAACCTGTTCACCAAATCGCCACCCAGCAACCACTGCAACCCGGGAAAGGTCGGGTGAGATCAGGTTTCTCGGGAAAGGACCGAACGGATCGTGCCAGAGGATTAGATATAATAGGGATAGGGCTGATTATGTCTCAAGCCGATCCATTTCTAAAAACAAAGCTTCATATCCCGTAACTGCTCAGGCGTAAGGTCAAACGCAAATTAACATTGTCAAAATCGCGAAACGCAAGCACAATTACGGGATGGAACCATTCCAATTACCCAGGGATGAGGAGATTGGCACAGCCTACGATGAAGGCAAAGAAGCAGTAATCGTGCTATTTCATCGCACGGTAGGTCAGTTAGCCGCACGGATAAAAGCATTAGAAGATCGGGTGCCAAAAAACAGTCGCAACTGCGGCAAGCCACCGTCCAGTGATGGATTATCTAAACCGGCTCCCAAGAGTTTGCAGAAGCGACATGGAAAGAAAACGGGTGGACAGACTAGGCATGAGGGAAATACCTTAAATGCAGTTGTCCATCCGGATTGAGATTTAGGGTGTGACGATTGCCAGCGGTTGTCTCTGAAGTTGGTTTGGGAGTGCAATATTTCAAAGAAGCCTTTCTTAATTCAGGCAAATACCGTAATATATATCTGAATTTATCAATTGAAACGATCAAGGAGTTTATCGAAAATGCTTAAAATGGCTTCGATTCTGATGCTGGCGATTGTATTAACTCTCTCATTCTCGTCCGTAGCCAATGCAGCCTCCATGCCGGCCGGGGGCTGCCCGACTGGCTTTACCCTGATGCCAGTGATGCTGCATGATAATATGGAACACACACATGTGGGCTTGAAAGTTGATTTGAACGGTGATGGCTATTTATGTATGAGCATAGCAACGAGCGCCATCCATGTTCATATGGATAATGTCGTGCCTTTGCCATAATCGTATTTCACACAAATATTATGAAGCGGCCCAACAGCATTGTTGGGTCGCTTCGTCAAGTGGGGTACCATTCTGTACCGGCTGAAAAGCCATTCAGAATGGTATGTGGCTATGGATTGCCAGCAATGCAAAGCCAAAGATTATTCTGGTTCTGCAAGTGGGGGAAGAAACCAGGGAATGGCATTTCCTGTCGTGCATACGTTAAAAGGAAGACGGACGACGAGCTGCGTACCAGTGTTCAGCACGGATGGCTTGAAGCCCACTACTATGCGCTGACCGCGCATTTTGGCAAATTGGAAATAGCGGAAGGGAAGAAGCTGGTCTGGGTGCTGTTAAATAACTTTGTTTACAGCCAAGGTCATCTCGTTTGCGTAGCAAACGCAACGCCAACGGTGAGAAGAATCATGGAAGTCGAACGGCGGGTGTTGATTGGAGAAATGACTCAGGATAGCGGGCGACTTCGCGAGGCGGGGCGGAGTGGAAGAATTAGCACTGCGTTTGTGGAACGTGGATCTCACCTTCCGGCAGTGTGTTTCCAAACTCACTCGACGCACCTGGGGACCGGCCAGGTTCACTCCCGAACTGGACGTTTGCTGCGCAAACGCGAGCACCTGGAATGGTTTCGCAGCAATTATCATTTTGTTCGGCCACTTGAAAGCCTGGTCGAAGAACTGACACAGCCGGTTCAACGGAAGGGAAAACAACAGGCCAGAAAGTACCGGAAGCGGACTTCAGCCATGCTGGCTGGGCTGACGGATAGACGCTGGACGGAAAAGGATCTTCTTCTGTACCCTTTACTATGACTATGAATGAAACAGGGGGGAAGAGCGTGAATAATTGAGGTTCGGCCTGACTTGCAGGCTGGATTTCTGCTAAATTTTGAGCGGTTTAAACGAAAAACACGCCAATTGGCGTGCCTTCGAGTTGTCCATCAGAGATAGTGTGCACGCACGTCAGATTATCCTGAGATGCGATTGGATCGATAGGTATCTGTCGAGCCACATTGAGCCAGATGTAAATTTATATTGTTTGTCAAAATTATCAAAATACATGGTATTATGAAACAACTGCATTGGGATTACAAATATTACTCAGATGTTTCTCGTTGACGTTACCTCAAAGCCATTTTGCAATTGACAAACAACGTCAATGAAAGGATCATTCATATGAAACCGAAGGATTCAGTGGAAACCCGCTCCCTCCAGGCGGTGATCGAGTTCGTTTATGACCGCGAACAGTTCGCCAAACTGGCCGTTGACTTCCCGGTTGCCGGGATGATCAACTTCGAAGTTCCCAGTTCGCAGACCATGCAGCTGCGGGTAACCCCCAGTTCCTGGCAGATCGACCTGGATGGGCCAACGCTGTACGGTTCGGGGATGACCTTAATTCGTCACCGGGATGGTTCTGCTGAGTATCACGATCACGGGACGCGCACCCGGCTCACCATGAGCGCGGGGGAGGTGCCGCCCGCGACTGTCCGGCGGCCCGGGCAGTGGAAGGTGACCGATCCTGGAACGCGCGACCCCGACCACAATCCGAATTGGATTGAGGTGAGCCTGGAAGATCCGCTCACCAGGGAGCGCTGGATCCAGCGCATACGCACCGGCGTACACTGCGATGATCTGGAAATCTTGACGTCCTTTGTTGAGGCGCTTCTGGCAGGCGGCACCGCCCAGGCGACCTCGCAATACCCGGTCGAGCAGGTCAGCGCGCTCTTCGCAAAGCGTGGTCTGCCTGAAGAGATCAGCCTGTATGCCGAAGGTTCAGATGCCATGCTCTCGTGCATGAAGATCACGTATGTTGACGCGGATCAAGCGCAGCAGGCGAAGCTGCACCGGGGAGCGGGGTACCGCGACCTGCGCGACCCAAAGAACCGCAAAGCGTGGAGCAAACCAGGCCCGGGTCTTCGCGAAGTATCCCCGCGAGACCTGGATGAACTGCGCATCCTCAATGAGGATACGGGCGGACGAGGTGGGGTGGCGACCCGCATGCTCCCAGGCGGACGGCCAGACCAGGACCCGCCTGACCCGCCTGCGCCCTTTGACAACTCACCCGCCCCTGTGATCACCACGAACGCGGCACAGGTGGCGCTCAGGATCGAACAACGGCTGCTGGACGATATCCAGCGCGCGGTGAATGCAGTCGCAGCGCATATCACGGGTGCCTCCACCAATGGGACGGACCTGGTGATCCCCTGGCTGGAGGACTTAGTCAAATCATCCCGGCAGCTTGACCCGCCAGACGCGAATGGGGTCCGTTTGAAGAACGTGGATGGTACCGGGCTGGCCGCCCTGCTGCATGAAGATCCTGGAGCGGGGGTGGTGAAACGCTGCCTACCGGGCGGCGGCCGTGGGATTATTGACCGGAAGGCGGCCACCCTGGCAGCCGAGTATATGCTGGCAGGCGCTGTCCCTGGCCATGTATTAATGGCTCTGTCACCGGCTGAAGCATCGGCAATCACCACCGCTTTCCTGCTGCCAGCCGCCTCGCGCTTCGGGTCCCTGTCAGCTGCCGTGGCCGTCCATTTGATCACCGCGGTGGCGTTTGATGATATTGGGACGCTGCGCTTCTCGTTGAGTAAGCTGCGCGACCGGATCAATATTAAGGATCTGTATTGGGTTCAACTGACCAACTTTTCTCTGTCGATGGCCTTACCGCTGGCAACGATGAGCAGCAGCGTTCCTCCGGCTCCGCTTGAAGCGCCGCTGTTGAATGGGCTGCGCTGCCGGTCTGGTGGGTCCATCGAGGGTTCGATTTCGATCCTCAGCCTGGGGGTGGATGCAACCATTCTACGGACTCCCACGCCGCTCTACTGGGCTTTGCTGATTGCCGGGACGCCGCTCATCCCCATCATTTTCCCTCAGTTTGCCTGGGTCATTCCAATTTTGTGGTCCCTCTCGCTCTTCCTGGCGACCGATTTCGCCCGCCTGCGGTTGGACGCGCGCCCTTTGACGGCTGCGATGAGCGTGCGCTTCCTTTCAAATGCGACGTCTCCCGCGCTTCGCCCACGGGTTTCGCTGCAGATGGGAGGCACCATCCGCACCCGGATGTTGTCGTATGTGCCCACCGGCATTCACCAGCTGGTTGACTGGGCGGTTGCTGGATTTTTCAACCTTTTCGGGGCGACCCTCTCGATCCTCGAAGGGCAACTGGCCGCGGTGCTGCAGGCTGTTCTGGATGAAGTCATGGGTGACGGCGTGCCAGGGAGCATACTGCGCCTGGGTGTACCAGTCGCCTCTGGCAAGGCGTTTGGTGAGGATGATAAGTATGTCTACCTGGAGTCTACTTTTGGGACTCCGACGGATCCTTCTATCCGCATCACACCGACACCGGTTTCCGCCGCGCTCCGGTACGATCTCCAGCGCGATATCACCCGGGATTTTGGCACGACGGGCAGTGGCGGACGCGGGCGGCATTACTTATCCCTGGCCGGATCCATAAACGCGGTTAACCAGGTGGCGGCGGTGCTGTGGAAACGCGGTGAGTTCAACCAGTCCTTTCCTGGCAGTTCTTTGGCTGCCATCCGGCCTCTTCTCACGGCGCCGTTCAGCGGGCAGGTGGTGCATGTCAACGCCTATCAATTTGCGCCGCCGGTTTTCTCCCTCCTGCCGGGTGGTCCCAGCAGCCCTATCCATTCCTTCGACGTCGTTTTTCCGGCATTTGTCGTAATGATCAACCACAATTCGACCCACAGTTGGGAGTTCCGCTGCCGGGTAACTGCTCGGGGGGTGTTTGGATTGGGTGCAGTACCGCCGGGTCACAATTTCCTGTCAATCGCTGGGATCCGGACCAACATCTTCGAACCGATGCTTGATCTAACCTCCGTGACCACGACTTTGCTGGAAGCCACAGAAATCGAATTGACGACCATCACCGTAAAGGAGGCCGGTCAGGATCCTCGCCATCCTCAGGTGATTCATACCCATCAGGAAACTGTGGAGAATACCACTGATCACACCCAGAACGCGCCATCTGGATGGACATTGTACGCCCGGAACGTGTTCATTCTAGGAAGCGCGGTCCGTGACGCGGGGCACGTCCCATACCTGGATCAGCGTAAGTCGAATGGATCGGGATCTACCTGGCCATTGGACGCGGTCAGTCAGCAAACCTATGGTGTTGACGGGGTTGACCCAGACGACGCGACCGCCGCTATCCCGGGGATCCCAATCGCACCGTATGCTCAGCTCCCGGTGGATTGGGGTTATGTGCAAGGCCTGTCTTTCGCCCACATTGAAGTGTCAGGTGCGCTGCAGCAGTTGCTCTCAGGCGCACATCATCTGAATAGTTTTCAGATTGTGGATGCCGAGTTTATGTATCCATTCCTGGAAAAGCTGCCCTTCTAGTCAATAGGGCGCGCGTTTCGTATTGTGCCAGGTGTGCTGCCGAACAAGGTGTTCCCTACGTTGGTTACGGGCAATTCGATTTGGTCGGCAGGTTTTGCGGAAACTGTACTTAAACTTTAGTTTTCGCTAACCAGCAGGGAGGAAGAAGCGGTAATGGTGTCAAAGATATGGTAACCTTGTTTTGCGAAACAAAAAGAACCGATCCGAAACACCATTACCAAGATGAATCATACCATAAAGGTTATGAGCGAATTGATCCAGGCGCTGCCTGTAGGAACGAATTTAGGCCTGCTGCATTTCATGTGGATGTTGGTGAGTGGGGCGCTGTTGCCGAGCCGAGGCGCGCTTTTTCCAGCGCTAAAATCCATTGGGCTATCAGATGCAGCCACGCGGCGAGCCTGGGTGGCGTTTCGGAAAGGGGTGTGGCAAATGCCAGCAATCCTGGTTTTGTGGCGAGCGCAGATCCAAAGCCAAGCAGACTGGCAAGCGCATCGTTACGAAGGCTATCAGCCCGTTGCGGTGGATGTCACTGCCTTCTGGCGGCCAGCCTTGAAAGATTGTCCAAGTAAGCATTACCATCCAGCCGCTCAGCGGGCCCTGCCAGCCGTCATTTTTGGGATCTGTGGGGCGGTGGGCGAAGTGAACGGGCAGCGGATCGCCCTGCCACGCCTGTTTGAACGGGTCCACCCCAAAGACCCCAGCGAAGCTCGTTTGTGGGTAGAGCTGCTCAAAAAAGTCAAAAAAGGGTTGCAGGCAGATGAAATTGCGGTCATTGATGCCGGTATGAAAATTAGCGACCTGCAAGAAGCCGGACTGGAGCGCTATGAACTGCGCCTGGCGGTCAACTTTACGGCGCGGGGCAACTTTCGGCCCGTTCATGAACGCGGGCGCAAGCCAACGTATGGCGCGATCGTGCGTCCGTTAGCCCGCAAATACAAAGACAAAACGCTGGGGGCCACCCCTCCCGATGAAACTTACACCTGGACTGAAAACGGGCGTGAATTGCGGGCAGAAATTTGGCGTGGGTTGGTCTTGAAGCACCTGTCTCCGCATAAAGATAACCCGACCTTCGATGTGTATGCCATTTACGATCCGGACTTTGCGCAGCCCTGGCTGTTGGCCACCCCGCTCAACATCAAGCCAGAAAGTGTGCGGGCCATCTACACAGACCGCTGGCCGGTGGAGCAAATCCCGCTGGCGGCCAAGCAGATGGTCGGCGCGCATCGCCAGTTTGTTTCTAATCCCGAAAGTATCCAGCGTTTGCCGGAATTAGCCTTGCTGGCAGGTTCGATCTTGAGTTTCCTGGCGGCGACTGCGCCAGCCGTCCCCACCGGTTTTTGGGATCGCCAACCGAAAAGAACCCCGGGACGCTTTCGGCGCACTTTGATGGGCAGACCATTTCCCAAAGATGTCCAGCTTTCCGGGCAACTTCGCAAAAAGAACTCTGAAACGGCGCATTTACCCAAGGGAATTCTGGCACGAAGGACTAAAATCGCTGCTGCTCTGCCCTGTTCAGCCCCTTGAGGCTGGTTGGACTACTTTTTATGTACGCTTTTCACACCGGGCGGCTTATCCCGGTTGTTCTGTTAGTGGAAAGTAAAGTCGAAGACATTTTACAGATACACTCGGCATGGTTATTTCCTTTTTCGTCTGTTCCTATGGTCACCCTACTTCATCCACCTGCTTGCGTAATTCTTTTGAAAAAAACTCATAAGGAACTACTTATATTCTTATCCTTCCCTTTCAGCAGTTCTTCACGCAGTTTCTGTCGGGCACGCCACAACCGGCTTTTAAACGTGCCTAATGAGAGGCAGAGAATGGCTGATGCTTCGGTGTAGTCCAGATCCTGTAAATCTACCAGGATTAGGGGCAAGCGATATTCTGTGGGTAGCTTTTGGATCGACCGGATAACTTCTTCTATTGTTTCGGTTCGTTCGACTAACTTTTCAGGAGAGTCGCCCGGATCTTTCAGCCAGTAAGTTTCGATCTCCTCACCATTTTGATTGGATGGGGTTAACGACTGGGTGGGCCGCCGCCGGGTTGACCGAATTTGATCGATACAGCAATTGGTCGCAATGCGCAATAGCCAGGGTCGAAATGGTCCCCCGCGGAAGGTGTGGATGTTCCGATAAGCGCGCAGAAACGTTTCCTGGCAGGCATCATCGGCAGCAGCAGCATCATTTAGGATCCACAGCGCCTGGCGGAAGACACTATCTTGATAGATCAAAACCAGTTCATTGAAGGCATCCAGGTCACCCTTTTGCGCCTGGCGAATGTATTGATCTTGCGCGATAACCAGGTCAATCTTTTGGCTTGGTGGAGTTCTTGGCGAGAAAGAGGTTGCCTGGTACGGCGGCTCGCTGACAGCAGGATCTTGGACCTGTTCATACGAAAACGATATCATTTTATCGAGCCTCCTTCTGTTGCCGAGAAAAGTAGATGCCAGTTATAGAATACAAGGACAGCGTCCTGATGACATCGGTAATTTCTCCAGTCTCGCCCTGGTCATTTTGATGGTTTTCATGGTCTTGACAGCTCGGCTGGGCGAAGAACCGCTTCAGTTAACAGGTCTTCTAACCAGACATTCTCTGCAAAGGCTTTATCCTTCCAACCCGGCATCAAACGGTCGAGCAGGAACGCCTGCGCCATGCCTGAGTAGTAAAAGCGCCCATCTCCATGATCGCCTGCCATCTTCGTCATTTGTTGGATCTCCCGTGACCAGCGTTTTTCAAAGCCCCGATACTGCTTGAAATCTTTGAGCCCGGCTGTTTCGGCCAGCGGCGTGTAGACCTCTGAAGCCGCCTGCCGCCAGGTTTCTATCTCGGCGTAGCGCGCCAGACCTTCGATCCATTCTCGCTGTTGTTCATACAGCACCAGATCGGGCTGCAACCCGCTGTGCTCTCGCCTCGCCGCTCTGCTATTAAGAAACTGGCCAGCAAGCGAACGGGTTTCATCATCATTCGTTGCTCGTAAGGCATTCGCCAACAGGTCAAGTTCGTTTTGCCAGTCCGCTTGAAACGCCTGGTCAGACCAGGGATATAGGCTTTCATTCTTCCTATTGGCTTCTTCCGCCGCTGCAAATTTTTCCGGGGCTGTAAGCCCTTCAAAGGCGTGAAAGGCTTCATGGGTCATCAGGGTGATATACTGGTCGCTCCCTTCCACTAACTGGCTGATAAATAAACGATAGGGGAATACCGGGCGCAGGACAGGTGGCAGATCCGCCTGAATGGGCTGCCGCAGGCTGATTTTCACCCAGTCTAGCGTTTGCAGGCTGGCTGCCCAGCGTTCACCCACCTTCACTGTAAATGCTTCTGGGGTGACATTCTCATCCGCCAGGATTTGGCGGTAGTAAAGCTCACCCTTTAATGTATCGTTTGTCACTGCTTCCCAGGGACCGCCGCGTTGGACGCCGGCGGGAACTTTGATCCAACCTTCAGCTGGATCTGGATAGCCCATTAAAAAGGCGTACTGTTCATTGAAAAGGATGGTGGGAATGTCGGCTTCCCCAAAGCCAGGCCAGACAGCATCCCCAAGCGACTGACGTAAATGCGATAACTCAGCCAGGCGGACTTTGTCTGGTGCGCTCAGGTGTTCAATGACTTCAGAATGCTGAGGCAAACTCAAGTTGCTGAGCGTGGAAACTGCTATGATTAGGAGACAAAGCGAAGTCAGGATTAAAAACGAAAAAATCAAAATTTTTCGCAAACGCATTAAGAAAACTCCTTTTTGAAAATTCGTGAATCATAGAATTGATCTCCTGAACCGAAGACAGTGTTCACGCTTACTGTATTTCATGGTTATGGACAGCCCCCATCGTCATATCTATTCAATGCGGCTGACACTTCTTTTACCATCTTGGTATGTTTGGATTTCTGCCCAAACCAGGTAGAGGATTCCAGCCACCAGGCTAACGATGCTCCAGCGCACCAGGTCTGGACCCACATATTGGAGCATGCCATTGAAAAGGTCCGCATTCCAGCTGGTAATGGATGACCCGAAAATGGCGGCAGCCAGATACCGGCTTGCAAATAGAAGGGCGGATATGGCAATCAGCGAAATTCCAGCAGCACGGCGGGACATGGTTAAAACTCCTCTCTTTCAAAGCGATATAAGGCGATGATAATGAAGACAACGGACCAGAGCAGCGTGAAACAAACCGGAAACCAGATCAATTCATCCGGTATCGGTTGAGAACTGGCAATACTGCTAGCGGCATTGGGCAGCAGCCAGGGCGTCACATACAACAATGGCCGGACAAAACCACCGAGGATATTCCCACCGAACAAAGACCCGAGTGTGATCCCCAGAATGGGTGCCCGGCTGTTGAAAAAAGCGCCCAACAGAATCGTGAGGGAGATATAGAAAAGTACGTGCAGTGCCATAATCCCCACCCCGGTCAAGAAAGGGATGGGCGGAAACAGCGGGCCGGCTCGCAGGGAGAGCAAAACGTATACCACGCCAGAAGGCAGCAGCACGAGGAAAAGCAGAAGATGCGCCAGATTGGAAATCAGTTTCGCCAGGACATAGGCTTGTCGCTTCACCGGTTTACTCAGCAGCCACTCAGCTACCCCATTGCGTTTCTCTTCAATCAGCAGGTCCAGGCACAGCACGATCGCGCCCAGGCTGACGATCTGCGTGCCAAACTGGAATAACACATTCAGACTTTGTAATAACAGGAAGGGCGTTTCTCCGCCTGCCTGTGCAATTTCCTCTGAGCTGGCCAGATTGATTATCGTAGGAACGAACAACATATTGGCAGTTAAAGCGCCTAGCAGACCGGACCATAATAAGGCATTAATCCACCATCGCCGGGTACGCCACCAGGCCTGGTTTTCCTTACGGAACAGGTTGTTAAAGCCCCGCAGCCACCGCCATTCATTGATCCGTTGAAACTCAAAATTCGCGGCCATCATTACTCCCTTTTACAATTGCTATAAAAGCTTCTTCCAGTTCAAATTTCTTGCGGCTGAACGCTGTCACCGTCACCTCGGGGTCTTCCAGCACACTGCGCAGTAGATGAGTTTCGGCCGCAGCTTCATCACAAACACTGATCTGCCAGATTGTTCTACCGTTCTGCCGGGTTGGGGTGGCTTGAGAGACAAACGGCAGGCTGGCGAAACGCTGCTCGATATTTTCAGCGGCGCCGGTGACTGTCAGGGTATAAACCACACCATTTTGACCATTCAAGATGTACTCGATCGGTCCGTTGGCGACCAACTGGCCCTGGTTCAGGATGGCAACCGAGTCACTAACCCGCTGTACGTCGTCCAGGATATGCGTCGAATAAAAGATGGTGGCATGTTTTCGCAGACGCTCCATCACGGTCAGGATTTCCTGTCTCCCCAATGGATCGAGAGCAGAGGCCGGTTCATCCAGGATGAGCAAATCGGGGTAGTTGATCTGCGCCAGGGCAATTCCCAGCCGTTGTTTTTCACCGCCAGAGAACCCCCGGATTGGGCGATTTGCCTTGTCTGCCAGCCCAACCAGTTCCAGCATCTCCTGACAGCGGGCCGCAATACTTGAATTGGGACCATTAAAAAAGAAACGGGCGGTAAAGTCTAAATTCTCTCTGGCAGTCATCGTTTCGATAAAATGCGGTTGCTGCGGCAGGTAGCCAATGCGCTCTCGGATCAACACGCTTTCTTTCAAAATATCGTGACCGAAAATGGATCCTTTGCCGCTGGTGGGTTTGCTCAGCCCGAGCAAGATCTTCATTAAGGTCGTTTTCCCCGCGCCATTGGGTCCCAGGAAACCAAAAATGGAGTTCCGGGGAACAGTCAGGCTGACAGACTTGAGTGCCTGAACATTTCCAAAGGATTTGCTCAGGGCGTGTGTAACGATGACATTCTCCGGGATTTGGTCCATTCATCTCCTCCTCATAAATCACTGCAATATCAGGATAGAAGAAAATCGGCCTCGAATACATCCGCGCTTATGTAGATTTTATCCTGGTCATTTTTGACGATATGATTTTAAAGAATCTACACCTGACTTTTGGCGACGATGCAGGTATCTTCAGACCAGAAGGAAGATGAATGAATACGGATCATTCTGTTCTGATGGTGGATGACCAGCCGCGCACGCGTCAAAGCTTACGTGCCTTTCTCTTGGCCAGTTTTTGGATAGGCAAGATTCTGGAAGCCGAGAATGGTCTGGATGCAATTCGGATCGCATTGGAAGGCCGGTCCGATTTTGTGATTGCGGAAACTTATGCTTCCTGCGGTGAGTGGAAGCCAGGCAATTTACGGCAGCATGGTTCACGTGGCTTGGGATCGCATCCAGGTACATGTGAATGGTTGGGGCGGTCATTTTGTAGATCCGTCCGATCCAACACGCTGCTAGATGGGCGCGCGAGAAGCAATCGACGCCCTGGAGTGGCTGCGTGCGCGCATCCGGGACGATCAGATCATGGCTTCCCTGCCGGCGGTGAACCATGTCCCAGCTTTGCAGGCTTTTATCGATGGGCTCCTGGGCGCTAAAAGATATGCTCTCTGGCGCGCGGTTTCGGGTCGGCGTGGCGCCGTTTTCCAGTTGGTGGACCAAAACGCCGGGTGACCCTGGCGACTACGGATGGCTTTGGTATCTATGCCGGGACGAAGCACCCGGAGGCCGGCTGGGAATTGATGAAGTTCTTGATCAGTAAGGAATATGGCCGGGCGATGGCGCGAGCGAATTTCCTTCAGCCTGCACGCGCATCCCTGGGTGGGGATTGGATCGTATATGTGCAGGAGGAGTTTCCCGAGCAAGGTCGTTTTTCCAAAACCAGCGGGGGCCGAAATCATGGTCAGTGGTCGCTTCACCCCGGCGTTGATTTTCCGTCCCTTACCACCCGGTAGAACAAATTCTCGAAGGAAGGGTATATCCTTCAATGGTCTTTTCTTCTTCGGTCAAAGAAGCGAACGGAATCCACGAAAAACTGCCGTCCTCGGTCAGGTTGCTGAAGCGCATGCATGTGTGGAAGCCCACCCGCTGGCCCAAACTGCAGCGTTAGCTCCACTTGATCTTCAGTGAGCAGGGCTGCCACACATGCATTCCCATCTTTTTCGAACCAGGTCGCTCCATTTGCAGGTAAATAGGCTGGGGAAAGCCAGGAAGACTCGACCATAACCCGGCAGTGCGCTGAGCGGGGGAAATCAGATCCTTGCTGATCCTTGATGGGCAGGAGTCCAAATACCAGATTCCTCGATGAAGCCTGGTCGGGTACATATTGATCCAGTATTCTCACTGAAATTGGCCCCAGGTTAGCGGTAGAAGATACCTGGAATGACCGCTCCACATCAATTTTTCCTTTGCCTGGAAATGCAGCCAGGGCGCACCAGGTTTCAACCGAACCTGACCGTGAAATGAGAAATCCACCCGCCTTGCCAGGACTGTACCGGGTTGAAAAGAATGGATGAAATACCGGATTGCTTTACCCTTACTTCCTGAAACTGAACAAGGTCTTCAGGTTTTGCAGTGGCTGCAGGAATGTACTGCTCTCCATTTCTATAAGCACATCAGTTCCAATAAATGTTAATGAATATAGTATACTTTTATGGGGCGAGGTTTTCCTCTTATCGGTGAGCGATAGGGGTAAAACTCGAAAACGAAATAGTACAAATCACCAGTTTGGGTTGAACTGAGAGAGTGAATGGCTGTAATCGAAGTGCAGGAGCTCAAGAAATATTACCGGGAAACGCAGGCGGTGGATGGCATCAGCTTTTCGGTGGAGAGGGGCGAAATCTTTGGCCTTTTGGGACCGAATGGCGCGGGAAAAAGCACCACCATAGAGATTATAGAAGGCATGCGGGAACCCGACGTGGGGGAAGTTCGAGTGCTAGGCATGGATGTAACCCAGCATACTACGGAAGTCAAAAGCCGGATCGGGGTGCAGCTGCAAACAACGGCGCTGTTCACGCGCCTGACCGTGCGTGAAGTGCTCGATCTTTTCCGCTCCTTCTTCCCAGGCAAGACCCGCAGCACCGATGAGCTGATCCAGCTGGTTGCCCTTGAGGAAAAAGAACACACCCTCAGCAAGAACCTTTCCGGCGGGCAGCGCCAGCGGCTGGGCGTGGCTCTGGCGTTGATCAACCAGCCTGAAATTATCTTTCTGGACGAGCCTACCACCGGCCTGGACCCGCAGGCCCGGCGGGCGATGTGGGATACCATCCAGGAGATCCAGAAAACTGGCACAACGGTACTGCTGACCACACATTATATGGAAGAAGCGCAAACCTTATGCGAGCGGGTGGCGATTATGGACCGGGGCAAAATCATTGCTCTCGATACGCCGGATGCGCTGATCCAGCAGAACTTCGAGGAAACGGTGATCGAGTTTGGCCTGACCGGCGGCAAGTCGCCCGATGGCCTAATCAATAGGCTACCGGGTGTCACCCGTCCAGGCAGGGTTCAGGATCACCACGTTACCCTCTATACCCGGGATGTCACTGCCACGTTGGTCACGCTGATGGAGCGAACCCGTCAGGGTGATCTCCATTTCGACGCACTGAACGTGCGTACGGCGACGCTGGAAGATGTCTTCCTCAAGCTCACCGGGAAATCGATCCGTGAATAAACCGATTGGAGCAAAAACTTGCTGAAAGCACTATTTCCCCTCTATCTGGCCAACTTGAGAGAATTTGAGCGGGACCGGGTGGCCCTGTTCTGGACGTTTGCCTTTCCCATCGCGTTTATCTTCATATTTGGCCTGGTTTTTGGTGGAAGCAACAATACCACCTTTGATATTGGCCTGGTTACCGCGGATTTGGGCCCGGCCGGAATTAGCCTTGGGAAGGCTTTTCACGCAGTGAGCGCATTCAAGATCACAGAAGGAAACCAGGCGGAGATCCTGACAAAGCTCAAAAAGGGCGACCTGCGCGCAGTAGTGGTCATTCCGCAGGGTCTCTCTAAGGCAGAATCATCTGGCCAACCAACAAAGCTGGACGTCTATTACGACCCATCCAATCAGACGTCAGCGCAGGTGGTGCTGACAATCATCGAGAAAGTGGTCGAAGGGTATGATCAACAGATTACCCATCGTCCGTCATTGGTGACTGTTTCCCCGCAATCCGTGATAGCATCCAATCTAAGCTCGATCGATTTCCTGCTGCCCGGGATCGTGGCTATGTCGCTGATGCAGCTGGGGTTGTTTGCTACCGCCAACGTGCTGGTGGAACTGCGGGAGAAGCAGGTGCTGCGGCGGCTGGGCGCAACGCCCCTTTCTCGCACAACTCTGCTGACATCGCAAGTGTTGTTTCGCCTATCGATTGGTCTGGCCCAAACGCTTTTAATCCTATTGGTGGGCATTGGGTTCTTCCATGTGCATCTCCAAAGTAACCTGTTTATTTTGATCGGTGTGATTGTGCTGGGGGCGTTGATGTTCGTTGCTCTCGGTTACCTGATCTCAGGGCTGGCACGCTCGCAAGACAGTGTTTCGGCCATCACAAACCTGGTCCAGTTCCCGATGCTGTTTCTATCCGGCATCTTCATCCCGATCGAGATTATGCCGCAATGGCTCAGACCGGTCGTGAATATCATCCCTCTCACCTACCTGGCGGACATACTGCGCCAGGTGATGGTTGGTGCTACGCCTGCTTTCCCCATCGCATTGGACCTGGGTGTGGTCAGTGCGTGGTTGGTGGTGTGTTCTGTGTTGGCGTTGAGATTCTTTCGCTGGGAATAAAAGGTAAAATGAAATGGTTACAAACAACCTCCAGGTACTGATCGCATTTTGGGTGTTCGCCTTTGTATTGACCTGGGCGGCATGGATCCCGGTCTTTAGCCATCCTGATCAGATTCTTTCGCAAATTAGCTTTATTGGCCTCTTAACTCCGGCAATCTCGGCTTTGCTCGTCGCCGGCTTGACGAATGGCAGCACGGGCATAAAGAATTTGCTCAAGAAATACTTCACCTGCCATTTGGATAGAAAGTGGTCCCTACTGGCTTTTCTTCTGATCCCAGCCATTTCTCTCTTTGTCGCGCTGCTGATCACGAAAGCCAATTTTCAACATTAAGCCTGATTTTGCTTCCATTGGCTGACTACGTTGTTTGGACCGGTAAAAATCGCGCCACCCCGCCGAACTGTTTTCTGGATCCGTCGGATCATCTGTTCTTTGTCGGCGTTGACCAGGGCAATCCATTCTTGTGGAGCGCCGGTCTGCGGATCGTACTTCGCGCTCCAGCTGGCAATTTCCAGCAAGATGGGGATGAGATCCAGCCCTTTCTCTGTCAGGACGTAAAGATCCTTGCGCTTGTCTGTCTCATTGGGGGTTTTGGAGAGTATACCATTCTCCTCCAGCCAGGTCAGGCGATTGGCGAGCACGTTGGTGGCAATGCCTTCCTCAGAAGCCAAAAACTCTCCGTATGTCTTTTTTCCGAAGTAAACGATATCCCGAATGATCAGTAGCGACCAGGCGTCGCCGAACGCCTGGAGGCCGAAATGGATGGGACAGTCAGATCGCCTACGGTTTCTTCTAGACATAGGATCCACACACACTCTTTAGTCCCAGAGGCTCCGGGAAATATCAGCGCAAGAACTGGTCGAGTTTATTGAGACATTGTTTCATGCCCAGTTTTGACATTTCCATCATCTGACCCATGGGCCAGTCTTTTTCCGTAACGGTCAGCCGGGTTTTCCCACCTTCTAAATCCTCAAACATTATGACAAAGTGCATATTTTTTGGAAAATCTGCGGGCATGTCAACCGAAACAGGATCTATGGGATGGCCTTCTTTGTCCGATAAATTATGGAGATATTCAAATCGCTGCATCGGCTCAATTTTTTGGTAATGCCAGGTACTGAATTGCTCGGGGAATCCTAATGCTGGGGAGGCCATGCTCACCAGCGATGTGCCGCCTTCCCGAAAATCGATGATGGCGGTCGGGCACTGAAACTGGTCCGGTCCCCACCAGATCTTGAGCATCTCCGGCTTTGTCCAGGCGGCCCAGACTTTTTCAAGAGGAGCATCAAATATCTGGGTAAAAACGAGATCTTGTTTGGGGTGGTTGTCTGCCATATGCTTCATATCTCCCATAGAATCGTTCGATTGATAGAATATTCGTTCTTGACAATTATTACAAAATTAGTATACTAAACTTACTTGCTAAAAGCAAGCAAAAATATGGAGTTGTAGTCAATATTACCTTTTGTGGAGGATCTGTGAGTGTTTCACCCCTGTATCCCTTGCTCCCTGGCTTTCGGTTCGCGATAGTGCCGGAGCGGTAGCATTTTATAAAGCGGCCTTTGACGCGGACGAGGTGTAACGCCTGGAGGATCCTGGTGGTGGAGTAGTTGCCAGGCTGTCTGTCTATGGCGCGGAGTTTTGGCTGAGGGACGAGTTGTTTGAGCACAGCAATTTCAGTCCGCAGTCACTAGGCGGAGTGACAACGGGTATGTTTCTGGTTGTGCCAGCTCCGGATGCAATATTCGCGCAGGCACTGGCAGCCGAGGCAGCGGAAGTCTTCCCAGTAAGTGAAGAAAATGGTTGGCGCGTAGGTTGGATGGTGGACCCATATTGGCATCATTGGGAGATTGGAAGGGAGGTTGGTAGGTAATGAATATTTTTTCAGGAATAAAGGGAAGAGAATTCCCGATGCGTGAAGTCGGACACTATGCGGATGTCAACGGTTTGAAAATGTATTATGAAATCCACGGTACGAGGCAAACAGATGATCAACCTCCGCTGGTCCTTTTACACGGGTCGCTTTCGGCCACCGGCACTTCTTTCGGGCAAATACTTCCAACACTGTCAAAACACCGCCAGGTGATCGCGGTCGAACAGCAGGCGCACGGTCATACCGCGGATATCGACCGCCCATTGTCGATCCAAAATATGGCAGAAGATACGGTTGCACTGCTGCGCCAACTGGGCGTGCAGAAAGCTGACTTTCTGGGATACAGCATGGGGAGCGGTATTGCGGAGTATATTGCCATTCATCATCCGAACATCGTGCGCAAACTGGTGCTGATGGGTGGGGTGACCTACAGCCGGGCAGGGTTCTATCCGGGTCTTATAGAGGGGATCGAAGGTTTGCAGCCTGAAATGCTGGTTGGCTCTCCATTCCATGCCGAATATATGCAGATCGCCCCGCGGCCCGAAGATTTTCCACGGATGGTTGAACGAGTGAAGGAACTGGACAAAAATCTCCCCGATTGGACTGCCGAAGATATCCGCTCCATCCAGGCGCCGACCCTGTTGATCATTGGCGACTTGGATATCGTCCGGCCTGAGCATGTCGTTGAAATGTTCCGCATGTTGGGCGGAGGTGTGGTTGGCGATAATGTTGAGCTACCAAATTCGCGTCTGGCAATTCTTCCCGGGACCACGCATGTCTCCCTGACGCAACGCGCGGATTGGCTGGTTCCGATGATGAGCGAGTTTCTCGCTTAGCGAGTTCCTCATTTTGCGAGTCCCCTCGCCTGGCAAGGGCCTCATTTTGAGAATTTAGCAGACGAAGGTCAACAGGAAGCAAGGAGGGCAAATAATGAAAATAGTCACATCCAAAGATGGCACACAGATCGTCTATGATCAGCACGGCGCCGGACCAGCAGCTATTCTCGTCGATGGCGCATTGTGTTACCGTTCCTTCGGCCCCATGGCGGGGTTGGCTGAACTTCTTTCGCCGCATTTAACTGTCTACACCTATGACCGTCGCGGTCGGGGTGAAAGTGGAGACACGCAGCCCTTCAGGGTCGAACGGGAAGTGGAAGATCTCGATGCTTTGATTGAACAAGCCGGCGGCTCCGCTTTCATCTATGGGATTTCTTCCGGCGCATGTCTCGCCCTGGAAGCAGCCGCAAAACTGGGACCAAAAATCAATAAACTGGCGCTGTACGAGCCACCATACAATGCCGATCCGGAGGCGCAGCAGCAGTGGATGGCGTATCGGAAGAACTTGATGGAAGCGCTAGCCGCGAACCGCCGCGGCGATGCAGTGGCGCTGTTTATGAAGCTGTTGGGCGGCTCCGATGAGGTGATTTCCGGGATGCGTCAGGCGCCTGTATGGCCGATGTTTGAGGCAGTGGCGCCAACGCTGGCGTATGATGCCGCAGCAATGGGTGATGGTCGCGTGGCGCCTGAAGAACGGATTAGCCATATTCGCGTACCGGTCTTGATGATGGATGGCGGTGAAAACTTGACGCTGATGCCCTTCATGCACGAAACGGCGTTGCGCCTGGCACAGGCGCTGCCGAATGCCCAGCAGCGCACCCTGGAAGGCCAGACTCACGATGTCAACTCAGAAGTTCTCGCTCCTGTTTGGGGTGAGTTCTTTAATCGCTAAAAGGATGATACGTAATGAGCCAAAATGCTGTACAGCGTTTATATCTGATGCAAGTTGGGTCTATGCCGGAATATGGGATTCCGATTGTCTGTTATCTGGTGCAAACGGGTGACGGCAAGAATATTCTGATTGACAGTGGTCTCCCGGAGGTGATGCCTGAGGAAGAAAAGGATTTCGAGAATGGCCAGGACGTCATCGAGCAGTTGGCAGGCCTTGGCTTAAAACCGGACGATATTAATACCATCATTTCGACGCATTATGATATTGACCACGCCGGACGGCACCCGGTATTTACGAAGGCGCAATATGTGGTTCAGCGTGTGCATCATCTAGATGCGGCGAGCAACCCCCGTTTTGCTGCCCTTCGATCCCAATGGGATCAGCCGATGAAGCGCATTCGGCTGGTGGATGGGGACACGGAACTGCTGCCGGGGTTGGAGCTGATTGAGACGAGCGGTCATGTATTGGGACACCAATCCGTGCTGGTGCGGTTGCCCAAAGGCTGCCAGGATTCGATCGACATATTTTGAAGCGGTTGCCTGCCTGGCGACCGCTTGCAGCAGTTCTGCCATTGGCTGGCCCTCATCGACAAAGATGCGGACGAGACCGCCTGGTTCTGCCAGCCCAATCGCTTCTTTCAGCACTTGCACAGCCTGCTTTTCTTCCCCCTGCATCCTCAGCGCGACTGCCTGGAGCACCATCACTTTAAGACATTCATCCGGCCAAGTTCTGGCCTGTGCCTCGCTCCGAAGCGGATCCAGAACGGCCAGGGCAGTAGAGGAGTCCCCCTGAGATAGATATATTCTCGCCTGACTGATTGGGAGTTCGTGCTTCTTAGCCAGCTCCGCGGCTGGTGACGAAAGGTACATACGGCCTGGCTGTCACTGGATGAAGCGGACAGTTCTCGACCGGCTGCATGGGCCGTTACGTGACGCCATCACCGGGCAGGCGGGCGGCAGCACGCAGCTGGAAGCATTAGAGCGGGGCAGTTTCTTTGTGGTTCCACTGGATGATGCCGTCAGCGGAGCTGGCGTGCGGCGTTGGTATCGCTATCACCACCTGTTTGCGGATGTTCTTCAGACCTTTTTAAAAGCTGAACAACCTGATCAGGTGGCTGCGCTTCACAAGCGTGCAAGCGTATGGTCTGAGCGGAATGGCGCAATGCCCGCTGCAGTCTGGCATGCGCTGGCAGCGGGGGATTTCGCGCGCGCAGCGGATATGATCGAACGGGCATTTTCGGAAATGGGCCGGAGCAGGCAGGAGGCTACCCTGCTGGGTTGGTTCAAAGCGCTCCCTGAAGCGCTGGTGCGCGACCGGCCTATATTATGCAATTTGTATGCTGGGGTGCTGATGCAAACGGGTCATATGGAAGGCGTGGATGCCTGGCGGCAGTCAAACGAGCCGAAGATCTGCACTTGATTTAGCAGTGACTTTTTCGAATAGAGTGGGTTGAGGACCACATGATGGTCCCCAGCCCGCTCGATTTATTTCTCCCCACACCCATCCTCATATAAATCCCCACAAGTGGGGAAGACAGCTCCCCACATTAATTTGTATATTTGTGATCGAAGGAAAGAACATATCCGGACCAGAAATCGACTGATAGGAGATAAAACGATGGCTACCCACGAACGAATAGATCCGATCAAGAAGTTTACAGGAATAGAAGGAGAGCAACAAATGAATACCAAAGGCAAGACTGCGACCCAAGCGAGCAAAACAAGGATATCCAGTGCAGCCCTCATGCGGCTGGCAGGACTGTCTGCCATGCTGGCCGGGCTGTGTTTTCTCATCATTGGCATGTTTCATCCGGTGAACGAACTTGCCTCTGTTACTACCCCGATCTGGATCATCGTCCACATTTTTGCGACGGCCCTGGGCTTCTTTGGCGTGTTAGGCCTGGCCGGGCTCTACGCCAGGCAGGTGGAAAAGGCCGGCTGGCTGGGTTTGATTGGCTTCCTCCTTTTCAGCGGCTGGATGGCGCTGGTGGGCTTCTTTTCCTTCATTGAGGCCGCGGTTCTGCCCCAACTGGCGAGCGAGTTTCCACAGTTCGTGCAAGGCTTGCTGGGGATGTTTGCCAGCATCCCCAGCCCGGTGAACCTGGGAATCCTTCCAATGCTGTGGAATATTTCCGGCGCAATGTATTTCTTTGGGCCTCTACTGTTTGCCATCGCCACCTTCCGTGCCGGGATCCTGCCGCGCTGGTCAGCCGTTTTGCTCGCCATCGGGTCATTCTTGATCCCGGTCGGCGCGATTGTTCCGCCCGAACTCCAGCCAAAGATCATGATCCCAGTAGGGCTGGCTCTGGCATGGATGGGATATATGCTCTTGTCCGAACGGCTCGAGAAATCCGCGGAAGCCTTGCCTGAAGGGAAGCGCTCCCAACTCCATCAAAGCGCAGCCGATTAATTTGCTGGAGAGCGCATAACGGGGAGGCCGCGGCTGCTAAACAAGCCGCGGCCTCCTGGCCCAGACCCGCCTAGTACCACAACTTTTTTTTGAAGGATGTTGTTGGGTGCTTCTCGCCCAACAACATCCTTCAAAAACACTGGGTTGAAGTACCAGGATTTGCGAAACAATCGCCAGGTGAAGCTGCACGTCTCTGAGCGCGCTTGGTTTTGAGAGCCGGTCGATTTCACCAGACCTGCTATAATCAATCCAGACGACTTGTCTCCCATCTCTGGTTTTGGAGTTTATATGGCTCTCTCTACTCCCGCTTCATTGCCGCCTTCTACCGTCGAGAAAGGTGAGCAGCAGGCATCGCGTGGTCCGTTCCCCATTCTGGCCTGGGTGGTGATCCTCCTGGTCAGTCTGCTGCCCGAAGTGATGGTGAATGAGGTCCTGCATCTGTCTATACCCTGGCTGTTCTACGCCAAGCTGGGATTACTGGCCGTTCTGGTGGTTGTCTCTTTCGTTTGGAAACCGGCGCGGTTATTAGGTCGCTTCTTTGCCGTCTTGCTGGCGCTCTATACTTTGGAAGAATTCACCGGCCGGCTCGCGGCCACCCCGATCTGGCAAGCCTGGTTCTCACAAGGGGCGAGCACCCCCTTTACGCTCTCGATGCTGGGGATCCAGGTAAGCCGGCTGCTGGTCTCCTTTCTGATGATTGCCGTGCTGCTGTTGCTGGGTTACCACCGGGCAGATTTTTTCCTGGCCTGGGGGAACCTGCGTGCCCAGATCCGACCAGTCCCCTGGCTGGGTTTCCCCAAACCGGATGCCTGGACGCATTTTGGCGGGCAGTGGGCCGCCTACATCCCCATCGGAACGCTGGTATTCCTACTCCTGGCTGGCATGCCCACCCCGAACCAGGTGCTGAACACTTTGCCGATGTTACCCGGCATCCTGATCCTGGCGGGGATGAACGCCTTCAGTGAAGAGTTATGTTACCGTTCTGCCCTGCTGGCAGCGCTCGAAAAACCGTTAGGAAGTCGCAATGCGGTATGGATGGCAGCTGTCTTTTTCGGCATTGGCCATTATTACGGCGTCCCCTATGGCATCCTTGGCGTGCTCATGGCGACTTTCCTAGGCTGGATGCTGGGGAAGGCGATGGTTGAGACGCGCGGGTTCTTCTGGGCCTGGTGGATCCATTTCTTACAGGATGTGGCGATTTTCTTCTTCATGGCGCTGGGAACCGTGATTCCAGGCGGAGGGTGATCCCTGACGCAACTTATTGCATCCGCGGCCTGTCTGCCTGCCGCAATCTGTCAAGCCTGCGTCTTTTCCATAGGGGAGTGTCTCCATGTCAGCGTGGTTCTGGCTTCTGGCTGGTTTTCTTTGCCTCATCTTTGGCAATGGCCGCTGGGCAATCCCCATCGCAGCCTGGTTGTATCCCTTCTTCTTTCTCCGGTTTACCCACCAGCAGCCGATCCGACGCGGTTATATCGTCCTGACGCTGGTGTTTATGGTCGGGAACAGCATTGCCTGGTGGGGGACCGCAACGAGCAACCCGGCATCACCGCTGCAGGTGATCCCGGCCGGTTTTGGCATTCTGATGGCGCTCATCTTCCTGGGGGAGCGCTGGCTAACGCCGACCATTAACAATGGCACGGCCAACCTGGTTTTTCCGCTGTTGTATATCACCTTTGAATGGCTGGTTACGCGCTTCAGTCCCATGGGCAGCATTGGCATCCTGGGATACACTCAATATGATGATTTACCCCTGATTCAACTGGCCTCCCTCACTGGCGCCGCCGGGATCACTTTCCTCGTTGCCTGGTTTGGCGCATTGGCCAATTGGGTCTGGGAACAGCAGTTTCTCTGGTCCAAAGTGCGGGTGTGGGTCATGCTGTATGCGGGGGTGCTGGCGCTGGTGCTCCTGTACGGCGGCGCCCGGCTGGCCTTCGCCACCCCGCCCCCGGGCGTGACTGGGAACACCATCCGCGTAGCTGGTATAACGGTCAGCGACCGCAGCCTGATGGCGGATTTGGACCAGGCCCGGATTAAAGATCCTGCTGGCTATCAAAAAGAGTTGGCGGAGATTGAGAATTTCGCCTTTAACGCCACGCGCCGGGAAGCCAGAGCCGGGGCCAAAGTGGTTTTATGGAATGAAGTGGCTATGTTCGTTGAGCACGATGCGAGCGGGGTGGTCAGCCGGGCCCAGGCACTGGCCCGCCAGGAAAGCATCTACCTGGTGGTCCCGCTGTACATCACATACCCGGGCACGGGAAAGTTAGATGTGAATAAACTGGTCCTGATTGATCCGCAAGGTGAGATTGTACTGGATTACCTCAAATTTGGCTCGGCTGCCCTGGAAGGAATCCAGCCGGGTAACCAAATCCTCTCAGCCGTGGAAACCCCATTTGGGACCCTCTCCGCGGTCATCTGCCGGGATCTAGACTTCCCAGAGGTTATCCGCCAGGCCGGGCGAAACGGCACCCAGGTTTTGCTGGCGCCCAGTTTTGACTGGTATGCCATTGATCCTTTTCACTCACGGAATGCGGTCATGCGCGCTGTGGAAAATGGCGTTTCGCTCGTCCGGCAGGTCGCGGATGGGTACTCGGTCGCCACGGACGCGTATGGGCGGGTCGTGGCAGCTACCGACCATTTTGCTTCTCAGGAGCGCGTCATCGTTGCCGAAGTGCCCGCTGCTCACATCCCGACCCTGTACGCTTACGCGGGCGACTGGTTGAACTGGGCGGCAGTCTTTGCTCTCGCCTGGATTATTTTTGTCGCTGCGCGACACTCGAAAGGGCGTTTTTGAAATGAAAAAATGGATGCGGATTTCTCTGATCCCGGCTGGCGTTTTTCTCTCACTCGTTCTGGTGGCTTTAGCCTTCCTTCTGACCCATTACCCGGCAGAATATCTACGCCGGTTGGTTGTTTACCAGGTCTCAGATGTGAATGATTATAAAATCTTTCCAGAACGCGCCATCCAACCTGCATCCCATCCACTGCCCTTTGCAACCTCGCCGCAGCCGGGGATGGATGAAGCGCAGGTAAAAGCCTGGTTTGAACAGGATCCCTTAACGGGCGGCGACCTGGACGCGTTCCTGACCACCACGCACACGCAGGCCTTCATTGTGATTCAAGAGGATACGATCCTTTATGAAAAGTACTTGAACGGCGCCCAGCGCGACTCGATCGTGACCTCTTTTTCAGCCGCCAAATCCTTTGTCTCGACCCTGGTTGGGATCGCCATTTCAGAGGGGAAAATCAACAGCCTGGAGGATCCCATCACCCGCTACTTGCCCGAGCTGCTGGACCGCGATCCGCGTTTCGCGAAGATCACCATCCGCCACCTGCTCAATATGTCTTCGGGTATCCATTATATGGAGAATGGGTTCATTAACGGGGATGATGCGCTGACCTATTACTATCCAGATCTCCATGCACTGGCGCTGCAGAAAACGACGATTGTGGGTGAGCCCGGAAAAACCTGGCTGTACAACAACTATCACCCGCTGCTGCTGGGCATCCTCCTGGAGCGGGCCACCGGCATGCCAGTGGCAAAATATTTGGAAACCAGGCTGTGGCAGCCAATGGGCGCCGAGTACCCGGCCTCGTGGAGCCTGGACAGCCGCCAGACTGCCTTTGAAAAGATGGAAAGCGGCATTAACGCCCGGGCGATCGATTTTGCTAAACTGGGGCGGCTGTACCTGAACAACGGCCAGGTTCATGGGCAGCAAATTCTCCCCGCAGAATGGGTGCAGCAGGCCACCCGGATGGACCCCACCGTCACCCGCGCCGCCTATTACCCGGCTTCCATGGATCAGCCGTATGGGCAGGTATACCATCAGCTTTTGTGGTGGGGGGTTCAACAGGCCGATGGTCGCTATGGCTTTGCCGCACAGGGAAATTATGGACAGGAAATCTTTGTCTACCCTCAGAAGCGTATCATTATCGTACGCAACGGTGAGCAGTATGGCATCCAGCCAGAGGGATGGTTAGGCCTCTTTATGGCTTTTGCCAAAAAGGTAACTCGATAAAAACACATTCCATGGATATCCTCACCTGGCTCGAGGACTCATTCATTTGATTTGATCCACCAGATGATGGTCTGTTCGGCCAGAATTTCGCCAATGTCTTTTTATATAAAATGGGGCTCAAAAGGATAGCCGGGCAGGTGGGAAAAGCGTCCATCTGTATCGCGGCAACTTCCCTTTTACTGGTTTCTGCGTATAGTGATCATTCCACTCCAGATGGAAAGGGTGAGCATGAGGATCGACAGAACCAGGAAGACATAATTTCCGATGGCGCCGGGCGGGGTATGCGCGAAGGTGACCGTTTTGAGCCGACCGACCAACATGCGCCCCACCACTTCCAGCAGTTGGAAGAACCACATTAGCGGGACCAGTGAGCGGTAGCGCAAGATCACCACCCACTGGAGCAAGGCGAAGATGAGCTGTTCGCTGCCCCAGAGGGCAAAGGCAAAGATCACCTCGTTGGCTCCGGTGACGTTCAGGTTCATCCCGGCGATGCTGCCCGCGCCGCCGTCTGGCGCAAAGATGTGGATGCCGCTGCGCACACTCCCGATGATGGCGACCAGGATCAGCAGGTACAGCGGCCATTTTGAGCCGCGGAGGGTGTTGTCCGCTTTGGCAGGGAGAAGTATGCCCAGTATGATGTTCATTGATTGATTAATCTCCTTGTGCCTATGATTATGGAGCAGAAGTTACGTCGTGCGCTGAGAATCTTTCTTGAAACGCGCCGCATCGATCTTTATTGAGCACAGAGTTTTGGGCCAGAATCGCTTAAAATGCCAACTTTTAAGCCCGCTTTCCCCTAAAAACTCGACGCTCAACATGCTTTAATGGGGATTGGGCGATGAGATGTGCATTACCAGGGAGGGTATTGACGGTGCGGGTTGATGCTAAACCATCCGTTTCGCAGAGGTCCGCTCATGCGCTAGATTTCTCACCGAGCCGCGCAATGGCTTCGGGAGGGACGGCGTAGGCCTGGATGGCGGATTGGCTAAGCGTCTGCGCTGCCCGAGGGGAGAGCAGGATCTGGCCGATGACGAACATCAGGATCAACGCGCTGGGCAGGTCGCGCCAGACGGGAGTGAGCACTTCGCGACTGCCCGAGCTGGGGATCTGATGGCGCTGCAGGCGGAAGATCTCCTGAAGAACGGCCCGGCGGGAGTCGGTATACAGCACGGTCCCGAGTAATATCGCCATTCCACGCACAAGGTTTCCTGGTAATCGATGATTTATTGGATGCGAACGAACTGGAACACTGGCGCAAGGTAGCCCATTCAATGGCCAAAAGAACGTCTTTCCGGACAATTATTTCAACTCGTTGAAGATCGGAGATGTATTTAACGACAATCAAGTCAACCAGCTGATCTGGCCTGGTGATTATAAAAAGCACAGCCTGAAAACGAGTGGACCAAGGAGGGGCTCCTATAAACTGCTCAAAACCCAGCCAGTATATGTGACGCTTGTCCCAGATTGCACGGTAGGGAAAGTCCTACTCATGATGCGTTCCCAAATGGTATTGTTCCGCAATAAGACCGTTTATAATTATATTATTGTATTTTCTAGGTACATCTGTACTTAGAAAAAAATCTGAAGACACAAATTCTTTCTCGTCTTTCAGCACTCAGCAATTGGGGGATTTTATCAATGCAGGCAAACTCGCCATCTATAAAAAAGTCTTCTCACTATTCCTCTTTCTATCCAGCGGATCCACAGGAAAGGGTGCTGTTCGAGACGTTTCACACCCTGCTGCGTAAGCGGTCTCGATCCAGTAATGTAATAATTATCAGTCTCGGCATCGTATTGACCAGTTTGGAACTGTACGAACATTTGATGATGACGCAGCGAACTACTCTTTTTTTCGGGTTTGAAGTGCTGCTGGTAGTGGCGCTGCTGGGTATATCCTCCTCCTTGATTAACCAGTTGATCACGGCACTGCGTGAATTTGGCCAGGCCAACCACCTGCTCCAACTCAAACATGAGATCGCTGTCTATTTGACCGGCACCGAAGATCTCAATGAAGTTAAGCGGCGGCTGTTGCAAAAGGCGGGCCAGGTAGCGCCCGGGGCTAAGATCGAGCTGCTGCTGCCAGATGCGCAGGAAACTTATTTTCGGTCGGCAAATGCCCGCACCCCCGAGGAAATTCGTTTCAATCCTTGCTTGCATTGCGTGGTGACAAATAACGGTAAGGCAAAGTCATTGAGTCTATGCCGGCAATCCTTCTGCTTTTCAGAATTGGAAAAAATGAGTGGTTTGTGTTTGCCGCTGGCGCAGGGTAACCGGCCGGTGGGACTGCTGCACGTATACCTGCGCGACCCACAGCAGCCCGTGGATCTTCAAGTTCGGACGTTGGAAAACGTCAGTATGGAAATGTCCAGCGCGCTGCGATTGGCCCTGTCCTATCAGATATCGGAAAAGATACAGATTGACCAGAAGATTCAAGATGTACAGATGAATCTTGCCCGTGACTTACACGACACGATCGGTCAGGATATCAGCTACCTGCGCATGCGCTTAAATTACCTGGCGGATCAAAGTGACCAGATCAACCCCGCCTTGGCTTTTGAAATCCATCAGATGTTTGACGTGGCTTGCGAGTCTTATGATCTGATTCGCGGCACACTATCCCTGTTACAAGCAGGCGGACCGGCGGAACTGCCGCAGTTCTTTACCCGTTATGCTCAGCAAGTTGCCGGTCGTGCCGGGTTTGAGGTGACCGTTGAACACCAGGGCCGCCCACGCCCGTTGCAGCCAGCAGCCATGCGGCAGTGGTTCTTTATATTCCGTGAGGCATTAAGTAACATTGAAAAACACGCCTGCGCAGGTCAGGTGCAAGTGATAATGACCTGGACTGATTCTGGTTTGTTGTTGAGCATATCCGACGATGGCCGGGGATTTAATCCCCAACAAATGGTGAGCGGGCATTATGGGCTCCAATTCATGCAAGATCGCGCCAACAGCCTGCATGGAAATCTGTCCATACAATCGGAGATTGGCGCTGGATCGACAATTCAGGTTCAAATGCCATATGAATAACAGCCGGCGGCTTATAACTTTTGTCAAAATTAATCGATTATTGATCCTATGCGATTACAAATTGTAGATGACCATGTTCTGTTTCGCGAAGGGCTTGCGGCGATTATTCGCTCTGAAGCGGATATTGAGATCGTCGGTTTGCTGGGAACGGTGCGGGAAGCAGTGGAGAGTGCGCGCAGTCTGCGCCCAGATGTGATTTTAATGGATTTCGCTTTGCCAGATGGAACAGGTTTAGACGCCACCCGCGCAATTCTGGCTGAACACCCTACCTGTAAAGTTATTTTTCTGACTATGTCTGAGGAGGATGATCACCTGATGGCTGCTATCAGCGCTGGGGCCAAAGGGTACCTGTTGAAGAATATGCGCCCCGCACAACTCTTGGCTTCTCTACGTTCTGTTTACAATGGGGAGGGGGCGTTGGCAGGGTCGATGACCCTGCGTTTGATGGAAAAACTATCTCAGTCACCCCCTCCACAGCCCCTGGTACTGGATCCAGAGGAGGATAGATTCGAACTGCTAACCTCACGTGAATTGGAAGTGTTGCGCGTGCTGGCCTCAGGTAAGAGTAACCAGGAAATTGGGCAGTACCTCTTCATTTCAGAGAATACAGTGCGATATCACATACATTCAATTCTCGCTAAACTTAATTTGCCCAACCGCACCGAAGCCGCCCGGTTCGCTCACCGGCAGGGATTGGTTCCCTAAGGCGAACAGGTTACGAACCAGGGGTATGTAAGGCTGCTGTTCTTTGAACTCACCCAACCCTGATATCCTTCCCCAGCCTTCCACCTGGCTTACTTATGAAGAATTGGCAGGAAGGTTTTCCAGAGGTCAGTATTGGAAATAATCAGTGTGGACTGGGTGGCAGCGGGGGAGAGAACCGCGCCTTGGGGATTCGAAAGGGTTAGGAGAACTGTTTTATCCTCGCTCGGAGTCAGGTCGGGGAGGATATGGATAGGAAAGGACTGCTGGGTCACGCCGGGCGCGAAAGTAAGCGTTTGGGTCACGGGTTGGTAGTTGACACCGGAGCGTGCTGTGCCATCGCTGGTGGCATAGTCGATGGAAACCGGGATGTTCAGCCCGCCTGAACGCCGGACGGTAATGGTGGTGTTGCCCGCAGATTCACTGGTGACGAATTGGCTTGCGCTAAATCCTACCTGAGGGTCATTATCCTGAATGGTGATGCTCAAGTCTTTCGATGAATCTCCTGGCAGGTAACCATCGGGGAGCACCATCCGAATCCGGACTGTTTTATCTGCTTCCGGCAGAGTATTGTCGAGGATCCCCACCTGGATACTCTTTTGCGTTTCCCAAGCGGAAAAGGTAACCGGGCCGGGCAGCAAGTAGTCGCTGCCATCCACTGTACCGTTTCCGCCACTTTGAGCAAAGGAGATGGTGAGTGGGACCGCGGCTGGAGAAGAAAGCTGCAGGGTCAGCGGTATTGCTCCGTCCCCTTCGTTAACCGCAGCTGAGGTGGAGCTGAAGTTCAGCCGGGAGAAAAGGACAGCGTGAAAGGCGGCACTGACATCCAGGCGGCCGTAGCCGGATGTGTTATTGGGAATCGTCCCGCCCAGCGGCATGGCGGAAGACTGTAGAGCCTGGACCTGTTCGTTGAGTGATAGGTCGGGAAAGGCACTGAGCAAGAGCGCCAGTGATCCGGCGACATGCGGAGCAGCAAAAGATGTTCCATCTTCCAGACCATACTGAACATTGGGTAAGGCAACGTTAATGCTGACGCCTGGGGCGGAGATGGCCGGAGAAATAGCGGCTGGCTGGACGCAGAGGTTGGGGCCACGGCTGGAGAAGTAGGCGATGGCATCCTGGCTGTCTGTAGCGCCAACCGGAAAGGCCTCCGGGTAGTTACCGGGATAGGATATCGTGCTGGCTGTCGGTCCGTCATTCCCGGCGGAAAATACCGGCAAGATACCTGCTGCGCGCAGCGCGATGAGCGCGTCTTGAAACACGAGGCTGGCATCACAAGTTTTCGCGCCCCAAGAGCTGTTGACCACCTGCGGCGCGTCAGCGGTTGCCGGGTTACCATCCGGGTCCAGAATCCACTGGAAAGCGGACAGGATGGCATTAGTATCGGCAGTACAGCCGTCGTTAAACACTTTCGCGGCGATCCATTTTGCCCCAGGGGCCACGCCTGTCGTCTGGCCAACCATCACGCTCATCGTCGCAGTGCCGTGCCCGATCGCGGCACACCTGGAAGTGGGTGGTAGATCAGAAGGCGTTGCGTACTTGCCGTACGGGTCATACCAGCTGTTGCTGCCACCGCGCCAGTTTGCGCTCAGCTCGGGATGAGAATAGTCTACGCCGGTATCCAGATTCGCCACCACGATCCCCTGCCCGCGCGCTCCCAGGTTCCATAAGTCCGGTGCATTGATTTTGCCAAGGTTATCCCAGCTGACGGCAGTGGCGGGGATGAGATTGGGTGCTTGAAAAGTTTGCACCAGGTCGACCCGTTCTACGTCTTGCCGGGCGGCCAACGTCTGGATGATATCTGGGGTGGCATTTAGGGCAACAGCATTGATTACCCAATATTGACGAACTTTTTGGATCTTTCCGGCAAATCGCGGATCTTTAAGGAATGGATCCAAGATTTTTTGTGCTGTTTCAGCCTGCAGGCGTAACGAGCAAATCACCTGCTCCTGGCGGGTGCGCTCAGGTCCGGTAAGTGCAGCCTGCTGCGGTTCAATGGAGCTGTGCAGGGTCACAATCACCGGGATGAGGTCTGAGCCGGTTTGCGCCGCCAGGCGTAACCGCAGCGCTGGGGATAACCTGGCGGCCCGCGCCGGGGTTGACCCGGCTGTGATTGACGAAACTGCAGTTGCCGAGCGGGGCACAGGCATGCCGATCAGGCTAAGGAGCCAGACAACTGTGAGGATTGACCGCGCCGTAAAATTTTTCTTCTTCAGGATGCAGGCAGGTTGGTAAAACCCTGGTTTTCCCATGATTTCAGATGACTTCCCCCAGGATGGTTCGCTGTAGAAAGGATACTTGGCTGGGGCAGCCTCAAGTACATTTTGAGGCTGCCCCCGTTTGTTGATTATCGCAAGATACGATTCACGAAGTTGATAATCTGCCCCAATCCTTATTTTGAAATCCAGGGGATGAATAGGGTGTATTGGGGAACCACGCCATTGATGCTGTTCGAGACGAATTCATCAAAGTACATGGTGCCGGACGAACTGGCCGAGAGGTTCATGGAAGGCCCCAGCAGTACCTGGTCTAACTGATGCAAGCTGTCATTTCCCATCACTGACCCAACGAACTGGTCATCTACCGACAGGCTAAACCCACCTTTGATGTTCGATAGCCAGGCGACCTCGATCTGATGCCAGTCTTTGGTGATGTCGGCTGTCTTGGTGTATTTTTGCTCGCTATCTAACCATGCCCAGGCGCGGATCTTGTAAGGATTGTCTTGATCCTCTTCGTAGATATACTCCACTCCGAACACAGGCTCGTGATTTTGATCCAGACCAACGAAGATGTCTACCGGAACATCGCCGGAAACAGCATCGTTGGGGTTGAATTGGAAGCTGGCATCGTATCGGACTTCGTTATTGGGCGAGTTGTCGATCACATAAGCCGGTTCAGCAGGCAGCTCGCTATCGCTTTGTACCACAATCCCGGCAGGCGCCCCGCCGATAATGGCGGCCATGCCTGCACCGCCCAGGCCAGCCTGGTTGTTCACCTGAACGTTGCCGATCACGCCAGCCCAGCCGGTCAGACCATTGCTGAAACTACTTACCATGATCGGTGTACCCACCCCACCGGTGGTGGTGACAATGCTCACCCCGATGGGTGTAGATTCGATCGTGCGGGTAGGATATCCGGCTGCTCCGGCGTAGGCGGCGGTGTCGCCAATCGTGTTGAAGGCGGTCACCCGGTAGTAGTAGGTGCGGTTGCGCTGAACCTGGCGATCTTCGTAGGTGACGGTTGACCCGCTTCCTATCGCAAGAGCGATGGCATCGGTCACAGTCGTCCAGGGACCAGCCGCAGACAGGGAGCGCTGAACTTTGAAGCCGGTTTCGTTATTCGCATTATCCGTCCAGGTCAGGATGACGCTGCGCCGGGTGTTGTTGTAGGTGGCGGTGATATCAGAGGGCGCTTTGGGGGCGACCCCGAAGGATAAGGCATGCATCATGTCCATTTCTTCATGACTGAGGATGTGGCAGTGCCACACATATTCCCAACCGAAGTTAACTTTGTGGTTGGTCATCGTGGTCGCCATGCCCGTTGGGTCGACGAAACCATTCGGTCCACCCTCCAGAACCATACCTTCCGGCATGGAAGGATCGATGAGCCGGATGCTGTTTGGCACATCAAAGGGCTGCGTGGGCGAAATTGGGCGCATAGCAACGATCATGTGTTCCAGCGGGTTGGTGCGTACGGTTTCTTTCCAACCTAGCTCATTGGGCTCGGGGGGCAGCAGCATACCATCCCAGGCCACCCGATTGATGAGCTGAACGTTGAACAGGTGGAAATGCACCGGGTGGGTGTCCACGCCGTTATGGGTAATCTTCCAAATCTGAGTGCCGTCCTTAAGCATCCCGAGAGGCTCCATGGAGTTCTGCATCAGGTCAACCGGCGGGCTGGAGAAGCCATACAGCACCAGGTTCTGGTTCAACGAGTTGGTGACGGGTAGTTCCAAACCCATCAAGCCGCCCATGCGCCCGTAAGTGGTGTCGTAAGCGGCGCCCATTTCATCATGGATGGCTTTAGGCTCTAGTGGCAGGGTGATGCCCACCGCTTCTGCGGCTGCGCCGCTGCCGCCGCCGTTTGTGAACGTGACCGTTGGCGCGGAGAAATAACCGGTCCCCGGATTATCGAGCACCAGGCTGGAAACGAAGCCGGGCAAGATGACTGCCGCTGCCGCGGCGCCTGTTCCGCCGCCGTTGGTAATGCTGACCGAAACGGTGTCAGTGGCCGCGTAGCCCGTGCCATTGTTGGTTACGGTGATGCCGTTCACCACGCCGGTGATGCTGGCGGTCGCTCGGGCGTTTCTACCGCCGCCGCCGCTAAAGCTGATGGAAGGTACGGATGTATAGCCCGAGCCGCCGTTGGTGACGATCACGGATGTGACTGCTCCGCCAGAGACCACTGCGGTGGCGGTCGCACCCCCGCCGTTGCCTCCGAAAATGCGGACCGTGGGGGCTGTGGTGTAGCCGCTGCCGCCGTTAGAAACGGTGATGGTGTTGACAACGCGAGTGATGGTGACGTAAGCGGCCGCGCCGCTGCCGGACCCGCTGATGGTGTTGATCGCTACATCGGGTATGGACGTATAACCAGAACCCCGGTTGGTTACATTGACCGCGCTGATCCAGGCGCCGGAAAGGTACGCTGTCGCCGAGGCGCCTGAGCCGCCACCGCCGCTGATGGTGACATCAGGAGCGGTAACATAGCCGGTGCCGCCGTTGAGCAGGTTGAGCCCCATCAATGGGCCATTGAAGAAGGTCTTGGTAAAGTCGTGCAGCTGTACGTAAGCACTGATGTCGCTGGGGAAGGACTGGTCGTAGGCCGAGTTGTAACCAGCCTGGGGAACGATGATCGCGTCCTGGCAGGATTCAAAGACGCCTTTCTTACCGGAGGCACTGTCTTTGGCCCAGACCTGCTTGAGCAGGTTGTAATTGTACGATGTTCCGCTGGTGGTCAGGGTTGCGATCGCCTGGGCGCCATACCCGCCGCCGCCAATGAAGCTGATCGATGGGGCTATGGTATACCCGGCGCCCTCGAAGCCTGCGTCTAAAACGACAGCGGAAACGAGCAGGGCGGCGGTTGCATCCGCGCCTGTGCCATCGCCGGTGATGACCACGGAAGGCGCAGAGATATAGCCAGAGCCCCGGTTCGTGATTTCTATACCCGTAATCCGCCCGTCCTTTGAAATCACCGCTCTGGCTGCGGCCCCAGACCCGTTGTCGGTCAGATTGACACTGGCATAGGTGTAGCCCGACCCCGGGTGGTTAATGGTGATGTGATCGAGTGAGCAGAATGCCTTTGCGCTGGCAGCTTGGGTGGGAGAACCACCCCCGCTGAAAACCACTGCCGGGGTGGTGGTGTAATCGGAACCACCGTTCAGGATTTTAATGCTGGAGACAGCTTTGGTTGAATTGCCATCGGCCTGAACGCGGAACTGCATGATGGTGCGTGTGCTGGGGCCGTAACCGGGCAGGGTGCTGGGTGCGCCGCCAGAGTCGGTCTGGTCGGGATCGCCCGTATAGTAGTCGTAGCGTGGATCAGGCGCAGGGAAGGCCGCCGGAGCGTCGTTGTAGAGGATGATGGTCTGACCGGCAAAATTAGAGAAGTCGACGATAACGTCTGCCCGTTCGGCGCAGCCTAACAGCAGCGAGTGGTTGGTGATGTTGCCAAAGTTGAAAGCGGTCATGTTGCCGTTCCAGTTGACCGGCTGGGGCGGAATTTTCACCGGCTCGGGCAAGAAGCCGCCTTCCGTGCCGATTTGGTACCAGTTGGGGCCAGCGGTAGCCGGGTCTGGAACGCCGCCTTCGCGTCCATCGACGGACCAGGTGGCGGGAAAGCCCGGGGTAGCAACGGCGGGGACCATTTTCACTTCGGTGTTCGTGCGCCCATCTGGGCTGACCGTATCCGGGTCAGCAACAAACAGCGACAGGTTGAAGAAGCGATCGTTTGCCGCGTTAAGGATGCGGAAGCGGTATGCACGGGGCTCAACGTCCATGTAGGGGTAGGCTACGCCGTTGACGATGGGCGTGTCATTGAAGGCTTCCATCCCCATGGATGGGTTGGGCATATCCGGCCGCATGGGTGGTTCCCAGGGAGCGTAGAAGGGCTTATTGGAGTCTGGCTGGTAGTATTCATTGGGAATCGGCATTTTCTTAATGCCAGTCGTCGGCGGCCAGAACCAGGGCCCGTACTGCCAGCGCCCGTAAGCATTTGCGCCAGAAAGGTCGTAGGGGTTTTGGGCCGGCATGTAGACGCTGGGAACCCACAGATCACCTGTGTTGGGGTCAAGGGCGCCAGTGCCCCATTTCCAGTTAGGATCCTGGGCAGCAATGGTAGCGGCATCGACAAAGGTGCGGTCCTGGATGACCAGAGGAATGCCAACATCGGGAAGAACTTTTGCACCACTGGGATTGATGTTCGGCAGTACATCGAATGGGTCTGTGAGCGTCCCGTTGATGAGGATATCTTCCACATCATCCCGGATTAAGTAGCCGCCAGCCATGCCAGCATAGACGTTCAGGCGGGTGATGCCCCAGGCATGATCATGGTAGAACATGAGGCGGGCGCTCTGCTGGTTGTTGTAGTAGAAAGTCATCGAGCCGGGGCCGGGATCGTTCGTCGCACCATCCTGGTAAGAGAGCAGAGCCTCATGCGTCACCGGGTCGTACCACATATCCGGCACATTCTGCACGCTGGCGCCCTTTTTATAAGAGGTCGTTTCACCGCCCGGAGTGATCCACTGGTGCGGTGTACCGTCACTGATCCAGGGGATAAACGCACCGTGGAGGTGGGTGCTGGTGCGGTTCTGGGTATAAGATTCCATCATGTTTGGACCCATGCCGGCGCCCATTACGGTTGGATCCACTGGAATGAACAGCTTGCCTCCTGCGCCAGTTGGCAGGTAATTGGTAAATTTGATGCGTAGCGGCTTGTTCCGCCGGGCGATGAGGATAGGGCCCATATAGTGCGGGTCGTCGACAAACTTAACAGCGTTCCCGTTCAGGTCTTTAATCGTGGACCCATCCCGGTTTGTCAGGGTAATCCCTTTCCCTGGAACCAGGCTGGTTGCAATCTGGGCATATCCACGCACCCAGGTGGAGGGCAGGTCTCGGTGGAACTTGTGCTGGTACTCAACTGCTGCCAATTCGTAATAGTCAGCATCCGCATAGGTTTGCGTATCGGCAACGGCAGTAGCGATGTACTGGTTGCTGGTGTTCTGGTTGGCAGGGCCCAGGCCGGGCAGCCCATCCATAAACTTGCGCAAACCGGCACCGAAGGCAGCGCCAATCACAGCCGTGGCGGAAGCGCCAGAACCAATGGTATCGGTAATGGTCACCGTGGGAGCAGTATAGTTGTTGCCAAAGTTGCTGAGTTTAATATCGGTGATCACGCCGCCAAGCACGGTGGCGGACGCGACTGCACCCCACCCGGTTGGGTCGGAGATGGTGATGGTTGGGCTCGAATAACTACTGCCGCCAGCATCGATGGTAATATGATCGATGGGGAGATGCCCAATATAGGCTAATGCTGTCGCGCCGGTGCCAGCCGCGGTGGAGTCCGTAATAGTTACCTGTGGAACGCTGTATCCGCTGCCTGGAGTGAGGATTTTTATCGCGGTGATCGCGCCTCCCGAGGAAACGACAACTTCCCCTATAGCACTGCTGCCGGTGCCGTACACATCGCTAAAGGCAGCGGTAACATCCCCTGGATTGGTGCTGTAACCACTGCCGCCGTTCACCACTACCACGCTGGTGATCGGGCCTCTGGGCAGGGGACTGTTGGCATAGTTGGCGTAAGGGCCAAAGTAGTGCGGGCCTTTGCTGTTATCAATCGCCGCGGGTTGGAGACCATTTTGCCCGGAAACACCTGGCTTTAGCCCCATTTCATTTGCGCGCTGCACGGCAGCGTTCCGGTCAGCGGTGGTCACTCGATGCTTCAGCAGGTAAGGCAGATTATCTCCTGGTGGGAGTGGTCCCTGAGCAAATACCCGCTTCGGTAATGTCAGCCCAACACCCATTGCTAAACCCATCTTTATAAAACTTCTTCTTTTCATGGATTGCCCCTTAAATTGAGAATGGTGATGAAGAATCAATGCAGTCGGTGGAAAAACAACCCGACGGCGATGCTATTCTGGTTAATTCCCTGTCCCCCTCCTTGATAATGTATTCCGACTCTAATGTTCAAATTCCATCCACCCGAACTTACTCGGTGAAAGCGCCTGGCGTGATTAGCTAGTACAGTCGGGTGCAAATAGCTTAATGGTTATTGACCTTTATCGCCCGACTGTTTGCGCCAGGAACCTGGCGAACGTACCCGGCGCTGCACACTAACCCTAGAGGTACTTATGCCGCCGGGTACTAGTGGTCAGTCATAGTGAAATGGATGGATAGAGCCTCTTAAGCTTGATACGGGCATCCGGAGTGCGGAATTGCCAATCGATAATTGCGTGAAGCGCATTTCGCTCGGTCTCAATGGCATGGATCTCCTTTTCGAGGATGGATTCGTTCGCAATATGTTGCTTCAACCGACGACCAAAAATACTCAACTCGATTTCGGCCATGTTCAGCCAACTACCATGTTTGGGAGTGAAATGAAATTCCAGCCGCTTCAGAATACGATTTGCTTCTTCGGGTGGAAAGGCTTCATACAAGGAAGCCGGTTTATGCGGCTCCAGGTTATCCAGTACCACCCGGATGAGAATGGCGTGCGGGTACAGTTCATCGACCAACCATTTCATGCAGCGGGCAAAGTCGAGCATGGTATGGCGTTCGGTGATCTGCACATAGCGTTTCCCCGCCAAAGGTTCATAGATCATCAGCAAATTCCGGATCCCGTTGCGTTTGTATTCATAATCATAGCGTTCCTTCCGTCCGGGTTGGGTGGGCGTACCCACCCGTTTCTCTTCAATCAGTTGCTTCAAGCCTTCATCAAAACATACTTGCGGATATTGCGGGTCATATGGGCGTTCATACTGATCCAAAACATCTTCCATACACGCCACATATTCCGCGCTGGCGGCTGGAATGCACCACATCTCCTTCTGCCACGGTTTTATCGCATTTTTTTTAGCGTGCAGCGGATGGTTTCATACGAAATCGTATCCACCACTTCCAGCTCGACCAGCTTACTGGCCAACAAGCGCAACGTCCAATGCTCGTACCCGTCCGGCACATCGCTGCAAACGGTCGCGATCAAGGTCGCCTCACCGCGCCCATCCAACTTCCGCTGTTGGCCTGGCCGTGGATCCTCGTGCAGCGCTTTCTCCAAGCCACCCGTCACATACCGTTTGCGGATCCGCTCCACCGAAGGACGGCTCACATTCAAGGCGGCCATGATTTGCGGGTCGGAGAAGCCTTCATCGGCTTTCAGTAGCACCATCGCCCGTTTCATCTGGCGGACTTTGATTTTTCCTTTGGAGGTCATGTCTTTCAGCATTTGGCGTTCTTCATCATTCAGCTTGACCAGGTACAGTTTTTTTGGCATCCCTTCGGTCTCCTTGCCCACTTCCGTTGCAAGGAACATTCCATCTTAACCATAATGACTGACCACTAGTACAGTCGGGCATAAATACCTCGGTGGTTATTCATTGTATCTGCCCGACTGTTTAACGTACCCGGCGCTACCCGACAAACATAGGGCTACTTATGCCGCCGGGTACTAGCCTCATCTCCACAACTGGGGGAGAGGGCATTTCCGACCAGATCTATCAGGTCAGATACCTTTCGCATCATCACTTTTTTTTGGCCGTAGACCTCGACCGAACTACATTCCAGATCGAGTGTGATCACCTTGATCCCTGGGAAGCGTTTCATTAGCTTCAGTGGCAACAAGGGGTCGAACAACTGCTGCCCAGGATTGAGGATAACCACGTCTACCGAGTGGGTTTGGACGGCATGGAATAAACCATCTGCACTGTCTATTTCTACAACCCGACTGACCATAAAGTCGTTGTTGGTTCTTAATATGATTTCCACCCCCTGACTGATCACATCTTCCCTTCCCCATAGAATTACGCGAATTTGCTCCCCCATACCCTCTCTCCGACTTAAACCTTTCTACTCGTTGGTTGTGTATTGTTGTGTCTCTGTCAAGGTAAAAACAATTACCAAGAAAATAACTGATCGATAAATATATTCTAACCAAACTGAGTAAGAATAGGAGGATTAAATTTGCCCTCGCACAGATGATTTTTTCCGCTGAAGATTAATCTAAAATTTAATCCATGGATTAATGCGAGACGATCACCGATTGGGCGCGTCCACCGTTGGTCGTGTATCACTCAGCAACCGGATGATGATGTAGAATAGCAGTTCTTACTCACCAACGAATAGAGCAAAAAAGCTCGCTTGATCAAGAACCTGCTTGGCATTCTGGGGATTCTGGTATTGCTGGTTGAAATTTATCGTTATGGACGAAGATATTGGCTTCGTCGTCTCCTGGAAAAGAAGAAAAAAGAAAAACGGGTTCGGAAACCATCTGTTTTGCGACCAAAAAGCGACCGGGACTATCGGTTTTGTCGAGAGGGACTGGGGAAACGAACAGAAGAAAAGCGCAAAATGCCGAAATCCTTGGCAGATGCGGAAGGGGCGGGGCAGACCCAAGAAGAAGATATCGATAGGAGGCTACTTTTGCCCCAACAAAATCTGTGAATATTATAGGATTACAGCAGAGGATATTCATACGCTTGTAGGGTATGGGGCGCATGGAATGCATGAGGTGATCCGGGATTTCAAGTGTCAGGCGTGTGAGCAGAACGCGGTAATGTGGCAATTGAAAAGCCACTCGGAAATATTGAAAAAAATTCTGTTTGTGTTGGGAATGCGGGTTCGATGATGAACGCGACGGTCAAACTCACGATATAAAATGATATTTAGTTCGTCAAGAATAATGGTCAAAATGAGCGTAGAACGAACCGATATAATGGTTGGTACGATGTTTAAAATAAAAAATCTGCTCAATTTTGAGCAGATTTCTGTGTCTGGCGAGAGCGACGGGCATCGCCCCATCTGCAAGTAAATTTGGGGGGACAGACTTTCAGGCTAGATGAAGACTTGAAAGACTGTTGAAACGCACTTTTGGGCGCGAACTTGTTTTTTTAAAGGGCTTTTCTTGCCTGTTGAGGGCATTTTATTTCAGGTTGTCTAAAAGAACAAGATAGACTTATGAATTGAAAGGTGTAAATGCCAATTTTAATCGCTGGTATCGATAGGATGATTAAGGGGTCTCTGCTTGGTTCTGGTTTCGGCTCCCTGTTCCTCATGGAACTGGGTAAACACGAGCTCCCCCTTTTCTTGCCGGTGGTTGTAAACGGTTGGAGAAATCAGTAAATCAGCAGGAATACCCAGGCCATGACTTAACCTGCGAATCATGGGAAGGGAAAGTGAGCGCCGGCGATTTAGGATATCAGAAACGCGAGCTTTGTTCCCCAAATATTGCTCCATGTCTTTGCGGGTCAGCCCTTTCTGATCCATATAGAAAAGGATGACTTCCACAGGGTCATCAGGCGGCTGAATAGGACTGTGCTTCGATTCATAGTCGCTAACGAGCAGTGACAGCAGTTCGAGCCGTTCTGCATCCGGCGGATTGCCGTCTGGATTCTGCTTGATGATTGCGTCGATTTCAGCGAGCGCCTGTTCGTAATCAGACTTACTTCGAATGGGATGAATGTCTGCCATTATTACCTCCTACACGGTCTCCGCATCAATCCGATCATACTCTGCATGCGTGCCAATAAACCGAATGTACAGGTACCCTGGTCGATAGAGTACTAACCCCACGAAACGGTAGTTGTTGCCACGGATATTGAATACCACCCGGTTATTGGCCAAAAAACTGGCCGAGGCGAAGTCACTTTTGATATCATCAGGCGTGCGCCAGGTGGCCCGGTTGGCCAGGGTGAGCCAGGTGCGGAAAGCCTGCTCAGCATCTGGATGCGCTTTCCAAAACTCGCGCAGGGCTTTTTCGGAGATCACACGCATACCTTTATTTTATCATCGAGTTTCCAAAATGGAAACAACGAATTCTGAAATTCAGACATCACAACTTGCCTATTGACAAGCGCATAAAACGACCTATAATCTTTTGAAGCACCAGTCCTCATGGACTGGTTTTTTTATACGCCTGGGGCTGTCTTGAAACTTTAAGACAGCCCCAGGCGTATTTATCATCAACTATGGTGCATTGACTATGAACGATCTTTGTTCAGGGATGGATATGAGAAAGAACTTTCCTCTGATTACGGTTTGGATCGGTCAAATCGTTTCCTTGTTCGGGTCTGGTCTGACCGGGTTTGCGCTGGGCATATGGTTGTACCAACGCACCGGCTCGGCCAGTAACTTCGCGCTGGTGGCATTGTGCTCCGCTTTGCCGCAGTTGATCGTTTCGCCGTTGGCCGGGGTACTGGTGGATCGCTACAACCGCCGCCTGTTGATGGCGCTGGCAGACAGCGGCGCAGCCATGTGCACGCTTGCTATAGCGGCGCTGTTCTGGTCTGGTCAGGTGCAAGTCTGGCACATCTTCTTGATCACGGCGCTCAGTTCGGCCTGCGGTGCACTCCAGGCCCCGGCGTATAGCGCCCTGGTTGCCACATTGATCCCTAAAGAGCAGCTAGCTCGCGCAAACGGAATGATCCAGCTGGGCCAGGGCCTTGCGCAGATCCTCGCCCCGGCGACCGCCGGTATTTTGGTGCTGGGGCTGGGTGTACCTGGAGTGGTGACGATCGATCTGGTCACGTATATCGTTGGGATTTCATCCCTGCTGCTGATCCCAATCCCCGGGCTGGCGCCAGTCTTTACCCGGGTAGTGCACGGCAAGGTGAATAGCACCGGCCAAAGTACGGGAGGCCACAGCACAATAATCCTTACAGTCCCTGTCTCCGCCCCAAGCCCCGGTTTTTGGCAGGAGGCTCAAGCAGGCTGGTGCTTCCTGCGCACGAACCGCGCCTTGATGAGCCTGCTATCGTTCCAGATGCTGTTTTCATTTCTGTGGAATGTCTTTGGTGTGCTGGTCGCTCCGATGGTGCTCGGCTTTGCTTCCGCCAATGGGCTGGGGCTGACGCTGACCGTGGCGGGCAGCGGGATGCTGGCTGGCAGCCTGGTCATCTCAGTGTGGGGCGGTCCGAAGCGGCAGTTGCGCGGATTGCTGATTTTTGAGTTTATCAGTGCGCTGGCCTTTGTGCTAATGGGGCTGCACCCGAGCCTGGCGCTGGTGGCGGTGGCGGCGTTTATCGCCCATGTAACGCTGGCATTCGTATCCAGCCTGAACGAATCCCTGTGGCAGTCCCAGACACCCGCTGAATTACGCGGGCGGGTGTTCGCGCTCAAACAGGCGGTGGTCAAGGCTGGGGTACTGTTCGCCTATCTGCTGGCCGGCATTCTGGCCGACCAGGTCCTCAACCCGCTGCTGCTGCCAGGCGGCCTGCTGGCGGATCGGCTGGGCCCGCTCTTCGGTGTTGGCCCTGGACGTGGAATCGCGCTGCTGTTCGTGTTAATTGGGGTGGTCAAGGCCTGGTCGGCAGTGGGTCTGGCTATATCGGCGGAGGCAGCAGTGGTTAGAGATGAGATCGTGGAAGCTTCGCCGGTTTGAGATTCCAGGCGGATAGCCTAACCGCAGAAGGGCGTTGGCGGCGGCTCAGTTGTTCACCAGCATGGGTCAGCGTATCGTCGTCGCTTATGTTGGGCGTCTAATCCCTTTAGTTTCCGTCCGCCAATCGATTGGTTCCCCTTAGAACATCCTCCCGCATAATTTGCTGCACTTTTTGCGGCTCTTCAAACACCGGACTGTGCGCTGACTGCTCGAAGGAATAGAACCCTTTGACCGGCGCCTTGATTTTTTCAAAATAATCTCTCGCCAGGCTGTAGTTGCAGGTGTAATCATAAACACCGGAAAAGAAATAAATCGGTATTTGAAACTCCGTCGCCTGCTGGGACAGATCGGTCTCAATCATCGTGTCCCATAGGACGGAAATACCGGCTTGCGCCTTGCCGCGCCACAAATTCACTTTTTCCGTGAATGTATAATCCCGGCTCTGCCAGGAGGGGAGAAAGATGCCGGTGATCACTGAATGCATATCATGAGTTGTGCCGATACCCAGGCTGTGCATGGCCTGGTCGCGAAGGGCCCGGTATGCAGTCGGTGTGCCACCTTCCAGGGTGACCGGCGCTGCTTCCAGGCTTCGAACCATTTGGCTGTTCCCGTTAGCTTTGAACTGCTGGAGCATATAGTCGTAGGCCAGTTTTTCGGATTGGAGTTGGTTCGACATCTGCGCCTGGCCGATATAGGCTTCGTACAACTCGGGCGCCTGTGCGGCTGCCTGGATGCCTATAAAGCTTCCCCCCGAATGGCCCATCAGGAAGATCTTGTCTTGATGGAAGCGGCTGCGCAGGTAGTTTGTCACCGCCAGCGTGTCCGCGATCATCTGCTCCGTCGTCATCGTCTCGGGTGGAATATTAGCGTTGTACGAGATCCCCGAACCGCGCTGTTCCCACCAAACGAGGGTGAAATAATCCTCCAGGCCGGTCGGGTATTTCTCGGTCAGAAAGTATTCTGGCATACCGCCGTGCAGGATGAGCAGAACGGGATGAGTTCACATCCTTGCTCTGGATAAACATGCCTTGCCGCACCCCGTTGACGGTGATGAAAGTTTTCTCGGAAATGCTGCCCGCAAGCGCTTTTCCGTCCGCACTCAAGATGGGGGCGGGTTTTCCGGGGCTCATGACCAGCAGTGCGCCCACCAGAAACAGGATCCCTGCCAGGATGATCGAAAGGATGATAAGCATACCCCGACCTGCCTTTCTTGCTATGGATCGAATGGAAAACCGGTTCACCAGGTCTGTATTCATTTTTTCCTCCATCCGCTCATTGAGCTGCCTTCGCCTGGGCAAGGACGGTATGGGTCATCACCTCGCCGAATTAGGTCGGTTTCTCATCGCCCAGCCTGTGCGGATGACTCACTGGACATGGGCTGAATCCCGGCCTTCCCCGAGTGACTGCGTCATGCGGTCGATTTCTTCCTCGTTCATCTAAGCTTACGCTCCCCAAAAGGCCTTACGCTGCCAGGAAGCGTGCGGCTTCATGCGCAAATAGATCGGGCGCGGTGAGCATGGCACTGTGCTGCTGCCCGGGCAGGATTACTTTTTGGCTGTTCGGCAGCCAGGAAAGCAGCGTTTCCGTGGTGACGTGAAAACTGTCCGGGCTGTTGCTGCCCAACAAGAACAGGGTCGGCGCGGTGATGGACTGGAGGCCTTTAGGGTTTGTCCCGTACTGGTCACTGACACGCAGTTCGCGGGGGATGGTATGCGCTGCTGCCAGTTGACCAAACCAGGCAGGCGTTTTCCGCAGCCGGTCAATGGCGGGTAGGGGGATGTTCAGCATCTCGGTCAGCAGGATCAGCACCACCGTTTCCCGATCGCCTTGCGCCAGGGCCTGATCCATCCGCTGCAGGAGGCTGGCGCGTTGATGCGTTTGCTGTTCATGCAGCATGGGCGGTTCATAGAGAATGAGCCTGCGCAGGTTAGGAATGGATGGAGCGGCGCCTAAAACACGCAGGCGGCGCCCAACACGCAGGCGGCGCCTAACACGCAGGCGGCGCCAAACGAGTGCCCGAGCACATCCACTGGTCCATTCACTGCCGCAGCGACGGAAACGATATCCTGATACTCTCGCTGGATGGAATACGCATCGCAATCGCCGCTGTCGCCACGCCCGCGGCGGTCCATGCAGTAAACCGTAAAATGCTGCGCCAGTTGGGGCAGAACGGCAGCCCAGCGGGTGCGGTCAGCGCCTGTGCCATGTACCAATAACAGCGGAGAGCCATTCCCGGTTTGCGTATAGACAATCGGCGTTCCATCAGCGGAGATAACCTTTGCCTGAATCGTTCCATTAACCAGCATTGATTGATCCTTTTTTGCATGAATAGAAACAGCATAACCGCCATGAGCGTGAAAGGGGACTGTGTATAGCTGTAAAAGCTAACAACACCAGTCTCTAGGGCAGTCAATTTGCTTAAAAAGGCTTAAGCATGTTCATAAAGACAAAAATATTCAAGTTTCCCCAATCAGTGAGCACGTGCGAGATCACCGGCCAGCGCAAGGAGTCGGTGCGCAGGTAAATCATGGCGTAGGCCAGGGTGATGATGGTCAGGATGATCAGAAAGGGGATGTTGAAGAGTATGGCAGAGAACGAACCCAGCATCAGGAAATGGATGGCGACAAACAGGACCGAAGAGTAAGTGACGGCCAGCCAGCGCGGCCAGCCGCAGATCTCGTTGAACAAAAAGCCACGCCAGTATGTTTCTTCGATTGGTCCATTGACCAGGCCATAGGCGATCCACGCGGCGATCAGCAGCGGTGTGCGCAGTACGGAGAGGTTGGGCAGCAGCAGCATTGGGAATGCTGACAGCCCAATCAGCACCGCTAGCAATGGCCAGAAAATGCTGCCACGTGATTTACCAAACCAGCTTGCCACCTTCTGGCGGCCCGAGAATACCGTAATCATCGCCACCATGCTGCCCCAATAAATGATACCAGTCGGGGCCCAGGCCCACTGCCCAAACAGAAGGATGAAGATCCGCGCAGCCAGTGTTCCAAGAGCGACAATCACCACTGGCGAAGCGATCACCAGCACATTACGGGCAGTCATTCGAGCAGGGTTCCGGGCATGTTTCAATGGTGCAGATGTCATGACGGTTTCTCAGGTAAGGGAATTGGATATGACTTTATTATACAGGAATATAAGAACAGCAAAGGACACCTCATCCCCACCCTTCTTCAAAAAGTGGCAAATGCGGCAGTAAGCTGCCGATCCTCACATTTTAGGAAAGGGTGTCCATCATTGCATAAGTGGGGATGCGTTTTCGTAGCCCCGCCATTACTATGTTGCAGTATCCTTGTCGGGGATGAAATATTGGCTTACTAAGGATGGGTAACTGATACTCATTCCCAATCGTATGATTGCAAAATTCCGGATTGATTTTTCACGAAGAAGGTGCATGAATGTTTTATGGCGAAGGTCGATATTAGCAAACTGGAGCGTTGGCGCGCTGCCGCTGAGCACCCGTAATTCGGTCGCATAATCAACTACCAGCACCACCAGTGCTATACTTGTGCCGATCAGCAGGCTCGGGACCAGACCTTTGGAATGCAGCCCGCTGTCGCGCAGCTTGCGGCCGGCTAACCACCGGAACGGCACAACCAGAGCAAAGCCGAGCGCCTTCGAGAGGATAATCTCTCCCAGGCGCTCATCCAGACGCAGCACAAATTTATCGATCAGTCGAAAGACCAGTGCAGGCGCCATAAGGGTCAGGCTGATACCGAAAGGTCAACGGATGGCCAGAGGACCAATTGGTTTCGTATCTATGGTTTGAGTCATGATAAAACGCCATATGATGTCAGGCTTTGGGGTGGAAGGGCAGTTCTGTAACCGGCTTTCTAGAGAGATACCGTGGGCCGAAGTAGATCAACACCCAGACCAAGAGGATCGTCAGCCCCGGAACCCCGAACATCAGGAGGGTGTTCATACCCATCAGTCCCAGGGTGCCGGTGACAAAACCTCCCACGAGGTTGAAGGCGAGATGAGCCAGGATAGCGATCACCAGGCTCCCCCGGGTGTTGTTATACAGCCAGGTGATGAAGATGGTCAGAACGGTATTCAACGCCAGGTACGCCGGGAAGAACATCCGGCTGGCTGGGTCGGGGTGGAAGTAAAACGGGATATGCCAGCAAGTCCAGATCACACCCAGGATGAGGCTCGAAACCAGGGCGTTATACTTTCCTTGCAGCCGCGGCAGCGCAAAACCGCGCCAGCCTGCCTCTTCAGAGAAAGGTCCCGAAAAGAAATTGAAGATTAATTGGCCCAGCAAAGAAGCAGCCGTTGCTCCCGGGGCTAATCCTGGGGAACTCGTTGCCCAGTGCCTTGTAAATCAAAGCGACTGCCAGTGGGATTAGCAGCAAGCTCAGTGCGCCCAGGTACCAGCGTCCGCCGACCTTCCAGCGGGTGTACCCTTGTAAGAGCTGTTTGACCGCCGGCATGCCGCCGGTGATGGCGGATATGGCAAGCGCACTGATGGTTGGGCTAAAGACAGCCAGAAACCAGGGCACTCCGATGAAAGGTATGTTGAACCACATTGAGCTGAAGGTGGCCGCGAAAATGAGCGCATAGCTCATCACAAAGAAAGTGAGCAGCTGATGCTGCTTTATCCAATCTTTTACGGTAATTGTGGTTTTGGTAGGGACGGTGGTAGCAGTGGTGCTCGACATTGGTAGCCCTCCCTTTTCAGGGAAATCGCTGGCTACTCTCCAGTCTCTGCGAGAGAATTGTGGATGGAATTGTTTTTATCAATGAGTGAATGATTCGGATCGATAGGCGCGAACAAAGTTAATTTTACAGAATTATTTAAATAAATCAAGCGCCCATCAACCGGCTGTGGCGAAAGCTGCGGCTGCCCAGCCAGATCAGCAGCCCATCCAGCAGCCAGAGCAACAGTCCCAGCAGGGCTACGAGCGTCACGCTGCAGTACATCCCGCCGATACCTGCCCGCGCAGGCGAGCTGATGGCTACATCGCAAGATCCGTATGCTGTCTGGTTCAGACAGCAATTGCAGGAAATGACCGGGATCGATTTTTCTGTGCCGCCTTCTGGCCCGGCACCCGAGTTACTTACTTTCTACCAGGCAGAGAAGCCTCCCAGCACACAAACATCCTGAACCTGGAAATTGCATGTCTCATTTTGTGGAATGGGATGGACCGGTTCAACAGCGACCGAACCGGATCAGCAGGCAGCGTTTCGTCGCCGGCTTAATGATTTGTGTTGCCGCGGCTGGCTGGTCGTGGGTACTGGTGAACGGGCTATTGGTATCACAGATGGTGTCTTTCATCGATATTTTGGATGCCCTGATCTTTGGTTATGCCAGCCTGCGGCAAGTTAAAGGGATGGCTGAAAACTGACTGGGGTTCCTGTTCGCCAACGGTGTGATGATCGCCATTTGCTGGCAGTGAGGGATGATCCCCAGCGCCCTATTATATAGGGTCTATTCCGGAATGACTGTGGTGGGGTACCATCAAAGGAGACATTAACCTTTCGTGGTTACGCCCATCAGGAACCAGGTTTCCATCACCCCGCCACCTTTGATCTCTTTTGTACCGTTGGTAACGCAGTGAAAACGATCTTTGATCAACGCATAGGTATTGGCTGTAATCTGGATCTTCCCAGGGCTGCCCTGGCTTTCCATGCGGCTGGCAATATTGACGGTATCCCCCCAGATATCATAGGTGAATTTCTTGTGCCCGATCACACCCGCGATCACCGGCCCAGAATTGATTCCGATGCGGAAGGTTAAACGCCGTCCATTAAGCGGTTGGCGGCTTTCAAGGAAAGCGATCATCTCCAGGGCCATCCGCGCCAGCGCTTCGGCGTGGTCACTGCGCGGGGTTGGCACGCCGGCCGCGACCATATAGTTGTCCCCAATCGTGCGGATTTTCTCCACGTGGTACTTTTCAACCAGGGAATCAAAGAAAGAATACACTTCATTGAGCAGCTCCACCATTTCAATCGGCGGCAGCTCTTTGGATAACGGAGTAAAACCAACCAGGTCGGCAAACAGCACACTGGCTGAATCGTAATGATCGGCGATGGTACGCTCACCCTCCTTCAACCGTTCGGCCACTTCCGGTGGCAGCACATTCAGCAGGAGGCTTTCAGAACGCTCGCGTTCTTTCCGGAGCAGGCGTAAAGCCAGGTTCTTCTGACCGATGAAATAACTGAGCAGAACGAAGGTGAGGATGGACACCGCGCCGATATTTACCACGATAAAGAACCGCACCAGGGTGGGCGACAGGATGGATAGATTCGTAAGGTAAGGCTGCGCCAGCCCACCGATCACCAGTAAAACCAGGTAAGCGAGCAGCCAACGGGGGGCCGCTTTCCGCTCCAGGAAAAACAGGGCACCCATCGGACAGATAAAGGCCCAGATATTGACCAGCCCAGATGATACAAAACCACCCAGGGCGGCCATCAGGAAAAATGGCAGGAAAAGAATGAGAACCAGTTGAACGGTCCGTAGCACCCGGTAGCGTTTAGTCCAGCAGAAATAGAGGAAAGCCGCCATCGAAATGAAGGTATAGCCCAGGGGAAAGAGGCCGGCCAGCGTGGCCCCCAGAGAAATGTACAGAATTCCCCAAACGATCCCCACGACGGCAGTCAGCATACTGCCCACCACCAGGCAGGACTTCCACAGGCGAACTTCCTCGTTGTCTTCCGCCGATTGGCCCAACCGGTACAGCTGATTCAATTGTTCTTTGACGGTTGTCGAAAAGGCCATCCTGATCCTCCTAAGGGCGGGCTAGCGATATTTCTCAGGTAAGCACCCAGATATCAATCAATTCTTCACGACCTTTGACCTGCTCGCGGCGGATCTCCACGCCAGTGGGATCCAGCCCGGCAGCTTGCGCGGCAGCCTGACTGGCGAGGATTTCCCCTGGCCCGGCCAGGGAGGCCAGGCGCGCGCCGATATTGGCGGTATCGCCAAAGACGGCGATGTCTCTTTCCTCCGATTCGGAGTTGACGGTGCCTACGTAGGCCAGGCCGGTGTGCACGCCAATGCCAATCGAAATCCACGGACCGGTATCGCGGTGGTGACCGGTGGCCTGGAGGATCTGGCGAGCGGCGTCAATGGCTACTCTGGCATGATGCGGGCCGGCAAAGCCGGTGGTGAAAAAGGCGGTGACAGCGTCGCCGATCAGCTTTTCGACTAACGCCTGGCGGTCGAAGAGGATTTTGGTGGCGGTATTGTAAAAGCGGTTGATCAGGCGGCTGAATTCGGTGGGGTTCATGGTTTCGGCCAGTTTGGTTGAGCCGCGCACATCGGCAAACAGGATGGATAATTCCACTTCCGCGCCACCTTTGAAGCGCTGTAAGAATTGATCGCACTGATTACATATCTGGGGGTTCAGGCGGGAAGGCTCCAGGTTGAAGACATGCTGCATGACCGCGCCGCCAAGGCCTTTAAAAGGCAGGCGGCACATCCGACAGCGCGGATTATCCGGCAGGTGGTGGTACAGCGCGCGGATGGGGCGGCGGAGATACCAGGCGGGATGGATGAAATCGGGGATATCGCCGGTGTTCAGATATGCTCGCCAGACCTTGCTGATTTCTTCTTGAGTAAAACCTCGGTTATCTCTCATTCTATCCGTCCATCTGCCACCCATCCCATATCTCAAACCTTTTTACACATGGGCGACCAGTAGTATTTTCCCGGCAGTCATATCCCTTCGGTACATATCCACGGCTTGCTGCACGCTTGCCAGGGGAAGGCGTGCGCGGATGGAGGTATGTAGATCTGTCATAATCAAGGACTGTGCTTGTTGGGAGAGGCGTAGGATTTGCAGCAGGTTCTTTGCCTGGACCCAGTTGGAGAGAAAGAATCCTTGCACCTGTAAGTGCTTGAGATAAATCGTCCTGGGGTCTATTTCGCTGTTCTGCCCAGACAGGCGTGCATATAACAGAATGGTGCTGCCGAAGGGTGCGGCATCTGCCAGGGTTTGCGTCATGCTGCCGCCGATGGCATCCAGGAACAATGTCGCTTGCTGCTGCTGCACGGCTGCGTATAGCTGATTGGTGAAATCCGGGCTGCTGCTGTTCAACACGATGTCGCCGCCGCGACCGCGAACTACGTCAACCTGTTCTTTTCGCCGCACAAGATGAATGATCGGGATATGATAGCGGATTCCCAGCCGGGTCAACATCCCGCCCAGGGCGCTGGCGGCCGCCGTGTTGACCACAGCCCGGTGTCGCCTGCGGTGAGCGATCTCGAATAAGGCTAGCGCGGTGAATGGATTGACCAACAGCACAGCCCCCTTTTCCATATCCACCGTTTTCGTGAGTGGAACGCACAAATTGCACTGGTCAGCAGATATTCGGCCCAGGTGCCATCGCCATTCAAAGGTGGGGAGCAGGCCACCCGTCGCCCTAACAGCAGGCGCGGCATGGCCCCTTTCCCGGCAGTTACGACTGTGCCGCTGCCTTCTAATCCAGGGGTAAAGGGGTAGGTGCGCTGGCTGTTGTACGCCATTCCCTCCAGGCTGCTTAGATCGGAGGGATTAATCGGTGCAGCGGCCATGCGCACCAGCACCTGTCCGGCCTGTGGCTGCGGTATTGGGCAGTTGCGCAAATACAGGCTGCCGTTGGGCTGGTCAAGTTGAACAGCTTGCATACTGCCCGGGATGGAAACTTTTCGATTCGCGGCGTTTTGCAGGGGTTCTCCTTTCCTGATTAAGATTTCCTAACAGCGGCTCGCTGTATCCAAAAAATATAGATATAAATTATCATAAATATAGTATATCATTTTATAAAGGACATTTGATACAATCCGCAATATATAGGAAGTTGTGATGCTGGAAGCCGGATGGCATGCACCGGCTTGCTGGCGAGGACATAGGGGAACATCCAGGTGCAACAGCCGGTGCATGCCAGGTTTTGCAGGTTTGAGCCAGATAACGGGATAACCGATTATGGGGTGCTCATTATCGCGGTACAGGCGTCGCTGAGGAAATTGTAGTATTCCTGGCGAGCCAGATCGCGAACATAGCTGGGCATATTCGCGTCCCATTCATCTGGCGGGGTGCACGTTGCCGGATCTTTCGCGACTGTCTGCGCGCTCACATCCAGGACACAGTAATCACTGCGAAAGTTATAGTATTCCTGCGAGCCAGTTTGCGGAAGGAACTGGGCAAATTCGCATCCCAGGCGTCTGGGAGAGGGTGCATGGCGCTGGAGAAGTATGGGTAGCTGCCATTGCGGAACGAGGGAACAGTGGGATGCCGGAAGCGGCGCCGGGAGCGGCGCCGGAAGCGGACATCAGGAATACAAAGGCGATTGCAATCGGCCTGAACAGATGTATAAAGTGATAAATTAGATGCGTTAAGGTATGTACTTTTTTCATATAATCCTCCGTTTCATATGAATCGAATTGAACAACCCCCTTGCCAGCGATACGGCAGGCGGCTCCCCTACACTTTGGGACTGACCTGGTCCTTCCCCCTGCTCGGCTGAGTGTCATCCCGGATTGGTATTATTGCAAAAGTCGTCTGGGATATCATCCGGGGAAACCCTAATTTTATGTATATCCATGCGTTGTGATTTCTAGGGTATCATCCGTGAAAGTACGGATGTCTATGCGTGTGCACTCATCGGGCGGATTAAACGAGGGCGTTCTACTGTTCAGCCCGGAGGGGTTGCGGTTAATCTTTCCGCTTGAGCGACTTCGCTTATGGACGGGTTGTCTCGTTTACGATTATTGAAAACGGCTCTTTTTTAATTTATAATAAACTATATTGATATAAGTTATCCATGATAATAGGATAATGGATCGAAGTTTGGCTTAAAGTAGGGCGGATCGAGCGGTGGCAACGCTTTCATATTCATCAGGGGATCAATCGAATAATTGTCCGGTGTTTATTGGCCGGGAGGCGCATCTGGCCTCTCTCGATTACTTGATCGAGTTCGTTTTACAAGGACAAGGGAAAGCTGCCCGCATCTCGGGTGAGGCGGGTATTGGAAAGTCTCGCCTGTGCGCGGAGGTAAAATCACACGCGCAATCGAAGATGCTGATCCTCGAAGGGCACTGCTTTGAGCAAGATTTTGCGATTCCTTATGCGCCCTGGATTGACTTGCTGCGCACCTTTTTCTCAACTCATTCTCCCCAAACGCTGGAACGAAGGTTCGGCAGGCTGGCGGCTGCCATTGGCCGAATTGTCCCAGCGTTAACCATTCATGGAGAAGATCCAATTCCTGATCCCCAGATGAGATCCTGAACAGATCAAACGACAGACGTTTGAGGCGCTGGCCCAGTTCCTGTTTCAGCTTGGGAAAAGTCAGCCGGTTCTTCTGCTTATCGAGGACCTGCACTGGAGCGATGAGAACAGCCTGGAGTTCTTGCTATACCTGGCGCGCAGGCTGAATTCCCAACCCGTGCTGCTGCTCTTGACCTATCGCAGCGATGAAATCCCGCCGGGTCTGCATCATTTTCTGGCTTCATTCGACCGCGAGCGATTGGCGGATGAATTCATCCTGATCCCGCTCTCGCTGGAAGATTCACAACGCTTCATGGATGCATTGCTGGGACGCTCGGTGCTGCGGGAATTTGTCGAGCGATTGGCCGTGCTGACCGAAGGGAACCCATTTTTTATCGAAGAAGTCTTTCGGTCCCTCCGGATGACTGGGGATGAGATGGATCTCGAGCAGACTTGGGAGCGGGAGCATATCGAGGGTCTGCATATTCCGCGCAGTATTGAGGAACTGGTCCGCCGTCGTTCAGAGGCGCTCAGTGACTCTGCGCGCGACCTGCTTACCCTCGCGGCAGTCGCCGGACGGCGATTTGACTTTACGCTCCTGCAAGCTATCACCGGCAAGAATGAGCAGGAATTACTGCAGAACATCAAAGAGCTGATCAAAGCCCGGTTGGTAGTCGAAGAGTCCGCCGAAAGATTTGCTTTCCGCCATGCATTGACGCGTGAAGCGGTGTATGCCCGGCTGCTGCTGCGCGAGCGGATTCGGCTTCATCTTCGGATTGGAGAGGCCCTGGAAGGCATTCATCTTCCGTTGCGCCAATCCCAGGCGACCAGCCCATTCGAGCAAGGGGTGTCTGACCTGGCGTACCACTTTTATCAAGCCGAGGCGTGGGATAAAGCGCTGGAATATGCCCGCCTGGCGGGTGAACACGCCCAGCAGCTCTATGCACCGCAAGAGACGGTGATCCAGCTATCCCACGCACTGGAGGCAGCGCAGCATCTTTCTCAGGCGCCGCCGGCAGACCTGTACCAGATGCGTGGACGGGCTTATGAACTACTGGGTGAGTTTGAGCACGCGGAGGAGGATTTCCTGGCCGCCATACACCAGATGGGCGTTGACGGAAAGACCCAGTGGCAGGGTTTGGTGAATTTGGGGTCACTATGGGCTTCCCGCGATTATTCTCGTACGGGTGGCTATTTGCAGCAAGCCTTAGAGCTGGCCAATGCTATGGCTGATCCACTATTACAGGCCACCAGTCTCAATCGGGTCGGCAACTGGTACGTGAATATGGAGCGGGCCATGGAAGCGCGACCGTACCACCAGGAAGCGCTGGCGATTTTCGGCCGCTTGAATGATCAAGCTGGATTGGCGCAAACTTACGATCTCATGGGGTTGATGAGCCTGAAGTATGGGGACATGGGACAGGCAAAATCCTATTGGGAACGCGCCGTGGCCCTCTTTCGCGGCCTGGAGGATCGGATGGGCTTAGTCTCCTGCCTGACTTCCCTGGCGCTGTGCGGTGCACACCACATTGCTGATCCGTTGAGTCCCGGTTTGAATTTACCTGAGTCGGTGACCTTTGGAGAGGAAGCCCAGGGAATTGCTGGGGAGATAAACTGGCGCGGGGGTGAAATCTATGCCGGCATTGTTACAGCGCTTTGCTGCCAGGCGCGCGGTCAGTACGCGCGCGCCTTTGAGCTGATCCAGGACAGCCTGCGCCTGGCCAGGGAGATTGAACATAACGAATGGCGAGCGGCAGCGCGTTGTCAGCTGGGTGGGTGGTACCGTGACCTGCTGGCGCTGCCCCAGGCGCAGGATCACCTCAACCAGGCGCTGTCGCTGGCAAAAAGCACAGGCTCCATGATCTGGATGCACAATACCCTCTGGCAGTTGATTGAGATCTATCTCCAGCAAAATAAGCTTGCCCAGGCGGAAGCCGTCCTGGAAGACTGCTTGAAAAACGAGCCGAATTCTCCTGGAATGCCGCTGGAGAAGCAAGTTTATCCCAGGGCCGCCATTGCTCTGGCGCGTGGGGATGCCAGCAATGCTTTGCAGATGATGGATTCGTTTTTGGGAAAGGTAGATACTGCAAATCGGGAGATCGTGCTCCCGTATGTCTGGAAACTGCGAGCCGAAGCACTGATGCAAACGAAACAATTCTCCAAAGCGGAAGCGGTCCTGGAAGAAGCGGCGCAGGCGGCTGATCAGTGGGTGATGCTGCCGCTGGTCTGGCGGATTCACATTATGCGTGGAAAGGTGTATCAGGCACTGGGGCGCAACCAGGATAAAGAGGCAGCTTTTACTGCTGCCCGCCAGTTGATCAAGGAAATTGCCCAGACTGTGCCAGATGTGGAACTCCAACAGAACTTTCGAAAACAAGCCCTGGCACTGACTTCCCCGTCCTATGGAAAACGAAACGCTCGCGCGCTCAAAGAAATGTTTGGTGGATTAACGGCCCGCGAGCGTGAGGTGGCTGCTTTGGTAGCGCAAGGGAAGCAAAATCAAGAGATTGCCCAGGTACTCTACGTGGGGGTACGCACCATCGAAACGCATATCACCCACATTTTTCAAAAACTCGATTTCTCCTCACGTACCCAAATTGCTACCTGGGTGATAGAAACCGGGCTACTTGAGGAAATCGAGCCGCGCGGAGACGAAAGAAAGTGATGGATGATCAAAAAAAGTGAGATAGTCAATGGTCGAAAGCGTTGAAACTGCGATTATTGGTGGTGGGCAGGCAGGCCTGGCTACCAGCTACTTCTTAACTCAATTTCAGCGTGAGCACGTGGTTCTGGAAGGGGGCGACCGGGTGGGCAATGCCTGGCAGCACGGCCGGTGGGATTCGTTTGCATTCGTCACTCCAAACTGGTCGAACCAGCTTCCTGGCGCGGATAACCATGGGGCTGATCCGGATGGCTTTATGGAACGCCGTGAGATCGTGGCGTACTTCCAACAGTATGCCGACCAGTACCAGATGCCAGTGCGTCTGAAATCGCAAGTCAATGCGGTTGAGCAGGAACCATCCAAGAAAGGTTATCGACTCAAGCTGGACGGCCGAGACCTTGTGGCGCAGAATGTGGTGGTTGCTACCGGTTTTTTCCAAGAACCTGTTATCCCCGCCTTGACAGCCAGTCTACCGAAAGCCATCCTCCAAATGCATTCCAGCACGTACCGCAATCCGCAGTGCTTACCACAGGGTGCGGTGCTGGTGGTTGGATCGGGTGAGTCAGGCAGCCAGATTGCGGAAGAACTCTACCAGAGCGGCAGGAAGGTCTACCTGGCGGTAGGCCGGGCCGGGCGGGTACCCAGGCAGTACCGGGGACGGGACGTATGGGATTGGCTGAATCGGATGGGGGCCTTAGACGGCACCGCAGAACAGTCTCAGCCGCTGCCGCCAGGGCGGCTTGAGACAGCGCCGCAAATATCCGGTACGCGCGGTGGGCATACGCTCAATTTGCATCAGTTTGCGCGGGATGGCGTTCAACTGCTCGGTCATTTGCAGGGCATCCAGGATGGAAAGGCCCAGATAGCTTCTGATCTGACTCAAATGCTGACCGAAACGGATCGGTCTGAGGTAGAGACGCTCAAAAACATAGATGAATTTATTTTGCGAATGGGTATCTCAGCGCCGGAGGAGCGCCTACAGATGCTGCGGGATGGATTTGATCTGCCTGTTCTGACGGAAATCGATATTCGAGCGGTTGGTATCACCTCGGTCATTTGGGCAACAGGTTATCGATTTGATTTCCATTGGGTCAGGCCGGCTGTGTTGGAATCCGATGGCTTCCCAGTGCAGCAGCAAGGGATCACCCCTCTCCCAGGCTTATATTTTGTTGGCTTACCCTGGCAGCCGAAGTGGAAATCCTATTTGATTTGCGGTGTTTCTGAGCCGGCAGCCGTGATTGTGGAAGATATCCAAAAAAGGTCTTGATGTTAAGGAAGATCAAGGGTTAAGCAGTTCATACAAACGTAAACCCGGAAATTCAGTTCGCCATTCCCCTTTTTTAAACATAAATCTAATATTTCGGTCGATTTCCTGGATTCTTTTCGGTTTTCCACGACGAAATCCGGCTGGATTTTCCCTACACTATTCTTATAAACCCTTTGTTCAGGGGGAAGCAGCAGTAGTAAGTTCCAGCGAAGGAGGCTGAAATGGAACAAACCAAAATTAATCCGGATCGCTTGAATGCATTTATGGGACAGTTCATGACGGACTATGGCGCGGCTATGCATGCACCTACCATTATTATTGGCGAAAAGTTAGGCCTGTACCGGGCGCTGGCGGATGGGGGGCCCTTGTCATCCAAAGAACTGGCCGATCGAACCGGGACCAATGAGCGGTATGTACGCGAATGGCTGGCGGCGCAGGCTGCTTCTGGCTATATCTGCTACGATGCTAACACGAGACAGTATTTCCTATCCCCAGAGCAGGCGTTCACGCTGGCCGATGAAAACAGCCCAGCCTACCTGCCTGGCGCCTTTGAAGTGATTCAGGCGCTGTTCATAGATGAAGCGAAAATTACCGAGGCGTTCCGCACCGGGCAGGGAGTCGGCTGGGATGAGCATACCCACCAGTTGTTCGAGGGCACCGATAAGTTCTTTGGCGCGAATTATCTCGGCAACCTGGTGAATGCCTGGCTGCCGGCACTGGAGGGCGTGGTCCCCAAACTACAATCCGGCGCGCGGGTGGCGGATATTGGCTGCGGTTATGGGGCTTCGACCATCCTCATGGCGAAGGCTTTCCCAAACTCTGCTATTGTTGGCTATGACTTTCACGCACCCTCCATCCAGGCGGCGCGCGAGGCGGCTGCCCGGCAGGGATTGGCGGAGCAGGTGCAGTTCGAGGTTTCGTCCGCGAAAGAATATCCCGGTCGGGACTATGACCTGGTCACCGCCTTTGACTGTCTACACGACCTGGGCGACCCGTTGGGCGCGGCGCAGCACGTGCGCCGGTCGCTTAAAGCGGATGGCACCTGGATGATCGTAGAGCCGTTTGCCAATGAACGCCTGGAGGAGAATTTCAACCCGGTTGGGCGCATCTGTTACAGCGCCTCCACCCTGATCTGCACGCCTGCTTCCCTCTCCCAGGAGGTGGGCCTGGCACTGGGTGCGCAGGTAAGTGACAGCCGCTGGCGCGAGATTCTGCTGGGCGCGGGGTTCAAGAGCTTCCGCCGGGCTGCCGAGACCCCCTTCAACCGTGTTTTTGAGGTTCGCCCATAAAGGTCGTGAGGCAGATGCAAGTTCATGGTATAGAAACAGAAAGGATTGGTTTAGAATGCGAAAGAAGTTCAAGGATTTACTCAACATGGGCGTGGTTAGCTTGCTCGTGTGTACTTTGGTCCTGTTCGGTCTGCCGTCAAACGTTTCTGCTGATCAGCCATATCAGGTGGTCGCCAGTGGATTGGATAATCCCCGCGGCCTTGCCTTTGGCCCTGAAGGCGCGCTGTACGTCGTTGAAGCCGGGCGGGGCGGCGGTGGGCCCTGCATCCCCGGCCCGTTCGGTACAGCTTGCTACGGCGAGACGGGTGCGGTGACCCGGATTCAGAATGGCGTCCAGGAGCAGATTGTAAGCAACCTTTCCTCATTTGCGTCCCCACAAGGTCGGCAGGCTTTTGGGCCACATGATATTTCCTTCAACGGGCGGGGCGGCGCCTATCTCGTGGTGGGAGGTTGCTTTCTGCCAAATGAAAGCTGCGGCCGCTTGCTGCATTTGCCCGCCAGTGGTAAATGGAAGGCTATCGCTGACCTTACCGCTTATGAAGTCGCCAATAATCCAGATGGAGCGCATCCCGGTGAAAGTGATCCTTATGCAGTGCTTGCCTTGCCGGATGAGCGCATCGTTGCCGATGCAGCCGCGAACGATCTTCTGCGAGTGAAGGCAAATGGTGATATCTCCGTGATTGCCGTGTTCCCCAGTCGAACGGTAAACGGCATGGAGATGGATGCCGTCCCCACCTCCGTCGCCGTTGGTCCAGATAGGGCCTATTATGTGAGTGAGCTAACCGGCGCGCCATTCCCGGTTGGCGGGGCGCGCGTTTATCGGGTAGTGCCAGGAGAAACGCCAACGGTCTATGCCGATGGATTCACAAATATCATTGATCTCGCCTTTGAGAGTGACGGCAGCCTGCTGGTCCTTGAGATGGCAAAGAATTCACTGGCGTCTGGCAATCCGACTGGGGCCTTGCTTCGCCTCCATCCGGATGGCTCACGCGAAACCCTGCTTGATGTTGGGCTGAACTACCCATCGGCGGTTGCCATCGGACCGAATGGCGGTATCTATATTTCGAACTATGGGCAGGATCCTGGATTAGGGGAGGTGATCCGGTTGAGTTTCAATTAATGAAATCATTGAGAATGGGGTTCGTCCACAGCTAATGGTTGATAAATCAATCGGGGGGGACGATGAAAGAATAGTGAGCTTTCACATCGAAGAACGGAGAGACAAAGCTCGATTGATCAAGGAACTGCTTGGAATCCACGGATCGATGATCCGTGGATTCTGATCCTACTGATTGAAGTCTATTGGTATCTCTGTCGGTATTGGCTTCGTCGTCTTCTAGAAAAGAAGAGAAAAGAAAAACGACCACGGAAACCAGCCGTTTTGCGGCCAATAAGCGAATGCGGCAACTTGGCGATGACTGCCGGTTCTGTCGAGCGGAGAAGGGAAAACGAAGAAGCGCGCAGCGGGGTTCTTTTGCCCAAACAAAAGCTGCGAATACTATGGGATCACCGAGGAGGCGATCCATGCGCTGGTGGGATATGGAACGCATGGGAGGCAAGAGGTGATCCAGGATTTCAAGTGCCAGGCATGTGGGAAGAAGTTTACGGTCAGACGGAACACAATTCTGTATCGGCTAAAAAGCCAATCTGGGATAATCGAGAAGATCTTACAGTAGCGCAGCTCTGCGGTTATTAGCTTTGGGTGTGGATGCTGCGGTAGCTATGCTACCGTTGCGCTGGAAGAGGTGTTTGAGGTGCGGGAGATCACCATTCGGACGTGGCTGTGTCGGAGCGGGATGCTGCAGCAGCTGCGCAGCTGGGGGAAGAAGTTGCACGAACGATTTCTGGTGGAATTGAAATTGGTGCATGTGCAGCTAGATGAATTATGGGCGAATGTACAAAAGAGCGGTCAGGATATGTGGTTATGGGTAGCGCATGACGCAACCACGAAGCTGATCCCAGTCATGCAGGTGGGAGGAAGAAACCAGGAGATGGCGTTATGCGGTTGTGCATGAACTGAAAGGAAGGTTGGCAGCGGGTTGTGTTCCCGTTTTCAGCACGGATGGATTACGCCACTACTATTATGCCCTGACGGCCCATTTTGGAAAGTGGGAATGGGCGGGTGGCAAGAAGCTGGTGTGGATCTTGCTGGGAGATTTTGTCTACAGCCAGGTGATCTCGTTTGCGTGGCAAACGCAACATCAAAGACGGCGGAAACCGGTAGAAGTGGAGCGGCGGGTACTGGTGGGAGAAGCCAGTCAGTACCGTGAGCGACTCTGCCAGGCAGGGCTAAGCGGGCGGATCAATACTGCTTTCGTGGAGCGGTTAAATCTGACAATTAGACAGTCTGTGAGCAAACTGACTCGCCGCACGTGGGGACCGGCCCGGTACACATCGGAACTGATAGAACACCTTGAATGGTGGAGAAGCTACTACCACTTCGTCTGACCGCACGAGAGCTTGGCGGTGGTGTTGTTCAAACCGGCCCAAAGAAAAGGAAAACAGCTACCCCGAAAGTACCGGAAGCGGACTCCGGCGATGGCGGCTGGGTTGACCGATCGACGCTGGACGGTAAAGGAGCTGCTGCACTATCCTTTGCCGTAATTCAGTTGGAACAAGGGGGGAAGATTGTGAATACTTGGGCTCTCAGCCTGACTCTCAGGCTGGATTTTTGCCGGGGCCCGGGCAGTTGTACACCATCGATAAAGGGTGTACAACCAATAGAGTACAGCCTTTTCGTTCTTTCTTCTCACTATCGTTTGCGTTTCAGGCTGGCTTGCTTCACCTGGCGCTTTCAACTCCCGCTCCTCGCAACAACAAATTTGGGGTGAACCAGGTCTATTTCTTTTACTGCATCGGACCTCGAACATAGAAATTGGTAAAAACAAACGTATCATCTTCGCCAGGGGCGGGCATATAAATCCCCAATCCGGCGCTGCCCGAGGTGGCGCGGTCGTCCTCGTAACTGGACACAACGGCGTCGTTGATCATCAACAAAATCTGGTCGCCCTGCATCGAGATCGCCAGGTGGTTGACCTCTTCAGGCCGAAGCAGGGAAGTCTGTGTGGTACTCATGAGATCGTTCCAGTTACTGCCATCGTAAAAGGACAGTGAGTACGTGCCCTCGTGGTTAACGGCGAAGAAGTAAAAGGATTGGTTTTTGACGGAATGCCGAAAAATGATGCCAGCCTCGTCATCCGCGCTGCCGTTGCTGGTCGCCATCTGCAAATCGACCGAGATGTAAAGATCCTTCTGGGCAGGCAAATCGGGGAAGGAGAATGCCCCCATGCTCTTCTTGGATGTCATCTTCCAGGTATATTTACCCCCGGCGATTGCCATGTCTTCGATGGCGAGAGCATTGTTATCCAGACCGGTGTTCCAGTTGCGGGTGTTGCTGGTAAACTTTTCTTGCAGCACCACCGGCCAGTTGCTCTGCAGGACCATCAGATCGTTCAAGGCCGTATGGGTCGCCTGGACTTCAGCGGTGGCAGTCGTATCAATAGTCGGGGTAGGCACGGGCGTCCGCGTGGAAATGGCAGCTGGCTGCGTGTTCACCCGCGCAAACAGTTTGGTCACTTGTGGCACCAAAGGCGCAATTTGCGTTTGGGCGTTATCGGGCATGTAGGCTGGTGCTGCTACCAGCTCTGTAGCAGCACCACTGGTTGCCTGGGTAACTGAATCTCTGAGGATGTTGATGGCCACAAAGTTTACCACCGCAGAAATGACCACAATCAGAATAACGGTCAGCATACTGTTACGCACCAATCGCCCGGCAGCCAAACCGGCTTGTCCTGTCGTCACCTGAACATTGGCCGGTTCAATGCGTACGTGGCTCTCAATGATCTGATAGGAATGATCCGCCAGCTCGCGCAGTGCCTCAGGAATGATTACCGATTCACCGCAATAGGGACACGAGATGGTACCCTTCCTTCCTTGTTTTTCAGCATCGTAATCCAGTGGCGCGCCGCAGCTCGGACAGTTAAATAATTCAGCCATTGGGTTCTCCCCCTTCCAGCATATCAGTAATTGCAGGATGGTTACCAGCAAAGATGTAATGGGATACTATTTGGCCCCGGTAAAAGCGATATGTAGAGCGTGCCCGGCGGGGTGAATTGCTCCAGCGCCGGGCTGTCTGCCGAGGGTTTTGTTTCTGACTGGCGCTGGAGGGGCCCTGCTGCCCGGGGATGAGCATCCTGGGTATCAAAAAATAATATTACCAGAATCAAACCACAAAAACATGACATTTCTTGCCAAATGAGCACAAGCGGCGTAAAATTACTTATACACTTGCTTTTGTCCGAAAATTTGATAAAGCTTTGGCCATCACAAGGTCTTATCTTTCTGTTTGGTCGCTCATTAAGGAAGAGCAATGCCACTCCCCATCGAAGCAGAAACATTTGGTGAGATGTTAAAGTACCTGCGCAGGCGGGTCCGACTAACTCAACGCGAGCTGGCTATTGCCGTTGGCTACGGCGAGGCGCATATCTGCCGGCTGGAAAAAAACGAGCGCCTGCCCGACCTTACTACGGTGGCCGCCCTTTTCATCCCGGCACTGGAGCTGGAAAACGAAAACTTCCTGGCCGAGCGCCTGCTCAAACTGGCAGCGCAGGCGCGCGTGGGGCACGCGCCGGACGGCCCGGCGGCCAGCCCGGCGATGCCGGATCACCTGCTCGAGCAAGAGCTTGGCGCGCTGGAGAGCATTCCCGCGCCGCTCGCGCACAATGTGTACCGTGCGGCTTTGGCCCGGCGGTTAAACGCTGCGCTGGTACGGGAACGTTGTGTAGTGCTGTGCGGCATGCCTGGTATAGGGAAAACCACTCTGGCGGCGGACGTGGCGCGTGAATTCGGGGCTGGACCGGTTTTCTGGCATACGTTTACCTTAGGGGTCAATACCAGCGCTGAGGCTATTGCAAGGCAGATGGCCCTCTTTTTCCTGATGCACGGGCAGGAGCAGGTGCGGCCGCTGGTAAAGCGTCCCGCCGACGCTTTGCAGATGCCGCTCGATCAGCAGTTGCTGCTCATCCGCTCGGCATTGTTGCACCAGCCGGCCCTGCTGTGCTTCGACGATGTTCACCTGATCACGGAAAACGAGACGAGCCTGTCACTGCTCCGTCACCTGATCGCTACAACACCCGTCTCGCTGCTGCTGACCAGCCGCCAGGATGTGCCGCTGACTGTAATGCATATCAAGCTGGGCGGGTTGGAGTCGGGCGAGGCGGTGGAACTGGTCGAGCGGCTGGGGCTGAACCTCGAATCGGCCATCGTGGACCGGCTTTTGACCCGCACCGACCGCAGCCCCATTCTGCTGCGGCTGGTGGCGGGGCAGCTGCTGGAAATGCGAGATGGCGCGGAAACCTTTGTGGAGCACCTGGAAACGCAGCCGCAGGTGGCCTCCTATCTGCTGAACGCTGTGTTGAGCGATCTGTCGCCCGCCACGTTCTGGCTGGCCGAGCTTATTTCAGTTTTCCGCCAGCCTGTGAACCTTTGTGACGAAACTCTAAGTGAGTTGATCGGTCGCTCTGACCAACCCTGCTGTCTGGATCGTTCCATTGTCGAGCTCCAGCACCATCACCTGATCGACGATATGTGCCATGCGGTACTGCACCCGCTGGTACGCGATCACTTGTTTGCCACCCTGAGGATGGATGCGCCGCGAAAAAAACGCATGCATAGCCTGGCCGCTGCCTGGTCGGAACGCGCGCGGGGCGATGTGGTTGAGGCCGCCTATCACTGGCTGCATGCTGGAGATCTGGAGCAGGCCGCCGAGATCATTGCCAGCCAGAGCGAGCTGTTATTCGACCGTGGGCAGGCGCAGGCTGCCGTCCAGGTGGTGGACCTGGCGCTGGAGCGCATCCAACACCGGCGAGGCAGTGCCGCCAGCCTGTGCCAGCGGCTGCTGGTCGCCCGGGGCGACCTGCTGCGCGGCACGTTTCGGGCTGCTGAAGCGGAGACCAGCTATCGCGAGGCGCTGGCTCTGGCGCATGGCATTCCCACCGTGCGCGCGCAGATTGTGCGTAACCTGGCCCAAAATCTGATGCAGCGTGGCCAGGCTGCCGAAGCGCTGCGCCTATGCCAGTCAGCCATTGCCGATCTGGACGCAGCGGATAATGTGCTGCGTGCCCGGCTGGAGTCCATAGAGTGCCGGGCGCACCTGATGCTTTCTCATTTTGACGAAGCCAGGCGCACAGCCCGTGATGCGATTGCGCTGGCCGAACAGTTTGCCGAGATCATGCCGCAGTTGGCCGACGATGTCCGGGCAAGGGCTGAGCGCACGCTGGGCTGGATCAGCTATACGCGTCACCCACAAGGAACCGAATCACTGCTGCACTATCACCGGGCGCTGGCTTGCGCCCGGCGCGCCGGGCTGCGGGTAATCGAAAATGCGGTCCTGTCGAACATCGGAACGGCGTATATGGAGCGGGGCGATCTGGATAAGGCGTTGCAGTCCTATCAGGAAGCACAAATGGGGTTCGAAGCGCTGGGGGATATGTATAGTAAGGCTGGAATCCTCCACAACTTGGGCATGCTGCATACCACGCGCGAAGAGCTGGCAGAAGCCCTGGTTTGCTACGAGCAGGCCAGTGAGCTAGAGGGCCTGGTAGGCGACCTCGAGGGACTGCTCAGTACGGGCGAGGCCCGCGCCTCCGTCCTGCTCGCGATGGGCAAGCTGGCGGAATCGCGGGCGGTGCTCGACCGCATCCTGGAAGAGGACCGCGGCTCATCCGATACCTGGACGCTTGGCTCCTGTCTGTGCCTGCTGGTTGAAGTGCAGGTGCTGCAAGGCGAGCTGGACGCCGCGCGCGCTACCGTCCGGCGCGTGCTGGCCATGCCGGGTATCCGGGATAACGCCCGGATCCGCGCCTGGGCCTTGAGCGGGCTGGCCTTGTTGCGGGTGGTTGCGGGAGAAGGCAAGGCAGCCCGGCAAACGGTGGCGAGCAGCCCGCCGAACGATCTGGGGTTTGAGCTGACCTTCCGCTGGCTATTAGCCCAAAGCGCCGCAGCACTGGCGCAAGGCGATGTTCCCGCCGCGCAGGCCATCGCCCATGAAGTGGTCAGGCGTGCCGATCAAAAAGGCTACCGTCATGCCCTGCTCCCAGCGCAAAGCATCCTGGAAGACCCCTCGCAGCCTCTGCCTGGACTGGTCAGGCGGATCGTGATTGGGGAATAAGCGCCGTATCGAGCAATTTTCCCATTCTTCGCCTGTTATAACTTAGATGCGTTTGGGGCAACCATTGCCTGGAAAACCGATTGGCTGGAACAGGGGCTCATTTTTCAGCTGTAATTTTTGATAGGCAAGAAATGTCAACTTTTCGCGCCTTGAGCTTCCTATAATCTACTCTTGATACACCAGTTGGTAAAGAAGGCTCTTTAAGACTAGATAAGAGCGAAAAAGAATACGGAACTATCCATTTGCGATGGACTGTAGCCCTGTTTATTTTCAAAAATAGACAGGGGCATAAAGGGGGCCATGTTGATCAAGCGAATCAGACCGCCGACTGTCCCAATTTATCAATATGCTCAAAATAGGAGGATTATATGAGGACACTGCATCGTTTCGCGCCTGTCTTACTGGCTCTGCTGGTCGTTCTAACCAGCCTGGGCCTGCCCAACCGGGCAGCGGCACCGGCTTTCGCCTCCTCTTCGCCACCCATGCGCTCGGCCAGTTTTTCCGGCGCGGCGCCGGGCGGCCAGCTCGATTTAAGTGGGTACTTACTGGTGAACTCCAACCCATCTTTTGACTACAACGGAGGCAGCATCACCATCGAAGCCTGGGTGAAGCGCGCCGGTACCAATCGCATCGAAAGCCTGGTAGGCAATGGGCGCGGCGCTAACCTGTGGCTGGGCATCTCCGCAACCGGGCAGATCAGCTTCACCCCACTCGGCGCCGTCAACTTGATCGATGGAAGTGCTGCCATCCCTGCCAACGTCTGGACGCATATTGCTGTGGTTTACCAATCCAATGTCTCGCGTGCCTATTACATCGACGGCATGCTGGACAAATTTAACACCACCCCATCGAACAACCCGGCCCTCGCGAACGCTTCCATCACCCAGCCGCTGGACATCGCCTCTGACCGCGACAATATGGCCAATGTCTATAACTACACCGGGCAGATGGATGAACTGCGCATCTGGAACACCGCGCGCACGCCCACTCAGATCGCCAGCGGCCTATTCACGATGGCCAGCGGCCCGCAAACCAACCTGGCCGGCGCCTGGAATTTCAACGGCTCCCCTGCCGATGTAACCGGCGTCAACATGACCACCATCCAGGGCACCGGCGTCTCCTACCTGACCGATGGCGCTCTCCCTCGTGACCTCAGCGTCCCGCAGGTTTCGTCCGCCATGACGCTAGACGGCTCCTGCGGCCCTACAGAGTATGCCGGCAGCATCGATGTAGGCATTTTTAGCACGACGATCAGCATTCAGCACACCGCCACGGATCTGTGGATCTGTATGGATGATATCGGATCGTCGGTTCTGGGTACGGAAGTGTACCTTGACCCACAGAACACCCAGCTCAACCCGCCCCAACCCGAGCATATCCGTCTGACGCTGCCAACCTCCGCCACAGTTCCCTTTGCCTCGGTGGGAGATGGCAACGGCGGGTTTACCACCTCGTCTGCATTGGACAGCCAGTGGGCGGGCAAGAACTACATTACCGCTACTGACTTCCCCAAACGCTCGGCGGAATTCCGCGTCGCCGCTTCCATGTTGGGCGGCTGGGATCACTTGATGGGGCTGGCGATCAACATTAACAGGTCTGCTCCAGCCTCCTGGCCTTCGCTGATGTTTACCCAGCGCCCGGTCTCCTGGGCGAAGGTCAGCCTGCTGAGCAGCGGTCCAGCCCGCACCTTCAGCGGCAGCGTGGTTTATCACCCCAAGAGTTCTTTGGTTTCCGACCAGTTCGTGGGCGGGGCCAGCGTCAACCTGATTGGCTATGATGATAGTGGGAATGAGGCGCTGGTCGTTACGACTACCACCAACCAGGACGGCACCTACAGCCTGTCCAGCACGGATGGTTTCCCCAGCCACCGCCTGGAAGCTGGCATCCCACCTAAGGGTATGGAATATAGCACAGCCGCCGCAGGGGCGGTCGGCACAGTGGTTGATGCTCACACCATCGATTTTGGCGATGCCGTAGACAGCGTGTATGCCGGTGATGTCTTCAAGCTGTCCGATGCCCAGCCCCGGCCGCTGGATACGACCAACGGTCCCATTTTCCTGATCCTCGGCACGCAGTCTATGCTGAACAGCGGCGCGTTGGATGACTTTATCAACTACAAATTTCGCCTGGGCTTTACGGTGGTGTCCCAGAGTATCGAGAGCATCGAGGCGAACTTCACCACTGGCAGTCGTCAGGATCGCATCCGCGCCTACGAGCAGAGCCTGTTCAATTCTTACGGGAACCGTTTCCAGTATGCCCTGTTTGTGGGCAGCACCGATAAAACCCTGCCCCCCGCGCACCTGTGGCCGTATGCCAGTTCCATGAACAAATCGATGTGCGCTGACCCCACCCAGACTGGCTTCAAGTATTCGGACTGGTACTTCGTGGATCTAAGCAGCAATTTTGACAGCAACAAAAATGGCTGCCTGATGGATGGTTCCTGGGCCAAGAGCCCCTCGCCCGGGTATACGCCAGATTCGCCCTTCGGATTCTCACGCAACGTGGCGGTTGGGCGCATCCCCTTCGATACCTCCTCAATTGTGCGCTCTGTGCTGCAAAACTCGATGGATTTTGAGCGCCAGGCGCAGGTCTACAAAACCAGGGCCATGCTCAGCCTGTCGATGCTGGCGATGAAGGGCTATGATGCCTACGGCAATCCATGCTATGACTGGACGGCCAACCATTGTGCGCCGCCCAATACCAGCGCGAACTTCGACATGTCAGTCCTGGGCGAGATGATCAGGAAGGACACCTTTGTCCCGCTGAACTACCAGGTCCAGACCTATTATGAAAATGACCCGGCAGCTTCCGGCGGAATGCCGGTGGCCTCTTCGCAGACCATCGACCCGACCGTCATCCAAAACGATCTGAACACCAACCTGTATGGCTTCATTAATATGGATGGCCACGGCAACTACCAGGGTGTCTACCGGGTCAACTGGTCGAGCGACCTGAACGGCAACGGCAAGCCCAATTACCCTGCTGAGATGGGCACCGGCGACATGTTTACCACAAGTGAGCTATCTGCTGTGGGCGCCAAGAACAGCCAGGGTGGCATCTACTACTTCAGCGCCTGCCTCAACGCCGACCCAACTCAGCAGGGCAACATCGCTGCCACCATCCTGAGCGATAAGGTTGGAGTAGCATCGATTGCAGCCTATAACATCATCACTGTGGGTCCCTGGAACCAACTGACCAAGGACGGCCTGGCGCAGAACACGGATTATCGGGTGATCTCGAACCTGATGGGTAAAAATTTGCGCCTGGGCGACGCACTGTGGAAGGATCTCCAAGACGAGTACAGGTCAAAAGACCCGGGGGTTAAGACCCCCGGCTCCGGGCTGGTAGGGATGGGGCTGTTTGGTGACCCTACCCTCAGTTACCAGGGCAACCCTGGCGCGGGTGCTGCGCTCGCGCCCTGGAGCATGGCGCGCCGAGAGTCCACCGGCCAGGCGTATTTTCCTTTGCCCGGCCCGCAGATCCCTAACCAAGTCTGGCAGTACCAGGGCTCAGCGGTTGCCCCAACTGTTGGACGAGCGGCCCCAGTGGTCTCGGCCAACGGCGATGTGATCGCTTCTTCTGGCAGCAGCCTGGTGGTCTTGAGCAACGGCACACCTTACCAGATCCTGCCGCTGACTGCTCCCGCTTATGGTACACCCGCGCTGGCAGCCGATGGGACCGTCTATGCTGCCGATACGATGGGAAACCTATACGCCTTCTCGGTTAACACCAGCCCAACCGGCACGCACAAGCGCTCGCAGCGCTGGAAGATTGCCCTGGGCGGTACCACCCTCACCAACCCCACCATCTCTCCGGATGGCACGATCTTGATTGGCTATGCCAGCACGTTCCAGGGTTATTCGAAAATGGCTCTTGTCCGCCCGGACGGCAACATCCAGACCACCTATCAGGTGCTGGGTGACCGCATGCAGGTCGCCATTTCAGCCGGAGCCGACCGCAGCCTGTTCGTTTCCACCAGTGATTCGTCCTTCCCCAAAGGCCTGGTTACGCGCTATGATCCTTACTGTAATGGGCTGTCGCTTTGCAATGGCGATACTTATCTCCAGCCGAATGTCTTCTTTAGCACGGCTCCGTTGCTGGCTTACGAGTACGTTTATGCGGGCGATGAATCGGGCAAGGTATTTCAGTTCGACCATAGTTTACAACAGGTCATCCACGCATACAGTACTGGCTCAAAGATTACTGCCGGCCCGGTGAGCGGTCCGAGTGGGCAGGTGCTGGTCGCCGCGCAGAACGGCAAAGTATACAGCTTGTCGACCAATCTGAGCCTGCGCTGGATGCGCGATATTGGCTCAGGGTCTGCCATTACCTCCGTCCCGGCTTTCTCGGATGATAGCCTATACCTGACCGGCGGCGGTTATCTCTGGGCGCTCAATCCCAACAGCGGCGCGACGCTCTGGAAGCGCAGCCTTGCCAATTCCGCCTCGGGTTCGGTTGCTGTGGGCTACGGACGCCAGCTCTTCCTGCAAACCTCGGATGGCAAAATCACCGCCTTTGGCGAAAACTGGCTGTCCCCGGTTTATAACCTGACGGTCCAGCCTGCCAAGCTACGTACCATCGCCCGTAACGTGGTGTCCTGGTCACTCACCTTACCAGACTTCGCCGTTGCCGGCCTTGGCCTATCGCCACAGGCAATTCAACCCGCTTCCAACGTCGCCGGGCTGCTCGTAGAGCGCAGCAAGGATGGCGCCAACTGGGAAATGTCGGCCCTGCTACCTCCCGATGCGACCAGTTATACTGACCTGGACATAACGCCCGAAGCTGGGTACCAGTACCGCGTGCAGTTGATCGACTCCACCGGCCAAAATTCCGATTACGCCACTTCCGACCCGGTTCAGGCCCTGCCCGCACTGCCCAGCGCACCGGTACTGAACAACGTTACCGCCTTTTCCTCTGGGGAACTGCTGGTTTCCTGGTCCACCCCAGCGAACAGCGTGGTGACCAGCTACCGGGTGGAAACCAGTACGGTCCAGGCCGGCCCCTTCATGCCCATTGCCACTGTCTCCAGCGCTTCGCTTGGCTACGCTGACAGTGGCCTGGCCCCTGGCAGCCTGCATTACTACCGGATCTTCGCCATCAATGACATGGGTGAAAGTGCGCCTTCTAATATCATTGGCAGCGCTTCCTTCTCTCAGGATCTGCCCACCCCCACCAGCCCGTCTGCCACGCTCAAGGCGGATGATACCATTCATATCACCTGGTCTGGCCGGCCCGATGGCGCATCCGCGGTGGTGGAGGTGCTGATTTTTGGCAGCGATACCTACCAGGTCTTGGGCACCGTCAGCGTCGACAGCTTCGACTACGCTCCCGGCGAACCCTCGATCTATGGATTTCGGGTGCGCTTTGTCAAGGGCTCGCACGACTCGCCTTATGCCAGTACGGCTTCGGTAGAGATTGCGCCGGAGATTGAGTACTCTGTGTTTTTACCTGTAACGGTCAGATAGTCAATTGATCGCCTGACTCTGAGGCGGGTATTGTTGAGTATCCGGCTAAATAACGAACAAACGCGCACAGCAGGCGCGTTTGTTCGTTATCCCCGATAGATGACATTGTTGGCGAACCCCTCAACTAAGCTGGAAAAGCTTGAAACAGACGAGATACGGCCGTGGAATGTGCTTGAGCAGGAACCTCACCATGAATCCAACGGGCCAGGCGAGCGAGATTAATAGCGCAAGCAACCAAAACATGTTGGAGATGGGTTTTCGCCAGACCCAGGTAGCGCGTATGGCGTAAGTCAAAACTGCGTGCCCCAAGCGAAAAGGTGCCCTCAATCCCGGCATGGTGAGCATACTGCTGCTTGTTTGCTTCCGTTTTTTCACGCTCTCTCGCCGCTTGAAGGGCCAGTTGTTGAGCGTGTGGTGGACTGTAACGGTTCGACGGGGTGGCTTAGAGCGAGTAAATTGAGCGTGGAGAGGACAGTGACCACAATCTTTCTTGGAAAACCGGATATGGAGGGTGTCATTGCCGTGCGTATCTTTGGCCGGCTGCCAGATGATCTTTGGGAAGCAAGTCTTTGGCCTGCAATGCCTGATGGATGGGGGTGGTCATCGCTCCATCCGCAGTTGGTGCCAGGGTAGTCTTTACATCCGTAATGATCCGGGGAAGGTGCTCATCACAGGTTTCCGAAAAATGCACCTTGTACCCCACCCAATTCGTTTGCCGCTTCGTACTGAAACGCGCTTCTTCATCAAATGGGGAATAAATGGCGATGGTTGCGGGCGGCAGTTCATCCGGTTGCCGCCCACGCAGCTGATCTTCAGTTTTCCAGGTGTAATTCTGGATCCACACCTTGTGTAAAATGCGGACCGCCGGAATTTCAATCAGCCATTGGGGTGATTGGGGATCAAAGATCACTTTCAGGAGGCTCAGTCCATCCGCGCCAATCTGTTCGGCATATGGTCTCTTTCGGTTTGGCTTTTGGGCAGTCGGTAATTTTGCACTTTACTCCCATACCGCTCCAGCCACTCCGCTTGACTGTGCGCACGGGTCCAATCCGGAACCACCACCGCCAGGCTATCCAGCGTATGGCGCAAGTGTTTCCCCCACCATTTCCAGACGGTTCAGTTCCCGTACAACCCCCAGCACATGGGTTGAATCGGTGCGCTGTTGTCCACGTTTTTTGAGATAGCCTGCGCTCTGTGCAAATGCCAGGATTTTGTCGAAGGCTTTCTGTTCCCAGCCCTTCTCAACCAGTCGGGCCCGAAACGCACACAAAACGCTGTAATCAAACCCTGGATCCGTCAGTTCCAGACACAAGAGAAACTTCCAGTCTTCCGCGATCGGACGGCATCGGCAGACTGCCGATCCGATAGCCCTTCCATAAATTGTAAAATCAGGATCAACATCAAGCGAACCGGCGAAAGAGCAGGTTGACCATTATTGGGAAATAGTGCAGCAAACTCTGGATCGACAAACCAGCTGCCGAAGGTGTCAAACAACGTCAGGTAGATGTTTCCTCTGGGAAATACAGCTCGGGCAACTTCGGCCGTTTTTTCAGGAACGACATATGAATCCTGGATGCGCAAGGACATGCTGACCTCCAACCATGATCGATGAGGTAGTATCCTGCACTTTTTCCCGGTTGGCAATACTACTCAATCAGGTTCCCGAGGGTTCGCCAACAAGATCATCAATAATGGGTGCACCGAAAGCCTTGCATCACCATCAGGACCCACAATTTCAGAGGACAGGCCTCATCTCTCAATTTTAGTCATTGACAAAGATAATAAAACATACTAATATACTAATTAATACCTTAATAAGAATTTTACTGGTCGGTAACTTATTTTCATACATGGTGCTACAGCGATGATTGTGGAACCGGGTGCGCTGATTTTAAGCGCCCATCCGCAACCGGATCCGATGTGCTTCGCTTGATCATTACCTCTCCAAAGGAAACCGTGGGGTTTAATATTTTGTTTCCAAACCAGGAGTGCTTTTACCGAATGAGCGATTTGATCTGCTGCACGCTAAAATGAGATACCACCTGATTGTCAATTTTTACGAACCCCTTCCGGACGGCGCAAGAATTCCTTCCTGGCTGGATTTCATCAACAATAAATCGGTGGTGGTCGAAAACGCGACCCCCGAGATCGACCACCTGATGGCCGACCTGGGTCTGAAATTCTGGCTGACTCACGAATTTCAACCGGCTGGAGGGAGCTGGAACGCGGATGAAATCCGTGCCGGGCTCGACCGGTTCTACCGCCTGATCCTGCAGCAGGATGATCCGCCTCCGCCCGGACTGGTGGAGCGCTTGAGGCAAATCCCCGCCGTGAAGGATGCTCATGAATTGTACATTGGTAAGGCTGAATTGCCCACGCCACGCGTGGCCCAGTCTGCTTCGCTGCCTGTCCGCCCGGCTGCAGAGCTGATCTACCTGCCCTATGCCAAGGCGATCACGCGCGGAAACCCGCGGGTGAAGATCGCAGTGTTGGATACGGGTGTCGATCTAAACCACCCCGAGCTGGCGGGCAAGATCCTCAAGCGCGCCGATTTCGTGGATTTAAGCGGCCTGGATACCAGCGGATTTATTGGAGACATCACCGGCTATGACGACCAGCCCGACGATGAGGTAGGCCACGGCACGCACGTCTCGGGCATTGTGGCGGCGCGCGGCGAACAGATGGACGAAGGTGTGGCCCCTGCGTGCAGCTTGATGGCAGTACGTGTACTGGCGACGATGCAGGACGGTGACCGCAAAGTAGGCGCAGGGATCGTTGATAACATCAACAGCGGCATTAAATGGGCGGTCGATAACGGCGCCGATGTGATCAATATGAGTCTGGGCATTCGCCATGAGGGCGGCGGGCTGCCTCACGAAAGCGTGATTCGCTATGCCCTGTCGAAAGAAGTGACTGTGGTGGCAGCTAGCGGCAACGACGGCACCGCTGAGCGCTACTATCCCGGCGCTTTACCGGGAGTGATCGCGGTGGGCGCAGTGGATGACCAGGGTACGGTCACTTCTTTTACTTCATATGGGGCTAATATCTCGGTGGTTGCACCCGGGCTGCGCATCTACAGCTCGTGGGTCAACGACGGCTATGCCCTGGCTTCAGGCACTTCCCAGGCCTCGCCTTTTGTGGCTGGGGCTGTGGGTTTGTTTAAGGCTTACGCGCTCGAGCGCGGGAAATCATTAACCAACCATGAGATCATGTACATCCTGAAGAACACATCTGATAAGATCGACAGCCGCTTACGCGATGAACACGCGGGATATGGTCTGATCAACATGGCAGATTCTTTTAAGCTATTGGAGCATGTGCTTGCTTAGGCCCGCTGATCAAGCGCGCGCTTGACGTATGGGCTCACCTAAGGGAATGAGGAAGGAAAATATGGCAACCAACTTGATTTCGAATGGCGGTTCAGCTTTCCGGATCCGAAGGCCGGTCATCACTTCCAGCGGCTTTGTGTCAGATATTGATCCAACCGCAAAAAGCCACCTGGATGAATTAAACGAGATCCTGGGGAAGAAGATATTCCACCGGGAAACGTCCACAAAACTTTATGCAGAAGATGCTCCAAGTAAAACGGCTGAGCCGGCTGAAGACGAAATCATTGACCTGCTGGCATCTTCGACCGCTAAGACGGAGATCCGCAAGGGCAAGGGCGGCAAGCACTTTGTTGAAGAGACGCGCGTAGTGCCCAACCTTCAGGAACTGCTGCGCCGGCCGCTGACCCCCAAGCATACACCCGATGGCTGGGCGAAAGATAGCCTGGCCCACGAATTCAAACATGCCGAGGCCAGGGAAGAATGGTTGACACTTTCCGAGCTGATCGACGCACTTCCCTCGGTTTCATCCCTTAAGTATGCCTTCCAGGGCTCTGTTGCACCCCATCTAAACAACTTGCCTTTCAATGTGCGCACGGTGCTGGAAAACTACCCGGCGATCAGCAACTACCTGGTGGCGTTTGCCTACAGCGTGATGGATCTTCAGGAAGTGAACGGGCTGAAGAACTTCATTATCACGAACCCCACCGGCGCACGTAATGTAGCCAATTACGCTTCGGTGAGCGCCGCACGCAGCATCATCGAAAAAGAACAGCTCAAGGTGCCCGGGTATAACGAAGATGGCAGCGAAGTGGTCCGCCGCATCCGCGAGAAGGAGCTCTCGCTCTCTACTACCTCGTTTGTCCCGGCCGTTAAGGCGATTGTGAACGATTTTGTCTTCAACAGCGACGAGATGAAAGTCATCGCCGCTGCTGAAAAGGTGATCGGCAAGATCCCCGCGACCCTTTACCCCCAGTTGATTAAGTTCATCACCAAATCACAATCTACCAAATTCCCAATCACCGAGGCCAATGCCGGCTTCTTTCTTCCCCAGTTCATCACCCAGATCCAGGGCTCCAATACGCTGGATGATTCGACCGAAGGAGACCGGGTAACCTCGGATGAAGATTTTGATGTGGATTTCTTCACCGACGATACCGCGATGATCCAGGTGAGCAAGTCGGCGGTCAAGTGCGCTGCCCAGCTCTATTACAGCATGATTGTGGGCGACGAACTGGATGTGTTCGATATCGTCAACTACTTCACGCACCGCTACCTCCTACGTGGCGGGATCGAAATTCAAGATAGCCGCCTGCGAGAAGACCTCCAGCAGTACGTCTTCTCGAGCCGCTTCACCGACCTGAAGACCAAGAAGCTTGTCGACCGAACCCGCCCAGCCGAGCGCTATATGTTCTATAAACAGGTGTTTAACTATGGCGCTGGCCAGGTAACAGAGGATGTGGTGGTCAACAGCGAGTTCCCGCGTCTGTGGAAGGTGTTGATCCTCGAGTCAGCCAAGTACATTGAGCGTGCCCAAGCCGCCTTCAACCCCGACAGTTACGTCTCGCGCCAGAACGTGATGCAGGCGGTGGAAGATTTGCAATATAACCTCTCGACCAATTGCATCGGTATGGTCAACGTGATATCCCCGTTGATCTACGCTGAACTGAATTTTGTGGTCCAACGCATCTTAATGCACTCCGAAGTGATCCGCCAGATACAGCCGACCGGTGGTACCTGGTGGCGGGTGGCTGAAAAGCTTAAGCGGGAGATGGATAACCGGGTTCTGAAAGCCACCGTGGAATACAACAAAGCCAAGCTGGGCCACGATATCATCAACTCGATCGCCGATTACAACCCGGCTTCCTTTGAAGATGACCAGACCTTCTCAGATTTCATTAGCAATGTAGATGCATTTATCACCACCCAAAGCATCTTGCAGGATACATTAATCGACCAGTTGAAGGCTGGCGATGAGGATAGAGAAGATAACGAGCAAAAAGAGATGGGCAAACCCATGCCCGAAGCGTCCAACGGCGCCACCTCTACCAACGTCCAAAGTGGGGCCGGCGATGAATGGGACTTCTAAGACACGGCAAGATGGACTTTATGAGAATGGCATTGCGCCATATTCATCCATGCCGTACCATTACACCAAAAATAGGAAAGGGAACCTATGAACGAAACTATGACTATCCTCCCCAGTGACCTAGAGATTAAAGATTGGGCGCGGGAGCAAGCCCGCCAGGTGCTTTCAACCAGCGCCTCTTTCCAGGCCCTGCCGGTCCACGAACAGAAGGATATTTATCTTTCGATGGTGCAAGAAAATATCGATCGCCGTAAAAAAGCTCTGGGTCTTTCGAAACCGATGGCGACTGACTCGGGCGAGGAAATGGGCTTTAAAGGTTACACGCCCGACTTCACCGGCGACACCCAGGCATTCAACGATCTGGTTGGGTCGGTCGATTTTCCCCAGTTTGTGGCCGACCTTTTAAAGGCCGTGTTTGATGCAAATATGTCAGTGATGAAGAAGCAGACCGACAGCTACATTAAGCTGATGAAAGAGTGCTTGAAATCTACCTCTGATTTCATCAAGCAGGTTAAGGACGACGATACCTACGGCCGGCTGGTCGAAAAACATTCAGATAAATATAACCTGGATAAAGAAACCACCACAGCTCCAGATGGCACCAAGACCGATAAGCTGATCCTGACAAACGTGGATAACGAGAAGGTGGATATGGAAGAGGCGGAGGTCAAGAAGGATATGCTCGAGGCCAAGATTGAGATGGCCAAGGAGCACCGCGCCGCGCTGCGTGAAGTGCTGCTGATGGGCGTGACCCGCCTGGTGGTTGAAAAAGGCGAGATCGACGCCGCGGTAGAGTTTAAGATCCACGCGACTCGCAACAGCCTGGCCCACCATGATGACACCAACACGAACACGGTGGCAATCGATGCTTCTTACGGCGGCGGGCTAATGGGCGATATCTTTGGCGGCCCAAGCGGCAGCATGAACATGACCAACACTAACATTCAGGTCAACACCTCGGATAAGACCGCCACAGACGATCTCACGGCCAAGCTGACTGGTCATGTGAACATTAAGTTCAAGACCGATTACTTTAAACTGGATAACTTCGCCAACATGTATTCGGATGGCGGCACCGCCACGTTGAAACCGCCTGCCGGTGGCGCGCAGAACACAGCTGTCCAGGCCGCCGGGCAGCAGAAATAAGCCGCCGTGGCACTGGCAATTCTGGAACTGGTCGATTTCAACCGTTCAGCGGCCCGGTTCCATATCGATACCGGCACGAACCGGTACTACCAGCTGAAAGTCGGGCGAAAGGTCCAGAACCGCTCTGAGGTAGATTGGATCGATGAGATCACCTACACCAGCCCGGTCAAGGAGAACCCGGCCAGCGCCAACCTATTCAACTCAGGCGGGGAAATTGCGATCCCGGCCGATACGTTTGGGAATGGCAGCACCTATGTACAATTATTCAGTTATAAAACCCCGCAGGGCAAATCCCCTGCCTTTTCAGAAGTCATTATGGCCCCGGTTGGAGCGGGGGGCCGTTTGCCGGAAGGCTTTATGCCGGCGCTATCGCTCTCGGCAGCCATGACCGCCCCAGCTCCGATCCAAAATCGCCCGGCGGCTTTCCAGTCCCCGCGCCGAATTCCCTGCGAAACGGCCTCCGAGCGCTATTCACAGGCCGCCAGCCTGGAAGATTTGCTCTCTGGCGTAATCAAAGTAGCCGGGCCGATCGTGCTGAAGTTGTTGGGCAGTGCAGTTGGTGGTGGCGGGGGGAACGGGGCGGTCAACGGCAGCTCCAATAACAATGCCGCTGGCGGCAGCCAGGCAACCCCGGGCGTGGGTGCCACCGATATCACCAGCCTACTGGCAACCATCTTGAAATCTCTACTGGGCAGCCAGACAGGTGTAAGCCAGAGCCTGTCGCTGCTGGATGGCCCTGCTTCCGCGAGCAACCGTTTTATAACCGGTCCCAAGGGCGAGCCGGCTCGTTTCGGTGCGCGAGGTGGCTCCTATTCTCAACCGATGATTTTTGGCATTGATGATGCCCTGCTGGGTACCCTGGCCAGCTCAGTACTTGGCCCGTTTATCCAGGTTCTGCCGCAGCTAATGAACGCGGCCAACCAGCAGCGCCTGCAGATGAAACAAGCTGATAACAAGCTGATGACGGACCTGCAAGCCCCGGTCAACCAGCGCCTGCTGCTGTTGCAGATTCAGAACGCGCAGCGCCAGGCGGAGATCGAGAACGATTTCCACCAATCCGAACAGCTCGAACAGCTGGGGGAGATCCTCCAGCAGCTGCCTGAAGGGACTCCGGCGGCGGCGCTGCTTCCGGTGTTGTTAGCCACGGCTGCGCCCGCACCCGCTCAGACAATCAACCTGCCGCCTGCGCCGGTGGCTGCACCTTATCCTACCTCCGCGCCGCCTCCGGCACCGAAACCAACCGTTGCCGGAACAAAAAGCCTGTCGATGTCGAACGCGTCTTTCGCGTTTCGCGCCCTCCCTATGGCGGTTGACGCCTCAGACGGGTCGCTTAGCAGTCGGGCGGTGGTTGATTTTGTCACCGCCGCGGCCTTGCCCTGGAACGGCCAAAACAAACTGCTGTTCAACCGTGCCCAGCAAATGCAGTTAAAGGTGCGCCTGGTAGTGGCAGAACCCGCGCCCAAGAATCCGCTTCCCAAAGCGATCTTTAAGATTGTGTTCAAGAACGGTGCAACTCAGCAGGTGTACCTGGAAAAGACCTTCAAGCAAAAAGATGTACTCCCTAACAGCCCGGCTGTCCTGGCCTTCTATGTGGATGAGCTGGCGCGTATCCCGGCCAACGAGCCGGTGGTCGTGCTGGCCGAAATGCGCTGGTTGGTGGGTACCCCAGCCCGTGAGCGCCGGGCGCTTGGCTCGACCGAGATAGTGCTGGTTAACCGTTACGCGCTCAAAGAACGCGGCCCGGCGGTGGGAACCGAAAAAGAACTGGTCGCGATGGACAAGTTCCGCTCCTTTATGAATAAGGTTTGGGATTCGCCCGTGCTGGATGCCGCCCGTCAGGGTCCAAAGAAATACCTGTGGGAACTGGATGTCAATGCCCGCTATTCCATCCTGCTCTCGCCAGACCATTCATCCAATGGCGTGATGGAGACCAAGATCCTGCGCACCGTGCCCGACCCGGCGATGCTGAACGAGAAAACAGAAGGCCGCATGAAGGGCGGCATCGAGTTGAGCATCAGCGAGCTGAACAAGCTGCTGACGCTGTGGCCCGGGGAAACGCCGCTGGATGCCGATCACCTTGAGGCGCTGGCGACTCCTGACTTTGCCGAGCGCGCTGCCGGTGAGTTTGTCTACCGCCTAAAAATGAAAGGCCCGGCTGCCGAACGCGGCATGATCTGGGTAGCGCCGGTGGTCAAGATGTTCGACTGCACGCTCAGCGCCATCGATGCATATGATCAGTCGGGCCAGGTGACCGGGCTAAAGGAACAGCATGTTCACTTCCCACTGCCCGTAGCCGTCCGTGTGATCGGGTTGAAAAGCGAATAGAAGGGTAACTGTGATGAAAAGGTACTACCGCGCATTTTCAGATGACGCTTCGGAAGACGACAGCTCCTCCATCCTGGATGCAGGCTCGAACGAATCTGGATCCGGTGAGGAGCCCCAGGAGCCTGAATATACCTTTCCAGGGTTTAAAGTGGAGTTCTCTGAGAAGATCCAGCTTATGCCACCGGCAAAGGCCAAACCATGATCGATGAGGCTTTTTTGACCTTGTCCGAGCTGCTCGAGCGCATGCTGAGTTTTCCCGGCGAGATCAACGATGAAGAAGCCGGGATTCACTCGTACGTCTATGAGTGCAGCATTGATACACCCATCGAGTTGAGTGTGGTGCGTGAGGCCGATGGGCATTTGCAGATTGGTAGCGTACCCCCGCTGTATGACGAGCGGACCAGCTTTCTACCTTCGTTCCACCAGGTGCGATTTACCGCAGTGCGTATAGACGAAAACGGGAATGAAATTGTAGCAGGAGATGACTCTGAAACGCTTGACCCAGGGACAGTGGAGGATGAAGATGGCGGATGAGCAGCCGGTCAGTGAAAATACAGCCTGGCAGTTGGAAGATTTTGTCGATTTACTGGTGGTCGACCTGGATAAAACCCGCGAGACACTGGCGGTAAAGGCGATTAATAAGCCACTCAGCTATACGGTAAAAGAGCTGGCCCTCGACCTGAACATTTTCCCCACCTATGATGGTGACCAGGTAAAGTTTATCACTGCTCAACCCGGGCAGGAGGGCGCTTCAAAGGTGACCATCCAGTTGGGCTCGATCACCGACCAGCAGGTACGTGCCACCAGCAAGCTGCCCGAAGCCAAAAATGATATCCCCATTGAGCAGATCAATCTGGATAAGTCCACCAAAAAGAAGCTGCGCAAGCTGGGGGTCAGTTCGGTGAATGACTTGCAGCAGATCGAGAAGAAAAATGTAGATCTCAAAACGGTGACCGATAATGAGATTGATTACTCAACTCTCGCCAACCGCATCCAGCAGGTCAGGCGCGGGCTGAACCCGCCGCGTGTGCGCTCGGCCAGCCTGTCTTTAGATGAAAACCGCCTGCCGGTGCTGACCATCCGTGGCGAGCACCTGGCGGTCGATCCAAAGTTCCCGCCGGTAGCCGTGATCAACCAGACCCTGGCTGAGGTGATGTCCTCCTCCGCGCAGGAGGTGATCATCCAACTGGCTCCGCGCCACAGCCTCTCGCTGGAGAACGAAGTGATTCTCACCTTCGATCCCTTTGCGATCGTCAAGATGAATGTAAAAGCGCGACCGTGAGAGAATATGAAGAAACATAATAAGCTTCCCCATTCTTATGATGACCTGATTCATAACGCCTATGGCAAGCCCGGCCGCTACGGCGAGGGCACCCTCAGACCGATGGAACACTTGCTGGCCAATTATTACGGTGCGCCGCTTCACCCGAAGCAACATCAACACCACCATTCGACCAATGGCAAAGCGGTTGCCATGACCCTCAGCTGTGATGACGGCGAGGTTTTGACGCAGCAGAAGCAGCTGCCACAGCCCAATGGGTTAGCCCGCCAGTACAGCGTATCGAATGAAGAGTATGTGGTGAGTGGTAAGCGCGGGCGGGCGGTTTCCATTTCATTTTCCGCCCATGAAGGCGGCGTGGTGCAAGAATATCAGCTGGATGTGCTCCAGCCCACCGGCTCCACCCAACCTGCAACCGGCGAGACTGGGCAGCCAACAGCGGAAGCCCCTACCAACGGCAGCGGGCAGGTTCAGTCCTCTCCCGCAGCAGCCAGACCTGCCGCGGCGCCACCCGCATCTGCGAATGCGCCCGCACCAGCATCCCAACCAGATGCCGCCTCTTCCGAAGGCGACTCCAACGCAGCGCAGCCCAGCGAAGACGATTTCGTCGCCGATCTGCAGGCCATCCTCACCGGGCAAAAAGTCTACGACCCGAACACGGGCAAGACCACAGATCGTGCCCAGCAAGGTCGCACTCAACCCGGCCAAACCGTCCCAATCCCCGGTACGGCTACCCCGGTGGGCGGTGACGATACCCCACGTGGTGGACCGGATTCGGGCAGTGGCCAGGATATCTTCGACCGCATCGCCAAGAGCATGAGCTATGCCAATGCGTATGATCTGGGCGACATTGAGCTGGAAAACCGTTTTGCTGAATTTGACAAAGACTACGAGGCAGACCAGGCCGCGAAGAAGATAAAACCGGTTTCTGAGGCCCGCCAGGCCCCGGCTGGGCCTGGTGCGCCTGCGGCGAGCGCCCCAGCCGCTGCTCGGACCGGCAAGCCGCAGGCCAAAGAGGATACCGGTTCAACTGAGGTTGGAGCAGCCGATTTTATCCAGGACCTGGATGCCATCCGCGGCGGATACGGCAGGTCTGCGGCTTCGCCCACCCCCGGACGCGCGGCGCCGGACAGCCTTTCCCAGGATTACAGCCACCCGCAGAGCTACAGCCGCCCCTTCTATGATACCGGCGAGCATGTGATTGAGGGAGGCGGTGAGTATGAAGGCATGTTGCACCTCGGCCCGCCGCCGGGAGTGGCCTTCTCCTATGGCGAGATCATCGCCATGGGCGACCTGTTCAGTACCGCGGATGATATGATCAACGCCAGCCCGGCCGAGCTCCACCGTCTGAAGGACCTGATTGACCGCAGTGTATCCTACTACCAGGGCGGCAAGCGCGATGATAGTCTGGATGTCTCCAATAAACAATGGCAGGACGCCACCAACAAGCGTTTCCTCAAGCTGGCCGAAGATAACTATGAGCATTTCTCTCCGCCGGCATTCTTTAAATACGCCAGTGGCAGCAGCATTTCCCACGGCACCAACCAATCCGCCTGGCAGCACTATCACCAGCTGGCTATCCAGGCCGCCCAGGAGCAGTTTACCCGGGGCGTAGCCAATACCAACCAGTTCTTTGAGCGCGCGCTGATCATCAACGCCTTTGGCGATCACTTCCTGACCGACGCCTTTGCCGCCGGTCACCTGCTCAATAAAGACGCCATGATTGCCGATTTCAAGCGGAACTTCCTCAGCGGCGGCAACCTGACTTCAGCCGGTGAAAAATTCTTTGAAACGGTGGCGGGGTATTCCTGGTTTACCGACCCAGACGTGCGCAGTCGTTTCAGCGATCTGGAAACGGTCGATTACCCGGTTTGTGTCTGGGGCTGGTGCCTCAAGTGGCACCCAAATATAGACACCCCTTATATGTTTGCCAAGGTGTTGAAAGGTGCGGCAGAAGAGCAGCCCGACGCGGTTGGCAACCTGGTGGTCAAGGCCCTGCATGACCGGCTAAACAAAGAAGGTGTCCAGGTGATTAACGATGCTGGGGATAAGCCCTGGTTGTTAAAGGGTGATGGTCACCTGCAAGAGAGCCAAAGCCTGCCGATCATTATCAAAGCCGTCCAGCAGTCGATCGACAACATCAATGACCGGGCCATCCAGGCCAGCAACCTGAACTACCAGCCTTTCTTCAATAAGGTGTGGAAGTATGTTCCGCGCCCGCCCGAAAGCGAGCAGCGCCGGGTGAGCAAGCTGATCTCCGATTACACCCGGCCCGACTCCGAGGACTTAATGAGAGCAGCGGCCAAGCTGATCCATACCGAGCTGGAGTCGTTTGTTGATAAGCTAATCGATGAAAAGAAGCTCAAACCTGCATAAACAGGCCTCCCAGGATCACCCCGTGACTGGAAAGACGATAGGATGGATAAGATATGAATAACCGATTTTTGGAGATGAACAAATATCTTAAGACCCGCTCGGGAGCCAAATGCCCACCGGGCGCGGCCGCAAACGGCAAAGGCGCTCATAATGGCTACGGCCCGGTCGTCGCCGCCCCCGATTTTGTGGCGGTAAGCCAATCCTTCTCGGGCTGGGCCCAATCCCTTTCCGCCGCGGACCGTACCCTGGTGATCTTGATTGAAAACGGCGGGATCGACCTGGGCATCCCCGACCTGGTGGATGCTATCTGGGATATACTACCCGGTTCGAGCCTCCTTCCAGGCAGGCTCAAGCAGTCGGCGGTGAAGTTGATCCGCGATAAGATCACCAGTTGGACCGATAACCTGCTGGAAACAGCCGAATTGGCTCTGAACCGCTACAATGGGGCCAGACCTGACCTGTTTGGCGACGTGGTGGTGCTGCGCGATGGCACCGCTTCTTATCAGGATTTGAAAAACACGCTGATCAGCCAATCTCAGGCGGGCAAGATTGTTGACCTGTTTATCCTCACTCACGGGAGCAGTAATTTCATCTCGGTGACCGGCGGGATCGACAGCAACAAGATCCGCCAGATGAAGATCGAGAACGGCAACAAACCGCTTGCACTGCGCAGCGTGTATATGATGAACTGCATTGGTTCCACGCTCAACCAGGCATGGATTGACGCGGGCGCCAAAGTATCCGCAGGCTCTCGCGGAAATAATTACCTGCCGGAGCCTACCATGTACTTCTTCTGGCAGAACTGGAAAGCTGGCATGCCTTTCGAGTCGGCTGCCACCAGTGCATACCGCAAAACGGTAACCCTACTCAAAGATGCCGTGCAAGCCATTCTGTCAACGATCAACTCCTTTGGCGGCAGCCTGTTGGACGTGGAAAGCTGGGATTTTGTCACCTCGAGCGCCCCGGTGATCACCGGGCAGGGCAGCCTGACGATCACTACTGATAACCTTACCTTTTCACAGAGCCTCTCCACCAGCTTGACAACCATCGTGCTGCCCACCCGAGCGTTAGGCGATCTGGATGGCGGCGCGATTGGTGCGGCAGGTGGTGCGGTTGCCGGCGCATCCGCAGGAGTTGCGGCTGGCGCCACCGCTGCCGGTACGAAAACGCCGATGACCCTTTCGGCCGAGGGCAAGGCGGCGATCAAGCAGCACGAGGGATTTTCGGCCACGCCCTATAACGACCAGGGCGGCAACTGTACAGTCGGTTACGGCTCGCTGTTGCACATGGGAAACTGTAATGGCGACGCCAGCGAGCAGCCCTACCTAAAGGGCATCAGTGAAGATGACGCCGATAAGCTGCTGGAGAAAGAAGTGGCCGAGTACGAAAAAGCCGTCAATGATAACGTAAAAGTGCCGCTCAACCAGAACCAGTACAATTCGTTGGTCAGCTTTACCTATAATGCAGGCGTGGAAGCGTTCAAGAATTCCTCCCTGCTGAAAAACCTGAATAACAACGACTATGCCTCGGTCCCCACCGAGATGAAACGCTGGAACAAAGTGCGCGTGAACGGCAAGCTGGTTGAATCCAAGGGGCTGACCGACCGCCGTGCCAAAGAGGCGAACCTGTTCCAGATGCCACCGGCGCCCAGCCAGGCCCAGTCGGTCACCTGGGAGAACGGCCGGCGCTATAACACCTCCAGGCCGATGGGCCTCTCTGTCCAAATGAACCCGGCCGTCGCTGGCATCGCCATCGCTGACGCGATCCAGATCGGCCTGGGCACCGCTGCCATCGTTCAGTCGCAGGTGAATGCCACTTCGGGCACGCTGCAGATCACCTATGACCGGGTAGAGCGATTGTTAACCACCGAGGCACGCATGAGCATGAAAGGTGCGCAGACTCCCAAGCAGGCTTTCCAGCGTAAGCTGTTTTTCCTAGGGATCAGCGGCTGGAACATGGCTTATGCTGAAGTCGATATTGAATGGGAAGGCAACGTCTACGGTGAGATCGGCACGGTCAATATTCATAAAAACCTGGATAAATCGACCGATTGGGCGCATTCCTCCGCCAATATTGAGATCCGCCAGAAGAAACCCATCCCCCTGCCGGGCACCGACCCGCGCACCTGGCCGATCGTTTATACCTATACTGGCCAGTACGACCCGTGGGGAAACGGCCTCTTCGAGTTCGACGGCGAGTTCCTGATCAACGCATTTGGCACCTTGCAGTTCAACCGCCACCACGTGGTCTCGTATTCAACCGTCGATTGGGCCATTTCGGGCCAACCGGACGATTACGTGGTCCGCGGCCTAGCTGTGGTCAACCCGGTTCCGCCCATCCCGCAGGACCAACTTGACTTTTTGAAGACCCGGCTTCCGTAAGTACGGTCTGGATGGGGTTTAAGGTTCGTCCACAGCTAATGGTTGATAACTAAGTCGGGGGGAGTACGATGATAGAATAGCGCGCTTTCACATCGAAGAACGGAGAGGCAAAGCTCGATTGATCAAGGTACTGCTTGGAATCCACGGATCGATGATCCGACGGATTCTGATACTACTGATTGAAATCTATCGGTATCTCCGTCGGTATTGACTTCGGCGACTTCTAGAGGGTGTTATGAACTATGAATGAGGAGCATAGTTTCGACCACGCATCTGAGCATGACAATGGCAAAGGCCAGGAAATGCAGGCCTACCAGGGTCTCGGGCAGGCGTTCATAGTCACGTACCAGCCGGCGAAAACGAGCCGCCCAGCCAAAACTGCGTTCCACCACCCAGCGGCGGGGCAGCAGGACAAACCCTTTCTTCACTTCCGGCAGTTTGATCACCTCCAGTCGGATGCCTTCGCCTTCTGCGGCTTGGGCAGCTCTCTCCCCGGTGTAGCCCTCATCGACAAAAGCTACTTCCACCGTATCGCCGGTGACTTCCTGCACCTTTTGAGCCAGTTGTTGCACCTGATCGCGATCCTGCTCGTTGGCCGGAGTCATCAACAGCGCCAACAAATCGCCCAGCGTATCCACCGCCATGTGGGTTTTGGAGCCTTTTTTGCGTTTGGCGCCATCATACCCGGCCCGTCCACCACTCTCGGGCGTGGATTGCAAGGTGCGACTGTCCAATATGACCGCCGAAGGGTGTGCCTTGCGGCCTTGCGCCAGGCGCAGGAGGATGCGTAAATCATGGACCATCGTCTTCAAATACTCCGGCTTTCAGCCAGCGCTGCGTTTGCTGGTACACCACCCACCAGGGCGGCAGATCGTGCGGCATCATCCGCCACGAAGCTCCGCTGCGCACCAGCCAACGCAGTCCATTGAACACTTCGCGCAAACTGTAGTCCCGCTGTGGGACATCTTCGGTCATCAAGGTCAAGTACGGGGCGACAAACGCCCATTCCTCATCATTCACATCACTCGGATAGGCTTTTCGTTCTTCCATCCGCAGAGTCTACCATCTCGCTTCATAAGTTCATAACATCCTCTGGTAGAAATCTACCGAAAACTATGCCAGATCTGGTTGCGCCACCTGCTTTCGAAGAAAAAAGCCAAACGGTCACGAAAGCCACCCGTCTTGCGACCGAAGAGCGAGCGCGACTGCTGCTTCTGTCAGGGAGACAAGCGAAAAAAGAAAACCTCGGAGCGAGAAGCACCGATTCCGTGGCATCTGAGGAAAGGCAAAGGTGGACCGAAGAAGAAAGTGCCGACAGGAGGATACTTCTGCCCGAACGAAAGCCGCGAATATTATGGGATCGCAGATGAACAGATCCATGCGTTAGTGGGGTATGGCCAGCACGGCATATACGAGGAGATTCGGGATTTCAAATGCCAGGCGTGTGGGAAGAAATTCACCGCGCGGCGAAACACGGTGCTGTACCGCTTGAAAAGCCATTCCGGGTTGGTCGAGAAGATTTTGTGGTTGCTGGCCTTGGGCGTGGATGCTGCGGTAGTGAAGCTACCGATGCATTAGAAGAAGTGTTTGGGGTGCGCGAAGTGACCATTCGAACCTGGCTGTGTCGGAGTGGGATGCTGCAGCAGCTGCGCAGCTGGGGGAAGAAGATTCATGAGCGCTTTCTGGAAGAGTTGGAATTGGTGCATGTGCAGCTCGATGAATTATGGGCGAATGTACAAAAGAGTGGTCAGGATATGTGGTTATGGGTAGCGCATGATGCCAGTACCAAGCTGATACCGGTGCTGCAGGTAGGAGGAAGAAGTCAGGAGATGGCCTATTCAGGCGTGTATGAGTTCAAAAGAAGATTGGCAGCGGGCTGTGTGCCGGTGTTCAGCACAGATGGGTTGAAGTACTCCTCCTATGCGCTGACGGCCCATTTTGGGCAGTGGGATTGGACGGGTGGGAAGAAACCGGTGTGGGCTCTGCTGGATAGCTTTATCTATAGCCAGGTGATCAAACACCAAAAGCGGAGAAAAACGGTGGAAGTTGCGCGGCGGGTGGTAGTAGGAGCAGCGGAACAATACCGCGAGCGACATTGCCAGGCCGGGCTAAGCGGGCGGATCAACACCGCTTTTGTGGAGCGATTGAACCTGAGCATCCGGCAGTCGGTCAGTAAACTGGCGCGCCGCACGTGGGGACCGGCGCGATATACTTCCGAACTGATGGATCATCTGGAATGGTGGCGGCGCCATACTAATGGCGCAGTTACGACCACTTCGTGCGGCCGGCAGAGATTTCGGAAAATTAACGTAATAACTCGGATTAAATGCCTGCTATTCCCTAAAAAACTCGACACTCAATACCACTATTTGCTAAATTTTCATTGGCTTAGTAGCAGCTCTGTATTTAGGCTCTTTCAAAGCCTGGGTATGGACCTTTCACCAGTTATGTAAAAAGGTGACGGCTTGCGAGGCAGGATATAAATTTTACGTAACGCCTCAGCCATTCACGATAGACGGTAGCGCTATCGGGTGAGAAGAAGACAAGGGGATAACTTATTGAATAAAGACAACCCAATTAACTCGATTAGACTGTTTAAAATGGTGCACATTTTCCTAAACTGTAAACGAAAGCTAATTAAGGTCAGCTTTGAAGGGGTCCGAACCAACCTAGATGCCGAAATCCGAAACCATCTCCGCTCCTACTTATTGCGCCTGTGGCGAAGGAATGCACCTGGCTCAGAATGGCGGGCCATGATGGAAAGCATCACAGAGCCAGGAGAACGGCAATACTTCAAAGATCTCGAGAGCCTGGTCGCTTATCTGATGATTCGGAAGGATGATGAACCCCCTCTAGGAGGAAGGTATGGCAAAAACATTGGAAGGATATCTTTTGATTGCCGATATTACCGGGTATACGATGTATCTGAGCCAATCAGAGCTTGACCATGCCCAGGAAATATTAACCGTGCTTCTGGAATTGCTGCTCGATCACACTCGACTCCCCTTAGTTCTTTCCCGGCTGGCAGGTGATGCGGTGATCAGCTACGGCTTAAATGATAATTTTTACAAGGGGCAGACGTTTCTGGAGGTGATCGAAAATACTTACCTGGCCTTCAGAAAGGCGATCGAACAGATGATACTCAACAACACTTGCCGCTGCAAAGCCTGCGCCAATATCTCCAGCCTGGACCTGAAGTTCTTCATTCATTACGGCGCCTTTGCGATCCAGCATATTGTTGACCATGATGAGCTGGTAGGCAGCGATGTCAATCTGCTCCACCGCTTGCTGAAGAACCACGTGATGGAACAGGCCAGCTTATCTGCTTACACCCTGTATACTTCTCAGGCGATCGAACATCTCAACCTGCCTGGCCAGGTGGAAACATTGATACCGCTTGAAGAAACGTATGAGCATTTAGGCACGGTCCAAATATGGATCAAAGATATGCACACCGTCTGGGAACAAAAACACGCGGCAATGAGCGTTGTCATTCCACCTGACCAGGTGTTAGGGCAGTACGAAACAGTGATTGCCATGCCCCGTGAACGGGTTTGGGACTACTTGACCCAACCCGAAACCCTCAACAGCCTGATTCGCGCCGAGCGCCTGGAGGTTAGCCATCTTTCAGATGGACGAGTAGATGCCGGCACCGTTTACCAATGCATCCACGGCAAACGAACCACCCCGCTCACTGTCCTCGAATGGCTGCCCTTCGAGCGTATCCTGATGCAATGTGCCATGCCCATACCCGGCTGTAATGGGTTGATGGAAATACGCTTAGTTCCTTCACCCAATGGGACCCGGTTATTCCAGATGTTTAGTAAAACCAGGGGGCCATTGCTGGGCCGACTTGCCAATGACTTGATGATGAAGGGAATGGCAAAGAAATTTAAAGAAGACCTGAATTCATTTCGGGACGCTATCGAAGCGGACCTGGGGAATCGATTTAGCTGAGTGCTAAATCGAGGACTTGCTCGAGGGTCATGGCTGCATCTTTTGACCATTCGGTATCGTAGTATATGTCCCCCAACTGGGCACGCATATTGGCGAGCGTTTGGTTATATTGCTCCTGGACATCTGCATCCAAAGGAGCACCGATCAGCAGGCGCAACTCGTGCGCAGCCGCGAAGAGCTGGATTGCACGCGCTGCCTGGTTTTCTTGCTCGGCAAGATAGGCCAGACCTTCAAACGAATAGGCATACCCCCGGCGCAAACCCAGGGTGCGGCGGATTCGAAGGCTTTCGTAAAATCTTTCAGCTCAGTCACAACTTCGCCAAGGTTCTGAAGCGCATGCGCCTCCCCCCGCTGGTAGCCTAAGGCCCGGTTGAGTTCCACGCCTCTTGCAAAATTTCCCTGGCCATTATAAACTGGTGATTTTTCGCCAGCGAGTCAGCCAGTGTATTGAGCGCAATAGCCAAATCATAGGGCTGATCCAGTTCCCGCCAGAGGGCGGTGCTGCGTACCAGGTGCTGGATGGTTTGTTCATATTGCTGATTATTCGATAGCAGTTTTCCCAGAAGCCACCCGCCTTTGGCGAGGCCGGTTCGATAGCCGATTTCTCCTGCAATGGCCATTGATTCATCCAGAAGCACAGCAAGGTGAGCGTAACTACCCTGGAAAAACGTCAGTACGTCCGAGGCCAGGCGCGCATCCACTTCACCACGCCGGTCACCCAGTAGCTGAAAGATGTGCCTGCTTTCCGCTGCGCAGACCTGCCCGTACGCCAGATCAGAAATGGCGGAGGAGAGTTCTGCGGCAGCCAGCAATGTTCTGGCCCGGGGGAAAGAGCAAAGCCAGCACCTTACGTTTCGTAATAGTGAGCTCCCCCATTCTTGAATGAGAGAGCTGGATCGGGCCGAGAAAAGAAAAAAGTAATTTTGTCATTATCGATCTAAATAATAATTAATTAATGCTCTTTTCCTAATCTGGCTAGTATAGCATAACAAAGCTATGCAAAACCAACCCTGATTGTGGGGTCTTTCGGAATTGCCGTGGTTTTAGAGAGAAATGGCGTAGCCATTTCTCTCTAAAACCACGCTGAATCCTAGAGAGCCTGATTGTGTAGATTGGAAAGGAGTTTACGATGAGTGTTGAACAGACTGCGCGCGATTTTATCACCAGTATGAATGACGTGAACGCGGCTGAGGCGTACCTGACCCCGGATGCCGTATCGGCCGGTGGTGTTCTCCCACAGCCCATCCCAGCCAGGGAAGCCATCTGTTTTTTGAGCGCGCTCAAGATCCCTTTTCCCGACTTGAAATTTGACGTTCAGAACGTGACGGTCAAAGGCAACCAGGCTGTCGTACAGGCGATTTGGAGTGGTACCAACAAAGGGCCTCTCGATATGCCCATGCCCGGCATGCAGGCCATTCCCCCAACCGGAAAGCAGGTATCGGTCAGGGATACTTACATTGTCACCGTGGAAGGTGATAAAGTCTGCCGCCTCGAGGTGGACTTACCCCCTGAAGGCGGCATCCCGGCGGCGCTGGGCCAGATTGGCGTCAAAGTACCCGGGATGTAGTTCGATCAATTGGATGGAGGAAAAATAAATGTCAACAGAAACCAACAAAGCGGTTATTCGCCGCTTCTTTGAGGAAGCGTTTGGCAAGGGGAATCTGTTCGTGGTCGATGAGATCGTGGCCCCAGACCAGGTCAATGGCGGGCCGAGCGCACTGTCTGGGATGCCGCCGGGACCGGAAGGCAGCAAAATGCCCATCACGGCTTATCGCAACGCGTTTCCCGACCTTCACTTCATCGTTGAGGAACAGGTCACTGAAGGGAATACGGTCGTCACGCGCTGGACTGCCCACGGCACCCACACCGGTGAGCTGGCCGACATCCCGGCAACCGGCAAGCAGGCGACCGCCGTCGGGGTGGGCATAGATCGGGTTGAGAATGGAAAAATCGTCGAATCGTGGGGCACCTTTGACCAATTCAGCATGCTGCAGCAGCTTGGTGTGAGCCCCACGCCAGAAAATAGCGGGCAGGGAACCTCTAAAACCAAAATTGGAGACAGGCTGAGCCCAGGCCCAGCCTGTCTTTAGAATCCTTAGAAATTCTAGAAGGTGGCACATCGAAGGAGAATTGAATGGGTACGTTTCATTCAGCGTTTTTATCAACCGCTCTCCGCAGGACGTGTTTGACTTCTTGAGCGACCCTGCCAATCTCTCCAACATTAAAGGGATTTGCGTAAGGTAAAGGAACTGATGGAAACCCGCACTTGATGTACACCAGCCACGACCACCTCCTGTCCCTCCATAGATCGCGGGATCGATGATCCGGCAAAATCGTCAGTCCATCGATCCTTGTACAAGGTCAATGGCTGCGCATGGTCTTGCGCGGCCATTATCAATATGATGGGGTGCCAAGGAATGGTTTGGCATTAGGGTCATTTCTATACCAGGTGACTCTGTTGTAGAAACGTGCGCTGGAACGGCGCAGTCGACGCGGCGGGATCTTGTGGGAGCGGATGAACCGGCTGTCCAGCAAGTATCTGCCCAATCCTCGGGTTTGCCGTAAGCGTCAACGGCTACACGTCACGACCTGAGACAAGAGCCGAGTGCGGTAATTCCGCTCGCTCGGCTCTGTGAGGGGAGCCGCAAGGGCCATCCCTACCTGGATATAAAGGAGGAACTGGATTATCGGTTTGAATTAATGGGATCGATGGTCACCGGCACTACCAGTTCCGAGATCGTTTCCTGTCCACTATAATTTAGGGCTACCAGGCGGGCCGTGAAACTGCCCTGATAAACCTGGGTTATATCTGCATTGGAAAGCCTCAGTCCGTTAGCGGGCTGGGACGGATAGTGCGAGGAAACCGGCTCATCTGGCCTGGAGGTCAGCCCTTTTCCGCCAGGTGCTCGCACCCAGAAAGGCGCGACTATGCGCGTCATGCTGGGGACTGGACCCAGCGCCAGGCAGATTTCACCACCAGCCATCTGATCTGGTTTTGGCCAGTGGCGCGGCTGGCGACCCTGAGCGAGCCACCCTTCGGGGCAAATCAGGTAGACATTGGCATTCACCCAATCCTCAGCGCTCAAGTTGCCGACTACGAAACGCAGCGAGTTGGGCAGTTCATCTAGTTTCCACAACTTCCGCGCGTCCCAATGTCCCCAAAGCAGCGCTGGTCCATAGCGACGGAAAATGACTTTTTGATCCTGACTGAACGCCTCTGCTTCCCGTCGCAACACGGCTGACTCGGTCATTTCATCCCGCAGGTTGCCAGGTGCGGCATGGTGCAGCTCGAATTCAGCTGTTTCTCCAGGAGCGATGGACTGCTCTTGCCAGTTCATTTCGGCAGTCGCACCAGTGCCGGGTTTACGGAATCCAATCCGGACTGTCCACGGCTGCGTATTCTGGTTGCGGATGCGCGCGCGGCTTGCCTGCGGTGTTTCTTGCCAGGTAATATCAAACTGAGTTGGACCGGCGCGAAAGCCTTGCCATTCATAACTGGTCAGCAGCCCGGCTGGGGCAACCGTCAATGTCGTTGCAGAACGGTCTACTGTAATGCCTAGCCACTGCTGGAGATACTGCCAGGCCCAGGCGCCCTGTCCCTGACTGCAGCGCGTCAGCGAACGCTTATACTCGACGCCGTGTGGCCACCAGAAAAGGCTGCCAGTGGCATCATCGATAGCGCCCTCGCGCATCGTGGCAATGGCTTCTTTCATCTCACCTGGCATGCTGCTGCCGCCAAGTCTTGAGAAGAAGGCTGTACCATCGACCACACAATATTCGCGCGGGAACCAGTTGAGCACGCCAAATTCCGGGTCGTAATGGTAGCACCACAGCGAGCGGGCATAGCGGTGGTAGTTGATCCAGGGTTCCCAATCTAAATCACAGAGTCCATACACGGCTGCCAGCATGCTGGAAGTGTCTTCGCCGTCATAATACAGCCAGCCTTCGGGCAGGTAAAAGCCCTGTGGGTCCTCGCCTAGATTTGTCCCGCCTGAAATTTGCGGTCCAAAGGGGCCATCGACGATCATATGCCGTTCCACCGCCGCCTGGATTCCGTCTGCGACCTGGCTGTAGCGATGCGCTTCTTCATCCCGGCCCAGCTTTTGCAGGATGTAGGCCAGCGAGTTCGAAAGCGTAGTAGACTTTTGCGTTGGTGCCAAAGTCATAGCGCCGTCCAACGGGGCCATCGCTGGAATAGCGGCTGGGAAAGAGGGTCTCACCGGGAGCCTGCAGGGTCAGCAGTTCGTCAAGGATACTCTTCAACCCGCTGACCACTTCTGGATTTTCCTGGAGAAAGGCCACATCGCCGGTGACCATCAGCCATTGGCGCGCCAGGACTAGCGGCGCAACCAGGATCGGCACCGAGTGGTCTGGCGGGCCGAGCGGCACGCGGCTGCGATTCAGGAAGAACAGTATGGTTTGACGGGTAATCTCAGGGCAGGCGTACACCACGCTGACCGCAGTGGGTTCTACATCAATCCCCCAGACCGTTCCATAGCCATGCGAAGGCGCGCCTTGCCAGTGGGCGATCAGGTTACCCTGCGCGTCGGTTTGCAAGCAGTTGAAGTTATCAAAAACCGCGCGCAAGTAAGTTTCTTGAATGATCTGGGCTTCTTCATCTGCACCTTCTGCATGGACGGTCAGGTTGCCCAGACGCGACTGCCAGAATGCGCTGGTCTGGTTGATCCACTGCAGGGCCGGGTAGAGGTGCAGCGCGAAGATCGTGGGCATGATTTCGTGATACGCTGCGCCAATTGCCAGATCTGTTTCGATGATGGTCTCTTCATTGGGCGCGAGGCGGAAAGCCCGCTCAGCCTGGAAGGGCGCATCTGTTTTGATCCACTGCCCTTCATGCAGGTGAATGCCAACCACCCCAAATGGCCGGCTGAGAATGAGGGTGCGCTGGCGCAGCGAAACTTCCGGTTGGTTCAGCTCGCGCACTTGCGGCTCGGCATCTTCGTAATGTCCCACCAGCAGGTCGCCAGCTTGCAGGATCACTTTTCCCTGGATCAGTTCGCTGCCGGTGTTCTTCAAGTGTAGCAGATACAGGCAGCCTGCCGGGCCGGGAAGCGGCGCAGGAGCCAGCGCCGCTCGATCGGCGTCTGGGGCAACCGGAGCGATGCTCGCCAGGTGGATCTCCAACCCGGGTTCTTGTGCCTGGGTCAGCGGTAGATAGTGGTCGGCGTAATAGGTGAAGTTGTCGCGCTGATCGTCTGCCAGGTCAATGACCTCCCGGCCTTCGAGGGCGATCTGGTAATGCAGGTCGCCGGCGTACATTACCACATCAAAATGATGGTACATTCCCGGGCCCAGGCCAAACTCACCATTGCCGGTCGGCGCAGGGTAGACCTGAGTAGGCAGGGCCAGGAAGCGCAGGCTGCCGTTTGCCGATTGGCCTGACAGCACGCGCGCGTTCGATTGGGTAAACACCGCTTCTGTCGATGGAGCCAGGTATGCGTTTGCGGCGCGGTCAAAAACAGTGTCTTTTGTCGTGCCCCTATAAAATTGGGAATGGGGTGCATTAAACAGGTCTTGCCAATGTGAATATGGTGGGTTCATTTGTTTCGTTGCTCCCTCAGAAAACTCAATTGCCTGATCATTTGAAATATTACCCGACCGATGGACGGATTTGGATCACGCAGGCGGGGTCGGATTCATCGTCTTGCGTGGCAGCGGAAAGGCCGATCGATTCGAGCAGCTCCCTGGAGAAAGTCAGTTCATTGGCAGCGCAATGAACGCGCCCGGTAATATCCTCGGCGGTTTGCCCCGCCAGGTCCTGCGCCCAGATGTGGCTGTCCCCGAGAGGTTGATCCATTATGAGGCGCAGGGACGCAAACCGCCCAAATACGCCCAGGGGTTGGGACTGGTCTGGTAGGTGCAGGGTCACGCTCGCCATTGGCAGAAAGATACCTTTGCCGGTTTGGGTGCGCGGCAGCGTGGCAACGGCTACCGCCCCGTTTGGGTGCCGGGAAGCCACGATAAACGGCTCTTCCCCGTGGGAGCCACAGGTCACCGATGCCAGATCCAGGCCGCGGGTTACCCGCGCGGGCGCGCTTTGGCAAATGGTTTTGCCCCAGACAAAGTCAGCCCAGGTCTCTCCCTGCTGGAAAGTCCAGGTATCGGTCAGGATGCGCGCATCCAGCGCGACAGGCGTTTCTTTGATGCCGAAAGCTGGCGCAATCCGCTGCCAGCGCACCGCCCGGACCACCGCATCGATCTTGCGCGCGACATGGTACGGGTCATAATCTTCGCCAGGGCGCTCAAGCCAGAGTGGGTGGCGCATGATCCCAATGGCGCAGCCCAGGGCAGCACCCAGGTACGGCTCATCCTCACAGTTGAGGATTCCCGCGGCGTCCAGTTCAACTGCTGGACCCTGATAACCGTCCAGTAAAATTTGAGCGACCCGGTCCAGCGTGGTTGCGACCGAAAGCTGAGCGGTGACATCATACGTCCGGAACACATCACTAAAGCGAAGCTGTTCCAGAGACCGCCGATAGATGGGCGTCCAGTGGGTAAAGCGCCCCTGTGCATCTTCCGTAGTTTTTTCCCAAGGAACCGATACGCTATTCAAGGGGCCGCAACTGGTCCCATGTTCCAGAAGGAGGTCGCCCCCTTCGGCGCGAACGATTTCGGTTACCCGCCGGCGGAAGGCGACCGAACCAGAATGTGCGCCCACATCCACTTTCCAATAGGGGATGCCGGCATCTGCCGACCAGCGCGCTCGCTCGCGATAATACGGCTCTAGCAAAGCTTCGGGCAGCCGCTGGCCGTCCTTGCCTTCACCGGCCATTTGCGCGCCAGCCCACAGGGCGGCCCCCCGCCAGCCAGCCGACTGCACCAGGCGGTTGAGCTTACGCTGCCGTTCCGCTGGCGAGCCAGTACAGGAGGGAAAGCGTTCCTCAGCCAGTTCCATCGCCCCCAGCCGCCAGCGTTCCTGGTCAATGTTGACCCCGAGCGGTAAGTCCCAGCCCACATCAAACATGATATAGAGATCTTTCTGGATGGGCTGGAAGAAATGAGTGGCCCAACCGGGCGAATCGAACAGCAGTGCCTCGCTAAGATTGTTGACCGGCCCGTTCCAGCCCGTGAAGTTTGGAAACTGCTCTGGTGTCAGGCTGAAATTTTGGATGCCCCAGGTACACCAGTAGCTGGGGGTACTGCCCGGCAGGTCTGGAATGAGATTCATGCACGAGCTCCTTGCGTTATTCGGCTGCGTTGTTGGTGACCTCAACCCGATCGTGGTAAATACCAATGCCGCTTGAGTGCGGGTTCTTTCTTCCCGTCACGCGCACTTTAAAAGTATGCCGACCCGTATCGAGAGGACCGCTGTCATAGACAAAGCGCTGGTATTGGGGAACATGGCAGTAGGTCCATACATCAATTTCCGTCTCCGGGCCATCATCCACCGAAACCGCCGCGATTCCCAGACAATTTTCTTTGCTGGTATGCCATTGCACACGCGTGCCGGTAAAGGGGATGACCAGCTCATCTCCGGGGGTTTGTGAAAAAAATTCTTCCCCGAAAGTAGCATACGTGCGTGACTCAGCCCGCTGCCAGTTGCCGGAGTACTGCACGGCGGGATCGGTGTTCAGGATCACCTGCGGTTGGGGCTGAGCGGGTTCGGGAGGAAATTTGCCATCGGTTTTCAACGCTAATTCAGCCACGATAAAGCGGTAGTACTTGCTCGGCTCGTAATAGTCGCCGCTGGCGACCAGGATAGTATTCAAGCCGCCATCCGTTGCGGACTGCCACTTGTTCAGCACACGCGGGCAGTACCAGCCTTCTGGACGGGTATCATCTTCTTTGATCCGGGTCCAGGGCCCCCAGGGATGCGGCGCTTCATAATAGATCAGGTGACTTTCGTCCGCATCGACGTTCGGGTCTCCAGGATAGTACCAGGCGATCAAGAGATAGCGTTGCAGTGCGGGAATATAGGTCGCACCGGCTTCACCACATTTCAGCGGGTTTTCGATGATGGGCTGCGCCGCCACTGGATCGAAAGCCCAGTTACTATCGCTTGATCCATCACCGCCTTTGTAATAAGACCAATCGGCCGGGTCAAGGCGGCTCATCTTAGATCGTTCAATGCGCCCCAGGATGTAGTGGTCGCCATTACACCAGAAGCCGTTGTTCGAGATGGCATAAACATAGCGTTCTGCACCATCCACCGCAGGTGCCTGTCCATCCTGTCCATAATAGATGAAGTAGGGCGTGGTGAAGTAGCGGTCGAACATGGGCTGGTGATAATTTTCTTCCGCAGTGCGGGCCCAGGTTTGCCCATGATCTGAAGACTTAATGATACTGGTGCGCCGGGCAGTCTGGCGCAGGTGCGGGTCGCCGCTGCGGGTGCCGTAAGCATGGCGGCCAAGCGCCAGGTACAGCGTTCCATCCAACGCGAGGCAGCCGGAAGATTTCCAGGTGCAGCCATCTTCACGTTGTTTCGCCCAGCCGTCGTATTCTTCCATGCAGTTGACCGTTACATTCTGTAAGTTGAAGGGATCATCGCCGCTGGATTGGTTGAAGAAAACATTGTTGGAGCAGGCTTTCTCCCACCCGGAGCCATCGTTACCCGGGTAGTACAGGCTGTCGTCTTCAGCCCAGGTCGGGTCCCAGGTATCGCCCATGCTGGTGGGATAGCGCTTTTTTCGGCCAAGGCGGACATCCGTAATGGGTGTGGTATGCATGTCAGTCATTCCAGATATTCTCCTAACCCGCTGTCAGTTGGAAGGGGCGCACGTGAGGTTTATAGTACGGTTCCGGGCTGTGCCAGTTACCAGAATGCAGAATCCAGCCAGATAGGGACTGCGGGTCGAACCACTTAAGCGGTAAACGGGGGCAGTAGGGGCAGACTTCTTTCTTGTCCCAGACTTCATCGTAAAAGACCCGCTTGAAAGGTCCCCAGGGATGTTCCGCTTCAAGGATGGTTAGCTCGCTGCCTTCTGCCACATCAAAGTCTTTGTGCAAACCCCAGGTCAACAGCAGGTAGCGCTGGACGCTGGGAAGATACACCATTTCGGGCAGGCTGATGTGCCCGGGGATGGATAACACTGGCTGGGAATCATCCAGCTTGCCCACCCAGTTTACGCTGCCGTCGACTTGCAGGTTCGCCCATTCCCAGGTATTCACATCCAGGATGGACTCCAGCGGAACTCGGCCCAGGCGCAGTTCGCTGCCGTTATCCCATTGATCGCCGGATATCGCGTAGACGTAACGGTCCACCGCGTCCTGATTATCTTTGCCAAACTGGATGAAACTCGGCCCGCCAAACCAGGGGCCAGGGAACATGGGCTGCCAACCCTTCCAACCGCTGCGCTCTTCTGGCGGATTCAGCCATTTCCAATTGCGCCGGTCATAGTACTGGGCTTCCATCTCCGCCAGCCCGGTCTGAATATCAGGAAACCAGGTCTGGCCGAAATCGTCCGAGCGGAGGATGGTCGCGTCGGAGCCGTGTTGGCTTTTTTCACGGTGAGGGGAAGGTTTCTTGCCGAGCAGGTTTTGTACTGCCAGGTACAGTGAACCCTTCACGCTGAGCATGCCAGAAGGCTTGGCGCCGTTCCCCCCGGGCCCATTAACCCTGGCATGGTATTGACCTGCTGGATGCCAAAGTCGGCTCCATGACCGGTGAGCTTCTCAACATCTACGCCGCCCATATGGGGGTAGATTTCTGGACGTTCAAAGGCTTCCTGCCAGGTCATGCCGCGCGGTTTGCCGTTCTCCAGCACCCAATTCGGATCGCCGGCAGCCATGTAGATCTGATCGTCGGCTGCCCAGGTCATGGGGTGCGTATCACCATGAATGCCATCGACCGGGCAGGGGGTGCGCTCGCCTGTCCAGGAAAAAGATAAGCATTCACTCTTTGGAATTTCATGGGGATGGTTGTAGATCATTTTTGTTTTTTTTCTCCCTTTAAAAAGTAAAGAAGGGATCGAGCAGGGATAATCTTTTCTAGCTCAAAACGAATTTGTTGAAGGGAGCAGGGCTTGACGGCGCCTGCTCCCTTCACGTCCCACAAACTCTTTAACCAATAAAAGTATAAAAAGGATCTTGGAACACCCTACCCAACCGGTTTATTCATCGCATCATTGCCTTCAGCAGTAATCTTCTTCAAGACCTCTTCCGCCGAAGCCTCGCCACTCCATAATTTGCCAATATCGTTGTAGTAAATGGTGTCGATGGCGCTGCTGTGCGGCTCGAATTGGACCAATTTCGCATTCTTTACATGCTCTTTAGCGTCTTTAATCATCCCTTTCGGGCGATAGGGTTCGGACAGCCATTTGCTGGCAATTGATTCGTCGGTATAAGCGTCAGTGTAGACCGGGAAGACAATCTTGCCTTGGATGGCAGTGGCGGCTGGATCGCGGGCGAACCAGGACATCCACTGATAACAGGCGTCCGGATTCTTGGACTTGGAGCTGATCTGGAAGCTATCTGGCCAGTAGACATTCGAGCGGTTCCCGTTAAATGAAGGCGGTAGTGTTGCATCCAGGTAGTCTAACTTAGCCGTCCAGGTTTCCAGGTTATCGCCGGGCATGTAATCGCCGTCTGCCTGTGTGGCTACATTATCCGAAAGCAAGCCTACCGGGCTGCTGGCAGGTGCGTTGGGATTGGGGACAGACTTGTCCTTCAACCACATGTCCGCCAGCATCTGGAATGCCTCAACCGTTTTGGGGTCATCCATTGCAACTTTCGTCAGCGAATCATCATAGTACATGTGTCCACCGTTGCTCCAGACCACCTGCATGATGGGGAACGTCCAGCCGGTCCAGCCGTTAGCGCCGTACTGGGTGATCTTGTCGCCGTCTTTCTTGGTCAGCTTTTGAGCCATTTGCAGGTAATCCGTCCAAGTGGTGGAGGCGTCTGGGTACTTGATGCCGGCTTCGTCAAACATCTTTTTGTTGTAGAACATCCACAAGGTGAGGCACCAGGTGGGCACGCCGTAAATCTTCCCCTGGTAGGTGTAATCATCGATGAGTCCCGGAATGTAGCCACTGACGGGATATTTCTTATCCATTTCGATGTAGTTTTTTACATCGAGAATGGCGTTTTTGGGGCCCCAAACCAACGCGTGCGTCATGTCGCCCCGGAAGCAGTCCCAGACCGTTCCAGCGGCAATTGCCGCAGTCAGTTTTTCCCAGTAACCCTGACCTTCACTGCGTTCAAAGGATACTTCTACATCATTTTGAGATCCATTGAAGAGCGGTACCATTTGCTCGATCAATCCAGGGTGGCCATACATTGAGAATGTAATCTTCGCTTTTTCTTTGACTGGTGGATTGGCGGCAACAGGCGTATTATTTGCGGCGGGTTGAGCTGGAGTAGTAGGCTGAGCGGCCGGTTGACAGGCTGCCAATGCCGCGCCAGCAGCGCCGATTGCGGCTGCTTTCAGAAAACTTCTTCTTGAAACTTGTTTGCTGCTCATATTCTCTCCTTCATCCATTCAAAACCTGGAGGTTTTATTCGTTTTCAGCCTTTCAATCGGCTGATCAAAGGGGGATATTCATCCACATTCAGATTAGGTTCCTTTTTTCGCTCAACACCTCCTTATCGAACAATCTCTTGCAAGCGGGTAATGGTTTTTCCCGTATGGATTTGGCGAAAAGGCTACAGCTTGAAGCCGCTCATGACGACATCCCGGATAAAATAACGCTGGAAGAGCACGAACAGAATAATGCAAGGCAGATCCATCAACAGGGTCATGGCCATGAGCAGGTGCAGGTTACCGGTGACAAAAGCGCCGCCAATGTGACTGCCGCCTGTGCCCGACATCATTGACTCAAAACTGGCCAGGCCTAGCATCAACGTCTTCAGGTCTCCCTTTTGCAAGTAAATCATGGGGGCGAAGAAGTCTGTCCAATGCGCCATGAACGAAAAAATAGCAACCGTTGCCAGAGCCGGTTTAAGTAAGGGCAAAATGATCTGTGTAAAAGTCTGGAAGGTAGAAGCGCCATCGATGCGCGCTGCTTCCTCCAAACCTTCAGGGAGGGTCATCATGAACTGGCGCAGCAGAAAGATATAAAAAGCAGAACCAAAGAATGCCGGTACCACAAAAGGAAGGAAGGTGTTGATCCAGCCAACTTTAGCGAACATAACGAAGGTGGGAATGAAGGTGATGATCCCGGGCAGGATCATTGTCGCCAGGCACAGGCTAAAGACTTTATCCCGTCCCGGCCATTTGACCCGGGCAAAACTATATGCGACCATGGCAGAGACAAAGATTTCACCTATCATTGGGATGAAGGTCGTGATCAATGAGTTGACCAGGAAATGCCCAAAGGGAGCGACCTTCCAGGCATTGGGGAAGTTTTGCCACTGCAATGGCAGCGGCAGCCAGATGGGGGGGCTGACGTAAATTTGTGACGCGCTTTTAAAGGCTGTGCTGACCAGCCAGACGAGGGGGAAAATAAATGGAATCGCAAACATCGCCAGCAGTAGCAACAGGATGATCTGAGACAACCAGTCTCGAAAGTCACGCGTTTTGGTAAAACTCAGGACTGACATATATTCTTCTCCCTATTCCACGTCACTATAAACCCATAAACGCGATAGGCGGAAATGGACAACCAGGAACGCGATGATGATGATGAACATGACCCAGGCCAGAGCGCTGCCGTATCCCATTCGGAAGCTGCCCCAGGCCTGGTTGTACAAATGCAGCATGTAGAAGTAGGTCGAATATTCGGGTCCACCCCCAGTCATTAAGAAAGCCTGGGTGAAGGTCTGAAAGGAACCATTGATATTGTTAATGATGACCAGGAAAATTACCGAAGATACCATCGGGATGGTAATGTTCCAGGTTATTTTCCAGAAGTTCGCTCCATCAAGCTGGGCAGCTTCTACCAATTCGATAGGCACGCGCTGCAGCCCAGCCAGCATGATGATCATGTTCGGGCCGATATACTGAATGTTCATGATGATAATCGCTGGTAGGGCCCAGTGTTTATCAGCAAGCCATTGGGGACCCTGGATTCCAAAAAAGGAAAGGCCGTAATTGAGCAGGCCAAAATCCGGGTTGAACACCCAGCTCCACAGAATCGCCGAGGCGACCACCGGAAGAATTGAGGGCAGATAGTAAACCGAACGAAATATATTTTTAAAAGGCACCTTGGAATTGAGCAGGGAGGCCAGGATAAAGCTGAGAACTACATGGATCGGCGCAGAAATGATCGTATAGATGAAGGTGACTTTAATGGATTGGTAGAATAAGGGGTCTTTTCCTGAGAACATTTCAACAAAATTCTGCAAGCCGATAAAAACCGGACTGCTGATAATGTCCCATCTGGTTAATGAAGCATAAGCGCCAAATAGCATGGGACCGGCGATGAATATCACAAAGCCCAACATCCAGGGCAATGCCATTAAAAATCCGTCCAGGGCTTCACGTCGCTTCAAAGGGCTGATGCCCAGCCAGTTCTTTGACTGGGCCGGCGGTGCAACTGGTCGTTCAGGGCGACTAACTTCTACAGTCATTCCTATCTTCCTTTCAACGAATTGAAGTTTCGGCTATCCTGGATAAATAACCGGCGCTCATTTCAACTTTAATTAAGAAGGTGCGTATATATTTCTTTCTCATTGTATAAATCAAAAAGAGTGAACGCAATATGAAATCGGTCTTTTGCCGGTCTTTTCGCGGACTCCTGTCCACGATAGCCTTTCGCGAAAAAGGCAAGTGATATAATTGCGGTTTATGGATCGGGAAAATTTCAACCTCCTTCTACGTGACGTACTGGCCAATATTCACGACCTGGCAGTGCTTGAGAAGCATCCGTTGAATCAGTTTTTGCCCAGCGAGGGTCAGCCTGCCACGCGGGCAGAAAACCTGCGAAACTTTATTCGTAAAGGAATCACAGCGCTGAGACCCGCTGAACCAGTGGTTAACCTCGAAGCGCTTGAATGGCGCTACTACCTGATTTTGCACTTGCGCTATGAAGAAGGTGTGGATATCGCCGAGATACAACATGACCTTTCTCTAGGTGAACGCCAAATCCGGCGCTTGCACAGCCGGGCTTTAAGCACGTTGGAGAATGTCCTCTGGGACAAGCTGTCCCTTTCGGATGCAGACCTTTGGCAGCCCTCTGAAAAAGAACCTATCGCCACTGAACCGTTTAATACCAATTTTCCGGTACTCATTGAACCGCTGGCCCTGGACCGCACGGTGCAAGAAATCGCTGAGATGTGCCTGCCGCGCATCCATTCGCGAGGCGGTGAAATGGATATCCATATCTCCCCGGATTTGCCCATGGTTCAGGTTGATCGGGTGATCCTCCGCCAAATTTTGTTGGACCTGTTTAACCGGGTCCTCCAGGTTTGGGACCATGGCGATATCACCATAAAGATGGAAGAGAATGAGGAAGTCGTGCTCCTGGAGGTTCAAGCCTATGGAAGCTCGACAACGTTCAAGCAAAATTATGCCAAAGAACCAGAAGGTCCTCTCCAATATTGGATCGAACGCTTAAACGCCAATCTCACCTGGGATCTGGACAAATTGCCTGATACGAGTGGGAAAGAGGGCGCTCTCCTGCGCTTTCGCTACCGGCTGGAACTGCCGCGTGCCAACCAGGCGACCATTTACGTAGTGGACGACCATGAACCTGCTATCCGCATTATCAAACGCTATCTCAGCCAATTGAATGTGCAGGTCGTTGGCGTGACGGACCAGACCCAGGTGATGAGCATGGTCAAGAGCGCTCTTCCGCAGGCGGTGCTTTTGGATGTGATGATGCCAGCGATGGATGGTTGGGAAATTCTTCAAAAACTAAAGTCCGATCCAGAAACTGCCCAGGTAGTGGTGATTATCTGCTCGGTATGGGACCAGCCTGAGCTGGCCTATTCTTTGGGAGCAAATGGATTTTTGAAAAAGCCTATTAATCAGGCAGAGCTTATCAATGAGTTAACTCGGTTAAATTCATTGGGAACCTGGGGTGAACTACACTCAACAAGTTCTTGAGCACCGCCGAAAGCTCACTGCGGCTTAACGGCCGGCGCATTTGGATATGAAGCGCGTCATATTCTTGCTCCGGAAAAACTTGCGGCCATTCATGCGCGGTGATAAAAATCACCTTGATGCCTGATTTTTCAGCTTCTTTCATTACTTCCATTCCGTTGATATCTGGCAGGGTTACATCCAACAGGATTACGTCTGGGGGTTCCTGGCGGATTTGATCCAATGCCGATTGGCCGGTTCCGGCAGCGGCGAGGCAGTAAGGCTGGCAGGTTTTTCCTTTCATTTTGACATGTAAGGCACGCTTGACCAGCGTGATCATCGCCGGATCATCATCTACCACGAGAATATTATGAACTTCGCTGCCTAACGATTCGATTGCCTGGACCAGCAACTGGTTTGAAAACGGCTTGACCAGGTAATAACAAACGCAATCGGGTAGGTTTTTGGGATGAACCGGGTTGCCTGGGAAGCCAAAACTAACCACCGGCAGGTCATAGGGTAGCTGGTTCAACTGCGTCTGAATATCTGCTTCATTGATAAGACGCTGATCGATCATAATGGCATTTGGAAGCAGCGTCGTCACCTGCAAACGAATATCGGCGCCCGGCTGGGCCATCAGCAGAGAGTAACCTTCTACATAGGGCATAAGGATATCCGCGGCGGCTGGGTCTGGGGAAACGATGAGAACGTTGTTGCCCTTTTCTGCCTTTTCCTTGAGGATGTTCCAGTATCGATCATCCCGTTCTCTTTGCTGGTTTTGTTGTCCATCATTGAAAACTGCGAGGGGGAGGGTGAAGAAGAAGAAGGTTCCTTTACCCAACTCGCTCTCTACCCACATCTTGCCGCCGTGCAGCTCGATAAAGCGCTTACTGATGGGAATCCCCAGGCCGGTGCCTTCCCTCCGGCGCCAGCTGTCTTTGCTGACCTGCTGAAAATCCTCAAAGATCTTTGGCAAATCTTCCTGGGCGATACCTGTGCCAGAATCTTCCACACAAATGAGCAGGGTATCTTTTTCTGACCTGCGTAAAGAAATTTTTACATATCCCTGGTCCGTGAAGCGTAGGCTGTTATTCACCAAGTTGAGAAGTACCTGGCGGATGCGGGTGCGGTCGACAAACACGATAGGCAGATCGGGTTCGATGTCGATTTCCAGGCACACATTTTTCAAGTCAAAAGCCCGCTGAACCATTGCCGTGGCTTCATTAATAACCTGCGCCATGCTGACCCATTCTTTTATCAAGCTCATGCGTAAGTTTTCAATTTGACCCAGATCCAGTACGTCGTTGATCAGGCGCATCAAATGCTGGCTGCTGCGATAAATCTCATGAATATCATCAAACAATCCTTCAGGCCAGCGGTTGAGGGGTGCGTAAGTATCGGGTGATTTCACCATTATTTCACTGAAGCTGATGATGAAGTTGAGCGGAGTGCGAAGTTCGTGACTGATTGCCAGGGCGAAGCGGTTGCGGGCATCTTTGGCTTCCTCCGCTTCCGCTCGGGCTATGACCAACATATTATTCAAGCGTTCTAAACGGATATTGGCCGAGTCTAGTTCTTTGACGACATGCGCCAACTGCCCGCGGTGGTCCTGCGTTTCCCGCAAGCGATTATCCGCCTGCCGGAAGCTGTATAGCGCCCACTCTGTCACTGTCAGCACGGCTTGCATGGAAGCCCATCCCAGTAGCCCGGAAACGGCCCCACCAATGCCAATAAAGATGCTAAGAATGAGTGAAGGCGGGTTCATCACCAGTCCCTGGTTGAGCCAGTAGACCATCCCGAGCAGAAACAGTTCCATGACCACGCCAGCCCGCCAGCCCAGGCAAACAACCGCGATCATGGGCAGCAGGACATAAAAAAAGCCAATCTCTGGTTTTTGGAAAAGAACAATTGCCAGGCTAATCGAGCCTGCCATGCCTAGTTGAAACACCAGATGGGCGAGCAGATAGATATGGGGTAACAACCGGTAGGCAATGTAGAAAGAAATCAGCGCGGCTGGAACTATGATCCAGGTGTAGGTCGCGATTTGTGCCGGCCAAATAGCGGTAGCCAGAATGAAAACCAGGTATACGCCAGACACTGCCACAATTAAGCTTCGGGAGGTGGATTGAAAAAGTTCATTGACCGAAGAGATGAACTCGGGGTTTGAATTTTTCATTAAACGTCGGGAATTCAGCATTTTCTCTCCAGCACAGATATACAGTTCATAGACAATAACTGACCAGGAGGCGGGGGGAATGATGAGGCAGCTTCGTAACAGTATACCATGCCTATTTATTTTTCTTTCTTTAGTCGGCTCTCTAGAAATAGGCGTGGTAGGGGCCAGATCTGGGGGTCAGGCAAGGCCAAACCAACGGTAGCCCTCCCGGTCGAGGAAGATGCGTTGGAACCAATGCTGGTGATTGAACAGGCCATAACAGCGCCGTTTGAGGACTTTGAGCTTGTTGTTGAGTCCTTCAACAAAGCCACTGTTGGCTCGCGCTACAAAGAAGGCGGAGATTTCCTCCCACCAGTTTTCCAGGGTGACCAGAAACGGATCAAAACAGGTCAGCCCACTCTTGCGCACTCGCTTGGGTGCGTCCGCAATCGGTAGTTGATAACTCTCCTATCACTGAAAATGGTAAAATCGGGCGTTCTATACACTCACAGAATGGAGGCCATCCTCGCCCTTGTTCAAAGACCTGTTGATCCTGCTGGCGATTCCCATCCTGCTGGTTGAAGTCTACCAAAAACTGCGCCAAACCTGGTTGCGCCATATAATGGCCCAGAAGAAAAAAGCCAAACGCCCGCGAAAACCAGCGGTACTGCGTCCAAAAAGCGAGCCCGGTAACTTGCCGCGACTGCCGTTTCTGTCAGGCGGACAAGCGGAAAAGGAAGTCTGCGGAGCGCGAACTGCCAGTCGCCTGGACATTGCGAAAAGGCAAAGGTGGGCCGAAGAAGAAAATAGCCACAAGCGGTTATTTCTGTCCGAACCAGGCGGGTGCATATTACGGGATTCGTGAGGAGGGTATCCATGCGCTGGTAAGATATGGGACCCATGGAGTGCATGAGGCGATCCGAGATTTTAAGTGCCAGGTGTGCGGGAAGAAGTTCACGGCCAGAAGGAATACGATGTTGTACTGGCTGAAAAGTCATTCCGGGTTGATCGAGAAGATCTTGTAGTTGCTAGCTTTAGGTGTGGATGCTGCGGTAGTGAAGCTACCGATGCATTGGAAGAAGTGTTTGGGGTACGAGAAATCACCATCCGCACCTGGTTATGTCGCAGTGGGATGCTGCAGCAGCTGCGCAGCTGGGGGAAGAAGCTGCATGAGCGTTTCATGGCTGAGTTGGAACTGGTGCATGTGCAACTCGACGAATTATGGGCGAATGTTAAAGATTTCGAGTTTAGACAAACGTCAGTAACCTGACTTTGCAGTCAGGGAGAAACAGTACCTTACCAACCGAGTTTTACGCCGTTTTTGTCACAACCGGTGTCTTTTTGACGACCGGAAAACGGGTTTTGGGCGTCCTGGGCTTGCCAGAAGGCCAGCCAGGCGGAATTCCGCGTGGTTTCGGCGATCGAGCAGGCGTGCCAATCAGCGCAAAAAGCGGGCGAATGCTTTGCTGGACGCGCTGCGGGGTCATCTGCTGCTGAGGTTTCTGCCAGGGCAATGGTGCATCTTGGACAATTGGTCGCGCGAGGAAAATCATCCAGGTGGTCAGCGCGGTGAGCCAGGTCCAGCGGTCTCCAGCCTCCTTGCTATGAAAACGGGGGCGGGTCCAGCCCAGGGTTTCTTTACGGAAATGCAGTCCGGGTTCAATCGGCCAACGGCTATCGTATGCGCGCCAAATGGTCTCAACGGTGAGGACCATTCCTACCGGGATCGTTTTGGGAGCTAACCAGGCCAACCACAGGGCAGCGGGTGGTTTTTCCCGTTCGAGATGCACGCTGGCGCGAACCACATCGTAGGGCACATCCACGCCTTTCTTTTCGTGCAGATCTTTCCAGCACTCCAGCCGCACCTGCCCCCAACGGGGGTCTTCCAGCTCAATGATCTCATCCGGTTCGCCCCAGGTTTCGGCTTCTTTGAAGACAAAGCGAGCGCCGTGTTTTCTCGGGCGGCCCTTCTGATGCGGATCATGGACCGGGGCCGGGCGATACAGCACCCGATCCGCCCGCAAGCGAGCGGTTATCCCGCAGCGCAAGCCCTTCACCGCACCCAGGAAACCGGCATTTCCATACTTCCCGTCACAGGCAACGATGTCGAGTGCCTCCCTAAACGCCGTGCGGGCTTGCACCAGTGCTTGGATCTGTTCGGCACCTACTTCCTGCGCTGTATGGCTGCTGGAAACCCGCCGCTCATCGACTGGCAAAGCCCAACTGGTATGCGCTTCCACCACCCAATCCAGACTAGAGTAGGGATATCCGATGGTCACCGTCCCGCCATTCACATCACTGGATGCCTGGAACACATACTGGCGATCTTCCAGCGTTCTGGCTCTGGGTCGCGGCCAGGGCGAGCCGTCTAAGGCAAAGATGCACAGCTCGCTTCTCGGCGCCTGCTGGGCCAGGAACTTGCGCAGCCAGGCTTCATTCAGCCGCCCATCTTCTACTGCCGCATACAAGCTCGGCCATTTCCGCTGAAACAGGTCTGCCTGGCTCAGCATCGCAAAAGAAGAGACTGGCCCTTCCGAGAGCACTGCATCCAGAAGGTCAAACACGGCATCCCGCCGATGGGTGATTCCATGCTCGTAAACGGCTTGACGAAACTCGATTAGTTTGTTAACGTTCTCCTTGGTAGTTGCTTGTTGGTTCACATCTCCAAGTTTCTACCAAGGTGCGGTTTTCCTCAAGGGGAGAGCCGCACTACTTTTTGTCTAAACTCGAATAAAGATGGAAGTCAGGATATTTGGCTTTGGTTAGCGCAGGATGCCAAAACAAAGCTCATTCCGGTCATGCAAGTGGGGGGACGCAGCCAGGAAATGGCATTTGCATTCGTGCACGAGTTAAAAAGGGAAGACTGGCTGCCGATTGTGTGCCTGTTTTCAGCACGGATGGGCTCAAACACTACTTTTATGCCTTGACGGCGCACTTTGGGAAGTGGGAAGCGGGGGATGGAAAGAAACCCGTATGGGTACTGTTCGGAAAATTTGTCTATGGCCAGGTGATCTCGTTTGCAAGCAAACGCAGCATCAACGCCGGAGACGGACCATTGAGGTGGAAAGGCGCGTTCTATGGGACGAGGAGAAGCAGTATCAAGAGCGTCTGAAGAAAGCCGGGTTGAGTGGGCGGATTAATCCCGCGTTTGTCGAGCGCGTGAATCTAACGATCCGGCAGTGCGTACCCAAACTGACCCGCCACTCCTGACCCGCCGCACCTGGGGACCAGCGAAGTTCACCCCCGAGCTAATGGAACACCTGGAGTGGTGGAGAGCGTATTATCACTTTGTCCGCTACCACGAAAGTCTTGAGGAGGAATTGAGGCAGCCGATTCAAAGAAAAGGAAAACAACAGCCCAGAAAGCACCGGAATCGGACTTCGGCGATGCTGGCTGGGTTGACCGATCGACGCTGGACGGTAAAGGAGCTGCTGCACTATCCTTTGCCGTAATTCAGTTGGAACAAGGGGGGAAGATTGTGAATACTTGGGCTCTCAGCCTGATCCTCTGGCTGGATTTTTGCCGGGACCCGGGCAGTTGTACACCATCGATAAAGGGTGTACCCGTTTTTACATGGTTTCTTGTAACTGGGCAAGCCCAAAAACGACTTTGCATTTTCATAAGGCTCGCACGAAAGTGGGGGAACAAATATGGAAGAACCGGATAATTCGTCTCGGATCGTTTTAGAGTTTTTTCGAACAAAGCCCGAAGAATTTTCCAAAATGCATTTTGAGCTTATTATGCCTGATGGTTATTCCTTCCCTGGGTGAATGACACGCAACCCCAAATGCTGCTCATAGGGATCAAAGTCGCTGTCATTGTGTAGAAGTTCGTGATTATTTTCAATACAATAAGTCGCAATAAAACTATCGATTGTTTTTCGGACGGTGATCCCCTTTTTACGTAAAGTGCAGTAATTGCGAGCACTCTGGATGGCGAGATCTGGGTTAACCATGGTGTCGATTTCAAACTTGCCTAGTGCGCGCCGAGCTTGCTCAAAGTCGCTGTCTTGCCGGAACCCCTGTAGTACCTCAGCGAGAATGAGGTCTCCAACCAGAACCGGAACGGAGGTCAATATGCTGTCCAGGTAGTCGCTCTGAGGAGTGAACCTTCCATTGAAGTAATCAACCCAGACGGTGGAATCAATGAATATCATATTGCGCCTTATGGTAATAAGGAGATGAGGGTGGGTTCTTTGACAAGGATATTAATCGGATAAGTGAGATTGACGTTGTTCGGATAGATTTCCTTCCATTTCAACTTCCCGCGCAAGCTGCGGATCTCAGCCTGTTCGTGGAGTTGTATGAGGGTACGTAAGGCTTCATTGACCACCTCCCGTTTTGTCTTGATCCCCGTAATTTTTTGAGCGCGTTCGATCAACTGATCATCGAGCACAATATTCGTTCGCATTTTTGGTCCTCCCATGTGTATAGTTCCATGCTATTATGTGTATTATACATCCTTTTAAGCAAAAAGGCCTTCTTTGCCTGGTTGTGCTTCTATCGATCGTAGGATACTTTACTTCGCCTATAGATCGGGATGGAAAGCCTGTCTTGCTATCACCCGAAGTAAAAGCGATAGAAGACTACCGCCGGTGGCGCAATCCTGGTTGGATCAACTGGGTACACTGGATGGCGAGATTGCCGGTTTGTTGCAAACGGACAACCAGGGCGATCTATTTACGCAGTCACGCCAGGCGCAGCAAATGCTCCAACACACCGTGGATTTAGCCCAACAGGTTGATCAAACGCAGACGCCTGCAGCAGCGATTGGCTATCACGAGCAGAAGTATGCCGCTGCAATGGCTTACCTGGAAGCTGCTCGGGCTGGGATGCGTTGGGTCAGCGCACCAGAACCGTCGCGAAAAGATGAAGCGCAGACAAAACTGAACCAGGCGCAGGCCGCTCGTAAAACCTTGGAGGGGAACCTGTGGATGAAAACCCTTAAGCAGCCAGCAGCAGACCCAAGCCAACCGGGTCGCCCAGGCGTGTCTCCAAGACACCGCTCGCGAGCAGCAGCATAAACTAGAAAAGCTCGAAGCGATGTATGCCCAGGCACATCATGGTCTGGTTTCTTTTCTCACGCTGCTCGACCCTGATTTTATTGATACCTACCTGAAACAGGGGCAGCGCATCAATCAACTCGATGACCGGATAGTGCAACAACGTGTCATTTCCGCGATCAAGGCCCTTCAATCAACGGTAGGCATCTTAGGGGTTCGTAATGAAACCAGTTCGAATGCGTCTTCCGAATCCGAGCAACGCCTTCTAGAAGAGAATGGCAATTGCAGGATCAACTTGAGCAGGCACGCAGGGATATCCTTTCTCTCAGCGAAGAAAACGCTCGACTGCAATCCCAAGCCTCGGTTTCCCTTCAGGTGATCCAGAGAGCCCAGGTAGAGGAGGAGCAAAACCTGAATTCGGCGAGCAAATACTGTCACCCATAGATCGTGGTGTGCCAGAACCGGAATGGATGGCCGCCTGGCGGCAAACAAAAACCTTCTCGCGTGATTCCGTTTTCCTTTGTCTGGCTGGAGAAACCGGCCTCTCTCGCCAACCTTCGATCACAAAGCTGGAGCGTTAAAGCTGGACTTGCGCTTGGATAATGGCAGCCTGAGTAAGCCGATGGAACGTCTCTCTGATCCAGATGGGCCAAAGCTGCTGGAATGTATTGAGGATTTCGAAAAATTGGGTTCGGATGCCGAAGGTGCGATGCCGAAATTCTACCGGTTGACCGATTTAGGTACCTATCATTCATTCCTAACCGATCTGGAGGAGTTACAGGATAAGCAACGGGGCAAAGATGGCAGTCTTTGGATTTATCAACGCTGAATGGGTTACGGACTTCCGGCAAATACACCCTCGCAAAAACGATGAAAAAGCTGGGCAAAAACCCCGTGGAGTCTATGCGGGCATTAACGCATGCTAATCGCTAAAACCAGTGGCGAAATGGAACGATCAATCAAGGAGTGCAACGATGAGAACGTTGCTCAAAATCGACCCTGAAAGGCATATGCACCGCTGGTATGCGGTTGGCATTCAAAGCCCGTTAGTTGAGGAATTGGCTGTCGTTTACGGATGGGGCAGTTTGAACTCAGCCTTCCAGCAATGGCGAAAATCGCTGTCAGCTCCCAGGAAGAAGCCGAAAGGCTACTCAATCAAATGGTCAAACTCGACTAAAGCGAGGATATATTCCAACTGCGCAGGAAATAACCAATCAGGTTTCGAAAGAATGAAATTTTACTTCGGCGGCGCAGCAGTTCCTGAAAGTATTGTTCAAATTCCTGAGGGATGATATCGGCCTTGGGCGATAAGGGCAAGATAATCTGGTAGAGCCTCTGGAGTTC
>CAVUJS010000020.1:0-770254 GCA_963741885.1 uncultured Chloroflexia bacterium
GAATTTCGACCCAGCCAGCATGGTCAGCCCTGATCCAGATTGGGTGCCGCCCTATCCTTATTGCACCGATCAAGTCCTGTTTTGGCGGAATAAAGACCCTGAGTAGGATCAATATGGAACAACAACCTCTAAAACGACGGACAATTTCCCCCATGCTGATATGGGTGGGGATTATGTTATTGGTTTTACTATTCCCGCAGATTATGGCTATGTTTAGCCCTCCGGTGAAGGAGATCGCATACAGTGATTTTAAGACTGCGCTAAGCAGTGGAAAAATCAGCAGCGTCCTGGTCGGGGATACAGCCATCAGCGGGAAGATGGCAGACGGCACCGCCTTTACCACCGTACGGGTGACCGACCCTGGCCTGACCCAACTCTTAGAAGCGAAGAAAGTCGAAATTCGCGGGCAGGCCCCTAGTTCGAACGGCGGGATTTTAGGGATTATTTTGACCTGGGTTTTACCGCTGGCCTTGATGGCCGGGGTATGGTTTTGGCTGATGCGGCGCATGAGCGCAGGCGGTGCGGGCGGCGGGGCCGGGGGCATCAATAATATCTTCTCCTTTGGCAAGAGCAAGGCGCGGGTGATAACGGGTGAGCAAACCGGCGTGACATTCAAAGATGTCGGCGGCGCGGGAGAGGCCATCACTGATCTCAAAGAGGTGACCGAGTTCCTGAAGAACCCGGAACATTTTCAGCGCCTGGGCGGGAAAATGCCCAAGGGCGTGCTGCTGGTTGGCCCGCCTGGTACCGGCAAGACCCTGCTGGCCAGGGCCACGGCTGGGGAGGCCGGGGTGCAGTTCTTTAACCTCAGCGGGGCGGAATTTGTGGAGATGTTTGTGGGCGTGGGTGCTTCGCGGGTACGGGATCTGTTTAGCCAGGCTAAGAAAGGCGCTCCTTCGATCATCTTTATTGATGAGATCGATGCCATTGGCGGCCGGCGGGCAGGGGCGGGCGTTATGGGGGGCGGGCACGAAGAGCGCGAGCAGACACTCAATCAGCTCCTGGCCGAGATGGATGGCTTTGAAACCGCCCGTGGGGTGATCGTCATGGCCGCCACCAACCGGCCGGAGATCCTCGATCCGGCCCTGCTGCGGCCTGGGCGGTTCGATCGCCAGATTATGGTTGATCTTCCAGATCGGCAGGGGCGCTTGGAGATCCTCGAGATCCATTCCCGGCTGGTGACCCGCGCTGAAAATGTCAGCCTGGAAGCGATTGCGCAGATGACCCCCGGCTTTTCCGGTGCGGACCTGGCCAACCTGGTCAATGAAGCGGCTCTGCTGGCTTCTCGTAATGGCAAAGAAGCCATAGAAATGGCTGATTTTGACGCGGCGTTTGAACGGGTCGTGGCCGGGTCCGAACACCGGACGCGCTCGATCACTTCGAATGAGAAGCGGGTGATCGCCGTGCACGAAGCGGGGCACGCGCTGATCGCTAGCCTGATGCCGAATGCGGATAAGGTGCGCAAGGTGACGATTGTCCCACGCGGCCGAGCGATGGGATATACCATGCAGCTGCCCACCAACGACCGCTACGTGTTGGGGGAACGGGAGCTGGCAACCCGCCTGACGGTGCTGGTCGGTGGGCGGGTTGCAGAGGCGCTGGAATTTGGCGAAGCCTCTACCGGTGCGGTGGATGACCTGGCCCGCGCGACCGATCTGGCGCGCCGGATGGTGACCGAATTTGGGATGAGCCCGGTATTAGGCCCGGTGCGCCTGGCCACCGATATGCAGGCGAACTATCTTAACCAGCAGCTTGGCCTGGATGCGCGGGTTGGCCAGGAGACGGCTACCCTGGTCGATACCGAGACACGCCGAATTATCGAAGAAGCGGTAGCGGAAGCTCACGGACACCTCGAAACCCACCGGGCGGTTTTGGATCGCCTGGCAGATCTGCTGTGCGAGCAAGAAACAGTCGATGGGACAGAGATTGAGGCGCTGCTCAAAGCGTATGGAATTCAAGAAGCGTTACCAGTTTTACAAATCGAACAAGGAGTGTGACGCATGGTGAACGTGATTAACTCAATTCCCAGCCAGTCCATTCGCGAAGGCAAGGTGGCGGATGTGATCCACGCGATTGCGCAAGATATGATGGGGCGCCGGTCTCAGCTGCTCCAAACTGCTACAAAAGTCCCGAAAGGCGAATCCAGGTCTTGCCGGAAGCAGTCCCGTCTTTTAGAAGAATATTCAGCAATGTTAGAGGTAATTTACTACCAGCTCGAGCCAGAGCGATGGGATCCAGGATCGTCCACGGAGATGCTTAAGTTGGCGCAAGCGCATCCTATTTCACTGCCCGATTGGATGTTACCAGACGGGATGAAACTATCGAAAATGCATTAAATCGTTTTGAAAATGAAGGGGGAAGAAATTTCCAATCCGCTGTAAATCAATAGCCAAATATTCTATGAGGAGATCTGAAAAATGACCAGTAAAAAGATGAATTTGAGACCGCTGAGTGATCGCCTGGTTGTGGAACCGAAGGAAAATGAGGGGCAGACGGCAAGCGGCATTATTCTTCCTGAGACCGCCAAGGAGAGACCGCAAGAAGGCACTGTGTTGGCGGCTGGCCCTGGCAGTACCGACGACAACGGCAAGCGCATCGCGATGGATGTCAAGACCGGCGATGTGGTTCTGTTCCCCAGGTACGGCGGCACCGAAATTAAGATTGACGACAGGAAGCTGCTCATCATCAAAGAGAGCGACATCCTGGCGATTGTTGAGAAGTAGAGGAAATTCCATATGGCAAAGCAACTGCTATTCAAGACAGAAGCGCAAAACGCCTTGAAACGCGGCGTCGATAGGCTCGCTCAGGCCGTGGCAACGACCTTGGGCCCCAAAGGTCGCAACGTGGCGCTCGATATGCGCTACGGCTCTCCGACGGTAACACACGATGGCGTGACCGTTGCGAAGGAAATCGAGCTATAGGACCCCTTCGAAAACATGGGCGCCCAGCTACTCAAGGAAGCTGCCACCAAGACTAACGATGTGGCTGGGGATGGCACAACAACGGCGACCGTGCTCGCACAGTCGATCGTCCACGAAGGGCTGAAGAACGTCGCTGCGGGCGCAAACCCCATGCTGATTAAGCGTGGGCTGGAACTGGCAACCGAGGCGGTAGTGGGCTGTATCAAGTCGATGAGCACGCCTGTCGTCAATCAACAGGAGATCGCGAACATTGCATCGATCTCGGCGGCGGACCAGGTTATCGGTGACCTCATCGCCGGCGTAATGGACAAGGTGGGCAAGGATGGCGTTGTCACCGTCGAAGAAAGCAAGGGCCTCGAGTTTGAGACCGAGTACGTCGAAGGAATGCAGTTCGACCGGGGCTATATCAGCGCCTATTTCATCACCAGCGTGGAAAAGATGGAAGCCGTTCTCGAGAACCCCTATATCCTGCTGTATGACAAGCGTATTAGCGCCGCGGCTGACCTTGTGCCGCTGATGGAGAAGCTGCTCCAGCTGGGCAAGCGCGATCTGGTCGTGATTGCCGAAGATGTGGACGGCGAAGCGCTGGCGACACTCGTGCTCAATAAGCTGCGCGGCACGTTAAATTTGCTAGCGGTGAAGGCGCCTGGGTTTGGCGACCGCCGCAAGGCGGTTCTTCAAGACATCGCCCTATTAACGGGTGGCACGGTGATTACCGAAGAACTGGGCCGCAAGCTCGAGACGGTCACAATTGCGGACCTGGGCCAGGCTGCGAAGATCCAGACCGATAAAGATAACACAACCATTATCGAAGGAAAAGGCGATCCACAGGCCATCAAAAGCCGCATTGAGCAGATCAAAGTCGAGATGGAGAACACGGACAGCGACTACGACAAAGAGAAGCTGCAAGAACGTCTGGCGAAGCTGTCGGGGGGCGTAGCCATTATTCGGGTTGGCGCAGCGACCGAAACCGAATTGAAAGAAAAGAAACATCGGGTCGAAGATGCGCTGAGCGCGACCCGCGCCGCGGTTGAGGAAGGCATTGTGCCGGGTGGGGGTGTGGCACTGATCAACGCGATTGCAGTCTTGGATCATATCCGGTCAGAAGAGCCGGATACCCAGACCGGGATCAACATCCTGCGCCGCGCACTCGAAGAGCCGATGCGCCGCATTGCCGGCAACGCTGGTCAGAATGGCGCCGTCGTGATTGACACGATCCGCCGAATGGCGAAAGAACAGGGAAATATCAACATTGGCTATAACGTCATGAGCGATGCGTTCGAAGACATGCTCAAGAGCGGCATTATCGACCCGGCCAAGGTCACTCGCAGCGCGGTCGAAAATGCGACCAGTATCGCGGCGATGATCCTGACCACGGATGTATTGATCACTGACGTGCCGCAGAAGAATGCGGCCCCGGCCATGCCATACGGTGGCGGTGGCGAATACTAAAAGGGAGCGGGAACCAATGAGCAAACAATCTATTCGAGTCATTATTGGGCGTGAGGTCCAGTTGACTGTACCTGGCATGCTGGGCAGAAAGTTTGATTTCAAACCGGGCCACGCTTTCCTGACACAAGCGTGGTTTTATCCGAGCGAGCCGTATGAGAAAGGGGGCCTGGCCGGAAATGCTCGCAACCAGTGGAGCTTTGGGACCAATACGGGAACCGACCTCCCCTTGTTCTTCGCTGCCGAAGATGTCAGGGAAGTGGTCATTCCCAATGATCCCGAAACCGTCAAGGTCTTCGAGCGGACGCCATTCAAGGTAACCATCCTGGACACCCGCCAGGATATGTAGTCTAAACACGGACAACCGACCTCACAATTGACCTACACACATATCAGCCATGCGCTGATCGCTTAAGCCGGACGAAGCGGGTAAAGTAGATACAGCAACACAAATGATTGCTCGATCAAATATCTATCACAGACCTCAGGAGAACAAATGAACATTCTTATCTATCTCTTCGTAGCAGCAGTAATTGGTTGGGTAGCGACAGAACTAATGCATGACCGCTCAAACTTGTTGATCAACATCGTTGTGGCTGTGGTGGGCGCGTTCCTGGCTGGTTACTTCCTGAGCCCCATTTTCAAGGTTGGGACCATCAATGATGCCTTCACCATTCCGACCATGCTGCTGACCCTGCTTGGTTCGGTCATCCTGCTGGCGCTCCTGCGCCTTTTCCGCCGCACGCGTTTCGCTCGGTAATTTGTCGGATAACGGCCCGAGACAATCACGGAACCCGGCCTAGATTTAGGGAGTGTTTCTCCAAAATCGGTTCACGCAGATTGGAAAGCGCAGTCAGGGAAATCATGCCTCCATAGAGAGCCGTGGAGGCGATACTTTTTCACAAGCTATTATTTACGAATTCAATCGAAGCAAGGAGAAACCGATATGAGTGCAACCCAGGATATTGTCCTAGGGAAATGGCATGAACTCAAAGGGCAGGTTCGACAGCAGTGGGGCAAACTCACTGATGATGATCTCGCCCAGTTGAGCGGCAAAACCGAAGAACTGGTTGGTGTTTTACAGCAGCGTTATGGCTATGGTAAAGCCCAGGCAGAAATTGAAATTAATCACTGGATTCGCGAACACGAACGCGCTACCCACTAACAGAAGCGCATCATCAAATGGGGGCGCTGAAAACAGCGTCACAAATAGACCGTAAGAAATATTCGGGGTATGTTTGTCAGCCCCTTATTCTTGGGCATGTGAACCCGGTGATACTGGATCAGGGGTACGAAGAATGTTGAACCCATGAATACAACGGGAGATGCAGGTGGTGAAATGAGAGCCTTCTTTATATTGGCGCTATTTTTTCTGGTTTTCTTGCTGGTTGCAGTCAACAGCATGGCGGGTGTCGATTTGACGCCCAACACGGCCCTGGCCGTTCCTGCAGCAGCCGCGCAGGCACCAGCGCCAGCGATTTCCTCCCCTACCGCTCCAGTGCAAGTGATCAATATTCAAGAAAACGTGACCAGCCCCAGCCAGAGCAGCGTCTTGCTGCCGGTTACCGGCGGATGCAGCGACCCCTACACCGTCCGGGTGGGTGATACGCTTTCACAGATTGCTGTCAACTGCCGTACCACGCTCGCTTTTCTCACCCGGTTAAACCCGCAAATGTCGAATGTCGACTGCATGTACCCAGGCCAGCAGATCAATATTCATAACAACACAGCGCAGCAGTTCGCCCCCTGTAGACAGGCGGCGCCACAAATTGAGGCGGTACCAGCTTCAGAAGTGCCGGTTGAAGTGGCAATCCCCGTGGTTGCTCTGCCAGCGGCTTGCGCCTGTTATGCCGGTACGGTTCCAGACAGCGGGCTTCGGCCGCTGCTCATCCCCGGCACAGGGTTAATTGTGACTGCGCTGAATTTTCCGCCCAACACGCCCGTCAATGTAGCGATTGGGCCGCGCACCACGGGCTACACTGTGGTCGCCAGCGGGGTGACGGATGCGAATGGCATGCTGACCACGCGGATTATCATCCCCAGCGCGCCCAATTCGCAGACTGCCTGGGTCGTCGTGGTTTTGACCACCACACCCGCGCCGATGCGGGTCATGTCCGCGCCGTTTTACATTGGACTTTAGCGGGTAAGAAGGATGTCCCAATGCCATCATAACCCGGCTGTGCGCCTGTAGGCCAAACACTGACAATCGGCTTTGATCACCGCTTACAGATCGATCAGCTTTACGCTGATAGGACAGACTGGCCGAAAGCAGTACAGTCAATATAGAAACAGAAACAGTTGTGGCTGGTGGCAGTACCGTCCAGCGAAAATCAAAATGGACGAAGGTTTGGCCCAAAGTTAGCCGAACGCGTCTGACCCGTCGAGGGAAATCATCTGCGACGGATGTGATCCATCACGCAAGGAGAAAAGAATGTCTGATAATCAACAGTTCACTGAAGTCGCAGTCGATCGCCGTGCCGAAACGGTCGTTACCCAGCAGCCAGGGTATGCAGCCACCGAGCAGGTAGTCCGCGATGTTGCCGCAGAGCGACGCCTGACCTTTTTGCAGATCGACCGGATCCTGTACACTTTACTTGGCATTTTAGAGATTATGTTGGGCCTGCGCTTTGTGCTCAAGTTGATCGCGGCTAACCCCGACAGCGGCTTTTCCGTATTCGTTTATGGGGTGACCGGTTTATTTATGGCCCCTTTCAACGCCTTGATTGGCACACCCACTTATAAAGGCGCGGCCTTTGAAGCCACTACACTGATCGCCATGGCCGTTTACGCGCTGCTCTTCTGGGTGCTCGTCCGGGTGATCCTGGTCGTCACCAGCCAGACATCGGCTCGCACCGTCACCCGCTCAACCCGCGAAGTGACCCACCGGCCCTAAGATTAACCGACAGTCGATTTGTGGCAGCACATGTGCCATGAAAGCCACCAGGCCTCATCGCCTTGACGTTCGATGTGGATGAGCCAACACATTGAAACCAGAACATTCGAATGGCTTTTCCACATGATCCAAGGAGGATCCAATGAACAACGATATTTTTGAAGGAAAATGGAAGCAAATTCGCGGCGAGGCCAAGGCCTGGTGGGGCAAACTCACCGACAACGATCTTGACCGGGCGGCTGGCAAGCTGGATGTGCTGGTGGGCGTGCTGCAAGAAAAGTATGGGTATACCCGCGAGCAAGCCGCGGATGAAGTCGACAGGCGCGTTACGGATTACGAAGCCAACCTGAAGAAGACTGGACCGGCTTCATAATCCAAACCACAGAATAAACGGGGGCATTTACCTACCCGGTGCATTAATCAATCAGTCGTTCAAAAGGAGAAATCATATGTTGTGGACCATCGTTGTAATCCTGGTAATCCTATGGCTGCTCGGCTTCTTCGGCCGGAACATCAGTTCGCGCATCCCACGGACTGGCAGTTGGATCCATGCTCTGATCGTTATCGCCGTCATACTGGTCATATTGAACCTTCTTGGGGTTGTGCATCTCTAGTGTTTTGACAATTTTACGGGTCTGAGAAGCGGGTGGAGGCTTCATCTCGCCAAACCGAAATGTAATCAGCCTTATTGGTTCTATTGGTGCTTATAGTTGCTGCACAGATGTGGAGAGAGTGCCCGGCGGTCATTCGATATATTTATTGGTATAAAACCGCCGGGTACTGGCAAACCTCACACCAGCTACCAACCATCGAAGATCCGGGTTCCCCTGTAGTCGCCAATAGCGTATGCGCTCCAAACCGCGGCATCTGTGTCGTGGAGCGAGTAAGCTATTGGCGGCTTTTTTTCTGGGCCCTGTTCTGGCGTCCCCAACTATTCCTACTGGCGATCACGCTGGCCATCATGTGCTTTCATTTTCGCCAGGTGGCCGAGCTTCACATTGGTTAAGTCATTATTAAAGAGGTGAGGATGAATATGCTTGAAAAACCAGCCACATACCGGCCATTACGGGTAAAACTCATCTTTAATGCGACCGCTGGCCGGCCGGGAGAATCGCCGCAGCAGCTTGTCGATATCCTGAATGAAATGCAGAGCCGGCAGATTTTGCCGGAAGTTTTTATGGTGCGGCCAGACAGCCAGGTGGATGCCGTGGTACGCAGCGCTATTCGGAGCGGCATCAAGCTGATCGTGGTTGCTGGCGGAGACGGAACCATCGATAGCGTCGCGGGGGCCATGATCGGCAGTTCTGCAACGCTCGGTATCATTCCTACCGGTACGCGCAACAATGTAGCCTTTAACCTGAGGATTCCCAGTACCGTCCCGGAGGCCGTCTCGCTTCTTCGTGAAGGCCGCCGGTTGAAGATTGATGTGGGATTTATCGAAAGTGGTGGAGCGGGTCACTGCTTCCTGGAAGCCGCAGCATTGGGTCTCCTGTCCGATCTGTATCCAGCCGCGGATAACATCCAGCACGGCGATCTGGCGCAGATTGCAAATCTACTCTCCACTTTTGTCTCTTCAACGCCCTCGCGTATACGTTTGACTCTTGACAGGCATAGCCCGTTCGATATGAGTGCTTACATGGTGTTGATTGCCAATATGCCCTATATTGGGCCGCACTTTCGGATTTCCCCTCATGTATCCTTTGACGATCATCGTTTGGACGTGTTCGTTTTTTCAGATATGAGCAAGCTGGATCTGATTGCCTATGCCATGCAGTCCACTGCCGGCGGGGTAGAAGATGCTCGGATTAAGCATTACCGGGTCAAGCGGCTGACAATTACATCGGATCCGCAGATGCCGGTGCTTGCCGACGGTATCCTTCTTAACCAGGGACCTGTCACCGCTGTGGTTCACCCGCATGCTCTTGCCGTGATGGCTGGTGCAGCCGACATCGCCATGGAAGAACGAATGATCGCATTATCTGCCATAGAAGTAGACGGTTAGGTGTCCAACAATGTAATCCCCGATAGAATCATTTGACATTGTTTGGAGAAGTCGAATGAAACGCCTCTTTTACCTTTCTACCACCACTTCACCCAGAGTGGGACAACTGGTAACGTGCATGCGGAATTCGCGATGATGGGTAGTAAACGCTGGTGGCAAGTGTTTAGTCTTGGGAAGTAATGGAGGCAGTAATGTCCAAATCAATGTTCTACCATATCTCTGAGGCAGGTAAACTCACGCACATTCCAACCGTGGATGAGGCTCTGGCTGCGGCAAAGGATGGGGGGACCGTATGGCTCCATTACTTCCAAACGACTGTGGAGGAGCTCTCGAGCCTCATTGATCCCCTGGGTCTCCATCCACTTGCGATCGAGGATTGTTTTGACGAAAACGAGATTCCCAAAATTGAAGACTTTCCTCGAAATACCTTTATTCTCTTCAACACCTTTGATTATTCCAATCGAGAACTTTCGATCGGTGAGATCGATCTGTTTATCGGCGACAACTTTCTGGTTACCGTCAGCCAACGCAATTCCGAAAATCGCCAGCCTTTGGATGACATTGAGCACATCGTTGAGACGAACCTCCAGAACGCCCGGCATGGGCCGTCCTTCCTGATGCACGTTATCCTGGACTACGTGGTGGATCAAAAGTTTTCGGCGATTGAAACGCTCGAAGACGACATGGACACAGTAGAAGGTGCAATGTTGGTGGATGCTTCGAGCTTCAACCCTGCAGAACTGATCCGATTTCGTCGGTACCTGTTGAGCCTCCGCAAGAGTCTTTTCCACGAGCGGGAGATCCTTGTCAAGATCTGTCGTAAAGATTGTCCCTTCATTACGGAAAAGGCAATCTTCCACTATCGAGATATCTACGACCATCTTGTGGGATTCTTCGAGTTGACTGAAATCTTACCGGGATATCGTCACCAGCCTCATGGAAATGTACTTGTCGATGCTGAACAACCAGATGACCAAAGCTGCCAACCAGACAAACACGACCGTCAGACGGCTGACGATCATCACTACGATCTTTATGCCGCTCACGCTCCTGGCTGGAATCGGTGGGATGTCAGAATGGTCTATGATGACTGGGCCTGAAAACTGGAGGACCGCATATCCGGCTTTCCTGTTAGCACTGGTAGTGATCGGTTTTGGCAACTATTACCTGCTCAAATGGCTGGAGAAGCGTAGTCGACGACAGGATCAACACACACTCGGATAGATGGTGATAGCACAAAAATAATCCAGCTGCACCGAGTTCGATCTGCTGGGTAGGCAAGTATTGAAGCGGCTTTTTATTTCTCGTTGGCTTGCGAAATTTCCTTAACCATTTCGGCAGTTTTTTTCGGCTGATTCACATTCGTCGCCACGTCTGCCTGCGCAATAATCCCAACAACCTTATGGTCCTTATCCACGACAGGAATGCGACGTAATTGATGTTCAGCCATCGCATCCAGCGCTTTCTGCAAATCATCGCCTGCAAGGCAGGTTACTACCTTCCTTGTCATCACTGCTTCCGCTTTTGTGGATTGTCCATCGAGCCCTTCGGCCACGATCTTCAAAGTCAGATCGCGATCGGTCACGATGCCGACCAATTTCCGGGTCTTTTCGTTCTCAAGAATAGGTATCGAACCAACGTTTTCGCGTTTCATCAATTGTGCCACTTTTGCCACTATATCATCTGGCAGGCAGCAAATTGAGTTTTTCGTCTTTACTTCATCACATTTCTTCATAGTATTCTCCTTGGTGGGATGGAATCAACACTTTTGTTTTTGATTATTGGTAGGAGAACTGTGACACACTCCTACTCGTCAAGGCATATGGAGGAAAATTGAACGGGTTATCATCTACGCCGGATCAGCTGGACAAAGGCCAACAGGATGGAGGCACCCAGCAGTGTCACCAGCATGATTGGAACCGTGATCGCATCAATTAATAGCCCAACATTGAAGATGGGGCTGAGGAATTAGCCAGCCAGAAATGCACCGACGTCGGCCATAATGCTGTTGACCAGCAAGTTTAGCGGTCATGTATGATTTTAGTTACAACCCAGCCAATGACTGCAGCCACGATAAATGAATGAGGATAATCATTTTCATCTCCAAAGAAAATGTCACAGATTAATCCCTACCCCTTCTCAGGGGAAGAAAGGGTAGGATGCCAATCCAGTCATAAACCAGAGGCGGATGTGGTTTTCTTTTTCAGATTAGCCTCATACTCCGTCACACGCTGATCGATTTCCTCGGCCGTGCGCTCGCGGGTGTAACCAGTGGATTCTGAACGGGTAAGTCTGACCCTGTTTAGAATCTACCAACAATCGCTGGTGAATATCTTGCGCCATGCCCATGCACGAGTATCAACATTCGGCTCATTTTGGATGACCAACACATGCAATTCGGGATCGCAGACAACGGCAATGGATTCGAGGTTCCACCCCGACTGGTCGATCTGGTTTGCAGGGGTCATTGCAGCCGAACGAGCAAAGGCAATTGAATGAACGTTGACCATCGATTCGTTTCCTGGTAGAGGGATGACGATATTTGCCAATGCGAACCTGGCGGTGGCGAAGTTTTAAAGAGCAAGCGCAATGCGTTGTCTGAATGGATGGTTATGATTAAGGTTTTACAAAAAACAAGCAGATAAGTACACTTGTGTGACCTATTCTTTCAGAAACCCGTCGTGCAACAAGCAAAATATAGAGCCATAGGGCCAGCTTTTTTTGTCGTAAAATAAAAAGACGGGAGCAGGCAATGAATTATCAAGAATTTCGTGATCTATGGCACGATGCATTACAAGCAGCGCAATTGCAAATTCCTCAACCGATTTGCCCTGCAGAGCGGATCAACTTGCGCGATATGAGCCGGTCGTATGAGCTGGTCATTTTCGGTGGATTGCACCAAAAATGCGAACCCTTTCACCTGGTCATAGCCATCAAATGGGATTGGGACGCCACGCTTTCAGCACGATATGCGACAACTGAAGAGGACATGCTGATGCAGATCTTCGGCGATTTCGGCATCCACAACGATGATACCGTTCTTCCACAGCTGTGGATGGATGTGTGCCTATCTGCAAACCTACCTTATGGGACTGTTTACCCCATGCCCCCGCTAACGCAGTGGCAGTCCTGGGTTAGGAAGGCTAGTGATGATTTGCAGTCTATATTGCCTACCGGTTACGAAGAGGATGGGGGAATTTGCGCTTACAGCGATCCGATCGAGGCCAATGTAAAGATTCTGGAAGATGGCAGTCTCAGTCTCGAAAGAGTGACTTTCAAAGCCTGGCAAGCAATCAAACTGCCTCGCCAATGGGATGACCCCGAAAAAAGTGATCCTTATCCTGATCATGTACTGCTTGATTTTGCCAACCGGATTTCCAAAGCGATATATGTCTTGGAAAATAGCCTGGCGCATCTAGTGAAAGGCAAAGCGTGATGAAAACGAACGTTGAACGCGTGATGGATTATTTATGGTCAGTCGGTCCACACGGAGCCACCAATGCTCAGATTTGCCAGGCAACCGGCGTTGAACCCCACCAACAGGTATACATGATCACCCAGGAGCTAAAACGCAAAGGCAGAATCAACAGCCGTAAGGATGGCCGCGAATGGGTATTTTTCATTGGCGAATCGACCGAGGAACTGCTGCGCAGCACTGGCTCAGCTGCATATAACACACCCTTGCCCAAGCTGAATGCATCTCAATTTGAAGAACTGGCGCGTAAAGTTTTTGGTCAGCGATTTGACACGCTACTCCAGCCCAGACAGTTAGCCGGAGTGCCAAAGCTGTTTGATTTGGTTTCCCCGAATGGCGAAATCGTGGGTGATGCCAAGTATTACACACTGGTCGGTGGCCAGCACTTGCCGCCGGCTAAATTCTCGATCATCGCCGAACATGTCTGGTTGCTGGAAAAGACGCAAGCACAGCACAAGTTCCTGGTTTTTGGGAACGATATCGAAGTTCCGAGACGCTGGCTGGCCAGATACGGACATTTGCGGTGGGAAGTGGCGTTTTATTTTCTAACGGATGAAGGGGAAGTGATTGAGCTCAGTTGAGCATCTTCATTATTCCTTGGGATGGTTGCTAGCCAAGATATTGATTAATGCTTCGATCACTTGGTCGAATGCAATTTCATTGGCATAGTAGTTCTCCTTGCAATACCGCTCCCAACGCTGTCTCATCGTTATATCTTCTTCAATGGATCGGATAATATTATTCTGATCCTCTATCGCTATATTAGACATGCGTTTTTCAGCCGTAGCTCGTAACGCCGTTTGAAAAATGTCTCGATCAATCACTTCCCCCTGAGTTTGAGTGAGGATATAAACATCATAAAAGTCTCTCGGCCGGGTATTGAGCACGCTCCTGCGTAAAATGGTCTCCACCTTTTCGGCCAGGATCGTTTCAATGTTGTAGGCCCAGACCTCAATTCGCTTATCTTCAAAATTGGAGGGGAAGGCATAACTGACGGCTTTGGGCGTGATAACATCCCCAGCGGTGATATCGATCTTCAACGGGGTATTGATCGATGCATATTTGGCGATAATCGCTACCCGAAAACCGCCATACTCATCGTCTTCACGGATTGGCCCAATATGGTCAAAAACCATCTCCACTTCGTCATCCAATGGAATGGCACAAATTTCCTTAAACGCTGCCCGGATTGTTTCTTCGTTTAGTGGGAACCCTCTCAAGGTGGCATCCATGTCCATCGTGGTCCGGCTGCTGATCCCAACCATCGAAGCGATCAACATACCCCCTTTCAAGATGAGCCGGTTCTTATATCGGGAGAGCGAGATCCTTTCCAGCAAACGTTCCAGCATGAAATTCTGCAATACCGCCTGAGCGGGCACATTGTTTTTCTGAGCCAAGTTCTTGATCCTGGCTTTGAACTGCATCGTATTGCTCATAAAAGTACCTCGATGTAGGCTCTGATGATTTTTTGAATTCTAAACTGTTCTGTATAACGAAAAAGCAAGTCAATGTTTTTGTCTTTCCTGGTCACATACCGTTTCAAGGCTTCGTTGACGAACTGAACATCCATTTGGTTCCGGCTCCGCACGACATCACAGACAGTCCGCTCTAGGTCGTAGGTTCTGATGTCATTTTCATGCGGCGATTTTATGGTTATCAGCCCCAGTAGGTGAAAATCGGATTTTATATAATACACCTTTGTCCCGCCAGCCTTGAGGGAAGTAGCGTTATATCCTGAGGGGACAGTCACCGAATAGAACAACGGTGACCGGTCGGTGAGTTCCCAAAGATAGAGCGCCGTTTCATGAGAGAAGACGGCGTTTTTATATCTTGACTGGAGGCTGACCATCTCATCCATCAGAGTATCCCCAGTTGAATAGACACCTCTGGCGACCCGCTGGATTTCGCCCTTCTTTTCCAGAATGGAAAGATACGTCCGCGGAATACCATGTTTTGATAGGTCGGACGCAAGCAAGATTCCATTCTTGTCTTTTAGAATCTCGCGAACTTTTTTAACTGCATTTTGCTCATTTTTTACCTTCATGCTTATATAATACACGAAATAAGCATAATTGTAAAGAAATCATAGATTGTGATAAGAGGATCAGCACTCGAAAACTTGGGACAGTTTGATTCTTTTGTGATCCCTATATGTTCCCTTTGAACCTTATCGCCGATCGTTATTGCTTGCCCGGGCGGGCATAATCCACAATTTATATTGATACTGTCATTAATATGTCGTGATGTCGGAATGTCGGAATTCTGGCGCTATTCTTGTTCAGCCAGTGTGATTCGGTATCTCTCCTACCACCCACTCCACCCATTTTCGGAGATCGCCCCTTTTTCTCCAGTACTCGGTTACATCTTTTCCGGTTGGAACAATCGTCCGGCACATGCGTTTGCTTAACAATCCCATAGCGCGTGCCCAGTCTTCTCCCGCATTGTCACTATCTCCGACCAGAACAATCTTGTGACAGCCAAGAAAGTACGACAGCCACTTTGCGTCCAGGCAGCGATTACTGGCGCTGCCTAAAGTGCAAACACCAATAAGATCGCCTGCCTCCTGCTCAAGCAGCATCGCATCAAATTCACCTTCCACCATAAAAACAACTGGATGATCCTTCAAGGTATCAATGCCAAACACGCCTTGTTTGCTACCCTTGACCTGCAAATATTTTGGCGTTTTCTCAAATCGGCGGATGTTGATTCTCCATACGATGCCGTCGACGATCCAGGGGATACAAATACCAGCTGGAATCCAAACCGATCGATCCTTTGGAGTTTCTGGCGTCAGGCCCCAGAAATCAAACGGTTCGTACCGATCATTGGGATTGAAACCAAGCTGGCATTGTTCCATGATGTTCCCTTTCAGACCACGACCATATAAATACCAGCGATAATCCTGTCCTTGCCGCCACCACAGATTACCCTGCCATTCAGCGATTAAGGTCAAAGCTCGAATTTGCCAGATTTCATTGGGCGGTTGGTTGTTATCTGGCGGAAGAGTAGGTTGCAAAACATAGGAAGAAAAGGGCATAGAACCAGGTGCCGGTTTCCCTTTGCTGTGCTGCTTGATCCATGCATTCGTACCCCCTCCGCGCTTACAGCTAAAACAGAACCAACGGTTATCCACTGTAATTGCGCCTAATGAAGGTGTCTTGTCTGTATGAAAAGGGCAGTGCCAGAAAAACCACTTGCCGCTCTTCCGCACATACGCGCCCAGATCTTCCTCAATCAAATCAATAATGTTACCAATGATTGCCATGCCATGTTCCTTGATGAACCGTAGCAAATTCCTGGGATTACGCTACACCTGCTACGCTACGCTACACTTGAGAATTTCATAGCAGCACCGAAAAATGTAGCGTAGCGTAGCAACCGTAGCAAAACCCGATTTTCTTGCTACACTTTGATTGCCATATGAAACCGGATCACGCGCTGCCCAGGCACCTGAAGCCGTTCAATGACACCGTCTTGTTCAAGGTTCATCAGGAGCATTTCAACGGCATCCCGCTTCATGTGCGCCAGCTGGCCAATTTCACGCGCGGTCATGCCAGTCGAACTGGCCCTGCGCAGCACCCGCAGCAATTGCTCCTCCCGATCGCGTTCTTCACCGGCACCAAAATCATTGAGCAGCCGGTGAGCGCTTTCGCGCCAGGTTTCTGCAATCGCTTGCGCCTGCCACCAATGCGACAGGTGGATCACCGGGGCCGCGTCTGCGTTATTTTGAAGCGTCCAATCACTGACGGCCAGCAGCATGGCCACTTTCATCGCGGAAATGTATAGACGCCCGTAGGAAGGCCACAAGCGGTGGTCAACCCCTCCTTCCAGCAACAGATCATAGCCAATCGCTTTGGCATAGCGTTCCCAGGCCTGGAATACCTCGGGCGAGATCACGGCTGATATGGCTTGAGGCATCGCCACCCGCACCTCTCCGGCTACTTCTTCAACTTTCGTAACAGGTAACTTCGAAAATGCCAGCTTGTTCAGATGGTCAGCCAATGCTTTGGGTGTCTCGACCTTATCCGGGAAGAAATGCCAATCAGGGATATTCTTTTGTGGCGTCACCAGAGCAAAGCGAGCCCATAAGCCATTGTTCCAATGGGCGCCGCGCTGTACGTGCTCGTTGATCGCGCCAGGGGTCGTTGCGCCAAGGATGGAGAGATAGGCATACAGAACGGCCTGACGGCCGCGTCCAATCGTTTGCGAAACTTCACGTTCCGGGCAGTCATACAATGCCAGTACGAGCGGCAGCAGTCCGGCTGAGTAATCGCGATTGAAGGAATCCATTAAATGACTGGCTTCATCCAACATCCAGCCGCGCTGAGCGGAGAAAGCCCGTTCTGACAGCCAGCGCTGCTTTTCATTTGTGCTCCAGGCTTCAAAAGTAGCCGGACGTGTCGTTCCCATTTCGGAGACGAGCGATTTAGGGGTATGCCTGCTAGCCAGCAGCAGCAAATCCAGTCCCGCTTCCTTCATCACCAATTCAGCCACCGCAAGGGCTGTCGTTTTATGGTGCAGGGTGGACTTTGCAACAATCAATTGGTAAAGATTGGGATAGATCCTTTGAACACCTGCCTGGATATAAACGCGCCGGGCAACGGCGGTCGAAAGCAAATATAGACCGGCGCTCAGATGGAAAGCGACATCCGACATCGGCGCGGCCTGGCTGGCAAACGCCAGATAGTCTTTCAGCCAGATCCCGGCCTGATCCGTCTGCCATTGCTCAGGCGGCCTGACTGATGTGGGAAGCTCGGGGAAATCGGAGGATTTGCCCGGAGATATTTCCATTTCGGGTAGCGGAGCAGTCGGATCCATCGCAAAAACCGCCTGGCGGATTGAGTCCCCTTGAGGGCTGTCCTTCAAACGATCCTCAAAAGCCCTCACGCGCTCCTGGTTAGGCGTTGCCAGCAGAGCAAGCCCTAAGGATTGCCAGGGGACACTTGTCGATCCAATTTGGGCATCGGCAACAGGCAGGTTTGCCAGTAGCCTTGCCAAAAAATACGGTCCGGCCAGTGGGTTGGCATTTGTGCTATAATCCGTACGAACAGATGACGCATTCCCAGCGTCTTGGATGGTTGCCGCCGGCTGCGACCCGGCGGCAATCGTGTTTAAGGGCATAAGATCTCCGGTTTGTAATCTGCTATACGTTCTTATTTGAAACTTGCTCGACCGCCTTTTCCAGATCCTGCAGGTTCGGCGTAATATAAACACGGGTGGTATTCAGGCTGGAATGTCCAAGCAGAGCAGCTACTTTTTCCAGGCCAACACCACTATCAACCAGGTTTTTCGCGAAGGTGTGTCTGAGAACATGGGGGGTTAAGCCCTCTAAACCAGCATCCAGACCAATCCGCCGGATTGCCCGTTGAACTGAACGGCTGCTCAAAGCCGTGCCCGGATCGCTTTCCACAGCCGTCCAGAGGAAGTTGGAATTGCCTTTTGGCCGGATGGCTAGCCAGTCAGTGATCGCCTTTCGAGCGTCTGCATTAAGCGGGATGCTTCTTTGTTTGCTCCCTTTTCCCTGTCTTACCAACAGCAATCCCTTACGCTCGCTCAACTGTAAATCGTCCATCTGCTGATCCAGGGCCTCGTGCAAGCGTAAACCGGTATGCATCAGGAACAACACCATGGAAGCATCGCGCTGGCGGGCCACCCAACGCTTTGGATAGCGCAAGCGGGAAAGCTGCATATCCCTTTCGATGGCCCGCTGTAGTGCGTACTGCTCTTTTTTATTCAGATAGCGTGGCCCACCTGGTGTCTGAGGAAGGCTGCGTACCGATTCAGCCGGGTTATGGTCAATTTTCCCGATCGATTGCGCCCAGTTTAGGAAAGCTGAGATCGCAGCCAGGTGACGGTTGACCGTATTGGCTTTACGCCGTTCCACGGTAATGAGATACTGACGGTATTCTCTCAGGTCAGTTGGCGTAACAAGCTCCGGAGCCAAAGCATTCCCATTCGTTTGATCGAACCAACGAGCAAAATGTTCCATGTCGGCCCGGTAACCTTTGATCGTCAGTTCAGAGCGATCCTGATTGAGCAAATAATCCGCAAATTCTGTAATACAACCCAAGGTCTCTTTTGACATCTTATCCTCCCATTGCTATGATTTTTCCAGCATCCGCTTTTTATCTGAAACTTTGCCCTTACCCGGCCGGGCAATCAGCTCCAGTTCGTTGCCATACGTCCACAGCGCATTAAGAACCCATTCCAGCGCTTTTTCAGCCCGGTAGTCATCACCATCCATAAACACACCATCGTCTCCAATCACCAAATAAGGATCCCGAATAGAGACTTCAACATGGATATCAGACCGGTCAGCATCAAACCCCGGAACTGTGATGAGCACATCTAACGGTCCGCCCCGGCCAAAACCGTGATAGCGTAAAAACTCCCAGGCTAAACGGGTAAAGGTATCCCGGAAAAGATTTACACCGCGGGTCTGACTCCTCCGAACTTCATCGCGTGCGTTCCTGACCAGCTCCAATAGCTCCTGGTTCTGATGCATATTAAGGTAACGGTGCAGGAACGCCAGAGAATCAACTGGCAGCGCCGCATATAGCGAAACCGGACCATTTTCATAATGCGATGCTTCATAAATGCTGCGCATGATCAAGAAGAAAGCGCTCCTCCCTGCCGCCAGGTTTTTCCTATCCTGGAGACTTGTCCGAAGATCCTGCCCCAGGGCACCAAATACCAGGTGAATGGTTTTGAGGTTTGCCGGTTCCACTTTGAGAAAAGCGGGAAGCAAAGCATCTTCGCTCATTACGATCGCTTTTTGATTGGCCAGCTGCATTGGGGATTCTGCATTACCTGGTAGTTGGGCATACTGAGCCTGCTCAGCCTTCCTCTCTGGTTCGAGGAGAATAAACTCATCAAGGTTTTCCCAGGTGGGGCTTCGCAGAAAATTCAGCGCCGGCTGCCAATACAAGCTAAAGGGGAGAACGCCAGGCTGCTCGAGCAGATTTGATTGCACATTCCGCCAGATTTTCAAAGTTCGGGCATCATTTGCAGGCAGATTGAAGATCATGCGGATATTGCGGTTAATTCCATGGGCCTGGGGGGACTGAAAAAATTCCGCTAGCCGTTGGAGCTTATCCTGAATGCGTGGAACATCATTGATGCGGGCAACTTGTTCCACTTCAAAAATCGCTTTCTCACCATTGGGTAAATCGATCAACAAATCGGCCCGGATGTACGTCTTTTCACCAAACGGCAAGGTCTTCTCGACCATGCTACTGAAGCCGGCGAGGGTTGCTTGGGTAAACACCTCCATTTCAATAAGAGCGTGGGCCAGTTCGACCGCATCGACCGTATGATTTGTCGGTTGGTGGCTTTCCCCAGTCAAGGCCTTGAGAATAGCGCTGCCGTCAGGGGTCAGAAGGTGCATCTGCTGGGGCCGGCCGCGCTGGCCTTGCAGGTTCACCTGGTTAGTTGCTAACAGCGGCGGCAAATCTATTGGCGCATGCCTCAATTCATCTAGGACAGTGCGTACTTGCTTACTGCTGAAACTAGTCAGCTTTTCGATCTGATCCTGGGTAGCCAGGCCGCGTGTTTGGAAACAGCCCAGCACTTTTTGATGATTAGGCTTGCTTTCGAGGTAATCAAGCCAGGCCTGGCGAGGACCAGCCAAGCTTCGCTTTCGTGAGGAAGACTTCATGGCAATAAAACTCCTGGATAATAAAGTCATGGGTTAGCAAAGTACTTTAATGGCTTATTTGCCCGCATTTTTTGCCCGATCCAGCTTGTTTTGCAGCTCTACAATCACTGCCTGCTGGTCATTTGTTTTTCGTTCCAGGCTCATTGCATAGCCACGAAAACGTGCTACTTCTGCCTGGGCATCAATCAGTTTCGTTTTTGCGTCATCCCGATCCTTGGCAATCGTTGCCATTATCCCTTTCACAGTTTTGATCTCCCTTTGGAGATTGCTGATTTGCTCGTTCAACCGGTCGACCCTTTCTTGATTGAATTGGCTTCGATATCCTGCAAATTCAGTCCGGAGGGTTCCGATTTTGGCGACCAGCTTTTTACAAGCCCCTTGAGCGATTTCTTTCCAATCTTCCAGAGTGAGCGGAAAAGGGGGCAAATCAAATTCAACTTCAGGGGAAAGATCACAGCGGATTTTCACCATAAAGTCCCGAATTATTGCCCTTGCTTCCAGTTCACCCAAGCGTTTCCCTTCTTCATGACCGTCAGAACGACCAGATTGATATGCCTCATGAAGGATTCTCTGTTCATGTTCCTTAGACCAAAAAATAGGCAATGGACACCTCGTTCAAGATAACATTTCGCCTGTTTTTGCCAGGTTTGTAACAATTACAGATCCAGGCTGATATCCGGCAGCTCGATCTGATTCGTTTGTGCAATTGGATCAAACTGCGGTTTGACGCCACTTCGCATTGCTTCCCGAATCAAAGGAGCCAACATTCGAGTTGGTGCAGACCGAACCAGGGCGATCAGAGTGTCATCTCGACCTGGTTTTAACGTGAGCCGCACAGTCACTACGACTGTTCCATCAGCTCGTTCAACGAGCGCTGACATAGCAGCCCCACTTCCACAAACCGAGGACGTTTGCTGTAATCGGATCTTCTGGCCAATGAACGGCAGCACCTTTTGAAACCAATGCCAGACGTAGCAGTTCGCCCAAGAGCAGCGCTCCACCACCCGTGGGAATAACGGCAGAAAATCGGCGAAGATTAGGCCAGATTGGTTCAACAGAAGCAAGGATTTCATCCATCCAAACTTCTAATTCATCTTTCGATACCCGCAGCTCACCCTTGCGTAAAGCATCATCTAGTTCTTGAAGATCAAAGCCATCCGCGCGGATCATTTCAAGCAGCCGGCGAACACCCACTTTTCCACCACCCACGAAGCGCGGCGTAACCTGCCCGCCCTGTAAAACGAACAAATCCAGGGTGTTCATGCCAATATCCAATACAGCAACTTCTGATTGGTTCCCGTTCTTCCGAACCCGCAGTTCTTCGTCAAGCAGCCAGTTCGCATAAGCGCCGACAGGCTGAGCCAAGATTTTGAGACGGTCGATCTGAACCTGGTAGCTATTTTGATTGACATGGAATGTGTGCAGCCCTTTGAAAGCCTTCAGCCGAGAAAAAACGGCTTCGGCCTGCGTTTGATCCTGGAGCAGAGGCACTGGCAGCCCGACCATCAGAATACCGGAGACCGCCGAACCAGGTTCAAGCAGGCACGAGAGCCCACCGAAGAAGATGGCACGACGTTCTATGGAACCAAGCCCGGTATAGTCCATACCTCCCAACAGATCGCCGTGGTTCCATGCGCCCGCGCCAATTGCAAAAGTTTGACCGTCAATGGTCACTTTATCCACCTGCTGAGCGGATTTCATCCCAACGGCAGCCAGGCCCAGTGATTTAGGGCGAGAAACAGCAGATTGAAGAACAGTGGTCTGGCCACCAAGGCAAACTTTGGTGTTTCCAAATCCAGGGTCGAGAGCGATTACGGTAGTCATGTGTTGAACTCCTTGAAGAAAATATGGTTGGTGAGAATCAGAAAACAACGGACAAGGAAAGGGATCTACCCTTAACCTAATTCCACACGTTTGGAATCGAACCAGAGCCAATCACTTGACAGTGTTGGCTTAGATCGTCGATAATTACCTGACCTACCCTACAAACAAAAAGAAACCAAAAAGCGACGTCTTTTTGTTCGCAAAAATAAGCCCCATAAACGTATAAATGTGTAAAATAGAGGAAATTGGGCCAATCAGGACCCGAAGGTCCGCCCGCTTGGTCGCAGGTTCGATCCCTGCCGGGCCCATGTTTGCTTTTTTTTGCCCGATGTATTTGAAGTGAATGGGTAAAATTGTGGTATAATCTTTGCATACCTTCGGAAAGATGATCTCTCGCCATCTACTTCTTGAGATGGCGGGTTTTTGTTTCCCTACAAGGCACAATCCTCACAACGAGGAAATGAGCCATGCGTTTGATGATGGCATCACAAAAAGTTATTAAGGAGTAGTACAACCAATGGAAGCAAAGCTTTATGTAGGGAATCTTTCCTACGAGACGACGGAAGATGAATTACGCAGTCTTTTCGCCCAGGTGGGAACAGTGAACGAAGTTGCCCTCATTAAGGACCGTGACACGGGAAGCTCGAAGGGGTTTGCATTTGTTACGATGAACAGCCAGGATGAAGCGAACAAGGCGATCGACCAGTTAAATGGACGCAGCCTGGGCAACCGGGAAATGACCGTGAGTATTGCTCGCCCGCGTGAGGAACGCCCGGGCAACAACCAGCGCGGTGGTGGCGGTGGTTATCGCAGTAATTCCTCTAACCGAAGTAGCGGAAATCGACGTTACTAAAATTACCTTTGAATAAATAGCTGCCTGATTATTCGATGATTGCTTGGGTTAATCCCCTCGTCTCATTTCTATAGTGATCAGAGCATGTAGATTTATAACAAAGCCTTCCTTTTATAAAGGAAAGCTTTGTTTTATATCTAAGATTTAAGCGAAAAGGGGAGATCGGTTTCTCTACTAAATAAAGCTTTTCCGGGTACCAGGCTTTTCTGAATTAGCCAACGACTACTCGTGTAGAGCGGGCCAGTGCTTTTTGCATTTCCTCGATTTGGGCTTCAGAATGGATGACATTAAACTCATCTATGTGTTTCTCTCGCACGTGTTCTAATGCTTTCTGTGTCACCTCTTCCAGGGTCTCCCCCTTTACGGAAAAGGAGCAGTTCAGCCCCATATCTTTGCAAGTGTATCTAATTAACATGGTTTCCTCATCTGGTATTTCCATTGGATGAACCCGCGTACACTGGAAATACCAAATGCCCCAACGCGAGTATTTTTTAATTATTTCTCTGGTTCCATCATACCTCGGATTGAAACCATTTACAAATCGACCCTTTGTCTGATGTAAACCTAGAGACCCATTCAATTGTCGAAAATTTATATAGATAATGGGTGTATAATTAGTTTATGAGAATACGTCGGATCAACGGGTAGAAAAACATCTCCGCTAGTAAGGATACAATTCAGCATAATTGGACAAACGCAGAGATGCCTTTTCTCTCTACGTTTTCTTTCATTTTATCATAACTTAGGGCTGGTTTAATGGATGCGCATGACCCTGGAGCCCATTGCCTGCCGCAAAGTGGTGCAAAATACCGCTTAATTGTGTATACCGTAACTCAAGTTTTTGTTAGGAAACCCTTTCACTAGGATCGGAAACGGTAAATGGTCGAAAGGAATTTAGGAGATTGACTGATGAAATACAAAGTGGGTGACACTGTCGTGCACTGGACGCACGGCCTTGGGACGGTAATCGCAATCGATGAAATGAGTTTGGACGGCGTAACTCAGCAATACTATGTTATTGAGGCTAAATTGCTCAAACTGTGGGTGCCGTTTGAGGAAGCGGATGAAGGGGCTATTCGCCTCCCGGCGGAATGTGTTCAGTTTAAGGGGATTTTTGATATTTTGCGAACGCCAGGAAATCCCTTGCCTGATCAACAATACCAGCGAAAAATTGAACTTCGTGAACGGATGCAAAAAAGGACCTTAGAAGGTCTGTGCCAGGTTATTCGAGACCTATGGGATCGAAAACGCGAACACACTCTGAACCAAAATGATTCCTCTGTCCTTTTTCGTGCTGAGGAGCTATTACTTGACGAATGGGTGCTCGTACTTGGATCAGATCGCTCAAATGCCCTGCACGAGTTAGAAATTCTCTTGCAGTAGGCTGGCTAGGCAGTCCGTTTCAAAAATTATATTGGCAAGGAGTTGCCCGAGTGATTAACTTACATAGTCCCGTAAAACAGGGCTTTATCGTAAATCAGGATGGTCAATTTGAAATCAATGGATTGATTATCCGAGGGAGCACGAATGTCGCCCTTAAAGCATTGCATAAACAGGACGGGGAAGAGTTATCTGGTGGGATGGAACTTGATCTCCCTTCCATGATCGATTTTTGTAAGCGGGTCTTGATTGAGACGGAAGCGTTGCCAAAATGGTTTTTCATCGGTGTGATTATTGATGCCAGACACGGACAGCTCCTGACTTATTTTAGTCCAACAAAAGAAAAATTCTTTTCAGATATTTACAGCTTTATTCAAGAAAATTTAAAGAGAGATCTCCCCCTAGAAGACACTGAAATGGTGGTGAAAGAGTTCTTTGACCATAATCTGGACTACCGTTTTAGTTACATCGTTGTTCCTCTAGATTCCCTGCTCTCCGGCTCGGCAGGAGGGAGAGAGGACCTGACCGATATTCGGCTCTAAATTCAATGGCAAGTAGATTTTTATCATCGAATGAGGAAAGCGATACTTTTTGGGAGCTTTACTGGGAAATCCGCTTGCAAGCGCTGCAGAACCAGGGGAAAAAAGAGGCTATTCTCGCGATTTCAAATTATATGCGCCGGATTTCTGCCTCTCGCCAGCAGCCTTTGCGTCTTCTAGAACTGGGTTGCGGCGAAGGTCAGATCATTGGCCCATTGGTCGAAGGCCATGCCCAAATTTGTTCGGCCGCTGCTTCTACCGGCGTTGATTACCTGCCTGCTTCTATTCAGGAAGCGCGCCGCGCTTATCCTGCGCTGTCTTTCCTCGAAGGTGATTTTACCGATGCGGATTTTATTAAGAATTTAGGGCAGTTCGATATCGTTATTCTGGTGAATGCACTGCACGAAGTTTTCTCCGCCAGTTATTCGGCAGTGCTGAATGAAGTGGATGTCTCAACAGCGAAACAGAGGGTGGAAGGAGCTTTTTCCTTGGCTGCCGACGCAGTGATGCCGGGCGGTTACCTGGCGCTGTTCGATGGGCTGGAACCCTCCGAGGATCTGCAAAGGAAAATACAGGTGCGCTTTTTGACAGCGCAGTCTTTGGAGAACTTTAAGACATTTGCCCGAGAATATCATCCCTTCCGGGTTAACTATCGCATGCTGGGCAGTTCCAATATTATCGAAATCTCCCAGCGAGATTTTACCCGCTATATCACCAAGTCAATATTTCTGGGGAAACGACTCTGGACGAAAGAGCGCCTGGAAAGTTATCAGTACTTTCGGGAACAGGAATTCCGCTCCATCTTTGAGAGAAATCGATTGGACATTCAAGAACTGCGCACCTTGACCGTGAACGAAGAAAAATGGCGGCGCAACGTGAAAATTGAGACGCCTGGCGTGAGATTCCCTGAAGAACATATTCTGATCATTGCAAAAAAAAGGACTGCATAAAGCCAGGTTTCGCCTGCAGGTTGATTTTTTTTGCTTTGCGACAATCGCCTGCTGGTATAATTTCCCTAACCCACTCCTATTTGGAGGATGACTTTGCTGATCCTGCTCGCGCTGGCTTTGGTTCTGGCGTTCTCTGTTCTGGTTGTCGCCATGCTGCGCCCACCGACTCGTCCGGCCGCCTTGTTGAGTCTGTACCTGGCCGCTTATGCCAATATTGTCCTGGTTGGAGAAATCGCCAACTCTTTCTACCAGCTAAATAACACGCTTTTATGGTTGGCGCTGCACCTGCTGCTGCTTTTGGCAGCCTGGTTGATGTGGCGGCGAAGGGGCTGTCCTTCTCTACAGGCTCCTTTTCGGGAGCCGGGTGGAAAATTTCTGCCAGGTGGTTTGCGGGCGAGCTTGAAGTCCTGGCCGGATCTCTGGGTGATGGGGGTGGGGGTGGCTGGGGCCTTTCTTTTTAGCGCAGTTTTGATCTGGGTTATGCCGCCCAACAATAATGACAGCCTGGCGACTCATATGGCACGCATCGGTTTTTGGATCCAACGGGGTTCCTTTTTCCCCTGGCCTTCGCCGCGCATCTGGCAAATCTCCTATCCGGTCGATATGCAGCTGCAAATGTTCTGGACGGCGCTGTTTTTGGGTACGGATCGAATTGTCGAATCCATTCAATGGATCGGGGCGCTGGTCGCGCTGGTAGCTGTATTTGGCCTGGCTCGATTGGCGGGCGCATCTCGCCCGCAAGCACTTTTTTCCGCGCTGCTGCTGGCCACGTTCCCAGAAATCATCCTGGAATCGACCACGACCCAAAATGACCTGGTCGCGGGGACATTGTTTGCCGCCATGTTATACCTGCTCTTTCTTGGCCTGCGCCAGCGCGACCGAAGCAGCCTGCTACTTTCTGGACTGGCTTTAGCGCTGGGGTTGGGGACGAAGCAAACCTTGTTTTTCTTGCTGCCTGGCCTGGCGCTCATTTTTGGGTTGATCTTGCTGGATAGAAAAGGGAAGGCGTTCCATCACCTGCTCACTTGGGGAATAAGCGCTGCAGCAGCTTTTCTGTTGTTGGGAATATATATGTTTGTGGTGAATGTGGTTAACTTTGGAAATCCGATGGGGCCAGAGACGGCGGTAGATGCCCAAACAGGCGGGCAGACGCCGCAATCGCTGCGCGACAATCTTCTTTATAATACTTTCCGGCTTTCATATCAGGCAATTGATCCTACGGGGCTGCCTGATCCTTTGTGCGGTTATAGTTTCAAAGCTAAAGCAGCCGTTGTTGGAGCCGTGACGCGCCTGGTTGGTTTCCCGGTTGAAGCCCCGATTGCCGTGGCCCAGGCTCATCAATTTGTCCTACGAGAGCGGTATGTAGTTCAAGAAGACGCTGCCTGGTATGGCCCGCTGTTTGCGCTTCTGGTTTTACCGGCCCTTTTTTATCAGTTTGGCGTTGGTTTGCGGCGCAGGGATTTCCTGCGAATCGGGATTTTTATTTTATCGATCACCTTCTTATGGTTAGACGCAGCTTTCCGCCCGGGTTGGGATCCGTTTCAGGGACGGTACTTTATTCCGTTGGTGATGATTTCAACCGCCCTGGTTGGGTTTTGGGTTCGACCTGGGCGATGGTGGGGGGGGCTGCGCTGGGCAATCGTTGCTCTGGCGTTGCTGATCATGGTGAATACGTTCTTGCAGAACAGCGGTAAACCGGTCGGCGGTCAGCAAACGATCTGGGGAATGAATGCACTGGAACGGGAGACGTTACAGAGCTTCTATATGCGCCGGCCCGCACAATTTGTAGAGAAATATGTGCCGGCAGATGCTACCCTGGGTCTGCTGGCGATGGGAACGCACCTGGAATATCCATTCTTCCGAGAAAACTTCAGCAGGCGATTACTGACCATTTATCCGGCAGGCCAAGTGGAGAATGAGAAGTGGCTGGAAAAGCAAGGGGTTGATTATGTGCTGGTGATGCTGCCAGAGGGAATGACCCCGGTGAAGATGCCAGCACAGCTGGTGCGCGTGGCGAGTGATGGCGCGTGGACCTTATATTCTTGGCAAAAAGAGGCAGCTTCCCCTTAACTGAATGAATTTCATTAAAAGGATTGACAGGCTGAAGAAGCAAGGTATAATTCTGACCCGTTGCCTGATAGAAGGCACTGCGTGAAAGGGTTGCCGAAAAAGAAAAAGTGACTGAAAAGTTCTTGAGAATTTGGCTGGTGAAACCCTTGACAAGAAAAGATGGTGGTTGTAAAATAGAACACGCAGTCAAGGAAGCGACCTCGCCGAAACGGCAGATCGATAAAAAAATAAAAGCCTGAATGTAGGGCAGTCCCAGGGGGCGGCAATTGATGAAGCCGATGTTGGAATGCTAGAGAGACATCGGTTGTTTTGTCTCTATTGCCGGAGTGCCAATCAGGTGTCGATTTGGTGAGGGAACGTTAATAATTTGGACCTTAACAACTGAAGAGTGACAGGAAGACGGAGAACCTGAGATTTATTGAGATAAGAGAGAAATCAAACATTCGCAAGGATGAAGCAAGAAATATGCGGAGAGTTTGATCCTGGCTCAGGATGAACGCTGGCGGCGTGCCTAATACATGCAAGTCGAACGAAGAGCTTCGGCTCTGAGTGGCGAACGGGTGAGTAACGCGTTGGTGACCTGCCCCAAAGCGGGGGATACCAGGCCGAAAGGCCTGCTAATACCGCATGTGCAAAGCGAGGCTGAGACCTTGTTTTGGAAAGCCGAAAGGTGCTTTGGGAGGGGCCTGCGTCCCATCAGCTAGTTGGTAAGGTAACGGCTTACCAAGGCGATGACGGGTAGGGGACCTGAGAGGGTGACCCCCCACAATGGAACTGAAACACGGTCCATACACCTACGGGTGGCAGCAGTAGGGAATATTGCTTAATGGGCGCAAGCCTGAAGCAGCAACGCCGCGTGTGCGATGAAGGCCTTCGGGTTGTAAAGCACTTTTGGCTGGGAAGAGGAAGGACGGTACCAGTCGAATAAGCCTCGGCTAACTACGTGCCAGCAGCCGCGGTAAAACGTAGGAGGCGAGCGTTATCCGGATTTACTGGGTGTAAAGCGCGTGCAGGCGGTTTGTTAAGTTGGATGTGAAAGCTCCCGGCTCAACTGGGAGAGGTCGTTCAAAACTGGCAGACTGGAGAGCAGTAGAGGAAGGTGGAATTCCGGGTGTAGTGGTGAAATGCGTAGATATCCGGAGGAACACCAGTGGCGAAGGCGGCCTTCTGGACTGCATCTGACGCTCAGACGCGAAAGCTAGGGTAGCAAACGGGATTAGAGACCCCGGTAGTCCTAGCCGTAAACGATGTGAACTTGGCGCTGGGTGGGTCAAACCAGTCAGTGCCGAAGCAAACGCGATAAGTTCACCACCTGGGGACTACGGCCGCAAGGTTAAAACTCAAAGGAATTGACGGGGGCCCGCACAAGCAGCGGAGCGTGTGGTTTAATTCGATGCTACACGAAGAACCTTACCAGGGCTTGACATGGACGTGGTAGCGAAGCGAAAGCGGAGCGACCCTTCGGGGAGCGTTCACAGGTGCTGCATGGCTGTCGTCAGCTCGTGTCGTGAGATGTTCGGTTAAGTCCGCTAACGAGCGCAACCCTCGCCGCGTGTTATACGTGTCACGCGGGACTGCCAGTCTTAAGCTGGAGGAAGGTGGGGATGACGTCAAGTCAGCATGGCCTTTATGTCCTGGGCTACACACACGCTACAATGGCCAGTACAATGGGTCGCGAAGTCGCGAGGCGAAGCCAATCCATAAAGCTGGTCTCAGTTCAGATTGCAGGCTGCAACCCGCCTGCATGAAGCCGGAGTTGCTAGTAACCGCAGGTCAGCTATACTGCGGTGAATACGTTCCCGGGCCTTGTACACACCGCCCGTCACGTCATGGGAGCTGGTAACACCTGAAGTCAGTATCCGAACCGCAAGGGAGGAGCTGCCGAGGGTGGGGCTGGTGACTGGGACGAAGTCGTAACAAGGTAGGTGTACCGGAAGGTGCGCCTGGATCACCTCCTTTCTAGGGAGTAAGGCACACAGCTTACGAGCTGAGTGCAAGCTCCGGTGGTTTCTTGCGAGAAACCACCACCTGAGCCGCCGCAAGGTGGCTCCCAAATCCTCGTCAGCGGTGATGAGGTACCTCGATGAAACGAGGGGCATCCCTTTTCCTGTCACTCTTCAGTTGTCAAGGTCAAAAAAGTCTAATACAAGTCTTGGGCCTTTAGCTCAGTTGGTTAGAGCGTGCCTCTGATAAGGGCAAGGTCTCAGGTTCGAGCCCTGAAAGGCCCATTGACCCTGGATAGACCGGGGATGTAGCTTAGTTGGGAGAGCGCCGCCTTTGCACGGCGGAGGTCAGGGGTTCGAATCCCCTCATCTCCACTAGGTGGAATAGAGGAAACTGTCGTTTGAAGAGTAAAAAACTGGTAGTCTGAGAATAAAAGGTTATCTGCGAGCTGTTCAGGATGTGACGGCCCGGCGGTAGCCGGACCGATTTTTTATTAAAATAATAAACGTTTGAAGAGCGCTGAATGCTCCTGACCCGAAAGGGTGAGTGGCAGTCAGGACTGGTCAAACAGTCCAAAGCAAAGCAGGATTGCTTTGTAGCACATTAACAAGAGAATAATGTTTAGGCGCATCGAAAGAGTCAAAGTAGAAGAGAAAGAAAGAAGAAAGAGAACGTAGTTCTCTGCATCACGTGAGAAGCTAGTAAGGGCTTACGGTGGATGCCTAGGCGCCAGATGCCGAAGAAGGACGTGGGTCACTGCGAAAAGCCTCGGGGAGCCGTGAACAGGCTTCGATCCGGGGATATCCGAATGGGGAAACCCGCTGGAGCGAACCTCCAGCACGCCCGGTTGAACACATAGGCCGGAGCGAGGGAACCTGGGGAACTGAAACATCTCAGTACCCAGAGGAAAAGAAAGTATTCCCTGAGTAGTGGCGAGCGAAAAGGGAGCAGCCCAAACCGTTGTGCATGCATGACGGGGTTGTAGGGCCGGACACATGGGAGTTCGAGAAAACCAAGTGCTAGTCAAAAGGTGTGGGAAAGCCTGCCAAAGAGGGTAAGAGCCCCGTAGACGAAAGTGGTTGGTCTCCCGTCCGGAACCTGAGTACTGCCGGGCACGCTAATCCGGCAGGAAGCTGGGGAGTCCACTCTCCAAGGCTAAATACGTCTGGCGACCGATAGTGAACAAGTACCGTGAGGGAAAGGTGAAAAGTCCCCCAGTGAGGGGAGTGAAATAGAACCTGAAACCGTAAGCTTACAAGCAGTCGAAGGGCAATACTGGGTCGGTGCTCCGGAGAGATCCGGGTGCGCGCCAGCAGGCCTGACGGCGTGCCTCTTGGAGAATGAGCCTGCGAGTTAATTTCTGTGGCGAGGTTAAGGCAGTCATAGCCGAAGCCGGAGCGAAAGCGAGTCTGAAAAGGGCGTAGCCAGCGCAAGCTGGGTCAGTCGCAGGGATTAGACACGAAACCAGGTGAGCTACCCATGGCCAGGGTGAAACGGGGGTAAAAGCCCGTGGAGGCCCGCACCTACTAATGTTACAAAATTAGGGGATGAGCTGTGGGTAGGGGTGATATGCCAAACGAACTTGGAGATAGCTTGTTCTCCCCGAAATAGCTTTAGGGCTAGCGTTGCGTGTTGAGCATTGGAGGTAGAGCACTGAATGAGCTAGGGGGCTTAGCGCTTACCAAACTCAATCAAACTCCGAATGCCAATGCTTGTGAGCGCAACAGTCGGACTGCGGGTGATGAGATTCGTAGTCGAAAGGGAAACAGCCCAGATCATCGGCTAAGGTCCCCAAATTCAAGCTAAGTGGGAAACGATGTGGGGTTACTGAAACAACCAGGAGGTTGGCTTAGAAGCAGCCACCCTTTAAAGAGTGCGTAATAGCTCACTGGTCTAGTGATCCTGCGCGGAAAACTTAACGGGGCTAAGCTTGATACCGAAGCCATGGGATGAAGCGCAAGCTTCATCGGTAGGGGAGCGTTCTGCCAGCGGTGAAGCCGTACCGGAAGGAGCGGTGGAGCGGGCAGAAGTGAGAATGCAGGCATGAGTAGCGTAAAACACGTGAGAACCGTGTTCGCCGAAAGTCTAAGGTTTCCGACGCCAGGTCCGTCCGCGTCGGGTTAGTCAGGGCCTTAGCCGAGGCCGAAAGGCGTAGGTGATGGATACCCGGTCAACATTCCGGGACTAGGCAAGGGGAGCGAAGCGGGGACGCAGTAAGGTAGACCAGCCCACGATTGGTGGTGTGGGTGTCTGTTGTGGCAGGCGCTGAGAGCGGTAGGGAAGTCCGCCGCTTGAGCTGAGACAACGGAGCGAGCCCTAGAGGCGGAAGTGAGTTGAGCCTGGCTGCCGAGAAAAGCCGCTAAGTGATGAACCTTGCGTACCTGTACCGCAAACCGACACTGGTAGACAAGTGGAGTACACTCAGGCGAACGGGGAAACCTTCGTCAAGGAATTAGGCAAATTAGCCCCGTAACTTCGGGATAAGGGGTGCCCCTGGTGGTTCGCGCAAGCAAAGCGACCGGGGGTCGCAGCGAAGCGGCTCTAGTGACTGGTTAACAAAACCACAGGTCTCTGCGAAGTCGAAAGACGACGTATAGGGGCTGACGCCTGCCCAGTGCCGGAAGGTTAAAGGGAGAGGTTCGGCGCAAGCCAACGCTTTGAACTGAAGCCCCGGTGAACGGCGGCCGTAACTATAACGGTCCTAAGGTAGCGAAATTCCTTGTCGGGTAAGTTCCGACCCGCACGAACGGCGTAACAACTAGAGCACTGTCTCGACGAAGGACCCGGCGAAATTGAAATGGCTGTGAAGATGCGGCCTACCCGCAGCAGGACAAAAAGACCCCGTGGAGCTTTACTGCACCCTGGCATTGTGTTTGGGCATAGTCTGTGTAGGATAGGTGGGAGGCTGAGAAGCTGGCGCGCTAGCGTCGGTGGAGCCGGCGGTGAAATACCACCCTGAGTATGTTTAGACCCTAACCTTGCGCCATAAACTGGGCAAGGGACCGTGCCAGGCAGGCAGTTTGACTGGGGCGGTCGCCTCCTAAAAGGTAACGGAGGCGCCCAAAGGTTCCCTCAGGTTGAATGGAAACCAACCGTAGAGTGCAAAGGCAGAAGGGAGCTTGACTGCAAGACCAACGCGTCGCGCAGAGACGAAAGTCGGGCTTAGTGATCCCACGGTACTGAGTGGAAGGGCCGTGGCTTACCGGATAAAAGCTACCCCGGGGATAACAGGCTGGTGAAGTCCAAGAGTTCACATCGACGACTTCGCTCGGCACCTCGATGTCGGCTCATCGCATCCTGGGGCTGGATAAGGTCCCAAGGGTCGGGCTGTTCGCCCGTTAAAGCGGTACGCGAGCTGGGTTCAGACCGTCGTGAGACAGGTCGGTCTCTATCCGCTGTGGGCGTAAGGGATTTGAGAGGAGCTGCCCCTAGTACGAGAGGACCGGGGTGGACAGACCGCTAGTGTGTCAATTGTCGTGCCAACGGCATGGTTGAGTAGCTACGTCTGGCAGTGATAACCGCTGAAAGCATCTAAGTGGGAAGCACGCCTCAAGATGAGATCCCTCTCTCCGTAAGGAGTAAGGTCGCAGGTAGACTACCTGCTTGATAGGCGACCTGTGGAAGCGCAGCAATGCGTTGAGCTAAGTCGTACTAATGACCGAAGGCTTCCCGCGTGGTGCGGAGAACTATGTTTTCTTTCCCTGCGATGCCCTAAACATTATTCGCAACTTCCTTTGTTGAAATAAGTCTTTTGGTGATTGGAGCGGCGGTGGTACACCCGGTTACATCTCGAACCCGGTCGTTAAGCCCGCCAGCGCCGATGGTACTTGGAGTGCAAACTCCCGGGAGAGTAGGTCATCGCCAAAAGACTTTTTCCCTTTAACCCCCATTAGGCAGGCATGGAAATTATTCAATAACTTCCATGCCTGCCTATTTTCATTTCGCCTGGCGATAGGATAACAAGATATCTGCGTTCCCTTTTTGAACGATTGTACGCCTATCAACGATAAGGATTTCCTTTATTTACCGAAAGGCAAGCAGCCGTTATAATTGCATGATCCATGCGCCTCAAGAATGCAATCTTATTTAGCAAATTTTTACTACTAATCGCTGGAACAGTCTTTACGATCGCAGCTGTTTTTGCCGTGCAGCTTGGCCTGGATCACAACGCCAATTGGGGGAGGGGGCGCTATTTACTGGCATTGTGCGGGGGGCTGTGCCTGTTGGCTGTGCTTGTGCTCCAGTTTCCGCGACCTTTGTTAGACTGGCGGCAGCGATCGACGCGTTCACGCCTCTTCCGGGATGTGGCCTGGCCCTTTCAACAGGCGTTTGCTGGGATCCGACGTGTGCAGCTTAGGATTGCTGCGCTTCCCCTGGCATGTTGGCTGGCAGACCATCCGCGACTTACCTCTGCGTTTTCCGCTGGACTGGGCGTTAGCGTTGTGCTGCTGGTATCCCTCTGTTACATTACTAGTGGTACATGGCACTGGACACCCTACACGGATTACTTTGATAAGCTGGCCCAGGCATTTCTCTCCGGGCAGGTAGCATTGCTCGAAAAACCGCCAGCTGCCCTACTGGCGCTGAAAAACCCTTATGATTATCATAATCGGCAAGGCATCGGATATTTATGGGATGCCTCTCTTTTTCAGGGACGTTACTATTATTATTGGGGGCCAGTGCCTGGTTTGGTCGCTGCCGGAGTGAAAGGGCTTGCCGGTCTATTTGGCTCTGTACCCCGGGTCGAAGATCAAATTCTGCTGTTCTTTTTCCTCAGCGGGTTGGCGATAGTCAACGCGCTGCTACTGTATTGGCTTCGCGAGCGATTTTTCCCGCATGCCCCGCCCTGGACGCTGCTGATGCTGGTCCTGTTAGGCGGTTTGGCGATGCCGGTATTTTGGTTGATTAATCGCCCCAGTGTTTATGAAACGGCTATCGCTGGCGGACAGTTCTTTTTGTTTCTGGGGCTTTACTTCGCTATACGCGCGTTGACCTCCCGGTCGATACAGCCTGGCTGGCTGCTGGCAGCCGGGTTGACCTGGGGGGCAGCTGTCAATTGCCGTTTAAACCTGGCTCTGGCGGTGATATTCTTCGCATTGGTTTTGGTCTGGCAGTGGTTCCAGAGAACGCCAAAGCCTGTTATCGTTTGGTCCCGCTTGCTGTGGCTCGGTGTACCGTTGCTGTTGTGGGCGGCGGGTTTAGGATGGTACAACGCTGCTCGTTTTGGAAGTATGCTTGAAACCGGTCACCGATACCAGTTAACTGGCATGGCGCTTCCCAATGATTATCGCGCGATCACCTCCTTCTCTTACCTGATTCCCAGCCTATATAGTTATGTACTGCGGCCCTTCAGGTTCTCGCCCGGGGAATTTCCGTTTATATCCGTACCCTATATTAAGGAAAGCATGTGGCCTTTCTTCATTCATCTGCCTGCTTTCTATTACTATTCAGAACCTGTCGCCGGGCTGCTGACGTCTGTGCCTGGCACATGGCTGGGGTTGCTGCCCTTGTTGGGTTGGGTGCGGCGCGGCTGGTTGTGGCTGCATGAACAATCAGACAGCTGCTGCTCATTGGGCGCCCCCACCTGGCTTTGGGGAATGGTGATTGGCGGCGTTTTGTGCCTGTTCCTGCCTTTGTTGGTGTTTATTTCAAGCTCCATGCGCTACCTGGCAGATGTGACCCCGCTGCTCGTTTTACTCTCCGCACTCGGTTTTTGGTGGGGGTTGGCTTTTTTCCAAGAGCATCCTATGCTGCGCACCGCATTGGTTATGGCTGCCTGGGGATTGGTGCTGCTTTCGATCCTGCTCAGCCTGCTGGCTAATCTTACCAATGGAGATAAACGCTTCGAAGCAAATAATCCCGCTCTCTACTATGCGATTGCTAACTTTTTCAAATAATCCAGATCGTCGAAAAAAAGGTTTGTCGATGATCCGCTTGCCCAGGTCAGATTCCCGTTTCGCTTCCCGCTCTATCTACGTCTGGCTGATGGTTGGGGTATTCTTTACCGCATTGCTGCTGCTTGGGTTATGGATCTATCGCGACTATGGCATTTCCTGGGATGAATCGACCCAGGTGGAGTTAGGCATTCGTACTTATCGCTATGTGATGAAGCATGATTCTGCCTTGCTTGCCTGGCGTGATCGTTCGTACGGCCCTTTTTTTGAAATTCTGCTGGTGATTTTTCAGTCACGTGGAGCATCCCGTGAGATGTATTTCAGCCGGCATTTGCTCACTTTCCTGAGCTTCTTTGCCGGTTGTCTGGGGTTTTTCGCCCTGGCAAAACTGCTTTACAAAAGGACCTGGCTGGCGCTGGTGGGCTGCCTGTTCCTGGTGCTCAGCCCGCGCATTTTTGCGGATGCTTTTTACAACACGAAAGATATCCCTTTTCTGGTGTTGTATATCTTCGCCTTGTTGGGTTTTGTCCTTTTGCTGGATTACCCATCCCTTTGGACAGCCCTTGGCCTGGGTCTCATTTCTGCGGCTTTGCTGGCAGTTCGCCTGCCTGGGTTGGTGATCCCGGCACTTGTCATCGGTGGCTTATTATTCGAGATGCTTGTCTGCCGTTTGCGTTGGCGGGAAGGGTTGTTCCTGGGAGCTGTATACCTGTTGGTCACCTTTGTGGGTCTGGTTGCCTTTTGGCCTGCTTTGTGGCCTAGTCCGCTTACGGAACTGCTGAATGCCTTCCAGATGATGAAAAACTTCCCGCACCTGACCGGAATGCTTTACCTGGGGAATGTTATTTCTTCCGAAAATGTACCCTGGCATTACATCCCAGTGTGGATTGCTGTGACCACGCCCCTCTTTTACCTGGCACTGCTGGGGATAGGGGTGGTGGTCCTCATTTCTGGTTGGGTGCGCGCGCCGCGCCGGCTGCTGACCCGCGCCGGGCGAAATGATTTCATCATGCTCAGCGCCTGGCTGGCGCCTATCCTGGCAGTGATTTTGTTAAAGTCAACCCTTTATGATGGCTGGCGGCAGTTATTCTTTATTTATCCCCCTTTGATCCTGACTGCCCTGCGCGGATTGCCAGGGTTTGTAGATTGGATGCAGGGGCGGCTGCCGCGCTTTGGAAAAATCGTGCTGGTTAGTTTGCTGCTGTTAGGAGTGCTGCCGGTTGCTCAATGGATGATCGTTCATCATCCATTTCAAAATATTTACTTCAACCGCCTGGCTGGGGTCGACATGCAGGAGATCCAGCACCGCTTTATGCTGGATTACTGGGGGTTGAGCTACCGCCAGGGCCTGGAATATATCCTTACACATGACCCAGATGCCCGCATCCCGGTCTTTGTCGAAACGGCAGCGGGCCAGCGGAATGCTGCAATCTTCCCCACCGCCCAGGAGAAACGCCTCGATTTTGTCAATGACTTCCGTCAAGCCAAATATTTCATCGGTAACTTCTATAACAACCCGGATGGTTATCCCCTTAAAAATGAAGTTTATGCAGTGCGGGTAGGGAATGCCAAAATTCTTGCTGTGTATCAATTGAGTGAAGAAGAGAAGCAGTAAACAAAAAATAACAGCCTTTAGCCGAATTCGGCTAAAGGCTGTTATTTGAACAGAATTATTTTACTTCACCCGCAGCGTCATGGTCAGGTTGCACAGGGTAGTGTTGTTCTGAACCAGCGCCCAGTTGGTGGTGTAGTAGCCGGTGGTGCTGGGAGCCACCATATCGAGGGTTACCTTGATCGTCTCACCCGGCTTGACCGTCTGGTGCAGGTCATAGTAGCTGCCGTACTTCTGCAGTTTCGTGCCGCTGACGAACTTGTAATCCACTGAATTGCCATCCCAGGTTTTGCTGCTGGTGTTCTTGATCGTCCAGACTGTATCGAAGTCGGCGCGAGTGGGCATGGCGCTGCTGGGCGTCACCGAAACGATCTGGCATGTGCTTGTTGAGGTGACCGGAATGGTTGTGACGGTGCCACTGTCAACATTTTTGAAGGCGTTGAAGGTGTAGCGTCCGCCGCCATCCAGGCGCACGGTAACCAGGTTCTCATCCAGGACGTTATCCGGCAGGGTGATGGTGAACTTCACATAACCATTGCTATCGGAGCGAACCGAAGGTACAGTGACGTAATCGCGGAAGAAGGTGTAGTAAGGGCCAACACGGACGGTGAAGGTGGTGTTCACCGCCAGATTGTGGGCTTCGATGGTCACGGATTGGTTGGCTTTGACGCCCAGGAAAGTCAGGTAAGGCTTGCCGCTGGTCACCGGCACAGGATTGCTGGGGGTTGTGCCCTGGGTAACATTGTTGAACCAGTCATAAGCGTAGTAACCGCGAGTGCTCTCCAGGCGAATGGCGATGGTTTTTGTGCCTTTTAATTCGGCTGGAATTTTGAAGGTGGCTTCGAAAGTGCCGCCCTGGCCTGAATTGATGTCCGTAACCGCAATGCCATCGATCGCCAGGTTGCCCGCTACGTCCATGCGCACGGTAAAGTTCACGTTTGCCGGGAAGCTGTTGGTATGGATGGTGACTGATTCATCTGACTTGACGGCGACGATATCGAAAGAAGGGTAAGCTGCCGAAACCACAGCGGGTTGCGCCAGGAACAGCCCCATCAGAACGATCATGGCCAGAAACAGCCGGGTAATTTTTGAATTCAGATAAGTAGACATACTGCCTTTCTCCTGTTGACATAACTCCCTGCTCACCCGAGCAGTTTTATTTGTTTTTGTGATCATATGCTGATCCGTAGATAGAGACGCTGGTTCCTGGCAATTAGTTCCCAAGTTCTCAGCTAATTTTTAAAGTTCCTCGCAATTCCCTTGCAGTTTAAGGAAAAACGTGTTGCCAAACTTGAAAAAAGCAGTCCATTCCGGCAAAATTAGATCATGACCTACGTATGGCTTTTATTTGATGCAGATGGCACACTGTTTGACTTTGAATTGGCTGAGGTGAAGGCTCTGGAAAGCAGCTTTGCTCATTTCCATCTACCTTATGACTTGACTACCGCTGAGATCTACCACAAGATCAACCGGCAGGTATGGATGGAATTTGAGCAGGGACGTATTACCGCTGAGGCGTTGCGGCTGGCGCGCTTTGAACGCCTGTTTGCTGTACTGCAACTGCCTGGGGATCACCATCCGTTCACGCCTTCTTCTTTTTCGGATGTTTACCTGAAGGGCCTGTCAGCGACCTCGGATTTATTGGAAGAGGCCGAAGCGGTGGTTCGGGTATTGAAGAAGCGCTACCGATTGGCCATTATTACAAATGGGCTGAAAGATGTTCAGCGCCCGCGCCTGGCGAACTCGGCCCTTGCCAGGGATTTCGAAGTTATCGCCATTTCTGAAGAAATGGGCGTGGCAAAACCTCATCCACGTTTCTTTGAGCTTACTTTTGAACAATTGGGCCAGCCGCATAAAGATCAGGTCCTGGTGATTGGTGACAGCCTGGCCTCCGATATTCTAGGGGGAATCAATTTTGGCCTGGATACTTGCTGGTACAATCCACGTGATCTGCCGGGGGATGCTCGCATTTCACCGAAATTCCAGATCCACCAGTTAAACGAACTGCTGACCTTGTTGTGATTTCTCCCTTCTGCGATTAAGCACAGCCCTGGGCGATCACAGCTTTCACAAAATCACTTTCTATTCTTGGGGAGTAGGGGTAGCAGTGGACGCCAGGAGTCCACTGCTACCCCAAAAAATCTCTTTTCTCCCTTTCCAGCAAGTGCTTGAAGGGGCCGATGGTTCTTGTCGCGGGCATTCACAAAGCGTTCGACTTTGTGAATGCCCTGCCCTGGGCGCTGCTTGGGACTGTGCTTAACGCTGATAATCTTGGTACAATTTAATTCAAGGGGGAAATTAGCTTTAGGAGGTATGTTATGTTTCGAAAGTACTTGATCGCAGTATTCACCCTTTTTGCCTTACTGTTATCTGCCTGCACTTCCAGCCAGACCCGCCAGCCAACCCAGGCACTGCCTGTGACCGGTAACTCCAGCACGCTGGCAATTTTTGAAACGCAGCTCTCGCAGGCTTTAGTTAACCGGGACTATCCAAAGCTTAAAGGCTTGATGAGCAACTCTTTTGGTGTGGCTACCTGGAAAGGCAGCCAGCAGGTGTTGAGTTCTGACGCGGCGATTCAACAAATCCAAAGCCAGCTAACCGCGCATAGCAATTTATCTTTTGATGGACAGGCAGATTTAAAAAGCCTGTTGAAGGTGGACCCTTTGACTGTTTTTGGTCCGCAGCGGACTGCTATGGGGGCTGTGCTGGTGAATGGATGGGGACCCCAGGGCAAAGATCAGGCGCTGCTGCTGATCGGGCAAAATCAGGTAGGTGTTTATCAGTGGCAGGATCTGCTCATCGCTCCAGGCGGCTTCAACGCCCAGTAATAAAAAAGACAGGAAGTATGCGAAGCAGCCCTTTGCAGACAGAAACCATTGTAAAATGAAATTGTCCTGAAGAATTTTTTATCGACCAGGAAACAATCGAGAGATGATTTCTGGTGTTATCGATAAACTGAAAATTTCATTTGCCTGAAAAAGGGAGTGTGAAATGAACGCTCGCGAACGGGTGCTGGCCAGCTTGAATCATCAAGAACCGGATCGGGTGCCATTAGACCTGGGCGGCAGTGCAACGACCGGCATGCACGTCAGCTCGGTATACCTTCTGCGCCAGACGTTAAAGCTTGATCCACCCGGCACGCCGGTCAAGGTGATCGAGCCCTACCAGCTGTTAGGTGAGATAAAGGCGGACCTGATCGAGGCGTTGGGTGTCGATATCCTGCCCTTACCCAGCCCGCGCACCATGTTCGGCTACACTAATGAAAACTGGAAGCCCTGGACCTTTTTTGATGGCACCCCCGTGCTGGTGCCAGAAGCCTTTAACACAGAGCCGGAATCCAATGGTGACATTCTCATGTTCCCAGAAGGGGACCGCAGTGTTGCTCCCAGCGCGCGCATGCCGGCTGGTGGATATTATTTTGATGCAATCATCCGCCAGCCGCCAATTGATGAGGCTCGCCTGGACCCAAAGGATAATCTGGAAGAGTTTGCCCTCATTTCGGAGGAAGACCTGGCTTACTTTGCCGCGGAAGCGGAGCGGTTGTACACCACGACCGACAAAGCTATCCTGGCTAATTTTGGTGGCACGGCTTTTGGGGATATTGCGCTCGTTCCGGCAACCTGGTTGAAGCATCCACGCGGTATTCGGGATGTAGCTGAGTGGTATATGAGTACTATTACCCGGCGGGATTATGTCTGGCAGGTGTTTGAACGGCAGTGTGAAATCGCCCTGGCGAACCTGGAGCGCATCCATGCGGTAGTGGGTGAAAAAGTGGCCGGCGTTTTCGTCAGCGGCACGGACTTTGGCGCGCAAACCTGCTCGTTTATCGCACCTAAAACCTATCGCCAGCTCTACCAACCTTTCCATAAGCAGGTCAACGACTGGATCCACCAGCACACGACCTGGAAGACCTTTATTCATTCCTGCGGCTCAGTCATCAACCTGATCCCTGATTTTATCGCTGCTGGTTTTGATATTCTCAACCCCGTACAAACTTCAGCAGCTGGTATGGATCCATTGGAACTTAAGGCGCGCTTTGGTGGGCAGCTGGTCTTCTGGGGAGGGGGCATCGATACCCAGCACACTCTGCCTTTTGGGACTCCGGAAGCGATCCGTAAACAGGTGCGCGAGCGCTTGCAAATCTTTGGCCCTGGCGGAGGATTTGTCTTTAATCCTATCCATAACGTGCAGGCCTGCACTCCGGTCGAGAACCTCTTAGCTCTTTATAAAGCTGTGGATGAGTTTCGCAACTACCCGCTTTGAAGCTGCATTCGGATATATGTTTACAAAGTGGATCGAAATTTGATATACTCCCGGGTGCAAATTGTGAAATACTTTACGATCGGGAGCGTAACCAACGATGTCTGGTGCTGTACCACTTCTTTATAATCCAATTCATGCCCTGCATGCGCCAAACTGGGAGTTTGAGCAAGGCACGGTTATTAATTACCGTGAAATTCCGCAACGTGTAGAAGGGATTTACCAGCATTTGATCACGCGCGGGCTGGGGCTGCCGGTGCGCACGCACCGCGTTGCCCGGTTTGATGACCTGTTTCAGGTGCATTCAATTGAAATGCTGGATTTCCTGGAAGCAGTTTCGAATTCCGTTTATGACGAAACGCGCTACCTGTATGCCGACTTCTTCCCCATTCGGGCAGGTATGAATCATCGCCCGAAAAGCCTGGCCGGGCGTTTAGGTTACTATTCTACTGACCCCTACAGCCCGGTTGGAGCCGGTACCTGGAAAGCGCTGCTGGCGGCAGCCGGGTTGGTGCTGCATGGCACGGACCTGCTGCTGCGGCGTGAGGCGACCAGCGCCTACGCCCTGACCCGCCCGCCCGGGCATCACGCCGGGCCGGACTTTTTTGGCTCGTATTGCTATGTCAACCATGCGGCCCTGGCAGCCAGTCGATTGATGGCGCTCGGGCAGGTGGCTGTTCTCGACCTGGATTATCATCACGGCAACGGCACGCAGGCTATTTTTTGGGAGGAACCGCGCGTGCTGTATTCTTCCCTGCACATCGATCCTAATCTGGACTTTCCCTACTTCACTGGTTATGCGGATGAAACCGGCGGTCTTAGAGCGCCCGGTAGTACCTATAACTTGCCACTGCCCCCTGGGACCAGTTCAATGAGCTACCTGTTCGCCCTGGATGCTCTGCTATCCGTTATCCGCGCTTTCCATCCGGCTGCGCTGGTCGTTTCGCTGGGCTTCGATGCCTATGAAGGGGACCCGCTCAGCGCCTTCCGTGTGGAAGGGGGCCTTTATAACGTGATTGGCAACCGCATCGGCGCGCTGAATTTGCCCACTATGCTGGTGCAGGAAGGCGGCTATGCTCTCGAGGCCCTCCCGCAGCTAGCCGAGAAATTCATTTCTGGTTTATTGGAAGGCCAGTTGACCCATTAATGACGCAAAATTTCTTTTTCGGCCTGTTCAGCATCTTTCATTATTTTTGAGACTTCGGCTTTCATCTCCTCGGTGGCGCTGGGGGTATAGGGAATAAATTTAATCAGGTCGCGCGCCTGTCGTAAATAACCTTTTACTTCAGCCACATAAGAAAGATCATACATGCCAGTCTCTGCCGGCACGGTAACATCCCGAGCTTTCTGGATCAAAGCACGGGCGCGGGTTATCCGCTCTGAAGCTGGGATCGTACGAGACATGCTCTCTCCTTTATCGATTTTCCTTCTATTCTAACGCTTTTGAAAACGGCATGTTAGGCGCAGTGCATTCACTGGGAGTTGGGAATTACCCTCAAAAGCCAATATATTTTGTTCACCTCTAATGACTCTCTACTGTTCATCATGCGGCATAGGATCATCAGGGGATTAGAGATTGACAATGCTCCGCTTCAGTTCTATGGTTTGGCTGCCTATGTCCTCCGTATTCAGTTGTTCGCGCCGCACGGATATTCCCGCCTTTTACGCCCCCTGGCTGATTAACCGCCCGCGGGTCGGGTACTGCCATACGCGCAACCCGGCTCTTTTGGCGGCCGGCAAACCTGGTTGGAATAGGCCTGGATTCTGTTTCCACCTCATGAAAAGACGGATAAGTGGAGTAAAATAACGGTAGGCAGCCTGGTGATAAAAATATGGAAATATCCACAGAAATCCAATGAAATTGACTTCTAGTACAATCGGGCATAAATACCTTACCCGTTATTCAATGTTGCTGCCCGATAACCATCGAGGGATTTATGCCGCCGGTTACTAATCGTGCTGCTGCACGAGATGCTCGTCATCCGGGAATCGGCCTGCTCCTGGCTGTTTCGTCCGTTGCTGGAGCGCTGGTTGGCCTGGGTGTTGCTGCGGTAAGCCCGGGATCACTGTTCCTTGGCTGGCTGTCGGCGGGTGTACTGGCCTTCGCCGGGCTGTTTAGCCTGGCCCTGGCCTGGCGCTGGGCTGGTGGCGGGCGGCTGCTGGGCTGGATGGTTGCGCTGGCATTTCTGCTGCGCCTGTTTACCGGCGTGGGTTTAAGCCTGGCCCTGCCTGACTGGGGCTATCCTGAGAAAGAGCAGCAGGCGGGTTACCTGTTTAAAGATGCCTATTTTCGGGATAACCAGGCCTGGGATCTGGCCCGTTCGGGTGATCCCGTCTGGTATTCCTTCCGTGACGACTTTGCCACTGACCAATACGGCGGCTTGTTGGCATTGAGTGCCCTGGTTTACCGTTATCTCAGCCCGGACGCGCACCGATCTTACCTGATCATTCTGTTAGGCGCGCTCTTCGCGGCGTTGGGTTTGCCGTTCTTCTACCGGGCAGTCCGGCTGCGCTGGCCTGGGCGAGTAGCCCTGCTGGCTGGCTGGATTTACGTGCTCTACCCTGATGCCATCTTCTTCAGTGCCAGCCAGATGCGCGAGCCTTTCATCGTGGGTTTAAGCGCGGTGGCCTTCTGGGCTGTGCTGGCCTGGGATTGGCGCAAAAAGTCGCTCTGGTTCGCGCTGCTCGCCAGTCTGGTGGGTATGTTGTTAATTTCCAGCCGGGTAGCGCTGGCACTCGTCGGTTTTCTAGGGCTGCTATTCCTGCTAGAGTACAGCGTGGCCCATCTGCACCGGCGCTGGCGGCTGATTGGCTGGCTGGGTATCGCAGTAGGATTGGCGCTGGTGCTGGCCTTCTCCTGGGAATGGTTCCGCAGTTCGACCGCCTGGGATGTGATCAAAACACGGCGCGCCTCCGGGCAAATGACTGAGCAGATCCAGAAGGTGGGCGATGAGTGGACCCTGCCCATCATTGTCGGCTATGGATTAGCTCAGCCAGTGCTGCCGGCTGCCGCGGCGGATGACAGCATTCCATTCTGGAAAAGCATCGCCATTGTTCGGGCGGCTGGCTGGTATGTGCTGGCGCCGTTCCTTGTTTACAGCCTCTTTGCCGTTTGGAGGGAAACAGACCCTGCCCGGCGCAGGCGCGTGGTATGGTTGGTGCTGCTGGTGTTCTTGTGGACCCTCATCGCCTCGGCCCGCGGTGGCGGCGATACCGTCGATAACCCGCGTTACCGCAGCCTGTTTATCCCCTGGATGGCGCTGTTAGCCGGCTGGTCCATCGATTGGGCTCTCGTCCACCACGATGCCTGGCTGTGGCGCTGGGTGGCGGTCGAAGGCATCTTCCTCGGCTTTTTCACCCACTGGTACATGGGTCGTTACTACCGCTTGTGGCTAAAAATGCCCTTCTGGGAGATGCTGGTCTGGATTGCCATTTTGAGTTTACTGGTCCTGGCGGGCGGCTGGGCCTGGGACCGTTCGCGCCTGGCAAAACAGCGCCTGATTCCACCGGTAAAGTAGTATAATTTCATCCGTTCAACCCGAATTTCAGGAAAAGAAACAATAAGGTTTAATTATGGATCTTTCGATCGTCGTTCCAGTCTATAACGAGTACGACAGCCTGCGCTTGCTGTACCAGGCCATTTGCGAGGCAATCTCGCCAATGGGGCTGGAATGGGAAGTGCTGCTGGTGGACGACGGTAGCCGGGATAACAGCCTGGAAGTGCTGGAAGGACTGGCTGCGATCGATCCTGTGCATGTGCAGGTCATCGCGCTGCGTCGCAACTTCGGCCAAACGGCAGCGATTGCTGCCGGGATCGATCATTCTTCTGGGGATGTAATTGTGCTCTTGGATGCCGATCTGCAAAATGATCCGGCAGATATTCCTATCATGCTGCAAAAAATCAACGAGGGCTACGATGTGGTCAGCGGCTGGCGCAAAGAGCGCCAGGATAATCTTTCCCGGCGGCTGCCTTCACAGATTGCCAACCGCATGATTTCGTGGGCAACCGGCGTCTACCTGCATGATTATGGCTGCACGCTCAAAGCCTACCGCCGCGAAGTAATCACTGGCTTTCGCTTATATGGCGAGATGCACCGTTTTATCCCCGCCTATGCCAATTCAGTCGGCGCGAAAATGATCGAACTCCCGGTGCATCACCATGCGCGCCGGTTTGGCAAGGCCAAGTATGGGTTGGAGCGTACCCTCAAAGTCGTCCTGGACCTGGTCACGGTTAAATTCCTCAACAGTTATTCCAATAAACCGATTTACCTGTTCGGTGGGGCCGGGTCGATCTTGATCTTGATCAGTTTGTTTGTGTTCCTGTACCTGTTCGTGCGGCGGGTGTTCTTTGGCATCAGCGTTTTAGGCTCGCCTTTCTTCCAACTCAGTACGATGATCTTCATCATGGGATTCCAATCCATTCTGATGGGGTTAATTGCTGAACTGCTCGCTCGCACGTATCATGAATCGCAGGGAAAACCAACCTACACCATCCGGAAGATCATTAAAGTAGCCAGTAATGGGCGTGAAGCTGTCCGTTAAAACAGGACCAACATTACCGGCGGTCCCAGACAACCTCACCACGCTGCGCCTGTTCTTACTTCTGACACTGGCGCTGGGGATTGCCAGCCTGCCGCAGTTGCTTGAACGCGGCAAGCAGTCTGGGCATGACCTGGGCAGCTATTCTTTGCTTTGGGTGCTCCTGTTAGGCGGCGCCGGTTTACTGCTGTTGATCGAACTGTTAACGCTGGCGATTTCGTTTTCGCACCTGCGTGAACGCTTTGGGCAAACAACCGTAAGGGTCCTGGCGCGTTTATCCGGGCGTTCCGGATTAAGCATCCTGGGCCTGGTGCTGCCCTGGGCAGCGTATGTGTTGGTGGTGCTCTGGCGCTACCAGAAACATTTTGTTGATTTCCTGCCTCAGGTGTGGTTGTTTTGGCTGTTGGTTGCGGTAGGGGCGGCCTTCCTGCTGCTAGGCTGGAAGAAACTGCCCTACTTTTGGGCGCTGTTGTTTGTCGGGATTGTTTACAGCGCTTTGATCAAAGCGCTTGGCTATCTGCCGGATATCAGCGCCTACCCTTTCTCCCTGGAATGGTCTGAAGCCAGCCGGTACTATTATGCCTCACTGCCATTTTCTAAATGGCTCTACGGCGCGCAGTACCCCCTGTCGTTCTTGCATCCCAGCCGCTACCTGCTGCAATCCATCGCCTTTATCGTCCCGGGCGCCGGGATTGCCTTTCATCGTTTCTGGCAGGTGTTTCTATGGATTGCGCTCAGCCTGGCTGCCGGGTGGGCGTTGGCGCGGCGGCTGTCTCTTAGAAATTGGGTTTGGCGGCTGGCAGCTGCGTTATGGGCGGCGTTGTTTTTGCTGCAGGGCCCGGTCTACTATCACCTGCTGGTGTGTGTCATCCTGGTGCTGTGGGGATTCGATCCGCACCGCTTCTGGAAGTCATTGATCTTTGTGGCGCTGGCTTCGGCCTGGGCGGGTATCAGCCGGGTGAACTGGATCCCTGTGCCGGCGATGCTGGCGACGGCGCTGTACTTGATTGAAGTTCCCTTTTGCGCGGTCGAGCGCCCGGCGCAAAAATCTATCCTCAAACAAGGCGCGCGTTATGTGTGGCCGATTCTGGCATGGGCCGGAGTGGGCGGGCTAACGGCCCTGGCAGCGCAGGCGGCTTATGTGCTGGCTTCCGGTCACAATAATGTGGAATCCTTCGGCTCTAGCTTTACCTCGGCCTTGCTGTGGTACCGCCTGCTGCCCAGCCCAACTTTCCGCACGGGCGTGCTCCCGGCTGTGCTGTTTGTGGCCGGGCCGCTGCTGGTGCTGCTGATTGGCAGTTGGTGGGCTGCTCGCTCGCAGTGGCATGTGCTGCGTATTTTGAGTCTGACTGCTCTGGCAGCTATCCTGTTCGTGGGCGGGCTGGTGGTTAGTACCAAAATTGGCGGCGGCAGCAACATCCATAACCTGGATGCCTTTCTAGCCTTGCTATTGGTGATGGCCAGTCTGGTCGGTATGGGCCGTTATGCTACCGAAAATGGCGCTCCGGCGCGCGCCTGGCAGCCCTGGCCGCTGCTGCTGGCGGTGGTGCTGCTGCCTGTAATCTGGAATATCAATATCGGCGGCCCTTTTGTCCAGCGTGATTTCAAGCAGGCTAATTATGACCTGGGAGAGCTGACCAAGACGGTGCAAAAATTTGCCGCGAAAGGCGAAGTGCTGTTTATCTCTCAGCGCCAGCTTGAAATGTTCAACTTTATCCCTGGCGTGCGTCTGGTTCCGGACTACGAACTGCTCACGCTGACCGAGATGTCTATTTCCAACAATCAGAGTTATTTTGAGCATTTCTATCAGGATCTGCAAAACCATCGTTTTGCCCTGATTGTGGTCGGTCGCCAGCAGTTGTGGTTGAAGGATCCCACCCGGGATGGGTTTGCGGAAGAAAATAATGCCTGGGTCGAAAAGGTTTCCACCTATCTTTTGAAATATTACAAAGAATATACCTTCTTTGATACACAGGGCATTTCCCTGCTGGTACCCCGGTAGAAGGAGCGCACGGCATGCAAGTTCCATCACAAGAAGCCAACCCAACCGGCCTGGAAAATGACCCGGGAAAGATTCCCCAGCGCTCAGGAGCGCAGTCGCGCAAAGGGGTGTTCTGGCGGGTATTGGGGACGGTGCTCTCTCTGGCGCTGCTGGTTTATCTGATCCGCCTGCAGGGCTGGGAAGAGTTTACCGGCGTGCTGCGCCAGCTGCCGATAGCTTATTTCTGGATCGCGATTGGCCTGATGCTGTGCTCGCGCATTTGCGTGTCGCTGCGCTGGTACTCCCTCTTGCACTCGGCAAAAGTCAAAATCAGCCTGGGAGAGGCCCTGCGCCTGACCTTCATGATGCTGTTTGCCTCCAACTTCCTGCCCACGACCATTGGCGGTGACCTGGTGCGCCTGGCTGGAGCAGTCCATCTGCGGGTGGATGCCGGGGTCAGCGCGGCTTCGCTGGTGATTGACCGGCTGGTAGGTATGGCGGGAATGTCCTCCCTGGCCCCGGTCGGGCTGGCGGTGGTGCTCAGCCCGGTGAGCGGCTTACTGAATCATGCTCCGCGCGCAGCAGGCTTTTTCCCGGCGCTGCTGCGCCTGCCAGGGGCAAGCTGGGTGTACCGCAAGGTAGAAAAATTTGTGCGCAGCACCTTGCGCAGTTCGATCTACTGGCTGCGACATCCCCTCAGCCTGGTCTGGGCGCTGCTGTGCACCTATGGGCACATGCTGTTCACCTTTCTGGCTGTGTGGGTGCTGTTGAATGGGATGCACCAGCCACTTTCCTTCTGGTGGATTGCCGGGCTGTGGAGTCTGAATTACTTTGTCACTACCCTGGTCCCCATCTCTATCAATGGCCTGGGCCTGCAAGAAGTCTCTACGGCCTACCTGTACTCCCATTTTGGGGGCGTTTCTACCGAAGCCAGCCTGGCCCTGGCGATTCTGATGCGCATGTTGTTTGTGCTGGCCAGCCTGCCGGGCGCGTTATTCCTGCCCGAGATTTTGCGTCCCACGCCAGCCCTGCCTGCCGCCGAGGCAGTCCAGGAACAGGTCTAAACCCTTTTTTAGGAACAACCCTTGATGATTTCACCCAACCGTCTCCAGCCGCTTCTGCTTCTGCCCTGGGCAGCCTTATGGCTGCTGGGTGGAATCTGGTTGGCGCGAGCTGCGTTCCGGCTGCGTTCTAATGAGCAGGTCTTGGTGGGAGTCGCCCTGGGTTGGTTGGTGCAGAACTGGCTGGCAAACCTGCTGGGCCCTTCCCTGCCGCTCCCCGTCGCTTTTTGGCTGGCTGCTGCCTTTGTGTTTGTGACCGGGCTGGGGCTAGGATTGAGAATGGGTTGGAAGAACTTGTTGCGACTGCCCATTTTTCCTGGCCAGCTGCTGGTCTTGGTCGGGATCACGTATGTCTATTACAGCCTCAGCCGCGGCATGGCCATTTTCGATGACTTCCAGCACCTGGCGACTATTTCCAACATCGCCGCCGGGGATTTTCCCCCGCACTTCGTGCTGGATCCCAATGTACTTTTTGGTTATCACCATTTCTTGCAGCTGTTCGCCGCCCAGTTGATGCGCATTGGCGGTCTCGCGCCGTGGATTGTGGTGGATGCTGCCCGGGCGCTGTCAGTGGGCCTGGCGGTCATGCTGGCGGCGGTGTGGGCACGGCGCGTTACACAAAGCGCCCTGGCTGGTTTCTTGGCCGCTATGCTGGTCGCCTTTGGCTCTGGCACGCGCTGGCTGCTGCTGCTGTTCCCGGCCCGAATGGTAGCCTGGTTGGGCCAATCCGTGCACCTGATCGGCAGCGGCGCAGGCAGTGGAGTCTCCCTGGGCGAAGCCTTGACGCAAGCCTGGGCAGTCGAAGGCGCGGGGCCAATTCCTTTCCCCTTTGCCTTTGCGAACGGCATCTTTCCGGCCGGGATCGTGGCCGGGCATACCGCCAACGGCCTGGCGGTCTTTGTCAACATCTTTTTGCTGCTGCTCACCTTCAACCGCTGGCGCAGCGGATGGGGAGCGGTGCTTTCGGCTATTCTGCTCTCTATCTACGGCCTGTTAGGCGAGGCAGAACTGGCGACGGCGGCGCTGGGTTGGGGGATCATCTTACTGGCCTATCTGCTGCTGCAATTGCGCCGGGGTGGCCGGCTGCGCATCCAGCCCGCGCTGCTGGCCTGGCTGTGTGTTATGGGCGCCGGTGGCTTGATCGGTTTGCTGCAGGGCGGCGCCTGGACCGATATCCTGTTCAAAACCCTGGCGCGGCTTAACGGGCAGCCGGCAGAAGCTTCTTATCAGACGATCGGGTTTGCCCTGGCCTGGCCGCCGGCGATCGTCTCATCGCACCTGGGGCCGCTTTCCCTATTGGATCCGGCCGGGCTGATCGTGGCACTGCTGGAATTAGGCCCGGTGCTGCTGGCGCTGCCGCTGTTGATCGCCTGGGGGATTAAAGCCTTTCGCCAGTGCCGCTGGTATGAATCCGCATTGGCGGCGACGGCAGTATTTGCGCTCTTTTTTGTCTTTGTGCAGTTCACTGGTTCGACCGGCGTGCGCAACACGCCGCGCCTGTACGTCTTTATGCCCATCCTGGCGGCGGTCGCCGTACCGCTGGGCTGGTTGTGGGTGCAGGACCGCTCCGCTAACCTCAAGCTTGCCGCCGCCGGGCTGGCATTGGTGACTGTTTTGGGCGGTCTGGTGATGTTTGGCGTGCAGTTGGTCGCCATCCAGCGCCCTGTGTACTCTTACTTCATCACCTCGCTGGATGCGCAAATGGCGCGGGCTCATTGGAACCGTTTAGCACCCGGCACGTTGGTGTTTGATCCTACGCCTTACCGCGCGCCAACCCTCTTTGGCCGTTTGACCAATTCCTCCTACACCTGGTATGCCGCTAAGCCGGAATGGGAAGCCCTGGTTCAGGCGCCAGACCCCTATCACCTGCGCGCAGCCGGTTTCTCCTATGCCTACCTGGATAATCGCTATTGGGATGACCTGGCTGTTCAGTACCAACCGGCTCTTTCCCAGGGATGCGTAAAGGTGCTGGATGAAGTTTCGGATAAGCAGGGCAACTTTCGCCGCCTGATCGATTTGCGCGGCTGCGCTCTTTCTAAAGGCCAGCCTTAGGCCGTTAAAGCTTAAGAAATCCCCGAAGCGCTGCTTCTCCCTTGACCTATCCGTGGGCTGAGTTATAATTCAACCGTTGAATATTGAAAGCGCCAGCCATGGACATTCCAACTGAACCTGATTTAGCTGAAACAGACCGCGATCTTATCCTCCTTGAGCATCTAGAACAAAATCCAGATGCAACGCAGGCCTCCCTTGCGGAGCAGCTGGGCGTCGCGGTTGGAACGATAAACTGGCATTTAAAACGCCTGATCGCCAAAGGGTATTTGAAGGCCAGGCGGGTTGAGCGTCGAAAACTGCGCTATGTAATTACTCCGGAAGGGCTTGCACTACGCGCTCGGTTGACCCTGGATTATATTCAAAATTCATTCCGGCTGTATCGACTGGTTCGCGAGCGGTCGTTGAGTGCCTTGAACCAGATCGAAGAAGCAGGCTTTACTCACATCTGTATCCAGGGGGATGGGGATGTCGCAGAAATCTGCCGCCTGACCTGCCTGGAAAAAGGTATCACCGTTTCCGACATGAAAGACCACACTCCCGTTCTGCAGATCCAGGGATTAAAAGTTTTCGTTGAGTGGGAGGGAACAAAATGAGAGCTGGAGAGCATATCCTGGTCACGGGAGGTGCTGGTTATATTGGTTCTCTGCTCACCGCAGAACTGCTGCGGAATGGGTATCTGGTAACCGTAGTGGATACATTGTTGTATGGGGGTGAATCCCTGTTGGGATTCATGACCAATCCGGATTTCCATTTTGTAAAGGCAGATATATGCGAACCAGGTACCGTGCGGTTAGCGCTGCGCCACGATTGGCCGCGCCCGAGTGCGGTAATTCACCTGGCAGCCTTAGGCGGCTTCCCGGCTTGCCAGGCCGTCGGTCAGGAGGTGGCCTGCCGGTATAACGTAGAAGGTACGCAGCGCGTCTTTGACCAGGCGGAACAGCTTGGCGTACCGCGCTTTATCTTCGCCTCGACGTATTCTGTTTATGCCAACGACCCATCAGGCCTGTCTGTAACAGAAACTTCGCCGCTCGAAGCGCATTCGCTTTACTCCGAAACAAAAATATCTGCCGAAAACTGGCTTCTTCAAAAGGGCGGCAACACAAACACCGCTTTACTAATCTTCCGGCAGGCGACTGCTTACGGGCTTTCGCCGCGCACCCGCTTTGACCTGCTGATAAACCAGTTTGTGCTGGAAGCATTCATTCGGCGCGAGCTGACCATTTACCAGCGCAGCTTTGCCCGCTCTTTTGTTCATATTCAAGATGCAGTTAATGGTTACCTGACCGCCCTGAAAGCGCCTGAAAACAAGGTTCGCAATCAGGTTTACAACCTGGGTAGTGAGCGCGGGAACTATGCCAAGGACCGCATCGTCAGCTTAGTATTGGAACACTTCCCAGATGTGGCTGTGCGCTATCAAGACCTCTCTTTTGGCGGCGACCGGCGCGACCTGACGGTTTCTTTTGAGAAGATCCACCGCGAACTAGGTTTTGAAGCGCAGAAAACAGTAAATGAAGGGGTGGATGAATTAGTCCATGCCCTGCGCGTCGGGATCATCCGTAATCCTTATGACCGGCGTTATCGGAACGCTGAAATTATAGCTTATTAAGAAAGGTGACGATCAGTCTTATGGATCACAGCAGTTTCGGAAATGCCGATTATTGGCCTGGCCGCCGGGTGTGCGTTACCGGGGGCAGCGGCTTTTTAGGCACATTCGTAGTGGAAAAGCTGCGCCAGTGCGGCGCGCATGAGATTTTTATACCCCATTATGAAAAATATGATCTGGTAAAGCAAGAAGCTGTTTTGCGCATGCTGGATGATGCCTGCCCGGATGTGATCATCCATCTCGCAGCGCATGTAGGTGGGATTGGCGCGAATCGCGAACATCCCGCCGAGTTCTTCTACGACAACCTGATGATGGGTGCGCAGTTGATGCATGAAGCCTGGCAGCGCGGCGTCGAGAAGTTTGTAGCCATTGGCACAGTATGTGCTTACCCCAAGTTTACGCCGGTCCCTTTCAAGGAAGAGGATCTTTGGAACGGTTACCCGGAAGAAACGAATGCTCCTTATGGGCTGGCAAAAAAGATGCTGCTGGTTCAGGCGCAGGCTTACCGCCAGCAATATGATTTCAATGGGATTTTCTTGCTGCCGGTAAACCTGTATGGTCCAGGTGATAACTTTGACCCTCGCTCGTCTCATGTGATCCCCGCGATTATCCGTAAAGTGCTAGAAGCGCAGGAGGCGGGTGAGCAGGAAGTGGTGCTGTGGGGGGATGGCTCACCAACGCGCGAGTTCTTGTACGTCGAAGACGCAGCCGAAGGTATCGTGCTGGCAGCCGAGGCGTATAACGGTGCAGACCCGGTCAACCTGGGTTCGGGGTATGAGATCAGCATTAAAGATCTGGCCGAGATGATCGGCCGCCTGACCGGATATAACGGGCGCTTTGTTTGGGATACCAGCAAGCCAAACGGTCAGCCCCGCCGGGGATTAGACGTGAGCCGGGCGGAAAAGTACTTTGGTTTCCACGCGCATACTTCCTTTGAAGTAGGCCTGCGCCGGACGATTGATTGGTATTGTCGTACTCGCGGGAAATAACCCGCTCTTTGGTAAACCACGCAGTCTATCAGAGAAAAAATATTTGTAGTTGGGATCGTAAAAATGACCGTTAACAAAAAGGAGCTTCCTGTAATTTTCCTGCGCCCGGCTCGCGGGTGGATTGGGCTAAACCTTTCCGCGCTGTGGGCTTATCGCGAGCTGGTCTATTTCCTGACCTGGCGCGATGTTAAGGTGCGCTATAAGCAGGCTGCTCTAGGTGTTGCCTGGGCAATTATTCAACCTGTGGTAAACATGGTCATTTTTACGTTAATCTTTGGCCGTTTGGCTGGATTGAAAACGGATAGCGGCATCCCGCAAGACTGGTATCCCATTTTTAGCTTTGCAGCGATTCTCCCCTGGCAGTTGTTTCAGGGCGCGCTGCAGCGGGCTGGGATCAGCCTGGTCGGGAATGCCAACCTGCTCACTAAAGTTTATTTTCCGCGTTTGATCATTCCTTTTTCGGCAGTGGCTGCCGGTCTGATCGATTTCGCCTTTTCTTTCCTGGTGCTGACCGGCCTGATGATTTACTATCACGTGCCTTTCAACTGGAACATGCTCTGGCTGCCCGCGCTGGTGCTGCTGGCGCTGATGGCGGCGCTGGCAGTTGGCTTGTGGCTTGCGGCGCTCAACGTACAGTACCGCGATGTGCAGCATATGATCCCGTTTTTGTTGCAGGCGTGGATGTATGCTTCGCCGGTGGTGTACTCGATTGATCTGATCCCGGCTCACGGCCCTTGGCGTATGATATTTGGTTTGAATCCCATGACGGGGGTGATCCAGGGCTTCCGTTGGGCGCTGCTGGGCGGGCAGCCACCCGACCGGTTGATGATTGTCTCAATCCTTATGGTGCTCGTGTTGTTGGTATCCGGCCTGTATTATTTCCGCCGGATGGAACGTATTTTTGCAGATATGGTATAGGAATCGTATGTCAGACACGGCTATTCGCGTTGAAAAACTGGGCAAACGCTACCGCATTGGCTCTCCGGTCATGCGCTACCGGACCCTACGCGATTCCTTCATGGATATTGCTCGGGCGCCGGCTCGCCTGCTGCATTCGCAGCCGAAAAATAGCAGCCTGAATACGATTTGGGCGGTGAAAGATATTTCTTTCGCGGTCAATCAAGGCCAGGTTTTAGGCGTTATCGGGCGCAACGGGGCCGGGAAAAGCACGCTGCTCAAAATTCTCTCGCGCGTTACCGACCCAACCGAGGGCCTGGTCGAGATCCACGGCCGGGTCGGCTCGCTGCTGGAAGTGGGTACTGGTTTCCACCCTGAGCTAACCGGGCGCGAAAATATCTTCCTCAACGGCGCGATCCTGGGCATGCGCCGCACGGAGATTGAAAACAAGTTTGACGAGATTGTAGAGTTTTCTGAAGTAGGCCAGTTCATCGATACCCCGGTAAAGCGCTACTCCAGCGGGATGTACCTGCGGTTAGCGTTTGCTGTGGCGGCTCATTTGGAGCCGGAGATCCTGGTCGTAGATGAGGTGCTGGCGGTCGGGGATGCTGAGTTTCAGCGCAAGTGCCTGGGCAAGATGAGTGATGTGGCTCAGCAAGGCCGGACAGTTTTGTTTGTCAGCCATAACATGTCGGCAATTATGCGGCTGACGGAAGAAACCATCGTGATCGAAAAAGGCCGCCTGGGGCTGCGCGCCCCGACGCCGCAGGCGGTTGATTATTATTTATCGCAAGGATATTCACAGGAAGGGCAGCGTACCTGGGACCCAGATGAGGTACCGGCGGAAGCAGCGCCGTTTTGCCCGGTTTCGGTACGTTTGCGAAACCCGCAAGGTGGCATTGTCGACACCATTCGTTCGGTTGAGCCATGCAAGGTTGAGTTCGAGTACGAACTGCAAGCGCCGATTACTGGGCTGCGGGTGGGTGTTTACCTGTTGAGCACGCGAGGAGAGTATATTTTTACTTCCTTTGACACAGACGAGGATAAACGCTTTGAGGACCTGGGGGTACGCCCGGCTGGGCATTATCTCAGCCGCTGTACCATTCCGGCTGATTTTCTCAACGAAGGCCGGTTTGTGATTGGGGTAAATGCAAGCTCGTATCGCGTGCGGCGGTATTTCCAGGACGAAAAAGCGCTGACATTTACTGTTGATGCGATTGGCGCGCCGGGTATGCATTGGCCCGAGCCGCGCATGGGCGCTGTGCGACCAAGGTTGGATTGGCAGATTGAGGTGTTGTGATATGAAAGTAACAGGAAAAGAAATTGTTAAGCAGTTATTGGGGGAAGTCCCATTTACCGCGGAACTATACTGGTTGCTTCGCCAACGGGGGAAACCACTGCAAAGCCGGTTTTCGCTGCGTCATTTGCAGGCGGAGCTTCCAGCACTCCTCAGCGAAGCAGAGCAGCTGCGTAAGAATTTGCCCGCGGGCCGTAAGGTGTTTATTTTTGCCACCTTACATTACTGGATCGAACACACTGCTTTGCTTGGCATCGCCCTTGCCGCTCAAGGACACAAGGTAACGCTGGGTTACCTGCCTTACGCGGAATGGCAGTCGCCGATCAACCGCTTTGACCTGCGCCGCCAGAATGCTTATGCCAGCAAGGTGATGGCACAGGCAGCTCCCCTCATGGATTCGGTTTCCTTTATTACGGCACGGTCGATGTTTACTCGCATTCCAGACGATTTAATGGATGCCGTCCAGCGTATCTCTGTTTTTGATACACAATATACTCTTCAGGTTGAAGATATCGACCCGAATGGCGAGGTCTACAAACTGCGCCTGGAACGTAACACCGAGGTGGCTCGGGCTGCATTGGGCTGGTTGAAAGCAAATCGACCCGATGTAGTCATTGTGCCCAACGGCACCATCCAGGAACTGGGGATTGTTTATCAGGTGGCGCGTTATTTGAAGATACGTACCGTGACGTATGAGTTTGGCGATCAACGCCAGCGCATCTGGCTGGCACAAAATGCTGAGGTGATGCGCCAGGAAACGGACCACATGTGGCAGGCGCGGGATGGCAGCCCGCTGTCTTCAGATCAACTGGAACGCATGCGTTCTTTGTTCATGGCGCGCCAGCGCGGCGCGCTTTGGGAAAACTTTGCCCGCCCCTGGCAGGACACCCCGGCTGAAGGCGGCGAAAAAGCACGAGCGGCTCTGGGGCTCGATCAACGCCCGGTGGTGCTGTTGGCGACCAATGTACTGGGCGACAGCCTGACTCTTGGCAGGCAGGTTTTTTCACAGAGCATGGCGGAGTGGATCTCGCGGACTGTGCAGTACTTCGCTGGCCGCCCAGACGTGCAGTTCGTGATCCGCGTGCATCCCGGGGAAGTGCTGACGCACGGCCTCTCGATGGTGGAGGTGGTTCATCAGGTGCTGCCCAAACTGCCTGAGCACATTCGCCTGATCGGCCCGAAAGATAAAGTCAATACTTACGATCTGGTCGAGGTGGCTGACCTGGGGCTGGTCTATACTACGACGGTGGGCATGGAAATGGCGATGTTTGGCGCGCCGGTGATCGTCAGCGGGCAGACGCACTACCGCGGGCGCGGCTTTACCTATGATCCCGATTCCTGGGTTTCGTACTTTAAGCAGTTAGGGCAGATCCTATCGCGGCCTGCCGATTTTCGCTTGACGCGCGCGCAGATGGAAAGCGCCTGGGAATACGCCTACCGCTTCTTCTTTGAATATCCACGCCCCTTCCCCTGGCATCTGGTGCGGGTGTGGGATGATTACAAATCGCGCCCGCTCTCCGCGGTGCTCGGACCGGAAGGGCTCGAACAGTATGGCGACACCTTCCGCTACCTGGTCGGCGAGCCGATCAACTGGCCGGGTATCTTGCGCGTGGATGGGCATCACGCGCAGAAAGCAGCTGAGGCTGAGAACGATTCTGCCAATAAATCGATCAATGATCTTCCGCAGATTGGCATTCCGCAAACGGGTGAAGTTGCTTCAAATGAAGCGGCTCCACGTACGCCGCGAAACGGTACAGCGAAGGACGGCAAACCAAAGGCGAACAGAGCATGACCGAGGCAGAGATCAAACAGCGCGTGCGCCAGTTCTACGACCGCGTCGGTTGGCAAATGGAAGCGAATGGTAATTATCAGAACGCGCGCTATGAGGATTTGCGCCCCGTTTCCCGAGAGTACATCCACCGCTGTCACCTGCGCGTCAAACGCTTTTTGAACCCCGCTGGTCGTTTTCTGCTGGACGCTGGTTCCGGTCCGGTGCAGTATGCGGAATACCTGACCTATTCGGAAGATTACCAGCGCCGGGTATGCGTGGATATTTCGATGGTTGCCCTGCAAGAAGCCCGGCAGCGCCTGGGTGAGCATGGTTTGTTTGTGGTCGCAGATGTGGCTAACCTGCCGTTTATCACGGAGCCATTCGAAGGCGTTGTCTCATTGCACACCTTGCACCACCTTCCCCTCGAAGAACAGGCCAAAGCGTATGGGGAGCTGTACCGGGTGCTTCAGCCGGGCTGCACTGCTGTGGTGGTAAACGGCTGGACGGATTCTCCGTTGATGCGGCGTTTGGATTGGTTGGTGCGTGGCATGGAACGCCTGAACGGGTTAACCGCCCGCCTGTGGGGGAAGCGTCCTGTGGAAGCTGCTGCGCAAGGGCAGGCTGGCACTGGGATATCCCCAAAGCCTGCCGGCGCTGGTAAACCAACAGGAACTTTTATCAACAAATTGGATGCCGCCTGGTTGCAGCGAGAACTGCGCGGCAAGATGTCTTATGAGATTTATGCCTGGCGCAGCGTCAATGTGCGCTTCCTGCGCGCCGTAATTCATCCGGTCACTGGCGGTCGGTACTGGCTGCGCCTGCTCTTCTGGCTGGAAGAACGGTTTCCCCGTTTCTTTGGCGAGAAGGGGCAGTACCCATTGATTGTGGTGCGTAAGACGTAATTGGCTGTTTCGTCTGGGTTTGTCGTTTTTATAATCTAAAATTGTCATTTTATTCAATGTACGCGAGCACTCATTGATTGGAGCGCCGGTTACCACGAGGTTAGTCTGGTTCCCAGATGGGATCAAAAGTCCACGGGGTGGGAGCGTGCCTGGTTTGAAGCGGATTAATTCTTTGCACATGGAGTGAACCAATGGATTGGACGAACAAAGTTGTCCTTGTTACCGGGGGAACCGGCTCGTTTGGTAAGAAGTTTATTGACATTATGCTGAAGGAATATCACCCGGCGAAACTGATTGTTTTTAGCCGGGATGAACTGAAACAGCACGAAATGCGCCAATCTGGGTTCGATCATCCCAGCCTGCGCTACTTCATTGGCGATGTGCGCGACCAACCCCGCCTGCTCCGTGCTTTTGAAGGTGTCAATATCGTGGTTCATACCGCCGCGCTGAAGCAGGTCCCAGCGTGCGAATACAACCCAATGGAAGCTATTAAAACCAACATCCTTGGCAGCAGCAATGTGATTGATGCCGCCCTGGATGCCGGTGTAGAGAAAGTGCTGGCGTTAAGCACGGATAAAGCGGTCAACCCGGTTAACCTGTACGGGGCAACCAAGCTGGCGGCAGAGAAGTTGTTTGTGCAGAGCAACTATTATGGCGGCGCAGGTGTAACCAGCATGAGCTGCACGCGGTATGGGAATGTGGTGGGCAGCCGGGGCAGCGTGGTACCGCTCTTTATCAAGCAGCGCAACAACGGCGGCATCACCATTACCGATGAGCGCATGACGCGCTTCTGGATTTCCCTGGAACAGGGCACGCGCTTTGTCATCCGCTGTATCGAGCAGATGCACGGTGGGGAAGTTTTTGTCCCCAAAATCCCCAGCATGACGATTATGGACCTGGCGCGCGCCGTCGCCCCGGGTTCGAAAGTTACTCTTACCGGCATTCGCCCGGGCGAGAAGCTGCACGAGGTGCTTATCTCGGAGGATGAGGCGCGCACCGCGGTGGAACTGGAGGATATGTACGTGGTGATGCCTTCGATGTCGCTGCCGCGAAAGTCCGTTCCATTGGGGCGCGAGTGGGAGGCGCTGGGCAAGCCCCTGCCAGACGGCTACCGTTTTGCCAGCAACACCAACCCACAGTGGCTGACAATTGACCAGATCATGAGCATGGTGGCCCCGATTGAGGCTGCCTATGAATTGGGGAATCTGGAGTGATGCGCCTGCTGGTAACCGGCGTGAGCGGTCTGCTGGGTTTAAACCTGGCCTGCCAGGTTGCAGATTGCCACCAGGTGACGGGTGTGATGCGCGGAAAGCATGTTATACCCACGCCTGGGCGCGCTTCGTTTGAGACGGTTACAGCAGACTTGACGCTGCCTGGTGAGGCCTTGCGCGTTTTAGACCAGGTGCAGCCAGATGCCGTGATCCACTGCGCCGCCCTGACGGATGTGGATCGCTGCGAAGCTTACCCGGAAGAAGCTTATCAGGCCAATGCGCGCATGCCGGCTTTGCTGGCTGAAGCAGCAGCAGCCTTTGGCGTGCAAATGCTGCATATTTCGACAGACGCGATTTTTGATGGCCAGCGTGGTGATTACACGGAAAGCGACGCGCCTCACCCAATTAACGTTTATGCGCGCACCAAGCTGGAAGGGGAGCGGGCGATTGGTGAGGTAAACCCGCAGGTACTGATCGCGCGGGTCAACTTTTTTGGCTGGAGCTGGCAGGGTCAGCGCAGCCTGGCAGAGTTCTTCTTCAACAAACTCTCTGCTGGGGTGCCTGTTTCTGGTTACGCAGACCTGACCTTTTGCCCGCTGCTGGTCAACGACCTGGTGGATATTTTATTGCAGATGCTGGAATGTCGCTTAAGCGGCGTTTATCATGTTGTCAGTCCAGAGTACCTGAGTAAGTTCGCCTTCGCGCGCATGTTAGCCCGCCAGTTTGGCTTTGCTGAAGAGCTGGTGATAGCAGGCTCCTACAAGACAGGCGATCTGCGCGCGCCGCGTTCCCCTTTATTGACGCTGAACAGCGACAAGCTGGCGCAAGCCTTGGGCAGGCCGCTCCCTGGTCAGCAAGCGGGTATGCGCCGTTACTATGATCTTTACTGCCAGGGATTTCCACAAGTTCTGCGCTCCGTTTTTGTCGAACGCGATCACTCTCTGGCTGAATGAGGTGTGCTATGGAATTTCAGATTGGTTCTCACAGGATTGGGGAAAATCACCCTACGTATTTCATCGCTGATATCGCCGCGAACCATGATGGCAGCCTGGAACGTGCCATCCGGTTAATCCACCTGGCGAAAGAAGCCGGGGCAGATGCAGCCAAGTTCCAAAACTTTCGGGCGCCGAAGATTGTTTCCGATTATGGATTTCGTACGTTGGGTGGTCAGCAGTCGCACCAGTCTGCCTGGCGCAAACCCGTCTTCGAAGTCTATCAGGACGCCTCGATCCCCTTTCAGTGGACCGAAGAACTGAAAGCCGCCTGCGAAGAAGTTGGCATTGACTACTTCTCCTCTCCCTACGATTTTGAATCCATTGACCTGCTGAATGCCTTCATGCCGGCTTATAAAGTGGGTTCGGGCGAAATTACCTGGCCGGAAGCGCTGGAGCGCATGGCCTCGAAAGGCAAGCCGGTGCTCCTGGCTACCGGTGCATCGGATATCGGCGAAGTGCAGCGGGCCGTGCGCGCCATCCTGGCGCTCAATCCGCAGCTGGTGCTGATGCAGTGCAACACCAACTACACCGCCAGCCTGGAAAACTTTGATCACATTCACCTGCGCGTGCTGCAAACCTACCACTCTATGTTCCCCGAGGTCGTGTTAGGGCTGTCGGACCACACCCCTGGGCATGCCACCGTTTTGGGTGCTGTCGCCTTAGGGGCCAGGGTAATCGAAAAACACTTCACCGATGACAATAGCCGCGAAGGCCCAGACCACAAGTTTGCCATGAACCCTGAGTCCTGGGCAGTAATGGTAGAAAATACTCGCCAGTTGGAGCGGGCGCTGGGCTCAGGTGATAAGTTTGTCGCGGTAAATGAGCAGGAAACGGTGGTCTTACAGCGGCGCTGCCTTCGCGCTGCCTGTGATTTGCCGGCTGGAACGGTCTTAACGCATGCGGTGATCGATGTGCTGCGGCCCGCGCCGCACGAAGCGATTAAGCCATACGAGATCGACAATGTGCTTGGGAAACGTCTCCTGGTGGACCTGAAAGCCGGCCAGGAACTCAGGTGGGATCAGCTGGGGGCCTAATATCCCCACTGCTGTCCTTAAGGATGTTGTTTCGTGCGCGTTCTGTACTTTACCCGCGATTTCACCCCGCATGACCACCGCTTTCTGACCAGCCTGGCCGAAAGCGAGCAGGAAGTATTCTTCCTGCGCCTGGAACGGCGGGGCCGCCAATTGGAAGATCGCCCACTGCCGCCGGAAGTGCGCCAGATCCCCTGGCGCGGCGGGCAGCAGCCCTTCCGCTGGCGCGCTGCGCCAGGCCTGGTCAGCGCGTTGCGGGGAGTGATTGCCGAGGTGCAGCCAGATGTGCTGCACGCCGGTCCGATCCAGACGGTGGCCTTTCTGGCGGCGTTAAGCGGTTTTCGCCCGCTGGTGAGTATGTCCTGGGGCTCGGATATGCTTAAAGATGCGCAGCGCAGCGCGGCTTACCGCTGGATTACGCGTTACACGCTTCGTAAATCGGCGGCGCTGGTTGGGGACTGCCAGGCAGTGCGGGAGAAGGCCATTGCTTTGGGTGTATCCAATGAAAAGATCTTTACTTTCCCCTGGGGCATCGACTTGCAGCGCTTTGCTCCGCTGGCGAAACCAGCTTCCAGCCCGCTGCGCGAGCGCCTGGGTTGGCAGGACTGTTTTGTGGTGCTTTCTCTGCGCTCCTGGGAACCGGTTTACGGCGTCGATGTAATGCTGCGCGGCTTCGCCGACGCAGCCCGCCAGAATAACCGTTTGCGCCTGTTGCTGCTGGGTGGGGGTTCGCAGGCTGGCCTGGTGCATCGCATCATTCAAGAAGAGGGCCTGGAGGACGTTGTGTACCTGGGTGGGCAGGTGAACCAGCAGGAACTTCCAGAACTTTACCACGCGGCGGATTTGTATGTCAGTGCTTCACACAGTGATGGTTCCTCGGTGTCTTTGATGGAAGCCCTGGGCTGCGGTCTGCCCTGCCTGGTCACGGATATTCCCAGCAATCGAGAGTGGGTGACCGCGGATCAGGAAGGTTGGCTGTTCCCCGATTCCGCTGATCAAGTGTTGAGTAAATCTATCCTGCAAGTCGCGGCGCTGGCGGAACAAGCTTCGCTCGACTTTGCCCGCATTCGCCAGGCAGCGCGCGCCCGGGCAGAACAGCGGGCAAACTGGGATGAGAACTTTCAAACCCTGCGGGCCGCCTATCGGTACGCCTTGAATGGATCCTTTACCAAAGGAGCTCGATGAGCACCCGTGAGGCAGGGATCCAGCGCATAGCCTCGGGCTGGCGCGTTCGGGCTGCGGCAATGCTCCTTCCCGCGCTGCTTGTCTTGCTGGCGCTGGGAGCTGTCCTTCCGGCAGCCCCCGTCTTCGACCGCACTCCGGCGGCAGATTCCGGCAGCTTTCTCTCGGTCGGGCAAGCCCTGCTGCAAGGGCGCGTGTTGTATCGCGATATCTGGGCTGCATGGCCTCCTTTGGGCTATCTGATCACTGCCTTGGGCCTGGCGCTGGCTGGCCCGGGTCGTTGGGGCCTTTGGGCGCTGCAGTTCAGCACGGTTGCTCTGTCTGGCTTGCTGTTTTTTTCGTTCCTGGAACGTTATTTTGGCCGGCTGCCGGCAGGCTTGGCGGTTGCCGCCCTGTTGGCGAACCTGGTATTCCTATCGGAGGGCGGGGCGCAGCCGGAAATTTTCGCGCTGCCGCTGCAAGCCGGTCTGCTGCTGCTGCTCACCGGAACTTTTACTCAGCCTCACCCTGGCTGGCGTGCATTGGGGATGGGTGTGCTGCTGGGCCTGGCAGGATCGCTCCGATTGACTTTACTGGGCAGCGGGTTGGTGATCAGCTTGTGCTGGTTATTCTCCGCTCGCAGCATCAGTTGGAAGTTGCGTCAATTGGCCGGGTTGATCGCCGGTATACTGCTTGTATTTGGTTTCTGGGGAATTATTTTTGCATCACAGCAAGCGCTCCCCGCCCTGTGGGACCAGACTGTGAGCTACACCCTGTTTCGTTCTGGCGTAACCAACCCGGAGCGGCTTCAGGCGTTGCGGCAGATGCTATTCAGCCTGTATTGGGATTCGGGTTTCTTTGCCCTGGGGCTGCTGGCCTGGCTGGCGCTGCTGCCTTTTCTGTTCTTCAATGTAGCGCGCTTCCGCCAGGGCATCACCAGCCGCTGGATGGGCTTTGGGCTGCTGCTGGCAGGTGGCCTGCTGCTTTTTAATGGCCTGTTTGATGACCGCGCCCGCCAGTTCTTTTCGTTTAGCGCGTTAAGCCAGTATCGCCTGACCATCCTGGCAGCCGGTTTGCTGGTTGGCTTGCTATCTGGGCCTTTTCTGGCTGGTTGGGCTTCGCGCTGGGGAGAGGCGTTGATGCGCCGCTTTTCCACGGGACAGTTCCCTGGCCTGGCGCTGCCGTTAGGCCTGGCTCTGATGGATCTCCCTGCACAGATTCTGCTTTCCAGCCTTTCGGGCCGCGCGCAGCCCCATGAATACCTGCTGCTGCTGCCTTCTTTGAGCATTCTAATTGCTTTCCTGGCCTGGGCGCTGCTTTTACAAAACAGACAGCCGATAAATGCCCAAAATGCGCTGATCTGGTTGGGCATTTTATCTCTGCCAGTGTTCTTCACCGGTGCGGCGGCATCCCTGGCTGCGCTTCATTCAGTCGATTCCACCCAACTGCGTTCGGCCGTACGCCTTATCCGAGAAAACGCAAGTGCCGGTGAGCCGATTTTGCAGTGGGGCCAAAACGATAACCTGTATTTTCTGGCAGAGCGTCCGGCGGCCAGCCGGTATCTGGCTCAACAGGCTTTATTTACGCCCGCTTATGCCAGTGACTCTGTGATCCGTTTATTCCTGGAGGATCTGCAAGCAAACCCACCGGCGGTGGTCATCGATACCCGCCAGGCGAATATGCCTCTGGTGCTGCCCGCGGCGCAGGACTGCTCGCAGCTGGCTTCGGATGCGTTTGTCGAACAGTCCCTTCGCGCTGATTGGGATGCCCGTTTTCCGCTGGCGCGCGAGGATCCGCTGCCTTATCCGCCGCCCGAAATGAAGGCCGTCTACCGCTGGTTGTGTGAGCATTATGAACCCCTGGTAACCACCAGTCCCAACCTGGACGGCTGGCAGTTGTATCGCCTGCGAGCAAAGCAGCCCTAAGGAAAAGGTTTTTGGATGAAGCAGTCACATTCTTCTCGCCAATTTCTTACAGTCATTCCGCCGTCCATACGCTGGGCCGCGGCAATCCTGCTTCTGGCGCTGATTGTGCTGCTTCCTGCCATTCCGCTGCTTTATCAGACCCCGGACACCGATGCTTCCATCTTCCTATTCATTGGCAATAAAATCCGCCTGGGCCAGCTGCCTTTCCGCGACTGGTATGATCACAAGCCGCCGCTGATCTTCTATCTCAATGCACTGGGTCTATGGTTAGGGCAGGGCAGTCGCTGGGGAGTCTGGTTTGTTGAATACCTGTCCCTGTCAGCAGCCGGGTGGTTTGGCTTTTCATTTTTGAGGCGTTACTATGGGGCTTTGATCGCGACCCTGGCGGTCGGGGCTACTTTCCTGAACCTGGCGTTTGTGCATCAGCGTGGCAATATGACTGAGGAATATGCGCTGCCTTTCCAGTTCGCCGCGATTTACCTGCTGGGATCCTACATCCACGCGGGACGCATGAACTGGAAGTTGTTTGGCATCGGCTGCATGCTTGCCATGGCGTCTTCCCTGAAGCAGCCCCTGGCCGGGACCGGCGTGGCCCTGGTGGCGTATCTGTTGGTTGACCTCAGCAGCCGGGATGCATGGCGAAAATTGCTGTCGTCCCTGGTGTGGATCGGTTTAGGGTTTGCCGTGATTTGGGCAGGTTGGTTCCTGTATTTTTTCGCCGCAGGCATTTTTGCCGATTTCTGGGAAGCTGCGTTTGCCTATAACGTTGCGCTGGCCGGCATCCCCCTCGACCGCCGGGTGCATGCCTTGGTTTCCGCCTTCCATATGCTGTTCGGCTGGTCGGGGTTCTTCCTGGGCGGCATGCTGGCCTGGATTGCCGTCTTCCCCTATCTGCTGCAGCATGATGAACGTTTCGTCCATTTCCTGTGCAGCCGCTGGATGGGTGGGCTGCTGGCGGCAGCCGGGCTATTTTTGGCATTGAAAGGTTCGGATACGCCGCTGTTGATCGGGACCGGCGGGCTTTTTCTGCTGCTGGGTGCGCTTTTCCTTTCCGGTTGGCAGCAGCGGAGGGCCGAGCCATGGCTTTTACAATGGCAAGTTACGCCCACATCACCGCTTCTGCTCCCATTGATGATTGCCCTGGTCGATTTGCCGGTGGCGATGGCTTTTTCCAGCCTGTCAGGCAATAACTTCGCTCATTATTTTATGGCCCTGCTGCCCTCCCTGACCCTGTTGATCGCCTTCTTGATCCGGGCGCTGTTAGATCTATTCACCCAGGCCACCAGCCAGCCAGTCCGTTATGCTTTCCTGGCTGTGCTGTTGATCCCCATATTTGCCCAGGGGATCTATGAGACTGCCGACCGGATTGGTCCGCGCGGCGACCGCCAGTTGGAAGCGGTGATCGATTATGTGAAAACGCATACCCGGCCAGAAGACTATGTGCTGCAGTGGGGCATCGTGCCGCAGGTGAACCTGCTTTCCGGGCGGGACGCACCCTCGCGATATTTCTTCCCAGACCCGCTTTTCGTGGATGGTTACAGCGGCGCGGTGCAAACCAGTGAACTGCTGCGCGACTTGCAAGCCCACCCGCCGGTGCTGATCGTCAACGAAGGTATCGCGCGCCTGCCGCTGCTGCTGCCGAGCACGCCCGGGCAGTGTGCGGCGGTCAAAGATCCGCATCTATATGTGCAGTATGTCAAATCATGGGAAGATCGCGCTGTGTACAATCTGCCGCAGATGCCGGTTGGGATGGATGCGGTATACTTCTGGATTTGCCAGAACTACGCCCCGGTAGGACCGGTGGGCGAATTGGGCTGGCAAGTTTACCGACTGAAAGGGAAATAAGCATATATGACGCGAACGGTTGCTATCATTCAAGCCAGGATGAGCTCGAGCCGGCTGCCCGGCAAAGTGTTGTTGGATATTGCCGGCGAACCCATGCTCGTGCGGGTGGCGGAACGCGCCTGCCGGGCAAAAAGTGTGGATGCGGTTATGATTGCCACGACCACTGACCCCAGTGACGACCCGATCGAAGCTTTGTGTCATGAGAAGGGCTACCTGGTTTATCGCGGCAGCATGTTCGACGTGCTGGACCGTTTTTATCAGGCAGCACGCCAGGCAGCAGCCGATGTGGTGGTACGCATTACAGCGGACTGCCCGGTAATTGACCCGGAAGTGATCGACCAGGTGGTTGGCGCATTCCACAAAGAAGCTGTAAATTTCGCCTGCAACCGCCTGCCGCCGCCCTGGAAGCGTACCTGGCCGATTGGGCTGGATACCGAGGTCTGCGCCTTTGCCGGGCTGGAACGGGCCTGGAAGGAAGCGCAGCTGCCCTATGAACGCGAGCATGTGATGCCCTTCTTCTACGACGTGGAAGGTCGTTTTAAAACGCTGGTGGTCGAACATGATCCAGACTATGGGGCGCTGCGCTGGACGGTGGATACTGCCGAAGACTTGCAGCTGCTGCGCGCAATCTTCGATCACTTTGGCGGTTCGAACCAGTTTACCTGGTTGGACGTGCTGCACCTGATTGAGCAGGAACCAGACCTGGCGAGCATCAACGCCGGGGTGCGCCATAAGATCGGTTTCGAGGTGGATGAGCGCATGCAGTCGGACAAGAAGGAGTGATATGGCTGAACTGACCATTTTTACTGCCCCCAAGCCGTTTACCAACCCGCATATCGCCCTGATCCAGCGCAACGCTATTCGTTCCTGGCTGAGTCTGGGTCCGCAGGTTGAGGTGATCCTGCTGGGTGAGGAAACCGGGCTGGCAGAGTTCGCCAAAGAATGTGGGGTAAAACACTTGCCGGAAGTCGGGCGCAACCTTAATGGCACGCCCCTGGTCAGTTCGATGTTTGCCCTGGCGCGCCAGCACAGCACCAGCCCGCTGCTGGCTTGCGTTAATGCTGATATCTTGCTTATGCCGGATGTGATCGCCGGCGCATTGGCGGCAGCCCAGCAGGCGCGCCAGTTCTTGATGGTGGGGCAGCGCTATGACCTGGAAGTGCGCGAGCCGCTGGAATTTGCGCCGGGTTGGCCGGAGCGCCTGCGCCAGCGCACGCTGACTCAGGGAAAGCTGCACCGCGCTTCGGGCAGCGATTATTTCATCTTCCCGCGCGACTGCTTCGCGGAAATGCCGGCTTTTGCTATTGGCCGGGCGGGGTGGGATAACTGGATGATCTACGCCGGGCGGCAGAAGGGCTGGCCGGTGATCGATGCGACTCCTTCGATCATGATCATCCACCAGAACCATGATTACAGTCACCTGCCGGGCGGTCAGCCGCACTACAAACTGCCCGAGACCTTTGAAAATATCCGCCTGGCGGGGGGCAAGCGTACTATTTTTGAGCTGCGCGATGCCAACCGCCGTCTGGTCGCCGGTAACTTGCAGCCGCTGCCCTTTTCTTGGAGCAGGTTAGGCCGTGAGATGGAAACCTTTCCCCTGGTGACGCTGCATTCATACGCGCTCGCCCAGCTTTCTTATGCGTTATTTCATCCCCAGAAAGCTTACCGGGAGTTTCGCCAGGGCGGCAAATAATTGTTTTACCCGTTTGAAAGTGGAGTGCCATGCGAATCGGACAGAATCCTGCCAAATATGTAAAAGAGGTCGCCAAACCGGCGCGCATTACCGTAGCCGTACTGAACTACATCCCCTTCCTCAGCGGCTTTTATGCTGATGCGCTTGAAGTGCTGAAGGTATGCCTGGAGAGCATTCGCGCGAGCGCCGACCTGCCCTACGACCTGCTGGTGTTCGATAACGGCTCCTGTGAAGAAGCCCGGCAGTACCTTCTGGACGAGCATAGCGCCGGGCGCCTCCAGTTCCTGATCCTTTCGGAGAAGAACCTGGGCAAGGGCGGGGCCTGGAATGTGATTCTAGGCGGCGCGCCAGGTGAGGTCATCGCTTATACTGACAGCGACGCTTACTTTTACCCTGGCTGGCTCTCGCGTTCGGTGCAGCTTCTAGAAAGCTACCCCAACGTAGGCATGGTTACCGCGCGGCCTTTCCGTACCAAAGAAGAATTCTACAGCCAGACGGTGGCCTGGGGTGAGAGCAGTCCACAGGTGACCGTCGAGCATGGCGCGTTTATTCCCTTCCAGGTCTTTCGGGAGTTTGATCTCAGCCTGGGACAGAGCGAGGAAGAGATCAAGCAGCATTACGACTCAACCGAAGATGTACGCCTGACTTATCAGGGCATTTCCGCGATTGCGGGGGCGTCGCACTGGCAGTTTGTGGCCTATAAATCGGTTTTGCAGCCCTTTTTGCCCTTTAGCATGGATCGCCCAATGGGGCAGGTGCGCCAATTGGACCAGCGCATGAATGAAGCCGGTTTGCTGCGCCTGATGGTTAGCGACCCGCTGGCGATGAATATGAGCAATACCTTGCGTAACGCACCCGGGCAGGCAGCGCAGCGCGCTACGGCCCGCGCCAAAGCCGTGCGTTCCACGACGCTGCTCGACTTTCCCCCCGTGCGGCGCACCCTATTGGCCCTATACGATTCGATTTTTCGCTGGTACTATGACCGGGAGACTGGGAAATAACTCCATCGATTGAAAACTGGACCTAGCGTCCAAACACAGAGGTTTGACGAACGTTTATGCCTGAGAATTTATCGTTTTCATCCGGGAAGCGCATTTTTATCAGCGCTGATCATGGCCTGGCAATTGTTTACTTCCTGCAAAGTGATGTTTTACCAACCCTGTTGGCAAACGGCGTGCAGGTGGTGGTGCTGACCGATGATGGCTTGAAGGAGCAGATTGAGCACCGTTTCGGCCAGCCGGGCCTGGTGGTCGAAGGGCTGCGTTTTCAGCAGGCGCGCCAGTATTTTGAAACAAATGCTCACTCAATGCAGCATTGGCTGCACTTCCTGCGCTGGATGGGCGGTTCGAAGCGTATTAATACCACTGCCATGGATGGTCACATGCGCCAGATGAGTGTAGAGGCCTCGCCGAACGGTAAGCGTATTTTGCCATTGATCAAAGCTGCCACGGCAGTCCTGCGCCGCTCGCGCCCGGCCCGCCAGGCACTGATCAATTACCAGCGCCGCTTCACCCCCGATCTGTATGCTGACCTGTTTGAAAAGTACCAGCCTGATCTGGTCATCGCCTCCACTCCTGGCTGGCGTTTTGACCGCTACCTGCTGCGCGAAGCAGCCCAACGCGGTGTGCCAACCGCGGCGGTCATTGTGGGCTGGGATAACCCCTCAAGCTACCGCCTGCCGGGCGCGCCGGTTCAGTACATCAACTGCTGGTCAGAGATTCAGAAGAAGGAGCTGGTGCTGGGCTCAGATTGGCAACCCCAACAAGTAAATATTGGCGGCATTCCCTCGTATGATGGTTACTTTCGCGGCTCCTGGCTGCTGCCGCGCGAAGAATACTTCAAGCTGCACGGCCTGGACCCCAACCGCAAGCTGCTGTCCTACGCCTGTAGTTTTGTAACCTTCTCGCCTAACTATCAGAACATTGCCGCGCTGGCCAAGCTGGTCAATTCGGGACAGCTGGCAGAGCCATCGCAGCTGCTTATTCGCCTGCATCCTAACCACTTCATCCCCGGCTCACTCTATGAAAAGGAGGCAGAGCGCGTGCGCAGCCTGGCGCATAATCTGCCGAATGTGCATCTGGTGGAACCGGTGCCGTTAGGCGGAGAACTGGGCTATTATTCCGGGGAAGATATGCCAGAAAAAGCCTCGATGATGGCCTATTCTGATATCTTCCTGACGGTTTACTCCACCATGGTGGTGGAAACCGCCATCCATGACCGGCCAATCGTCAGCATCTGTATCGATGCCCCGGGTGGCTGGAATACGCCGGGAAAGTTCTCCCTTTCACTGTCGGAGATCGGTGAATGGCCAACACACCAGCGCTTCCGCTGGGCGGAGGCGGGCCAGGTGGCCTTTAACGAAACGCAGTTATGCGCTGCTGTGAACCGTTATCTCACCGACCCAAACGCAGATGGTGTGCAGCGCCGTAAGTTTATTCAGGACGAGTGCACTTTCACTGACGGCAATGCCGGCCGGCGTACAGGGGAATGGATTCTGTCGCTGTTGAAATCGTAAACGAGATCTTTGTCCAAGGAGTTTTGCCTTGAAGTTTCTCATTGCTGGATTTGGCTCAATTGGTCGCCGTCACCTGCGCAACTTGCTGGCGCTGGGCGAAAAGGATATCGTCTTGTATCGCTCAAAGCGCTCGACGCTGCCTGAGGATGAAATTGCCAGCTTCCCGGTTGAAACCGATTTGACTGCCGCATTGGCGCACCATCCAGATGCGGTGATCATTTCTAACCCTACCGCGCTGCACCTGGATGTTGCCATTCCCGCGGCGGAAGCGGGTTGTGCCATTTTGTTGGAAAAGCCCGTTTCTCATTCGCTGGAGCGGATCCCCAAATTTCAAGCGGCGGTACGGCGCGGGGGAGCGCGGGTGTTGGTGGGTTACCAGTTCCGCTACCATCCTACTTTGCGCCGGGCGGCACAGCTGCTGGCCGAGGGCGCAATTGGGCAGCGGCTGGCAGCGCGCGCGCAGTGGGGCGAATATCTCCCGAACTGGCATCCCTGGGAGGATTACCGCCAGGGTTACGCGGCGCGAGCTGATCTGGGCGGCGGCGTGATCCTCACCCTCTGCCATCCCTTTGATTACCTGCGCCTGCTGCTCGGCGATGTGACTGCGTTGAGCGCTTTCACTGGCCACCAGGGTGGGCTGGACCTGCCGGTTGAGGACACGGCGGAGATTGCCCTGCAGTTTGCCAGCGGGGCGGTGGGCAGCGTGCACCTGGATTACCTCCAGCAGCCGGCCACGCACCGTCTGGAAGTGATTGGTTCGGCTGGAACGCTGCGCTGGGATAACGCGGATGGGAGCCTCTCGATTTTTGATCCCCGGGCGAACGCCTGGCAGACGGAACTGCCGCCGGAAGGCTTTGAGCGTAACTGTCTTTTTGAGGATGAGATGCGTAACTTTATCGCTCTGGCGCGGGGTGCAGAACAGCCCGCCTGCACCCTCGAGGATGGCATCTGCGCGTTGAAAATTGCCCTGGCTGCGCGTGATTCGGCCGCGGTTGGGGAACGTAAGGTGTTGTAAGGGGCGAACCATGCAGCGTGAATTAGAACGAAACCGGTTTGTTGAAAATAAACCGCCCGAAAAGGGGCTGGGCCGCTTCGTTCACCTCTTCGCCTTGCTTTATTACACCGTTTTCACCCTGGTCATGACCTGGCCGCTTGCGCTGCACATGACCAATTCGGTCGTTGGTGAGATTGGCGATAATATCTATTTCATCTTCTTGATTCGCTGGTACCAGCGCGCCTGGTTTGAGTTGGGCATTTCACCTTTCTTCCATCCCTGGCTGAACTTTCCCCAGGGTTGGAACCTGGCTTCGACGGATACCTCGCTGGCGACCACTCTGTTTGGCCTGCCGGTCAGCCTGATCTGGGGGCCAACCTTTGGCTACAACTTTGCCATGCTGGTCACCTTTGTCTTTTCTGGCTGGGCCATGTATTACTGGGTGCGCCGCCTGACCAGCAGCCCTGCTGCCGGATTAATCGCCGGGACGGTTTATGCATTCCTGCCTTACCGTATGGCTCACTTTTTAATTGGGCACATGAACCTGTCTGGCACGGAATGGTTCCCACTGTATTTCATGGGACTATACGACCTGCTGCGCGCCCCGCGCCTGAGCTGGAAGCCGGTGCTGGTGACTGCAGTGGCCCTGGGCCTGATCGGCTTCACTTCAATGCACTACCTGCTCATGACCGCTGTAATCTCAGTGGTGTTTGTGGCAGCGTATCTGCTCTTCGCGGAGCGCCAGCGCCTGGCGGACTGGCATTACTGGCGCGGCCTGGGTGCGCGCCTGGCGCTCTTTGGCGTCGCCAGCCTGCCCATGACTGTGCTGTCTGCCCTGCCATTCTTAGGACTGGAAAGCCAGGGTGGGTTGGCCTCGCGCAGTGTGAGCTACGCCAGCATGTACTCCGCCAGCCCCACTGACTTCTTCCTGCCTTCGACCCAGCACTGGTTGTTTGGCGCGTGGGTTGGGGCGCACTTTGACCGCTCGTTATGGATCGAGGCCACTTTCTATATTGGTGTTGTCGCTCTCGTCCTGGCGGTGATCGCCTGGATCCGCCGTGCGGAAACCAGCCATGCGGTTCTGTTGAAAGTGGCCCTGGTCGTGATCCTGGTAGCGTTTGTGCTCTCCCTGGGCACCGACCTGCACTGGAATAACCAGCGGGTAGACGTTCCGGTCCCCACGTTCTTGCAAAGCTTGGTCCACCGCGAGAGCACCCCGATCCCGCTGCCCGCTTACCTGTTATTTCGTTTCCTGCCTTTCTATTCCAAGATGCGCGCCTTGATGCGTGTTGGCCTGTACGTGTTGGTGTTTACCTCGCTCATGGCGGGCCTGGGGGCGGCCTGGCTGCTGAAAAAGGCCGGTCCGAAACGCGCCCTGCCGCTGGCGGTTGTCTTGATCGTTTTGATCTTCCTGGATTTTTACCCTGGCCCATACCGCCATCTGGCGCAAGTGTCTGCCCGCCCGGTGGATGCCTGGCTGGCACAGCAGCCGGGACAGGGGGCAGTGGCCCAGTTTCCGGCCAGTGAGCTGGAGGACCAGGATCAGGTTTACAATACATTAGTTCATGGCAAACCCTTCATCGGCGGGTTTTTCTCCGCCAACCAGCCAGAGCAGTACCTGCGCATCCGTCCGGTGCTGGACCACTTCCCCAGTCCAGAAGGGGCTGCCCTGCTGCGAGAGCTAGGCGTGCAGTGGGTGCTGATGGATACGGGGAAGTATCCCGACTTCCCGGCAGTTCAGCAGCAGGTGGAACACCTGGGGCTGCGCTATGTGGAAACCATTGGCGGAGAGGCGGTTTTTGAAACGAGGTAACCAATGCTGAAGAAAGAACATTCCCTGCTATGGGCGGTTTTGCTGGCAGCTGCGTTGATCGGCATGGCCCTGGTGGTGTACGCCACCACCTTTGGTCCGGGTGTGGGCGGCGACGCCACCATCTACCTGACCTCTGCGCGCAACTTCATCGCAGGTAAAGGGCTGGGGTGGACGGAGGCGGACGGATCGTTCCGCTTGCTGCCCTATACTCCTCCCTTCTATCCGCTGGCCCTGAGTGGCGTCGGGCTGCTGGTTAAGGACATGATATCCGGCGCGCGCTGGCTGAACGTACTGCTGTTCGGAGTCACGGTCTTGCTCCTGGGCTGGTTCTTCTACCGGGCGACTCGCCGGCTGTGGCTGGCCGGGCTGCTGGCGGGCGTGCTGGCTACCTCTCCGGTGCTTGTGGGCGTGCAGGTTTGGGCCATGTCTGAGCCGCTGTTTTTGCTGTTAGGCTTTGCCGGCCTGCTGGCGCTGCTGGCCTATTTGGATCACCCGCGCCTGGGGCTGCTGCTGGGCGCGGCTTTGCTGTGCGGACTGGCTTTCTTAACGCGCTATATCGGGGTCGCCTATGTCATCACCGCTGGCCTGGCTTTACTCTTGTTGGGCGCGGGAGAAGATCAGCGGCTGCGCCTGCGCCTGGAAAAGACCAGGATCCGCGCAGCGCTGTTGTTTGGCGCGGTTGCCATCCTGCCGACCTTGATCTGGCTGGTCGTGGATATCGCTCTGACCGGCACAGTCGGTTCGCGCAGCGGTCAGCCCGCCTCGGCTTACTGGCAGCGCTTCCTGGAAATTGGCCCGGCGCTGCAAAAGATCTATCTGTTCTGGCTGCTGCCAGACAGCCTCATCGCCCGCCTGCCCGGGATGGTACAGACAGCCCTCTGGCTGATCCCGCTGCTGCTGGTGATGGGCCTGGCTGTGTGGCTGGCGCACGGGTGGACTTGCGTTGCCCCTGCCGCAGTTGCCTCCCAGGCGAGCGCAGCGGCCATGCGCCTGGTGCAGTTGTTTGCCCTGTTTGCGTGCATTTACCTGATGGTTCTGGCCGTTGTGCAGGTATTCACCTTCCCGCCCATCACGCTGGCCTCGCGGATGCTTTCCCCGGTGCACCTGGCGGTTATCGTGCTGTTGTTCGGGATGCTGAACCTTGCGCTGGGCCTGCTGCCATCCATTTTGCCCAGGTTTTCCCGCCTGGTGCTGGCCGCGGCCTATCTGGCCTGCCTGGGCCTGCTCGGAACGTACCTTCTGCGCAGTGCTTTGATCGTGCGCGACTATCACCGTACTGGCATTGGCTACCTGGCGCAGACCTGGCGGGACTCGCGCACGTTGGAGATGGTGCGCCAGCTAAGCGCGTCTACCCCGATCATCTCGAACGAAACCACCGCTATCATGTTCCTGACCGGCCGGGCGGCATATCCGCTGCAAGAAATCTACCAGGACCAGCCGCAGACTGCCTTTACTTCCTATGGCTCCGGGGAGGACCCGGCCCAGCAGATTTTCCGAGAAAAAGGTGGGGCGCTGGTTTTGTTTAGGGGAACGCTCAATGACGATTTTGCCATGTATGGCGAGCGGACAGGCGAGCGTCTGCAAATGCTGACGCGCGGCCTGTTCCAATATTACAATGGCGAGGATGGGGCGATCTACTTCTTCAACCGGCCTCTTTTACACAGCAGTGATTGTTATTGAACGGATAAATAATGCCGGGCGCGTGCGCCCGAAAGCGGACAATTGGGCTTATAATTGGCGTTTGCCGATTGAGTACAACCCATTACCTTTTACATAAACTTGGAGATTATTCCTATGATGGAAACACGGAACCGCGTTCACTCTGCCTGGCTGAAAACTGCTGCCGGTTGCCTGGCTGTGATGTTTATGTTTCTTGGCCTGGCCGGCTGCTCGGCAGCCGCCACGCCGCAGCCCCAACCGACGGATACTCAGATTTCGGAACCGCCCGCTGCAACCGCCACAGTTGCAGTAGTGGAAACTGCCACGCTGCTCCCTTCGCCCACCCAGGCCTCGACCCTTACTCTCGCGCCGAGTGCAACGCCTACGCTTCCCCCCACCGCGACACCTGTACCAGCCCTGGCTTTGATCAAAGACGGTTTCCATTTATGGTGCGCGCCGCAGTCATATGCCGGCGTTAAGCTGACCAACCCAGACGCGGTCGCTGGTGCTAACCAGATGGTCGTTACCGGGGATAATATTCAGGTGAAAATTCCGGCCGCATTTTGTGCCCTGATGGTCCAGTTCAACCAGCCGGCGCCCCAGGGCAGTTCCCTGGTTTTCTATGATGGTAAATCGCCTTTCCTGAAACTTCCGCTCAGCCCCGTTGACGGGCATGTGGATGAAGGTTGGGCATCGGTGAGCCACGCGTATGTAATTAATCCTCCCTTTTGGGAAGTTACCTACCAGATCGCGCTGTTAGACCCGGACGGCAAAGAAATCTGGTCGAACCCGGTGAAGTTCGCCAAACCTCTGCCGCAGCCCTGCCCATTTGGCGGCTTACCCAACCCGGTCACCTTGCGCTGCGCGGTCACAGATCCCTGGGAGATTGAACCTCACCCGGATGTGACTTATCCATACAATCACGATGCCCTGCCGACCGAGAGTAAATAGTTTAGGATTGCAATTATGAGCAACATTTTTGACAAATTTAGTCTGAAAGACCGCACGGCCATTGTCACTGGCGGGGCCGGGCTGCTGGGTAAAGAGTTTTGCCGCACCCTGGCCCAGGCAGGCGCGCTGGTTCTCGTCGCGGATTTGAACGAGGCGTCTGCCCAGCAGGAAGCTGATTCGCTAAACCGCGAGGGTTTGCGTGCCTGCGCCGTAGGCGTAGACGTCACTCAGCCCGATTCGGTGCGCGCTATGGTCTCCGCGGCCCTGGATGCCACTGGTCGCCTGGACGTGTTAGTAAACAGTGCCGCCATGGACCCCAAGTTCGACAGCAGCCAGCAGGGTCAGCATAACAATTCTTTTGAAGACTATCCGGTAGAAGCCTGGCGGCAGGCGCTGGATGTGAACCTCACCGGCATGTTCCTCTGCTGTCAGGCAGCCTCACGCCCGATGGTTGCTCAAGACTACGGTTCGATCATCAACATTTGTTCGACCTACGGCCTGGTTGGCCCGGACCAGCGCATTTATGAACGCCCTGGCCAGCCGCAGCAGTTCAAACCCGCTTTCTACTCCGTCACCAAGGCGGGTGTGTTGGGCATGACGCACTACCTGGCAACCTACTTCGCCGGAAAGAATGTGCGCGTGAATGCCCTGACCCCCGGTGGCGTCTACAACAACCATGACGAGCAGTTCACCAGCAACTACTCTGCCCGCACGGTGCTGGGCCGCATGGCTCGCCGGGATGAAATGAGCGGCGCGCTGCTCTTCCTCGCGACGGATGCCTCTTCCTACATGACCGGTTCGAACCTGGTCGTGGATGGAGGCTGGACGGCATGGTAGCCGGACGAAGCGCAGCGCCAGAAGTGCTGGCGATTATCCCGGCGCGGGGCGGCTCGAAAGGTATTCCGCGCAAGAATATCCGCAGTTTCGCCGGGTACCCGCTGATTGCCTACAGCATCGAAGCGGGTTTGTCCGCTCAGGCCGTAACGCGGGTGATCGTTTCCACTGATGACGAAGAGATCGCGATGGTCGCGCGGCAGTGCGGCGCAGAAGTGCCTTTCCTGCGCCCGCAGGAGTTTGCCCAAGATCAGAGCCTGGACCTACCGGTTTTCCAGCACGCTCTGGCCTGGCTGGCGGAAAACGAGCAGTATCGTCCAGATGTAGTGGTGCAGCTGCGTCCAACCTCACCGGTGCGACCGCCTGGTCTGGTGGATGACGCGGTCCACCTGCTGCTTGATCATCCTGAGGCCGATTCGGTGCGCGGCGTGGTGCCTGCCGGGCAAAACCCGCATAAGATGTGGCGGATAGATCCACATAGCGGCCAAATGTGCCCGCTGCTGACAGTGGAAGGCATCGCGGAGCCCTATAACGCTCCGCGCCAGGTGCTGCCGCCTGTCTACTGGCAGACCGGGCATATAGACGCCATTCGCCCGCGCGTCTTCGCGCAGGGGTCAATGAGCGGGCAGGTGATCTTGCCGGTGCTGATCGACCCGGTTTACACCGTAGATATCGATACCCCTAAAGATTGGGCGCGTTATGAGTGGTTGGTGTTGCACAGTGACCTGGAAATTGTTTATCCGGGCCGCAAGCGCCGCGCGCTGCCCGAACAGGTGGCCCTGGTTGTGTTTGATTTTGACGGTGTGCTGACCGATAACCGCGTGTGGGTCGACCAGGATGGCCGCGAAATGGTAGCTGCCAACCGCAGCGACAGCCTGGGCCTGGATCATCTGCGCACGGCGGGTATTCAGGCGCTGGTGATTTCTAAAGAAGTCAACCCGGTCGTGGCGGCGCGCTGCCGCAAGCTCAAGCTTGAATACGTGCAGGCGGTAGATGACAAGGCCACTTTGCTGCAAAACCTGCTGCGCGAGCGCCAGATCGATCCTCAGCAAGTGATCTACGTGGGCAATGACACTAATGATGTCCCCTGTTTCCCATTAGTCGGCTGCGCGGTGGTCGTCTCGGATGCGCAGCCTGCCGCACGCCTTGCCGCGGACCTGGTTTTGAGCCAAGCTGGAGGGCACGGCGCGGTGCGTGAGATTTGCGATTTATTGGTAGAGGGCAAGTTCTAAAGCTTTTTGACCACAAGTCTGCTTGAAAACAAGAAAAAATCGATCGAAAGGCTGGCAGCAGGAAATGGCTGGCACTCCGCTCGAGTAAGGAGTTTGGATATGGCACGAGAAATTCAGATTGGCAGCCGGATAGTGGGAGATAGCCACCCTGCGTATATTGTCGCGGAAATTGGCATCAACCACAATGGCTCGGTCGAGGTTGCCAAAGAACTAATCCAACAAGCACAGCATAATGGGGTGGATGCGGTGAAATTCCAGAAACGCACCCCCGAGTTATGCGTCCCGCGGGATCAATGGGAAATCATGCGTGAGACGCCCTGGGGTTATATCAGCTATATCGAATACCGCCGCCGGATGGAATTCCAGCAGTCCGAGTATGCCGAGATCGACCGTTACTGCCGGGAACTGGGTATGCCCTGGTTTGCTTCAGTATGGGATGAGCCTTCGGTTGAGTTTATGGAAGCCTTCAACCCCATGTGCTATAAGGTCCCTTCCGCCTCGCTGACCGATCATGGTTTACTGCGCTGCCTGCGCGATACGGGCCGCCCGGTGATTCTCTCCACCGGTATGTCAACGATGCCGCAGATTATGGATGCCGTGAAACACCTGGACATGGATAAGCTGCTGATCTGTCATGCCACCAGCACCTATCCCTGTGACCCGCATGAGTTGAACTTGCAAATGATCGAAACGCTGCGCCAGGCGTTCTCTTGCCCAATCGGATATTCCGGGCACGAGGTCGGTCTGATCACCACGGTCGTAGCGGTTGCTCTGGGTGCCTGCATGGTGGAACGGCATATTACCCTTGATCGCGCCATGTGGGGCTCGGATCAGGCTGCTTCTGTGGAACCGCAAGGCTTTGAGCGGTTGGTTAAGTACATTCGCGTAACCGAGCAGTCCTTAGGTGATGGCGTCAAGCAGGTTTATAACAGCGAACTGCCATCCTTGCGCAAGCTGCGCCGCTACCAGTAAGTATCCTCAATGAGTGATCTTTTTACTCGTGCTTCTCGTTCTCTGGCAAGCCGCAAGGCGCATGCCCATGGCAACGCGCACATCCGCCGTTTAAACCGGGAGATTGTGGCCGTTGCCGAGGCGCGCGCCAGAACATTCTCCGCGGAAAATAACACGGCAGACAGCCAGGGGAACAGCCGCCCAGTGATCTTTTTTAATGCTTCGACGCGCCTGATGGGCCTGAGCCTGAATGCCGCTTATAACCTGATTGCCAGCTGGGCTGTGCAGCTTGCGGGTGTGCCCGTGATACATTTCGTCTGTGACGGCGGCATGAGCCGCTGCGTGCTGGGCACCAATCGGGATGACCCGGATGCCGCGCCGCCTTGCGTGCACTGCCGCGCGCAGTCGCATGCCGTTTATGCGCATCGCCCCATCCGCACCTTTCAGTTTCAGTTTGAGCCGCAGCTGGCGCAGGCGCTGGAAGGGCTGGCGCTGGATCAACTGATGACGTTTGAATATCAGGGCGTGCCGCTGGGCGAACTCGGGCTGCCTTCGATCCGCTGGGTGCTGCGCCGGCATAACCTGCTGGATGATGACGCGACCCGTTTCTTATACAGCCAGTATATCCAGTCTGCCTGGCGGGTGAGCCAGGAGTTTTCGCGGCTGGTGGAGGAGACCCACCCGCAGTCTGTGGTGGTGTTCAACGGCATGTTTTTCCCTGAAGCGACTGCGCGCTGGGTGGCGCGCCAGCACGGGCTGCCAGTGATCTCGCACGAAGTCGGCCTGCGCCCGTATACGGTTTACTTCACCCCTGGGGATGCTACGGCTTATCCGATCCAGATCCCTGATACATTTGAATTGAATGCGGAGCAAAATCAACGCCTGGATGCTTACCTGGAAAAACGCATGCAGGGCAATTTCACCATGGCGGGCATTCGTTTCTGGCCTGAAATGCGCGGGCTGGATCAAGATTTTCTCAAACGCCTTGACGCATATCGTCAGGTGGTGCCGGTTTTTACCAACGTCATTTTTGACACCAGCCAGCCGCATTCCAATGTGATATTTCCACACATGTTTGCCTGGCTGGATCAGGTTCTGAGCCTGGCGCGCCAGCATCCCGAGACGCTGTTCGTCATCCGCGCGCATCCAGATGAAGCTCGTCCAGGGAAAGAGAGCCGTGAAAGCGTCGCCGGGTGGGTTAAGCGGAACGCCGTGACGGATTTGCCGAATGTGTTGTTTGTTGAGCCGCAGCAGTACTTAAGCTCATATGAACTGATTCAACGTTCCAAGTTCGTGATGGTGTATAACTCGACCATTGGACTGGAGGCGGCTTTGATGGGTGCGCCTGTGCTGTGTGCCGGGCGCGCGCGTTTTACCCAACTGCCCACCGTATTTTTTCCACAGTCTCCTGAGGCATTTTGCCAGCAGGCTGAAGAAATGCTTGCGGCGAACGAAATCGTCGTTCCGCCGGAATTTCAACAGAATGCCCGCCGGTTTCTGTATTACCAGCTTTATCGCACCTCGCTGCCGTTTGATGCATTCGTTGAAGAGGATGGCATCTGGCAGGGTTTTGTGCGCGTAAGGGATTTGTGTATCCGTGACTTTGATCCCCAAAATGCGCCGGTTTTAAAGGTGATTGTGGATGGCATCTTGCACGGGAAGGAATTCTTGCTGGAAGATTAGCGCCTGGGAGACCGATCCCGGTTCGCGGATGAGGAGGTTATCACCCCATGTCGAACGATGGAGCTTCAAAACCTCAAAAAATAGTCGCGCTGGTTCCTATGCGTCACCAATCTGAGCGGGTGCCGGGTAAGAACTATCGCTCGCTGGCTGGAAAACCACTGTTTCAGCACATTCTGGATACGCTGTTAGCCTGCTCCGAGATTACTCAGGTGGCGGTGGATACCGACAGCCCGGTGATCAGCGCGGATTTGCAGCAGCGCTACCCGCAAGTGGTGGTGATCGAACGTCCCGAGCATTTGCGGGACGGCAATATTGCCATGAATGAAGTTCTGCTGCACGATACCGGTCTGCTTCCGGCGGATTTTTACTTGCAAACCCACAGCACCAACCCGCTGCTGCGCCCACAGACCATCTCGCGCGCGATCCAATCGCTGTTGAAGCAGTTTCCGGCGTATGACTCACTTTTCTCGGTGACGCGCGTTCAAGTCCGCTTATGGGATCAGTTAGGTCGCCCGGTAAACCATAACCCGGCCATTCTGCTGCGCACGCAAGATCTTCCGCCAATCTATGAAGAAAACTCGTGCATGTACCTGTTCACCCGCCAGACGCTGGAACAGCGCCGCAACCGTCTGGGCGAGCGCCCGCTGTTGTTTGAGATTCCGGCAGCAGAAGCCTGGGATATTGATGAAGAGCTGGATTTTTCCATCGCGGATTTGATTCTGACAAAGTCGTTGATCAAGTAAGTTGGACTGGGGTTCCTCTGAGCCCTGGGGATTGAGGTTCGTATGCCCACTGTTTTACTTTCCGCGCCTTACATGGTCCCTTTCGTCGGCCGCTTCCGGCCGGTATTTGCTCATTTTGGCATTGATCTGATTGTACCGACCGTGCATGAGCGTATGGAAGAAGCCGATTTGCTGCCCTATGCCGGGCAGGTGGATGGCGCAGTAGCCGGGGATGACCGTTATTCGGCGCGGGTGCTGGCCTGCTTCGCGCCGCGCTTGAGGGTGATTTCCAAGTGGGGCACTGGCATCGATTCGATTGACCGGTCTGCCGCCGCGACTCTGGGAATTCAGGTGCGCAACACGCCCAATGCCTTCACCCTGCCGGTAGCCGACTCGGTTATGGCCTATATGCTGGCCTTCGCCCGCCGTCAGCCGTGGATGGACCGCCACCTGAAGGCAGGCGTATGGGACAAAATCCCCGGCCGCTCGTTGAGTGAATGCACTCTGGGCGTGATCGGCGTAGGCAACATTGGCAAAGCCGTCCTCCGCCGGGCGCGCGCCTTTGGCATGCAGCTGCTCGGCACGGATATCGTGCCGATTGCTCCAGATTTCATTCTCGAAAACGGCGTCCAAATGACCACTTTGGAGGATCTCATGCGTCGCGCGGATTTCATCAGCGTTAACTGCGACCTGAACCCCTCCAGCTACCATATCATCAATTCACAGAGCTTAAGCTGGTGCCAGCCAACCGCCGTGATGATCAATACCGCGCGCGGCTCGCTGGTGGATGAAGCGGCGCTTGTCGCGGCGCTGCAATCCGGTGAGATTGGTGGGGCCGCGTTGGATGTGTTTGAAAAAGAACCCCTTCCGGCGCATTCGCCGTTGTGCCAGATGGAGAACGTCATGCTAGCACCGCACAATTCCAATTCCAGCCCTTCGGCCTGGGAGCGCGTTCACTGGAGTACCATCCGCAATCTCTTGGATGGGTTAGGGATCGATGGCACGGATCTGACCCAGTTTGTTGGAAAGTAAAAGGAGGATCTGCATGAACGATCGACAACGTGTGGTGCTGATTACCGGGGCGGGCGGGGGCATTGGCCGGGCGACGGTGCGCGTATTCGCCAGCTGTGGCTGGCGCGTGATTGGCGTGGACCGCCGTGAAATTGATGAGCCTTTTCCTGGAAATGGCGTTTTTATCCGTTCGGATATTGCCCAGGAAGAAAATATTCGCGCCATTTATGAACAGGCCCAGGCCTTCAGCCCGCTATTAGATGCCGTCGTCAACAACGCCGCCGTACAGGTTGCTAAGCCGCTGGTGGAGACTACTGCAGAGGAATGGGATCTGGTGATGGCATCCAACCTGCGCTCTGTCTTCCTGGGCGCGAAGTTGGCGCACCCGCTGCTGGTTGCCGCGAGCGGTGGGGCAATTGTGAACGTTTCCTCGGTACATGCCGTAGCGACTTCCGCGAATATTGCCGCTTATGCTGCCAGTAAAGGCGGCTTGCTGGCCCTGACCCGCGCTATGGCGATCGAGTTCGCCCCGGATAATATCCGGGTGAATGCCATCCTGCCAGGGGCAGTGGATACGCCTATGCTGCGCGCTGGACTCGACCGGGGCCATGTGGGGGCTGGCGACCTGCATGAGCGCCTGGATAACCTGGCCCGAAAAACGGTTAATGGGCGGGTGGGCCAGCCTGAGGAGATTGCCCGCTCGATCTACTTTCTGGCGGATAACAGCCAGTCCTCCTTTATGACCGGGCAGGCAATGATTGTCGATGGAGGCGCTACCGCGCGTTTGAGTACGGAATGACAACCTTTAAGGAAACTCTCAAGAATCGTTTACCAGCCCCGTTTATCAATGTGCTTCGGGAAGGGCGCGATGCGGCAAACCGTGCCAGCCAATGGCCTGCCGCTGCTTTTCATCCCTGGCGGCGTGATACCGTCGAGCGCCTGGCCCAACTCAAGGATATCCACAAAGGCGAGCGCTGCTTTCTAATCGGCAACGGCCCCAGCTTGAAGCAGACGGATCTTTCGCGCCTGAAAGGGGAATATACCCTGGGGCAGAATCGCATTTATCTGGCTTTCCCGGAACTCGGTTTTACCACTAGCTACTACCTTTCGGTCAACGACCTGGTGATTGAGCAGTGCGCCGCGGAAATTCAGAATTTGCCTATGCCGCGCTTTGTCTCCTGGCGCGGGCGCAAATGGCTCAGACCTCAGGACAATTTGTATTTCTTACACACCACCTATTCGGGAGCAAGGTTTGCCAGGGATGTTCGCGAGCGGCTCTGGGAAGGGGGTACGGTTACTTATACCGCGCTCCAGGTTGCCTATTTCCTGGGCTTTTCGCAGGTTATTCTGGTAGGTGTGGATCACAACTATGTCACCCAGGGCAAACCCAACGCCACCGTTGTCTCGCAGGGTGATGACCCCAATCATTTCCATCCCGGGTATTTTGGCAAAGGCTTCCGCTGGCAGCTGCCCGATTTATTGCAGTGGGAAGACGCCTACCGGCTGGCCCGCCGCACTTATGAGGCAGACGAGCGTACCGTGCTGGACGCCACGATAGGCGGCAAGCTGCGCGTGTTCAAGCGCGTGGAATACGACAGCCTGTTTTAAGCCTCATGGATACCTTCCCGCGCTTTACCATTGTCACCCCGTCCTACAATCAGGCGGCTTTCCTGGAGCAGACGATTCAGTCAGTGCTCTCGCAAAGTTACCCCGATCTGGAATACATCATCGTGGATGGTGGATCAAACGATGGCAGCGTGGAAATCATCCAGCGTTATGCCGATAGGCTGGCCTGGTGGGTCTCGGAAAGGGACCAGGGCCAGGCAGATGCGATCAACAAAGGTTTTGCCCGGGCGACCGGCGAGATCATTGCCTGGATCAATTCGGATGACCTGTACCTGCCTGGCGCGTTTTCCGCAGCGGCAGCCGCTTTTCAGGCTAACCCGGCGTGCGGGTTGGTTTTCGGGGATGTGGTCTCGCTGGATGGCGCGGGCGAGCCGATTAATGTGATGACGTATGGGGATTGGGGTCTGGAAGATTTGATGCAGTTCAATATCATCGGCCAGGCTGGCGTGTTTATGCGCCGCAGCGTGCTGGAGCAAGCTGGCTTCCTGGACCGCTCCTATCACTTTATGTTGGATCATCATCTCTGGCTGCGCATGGCACAGTTAGCTCCTATTCAATATGTGCCTGAGCGCTGGGCAGCCGCCCGTTTCCATGCGGATGCCAAGAACGTAGGCCAGGCCGCGCGCTTTGGCGGCGAGGCGCACCGCATCACGCAGTGGATGGCCGAGCAGTCGGGGCTGGCGGAGCGCTACCGGCGGTTATACCGGCGCATCCTGGCCGGGGCGAACCGTTTCGACGGGCGCTACCTGCTGGACGGCGGGCAGCCGGGACCCGCACTGCGGGCATATCTGCGCAGCCTGTGGTTTTACCCGCCTATGGCGCTGGTGGAGACGCGCCGGATCGTATTCGCGGCGATCAGCCTGCTGGTGAATATCGATGGCTTGAAAGCTCGCTATCTCCAGCGCCGGAAAGCACGGCTGAAACAGTTATGAACGCGATGAAACGCAGCCGGATATGGGAGCGAGTGCTTCAGGCTGCCGCGCTAATCAGCGCGGCGGTTTTCCTGTTCGGGCTGGCGCAGTTTGCTTACGCCGGTACTCAAGTGCGCTACTGGGCAGATGACTACTGCTACTCGGCCTCAGTTAAGCAGTTTGGTTTGCCACAAGCGCTGATTGACTGGTACCGCACCTCTGGTAACCGCTTGAGCACGCTGGTCGTGGTAGCTTTTAGCGACCAGTTTGGAATGCAATCCATCCATTGGGTATCTCTGGCGGTGCTGCTGGTGTGGGTCGGCGCCTGGATCTTCTTCCTCTTGCGCCTGCGCGGGCTGTTACGCTGGACTATCGCTCCGGTGTGGCTGGTACTGCTGGCCCTGGTTGAGGTATACTTTGCGGCCCTGCTCGCCCCAGACCGCTTGCAGACGATTTACTGGCGCATGGGCACCTATCACTACACCCTGCCGCTGCCGTTGCTGTTGATCAACCTGGGGCTGCTGGCAGGCTGCTTGCGAACTCCCTGCCGCCAGCAGCGATGGCTGGCTCTGGTGAGTGGGCTGCTGGCACTGTTCGCTGCCGGGCTTTCGGAAACCTTTGCCGCGCTGCAGGCTGGTGTCTGGATCCTGGGCCTGCTGGCGGCGTTCGGGTTCAGCCGCGGCGCGCAGCGTTCATCCCTCTTGCGCTTGCTGGCGGCGCCGCTGGTCGGCACACTGGTCATGATGCTGATCATGATGCTGGCTCCGGCGAATGCCTGGCGGCAGGCGGTCATGCCCCCGCCCGAGCAGCCGCTGTTGTTGATCCCCTTCTCGCTGCGCTTTTCGCTGGATTTTATCTGGTACACCCTGCGCGGGCAGGTCGTGCCTTTCCTGGTTTACCTGATTGGGATCGGTACCATCGCACTGCTGGCAACGCGAGCTCAGGTAGTCCAGTTATCCCTGCGGGCAGGGTTGCTAAGCGCTTTGGGGGCGCTGCTGGCGATGTATGCGTTGATTGTTTGCAGTTTCGCGCCCAGCGCTTACGCTGCGCTGGCCTACCCCGCCGGGCGCGCGCTGATGCCAGCCGGATTCATCCTGCTGTTTGGCCTGGGCTGCGCGGCGGGTCTGGCTGCTCTGGCGCTGCGCGCAGCTCTCCCGCTGAACCGGCCCTTATTCTTGTTAGCAGGGGTGGGACTGCTGCTGGTCTTTAGCTGGTATCCTTTGCATGTCAAGGCCGTCCCACAGCAGGATTTTGCCCGGCTTTCTACCTGGGCCGTCCGCTGGGATGCGCGCAGCGCGCAGATCATGCAGTCAGTGGCTGCCGGGAACACGGACGTCCAGGTGCGGCAGATCGAAGTGGTGCGCAGCCTGGAGGATATCGGTCCGGATCCCACGCAGTGGGTGAATGCCTGCGCCAGGATGTTTTACAATGCCCATTCCATCACTGCCAATCCCTAAGATGCACAAGCAAGCTTTTTGAACCTAAAGGATCGTTATGGCGAAGTCGCAGTCTGTTATTCTTGGAAAGAAATCCATCCGTGGCGAAGCGCTGGTTTTAAACAGGGCGCGGCTGGCGGAACTGGTTGTTTTGTGCAGCCTGCTGGCCCTGGGGCTGGGACTGCGCCTGCTCCAGTTGACCAATCCGCCGCTCGACTTCCATCCAACCCGCCAGCTGCGCTCTGCGATCATTGCGCGGGGCATGTATTACGCGGCAGACCCCACCGCTGACCCGCAGCTGCGCCAGACTGCCAGCAGCATAGCAAGCACAATGGAACGCTACGAACCGCCCATCCTCGAGCACCTGGTCGCCTGGACCTATCAACTGTTAGGTGGAGAAAATCTCTGGATGGCCCGGGTCTACTCCAGCCTGTTCTGGGTGATCGGGGGATTGGCGCTGTACGGTTTTGTGCGCCGGGCGCTTTCGCCGGGGGCTTCGCTCTTCTCCCTGGCTTTTTACTTGATCTTGCCCTGGGGGGTAGTTGCCAGCCGCACCTTCCAGCCGGACCCCTGGATGGTGATGTGGATCCTGGTATCGGCTTACCTGCTTTACCGCTGGTCTGAAAGTGGCTTGAACTCCTGGGTGTGGGGGATTTTGTCCGGATTGTCTTCAGGTTTGGCGGTGCTGATCAAGGTCAATGCCGCGTATCCGGTCGCGGGTATGGCTTTCTTCCTCTTGCTGACCTTTGTATTCACCGACCGTCGAGTAGGGAAGAACCTTCTGGCGCTGTTCGGCAAGCCGCAGTTGTGGGTATTCGCGGTGCTGTTTGTGCTGATTCCGGGCGTCTATTATATTGGTCTGGGGAACCGTTCCTCGGAATTTGCTTCCTTCTGGATCTTCTCGTTTATCGGAATGCTGGCTGACCGAAAGTTTTATATTCACTGGCTGGGTTTAATCCGTGGGATCATGGATGTGATGTTGTTCTTTGTCGCCTTGCTGAGCGCCTTCCTGTTCCGCTCGCGCATGCGGGCCATGGTGCTTGGCCTGTGGTTGGGTTACTTTCTGATCGGGGCCACCTTTCCCTACCAGATCTACACCCACGATTACTACAGCCTGCCCCTGGTACCGATTGTAGCCATCAGCCTGGGAGCCCTGGCGGACTTACTGGTGACGCGCCTGCGCACTGAGCCGCTGGTATGGAAAGCACTCTTTACGCTGGCGCTGGTGGGCATTGGAGGGTATTACACCTGGGTCGCTCGCTCTCAGTTATACGGCATGGATTATCGTAAAGAGCCCATTCCCTGGCAGATAATGGGCGAAACGCTGCCAAAGGACAAGAGCATCATCGCGCTGACGCATGACTATGGCAACCGGCTCAAGTACTTTGGCTGGCGGACTGTCAACCGCCTGTGGCCCTCGCAGGGTGACCTGGATCTTTCCGTGGCGGCTGGTGGCACCGGCTATGGCGATTTTGCGCCTTATTTCCAGTCTCAGACGCATGGTATGGACTTCTTTTTGGTAACCTTGTTTGGCGACCTGGATGCTCAGCCAGCTTTGAAAGCCATGTTATATGACCATTACCCGATTTATCAGCAAGGCGATGGCTATGTCTTGTTTGATTTGAAGCACCCAAAACCTTGAGCAGGCGTATTTGAGGAACCGTGGACATGCCGCTGGCAAACGAAAATCACCCGGCTGAGGCTGGGACGCCTCCTCCCTTCTTCGGGCGCAGAGCCTGGCTTTGGTGGGCTATCCTTGGGCTGATCTTTTTGGTAGGGTTGGGGGTGCGCCTGTTTTCTTTGGGAGATCCGCCGCTTGATTTTCATCCCACTCGCCAGCTGCATTCGGCGTTGATTGCACGCGGGATGTACTTCGCCACCCGCCCTGACCTGCCTGTCTGGCAGCAGGAAATGGCTGTTGGGCAGTGGCGCAGCGAAGGGGTGATCGAACCGCAGGTCTTTGAGCGCCTGGTCGCCGGGACTTACCGCCTGATAGGCAGCCCGGATTTGCGCGTCCCGCGCTTGTATGCCATTTTGTTCTGGCTGGTCGCGGCGGTTTTCCTGGTGCTACTGTCTCGTGAACTGGCCGGGTGGGGCGGTGCATGGATCGCCGGGTTGTTTTTCTTGCTGTGGCCTTATGGCGTCACTGCCAGCCGGGCCTTCCAGCCGGAACCGCTGATGATTGCCTTGCTGGTCGCGGCGTTGTGGATGTCCCGCCGCTGGCAGCAGACCGGCCATTGGGGTTGGGCTGTGGCTGGCGGCGTGTTGGCGGGGTTGTCAATTTATATTAAATCCGTGGCGCTGTTCTTTCTGGGTCCGGCGCTGCTCGTATTGGTCCTTTCGCGAGGGGGTTTGCGCCGGGCGCTGCGCAGCCCGCAGGCCTGGCTGCTGGCTGGTCTGGCGCTGCTGCCTTACACGTGGTATCTGATCGATGGGGTTTACCTGCACCACTACCTGGTTGGGCAGTTCAGCCTGCGCTTTTTCCCGGAAATGTGGCTCGACCCGGCCTTCTACCTGCGCTGGATCAGCAATCTGGGGCGGGCTCTGCCGTTTGAAATGCTCCTGGTAGCGCTGTTGGGTGCTTTCCTCGTCCGCCGTCCGGTGGACCGGGCCCTGCTGCTGGCGATGTGGCTGGGATATTTTGTTTATGGCATGACTCTTCCGCATCATATTTCGACCCACGACTATTATCACCTGCCGCTGTTTCCAGTGGTTGGGCTGGGATTGGCTGCAGTCGGGGAGACTCTGTTTCAAAGTATTCGGGGTCCGCGCTGGCTGGCACGCCTGGCAATTAGCGGGGTGCTGCTCGCGGCAGTGGTTTACTTTGGTTACAGCGATCGTACCCTGCTCAAGCGCAGCGGTGCGCTGGAACAGGCTCAGGTCTGGCAAACAATCAGCCAGGCTATAGAACCAGGTGCGTCCGTTGTTGCCCTGGTGCCTGATTATGGCATGGGGCTGGAATATTACGCCTGGATCACACCTACGGCCTGGCCTACCGCGGCGGATATCCAGTTTCGCGCCAGTGTTGGGCAGAATTTTGACTTTGCGGCGTTCTTCAAGCAGCAGGTGAACAGTAAAGACTATTTTGTCATCACTGCCCTGGATGAATTACAAAAACAGCCCCGCCTGGCGGAAATCCTTTCCGCCCGTTACACGGTATTTCAACAAGGCAGTGGCTTTATTATTTTCGATCTGCGTTCACCCCGCGCTGCGCATAATTAACCGATACACGGCTTTAAAGCTTTTCTTTGCATAGCTTCTGCTTAGCCTTTACAACCTTCCCTTTGGTTGAACGTATATAGGATTAGGTCTTTAGGGAGTTGTTTCAATCAAGAGGCGCTTTGCCTCAAAATTGGTACAGCTCTTGAGTTGTCTTTTCCAGGTATAATAAATGTGAAGGAGAGAGATAGATAATGACCAATAATCAGGACCCCAAACACTCGATTGCCCAGCGCTCAGGCGGATTCTTTCAGGATCTGACCAACCGCTTTCGCTTGATCAGCCGCTTGATGATGGATTCTCGCGTGAATCCCTTCATAAAAGTCTTGCCGGTGGCGGCGCTGGTTTATGCTGTTTGGCCTTTCGATTTGCCGACCCCGGTGGATGATGTTTTCGTCATTTGGATCGGCACAACCCTGTTTGTCGAGCTTTGCCCGCCGGGAGTAGTTGAAGAGCACTTAAAAGCCTTGAACAACCGGACGGAAGCTGCACAGTGGAATGATGTGCAGTCGAACGCACAGCAGAGCGACGTGGTGGATGGTGAATATTACGAAACAGACCGTGACCGGCAGCAGACTCGCTCTCGCTAACCCGGCGCATCTTCGGCCTTGAACCACATCCTGGCTCAAGGCCGTTTTTCTTTTCGATAACCGAATATGAATAGGAGGGACAGTGATGTACGGGAACAGGCGAAATGTCCTGTCAATATTGGTATCTCTAATGAGCGTTGCGTTTCTATTAGCGGCCTGCGCTGGCAGCGCGGCAACTAACACACCGGTTTCCCCGGCCAGCCCAACCCAGGTTCCAGCAAGTCCCCTATCGCCATCGGCGACTGCTGTGACCGCCCCTTCCAACGCGCCAGCAACGGTGGCTGCCGCGACGAGGCCAGCTGCGGCAACGGGTGCCCCAGCGGCGCCGACTGCGACAGCCGCTATTGGTACCCCATCAGCCGCGGCTACCCAGACTGAGCCAGCCGCGACCATCCCGAATACAGCGGCTGCCAGCATTCCAACCGATACGGTGACGGCTTTTCCGGATCCAGCCGCATATACCTGGGCGCCATTTACCTCAGGGCTGCAAAAGCCTTTGGGGATGGCTGATCCACAGGATGGCAGTGGGCGTTTATTCTTCCTGGAACAACCGGGTATGATCCGCATTTATCAAAACGGGCAGTTACTTTCGACGCCGTTTTTGGATATTCGCAGCCAGGTTGGCAGCCGCGGCACGGAGCAGGGCCTGTTAGGGATTGCGCTGCACCCTGACTATAAACAAAATGGGTACTTCTATGTCAATTACACCAACACCAGCGGAAATACTGTCATTGCCCGATATAGCGTGTCCGCAAATGATCCCAACCAGGCCGACCCCAACAGTGAAAAGATTCTCCTGCAGGTAGACCAACCCTATGCCAATCATAACGGCGGCAGCCTGGTTTTTGGACCAGATGGTTTTCTGTATATGGGCCTGGGCGACGGCGGTTCAGGCGGTGACCCGCATGGCAATGCTCAGAACGTGAATGTGCTGCTGGGTAAGTTGCTGCGCGTGGATGTTAACCAGGGAGATCCATATGCCATTCCCCCCTCGAACCCCTTCGCCAATGGCGGGGGTAAGCCGGAAATTTGGGCCTATGGCCTGCGCAACCCCTGGCGTTTTTCCTTTGACCGCTTGACTGGCGATCTATATATTGGTGACGTAGGTCAAAATCAATGGGAAGAGATTGATTTTCGTCCGGCGGACGCGCCGGGAGGAGCGAACTTTGGCTGGAACTACCGTGAAGGGCTGCACCCTTATCAAGGCAACCCGCCTGCAGGCGTGAATTTTGTTGATCCGGTTTATAATTATTCTCATGCGAAAGGCTGCTCGGTGACGGGTGGATATGTTTACCGTGGTCAGGAGCTGCCTGCTTTCCGCGGCGTGTACCTGTTTTCCGATTATTGCAGTGGTACCGTCTGGGGGCTGCTGCGGGATGCGAGTGGGAACTGGCAGTCCAAGGAACTGTTCCAGACCGGTAAGAATGTGACTTCCTTCGGCCAGGATGGCAGTGGTGAGATTTATCTCATCACCCAAGCGGGTGAGATCTACCGACTTCAACAAAAATGAATCGTTATTGTCAACGTAACGCCGTTTGTACCGTCTGAAAGGTGACGCCTGTCACTGGAAAAACGGGAGCAGGCGGGTTATATTACCAAATAGGATAACTTTCGTTAGGAATTCTTCTGGAGGTTTGGATGGCAATAAAAGTCTGGCAGTCGATCAAGGTTCAGTATTGCCGGCACGCCGGTGGAGAAGTTGCCCTGGAGGCCGAAGTTCTTTATCCCGAGGAACATCTGCCAGACCAAGGCCCGCGGATTGTCGCCCACCGCTGCTCGCGCGGGGTGGAGTGCGGTCTGTTGAGCGAAGCATCTTGTGTCTGGGCCGGCACCAACCCGACCTATGACCCCTTCAAAGAAAAACCAGCGGATCAACCGAAACCGTAAATTTGTCTCTTGCCCTGGTGGGCTGCCAGGGCAGTGAGAATTGCACCGTTGACAAGCTACAGGTAGCGGTGCCTCTCTCCTCTTGTAGCAAGGACCCCGTCGAAAGGCGGGATCCTTGCTATCTCGGTTCTTTTTCGGACTACTGTACCACGCTCAGCTTTTGACCGACCCTGGCAAAAGCCTGCAAACCTTCGTCCAGGTCTTCGCGCGTGTGCGCTGCGGAGATCATCACCCGGATGCGGGCCTTACCGCGCGGTACGGTGGGGAAGCCGATTGCCATGGCAAATACGCCCTGGTCAAACAGCTCGCGTGAGAACTGCTGCGCCAGGGGCGCTTCGCCCAACATGATCGGGGTAATCGGCGTCACGCTTTGGCCAGTGTCGAACCCCAACTGGCGCATCTGCTCTTTGAAGTAGCGCGTGTTTTCCCACAAACGATCAACCAACTCTGTGGAGTGTTCCAGCAGATCAATGGCCGCCAGGCAGGCAGCCGCATCGGCAGCGGTGACGGCAGAGGAGAACAGGAAGGGTCGCCCCCGCTGGCGCAGCCATTCCACGATCAGTGAGTTTCCAGCGACGACGCCGCCTACGACACCAAACGCTTTGGAGAGTGTGCCGACTTCGACATCCACCTTGCCATGCAGGTGAAAATGATCGACGATACCCCGGCCACCTTTGCCCATCACCCCTTCGCCGTGCGCATCATCCACCATCAGCATCAGGTCGTGCGCGCTGGATACCGCATAAATTTTATCCAGTGGAGCGATATCGCCGTCCATGCTGAATACGCCATCCGTTACCACCAGGCCGCGCCGGTACGAGCCTTTATTCTCGTTGATCACCCGGTCCAGGTCCTGCGCGTTGCAGTGCGCATAGCGGGCAATGCGCGCCCCAGACAGGCGGCAGCCATCGATGATACTGGCATGGTTTAATTCATCTGAAAAAATAAGGTCTTCTTTGCCTACCAACGCCGGGATGGTGGCCAGGTTGGCAGTGAAACCAGACTGAAAGGTGATGGCGGCTTCTACCCCTTTGAAAGCAGCCAGACGGCGTTCCAATTCCAGGTGCAGGTCGAGGGTGCCGGCAATTGTGCGCACTGCTGCCGGGCCAACGCCGTACTTGTCGACTGCGGCTTTGGCAGCCTCCTTCAGCCGCGGGTTATTGGCCAGCCCCAGGTAGTTATTGGAACAAAAGTTTAATACCCGTTTACCGTCCACGACCAGCCAGGCACCCTGCGCCGAACTGATTGTGCGAATCCGGTTATATAACCCGGCATCTTTTAATGCATTAATTTCTTCTTGGATCCAGTCCAATCGCGTGGTCATTGCTTTGCCTCCCGCTTCATTATACTCCAGACCCTTTTCCGCCATTATTTTCATTTCCCGGGTCTCTGGGATTCAGCGTGGTTTTAGGGAGAAATGGTGTAACCACTTCTCCCTAAAACCAGGCAATTCCCAAAGAGCCCATTTCCCTTGAATATTGTCGTCGCTTCAGTGGGATTAACGGGTGAAATCCGCAGATGCGGAAGGGCCGAAGCACTCACTCAAGCGCTGCGGATTAAAAATCCGAAAAACATTTAGGGTAGGGTAATGGCCTTGCGTAGCCAGAGGCGCAGCCGCCAGGGCAGCCAGGCATAGAACAGGCGGCGGGCCAGGCCGCGCAGCCGCAGCATAGAAATTTTCCGGCCGGTTTCTCGCTCGTACACGCGCTGCATATCGGGGTAGCACACGTCATCGTTTTTGACGCTTTTCCCCAGGTCGTGCATGCGGAAATCAGCCCATACGCGCGGAACATAACGGATTTCAGATACTTTCGCCAGTTTTACCCACAGGTCATAGTCAAAGGCGAAGAACAGGGACAGGTCCAGCGGTCCCACGGCGCGCCACAAGTCGGCGCGGAAAAAGGTCGTCGCCTGAGGAATATGCACTGAGCCGCGCAGCATTTGCTTGTAGCTGGTTTGTTTCGCGGCGAACTGGCCGATAGGTTTACCGGTGTCGTCGATCAGGTTTGCATTCCCATACACCAGGCCTACCTCTGGATGAGCTTGAAGAAAAGCGACAGCTTCTGAAATAGCGCCCGGGTGGTAAATATCATCCGAATTCAGCCAGGCCAGAATATCGCCGGTCGCGTGGGAAAAGCCTTTGTTGAGCGCATCTGCATGGCCCTTATCTTTCTCGGAAACCCACCAGGTCAGCCGGTCCGCGTACTGCTGAATCACCTGAAGGCTTTCATCTTTGGACCCGCCGTCCACCAGAATATATTCCAGGTTAGGATAATCCTGGGTGAGGACGGAGCGGATGCTGGCTTCCAAAAAGTGGCCCTGGTTGTAGGATGGCGTAATAATCGACACCTTTGGATGGGGGGGAAGTAATTGCATAAATGCTCTTTCAGTCCTGCGATTGGGATCTGCGGAAGATTTTTATTCTACCATCTTTGCTTCGCTCAGGTAACCAATCTCGGCCAGGGCGCTCAATACCTGGTTTTCGGTACCTGGCCGCACCAGTACAGCGGTTTCACTGATCGCTTCACCCAGGCAGCGTGCTGCGCGCGTTTTACGCAAAGCCGTCAGGATCTCAGGATTGGTGACCCGCAGCAGCACGACAGTTTCGATCGCCGCCTGCGTGCCAGCCGTTTCCCAGCGCTCCAACGCCTGCAGCAGCATAGGGGGCAGCGGCCCGTCACAATGCTTTCGCAGCAGCCCTACCAGCTGTGCTGCGCGCAGCCCCTGTGCCCTGGCCCGCTCTAGTGCTTCTGGGGTGATGCGGTAGGCATAGGTGCTGCGCTGCGCTTCGTCTTTTTCGCCTTCCCAGTGGCAGAAACGAGAAACCTGGTAGCGCACGGCGCGGGGGGTCAGGTTGGGTAAAGTTAGTTTGCCATCGCTGCTGATTTTCAACGTTGCATCTTCAATGGGCAGGTCATCGGGCGCAGCGCCATGCCAGAGCGTTTCTGCCCAGCGCGATAAGCGCAGGGCAGTATAGGCCTCGCCTGCACCAGGTGCGGCCAGGTCGAGCAGCCCCAGCCAGTGCATCGGCCCGGTGACCAGGAACCGCACCAGCGCGCCGTCCACCAGATCCCACGACCCAAATCCGTGCAGAAAAGTGTCGCTACCTTCCTGGCGAATAAACCAGGAATCATAATCCCCCGCCGGGCGCTGAAAATCGGGCTGCTGATCATGGATGGCGCCGACAAACGCAGACAGGCTCCACCAGCGATCTTTCGGGATCTGGCTGACGAGTTCCAGAATGGTCTGGCGGGTGCGCGGGGCATCATTCAGCCACTCGCCCTCGAACTTTAATCCCGGCAGCAGGCGCAGTTCATTGAAGTATTTATCTGCCATCCAGCTTGTAACCAATTGGGACAATGCTTTGCCGCGCGGCGCTTCCAAAAAGGCGCGCGTGCGCTCAGGTTGGGGCAGGCTATCATAATCGAGCAGGCCAGCTGCGTTCAATAGGCCGCGCAGCACCTCCAGCGGGATGCCCCCCAGGTTCAGTTTGGATAAAGCTGCCTCGTCCAGCTTCAAGCGCAGGGCTGCCAGCAGCGTGCAGGCGTGGTCGAGGATGCGATCATTGGCCAGGGCAGGTTTTGCGGATTCGTTTGGCGTGGCGGGGCGGCCCAGGGGCAGGGTAACATCGGTGTGTAAGATGGGCAAAAGCGGCAGCAGATCTTCCGGGATGTAGGCATATTCGATGGGCTCGCCGGCTATGGGCAGGCTCAGGAAGGCGCGCCCAATTAATCCCCGGTACCACAGCACTTCAACCGCTGAAGCCGGTTTGCGATCGGGCCGCTCGCGATCGCGGCGAGCGGAGCCCATCCGGCGCACTTCGCCATAAGTGCGGACAAATGCAGCCCAGGGCAGGCGGCCTTCATTGTTGAGCAGCGCATGCAAGACATTTTTAGCATCCTGCGGCAGGGTTTCGATTACTTCTGCAAAGTCCGCATTTTCGAGGATTCCGGCAACCACGCTGGGCAGCGCGGTAACGCTGTCTGGGGCGGAAAGTTCAATTCCCCATGCACTGGCCACGATTTTTAGAAATCCGAGGTCGTGTCCTTGCAGAGCATGTTCGAGGTTGGGCATAGTAGGCTAATTGTAATCGGATATTAAGGAAGGCTGAAGATGTTTTGTAAGGTAGGTGTAATTGACGCTCATTTCTCTTACAAGTATAATTTTTTCCATAGGCTCCTGGGCTGGTGAACGATAAAATTTGTCCCGATTGAGGCCACTGTATGGCGCTTAAAGGAAATCTGCGTGATTTCACGATAACCCAGTTATTAAACCTGATCAACCTGGCAGGGAAAACTGGCACATTAGTGATTGAAGGACCCTCTGAGGCAGCGCGAATAGCATTTCGCGCTGGCAAATTATCCTATGCCCAGTATGGAAAAGAAGATACCAGTCTGGCATGGATTCTGCACCGGAGCAATAAAATCTCGCAAAGCCAGTACCGGATCCTCAAGGAGCGTGCCGCCCAAATGACGGATAAGGAACTCGGTCTGCTGTTGATCAACGCCGGGTATCTTTCGCAGGAGGACATCTTAGCCAGCCTGCAAAATTATTCGGTAGATGTGGTGCGGCGGCTGTTTACCTGGGTTGAAGGCTTCTTTCGTTTTGAACCAGAAATGAATTTTCCGGGGGATGGCAAAATCACTGTTAAAGTGGACCTGGAAAATCTGATTATTGAGGGCTCGCGTCAACTGCGCGAGTGGGAGCAGCTTCAGGAGGAAATCCCCAGCCTGGATATGGCGTTAAAGTTTACCGAGAGGCCAGGAACGGACCTCAAGAACATCAACCTCAACATTGAAGAATGGCGGGTTGTTTCTTATGTCAATCCCCGCAACACCTTGATCCAGATCGCGAGAACGGTAAAGATGAACGATTTGGAGATCCGCCGGGTCGTCTATAGCTTACTGCAAGCGGGCCTGGTAGAAATTGTCCGACCAGGCGGAATGCCGGCTGCGGCTCAGGTGCGGTCCTTCCCAACACAGAACAAAGAAGAACAGAAGTCGCTGATCAACCGCCTGATCAGCCGGATCCGTTCCATTTAACTCCCGGTTTATAAGGACACGATCTTATGCAAACGGTAAAAATGGTAGTCACAGGGCCATTCAACGCGGGAAAGACGGAGTTTATCCAGTCTGTCAGCGAGATCAATGTGGTGTCGACAGAGCGCAAAATCAGTTCGGAAGTTGAAAAAGTAAAAGAGACCACCACAGTCGCCATGGATTTTGGCCGGATTACCGTTGATCAGGATCTTGTCCTCTATCTGTTTGGTACTCCAGGACAGAAGCGTTTTGATTTTATGTGGGAAATTCTTTCCGAAGGCATGTTAGGCTTTATCGTTATGGTCGACAGTACGCGCCCGGAAACCTTCCGCGAGGCGCGCAGCATCCTGGAAACCTTCCGCGCCTATGCTCCCACGCCTTATGTCGTCGCTGCGAACAAACAGGACCTGCCAGATGCCTGGGATCTGGAGGATATTCGCCTGGCGCTGCGTTTAAACGACAAGATCAAGCTGCTGCCATGTGTGGCTCGCAAAAAAGAATCGGTGAAATCCGTTTTATTAGAGCTGTTGTATAGTATCCTCGCCGAAATGGAGGCGGGTTAGCTTTTCGCGCCCGGAACCCGAAACCTGTGTCTTCGATCACAACGGATCAGGGCATTGTCCACTATGAAGTATATGGTCGTGGACGACCAGTCATTCTTTTACATGGCTGGTTGGGCTCATGGGGGTTGTGGCAAGAGACCATGGCTTATTTAGGTCAGTACTACCGCACCTATGCTTTGGATTTCTGGGGTTTTGGGGAATCGGGTAAAAAGCGGAACACGTATCAGGTGCAGGATTTCGTCAGCCTGGTCGATCAGTTTATGGATAAGTTGGGCATCGTCTGTGCGCCGTTGGTCGGGCACAGCATGGGGGGCACGGTCAGCCTGTCAGTCGCGTTGCAGTATCCCGAGCGCGCGCAGAAGGTAGTAATTATTGGCTCTCCGGTGGTGGGCTCTTCTCTGGCGCTGCCCTTAAAACTGGCCGGCTACCGTCCGGTCGCCTGGATGTTGTTTAACATGTTTGGCGTTTTCCGTTCTGTTATGCGCCTGGCATCCCCATATATTTGTGGCAACCCACAGTTCCCAGACATGATGGACCGAGATCTCTCGAAGACTACGCTGGAATCATTCCTGGTAAGTATTTCTTCTTTACGGCGCACCGACTTGCGCCCGGTGATCCAACAAATTCAGGTGCCGGTAATGGGTATGTTTGGCAACCGGGATAACATTGTGAGTCCTCGCCAATGGCAGGTACTGCAGCAGGGGTTATCGGGTGCGCGCATTGAACGTTTTGATAAGGCGGGCCACTTCATCATGCTGGACGAGCCCCAGGCCTTCCGGCAGAAACTCAAATCGTTTCTGGATTCAACCACGGGTGAATAACAATGGTGCAATTAATTGATAATTATGAGACTAACCTGGCCGGGCAGCTCTTGTTAGAAGGGGCGCGAGAGCTGCTGGGGACGGACTATATCCAGCAGATCACGCGCAGCAACCCACCTTTTACTGAAGAGCATTGGAAACTGGAAGAGGCGGTGAGTTTTCTCGGCGTTCTCGAAAAGATGTATGGAGAAACTGGCGGGCATGGTCTGGCGCAGCGCATCGGTCGGGCAGCTTTCCGGTATGGGATGCATGAGGTGGGTGATCAGATAGGTTTCCGAACGCTTACTTTTCGCTTGCTGCCGGCCCCACGCCGGGTTGAGAATGGTCTGCAGCGCCTGGCGCGCCTGGTTTCGCATGCCTGTGGCAGCACGGTGACGGTTACAGATGCCGGGGCAGCGTGGGTATGGCACAGTTCGGGCTGCTCCACCTGCCAGCAGAACGCCTGCGTCGGTTCTTGCTGCCACCTGATGGTAGGCCTGCTGCAAGAGTTTGCTAGTTGGGCCAGCGGAGGGCGCTACTTTCGGGTTACAGAAAGCCAGTGCCAGGCCAATGGCGCATCAGCCTGCGTTTTTCAGGTAGAGAAGAAGCCCCTGGATTGAGGGAGGCATGTTTAAAATTATTCTGCAGTCCCGGAAAAAGATTGCTCCGTTCAATGAGCCCGCTCGCGACCTGCGCATTCTAAATAAGCCCTTATGGCTCACGCAGCGCGATGTGCTGGCCCGTTATACAGACCGGGAAGTTGAACTTCCCCCTGGAGCGCCTTTCCCGCAGCTGCATGAACCCTGCCTGGTATATCGCGATAACTTGTACTTTGACGACGACTATATCCGCACCTTTCTGCGGGCAGCGCAGGCAGCCAACCGTCCGGTGCGGGCTGCCTTCTCAATTAACGACCCGGCTTTTCGCGAACATATTTTTCCCCTGTCCACATCCTATACCCCGGCAGGCGATGTTTTCCTGGCTGACCTGTGGTACTACCCAAACGGCCCAGAATCCGATGCGCAGCCCCTGGTAGTCGATTTGGAGCCGCGAGAAATTGGCTACTATCACGTGCCGTTGTATATGGCCCAGGCGCAAGGGGATCTGGTTTACCAGGTGCCGCTGCGAGCGTTAATCGCGATTGATACCTGGGTGCATATTTTCATTTGCGATACCGTCTTTGGCCTGTTTGCCCGCGGCGCGCGTTTTGAAAATCGATTGAATAAAGATGTTCTTTTTAAGTTGAAGGTCTTCGCGCGGGCCATGTATGAGGGCCGCCAGCTTTTGGAATGCTCAGAAGTGGTGCAGGTAGGGCGAAACTGTGTCATCGATCCCACGGCGGTCATCCATGGCCCCACTAGCATTGGCGACAACGTGACCATTGGCGCGAATGCTGTGATTGAAAACTGCCTGATTGGCGACAACGTGAATATCTCTCAGGGCTGCCAGCTGATGCTCTCGGTGGTTGGCGATGGCACCTTCCTGCCGTTCAGGTCCGCGCTGTTTATGACCAGTATCATGGAAAACAGCCTGGTGGCGCAGAATACCTGCCTGCAAATGAGTGTGATTGGGCGCAATACCTTTATCGGCGCCGGATCTACCTGGACTGACTTCAACCTGCTCTCCGCACCGATCAAGGCGCGCGATGGCAGCGGTACTTTGAAAAACGCGAACCGCCCGGTGCTGGGTGGCTGTGTTGGGCATAACTGCCGCATAGGCGCGGGGATGATCATCTACCCGGCGCGCATGATTGAATCGGATGTGATCTTGTTCGCCACGAAGGATCGCCGGGTGATCGATAAGGATGTGCGCTATGAGGAAAGCGATCATCTGCGCCTGCCGGTTGCGCACATGCATCCCCGGGCTTACCCGAGGGAAGGGGAGAAAATTGTCGAGTCCTGGTAAAAAATAGCTAAAATTTTGGTTAGAGACAGTTGCAAGTTCGGTTACTTTTTCGTAATATTAAGAGGCGGGAAAACTCAGTAATTTTTCTGCGTTGTCTATTTTGTCAGCCGTTCACAGGGTTTGTACAGTATATTTTAGGAGGCCGTTATGGGTAAAGCCCGCCTTTTGATCGTGGAAGATGATCGCGATATATCCAACATGCTGCGGATCTACTTCTCAGGGCAGGGATATGATGTCGATGTCGCTTTGCGTGGATCGGACGCGCTTGAAAAAACGCGCCAGATGATGCCGCATTTGATTGTGTTGGATATTATGCTGCCCGATATCGATGGCTTTGAGGTTTGCCGGACCCTGCGTCTCAACACCCGTACCAGTCACATTCCGGTGATTTTCCTCACCCAGCGTGACGAACGCAGTGACCGTTTGAAGGGTCTTGAACAGGGTGCGGATAATTACATTACCAAGCCTTTTGATATCGAAGAGCTGAAGTTGTATGTGCAAAATGCCATTGCCCGTTCAGAGCGTGAGAGCCTGACAGACCCGCAAACGGGCCTCCCGGCAGGTCGCTTGATCGAGGATGAACTGCGTAAGATGATCCGCCAGCGCAAGGGCTGGGTGTTCATGGATGTGCGCATCAACAACTTTGAGCCTTTTAAAGATGTGTATGGCTTCATCGCGGCCAATGATGTGCTGCGTTTTGCGGCGATGCTGGTTGGCGAAGTGATGGATGAACTGGGTACGCCGAATGACTTCATCGGGCATGCGGGGGGAGATAACTTCATCATAATTTCGACCGAAGAAGCCGCGCCTGCAATTCGGCAGCGTTTGAAGATGCGCTTCAAGGAAGAAGTGCAAACTCATTACAACTTCATGGACCGCCAGCAAGGTTTTATCCTTGCGCCGGATGAAACTGGCAAGATCCAGCAAACACCACTGATGACGGTAGCGGTGGGCATGGTTTCGCCAGCAACCCATATGTTTGCCGATATCCGCGAGATTACTGAATTAGCCGCTGACGAGCGCCGGCAGGATGCGGCGGCTTCTGTTACTGCGAGTGGGCATTGACCAGCCAAACGCTTCCCGCAAACGATTGACTTTTGACCTTCTGGATTCACTGTGCCGCCGGCTTGACGACCGGCTATTATGTTTTCGAAATTGATGTCGCATGTTGCAAATTAACGCTCCAGGCCTGGCAGTTCTTCTGATCTTGATCGGGGTTTTCTTTTACCTGATCGTATTTTTGCTGCGAAAATTCGCTCCCAGCATTCAGGCGAGCGCAGCTGATGTGGCAGCATTTGGCGAGGAAGAACTGCTCCCTGATCACACTAACGCAGTACTGTTGGTCGCGGCGGGCGGGAAAATTCACCGGATTAATCCGCGGGCCCGGCAGATATTTAACCTTCAAGAGGGAGAAACGCCTCATTTAGAACGCCTGGCGCGCAAAGTTCGTCCGGGGAATGCGCTGCTCAAGCTGTGCGCCGCCGAGGGACAGGCGCGTTTTGTATTGGAGGGCCGCCTGGTGGAAGGCACATCCTATCGGGTAGGGTTGGCTAAGTCGCCGGTTACAGTGGTTTCCCTGCGTTATCCACAGATTGCCAGCGGGCTGACGGAGATGGGCGGCTTCAATGCCCAGACTCTGCAAACCTTCACTGAGTTGGCTCAAGCGATGGCCGCCAATTTGGACCTGGGCGCCACCCTTCAGGCAGTGCTGGAAAATGTTGAAAAGCTGGTGCCAGCCGATTTTATGGAAGTAACCCTCTGGGACGCGGAAAGCGGCGTTTTTATTCCTTACCGTTTTATGGGCCTGCCGGGTGTGGAACGCAAGCTGGAACTGGCTGAGGAACGTTATACCCCCTACCAGGGCTTTTCCGGCCATTTGTATCATGAACGCAAAGCGCTCTTGATCCCCGATATTTTGGAAAACCAGGCTGTGCTCCCGGCTGCGGAGCATCTGCTTGTTCCGGTGCGCGCTTACCTGGGCTTGCCCCTGCTGGCTGGGAATGAGTTTATCGGCACGCTAGAACTGGGTTCTATGGCTCCCAATGCTTTTCGGCCCGAGGACCGAGACCTTGTCCAACTGCTCTCCGGGCAGGCTGCCATCGCAATTCATAATGCCCGGCTGTATCAGGCAGAGCAAAAAAGGACGGCTGAACTTTCGGGTCTGGCGCAGTTGACTCAGGCCTTTGGTTCGGTGCGGGACCCAGGTAGCCTATTCGCCCGTTTAGTGGACAGCATCGCGCCTCTGGTAGATGTCGAGATCCTTGGCTTTCTCCTCTATAACGAAGTGCAGCGCGTGCTGGAGGGCCGCATTCCTTTCCATGGGCTGCCTGAACCATTCGTTGATCTATATCGCACCCAGGTCTCATCTGGATCCTTTGCTGAAAAGATGCTGCTTAATCAGGATGTACTGATTACTGAGAACGCCGCCGCGGATGATGCCTGGACAGGGCTGGGAATGGCGCACCTGGCACAGGCCGCCAGCCTGCACGAGACGGTGTTGATCCCCCTTTCGGTCGGGGGGCATATGCTGGGGTATTTGCAGGCCTCAAACCACCGCACAGGCCCCATGCCTTTCAGCCAGGCCGAACTCCATCTGTTGATGATTGTTGCCAACCAGGCCGCTTCAATTATTGAAAATGCGAACCTGGTGCAGCAGTCGCGCCAGCGCGCGCAACGCGCAGAAGCCCTACGCCGAATCACCAGCCTGGCCAGTTCAGCCGCTAACCTGGATGAGATCTTGCTGTACGCTATTCTAGAACTAGGCCGCTTGCTGCACGCCGATGCAGGCGCGGTTTTCATCCTGGATCAGGAACGTGGCGAATTGAAGCTGCATTCCCCCTCGATCTATCACCACCCGGCAGCATTCCCTCTACCGCCCGAACTGCCTGAAAGCCTGACCTTTATGCTGGTTGGTGATGCTCAGTTTCCCTTTACAGTGACCGGCAGCCAGCGGGTGTTAATTCTGGGTGGGCGTGAACAAGAAAATAAACCGGTGATCCCTTTTTATAAAGAGGCGATGGCGCAGTGGGGAGTGGAAGCATTGATTGGCGTGCCTCTGGTGGTGCGCAATGAAGGCATCGGCGAGTTATGGTTTGCCAGCCGGACAGCTGACTTCTTTGAGCAAGGCGATGCGCAGCTGGTCTCTACCGCTGCCGGGCAGCTCGCAGGCGTGGCGGAACAATCCTTCCTGCGCGGTCAGACGGATGAGAGCCTGCGCCGCCGGGTAGACCAGCTGACTGCCATCACTCGCATAAGCCGCGAGTTGAGCACTTCTCTCAACCTGAATTATTTGTTGAATCTGGTCTATGATGAAGCTTTGCGCACCACCCATGCTGATTGTGGCTCTATCCTGCTGTTTGACCTGGAAAGCGGCGCAGGCGCGCATACGCCGATTCGTTTTTATGTTGGGGATGCGCCGGAACAGGAACGCAGCCTTATAGAACAGCAGGTGCTGGTGCAAGATGCTCCTGTGCTGGTAAGTGACTTTGCTCGTTCAGATTACCCGGCTCCTCACCTGGGAATCCAATCCGCGCTGATCGTTCCTATTTCCCACCAACGCCGCATTGCCGGGTTGATCTGTCTACACGGTAAATCTTCCCAGCAGTTTGACCAGACCTCTGTGGAAATTTCGCAATCGCTGGCGGTTCAGGCAGCCGTGGCTTTAAATAATGCGCTGGCATATGAAGAACAGGCGCGGCGGAGTGCTTTATTAAATCGCGAACTGGAAACACTTTCTCAGCTGATTCAAGTTTCGCGGGTGCTCAAGCCCGACCAATCTTTACGGCAGTCCCTCTCCATTATTGCCGCAGCGATCCAAACAACCACAACTTTTCAGGTGGTGGTTATTAGCATCTGCGATCCGGAAACACAGGTCTTATCGCGGCTGGTGGGGGTGGGACTGTCCAGTGAATTATGGGCTGAGTTATACACGCATACCCAGTCCTGGTCCAGTATTCAGCAGCTCCTGCAAAACGAATTCAAGGTGGGTGAAGCCTTCTACATTCCGGCAGATAAGCATGTGACGATACCCGCGGATGTGCATGTGGTCAGCGTGCTGGACGACCCGATAGAGGAAACGGCGGATGCGTGGCACAGCGATGACATGCTGCTTATCCCGGTATACGACTCAAATCATGTCCCAGTGGGCTTGATCAGCGTCGATGCGCCCCAGGATAACCGCCGCCCAGACCGACCCACTTTTCAAGCCTTAGAGGCGTTCGCTGCGCAGGCGGGACTGGTCATTGAAAGCCATTCGCGCACCGATCAGCTGCGGTTGCGCCTGGAAGCGCTGGAACGTGATAAATACCATTTGGAGTACTCAACCAGTCAGGCGCAAAAAAATCTGCCGGTGATGCTGCACAAAGAACTGGAACAGACCATTGCCCTGCGCAGCCTGAACCAACGGATGGAGCGCATCCGCGCCAGCCTGGAGATTGCGGCGCAAGCAAACCGTCAGGAGAGTGAAGCGGGCGTGCTGCACACCCTGGCGATGGAAATGCTCACGCGCTTTGCCATGCAGTTTGCGCTAATTGCCGAGCAGACTGCATCTGGTCTTCGCCTGGTAGAGGTTGTGGGCAGCTTCCCACCGGCTGCAAACCCGGAGGCGCTGTTTGGTCAGCGCAACCCCTTACGCCAGATGCTGCAGCCGGCGGCAGGTAAGCCGGCGGCAGAGTAAGCCGGGGGCCAATCAGGGGAAATCGCTGGAAAGGGAGCTGCTGCTGGTTGCAAACCTGGATCATTCTCCGGAGTGGCAAAATAATACCTTCCTTAAAGTATTGGAAGGTCGCAGTATGATCGGCCTGCCGCTGGATATGGGCGGTGGGCGGATGGCAGGTGTATTGGCGATCAGCCAGCGGGCGCTGCCAGCCTTCCTGGAAGAAGACTACCGGGTATTCGGTCAGCTGGCATACCAGGTCAGCATGGGTATGCAAAACTTGCATTTGCTGAACGACACGCGCCGCCGCCTGCAAGAAATGGATTTGCTGTTGGATTTCAGCCGCAAACTGGGCAGCCTCTCTACGGAGGATATCTTAAAAGCGCTAATTGAAAGTACAGCGCAAGCCTTGCCACAGGTGCAGGCCAGTTGGGCTGGAACCTGGGAAGAAAAAGGCCTGGCAATTATCCCGCGAGCTGCGGTCGGATATGCTTCTCCTGCCGATATACTGGCTATCCATTATGGCCTGCAGACCAAGACAGGGTCTATTTCAGAGTCCCGCCTGGTTCTGCCGCTGCGCGTTTTTCGTTCTGGGCGTTCAGAGCGGGTTGACGAGGTACAGTTTGCCGAACAATATCACCTGCCCGCCGCTGATTTGCTGCACTACCGCAAAGCAACCAACGGCCGGCTGCCGGTCTCGGTGATGGTTGTGCCACTGCGGGTGAGTGAGCATGGATTAGGAGTGGTTTTCTTCGAAAACTTTGACACGCCAGGCGCTTTTCGTGAAGAAGATGAAGCCATGGCGGCTTCATTTACCCGCCAGGCAGCCATGGCTCTAGAAAATGCCCGCCTGTATCAGGCTTCAGCGCAGCGCACGCAGCAGTTACAGGCTTTGACGAAAGTAGCTGGTACGATCACCTCCAGCTTGCAGCGGGAGGAATTAATCGCTTCCCTGCTGGACCAATTGAAGCTGGTGCTGCCCTATGACACCAGCACGCTTTGGCTGCGTGATGGCGAAACCCTGAGCGTGGCGGCTGCTACCGGTTTTGGGGATGATGAAATGCGCCTCAACCTCTCCGTCGCAGTGGAGGACAGCGATTTGTTCAAGGCAATGATCCATACCGGCGAGCCGATTGTCGTCGGCGACTTGAGCAATGATCGCCGCTTCCCGGCGCTGGTTGAACCGGAACGTCTTTCCTGGTTGGGCATTCCACTGGTCAATAAATCAGAAGTGATCGGTTTAATCGCGCTGGAAAAGCGGGAAGCTGATTTCTATACGGCCGATTACATTCAAGCCGCGACCGCTTTTACCAGTCAGGCGGCCGTTTCCCTGGAAAATGCGCGCCTCTATGAAGAAAGCACCACTCGGGCCGCTGAACTGGACGAGCGTTCGCAGCGCCTGGCGCTGCTCAACCGTCTGTCAAATGCCTTGGTGGCTTCGCTGGATGCGGATCATATTTTCCAGATTACAGGGCAGCAGCTGCGGGATGCCCTGGATGCCGCGGGGGTCGCCGCGGTAATCATTGAGCCTGGCGTTGGCTATAGGATGCTCATGGAAACGCCTGAGCGAGATGCTTCTTCTCACCTGCAGCTGCCCGCGTCGCCGCTGTTAGACCGCTTGCAGGATTCGCAGGGTATTTTCTTGACCAGCGATGCTGGTAACGACTATGAATTAAAAGAACTTTGGGAACCTTTCTTAAAAGCCCGGAGAGTTCACTCGCTGCTGGTCGTTCCGCTGGTTGCCGGATCGATTTTGCAGGGCTGGTTCTTTGTGTATGGCGCTGCCGATTACCGGTACAGCCCGGCGGAGATCGAACTGGCCCGCACGGTCTGCAACCAGGCTGCCATCGCCATTCAAAATGCTCGTCTGTTTGCCGAAACGCGCCGTCTGACGGCGGAACTAGAAAAGCGGGTGGAAGAACGGACCCATGAACTGCGCCGTGAGCATCAAAACTCGCAGACTCTGCTGCATATTATTGCAGAGCTATCTACCAGTCTGGATATGGGGCAGGTGCTCAGCCGCACGTTGGGCGTATTGAACAAATCGGTGGGCTGTGAAGAAAGCTTAATTATCCTTTCGCAAGGCAGCCCGCGCCAGTATAACGCGGGGATGCACCTGGTTGAGCAGGTCGCTTCAACCCGGTCCGTGGAGCATCAGATCGCTCGCTGGGTGATCCGCTCGCGCATGCCGGTGCTGGTCAACGCAGTTCAAGAGGATGGCCGTTGGGAAATACCGGAGCAGTCAGCACTGCTGTACTGTTCCGTGCTGGCTGTCCCATTAATCATGGGTGAGGATGTGCTGGGCGCGCTGTTGCTGTTCCACCGTACGCCCGCTTACTTCAAGCAAAACCAGATCAGCCTGATCGAAGCCACGGCGCGCCAGATGGGCATCGCTTTGAATAACGCCGAGTTGTTCAACCTGATTCGCGATCAGTCTGAGCATTTGGGCAGCATGCTGCGTGAGCAGCAAATCGAAGCCAGCCGTTCGCGCGCCATCTTAGAGGCCGTCGCGGATGGGGTGCTGGTTACCGATGCACAGGGGCGAGTAACTTTGTTCAACGTCTCTGCAGAACGCATTCTGGAACTGCCAATAGATCAAGTGCAGGGTGAACCGCTGGAGCGCTTCTCGAGTTTATTTGGTAAGGATGCCTGGGAATGGATGCAGACGATCCAAAGCTGGTCGCAAGCTCCGGCCGGGTTTGAGCATGTGGAGACTTATGCGGATCAACTCGATCTGGATAATGGACGGGTGTTGGCAGTTCACCTTGCGCCGGTTTTCTGGCGGCAGGATTTCCTTGGAACGGTCTCCATTTTCCGGGATATCACTCATGAAGTTCAGGTGGACCGGCTGAAGTCTGAGTTTGTGGCAAACGTGAGCCATGAACTGCGCACGCCGATGACCTCCATCAAAGGCTATGTGGAAATCATGTTAATGGGCGCGGCAGGAGAGCTCACTCCGCAGCAGACGCATTTCTTGCAAATTGTCAAGTCGAATACCGAGCGGTTGGGGGTGCTGGTCAATGACCTGCTGGATATTTCGCGTATCGAGGCTGGGCGTATCTCGCTCAGCCAGCAAGCGCTGGATATCAGTGAGATTGCTCAAGAGGTGATTAACGATCTACAACGTCGTTCGCTTGAGGAAAAGCGCCCTATAAGCTTCTGCTTGGAGGTGCAGCCCGGTTTGCCTTTCGCGCAAGGCGACAAGGAACGTGTTCGCCAGGTGGTAAACAGTCTGATCAGTAACGGATATAACTATACGCCAGACGAGGGCTGCGTCACGGTGACGGTTTGTAAAAACGGGAATGAAATTCAGGTAGGCGTGAGAGACAATGGCATTGGCATTGCCCCTGAGGTTCACGCGCGCATCTTTGAGCGGTTCTACCGGGGAGAAGATCCAATGGTACTGGCAACCGCTGGAACAGGCCTGGGGTTGGCAATTGCCAGGGCGCTGGTAGAGATGCATCATGGACGGATTTGGTTTGAAAGCAGCGGTAAGCGCGGGGAGGGCAGCCTCTTCTCGTTTACACTTCCAGTTTACCAAAGTGAGGAGTGAAATGGCAAAGATATTGATTGCTGAAGACGAAAGAGATATTCGTGACCTGGTTTCCTTTACCCTCCAGTTTGCCGGGTATGAAGTCGTGGCGGTGGGGAACGGGGCCGAAGCGGTCGAAGCAGCGCAGCGGGAGATCCCGGACCTGATTCTGATGGACGTGCGCATGCCGCGCATGACTGGTTATGAAGCCTGCGAAAAGATGAAGGCAGACCCGCTGCTGGCGAAAATACCGGTGGTTTTCCTTTCTGCCAAAGGGCAGGAATCTGAAATCCGTACCGGACTGGAAGCGGGAGCTACTGAGTATATGCTCAAGCCCTTTGCTCCTTCAGATCTGACGCAGCGGGTAGGCGAGCTTTTACAAAAGTATGCCCAGTAAGCTGGAATGGGGCCAGGAGTAGCTTTACAGCGATGAGTGTCGTTCTGGTTGATCAGCAGGTAGTGCATTATGAGGTGCTCGGGCGCGGGCGGCCGCTGATCTTTTTGCATGGTTGGGTAGGCTCCTGGCGTTACTGGATTCCAGCGATGCAGTCTGCTTCGATGAACTACCGTGCCTATGCCCTCGATCTATGGGGCTTTGGCGATTCGGCAAAGCTTTCAAGTAATTACGCCGTTCAAAGTCAGCTGCGAATGGTGGATGGCTTCTTATCCGAGATGGGGATGGGACGTGTGGCGCTGATCGGGCACGGGCTAGGCGCCATGGTCGCTATGCTATTCGCTCACCGTTACCCCGATATAGTGGATCGGGTGATGGCGGTGAGCTGCCCTCTGGATGAAGCTTCGGTTCATCCACGCCTGCATAATGCCAACCCACCCGACCTGGCTGAGTGGCTGTTAGGCAAAACACCTTTGACTGAACCAGTCTTGACCGATGCTCCCAAAACGGATCCTCTGGCTATCGCGGCTTCTTTAAACGGAAGCAGCCTGCCGGAAATCAAAGCTGTGAGTCAACAACTATCCACGCCCTGTCTGATGGTGAATGGGTTAGCAGACCAGGCGATTCTGCCGCCAGACCTGGACCAGGTGGTCCTGCTGCCGGAGAGCACGCATGTGATGACCTTTGATCAATCCGGTCACTTCCCCATGCTGGATGAGGGCAGTAAGTTCAATCGGCTTCTGATTGACTTCCTCTCGCTTGACAGCGGAGAAAGCCCACGCCAGCTGCAGTTGAAGGAGGAGTGGAAGCGGCGGGTGCGGTAAGCGGAGCATTGACAGCCGGGCCGCTTTCACATATACTCGAAGTACAAGAGAAACGGGGAGCCTGGTAGGCCAGGCTGAGAGGAGGGCGTAAGAACCCTCGACCCGCATAACCTGATCCGGGTAATGCCGGCGGAGGGATCCTGCTTTTTTGGTAAGGAAGCTCACTCACCCTCCCTGGCGGAGGGTATTTTTATGTCCGTTAGCCAACCCCATCCTGCAGCCCAGCGCCGGGCGTTAATTTTCGTAAATGGCGAATTGCACGACCTGGCTGCGGTAAGGGCTTTGGTCCAGCCGGGGGATTACCGGGTAGCGGCGGATGGCGGCACCCGGCATTTACTGAACCTGGGGCTGCTGCCCGATGTGGTGGTTGGTGATCTTGATTCCCTGACTGCTGCTGAAGTAGAAAACCTGAAAAACCAACTCGTGCGGGTAGAGCAGCACCCGGTGCACAAGAATGAAACCGATCTTGAACTAGCGGTTGAAACGGCGCTGCGCGAGGGGTGCTCAAAGATCCTGATCCTGGGAGCTTTGGGCGGTCGTTTAGATATGACCCTGGCAAACATTTTTCTACTGACTCTGCCAGAGCTGGCAGGGGTGGACGTACGCCTGGAAGATGGGAGGGAGGAGGTCTTTATGATCCGTCCGCAGGACCAGGCCCGAAGTCATTCACGGGCAGGTGGGAGACCGGGTCTCCCTGCTTCCCCTGGGCGGCCCGGCGCAGGGCATTCGCACCAGTGGATTGTTCTATCCGCTGCATGCTGAGACCCTGTTCCCCGAACGTACGCGCGGGATTAGCAATCAGATGACCGGGCCGCAAGCTACAGTATTCTTGCATACCGGGCAGTTGATTTGTATTCATACCCGCCTGACCATTTCACAAACCCTATCCGAAGAGGAGAAGATTGAATGAAAGCAGTTCTTTCTCGCACGCTAGCCTACCGAAGTGTCATGCTGTTTATGATTTTAGCGCTGCTCGCTGGATGCAGTGGTGGCGCTGTTTCGCCCACGCCAGCGGCTGCCAGTCCGTCTCAGCCTGCACCGGTGGCGACCAGCGCGCCAGCTACCTTGAATGTCATGACGCATGATTCCTTCGCTGCCAGTGAAGGGGTGATTCACCAGTTTGAGCAGGAAAATAATGTCAAGTTGAACTTTATCAAGTCGGGTGATGCGGGCGCGGCGTTGAACCGGGCTATTCTTTCCAAAGGCTCGCCTTTAGCAGACGTGTTTTACGGTGTAGATAACACTTTCCTGTCGCGAGCTTTACAAGAAGATATCTATGAACCGTATCAATCTCCGCTGCTGGCAGATATTCCCGCCCAATATAAACTCGACCCGCAGAACCGCGCTTTGCCAGTAGATTATGGGGATGTGTGCATGAACTATGACAAAGCTTACTTTGCTCAGAAGAAACTGGCGCTGCCTCAGTCCTTACAGGACCTGACTAAACCGGAATATAAGGGATTGCTGGTCGTTGAAAACCCGGCAACTTCCTCTCCAGGGCTGGCTTTTCTGCTGGCTACGATTGCTCAGTTTGGCGAAAATGGCTATCTCCAATACTGGAAGGATCTGCGCGCCAATGGCGTGGTAGTAGTGAACGGCTGGGAAACGGCTTACTATACTGATTTCAGTGGGTCCACTGGCAAAGGGTCGCAGCCGATGGTGGTCTCCTACAGTTCCAGCCCGGTAGCCGAAGTGGTCTTTGCGCAGAACCCACCGGCAGAAGCGCCCACTGCCTCGATCACTGCCCCGGGCACCTGCTTTCGCCAGATTGAGTTTGTGGGCATTCTCAAAGGCACCAAACAGCGCGCCCTGGCTGAGAAGTTCGTCGATTTTATGCTCAGTGTGCCCTTCCAGGAGGATATGCCGCTGCAGATGTTTGTGTATCCGGTCAATAAGAAGGCACAGCTGCCTGAACCCTTCCAGAAATTTGCCCAAATTCCAGACCAACCGGCGACGATGGATCCTGCGTTGATCGCAAAGAACCGCGACCAGTGGATCCAGGCCTGGACGAACACGGTTTTGCACTGACGCATGGCGCGCAGCAACCTTTCTGATGAGCGGCTAAGCGCCCGGCAGCAGCCGGGTTGGCTGCCGGGCGTACAGTCGCTTTTAGTATTGTGGGCGCTGCCGCTGGTCTACCTGGCTGTCTTTTTCTTTCTCCCCCTGGCAGTTATCTTTCGCTTAGCGGGCGAGGCAGCCTTGCGTCAGGGGATCAGTTCATTGGCAGTGGGGCAAATCTGGCGGCCGTTGAGTTTCACGATTTTTCAGGCAGTCCTGTCGACCTTTCTGACGCTGCTGTTCGGGCTGCCCGCCGCTTACGTGTTTGCTCGTTTTTCCTTTCCTGGAAAAAACTTGCTGCGCGTGGTGACCACGCTGCCCTTCATTCTGCCAACGGTGGTGGTGGCGGCTAGCTTTAACGCGCTGGTCGGGCCAAACGGCTGGCTAAACCTGCTCCTGATGCGCCTGTTTAGCTTGCAAACGCCACCCATTCAATTGCTAAATACACTGGGAGCCATCCTGCTGGCGCATGTTTTTTACAATACCACCATCCTTATTCGGGTGGTCGGCAGCGCCTGGGAGCAGCTAAACCCGCGTCTGGAGGAAGCTGCCCGGTCACTGGGCGCATCGTCCTGGCAGACGCTGATCGAAGTTACTCTACCGTTACTGCGCCCTGCCTTGCTCTCGGCGCTGCTGCTGGTCTTTATGTTCGATTTCACCAGCTTTGGCGTGATCCTGCTCTTGGGCGGGCCGCGCTACGCCACAATTGAGGTGGAGATCTATATTCAGGCGCTGCAGCTGCTGAACCTGCCTTTGGCCGGGCTGCTTTCGGCCATTCAAATGGCCTTTACCTTGATCCTGGCGATTTTCTATTCGCGGATCGTCGGCCAGCGCAACATCCCGCTGCTGCCAAGAGTGCGAGGGGAAGGGCTGCGCCGCGCCCGGCGCTGGACGGATAAGCTTCTGGTCTGGGGGATGCTGACGCTGCTGGTGCTGCTCCTGGTGACCCCGCTTGCGGCTCTTGGCCTGCGCTCGGTGACGCGCCTGGAGCCGAACCGCGGCGAGCGCAGCGGTTTTGCGCCCGGTCTGACGCTGCAGTACTACCAGGAATTATTCATCAACCGGCGTGAATCCATCTTCTATGTTCCGCCCATCGATGCCGCGCGCAACTCGCTGGTCTATGCCGGGATTACCGTCGTCCTTTCTCTGTCATTAGGCTCTCTGGCGGCGTATTCGCTGGCGCGTCCGGCGCGCGTTAACCGCTTTCTGGACCCGCTGCTCATGCTGCCGTTGGGCGCATCAGCGGTCACGCTGGGGTTGGGCTTTGTCGTGACTTTTAACCGCCCACCGCTGGATGTGCGTTCATTCCCCTGGCTGATCCCTATTGCGCACAGTCTGGTGGCGCTGCCTTTTGTGGTGCGCACGCTGCAGCCCGCCCTGGCTTCCATCCCACCGGCGCTGCGCGAGGCCGCCGCGGTGTTGGGGGCTTCACCCTGGCAGGTATACCGCGAAGTTGACCTGCCGATTGTGTCACGCGCAGCACTGGTCAGCGCAATTTTTGCTTTCACCATCTCGCTGGGTGAGTTCGGCGCAACCTCCTTCCTGGCCCGTCCCGAATTCCCGACGCTGCCGATAGCGATTTTTCGCTTCCTTTCCCAGCCTGGCGCGTTGAACTACGGGCAGGCGCTGGCAATGGCTACCATTCTTATGCTGGTATGCGCGGGGAGTATCCTGGCCTTGGAGCAAATTCGTTTGCCCGGCAGCGGCGACTTTTGATCCCTGTCCTTTACTGCCCGGTATAGACCACCCGGTAAACGCGACCACCTTTATCGTCCGAAATATACATAGCGCCGTCTGCGCCGAAGGTAACCCCTGCCGGGCGGCCCCAGGTGGCGGCATCGCCGCACAGTTTCCCTGGCGCGCGCCAGCCGCTAGCGAAAGTTTCACTGCCGGTCACCTGGCCGTTCTGGAAGAGAATGCGCTCAACTTTGCAGTCGCGGTAGTTGGCCGGGTCGTTCGTGTTCCACGAGCCGTGGTAAGCGACAAATAGGTCATCTTGATAGGCGGCGGGAAAAGCAGCTTGGGCAGCCGTGGTCATGCCCAACGGCGCGGAATGCGCCGGAGCGGTGAACAAGGCCGGGACGGCCTGGGTGCAGTTCAGGCCTGCAGGCAGCGGCAGGCGCGTATCATGGATTTCAGGCTGCGTTGGTTTGTTGATGCCTAAAACAGGCGTGTAACAGTAAGGCCAGCCATACCATTGATTGCCGCGAATGGGGATCAGGACTTCTTCAGGGGGCGTATTATCGCCCAGGCCATCCACCCCGTTGTGATCAGCATACATGTCGCCGTTGGCCGTCCAGAGGAAGTCCACGCTGTTGCGCAGCCCCCAGGCCCATACCGGGCGTTTCTGGGGATCTGAGGCATTGGCAAAGGGGTTATCCGAGGGGATGCTGCCATCCGCATTAAAGCGCAGGATCGCAGCCCGGCGAGGATCAGTTTCAACACACAGGTTGCAGCTGGATCCAGCACTCACGTACAGCTTGCCATCTGGGCCAAAGTGCAGCGTGCGCGAGCTGTGCCCTGACCCGCCGGGGATATTGTTGGTGACCAGTTCGCTCGTTTCATAGATGCCATCATTGTTCTGGTCTGCCAGGCGCTCGATCTTGCCTAACTCGGCTACATACATCCAACCGTTATGCCACTCCAGGTTGTGTGGGCTGGTCAGCCCACTGGCGACAATTTCAGTGCTGTCTGCCAGCCCGTCATGATTGCGGTCGGGCAGGCGCGCAATCTGACCTGCGCCGTATAAAGCTACATATAACCAGCCATCTGGTCCCACGGCCATCAGGCGGGGAGCGCTCAGGTTCTGGGCGTAGATGCGAATTGCAAACCCGGCTGGAACGGTAATGCGCTGCGCCGCCTGATCTGCCGGAGGCAGGCTGACCCCATTTTGAATCAGGGGTAAAAACAGCTGATTTGGATTTTGCTGCGCCGAACCTGGCAGCGGATGCGCGAGCGTGACAATTAACAGGCCGGCGATAAGGATAAAAAGAAAGGGTAGGTAAGGTTTGGGTTTCATGTGATTCTCTATGCCCCCCATAATCTACCTGAATTATAAACGTATTGGTATCGAAAAGTCCACTGTAGTTGTAGAACCTCTGGGTTTTGCGGCGGTCGGCCTGACTGAAATCAGCCGAAACGCAGCCGGTTGTGGTAGCATATGCGCTGAGGAGAAAATGGGGTATGCTTGAAGTTCGCGACATCTGGAAAGATTATGAGGGCCAGCCGCTGCTGCTCGGCGTATCCTTTACTGTCGCCGCAGGGGAAACGGTGTGCCTGTTGGGGGCTTCTGGCAGTGGCAAGAGCACCTTGCTGCGCATTATTGCTGGACTGGAAAAGCCGGCTCGCGGGCAGGTGCTGTGGGATGGTGTAGATCTGGCAGAGGTACCGGTGAACCGGCGCGACTTTGGTTTGATGTTCCAGGATTATGCCCTGTTTCCCCATCGCAGTGTGGCCGAAAATGTTGCTTTTGGCCTGCGTATGCAAAATGTGCCTAAAGCGGAGATTAACCGCCGGGTGCAGGAGGCGCTGGAGCGGGTCAACATGGCAGAATTCGCGCACCGGCGGGTCACAGACCTCTCCGGCGGGGAGCAGCAGCGCGTGGCGCTGGCACGCTCGCTAGCCCCGCGCCCGCGGCTTTTGATGCTGGATGAACCCCTGGGCGCGCTGGACCGGGCTTTGAAGGAGCAGGTTGAAGAGCAGCTGCGCCGCCTGCTGCACGCGGACCAGATTCCGGCGATCTATGTGACCCATGATCAGGAAGAAGCCTTTGCGATCACCGACCGGCTGGTCTTGCTGCGGGATGGGCGCATCGAGCAGACTGGCACGCCGGCAGCAGTATATAACCAGCCCGCTTCTCCCTGGGTGGCGGAGTTTTTAGGTCTAACCAACCTGCTGCCCGGGCGTCTTATAAGCAGCAGGCCACTGCGTGCGGAAACAGATCTGGGGATATTCGAAGGGAAAGGAAACTCGCTAATGCAGCCTCAGGTGGGAAAGGCAGTTACGCTGTTATTCAGGCCCAATGCGGCGCGCCTGCCAGAACCGGGTGGGATGGATGGCCAGCAAAACGTTCTGCGCGGCCGGGTAGCAGACAGCGTGTTCCAGGCAGGTGGTTTCCGGCTGAATTTGCGCAGTGCAGACGGGCGAGAGTTTTCCTTCAATGTCAACCACGCTTTCGAACCCGGGCAAGAAGTGATACTTTCCCTGGCAGAAGATGCTGTTCAGTTTCTGGCTGAGGCAGAATGAACCCGTATGTAGACGTGATTAAGTTGAATGTGGAAGGGCAGGAAACCTGGCGTTATCCGGGGCGCGTGCTGCGCCAATGGCCGCAGGCTGTTCTGCTGGAGGCAGCTTTTAACCGCGCCGATTTGCCTTTTCATGGGATTACTTTCGGGCGCGGTGACCGCTTTGTTGAAGCCTACTACAGCGACCGCTGGTATAACATTTTTGAAATTCATGACCGTCAGGATGACCAGCTCAAGGGTTGGTACTGCAACGTTTGCCGGCCCGCGGATTTTAGGGACAGCCAGATTTCTTATGTAGACCTGGCTTTGGATCTGCTGGTTTTCCCGGATGGACGGCAATTGGTGCTGGATGAAGATGAATTTGCTGCGCTGTGCCTGGATGTGAAAACACGCACCCAGGCTCGCGCCGCCCTGGCTGAACTGCGGCAGCGTTTGAAAGCCCCCCAACCTTTTGATCTAAATAACGAGAAGGGACCTTGAAGATTAGATTACTTGCCTATGGGCTGTCAGGTTCTAACCGGCAGCCCATAGGCAAAATAATGATTAGATGGGTTTAGATAAACGCTGCCACGGCAGGGATGAAGGATGACTGGTATTGTCGGATCAGCCAGTCGCCGCCAATGTAATACATGAAAACCAGGAAAGCAGCGCAGCAGCAGCATAGCACCAACACCACGATTAGAATAATCAACCAGGTGCGGTTAGATCGATTGGGTGGTGGTGGAGGCGGCGGCGGGCCGGCGGGCGGCATGGTAGGCGGAGGGGGCACATAGGCAGGCTCGGCCGGCGGTACCTCATACACCTGAGCGAAACCGGGTTCCTCTACTGGTTTTTCATCCGGGGTTGGAGGGTTCTCAGGCGGGGGCGGTGGGGGCATATTATCGAAGAATGAGTTATTGTTCTGATTTTGATCCATGTCCTTCTCTCCTTGACGATAAAAGTGAGATTTGATTGATTGACAGTAACCTGCAACAAAAGCGGACAGTTGGCTGCTCCGCTAGCGACCCTGGATCCCCCAGATGCCCAGCCCAGTGATGACACCTGCTAAAATCAAAAAGATCAAGCATGCGCCTAAAACCACCACAACAATATGGGAATAGCCTAACACTAATCCGGCGGTTGCCAGGCCATCCCCAGTCTGGCGACCTTCGCTCTTGCGGATCTGGTCCTTGGCAATATGCCCGGCGATCACAGCGACAATACCCCCGATGCCTACCAAACCGAGCCAGCTGAGAATGCCAAACACCAGACTGACGACGGCAGTCACATTGGTTTCAGTGGTCTGGTAACCGGGTTGATAATCGGGTTGTGGATATTCAGTCATCATTCCTCCCTTCATTAAGCAAGCAAAAACAGTCAGGCCCTGGAATATTTGGACCTGCGGCGTAACAGCCACCAGGCGATGAGCCCAGCCAATAGAATAAACAGGAATGCAATCAGCACCGGCAGCACCACTGAGATAATCGACATGGCAGTCGAGATCAGGTCTTCGAGAATGCTTACCGGTACATTGCCAACTCCGGCTGTGGTTGCCGTGACTGCCGGGCGCACCGCCAACGATTTAACCGAATGCACGCTGCCCGAGACCAGCAGGCCCAGTGCCAGGGATAGCAAAGGGGAAACATTGGTGACCACTTTAGCGCTGGCAGCAAACAGAATCGCCCCGGCTGCCGGGCGAATGAGGGTTTGAATCACATCATTGATGTGATTTACCGCGGGAACTTTATCGGCAAAAAACTCGATGATGGAAAGCACGACCAACAGGCCAATTACCCACCAGCTGGTGAGCGCATCCCAGGGAGAGTTGAGATGGATCAGGTTCGTGAACTTTGCCAGCAGCGCCACGATCAGCAGGGGAATATATGCGTTTAGACCGGCGCTGGCAGATAGGCCGAATGCGGAAAATAAGTTAAAAAGATCCATAATTACACTTTCTTTGCTGTTTCAGTTAATGATTACAAGTTGAACCCGCCCCAGGTACCCGTGAGCCAGAACCGGCCCGCATCGATCAGGGCAACTTGCAGCATCGCCGTCATGAAACCTGCCAGCAGCGGAAACCAGATTCCGCGCCAGCTGCCAAAGCTGTTCTCATGCTTCGACAGCATGAGCCATACAATACTATATACGAGGGAAAGGACAAAAAAGATGCTAAATCCGCTGAGCAGTGCCAGGGGATACAGCAGCAGGGGATTATCACTGAGCACAGCCAGGTCCAGCAGCGCAGCCAGCCCCAGCAGTGGCAGGAATTCACGCCAACCGGCCAACGCCGGGCGGCTGTCATAGGTTTGCCAGTAAGACTGATTGACTACCGGAGTCAGGATTGCCGCGATGCCCAAACCTACGCCAGTGCCGGTGAGCAGGCGCAGCCAGTTTTCTGGTTGGTAAAGGCCAAAATTCGGGAAGAAATGCAGATAGGAATTGACACCATCCGCGGCAAAGGCCAGCAGGAAAATACCCAACACGAATAATATCTTGCGGGAAGGCATTCCGCCCCGTTTTCCGCCAAACTGGATCAGATAACCGATCCCGAGCAGCGCGCCCAGGTACATTCCCGAGCAGCGCGCGCATAATGGCATCTGCCGGTCGCCGATTTGAAAAGAATGCGAAGAAATGCGGTGGCAAACCGTGTAAGCGACGGCATCGGCTTTGCCAAGCAGTCCAGGTGGGGTATAAAACCACCAGCCGATCACGAATAGGCCGGTAGCCAGGACGAGCAGCACTTTAAAAATTGGAAACAGGCTGGACAGGCGGCCTGACGTTTGGGTAGAGTTTTCCATAGCACTTTCATTATATTGTAAATTTGGCCCCGAGGAGGGATTCAGCATGCCTGGTTTGTTTCGCCAATAAAAATGGTGGTTATATTCAAAGACTTTGGTTGACAAAAATTTGAGAATCGGGTTATGATCCTACTATCCAAGAAGGAGAAAACCGTGAAAAAACTGCCTGTGATTATACTGGCGCTTATCATACTGCTGACTGCGTGCAGACCCGCAGCTAACTCCGCGGAGGTTGCTCCAACCGCGACAACCCTTGCGACCGGCGTTTTGCCAACCTCAACAGTTACTGTAACCCCTTCGCCGACGGAAACCCCTACCCAGACTCCGGTTCCGCCGACTGCAACACCTACCCTGACTCCTACCCCGGCCTATCCAACTGCCGGGCGCGGCCCAACCGGCTTTGCCGCAAATGTGGACCCGCTCACCGGGTTGGAAGTCAAGAATCCGCAACTGCTCAACCGGCGGCCAATTGTCATCAAAGTGGAGAATATTCCTCGTGAGCATCGCCCGCAGTGGGGGCTTTCGCTGGCGGATATCGTCTACGAGTACTATACCGAATTTGGCGCGACACGTTTCGCCGCGGTCTTTTACGGGAATGACGCCGAGCGCGTTGGGCCTATCCGTTCGGGGCGCTTCTTCGACAGCAACATTATCCAGATGTACAAAGCCATTTTTGTTTACGGTAGTGCCTATCCGCCTGTCAACCAGCGCTTTTTTAACTCAGACTTTGGCAAGCGCCTGATCCTGGAGACGAACAAATCCTGCCCGGCGCTGTGCCGCTATGAGCCAAACGGGCAAAATTTATTGGTGGCCAACACGGTTGCCATGCAAGACTACCTTAAAACCCGCGGTGTAGATAATACTCAGCAAAACCAGGACGGCATGTTCTTCAAACTGGAAACGCCCGCCGGTGGCACACCAGCTTCAAAGATCTTTGTGCGCTATTCAGGCGCGATTTACAACCGCTGGGATTATGATCCAACCAGCGGGCGCTACCTGCGTTTTGCGGATAAACAGAACGATGTCAACCGCAATAACGAGGTGTACGAACAGCTGACCGACCGCCTGACAGGCCAGCCGATCGCCGCGGATAACCTGGTGATGCTGTGCGTGCCCCATCAGTATTATGTTAAGCGCGAAGATGCTGAAGTGCTGGATATCATTATGGATAACCGCGTCAACTCATATGTCGGCTGTGATGGCATAACTTACAAAGGCGGCATTGGTCCGGCGTATATCGCTCGCGATGGCGTGATTCAAAAGGTCACCTGGCAGCATCTCAAATCCAGTAACGTGCTGACGCTTGTCGATAAAGATGGCAATCCCTTTGCCTTCAAACCAGGCCAGACCTGGTTCGAGGTGCTGGGCGCATCTTCCAAGGTTGAGACCCTGGCGGACGGCTCCTGGCGCTTCACCCATCTCATGGTTCCCTAAAATTTGCAAAACTGCCAGCCGCCAAGATTTTAACGTGTCTTTAACCTATCTTGACTTGACTATTCTAAATGATAGTGGATAATAGAGGGCAGAGATCAGAAACACCAGAGTGAGCAACGAATGATCTCAAAAATGGATTTGCTATCCTAAAGAAGAGGAGGTGGTGCTGTACATGGATAGTAGTAGTTACACGCTAACGGCTGCGGCACGCCTCCTCGTTATCTTATAACGAAACGTGTCGCAGCCAAATAGGAAGTCGCCGGGCAACCGGCGGCTTTCTATTTAAGCTCAAAACTTATTCATTTTCTCACTTAGGATGAAGCGGCAGCGTATACTCATCCAAGGAGGTGCGCATGCCAACTGCAATCTGGTGGGTCCGGCGCGACCTGCGCCTGAGGGATAACCCCGCTCTGCGGGCTGCGTTACGTGAAGGGGGAGTGGTTCTGCCGCTCTTTATCATCGATCCGGCCTTAAACCGGAAACCGGCTCCAAAACGCCAGGCATTTCTGTTCGCGGGCCTGCATCAACTGGATGCCGATTTACGCGCGCATGGCAGCCGTTTGATCGTGCGCTCCGGGCAGCCGCTTACCGTGCTCTCACAGCTGGTTGCGGAGAGCGGTACTCAAGTGATTTACGCTGGTGAAGATTATTCCCCTTACGCTCGCCGGCGGGATGCTCAGGTAGCCCGGCAACTGCCGCTGCGCACCGTCTTAGAGGGAACGGTGCATCATCCCGGCCTGCTGCTCAAAGCGGATGGCACGCCCTATACGGTCTTCACCCCTTTTAGCAGGTTATGGAAAAGCCTACCGCTGCCGGAACTTGTCGCCTGGTCTCCGCCAGAGCGGTTTCTGCCAGCGCCTGAGCTGCCTTCAGATGTCCTGCCGGATGGGGCTGCGCCCGATCTGTTTCCGCCCGGCGAAAAGGAAGCGCAGCGCCGCCTGACCGCCTTTCTGGAAGGTCCTGTATATGCGTATGCTGAGGATCGCGACCGGTTAGATCTGGAAGGCACTTCGACCCTTTCGCCCTATCTGCGCTTTGGCATGCTGTCCGCGCTGCGTGCTATGACGGGCTTGCGGCAGGCGCTTAGCGCTGCGCCAGATAACTCAGCCCGCTTGGGTTGTGAAACCTGGCGCAACGAGCTGATCTGGCGCGAATTTTATAATGCCATCCTGTATTACTTCCCTGGCGTGCTGCGAGAGGCTTTCAACCCTGCCCTGCGCAACATTCCCTGGCGCGATGTTCAAGGCGGCGCAGCCGCCGATTTGCAGGCCTGGAAGGTGGGCCGGACTGGCTACCCGGTAGTGGATGCCTGCATGCGCCAGCTGGCCGAAACCGGTTGGATGCATAACCGCGGGCGCATGATTGTGGCTTCGTTTTTGGTGAAAGATTTACTGATTGATTGGCAGGTGGGTGAGCGCTGGTTTATGCAACAGCTGGTGGATGGCGACCCGGCGGCAAACAACGGCGGCTGGCAGTGGACGGCAGGGGTGGGTACCGATGCTGCACCTTATTTCCGCGTCTTCAACCCGGTCCGTCAAGGAAAGAAATTTGATCCGGAGGGAAGCTTTATTCGCCGCTGGGTTCCCGAGCTACGGGCGGTGCTGGATAACAGCATCCACGAACCCTGGCGGGACGGGACTCTCCCTGCCGGCTACCCGGCTCCGCTGGTTGATCATCAACAGGCGCGCAAGCGCGCCCTGGATGCTTACCGTATGGCAAAGGCGAATGGTCAGGCCAGACCAACCTGGCGGAATAGTTGATAAATTATCCAGGCCAGAAAAATATTGATCGGAATGGTGAACAGCCAGGTTAAGGCGATATTCCCAGCTACGCCCCAACGCACCTTGTTAATGCGCTCGGCAGCCCCACTTCCCAAAATGGTGGTGCTGACCACCTGAGTCGTACTCACCGGCCCGCCTACCAGGGCAGCGCCTAAAATGACAATAGTAGAAGTAATCTGGCTGCAAAAGCCGTCGACCGGACGAATGCGAAAGAATTTGCCGCCCAGGGTTTTAATCAGCCGCCAGCCTCCCAGGACGGTACCCAGGGACATGGCCAGGGCGCTGGAGAGAATGACCCACAGTGGCACCTGGAACTGCGTAGCAGCCCCACTGGCGACCAAACCCAGCGCGATGATGCCCATACCTTTTGGCCCGTCATTCGCGCCGCTAGACAGCGCCAGGGTGACCGCAGCCAGCAGCTGTCCGCGTTTAAACCATAGGTTAATCCGTGGGCTGGCCCGGCGCGCCAGGAAAAACACCAGCCGGGTGACGATCAGGCCGAATACAAAACCCAGGATAGGTGAAAGAAACAGGGCCAGCAGAACTTTGATAAAACCCGTCATGACCAGGGCGTTCAAACGCTGGCTGGCGATAGCCGTGCCAACCAATCCTCCCACCAGGGCATGGGAGGGGCTGCTGGGGATAGCAAAGAACCAGGTCAGTAAGCTCCAGGCCACGGCGCTGATCAAAGCCGCACTTACCATACCGGGGTTGACCGCGCTTGGTTTCAGGATGCCCTGGCCGATGGTATAAGCCACGGCGATGCCGAACAGGAATGGCCCTAACAGGATGGCTGCAGCTGAAAGCCACAGTGCAAGGCGCGGGTTTGCCGCGCGTGAGGCAATCACCGTCGCGACACTGCTGCCTGCGCCCTGAAATCCATTGACAAAATTAAATGCCAGAGCGAGGATTACAATCAAAACCAGCAAAGCATCCTCGTCAACTGATCTTCATGATGATATCGGCGATGACGTTGGCAGCCATGTCCTCCCGGTCTGCGGAGTTGCTCAGGTGCCGGTAGATTTCGCGCACTTTCAGCATCGTCATAATATGCTTGTTGTCTTTTGGCCCGTGGAAAAGGTCGGCCAGCGCTTCGCGATAAACCGATTCCACTCGATTTTCCAGGGCCTTGGCGCGTTGGACATGTTCGTTGGCGACGGTAAAATGTTTATCTTCCAGGCGCTGCACGGCCAGGTGCAGTTCCACCCCGGCGTCATGCAGCAGGGAGGCCATGCGCTGCATATAGAGTGTCGGCTTTACCTTTAGAATTTCCATCTCATCGACGGTGGTATTGGCATAGTCGATGATGTCGTCAATCTCCCGAGAAAGCGAAAATATATCTTCCCGGTCGAACGGAGTGATGAAGGTGCGCATGAGTTCTTCAATTAAAATCCGCCGCACTTCGTCCGCTTCTTTTTCGGTGCGGGTGAGTTCCCTGGCGATTTCTGGGTCCTGGTTCTCCATATACACTTTTAACAGCTCCAGCCCTTTATGTGTCAGGTGAGCTTGTTCGATGAGCAGTTGGACGAATTTATTGGGTTTGGGCTTAAAAATATCCAGGATTCTCATAGATGCTCCTCATCCTGGGGGTGATTTATGCCCCTATCCCAGGAGAGTGGTGAAGTTAATAAATTGTTAACGGATAATCATTCGTTAACAGTTGAAAAAGTTATATCATCTTTTCTTCTTTTTTGCCAATCAGGCAGGGGGATTGTTTTACGACGCATGAAAACAAGGGGCCATCTAAAACCAATCTTTTGATGGCCCCTTGTTTGTCAGCCTATAAGGTTTCTTGAATCAAGTTTTCGACAATAATCGAAGAAGAAAGCACCCCAGGCAATCCGGCGCCCGGGTGCGTGCCTGCGCCAACAAAATACAGGTTTTCAAAGTCTTCAGAACGGTTGTGGGGGCGGAACCAGGCGGACTGCGTCAGGATGGGCTCGAGAGAGAAAGCCGCCCCAAGGTAGCTGTTCAACGTGTTTTGGAAGTGAAGCGGATCAATATAATGTTCGGCGACAATATTGGCGCGCAGATCAGGCAGGAAGTTATCTTCCAGGAATGTCAAAATGCGCTCTTTATAGACAGGGGCGGTTTTCGTCCAGTCAATCTCCTTTGCGCCTAAATGTGGCACCGGAGAAAGCACGTAGAAGGATTCAGTATCTGCAGGCGCGATAGAAGGATCGGTATAGGTGGGCATATGCAGGTAAAGTGAGAAATCGTCCGCCAGCACTTTGTGAGAGAAGATGTCATCCAGCAGTCCTCTATAACGCTGGCTGAGGATGATATTATGATGCACCAAGCCGCGGTCGAGATAACGGCGTTTAGTGCCAAAGTAAATCACGAACAGTGACATGCTGTAGCGCATGTTTTTGTAGCGGAAATCCTTGTTCCAGCGGCGGGCTTTACTTGGGATCAGGTTCAGGTAGGTCCAGGCGACGTCGGCATTCGAAATAACCGCATCGGCGTACTGTACGGTGCCATCCTTCAAGCGCACCCCGGTGACTTTTCGCCCTTCGGTTAAGATCTCTTCGACCGCGCAGTCCAGATGGACCTTTCCACCCAGTTCGCCAAACAGCTTGCCTAAGGCATCGACAATCGCGCCTGTCCCGCCGATGGCATAATATACCCCCCAGCGGTCCATCAGGTAGTTGATCATGGCATAAATGCTGGGCGCATCGAATGGGTTGCCGCCGACCAGCAGGGGGTGGAAAGAGAGCGCCTGGCGCAGCAGCTCATTTTCGACAAACTGGGAAACATAGCTGTATACGCTCTTATAGGACTGCAACTTGACCAGGTCGGGGGCAACTTTGAGCATGTCACTGAGGTGCAGGAAGGGTTTATCCGCCAGTTCGACAAAACCTTTTTGGAAGATAGGTTTGGTCGATTCCAGAAAGCGTACATAACCTTCTTTGTCTGCCGGGTTGAGACGGTCAATCTCTTGTTTCACAAACTCGAGATCATTATTGTACTGAAAAGCCTGTTTGTTATGATCGATGATCTGGTAAAACGGCTCGCAAGGCACGAACTTCACATAATCTTCGCGGCGCTTGCCTGCCAGGGTGAAAATATCATCAAACATAAATGGGGCTGTAACCAGGGTGGGCCCGCCATCGAATTTAAAGCCATTGATTTCATACTGATAGGCTCGCCCGCCCAGCTTATCCCGCTTTTCAAAAAGTTCTACCTGATGGCCGTGCGCCGCCAGGCGAGTTGCCACGCCCAATCCACCAAAACCGCTGCCGATGACAATGATTTTTTTCGCCATTCTTCCTCCAAAGTCCTTTTCTTGTTTTTACCGGTTACCTGTAAATGCAGTAAACAAGGCTAACTGGTAAAAACCTCTTCTCTATTTTGACAGTTTTCAAAGGCTGAAGCAATTCAATGTATAAGGTTTGGATATGCTTTGTATATACCGGTAGACACCTTTCGTTACGCATTGCGGCTTAGGTGTAGCATGGTTTCAGCGACGCGCCAACCGCCCAGGGTGGCGCCCGCAGTTGACTGCCCGGGAAAGATCGAATCGCCGACCAGCCATACGTTGGGGATTCCGCTCCAGGGGCTCCGCGCTCGCAGCAGAGAAGTCTGCGGAAAGCCGCCCACCATGCCCAGCGGACGATGGGTATAGAATTGGAATGTGACCGGCGTGCCCGGCAGGCATAAGCGCATCGATTGGCGCAAGCCTGGTAGGGCGACCTCAGCAGCGGCAAGCACGCGGTCCGTGTAGCTCGCCTTGCGCGCGCTGTATGCCTGCGGGTCCTGCCGGGCCAGGTCCCACCAGGGCAGCACCCGGGTGTGTGTGGAGAGGGTTGCGGAGCGCATACCAGCAGGGGCGCGGGTGGGGTCATCTGGATCGGATAAGGAAATAAACACGGAATTGCCTTCGCCCAGCGGCTGCGCCGGGTCAATTACCACCTGGTGATGGGTCGTCAGCGCTTCAGGCGGAAGGAGTTTGCTTTCCAGACCCAGGTAAAGCACAAATGCGCCCCAGGTTGGCTGGCGGCGCTGCACTTCTCGGCGCAGGCGCGCGGGCGCGTTATCTCCCAAAAGCTGTGCCAGAGCCCAGGGCGTCAGATTGGCGACCAGATGATCACAGCCCAGGTCCAGCCCCTTTGCGGTGCGCACGCCGCTGACCCTGCCGTTTTTAAAAAGGATTTCAGTGACCTTCTGGCGCAAATAGACTTCCCCGCCATGCTCGCGGATCCAGCTTACCAATGTTTGGGCCAGAGCGCCCATGCCAGTGCGTACCTGGTTTACCCCACGGCGCGGCAAGTCGAGCGCAGCGCTGCCGTAAAGCGCATTAGCATAGGGTGCGGTCGTTTGGGCGGAGATCAACAGCTGCGCATCGAGAAAGGTGCGAAAATAACCGGCATTCTGCCGGACGGCGCTGCCGGCCAGGTCTGCGATGCTGGAAAACAAGTACGGCAGGGCGTCCAATGTGCGCGGGCGCAGCGCCCGGACCAGATAGGTTAGGTCGGTCAGGTTTTCAGGCGGCCAGGGGAAGTAACGCCTGGAGAGATCCCAGGCCAGCTCTGCCAGGGATTCTTGTTTGTGCCAGAAGCCTTCTGATCCGGGGAAAGCCTGCTGGCGCTCCGCCTGCCAGCGTTCGGGGCTGCTCCACTGCGTGATGCGCTTACCTGGCAGGTGTGTCACCCAGGCCGGGTCTATGGGATGGACCGGCCAATTCAGGCCCAGGCGTTCGGCCAGCCGCGCATGGGGCCCACCCGGCGAAAAACCCCCGGCAAGGGTCGCGCCGGCGTCAAAGCGGTAGCCGCGATTGTAAAAGGTACCCGCAGAACCACCCGGGTAAGTATGCGCTTCGAGTACCGTCACGCGCTGCCCTCCTTGCAGCAGCAGGGCGGCAGCGGTCAGCCCGCCAATGCCAGCGCCAATGACAATGGTATGTACGGTTTTCATGCCTCAACCAATCGAATATACCTGTAAGTGCCTTAGATCCTTTGCGGGTTAGCGCAGCGCTCGCTGAATGACCCACTGCCGGTAAGCAAACAGCAGTTTGAGCAGCGGGCGCGCGAACAAGATTTCGCGTCAACAGCCCGCGCAGGCCGGGATAGTGCGCATACTCCAGGTGCTCTGTGACATAAGTAGCTCCGTCGCCCTGCGCTTGCCAATGATGCTGGTGCACCCAGTGCTGCATCGGCCCGCGCGCCTGGGTATCAATGAAGCCACTGTGTGGATCAACCTGCGAGTGGACGGCCAGCCAGTGAACCGGCAACGGTCCAAACCACAGCACAAAAGCGGACTGCGAGCCTTCCGCAAGCGGCTCGACGCGGATTAATTGGACAAACACCGGCGGCGGCGTCAGGCGTTTGAGCGCGCGGGTATCGCGGTGGAAAAATGAAACCGCTTCCGGGGAGGCTTTCACCTGGAAGCGGTTTTCAATTGCAGGCATGGACTGGCTATCTCCTTCTCGGTCGTTGGACTGGGATTGGGATTGGCACCGGTTGTGGCTGGTTCGGGCGGAGTCCTTCAGCCAGGTTGTCCAGCCCTTCCCGCAGGCGCTCCAATACCTCTTCCAAGGCGCTCTTTATGCCTTGCTTGTGCGGTTGGGGTTTCTGTTTGCGGGCATCTTCTGAACTCATTTTTAAACCTTTCTGGTCAGGTGACTGAACGAATTCCCCCCACTCGCCAATCAGGAGACAAACATATCGCACTAAATGTATCTATATTACAACAAAATCCCTAATAAATCCATAGTTAATCGATGGTGATTTGGGTGAACTTTCTGAAATCGCCACGACTGCAGGCAGCTCTCCAAAACCCTTGCATCCAGTTTATTATGCAATTGTGAATGTTCGATGAAATTTGGCTAATCTCCCGGGTTAGGCATGGCCGGTGCATTGACGGCTGCGCTGCGCTCGGAGATGGGCAGGTTTATCACCTGCCGCCAGACATAGGTTACCAACCAGGCCATGATCAACGCGGCAAATATACCCGGGGCGGCGGTTCCGGCAAAAACACCCAGGCCATGTTTGACCTGGTCCAGTAAAACGCCCCCCAGGGTAGGGGCGATAACACGCGTCGCGGCTTCCAGTGAGGAAGAGATGCCGAGCATCCCGCCAATCTCGAAAGGAGGAACGGCTTTGCTGATGGCGCTGTTGATGACGGTGTTAAGGATCCCTGCAGCGAATGAGGTCGGCGCCATAATGATCAGCAGGATCAGAATGGTTGGCGAAAGCGCCCAGCCGGCCAGCCCAAAGGTCATGATAATGGTCGCCGTGAAGATCAGGCGCGGGTCGGAGAAGCGGGCGGTCAGGCGTCCGATCAAAAAGCCCTGGGTGATGACCGAAAGCACACCCACATAAGCCAGGATGTAACCGGTATGCTGCGCATCCACCTTGAAGCGTTCCAGGGCATACAGGGCAAAGATGGTTTGAAAGATGGAAAACGCCAGGCCAAAGAAGAAACGCGTATGCAGTAGCGGCCCGACCAGCGGCCTGCGCAAGGCGGCAAATAAAGCACGGATGGTTAGCGGAGCGCGTTGCTTCTGGCTGATTTCAGCGCGTCGTTCAGCTGTCAGCGATTCTGGAAGCCAGAGCATGACCAGGATCAGGTTGAAGAAAGACAACCCGGCGGCTGCCAGGGCGGGTACAGCGTAACCAAACTGGCTCAAAGCGCCGCCGGCTGCGGGGCCGATGATAAACCCCAGCCCAAAAGCCGCTCCGATCATTCCCAGCCCGCGTGATCGGTTTTTCGCATCGGTCACGTCACTGATATAAGCCTGTACGATGCTGATATTTCCGGCTGTCAAGCCATCGATCATGCGCGAGGCGAACAGCATCCACAGGTTATGGGCAAATGCCAGCAAGAGGAAGCTGACGAAGGTACCGCCAATGGATATCAGCAGCAGCGGCCGGCGTCCATACTGATCAGACAGGCGCCCCAGGATAGGCGCGCCTATCAACTGCATGGCGGCATAGGACGCCACCAGCAGTCCAACCATCGTATCGCTGGCATTGAAGGTCTTGGCGTAGTATGGCAGCAGCGGCAGGATCAGGCTGAAGCCGAGCAAGTCGATGAAAACAACCAGTAAAACAGATAACAATAATTTATTTTTCATGCTTTTCTCCAGGTTTGCCTTTTGGATGGTTGGCCAGCTTGCTTTGGAACATGATCGCCTCAATGTGGTGCACCATTTCTTGTGGGGATCCATTGAGATAAACCGCCGGGATGTCTTTAGACAGGCGCATCTGCTGGAATGCCTGCCCTCCCAGGATCAAGATCGGGTGAGGTGCGGGAAAGTTCTTCAAAACTTCAGGTAGCTGCGATAGCTGTTCCGCAGTCGCTACCCGGTTCGCGGAGAACATCAGGGCTTGCGGGTGAATGGGCAGCAAGGCTTCTTCCAGGCGGTCCAATGGAAGGTCTGGGCCCAGGTATTTGATATCCCAACCGCGCCAGCGCAGCATTACGACCAGCATGAGCAGGCCAATCTGGTGCATTTCCCCTGGCGCGCAGGCCGCTACAATGTGTCCGGTCTGTGAAGGGGGCGCCGCAGCCGTCATCATACTGGAAAGGTGCTGCATGCAAAACTGGGTGGCATAATGTTCCACGGCAATCGGCAGTTCGCCGCTGTGCCAGGCATTTCCCAAAGTCACCAGGACGGGCTGCACAACATCCATCAGCACCTGATCGACCGAGTAGAGGGCAAACCCGCGGCGCATAATCTCAAGCGCTGTTGGTTCATCGAAGTGCTGCAGTGCATCCAGCAGCTGGTCGGCCAGGTGGGTCAACGAGGGCGAGGCGGAATTTCCTCGCGGGAGAACCTGCGGCTGATACAGCGGTTCGGCGACTGGATCCGTTCCATTTGCCCGCAGCTCCTTGAGATAATTGACGGCGCGCGCAATGCTCAACCCCGTTTCGTTTTGTGCCTTTAACCAGCGCAAGGTACGTATGTCATATTCAGAATATAAGCGGTAACCCTGTTCCCCTCGATTGGGGTGCGGCAATCCATAGCGGCGTTCCCAGGCGCGGATCGTAACCGGAAGCAAGCCAACCAGGTGGGAGACGGCTTTAATATTATAGATGGGCATCATGTGATCGCGGTTTTCATTCTCATCCATAAAGAGCATATTATCACGAGCATGGAATGGATTGCTATGCGTTGTACAAGGTTTGTTCAATCTGTATAGCTTTGATTTTCGACCTTAAAACAATGGCAGCGGATTGAGGCAAGCCCTGCCTCGATCCGCTGCCATCGATTATCGTTTCCTTCTATTTTGCCCGGTTGGCTGCCTTATGCCCTGTCTTTATGTGGCTTTTTATGTTATCCAGGGCAAGTTCGAGGGTCTCGCCCAGGTAAACGCCGGCAATTTCTTGGCGTAAGTCTGGCTGCAAGTCGAACGCCAGCCCACCGTAACCGAAGACGGGGGAAGGGTGCGATTTATTTAATAACGCTTGCATGTGGCGCATTTCCCGAGCGGAGTATTCACTGATGGCAGACAGCACTACCATGGCAGGTTGTTCGTAAATGGCGTAGTCGGCCAGGTCTTCAACCGGGATATCTGGCCCTAGAAATTCAACGCGGAAACCTTCACTGCGCAGTAGAACTGCCAGCATCAGGCTGCCCAATTCATGCTGCTCCATAGGCGCGCAGCCGATCAAGATGAGCGGTGCGTTGCGGCGCGAAGGGTAGGCTTGCAGCAAGGAGAGCAGCTTACCGCGCAGGTATCCACTGGCAAAGTGTTCCGTTGTGACGCGGATCTCCCCCCGGTACCAGGCTTCACCGATCTGCCGTAAGGCAGGCACCAGGACTTCCATGCACACGGTCATCAAATCAAATAAGGCGTGCACTTCCCGCAATATATCACTTGAACGCGTCTCGTCATGTTTAATCAGCGCCTGGAAAAGCTGGTTCGCATACTGCCGGGGAGGTGTGTTGGGAACACCTGCGGTTTGGGTAGGCGCCACCGGCAGGGCTTCTGGCCAGCTGTTGTTGCTGGTCATGCTGCGCAGTTCGCTCACTGCATTACTGATGGAGATGCCTTCTTCCACCCGGTTTTTTAACCAACGTAAAATTGCCACATCCCGTTCAGAATATAGCCGGTAGTGGTTATCCGCCCGATGGGGGGTGAGCACCTCGTGCCGGCGTTCCCAGGCGCGTAAGGTCACAGGCCGGATCCCCGTTTTCGACGCGACCGTTTTAATCGTAAATTTTGGATCATCAGGTAAATCAACAATTGTCGCCATAGTGGCTCCTCCCAGGTTAGGCATCATCCCTGCCCCGCTCTCGGGTGCGGTTTTGATATTTCTCTTTCCAGGTTTTGGTCACGCAAACCGCAACCTGGAAAGCTGATTAACTTTGACTGTATATAGTATAGCTAATCTTTGTATAATGTTCAAGGGTGTACAAACTTCTCTAATCTATTTCTTAGTAAATAAGGAATTACGACAGAACATCACCGGCAGATACGCCGGTAATCCACTGTAGAAGGAGCCCTTTCCAACCCCCCTTTGCTAACAAAAGATATTTTTAATGGGGATCAACCGCATCGAAACTGGCTGATCCCCACTAAACGAGAAGGATTTAGACAATCGGCCTGATTATAACTGGCTGAGTTCGTGGGAAATTTCTTTGAAAGCCGGGTAAAGCTGCCGGTAGACAGCATAGCCTTGATGATAGGCTTGTACGGCTTCCGGCTGCGGTGTGGTTTGCCCGGTCTGCTTGACAGTCGCCTGGCAGGCCGCGTCTACATCTTTCCAGATGCCTGTACCAACACCAGCCAGCAGGGCAGCCCCGAAGGCAGCCCCCTCCGTGGTATTGACCGTTACCAGTTCGGCGTCAAATACATCTGCCAGGATCTGCCGCCACAGCGCGCTGCGCGCGCCGCCCCCCGAAACCCGTACCTGGCGAATTTCACTCAGCCCGGCGGCTTTGATCAATTCAAAGCTGTCACGTAAGCCAAAAGCAACTCCCTCCAATACAGACCGGGTCAGGTGCGGCAGGTCATGCCGGATGGTGAGCCCGGCGAATAACCCGCGCGCCAGCGGGTCTGGATGTGGCGTGCGCTCGCCGGTCAGGTAGGGTAGGAACAGCAGCCCCTCACTATTGGGGGGGATCGTTTTAGCCGGTTCCAGCAGTTGGTCGTAATCTATGCCCGGGGCCACGGTATCTCGGAACCAGCGCAGGCTTCCGGCGGCTGAGAGCATGACGCCCATCAGGTGCCAGCGGCCCGGTACAGAGTGGCAGAAGGCGTGCAGGCGGCCTTCTGGGTCAATAAAGGGCTGCCCGGTGGTGGCAAAGACCACGCCCGAGGTGCCCAGCGTCAGCGCCACAATCCCGGGCTGTACCGCCCCAACGCCTACCGCCTGGGCCGCCTGGTCGCCGCCGCCGGCCACGACGGGCGTTCCGGCGCACAACCCGGTCAAGGCCGCCGCTTCTGCCGAGACCTGACCGGTGATTTCCGGCCCTTCAAAGGTCTTTGGCAGCCATGCGCCGGGAATATTCAAGGCTTGCAGAACTTCTGGCGACCAATCCCGTGTTTTGATATCCAGCAGGATCGTTCCCGCGGCATCGGCGCGGTCGATGGCATATTCGCCGGTGAGCTTATAGCGCACGTAGTCCTTAGGCAGCAGGAGGTGCTTTACTTTGCGGTAGGTATCGGGTTCATTTTCCTGTACCCACAGAATTTTTGGCGCGGTAAAACCGGTCAGAGCATCGTTGCCGGTGATCTCGATCAGGCGCGAGCGGCCCAGGCGAGCGCGGATTTCGTCACATTGAGCGCCGGTGCGCTGGTCATTCCACAAGATCGCCGGGCGCAGGACCCGTCCAGCTGCGTCGAGCAGAGTTAGCCCGTGCATTTGCCCGGTCAGTCCAATGCCTTTCACGTCCTCGCCAGATACATGGGTTTCCTGAAGAACCTGTTTTATGCTCTGCACTGCTCCATTCCACCAGTCTTGCGGGTCCTGCTCGCTCCAAAGAGGATAAGGGGTAGATAAGGGGTGCTCTGTGTTGGCACTTCCGGTCACCTGACCGTCCTGGTCGATCAGCAAGGCTTTTACGCCTGTGGTTGATACATCAATCCCGAGAAGATAAGGCATGGGGTTACCTCGTAAAAGATATTTTGCACAAAAAGTGGACAAGCAAATTCTACACCATTTTGCTCCGACGGGTTTCTCACAAACGCCATTTCGCGTTTTGGGAAACGCATTATGCCGGATACAGAACTCTTTACCCTGGTTGTCTGACTGGAGAAACCACTGTGATTATAATAAGAGCCTATCCGAATATTTTATTTTGGGTATTTTGTGGGCGACCTCGTCGCCTACAAAATACCCAATCGAAATATCTTTCGGATAGGGGTTAAGTACAACCTTTCTAGCCAGCTGGCTGGTAGGGCAGCCTTTCCCAAGGCAAAAAAATCGGACCTGTTTCATCCAATGGAGGATAGCCAGATATGATTCTGCTGACATTTCGCGAAAGTGGCAAAGATTATTTGGGGGTAAAAACGGACCAGGGTGTTCTGGATGTAGCTGCGGCGAACCGTGCGTTGAATATTGCAAATTTAGCCGATACCCCTGAAAAATTGTTTTCGCAAGGCCAGGCTGCTCTACCGGAGCTGAATAACTTTGTTTCCCTGGCCTTGGGCGCAGAAGGGCATGCGGCCTGGCTGTTGGAGGAAGCGGCGCTGACATTTGGCCCCTGCGTGCCGCAGCCTGGGAAGATCATTTGCATCGGTTTGAATTATCGCCAACATGCGAAAGAATCCAATAACGAGATTCCGCCGGTGCCGGTATTGTTTTCGAAGTTCCAGAATGCCGTGGCTGCCCCTGGGGAAGCGGTTCCGTTTCCGCCCACCGCGAAAAAGTATGATTACGAGGCCGAACTGGCCGTGGTGATCGGGCGGCGGGCGCGTTTTGTGCTCGAAGAACAGGCCTTGGATTATGTCCTGGGATACTGCAATGCCAATGATATCTCCGCCCGTGAACTGCAGTCCTGGACCAGCCAGTGGCTGCTGGGTAAATCGTTGGATAAGTTCCTGCCGCTGGGTCCCTACCTGCTGACCGCCGATGAGGCGCGCGACCCGCAGCACTGGCCGGTGCGCTGCTGGTTGAACGGTGAGCTGCGCCAGGATTCAAACACCAGTGACATGATTTTTTCGGTCGCGCATTTGATCCATTTCATCAGCCAGTACATGACGTTGGAACCAGGCGATCTTATTTCTACCGGGACGCCTCAGGGCGTGATCCTCGGCATGCCGCGCCCGCGCGCCTGGATGAAAGCGGGGGATACAACCACTATAGAAGTCGGCCCATTAGGCAAACTGACCAATGAGATGTTCGCCCAAACCATCCCGGTTCAGGCAGCGACTAAGTCATGAGCAAGCCGGATGCCACTTACCTGGTAACCGGCGCAATGGGCTGCATTGGAGCCTGGGTGCTGGCTCACCTGGTTCATCAGGGGAAGCGGGCGGTCAGTTTTGATCTCAGTAGCGACCGTCACCGCCTGGATTTGCTGCTGGATGTGAAAGAACAGCAGCAGGTGACTTTTGTGAACGGTGACCTGACTCAGGCTGCCCAACTGCTCGAAGTCTGTCAGGGGCAGCGCATCACACATATTATTCACCTGGCAGCGCTGCAAGTGCCTTTCTGCAAGGCAAATCCAACCCTGGGCGCGCAGGTCAACGTGGTCGGGACGGTTAATGTATTTGAAGCTGCCCGCCAGGCCGGTTTGCGCCACCTGGCTTACGCTTCTTCCGTAGCAGTGTATGGCCCGCCGCCGCCCGCCGCTTCCAACCAGGTATTGTCATCCGCGCCTTTACAGCCGGCTACGTTGTATGGGGTGACTAAATTGGCAAACGAAGGGATGGCGCGAGTTTACTGGCAGGATTACCAGCTGAGCAGTATCGCTCTTAGACCCTATACCGTTTATGGCGTTGGGCGTGATCAGGGATTCACCAGCGGACCTACCCAGGCGATGCTGGCAGCGGCTGCCGGGCAGGCATCCCACATACCATTTTTCGGGCCTTGCCAATACCACTTTGCCTCAGACGTGGCCCTGCAGTTTATCGCCGCAGCCGAAACGCCTCTTGAGGGTGCTTTTGTTTTCGATATGGGCGGTGAGCCGGTCAATTCTGCGCAGTTGATTGCTGAGATTCAATCGGCTCGCCCTGGCGCGCAGATTACCTGCGCCGATTCGCCGCTGCCTTTCCCCGCTGGATTGGCTGGGTCTGCCTGGCGCGAAGCTTTTCCGCAGTTCTCGCCAACCCCGCTCAGCGAAGGTATTCGTCAGACCATCACCCAGTTTCGCACTCTGCTCGAATCCGGGCGCAAACTGCTTTAGCGCTGATTTTTCACTCCAGCTGTCCAAGGACTGTGGCAAAAATCAACCCTCTTTGACCTGTCATACAGGCTGTCAGCTTTAGGCGGCCCATGCTACAATGAGGACTGCATTAAGCAACTCTTATTCTGGGAAGGGAACACAATGAACACGATTGTTACCTTTGGCGAAGTTATGCTGCGCCTGTCCCCCCCTGGTTACCTGCGCATTACCCAGACACCGACTTTTGAAGTCAGTTTTGGCGGTGCGGAAGCCAATGTGGCTGCTTCGCTGGCGAAATTTGGCCTGCCGGTGGAGTTCGTAACCCGGCTACCCAATAATGATCTGGGCGAAGCCTGTCTGGCTTACCTGCGTCGCTATGGCGTGGGCACGCGCTGCATTATCCGCGGTGGGGAGCGGATGGGGATTTACTACCTGGAGACTGGGGCCGCGCAGCGCGGCAGTAAAGTGGTATACGACCGGGCAAACTCAGCCGCGGCCACCATCCAGCCTGGAATGGTAGAATGGCAGCAGGTCTTCCAGGGGGCGAGCTGGTTCCACACTACCGGTATCACCCCGGCGATATCGCAAAGCGCAGCCGAAGTGGCTATCGAGGCGGTTCGCACGGCGCACGAAATGGGCCTGACCGTTTCCTGTGATATGAACTACCGCAAGAACCTGTGGAAGTGGGGTAAGAAAGCCAGCGAAGTGATGCCTGAACTGATCCGTTGGTGTGATGTGATCATTGGCAACGAAGAGGATGCTCAGGATGTCTTTGGTATTCATGCGCCGGATGCCGATGTCACTGCGGGTAAGGTAGCATCAGCATCCTACCGCTATGTGTGTGATCAGCTGGCGGAACGTTTCCCCAATCTCAAATCGATTGCCATTACACTCCGCGGCTCATACTCTGCCAGCCATAACAGTTGGTCCGGGGTGCTGTGGGACCAAGGCCAGTTCTTCAGCACGCGCACTTACGATATCGACTACATTGTCGATCGAGTGGGCGGCGGGGATTCATTTACTGCCGGGCTGATCTACGGTATGTTGACCAGCAGTGATCGTCAGACCGCGCTGGACTTTGCCGTGGCGGCTTCTTGCTTGAAGCACTCCATCTCTGGCGACTTCTCTGAGATCACTGTCCCTGAAGTTGAAAAGCTGATGAAAGGGGATGCTTCGGGCCGGGTGGCTCGCTAAAGCTTGCCCGTGAGCAGGAAAACCCGTTCATCTATTACAAGGAGTTGAAAATGGCGCGTTTCAGTCGTCTAGATGTTTATGAAGCAATGCTCTCTTCCGGTCTGGTGCCAATCTTTTATAATGGTGAGCCAAAGGTGGCCGAAGCAGTCCTACACGCCTGCATGGAAGGCGGCACGCGCGTGATGGAGTTCACCAACCGCGGCGAACAGGCCTTGAAAGTATTTGCTCACCTGAGCGAATACCTGGAATTTGCGAAATCTTCCGTTATTCTGGGTGTGGGGTCAGTGGTAGATGCCCCTACCGCCGCGCTGTTTATCGCCTATGGTGCAAACTTCATCGTCAGTCCAAGCTTCAACCCACAGGTCGCGCGCCTGTGCAACCGGCGCAAAATTCCTTACCTGCCCGGCTGCGCTACAGCTACTGAAATCTCCACGGCTGAAGAGTGGGGCGTTGAGATTGTTAAGATCTTTCCAGGTGAAACGGTCGGTGGGCCAGCCTTCATTAAGGCCTTGATGGGGCCCATGCCCTGGACGAAGATCATGCCGACCGGCGGTGTGGAACCGAACCGGGAAGATATCAGCCGCTGGCTCAAAGCCGGGGCAGTGTGCCTGGGCATGGGCAGCAACCTGATCCGCAAGGATTGGGTCGCTGCGGGTAATTACAATGCGATTTGTGAGAATGTGAGCAACGTGCTCGGTTACATTAAAGAGGCGTGGCAGCCGGCGAAATGAGTGGATTCTGATGCTTCCAGTTTCCGAACAGCAGCAACTGCTGTCGGAAACTGGAATTAATTTCTTTTAGCGTTCTGGCCAGAGGGCGTCCACAAAACGAATTTTCTCCACCGATTGGTAGATACCGCCGCCTTCGTGATTGTTATATTCGTAAATCTTGATCTGTTTCGGCCCGGCATAGTAATTGTATGCCGCATAAACGGTAGAAGGCGGGCAAATGTCATCCATCAGGCCTACGGAAAACAGGGCGGGAGCCTTCGCCCGTGTGGCAAAGTTTAGCCCATCGAAGTAGGACAGCGTGTTGAAGACCTGCTCCACCTTGTCGCGGTGCGTTTTACAATAGTTGGAAATTTCGGCGTAGGGGTTGCTGTTGGTCAACTGCGTGGCCCGCCGGTACATGCACAAGAAGGGCACATCTGGCAGGGCGGCTTTCACGGTTGGATCCAGGCCCGCGACGGCGACAGTAATCCCGCCGCCCTGGCTGCCGCCGGTGATGGCGATGCGCTGCGGGTCGACTGCCGGGTGACTGCGCGCGGTTTCCACAGCGCGTACCCCATCAGTAAAAACGCGGCGGTAGTAATAGGTATCTGGCGAGAGCACCCCACGGGTCATAAAGCCCGGAAAGTGAGGGTTAGAGCCCTCTGGCTCAGGATCGGGTGTATCGCCCGGCATCCAGGCGCTGCCTTGCCCGCGGGTGTCCATTACCAGGTGGGCGAACCCGGCGTTCGAAAAACCAAGCCATTGAAGTGGAAAACCGCGCCCGCCGCCGTAGCCAATATACTCGACGATGCAAGGCAGTTTTCCGCTGCGCTGCAGGGGCAGCAGCAGCCAACCTTTTATCGGCTGGCCTGCATAGCCAATGAAGGTCACATCGTAGACTTCCAGGTTGCGCAGGCCTGAGTCGTAGGCCTTAAAGCACGGATTTAAGGGATAACTGCGCGCTTCTGCGAGCGTGTTTTCCCAGAACGCATCAAAATCTTGAGGCTCATTGCGCTGCGGGCGATAGGTTTGGAGCTGTTCCAGAGGCAGATCATAAAAAGCCATGTTTCACCACCATTGAGATCAGGATTAACATTCCATTCCGATTATAGCCCGAAAAACTGGGCGGATGAAAATCTTGATTAGCGCGCTATAATGATACGAAACCTTTTTAGAGGTATGCATATGAATACGCATCGTTTCCCTTTGGATCTGTTCTCTGACCCGCAGGTCAAAGCGTATTTCTTCGACCTGCTTGATTCCCCGCTTCCGGATGAAGTCAAGTATCAACAGTTTTCTGCTTTTTTGCAGCGGCGCTGGCATATGGTTGAAGCAGAGGCTGTACCAGAAATTCCAACCAGCACAGCCCCTGCCTATCCATCCCCCCCGGTTGGGGTGGCTGACGGCGAAACCGCTGCCGTTGTACGGCAAACGTTAGAAAGTTTGCTGCATGCTTTGGGCCGCATGCAGCGCAGCCAGCATCAAGACGGAGGCTGGGGGGCGCAGGTTGAGCAGAGTGATTTCTGGCGCACGGCATACGGGGTGTTGTTCTTGCATGCAGTGCAGGATCTACCAGGGATCGATTGTACAGCAAGCCTGGATGAGACGTTATGCCGCGGCGTGGAATACCTGGAGCAGCACCCGGAAAGCTGGTCTACGGATAGTTTATCCACCCAGGCGAGCTTATCGGTTTATGAGGTCAGCCTGATGGTGCGCTGCTTTTACCGTCTGGGCCGGTCGTTCATTCGCCGGGAATCGGCCCAGCGCATTTATCGCAGCATCGACCGCTTATACCATTCACAGAATGAAGATGGCGGCTGGGATGCGAATCTGTGGGGTTATGAGATTATGACCCCCACGCGCATCTGGAGTGAGGCTGGCGCGACGGCGGCTGCTTTGCTCGCCCTGGCGGAGACGCGCGATGATCGCTTCCGCCCGACCATTGAAAAAGGGCTGCACTGGTTAGCGGGAACGCAAAACATGGATGGCAGCTGGAATGATGGCAGCTGTCATCCCCGGCTGCCTGCCTATCAGCTTTCAGGGCAGGCCTCTATCCCAAAAACTAGCGATGCGCTGCAAGGTATGTTGATCGGTGCGACATTGCACATTCCGCTGCAGCCTTATCAGGGCTGTATTGAGCGGGCGGTAGACTGGCTCAGTAGTCAGGTCGAAACGGTGTTATACCGGGTGAAGCAACCTGGCGGTTGGGGCTTTGGTTATTCAGCAGCCGATTATGAACACGCCTGTCTTATCTTCGAGACACTGCTGCAAGAGCCCTCCGCGCCGCTGCCCCTGTTGGTTTCGAATGCCAACTGGCTGGTGCAAAGCCAGCGCCGGCAGGACGATGACCCCGAGGACGGCAGCTGGGTGTTGGGGCATACCGCCCGCATAGGCCTGGCGTTGACGAACTTCTACCGGCGGGCCAGTCGGGGTTTGGCGACGCAATCTTTAACCTGGGTACCATAACAAAATGACAAAGAGAGGGGGCTATCCAAAGGCTCTTTTTGGATAGCCCCCTCTCTCTATTGCCGTCACTTTGCTTTACAACCCCTGCTTCACGAGCAGTTCGGCGTTGTAGATGGATCCACCAGCAGCCCCACGCACGGTATTGTGTGAGAGAACTACCAACTTGACATCCAGAATCGGGTCTGGGCGCACCCGCCCAACAACGGTGGTCATCCCGTTTCCGGTAAAGCGGTCGAGGCGCGGCTGCGGCCGGTCGGCTTCGCTGCGGACTGCGATGACCGGATGGGGAGCAGAGGGTAAATTCGCGCTGACCTGCGGGGCCTGGTAATCACACAAGGCCTCGATGACCTTCTTGATATCCGCGCGCTGTCCCAGTTCGACGTTCAAACAAACTGTGTGCCCATCACTGACCGCGACCCGGTTGGTCTGCGCGCTGATGGCAAAGGGTGCTAATTCAATTTCGCCATCCACCAGTTTCCCCAGCATCTTTCGCGGTTCCCATTCAACCTTGTCTTCTTCTCCGCCAATATAGGGAATGACATTATCGATCACATCCATCGATGGCACGCCAGGGTAACCTGCGCCCGAAAGTGCCTGAAGGGAAACGGCAAAGACCACTGCCAGACCAAAGGCATCTTGCAAAGCTTTCAATGCTATGGTCAGCCCAGTGCTGGTGCAGTTCGAGTTGGTCACGATACAGCCGTTCCATCCGCGCTGGCGGCGCTGGATCTCCAGGATGCCGGTGTGTTCCGGGTTTACCTCCGGAAGCAGAATGGGAACATCCGGGTCAGCGCGGTAGGCGGATGCATTCGAACAGACTTTTAATCCCAGCCTGGGCAAATTGGGGTTCAACTTCTTTCGCAATGCCGGTAGGCAGCGCAGAAAACACCAGGGGAGAGTTGACTGCCTCGGGTGTCGTCGGGGTGACGGTGATACGCCGCGCCCATTCCGGCATGGGCTCGGGCAGAATCCAGTGGCAGGTTTCGCCATAAGGCTGGCCGATGCTGCGATCAGAACCGGTCAGGGAAACAACTTCAAACCAGGGATGCCCATCCAGCAGCTGGATAAAACGCTGGCCCACGCTGCCAGTGGCAGCCAGGACGGTAACAGGGATTCTGTTCAGACATAGGAAATGCTCCAACCCAGATCAGTTTATTCCGGGAGAATTAATGGATTAAATCGTGCAGCGTTTGGACGGCGGCACGCGTATCTTGAGCATCGATCAGCAGGCTGATGGATACCTCTGAAGAGCCCTGAGCGATGGCGATGACGTTGACTTCTTTCTCGCCCAGTGCCTGGAAAATCCGCCCGGCTACGCCTGGCGTATTGCGCATGCCTGCGCCGACCACACTGATAATGACCACTTCGTCTGTAGCCCACACCCGGTCAATATCCCGGCTGGCGATTTCGCGCGCAAAGGCATTTTGCAGCGCCGAAATCACGCTGCGAGTTGATTCGACCGGTACCGCGAAACAAATGCTTTGCTCGGAGGATGCCTGAGAAATGAGCGGCACGCTGGTTCCGGTGGCAGCTACCGCACTGAAGGTACGCGCGGCAACACCTGGTACACCTAACATGCCGCGCCCTTCAATGGTGATCAACTGCAATCCACGAATTGCGGTGACGGCTTTAATAACGCCGGCAGCCGGGGCAGGTAGCTCTGCGACCAGGCGCGTGCCGGGGTTGTGCGGGTTGAAGGTATTGCACACACGCAAACCAATGCCGGCTTCGATGACCGGGCGAATGGTTTTCGGGTGCAGTACTTTCGCGCCAAAGTAAGCCAGTTCCGCGATTTCTCTAAAGGACAGTTCCGGAATGGTACGGGCTTCGGGCACCAGGCGCGGATCAGCGGTCATGACCCCATCCACATCTGTCCAGATCCATACTTCATCCGCTGGCAGGACTGCACCGATCAGCGCGGCAGAGTAGTCGCTGCCCCCGCGGCCCAAGGTGGTGGTAATGGCGCTTTCCGTCGCGCCGATAAAGCCGGTAACCACGGCGACTTTACCCTGTTCGAGAACAGGTCCCAGTCCGAAACGGGTCTGTTGAGCTGTGGCTGGCAGGTTTGGGTGCGCTGCCTGGAAGCAGTCATCTGTGACGATCAACTGGGTGGAGTCAATGGCTTGCGCTGGGATGTTCGCTGATTCCAGTGCGGCTGCCAGCAAGCGCACGCACATGCGCTCACCCAGACCCGCCAGCGAATCCAGCGCGCGCGGGGTAGCTTCCCCCAAAATGCTGATTGCCTGGCAGCGGCTGGCAAAGTCATTGATCAACTGGTTGATATCTTGCTGTAAAAGCGCCCTCCGCGCCGGGTCAGTGACCAGGGAATCGATCATTTGCATGTGCCGGGTGCGCAGCTCAGTGATAGCAGGCGTGGCGGCGTCCCGATCCCCTAACGCGGAACGGTTAGCGCTGTCCAGCAGTTGATTGGTCACGCCATTTAATGCCGAGGCGACAATCACCAGGCGCGGCCAGGCTTGTTTCCCTTCGCGCACAATATCGATTACCTGGGTCATGGCTTCCACCGACCCAACGGATGTTCCGCCGAACTTCATCACCAGCGTCTTTTGTGGAGGCCCTGCAACCATAAAACCCTGCTCCTCTACAGATAATATAATTCGTCAAATTCTACCAGAAAAATTAAAGGAAAAATTACCTGAAACATGGACTTCCAGGTTTGCCGTGCTTATCGAAGGACGCGCCGGAGCTGCATTCTTCCAAAATCAGAGCAGTTCCTAAACAGGCGATAACTTTTCCCAGGTGACGATAATCCGGGTACCGATGCCAACCTGGCTGTCCAGCATGAACTGCGCGCCAATCGACTGCGCGCGCTCTTCCATAATCCTTAATCCAAAATGGTCTGCCAGGTTCTGGCGCTTTTCAAAGCCAATGCCGTTATCCTGCACGCACAACACCACCTGCTCGTCGGTCTCGTAGAGCTGTATTTCTACCTGGGTCGCCCGAGAGTGTTTTTGAATGTTATTCAAAGCTTCTTGAACGATGCGGTAGTACCCGATTTTTACGTTTGATGGTAGTTCCGGATTAAGGTTTACATCGAGGGTGACCGGAACCCGCGCGCGCCCGGTAAAGGCTTCGCTCAGCTGTTGCAGCAGGTCGGGTAAGGGCACATCCATTAAAGCGTTAGGGCGCAGTTCCATCAGCAGGGTGCGCATTTCCGCAAGTGCGCCGCGCGTCAGCTCACGAATTTCCGTGATTTTTTGCTTGCCTGCTTCCGGGTTGCGTTCCCAAAGGCGCGGCAGGACTTCAGCAATGAGGCTGGTAGCGAACAGGGTCTGGGTGACTGCATCGTGCAGGTCGCGCGCCAGGCGGCTGCGTTCCGCGGACACCGCGATTTCCTCCGCCTGGCTGCGCAGCAGCGCATTCGCGATCGCCATCGCGGCATGATCCGCGAAGCTGGCCGCCATGTTCACATCTTCCTGAGAGAAAATGCGGTTCTCTTGTGAGAGCAGCCCCAGCCCGCCGTCGATTTTGTCGCTGACCAGCAGGGGGACTGCCAGCAGCGCGTTATAAGCCTCAAAAGGATTGATCTGCTGCTGACCATGCGCTTTCAGGTAGCCGGGCACATCCGGATAGTTGAGTTTTCGCCCTTCCAGCAGCGGGCGGACTAACCAATTCGGTAAAGTCACCAACTGCTGTCCTTCGGGCAGGTTGCTGGCGATGATCTCTGGGCAGCCTTCTTCACCACAGCGGAACAGGAATACGCCCTGGGCATTCATCAGGCGGATCACCTGGGCAATAATCGCGTCCAGGCTCTCTTGCAGCGAGCGGTTTGAATTGAGAATGGTCAGGATTTCGCCTAAACCTTCAGCCACCTGCCGCCCGCGTTCGATCTCATGCGTGCGCTCACGGACCTGTTCTTCCAACTGGCGATTTTGCGCCTGAATGCTCATAATTCGCAAACGGTATCCACCTGCGGCTGTTGTCACCAGCGCCAGCGCCAATACCCCAATAAACCACCAGCGTTCCCAAATCGGTGGGATAACGATAATCTTGACGCTTGCACCCTCCTGGTTCCAGACACCATCCTGGTTTGAACCGATGACGCGGAAGGTGTAGGTTCCGCCGCGCAAGTTGGTATAACTGGCATAGCGCCGGGTCCCGGCTTTGATCCATTCCTTATCAAACCCTTCCAGTTTGTAAGCATACTGGTTCTTTTCAGGGGCGGCATAATCGAGTGCGGCAAACTCGAAAGAAATGAAGTCATCGGTATAAGGCAGGGTGATGGTCTGCCCTTCCGTCAGGTCTATCTCTTCGGGCTGGTTGAACTTATTGAAAGAAGTGATCACCACCTGCGGCGCGAGTGGGTTTTCCTGCACATGACTGGGATCAAAGGCGTTGAACCCCTGGATACCGCCAAAGTACATGCGCCCACGCGAATTTTCGAAGTAGGCTCCTGGGTTGAACTCAAAACCTTGCAGGCCATCCCAGCGATCATAGTTGCGGAAGGTTTCATTTTGGAGATTAAAACGGGAGAGTCCACGGTTGGTGCTCAACCAGAGTGAACCGTTCCGGTCCGCCAGGATGCCGTAGATCGCGTCGCTGGGCAGTCCTTGTTTTTGCGTGTAATGGCGAAAGGTCTGCGTCGCAGGGTCATAGCGGTTGAGGCCACCCAGCAGTGTGCCAATCCAAATCGTCCCATCGGATGTTTCTAAAATGGACATAACCCGGTTGTTGCTAAGACTATTGGGGTTGCTGGGATCGGCGGTAAAGCGCTGGAACTGTCCGGTGGTGGGGTCCATCATGCTGATACCGGTGTAGGTTCCTACCCACAGGTTCCCCAAATGATCTTCAGTGATCGTACGCACGTAATTGCCGCTGAGGCTGGTAGGGTCGTTGGGGTCGTTTTGGAAGTGGGTGAACCGGCCGGTTTCCGGGTTCATTTTATCCAGGCCGCCCTCACGCGTCCCAATCCAAAGGTCACCTCGCCGGTCTTCATAAATGGCAATAATCCGATTATCGGATAGCGAGTTGGAATTGTTTGGGTCGTGAATATAGCGGGTGAAACGGCCTCTTTCCCGGTCGAGATAGTTAAGCCCACCGCCATACGTGCCCACCCACAAGCGGTCCAGGCGATCTTCAAAAATGGAGCGAACTTCATTGTTGCTCAGGCTGGCCGGATCCAGAGGATTGTTTTTATAGGCGTAAAAAGTGCCCGCTTCAGGGTCCATGCGGTTAAGCCCGCCGTCTCTTGTCCCGACCCACAGTGCGCTTTTTCGATCTTCGTAAAGCGCATACACCACATTGTTGCTCAGGCTGTTACGCACCCCTGGCCGGTTTTGATACAGGGTAAAGCGTTCATTGTTTTGAACGTACTTGCTGAGACCGCCTCCAGAAGTACCAATCCATAATACCCCTGAGCGGTCTGTATAAATGGAAAGCACAAAGTCATTACTCAGGCTGTAGGGGTTGTTAGGGTCGTGCTGGTAGCGGGTGAAATATTCATCTCCCCGGTTATACTGGTTTAACCCATTCCGCCCACCCACCCAGAGGTGGCCGCCCTGGTCCTCGTAAATAGCATTTACCAGACTGCCACTCAGGGTGTAGGGGTTATCCGCACGGGGTTGGTAGCGGTTGAAGCTGTTGTTGGCCGGGTTATAGCGGTTTAACCCACCCTCTTCGGTCCCAGCCCAAATTACATCATAGCGGTCCTGATACAATACCAGCACGTGGTTATCACTCAAACTGGCCGGGTTTTTAGGATCATTTTGGTAATGCGTAAACAGTTTCGTTTGGGGATCCAGGTAATCCAGGCCATCCGTTGTGCCTACCCACAGGCCACCTTTTTTATCCACCAATAGGGCATTGACCGTATTGCTGCCAGGGGACGTCGCCGAACTCAGGGTCACTGAGGTAGTGAGAGAAAGCTTCCTTGGCTGGATCGAAACGGTTCAGGCCGCCATCCGTCGTTCCGATCCATAGGTATCCTTGGGAATCCTCTACAATCGCATTAACGAACGTCCCTTGCAGGCTGTTGGCGTTATCTGGACTATATAAGAAGTGCTGAAAGGTCTGGTCTTCCCGTTTAAAACGCTCCAGGCCGCTGGCCGTGCCAATCCAAAAATTGCCATGTTTGTCTTGATAGAGGGCGGTAATGGTGTTGTCGGAAAGGGAATCGGGATTTTCGGAGTCGTGTTTATAGATTGTAAAATTGTACCCATCGTACTTATTTAATCCATCTTCTGTTCCAAACCACATGAACCCCTGGGAATCCTGGTAAATGGCCCGTACAGTGCTTTGCGAGAGGCCGTCTTCAATCGAAAGTGTATCAAACCGGATCGAGGCAGACTGTGCCTGTGCAGGTCGAACAAAACTGCCAATGAAAAAGGTAAGCAGCAGGAGGATGTGCAAAGCATGCAGCCGAAACTTCGAAAAATTCATATGCTTCCTGACGGACTATAGCGTTTTACATACTTCTTTGATCACATCCAGGGCCTGTTCAACCAGTTCCTGGTTCGCCTGAGTACCCATGTGCCCTAACCGGAACACCTTTCCGGCTAACGGACCATAATTACCACCTACAACCAGCCCGTGCTGACGCAGGCGCTGATCAAATGCCTCCCAGGTGGTATTCTCTGGGACATTTACAGCGGTAACTGTAGGAGAGGGGATGGCATCAGGTGCGGGGAACAACTTCAGCCCCAGCCCTGTAACCTGCTCGCGGCAGTACTGGGCAACAGCTGCGTGCCGGGCAAATACATTTTCCAGGCCTTCGTGGATCAGGCGCGCAGCGCCTGACTGGAGTGCTGCCAATCCCTGCCAATCTGGCGTGTAAGGAAAATAGCGATTTTTCACCGCATCCTTAAACGGCAGCAGCGCATCGTAACCCGGATAATTGACTTTTTCGATGATCTCCCAGGCCACCTGGCTGACCGCCACAATCGACATATTTGGCGGCACCGACAGCACTTTCTGCGACCCACCCAGCATCAAATCCACGTGCCACTCATCGGTCAGCACCGGCGTTCCGCCTGCGCTGGCGACGGCGTCTACATATAGAAGGGGCACATTATACTTTTCCTTCAGCCGGCCCAATTCGGCGATGGGGTTAAGCGTTCCTGAAGGCGTCTCACAATGGATAGCGGTGATCATTTTCGGCTGGAAGGAGCGAACAGCCTGTTCAATCTCTTCCCAGTTATGAATGGTTTGATCATAGCCGCTGCCTAAGGTCTGTACCTCTGCCCCAATGGAACGCGCCATATCGCCTACACCATAGCCAAACAGCCCGGTGCCAATTGCCAGCACCCGGTCGCCGGCTGCAATGCAGCTTTTTAAGGCCCCCCATAATGCCAGCATGCCCTCGCCCGACATCAGCGCCATCTGGTTGCGCGTCGCAAAAATATTTTGCAGACTGGCCTGGGTTTGCTGGTAAAGATCAATATACTCTGGTTCCAGGTCCGCCGAGCCATAGTCCGTCAGGTAAGCTTGCAGAACTTCCGGCGGCACACTTACCGGTCCAGGTACCATTGGGATCGAATAGGTTTTCATATCACTTCCTTTAATCCATTCGAAAGGTGCTGAAAAATAATTATGCCACAATTTTGCTGTATCTCGGGTAAAACCACAGACTCTTTTGATTGACACACCCAGGCACCCGTGCTATCATCCATAGATACCGCGGGGCTATTATCGCTCAAATTTGTACATTAATAAATTAATAGAAGGAGTTTTTATTCCCTATGAGCGCTGATTTTATTGCTCGTCTAATTGGCATGATCGTTTTTGCGATCCTTGGCGTTTATTTGGGCACCTACCTGGGCCAGGCAGCAAATGCTGGTTCAGGTGATCTTCCTCTGAACGCAGAGCAGTATGCTTTTACGATTGGTTTGGTAGGCGTCTTGGTTGGACTTATTCTGACTCCCTATATTTCCACTCGTCCTATTCGTGCATTTCGTTCGACACTGGCGCGGGTCGCGCCGCAGGCGTTATTTTCTTCTTTGCTTGGTTTAATTGTTGGCCTGTTGATTGCTGCACTGCTTGCTTTTCCCCTCTCGCTGCTGCCCTCGCCGTTCGGTCGCGTCATGCCCTTCCTCGGTGTATTGCTTTTGGGCTATTTGGGTGTGTCCGTTTTTGTGATGCGGCAGAATGATCTTTTTAACGTTCTTTCTGTTTTTAAAGGAAGCAGCACGTCAAACAGTAATGTGGTCGAGCCCCCCAGCCATAACTGGGCGGAGAACCGGACAATATTATTAGATACCAGTGTAATTATTGATGGTCGCATATCAGACATTGCCCGAACCGGTTTCCTGCCGGGTTCGCTCCTCATTCCGCGCTTTGTGCTCACCGAGCTGCAATATATCGCGGATTCGGCGGATAGCTTGCGCCGCCAAAGGGGGCGGCGAGGGATGGAAGTTCTGGCGCAACTCCAGCGCGAACCCTCCATCCCGGTGCGGATTTCAGATATTGACGTTGAAGGTGTTCGGGAAGTTGATGATAAACTTGTCATTCTGGCGCGCCAGATGCGCTGCCCAGTTTTGACAAATGACTATAATTTAAATCGCATCGCGGAACTTCAGGGGGTTACCATCTTAAACATTAATGAATTGGCCAACGCAGTCAAGTCTGTCTTGCTGCCTGGTGAAGTTCTTTGCGTGCGTGTCATTCAGGAAGGGAAAGAGCCTGGTCAGGGAGTGGGCTACATGGATGATGGAACGATGGTGGTGGTGGAGAGTGGTCGCGAGCACATGAATAATGAATGTAATGTGATGGTGACGAAAGTACTCCAGACTGCCGCCGGGCGAATGATCTTTGCTCGCCCTGAATAATTGAATGTCAAAACCGCGGCAGCTTTCCAAATCGCTGCCGCGGTTTTTTGCGGAGGGGAATTGAGATGGCCATAAAAATCTATAACACACTTACTCGTAAAAAAGAACCTTTTGAAACCTTGCAGCCCGATCAGGTACGCATGTACGTCTGCGGGCCGACTGTCTACAACCAGGCTCACATTGGGCATGCCATGTCGGCTCTGGTGTTTGATATTATCCGCCGTTATCTGGAATACCGCGGCTACCATGTGACGGAGGCGATGAATTTCACGGATGTCGACGATAAGATCATTGCCCGCGCTAACCGTGAGGGGGTCGATCCATTTGTCCTGGCGGAACGTTATATTCAGGATTTTCGCCGCGAGCTGGAAGTACTGAATGTAATCCCCGCGACTTACCAACCGCGCGCGACGCAGGAGATGGAAGGTATCATCGAGATCATTCAGGGTTTGATTGACAAGGGCTACGCTTACCCGGCCTCCAATGGAGATGTCTATTTCCGCGTGCGTAAGGATGAGGATTACGGCAAGCTCTCGGGGCGCAAGTTAGATGATATGCGCGCTGGTTCACGCATTGACATCGGTGAAGAAAAAGAAGACCCGATGGACTTTGCCGTCTGGAAAGCCGCCAAACCCGGTGAGCCGTACTGGTCCAGCCCCTGGGGGCAAGGCCGCCCGGGCTGGCATATTGAATGCTCGGCGATGAACCTGGAACACCTGGGTGAGCAGATTGATATTCACGGCGGCGGAAACGACCTGATCTTCCCGCATCACGAGAACGAAATTGCCCAGACGGAAAGTTATACGGGTAAGCCGTTTGCTCGTTACTGGGTACATAACGGCATGCTCCAGCTGGGCGGCGAGAAGATGTCTAAGTCCGTGGGCAACCTGGTGACAATTGATCAATTTCTTTCGGAACATGATGCGGATGTGATGCGCTTCCTGGTGTTGAACTCAAGCTACCGCGGACCGCTGACCTATACCGATGAGGTGGTCGAACAGGCTGAACACGCTTTGGACCGGCTGCATTCCGCCTTGCGCCCGGCTTTACCTGGCGCGAAAGGCGCCCCAGAAGAATTGCAACAGGCGCTGCACAATCAGATGCAGGCCACCCGGGAAGGCTTCATCAGTACCATGGATGACGATTTCAATACTGCCGGCGCGCTGGGGAACCTTTTCGACCTGGTGCGCAGTATCAATCAGGCCCGCGCCGATGGCGCTACAGACGAACAGCTAAAGCCTGCTCAGGACTTGATGCGCGAACTGACCGGCGTGTTGGGCTTGCGCCTGGCGGAACCAGAACAAGAACCGCAGGCTGCAGATCCGTTTATCGACCTGCTGATAGAGGTGCGCGGGGAAGCACGCAAGCAAAAGCTATGGGCGCTTTCGGACCAGATTCGGGATCGCTTGAATGCCCTGGGTGTCATCATTGAAGACACCAAAGAAGGCTCAACCTGGCGTTATCAATAAATTAAAAAGGCAGCAGCCTGTAATATCACAGGCTGCTGCCTTTTTTAGGAACTGGATGAACTGCTGATGAAAGAATGGATTGTTGGTCGCAACCCGGTTTATGAAGTCTTGCGCGCCCGGCGGCGCAATTACTTTCGCTTGCTGGTTGCCAATGGTGTTGAAGAAAAGGGCCGCATTGATGAAATTATCCAGTTGGGGGCGGCGGGCAAGGTGCCTTTATCGCGTGTCCCACGCGGGCAGATTGACTCCTTTGCGTTGGGGGAGCAGAATCACCAGGGAGTAGCGCTGGAAGTGAGCGCTTACCCTTACAGCAACCTGGCGGATATCCTCGACCGGGCCCGCGAGCGCGATGAGCCGCCTTTTCTACTGGTGCTCGACCTGCTGCAAAACCCGCAGAACCTGGGCACGCTCTTTCGCACAGCCGAGGCCGTGGGGGTGCATGGCATTATAATTCCCTTACGTCGTGCGGCGGGAGTCACGCCGGCGGTGGTACACGCTTCGGCAGGCGCCAGCGAGCATTTGCTGGTAGCGCAGGTGAACCTGGCCCAGGCGCTGGATACGCTCAAACAGGACGCTGAGGTGTGGGTGATGGGCCTGGAAGGCAGCCCGGATGCCCAGCCCTATGATTCCGTACGCTTGAACGGTCCGCTGGCGCTGGTGGTCGGCAGTGAGGGCGAGGGCATGCGCAGCCTGGTTCGCCGCCACTGTGATGTGCTCCTGCGCTTGCCCATGCGCGGGTCTGTCGAGTTGCTGAATGCTGCGGTAGCCGGATCTGTAGTCCTCTATAAAGTGCTTTCTGATCGTACGGCCAAGTAAACGGCCCGACTGCGTCGCAAAAACTTGTACAAATTAACGTTCGATTATGTGATTATGCTATAATTTGAGCATCTACCGGACGCACATTTTTATTTCTGGGGAAATAGTTAAACTAAGGAGATCCAACGATGACCATGATGATCAGCCAATCCCTGACCGATGCGATCAATGCTCAGATCGGGCGCGAGTTTGGCGCAGGCATGCAGTACCTGCAAATTGCGGCTTATTTTGAAGGCCTGGCACTGGACCGCGCGGCAAAGCTCTTTTTCGATCAGGCCCAGGAAGAACACGACCATGCCATGAAGTTCCTGCAATACTTGCTGGACGCGGGCAGTGAGGTGCATATCCCACCCATCGATGCGCCGAAATCGACCTTCATAAATGCCGAGGAGGCCGTCGCCCTGGCGCTAAAATGGGAGATTGAAGTGACCGATCATATCAATAATCTGATGGAAATTGCTCAGACGGATAAAAATTATATTGCTCGCCAGTTCCTGGACTGGTTCGAGAATGAACAGCTTGAGGAAGTGTCTAAGATGGATAAGCTGCTGCGCGTGGTGAAAAGCGTTGGCGACCGCAACCTTTACATGCTGGAAGCCTATATTTCCCACCTGGCTTGATTAAATACAAAACCAGCGCCGTTATCGCGCTGGTTTTGTATTTAATCCAATTTCAGGCCAGATACGCCCAGGCGGCCCACAACAGGATCATCACGATACCGATCCCAAAGCGGGCTACGGCAGCCCAGCCGCAGCCGATAGCCATATTTTTCGTTGAAGAAAAAGCTTTGCGCCAGTCGCGCAGGCGCAGAATCTCCACGATAAACAGGCCGATCAGCGCGGCGATCAGCCCGCCAAAAGGGGGGAAAGCCAGGCTGCCCGCCACACCGGCGACCAACGAGACAGCCACCGCCAGCCAGCTTGCGCCGCTCTCTCGGGCGCGCTGCCCCATGATGACGTTATCGATCAGGCTGCCAAAAATCATCAGCAAGGTGATGAGGGCAAACAGGATGCCGCTCACCCAGGTAAACCCGGTCAGCACGCCGTAGACCAGCGCCGGAACCCAAATGATGACCAGGCCTGGCATCACCGGGATCAGGATGCTGAACAACCCAAACAGCATGACTGCAATTACTACTCCCTGCAGGGCAGCCTTTGCGACGGGTTCGGGATTCATGGTTTCAGGCTCTCCTTATCGCGCTAATAGGTGAGGCAGTGAAGGCCGCCTCACCTGATAGATGATCACGAAGGTTATGCGTTCTCGCGCGTTTCTTCGGGGTGGATCACTTCAACGCCGCCCATCCAGGGGCGCAGCACTTCGGGGACCACTACCGAACCATCCGCCTGCTGGTTGTTCTCCAACACGGCGATCAAGGTGCGCGGCATGCCCAGGCCCGAACCGTTCAAGGTGTGCACGAGACGCACTTTACCGCCCTCTTCCGGGCGGTACTTGATGTTCGCCCGGCGCGCTTGAAAATCACCTACGTTTGAAACCGAGGAGACTTCCAGCCACTCGCCCACACCTGGGGCCCACACTTCCAGGTCATACGTGACACGAGCGTTGAAGCCCAGGTCGCCGGTGCACAACTGCACGATGCGATAGGTCAGGCCCAGTTCCCGGCAGGTTTGTTCGGCGTCCGCCAGCATCTTTTGCAGCTCGTTCATCGAATCTTCCGGTTTGCTGTAGATGTACATCTCTACTTTGTCGAACTGATGACCACGCTTGATGCCGCGCACGTCGCGCCCGGCGCTCATTTTTTCGCGGCGGAAGCAGGGGGTGTAAGCTGTGTAGCGTAGTGGAAGGGTGGCTTCTTCGAGGATATCATCGATATGGATCCCCGTTAGCGGCACTTCAGCGGTCGGAACCATCCAGTAATCTTCTTCCAAGTCATGGTAGAGGTTTTCATAGAACTTGGGCAGTTGCCCCGACGCGAACATGGTGGCTTCTTTAACCATAAAGGGCAGGTATTCTTCCCGGTAGCCCTGCCGGATATGCAGGTCGAGCATCCAGGCGATCAAGGCACGCTGCAGCCGGGCCCCTGCGCCGCTCAAAACATAGAAGCGCGAGCCGGTGATCTTTACACCCTGCTCAAAATTCAGGATGCCCAATGCCGGGCCCAGTTCCCAGTGCGGTTTCGGGGTGAAATCATAACTGGGAATCTCGCCTTCCGTGCGCACTACCACGTTTTCATGTTCATCTTTACCAATAGGGGTATCGGGCAGGGGCAGGTTGGGGATTGTGGATACTTTCGCCAACAGGTCCGTATCCACTTCGCGCACGCGGTTGTCCAAAGCGGCGATCTTGTCGCCTACCTCGCGCATCTCCTCAATCTTTGCCTGTCGTTCGGCAGGGTCTTTCATTTTGCCGATTTCCTTCGAGACGGTGTTGCGCTCTGCCTTGAGCGTTTCGACTTCGCCTAACAGGGCGCGGCGCTCGACATCCAGCGCCAGCACGTCATCCACGATATCCGGGTCGCTCTGCCGGTTACGCAGCGCTTCGCGGACGAGTTCTGGTTGCTCGCGGATCAGATTGATATCAAACATCAGGCACCTCCTATATTGGCCTTTTAAAATCAATGCCCCCTCCATCCTGCAGGACGAGGGGGGCCCGAACTCGTGGTGCCACCTGCTTTTGCCAATGCTTATTTAGGATAAACACGGCCTCTAAAGAGTGATAACGGACTCCGCCGGTCCCCTTACGCTTGTTTTTCTATTCCAAAACAAGCCCTCCGAAGACAACCTGCCGCAGCATTTCGCCGCTCGGCAGCCGGGCTGGATTTCACCGCTCTCACCCACCCGCTCGCACATTCCGCTGGCTCTCTGTCGGGTAGACCGGTTACTTGGACCCGGGCTGGTCAAATTATTGATATTGATTATACCAGATTGAAGCGCTGCTTGGGTAATTAATGGGGGTGGAAATTTTTTACTCGAAAACGGTTGCCTGATCATCTGGCTCTGGTTTATACTGTTATCGTTCACGTTATTATTTCCGATGAGTCACTCAGAAAAGGATGCACCAAATGCAAAAGCAATCTCTCAATCAGGCCTGGCGTTTCCACTTAGGCGATATTGTCAATTGGATGCTTCGGAAAGAAATCTCTGAATCCGAATGGCGCGTTGTCGATCTGCCGCATGACTGGAGCATCGAAACGGACCGCAGTCCGGAAAACCCCAGCGGGTTTTCGAACGGCTGGTTCGGCATGGGGCGCGGTTTTTATCACAAGTCCTTTACTGCACCTGAGGAATGGCGGGATAAGCAGGTGTTGGTCGAGTTCGAAGGGGTGTATATGAACGCGGAAGTATGGCTGAACGAGAATTTCCTCGGGCGGCACCCCTATGGATACACCAGCTTCACTTTTGATCTGACGCCTTATCTTCAGTATGGGGAAGAAAATATCTTGCGTGTAAAGGTGGAAAACACTGGGCAGTTGAATAGCCGCTGGTATTCCGGTTCTGGTATCTACCGCCCGGTCTGGCTGCTCATTGGGGAACCGGTGCATGTTGCGCATTGGGGCGTGTATGTGACTACACCACAGGTCTCATTCGAAGAGGCAACGGTGCGCGTACAAACCACCATTGAAAACGATAAGGAAACGGCTCAAAATGTCGTGCTGAAATCCGTCATTTATGGGCCGGACAATCATGTCTGCATCACAATGGAATCTCGGGCAGAGATCCCTGCGGGTGGACAGCAGTTGGTCAATCAGGAAAAGGTGGTTAAGTCTCCACAGCTTTGGTCACCGGAGACGCCGAACCTGTACCGGCTGGAATCCCGGGTGGAACTGGACGGTAAGCTGATGGACAGCGAAACGACCACTTTTGGCATTCGCAGTCTGGCCTGGAATGCGCAAGAGGGCTTCCTGCTCAACGGCAAGTCGATCAAGATGAAAGGGGGCTGTGTGCATCACGATAACGGCGTGATGGGTGCAGCTTCCTTCCCTCGCGCTGAAGAACGCAAAGTGGCGCTGCTAAAGGCCAGTGGCTTTGACGCCATTCGTTGCGCGCATAATCCGCCAGCCCCAGCTTTCTTGGATGCCTGTGACCGGCAGGGAATGCTAGTCATTGATGAAACCTTCGACTGCTGGCGCGAAGGCAAGAACCCCTTTGATTATCATGTGTACTTTGATGACTGGTGGCAGCGTGATACCGAAAGCATGGTGCTGCGCGACCGCAACCATCCCAGCGTAGTGATCTGGAGCATAGGAAATGAAGTGCACGAGCGGGATGGACGCTCCAATGGCGCTGCCGTTGCCCGCATGCAGGCGGATCTGGTACGCAGCCTGGATCCCACCCGCCCGGTTACTTCCGCAATTAACGGGCTCAAGGACAAAACCGGGCGCGGTTGGGAAAACACAGACGTGGTATTTGATGCGCTGGATATTGGCGGGTACAACTACCAGTGGCAGCAGTACCGCAATGACCACGAGCGCCACCCCGAACGGATGATGATGGGTACGGAGACTTTCCCCATTGAGGCGTACGATAACTGGATGAGCGTGCTCGAACTGCCCTATGTCGTGGGTGATTTTGTATGGACATCGAACGATTATTTAGGGGAGTCGGGCATTGGGCGCACCTATTTTGAAGGGGAAGAAACGGGCTTCCTGGGTGAATATCCCTGGCACCAGGCATACTGCGGCGATATCGACCTGGCCGGGTTCAAGCGCCCCCAGTCCTATTACCGGGATATTCTATGGGGCAGCGGCGAACCGATGTATATTGCCGTACATACCCCAATCCCAGAGGGGAAGGTAGAAAAAATTACGCGTTGGGGTTGGCCGGATGTAAGCAACAGCTGGACCTGGCCGGGCCGCGAGGGTGAAACCTTCAAGGTCGATGTGTACAGCGCTTTTCCAAAAGTGGAACTATACCTGAATGAAACGCTTATCGGTGTGAAGGAAATTACTCCAGAAGATAAGCTGACTGCTTCCTTTGAAGTGCCCTATGCGCTGGGAGAGTTGAAAGCCGTCGGCAGTAAGGGAGATAAGGTCGAAGCCCAAACCGCTATCCGAACGGTAGGCCAGGCTCGCGCTGTGCGCCTGACACCGGACCGGACCACCATTCACGCTGAAGCCGGAGATCTTTCATATGTGACCGTGGAGGTTGTGGACACAGAGGGCTGCATCGATCCCAATGCGCAGAACAACATTTTCTTTACCGTGCAAGGGGTAGGGGAAATTGCGGCGGTAGGCAGCGGCAACCCCACCAGCACGGAACGCTATCGCGGGAACCAACGCCAGGCTTTCCATGGGCGCTGCGTGGTGGTTGTAAAATCCTTGGGCAAGCCGGGGAAGATTCAACTACGCGCTCAGGCAGATGGGTTAGATTCGGCAGAAGTGGCGATTGAAGCCGCTTAGCGTTACAATAAAAGGATGGAAGAAAGCGAAGATCAAGCGAAACGCGAAGTTACCCTGCGCTTTCTGACGCAGGCGATTGAAGTGAACTTTATCGGCAATATTCACGGCGGCGCGGTGATGAAATGGATCGACGAAGCCGGGTACGCCTGTGCGGCAGGCTGGTGTGGGCGAGATGCGGTAACCGTTTATGTGGGTGGCATTCGTTTTTATCAGCCGATTCATGCGGGGAACCTGGTGGAAGTCAGCGCCCGACTGATTTATACCGGCAACACGAGTATGCACATCGCTGTTGACGTGTGCGCGGGCGATCCGCGCACACGTCAAATGAACAAAACCACGCATTGCATTATTGTCTATGTCGCCATTGACGAACAGGGGAAACCTACGCTGGTGCCTAAGTGGAAGCCGCAGCAGGAGGAAGACCGGGCTATGGAGGCCTACGCCCTGCGCCTGATGGAACTGCGTAAGGGCATTGAGGCGGAAATGCAGCCTTACGTCGATAAAAACGGTTAATAAGGCCGCATGGTCCCCGCTTCAGAGTCTAACAGCCTGACGATTCGTGCAGCGATTGCCGCTTTCATTGACAGCGTCTCGCTGGCCCGCAGCGCCAATACCACGCGCACCTACCGCAATGGTTTGGCTGTGTTTCAATCCGTTTTGACTCAGCATAAACTGGATCCCGGAAAGACCCCTGTATCAATCTTGAAAGAGGAAGCGGTAGTTTGGCTGGCGACTGCTTTAAAAGATCATGCGCCTACTACCGAACGGCTGTATCTCACCGCGGCGACGGCTTTCTATGAATATCTGGCTGCTGAAAACCTGGCGGCGATCAACCTGCCGCGCATTCGACTGTTGATTCGCCAGCGCGCGCGCCGCCCAGGGCAGCGCTTGCCGCAGTTCCCCCGGGATGCCATCGAGGAGATTGTGGATGCGATGCTCAAAATGGCGACTGCTCCTGCCGAAGAAGAAGCCCATTACCTGCGTGATCTGCGCGACCGGGCGTTTCTGGTGACTCTGGCGGATACCGGCTTGCGCGTTCATGAAGCCTGTGGGCTGCGGAGAGGGGATATTGATTGGAATGAAGGCCGCGCCGTGATCATTGGTAAGGGCAACAAGCAGGCGGTTGTGCGCTTCTCGCAGCGCGCGCTCCAGGCCCTGCGTGGTTATCTCAGCGCCCGCGCGCACCTGGATGGAGCTTCTGGGCGGCCGCTAACCTCGCTGCCGTTGTTTGCGCGCCATGACCGGGGTGCGGGGAAGAAGATCAAGCCGGTAACTACCGCCACCGGGCGCAATATTGTCTCTGAGCGGGTGGAACAGGTTTTGGGACCAGAGGCAGTGGGCAGCATCACACCGCACTCTTTTCGGCATTACTTTGTGACCCGCGTGCTGCAGTCTTCCGGCAACCTTAAACTGGCCCAAGAATTGGCGCGGCATACGAATATCGCTGTGACGCAGCGTTATGCCCATCTGGCTGACGATGAATTGGATAAGGGGTATTATCAGGCCTTTGAAGAAGAGCCTTGAGGGGGCATGGAGCCAGCAGAAGATATCCCTTTGATCCTTGCGCCAACGATATTTGAATATAACGTTGTGCGCGCGGCCCTGGCACCAGAGCTTGCCACGCGCCAACTGCGGCTGGCAGTTTGTGGCGTGGGGGAGAAACAGGCGCGCCGTTTCTGTGAGACCATCGGAAGTGATCTACCCACCTGCCTGGCATTGATCGGTTGGGGCGGGGGACTTGTACCGGACCTGCCCGCAGGGGCGTTCCTGTTGGCTGATGCAGCCCTGTACGCCGGTCTGCCGCCGCTGGTTTGTGAAACCCCATCCATCCCAGGCTTGCGCACGGGCCCAATCTTGACCAGTCTCAGCCCGCTGCTTACCCCGGCCCAAAAACAGTCAGCCATGGCGACCCGGGCGCTCGTTGTGGAAATGGAGGCCTATCCACTGGCCGCCTGGGCTGCGCAGCGTCATATTCCATTTGTCCATGCCCGGGTGGTGCTGGACGCCTGGGATGAGGCCTTACCTGACCTGGGGAAGGGGCTGAGTGATTCTGGCCAGCTGCGTCCGGGTAAATTCTTATGGCAAATTGCCCGGCAGCCTGCTTTACTGCGCGACCTATGGTGGTTGAGCCAGCGCACGCGCCGGTTAAACGGCCGCCTGGGGCAACTCGCTCAGGCTCTCGCTCAGGCTCTTCTCTGAAATACTTTTCTTACGAGTAAGGGGGGTTCCAAAAAGAACATTTGGAAAGCCCCTAAAACTTTCCTGTTTATGGGTTTGTGCCGTAACAGAAACGATGGTCAATCTGCTGCTTGATTTCAGCCGAAAAAACGCTGCCATTTTGCTGGGTTTCGGTAAGCGCAGTGCAGGCTTGCAGCCGATTGAAACTGTTTTCGTTGATTTTGCTTGCTGCTTCAACGAATTTATCCGTTTCATTCAGATGCGCGTAGGCCAGCAGGAAGGGCATCCATTCCATGCGCTCGCCGGGATGCAGCTGCAAATGATCGGCTTCAGCGGCCAGCTTCGCAGTGGTTTGCCAGTCTTGTTGCTGGTTGGCTAACTCTGCTTTTTCGAAGTAATAGCACCAGCCGTGCACCGGTTCTGGGCCAAAGATTGATGCGCGCAGCTGTGGGGCTTGTGCGTTTGGCAAAATATTTTTAAGGTTTGAATGCGGACCAATGGTGAACATGGGGTCGGGGTCATTGTAGGAGAACCAGGGCGCTTGCTGGTCGATAATGTGCACGCAGGAGTCTTCGGTGGGCTGGCTCATCACCAGCAAATAGCCGTAATCGACCACGCCGTAATGCGTGCGGTAGCTCATAGTCACCTTACCACCTGACAGGAATTCCTTGATCGTCCAGGGATACTGCTTCATCGACTGCAGCTTATAGCGTACCGGAATCTCGTTGCTGGGCTCGGGGAAGTAAATAAAATTCGCCGGCCCATTGACTGCGTCCACGTCTTCCCCATAGGTTACCCCAGGATAACCCACAACCAGCCCGGTCGCCTCGCGGATACCTGGCGCGCGCCAGACCACCTGATGCCAGAAGTTGCTGATGACCTGCTCTTCATGCAGCACCCGGCTGGTCGCCGTATACTGGTTGATCACCGCTAGCATGACGATGGTGACCATCACGGCGATCTGCGCCCAGTTGGCGGACAGAAACCCCACCAGACCGACGACAAATACTGCCGCAGCCATAGATGCGGGCAGGGCATAATGCGAATAAGGCCCAAAGGTCACCGTGCGGTTAGCCATCACTACCGGAAGCACACCAATGATAACGCCTAGCAAACCCATCAGCGTTGCTTCGATCTGCCAGGAGGGAGATGCGGGGGGTTGATCCGCGACGGGTGCCTGAGAACGCGGTTCCCGCGTCAGGTACAGCCCTAACAGCAGGCAGGCCCCGGCAAGCACTGCCAGACCTACGCCGATGAACACCTGGGAAAGGCGCATACCAAACATTTCCTGGAATGAAGGCGCCGTCCAGGCGAGAACGGCATCATTGATGACGCTTTGCAGCATGTGTACCAACCACCAGCCGCCGCGGACCAGTGGTGAATTCAACACTGAACCAAGCTGCAAACCGATATCCGTTTCTGAACGCTTATTATGAAAGATGAATAAGCGCCAGAAGAGGAAACCACCCAGCACCAGCACAGCTGGGGCGCTGACGCGCAGGGTCACCCATGCTTTTTGCAGCCAGTTTTTTAATTTTTGGTCGCGGTTGACCAGCACAAACACGCACAAGAAGCGGAAGACTTCCATGCCCATGGCATAGTCCACCAGGGCCAGGTAGGCCCATCCGCTGACGATGGAGCCAATCCACAGGATAATCTTGGGCAGCATGCGCTTTGTCTGGATGGCTTGCAGGGTGAGCGCGATGGAGAAAGCTTGCAAGAACAGGCTGACAACTTTGGGCTGATTTTCGAAGCCCTCCATCCAGCGCGTATAGCCTGGATAAAGCACAAACAACAGAGCCATTAAGAAGGGCGCATAGCGTTGTTTGGGCCACAGCAGGTGGAACAACCACAGCGCCGCCAGGCCCATCATCATTCGCCAGGCAAATGCAGCCGCATGATAGGGCGCGGGTTCTACCCCAAACAGGCGGTAGTAGATTTCGAAGAAGTATCCGCGGGCCGGGCGATCAATGGAGAACATCACCGGAAAAGCGGACGGCCCGCCTAACATGCGGTCCATGGTGTAGTACCAGTCATCCCGATAAATCGTGGCCTGGCTGAGAGTCGGCAGATAAGTGATGCAGGTAACGAGGAAGAGCAGGGCGATTTCAGCCAGAAGCAATCTGCTAATCTTTTGCTTTAAGATCATAATGCGTGGTCCAGGTAAATTCCATTTTCGTGTGGGGTTATCCGGTGATTTTAACACACATCATCCAGCCTAAAAGAGGCTTTCAGGTTTTACCGTTTCTACCCTGAGCGCACCAGTTTCATAATAACGATAAACACCGGGGGTTCGAGGGCGGAATTAACGTTAAAAATAGGTAAACATTTCTATACAATATTGGTTAAGGAGTTGTTCTTGACAGTTCACCCGTTCTTACTTGCTCACCGCACTGACCCATTTCAAGAGTCGGTGATTCGCGAAATGACCCGCCTGGGAGACGAGACTAATTCCGTTAACCTTTCCCAAGGCCTCCCGGACTTTGATTCACCGCCGGCGGTGCTGGAAGCCGCCGTAGCTGCTATCCAGTCCGGTGATAACCAGTACACCTTTCCTTTCGGGCAATCCGCATTCCGCGCAGTGATTGCCGATAAATACCGCGCTGACAATGCCATCCAGGCCGATCCGGAGACTGAGGTAACCGTCACCTGCGGGGTGAGCGAGGCGATGATGTCTACCATCCTGGCGCTAACGGACCCAGGTGACGAGGTGATCATCTTCGAGCCGTGGTATGAAAACTACCTGCCGGACTGCCAGATGGCTGGGGTAACGCCCCGTTTTGTACCGCTGCACGAGCCCGATTACACTTTTGACTTGCAAGAACTGCGCGCTGCCTTCAATTCACGCACGCGCCTGATACTGATCAACACCCCCCATAACCCCACCGGGCGCGTCTTTTCCCGGGCGGAATTGGAAGCCATCGCGGAGCTGTGTCTATCCAGCGGCGTGACGGCTGTTACTGATGAAATTTATGAATACATCCTATACGATGGCCGCGAGCATATCAGCATTGGCAGCCTGCCCGGTATGCAGGACCGTACGGTAACGATCAGCGGGTTAGGCAAAACCTACGCGTTGACCGGTTGGCGCGTAGGCTGGACGGTTGCACACCCGCGCCTGACCGGGCTGATCCGCAAAGTGCATGATTACCTGACCATTTGCGCGCCAGCCCCCTTCCAGGCTGCGGGTGTAACGGCGCTTAACCTGCCGGCGGATTTTTATATTGGCCTGCGCGCTGAATATACTGCCCGACGGGAGATCTTGCTGTCAGCGCTAGACGCGGCTGGCCTGCCCTATCACCGCCCCGAAGGTGCCTACTATGTTATGGCGGATTTCGCGCATCTTGGCGCTGCCGTACAGACCTACGCCCGCTCGGGTTGGACCCCAGACCGCGCCTTCGCAGAATATATGGCGCGAGAAGTGGGCGTAGCAATCGTTCCGGGTTCCAGTTTTTACGCGCACAGCGGCGGGGAGACGCGCGTGCGCTTCAACTTTGCTAAACGAGAAGATACGCTGCGTGAAGCAGCCCGGCGCTTGCAGAAGCTGAATCAAATTACAGACACCGTTCATCCATGATTCGTAAAAAGTTAACCTACTTTTTCCTGGCCCTGGCCCTGACCCTCTCGGCTTGCAGTGTGCCTGCCGCTGCAAATTCAAAGACTCCGTCTCAGGTTACGCTGCGCGTCTTTGCCGCCGCTTCCTTAACCGAAAGTTTTCAGGCTTTGGGACAGGCTTTCTCGGAGCGTAACCCGGGAATCAGCGTTACGTATAATTTTGCCGGTTCTCAGCAGCTTGCGAACCAGATCAATCAAGGCGCGCCGGCAGATGTCTTCGCCAGCGCCAATCAACAGCAGATGGAAACTGCTTTTCAGTCTGGCCGCATCGCCGCTGGGGATGTAAAAGAATTTACCAGCAATCAACTGGTGGTGGTGCTCCCAAAGGAAAACCCAGGGAAAGTGAACCGCTTGCAAGACCTGGCGAATCCAGGGCTGCGCCTGATCCTGGCTGCTAAAGAAGTACCCGTGGGCCAATATTCGCTTACATTTCTGGATAAAGCTTCGCAAGACCCGGCCTTTTCAGCGGAGTATAAGCAGCGTGTATTAAAGAACGTGGTTTCTTATGAAGAAAATGTAAAAGCAGTCCTGAACAAAGTATTATTAGGGGAAGCAGACGCAGGGATTGTTTATTCGAGTGACCTTTCGGGGGCTGCTCGTTCTAAAGCGCGCCTGATCGATATCCCGGCGAAACTAAATGTGGTTGCCGTTTATCCCATTGGGGTCTTACAAGATAGCCCGCATTTAAGTGCTGCGCGTGCATTTGTCGATTTCGTCTTATCAAAGGAGGGCCAGGCGCTGCTTGCCAGGTATGGATTCAACCCGGTTTCAAAGTGAACCTGCACTTCGCCCATATACCTATTGGTCGCAGCGCGCCTGGCGGCTGCTTTCGCTGCCGCTGCTGTTGTTTTTCGCGATCCCGATCCTGCTGTTGTACACACGCACCTCGCCAGAAAACTGGATCGCAGGGCTTTCCGACCCGCATGTTTACCAGGCAATTGGCGTTAGCGGAAAAACCACCTTGATCAGCCTGCTGGTTATCATTCTGTTTGGCACGCCGGTCGCTTTTCTCATGGGCCGGCATCGCTTCCGCCTGAAACGTGTGCTGGATACTCTGGTGGATTTACCGACCGTCCTGCCGCCATCCGTTGCTGGCGTGGCTTTGCTGATCACATTTGGGCGGCGGGGGTTGATCGGGAGCGGTTTGGAAGCGTTAGGCGTGCAGATTGCTTTTACTCAGGCTGCGGTTGTTCTTGCTCAGGTCTTTGTCGCCGCACCGTTTTATGTACGCGCGGCTGCCCTTGGCTTCGCCAGTATCGATCCGGAAGTAGAACAGGCTGCCCAGTTAGATGGCGCCAGCCCCTGGCAGATTTTCCAATATATCCTGCTGCCATTGTCGCGGCAGGCTTTGATCAGTGGCAGCATGTTGAGCTGGTCACGGGCTTTGGGTGAATTCGGCGCGACGATCATTTTCGCGGGCAACTTTCCTGGGCGCACGCAAACGATGCCCATTGCTATCTATCTGGGTTTTGAAGTTGACCTGAATATTGCGCTGACGCTGTCGGTCATTCTGGTCAGTGTTTCTTTTGTCTCCATTCTACTGGTGAAGCTTCTGGCAAGAGACGAGGAGCCCTAAGCAGGGTTCCCAGCCAAACCGGTCCCTGATTAATCGCCAACTTCAACAAGCTGACGGATCGACCGGGCCACCTTTCCAACGGCAATGCCCTGGTAGCGGGCAAAGCGAGCCGCCTGCCGGCGGTTGCGCAGGTTAAGCTTTTCGAGGATGTTGTGCACGTGGACTTTAACCGTATTCTCGGCAATATTCAGGTCCTCTGAAATCTGCCGGTTTGAGCAGCCCTGTCCAATCTCATGCAGCACTTCCATTTCGCGCGGAGTGAGGACGCTTATTCCCTCGACCTCATCTCGGGCAGACAGGCGCGCAAATTCATCCATCAGGTAGCCCACCATAGCGCGCGGAATGACCGCTTCACCCCGCTCAAGAGCGCGAATTGAAGCCATAAACCTGGAAATCGAGTTGTTTTTCAGCAGATAGCCGCGCGCGCCCTTTCGCACCGCATCAATCAACAGGTCCGGCGATTCCCGGGTACATAACAGGACGATTTGCATTTCTGGCCGGAGTGACCGCAGCAGGCGGATGCCATTATATTCTTCCATATCGGGCAAATCCGAGTCGACCAGGGCAATTTGAGCCTCTATTGTTTTGATCTGCTCAACCGCTTCACCGATCGAGCCGGCTTCCGCCACGACCTGGATGCCTTTTTCTTTCTGCAGCAGGTTGACCAACCCTTCTCGAAAGAGAACATTGTTATCCACGACGAGGATTTTTAGCATAGATCGTTTCCCACCCCCTGGCCTAATCAATACTTGCCTTACCTTATTTAACGTAAAACAATAAAAAATATAACGCTCAATCGACTGGAAAATGGAAGTGATTATGCATATCTTTCCAGACGAAATAGAGTAGGGACCCATCACGGCGGGTCCCTACTCTATTTCGTCTGAAATGAAAATGATGAGGTTGGTTAGAACTTATCCGTTTTGAGGGGGTTCATTTTCTTCCGGAGGCGGGGATGCCGGCGGAGGGGTGCTGTGCTGCTCCATGCGGTTGATCAACTTCTGCAGTTCCTGGTTGAGCTGCTCCAACGCGGTGATTAGCTGCGGGCGCACCTCCTGCACAGTTTGTTCAGTAGCCACACGCACTGATTCGGCAGTCCGTTCGGCTTCGCGGCGCACCTTCTGCCCCTTGGGTGAACTGGCGCTGTCTTCGATTGCCTTGCTGACATCGCGCACCATGGCCTCCAGGCCAGTGCGCATTTCTTGCACGCGGCGCTGCGTGCTTTCCTCTTCCCAGGCAGAGCGCACTGCCTGGGCTAAACTTTCACCCAGGGCCTGGAACTGCCGGCCCACTTCCTGCCAGCTATTATCAGCCGAATTTGTGCTTCGGTCGGACCCTTCATTAGGGGTATTTCCCATGTCGGACATGCTTGCCTCCTGACCAGCGGATCGTTATGCAAATTTTTACTATATCTTGAACCTTTATTATACCGGTTTCACAATATTGAAACTGGTGATCTCTACTGATTTATGAACTATTTAATATACGGAATAGAGGCGGAATTGTTGCAGAAATTGCAGGTTTCTACGAGTTTTCTGGCATAGGGTGACTGTCGAATTTCGGCTTTTTCTGGCTGGTCGTCAGGGCGATTGAGCCTAAAATGACCGCTGCGGCGGCAAGGGTGCGTGGTGAAAAAGGCTCGTTGCCAATCAAAGTCCCGATGGCCAATGCCACCAGCGGGTTGACGTAGGCATAGGTGGAGACTAACGAAGTTGGGGCGACCTGCAGCAGCCAGGTATAAGCTGTGTAGCCGATCAGCGAACCAATTAGAATCAAATATACCAGCCCGAGGGTCGAGCGCAGTGAGATACCTGCCAGATTCAGGTGTTGGAACTCACCCGTCGCGCCGCCGAGCAGCAATAGCAGAAAGCCACCTATCAGCATTTCAATGGCGGAACCCATTAGTGGGGCGCGCGGCAGCTGGGCGTAGCGGCTGTAGATGGAGCCAAATGCCCAGGCCAGGGTCGCAAAGATTAAAACACCGGCTCCGAGTGGGTCAACCTGGAGCGTACCGCCGCTGCCGGGCCACATCAGCAGGATAACGCCTCCAAAGCCTAATAACACGCCCAGGACTGCCCGCACGCTGGGGCGCGGCGCACCCGGACGGATGGCTTCCAGCAGCAGCATCCACAGCGGCGAGGCACTGACCATCAGCGCCGCCAGGCCAGAAGGCACACTTTGTTCCGCCCATACGACGGCGCCATTTCCGCCCAGTAACAGGAACAGCCCGACGATGCCCGCCGAGCGCGCTTCCACCCAGCGGGGAAGTGGATCACCTGCCATGCGCCTGGCGATAAATAATAATAACCCGGCGATTAAAAAGCGCGCCGCAGCCATCAGGAAAGGCGGCATGGTTTCGACGGCGAAGCGGATCGACAGGTAGGTTGAGCCCCAGGCGATATAAACGGCAATCATCGCAGACCAAACTGCGATGGGACTGGCTTTGAATTGAGCATTGGTCGAAGCAAGGGAAATACGAGCCATGAGGCAAGATTATATCAACGCCGGGCAGGGTTGCGGGGAAATTCACCCTACAGATGTATTGACTCTGTTATTTTCGACTTTTATACTTAAAGTATGAAACCTGCATTACAAACGCGCCGGAACAGTGGGGGAACAATCCGGGAAGTGGAACAAGGTCTATGGCGCCTGGAAATTCCAGCCGGGGGAAAAGAGGCATATCGCTGGGCGCAGCTGGATGATTACCATAACCGGTCACGCCGCGATTTCCCCTGGGCCCCCAACCACAGCAGCCAGCCTTTGCGGCTGGAACTGCGCGCCCGGGTATCCGACGCCAATCTGCCTGGCACCTGGGGCTTTGGCTTTTGGAACGATCCCTTTGGGGCCAGTTTTGGGGTCGCTGGCACCTCCACCCGTCTCCCGGCGCTGCCGAACGCGGCCTGGTTCTTTTATGCCGGCCCGCCGAACTACCTGGCCTTTCAGGATAACCACCCCGCCCAGGGTTTCCTGGCAGCGACCTTTTCCTCTCCGCGCATTCCCTCGCTCTTCCTCGCGCCGGGAGCCTTAGCGCTGCCGCTGCTGCCTTTCCGTCCGGCAGCGCGCCTGCTGCGCCGCCTTGCCAGCCGCATGATTAATGAAAACGCGGCCCTGGTAACAGCAAACCCAACCGAGTGGCATACTTACCGCCTGGATTGGAGCCAACCGCAGGTGCAGTTTTTCGTGGATGGCAAGCAGATCTTTGAAACTTTTTATTCACCCTTCGGTACCCTGGGCCTGGTCTTGTGGATCGATAACCAGTATGTCGCATTCCCGCCTTCTGGTAAGTTTCAGATGGGGCTATCGCCGAACCCGCAGGCCTGGTTGGAGCTTGCCGATATTCAACTGACGCCTTAACTTTCCGCGGATCTGGAATACCTTTTCAGCTTCTTTCCACCCCTTAGCCGATTCCGACAGCAGGCTGCCATCCGAGTACGGCGGGTTTGTATGAGCAGATTGAAGCTGGAGCTTAAGCCAGGTAATAATTCTGCGCGCTGCTGCAAGTGGAGCTTTGGGATAGGTGTTTAGGAGTGGCCCACCGCCTTCCATAGCGGTGGCCCACCGCTGTGGAAGGCGGTGGGCCACTCCTGGTCAATACTTTTCAGTCCCCCTGTTTTTTGATTAGAGAACGACGGTCTTGAACAGTGCGTCCACGATCAGCCCCAGCAAAAACAGGGTGCCGTAGAAGCGGTTGTGGACGAACACGGACGAAACAAACCACATTGGCCAGCCGGTGCGATCTTCTGCTGGCGGCGATAGGGGTTTGGGCTTTGCCAGCATGCTCCAGATACCCCGCGCCGGGATCAGCGCCAGCAGCACGATCAGCATGGCAGGGGTGAAGAAACCGATGACGACCAATCCAACCACCAGCAGGTACTGCAGCGCGATCATCGCCATGATGCTGTAGCGCGCCGCCCGCTCGCCGATAATGACCGGCAAGGTATGAATACCCTTCACCTGGTCCTCCCGCAGCTTGTCGATGTGCTTACCAAAGATTACTGTGGTCGGTCCAAGGGCATATGGCAGCCCGGCTAACGCCACACGCCAATCCCACTGCCCGGTGATGACGAAGTACCCGCCGCCGATCATGAGCGGCCCCCATACCAGGATCACAGCGACTTCACCCAAACCGATGTACTTCAAGGGCCAGGTGTAGAACAGGACGAAGAATGCTCCCGCCGCCAGTAATGCTACCGCCAGCCAGCCGCGCACAGCTACCAGGTATGCTCCGGCAGCCAGCGCAATCAGCCCGGTGACGGCCGCATAGGTCAGCAGCTCGCGTTTCGACATTAAACCTTGTTCCAGGGCCTGCGGTCCGTACTGCGTGCGAAAATAATTATCCCGGTCTACCCCACGCTCGTAGTCGGTCAGATCGTTGAGCAGGTTATTGGTGGCATGCGCAAATACCAGCCCGATGACCAGCAGGAAGTAGTACCACAGGTTGAACTTTCCGGCGGCAAATGCCAGGATCCCAGCGATGGTGGCGGAGAAAAAGGTCATGATCAATACTGCCGCGCGGGTCGAAATTAGCCAGCGCGAAATAATATCCAACCGGTTCCATTCCGCTTTGTCAATTTTGGGAATAATCCGCAGGGCTTTCACCCACATCGCAACATTCATAAACCCAACTCCTCCCTTATTACCTAGGGGTGTAATTAGACAATTGTTATGTGAATTGTAGCACAAGATCGAGGGCTTTGGAGGATTTGTATAAGTTTCTTTGATATTTATCGAGGCTGTGTGGAAGCGGCTTTACCTGGGCCTCCCATAAAACCGACCTCAGTTCGGGATAAACGAGTACGGGATATCTTACCTGCCGCCCGGCGCTCAAGCGACCGGGCTAAGGGGTTTCGCCGGAACCATCCGCCTTTAAAAGCCGCTTTCAAGCGGCGCTACCGGCTAGTACCCGGCGGCGTAAATAGCTCTATGGTTATCGTCACGCGCCGGGTCCTTTAAACAGTCGGGCGGACAAGTTAAGCAACTACAGAGGTATTTACGCCCGACTGTGCTAGCCCGTCCGCATGAGCGCCGGGCGGGCGTAATCCCGAATGGACGTTAAGTTACTGGTTATCTATCCACGAACCAGTTCGCGCTCGGGCAGAAAGATGAGCCCTTCTTCAGCATTGCCAAACTGCTGGATGCGTTCTGGCTGCTGAACTGCCAGCCAGGCGATGTGGGCTGCCATCCAGGCGTTGATTTCCGCCTGGATGAAAATATTCTCGACCGGTAGTTTGCTGTGCAGGATTTTAAAGCGGGTGATCTCTTCGAAAAAGTCCATCGCATCAGGTACCTTCAGGTCCTCATCGCGCAGTACCAGCTGGCGCTGAATGCGTCCTTCCAATGTGCCGGCGGGCAGCGGCTGCACCCCCAGCAGGGTCCAAAAGGCAGCATCGGTGTTCGTTTCCAGCCACTGGCGCGCTTCGGTATCCATAGGGAATGGTAGGTAACCCAGCTTTTCCAGCCGCTCGCGCAAGGTGAATCCGCGCCGCACCCAGGGCAAGCTCTTTGCCGGAGACGCAGGCGTTTCGGGCACGGCAATCCCGGCCTGGAGCAGTTCGTATTCTCCCAGGCGCAGCTGGTGCCATTTTCGCTTGGGTGGAGGGGGGTTCAGACTGCGGCGCACCTCTTCTTTTGCCAGCAAGCCTTTATTGGGCCGCGCAGGCGCATTGAGCCCTACGAGCGCCTGACCGGTTTGTCCGGCGGCATAAGCCAGCGCATCAGGAATATCTCCTTCGCCAATCGCCTGCACCTGCTGACGCTCATCCAGTGCCACAAATGTGATGGGTTTTGGCCCGATGCTCACATCAATCCCAATGAAAACAGAAAATGTTGTGCTCATGACTTGCATCAGTTTAGCTGAAAATGGTTAGAGAAGCAAATAAAAATGGGCTACTTTATGGTGACTTTCCACATACCGGATCAAGCTTTTCCTTCTTTGACACCTCTACTTACCTGGGCTATACTTAAACTCGCCTGATGCTTCTCAGGCAGTTAGAACCGAACTCTGTTTCCGGTTTTTAAGGAGGGATCGAATACGATGGCAGCTGAATCGACTTTCAAGTTAACCTATGCAACCATGTTTAGCCCGCCAGAAGAGCTTCACACCCGTTTTGATGAAGCTCTAGCACAGATCAAATCCAACCTGGGTCAGGAATATGGCATGATTATCGATGGCAAAGAGCACTTTGCCGATGAGAAGTTTGAGGATCGCTCACCGATCAATGCGGATTGGGTGCTGGGGATCTTCCAAAAAGGCACCGCTCAGGATGCCGCGGATGCTATTGCCGCCGCGAAACGCGCCTTCCCCGGGTGGAGCCATACTCCCTGGCAGGAACGTGTCGCCCTGGTGCGCAAAGCCGCCGACATTCTCGACCGGCGCATTTTTGAAATGGGTGCGGTGATCGCCCTGGAAGTGGGCAAGAACCGCATGGAAGCGCTCGGCGACGTGGCTGAAACGGCAGACTTGTTCCGCTATGCTTGTACGCAAATGGAAGCCAACCACGGCTACTATGCCGAAATGGGCCGCGATCCGCTGGTTGGTTTCGAAGCGAAAAATGTATCCATTTTGCGCCCTTACGGCGTCTGGTTGGTGATTTCACCCTTCAACTTCCCGGCGGCATTGACCGGCGGACCAACCGGCGCAGCTCTGGTGGCAGGCAATACCGTGGTGATCAAACCCGCCTCAGATACCCCCTGGACCTCTCGCCTGATCGCTGAGTGCCTGCGCGAAGCTGGCCTGCCAGATGGCGTTTTTAACTTCGTCACCGGCCCCGGCGGCACGTTGGGTCAGGCCCTGATTGATAATCCCGACGTAGCGGGAGTGACGTTCACTGGTTCGCTGGCTGTCGGCATGGGCATTTATCGCAGTTTTGCCGAGTATAAATGGGTACGGCCCACCATCCTCGAGTTAGGCGGCAAGAACCCAGCCATTGTTTCGCGCAACGCCGATGTTGAAGATGCCGCGCTGGGCATTGTCCGCTCGGCCTTTGGTCTGCAAGGGCAGAAATGCTCCGCCTGCTCGCGTGTATTTATTGAAGAGCCGGTTTACGATCAGGTGGTGACCCGCCTGGTGGATTTGACCAAGAAGCTTGCGATTGGCGACCCGACTGACCGTAGTGTCTACCTGGGCCCGGTAGTCAACCGCAACTCCTATCGCGACTTCCAGAATTATGCGGAAGAGTTGAGCCAAAACGGACATATTTTGACCGGTGGCAAAGTGCTCACTGAAGGGGAATTGGCCAAAGGTTATTACTGCGCGCCGACCCTGGCAGATCAACTGCCGCTGGATAACCGCCTGTGGCAAACGGAAATGTTTGTCCCGATTACGACGATTGCCCGGGTGAAGAGCCTGGATGAAGCTATGCAGTATGCCAACGATGTCAATTATGGCCTGACGGCCGGCTTCTATGGTTCACCTGAAGAAGCGGAGTGGTTCTTCGACAAGATTGAGGCTGGCGTCACCTATGCTAATCGACCGCAGGGCGCAACTACCGGTGCGTGGCCGGGCTTCCAGCCTTTTGGTGGTTGGAAAGGTTCTGGCGCTTCAGGTAAAAATGCCGGCGGCCTGTACTATCTGCCGTTGTATATGCACGAGCAAATCCGCACGTTGATCCGTCACAACGGGTAACGAAAAAAATGCCGGGTGGCCTCAGCACCAGGCCGCCCGGCTGCTTTTTTTGCCGCCGCCATGTTGATTAACCGCATTGGGACTTTTTTCATTTTGATCGGACTGGGCATGATCGGCCTGTTCGTGCTGTCGGATATTGCCAAAGCTCCTTCCTGTAATTTTTTTCTTTGGGGTGCGGCCTCGCTTGGCCTGGGAATTTTCCTCTGGTTTCGCGACCCGATCCAACCTGGCCCGCCCGCCAATCGCTTTCGCCTGCTGCGCCACGAGAAAAAGCAGGCGAAAAAGAAGTAGTTTACACTTGTTCCTGGATCTGTTGGTGTTATGAGCAAACTTTGTTCTCTCACTGAAGCCGTCTCCCGCTATGTTCAAGATGGGGATTGCATCTATTTAGCCGGGTTTACCCACCTGATTCCCTTCGCTGCCGGGCATGAAATTATCCGACAGGGGCGTAAAGACCTGGTGCTGGCGCGGGCAACCCCCGATCTAATCTACGATCAAATGGTCGCGGCAGGCTGCGCGCGCAAAGTGATCTTCTCGTACATGGGTAACCCGGGCGTCGGCTCACTGCGCGCCGTACGGGCTGCCATTGAAGCGGGAAAGCTGGAATGGGAAGAATATTCGCATTTTGGCATGATCTCACGCTTGCAGGCTGGGGCAACCGGGCTGCCCTTTATGCCTATGCAGCAGACCGCCGCGGTAGACCTGGAGCGTGCTAACCCCAGTATTCGCCGGGTAACCGACCCTTATTCAGGGAAAGAGGTGATCGTCGTCCCGCCGCTGCATCCAGACGTAACTGTCGTCCATGCGCAGCGAGCAGATACAAACGGCAACGCGCATCTGTGGGGCATCATTGGCGAGCAGAAAGAAGCGGCCTTTGCGGCGAAGCATGTCATTCTGACCGCAGAAGAAATCGTACCCGAAGCGACCATTCGCTCTGACCCCAACCGCACCTTGATCCCGGAGTTTATTGTCGATGCGGTTTGCCACGTGCCCTACGCCGCGCATCCATCCTACACGCAGGGTTACTACGACCGCGACAATGCATTCTACCTGGAATGGGATAAGCTCAGCGCTACTCCCGAATCGATCCGAAAATTCCTGGATGAGTGGGTGTACGGCGTTTCAGACCGGGCGGAATACTGGCAGAAGCTTGGGCCGGAGGTGGTGGAACGCTTGCGGGTAGCGCCGCGCCCGGCAGCCGAGGTCAACTATGGAGCATACTAAGATGGAATACAGCGCCGCTGAACTGATGACCATTATGGCTGCTCGCTTGCTGCGGGATGGCGATGTCGTTTTTGTGGGGGTGGGCCTGCCAAACCTGGCCTGCAACCTGGCGCGCCGGACGCATGCGCCGAAACTGTATATGATTTACGAAGCCGGGGTGATCGGTGCGCAGCCTTCGCGCCTGCCGCTGTCGATCGGCGACCCGACCCTGGTGAGCGGCGCGGCTGCCGTTTGCAGCATGTACGATGTGTTCACCTTTTATTTGCAGCGCGGAAATGTGGATGTGGGTTTTCTCGGCGGAGCGCAGATCGACCGCTACGGCAACATCAACGCGACGGTGATCGGTGACTATGCTCATCCCAAAGTGCGCTTGCCAGGTTCGGGTGGCTCGATGGAAATCGCAGCCTGGGCGAACCGCTGTTATATTATCACGCCGCACCAAACCCGCCGTTTCCCAGAACAGGTAGATTTTCAGACTTCAGCCGGTTTTAATTATCGTGGGCAGCCACGCAGTGCCGCAGGTGTGCGCGGAAGGGGACCCCAAGCTGTGGTCACTAACCTGGGCATCCTCGAACCCGATGAGCAAGGGGAATTGATGCTGACGGCGCTGCACCCGGGTGTTACCACCGAGGAAGTGCAGGCCAATACTGGTTGGACATTGAAAGTAGCGGCTGAACTGCGATACACCGATCCGCCTACCTCTGAAGAGCTGCGTATTCTGCGCGAAGAGTTAGACCCGGATCATATTTATCTGGCATAACCGAATGAGACAGGCCGTGCATCCCACACCCGAATTTGGGGTTATACAAGACGTCGATTACTCGTAAAGGAAGGTAATGGAGAGAGAACGGAACGCTCCGATAGATGTCCTGGTGACGATTCCTTTTTCAGAGGATGAAGTCCAGGAACTGCGTGAGGTGTCGCCGCGCCTGCGCATCAACTTTCAAGAAGCCAAAGAGGTTGGGGAAATCTCCAAAGAGACCTGGGCACGCACCGAGATCTTATACACGGATCAGGTGCTGCCGTTGCCAGACCTGGTCCCGAACCTGCGCTGGGTTCAATTCCATTGGACCGGATTGGATTTTGCCCTGGATGCGCCCCTGCTAAAAAAGCCGGACCTGATGATCACTACTATGAGCGGGGCAGCTGCACCACAGATGGCTGAGTTTACCTTGACGATGCTGCTGGCACTGGGCCATCGCCTGCCGGACCTGTTGAATCACCAAAACCGAGCTGAGTGGCCGCGCGAGCGTTGGGAACGTTTCCACCCGCTTGAGCTGCGCACCAGCACGGTTGGCATCGTGGGATATGGCAGCGTTGGGCGGGAAATCGCGCGCCTGCTGCGCGCGCTGGGAGCAACGGTTTTAGCTGCCAAACGGGATGTTATGCACCCAGAGGACACCGGCTATACCATTCCTGGCCTGGGTGACCCGGGCGGTGACCTGTTTAACCGCCTGTATCCCTTCCAGGCGGTGCGCTCGATGATGAAAGAGAGCGACTTTGTAGTGATTGCTGCCCCGCTTACCCCCGAAACACGTGGGATGATCGGCCAGGCCGAATTAGCGGCTCTGAAACCGACAGCTTACCTGATCAACATCTCGCGCGGCGCGATCGTTGACCAGGCGGCGCTGCTCACTGCTTTGCAAGAGAAGCGCATCGCGGGCGCGGCGCTGGATGTTTTCATCGAAGAGCCGTTGGCAATCAACAGTCCCTTCTGGAAACTGTCCAATGTGATCCTTTCACCACACATCTCAGGGATGAGCACGCATTACAACCAGCGCGCGGTAGATTTGTTTGTGGAGAATTTAAAACGCTATCTGACTGGAGCGGTGCTGCTAAACCGCTTTGAACTGCAAAAAGGGTATTAATGCATGTCTTTAAATAATGGTAGGCTTTGTTTCCCGTACATCCTGTTTGACCTGGGCAGTACCTTGATCTACTTTGACGGCGATATGCCCGCCGTGATGGTAGCTGCCATCGCCAAAGCCACTGCATATCTACGCTCCCTGGGCTATGCACTGGATGAAAGGTCTTTCCCGCAAGCATATTACGACTTAATTCAGGAGTATTACCAGCGCAGGGATGAGGAATATATCGAATATACGACGGATTATGTGCTGCGCGAGGTGCTGCGCAACTACAGCTATCCTACACCCCCTGCTGAGCATATTCGCCAGGCGCTCAAAGTGATGTACAGCGTGACCCAGGCTTACTGGCATGTAGAGGGCGATGCGGCGCAGACGCTTTCCGTCTTGCGTGCCAGCGGGCATCACCTGGGCCTCCTTTCCAATGCTGCGGACGATGCCGATGTACACACTCTGGTGGACAAAGCAAACCTGCGTGAATATTTTGACTTTATCCTCACGTCGGCGAAGGTCGGGGTGCGCAAGCCCAATCCACGCATCTTTCAGGCTGCGCTTGAACAGTGGGAAGCCCAGCCTGGTCAAGTAGTCATGGTTGGCGATACGGTCGCAGCGGATGTGGTGGGGGCAAAACAGATGGGGATGGCGAGCATCTGGATTACGCGCCGGGGCGATACGCCCGAAAACCACCAGGCTGCTCGCAAGACTGCTCCCGACGCAACCATCTATGCGCTGGATGAGCTACCGGCTTTGTTAGAAAACTGGCCCGTAGCGGATGCCCGGTAGCGAAACCAGAGATGAGTGAGGCCGCTGGCTTTTTCCTGGCAGTGATTCTGGGTTTTGGCCCGATGTTTTTCCTGGCTGCCTTAATCTACTGGCTCGACCGCTATGAGAAAGAGCCCAGGTTGTTATTAGGCGGAGTCTTTGGCTGGGGGGCAGTTGTCGCCGTAATTGGCGCGCTGTTCCTGCAAATTCTGCTGAATCAGAGCGTGCTGCTGCTCACCGGGTCGAAGGTGGCTGAGGAAGTGGCCGGCTCTTCATTGTTCGCTCCCTTGACCGAAGAAATCTTAAAAGGTATGGCGGTTGCCCTGGTCTTCCTCTTCTTCCGCAGCGAGTTCGATTCGATCCTGGATGGAATTGTTTATGCGGCAGTGGCTGCGTTGGGTTTCGCGGCAACGGAGGATGTGCTCTATTATTTTTCCGCCTTTACCCAGCATGGGTTGGGCGGTATGGCAGCATTAGTACTGCTGCGCCTGGTGATCTTTGGCTGGCAGCACGCTTTCTTTACGGCTTTTACCGGCATCGGCCTGGCGGTGGCGCGACTCAGCCGTTCCCTGCCGCTAAAAATTACCGCGCCGCTGGTGGGCCTTTCGCTGGCGATGTTCACGCATTCGCTGCATAATACCCTGCTGACCTTTCTCTCAGGTCTGGCCGGTATAGCAACAGCTGCGCTGGTCGCCTGGACTGGTTGGTTTGTTATGTTCGGCTTTATTCTCTACCTGATTTATCGCGAAAAGACCTGGCTGGCCGAGTACCTGCGCGAAGAAATTGCGCTAAGCACCATCACTCCAGCCCAATATCAGGCCGCCTGTGCTTTCTTTGGGCAGAGCCGGGCGCGACTTTCTGCGCTAGGGTGCGGGTGTTATAAAAGTACGGTGCTGTTCTACCAGTTATGCGGAGAACTAACCCATAAAAAGCGCCAGCTGGCCACCTATGGCGAGGAAACCGGTAACAGTCACAGCGTGCAAACCTTGCGCGAAGAACTGGCGCGTCTGTCGCCAACGCTCTTATAAACAAGGGGTTATGGTAAAATCCTCACATGGACCTGTTCGAGCACGCCATGAACGAACGGATGACAACGGAGGCCCCCCTGGCCGCCCGTATGCGCCCGCGCACGCTGGATGAAATGGTGGGCCAGGAGGATATCGTCGGCCCGGGGCATTTGCTGCGCCGTGCCATTGAGGCGGACCGGCTGTTTTCCTCCATCATTCTGTGGGGGCCACCCGGTACCGGCAAAACGACTCTGGCGCGCCTGATTGCTCAACACACCCGCGCTCACTTCGAAACGATCTCGGCTGTACTGGTCGGGGTGGCGGAACTGCGCCGGGTGATTGCTGAAGCCGAAGAACGCCGCAAGCTGCACCGCCAGCGCACCATCCTGTTCGTGGATGAGGTTCACCGCTGGAATAAAGCGCAGCAGGATGCGCTACTGCCACATGTCGAAAACGGCATGGTCACCTTGATCGGTGCGACGACCGAGAATCCTTATTTTGAAGTGATTCGCGCCCTGGTGTCGCGCTCGCGGATCTTCCAGCTGAACCCGCTTAATGAGGCGAACCTGGGCGTGTTGATCGACCGGGCGCTGACTGAACCGGAGCGTGGTTATGGGCAGCGTAATGTACGCATCGACCCGCTGGCGCGCCAGCATCTGATCGATGTCTCCGGCGGGGATGCGCGCAATGTGCTTAATGCCCTGGAATTGGCGGTTGAATTGACGCTACCGGATGAAAACGGCGTGATTACCATCACCCTGGATATTGCCCAGGAGTTGATCCAGCGGCGGGTGCTGCAGTACGATAAGAACGGCGATGCGCACTACGATACCATTTCCGCTTTTATCAAGTCGGTACGCGGTTCTGACCCAGACGCGGCGCTGTACTGGCTGGCCAAGATGTTAGCCGCCGGAGAAGACCCACGCTTTATCCTGCGCCGTCTGATCATCCTGGCCGGCGAGGATATCGGCCTGGCGGACCCGCAGGGCATTGTGGTGGCTTCGGCAGCTGCTTCAGCCTTTGAGTTTATTGGCATGCCCGAGGGGATTTATCCTCTTGCCGAGGCAACGCTTTATTTGGCCACCGCTCCCAAATCGAACTCAACCGGGGCATATTACAAAGCGGCGGCTGAAATTGAAAAGAACGGCGCGGGTCCGGTGCCCATTCACCTGATGGATGCCAACCGAGATGCGAAAGGACTGGGGCACGGGCAGGGGTACCAATACCCGCATGCCTTCCCCGGTCATTTTATTCCCCAGCAGTATTTGCCGTCCAACCTGCTTGGTACGGTATTTTATGAGCCTTCTGAACAAGGCTATGAGGCGCGCATCGCAGAGCGGCTGGCTCTCTGGAGAGAACTGCAAGCGCAAGGCTTGCAGGAAAATGCAACGAAAGAAAAGCAGCAGGAGACACATGACGACCCTTCTATTGATCCGGCACGGAGAAAATAATTTAGTCGGCAAACGGCTGGCTGGCCGTTTGCCCGGAGTCCATTTGAATAAAAAAGGCATTGAACAGGCCCAACAGATTGCGGATGTCCTGCGCAATGCCCCGATCAAAGCGATTTACAGTAGCCCGCTGGAACGGGCGATGGAAACCGCCGAACCACTGTCAAAGATCTTTGACCTTCCGATCCAGATTGCCCCAGACCTGGTTGAACTGGCATACGGGGACTGGGAAGGAAAAACGCTCAAGCAGTTGGGGCGCTTAAAGCTGTGGAAGATCGTGCAGGAAAAACCGACCGAAATGCGTTTCCCGAAAGGGGAAAGTTTTGTGGAAGTGCAGTCTCGGGTGGTGACGGAACTGGGGCGCATTGCTGCCGCGCATGAAGAGCGAGACCTGGTAGCCTGCTTCAGTCACGGTGATATCATCCGCCTGGCGGTTTCCTATTTCCTGGGCATGCCGCTGGATATGTTCCAGCGCGTCGCCGCGAACCCGGCTTCGATCAGCGTGGTGCACCTGGATAAGAATGGCAATCCTTTTGTAATGCACGTTAACCAGGTGCTGACCTTTGAATTTAAGCAAGAGAAAGCCGACCCGGCGGGCGGCAAAACCGAGGCAGTTGCCAGAAAAACGGCTCCGGTGGAAGCTGCCATTCAAGAGTTGGCGGGCAAAGGCGCGGAAGCTACTCATGCGGATGGCGCAAAACCCCACGCGGAGAAATCCGGTAAAAATAAAGCACCAGAAAATCAAACGGATACCAAGAAAGGCAGACGCAAGGGCGCTGAATGAGCGAAGAAGAACAGGAAATTCCCGAAGTTACTCCACAAGAGCTGTCCGAGTGGCTGAAGACCCGCCCGGAATTAATCTTGCTGGATGTACGCGAACCGTATGAGTTTCCCCGCGCCAGTCTGAAAGATGAGCGCGTGGTAAAAGCGCCGCTTAGTGACCTGGCGCGAAAAAGTTTTGAAGCGCTGCCCGAAACGGTGCGCAGTCAAAAAGACAAACCGCTGGTGGTCATTTGCCATCACGGCAACCGCAGCGCCCTGGTGACTGCCTGGCTCTTAAACGAAGGCTGGCAATCGGTACATAACCTGGCCGGCGGGATCGATGCTTATGCACGCAAAGTCGATCCAGAGGTTGGTTTATATTAAAGTTTTGATCCAGTGATCGCGGCCTTTTCCGCGATCACTGGATCAAAAACTCATCCCCCGATTACACTCATGGGAATGGGGGTAAAAACCAGGAAGAAAATAATCAGCGCCAGGATGGCCAGCGCGCGGCGGCGGTTATCAATCGGGGTGATCTGATCCAGGGGATCATCGTAAGCCCGGCCCAGAAAGAAAATCAGCAAGAACCACAGCCACCATCCAATAAAGAAAATTCCCAGCACGGCCAGGATAACCAGGATCAACGGCAGCAGCCGCGCGGCACGCTTGCGGCCAATCAGCACATACATGACGTGCCCGCCGTCCAACTGCCCAGCTGGGATCAGGTTGAAAGCGGTCACCAACAGCCCAGCCCAGCCGGCCATAGCCACCGGATGCAGCATGACATCGATCCCGCCAAAGGGGAAGGGCCGCCCGGTGAAGAAGAAGCGCAGCCAATACAACCATTGGGGCGTCCCCAGGTAGCTGGCCGGGGCGGGCAGCAGCTGCCCAAACATGAGGTATTTGAGGAACAGGTACAGCAGCGAGTTGCCTTCCAGCATCACCCCGCCACTGCCCGGCGGAATGCGCTGCGGCAGCGGGCTGACAGTGGACAACCACAGCCCGAGGATCAATACAGGGATGGCGACGACCAGCCCGGAGAGCGGTCCTGCCAGGCCGATATCAATCAGCTCTTTGCGGTTCTTGGGCACCTCTTTCATCATGATCACCGCGCCCATCGTGCCCAAAGGCGGTAGGAAGGGTACGAAATAGGGCAGTGTGGCATGCACATGGTGATGACGGCTCATCAGGTAGTGACCGAACTCATGCGTGAGCAGGATGGCCAGCAGGCTGACGGCGAACGGCCAGCCCAGGCGTAAAACATCCAGCACAAAGGTGGTGGGGTCGGTTGGAATGGCTTCCGCAGAGTACGACCAACCGGCGAACAACACGGCGATCACGGTTAGCAAGAACATGATGACGTTCACCCGCGGGTTTGAGGGTTTGGGCCGCGGCCGTCCAGGCACCAGGAGCACCGCTTGCTGCTCACCATCCCAGCGAAACAGGGGGGTTATGCCCAGCGGCCTGAGCTGGTTTGAGAGCTGGTCATAAGCCGCTTCAGAGTCCTCCGTAATCAGTCGCCCGCGATAGCGCACTATAAAATCTTTTTCGGGCCGGCCAACTGTAATATCTTCAATTCTAAAAACGCACCGGACAAGACCATCCAGGCGCGACAGATCGTACATGCTGTCCATAACGCTCCCAATCCACTAAATTCCCATAACAATGAGAGGATTATACTCATAATCCCATTTGAACAGCGGTTTCCGGTGCTTTTTGACAATATTTGAATATTTAGAATAGGGGGCTGTCCAAACGTTCTTGTTGGACAGCCCTTTAACTTTAAAACATCTCAGGCGGGAATGGATGGGAGTCGAACCCACCGCGGCCCGCAACGCGACCCGCCAACGGTTTTGAAGACCGGGAAGCCCACCGGGACTCATCCATCCCCGCGGTTAAGCATACCTGATCCAATTTCTTTTGACAAGCGCATTTAGGGCTTACTTATTTTTCTTGCCGCCTTTACTCTTATCGTTCTTACTGCTGTTGCCATTGCTCTTCTTCTCAGGTTGGAGCGCTTTCTTGATCTCGCCCCAGCCCATGCCTGAAGCGCGCATGGCGAAGATCTCTGTCACCGGTTTGCCAGACTGCCGGCTGAGGCTGTATGCCAGGTCAATTTCGCCGAAGCCGTAGTGCTGGCAGAACCAGCCCATGATCTCTTCGTACGAAACCCCATAGCGTTGGGCCAGCTTCATCCCGGTTGGATGAGGATTCGCGCCTGTGCACTGGCCATTTTCTTTGGTCTCGTTCGATTCCGCTGTAGGACTGGGAAGTAGGGTAGGCGTTCCGGTGATTTCTGGGGTTTTGCTGGCGGTCGCTGTAACCGTGGGTGTGCCAGGGGTAGGCGTAGCCTGGCATTTATTTGTCAGGGTGAGGGTCAGGCGGCCTGCCAGGTGATCCGGCCGGTTGGTTGCAGAGGCTATAAAGATGCGGATTTGCACCTTTCCATGCGCATCACCTTCCTTGAGGGCGGTCCATTTTTCATTCATAATCACGTGAATGTTGAAGGTAACCGCTTCGCCGGGGGTGATCTGCTCCCATCGTTCAGGGTTCAGTTCGACCGTGCTGACGTATTCGCCGCCCTGGTCGATCAGGTATCCTAACTGCAGGTTGGCAGCGACATCTTTCGCGCTGCTGGCAGTGTTGCGCAAGACGCCGGTGACATCAAACTCAGCGGTGTCGCAGCCCGGAACTTCGATCTCGCCGGGGGTAAATTCATAACTGGGCATTGCTTCCGGGTCGGTCGTGGGAGTAGCGGTAGGTTCATCGGGTGAGTTTACCAGCGCTTCGATTTTCAACGCCAGCCAGGTACTATCTCCCAGAATATTGAAAGTAACTTTGACCGGCGTGCCAGGAACCAGGTTAGGGTCTGTGATCGTATCACTGTTCACAGCTACTTGCAGGTTCCCAATCGTCCAGGTATCCGCCCCCTTTTCATTTAGTGGCCCGGTAAAATAGGCCGTCTGATCCGCAGATGCGGCCAATTCAATCGAATCAGCGATGCGGCTGCCATCCGCCAGGATGCGCCCGGATGCGCTGACGGTGTTCCCTAACTGCGGGTCCCCGCTGATGACAGTGGTGTCGGCGGTTTGAAAGGTCATCCCAGAAACAGTCCAGGCCGCGGTTTCGGCATCCAGCGCGAGGACGCTGCCGGTGATCGAAAACTGGTAGGTGGCTGCTTCCAGTTCCCCACTGGGGCTGCCGCTGGTGGTTTGCCCGGCTTGCAGGGTGACTTCGCTGGTATTGTTCTTCACCCATACCTCGCCGGTATTGACTGAGAACTGCGCCTGCCCGCTCTGGCTGACGCGTACGTTAAAACTGGTGCCATGCACGCTGGCGGTTCCGGAGGGGGTCTCTACCAGGAAATGACTTTGGGTTTTGCCTTGAAATGGGGTGACCTTATTTAAGGTTTCCCCGGCATTCTGTTCGATCTTCACCTGCAAGACGCCGCCCGGAAGACCTTTCAATTTGCCAAATGTCAGGTCAGCGTTGGCAGTGACGGTGGTGTGCGTTCCTTCAAAGAAGGCCAGCGTGGCGCTGGATGCTCCAAGCGTGCGCAAGCGTTCCCCCTGATGCAAACGATATCCGACGGCAATATTCTTCCAGTTCTGCGCGGCCGATTGGCTGGCAACCTGTACCTGCCCGGTAATGCCTGTCACCTGGGCTGTGCTGATATCTGGACCGGAAAGCAAGAACTTGCCCGCAATCAACGCTACCAGCAGCAGCAAGGTCAATGCCCCTGTGGCTACCGGCCATGACCAGCGCCAGTTCAAGTTCAAATTCCAGGGCTTGTTCTTTGGGGCTGGGAGTGGTTTGGGGATGGGCTGCGTGCTAACCTGTGCTGCTGCCAACACCTGCCTGCGCTGCGCCTGCACCTGCAAGGCGTCTTGTTCAGGATGGGTAACACTTCGCACGGCGGTGACCAGCCGGAGGAGGGGTTCCAGTTCGCTCGATTCCGCCGTTAAGTTTTGCAGCACGTTCTCCAGGGGAATGCCATTTTCCAGCTCAGTGATTTTATTTTGTAAAAGCTCGTCGTAGTCAGGCATATTTAATCTCCCAATCGGATAACACGCCGCGTAAATTGGCCAGGGCCCGGCGCTGCAAACCTTTGACGGCATCTTCACTCTTGTTGAGTGTTTGAGCCACTTCTGAGATAGGCATTCCAGTAATAAAGCGCAAGACGATCACGTCCCGCTGCTCGATGGAGAGCAGGTCGAGAGCCTTGCGCAGGCTGACGCTGTTCAGGCGGCGCTCTACTGGCCGGGTCCGTGGATTGATGGGATCATCCATCAGGTTCTCCTCTAGTGTGACATGGTTACGAACAGTCATTTTGCGATAATGGTCATTGAGCAGGTTATGCGCGATCTGGAACAGCCAGGCCTGGAAGGCTACTTCCTGCACCTTATAGCCATTTAATGCCCGGATCATGCGCAAAAAAACCTCAGAAGTAAGATCATCGGCGACCTGAGTGTCTCCCGTCCGGTAATATAAGTAACGGAACACACTCTGGCGGTGCGCTTCATAAAGTTCCCCTGTGGCATCCGAGTCCCCTTGCTGTGCACAAGCGATAAGTTGGGTGATATGTTGTGTTTCGGCAGGTGATTGCATAAGCGCCTAGCTTTTAGCTCTCCTAAAAGGGGTGTCTATAAACATTAACGTTTGAGCAGGCCGAAAAGAGTCGTTTGGTTAGGAACCAGTTAGCTGTCCTTTACTTCCTGGTTGTGCCTGCGGATACATCTATAAATCAAAACGCAAACAGCCCGGATTTGTGACACTTACGCCACAAATCCGGGCTGTTTATTCCAAAAGCCGGTTAGCTGATCATCTTCCTGATAAACGCTGCGATCTGCTGGATTGATTCTCTGGCTTCAGGCATTCTGGGCGCGTGCATCTGAAAGACATGCCACATGGCCGGCCAGACCACTACCTGAGCATCCACGCCAGCTGCGCGGGCGCGCTCGACAAAGCGGGTCGAGTCATTGAGCAGAATTTCGTGGTCGCCAACGTGGATGAGGATTGGCGGCAGGCCATGCAGGTCCCCATAAAGCGGTGAGATGAGAGGGTTGTGCACATCCTGGTCGCCGGTGTAGTGGGTGATGGCATTCCCACCCCGCGTGTTGCGCAGTAAGACTTCTACATTCGCCCGGCTACGCACCGACTCACCTGTGGAAGCCAGGTCTGTTGCCGGTGAGAGGCAGACTGCCGCGGCGGGCAGTGGGTCACTGGCTTTGCTGGGAAAGGTACCTTTGCCTTTCGAAAAATCGCGCAGCGCCAGCAAGGTCGCCAGTGTCAGGTTGCCGCCAGCCGAATCGCCGGCAAGGACAATTTTCGTCGCCGGGATACCCTGCTCCAGCAGCCAGTGATACGCAGCCAGGCAGTCTTCGAGAGCGGCGGGGAAGGGGTGTTCGGGGGCTAACCGGTAATCGATAGAAAGCGCCTTGACTCCGGCGGCAAGCGCGATTTGGGACACCATTGCCCGGTGCGTGCGTGGCGAGCCTATCGTCCAGGCTCCGCCGTGGATGTAAAGCAGGGCGCTGTCATCCGGCGCTCCGGGCGGAATGGTCCACTCCGCTGGAACGCCGGATGCGTCCTCCGGTCGGATGGTCACGCCCGGTGGAGTCTTTAAGAAACGCGCCGCTTTATCTAACCGCGCCCGCCGCTCGACTATCGTTTCACCGGCTTTGCCAAAGATGCTTGCGCGCCGCAGTATAAAACGGTAGAAATGACTGATCAGGCTGGGCATTTTCGGAAGGGCCTTTATTCAAAGCGGAAGCGAATTGCGCCGGCAGTGAAGAATACGGCCGACATGGTCAGTAGGATGCCTGCCGGGCGCAACACTCCTTCGATCCCCTGCCCGCGGGCGAGCACGTTCAAGAAACCTTGTAAGGCCCAGTAATGCGGGGTGACCGCTTGCAGCCCTGGAATGGAGATGTTAGGGAACATTGCTCCGCTCGCCACCGCCATCGCCAGCACCAGCACAATAGCCAGCCCATCCGCCTGGCCTTCGGTTTGCGCCAGCGCGGCAACCAGGATGCCCAGGGTAGTCATGCTCAAAGAACTAGCGGCGATGATAATCCCCAATCCAAGCGCGTTACTGATCCAGTCCTGGCCGAAGTTCAGGTTAAAAATCACGCTGCTGATGCCTAAAACCACCACAAACTGTACCACCGCAATCAGGAAGAAGGGCAGCATTTTGCCCAGCAGGATGCGGCTGCGCGGGACTGGCGCAACCAGCAGCCGGCGCAGCGTACCAGATTGGCGCTCGTGGATGACGGTAACTGCCAGGCTGGCGACCAGAAAAAAGACGAACATCAGGCTGTAGCCGGGCACCAGGTAATCCAGCAGAGAAGGGGCTTTGGCAGGCGTGCCTGGGTTGCTCTGCAGCGGCAGGCTCTCCATCTGTACCTGAGGGTTGTTCAGGGCGTCTTCCACCTGGCTGGAAACGATGCCTTTGATAGCGGCAGTAAAGAACCTGGTCAGCGACTGCGGGTCGGTTGTGGTGCTGCCAATCCCGGTGGCGGGCGCGCTGGGGGTCTGCCCTGTTTCCAGGCTTTTCATCACTTGCCCAATGCTGTTGCCCACGCCGCGGTTTACTTCCGCATCCACGATGATTGGGGCCAGGGCTTCATTGACCAGCCCGTTCACAATGCTGGCCTGCTGGCTGCGCGCCGGGTCGACGATCAGTTCAATCTGCGCGCCGCCTGCTGTTTGCAAATCCTGGCTGAAACCGGGTGGGATGACGATGGCGGCCATGCGTTCACCCATACCTACTCGCCGGTCAGCCTCTTCCCGCGTCTGGAGCGTTTCGATCTTCAAGTTGCTGGTACTGCCCAGGGCCTGCATGACCTGCGTTGCTGTTTTGCCCTTGTCCAGGTTGACAGCATACACGGTTACCACCGGGTTGCCGGTGCTGCCGAATACCGCCTGCATGATCCAGATAAACAAGAACGGCACGACAAAAACAATGATCCAGGAGCCCGGGTTTTGAGCCCAGAGTAAGAATTCTTTTCGCGCAATCGCAAGCAGCTGGCGCATTAGCTTACCTCCTGGCTTTCGAAGTCGAAACGGCGCACCGCGAACAGGAAGAAGAGCAGGGCAAAAGCGAACAATATTACCACCTGCGGGAAAACTCCGGCCAATCCCTGCCCGCGCACCATCAGGTTCTGATAGCCGTTCAGCGCCCAACTTTGCGGTACGAGATAACTCAGCGTGCGTAGGAACGAAGGCATCAGGTCTAGCGGGAACATACAGCCCCCCAGCAGCGCGCCAATTACCAGTGGAGCGGCGAGCGCGCCGCCGTGAATGGCGAGGGTTGAAGCTGCCAACCCCAGGGTTGCTGCCACGGTCACCAGCGCCACGGAGAGCAGCAGGAAGGCCAGTGGATCGCTGCCCAGGTTGAGTTTAAACAACAACGCGCCCACACCAAACAGGATCAGCACCTGCGCCAAGCCCACCAGGCCGGTTGCCAGCAGTTTACCGCCCAGCAGTTCGGCCCGGCTGGCAGGGGTGCTGAGCAAGCGCCGGAAGGTGCCGTTCAGGCGTTCGGCGTGTATTGAACTGGTCAGCGAGGTGATGATAAAGAAGACGTACATTACCGTGTAACCAGGGATAGTTTGCTGGTAGGTATCTGGCTCGACCCTGGCCTGGAAATTGCTCGGTGCAGACTTCACCAGGCTCAAAGCCGGTTTTTGCTGGCTGGCTGGCTGTGGCGTGCTGGTTTGCTCGTTTATTGCCTGGCGCATAGCCGGCGGCGCGAAAGCGGTGAGGTCATTCAACTGGGTTAGCTCATTGCCAACCTGGTTTTGCAAGGACAGCTTGATGGTCGCCCCTTTGACCACACCTTCTACCTGCTGCATACGGGTCGCATCCCCAGCGGGATCATAAATCAGCTGTACGTTGACTGTTTCTCCAGCATCAATGCTCTTCGAAAATCCTTCTGGGATGACCAGCATTGTGCTGCGCCAGGATTTATTCAACATCGCCCGCCCGGCTTGCTCGATACAGGCTGGGTTATCGACCAGGTTATTGGTCTCATTGCTGGCGCAAATTGGGTCTTCGGCTAGCCCTAACTGTTGGATCAGTTCAGGCCCGTAATCCTTTTCCAGTCTTAAGCTTTCTCCAATGCTGGTGAGCAGTTGCTGCGCGTGAGGCCCATGATCATTGTCGACCACGGGCAGCAGGATCATTTGGTTGTCGCGCGAGAGACCGTAACCATCCCCACTGCCCAGGGCCAGACTGATCGGGATGATAAAGGCCAGCGGCATCAGGAACAGCACCAGCATTTCAGACCGGTTGCGCAGCAAAATTTGCAAGTCTTTTCTTAATACAGCAAATAGCTTCATCACTGCCTCAACGATTTCCCGGTCAGGTGCAAAAATAAGCTTTCCAGGTTCGGCTCCAGCGTCTCCATTGAGAGGATTTCTACGTGCTGCTGGTTGAACAATTGGATCAACTGTAATAAGGCTTCGTTGGCCTGATAGGCTTCAATTTTCAATGTAGCCCGCACCGATTTTTCGCCTTCCTTTTCCGTCGCGGGGATTAAACTGGCGCTGCGTACCTGGTTCAGGCTGCTTACTTGCTGGCACAGCGCGTCATTCGCCTGGGCCAGACCCATGTAAATAATCCCCCCGCCCAGGGTGGCGATCAGGTTGCGCGGCGTATCCAGGGCGATAATCTTACCGTGATCGATGATCGCGATGCGCTGACACAGGCGTTCGGCTTCTTCCATATAGTGCGTGGTATATAGGATGGTCATGCCCTGCTCGCGGTTAAGTTTTTCGACACTTTCGAAAATGTGGTTGCGGCTCTGCGGGTCGACGCCCACCGTAGGCTCGTCCAGGAACAAAATGCGCGGGTTATTAACCAGCCCCACTGCCAGATTGACCCGCCGCTTCATACCGCCTGAGTAGGACTGCACCGGGTCTTTGGCGCGTTCAAGCATGGCGACATAGGCTAAGACGCTGTCAATGCGCTCGTTGAGGCGTTTGCCACTCAGTCCGTACATTTCACCAAAAAAGCGCAGGTTTTCACGCCCGCTCAGAGTGGGATAGAGCGCCAATTCCTGCGGCACAACCCCGATAAACTGCTTGACCTTCTCGGGCTCATTCACCGCGTCACAGCCCATGATGTGGATCGAGCCGCTATCGGGCGGAAACAGCCCGGTGAGCATAGCGATGGTTGTGCTTTTACCGGCTCCGTTTGGCCCTAAAAGCCCAAATATTTCGCCTTCCTCGATGGAAAAGCTGATGTCGTTTACAGCGGTCAGCGCGCCGTACCGTTTAACCAGTTCGCGCGCCTCCAGGATGGGTTGGGTCATAAGGAAACACTCCTGTGGGAATGTAAGCCACGATTATGGGCGGAATAAGTGAAGAAGAAAAAATATCTTGTAGATAAATTTATAGTGGCGTTCTAATCACTATTTTACACCATGCGCTTCTTTCGTTCTCCATTTGGTTCTTTAGCAAATCTTGATATTCTCATCGAAATGAGGCTAAATCTGGGATGCTATAATCAAAACAAGGTTCTTGAGAAACTGGCGCGGCTGCAGGGAAAATGACGAAGCAATCCGCTCCCTGGCGGCTATGCCTGTCTTTAAGGGTTTATAAGAAGGGCAGGGCGGAAAGGAGCAAGCAATGAAGAAAACTCGGGTAGCGCTGCTGGCGAATCTAAAGGTTAATGCGCCGCATTGGGAAGGGATGGCCCCTGACCAATGGGACGACCTGGATTCAGAAAAAACGGTGCAGGCTCTGTTAGAGGCAATCCACGCCGGGGGTTATGAATGTGAATTTCTGGAAGGCAATGCGACGCTGGTGGGGGCATTAGAAAAATATAAGCCCGACATTTGCTTCAACATCTGTGAGGGGCATTTTGGCGACTCACGGGAATCTCAGGTTCCAGCTATCTTGGAGATGATGCGCATCCCTTACACTGGTTCGCGCGTGCTGTCCCTGGCGCTTGCGCTGGATAAGCCGATGACCAAGCGCATTCTTCACTGGCATGAACTGCCAACGCCTGCTTTCCAGAGCTTTGAACGGGTCGACGAGCCGCTGGATAGTGATCTGCGCTTTCCCTTGTTTGTAAAACCCGCTCGCGAAGGAACCGGGATGGGCGTCAGCGCCCGTTCGGTGGTCAAAAATGAGGCGGAACTTCGCGAGCAAATAGGCTTTATTTTTAACAAATATAAGCAGACCGCATTAGTTGAGACCTTTATCGAAGGTCGTGAGGTGACGGTGGGCATGGTCGGCAACTTAATTGGCCCGGTGGCCCGGCGGCTTCCCATTCCGAGCCAGGTACCGCGCACGCAGGCTGGCCTGCGCTTTTTCCCACCGATGGAAGTGGATTTACAACCTTATCTTGAAAGCGATGCGGTTTATAGCAACAGGCTGAAGGTGGCCCTGGCAGACAAGTTGGATTATCTGTGCCCGGCGCCAATTGAAGATGAGATGGTCGATGAGTTGAACTGGCTGGCGGCAGCCTGCTTCCGCGTGCTCGGGGCACTGGACGTTTCGCGGGTCGATTTTCGGCTGGATGCGCATGATCACTGGAAACCCTATATTCTGGAGATCAACCCACTACCTGGGCTTTCCCCGGGTATTTCGGATATTGTTATTGAAGCCGCGGCAGATGGCATTAAACATACCGAACTGGTTTTGATGATCCTGGAAACTGCAATGAGACGCTACGGTATGCTTCCATCCATCCCGCCTGCTTAATTTATGATTTTCTTAACCAAATATAGACAAACAACCTCTTGACTCCGCGCGCCAGCGGACTATAATGCTTTTGATATCTGTCACCCCTGAATTTCACACGATTTTGTGAAGCTTGCGGGTGACAGTTGCCTGTCTATACTTATTGGACGAAAGGATACGGTAAAGATGGATACGACTACCCTGCTTGAACAGCAAGAACAGGAAAGCGAAAAGCCTCCCAGTATACGCCCGCGCCCGGCAAGACCCTGGCGAGTGGCGGTCATTGCAAATGTGAAGGGGGAGACAGCACAACCGCATGAAGGCCCTCCCGACGCCGGCGCGGAATTTGATCGGATCGAAACGATACAGGCGATTTGTTCAGCCATCGAATCAGATGGACATGTTGCTCAATTCCTTCAGGCCGATTCAACCCTTCCCGAACGTCTTAAAGAATTTTGTCCTGATATCTGCTTCAACATTGCCGAAGGCATGGGCGGTGATTCCCGTGAAGCCCAGGTGCCGGCGCTGTTGGAGATGTTGCATATTCCGTATACCGCTTCGCGGGTACTGGCCAATGCCGTCTCCCTCGATAAGACTATGACCAAACGCGTCTGGCGGGATTACGGCCTGCCAACCGCCTCCTTCCAGGAGTTTGCCACCGGAGATGAGCCGCTTTCACCGTACCTGCGCTTTCCACTGTTCGTCAAGCCGGCTCGTGAAGGCACTGGCATGGGCATGGACAGCGGTTCGATCGTCTACACAGAAGAACAACTGCGCGCGCGCGTGCGCTGGGTGGTGAGCAAGTATCACCAGCCAGTGTTGGTGGAAGATTACCTGCCCGGGCGTGAATTTACCATCGGCGTCTTAGGCCGCCCGGATGCCGCTGGCTACAGCCGCCGCCCGGAGCTTTACCAGGCGGATGGTTTTCATCGCTTCCCGGTGCTCGAAGTGGACAATAATGGTTCCATCACCCCCGGGGTTTACGGCAACCTGGCCAAAACCCTGCACCCTGGGGATGCCGGCATCCCCGAATTCATCTGCCCGGCGGACGTAGAGCCAGAACTGGCTGCCAAACTGCAGGACCTGGCCATCCAGGGCCATCTGGCGATTAATGCAGTGGATGTCTCTCGGCTGGATATTCGCCTGGATGCGGCTGGTGAACCACGCCTGCTTGAGATTAACTCGCTGCCAGGGCTTTCCCCGGGCTTTAGCGACCTGTGTGTTATTGCCCAGGCGGAAGGCATCTCTTATACCGACCTGATCCTGGAAATTCTTTACCTCGGCGCTTCGCGCTTTGGTCTGCTGCAGCAAGCGAGTGTTAACCTGCTGCCTGTAGCTGTATCGCAAGTCGCGTCAATGTCGTATTAATTGAAATAAGGAACACAGCACCAGAAGGGACTGCCCAATAAGGATGTTTGGGCAGTCCCTTTGTGAGTAAATCTCAATTTTTCAAATAACCCCAGGTATTTAGTACACCAATGGCCCTATGCTATAATTTTTATTATGGTCAACCCTCACATTGCGCTCATCACGGATAGCACCTGTGATATCCCCCAGCCGCTGCTTGAACAATATCACATTACTGTTTTACCGCATGTCATCATTTGGGGCTCGCAGCAGTATCGCGACCGGGTTGATTTACTGCCAGAAGACTTCTACCGGCGCTTAAAGGCGGACCCGGTTATGCCGACGACCTCGCAGGCCAGCGTCCTGGATTTCAGTACAGCCTATCAGAGCGCCTGGGAGCAAGGCGCGACAGCGGTTGTGGCCATCTTGCTCAATGCAAAGTTTAGTGGGGCGCTGCAGGCAGCGCGGCAGGCGGCTCTGGATGCGAAACTTCCCGTTGGTATTCACGATTCAAGAGAGGTGACTATGGCCCTGGGCTGGCAGGTGCTGGCGGCCGCTCGGGTGCGGGAAGCCGGTGGGGATGTGACCGAGATGCTGGCTGCGGCGGAAGCCGTCCGCCAGCGCGTGCAGTTGTATATTGTGCTGGATACGCTGGAGTATGTCTATCGTGGGGGGCGCATCGGCAATGCCCGCCGGCTGGTTGGGAATATGCTCAATGTTAAACCCATGATCGCGGTTGACCATGAGAGTGGGATCGTCGAGCCAGCCGGGATGGCGATGACGCGCCGCAAGAGCCTGGAGATGCTTTATAAGCGCTTCTTTTCAGAACTGGATACTCGCCGCCCGCTGCATGTTGCGGTTCTGCACGGAGACGCCGCCAAAGATGCCGACCTGCTGGCGGGGCGTGTTGAACAAGATTATCCGCAGGCGGAAAGGCTTTATAACATCACCTGCCCGGTGCTGGGAATCCATACCGGGCCGCAGGCGATTGCGCTGTGCGGGTATGCGGAGTAAGGCGGCGCTTTAGGGCCAGTTGATTAATAAGGGAAACCACTGCAGCAACAATGGACTGATGGCCATCAGCGCCAGCCCCATGAACAAGCCCAGAATGATGCCCCCCAGGATGTCAGAAACATAATGGACCCCGGTGATCACGCGCGAGGCACATACTAACGGCGCCCAGAGGGTGATCATCCAACCAAACCAGGCCGGACCTAGCCCGAGACCCAGGACAGCTAACATCGCAGCCCGCGTGGCGTGCCCGGAGGGGAATGAATGCGGGTCCACCTGGCGGTAAATCCCGCCCCAGTTACCGCTGGGGCGCTGGCGGCGAATGAGCCCTTTTAAAGCAAAAACAAACAGCGCCTGAAAGACAATACTGACCTCGAGGATCGCGCTGAAACGATGCCACTCAGGGCCGCCAATTCGCAGCAGCCAGACCAGGCCAATCCCCATCGCCCATAGCCATGAATCGCCGGAATGGGCCAGCAGTACTGCCGCTCGCCAGAGACTGTTGTGCTGAGCATCCAGCCGCAAGCGGTTAGACAGATCCAGATCCATTTTATTCAGCGTCTGGAAGGTTTCTCTCATAACCACCGCTAAGATATTCATTGATGACTTCCAGGTGCTGGGCTTTCTCAATATCAAACCCGACTTCCGGATATGGGCACAAGATGGCCTGCCCCTGCACGCCCAGGCGCTTGCGGACCATTGCCTCCGCATTTTCGAGGGTAAGCTGGCGCAGCATCAGAAAGAACATGGTGTCATAGCCCAACAGGGAAGCCTGGTGCAGCGGGCTTTTGCGGGAAGTAGTCACCCGTTTCCATAAAGGGCTGTCTTCCACTGCGCTTCGCAAACGGAAGCAATGCAGGTGACCGCTGCAAAGCTGCTTATCTTTTAGATGAACCGAATTAAACTTCACCCCTGGGAAGGTAGCTTCCATCATTTTCTTTTCGATAAAGGTAAAGTAGATATCCTGATCCAGACTTTTCGCCTGGCAGACCAACCAGTCGACAATTTCGCCTCGTAGAGCGGGGATGTCGCTGGAGGCCAGGATGGCATGGGTTTCAGTAGGGTTGGTGGTGAGAATATCGTTCGATGCTGCCCGGATATTTTTCATTAAATCGCCGTTATCGGGCAGCAGTTTTAGCGGGTGAGCGCATTCCAGATCGGTTTCCAAGGGCAATCCAATGACAATTACCCGGTCGATATCACCCGCTTTGCTAAGCGCATCCAATACCCACTGGACCATGGGTTTGCCGCCAATCCGCAGCATTGATTTCAATCCCCCATGCGCGGCTTCATACAGGGGCTGGTTGGGCTCGACCTCACCGCCCGCCGTTACGATTGCATTCATCTCGCTTACTTACTCCTATCCCTTTTTTCAGTGCTGGCCCACTTCAGGGAATTGCCAAGTGAGTATACCCTTTTCCCCTGCTTTGTGCAATTAACAAAGTTGTCTGAACATGAGCCGCACGCAGAATTCGGAACAATTTCTGTCATAGAACGTCATTATAGAAGTCGTTGTATAATCGAGTTGCGAATTTCCGTTTAAGCCCCGTTTAGGAGCCCTGATGAGGAAAAGAATTTTGCTGTCTAAGAAAAGAAACCTTCGGACAGGGATTTCCCTGCCGTTACTGATCCTTCTGCTGGCCAGCCTGGCCTGTTCCGTTCCAACCTTCCAGTCAAGGCAACCATCGAAAGTCAGCCCATCCCCGTCTGCGCCTGCGCAGACTGCTGCTGTTGCTGGCGCTAAAGGGCCGACCCAGGCGCCAGCGGTGCAGGCGGTGAAGCCCACCCCAGCGCCGACTCTGCCGCCAGCGGTGGTCGAAGTGCAGCCGCTGCCCGGCAGCGACCTGCCCGCGAACACTGCCCCGGTCTTCTACTTCAACCAGCCAATGCAGCGCGCTTCCGTTGAAGCGGCGTTTAAAGTCCAGCCGAACCAGGCCGGGCAGTTTGAATGGCTGAATGATTCTACCTTGCGCTTCAAACCTGCCCAGCCGGATCAGGCGAAAGGGTTAGATATTTCTATCGCTGCTACGGCCAAAGCTGCCAATGGGCTGGCCCTGCGCGCTCCTGTATCCGTGCATTTTGCCGCGCCTGGCCCGCTGCAGCTGGCCGACCGGCTGCCTGCGCCTGATGCCCAGGAGGTTAACCCTACGTCGGCGGTGGTGGCAACCTTCAACCAGCCAGTAGTCGCTTTAGGCGCAGATCCTGCCAGCCTGCCCGCTGCTTTTAGCTTAAATCCGGCGGCACAGGGACGCGGCGAGTGGTTGAATACCAGCACCTATATCTTTTACCCGCAGCCAGCGCTGCTGGGTGGGGCACGCTACAGCGTCCAGCTCAACCCGGCGCTCACCAGCACGGGTGGCAGTTCGTTATCTGCGGACACCAGCCTGGATTGGGCGTTCTCTACGGCTGCTCCGGTGCTCCTTTCCGCCAAACCAACCCCTGACCAGGCCGTGCTCCTGGATAGTCCCTTCGTATTGACCTTTAACCAGGCGATGGACCGTCCCAGCGTGGAGGCGAATTTGTCTCTGGTTACTGCGGGCGGTACCCCGGTCGCCGGTACTTTTTCCTGGAACGACGCCTCGACAGAAGTTACCTTTCAACCCGCGGCGCTGTTAGAGCGCGGTGCAAACTACAGCCTGGTACTGGATGGGGCTGCACAAAGCCTGGGCGGCGCTAAGATTGGGAGCAACTTTGTCTCTTCACTGGTGACCGTACCGCAGTTTGGGATCACCCAGACGAATCCCGCAGCAGGTGAGACGCTGGAAGCTTATAGCGGCTATGGTGGGCTGTCACTGACCTTTAATTCGCCGGTGGCCCTCGGGCAAGATTTGAATCGTTTAATCACCATCAGTCCAGCCCTGACCGAGATGTCTGTAAACCGTGACTATACCGGTTTGCAGGTTTATATCTCCGGATACTTTCAACCCAGTACCAGCTACACCCTCACAGTCAGCGCGGACTTGAAGGATCGTTGGGGAGCGGCTTTGGGTACACCTTTCTCTATGACCTTCAGCAGCCAGCCAGCCAGTCCTTCGCTGACCATTCCGGTGCGCATGTTGGGTACGCAGGTGCTGTTTGTGCCTCAGAATGAAGCGGTGCTGCCAGGGACTATGACCAACCTGACGGGTTTGAAGTTATCACGTGGGAAACTGGCTTTGAGTGAGTTCTTGGGCGCGCAGCAAGATTGGCAAGGTTTGCAGAACTGGCAGCCGAAAGTGCAGGAAACCTGGAACCTCCCACTGCAATCTGCACCCAATGTTAATGAGAATGTGGATATTCCCCTGACGCCGGATCGTACTCCACTGAATCCAGGGTTGTATTTCCTCAATATCGACACGCAGCCGGTGGTTAATGATGCCTTTAACACCCCGACTTTACTGGTTGTCAGCCCTGTGCAGCTGGTACTGAAGACATCCAACCAGGAGGCTTTTGTATGGGCTGTGCGGATTGCGGATAACCAGCCCCTGGCGGGTGGACGCATCACCATTTTGGACGGCAACGCGACCCCCCTGGCAACCTGCACCACCGATGCGAACGGCGTCTGCCAGGTGGACCTGCCGGTTCAGAAGGGGGATAAAACGCTGTTTGCGATGTTGGGCCAGCCTGGCGAAGCAAACTTCAGCCTGGCTTCATCCAGTTGGTCACAGGGCGTGGGTCCCTGGGAGTTTAATGTGCCCTATGAGGATAAAGGCGGCCAGCCAGAAGTTTATCTTTACACTGACCGTCCGATTTACCGCCCCGGCCAAACGGTTGATTTCCGTGCCATCGTGCGTACTCAGGACAATGGGCGTTATTTAGGGCTGCCTTTAGAGCAAGTTACCGTGGATGTAGTCAGTCCCTATGATCCTACCAGCGGGCAGAACCAGGTGCTCGCCAGCATCCCGCTCCAATTGGATGCCTATGGCGCGGCAGCTGGAGCATACACCTTGCCTGATGACATTCAAACCGGTACGTTTTTGCTGCGCGTGCAGGAAGTGAAGTATAAGGAAATTCAGTTTCAGGTAGCCGAATACCGTAAGCCAGAAATCGACTTGCAGGTGAAATTTAACCAGCCGGAGATGCTGCTCGGCCAGGATCTAACGGCAAAAGTTACGGCCAATTACTTCTTTGGCGCCCCAGCTGGCAACCTGGCAGTTCACTGGACCTTGTATCGTCAGCCAGCTTATCAGAATTTGCCAGATGGTTATACCACCGGGATCTTAAATGACTCCTGGTATAACTCTTATGCTTATTCGTACAATGGGCAAGTATACACTTGGGATGGAATGGCACAAACCGCCCCAGATGGGACGTTAACCATCACCATTCCTCACCAGGACCTGCTTGAGCGGCTGGGACAGACCCAGGATTCGCTGCAACAATTAAACCTGGAAGTGACAGCGACGGACGAAAGCGGGCTGCCTGTTTCAGCCCGCGATTCGCAGCGCCTGTATCCGGCTCCGTATATCATTGGCGTGCGCGCAGAGCAGTGGTCGGCTCAGGCCAATCAGGAATTAACCTTCTCAATTCGCACGGTAGATTGGCAGTCAAACCCTGTGGCGGACAAACTTCTTAGCGCGCGTTTTTTGAAAGTAACCTGGAAACAGCCTCCGGTGACCGACCCGGCGATGCCGCAGGATGCGAAGCCAGAGTACACCGAGGTGTCCAGTACGGATTTCCGCACCTCGGCCAATGGCGAGGCGCGCCTGGCCTTTACGCCGCAGGAGCCCGGAACCTATGTGTTGGATGTGACTGGCGCGGAGAACGCGCATACTCAGGCTTTTGCCTGGGTTGGCGGGCCCGGTTCGGCCGTCTGGCCGCGTCTACCTAACCAGCGCCTTCAACTGCGCAGTGATGCTGCTTCCTATAAGCCAGGGCAGAGCGCACATATTTTTATTCCCAATCCCTTCGAAGGTGGCGCTCTGGCCCTGGTGACCGTTGAACGCGCTAAAGTGATGCGTTCCTCTATCGTTCAGATTACTGATGCCAGCTATGACTTGCAGCTCCCGTTGGATGAAGGCGATGCGCCGAATGTGTATGTGTCCATCACCTTGTTGGGGCGCACCAGCGGCCGCCCGGACTTTCGGGTTGGCTATGTACCGCTTAAGGTCGACCCGGCGGCGCTGCTGCTCAACGTGGATGTGCAAACCAGCCCGCAGCAGCCGCAGCCTGGCAGTGACGTGACGGTCAAGATCCACGTGAAAGATGCGCAAGGCCAGCCAGTTCAGGGGGCTTTCTCCCTGGCGTTGGTGGATAAGGCTGTCTTGGCGCTGGCCGACCCTAATTCTATGCCGATTGGCGAGGCCTTTTATGGTACGCAGCCCTTAGGCGTGCAGAGCAGCCTTTCGCTGGTGAACTATGCTGGGCGGATGGTTTATGCGCCACCCGGACGCGGCGGTGGCGGAGGTGGGGAGGTGGCGGCTGTCCCAGCAGTCCGTTCAAACTTCCAGGATACGGCTTTTTGGAAGGGTTCGATTCAGACCGATGTCAACGGAACTGCCACGCTCACAGTCCCCTTGCCGGATAACCTGACCACCTGGCGGGCGGATGTGCGCGGTTTGTCGGAAGATGCGCGGGTCGGTCAGGGCAGCGTGGATCTGGTGGTGAGCAAACCTTTGTTGATCAACCCGGTCGTGCCGCGCTTTGTGGTGGTTGCCGATCACCTGGCCCTCTCGGCGATGGTGTTCAACAATACAGCCGATTCCCAGAAAGTGAGTGCGCGCCTGGAAGGGTCGGGGTTTACGCTGGATGATCCAAACCAGGCTGTGCAGCCTTTTGACCTGGCGGCAGGCGAACGCAAGCTGGTGACCTGGTGGGGGACGGCCCAAGATGTCGATGCGTTGGATTTGACCTTTAGCACCGAAGCAGGCGCTTTGCGGGATGCCGCGCATCCGCAGAACGGCGCAATCCCGGTGCGTCGTTATACAGCTCTGCAAAGCTTTGGCACCGCTGGAATGCTGGCGGATGCCGGGCAGCAAATGGAACTGGTCAGCGTGCCGCGTTCCTTTAAGCCGCTGGGCGGCGAACTTCAACTGGAAATTTCACCTTCGCTGACCGCAGTTGTCTTTGAAGGGCTTAAGGCGCTGGATGCTTATCCCCATGATTTTACCGAACCCATCCTTTCGGCCATGCTGCCCAACCTGGCAACTGCTCAAGCCCTGCAGCAGTTGAACCTGCAAAATGCGGCGCTGGGCAGTTCACTCAACGGTGCTGTGACCGACGGCGTCAGCCGGCTGGTGCGTTTGCAGAATAGCGATGGTGGGTGGGGCTGGGCGCCTGGCTACTCCAGCGACCCCTATGTCTCCAGCTATGTCTTATTTGGGTTGAGCAACGCCGCTCAGTCGGGCGTGTTTGTTGATCAGACGGTGCTGCAAAAGGCGCGTGATTACCTGGCTGGTAAACTGTTCGCGCCTACGCCGAACAATGCCTCCTGGCAGCTCGACCGGCTGGCTTTCCAGTACTTTGTTCTGCAATCCACCGGGCAGACGGATCTGGATCTGGGCCCGCTCTATCAATATCGGGATAAACTGGCTCCGTGGAGCAAAGCCTGGCTGGCCCTGGCATTGGACGCGCAGTCGCCGGGAGATTCACGCGCTCGCACGTTGATTTCGGATCTTGAAGCTTCAGCCAGCCGTTTAGCCACCGGGGCAAATTGGCAGGATCCCGGTGATGCCTATCGGAATGGCTCCTCGCCCAACATCACCACCGCAATTGTGGCTTATGCCATTGCCCGGGTGGACCCGGCTGCGGCGGTGCTCACAGACGCAGTGCGTTATCTGGTATTAAACCGCCGCCCAGATGGTGGCTGGGCATCCAGTTATGAGACGGCCTGGGCGTTGATGGCTTTGGTTGAGACTGTGCGCGGCACGGGTGACTTGCAGGCCAGTTATGCCTATTCGGCCAGCCTGAACGATTCACCCTTGATCAAGGGCCATGTAGATGGCCCGGCGCAGGCGGTCAACCCCGACCAATCGCGCGTGCCGCTATCAAACCTGAACGCGGATGCGCCAAATGCTCTGACGATCCAGCGCGACAGCGGCAGCGGGCAGTTGTACTACCGTGCATACCTGCGGGTTGATCGCCCGGCGGAAGACGCGCCAGCGGTCGAGCGTGGGATGAGCATCACCCGCCAGTATTATCGGACCGGGCAAGACTGCCGCAACAATACCTGCACTCCGCTAGAGGCGTTGGACCTGGCCGGTGCGCAGCCCGTGCAGGTGCGCCTGACGCTGACCGTCGCAGAAGATATGTACTATGTGGTGGTGGAAGATTATTTACCTGCCGGGGCGGAAGTGCTCAATCCCCATCTGAAGACCAGCCAGCAGAACCTGGCCCCCGATCAGAACCCGGAGGGGCAGCAGACTCAGCCGCCCTATGATCTGGCGCACCCCTTTGATCAGGGGTGGGGCTGGTGGTTATTCAATAATCCGCAGGTTTATGATGATCATGTGCGCTGGGTAGTCGATTACCTGCCCGCCGGCACTTATGAATTGACCTACCGCATTACCCCCTTCATGGCTGGTGAATTTCACCTGCTGCCGGCACATGCCTGGGCTTATTACTTCCCTGAAGTGGAAGGAACCAGCAAAGGCGCGATTTTAACGATCAAGTAAAGGTTTCTAATATAAAAGAATAGACAACTGCCTACTCGGGCGGTTGTCTATTCTTATAATGATCCTAACAGCGGTTTCAGTTCGGCCGGGGTAAATGGGTTGGCATGCGCCGGGTAGAATATTTTCACCCTGCGCTCCAGCAGCTGCTTCCAGCTGGATAGGTTCAGGGCTTCATTCTGCGCTTCTCCACTATAGTAGGGGTTCAGGTCGCCAATAAACGCCATGCCGCTGTCCAACACCAGCGAGACGCTGTCTGGGCTGTGACCGGGAGTTTCCACCACCTCGCCCAGGATTCCGAGCCGGTGGAGTATATCCCGGTTTGGGCTTTGCAAGACCAGGTCATCTTTTTCGACGCGGATGGGGACATACCCACCCTTTTTTTCGTAAAATGAACGCAGGTCGGTCAGGTAGGGAATTTGAACTGTGTGGATGAGCAGTTTGGCTCCGCTGCGGTTCTTGATTTCTTGAAGAATTCCGGCGTGATCTGGATGGTGATGGGTCATCATCACATACTTGATTTCGGTAAAATTCACGCCAGCCTGCTTTAACTGGTTTTGGAACTTCGGCAGAGTGCCTGCCATTCCCGCATCCACCAGCAGCTTGCCATTTTTGACGTCAATCAGGTAATAATGGGTTGAACCGTAGGTCAGGGTAACCAGATTTTCCATAAAGGTTATGCCAGACGATATTAGCCCTGTGACACGCGTAAGAAAACAATGCCGAGCAGTACGATCAGCAGCAGGATACCCACCAGCCAGGCCAGCACTGGGGGGCGTTGATCTTCCAGCGTGTAAGCGGAGTAGGTGTAGGTGACGCTCAGGAGCGGACCGGCAAACCAGGCGAACACGACTCCGGCGATAAGCCCGCCCAGGTGACCGAAGTTATCGATACCCGGTGAGAGCCCCAGAGCCAGGTTGATTACCACAATCACCACTACGTTGGTTAGCATAGCCCGCGCTTGCTGGCCAAAGATCTTGCGGTTCTGATAAACAAAAACTCCCTCAGCCGCGATCAGGCCAAAAATTGCTGTAGAAGCGCCAATGGAGGGTGTCGGCCCTGGTGTGACCAGAAAGGAAAGCACATTGCCGCCTAAGCCCCCTAGCAGGTACAGCGCCAGGTAACGCCAGCGCCCGTAAAAGCTTTCTACCGACGGGCCGATGACGAACAGCGCGTACATGTTAAAACCGATATGCAGCAGGCTGGCGTGCAGCAGCAGTGGCGTGAATAAACGCCAGTATTGGCCCACCATAATCAATGGAGAAATCTTTCCTCCCAATAGTGTCAGCAGCTCGCTGCCCCAACCTTGTTGCAAGAGTGCCTGGAAGGTTTGTGCCCCAAACATCGCCTGCCCCAATGCCAGAAAAGGGCCGCGCCCGATGCCGCTATTCGTCATTTCTTGCAGGAGAAAGACGAAAATGGTGATGCCCATGATCGTATAGGTTACGATTGGACGGGAAGCCGGGCGCTGGATGCGCACCATGCGCGGACCCGCTTCCTGCGGCTCTGCGGCTTCTCTGGGCTGCCCGTATGGGGGAACGGGAAAAGTCATAAGGTTACCTTACGCGGGACAACTCGGTGATGCTCGGCCTCAATAATCGCTACAATTGTGTCCACGGCTTCCTCCAGGCGGTCCTGTGTATTCACTACCACGTAATCAAACTCGGGAAGATGTTCTAATTCTTCTTTGGCGGTCTTCAGACGCAGATTTAAACTTTCGATGGTTTCTGTCTTGCGGTTGCGCAGCCGGGTAAACCACTCTTTCTGGTTTGAAGGCACCAGGAAGATCAGGACTGCGTCTGGGCACAGGCGGCGCAAGGTTTGAGCGCCCTGTACATCCACCCGCAGCAGCACATCTTTTTTACTTGCCATTGCCTTACGAATCTGCGCCTTGGGAATTCCTTTGTAATCCTGATAGACCAGGGCATACTCGAGGAACTCATCCGCGTCGATCAGCTGCTTAAATTTTTCCCGGCTGACAAAAATATAATCTACCCCGTCCTTCTCATCATGGCGAGGTTCGCGACTGGTCATGGTCACGACAAAGTGCAGCGGCAGTTGGCGCGTTTCCAACGCTTTTACAACCGCATCTTTGCCCACACCAGAAGGTCCGGAGATCACAACCAGCAGGGGTTCGGGGTGATACAAGTCAAAGGACAGCGATTCGTCAGTCATGGACCGTTTCCGTAAATCCTCTTTTTAAAATCTACCAGCAGTGTTTCAAGCTTACCCATTCTCTGATTATAATTGAGAAATGCCTATAAAGTTCTTTCGGCAAAGCTGGGTTAGCCGATAAACTCGGGTGAAAAATGAAAGAACAAAAAAAATCATTGGAGGATTGTATGCCGAATTATGAATACCGCTGCTTGAACTGTAAACGGCGCTTTGATGTCTTTTTTACCTATGCTGAATATGGTTCTCGCCCGGTGGTTTGCCCGCGCTGCCAGAGTGATAACGTGGAGCGCCGCATAGGGCGCATCCGGGTAGCCCACTCCGAGGAGAGCCGCCTGGAAAACATGGCGGATCCAGACAGCCTGGCAGGATTAGAGGACGACCCACGCGCCCTGGGCCGCATGATGCGCCAGATGAGTCATGAAGTTGGGGAGGATATGGGGCCGGAGTTTGATGAAGTGATCGGCCGCCTGGAATCAGGTCAAAGCCCCGAACAAATTGAAAAGGACCTGCCCGATATGGGCCTGGGAGATGAAGGCGGCATGCCGGGCGGGGATATGGGCGGCGACTTTCTGGACGATTAACTTACCTGGTTTTCTGGATCGCGCTGACCAGGCTGGGGTAAGAAGTCACCCAGGCAATCCGGTTGAGGAACGCAGATAAGTTTTTGCTTTGCTTGCGCAGCTGCTGGACGGCCGGGCCGACCGGGTCCTGTCCGGCAGCGCCTCCGCCGGGTTGGTCGTTGTAAGCGCCATAAAAGGCAAAGTACGCCTGGTTGAGCTTGCGGATCTGGTAGCCATGTTCCCAGAAGAACCGGCGGCGAGCTTCCATATAATCTTCCGCAGCTTTAATTTCCTCTTTTTGCAACATGGCATCCACCTGCACGCGTGTGGTATGCATTTCTTTATTGAAGTTGAAAACGTTTGGGTTTTCTGGGGTAGGGGTTGGGGTGGGCGCGTTGGGTGTGCCTTGCGGCGTGAGAGCAGGTTCTGGCGGCAGCATTTCCGGGTAATAGCGCGCCATCACAGCGCGGCTGATTTCTTTGCCTGAGAGGTTGGCCGTGGTCTCGTTGATGGTGCGCATGGTTCCGGAACTCATATAGAGGGCGCCCAAGGGATGCAGCGTCAGGAAGTTGTGCGTCCACTCGTGTGAGACCACTTCCAGCAGCCAGCTCAAGTCGGTTGTGCTCATCACCATAGTGGGATATATGCCCACTCCGCCCACTGGGACCACCAGCGCGGAGACATCCTGGCTCTTTTCCACCGCATTTTCCATTTGGGTGATTTGATCGATGGTCAGGTCTGGCTGCAAAGAGATATCGGCGTCCTGGCGAATTACATTCCGGGGAGATATGATCAGTGCGTAAGGCAGGTTGGTGGCGTGGTACAGGATGGGGGGAATCGGTTGGCCGCCCAATCCCAGGCCCAGCTCAGCAACGGTCGTACTGACCTGGTATTGCAGCACAGCCTCAGCCAGGGGCTTTAAACGATCTTCCATGCCTTTGATCAAAGCGAGCTGTTTGTTCAGAGGAGACGCGGCCTGTCCAGGATCAGCGACATCGGGATTCGCATAGATCTGGTTCACTTGCGCGGAAGTCTGATCTTCCCAGCGGAGCAGGCGCAGGTATTCAAAGACCACCTTTCGCTGTTCTGCCACGCTCATGTATTCCGGGGCTTTGATCGATTCTTGAATGTTCTTTATCAGCAGGGCGTTGATCGTCCAGTTGACGTAATCAAACTCGACCATGCGAGTATAAGCCCGGATTTGCTCGTACTCATTTCCAGGGGTTACGGCACTTTGCGCTAGCAAGATCACAGCGAACAGGAGGCTGACCAGGTTCTTTAGCAGAATCTTGATCAAACGCATCTGACCTCTTCCAGGGCGACCAGATTTCTCTGCCAGGGCCGTCGGCTCAGCCCGCAGCTTCTTCCAGTTCCAGGATCTCCTTTTTGAATTATACCCGGTTAAATTTGATCAAAGAAAATGCGCCAGAATATAATAAATTTCTTAAACATTACATAATTTCTTCAAAAAACTCTTGAAGCGTAGTATGATCAAGGATTAAAGAATAAGTTTCTTAGGATAGAGGGAAGCGATCGAATGAAGCGAGCAATTATCATTATTGTCATCATCGCATTGGTGGGTGTTGGAGGGTACTTTGGATTTCAGCGTTTTCAGCGTACGCGAGTTGGTGCCGCCTCTACATTCCAAACAGTTCAGGTCACGCGGGGGGATCTGACTGCATCTGTAGGTGCGACGGGGACCGTCCGCACCAATCAATCCAGTGTGCTAAACTGGCAGCTTTCGGGTAATGTGGGGAAGGTCAATGTCCAGATAGGAGATCAGGTGAAGGCCGGGCAGCAGCTGGCTTCGCTGGATGAAAATACCTTGCCGCAATCAGTGATTATGGCCCGTTCTGATCTTGTAACCGCACAGCGTAATTTGAATGATTTGATGAACTCGGATGTCGCCCGGACAAAAGCTTACCAGGCGCTGGTGCAGGCGCAAAAAGAATTGGATGACGCCAAGACCGCCCGCGAAAGCAAGAATTACGCCCGGGCACTGCCTGCGACAATTAATGAGGCGCGCGCAAATCTGGTCATTGCGAATGATCAGGTAAAGAAAGCGACTGAACTGTATGACAAGGTCGATAACCGCGCGCAAGATGATCCAGTGCGTGCTGAAGCCTTTGCGCAGCTGTCGAAAGCGCAGAAGAATTATGACACGCAGTTGGCAAATCTCAACTGGCTGTTAGGCCGCCCGGATAATGAAGAAGTGTCTCTGGCCGATGCGCGCGTTGCCGTTGCCCAGGCCAGCTTTGATGATGCGCAGCGGGAGTGGGATCGCCTGAAGAATGGTCCAGACCCGAAAGATGTCGAAGCCGCGAAGGCGAAAATTGCTGCGATCCAGTCGACGCTCGATCAGGTAGCGCTAGAAGCGCCGTTTGCCGGTACGATCACAGAAGCGGACGCCAAGACGGGCGATCAGGTCGCGCCAGGTATGCAGGCGTTCCGCTTGGATGATCTCTCCCGGCTGCTGGTGGATGTGCAAATTACGGAAGTCGACATTAACCGTATCCGCGTTGGCGAACCCGTGTCCCTTTCCTTTGATGCCATCCCCAATAAAGAATATTCTGGTAAAGTAACCGAGGTAGCTCGGGTGGGTACCGCCGTGCAGGGCGTGGTCAACTTTACCGTTACAGTAGAGTTGGAAAATCCGGACAGTGAAGTGAAACCGGGCATGACAGCCGCGGTCAATATCATCACAGATCTGGTGCAGGATGCCTTGCTGGTGCCTAACCGGGCTGTTCGTTTGAAAAACAATCAGCGTGTGGTTTATGTTTTATCCAACGGCGTTCCGAAAGAAGTGCAAATTGAGCTTGGCTTGAACTCGGACCTGTATAGTCAGGTGGTTGGTGGTGATTTGAAAGCAGGGGATGCGTTGATCTTGAATCCGCCCACACAGTTAGGCCCGCCGAATGGCCGTCCGGGCGGCGGTTTTGGCGGTGGGTAAAGGCAGAACCTTATGATAGACAACGTCATTCAAGCCATTAACCTGACCAAAATTTATCAAATGGGTGAGGTTGAAGTTCAAGCCCTGCGCGGGGTTTCTTTTACCATTGAACGCGGCGATATTGTTTCCATTATGGGACCTTCTGGTTCGGGCAAGTCGACGTTAATGAACATCCTCGGCTGCCTCGACCGTCCGACCAGTGGAGAATATATTCTGGATGGGGAACCCGTTTCCGGTCTTTCAGGCGACCAGCTGGCCAGCGTCCGCAACCGAAAAGTAGGTTTCGTTTTCCAGAGCTTTAACCTGCTGCCGCGTTCTACTGCGCTCTCAAACGTTGAGCTGCCGATGCGTTACGCTGGCATTGGGGGACGGGTGCGGTTGGAGCGGGCGCGTGAGGCGCTGGAAGCCGTAGGACTGGGCCAGCGCATGCGCCATCGTCCCAATGAGCTTTCGGGCGGCCAGCAGCAGCGGGTAGCCATTGCCCGCGCGCTGGTCAATGACCCCGCGATCCTCATGGCTGATGAACCTACCGGGAACCTGGACTCGCACTCTGGTAAAGAGATCATGGAACTGATCCAGCGCCTGAATCAGGAGCAAGGAAAAACAGTGATCATCGTGACCCATGATCCGAATGTAGCTTCTCTAACAAATCGCGTCATTCGCCTGATGGATGGTATGCTCGAACAGGAGTCGGAGGGCGTATGAATTTCAGTCAGGCAATGATCGAAGCCTTGGAAAGCCTGGGCGCGAACAAAACCCGCTCGGCCCTCACCATTCTCGGGATTGTGATTGGCGTCGCTGCGGTGATCGCGATGTTGGCTGTTGGTGCGGGCGCGCAGAATACCATTACCGGTTCAATTTCAGGGATTGGCACGAACCTGTTGTTTGTCTTTACCGGTAATCTCTCTCAAGATGTTCGCAATCCGCAGCCCCTCACCATCGAAGATGCTAATTCGATCGGCGATCCTTTCCAGGCGCCTTCCGTCGCGGCAGTCGCGCCCGTGATCCAAGGTTCTAAAGAGGTTACCTTTGGCCGGGAAAAAACGACCACCACAATTGATGGCGTTACTCCCGAATATGTTACAGTGCGGAACGAGACTTTGTTGGAAGGTAGTTTTATTACCGAGGAACAGAATCTGGGCCTTTCATCGGTCGCTATTCTGGGCACGCAAACAGCCGACACCTTATTTGGGCATCATGATGGGGTAGTTGGCGAGACCATTCGCATTGAAGGGCAGCCTTTTCGGGTAATTGGGGTGCTGACCTCGAAGGGCGGCGGCGCCTTTGGCAGCCAGGATAATGTGATTTTGATCCCATTCAACACCGCGCAAACACGCCTGATTCGCCGCGCGCGAAATCGGGTCGATATCATTTTTGTCGAAGCAACCTCTCCCGATACCGTCAAGAGCGCCGCTGATGAAGTCAGCCAGATTTTACGCCAACGCCACCGCACGGCCATAGGCCTGGATGACTTCACCGTTTACTCTCAACAGGACTTTGTCCAGACGGCTGCTACCATTACCGGGGTGCTGACCATCTTCCTGGGCGGCGTAGCGGCGATTTCGCTGCTTGTAGGTGGCATTGGCATCATGAATATCATGCTGGTTTCAGTCACCGAACGCACGCGTGAGATTGGTTTGCGGAAAGCTCTCGGTGCGCGTCGCAAGGATATCCTGCTGCAATTTCTGACGGAATCCTCGCTGTTGAGCATGATCGGCGGTCTGATTGGCATTGGCCTGGGCTGGCTGATCGCTTATGTGGTTGGGATGGTCGCTAAGGCAAATGGCACGGATCTGGTGCCTGCCGTTGGGGTAGATGCGATCTTGCTAGCGACGCTCTTTTCAACCGCAGTCGGTTTGTTTTTTGGCATTTATCCGGCTAACCGCGCCGCAAACCTCGAACCTGTCGAAGCGCTGCGCTACGAATAAAGGATTTTAAAACAAAACCAGCGCCAGATATCGGCGCTGGTTTTGTTTTAAGTTATTTGATTGAATGAGCAAACGCGCGGAAGGGGTTCTCGCAGATCAGTTGTTGAATGGTGGCTTCGGCAACGCCGGCAGAGCGAAGTTTGGGTAAGAACTGTTCGCTGATATAGGTATAGGGTCGCGGGGTGCCGCCGCCGGGTTGAGCGGGGTCATACCAGCCCCGGTCATGGCTAAGCAGCAGCTGATCAGCGAATCCGGCTTCTAACAGTTTTAGAATCCATTGGATGAACTGCTGGTCTTCCTGAGGATTGCCAATCGAATCGTATTCCAGCCACGCTCCCCGGCGGGCCATTTCCAGATGCAGGTTGAAATCTGGCTCGGCCTGGGTATGGATCCAGATGAACCGGTCAGGCGTGTATCCTGCTTTTTCGATGATGTCTAACTGGTCACGCACCACCCGCCCGCGAATGGTGTGGCTTCCGATAACGGCGTTGCTTGGTTTGGCTGCCTGAGCCGCAGCATGCAAGACTTTACTTTCTGTAGAAGTGATGCCATCATCACCGGCGCTGAGTTTGATAAACCCGGCTTTCACGCCCGAATTATCTTTGATGCCTACTTCCAACTCACTCTGCATCCAATCCCGCAGCAAAGCCTCATCCGCCTCATGTACCCAGGGAGGAATCCACGGCTCACGATAAACGCCGGTGGGTGCAACCATGGGCAGGCCAGTTGCCTCAGAGACCGCTTTGAGGATATCAACTCGCCGCCCAACCCCCACCGTGCTGCATTCTACCAGCGCCGTTAAACCCGCCTTTTTGGCCTTTTCAAGTTCCGGGCCCATCAGAGCGATCACATCCTCTGCGCGGCCTTCTCCGTACCCGGGTTTGTCCCAGGTGCGCAGGTCGACAAATACGTGTTCGTGGGGCAGGATCATCCCCAGGCTATCCGCTGTCCGGGGACCCAGCGTCGTCATTAATTCGGACATTCCATTTCTCCAGTCTACCGGCTTAGAACCGGCGGGCATCTGACTATTTGTTGTTACATAAGAGATTTTACATTAGTTTTGTTCGCTTAATCACTTAGCAACCATATGGAGGCGGCGTAGTCACGCAAACCGGGGATAACAAAATACATTTTATGGCCTATAATTTCTTTTTGCTACATTTACTTCTGAACAAAGGAGCCATTTGCAAATGGAACGAGTTAATCCTGAACAGATCGGGTTTTCTTTGGAACGCCTTGACCGGATTCAACCGGCCATGCAGCGTTATTTGGATGATGGGAAACTGGCAGGAATGCAGTGCATGATCGCTCGTTGTGGAAAGCTGGCGTATTTTGAGTGCTTTGGCAAGCGCGATCTTGCCGCAGATTTACCGATGACCCCGGATACGATTTTCCGCATCTATTCGATGTCAAAGCCTATCACCAGCACGGCGATTATGATGCTGCTGGAAGAGGGCCGGTTGCGTTTAAATGATCCAGTTTACCGTTTTATTCCTGAATTAAAGGGCTTGAAAGTCATTACTGGGAATACGGAATCTGGTTTACAGCTGGCGAAAGCCCAGCGGGAAATAACGATCCGGGACTTGCTGACGCATACGGCCGGTTTTAGTTATGGCTTTGATCCTGATGACGAACTCGATAAACTCTACCGGAAAAAGTTTTGGGGTAAACTCGAGCGCAAGAAAGAACCGACGCTCAAGGATTTTGTCGGCTTGCTGGCGAATTTGCCGCTTGCGCATCAGCCCGGGACCGTTTTTCATTACAGTGTCGGGATTGATGTTTTGGGCTATATCGTCGAAGTTGTCTCTGGTTTGAGTTTTGATGCCTTCTTGCAGAAGCGAATTTTTAAACCGCTTGGCATGGTGGATACGACCTTTTGGACGCCATCCGAAAAGGCCGAGCGGTTGGCGCATATGTATGGCCCCGATGAAAAACAGCCGGGACAGCTGAAGGATATTGATCCCCATGAGAAAAGCCAGTACACGCATCCGGTTTCCTTATTCTCGGGTGGCGGCGGGCTGGTCTCCACGGCAGCGGATTACCTGCGCTTTTGCCAGATGATTCTGAATTATGGAGAATTGGATGGGGCGCGCCTGCTTGGCCGTAAGACGGTGGAGATGATGACCATGAATCACTTGCCGGAAGGGGTTTATGAAGACGCCAATCATGCCTATGGTTTTGGGCTGGGCGGGTATGTCACGCTCAATGTGGCGCAGTCTCATATGTTAGGATCGAATGGGAATTGGGGCTGGGGAGGTGCAGCAAACACCAAGTTTTGGGTTGACTTCAAGGAACAGATGATTGGTATCCTCATGCTTCAGTTTATGCCTGGTGATCTCTACCCCATTGAACAAGATTTTGTGGATCTGACCTATCAAGCTCTGGTCAATTAAGCGTAACGAAGGATAGGCTGGATGACCCGCCCATCATTCGTCCTCGGAGGATCGATTCTGCATCAAGCGCTGATAAGCTTTCTCACCCAGCAAGTAGCGCAGTTCTTCTGAAAAGGTTTTTAGCAGGGGAATGGAGTGATCTGCCTGGCGCAGGCAGGAGCCGGGTTCATTCAACATTAGTTCGGTTTCATCCAGGGAAATGCGCCCTTGTTCGTCCAGGTCGAGCGGATGCAGGATACAGTAGAAGGGTTTGAAGTGCCAGGGGTGCAGCCCATTTGCATTGGCTGCTACTTGCAAGGCGCACAGGTGGTCCTTGCGTAAGAAAATACAGGCGGTCTCTCCATAATGCGTTTCATCCGGCACAACAGTGCTGTGCACTGTCCAACCCGAGATCGAATGTTCATCTGGCTCTTCTCGTTCATCGAACCAATCACCAGGGTCGCGATTTTCTGGTTCCATATGCGGCACAATCATTTCCGCATGCTCTCGAATATCCTTGGCTTCGATGCGGTCGATCCAGACCCCATGCAAGCAGCAAGCAGCGTGACATTCACCCAGGGTACAGCGCTGCATGCACTCTGATTTTAATAAACGAGGGTTAATTCTTCTGTCCATCGGCGGGGTATTGTATCATACCGCTTGCGATTTAAGGTACAATCATCCCAGGGTGGAAAGTTTACCCAACTTTGATGTTACAAGCTGCTCGCGTCAGATTACCAGGAGTAATCTTATCGTGAGGACTGCGCAATTTATTTCATCATATAAGGAGTTTACAGATGGCTGCCTGGAAAGTCCTGATAACAGATGGGCTGGAAGAAAATGGGCTGGCAATTTTACGCAAAGCCGCCGAAGTAGAGGACCGTACGGGAATCTCTGCTGATGAACTGTTGAATATTGTGGGCGTTTATGATGCCCTTATCGTTCGCGGGCGCACTAAAATAATGCCCGCTGTTTTTAATGCTGCTAAAAATTTAAAGGTAGTTGGCCGGGCGGGGGTTGGCGTCGATAATATTGACTTAAAAGCTGCCAAGCAGCACAATGTCACGGTGGTGAATTCGCCTTACGCTACCACAGTCGCAGTTGCAGAACTCACCATGGCGCTGTTATTATCCCTGGTACGGGCGGTGCCGCATGCGGATACTGCCATGAAGAACGGCAAGTGGATTAAGAAGGATCTGGAAGGCGTCGAACTGAACCAAAAAACCCTGGGCATCATTGGCTACGGTCGCATTGGCCAGGCGGTAAGTCACCGCGCGGCGGCATTTGACATGCGCATTGTAGCCTATGATCCCATTCGGGCGACCGAAGATGTGTGCAATTCGGGCTGCGAACCGCTCACCCTGGATGAACTGCTGGCGGAATCCGATGTGATCACCATCCACACGCCTTTATCCGACCAGACTCGTGGGATGATCGGCGCGCCCCAGTTTGAGAAAATGAAAGATGGCGTGCTCATTATTGACGCCGCCCGGGGTGGGGTAATGGATGAATCGGCTTTGCTCTCCGCACTCAATTCAGGTAAAGTTGCTGGGGCAGCCCTCGATGTTTTCTCTACAGAACCTCCTGGCCAGACGGAACTGGTTTGCCACCCGCATGTGGTGGTGACTCCACATATCGGCGCACAGACGGTCGAAGCACAGCAGCGGGCGGCTAACGATATCGCTACTGAGGTTCTTCGCGCGCTGCGTGGTGAAGAATTACGCTGGCACGTCGCTTAATTGCGTCTCGAGCAAGCATTTAAGCAAGAAAGAAGAGGGGCTGCCTTCAAAGGTTTTTGGCAGCCCCTTTCTAATCAACAGTGTATTGTAGACAATCAATTATTTGGATAGGGAAGAACAGTACCGATGGAAGAAAAAATCAAACAATTACGTGAAATTGTGGGTGAAATTTCAGACCTGGAGTCTGCTCAGGCCTTATTGGGTTGGGATCAGCAAACATATATGCCGTCAGGCGGCGCAGAAGATAGGGGCGAACAACTGGCGACACTGGCGCGCCTATCCCATCAGCGCATGACCTCAGATGAACTGGGAAAGCTGCTGGAAGATTTGATGGCGCAGGTCGATGAGCTGGATCCGGATTCGGATGATGCTTGTCTGATCCGCGTTACCCATCACCAGCATCAGAAGTTGACGCGGGTGCCGGTTCACCTGATCAGTGAGGTGGCTCAGGTTACGACGGCGGCGCATGAAGCCTGGGCGCAAGCGCGAAAGGAAGCGGATTTTAAGCGCTTCCAGCCCTATCTGGAAAAGGTAGTTGAGCTGCGTCGCCAGTATGCAGAATGTTTCCAGCCGTACGATCATGTCTATGACCCGCTGCTGGATGATTTCGAAAGGGGTATGAAGACGGTGGATGTTCAGGCAATTTTTAATGCTTTGCGTCCACAGCAGGTTGCCCTGATCCAGGCGATTAGCCAGCGACCGCAGGTTGATGACCGATTTTTGCATTTGGCTTATGCAGAGCAAGGGCAGTGGGACTTTGGGGTGGAAGTGATCACAGCCTTTGGTTATGACTGGTCACGAGGCCGCCAGGATCGCTCTGCCCATCCTTTTACCACTAACTTCGGGATTGATGATGTGCGGATCACCACACGTTTTGATCCAAAGCGCATCGCGACAGCCCTTTTTGGAACCATGCACGAATCCGGGCATGCAATGTATGAACAGGGTATTCGTCCGGCTTTGCGGCGCACTCCGTTGGCTGGTGGCGCATCGCTTGCTGTGCATGAGTCGCAGTCACGAATGTGGGAAAATTTGATCGGACGTTCGCTTCCCTTCTGGCGGCATTTCTTCCCCCGCTTGCAGGAAATGTTCCCTGCTCAACTGGCGAATGTTGATCTCGAAACCTTTTACAAAGGAATTAATAAGGTCGAACCATCCTTCATCCGGGTAGAAGCGGATGAGGCTACCTATAACCTGCATATCATGCTGCGCCTTGAGCTTGAAATCGCTCTAATGGAAGGCAGTCTGGCAGTGAAAGATTTGCCTGAAGCCTGGAATACCCGGGTGCGTGATTATTTGGGCCTAACGCCGCAGAATGATGCCCAGGGCGTGTTGCAGGATGTGCATTGGTCTGGGGGCATGATTGGCTACTTCCCGACCTATGCTTTAGGTAATTTAATCTCTGTCCAGCTATGGGAGTGCATCCAGCGCGACCTGAGTGATCTATATAATCAAATTGAGCAGGGGCAGTTCTCTGGGATATTAAGCTGGCTGCGGCAGAATCTCCATCAGTATGGCGCAAAATATGAACCTCAAGTTCTCGTCGAGCGCGTCACTGGTTCGAAAATTGATCCACAACCTTATATTCGTTACCTTCAAACGAAATTTAGTGACATTTATGGCTTATAAACCTTTCCTGTGAGAAGGGAGATAAGGACTTTCTTTCACAATTAAGTCCTGCCTTTGGAAAGAAGTCGGCTAAAGCCTTTTTAGCCGACTTCTTTGCTTTTTAACTGTAACTACCTGGGTCAACAATCGTTTAAACAGTTTGAAAGGGATTGTTCACCATGAAACGAATTTTGTTTATTGACGATGATGTTCTGGCGCTGCAGCTCATGTCGAAGGTCACCAGCTTATTGGGCTATCAGGCAATCCTGAGTACTTCCCCGCGCAGTGGATTGGATCTTGCTGCTAACGAGAAGCCAGAACTAATCATGGTAGATATGCAAATGGATGAGATGGATGGGCCTGAGTTTGTCCAATTGGTGCGCCAATCCCCGGGGATTGCTCACCTGCCCATCCTGATTTTTTCAGCAGGCACAGGTAGGTCTGATGAGGAAACAGCCCGGCAGGCGGGGGCAAATGGTTTCTTGCAAAAACCTGTAGGTTTAAACGCTCTTTCCAATGCGGTCCAGACCTTTGCCATGCCCGGATAATTCGCCTGTCCTGCACATCTGTTTCATGAATTTATAACGCATTGTACTTGTCTTTTTCTCCTGTAATCACATACCTTTCAGTACGATTTCAAAAGCGCTGGACTCGCCTTAACTTCAGCTATAATGTCCCTATCCAGTATTGCAGTTGGCAGTGAATGGCGAACGAAAAGATGCAGCGTACAAAAGATTGTGTTTGCATGGAGGACCAGCATCTCTTGGTTTCTTTGATTTTGGCTTGTCTTTCAGCAGGCGTGCGAGTAAAGCGCCTGCTTTTCCTGGTTTTGAGCATAGTGTGGCTGACGGCCGGCTTGTTGAGCAGTTGTACCTTCCCGGCAGCAGTCCGGCCAGAGCCTATGCCTACATTAGCAGCAACGCTGGAATTGGTGATTCTGCCCAGCGTTACGCCTGCCCCAACATTATCCCCGATTCCAACGGCTTCCCTTTCTCCATCTGCTACGTTTACGCCTATACCTTCCGCTACCGAAACGGTGACACCTTCTCCGACCGATACACCGACCTTCGGCCCTAGCCCCACCGTCACGCGCACCGCTACAATTACCAGAATACCAACTCAAACTCGCCCACCTACTCGTACGCCGACTGTCACTTTCACTCCCACGATTACCTTTACTCCAACGCCACCTGCGCCATCTATCGATCTGGTCCGTCCGGGTCTGCTCTCGAAGGTAACTTCACCCATTGGCGTGCAGTTTAACGCATTGGCTGGTGAGGATAACAGGGTAACAATTGAATTGGTTGGTGAAGATGGTCGAGTTATCTCCAGGCAGATGGAGCGTTATGGCGTCAAGCCAGGACGGCGCTTTTGGATTGCACCGGATCTACCCTTTGAAATCAGCGCGGCCGCGGAAATGGCTCGTTTGCAGGTCTCTATTCAAGATCAATATGGGCGTACGCAAGCTCTTGCTTCAACCGATTTAATTTTGCTATCTGTGGGCCGGGATGAAATCAACCCACCTGCTGTTACTCAAGAACCTTTCCTAATTCGTCAACCAAAAACCGATGCGATCACTACTGGAGGAATATTAGCATTGGATGGTCTAGCCCGCCCGATAAACAATTCACCCCTGATCATCGAACTTGTAAATGAGAAAAATACCGTTTTGATAGTAAAGCAGTTACAAGTTCCCTCTCCAACCGGCCCGTTAAGTCATACCCCGTTCCATGTTGAAATTCCATATCGAGTCAGCGAGTTAACCCCAGTTCGTCTGGTTATTCGGCAGGAAGGCAGCCGCATTCCTGGAACTGTGGCTTTGGTTAGCGAAACAATTGTTTTGGCCCCGTAAAAACCTCGGCCGGCTGATAAGTTATCAGCCGGCCGAGGTTTTATTGGTAATTATGCCTTATGCCCCGCCTGAGCCGTAAAGGCTGGGGTCGGTCGGTGTTTGTCCACTTGGATCCCAAACATAGACCCAATCGCCTTCATTGGCCCATTGATAAAGCCAGGCAGAGTCGCCAATCGATAGGTTTACGCAGCCATGGGTTCCGGCGATCCCAAACCAGGCGCGCCAATAAGCACCGTGCAGGGCGCGAGCCTGGTCAAAATACATGGTCCAGGGTACATCTTCCAGGTAGTAGAAATCACTTTTGCTCGCCTCGAACGCGCCTCGCATGGTTTCTAAAGGCTTTTTCTCGAAAATTTTGAACAGACCTGGACGAGTGTAATAAGGTTTACCGCCGCTGGCAACCAGTGTGGCAAAAACGAGCTGGCGGTGATCATAGACTGTCAGCGTCTGGTCTGCCAGGTCAACAGATATCCAGCGGTCTCCCGTAACTCCTGGTGGGGGAGTAGTATCTACCTGCACTCGTCTTGACTTCTGCTGTGGCACCCACTGATCTGGCCCAATCATATACCATTCCATGTCTTCAGCCTGTATTGTCTGATAAATCTGGATCACAGAATTTTGCGCCAGCACATCCCCAACTTCCGGGGCATTCCAACTGGGTCTTTCGCGTGCCCGAATGCGATCGATCATCCAGCCAAAGGCAGTTGCAGGGGTCTTGTTGAAGGCCAACCCCTGAAAGTACGAGTAGCCGGCAGGGGAGGCGCGCATCCATTCGCCCGATTTTAATTGCACGAACCACTTCCCATCAATTTGTGTCGATTGGATGAAGGACACATATCGAAGTCCTTCTCCGGGTGCGATCTCACGGATAGGGTTGTTTCCATTGAGGGCATCGTCTAGAGTGGCATAGATTTTGCCCGGCTCTGTACTGTCAATGTTTAACTTTGCAATTTGCACCGGGCTTTGAGTCAGGGCAGCCGGTGGATTGCTGGCTGGCAGCGGCAGGGGCGGGTAGGTTAGACCGTTTTGCGCCATTTCTGTCAGCGTCTGTGAAGGTCCGAGCGGCAGGCAGTCACTGGGCGTAAGGTACGCTCCTGGTAAACAAAGCGAATTGCCTGAGTAGGGTTCGTTAACGTTTTTATTTTCAGCCATAACGGGCACGGTGGGAGACAGCATTATACAAATCGATATCACCCCGAACCAAAACCGGTATCTCATATTTTCACCTTATGGAATTAACAGGAGCAGTTTGGTATCGATCTGGCTGCTTCCTGCTGATAGGATTTCTTTCTGATCGTTGATTGTAATACAAAAAGACAAACTTACGCATAACTTGTTTTTGAGGATTTATGGGGTTGCGGTTGATATATCTTAAGATAATGAAAGTTTATAATTCTATTGTTATATTTTAGTAACAAAACAGATATAACCGTTGTAAGGTCACTGTAAAGTAAAGGTGGTTGTAATCACAATAAGGATGTTTATAATATATTCAAGCTCAAAAAGAAGTACCAAGTCTTCAGCGAGAAGGGAGGTGAACAAAATGTTATTCGCTCCGAAAGAAAAAGGCCAGGGTTTAGTAGAGTACGCTCTTATCCTCGTTTTAGTGGCTGTCGTTGTTATCGTAGTTCTGGCGATGCTCGGGCCGGCAATCGGCAATGTCTTTTCTAGTATCATGGGATCTATCTAAACGGATTGTAATTTAACACAAACGCGAAAAACCGCGAGAAACCCTCGCGGTTTTTCGTATCTAAATCGGAAGACCTCTCTATAAAAATATTGCTCCCATTACGCCAACAAATAACGCGATACTAATATAGCTATTGATATTAAAAAAGGCCAGGTCAATGTGGCTGAGATCATCAGGGTGAACAAGGCTGTGCTCCCATGTCAGTAAGGCAATGACGATGAGGTATGCCACCCAAAATGGCCAGCTTAAGTCCATTTGCCAGCCCAGACCAGCTAGCAGGAGCATCATAAGCGTGTGACTGGCAATGGACAGGTTAAGCGCGAACGGCGCGCCGTAACGCGCTGGAACAGCATGTAACCCAAACTCCCGGTCAAATTCAAGGTCTTGACAGGCATAAATCAGGTCAAAGCCGCCGATCCATAGGGTAACAATCAACACCAGAATCCAGGCAGGCAGGTCGGCCCAGGTGAACAGTGATCCACGTACTGCTACCCACGCCCCAGCTGGGGCTAAACCATCTGTAAAACCCAGGATGAAATGAGAGAATACCGTAAAGCGCTTGGTGAAGGAATAGCTAAACAGGAAGAATATGGCCCCTGGCAACAGCAGAAGCGGTAGAGGACCCAAAGTCCAGGCAGAGACGATTAAAACGATCCCAGCAACCGCGATGCCAGTCCAGGCAGTGCGTAAGGATATCGCTCCGGTGACCAGCGGACGCATTTGCGTGCGCGGATTCCGGGCATCCCAAAAGCGGTCGGTGATGCGGTTGAAACCCATTGCCAGGGTTCTCGCCGCTGCCATCGCCACCGTAATCCAAAAAAATTGGTAGAAAGTCGGCCAGCCATGCGCAGCGAGCAGCATACCCAGGTATGCAAATGGCAGGGCAAAAATGGTGTGTTCGAACTTGATCAGGTCTAAGAATGAACGAATGGATTTCAACATAATAGCCAGTCTATCCTTTGCCCATCCAGGGACATAACTTTTTTTCTAACCAATCTGTAGCCATGTAAAGGACGGCTCCCAGCAGGCTCATCGCCACAATGCCTGCATACATAGCCGGGTAATCGAGTAAGGTGCTGCCTTCCAGGAAGATATAGTAGCCCAGCCCGCGCTGGGTGGCAAACAATTCAGCCACGTATAGGACAGCCACGGCGGTGCCAATGGATTGGCGTACGCCGGTGAGGATTGCCGGAAGGCTGGCAGGCAGATAGACAAAGCGAAACAACGCTCGCCGGCCTGCTCCCAAGCTGCGCACACTCTGGATCAACTCTGGACGCAGTGCGGCTGCTTGATCGCGAACCAGCACTAATATCTGGAAGAATAAAATCAGGAAAATGATTACAATCTTCGCCAGGTCGCCGACGCCCAGGAAGAGCAGCACAACCGGTACCAGTACCACCTTTGGTATTGGATAAGTGAGGTAAATGAAGGGTGAAAACAACCGGTTCAAGCGGGGCGACTGCCCCAGGATTAGCCCCGCTGGGGCTGCCAGGGCAATAGAGAGCCCCAAACTGGCGATGACCCGCCACAGGGAAGCCATAAAGTGCATCGGTAATTCACCGCGGTGAATCTCACGCACAAAAGCCGCTGCTACCTGGATCGGCGATGGTAGGATGGGCTGGTTAACAAGGATTGCGAGCATCTGCCAGGCCAGCAGCAGCACGACCAGCGCAATCAGGATATGCTGCCGCTTCATGCAGGCCCTTCTAACTGTGCTCCAAACTCCATCATGCGCTCCCGGAGTTCTCGAGTCAAGGCCTGATAAGTTGGGCTTTCATCCTGTTCACCTAATGCAAAACAAGGATTATGAATGACTATAGGACAGTGATGGGGCGGGTTGCCAAGCAGGAGGATGTGCTGTCCCAGACGGGCTGCTTCCTCGATGGCATGCGTTACAACCACAAAGGTGAAGCGCTGTTCGCGCCATAATGACAGGGTCAGATCACGCAGTCCAAGTCGGGTCGGAGCATCCAGAGAAGAAAAGGGTTCATCCATCAGCAGTAAGTCAGGTTGCAAGACGAGTGTACGCGCAATAGCTACTCTTTGGCGCTGCCCACCAGATAACTGCCCGGGATACTGTCTTTCAAACCCACTTAACCCCAGGCGTTCCAGCCAGTTTCGTGCCGCGTGCTTACCAACTTCAAAGGTCCCGGAAGGCAGCTGTGGAGCATGCCTCCCATCTGGCCCATAAAACTGCCGGATCCGCAAGCCCAACTGGACATTTTCGAGCACCGAATTCCAGGGCAACAGTCCAAAATCTTGCAAGATCAGTCCGGTTTGCGGGCGTGGACGAGCCAGCGCTTGTCCATCGATGCGGATTTGCCCCCTGGATGGAAACTGCATCCCTGCTAATAAGTAGAGCAGGGTAGTTTTACCACAGCCCGATGGCCCCAGCACAGCCCAGGATTCGCCCTGCTCCACCCGCCAGCTGAAATCCTCAAACAGCAAAGGACTATGCGGATAGCCGAAAGAGATGTTCTCAAGCGCAATCATTAATCGATGCACCCGAAGCTTATTTAGGTAAGTAGTTTGCGGTGACGGAATCAGCATAGGAAAGGTCCTGGCTGATTAATTGACGAGCTTGCAGCCAGTCCACAACATCTTTCCACTGTGCCACTGAAGGGACCGAAGCGGCTGGGAAACCAGGCATTGGATAGCTGCCTTGGATGGCCTCTGGCACCATCTTGTATTCGCCTAACAAAGGTCGCCACTTTTCTGGGGTCTGGTTTACATCGTTTGTCGCTTTTTCAACTGCTGCCAGGAAACCCTTCACCGCCTCTGGATGCTGGACGATAAAGGTTTTGCGGAAGGAGATAACGCTGTAGCCGTATTCGGGATATTTCGCATCATCTACAACGACCACCGCACCGTCATTTTGGGCGATACTTCCAAAGGGTTCGGGTAGTGTTGCGGCTTTTAATTCACCCTTGCTCAATAGCGCCATACGTTCAGGCAGCTTAGGCACGGCCAGAGGGTTTATCTGGTCCGCTGAAAGGCCTTCTTTTTCTAACAGCCGGGTCGTGACATAATCAATCACCGTGTTTTGAGAGATGCCGATCGCTACCCCGGCCAGCTCGGCCGGCGTTTTCAGCCCGCTAGTTTTAGCTGCCAGCACTCGATACATCGCTGTTTGGGAATCTGCCACGCGCGCAAAGGCGACTGTTTGAACCTGGACCGATTGTTTATTGTACAGCCCGACTGAAACCAGGTCATTAATCATTCCATCTGCCTGACCGGCAGCGATTAGCTGGTCTCGTTCAGCAGCGGAAGCCGCTGGAATGAAGGTGACTTTTAGGTTGTTGCTGGCATAATACCCTTGCTTTTCCGCGACATACATCGGCAGAGCATCGATGATGGGCAAAATTGCAATGCGTACTTCCACGGGTCCCGCAACTGGATTTGGACTGCTGGGAGCACAGGCACTGGCACCTAACGAAAGCAGAAGCAAAACAATCAGGTTACAAAGCATTTTCCGTTTCCAGAATGACAGGGGAGCAGGCTTCATTTCTTTTTATCAACTCCTAATGATTTCCAAATTTGATCGACTTTCTGTTGTACTTCGGGGCTCATACGGGCCACTTCCGGCCAACCCCGTGAATACCCTTCTTCAGGCCACTTCGCGGTCGCATCGATACCCACTTTACCGCCGATTAAAGGTTGGTAAGAAGCATGGTCAAGCTGATCAACAGGACCCTGGGTGAGCAGCAGGTCGTGTGACCAATCTACATTGCCTAAAACCTGCCAGGCTACCTGAGAGAGGTTTTGCGCATCAACCCATTCATCCACAACCACAATGGCTTTAGCCAGGGTCAGCAGCCCCAATCCCCACAAACCATGCATTACTTTTCGCGCCTGTCCAGGGAAGCGTTTCTCTATGGATACAATCACCAGATTATGGAAAACGCCTTCCGGTGGCATATGGATATCCAGCACCTCGGGCATCACCATGCGAATTAGGGGTAGGAACAGGCGTTCCGTGGCTTTACCCATCCAGGCATCTTCCATCGGGGGGATGCCAACCACAGTCGCTGGATAAATGGGATCTCGCCGGCGAGTGACAGCCGTGACATGGAAGGCTGGGAAGCGTTCCACTGGCGTATAGTATCCGGTATGGTCGCCAAAGGGGCCCTCATCGCGATAATCGCTCAGGTCCACATAACCTTCAATAATGATTTCTGCTTGAGCGGGTACTTCCAGCGGCTGTGATATCGCATTGACAAATTCCACCGCTTCACCGCGCAGGTAGCCTGCCAGCAAATATTCATCGATTTCTGGCGGCATCGGCGCAGAAGCGCACCACATACTGGCGGGGTCACCGCCTAACGCGATGGCTGCTGGGATACGTGTCTGGTGCAGCTGGCGAGCGCGCTGTTCGTGTTCCGCGCCGCCTTTATGCCGCTGCCAGTGCATGATTAAAGTACGTTCGTCCACCTTTTGCAGCCGGTACATGCCCACATTGCGCACGCCCGTTTGCGGGTTGCGAGTGATCACTTGCGGCAGGGTAATAAACGCACCGGCGTCGTTGGGCCAGCTTTTCAAGATCGGTAGAAAATCCAGGGAAGGATGATTAACCTCTACTACTTCCTGCGCAGGTCCCTGGCGCACCTTGCGTGGTCGCAGCCCGACGCTTTTGAGCGCTCCAAGCAAATCTCGACCTCGGCCCATCATCTCGCTCATGCCTTTGGGCAGATGTGGATCGATTAACCTGGATAAGCGTTGGTTCAGTTCATCCAGATCCTCCACACCCAAAGCCCAGGCCATGCGTTGAGCGGATCCAAAGGCATTGATCAGCACAGGGATATTCGTTGTTACCTGGGAGTCATTCCCCTGCTGAACCTGTTCAAACAGAAGTGCTTTATTCTGCTCGGGCGGCAGTTTGCTTACCCGGTCTGTTATTTCGGTTATTTCCAGCTCCGCAGATACGGGCGTTTTAATCCGCAACAGCGCTTGCCGGCGTTCTAGTAGGTCAATGAATGCGCGTAGATCTTTTAGCGCCATGAAAGGTTACTCCATTTTCTCGATCCTCATTATATCAGCAGACCTATCAATCTCTTTACATCCATTCTGGTTAGCTTTAACTTGGCTTGACACCTCAGATTGGCTGTGTTAAAAGTAATAGCAGGGTTTGTTTCCAACTTTCCACAAACGGATTGCGGTAAATCCTCCATAATAGTCGCTCGGCTTTGCCGTTGAAAATGTTTGATCGCGAGCGACAAGCGCTCCCTATGTAGGGACCGCAAAAAAGGGGATACTAAATTAGGAGGGCTGCCTTGACCAAAACTCGCACCCAAATGATGGTTGATCGCCTGCGCGAGCTGCAAGCCTCGTCTCCGGACATCGAAGCTTCGGCCATAGTAAGTGTTGATGGGCTTACGATCGCTTCAGCACTGCCGCAAGGCGTTGAGGAAGATCGCGTCTCTGCTATGTCTGCCGCAATGCTTTCTTTAGGGGAACGTATTGCCAACGAACTTGGCAGAGGCTCTCTTGAACAGGTGTATATCAAAGGGGAATCCGGGTATGTTGTGTTGATGTCGGTAGGCGAAGATGCTGTACTGACCGCGCTGGCCCGCGAGCAAGCCAAACTTGGCTTGATTTTCCTGGATATGCGCCGGGCCACGGAAGACCTCACCAAACTTATTTAGTCAGGGGAAGATTCATGGAACCCGTTCCAAAGAGTGGATTATATTACCCCAATAAAATTGCTCGCATCGCATTGACGGCGATTGAAGATGTGATGGGCAAGAATGGTTTGAACGCCATTCTGCACCTGGGCGGTCTCGAGCACCTGATCGATAACTATCCGCCAAATAACCTTGAGCGCCAGTTTGATTTTGCGGATTTTTCTGGCATTAACGGTGCTTTGGAAGAAATGTATGGCCCTCGCGGCGGGCGCAGCCTGGCGCTGCGTGCCGGGCGGGCGACGTTTTCGGAAGGGCTGCGCAACTTTGGCGCTCTGGCAGGCGCTGGAGACCTGGCTTTTAAGGTGCTGCCGTTGAATGCGAAAGTGCATATTGGCCTGCCAGCCATGGCTAAGATCTTCTCCTCTACCAGTGATCAACGCTCCACAGTAGAAGAAAGGCCTGATCACTTTATTTACACGATTCACCAATGCCCGGTTTGCTGGGGACGCACTGTGGATCGCCCAGCCTGTTTTATGGCTGTGGGATTGCTGCAAGAAGGGCTCAAATGGGTTTCGGGCGGTCGCGAATTTCGCGTAACGCAGACCACCTGTCATGCGGCTGGGGATGAGGTTTGTAAATTTCAGGTTTTTAAAGAGCCAATTGCTTGATCTGCTGTACATGACTCATGGGTAGTTTTTGCCGATGATAACTGAGAAAGGGGCCTCAATTGGGCCTCTTTCCTGTATCAAGGACTACACTTGCGGTATACTGAAAGACGACCCATTCAACAAACAACTGAGCCACCCTAGAGGGAACATGGAAGAGGCAAAACCGAATATTTTGATTATCGAAGATGATCTTGACATCGCGGAAATGCTGAATGCCTACTTCCGGGTGCAGGGTTACGTGGTGCAGACTGTCAATTGGGGAGAGGATGGCGTGCGCGCTTGCCTGGCCAATACCCCTGACCTCGTAATTCTCGATATTCGGTTACCCGATATTGACGGCTTTGAAGTCGCTCGCCGCCTGCGTGCCAATCGAAAGACCACTGATATCCCCTTTATCTTTCTCACCGAAAAACGGGAGCGTAATGATCGCCTGAAGGGTTTGGAGCTTCACGCGGATGACTACATTACCAAACCTTTCGATATCCAGGAACTGCGCCTGCGAGTGCGCAATGCGCTGCAGCGCTCACAGCAGAGCCCATTGACTAACCCGGTTACTGGCTTGCCCGAAGGCCCTCTGGTGGATGAAGCGTTAAAAGCGGGGTTGGTAGAAGGCGATGCAGCATTATTGGTTGTTTCATTGCAGAACATTGATCTATTCAGAGAAGTATATGGTTTTATCGCCTCGGATGACCTGCTGCGCGCAGTATCACTGATGTTGAAAGATACGGTTCATGCCGCGAATCCTGGCGATGGCTTTGTGGGTCACCTTTCAGCAACAGGTTTTTTAGTCATCACCCGTCTTTCAATGGCTCAAGTGCTTCAGGAGCGCATCCGTAAGCGCCTGGAACAATCCTTCAATTACTTTTACAGCGAGCCTGATCGCACGAATGGTACTTTCCGTGATAAACAATTGGGCGTTCAGATCAACGAGCTGCCGTTTTCTGCGCTGCAGCCGAACGATATTCCACAGCTTAAGGCAGAGCTAGAAACCTTTTGTCACTAATTCTCGCTTGTTTCTAAGCACTTTGCTGTCTGGCAACAGCTTCTGCTAATCAGGTTAAGATCCAGTGAAAATTACTTTTATTGTCCCGACGTTTAACCAGGTGGAGAATCTCCCCAAACTGGTTTCCACCTTCTTTGCGCTGCCAATCACTGACCTCCATCTAGTGGTTGTCGATGACAACAGCCCCGATGGCACGGGCCAATTGGCAGATGAGTTGTGCAGCCAGTCACATGGGCGGATGGATGTTATCCATCGGGCTGGGAAGATGGGTCTGGGCACTGCTTACATAACCGGCTGGAAATATGCCGTGGAGCGCGGTGCGGACGCTGTAGGCCAGATGGACGCTGATTTCTCGCACCCGCTTGAGAAGATTGTTGAACTGGCCCGCGAAGTGGCGGATTGTGATGTGGTCATTGGGTCTCGATATATCTCTGGTGGCCGGTTGGATGAACAATGGCCGTTGTGGCGCAAGGGCCTTTCAGCCTGGGGTAACTTTTATGCTCGCACGATCCTAAATATGCCTATGCGTGACTGTACCGGCGGCTTTCGCCTGTGGCGGCGAGAAGTCATTTGTGATTTACCGCTTGATCGCATCCGTTCGAACGGGTATGTTTTTCAGGTCGAAACTGCTTATGTAGCGCACCGCCTGGGCCATACCTTTCACGAAATTCCAATTTACTTTGCGGACCGGCGCTGGGGCAAATCGAAAATGAACTTTCGCATTCAACTCGAAGCTGCCCTGCGCGTGTGGCAGCTGCCTCCAGCCTACCGCGACCTGCACGCAAATTAACCCGCAGCCTCGGTATACATTTCCGTCAGGCGTTTCCATTCTTCCAGCGAAAGAGTTTCAGCCCGGCGCTGCGGGTCAATGCCAGCTTGCTGCAGAAAGGTGGCTGTGCGCTCACCGCTCCAACCGATGCCACTGGAAAGTGAATTGCGCAGTGTTTTTCGCTTCTGCCCAAAACCAGCCTTCGCCAGGCGAAAGAAGTTGTCGAGTTGTGAGATGGGAATGACCGGCTCTGGGTAGCAGTCGACACGCACCACACTCGAATCCACTTTGGGGGGCGGGTAGAATGCGCCGGCAGGGATGCGGGCGACCACTTTAGGTGCACCGTACACCTGCACGCCTAATGCCAGCAGGCTTAAATCCCCAGGCCCAGCGGTGATGCGTTCAGCGACTTCACGCTGTACGGTCAGCACTAGCCGGTAAGGTTTGCGTGCCGATTCAAGCAAGTGGCGAATCAGGTTTGAGGTGATGTAATAGGGGATATTCGCCACCACCCAATAGCCATCCTGGCTGATCAGTTGTGCGGGGTCCAGTTTTAGAATATCGCCGTGAATAATTTCTACATTATCAAAACCGCTCAGAACGTCTTCCAACACAGGCAGTAAATGGTGATCTAACTCTACCGTAATCACGCGCCGGGCTGCCAGGGCCAGGTGACGCGTCAGGCTGCCGAGGCCTGGACCAACTTCTAAAACCGTGCCGCCCGGCTCAATCTCCGCTGCCTGCACAATGTTTTCCAATGCGACCGGGTCAGTGAGAAAATTCTGGCCCAGGCTCTTCTTCGGGGCCAACCCGTGCGTACGCAGCAGCGCTGGTATGTTCAAAGGGGGTAAGTTCAAGGGAGCACCCACGAAGTATTCTCAGGAGCAGGCATTAAGAAGTATAAAGTAGTCCAACCAGTGAATGCCTGGCTGGCAAAGCTGTTTTCGTCAAATCCCAGGTCGATCCAGGGCTTGCCAGGGATTCCACCGCCAATATCAGCGATCACTCCGGTGCCATATCCAGGCACGTAAACTCGCAGCCCGCCGATAATATGATACCAGCTTGAAGTGACGGCAATCACCCCTTTTTGCAGATGCATCCCACTGGAGGTGCTGTAGCTGCACTTACCGGTGCCCTGGTTACAAGGGGAGTAGGAGGTGGCGTAAACATTCACTGCGCGCCAATATTCGATCTTTCCGTTGGGCGCATCCAGGGCTTTGGCTGCTACTTTTGAGCCTACACCCACTGTTTCCGCGACCGGCTCGCTGGCTGTCCAATCCGAGTCGACCACGCGCGCCACTTCTTTCTCATCCTCGATGCGCACCCGCTCGCGGGTGACTTGAACGCCCATTTGTCCGGCCTGGAGTATCTTGCGTTGGTCCATCTCCAGGCTGGTATCATAAGTGGTTTTTTGTTCATAAGGCAGCAGGGTTTCTTTCAGGTTGACCTTCTCGCGCACCCGGACCACGCGAATCTTGCCGTCTTTCGGCAGCGCCTGATCTTCCGCCGGCTCCGAGAAATCCAATCCCTGTAAGCTAATCCCGGCATCCGCCAGGGCCTGCCCCACCTGCTCGGCTGTGCTGCGCGCGTGGATCTGTTTTTTACCTACCTGAATAATCAGCGGTTGGGCTGATTGGTAAGCGATGACAAGGGGGCCTGTTTGCCCGGTGTTCAGGGGTGTTTCAGGTGAAGTAGAAAGGGCATCCCCTGGGCTGAGGTGCACTCCGGCTTCCCAAAGCGCCTGTGCGGCAGTTGCGGCATTGGTTGTAACTGTTTTGCGCTGCCCATTGATATCCAGGACCAGGCTGCGGGCACGCGTTAACTGGAGAATAAAGTTCTGGCCGTTATTCTGCGGCAGCGGTTGTTCTGGGGGAATGGGTAAACCATTCCAGGTCAGGCGGTCTGCTGCGCCAATAGGGATGCTGGACTGTTCCAGCAGGTGGGTGGGAGACGAATCAGCGCTGCCCAGGCGTTTAAGTCCATTCGCTTGCCAGAGATACACTTGCCCAACCCTGCGAATTTGAATTTTTCCATTCAGCGGCACCGCCTGGTGGATACCTGGCTCGACCATATCTGCCGGATCCAGGTTTATCTGCGCGGCTTGAAGCGCCTGGCCGGTAGTCCAGACCAGCGCGTGGATCTGTTGATTTTTTTCATCGAATTGAATGATAATGGGCCGCCAGGCTAACCCGGCGAGCAGTGCCAAAACGATTACTGCCAACCCGGCGGCTACATAAAGACCGTATTTGCGGAGCATATCTGCTGATTGTAACAGAAAAGCGCGCAGCAAAGCCGGCTGCTGGGAATGCCAGGGAAGGTTAGCTAATCAAAAGAAACATCTAGAAAGCCGAGCGGGATGGTTACCGGCCCGCGGAAAGCAGGCTCACCGATGAAACCAGGCAAGCCCGGCAGCCCGGGGATGCCGCGTGTGTTGTGCAGCTTGCGTCCGTCATAGACCAGACGATCGTCGGAAAAGAGTTCGCCGATATATTCTCCATTCCATATGGTTTGATCATCATATAGCTTGCCGACAAATTCTCCAACTGGAGAGAAAACATAACTGTTCGAAATATAAGCGACCGGGTCGCCATCTGAATTGTAAAGCCAGCGCATCACCATGCAATCCCCTTTAATTAAAAGATCTGGTACAGTCGGGTATAAATTTTTCGGTGGTTATTCAGTGGGTCTGCCGACTGTATGTGCCAGGAACCTGTCGAATGTACGCGGCATTGAATGATATATAAAGGGTCTCTTAGCCGCCACATAATCGTTTGCCATAACGTCGTCCTCATCATTCTATTGAAGGGAAACGTGTTAGTCCATAAAATATTTCAGCTTAATTCGGTTTCTAATAAACCTGTTAGCATACCCGGCGCTCGCTTGACAATAAAAAATCGACCTCTATCTGCCAGGGTTGGCGGTAAGAGGTCGATTTTGGGAGTAATTCACGCCGTATGCCGAGACTGGGAATCGGACCCAGGACACCACAATTTTCAGTCGTGTGCTCTACCAACTGAGCTATCTCGGCGGGTTGAAAGTGCACTCGTGAATTACGAAGTCATTTTAACGAAACGTTTATGGTTTGTCAAGGTTTGGACAGTTCTCAGGTATTTGACATTCTAAGCTGGCAAGGCTAAAATGAATGACGCAGAATACCAGATGAGGCTTGTTTATCCCGATTCAAATAGAACCAGAGGAGCAGTCGTGAGCAGGTGGGCGGGCAAATATGTGATAGGGCTAACAGGCAACATCGGCACCGGGAAGAGCGTTGTGCGCCGTATGCTAGAGCACATGGGTGCGTTTGGCATCGATGCGGACGCCTTAAGCCACCGGGCGATCGCGAAAGGTGCGCCTGGTTACAGCCAGGTTGTGGAAACCTTTGGCCGTTGGGTACTTAAACCGGATGGAGAGATTGATCGGGGCAAGTTAGGTCGCCTGGTTTTTGCAGATCCACAAGCTTTGGCACAGCTAGAAGCCATTGTCCATCCGCTTGTTTTTCAGGCGGTTGATTTCATGGTGCGCCGCTCCAATAAGCCGGTGGTAGTGATTGAGGCGATCAAGCTGCTCGAGGCGAATTTGCATAAGGTATGTGATAGTATCTGGGTTGTGTACGCGCCGGCTGAGGCGCAGGCGCGCCGTCTAATGCAGAAACGCGGCATGTCTGAAGCGGATGCACACCAGCGGATTAAAGCTCAGTCATCGCAAGAGCAAAAAATGGCTGCCGCGAATGTAGTGATTAAGAATACGGGCTCTTTTGAAGATACCTGGAGACAGGTAGCGGCTGCCTGGCAGAAGCATTTACCAAGCGTCGCGGTGGCCCCGGCAGATCCAGTCAGGACAGGGTCTTTGCCGCAGGGTGAAATGAGTATTGCGCGCGGCAGGCCGCGTGATTCGGAAAGCATCGCCATCCTGATCAATCAGGTGATGAAAGACCGGCATGTGACCGCGGAAGATATGCTGGCTGAGTTTGGTGATAAAGCTTTTCTGTTGTTGAAAGTGGGGCAGCGCCTGGTGGGTGTCACTGGCTGGCAGGTTGAAAACCTGGTAGCGCGAACCACGGAGATCGTTATAGATCCTGGAGTTCCACCCAATAAGGTGCTGCCGCCGTTGATTTCAGAAATGGAACGCGCTTCGCGAGATTTACAGTGTGAAGCATCCCTTGTTTTTCCAACTGGCAGTCTGTTGGTTGACAGCTTATGGCAGGGCATGGGGTATGAACGGCGCTCGCCTCAATCATTGGGGGTTTCAGCCTGGCAGGAAGCCGCCAAGGAAGTGCTAAAGCCAGGGTTGGTGTTGTATTTCAAGCAGCTTCGCCAGGACCGGGTGCTGCGCCCAATTTAGAATTAGATATTATTTTGGTCACTGCCTGGAACGGTTTGTTAAAGGCGTGGCCCCGAATGTAGGTTCACTGTGCCGGAACTGCTGAGCGACCTCCTGTTCCTGTTTCAACGCTTGACCTGGGTAAGCATCCTGGATCTGTTCCTGGTAACCATGGTCTTCTATACGATTCTTATGCTGGTCCGGGATACCCAGGCAGTGGTGCTCCTGCGCGGCGTGATTTTGCTGATTATCCTGCTCAGCTTGCTGACCAGTCTGGTCGTACTGCCGGCTTTCTCCTGGCTGATTCGGACAGCCCTACCTTCTTTGATTCTGGCAATTCCAGTTATTTTTGCGCCGGAAATCCGGCGCGGCTTAGAACGGATCGGCCGGGCCGGGTCGGGTGCTGTTTTCTTGCGCCAGAATAATACGACCGTTCAAGCGATGCAGGCCACCATCCGGGCAGTGGTCAGCGCCGCAGCTCGCTTATCTGCCCGCCAGCACGGCGCGTTGATTGTTTTACAGCGCGCAGACCCGCTTCAAGAATATACCCGCACGGGCGTTATTCTGGAAGCCGATGTAACCCCTGAGCTGCTGCTGCAAATTTTTTATCCAAATACGCCCCTGCATGATGGCGCAGTGATCATTGCTGATAATCGCATTGTCGCTGGGGCCTGTGTGTTACCGCTGTCTGCATCAGGTATTCTTAATCGCACACCTGAACGGCAGATGGGTCTGCGGCACCGCGCTGCATTAGGGACCTCAGAAGCGAGTGATGCGATTGCGGTAGTGGTTTCAGAAGAAACAGGTTCAATATCTATTGCGCATGGGGGCCGCATGATCCGCCGCCTGGATTCGGAACGACTGGAGAATATTCTCCTGGCATTCTACCGTCCGGTGGAAATTCCTTCTCGCCCGCTCAACTGGTTTGGCCGGTGGTTTCGCCGCCAGCCAGTCGATAAGCGGAAGGATGGCCAGTCGCAGTCAGGCGACCATGAAAGGCGAAAATGATTTCAGTTTTACGCAGTTTTGTCAAAAGCCTGCCTACCTTGCTGCTTTCCTTTGCTCTGGCAGTTGCCGTTTGGATTTCGGCGGTTAATGCCGCTGATCCAATCCGGTCGCAGGTTTTCCCCAGGCCGATTACCATTGATCGCAGTGGTTTGGATCCATCTCTGGTTATCACCAATGAGGTTCCAAAACAGGTAACCGTGACATTAAGCGCGCCGAATTCGGTCTGGAATCGTATTGTGAACGGTCAGGTACCCGTCCGCGCCTGGATTGATCTTGCAGGCCTTACCACGGGTACTCATACCGTGGACGTTCACGTTCAACCGGTTGCATCCAGCCAGCCGCTGCGTGTGGTCAGTCAATCTCCAAATTCGGTTACGGTGACGTTAGAAAAGCAGGTAACCCAATCCTTCGCGATACATCTGATCCGGCGCGGGGAGCCGGCAGTAGGGTTTCAGACGGATACACCCAAAATCAATCCGGATCATGTTACGATTAGCGGACCAAATTCCCTGGTTAGTCAGGTGAAAGATGTGCAGGTGGTTCTGGATCTAACGCAGGTGAGTGATAATATCACGCGTAAGCTGCTGGTACAGCCATTAGACGAAAATGGAAACGTGATTCAAGGTGTTACGGTGGACCCGGCAGAAGTGACGGTGACCCAGCCCATATCACAGCGCGGTGGCTATCGCAATGTGGTGGTAAAAGTTGCCTCGACCGGGCAGGTTTCGAGTGGTTACCGCCTGACAAATATCTCCGTCTTTCCGCCAACGATCACCGTATTTTCACCCAATCCGCAGTTAATCAATCAACTGCCCGGTTATGTGGAAACCAGCCCGCTGGACCTGACCGGAATTAAGGATGATATTGACCGGCGTTTACCGTTGAACCTGCCGAACGGGGTAGAAGTCGTGGGTGACCAGACCGTGCTGGTACAGGTTGGCGTGGCGGCCATCGAAGGCAGCCTGACCCTTTCAGGCCTGCCTGTGCAGGTGACCAACATGCCGGCGGATATGACGGCCAAAATTTCCCCGGAATCAGTGGACGTCATCATTTCGGGGCCAGTGCCGTTGTTAGACCGCCTGAATGAAGGCGATGTGCGCGTCTTCCTGGACCTGAGTGGGGTTGCGCCAGGAACATACCAGTTTGCGCCAAAGGTGAACCTCGCCATTTCGGAGTTGAAGCTGGAATCGATTCTGCCCAGTTCTATTGAAGTGGTGGTGGCCTCGATGGCAGGCGGAACGGTTTTCCCTAGCGCTACCCCCAGCCTGACGCCAACGCCGAGCGAAACCGTGACCCCTACCCCAACACCCAGGCGTTGATGTATAACGGCGCATCAAAAATCGATTAAAATTTAGGGACGCGGGAAATCAATGCCTTTCCCATGGTATGGATGATAGTTAGGCATATTGAGAAAGCAATTCTACTGGCGTGCGCGCCGGATACAAGCTGATTCTAGGTTAGGAGTAAGATGACGAAACCTGTTGTGGCCCTGGTTGGCAGGCCAAATGTTGGAAAGAGTACTTTGTTCAACCGCCTGGCGGGGGAACCGCTGGCGATTGTAGATGATACCCCAGGTACCACGCGCGACCGGCTGTTCGCCGAAGCAGAATGGAATGGCATTTCCTTCGATATTATTGATACCGGTGGGATTGACCCCGGCACGCTCTCTGGAAAGGGAGCGCTTTCGATTGGGTCGGCTGAATTTATTAAAGAAATTCGCTTGCAGGCGGAAGTGGCTATTCAGGAAGCTGATGTGGTCCTGTTTATGACGGAAGCGATCAACGGCGTGACGCCTGCGGACCGGGAGGTAGCGCAGATGCTGCGCCGCAACCAGAAGACAGTGGATGGAGAAGCCCGCCCGCCGATCCTGTTAGTGGTGAACAAAGCCGACAGCGCCCAGCTGCGGAAAGGTGTTCCGGAATTCTATGAACTGGGGATTGGCGAACCCTACCCGATCTCTGCTATTCACGGCACGGGCACCGGTGACTTGTTAGACGTACTGGTGGCGGCTTTTCCCCCTTCGGCTGAGGGAGTAGAAGATGATTCGGCCAAAATCGCTCTGGTGGGCAAGCCCAACGTGGGTAAATCGAGCCTGCTGAACCGGCTTTTGGGTGAAGAGCGTGCCATTGTCAGCCCCATCCCCGGCACGACGCGCGATGCAACCGATACGTTGATGATCTTTGATGGTGTGCCGGTAACGCTGATTGATACAGCGGGCATACGCCGCCGGGGCAGGGTCGAACCGGGTGTGGAGAAGTACAGCGTAGTGCGCACCATGCGCGCGCTTGAGCGCTGCGAGGTGGCGCTCTTGATGATCGATGCGACCACCGGCATCACAGCGCAGGATACGCATATTGCGGGTTACATTCTGGAAAATTGGAAGAGTACCGTCGTGCTGGTCAACAAGTGGGATGCGGTGGAGAAAGATACCTTTACCATGCAGGGCTATACCGAGCGTATCCGCAGTGAGCTCAACTTTATGCCATACGTCCCGATCCTGTTTATTTCGGCCAAAACTGGCCAGCGTGTGGACCAGGTGCTGCCCGAGGCGCTGCGCGTGCAGGAAGAACGCCTGGCGCGCCTGTCCACCGGGCAGATCAACCGCATTTTAGTCTCAGCTCAGGAAAAGCACTCGGCTACTTCGAAGTCGGGGCGCGCGCTGCATATCTATTATGGCACGCAGGTACGCAGCGATCCGCCTACCTTTTTGCTGTTCGTCAATGATCCAAAACTGGGACATTTCACGTACATGCGCTTTATTGAGAATCAAATTCGCCAGGAGTACCCCTTCACTGGCACGCCAATCCGTTTGGTGATGAAGGCGCGGCGTTAAGGCAGGCATCTCACGCAAGAGAACCTTAGAACCTGCTTAGAACTCACCCTCGCCCTTGTTCAAGGGATTAAGACGTTTTATAATCTAAACAGGTAAGTTTACCGGTTTGGAGGAACTTTTGGACAGCAATTATCCTGAGACCGCCCCTGAACAAGGAACGCCCCAGCCAGAACACAGCCGGCCGGCCTGGCTTGGTTTTGCCTGGGAAGTCGTTCAAACGCTCATTATGGCGGTTATTCTTTATTTCTTGATCGATACTGTTGTTGGGCGAGTACGGGTGGAGAATATCAGCATGCAGCCCACCTTGCATCAGGGTCAGTTCATTCTGGTGAATAAGCTGGCGTACCGCCTGGGAAGCTACGAACGCGGGGATATTATCATCTTCCACCATGACCCCACTGAGGATTATATCAAGCGGGTGATCGGCATCCCTGGAGATACAGTGGAAGTGAAAGATCACCAGGTGTATATCAACGGTGTGTTAATGCACGAGTCCTACATCGCCGCTCCACCCAATTACACCGGGAAATGGACGGTGCCGCCAGGCGAATTGTTTGTACTGGGGGATAACCGTAACCAATCCTCCGATTCGCACTACTGGGGCTTTGTCCCAGAATCAACCGTGGTGGGGCGCGCTTTGATCGTTTATTGGCCGCTCCAGGAAGCAAAAGTCTTGAATCAAGTGCCGACTGTTAGCGCTGCGAGTGGAGGACCATGAACCGAAATTTTTCTGAACTGATTGCACTGGCAAGAGAATACGAGCAAGAACTGCCTAAGCTTGAGGCTCCAGCCGTCACGCCCGAGCAGCGTCCTCTCGCAAGCTGGATCGATCATACGCTACTCAAACCGGATGCCACCCCTGAGCAGGTAGAAAAGCTGTGTGAAGAAGCGCGGCAGTATAAGTTCGCCTCGGTTTGTGTCAATCCGGTATATGTGGGGTTATGCAGCCGCGTGTTGCAAGGCAGCCCGGTGGCAGTTTGTTCGGTGGTGGGTTTCCCGCTGGGGGCCACGCTGACCGAAGTGAAAGCGGAAGAGACCCGGTTTGTGATTGACCTGGGCGCGCGTGAGATTGACATGGTGCTACAGATTGGCCTGTTAAAAGGGGCTCAATACGATGCCGTGGCGGATGATATTCAACGGGTTGTCGAAGTCGCTCATCGCAACGGCGCGATTGTCAAGGTCATTCTGGAAATGGCTTATTTGACCCGCTTTGAAAAGATCGTCGGCTGTTTGATCAGCCAGATGGAAGGCGCCGATTTTGTGAAGACATCGACCGGTTTTGGCCCGAGCGGTGCTACCCTCGAAGATGTGGATTTAATGCGGCGCGTGGTAGGGCAGCGGACAGGTGTGAAAGCCGCCGGAGGGATCCGCACGCTGGCAGATGCCCAGGCGATGCTCAAAGCGGGCGCCTCCCGCCTGGGCGCCAGTTCTGGGGTGAAGCTTGTGCAGGAAGCAGCCGAGTCCCGGCAGAAAGAAAAGAACCAATGAGCGAAACCTTTGAAAATGCCACTATCCCTTGCAGCGAGTGTCAGGCAGGCCATATGCACCGCCGCTTCCTAACCTACTTCACCTGGTTAGGGGATGAACTGATCACCGTGCCAGATTTTCCAGCCTGGGTATGTGATGTGTGCGGTCATCGTGAGTACGATGTGCGCGCACTCAGCCAGCTCAACTTGCTGCTCAACCCCAGTGCTGGAAAAGGCACGCACAAAGTGCGCCGCCCGGTACGCCAGCCGGAAGCTAAAAAAGGCTCCCGCCCGAGCCGGCCAGAGTAAGATTAATCCGTGCGCCTGGCGAACCAGGCGCACGGATTTTTGAATATTGGCCAAAGAATTGACGATTTCCCGCAGACCGTGATAAAATGCTTCTCGTCCGGGCGCGTAGCTCAATGGCAGAGCAGTGGCCTTTTAAGCCATTGGTTGAGGGTTCGATCCCCTCCGCGCTCACTGATGTTTCCCTTAGACCTGCCTGTGGCAGGTTTTTGTGTTAATTTTCTCAGGAGAGCCCGGTGAAGCCTGGCTCATCATAGGAACATCGCGTTACAATCCTCCTTATGGAAATCGCAGCCTCCCCTCTTTACCTGCACGAACTCTCCAGCCTGCACGATGCTCACCTTTGCGCCTGGTTGGATCTGTACGAGGCCGCCTTCCCGCCTGAGGAGCGCGGGCGGGTATCCTGGATCATTCAGACGCTGCAGGCGCGCGAAGCCGGCAGCCCTACCGACAGCCGGTTGTGGGCGCTGTTAGATCGCCAGGACCACTTTCTTGGAATGGCCCAGGCTTCCTGGAATGCTGACCTGCGCCTGTGTTACCTGGGTTACTTCGCGATTTTGCCTGAAATGCGCGGGCAGGGCTATGGATCGGCGTTTTACGCGCTGCTGCTGAAGGAACTGGATCAAGCAGATTTGCTCGTGTTTGATGTTGAATCCCCTGACCGATTGGACGACCCGGCACTTCGCCTGACGGCGGAACGCCGCATAAACTTTTATGAGCGGCAGGGTGCCATGCTGCTGCCCCGGATGACCTTGCGTTGGGGAACGATCCGGCAGCGGATAATGATTCACGGTTTTACGCAACTGGATCAGGGGGAGGTTCTTTGCCGCATACGGGCACACGTGCTTCGTTTTGCGGGTGAGCTACAAGAAGACGCCTGAAAAAAGTGCTTACGTTTGGTGTTATTTTTAAACTGGTTCGGTAGGGGATCCGGCGGCTGGCTCCGCTTCTAAAGCGATCATTGCAATTTTTTGACAACTGTACTTTAATATGTTAAAGTTTAAGGATTGGTAAGATCGGTCAGTGATCTTAATCCTGAACTGAAAGTGGAGAAATCCTCTTACTGTATGTGGCACTTTCCGTGCCCTGTTGGTACTTGCCGCCGGGGCACTTTTTTTTCAATTTGATCTTAGGGGGCGAGCAAACGCAAAGGTTTGTTCCCCTTTTCAATTGATTTCTTTTGAACTTATTTAAAAACATTAATTTTAATAAAGGTTAACAATTTATGAGTTCCAAACCCTTACGCGCAGTCCCACTTGGTGGGCTGGGAGAAGTGGGTCGGAACATGATGGCCTATGAGTATAATGGGCAAATCCTTATTGTCGATACGGGCATCATGTTTCCTGAAAATGATATGTTGGGCATCGACTATATCATTCCAGATCTCACCTATCTTATTGAGCGCAAAAATCAGGTCCAGGGTATTTTAATTACCCACGGTCATGAAGACCACATTGGTGCTATCCACCACGTGCTTGAAGAAATTCAAGCGCCTATTTATGCCACCCCGCTGACGCGCGGCTTGCTGGAAGTCAAGCTGGCGCGGAATGGTATGCTGCCCAAAGCAGATTTACGAACCGTCCAGGCTGGGGATACGGTGCAAATTGGCCCGTTCAAAGTCGACTTCTTCCATGTCTGCCACTCTGTTCCAGATGCGGTGGGCCTGGGAATTGAGACCCCGGCGGGCCTGATCGTACATACCGGCGATTATAAGTTTGACCACACGCCAGTGGATAACTGGCCCAGTGATTATGCCAAGCTGGCAGAGTTCTCCCGCCGCGGCGTGCTGGCGTTGTTCGCCAACTCGACCAATTCCGAGCGTGCAGGTTGGACGCCGTCAGAACGGGTGGTCGATGCCGCCTTTGAAGATGTATTTTCTCAGGCAAAAGGCCGGATTATTATCGCCAGTTTTGCTTCGCTCGTTTCGCGCATGCAGCAGGTAGCGAATGCAGCCCTGCGTCATGGCCGCAAACTGGCTTTTGTCGGCACAAGCATGATCGACAATGCGAAGATGGCGCGCAAGCTAGGTTACCTGGATATCCCGGATAGCATTTTGCTGCCGATTGACCAGGCCCTTAATCTGCCGGATGAGGATGTTGTCATTATGTGCACCGGTTCGCAGGGTGAGCCTACCTCGATTATGGGGCGGCTTTCCGTGGGTACTAACCGCCTGTTTGATATCAAAGAAGGCGATACGGTGGTGCTTTCCTCGCATCCCATTCCGGGTAATGAAGAAAATGTCTATCGGACGATCAACCGCTTGTTCGAGCGCGGCGCGGATGTTATCTACGAAGCCATTGCACCGGTGCATGTTTCGGGGCATGCCAGCCAGGAAGAAATGAAACTCCTCATCCACCTGGTCCGGCCAAAATTCTTTATTCCGGTGCATGGCGAAATGCGCCAGCTAAAGCGGCACGCATATCTGGCTCATTCTGTAGGCATTCCGAATGAGAACATCGCTGTGGTTCAGAATGGTCAGGTGATCGAGTTCTTTGAAGGCAGCATGCGCGTGTTGAATGTTCATGTCCCCTCCAATTACGTGTTCGTGGATGGCTCGGGGGTTGGAGATGTTGACCCGGATGTGATGCGCGAGCGCGAGGCGCTGTCTCGCGATGGCATTGTAATGGTCAATCTGACGCTCGACCGCAGTGGGCATGCGTTAGCCAGTGATCCAGAGATTGTTACCCATGGCTTTATCCTGCCGCGAGAAGCCAGTGAACTGATTGGGCAGGCGCGTCGTAAGATCACTGAAACCGTTAGTAAAGCCAACGGCAATTTGAAACACGATGTCGAAGAAACGGTGCGCACTTATCTTTATAACGAAACCCGCCGCCGTCCGATGGTGTTTGTTTCCGTCAACCGCGGATAAATTCGAATTTATATAATAGCGGCTGCTCAAAATATTATTGGGCAGCCGCTATCTATTCTCTGGCTTGTATTCTTCCCAATCCTCTTCTTGCCAGCCCAATTCGCCCCGCAGCGGTACGAATGAGACCTCAAAAATGGTCTCTCGAAAGATATTTTCATGCCACTTGCGCCAGCGTTCCAGTTTCTGCCTGCGCCTGCCACCTACGGGAAGCACCAACGAGCCGTTTTCAGCTAATTGGTCAATTAATGGGAGGGGAATCTCAGGCGCGGCTGCGGTCACCAAAATGGCCTGAAATGGAGCCGCCGGGGGCCAGCCGTAGGAGCCATCTCCCAGGTGAACGAAGACGTTCCCATATCCCAGTTCTGCCAATACATGGCGGGCGCGCTGGTTAAGAGCCGGGTGACGCTCGATGGTGTGAACCGTATGGGCCATTTGTGCCAGTACCGCCGCCTGATAGCCGGATCCTGTGCCAACTTCCAACACATTTTCGTCCCCGCGCAGCTGCAGTAAATTGGTCATCACCGCCACCATAAAAGGTTGGGAAATGGTTTGCCCCAGGCCGATGGGCAGCGGGCAGTCATTGTAAGCTTGCTCATGTAAGTGCGGGGGGATAAAGAGATGGCGCGGGATGGAGCGCATGGCGGCTAACAGGCGCCGATTGTGAATGCCGCGCCGTTCAATCTGGTCGCGAAGCATAGCCTCACAGGCTTCCTGAAACTGGAATTCACTTTCCACCTGCCACCTCCGGTCAGGTTATTGGCACAAGCCCTGTTTGTCAATGCGCAAAGAAATTTGCCGGTCAATTTTTCCCATAGGAAAATCGCCCAACTGGCCAGGTGTCACCCAGCGAATTTCGCTGGCCTGCAGCGCCTGTGGTTCCCCTTTTGCCAGCTGGCAGCAAAAGGCATGCAGTGTGACTTTGAAGTGGGTATAGGCGTGCTGATAGGTACCGAACGCAGCGGCTACTTCAACGACGGCCCCCAGTTCTTCCATAATCTCGCGGGATAATCCTTCCGGCAGCGTTTCTCCCTGTTCGACTTTCCCCCCAGGGAATTCCCATAGCCCGCCTAACAGCCCTTTAGAAGGACGCCGGGCTATCAGGACCTGTCCATCCCGGTAAATCACGGCGGCGGTGACGGTGTAGTGCGGGACATTCGCTTTGGCGCTCAAAATCGGGCGCTCGGCCTGGATGCCAAGCGCGCGCGCCTGACACAACCCTGCCAGTGGGCAGATCAGGCAGGCGGGTGCGCGGGGCGTGCAGATGGAAGAACCCAGGTCCATCAGCGCCTGGTTAAAGTCCCCAGCGCGGCCAGATGGCAGCGCGGCTGCGGCGAGATCCCACAAGGCCCGTTCTCCTTCGGGCGAACGAGCCGGAACGCTGACATTAAAAACCCGGGCCAGCACCCGCCGGATGTTCCCATCCAGGGCCGGTTCGTCTTTGCCAAAGGCAATCGAGGCGATGGCCCCGGCGGTGTAGCGCCCGACACCGGGCAGTTGTTCGAGGCGAGCGCGGTTGTCCGGGATTTGCCCGTTATCCTCTTCGACAATTTTCTGAGCAGCCCGGTGCAGATTGCGCGCCCGGCTGTAATAACCCAGCCCCTCCCAGACCTGCAAAACCTCCTGCTCAGAGGCCGCGGCCAGGGCTGCCAGGGTTGGGAAGCGGCTCATCCAACGTTCAAAATAGGGGATCACGGTTTCTACCCGTGTTTGCTGCAGCATAATTTCTGATACCCAAACCCGGTAAGGGGTGGGCTGGTCGCGCCAGGGCAGGCTGCGGGCATTCTGGGCGTACCAGTCGAGCAAAGGGTGGGCGACCGCCTGCGGCGGCGGGTCGGCCAGCCCTGATTCATTAGAACTGAAATCCACCCTGTGCTTCCACAACTTTTTGCTGGTAATTCTGAACAAAATCCTGCAGCTGGTTGCTCAGGCTTTCCCACTCTGAAGAACGCAGCACCTGCTGCACTTTTAACAGCGATGGCAGGGTTGCCCCCACCATAATCTGTGGTTGTGAGCCATAAATCGTTGCCCAGGCATCGGTTAATTCAAAGCCCAGGCGTTGAACGCCCGGAATAAATTCACGGACGACAAATTCAAAGTATTCTTGCTCGCGTTCTGGGGCGATGTCCCATGTCATGATCAACTTATAGTTATTCATGGGTTGCTCCTTTATCCACGTTGGTAATCAAGAACGATTACCTTTGTCTCTTCTGGTAACGATGAACTTGAAACTTTCAGGGAGGGCTGTGTTTGTACTTCACTCAACCCCATTTCCTTAAGGAACTTGCTCAGTGAGTCCAGTTGAAGATGGCTTTCAGGCGCAGAATAGTTCATCGGGATTACGATATTGGGCTCTAACATGCTGATAACTTCCGCCGCCCGGGCGGCGTTCAGGCTGCCACCACTCCCGATGGGAACCAGAGCAACATTGACTGCTCCAATCAATTCTAGCTCGGCCTGTGTGGGCACCCGGCTCAATTCACCCAGATGAGCTACGGTAATGGGGTCAAAGTCAAACACATACACAATGTTGCGAGCAGCATCTGCAGCACCTTTTTGACCTCCCGTTTGAATACCAGTAACAAATACACCGCCAATCTCATATTCCCCAGGGCCGTGGATGACATAGGGCTCACCCGTAACGGCAGCGATCTGATTGTGCCCGGCAAAATCATGACTGACGGTCACAATATCGGCACTTAATTTGAACGGCTTAAAGCCGGTTTCGTTGGCGTTGAAAGGATCTGTCACTACAGTTGCATAATTCCGTTCAACGAGACGAAAACATGAAAGCCCATACCACGTAATCTCCATGCACCCTCCAATGTTTCGCTTTCGATTATACATTAAAAACAGTATTGCTTGCCTCAAGGAAGGCTAAAGGGTCGAATAGTGATTGTAAAGAGCGCTTCTTGAGCATTTTTTAACAAAATATATATTTCCATTGACGATTCGGTTATCTTCTGATAAACTCCCAACTCGTTGTAATTAACGGCTGGGAGGCAGCGCGCCAAAGCGCGCTAAAGCGGTGGAAATAACTCAAGCATAACCTTGTAAATGTCAGGTTCCTTTGGTATAATCTACCCGCTTATTGCGGAAACTTAACAAGTTGAAGCGCCGACGTAGCTCAATCGGCAGAGCAACCGCCTTGTAAGTGGTAGGTTACGGGTTCAATTCCCGTCGTCGGCTCAGTTGTGGGCTGGTGAGTGAGGTCATTCAAGGGAATGGCTTCGCTTGCGAGCCAGCAACGGTTCGGTCTGGGTAGTTAGCCAAGTGGCCAAAGGCGACTGACTGTAAATCAGTTGGGGACACCCCTTCGGAGGTTCGAATCCTTCACTACCCATTGGTCGATTGACCAGAGAGCGGGTCATGTCGCAACCGGCAGGCCCTCATAGCTCAGGTGGTAGAGCGTGCCCTTGGTAAGGGCAAGGTCATGGGTTCGAATCCCATTGAGGGCTCTTTGAGCCGTTTAGAACATGAAATTGTCTTGGTATTAATTATCAAGGAGAAAATCATGGCGAAGCAGAAGTTTGAACGAAATAAGCCGCATCTGAACGTAGGGACGATGGGCCATATCGATCACGGGAAGACGACGCTGACAGCTGCGATCACGAAGTACTGCAGCTTTCTGGGCGGGGCGGAATACCGGGCGTATGATCAGATCGACAACGCGCCGGAAGAAAAGGCGCGGGGGATCACGATCAACATTGCCCATGTTGAGTACCAAACGGAAAACCGGCACTACGCGCACGTGGACATGCCGGGACACCGTGACTACATCAAGAACATGATCACCGGAGCCGCGCAGGTAGATGGGGCGATCCTGGTGGTGGCAGCGCCGGACGGGCCGATGCCGCAGACGCGCGAGCACGTGCTGCTGGCGCGGCAGGTGGAAGTGCCCTCGATCGTGGTGTACCTGAACAAAGTGGACCAGATGAACGATCCGGAGCTGCTGGAGCTGGTGGAGTTGGAGCTGCGCGAGATGTTGAGCAGCTACGGCTACCCGGGCGACACGATCCCGATTGTGCGGGGGAGTGCCCTGGAAGCGCTGGAGAGCACCTCGCGCGACCCGAACGCGCCGGAATATGCCTCGATCAAAGAGCTGCTGCGGGTGGTGGATGAGTACATTCCCCAGCCGGTACGCGAGACGGAAAAGCCCTTCATGATGCCGGTAGAAGACGTGTTCTCGATCAAAGGACGCGGGACGGTGGTGACGGGGCGGGTCGAGCGGGGCAAGATCAAAGTCGGGGAACCGGTGGAGATCGTGGGGCTGCAGGAGAAGAGCATGAACTCGGTAGTGACGGGGGTGGAGATGTTCCACAAGATCGTCGACGAGGGCATGGCGGGCGACAACCTGGGGCTGCTGCTGCGCGGGATTGAGCGCACGGATGTGGAGCGGGGGATGGTGGTGGCCAAGCCGGGCTCGATCACGCCGCACACGCAGTTCATGGGCGAAGTGTACGTGCTGAAGAAGGAAGAAGGCGGGCGGCACAAGGCTTTCTTCAATGGCTATCGGCCGCAGTTCTACATCCGCACCATGGACGTGACGGGCTCGATCAAACTGCCGGAAGGCGTGGAAATGGTCATGCCGGGCGACAATGTCAACCTGGAAGTCGAGTTGATTGTCCCGGTCGCGCTGGAGCAGGGTTCAAAATTCGCCATTCGCGAAGGCGGGCTGACCGTCGGCGCTGGCGTGATCACTAAGATTATTAAGTAGTAAAGGAGAGGGTGGTCCTTTGGGCTGCCTGAGTAAGAATTATGGCGTCTAAAAAGAAGGATGTCCGCCCGGTGATTTTTTTGGCTTGCACAGAGTGTAAGGAACGAAATTACGTTTCCCAAAAGAACCGTCGCAATGACCCGGGCCGTATAGAACTACAGAAATACTGCCCGCGATGCCGCACTCACCGCTTGCATCGCGAGACGAAGTAAAGTTTGGTATAATAGGTTGGCGGGGTTGCCCGCCACCTGCGTAGGCGAGTAGCTCAACTGGCAGAGCGCCTGTCTCCAAAACAGGAGGTTGTGGGTTCAATTCCTGCCTCGCCTGCCTCGAAAAGGCAACGCCGTCCTGAGAGGCGGCGTTTTAGCCGTAAAAATAAGGAGTATTACGTGGCCGAAAAGACTGTGAAAGCAAAACAGCCCGAGAAAGTAAAACAGGTTGGTAAAACGGTGCAGGTGGAGAACGCCCGCCAGCCGGAAAAACCAAAACCTGTGCAAAAAACGGCCCGGGCGGCTGATAAAGGCCGAGAAAAACCAAAACAGCCAAATGCGCTCAGTCGCTGGTGGCGGGAAACGATTGGCGAGCTGCATAAGGTCTCCTGGCCTACCACTCAGGAAACCTGGCGGTTGACGCGCATCGTGCTGGTGGTGATGTTCCTGATGAGCGCAGTGCTTGGTTTGCTAGATTATCTGTTCTCTAGACTGGTTACTGTTCTCATCGGGTAGTGATTATAAATGGCAGAAGCAAGGCAGGAAGAAAGGGTGCGTAAGCAGATGGATTTTGACCAAAACGATGGAGTGATTCCAGAAGAGCGGAAAGAAAAAGGTGTTAAAGTTTCTTCCGCGAAATCGGATTCTTCTTCACTTACATCGCCCAAGCAACCTGCTGAGCAGTTCGCTGGTGAGGAAGCCGAAGCGATGACCTCGGAGCGCGCCTGGTATGTGGTGCATTGTTATTCGGGTTACGAAAACAAAGTCCGCCACAACCTGGAGCAGCGTATTGACACCATGGGGATGAAGGACCGCATTTTTGATGTGGTTATTCCTACTCAGGAAGAAATTGAGGTTAAGGACGGCAAGCGCCGTACAGTTGAGCGCCATGTTTTCCCCGGCTACGTGCTGGTGAATATGATCATGTCGGAAGAGTCGTGGTACGTCGTGCGCAATACTCCAGGTGTGACTGGTTTCGTAGGTATGGGAAATTCGCCGACGCCGCTGCGCCCAGAGGAAGTTGCCCAAATTTTGCGCCGCATGGAAGCAGAAGCCCCACGGGTCAAAGTTACCTTCCGGGTGGGCGAGCGCGTTCGGATTGTGGATGGCCCATTCAACGATTTCCGCGGCACGGTTTCAGAAATTGACATGGAACGCTCGAAAGTGCGCGTGATGGTGAATTTCTTTGGACGTGAAACGCCCGTTGAATTGGATTTCTTGCAGGTTGAAAAGACCTAGCAGGTGTTTGACAGCGTATCGACCTCAGATAGGCTGTTTCTAAAGTTGTTAGAGGGCGCAGTTGCTTAAGTAAGTTATCGCGACTGCGTTTTCGTGGGAGGGTGTCCCATAATCACCCGCTAATACCACAAAGGAGATAAAGCTGTGGCAAAGAAACTAAAAGCTGTTGTTCGTTTGCAGATCAAGGCTGGCAAAGCCACCCCTGCACCGCCGATTGGTCCCGCTCTGGCTGGGCACGGCATCAATATCATGGCGTTCTGCAAGGAATATAATGCTCGCACCTCAAACCGGGCGGGTGAGATTATTCCTGCGGAAATCACGGTTTTCACCGATGGTTCGTTCAATTTCATTCTGAAATCGCCGCCTGCCGCGGTCCTGTTGGCGAAAGCCGCCGGGGTTGATAAAGGCTCGAGCGTTCCCAATCGCGATAAGGTGGGCCGCGTCACTCGCGCCCAGGTGCGCGAGATCGCTGAGACCAAGATGAAAGATATGAATGCAATCGATGTGGAAGGTGCAATGCGCCAGATCGAAGGTACTGCCCGTAACATGGGCATTACGGTTGTTGACTAGAAACTGGTGGGAGGGTAACCCTGGGAATCCCCGGGGCACCCGTTAAAACCACGGAGGAGTTTTCATGGCAAAACATGGTAAGAAATATTTGGCGGCAAGCGCCAAAATTGATAAAGGGACAACCTATGAGCCGTTCCAGGCCCTGGAGTTGGTGAAGGATACCGCTTTCGCTAATTTCGATGGCACGGTAGAGGTTCACCTGCACACTGGTTTGGATCCACGCCAGGCGGATCAGATGATTCGTGACGTGGTTGTGCTGCCGAATGGTCTGGGTAAGTCTGTCCGGGTGCTGGTCTTTGCCCAGGGCGAAGGCTCTACACTGGCCCAGGAAGGCGGCGCGGATGTGGTCGCTGACACCGATGAGGTGATTCAGCGCATTCAGGGAGGCTGGACGGACTTTGATGTGGCGATCGCCACACCCGATATGATGGGCAAAGTTGGCCGCCTGGGTCGTGTCCTCGGCCCGCGTGGCCTGATGCCAAACCCGAAAGCCGGGACGGTCGTTCCTGCGGAAGATCTTCCCCGCGTGATTCGCGAGGCGAAGGCAGGGCGTGTGGAGTTCCGTCTCGATAAGAGCGCGAATTTGCATGTGCCGATTGGGAAGGTTTCCTTCGGCGTCGACCAACTTTTCCAGAACCTGTCCGCACTGATGGACGCCATCCGCAAGGCGCGCCCGGCGGCTGCCAAAGGTAACTTCGTCCGGCGCGTTACGCTGACCTCGACCATGGGGCCCGCAGTCCGCGTGGATACGAACCAGGCACTGGCGCTGGAAAATCAAGAATAGTCAGTCTGATTTCTTGAGGATGGTGGAAATTTTCCACCATCCTCAGGTAGTCTATTTGTAGTATAATAACTTTGCTGATTTCAATGGAATAAGGTCTTCATTCGAAAGAAGACCTCCTTCACCGGAGAAAGCCGGTGCCTCAAAAATGAGGCTTAATTTCCTGCCGAGGTGGAGACTTTTGGCGAATTGCCATTCCCTCTAATGCCTTAGAGAGAATCAAAAGTCTTTGCCTGGCAGGTTGCAGGGCAAAGACTTTTGATTCTACAGGCAGAAAGGAGGTGAAGTACAATTGGCCTTCACTAAAGAAGAAAAGAACCAAATGATCGCTCAGTATGAAGATTGGCTGGCTCGCAGTCAGGCAGTATTCATGTTGGAATTTGCGAAGATGAGCATGAAAGAGGTTGACGATATACGTGCTAAGGCGCGTGAGTTTGGCGCGGAATTACATGTCGTCAAGAATACCCTCTTCAATATCGTCCTCGATCGCCTCGGCTGGGAGGGTAAGAAGCACCTGGACCAGACAACCCTGGTAGGCTTTGCATTCAATGATGCGCCTTCTCTGGCCAAAGTCGTCAATGACGCGGCTAAGGCGGATACCTTCAAGGTCAAGGGCGGTTTGTTAGGAAAACGCGTAATCACTGTTCAGGACATCAAGTCGCTGGCTGAACTGCCGCCGCTGCCCGTTGTCCGGGCGCAGTTGTTAGGTGTCCTTTCCGCCCCGGCTTCTAAGTTGGTTCGCACCATTAATGAACCCGCGCGCGGCCTGGCAGCAGTGATTAAAGCTCACTCTGAAAAAGAGGAAGCACCTGTCGTAGCGTAATATCGACATCTCACACAGGGCATCCCTGTGAGGCAATATTGCACTCGAATATAGTTTTTCCGATTTACATGAATTTGATTGAATCGATAAGGAGTAATCGAAATGGCTGATATGCAGAAATTAATTGACGACCTGAGCGGTCTGACCGTTCTTGAGGCTGCTGAACTCGTGAAGGCTCTCGAAGAGAAGTGGGGCGTTTCCGCCGCCGCGCCTGTGGCTGCTATGGCTGCAATGCCCGCCGGTGGCGCTGCCGCCGCTGAACCTGTTGAAGAACAGACCGAGTTCGATGTGGTCCTCAAAGAGCCGGGCCCCAAGAAGATCGAAGTCATTAAGGTCATTCGCCAGCTGACCAGCCTGGGCCTGGTGGAAGCCAAGAATATGGCCGAGACGGCTGGCGCCAAAGTCCTGTCCGGCGTCGGCAAAGATGTCGCCAACGATGCCAAGGCTAAGCTCGAAGCCGCTGGCGCCGTTGTAGCCGTTGCCTAAGCTTAGTGCTTGAAACAAAAAGACGCCTCGCTTTAAGAGGCGTCTTTTTGTTTGGTTCTGATTGAGTTCTCATAAACTCAAAAATTCTATCTACATTGCCGTTTCAACGCGGCGCACAATCATGACCACTTTACCTTGAATGCGCAGACGTTCGGGATTATCAATGATGATGGGCCCCATGGTTGGGTTGGCCGGCTGCAAACGCACCTTACTGCCTTCTTTGAAGAAGTACTTCAGGGTTGTTTCATCCGTATCTTCCAACCAGACGGCAACCATCTCGCCGTTGGTGGCGCTTTCGGTTTTCTTCATGATGACGATGTCGCCATCATTGACCATGGCATCGATCATGGAATATCCCGCGACTTCCAGTGCGAACAGCTCACCAACCTTTTCTCGGGTGGGCAGCAAGCTGCGGGCAATTTCCACGGTGGTGTCCGGATCAAAATAAGAGCCTTCGGAAGGTGGCATTGGCACAGGCAAGCTTGCACCGATGCGGCCCCAGACCGGGATCGTCCATAGTTCGCTGGCACGGCGGCTCACATTGCGCGTGGCGGTAGCCTGGCTGCGCGAAGGAAGCGTCTCACTCCCGTACATCGGACGCTGAACGCGGATGCTGCGCGACACGCGCTTATCCCGCTCAATATAACCTGCCTGGCAAAGCTGCTCCAGGTAGTAATCCACTAACGAAGTGGAGTCAACACTTATATGCTTGCCGATTTCTCGAATCGAAGGGGAATAACCGTGCTGATCTTGAAAATCCGTCAAAAACTTCATGATCCGGATGTGCCGGTCGCCCAGGCCTTCATTTTTTCTAGCCATCGCACGCCTCACTCTTTGCAATGCATTGATCGGTCATTTGTACTATTATAAGAATAATATACACGAACATAAGTTCTGTGTCAAGTCTTTTCCATCGAAAAGCGCCACTTTTCGGATAAACAATAGTGTAAGCTTCCAGCTTGTGGGGCAAAACGCCTGCCCTTGTTTTGAGTTTAGTTTTTATGGGATATAATTACCACGTTATTCCTCACCCTACAGGAGCCAGTGTGAAATTTCTAAAGATCTGCGTTCTTGGTTTGGGCTACATTGGTCTGCCCACCGCCAGCACGTTCGCAACCAACGGTTTAAAAGTGGTTGGCGTGGATGTCAACGCGCAAGTTGTTGACCGGCTGAATGGGGGCGAACTGCATATTTATGAGCCCGGCTTGCGCACCCTGGTTCAGGCTGCCCTCCATTCTGGAAATTTGGTGATTGAAACCCAGCCTCAACCGGCGGACGCTTTTATCATCGCCGTTCCCACACCCTTCAAAGATGAGAAAAAGGCGGATTTGCAGTATGTTATCTCTGCCGCCGAATCGATCGCGCCGCACCTGCGCCAGGGTAACCTGGTGGTGCTCGAGTCGACTTCCCCCCCGCGGACTACAGTCGATCTTGTCCAACCCATTCTGGAAAAATCGGGTCTGCGTGGTGGTAAAGACTTCTCCCTGGCTTATTCGCCCGAGCGCGTCTTGCCGGGGCAGATCCTGCGCGAATTGATCGAAAACGCACGTGTCATCGGTGGAATTGATGCAACCTCGGCCGAAGCCGGTCGCGATCTGTATGCGACCTTTGTGCGCGGCGAAATTGTACTGACCGACGCGACCACCGCGGAGATGGTCAAATTGATGGAAAATACCTACCGGGATGTGAACATCGCTATCGCGAATGAATTTGCGCGCCTGGCAGATCATTTTGGCGTAGATGTGTGGGAAGCGATTGCCATTGCAAACCGCCACCCGCGCGTCCGCATTCTCAACCCGGGCCCAGGTGTTGGGGGGCACTGCATCAGTGTTGATCCATGGTTCCTGGTCGAGGCGGCCCCTGATCTTTCGCCGCTCATTCATACAGCCCGTATGGTCAACGATGCGCAGCCGGATTTCGTGGTGAACCTGGTGCGGCGGGCGATGGGTGGCTTTAACGGCTGTAAGATCGCGGCGCTTGGCCTGGCCTACAAACCCGATGTCGATGACTTGCGCGAGAGCCCTGCGATTGAGATCTGCCACCGGTTGGCAGATGCCGGCGCAAGGGTGACCGCTTACGAGCCTTATAAACCCGAGTTTCGCCAGAACAGTTTTGAGACGGTGACCACTTTATCCGCGGCGCTGGACGGCGCGGATGCCCTTTTGTTGCTCGTCGCGCACTCTGCTCTATGCAACCTGACGCCGGAAGTTGTGGCGCAATTAACTCCGGCGCGTGTGGTGATCGACTGTGTCAACGCCTGGCCTCAAGATATCTGGGCGCAGTATGGCTTCAAAGTGTTTCGATTAGGCGTCAACAACACTCCGGGGGTAGATTGCGGCGAATGAGCGCTTTACGAGTTCTATCCATTTTTGGCACGCGGCCCGAGGCGGTAAAAATGGCTTCGGTAGTCAATCTGCTGGCGCAGACGCCGGATGTGGAGCCTTGCGTATGCGTTACTGCTCAGCACCGCCAGATGTTAGACCAGGTGCTGAACCTGTTTGACATCCACCCTGATTTCGACCTCAACATTATGCGGCCCAACCAGTCGCTGCCGCAGCTGACCGCCAGTATTCTGACCGAATTGGACCCCATTATCTGCCAGGTTCAGCCCGATTGGGTTTTGGTACAAGGGGATACCACCACGGTCATGGCGGCTTCGCTGCTGGCCTTCTACCATCATATTCGGGTAGGGCATGTGGAAGCGGGTCTGCGGACGCTGGACCGATATCAGCCTTTTCCGGAAGAAATTAACCGCCGCATTACTGGCGTTGTGGCAGACCTGCATTTTGCGCCTACCGAACACAGCCGCCAGAACTTGCTGCTGGAAAATGTACCCGCGGAGGCGATCGTAGTTACCGGAAACCCGGCGATCGATGCCTTGCGCAGCATCGCCCAACTACCCCCGCCGCCTGAGACCCAGCAGCTGCTTGACCGCCTGGACATCTGCCCTGGGGGGAAACAGCTGGTTCTGATCACTGCTCACCGGCGAGAAAACCTGGGCCAGGGTATTGAAAACATCTGCCAGGCACTGCGCGCGCTCGCGGAAGCTTACCCAGACCGTTTGCAGCTGGTCTATCCAGTGCACTTAAACCCAAACGTGCGCGAGCCTGTCCACCGCTTGCTCGGCGATGTGCCAAATATCACGCTTACTTCGCCGCAGGATTACCTGCCCATGGTGCACTTGATGCGCAGCGCTACCCTGGTGCTGACCGATTCAGGTGGCATTCAAGAAGAGGCGACCAGTCTCGGCATCCCGACGCTGGTGCTGCGGGAGGTCACAGAGCGCCCGGAAGGTGTGACTGCGGGCGTGTTAAAACTGGTCGGCGTGGACCCGGAACGAATATTCAACGAGGCGCACTTGCTGCTGGAGGACGCGCAGGCCTATGCGCGTATGGCGCACGCAGAAAACCCGTTTGGAGATGGCCACGCGGCGGAACGGATTGTTACCGCGCTGCTAAATCGGGCTGGTTTGAAAGCTTGAAGCTGGTATGCTGACGGAAAAAATGGCCATCTGCATCCTCCCAAATGTAGAAGGTCTGGGGGGCCCGGCTTCGTTTCGCGCTCGCCTGGTTACCGGGCTGCAAGCGCGTGGTATTGCGGTGGTCACCCAGCCACAGGACCCTGCCTGCCGGGCGCTGCTGGTCATTGGTGGCTTGCGGCGTATAGATATACTGGACCGGGCCCGGCGGCGCGGATTACGAGTTGTCCAGCGCTTGAACGGCATGAACTGGATTCACCGCCGGCGCTTTACGGGCGTCGCACATTTCCTCCGCTCTGAAATTAATAATTTCATCCTGGCCTACATTCGCCGCAACATTGCTGACCACATTGTTTACCAGAGTAATTTTGCGCGCACCTGGTGGCAAACAGTCTACCGGAATGTCCCCGCGGCAAGTACGGTGATCTACAACGGCATAGACTTGAGCAAGTTTATGCCAACCGGTCCGCAGCGCCGCCCGGAAGAACATTACCGGGTGCTTTTGGTGGAGGGGCACCTGGGTGGGGGCAATGAGCAGGGCCTGCAAAATGCCGCTGCGCTGACCAGTCTCCTAAATGAGCGTATGCGCCGTAAGGTTGAATTGATGGTAGTAGGCGATGTACCGGATCACCTGCAGAAAAAGATCGAACGCAGTTTTCCAGGGATTGTGACCTGGACCGGGGTGGTCAAGCGGGAGCAGATCGCCGAAATCGATCGTTCGGCGCACGTGTTGTTTTCTGCCGATCTGAACGCTGCTTGCCCGAATTCAGTTATTGAAGCGATGGCTTGCGGGCTGCCAGTGGTATCCTATGCTACCGGGTCATTGCCAGAATTAATCGAGGGCGATGCCGGGATTGCTGTTCCCTGGGGCAGTAACTTTTGGAAGCTGGAACCACCCGATATTCCGCTGCTGGCGAATGCCGCGCAGCATATTCTGCAAGACCAGGAACATTTCCGCCGTGCGGCGCGCGCCCGGGCTGAAGCCGCATTTGGCCTGGACCGCATGACTGAGCGCTATTTGCAGGTGCTGCTGGGGGATTAAATGCGAAAGGACGGTGAAAAAACGGCTCACCGGTCGTTTCGCACCGCCCAAACGGCAATCAACTATGAATCTTTGTGCGCGATGATGTTTTCGGTACCGCGCCGCATCTCCCAGGGGTAGATGATAAAGGCGTCGGTAATGGCGCCGTAGTAGTCAGGGCGAACGGTGCCGAACAGGCTGCGGTAGGGATTAAAGTGCAGCACGCAGGTGAACGGAACGCCTGCTTCCGAAGAGATGCGGTTCTTCACCGCCGTGATCGTTCGTCCGGACCCCCACACATCATCAATAATCAATACCCGCCTTCCCCGAACCAGGCCTTCATCGGGGAACTGCAGGAATTTTGGCCAGGCCAGCAGGCGATTTTTTTCGCGCTGCTTTTCATTTTCAAGTTCTGCCGGAAAATCAACTGCGGCGGTAAAAATATCTCTGACCTGCAGTGCTTCCGCCAGCATCCCCCCTGGCGTTATTCCCCCGCGGGTGATCATAACCATCGCGTCAAATTCGTATTCGAACTGGGGAATTAAATGATCAATTAGTTTGTCGACATCGTCCCAGGTTAAAACTTCACGCCGCATCGGCATTACTACCTCAAAGTACAGGATGGCTTCTTATGTGAATTTAATTATAGCAGGTTCTGGTTAAAAAGGTCCGAATTGTGCGGGTGGGAACTTATGAAATTTCGTATAACAACCTTATAAAAGGCTGGTAGGGTCGATTTCGACGCGCCACTCCCCCAGGGATTTGCCGCGCAGAATATCGGCGGGGTCTGGACCGCGCAGGACGATTTGCCAGCGATAAAGCAGGTTTTGGCGGCTAAAAAAGCAAGGCACCGGCCCAATTATTTCGGTTGTGTGATGATCGCTGGCACGGATCCAGCTCTCGACCTGGCGCGCCATGGCCTGGGCATCCGCTTCGGCTTTGGCGGCGTTAGCGTTGCGGATTTCCAGGCGCGCCAGGCGGGTGAAAGGAGGGTAGCGGAGGCGTTTGCGGTAGTTAAGCTCCTGCTGATAGAAGCCGGCGTAGTCATGCCGGGCGGCAGCGCGAATGGCATAGTGGTCGGGCTGAAAGGTTTGCAGGACGACTTTTCCACCCAGGGGACTGCGCCCGGCTCGTCCCGCGACCTGAGTGAGCAGTTGGAAGGTGCGCTCGCCGGCGGTGTAATCGGGCAGCTGCAGTCCCACATCAGCCAGGACGACCCCAACCAGGGTGACCAGCGGCAGATCCAGGCCCTTTGCCAGCATTTGCGTGCCAATCAGGAAGTCCGCCTGATGGTTCATGAAAGCCTGCAACAGCAAATCATGCGCACCTTTCTGGCGGGTGGTTTCCGCGTCCCAACGTAGAGTGCGCGCGTCTGGGAACAAACCTTTTACTTCACTCTCCACCTTTTCTGTCCCAGTGCCGAACTGGCGGATTTGCTTACTGCCGCACTCTGGGCAGGTCTTGGGTACCAGGCGGTGATAGTTGCAGGTGTGGCAGGTTAACCCATTCTGGTCGACATGGAAGGTGAGTGGCAGGTCGCAGCGGGGGCATTTCAGGCTGTAGCCGCACTGCCGGCAAAAAACATAGGTGGCAGTACCGCGCCGGTTGAGAAACAGGATCGCTTGCTGATGGGTGTTCAGCACCTGCTGCATGGCTTCTTGCAGTTCGCGGCTGAAGATCGTGCGGTTTCCTTCTTTTAATTCCTGGCGCATATCGATTATTTTGACCGGTGGCAGGTTCAAGGCCGCAGCGGAACCTTCATCAGGCGTTAGCGAGCCTACCTGACCGGTCTGGCTTTCTCTGAGCTGGGAAAGCTGCGCTTCAACAGTCTGGCGGTGCGCCAGGATGCGCACGGGCAGGTGCAGCAGCGGCCAATGTTCTTTTTGTGCCCGGTAGTACAGGCTGATATCCGGCGTGGCAGAGCCGAGGATTAGCAGGCTGTTGGTCAGGCGGGCATAAACGATGGCCGTTTCTACCGCGTCGTAGTTGGGTTGGCTGTCTTCTTGGTGATAAGCCGGGTCATGACATTCATCCAGGACGATCAGTCCGAGGTCAGGCAGCGGGGCGAATAGGGCGCTGCGCGGGCCAACAATCACCCGCAGGCTTCCGGATCGGGCGCGCCGCCAGGTATCGTAGCGCTCGCCTGCGGATAAGCGCGAGTGGATCAACCCGATTTGCCCGGGGAAACGCGCCAGGAAGCGTCGCACGGTCTGTGGGGTCAGGGCAATTTCAGGCACCAGGACCACTGCCTGGCGACCCAGGCGCAAGATCTCGGCAACCGCGCGCATATAAATCTCGGTCTTACCGGAACCGGTAATGCCGTGCAGCAGATAAGGCGGCATCACCTGCCCGGCATTGATTTGCAGCAGCCCGGCCCGTACTTTCTCCCAGGCAGTTTGCTGTGCCTGGGTCAGGTCGGGGGGTTGGACCAGGCCGACGTTAAAACGTTCCAGCGGGTCGCGCCATGTCTCAGTCTCGCCCAGCGCTATCAAACCATCCTCTTCCAACTTTTGTAGATCTTGCAGACTGCCGCCGCTGGCGGCATAAACCCACGCCGCTTCTACCGGCAATGCCTCAGCAATTAAGAAGCGCAAAATAGCCTGGCGGCGCGTAAACGCGCCTGAGCCTGCCCGTCCGACGCTGTCCATGCGTGCTTCGGCATCTGAGGGAGAGCAGGCTAACTGCACAGTGCGGATCGTTTTCGGCCGGACGCTGGGTGGCAGTAAAACAGGCCGGGTGACCAACCAGCCGCGTTTCACCAGCGCTCGCGCCGCTGGGCGCCAGGTGACCCGAGGCAAGGCACTGTCAATCTGCCGACCGCGCAGGTCGCCGCGCTCTTGCAGTAAATGCACCAGCCGCTGCTGTAAACTGCTGCAAGCGCTGGTTTCGACGCCTTTATTCAAGTGAAAAAGTGTATCCGCTTGCTGCCCCAGCCCAGGCGGCAGCATTGGGTTAAAGCATTGGGCCAGCGGCGCGAGGGTGGCATCAGCCATCCAGCGTGCCAGTTCAAGCAGCGCTGGGGTGACGACCGGTTCTTCATCCAGCACACTTTCAATCGGGCGCGTTTCCCTGACCTCAGGGGTATCTACAAATCGCAGGACAATACCTTGTACCTGGCGGCTGCCGAAGGGCGCGACAACCAGGCTGCCTGGCTGCACCTGCCCGGCCAGTTCAGCTGGCAGGTGGTAGTGAAACAACCCGGAAACCTGTGGAACATTAACGGCGACTTCGACGTAAGTAGTTTGGGACATAAAGGATGATTGCCAGCGAGAATCATGGACTGCCCAGCGCCCCTGGCCAGCTTGGAACAGGATGAGTTTACCGATTATAACCGGGTCAGGTGAATGCGCGCAATACGCAGCCGGTCCATACTTTCCACACCTAACCGGATGCCAAGTTCCCTTTCTTCCACAATATCCCCGAGCTGGGCGAGGCGGCCTAGTTTCCCCAGCATGTACCCGGCAATGGTATCGTAGTTAGGGTCAAACAGGTTCAGTCCAAAATGATGGTTGACATCTTCGATCAGCGCCAGGCCATCTACCAGCGCGGACCCATCTGGCAGTGGCTGAATGGAAGGCAGGCTGACATCAAAAGGATCCTGGACTTCTCCGACGATCTCTTCCAGCAAATCCTCTAATGTGACCAGCCCGGCGGTGCCACCAAATTCATCCAGCGTAATCGCCATATGCTGCCGGCGAATGCGCATGTGCACCAGCAAATCTTTAACAAGGATACTATCCGGGACAAATAATGCCTCACGCGCCAGGGTGCGGGCCGGGCGGTTAGCCAGCCCGTTATCGTTGAGCAGTTCTGGAAGCAAATCTTTGAGATGCAGGATGCCAACCACCTGGTCTAGATTCTCTTCATACACGGGCAGTTTGGTTACCCCGCTGTCCGCTGCCACGCGGACAGCTTCACTGATCGGGGTGGTCGCTTCTACGGCGATCACTTCAGTGCGCGGTATGCTCACCTGCCGCACCACCAGCTCGCCAAAGTCGATCACGGCGGAAAGCATTTCGCGCTCAGGTGAATCGATTGGTCCTTCAACTTCGGGGCTGGAGACGATCTGACGCAGTTCTTCCATAGAGATGGTCGTTGAATGGGTGTGTGCTTGCGTCGGTAGGCCATAAAGACCCAGGATCAGCCGAGTGGCGCCGTCCAATAAGAAGATGAACCCGCGGAAGATGCTGATAAAGACCTGCATAAAGGGCGCACTGATTAGCGCATAGCGCTCGGGCGACCGCAGGACGGCTACTTTAGGCACCTGTTCACCCAGCACCACATGAAAGCTGGTCACTATGATCAGCGAAATGATCAGCGGCAGCGCCAACAGCGTATCTTTGAGAAAGATCAGGTTTGGTGGGAGAGCAATATTGCGAAAGTAAGGATTTAATGCTGTAGCAAAAGCGTTTTCACCTGCCGCGCCTAACGCCAGGCTAACCAGGGTAATGCCTAACTGTGTGGCAGCGATCATTCGATCGCGCGAGGCATCATCTTCCAGCCATTTGCGCACCAGGACGGCTCCCCGACTGTTCTCAGGAGCAATTAATTCCAGCCGGGTAAGGCGCGAAGCCACAACGGCAAATTCTACCCCAACGAAAAAAGCATTCAGGGAGATCAAAACAAAAATTAATAAAATTTGGCCAAAACTCATGCGTGTTTCAGGACGACAGCGGCCCCATATCCTACTACAGAATGAAAATCCCCAGTTTCTTCTCCCGACGTGCTGTAGTGCACAATTTCCACCTGGTTTGCGCCCAATGCTTGCGCAGCCCAGAGTACAGCCGCTACCGCGGCCAAACCACAGGCATAACCTTTTCCACTGCGTTCGGCGGTAAACAAATCCTCCGGACGAAAGTTTTTAATGCGCCGCAGCATTTCACCATCCATTTTTTCGGCCACCGCTTGTGGGTAAAAGTGTGAAAGATCGGTACTGGCGACCAGTAAGCTGTTCTGCCCTTCGACCACCCGGGCCAGTGCCTGCCCAACCTGCCGGGCGATTTTTGGCGACTGGCTGCGCAGCATTAACGGCAGCAGTTGGAAGGGAGCGCGCAGCGCTCGCTGCAAGAAGGGCAGCTCGATCTCCAGAGAATGTTCCTTATCATTTGCGACCGGCGTCAAAAAAAGTTCTTGCTGTGCCAGCTGCTGGGTCAATTCCGTTACTGCGCCCTGATCGATAGGCACGGCGCCCAATGGGGTGCTGTAAGCGCGGTGAGCGGATGTGAGCAGGTCAGCCGGATAAGGCGTATGCATGGGAGAAAGCACCGCAACCAGGTCGCGTACCTGTCCATACACGCTGGCGAAGGCGTGAGCGGCCGTCCGCCCAGAATAGCGATGCCCGGCGTGGGGAGCAATTACCGCGATCACCTGGCCGGATAAAGCGGGGAGCTGCGCCGATTGCAGATAATCATCCATCTGTTTCCTTAACTGGTCAGGGTTACTACTGTACCAGGTTCCGGCAATTGGCGAGGGTCGAACAGAAGCGGTCTCATTCATCTCGTTTTTACTTCGTCAAATAATCCCATGGGTTTACCCGCACACCCGAGGCATTCATTAGCTCAAAGTGCAGATGAGGCCCGCTGGAACGGCCTGTGCTGCCCATTGCGGCGATTTGCGCACCTTGTGAGACACTGGTGCCACAGGTGACGAATAATTGGCTGAGGTGCCCGTAGAGCGACTGCCAGCCATTGCCGTGATCGATGACCACGACATTGCCGTAGCCCCAATCATTCCAGCCGGCGTAAACGACCACGCCGCTGTCGGTGGCATAGATGGCGTTGCCCATGCTGCCGGCAATGTCAATGCCCCAGTGGTTGGTGGAGGGGGAGTAGTCATATCCTGAAAGCCACTTTTCGGTGGAAGGCCAGACGAATGTGCCCTGTCCAATATATCCATCGACGACGGTGCCACAGAATCCCGGACCAAAGATTTTCGCCTTCGCCGGGTCTGAGCGACTGATCAACGGCGCGCTCCAGGACTGGAAAGGCCGGGAGCCGCCTGGGATAAAGATCTGCTTACCCGGTTCGATATTCGGATTGGCAAGGTCTCCGAGGGTTTCTTTGCTCAACTGGTTGCTAGGCCAGTTGATAATATCGTCTGGGGTGACGCTATAGAATTTGGAAACGCCATTCAGGCCATCCCCAGCATGCCAGGTATAAATTGCACCGTCGACGGGGAGAATATTAAGCTTTTCCCCGGGCTGCAGCCGGTGTGGATCATCGGCGAGGGTGTCATAATTGCCAAACAGCAGGCTCTGCGGCTGCAGCCCAAACTTCTCCGCGATTCCAAAGAGCGTATCGCCGGACTGCACTTCGTACTGGGTAATATCGAAACGCGGGCGGGTGGGCAAGGAAGTATGCAGTTGCGCCAGGCGTTGAATGCCAGACCTGGCAACTGCTGCTTGATAATTAAAAGGGGGTGGGGGAAAGGTACTGGTTGGGGTGGGCATAGGTGCAGCAATGGCGGCATCTCTCCCATAAGAGACGTTACCTTTAAGATAAAAGGATCCCATGATCCAGATAACGAGTAAAACTAAAGCAATCGAAGCCAGAACAGTGCCGGCTCGCAGGGCGGTTTCACCAAGGCCAAGCCGTAACAAGCCTTCCCAGATGTCGTTCCACTGACGGGGTGTGGAAGGTTTACCTGCCGGTTCTTCAAGAGGAGTCTGGTTGTCTTCAGATCTGGAAGGGCGCGGTTGATCGGATAGCGAATCCTCAGCCATGTTATTCATTACCTCAAGTGCATCATATCATATCCCCTAAAGCCGGTCAAGCAGGCTTCTTTAAGATTGATTTCAGCCCTTGCTAGGAATTTCAATCCCTTTGTGGTTTAATAAGGCAGGAGGCGGGAAAATGGTTGATTGGCGTTTGGGCACAATTGGCTTCACCTACCCCGAATGGAAAGGGTCCTTTTACCCGGTCGGTTTACCGCCGAACCAGTCCTTGAGCTATTACAGTAAGATTTTTAATGCCGTAGAAATTAACACCACTTTTTATGGACCTCAATCCCCAACTCAGATTCAGCGCTGGTCGGCGAGCACCCCGGCGGAATTTTGTTTTTGTCTGAAAGCGCCGCGCCGGGTAACGCACGAACTGCGCTTGCAGAACGCTTCTGCGGAAATGCGCGTCTTTGTGGATTCTTCCCTTGAGCTTGCGGATAAATTTGGGGCAGTGCTGGTGCAGATGCCGCCCAGCTTCTCGACGGGAGAAAGGGATAGTCTGGAGCATTTCTTGAAAGAATGCCCCAAAGGGCCGCGCTACGCGATTGAGTTTCGCCACCCATCCTGGTACGTCCCAGAAACCGCGGACTTACTGCGCGCTTATCAAGTGTGCTGGGTGGCGACAGACTATGAGGATTTGCCGGTAGAAATCGTCCCGACAACGGATTTTCTCTATGTGCGCTGGATTGGGAAACACAATGTACTCCCGCATCCGGGGCATGAAGTGATTGACCGCACGGAACGGTTGAAAGAATGGATCAAGCGCATCGAAGCAAACAGCGCTGGTATTCATACGGTCTTTGGCTTCTTTGATAATGACTACGCCGGGCATGCGCCGGCAAGCTGTAACCGGTTAAAATCGTTGCTTGGACTGCCAGTCGTCTCCTCTTCTGCTGAGGATCAGGCTCGTTTATTTTAATTTTGTGGCTGGTTTTACGCGCTGGGTTCACTGCACAAAGAGGAGCACCGCACGCATGGCTGGGAGGAAACGCGCGAATTTCATAACGATCCTGTTATTGTTCGGCTCACTGCTGGGTCTGAACTGCAATGCCTGGACGGCCTTGCCAGTAAAGCAGTTAGGACTGCCGAAAATCGGATCTGCCCCAAAAATGACTGCGCCAGCGATGCCCACCCCAAGCATGGCTTCCCCGCTGGTTATGATTCCTACCCATACCGCGCAGCCAGATCAAAAAAATGCTGCTGAATCACCAGCGCTCGAACCCGCCGGCTGTCTCTCGGTGGAAGCGCAGGCGGCGCTGAACAGTCCTAAGAAAATGCTGTCTTATGCGGACCAGCTGCTGAAGCTCGACCGTCAACTCAACGAGCGGGTGCTGCCGCCGGATTGGGGAAATCCCGCCCAGGTCGCGGGAGCGGTAAGCATCGATGTGTCCGATGTGAAGAACGTCTATCTGGTACAGCGCATGCTAAATGCCCTCTTTGTGGCCGGTTTTGTACCCTGGCTGAGCAGCACATCCCATCAAGGGCTGCATATCCTGGCGATCCCGTTATTAGATCCTGCCGTTGGCTCAAATGGTTCCGCCTCTCCCTGGCGGCCTTACCTTGAGGCATACTGGCAGGACGCGCATTCGATTCCGGCTGCTGATGCCAGTGTCATTCAAACCCTCAAACTGCCCCCGTGTGCCTGGATGATTGCGGACGGTTTTGCCCCTGCTCTAGATTATGCCAGCTGGGTAGCAGGAGACACTGGCTGGCCGGATTATGCGCGTGCAGCGGCGGCTTATCTGGCTGACACCACCCAGCAGGCCATGGAAGTGGCTCACCGCATTGGCTGGTTGGGCGATGCTGGCGATGAAGGCGCAAACACCATGTGTGGGCCCTTGTCCTGGTCCATTTTGAAGGATGCCGGCGCGCTGCCGCAGGACTATGGCGGCTGGTCGGTCGGCCCGCAGGCTTTCTGGTTGGCCGACCCACACTCCAACCGGCGGCCCTGGGTGCTCTTTCCTTCAGAGAGCTACCACCTGTATTCTATTGGTGACCCTTTAGGTCGCTTTGACTTTCAGCACTTCCCGCTTTATCCGGGTGATTTCCTTTATACGTTTAGCCAGAAAGATGGTTTTGATCATATGTTAGTGGTGACCGAAGTGGACGCGGATGGAAATGTCTACACGGTAACGAACCTGACCCAGGTTTCTCCGCTGCACAGCACTACGATTGAGCGAGTGCTGCTGCTGAACCTGGCCGATCCCAACGTGGGGATTGCCCGTAACCAATGGGCCTCCGATCGGGTGAATGGGCGCACGGGGCATGCCGGGTTTGATGTATTTCGCTGGGCCTGGGCTGAAAAAGATATTTCTGGGCAGCCCGCCGCTTATACTGTACAGCCGGGGGATACGCTGGCCTCGATTGCGCTGCGCTGGAAGACCCCCGCGGAACACATTGCAGGGTACAATGGAATAGTAAGCGGTGCTGTTTTGCGGGTGGGGCAGGCGCTTTCGATCCCCCCCAATCCACTTTTGGTGAGGTAAGGTAGCTTTGAATGAAGGTATTTTGGTAGAAACTTCTTTAGAGGTAAAAGTTGGCGACCTACTGCGTAAGCAGGGTTTGAAGCTGGTAGTCGCGGAATCTTGCACGGGCGGGCTGATCGGGCACCGTTTGACAAACGTGGCCGGTTCATCGGAGTACTACCTGGGCAGCATTACTGCCTATGCCTATGAAGCGAAAGAGCGCCTGTTAGGGGTGCGGCATGAGACGCTAGCGCAGTATGGTGCAGTCAGTGCAGAGGTGGTGCTGGAAATGGCCTGCGGCGTGCGGCAGGCTCTGGCTGGAGATTTCCCAACCGACCAGCTGGTAGGAGTCTCGGTCAGCGGCATTGCCGGGCCGGGGGGCGGCATGCCCGGAAAACCTGTCGGATTGGTTTGGATTGGAATAAGCGCGCCTAAGCTGGACCGGGCCTGGAAGTATCTCTGGCAGGGTGACCGCCTGGAGAATAAGGTGTTATCGGCAGAGCAGGCTTTGCAGCTTCTACTGGCCTATCTGGAAGGGAAGTTGACCGCATGATCTATGAGCCAGTTCAAGTAACGGCACGCTGGCGATCCGAAGGGAGCTTTGAGCCTGCCCAGTTTGTATGGCAAAATCGCACCTACCCGGTTAAGTCGACGGGCCGGAGCTGGGAGGATGAGCAGGGGCTGCACGTGCTGTGTATGGCGGACGGAAGTCGTGTGTTTGAGCTGGTTTTTCGGCTGCAGCCAGCTGGCTGGTTATTAAAACCACCGGATAACCAGGCAAAACTGGCGTGAGGAAGGGTATGTTAGAGCAGTATAAAGCGAAACCAGGCGAAGAGCGGAAACGGATTTTAATCCTTACCGCCGATGCGGGTTTTGGCCATCGCAGCGCAGCGAACGCGGTTGCCAGTGCGATGGAAGAATTGTATGGAGATTTATGCGAAATCATCATTGCCAATCCGCTGGAAGATAAACGCGCTCCCTTTTTCCTGCGTGACAGCCAGTCGGACTATGATAAGTTGGTGCGCAATATGCCAGAGTTGTACCGCTTTGGCTATGATGCCAGTGATGCTTCGGTTCCGGCGGTCATTGTGGAACAGGCGCTGACCGTGCTGTTGTTTGAAGTCATGCGCGACGTGGTGCGCACCGTGCGCCCGGATGTGATCCTTTCCACTTATCCTTTGTACCAGGCTCCCCTACGCGCGGTGATGACCATTATGCGTAAGACGATCCCATTGTTGGTGAATGTGACCGACCTGGCTACCGTCCACCGCTTATGGTTTACCAACAATGTGGATTTGTTGATGGTGCCTACGCCAATTGTTTATGAATTGGCGCTTAGTTACGGCATGCCCCCGGAACAACTCCAGGTGACCGGTATTCCAGTAAATCCGGAAGTGGTGCGTGAGAAACGCAGCGCGGGGGAGATTCGTCAGGCCCTGGGCTGGCATGCGGACTTGCTGACGGTGCTCGCAGTGGGCAGCCGGCGCGTCGAGCGCCTGGTCGAAACGCTGAATGTGATGAATCACTTTGGTCGCCCGTTGCAAATCGTAGTGGTTGCCGGAAAAGATGAGCATTTATATCATGAATTAAAGATGATGGAATGGCACGTTCCGGTCAAGCTGTTTGAATTTGCCCCTAACGTGCCGATCCTGATGAAGGCGGCTGACTTTATCGTTTGCAAAGCCGGAGGCTTGGTCATCACTGAAGCATTAGCCTGCGGCCGGCCGATGATGTTGGTGGATGTAATTGCCGGACAGGAAACCGGCAACGCCGATTATGTGACCGAAAACGGCGCGGGTGATCTGGTCCAAGAGCCAATGGAGGTGCTGGAGACATTGGCGCATTGGGTGATGAATGATGGTTACCTGCTGCGCGCCCGCGCTGAAAATGCACGCCGTCTGGGCCGGCCTAACGCGGCTTATGAAGCCGCAAATGCGGCCTGGCTGGCTGCTCAACGCAAATCGGCTTATTCCAGCAGCACTGGCCGCCTGCGCCTGGTCAACTTGCTTTCTCGCAATCATGTTCGCTGGGAAGAAGATTCCTCCTCAGGATCGCGTTCCGAGTAATCACGGAGTTTTGAAATCGAATATGGAAAACCCTTTTGCTGTCGCTGCCATTTCGGCGAATGCGGAGTGGCAGGTTGTACGCAGCTTTTATCCGCAGGCAGTCCCGCATGAAACCCCGTATGGGGAATATTTTGCGATGGATGTTTCTGGCCGGCCAGTGATTTTTATGCACGAGGGTTGGGGAAAGATCGCCGCGGCTGCGTCCACACAATATGCCCTCAGCCGCTGGGCCCCGCAGGTGCTGCTCAACCTGGGTACCTGCGGTGGGTTTGCCGGGCGGATCACGCGGGGTGAGATCTTACTGGTTGAGCGTACCCTGGTGTATGACTTAATTGAGCAAATGGGCGATCCGGCTGCCGCGATCCAGTATTACACCGTAGATATCGATTTGTCCTGGCTGCGCCAGCCTTACCCACAGGCCGTACGCCGCAGCCTGCTCGTCTCCGCGGACCGCGATATCTGCCTGCCGGATATCCCGATGCTGATCGAAGAATATGGGGCGACCGCGGCAGATTGGGAATCGGGCGCGATTGCCTGGGTGTGCAAGCGCAACAATATCCGCTGCCTGATCTTACGTGGAGTCAGCGACCTGGTAGGCGAAAGCGGCGGGGAAGCTTACGGCGCGTTGGAAGTGTTCCAGGCGGGCACCCGCCAGGTGATAGAGCCCATGCTAACCGCGCTTCCGGGTTGGCTGCACTGCTGCCCTTAATAAATAAGCGGCTCAAACTCGCCTTGACGAATTTGAGCCGCAAGCAGACTTTTAGGCTGGCTTACCCAGCCGGGCGCGTTCTTCCTCGATAATCTTTGCTTCCAGCTTTTTGAACAGCGGTTCGGGCTTATTCAGCTTCTGCCCGGGCTTGAGCTGGCTGGCTTCCCAGCGGCCGCCGGCATCCTCCTCGGCGTAGCGCAGCACAGTGTGCTCGCCCAGAGCGTCGCTGTGTGTTTCGGTGAACTGTCTGCCGAACAAAGGCTGCTGTACATTAAAGAATGTGTTTAATTTTTCACTGGTGAAGGGCAGGAAGGGCGCAAAGAGGATTTTCAGCGAGTCAATCGCGCGCAGGGCTACATAGACGGCCCGCGCGGCGGCTTGCCGGTCGGTCTTTAGCGCCGACCAGGGCGCTGTCTGGTCCAGGTAGCGGTTGACTTCACTCGCCAGGCGCATTGCTTCACCCAGCGCCGCGCGCAGGTGAACGGTTTCCATCTCCTGGGCCACTGTCTCAAAACCACCTTCAATGGTTTCCAGCAGTGCTTTATCCAGGTCGGTTAATTCGCCGGGTTCTGGGACGACCCCGTCAAAGTTCTTATAGGTGAAGGCCAACACCCGGTTCGCCAGGTTGCCCCAGGTGGCGACCAGTTCATCGTTATTGCGTTTGTAAAAGTCTTCCCAGTCCCAGTCCGCATCCCGCGATTCGGGCATGGTGACCGTCAGGTAGTAGCGCAAGGGGTCGGGGTCGTAGCGGGTGAGGAAATCGCGCGCCCAGACGGCCCAATTGCGGCTGCCGGAAATCTTTTGGCCTTCCAGGTTCATAAATTCGTTTGCGGGCACATCGTAGGGCAGCACCAGCGGTTCGGCTGGCTGGCTGCCGAAGATTTCGTCGAAGGTTTTGCCCGTGCCGATCAACTGCGCGGGCCAGATCACAGCGTGGAAGGGAATGTTATCTTTACCGATAAAGTAGTAGGTGCGGGCCTGTGGATCATGCCACCAGGCGCGCCAGGCATCCGGCTGCTCATTGATCTTTGACCATTCGATCGATGCAGAAAGGTAGCCGATTACTGCTTCGAACCACACATACAGGCATTTACCCTGCCAGCCTTCCATCGGTACGGGGATGCCCCAATCCAGGTCGCGGGTGATGGGGCGCCCATGCAAGCCTTCGGAGAGGATTTGCCCCAAAGATTGGCGCAGCACATTGGAGCGCCAGTAGGATTCGCGGTCGCGCAGAAAAGCGACGATGGCATCCTGTAATTTGCCCAGGTCCAGATAGTAGTGCTCCGTCTCGCGCAGTTCGGGCGTGGAGTTATCGATGCGCGAACGCGGTTCGATCAGCTTCTGCGGTTCAAGCAAGTTGCCGCAGCGGTCGCACTGATCCGAGCGGGCGTTGGTATAGCCGCAGATGTAACAGGTGCCTTCCACGTAGCGGTCGGGCAGGAAGCGGTTTTGCGACGGTGCGAACCACTGGAACTGCCGGTCGGTGAACAGGAAGCCATTTTCTTTCAAGGCCAGGAAAATATCCTGTGAGACTTCAAAGTGGTTGGCGGTGTGGGTGCTGGTGAACAGGTCGTAGGTCAGGCCCAACTGCTGGAACAGGTCAAGAAAACCCTCGTGAAAGTGTTTATACACTTCCAGCGGGGTGGTATTCTCGGCGTCTGCCCGGACGGTAATGGGCGTGCCGTGCGCATCTGAACCTGATACCATCAAGACGTTCCGGCCGCGCAGGCGATTGTAACGAGCAAAGATATCTGCCGGCAGGTACGAGCCGGTCAGATTGCCAACGTGAATTTCAGCATTAGCATAAGGCCAGGCAACAGCGACCAGAACATTTTCTGTCATTAAAACACCTCAAAAAACGTAAAATTTATCGCGCGAATTGTAACACAGGGAGTTTATAATTTCACGCCCTGGTTTGAAGCGTATTCATCATTTTAGGGAAAAGGGCCCACGGCCCTTTTCCCTAAAATGATGAATACGCTTTACGAAAAGATTATAGATAATCTTTCAACTGCCGTGCGCGCCGGGGGTGGCGCAGCCGCCGCAGTGCTTTGCTCTCGATCTGCCGGATGCGCTCACGGGTGAGGCCGAACTTTTGCCCAACTTCTTCCAGCGTGTAAGCGCGGCCATTTTCCAGGCCAAAGCGCAGCCGCAGGATGCGCGCCTCCCGCGGGGGTAGGGTGTCCAGCACTTCCTGCACTTTTTCTTTAACAGGTCGGCATAGGTACTCTGGATGGGGGTGGGGGTTACCTGGTCCTCGATGAACATACCCAGCTCGGAGTCTTCCTCATCATCATTGATGGGGCTTTCCAGTGAAAGCGGCAGCCAGGAAACGCGCATCATCCACTCCACTTTTGTGGTGTTGACGCCAATTTCCTCCGCCAGTTCGTCCGTGGTCGGTACGCGGCCCAGCTTTTGCTCCATCTCATGCGTGGTGCGGTACAGCTGGCGGATGCGGTCCACCATATGCACCGGCACGCGAATGGTGCGGCCCTGGTCGGCAATGGCGCGGGTGATGGTCTGGCGGATCCACCAGGTGGCGTAGGTGGAGAAGCGGAAGCCGCGCTGGTACTCGTACTTTTCCACTGCTTTCATCAAGCCCAGGTTGCCTTCTTGAATCAAGTCCAGGAAGGGCACGCCGCGTCCCATATAGCGCTTGGCGATGCTGACCACCAGGCGGGTGTTAGCTTTGATCAGGTGCTCGCGCGCCAGGATGCCATCATTAATCAGGCCTTCCAGGTCGCTGCGTCGGCTGGGGGGGGTACTGCCATTGGAGCGGTTTAATTCCCGCCGGGAGAGCTTTCCCCGTTCTATGCGTTTCGCCAGATCCAGTTCTTCATCGACGCTCAGCAAGGGTACGCGCGACATCTCTTTCAGATACAGCCCGACGGTATCGTCACTGGAGATGCGCGTAAGATCGACAAATGAGGCTTCCTCATCTTCGATAAGGTTATCATCTCCCTCCTCAAAAGCCGATTCCCCTTCCTCCTGGTCGAGAATATCCACACCCCGCCGGCGTAAGGCCAGGACTATAGCTTCCAGCCGGTCAGCATCTTCGGTGGCCTGTGGATAAAGCTCCATCAGGTCCTCTGTCGTGAGATAGCCCTGCACATCTGCTTTTTCAAGCAGCATGCTTAAGATCTCGGTATTGCGTTTATGTCGGCCGGGATTCGTCACTCACACCCTCCTGAGCGGATGCCTTCCATATTTGTTTTGTCTGCCCCGTTAATTCGGAAGAACCCGTGTTTCGATCTTCCAGAGAGACTTTCATTGCCAAATCGGGTGGCTTTTTGCATGGGTTTCAGGTGTTCTCTTGTTCTTCCTGATGATAATGCTCGCCAACAATTTCGTTGAGATTTTCCCCACAAACCGAGCACAACCCCTTGCAGTCGAGCCTGCAAAGAGGACTGATGGGCATTTCGATCAGTAGATATTCACGCACCAATGGCTCCAGGTCGATATTCGCATCTTCTGGAAGAATCAACCCGGAGTCCGTGATTGAACGTTGATCGAATGCATAAAGTTCGTCAAATTTCGTTCGTAAAGATTGTTTGAAGTCTGTTAAACAGCGCACGCACTCCGCCGGTGCTTTCGCTTTAAAATCTCCTTGTACAAGAATTCCTTGTGGCGTACGGCCTACGCGCGCAACTCCTTCAAAATCACTTAACTCCAGATCAGGTTTTAAAACAACTTCAGGATACTCGAAATGAATATCTCGATAAGTACCGATAGGTTGGTTGAGCAAAAAGCCGACATTAAATCTTAATGGATTTCGTGGTTGTTTCACGGTAAAACTTCTTCTAAGATATAATGATACACGAAAGATTATAGCACAGCCGATTCGGCAAGTCAACTTTGTTTGAATTTTATCAAAATTATTACTAAAATTAGCTTATGCCAACTTTACTTATCGCTAGTAGTAATCTGGGAAAATTGCGTGAGATCGAAGCAATTCTTTCTGATCCCGTTCTAGATCATCTGCCTATCCAGCTTTCTCTGCCTGCTCAGTTAGGGATTCAGTTAGAAGTTGTTGAAGATGGCTCAACTTATGCCGAAAATGCCGAGAAAAAGGGGCGGGCTTACGCTTCTGCCAGTAACTTGATCACCCTGGCGGATGATTCGGGGCTGGAAGTGGACGCACTGGACGGTCAACCGGGCTTATATTCTGCCCGCTATGCCCCCTGGCCAGACGCTACGGATGCTGACCGCCGTCATTATTTGCTAACACAGTTACAGGGAAAACCCCGTCCCTGGACGGCACACTTTCATTGTACTGTTGCAATCGCAGTGCCTGGGGGGGAAGTATTCTATACCGTTGGAGACTGCCCGGGTGAAATTATCCCAGAAGAACGCGGCTCAAACGGTTTTGGCTACGACCCCATCTTTTACCTCCCCGAACTAGGTCAGACGATGGCGGAACTCCCCCTGCAAATCAAGAATCAGCTCAGTCACCGCGCCCGCGCCGTGCTTGCAAGCGTGCCTGTTTTGCAGGGCTTGTTTACTCGATAGCGATTTCTCTTTCAGCGGTTGTCAAAATGCTTTCTCTATTAGACAGAAGCTGTCCAAACATTTTTCTTGGACAGCTTCTGATGCAGTATATCTTTCTCCGGGCTTTCCTGCCTAACCAGATTTAATAATCAGACCGGTTTTCTTTTCGCTGAAAGGAATGGACTGGGGTGGGGGCAGGCAGGTGCACACGCGCTGCGGCAAAGCGGGCTGCCGAGATCGCTGCCAGAAACTGGTGCAGTCCCTGGGCTACTTTCTCAGCCTGTTCAAGGATCACCATATGCCCGCCTTCGGGGATGACCTGCAGCCGGGATGCGGGGATGCGTCCCGCCAGGAAATTCGCGTAGGCGAGGGGCAGGAGATGGTCTTCTCCACCGGCAATGACCCAGGCAGGCGCTTCAATGCGCCCGGTAAATTCGCGCAAGTCGAAGTCGGCGCAGGCGCGCCAATCTCCATAGAGCACACTGGAGCGGGTATCCCTTAAAGTTTGCATGCAGCGTTCAACCAGCTGCGGGTTGGCGTTTGGACCAAAGGCGCGTGTCTGGAAAGTGTGCAGTGCGCTGGGGATCATTACCGGCGTAGATAGGTCTTCCAGGAATGCCGGGTCTACACCTAAATAAGCGCCGGTGGCGATTAAGCCTAAACCGGCGACATGGTTGGGCTCGTGGATGGCGATATCCAGGGCAATTGCGCCGCCCATGGAATGCCCCACAAACACGGCCTGATAAAGGCCCAGGGCAGCCAAAAAATCCACCATCTGTTCGGTATAAGCCCGGATGGTTTGCTGAGCGACCCCCATTGAACGACCGTGACCCGGTAAGTCAACCGCCAGCACTCGCTGACCTGCCAGCCGACGCAACTGCACCGGCCAGATCATGTGGTTGCTGCCTGCTCCATGAATGAGGATTACAGGCGGTTCGTCTTTTCGCCCTTCGTCGTTTTGCGCGTAATAAATCCCAGCAGCAATAGGCATAAGTTCCTGCGTTTAATTAGTATAGCGCACTATTTATAAAATGTATAGCAGGATATAGATCAAGTTGAATTACAATTTGGTTGTGATGATGAAAAAAACCGGGAAATATATGCAATAAGAAGGGGGTTTTGGTGGCTCAGGCTTTATGATCTGGCTTACCAGCGGTGCAGCCGGTCAGCCGCCTGCTCATTGAGCGGGATAAACACGCGGATGCGTGTGCCATTCCCAGGAACTGAATCAATCTTTAGCAGCCCATTCATCTGGTCTGTCCGTTCGCGCAAGTTGATCATTCCCAGGCTGCCCCGCCGGTCGTACGAATCCATCACCGATTGGACATCAAACCCGATGCCATTATCGACGATCTCTAATAAAGCTATATCGTCAACATTCGGCACACAGCGGATGCGCACCCAGATTTCATTCGCCTGGGCATGTTTACGGGCGTTGTTTACCGCTTCTTCGGTCAGGTAAAAGATCACGGTTTGGTGGTTGCTGTTCAAGCGGTACAGCACATCGGCATCGGCTTCTACGATTACTTTTTGCTGGTAAAGCTCTTTCATTTTCGCGGCGATCGTATTCAAAGCTGCCAGCAGTCCTTCTGATTCCAGTATCAGCGGGCGCAGGGTAAACAGCATGTGCCGGATTTCCTGCGTGGTCCGCCGTGCAAGCTCTTCAACCTTGACCAGTTCCTCACTCGTCTCTTTCACCGCTGGATCTTTTGGCGCCCTTTCCAGAAGTTTTCGGGCAATATTGATGCGCATGGCAATCGCTGAAATGGATTGGGTCGGCCCGTCGTGCAGGTCGCGAGCGAGCTTTTTCTGTGCGTCTTCCTGCATTTGCACGATGCGTTCCTTCTCTCGCGCCAGGTCCTGGTATAAACGGGCGTTCTGCAAGGCAATTACAGCCTGGTTGCCCAACATTTGCAGTGTCTCGATCCGATCTTGACTGAAAAATTGTGCGTCGGCATGCGCAAAAAGCATTACACCAAAGGCATTCATTCCACGAATCAGCGGCAGGCAGAGTGCCTGTTGTTTTCCATGCAATGTTGCCAATTTGTTCAACTCAGCATCATTACCGGGGTCAGCCAGCAGCTGCATTTCGCCGCTTTGCAGTGAATTGTGCAGGACACCGTTGTCTGCTGGGAGATCGATATTCAGGTCGCGGGAAATAAAGTGACGTTCGGCGCTGACCTGTAAATTATGCTGGTCATTAAACAATAAGACCGCCCCTACCATCTCTTCACCAGATTCACTGCGATCATTTAATGTATCGATGGCCGTATCCAGGGCCGTTTCCAAAACTGTCTGGTAGTTGAGGGTGGAGCTGAGTGTTTCGATCATTTCAAACAATGCCCGCATCCTGTCGCGCTCCTGGCGCTGAGCGGAGCGCTCACCCTCTTTGCGCTCGCTGACGGTCGATTTGTAACTATTGCGCAGGCTGTTAAGCAGTGGCGCGCTCAGCGTGCTGACTATCCCGGCGCCGACGATGTTTGCGCTGATCAGAAGTGCGGCGGGAATCGCTTGAGACGAGTTACCCTGCATCAAAAAGCTGCTGATGATTTGCAGCAGCGAGATAATTAAAGCAACTCCGAAAGCTCCCCGAGTTTCGTAGTAAACCCCCGCAGAAAAGAGCGGCAGCAGGCCTACCCAGGGAACCGGGCCGAACAGCCCGCCGGTTTCAGTGAATAAAAAGATCGCAATCAGAGCATCCAGCAGCAAGTTGACTGGGCGATGCCAGGGCAGGCGGCGATTAAACGTTGCCAGGACCGAAACAAAGCCGTTCCATAATGCCGACAGGGTCAGGATCAGGAGTGTTAAAGAGAAGGGAATCGCATTACCCGGCGCTGTTAGCATACCACTCACGCCGAGTGAGATGGTCAGCCCAAACAGTGCCATCCACCGCAGTGAGATTGCGAGCAAATCAGCCAGATAAGGGCTGCTGGAACTTCTCATAATTCGATCATAACCGATTCATTATTAAAAAACAAACCGATTCATGCCAAAGAATCTACTTATTAAGAGATTGCAAAGTGGCTTATTCTGATCGAAGACCTTTGGGCGACATCCCGGTTACCTGTTTTTTATACGATCGATGTAAAATAAATGGAAATGATTGAATCCGCAAAGCCTTTGATAAGTGATCTATAAAAAGAACAGGAGCAAATGGATGGACCTGATTACGGTGAGTATTGAGAAACCGGAGAATGTGAATTTCATTCTGGGCCAGTCGCATTTTATTAAAACCGTGGAGGATTTACATGAAGTGCTGGTAAGTTCGGTCCCAGGCATTAAATTTGGGGTTGCGTTTTGCGAGGCATCTGGAGAACGCCTGATACGCTGGTCTGGCACCGACCAGGAGATGATCGATCTGGCGCAGAAGAATGCGCTGAATATTGGCGCGGGGCACAGTTTCCTGGTTTTCTTAGGAGAGGGCTCCTATCCTTTAAACGTTTTGAATGCGATCAAGAATGTGCCTGAAGTCTGCCGAATTTTTTGCGCTACGGCCAACCCCACCAAAGTCATCATTACCGAGGATGGGGAAGGGCGCGGCATTTTAGGTGTAATCGATGGCTATAAACCGCTGGATATCGAGGACGAAAGCGGAATCTCATGGCGAAAGGGTTTCTTGCGCCAGATCGGTTACAAAGCCAGCTAAAGAAAACCAGCGGGGAAATCCCAAAACCAGCGCTCTACTGGGATGAGGAACTTTTATAGGTTTTTTGCGTCTAGTAGATGAAGCTGATGGATGCGTTATTCCCCGGTTTCGAGCAATCTATGCGTTTACACTCGATTGCTCCATGAAATAATTGGATTGAGGAGTTGAGAATGAAAAGAATCTTGCCCTGGATGAGTTTACTCATCCTCATCCCTATGGTCGCCTGCAACACAATTCGGGGTGGTGCGCCAACCGTGAGCCCAATTGCGACAGATACTCTGTCACCCGCCCAGGTACAGACCCAAATCAACCAGATGCTGACAGCGCTGCCAACCAATACCGGAGCTGCGCCGTTGGTATTGACGGAAACGCCAGGGCCGGAAACAGCAACTGTTACCCTGCCAACCATACCCTTTATCACGACCACGCCTGAACCGGCGATGGCTACTTCAGCACCAGCCGCGACCCTCCCGCCGGTGGCGGTCGCGACCGCCACCGTAGCGCCAACGCTCGCTCCCGCGGCGCCGACTGCTACGTTTCCGCCAACGCTTCCCGCAGCGACTTTGACGCTTATCCCTGGTGATCCCCGCTCGCGGCTTGGCCCCCCGACTTCAACCGACCCGATGGATAATGACACGAAGTGGGTCTGGCCAACCGGTTCGGATAAATATACTTCCGCTGATTTCAGAAATGGGAAGCAGTATGTCACTGCCCTGACGGGTACCGATGGCTGGCGGCTGGCAAACCCAACTGGGGAAGCATTTACTAATCTTTACCTGGAAGCAGCCATCCAAACCGAGAAGTGTTCTGGTTCTGATCATTATGGCTTGATCACCCGCGTACCGGATGTACATGAAGCCAACCAGGGCTATCTGTTCGGCGTCACCTGCGATGGGCGTTATTCCTTGCGCCGCTGGAACGGACTGGTAGGGGCCAAGGGCGAAATGAAGTGGTTGGTGGATTGGAAAGCAAGCTCAGCGATCGCGGCCGGTTCAAACCAGACGAACCGCCTGGGCATGATGATGATTGGCAGCCGGCTGCTGCTCTATGCAAATGGTCAGCTGCTGACCGAAGTCAATGACAGCACTTTTTCCTCAGGTAACTTTGGCGTGTTTGTAGGGTCGGATGTTACTGACAATTTGACCATCGAAATCAACGAAATGTCCTACTGGCTGAACCCTCAGCCGTAAAGAATAACGGAATAAAAAATCATCCGCAGAATCTAAACTTCTGCGGATGATTTTTTATTGGGAAGAATTTCTAACGGGTGTAATCGTGCGGGTTGACGAAGGCGCCCATATAGCGGATTTCAAAATGCAGATGCGGCCCGGTAGAATTGCCGGTGCTGCCAGAGTAGGCGATCGTCTGCCCCTGGGCAACATTCTGCCCGCAGCGCACGATGATATTACTCAGGTGAGCGTAGAGGGTGTGGAAGCCGTTACCGTGATCGATCATTACCATTAAGCCATACCCGCCGCTGATCGAGCCGGCATAAACAACCACGCCCGAATCTGATGCATACACAGGCGCACCCATTGCCGCTCCGATATCAATACCCAGATGGCCTGACCAGTAATCATTCCCTGAAATTAGATGGCTGGCGGTCGGCCAAATGAAGGAGCCAGACCCATAAGCCGTACCACCGCTGGTATCGCAGTTGGGGTTGATGTTGCGGCTGGCCCCCGCATTGGCGCGCCAGAAGGTCGGGACGACCCAGGTGCGCAGTTCGCGCGACCCGCCGGGAATCATGACCATCGTGCCGCTGCTGATTTTGGGATTCGAAAGGTCGATATGGTTGTCAGGCCAGGTCAGAATGGCTTCCGAATCGGTTTTGAATTTTTGCGCGATATTGTCGATGGTATCGTTGGTTTTCCATTTGTAAATGACGCCATCGACGGCTGGAATTTTTAGATTTTGGCCAATTGAAAGCTCATTCGGGTTATCTTGCAGCAGGTCTTCGTTCGCCCACAGCACCGTTTCAGGCTTGATGTTAAACTGCTTGGCGATGGTGAAAACCGAATCGCCGGCTTCCACCGTGTACATTGTCAGGTTGTCGCGCTTACGTTCTGGAATGACGGTATGCGCGTTAGCCACGCGGATGACCGAGTTCAGGTCGCTCAATGGGCGAAATTCGGGAACATCCACATTGACGCTGTTTTGCTCCGGAATATTCTGGCTTATTTCCTCAGATAAGGATTGTCCAGCAGCGGAAAAAACTGTGCCAGCCCGTTGAGATACCGCCCAAAACAGCAGCACCAGCATTAAGATGCTGACAAACCACATCAAGCCTGCCAGCCATGGGCCGGGCCCACTGTTTGTATAATCCTGCGGTACGTGTTCTGTCCTCGCCCCTTTTGAGTGAGGTTCGTGACTTACGCATCCTCCATCAAATTCTCAAGCATTTCTTGATTGCTCTTGGTGCGCACCATACGCTGCAATATCGCTTCGGTAGCGACGGCGCTGTCCATACCTGCGCCTTGCGGGGGGTTGCCCGTCATTTGCAGGTACATCCGGCGCATAAGCCAGACGCGCTGCAAAATGTCTGGGCCCAGCAGCAGTTCTTCGCGGCGAGTAGAAGAGCGTTCAATATCAATCGCGGGGAAGATGCGGCGTTCCTGCAGGCGGCGAGAAAGGTGCAGTTCCATGTTGCCGGTGCCTTTGAACTCTTCGTATACCACATCATCCAGGCGCGAGCCAGTATCCACCAGGGCGGTAGCGATAATGGTGAGCGAGCCACCTTCTTCAATATTACGAGCTGCGCCAAAGAAGCGCTTGGGAGGATAAAGCGCCGAGGGATCCATACCGCCGGACAAAGTCCGGCCGGATGGCGTGACTACCAGGTTATAGGCGCGGGCCAGACGGGTCAGTGAATCCATCAGGATGACGACATCCCGGCCAATTTCTACCAGGCGCTTAGCGCGCTCTAGCGTGATTTCAGCGGTACGCACGTGTTGGGTCACTGGTTCATCGAAGGTGGAAGCTACTACTTCGCCGTCAACCGAGCGATCCATATCCGTAACCTCTTCAGGGCGCTCGCCGATTAATGCAACAATCAGATGCACGTCTGGGTAGTTTTCGGAGATGGAATTGGCAACCTGTTTCAAGATGGTCGTCTTGCCTGCTTTTGGCGGTGAAACGATCATACCGCGCTGACCCCGTCCAATCGGCGCGATCAGGTTGACCAGCCGCGTCGATAGCACCGAGCGGTCGGTTTCTAGGTCAAAACGCTTGTCAGGGAAGATTGGGGTCAGGTTTTCAAAGCTTGGGCGGCGGCGCGCTTCTTCGGGCGGCAGGCCATTAATCGATTCTACCTTTATCAGACCATAATGCCGCTCCGATTCGCGCGGCGGGCGCACGTGGCCGATCACCAGGTCCCCATTACGCAGGTCATAACGGCGTAACTGCGCCTGGGAAACGTAAACATCGTCCTGGCCGATCCGGTAGTCTGAACGGAGGAAACCAACACCTTCGTTCATGATTTCCAGGATACCGCCGCGGACTTCTAGTCCCTCGCGCTCCGCTTCAATCTGGCGAATACGCAAGATCAGCAACTCTTTCTTGAGGCGCATTGCGTTGGGTACATTAAGGTCTTTCCCCATTTGACGCAATGTTGCCAGGGGTTCATTTTCAAGTTCTAAAATATTCATGGGATTGGAATCTCGACGGAAGCTCCGCTAGCAAGGATTAACACATGTCACATAAACCGCCGGGGCGGTTTGATAACGCACTTTATATAGAAGGTGACTTTTTTTGGGATAAGTCAGGGCCCCCTGCCCTCAAGCTACTGTTAAAATGACAGGTAAAGCCGTTACATCAAAACTATTATGATAATAACTGGACTTTTAGCAAAGTCATTATAGCAAGAATTAAGTTTTCGTGCAAGCCAAAAGAGCAACATTTTTATCGATTTTTGACTATTATACCGGTAAAAATATAAGACTTTTCGATGATCTTTGCATTATCAGGGAAGGCAGAAGGGGAAAGGCAAGCACGCTCGCTTTCCCCTTCTGCAAAAAGGCTTATTCGCTGCCGTTGCTGCCCAGGTCCAGGTCGTTGGCGGCAATGCGGGCGATGGAAGCTAAAGTGTCATCTTTGTTCAGGTCAATCAGGTGTACGCCGCGGGTAGCCCGGCTGGTTTGAGCGACCTGCTCAACCTTCAGGCGCAGCGCCTGCCCGGCGCTGGTGATCAGGGTCAATTCGTCTCCATTTTGAACGACGCGCGCCGAAACGATCTGCCCAATCTGGTCCAGGCTGTGAGTATCGATCGTGAGGACACCGCCTGTTGCGCGGCCTTTCGTGGGGTATTCCTCCAGTAAGGTGCGCTTGCCGTAGCCATACTGGGTGGCGACCAGCAGGGCTGCATCGGGTTCGACGACTTCCATGGATGCCACCTGATCGCCTTTACGCAGGTTGATACCGTTGACGCCCCCGGCCTGCCGGCCCATTGGGCGGATTTCGCTTTCCGAAAAGCGCAGCGCATAGCCCTTCGCTGTGACCAGCATGATATCGTCAGTGCCGCTGGTGGCTCGTGCCCAGCACAGCTGGTCATCATCGTTCAATGCAATTGCAATCAGGCCAGACGGCCGCACGCTGGCAAACTCAGCCAGGGAGACCCGCTTGATTTTGCCTAACATGGTGCCCATCACGCAGTAACGCGCCTCGTCAAAGTCGGGAACAGCCACTGCGGCAGTGATATGTTCGTTGCCATCCAAGGCCAGCACGTTGATCACCGGCACGCCGCGGTCGGCGCGGCCCGCTTCGGGTACCTGATATGCTTTTTCGCTGTACACTTTACCTTTATCGGAGAAGAACAGCACTGCGTGCAGCGTGCGAGCGGGGATGATCATTGTGACTTCATCTTCTTCGCGCATGGTCTGACCCATCACCCCGCGACCGCCCCGGTTCTGGGTACGGAACTGCTTGGTGCTGACACGTTTGATATAACCTCGCTCGGTCAGGATGATCAACATCGGTTCATCCGCGACCAGATCTTCCTCGTTCAGGTCTTGCGTGTCTTCCAGTGAGATACGCGTCCGGCGTTCGTCGCCATATTCTTCAGCGATTTCACACAGGTCATCCTGAATAACCTTTAAGATTTTCTTGGGGTCCGCCAGCAGTTCTTCTAGTTTTGAGATGCGCTCGCGCACTTCAGTATGCTCTTGTTCAATCTTCTGCCGTTCCAGCGCTGCCAGCCGGCGCAGCTGCATATCCAGGATAGCTTGCGCCTGGATCTCCGTCAGTTTGAAGCGCGTCACCAGCTGCACCCGGGCATCCTCGGCATCTGCTGCGGCGCGAATGGTATGGACGACTTCGTCCAGGTTCGCCAGGGCGACTAGCAGCCCTTCGAGGATGTGCAGGCGATGCCGGGCACGGGCAAGCTCAAATTCGGTGCGCCGGGTAACTACATCCTGGCGGTGTTCGATAAAGATTTGCAAAGCCCGTTTCAGCGGCAGCAGTCGCGGTTCATTGTTTACCAGCGCCAGCATTTGCACGCTGAAGGTTGATTGCAGCGGCGTGTACTTATACAACTGGTTGAGCACTTTTCGAGGCTGCGCGCCGCGCTTTAACTCAATCACAATGCCCATGCCATGCTGGTCTGACTCGTCACGCAAATCACTGATCGCGTCAATGCGGCCTTCGCGCACCAGTTCTGCGATGCGCTCAATCAGACCCGACTTATTGACCTGATAAGGAATCTCGGTGATGATAATGTTATAACGCCCGTTGCGGGCTTCTTCAATCCGGGCCACGCCGCGCACAGTCAGTTTGCTGCGCCCGGTGCTGTATCCCTGACGAATGCCCTCTCGCCCGACGATCACGCCGCCGGTTGGAAAGTCTGGCCCCTGCACCAGCGTCATCAGATCATCGACAGTCACTTCGTCCAGGTTATCGTAGTTTTCTATCAGATAGTCGATGGCGGAAATTATTTCTTTAAGATTGTGCGGCGGAATGCTGGTTGCCATCCCAACTGCAATCCCAGAGGAGCCGTTCAACAACAGGTTGGGGATGCGCGCGGGCAGAACCAGCGGCTCTTGCAGTGTGCCGTCAAAGTTATCCGTGAAGTCAGCCGTGTTTTTCTCGATGTCTGCTAACAGCATTTCCGACATACGATTCAGGCGCGCTTCCGTATAGCGCATGGCTGCCGGGGCATCGCCATCGATGGAGCCAAAGTTACCCTGTCCATCGACCAGTGGGTAGCGCATGGAAAAATCCTGGGCCATGCGGGCCATCGCTTCGTAAACAGCAGAGTCGCCATGCGGGTGGTATTTGCCTAAGACTTCACCCACAATCCGGGCAGATTTTTTATAAGCAGTATTTGCGCGAATGCCCATGTCGTGCATGGCATACAGGATGCGCCGGTGAACAGGCTTTAACCCATCGCGGGCGTCCGGTAGGGCGCGAGCCACGATCACGCTCATCGCGTAATCGAGGTACGCTGTCCGCATTTGATCATCAATGTCGACAGACTGGATGTTACCGATATCCATGCAGTAATTTTCCTTTCAAAGGTCTAACCTTCCTATTATACCTTACCAGCGTGCCGCTGTCGAATTTTTTTCTTCTAGCAGTATCTTCTTTAAATGAAACTGGCTGTGCTTAGTAATAATATTAACAACTCTTTAACATCTGTAAAACAGGTATTCTTTTGCTATAATTCGTCACAATGATTCCGTTTAAATGGTTCATTCGAACATCTTTTTTCTCTATCGTCTGCCTGGGAATCTTGCTGTCTGGCTGCCAGGCGGCTGGCGCAGGCACAGCCGTTGCAGGTGGGTCTGCGGCTTCTTCTGCTTATATTCAAAATAAAGGGTCAGATACGATTGTGAATCTGGCGCTAGCCTGGGCAGAACGCTACCAGCAGGAACACGCGGATGTGCGTATTTCGGTGACGGGCGGCGGCTCGGGCACGGGTATCGCTTCGTTGATTAACGGTACGGTGGATATCGCCAATGCCTCCCGACAGATCAGCGCGGAGGAAACGGCTGAAGCCAGGAAACGCGGCATTGAACCGCAAGAGCATGTGATCGCTCGTGACGCCATCGCTGTAATCATCAACCCGAACAATCCAATTCAACAGCTGACGCTTAAACAGATCTCCCAGATTTACCGGGGCGAAATCAACAATTGGAAATACCTGGGCGGCGAAGACCGGCCGATTGTGCGCGTTTCGCGCGAGACAAACTCAGGAACACATGTATATTTCCTGGAATCGGTGATCCGCCTGGGGCAAAAAGATAATAAACAAATCTTCGCCGCTGATACCTTGCTGCTGCCATCTTCAGAAGGGATTATTTCAGAGGTGGGCGATAACCCTAACGCGATTGGTTATGATGGGCTTGGATACGTCACGGATCAGGTCAAGGTGATCGGCATCGCTAAAAAGCAGGGGGATGCCTACGTGCTGCCTTCTGCTGCGACGGTTAATTCCGGCACATACCCAATTTCGCGCGACCTGTATATGTACACCGGCCAGAATCCCAGCCCGCTGGTAAAAACTTATCTGGATTGGATCCTGACCCCGGAAGCGCAACAAATTGTGGCGGAGCTTGGTTTTGTACCGATTGTAAAATGAAGAGCATCCGCACCTAGAAAAGGAACGCTGCATGGAAACCAACCAACTGAAACGTGAACTGCCAATTACGCTGCTGATCCGGGTTTCTGGCTATTCCAGTATTTTATTTGTATCTCTGATTCTTTTATTCCTGGTGCGAGAGGGCGTGCCGGCTCTGGGAGAGACGCCTTTTTCCAGCCTGTTTGGGGCGCGCTGGTATCCTATTGAGAGTATGTACGGCATTTGGCCGCTGTTGGGCGGCTCGTTGATCGTCACCCTCGGCGCGATGCTAATTGCCCTGCCGCTTGGGATTGGCACAGCCGTTTTTATCGCGGAGGTTGCTCCGGCCTGGGTGAATAACCTGCTGAAACCGTTGATCGAGGTACTGGCGGGTTTGCCTTCAGTGGTGCTGGGCTTCATTGGCATTCAGCTGTTAGCGCCGAACCTGCGCCGCCTGTTCGATCTGCCTACCGGGTTGACTGCTTTCGCTGGGGCAGTTCTCCTGGCGTTAATTGCTATCCCGACCATCGTTTCGATCACGGAAGATGCTTTCAATACCGTCCCACCCAGTTACCGGCAGGCAGCCCTTGCTTTGGGCGCGACTCGCTGGCAAACCATCTGGGGTGTGACCTTGCCAGCGGCGCGCTCAGGCGTACTGACGGCGGTGATGCTGGGCGTGGGCCGCGCAATTGGCGAGACCATGGCGGTGATGATGGTCACCGGGAATGCGGCAGTGCTGCCCAGCAGCCTGAAAGCCCTCTTCATGCCAGCCCGGACGATGACGGCGACCATCGCTTCAGAAATGGGCGAGGTGGCGAACGGCAGCGCGCATTACCACGTGCTGTTTTTCATCGGCATGATCCTGTTTATCGTTTCCCTGGTGGTCAATGTGCTGGCTTCGTCGGTCAGCCTGCGGGGGCGCAAGCGCTCAGAAAGGATGCTCTCCTGATGGCGACCTTGTTCTCAACCTTGAAACGTTCACGTTCAGCCGCGCGCCGGGGCGAACGCTTGGGCTTCGCCCTGGTCACGCTGATTAGCATCATTACCGTGACCCCCATTGTTGGGTTGATCCTCTACATCCTGGTGCGCGGGCTGCCCGCTTTCAACCTTGGGTTTCTGACTGGTTTCCCGAAAGATGGGATGCGTGCCGGGGGGATTTTGCCGGCGATTGTAGGAACCTTTTACCTGACGCTTGGTACGGCAGTCTCAGCCGTGCCACTGGGCGTGGCTGCAGGAATCTATTTATCAGAATATGCATCCGATAACCGCTGGACGCGCCTGATCCGCATCGCAATTATTAACCTGGCCGGTATTCCGTCGGTGGTTTATGGCTTGTTTGGGCTGGGGCTGTTTGTGCTGTTCTTAAACTTTGGCACCAGCATCCTGGCTTCTTCGCTCACTTTAGGGATTATGACCCTACCGGTAATTATCAGCACGACGGAAGAGGCGCTGCGGGCAGTGCCGCAGTCCTTCCGGGTGGTCAGCATTTCTCTGGGCGCAACGCGCTGGCAAACCATCTGGCGGATTATTTTGCCGCAGGCGCTGCCCGGCATCCTCACCGGGGTAATCCTTGGCCTGGAGCGCGCCGCCGGTGAAACAGCCCCTATCCTGTTTACCGGGGTGGCTTTCTTCCTGCCGCGCCTGCCGCATTCCCCCTTTGATGCGACCATGGCCCTGCCTTATCACATCTTCGTCATCTCCACCCAGGTGCCTGGGATGCCTGTGCAGATCCAATATGGCACGGTTTTGGTTCTGCTGGCCTTTGTGTTGGGGATGAACCTCATTGCCACTGTGATCCGCCAGCGCGCTCGCGCCCGGCGGCAGTGGTAACTGGCGGACAGCTATGGATAAACTTACCATCGAACATCTCAGTGTGACTTACTCTGATGGTCAGGAGAGTCTGCGCGATATCAATATGCAGGTTCCGGCCAATGCCGTGACGGTACTGTTTGGTCCAGCCGGTGGGGGCAAGTCGACCTTGCTGCGCACGCTCAACCGCTTGAATGATCTCACGGATGTAGCGTTAATCAAAGGGAAGGTGCTGTTTAACGGTCAAGACATTCTCGACCCCAGAATGAACGCTGTGGAACTGCGCCGAAAGGTTGGAATTGTCTTTTCCCGCCCGGTGCCGCTGCCACTGACCATTTATCAGAATGTCAGTTATGGGTTGGAAGTAGCCGGAGAGCACCACAAAAGCCGTCTGAATGCAGCCGTCGAACATGCGCTGCGCCAGGCGACACTATGGGATGAAATTTTTGACCGCCTGAATGACCCTGCGGCCTCGCTCTCGGGCGGGCAGCAGCAGCGCCTGTGTTTGGCACGCGTGCTTGCCTTGGAACCGGAGGTGATTTTGCTCGACGAGCCCACCTCTGCGCTTGACCCCATTTCCACGGCGCGTATCGAACAACTGTTGGCCGAGCTGACCGAGCGCTACACAATTCTGCTGGCCCCGCATAATATTCAACAGGCAGCCCGCATGGCTGATTATGCCGCTTTCTTCCTGCAAGGCGAGCTGGTCGAGTTCGGCGAAGGGAAAACGCTTTTCGTAAACCCCAAGGATAAACGCACTGAAGATTATGTGCAGGGCCGCTTTGGCTAAATTGGCTTGAACAAAATCTTGTCAAAGCAATTAAGTCCTGCTATAATCTGTCTCACTCCGGGCGCGTAGCTCAGTTGGTTAGAGCGCATGTATCACACACATGAGGTCGGGGGTTCGAGCCCCTCCGCGCCCATTTAGGCAAGCTGAAGCGTTCATAGGGTAGGTGGGCGCAGCATAAACGAGGTCTGTAGTGTCGAATGAAACTACAGACCTCGTTTATTTAATGAATCCCAGCCGAGGAAAATAATTTATAGAAACCCTTTCTTCTTCAAACCTTTGTACGCTGTTATCAATCAGGGATAGCCGCTGAAGGAGAATGATTACTTATGCTGATGTTTTTTCTTCCAGTCCAGGTCTTTTGTGGAGCAAAACTTAAGAAGAGTGTAAAACAGTGATCTTACCCGGAGTCGGTGTGGGGATTTAGACAGGCATAATAAGAATAAATTAACCGTCTCAAGTTTCTTCATTCAAAAACAGCACATGCCGGACCAGGGTGGAGCTATCGGCTCGCCCACCAAGTGAGCCAGCCAGCAAGCTGATTGCCGAAATGAACACGCCCAGGCGAATATGATCGATGGTGCGCACAGCCGGGTCGACGGTGGGCCAAGTCGCCATCAGCTTGGCGGGAAAGAGGGTCACGGCGATGATATAGACGAGCAGGAAGAAAGCCAGATACATCAAAAGCATTGAGATCAACAGTGTGAAAAGGATCGCTGCTTCGGAGACGACGGTTGATTCAGCCAGGGTCCGGGTGCGGTTCTCGACTGGTCCAAATGAAAAGGCGCGGTACAGCACTGCCGACGAAAAGAACAGCGCCACCACAGCGAAAATCGATAACTGAGCAACCGAGACGGTGCTGCCCACGTCCCAGGCTTCTGCGGTGTAAAAAGTCACAATCAGCACGGATATTGCGGCAGTGATCATGGTGGGCAGGCGCGTGATCAGGCGCAGCGGGTTAGCCTGGAAAACCGCCCGGAATATGCTGGGTAGGTTGGTTACCGTTTCGCGTAGTGTGAAGGCCAGTTTATCCCGGCGGGTAGTCCGGTCATGGGCTTCAACCGGCAGGGATTGGTGCATGCGGGCTTTCTGTTCACCCGTAAGCTGGCTCATTTTATCCAGGTCTTGCACCTCGGCAAACGGGTACATGATATTGGTTGAATCGGGCTGGTGCGTCAGGTTCAGCAGGTGCCCAAACGTGTGCAGTAATAACATGGCCAGACGGTGTTTTAAAAGACCGGGGTCCGCCGGTTTGCCCCAAAAGGTTGGCTGCAGACGGCGGGTAGATAGGACGCCGATGTTCATCAGTTGGCTTGGGTAGGCCAGGGTGAAGGAAAGAGTGGTAGAAGCTAAGTCTACTTCCGTGACAATCAAGAGGAAATGAAGGTTGCGTTCCAGTTTCTCACTCAGCCCAATCTTTAGAAAGTCGAGGGGCGAATAGGTCCCTCCAGATGGCAGCAGATGCGGGCCGACAAAATCAAATACCTGCACCTGCAAATCGGCCTCGTCACTGAGTTTCTCTTTTATTTGCTCGACAGCACCAGAAATAATCTCATTCCAGTCACGGTCAGTCTTACTCTCAACCAGGGTTTTCATGATGCCAACCCGGTAGCTTTTTTGTTGTTTCGTGTCCAAAGACATGGGTTTCGCTTTCCTTTCGCCCCCAGAGGAATCCGCTAGCGAAGTGTTGACTGCATATCCAACACACATTCTATCCTTTAAGGTTATATCATAAGTTCACTACTATGAGCAAAATGCCCAAATCGATCAGGCTCTGGATTCTCAGCGTATAATATCCTAAGACAGCCTTAAAGGTTACAACCAAGTTTTGCAGGTACAACTGGAGGATAGATGCCGGATTGGGTCATCGGTGTGGACCTGGGAGGGACGAAGATTGAGGTGGGCCTGGTTAACCCGCTGAATGAGATTGTGGGCCGGCGCAAAATGCCCACCCAGGCGATCGAGGGTCCTGCTGAAGTCGTGGAGCGCATCGCGGGTTGTGTAGAAGAGTTAAAAGCGCTTCTCCCTCCCGGCGAACGGCTTGCCGCCCTGGGAATTTGCAGTCCGGGTCCAGTGGACCACGAGACTGGCACATTGATTGATCCGCCCAACCTGGCCGGTTTACACAACGCTCCGCTGCGCCAGCTGCTCTCTGAACGCCTCAACCTCCCGGTACGCCTGGAGCATGATGCCAAGGCGACGGCTCTGGGGGAGTTCTATTATGGCGCGGGCCAGGGCGAGCAGAGCATGGTTTATATCATCGTCGGTACAGGTGTGGGTGGAGCGATCATTGAAAATGGGCAGCTGCTGCGCGGCAAATATAACTCCGCCGGTGAGATTGGTCATGTTTCGCTCGACCGAAACGGTGAATTATGCTCGTGCGGCTCGCGGGGCTGTGTAGAGACCTTCCTCAGCGGTCCCTGGCTGGCCAGGCGTTACGAATGGGCCTTGACGAAACAAAATGGCGGTCAAACCAGTGTTGAGCCGGTGACAGGCGAACGGGTCGCGGCTTTGGCGGCCCAGGGTGATCTGCTGGCTAAACGCGTGCTGACGGATGCCGGTGAATCTCTGGGAATTGCTGTGGCAGCTATGGCGATGTTGTTTAACATCGATCTGTTCGTGGTCGGCGGCAGTGTGGCGAAATCGGGCGACCTGCTGCTTGAACCCGCGCGGCGGATGATCCCGCGCCACTCCTACCGTTCTGTGGGCTGTGCAGTGCAGCTGCTGGCAACCGAAATTGGCGAGGATGGGCCAATCCTGGGCTGTGCCTGGCTGGCCCGCCAGGCTTTGCTGGAAGCGCGGGCAGCCCCACCCTCAATCACGATTGCCCGATCGTCTGCCATAAACGCTGAGATCGCTCAGTTAGAAAAGGTCAGTGGGCTGGTTTTTGACGTGCAGCGTTTCTCTGTTCAAGATGGCCCCGGCATTCGTACCAACGTTTTCCTCAAAGGCTGCCCGCTGCGCTGTGATTGGTGCGCAAATCCTGAATCCCAGCGCCTGCACACAGAATTAGCGCTTTCTGCATCGCGCTGTATCCGTTGTGGTCAGTTTAGCGATGCTTGCCCAGATGCCTGGGGGACGGGTGAGACGCAAGCGGAACGGGAGAAGTATGGCGAACGGGTAGCGCGATGCCCGGCGGGCGGCATTCACTGGCTGGGGGAGCGGCGTACGGCTGGTGAAATCATCGCGGATGTGCTGAGCGATCGCCCCTTTTATGATAACGGCGGCGGCCTGACCCTTACAGGTGGTGAACCCACTTTCCAGCCGCGCTTTGCCGAAGCGCTGCTGCGCCTGGCTAGGTTCTACGGTCTGACGACCGTCCTGGAAACCTCTGGGCATACACGCTGGAGCGTGTTTGAACGCTTGCTGCCTTATCTGGATCTAATCCTCTATGATATCAAGCATCTCGATGGACACTTGCACCGCCAGCATACTGGCGTGGATAACGATCTGATTCTGGCAAACTTAAAAAAACTGGCTGGATCAGGCGCTCCGGTCACGGTACGCGTACCGCTTATTCCGGGATTTAACGCCGATGAACATAGTTTGCAGGCAATCAGTACCTGGATGGTGCAAACGGAAGGTCTGGCCAAATCCGTGACTTTGTTACCCTACCATACCCTGGGCCGGTCAAAGTACCAGGCGCTGGGCCGGGAGTATATCTGGGCTGAGGCCCCGCCAACAGAAGCACAAGTGCAGCACTTTGCTCAAATCATGGCAGCCGGGGGCTTGCGGGTGACGGTCGGCGGATAGCGGGAGGCTAGGATGGAAGCTGCGGTCGAAATACAGGATTTGCTGGAGAACCCTCTGCTGGCTTTTCCAACCGAAGTATGGGGCCATCCGCAGGTGGATGAACGCCTGGAGCGCATCAAATGGCGCCTGTTGGAGAATGCACGTGAGATTGACCTGGAGCGCGCCCGCCTGACGATAAGGAGTTACCAGCAGACAGAAGGCCAGCCCATGTCCATCCGGCGCGCCAAAATGCTGCTGTACCTGGCTGAAAATCTAAGTATTACCATCCATCCGGACGAACGTATGGTTGGCAACCGCTCGCTCCTGCCGCGCATGGGGGTGATTGCTCCAGAAGGGGCAGTAGATTGGGTGGATCGCGAGCTAGACATTTTATCTACGCGCCCGCAGGATCAATTCAACATTCGCCCGGAACAGATCCGGGAACTGCGTGAGGAAATCTTCCCGTATTGGCGGGGGAAGACGTTGGAGGATTTGGTTGCGGAACGCATCCCGGAAGAAATTGCCGCGGCAGTTCGCGGAAAGGCTTTCACGCTCAACCAGACCGACCATGCCCAGGGGCATACCCTGCCCGATGTGCCGGCCTGGCTGCATTCTGGGATTGGTGGATTGCGGGAAAAGCTGCTGGCTGCTCAGCACAAGCCTGCTGGCCTTTCACCGGATCAAGTGGTGTTTTATGAGGCTGCATCCATTGCGCTGGAGGCTGCCGAGGTGTTTATTCAGCGTTATGCAGCCCTGGCAGCGGACTCTGGCGCGGCAGGCGCCAGAGCCGCTGCGCCGCCAGGAGCTGGAACAGATTGCCGCGGGATGTGCCTGGATCGCGGAACACGCTCCGCGCAATTTTTGGGAAGCCTGCCAGGCAGTGTGGTTTCTGTTCGTCTTGCTGCAAATGGAGTCAAACGCCAGCAGCTTTTCCCCTGGGCGGTTTGACCAGTATATGCGCCCCTACCTTGACCGCGATTTGCAGTCTGGTCGCTTGACGCTGCCGCAGGCGCAAAACTTGTTGGAGTTCCTGTGGCTCAAGTTCAATGAAGTCGTCATGCTGCGCAGCAGTGCCAGCGCCCGCTACTTTGCGGGTTTCCCGATTGGATTTAATATCATCCTTGGCGGTCAGCTTGCGGCGGGCGAGGACGCTACCAATTATATGAGCTATATGTGCCTGCGCGCCCAAAATGACCTGGGGCTGACCCAGCCGAATCTGTCCATTCGGATTCACCCGAGCAGCCCGCAAGAATTTCTTAGGGCGGCAGCCGCTGTGATTGGCCTGGGCAGCGGTATGCCGCAGGTGTTTAATGATGCGGTGATTATCCCGGGGCAGCTCAACCGGGGAATTGAAGAGGCGGATGCGCTGAATTATGCTGTGGTGGGTTGTGTAGAACTTTCTACGCCAGGGAAGGCTCTGGGTTGGAGCGACGCAGCCATGTTCAATATGGCCCGGGTATTGGAACTTACCTTATTCGGTGGTAAAGATCCGCAGACGGGTGAGCAGGTGGGGTTGCCCACGCCAGCACTCGATGCCCTGCCCGATATCACAGCCTTGGAAGCAGCCTATGACCAGCAAATGACGCACTTTGTGCGCCTGATGGTGACGGGCTGCAATCTCGTCGACCGCATTCATGCGGAAATGCTGCCTTCACCCTTTCTCTCGCTGGTCGTGGATGACTGCCTAACGCGCGGTCTGGATATCACGGCAGGTGGGGCGCGCTACAATTTCTCAGGAGTGCAGGGGGTGCAGATTGCTAATGTGGCCGACAGCCTGGCGGCCGTGCAGCAAGCCGTGTTCAACGAACACTGGCTTACCGCGGCCGAACTGCTGGAGGCGCTGCGCTTGAGCTTTGCCGGTCAAGAGGTGCTGCGCCAGCGCCTGATCAATCGCGCGCCGAAGTATGGCAACGATGATGAACGGGTGGATGCCTTTGCCCGGCGCTGGGCAGACCGCTACTGCCACCTGATCGAGCCGTATCCGAACATACGTGGCGGGCGTTACCAGCCCGGCTTTTATACAGTTTCGGCGCATGTGCCGATGGGTGCAAATGTCGGCGCCACTCCGGATGGGAGAATGGCTGGTGCACCGCTGGCGGATGGCGGCCTATCACCTACTGCCGGCCGTGACCTGCGCGGCCCGACGGCTGTACTGCGCTCAGTAAGCAAGCCCGACCTGTCCTTGGCTTCAAACGGCACGCTGCTTAATATGAAATTCTTGCCAGCTTTCTTCAAAGGAGAGCAGGCCTTAGAGAAGTTTGCTCTTTTGCTGCGCGGGTTCTGTGCGCTCAAAATCCCGCATGTGCAGTTCAATGTGGTTTCCGCTGAAACTTTACGGGAAGCGCAGCACGACCCTGCCAGTTACCGTTCGCTCGTCGTCCGGGTCGCCGGGTACAGCGCTTACTTTACTGAATTAGACCGTGATTTGCAGGATGAAATCATCCGGCGCACTGAATTTTCGTAACCATTAAGAATTGGGACAACCAACCCCGCAGATGCCCCGGCTTCTGCTTTTGGAAAGGAATCAAGAATGGGCCTATACATTGACTCTGCGAACATTGCCGAAATCCGCTGCGCGCTCGATCTGGCTTTCCTTAGCGGTGTCACCACCAACCCGGCCTTGATTGCCAGAGCTGGCCGGCCTGGGCTGGATATTTTGACAGATATATTAACGCTTACCCGCGGGCCGGTATTTTACCAGGTTACAGCCGAGGATGAAGTTGGTAAACTGGCCCAGGCGCGCGAAGCCGCCCATCTCGCCCCAGGACAGGTTCAGGTGAAAATCCCGGCAACAACGCAGAATATCGCCCTGGCTGCCCGCCTGGTTAAGGAAGGCTTCTCGATTTGTGTTACGGCCGTATCCAGCCCAGCGCAGGCCTATCTGGCAGGGCAGGCAGGGGCAGCCTATGTTGCTCCCTACGTTAACCGCCTGACGCGCCAGTTAGGGGATGGAATTGGCGTACTGCACGAGTGTGTAGCGGTCTTACAGGGAACCTCAACCCGGGTGATCGCGGCCAGCCTTAAATCAACGCAAGAAGTCACGGCGGCTGTCCTGGCGGGTGCGCATGATGTGACCATCCCGCTCGACTTAATCCAGCAAATGGGCAATCACCCACTCTCGGACCAGGCCATCGCCGATTTCGCTGACGCTATTCGGCACGCAGCATTGGGCCGCTAATATCCTAAAAAATATTCCGAATTTACAATAATTTCCCTATTGACTTTCCGCTTCGGAATCCATACAATCTTCAGTTATCAAGCCCGGTTTGACCAGATTTCTTTTCTGGTCCTTATTTTCAAATCTCATTTCTACAATTGAGCTTTGCAAAACAGGATTGTGCTTTTTTGGCGCTTTCCTTTGGCCCTGTTCTTTAATAAGAGGGAGAACAGGTCTTCTTGCAGCAGTAAATTCAATAGGAGAAATAATAAAAATGAAGCTGCGCAAATTATGGTTCGCATTTATTGTGATGGTGCTGGTGATATCATCCAGCCAGCCGGTCTTCGCGGCCAGCAGCGCTGCACCACTGGTGCAGGGCAGTGCTGCCCAGGTCATCCCCAATCGCTATATCGTTGTGTTTAAAGACGGCGTTTCTGAAAACACGATCGATGCGACGCTTACCCAGGTAAAACATGGGCAAGGCGCTGTGGAACACTACCGTTATCGCTCGACTGTCAAAGGGTTTGCGGCAACCCTGCCTGCGGCGGCCCTGGCAGCCCTGCGCAACAATCCGAATGTTAGTATGTCGAGGAAGATCAGGTGATCACCATCGACACCACGCAGTCAAACGCCACCTGGGGCCTGGATCGAATAGACCAGCGCAGCCTGCCTTTAAGCAAAACCTACACGTACAGCGCCATCGCCTCAGCCGTGACCGCTTATGTTATTGACACCGGCATATACACCTCACATACGGACTTCGGCGGGCGGGCCAGTGTAGGCGTTGATGAAATCGGGGATGGGCGTAACGGCATTGACTGCAATGGGCACGGTACGCACGTGGCCGGGACGATCGGCGGCAGCACCTACGGCGTAGCCAAAAGCGTCAAGCTGGTTGCCGTGCGCGTGTTGGACTGCTCCGGGTCTGGTTCCACCTCGGGTGTAGTGGCGGGTATTGACTGGGTGACAAGCCACCACAACGGGCCCTCCGTTGCGAACATGAGCCTGGGTGGGGGAGCCTCCACCACCCTCGATAACGCTGTATCAAAGTCGATTTCCAGCGGGGTCGTTTATGCTGTGGCAGCCGGGAATGATGGCTTAGATGCCTGCAAGAAATCTCCGGCGCGCGTTTCTAGCGCAATTACCGTCGGCGCGACCGACTCGAGCGATACCAAACCACGCTGGTCGAACTATGGCTCGTGCCTGGATTTGTTTGCGCCGGGCGTTTCCATCACCTCTGATTGGAATACCAGCAATTCGGCGATCAACACTATCAGCGGTACTTCAATGGCAACTCCACACGTAACGGGCGTCGCCGCCCTGTACCTGTCTGGGCACACCAGTGCGACCCCAACAGAAGTGCGCAATGCCCTGGTAGCGAATGCGACTTCTGGCGTGGTGAAAAGCGCTGGAAGAAACTCTCCCAATTTGCTGTTATTCAGCAATTATTAAGGCGCCGGCAAGTAAAAAAGCTGCTGAGGGGCTGCCCAAAGGTTGTTTTTGGGCAGCCCCTTTTTCTTTTTGGAATTAATTATTTATCCTCCGTATGAGATAAAGCAGTTAGATATATTCCACCTGCCGCCCGGCGCTAAAGCGACCCGGCTAAGGGGTTGCTCCGGATCAATCCGGCTTTAAAAGCCGCTTTCAAGCGGCGATTCCGGCTAGCCCGTCCGCTTGAACTGCGGGCGGGCGTAATCCCAAATTCAGATTAGTTGCGTTGACCGGGTGCCATCATTAGCAGCCGGTTAACGCAACTATATTCTAGAGGGAACTTTACTGAGAACGGAAACGTTTTATAGGTAACGGGGCTTTTACCAGGTATCGTCTCAAAGCTCCAGGAGGAAAGAGTGAATCAGTCAGGATTTTTGCAAACATTGGCATTAGTCGTCGCGTTGATCGCCGTTATGTTTACCTCTGCCTGCGGCGCCAGCGCAGCGCAGGTGATCAGCATTGATAACCAGTTGAACGGTAAGATGGTTTCTTTGAAGGCAGGCCAGGTGCTTCAGGTGAGCCTCACATCCAATCCCTCGACGGGATATAGTTGGGCCCTGGCGGACTACAATGCCGACGTTATCCGTCCGCAGGGTGAGCCTGAATTTGTGGAGCCCAGCCGGGACAAGCCGCTCGTTGGAGCGAGTGGTTGGGATCGTTTTCACTTCAAAGTCCAAAAAACAGGCCAGACACAACTCAAGCTGGTGTATCGCCGCCCCTGGGAAAAGGATGTTGCGCCTGTGCAGACATTTGAAGTACAGGTGATGGTTGAGTAAAGCCAATCGAACTTTACGCTGAATACAAGCCCGAAACAAGGATCGGACCGGCAGCTTTGCTGCCGGTCCGATCCTTGTCAGTTTAGGAAGAAAACTCTACCACCTCAGCCGGGGTTACATCTTCCACGGCAACCGCTTCTTTCGGTTTATAGCGGGCTGTGATAAACACGAGCACAGCACCGGCCACATAAAGACAGATGTCTAATATGAACGGCATGATGCGGTTGATCTCGGAAAGTTTCCCGGCGATCCAGCCAAAAGGTGTGGTAAAGATGATCACCACCAGGAAAAGCAGCGCTGTGATGCGCGCCCGCTCTTGAGCGTCGACGGTGACCACCATCATGCGGTCCACCTGGGTGCTAACCGTGGCATAACTGCAAGCCTCTATAAATGTGCTAACCAACAGCAGTACATAATTCTTTTCAGGAACATTGATTAACAAAATTTGGCTTGCCGCGAGTTCAAGCAGCCCGATCATCATCGGGTTGCGGAAGTGCAGTTCTTTGATGCGCGGCATTACCAGGAAGAAGAAGAACAGCATAATGATCGAGCGCGCGAAGGGGTAAAGCGCCAGATGCCCATCCGGAATGTGAATGCGCTGCGTCACAATGATGGACCAAAAGGTATTGTAGACGGTCCCGGCGGTGGTTGTCGCCACCAGAATGCCCAACGAAAACAGGGTCTGTGGGGTGCGCAGGATCTGCTTAAGCACGTCTCCATAACCACCGACGAGGGAAAACAGGCTTTGGCGGTGCGTTTCCAGCATGCGCACTTGGCCCTGTTCTGTTTCCGTCGAGTAGAAGTATAGGATGAAGAACTTTACGGTCATCATCACGAAAGCAAACAGATAAAGGCCGCGCATGGTGGGTACCAGCGAGAAGGCGTTGATCAGCAGGCCGGCAAATGGCGCAAAGAATGCGGAGAGCAGGCCGGCAATGTAAATCCAGGAATAAATATCGACCAGATGCTTCGGATCAGCATCCTCGACCATCAGGCAGCTCCACGAAGTATGCGTAATCCGCCATAACCCGTTAATCATCGCCGCGACGGCAAAGTAGCGGAAATCCTGGGCAAAGGCCCAGATCAAGATGGGCACGCTCCAGGACACCATATCAAAAATAAAGGTCGTTTTGCGGCGGCCCAGTTTATCGGTAATTGCCCCACCCAGAATTGCGCCTACAATCTGGAAGGCCAGCCCGATGCTGATTAAAAGGCCAATCTGACTGTCCTTCAATCCCAATGCCAGCATGTAGATGGATACATAAGGGGCATACAGGTTATAGGGAATGCCCCACAAGGGCTCGGTGAATACGCAAGACTTGGGATTACCGCGCAAGCTGAACAGGGTCTGAACCAGGGGATGCTGCTTCTGCATGTGGAAATCTCTCTAATACCAATATTTGTCTGCGAAGATGGGAAGATATTTCCTGCGCTAAGGATGCGCAAGCGCCTTCATTTTACCCTAATCCAGGCCCGGTTAGGGGGATTGTGGCGCAGGCTGTTTGGACAGCAGGATCAAGACTGAGCAGCCGCCAGATGTGACAGCTGCTCAGTCTTGATCCTGTTCAACTTATAATCTCTTTAGATATTCCCGGATCATCAGCGCGGCGGTGGCTCCTTCGCCTGCAGCGGCAGCCGCCTGTTTGGTAGAGCCTTCGCGCACATCTCCGGCGGCGAAAATGCCCGGAATAGAAGTCATCAGTGTGCGGTCGGTGACGATGAAACCTTGCTCATTCACCGTTACCAGATTCTTCACCATTTCACTGTTGGGGGACATGCCGATGAAAACGAAAACGCCGTCATAGTCCCAGTGCTCCAACTCCCCAGTCGCCCGGTCTTCGACGACAATTTCTTCCAGATGACCGTTGCCTTTTATCTCGAGCACGGCGTGATTGACCGTCACATGCATATTAGGCATTTGCGATACCGCGTCTTGCAAAACTTTGCTGGCGCGCACTTCGGGGAGAAATTCAACAATGTCCACTTGTGAGGCAAAGCGGGTCAGGAAGATGCCTTCTTCAAAGCCGCTGTTTCCGCCGCCTACGACCAGTATCTTCTTATCTTTGTAGAAAGGGCCATCACAGGTGGCGCAGAAGTGCACCCCGCTGCCGATGAAGTGTTCTTCCCCAGGTACATTCAACCGCCGGTAGCGTGCGCCGGTTGCCAGGAGGACTGCCTTTGCGCCATATTCCCTACCGTCGTCTGTATTGATGCATAAGTAAGGGTTCTGCGGAGAGATGCTGGTAACTTCATTGGCCTGCAAGATCTCTACGCCAAAACGGCGCGCCTGCCGGGTGAGCCGCTCGGCGAATTCTGTACCAGAAATGCCCTCATCAAAGCCGGGGAAGTTATCCATGCGCATGGTCGCGCCAGCCTGCCCACCCATCGCACCTTTTTCGATGACCAGGGTATCCAGGCCTTCGCGGCTGGTGTAAAGCGCCGCTGTAAGCCCGGCAACGCCCCCACCGATGACCACCACATCATAAAACTCACGCTTGGCGCGCGTTTGTAGCCCAAGTTTAGCGGCCAACTGCGCGTTGCTGGGTTCAACCAGAACATCGCCGTCTGGAAAGACAATGGTCGGAATGATGCGCTTGCCGTGATTTACTTTCTGAACCAGCTCCATCGCTGCCGGGTCATGCTCAATATCCACATTAATGTATGGAACGCGTTGCTCGCCAAAAAACTTTTTTGCCCGGTGGCAATCGGGGCACCAGACTGTGCTGTAGACGACAATCGTGTTCGCTGGAGTTTGCGTCATGAGTATATTTTCCTTCCTGCAAACCAGCCTCGCTGGCTTTTTGGAGGCGCGCACAAAGGTACACCCCTGATATTTCGTTTATCGCGTGACTGCGCTTTTTGTGGCTGCCTAATGCAGTCCTAACAGCGCGCGCATTCTTTCTTCCAAAACAACCAGCCAGGTTGAGGATTGGCTGGCAGCCACCTGGGTGATCAGGGTCAGGCTGCCGCTGAGCAGCAGGCCGCCCATCACGATCAGCAGTGCCCCACTGATGACACTTGTGGAATGCAAGTATAGATCATAACCGAAAACGCGGACCGTCCAGCCGCGCCCGCGCAAGAACTTCCAGAAGCGGGTTCCCGTGCCCAGCCGGCTGAAGAAAGTGGCGACCAGGATTAACGGTAGGCCCAGGCCCAGGGAATAAATGAATGCCAGGAAAGTGCCCTGGATGATGCCCATGCCCTGGGTTGCCAGCAGGGTCATAATGCTGCCCAAAATTGGGCCAATGCAGGCAGACCAGCCCAGGGAAAACGTAGCACCATAGACGTAAGAGCCGATCACGGTGGCTTCGGGCCGGTTTTGGAATTGCATACCAGTAAAGCCCATGCCCAGCAGACTCATAAAGCCAAACAGCATGATCAGCGCGCCGCCAATAATGGTGATCACCCGCAGGTTCTGGAACAGGAACAGGCTGAGCGCAGTAGCGGTGGCCCCTAACAGGATCATGGTCGTTGCCAGGCCCAGGAAAAAGGCCAGGGTCATCACCACGACATTGCTCTTGCTGGCCTGAAAGCTAAAGGCGAAGTAGGCTGGCAGGAGTGGCAGCGTGCAGGGAGAAAGGAAACTGAGTATACCCGCGAAAAAAGCCGCCGGAATCATCAGTACCAGGCTGTTGTTCCAGGCTGGGGCAGTCGTTTGACCGCTGCTGGCGATCAATAGCACCAGCAGAACCACAATCCCTGCCAGGATTATGCCCAGGGCGGTCCAGGTACGGCTGGATACCTTTGCGGTGGACTCAGGTTCGATTTGTTGCATGTGTTATACCTCGTTCAGTCGCCCTTCTAAAAACCGGGCAGTGATGTCGGGAATTGCTTCTCTTTGTTAGATGCAAATGCCGCCTTAAATATTACTCGAATTGCTTAAGTTTTTTCTAAGATTCCCGGCGATTTTGAGCTAAATTTGGCTTTCAACCTGGTTTGTTTATTGAATTCTTTTGGCCAAAAGCAAAAATCGCTGGTTTAAGTACGCCTGGCGCGAAACGCTGATGCAGAACGCCCAAAGCGTAAGCTGTCCTGGAAAAAGAGAGGTAGGAGGGTTCTGCTTCATAGCCGTAAACGGCAGCGGTAAAACCGGCTTGCAGCAGCGCCCGCCGGACTGCCGGGATCGTGTTGCAGCGATAATGTGTTGGAAAAACATCGATCTCCTGAAGTTCCGGTTTCGCCTTTGCAAGAACAGCAGCATGGCGGCGGTTGGGGATCAGGCGCGAGAGCATGGCAATGTAGTTCCACCGGTTTGGCGTGCGGATGCAGATAAATCCCCCCGCTTTGAGTACGCGTTGAGCTTCGCTAAAAAAAACATTGGGGTCAGGCAGATGTTCCAGGACGTTATCACACACGATGAGCTCGGCGCTGTTATCTGCCAGGGGCCAGATGGCAGCTTTCAGACAATGAAACTCATCCAGGAATGGGTTTTCTGCCCCGATCGGACTGGCATCCAGCCCAATTACCCGCTGAGCTTTGCCCTTGAAGATGCGCAGGTCGCGGCGAAAGGGAATCGGGTCGCTGGCATAAGCCCCACGCCCACAGCCAAAATCGATGACGACAGAGTCCGCGCGGGTCAATGCCTGGACGCGGCTGTAGAACGCCACGGTCCCGTCGATTTGGGTGAACCCGCCGAAGCGGCTTTCAGGGTAAAAAATTTCCATTGCCATGAATAATGCTTACGGTGCGACCAGGTCCATCAGGTAAATCCAGCCATTGATGGTCTTGGTTTCACCCTGATAAGAGACGAACACGCACTCGCGGTTAGTTATGGAGTCGAACTGGCGCTCAACCGGCAGGAAGCGGACGATCGCACCTTGCGGGATGATGCCATAAGCCTCAAAAGTTTCATAACAGCCATTCCGCGCGTACACCCGGCGAGCGGTGGTGCCGGTCAGCGGGGTGGGGGTGATGGTAGGGGTGGTGGTCGGCCTGGGTGTTGGCGTGCTGGTCGACGTTGGGCTGGGGGTGCGGGTTGGGGTGGCGGTCGGCGTGATGGTGGCGGTAGGTGTAGGCGTGAGCGAAACAATGTAGGCCCTCGCTCTCCCGTACCCGGCCCATAACAACAGCCCAATCACAAAGATAATGATGATAATGCCGCCAATCTTGATGCCTGCCAGGGTGTAATTGTAGTTGGCTAGCGCGCGGGTCAGTTCGATGACGCCCGGGTCATTGGGATAGCGGTTGCGTACCTCCTGACTCATCCGGGCTGCCGCCGAAGGCCAGGAGCGATTGGTATTCAGCGCCAGATTGGCCTGCTGCAGTTCTTCCTGGAAGCGCTGCACATCGCGGGACAACCGGTCGATTTCTTCCTGGAGACTGCCCAGGTCATCGTCGGTCGGTTCCAGATTGCGCACCTGGTCCAGCGCCTGGCGGGCCTGCAGGATCTTGCTCTGTGCGGCTTCGAGCGTCTGCGTGCGCTCCGCCTGTGACTTTAACGTGCGCACCTGGTCTTTCAAAGGCTCCAGCACCTTAAGGATGGTCATTTCCAGACGCGCGTGTAAGCGGGCCAGGGTGGGGTTCTCGCCGTACTCCAGCAGCATGCTTTCCAGAATGTTCTTTGCGCGGGTTACCGCCTTCGCTGTAGGTGCGGAGAGGTTGAGAATCTCGCTGGCCTGGCGCAGTTGATCTCGCACCTGGCGCATCGCCTGCACCTTATCGTTGTACCGCGGCAGCCCGGTGGCCCGGGCAGAGGTCTCCACCCGGTCGATGCCTTCATCGAACTGGCCCTCGGCGAATAACTTCAGTCCTTCTTCGTAGACGATCTCTGCATCGATGTTTTGCTGTAGTTTTTGCTCAAACTCCTGGCCTTCTTGCCAGCGCTGGATGCCCATCTCGCGCAGTGAAGACTGCGCTTTATTGAGCAGCGTCATGGCTTCCTGGTAGCGGCCCAGGCGCGCAGCAGATTGCGCTTTCCCGAACGCGGTTGCTGCTTCCGCTGGCAGGGCTACGGAGGGAATGTAACCGGTGCGCAGGTAGTTTTCAGATTCGCTGCGGTGCTGGCGCGCCCGGTCCCAGTCTGCCTCGATTTGCAGTACCTGGTCGTACAGCTTGATGGCTTCGGCATAATGACCGCCATAAAATAACTGCTCGGCTTCTGTCATCATCTGCTCAGCCTGGGGGTTGTGCTTGCGCGCCTCAGGTGGGTTGCTCAGGGTTGGCCCGTTTTCAGGGATGGCAAATCCACCCCCGCTGCCAGCCAGAGACCCAACCGCGACCGGTACAACATTGGCTGTTTCTGGGGCGCGCACCTTGGCGCGCAGGTCTTTATAAAGTACCTGGAAGGCGCTGCGCTGGTCGCGGCTTATTTCTTGAAAGTCTGACGAGTTGAAGAACTCATCCAACTCCACCATCAGCTTGCGAATTTCCGGCAGGGCAGGCGGCTCTTGTTTAATCAGCCGCTCAGCTTCAACCTGCAAGGTGTCAAAATCGGTCATGCTTGCTTCCTTATCTTCGTTTGCTTCCAAAAGAGCACTCCAAGAGGTGATTCTCCGGGCACATCTTCAATGGGTTCGGTTATATATCGGGTAGATCCAAAAAAGACCGTTTAAGATCATCGCGCAATTGGATAGCGTTATTATATTCACCCGCGAGGACTCTTTCCAGGATTCGGCGCAAATCTTCGGGTAAACGTTGATCATCATAGGTCCATTGGGCTTCATAAGTCTTGGCTGCCTGTTCAATCTCATCTGGGCGGGTGGGGCCGAGTGGCAGCGCGCCAGGGGCCGTGCGTCCGGTGAGAATATGGTGCAGCGCCCGCGCGCCAAACTGCACCAGATCCATTTGCTTTTCATAATCTGATAGGCCTTCCGGGTGCAGCCGGGCGACATTCCAGTCGATCATGTAAATGCCGTGCGCCTCATCAATCCAGTAATAATGCAGGATTTTATGATCACGGTAAACGACATTCCGGTCGTGAGCAGCTTGCAGAATCTCGCAGATCTGGATCGACATGAGCAGCAGGTCGGCTACCGGACGGTACTGCCCGCGGGTCATGCTGGCGTCGCAGAGGGTCAGCAGGTTGTCTTTCGAGTCACGTTGTTCAATCGCCAGGTAAGGGATCCAGTCTTCTTTTACCCGCGCCTCGATCTGGTTGCCAAATTCGGGGCCAATACTCGGACCTATACGGACCAGCGTGCCGTTGAGCAGCGGGTCAACGCTGGCTTCGCGCTCGGTTGGCAGCTTGCCGCCGTTATCCAGGTGCAGGAAGCCGCATTCGAACAGCGGGGTGACGCCTGGAACATCACGCATGGCATTCAGCACCAGCACCTCTTCGCGAAAGAGCGGCAGCGCGTAGTCGATTTTATCCATGCGCATAAACTTGATCGCTGCCGGGAATTGTTTACCCTCCGCGTCTCGCAGCGTGCCAGAAAAGACTCGCGCAGAAGAACCGCGTGCTTCAGGCATCCAGGCATCCAGCGCAGCCAGCAAGTGCAGATCCTGTTCGATGCCTAATTTTCCACGTAAAGAATTGCTCAAGAGGCCAAAGCTGGGGCGCGCAGGGGCTGAACTACCTTTATCCTGTGCGGGCAGGCGTTCGCTGCGCTCGAAACGGCGCAGCCAGGGCATTTCCTGCACTAACTGCGGCATGCTCTGGAACAGATCCGGCGGCCAGGCGCCGCGCCGCAGCTGCCGGCAGCCTTCTAGAATAAGATCTAGCCAGCTGGCCGGGCCTACCTGGTTGCGCAGTTCGCGCCCTTCAAACTCAATTTCAGTAATAAAGGCCAGATAATGCTCCCCAGGCTGCGGGCCGCATTGAACTTTTTCTAACCAGTCAGGGGTATTCTGCAAGGCCTGCTCGGCGCGCAGCACACGTTTACGATCGGGATCATGCAGCAGAACCTGACGCAGTTCGGCACAGGCGCTGACAAAGGCGCCCTGTTCCCAGTCTGCCAGTACTGTATTAACCTGGACGCGAGATTTTGCCAGCGAGCGTTCTAACGCCTGACGTGCTTCTGGCAGGAACGTACCAATTTCGTCCAGGTCTTCTTCAATTTCCTGATAAGCCAGGTTGGCATAGGGGGGATTGGGGTCGATGTGCAGCCAGTTGGGGATGGTATCTTCGCGGAGATGACGCGCCAGGGCTTGCAAGCGCAGCAAGGTGGCCTGATTGCCATCGCCGGGCGTTTTCTCCATTTTTTCTACCATGCTTTGCAAAGTGAGATAAGTCCGGCGAATGATCAGCAAGGGCTGTGTAGCAGAGGCTTCAGCGCCCAACTGCTGTTGGCGCACTGCCGTGATCAGGTCGTACCACCAGTCAGGTTCAGGCGAGTTGCGCAGGGCCGACACCAGGCTCCACAGTACAACTGGCCAATCCCGCCGGAGGGCAGCCTGGAGCGCTTCCCGTAGAAAGTCTTGTTGCGAACTGGACGTGTTTTGGGAGCGGGAAGTGATGCGGGCCAGCTGCGCGATAAGCCGCAGGTGATCCTCATCACTTCCCGGCAGGGCAATGGCCCATTCGCACATTTCTTCCACTTCCGCAAAACGCCTCGCTTCTGTAAAACGGGCGGCGTAGCTCAGCGCCAGGTTCAATGATCCGGTGTAATCGGGCAGTTCACCATAGTAGATCATCCGGCGGTGGGTCGCTTCAAGTTCGATCAGCGGGTTATTCGCCGACCCATCGCTGGATCCTCGCCGCAGAAGTTCGACTTCTTTGCGGCGCGTTTCCTTGAGCCGGATGAGATGCCCTTGCAGCAGGGTGCGTACCTGCTCTTGCAGCAGTTGAATACTTTGCAAATCATCTTCCTCAAAGGTTCGGTCAGCCGGCCAGCCAAGTTTGCCCAATAACCCTGGTGAGGATGATTCGATGAAGCGCCCCATCTGTTCAAATAACTGCCGGTAATCCTCCCATACTGAAAAGCGGCGGTCCCTGGTTGCCCCGTCCCGTTCCAGGAACTGGCTGTTGCCCCAATCGATGATAGTTAGCTGTGAGCGCCAGGGGTCCCAATACAGGTGCTCGGCTTTGACATCGTTCCAAAGGATGCCGTGCGCTTCTAAGCCTTCTATGTCAAAGGCGCGTTGGTGGATGCGCTCAAACAGCCCTAACAGGGCATTGAGCGCGCTCAGTAGAATGCGCTCGGGCATTTGGCCGCTTTCTGCCACGGTTTGCAGGAAGCGCTTTTCTTCAGGGGTTTCAGCCTGCAGTTCCGCACCACTCAACAGGCCTAACTGCGCGGCGCGTGAAAGGAAAGCCAGGTCAAAGCCGCGCGCTTTTTCGATAATGATAAACATGCGCTCGCTGAAGGCCGTCCCAGGCTTACTTTGATCCAGCAAATCAGGCACGCCTACAGAGAAATCCTCATCCATTTTGAGCGCCGCTGAGAGCGCTTTGAGGATCTTCCCTTCCGTGGTGATTTGGGAAGTCTGCCGGATTACATCACTGGCGAAGGCACTGCGCACCGGCCGTTTGAGGATGGCTGGTTGTTTTTCCAACAGTGATTCCACCAGGTACACTTCCCCGGCGTCGCCTTCCCCCAGTTTTTTTAGCAGCACCCATGCTGACTGCTGCCCGGATACGATGTCACTTTCCATGCGTTCGAGAGTACATGTATTCTTCTAGATAAGATGAATTACCGGCTCATCTCAGGATGAGCTAGGGAATAGCTGAATCATACCACAATCGGCAAATTGGATGTTTTGAGATGGTAGAATAGTACGATCATGGTACGATTTGACCCGATTGTTTTGTCCGCATTCAGTAATCCAAAATGAAACGTAAATGGATCCTGTTCCTTTTGCTGGCCTGGCTGCTTCCGACCATGGCCTGTAATATGCCGGTGTCTTCAGCGCCGGATGTACACCTTACGGCGCGCCAGACGCTGGCGGCGAAGCTCTTTGCCACACCGGCTGCAGAATCGACTGCGCGCCCGCTGCCGGATCAACCTCAAGAAGCCCAGCCTGAACAGCCGCTGCAACTCACCGTCGTTCCTCCTGCGGCATATGATCATGATCATATTGAATACCTGACCCGTTCAGGGGATACCCTGGCAGCCCTGGCACTACGTTTTGGCGTGGAGCAGACACAAATCCTCAACCCACAGCAGTATCCGCCCCAACTAATGCTCCCATCCGGGGTGCAGCTCAACATTCCCAATACCTTCGCCAACCTGCCGCCATCCACCGGGCTGCTGCCCGACAGCGAAATTGTCTATTCGCCTTCTTCTGTGGGATTTTCAGTAGAAGATATTGTGCGGAATGCGGGTGGTTTTCTCAGCACTTATACTGAGAAGGTCGATAATGACACCCTAACGGGAGCGCAAATTGTGCAGCGGGTCGCGGACGAAACGTCTATCAATCCTCGCCTGCTGCTGGCAGTGCTCGAATATCGCTCTCACTGGGTCTTTGACAGTCCCGCAGACGGCGCCAACAACCAATACCCGATTGGCTTTTATGCCAACCAATACAGCGGATTGTATAAAGAGATTACGCTTACCGCTCGCCAGCTGACCATCGGTTATTACGGCTGGCGGTCTGGCTCGGTTACGGAAATTGAGTTCGCCAATGGTACGCACCAGCGTATCAGCCCCACGGTGAATGCCGGAACAGCTGCAATGGAGTACTTGTTCGCGAAATTGTATGACCAGGCTCACTGGCAAACCCAGCTGTATGATCCGGCTTTGTTCTTGACCTTTTATCAGGAGAAGTTTGGCGATCCCTGGCAGCGTGCGGCAGCGGTAGAGCCTTTACTGCCCGATCACCTGGCCCAACCGGACCTGGAACTTCCCTTTCCTCCCGGTGAGACCTGGACGCTGACGGGTGGGCCGCACGCGGCCTGGGGCGTCGGGAGTCCCTGGGGTGGGCTGGATTTTGCCCCGGCTAATGTTGAAAAAGGCTGCACCGTATCTCGGTTCTGGGCTACCGCGGCTGCGCCTGGGGTAGTACTGCGCTCCGCGAACGGGCAGGTGATTGAAGACCTGGACGGCGATGGAAATGAACAGACTGGGTGGGTGCTGCTTTACCTGCACGTCGCCGAAAAGGAGCGCGTTGCGGTTGGGACGCAGCTCAATACCAATGATCGCATTGGGCACCCCTCCTGTGAAGGCGGGGTCGCTACCGGCACGCATGTGCACATCGCCCGGAAATATAATGGGGAGTGGTTTGCCGCTGATAGCCCGGTTCCATTTGTATTGTCTGGCTGGCAGGCCTGGCCAGGGGCGCGCGCATACTCGGGCTCGCTGACAAAAGCGGATCAGTTAGTAACCGCCCGTCTGGATAATACCAGCACCTCCTTAATTGTACGATAACCACCTTTTATATCCCCTTTCCCTCTGGAAAAAGAGGGACATTCCTGTCTTTATAAATGGAATGTCCCTCTTTCTTTGACACTTATTAAGGGTTATTAATAAAGTACAAAGAACGACAAATCAGCCAGTTGAATTAATGTTTGCTGCACCTGGCTTGACCTGAAGATTATTGTTAGATGAATTTTAATTTACAACAGGTGAGTGGTTTCCCAATGTTTTCGCTGCTCATCCTGCATTAGGAGGCAATAAAGAATGGTCGCTCGTGATAAGGATCGCTTAAAAGGTATGTCCGGAGAAGCGAAAAAGATGGCAAAAACGGCTCAGGAGAATCCCTGGGTCGATAAAGTAGCCCGGATCGGATATGCTACCCGTGGAATTATTTACGGCCTGGTAGGTTATCTTGCTATCCAGGCCATCTTTACCGGGCGGGGCCAGATTACAGGTCGCGCTGGGGTCTTATCCACAATTGCTTCAAAACCGTATGGCAAAATTATTTTAATTGTAATTGTGATTGGCTTGATCGGCCTGTTTCTGTGGAATATGATCCGCGCCTTTGCGGACCCATATGATAAGGGGAATGATGTCAAAGGCTTGATCGCCCGCGTTGGTTACTTTATTTCAGGCGTTTCTTACCTGGCACTCGAATACCCAACAATTCAGTTATTGGCGAATGCCAGTAAAAACGTTAATGGCGGCGGGCAGACAGCTCAGCGCGTTGCGTCTGGCATCCTGTCCACCTCATGGGGGCCCTGGGTCGTTGGCCTGATCGGCGCAGGGATTGCGATTGCTGGACTGGTAAATATTTATCGCGGTTGGAAAGGTAACTTAGAAGAACGCCTCAAAGGGTATCAAATGTCAGCAACTGAAAGAAAATGGACGCTGCGCATGGGCCGCATCGGGCGGGCTGCTTTGGGTGTGGTGCTGGCGATTATTGGCAGTCTTGCGATCCTCGCGGCGACCACCTCGAACGCTTCGAAGATTGCCGGCATTGATGGCGCACTCACTTTTCTGGCGCAGCAGCCGTTTGGACCCTGGTTATTGGGCATTGTCGCGCTGGGGTTAATCGCCTTCGCGATTTACTCCTTTATGGGTGCGCTCTGGTTCCGCATTCGTACGGCATAAATATCTCTAACGCTGGTTGTAAGAAAGCCAGCTGCTAATATCCCTCTCCTGAGGAGGAGAAAAGGTAGTCGCTGACCCATTTGGTGTTCGGGGCCACCGCGCTGAAGTCCTGATTGAGCCGGTTGGGAGCGGGCACCACGCCCGCTTGCCGTTGGGTGGTCACTGGACGGCGACTGCGGCGGGGCAAGGCGCATAGTCCGTCCAGGCGCATCAGGCGCGCTACCCGGTTGCGTCCGCAGCGCTCGCCCTTGCGCCCCAAGACGACCTGAATGCGTGGGCTGCCGTAGGTCTTGCGGCTGGCGGCATATTCCGCCCGGATCAGCACCAACAGCGCTTCGTTGGCCTGCGCCCGGTCACTGGGCGTACGCTTGCGCCAGGCATAGTACCCGCTGCGTTGCACCCCCAATCCCCGGCACATCCGCCGTACCTGGAACTCCTCCCGATGGGCATCGATGAAGGTGTACTTCATGCGCTTTTCCGGGAGAAAATGCTGACTACTTTTTTTAGGATCTCCCGCTCTTCGGCGATCTCCCGTAGTTCCCGTTCTAAGCGTCGGATTTCGCGTCTGGTTTTCGATGAGGCTGCCCAAGAAATATTTGGGCAGCCTCTTGCTAAAATTGGGGGAAATGAATAAACCAAAAACTTTATGCTACAATCCATTGAGAACGAAATAACATACGCCAAAGGATGCCGATTGACAGAAAGTGAAGCTAACCCCACCCATTTTTCATCGACCTACCCGGTGATGGTTCTTTCTCGCCCGGAAGGATTTCCTGACCTGGATTGGCTCGAGGTGGATCAGGGTCCCGGGTATTTTACAGTCCCAGACGGGTACGTAATTCGGGTGCGCATCAAAAGTATTGGGGACGAAGACCTGGCCGGGTTGGTGCAGGAACTGGAACCAGTTGAAGCGCTGCGTTTTCTGGATTTGTCTGAGAATCGAAATGTGACCAATGCTGGTCTGGCGCGTTTGAAAGCCCTGCCGCAGATCACTGGGCTGAACCTGAGTTCTTGCTCGATCACCAGCACCGGGTTGAGGCATTTGAGCAGCTTACCCAACCTGGCCTACCTCAACCTTAGTTTCTGCAACCGGTTGACCGATGCTGCGCTTAAAATTTTGGAAGCACAGCGAAATATCACCTATGTTGACTTGCAGGGCTGTTTGAGCATCACTACCGGGGGCGTGTCTCGCGTTCGCCGGCGCGACCTTACCATTTATCGTTAGAAGTCCAAAAAGTATTTAATTGTGGAAACCCATCGCAATGTATGGCGGCGGGTTTCCACAATTAATTTTCTCTATTCGTAGAGATGCTACTCTTGATAGTCCGGCAGCTGATTGGCAAAAGCAGAGTCAACCCCCAGGTAAACGACATCTTGCCCAATGGTAGTTACCCAATTGATAGGGATCAGCTTGTGCTGTTTAAACAGCAGGCCTTTGGAGACCAGCAGGTGGGTCGACTTATCATCCGCCGGGTCAACAAACACTTTTTCAACATCCCCGAGATGCTTATCGTCGCTGCTGAACACTCTTGCTCCCTCTTTCAGCGCAACAGTATTGTCAGGGATATTCTCGTCCAGTTCTTTGCGTACCGGCGGAGCGCCAGTTTCGGGTATGGCGGCATGTGTAGCGACGGTTGGCTTCGCAGGTGGGTTATAGATATACATTTCATCTGGGCGTAAAACGCCTGGCGCGCCAGCCGGAGCGGGGGGGTAATAGTAGTAAGTGTTGATGGTGTCATCGCTGACAAAGCCTTGCGCCAGCAGTCCGCGTTCATCGGTGATGATGTACTCATCTTCAGTGAAGGGCACCAGTTTATCTACGGCATCCGCTGGAACCTGGCTGAGATGAATGCCCTGTTCATCAACATGGTCAATTCCGCGCATCGGAATAACGTATTCCTTCCGCGAGAGTAAACCGTGTTCAAATACGATGTGAGATATCTGCTTGCTTTGGGGATCAATGACAAAACGATTCAGGTTTCCGATCTCTTTCCCGTCACTGGAAAGGATCTTTGCATCTTTTGAAAGTTTCATGTTACCTCCCTTGATAAAAGCCTGGTGGCTGATGCTTATGGCATAAAAACACAGGATCCCCGAGGGATATATGACCTCGGGGTTCCTATGTCTCACTGGGCGATCATTACAAGCCTGTTCGTAAAAACGATCTGCCTGGCAGGGACCTTCCAGCTCAGTCTACTGCCCGATTAGGCATTCCGCTGCGTTCGCCGCCCGAACGCGTGCGTTCTGCCATTACCATTAATTACCCCCTGCGGTATCTGGATGCTTCTGCTTCCGTTTTTTCAAAAACCGCTCGCAACTGACCAGAGCCAGTGGCTGTCTATAAATATACTGTTTTTTACTTTTTCTCAACATGGGGTATGCCCGATGGAGCAGGGGTAGGGAATTCCCTACCCCTGCTCAGCCAGAACCGTGCAGAAAGTCGCGGGTTGTAAGTTTAGCTTGCCAATGACAGAATCCGTTGAATTGGTTAGAATCGCTCCATCGAGACAGTTTCCAAATGAGTGCAAATCCACAAACTCCCGTTTACCGGCCACCGAACCAGGCTCGGCCTATTGCTCCCCCTAAGGCTTTTCACCAACCTTCTCCACGCACCCGCCGGCGTAGCTTTGGCTGTGGTTCGTGTTTCATGCTGCTGCTCATCCCGCTGATGCTGCTGTTTCCGCTGGGGATGGCGCTGATGCTTGCGCCGGTGCCAACACACCTGCTCGTTCTCGGAATTGACCGGGTTCCGGAGGGCACCGCGTTAGGGCGCACCGATACGATTATCTTGCTTTCGGTAAATCCACTGCAGCCAGTCGTCAAGATGCTTTCCATCCCGCGTGACTTGTGGGTATCGATCCCAGGAGTAGGTGAGAACCGCATCAATACCGCGCACTTTTTCGCGGAAGCAGCCCAACCGGGCAGCGGTCCAGCAGCGATCATGCAAACGGTGCAGCAGGACTTCGACGTGAATGTGCCGTACTATGTGCGCGTTCGCTTTGATACCATTCAGAATGTGGTGGATGCTTTTGGCGGAGTGACAATAAACTTGCCCACAGATATGGCGGGTCTTTCGGCCGGCAGCCAGCGCCTGAATGGCGAGCAAGCCTTAGCCTTCGTGCGCGCCCGCAAGGGCAGCGATGATTTCTTTCGTATGGAACACGGCCAGCTCATGCTCAAGGCGCTGGTGGTCCAGGCGCTGTCCCCGCTTTCCTGGCCGCGCCTGCCCCTGGTCGCCCAGGCGGCTTTCGCTTCAGTGGATACCAATCTACCCGCCTGGCAGTGGCCGCGGATTGGGCTGGCGGTTGTTCGCGCCGCGATCAGCGACACGATTGATAACCGCACGATTCAACGTGAAATGACCACGCCCTTTCTGACGGATGGCGGCGCGGATGTGCTGCTCCCCAATTGGGATCGCATTCAACCCCTGGTGCAGGAAATGTTTGCTCAGTAAAAATGGGCGCTTTCTTCGTTCTGCGGGAGCGGTTTACGCCCCATTTTCCTTGGCTTTGAGCTTTTCCCAGGTCTCATCATTTTCCAGCGTGATCACTTTGAAGGTTTCGGCGTAACTCATTTCCTTGCCTTTAGCGCTGGATGCTGCCCATTCACGGACGGAAGGGCCGGGGTCCCATTCTCCCATCTGGCTTTTGTGAGCGCGCAAGGCTTCAATTTTCGTATCGATCGTGTCATCGATCGACACGTAAACATCAGCTGAATCACCCCACAAGTTTACATACACTTTGCGCGGCTTGAAAGCTGTCAGGCCTTCTTCAGCCAGTTCTTCAAACAAGTTAGGCTGCCCGGCAGCAGGAAAGGTAGCCTCCAAGGCAGCCAGGCTGGCAGCGCGATGGTCAGGATGGTTCAGGTAATCGGGCCCGGCAAAAACCACGGTCGGATCGCCGGTCAGGATCACTTCTGGGCGGAAGCGGCGAATTTCGCGCACCAACTTTTTCCGCAGGTCAAGCGTGGCCTGGAGCATACCGTCTCGCTCGCGCAAAAAAATAATCTCCATTGCCCCGGCAATGCGGGCAGCCTCGCGGGCTTCTGCCTCGCGAATTTCAATTGCTCGCTCACGCGTCATGCCTGGCTGGGCAATGCCGACATCTCCGCTGGTGCATAAAACATACGATATGCGCGCCCCAGCTTTTGCCCAGCGGGCGGTTGTTCCAGCGCAGCTGAACTCGATATCATCGGGATGGGCTACGATCGCCATCGCACTTTCTGGAATGTAAACTGAATTGTTCATGTTGCTTCTCTCCTATGTCCAATAAACATCCGGAATTCTACTCATCTTGTCCGCTTCATGCAAGCGGTCGAATCACTTTTTCGGGTTTAAAGAGCGATTTGACACATTTATTAAAAATATTAATCTATAATAGTGATATTCAGTCCGCAGATTAATGCCTGGCTGTTCTATAAAATGGCAGCCGATAGGACTGGTTCTGGTGGGGACTGGAATAAAGGTACTGAAAGAAAAAATAAATATCAGGGAGGATTTTATGAATGTTCCAGGAAGGGGATTCGTAACTGCTCGGGCGTTTCTTATCGGGCTGGTGGTTTTGCTGGTCGTATTAGGCCTGGCATTAATCGTGTTTCTCATTGGCCGGCCGCCGCTCGGGAGGGCGGGTTTGGAACAAGTGAATGCCCTGGCAAACAGTACAGATACCTGTGTCACCTGTCACCGCCGGGCGACACCGGGTATTGTGAATGAATATGGGCATAGTTCTATGGCGGCGGCAAACATCCGCTGCCAGGACTGCCATGAAGTCTCAGCCGATTATGCAGGGGCAGTGGCGCATGAGGGTACTTATGTGCTGCAGTCGCCTACCCCAGCTATGTGCCAGCGCTGCCATGAGGTGGAGACGGCCCAGTTTTACCAGAGTCGCCATGCTTTACCCGCCTGGGTTGCTTATGCTGGTTCGCAAAACCTTTCGCAAGCGTTGTTGAAGCAGTACCAGTCCGTACCAGAGGGCCAGTACTCACCCAGCAAGGCCCGGAATGTGATCGGCGCGCTGGAGGGACCGGAAATCACTAAATTTGCTTGTGAAGTTTGCCACAGTGTTGGCAAACCTGCCGCGGATGGGTCGGTAGGGCAGTGCCAGAAGTGCCATCTGCGACATGAGTTTAGTCTGACCCAGGTGCGCAAGCCAGAGACCTGCAATGCTTGCCACATTGGCCCCGATCACCCCCAGTGGGAAGTGTACATTGAATCGCCGCACGGCATTGCGTATCATACCCAGGGAGAAAACTGGAACTGGGAAGCGGACCCCGGCACGCTGACGGTGAAAGATTTCCCGGCTCCAACTTGTGCAACCTGCCATATCAGTGGTTTTGGCGCTTCTGGCACCACGCATGATGTGGGTGAACGCCTGACCTGGTATCTATTTGCTCCCATCAGCGAACGGCGGCCCAGCTGGCAAGATAACCTGATTCGTATGCAGGGGGTATGTCTACAGTGCCACAATAAGAATTTTGTCGCTGACTATTACCAGGGCGCGGATGCCGTTGTGGTCAAGGTTAACAGTTGGGTAAAAGAGTTCTGATCAGATTATGAATGATGTCAAGCAGGCTGGGGGGCTGACAGATGCGCCTTTCGACCAGCCTGTGGATTTCTCCTACTTTGAACTCTGGCATCATTGGGGCCGGACGGCGAAATTTGGCGCCTGGATGCAGGGCCCAGACTATACCCAATGGCATGGAGCCTATGAGATTCTCAAGTCCCTTTCCGAATTAAACAGCACATTGAAAGAGACTAAGAATGCCGGTGGGAGTGGACAATGAGCACTTACTATCTGGCTGAGGTGTACCCGCCTGTCCGGCGGGTGCGCCTGCCGCTGGTGCGCGACCAGTGGATGCTGTTGATGCTGTCTGTTAATGAAATCCTGCTGGGCGTGGAGACCTTTCTGGCGCACAGCATCAGCGGAACGATAACCCGGTTTGAGTGGATTCCGATCATTTTTGGCCCGGTAGCAGGGATCATCCTGTTCATCGCCGGGTTGATTGCCTTCCGCCGGCGCATGACAGCCAACCTGCTGGGGACGCTCGTCTTCCTGGCCAGTATTCTGGTGGGGTTGTTAGGCAGTTACTTCCACTTGAGCCGCGCGGTTTTACCGGATGCGCCTTTTGGGCAGCAGCTGTCACTGCCGCTGTTGGTCTGGGCTCCGCCGGTGCTGGGGCCGATCACCTTTGCGTTGATCGGAATTCTTGGCCTGAGCGCTGCCTGGCAGGAAGATCAGCCGGGCAGTGGGCGGCTGGTGCTGCCGGGTGGCATGTACTTACAAATGCCGCTCAGTAAATCCCGCGCTTACTTCTTCTTGATTGGCCTGGGGGCTCTGATTACGGTGATTAGCAGCGTGTTGGACCATGCGCGAACGCAATTTGTCAATCCCTTTGTGTGGGTGCCGATTGTGGTCGGCGTCTTCGGGACGGTAGTAATCATCCTGATGGGCATCTTGGAACAACCGCTGCCCAGCGACCTGCGCACCTATACGATCCTGATGCTTTTATTTATCGCCACGGGGCTGCTGGGTTCTGCTTTACATATTAATCAGGATATTGTCAGTTTAGGGGCTGTGGTCGGTGAACGCTTTATTCGGGGCGCTCCGGTGATGGCACCCATGTTATTTGCCAATATGGGCGTCTTTGGCTTGATCCTTTTGCTTGATCCAGGTGAATAGGATCGGTGGATTCAAAAAGGCTTTTCACCTTTTTGAATCCACCATAAAAATACTTTCGGGGAATCCCTAGCTTTTTTGCGGAAAAATCCCCGTTACGGTTTTCCGACGCACCTTTTATTGTTAATTTACACTGGAAATACTGCCGGGTTTTGCTGTAAATACACCTAAAGACGTCCGGTGTGCAGCGGCTCCCGGCGTTTTTGTTTTACTACCTGAATTAGAGGATGAGATGAGTTTTGTAGATTTTGAGATCCCAGTTGAGCGAGTTTGTTTCCTAGGGGCCTTTCTGCCGCGCCATTCGCGTACTGCTGGTGAAACATCTCACCTGTTGAATGCTTTTGCCGCTGAATATAGTAATTGTGAATGCCTGGGTGTGGCGATGAGCGACGTGCAGCGTCGTTATGCGTATCCATCACGCGTGCATTTTGAAATTGCCCAGGCGAATCAGGGTGAATACAGTGCTGCGGCCGAGTATCTGAACTTAAATAATGTAGATCTCGTTTGTGTATACCATGATTTCGAAATTTTTGATGGCGAGGCAGGCGGTTATCTGCTGACGCTGCTGCAAGCCTTGAAATTCCCAGCTGTAACCCTGCTGCCGCGCCTGCCTGCACCTGCAAGCCCGGCGCAGCAGCGGGTAATTGCTGCGCTGATTTGCTCTTTCAGCCCGCCTGGTTGTTTTTGACCCATCCATTTATACGACTTTAAGCGAGCATCATGCAGTGCCCGAAGAAGAAATGGATTTGCTGCCGCTCGCGAACTGGGATCATGAGCAGTCTGCGCGGCGCACGGTGCGGCAGTTGATGGGCAGCATGCAGTCTGCGCTGCGCTCGGCGACGCGCCAGGCAGTGCTGCAAAACGTCATTCCGGTGACGGGAGGAGACACCGCAGAAGGTGCTCTGCCGCCATTAAAGCTGGATCATTTCCTGCGCATGACGGACGAAACGGGAATCTTAAAGGCCTCGCTGCTCAGCCTGCCTGATTACCAGCAGGGGTATACCACAGCCGATAATGCCCGCGCGCTGATGTTTTCGCAGCTGTTGGAACAGTCCGGGCAGGGCCCTTTCATCCCGATTGAACTGCAAGCCTCGCGGCAGTTAGCCTTTCTGCTCAATGCTTTTAACCCGAAGAACGGTCATTTCCGGGGTATTCTTGATTACAAGCGCAACTGGCAGGATGATCAAGGCACGGAAGACACGCATGGACTGGCAATATGGGCTTTAGGCATGGTACTGGGCCGCTCCTCACATTTCGGGATGCTGGGTGTCGCGCGCCGCTTGTTCGAAGCCGCGCTGCCAGCGGCCATTCAGTGTTCCAGCCTGCGCGCCTGGAGCTTTAGCTTGCTCGGCTTGCAAGAATATTTGCATCGTTTTCCAGGGGACCGGGACGCGGGCAGGACTGCGCGGCTATTATTGGACCGGCTGGTGCATCAGTACCAGGAAAACGCTTCCGCTGACTGGCCCTGGTTGGCGGAGAACCTTTCGGCTTGCAGCGCCAGTATTTGCCAGGCGTTGATCGCGGCGGGGCATTGGGCAAATGACACCCAGGCGGTCAAAGCGGGCTTATCAACGTTGGAATGGCTGACGGATCTGCAATTTTCGAAAGAAGGCATATTTTCCCCATTGGGCGACCAGGGGCTCCGGCGTAAGGAAAGTGAAGCGATGCGCTTTGTGCAGCGCCCGCTGGAAGCCTGCGCCATGATCACCGCCTGTCAGGAGGCTTATCGCCACACCACGGACGCCCGCTGGATCGCTTATGCGCAGGATGCATTCCAATGGTTTCTGGGTCGGAATGACCTGGGCCGGCCTCTGTATGATCCGGAAACAGGGGCATGTGCGGATGGTTTGCAGCCAGGGCGCTCTTCCGTCAATTACAGCTCTGAGGCCTTGCTCGCTTTTCTCATCGCACTGCTCGAGATGCGTTTGTTTGACCAGTTATCCCAGCGGCGGAATGCGCCGGGATCGCAGCTGCCGCTTTTGCAAATTGGCTTGCTAAGCCCAACTGCCGGTCAGAAAGGATAATTTTGGGCTAAAAGCGCGCTTTTAGGAGATTCCCTACTGCTTCGAATGCTAACTCCCCGCTTGTTGCCAGCGGGGTCGTTAAGGTACGATGTAAGCTGCGAAAGGAAGATTTCAAAACGGCTGAAGGAGGTGAAATTCGATGAGTGGAAGACGATCAGGTTTTGGTGACTTTTTTACCGGGATTTTGGTGGGTGGGGCAATCGGCTATTTTATCGCCTTGCTCAATGCACCCGCTCCTGGAGATGAAACTCGCCAAAAGTTTAACGGAAAAGAGTCGTGAACTGCGGGACCAGGCTATGGATACCATCCAGACGACGGTTGATAAGACGGAAAAGCTGGTTTCTGAAGGCCGTAACCGCGTGGAAAGCACGGTTGCCGATACTCGCAACCGGGTTCAGGGACGGGTCTCCGATATGAAGGACAGCAGCGGCTCGGTGGTGAATAATGTTCGCCAGCAAGTCAGCGAAAACCTGCGAGATGCAGCGGATACGGTAGATCCGGATACACCCGCCTGAGCAAGTAGAAAAGTTTTGAGATTTTGTAGCGTTCGGCTGCTGAAACCTGGCAGCCGAATTTGCTTTTAAAGTTGAACGTTGGGGTTTTATTTTCATGATATAGTAACTTTGAATGGGTTCCCCGCTGATGGCTGGAGCGGTTCATATTGCGTTGTGGAGAGCTAAAATGGCAGGTGATTTGATCCTGGCAATTGATCATGGCACGCAGAGTGTGCGCGCCCTTCTCTTTAATCTGCGGGGTGATCTGCTGGCCAAATCACGCGTACCCATTGAACCTTATGTTTCACAGGCTCCCGGACTGGCCGAACAGGATCCTGAGGTTTTCTGGCAGGCGCTGTGTCAGGCCTGCCAGCAGTTATGGACCTTGCCGGGTGTCCAAAAAGATGCGATCGCCGGTGTGGCGCTGACCACGCAGCGCTCCACCGTGATTAATGTCGACTCACGCGGGAGAGCGCTGCGTCCGGCGATCGTCTGGTTGGACCAGCGCCGCACGGCCGGCCTGCCTCGTGTAGGCGGTTGGTGGGGGTTGGCCTTTCGCGCTGCCGGCATGACGGAGACGGTCGCTTATTTGCAAGCGGAAGCGGAAGCCAACTGGATTCGCGTCCACCAACCTGAAATCTGGCGGCGGACGGATAAATACCTGTTTCTATCGGGCTACCTGACATACCACCTCGTAGGCCGTTTCGTCGACTCGGTCGGCTGCCAGGTAGGATATGTGCCCTTTGACTATAAACGCCTGACCTGGGCGCGCCCTTCAGACTGGAAGTGGCAGGCCGTCCCGATGGACAAAGCTGTTCTACCAGAGCTGATCCCTCCGGCGCATCCTCTGGGTGAGATCACTCCGGAAGCCTCCGAAGCGACCGGGATCCCGGCTGGCCTGCCGTTGATTGCGGCGGCGGCGGATAAGGCCTGCGAAGTGATTGGGGCAGGTTGCCTGGATCCCCACATTGCCTGTTTGAGTTACGGCACGACTGCGACGATCAATACTACCCATCATCGCTATATCGAAGTGATTCCGCTTATCCCCCCTTACCCGGCGGCAGTGCCCGACGCCTACTCGTTGGAAATCCAGGTCTACCGTGGTTATTGGATGGTCAGTTGGTTCAAGCGTGAATTCGGCCAACCCGAACAGCACCTGGCGCAAGAAATGGGCGTGGAGGTCGAAGCGCTGTTTGACGAAATGGTTAGCACAGTCCCTCCGGGGTCGTTGGGTCTGACTTTGCAGCCCTTCTGGTCACCGGGTCTGCGCGTACCGGGGCCTGAAGCCAAAGGGGCTGTGATTGGCTTCGGGGATGTGCATACCCGCGCCCACCTCTACCGCTCCATTTTGGAGGGCCTGGCTTATGCTTTGCGCGAAGGCGCCGAACGCACTTCCCGGCGCAGCGGCGTGGCGATCACCGAGGTGCGCGTGGCGGGCGGGGGCAGTCAAAGCGCGGCTGCCATGCAGCTTACGGCGGATATTTTTGGCTTGCCCATCACTCGCCCACACCTGTATGAGGCCTCTGGACTGGGGGCCGCCATCGATGCGGCGGTTGGGCTGGGCTTGCACCCCGATTTCGAGACCGCCGTTTCAGAGATGGCCCACCTGGGTACTTCCTTTGAACCTGATCCCACCAATCACCGTATTTACGATGAGCTGTACAACCGCGTTTACCTGCGTATGTACGACCGCCTGCGCCCGCTTTACGAACAGATCCGCGATATCACCGGTTATCCCCCGCGGTCATGAGTTATTCCAAAACGATCCTATTGACAAACCCCACCAACTGCGCTATTATATCCGTGAGGAATATATCTGTAACGGATATAATATGAGCGATATTGAGAAAGCTAATAATCAATTTTTACCCCTGACACCAGCTGTTTTCCAAATCCTGTTAACTTTGCTGGATGGGGAGCAGCACGGTTATCGAATAATGCAACTTGTGGAAATCAACTCAGGTGGGAAATTTAAGATGGGGCCTGGGACATTATATGGAACCATTAAAAGAATGCTGAAAGATGGCTTAATTGAAGAAACAGAGCAGCGCCCTGACCCTTCTTTAGATGATCAAAGACGTAGGTACTATCGAATAACAAACATCGGAAAAAGTGCCGTGCGCGCTGAAGCAGAACGTTTAGCTATTCTGGTTGCAAATGCGAGAGCCAAAAACCTACTTCCTTCAACAAGTGACTAATGAATAGCGCTTTTCGTTTAACGACAATTAGAAATACGCATTGATGACAATTAGAAATGCCCACAAATCGGGGAGGAGGAAACGGTTAGACTCTCTAAGGTAAGGAGAGCTAATGACCGCAACCGACGCCCAAGTGAGGCTAATCATGAAAGAACGCAGCAACGGAAAAACACAGGAACAAGCGGCCGTCAAAGCGAATGTACGCAGCCGAAAAACGGTACAAAAATATGAACAATTGGGCCAGGTGCCCAGTGAAATAAAACAAGCACGGAGACATCGAACCCGGCGAGACCCGTTTGCGGCAGACTGGGCAGAATTGGAAAAGAAACTGGAAGAAGCGCCCGAACTGGAAGCGAAAGCGCTGTTTGCGTGGTTATGCGAGCGCGAGGGAGCCAATTACCAGGCAGGGCAGCTGCGAACCCTTCAGCGCCGCATCAGCAATTGGCGGGCATTGCATCGATCGCAGTTGCTGATTCTGGAGCAGGTGCATCAACCTGGGGAAGTGCTGCAAACCGATGGAACCTGCATGAACGGGTTGAAGATCACCATCCAGATGGAAACGTTTGAGCACCTTTTGATCCACAGCGTCTTACCTTACTCCAACTGGGAGTGGGGCCGGGTGGTGCAAAGCGAGTCGCTATTGGCCATTCGGTTGGGCCTGCAAAGCACCCTGATCAAACTTGGCTATGTGCCCCAGGTGCACCAAACGGACAATACCACCGCCGCCACGCATAAGCTGGGGGTGGATGGACGCCATAAAAACCTCCAGGAACGGGGTTTCAACGAAGAATATCTGCAGCTGCTGGCGCATTATGGTCTGGAAGCGCGGACGATCCATCTCGCCAGCCCCAATGAAAACGGTGATATCGAAGCTTCCAACGGCGGTTTCAAACGGGCCGTCGAACAACATTTGCTCTTGCGCGGCTCGCGTGATTTTGCGAATATCGCTGCCTACGAAGCCTTTCTATTTGGCATCCTGGAAAAACGGAACGCCGGGCGGCAGCAAAAATTGGCGGAAGAACTGGCGGTGATGAAACCCCTCCAGGTGGCGCCCTGGCCGCACATGCGTGAACTCCAGGTGCGGGTGGGCAACAACGGCATCTTGCGGGTAGGCGCGAACGGCTACAGCGTTCCGAGTGGGTTGAAAGGCAAACGGGTCTGTGTACGCGTCTACGAATGGCACATCGAAGTCTGGTATGCCAACCAGCGGGTGGAAACCCTGCCGCGCCTGACCGGCAACCATCACTACCACATCAACTACCGGCATGTCATCGACAGCCTGCTGCGAAAACCGGGTGGATTTCGCAACTACCGCTACCACCAAGATCTGTTCCCGCAGGAAGTCTTCCACCAGGCCTGGGAAGCTCTCAAGGCATATATGCCGCCGCGCAAGGCGGATATGGTCTACCTGCGCATCCTCAAACAAGCCGCTCTTGGGCTGGAAACGGATGTCGCCCAGGCCCTCACCTTCCTGTTGGCCAGCAAAACGACCTGGGATGACAACACCCTGGCTGAACTGTTACAACGACCTGCCCGGCAGGCCATTCCCGACCTCATCCCGCAGGTGGTAAATCTGTCGATCTACGACCAACTGCTCCAGCTGGAGGCCTGCTATGCCGCAAATTGAGCAGCTCCAGCAGCACCTGCGCTCCCTGCGCATGCCCACCGCCGTGGAAGCGATAGACGATTTACTCACCACCGCCACGCGTGAAACCTGGTCCATTGAGAAGTTTCTGACTGAATTACTGGAACAGGAACTCGAAGGCCGCCGCCAACGCCGCACCGAACGCCTGCAAAAATCATCCCATTTGCCTGCCGGGAAAAACCTGGCGAATTTCGAGCAGGACCACCTCTCGCTACGCCTGCGCCGCCAGCTGGCGCAACTTTGCACGGGGGAATTTGTGGATCGCGCCGAAAATCTACTCGTTTTCGGTTTGCCCGGGCGTGGAAAAACCCATTTTGCGGCGGCCGTTGGGCACCAATTGGTCCAGGCCGGGCGCAGCGTCCTTTTCACCCCCACCTACCGTCTCGTCGATGATCTTCTGCGCGCCAAACGCGATTTGCTGCTCGAAAACGAACTGCGCCGCCTCGATTGCTTCGAAGTACTGATCCTCGATGATATCGGCTATGTCCAACAATCCCGCGATGAAATGGAAGTTCTCTTTACCTTGCTGGCCGAACGCTACGAGCGCCGCAGCGTGATGATCACTTCCAATTTGGTCTTTTCGCAATGGGACCAGATCTTCAAAGATCCCATGACCACCGCCGCTGCCATTGACCGTGTCGTCCACCACAGCATTATTGTTGAATTCGGAAAGGAGATCTCCAGCCACCGCGCCCAAGAAGCGGCTCAACGGATTCAGGATGAACCCAGCGATTAGATGTTTATCCAGGGCGCTGCTTTACCCGCAGCTATGGCCCTACACGCCCTTCAGGTGTATTATTCCCAATGGGCATTTCTAATTGTCGCCATGTCCATTTCTAATTGTCGCCAGGGGGCTTTTTCATCGAAGTTCTTCATCCTCTCCTTCTGGCTTTATCGCAGGTTGTTAATTCTTTACCCTGCAGCTTTTCGAGAACGCTTTGAAGCTGAGTTGCTTCAGACTTATCAAGATCTGTTTGAACATAACAGGCCAGGTGAGGGTTTCCTTCCCTTTTTGGAATTATCGACCTGGCTTTTGTTGGACCTATCCATTTCAATCCTACAGGAAAGATATCAAGAAGGAAGGGGCAAAATGAAAAGTAGATGGTTTGTGGCAAAAGGCTTTGGCCTTTTATTCCTGGCACTTTGGTTCGTTTTTTGGGGGTTGAGTTTGGGCAGGAGCTTCTTAAACCTGCCGATTAAAGACCCAACATACTGGTTGCTTGGCGAACAGTTTTCTGCCCTTGCCCTCACCACGCTTAATGTTGGCATCCTCTTTGTCCCGCTGCTTGTTTTACTGATATTTCTGATCCCATCTCTTCAAGTGAAGCCCGTTTCTACAGGAAATGAGGTTTTACAAATACGCGTATTCCGAATATCGAAAGTTCAGCTCTTTATCGTTTCGACCTGTGGCATTATTACCCTCGTGCTCTGGTCAGTCATCTTTTTCTCTCGATTGGGATGGTTGTGACCAGCCTAAGTTAGGGCCCAAAGCTGGAGAAGGCGTTCTTCTCCAGCTTTTTAATTCTCAGTCTTCCATGCTATAATAAATATGATAATTTTGATAGAAATACCTGGAGGGTGGAGTAGGAATGCGCTATAAAGGGAATATCCATGCGCCTGAATTTCCGAAAGGCTTAGAATGGATCAATACGCGGCATCCGCTTGAACTAAACAGTTTGCGGAATAAGATCGTTTTACTGGAATTTTTCACGAGCGGCTGAATAAATTGCACAAATAATATTACGCAGTTGCGTAAATTACGAGAACAGTTTCCGAATGAGTTGGTTATCATCGGAGTGCATTCGGCAAAATTCACTTCCGAGCAGTCCACTGAGAATATCCGCCAGGCGGTCATGCGGGAAGGTATCGAACATCCGGTTGTGAATGATGCTGGGATGAAGACCTGGAACGCTTACGCAGTGAGAGCCTGGCCGACCCTCATATTAATCGATCCACACGGTAGGATCGCGGGAGAAACCTCCGGCGAGATCCTGGCCGAAGATCTGGCAGAGAGCATTCGCGATATTATCCAGCAAAACCCAGCGGCCATCGACCCAACCGCGCTAGAACTCAGGCCTGAAGCAGCGCTGGAGCCGGAACACCCGCTTCGCTTCCCTGCAAAATTATACATAGCAGGTGATCGGCTATTTGTTTCCGATACGGGCCATCACCGCATATTGGAGGTGCGCCTGGACGAGGACGGGATGGGAGGCGAACTCTTGCGCGTGTTTGGGCGCGGTGAGGCTGGCTTGCAAGCCGGGTTGGCAGATCAGGCGGCCTTTAATCATCCGCATGGTTTGAGCCTCGCAGGCGACCTGGACAGCGGGACACTGTACGTTGCGGATACTGAGAACCATGCGATCCGCGCCATCCAGCTGGCTTCAGGCGAGGTGACTACGGTAGCTGGAACGGGTCAGAAAGCCCACGGACGCCGCAGTATAGGTGTCCCAACCGAGACAGCGCTGCGTGATCCCTGGGCGGTCCTGGCGCTCGGTGAATCTGTTTTTATCGCTATGGCCGGAGCGCATCAAATCTGGGTACTGACCTCAGACGGCCAGTTTGGGCCTTTTGCTGGGAATGGGTATGAAGCTCTGCAGGATGGTGCACTGGATGAAGCGAGTTTCAACCAGCCCAGTGATCTGGCCTTCGGGCTTGGGAACCTGTTTGTCGCGGATCCCGAGGCCAGCGCGGTGAGAGCTATTTCATTGGGTGAAACCCCGCAGGTGGTAACATTAGTCGGACAGGGTTTGTTTGATTGGGGCGACCAGGATGGTCCAACCCGTGAAGCACTCCTGCAGCACCCAGCCGGACTGGCTTTTGCCGGACAGCAAGTTTATATTGCGGATACGTATAATCATAAGATCAAGCAGCTCGACCCACTGGCCGGGCAGGTGCAGACGCTGATTGGCACCGGGCAGGTAGGCCAGCGCGATGGCAGCTTTGATTTAGCGACTTTTTTTGAGCCGGAGGGCGTCCAGGAATACCAGGGGCGGCTCTATATCGCTGATACCAACAATCACGCCATCCGCGTGGCGTTGCTTGCGGAGCGCCAGGTGCACACCTTCCGCCTGCGCGGTGTGGAACGCCTGCCGGTCGCTGCTGCAGTTGTAGACGTTGTGCGACTGCCTTCCAAAACCGTGAGGGCTGGGATGGTGCGCGTGGTGCTGGAGGTTCGCCTACCAGCTGGTTACAAGCGCAACCCGGATGTGCCGACCCTGGTCCTGTTGAGGGATGAAGGCCAACCTGAGCAGCTTTCTTTCTCGGCTCGTGAAACCATTGCCTGGACGTTAGAATTGACCGAAGATAAAGAATTGCCGGTGGATCTGACGCTGTACTACTGCCAGGCGCAGGATGCCCGGCTTTGCCTGATCCACGATCGCCGCCTGCTGCTGCCACTGCATGTTGAACCAGATGGACCAGGCGAAGTTCAGATCTCCTATGAAGTGAAAAGCCCACAAATTGATGGGACAGGAGCATAAAAAGAAAAATATGAGACAAGAAATGGACTTGCGAGAAACCAGCCTGTTTTTATTTCGCAAATTAGTATATTTACTTTATCTGGAAATAGGCGCGCTTCAACCCCGGATTCACCCTGAAGTTGCTGAAAAAGCCAACTTGAACACCGCCTATTTTCAACGGGAGAAAGGACGCCAGGCAGCCAGCCTGTATTACCGGGTGGAAAATGAAATGGAACCGCAGAAAGTCGTCGCGCCGTTCGAGGAACGCACCGGCCTGGCGTTGGAAGATATCGAGCGAGCTTTTCGCGAAGGCGACTGGCGTAACCGGCACGGCGCGTTTAACTTTGGCGGTCCACGCTGGGCACGGGTTGCCGAGGTGACTCTGAAATTGCAGCGCGCGATTGAACAGGGAAATGAACAAGATATGGAAGCGCTCATTTTCGAGATCAAAGGCTTGAAAACCAATCAGGGTTATCTGGTGAATCAGTTAGATCGCACCGAACGCCGTAGGTAAAGCGTAAGAATAATTTCCAACTAAAGATCGTATAATAGGGGATGTCGCATGAATAATCAGCTCATCCTCATGATTGTCATCTTGATCATTGGCATTACCTCGTCGTTTGGCATGGCCGGTTATGGTCTGCGACGACGGGTGATGCCAGGTAGTATTTTCTTTGTCCTCCTGGCGCTGTCTATTGCCGAGTGGTCGCTGGTCTATTTATATGAGCTGCTCCATCCCCTTCTCGCTCAAAAGTGGCTGTTGTTTCAAATAAAGTATTTTGGGGCGGCTTTCCTCACCTTATTCTTACTGGTTTTTGTACTGCATTTTGTTGGCAAAGCCAGCTGGCTGAGGTCATATGTTTGGCCAGTCTTGTTAGTGAAGCCCATTCTGACCCTGAGTTTGGTGTGGATCCCTGCGTTTCAAAGTCTTTTTGTCACCAACCTCCAACTTACAACCGCTGGACCTTTTCCAGTATTGACCTTCCATAAAGAAATTGGTTTTCAACTCACGGGCATCTATGATCTGCTGATCACGCTGTTCGTGGTTGGATTATTGTTCCAGCATTCTCTGCAGACCAGCGGGGGCAGCCGCAAACAGCACCTCATCCTCATATTTGGCGCTTTGTGGGCCTGGTTTGGCGGGGTTACTTCCTTCTTGGGCGTTCCGCTGCTGGCGAATATCGATATCATCCCGATCTTATTATCAGCAGTGCTGCCGTTCCTGGCGTTTGGCGCTTTCCATTATCGTTTACTCGATTTGATTCCCATCGCGCGGGATTTCGTTTTGGAAAGTATGGATGATGGCATCCTGGTCCTGGATCCGCAAGGCCGGATTCTGGATATTAATCCGGCAGGCCAAAAGATCCTAAACGCAGGGGATGCGGATATCACCGGGCGGTTGGTTGAGGAGATCCTGGCCCCGTGGCCTTTATTAATGCGGGTGGTGACGGAACCGCAGACGAAACAAGCGGAAGTTGAGATCGATAAGCCTGGCATCCAACGCCTGTACGAGGTGCGCAAATCCCCGCTGTTAGCGGGTACCTGGCGAAGGAAGGGGCTGCTCATTATCTTACGAGATATCACCGAACGCAGCCGGCTGGAGACTGCCTTGCGCCAGAGCGAGCTAAAGTATCGTTCCGTCGTCGAACGCGGCAACGACGGCATAGCCATCCTTCAAAATAGGAAAATCCGCTACTGCAACCCGCAGCTGGCACATTTGTTAGGGCGAACGGCGGACCAGACGATTGGGCTGGATTTTACGGAAATCCTCCCTGAAACTTTGCGTGATATGATTTTTACCCGATATCTGCACCGTCTGGATGGGCAACTGGAACCAGAGCGGTATGAGACTTACCTGCTGAAGGCAAACGGGGAACAGGTGGATGTCGAGATTACGGCTGGCCTGATTGACTATGAAGGCCAACCGGCAGTGCTGACCTTCGCCCATGATATTGTGCAGCGCAAGCAAAATATGCAGCTTGTGCATGAGAGTGAAGAACGCTACCGCCGCATTTCTGAATTAATTTCAGATTTCGCCTATGCTTGCCGGGTGGATGCTGATGGGAAAATGGCTTCCATCTGGGCGACAGGCGCCTTTACTCGCATCACCGGGGTGCCTCTTGACCAGACCGATCCTTTCAATGCGCTTATCAGTCGCATCCTGGTCGAAGATTCCTATGTCGCTCTCCGGCATGTAGAGCGGTTAATGGAAGGGAAACCGGATGTGGCTGAATTCCGCATCCTCGATAAAGATGGTGAAATGCGCTGGATTCGTGATTACGTCCGCCCGATATGGGATGACAACGAGGGCCGTGTGACGTGGTTTTATGGGGCCTCTCAGGAGATCACCGAGCGCAAACGTATGGAAGAAAGCCTGCGCGAAGCCAAAGAAACTGCCGAAGCGGCTACGCTGGCAAAGTCTCAGTTCCTGGCTAACATGAGCCATGAGATCCGCACCCCACTCAACGCAATTATCGGGATGACCAGCCTGTTAGTCGAGACAGAACTGGATGAAGAACAGCGAGATTTTGTTGAAACAATTCGCACCAGCGGCGATGCTTTGCTGACCGTGATCAATGACATCCTGGATTTCTCAAAGATTGAAGCCGGTAAGTTGGAGTTGGAAATACAACCGTTTAATGTGTACGACTGCCTGGAAGAAGCGATCGATATCATTGCCCCACATGCGTCTGGCAAATCCCTGGATCTTATTTATGAAATTGATCAGAGTGTTCCTCGGTCTATCGTTGGGGATGTTGCCCGACTGCGGCAGGTTCTGGTCAATCTGATCGGGAACGCGGTCAAGTTTACTGAACAGGGCGAAATTTTAGTGCATGCCGTCGGAAGTCCCTTACTCAATGAAGGCGGCCAGTGGTGCGAGATCCACTTTCTGGTACAGGATACCGGCATTGGCATTCCAACTGATCGCCTGGATCGGCTGTTCCATTCGTTTTCGCAGATTGACGCATCTACAACCCGCAAGTACGGGGGAACGGGCCTGGGATTGGCGATTACCAGCCGGCTGGTTGAGTTGATGGGGGGGCGGATTTGGGTAGAGAGTTCTGGAGGGGCAGGGATCGACCTTCCATGTAGTGGTTCCTTATGAAGTGGTAGAAGCCCTTCCAGAGCCTGCGCATCCTGCGGCCGAAGCTGCCCTGAATGGGTATCGCGTCCTGGTGGTCGATGACAATGAAACGAACCGGCTCATCCTTGCCCGCCAACTGAAGTCCTGGGGAATCGTTCCCGAGCTGGCTTGCAGCGGCCTTCAGGCGCTCGAAAAATTGCGTACAAATTCTGCCTATCATTTGGCGATTCTTGACCTGCAAATGCCTGAAATGGATGGCTTGAGTTTGGCCCAAGAAATTCGCCAACTGGCATTGGAACAGCCACTGCCGCTAGTGATGCTCACTTCGATTGGTCAGCGCCTGGATCGTGAGGAAGCGAACGGATTAGCAGCCTGCCTGACCAAACCGGTTAAACCTGCCCAGCTTCGGCAAGTTTTGGCCGCAGTCTTATGTGATGAAACCCCTCTCCCCCCGCTCTCTGGGGTTAGGGAGGATAATGAGGATAAAGACTTTGCCCGGCGCTACCCTCAGCGAATATTGTTAGCAGAAGATAACCTGGTAAATCAAAAAGTTGCGCTACGGATGTTGGCAAAATTAGGGTACAGCGCAGACGTAGCGACAAATGGGGTTGAAGTGCTGGCGGCGCTCGAGCGGAAGTTGTATAACCTGATCCTGATGGATGTGCAGATGCCGGAGATGGATGGAATCGAGGCGACGGTGCGCATCCGCGCTCAAAAGAAAGACGGGCAGCACCGGCTGCGCATTGTCGCCATGACGGCTTACGCATATAAAACGGATCTAGACCGCTGTCTGGCGGTTGGGATGGATGGCTTTATCACCAAGCCGATTCGCCTGGATGCGCTCAAAGCGGTGATGAAGCCTTTGGTCGGGGGCGTTACTCCAACCCCGGCGCTGCCGCCGATGAACGGGCAAGACCCGCAAGAACTGGTTGACGAAAGCCGCATGCAAGACCTGGCAGACAGCCTGGGGGACGGCTTGCAGGATGTGATCGATTCGTATCTTGAGGATACGCCCCACTTGATTAAAGAGATCGAAGCTGCATATCAGCGGGCGGATTGGGCTGAGGTGCAGCGCATCGCTCACTCATTGAAGTCGAGTTCCGGCATTTTTGGAGCGCAGGCCCTGGTAGAAAGCTGCCGCGCGCTGGAAATTGCTGCCCGAAATGGACCGCTTGCTTCACCTGAACCGATTCGAACCATTTCACTGGCTTATGCAAAAGTGCGGGATGTGTTAAACTTGTACATGTCATCTATTTAGTTTGTTTTCCCGGTGTGTTAGCGCACCATTGTGACAATCCATAAGGGGAGAAAGGAATCAAGATGGAATATCGCGAACTTGGTAGGACAGGTTGGAAAGTGTCGACCATCGGCTTTGGCGCCTGGGCGATTGGCGGCACCTGGGGCCCAGTAGAGGATGAGGAATCCTTGAAGGCTTTGAACCGGGCTGTTGATTTGGGGGTCAACTTCTTTGATACCGCGGATGTTTACGGGGACGGACGCAGCGAACGGCTGCTGGCGCGCCTGCGTAAGGAGCGCAAGGAGCCAATTTATATCGTTACAAAAGCGGGGCGCCGCCTGGATCCGCATGTAGCCTCCGGATATAACCGTGAAAACTTGACTGCTTTTGTCGAACGCAGCCTGCAAAATTTGGATACAGATGCGTTAGATCTGGTTCAACTGCACTGCCCGCCGACGGAAGTCTTCTATTTACCAGAGGTGTTTGGCATTTTGGATGACCTCGTGAAGCAAGGCAAGATAAAGTATTATGGCGTAAGCGTGGAGAAGGTGGAAGAAGCTCTGAAAGCGATTGAATATCCCAACGTTCAATCTGTGCAAATCATCTTCAACATCTTCCGCCAGCGCCCGACGGAGTTATTCTTTCCCGAGGCCAAACGCCGCAAAGTCGGCATCCTGGCGCGGGTGCCCCTGGCTTCGGGTTTATTGACGGGGAAAATGAAGCCATCCACCCAGTTCGCGGAAAATGATCATCGCAATTTCAACCGGCATGGTGAGGCGTTCGACCGGGGTGAGACCTTCGCGGGTGTGGATTACAATACCGGGTTGAAAGCAGTAGAAGCCTTACGCCCGCTGGTCCCTAAAGGGATGACCATGGCACAGTTTGCTCTGCGCTGGATTTTGATGTTCGATGCGGTTACGACAACCATTCCTGGAGCAAAACGGCCCGATCAGGTGACGGATAACGTCCAGGCGGGGGATGCGCCCCCGTTTTCTCCAGAAACAATGGAAAAGGTGAAGGCGATCTACGATCAAATGGTCCGCCCCTTGGTGCACCAGTATTGGTAAACCGGGGTAATGAATAGCATCAGGGGATTTCGAACGTAATTTGTGACGAAATTCCAGCAGAATTGAATGAAAACGGTGGTTCAGATGCGATCTGGGCCACCGTTTTTGTTGTTAAAAGTCGTTGTATTAAATTATTATTTTCCCTATTGTATTCGAACGATTGTTCTACTATAATGATCATGCGCAGGAATTCCGGTTATGAGTTACTGCGAATACCTTGATGAGTGATGCCAATGGGTCAAACCAGACCAGTACTTTCAAATAATATTTCTGATCCCAACACAGAAGCAATTTTAAACATCGCCGCAGTTTGCCCGCTCACCCGTTCGCTGGGGCCTGGGCGCAGGGCGGTGGTGTGGGTTCAGGGCTGCGCATTCCACTGCCCGGGTTGCATCGCCCCAGATTGGATTCCCATCCATCCAGCACGACTGGTGACGCCGGAGGCGTTGGTTGAAGAACTGCTCGCCAACCCAACCATCACCGGGCTGACCTTTTCGGGTGGAGAACCGATGCTGCAAGCCGCCGGATTAGCTCGATTAGCTCGCCTGGCAAAAGCACGCCTGGACTTGAATATCATCTGTTTCACGGGGTATCGCCTGGAGCATTTGCTGCAAAATCCACCAGTCCCCGGCGTGTCAGAATTGATCCATGAGGTTGATGTTCTTATTGATGGGCCCTATGTACAACATTCAAATGATAACCACGGCTTACGTGGCAGCAGCAATCAACGCATTCATTATTTAACTGAACGCCTGAGAGAATTTGACCTGGAAGGGCAGCCGCGTAAGGTTGAAATTCACTTGCAAGATGGCCAGGCGATGCTGGTGGGAGTTCCGCCAGCCCGGATTGGGGAGGCGTTCAATCAGGCTGTTACCCGAGTCAATCAAGAAGGGTTAGGTTTGGTTCGCTATGAGCGGATATAAACGGGCAACCGTATCGATTACCCAGGACGAATATGATCGTTTGCGCCAGGCAGAAGAGAAGCTGCGGGCAATCCCTGAGATTCCCCGCCATGTATCCCAGTCCATCTCGGAACGAAGTTTGCTTGAACTGCAATCCGGGCTCACGGAAGTATCCAACCGGCAGAAAGCTTATGCAAGTCTGGCTACGAACTTTCATGGTGACCTGCAACAATTGGAATGGTCCACAACTCAGGCTATGTTGGATCTGGAATCTTCCCTATATGGGCAGGCACAATCATTAGCAGGTACGTTATGGGCACATGTTGATCAGGTGATTGGCGATCATACGCGGAATTTCAATACTGCGCTGAGCGCCTACCAGAAACAACAACAGGAGCAAATCTCTCAAGTATCGTTCCAGGTGCAACAACTTGGCGAAAATAATGCTCAGAAACAATTTATTGCAGAAGATTGGCTGGTAGACGCTGAAGAGCTTTTTCAATTCCTGGCAACGCATTATGAGCATGAGTTATTCTTCCCCAACCATTTACAACGCCTCGAGCGCCAGCTTGATCAAACCCGCCAAAACCTGAACCTGGGGCTTTCAGAAGCGGTAATTGCTTCTGCGCAACAGGTATTTTTTGGGCTTTCTGAGCTGCATCTGCAACTTGAACAGGCTCAGAATGAATGGCGCATGCTGCTATTGTCTGTGTGGGAGACGATCAATCATTTGATCATTCTAACCGAGCAGAGCCAGGTGGTCGAAGCGATTGACCTGGAAGGGGTACCCCTGCCATTTGATATCCAGGTTGAAGAATGGTGGCCGGGGCGTCTATCGCAGATCTATCAGGATCTGACTCAAGCCAAAGAAATGGTCCAGTACGAACCGAATCAATTGGATAATTCTACACTGCGTCATTGGTTAGATGAGGACCTGCCGGCCTATTATCATGCATTGGAAGATGCTGTTCTTTTCGCAAGGGTCAGTACGCTCAATGCCCAACTGCGGATTAATATTGCAGACCTGGTGATCCAGGCTTTGCAAGAGCAAGGATTTGCGCTGGAAGCCGGGGATTATGCCTCCGCGGATGTGCACAATGCCTATGAAGCCCGGTTGATGAACCTGGAAGGGTGTGAAGTGATCGTGCAGGTAGCTCCAACCGGGGAAGCGTTAGGGGATAATGAACTTCACCTGCAATCGCTAGATCGGGAAGAACGGTCTGAATACGAACTGCAGCAGCGTTGGTTTGAAATCAGTCAATCTCTCTCCGCATTTGGCCTGGAAGTCGGAAATTTTGTGAGAGAAGATGCTCCTTCCTATCTCGGTGAACCTTCCAGACAGGCTTTACCGGGCCGGTTGGCTCGCCAGAGAAAGGAGCAGTCCCGTTCAGGTTGACATTATGGGTATCGAACGCATCCAACAGGCTCTCCAGAAAGATAATGAGGGCCGCTTCTTCTTTCTTTATGGCAAAGGTATCGATGATACCTTCATTTCGCTTCAATACCAGGAGCAAAATCTGGAATTGGCTTTGCATGCGGTTTTACGCGAGCAGGGTTTTTCCAGAATTGCTTTCACTGCCCCGCATAAACCGGTTTACTTCTTAGATGAGGAATCCCGTTATGCTTCTTTACCCGCCACTCCAAGAGATGGAGTGGCCGTTGGTCAATCTGGGGAGCAGATGGCGGTCCTAAGTGATGGACCATTAGGTGCTCGTCTTTTGGTAAAACCAGCAGCGCCGCGTTCTGCTTACCAGGCTGGGCAGGGGATGGGGGATAACTTCGCCATTCATCTTCTGGATACTTTGCTGCGGGATGATGCGACCTGCCAGACAGCGATCGTGATTCTCCAAGCTGAAGCCTGGTTGAATTACTTTAGCGATCAGCGTACGCTGGCGGGTCTCATCGGTGAATGGACACGCTTGCCATCCGAAAACCAGAATATTGTCATTTTTGCTTTTTCTGCGGATCTGGTCGATGTCCTGCGTCAATTGGTCGAGAAGCTGCCCGTTCCGGAGATCCGCAGCCTGATCTTACGTGAGGGCAGATTTGCTCGAAACGAGAACCTGAGTGAAATCTCTACACCTGATCAATCAGAAATGATGCGTCTGATCGATTATGCTCATAATTTGAATCATTTCTCTGTTGAGGAAGAAAGCCTGGACAAATTAGTCACCTGGATGGCAGCAGAGAACATTCGCGCCCGGCAGTGGCTGGCGCGTTTTTCGGAGATCAGCAAGCTGGACCTGGAAACAGCCCGCCGGAAGGGCTGGTTTTCGGCGGTGCGTTCTGACCGGTTGACTATTGAAGAACGTTTGAATGCGCTGGTTGGATTGGAAGCGATTAAGGAACGCGTATTTGAGCTGGCAGCCTGGTTATCCTTAAAACAGCGCAAGCAGGATAATCATTCTGAACGCCTTGAAAAACCGACCTTACATCTGGTCTTCAATGGGAATCCAGGTACAGGGAAGACAACGGTCGCCCGGCTGGTTGGTGAGATTTTCCATGACCTTGGCTTATTGAAGCGGGGGCAGCTTATTGAAGCGAAGGCTGCAGATTTTGTCGCGGAATATGTCGGGGGCACGCCAATCAAGACTAACCGCCTGGTAGATCAGGCATTGGATGGCGTATTATTTATCGATGAAGCCTACGCTCTGACTGAACCGGAACGGGGTGGCTTTGGACAGGAAGCGGTGGATGCGCTGTTGAAACGCATGGAAGATGATCGGGAGCGGTTTGTTGTGATCGTGGCGGGTTATCCAGAAAAAATGGATCGTTTCTTGCAATCAAACCCTGGTTTACAGCGGCGCTTTCCCCGTGAAAATCAATTCGATTTCCCCGATTACAATCCGGACGACCTGTGGCATATCTTGAATCAAATGCTGCAAAACCGCGAAATTCCGATCACTGCATCCATGACCACCATTTTGCAGCAAATGATCTCGACGATGTATGCCAGCCGCGATGCGACCTTTGGAAATGCTGGGGAGATGCGTAATCTGGCTGAAGCGCTCGACCGGCGAAGGGCTTACCGCATCCTCAATCAGAACTTAATGGATGACGAACCTCTATCGCTTGAGGATATCCCGAATACCTATCGAAATTTTGTGCAGATGGAGACTTTCCGCCTGGCAGATGTAATGCAAACCTTTGATAGCCTGGTTGGGCTTGACCCTGTTAAACAATATGTGCAAACGCTGGTTCAACGATTGCAGGTCGAGCAGGCTCGCCGCCAGATCAGTCCGGGAGCGGCGGCGCACGTATCCTTACAACACATCATTTTCACTGGCAACCCCGGCACGGGGAAAACCACCGTTGCGCGGCTGCTGGGTCAGATATATGCGTCGTTAGGATTACTCCGTAAGGGACATTGTGTTGAGGTCAGCCGGGCGGACCTGGTTGCCGGGTACGTGGGCCAAACCGCGCTCAAGACTTCCGAAAAGATTAAGGAAGCATTGGATGGCGTCCTTTTCATCGATGAAGCTTATACCCTGGAGCGGGGTGAACAGAACGACTATGGGCGGGAAGTGATCGATACGCTGGTTAAGGCGATGGAGGATTATCAATCCCGGATGCTGGTGATTGTTGCCGGATATCCGGCTGAGATGAAGCGTTTTATTAACGCCAACCCGGGTCTGAGATCCCGGTTTGGGACAAGCCTTGCCTTCCCAGATTATTCACAAGACGAATTATTGCAAATCTTTTCCCAACAGGCAGGGTTAGAGGGTTATCAGTTTGATCAAGCAGTTGGCGGAAAGATCCAGGCATACCTGCGCTGGATGAAATCTCAGGATCGAAAGAATTTTGGGAACGCGCGCTCGGTTTCGGGTTTGTATGAACAAATTAAAGGCAACCTGGCCCGGCGGGTCGTTCAGGGTGATTTGGGAAAAGTCGATCCGGCAGTATTATCAACGTTTAGGGTAGTGGATGTTCCGGGAGTTATCAGCAGCAGGTCGGATTCAGAAGAATAATATCTTCCGTTATTCGGCCTTTGTCTGGCTCTGGTTCATTCTGCGGATCTTGAACCAAAGGGACAAAAGAGTAACGGGTTACACCGGTAAAGTAGCCGTTCGTTTTACCATGCGCTGCATGGCTTCAACAAGAATATCGAACCAGGTGAAAGCGGAAGCGTTATTTTGCTGATCCGCTTTTTGCTTCAATTCGTAAAAGGCCCGGATGCACGCCAGCATATTTTCCGTTGCCTGATAGCGCCACTGAACCCCGGGGTACTGGGCCAATCCCAGCAGCCAGCGCATCAGATGGTATTCATAACTACCTGGAGCAGACTGTACCATCGCCGCCTTGAAGAAATAGCCAGCTTCTTCTGGTTTTTTCATCTTCAGGACAATCAAGCCTCGGAAAGCCAGCGCTTCCGCGAACTCGCCCGCTTGCCCGGTGCGCTGCGAAATCCACAGCAGGAAATCAAGCTCATGAAACACTTGCAAAAAGTCATCTGTTTTCAACAGATGTAAAATCCTCTCTTTACAGGCTTGCGCGGGAGGGTTTAATAAACTGCTGTGAAACATGAACTGCCATTCATAAACATAAGCCGGAACTTGTAGCAGATCGCTCATCAAGTCGATCAAGGCATCCCGATACCAGCGCTCGACCTCGCGTTTGTGCTCCTGGGCAGCCGTTCGGGAAAGGCGCAGCAGGTGCGTGCGCGTCAGGTCTGCCCAATAAATCGCTTGCAGTTCCTGCCCCTGGGCATGACAGGCCAGGAACTGCAGCAATTCGACAACAACCTGACGGTGAAGATCGTGTACGTGTTCATAGATGTCATGGGCACTGGTGAACAGCCGAATTGCATCGTCCCAACGCTCTCTGGCGAAGGATGCCACGCCACAAGCTGTCTCGAGTTCCGCTTCTTCTAGCAGGTTTTGCAATAAAGTGGAGACATTTATCAGGTCATCTAAGAACTTGAGCTTCTCCTGCTCCGGGACGGAATCTTTTTTGATCAGGTTAAAGAGACGCTGGTTTTCCGGAGTGAGCTGCGTGATGGTGTAGCGGTTCAACCAATCTAAAACCTGCCACTCAGAAATCATGCTTTTTCCCCCGGAGATGGCTTGTTATCCTCGTTCAAGGATTTTAGCAGCTGCGCGGTCCGGGCCAGCAGGATTTTACGCACATTCGCGGCGCTGTTGTTCCCCAGGCGCGTATCGGATAGTGCTCCGGCGATACTCATGATCAGGTCTGCCTGTGCTTCTGCCCGGCCAAGTTCCTGGTATGCCTCGCGGATCGCATCGCCATACGCGCGTACTTCATTCGCATCACCTGCCCAATCCGCTGACCACAGGTTAGTGCGCAGTTCGTCCACGCTGTCGTCCTCAATTTCTACGTGGCCCACATCCACCCAAAGCAGCTCTGCGCCCAGGTTGCTCAACCGTTTGCGCATACTGGCCAGGAAGAACTGCTGGCGAAGTTCGAGCCGGGGATTATATTCATTGGTCCTGGGGGCGGTCAAGAAATCGATGGTATGCTCTGAAACGTAGTCTGCAATTACACCAGTCACCATGCGTTCCACCGCTGAGCGCCAACTTTCCAGCCCATTGGCATCCACTTGTAAGTTGAAGGTCATATTCCGAATGGCTTCACCAGAGAAGGGATACGGATTACTGAGCGAGCGTTTCACGGGTACGCCATTCTGCTCTTCTTGCCGTATGCGATAGCGGAAATGAATATCGCGCAATACTACCCGGATCCCATCCCGGGTCATCGCGGACAATTTCTCTTTCATATCCTGCTGCTCATCCAGGTTCACCACCTGGGCGATGGTTTCAAAAGGTTCCAGGAAGTAGGTGCGGGAGACACTGGCTTTTGAAGGCTCTCGCAGCCGGCGGAACATGGCGGCATTACCTGGCTCTATGACGACAAATCCAGGCCCGCCTATCTTTTCAACCAGATTAGTTTGCTTGCCCGTTTGCTTTTCGCCTTTGTCAATAACGATCGCCGGGTAATTCATTCCGAACATGGATGCCATCACGTAGCGCAGCGCCAGGTTAAAGCCTGGCAAGGCGTAGATATCCTGCACATAAAAAGCCCCGGCGATGATTACACAGGCAATCGCGCTGAATGGAGCAATCATGTAGCGCAGGCTGCTAGGATTGACGATTGCCGCAAACAGCACCAGCACAGGCTCAGAGGTGTACTGCAAGAACCACAGAGACTGCCGGTACTGCGCGGCTACTTCGTTGGGATTGACGCCATCCAACTGAATGCTGCCGAAGACGCCAAACGCGATTATCAAGCCCAGACCAAACACAAACATGCGGATAAGCCCAAGCAGAGTTTGCCAGTCATATATGCCGATGTGGAAATGCTCTCTGGCGCGCATCAGTCTGGTCCTTTCAACACGTTGAGCACGTTTGGTGAAGCTGAGGGAGGCTGTGGCTCTGGTTTCAACATCAGGTGAATTTGTCTCAACATGTCGATCGTTTGTCCGGGCAGCAGCTGGCGTGTGGTTGGATCTGAAGCAGCCACCTCAAGCGCCTGCATAAGCTGCAGGGCCAGCGCCTCATCCGAGCAATCCTGCACTTGAAAGAGCTGGTTCAAGCTGTACCACAGGTCTTGCTGAGCTTCTGCCAGCGCGTGACTGCGGATGCGCATTGCCTGCAAGGATCGTCCAGCCTGGGTGATATCCAGCTCGCGCTCCCAGTTCGCACGCCAATTATCCAGGCGCTGTTTGTAAATAATGGATGAGACCGGCGAGGGGTCTCCGAAACTGCTCATGATTACCTTGATCCCCCGGTCGCGCAAGAGTTTTGAGGTCGTCAACTTCTGAATTTCGGTTACGACAAGGTCAGCCGGCTGGTAAGTTTCCCCTAAGATCAATGGCTCTCCGGTTTGATGGAAAACCAACCGGTAGGCAAGAATACCGTTATTACGCATACGGTTCGCTAATTTTCGTTTATAACCAGGGAGAGGGTAGTGCGTATTTTCTTTTAGCTCATAAAGTTGATCATAATTGATCTGGGGCATCAGTTCGCGGAAGAAGCTTGCGGCAACACGCGTTGGTAATTCCGTCCAAGGCATGGCGTCCTGCTGCCCATTCCGCGCCTGGGCAAACACAGCTGAGAAAACCCGCTCGCGGTTAAAAACTGGTAGAGTTTGCGGGGAAGGCAGCGGCGCGTAGGCATAGAGGCCGCCAGTACGGCGCACAATCCGGGCGAAATGATTAATTTCCTGGCAGTCATCGCTGTCCAGTTCATCGTTGAGCGCGGTCAGCTTCAACCCGCCGCTGGCTGGACCGCTGGTCACGGGTTGGAATACGCATACACGCAGATTTTCGGGCCGGCGTTCGCCCTGATAGGTGACTTGTAAGGCATCACCTTCCGGATCCTGCCCAATGGTAAAAATGGCAAAAACATTCGCGGATAACTCGATGCCTTCGCGCGTGTAACATTGGACTTTTGGTTGAATTCGGAACTGCCGGCGCAGATCCACCACGCCGCGAATGCGCTCTCCCGGGCGGGTGAAAACGATCCCTGGCCCGCAGACGCGCGGCGATTCGGGTGAGTCACTCAAGCTGAGAAGACTGAGCAGGTTCAAACCGGTGCTGTTTGCCAGGCTGGATAAACCTGGGGGCACGCCACGTTCTTCTAAAACAACAGCGCTGTTAAAGTCGACAACGATTACCCCATGCCCCCGGTGTTCTTTATCTTCTTTCGTGGAAATTTCCTGTCCGTCCTTGATAAAAACTGCCGGACCATGCCGCCTGGTGATAAACAGCCATAAATGCCAGGCAGTGCGGTAAATCTCCCTGGCATTGCTGGTGGGCAGCAGCGCCTGGGCAGAGATCAGAAACACCCAAAATATAAAAAGCAGTCCAAACCCAAACAGGCAGTTGATAAAGAGTTTGTTGAAGGATTCTAAAATGGAAAGATCGACACCATCAAACGGGAAGCCGAGCACGAATATTTCGAAGAACAGTCCAAATAGTTTCAGAAAATCCCAAATTTCGCCGCGAAACGCAAATAAAAACAACAGGGCGAGGGCGATAAGAAAACCATTCACCCACTGTTTTGTCTTGTTCCGAACCGGTTCGCCGAGACGCATATCCCGCCTGATTAATATGTCTTAGAACCTACCCGAACTTTTTGGGGCTGACCGGTGAAGCCGACCGACACACCTGCCATGTATTCCGATAGACTCTGAGGATTTGTCTGGAATTATATTCGAAGCCTGTGCTTTTGCTGGAGAGATTCAAAAACACAATCACAAATTTTTTGGGTTTCAGGTTTCAAAAAGTTCAGGCTTCGTGAAATCAGTATATACTTTTCAATTCGAATTTGTCAAGCCGGGCACAAATTCGCAGAATTTTCAAAATTGTTTAGCGCCGGGTAAGCATCCATATCAGCGCTAACAGAGAAAAAATAAAGGCTGCAAGCGCCAGCTCGTTGAACTGCGCCAGATATAACTGGATGCTGCCAAAGAAAAAAGCTGCAAATAAAATTGACCCCGACAGCCGGTGCAGTTGCCGTTCGAGCCGGGTTAGCTGCCCTTTTAATTCTGGCACCTGCACTTCTAATTGGCCCTTTTCCAAGCGCTGCATCAGAGCATTGGTGCGCCCAGGCAGGGCAGCCAATGTGCGCAGCATATCCAGGGCCTCTTGAAGCACGGTTCCCCATACACCCCCGTTTTCAGCTTCGATCAGCGTGCGGGCATAAGGCATCACTCCCTGCCACACGTTAAAGTCGGGGTCAAGCCCGGTACAGATCCCTGAAAGAATACTTAAGCAGCGCCCGAGCAAGATTAAGTTTTCGGGGACCTGGAAGGGCATTTCATACAACAGGTCGCTGAATTCGCTGGCAAAAGCAGCCGCCTCTTGCTGGCTCAGGTTGACGATCTCGGTAGTTGACTTTCCCCAGAACTGCTCAAAAGCCATCTGTGTGGCTTTTTCCAGCAAGGGAATATCCGCGTTCGGCAGCAAAACGCCCATCAATTGGTAAGAGCGGATCAGGCGCGGAATATCTTGAGTGCCTACCGCGATTAGAATTTCACGTAAGGCGCGCAGTTGATTGGCCGAAACCGTCCCGGTCATGCCAAAATCGACAAAGACGAGTTTCCAATCCGGCGTTTCTCCAGGCGCAGCAGGCGGCCCGGGCAGCACGAACAGATTCCCCGGGTGGGGGTCTGCGTGAAAGAAGCGATCTTCAAAGATTTGTTTAAGGTAGGTATCGAATAAACGGGCTGCCACATCGGCCCGGGGAATGCCCGCCGCTTCGATGCGCGCATAATCGGTAATTTTGATGGCCTGGATTTCTTCCAGGGTAAGCACTCGGCGGGTAGTGTAATCCCAATAGACGTGCGGCACGCAGATGCCTGCTCGCCCGGCAAAGTTGGCGGCGAAGGTCTCGGCGTTGCTGCCTTCTTTTAGGTAGTCGGTTTCTTCGTATAATGAGCGGCTGAATTCGGCCAGCAGGGCCGGAACATCGGCGCGTTTACGGATGGGTGGATAATAACTGATCCACTTGCCTACCACCCGCAGTGCGGATAAGTCCGTTTCTACGATCGCTGGAATATCGGGCCGCTGGACTTTTACAACGACGGTGGGGGTAGGGACGGCTCGATTATCCGGGCGGATGCGCGCCTGATGTACCTGTCCAATTGAAGCGGCCGCCAGGGGCACTGGATTAAAAGTGCTGAAGACGGATTCAAGGGGAGCATTCATTTCGGCTTCCAGTACTGCCTGGATGGCTTCAAAGGGTTCTGGAAGGACTTCATCTTGCAACCCTACCAGTTCATCCGTAATCTCAGGCGGCAGGACGTCCAGCCGGGCTGAGAGAAACTGGCCGACTTTGATCATTACTCCGCCCATTTCGATCGCCAGCAGGCGGAACTGAACGGCAGCTCGCCGCAGGCGAGCCGGGCGTGTGCGGCGGCTCAAGGCACGCAGACCAAGCCGGGGTAAGAGGAGATCCCACCCAATGATGCCGAGGATCACCCGTGCGAAGAACCACAAGATGCGGCGGTAGCGAACCTGTAACATATCAGAAAAGATTATAACACCGCAAAATTTGTTCGATAAATTGGTGATTTGAACTTTCCTGGATGTCCTGAACCTGGTTACCGGGATATACCCCGGCATTGGTGAAGCGTAGGGGAAGCAGCGAGCAAACGTTGTCCCTTCGTCAAGTATATTGTTGCCCAATGTACTATGATACTGGAAAGAGCGGCTTCTCTTCTTTTCTCCTTCTCCTCCTTTGCAGAGAGCCGGGGTCGGCGTCCCCGGCTCTCGTCGTTATTAAAGACTTTGCTGGCTGTTGCCCACCTTTAACTTCCCTGAATTGAGAATCGGTAGTGCCAGGGAAATGGAAAATAGGGATTCCCCGACTACCTGGTTAGGCATTGTGATAATGGCAATTCAAATGCGTATAGGATATGATTAATATATATCTGATCAGGCGGGTGATAACCGTTATATCAGGTTATTTGTGACAAAAATATTTTATCGATACCTTAAGGAGGTAGATTTATGGATTTTCAAACTTTATTCAATAACTTTTTGAAATTACGCGCTTTAATGAGCTTATTTGGTTTTATCGATCGTTTGAGTGGTAAGGACAATTTCGATATGAGCAGCATGCTGGCTGGTCTGCTGACCGGCGGCGTGATTGGTTATGCCGCAGCCACCTTGTTTGCCCCGCAGTCGGGTAAAGAGACGCGCGCTTACCTGAGCGATAAAAGCCAGGAACTGACCAACAAGGTCAAGGGTACTATGGAAGACACCATGGACAAGGCGAACCAGCTCATTTCGAAGGGCGAGGATAAGACTCGTGAGAAAGAGGGCCAGGCCAAGGAGCAGTTTGAAGCGGGTAAACAGGAAGCAAAGGATTATACCAACCAGGCTCGTGAACATGCCAGTGATACCTTGAACCGCGCCGCTGATAAAATTCAGCCTTAAACCCTTCCGCACCCAAATAAGGATTAAGTAAACAGAGGCGGTATGGCCAAAAGAAGGCCAGCCGCCTCTGTTCCATCCTGGATTCTTGAAAATTGGCTATTGACTCAATCCCCTGACCGTGCTACTATCTATCCCGATGAAAATACCATTTGTGCTCCGCATGCGACGATCGCTGGCTTTCCCGATGTTTTGGGGAAGGTCGGCTGTTGTTGGTTAACCGGAGCGAAATTGTTTTCATGAGCGAATGATATACCCTGCCCGGATCAACCAAAGGCCCTCCTGCCCGGAGGGTCTTTTTTTATTCTTATCAAGTAATCAAAAGGAGTCGAATGATGCCAAAGAAAGCCTCGTACCCCAGCGTGCAAAAAGTTGTCCTTGCCTATTCAGGTGGTCTGGATACCTCTGTGATTCTGACCTGGTTGAAAGAAAATTATGGCTGCGAAGTGATTTGCTACACCGCGGATGTCGGTCAGGGCGAAGAACTCTCAGGGCTGCCGGCGAAAGCGAAAGCTACCGGCGCAAGCAAGATTGTGATTGAAGATTTGCAAGAACCCTTCGCCAAGGATTACCTTTTCCCGCTGTTGCGCTCAGGCGCAGTTTACGAACGCAAATACCTGCTGGGCACTTCCATCGCCCGCCCCTTGATTGCCAGCCGCCTGGTGGCTGTCGCGCAAGCAGAAGGGGCCGACGCTATCGCTCACGGCTGCACCGGGAAAGGCAATGATCAGGTGCGCTTTGAACTGACCGCCATGGCCCTCGATCCTCGCATTAAAGTCATCGCTCCCTGGCGGGAATGGGATATCCGTTCGCGCGAAGATGCCCTGGATTATGCTGCCGCGCACAATATCCCGGTTTCTTCGTCCCTCAAATCGATTTACAGCCGCGACGCTAACCTGTGGCATCTTTCGCATGAAGGTGGCATTCTGGAGGATCCCTGGATGGAGCCGGAAGAGTCCATGTATCAAGTTTCGGTTTCTCCTGAGAACGCGCCTGACCAGCCTGAAGAAGTGGAGCTCGAATTTGAGTGTGGTTACCCGGTGAAGTTGAATGGAAAGGCGCTTTCTCCGGCGAACCTGGTTAAAGCCCTTAACCAGATTGGCGGCAAACATGGGGTAGGCCGGGTGGACCTGGTCGAGAACCGCCTGGTGGGGATGAAGTCGCATGGGGTGTATGAGACACCTGGGGGCACGATCTTGCTAGCGGCCCACCGCGAGCTGGAATCGATCACGCTGGACCGGGAAACCTTGCATTATAAAGACACTGTGGCGCTGCGCTACGCGGAGATCGTGTATAACGGGCAGTGGTTTACCACATTACGCAAATCCCTGGACGCATTCTTTGACGCAACTCAGCAGTTTGTCACCGGAGCAGTTCGCCTCAAGCTCTACAAGGGCAATGTTATTCCTGTTGGGCGGAAGAGTCCTTACAGCCTTTATCGTGAAGATTTCGCTACCTTTGGCCAGGATTCCGTCTACGATCAAAGTGACGCGGAAGGTTTTATCACGCTGTATGGTCTGCCGTTAAAGGTGCAAGCGATGCGTGACCTGGTGATTAACGAGCCTAAAGGGGCAGTGCCGCAGGACCTGGAAGCGCCCGATTACACTATTTTCAAACGGGACTAAGCCATGAAGTTGTGGGGAGGTCGTTTTTCTGCCGGTATGGATGAACTGGCCGCGCAGTTCAATAATTCAATCCCTTTCGACTGGCGGCTGGCCGTGGTGGATATCCAGGGCTCGCTGGCCTGGGCGAAGGGCCTGGCGCGCGCCGGCGTGCTGACAGCGGAGGAGGCACAGCAGATTTGCGCCGGGTTAGAAGCGGTGCTGGCGGAAGTCGAGGCGGGTGCGTTTGTGCAGATGCCATCGGATGAAGATGTGCATACGGCAGTCGAGCGCCGGCTGACCGAACGGATTGGGCCAGTAGGCGGCAAGTTGCACACCGGGCGCAGCCGCAATGACCAGATTGCTACAGACTTTCGGCTTTGGATGCTGGCTGAAATCGACACGCTAAGCGGCCTGTTAAAAGCGGTTCAGGCCGCAGTGGTTGAGCGCGCCGAAAAGGACCTGGGCGTACTAATGCCCGGATACACCCACTTGCAGCGCGCTCAACCTATTTTGCTCAGCCATTGGTGGTTGAGCCATTTTTGGCCGTTGGCGCGGGATCGGGAGCGTCTGGCGCAGCTGCGCGGCCGGGTGGCTGTGCTGCCGTTGGGATCAGGCGCCTTAGCCGGCGCCCCATTTCCGCTCGACCGCTCTGCACTGGCTGCCGAACTTGGTTTTGATGCGATTTCTGCCAACAGCCTGGATGCCGTTTCGGATCGGGATTTTGCCGCGGAATTCCTGTTCATCGCCGCATTGGTGGGGGTGCATCTCTCGCGGGTCTCTGAGGCCCTGGTGCTATTTTCTTCAGCAGAGTTTGGCTTCGTTGAACTTTCCGATACGTATGCTACTGGTTCCAGCCTGATGCCGCAGAAGAAAAACCCGGATACACTCGAACTGACGCGCGGGAAGGCTGGAGCCTTGATTGGCAAACTAACTGGCCTGTTGGCGACGTTGAAGGGGCTGCCTTCCACTTATGATAAGGACTTGCAGGAAGATAAACTGCCCGTGTTTGAGGCTGCGGATACTTTAGCCTTGATGCTGCCCGTCATGGCAGGGTTGTTACGGTCGCTCACCGTGCGACCTGAACGTATGCGGCAGGCGCTGGATCCGGCGATGCTGGCGACCGACCTGGCGGACTACCTGGTGCGGCGGGGAATGCCCTTCCGCGAGGCGCATGGCGTCATTGGACAGGCAGTGCGCCGCGCCCAGGAACTGGGCATCCCCCTGGATCAACTAACTTTTTCTGAACTGCACGCGCTCAGCCCCGTCTTCGCCGAAGATGTTGCACAGGTATTTGACTTCCTGGCCTCTGTCAACCGCCGGGTGAGCCCCGGCGGAACAGCGCTGGAGGCGGTTAAGCATCAATTGGCTCAGGCTCGAAAAGAAATCTTGAGCGATCCTTGATCAAGAGGGTAGTTGTAAAATAGGTAAAAGAAATATAGAATGGAGGAACGGACAATCAGACCGTTTCTATCTTGGGCAATCGAAAGATCAGGTTATTTTCTTAATATGAGAAATATTGACCTTGGAATGTTTGCTATTTTCGAGATGTTCTGGTATAAGAAAAGAAGTGTTTCGTTGATTTTTTCTGATCTCGAGGGGGCGGTTTCAGGTGATATGGCAGGTATTGATTAACGTTGAAGTTACTCGCAAATTTTCCTGACTCAGGAGAGTGTACGAGTAAGAAAATAAAGTGATTGGAATGGAGTAGTTTCTGCTATGAGCCCAATCCGAGTCGTACTAGCTGATGATCATCCGGTTGTCCGGAGCGGCATCCGCAACCTGCTTGAGCGTGCTGTGGATATTACGGTCGTTGGAGAAGCCTCGACCGGCGGAGAGGCACTGCGCCTGGTGGCAGAGTTAAACCCGGACGTTCTGTTGTTAGATATGGAACTGCCGGATGTAAAGGGTATTGAGGTTGCGCAACAAATTAAGCAGGGTGGGAGTGCGGTTAAGATCCTGGTGCTCAGCGCCCATGACGATCCGCTCTATATCCGAGAATTACTGGAATCAGGGGCAGCGGGTTATCTGGTAAAAGAAGAAGCGCCCGAGACGATTGTTGAGGCTGTGCGAGGGGTGGCGCATGGTGAGCAGGGCTGGGTTAGCCGGCGCATTGCTGCTCAAATGGTTTCCTGGATGCGTGGGGATGAAGTCGGTGAGATCAAACTGACCCCGCGCGAGATGGATGTTTTGCGGTTGGTTGTAGAAGGCAAAACAAACCAAAACATCGGCGTGCTGCTGGGAATTAGTGAAAAAACAGTTGAAAAATACCTCTATGCGATCTTTACCAAGCTGGAGGTTACCTCGCGGGTAGAAGCTGCCGTGTATGCCGTCCGGGAAGGGCTGGTATAACCCTACGGAAGGAAAGTATTCAGAAGTACCCTTATTACACAACTGAATTCACTGGACGAACGTAAATTTACGTTCGTCCTTTTGATTTAATTTTGGTTAGGAAATTGATAGGCTTAATAGGAGTTTCCCTACTATGGTAATAGGACCACTCCGGATTGTCAGACTTTTGTTCGTCCTTTATATTTGGGGTAGGTATATAGAAAGGTACGAAAGGAGAAGTTATGAATTCGAGTTTATTAAAGGGTAAATGGAACGAGCTAAAGGGCTCTGTTAAGCAGTACTGGGGTAAACTGACCGATGATGATATGACCCAGATCAATGGGAATAAAGATCAGTTAATCGGTAAGCTGCAGGAACGTTATGGCTACTCTAAGGAACATGCTCAGCAAGAAGTGAATACTTTCGAGAAAAACAACAACTTATAAGCCAATTACCCTTCAGGGTATCGTTAATGAATGCGTAAGGAAAAGGTATGGGAATTCTAGCCTGGATCATTGTAGGTTTAATCGCCGGATGGCTTGCCGGTGAGTTGATGCGTGGCTCGGGCTTTGGCGTTTTAGGCGATATCATCATTGGCATTGTTGGCGCACTACTCGGTGGATTCCTGGCTACAGCATTGTTTAACATCCAAGCTCCTTTATCCGGAATCAACCTGATGACCATTGTGATTGCTTTTCTTGGCTCAGTTGTTTTATTGGCCGTTCTCCGCATCTTACGCGGGGCACAAATTTAGCAGATCGGATAATGCCCGGAATTTATTGGTGAGCTTGTAAAACCGAGAGATCCGCATAAGGGTTGAAGCACAGCAGGTTAAATCATGGACAATCATGGACATTCATCGCAAAATGCCTGCTGTGCTTTCCCCTTATATTTGTTTTTAGTCCATTTTATTTTCTGAAGTAATTGTTCGAGGGGATTAATGGATTGTCAATTAATGAGTATCGGAGAGGAAATAAACGGACCTATGCAGGTGTTTAGGGGGTGGAATGTATGTTACAGGTAGCTCCAGCGCCCTTGGAGGGGCCGATAATAGGAATGGAAAAAATGGCAGCGACGCGCGTCGTTTTAGCTGACGACCACGATGTGGTACGTCAGGGGCTAAAGCGACTGCTGAATCGAGCACCAGAAATTGAAGTTGTCGGGGAAGCCAGTGATGGGTTGGAGGCTATTGAGTTTGTCAAGGAGCTCCATCCGGATGTACTGTTACTCGATATTGAAATGCCTGTGATGGATGGCATCCAGGTTGCTCGACAGCTTCAAGCGTCAGATGTAAAGGTACGCATCCTGATCTTAAGCGCTTATGATGATCGCGAATATATTCGCGCGTTCATGGATATTGGTGTGGCGGGGTATCTGGTAAAAGGGGAAGCGCCTGGAAAGATCGTGGAGGCAGTTCGCGGGGTAGCTGAGGGGCAAAAAGGTTGGGTCAGCCCTCAGGTGCGCAAGAAGGCTGAAAAAATCCAGCAGCAAGTGACTGCCTCTCGGCAGGAACCATTATCCTTTCGGGATCTCGAAATCCTGCGCGCTTTAGCTGCCGAAAAATCTGACCAGGAAATTGCCTGGCAGCTGGATATCGATCAGGCCGAGGTCGATTTTATTTTAAATTTGTTATTGATAAGGATTGGTGTTCAGGACCGACAGGAGGCTGTTAACCTCGCAATTCGCGAAGGTTGGATTACCGCCTCTTAGCGGGGAAAGCAGGAGACATTAGACGGATGTGGCGCCGCTTATAAATGGTGTGATGAGGAATTCCTTTTCACACCATTTTTGCATTAATACTTGATCGAGCGTAGGGCTAGCATCGAGCAATCGCTCGATTCGCGTCAAGTAAGCTGGCGAAGCTTGCGGTATGATAATCACAACAAACGAGCGACTTCTTTCTCTTCTTCTCCTCCAGAAAGGACCGGGACAGGCGAACCCGGTTCTTTCAATTTAATTCCTTCTCTTCTCCATTCAGTACCGTTTCAGACGATCCACCTGCGACAGGTGGAAAAATATCGATGGAATCGTGTTCATTCAGCACGGTTTGCAATGCCTCGGGCAAAAAGGGGAAATCCCGACCATTCACGAACAGGTGGACGTGTGATTGCAGCTTGCCTTCCGCATCCAACATCAACGAGGCCAGCGCCGGATACTGGGCGAGCAGCGTTTGCACAAGTTGATCCAGGTTGCTGCTGGCTGGAAGATCCACGTATACAGTCTTTTGACCGACAAGCGTTCGAAAAGTGGCATAGAAGTTAACATTCATTAAGCTATTGTAATCGTTCTTTTTTCGATCAAGGGAAAAAAAGACCGCTGAGGTAGAAGTCCTCAGCGGTCTTTTATAAGCACTTTATTATGTAAACAACTTCCGCAGAATTCTTCCCACTGTGTAGACGCTCGCTACAGCGCCCATGGCAATAACCGGTACGACTGACTCGGGATTTGGTGGGTTATAAGAAACCTTTTCGTGCGAGACTTCCGGCTCTGTGGGAACCCCCGCCTGCCCGGTGATCGGCATCATGACGGTAGAAGCGTAGACTTCCGGCGCATCCAAAGGAGTCAGCGGGCGGGCTGGTTTTTTCGGGGCGCTTGCTCCAGCAGGCTGCGTGCCTTTGGAACCTTCCGTCACCCGGTTCTTTTCGGGGTACGGCTGCATTCCCTGTTGGGCGCGTTCATAAGGAGTAACCCACTTCGCATTGTCGGCCGGTACAATCTGCTTACCTTCCCGACGTGCATATACCTGGGTAAATTCTGCGCCAAAGAAAAGAATCAGCGCTGAATAGTAAACATAGATCAGTAAGGCAACCAACGAACCAGCAGCCCCATAAACGGAGGTGATCGCGCTGTGCCCCAGGTATAGACCAATGAGTATGTTGCCAATCATAAACAACACTGCGGTAATAATCGAACCGACCCAGACATCGTCCCAACTGATCTCTACATCCGGCAAGATTTTATAGATCAAGGCAAACACCAGGGTCAGGATTGCCCCATAAACGAAGAAATTAACCAGCTGCCAGAGAAAGCCAAAGCCGCCCAGGGTACTGGTGACAGTTTTGGTAATCCCGGCCAGTAAGGTGGTTGCCACCAGTGATCCCAGGATCAACAGGCTGATACCTAACACCAGAAGGAAGGATAAAAACCGGCTCTGTACAATATTCCAAAAGCCCTGCCCGGGTTTTAGTTCTACATTCCAAATGGTATTTAAAGCATCCTGAAGCTGCACAAACACGCCAGTAGCACCGAGCAGAACGAAAATGGCGCCTAGTACGGTGGCAAAAATTCCGTTTCGAGGCTGACTTAAGTTGGAAATGGCCGTATTGACCATTTGGCCGGCTTGCGGGCCGACGGCGCTCTGGATTTGCTGAACAATTTGCTGACGAACATTGAAATTGCCGCCGGCGATAAAACTAACAATGGCGACGATGAGTACCAGCAGCGGCGCTATCGATAACATGGTGTAGTATGATAAAGCAGCTGCAAGGCGAGTAACTTTATCAGCGGTCCACTCCTTAATCGCTGCTTTTGTCATCGTCCAATATGAACCAACGTTCATTGATTTTGCTCCTTTCCGGATAGTCCCCCAAACCACAAAACTTCTCGTTTGCTTAATCGAAAACAACAATGCTGCCAATGAAGGGAATACAATTTGAAATTGATCCGGCAACATTGATCTATTTGATATTAATTATAAATGGAAAACTAGCAAAATAACTTTTAGCTTTCATCAAGATTTCGACTGCTATTTCCTTCTTGACTCTCCCATGGCAGGAGGGTGTAAACTGTAAATGTACTCCTTGTCACATTTACAGCGATTGGTCCATAATCTTCTGGAGGATCAAATGACAACTATAGAATCTCTGGATACCATTCATACCTATTATGCTAACCCAGGCATCATGACGGAACCTGGCAAGTATGGGTCCCTGTTGCGGGAACTGCCCGCAGAGATCCCGGCACTGGTAAATACATTGCAAGGATTGGCGCTGCACGTTTTTTGGGCCGAACGTTACGGGGTGCATTTACCCGAGGAACGCCAGGCAGAAGTGCAAATTCGCCCGGTGCGAGAGAAACTGGCTCGTTTATTCGAATTGGACAGCCGCCCCTTGACTGAAGCGCGCCCGCCTGAACTTCGCCTGGCATGCAACTGCCGCGATTTTTCCCTGCTGATGGTGACGATCCTCAAGGCCCAGGGTATCCCGGCCCGAGCACGCTGTGGGTTCGGCACTTACTTTATCCCTGATCATTATGAAGATCACTGGATCACAGAATACTGGAATGCGGAAAAAGGTCGCTGGGTGCAGATGGATGCGCAGTTAGATGCTTTGATGCGTGATGCGCTGAACATTTCGTTTGACCCGTTGGACATGCCCTCAGGACAGTTCGTCCTGGCAGGGGAAGCCTGGCAAATGTGCTGCCAGGGAGCTGCTAACCCGGAGGATTTTGGGATCTTTGAGTGGAAGGGCTGGGACTTCATCAAAGGGAACCTGCTGCGCGACCTGCTGGCAATGAATAAGTTGGAAGTGCTGCCCTGGGATTTCTGGGGCCTGGTACAGCTGGCCGTGGCAGACTTCACAGCGGAGCAAAAGGACTTGCTGGACCGCGCGGCTAAAATGACTACTACGGGCGATGCTGCATTTGACGATGTACGGAATCTGTATGAAAATAATCTAGCCCTGCATATCCCAGAGGAGTGGATCCCTAAGGAGATTGATAATGCCTGAACTACCTGAAATCACACACCTGGCCGGCCAGATCAAAACCCATTTACGGGGGAAAACGATCGCCGGAGTTGAAGTGTTGCAGCCCAAATGCCTGAATATTCCGGCGGAACAATTCACCTCCGCAATGACGGGGGCTGAGATACTGGACGCAAGCAACCGCGGAAAGTGGATTTTGATTGAGACCACGCGCGGCTGGTTCCTGCTCAGTCTGGGGATGGGTGGTGAGGTGCTGCTGACCAACCGCGCCCAACTGCCAGAAAAGCGCCGCCTGATTCTTGATTTCACGGATGGAACCTGCCTCAGTATCAATTTCTGGTGGTTTGGTTATGCCCACTACGCACTGCCAGAGGCTCTCAATCAGCATGAGACGATTGGCAAACTGGGGCCGAACGCATTGGACCTTTCTGCGGCGGATGTACAGGCTTTGCTCAAGGGCCGGCGCGGAAACATTAAGAGCTTCTTGCTCGACCAAAAGAACATCGCCGGAATCGGTAACGCGTATGTGCATGATATTCTCTATCTGGCTCACCTGCATCCACTGCGCAAGATCGAGAGTCTTAGCCCTTCCGAGATCAACTGCCTGGCAGAGGCGATCCGAGCGGGCCTGGAACCCAGCCTGGCGAAGGGCGGCACGTTTTATGAGCTGGATTTGTTTGGACAAAAAGGTGGTTTCCTGGCGGAGGATATCCTGATTGGGTACCGCGAAGGGCAGCCTTGCCCGACCTGCGGGACGCCCATCCAGAAAATAAAGACTGGCAGCACGAGCAGTTTTATCTGCCCGAGCTGCCAGCCGTTGTAACAGCCCTTACTCTTTCCAGAAGTGTTCCAGCACTTCGATGGTATCGTCAGTGCGTTCGAACTGCGGCAAACCCATGCTGGGCACCAGGCGAACCCCCTGCCAGTTCTTGTTGATGGCTAATAAATCTGGCAGGCGTTCAAAACTGGTAAAGGCGTCCCGGTCGTAAATGATCAGGGTTGGGACGCTTACATGTTCATAGACCTGAGTGAAGATATTGGGCGTAAACAGCTTTCCACTAATAAAGTACAGCGGCGCGTATTCAGCCCCAGGTTGGTGGGATGTTTCGAAGGAATAAGCCACCAGGTCCTCTGGTACCGGGCTGATGAAGCTTTGTTTGAGGAAATATTTGATGCTGGCGCGCGTGGCGATCAGGTCATAAAAGGGGCGCGCCCAAAGTGGGAAACTGAATGCGGAGTGCAGCAGGTCGGAGGATCCGCTGCGGCTGGCTTTTTGAGAGCCGCGTTCATCTTGATTGCTGCTCAATCCGGTAGGGCTGATCAGGACGAGCGAATTGAAGCGCTCAGGGTGTTCCAAGGCTGCCCGCGCGGCAAATTCACAGCTTAGGGAAAGCGCGACAACATCGGCGGGCTCACCTACCTGCGACACCAGAAACTCAAGGATGGCATCGGTATACAGGCGGGGATTGTACACGCGTTTGGCACGTTCGGAAAAACCGAAACCTGGTAGATCGAGGGCATATACCGGACGCCGGTTGCGGTAGTACAAAAATAAAGGGCGCATCTCATACGCGCTGGCGGCTGCGTTGATACTGTGGATCAATACCAGGGGACGGCCTGATTCTCCCCGGTTCAGATAGTAACTGATCCGGCCAATCCGGTTGCTCAGGAAAGTTTTGCGCTCCGAGGGCAGAGCATCGGGAAGTGGGACATGGTGATCGATTGCCAGATCACTATACAGAATCCAGCCACCTGCCAGACCCACCGTGAATGCCGCAAAGCCTTTAAAAGCGGCGCTGATTGGGGATGAGCCCTTTTTGCTTTTCGCTCGGGACGGGAACCTTTCTTCTTCTTGAAATACGCGGATATAACGTTTTGGCATGTCACACCTCCAGCGGTTATTATAGCCTTTAGGTTTTTAAATTTGTCCATGTTTTCGGGATCAATTGACTTCTTATCCCTCTACAAACCTGCAGCGTTCTATAAATTCTTCTATTTTCATTATAAAGTTTGACGGAAACAGGATTTATCAAGGTTTTATCAATCTTTATGTTAGCAGGTGTTTTAAAGTGCAAAGTTCAATGAGAAAAGGTTCAACCGTAAAGGTCTGTCTCTGGTAAAATGGGATAAGGCTCGAATATACCCAATGGATGAAAGGAAAAAAGAAAGCTTTGAATTCCCCCAGATTCTGGCTTGTGCTGCGCTTGAACTCCGCTCTGATTCTGGCTGGAATCCTTACCTTTGGCGTGGTTGCCTTTGTGGCAGCGGCTCCCAATGGCCAGGACCCGTATTCTGTTTCTCCGCATGTCATGCAGCAGGCGACTGCCTATCCCTATCCGAGTGAAGAGGCCACCTTAGATAACTCCGGTTATCCATATCCCCCGCCTGGAGCAACAGAAAGCCCTACAGCCTCTTCTGGGACTCCTGTTTTCACGCTCACGCCAACGGCGGTAGTTACCCCGACGGAAACCAGCACGCCAACGATAACCAGCACGCTTCCCCCAGATAAATTTAAGACAGAGAACGCGGAGATGGGCGCATCGCAGGTGACTCCGGTAGAAACAGAGACGCCTGGCCCAAGCATCACCCCTTACCAATCTCCCACCCCAGCGTTGTCTGCAACCAGCCTGCTCCAAACTACGCCAGATGGGCCGAAAAAATCAGGTGGTGAACCCGTGGATTGGGGCTTGTTTTGGGTAGGTTTCTCTGTGCCGGTTCTGGCAGCCAGTGGGTTTGTTCTTTATTTGTTAGACCGCCGCCCGAATTTCTTTCGCCGGTCGAGAAAAAAAGACTAATCGTCAAAGAGTTGGGAATTAATACTACAAAAATAGTCCAAATTGATGTATAATCGCTAAACTAAACCTTTGGCCAGCCAGACCTGGCGGAATGGCTGCCTGGTTTTATGATCAAATCATTGATTAACGAATCAAAAGAGGAGGCGCAAATGTCGGACGATAATGGTGGTACCTGCGCTTGTGGCGGCAGCTGTGGATGCGGCGGTCATGATCACAATTCGGAAGAAGTGTATCTGACCCGTGAGGAATATATTGCTCGTTTAGAGCAGTACCTTGTTGATCTTAAAGCTGAGATTCAAGCGGTGGAAGCTGAGCTTTCTGGTCTTCGCGAGACTGCATAATTTTCTTCAAGCGCAAGAAACACAGTCTGAAAAAGAGGCAGACCTGTTCTGGATAACCAGCAGGTCTGTTTTTTTACCTTTTGCAGATAAAGCACTTTTAGCCAGAGGAGAACAGTCTAGTACCCGGCGGCGTAAATAGCTCTATGGTTATCGTCACGCGCCGGGTACTAGCCACTCAGAACGGCAGAATAATGCTCCCCGAGACGTATAAGGCCACTGTACCCAGGATGCAAACCATAAAGAAAAGCATCAAAGACAGGATGAACCGCTGGGGAGCAGTCATGCCCAGGAAAGTCCCATCCTGCCGTCCGCGGGCGGGCCGTCGGACAAATACTTCAGATTCATCAAGGGTATCTTCTTCATCAATAAAAGAGGAAGAATTGCGCAGATCATCGAGCATAATTGCCACCTCCGGTTAATGCATAAGACGCAGGTGAACATCACCTACAGCAACAGAGACGATTTGCCCCGCTTGGGTCTGGAGAAGCAAACTTCCAGACGTATCGATCCCCACCACCTGTCCGGTCAGAGGCCCAGCGCCGGCCAGGTTTGTCGATTCTTCAACGCGCACCCATTCACCGCGAAAAGCCAGGCGACTTTGCCAGGTCTGATAGAAAGTGTCGTTGCAAAGATCGGACCGCCAGTCAAAAATAGATTGCAAGATGGCCCGCAGCAGGCGCCAGCGGTCCACCGCTCGTCCGGCGGCATCTTCAATGCTGGTCGCCGGAAAAAGTAGTTGGTCAGCCGGGGGCACAGCTTCAGCCGCTACGTTTATCCCAATGCCAATCACAATGCCTTGCAGCGTTTCCCCTTGCCAGGCTGCTTCAACGAGGATGCCGGCTGCCTTGCGCCGTCCGAGCAGTACATCATTCGGCCACTTGATCTCTGCGGGCAGCTTTAGATCTTTTTCCAGTGCCTGGCAGATGGCCAGCGCGCCCAACGGTGAGAAAAAACCGACCCGCTTCAGTTCGGGAGACGTTGGGTGGAGGATCAAACTGAATGCCAGGGCTGACCCCGGGCGAGTGATCCAGCGCCTTCCCAGGCGGCCGCGCCCCAGCGTCTGTTGGTCCGCGATGACCAGGCAACCATCTTCAGCGCCTGAAGTAGCCCACTTCAGCGCCTCATCGTTCGTCGAGGCGATGCTTTCGAAATAACGTATTTCCGGAACAGGTAAACCGGCTAGTAGGGACTTTATTTGGATGACATCCATAAGTTTATTAATTGTACCCTAATTCATGGTATGTTAAAATGCACTATGAAGATATCGTTAGGCGATTGTAAGATCTTTCAGGTGAACAGGCAAATCAAGGCCCGCAGATGCCCCTGCATCAGAGCGAATGGCCAGTTTCTAAGGAAAACCTGATTTTTCAGGAATGGAGCAGTGTGTGACCACTCAACCGGATCATCTCCCCCCTGGCCCTACTCCGCGCGAACTTTTGCCGCGCATTCGCCAGATCCAACGTGATGCCCCTGGCTTTCTGCTCGACCTGGCAGAAACTTATGGTGACATTTCTTTTCTGCGCGTTGGGTCACTGCCGGTGTATGTGGTCAGTCACCCCGATGGTGTGAAGCACGTGCTTCAAGATCAGAACCGGCGTTATTCGAAAAACACGATTCAATACAATTCCCTGGCAACGATCACCGGACGCGGGCTGCTTACCAGTGATGGCTCATTCTGGCTGCGCCAGCGCCGCCTGGCCCAACCTGCTTTTGCCCGGCCGCGGATTATGGCGCTGGATCAAATTGTCGTGCCTGCCACGTTGGAAATGCTGGGCCGCTGGCAGGCGCAGGCAGGTCAAAACCAGAGCATTGATGTGGATAGTGAGATGATGCGCCTGACGTTGGAAGTGGTAGGCAAAGCCTTGTTCAGTATTGATCTCAGCCGGGATGCGGCGCGCCTGACTAAGGCTGTATTGACGGCTTTAGATCATATTATTTACCGGGCGCGCAACATTATTGTCCCGCCGGATATGCTTCCCACCCCGCGCAATTTGCGCTTTCGCAAGGCGCTGCGCACCCTGGACGCGGCAGTGTATTCCTTGATCGCCGAACGTCGCACCTCGGGCAACCTGGGGGATGACTTGTTGGGGATGCTGCTCAAGGCGCGGGATGAGGAAACGGGCCAGCTCATGACGGATGAACAGGCGCGGGATGAAGTCCTCACCATGCTGATCGCCGGGCATGAAACCGTCGCCAGCGCCCTGACCTGGACGTGGTACCTTTTATCCGGGAACCTTGAAATTCAAAGCCGGCTGCGGAAAGAGGTGGTGGACGTGTTGGACCACCGCCAGCCCGCGTCGAAGGACCTCCAGGCGCTGCCGTTTACCGCGCAGATATTTTCTGAAGCGCTGCGCCTGTATCCGCCAGCCTGGGTAATCACACGCCAGGCTGTGGAAGCTGATGCGTTGTTGGGTTATCCTATTCCGGTTGGGGCGCTGGTGATTATTAGCCCCTATGTGGTCCACCGTTTACCAGATTTTTGGGAGCGCCCCCAATCCTTTAACCCGGATCGCTTTGACCCCAACGAGGAAAATAAACGGCATCGCTTTGCTTACATTCCCTTTGGAGCGGGTCCGCGTTTGTGTATTGGCAGCAACTTTGCCATCGTGGAAGCTCAGTTGATCATCGCGATGATTACGCAGCGTTATTCCATGGAAAGAGTCGCGGGGATTGAAACTCACGCCGACGCTCTGGTTACCCTGCGTCCGCATGCCGGGTTACCCATGCGCCTCACCCCTTACCCATAGATCGAAAATCGCTTTTCATTTCGAATAAGATCGGTTACTATTGACTCAGAAACGGCAGAACGAATCAAGTATGAAGCGGCGAAGTTTGTATCAAACCCTGCTTTTGGCATGGCTGTTGATTTTTTTGTTTTCTGCCTGCGCGGCTCCATTTAGCGTTCAGCCGGTTACGACAATTACATCCCTTCCGGCGGTTACCCCGCGGCCTGCGACACCTACTTCAGTTCCCGCAACGAATGTGCCTACGCCGGTTCAGGCCGTTGCCACCCCATCTGAAACCCCTCCGCTCATTTCATCTCCACCTGTAACCCTTCGCCCGCCATCCGGCTGGACGGTTTATACCAACCCAGACTTTGTGCAGGGCATCGCGATCCATGAAAAGCAGTTATGGGCAGCCACGCTGGGCGGCGTGATTAAATGGGATTTGATCACGGGTAAAGCGACTCAATTTACTACCCGGGATGGGCTGGTCGAAGTCCAGGCAAATGATGTTGTGTACTGCTCGATGCCGGAAGAACGGATCGTGGTAGCGCACCCCACGGGCATTCTCAGCGTGTATGACTTGAAGTTAAAAGATGGAGCCGGATCCCGATCACTTTCAGCGACGGAAGTACGTTGAACAGTATCCGCACCCTTTATTGTGATATTCCCAACCGGCGCTTGCTGGTTGGGTCGGCGGATGGCCTGGGCATATTGGATGAAAGAACTGGGCGCTGGACGTACATTGGCGCTGAGCAGGGACTTAAGGTAACGAATATCCGCTCGATCCGAGTGGTTGGACAGGCGATCTGGATTGCCGCGGGCGACCAGGGCGCTTTTATGATCCTGGGGAAAACCATTTTTCCATTCAACAGCGCCTCTGGTTTTCCGACCGGTTCAATGAATGCGGTTGCTACCGCCCCAGATGCCTCGCTCTGGTTCGGTTACTCGACCGGATTGATTCATTATTATGGTAAGCACTGGAATTCCTTTGGCAATCAAGCTTCTACCGGGATCCCTTTTAAAGCCATTGACCAGGTTGAGATTGGCCCAAACAAGAAAATCTGGATTGCCAGCGCCCAGGAAGGTATTTGTCCATTTGATCCGGTTGAGTTGTTTTGTTCAATGATTTATCATACCCCGCCAGGCGTGCATGTGACGGACCTGGCAGTTGACGACAATGGAACCGCATACGCGGCGACCAGCGGCAGCGGCGTGCTGGTCTTGACCTCAGATGGTTTGAACACCCTGGCGCTGGATCAGAAGAAGCTGATCAGTAATGCGATTAACGACCTGGCAGAGAGCCCGGATGGGCGGATGTGGGTGGCGACAGACCAGGGAATTAATACCTTTGATCTCAACCGACCGGATGAGCCCTGGCAAGTATTTCAAGCAGGGCGGGATCAACTGGCGCTGCCGCGCGTGACAGACTTGCTGGCGACGGCAGATGGCATGTGGTTCGCTTATGATCAGGCTCCTCAAGCCAGCTACTTTGACGGTCGTTCCTGGCTTCAACTGGATTCGCTCAAGGGGCTGCCGGGTGCAGTGCAGAACGCAGTCATTGACCAGCACGGGTATATCTGGTTTGCAACAAATCAAGGGATCCGGGTCTGGGATGGGGCTGTCTTGCGTACTTATGCTCCGCCTGGAGATCTGCTGCCAAACCATTTTTACACGCTCTTCTCAGAAGCAAATCAAATGTGGTTGGGTACCGACCGCGGGCTGCTGCGCTATCAGGATCATCAATGGAGTCGCCCGCTTCCGGATATGGAAGTTCATGCCATCGCGACGGCAGGGGCAGGAGAGGGCCTGCTGTTGGGTACCGACCAGGGCCTGGTGCGTTTTGATGGCAAGCAGAGCTTCTTCTGGATTATTAACCTGGGAGAGGAAGTCATGCTTCACCCGAAAGTAACTTCGATTGCCTGGGATGGCAGCCATAACCTGTGGGTAGGTACTGCGGGAGACGGCCTGCTTCGTTATAATGGTGACCATTGGGAACGTTTCAATACAGCCACCGGTCTACCAACGGATACCGTTCGGAAAATTTTCACTGACAGTCTGGGCACGGTTTGGATCATCCTGACCACCGGCGAAGGTGGCGGAGCATTGGTTCGCTATGTGCCATAAATCCTTCCTGTAAAAATCACCAATACAAACGATTGTCCAAAGGACAAACAGGACAGCCGTTTGCGTAACTTCTTTTCTGCCACAGCGACTATTTTAAAAGATGAACCTGGCGAACATTTACCGGGAACTTCAAAGATATTTCGCCTGCTTTCCTTTATCCATAGTCTGATGAAACAATTCCATAACAAAGTGGGGAGTCCGCTGCGTTTATAAGAAATTCAAATCTTATACTCTGCGTTACTGTATATGCAGCGGTGGAAGAATCTGCGATCAGATACCAGTCTTTCGTTCATAAAAAGGTGAAAAAATGATACAAAAGAACCGGCGTTGGATTGTTTCGGCAGGGATCGGCTTGCTTGCTGTTGTCCTGGTCTTTTTGTTCGTGTTGGGCGTATTTCGGACAGATTTGCCCGGCGCACAAGCTGCTGGGCCGAATTTCATCTTCCTGCCTTTTATTAGCCAGGCAAGCAGCAGCAGCGCGCTTGGCCAGTACATTGTACTGGGATGGAACGACCTGGGAATGCATTGCTATAACCGTGATTTCCAGGATCTGGCTGTCCTCCCCCCATACAACAACCTGGTTGTGCAGGTCATCCGGCGGGGAGGCGAACCTCAAATTATTACCAGCGGCATAACCGTTTCTTATAGTTTTCCAGAGAATACATATTCCGCCGGGAAGTCGAACTTTTGGGACTATGCAAGTAAGCTGTTTGGAAAAAATCTGGCTCCAAATGTTGGGTTGACTGGCAAGGGGCTTGCGGGGCAGATGGATTTAAAGGGGGACCATTTTACGGCGGAAGGCATTCCGCTGACTGAATTCTCCGATAAGGCGCCTAATACCCGGCAGCCTTTCCAGCTAGCAAATATTGTGGTCAAGGATCTTCAGGGAAAGGTGCTGGCGACGAATCAAATCGTTGCACCGGTATCCACCGAAATGCGCTGTGACACCTGTCATTCGGATGGTGCATTTGGCATCAGTACCGGGCGGGTGGAGACGAACATTCTTAGACTGCACGACCGTGAAAATGCAGATGATTATCCTTCCGGCCATACCGGCCAATTGATGGACCGCCGCCCGGTGTTGTGCGCTGAGTGCCATTCTTCGAATGCATTAGGGGCAAGTGGCGTGGCGGGCATCCCCAGCCTTTCCAACGCCATGCATGCTAAACATGCTGAAACTGGCCGGATCCCCAATACGACCGATGGTTGTTACAACTGCCACCCTGGTCCCACCACCAAATGCTTGCGGGACGTAATGTCGGACAAACATGGTATGGGGTGTGTGGATTGTCATGGCACGATCAATCAGGTTTCCCAGAATCAACAACCATGGCTGAAGGAACCACGCTGTGATACCTGTCATACCGAAGCAAAGTACAAGCAGGATCAGGCGTTGTACCGGATGTCAAAGGGACATGGCGGGATTTACTGCGAAGCCTGTCATGACAGCACGCACGCGATTGCGCCCAGCACGCAGAGCCGGGACGCGATTAAGTTCATCAATTTGCAAGGCGCCCCCGGTCCTATCAGCAAATGCACTGTTTGCCATACCGTTACCCCCAGTGGAGGCGGCCCGCATCATTAGCGCCCGCCTTTTTGCCCAAAACTGATTTTATCTCCCCTTTGCTAAGTCCTTCTCTTTCCCCTGAGAGAAGGACTTATGATTATTAAAAGGGATGATATGACCTGTGCAGCACGAGCCAGGCTTGTGCTGCACAGGTCATATCATGCGGATTTCGATAAGTATGGCGAGAACTTAGGGGCTGCACCAATTTGCAGTCGCTGCGCGACCATCCAGCATCCAGGTCAGAGAAGCACCCGAGTCCCAGGTGACCTGTAAGGCACCCGAAACCTGGCCCGTTGAAAAATGGGTGGGTAGCCCGGTCGAAGTGGTAACGTTATCGTTACTTAAAGTATTCCGAGGACCGAGTGGAATATCCACCTCACGCCTATTTTCATTCGTGTACCCAAAACTGGCCTGGCAGCCTCCTGGGATATCCGAAGATACCTTACTTTGTTCGAGTTTCGGTCTTACTGCCGTATAGGTAGTCTGCACAGGGGTAGGCGGCACTGGGGTAGGTGGAACCTTTGTGGGCGGAACAGCTGTCGCGGTAAAAGTGAAGGTTGGCGGCAAGGGCGTGAACGTCCGTGTGACGGGGATTGGCGTGATGGTTACGGTTGGCGGAACTGGGGTAAAGGTACGGGTAGGTGCTTGGGTATTCGTCTGGGTGATGGTCGGCTGGGGTGGCACGGTAAATGTCCGGGTGGGGGGCAGCGAAGTGCGCGTTGCAGTCGCGGTCGCGGTCGCGCTGGGCAGCGCAGTCAGCGTGGCGATTGTGCGGGTCGCCGTCTTGGTCTGGGTAATGGAGCGGGTTGGAGTTGGTGAAGCGGGCGGACGCTGCGTTGCTGTGCGCGTAGGCGGCAACCCGAGTGTATTCGTCGGCCGGGGAAGAAGCTCTTGGGTCGCGGTCGGCGGAACCCAGTAAACTCCGGTTTCAACGATTTCTGGGGTCGGCGTTCCCAGCAGCGCCTGTTCTTTCTGGATGTCGTTAATAAACGCGGCAATATTAATGGGTGGGATCAGGTTGTATGCCCAGGGTTGGTAGTCGGCGAACAGGCGGGAACGCGTATCCGCGCCAGCTTCCCCCGGGTGGACTAACAAGGCCAGCTGCCCGAAAACAAACATTGTGCTTAAAATCAAAGATATTAAGGCCAGCCAGGGCAGCAGGTCAGTTACCAGTCTCCGTTTTTCACCTTGTGCATTACTGGTTGAATTTTCAACCATTCTGCCCCCGTCCTTAGACTTTCCCTGAAAGATATTTCTAACCGGGTTTCACTGGGGTAGTGGTTGGCAGGCAAACAAAAATAGAGCTGCCCTTTTTCCCCTGCCCGCCGACCCAGACCTGCCCGCCCATGCGGTCAATAATGGTTTTTACCAGCGCCATTTCCAATCCAGTAACCCCTGGACCGGAACTCGTTTTCACAAAAGACTTTTCGAAAATACGCGGCAGGTCAGCATCACTTACAGCCGGGCCATCATCACTGACGCTGACCCACACCTGCCCATCATGACTGCGTGCAAACAAGCGCACCGTGCCGCCTTTTTCACTGCGAGAAACCGCCCGGTTGATCAATCCATTTAGCAGGCGGCGCACTAACTCTGGATCAGCCATGACTTGCGGTAGGCCGGGTTCAACGGTCAGTTCCAGGCTCACGCGGGCCGCATGCCCTGTTAGATCCAGCTGCCGCTTGCGCACTTCATCCAGTACGACGCTCAGGTTAATGTTACTGGATTGTAAATTAATGCCCGAATCGATCCGAATGAGTGCATTCAAATCATCGCCCCATTCCTGGATGCGTTTCCAGATCTGGGTCAGGCGCAGAACGACTTCGCTGATGCGTTCGTTCTGCGTGGTGAGGACATTCAACTCAACCAGCGCATTCATTGCCTGGGCCAAAGGGATGCGGATGCGGCTGGCAGCTTCTACCAGCAGCTGGGCTTTCAACTCTTCCATGCGCTTTACGTGAGTAATGTCACGCAGCACAGCTACCCAACCAAGCTCATTCTCGTTCTCTTCAGGAATTGGCGTCAGGCTCACCATCTGCGTGGTTCCATCTGGCCAAACCATTTCGACGATTGCCGGCAGGTTCCCGCCAACGGCTTGCCAGTTGGCGATAACCGTCTTTAATCCTGGGGGAAGGCAGTCGCTGGCCTGGCTGCCTTCCAGGTTTTCAGTGCTCATCAAGCGATTCGCCGCAAGGTTAACGATTTGCAACACCCCTTTTGAATCGGCGGATAAAATTGCGTCACCGGTGTTCGTGATCAAAGCTCGCAGGCGCTTTGCCTCATGCTGCACCTTGACCCGCAGTTGTTCGCGTTCAATTAACAACTGGCGTTGGGCGGCGGCGCGTTCCACAGCCAGCTGCAGCTGGCTCATCGATTCAAACGGCTTGAGCAGGTAGTCGTAGGCTCCATCCGCGCGCAGGGCTGAGATCGCGTATTCCAGGTCAGACGCGGCGGTAATCACAACCACCTCAATTTGGGGGTCAATCTTGCGCGCTTCCCGCAGCAGTTCGAGGCCGGTCATTCCGGGCATCATCAGATCGGTTAGTAATACAGAAAACGGCGGCTGCGATGCCAGAATTTTCAAAGCACTAAAACCATCACACGCCTGTTCGACCTGGAAACCGCGCCGCTGAAGGGATAAGACCATCAGATTTAATAATGCTTCATCATCGTCAACAACTAAAATCCGTTCCACACTCATCGGTTTGTCTCCCCTGAGGGTATGGCAGGTTGGTTCACCGGCAGCACAATGGTAAAGGTAGAGCCTTTATCCACTTCACTTTCGACCTCAATGCGTCCATGATGGTTTGCGATAATGCCATAACTGACGGAAAGGCCCAAGCCTGTGCCTTCACCTTCTGGCTTGGTGGTAAAGAAGGGATCGAAGATGCGTTTGAGATGCTCTGCCGGGATGCCGCAGCCTGAGTCCTGCACGGTAATGCGTACGGTTTCATTTTTTTGAGCCAGGCCGATTTGCAATTCGCCGCCGTTTGGCATGGACTGCACCGCATTATGAATCAGGTTGATCAGCACCTGCTCGATCTGTTGGCCATCAAACGTCAGATATACCGGCGTCTCTGGAAGGACAAAGTTGGTCTGGAACCGGCGGGTCAGGTAGGCGGTCAGCCGGATGGCGGTTTGAATGGTTTCCCGCAAGTCGGTCAGGCGCATTTCTGAGTCGGATTGGCGGGCAAATTTCAATAGATCGGAAACAATGTTGTTCCCTTTGACTGCACTCTCCCGGATGACCCGTAAGCCATGCTGAGTTGACCCATCCAACTGTTCCCCTTCACTGAGCACTTCGGCCATCCCCATAATGACGGCAAAGGGATTTTTGACATCATGCACAATCCCTGCCGTCAACTGCCCGATGGCGGCCAATTTTTCTGATTGGATCAGTTGCAGCTGAGCGGCTTCCAGGCGAGCATTGATCTCCGCCAGTTCTTTGTTACGCTGCAAGGACTCGGCATATAAATGCTCTGCTTCTTCCGTCCGGTCGCGCAGATGCAAGGTCATGGTATCAAACGCTTCCGCCAGGTCGCCAATTTCATCAGCGCGCCGCAGCCCGGTATTGATTTTGAGGTTGCCAGCTGCTACCGCCTGTGAGGCTGTTCTCAAGCGTAAAATTGGCCGGGCAATACTGCGCGCCTGAAAATAGCCTACCAGAGTGACGCCGAAAGTCCCCAGAGCAAAGACCAGAATGAATAATCCGCGGCTCTGGACCGCCGGACTTACCTGATAATCGGCGTTTTTAACCACGCCAATCCAGCCTTTTTGTTCTCCTCGGATGACTAAGGGGCTGTAAGCGACGCGGTAGACCCGGTTGTTCAAGCTGACATCGTGGAATTGGGTGAGGACATCCGACTGCAGCGAAAGGGCTAATTGCGGCAGGTTTTCAAAACCGTCTTCCTTGCCTGTGAGCGTGGTCGCGATCAGGTTTCCACCGCCATCCACGATGATTACATCTGAAAAAGTGCTCTTCTTAAGGTCCCCCAACACATTATCCAGGTAAGAGCCCACCATCATCACGCCAGCTAACTGCTGGTTTGCATCTCGGACAGGAGCGCTGGTAAACAGCACGGCTCCTTGCTGGAGTTTGATCAGCTCGGTGAATTTGTCGCCCTGGTTATCCACCAGGCCTGCCAGGGTTTTGGTCACGCTATTTACGCCAGAGAAATCTACCCCATTTTGCAGATGATAGCTATTATCGCTGGCAGAGCGCCCAAAGGTGACGATCTCCTTGCCGCTGGTATCCACGGCAGTCATCAGATCAATCTGCGCATTTTCAAGAATAGGGCGCATCAGATTGAAGATCTGATCACTATTTTTATCGTACATCGCCTGCGCCATGCCATCGGCAAAGATCAAAAACCGCAACCGGTCAAGTTGATTTCTTTCCTGCTGTACAATCCCATCATTGGCCGACCGGCTGGCATCTAGCAAGCTGTTGTTAAAGCGCTCCTGGTCAGAGTCAACGACCAGAACGGTGATGATAAAAATGCTGATCGCAGCCAGGATCAGGGTGAGAATCAGGTAAGGGATAATGAGTTCAAATTGCAGGCCGCTCAGAAAGCGCAATGAACGGCCCTTTTTCATCGGGCCAGGGACGGATTGTGCTCCTCTTGCGCTTCCATGCAGCGTTTGTTCTACTTTTGTTGTACTCATTTTTTTTCGTTCGATTGGTTTCGAATTGGATTGAACTTGATGACGGATGGTTTTCCTGTTACCGTTAATTTACCCGGCCCTAATTTCATAACGAACAGATCAATACCAATTATATCCTACTCATTCCGAAATATACCCTCTATACCCAGCCATCTTTTTGCCAGTTTGTCGCTCTCCCATTCCTGTTCGATTCCTGGATGCAATAGGCGCTGATAGTGTAGGCTCTTTTGCAGCAGTCATCGCTATAGGGATGTGAAAAATTCTAGATCGACTATCAAGTTTATAATAAGAATCGCTTGCGAGAGTGAAAAATCGAAACTGTAAACCAACTGAAAGCACATTTATATAAGGTAATAACCCGGTTGCTGGATTTTACGGATTAAAAATAACCGCAGCTTCCAGGTGATTCAGGAAGCTGCGCGATGAAAGGTATTTTGTAATTTCGGAAAGAATCCTTTAGGACTCCACCCTATGAGCTGCTTCTTGCAGAGCGTCAAATAACGATTGTTCGTCAATTGGGCCGTTGTAACGGGACCCATTAATAAACAAGGTCGGAGTGCCATTCACCCCACTGCGTACCCCGCTCATGAAGTTTGCGCGCACCTTTTCTTCGTAGGTATGGTTCTGCAAAGCCTGATCGAATTGATCCATATCCAGGCCAATTTCCTGGGCCCATTGGCGCAGGTGTTCCATATCCAGTTGATCCTGATTGCGATAAATCAGGTTGTGCATTTCCCAGAATTTTCCTTGGGCGGCAGCCGCTTCCGTGGCTTCAGCGGCGGCCAAAGCCATGGGATGAGACTCGGTCAAAGGGAAGTGGCGGAAGACAAAGCCCATCTGGTCTCCCATTTCTTTGATCACATTTTGCAAAATGGGGTAGGCTTCCCGGCAGTGCGGACATTGCAGGTCGCCATACTCCACCAGCAAGACGGCCGCGTCTTTAGATCCAAGGATATGATCCGAACTATTTACGGGTTTGCTGAGCCTGGCCATTCGATCCTTCTTTTTCCTTCATTCCATCCAGTGCGGTCAGAACACCATCCGCGCCTGGGTTCACGCCAACCGGAGAAACATAGCTCCACTGGATTTTCCCATCTGGGGATATGACGAAGAGCGCTCGTTCTGTTGTGCCGTCCTGATCCCGGTATACCCCATACTTTCGAGCGACTTCGCCTTTGGGATTGAAGTCGGAAAGTAACGGGAAATGGATATTCTTTTCTTGGGCAAACGCATGATGCGACCAGGCGCTATCTACTGAAATCCCTAATAATTGCGCATTATATTTTTGAAACTCGGGCAGCAGCTCATTGAAAAGATCCACTTCTGCGCCGCACACAGGGCTCCAATCTTCTGGGTAAAAAATCAGCACAACCGGTTTCCCTTTAAATTCATGTAATGAAATTTTTTGGTCCGGGGTTGCTTTCAATGTAAAGTCAGGCGCTTTTTGCCCGGCTTGTAATACGTCTTTTGGGGATTGATCTTTATTATTCATTTCAGGCATAAATAACTCCTCCTAATAAGAGCCACAGGTCATTCTTTGGGTGTTTGACCAGGCTCGATTAATTGCTCTGCATATTGCAAAATCATATCTGCCGCATAGTAAGCGGATTTATCATCTAAACCTTCCTGTACCATTAATTGAGTTGCGATAGGAGTGCGGCCTCGATTAATTAAATCCTGGGGGTCACTTTGGGCAGTGTAACTTTCATACATCTCGCGAGGTGTCATCTGGTAGACACTCATCTTTTCCTCCTCAATATATCCAAATATCCTCCTCAGTCTATCTGGGATCAAATGTACTTTGTTTTACCCGTACCTGTCAGTCTGATATCTCCTGGTATTTGAGTAGGAATCTCCCTCGAATCTCATTTATGAGGGGTGTTAGGGGGAATCCCCGCCTGACGTAAAGGAGCTTTCCTACTGATCGATCTTAATCACTATCTCTATACTTAAGTTGTTTGGAGATAGATATACCAGACCAAGAGGTGAAAGAAATGGCTTTTAAGTACAAGAATTCCAAGGGGAACGAGTACATCTTACATGCCCGCACAACGAAGTTGCGCAATGGGAAGGAACAGACGTTATACTATTTCTCGAAAGAGCAAAAGGAAAATGCACTGGATGAGGTCCCTGAGGGCTACCGGGTTTCCGAAACAGCAACAGGTTTACCGGTGCTGCAAAGAAGTGCGGAAACCCCCAAGAAGTAGGCAATTAGCTGAATAACAGGACGCAGAGCAGAGCCTCAGAAATCACTGAGGCTCTGCTCTTTTTGCACAGTATAATCAGGTGATTGATCCAGTAAGAATGACGAGGCTGCGCTTGACTCTGCCCAATTCAATTCAAGTTTCACTCGAAAAAGCTATTTTTGCGCGGAAGAATTTCATGGAAAATGCGATTCATGAAAACGCTTTCCGGCTGTTCAATGGCTTTTTGGAGGGCAGCCCAGATCTGAGCATGGATATTTATGCGCAAACGCTGGTCGTCTATAATTTTGCGGATCCACCCATTGAAGAGCCGCCATTCGTACAGGCTGCACGGGATTACGTGCTTAAAAGCCTGCCCTGGCTGCGTTCAGTTGTTTTGAAAATGCGCCATGCATCCGACCAGCAACTGCGCCAAGGGCAGCGGGTTTATGGGCAGGCTCCGGACCGCAAAATTCGTGAGCACGGTGTGTGGTATGCAGTTGATTTGATGCTTAACCTGGACGCCAGCCTTTACCTGGACACGCGCAATTTGCGCGCCTGGGCAATTGAGCAACTGGCGGGTAAGCGTGTGCTGAATACCTTTGCGTATACTGGCAGTCTGGGGGTTGCCGCTCAGGCTGCCGGGGCTGCGCAGGTGATCCAAGTGGATCTCAATCGCAGGTTTCTCAACCTGGCCAAAGATTCAGCTGCCCTCAATGGTTTCCCAGTCCAGCGGGCCGACTACCGCACCGGTGATTTCTGGGTGCAGGTGAATCAATTGAAACGAGCCGGTGAGCTGTTTGATTGCGTGTTTGTTGATCCCCCTTTTTTTTCGACCACTGCGCACGGCACAGTCGATCTGGTCACTGAAAGTTCTCGCGTGATTAATAAGGTACGCCCGCTGGTGGCTCATCAAGGCTGGTTGGTAGCCATCAACAATGCCCTTTTCTTAAGTGGCGCCGAATACATGGAAATGCTGCGAGGGCTGTGCTCAGATGGTTATCTTTCAATTGAAGGTATTATTCCTGTCCCCTTGGACATAACAGGTTATGCTGAGACGCGGGTGGGTCAGCTGCCGGTTGACCCCGCTCCCTTTAATCATGCCACAAAGATTGCCTTACTGCGCGTTACACGCAAGGATCAACGCCCGGCTGGGATTGCGCCGGGCTAGGAAATATCCTGGGTTGTTTGGGGTTTCTTTTAAGTGCTCAATACTCGGCGTTTATTGCGCGCTTTGATGGCGTACTTCCACCTGGCCATCCCGAATTCGGGCATCAAAGCAGGGCTGTGGGAATGCGGAAGGGCCATTAATGACATCCCCATTGACCATGTCAAACCGCGAGTCATGCCAGGGGCAATCGACCTTGGGGTGTCCTTCTTCCGTATGCATATGACCTTCGTTTAGGGGGCCACCCATGTGGGCGCAAGTGTTAGCCAGGGCATAAACGCTCTCCCCTTCCCGGTATAATACCAGCGGGGTGTCATTCAGCATCGCTTTTGTTAATTTCTTCTCGGGCAGTTGATCGGACGGAAGTACAGCCACAAAGCCATCTGTGTCGAGGGTGGTGCGCTCAGGGGCGTGATCAACCCCAACCCGCTGCCGGTAAACGAGGTCCCCGCCAAGATAGGCCGAAGCGCTGGCGATGGTGAAACCGGTCAGGGCTAAGAAACGCCCCATGCTGCGGTTGTGGCTGCTGCGGGCAACCATCGAGCCGATGAATAACCCCAGGGCGACGGTGTTTAACAGCCCGTGCACAAAACCGGTGCGCAGGGATTCTTCATACGTAAACTGCCAATCGGCAATTCCCGAAACAGCCGAGCCAGCGGCGCCTGCTACCCCAATCGCAATGGCAGTGTCGGCCGCTTTGCCGATCCCTTTTTGGCCAGTGCTGGCCTCAATGGAGTTTAAAGCAATCGCTGCCGTCCAGGCGCCGATGGGAATATCGGTGAGGACCGGGTGCAGGGGGTGCCCCAGCCAGGTTCCATTCAAGAAGTTTTGGATTTGCCGGCCCGTATGGCCAGCTTTTCCGAAGAATGTATTGACGGCCGTTTTAACCGGTTCAGCTGTTTTGCCAATCCAGGTTTCCTTAATAAAAAACGCATTTACGGTTTGAACGATATCTGACATGTGTTGTACAAGCCTCCTAAATGAAGTTTATTAAATGTGGACCGGGCTTCAGCAGTGCCGGTTTGACCACATGGTTTACAAATTCCGGTTGCAAGATGCTATGTTTCACGAAGTTGTAGAAGCGCTGCGCCTGATCTGGGCGGGCGACAGGCCTTTCGTTTGAATCAACAGCGAACGTACCGCCTGAACGACTTCCTCAGGTGTAACCAGTCTCAGGCAGTTATGGTGCCCTGCCGGGCAAATACTTTTATAGCAGTATTTGCAGGGCACATCATGGAATAACACCCGGTTGGGGATGCCCCAGGGCGTGTGTTGTGGGTTAGTAAGGGCATATAAGTCGACGACAGGGGTGCCAACTGCCGCAGAGACATGCACAGGGCCAGTGTTGTTCGAGAGCAGCAATGGGGTCATCTCAAGCAGCGCGCCCAGTTCTCCCAGGCTGAGCTGCCCGGCTAATGAAAAGGAGCGTTCTTTCATCCATCCCTGGATGGTTTCAACCAGTTCGCTTTCAGCAGGCGAGCCGGTAAATATAATTTGCAGTCCATCTTCATGCGCTAACCGGTAAGCAGCTTGTGCAAATCCTTGCGGGGCATACTGGCGCGAGGGGGCTGAAACGCCAGGGTGAATGACGATCCATGGTTGAGTAAGCGAGACGCCCAAGGCGCTCAGTTTTTCTTCAACACATTCCCGATCCTCCTGACGGACTTGAAAGCGTAAGCGCTCATCAGCCGTGGTACAACCAATCGAAGCCACCAGATCCAGGTGGCGGCGCACCTCGTGCCGCACGATCTGTTCTGGCTCAATTTCCTTGACCCAATCGGTTAGTAATTTATAGGGGTTTTCCCGGCAGTAAGCTAGACGCAGCGGGATATCCGCCAGGTAACAAAACATGGCTGGCGGCAGCGGGTTCTGGCTATAAACCGTAAAAATTATGGCGGCATCAAACTGACCACGCAGTTTCTTCAGGATGCGGTGATCATAGGTGCTGTCTGGGCGCACTGGCGATGCTTTCATCCACGGGGCTTCGTATACCATCACTTCAGCAATGTCAGTGATGTATGGCGCGGGTTCAGCGCCGGCAGGCGAAGTAAGCAGCGTAATGCGGCTGTCTGGCAGCGATTCCTTCAACGCATGAATCGCTGGCGTGGTCATCAGCACATCACCCAGCGTATCTAAACGGACACACAGAATGCGATGCGCGCGCTCCCATTCTGTTGCAATTGATCTCGCATTTGAATTCACGGCTGCCTCATTTTAATTGGGCCGGCTCTTTCGTTTAAAGATCGTTTTCTGTCAGCAGTTTTGTTGTTTACTGGTTTATTACTCCTCTGCTTTTGCTTAGAAGGACTACCGCCATTCAACTTGTTTGAACCATCTTGCGTTATGGCCTCACGGATGCGCTCAATAATATTTGTGGTGGAATGATTTTCAATGTAGGGCAGGATATGGACTGCACCACCCAGTTCTTCAACCAGTTCGGCTTCAGGAAGCATTCTTCGGGTGTAGTCTCCCCCTTTCACGAATACATCAGGCTTGATCAAGCGGATAAGGTTATAAGGGATGTCTTCTTCAAACGGGATGATATGATCCACGCAGCTTAATCCAGAAAGCACCTGCACCCGGTCTTCGAGCGGGTTGATGGGCCGGTTCGGTCCTTTGAGTCGTTTTACGCCTTGATCGGTATTAATCCCAACCACCAATACATCCCCATTTTCTTTGGCCTGGTTCAGGTATTGAATATGCCCACTGTGTAAAATGTCAAAGCAGCCATTGGTGAAGACGATGCGCTTCCCCTGCCGCCGGTAGGCCGCGATGCGCGCTGACATGTGGAAATTATCCGTAATGTACTTTTCATCTCCCGAGAAGTATCCTTTTAATTCTTCAATGTAGCACATGCTGGTGCCGGGTTTTTCGACCACGATCGCTGCTGCTGCTGAAGCCAGTTCAGCGGCAGTGCTGGTCTCCGCTCCGGCAGCTAAAGCCAGGGCCAGCGCGCTCATAAAGGTATCACCTGCCCCGGCAACCCGATTGTGGTCTGCCGGGCGGGCATACACCCGGTAGACAGGCTGTTCGCGCTCAAACACCAAAGCGCCGTCCTGATCGAGGGTGATGGCGGCAATTTGGGAATTTGCGGTTTCCAGAACGCGGTGTCCATGTTGCAGGATTTGCTGCAAGCGCTCTTCGCTCTCATCCTTCCGCTCTAAATTTAAGATATGAATAGCTTCTGCATAATTGGGTTTAACCGCGGTGACGCGTAGGGTCTGGTAAGGCTGATATTTTTTAGCGTCGACCAGCAAAATGCGGGGTGTGTGCCGCTGGAGCGCCGCCAAGGCCTGGAGAATAGTAGGGGTTAGGATGCCGTAGTTGTAATCTGAAATGATGATCCCATCTACCTGGCGGACCAGTTTCCGCACGCGTTGAATGAGCTTCTTTTCAGTGGCGTTATCGAGTGGGGTGGTGGTGCCCTGATCAAAGCGGATCATCATTTGCCCATTGGCCAGCACGCGCTGTTTAGCCAGTGTTTGCCGGTTAGGATGGCAAATTACATGTTCGTCGGAGATGTCATATCCCTGCAGGGCTTTCCGCAGCATTTTCCCCTCTTCATCATCCCCGATCACGGAAAGGAAAATCGGTTCTGCGCCCAGGCTGCGAATATTCGCGGCGGTATTCGCCGCTCCACCCGGAATATCTTCTTTTTCATCTACCTGCACTACCTGAACAGGCGCTTCCTGGGATAAGCGGTTTGTGCTTCCGCGCAGGTAGCGGTCGAGCATCGCCTCGCCGATGACCAATATTTTTTGTTTGGCAAATAGATCCATTAACGAAAATAAATTATTTCCCATAGATAACACTCCACTAAATTTCCTCATTCATGGTTTTACCAGTAAAGTGGCTGCGCACTGGCGCGGATGATTGTGTTGGCGTTGTGTGCGCAGCCTGATTTAATATAATTTCTGCTGCTTCATTAAAATTGCTTACCGTATAATCGGGTGCTCGGAAGGGGCCAGAGCGCCACTCTGTTTCACTGCCCTGATCCACCAGGATGGTTCGGCAGCCGGCGCGGTTGCCGGCTTCTACATCGTTTAGGATATCGCCGATCATCCAGGCCGAGCTTAAATGAATATTCAGGTCCAGCGCGGCATTCAAGAGCATTCCCGGGCGAGGCTTGCGGCAGTCACATTCGATCGCGTATGGATTGATGACGCCATCCGGATGGTGAGGACAATAGTAAATTCCATCCAGGGTGATATCTGCCGTTTCCAGGAGAATTGCACCTAACCGCTCCCAAACAGACTTCAGATCTTCTTCCTTGAAGTAACCGCGCGCGACCCCAGATTGGTTGGACACCAACACAAAGTGGTATCCGGCCTCATGAAGCCGGCGCAGGCCGCGTGCGGTTTCAGGCATGAGGATAATCTTGTCTGGGTCAACGTTATAAGGCACATCCTGTACAAGCGTGCCGTCTTTATCCAGAAAAATTACCCGTTCCATGTATCCCTCGGAAGGCCAGATTTCTTTCGCTGGCCTACGGCCACGACGTTTCGCGCATTGGCAGGACCAGCATCTCTGGGATGACCGTGTCTTCGGGCATGGTCAATAAATAATGGACGGTTTCCGCGACATTCTTGGGGTCCTGCAAGTTGTTAGTGTCGATATCGGGGAAGCGGTCCAATAAGAAGGGGGTGCGCATGCCGCCCGGCAGCAGCGCGGTGACTTTGATATTTTCCGTGCGCGCTTCTGTAAACAGCGCGTGACTGAAACCGAGCAGTCCCCACTTGCTGGCATGGTATGCCGATGCGTTCGGCCAGGCCCGCTTGGCGGCGGTGGAACTGACGTTGATGATATAGCCGCTGCCTTGTTCGCGCATCATCGGTAAGGCGTATTTGGCCATAATGAACGGCGCGCGCAGGTTTACGGCCATGATGCAGTCCCAATCTTCGATACTCATTTCTTCAATCGAGATTGTTTTATCCAACCCGGCGCTGTTAACCAGGACGTCCAGTTTACCAAAGTCTGCCTTAATCTGCTGCATGGCATTTTTGATTTTTTGTTCGTCCATCACATCCAGCTCCATTGCCGTAGCTTTGCCGCCTTGCTGCTGGATATCGCTGGCAACTTGCTTTGCCAGGTCGATGCGGACGTCCGCCAGGATCACCTGAGCTCCGACCGCACTTAATTCGCGGCCGATGGCTTCACCCAATCCCCGCGCTCCGCCCGTTACCAGAATTACTTTTCCATCCAAGTTTTTCATTGTTGTTCATCTCCCTGTTTTTCTTTGAGTTTGAATATTGCGAGACACGCTGCTTGACAGTGCTATTGCTGCTGCCAGGTTCGATCGGCAAAATAAAGTCGATTGAACTGGCAACTTTGCTGGCGCTGCCAGCGGGTTCTTTTTGCTGGACCTTGCGTGTGAACAGGTCCAGCTCAATAATTTCACAAAGTAAGTGCAGAACCAGGATCTGCACTTCCTGGATGCGTGCCGTATCCATCGCCGGAATAACCACGGCGCGGTCGGCCAGGGCGACCAGGTCGCCCCCATCTTTGCCGAGCAGCGCCAGGCATTGAACGCCTATGCGCCGGGCGGATTTGCACGCTTCAATCAGGTTTTTTGATTTGCCGCTGGAACTGATCAGGATCAGCAGATCGCCGGGCTGGCCAAAGGCCTCTACCTGGCGAGCGAACACCTTTTCGTAGCTGACATCGTTGGCCCAGGCGGTAAGAATGACCGGGTCGGCGTTGAGCGCAAGCGCGGGCAGCGCCCGCCGGTGCGGAATTTTGAACCGTCCGGTCAGTTCCGCGGCAAAATGCTGCGCGTCCGCGGCGCTGCCACCATTCCCGGCAACCAGGATCTTATGGCCTTGCTTTAAAGCCTGACTGAGCAGCTGACCAAACTCTAGAATTGGATTGGCCAGTAAGGCATGGGTTTGCGTCAGGGTTTCTACCAGGTTGTTAAAACTGCTGTCGATCAATTCGATATGCGCCGCCAGATCGCTGCCGGTAATACCGCTGACCTGTGGCTGGGTTTCCTCCATGACGTCCTCATATACTTCTGCCAGCAGTTCGGCCACCCTTTCCCAGGTAAAGTGTTTTCGCACGCGGGCCACAGCCTGTTTGCTAAAGCGCGCCAGAAGCTCAGGCTTCTGGAACATTTCGGCCATGCGGGCGGCCAGAGAATCTGGGTCTTTAGGCGGGACGAGGTAGCCCGTTTTTCCATCTACGACCGTGTACTTAATCCCACCAACGTTCGAACCAATAACCGGCGTGCCACAGGCCATTGCCTCTAACGGGGTGATGCCAAAGGGTTCATACCAGGGCGTGGAGACAAAAATATCTGCCGCGCTGTAGTAGTACTTGAGGATGTTGCGTTGTCTGCGTCCTACAAACGTGACCAGGTCGGCCACTTTTTCTTTTTTGGCGATTTTCATCAATCGCGCGAGTTCCGGGTTGATGCGCGGGTCAGGATCTTCCGATTCACCTCCTACGACCACCAGCCGGGCGCGAATATCATAGTCTCGAACCAGCCGGGCCAGGCCGTGGATCACCGTGTCGATCCCTTTGCGGGGTACAACCCGGCCTAGTTGCAAGATAATCCGCTCATCTTCGGGCAGCCCCAGCTGCTTTCGGGCAGCAGGTTTGCTAATGGCCTCCATTTCTTCAGGGTCAAAGCCCGCTGGCACGATGGAAACTCGCTCTGGTTCAGCCTGGTAAAGGTGCGTCAGGTCTTCCTTATCCTGCGGGCACTCGGCAATAATCCGGTCGGCGGCGGCAATGATGCGCTCTTCGATCTCGAAGCGCACATCGGGGAAGTTGTCATTTTTCCCCTGGTAAACCCGCCGCACTCGTCCTAAAGCGTGAAAGGTAATCACAAAGGGGATGCCCAGCTCTCGCTTAATTGCAGTCGCCACCAGGCCCGACATCCAAAAGTTGGCATGAATCAGATCATAACCGCCATCTCGGGCAATAAAATCGATCATAAAACGAGTAAATGTCTGCATATAAGGCAGCATTTCTTCTTTGTGCACGTACCTGGGCGGGCCAGCCGGTACATGGATGATGCGGATGCCATTCTCCCACAGATGAACTTCTTCCAGTTCTGGGTCGTCTCTACGGGTAAAGACATCCACAGCATACCCCATCGCGACCAGGGCCTTTGCAACTTGTGCCACATAGACATTCTGACCGCCGTTATCAACCCCGCCGAGAGTTGCCAACGGGGAAGCATGTTCGCTGATCAAGGCAATTCTTTTGCTCATTCGCAATTTTTCTCCAGTAGATATACCTTTTTTAACCTCTAAACATTTCATACAGGTAAAGGTTTTATAATTGGATAAATAAGCGGTCCCAGTCTTGCGCAAAGCGTTGAATATTAAAGCGCTCTTGGGCAAAACGCTGCGCGTTCGCGCTGAGCTTTTTCGCTTTGTCAGGATCTTGCAATAGATCTTTCATGGCGGTTATCAGGTTGTCGATATTCGTGTCAACGTACCCGGTAATGCCATTCTGGATGACCGCGGACATTTCAGTCGTTGCCAATCCGATAATTGGCATCCCAATCAGCATGGCCTCGCATACGGCAAGGCCCAGGCTGGTATAGCGGATTGGATTAAAAAAGAACCGATATCTGGATTCGAATTCCAGTAGTTGGTTATAGGGAATTTCACCCAGGCCGCCAAGATCGGTGGCATTCATGCCTACCAGATCGAGAGGCACTTCCTCACGAGCCTGTTCAAACACATCCGCCCCCGTGCGTCTTCCGCGCCGGGCGATGTTATTCACCACGGTTATTCCCCGTTCCAGGTTGCCGGAATACGATACCTCTGGTGGAACCAGCACACCATGTTCAATCACGGTCGTGGGCGTGCGGTTGTTGTCCCACATCAGTTGGTTAAAATGCGTTACATGCACCAGGACCATATTTGGATCGTCGACCGGGTGTTTGGTATCGGTGGGGTGCTGGCGGGGCGGATCGTGCTCCAGGTATACCTGCGGCAGTTTTAACTGCTCATCCGAAAGGATTTGCAGCCGGTCTTCTAAATAATTCTTGTGCGATTGGTACAAGATGACGTCGAACGGGCAGTTACGCACTTCTGCCGCATCGATTTCGTATACATTATCACCCCAGGGCAGGGTTCCCGCCCGCCCGCCATATCCTTCAGGCTTGCCAGGTTTGACCGGCAGGTAAAAGTCATGGGAAGCCTGGGTCAGGTAGTATAAATAGTTTCCATGCACATGCCAGGTCAGCACGCGTTTGCGTTTTGCGTTTTGAGAGTACTTTTGATCTGCAACCATGGTTACCTCTGCATTGGGCTTGCCAGGGATGGATTGATTTCTGGAGTGACAGGCGGGCCTGCATGGAGCAGTTTCAGCGCAGTCTCTGTAACTTGCTCCGGGGAGAAATCCAGGCATTCCTGGTGATAAGGACATTGAAAGCGGCGGCAGGGTGTACAGGCAGTTAGCCGGTTTAGGTAGATCGCATTTGAACTGTTAGGAACCCATTGTTCCAGCCGCTCTGTGCCGGCAAACAGGATTACCATTGGCCGGTTGAACGCCGCGCCGATATGCATCGCGCTGGAGTTATTCGCAATCAACAGCGCCGATTGGCGCAAGATGGCTGCCATTTCCGCAACCGTCGTGCGCCCAATCAACGAGTGAATGCGCGAGTTTTGCGCTGCCAATCGTTCCAGCGCTGGGAACTTGCCCACTTCGCGCTGGCTGCCGACGACGACAACTGGCAGGCCAGTTTCTGCTACCAAACGCCTGGCTGCTGCCGCAAATCGGGTCTCTTCATATCGCCGGGCAGTCGCGCTGGCGCCGGGCGCCAGGACAATAAACAACTGTCCTTCGGGGATGTTCGCATCTGCCAGGAGTGCATCGGCAAGATGCTGGTCGCCTGGCTGGATTTGCAGCTCCAGCGTGTTCTCTTGGGCAGGAATTCCAACCGCATTCAATAGATACAGGTTGCGGTCAACCTGGTAAATATCATCGGATAAAGGCTTTACCCAGTGGGTGAGCAGGCCGCCCCCAAACTCCTTAGACTGCCCCACCCGTACCGGAATGCGAGCCATGTAACAGGCATAAGCCGGCGGGTGCGGAGATTGGGCAAAACTGGTAAAGATAAAAGCGGCATCAAACTGGCGTTCCTCGATCTGCTGGACCAACTCGCGCTCTTTTTCGGGCGCAACCGCAACGTTCCTGGCAATATCTTGCCAGACGGCCCGCCAGGGGAAAACATCATTCACCCAGGGCAGCAGGGGAGCTACCTGGCTTCCGGCTGGGGATGCCATGAGCGTTAGCTTTGCTTGCGGGAATGCCTGATGTAACGCGCGCAGCGCCGGGCCGGTCATCACTACATCGCCAATATTATCCAGGCGAATGGCAAGAATGCGTTTCAGCTTTTCAAATGGTTTGGCTGGCATGCTCAGGCACCTTTCGTAGGATCGATTCTGCTTCCATGAGTACCTCTTCCGGAGATGCTTTAGTGGCATTTACAATGACCCGGTGCAGTTCCTGATTTAAGGGTCGCCAGCGGCCGGGGTCAGAGACGGTAAACAAAACAACGCTTGGCGTTTGCAGCGCTGCTGCAACATGTGACACGCCAGTATCGTTACTGATCAGCAGGCGAGCATTTTGCAGCAGCATGGCTAATGCTCCCAGATCCGTTTGCCCGGTGAGATCCAGAGCTGGCGCGCGCATGGCCTGGCAAACGGCAGTGGTAAGTCTGCTTTCGGCTTTGGTTCCAGTGACCACCACTCGGTATCCCAGCTGGTGAAGCCGGTCGCCGACTCTGGCAAATTTATCTGGCGTCCAGCGCCGGCCTTCAAAGCGAGCGCCGGGGTGCAGGCAGATATATTGATCTGAAGTAAGGCCATGCGCCAGGCGGAATGCGCTAAATGAGTGCTGCTCATCTTTTGAGATTGGAAACTCCAGATACTCACCCTGATCAGGGATCCCTAAGGTTTTCATCAGGCGTAGGAAGATGCGAATTTCGTGTTCTCCCGCCGGGTAGGGGATAAATCCAGGTCCGGTAGGTCGATATTGACCGGGTTGGTAATATCCGGCAGTCTGCCGGGCCTCAAACAAATGGATGATAGGATTGGTGATGACCCCTGAGCCTTGCATTTGCAATGCTAAATCGAAATGCTGCTGTTGCAGGTTTTCTAAAAACTCAGGGATTTGCGCGACCTGCGCCTTGCGTTCCGGCAGGCCCGGCCAGCCTGGGAACGCGATAAAATTGTCAAGGTAGTGTGAAAAGCGCTGGACAAATGTCTCGGCCCAGGGAAGGCCGACTAAGGTGATCTGAGCATTTGGGAAAGCGCTGCGTAGGGCGCGGAAAGCAGGAACCGTGCAAAGCAAATCACCTAATTGCAATGCACGTAGAATAAGAATATTATGAGGTGCTTCTCCAATAAAGTGCCTCATAAACGAGAATTTTCATTCCTTTCTTCCCCTGCTTCTCTGCGGCTGGCGTCTATTTCGCGATCCTGGCCCCCTCTGGCGAAACGCAGTACGGATATAAACTCCACAATTTTGAGTGGAAAACAGGTTAACGCCAAGCTAAAACAACTATAGAGTAAGGAGAAGAAGCGAGCAAGGCCGATACTTCCCTAAACTACTGGTAGGAGAATCCCTCGCTTCTCATATTTTGCATAATAAAGCTGCCCATTATGTAACTATTTATTTTACATAATGGGCAGGTGTGAGATTGGGTTAAAAAACTTAGTCGATTAGTCGAGTTTGTCCTGGTATTCCTTGATCTCGTCTTTCGAAAATGGCTTGCGGGGCTCGGGATGGAGTTCCTTTAGCGTGTCTACCAGGACCTTTGCCACGACCAGATTGCGATACCATTTGTGGTCTGCGGGGACGATATACCAGGGCGCCCATTCTGTGCTGGTCATGCTGATGGCATCCTCATACGCATTGATGTAATCATCCCACAACTTTCTTTCTTTCAGATCATCTGGATTGAACTTCCACTGCTTGTCCGTTTCATCCAATCGGTCGAGCAGGCGTTCGGTCTGTTCTTTCTTGCTAATATTTAAGAAGAACTTTAAGATCGTCGTCCCTTCATCCGCCAGCTCGCGTTCAAAGTCGTTGATATGCCCGAAGCGTTTGCTCCATACCTTTTCCGGGGCCAATTCATGCACGCGTACGATCAGCACATCTTCATACTGGCTGCGATTAAAAATGACAATTTCACCCTTGGCCGGTGTTTGTTGATGGACGCGCCATAAGAAATCGTGCGCCAGCTCTTCTTCCGTGGGTACTTTAAAGTTAGCAATCCGGATCCCTTGGGGATTAACACCGTTAAATACATGTTTCACTGTACCATCCTTCCCGCAGGTATCCATGCCTTGCAGGATCATCAGGATGGCATGTTTCTTTTCCGCGTACATTCTTTCTTGCAGGAGTTTTAATTCGTCTGTCAGATAATCTAGATAGGATTTCCCCTGACTTTTTTGATCTTCAAAGGGACTGGTTATGTCCGGGTTGCGATCTTCTAGATCGATCTGTTCTCCTGGTTTAACTTTATATTGCTCTACATCAAAATCCATTTGTCTATCCTCCCTTATAACCTTTCAATAATTATACAACCTATGTCATCAATTTGATTTGTTTTGAAATAGTTATATAATGGTTTTGTTATAGTATATTAGACATGCTATGCGGAAAGAAAGGCAATAATAATGGACTTGAGCAAACAATACCCAAAACCGCAGGCCAAGGGTTTGCCCTCTCTTTTTCGATCCAGGCCCAAGCAATCAGACCCGTATGAAGCAGCGGACGCCTATCCCGAAATCCCCAGGGAACTCTGGCGCAGGAAGTTATCTTTTGGGAAAGCCTTCCGCAATCTGTTCAACGGTTTTCTCTTGTTGTTACTATCTCTGGCGCTGCTCGGTCTGATCGCAGCATTTGCGTACCAGCTGACTTACCATCCCATGATTTTGGCGGAATGGTGTTATCGCATGGTCGCTGGCGTACAGGGATTTCTCCAGGGCATCAACGGAGCATAAACTACCCAGGTTTAACCTTTAACGTTTATTTGACCTGGATTTCCGCTAAACGGCGCAGCATAAAGCTGGCGTTTGGTTCTGGGGTCCAGGTAACCCAGCCTAACTTTCGCAGAAAATGTGAAGCGATATGCCGCGGCCAGTAATCTGGAGCGCGGTGCCCTTCGGCATGATGCGCAGTCGTTTTTCGTTCCAGCAGCGCCTGGCGTAAATCCTGCGCCCGGTAGCCAGGGAACTGCGTGTACCCGGTTCCGATAGTCCAGAACAGGTGCGAATCGCTGTTGCCGACAGAAGCCAGCCCGACCTCAGCGTTGATGCGCTGTGCGGCATGGTTCGTACCCTGGTAAAAAATACCGGTATTCCAAGTTTCAATACCGAGCAAAACCTGCCGGGCATCCGGATGCAAGAGCGCTTCCTGAATAACTTCTTTCCGAAGCCCATGCGCCAGGAAAGCCATCGGGTGCGCGGCCACGGCAACCCCACCCTGTTCGCCAATGCGCAGCAGCGTTTCGATTAACGGCAGGCCAGGTGGAACAGATTTACGGATAAACAAAGCCAGCAAGTGACCATCTTGGGTGGTGATCTCACAACCCGGGATAACTTCTATCCCATATTTGGGGGCCATTTGTTCTGCTTCCTGTGCTCCGCCGATTGCATCGTGGTCTGTGATTGCGATGACATCTAAATCAGCAAAGTTTTTCGCCCATTCCAGCACGACGGAAACCGTGCTGGAACTGTCGTAACTGTAGGTAGTATGAATGTGTAGGTCTGCTTTTCCCATAGTTGTTATCGATAATGTACTTGAATGCTTGTACTCTTAAACTCGAATGTATTTTGTTATGTGGGCTGGGATGGGGGTTTGTAGAATTAATAATGGTATGATCATACCGCATTTCTTGCTGAATAAGAGTGTATTAGGGTAATTTTGCAAAATTGTAAAGTGTAGTAAGATTGAATCAGTTTGCGATAGGAGGGAGACACACATGCGCAATCTTGTTCCAACCCTGCTTCCCCGCCTGGAAGCGCATCAATTGAATAGTTTGGATGCCGGGCCGGAAGCTATGTACCCTTATTATGATGGCTATTCCTTAGTAAATTTAGCTGCGAGCATCTGCCACTGGTTGGGCATACCCCCAATGGGCAATGCTCCTTTTCGGTCGGAAATCTTAGGGCTTTATGAGCGGGGGTTTCCGCACGTTATTTTACTGGTTGTGGATGGCTTTGGCTTGAACACTTTCCAGCACGCCCTGCAGCTTGCCGAAAGTGATCCCGATTATGCTGTTTGGGGTGAAATGGCGCAGGCTGGCGCTTTAGCGCCTATCACCAGCATTGTGCCCAGCACTACCTCAGCCGCTCTGACAACCTTTTGGACGGGAGCCTCACCTGCCGAACATGGCATTGTAGGGTATGAAGTCTGGTTGAAAGAGCTGGGTTTGATCGCCAACATGATTTTACACAGCCCTGCCAGTTATGTGGGAGACATCGGCAGCCTGCAAAAAGCCGGATTTAATCCTCAAACCTTCTTACCTGTAGCGAGGTTAGGCCCACACCTGCTGCAGCATGGCATTCGTCCTCGTGCGTTTCAGCATATATCCATCGCGCGTTCTGGGCTTTCTAATATGCTCATGGAAGGGGTTGAGGTAAATGCTTATCGCAGCCTGAGCGATCTTTGGGTTACCCTCGGCGCGATGCTGGATGACCACTCCGTGGAGCGCAGTTATACCTACATTTACTGGGGCAGCCTGGATGAGCATTCCCACCACTTTGGCCCGGAGGATCCTCGCGTGGCGCTGGAATTGACTGAGTTTAGCCGCCAGTTGGGCCATTTTTACCGTGAGCGGCGCAAGCATTCACACAGAGATACCTTGCTACTGATTACCGCCGATCATGGGCATATCTCAACTCCACCCAACCCGGACTTTGAAATTCGCAACCATCCTGAATTACTGGCTGATCTGGTGATGGTACCTTCTGGAGAGGCGCGCCTGCCGTTTGTTTACTTGCGGCCCGGGCGCAAGGAGCATTTCCTGCATTACCTGGAAGAGACCTGGAGTGGGCTGTTTCGACCTGTTCCCGCACAGGAAGCAATCCGCTCGGGTTTGTTTGGCGGCGGCGATATTTATGCACGCCTGCCAGACCGCGTTGGGGATTATGTAATCATTCCTCAGGATAACGCTTACTGGTGGTTTGCCGACCGTAATAACAGCCTCTTAGGCCGCCATGGAGGCCTGAGCCGTACCGAAATGCAGGTGCCACTTTTCTCAACGGTATTCTAGCAGATATCAGGCCTGGAACCATCAGCGGGCGAGATAAGGCTTTAATGGGCCGTCTGGCCGGGCAATGTCCTTGAGCTTTTCGTAGGGGATCAGCACGGACTGCGGTCCGGCTGCGTAGGAACTTACCTGATATTCGTCAAAGGAGATTAACAATCCGTTGGGGGTGATATTCCATACCTGGAAATTCTCTGCCTTGGGCAGCGCCCCATCCTCCCAATCCAATACTTGCCGGGATTTTAGATCCTGGATGCAGTCGCTGGAAAGGGTATCCAGGTAGGCTGAACCGGGCTGGAACAGATCGGGCAGTGCCAGGACTTTCCCATTTTGCAGGTCGTAATTGAGCGACAGCGCCGTATGCCCCGGGTGGGCAGCCCCTGCGGAGTAGAACGAAATTTGATACAGGACCGCCAGGATGCCATTGGTTTCGTTGGTTGGCATGAAGTCCATTTGCAGCGAGCTGCTTAATCCGGCAAAGTTCGGGTCATTGGACTGTTGGGTGAGCGAGGCTTTGAAGCTTTCAATTTCCCCGGTTGCCAGGGCTTCGGCAGCCCGATTAAATGCATTCGCTCGCTGGACAGTTCCCCATTCGAGATAGGGCCAGCGCGCGTTTATGCTGACGTTCGGATTTTCAGATTGCTGTTCAATTTTCTTCGCCGAAAGTACCATTTCCGCAACTGCGGGCGTGGTAAGGGCGGCGGTTGGGACTGGCGCGTTGCTTGGTTCTCTCGGCGCGGTCGGGAGCGGCGCCGATGAGGTGGCCAAGGCCGCCGTTGCGGTCAGCTGGATGCCTGGGTCCCACCCAATCAACTGGCAGGCCGTCAGCAGCAGGCAAAGCAAGATCAGAAGGGGCAGCCAGCTTTTTTTGCGCGTCACCGGTGTCTCTGATTAATCCACAAGCACGTCTTTCAAGCTTCGCTTTGGCACGTGATGAACATCCTGCTCATCACGCCAGTAACGGATGTTGCCATTTTCCGGCAGCGGTTCAACCTGCACTTCTTCCCTGGGCTTGCCGAGCGCCAGAACCAGCAGAATCTCATACTGCGGGGGCAGGTTGAGGGCTGCGCTTAACTCGGGGCGTTTGATGGAACCAATAATGCAGCCGCCTAATCCTTTTTCGGTCGCGCCCAACATGATGCTTTGGGCGGCGATGCCGTGGTCACAGCCAAAGGACTTGCTAAGGGTAGCATCGCCCATGATGATGATATACGCGGCTGGGCGCTCCCCTTCTTGCGGTCCGGACCAATCTTTGAGATAACCAGCCCAACTGAGGTACTGAAAGATGCAGGCATTTTTTTCAGGATCATTGGTTGCATAGTACTTTAGCGATTGCAGGTTGGAACCCGATGGCGACATGCGGGCCAGATCAACCAGATCGTACAGGGTTTCCTTCTCAACGGGTACATCTTGATAAAACCGGCGTACTGTCCGGCTGCGGTAAATTAAGTCCTTCAACATTTCTAAGTCTCTCCTGTATGTAATTTTCAGCGGTGATCTTGCTCTACCGCGTACGGCTGCGACCCCTGAACAGCCAGGATCTCGCCAAAGTAAACCCGGTGGTAATCTTTCTGCGGGTAATTCCGCTCGATCTGCTGACTGAGAAAGTGGCTGGGGTCCAGGTCTTGCCAGTATATTTTCCGGCATTCGATGATCAATTCGGCTTCCGCGTAGCCTGGAGCGGCAATACAAGTCGATGCGATGGGCGTCAGTCCAGCTTCGGCTATTTTATCGCCATCCCGCCCGGACTTCGTCCCTAGCAGTGACAGTGCCCGGTGATAGGTCTTGGGGAAGGCGCACAGGGTGAAGCTGTCGTACCTTTCCATGAAGTTGTAAGTATGTCTTACCGGGCGGACAACGACCTGAGCAAAGGGGCGGTTCCACATTACGCCCAGGCTGCCCCAACTGATGGTCATGGCGTTATAGTCACGCGCTGTGAAATCACCGCTGGTGAGCAGCAGCCACTGCACTTCAAAAAGGCCATATGCCTGTATGGTGAGTTTATCAATGGCGATCGGACTGCGTTCCATGCATGCCTTCTTTGGTGCGGAGGGTATAGCTGGCTTTGCTGCGTTCGTCCGTCCGGTCGGTTGCTGGCGGCGGCGTGATCGATAGGGCCGATATTTCGGCGCGTAGTTCTGGGGTCATCTCAATTTCTGCAGCTTTCAACGAACCTTCCAACTGCTTCAAGTTGCGCGCGCCAATGATGGGCGCTGTCACTGCCGGGTTGCTGGCTACCCAGGCCACGGCCAGGGCAGCTGGATCGTAATTGTGCTCGCAGGCAAAATTATAAAAACGGTCGGCAGTTTCTTGCATCCAATCCTCTGCATAACGAGCCTGGTAGGCCTTATTGGTCAACAAGCGGCCGACCTCCGGTTTTTGGTCCTGCGAATATTTACCGGTCAGCATGCCGCCGCCCAACGGGCTGTAGCTGATAACACCCAGGCCCTCTGCCTCCGCCATGGGCAGGATCTCTACTTCCGCCTGCCGCTTGACCAGGTTATACATAGGTTGCAGCACGGCAAACGGGGCCAGCCCTTCCCGGGCAGAAATCCCCAGGGCTTTCATCACCTGCCAGGCGGCAAAGTTGCTGGCGGCAGGGTAAAGGATTTTGCCCTGGTGAACCAGGTCATCCAGCGCGCGCAGCGTTTCTTCCAAAGGTGTGATCTCATCAAAATGATGAATAAAGTATACGTCTAAATAATCGGTTTGCAAACGTTTGAGGCTGATCTCGATGGAGCGGAAGATATGCTTGCGGGTCGCTCCGCTGTCGTTGATATCCGGCCCAATTGGGAAATAAACTTTGCTGGTAAGCACCAATTTTTCCCGCTCAGCGGCGGACAGTTTGCCAAGAATTTCTTCTGAACGCCCGCCAGCATAGGTATTGGCGCAGTCGAAGAAATTGATGCCGGCTTCACGGCAGCGATGGTATAACTGCCCGGCGGTGGCTTCATCCGCATCTCCCCCAAAGGACATCGTACCAAAGCACAACATAGATACTTTGACGCCGGTTTTGCCTAGTAATCGGTACTGCATTTTATTCCCTCCATAAAGAGCTTTACGATAGTGACATAATGGGCGGCGAGACTGCCAACCTGGTGCAAAACGAGTGTAAATCGATGCTAGTCGATCACCTTTCGTTTTGTAAAGGGGGCGGTTAAGAAGCGCAGCATGACTTTCAGGCCGTTCAGCCAGGCGATATGCGCGCCATTTTGATCGTTTGCCAGTACGCGCTCCACAATCCACGGCGCGATCGTTTCCACCCGGTCAGCCAGAATGTTGAAAGCACGTTTCGAGCGTTCCCAGTCTTCTGGTTTACCGCGGCGCTGGTTGAGCAGCAGGTCGGTGACCACCATTCCCGGCAGGATGCTGCCCACAATGACCGGTTTTCCTTCCATCTCTGCCGCCAGCGATTTATCCAGAAAAGCCAGCCCGGCTTTTGTCGTGCCGTATAAAGTCAACCCGGGCAAAACCCGCCCGCCGCGGCTGCCAAACCCTTCCATATTATACAGTGCACCGTGACCCTGTTTGATCATCCCGGTCAGTGCAACCTTGCTGCCGTACATCGTGCCCAGCACATTGGTGCTAACGACCAGTTCCATCTGTTCTGGAGTCAGTTCCCAGAAGGGCGTCAGTGTGTTCCCCAGCCCGGCATTATTAATCCAGATATCCACCTGACCGAAGCGCGCCCCGGCTGCATTCCAGAGTTCCTGTACCTGCGCATAGTTTGACACATCACAGGCATGTCCATAGACACGCTCTTTGCGGTACTTTTCACTCAGGCTGGCAGTGGCCTGGTTCACGGTCTCTTGCCTGCGCCCGCTGACCACAACCTGGCAGCCCTGCGCCAGAAACGAATCGGCCAGACCATAGCCGATGCCACGCGTGCTGCCGGTTACGACCACTGTTTTCATGTATCCTTCTCCTGATATCCGTCCAAAGGCTTTGTTGAGAAACAGCATATCCGCCATGGCAGATATGCTGTTTCTCAGCGCTAAGGGATTAATAAACGAATTAGCCTCGTAAAATCTGGTCGATCTGGGCCAGTTCTTCCGCCGAAAAATTCAGGTTATCCAGCGCCCCAACCACATCTTCAATCTGTCTGACTTTGCTGGCGCCAATCAGGGCGGAGGTCATTACCGGCAGGCGCAGCACCCAGGCGATCGCCATCTGCGCCATCGTCTGCCCGCGGGCTTTGGCGATCTCATTCAGCTTGCGCACTTTAGCGATGCGTTCCTCGGTCACCTGATCGCGCTTTAAAAAGCCATGGGGCTTTGCGGCGCGTGAATCCTCGGGAATTTCTTGCAGGTAGCGGTCCGTCAGCATGCCCTGGGCCAGTGGGGAGAATGCGATGCAGCCAATGCCTTTTTCAGCCAGCACGTCGGTCAATCCATCTTCAATCCAGCGGTTGAACATGCTGTAAGAGGGCTGGTGGATCAGGCAGGGGGTGCCCAGTTCTTTGAGGATCTCCGCGGCTCGCCGGGTTTGTTCGGCTGTGTAGGAGGAGATGCCGGCATACAGCGCCCGCCCGCTGCGCACAATGTAATCCAGCGCCTGCATCGTCTCTTCTAGAGGCGTTTCTGGATCCGGGCGGTGAGAATAGAAGATATCCACGTATTCCAGGCCCATGCGCTTTAGACTTTGATCACAGGAGGCTACCAGGTACTTGCGTGAGCCCCATTCGCCATAAGGCCCAGGCCACATATAGTAGCCGGCCTTGCTGGAGATGATCAATTCATCCCGGTAGGAGCGCAAATCTTGGGCCAGGATGTGGCCAAAACTTTCTTCGGCCGAGCCAGGTGGCGGACCGTAGTTGTTAGCCAGGTCAAAGTGGGTTATGCCCAGGTCAAAAGCGCGGTGGATCATAGCCCGACCGTTTTCAAGCGTGTCGACGCCGCCAAAGTTATGCCATAAACCCAGTGAGATGGCCGGTAGTTTCAAGCCACTGCGCCCAACCCGGTTATAGCGCATACGGTCATAACGTTGTTCAGCTGGTATGTACATTGCCATTGTTGCTCCTTTGGGTGGTTTGAATGCTGGAGGTGAGGACCTGCTTTCGTTTCTTGTCGAGCTTATTTTCTGCCCGGTTTTATTTTGGATGCTGCTTAGCCCGCGCTGCTGCCCTGCTCTGGCTTGGGGCCGCGCCGGTTGCGACCACCCCGCCTGCGCCGCCCGCCGGGGCGCTCAGCCCCTGGTTCGCCGCTGCTCGGGCTCTCTTGTACCGGGCTGCTTTCGCGAGCGGGGGGATGTCCACCCGGCGTAGCCCGTCCACCCGAGCCAATCCCTCGGCCGCGCCGGCTGTGACGGACTCCGCCGCGTTGTTCAGATCCTTCCTCGCGTGGCGTGCCATCGGGTTGTGGGGTTTGCGAGGTGTGGAAGTTTTCGTGATAGAAGTCATCCAGCAGTGAGGCGACCCCTGCCAGCGCTTCTTCATCCTCGCCCAGGTTTTGCAGGAAAGGAATAAAACGCTGCATACGTTCGCTCTTCAAACGGTCCCGATCGCGCAAGCGCGCTTCCAGCAGCGCCGCAGTGCGCTGCGTGATGATGGCCTGTACATCCTCATCCGTTGGCAAAGGACGTTCTTCCAGGTCAATCGCATACCGTTTAGCGATGCGCAGCAGTTCGGCCCGTTCCAGGGCATTGACCAGTGAAATTGCCATGCCGCTCGCCCCGGCGCGACCCGTGCGCCCGGCGCGGTGAATGTAGGATTCCTGGTCTTCGGGCACTTCATAGAGGATGACGTGCGAGAGTTCAGGAATGTCAATGCCGCGGGAGGCGACATCCGTTGCAACCAGGAAGCGCAGCTGTCCCTGGCGAATCTGTTCCATTACTTCCTCGCGCGCCGCCTGAGACAGGTCAGAACTGATCTCAGCGGCGTTGTAGCCGTAGCGCTGCAAGATCACCGCCACGAAGTGCACCCTTTCGCGGGTGTTGGCGAAGATCAACGCTGAGGCCGGATTCTCAACTTCAATGATGCGGATCAAGCTGCGTTCTTTGTCCATGGGTGGGACGGTATACACCACGTGATCCGTCTCTGTGACATGCACGTGATCGCTGGACAGGTTCAAAAAGTCCGGGCTGCGCATGAACTCGTTTGCCAGGGCAATTACCCGGGGCGGGAAGGTGGCTGAGAACATATAAGTATTGATAGGCTGGCGCGGCAGGTAGCGCTGCACGCGTTTCATATCCGGGTAAAAGCCCATCGACAACATGCGGTCGGCTTCGTCAAAGACCAGCATTTTGAGCTTATCCAGGGTCAGCGACTTGCGCAGCAGGTGATCAAGAAGCCGTCCTGGCGTGCCCACGACTAACTGCGCGCCTGATCGGAAGGCTTCCAGCTGCGGTCCGTACCCTACGCCGCCATAGACGGCTACGGTGCGGATATTCAGCGCGCTGCCCAGGACTTCGGCTTCATGCACCACCTGCTGGGCTAATTCTCGGGTCGGGGCGAGCACCAGCGCTTGCGGTGCATTCATCTCCGGATTGATCCGCTGGAACAAGGGCACAAGGTAGGCCCCTGTTTTGCCGCTGCCAGTGCGAGACTGGATCATCAAATCACGGTGAGCCATGATGTAGGGTATCGCCCGCGCCTGAACCTGCATTAGGTTCTTCCAGCCCAGCCGGGTGAAGCCCTCCCGCAGCGGCTCGGGCAAATCGTTCATGGTATATTCAGGGAGCATTTCTTCGTTTTCGGCTGTGGACGCGCCTTCGCTTACAATGGTTCGTTCTTCATTCGCAGGCGACTCACCAGCGGGTGGAAATCCCTGCGGATTCATTTCATCTGTCATGTGAATTCTTCCATCATTTCATAAAATAAGACCGCGTCGGGTAGCTGCCCGGCGGATCGACTGTGTTCCTCCCCCATCCTCTGGAGGTAGTTTCCTTGATTGATTATATCCTTATTTCGCTTTCACTGGTTTTGCTGGCTGGAGGATCCTACGAGAAAGGTGCGGTGGTTGAACAGCGCCAGCCCAAGTTGGTATATTGTCGCTACGCCAAAACCCAGCAATGTGCCCCAGCCAATGCCGATCTGGGGGTAGGCGATGGAAACCGTCAGCACATACAACACCAGCGCCCAAAGTCCGGTAGGCAAATTCTTGATTACAGTATGGGCCTGCTCAGCGCCATAAGTACTGTGCAGGATGAGCAAAAGGGGAAAAATGGTGGATGGGAAAGCGCTGAACAAACCGGCCCACTCGGCAGGTACAAGGTGAGCCGCCCCGGTGATTGCCAGGATGATCAGTGACGCCAGCGCAGCGCGGAAGAGCAGCACGCCTGGCCCTAACCGCATCCGGGCTTGAATTTTGGTATTCACAATCCCGCGGAAGAGCAGCCCAAAGCCGAGAATAGCGATCGCCGCCACGCCTAACCCGCTCCAGGCAGGGGGATGCAGCAGGTCTAGCAGCGCCGCAATGCCCAGAAAACTGCTAAACGCCGCCAGTGAAGCCAATATTATCGCTTTGGCCTTGCCAGTTACGCGCGCGGATACCTGGTAATAGGCAAACAAAAAGGTGAGCATCGCCGCCAGCCCCATTAACGTGAACGGCGCGCTGGTCCCGGCGAACACGGCACCTTGTTCCAGGCCTATAAAATACAAAGAAATGGCTGTGCCCAGGGGATACCCGGAAAGAATCCCGGCGGCGCGCGGACTGACCCGCTCCGCAATGAGCGAGAGCGTGGTCACAGCCACAATGGTCACGAGCACTTTGGTCAGTAAAACCATAACGAAACGCCGCTAAGCGTAGGCGTCTGTTTCCTGGCGCCGTACACTTAGCGGCAAAAGAACTTACTCGAGCGACGTCTTGCTGCGTGTTTTCTGGAGTTGCAGTTGCGGCATCTGGTGGTTGAGCAGGTCCAGGGATAGATCGATCACTTCCCGCGCCTCGTCGGTGGTGGTTGTGCCAATGGTGACCATATCCTGAGCGCGGATGGTGTTCCAGACAAAGGCCAGCCCCACGATGGGCAGCAGCCGCCCGGCTGCCAGCGGTTTGATGGTCATAACTGGCTTTTGTGCATTCTTGATAATGCGCTGTACCCAATCACCTTCTACCTGCATGAGAAACCCGGCGGCGTTGTAGATCTGGATGTAGGTTTCCACGTCCGCGCCCTGCCGGTCGGCGTAGACCGGTGTTTCTGGCATATGCGTTGACAGTCCGGGGATCATGCCGCGTTCGCGAATCATTTGTGTATAGCGATCCAGGTCCCGGATGATACCGGCCCGCCGATCGACCAGTGCATCGGTCACAGCCTGGTGGGGCATGCAAAAGGTTGCATTCAACCGTTTGCACTGGTCAAACATATCCTCCGGCTCTTTATCGGGTTCGCCGTTGGCAGCGATGTTGTAAATCGGCGTCAGGATGCGAATCATGGCTCGCCCGGTCTGGTCCTCAGCGTCGAGAATTGCTTCTTCCAGGAGCTGTGATGGCGGCGCCATGACTGCATCGACACCGTTATTCAGGAAAACGGTCAGGATTTGGGCGACACGCTCGCGGGTCTGCAAATCCTTTATGAACTTATCTTTAGCCAGGCTGGTGTGTGAATAACCCAGGAACCAGTTCGAGCCAACGATCAGGCGCGGCAGGCTGACGCCTCCTACCATTGTTCGCGGAAATTCACTCATAAAAGCTCCTTTTAATCCAGATGAATAATTATATCGTCAGGCTGCAATGAAGTATCAGGCAACTTATCCCCATTGTACTTCGGATGGCGAAGTCTGGTCAGGATCCAGGCGGGGAAAGCCTTCCGGCCAGGTGAGCGGGCCTTGCAGCAGCGGATCTTGCGTTTCGGCCATCCAAGCATTCAACCGGTCAAGCAGCTCAGCCTTGACCGCGGCGTAGCGCGGGTAATCGGTCAGGTTATTGGCCTCGTTCGGGTCAAAAAGCAGGTCGTATAACTGTTCTTCCGCCACCGGGCGTTCGCGCCAGCCAGCATTCATCCAGACCTGTTTCGAAGGGCTGTCATCCGTATTGGGCAGGACCGGCCGGCTGCGCTGGTCGAAGCGGCGAATGTACTGGTAGCGCGGCGTGCGTACGGCTCGCTGCGGTTCCAGGGCTACGTGAAAGTTAGTCTCGCTGAAAATCGCGCTGTGAATTTGCGTCTCTGGGTGCTCTGCAAGCGGCAGCAGTGAGCGCCCTTGCAGCCAGCCGGGCGGTTCGATCTCGAGCAGCTCGCACAGTGTTGGATAGATATCGATCTGGCTGACCAACGCATCCGACAGCTTGCCTCCGCTAAAACCGCCCGGCCCGCGCAAGATCAGCATCACGCCGGTGCCATGCACGGTCAGGCTGCTTTTCATCGCCGGGAAGGGAAGCCCGTGATCGGTGGTACAGATCACCAGGGTATTTTCAGCCAGCCCGCTTTCATCTACGGCTGCCAGCACCGCACCCATTTCCCGATCCAGTTCTATGGCAGAGGTAATGAAACCGGACATATCCTGGCGGGTTTCGGGCAGGTCTGGGATGGGGGCAGGTGGCCGGACGTAGTTAGGATTGACCTGAGGCTCCGGATACTCGCGGTGGGTTTCCTGAAAGCCAATATTTAGAAAGAATGGCTGGGCCGGTTTGCTGTTTAAAAAGTCAACGGCGCGCTGAGCATTCTGGCGTTCATCGCGCAGTATCTGGTCGTAGCCAATCCGGCTTGCGTCGGCGGCAATGTGCTGCTCGCCCGCCAGGACGGTGGTATAGCCGGCATTATGCAAGATGTGGGCAATGTGCTGGTTATAATCCTTTAACTCAAAACCGAAGTGCGCCAGGCCCAGCATGCCGTTATTGTGCGGGACCCTACCGGTGAGCAGCGCCGCCCGGCTGGGTGAGCAGGTCGGGGCAGCACTGAAGGCCTGCCGAAAGAGCATGCCCTGCTCGGCAAGGCGCTGCAAATGTGGGGTAGGCACCGCGTATCCGTAGGGCTGGATATACCGGCCGGTATCATGTGAGTGCAGGTAAAGAATATTTGGGCGATTCAATCAGCCTCCCTCAATCTACTCTGCTTTAGGCCAGATCGATTTGTAGCGAGCAATCAATTCGTCTTCCTGCTGGTCAAACCGCTCATCCACCTTCTGACGGGCTGGGTCTGCATCGTACCAGGCCATGATTTCTTCCGCGCCGCGCACGAAGGGAATGGTCGCGCAGTAGCCCGGTACCAGGTGTTTGAGCTTGGAATTGTCGAAAATCAGGCTGTGCGCTTTATCCCCCAGCAGCCCGGCGCCCCAATCGGGATCGTAGGCGGCAATCAACTCGGAGGGGATGTGTACCAGGCGCGGCTCAACTCGGGCGGCATGCGCGACGGTTTCAAAGATCTGGTTCCAGGTCAGCCATTCATCCGAGGTGATCTGCACGGCTTCGCCAATCGCTGCCGGCAGTCCCAGCAGACCCACAAACCCCCTGGCAAAGTCGGCATGGTGTGTCAGCGTCCACAAGGAGGTGCCGTCGCCGTGCACGATGACCTTTTTGCCCTTGCGCATGCGGTCCACGACAGTGTAGCCACCGTCAAAGGGCAGCAAGGTCTTGTCGTAGGTATGAGAGGGCCGCACGATGGTCATGGGGAATTTATTTTCGCGGTACGCTTTTACCAGCATCTCTTCACAGGCAATTTTATTACGCGAGTATAGCCAGAAAGGATTATCCAGTACGGTAGATTCGGTCACCGGCACGCTGCCAGGAGGGGTCTGGTAGGCCGAGGCAGAACTGATAAAGATATACTGCCCGGTGCAGCCTTTGAACAGATTCAGATCCGTTTGGATATGTTCGGGGGTAAAGGCGACCCAGTCAACCACGACATCAAATTCCTGTCCCTTGAGGGCTTCGCGGGCGGCCTGTGGGTCGCGGATATCGCCCTGAATCAATTTTGCGCCTTCTGGAACCGGACGGGCGGTGGTCTTCCCACGGTTAAGCAGATAGAGGTCAATGCCGCGTTCAACAGCAAGTTTCGAGCTGGCTGAACTAATCGTGCCGGTACCGCCAATAAAAAGAACTTTCATCTTGTTGTCTCCTCAGTTTCGAGATATTTTTGCGCTGTTAGCTGGTTGCTGGTTGCGAACTGTGTCTCTTATTCTAGCAAAAAGCTGGTTTAAGGAATAGATTTCTCGTCGATCCTCATACTATTGTACGGGTTGATCCTGTATAGAGGGTATCTCTTGTAAATACCGGATAGGTGAGGCCAGCAGCCAAATCCCACCTAGGGTAATCCCCGCAGCCGCGATGAACAGGGTGTTCTGAACGCCGAGGACGTTGCCCAGCAGCCCACCGGCCAGCGCGCCTAAGGGACCTACCCCGGCGACAATCAATTCCATACTGGCACTGACCCGTCCTAACTGCCGGGCCGGGATGACTGATTGGCGCAGGCTGATCGAGTTAATCGCGTAGATGGTGCCCAGGATATCCCCTATTTGTGAGAAAATCAGGATCGCCAGCCCGAGCGGCGGGAAACTGGCTGCCAGCGGGATCATCATAACAAAAATGCGGTCGATCCAGACCGCACCGAGCATCGTCCGGCCAAAACCAAAGCGGTGTACGGCGCGCTCTGCCAGCAGTGCGCCGATCAGGCTGCTGGCGCCACCCACGCCAATGGATACCCCCATCCAGAAGGGGCTGATGTGCAGGATGCGGATGGCATAGAGCGCATACAGTACGCCGATAAAGTTGCCAAAGAAGCTGTGGGTGGCATTTTCAGCGGTGATGGCGCGCAGCAGCGGATGATGCAGCAGGACGCTGATCCCCTCCTGGGCTTCAACCAGCATACTCTGCCGCTCCGCGGTAAGGATGGGCGGTGGTTCAGGTTTGCGGATCAGTGCCAGTGAACCCACCGAAAGCAGAAAAGACAGCGCGTCGAATAGAATGGCAATGGGCGCGGTGATGGTCTGTACCAGCAGCCCGGTTAGCCCGGGGCCGATGACTTCCGCCGTCGATTCACTTAAAGCCAGTCGGGAATTACCTTCCAGAATCTTTTCACGGGAGATTAAAGAGGGCAGGTAAGCCCGGTAGGCAGTATTAAACACAACCGTCAAAATGCCGGTCAGGGCGATGACGACGTAGATCTGCCCGATATTGAGCCGGCCGAGTACTGCCGCTATCGGGATGGTTGCCAGGACGAAAGCTCGGGCCAGGTCGGTGGCAATCATCAGCGGGCGGCGGCGCAAACGGTCCACCCACACCCCGGCGATCAGGCTGAACAGCAAAATGGGCGTGCTGCCGACGGCTTCTAGCAAGCCCATTTGAAGCGGGCTGGCTTGCAAGGTGATCACCGCCAGCAGCGGCAGCCCACCGTTGGTAATGTGCGAGCCCAATGCCGAGATGGTCTGCCCGGTCCACAACTTGATGAAGTCTGGGTTGCGCTGTAACCCGGCGGGCTGTGTAGCCGGTGCTTCGCCGAGCTGACCGGGTTTACTTTCCAAAGTTTTGCAGCCGGGTGAACAGGTCGCGGAAGATTGGGTTGCGGTGCAGGTACCACGCCACGCGGATGGCATGGCGCCCGTCAGGTGTAGCGTAGTTGAGTTCATCGCTCAGCACCGGGCTGGGGATCAACTCGGTGGGTACCCAGGTTTCATCTAGCAGATAGGCGATGGTCGAAATATCCCAGATCTCTTTCGCCCAGGCAAAGTGATCATCACTGTATTCGCAGAAGCGCTCATAGAGGAAATCACTGATGGCGTTCTGTCCGCGAATGGTGCGGTCGAGTTCGGCCTGGGTAGTCAGCAGGTGCGAAGCAACGCCCAGACAAGGGATTTGCACCAGCGGCACGCCGCTGTCGAACATCAATTGTGAGGCGCGCGGGTCCTGCATCAGGTTGAACTCTAATGTATTTGGGCAGCTAACCGGGTTTCCACCTAACCATACGACGACCATGTGCCGCACGATCTCGGGTTCAATCAGCATGGCAGAAGCGACATTGGTGATCGCACCTATCCCAACGACGTACAAAGGTTCGTCCTCTGGGCTGTTCAATGCTTTTTCAATTAAATCCAGGGCCGCCGGGCTGCGCTCAGGCGCGGGACGTCCGGTCAGGTATGTGGTTGAGCCGCGCTGCACGAGCCCGGTCGGATCGACCTGGATGCGTTCGAGCAGGCGCAAGATCTCTGCATAACTCTTTTCCATGCCGTCCCCTGGTCCAGTGGAGCGAGCGTTGGTGAAGGGTGCGGCATAGATTGCTTCCACTTTCAGGCGTTCAGGGGCGAGCATCGCGTAAACCAGGGCAAACTGGTCATCAATTTCGTTATAGGTATCTGTATCCAACACCATGCGCAACTTACCGCTTGGGTAAGCCAGCCGCAGGACGCGTTCTTCGTCAGTTAAGACAGGGAATGCCATAGGGATCCTTTAAGCCGGTTTGATCTGGAAATCTTCAAAAATAGTGGTAAAGCCGCTCCCATCTGGGGAGGCGCACATCAGCCCGACCTGGGTGACTTCGGCAGGCACCAGATACGCCAGGCGCAACAGAGTGTGATTTTGCCCATCCAACGAGAAGAAGATTTCGACTGCTTCTGCCTTGCGGGTCACCCGCAGCCAAAAACTGGCGGGTTGGCCAGGCAGTTCGCTAACTGACCAGTCCGAAAATTCCCGGGTAACGACAGCGCTGGCATGTTGAAGCTGGTCAAAATACTCAATTCCGGTCTTGATCCAGTTTTCTTCGTCCACGCGCAGCATCAAGCCGGCCTGATCATAGAGGTCTTTATACTGACCGTTCACCCGCACTTCACAGGTAAAGTCGCCGCGCACTTCCTGATAAAAGAAGTGCCCGTTATCGCGGGTGAATCCATAGTGCGTTTTGCGCCAGAAATCGCTCTTTGGCGCGCTCGTGACTTCCAAACCATCTTCGCGCACCTGCCAGGCAGCAGGTGGATTGAACCATTGCATCGTTTCAAACATCGTGATTTCTCCAGGCAGTGAAGTATTATGCTGCTTATAATTCTACTCTGGGTGGCCCCTGGCGCACCCGATTTCGCAGATGTTCTACCATGCTGTTTTCCCAGGGTTGGTCCCATCCCAGACCGTAGCCATAAGGGCTGATATCTTCAATCCACCAGTTCACGCCTGCTTCTGCATAAGGTCGGATGGTCTGGGCTGCCAGCTGGGGGTCATCCCCGGGAGTCACGCCGCTGTGTACGGCCTGGAAGGGCGCGGTACTTTCACGATATTGATGAATGTAAGCCAGGATATCTCGCCAGTCGCCGGGGCTGAGGGGGCCATTTTAACTCATTGGGCAAACGCCGTCATAACGGGCGGCCCGGCGAAAGGGAGCCTTATTGGGCCAGGTTCCACCTACCCAAATAGGGATACGTGGCGTTTGCAGCGGGGTAGGCAAGAAGCGCATGGTTTCGAGCTGGAACTGGCGGCCCTGGAACTGGAAAGGCTCACCTTGCCACAACCCGGTCAGGATTTCCAGCCCTTCATCCAGTTTCTCTGCACGGATTTTGTTGTCTGTTTCTTCGTGGAAGAACCCATATTCCCATTTCTCGGGCGCGCCAAGCCCAACCCCCAGGGTTACGCGCCCGCCGCTGAGCCGGTCGAGGGTAGTGGTCTCGCGGGCCAGCTTCCAGGGCCGACGGCGCGGAAGGGGCGTGAGCAGGGTCCCCAGGCGAATGCGTTGGGTAGTCATCGCTGCGCCGGTCAGCGCCACCCAAGGATCGACGATCGGGCGGGGAAGATCATCAAAAATCATATGGTCCCATAAGAAAAAGGCATCCCAGCCAGCCTCTTCGGCTTCCCTGGCGATCTGGGCGATCACCTGCGGATCGCCAAAGGCATTGAAATTGGGCAAACTGACGCCAAAATGCATCGCTCCCTCCTTAAGATCAAGCGTGATTGGATTTGGTTCTTTTGACCTGAACGCCTAGGTGACTCTCGCTTTCACCGCTGGCGTAATTTTCAAACAATATAAGACTTCGCCATTCGACGGAAATTCTGGTTCGAACCCGATTTGTTTTAAATAACTGGCATGAGATGGCGCGCCTGGTTCCGCATAGACCGTTTGGATGCCGTGCTGTGTGAATACTTCGGCATGTTTTTGATATAAAAACCGGGCAATTTTTAAATCTCGATAGCCGGGAATAGCATAATCCAGGCGCACATACATCTGGTCGCCATGCACTTCGCCGATGATCAAACCTGCCGGTACCATATTGCGCAGTACAAAGAAGATTAACTGCCCTGGCGCAGGGGTAAACTTGAAATCGGGCTGAAATTTTTGAATGTCTTTGGCGTAAAACTTTATAAAGGATTCCAGGTATTCCGATCCGGCCCGGATTTCAAGCAGGCGAAAGAACTCTTTCGCAGCGTTCATCTGGTAAAGGTAGTACAGGTCGATCAGTACGATGAAGAAATTTACCGCAGCAACCGGGTAAGCCTGAATGAACAAGCCGTAGATTGTAAAAAAGACTGATCCCACCAGGTTGATGATGCGCAGTTTGAGGATGGAGCTCATCATCAGCGAGATGGCAATCAGCAGCGAAGCGATATAACCAATGAGCGCGTAAATTTGCTCAGGTTGCATACTACCGTCCCAATCGACTATACTTTTCCCCCTGTCATTGTGACATATAATCGTGACAGACGCAAGCCAATAAAAAACCGCAATGAAGGAGTAGCCGATTTCGGGAAACAGGAAGACCTGGGCGAATTGAAAGGTCCCTTCGCGAAGATGCGCCGCAGCCCCATCCTTACACCGGATGGCTTGGATAGCCTGTATGGCTAGCGGCGCTTTGACTAAGCGATTTCTTTCACTACCGCTACACCATTAAGCTGCAAGTGATAGAGGAAGATGGCGTGCATCAGGTCGCCGGGGTGAGGAAGAATTCCCTGTGCCTTTGCCACACTCACCGGCAGGTCATAGGTCTGCACGCCATTTGCCGGAACGCTGATCTGGCGCTGGATCTGGCGAGCATTGGCATCTAGGCGCAGGTGCATGGCTAATTGGTAAGTGCATAAATCTGTGCAGTCGCCCACCACGATAAAATGATCCACCTGGGGGTGCTCTGCCAGCCACTGATCCAGACCCGTGTTTAGATCCGAGGATATGGAATTCTTTTCCAGCAGCACCATCTGATCGAAGAAGGGCAGCGCTTTGAAGGCGGCTACTGTCTCGGCCTCGGGCGTATCCCGCACGCAGTGTGGCGGCCACTGCGCAAATTCAACTGCATCCGGTTCGTGGGTGTCCTGGCTCAACAGGAAATTGCGCACGCCATGTTCCCAGGCGCATTGAAATAGCCTGGTGATGGGCTCGACAATCCCGGCGACGCGCGGGCTGGAAAGGGCGCCTTCGTAGCAAAAACCCTGAGTTACATCTACCGAGATCACTGCAGCATGCGCCGGGTCCGGAATAACCTCCGCAATTGGCCGGGCAGGCAGCTCGGTCAGCCAATCCTCCAGATACTTCAAAAACGGTTCAGACTGCTCTACCAGGGAAGGAGCGTTTACCTGGCTGGTTGTTTGTTTTCCACCTGCGACTGTCATACTACCTCCATTAACTTTGTGTCAATTGAACACGAATAGTCCGGTAAAATGATGGCGGGCTCAACCCGCCGTTGGTGTATATTTTACACGAATAGAATTCTAATGGATTTTGGTGAAAAGTCAATAGGATTATTGAGGTTTTCAGGGAAATCTGAGAATCCATGTTTCCCTGAAAACCATCTGATTGATTTAGGCTTCTGCCGCCAGAGTCTGCGTCATTAAGTCTTTCCCAGGGCGCAGTTCCAGTTCGTACAGGTTTCGTTTGCGGCTGACGTGCATCCCGGCGCGTTCGTAAAGGCGCACTGCCCCGGTCAGGCTGCCGCTGTCGACCATCAGGCCGGCTTTGCGGATCCCGTTTTCATAAAACAGGTCAAAGGAATGGCGCAGCAAGGCGCTGCCCAGCCCGCGTTTCCGCCAGCCCTGGCGTACGCCCAACGTGCCTACCCAGGCCATATCTGGGTCTTCTTCCGTCTGCTTAAAGTTGAGCGCCATGCCGGCGATTTCTTCCCCATCCAGCGCGATAAGCCAGTAGTTGGGGTCGTAATGCGGGTCATTGTCCATAAAATGCTTCTGCCGCTGGTAATAATTTTCTACGGGTTCATCAACATGCCCCCAGTGATCCTGGAAGGCTTCAAAAGCAGCATATATCGCAGCGCGTTCCTCATCCTCATCCCGAATGCTGCGAATGATGATTCCATCCGGGGGCGGAGAAACCTGCGGGGGCTGCTCAAACGCGATCTCCATCTGGTAGAAAGAACGCTCCTGCTTGAACCCTTTGGAAACAAATAAATCTGCGGCAGTCTGATCCTGGCTGTAAATGGTTTGGTGCAGCACAACCCGCGCACCTTCAGGGGCCAGGTTAATGCTTTGAGCGGCGCGGGCCATATCCCAATCCAACAGGTAAGCATCCAGGCCGCGGCCCCATTCCGCCGGGTCGACTACCGTCCAGCTGTTCAGCCGGATATGTGGCTCGATATCCCAGAAATCGGTATAACCGGCTGGTTTCCCTTGTGGGTTGAAAATGGCCATGGTATCTCGATCGAGATGGAGGGTGGGCAGTTCCCATTCCGGGCGGACGCTTTCTACCGTACACTGCGGCTTTCCAATAAAGGCCTGGGAGTGGGCATTGAAAAGATGCACCATTTCTTCTAGATCTTCCATTTTTACGGGGCGGGCTGTATAACCCTCAGGTAACTTGTTGTTCATAGACAGTTTCTCCATTTTGATTTTCTGTTTCAATGATCGGACCGCTATCCATTGCGGTGCAGCTTGCCGCTGCGTTTGGCATAGCGTTCGCCTAACCCAAACACCCACAGGCCAGCTGGGATTAACACGACTCCCATCAACAGCGCTGGCCAGATATATGGCCATAACTGTGAAGTGGGCATGCCTTCCAGCACCGCGTGGCGCGTACCGGCCAGTACGTAGGTAGCCGGACTGTAAACGGCGATTTGCCTGAGCAAGCCGGGTAATACTTCGATGGGGTAGTAAACGCCGGAAACCAGCAGGAGCAGCGCGATAAATACATGGGTCATCTGCGCACCGCGTTCTGGAAACAGCAGCGGGAATACTGAAGCCATGATGCCGATGCCGATAAACGAGAAGCTGCCTGCCAGCAGCATCACCAGACCGCCGAGCAGATTGGCATTGACCAGATTGATGTGAAAAACCATCACGGTTGCCATCAGGATTACGCCAGTGAAGATCAGGCTGTAGACCACGGCAAATAGTGTCTGACCGGTCATGTGTGTCAGGCGATGGATGGGAGCCATCAAGGTATATTCGATGGTGCCTTCCCAACGTTCGATGTTAATCAGGTCGGTGATCCAGTAAAAGATCTGGGAGAGGTAGCGCCAGACCAGGTTGCCAATCAACAGGTACAGCACCAGGTAGCTGGTGTCCACCTTGGCTGTGGCGCTTTTATCGATGACGCCCATCCCTAGGCCAATAAAACTGACCGAAAGGCTTTCGGCGGTCGAATAAATCAGCCAGACCATCTCCCACGACCAGTAGCGCTTGATTAGATTGAAATTGCGCTCCACAAAGGCATACGAAGCGCGGACTTGATATGTAACAGCACTCATGTTTACTCCACTTGCATAACACCCCGAATCGGTTTCTGACCATTCAATTCGGCTTGCTGGCGGGCTTCCCACTCTTCCCGCAGGATGCCCATATAGATCAGGTCATACCGTTCTCCACCCCGCTGCATCCACTGCCGCATACGGCCTTCATCTTTGAAGCCGCACTTACGGTAAGACTGATATGCCCGCTCGTTATACTCAAACACGTCTAATGAGACGCGCCTCAAATTCAACGCTTCGAAGGCAAAGCGCAGTACTGCGTTCATGGCATCGGTGCCGTAACCTTTGCCCCACAGCTCGCGCTCGCCAATGCCGATGCCTACCCAGGCGTTGCCGGCAACCCAATCGATTCCAGAAAGATCGACAAAACCGATTGAGCGGTCATCTTCCAGGGTGTGGATTGAGAAGTTGAAAATCTCATCCAGGTGTTTTTCTGTCCACTCTTTGATCTGCTTGGGCGACCAAAGTGTGGCTGGCCCGCTGGAAAGTAATTGTTGGAATTCGCTGTCTTGATTCCAGCGGGCCATCGTTTCTGCATCTTTTTCTGGGTCAAAGGCGACCAGACGAATCAATGTGCCGGCGAGTGGCCTGTTCTGATGGTTGATCAGCGTGTTCATGCGTTCGCCTCCGCCAGCTGCTGCATCTTCCATTCTGGGCGCAGTAAGCCGAAGAACAGCTTATCCCAGGCGCGTTTGTTGGCGTAAATGGCCTGGCGCTGGCGCACTTCCAGCGTGAAGTTGGCTTGTTCGAACAGGGCATTGGCTGCCTGATTGTGTTCAGGGACAACGGCAGTGACCCGGAACAGACTTAATTCCTCGAAAGCGTAGCGCAAGCCCAGGTCGAGGGCTTCCCGCGCGTACTTTTGCCAGTCCTGATCATCGCCAATGATCAGGTCCAGGAAGGCGGCGCCGTGCACCCATTCAATTGCTTTGATGCGCAGCACGCCGATGATGGTTTCTTTGCCTTCCTCACCTGAGAATTTCAGGCGGATGGCGTACACATACTGGCGGTTCGTTTCGTCCAACTCTTTCTGCCAGCGTTCGTAGAGCTTTTTGACTTCAAACGCAGCCATCGGGCGGGCAGGTTGTTCTTCCCGCATCCGGGCGGCGGTTTCCAGTTCATAGGTCCAGGAAGCGATCGCCTGGGGATCTTTCTCCAAATCCACTGGGGTTAATCGCAAATGTTGGCTTTCAAACAAAGGCATATGTTTCATGGTTGGTTCTCCTCTTCCGGGTTTACCAATTTTTTACCGGTCAGTTCGATGAAGACATCTTCTAAGGTGGGCTCTTTCCCATCGCTTGCCGGGATGAGCTTTTTCAGTCCACCAGGGGTGTCGAGGGCGACGACGCGCCCGCTTTCCATAATAGCAATCCGGTCACACAGCATATCTGCCTCATTCATATCGTGGGTGGTGAGCAGCATGGTGGTGCCATACTTTTCCTTCAGTTCGCGGATGACTGCCTGCACTTCGCGCTTCGAGCGCGGGTCTAACCCGGTAGTGGGCTCATCCAGCAGCAGCAGTTTGGGCTGTGAGAGCAGCGCGCGGGCGATAGCAACTTTTTGCTGCATACCGCGCGACATTTCTTCCATGGGGCTGAAGATCGAGCGCTTTTCAAGTCCCAGCCGGGTAAGAATTTCCACCACATGCTGGCGCGTGTGCTTCCCTTCCAGTCCATATAACCGGGCGCCGTAGAGCAGGTTCTCCATCGGCGATAATTTTTTAAAGAAACTGGCTTCAACGCTGACGCGATTGATCATTTGCTGCACTTGCATCGGTTGTTTCTCCACGTCGTAACCAAAAACGGTGATCTTGCCGCTGTCGGGCAGGAGCAGGGTGGAGATCAGGCGGATCAGCGTGGATTTGCCCCCGCCGTTTGGCCCCAACACCCCAAAGATTTCGCCTTCTGCCACAGTGAACGATACATGGTTGACTGCGATAACCATCTTCTTGTCTTTCCCATTTCCATCAACAGCTCCGTTTTTATTGTTTTTTCCGTTGACTGAAGCGGTGGAAGCCGCTTCGATTTTAGTTAGTTGGGCAACCTCAGCTTTGTTCAGGCTGTGGTCGTTTCCGTTATTGCCATTTACATGACCTTTCCCATTCCCATTGTGACTGTTGTCATTCAGGGCTTCATCCTGCGGCTGACTTAAGCGCAGCATCCGCTTCCATAATGGGTCACTGGGTTTTCCAAACTTCTTATAAACATCTTGAACGACCACTGCGGACATTGCTTTTTCTCCTTACACTTTTTGACGAACGAACAGACAATAAAAAAGGCCACGGATTCTGGGGTCCGTGGCCTTGAAAGGGCAATGCCTTTTCTGGGCTTGATAAATAAAAAAGGCCACGGGACCTTGAGTGTACCCGTGGCCGTGTGAGCTACTTCAGCTTACCCGTAAACAGGCGCACTCCGAGAAGGAAACGCAGGAACGCCGGCAAAAACCACGCCGCCGCAGATGCGGAACTTCTCCTTGTTGAGGATGAGTGTGCTTGTAACCATTCCATGGCCTCCAAATAAGCCTGATACTTGAACTGCCGCTTTATGAGCGGTCTCTCATTTACGAAAAGAGTTTATCACGCCAGAAGGGGGCTTGTCAAGTCCCCAAAATTTCATTTTCCGCCAAGGTTTATGGCCTGGCGATTAACGAAATATCATCGAGGTAAAAGCTGGTGGAATTGTAGGTGTTGGTGACTGCTTGAAAGCTTATTCTCAGGGTCTGCCCCCGAAAGGCAGATAGATCGGGTAAGGCCAGAGTGCGTTTAACCCATTGATCGGTTGGTGCGAAGTTATTGCTCAACTGATCCAACCTTTTAATCAAACTGCCATCGGCAGTACGCAAGTCTACCGAAAGGATGTCGGCATTGGTACTGTTATCCTCAGTAGAAATATAAAGATAGTAGCTGAGGGATGCGTTTGGGTATCCGTCAGGCACAGGAAAAGGTTGGTACAAGATGTCAGTAGCACTGGATCGCCCGCCTAACCAACTTAGCCAGCTTCCGCTATTTGGGTTTACGGTCAGTGAAGGGTCGCCAACGCGGTTGATAATTTGCACGCCCTGTTCTATCCAGATGGTATGCCCGGACTCAAAGCCATTATTTCGCATCAGTTCCAATTCGGAAGGCATGTTGGCAAGGTGGGGCAGGTACACGAAGTTGGTGTAGTCTACTGCCGGAACTTTCCACAGCGGGATGTTACTGTAAGGATAAGGATCTGCTCCCGAGCCAGTCCAGCCGTATGGATCAACCGGCCAGTAAGTGGTTGAGAAGTAATCGGCTGAGCGCTGTACCTCGAAGTGCAGGTGGGGGGAGGAGGAATAGCCAGTGGAGCCGCCCAGCCCTAAATACTGTCCCTCTTCTACGATCTGCCCGGGTGCCACGGCCAGCGCGTTCGCCGTAAAATGCAGGTAGACGGAGCGGAAGTTATCGTCATCAAAGTCGCCGTTGCCGTTTAGGTCATGTTTAAGGCGGATGTGCCAACCATTCGCCGGGCGGCTGGGATCGGTGCCAGCCATCAGCACTTTTCCACGCGCGGGCGCATAGATGGGGCGGGTAATGCCGTAAAAGCGGGCCGGGTCGCAGCTTGCGCCGGTATGCCAGTTGGCGGCAAATTCATAATCCGTGCCGTGATGCTCGTCATACCACAGCTCATGGTTGTTAGGGCAGGAACCTTCTCCACTGACATTATCCTGGCAGCCGACGAAATCCCACATATTGGGATTGGTGCAGGAAAAATAGAAGCCGTAGCCGGTGGAATTGTTCTTGCGGCCATCGTGAAAGGTGACATACTCGCTGGCCGGGTTGTGGTCAAAATACCCCGAAATTGTGGCCCCGGGCACTACCGGATTGCGGAAGATGCCTGTTCCCGCAGCAGGCGGGAGGCCAACCCGGGTAGCAGCCTCTTTTGCGGCGGCTGTTTCAGCAAATGCGCCGCGCGCCAGCAGCGGAATGAGGCACAGGAGCGTGAGGAAGCGAAAGATCAATTTGCGCATAGCGAGTTCCTGGATTGATCTCAGGGAAGGAAAAAGACGCTGCTAAATTCTGGTAGCTGGTCCTCAGCGCCGGCCGCTTCCCAAATGCGCTCGGGCTGATCGACCTGTACCAGTCCAACAGAACCATCATGGGTGATAAAACCTAAGGTTCTGGCGTCCGTAGCCCACTGCGGGCGGCTGGCCTGCCCATTGATAAAGGTGATCTGTTGGCTTTTACCAGTGGAGATGTCGAACACCCAGATGTTTTGCTTTGGCTGGGCCAGGGGTTGGCTGAGGTCAAAATGGTCTGGCTCATCCTGATCCTTTTTGGTGAAAGCCAGGTAACGCCCATCCGGTGACCAGGTGGGCACACTCAGGCCCAGGTTCCCCTCCAGCAGGATCGTATCCTGCTGATTTTGCAGGTCCATCTGGTGGATCGCGTATGAGAAGCCTGATTCAGGCTGCCCTTTTTGCAGGATGTAACTGAGTGACTGCCCATCCGGCGCGAAGCGCGGATAATATATTATGCCCGCACTGTATGGCAGAGTCAGCAGTGGGGTGATTTCACCGCTAGAAAGATGATAGGTGCTCAATACCTGTCCGTCTCCGCCCTCTGCCAGACCTACAAAAGCGAACTGGCTGCCGTCGAGGGCCAGCCCAATGAACATACCGCCGCCTTTGCCGCCGCCGTTGAAGGGAATCACCTGAGTCTGCCCGGTGTTGATGTCGCTGATATAGACGGCGCTGGCATCCCCCGCGCCGATCATCAGATGCTGGCTGTCCGGCAGCCAGCCGATGACGTCCCACCAACCGCCCATTGGCAGCCTGGGCTGCTTTTCAACATGGCTCGTGTTAACCAGTTCAATCAGGTTGGTCCATGCGCCGCTGCCCAGGTTGAGCAGGTACATCGGCCCACCACTGTCGTTTCCCGTGCTGGTAAAAGCGCTCCAGCGCCCATCGGGCGAGGTAGTGGCGGTATCCATCACAAAACGCTGCGTCAGGTCCACGGTGACAGGAACTGTCTCTGTGCGCATCTCTTGCCCGGCCCAGATCACGCCGCCCAGCCGGTTGGCGCTCTTTGTGGTCAGAGCATGAGCGCAGACCGCCTGGGTAATCCCTTGCCCGGCTTGCACCTGCTCGGCCGCCTGCTGCAATGCTTGCGCATCTGGCTGAGGGTTATCCAGGCTGTTATCCAACCGGTCATACAGATCCCCGATGGTCTTAATTTCTGGCAGAGCCGTGAAATTCACCGCTGTAGCCCGGTTCAACCGCCCGGTAGCGATGTTGGTTGCCAGGCCGGCATAAACTGCCAGGGAACCCGTCCCGGCTGCACTGTTGGAACCAGCCAGCAAGGTTTGTAGACCACTGGTATTCATTTGCGCCAGGCGCGGTGAAAAACGCCTGGCTCGCTGAAGGTCAAGTTTCGCTGCGGATGACTGAGCGAGCGCCTGGGCCAGGAGACCAGGATTTTTAGGCGAATTCACGCAATCCGGAGGAGGTCCCCAATCGATAGCTGGAAAAGCCGTCGGCAGCGGAAAAACGGTGCTGCCTGGCGCTGGCTGAGGTAAGGCCTGGCCCAGCCCGTTTATTGTCTTGCTTGCGGCTTGTTCCTGGCCAAGCTTCTCCTGGCCAGGTTCAGAAACAAGGGGTTGAGCCGGCATGGCGCAGCCAAACGCCAACACTATAAGCCCAAGCAACGGGAGCCAATGCAGCAGTTTCCGTTTCATCATTATGCGGACTTCCTGTTTTCTCAAGCTTTGAAATTTTTAATACAATTCTTTTGCAAGACGCGATTAATACCGAATAAACACAGAAGATAACAATATTGTATCAAAAACCGTGCATTTTTATGGGTTCAATTTATTAGCGATGGAAGATTTTACAGGTTTGGATAGGGGCGTGCGCAGCACCTCTCCCGTTTCCAAACTACCCGGTTCCGATAGACACATTCAGTGCTGCCGGGATTACGGGTATAATCAAAGCGCGTATGGAGAAGCTCGCTCAGGATGCACTTGCATTACTCAATATCCGCCTGACACGGCGGCAGCTGTCCTGTTTTGAGCGGTACGAACAGGAACTGCTGGAGTGGAACAGCCGATTTAACCTGACCGCTATCCGCGATGTTGAAGGTATTCGTGCCAAACATTTTCTCGATTCGCTCACCTGCCTGCTGGCCTGGCGCGATAACCCGCCTGCGAAGCTGATCGATATTGGCACCGGCGCGGGTTTTCCAGGCATCCCGCTAAAGATTCTCCAGCCTTCGTTGAGCCTTACGCTGATTGAATCAGTGGGGAAAAAGGCCGAATTCTGCCGGCATGTGGTTGACACGCTGAACCTGGAAAAGGTAGAAGTTGTCCATGCGCGGGCTGAAGAGGTCGGGCAGCAGCCGAGGTTCCGCGAGCGGTACGACGGTGCGGTAGCGCGTGCTGTGGCAAACCTGCCGATCCTGGTCGAGTACCTGCTGCCGCTGGTGCGAGTTGGGGGCATAATTCTGGCGATGAAAGGTGAGAGCGGCCCGGCAGAAGCCCATGCCGGTGAAAAAGCGATTCGCCTGTTAGGCGGGCAGCTGCGCCAGATGATCAAAATCGGTTTGCCTGGAGTAGCTGAAGACCGTTACCTGATTGTCATTGATAAAACCGCCGCGACCCCGCCCAATTATCCCCGCCGGGTCGGGCTGCCTTCCAAAAAACCACTTTAAATAAGAAAAAAAAGGGCCAGGATATAGGCCTGTTCATCTTAGCCCTTATTAATCCTCAAATTAATTGGCGGGAACTTTGATAAAGCCCTGCTCTACCTGCCAGACCGTACCCTGTTCCACGAAATTCGGGTCGAACAGGTTCAGGTCGGTGGTGGTCAGCATCGTTTGCTCATATTCCGTAAGGAAGCTTTGCAGGTCTGTACGGCGCTGGATATCCAGTTCCGCCAGAATTTCGTCCAGCAGCAGCACTGGCCATTCGCCGGTCCGGTTTTTAATCCAGGTCACTTCGGCCAATTTGAGCGCCAGCATGGCTGTGCGGACTTGCCCGCGCGAGCCATAGTCGCCCAGGTCGATGCCATTGCTCAACATGCGTATCTCGTCGCGGTGCGGGCCGATGGTGGTGACCCCGCGGGCCACTTCTTCGCGGCGTACCTCGGCAAGCTTTTGCATGAATCCCTGGCGGATGCGCTCCAGGCTAAAGGTGCTGCGATTGACCGGAGATTGGAGCGGGAGGGCAAACTGCCCTTCAGGCTGCGGCAGGGGATCATAGGAAGGCTGGTAATTGAGCTGCAGAACTTCCTCTCCATGGGTTAGCCGTTGATGAATGCGTGCGGCAATCTGTTCCAGCTCTTGCACAGCCCCAATCCTGGCATGGATGATGGCTGCGCCGCGTTCTGTCAGCAGGTTATCCCAGTAAACCAGCTGCTCCGGGTCGCCGCCCCGTTCGAAAATCTGCTTGAGCAACGCATTGCGCTGGCTTAGCGCCTGAGCATATTCACTCAATGACCGGGAATACCCGGAAGTCGTCTGAGCCAGCGCCAGGTTGAGATAGCGCCGCCGTTCTTCGGGTCCGCCCTCAATGATGCGTGTCATCTGCGGCAAGAAGATAACGGCGGTGAAAGCGCCCATGGCCTCGTATACATTGCGCTTAACCCCATCCAACAAGATTTCCTTGCGCAGGCGGATGCTGCTGTTTCCTCCGCTGCTTTCCTGGATGAGGCGCACTTCCAGATGGTGCGGGCGTCCGCCGGAATAAAAATCGCTGACCAGGCGCGCCACGGCCAGCGGCTCGCGGCTCGTCAGGAAGTTGATCAACTGCCGGTCATTTTGAGCATGAAACGAGCTAAACGTCGCCAGGTAGTAAATGGCTTCCAGAATCGAGGTTTTGCCCTGCGCATTATCCCCCACCAGCAGTAAAGTCCGCCTGGGGACTTCCATATCCAGGCGGCTGAAGGCGCGGAAATTGGTCAGTGAGAGACGCGTCAGGTACATGGGCAGCTGAGCCCTATTCTAGACTTCATCGCGGATCGTTTCTGTTTCCTTGGGTCGCCACAGTTTGGTAGCCCGGTCTGTAAATAAAACGCCTTCCAGGTGATCGATCTCATGCTGAAAGATACGTGCCATCCAGCCTTCCACTTTGAGCTTAATCGGCTTGCCGTGCCGGTTCAGGCCGCGCACCACCACCTTCTCGTGGCGTTCGACATCGCCCATTAACTGGGGAATTGAGAGGCAGGCTTCAACGCCATTGACTTTTTCATCCGAAGTCTGAATGATTTCCGGGTTGATCACTGCATACAGCTTCTTTGGGACGGATTCATCCTCATCGTCGCCGTACTCAATGACGATCAAGCGCTCGGAAATTCCCACCTGGGGGGCGGCTAATCCAACCCCAGGGGCTTCGCGCATGGTTTCGATCATGTCATCAACCAAGGTCTGTAAATCTTTATCAAAATTCGTGATCTTGTGTGCTTTGCGGCGCAGCACCGGATCAGGGACTTTTACAATTTCTCGAATTGCCATTATTCTTCCTAATAAACTTCAAAAAATGATCATCCGTATCGTTAATGTTTCCATTTTACCCTTAAACTGGGTGAATTTCAAAAATCCCGTTCGTTAAAAACGGCCTGGTACAATCCAACTCTCTCGATGTGTCAGGGCTTGTGGATCTAAAACCCACCTCGTTGAGAGGGTGGCTGGTTCTTGGGTGGCTTGTGTTGTTCCAGATCCTGGAAAGAAGCAAAGTAGTCGCCCAGGCGTTGTTGTTCATCCCTGGCGCGCGCCTTTTTCTCGTTGTAATTCACCTCAGCCAGGCGATGGAATAACTCGCGCTGCACGTCGGAAGGTTTGTATACTTCATCAAAGGTCAGCTCTCGGTCGCCCACGCGGATAAAAACAGTACCGAAATTTAAAACCAGGCCGATAAACCCCAGTCGTTTATATTCGATGCTCAAAATATTTTTAATCGGCGCAGCCTGGCGTTCTTCCTGCCCAAGCGGTTTTTTGTACACGTCAACGACCTGGTCGGGGGTGATCAGGTATAAATCATTGTGCCAGTCCATATACTGGTAAAACCACCACCCAAAAACAATGCCGCCAATCAGCAAGGATAGCCCGCAGGTTGCCTGTGCTGAGAGTGCCGCGAACTGCGTTGTGGCGCTAGCGATAAATAGCCCAAATAACCCAAGCAGGATCAAGCTGGGCAGCCAGGTTTTTTGCAGCAGGATAAACCAGTGCCGCCGAAAAATGACGGTATTCCCTACCTCATACCGCAGGTGGAACATGGTGGAGATAAACTGGCGCAACGGATCGGGTTTGGGTGGGGGCATTTTGGGTTTGGGCATGGCTGGCCGCTGCAGCCCGTGTTCGATTCTTTTTTCCAGAAACGTCTTAATATCGCGGATCTCTGACCGGTGGCTGCTGTACTGGGCATGCAGCTGCTGTTCCTGTACCAGCGCCATGACTTGCTCTGGAAAAGGTACATCGCGAAAGAGGATGGTTCCCGTATAGGTGCGGATGGCGACATTGCCGTAGCCAACCCAGCGCCCCATCTGAGTGGTGTTGATGGTGGTCGATTGGATCGCTTCATTGGGCGATTCCTGGCGGCTGTCATATAACAGCACGACCCGCTCCTGATCCACTACCCGTTTACCGGTAACCAGATAATAATCGTTGCTCCAATCGATGAAGTTCCACACCCACCAGCTCAGGCTTAATACAGACACCAGGATCAAAACCACCAGGCTGATCAGCATGGGCGTTGACAGGTAAAAATAAGCCGCCAGGGGTACAAAGATCATCAGCGCCAGTGTGGGCGCTAAGAGCATGGTGAACAGGACAATAACATGCCGCCGGGAGACGAAATAGATGGTTTCATCCGCTTCGCGCCAGGGGAAATCCACTCGCAGCATGAGGCGGTAGCTATCTAGAATAAGCTGTAAACGCTTTCCAAGTTCCGGGATCAAGGAAATGATCTGGATAAAGTTAGCTACCGTGATCCGCAGCAGGATGACAGAAGTCACCGTTTCTACATTGATCTGCCGCGGCCAATTTGTTTCCAGCACTTCTTCACCAAAGTAGTCATCTTCTTCCAATAAACCCAGCTGTGCCGGCTGTTGCACTGCGCGATTGCCCCGCAGCGTTTTCACCTGACCTTCGGCAATGATAAAAAAGTAATCGGGATCATCCCCCTGCTCATAAATGTACACACCGGCGGGATATTCGACCTGTTCCACGAAATCGGCTGCCGCTTCGATTTTTGCGTCATCAATTCCCCGAAAAAGGTGAATCCGTTTGAAAATATCCACAACTGAAGGTTTATCGAGTGGCATGGAATAAGTATATCCTATCCAATTCTGTAAATAAAGTCAGCCGTACCTCACGGGTTCTGTCCTAACATCTCAGGGTTGTAAAGAGGCTGCCCCAAAATTTTTTGGGACAGCCTCTACAATGCAACTGCTATGCCAGTCTTGAAAACTAAGCGGCGCTTTCGGTGTTGCTCATCTGATCCAGGTGCACCGGCTCGGCTTTGTGAAAGACAATCTTATTCTGGTCAGCGTCGAAGTCGGCGAAGACATTATCGCCTTCATGGAAATCACCCGACAGCAGTTTGATAGATAACGGGCTTTCGACATATTTCTGGAGTGCCCGGCGAAGCGGGCGAGCGCCAAAGTTTTGATCGAAGCCAACTTTAGCAAGCCAACTGCGCGCTGCTGGGGTCAGTTCCACCGACAGGCCGTGTTCGGCCAGGCGCGTGCGGATTTCTTCCATTTGCAAGTCGACAATCTGGTTGACCTGTTCCAAAGACAGCGGCGAGAACATGATGATCTCGTCAATGCGGTTGAGAAACTCGGGCCGGAAGGTCGTTTTCAGCGCCTTTTCGATCTTATCATGCGCCTGACGTTCTTCAGGGTCATTGCTTTGCAAGAAGCCGAGGGTACCGCCCTGGCGCACAAACTCGGTGCCCAGGTTGCTGGTCATGATCAACACCGTATTGCGGAAGTCGACCTGGCGGCCCTGACCATCGGTCAGGCGGCCGTCATCCAGGATTTGCAGCAGCGCGTTCCACACCTCAGGATGGGCTTTCTCAATCTCGTCGAACAAGATCACCCGGTAGGGGCGGCGGCGGACGGCTTCGGTTAGCTGGCCACCTTCTTCGTAGCCCACATAGCCTGGCGGGGCCCCAAACAGGCGCGATGCGGTGTGCTGCTCGCGATATTCACTCATATCCAGGCGCACCAGGGCATCTTCATCCCCAAACAGGAATTCTGCCAGGGTCTTCGCTAATTCGGTTTTGCCAACCCCGGATGGTCCGATAAAGATGAAGGAGCCAATTGGCCGGCGCGGGTCTTTGAGGCCTGAGCGCGCCCGGCGGATTGCATCAGCGATCGCTTCAATTGCCGAATCCTGGCCAATGATGCGCTCGTGCAGGCGTTCTTCCATGCGCAGCAGCTTCAATGCTTCACTTTCCATCATCTGGCTGACTGGGACACCCGTCCATTGCGCGATCACCTGGGCGATGTCATCTTCATCGATTTTACCGTCCAGCTGGTGTTCATTCTCCCACTGGTCGCGCTTAACGCTAAATTCCGATTCCATGCGCAGGCGTTCTGCTTTTTTGTTGGCGGCACGTTCATAGTCACGCTCGAGGCCGGCCTGTTCTTCTTCGGCTGCCAGGCGGTCGATTTCCAGTTTTATCTGTTTCAACTCATCTGGCATGGAGTAGAGCGAGACGCGCAGCTTTGCGGCTGCCTCATCGACCAGGTCGATGGCTTTATCCGGCAGGTGCCGGTCGGTCACGTACTGGGCAGAGAGCCGCGCCGCGGCGATCAAGGCTCCATCCGTAATTTCTACTTTGTGATGTGCTTCATAGCGGTCGCGCAGGCCGCGCAGCATCTTGATGGTATCTTCTACGCTGGGTTCTTCCACGAAGACCGGCGCAAAGCGGCGTTCCAAAGCGGCATCTTTTTCAATGTATTTCTGGTATTCGTCCAGTGTGGTGGCACCGATGCACTTCAGTTCACCCCTTGCCAGGGCCGGTTTGAGCATATTGGATGCATCCATAGCACCTTGAGCTGCCCCAGCCCCAACCACGGTGTGCAACTCATCAATAAACAGAATGATTTCACCTTCTGAGCGCTGCACTTCTTCAATAGCCGCCTTCAAGCGCTCTTCAAATTCGCCACGGAAGCGCGAACCAGCAATCATGCCGCTCAGGTCGAGCGACAGTACGCGTTTACCAGCGAGAATTTCTGGAACGTCATTCGAGGCGATTTTTTGCGCCAGACCTTCGACAATAGCCGTTTTCCCAACCCCTGCCTCACCAATCAGCACAGGGTTATTCTTGGTGCGGCGAGAAAGAACCTGCATAACGCGCAAAATCTCCTGGTCACGGCCGATGACAGGGTCCAGCTTGCCCTCGCGTGCAGATTGGGTCAGGTCGCGAGAGTACTTTTCAAGGGTGCGGTAGCGCGTCTCGGCCTGTGGGTCGGAAACCCGCTGCCCACCACGCAGCTGTTGAATAGCATCATTTACCCGGTCTCGGGTAATACCAGCGCCCTCTAACAGGCGCGCTGCGGGGGTATTGCGCTCGCTCAAGATGGCCAGGAAGAGGTGCTCGGTTGAAATATATTCGTCTTTCATCCGGTTTGCTTCTTCGTTTGCCAGGTCGATAATTCGTTTGACACGCGGTGTAATGAAGATTTGCCCGGCGCCGCCACCAAAGATGCTGGCTTTGGGGCTGGTGCGCAGGATATAATCCAGGCGCTCGGCCAGGGCATTCGCATCCACCTTTAACATTTCAAGTAACTGCGAAATCACACCTTGCGGCTGTTCAATTAACGCCAGTAAAATGTGTTCGGTATCAATTTGGTTATGGCCGTAGCGCTGAATAATTTCAGCCGCCCGTTGGGCGGCCTCCTGCGCTCGTTCCGTAAATCGATCAAATCTCATCATAATATTCCGTCCTTTGACAGGTTTATAGCCTGTAGGTTTATTATAGTGGGGATCTATTAGAAATAAAAATGAATTTTGTTAGAAGTGTATAAGATCCTGGTTGTAACATATTATTTGAGAAATAATCTTGTTCGACCGAGATCTTGGGGTGAGTGTCATTTACGGTTTCATTTTATTGCTTTTAAGGCAGAAGGCAAGAGTTATTGAAAAACTCCTCCATTTTCCCCCTGTGACTGCGATCGTTCGTAAAGAGACTTCATTTTACCCTTTAATCCGTTTCATACTCGGAGTACAATTAAGCTGGAATGACAGCAATAACCATGCCTCAGTCGCGGATACGTAAGGTAAACGTCCGTCAGGATCTTCTGGATATCGCGGACCTGATTGAAGTATGCTTTGCTTCCACGTTAGACGATGATGGGCGGGAATATTTGCGACAACTGCGCTGGACAGCTCGGGATATAAACTATCTGGCCTGGTTGCAAGGGGCCGCCGAACGGATCGCAACTCCTTTATATGGTTTCGTTTGGGAAGAACAGGGCCGGATCATTGGCAACCTGAGCCTCATTCCCCTCAACCGGCGCGGGCACCTGGTGTATTTGATTGCTAATGTGGCTGTCTTGCCGGAGTATCGCAAGCATGGCATTGGCCGGGAACTGACTCAAACCGCTTTGCAGCACCTGCGTCAGAATAATGTTGAAGAAGCCTGGCTGCAAGTGCGAGATGATAACCCGGGCGCGCACCATCTTTATCAATCGCTTGGTTTTAAAGAATGCGCTCGCCGCACCACCTGGGTTAGCAATGGGAGCCCGCCGCTAGACCGCTTCCTGCCCTATGGCGTCACCATCCGAAAGCGTAAGATGCAAGAATGGGACCAGCAGTATGCCTGGCTGCGAGCAACATATCCACCGGAAATTACCTGGAACCTTCCGCTGCGCATCGGGCGGCTCAATCCCAGCCCGGTAAATCAACTGCTGCACTGGCTGAAGGGGGAATTGCAGGAAAATTGGGCAGCTCACCAGGGCGACCAGCCAATTGGTTTCCTCACCTGGGAACCGATGCGCGCTTCAAGCGACTCCTTCTGGATAGGCGCAGCGCCAGCCGAGGAAGAAGTTGCCCTCCAGGCGCTGCTGCCTTATGCGCGCTCCATGCTCGCTGCTCGCCGCCGCCCATTCTCGGTCAATTATCCCGCCGGTAAAGCCAGTGAGGCTTTCTTCCGCTCCGGCTTTTCGCATCATCAGACGCTGATCTGGATGACCTTGGATCTCAAAAATCCCAGTCTATCCTTCACGTAATCATGGCTCCTGAAAGCCGGGGGTCTCCCAGATGCGCTGTTTAAGGTAGTCTTTAACCACGGAAATATAGGTTTCCGCGTCCTGCGTGTGCCACCGGCCAGCATACCAGCGGCCAATACAGCCCCAGGCATCGTTTGGACCGTAGGTAGAACCGCGCTCTACTGTATTGAGCCAGCCTTCATAACCCTCATAGCAGGCGCGCCAGATAGCATAAGTTGTATCGGCGTTGAAGGCAGTTGAGCTGTTTATTCCGGGCCAGGCAGACTGCTCGTAGGGGTAGCGGTTTTGCAAGATGCCGAAGCTTTCGGGACACTGTCCGGCGAGGCCATCTTTGCCTAAGCCATGCCCTGGTGCGCAGCGGTTAGCGTCGGTAGTCCAATCTCCTTTAGCGCTCTGACGCCACCAGGATTCTTTAGCTGCCTGGGCGCGGACGATATCCTCATCGATGCCCCATTTGCAAGCTGCCCACTGGAGGATCTCTTCAGTGGAACCCGTAAAATTACCGTTCACCCGCATTCCGATGTTCGGGTATGCACGCGGGTCATCGCCGCTAAATAATTCGGAAGAAACATGCTGATTACCAGGGGTATTGTTAGCGGTGACATTGGACCGCTTATTCTCCGGGCGGTCTTTGACTGCCGCGGCACATTCTGCGTCACTGGGCAGCGGCGAACCAGGTGGCAGAGTGGAAAAGTGAGAAACGTTCAGACCCCCTTTTGAAATAAATGGAAGAAAAATTTTGTTTGGATAACTCCCGGCTTGAACCAGCCAGCTATGATTTTGCGTGGAGTTTTCAACCTCTTCTGGTAAGGATGTTGCCAGAACTATTGGCTCTGGCGTCAACATAAAGAGTGTAGATACTAATGCAAGGATTAACAAAACTTTCGATCGAGAAGAAGGGGAATAGCGTTTGCTCATTGACCCATCATAACTTACCTTCTTGATCGTATTTATTAACGAAATTGTAAGTTTTGATAAGCGTTATTGTTTGAAGCAGAATAAGGATACGCGTTCAGAATACTTGTTTAATCTTCTCCTCATTTATTAATTCCAATTCCCTATTTTTAGTGCGGGAGTTCCCTACTCTTGGTCAGGAAAAACCAGGAGATTTTTCGCTTCTCTTGCTTAAATAAAATCATCTACATGATGTGAAATAAAGCGAACGTTTCACATCAAATTTTTGGAATGGTTCAGAAAGGAAAGTGAATATGTTACATAAATATGGATCGCGTGTTCTGATGACGCTGCTGTCACTACTGCTGCTTGCCAGCATGTCGCTGACATCCGCCGCGCCAGCTTTTGCACAAGAGGGCAGCGGTGGGAGCAGCGGAAGTGGTAAAGGCTGGGATCAGGACATTATTTCGGCTCCCACGAAAAACAACGGCGACAAACAGTTATTTAGTGATGGTTTAACCTTCCCAGGGAATGAAAAAACAAAAACAGATGACATTATTCCGCAAACAGATGGCAATTCTGTCGCTCAAGGGATTCTCTCGACAGCAAATCAACTAGAAGCTTCGGAAATTGACCAGCCCGAACAAGGCAGAAATGCCTTCCTGGCCGCTGTTCTCAATAATTCCTACGACAAAGTGGGCGACCCAGCTGAGATCGACTTTATGCAGTTTATGATCGTTCATCATGTTGTCGCTGTTTATATGGCGAATTCTTGTGTCCACAAAGCCGTGCATAGCGAATTGAAAACCTTATGCCAGGGGATTCTTACTTCCCAGGCGCAGCAAATTACGCAGCAAGAGTTCTATTTGGCTTCCAAGTGGGGGGTATACGTTCCGGTCAACCCCTTGGAGCAGGACGAATTCATTTTAGATGAATTGGGCAAGATTAAGGCCAATAGTGATCAATTTGACAAGACCTGGCTCGAATTGATGATGCCCCATCATGCTCAGGCAGTGGTAACGGCAGAAACTTGCCAGGCGAATGCTGAGCACCTGGATGTGAAAGAGCTTTGCCAGGCGATCGTCTTTATTCAGAGCAAACAAATTGGTACGATGGCGGATATGTTGAAGAACTGGTATGGGGTGGACAAGACAACGGATCCGATGAAGCTTGCCCAAAGCATTCAGGATCACAGTTTCTCAAAACAGTAGAAAATTCAAGGTAAAAACGAAATATATGGGCAGCAGCTGGCCGTAGCAACGTCTGATGGCGTGGCTTGAAAGGCTGCTAAGAATAGATCTCCTGGTTGCCGGGTCTTTGATCCGTGCTATCCAGGAGGTCTATTTTATTGTTGGGTACAGAGAAATGATACAATAACTGCGGATAATTTCTCAGTCTTTGCTGTTTGAGTTGCAAATTAATATTAGCGCTGGTCCAGATTCTTTGGAGATATGCTGCCGTGAAAAAATTCATTTACCAGCTGGCCATTAATGCATTTGCTTTCTTTGTAGCAATCACGCTTTTACGCGGGAATGGGATCAGGCCGCTTGGAAATACAGTCGTTGATTATCTGGCCCTGGCACTGATCTTCGCGGTCATTAATGCCTTGCTGCGCCCGTTTTTGACGGTGCTGGGCTGTCCCTTCATTATCTTAACCCTCGGCCTGGGCGTGCTGCTGATCAATACCCTGCTGTTCGTTTTGACCGGTTGGATTGGAACGCAGTTTGACTTTGGATTTACCGTTAGCGGTTTTTGGCCGGCTTTGCTGGGCGCCTTGATAGTGAGCTTGATTGGCGTTTTCTTCAATGTCTTGTTGCGAAACGAGCTGAAGGACTGATTTCCCTAAGCATTATTTTCTTCGAAAACTTTGGCAATATCATCCCGCTGCGGACGCGGGAATGTTTCCCCATTGACCTGCCATACGCCAGCTGGCCCGCTTTCTACCCGGCCGATCTCGCTGCAAGCAATCCCGGTCACCGTCAAAGCAGCGCTTATCGCGGCTGCATCTTCCGCCTGGACGGCCATCAACAAAGCTCCGGAAGCGATCGTGGCTAAGGGATCGATCCCAAAGACCTCACAAATCCTGCCGGACAAATCTGGTACCAGCACTGCCTGGGGGTTAAAGACCAGGCGCTTATCGCTGGCGATGGAAAGTTCCCAGAGTGCCCCGGCCAACCCGGATTCGGTAGGATCGTGCATGGCATGCACGCGGCCTGCGCGGGTGGCGATGCGTGCATCGGCCACAACACTGATGCCGGGTTGGTAAAGGAACTGCTGTGCTTCATCCAGCTCGGCAGGCGTAAGCGTCTTGAGCAGCCGCTGCGGAAACTCACGCGCCAGCAGCGCCGTTCCTTCAATGGGCACGCCTTTGGTTAGCAGCAGCCGGTCGCCAATCTGTACGTTGGCGGGAATCACCAGCTGACTTCGCTCTACTTCTCCGATGAGTGTGCCCATCAAGATGGGCCGGTGCAGATCATAGGTCACTTCAGTATGCCCGCCAACCACCGAGATACCCAGCGCGGCTGCGGCGCGATACAGCTGTTCAAAGATCGCCTCAACACTCATTTGCGTGGTATCGTTTTCGGGCAGCAGCAAGGTTGCCAGCATCCATCGCGGCGTTGCTCCGGTAGTGGCTACGTCGTTGGCGTTAATTTGGACTGCATACCAGCCAATATCACCGGTGGCAAAAGTGATTGGGTCAGATTTGAATACCAGCACTCGTTCACCCAGGTCGATCACAGCGCAATCCAGGCCAACACCTGGGCCATATAACACGCGCGGATCTATAATCGGCGCCTGGGCTAACAGGCGGGTAAGAAACTCAATGGGAAGCTTTCCAAGGGGTAGAAAGTCAGTCATAGCGGCAAAGTAGGAGTAGTGTAGCAGGGAGGTTCACCTTCCCATCATACTCGATTTTTGGCGTTTCGTCATCTAAGGTTGGTTTTTCAGAAAATTCTTCGGACGGTTGATCATGCTTGCGGGGCATCCGCCAGCTTGCCACAAGCTGGCATCTTTTTTGCATCGGGTAGTCCCACAGCATTGGTAAAAAAGGGGTGAAAAGGCAAATATTTTGATCAAAATTGATATCTTTATTCGTCCATCCTCTTGCTTTTGCAAGTGATTCTCATTATGCTATTAATGATTCGAAAGCCGTTCGCTGTTGCTTCCGAAAGAAATGATACCCTGCGTTCAGGGACTACTTATTTGGAAAAGGAAGGTTTGCCATGCATAAATGCAGCCATGCTTCACAGCACCATTCAATTTTCTGCATTATTCCACCCTATATTCTGGAGCAGATTGCCGAAAACGGTACAGCAGAGCAAGTCGCCTTTGCCCAGCAAACATTGGATGCTTCCCATATGTTCAGGCAAGAACGCCAGGCGGTGGCGCGGGGAGAGGTCCCGGCGGGGCCGGTTGCTATGGGACTGCCCGAGAAAGCCGCGGCGGCTGGCAAGCAGCGCTTTGTCTACACCGCAAATAACGGCTCTACGCTGCCTGGGGTACTGGTGCGCCAGGAAGGGCAGCCGCCCAGTACCGACGTGGCGGTGAACGAAGCTTATGATGGCTCGGGTTACACGTATGACCTTTATTCGAGTGTATATGGCCGTAACTCAATTGACAATAACGGCATGTCGTTGATCTCTACGGTGCACTATCAACGCAACTATGATAATGCCTTCTGGGATGGGCATCAGATGGTTTATGGGGATGGGGATGAAGGCCTGCCTCCTGCGCAGCAAATTTTCAATCGCTTTACGATCGCCCTGGATGTCATCGGGCATGAACTGACCCACGGCGTTACGCAGAATGAGGCTAACCTGACCTACAGCAACCAGCCAGGCGCGTTGAACGAATCCATCTCGGATGTATTTGGATCCCTGGTCAAGCAGTACCGCAACAATGAAACCGCCCGTGCAGCGGACTGGATCATCGGCGAAGGGCTGTTTACGCCTAATATTCATGGCGTGGGTATTCGCTCGATGAAAGCGCCTGGCACTGCCTATGATGACCCTTTGTTGGGGAAGGACCCCCAGCCAGCCAACATGAGTAACTATGTTACCACCTCGCAAGATAATGGTGGCGTGCATATCAACTCGGGAATCCCAAACCATGCCTTTTATGTCGCGGCTTATGAACTGGATGGACCGGCCTGGGAAAAAGCCGGGGTAGTCTGGTATGCCGCCCTGACAGATGGTCGCTTGAGCAGCACTGCCAGCTTCAACGATTTTGCCAACCTGACCTTCCAGGTAGCCGGGGAAAAGTTTGGCTCCGGGAGTCAGGAGCAGCAAGCGGTGAAGAAAGGTTGGACCGAGGTTGGCATTAATGTGGTTGACCCTGGCGGGACTACAGGCAGCTCAGGCTGCTCCCTGGCTTCGCTGCTGCAAATCTTCAACCCTCGTTCTGGTTCAGGTAGGTAATGCCGGTAAGCAGGTTTATTTTTTGGCGGAGGTTTAAAATGCAGATTCACTTTGTGCGCTCTGGAGGGTTTGCCGGGCTGCGTTTGGCGGCAACAATTGACAGCAGTTCTCTTCCAGAGGATGAACTTCAGGAACTGCAAGATGAACTCGATACCGCCGACTTCTTCTCATTGCCCGATCAATTCACCAATCAAGAAGGCGGTGCGGATCGGTTCCAATACGAAATTACCGTGCAGCAAGGAAATAAAAAGCATACCGTTCAAAGTGGTGAAGCGGCGCTGCCCGATAAGCTCCAGCCGTTGGTCCAGCATCTTGACCGGTTAGCGCGTACGCAACGAAAATAACCTGCTACAGTTTAACCCAGGTTTGTAATAACTGGGTTGCCTTTTTGACAATTGGAGTATGCCAGGCAGGGTATTCCGCCTGGCGTACTCCGAAAATTAACGATTCCAATCCGGTTATAGTAAAATATATACTTATTCAGTCAAGGTTGTTTGGCCTTGTTTGATCTTGAAAAGAGGGGGAATAAGCTAAAAGAGGAAGGTATATGTCTCAAGCAAATCAACCATCCAATAAAGAGATCGCGGATGTTTTAGACCGGATCGCAGACTTGTTGGAAGCTCAGGGGGCAAATCCATTTCGTGTCCGATCTTACCGTGATGGCGCCAACAGCGTTCGCGCTGCGGAAAAGTCTGTGGCGGGGCTGGCTATTGCGGATGACCGGGCAGCGTTGAAGGAACTGCCTGGGATTGGGGAAGGCCTGACCAACGTGATCGAAGAATACGTGCGCCAGGGACGCTCAGATGTGCTGGAAGAGCTGCGCGCCCAGGTATCTCCCGTGGAGGTACTGGGACAGGTGCCGGGCATTGGTCAAGACCTGGCAGAGCGGATTGTGAACGATCTTCATATTAAGACATTGGAAGAGCTGGAACAGGCTGCGCATGATGGCCGGCTGGAGGATGTGCCGGGTTTTGGCCCCAAGCGGGTCGAGCTTGTACGCACCAGCCTGGCGGGTATGTTGAGCGGCGCCGCGCGGAGCCATGCTCGGCGCGTGGGGGAACAGACGAAACCCGAGGACGCGCCGCCGGTCAGTATGCTGTTAGACGTTGACGCAGAATACCGCCGGAAAGCGAAAGCGGGCGAACTGCCCACGATTGCCCCCAAACGCTTTAACCCCGAAAATGAAGATTGGCTGCCGATCTTACATACCCAGCGGGGAGAATGGAAGTTTACCGTGCTCTATTCCAATACCGCTCTGGCACATCAGCTGGATGAAACGCATGACTGGGTCGTAATCTATTATGATAAAGGCCAGGGGGAACGCCAGGTGACGGTGGTAACCGAAAACAATGGGGATCTTTCCGGCAAGCGCGTAGTACGCGGCCGTGAGACGGAAACAAAGCGTTATTACCAGGAGCAGAAGTAACGCTTCGTTTTTAGACCTCCTTTAATAGAGCATATCTTCGGCTCTCTTAATCGTCATTTTAACGTATCTCAGAACTCGACTTTTGACTATTGTATTGTGACATATGCAATTTGTATAATCAAAGCAGGATTTGTTTTATACAATTGAGGTTGGATATGTCACACAACAGCAGTCGTTGGGGTATTTGGGCTGGGGTTGCTTTGATTGGGCTGGGTATGTTTTTCCTGCTCGATCAATTTTTACCCGTCGCCATAATGGGTTTCCTCTGGCCTTTAATCATTCTTGCCGGAGGGGCAGCTTTCTTTTTTGGGATGTTCGCCGGTGGGCGGGCGTTAGGCGCGCTGGCAATTCCTGGCAGCATTATCACTACCATTGGTTTGATCCTGTTTATTCAAAATCTATTTGGCTTATGGTACACCTGGAGCTATGCCTGGGCTTTGATTATTTCAGGCGTAGGCGTCGGGTTAGTGATCTTTGGCAACTGGAGTGATCTGCCGGACTTACGCCGTGCAGGTCGCGTCGTGATCAGCGTCGGCCTGGTGCTGTTCTTTGTTTTTGGCCTGTTTTTCACGATGATCGCCAGTCTTTCTGGCATCCACAATTCGGGTGGGGTTTTGTGGGCGGTACTGCTCATCCTGGTGGGTGTTTACATGATTTTCGGCCGCACGTTTTTAGGCCGCTGGACAGAAACAGGCCCAGTCAGCCGCAGCACAGTTGATATTTCCGCGCCTGCTCAATCGAGTAAATCGGTTTCAATACCTATCGAAAACGGGGTTATCGCCGGGGTTCGTCGCGTGCGCTTTCGTTCACTGGGCGATATGGTCATCCGCCAGGCAGATCACGAAGGTCTGGAAATCGAAGCCAGCCCCGTAATGAAAGAGCGCATTCGCGCCAATGTATCGGGAGACCTGCTCGAAATCCGTTATGACGCGAATTGGTTAGAATGGGCTGATCCACGCTTTTGGAATATGGCCACTCCTGTTCGCTACACCCTCTACCTGCGCAATCTGGAAATGATTGACGCCGGTGGCCTGGGTAATTTGTCTGTCTCAAGCCTGGTCACGCGCCGCCTGTCCGTAATACACGGCGGCATGGGCAACATTGACATCCGCGATCTGGAGGTCGCAGAACTCGAGGTTACTCAGGCGGGGATGGGTAATGTGGAGATTTCTGGACGTGCAGAAAGCCAGACGGTTGCCTTGACCGGCGCGGGCAGTTATCAGGCAGACCGCCTGGAGTGCTGCAAAACGCAGGTGCGTTTAAGCGGTTTAGGTTCAGCCAAAGTATTCGCGAGCGAATCCCTGGATGCCCTGGTCAGCGGTGCAGGCAGTGTAACGTATTATGGCAATCCGCAGGTGACTGAGCGGGTCACCGGGCTGGGCAGCATCAAGCGGCTAGGGAATCACAAGTTTTAGCTTCCAAAAGCGCATAGTATTTCTGAATAAGTCACGATAAGGTTGTGGTTGGGAGGTTGAGATGGAACGTCGCATGCGTTCAAACGTCACTGGGGGTGTTTTACTCATTTTGTTAGGTCTGCTTTTTCTGGCCTATCAGCTTTTGCCAGATCAGTTCTACTGGCTGCGCGGGCAGGAAACCTGGCCTTTGATCGTCGTGGCGGTAGGTGTGTTCCTGCTGCTGTTTGGCGTGCTGACCGGTGCGCCAGGTATGGCAGTCCCGGCTTCCGTGGTGGGTGGGATTGGACTGCTGCTTTTCTGGCAAAATGCCACCGGCGATTGGGCCAGTTGGGCCTACGCCTGGACGTTAATCCCTGGTTTTGTTGGGGTCGGGACGATTCTCACCGGGCTGCTGGGTGGAGGTAAGCTGCGTGACTCCATCGAAGGCGGACTGTGGTTAATCTTTATCAGCCTGACGCTCTTTGCTATTTTTGGTTCATTCCTGGGAGGCCTGACCATATTTGGCAACTACTGGCCGGTGCTGCTGATTTTGCTCGGCCTGCTGGTGATGGTGCGCAATTTCTTCCGACGGTAAACGGCTCATTTCTTTCTTGGTTTATAGGCTGTGAAAAGTTCACGGACGGCAGTTCTGCCGTCCGTGATTATTCATTAATGTCTTGTTTTTCATTCAGCCAGAATAGAAGGATGCCCGCGCTGAGTGCCAGCGCTGCCCCATTTACCAGAAAGGGCATCGATTCGCTGATGGCATCATACAGCCAGCCGCCGGCGAGCGGTCCAATCACAGCGCCTAAACTGCCGGTCAGGGCAAACAAGCCAAAAACGCTTCCCCGCTGATCTTCTGTCGTCAGGTCGGTGACCAATGCCTGGCTAGCCGGGTCGCTGGCTGAAAAACAAGCCGCTTCGATGGCCCATAATAACGCCAGGAGCACCAGGCTTTCCACACCCGGAATGATCATGGAGTTGATCGCGGCAATTATCAGCGCCAGGATAATCAGCGGTTTGCGCCCGAAGCGGTCCGCCAGTTTTCCCATACGCGAGGGCAGCACCGCCCAGACTATTCCCGAAGGTAGAAAAGCAAACGCCAGAATCGAGAACTCCGGCTTTGAACTTTTCTTGCAGATAGATCATCAAGATCGGCTCGATCATCGCCGCGGAAGCGCCTGTCACCAGCCCGGCCAGCATCAACACCACCAGCGGGCGCGAATGCAGCACGCTGCGCAAAACCTGCAGAAGATTAAGGGATCCTTCAGCGCGCTTTACGTGCGTCTCCGGCACTCCCCGGAGGGCGATCCCGGTGGCCACCAGCCCGGTTAGCGCATAACCCAAGAACAACAATCCCCAACCTTTTTCGGTTCCAAAGCTGATTAGAACGAAGAAGCCGATAAAAGTGCCAATGATACCGCCCTGGTTGAGCGATTGGGTCACGCCGCCAAAGGAGCGGGCTCTTTCCCGGCTCTCAGCCACATCGGCGATAATGGCATTCACCGAAAGTCCTAGCAGTGCAGATGCGCTTCCTTGCAGAATTCTGGACAGGGTCAGGTTCCAGATTGTGGTTGAAAAAGAAAAGCTGACCATTGCCAGGCTGTAAGTTAATAATGCGCCGATAAAAAACCGACGCCGTCCAAAACGATCTAACCCTGCGCCGATCAGTGGACGCAGGATCACAACCATGAATGAAAAGACCGAGAACAGCAGCCCGATCTCAACTGCATTCGCGCCAATTTGCTTGCCATAGATTGGCAAGACAAAATTCAGAATCCCAAACGGCAGGGAGATCAGCAGCAGTGACCAGTGTAGGCTGCTTAAAAGGTGCGCAATCCTGGCATTTTTTTCTTCTGGCGGGTTCAAAGCTGGTGTACCCACAGAACCTTTATCATCAGGAATGCCTCACCTGGCACTTTCGATCCCAGCGTCCTTACCGTTTCCGCAGCAGCCAGCTGAGCAGCGCAAAGACTACGCCCGCGGCCGCCCCGAGCGCTACGGCCTGGGGGGTATTGAGCAATAACTTACTGCCTTCTTCCAGATTCACCTGTCCGGAGATGACGACCCCAACCCCACCGTTGCGTATGGTGACCGGCTGCCCGGTAGCAATCATCAGCGCCCCACCGTTGGTCAGCTCAACGTTTCCGCCAGAATTCAACAACACCAGACCCCCATTGGTCAGGTCTGTGTTTCCACCCACTGCCATCACAATCGCGCCGCCATTTTGTAGCGTCAGGTCATGCCCGACGGCAATAGCGCCAGCACCTCCGTAAGATACATCGGCGTCTCGCCCGGCTGAAATTGCGCCTGCTCCGGCCTGCGAAAAGATTACATCCTGTTCAGCAGATACTTTGCTGGCAAACCCGGGCCCAAACTGCACCTCCTGCCCGCTGACCTCATCGGTAAAGCCGCTGGTTGGTTCGTCAAGCGGGTTGTCATTACCCTGATACGGTGTTTCCATATTACCCTCCTGTTTTTTCTCACCAGATTGATTCTGAGAATGATTTGAACTTATTGTAACCAAATCTGTTGGCGTTGTCATATGAATTGTGATGGGATTGGGCGATCGGTGAAATATTTTCTGTACTTCACCGATCACCAGGCCTGTCCTGTGGAAGATACCCTTACGGCTTTACTTCAAGCCGCACGCAGGCGACCCGCCTGGAAGGAATTTTGATATGAACAGCGTCCTCTTTGACCGGCAGGTCGTTTTGTGGATTTTCCAATACATCACATTCCTGGGCGGATTGGATGCTTAGCAGCCCAGAGGCGATGCTGGCTTCTTCCTCTTTATCGCTTGTGTTGATCAGGCGGACAATTACACCGCTGCCTGTCCAGGCGGGTTTGACATGCAGGGTGAGCACGGGACTTTCGGGTTGATTCGCTTCGGGCAGGCTCAGCAGCGATCCGCTGTCTGGGAAAACGGCATCAGCAGGTGGTTCGCCCATTTGTTGCAGGAGCGGCTGAGGATTAGCGGCATCTTCCCCAAAACGGTGGGCCGCGGCTTCATCAAACGGCGCGCCATGCGGGGAAATGCGGTAGCGGGCATGCACGCCGCCCGGCTGGTGCGCGCGGAAATTGGTTTCCCAATAGGTGTTTGTTACCCAGCCCAGCAGCATGGCCCGTTCCAGGTGCAGTTCAGCCTGGTTATGCCCGAAATGAAAGTCGCCCAGCTGGATCAGGGGGTTTTCTGGCAGGGCCACAGTTATTCCCAGCTTTTGATTGGAAAAATCGACCCAACCCTGCGCAGTGTAATAATCGCGGCAGACGCCGGGAAGTTGATCTTCACCGGCAACAATGGCTTGCCCACCCAGGTCAATCCGCGCAGTGGCGTCAGGTACATCAAAGGGGAAGGCCAGGTAGGTGGCTTCTGGGTGTGTAGTCAGGGTCATCTTCCACCAGGACTCGAATTCCACGTAATCCTCATCTTCCGGCAGAAAAGTGCTCTGAACCAGGCTGCCCTCAATCCCGGGCGCTTCCAAGATTTGAATGACGCGCTTGCCGAAAGGCGTCTGGTACACGCGGTGCACCAAGACCCGGGTAGGTTGAGAACGGTTGGCGCGCCAATTTTCTCGCCAGCCGCGGGGGCGCTCCAGGATAGGCGTGTTCCAGTTCATGTCAAAGATCAACCTGCGCGGCCAGGGATGATCCTTATCAGCCACTTCCTCATGGACAAAGCCGTTCAGAGGATAGCCAGCAGTGATATCTACCCATTCGCGTTTGCTGCGTTTGTCATGCCAGGAGAGCACACCGCCCATTTCCGTATCAAAAACCAGCCGGTAACGTTCATTTTCAACAACGGCATCTTCCCGAAAATCTCCTGGTTGAAGTTCAACAAGCGCTGAACGTGACACCAGGGTATATCCCAGGCCGGGCACTTCAGTTGGTGGGATGGCATAACGGGAGGTGGTGAGTTCGCCTTCTGGCTGCAGCGCTGCATCTACCCATAAGTCCGTTGACCAGACCCGATCCTGTGAATGCCGCCCAGCGGTCGCGTCATCCGTGGTGCCGCGCGGATAAGCAACGTGGTGGGGCACTTCGCCGGTAATGCGCCGCGCCCAGGGTAGAGGGTTGAACAGCAGCAGATCATCCGGCGCTTGATGCTCAACCAGGCGGGCCAGGTCAGCAATGGCGTCGCGCTGCAGCAGCAGGCTCAGGCTGCGTGCGGTATAAGCATAATTCGCTTTATGATGCCACTGCGCAGCGGTGTCTTCACTATCCGGAGCGCGCAGCGCCAAATCCGCGCCCCAGGTATGCTCGTCCCACAGGCTGAGCATCTTCCAGGCTTCATCTCGAAAACGATTGAAAACCCGCGCTGCATGCAGGGTAGGCAGGGGTGGGTTGGTTCCCAGGATCCCACTCGCAGCCGCATCTGCCGCGCGCAGCCGCACGCGACTGCCACGGTTGATGGCCTGTTCTTTTGCACTTGAAATCGCACCGAAGTTCCAGTAATCCGTCCAATCGCCGCGGTAGGTGGGCAGTTTGTCGGCATGCTGCTTCACGGCATCCCACCACATGGCTGGCGTTGCCAGGATGATATGCGGGCACTTATTCTGTGCATTCCAGTCCTCAATAAATTGGGTAAAACCTTCAAAAGCCGGACCGTTATCGCCAAAGGGATGATAACTCTGCGCCATGACGATGGGCAGCGGATAACCGGTCTCATCCACCCGAGCCTGCACGCGCGGCCACCATTCTTCTTCAAAAGCCTCCGCGCTGCGCCCGATGCCAAAACGCCAGCCGGTATCATAAGGCCAGCCGTTGTAAGCCAGCATCTTGCGCCCGCTGGGACCTTGCCACCAGAAGGTATCCGGGCGAGCTAAAGGCGCGCCGCCAAAGTGCGTATTAATGGCCATCGTAAAAGCCTCGATACCGGCATCCAACAGCAGGTCTACCAGGGGCCAATTTTCGCCATTGACATCGCAGTTCATGGCGTGTGTGATGGTAAAGCCGTATTCCTCGCGCAGTTTGCGCACCAGCCGCAAGGTCTCGATCAGCTCATCGGTGTCCAGCAGGGGAGTGAGGTTGGCAAACATGCCTGTGACTTCGATCCGGCCCTGTTTTTCTAGCTGGACAAAACGGTCGATCAGCGCCTGAGGAGCATGCTGCAGCCACTCGTACAGCACTCCGGTGTTCTCCACAGTCCAGCGGAATGCGCTGTCGCTGTCAGATGGGGCATATTTGTCTGCTAAACGGACAGCTTCCTCGATAAACCGCCCGTGCAGATCCCAAACGATCGGTTGGTCATGCGTATATCCGATATCGGTATGGCTGTGATGGATCAGATAAAGTGTTTCCAGTTTTGTCATTGTGCTACCTCTCTTTGATCAGATTATATACTTCTAACGGTCGGCGCCTGGGTTATATGTCAGGAAAGCCTCTTTATTGTTACCAAATTTCATCAATTTTACAACTTATTTGCGGACCGTATTTCAAAGGGAAAGTGTGGAAAAATCATCCTGGTAATTTGGTTCATTTTAATTTCAATAAAACCTTTCTGAATGAAGTATAGTAATTGTGTATTAAATAACAAAATCGTTGCATTTGTTTACTTTACGTGCTAAGATACTTTACAAGCACTTTGAAAGATGCTGTTTGGAGCAAAACCACATCATAGAGGATTAGTTGGAGGAGGACATGAAAAAAAGTCTTTATGGCCTGATAGCAATTCTGCTAATTGCGACGCTGTTTCTGGCTGCCTGCAGTTCAACAGAAGGAAATACCAAGGATGAATCTGGTGAGGCCGCAAAGCCATCGAACGCCGGAGGACCGGGGGAAGCAGTCAATTTGAAGGGGGATGCCGCGCAGGGACAGCAAATTTTTGCGAATAACTGTGTGGCTTGTCACGGCGAACAAGGGAAGGGTGGAATTGCGAATCCGGGTTCAAAAGACGGGACGGTTCCTCCCTTGAACCCAATTGACTCCACTATGGTAAGTTCGGATTACAAAACCTTTGCCACCAACATCGATCTGTTTGTCCAGCATGGCTCAGTGCCAGAGCCAACCCAGGCAGGTGTCACCCCGGCGCTGCAAATGAAGGCCTTTGGTGATCAAAACCTTTTGACTCAACAGCAGATCGCCGATGTCATTGCTTATGTGATTAGTTTGAACCAGAAGTAAAGCGGAAAAGTACAGAATTCTGTCAAAGGGCGGTCCTAAAATGTATCTGGGCAGCCCCTTACGGGTAGATAACAAGTTTAACCAGGTCCACCGGCATCTTCGCCGGTGGACCTGGTTAAAAGGATATTCAGAAGCTGAGGGTAAATGCCATTTACCTGGGTCCATGGTTCTCGGCGGCTATGCTCCCGCCCATTATTTTCAGGCGGACCACCTCCTCAGGGGGCATCCTCGCTCTTCGGCGATCTACCAGCCCGGTGACCTTCGCTTGACTGGCTGCTCTGGAAGTACCATTAATCGAGTCAGATTATGAGATAATCATGCCAGTAATCGTAAATAACCTTTCCGCAAGTCGGCGGGCGAGTTCGTTCGTGGGCTTCGAGTAAAGCTGGGTGATTTGAGAAGGAGAATTGATGATGTTACAGGCCGTAATGACACAGCCGGGAAAGATTGAGTTTCGCCAGGTTGAAAAACCCTCCGTTGCACCCGATGAAGTGCTGCTGCAGGTCAAGCGCATCGGCGTATGTGGTTCCGATATTCACGTTTACCATGGGCTGCACCCCTATACCAGCTATCCGGTAGTGCAGGGGCACGAGATTGGCGCGGTCATCGCTGAGGTGGGGGCACAGGTAAACAATTTTGCTCCTGGAGACAAGGTAGTATTCATGCCGCAGGTCACCTGCGGGGAATGTTATCCCTGCCGGCATGGCATGTACCACATTTGCGACAACCTCAAAGTGATGGGCTTTCAGACCAGCGGAGCCGCGCAGGAATACTTCTCTATCAAAGCTGATAGGGTGCTCAAACTGCCGAAGGAAATGAGTATGGACGAGGCCGCGTTGATCGAGCCGATCTCGGTCGCGGTTCATGCGCTTTCTCGGGCCGGGAGTGTGACGGGTAAACGGGTGGTGGTTTTGGGCGCGGGAACCATTGGCAGCCTGGTAGCTCAGGTGGCCCGCGCGCAGGGCGCGGCAGAGGTGCTAATCACGGATGTTAGCGAGTATAAACTGGAGAAAGCCCGGGCTTGTGGCTTCACTCAGGTGATCAATGGGCAGGCTGAAGACCTGGGCCAGGCCATCCTGAATGCATTCGGCCCTGACAAAGCCGATTTGATGCTGGAGTGTGTCGGTGTGCAAGATACGATTACTCAGGCAGTAGCCAATGCGCGCAAAGGCAGTACCATTGTGGTCGTTGGCGTTTTTGGTAAAGCCCCAGTCGTAGATCTGGGCCTGGTGCAGGACCGCGAATTAAGCCTGGTTGGTACCCTGATGTATCAAAAGAAGGATTTCGAGCAGGCCATCGACCTGGCCGCAGCCGGCAAACTGTGCCTGGATCAGATGGTCACCCATCGCTTCACCTTTCAGGAATACCTCCAGGCGTATCATACGATTGAGGAATCGGGTGGCAAGTATATGAAGGTAATGATCGATCTGTAAATTCAGCAGGCCGCTGAGGAATAATGCAATAAAGAGGTGTTTGTTACTCGCAATGAGTAAAAAACACCTCTTTATTGATCCGAACTGGGCAGCTTAGGTGCCCCCATGGGGACTCGAACCCCAGTTTTGGCCTTGAGAGGGCCACGTCCTGGGCCGCTAGACGATGGGGGCCAGATTGTGCATCTCACGAAGCGGTCAAAATTTTAACATGATCCAGGATGCTTGTCAACCAAATGATTTACTTATCCTTTACGCGTCTTTCCGCTGTTATTCCTGGTTGTAGTAACTTCCTCAATTTTATTTACACTCCACGTCTTGTTTCTTGATTGCGACCCTCGTATAATTAATTTTGACATATTTATCAAATTCGTCCTCTTTACAGGTGCATCCATTACCGGTTCCTCTCAGGAACCGCCTTTCATTTCCTCAGGATTGATATGGACAGAGAACGCTTTCATTGGGTGCATTGGCCCAGGCTGTTCGTTCCAGTTCTCATCATGGTCTGGTTTCTGGTGCCTATATTAGATGGCGAGGAACGTGTTCTTGCCAGTTTATCGATCCAAGATGCAGCGGCGCTTGAGAACTGTCTGAACAAAATCGCACTGGGTACAGCATCGCCGGATGATTACACTACATGTAATACGCTTCTTGCGCAGCCTCAGCCATCAGCTGATTGGACAAACTTCTTCCGCGACTATTTCAGCGATCATCCCTTCCCACAAAAGCTGTGGGATTATCTCACCGGACCGGTCTTTTGGGGGCAGGGTAATGAAGCCGTGCTACAGACCGGCTTAATCCCGGTTTTCGAGGAACTGATCACACGCATCGTTTCGGCGCATCCCGCTGACCTTGGTCCGTCCCTGGCAGCGAGTGTGGATACGCGGGATACCTTGCTCAATGCGAACCGTATGTTTGCTAATATAGCCCATGTCGGTAAGGTCAGCGACAGCGAGCGGCAGGGCATCTTCGTGTTTTATACTAATTTGGTCAAAGCCTTCCCTCAGTATTGGCGGAAGACAGCGGTCATTGACCCTACCGTCCAGCCCTATGTAGGCGCTCTGGCTGCTCAAATCCACTCCAATTTGCGCGACATGCTGCCATTGAATGCGGCGAACAAAAGCGCCATTGCCCAGGCGCTCGACCTGCAAGGCCGCTACTTGGATATCTGGCAGGAGTTTTCAGTGCTGCTGTATGATAACAACGGCTTTGATGCTGCCCAACGCGAGTATATCTACCGTTTCCTTTCCTTAAATCCAAAAGAATTGGTTGTAGTGGCGGGAATTTCTCAGATGGAACTGCTGGGGAATGGGGGAAATACGCACCTGCCAATTTTATTGGGTGGGGTGAATGTATTCTCGAACCGTGTGGGAGAGATAGCTGAGAACCCCTTCCCATCGGATGGGGCCAATTACTCCTGCGACTTGTTTGGCACGGTCGTGGCTCATGAGGACTATCACGCCGTTTTTGCCAATTATGTTGGCAAACAGCCCGCCCTGTTAACGCGTCATAACCAGTTAATCGAACAAGCCGGGCGCGACCCGGCAAATTACCTGCGAGGTGGCTCCCCAGGTTTCTTTTATGAGAATCCGCAAGAGTTCCTGGCGTCTCTAGCGAACCAGTGGTTCTGTTCCAGCGCGGATATGGTCAGGTTAGGCATCAGCCGATTCTTACGTGGCAATCCTCATGGGATTAACCAGGCGCTCTTTTTTTCTGATTTGGAATCGGTGGGCAGTGGCTATACCTGGCTGTACACCAATGATACCCAAGGCAGCCTTAACCGCCGGCCGGCGGCTGTTACCCGGAATGCTGCCGGCTATATCAACAGTATCGTCCTTCCTGAGGCCACCTACCGTTTTGAAATAGACCAGGCCGGCATGGTCACCCGCTTGTGGCTAGATGGGGCTGGTCTGGCGGTAGAACCCAACGGCGGCATAAAGCGTTTTTATAAACCGGGAGAATCGGGTGACGTGCAGTTTATATTGCACAACACAGGTAAGGTGCCATTGCAATTGTGGGTCGAACCGCTGGCGGAGGGGGCGGCGAACCGTGGCGCGCTCCAATTGGAAGGGCGCAGCGCGGTGCAGGTGTTCGATAGTCCCACTCTCAACCTGACTGCTCAGGTTACTTTAGAAGCCTGGGTTTATCCTCTAACATGGGTGAATCCGCCTTTTAGCAACGGTCGCATTTTGCAGAAGGGCTATGGGGACGACCAGTACCGGTTATTAAAAGAAGGCAGCGCATTTGTGTTTGATGTGGCGAATGTCGGCGCGCTGCGGGTGGAGACAGCCATCCCGCCAATCAACCGCTGGACGCACGTGGCCGGCACATACGATGGTAAAGCGCTGCGTTTGTATGTCAATGGGGTGCAGGTGAGCCAGATGTCTGCCAGCGGATCTATGGGTCTGACCAGTGACCCGCTCATTATTGGCAATAAGGATATTGGCGGCAGCGATGGTCTGGTCGGCTATCTGGATGACGTGCGAGTGTGGTCTGTCGCCCGCACTCCAGCGCAGATTCGGGATGGGATGTCGGGCAGCGTCAGTGGGCAGAGCGGTTTGCGGGGAGAATGGCGTTTTGACACGCCCGGCGGAGGTTCTGTCGAAGATAGCAGCCCAAACCACAACCCGGGCAGCCTGAACGGAGCCGCGCGCATTAGTGCTCCCGATGGCCCCAATGGTCTGATTGGTCGACTGGATTGGTGGAGCGGCGAACTTTCTCCCGGGCAGAGCCAGGTGGTTACGGTACATATTGAAACCGGCGATTCAGCCGAAGGTATCTACCCTATCTACTATCAGATCCGCTCCAGCGGTTCAAGTGAACCGGTCCGTTATCCTCTCACCTTGCAGGTTTCGAGTGACCCACCCGAGTTCTGGTGGGCTTATCTGCCGCTCATTTTCCGCTAATCACAGTGAGCGTTGAGCGGAAATCAAAAGTGCTTCTTTGTCAGTACCACAGAAGGAATGGCTGGGTTATCAGCTTTCCTGCCCTGTTTGCATGACCCGGTTCCGCCCGCGTTGTTTTGCGGCATAGAGGGCTGCGTCTGCCCGGCCGAGCAGGACCGACAGGTTATCCATATCGTAACTCGCCTGGGCGATGCCAAGACTGATAGAAATGGGCACTGGTCCCTGGTTGGTTGGGATCCGGGACTGTATCACCGACTGGCGGATGCGCTCTGCAATTTCTTGCGTTTCATTCAGGTCCGCCCCCGGCAGTAAGATAACAAATTCATCTCCGCCGTAGCGCCCCAAAATATCCACGATGCGAATATTCGCCCGGCAGCGGATGGCGACGCTGCGCAGCACCTGGTCGCCAACCGCGTGCCCGTAAGTATCATTAACATCCTTGAAATTATCCAGATCCAGCATAATCGCTGACAGCGGATTATGAAAACGATGGAAGCGGTGCATTTCTAGATCGCCTAATTCAAAGAACCGGCGGCGGTTGAGCTGTTCGGTAACTGCATCCGTGGTTGCCAGGCGCTGCACTTCTGCATATAAAGTGGCATTTTGCAAGGCGGCCGTGGCAGTTGCGGCAAAACTATCCACCAGGCGCAGATCATTCACGCCGAATAGGTTAGGCCGGGGTCCGATTAAAGCCAGAATGCCCAGAACCTGTGGCACATCTTTTTCCCGCTCTACACGTAACGGGGCAAGGATAGCTGAAAAAGATGGCGAGGGTTTTTCAGCGGAGTCGGTGGTAGCCAGGCTCAGGTTCTCAATGATGCGAGACTTTTTCTCATTGGTGGTTTGTTCGGCTTCCTGCACCAGTATTCGGTCGATTGCATTCAGGTCCCCACAACCGATTGCAGACCGGATTTCCAGCCCTCCCTCCGCTGAGTGAAGATATAACACCCCTTGTTCGGCGGCTGGGATAGCCTGTTTCGCCGCGTCAAGAATCTTCGTGAGCAGGGTTTCCAGGTCGATGGTGGCCAGCAGGGAGGTCGTTGCCCGGTTCAAAGCCAGGAGTTCGCGGGCGCGTTGGGCTTCCCGTTCATAAAGTTTTGAGTCTTCGATGGCCAGCGCGGCCCGGTCCACCAGATCCTGCAGGAAGGCCTGATCTTCTGGCGTAAAGTGATTGCCAAACTGCAGCCGCAGGATGTGCATTGCACCAATCCAGCGGCCATGCGCGCGGAGGGGAACGACGATCCCGTTCAGCCACTCTGCTGAGATCATCTCCAGCAACTGAGCGTGGCGTGGCGGGAGAGTACGTTTTACCTGTTTGATCATGACATCCGTAAACACGCTGGGCTTTCCGGTGCTGAATACCTGCCCATTTACGCTGTCACCCGTATGGAAAGAGACTTCTGCAAGTAGCTGCTTAAGCGGTTGCAGCAGAGAAGCATCCTTAAGATAAAGTGCTTCGTGGGATAGCCGGTGCTCGTCTTCGACAATAAGCAGCAGGCTGCAAACATCGCCGAAAACAAATCCAATTTCTTGAACAATCGAATCCAGCAGTTCTGTATAATGCAAACCGGCTTCAGCAAAGGCTTTGGAGAGCGTCGCCAGCAGCTGTGAACGGCTGGCTTGCTGGCGGAGGATCTGCTCAGCACGTTTCCGCTGGGTAATGTCCTGGAAGATACCGGCTGCGCCGTTCAAGTTCCCTTTGTGGTCAACGATGGGGGCTGAACTGAGCAGCAGGTTGCGGGTCTGCCCATCCGGCAGAATTACCAACAGCTCAATGTTGTGGAAATGCTCGCCATCCAGAGCAGAGCAGGTGAGGGGTAGGTTACGTGGTTCACAGGGTGTACCATCCTCATAACAGATTTGCAGCGTGCTCAGGTGATCAATGGATTCCCCGAAAGGGAGTTCATGGCCGAATAGTTTTTTGGCTTCCTGGTTGCCAAATACCAGTTGGCCTTCCTCATCCATCACCAGGAAGGCTTCAGGTGCATTTTGAATAATGGTCTCTAACCGCGACTGCTCAATTTCCAACTGCTCCAGCAAGTGTTCCCGTTCTGTGACATCGTGCCAGACGCTCACTACCGCGCTGACTTCATTATTGTTATATAAAGGGGAGGCAGAAGCACGCACCACCCGCTCCCGCTCATTTGAGTTCGAGCAAAAGCAGGTGCTGTCCCAGGATTGTCTCTCCACGCAACGCGCGTTCCGAGGGGACTTCTTCTTCTCGTAATGGGGTGCCATCAGGATGGCGGATGGAGAGCAATTCGATCAACTCGAAACGATCCAATCCTACCGGGTCAATGCCAAACAGATCGATTGCCGCGGGGTTCGCGCGAGTAGTCATGCCGTTTGCATCGTAGATAGTGATCGCTTCCGTCATGGCTGTAATGATTGCGTCTAATTCCTCCGCCTGACGGTGCGCCTCCCCGGCAATCTCAATCGCCAGCTTGCGCGCCCGATCAGCCTGGGTGGTTTCTTGCATCAGGATCAAAATACCCTGTTCCCCATGCCATTCGAGGTGGCGCAGGCGCAAAGAAAAGCTGCGCATCAGGCCGTCTGGGTAGGGTTGTTCAATCCGGTCAAAATGCAGGTCTTTGCCTTTTTTGAGCATCTGATGCACAAAGCGGTGGCTATCAAAACCTTGTTCCGGAGACCAGACTTTTTTATAAGGCAGCCCCAAAATATCCTGCTGTGGATTTGGTAGCATCGCCAGGTAAGTGGTGTTGAACAGCCGAAAACATAGATCCGGCCCGCTCACCACTGCCAGGCCGGCAGGATTATTCTTTAGGATCTCTTGCAGAAGCAATATATACTGCTTGCATTCATTGATCAGGCTTTGCTGGGCTTGAAATGGCCGGTCTTCTTGTGTTTCCCCCACTGAAGCGGCGTTCTCTTCTATTATCCAGGGCAACTGCTGGATGAATTCAGCGAACCAGGCTGCGCTTTTTGAGCCAGCCGGCAAATCGCCTTTTTGCAGCTGAGACAAAAAATTTTGAACCTTCGCTAACTGTAGAATTATTGATTCTGTATCCACTCCGGACCCCATTTCGGCGGCTGCGAGAAAAATTCCTTTTTCTCTACTGCATAACCTGGAAGGCACGCTCGACCGGTAGGAAGATTTAGGATGTAGAATTTATTTCGATGAATCAAAATGAATTTCGAACGGTGCGAACAGCAATAAGCTGTTGGGAAATGATCCTTGTTGCTTATGCAGTAAGGCGCTTTACCAGCAAGATGCAGAATTAGGAAAAGATGTTGCCCGTTCCCCCCATACTTTTCTGCCGGTAAATTACTCTTGTTTTGTGCGCTGAGTATACCATAGGCTGCTTCGGGCTGACCTTACATCTCGGGTTATTTAATGGTATGGTTTGGTTAAATAATCCCAATTAAATGACAGAGGCAAACCCATTAAAGATAAATCGGAATTTATGCGAGGGGCTGTCCAAACGTGCTTTTTGGACAGCCCCTCGGGATAATTTTATTTTTTTCCTTCCCCGCCTTGGGCGGTAGGGAGAAGCTACCGCCCAGGAGAGAGGGGGAGAAACAACAAAGCTTGCTGGTCTGTTTATTCCCGTTGCGTCACGGGGATAAACCTGTTTTGTCAAACCAACTGTTCTTTTTTGGGTCGCCAAATGTACTGCTGTAAGGAAATCCTGGTTTAGGATAAACCCGGCAGCAGTGTTTTGCACCCGCCAGAAGGGGCATTTGATAGAAGACGCACGGTCAGGTTTTCTCCTGGTCAACTGGTCAGGTAAGTCTTGAAAAACATTTTGAAATCAGAGCCTGATTTACACTTTTTTGATGCGCCGCACTGTGCTTTCAAAATCTTTCAGCGGGATGGTCAGCCCGGCTTGCATCCAGGCCAGGCCTGAACGCTGCCCTGGAATGCCTTCGATTTCATAAAGCGCCAGGGGATCTAACCCGCGCAGGTAGATGACCGGAAGCTGTGCCGGGTCGGGGAGGTGTGTTCGAAAGACGAACAGCGCACCCTCATTTTGGTCTTTACTCATATATTGCACTGCCGAGTAAGGGTGCACCTGCGGACTGCGCAGCCGGTATTGGTCGCCCAACTGGATAATGGAACGAATTTTTTTGTAAAAAGAAATCCAGCGGGCAGCCTCTTCCCGTTCGGCTTCGCTCCAGTGCAGCAAATGCCCACCCACGCCCAGTGAGCCGCACATGCTGACGTGGAAGCGGAACTCCAAAGAGATGCGCTCTGCTTTGGCGTCGGTTACCCAGGCTTCCATGGTGTTCGCCGGAAAAATTTGCGAAAAACCTTCTTGAATGTCCAGGCGCGCGGTGGCTTCGGTGTTATCACTGACCCAAATCTGGTCTGCCAGGCGCAGGATGCCCAGGTCGGCACGCCCCCCGCCACCCGAACAGCTTTGGAAAATGACCTCTGGATGGCGCTCGCGCAGTGTGCCCCATACCCTGTACACGCCCTGCACGTAGCGCACCCAGATTTCGCGCGGGTCGCCCTCCGCGCCGGGCCAGCCTGGTTCGCTGACGTTGCGGTTCATATCCCATTTGATAAAGGCGATATTATTCTCGCTCAACAACCGGTCGAGGATATCGATCAGGTAATCCTGAACGTCGCTGCGCGCCAGATTGAGGATCAACTGGTTGCGGCCTTCGGTACGCTGGCGGTTGGGAAAGTGGATGACCCAGTCTGGATGGTTGCGATAAAGCCTGCTGTTAGGATTGACCATTTCCGGCTCGACCCACAGCCCAAATTCCATACCCAGGTCATTGACACGTTTCACCAGCGGCTGCAAGCCATTGGGGAATTTCTGCGGGTCTGGCCACCAATCACCCAGGCCAGCATGATCATCGTTGCGCCCTTCAAACCAGCCATCGTCCATCACGAACAGTTCAATGCCCATTTGCGCGGCCAGTTCAGCCAGCTTGCTCTGGGATGCAACATCCACATTGAAGGTGGTCGCTTCCCAGGAGTTATATAGAATTTTATGTATCGCTGGCCCATGCGGGATCACCTGCTCACGGATATAATCGTGCAGCTTGCGCGAGGCGCCGCCGAATCCATTCGGCGTATAACCGGCCAGGCTGCTGGGGGTGCTGAAGCTTTCTCCAGGATCTAGCTTCCAGGCGAAGTCCCAGTCATTGAGCCCCAGGTTGACCTGCGTGGCGTTGAAATCAGTCACTTCTGCCGCAAGCTTCCAGTTCCCGCTCCAGGACAATACCCCGAACCATACCTCGCCCTGGCCTTCATCCGCGTTGCCGCGATCAATGGCGAACCAGGGATTGTTATGATGGCTGGTCGTGATGCGCCGGCTTTCCAGCACTTTAATTCCCTGCACCAACGGCTCCCGCCGGATGTGCATTTCGTCCAGCCAGCGCCCGGTCAGGTGCGTCAGGCGGTAGTCATCGCCGGCGGGCAAATGCCACTGCGCTGAAAACACGCGTTCCAGAGTGACCGGTTGTTGGTCAGCGTTGACGATGCTGACCCAGCGCTCAATTAAATCATAAGCATCATGGGTGCGATAGTGGAGCGTGACACGCAGCGCATAGTGAGCATCGCACAGTTCTACATCCAGCCGGCGGCCCTCTTCAGTAATGCTCGCCTGGCTAAAGCACAGGGCTACATCTCGCACGCCCTCCGGGAAGGTGACCTTCAAACAGGGGTCAATGTATTTCATGCCACCATACCCCGGATATTCTTCGGGGGTCAACTGGTCTGGGCTATTGAAGGAGGCCCAGCCGCGTGGGTTTACTGCCGGAGGATAGTCACTCAGCTTGGGCAGGCGCATCCCCCAGTAGCGGTGCGTCAGCAGGCCTGCGGCATTCAAACCCAGGGCATAACCGGTTGAGCGCGTTTCCAGTACCCAACCAGAATCGGAAGATTGGACTGTCATAACGTTTTCCTCTTTTCGGTTGCAATTTAAGGTGTGATGTGTATAAACTCTGCCTGACCAGTTTCCAGGTCCAGCAAGCAAATCTGCCGTTCTTCACGGTGCAGCCCGCCCAGTGACCCGGGGTTAATCAGGCGCGTATCGCCATGTTTTTCGTCTTTATGCTGGTGCGAATGCCCTTTAAAAACGTAGTCATACTCGCCCGAATTCACCATTTCTTCCACTCGCCCTGGCAAATGCCCGTGCGTGACGCCGATCCTTGCGCCATCAATTTGGCCCGTGTAGACCAGACCCACATAATTCTCGGGATTCAACGCAAGCAGTGTCTGGCGAATCTCTCCGGAAGCAATGTCGCCGTTTCCTAACACGCAAATGACTCGAAACCCGGCCAGCAATGCGGCTGTTTCTGGGGAGGTCACATCGCCGCAATGGATCAGCGTTTGGATATTCTGCTGCTTGAATTTTTCCAGCGCGGCTTGCAGGTTTTTTTGATTGTTGTGCGTATCTGATAAGATGCCAATCTTCACCAGGTCACTCCTCGCTTATGGGGTTATACCAGCTCCAATACGCGCAGTTCAACTCCGCTATCCTGATAGGCTTTTTCCAGCGCAACCTTTTTCTCCGCATTGAGGTTGCTGATCACCAGTCGCAGCTCAAATCCGCCGTCAGGCAGAGAGTTGTTTTCGGAGCGTAAAATATTACCCCCGTGGTTAGACACTACCGTAGCCAAGCGCGCCAGGGTCCCTGGACGGTGCGCTTTTACTGTACCAATCAGATAAATGGAGGTCCAGCCCAAAGATTCTTTGGTAAGGCCCAGGGCGATCAGGCTCTCTTCCAGGTCCCGCAGCCGCACGGCTCCGCCCCCGACCGCTGCATACAGATCTTCCAGGTTCGCACAGGCCAGTCGCTCCAGCAGGTTATCCCAGCGGTCTGGCTCGAGCGCGCGGACATCTTCCAGCGAGAGCAGCCCTTTACGATATAGCACCGTTTTGATCTGCTTGCGTCCCTCTTCAGCAGCCCGGCGCAGCGCCTCGGTGGCCAGCACGCCTTGTAATACGCGCGCCGTGGAAGTGTTGCAGAAGCTGAGCCATTCTTCACTGGGCGTAATGCGATTTCTGCCTGTGATCACTTCTACAACGTCCCCAGGTCGCACGGGATCTGACAGGCGCGCCAAAATTCCATTGACCTGCACGGCACTGATCTTATCCAATAAGTTTTCCTGCTGGATGGAAGCCACCGCATCTAACACCGTGGAACCTTCTGGCAAGAAGCGTGCGCTTCCGGAAGGGGTGAGGATTTCAATCGGGCGGTAGCTGCTGATATCATTGCCATTCTTTAAGGCGTATACCACCCCCCACAGGTTTTCGCCTTCCATTTCTTCGGTTGTGATAGCAATTTCAATCAATCCATAATGCTGCATCCAGGCAGCTGTATGCAGCGCCCGGTAGCGGTTTTGCGGAAAGGCAATGTAATCGCTGAAGTGGCTCTCATCGATATAGGGGCCAAAGTAACGGTTGATTTGCGCAAGCAGCTGGTAACAGGCCCGTTCGTCTGAGGTATTAAGAATCATCCGAAAAGAGACCATGTCGCTGATCGCCGAATACGAGTTCAGTGAGGAGCGTCGGTCACGGGCCAGCTGGCGTAGTTTTTGCCAGGCTCGCCAGTAACCATTCACAATAATTGAAACGCGGCCATCCAGGCCAGCGCGCTCCATGATCCGCGCCAGCTGCATCAGCATGGAATTAATGAAGTCGATTTGCAGGCGGGGGTCTGCGTCAATTTCTGGCTTGACAAAGGCAAAGGTTTCCGCGTCGGCGTAAGGGAAGGCCATGTCTTCAATCCATCGCCGCCATTTATAGCAGTTCATGATACCTGCCAGCTTGCCATAAGCGCGGATGGCTTCTTCGGCCTTCTGGGTGCGCCTGGGTTCTTTCATGTACTGCAAGGTCATCAGGTTGTGACTTTTATCTGCCAGCTTAACGATGAACACCCCCGGCGTGCGAAACATAGCGATTTTTCGCAGGGTTTCTATTTCTCGCGAGCGGCCATCCCTGGGGTTGGAAATTTTTGTGACTCCATCCACAATTTGGGCTACTTCTTCACCCAGCGGCCCGGGAAACTTTCCGCGAATTTTATCCAGGCTTTCGCCAATATCTTCAACGGAGTCGTGAAGCAAACCGGCAATCGTCCAGGCCTCGTTTCCAACCAAACGGTCTAGAAATGCGCCTACCCAGCCGCAGTGAGTTTCAAAATAGGGATCGCCGTTAAGTCGTTTTTGACCCGCATGCAGTTCCATTCCCCAACGATAAGCTTCCGCGATTGCTTCGGTGCGGGGGATAAACTGTCCGGGTTCGAACTCATTCGCCAGGCGCGGGCGAATCTCTTCGACCTTTTCAACTGTGACCACCGTAGTTTCTCCTTCGTCTATTACCGGTAAACCCGTTCATTCCAATATTATAGTTTAGCACGTTCGCCCGGGCAGGATGACTTTCGACATTTTGGATAATTCGTGTTAAACTTTCCATATCTATGGCATTTCAGTCGGATAAACTAAATGATAAATCACGCCCGGTGCGGATTGGCGCGGCAATTGGCCCGCATGATGCCTACTGGGTGCAACTGCGTGAGACTGTTTTCCAGCGCATTGAACAACTTGGCGCGAGCCTCGTCCCGCTGGAGATTTCCGATTCAAATGAGACACTTTACAGCCTCGACCCCACCAGCCTGGCGGAAGAACTGCTTTCACAGGACCTGGACGCCATGGTTTGCCAGACGCTGCCCTTAGGTACAATTTATCAACTGGTCTACAATGGTCTGCCAGTAGTGTTTTTAGGAGAGTCCCAACTCCAACACCGTTTATTTTGCTCACCGCAAGGATTGTATCAAGCCGGGCAGGTAGCAGCGGAATATATCGCGGAGAAGTTGAAGGGAAAAGGCCGGGTCTTATGTGTGGGGGGGCTGCTGGATCACGGTGAGGATAAAGGGGTCAGCCGTATCAGTGCCTGTGTAGATACGCTGCGCAAGTACCCGGATATTTCTGTGCTGCATTGTCCTACTGCCTGGCGTTATGAGCAGGCTTATCCCTTAGTGTTGTCCGCGCTGCGCGAGTTGGGCACGCCGATCGATGCCCTGTTTGGCATTTCTGATTCTCTGGCCTTAGCCGCCCGGGATGCGGGTCGGGCATCGGGCATGATTACGCCAAATACGCTGATCGTGGGGATCAATGGGGACCCGGCAGCTTTTGCCGCCATCGCCGAGGGCAGTTATCACGCTACCGTGGAAACCGCAGCAGAAGACCTGGGGATTTCTGCTGTCGACCTGGCTATTCAGGCTGCTCATGGCAAACCACTGCCGCGCCACTACCCTTACACCATTCGCCTGATTACGGCGGAGAATTATCAAGAACATGTGTTACGCAAGTTGATTAATATCGCCAGCCTGCCCAACCGCCTGGTTGGCGTGAACCGCGAAGAAGAACGCCATCGCCTGGTGCAGTTAGAAACGGGTGCAACCATCAACCGGCATGTCGGTTCGCTGCTCGACCGCCGCCAGCTTTCGCAGGAAGTCTCGAAGTTAATCCGGGTCAACTATGGTTTTGATCATGTTCAGCTGTTTATCTTTTCTGCTGAAGAAAAGATGCTGTACCTGGATGGTCAGGAGCCTACCCTGGAAAGAGTAGCAATCCCGCTGCACGAATCGGGACTGCTGGGAGAGTCAATTCGCCGCAACCAGACCATCTTTATTCCGGATACACATTTCAGCCACCGCTTTTTACCCGATCCTGACTGGCCGGATACCCGTTCACGGGTGATCATGCCGATTCACCTGGGCGATGAGATCCTGGCTCTGCTCGATTTGCACAGCCGTAAGCCGGTGCAAAACTTGCGTTGGGAATTGATCGGCTTGCAGGCCCTGGCGGATCAGTTCGCGATTGCTTTAAGAAACGCTGAGTTGTACAGCGAGGCGGTCGCCGCTCGGGAAAGCTCTGATCGAGCCAACCAGTTGAAGACACGCTTGCTGGCAAATGTCAGTCATGAACTACGCACGCCTTTAAACGTGATCTTGGGTTACTCCCAGGCAGCGTTAAGTACGCCAAATCTGTATGGCATCCCGCTTCCAGAGAACCTGCGCCAGGACTTGACCTATATTTATCAGAGCGGCGAACACCTGATCCGCATCATCAATGACTTGCTGGACCTTTCAAGAGCAGAAATTGGCGAATTAAATGTATTTCCCGAACCCATAAATACCCTGCCGTTATTACAAGAAATATTCAGGAGCATGGCGAAAACGCGCGGGAAGGATTATCCGGAGGTGACCTGGGATCTCGATCTGCCCAAGCGGCTGCCGATCATCTATGCGGACCCGGTGCGGCTGCGCCAGGTGCTGCTCAATTTATTAAGCAACTCCTGCAAATTTACCACCAGAGGAACCATCTGCCTGGGTGCGGAAGTTGAACCACCCTACCTGCATCTATGGGTCTCGGATACCGGCCCGGGTATTCCGATTGAACAGCAAGAGCGCATCTTTGAACCTTTCGTGAGCAATGATTATTCTCAACGCCGCCGGGAAGGAATTGGCCTGGGACTGTCAATTACCCGGCATTTAGTCGCGCTGCATGGCGGTTCAATGTCACTTGAGAGCCAACCAGAGAAAGGCAGCGCCTTTCACGTCTATTTACCGCTGCCCAACCTGGCAGGGGAAATTTGCCTGCCGGCTGAACTGGGCACGCGCCCGGCGCTGCTTTTACTGATGATGGATACTCCTGTCCAATCCTTGGAAATACCTGAAGAAGTCCGAAGGATTGCGGCCCGGCAGCAGTTGGAAATCTGCCCGGTTCATTCTCGCGAGGCGGTTGAAGAGCTGCTGCGTGAAGTGCAGCCGGTAGCTCTGGCCTGGGATATGGGACACGCGGCAGCCAGCGACTGGAATCTGGTTCAGCGCTTACGCAGCCATCCACAGCTTTCAAATCTTCCACTGGTCCTTTTTGGGCAAGAAGCCCAGGAAAGTCTGTCGATGGGCATAACCAACCTTCTCCTAAAGCCGTTGAATGGCAAGAAATTGACCGATTTAATTGAGAGCCTGCGTCCCTGCGGATCCACCGGGACGGTGCTGGTCGCAGACGATGACCCCCAGGCACGCGCGCTTTATGAAGATTTTGTCACGCAAGCGATGCCCGGGTTTGCCATCCATGCCGTCGCGGATGGGGAACAGGCGGTTCGTTTCTTGCAAGAGAATGTTCCAGCTTTGGTGATTCTGGACTTGATTATGCCCAATATGGATGGCTTCCAGGTTCTGGAGCGCATCCGTTCCAACTCGCGCACCTGCAAGATCCCTGTGATCGTGTTAAGCGGGAAGATGTTGACCTTTGAGGATGTTGCCCGGCTGAATTACGCCAATGTGGTTTTCCATTCCAAAGGAATTTTGAGTACTGCTGAGATCGTTGAGCTTCTTCAGCAAACGATCTCAGGCGATGCTCGCCTGGGTCAGCCCACCAGCCAGCTTGTCAAGCAAACGCTGGCCTATTTGCATCAAAATTATCATCACGTTCTGACAAGAAGCGAACTGGCTGAAGCGGTGGGTGTCAGTGAAAGCTATCTCACGCAGATATTCCACCAAGAGTTAGGTTTATCGATCAAGGATTGTATAAACCGGCTGCGCATCCAAAAGGCGCGTGAGCTGCTGCTTTCTTCAGACGAGACGGTTACCGCCATTGGCTGCCAGGTTGGTTTTGATGATCCGGCCTATTTTAGCCGGGTTTTTCGAAAGATCTCCGGCTGTTCCCCCCAAGCCTTCCGGAAAAATTAATAACTTCTCATTTTTGTCCAAGAGCCTGATACTTTTATCCAAGACAGGGATCGTTTTGCCGCTTATACTTTTAGTGGGCAGAGAAAGATTATTTACCTGTAATTCTCCGATTACCTGTTAAAGTTGTAAGTTTCATTGGATCAAAAGTAAGTGCGAGTGCTATCCCTTGCCGTTTGCTTTTACGTTAAGGTCCGTAATTTTTTTATAAGGCTTCAGGATGCCGCGAATCCATTCATCTGTTCTGATCATTGATAATGACCTCCCAACCCTGGAATTGTACAGGCGAGAATTAAGCCGTGATTACAAGGTCCTTGCCTGTCTCAACGAGGAAGAGGCTTTAGGGCTGGTACAAACAGATGACTTGCGTGCGGTTGTGCTCGAACCAGCCATTTCTGGTGGAAATGGCTGGTTTTTGTTGTCTATGCTGGTCCAGGTCTGCAAGAATTGTCAGATCCCCATTGTTCTGTGCAGCACCCAGGACGAGCGAAGACGTGGGATTACGGAAGGCGCGGTAGCTTTTCTGGTAAAGCCGGTTTTACCGATGGAATTACGAGAGACCCTGCGCAGCATTATTGGCTAATGATATAGAAATGGCGCTCTTTATGGCCAAAAAACCTTAGGTTTGGAAAGAGGAAAAGCTGCTCATGACCCAAACTATACCTGCAAACCCTACACAACCAATTTTAGAAATTAAGAATCTTAAGACGTATTTTTTTCTTGAAAAAAGTACGGTTCGGGCTTTAGATGGGGTTAACATAAGCTTGCCGCAAGGAAGTACGATGGGCCTGGTCGGCGAGAGCGGCTGCGGGAAAAGCATCACGGCGATGTCTGTGATGCGTCTGATCCAGGAACCGCCTGGCAAGATTGTTTCGGGTGAGATTAATCTGCGCCTGCGATCAAACCGGGAAGTTGTGGATATCGCCAGGCTGGATCCAAAGGGTTCGCTGATGCGCAACATTCGCGGAGCGGAAGTTGCCATTGTGTTTCAAGAGCCAATGACCTCCTTGAATCCGCTGTACACCATTGGTGATCAGATCGCCGAAGCGGTCATGCTGCACCAAAAGCTCAGTAAAAAGGCCGCGCTAGACCGCGCGCTGGAAATGTTGGATAAAGTCCAGATCAGCGCGCCGAAGCAGCGCTTGCACGAATACCCGCACCAACTGAGTGGGGGTATGCGCCAAAGAGTGATGATCGCCCTGGCACTTTCCTGCAATCCTTCGATCCTGATTGCGGATGAGCCGACGACCGCCCTGGATGTCACTGTTCAGGCCCAGATTTTGGACCTGATGAATGCGCTCCAGGCTGACTTTAATTCTTCGATTATTCTCATCACCCATAACCTGGGCGTTGTTTCCCAGATGGCTGCGGATGTAGCGGTGATGTACCTGGGTAAGATTGTTGAAAAGGCGAAAACGCGCGAATTATTCCACAATCCTCTGCATCCTTACACGGTAGGGCTGCTTAACTCCGTGCCCGTGTTAGGCCGAAAGGGGAAAAAGGTGCTTGTACCCATTAAAGGGATGGTGCCTTCACCAACCGAAATCATCCCTGGCTGCCCATTTGAGCCCCGTTGTCCACGGGCGATGAGCGTTTGCCGGGACCAGCAGCCGGTGCTCCGGGAAGTCCAACCCGGACACGAGGTTTCTTGCTGGTTGTACGGTGAAGGGTAGCATAATCGTTTCACTCTGGCAAGGTCGTCACAACGTGACGTGCGAACACAATCGTGCAATAGTTGCGCTTATTTGAGAAAAAAGGAGGTGGTTTTAGCGAATAAAAATTAGACAAAAGTTTTCCTTCTTTCGTCAATCACCCTCAGTCATCGAGACAAGGCTCATTTTGCACGAAGTCCACTGAGCCGCACCCTTGGGTGAGAATACACCAACTACTCTATAGAGGAGAAGCATAACAATGAATTCTCGAAAGACGTTATGGAAACTGGTAGCTTTGCTTATGGTGGGTTCCATGCTCCTGGCCGCCTGTGCTCAGCCGACAGCCGCGCCAGCCCCAGTTCAGGAACCAACCCAGGCACAACAGCAGGCTCCTGCTGCGACCAAGGCAGTTGAAGCGACCAAAGCACCTGTAGCGACCAGCGCCCCCGCGGCCGCTGCCGGGACGGTAAAAGCCCCGATTCCTTATCCTGATCCAAACAAACTGGATGTGGGTGGCGTGGAAGTCAAACGGCAGCCCATCAGTGAGATCGTAACCTACAAGGCTCTGCCCGAATATCATCAGGCTCCCTTCCTTGACAAATTCGTTGCCGATGGCACGCTTCCGCCCGTAAAAGACCGCCTGCCCAAAGAACCCCAGGTCTACCTGACCTCGGGTATGAAGGATGGCATGGGCGTTTACGGCGACCTGTGGCGCGCCTTCTCCGCCTGCCCCACGGCTGGCTGGAATAACATGGCTAACGTAAGCTCGGGTTGGTTTGGGATTGAATCCTACACCACGCGTTATGGCTCGCTGGTCAAAACCGGCCCGCTATACCGGGTGAATCAGGATGTTGAACCAATGCCTGAACTGGCCAAGAGTTGGGAATGGTCCTCAGATGGTTATCAACTGACCATGCACCTGATCGAAGGCGCGAAGTGGTCGGACGGCGCTGATTTCAATGCCGATGACGTTATGTTCACCTGGGACGGCTATGTTGTTGACCCCAACGTCAATGCCGCTACCAAGATCAGCCAGTGGACGTACGACGGCAAGGAAACCAAGCTTGAAAAGGTGGATGATTACACCATCAAATTCACCTTCCCGGTTGTGAAACCCCTGGATGCCTACTATCTGATGGATGACGAAAGCTTCATCGTGGAGCCTGCTCACATCCTCAAGTCCAAGCACCCGCTGTGGAGCACCGCGACTCCCAAGCCGACCTACAAAGATTTCGAAAATGCACAGCCGCCGGATGACCTGCCTCTGGTGACCTTAGGCCCATGGGTTCCGACTGAATACAAAACCGACGAACTGCTGATCATGCGCCGCAACCCGTACTACTGGAAAGTTGACGAAGCCGGCAATCAGCTGCCTTACTTGGATGAAATTCAGTACCGTAAGGGCCCCAGTGGCGTTGGCCGTGATCTGTGCACCATCGCTGGTGACTGCGATCACATGAACCTGGAAAACCCGAGCACCTTCGTCGAAGCGATGAAGGCCGCGCAGGATCCGAGCGCGAAATTCCAGATCACCTGGGGTCCTGAAACCCTGGGCTATGGCGTCCTCTTCAACATGTCCGCCGATTACGGCGCGCAGGATGACCGCGACCTGGCTGTCCGCCAGCTGCTGCGCGATCTGCGCTTCCGCCAGGCGTTGAGCTACGCGGCCGACCGCGAAGGCATTGCTCAGTCCATCATGCGCGGGCCGTTCCTGCGTGCCTGGGCTGGCGGCCTGTATCCGGGAGCCCCCGAGTTCAATAAAGACTCTGTCGTTTATTACCCGTTCGATGTCGAATCGGCCAAGACCCTGCTAGCTCAGATGGGCCTCAAAGATACCGACAACAACGGCATCCTCAACTGGACCGAAGGCTCGCAGGCGGGCAAGGATGTCATCCTGCAGCTGCTCGCTTCGCAAGATGCGATGGAAACACAAAGCGTCGCCGAAGCCCTGGTGAACCAGTGGGGCCAGGTGGGCATCAAGATTAACTACCGCATCATCACCAGTTCCGCCTTCACCGAAGTTAACCAAAACGGTAACTGGGATATGCAGGTGTTCCGCGGCGGTCAGGCTTTTGCGCTGCCCTTCACCCGCATTTCTGACCTCGCCCCCATCGCCACGAACTTCAACCGCCATCGCGAAGGCGACAAGCCGCGCCAACTGCAGCCCTTCGAACAGCAGTTGGTTGACATTGTAGACAAATATCGCAGCACCTTCGATCCCGCCGCGCGCAAAGACCTGATGTCCCAATACAACAAGATCTACACCGAAAACGTGTATGACATGGGTGTCTTTGTTGGTCGCTATGGCCTGGGCCTGGCGAAACGTGTCAAGAATGTACCTTCTGGCACGCCAGCCTTCATGTACACCTGGGTGGAAGACGCGATTCTGCTCGACACACTCTGGACTCCGAAAGACCAGCAGCTGCCCGAGAACCGCCCGGACACCATTCCGGTTTACAAAAAGTAAGCTGAACTGAACGTAATGTAAGCATGCAAGGGGTTGGTTGGTGGGGTATCTCGCCAACCAACCCAAAATTAGCAAAAAGAAAGCGATCTTTTGGAGGTGCCATGCTCAATTACATTATCCGCCGGTTGGTGATTGCCGTGTTTCTGTTAATCGGCGTTGGGCTCGTTTCGTTTATAGTTATTCAACTTCCTCCCGGCGATTTTGCCTCCACCTATAAGCAGTATTTGATCAACCAGTCAGGCATGCCGGAAGCAGAAGCTGAAAAGGCTGCCGATATCGTCCGCAAACGATATGATCTGGATAAGCCGGTTACGGTTCAATTTGCCTTGTGGATTAAAGGCATGGTAACTGAAGGAAAATTTGGTTACTCTTTTTCCTACCGCCGCGACGTTGGCGAACTGATTGCTGAACGCTTGCCGAAGACCCTAATGCTAGCCCTGTTATGCCACTTGATTTCGACCGTCATCGGGGTCGGTCTCGGTATCTTTGTTGCGCCTAGAAAGTATGGCTTATGGGATAACCTGGCATCGGTTATGGCATTTATATTTACGTCGATACCACGCTTCTCGATTGCCATTGTTATCCTCTATGTTCTGGTGTTTACTTTCAAGCAGCCCAGTATTGTTTCTTTCTTCTCCCCCCAATACGTTATTGCACCCTGGAGTTTTGGCCGGGTTGTGGATATGCTGAAACATATCTGGCCGGTATTGGTTATCGCCGGGTTAGGCGGCGTAGCCAGGAACCTGCGCGTGATGCGGGGTAACTTGTTGGACGTTCTAGGCGCGCAGTTTGTGACCACCGCTCGCGCCAAAGGCCTGAAAGAGAGCATGGTGATGCTCAAGCATGCAGTACCGAACGCTTTGCACCCCATTGTTGCCTATCAAGGAACCGTACTGCCCTATATGATGCAAGGTGAATTGGAAGCGGCCATCGTCTTGAACATGCCCACCATGGGACCGTTATTTTACGACTCTCTGGTGCAGCAAGATATTTACATTGCTGGCTGCTTCCTCCTGATGTATGGTGTGATGATCGTACTGGGTAACCTGCTGGCCGATATTTTCCTGGCCGTTTTAGACCCACGCATCCGGTACAGCTAATTTTGAGGAGAAGAAAACGATGAATAATGCAAGTCCCCAAATCTCTGCCGGAAAAGTGAAACGCGTCAGGGTCCGAGCCGCCGACCAGATCGCGGTCGAAGGCGCGAAGCAGAATGAAAGTTACTTTGAGCTGGTCTGGCGCCGCTTTCGACGCAGCCCAATATCGATTGTGGGTGGGTTAATGGTAATCACACTGGTTATTTTAGCGCTCTTTGCCGAGTTCTTCTCTCCAAATGATATTAATTCCATTGAACTCAATTCGGCTTATATTCCCCCCCAGCAAGTCCACTTCGTCGATGCCCAGGGGAAATTCCATTGGATTCCTTTCGTTTACCGTGTCGAAAACACGCTGGACGTGCAAACTTTTGAAGTGACCTGGGCGGAGAATACAGATAAGGCTTACCAACTTAAGTTGTTTGTGCACAGCTGGCCTTATAAAATCTTGGGACTCATCCCCTCCAACTTGCATTTAATCGGGGTGGAAGAGGGCAGCATTTTCTATATGCTTGGGACGGATAAGATGGGCCGCGACCTCTTTGGGAAAGCCTGCGAGGCCGGGCGGGTATCTTTAAGCATGAGCCTGTTTGGTACGATCATCAGCATTGCTGTTGGTTCAGTACTGGGTGTGGTTTCTGGTTATTATGGCGGCGGTGTTGATAATGCTTTGCAGCGCTTTGTCGAATTTGTCAACGCCTTCCCGCAGCTGCCCCTGTGGATGGCCCTGGCTGCGGTCGTACCAAAAACAGCTGACTCCTTTTCGGTCTTCATTCTTATGTCGCTGATCTTCGCGCTGCTCTCCTGGACGACGCTGGCGCGCGAAGTACGGGGAAAGGTGCTTTCGTTACGGGAAACCGATTTCATCCTAGCCGCAAAGGAGATGGGCGCTTCAGATGCCCGCATCATTTTCCGTCACCTGTACCCGAACACGCTCAGTCACGTGATCGTGATTCTCACGCTGACCGTGCCTTCGGTGATCCTGGCGGAATCCTTCTTGAGTTACCTGGGGATTGGTATTCAGGAGCCAATGATCAGCTGGGGGCTGATGATGCGTAACGCGCAGAATATCCAGACGCTGGGTGCGAATATCTGGATCTTCTCCCCAGTAATTTTTATTATCGTCGCGGTTCTGGGTTTCAACTTCTTGGGTGATGGTTTGCGGGATGCCGCGGACCCCTATGCTAACCGGTAGGAGATGTGATGAAAAAAAGTTTACTCATAATGCTTCTCATTCCGCTGCTGTTCCTACTGGGGTTCGGGACGTATCTTCAAATGAATGGAAAACTACTCCCCGTTGTAGGGAAAAAGGTGGCTCCTGCGCCGACCGTTGTAACTGGAACGGTCGTGGATGCTTCCAATGCGCCAGTCGCTGGGGCAGTCGTTCAGGTAAAGGGAACACCTAATCAAACGACTACTTCGAAAACTGGTTATTTTTCGCTGAAAAACATCGATTGGAGTAAACCGATTTCAGTGGTAGGCTCAGCGACCGGTTATTTTGTGGGTTGGGCAGACCTGGACCCCAAATCACCAGACTGGAAGGGCAGTACGGGCATCACCATTACCTTGAAACCGCTCTATCAAACCGATAATTACAAATATGACTGGTTCTCCTTTGAAGGGGTGAGTGGTGCGGCCAGCTGCGGTTTGTGCCACCGGGAGTATAAGGAATGGCAGGCGGATGCGCATTCGCAGTCCGCAGTCAATCCGCGCTTCCTTTCGATCTACTCAGGTGAAGACGTAAATGGAAATGTGGGCCAGCCTGTGGTCTATGGTTCCGGTGGGAAAGTGTTGCCCCCGAACCCTGACTTGCCTTACTATGGCCCTGGTTACAAACTGGATAACCCTGCCCGCGCTGGGAATTGTGCTACTTGCCACACGCCAATCGCAGCGAAAATTTCGAATCAAAAGAACTGCGGTTGGTCCGGCTGCCATATGGCCATCACTTCCGAACGGGCCACAACGAACGTGATGGACCCCGGCGTTAGCCCGCAGAATTTCTACGGCACGGCAGTGGATGGAATCTCCTGCGACTTCTGTCACAAAATCGGCGATGTGGTTCTGGATCCAAAAACCAAACTGCCGCCTGCGGATATGCCAGGAATTCTTTCTTTGAAACTCTCTCGCCCCAGCGGTGCAGACCAGGTATTCTACGGCACCTTCCCAGACATAACCCGCCGGGTCAGTATCTCACCCACTATGTCAAAGAGCGAGTACTGCGCACCTTGCCATTACGGCGTGTTTGGCGGCGTGGTTGGCAGTGGTCAGGTGACCGGTGGTGTGGTTATTTACAACTCCTATGGTGAATGGCTTGACAGCCCATATAGTGATCCCAAGACGGGCAAGACCTGCCAGGACTGCCACATGAAGGTGCTGGACACGGAAATCTCGGTCTTCCCCGAAAAAGGCGGCACCCCGCGGGACTACGTCGATTTCCATGACCATACCATGCCCGGCGCTGCTGATGAGAATCTACTGCAAAACGCAGTCACGATGAAGACCAGGGCAGACCGCCAGGATGGCAAACTGCAGGTGGAAGTCAATATTACCAATGACCAGACCGGGCACGACATCCCCACTGATACCCCCATCCGTGAGATGATCCTGGTGGTGGAAGCTGTGGATGCATCTGGGAAACCGCTGGCGCTCAGCCGGGGTCCGGTGCTTCCAGAATGGGCTGGAAATTACGCGAAAGAGGCTGGGAAAGTCTTCTCGAAAGTGCTGCGGGACGATTGGACGGGAGAAACACCTACGGCAGCGATCTGGCGGCCTGTGACCATTGTTGAAGATACGCGCATCCCTGCCATGGCGACCGATTCCACGCAGTATTCCTTTGATCTTCCTGCCGGGCAGACAGCCCAGGTGAACGTTCGCCTGGTTTTCCGGCGGGCGAGCCAGGAACTGATGCAACAAAAGGGATGGACTGACCCGGATATATTGATGGAACACGAAACAATCCAGGTGGAAAAGTGAGCGGAAGCATACCAATGGATGACAAAACCAATAACTCGATTCTTGAAGTAAAAAATCTAAAAATGCATTTCCCCATCTACCAGGGTTTGCTGCAACGCGTCGTGGGGCACGTGAAAGCCGTCGACGGGGTCAGCTTTTCCTTACAGGAGCGGGAAGTGCTGGGGCTGGTGGGCGAAAGTGGCTGCGGTAAAACCACTGTGGGTCGTACGGTCCTGCGCCTGTATGATCCTACGAGTGGCGAAGTCCGCTTCCGCAGAAAAACCGGGGAATGGGTGGATGTGGCGAATATTTCTCAGCGCAAGATGAAACCGCTGCGCCGCGAAATGCGCATGATCTTTCAAGATCCCTTTAGTTCCTTGAATCCGCGCCTGACGGTGAAGGATTTGATTAGCGAACCATTGGAAATTCACGGCGTGGCGCACGGACGGCAGGCAGAGGAGCGCGTCGCCGAGTTAATGACCTCGGTGGGCCTGGACCCGGCTTATATGCGCCGCTATCCGCATGAGTTTTCGGGCGGGCAGCGCCAGCGGATTGGCCTGGCACGAACGCTCTCCCTGAATCCACGCCTGATTATCGCGGATGAACCAGTCTCGGCGCTGGATGTGTCGGTTCAGGCGCAGGTGCTCAACCTGCTCCAGGAGCTTCAGATGAACCTGGGCCTGACGTTGATCTTCATTGCTCATGACTTATCCGTCGTTGAACATATTTCTGACCGCATTGCCGTTATGTACGTGGGTAAGATAATGGAGAAGGCGGCGACAGAAGAGCTGATGAATAACCCGCTGCATCCCTATACCGAAGCGCTGCTGTCCTCCGTTCCCCCTGCAGACCCGGATATGGAGGTAAAACGGATCCGGCTGGAAGGGGATGTCCCCAGCCCGGCCAATCCACCTTCTGGGTGCATTTTCCACCCACGCTGCAGCTATGCACAACCGATTTGCAGCCAGGAACAGCCGGAGTTGCGGGAAGTGCAGCCGGACCATTTTGCTGCCTGTCATTTTTGGAATGAACTCCACCTGAGAGGAATCGGAGGATAAGAATGGATTCATCACAACGCCTCTTTGCTTCAATCGCGTATATTCCTGTGATTGGCTGGTTCTACATCTTATTTTTCCAGCGTAACAGTCCCTTACCCATGTTCCACGTACGCCAATCGATTGGTCTGGTGCTTTTCCTGCTCTCTTCCCTGGTGGCATGGATCGTTTTTTCTTGGGTATTGGCCTGGATGCCTTTTGGCGTGATCATCGCCGTGGCGCTTTTTTCTTTGGTGATTCTGGCTGCTGCTTTCGGCGTGATTGTCTGGATTTCTGGCATTGTTAACGCCCTGAGCGGGCGCGCAGCCCTGCTGCCGGTATTTGGGCGCATGGCAAACCGTCTGCCGCTTTAATCCAGGCGTTTAACGCATCAACTTTACTCTCACTTCATTCGTAGAAAGGTAACCCTTCAATGTCGATCAAGATTGCCATGGTTGGCGCTGGTTCGATTGGTTTCACCCGCCGGTTAATGCGCGACATTCTTGCCGTGCCCGAATTGGCTGATACCACGTTCGCTTTTACTGACATCAATGAAAGTAATCTGGACATGGTGACACAGCTGTGTCAGAAGGATATTGAAACCAGCGGCGTACCTGCCAAACTGGTTTCAACGCTTGACCGTCGGGCAGCCTTCGCCGACAGCGACTATGTCATTTGCATGATTCGCCAGGGCGGGTTGGAAGCCTTCCAGACCGATATCGATATTCCGCTCAAGTATGGTGTTGATCAGTGCGTGGGGGATACGATCTGCGCTGGCGGCATCCTGTATGGGCAGCGCACGATGATTGAGCTGCTCAACTTCTGCAAGGATATCCGCGAAGTCTCTAAACCGGGCGCCTTATTCTTGAACTACTCTAACCCAATGGCGATGAATACCTGGGCCTGCAACAAGTATGGCGGCGTGCAGACGATAGGTTTGTGCCATGGGGTGCAGGGCGCGCACTGGCAAATCACCAAATGCGTGGAAATCTGGGCAAAGAACCAGGGGCTGCTGCCGCAGGATGCCACCCTGCACCGCAGTGAAGTGGATGTGATCGCCGCTGGCTTGAACCACCAGACCTGGTTCATCAAGGTCGAATGGCGGGGGATCAACATGCTGCCCTACCTGCTGGCTCTTTTTGAAAATCATCCCGAATATTCCCAGCAGGAAAAAGTACGCATTGATGTGCTGCGCCGCTTTGGTTATTACAGCACCGAGTCCAATGGTCATTTCAGCGAATACGTGCCCTGGTATCGCAAACGTGCTGCGGAAATTCCGCAGTGGATTGACCTCTCTCATTGGATTCATGGCGAGACGGGTGGTTATCTGCGCGTCTGCACCGAGGGCCGCAACTGGTTTGAGACCGATTTCCCCAACTGGCTGAAAGAACCGGGGCTGGATCTCAAGACCTATAAGCGCAGTGAAGAACATGGCTCTTTTATCATTGAAGCGCTGGAAACAGGCCGTACCTACCGCGGGCATTTCAATGTGGTCAACAAAGGCAATATCACCAACCTGCCGGATGGCTGTGTGGTAGAGATTCCCGGCTATGTCGACCGCACCGGGATTAATATGCCGGTAGTCGGTGACCTGCCGCTGGCTTGCGCGGCAACCTGCTCTGCCTCTGCGCGCGTTCAAGAGATGAGTGTTGAAGCTGCCGTGCATGGCGATATTACCCTGCTCAAGCAGGCGCTGCTGCACGACCCCTTGGTTGGCGCAGTTTGTAACCCGGAAGAAGTCTGGCAGATGACCGATGAAATGCTGATCGCCCAGGCAGAGTGGCTGCCGCAGTATGCTGCTGAAATTCCGCAGGCAAAGGCGCGCCTTGCTGAGGCAGAAGAATGTGGCAAGCGCGTCCGGCTGATCGAAACGCAAGGGGCCGCCCGCCTGCACACCAAGACTGTTGAAGAAATGGCCGCCAACAAGGCAGAAGCGACAAAGAGCGCCGCGGCTGCCGACAAAGGCAATCTGACCAAGTCCTGACATAATAGCCAAACCGGGTGGACCGCAGATACCGGTCCACCCGGTTTTCTAAACCAACTTATAAGGATTTTCCTATGCCAAAGATTACATTTATCGGCGCGGGCAGTACCGTCTTCGCGCGCAACCTGTTAGGGGACATCCTCAGTTTCCCAGAGCTGGCTGAAGCGACGATTAGTTTGCACGACATTGATGAAGAACGCCTGCGTACGACCGAGAAAGTGGCGCACCGTCTGGCTCAGGTGGTCGGCGCGAACCCGAAAATTGAAGCTACATTAGACCGGCGCGAAGCTCTGGATGGCGCGGATTATGCCATCAGCATGTTCCAGATTGCCGGGTACAAGCCCGGTACGGAAATTGATTTTGAAATCCCGAAGAAATATGGCCTGCGCCAGACGATTGCCGATACATTGGGTATTGGCGGCATTATGCGCGGCCTGCGTACCATCCCGGTGCTGCTTGATGTCTGCCAGGATATGGAAGAACTCTGCCCTGACGCGACCTTCCTCAATTACGTCAACCCGATGGCGATGAATACCTGGGCCATTAACCGGGCCAGCAAAATTAAGACCGTCGGCCTGTGCCACAGTGTGCAGGGTACCGCCATGCAGATCGCGCGGGATATTAATGTGCCTTTTGAGGATATTAACTACATCTGCGCGGGGATTAATCACATGGCCTTCTACTTGCGTTTTGAGCGCAAGACGCCAAATGGCATGGAAGACCTTTACCCGCTGGTGCGCCAGGTGATTGAAGAGGGCCGTGTGCCAGACTGGAACCGCGTGCGTTATGAGATGTTCAAACGCCTGGGTTACTTTGTCACCGAATCCTCAGAGCATTTCAGCGAGTACACCCCCTGGTTTATCAAGCGCGACCGTCCAGATCTGATCGAAAAGTTCAATGTGCCATTGGATGAGTATATCCGGCGCTGCGAGGTGCAGATCGCGGGATGGGAATTGACGAAGGATACAATCGAGAATCCAGGCGTAGCGGTGGATAAAGATGCCATTCGCCAGCGCATCACAGCTGCCGGCGGCACAGATCATGAAGCGCAGTGGGCGTCTGAAATGGCGATCAACTTCGACAAGGTGAACCAGTCGAAGGAGTATGGCTCCTATATTATTCACAGCATGGAGACTGGCATCCCCCGCGTGATTTATGGCAACGTCGCTAACAACGGCCTGATCGACAACCTGCCTCAGGGCTGCTGCGTGGAAGTTCCTTGCCTGGTGGATAAAAACGGCGTGCAGCCCACGCGCATCGGCGCACTGCCCCCGCAGTTGGCTGCATTGATGCAGACCAATATCAATGTGCAGTCTCTTACTGTTGAAGCGGCGTTAACCTGCAAACGCGAGCACATTTATCATGCCGCCATGCTCGACCCGCACACCGCTGCGGAACTGGATCTGGACCAGATCTGGAACCTGGTGGATGATCTGATCGATGCACATGGCAGCTGGCTGCCGCAGTATCACTAAACTTTATTTCTAGAAAAAATTACGGGGCCGCTGTATCAAGCGGCCCCGTAATTTTTGTGCTCCCTTTCCCCAGGTCAGTCTATAAGCCGCATTCTGTCCGGCAGGTTTCCCTGCCTGGATGATCATCTCTCTGGACGGACTGTTGCCAGCCCGTTCTAGCGGCCTACCCGAAACTCAAGGGAGACGAGCCGCCTCCCGCCCGCGTGATTAACGCGAACTTTATTTCTGCTTGGCCTTGCTCCAGATGGGGGTTACCTGGCCGTGGTATTACTACCAGCGCCGGTGGGCTTTTACCCCACCATTTCACCCTTACCTCTTGCGAGGCGGTTTGTTTCTGTGGCCCGATCCGGCAGATTTCTCCGCCCCGGGCGTTGCCCGGCATCTTGCTCGATGGAGTGCGGACTTTCCTCGACCTGGCACATGCCCAGACCGCGATCACCCGACTAACCTGAGGATCTGTATCATACCTTTAAGCCGAAAGGATGTCAAAGGGGATTAATGTTTTGGGGCTCAGCAGCATTGACTGCTGGTTTTAAGATGTCAGTTCCGAAAGAGTAGGCCACATTCATCATTGAAAAACCTGTTTTCGTTTATACTAGGAAGAGTACTCGAACTGCGTTTGGGCAGGGTTTTGAAGAAAAGTTGTGATCCGAATAACGTGAAAATTCATCATTTTGCCGGGGGGAATAACAACCTGGCAGGCTGATGTGGAAAATATTACTGGGAGGTAAACAATGCGAAAACCATTTGTGGCTGGAAACTGGAAGATGAACAACACCGGGGAAGAAGCGCGCAGCCTGGTAGCGGAGATGTTGCCCGAATTGCAGAATGTGAGCAGCATCGACCGTGCCATCTGCCCGCCGTTTCCTTATCTGATGCCCGTCGCGGCGATGCTATCGGGGACTGGGGTAGGGCTGGGAGCGCAAAATATGTATTGGAAAGCTTCTGGGGCTTACACCGGCGAAGTTTCTCCGGCGATGGTTGCGGAATTCTGCCAGTATGTGATCCTGGGGCATTCGGAGCGGCGCGCTCACTTTGGAGAGACGGATGAAACCGTCAATCGCAAAGTAAAAGCGGCCTTTGCTTATAACCTGATCCCGATTATGTGCGTGGGTGAGACATTAGATGAAAATGAAGCCGGGCAGACTGCCGAGGTGGTTCAGCGCCAGGTGCGAGAAGGGATGCAAGGTTTGGAAACAGCCCAGGCAGCCCAGACGGTTATCGCTTATGAACCGGTTTGGGCAATCGGCACCGGGCGAGCTGCTTCAGCCGAAGGCGCGAATGCCGTTTTAGCCGATTTTATCCGCCCGACACTGCGCCAGATGTTTGGTGAAGAGGTCGCCCAGGCGGTTCGCATCCAGTACGGCGGTTCGGTCAACGCGAAGAATGCGGCTGAGTTCTTTGCCATGCCCGATATTGATGGCGCTTTAGTGGGCGGCGCATCCCTTAAACCAGCTGACTTTATCGCCATTGTTAAGGCGGCGGCTGCCCGGGTGAAGTAATTTAATGAAATTGCCTGAAAAAGTTTGATCTGGTCAGGTGTGGACGATGAAATCGCCCGCGCCTGACCCGAAAAATCAATTTTTGCTTAGTCTCCAAGGAATTGTCAGAGGGAGGAGGTCCAATGGTAAAGTCTGGATTGATCATGGGTGCGGTGATGTTTGTCCTGGCCCTCGCAGCGGGTGCAGTGATATCACAGTTCTGTACCCCCTGCCTGGCGCTGTTTATTGGCCTGGGGGCTGGTTACCTGGCAGGAGTTTATGATAAACCTGCCTTGCAAAACGATGCTTTGAAAAAAGGCGCCATTGCGGGAGCGATTGCCGGCGGTATTGGCATCCTCGGTCAGCTGATTGCCGGGGTAATCAATGCTTCCTACCTGCGGCCTGAGACCCTGAATAATTTATTTGGCCAAAATTTGGTCAACCAGCAAATGCTTTGGTTGGGGCAGATGGGTGGGGCCGTGTGCATTGGGTTGTTCAATGTGCTTTTTATGGCAGGTCTGGGTGTAGGCGGCGCGGCAATTTGGAATGCCATGCGTAACCAAAACCAAACGCCTCCTCCGGTTTATCCGCCGCAGCAGTATTAGTCTTATCCGAACGTGGCTGGAATTTTGGGTTATCTAGATGGTTTGGGGTGGCTCCTGCTCATGCTGGGGCCACTCCTGCTGACTCAGCGCTGGCTGCACCGGGAAATACAACTGGTTCTGCTGCTCTTGACGCGCCGGGCGGGGGCTTCTCTGGGAATGTTTTCGCTACTGTTTTTCCCTGGCGTGCTGCTGCATGAACTCAGTCATTATCTGATGGCGCGCGTGTTAGGTGTGCGCACGGGCGGATTCTCCCTCTTGCCTAACTTGATGCCTGATGGAATGCTGCGGCTGGGTTATGTCGAGACTGTTCCGACCGATTTGCTTCGGGATGCCCTGATTGGCCTGGCCCCTTTGCTCAGCGGCGGGGCAGTGGTGGCCTATCTGGGTATCCATTATTTAGGATTGCTGCCAGTGGTTGCGACGGTAAGCCAGGCGAACTGGCCTGCTTTTTGGGAAGCGCTGCGCGCGCTGCCCAATCAGCCGGATTTTTGGATGTGGTTTTACCTGACCTTTACCATTAGCAGCACCATGCTGCCTTCAGCATCGGACCGCCGTGCCTGGCTGCCGATCGTGTTAGCCGTTTTGGGTATGGCTGGTCTGGCGCTGCTGGCTGGCGCGGGTCCCTGGATGCTGGAAAACCTGGCGCCCTGGTTGAATCGTGGACTGGGTGCGCTGGCAACCGTCTTTGGCATCAGCCTGGCCCTCCATCTGGTGCTGCTGGTCCCATTTCGCCTGTTCCGCGGCGTGGTAGTGGCGGTCAGCGGCGTGCGCATTGCGAGCCGGGTTGGTTGAGGGGATTGCGGTCGGATCAAAAAGTTATGGATAAAGGTGCTTTTTAATGCTTGTAGATCGTTTTGGTCGTTCAATAGATTACTTGCGCATTTCGGTAACGGATCGGTGCAATTTTCGCTGTGTGTACTGCATGCCTCCCGAAGGGGTCAAGCGGCAGGCGCATGAAGCCATTATGCGTTTTGAGGAAATTGTGGCCGTGGTGCAAACTGCCGCTGAAGCGGGCATTCGCAAAATACGTTTGACAGGCGGCGAGCCTTTAGTGCGCAAAAATATCGCCCGCCTCATCCGTTTGATTGCCGAAATTCCTGGCATCGAGGATCTCAGCCTGACCACCAATGGTTTTTTGCTCGAAAAAATGGCCGCAGAGTTGAAAGAGGCCGGGCTGCAGCGTATTAACGTCAGCCTAGACACCTTGCAGCCAGATAAATTTGCCCGGATTACGCGCGGCGGCTCTTTTGCCACAGTCTGGCGGGGATTGGAGATGGCGGAAAAGGTGGGCTTGCAGCCGATCAAAATAAACGTGGTCGCCATTCGGGGGGTAAACGACGCTGAATTCCCGGAACTGGCAAGGCTTAGCGTTGAACGGGGCTGGCAGGTGCGCTTCATCGAATTGATGCCGGTCAATAACCAGCTGCCCTGGGGCCCGGGTTTTCCGAACCCGGGTGATGCCGTCCTAAAGATCCCGGAAATCCAAAAAATACTGGCTCCATCCGGGCTATTGCCTGTAACGCGTTCTGGAATTCAAGGACCGGCCCAGGAGTATACCTTAGAAGGGGGCCGCGGGCGAATTGGATTTATTTCCCCACTTAGCGAACACTTTTGCCAGCAGTGCAACCGCATGCGCCTGACGGCAGATGGGTCTTTTCGGCCTTGCCTGCTTCAAGATGTGGAAGTTCCATTTTTATCGGCCTTGCGCTCTGGTGAACCCGTGCTGCCTTATCTGACAAAAGCAATGCAAAGCAAGCCTGCCGGGCATGAACTGGAACAGAACCACCTGCCCACCCTGCGCGGCATGAACCAGATTGGTGGCTAGGGAGGGTCAGGCGGTGCCGAACTGGCGGTCGCCGGCATCTCCCAGGCCAGGCACAATATATCCCTTTTCATTTAAATGATCATCAATGCAAGCCAGGTGAATAGGAATATCCGGGTGGTGCGCCTGCATGTTGGCGATCCCTTCTGGCGCTCCAATCAGCCCCAGGAACTTGATGTGGGTGACTCCCCAGCGCTTGAGGATATCCGCTGTCGCCGTTGCTGACCCACCGGTTGCCAGCATCGGGTCGAGGATCAGGCAGACGGAGACGGTGGGCTCAACCGGCAGTTTGTTATAATATTCCACCGGCTGTAAGGTGCGTTCATCCCGATACAACCCGATGTGCCAAACTTCAGAAGATGGCATTAATTCCCAGATGCCTTCGACCATTCCCAGCCCGGCGCGCAGGATCGGCACCAGGCCGATTTTATCTTCCAGTTCTTCACTTGCAGCGGTGGTCAGGGGAGTCTGAACTTCTATCGGGCGGGTAGTAAGGTCCAGGGTGGCTTCATACGCGATCAGCGCGGTGATCTCCTTGACCAGCTGGCGGAACTTTTTTGGTTCCGTTTTAACATCACGCAGAATGCTGAGTTTGTGGCGGACCAGAGGATGTTGCGAAACGAAGACGTTGGACATGCAAAACTCCGCTTGGATTTTCGGTATTATAACATGCACACCTGGTTGCGCCCATTATTTTTCGCAAGGTATAAAGCCTGGTCTGTGCGGTCTAGAAACGTTTCGAACTCGATCGTTTCGTTCTCCGCCAGGCTGGTGACCCCAACGCTGATCGTTACCTGGATTATGCCGCGCGGGGTAGCGATTTCTAATTGTTCGACTTGCTGGCGCAAGCGTTCCATAGCCTGTTGCGCTCGCTTTTGGGCGGTTTCCGGCATTATGATGATCAATTCTTCACCGCCAAACCGGCCGGCCAGGTCAATGCGCCGGATGGCTTTCTGGCATAAATCAGCTACCGAGCGGAGCACCAGGTCACCTGCCAGGTGACCAAACGTATCGTTGATGTTCTTGAAGTGGTCGATGTCAATCATCGCCAGGGAAAGCGCGTGGTGATAGCGGCGGGCGCGCTCCATCTCTTTTACCGTCATCGCCAGGAGGTGGCGGCGGTTATACAAGCCGGTGAGCGGATCGGTAATCGCCAGGCGGTGAATTTCCTTGAATAACCGGGCACGTTCGATTGCCCCACCAAACTGATCCCCCAGCACGGCCAGCAAGCGCAGCTCATTCTCATCAAAGGTTCGTTCTGTAGGGAATACCAGGTTGAGTATCCCGACTGGGACGCTACTGGCGCGGATTGGGATGCTGAGGTGTTGTTTTTCATCCGCAGCAATTCCAGGGATGTGCGCTAGGCGTTCGCAGTTGAACAACTGCGGTGTTTGCAGCTGACCTTCCAGCATTTCCTTTAAACAGGCACATAATGCCCAGGGCCGGTTGGTGTTGCTGGCCAAGTCAAGATTATGCGGCAGGTTATACCCGGCAGAAAGGTCTGCCTTTTGATCAGGGGTGAGGGTTAAAAACCAGCCTGAGCTGGCTCCCACTCGCTGCGCTACTTGCGCCAGGCCTACCTCTAATGCTTTATCAGGCGGTAAAGTCTGATTTAATGCTTCGGCCAGCTCTTTCAGGATGCGCAGTTCATTCGTGCGCTCTTCAGCCAGGCGGTTCGCCATTTGGACTGCTTGCGCATTTTTTCGCCGCATCTGTTGATAAAGCCAACCTAATAATGCCCCGGCAGCAATCAGTAAGCCAATGATGACCGTAATCAGGCCAGGAGGATTCATTAATGGTTTCTCGGGCTTTCTGTCTCTTGATGAAAGGAAGGGCCCCGGGGTTTTACTGTGGTCATAAAGGGATGCACGGAGTCGCATCTTTTTATGATCATAGCAGTTCCTAAAGAGGCAAAAGTAATCGTCTGATCTGGTATTGAAGTAAGTGGGATAATTATAATGCATTAACCTAAAAATTACCTAATTTGAATAATCTAGCGTATAGCCGCAAGTATATTTTGATAGAACAAATGATCCTGCGGCAGAACCTAAAATCGTGTATAATCATCCGCATGAGCGATCTACAAAAACGCCTGGTAACCCCCGAATCCCAGCCGGATGAACCTGTTGATCCCGCACTGCGCCCAGTCCGCCTGAATGACTTTATTGGGCAGGAGCAGTTGAAGGAAAACCTGTCTATTCTGATCGCCGCTGCCCGACAGCGTAAGGAATCCCTGGAACATGTGCTCTTTTACGGGCCGCCTGGACTTGGGAAAACTACGCTGGCGCATGTTTTAGCGAACGAAATGGGTGTGAATATTAAGATTACCGCGGGCCCGGCGGTTGAACGAGCCGGTGACCTGGCGGCGATTTTAACGAACCTGCGCGCTGGCGATATTTTGTTTATCGATGAGATCCACCGCCTGGGGCGGGTAGTTGAAGAAGTTCTTTACCCGGCCATGGAAGATTTTGCACTGGATATCGTGATTGGTAAAGGACCTGCCGCGCGAAATATCCGCTTAAAGATGCCGCGCTTTACTGTGATCGGTGCAACCACCCGCCTGGCGTTAGTCTCCGCTCCACTGCGGGCTCGCTTTGGGGCTGTCTACCGTCTGGATTACTATGATGAAGCAGCGACGGAGAAGATTTTGCAGCGCGCGGCAGCGAAGTTAAGTGTTGCGGTCGAGCCAGAAGGTTTCACTGAAATTGCCCGGCGGGCGCGGGGAACGCCACGCGTGGCGCTGCGCTTGCTGCGCCGGGTGCGTGACTTTGCTCAGGTGCGCGCGCAGGGACGGGTTTCGCGGGACGTGGCTGATGAGGCCTTGAACCTGCTAAACGTCGATCCCTTAGGGCTAGATGAAGTGGACCGGCGGGTGCTCAGTACTATTATCGAAAAGTACAGCGGCGGGCCGGTGGGCTTGAATACCATCGCGGCTTCAATTGGCGAGGAACCCGATACGATCATGGATGTGGTGGAACCTTACCTGCTGCAACTGGGCTTCGTTGACCGCACTCCGCAGGGGCGGGTGGCTACCCGGCGCGCTTACGAGCACCTGGGCTTTCCTTTTATCGAACTCTGGGCAGCAGCCCCCGTTGTTCCAGTAAAATTTCAAACCACTTTTATTCCATTTCTGGCTGGTCGCCTGATGAAAACCGCTGATTTTGATTATCATTTGCCGGAAGAACGCATCGCGCAAACCCCGGTTGAGCCGCGGCATGCTTCGCGCCTGCTCGTTCTAGACCGCCAGAAAGCGGCGCTGGAGCACACCACCTTCTGGCATATTGCAGATTATTTGCACCCTGGCGATTTGTTGGTGATTAACCAGACCCGCGTGATTCCTGCCCGGGTATTTGCCCGCAAGGACACCGGTGGGCGGGTGGAACTGCTGCTGCTGCGCCGGGAGGACGAACTGCACTGGGAGGCGCTGGTGGGGGGCAAAGGCCTGCACTCAGGCCGTTCCCTGTCCGTAGAGGGCGGTCCGCAGGCAGAGATCGTGGCAGATCTGGGCGGGTCGCGGCGGCGGCTGCGCTTCAGCGAGCCGGTCGAGCCGTTTTTACCCCAGGTAGGGCAAATGCCTCTGCCGCCTTATATCCACGAACGCCTGGAAGACCCGGAACGTTATCAGACGGTTTATGCGCGCCAGCCGGGTTCGGCGGCTGCGCCCACCGCCGGGCTGCATTTCACGCCTGAGTTGATCCAGCATTTGAAGGACCAGGGCGTGCAGTTTGCTGAAGTTACCCTGCATGTCGGCCTGGATACCTTTGCGCCGGTTACCGAAGCTGATCCTCAAGAACACCAGATCCACACCGAGTGGTGTGAACTCACCCCAGCGGCTGCGGAGAAAATCAACGCCGCTCACCGGCAGGGCGGGCGTATCGTTGCAGTCGGCACTACCAGCGTGCGCACGCTCGAATCTGCGGCGCGCGGGGCAGGGGAAGATCAGGTGGTCGCGCCCTTTAGCGGACCGACGAATTTGTTTATCCTGCCCGGGTATACCTTCCGTGCGGTAGATGCGCTGATTACCAACTTCCACCTGCCGAAGTCCACATTAATTATGCTGGTCAGCGCGTTCGCCGGGCGCGAGCGCATTCTGGCCGCTTATCAAACGGCAGTCGAGTTAAACTACCGTTTCTTCTCCTTCGGCGATGCCATGCTGATCCTATAAAGTGGTTTATATCTGAGATATCCTGCTGTGCCAAATTCTTGGCGTATAAGGGGACCAGGCGATTAATTTCCTCCTTGACAGGTGGGTGAAAAAAGTCTATGATTCTGTTTACTTACCGACCGGTCGGTAAGTAAACAGAATCATAGTATTCAGGAGGGATGGATGGATTCTCAAAAGCAAAAATCGGTTTTGACCGTTTTATTTATTGGTGTTTTGATGGGCGCGCTGGATATTGCCATTGTTGGCCCGGCTTTACCGGCCATTCGCAGCCAGTTTGGCATCTCAGACCGCGCCCTGGCCTGGATGTTCAGCATTTATGTCTTGTTCAACCTGGTGGGAACGCCGTTGATGGCCAAGCTCTCCGATCGTTTTGGCCGCAGGCCGGTATACATCAGTGATGTGGCCCTTTTTGGCCTGGGTTCATTGGTAGTCGCTCTCTCGCCAAACTTTACCATGGTGCTGATTGGCCGGTCCATTCAGGGGTTTGGCGCGGGCGGCATTTTCCCGGTCGCCAGCGCTGTGATTGGGGATACTTTTCCGCCAGAAAAGCGCGGCAGCGCCCTGGGCCTAATCGGCGCTGTCTTTGGCCTGGCTTTTCTGATTGGTCCCATTCTGGGCGCAGTGATCCTTAACCTGGCAACCTGGCACTGGCTGTTCCTGATCAATTTACCTATTGCTATTGTGGTCATCGCCATGGGTTTGCGCAACCTGCCAGCCAGTTCCCAGGCGGAAGCCATGAACTTTGATTGGGCTGGAATGGGTATCCTGGCGATTATGCTCACCAGCCTGGCCTGGGGTGTGAATCACATTGACGCGCATAACTTCTTCAGCAGCCTGATTTCGCTGGATGTACTGCCGTTTTTGTTGGTATTCAGCGGCCTGATCTTTGCTTTGATCGCCGTGGAGCGCCGGGCATTGGATCCGGTGATCCCGCCGGCGTTGTTCGACCGAACGCAGCTGCGCCTGGTTTATCTCCTCTCCTCAGGCGCGGGTTTTGGTGAGGCCAGCCTGGTGTTCATCCCACTGCTGGCGGTCGTTGCACTAAATGGATACGGCGTCAATGAGCAATCTGCCTCCTGGCTGCTGCTGCCCGTGGTGCTGGCGATGGCGTTTGGTTCGCCTACCGCCGGGCGTTTGCTGGATCGTTTCGGCTCCCGTTCTGTAATCTTGGGGGGAACTGCAGTCATGTCGGTGGGAATGTTTCTCCTGGGTATATTTTCGGGGAACCTGGTCATGTTTATTGTCTCGGGCCTGCTTACCGGCCTGGGCATGTCGGCTTTGCTGGGCGCGCCGCTGCGTTATATTATGCTGAATGAAGCCAAACTATCTGAGCGTTCTGTGGCGCAAGGCGTGGTGGCTATTTTTACCAGCGCAGGTCAGCTGCTTGGTTCTGCACTAACCGGCGCTATTGCCAATTCACGCGCCCAGTCTGGGGGAGTTGCCGCTGGCTACAGCCTCGCCTTCCTGGTCATCGGTGGGATGAGCGTCCTGCTGGTGCTGGCAGCGCTGTTTCTCAAACATCGTCCGGCGGAGCTGGCCACAGTGCGTCAGAATGAGCGCGAAGCGGCTGAGGCGGAAGAGGAAGAAGCGGATGAGAAAACAGTGAAAGGAGCTGAAATCTATGACGTTTCCTGAGGAAACACGTCGGATCAACGCTGCTACATTCCAGGAGGGAGCCTGATGAGTGGGGCAGAAACGCTCAATGTGCGCGAGCGGATAATGGAGATGGCTACCCGTTTGTTTGTCTCACAGGGTTATAATGGCATCGCCATGCGCGAAATCGCAGAAGCTTGCAATCTCTCAAAAGCCGGCCTGTACTATCATTTTCGCGATAAGGAAGATCTATTCCTGGCTATTTTAGAGGAGAACCTTACCAGCCTCGAGCAACTGCTGGCGGAAACTGGGGTGTTTTCTGGAACTGCGCGGGAGAAAATTAGCTATTTTGTGCGTGTAATTTTCACCCGTTTATCAACAGACCAGCGCGCTATCATTCGCCTGGCCAGTCAGGAGATGAACAAAGTGAGCCCTGAAGCGCGCAGCGGTTTTGACCGCCGTTATCAGGAACACTTTATTAATCGTCTCGCTGGGTTTCTCCAGGTCGGGATTGTGGCAGGCGAGCTGCGCGAGATGGATGCTCAGATGGGAGTGTGGGGTTTACTGGGTTTGATGTATCCCTTCTTTACCCCGGAACATCCGCTGTTACCCTCGCAAACCGAAGCTGTGATCGATTTTATATTAACGGTATTTTTTGATGGAGTGCAAATCAATGACTGATCTTCCACTGTCGTCTGAAATCCAGGCAGCTATTCAAGCCAGAGAAACGCAAGCTGCGCCAGACCCGCTGCCCGATTTGCTGAATCAGCTGGATACCTTAGCTGCTTTGAACAATGTGCTGATTAACTGCCGGCGCTGCCCGCGTTTAGTGGCCTGGCGGGAAGAAGTCGCACAGGTGAAGCGCCGCGCCTACCGCGATTGGGATTACTGGGGCCGCCCGCTGCCTGGTTTTGGGGATCCTGAGGCGCGCTTGCTAATTATGGGCCTGGCTCCAGCGGCGCATGGCGGTAACCGCACCGGGCGCTCTTTCACCGGGGATTCCTCCGGTGACTTTCTTTATGGGGCATTATACCGGGCCGGGTTCGCCAACCAGCCCACTTCTGAATCAAGGCAAGATGGGTTAGAACTTTATGATGCTTATATCAGCGCAGCCTGTCGCTGCGCTCCACCCGATAACAAACCAACCCGCGCCGAATTGAAAAACTGCCGTCCGTATTTCCTGGCTGAACTGCACCTGATCAAAAACCTGCAAGGTATTGTTGCCTTAGGGTCAATTGGCTTTGAGACGGTTCTTGCCGCTTATCGTGAGCAAGGTCATGCGATTCCTCGCTTGAAGTTTGGGCATGGGGCTTTTTATCAGTTGGGTGAAGGTCTGCCCTGGCTGTTGGCTTCCTACCATCCCAGCCAACAGAATACAAATACGGGCCGGTTGACTCCCCCAATGTTTGATGCCATCTGGCAGAAGACCAAAGAAATGTTGATTTAGTAGGGCGGAGTTTATTAAGGTCGTTTTGTATAACCCTTGTACAAATTAATCTTGTTTTTCTCCGGCATGATTTATAGAATAAAAAACGGATTTAGTTTCCAGGAGGCTTCTTTGTGCTGAAAAAAATTGGCATTGGTGCGCTTATTCTTGTAATCCTCGCCGGAGTGGGGTTTGTTGCCTGGGCATCAATTACCAACCCGGTAATGCCCCAGGCAACCGCTGCGCTGCAAAGCGACAGCCGCGTGCAGGTGAGTGCGGGTAATTGGCTGGTCTTTACCCCGGTCGATAAAACGCCGGACACCGGTTTGATCTTTTATCCCGGTGGTAAGGTGGATTATCGTGCATATGCGCCTTACGCGCATGCGGTTGCCAGCCAAGGCTACCTGGTGGTTATTGCGCAAATGCCTTTGAACCTGGCGGTTTTCGATATCAATGTGGCGGCAAAGGTTATTCAAGCCTATCCGCAAATCAAACATTGGGCGGTAGGCGGGCACTCATTGGGGGGATCGATGGCGGCGCACTATGCAGCGCAACATCCGGATCAAGTTGCCGGATTGGTGCTGCTGGCATCCTACCCGGCGAATTCGGACAGCTTGATAGGGACCAAAATTCGGGTGGTATCCATTTATGGAACGAAGGATGGACTGGCAACGGGGGCGAAAATTGATGCATCCAAAGCGCTGCTGCCGGCGAATACGACATACTTGCCCATTCAAGGTGGAAATCACGCGCAGTTTGGCGATTATGGCCTGCAAAGCGGCGACAACCCCGCCAGCATCACCCGCACAGCGCAGCAAGATCAGGCAGTTGCGGCAACGGTGAGTTTATTAGCCTCCCTGGCAGAGAAGTGAGTTGTGAAGGTGTCTATTTTACGTAAGGTTGGATTAAGTTTCCTGGCGCTTCTGCTCGTGTTGGGCATTGGCCCGCTGCTGGTGCCCATCCCACCGCTTACGGATACCCTGCCACCTGAAGACCTGGCTGACCCGGAGAGCCGCTTTATCAATGTAAATGGTCTAAAAGTTCATTACAAGCAGGTGGGCAGCGGCAGGCCGTATATTCTGCTGCTGCATGGTTTTGGGGCAAGCACCTTTTCCTGGCGGGAAGTCATGCCTCCGCTCGGCCAGATAGGCACGGTAGTAGCCTATGACCGCCCTGCCTTTGGCTTAACCGAAAGGCCGCTGCCAGGGCAATGGTTGGGTAAAAACCCTTACAGCCCGGAAGCACAGGTTGAGCTCCTTTTTGGACTGATGGACGCGTTGGGCATTGACCAGGCCATTTTGGTGGGTAACTCGATGGGTGGAACAGTGGCAGTCAGCGCGGCGCTGGCGCGTCCAGAACGGGTGCAGGCGTTGGTACTGGTGGATGCGGCTATCTACAATGGCGGCGGCTCTCTGTCCTGGCTGCGCCCGCTCTTTCAAACGCCTCAAATGGATCGCCTGGGGATTCTGCTGACGCGTTCGATTTCAACCCGGGGTATGGATATCCTGTATTCAGCCTGGCATGACCGCAGTCAGATTACACCGGAAATAATCGCCGGGTATCGCAAGCCGCTGCGCGCTGAGCATTGGGATGTGGCGCTCTGGCAGATGACGAAGACTTCTCACCCTGCTGGACTCTCGGAGCGGCTGCCCGCCTTGAAACAACCGGCGCTGGTGCTCACCGGCGATGACGATCGGGTTGTGCCCACTGTAGAAAGCCTGCGCCTGGCGCGCGAAATCCCTGGCGCGCAGCTTTCAGTTTTTAAAGATTGCGGTCACGTGCCCCAGGAAGAGTGCCCACAGGCTTTTCTCCGGGAAGTGCTGGCATATATCAAGCAGGTTATTCAATAAGTAGGTGGATATGGCGAAACGACTTGAAGAACTGGCGAAAGCCCCAGATTTTACCCTGACCGACACCCGGGGCGCTGAAGTGTGTCTTTCGGACTACTGCGGGCAGCCGGTGGTACTGCTCATGCTGCGTGGTTTTATGTGACCCTTTTGCCGGGCAGAACTGGAGCAGTTGCGCCAGAACTATTCGAAATTTAAGCAGCGAGGTGTAGAGATCCTCGCGGTTGGACCAAATGGGCCAAAGTCATTCCAGCAGTACTGGCAGGATAATAATATCCCGTTTCCAGGCCTGGCAGACTTGCGCTCGCGGGTTTCCAGAAAATACGCCCAAGAAGTGAACCTGTTTAAGTTAGGGCGTATGCCAGCTGTATTTGTCATCGATAAAAATGGCATTATCCGCTATGCCCATTATGGAGATTCAATGTCAGATATTCCTCAAGCTGAAGAACTGCTGGCGGTGCTGGAACAATTAGATCAGGAGTAAAAAGTATAAAGACCACGGACAGCCAATTGGCTGTCCGTGGTCTTTATACGGCTTTTTGAATTATCTTACTTACTGAAAGAGGGCTTGAAGCGTAGGGCGCTCCAGCCGGCATAGCTGGCAGTTTCGCCTAATTCAGCTTCGATGCGCAGCAGCTGGTTGTACTTGGCAACGCGGTCAGAGCGCGCAGGCGCGCCAGTCTTAATCTGCCCGGCATTCAAGCCAACAACAAGGTCGGCGATGGTTGCATCTTCGGTCTCGCCAGAGCGGTGAGAGACGATGGCGCGCCATCCGGCCCGCTGGCAGATTTCCACCGCTTCGATGGTCTCGGTCAGCGAACCGATCTGGTTGAGCTTGACCAGCAAGGCATTGGCGGCGTGTTCGCTGATTGCACGGCGCACGCGTTCGGGATTGGTCACCAGCAGGTCATCTCCCACGATTTGCAGGCGATCGCCCATTTCTTTGACCATTAATTCCCAACCAGCCCAGTCATCTTGCGCCAGACCATCCTCAATGGAAACGATTGGGTACTGATCAACCCAGTTTTTCCAGAAGTCCACCATCTGTTCGCTGGAAAGTTCTTTGCCTTCCTTGCGCAGCACGTAGACTTTGCGGTCCTCGTCGTACAATTCGGAGGCGGCCGGGTCGAGCGCGATAGCCACCTGTTCGCCGGCTTTGTAGCCCGCTTTTTCAATGGCTTCCAGGATCACTTCCACAGCCTCGTTGTTGGCTTTGAGCGCCGGCGCATACCCACCTTCGTCACCCACCAGGGTAGCATAACCGCGGGACTTCAAAACGGCTTTCAAGGCATGGTAGATTTCCGCGCCCCAGCGCAGGCCTTCCGCAAAGGAAGATGCGCCTAACGGCATCACCATAAATTCCTGCGCATCCGTAGACTGCCAGGCGGTGTGCGCGCCGCCGTTCAGAATGTTCATCATTGGCACAGGCAGCGTGTGTGCGTAAACGCCGCCGAGGTAGCGGTAAAGGGGCAGCCCGAGCGCATTCGCCGCGGCTTTGGCAACTGCCAGGCTGGTGCCGAGAATGGCATTTGCGCCCAGGTTGGACTTGTTCGGGGTACCATCCAACTCGAGCATGGCCATGTCGATCGCCATCTGTTCGACGGCATCCCAGCCAGTAATCGTTTCCGCGATGGTGGTGTTGACGTTTTCGACAGCTTTGAGCACGCCCTTGCCGTTATAGCGGGATTTATCATTATCGCGCAGTTCGAGCGCCTCGTGAACGCCGGTGGAAGCGCCGGAGGGAACCGCAGCGCGGCCCCAGCTGCCGTCCGCCAGGACGACTTCTACTTCCACGGTTGGGTTACCGCGTGAATCCAGAATCTCTTGCCCGGTGATTGATTCAATTACTGTGTCCATGCTTATTCCTTGAAAATGGATTTATCAGCACGATTGCTGACGAATTTACCGTTACAAAGCGGGTTTTCCAGGTAAGTATAATACGTAAAATATTTTTTGTGTTGTGAATTTTGGAACAAAGTCAAAATTCATCTAGTGGCGTTCTGCTAAGGCAAGCTGTTCGCTTTTCTGCATGGCCACGCCTGAACGTTCGCACACGGCCTGAAGGAAGCGCACGAACAGCGGGTGGGGGCGGTTGGGTCGCGAGAGGAACTCGGGGTGAAACTGCGTGCCTAACATGAAGGGATGGTCAGTCATTTCAGCAATTTCGACCAGCTGCCCATCCGGAGAAAGGCCAGAGAAACGCATGCCGTTTTGTTCAAACACATCTCGATAGGCGTTATTGAACTCAAAGCGATGCCGGTGACGCTCTTGCACCACGGGTTCGGTGTAGGCATCGGCAGCGATCGTGCCCGGCACCAGGTGGCAGGGGTAAAGGCCCAGCCGCATTGTGCCGCCCATATCCGTGATTCCTTGCTGATCGGGCATCAGGTCGATCACCGGCGCGGTTGTGGAATGATCGAACTCGGTCGAGTTGGCCTGATCGTTCTTAAGCACTTCGCGCGCAAAATCGACTACCATCAAATGCATCCCCAGGCAAAGTCCCAGGTAAGGGATTCTGTTTTTGCGTGCATACTGCGCTGCCTGGACTTTGCCTTCAATGCCCCGGCTGCCGAAGCCACCCGGTACGACGATCCCATCCACCGCTTTGATGACATCCCAACCCCGGCCTTTTTCCAGTTCGGCAGAATGGATCCAGGAAAGGTCCAACTCGATGCCCAGGTGCAGCGCGGCATGTTTCAAGGCTTCGCGGACACTGATATAGGCGTCATGCAGCTCGACATACTTGCCCACCAGGGCAACTTTTACGGTTGGCTTGGGGCGGTGAATTTCTTCGATCAAGCGTTCCCACTGGGTCCAGACCGGTTTTTCACGCGCTTCCAGGCCCATTCGCTGCAGAATATAATCGCCAACTTTAGCCTGTTCTAGCAGCAGGGGAATCTCATAGAGAATGGGTGTGGTCACCATGGGAACCACAGCTCGTTTTTCGACATCGCAGAAAAGCGCGATTTTTTCAACCATGCTTTGGTCCACCGGATAATCGGAGCGGGCTACGATCATATCCGGCGAAATGCCGATGGAGCGCAGTTCGCGCACTGAGTGCTGTGTGGGTTTGGTTTTGAGTTCGCCCGTTGCGCCGATATAAGGCAGCCAGGTGACGTGCACGTAAAACGTGTTTTCGCGGCCCAGGTCGCTGCGCAGTTGGCGGATAGCTTCCAGGAAGGGTAAACTTTCAATATCGCCGACCGTGCCGCCTACTTCTACCAACACTAGTTCAGCGCCGGTGGTGCGGGCTACCATAGCGATGCGCCGTTTGATCTCATTGGTGATATGCGGGATCACCTGGATTGTGCCGCCCAGGTAGTCTCCGCGGCGTTCTTTGCCAATCACCTCTGCGTAAACCTGCCCGGTGGTAATGTTGCAGACCCGGTTTAAGCGCACGTCAATAAAGCGCTCATAATGGCCCAGGTCAAGGTCTGTTTCTGCACCATCATCCAGCACGTAGACTTCCCCATGCTGGTATGGGCTCATCGTGCCGGGATCAACATTAATATACGGGTCCAATTTTTGAACAGCAACGGCAAAACCGCGGTTCTTAAGCAACCGGCCCACGGCAGCAGCCGTAACGCCCTTGCCAACAGAACTAACTACGCCGCCTGTGAAAAAGATATACTTGGTAGCCATAAATCTTTCCTCTCTCTTTAAAAGACCATTAGAAACAATTGCAAACGGCCAGTGAATGCGCACCCGTCAGGGTTAAGACCTGATTAATAAAGAAGTGGGGAGGGCCGTTTGACCGGCGCCTCCCCACTTGGTAGTGGTTTCGGGCTTTTTCGTGTGTTTGAAATCCCGGAATCGTATGTTCATAAACTATTCAATCCAACAGAAAAGCCTGGCAGTTCGCGGTCTCCCAAAAAAGCTGCAAGGCCAGGCCGATAGGGTAAAAATACTAAAAATAGTTTACCATACTTACTTTGCTTTTGCAAAAAAGATCTCAAGGTTTTTGGATCCGCATAGTCAGGTGGGTTATGCAGCCTTCAGGCGCGTGTCTGACACGCGCCTGAAGGCTGCATAGCACTATCCCCTCTGGAAGGGATAAAAGAAGCCCCCGCTTTGAAAAAAAGCGGGGGTAATCTTATCTCGACTGGAGAGGGTGGGAGTCAACAAGAATTTAATCTAAATCACCTCTAAGAATCCGACATGCCAAACTGGCTTTGGTCGTAAACGGAGGGCCGAAGGACTACTCCTTATCGCTAAGAACGGTTTGCGATTACCCAACCCCGGTCTTTTCTCAGGACTGAGCTTTGCTTTCCAGGGTGCGGTTCAGAATATCTTCCTGTTGTTGAGAGATATTCTTATTCTTGCGGGATTTATCATCCTGCTTGCGCGCCTTGGCTTTTTCCATCGCTTCACGGAGAGCAATCTCCATGGCGGTGGGTTCGGCTTCCTGAGCGGGTTCGTTAATCGTCGCCAGCAATTCATCTACGTTACCGGCTTCACCTCCACCGCGTGCGCGTGGGGATTTGGTCTTCTTGCGCCGGATCGGTTTTTCCTTTTCCTTGCGCATCGGTTCGGTAAAGACCCGCGGAAGTTCTTCTTCCTTGACCGGCTCTGGCTGTAGGGCTTTGAGGCTCAGCTTTATCTGCTTCTTCTTGCGATTGACATCAATCACCTGAGCTTCAACTTCATCCCCTTCCTTCACCACATCCGAAGGCTGGCGAACGTAACCGTGCGCCATCTCGCTGATGTGAATCAGGCCAGGGCGTTCCGCACCGATTTCAATAAAGGCGCCGAACTTCTCCAGGCGAACTACCTGCCCTTGGACCGTCATGCCTTTCTTGATATCACGCCATTCCAGGTCCAGCGGCTTGATCATGGTTAGTTCAACCCGATCATCTTTCGTGCGCTTTACCCAGACATCGATCTGTTGTCCAACGGATAACACATCTTCGACGCGTTTAATCGGCTCATCGGGAGATTCAGGGACGATCTGCGAGATATGAATCACCGCCGGCCGGCCTGCCCCAATGTCAACAATCGCACCTGCCAGCCCAGTTTTTACAACGGTACCGGTAAAGTGCATTTTCGGCTTAACTTCGTTTGTTTGGTTCGTTTCGATTGTGCGGTCCGTATCCGCAGCAATGCTTGACTCCATCACACCTTACTCCCAGTTTCAGAATTTCACGAACGTTTATTATACAACTCCCACTCCAAACTGTCAATTTTTGGCGAGACTTTTTTAGCAGAGAAAATATTAATATTAAAGAAGTCCCTTCAACGACGTGGGGATTGTAACAGTATGCAGTATTATAATCGTAAATCACATGAATGGGAGACTTTTATTCGAAACTGCAATTAATGAATGCGGGCTGACCAGGGAACAGCCAGTCCTGGTAGGTGTTTCAGGCGGGCCAGACAGCCTTTGTTTGGTATATGGCCTGGCCCAGCTCGGTTTTCCAGTGATCAGCGCGCATTTTGATCATCGCTTGCGGCCCACATCTGCTGCTGAAGCCGAGCGTGTTCATACGTTTGCCGCGCGTCTTAACGTACCCTTTGTCTCAGGTCATCAAGACGTGGCGGAATATGCTCGCCAGGAGCGTCGCTCGCTTGAAGAAGCAGCGCGAATACTTCGTTATCGCTTTTTGTTTGCTGAAGCGCGCCGGGCTGGCGCGCAGGCGGTTGCCGTCGGGCATACTGCGGATGACCAGGTGGAGACTTTTCTGATGCACCTGCTGCGTGGGGCTGGCACGCGCGGGCTTAGTGGTATGCCTTTTCGAGCTGTACTGCCGGAGTGGGACACGCAAACCCCGCTGGTCAGGCCGCTGCTGCCGTTCTGGCGCGCGGAAACGGTGGCATACTGCCTGGAACAGGGTTTGGACCCAATTTATGATCTCAGCAATGAAGATCCGAAGTTCTTTCGCAACCGCCTGCGCCGCGAGTTGATCCCATTTCTCGAAACTTATAATCCTCAAATTCGCCAGGGATTATGGCGCACGGCGCGTTTGATGGAAGCTGAAGAAGCCCTGCATCAATGGGCTGTAGCGCGCGCCTGGGAAGACTGCCTGGCCGAAAAGCAGGCAGGCGCAGTGGCTTTGCGCCTGCCTGCTTTTCGCCAGTTGATTCCCGGCTTGCAGCATGGGGTACTGCGGCATGCGCTTGCTCAACTGAACCCAACGCTGCGTGATGTAGATTTTACGGCTGTGGAACGGGCCGTTTCCTGGCTGAACCAGCCCGGTGAGGGGCAGGTAGACCTTGTCCAGGGACTGCGGCTGTTTATTGAAGCAGACTGCGCCTGGGTTGTTGGGCCTGAACCGCTTTCACCTGCTGCGGAATGGCCGCAGTTGGCGGCTGAGAGCCTGCCGCTGCCGGTTCCGGGTGAAGTAGACCTGGGTAATGGTTGGCGGCTGGTAAGCGCCTGGGCCGATGCCGTTGGTTTGCCGGGGAGCGATTTGCTCAGTACTTCCCCCTGGGAAGCCTGGCTTGACGCGGCTTCCCTGCCGGGTAATCTTCAGGTGCGGAGTATTATCCCTGGAGACCGTTTTCAGCCGCTGGGCATGAGCGGGCATTCGTTGAAACTTGCAGATTTCTGGATTAATCAAAAACTACCCCGCCGGGCGCGCGCGCATTGGCCTTTAGTAACCGTTGGTGAATCTATCCTTTGGGTGCCGGGGTATCGCCTGGCGTTTCCTTATCGGCTTCAAGCAGGAACCCGGCAAGCGCTGCATCTGCGCCTGTTTCGTAGTGAGGGATAATAAAACTGGGTGGGACAAGCCCACCCAGTTTCTTACTGAGCCTCTTCAACTGGGGCTGGTTGTTCGCCAGAAAGCTGGCGGAGTTTCAGGCTAATTTCACGCCATTGAATTTTTGAAATGCCCAGTTTCTGACGGATCTTGTCCGGGTCTGTGCCGGACTCCCAACTGTCGAGAGCACTTGTCCAGCGGCACATGTCGAAGGAGAGGTGCTTATCCAGCCCGGCTTCTTCGCCGATATCTTCTAGCAGGTATTCCAGGCGGCGCGGCGACCAGGGAAAAACACGCTCCGTGGGTTTATACTGCGCCAGGTACTCCGCGTAACTCTCTACCCATTCAGGGGAAAGGGGCAGCTTGCGTTCTTTATAGCGGCTGCTGGGGCTGGTGTAGCGCACAAACAGGATGGGCCCATTTTGCGCTTCCAGATCGACATGATTTAAGGTCAACGCCAGGCACTCGCCTTTTTTGATGCCGGTTTCCAGGATCAATGCCAGCAGCGTATAGGGCCGGGCATCTGGTTTCGGATTGGCGCGGTAACCATTGGCAATTTCCAGCACGCTCTTCGTTTCGTCTTTGGTGAGCACCACCGGCAGCGGACTGATTACCGACTGCTGCACAACTTTTTCCGCCGGGTCTACCGTGAGCACACCCGCCTGATGCAGCCAACGGAAGAAAGATTTCAACGAAGTGATCCGGCGCGCCAGGCTCTTCGGGCTGCAGGGTACGCCGCGTCCTTTTTGCAACCACTGCAAAAAGTGATTGAGGTCATTGGTTGTCACCGTACCCAGCATACGATCGGCGGGCAGGTAATTGGTCAGGAGTTGAAGGTCGCCAATGAATGCCTTAATGGTATAAAGGGACCTCCCCTGATCTTGTAAGTAATATTCCCAGGCGCGTATCGCCGGCAGCAACGGAGTTTGCTGAGTGATATGAGCTGTTGTTAGGGGAGTGGAGTTCAGCTGGCATAAGCCTCCGAACCTTTCGGTTTTCGCATAGGTAAAGCAATTTTGAGTTTACACAAATCTAAACGATTTGTCAAATGGATTCAGGATTGGTTTTTGCTTTACCTATTCACCATTGATCGCCCTGGTCAGGGTCTGATTGATCGCCGCAAAATTTGGCAGCAGTACCATTGCTCCCCCACTGGTGACATAGTCATAAACCTGCCCGGCGCCGATGGTGTAACGGTGGATGCGGCTCGAATCATTCATCACCTGCGAGGCGAGCGGCAGCAGGGGCAAGATATCCTCGACGCTCATATTGGTTTCTACGCTGCTGCGGTAAGACTGATACAGCTCTGGCAGCCGGGTAACAGCATCCTTGCTCATTAATTTGTTGAAAAGGCCATAAAGCACCTCTTGCACCCGGCGGCCGCGGTCAATGTCATTGGTGGTATGCCGGGAACGCACGTACCAGAGCGCCGTGCTGCCATCCATGGTAATTTTGCCAGGATATACCGTACAGCGGCTGTTGACTTGCTGCGGTAAGTCGCATTTATCTGAAAGAAATGCTCCAACGTCCACCTTGACGCCGCCCAGGCTGTTGACAATGCCCTTAAATCCGTCAAAATTCGTCAAGACATAATATTTGGGCCTGATTCCAAAGTTATATTGCAAGGTATCCGCCATCAGACCGAAGCCGCCGTGGGGAAACGCCGTGTTAATGCGCTGATCCATCCAACCCGGAATGGTGACATAGAGATCGCGCGGGAACGAAACAATGCTGAGGGTGCCTTTGTCGCCGTTGATGATTACTAACTGGATAACGTCCGTTCGAAAGCCGGCCGGTGGGCGAAAATCACTGCCCAAAATCAGGAAACTGGTGACCCCTGCGGGCAGTTTAGGATCCACATGCACCGGAGTTGGAATTTCTACTACCTCAGTTTTGGTCGGTTCAACGGTAGGCGCGGGCGTGGGGATGGGGGTTGAGGTAGGGGTGGCGGTGACCGTCGCGCCGACGGGTTGAAAAGGGGTCGGGGTAAACGTCGAGTCGGGATTTGCGCTTACCAGCAGTTGAGACACTGCCTCCGGTGTCGCGCGAACCGCAGTTGGATCTGTGCCAAGATTTGTTGCCGTGCAAGAAACAGATACCAGTAAGATTACCAGAGTGAAGCAGGTGAATAGTTTTCCCATTTGATGAATCTTTCTTGAAGCCGGTCAAACAATTTTGTTAGGGCACTGGATAGCCAGTGGCTTCCAGGGTCGGCGTGGGGATATCGGTCGCGGTTGGCCTGAGGGTATTGGTCGCGGTGGGCGTGTTTGGTATATTGGTACTTGTACTGGTCGAACTTAATGTGGCGGTTGGCGTATTAGGCGCAGTCGTGAGGGTCGCGGTTGCTGTTGCGGGGGTAGGCGTACCCGACGTGGGGGTTTGCGCTGCCGTGGGAGAAACTTCCGTAGGCGCGGCCGTGGTGCGGGTGGGCGTGGTCGTCGGGGTGCGTGTATAAAGGGGTACGCGGGTGGGTACATTAGGCAGGAAGATGCGCTGCCCGGCAAAAACGGCTGTGCTGTGCAGGCAGTTCGCCGCGACGATCTGATCAACAGTGACTCCAAAAGCCTGGGCCAAACGGTATAAGTATTCCCCTGGTTGAATGGTATACAGAATCCAGCCGGAAGGGGGACTGCAGGAGACCTTTGTGCGAGTCGGCGATAAAGTGGGTTGGAGTGTCGGCAAGGCAGGCGGAACCGTATTGGTAGGCGCGGTATATGGCAGGTACAGGATCGTATCGGGCATCAGGCTGGAACTGGACATGCAGTTGGCTTTGAGGATCTGGTCCGGGGAAAGGTTCATCCGCTCGGCGAGCGCGGAGAGACTATCTCCGGGCTGCACAGTATATGCCACCCAGCCGTCTGGAACCGGGCAGGAGGTGGGTTGTGGGGCCGTTGCGGTGTAGGTCCTGGTTAGCGTCGGGATCGGGGTCTGCAACGGTTCTGGTTGGTTTTCCAGGATCGGGCTGGGGGTGATTCCGGGCAGGCCAGGGCTGGCGGATGGCACAAAGGCGACGCTGGTGCCCTCGACGACCGCTAACGAAGCCGCTCCAAAAATCAGCAGGACAGAGCCAAGTGCGATTAATAAACCCAGGAATAGCTGCCGGAGCCCGTTCATGTGTTCACGAACCGTTCGAATTTGATTGGATTGGCAGCAGCACGCTGAAGGATGTACTCTCCCCCGGAAGGCTGTCAACCCAAATGCGTCCATTATGCGCTTCTACCAGCGTGCGCGCAATCGAAAGCCCTACGCCGGTGTCTCCAATCCCTTGAATAAGCGGCATTTCAGCCCGGTAGCGGCGCGAAAATACGCGGGGTAAATCTTCTGGTTGGACCCCCCCACCGGTGTCGGTGACTTGCAGCAGCAAATAATCCTGTTCGTTTTCTGCCTGTACCCGCGCCCGCAGGGTAACGGTACCTTCCGCTGGGGTTGCATCCCCGGCATTTTGGAGTAAGTGCAGGATGATCTGCTGGATGGCATCCCGATCCGCATGAATAGCCGGCATCTCCTGGGGCAAATCCACCGCCAGGGCGATATTTTTATCGCGCAGTTGAGAACTGACATCCGCGACAGCAGCGTCAATGATGGCGCTTAGCTCGACGGGCTGCGGCAGAATGCCCAGTTTTTCCTCATCAATCGTCGCCACCTGGATTAAATTATCCAGCATCGTATGCATCCGCTCGGTGGAAGCTTTGATCCGCTCCAGGAACTTGCGCTGCAGTGCTCCTAAAATCCCAACTGATTCAGACAAAAGCAGGTCTGTGTAGCCCAGGATGGAAGACATAGGCTGGCGTATGTCTTGAACCACGGAGGCAACGACTTCCCGTTCCTCGAGATTGCCTTTGCCGTTCAGGTGCGCCTCGCGTTCGAGAATCAGGTTGCGCGCATTCGCTTCGGCTAACTGGTTTTGTAGTTGCGCAATCTCTTGCAGGGTGGCGCGCAAATCAACTTCAACCCGTTCGAATTCTTCCGGTGAAAGTACTGAGATACCTCGCTCACGCAAAGCTGCCTGCAGCCGCTCATTCTCAGACTGCAGGTTCGTAATTTGATTCTGGGCCTCTTCCTGAAGCGCCACCAGCGCGCTGATTTCATTAACTGGTACGGGTTTGGGAGCTGTGTGATTGCCTCCCTGGCGCAAATCATTCAATTCCGCGTGCATCTTCTGATTTTCACGCCGCAGGTTTTCAATTTCAGCGCTTCGTTCTTCAGCAACTTTTTCGGAATTTTGCTGCTTCAACTGCACTTGCTGCGCTTGCTTCAGAATCCGCGCAATCAACTCATATTCAGAAGACAGGTAATCCTGGTCTTCTATACTCCATTGGCGATTGGAGTAGGGTGAGAGAAACAAAATACCCCCGAGGGGCTTTTCATCCACCGCCAGTGGAACGAACAAGAGGCTGCCTACCTCATTCAAGCCCAGCGCGTCACTGAGCATTTTCATATCTGCGGGCTGCGAATCACTACTTGTGATCCGTAAAGGCTTACCGCGCTGAACCGCATTGGCTAAACTCGGCAGTTTACCTTGCTCAAGCAGGGTGCCTTTAATTTCTTCTTCGCGGATCAAATCATAACCGCCTTGGAAAACCACATGCCCATAGCTGAGCCCATTCACAATCAGGCATAAATCTGAGAGCATGGTGTGCGACAGCGCTTTTGCCATACCAGTAACGACATTTTCTGGCTCGCGCGTTTCCAGGATTTTCAACCAGGCGTTAACCGTACGCGGGCTGGAACTATAACGCCGGCGTTCTTGCGCCCGGGGAGGGACCTCGGAAGCCGGTAGTGCCCCGGTTTGCATTCCTGAACTTGCCAGAGTGGTTGTCTCGAAGCGATGCAGCAGGGTAGGCAGCAGGGGGAAAGACGCCAGCATCCCCAGGCGAATGTATGGGGAGAGGCTGCTGCTCACCGGGTGCAACAGCAGGTGCGCGACAGTTCCCGCCAGGAGCAGGCTGAGCATGCCCAGGCCAAAACCCCAACCCGCAGGTCTTGAAAAAACCAGAATAGCCATCCCTGTTAAGACGATGAACAAGGCGGAGAGTTCCCAGACCAGGTCCATCAGCGAACCCGTAAAGGCGGATCCGGCAGGTTGAGCAATCCAGCTGGAGTAGGTAAACAGGAACAATAAAATTACGCCCAGGTTGAGAAAACCCGTGACTAAGTCCCCCAGGCGGGCGGGCTTGGGGAAATTCCATAACCAGACGATCCACACCAGGCTGAAGACAAACACGGCCCGGTCCAATGGAGGGAGAATGAACTGTGGGTCCAGGATGCCTTGCCAGGCAAGCCCGCTGCTGAGGAAGAGCACCACTTGCCCAACCAGCAGCATGCTTAATCCCAATATCATCCGGCGCGCAACGCCTGTTTCCCCCTTTGGTCGTCCGATCGTCGCGGCTTGCAGGCTAGAAATCACTGCGAAGACCAGGACCAGGTGAAAGATAAGACTGCCTTCTGGCTTAATTAACAGCTCAAGAATCTTCTGAAGCAAGGTTTCCATGCATCTCCTGGAATTTCATTAGCGATTATAGCATGGTAGTCTGAGGGTTTATAGTAAAAAGAAGAAAAAGGTTGACAAATAAAGAAAAGCAGATAAAATACACTGCGTAACTGCGAAAACGCAATGCCGAAGTGGCGGAACTGGCAGACGCGCTACGTTCAGGGCGTAGTGGGTGCACACCCATGAGGGTTCAAATCCCTCCTTCGGCACTTAAGCTCCCCATCTGGGGGAGTTTTTGTTTTAACAGCCTGCCTGGAGTTATGTTGCAATATGTACGCCAGCTTAAGTTTTTTGTAATGAATGGCTGGCTTGATTCCTGCATCTTCTTCGAGTAACATAATGATGATGAATGCACTTTGGAACGCACGTAAGAAGATCATCGGCGCTGGAGCGATCGTCCTGCTTGTGCTGTTAATGATGAATCTTAACAGCCGGTTAGGGGAATACTTCCACTTATCCAGCGAGCGGGATAAACTGCAAACAGAAGTTATCCAAGATCTTGCTGCGCGCGCCGCTCTGGAGACGCAGGTGGCTTATGCGACTTCCGATCAGGCGGTTGAGGATTATGCGCGAAATGAGGCGCACCTGGGCCGCCCAGGCGATAAAGTATTTATCCCCCTGACCCCTCCGGCGCAGACGGTTGTTCCAGAAGCGCAGCCAACCCCGACCGTCCGTTCTGTAGAAAATTGGGAGGTCTGGTGGGCTTTGTTTTTTGGACAGTGAAATTTTTCTTCAGGTTCTGAATTTCCCCCTTTTTTCGCTCAGCAATCAGGATGTTTCTTCTGCGGCATCCTGATTATTTTTTTCCAGATCAGGCGCTCTTTCCAGTTTAGGCGAATCATCGAATTCTGGTACTGCCGCTTTTTTGTTTTTCGCCCGCTCACGGCGCTGCTGGGCAGGTTCGCGGCGAATCGCAAGTAAAGTTACATCGTCCGCCGGGGGTACGCCGCGGCGGAATTCGATCATTGCGTCGTCCAGGTACTCGAGCATATCCTGAACGGGCTCACTGCCGTATTGCTGGAGCACTCCTTGCAGGCGTTCATTGCCAAAGAAGTCACCGGTGGGGGAGAGCAGATCGGTCACGCCATCGGTAAATAAAACCAGCGCATCCCCTGGGTGGATTTCTAACTCGTGATTCGTAAGCTTGAGATCATCCAGGATGCCTAGCGCCGTCCCGCCTTTAGGAAGCTGTTCCACGGTTCCTGTTTTCAGGCGGTACAGCAGGGGCAGGTTGTGCCCGGCATTGGCATAAATCAGCTTTCCGTTACTGAGCGTGAGAATGGCATAGACGGCTGTAATAAACATTGATTCACTGGAGTCGTTGACCAGCAGTTTGTTGACTTCTTCCAGAACATTAGCAGGAGAACTGTTATCCGCGGCGCTGGCTCGGATTAAGGTGCGCGTGACGGTCATATACAACGCCGCCGGCAGGCCCTTATCGGCTACATCCGCGATGACCAACCCCACCCGTTTGTCATCCAGTTTGAAAATATCGTAAAAGTCGCCGCCAATCTCGCGGGCGGTTTCCCAACGGAGATCAAGGTCCCAGTGGTTGAGTTGGGGGAGCGTGTCGGGCAGGAAGGTCTCCTGGATCTGGCGCGCCAGCTGGATTTCGCGCTCAATGCGCTCATTCTGCACCAACTCTTGCTTGAATAGATCGTTCTGGATGGCCAGGGAGGTTTGTTGTGCAATGCCGTGGATTATTTCAAGGCGGCGTTCCCAAAAAGCCGGCGAGGCAGTCATCTCGCGTACCATCAAGATGCCCATTACCTGCCCCTGCAGGGTGAGGGGATACCCCAGAACCCAGTCGGTGTGAGTAGAGGAAGGGGCTTGTCCATCCTGCTCGTACACATCGCAGCCCAGGGTGGGCCATGCCTCAAACGGTAAATCCGGTTCTGGAATCGGGCACAGGTGGGTTTTATCCGTCAGACGGATGGAATCCAGTAAAGGATATTCTCCAGGCGCAAAGGCATGGGTGCGGATGGCATCCTCTTCCCGCCGCGAAGGCGCATATACCTGGGTGGGGCGAAACAGCTGATTGACCGCATCCCACAGATAAATAATGCAGGTCTCAATGCCGACCAGAATGGGCAGCAGGTGGACGATGGTATCCAGGGTGTCATTCAGATCATTGGAACTGACCACCGCCTGAGCGACCTGTAAGAGTGCTGCGGTTACATAAGCCTCTTCCTGACGGGCTTCAAGCAGCTGAAGATTGTCAATAGTCATTGAGGTCTGATGAGCAATGCCCTGCAGGATAGACAGCGCTTTAGGATCGAAACCCGGTTCGACCGCTTCAACCGAAGCCATTTGCAGGCCGACCACGAAAGCTCCAATGACTTCACCCCGCACCAGCAGTGGCAGCATGAGCACTGTTCCCTGTTTGATCTGCATCTCGGGCATGCTGAGTTCAACTACCGGGTCATCCAGGTACTGCAGCGTGCGGCTGGAAGTCAGGTGGGCCAGGGCCGGCAGGTGCAGGGAGTATGTTCGTGATCCATCTGGCCCCGGTTCAAAACCATACCATGCCTTAAGTTCAAAAAGCTGGCGGCTGTCTTCCCACAGCAGGAAAGCGCATTTCTTTACGCCCATCAGCAAACGGGCCAGGCGCACCATGGTGGTAAGTAAATCTTCAATATTCATGATGCTCTGGCTGGCTTCTGCCACCTGCAAGAGCATGGTTGAGATCAGCGCCTGTTCCTGCGCTTCGCTGAACAAGCGCGCGTTTTGGATTGCCACTGCGGCGTAGCTGGCAAAGGTGGCGGTAATAGCCTGGGCCTCACTGCCATAACGGCCTTCTTGTTGATGAACCAGGGTGAGCACCCCTAACGCCCGCTGCCCCGTGCGCATCGGCGCGGCAATCGAGGAGTAGCTTGAATCAAAACCCAGGGCTGCACCCAGGGGGCCGCGCGGATCCTCTGGACGGCGGATGAGAGGCTGGTCAACCTCCAGGGCACGTTCCAGAAAATTCAACACCGATTTTTCCTGCAAAACCTCGAAGATCCGTTCGGTGTCTATGTTACGCGTAGCTGCCAGCCGCAGATGATGACCCTGGCCTGGTTTATGGGGACTGTGCTCTTCCTCAAATAACCAGATGGCTGAAGCGTCACAAGGCAGGTTGTTTTCCAGTTTTTCCAGCGTAATATCCAACAGCTGATTGAGCGGAATATTGGCGGAGATCAAATGCGCGACATCGCGGAAGCTTTCGGCCACTTTTCGCCGCCACTGTTCGCTGCGATAAAGGTTGGCGTTGCGCATGGCAACTGCGATTGGAGCAGCCAGAGCTTCGAACAGGGAACGGTCATTTTCGTCAAAGGCGTTGGTTTCCTGGCTCTGAATGTCCAATACGCCCAGCACTTCATCCCCCGCAATTAATGGGATGCTCAGCTCAGCGCGGGTATCATGAGGTGGAACATCGGAGGGCAGGTAAAGCGGTTCGAGCGAGACATCGTTGACCAAAAAGGTTTGCCCGTTGCGCGCCACCCAGGGGATTAAGCCGCGGGGTGCATTGAGCGGGTAATTACGGCTCTGCTGCTTCATGGCTGCACTGCGCGCGCCAGTCCCAGCCTGATAAATAACCAGCCGGCGGCCTGGGTGGACGGTGTACAGGTGGACAAAGGAATAGCCAAAGCGCTGTTGAATCAAGCGCACTACTTCATCCAATAGTTCGTCCAGGTTGAGGATGGATGCTAGCGCATGGCTAACCTCAAAGACGGTGGAGACTTGTTCAGCGCGGCGCTCCAGACTGTTGTACAGGTGGGTGCTCTCGATTGCCAGGGCAATATTATCAGCCAGGGCGTGTAATACCAGCATATCTGTTTCATGGAAAGCGGATATCTGGTCGCTTTGTACGTCTAGCACCCCTAGAATGCGGTTCTCCACTTTTAGCGGTAAAGCAGCTTCTGAGCGGGTTTCCGGCAGGACGTCCATATAGCGGTACCGCGATTCTTTTTGCACGTCAGGCGCGGTAATCTCTACACCGCTTTTCGCCACCGTGCCAATAATCCCCTCACCTAAGGGGATGACAAAATCGGGTTTCAGCGGGGTAGAATTGTTTTGACTGGCGCTGCTTCGGAAACGCAGCTGGTTTTGCCGCTCTTCGATGTTGAAGATGGCGACATAGTAATAGTTGAAGGTTTCCTGAATCAGTTGAGTGACCTGATCATATAACTGGTTGAGGTCGGTGAGGTTGGCAATCTTCGCGCTGACCTCGCGTACCAGGCGCAGCTGTTCGTACCGCCAGTCCTTCAGAATTTCCTGGCGGGAAATTTCCATCGCAGCTGTGGCATGCGTGACCAGCCCTTCTAAGAAGCTCAGTTCGCGCTGCGTCAGGGGTGGTCCTTGCGGGCGTTCAACCTGAACAATCCCCAACAAATTTCCAGATACCAGCATGGGCATCGCCGCAACTTGAGCTTCCCTTTCTTTCGCAGCATCAGGGGAGCGGGAAGCGAGTTCATTACCTGCCGGAATTAGCTGGATTTTCTTTTCGGCCAGCGTCTGATGAACCAGGGGCGTAGCCGCAGCTTCTGGCAGGGTTTCGCCGCCGGGCGGCATGCCAGGGAGTGGATAGGTAGGGCTAACCAGCCATACCTGCGTTCGCGCAGAAAGCAGCTGGTTAATCGTCTCTTCGATCAGCCTGCATTGCGCGGCAGGTGTGGGTTGGTGTGCCAGTTGCTCCCCTAGGCGCAGGAGCTGCTTCCACTCCGGGTCAGCGGCCTGCCGGGAAAAATCCATCAATCCTTCATCTCCTTACCAGGGGCCCAGCGTATGAAGGGAAGCAAAACCAGAAGGGGTATTCTAACTTTGTAAGAGCCCATTACCTGTGCTTTATCATGGTGAGCTTATTTTCTTTCTCACCCGAAACAAAATGTACTTCATCCATCCACTGGCGAATGAAATACAATCCTAACCCGTGCGCCTGGCGTTCATCCAGGTTATCACTCAGGTTAGGTGGGGGAATTTGGGAGGGATCAAATGACTTACCTTGATCCGTCAGCACGATGGTCAGTGAACTCTGGCTCACTGAACAGGTGCAGCGGATTTCCCCCTTCCCTTCACCTTCATAAGCGTGCTCTATAATATTCGAGCACGCTTCATCGACGGCCGTTTCAATCGAATAAACAGCAAACTTGGAAAACCCAGCTGCCTGGGCAACTGTGCGAACAAAACCAGCAATCCTTTCCAGGCTCTCATAGCGTCCAGGAAAGGATTTTGTTTCAGAAAAAGGGAAATCACAAGCGCTAGAAACTTCCAACGGCGGCAAGCACGTCGTCGTAAATCTTAAAAAGCGGAATGAATCCGGCTAAATCCAGCGCAGCATAAATGTTTTCGGGAATGTTTACCAGGATTAGCTCGCCGCGGTTATAACGTTTGCAAGTTTTTTGAACGTTAATTAACACGCGCAAACCGGCGCTCGATAGGAAACTGAGCTCGCTCATATCAAAAGCGATCTTGTAGTGCCCATTTTCAATGATGGTGTTAAATGCATCAGCCAATTGGGGAGCCGTATAGCTGTCAACCCGTCCCTTGGCTTTAACCAGGTCGCAATGTTTGAATTGCGTGGTGGTAATTTCCATGATGCCAGCCTCCGTTGAAGGAAAAACAGTGTTAGGAAATATTATATCATGGGGGGTAAGGAGCTTCTTACTGGTTTTGGGAAGGAATACTACGAACTTCAGCGGTTATTGAGCAGCCCCATTTAATGCGCTTACTGGAAACTGGCCAACTGGCAGCGTATCGATAGGTAACTTAACGTAAAATGTAGCTCCCTTCCCAACGCTGCTCTCCACCCAAATTTGACCATGATGCAACTCAATGATCCGCTTGCTGATCGCCAACCCCAGCCCGGTTCCCGGCACTTCTCGGGTCATAGATCCATCCACTTGCCTGAACTCCTCAAAGATCAATGCCTGGTCCTCTGCACGGATGCCAATTCCTGTATCAGTAACGCTGAACAACAGGTGATCTGGATCGTAACAGCGGCAGGCAGTGGTGATACAGCCGCCTGGGGGAGTAAACTTATTCGCATTTCCAAGCAGATTGATAAACACTTGCTTAAGCCTTAAGCGGTCCGCGCGTACCAGGGGCAGCTCTGGTTCCGCCTGGAATAGGAGCTGCTGGCTTTTCTTTTCCGTTAGCGGCGCTATGCTGCCTCGCAGCTCATCGAAAAGGCCTAAAACATCGAAGGCCACCGGATCAAGGAGCATATGCCCGGCTTCGATCTTGGAAAAATCCAATAAATCAGTAATTAAATTGAGCAGGTGCTTGCCGCTGTCCTGAATATCCTGAATAAATTCTTTCTGATCATCATTTAAAGTCCCATTCAAACCGTCAACCAGGACTTCTGAAAAACCGATGATAGAATTCAGCGGAGTGCGCAGTTCGTGGCTCATATTTGCCAGGAACTGGCTTTTCAAGCGGTCCAGTTCGCGCAGGCTGGCGTTGGCTTTTTCCAGTTCAGTGGCTCGTTTTTCTAGCTCTGCGCGTGCTTTTTCCACTTCTTCGAACAAACGCGCTTGCTCGATCAGAATGACCAAACTGCTGGAGATGGTGCTCAACAAGCGCAGTTCGTCCTCTGAAAATGCGTTTGCTTCGCAGCTTTCCAGGTTGATGATCCCGATGGCGCTGCCATTTAAGATAAGCGGCACACACAACAGGGACCGAATTCCAGGCGGAACCTGGGTTTGAAAGTCTTCCGCAATTGCGTCCGCCACCCGGATTGGTTCCTGGCTGCGAGCTACCCATCCCCCAAGGCTGCCTTCAATCGGGATCGACTGGTCGATGGTATGCTCTGCATATCCCTGGCTCACCAGGGGCTGAACCGTGTTGTCATTCCAGTTCACCAGCGAGATTGCTACCTGACTGGCATGCAGCTCAATTGCCAGCGAGGTGACCGCTGTTTTCAGCATCTCTTCCAGATTATGCGCCAGGCTGAGACTCACCAATAAATCGCGCTGGATGCGCAGCATATTTTCTTTGTTTTCTCGCTCTTTCAACTGACAGCGAACTTCTTCGTATAGTCTGGCATTCTCCATTGCTGTAGCGATCTGGTCAGCGACCGTTTTGATCACCCGCACATCGTTATCATCGAAAGCATCAATCAGCGGACTTTGAATATCCAGTACACCGGCCAGTTCCTCTCCAATCAAAATAGGTACGGTTAGTTCGGAACGGGTGAGAATCTTATCAGGGTAAAGGTTTGTGTAACGAGGCTCCATCCGCACGTCATTGGCCAGTAGGATACTTTTGTTTTGGGCGACCCAGCCTACCATACCCTGGTTGTAACGCAGCCGGTGATTTTCAGACAGAACCTCAGTAAAAGCGCCGGAGGTTGACCGCAGCAGCAGTTCATCACGCTCTGGGTTGGGCAACATAATGGCTACGTGATAGTACCCAAAATGGCGCTGGATGAGCTGCGTGGCGCTGTCTAGAACACTGTCTAATTCAATTGCCGCGGTAATTTGTTCCCCAATATAATTTAACATGGCTAATTGCGAGGCACGGCGTTCTAACGCGTCCTCTACCATTCTTTGTTCTGTTATATCTGTGGCAACGCCATGTAAAGCCGGCGGAAGATCCTCCTGGGTGACCAGCCGGCTAGAAGTGCGCAGGAAGCGGATTTCGCCATGTTGGTCAACCGCGCGAAATTCCAGCGTATAGATCTGTCCATTCAACAAATACGGTAAGTTGTTTTCCAGCATGGACCGGTCTTCGAAATAGATAAAATCCCGAAAAGATTTGCCAATTACCGCCTGAGGTGAGATTCCTAACATTCGTTCGATCGCCGGGCTGGCATAGGTAATGATGCCTTCCAGGTCCGCGGTATAAATGACTTCGCTGATATTTTCAACCAGCGCACGATACTTTTCCTCCGACTTCTTGAGCATTTGCTGACTCTGGCGTGAGGCATGTTCAGCCAGCACGCGCTGGGTGACGTTGCGGAGAATCACCAATCGCCCATTGAAGTACCCGCCTGGTTCATTGAGTTGTATCAGGCGCATTTCATAGTAGCCGGGGATACCTTGCAGCGGCAGGTTGATCTCTTCAACTGTCTTGCTGCCCTTACTACAGCAGTGCTCTAGCAGAGCAGGGAACTGTGCCAGTGCTTTTTCCACTGGCTTATTAATGATTGTGCGGGCAGGTTGTCCGAGCAGTTCCTCTGCGGCGGGATTGAGCTGGACAATATAGTTATCTGGACTGATAACCAGGATGCAGTCGTGCATGCCGGCGATCATGGTCTGATAGGAGATCGGAATGATATTCATCAACCGGTAGCGGAACAGACCGTAAAGAAATAAAGGTGTGTCCAGGCTGAAAAAAAAGAGCGGTCCATTAAGCGATTGATAAGTGGCAGGCAGCATCAAGGGCAGCACCCGGCTGATCCATGGGGTGATGCTGCAGATTAATAGTATGGCCCCTTGCTTGAACATCACCCCACGGGCGGTAATCAGAAAGCGGGTGAGCAGCAGGATGCTGGCGATGCCGAGCAAGTCTGTATAGGTATTGCTAATGAGTTCAATCAGGTGGTAGTGGAAGGTCAGGTGTTGGTAGACTCCCTCTGACGGAAGCGCCAGTGCGCCCCAATAACCAAGATGGATGGCATTGGTCCAGAGGGCAAGGGTGGCGATCCCAGGGATGGCACAAGCCAGAACCAGGTTCCGCTTTCGCCGCCAGCCCCTTTTTTGGAGGAATTCAACATTGAATAAAAGCCAGGCTAAAGGTAACCAGATCGTCCCCGTTTCCGTGACCTGATGCCAAAAAATTTTCCCGTTAAGGTCATTCACCATCGTTTCAAAAGCGGCTCCTATCATCAATAGAAGGGAATCAAAGATGACGCCCGCCATGGCCTGTGCTCCGCGGAGCTGGCTTTTTGGAATCAGGTAAAACAGCAGCAATAAGGCCAGCGCAGCGGCAGAAAATAGAGGGAGTTGATATTGGCTGAGCTGGATTGGCATGAACTAAAAACCTTGAATGAAAAGAAAGTCGATTACTTGCGCCTGCTAAAGAGACACGAGTTATTTAGACGAAGGGAATGACTTACTGCGGTCGAGGTAGTCTCGAATTTGCTTAGGAAATGCTCGAGTATCGATCGGTTTGGTGATGTAGCCATCAAAGCCTATGTACTGAGCGTGGATGCGTTCTTCTGGCATGGCGTGGGCAGTGAGGGCAATGATGGGGATGGCAGCAGTAGCAGGTTGTTCTTTTAGCAGAACAGTTGCGTCATACCCGTTTAGTTTGGGGATTTGCAAGTCCATCAGGATGATATCAGGAAGATGCTGGCTTGCCATAGCGACCGCTTCTTCCCCATCTACGGCAGTTATCAGCTGATAGCCATGCGGGCGGAGAACCGTCAGCAGTAATTTTTGGTTGACGTGATTATCTTCGACGATCAGAATTTTTTCCCCAGACATAATTCCCCGAAATGTGTTTCTAGAAAGGTTCCTACCTGATTGTAAAAGTTGCTTCAGGTGAAGTAAAACTTCAAAAGTAATTTTAGAAATTAGCCCCTGTATCCCGATGTTTTACGTCAGGAATTCGCCGGGTAAGGAGCCTGTTTTTGTAAAGATACTTACGGTGAATTCCATAGAGCCTTGCACTGGGTTAAATATTTATCCAGTTGAGGGCTGTAGCAATTTCTCGGGATAGAGGCTGACTTGTATCATAGCACGTTTTTCTCCTTGAAAAAAAACCAAAATGGAAAGTTATTCAAGAAGCGGTGGGGTAAGCGAGTTTGCAATTAAAAGTCATTGCAGTGGGCGCTAATTTGGTGAAAATCCCATGTTGTCTGACAATTGACTTTTCTTTGCATTATGATTATAGTAAATTTCATGACAACACTCCTGATTCGAAATGCTGCCATGCTGGTAACGATGGATGATCAGCGCCGGGAGATTCCCGGTGGGGGATTGTTCGCAGAGGATGGGTTTATTACCCAGGTTGGGCCGAGTGAAGAACTGCCTCAAAGCGCTGATCAGGTACTCGATATGCGGAACCATGTTGTAATGCCAGGGTTAGTGAACACACACCATCACTTTTATCAAACCCTTACCCGGGCCATCCCGGCTGCACAAAACACGAACCTGTTCAATTGGCTCAAAACGCTCTACCCGATTTGGGCATGCATGACTCCGCAGGATATTTTTATCTCCACGCAGACTGCGTTAGCCGAACTGGCGCTTTCCGGCTGCACTACGGCTTCGGATCACCTGTACCTGTTCCCAAATGGGTCGAGCCTGGATGATGAAATCGAAGCTGCTCAGGAGATTGGTTTGCGCCTGCATGCCTCGCGCGGCTCGATGAGCCTGGGAGAGAGCCAGGGCGGGCTGCCCCCAGACAGCGTCGTGGATACGGAAGCTCACATTCTGGCTGACTCACTGCGCTTGATCGAAAAGTATCACGATCCAAATCCGGGATCAATGCTGCAAATCGTACTGGCGCCTTGCTCGCCCTTTAGCGTCACCGGCGAATTGATGCGCGAGAGCGCGCGGTTAGCCCGGCAGTATGGGGTGCATTTGCATACCCACCTGGCGGAAACGGAAGATGAGCAGGCTTTTTGCCTGGAGAAATTTGGTCACCGCCCAGTTGCTTATATGCAGGAAGTGGAATGGGTTGGCCCCGATGTATGGTACGCCCATGCCGTCTGGGCGAATCCGGCGGAGGTTCAGGTTTTTTCGGAGCATGGCTGTGGGGTAGCGCACTGCCCCTCTTCGAACATGCGCCTGGCTTCTGGGATTGCGCCGGTTCGAGAGTACTTGCAGCATAAGGTAAAGGTGGGGTTGGGCGTGGATGGCTCTGCCAGCAACGATAGCTCGCACCTGCTGGCAGAAGCTCGCCAGGCGCTGCTGCTGGCGCGGCTGCGCTCATCCCTGCAAGGAGCTTCGCTCTCCAGTACAGGCGAGTCCTGGATTATGACTGCCCGCCAGGCGTTAGAAATGGCAACGCGAGGTGGGGCAGAGGTCTTGGGCCGGACCGATATTGGCTCCCTGGAACCTGGTAAATGCGCTGATCTGATCGCCTTTGATCTTAACCGCCTGGACTATGCCGGCGCGCTGCATGACCCGGTCGCTGCGCTCGTTTTCTGTGCCCCACAAAGTGTGAGCTGGAACATTGTGCATGGCAAGATTGTCGTTCAAGAAGGGCATTTGTTAGGGGTTGATGTGCTAGACCTGGTTGAACGGCATAACCGGGCAGCGCAGCGCCTGCTGGCTGGATAATTTTGCGTTGATCTTTGAAGTGAAGTGTTCACGAAAGGATCTAAAGAAAAGTTGATGGCTGTAAATTCCTCCCTTGATGCGGAAAACGCCCGAGAATTAGTCGACTGCGCTATGGGCCGTCGTCCGGCGGAACTGGTAATTAAAGATGGCCGCTGGGTTTGCGTGCAGTCTGGAGAAGTGATCCCGCACACCGACATTGCCGTGTACAAAGGCCGCATCGCCTTTGTTGGACCGGATGCAAGCCATACAATTGGCTCTGATACCCAGGTAGTTGAAGCCAATGATCGCTACCTGGTCCCAGGGCTGCTCGATGCGCACATGCACATCGAATTTGGCATGTTGACTGTAACCGAATTTGTTCGGGCGGTCATCCCGCATGGCACCACAGGTATGTTTGTTGACCCCCATGAAATTGCCAATGTTTTCGGCCTGCGTGGAGTGCGCTTGATGGTCGATGAAGCGCTGCAGCAGCCCATTCATGTTTTTGTCCAGATGCCTTCCTGCGTTCCATCGGCTCCCGGCCTTGAAACATCAGGCGCGGCAATCGGTCCGGCTGAAGTTGCGGAAGCGATAACCTGGCCCGGTATCATCGGCCTGGGCGAAATGATGAATTACCCGGGTGTATATAATAGTGATGAAAAACTTCACCAGGAAATGGCGGTTACCCGCTCAGCCGGGAAGGTGATTGGCGGGCATTACCCGTCGCCAGACCTGGGACTGCCTTTTCATGGATATGTGGCCGGTGGGCCGCAGGATGACCACGAAGGTACGCGCAAGGTGGATGCGATTGCTCGGGCGCGACAGGGCCTGCGGGTGATGTTACGCTACGGCTCTGCCTGGCATGATGTTGCTGATCAGGTCCGCGCGGTGACAGAGGCTCACCTGGACCCGCGCAACTTCTTGCTGTGCACGGATGATTCCCATTCGGCGACGCTTGCCCTGGAAGGCCACATGGATCGCGTGCTGCGCCATGCAATTGCCCAGGGACTTCCTCCGCTTATTGCGATTCAGATGGCTACCCTCAATACCGCAGAATATTTTGGCCTCAGCCGGGAGATCGGCTTGATTGCACCAGGGCGATGGGCAGATATTTTGCTCGTACCTGATCTGGCAAATTTCCATGTAGAAGAGGTTTTTGCTCAAGGAAAACGGCTGGCTCAATCTGGACGCCTGCTGGTGGAACTTCCAGAAGTCACTTATCCTGATTGGGCGCTGCAGTCGGTGAACCTAAAACAACCGCTCACCATACCAGATTATCGTTTACAATCTGAAAAGAACAGTACAGCTATCGCGAATGTGATCGGTATCATCGAGAATCAGGCGCCCACGCGGCACTTGCAGCTGCCAGTGAAAGTATCACATGGTGAAATCCTGGCGGATGCTGAACACGACCTGGCCAAGGTGGCTTTGGTGGAGCGCCACCGGGGAACGGGTGAGGTTCAGGTGGGGCTGGTGCAGGGGTTTGGCTTTACCGAGCCGTGCGCTGTCGCTACCACAGTGGCGCATGACAGCCATCATATGCTGGTGGTTGGCACGGATGATGCCAGTATGGTTGTTGCAGCTAACCACCTGGCTGAGATCGGCGGGGGGCAGGTGGTGGTGCTCCGGGGAAAGGTGATCGGCGAGGTTAACTTACCGATTGCCGGTTTGATTTCGAACGAAAATGCTGGGGAGGTTGCGCAAAAAGCTGAAAGCGTGCTGCGTGGATTTCAGACCTGTGGCTGCAGCTTGAATAACCCCAATATGCAGTTAAGTTTGTTAGGGCTGGTGGTGATCCCCGATCTGAGAATTTCGGATAAAGGGCTGGTGGATGTCAACCATTTCCGCATTCTCCCGGTTGTTGAGTAATCTATGCAGTTTATTCAACAAACCGGACGGCTGGAGTTTCATTTTTAAGGGAGAAGGGACTGCGAATGACTTCTGAGAAGCAACAAGAAGGGGCGCATCCTTACCAGCGTTTGCAGGTGCAGCTGGCCAGGTTGATTGCTTCCACCCCACCTGGACAGCGCCTGTTGGCTGAACCGGAACTGGCAAAACAGTTGGGTGTTTCGCGCGCAACGCTGCGTGAGGCCATGCGTTCTTTTGAGGGCCAGGGCGTGATTCGCCGCCGGCAGGGGGTAGGTACTTTCGTGGTAGGCCAACCACAGGTATTTGAAACGGGCCTGGAAGTTTTGGAAAGCATCGAATCTCTGGCCCATCGCATCGGGTTAGATGTGACGATGGGCGACTTGCAAATCACGACAGCCTGTGCGAGCGAGGAAGAAGCCAAAGCGCTGTCTGTCGCGGAAGATACCGAACTGGTTCAGGTGCGGCGGGTGATCACCACTGGCAGCCGGCCAATCGCTTACTTAATTGATACCTTGCCTGAAGATGTGCTGATCCCGGAAGACCTGGCGGAAGGCTTTAACGGTTCTGTGCTCGACCTGCTGCTCGAACGTGGTACTCCAGAACTGGTTCATTCTGTAGCGGAGATTCGGGCTGTCGCCGCAACCGCGGAGATTGCCCGTTTGCTGGAAATTCAACGGGGTGATGTGCTGCTGCAGTTTATCGCCCGCTTATACTCGGTCGCCGACCGGGTGGTCGATTATTCATTGAGCTACTTCTTACCGGGCTTTTTCCGTTTTGAAGTTGTGCGCCGGGTGGGTGAAGTCCGTTTCTAAATGATCTTGAAATCATTTCCTGATTAATATAAACAGAAAATCTACTTATAGGATGGTGTAACCATGCAAGCAGCGGTAAATGCCGAGAAAATTCACAGCCAGGTGGAAGAATCACGCGAGGCGATTCTGAAATTCATGCGCGAAATTTGCGCGATCCCAAGCATGAATTCTCAACTGAAAGCGGTGGGTGAGCGGGTTTTGGAAGAAATGCGCTCATTAGGGTTTGAAGAAGTCCGTTTCGATAAGATGGGCAACGTGTTCGGGCGCATTGGTGATGGCAAGCGCGTGCTGGTCTATGACTCGCATATTGACACGGTTGGTGTGGGCGATCCAACAGCCTGGAAATGGGATCCATTCCAGGGAAAAGTGGAAGATGGCCAGTTATATGCCCGCGGGGCGTGTGATGAGAAAGGCAGCACTCCTGGCATGGTTTACGGTCTCGCCCTGGCGCGGGATCTGGGCCTGCTTGAAGGGTGGACCGCCTACTACTTTGGCAATATGGAAGAATGGTGTGATGGCATCGCGCCAAATACTTTCGTGGAAATTGATCCAGGTGTTCGCCCTGATTTTGTCGTCATTGGCGAACCTACCCGCATGCAGGTCTATCGCGGGCACAAGGGGCGCATCGAACTAAAAGTGACGGCGAAAGGCCGTTCCGCGCACGCTGCCAGCAATCAGCTGGGTGATAACGCCATTTATAAGCTGCTGCCGATCATCGCTGGAATCCGGGACCTGGAGCCGAAACTGGGTGATCATCCCTTCCTGGGAAATGGAAAAATCACGGTCAGCGATATGAAGGTGAGCACGCCTAGCATCAATGCAGTGCCCGATGAGGCGGTAATCTTTATCGACCGGCGTATGACCTTTGGTGAAACGAAAGAAGAAGCTATTGCTCAGGTTGAAGCGTTGATCCCCGAGAAGGACCGGAGTTCCGTCAAGGTGGAAGAGCTTTTCTACGATGAGCCCTCTTACACCGGGTTTGTCTTCCCTGTCGATAAGTACTTCCCGGCCTGGGCGCTGGAAGAAGAGCATCCGCTGGTGACCGCGGGCCAGCAGGCGCGCCAGATGGTGGGCTTGCCTGAAACGCCCAGCGGAAAATGGGATTTCAGTACGAACGGGATTTACTGGGCAGGCAAGGCTGGCATACCCAGCATCGGGTTTGGCCCTGGCGATGAAAAGGTCGCCCATATGGTCAACGAATGCGTGCCGCTGGAGGATGTGGTTAAAGCGACTGAGTTTTACGCACTGCTGCCGGCTTTAATCCGCTAGAAACTGATGGCTTTTCGCCGGATTCGCCTCTCGGGTTGGGAAACACCACTGGCTCTGCTTGGGGTTGTCGTGCTGAGCTATGGCTTGTGGATTCCCTGGATGGGCCTGTTCGGCAACGACTTACCCTACCTGTGGTACTACCACCTGCTGGGTCCCTGGGGGCCAGGTGAATTCGCTTCGATTGACCGCCCATTCTCGGCTGTTTTCTATGCTGCCAGCACATTCCTGTTGGGCGAATCAATCTGGCCTTACCATATTCTCTTGCTGCTTTTCCGCTGGCTAAGCGCCGTGTTATTGTGGTGGGTGTTGGGACTGGTCTGGCCTGAGCATAAACGGGGAGCGGCTATTGCAGCGCTGCTGCTTGCGGTTTATCCTGGGTTCCGCCAGAACCCGGTCGCTCTGGAATTTATTCTGCACTTCTGCGTGTTGGACCTGTTCTTGCTTTCACTGGGTGCTTCCATTCTGGCGGTTTGCCAGCCGCGCCGGTTTTGGCTGTGGGTGTTCATCTCGGCTGCTGGAACCGCCAGCCTGTTCTGGCTGGAGTACTTTATTGGGTTGGAAATCCTGCGGCCCATTTTCCTCTGGTTCGTGACTCGCCGGCAAGGTTTGCGCGGGAAGCAGCAGTGGCGAAAGATCCTGGAAGCTTGGACGCCAGCGGTATTGATTGTGCTAGTTTTTCTGTTCTGGCGTGTCTTTATCTTTTCCTTCCCCACTTATAAACCAGTTCTGCTAGATCAATTGCGCTCCAGCCCACTCAATGCTTTACTCAATCTGGCGAAAACGGCTGCCGGGGACCTGTGGACCGCTTTTGGCCGGGCCTGGCTGCAAACGCTGCAAATCCCTGGCGGGCGCCGGGCGCTGCTGTTATATCTGGCATTATTTAGTGGCAGCTTCGGGTGGGTCTGGTGGTTTTGGCGGCGAATGCGCAGGTCTCAACCTGAGCCGGCGCAAACGGACTACTGGGGCGAGACGCTGCTGGGGATAGGCTTGCTGGCGATGCTGGCGGGCGGTTTCATTTTCTGGCTGACCGGCATTCCCCTTACGCTGGCATTTCCCTGGGACCGCACGACGCTTGCCCTGATGCCCGGAGCTTGCCTTGCCTTAACCGGTTTGATCGAGATGGTGGCTGCTCCACGCTACCGGCCAGTGCTGGTCGCCGGGCTGGTTGGGTTGGCAGTGGGCATGCATTTTATCAATGCGCAAGAGTATCGGGCGGAGTGGCAAAAGCTACAGGATTTTACCTGGCAGTTGACCTGGCGGGCTCCACAGCTATCGCCGGGCACCCTGGCGCTATTTGATGTGATCCCATTAAATCGCTACAGCGATAGTGACCTGACTGCCCTGCTCAACTGGACCTATGCGCCTGACCTGCATACGCGCCAGATTCCTTATGCCTTTTTTGACCTGACTTTACGCATGCATTCCAGCGGCAGCCTGACGGGGCTGCCTGGTCTGGAAAAAAACTTACCGGTGGAGCGGACGCATCGTGGGCTGACTTTCACCAGCACGACCAGCAGCACTTTAGCCCTGACCTATAACCCACCCGCCTGCCTGAAACTGTTGGATCCTCAGAATGCGAACCTGTCCGAACTGCCCGACCGCCTTGCCCAGGTGCTGCCGATGACGCGCCTGGATCAGGTTCAGCCGGCTGGAGAGCGGGCAGCGCGCCCCCCGGCTCCATTTGGCCAGGAACCGGCACATGGCTGGTGTTACTTTTTTGAAAAGGCTGACCTGGCGCGCCAGCAAGGCAAATGGGCCCAGGTGGTGCGCCTGGGCGAACAGGCGCAGGCAGCGAATTTGCAGCCGGCTGAACCAGATGAACTGCTGCCTTTTATTGAAGGCTTTGCAATGACCGGACAGGTGCAGCAGGCGCAGTCTCTGACGGCTGAAGCCGGTAAGGCTAATGATCTCCATCCGGCAATCTGCGCATTATGGCAGCGAGTTGGAAATCAATCGGATTTAAATACCCAGCAAGCAGCTATGGGCATAACAACGATGCTGGGATGCAAAACGCAAGCGAAAGTTCCATAGGTAAGTCAATTGCTTTAGAATTAGCTGGTTTTTCATCACAATCTTTTTATCTCTAAGGAGCAACCATATGCAAACATTTTTACATGGACGAGACTTGATCAGTGATCTGGACTTCAGCAAAGAAGAAGTCGAAACAGTGCTGGACGTGGCGTTTGACCTGAAGCGCAAGCGGGCTTTGAATGAGTCGCACGCCTACCTGCGCGACAAAGTCCTGGCGCTTTTGTTCTTCTTCAGCAGCACACGCACGCGCGCTTCATTTGAGGCGGGCATGGCCCAACTGGGCGGACACGGTGCTTTCATTGATTCAAAAACGACCCAAATCTCACACGGTGACACGGCCAAAGAGATTGGGCAAATCTTCGGGCGGTACTTTGACGGCATCGCTATTCGCCACTGCGACTGGGGCGATGGGAACAAGTACCTCAACGAGGTGGCGAGCAGCTCGCGCGTGCCAGTGCTCAACATGCAGTGCGATGTTTATCACCCCTTCCAGATCCTGGCGGACCTGATGACGATTATCGAGAAGAAGGGCCGGGATTTGCGCCGCAAGAAGATGGTGGTGTCCTGGGCGTATGCTTCCTCCTACCAGAAACCTATTTCCGTGCCGCAAAGCCTGGTACTGCAAATGCCACGCTTTGGGATGGATGTGGTGCTGGCCCATCCGCCGGAGTTCAAGCTGATGCCGGAGATCATGGATCAGGCGCGGGAGCAGGCGCGCAAGTACGGCACGGGCTTCGAGGTGGTGGAAGATATGGATGAAGCTTTCAAAGACGCGGATATCCTTTATCCCAAGTCCTGGGGTCCGCTGGTTTACACCACAGATGTCGCCGAGAGCGCCAGGATCATCGACAAATATAAGGATTGGATCACCGACGAGCGGCGCATGAGCCTGGCTAAGCCGGATGCCATCTTTATGCATCCGCTGCCGGCAGACCGCAATATTGAGGTTACCGACGCGGTCATCGATGGGCCGAACTCGGTCGTGTATGATGAAGCAGAGAACCGCCTGCACGTCCAAAAGGCTGTTATGGCTTTGACAATGTAAAAAAGTGTAACGCGCTGCGGGGAAACGCGGCGTGTTACACTTTATGTTGTCTAGACAGGTGCAAGGGTAACCCAAAAAGATGTGCTTAAAAACACAGCAAATGATGGACTTTACGGGTAAAATATTGGGGTATGAGGTTTTCCTATTAATCTACATCGCTGAATCGTATGGTTTTACTGGTGCGACCTTTCGAGGAGCATCCTAAGTCAGATGTATATTTCGGTACTATGAAAAGGAGGTGCGCAGGCCAGTAATTTGGGTTTTGTCGTTTCCGACACCTTATCAAAGAAGAACCAGTTTAGATTTATCTTCGACTCTGGAGGAGACCTTTATGAAAACGAAGGCATTTGCCTTACTGATGATCATCGCTTTTGTGCTGAGTGCCTGTCAAACTGCGACGCCGGCAGCCCCTCAGTCGCCCACAACTTCCGCACCTGCCGCCACTTCCGCCCCTGCGGCAGCGCAACCAACCGATACGCAGGCCGCTCAACCTGCGCAGAGCAGTAGCTTCCAAATCCCCGAAATTGTACAGGGGAAGTTTAATGTGGCTTTTGTTTACATTGGACCACATGACGACGGTGGTTATTCTCAGGCTCATGACGAAGGCCGGCAGTACGTCGACCAGAATATGCCCGATGTGCACACCGCTTATATCGAGAATGTTCCTGAAGGCGCCGATGCGGAACAGGTTTTCCGCGCACTTTCCCGCAAGGGCTTCAATGTGATCTTCGGCACTTCCTTCGGTTACATGGACCCCATGGAAACGGTTGCCAGTGAATTCCCGGATATCACTTATATCCACGTCAGTGGTTATAAATCCAATGGGACGAACTTCGGTAACCTGTTCGGTGCGATGGAAGATATGAAATACCTGGCTGGGATGCTGGCAGGCGCGCGCGCCAAGCAAGATGGCAGCACCAAGTTAGGGTATATGGCTACGTTCCCAATCCCAGAAGAACTGCGCCTGGGAAACGCGTTTGCCCTGGGCATGCGTAAGACCTGCCCGGAATGCACCATGGACGTACGCTGGATCAACACCTGGCACGACCCGGTGAAAGAACGCGAAGCGGCTGCTTCGTTGTTCGATGCTGGCGCCGATGTAGTTCTCACCGGTGCGGATACGCCCGCAGTGGCAGACGTGGCGACAGAAAAAGGCAAATGGGGCATCACTTATGACTGGTCTGGCTCCTGCAAAGCTGCCCGCTGCCTGACAACCCCTTACTGGAATTGGGGTCCAGTCTATGCCAAGGTTATCAAAGGCATTCAGGACAAGACCTACAAAGTTGGCTGGGACTACTTTGACGCCGACAGCGGTGGCCTGGGCCTGTATGGCTTCATGGATGGACAAACCCCGACTCAGGGTGTTACAGAACTGCCACAAGCTACTGTCCAGATGGTGAAAGATACACTGGCCCAGATGATTGCCGGCAAATTCACCCGCTTTGATGTATTCGCTGGTCCGATTAAGGACAATCAGGGCAACATCGTGGTTCCGGCGGGCGAGAAGATGCAGCAAGCTGACCTGGATCAGTTCCCTCCGGGCGCGCAAGGCCTGGAATGCAAGTACTGTATGCAGTGGTGGGCGGAAGGTATTACCGCCGAACTGCCAAAATAAAGTAAGGAAATTCCAGGGGCCAGGTCGGTTCCTCGATCTGGCCCCTGGCGTCAAATTACAGGTAAAGGGAAAAGGTGTCAACAGTTTCAACATTCTCACTAGAATGTTGGTTAGGTAAGGGATAAGGATAGATGGAGTATTCAATCGATCCGAAAGAACGCAAAGATCATTCATCTAATGATACTGTTATCCGTATGCAGGGAATCGTGAAGCGCTTTCCCGGGGTACTGGCTAACGACAATGTGAGTTTTGACCTGCGCAAAGGTGAAATTCATGCCCTGCTGGGCGAGAATGGCGCCGGGAAAAGTACTTTGATGAATGTTCTGGCCGGACTGTACCGTCCGGAAGAAGGCATAATCCTGATCAATGGCAAACCAGTTTCGTTTGCCTCTCCACGCCAAGCGATTGAACACGGCATTGGCATGATCCACCAGCATTTTATGCTGGTGCCTTCTCAAACGGTAACTGAGAATATTTTACTTGGGTTGGATGCCCCCCGTTTTTTTCTAAATTTGCCTCGTCATGAAAAGACGATTATGGAATTGAGCCAGAAATTCGGCATGGAGGTTGATCCTCGGGCCAAGGTCTGGCAGCTTTCAGTAGGGGAACAACAGCGGGTAGAGATCTTGAAGATGCTTTACCGGGGTGCTGAAGTTCTGATTATGGATGAACCAACCGCGGTGCTGGCGCCAAGTGAGATTAATACGCTCTTTAAGACGCTGCGTACGATGGTTGCAGAAGGGAAATCCATTATTTTTATCAGTCATAAACTGAATGAAGTAATGGAAATTTCAGATCGAGTCACCGTGCTGCGGCGTGGCAAGATCACTGCCGCTGGAGTGGAATCGCGTGGAATTACCAAAGCGGAACTGGCGAAGCTGATGGTTGGCCGGGACGTGATATTTTCCCATCAAAAGAAGGACTGCTCACCAGGTGAAGTTGCGCTATGCGTAAGGGATGTGCATGCGGAAAATGATAAGGGCTTGCCTGCTTTACGTGGCATCAACCTGGAAGTTCGCCGGGGCGAGATTGTTGGCCTGGCGGGCGTAGCCGGAAATGGACAGCGCGAGCTGGCAGATGTGATTACCGGGCTGCGTCATGTTAGCAGCGGGACGATCGAGGTCGCCGGTGAGGACCTGACGAACCAATCGGTAAAGCAGGGCATTCGCAAGGGGGTGTCTCATATTCCTGAGGACCGTCATCATGTAGGGACGGCCCCCAACCTGAGTGTGACTGATAATGTGATCATGAAAAAGTATAACCAGCCGCCGATTGGCAAAGGCTGGATGTTAAGCGCTGTCGCGGCGGAAAAGTATGCCGGGGAGCTAAAAGATGCCTATGAAATCCTGGCGCCTTCGCTGCAAACACCGGTGCGCCTGCTTTCCGGGGGTAATTTGCAGCGCGTGATTCTGGCGCGAGAAATTTCTAGCCAGCCCGCTTTGATGATTGCCATGCAACCTACGCGCGGCCTGGATGTCGGGGCAATTGAAGGCGTTCAGCGTTTACTGCTGGCGCAGCGGGATGCTGGAGCAGCTATCCTGTTGATTTCGGAAGAATTAGAAGAGCTGCTCGACATGAGTGACCGGATTTACGTCATCTATGAGGGCGAAATTATGGGGGAAGTGAATGACGGCGATATCGATAAAATTGGCCTGATGATGACCGGCGTCCGCGAGGAACGGATTGAAGACCTGAAGGAGGCGAAGTAATGACTGAGCCAATTCATCCAGCTTCTGGCGAACCAATGGTTCCAATCCGACCGAGCCGCCTTCCAGGGAGTGGTTTCCCTTATCGCCTTCGCGTTGAGCAGCGCTTGCAGCAGGTGCCGCGCTGGTACACCTTTTGGATCTCCTTCCTCTCGGTCGCCATTGCGCTGTTGATTGGCGCGGGCCTGATTGCCATCGCCGGCGGCAATCCCTGGGCGTCTTACGCGCATATCGCCGGGGCTTCCTTTGGCAGCCTTGGCGTATTCTCGGATACGTTGGTAAAAGCCATCCCGCTGATGCTGGTCGGGTTGGCCTGTGCGGTGGCATTTCGCATGCGTTTATGGAATATTGGCGCGGAAGGCCAGTTCTTTGTGGGTGCATTTGGCGCGAGTGCGGTGGTGTTGATGCCCCTGCTGCCGGCGACCGCACCGGCGTGGTTATTTATCATCACCATGGTGGCTGCCGGCATGTTATGCGGCGCGATCTGGGGTGCTATCCCTGGTTTGTTGAAGGCCAAGTTTGGCGTCAGCGAGATCATCAGCACATTGATGATGAACTACATCGCTGTTGCCTGGAATGATTTCTTTATCTTTGCCGTCTGGTCCGAAAGTGGCTTCCAGATGTCTAAAGTCTTTCCAAAGAATGCCTGGCTGCCGCGCCTGACGGATTTTGGCGCTGCGGTCCCGATTTTCCGCGGCCTGACCACGCATATGGGGCTGGTATTTGCCATTTTAGCGGCCGTAGCAGTCTGGTTGATCCTTTACCGCAGCCAATGGGGCTATGAAATCCGCCTGATTGGCGATAATCCCAACGCCGCGAAGTATGCGGGTATTTCCACTTCAAAAAATATCATCCTGGTAATGATGCTCTCTGGCGCTATCGCTGGTTTAGCTGGCATGTCAGAAATTACGGGTGTAGTCCACCGCTTGCAAGGGTCGATTTCCCCCGGATACGGCTTTACTGGAATTATCGTGGCCTGGTTAGCCAAGCTTAATCCGGTTGCGGTCATTTTCGTGTCCATTCTGTTTGGCGCGTTGATCCTGGCGGGCCGCGAGATCCAACCTTCTGGCATTCCAAAGTTGATCCAGGGCATTATCCTGGTCTGCCTGATTGCGGGCGATTTCTTCCTGCGTTATCGCATCCGGATTACCCGGCAGGCGGAGGAGAAGTAGAATAATGGATTTGATTATCACCCTCCATGCTGGCGTAGCGACGGGCACAGTGCTTTTGTTTGCTGCGCTTGGTGAGATTTTTGCTGAACGTTCTGGGGTTATGAACCTGGGCGTTGAAGGCATGATGCTGATCGGCGCAATGAGCGCTTTCAGCATTGCTTTGAAAACGGGAAATACCTTTTTAGGAATCCTGGTGGCGATGCTGGCTGCCGGGTTGATCAGCCAGGTGCACGCTTTTATCACGATTACATTACAAGCGGACCAGGTGGTGAGTGGTCTGGCGCTTAACTTCATGGCGGTAGGTATCAGCCTGGTGTTGGGTGAGGGATTAAGTAAAGCTGGCACGATGGCTTTAATGCCTTCCTATGATATCCCGCTCCTGGCGCAGCTTCCGGTCCTCGGCCAGATTTTCTTCTACAATCAGAAACTGCTGGTGTACCTGGGATATCTCCTGATTCCTCTTTCCTGGTATTACATCAATTACACTCGCCCAGGCATGCATTTGCGCGCCGTTGGGGAATATCCTGCCGCTGCGGATACCCTGGGCGTAAATGTGTATGCGCTGCGCTATTTCTATGTTTTTGTGGGGGGGATGCTGGCGGGCCTGGCTGGCGCGACGATCAGCCTGGCGGTGTCGCCGGGTTGGTTCAGTGAATTAACCACTGCCGGTCAGGGCTGGATTGCGATTGGCCTGGTGATTTTTGCGCAGTGGAACCCGCTGCGCGTAGCATTAGGATCCTATATTTTTGGTGCGCTGCGCCGGTTAGTGCTGGATATTCAAGGGCCAGTCACTCTGTTTGGGCTTGCTAATCCCTTTTACTACAATCCCTACCTGGGTTTCTTCTTGCAGATGCTGCCCTATGCCTTTACCATCATCGTTTTGGTAATTGGTTCGCGGGAGGCGATTCGTAAGCGCCTGGGCGCGCCGACGGCCCTGGGGCTGCCTTATGTGCGCGGGGCTAGAGGACTATAAAGATATGCCGCAGCATTTTATTGGCTATACCTGCTCGCTTTGCGGAACTACCTATACCCCACAGGAAGTTGAATATGTCTGCCCAAAGGATGGCGGAAATCTGAATGTTTTGCTGGATTTTCCGGCAATTCAGCGCGGCGACTGCTACCGGCTGATCACAAACAGTGCGGAAGATTTTCTGTGGCGTTATTTGCCGCTGCTGCCCGTCGGCGATCCTGGTAACCAGGGCACGCCGCTGCGCATGGCAGGTTGGACCCCAGCATACTTTTCGCCAATCCTGATGCAGCGCCTGGGTATGCGCCAGTTATGGCTGAAAGATGAAAGCCGCAACCCAACGGCATCTTTCAAAGATCGAGCCAGTGCTGTGGTCGTGGCGCGAGCGCGGGAAATAAACGCGAAGGTGGTGGTAACCGCCTCGACTGGAAATGCTGGGGCGGCGCTGGCGGGTATGGCAGCCGCGGTCGGTCAGCGCGCGGTTATTTTTGCCCCACGCACGGCTCCTCCGGCTAAGGTGGCGCAGCTGCTGGTGTTTGGCGCGCAAGTCATTCTGGTCGATGGCAGTTATGATCAGGCGTTTGACCTGACTGTGCAGGCTTCACAGAACTTTGGCTGGTACTGCCGGAATACAGGATATAACCCCTTTACCCTGGAAGGTAAAAAAACAGCGGCTTTTGAGATTTGGGAGCAGGTGCTGCTCAAAAACAAACTCTCCCGGCGCTTATCTGTGTTTGTTTCAGTAGGGGATGGCAACATCATTTCTGGTATTCATAAAGGTTTCCAGGATTTGGTGCAGCTGGGCTGGCTGGATGAAGCGCCGCGCTTGTTTGGCGTGCAGGCTGAAGGGTCTGCGGCAGTGGCAAACGCAGTGCGTGGAAAAACCGAAAAAATTTGCGCCGTTACCGCCAAAACCCTGGCAGACAGCATTTCGGTAGACTTACCTCGGGATGGCGTGCGGGCAGTGCGGGCGATGACTCAGACCGGCGGCGACTGCCTGGTAGTTAAGGACCCGGAGATCCTGAAAGCGATTGCAATTTTAGGGCAGGCTGGGATCTTTGCTGAGCCTGCTGGAGCAGCGGCTCTGGCGGGGTTGGTCAAGGCGCTGGATCAGGGGCTGGTGGACCCGGAGGATCCCGTGTTGGTAATGAACACCGGCTCGGGCCTGAAAGACACCCGAGCCGCGATGCTGTCAGTACGCGAAGCGCCGGTGATTGAGCCGAGCTTATCCGCACTTAAAGGCTACCTTGCGTCGCTTTCTGAGTAAAATAGAACTTGAGATTTGTTCAAGTTTAAAGGGTTTGGAAGGCAAGAAATGGACTGGATGAAGCCGACTTTTTCGATTATCGCCCCGATTTATAACGAGGCCGAATCGATGCCGGAATTGTACCGGCGGGTGAGTGCGGTTATGAATTCAACCGGAGAGTCCTGGGAGTTGATCCTGGTGGACGATGGCTCTTCGGATAATTCGAACGCGATGATGCATGAACTGGCAAAAAAGGACCAGCGGGTGCGCCCGATTGTATTCGCGCGTAATTTTGGCCATCAGATTGCTGTGACAGCCGGTTTGGATTATGCGCGAGGCGATGCGGTGGTGATCATTGACTCGGATTTACAAGATCCTCCAGAAGTCATCCCGGCATTGATTGAGAAGTGGCGTGAAGGTTACGAAGTGGTTTATGCGGTTCGCGCCGAGCGTGAAGGTGAGTTTTGGTTTAAGCTATGGACGGCTTCCTTGTTTTACCGCATGATTTATAAGATCACAGATGTAAAAATCCCGATGGATACCGGCGATTTCCGCCTGATGGATCGCAAAGTGGTCAACGTGATGAAACAAATGCGCGAGCATTACCGTTTCTTGCGCGGCATGTCGGCCTGGGTGGGCTTTAAGCAGGTGGGCGTCCCTTACAAGCGGGCAGCGCGCTTTGCCGGTTCCACCAAGTATCCTTTCCGGAAAATGTTTAAGCTGGCAATGAATGCAGTCACGGGGTTCTCTTACTTCCCGCTGCAGTTAGCAACATATATCGGGTTCATCGCTGCAGGTTTAAGCATTCTGCTGATCCCGGTCGTTATTTTTATCCGCGCGTTTACCCAAATTGAACTGGCTGGGCAGGCGACGACGCTGGTGGCAGTGCTCTTCCTGGGGGGAGTGCAGCTCGTTTCACTTGGCATCCTGGGGGAATACCTGGGCCGGGTGTATGACGAAGTCAAGGGACGCCCGTTGTATGTCGTCAGTTCTATGCCCGATGAAGTTCCTCAACCTGAAACAGTACAGGAGTAGGTTATCGATATGGCAGTCATTGATTTAACAATTCAACCCGAACGATTGAAGCGTGCCGTAAAACAAGTGCGCGAGCGTAATATTATTATCCCCACCTTTGCCCAAATGAAGAACCCAGCGTTGATCCCGGACAAAATCAAAGCAGACCTGCAAAATGTGGGCCTGTGGGATCTTTCACCGCTCAACTTATTCCGGATTACCTGGCATAACCAGCCTGTGGCCAAAGGTGGTGGCTTTGGGGAAGCAAATTTCATCGAATTTCCCAGCAGTCTGACCGGCACACCCGCGCGGGTCGTTGCCCTGGTAGGGAAGTGGTTCCCGACCGGCGCGCATAAAGTGGGCGCAGCCTTTGGCTGCCTGGTCCCTCGCCTGGTGACCGGGCAGTTTGACCCCACTGCACAAAAGGCTGTCTGGCCATCCACAGGCAATTACTGCCGCGGCGGCGCTTATGACTCTGCCTTACTCGCCTGCAAATCTATCGCGATACTGCCCGAAGGCATGAGCAAAGAGCGCTTCGAGTGGCTGTCAAAGATCGCCGGGGAAGTCATCGCCACGCCCGGCAGCGAGTCAAATGTCAAAGAGATCTTTGATAAGTGCTGGGAACTGCGCAACTCCGGTCAGGACCTGATGATCTTCAACCAGTTTGAAGAGTTTGGCAATTACCTGTGGCATTACGAAGTCACCGGGCATGCTATGGAAGAAGTCTTGAAACAGGTGCTCGGCCCAGAAGATACCTACCGTGGCGTCGCCCTGACCACCGGTTCCGCGGGTACGATTGCCAGTGGCGATTATCTCAAACAGGTTTACCCGGGCAGCAAGATCATTGCCAGTGAGGCGCTGCAGTGCCCAACGCTGTTGAACAATGGCTTTGGCGCGCACCGCATCGAAGGCATTGGTGATAAGCATGTGCCGTGGATCCATAACATCAAGAATACCGATTTTGTGACGGCTATCGATGATAACGCTGTGGTAAACATCATGCGCCTGTTCAACGAACCAGCCGGTCTGAGCTACCTGACGCGCAAGGGCGTGCCTGAAGAGACAGTCAATCAGTTAAACCTGTTTGGTTTTTCAGGGATTGCCAATGTCCTCTCAGCCATCAAATTTGCCAAATATTATGAGCTGGGCTCCAACGATGTGGTGCTGACCGTACTGACCGACTCGATGGAACTTTACGGAACGCGCCTGGAGGAGTACCGCGAGCAGTTGGGCGCATTTGATGAATTCGCCGCCGCGGAAACCTATGCCCGCGATTTGCAGGGCGTGACCACGGATCATCTGGAAGAACTGACGTACGATGGCCGCAAACGCGTGCATAACCTCAAGTATTACACCTGGGTGGAGCAGCAAGGCAAGACCTACCAGGAGATCCAGGCGCAGTGGTATGATCCCTGTTACTGGACGGATATTCAGAAACAGGCGGATCAGATTGACGCCTTGATCACTGAATTTAACGAGCAGGTTGGACTGATTCAGAAGTATCAATAAACAACTTACGCGGTGCGTGGCTCACCAGGTGGGTCACGCACCTTTAATAATCGCTTATGTATCCTTACCCTCCGCCCACCGCTCTGGTATTGGTCGCTTATATCCCTCGTCCGCGGGACCTGGAAATTGCGCGCCTGTTAGGCTGGTACCGGGTGCCGCTGCGTTCAGCGCCAAAAGTGATCGATGTGGATTACCTGGCCTTTTATCAGGGAGCTGCTTTTGGTGAGGAACGCCGCTGGCGCATTGAAACCATTGCCCAGGTGCGCGGGCATGAGCTGACCACGCGCGCCGAACTGCTGCGTGATGAACCAGAACATCCGCGCGCCCAGGAAGAGTATTATAAGATTCAAATTGGGCCGTTAGAAATGCTGCCGCAGCCCATTCAAGCCGGGCGCTGGCGCAGAATTACCTTTCTATACACCACCGGCGACCTGCTTAGCCGGGGGCGAACGGTCAACGATTTGGTGGTGCGTTCGGAAGAACGTGAAATCTTGTGGCGCTCGCTGAGAGAGCGTGCGCTTAATGCGGGCCAATACCAGCCGCTAGATTTGCCGGAAGTTAATCTGGACCCGGCGCTGCTGCTCCTTCTTGGGGATTGGAGTCAGCTGAAGAAAACCGGAAAGCGCTACACGACCTAGTACTGGCGCGGGTGACTGCGGCTGGGTTTTGGTACAATAGGGATCGTTAAGGACTGGTGCACCATGACTATCTTAATCAAATCGGGAACCCTGATCACCGCGGCGGAGACTTTCCAGGCGGATATACTCATCGAAGGTGAGATCATTGTTGCCGTTGGGCAAAACCTGACTGTCCCGGAGGATGCTGAGGTCGTTGACGCAGCCGGGATGTTAGTGCTGCCGGGCGGCGTAGACGTGCACACACACTTCGACCTGCCGATGGGCGGTGCGGTCGTCTCAGCGGATGATCATTACACCGGGCATAAGGCTGCCGCTTTTGGCGGCACCACTACAGTAATCGACTTTGTTCCGCAGGAAGTGGCGCAGCTTAAACCAAATATCGACGCCTGGCATGCCAAAGCCGATCCTCGCGCCGCGATTGATTTTGGCTTTCATATGAATATCACTCAGCTGAATGAGCAGGTGCTGGCGGAAATCCCCGGCCTGGTGGCTGAAGGGATTACAACCGTAAAAGTTTTTACCGCCTATAACAACCGCCTGCGGCTGCCAGATGGCGATATTTTTCGCGTGATGCGCGTAGCAGGCGAAAATGGCATGCTAACCATGATGCATGCTGAAAATGGCGATGTCATCGAGGTGCTGGTCGCGGAGGCAGTTGCCGCCGGGCACCGCTCGCCGGAGTGGCATGCCCTGACCCGCCCGGCCTGGGGTGCAGTTGAAGCAGTGATGCGTGGTGCTGCCCTGGCAGCGCAGGCTGGCGCGCCGCTTTACGTCGTGCATATGAACGCGGGCGGGGAAGTGGATGTGCTGCAGTATGCTCGCCAGCAAGGCGTCCCGGTGATGGGCGAAACCTGCCCGCAGTACCTGTTTTTCAGCATCGACGATTTGCGCCGTCCTGATGGTGCAAAATGGGTTTGTTCACCCCCCATGCGCACCGCTGCAGACAATGTGCGCCTCTGGCAGGGCCTGGATGAAGGTGTGGTACAGGTGGTTGGGACGGATCACTGCCCCTTCTTCTATGATGGACGCAAGCCCATTTTATACGAAGGGCGCGAAGTGTGCATTCCGGGCAAAGAGTTAGGCGCGGACGATTTCACCCGGATCCCAAATGGCTTGCCTGGGGTAGGTGACCGGCTGCCGGTGATGTGGACGAAAGGGGTAGAGCAGGGGCGGCTCACCCCGAACCAGTTCGTGGCATTAAACTGCACCAACCCGGCCCGGATTTTCGGCTTGTACCCGCGTAAAGGCTGCCTGCTGCCTGGAGCGGATGCCGATGTAGTCATCTGGGATCCCGAACGGCAGTTGACTTACGGCGTGGCCCACGCGCAGCACCGAACGGATTATAATCTTTATGAGGGCTGGGAGTTGACCGGTTATCCGCAGAAAGTTTTCTTGCGCGGTCACTTGATTGTTGATAGCGAACGCTGGTTAGGCCGGCCTGGCATGGGCCAGTTCCTGGCGCGCAAACCGTTCGCTCCGGTGCTATAAACCAGCGCACAGATGGGCATGCTGGTGAAAGCAACTGGCGGCTCAATTGTTGCTGGAAAGCGAGTGAAGCGATCGCTCTTCTTCTTTTTTTACCAGTACTGCTCCTGCTGCTGGGTGCATTTGGGATTATTCTTTTACAGCAGCTGCGACCGAGCATCGGTTACGCCTGGCTGATTGGCGCTTTGGCTGGCCTGCTCACGGTAGCGGCGGCGGTCTTTTTGCGTTGGCGCGTCCCGCTGCAGGTAGTGATCACACAGTGGCAGTTGTTTGGTGAAGCATCCAGTTCCCCAATTTTCCGCCTGGATCTCAGTTCGTGGCCCTATGTGATCAGCCTGTCCCTGCTCGCGCTGGCCTTTATCTTGACGGATGCGGCCCGATTAGAGAAAGAAGCGCTGCCCTATAACTGGGCGCTTGGCCTGGCATTGGTAGGGCTGGGGTTACTGGCCGTCATGGCAGGTAACCCGATCACCCTGGTACTTACCTGGACTGCTGTGGACCTGGTTGAGTTCTTGATGGTGATCAGCACGGCTGCCGGAAGGCGGCTGGGCGTGCAAACGGTCACATTATTTTCCGTACGCGTTGCTGGCACGCTGCTGGTGATCCTGGCGATCTTATTTGCCCGCTCGCAGAATACGCCTTTTGAGCTGGCCCCTATTCCCGAATCACTGGCCCTGTTTATGCTATTGGCCGCCGGGCTGCGCCTGGGTGTGCTGCCCTTAAACCTGCCCTACACCGGTGAAGTTTATGCCTGGCGCGGCCTGGGAAACGTCATGCGCATGATTGGCCCGGCCTCCAGCTTGATGGTCCTGGGGCGTATGCCTGTGAAAGTCGTGCCAGAGAACTGGCAGGGTTTATTGATCGGCCTGAGCGCATTGGCGGCAGTCTACGGGGGCATGATGTGGCTGGCAGCAGATAATGAACTGGAAGGGCGGCCGTTCTGGTCGATTGCCCTGGCTGCCCTGGCGGTGGTCAGCGTGATTAATGGCAATCCCCAGGCCAGCATCCTTTGGGGGACCGCGCTTATTCTTTCGGGCAGTGTCTTATTCTTCTATTCTGCGCAGCGCCAACAGATTCTAATCCTTCCTCTATTCGGTATTTTAGGCTTTGTTGGCCTGCCGTTTACCCCGGCTGCCGCAGGTTGGGTAGGCGTGATTTACGCATCCAGCGGGTTGGTAGATGTGCTTTTCTTCCTGGCGGTGATCTGTCTGATTTTGGGTTACCTGCGCCATATTTTTCGCCCGCGTGAGGAACTATACCCGATGGAACGCTGGGTGCATACTGTTTTCCCAGGTGGGCTGCTTTTCTTGATCGCGGGCGAGTGGCTGATTGGTGGCATCGGCTGGCCGGGTTCGTTGACCCTGGGGGTCATCTGGCCTTCGTTAGTGGTTGTTTCGATTGCTGGGATTGGCGTGGGCCTGGCGATTTCCTTGCGGCGTTCCTTATCGAAAGATGCCATCGCAGAACGCTGGCTGGGTGTTTTTAGCCGGCAGGTGGGGGGCGTGCTATCTGCGATCTTCCGCCTGAACTGGCTATACCAGGTCATCGCCTGGTTCTACCGGCTTCTGCAAAGCACAGTCCAGATGCTAACGGCTGTCCTGGAAGGGGATGGCGGCATCCTCTGGTCTTTGGTGATGCTAGCGTTGTTGATTTCGTTGATTTTGGCCGGGGTTAGCAAATAATGATGGCGCAGATCTCTTTCCTGGCGGTAATTGTGGTGGTCATCACCACTTTGTTTTTGCTGCTCAGTCAAAACTGGCGCTGGAGTATTATTGCGTTGGCGGTACAGTATCTGGCGGTATTTGCCTTGGTTCTCCCGGTCTGGCCACTGGGGCTGTCGGCAGTCAAGCTTATTGCCGGTTGGATGGCAGGGGCTATGCTGGGCGCGTCTCGCCCGAATCCGGAACTGGTAGAAGATCCGCAGGCAGGTGGGGCAGGATTTATTTTCCGTTTTTTAGTCGCTTTTCTGATCTGGATTCTGGTGTTTACGCTTGTGCCAGCGGTTGTAAAGCTGGTACCGCTGCCCTCCTCGCTGGTGATGGGTGCCATGCTGTTGATCGGCATGGGTCTGGCCCATCTGGGAATGACCACACGCCCTCTGCGGGTGCTGCTTGGCCTGCTGACTACGCTGTCGGGTTTTGAACTGCTGTACGCCGCGGTAGAAAACTCTGTACTGGTGGCAGGTTTGCTGGCATTGGTGACCCTCGGGCTGGCGCTGGTAGGTGCCTATTTATTAGACACGCTTTCTGGCAGTGAGGAAGACCCAGCATGAGCGCGCCGCTGATCTGGATTTTCCTCCCCGCTTTAGCCGGGGTTTTATTCTGGTTCTTGCGTCAACGCCTTGGCCTGGTTGTGCTGTTGTCCGTCGTGTTTTGCCTGCTGCTGGCGCTGGTCGCCCGGCTGGCGCCGATTGGGCAGTCCGTTCATCTTGGGCCGGTTTCTTTCTACATTCAACCAACCCTATCATTTGTCGGTCGCAAATTCACCCTGGGCACAGCCGACCGGCCCTTCCTCAGCTTTATCTACCTGGTTTGTTCCTTCTGGTTTGCGGGTGTTTATGCTGCTGGCAAACCAAAGCTGTGGGCAGGCGGCAGCCTGTTGATCCCGTTTGGTTTAGGCGTAGTAGCGCTGCTGGTTGCTGCCCTGGCGGTTGAGCCGTTTTTATATGCGGCGCTGCTGATCGAGATGGCGGTGCTGTTGTTTGTGCCGGTGCTTTCGCCGCCCGGAAAACCAATTGGGCAGGGAGTGCTGCGTTTCCTGATCTTCCAAACCCTGGCGATGCCTTTTATCTTGCTGGCGGGATGGGCATTGAGCGGCGTTGATGCTAATCCAAACAATGTGACCTTGCTGACCCTCGCGATGGTTTTTCTGGGCCTGGGGTTTGCGTTCTGGCTGGCAGTGTTCCCCTTTTATACCTGGATTCCATTATTGGCGGAGCAGAGTTCACCCTATGTTTCCGGTTTTCTCTTCTTAATCTTGCCAACGGTCGACTTACTGCTTGTTTTAGCTTTTTTGAATAACTTTGGCTGGTTGCGCGCATCTCCTGAAGTCTTCCGGGTGCTGGGGCTGCTGGGCACGTTGATGGTGATCACTGCTGGTTTGTGGGCCGCCTTCCAAAAAGACCTGGCGCGCCTGTTCGGTTATGCGGTGATCGTGGAAACGGGTTTTTCGCTCATCGCCTTGAGCCTTTCGAATTCAGTTGGCAAAGATCTTTTCTCCAGTATGTTCTTACCCCGGACGATTGGACTGGGGTTATGGGCGCTTTCGCTTTCGCTTTTATTGCGCCAGGCAAACTCAAGCCGGTTTGAGGACATGCAAGGCATGGCGCAGAGTATGCCCTTTGCAACCGCCGGATTGGCAGTCGCCTCACTGACGCTGGGAGGCTTGCCGCTGTTGGCGGTCTTTCCGATTCATCAGATTCTGCTGGAGGAACTGGCTCGCCAGTCGCTGGCGAACGCACTTTGGGTGCTGCTCGGCAGCGGTGGTCTGCTCTTCAGCAGTTTTCGAGCACTGGCCGTGCTGGCGCGAGGTGGCTGGCGGCCGCAGACGTTTTGCGAATCGCGTTTTCAAATCTTCCTTTTGTTGTGCGGGATCGCCGGCTTGTTGTTGATCGGCCTGCTGCCACAGGTGTTCTTGCCGCTAACTCAAGGCCTGACCAGCGCCTATACCTTGCTGCCCTAAAAATCGGATTAACCCTTCCGTTCTTTAAAAAGCCTTCCCGTTCTGAGCAAAAGCCAGGATGGATCGGTTATAATTTCAGATGAATTGGGTCATTCCCCGTTTATTACCGGAATAGAAAAGGAAATCAACACATGGACCTGGAACAACTTTCGAAACGCCTGGACTGGCTGGAAACCGAGCGCCGCAAGGATAAGATTGCGATCCAAACGCTCGAGGAGCGCCTGGCGGCTATGGAAAATCAATTGCCAGGTCTTTCACAGCAGGTGAAAGAGACCAGTGGAGAAGTGACCCGCTTCTCAATGATGCTGACCAAGTTCGATAAAATTGATGCAGCCCTGGCGCAGTTTCGCGTGGATTTGCCGCGATCAATTGAAACAGTCGAAAAAGCCCGCGTTGAGCGCGAGCGTGAGATGGAAAAAGCTCGCCTGGCAGATCAAGAGACTCTTTCGAAAGGCATTGCAGAGGTGCGCCGCGGCCTGGACCCAATCCCTGAACTGCGCAAGTCTCTGCAGTTGCGCGTCGAAGAAGATTTCCGCCTGGTGCGCTTGATTGAAGAAGTCAACCAGAAAATTGTAGAATACCGCCGCTCGGATGACGAATACCGCCGGGCGCTTAAGCTATTGGAAGAATCGCAGCGCCAGGAGACCAAACGCATCACGGATATGCAAGGAGAACTCTCTGCCGTACGCAAACGCCAGGACGAGCAGCGCGGGCGCACCGACCTGACCAGTGACAGCGTGCGGAAGATGGAGATGCGCATTAACGAGTTTCAGGCTGCTGAAAGCGAGCGCCGCCAGAGCATTACTGCCTTTATTGATAAGCAAAATATGGCGGCTGTCGAGCGGGATCGCATCTGGAAGGATTGGCAGGCCCGGTTTGACCTGATCGAGCGCCAGGGGATGGGGCTGGATACACAGCTTCAGGCAGTGGAAGCCACCAATCGCTCGATTAAGCGAGCGCAGGAAGCTTTCGATGAGATCACCCAACGCTTTGAGCGCCGGATCAATGAGATTACTGAGATGCAGCGCTTAACGGAAGACCGCTTCCGGCAGGAATGGGTTTCCTTCAAGGCGGATGATCAAAAACGCTGGACAAACTATTCGCTGGTGCAGGAAGAGCAGCAGCGTGAGCTAAACCGGCACTTTGAACGGTACAATGAGCGGGTTGTCGTGCTGGAAGATATCTCACAAGAAATTCAGGATCTCGTCCAGCAGCTGCGGGATGAGAACCAAAAGCGCCTGCAAAGCCTGCTTTCGGTGGCGCACGAATGGGCCGAGCAATATGACCGGGTCTTTGGGCGGGCTGGCTAACGGGAGGCTTTCATGCGGGTAATTGGAACGGCAGGGCATGTAGACCATGGTAAATCTACCCTGGTCGCGGCGTTGACGGGGACGCATCCTGACCGTTTGAAAGAAGAACAAGAACGCGAAATGACGATTGATCTAGGATTCGCCTGGCTGGCGCTGCCAAATGGCGAACCCGTTGGCATTGTCGATGTACCCGGGCACCGTGATTTTATTGAAAATATGCTGGCAGGCGTCGGCGGGATCGATGCGGTCCTGTTCGTGGTGGCGGCGGATGAAGGTGTGATGCCGCAAACGCGCGAGCATCTGGCGATCTTAGATATTTTACAGATTGATGCCGGCGTCATTGTGCTGACCAAAGCCGACCTGGTGCATGAACCGGGCTGGTTAGAACTGGTCGAAGCGGATGTGCGCGAAACGGTGCAAGGGACTGTGCTGGCGGAAGCACCGATCATCCCGGTTTCGGCCAAAACAGGCCAGGGCCTGGATGTATTGATGCGCGCCCTGCAAGACTGCCTGGGCGAACAACCGCTGCGGGCAGACCTTGGCCGCCCGCGCCTGCCGATAGACCGGGTATTTACAATTTCTGGCTTTGGAACGGTGGTAACCGGGACTTTAATCGACGGGCGTTTGCGCCTGGGTGAAGAAGTGGAAATTTTACCGGCAGGCTTGCGCGGGCGGGTGCGCGGGCTGCAATCGCACAAACGCAAGGAGCAGTCGGCGGTGCCGGGCAGCCGGACAGCGGTGAACATCAGCGGGCTGGAAGTGGAACAGGTTCGCCGGGGCGATGTGCTGGCAGAGCCGGGCAAGTACCAGCCAACCCAGCGCATCGACGTGCATTTCCACCTGCTGCCGAATGCCTCTGCGCCGCTGCGCCACAGCACGGAAGTCAAGTTTTTCCTGGGTACCGCTGAAATTCTAGCGCGCGTACGGCTGTTAGGCATGGAGGAACTAAAGCCAGGGCAGGCGGGCTGGCTGCAGTTGGAACTCCGCGAGCCAACCGTCGCGGTGCGCGGCGACCGCTATATTCTCCGCCGGCCTTCCCCAGGAGAGACGCTGGGTGGGGGTGTGGTGATGGACGCGCAGCCTAAGCGGCGTTACCGTCGCTTTGACGAGCAGGTTATCGCCCGGCTCGAGGCACTGCGCCAGGGCTCGCCCGCTGAAGTGCTGCTGCAGGCGTTTCAGGCACTTGGCGCGGCTCCCATTCGGGAAGCGGTGGCGCGCGCCCGGCTGGCAGAGGAACAAGCTCAGTCTGGGCTGGCAGACCTGCTGGATACCGGCCAATTGATCGTGTTGGAGTCTGGCACGCCAGCACCTGCCAGTGACCTGCTGGCCTGGAGCCAGGCGCAGTGGCAGGCGGAAAGCGAGCGCGCTGGGCGCGAAGTGGAAAATTATCACCACACAAATCCGCTGCGGCGGGGTATGCCGCGCGAGGAGTTGAAAAGCCGGCTGAAAATTGCAGCTCCGCGCGTCTTCAACGCGGCTTTACGGCGCTGGATTGAAGCGGGACTGCTCGAAGAAGGGACTAATCAGGTCTGGCGGCCAGGGCACGCCATTCGTTTTACCTCCCAGCAAACTACGCAGGTGGAACGGTTGCTGTCCCGTTTCGCCCAGTCGCCCTTCAGCCCGCCAAGCGTCAAAGAAGCGCAGGCAGAAGTTGGCGAGGATGTGTACCAGGCGCTGGTCGAAACGGGGGTGCTGGTACAGGTTTCTCCAGAAGTTGCTTTCCGCAAAAGAGATTATGATGCCCTGGTCGCTAAGGTGCAGGCGCATTTTGCGGAAGAAGAAACCCTCTCGGCGGCGCAGTTCCGCGACCAGTTGAATACCAGCCGGCGCTATGTCCTGGCGTTTTTAGAGCATTTAGACAATTTAGGCGTCACAATGCGCGAAGGGGACGTGCGAAAATTGCGTAAAACGCTTAACAACCGTTGACAGACTCCCTCCAAACCTGTATAATATGGCCTGTGTTTGCCCCGGCGTACGGCTTGCTGGGGCATTAACCTGTAATGATATAATCTTAATCCCCAACTTCCCCGCGGCGTGGCGTTGTGCCAATCGGAAGTGCATGTTTGGCTCATGCGCAATGTCCGTGGTGAAGTGAAGATTGGAGAGCGAAATGAAGTATGCAATTGTTGAGAGCGGCGGCAAGCAGTATCGAGCCGTCGAAGGGTCTACCATGGAAGTAGACCTGTTGAAGGCGGATGTTGGCCAGCAGGTCAACCTCGATTCCGTTTTGCTGCTGGTCAATGATGACCAGGTCGCAGTAGGCGCTCCGGTTGTGAGCGGTGTGCGGGTCAATGCCACGGTTTTGGAACACACCAAAGGCCCGAAGATCGTGATTTTCCGCTACCGCCCCAAGAAACGCTATCGTGTCAAGACGGGTCACCGCCAAAAGTATACGCGTTTACAAGTTAACTCGATCGAAGTGGAGTAGGAACAATGGCACATAAAAAAGGTGGTGGTTCCAGTCGCAACGGTCGTGACAGCAATTCGCAGCGCCTGGGCGTAAAGCGTTACGCCGGTGAACAGGTTATCTCTGGCAACATTTTGGTTCGGCAGCGTGGAACCCGCATTAAACCCGGATTGAACGTTGGCCTGGGTAAAGATGATACGCTGTTTGCTGTCGCGAATGGTTTAGTTGTTTACGAGACCCTCCCCAGCGGCCAGAAACGCGTCAGCGTGATGCCGGCCGAAGCGGAGTAAGAGGTCCGTTTCTCCTGCCCCGGTTTTCGCCACGATGGAAGCCGGTTGTAGGGTCGCTCTTAAGAAGGAAAGGTTTATTGCTATGAAAGAGGGTATTCACCCAGCTTTTTATCCCGATGCGCAGGTCATTTGTGCATGTGGGAATACCTGGACGACTGGCTCGACAAAAAAGGTCATTCGAACCGAAGTTTGCTCGAAGTGCCATCCGTTCTTTACCGGGCAGCAGCAGCGCCTGGTTGACCGCGAAGGTCAGGTTGACCGCTTCTATCGCAAGTTGCAGGCCCGCCAGACTTACGTGGAACAGCAGCGCACGCGCGAAGAATCAAAAACTTCGCCCACTCGCCCGATTGCAGACCTGGGTCTGCCCACCCGCGCCACCGATGCACTCACTAAAGCTGGTGTTACCACCGTGGGCCAGGCGCTCGAGCGTTTGGAGCAGGGTGAGGCTTCCGTGCTCGCGATCGAGGGCTTTGGCCGCAAGGCGCTGATTGATCTCAAGAAGAGCCTGCGCAACCTGGGCTACGAACTCCCAACGGCTTCGGAAGAGCCCGCCGCTTAACTATTTTTTGAATTACAGGCAGGCAGAAGATCCGCTATCTTAGATAGCAATCTTCTGCCTGTTTCGTTTTTCAAAATGCCAGTCCCTGCTTCCAAAAAGTTCCCCCTGTCACAGTGTGGGCAGTTAGGGAATTATCTTAACTGTGATGAAACTCTTCCTGCATATCGTAAAGCTTTCCATGCAGCAGCAGCTTACCTACCGGACTGCGATTTTCGCCGGGCTGGCGACAAACTTGTTCTTTACTTTGCTGCGCGCGGCGGTGATGATCCTCAATCATTGGCGGATGCTGTAGGATGGCAGTCTGTTCGGGCTCAATGATCGTTTTGAAAGGGACTGGTTGCTCGCATCTCCGAGGAGCGCCTGCTGCCGGATCGGTAGTGAAAGGGGATTTTGAAGAATATTCCGGTAAAATGAAAGCATGGGAACTCGAAAAATCATTCACCTCGACCTGGATGCATTTTTCTGTGCAGTAGAAGAACTCCGCGACCCGGCGTTAAAAGGCCAACCGTTCGCCGTTGGTGGGCGACCGGATGAGCGCGGCGTCGTCTCCTCCTGTTCCTACGCCGCGCGCCAGTTTGGGGTGCGTTCGGCGCTGCCCATGGCTCAGGCCATGCGCTTATGCCCTGGCCTGCTAATCATATCGTCCCACTATTCAGCATATCGGGAAAAGTCGGACCAGGTAATGGAGATTCTGCGCCAGCATACCGCGCTGCTCGAGCAAATATCGATCGATGAAGCCTTCCTGGATCTATCGGATTTGCCGCAGCCCACCTTATTGCTGGCCCAGGAACTTCAGCGTGAGATTAATACCCGCCTGCAGCTGCCCTGTTCGATTGGCGTTGCCACGAATAAGTTGCTGGCAAAAACCGCCACAGATGTTGGCAAAGCCAAACACCGCGGGCCAACACCGCCTAACGCGATTGAGGTGGTGCTTCCGGGGAAAGAGGCCGAGTTCCTCGCCCTGCTGCCTGCTCAGGCATTGTGGGGTGTAGGGCCGAAGACGGCGGCTCACCTGGCTGAAATCGGCATTCATACCATCGGCGATATCGCTCGCCTGCCGGAAGCAGTCCTCATCCGCCAGTTTGGCCAGGCCGGGCGGGAAATGTACCAACACGCGCACGGCATCGATGATCGCCCGGTTGTCTCGGAACGGTCGGCGCGCTCGATCAGCCAGGAAGTTACTTTTGACCGGGATGTCGCCAGTCCTGCGGTGCTTGATGAAACGCTGCGTTCGTTGAGTGAAGCCGTTGCCCGGAATTTACGCCAGAAAAATTTATGCGCGGCGACGATCCGCATTAAGCTGCGCTGGCCTGATTTCACTACCCACACCCGCCAGGTCAGCCTACCGCAGCCAACCGACCAGGATGGCTTGATCTATACCTCGGCCTTGAACCTGCTGCATTCGATCTGGTCAGAGGGGCATGCCGTGCGATTGATTGGTGTGGGCGCGAGCCGCCTGAGTGAAAGCGCGCATCAACTGAGCTTGTGGGATACACCAGATCAGAAAGAACGCCGACTCTTGGATGCCCTGGATGAACTGCGTGAACGCTATGGGGAGGACGTGGTGCGCAGCGGGCGAGCGCTCAAAAAACCGCGTAACAAAAAGACTTAATCATTTCGTTAAGTGCCAGCGCTTGCTTTTCCCTTTTGAAATGGGTATAACCACGGTAGCGGGGAATCACTGCTCGCGGAAACCTTTCAAAGGATAAACGCATGCAAAGATTATGGAACGCCCGGTCATTGCTGTTCAATCAGGATTGGCAAAGCAAGCTGACAGATGGTGTGCTGACGATGGCCGCGTTGGTGCTGGTCTGGTTGACAATCAACCTGGTGGTTCGCCCCATTGAATTACTGTTTGGCCAACCCGGTTTGCTGATTTATGTGCTGGTCTTAATGGCTTTCGCGATGTACTTTTTACAACAAGCGATGCTCTCGCGCCGTTTAGAAACAATCCGCGTCTGGTTCGGCATTGCCGGGGGACTTTTTGCCTGGGCAGTCGTTGATCTGAGCGGTTACATGGGCGGTCTCAAGCTCCCCTACCTGACGGCGGTGGTCATTCTGATCATGGTCTCACTGATTTTAGCGCTCTTGTGGCGGAATGTGCTGCCCCAGGGCGTGCGGTTTTTTGGTTTGACCTTCTTATTGAGCTGGATTGGGAATTTGATTATCCGTTTCCAGGCCGATTTGGTGAATCTCTCCCCCGTTTTTTACCTGACTTACCGCATCACCGCCTACCTGGCGATTTTAGGGGCTGTCTTATTGTTGGGTTGGACGATTTTTCGGGCGCGCCGGCGAGTACACCGGGTGAGCGGCGCGCTTGCCGTCTGGTTCTTCATCAGCCTGGCGTTATCCGTTTTCTGGGGTAAATTGTATTAGAAAGATTTTTCTGACAACTTTTCCTTTAGCACATCCTGGTACAAATCAAGCACCCGGCTGGTGATGTTCTCCCAGGCATAATCGCTGGCATAAGCGGCCGCTTGCTGGCCTAACCGCTTGCGTAATTCCGGTTGGCTCACCAACTGCGTCAGCCGGTCGCTAAGGGCCAGGTAATCTCCGCCCGGTACCACAAAGCCCGTCACGCCATCCTGGATCAGGAAGGCCAGTCCTCCCACTTGCGAGGCGACCACCGGCGTGCCGCATGCCATCGCTTCTAATGCCACCATGCCAAAGGACTCATAATGCGAGGGCATAATCAGCACCTCTGCCGCGGAATAATAGTAGGGCAGGGAGGACTGTGAGCGTTTGCCCAGGAAAACCACCAGGTCATCTAAGCCCAGCTCGTGACTGATCTGCTGGAGGCGCGCCATTTCCGAATCCATATCGGTGGTACTTGCGTTTGGATCCCCGCCGATAATGGCCAGGTAGTGGGGAAACTGGTCGGTTACACCGGTGGTGCGCATATGCGCGATAGCGCGGATCAAAGTGTCGACGCCTTTGAGGGGCTCAATGCGCCCGACAAACAGCAGCATCCGGTCAGTATCGGGAACACCAATGGCGCATTTGGCTTCATCGGGAGCAATTGGGTAAAAATGGCTGATATCCACGCCAGGGGGAATAATACTGATTTTAGTCTGGTCAGCGTGGTATAAAAACTGAAGCTGCGACTGCTCTGCCAGCGTTGCCGCCACGATGCGGTCTGCCATTTCCAGCACTTCATATTCCCCCAGGATGCGATACTCGCCTTCCCGTTCCGCTTCACTCTGGGCGACCCGGTTTTTCATCAATCCCAGGGTATGGAACATATGCACCACTGGCACGCCCCAGCTTTCTTTGAGCGCTTTCGCGGCAATGCCAGACAGCCAGTAATGGCTGTGGATGAGATCATAATGGATACCCTTATCCCGGGCAAAGCTTTGGATGCCTTCGACAAATTGAGGCAGGTAGTTCGCCAGTTCTTTCTTGGGCCGGGGATGTTCCGGGCCGGCTGGTACATGTACTACCCGGTTTCCATAGCCCAGGTCATGCAGGATTTGAGGCACATGTTCATCTTGCGAACGGGTAAAAACATCCACGTGAACCCCCCGGCGGCCCAGGTAGCGGGTCAGTTCACGCACGTAAACATTCATTCCTCCTGTATCTTTACCGCCCAAGATAGCAAGCGGGCAAGTGTGGTAGGAAATCATGGCGATATTGAGCATGTTCTCATCTCCTCTATGCGCCCCCCACCCGTACCTGTTTGTGTTCGGTTTGGGGGCGCGACTACCGGTAATTTTAAATATCCGCTAACTCTTGCTGGTTTATGCCAGATCCTGGTATAATTTCAGCCGCGCCAACATAGCTCAGCTGGTAGAGCAGACAATTCGTAATCGTCAGGTCGTCGGTTCGATCCCGACTGTTGGCTTTCAAAGAAACGCTCCTGGCTGCCAGGAGGTTTTAATTTAACCACACAAATCATTTATTCTCCAGGAATAAGTGTAACAAATCTTCTACCTTAAGCCTTTCTGTGTTTTGTGGTAGTCAGTTGGGCGCGTGGCTTCCCACCTGCTCATCTGATTGCGGCAGTTCCGAAAGCCCCTTTCAAGCCGGTTCGGGTAGAGTATAATTCCTCCATGCCCATCAAACAACATCCCTTAGTCATTGGCATTGCTGGCGGCACAGGTTCAGGGAAAACAACCGTAGCGAGTGTGATCTTGCAGCGTGTTGGCGCGCAGCATATTGCCTTCTTACCCCATGATGCCTATTATCGCAACTTTCAGGACTTATCCCCGGTCGAACGCGCCCGGGTCAATTTCGATCACCCGGATTCTCTGGAAACCGAGTTACTGGTGGAGCACCTCCTGCAGTTAAAACAAGGTAATCCGATCGAAATGCCAGTGTATGATTTCACCACGCACAGCCGAACAAGTCGCACGGTGCATGTGGATTCGCGCCAGGTTGTTCTGATTGAAGGCATCCTCATCTTTTATGAACGGGCTTTACGAGATCTGTTTGATGTGAAAATTTACGTGGATACCGATGCCGATATCCGCTTTATCCGCCGCTTACAGCGGGATATCGTCGAGCGCGGGCGGACGACCGAATCGGTAGTGCACCAGTACTTAAATACTGTCCGGCCTATGCATATGGAGTTTGTTGAACCTTCCAAGCGTTATGCGGATGTCATAATTCCGGAAGGCGGCATGAACACTGTGGCGCTGGATATGGTGACTGCCCGGATCGAGGCGCTGCTGCACAGCAGTGAGGACCTGGAATGAAATCTGGCTGGCGGACCAATCTGCTCCGCGTTTTTACACTGCTGTTTGTGGTTGGTTTGTCAGTCACCTTGTATTTGCTGCGTAACCGGGTGCATGACCTGCAAGGGTATGGTTACCCGGGCATTTTTCTGGTTCAACTCCTATCCAGCGCCACCGTGATTCTACCTGTACCCGGCGTGATAATCACCACAGCCATGGGTGCGGTATTCAATCCGTTTTGGGTGGCAGTCGCTGCAGGAAGTGGGGCAGCGCTTGGTGAAATCTCTGGCTATCTGGCCGGATTTAGTGGTCAGGGAGTGGCCTCCCGCACCTCCCTTTATGTGCGTATCGAAGGTTGGATGAAGAAGTATGGGGAATGGGTGATCCTGCTGCTCGCTTTTGTGCCGAACCCGTTCTTTGATGTAGCCGGGATGATGGCTGGCGCGCTGCGCATGCCCATCAGCCGTTTTTTGTTTTGGTGCTGGCTGGGCAAAATTTTGAAAATGCTGATGTTTGCTTATGGCGGCGCTACGATTGCCAAATTGCTGCCGCTTCAATAAAGGATATGTGGGCGTGGTTTGAACCGCAATAATACTGTGCCTCATGATCGATGAGCGCGCAGCGTTTTATTCTTATGGAGGATTTCATGGCCGACAACACATCTATCGATCGCTATTTGGAAGCTCATCTGAATGACAGCATCGCTGAACTTTCGTTATTGTGCGCGCAGCCCAGCGTTGCCGCACAAAACCTGGGCCTGCGCGAATGCGCTGCGCTGGTAGGGGATATGCTGCAAAAACGCGGCTTTGCCGTGCAAATTCTGGAGACGGGCGGCGCGCCGGTGGTGTTCGGTGAGCGGGGCGGAAATTCGGATAAGACTTTGCTTTTTTACAATCATTACGATGTGCAGCCCGCTGAACCGCTGGATCTGTGGGAAACGCCGCCCTTTGAACCCAGCCTGCGGGATGGGAAATTGTTCGCGCGAGGCGTCAGTGATGATAAAGGCCACCTGATCAGCCGCTTGTTTGCCATCGATGCTTTATTAGATCAGGATGGCGAGCTGCCCTGTAATGTGAAGTTTATTGTGGAGGGGGAAGAGGAAGTCAGCAGCGTGCACCTGCCTGATTTCGTCCGCAGCCACACCGATTTGCTGGCGGCAGATGCCTGCGTCTGGGAGTTCGGCGGCGTGGATCATCGTGACCGCCCCATGCAGTATCTGGGCTTGCGCGGCATCTGCTATGTGGAGTTGAGCGTAGAAACGGCCAGCCAGGATGTTCACTCCGGAACCGGCGGATCAATCTTTCCGAATGCTGCGTGGCGGTTGGTGTGGGCCTTGAACTCGCTTAAAGGACCGGATGAACGCATTCGCATTCCCGGATTCTATGATCCCATCCAGGCGCCGAGTGCGCGGGACCGGGAACTGATGGCGGCGCTGCCGGAAGTGGCGGATGAATATCGCCAGCGCTACCACCTGGATCACTTCTTAAAGGGATTGACGGGCGGTGTTGAACTGCGCATGGCGGAAGTCTTTGAACCGACCTGCACGATCTGTGGTTTGACTTCAGGTTATCAGGGTGTGGGGTCTAAGACTGTGCTGCCCGCCCGGGCCAGCGCGAAAGTTGACTTTCGCCTGGTTCCGGACCAAACGCCAGAGCAGGTGCTGCAGCAGCTGCGCGCTCATCTGGATGCGGAGGGCTTTTCCGACGTGCAGGTGACGCTGTTAGGCGGTGAAGCCCCTGGACGGACGGACCCGGATGATCCCTTTGTCAAGCTGGTGGTGGATACTTCTGGAGAAGTTTACTCAGAACCGATGCAGATTGTCCCGATGGTCGGCGGCTCTGGGCCTAATCATGTGTTTATTGAATGTCTCGATCTCCCGGTCGTGACTGCCGGGGTAGGCCACCCCGGTTCCCAGGGGCACGCCCCAAATGAAAATCTGCGCCTGGATTTGTATTTGAAGGGAGCGCAGCATGTTGCGCGCATTCTTAAGGCTTTTGGCGCGTCCTAAAATGCAATGCCTGGTAATTCCCAAAGGGACACTGCGCCGTTTGGGAATTACACCCCTTTTTTCATTCGTTTTTGTAAGCTAACCTGCTGCTTTCCGTGCTGCCGTACCTGCACCCAGGCGGCCTCTACGGCTGAGATTTCCTGGCGGGTTTCGGGGTATTCTCCGTAACGGACCTTGAGATAAGCCGCGGTGATCAGGTCTACATCTTTTTGCGTATCTGGCAGTGCTTGCTCCAGTTGAGGGAGGAACTCCAGAGGCGTGACGGAAGGGGGACGTTCTGCCCCCAGTTTTTGGGCCAGGGCCATTAACTGACGGTAGATCTGGCGTACGCGCGCGGCAGCCAGCAGCTGGGCCGGGGTGTGCTGGCGCAGCCCACGCATATCTCGCCAAAGGTGATGCAGCAGCCTCTGAAGAAGGCGCTCATTTTCCAGATTCGAGGCGTTTTCAGATTCCTCCTCTTCCGTCAGGGTGATATTACGGCTGCGCATTTGCAGCGCGACGAGAACGATCAGCAGCAGCCCAAGCAGCAGCCCGATAATGATCACTGCGCGGAATGCGAGCATGTAGGGGAAGACTTTCCCCAAACCCTCATTCAACTGGTTGATGATGTTCGCAACCTGTTGGGCAAAAGGGAGGTTCTTCAAACGGGCCAAGAGCTGCTGGAAGAACTCGGACAGCGCCGGCAAGAACTGCGCCAGGGAAAGCAGCAGCGGAGAAAGGATCAACAGGATCAGGGCGGTGAGAATGGCAAACAGAATGATCACAATGCGGGCCAGTAGTTCCACGACCTGCCCGCCGCCCAGCCAACCGGCAAGGATCGCCAGCCCAACCAGCGTCAAAGCGGCCAGAATGATGCCCATCATCCAGCTCAAGCCGAAGCGGGGAATGCGCCCGCCGCGGGTCTCGCTCAAATTAGCAATGCGGACAGTGCTCATTGCCAACAGGCCGCAGAACAGGTAAACATACAGGCCCAGGGTAGCTTCGATCGGGAAAAGTGGCGCAAAAGCCATGCCGTATAAAAGCAAGAAGACCAGCCCTAATTGGAAGCTGGCTTGCACGTTGAACAGCGACAGCGGGGAACGTGCCAGGGCAATCCCGCGCCAGACCAGCAGGATGAGCAAGATCAGGTGCAGGAAACTACCATCCTCAACATTGGTGGTGACCAGAAAGCGGAAGGGCATCTCCAGCAGCGTCGGCAGGTTGAGTGGAACCTCTGGAAAGAGCAGCAGCTTCAGGCTGGCGTAAACGGCGAGGATTACCCAGGCCAGCAGGATCATCTGCCGGGTGAGCAGCGACCATTTCAGCGCCGCTGTGCCGCGCGCCAGGGCGTAGCTGAAGGCAAAGATCACAAACAGGGTCAGGTAGACGCCGCCCCAACTCGCCTTTGCGGAAGAAAATTGCTTCGTACCACAGCGAAGCCAGCGTGCTTTCCATGATCAACATCATCAAGGCAGCAATGATGGACCATATGCGGATGCGCCAGGTGGGTAAGGACCAAAATGCCCGGTTCATAAGGGCGTTTTCCCTCCGGCTTCTTCATCCTGGAAAGGCAGGTGGATCTGTTGAATGCCGGGAAGGTCAGGGGGCGGCTGTTTGGCGAGCGAGATCAGGGTAATGTGTGGGCGATAGCGGCGCAGGCGGATCAGGGTGTCTTGCAGGCTTTCTGGTAACAAAGCAGTGACGATTACCAGGGTCGCGCCAAAGGGGACCTGAGCCATGGAGCGGATCAGGAATGTTTCAAATGGCGTGGTGACGTAAGGTGTCACGCCTGCCAGCGCTTGCAGCAGGACGCCTAACTGGTGCGGCGAACGCCCGGGCTGGATGCGGAAGGGTTGGTCAGAGTGCGCCAGGCAGCCGTTTGAGAAAAGCCCCACAGCATAACCGTCTTCTACGCCCTGGTAAGCCAACGTCGCGCACACCTTGACCAGCTGTTCCAGAATAGCCGGGCTGTAACCCAACCAGAATTGAAGCTCAGTGGAAACATTCAGGCAAATAACGACCGTCCGCGCAGATACCGGCTGGAATATTTTGACTTGCAGTTCACCGGTCCGGGCAGTGGCCGGCCAGTGAATCCTGCGGAAGCCATCTTCGGGGAGGTAGGGCCGGATGCCAATTGGCTGGTTGGGATCTTCGAACAGCGGTTTGGGAGAACGCCGGTTGCCAAAAGGGTCTTCCGCGCGCAGTTGGGGGTGCTGCAGGGGCAGCATTTCGGGAAAAACAACCAGGTAATCGCTCTGCGGCCGCTGTTCATGTTTTTCGTATAGCCCAAATAGGTCTCCGCCTTCCAATGACAGCGGCCCAATCTGATAAATGCCGCGCTTGCGGAAGGCAATCCGGTAACTGCGCGAGATGCGTTCATACCAGCGCAGGCTGTACAAGTTGACCAGCAAGCCTTGATCTGGGATATGGGAAGGAGCCAGAATTTCTTGATTTTGCGGTCCGACCGCATTCGGCCAGGTATCGCTAACCCGCAGCCAGGAAATGGGCAGCAGTTTGTTGTTCTCGATGGTCAGCTTCACGTCCGTCTCTTCGCCTGGGAAACCGCGCGTGTAGTGGAACTCGCGAATGTAATGCAGCCGGTCTAAGGCATGCAGCCGCCATTCATGAGCCAGCGCCATGATGATAATCACTGCAATAGCGAAGTACGTCAACCACGGAAAACTTAGCAGAGCGCCGGCTAGTAAGGCCAGGATCAGAATTTGCAGCCAGATGCGGGCGGACATCAGCTTTCGACGGGGACGGGGACCGTAGTGATCACATCCATGACGAGTTGCTGCGCGGTGCGCCCGCGTAGTTGTGCCTGAGGGGAGATCATCATCCGATGGCAGAGCACATGCGGCGCAACATGCTTTACATCATCCGGAAGGACGTAATCACGCCCCAGGATGGCAGCCCAGGCCTGAGCGGACTGATAGAGCGCCAGGGACGCGCGCGGGCTGGCTCCGAGCTGGATGTCGCCATTCTCGCGCGTAGCGCGGGCGATACGCACGATGTAATCTCGGACAGTATCTTCCACCCGAACTGCGCGGCGTTCTTGCTGTAATGCGGTGATCTCAGCCGGGGAAGTGACGGGCTGCAGGTCGGGCAGGGGGTCTGCCATGCGGAAACGTTCTAAGATGGCATTTTCTTCAGCCTGAGTGGGATAACCAATGGCGACGCGCAGTAAGAAACGGTCTACCTGCGCTTCGGGAAGGGGGAAAGTGCCTTCCAGTTCCACCGGGTTCTGCGTCGCCAGAACCAGGAAGGGCCGCTCCAACAGGCGAGTCACGCCGTCCGCGGTCACCTGGCGTTCCTGCATGGCTTCCAGCATGGCGGATTGCGTGCGCGGCGTGGCGCGGTTAATCTCATCGGCCAGGATCACCTGGCTCATTACCGGCCCGGGGCGATATTCGAACTCCTGTGTTTTCTGATTGAACCAGCTCAGCCCGGTCACATCGGAGGGCAGCAGGTCAGGGGTAAATTGAATGCGGCGGAAGGTACAGCCCAACGAACTCGAAAGCGCCCTGGCCAGGGTGGTTTTACCGGTGCCGGGCACATCTTCGAGCAGCACATGCCCTTCACATAGCACGGCTACCAACAGTAGTTGAATGACATCAGACTTGCCGACGATGACTTTTTGGACGTTTTCGAGGATGCGTTGAGCAACCGGCTGGATCATGCGCTCTCCTTCCGCTAGACAGTTTTGTATCCTATTTATACCCTACTTATGAAATGAGATTCATGAGCCAAAGGACCTGTTTTTAGGCGGGGAGGATCCAGCCTGGCACCCAGAAATCACCGATATGCAGGCCATAGCGCAAGACCAATGAACCGATCAGCAGAAAAATGCCGACCCCGATTAAGGCATAGTCATACTTATGGTAGTGCAAGGTCTGAATCCAGGTCCGCGGACGCAGCCCGAACACGCGTAGATCCATGGCGTTGACTACATCCTCGCCGGTCAGAATCGAATTCATAGTAACCGGCACAATTAAGGGAGCTACTTTCCGGATTTGCGCAATCAACCCGCCTTTAGTGCGCTCGATCTCATATCCGCGGGCGCGCTGCGCATCCAGGGTAACGCTGAAATCACGCGCCAGTGTGGGAATAAAGCGGAAGGCTAAATCCATGGTATAAGCCAGGCGGTCTGAGAAGCCCATTCCTCTGAAGGTCACCCCGTAGCTGCGGGGGTCCATGGTGAAGGGGATCACCATAAAGATCAGGCCAATGGTAAAGATGCGCACTGCTTGACCCAGCGCAAACCACAAACGTTGGGCCGTCAGTACAAACTGCAGCGTCCAACCGAACACGGGCAGGTGAACCAGAAAACTGATCACCGGCGTGCCCCCTTGCATAACACTGCCAATGGTTCCAGATGAGGTAAAGATCGTATTAATCAGCACCATCGACCCGACCAGAATGGTAATAAGCAGCCATGCCCGGCGGGTCTCATGCCAGGTCAGGCGGGTCAGGATATATTGTAGAACGGCGATTGCAAAAAAGAGGAGTAAAAAGCGGATATCCCAAAACTGGACAATTGAAAAAAGCATCAAAATTGAAAAAATCCAGCGAGCCCGGGGGTCTATCTTCTCTATGATACTCCCGCGCGGGCGATAACTTAAACTGACCAGCATTTTGCGTCCAATTCCAGTATCAAAATTTGGCGTTGGAAAACAGCTGAAAGCCTGTCTTCCAACGCCATTCTTATGAACGAAAGCGGCTTACCTGGCGGTTTCCCAGCCAGATTTACCCATCCGGTCGCGCCCTGAGCGGGCGATGACCGCACTGTAAGCTACCATCAGGATGGGGGTAAGGATCAGGCCATTGATGATGTCAGAGATGAAAGCCGGCAGGAAGTTCTGCACCATCGAGGCAGCGAAGGTCAGGCCAGACACCCAGATTTCGGTAACCGAAGCCAGGAGCATGCCTACTGCCGAAGCTACTAAAACGGCCACCTCTGCCAGGATCAAGTCCCTCATCGCGCGGTAGCTGGTCATGTAGGGGTAGACCAGGCCAGCAATCAGGCCCAAGACACCGTTGCCCAGGTCCCACCAGGGCCAGAACCCGTAACCCGAGAGCAGGTCGCCGATGATGTTGCCTAATGCCCCGGTGATAAATCCTACGATTGGGCCAAAGGCAACCCCGAAGAAGAAAACGATCGAAATGGCTGGCCGGAATGAAACATTTCCAGCAGCAGGGATTTGGAGGAAGTTGGTTAGTACCGAGAGGACCCCATATAACGCAGCCCCAATCGCGGCAAAGACAACTTCTCGAGTCCCAAAGACCCACAACGACTTCTTTTGCATCTTGCTACCCTCCAGTCATAAAGGTGAGAAAAAGATTGAAATCGGGAACGGAACACAAAGTGCTATTTGTTATAACGCCTGGCTTACTTTAAGGATACGGCCAGATTCAATACTGCGCAAGCGCTTCAGCGCGCATAAATCTTCCGGTTCGCGGGAGATATTCGAGGTTGAGACGCAGCAGCGAGGTAGGCAGCACGCGCGCCTGACGCAGCAGTTCTTCGTCTCTCAATACCTCCTGGGGACTGCCGTCCGCCAGGATTTGCCCCTGGTCTACCAGCAAGATGCGGTTGGCATAAATGAGCGCCAGGTCAAGGTCATGGGTGATAAAAAGGATGGCTTCAAAACCAGGCATCTGCAAGATTGAATCCATGAAAGCCTGGTAGTTCCAGTAATCTTGCCCGGCAGTCGGCTCGTCCATCATCAAAACTCGCGAGCGCATCGCCAGCACAGCGGCAATACTGACGCGTTTTTGCTGTCCAAAGGAAAGGGCCAGGGGAGGCTTTTTCAATTCCGCAACCAGGTTGACCGTTTGAATAGCCCACATAACATCTTTCTGGATTTGTTCAGGTGGGTGATTCAGGTTACGCGGACCAAAGGAGAGCTCTTCTTCCACGCTGGGTGCAAAAAGCATCTGTGAAGGGCTTTGAAATACATAACCGATGGTTTTCGCGGCTTGCGCCACGGTAACTTTGCGTGTGTCCTGACCATCCATCCGCACCTGGCCCTGGGTCGGTTTGAGCAGCCCCAGGGCATGTTTCACCAGCGTGGTCTTCCCTGCGCCGTTGTGGCCGAGAATGCCGATAATATCCCCAGGATAGACAGAAAAGTTGATATCATGCAGCACATCTGGCAGAGTTGGGTGATATCGGAAACAAACCTTTTGAAACTGGATCAGCGGTTTGTCACTGTGCGGGGGCAGAGCGGGTTTTATTTCGGCGAGTGGATTTTCCCTGGCTCGCTCAAGGACCACGCGCGCGGGCAGTTTGATCCGCCGGTAATCGATCACCTGCATCAGCCCGGCGGCATCGCCGGTATAGACCAGTTCGCCGTTATCCATATATGCTACCCGGTTGGGGTGGATCGCCAGGACATCTTCCACGCGGTGCTCGACCAGCAGGATGGCGATGCCATCATCAGCAAGCTGGCGGAAGATGTGGAGGGCTTCGTGCGCCGAGGCCGGGTCCAGGCTGGCAAGGGGCTCATCCAGCAGCAGGATGCGTGGGTGCATGGCGAGCACTGCTGCCAGAGCAACTTTTTGCTTTTCGCCGCCTGAAAGTTGAAAGGTTTCCCGGTCGCGCAGGTAGGTGATGTTCAGGTAGGCCAGGGTATCATCTACTCGCTTTAGAATTTCATCGCGCGGCAGGCCGAGGTTCTCCAGCCCAAAGGCGACCTCGTTCAGCACGTAGCTGGCGACAATCTGGCGCTCCGGATCTTGCAGCAGCGTGCCCACATTTTGCGAAAGCTGGGCCATGTTCATTTCGCGCACCACTTTGCCAAACACGCGGATATCGCCTTTGCCATATCCTCGATAGGTGCGCGGAATCAAACCGTTGATGCAGCGCATCAGGGTTGTTTTTCCACTTCCGCTGGCCCCTGCCAGGAGCATCAGCTCGCCGGATCGCAGTTGCAGGTTGATCTGCTTCAGGCTCTGCTCTTCACGGCTGGAATATTGGAAGGAAAGGTTTTCAATTTCTAAAGCGACTTCTTCTCCCATTTATTACGGCTTTCCAGCTCCTGCGCTTGATTAGTGTTATTGGAGATAGACTTCGACCGGGTCCCCGACCTTGATGCCGGTTTCCCTGGCAGCATCCCCGTTGACCACCGCGATTGCCAGGCTGCCATCCGAATCGATCAAGGCCACCAGGTCACCTTTGGCTCTTTCGCCAAAAGTTTTTACCATGCCCTGAATCTCCCGGTCACCGGCGCGTACCCGGATATTCTGTTTGCCGGTCACATGACTTTGCTTGAGATTTGTGCTTAAATTGCCAAAGTGGTCGATACTGACGATCTCGCCGCGCCATCCGTTCTCCAACGCCTGGGGTAAAGGCAGCCCTGACCGGATGGGGTCAGGGATGGGTGTGCCCAATTCGGTAAGCGGAACGCCGTTGGCCAGGTGCGCCCCTACCGGGGAGAAGATATCTCGCCCGTGGAAAACATTGCTGATTTGCGGCAGCCAGAAGCGTGGCTGGTCGGTATGTACAATTTCAATGCTCTCACCGTTTTTCTCTGCCTGCTCAAGGATGGGTGTAATTAAACCATTATCGGGGCAGACGTAGAAGTACGGCCCAATATGCGCAGCGATTGGGCGGCGCTGGGTGCCAACGCCGGGGTCGACGACTCCCACGTGAACCGTCCCTTCTGGGAAGAAGTTATAAGAACGACTCCATATCAGGCTGCCTTCCTGCAGGTCTTGCGGGTGTACGGTATGGCTGATATCGATTATTTTCGCATCTGGGGCAATCCGGTAAATGACGCCGTGCATCACACCCGTGTAGCCATCATGCGTACCAAAGTCCGTAAGAAGCGTTATAAATTTCACGGAATTTTTCTCCATGAGAATACTTGATTGAATAAAAAGGGGAACAGCCGACTGCCGGTTCCAACGTCACCAAATATAGCACGCTCAAAAAACATCGTCAAGCAAAAAGAATACAGCCTGCCGGTTTATATGGGTTCCCAACGGATGGATAGCTTGCGCTCAAACACCTGGGTGAGCAGATCGCTGTTTTCTTTTGCGCCTTCTTCTTCCAGTTTCGCGCGGGTAGGCGCGCCATAGTATAAGGTAATCTTCGTATCGGTGATCTTCGTTTTGACATCGCGCACCACCGAGCGGTGCGAGCGGTCCAACCCATCTGCCAGGCGGAGAATTGCCGACAGCAGCACAACGATGTGCCGGTCAGCAGGGTCAAGCGCGGCAAAATGATCATGCTTCGCATTGGGCAGCGCTTTGGTATGGTAGCGAGCTACCGAGCCAATGATCAGGCGTTCGCGATTGTCCAAGGGCAGCAGCGTGGTGCGTAAGATAATCTTGAGCGCCGTCTTATGATGCCCGCGCCAGCCTTCGACCCAACCGATATCGTGCAGCATGCTGGCGCAGCCCAGGTAAAAGCGTTCCGTGTCCCCTAACATATGCAGCGGCTTCAATTCATCAAACAGGCGCAGCGCCAGGCGCGTGACATGACCTGTATGGACTGCTTCATAGCCGCAGGTGCGTGCCAGGTCTCGGGCAGCGACTAAGGCCCGGCGTTGTTCCTCGGTGTAGAGGTCCGGCGGGTTATCCATTTTCTTCACCTTTTTTCAAAAGGGATGGGCTTTGGGGCGGATAGAGGTCTGAGGGTTGAAGGAAAGGCACCTGGATGGTATTGATCAATTCATCCCAAATCTTTTCAGTTTGCCAATCCTGCCAGGTGCAAACGAAGGTCTGGTAGTACGCTCCTCGGGCTTGCAACCGATCCTGTTCAAAAGCAAGGATGCCCGGAACGAACCGGCGGTAGGCGCGTTGACTGCCGAAGTACTCGATGGTGCGCAGGCGTTCCTCTTCGAGAAAGTCGGGTAAGAACATTTGCCAGACATCACAATCATGGATTTCACCCAGTAAATCTTGCAGTTTACGTACGGCTTGCAGATATGGTTTTAGTTGATTGGAGTAGAGCCCGGTAAAGTTTTCCATGGTGTAACGCAGCCATTTGGCGGCGATACGCATCTGGTGCAGCTCGGCAACTTTCTCCGGATCCATGACAACCTCTTGAAAAGTCAGGAGGTCGGTGAGCCGCTTGAGAATCGATTGGAAACTGTGCTGGTATAGGGTAGGGGTATACAGGTAAACCTGGTTCTCCCGCTCCAGCAGTTCAGCGAGGTGCTCATGCAGCGCTTCGAGTACTTTACTCTCCCTCAAGTGCTGGACAGCTTGCGTGATGGGGGGTTGCAGGCGAGCCCGTTTTTGATTCAGGCGCAAGATGAGGCGCTTGATCCCGGTTTTTAATGACTTATCAGACAGTTGCTGGTAAAAAGTTTGCACTCGCTCCAGTTGGACATCGGTATCCCGGGCATCTCCCAGGGCGCGAGTTACCTGGCGAATTTCCTTCAACCACTTTTTTGACTTTTTCTGCGGCAGGCAGGCCTGGAAAAGCGGAATCGCTGCGCGCAGCCGCCGTGATGCAACTCGGGCGCGGTGAATATATTCAATGTCCTCGTGCCCGGACCGGACTCCTTCTAATTCTCCCTGTAACGCCTCAAGTGGCTTTAACAAAACCCCGGCGCCATAAATGCAGCAGGCTTCATCAAGTTCGGGTGCAGTATCAGGCGTTTTTGGCTTCATCTTCTTCTTTCCTTTGATTTCCCCACGCTTGCTTACCCGATCTTCATCCGTAGAAGATCAACATTCTTGTTGTCTGCGGACCTTACCTCCTTCAAGCAGCTTGCGAATATGGCAGCTTAGATCTTCGAAAACCTCATTCACCGAGCGGTTCGCATCAATGACGGTAAAGTCGTATTCATTCGCCATTTGATCAAACTGCTCAATTAAATGCGATTGGTAGTTGCAAAAGCTATCGTATAGATTATCCGCGCAGCGAATATCCATGCCCGATTCCCACCAATTGAAACCGCGTCCATGCACCATGCGCGTGACCAGGGTTGGCACACTGGCTTTAAGATACAGGACAATATCGGGTTTGAGGGCAAAGCCGTAAACTTTGCGCGCCCAAGCCGGATTCTGTCCACGCACTACGTCTCGCGCAATAATGGAGTAAAAGTACCGGTCGGAAAGGACGATGAAACCGGCCTTTAAGGCCGGGAGGATATGGTTCTCCAGGCGGTCGGCAAAGTCAGTGGCGTAAAACAAACTCATGGTGAGCGGGCTGAGGGTATGCCCAGTTTTCGCGGCATCCAGGCCGGGTTGGGTTAGCGGCGAGCGGCGCAAGCCGGTATCAGAAACCGCGAAGCCTTGCCCTTCCAGCCATGTACGCAGCATTTTTGTTTGTGTCGAACGTCCGACACCGTCTGTGCCTTCCAAAACAATTAACGTTCCGGGAAGCTCTTTGATTTGTTTATAAGGAAATCCAGGGCCGTAAAACGTAACATCTTTCATCCTGTGCTGGCTCCTTCCTAACCCTCTTCCGTCAATGATTGCACAGCGGTTTCGTTCTCGTCTTCTACTTCGTCTTCATCCGCTTCCGCTTCGATTTCAATACCTGCGGGTTGCTCAACAGGCCCGTGCAGGTTTGGCATAAATTCCCATCCTTGTAAAACTTTCTTCACCAGCGCCCGAACTCGTTTTTGTTGTTTTTGAATGGAGAGCGTCCCATCAATCACCGTCAAGTCAAACTCAGCCACCATCTTATCGTATTCATCCAAGATGCGCTGTTGAAACAGGCGGAAGCTGGTTACCTTGTTGTCCGATAGCCCCAAATCCATTCCCGCTTCGTAAAACTTGATCTTTGCCCTGGCGGAAAGGATCCGATCCACAGACACACCGAGCGGTACGCGGAAGTAAAAAGCCAGGTCCGGCTGCGGAGCAAAGGAATAAAGATTACGCACCCATCCCCGATCCACGCCGCGCGCTACATCTCGCGCGAAAGCAGTAAAAGCATAGCGGTCTGCCAGCACAATCGCGCCGGCTTTGAGCATGGGCAGAATGCGGTTTTCCCAACGATCTGCGAAGTCGGTCGCTTGTAATAAGCTGAAGGTGGTGGGAGTGAACATCTTTTCTTTCTTACCCAGGCGCGTGGTACTCTTTACTAAATCAGAAGAGTTCCATTCGCTGAAGTAAACCGTCTTGCCCTGGGCTTCAAGCCATTTATACAGCAGGTCGATCTGCGTTGACTTTCCACTTCCATCGATGCCTTCGACGATGATCAGCTTGCCTCTGTAATTATGTGGATTTAACACGCTACCACCTTTCCAAGCTGCTACAGGATTGGATTAAGTAGATAAATTATACTTAAATATTATAACACTTTCGATCATAGGCCTTGTTTTTGCAGCCCTCCGCGATTTAAAAAAGGCCTACCAGTGCGGTAGGCCTTTTTTGGATGCGTAATTTTTTACTCGTTTTCTTCGTCGTCGTCGGTATCCATTTCCAACAATTCGCCGGTGGCGATGAATACCGTGCGTTCGCAAATGTTCGTGACTCTGTCTGCCATGCGCTCGATGTTGTGCGCCACCCACATCATCAGGTTAGCCTGATCAACTGATTCTGGGTCGGCGATCATCGTTGCTACGACATCATGATAAACCTGGTTATACAGGTTATCTACCTTATCATCCGCCTGGGGAATTTCATGCGCAAGCTGCGCATCTTCAGCAATGAAAGCGCTCAAAGCGCGATGCAGCATATTAATCGCCTGGTCAGACATTTCGGTAAACACGCGCATGCTGATTGGAGCAGGCGCATCTCCCAGGCGAATGTTGATTTTGCAAATGCCTTTTGCGTAATCTCCCATGCGTTCTAATTCGGTGATCACTTCCAGGATTGCCGCCATTAAGCGCAGGTCGCGCGCCATGGGCTGTTGGGTAGCGATTAAGATCAGAATAGCATTCTCAATCGCATAGCGCTTTTCATTGATCAGATGATCATTTCGAAAGATAACCCGGGCAGTTTGCTGATCACGACGGAGGAGAGCATCTACCGCAGATACCATCGCTTGTTCAACCATGCTGCCTAACAGCAGCACTTCGTCTTGAAGGTGGTGAATCTGCCGGTTCAGGGTTTCACGGGGCATGAGATCCCTCTTAGATGAGATAGGTGGATTAACCAAAGCGCCCACTGATGTAGTCCTCTGTTTGTTTATTCTTCGGGTTGGTGAAGATTTGCGTGGTCAGCCCATACTCAACCAGATAGCCCATCCGGTGCTCATCAACCATAAAAAAAGCGGTATGATCTGATACGCGTGCAGCTTGCTGCATGTTGTGGGTCACGATGATAATTGTAACATCTTTTACCAGCTCACGAATGAGTTCTTCGATCCGATACGTGGCAATTGGATCCAGTGCGGAAGCAGGCTCGTCCATTAAAATGACTTCCGGTTCGACCGCCAGGGCGCGGGCGATGCACAGCCGCTGCTGCTGTCCGCCGGAAAGAGCATAGGCGCTTTGGCGCAGCTTGTCTTTAACTTCATCCCATAAAGCTGCCTGGTGCAAACTGCGTTCGACAATCTCATCCAATACCGTATGCTTTTGCAAACCATACAAGCGCGGCCCAAAGGCGACATTTTCATAAATGCTTTTTGGGAATGGGTTGGGCCGCTGGAAGACCATGCCAACCCGCCGCCGCACATCCACCACATCGACGCCCGGCGCGTAAATATCTTCACCGTCGATCAGCACTGCGCCATCCACTTTCGCACCAGGCACCAGGTCGTTCATGCGATTGAAGCAGCGCAGCACAGTCGACTTTCCACAACCTGATGGGCCAATAATCGCAGTGACCTTGATTTTCCTGTATCGTCATATTGATGTTGCCAATGGCTTGGAACTTACCGTAGAAGAGACCCAGGTCTTTCACCTCAACTTTTGTTGGGTGGACCTGCATATCCTCTGCTCCCAAAGTTTGAGGGGTGGTAGGCAGAGTCATCTTTATTTTTTCATTCGGTGATTTAGCAGAAACCTTTAGCTGATTCATCGATTAACCTCTCAAACGGGCTGCCCGCGTTTGCAACCAAACTCGCGCAGTAATATTGGTAAGGAGCACAAGGATCATTAATACCAGTGCAGCAGCCCAGGCCTGGTTGATCCGTTCGGGGAAAGGTTGTGATGCATACTTCCAGAGGGTCAGCGGCAGAGAGTCAACCGGCTGGCCGAGTACCCGATTGAGTATCGCAAAAATGCTCTGATGCGCAGCTACTCCACCGCGCACAATCGAAAATACATCATACCTTTCATTGCCTAAAGCTGTAAAGAGCAGAGGGGCTGTTTCACCAGATGCCCGGGCGATCGCCAGTAAGAAACCGGTCATTATGCCATCAAGTGCCGCTGGCAGGACGACGCTGAGCGAAGTGCGCCATTCCGGTCCACCCAATGCCAGCGATGCCTCCCGCAAGTTTTTGGGAACCAGTTTTAGCATTTCTTCTGTGGTGCGAATGATGGTTGGCAGCATCAAAATGGCCAGAGCGATGCCACCTGCCAGGGCCGAATAATGCCCCTGCTGTTTCACAATCAAAGTATACCCAAATAACCCGATCACAATGGAGGGAACTCCAGAAAGTACGTCGGTTCCAAAGCGGACAGCAATGCCCAGAGGCGTATTGGGGTGCTGCGCCACGTAGAATGCGGCCAGGACGCCGGGAGGAATTGAAAATATGGCTGCCAGAATGCTCAGGATAATGGTCCCTTGAATGGCATGCAGCACGCCGCCTCCAGCCATCCCCATTGGGCGGGGCATTTGTGTGAAGAAATCGAGGTTGATATAAGCGCTGCCCTTGTATAAAACGTAACCAACAATCCAAAACAAGGGGATCAAGGCGAGAATTGTCATAAACCCGGTCAGATTGAGCATGACAATATTGCTCCATTTTCGGCGCTGGTAGCGGGCTCCCGGCCGGATATAAGAAATGCGTGGAGCAGGGAAAGATTGAGCGGTCATACATGAGCCTCCTGTTGCGGCGTTTTCCGGGCTACCTGCCAGACCAGGAAACGAGCAAACATATTGAGCAGCAAAGTCAAAATAAATAAGATCAGGCCAATTTCGATCAGCGCTGCGGTGTGCAGGTCGGTCACAGCTTCCGCAAATTCATTGGCAATGATGCTGGACATGGTGTAGCCGGGTAACAGCAGCGATAACGTGCCCTGCGTGCTGTTCCCAATCACCATGGTGACTGCCATCGTCTCGCCCAGGGCACGCCCCAGGCCTAAGATGACTGCGCCAAGAAGGCCGGATAAGCCATAAGGCACCAGCACCTGCCAGATCATCTCCCACTGAGTTGAACCAAGCGCTAACGAAGCCTCTCGTTGGCTGCGAGGAATGGCAAGGAAGACATCTCGGGTAACGGCGGTGATGGTTGGGATAATCATGATGGCCAGGATTAAACCGGCGGCCAGGCGGCTTGCGCCGCTCTGCGGGATGGGGCCGGCAAAAAGGATGTTCATCACTGGAACATTCTGAAACACTTCGTGTAAGAAATTTCCGAGCGGGGTGACAACAGCCGGCAAAAAGATGAACAAACCCCATAAGCCATAAACCACACTGGGAATGGCAGCGAGCAATTCGACCATCCAACCCAGCGGGCCGCGCAGCCAGTTTGGGCTTAATTCGGAAAGAAAAATGGCAATTCCTAAACTAATCGGGACGGCGAACAGGATAGCAAAAATGGAGGTGATCAGCGTGCCATAAATAAATGGCCAGGCCTGGAACTTGCTCGACACTGGATTCCAGGAGGGAGACTGAACAGGGGAGAGAAAATTGAGACCAAATGCACTGCGCGCGCCGGCGGATTCTTTCCAGAGCAGCCACCCGATTGCTAACATTAAAGCCAGAACGGCAAAAGCTGCGATCACAATCAGCCACTTCCAAAGCCGGTCACCATGTTCCCAGAACTGGCGCAGGGACTGCACCCAGCGCTGGTGGGTAAAAATCTCTTTTCGAGTGTTTTGCATCCATTTCCTCTTGGCGCGCTTCAGGAGAGTTCTATTCGGAACTCTCCTGAGGCACAGTTGATTCTGTTCCTTGATAACGAAAGCCGTTTACTTTTGCATGACCGGCTGGCCACTGCAGGTGACCTCTGCTAGCTTACCCAATACCTTGGTTTGAACCGATGCTGGCAGAACGGCGTAGCCGAGGTCAGAGGCGCGCTTGGCAGCGGCGGGATCGGTCAGGGACCACTTGAGATAATCCAGGATCTTGGCCGCTTTGGTGCAGTCCTGCATGGTTTGGGTATGCAGAACAATGTAGGTGTAACCAGCAATGGGCCATGAGCCATCCCCTGCGCCATCCACGATCTTGGTGGTCAGTTTGTCAGTGAAAGCGCCGGAGAAGTCGTTCATCGCGGAGGCCAGGCTGGCAGCGTCAGCGGTGACGGTCTTGCCGGCTTTGTTGGCCATTTGCGCGAAAGCAATCTTGTTCGCTACAGCGTAGTTGAGTTCAACATAGCCGATGGAATTCGGGGTATTCTGGACGGAGCCTGCGACTCCCTGGTTGCCCTTGCCGCCGATGCCGTTGCCGGCTTTGTCTACGGGCCATTCCACTGCTGGCCCAGCGCCAACTGTATTCTTCCAGTCAGCGCTGAAAGCGGACAGTGCATTGGTGAAGATTTCAGTTGTGCCCGAGCCATCCGAACGATGAACTGCGGTGATTTGTTTGGCGGGCAGTTTACTGGCGAGATCAGGATTCAGCTTGACAACTGCCGGGTCGTTCCAGGTCTTTATTTTGCCCTGATAAATATCCGCCAGGGTCTGGCGATCCAGCACGAGGGCCGGGTCATTGGCGGGGTCAATACCTTCAACGTTATAAATCGGTACGACAGCGCCAGCGACCATGGGGTACATCTGTAAGTCGCCGCCCTTGGTATATTCCTCATCTGAAAGCAGCGAGTCAGACCCGGCGAAATCGATGGTATTGTCGATGATGCCTTTTTTGCCGCCTCCAGAACCAATGCCCTGGTAGTTAATGGCGACAGAGGGATCAACATACTGGTAAGCATAGGTCCATTCGGTATAGACCGGGAGCGGGAAAGTCGCGCCGGCGCCATTAATCAGGACGGAACCGGCGGGGAGGGTAGTCGCCTGGGCAGCAGGTGGGGTGATAATCCCCCCCGTTTGTGGCGTTGCAGCAGCTGCTGGTGCGCACGCTGCAAGCACCAGGCTGGCGAGCAGTGAGATGAAAGTAATCTTGCGGAACTTCTTCAACATTTCTTCAATTCCTCCAATAGGAAATTGGTTTTTATTTTTGTTTCGCATTCATCTTATCAGCCGGACTTTAACGTCCGGAGATCACCTGGTTAACAAATGATAAAGGTCATGTAAACAAATAGGTAGCCTTACCTGAAGGATGCAGCAAAACCGCATCCTTCAGGTAAGGAAATATTTAATTTGAGATCAGGCGATGGGAAGTGTAAAGAAGAAAGTGCTGCCGACGTTTTGCGTACTTTCAGCCCAGATTTGCCCGCCATGCGCTTCAATGATATGCCGGGCAATCGATAACCCCAGGCCCGTTCCACCTCCCGAGCGGGAGCGGTCAACCTTGTAGAAGCGCTCAAAAATCCGCGGCAGGATATCGGGGGCGATCCCAACCCCGCTGTCCTGGATTGCAATCACGATCATATTTCGGTCCTGTTGTAATGAGACGCGGATTTGGCCGCCAGGTTGGGTAAACTTGATGGCATTATGGATCAGGTTGACCAGCACCTGTTCGATCCGGCTGGCGTCTGCGCGTACCAGGGGCAGGTTATTTGGACAATCCATAAATAAGTTAAGCCCGGCGCGCTCCGCCTGCAGCTGCATTCGTTCAATAGCCGGTGTGACAACTTTACAAGGGTCGACTGGAATCCGTTTCAAGGGGACTTTGTTGGATTCAATGCGGGAAAGCTCAAGCAGTTCATGAACCATTTGCGTCAGGTTATCAATCTCAGTATCCATGCGCTGCAAGAAACGCCGCGCGGCAGGTGGGTCCTCCAGTGCGCCTTCCTGAAGTGTTTCAGTCAGCGCTTTAAGGGACGCCAGCGGCGTGCGCAGTTCATGTGAAACATTGCTGACAAAATCACGGCGCACCGTTTCTAACCGGCGCACGCGGGTCAAATCCTGTAGCACCAGCAGGGTCATGCCTGGCAGGGATTCATCCAGCGGTGTGGCGATGCCCTGGACGAACAGGCGGTCGGGAGCGGTTTCCAGTGTCGCCGTTTGCTGCTCGCCTGTCGCCAGGCACGTTTGCCAGATTTCTACTAACTGATGATGGCGCACCACTTCAGCCAGCGACTTATGCAGGGCATCCGGTTCGGTCGTATTAAACAACTGCGCACTGGCCGGGTTGATCATCTGCACCATGCCTTCTGCGTCCACGATGATCACGCCATCGGTCATATTGCCCAGCACCGCTTCTAATTTGCCGCGTTCCGTGCGCAGTTCTTCAATTTGCTGGTTTAAGCGCTGCGCCATAAATTGGATCGACTGCTGCAGCTGCCCAACCTCATCTTTGCGGTTTGTGGAAATAATTTCGCTGATCTTTCCATCTGCCACCTGCTGGGCGGTTTCGGTCAGCCGCTTGATTGGCAAAACCGTATAGGCGGCAATTAAGATCGCCAAAATAAGCGCCAGTCCAGTGGCAATAAAGGTGGCAAACAGCACCGAACGCATTAAATCGCCTTCGTTTCGTTGAATATTATTCAACGAAATTGCCAGGCGGGCCACCCCGATAATATGGTTATTATCTTGAATTGGCGCGGCGGCGTACAACATATCCATCTGAAGCGTATTGCTAAAACGTAATTCAGTGCTGGGCGTATTTTGCAAAGCGCTTTGTATTTCAGGCCGGTTAGCATGATTTTCCATATCTTGTGGATTGGTGGAAGAATCGGCGAGCACTTTACCCTGGGGATCGATAACCGTCACCCGTACATTGAGCAGATCCGCGTAACGATTTGCACGGTCGCTGAGCGCCGCTTGATCTGCTCCAGTTTGCATCAACAAAGCCATGCGGTCCGCCACAAGACGGGTTTCTGATTGTAAGGAGCCGCGTAAGAGGTTCAGATAAGAATTTTGGATAAAAGCGCTTAAATAGAGACTGAGCGCGCCCATGGTGAATACTAACAATCCCGCAAAAGGCAGCGCGAGGCGAAAAACCAGACTATAGCGCTTTTTGACCACGCTCTCTCCTGACCAGGTGGTTGTGTTACTTTGAATATTCGCCGCGCGATTTATCCTTCAAAGCGGTAACCGGCCCCGCGAACAGTGATGATGCGCGCCGGGTTGCTAGAGTCCTGTTCGATCTTTTCGCGCAGCCAGCGAATGTGGACATCGACGGTGCGACTGTCACCGATGAAGTTCCATCCCCACACACGCTCCAGGATAAATTCGCGCGAAAGTACCTGCCCTCGATGCTGGGCCAGGAACAGCAGGAGTTCGTATTCTTTGGGCTTGAGTGACAGTGGATTGCCATCCAGGCGAACTTCTCGGCGAGTCAGATCGAGAATCAGGTTACCAAACTCCATTGTCTGGGAAAGGTTTTCGGCCGACTGGACGGAGCCTGCATTCACTTCCTCGCGGACCAGGCGCACCCGGCGCAGCATCGCCTTAACCCGGGCCATCAATTCTCGCATACTGAATGGCTTGGTCATATAATCGTCCGCACCGACTTCCAGACCTACCACCCGGTCAATTTCATCATCCCGGGCGGTGAGCATCAAGATAGGCGTGTTCATTTCCTGGCGCAAGATGCGGCAGACCTCAAAGCCGTCCATGCCGGGCAGCATTATATCTAAAATAATCATGTTCGGGTTCCACCGCCGGGCAATTTCCAGGGCAGCGGACCCATCACCCGCCGCCTCAACTTCATAACCCTGGCGTTTCAGGTTATAGGCCAGGGTTTCTTGCAAGGTGAGTTCATCTTCAACGACGAGTATCTTTTCAGCCACGCGAACCTCGTATTTCTACTAACAACAAAGCCAGTTTCTCCGCTAGGTCGCGGCGGTTAAAATTCTTCTCGATATACTGCCTTCCATTCAAGCCCATCCGCCGGGCCTGTGTAGGATCATCTGCCAGCTGCGTTATGGCCTGGGCTAATGCCCCGGCGTTTCCCGGTGGAACTGCGATTCCAGCATCCGCTGCCTCGACGACTTCTCGAATCACGCCATCAATTGCCAGAACTACTGGCCGTCCAGCAGCCATATAATCAAAAACTTTATTAGGGTAGGTCGTTTTATATAATTCCAACGGTTTCAGAATTGCGATACAGGCATCTGCGGCTGCCAGAACTTCTCCCATTTTCTGCTTGGGGACCGGGGGTAGGAAAAGAACGTTTTCCAATCCCTGCCGGGCTGCCTGCGCCTGAAGCACTTTCTTTTCTTTTCCATCGCCGACCAGGATAAAGTGAATCTGGTTCGCACTGCGTAACTGGCCTGCGGCTTGAAGAACAATGGCAAGATCATTCGACATGCCATGGGCGCCGGCATAAACGACCAGGAATTGACCGTCAAGATGATTCGCGGAGCGGAAGGTACGGCCATCTTCCCGATCCGCGAACATTTCGGGTTCTGCTCCATTTGGGATGAGTTCGACCTGGCGTGCCCCATGCGATATCACATGCTCGACAAAACCGGGGGAATTCACCATGACGCGGTCAGCATGTTGGTAGAGGAAACGCTCCAACCACAGCGATATGCGTACCAGCAGGGGATTGCGCAGCACCCCCACCGCGATGGCAAACGCAGGCCAAAGATCGCGCACTTCAAACAGAAAAGGGACTCGCTTCAGGCGTGCCAGCATCCAGGCGGTGATTCCTTGAAAAATGGGCGGCGATGTGCCCCATACGAGGTCCACATGGCCCACTTGCAGACCAACTACGAACGAAGACAGCATAAAGCTCAGGAAGCTAAATACGCGGTGCACAAAACTTTTATGCAGTGCTGCGTAGGTGTAGGTGCGTAAGATGGTAATTCCAGGTTCAGGCTCTTGTTTATCCAACCAGAGCATGCGCCCCTGACGCGGCTTTCCGGTCAGGTAGCTGACCGGGCTGGCGATGATGGTGACGCAGTGCCCGCGCTCAATTAAATAGCGAGCGAGTTCGTGGTGACGCGTCCCCCCCGCTTCATCCAGGGCGGCAAAAGCCTGATGAATTAACAGGATATGCATACCTAGATTTTACCTTACCTTTACCCTGCAGGGGATAGTGTCTATACAACCTTTGTCGATGTCGGGGAGGGTTCGAATATCCACTCGCTGGTCAACATGCACGGCAGCGCCGAGCGCACCGTGAGGGAAAATGATAAGGCAGGCACTTTTACGGTATAAGTCGGTGAAAACCATCCTAAAACAGGGGAAACCTGCTGCGGACCGGCGAGAGCTTTCCCGGCGCGAACCAGGGAGATATTTTCAATTTTTGAGCGCGGCGAGCTGGATAGCTCTGGTGAAAGGGTCAAGCGCATGCTTCCGCCTTCGGGTAAGGTGAGGGAAAGCGTTTGACCTTTCAATTGCCAGGGCCAATCTGGCAGCAGCCACTGCAGAAAGAAGGGATAAACCGGATCGCGAGGGATATCCAGGCGCAGGCTGCGGACGCGCAGTAGGTGATCGATCACCAGCCAGTGATCTGGTCCGTTTTGTTTGAGGATCCGGCGATGAATCACACCCAGGTGCTGGTAGCCATTGTGTTGGGCAGCAACAGCATCCGCCCCCATGCCTTTGGTATTCAAAAGCGTTGCCTGGGCCCAATCCAGCCAGAGGAACCGCCCGGCGCGCTGCATCTGGTTCTGCCCATTCACTTCCACCGTATTGTGTACAAAGGTTTCGGCCAGGCTGTTATTCCAGGGGTCTGGGGCTGTGTAACGGTAGGAGCCGGAGTCCATCGCCACGTTATGGCCCTGCCACCAGAGATCCACGTGCAGCTGGTCCGCATGCGCCGGACGATTTTCTGAATCTGGCAGCTCGCAGCGTAGCCCAGTTTTTTTTGGTTCCCAGGCGATACACTCCCCGGCAGCGCGGGCGGTTGGGTATTCGTTGATAGCTATTCAGTGACTGCCCTAACCAAAGCCCGAGTTCGTCCCAGGGCCCGGGTGGAAAGGCCGTGTAATTCAAGAATGCGCGCGCAGCAGCCTGAACCACCGGGCGAAAGTCTTGAAAACCGCCGGAAGCCAGGGGCAGAATATGCGCACCATCATTCGAACCGAGGTTAGGTGCTCTTCCCGAAAGCGGATCGACCTGAGCCAAAAGCCATTTCGTGGCGGCAGCCAGGCGGCGTTGGCTTCTGGCAGGGAAGGGTCGTCCAAAAGCAGCGGCTTGCAGCAGATCGTGCAGCATCAGGCGGTGATAGTTGATACTGTGCTGCGCGTAGTTGCCATTCACTTCAATCTGGCTTTGTAGAGCCTGGTGCAACGCTCGCCAGCCCTGGCGCTGCCAGCTTTTTGAACGGGGATGATCGGGCAGCGCCAGCCCGGCAGCATATAAGCCCAACGCTTCGCTGATCCAGTGGTTGTTATTTTGCGCGCGTGCATAGCTCATAGTGGAGGGGATGCGCCGGGCATGAGCCACAATGGCGCCCGCCAATGCCTGAAAACGCTCCGGTGTGCTGTGCTCCGACTGCTCAAAGGCGCGGGCGGCAAACAGGAAGGCCAGCAGCCGGAGGGCAACCTCTTGGGCAGAACTCCAGTTAGGCCCCTGGTTGGGCGGATTGGCTTCCAGGAAGGTCTCGAAATTTTCCCAGAAGGCTTTGGGATATGCCTCTCCGCCAGTCAGCACATAGGCTCGTCCTAAGGGATAGACCCAACCGAAGCGAGCTGGCTCCCAAATGAGCTTGATATCCGGCGCACCCCAGGTCGCCGGGCGGCCTTCGTAATAGGTCCAGTGATTGCGCTGCTCGGGCGGGCACAGCGAGAGTTTGACGGGCGGCCCGCCAAACAGCCGAACCTTACCAGCTGTAATTTCATCCGCTTCAGCGAGGACCTCCTGGATATGTTCCCCTACAATGCTTCGGAGTACCTGCTGATTGGGCAAGGTAAAGGGCGAATGGATCGCGTAATCCAGGCGGGCATAGCGCCCCACTGGGGTGGACTGTTGGTAGATCCCGCGCAAGCCAATTTTATAGATGGCATACCAGAAAGCCTGGACCACGCCCAGTTGCAGCATGGTCTTTAATGCCAATGGGATTTGAATAAGGGCTTTCTTCATTCCAGGCTTTGCTTTTGCAGCCAACACAAAATTGAATCAAGGGATCTTGACCGCGATGGCTGGTTGATTAATTATGACACAGGAATCGCACTTCCGCCTTCAGCAATGGACTGCAAGGCGGCAAAGGTTGCACGCGTCACACCGGTCAACTGGTCGTAAGGGATGGGCGGCTGGCTGCCATTCCGAACCGCATTGAGAAAAGCGGCCCAGGCATGCTGGTGACCCTTATCCTGACCAAGCCGCGCTCGCAGTGTTTGCCGCCGTCCGTTATGGCTCAGATCCAGGCGACGGAAATCGTTCAGTATGGCCACCCGCCCCCCACAGAAGACCTCTACATATTCCTTGGGAACGCTTTTATCACCGTTAGCCAGATAGGCGATACTGCCCGTCGAGCCATTCGGAAAGGTCAGCGTAATCAAGACGTTGTCATGACAGTACTGCCCATTATCTGGAAGGGCTTGAGCGCTCACTGTAACAGGAGCAGCGCCTGCCAGGAAGGTGAGAAAATCTACGAAATGGCAGCCTTCTCCAACAATCCGCCCACCACCTTGAGCCAGGTCCTGAGTCCAATGGTTTAAAGGGATCGCTCCGGCATTAATCCGGTAATGCGCCGCGAATGGTTCAGGTGTGTTTTCCAGGAAGGCTTTCATCTGCACAGCAAATGGAGCAAAGCGGCGGTTAAAGCCGACCATTAACAGCGGCAGGGATTCGCTCGCCAGTGCAGTGGTGACTTCATCCAACTCTTCAGGGGTAATTGCCAGCGGTTTCTCACAGTACACATGCTTCCCAGACCGCAGTGCAGCCAGGCTCTGGCGGGCATGATGTTGGTGGCGGGTGAGGATAGCGACGATATTGATTTCTGAAGAGGAAATAATCTCCTCTTCAGCAGAACTGGCGATTTGGTATCCAAATCGTTCAGCAGCGTGCCGGGCAGTTAGCCCGGAGGCCGTAGCAATGGCCACTTTTCGCACACCGCCTACTTTATTGATCGCCGGCAAAAAAACAGCACTGGCATAATTCCCTGCCCCGAGAACGCCCAGAGCGGGATCCCCGGCTAATGGCGGTATTTTCGGAGCAGGAAGCACCACCCGAGATGCGGGCAAGGCTGTTTCGGCCGTATTTGGATATGTAAGCAGCACGCCCAGGAAAGCTTCTTTGCGTTTTCCGGTAATTAATTCATATGCCTGGTTGGCTTCATCGATACTGAAGCGGTGACTGATGAGCGGGCTGACGTTCACCTGGTCATTAGCCAGCAGGGTAACAAAACTTTCCAGATTGCGACCTTCTGTCCAGCGCACAAAGCCCAAGGGATAATCCTGCCCGCGTTCCTCATAGGCCGAATCATAACGTCCGGGTCCGTAGGAACGGGAAACCTGGAAGAACAGCTCTTTCTCGTAGTAGATTTTCCGGGGAATCGCCAGTCCCACCGCGCCAATGGCAATCACCCGCCCGCGGTCGCGAGCTAACTGTCCCGCCAGTTCAACCGGGTCATTAGAGCGGGCATCTGCGCAAATCAGAACGATGTCGAAGCCCTGCCCATGCGAAAAGGCTCGCCCAGCTTCTTCCGCCTGGTTCCGAGTTACAGCAGTATGGCCCAGCGAGCGCGCCAGTTCCACGCGCCGGGGGTCGAGATCTACCCCAAACACGGCACAACCAGCTGCGCGCGCAATCGCAGCGGCAAGCAGCCCCAACAGGCCCATGCCGACGATGGCCACACGTTCTCCCACTTGCGGCTGCGCCAGCCGGAAACCGTGCATGGCAATCGCGCCCAGTGTGGTAAAGGCTGCGGATTCGAAATCGACGCAAGCGGGCAGGTGTGCCAGCAGGTTGCGCGGTACGACCTCGTACTCAGCGTGCACTGCAAAATTACCCCCCGCGCAGGCTACCCGATCTCCCACCTGAAAACCTTCCATTCCGCTGCCTAAAGCGACGATCGTGCCCGCAGCCGAATAACCCAGCGGCATCGGCTGGTCTAACCGGTTAAAAGCAGCCTCAAGCGTTGGCAGCAACCCTTCACGGCGGGCTTTGTCGACCACCTGGCGGACCAGGTCCGGCCGCGAGCGCGCTTTCCCTAGCAGGTTCTTTTCGGCAAACGCAACCAGCGTGCGTTCTGTACCAGCGGAGACCAAAGATGCTGCCGTGCGGACAAGGGCCGTCCCATTGCGTGGCTTTGGGCAGGGCACCTCTACTACGGTTGTCTGACCGTCCCGCATGTTTTGCAGTAACTGTTTCATCCAGTCGTTCCTTATGGTTATTTTATATAAGCTTCCCATAAACGGAAGCTCTGTCAGTTCCCAAAGTCCCATTATATGGCTCTTCAGGAATTGCCGTGGTTGTAGAGGAAAATTGCGCAGCAATTTTCCTCTACAACCACGCTAAATCCCAGAGACCCCATTATATTCCATCTAAAAGCCGGGTGTATAATTCGTTCGACTGAATCAGCCATTAAGGCTGCAGGTTACTTGGAAAATGTTGCAGGAGGGACTTTGAGCGATAACCGTGTTGAAAAAATGGCCCGAGTTCTGGTCGATTATTCGGTCAACATCCAGGCAGGGGACCGGGTGATGGTAGAAGCGACGCTGCTGGCGGAACCGCTTGTGCGGGAAGTATATCGGCGCATCCTGGAGCGGGGCGGGCATCCGCATCTACTGCTCAGCCTTCCCGACCAGGATGAGATCTTCTTTGCTGCAGCGAATGATGATCAGCTTGACTTTGTCCCGGCACTGCATCAATATTCTGTAGAACAATTCGACGCCCGTATCCGCATCTATTCAGAAGGAAATACGCGGGCATTAACCAATGTGGACCCGGCGCGCATGGCCCGGCGGCAGAAAGCGCTGGCAGTGGTGCAAGGAACCGTCTTCCAACGGGCGGCTCAAGGCAGCCTGCGCTGGATCAGCACCCAGTACCCGACGTTGGCTTACGCGATGGAAGCTGAGATGGGCTGGAATGAATATCAAGACTTTTTCTTCAATGCCTGTCATGTTGGCGCAGATACGCCAGATCCGATAGCTTTCTGGAAAGAGGTGTGTGCCCGGCAGCAAAAGGATATAGACCGCATTCAGGGCCATGACCGGGTGGAGTTAAAAGGACCAGATGTCGATCTACGCTTATCCATCCAGGGACGCACCTTCCTGAATTCTTGCGGCGCGCATAATATTCCCGATGGAGAAATTTACACAGGGCCAGTAGAAGACTCGGTCGAAGGTTGGGTGCGCTTTACCTATCCGGCAGTCTATGCCGGGCAGCTGGTTGAAGGCGTTGAGCTGACTTTTGAAAAAGGTCAGGTGGTCAAGGCGACAGCGAGACGCAACGAATCCTTGCTGCTCAGAATGCTGGATACCGATGCCGGAGCGAAGTACGTCGGCGAGTTTGCTATTGGTACCAACTATCAGATTGACCGCTTCAGTCACAATATCTTATTCGACGAAAAAATTGGTGGAACTTTCCATATGGCGCTTGGAGCGGGTTATCCCGAAACCGGCAGCCACAACCGCAGCGTCATTCATTGGGATATGATCTGCTCTCTGCGTGATTCCCAGGTCTTGGTGGATGGGGAAAAAGTTTACCAGAACGGGCAGTTTACTTAGCCAGAAGGAGGTAAATCTTAGGCTCATTCTGGCGTATGCTATAGATGCGTTGCCAACGCCTGTTACAGTCCTATCAAATCCGAAAGAATTGTTGTGATAAAATTCTTGGTAACCTGAGATAGAATAATATAATATTGACCCATCTCCATAAGTTTCGATGATTTTCTAATAAAAGTTGATATACCCTGGCTAAGAAATATTTAGCAGCCTAAGTATGAAATAATCCTCGATTTCACCGTTGGGTATTAACACCCTATGAAATTTACTGCTACATCAATTCCAGATGTAATTTTGGTTGAGCCGTGTGTATTTGGTGATACACGTGGGTTCTTTATGGAAACTTACAATGCCAGAGAATTTTTAGAAGCCGATATCCCTGTAGATTTTGTTCAAGATAACCATTCTAGATCTCAACTGGGAACACTGCGTGGTTTGCATTACCAAATTCAACACGCTCAGGGTAAATTGGTTCGGGTTGTGGCTGGTGAAGTATTTGATGTCGTAGTGGATATAAGACGCAGTTCGCCTTACTTTGGTCAATGGCTGGGGATGTTTCTTTCAGCGGAAAACAAACAACAATTATGGATCCCACCAGGTTTCGCGCATGGATTCTATGTAACCAGCCCCTGGGCCGAGTTTACTTATAAGGTCACTGATTTTTACGCACCCGAGTGGGAACGTACGCTCTTGTGGAATGATCCTCTGTTAGGGATTGAGTGGCCTCTGGTCAACAATACTCTGCCGATGCTTTCAGCCAAAGATACGTGCGGGAAGCCGCTTGGTGATTGCGATCTTTTTGAATAAGTCTGGTCTGGTCCGGTAAAAGAGGGAGCCAATCTGTATGCGAAATATTCTAGTTACAGGTGGAGCAGGGTTCATCGGCTCAAATTTCATCCATTATTTGCAAGGAACAGAGCCTGAAGTACAGGTTATTAACCTAGATGCGCTAACCTATGCTGGTAATCTTCAAAATCTGGAAGGATTAATAGACCCTGATCGCCATATTTTCGTCGAAGGGAATATTTGTGATGCTTCACTGGTAAACAGCCTTTTTCACAAGTATCCGATCGATACTGTAGTACATTTCGCGGCAGAAACGCATGTGGACCGCTCAATTCTTGGCCCTGCTCAATTTATTCAGACGAATATCGTTGGCACCTTCACTTTGCTTGAAGCCGCCCGGCAGGCCTGGTTCACGGAGCAGATGCTTCCTGGCGAATCTGTTCATTTTCATCATGTATCTACCGATGAAGTATTTGGCACGCTTCGTCCCGAGGATCCGGCTTTTAGCGAAACCACTTCTTATGCTCCCAATTCACCTTACTCAGCTGCGAAGGCTTCCAGCGATCATCTTGTCCGGGCTTACTACCACACCTATGGCTTGCCTGTGACGATTACCAATTGTTCCAATAACTACGGCCCTTACCAATTTCCGGAAAAATTAATTCCATTGATGATCCTCAATGCCCTGAATGGTAAGCCGCTGCCTATTTATGGAGATGGACAGCAGGTGCGGGATTGGCTGTATGTCGAAGATCATTGTGAAGCGATCTGGCAGGTGATCTGCCGCGGGCGTAAAGGTGAGACTTACAACATTGGTGGCGATAACCAGCCACCAAATCTGGAAGTGGTCTCAACCATTTGTTCCATTCTTGATGAACTATCCCCCTCTGTGAATAAGCAGTCTTATGCCTCTTTACTTCAGTTTGTAAAGGATCGACCCGGGCATGACCGGCGGTATGCGATGGATATCCGGAAAATATTTCGGGAATTAGGCTGGCAGCCTAAACAATCGCTCCAGACGGGCCTGTTTAAAACAGTTCAATGGTATCTGGAACATTCACAGTGGATTGAATCGGTTCGCGCGCGCGCAGATTATGCCGGGTGGATGGACAAGAATTATGCGAAACGGGGAGGTGCGAAATGAAAGGGATCATTCTGGCAGGGGGCAAAGGGACGCGTCTTTATCCGTTAACAATGGCGATGAGTAAGCAGCTGTTGCCAGTTTACAATAAACCTATGGTCTACTACCCTCTTTCGATGCTGATGCTGGCGGATATTCGGGAAATCCTGGTGATCAGCACGCCAGAAGATTTGCCCTTATTCCGCCGCTTGCTCGGGGATGGCAGTCAATGGGGCATGTGTTTTGACTATGCTCCTCAACCTGCCCCGCGTGGTCTGGCAGAGGCTTTTATAATTGGTCAAAATTTTATCGGCACGGATTCGTGTGCTTTAATCCTCGGCGACAATATCTTCTATGGTCAAGGCCTGCCGGATATGCTGCGCAAAGCTGCGCATTTGCAGTCTGGTGCAATGGTTTTCGCCTATCCGGTCAAGGACTCGGAACGGTATGGAGTGGTTGAATTTGACAAAGAGTGGCGAGCGCTCAGTATTGAAGAAAAGCCGAAAATGCCCCGTTCAAATTTTGCGGTGCCGGGTATGTATTTCTATGACAATCAAGTAATTGACCTGGCGGTCAATTTACAGCCATCAAAACGGGGTGAGTTGGAGATCACAGAAATCAACCAGATTTACCTGCAAAAGGGACAGTTACAAGTCCAACCGCTTGGCCGCGGTGTGGCCTGGCTGGATATGGGTACACACGAGTCACTGCTCCAGGCAGCGAATTATGTTCAGGCGGTTGAGGAACGCCAGGGAATGATGATTTCTTGCCCGGAGGAAATTGCTTACCGGATGGGTTTCATCAATACAGAGAAACTGCTTGAGAATGCACACTTAATGGCAAGCAATGGATATGGCGCTTACCTGGAAAACCTGGTAAAGGAACTAAGCTAAAGATGAAGGTATTACTGCTTGGAAAGGGTGGGCAGGTTGGGTGGGAGGCGCAGCGTGCCTTGAGCTGCCTGGGTGATGTGCTGGCGCTTGACTATCCTGAGGTGGACTTTACCAAACCGAAGGATTTGCAGTCCCTGGTAAATGAGCTCAGACCGCAGGTGATATTTAATGCGGTGGCTTATACTGCCGTTGACCGGGCCGAAACTGAAGTAGAACAGGCGCGCCTGATCAACGCCACTTCCGTTGGCGTGCTGGCCGAAGCAGCAGCAAAGTTAGACGCTGTTTTACTGCATTTTTCAACCGATTACGTATTTGACGGTCAAAAGGGTTGTGAATATCTTGAAACAGATGTGCCAAACCCTTTGAACGTGTATGGACAAACCAAGTTAGAAGGGGAACAGGCCATCCATCAGGTGGACTGTGCCCATTTTATTTTTCGAACCGCCTGGGTTTACTCGAACCGCCGCGACAGTTTTGTGAGCAAAGTCTTACAGTGGGCGCAGGAGAAATCTTCTCTGCGGGTAGTTGTTGATCAGGTCAGCAATCCCACCTGGGCGCGGATGCTGGCTGAAATTACTGGCCAGGTGCTGGCTAAGGGGGGGGATTCCCTGACAGCCTGGGTGAGGGAACGCCGCGGCATTTATCATCTTGCGGGAAGCGGCAGCGCCAGCCGTCTGGAATGGGCTCAGGCAATCGTCAATAACCGCCCATCAGACATGCCGCCGACAGATATTCTACCGGCTTTCAGCAGCGAATTCCCTTCCCCAGCGGAACGCCCTTTGTATTCTGCACTTAACTGTGATCGGTTTTTGCATACGTTTGGGTTAAAAGATGCCGGAATGGCAACAAGCCTTAAATCTGGCGATGGAAACATAAGCGCTGTAATTTGTGATACCTGGAATAAATCTTGCATCTTCATTCTCTGATAGGTTTGGCCGAATGAAACAAGGAGACATGGAGGGAAGCGTGCAAGGAAGAAAATTCTTTCGAAAGGCTAAAATCACATTATTTCTCTCGATCGGGCTGATTCTTTTTACCAGCTGCGGTCTTTCTCTGAGCCGAGTAGAGCAGCCCACCGTTATTTCACCTATCGTTCCATCTGCGACGGTCACGCAAGATCTTTCCCCAATTGATGCCGCTAACGACATCCCCAAACCATCCTTTGTTGAAACACCAGAAGCGCCTAATGCTTTATCCGGTGGAGAGCCTTCTTTCCTAACTCCTACCTTAAATGCGGCTTCTATACCTGAAATGCCTTATAAAATACAAATGGGTTCGCCCAAGTACCTTCCAGCTTTTGCACATGCCGAGCAGGGGTGTCAGTGGATGGGCATTGCCGGCCAGGTCTTCGATAAAGGCGAAAATGGAATCCCGAAGCTAGTTGTGGCGGTGACGGGTATGCTGGAAGGAAAGCCCGTTAACCTGATTGCTTTTACACAGCAGCAGTCGGTTTACGGTCCGGGCGGCTATGAGATTATGATCACCGATCACCTTACGAATAGTTTTCAGCCGCTGGAAGTGCAGCTGTATACGGAGCAAGGCGATCCTTTATCCGACCCGGTTACATTCCCGGTTCCAGCTTCTTGTGACCAGAACCTGGCGCTGGTTAATTTCCAGAGTGATTACTCACCTTTACGTATTTTTCTTCCCCTTATCCGATCTTCATCAGAATAATGGTGTGAAGGCAAAGCATTTCCTTTGCGGCCCGACTGATTTCTGAAAGCTTATTTATTGGGGGATTTTGATGCGCTGTTGCATACCAAAATCCCCATTTCTATCCCCACCACACTGATTCCAGAGAACCCTTTTCGGATGGTCTTGGCCTTGCGACCCCGCTGCATCCGGCTATGACCCCAACAATTCCTAAAGACCCCATTGTGTGGCAAGGGATGGTCGCATTTATGCGAGTATAATTACCCGCATTCCGTAGGTAATTACCCGGGTTATTAAGATCAAAGGGTAAGGATTTTAATCATCACGAACAGAAAGTGACGCCCATGACAAACAATCAAAAATGGCTTATCGGTGGTATCGCTGCGATCCTGTTAGCTTGCCTTTGTTTCGGTTCGCTGTGCCTTGCTTTTGGCGGGCTGGCATATTTAAATAATATCCGCCAGACAAACAATTCCGGACCCGGTATTTTGGTTACAAAAGAAGTGATTCCGGTTGAACCTAACCAGGGAATTCCAGAAAAGCTGCCAACATCTGCCGCCACAACTGCGGCTCCAGAAACGAATTCGCCGGCCCCTTTGGCAACTCCACAAGCTGCTCAGGCGACAGCTGAGAGCCAGACTCCGGCTAGCCAGGACGCAAAGAATACCCTGAACACGCTGGAGCAGGTGGTGGTTCCTATCAATGACCCGCGCGAACTGGCCCGCCGCCTGGAGGGCAAGCAAAATATTCCAGAAACCTTGCCAGCTCCAAATACACCGTATCAAGTCGGGGCAAGCCAGACCTTCTGGGCTTCAAATACGGATACAAATGCGAATTTCCAGGTTCAAGCTCGCTTGCGCTACGTCACCAACCACTTATATTTTTGGGTTGAAGATAGCGTAAGTTACAATCAAGCAGCCTTAGCGCGCCTGGCGGATACCTTTGAAACAAAAATTTACCCGACGGACCGCGAATTTTTCGGCAGCGAGTGGACGCCTGGGATTGATAATGACGTGCATCTATACGTTTTATATGCTAGTGGATTGGGGAATGGGATTGCCGGTTATTTCTCGTCTGCTGATGAACTTCCCCCACAGGTACACCAGTACTCTAACGCACATGAAATGTTCATGGTCAACGCCGATACAACACCGTTAGATGATCCATACGTTTATCAGGTCATGGCACATGAGTTTCAACATATGATTCATTGGTATGATGATCGCAATGAGCAGTCCTGGCTGAATGAGGGCTTTTCGGAACTGGCAGGATTCCTGAACGGATATGCGGTGGGCGGCGCAGATTCTGAATATGTCAGTAACCCTGACCTGCAGCTCACGGACTGGCCTTCACCGCCTGAATCAGGTCCTCACTATGGGGAATCCTTCTTATTCCTGTCCTATTTCCTGGACCGTTTCGGGGATATGGTCACGAAAGCGGTGGTCGCTGCCCCGGATAACGGGCTGGACAGCATTGATAAAGTTCTCACTGCTCAAAAACAAACGGATCCCCAAACAGGCAAACCAGTTCAAGCCGACGATGTATTTCAAGACTGGACGGTGACCTCCTATATCAATAATCCGAGCGCTGGTGATGGTCGTTACGCATATAAGCGCTATCAAAATGCACCAACGGCTTCGGCGACGGAAGATATCAACAGTTGCACGCCAGATTCACAAATGCGCACTGTTCACCAATATGGGGTCGATTACATCCGGATCTCTTGTTCTGGAAACTATACACTTAAGTTCCAGGGATCAACTGAGGTGGGGGTGCTGCCAGAAAGCGCCCATTCTGGAAAGTATGCCTTTTGGTCGAATAAAGGCGACGAATTGGATATGACTCTTTCGCAAACATTTGACCTCACCCAGGTAAGCGGCCCGGTAACTTTTAATTACCAGACCTGGTATGACCTGGAAAAAGATTACGATTATCTCTACCTGGAAGCTTCGGCCGATGGCAGCACCTGGCAGATTTTGAAAACTCCTTCCGGGCGAGCGAAAGCGGAAGATCCATCGGGGAATGCGTATGGGTGGGGTTACAATGGAAAGTCGAGCGGGTGGATTGATGAAAAAGTAGACTTATCCCAATTTGCCGGAAAGAAAGTCCAACTGCGTTTTGAATACATCACTGATGCCGCAGTTAATGGTGAGGGCTTTCTTTTGGATGATGTGAGCATCCCAGCTATCAATTACGCAGAAGATTTTGAGAATGGCGATGGGGGTTGGCAGAGCAGCGGGTTTGTGCGGATTCAGAACCGCCTGCCACAAACCTTCCGGGTCGCGCTGATCCAGGAAGGCCGTACGGTCTCTGTTCAGGATGTAACTTTGGACGGCACCCAGTCTGCCAGCATTCCCTTGCAATTCGACCGCAATACCAGTGATGTGGTGTTAGTTGTCAGCGGAACAACTCGCTTTACTACGCAGGAAGCCAGTTATCAGTTTAGCTTTCAGAAGTAAGTAAATGGGTTGTCTGAAGAGCGTTTTATAAAAGATCAGGGACAGCGCAAACGCTGTCCCTGATCTTTTATAACCAGATGTTTACCGAACAGGTCCTATCCTATCAGTCCGTTACTACTTCACCGCGCATGTTCGCCAGCTCGCGCTCAAGTTCTACCCTGCGGGCGTTCGCAGCCATCTCGACTTCGCTTTTCACCTGGCGAGAGTACTCTTTAACTCCATGCGCAGTTCGTCTCCAGACATCGGCGTCAGGAGCAATCCAAGTGCGCTGCCAACCAGTCCACCCAGCACCATGCCGAGCACCAGATTTAATGCCTTTTGCATTCTTTGCCCTCCTTCAAAACGATCCAACATCATTGTTGTTAATCATCATTATAGAGGATTTTTCTGAGAGGAGATAGAGGAGATTACCTGATTTTGATGGGTTGCTAACCCAAATTGTTGGAACAAGAGCGGAGCCAGCGCAGAAATCCACAACCCGACCAGTGTATACCGCGAGAAGCGAAGCGCGTAACTGAGTAGGTCTGCCTGGCGGGGAAACACGCTCCCCAGGCCATACCAGAAAAATAAAATCCCAACAATTCCGATCAGGTAACGCAGCAGGCGCTGCTGGGGAGATCCGGTGGTATCGAAACCACCCTGGAGATGATAAAGCCAGGCGACCCCGGCCATCAGACCAAACCAGGTTCCGGTAATAGTAAATGTGTCTTCAAGATTGAGTGGGGTAATAGGGCTGAGTTGCGCCGATAACGCACTTTGCTGCCATGCTAAAGGCAGTTGCCAGTTCTGCAGTCCAGCTGCCGGCAGCAGAATGAGCAGTCCCAGAGCGACCGCAGATGCCAGGGCCAGGGCCAGCATCTGCACCAGAGTGCGGGCGCGCAGCCAGGCGGCGACCGGTCTTTCGAGTTTCAAAAAGATCCATAAAAGGAGACCGCCTACCAGCCAGCCAGCGAGAACATCGCTGATGAAGTGCATACCCAGATAAAGGCGTGAGAATCCAATGAGGAAAATGACCAGTACAAGCAGGATTTTATCGATTTTTTGCCGGGTTGCCGTAGCCATTAATCCCCACAGGCTGGCGGCGTTTTGGGCATGTCCGGAAGGTAGGCCAAAGGATGTTTCAACGGAGTAAGCCTTCACTCCAGTGGACAGCCAGTATGGGCGGGCTGTATGGAACGCCAGCTTTAGAGCCATGTTCAACCCATTACTCAATAAAAGAATCATGCCCAGCCGCAGGCCAAGCGCAGCATCCAGGCTCCAGTAAAGGATTGGCATGACCAGCATGTAGAAGTTCTCACTGCCCAAGATCGAGATCCCCAGCATTGGCTCTTTAAGCCAAGCCCCCAGGTTTTGGATCCATAGAATCAGAATGATTTCGAGCTGGTGAATAGCATCCATCTCGGTATTTTTTCTCCTAAAATAACAGGGAATCAATTTTAAAAAGGTTGACGTTCTGTAGGATTCTATTGTACACTCGAATTATGAAGACAAATAATCAAAGATGGTGGGATCTTCCATCGGCAATCTTTTTGTTTGCTGCATTATTTGCTGCTGCAGTTCGCCTGCAGTTGACGAACTGGACAGAAAACCTGGGCCGAGTCGAATTGATCGTTTTCCTCGGAGCCATCTTTGGCTTTGCTTTAGGCAAAAGTATCTTCCGGGGCCGCATCACCTTCCTTATGGGCCTGGTTTATAGTGCGTTTGTTATCCCCTGGCAGTTGGGCCTGCTCATGCCGACAATGGGATGGACGGACCGCCTGACGGTATTGTATGCTCGCCTGTGGTATGCCACGGCTGATTTCCTGGCCAATCGTCCGGTCAAGGACCCCATTCTTTTCCTGACCACCATGCTGATTTTGTATTGGTTTGCCAGTTTGTTGTCCAGTTACCGGTTAGTCCGACATGCAAATCCCTGGCTGCCGCTGCTTTCCCTGGGTGGCATGATCCTGGTAATCGAATACACCGTAGAAATGTACCAAAACAATAAGGCTGCCGGTGGTACGTATAGTTTCATATACCTGGTCTTCTGCCTGCTGTTGTTGGGTCGCATTTATTTTCTGCGCTCCCGAAAGGAATGGGAAAAACGGGGTGGGACGATTGAGATGGAAGTGGGTTACGACCTTGGCCGGGGCGTGGCGGTTGCAGCTGTAATCCTGGCGCTTTTGGCCTGGAATACGCCGCAGATTGTGAATTTGTTTGACAATAAGAATCCAGCCCGCGAGCGGGTTTCACAGAGCTGGCAGGTATTCCGCGACCGGGTATCAAAAGCCGTCAATTCCTTGCGCAGCCCGAACCCGGTTGTTGTTGAAGGCTATGGCAGCAATATGTTCCTGGGGACAGGCGGCAGCTTGAGCGACAATGTGGTTTTTACCGTAAAACCCGGAAGCGGACGCTTACCAGAGCGCATGTACTGGTCAGCCAGGACATATGATCAGTATCAGAACGGCCAATGGCAGTCAACGATTAGTGGCTCGCAGCAGATTGGTCCTGGTGACCAGCCGTTAATATATCCGGCCTGGGAAATGCGTAAAGAAGAGCAGTTCACCTTTGTTACGCGCATCCCCTTGCTTAAGACGCTTTACTATACAAATGAGCCTTTGAATATCAGCAAGGCTTCTGAAGCAGTTGTTTCTAAGGCCGCGGATGGATCAATGGACGTGAATACGATCGTTATGGACCCGCCGCTCAAAGCCGGTAAATCCTATACGGTCCGGGCTAATGTGCCTCAACCCTCGGTCCTGTCCATGCGGAATGCAGGCGCGGATTATCCTGATTGGGTTAAACAGCGTTATTTGCAAATGCCCTCTAACTTCTCGCCCAGGGTGAAAGATCTGGCCAGACAGATTGCGGGTAGTGAAGTGACCCCTTATGACAAGGCGCAGGCCGTTACGCAGTACCTGCGCCGGACGATTACTTACTCTGAAACAATTCCAGAACCGCCCCGGAACCGCGATCCACTGGAATGGTTCCTGTTTGATCTGCGTTCTGGTTTCTGCAATTACTACGCTTCTGCGGAAGTAATGATGCTGCGCTCGCTGGGTGTTCCTGCCCGGCTGGTGGTTGGATATGCGGAAGGCACCTGGGACCCAGAACAGAACGTTTACGTGGTCCAAAGTAAAGAAAGCCATGCCTGGCCCGAAGTTTACTTCCCAAAACTGGGCTGGGTGCCATTTGAGCCAACTGTGTCTCAGCCACAGTCCTCTTTCCCGGCTGGCGATCCGGCTAATCTGACCAACTCCTCCAGCCCCTACATGCAAACGGTTCAACCGACCTACACTGGAGACCAGGCAGCGTTGGGTGAGGAACGCGCCAACCGGCTGTTGGAACAAGAGCTGGCGGCACAGCAGCGCGCGAATCAGATTCGCCAATTCTCTATCTGGACAATTCTGGCTTTTGTAGCAGCAGTAATTATTGGCGGTCTGGTTTTCCTGGAATGGCGCCGGCGCCGGGTGCAAGATTTGCCGTTGCCAAGCTGGTTTGAAAAGACCCTGGATGAACATGGATTCCGCACCCCGAATTGGCTGCGCCTGTGGTCGCGGCGGTCACTGCGCACACCGATGGAGAACCTGTTCTCAAATGTGAGTTGGATGCTGCGGGTTTGGGGCCAGAAAGTGGATCCATCTCAGACGCCAGCTGAACAGGTTGAGACGTTGGTTCAGGTGGTGCCAGGGGTCCGTGATCAGGCCTTAACCTTGCTGGAAGAGTATCAGCGGGCGATGTACAGCCCCTATCCTGCGAACCTTTTCAGGGCCAAAGAAGCTGTTGCCCGTCTGCGCTCGATTGGATACCGCAACTGGTTCATGCGCCTGGTTGGGCTTGAATCCTGACCTCTGAATTAGCCTGTGTTTAGGGCTTCCCTACAGTGATATCGATAAAAAACGGGTCGCCAAAAGGTTCCCCTTGGGGGTTGAATGCTTGCCAGGCGCTGCGGTAAGAACCGGGCTCGGTGGGTGCTTTAAAGATCACCCGGATGGATGCATGACTGCCGCTGCGAGCCGGGTAAAGCGCCTGCTCTTTTTGCGCGCTCATCTCTGGCCCTGCGATCAACCGGACCCGATATTTCTCATCCCAATTGCAGTCCCCACTATTTTCTATCTCCCACCGCTTATCCAGGGTAGATTGAGCAACTACGACGGTTCCATCCGAAATGGTTAGATCCTTGACAAACGTCAGGTTATCCTTGCAGGGAACGGTGGGAGAGATGGCGGTGCTGGCTTCACCGGGCTGAGTGAGAGCAGTGGGCGTGGACAGGTTCGCCTGGGTTGGCGGGCGAAACATCACGGAGTCTGCTGGCTGTGCCGCGGAGCGGACTATTGGGCTGCATCCAGTCGTGATAACTGCCAGGATGATTAGAAAGTGATATGGATGCAGGCGGGAGGTGAGTTTCAAGCAGGTACCTGTCTTAAAAAAATTGAGGGAGACTTTCATCTCCCTCAATTATAACCTGACTACATTTCATCGTCCCCGAGGTTGTCATCGCCATCGTCACCGCCGCCTTCACCAAGCGGTATGCCCATCTCGCCTCCCACAGCGCGCTGGCGAACGGCCATGTCGATCTCGATGCAAATTTCGGGATTCTGGCGCAAGAACTCTTTCGCGTTCTCACGGCCCTGTCCGAGGCGCACATCGCCATACGAGAAGAAAGCGCCCCGTTTAGCAACAATCTCCAGCTGCGTGGCCAGATCGATGATATCGCCGGTCTTTGAAATGCCTTCGTTGTACATGACATCAAATTCGGCCGTGCGGAAAGGCGGAGCAACTTTATTTTTCACCACACGCACGCGCACCCGGTTACCGACGATTTCCGGTCCGATCTTGATGGACTGAATGCGGCGGACATCCAGGCGCACAGAGGCGTAGAACTTCAACGCCAGGCCACCTGGGGTCGTTTCAGGATTGCCAAACATCACGCCAATCTTCTGACGAAGCTGGTTGGTGAAGATGACCGCCGTCTTGGTCTGGTTGATCGCGCCAGACAGTTTGCGCAGCGCTTGCGACATCAGGCGGGCCTGCATACCCATGCTGGCGTCGCCCATATCGCCTTCGATTTCAGCGCGCGGGACCAGCGCAGCCACTGAGTCAACGACTACGATGTCCACTGCCCCTGAGCGGACCAGGGTTTCGCAAATTTCCAGCGCTTGCTCGCCGGTATCCGGCTGGGAGATCAGTAAATTCTCAATGTCCACGCCGCAGTGCGCCGCATAACGCGGGTCCATGGCGTGTTCCATATCAATATAAGCGGCCATACCGCCTAGTTTTTGTGCTTCAGCCACAATGTGCTGGCAAATAGTCGTTTTCCCGGATGACTCGGGCCCGTAGATTTCGGTGATCCGACCGCGCGGAATACCACCTACCCCTAGAGCGATATCCAGGGAAAGGGACCCGCTAGGAATAGCCTCCACCAGCATATGCTGCGCTTCGCCCATGCGCATAATGGAGCCCTCTCCATAGCGCTTTACAATATCGCCCAGCGCCTTATCCAGGACGGCCCGGCGGGCATCATCCATAGGTGAGGGAGCGGCGGGAATCGTTTGAGGGGGTTGTGCGGTTTTACGCGCCATGTTTCTTTCTCTCCTAAACTCATTTGAAGGTAACAACACCGTAATTATATACCGTAACCCATTTTCGTTGGAACACGGATAGCTCAATTATAGTACATATGTTCAATACGTCAAGCAATTAATGGCCTATTTTCAAACATTAACCGTGCGACAAAAGGCACATTCCCCGGCATTGATCGTGGGCTGCCCACAGCTTGGGCAGGCATGCAGCCCAATTTCCTTATGCGCTTCTGGCAGGTTTTCGAATGCGCCTTTTTCTTTCGCATTTAAAAAGCCCACATAAAATGCCAGTTTGATACCCGGGTGCTCTTCTTCCATTTTGTTGAGGATGTCTTTATAATACAATTGTTTGCTGCCATCAGCATAAGGGCACTCTTCTTCGATATAAGCAATCCCACGCAGTAGGGTATAAGCGGCCGTTTCTCGCTCGTAAAAACGCACGAAGGGTTTTACTTTGCGGGTAAAGCCTTCGGCAGATTGCAAGGCAGGGGCCTGGCGGGACAGCTGCTCCGTTTGCCACATTAATACATTGCCAAACAGTACCGCCACTTCATCATCCAGGTTATGGGCTGTTGCCAGCACCGGGTAACCCAGGTCATATGCGATACGGTTCATCTCATGCCGCTTGACCAAACCACAGGCAGAACAGGGTTTATGACGCGCACGCCGCGAACGGTGCGCCATCTGCGGGATGGTTTCGCCATACATTTCCTGAACATTGATCACCCGGAGGTTCAAGCCGCGCTCTTCGGCAAACTGCCGACTCAGGCGCTCGGATTCATCCGAATAGTTTTCTTCGCTGGCGATGCCCAGGTGGATGTACAATCCATCGGCTGAATAACCCAGCTTCCACAGCACGTCCCACAACCCAAGGGAGTCCTTCCCGCCTGAAACGGCTACAAGGACTTTTTCTTGCTTGGTGAACATATGGTACTTGTGAATGGCACGTTCTGTCTGTTCAACAAACCACTCGATATAATGATCCTGGCACAACTGCAGGCGGTGCTGGCGCATACGAATGGCAGCTCGTTCGCTGCACTTGTGACACAGCATGCTTGTCATGCGCTTGCGCCTTTTGACGTTTGGCGGGTGGGCGCTGCGCCGCCGGAAATGACCGCAACAATTTTGATTTCGTCGCCATCTTTCAGGTAATCATTTTCGTTTAACAACGTCCCCTGCCGCACCATGAGGTGCGCTTCAGGGGAGAGCTGTAACTGTTGAAAAGCCTGTTTTACCTGGATCGACTTTTCGTCGATCTGGTATTCTTTTTTTCGCAAAACCAGTTTGATCGGCACGGTCAATTATCTCCTTCAACCAGCATTTCCTGGAGCGCTCATCCCGCTCGCTGCAAGCTATGCCCTATTTTACTCGCTCATACGTTGTTGCAGGCAGATTAACCAGGTTTTTTCTGGACCTTTTGGCTCCGATTTGCTTAAGGCCAGAATGGGCTGCTGCAATCGGGAAGGGTCCAATCCTTCAAGTGAAATAGCTTTGACGCTGGAATTTACCCAGCGGCGGGGCAGAAAGCCGATTGCCCAAACATTTTCGCTCACTGCCTGGCGCATGGCTTTTGGATCAGGGGCCAGGGAGACGGCTTGTTTTGCTGGCGCTGTGCCGTTCAGGATGTTTGCCTCAAAAATGCTTCCGGTATCGCTGCCCGTTGGGTAAGTCCAGGCCTGAATGGCACCCTCTGGTCCGGAGTTGGGCCAATCTGTAAGCTGGCCCTGATAGATTGCCTGAAGTTCTTCCAGGGAAATTTGTTGCCTTGGGTTATCTGGATTAACCACAACCACCAGTTCTTCCTGGCCGATAACAAAAGAGTAGCTGGGCATCTGCCCGATGGCCCCCCATCGGAGGACCAGGTTTGCCTGGGATAAATCGATTTGCTGAACGGGGGTCTCCAGCAGGGCCAGGCCGGTGTTGGGGATCTGCGTGGTACAGGAGTGAAACAGATTATTAAGTGAGTACAAAGCGGGTGTAGCTTCTACGGTGATTACCTGCGGAGTGGGGCGAGGTTTTGGAACTACACTGGGAGCGCAGGCGGGCAGCAGGAAAACAAGCAGCACTGCCAGCGCAAGATGGCCGTTGCTTCTTAGAGAAATCATAAGCTATCCTTCAAAGAGTTACTTGAAATGTATTTATTTGTGTTTCACAACCGCCAGATTTGATGGTTGTGAAACACAAATCATTTTTCTGACCGAATAACTCTTTGAAAGTATTTATCCACGCACGAAATACACCGCAAACGTCACAAGCGATATCGCCAGGCAGTAATAAGCAAATACGCGCAGTGAATGGCGCATCAAGTAGCTGAGTAACCAGCGGATAGACAAATAACCGACAATCGCAGCGGTAATAAACCCGGCAGCCATCACTGGCAGAAAGCTAGCAAGCCCAGGTACGTGGCGCAGGTCCAGCGCCGCTAGCAAGCCCGCAGCCAGCATAACCGGAACCGCCATGAGAAAAGCGAAGCGCGCTGCTGCCGGGCGTTCGAGGTTACGAAGCATGCCGCCGGTAATGGTCGAGCCAGAGCGGGAAACGCCGGGAAATACGGCGAGGGCTTGAAACACACCCGCAACCAGGGCGTCTTTCCAATTCAGGCTGCCCAGAGTGCGGGTGCATTTGCCGACACCCTCAGCAAGGAACAACAGCCCGGTGGTCAGGATCAGGAAAATGGCGGTGGCGACCGGGCTGCTGAAAGCAGCTTCCACCTGGTTTTTAATTAACAACCCAAAAATTCCAGCCGGGATGGTGGCCAGGATCAGGTACCAGCCCATGCGCGCATCCGGGGTTTCAAATGGCCGGCCGTGGAACAGGGCGCGCAAGAAACCGTTCAGAATCGCAACCAGATCCCTCCAAAAGTAAATGATTACCGCCAGCAGCGTGCCTAACTGGACCAGTACGTCAAATACAAATGCGGACTGCTCTGGGATTTGCCAGCCGAGGAAGAACGGCACCAGCACCAGATGCGCTGAACTGGACACAGGGATGAACTCCGTGAGTCCCTGAACAATGCCAAGTAAGATGGCTTCTAAAAAGGACATACAAACCTCGCTTTTATTATTCTATTATTATTCCTCTAAACGGCCGGTATTTAAACCTCCTCACCGGCCTGGATGCGTTGATAATTCACTAAGAAATCTGCGGCAAAAACATCAAAGGTGCCGGCGAGAATCGTTTCTCGCGCATCGCGCACAAGTTGCAGCAGCATAAAGATATTATGGATCGAGATTAAGGTAGAAGCCAGCATTTCTTTGGCCACAATCAGGTGACGCAGGTATGCGCGGGTAAAGTTGCGGCAGGTGTAGCAGTCACAGCCTTCTTCAATCGGGCGCGCGTCATGCGCATTGTTGGCATTCATCAGGTTGATGCGGCCGGTGCGTGTCATGGCTGCCTGATGCCGGGCCAGGCGCGTCGGCAGCACGCAGTCAAAGATATCTACACCACGCTGAATCCCGTTGATCAGGTCTTCTGGCGAGCCAACGCCCATCAGGTAACGCGGCTTATCTTCCGGCAGGATGCTGTTCACTACCTCGAGCATCGCGTTCATCTCTTCTTTGGTTTCCCCAACGGATAAGCCGCCGATGGCATGGCCTGGAAAGCCAAGCGCTGCGATGAACTCCGCGGACTGCTGGCGCAGGTCTGGGAAAACGCCGCCTTGCACGATGCCAAATAAAGCCTGATCCGGGCGAGTTTTCGCCGCCAGGCAGCGTTCAGCCCAGGCGTGAGTGCGCTGCATGGCGCGCTCATTGTATTCTCGATCATAAGGCGGGGCGCACTCGTCAAACGCCATCATAATATCAGAGCCAAGCTTCTGTTGGATTTCAACCGACTTTTCCGGGGTGAGCCGGTGCATGGAGCCGTCAATGTGGCTCTTAAAGGTCACCCCCTCCTCATCAATTTTACGCATTTCAGCTAACGAGAAGACTTGAAAGCCACCAGAATCCGTCAGGATGGGGTGCGGCCAGTGCATGAACTGGTGCAGGCCACCCATTTCAGCCACCAGGTCGGCCCCTGGGCGCAAGTAAAGATGGTAGGTGTTGGAGAGAATTAATCTTGCGCCCACTTCCTCTAACTGCGCGGGCGTTACAGCTTTGACGGTGGCCTGGGTTCCGACCGGCGCAAAAATGGGGGTTGGGATTTCTCCATGAGGGGTTCGAAAAATGCCTGCCCGGGCTTTGCCCTGCTGGCCAATACGTTGATAGGTGAAGTCTGGCAAAGCGGTGTTCGTCATGTCAGGCGGATTATACCCTGTGCTCATTAAAATTTGATTACGTTCGGGTGATTTTGCTCCAGAAAGTTGACTTTTTCTTGTCTCAAGCCTATGGTTGGATTTATACTTGAACCATTCCCTCCCGGGCGGCTGAATGATCCGTATCCGGATGATGTAACGCTTATATTTCTATATTATTAAGGTAAATATTTCGCATGGAAGCTGCTTCCACCTGGTTAGAAATCGACCTCGGTGCAATTCGGAACAATATTCAGCAAATAAAATCAATAACTCACCGACCGGTGATGGCGGTGATCAAAGCCAACGGATATGGGCACGGCCTGGTTGAAGTAGGCCGCTGTGTCTCAGCTGCCGGAGCAGCCTGGCTGGGAGTAGCGCGAATTGACGAAGCTCTGGTTTTGCGCCAGGCAGGAGTCACGCTGCCGGTGCTGGTTTTGGGTTATACCGCCCCAGAACGGGTGAGTGAAGCCATTGCGCAGAAGATAACCCTGGCTGTGCCGAACCCCGACCTGGCGCTGGCCTATGCTGCCCAGGCGCGCGCTGCCGGGCAGGTACTGCCGGTGCATGTCAAGATCGATACCGGCATGGGCCGGCTGGGCGTTTTCCCAGAAGATGGCCTGGCTTTCGCCCGTTTGATTGCTGAGAGCGCGGAACTCCGTTTGGCAGGGATTTTTACCCACCTGGCTCGCGCTGATGAACCCGCGCTGGATACGACCGGCTGGCAGCTGAGCCGCTTTGCCAGCCTGATCGATGCCTTGCAGTCCGCTGGCCTGCGCCCACCGCTGGTTCATGCGGCTAATTCCGCGGCATCTCTGTACTTCCCTGAAGCATATTACGATCTTGTCCGGCCTGGGATCGCGGTCTATGGCTTGCATCCCTCTCCTGACGCGCTGCTGCCGGAGGGGTTCCGCACCGCCCTCACCTGGAAAGCTCGCCTTGCATCGGTTAAAGAACTGCCAGCCGGGCATGGAGTTGGCTACAACTATCGCTATGTAACTGGCAAACCCGAACGGATTGGCGTGATCCCGGTTGGTTACGCCGATGGCTTCCGCCGGCGGTTGGGAAACTTTGCCTTGGTGGGAGGGCGGCAGGTGCCGGTGGTTGGGGGCGTCTGCATGGATCAGTGCATGCTTCAACTGGATACCGTTCCAGAAGCAAAGATTGGCGATGAAGTTGTATTAATTGGCCGCCAGGGTGATGCGGTGATCACGGCTGAAATGGTTGGCGAAGTCTGGGGAACGGTCAATTACGACGTGGTCTGCGGCCTCGCAGCGCGCGTGCCACGCGTTTATCAAGATTGAATTTTCATTATCTATTATAGGAGATTGCTCATCATGCTGCCTCGTTTAAATAAGCGCTGGGAAATTCGCAAGAGAATTCCATCGGATGTCGACCAAAAGCTTGCCAGTTACCCGGCGTTTTTCCGGCAAATCCTTTATGCACGCGGAATTGCCGATGAACAACAGGCTTATGCTTATCTGCATGGTGAAGAGACAGTGCATGACCCATTTCAGATTAAGGGCATGCGCACGGCCACAGGCCGCCTGGTACTTGCGATCCAGCAGCGCGAGCCAGTCGCTGTCTATGGCGATTATGATGTAGATGGCGTCACAGCGACGGCGCTGCTCACCCAGGTTCTGCGAGTTTTCGGTGCAGAGGTTATCCCCTACATCCCCAACCGTTTTGAGGAAGGGTATGGGTTGAATATTGACGCCTTAAAAGGGCTGGTTGAACAGGGCGTGCGCGTGGTTGTGACGGTAGACTGCGGGATTCGCTCACCTCTCGAGGCGGATTATGCCAGGAAAGCTGGCATTGATTTAATTATTAGTGACCACCATCATCCGGGAAGTGAACTTCCGGATGCCTGCGCGGTCATCTGTCCCAAGCAATTGGGAGATTCCTATCCGGACAAAGATCTTTCCGGGGTGGGGCTGGCATATAAGATTGCCCAGGCACTGGCAGCCTGTCTCCCCGAGGCACAGGTGTCGGTTGAAAACTGGCTGGACCTGGTGGCTTTAGGGACTGTAGCAGACGTGGTGCCACTGCGAGGCGAAAACCGAGAGCTGGTGCGGCGCGGGCTTCACCTGATGCGCGCCAGAATGGGTGAAATCCGCCCGGGCTTGTTTTCGTTGGCGAATGTGGCCAGGGTGAAAATCCCACGCATGACGGCTGGCGATATCGGTTTCATCCTTGGGCCACGATTAAATGCTGCCGGAAGGTTGAATACTGCTTTGGATGCTTTGCAACTTTTAATGGCGGAAGATGTATTTAGCGCCGGACCGCTCTCACAGAACCTGGATAACCAGAACCGGGAACGCCAGGAACTGACGCGCTGGACACAAAGTGAGGCTATTCGCCTGGCGCAAGCGGAAGTGGATCAAGATATCCTGTTCGCATTTGCTCCGGATTTTAATGCGGGTGTGGTTGGTCTGGCGGCCTCGCGCCTGGTGGATGCCTTCTATCGGCCCGCAATTGTGGGGCACGTGGATGGGGAATTTACCCGCGCTTCTTGCCGGAGTATCCCGGAATTCCATATCACCCAGGCCCTGGATACGTGCAGTCACCTGTTAGAACGACATGGAGGGCATGCCCTGGCAGCCGGGTTCACGGTTAAAAATGAAAACCTGCCCGAGCTGAAAAGTCGCTTACAACAAATCGCTGCCGAAGAGCTGTCTGGACAAGACTTGCGCCCCATACTTTATGCAGACCAGGAAATTCCGCTTTCTGAACTGCACCCCAGTTTCCTGGAGTATCTGGACCGGCTGGAGCCAACCGGGCAGGATAATGCCGAAGCTGTTTTCGTTTCTCGAAACCTGCGCATCGTACGTGCGCGCGCGCTTGGCAGCGACCAACAGCACTTGCGGATGACGCTGACAGATGGGCGCATCACTTATGATGCGATTGCTTTCCGGCAGGGGCATCGGATTGAGCAGATGCCAGAGCAAGTGGATGTGATGTATATCTTCGAACGCAATGAGTACAACGGCAAGGTCAGTTTACAGTTGAACGTGCGCGATTTTAAAGAATCTGGAGAACCGGATTCGTCATTTTGAAGTAGCTAACAGATCTGTAGTGGCTTTTTCTATTTTATGGATGATTCACGATTGCTGCTGCATGCTATAATTTAATCCAGTCATTATTAGCAAAATAAATTTGTTAGTCCTGGAGGAACTGCATGACGAATGCCCCTGTTCGCCAAACTGGGCCTATGGCTGGCGCGGCAACGCCGAATGCTCCTTATATGCCCCCGCCGGTTACAAGTGTCGAGGAAACTGGGCTTTCTCTCCTCTGGTTAATGGATCTGGCATTGAAAGTACTCTATTTCCAGGGATATTTGACCGGATATAAAGTTGCCGAGGAAGTCGCTTTACCATTTGCAGGGATTGTTGATCAGATCCTGGAATCGCTCAAGCGCGAGAAACTAATTGAAGTCCGTTCCTCTCAAATGGGTTTGGGTGAAGGCGCTTATCTTTACGCCATTACCGGGCAGGGCATCGCTCGGGCCCGAGAAGCTCTGGACCGCAGCCAGTATGCAGGTCCTGCGCCGGTTCCGGTCGAAGTCTATAATGAATCGGTGAAACGCCAGGCGCGCGGGCGGATGCAAGTCACTACCCGGGTGATGCACCAGGCGCTTGCCAACCTGGTGCTTTCAGAACGCCAGTATCAGTTTCTGGGCCCTGCGGTAAATTCAGGCACTTCCATTTTCTTGTATGGCCCGCCTGGAAACGGTAAAACCAGCATCGCCCGGGCTGTAGGCAACCTGATCATGACGCAGAACATTTACATCCCATTCGCCATTTATATTGATGGCCAGGTGATTAAGCTGTTCGATTCGGTCAACCACCAGCTTGCGCCGGAACAAGATGTTACTGCGCTGGGCACCGGCACGCTGCGCAGCGGCACGCGCCGGGACCCGCGCTGGGTGCGCATCCACCGGCCGTTTATTATCACCGGCGGCGAGCTGTCCTTAGAAGGCCTGGATCTGGTCTTTGACGATACCCTCAAGTACTATGAGGCTCCATTTCAAGTAAAAGCCAACGGCGGCATCCTGTTAATTGACGACTTCGGGCGCCAGCAAGTTCGCCCGCGCGATCTGCTCAACCGCTGGATTGTCCCGTTGGAAAACCGGATTGACTACCTGGCGCTGCATACTGGCCGGAAGATTGAAGTTCCTTTCGATGTTCTGGTGATCTTCTCCACCAACCTGCCGCCGCGAGATCTGGTAGATGAGGCTTTCCTACGCCGCCTACGGCATAAGATTGAAGTGGGCGACCCCAGTTATGAGGAATACCGGGAAATCTTCCGGCGCGTTGCTGCCGCGAAGGGTGTCACCTACAGCGATCAGGGCCTGGCTTACCTGCTGCAAGAATGGTATATCAAGCGCGACCGCAATCTACGTGCTTCGCATCCGCGGGATCTCTGTGATCAAATCATTGATATTTCCCGTTATATCAACGTCGAGCCTACCATGAGCCGTGATCTCCTCGACCGGGCAGCCCTCTCTTACTTCGTTGAGTTGTAATTCTTTATCCGAAACCAACCTGGTTTTGGACAAGGGCACAGGGACTGTTTGAAAAGAACTGTTTGACACCTCAAAATCAATAAAGTACTTGACTATCAAAGGGCTGTCCCAAGCAATCGTTTGGACAGCCCTTTAAATCACACAGATTTTGTTGCCATTTTAAGTTGAAGTACCATTGCCGCCTTTCCCAAAATTCGACTGTGCCCAAAAAGGCCGTAATGGAACACTTATTCAAGACCGGAATTGATGGTATCATTACCAATGACTTGGGTCTCGTTCGACTGGTCATGGAGGAGAAATGATACCGTCTGCCTGGCTAGATCTGGCCACACGCCGAATAAACGGTCAGATCGAGCAAACGCCCCTTATCTACGACGCATCCCTGGACCTTTATCTAAAATGTGAAAACCGGCAAAAAACCGGTTCCTTTAAGATTCGCGGGGCTTTGAATAAGGTGCTTTCCCTGGAAGTATGGGAGCAACAGCGCGGGCTGGTGACGGCATCTGCGGGAAATCATGGGCAGGGAGTGGCTCTGGCTGGGCAGCTGGTGAGCGCTCCGGTGATTGTTTTCGCTTCAGAACATGCCACGCCAGCAAAAGTGGCGGGGATGCGCGCCCTGGGCGCTGAAGTGCGCCTCGTGTCAGGTGGCTATGAAGCAGCTGAACAGGCTGCTCAGATTTTTGCCGCTGCAACCGGCGCCACCTGGATTTCTCCTTACAATGACGGTCAAGTGATCGCTGGGCAGGCCACTGTTGCGCTGGAGATATGCAAACAGCTTATCCCGCAAGTCCCTTCGGCGATAATTGTACCGGTGGGCGGCGGCGGCTTGATTTCAGGTGTCGGTACGGCGCTCGAACAGATATCCCCACAAACCCGGTTGATCGGCGTGCAGTCTACGGCTTCTCCTTTCTTTTATGAACTGTATCAACATGGCACGCAGCAGGGTGTTGTTGAGCTGCAGAGCCTGGCGGATGGGTTAGCCGGGGCCGTTGAAGAAGATTCGATCACTATTCCCCTGGTCAGGCAGTTGGTGGATGAGTTTATTCTGGTGAGTGAAGCGCAAATCGCTCAGGCAATTGCTTATGCCTGGCAGCACCTTCAGGAGAAGGTCGAAGGGTCTGCCGCGGCTGCCCTGGCTGCAGTGCTGGGCGGCACAGTCGCCCGCAAAGCAGGAGAAGGTCCTTGGGTGGCGCTGCTTAGCGGTGGTAACATCCAACCTGAAGTACATACCAGGATTTGCGCGCAAGCGTAGTCCGTTCGGGAGAGGTTTTTGGGTCGATGAAGTTCTGGTCTCGTTTTTTTCTGGCCACGGCATTAATCGTGATGACTTTTGCCTTGCCTGCTGCAGCAATGCAAGGACAGGCCAGTTCACTGCGCCAGGATAACGTAGCAGGACAGAAGGCACTCAATATGCTTGCCAAGCTGACCCCTGAAGAACGGGTGGGGCAGCTTTTTCTGGTCACGATGCAAGGCAATACATTTGACGAAAATTCGCAGATTTTCGATCTCATTGCCCGCTATCACGTGGGTGGCGTGGTCATGCAGCGTTCGAATGATAACTTTACCGCTGAAAATACCCTTGGACAGGCTTACGCATTAAACGACCTGCTCCAGCAAAGTGAGCTGAAGGCATCCCAACAGCTGGCGACCAGCCCGGTTAATGGTGTTTCTTCAAAACCACAGTATATCCCCCTGTTGATCGGTGTTGCTCAAGAAGGCGGCAGTTATCCGAATGATCAACTCTTGAGCGGGCTCACTTCGCTGCCCGATTTAATGTCCATCGGGGCGACCTGGAACCCGGAGCTGGCACAGCAGGTGGGTCAAGTGATGGGGAAAGAGCTATCCGCGTTGGGTTTTAACCTCTACCTGGGCCCTTCCCTGGACGTTCTTCAAACGCCGCCGCTCGACAGCGGCGGCAATGACCTGGGTGTGCGTACCTTTGGCGGCAGCCCTTATTGGGTTGGAAAATTGGGACAGGCGTATATTGCCGGGCTGCATCAAGGCAGCAGTGACCGGGTAATGGTGGTTCCTGATCACTTCCCCGGGCGCGGTGGCTCCGACCGTTCCCCAGACACGGAAATTGCCACAGTGCGAAAAACATTTGACGAGCTGCAAGCCACTGACCTGGCTCCATTTTTTGATGTGACCGGGAAAGCATCTGACGTGGCGATGGTGGCGGATGGCTTGCTGGTTTCCCATATCCGTTATCAAGGCATCCAGGGTACGATCCGGCAGACGACGCGCCCCATAAGTATGGATTCGGCAGCGATGGATCAATTAATGAAGCTGCAACCGATCAGTCAATGGCGGGAAAATGGCGGCGTTTTTGTCAGTGACAATCTGGGCAGTCAGGCCGTCCGGCGGTTTTATGATCCGACCGGCAACTCATTTGATGCCCGTTCAGCGGCGCGAGAAGCGTTCTTTGCCGGTAATGACCTGCTGTATATGGACCGTTTTATTGCCACCGGCGATCCAGACTCGTACACAACCATTACGCGCACCATGCAGTACTTCGTGCAAAAGTACCGGGAAGATGCGGTTTTTGCACAAAGGGTTGATGCTTCTGTGGAACGCATTCTAACCCTCAAGTTCCGGCTCTATCCTGACTTCTCGATCACCGAGGTGGTTCCGCCCCAAACGAGTTTGGCGCAGATTGGCCAATCTGAACAGGTGACCTTTGATGTTGCCCGCCGTGCGGTTACTTTAATCAGCCCGGATGCCGCCGATTTACCAAATATCCTTCCCCGTGGACCAGAACCCCGCGACCGGATTGTCTTTATCACAGACGCGCGTTCTGGCCGGCAGTGCAGCAACTGCCCGGATGAGTTTTCCATGCCGGTTGACGCGCTGCAGAGCACCATCTTGCGCCTGTATGGGCCGCGCACCGGAGGGCAGGTTTCACAAAATTTGATGTCCTCCTACTCTTTTAGCGATCTACTTAAATATTTGAATGATTACGCGGCTGGAAATATTAATAATCCAGATATCCAAACGCCGCCATTTAATAATGACTTCAAGCTGTCTAATTGGGTGGTGATTTCGATGTTGAACCCAAACTCGGCACAGCCAGAAACGATGGCATTTCAGCGGCTGCTGTCCGAACATCCCGATCTTTTACGCGATAAAAAAGTCATCGTTTTTGCTTTTGATGCACCTTACTACCTGGATGCGACCGATATCTCGAAGCTAACTGCTTATTATGCTATGTATAGTGATACAGGTCCCTTTGTGGAAGTGGCGGCGCGCATCTTATTCCAGGACTTGTTCGCGGCGGGGGCGCTGCCTGTCTCCGTTCCAGGCATTGGTTATGACCTGACGCATATCACTGCACCCGACCCGACCCAGATCATTCCGTTGTTTATTGATAACCCGCAGTTGCTAGGCCAGCCCACCGCAACGGGTACCGCTGAGCCAACTCCCGCACCGGTTTTTCGCGTCGGTGATGTAATTCCGCTGCGCACGGGAGTGATTTACGATCACAATCGCAACCCGGTACCGGATGGCACCCCGGTGCGCTTTTTATTCAGTGTTATTAGTGAAAGCAGCGGTTCAACTCAGACGCAGATTGATACAGAAACCGTGGATGGGGTTGCGCGTTATATGTACCGGATTGAACGGCCTGGGCTGTTAGAGATTCACGTAGCCACGGATCAGGATGCCCGTTCTAACTTGTTGCGCCTGGATATCACCACCGGCATCAGCGTGGGTGTAACCCTGGTTGCACCGACCCCTGAACCATCTGAAACACCCATGCCAACGCCTACAGTAACCATAACCCCTACAGTTACCCCAACCGCTCCACTGCCGCCACCGCTGCCACCTACAGTGCATTTCAAAGACTGGTTTTTTGCACTGCTGGTCGTAATGGTTGGCGCAGCTGCCGTCTCTTGGTTCGGTATTCGTCAGGCGATAGCGCGCTGGGGCCTGCGTTGGGCTTTATGTGGGGTGATCGGCGGAATGCTCTTTTACAACTACCTGGCGCTGGATATGCCAGGGACCACTACCATCCTGCATGATATGAGTACGATGGGTGTGGTGCTGGTCACCGTGATTGGTGTGTTTGTTGGTTGGGGGGTAGGATTAATCTGGCGGCAGCTGAGTGTGCCAGGCCCGCGCTCTAGCGGTGAGCGAATGAGCGAGCGCCCGGCTACCGGGCCAAAGTCGCAATCAAGCTGAGTACGGCCAGCCCGGCTGACACCCAGATTAAAATCCGTTCTGGATTGGTATAGAGATAGTGCGAGACGGATGACCCGGGCCGGGTAATTGGGCGAGGCTGGGGCTGGTAACTGCCTAACAGGCTCTCCCGAAACATATCTACAGACTGGGGCCGGTCATCAGGATGGAGGGACATCGCCCACAGGATCGCTTTTTCCGTGCGCAGGCTGATGCCGGGGTTGATCTGGCGAGGCGAGATCAGCCGGCTGGGATCGAGAAAACGTTCGCGCGCATCTGCCGGGGGCTGGTTGGTAAGCAAATGGTAAAGGGTAGCCCCAAAAGCGTAGATGTCCGAACGAAGATCAGTATGGCCGCTGTCTCCGCCGTACTGTTCCAGCGGTGTGTAAAGCGCGGTTCCCTGACCCTGCAATACTGTAATGGTGACTTCGCCGGGGGCAAGCAGTTTCACCAGCCCAAAATCGACCAGTTTAACCATCCCGCTGGGCGTGAGTTTCAGATTGCTGGGCTTGATATCGCGGTGCAGAATCGATGGGTCCTGGCTATGCAGGTAAGAGACAGCGTCTGCCAGCTGGCTGCTCCAGCTTAATACATCTTGTTCTGAGAGAAAAGTGCCGGCATGGCGCGCTTCGAGCATCAATGCGCGCAGGTCTTTGCCGGGGACATAGTCCATCACCAGGTAGTCGCGAACGCCAACGGAAAAGAAGTCAGAAACCTTTGGCAGGTTGGGGTGATCCAGGCGCGCAAGGACAGTGGCCTCGCGCAAAAACTGCTCACGGGCTTCGCGCATCAGTTCCATAGGGAGCGAGCGATCGTGCTCGACTTCTTTTAGGGCGCATAAGCGCCCCTCAAGACGCAGATCATCCGCCAGGTAAATGCTGCCCATCCCCCCTTGACCGATAATCCGCCGAATCTTGTAACGACCACGTAACACCTCCCCGGCTTTTAAAGGGATTGGCATAGCGCGACTTCCTTCAATTAAGTCAATAAAAGCGGAGCTTCAGGCGGAGTGGATGGTTTCGGCGTTACTCCACCTCGCTACCACAGCCAGGGTTACCAAAAGCACAATTTTCTGCTATATTATACCTGAACTAGCCGATCGTTTAGCGGCGTGTTTTGGGCTGTTTAGTCTTTCTGGGCGTGTGGGGAAATGGTATGTTGCCCACGCTGATTCCTTAGATACTGGTTATCGTTAGTTTTGCTTTGGAGGCGCGAATGGAACCTGCAGGGGTAGAGCTTCCTGTATTAATTGGACAAACAGGTCCCCTGAATGGGCAGCGTTGGGCGATTGGACGCGAGCTGATCCTGGGACGAGATGAATCCTGTGACATCGTAATTGCTGATCGGCAGGTTTCGCGCTTTCACGCCCGGTTGACTCCTTCTTCGGAAGGGGTGCTTTTGGAGGATCTGGGCAGTAAAAATGGAACCTTCCGGAATGGCGCGCGCCTGGAGGACCCGGTTATGCTGCTGGACGGGGATATGATCCTGGTTTCCCTGATCCAGCACTTTGTTTTCTTAAGTTCAGACGCCACGATTCCCCTGGAAGCTGAGCTGCTGCCAGAAAAACCTGAAGCCCACTGGCGTTTGTACCTGGACACACGCTCACGGAGGGTCTGGGTGCGGGGCGTGGAACTTGTCCCGCCGCTCTCTGTGCCGCAGTTTCGCCTGCTGCAGCTCCTCTATGAACAACAAGGTGAGGTTGTCGAACGGTCTGATTTAATTAATTATGTATGGGGTGAAGAGGAAGCGGTAGGCGTATCTGAACAAGCCTTTGATGCCCTGGTGCGCCGCTTGCGTGATCGCCTGTCGGCCATGGACCCAGACCATGTTTATATTATCACTGTACGCGGGCATGGGCTGCGTTTGGATAATCCAGCAGGTTAAAAAATAGTTCAAGAATGGCAAAATTTACCATTCTTGAACCAAAAACTTTTCCTGGAAGTCTACTTCTTTAAGTTTGTTTCCATCGAGAAGCGTAGAGCGGCGCGGTAAACTTCTTGCAGCCTGTCGGCAATCTCTTTCTGGTCTGGCTGTTGTTCGAGCTGTGAAAGCAGCGAGCTAATCACCTGTAAAAACTCAGGGGTAATTTCATCGGCGTGGGCTTGCATGAGTTCGCGGCGCTCGGATTCTGTTTCCGCGCCCATCAGTTCTTCAGCCAAAGCAATTTCCGGCGGCGGCGCGGACGCCTGTTGAATGACATTGACCACGGATTGCAATTTCCCAATCTTTTCCAGGTCATTTGCCTGACGAGCTTCTTCCATCGCATTTCGCAGGGCTTCGGCGAAGAAGTCGTCCATCTCTGGCAGATGTTCGGAAGCAGCCTGCTCAACATCCTTTGATTGGAGGATCTCATCCAGCAGTTTGCGCGAATCGCCTAACTGTTCTTGCATGCGGCGGTCGATTTCTTTCGTCATTTGCAGCAGTCGGTCGCGCAGTTTGGACAGTTTTTCTTTCTCCTGATCCTGCGCTTGCTCGATACGCTGGCTCAAAATCTGGAAAAATTCATAATCTAAACCGGCGCGCGCCATGCTGACCATGGTTGCCAGCCGGGTTTCATTATCTGCGCCAGCAAGCAAATCCAGCAGTTTTTCGCGCGTCAAGCCCTCTTTACTGGCATTTTGAAGCGCTTCGACTGCGCCCTGCACATCCGCTTGCTGTGCCTGGAGTTTCCGGCCAACTTCGGTTTGCGGGAGAATTTCCTGCTGCAAGGCAGCCAACGCGCGAGCAGAGTTCTGATCTCCCTGCGCTAAAGATGCCTCTACCAGCCGGCTGAGAATTTCGAAGAAGCGCTCGTCAATCAGCGCCGATTCTTGCTTGATAATTTCCTGGCGCACATCCGCCGAAGAAGCGCCTAAAAGGCGTTGAAGCAGGTTCAAACGCTTTTGCGAGGCTTCCATCATCTCATGCGTAATGCCTTCACCTTCCAAGACTTTCTCGATCATGGACTGCAGGGTCAGCATCGTCTGAGGTCTCAGCAGGTAAGCCTTGCGCTTTTCAGGGGGAAGTTTATTGACGACCTGGGTGATCAAGGGACCAATTAAACGTTCCTGTTCGTTTACTGGTAGGCCCAGATCTGGGGGGAAGTAAGTGAGGAGCAGCTCCTTATCAGGGTCGTGATATACGACGGGAGTGCTCAAAGGCCCCTGATACCCACAGTGTGGGCAGTTTGCCTGATTAATGTTTCCGGACAGAAACTTCTGTTTAGCTTCCGGGTCGGTACCGGCATCAAATAATTGTTCAATATCTGCGGTTATCGGCTGCCGGCAGCGCGGACAACTTACTTGTACTCTTGGCATAAAAGTCCCTCTCATCCAAAAATTAACGTTTCGATTATACCATCCCGCGCTTTGTTTTGCCGAAAGGGAGTGCAGCCGCAAGGCAGGTAATGAGCGATGGGATATGCACGATCCTATCGATCATACCATATCTTTATTTGCTCCTCTGTCTCGTTTGGCTGAGTCCCTGACTTTAATCATGGAGGAAAAAGGCCATTGCTATAAAAGGGCGTTTGGTGGGTTTGGCGTAATTATAAGAGCGTAAATAACGTGTATTCGGGATTACGCCCGCCCGCAGCTCAAGCTGACGGGCTAGCCGGTAGCGCCGCTTGAAAGCGGCTTTTAAAGCCGGATTTATTCGGCGAAACCCCTTAGCCCGGTCGCTTTAGCGCCGGGCGGCAGGTAAGATATCCTGTACTAGATGATCCCGAACTGAGGTTATATAGGGTGAGGAATTTCCCGTATTGACTCTTCCATCAGGCTGGTTCCGTAAGCCCAGGACAATTTTTGCCCCAGTTGCTTTTCTTGTTAGCCTACGAATGGGAAGAACGTTTTCCTTCCAGCGAATCTGACCTGCCCTGGATGGGCAAGGAGAAACAAATGCGCACTCCTTTACCTGGCTCAGTATCGACCCAAATCCGCCCATCATGCGCTTCGATAATTGCGCGGGCCAGGTACAACCCCAACCCGGCGCCTTTGGTCTGGCGTGCCATCTCTGGCGCCCGGTAAAAGCGGTCAAAGATATGGGGAATATCTTCGGGCGCGATGCCTGGTCCCTGATCGCTTACGCAGACGATGACATCGTCTTGATGGACCCGCCCACTGATGCGGATCTCACCGCCGGGCGCATATTTGATCGCGTTGCCTATCAGGTTCGACAGCACCTGTTCCAGGCGGGTTTCGTCGGCGAGAATGATGGGAAAATTGGCGGGAAAGTCTACCTGAATCTGGTGGCGGCTGGTCTGGATCTGCATGCGCCGGGCTAACTGTTGAGCCATTTGCGGCAGCGATACGTCGGACCGTTTAATCGACAGCCCGCCGGCTTGCAAACGAGAGGCATCCAGCAAGTTTTCTATCATCCCGGCCAGCCGGTCGGATTCTTCTTCAATCACTGCCAGGCTGTCCTGAATGATCTCGGGATCCCACTGCGCATCTTCACGGCGCAGCGTGCTCACATAGCCTTTAATGAGCGCCACAGGGGTCTTCAATTCGTGGCTCATAATGGAAATAAAGGTGCTCTTCAGTTCTTCCGCCTGGCGGAAACGCGTAATATCGCGCGCCGTGGCGATGATATTTAGCAGGTTGCCTTCTAACGAGATGAGTGGGGCATAGGTAACGCCGACTGGTATGGCAGGCTGCCCGTCCATGCGCTTGAGGTCGCCTTCTACATAGAGATGCGCATGGGGGGTGAGCGGCCAGCCGCCTGATTCAGCCTGTTCCAGGGTGAGGCCTTGCGGCGGCCGCGCCCACTGCAGCACCTTGTCATGGGGCTGATCTTGCACTTGCTTTTGGGTAAGCCCAATCATGCGAGCAAAGGCCGGGTTGCAGCGTTCCACGATGTTCCGCGCATTGAGGATCAGGATCCCATCTGCCAGGGAGTCGAGCAAGGCGTTCAAGCGCACCTTCTCCTGGTTGACCTGGCTGTATAGCTGAGCGTTTTGCACGGCAATGGCGGCCTGGTTGGCAAAACTGCTGAGCAGCGTGTAGTCGTTGGATGAAAATACGCCGGCGTATCCCCGGAAGATGAACAGCAGCCCAACCACCTTTTTGCGCGCAATTAGGGGCAGGCCCACCCCGGTGAGCAAACCCAGGCTGGCGGCATAGGTGAGTTCGTTGAGCAGGCGGTTAATCGAAGGAATTTCAAAGCGTTCCGGTTCTTCGTGGTCCGGCACTTCCGACAGGAAGGACTCGATCACTTTGATGAACGGCGGCGGCATACCATGTGATACCGCCACCTGCCAGCCACCTTGCTCAGAGCGCAGTGCGATCAGGCCAGCCTGGCCGGCCAGCATTTCAACAGCAATTTTTAAGATGCGTCCAAGCAGCTTATCCAGGTCTAATTCCTGGGTCAGCGCGCGGGCGATCTCTAACAGGTAATCACGTTGTCGGATACGGAAATCAGGCAGCATGCTATGATTATATTCCGATTTCTGGCCACGGCCAGAAATCGGAATAAAGGATCCGGGTTTTGGCGTGATTATAGCGGAAGGTAGTTCTGTAAGGCCCTTTCAGGATCACGCCAGTTCCGATTGAGGCGGAAGTACTCTATTGCTGTTCCTGTTCCGCGATCGAGATGGCTTCTTCGAAAATCAGCATTCCTTGGTCGACTTCTTCTTTGGTGATGCATAAGGGCGGCGAAAAGCGGATGGTACTCTTGCCACAACCCAGCAGCAGCAGGCCGCGTTCAAAGGCCAGGTCAACCACCCGGTCACGGATAGCCTCGTCAGGATAGCGCTGATTTTTGTTCTTGACAAATTCAACGCCGAGCATCAGGCCAATGCCGCGCACCTGTCCAATGCTGGGGTGGCGCGAATCGATTTCATCTAAAATATCGTGGGCATATTCGCCGACTTCAGCGGCGTTCGCCATGTACTCATTTTCCAGCAGGTCAATCGTTGCCAGGGCAGCCGCGCAGGCCAGCGGATTCCCGCCATAGGTGTTGCCGTGGGAGCCTTTCGGCCAGTCCATGATACTCTTGCGGGCGATCATCGCGCCCAGCGGCACGCCTGAGGCAATACCTTTTGCCGTGCAGACGATATCCGGTTCCGTGTTGAAGTTCTCAATGGCCCACCACTTGCCGGTGCGCCCCATGCCTGATTGCACCTCATCCACAATTAAAAGGATGCCGTGTTTATTACACAGTTCGCGCAGGGCGGGGAAGAACCCGGGTGTTGGCACTACATAACCGCCTTCTCCCTGGATTGGTTCAATTAACATTCCGGCGACATCTTCCGCCGGCAGGATCTTCCCCAGGATCTGTTCATCGATGTAGCGTACAACAGCTTCGCCGTAATCTTCTCCCGGCTGCGTGGCCAGGATTGGATGATAAGGGTTAGGGTAGGGGGCGTGTACCACGCCGCTCATTAGGGGGAAGAAACCTTTATGGTAGCTTGGTTTGCTGGCCGTAAAGGTGATAGCACCCATCGTGCGCCCATGAAAGCCGCCCAGGAAACCAATAAACTCCGTCCGTCCAGTGTGGAACCGGGCTAACTTAATCGCCGCTTCGACGCTTTCCGTACCCGAGTTGGTTAAGAAGCTCAACGCAGGCTCTTCGAAAGGTGCAATCCGGTTTAATTCTTCAGCAAGCTTAATCCAGCTTTCATGATAGAAGTCTGAAGAAATATGGATAAATTTTTCGGCCTGATCCTGAATGGCTTTGACAACTTTTGGATGACTGTGACCAGTCGAAGTGACTGCAATACCTGCTGCGAAATCCAGGAAACGATTACCATCTACATCCCATACTTCACATCCCTTACCATGATCCATGACAAATGAATATCCGCGCGGATAGGAGGGAGAGACAACGGCTTTGTCTCGTTCGATGAGGCTTCTGGCCTTCGGTCCCGGCACATTAAGGGTTCGCATACACGATCTCCTGATACCTGACAAAAACACTTGGATTGGAATGGAAGAAATGGCCGCGTGCCTTGTCGAAATAAAATGACTTATTCCGAGAAACAGCGCGCATGCAGCCGATCAAACCTGCTCTCAAAACGCAGGAGGGACGATACCATCTTATCCGATTGGATGGCTGGTTGCTATTGATGGTTATCCCGTTTTGGATCATGATCTGTTTCCTATTTCCCCCACTCTCTTTGTTTAAAAATAGTTCCCGAGAAGAAAAATCGGGAACTTTTTACACATTATGGATTTATACATCCGCCGTTGAGATAAGAGCCAGAGAGCCGAGCAGCCCGGCATCATCTCCTAGCGCTGCGGTGGTAATCACCAGCCCTTGCAGGTATTCGGGAGAAATAACATGCTCCGCGACCGCTGCCCGCAAGGGATCCAGAAAGAAAGGACCGCTGCGCGATACTCCGCCCCCAAGTATGATGATGGAAGGGTTGAAGATGTGCAAGTAATCAGCCAGGGCATACCCAACAAAAGTACCCGCACGCGCCAGAACTTCTTTCGCCAATGCGTCGCCTTGCTCGGCTGCCATGCTGATATCTAGCCCGGTGGGTGGATTAAACTGGGATAGTACGGACGGTACCCCTCGCGCCAGTTGTTCTACAACATATCGCCCGATGGCGGTACCCGACGCGACTGCTTCCAGATGCCCGCGATGCCCGCATCCGCAGATGGGGCCATCGGGAATTACCGTAACGTGACCCAACTCACCCGCCAGGCCATGCGCGCCCAGCAGCAAGTTATCATCACAGATGACGCCGCCGCCAATACCTGTACTGATGGTCAGAAAAAGCAGGTCATGATGTCCCTGCCCGGCTCCATACCGCCACTCGCCGAGGGCTGCCAGATTCGCATCGTTACCTAACTTTACCGGTACTTTAAATCGCTCTTTCAGGATCTGCGCGAGCGGCAGTCTTTCCCATCCGGGAATATTCGGCGCAGAATAAATGATGCCTAGTTTGGGATTGATAGGCCCAGGCGCGGCGACGCCAATGGCGCAGACCTGATCTTCCACGGGCCATAACTCGGCGATAAGATCCTTCAATCGCTCGAGGGGAGTCTGGCCTTTATGCTGTGTAGGAATGCGTTTTTGTTTGGTGGGACGATGATCGCCCCTGGGATATACGGCAACGCGAATTTGGGTTCCACCCACGTCAACGGCGATATACGTGTCCATATGAGCGCGATTATAGCATGAAATCCTTTCTCGCGGATCGTTGACGTTTAATGAAAAGACTGCTATCATCATTCGGATATGCGCTCAAGAAGCCCGTTAGAGTACCGGAGCCTGCTGCGGAAGGCTCGCCAGGAGATAGGTTGGTTGACCCCGGGACTGGGTGTCAAACGATGGATTTTCTTGATTCTGGTAGGGACGGCTTTAATCGGGCTTGGCTTCGCAGTCCTTATTCTGGATGTCTACCGCAACGCTCCAGATTCCTGGTGGCTTCCCATTTTTTCGTACCTCTCATTACGTTTTCTATCGCGCCCGCTGCGGGCGTTGATTTTTGGTGGGGTGGGCCTTGCGTTGATTCTTTTTGGCGCCTGGCGTTTAAACCGTGCCTTAATCAAACCTTTTATGCAGCCGGGACGAAATATGCTTGACACAGTTTCCGCCTTTCGAAAGCGGGAACGGGGCCCGCGGATTGTCGTTATCGGTGGGGGGACGGGGTTATCTACGTTGCTGCGTGGGCTAAAGGCTTACTCTCATAACATCACTGCGATAGTGACTGTTGCGGATGACGGCGGGTCTTCAGGTGAGCTGCGTCGGGAAATGGGTATTCTCCCGCCGGGGGATATTCGCCACTGCCTGACGGCGCTGGCAGATGACGAAACGCTGATGGGGCAGCTCTTCCAATACCGTTTCCCGATTGGCAACGGCCTGGGCGGGCACTCGTTAGGCAATTTGTTAATTACAGCGTTGACGGATATTACTGGCAGCTTCGAAGAAGCCGTGGCTGAATCCGGGCATGTTCTGGCAGTGCGCGGGAAAGTGCTGCCGGCAACCCTGCATGATGTGCGCCTGGTGGCGGATATTCAGCTCCCTGATGGCACCAGCGAAGTTCTGGTCAAGGGTGAGAGCAAAATTCCACAGACCGGTGGGCGTATCCGGCGGGTGTGGTTGGAACCCAATAATCCACTGGCTTACCCGCCAGCGGTGCAGGCCATTCTTAATGCAGAATTGATCGTGGTGGGTCCGGGCAGCCTGTATACCAGCATCCTGCCCAGCCTGCTGGTGCCGGATTTGTCGGATGCGTTAAGGGTAAGCCGCGCCTTAAAGTTCTACATCTGCAATGTCGCTTCGCAGCCTGGGGAAACGGATGGATATACCTGCGGGGATCACGTGCGCAACCTGGAAAAGCACCTCGGCGTGCGTATGTTCGACATGGTCATTAGCAATAATCTGTATAAAGGGAAACTGCCCCAGAATATCCACTTTGTTGAAACAGAGCCGGAATTAGAGGAAGAATATTCAATTTACAGCACAGACCTGATCGACGAGGAGAATGTTTGGCGGCATGATTCTCAAAAGCTGGCTCAGGTGGTGATGGACCTGTATTATGAACGAACTGGACCAGTCGTTGGGCGGGATGTGATGCTGGTTCGAGAAAATCAGGAATAAGATTAAGAAATTCGTCAGTGTCATAAAACCATGGTCAACATGGTAAAATTCTTTACATAAATTCAAGGAGGGTTCTTTCTATGGCAACAAGAGTAGGTATCAATGGTTTCGGCCGCATTGGCCGTCAGGTACTCAAGGCAATTCTGGAACGTTACCCGAATGACCTGGAAGTTGTAGCAGTTAACGACCTGTTCGACAGCAAGACGAACGCTCACCTTTTTAAGTATGACTCGAATTATGGTATTTTCCCCGGCACAGTTGAAGTTGACGGCACCGATATTGTAATCAATGGCAAGACGGTAAAAGTCCTGGCTGAAAAAGACCCGGCGATGCTGCCCTGGGGGAACATGGGTGTGGACATCGTGATTGAATCCACCGGTATCTTCACGGATGCTAAGGGCGATCCTTCCAAAAATAAGCCCGGCGCGAATGCCCACCTTAAAGCTGGCGCGAAGAAGGTGATCATTTCCGCCCCAGCGAAGAATGAGGACATCACCATCGTGTTAGGTGTGAACCAGGAAAAGTATGATCCTACCCAACACAATATTGTTTCGAATGCTTCCTGCACCACCAACTGCCTGGCTCCTGCGGCAAAGATCGTCAACGATCGCTTTAAGATCCATAACGCGGTGATGACTACGATCCATTCGTACACCAATGATCAGGTAATCCTGGACCAGGGCCACAAGAAGGAAATGCGCCGCTCGCGCGCAGCCGGCTTGAATATCATCCCCACAACCACCGGCGCCGCAAAAGCTGTTGCCCTGGTGATTCCTGAACTGAAGGGTAAATTCGACGGTTATGCGCTGCGCGTCCCGACCCCTACCGTTTCCGTGGTAGATTTCTCGGCGATCATCGAGAATCCGACCTCTAAAGAAGAACTGAATGCGGCCTTCCAAGAGGCGGCAAACGGCGCGCTCAAGGGCATCCTGGGCGTTACCACTGGCGATTACAACCAGCCGCTGGTTTCGATGGACTTCAAGGGCGACCCACGCTCTTCGATCGTTGACCTGCCTTCTAACATGGTAATGGGCGGCAACTTGATCAAAGTGGTCACCTGGTATGATAACGAATGGGGTTACTCCTGCCGCACAGCCGATCTGGCTGATATGATGGCGAAGTCGCTCTAATTCTTACCGTGTAAGCTAAGCGGTCACTGTTTGGTGTGACATGAACCGTAATGCGTAATCGACAGATCGCTCGCCGACAAGTTCGATTACGCATTATGTTTATCTAAAACTGGGAGGCAAGCATGTTCGACAAAAAGACCGTTCGTGATATCGATGTTAACGGCAAGCACGTTCTGGTGCGCGTGGATTTCAATGTACCGATTAAAGATGGCCAGGTGGCCGATGATACTCGCATCCGTGCGGCTTTACCCACGATCAATTACCTGCTCGACCATAACGCGGCCGTAATCCTCTTCTCACATCTTGGCCGCCCCAAGAACGGGCCAGAGCCCAAGTATTCCATGAAACCGGTGGCAGATTACCTGAAAACGCTGGTAGATGCGCCGGTAAAGTTCTCGGAAGAGGCCGCTGGCCCCAAGGCTGAGGAAGCTGCGAAGAATCTGAAACCGGGAGAGATCCTGGTCTTAGAGAATACCCGCTTCTATCCAGGTGAGGAAAAGAATAACATGGACCTGGCCAGGCAGTTCGCTGACCTGGCGGATGTGTACGTGATGGATGCCTTCGGCAGCGCACACCGCGCGCATTCCTCGACAGAAGGTGTGGCGCATTACAAGCCCGCTGTGGCCGGTTTCCTGATGGAAAAAGAAATTCAGTACCTGGGCCAGGCCATCACCGACCCGAAGCGGCCCTTTGTCGCCATTCTAGGCGGGGCGAAGATCAGCGATAAGATTGGCGTCATTCGCAACCTGCTCAGCAAGGCCGATTCAATTTTGATCGGCGGCGCTATGGCTAACACTTTCTTCGCCGCGCAAGGCTACCCCATGGGCGATTCCCTCGTGGAAAAGGATGTGCTGGAACTGGCCAAGGAATTGTTGCAAGAAGGCGGCTCAAAACTTCGCCTGCCAGTCGATGTGGTGATGGCCAGCAGCACCGCTGAAGACGCCGAGATCAAAGTTGTCCCGGTTGGCCCGGTGCCGGATGGTTGGAAGGTGCTCGATATTGGCCCAGAAACGGTGGCGAACTTTGGCAAGGTAATCAAGGGCGCGCAGACGGTCGTTTGGAATGGCCCAATGGGGCTGTTTGAAGACCCGCGCTTCGCCAAAGGCACGTTTGGCGTGGCCCAGGCCCTGGCAGACAGTACCGCCACCACCATTGTAGGCGGCGGTGATTCTGCGGCTGCCATTCAACAGTCTGGCCTGGCGGATAAAATCACGCATATTTCCACTGGCGGCGGCGCTTCCCTCGAAATGCTGGAAGGCATCACCCTGCCCGGGGTAGCCGCACTGCAAGATAAGTAGATGCGTGCTCAGGCTGCTCGAACTGAAGTCTGAAAAGCCTGTCCTGGATAATTAATTTGTTCGGGAACGATAAGCGGTATCGTTCCCGAACATTAATAAAGTGCCTGACGGATTGATCCGAAAACTGGACAAATCCACGGCTTTCGTGTAAAATCTACCCCTGCACTTGTTGACTTTTTTTGGAGGAAAGACTTTGGCTAATATTAAAATCTCAAATCAAGCGAAACCGGCAAAACGAGAAGCGCCGCGTTCACAATCGTATTTATCGCGGTCGCGCGCGCACATTCGTTGCCCGGGCGAACAAAGCGATCGAAGCTGAAAACCCTGAAGCTGCAAAGGCGGCGGTCGTTGAAGCGATCAGCGCGCTCGACCGAGCGGCGTCAAAAGGTATCATTCATAAGAATAATGCTTCCCGTCGCAAGAGCCGGTTGATGAAACACCTCGCGTCGCTCGAGCAGTAGACGTTTTATTTGATCGGTAGTTATCCGCGCGGGGACAGCCCGCTGTGGATGCTTATCAGGTTACCGGCAGCGGGAGTGGAACAGCTCCCGCTTTTGTTTTGTAGAATGTTATAATTCCTTACAATACTGCACGATTGTTCCCTGATGGTGCGCGTTATCTGATAGACAGGTTGGGCTATGTTTGAAGCGGAACAACAACAACTGGAACAAAAAATCCGGGCTTTTTGCGCCGAGAACGGCCTGCCCGAACCAACGCTGACCTGGGGGTGGATTCCGATTAATGGTCAATGGGGAATCTCCACCTCGCTATTTCAGTCGGCTGCAAACGAAGCTCGACAGGGAAAGAAGATTAACGTCAGTCAGCGGGCAGGTGAACTGGCCCAACAAATTGCGGATTACCTGGGCACGCCAACCGGTTTTGACCGGGTGGAAGCGACCCGCGGCTACCTGAACTTATTTTTCTCACCCGGCGAGTATACGCGCCGGCTGGTGGATGAAATCCTTTCTCAGGGTTATGACTTCGGCTGCGGCTCTCGGCGGGGTGAGCAGGTGATGGTTGAATTTTCCCAGCCGAACACGCATAAAGCTTTCCATGTGGGGCACCTGCGCAGTGCCATATTGGGAGACGTTCTGGCGCGCATTTTGGAATGCGCTGGTTATGACGTGGTACGCGCCAACTACCCGGGCGATATCGGCCTGCATGTCATCAAGTGGCTGTGGAATTATATGAATTATCACCCCGGAGAGCGCCCAGAAAAGGACATTACGCGTTGGATGGGCAGCATCTATGCCGAAGCAAACCGCCGCTTAGAAGAGAACCCATCCTTAGAAGCTGAGGTGCGCGCTTTGTATGCGCGCTGGGACCAGCGTGACCCAGAAGTAGTTGCGCTTTGGGAAGAAACCCGCCAATGGTCGCTGGAAGGCTTTAACGAGCTATACGATCAGCTGGATATCCGCTTTGACCGCTACTACTTCAACAGCATGGCCGAACAGCCGGGTAAATTAGTGGTCGATGAATTGATCGAAAAGGGTATCGCGCAGGATGAGCGCCCTGAAGGCCCGGTGATCGTCAAGATTGATGAACTGCTCGGCCTGAAAAACGAGAAATATCGCGTGCTCGTTGCATTACGCTCAGACAGCACCGCACTATATGCCACGGAAGACCTGGCGCTAGCCAAGATGAAGTTCCAGGATTATCCGGAGATGGTCAAGTCGCTGTACGTGGTGGACGTGCGCCAGTCACTGCATTTCCAACAGGTGTTCAAAACGCTTGAGCTCGCGGGTTATCCCTGGGCGGATCGCTTGCAGCATGTCCCTTATGAGTTGGTGAGCCTGCCCGGGAACGTGGTAATGGCCTCGCGGGAGGGGACCGTTGTTTTGCTGGAAGACTTAATCCGCGAAGCAACCCGCCGCGCGCTGGCGGTAGTGGAAGAAAAGAACCCCGCCCTGAGCCCGGAGCAAAAAATGGCGACTGCGCGCGCGGTGGGCATTGGTGCAATCAAATATCCAATGCTGGCCCGCGAAAATACTAAGATTGTGACCTTTGACTGGGAGGCAGCGCTGGACTTCAACGGCCAGGCTGCGCCCTATATTCAATATGCATCGGTTCGTGCGAACAGCATTTTGCGGAAAGCGGGCGGCAAGGTTCCGCCTGAGCAAGATTTTAATTACGAGATGTCCCAGTCGGAAATCCAACTGGTTGACCTGCTCTCTCGGCTGCCAAAGGAAGTGCAACGGGCGGCGGCAGAGTATCGGCCGCTTTATCTCGCCAGTCTGGCGTATGATATGGCGCGCGCATTCAGTGACTTTTACAATGAATGCCCGGTGCTGCAAGCAGAGGAACCTGTGCGCAGCTGCCGTTTGCGCCTGGTTGCGGCTGCTCGCCAAGCGATTGCGAATGCATTGGCTTTATTGGGCATCACAGCCCCAGAAGCGATGTGACTTTCTCGTCGCAGGTTGCTTTGCGACGAGGAGTGCCAGTAAAGCAACATTCTAAATTGTCATAAGGAGTTACCTTTCTATGACCCCCATTCGTACGATTATCATGGGCGCCGCGGGACGAGATTTTCATAATTTCAACGTGTTCTTCCGCGATAACCAGGCGTATCAGGTAGTGGCTTTCACGGCTACGCAGATCCCGAATATCGAAGGACGCAAGTATCCAACAGAACTGGCAGGTTCGCTTTATCCCAAAGGCATTCCGATTTATGCGGAAAGTGAAATTGAGCGCCTGATCAAAGAGAATGATGTGGATGAGGTTGTCTTTGCCTACAGCGATGTGCCGCATGAGTATGTGATGCATCGTGGTTCGGCTGTTTTGGCTGCTGGCGCTGATTTCCGCCTGATGGGACCTGAGCATACCCAGATTAAATCGACCAAACCGGTTGTCTCAGTCTGTGCCGTACGCACCGGTTCTGGCAAAAGCCAGACCACCCGGCGGGTCTCTTTGATCCTCCGCGATATGGGCTACCGCGTGGCGGCCATTCGCCACCCCATGCCCTATGGGGATTTGGTTGCACAGAAGGCGCAGCGTTACGCCGAGTATGCCGACCTGGACCGCTATGAAACCACCATCGAGGAACGTGAAGAATACGAACCTCACCTGGATAACGGTGTCATTGTTTATGCCGGGGTGGACTACGAAGCGATTTTGCGCCAGGCTGAGCAGGAAGTGGATATTGTCCTTTGGGATGGCGGCAATAATGACTTCCCCTTCTACAAATCGGACTTGCAGATTGTGGTCGCGGACCCGCATCGCCCTGGGCATGAAATCCATTATCATCCTGGCGAGACGAACGCCCGCATGGCGGATGTTTTCGTGATCAATAAGGTGGATACCGCTTCCGAGGAAAATATCATCACAGTGCGTGAAAACCTGCGCGCGATTAATCCCAATGCGGTGATCATCGAAGGCGCATCTCCGCTCTTTGTAGATAACGCGGCAGAGATTCGCGGTAAACGCGTCCTCGTCGTGGAAGATGGGCCGACCCTTACGCATGGTGAAATGGCTTATGGCGCGGGTTGGGTAGCCGCGCGCCGCTATGGAGCGGCAGAAATTGTTGACCCGCGGCCCTTCGCAGTGGGCGCGATTGCCGCTACTTATCAGAAGTACCCCAAAACCGGCCCTATTCTCCCAGCCATGGGATACGGGGATGAAATGGTGCATGATTTGGAACAGACCATTAATGATGCGGATGTAGACCTGGTGATCAGTGCGACGCCGATCGACCTGACGCGCATCATCAAGGTGAATAAGCCCATGCAGCGCGTGCGCTATGAGCTGCAAGAGATTGGAACGCCTACGCTGGAAGATATTCTCCGCGAAAAATTTGGTAAGAAGTAAATGAATGAAGGATGGGGTGGGTAGCTTGGCTATCCACCCCATCGTTTTTAAGGAACTGTGTAAAAATGTTTGTTGATGAAGCAAAGATTTACGTTCGGTCTGGTAAGGGCGGTAATGGCATGGTGCATTTTCACCGCGAGAAGTATGTTGCCCGGGGTGGGCCGGATGGCGGGGATGGTGGTCGCGGTGCAGATGTGTACCTGGAAGTGGTGCCAACGCTGAACACCTTGATCAGTTTTCGCCACCGGAATCGCTATATCGCCGAATCAGGCGCGAATGGCGGGCCGAATAATATGACTGGCCGTTCCGCGAGTGACCTGGTAATCCCGGTGCCGCCGGGCACGCTGGTCTACCAGGCCGAGGATGGCAGCTTGCTGGGTGACCTGGTTGAGGCCGGCCAGCGTTTGTTGATCGCCAAAGGCGGGCGCGGCGGGCGGGGAAACCAGCATTTCGCCACCTCCAGCCGCCAGGCTCCACGCATTGCTGAAAAAGGCGAGCCGGCTGAGGAAATTAACCTGCGCCTGGAGTTGAAGTTGATCGCGGATGTGGGCATTGTGGGTATGCCGAACGCGGGCAAATCCAGCCTGTTGGCGGCGGTGAGTAATGCCCAGCCAAAGGTTGCCAATTATCCCTTTACGACTCTGGAACCCAATCTGGGCGTTGTGGAACTGGACCTGGATACCAGCATGGTCCTGGCGGATATTCCAGGACTGGTAGAAGGAGCGCATATGGGCGTGGGGTTGGGTGATGCCTTCTTGCGCCATATCCAGCGCACGCGGGTGTTAATCCACTTGCTGGACGGGCTGTCTGAGAACCCGCTGGCAGATTTCTCTCAGATTAACAGCGAACTGGCCTTGTTCGATCCAAAGTTAGGGATAAAGCCGCAAATTGTTGTTTTAAACAAGCTGGATTTACCCGAAGTGCAGCAGCGCTGGCCGCAGATCCAGGCAGAGTTGGAAAAAATGGGCTTCGAACCGATGGCTATTTCCGCCCTTGCTCAGGAGAATTTGCAGCCGTTGCTGTGGAAAGCCTACAACCTGCTTCAGACGGTACCCGAACCGGAACCGCTGGTTGAGGAAATGCCGGTTTACCGTCCCGAGACAAACCCGAAAGCCTTTACCATTGAACGCACCGATGATGGCGGTTATCGCATCCGGGGTGAGGCGATCGAGCGCGCCGCCGCGATGACCTATTGGGAAGAAGAAGCAGCCGTGCTGCGCTTCTACCATTTGATCCAGAACCTGGGCATTGATAAAGCTCTGCGCGAAGCCGGGATTCAGGAAGGCGACACCGTCTACATCGATGAGTATGACCTGGAGTGGTCCGATTGAGTGTGGTACAGCCGCGCATTGGCATCTTTGGGGGGACTTTTGATCCTCCGCATGTTGGGCACCAGATTCTGGCAGCGGAAGCTCGTGACCAGCTGCAGTTGGATCGCGTGCTGTGGATGGTCACCCCGACCCCGCCGCATAAAACGGGACGGGTGATCAGCCCGTTGGCGCTGCGCCTGGAACTGGTTGCGGCTGCCACAGCCCAAGACAGCGGATTTGAAATAACGCGGGTTGAAATTGACCGCCCTGGCCCGCATTATTCTGTGGATTCGATCCAGATCCTGGCCCGCCAGAACCCGGATGCGCAGCTTTTTTACCTGATGGGCGGCGATTCGCTGCATGACCTGCCCACCTGGCGCCGTCCGCAGGAACTGCTTACCTGCCTGGCAGGGATTGGCGTGATGCGTCGCCCGCAAGACTTTGTGGATTTGCCCTGGCTGGAACGTGCTCTGCCAGGCGTGGTAGCAAAAGTGCATTTTGTGGAAGCGCCGCTGCTGGAAATTTCATCCACGAGCATCCGCGAACGTATAGCCCAAGGCCGTCAATATCGCTATTTCCTCCCTCCGGCGGTCTACCAATTAATTCAAGAAAAATCCCTTTACCACTCGGCAGTTTGTGGGAGCTGAACACAAGTTTTAATCAATCGAGGCTGTCCAAATGTTCTTTTTGGACAGCCTCGATTGATTAGTTTCGATCCGAAAAATACTGCTTATCTGGGTTGTTTGCAGTTATGCTGCACGCAACTACTCCTGGAGATTTTCTCAGCTTTATTCTTCAGGATGACTGGGAGGTCCCTCCGTATTGGACGGCGGCATTGGCGTCTGAGTATAAGGCGCGGAGGGTGTATAAGGTCCCGGCCGCGGCGTCGAAAGTCCATAACCTTCGACCGGATACTGCTGGGTGCCAAAGCGCGTGAGCACCACTGTGCCCAGGGCAATCATCGCAAGGATGAAAGAGCCCAGCCAGCCAATGCAGGGAATGATGTTCAACAGGCTGGCCAACAGGGTCAGCACCAGCGTGCCAACGCCCGCATTGACCGGGTCGGTCCAGGGCTGGTTGAGCCAGGTCGCGATGCGCCGTCCCACCATCAATCCCAGTGCTAGCCAGCCAAATAAGATGGCTACGCCGGCGATCATAAATCCGAGGATGCTGATAGGCAGCAGAATGATGGTGATCGCCATGATAACCAGTACCAGCAGTGTCAGGCAGCCTACACCGCCCGTGGCAGCCGGCTGCGCGATGGCAGACCGGCCTACCCGCACCATAGGACCCGTAATGAACAAGTTCGCCAGGATAGCCAGCGCTGCCAGGGCAAGCGCCTGGAAGATCGCCGTTAGCACGGCTGTGATAGGCTCAAAGCTGATATTGACGCCTGGTGAGGGCATGATCGTCGTATAGGGTGCCCGGTTGTTATTGTGGGTCTGCCCTTCAACCCTGGCCTGGCTGGAGCGCTGAACGGTACCCCCTAAGGTATTCAGCGAACCTTTAATATCTGCCTGGTCATCCAGAGTCACATACCCGCCTAAAACAGAGACATCTCCGTTAATGACTCCATCCAGGGTGACATTGCCGCCGATCACAGCGACGTTGCCGTTGACAGTAGACCCTTGCGCGAACTGCGCGTTTCCCCCAACAATCGTCATATCATTATTGAGCGTCTGCCCGCTTGCCAACTGATAGCTTTGGCCTAAAACCAGACCGTTATCCGTGGTGATTCCGGCACATCCACTTAATGAAAGAAGGATTAGGGTTGCGAGCAGCAGCAGTGAAATGCGAATGATGCTTTTCATTGGTTCAATACTCCCATAGTTTTGGTACGCCAAAGAACCAGGACCCAGACCACGGAGAGGAAGCATAGTGAAATGGTCAGGTAGATCCACAGCGCGATATTCAAGACAAAAGGAGTGGTGGAGAACCAGGTCAACATCAGGTAATAGGCCAGGTCAGCCAGATGCAGGGAGCTGTTCATCAGCTGAACGAATGCTTCCAGCCACTGTGAGGGCGAGGTAGTGCCCAGAATATAGCTGGTCAAAATCAGCAAGATCAACAACGCCCCACCCAGCAGATAACCAAAGATCCGCAGAGCCTGTTTGCGCTGCGCCTGCAGCCGGCGCTCGGCCAGGCTGGCTTGCCAGCGGCTGGTAAACCCTGCCGCCGGAGCAGCCATCGGGCGGGCGCGCAGTTCTTGTGAAACTGCCTGCCAGCGCCGTTCCAGGCGCTGACACTGCTTACAAGTCTCCATATGGGCCTGCAGCGTGCGCCGGTTTTCAAGGCTGAGTTCTACTGAATCCAGGATCCAGGACTCAAAGGGCTGGTGACTCATGATTCCTCCTCCCTGGAAGGGCATTTAGCACCTGTTGTTCCTGGTAGCTCGCGGCCAGAGCCTTGCGCGCCCGGTGCAACCGGCTCTTAACTGCGCTGACAGTCAGTGAGAGCGTTCGGGAAATTTCTTCTTCCGAAAACTCATACCAGTAGCGCAGAATGATTGCGGCTCGGTCTTGCGGGCTCAGGTCTTTCAACAGCTGGCGCATTTGAAATGACTCTTCCAGTTCTCCGACGACTTTTTCAGGATTAGGAGCAGGATCGGGAGCATCTTCTTCAGGGAGCAGATCAACGCTGAGGATGGGGATGCGGCGCTTGCGCTGCTGGTCGATGCAGTAGTGGGCTGCGATGGAAAGCAGCCAGGTGGCAAAGGACCGTTGCTGATCGTAGCGTTTGAGGTTCTGATAAGCTCTCCAGAATGTTTCCTGAGCGGCATCTTCGGCATCGATGGCATCACCTAACATGCGGTAGCACAAGTTGTACACCGGCCTTTGGTAGGTTTCAACCAGGTTTGAAAATGCTGCATCATCTCCACCCAGGGCTTGTTGGATCCATTCTACTTCGAGGTTGCTCACCGAACGCTCCTGTCTTTCGTCGTCCTAATCCATATACGGAGGAATCTGTTATAGGTTGCATTTTAGGCTGACTTAATTTTTATCGCCTAAGATTATCTAAGGTCTTGGTACTCGATCTTGAAAAATCTTGGATGGGCGAGGTCAAATCTATTGTAGGGCTTCTATTGAAGCAGTTCATCATGCTTTTGGTTGAACTTATCCTGATAAAAAGACTAGATTATCCTCGTCAAAAACACATAGATACCCAAAAATGGCAAGAACAACGCCCAGAAAGCGGGTTGTTCTTGCCATTTCGAGGAGTAATCCTATCGATCAGGGTTGAATTTCGACTACCGTACCGGCTTCAGCCCAATTGTATAAATCTTCCGCTTCCTGCAAGCCCAGAATGATGCAGCCATAGGAGACCGGGTGACCCAGGGCGCCAGCCCACAAGCGCCGACCACCTGAAAGCACCGGTAAGCCGTGGATGCCGTTCATGAAACCAGGCCAACCCTCATAAATACCCATAAAATGGGGCATGTACAGGTCCCAGACGGAAGCGTAAGCGTTGATCTCGTGGGTTTGCACCTGATAGACGCCGGGGATGGTCGGCGACCGGTCGATGCCAGTGCTGATGACATACTCATTACGTAAAGCATTGTTTTCATATACCCACATATGCTGCTGGCTGATGCTGATCACAATGCGTTTATTCAAAATCACGGGCAGCGGCAGCATCTCATTCTTCGAAGGGATGACCAGGTTTTGCCCGGCGCGGAGTTGATCAGGTTGGATATCTGGGTTGGCCTGGGCAATTTTCCAGTAGGGCATGCCTACGGTGTAGGCGATGCGGGTTAGCGTGTCACCCGGCTGGACCACATAATTCGTCGGGTTATGCGAAACGCTGAATGTCAGGGTCTGCCCGTTTTGCCAGCGTTCGTTCAGATCGGCTGGTAGAGAGAAAGCTGCCAGCGTCCGGTCTGGGGCCAGGCTGGTTTTCCAGGCTTCCAGGTATTGGCTTACCCGGAGCGCATCCAACTCCAGGGTGTAAGCATCTCCCTGGGGGTTGACGGTAACCCAACCGGCAAATTCTTCGCTTGAAACAGGGATATTGATCATTTGATTGGTGATCGGGTCGTACGCTTGCATCCGCAGCGGGTGCTCAACGGTCTGCTTCAGTTGCTTCAGCACCGGGCTCAGGTCGGCGACGCGCGGGATAACCGTCTGACGGTAGATGGGTAAGAAGCCGCTGGAAAGCACTGCTTCCGGTTGTGCTGCCAGGCGGGTAAACGTAAGCTGCATGTTTACGACGCTGCCATTCTTCCCAGGTTTAGCGATCCACTCCCCATCGGAAAAGGCCAGTGCCGCATTCTGGGCGGGCTGATCAATCTGGGCGGCCAGCTGCTGCAATCCCTTTTGAGCGCCAGCAGGATCGAAGTGGATCACCGGGTCAACTGGCTGCCCGCCAAAACGCAACATCCAGAACAGTTCCTGGAGCCCTTTTGCGTCTCGGCCCACCTGGAAAGCGCGCTCGGCGGTTGCCAGGGTGTCGATTTGTAAGCCGACCGTCCCTGGTGCGACAGCCCAGCTTTGTTTGCCATCGGTGGCGACCAGCATTTTTTGTCGGTCCCACTGGTTGGTCAGGGTTTGGGCAAACTCAGCCCGCGTCTGGTTCTGCGCGGAGATGGAATCTACGGTTACGCCAGGAAAGATACGCCCGGAGAGCAGGTAATAGGTGTAAACGCCGCCAAACAGGATGAAAGGCAGCAGCGCCAGCGAGAAAATCCCGATCAGGCTGAGCACCAGCAGCCACACCGGCAGGTTGCGCCGGAAAGGATGCCTGCCGCTTGCCTGGCTTGGGCGGGAAGCCGGCGTGCCGCGGCGCGGTTGGCGGAGATAGGGAGAATTCATTGCGTTCATTGTACCGGAAAGACGTTTAAGGGCCCCAATTTGTTCCTGAGTTTTTCGATGCGGCGAATAGATTGTGCTAAAATGAAACTGCCTTCGAACGTAATTCTTATTAATAGGTAAGGAATCAATCACGCCATGAACTTCGACCGTCCGCATCGTCGTCTTAAATTTGTTGACCGGGCAATGGGTGCTGGTTTCGCCGCATCGGGCAAAACGCCCCTGGCAAGGCCAGGTAGAAAAGCTGCCGGTTGAACACCTGCCAACTTACGATCCTACCTGCTATCTTTGCCCTGGCAATCAACGCAACACCGGGAACCAGAACTCAGCTTATACCGGTACGTACGTTTTTGACAACGACTTTGCCGCGCTGCTGCCGCCAGAGGGTCTTCAGGAAGAGCCTACCAGCGGCCTATTCACTGCTGAACCTGAGACAGGAATTTGCCGGGTGGTTTGTTTCTCCCCGCGCCACGATCTGACCCTGCCGGAAATGGATTTGAAAGATGTGGAAGCAGTCCTGCGTGCCTGGACGGATCAGACGGTCGAATTGGGCAAACTGGATTTCATCCATTACGTGCAGGTCTTCGAAAATAAAGGCGCGATGATGGGCTGCTCGAACCCGCATCCGCACAGCCAGATCTGGGCCACCGGGCATATTCCGAATGAGCCAGCCGCCGAACTCTCCCGGCAAGCGGATTACCTCAAAGAACACGCCTCCTGCCTTTTGTGTGATTATGTTGCCGCGGAACGTAAAAGCGGCGAGCGGGTGATCGCCACGAATGAGCACTTCACCGCCATGGTGCCTTTCTGGGCGGTCTGGCCGTTTGAGGTGCTGCTGGTTTCGCATCGGCATGTCGCCTCACTGGTTGATCTCACCCCAGACGAGGTGGCCTGCCTGGCAGATGTGATGCACCAGGTAACGGTGCGCTACGATAACCTGTTTGAAATTTCCTTCCCCTATTCCATGGGTTTTCACCAGGCTCCCACCGATGGCAAAGACTACCCGGCGCAACATTTACATGCCCACTACTATCCGCCGCTGCTGCGCTCTGCCACGGTGCGGAAATTTATGGTTGGTTTTGAAATGCTGAGCATGCCTCAGCGTGATATCACTGCCGAGACTGCCGCTGCCCGTTTACGGGAACAGAGTGCTCAACATTATAAGCACCGGGCGTAACTGAACTCATTCCGAAAGAGCCAGGAGACGTTCCTGGCTCTTTTTGCTTTCAGAAATCGACTGCAAGCTCTCCGGATCTCACCCCAGCAGGGCTTCAGTCTCTTGAAGACTGCTTTATAGAATTAACTCTTCTTTGCCCGAAAGTTTTTCCTGGATATGCTCCATGACCAGGTTCAGGTGATGGGGCTGGTTGACGAAGTCGAGATCATCCGAGCGGATGGTTAATACCGGGCAAAGGTCGAAGACGCGAATCCAATCTTCATAAAAAGAGTCCAGCAGGTTCAGGTAACCGGGGGTGATAGTGCTTTCGATGGAGCGGCCCCGCCGGTGAATCCGTTCAACCAGGGTATTAACCGGCGCCTTCAGGTAGATCAGCAAGGAAGGTATGGGAAGGGTGCGGGTTATGAGATCAAACACCTGCCGGTAGGATTGGTAATCCCGTTCATTCAGGTTGCCCAGATGGTGCAGCGCCCGGGCAAAAATATAAGCGTCTTCGTAAATACTGCGATCAATAATCGCTGAACGAGGGTCCTCCGCCATTTCGATATGCTGTCGGGCGCGGTGACCGAGAAAATATATTTGTAAGTGGAAAGACCACGAACGCATATCGGCGTAGAAGTCAGGCAGGTAAGGGTTGTCGCCAACCGATTCATACGCCGTATGCCAACCCAGTCGTTCGCCAATCCGCTCAGTGAGCGATGTTTTCCCGGAACCGATATTTCCGGCAACAAGGATTAAGCGTTTCATGAATCAATCCGTTCCTTTCGGCTGCGTTGCAATTATAGGCTCTCAGGTATTTACTCGTCCAGCAGCCCTGCGCGCAGGTTCAGAGGGAGCGGCGCCGGCTGCTGACAGGTGCTGGTGAGCTCGATATGTTTTCCGGTGGCAGCAGCTTCGTGGATGGCGTGCATCACATCCAGCACGTGGTAGGCCATTTCGCCGCTGGCACGGTGCGGACGCCCTGAACGTAAGGCATACGCCATGTCTGCCACGCCCAGACTGCGGCTGTTTTTAGCATAGCCATGCGAAAGGGGAATCTCCTGCCATTCGCTGGCCCCTGCCCGGCGTAATCGCACCGGGCCGCCAAAGGTATTGGGATCGGGCACGGATAGGGAGCCTTCTGAGCCATAGATTTCGATGCGCGGCACTTCTGCTGCCCACACATCAAAGCTGGTGACAAGGGTGGCGATTGCGCCGTTGGCAAAGTCCAAAACGCCGGCGATATGAGTGGGCACCTCGACGTTGATTTGCTGCCCATACTGCGGCTGGCTGGTGATGGTACGCTCGGGGAAGGTGGCGCGCGTGGAGCCGGTCACCCGGCGGATTGGACCCATAAGCGCGACCAGTGCGGTCAAGTAATACGGGCCCATATCGAACATCGGCCCGCCGCCATGCTGATAGTAAAAGGCTGGGGCAGGATGCCAGCTTTCGTGCCCGTGACAGAGCATGAACGCCGTTGCCGCGATAGGCTGACCGATCCAGCCATCGTCAATGAGCTTGCGGCAGGTTTGCAGCCCACCGCCCAGGAAAGTATCCGGCGCGCCGCCAACCCGAACCCCCTGTTGGCTGGCGCGCTCTAAAAGCTGCAGCGCATCGGCCCGCGAGATGGTCAGCGGTTTTTCGTTGTAGACCGATTTGCCTGCTGCGACCGCTTTTTGCCCGATTTCAGCATGTCCGTCAGGAGTCGTGAGGTTCACCACAATCTTTATCTCAGGATCTGCCAGTAATTCTTCAGCACTACAAGCGCCTGGAATATGATACTTCTCTGCCTGTGCCTGGGCGCGTTCGATAATCTTATCGGCAACCGCAGCGATCTCGAGGATTTCAAAGGTTTGCCCCATCTCAAGATAAATACTGCTGATATTTCCACAGCCAATGATACCTATTTTGGTTTTTTCCATGAAAGCTTCCTAATTGAAAAGAATGGAGAAGGATCGTAGAAATTGTACATCAAAAATCTGCCGCCAATGGCGCATTTCTGTATTCGTTTTGTGCGCCTGGATAGAGTGCGGCTGGTAGGTGTTGGTGATTTAGGCTTTCTCATTCCAGGGAGGCCTCTTGATCAAATCTGTATTTGACAACCCGGAAAATCTTGGGCATACTATTTTTAAGGGGAATATCGATCAAGCTTATGCCGCTGCATTTCTTATCGTTAGCACAGTCGCGGCGCATAAGTTATTTTAATGATCAAGAACAGGATTTATTGAATGACGCAGCATAAAAGTACGCAAATAGATGAGGAACGTACGGAAGAAGCCCGTTTAAAAGCTAAAGAAAAAGAGAAAGACGAAAAGAAAGAGAATATTACCCACGAAGAACTGCGTCCAAAATTGCCAGCAGAGCAGGCGCGCGTATATCGTGAAGCACTGCGGGTGCTGAACGAGGCGGGCGTTTCTTATGCGGTCGGTGCAGCTTTTGCCCGTTATGTCTATACCAGCATCTGGCGGCAAACGAAGGACCTGGATATTTTTGTAAAACCGGAAAACCTGGAAACAGCAATTAATGCCCTCGAACAGGCTGGCTTTGAGACGGAAGTCAAAGAACCCAGCTGGCTGGCAAAGGCCTGGAAAGACGGCCATTTTCTGGATCTAATTTTTGGGACCGGGCATGGTCAGCTGCCGATTGACGATCATTCGTTTGCAGGGAGCCAGGAGGGAAAAGTGCTTGGCGTACCGGTGAAATTGATCCCAATCGAGGAAATGATTGCTTCGGCGGCGTATATTGCCGGGCGTAACCGCTTTGATGGGCCTGAGGTAGTGCATCTGATCCACAGCGCCAAAGGGAAACTGGACTGGCAGCGCATCCTCGACCGGTTAGGGGAAAACCGGGAATTGTTATTGTGGCACCTGATTTTGTTTGATTTTGTTTATCCTGGTCATTCACGTTATTTACCCCAGGAACTGATGGTGGAACTGTTTGATGAAGCACGCCAGCGCTGGGAGAAGAAACCGCACGGAAGGAAAGCCTTCCGCGGTACGATTCTCGATCCTTTCTCTTATACAGTAGACGTTGAAGACCGAGGTTACGAGGACCGGCGCAATAAAGAACCGCTGGTCGATAAAAAAGGGAAGTTGTTGTGAAGATTGTCGCAATTGGGGATATCCACTGCCGCCTGGATACTACGGATCTGATTGAAGAGTTGCTGGGTGACCTGGAGCACAATTTGGATGGGCTGCTTTTGGCGGGTGACCTCACTGATAATGGGCTGCCGGAAGAGGCGGAGGTACTGGTCGAGCAACTGAAGCATTATGCCAGCTCGATACCGGTTATCGCCATTTTGGGTAATCACGATCACGAAAATGGCAACGCAGAGCAGATTACCAGCATTATGCGAGATGCAGACGTCATCATGTTGGAAGGTACGGCTTACGAAGTTAATAAGGTCGGTTTTGTGGGCGTTAAAGGTTTCTGCGGTGGTTTTGATGAAAACCTGATCCAGCCGTTTGGCGAAGCGGCGCTCAAGACATTTATCCACACCAGTATTAATGAGGCATTATCCCTGGAGAACGCGCTTTCGAAACTGCAAGAATGCGAGCATAAAATTGCCCTGCTGCATTACGCGCCGATCACAGCAACCTTGATCGGAGAGCCAAAAGAACTCTTCCCTTTCCTGGGCACTTCCTGGCTGGCGGACGCCGTGGATCGGCGCGGCGCGGATTTAATCTTGCACGGGCACGCGCATCATGGCTCGCCTTTTGGGCGCACGCGCGGGGATATCCCGGTTTACAATGTCAGCCGCTTCGTACAGATGCAGCATACAGGTAAGCCCTACTGTACCTTTACATTTTAGGAAGCTGACATTTGCAGGTCAGTACGCAGGCGATAATAAGACAACCTGCCGTTTGCCCAGCTTAAAGTGTTCGAGGCGGCGGTAAGCCGCGTGAGCTACTTTTTGTTGTTTATCAGAAGCAATTGCAACGACTGCTTTATTGGATAAAACGGGTAATAAGGCTTCCAGCATTTGTTGCACGGGTGCGCGCGCGGCGTCTGCGAGGCTGGAACTGCCTGGCTGCCAGTGACTCAACTGTCCGTAAGGGATATCGCTGATCACCAGGTCCACTGGATCACCCGCCAGGCCCGTTAGAAGCTCACCTGCGTCCAGCGCGTTTGCCTGGAAAACACGGGTCTTAATTTCCGGAAGTTCTGCCAGCCGCTGCCGCAGGTTGCTGAGGCTGTGCAGCGCCTCGGTGTGAGCGTTTTTACCATAGGCAGCCAGCATAGCCTGGATTTCCTGCTCCCGCCGCGCCAGTCCCGCTTGAGTCAACAGGGAAAGGTTGCGCTGGGCCAGCCCCAAGACATTTTCGGAGACATCCGAAGCGAGGATCTGGCGCAGAACTTCTCCATGCAGAAGGCCCAGGGTGGTGAGGTGGTAAGCGCCGCCGCAGGTCGGATCGTACAGGCAGAGGCGCCGCTCCAGTTTCATCCAGCGCAAGGCGCGTTGAAAAATCTCACTTGCCAGGCGGATCGGGAAAGCCGGAGCGCCCGGCTGGCTGTAAAGCACGCGTCCGCTGGAAAAGTCGCTATAATCCTGATCCTGGGTGGCAAAAAGATAAGGCATCTCTGGCTCTTTTCATGCTTCTGGCATTGAACCTGCATCGAAAACCGGTATGATTATACACGCAGGGATGCAAAGTGCACTCGGAGGATTACCAGAACAAATTTTCAAAAAACCGAGCGTCACCCGTTCATTAAGCATAAAAAGATGGTATGATAAGTACACAATAGTCGACGAATAGGAGCGAGAATGGAGTCGAATTTCTTCGATCAGGCAGAATTTGCTGAAAACCCAGAACCCCGCTGCCCGGTGGTGCTTGTATTAGATACCTCGGGTTCCATGCAGGGGACTCCAATTAAAGAGCTAAACGAAGGCTTGCGGGCTTTTGCCGCCGCAATTCGCGCCGACCGGCTGGCCTCGCTGCGGGTCGAGGTGGCTGTGATCGCCTTTGGCGGTAAAGTCCGGGCGCTGGATGTGCGCGCGCCTGAAGGGCAGACCGGAGAGAATGCTGGGGAAAATAAAGAAGTGGTTTTATTCAACCCCTTTGGCCTGGCAATTCGCCCAAAGATCAACGAGGTGCCGTTTGACGCGCATCAAGCTTTTGTGACCGCGGATCAATTCGTGCCGCCCGCGCTGGATGCTAACGGCGAAACGCCTCTGGGCGAAGCCATTTCCCGCGCGCTGGCCCTGCTGCGCGAGCGCAAAGAAATTTACAAACAGAACGGGTTGGATTACTTCCGCCCGTGGATTTTCACGATTACGGATGGCCACCCGACCGATAAAGGTTGGGAAACAGTCGCCGAACAGGTCCGGCAAGAAGAAGCCCGTAAAGGGGTGGTCTTCTATGGGGTCGGGGTTGAAGGCGCTGACTTGCAGACCTTAGGAAAATTTTCCGAAGGCCGCCCGCCATTAAAGCTAAAAGGGTTGGCGTTTGGCGAGTTATTTACCTGGTTGTCGAAGAGCCTCTCCGCCATTACGCATTCCCGCCCGGGCGAACAGGCGCCCCTGCCCCCTGTTGGTTGGGGATCGGTGGATACTTCACATTCGTGAGCAGACGCAAGCGTAAGGTAAAGGCACGCCGCATGAATCAACGCACCTCAGAAGCCTATCAACAGCACTTGCTGCCGGCCCCGCCGCTGACGCCCACGCTTGCTTCCCGCCCGGCTGCTTTGCAAAGCTGGCAAGTCGTGGGAGCAGCCGTGCAAGGCGTTTCACACGCGCGCCTGGGTTTGCCCTGCCAGGATGTGCAGGGCTATCAGATCTTGCCGGATGGCACATTAATCGTGGCGCTGGCGGATGGGGCAGGCTCTGCACCGTTGTCTGATCAAGGCGCGGCGCGAGCGGTCGAGTCTGCGCTGGCGGCGCTTGCAGAACGGCTGGCAGCAAAAAAACCGGCGGATGCTAAGGCCTGGGAAACCTTGCTGCAAGATATTTTCAGCAAGGCGCGCAAGGCCGTCTTGAACCTGTCAGTAGAAGCGGATGCAGCAGAAGCGAATGGGGCTGTGCAGGCGCCGGAGATGGAAGAAGCGTCTGCGTCAGATCCGGAAGCAGAACTTGCGCCGGAGATGGCAGCAAAATCCGCTGGGATTCTGCCTGAACGGGCGTATGCTTCGACGTTGACCTGCGCCGTCGTGACGACGGAAGGCTGGCTTGCCGTCGGGCAGATTGGCGATGGCGCGGTAATTGCGGCGGATGCGTCTGGAAATTTAACGGCGGTCACTCGCTTGCAGCGTGGGGAATATGCAAATGAGACCCATTTCCTCACTCAGCCGGATGCGCTGGCGCATTTGGAGGTGGATGCCCGCTCTTTCGCTGTGCACGGTCTGGCTGTGATGAGTGATGGTCTGATCCGGCTGGCGCTGAAGATGCCCACACAGGAACCCCATGCGCCTTTTTTTGCGCCGCTGTTCCGCTTTGCGAACAGTCTGGGGAAACCTGGCGCGGAAGAAAGTGGCAAGCAGCAGCTGGCGGATTTTCTCAATTCCGAGAGGGTTAATGAGCGCACCGATGATGATAAATCATTGGTGCTGGCGGTCCGCGCGCCAGCTGTATCAGCAGCGGAGATAGCGCCTGCGCGAGCGGTTGTTGAACGGGAAAATGAATGATCTTTTATGATGGTCAGGGCCGGCGCATTGAGCTGGGTGAAGTGGTTGGTAAAGGCGGCGAGGCGACTGTTTACCGGGTTGTCAGCCAAACCAGCCAGCTAGCCAAAATCTATGAGCCGGAACCTCGTCCGAACTATGCGGGGAAACTGGGCTGGATGGTGCAGCATACCCCAGAAAACCCAACAGAGCATCTGGCGCACGCCTCGCTGGCCTGGCCTGATGGGCTGTTATTCGATTCCCGGCGGCGCTTAAAAGGTTATTCCATGCCGTATATCCAGCAAACAGCGCCTTTGCTGGAAGTATTCAACCCCCGCCGCCGGGCGCGCCTGCTGCCCCAGTTTAACCGGCGCTATCTAACGCGCACCGCGCGCAACCTGGCAGCCGCCCTGAGTGCACTGCATCGCAGCGGCTACGTGGCGGGTGACTTGAATGAGAGCAATGTTCTGGTAACCCCCACTGCGCTGGTCACGCTGATCGACACGGATTCGTTTCAGGTGCGGGAAGAGAAAAATGGCATCCCGATTGTGCATTCCTGCCCAGTTGGCAAGCCAGAGTATACGCCCCCGGAACTGCAAGGGAAATCCCTTTCCGATATAATTCGCCATCCCGACCATGATGCATTTGCCCTGGCAGTGCTGGTGTTCCAGTTGTTGATGGAAGGCAGTCATCCATTCCGGGCGCAGTGGTTGGCGGCAGGCGACCCGCCCCCGCTGGAAGTGCGCATTGCCAATGGTGCATATCCTTATGTGACCGCGCCTGCCTACCCGGTGCTGCCGCCGCAAAATGCCCTGGGAATTGAAACCCTGCATCCCTGGCTGGTGGAGTTGTTCAAGCGCACCTTTGTAGATGGTCATCGGGACCCGCGCTGGCGTCCTGGGCCCGATCTGTGGGTGCGCGCGTTGGATGAAGCCGAGCGTTCCTTGATCTACTGCGCGCAAGGGCACTTTTACTCCAGCCACCTGGGTACCTGCCCCTATTGCAGCCTGTCAGAGAAACGGAATGCGCAGGCTAAAAATGCTCGCTCTAACCGGCGGCCTCAGGCGAATCGCGCGGGCAGGCGCGCATCTCCATTTCGCTCTGCCGGGTCCTACACCAATCCGCGCCCAGCGGCGGCGACAGCAGCAGCTGCGCCGCCAAAGGCTACCATTGGCGCGGCTTCGGCGAACCTTGGGAATACGGGACCGGTTGCGGCAGGTTTCGGTTTCGGAAGGCCAGGCACAGCCGGCGGGGGTAGGTCGCCTGCTGGTAGACAGAATATTGGGGTAAGCAGCCCTTCCTTATCCGCAAACTTATTGAATGGGGTTTTGCGCATGGCGTTGAATAATGCCCCTGGCGTTGCGGCAAAGGTGGCGGGCGTCTCTTCATTGGGCAGTGGCTCGTTTTTTGGGTTTCCGTCCTCTGGGATGAGCAATGTGGGTGTACTGCGCAGCCGTCCTATCGTTCCCCCAGGTGCGATGAAAAACTGGCTGCGTCAGCGGGCCTATAAAAGTCTGGCTGTTGGTGGGGTGCAGGGTGCACTGGTGGGAGCGCTGCCCGGCGCATTGATTGGGATGATCAACTGGTCTACCGGGGATGCGCTGGCCTGGTCGCTGCTCTTTTCAATTGGCGGCGCGGCCGGCGGCCTGCTGCGTGGCTGGAAACCCGGTCACCAACTGGCTGCCGTGATCGACCGTACCATTGGCTGGAAAATTTTTTGGCAAACGCTTGGCCTGCTCACCGGGATTGTGATAGGCGGCTTAATCGGCCTGCTGTTTATCTGGGCCGTATTTCCCTTTATCCTCGGTCTGGTGTTTGGCGGGCAGCTGGGACTGTATGTCGGGCGCAAGCTCTGGCAGGTTGGTAGTTCAGTAGGGTGGGAGCGCATTTGGGGGGTGATCAGCGGCCTGGGCTTTGGCGCGCTTGGTTTTGGCCTGGCACGCTTGTTGGGGGTATTAGGCGCAAATGCTCTGGGCTTAAACCTGGCGGATGGCTTACTGCCTTTTGCCAATAACGGCTCGCTGTTGTGGGCGCTGGCCTGGATACTGGCCGGCGGGTTGGGCAGCGCCCTGGCCGGAGCCCTGGCAGGTTTGCTCACCGATATCCTGGGCCGCTTCACGGGATTAGTGAATTAACGGCTGATTCTTTATCAACTATAATTGAGCCAATGGACATTTCAGAAACCATTCACTTATTAGGAGATTTGCTCGGTGAAGTCCTGGTAGAGCAGGAGTTGCGCGGGTTATTTGAGGTTGAGGAAGAGGTTCGCGCGCTGGCAAAAGAACGCCGTTCACCGGATCCACAACAGGCTGAAGAAGGCGCGCGTGCCCTGGCTGAAAAAATTGCCGGGCTGGACCTGAATGCTGCCCGGGTGATATCCAGCGCCTTTACCCTTTATTTTGACCTGGTCAATGCCGCCGAGGATAATTATCGGATCAATGCCCTGCGCGCGGAGGAGGTCAAGGACGCGCCAGAACCGGTGCATGATTCCATTGGCGAAGCCGTGCAGCTGCTTCGGGCCAGCGGATTGACCCGTGAGCAGCTGCAAAAATTGCTCTACAATTTGTCCATAGAGCTTGTGCTCACCGCTCACCCCACTGAGGCGCGCCGTCGCACGATTTTATCGAAGATTGCTCGCATCGCTGAAACATTGCGTTCCCTGAGCGCTGCCCAGCTGCTGCCACGTGAACTGGAGCAGTACCGGCAGATGCTGCATAACGAGATTGCTACCCTATGGATTACAGACCAGGTGCGCACCGCTAAACCGACACCGACTGACGAAGTGCGCACGGCTTTGTACTTTGTCGGTCAAATTTTCTGGAAGGTGCTTCCCCAAATTGATGCGATCCTGCAGGCGGCGCTGGATACTTACTATCCTGGTTTGAATGTTGAACGCCCCTGGCTGCGCCTGGCTTCCTGGATGGGTGGTGACCGGGATGGCAACCCCTACGTTCTGGTGGATGTGACCGCGGAGACGCTTACGCTGCACCGGGGATTGGCGGTTGAGAATCATCGTTCTGCCCTGCAGGATCTATCCCGGCGGTTGAGCATGAGTGATGAACGCGTTCCGCTGCCTGAATCGCTCAAAGAATGGCTGCGGGAGCGCCCGGCTTTGCCACCGCATGCCGCACGCATTCAGCGCCGTTATCCCCATGAACCTTACCGGTTAATCCTGTCGCTTTTGGCCAACGACCTGGCAGAAGCATCGCAGGACGACATGAAGGCGCGCTTACTTTCCAACGCGCCGCATTCTGCGCAAATCACGGTTGCTGATCTGGAAAAGCCGCTCTCGGCGATTGCCGCGGCTGTCCCACTCGCGGTGAAGCGGGGACCTTTGACCACCACGCTGCGCCAGCTGGATCTCTTTGGTCTTTTTGGGGCCAGGTTAGACCTGCGCGAAGATTCCACGCGCATTAATGCTTCATTGGGAGAAATCCTGCGCGGATTGGGGATTGAGACCGATTTTGAGGCACTGGACGCGCAATCTCGCCAGGAACTGCTGATCCGCTTGCTCAAACAGCCTGCGCCGGAATTAGCTGCGCGCCCAGGAATTACCACAGAGGCTTCTGAGACCTGGGCTTTGTTCCAGTTAATCGCCCGCGCCCGCTCGGTATATGGCTCGGACCTGTTGGGCCCATTTATCATTTCCATGTCCAGCACCCCGGCTGATGTGTTAGCGGTGCTTTTGATGGCGCACTGGTGTAACAGCGCGAACGGCCTGCAAATTGTGCCACTGTTTGAAACAATTCAGGACCTGGAGAATGCCCCCCATGTGATGGAGCAGCTCTTCAACCTGTCGGTTTATCAAGAACATTTGCGCACTTGCCCAGAAGGGCAAATGGTCATGATCGGATATTCGGACAGCGGCAAGGATGGCGGTTTCTTGATGTCAAACTGGTCGCTCTATCAGGCTCAGGAACAGATCGCACGCGTATGCCAGGCCCACGGCGTTCAACTGACCCTATTTCACGGGCGCGGCGGGACTACCGCCCGTGGGGGCGGTCCAATCAACCGTTCTATTCTGGCTGAACCAGGCGGGACAGTCAACGGGCGCTACCGCCTGACGGAGCAGGGCGAAATCCTCACCGCGCGTTACTCTACTCCAGATATTGCACTGCGTAACCTGGAGCAAATCGTCAATGCGGTTATGCTGGCCTCCGCGCCGGTCTGCCTGGTTCCAGATCCCCACATCAAAGATGGCTGCTCGCAGCGCGTATCGCCTGAAGATCTACCCGAAACCTGGCGGCGCGCAATGACCGGCATGGCCGCCGCTGCGAAGGATCATTACCGCAAATTGGTATTTGAGACACCTGGTTTTATTTCCTACTGGCAAGCGGCCACGCCCTTGGATGAAATCAAACACATGCATATCGGCTCTCGCCCGGCTTCCCGGCAGCCTGGTTCTGAGAAGGTGGAAAAGATCCGTGCCATTCCCTGGGTATTTTCCTGGATGCAAGCCCGCTTCAACCTGCCCGGCTGGTTTGGCCTGGGCTCGGGACTTGCGGCGCTGCGTGATGCTCGCGCGGATGGCCTGGACCAGCTTAAGGATATGTATGAGAACTGGCCATTTATGCGGGTGCTGCTCGAAAACGCGGAACTTTCCTTATCCAAAGCCGATATGCGAATTGCTGCTATGTATGATGAGTTGGTCCCTGACCGCGAACTTGCCCGGCAGATTTTTGGGGAAATTCAGGCCGAGTACGACCGCACTGTTGAGATGCTGCTGGCAATTAAGGGGCAGAGCGAGCTGATGGCGGCTGAACCAGTAATCCAGCGCTCCATTAAACTGCGAAACCCCTATGTGGACCCGCTGAATTATATTCAGGTGGAGATGCTGCGCCGCCTGCGCGCCTTGGAGGATCAGGAATGCGAGCAAGCTCTGGAACTGCGCGAAGTGATCGTGCTGAGCATCAACGGCATTGCAGCCGGGCTGCGAAACACAGGCTAATCAGTCGGTGGCCATGCAAAAAGGATCTTACGTTGGTTCCGCCCACAACCCACTGCACAATTCCCAGAAACTGCCATCCAAGGCTGCGCGGCTGGCTCTCCCGGTGAGATTGCTCGGCCCAGGAATTCGGATCCATAGCGGTTGTTTTAAAAAAGGGTAGGGGGGAACTCCCTACTCTTGTGTAGCGGAATTGTCCTGTGTTGACCTTTCGAACAAACTCCTGTATGATTAGGACATAGAACGATTGTTCTAATAGAAGGAGGCTGTGTTGAGTAACAAAGATCACTCCAAGCGGGACGACGATACCAAACAACCCCGCAGTACAGATAATCAGAATGATGAGTACCGTAGCACGGACTTGCGCGATTCACCTATGATGGATCATTTGATCAGCGCTATGGAGAAAGGGCAGGATGTTGGTGATTATGGCCGCCTGACTTTTGTGATGGTAAGCCGCTTCTTCCTTTCCGATGACGAAATGGTCAAACTGCTGAAAAAGCAGCCGAATATGGATGAGAAAGAAGCTCGTGCGCAGATTCTTCAGGTGAAGGAACACGACTATAATCCACCGCAGCGCGAGCGCATCTTACAATGGATGCAGCGTCAGGATTTCCAGATTTGCCCCAATCCTGAGGACCCGAACGGCTGCAATGTATATCGCGAATTGCAGTTCCCAGATGGCATCTATGCTCAGATAGACGATTTCTGGGAAGAAAAGGTCGAGGCAGAGGACGAGTCCTGAGCAAAACGGCCTGATAAAAAGAATTTCGCCACGACTTGCGTGGCGAAATTCTTTTTATCAGGTAAAATTCTTTCCAACCGGAAGATTTCAGGAGAGGATATGCCGGATTTGGAGCAGTATTTACCCTGGAAAGAAGCAGGGTGGTTTGAACAAGCGCAGGCGTGGATTGAAACTCAATTGACGGAACAGAAGATTACGATCACCGGGGCAGTTGAGCAAGTGCATGAGCGGCCCTGGTCGACCATTTTACGCGTGCCGACGGACCAGGGGTTTTTCTTTATGAAGGCCAGCGCTCCGGCCCTGAGCCACGAGCCCGGACTTTCCCTGGCTCTTTTTCAATGGCGCCCGGACTGCATGCTGGCAGTGTTGGCGGTGGACCGCAAGCGCGGTTGGATGCTGCTGCCGGATCTAAACCCCTGGCTGCGCGCGCTGATTCAGTCACCGCAGGACCTTGGACATTGGGAAACGATCCTGCCGCTTTACGCCGAAGTGCAGCAAGATTTTGCCAGTCATACGGAACAACTGCGCTTGTTGGGCATGTTTGACCGGCGTTTGGCGCGGCTGCCAGAGTTATTCGCGCAATTGCTAGAGGACCGGGCGGCGTTGTTGATTGATCAGCCGGAAGGTCTCACTTTCGCGCAGTACCAGCACTTGTTGGGTCTTCAGCCGCGTTTTCAAGAAATGTGTGAGCAGTTAAGCCAGTCTGGCTTGCCGGAAACACTGCATCACGATGACTTCCATGATGGGAATATCTTTTTGCAGGACGGGCGCTATGTCTTTTCAGACTGGGGTGAAAGCTGCGTAACGTATCCCTTCTTTAGCATGCTGGTCACCCTGCGCAGTATTGCCTATCGTTTCGATTGGCCCTATGGCACGAGCGAGTACCAGTATCAGTTTGCCCCGCAACTGCTTGCGCTGCGCGACCTCTATCTTCAGCAGTGGACGGTTTACGCTGAGCCAGATGAATTGCAAAAGACTTTTCAAGTGGCCTGGCGTGCCGCGATGATCAACCGGGCGCTCACCTGGTACCACGTTACTTCTCAGTTGGCTAAGCAAGACCGAATGCAGCACGCATCCGCAGTCCCCGCCTGGCTTGGGGAGTTTCTGGACGTAATGGCTCAGGCTGATGAGCAGATCGAATAACGCAATATATTGGGATGCTTGTGGTATAATGTTCTAGCTTACGGAGATTTAACCGTTTGTTTTATAATCGTGCTTGGTTTGAAGCGCCTTGCCGGTCTCGTCAAGGTGTTTTTTTTATGTGTAGGAGTAAGAATGTCTTTACCGTTCGAAGATTTGGGTCTGCAGCAACCCTTGTTACAGGCCATTGAGAAACTGGGCTATGAACAGCCCACACCCATTCAACAAGCAGCCATTCCGGCTCTGTTAAATGGGCGTAATGTAATAGGCCAGGCCCAAACTGGAACGGGTAAAACCGCAGCGTTTGGCCTGCCTCTTTTGCAACTGATCCAGCCCGGCGCCGGGATGGTACAGGCATTAGTGCTTGTCCCCACGCGCGAGCTGGCCATCCAGGTCACTGAAGCGATCAGTGGAATGGCGCAGAATATGAATTCGCGGATTCTGGCAGTCTATGGCGGGCAGCCTTACAACATTCAAATTCGCCAGTTGAAACGTGGCGTGGATGTAGTCGTAGGGACGCCTGGCCGCCTGCTTGATTTGATCCGAAAAGAGGTTCTGGATCTCAGCCAGGTCGGTTACCTGGTCTTAGATGAAGCAGATGAAATGCTGGACATGGGCTTTATTGAAGATATTGAAGCCATCCTGTCGCAGATTACCGAAGAACACCAGATTGCCCTCTTTTCTGCCACGCTTCCCAACGCAGTCCGCCGCCTGGCTGACCGCTATGTAAGCGTTCCGGAGAAGATCGCTATCAATCCCACGCGCCCGACGGTCGCTGAAACCGAGCAGCGCTATTACCGGGTGCGAGAAGACAACAAGCAGGAAGCATTGATGCGCTTGCTGGAGGTAGAGCCGGTTAAGAGTGCGCTGATCTTCGCCCGCACCAAAGTGCGCACGCAAGAGCTGGCCGATTCGCTGGTAGCGCGCGGTTACCCGGTCGAGTCGCTGCATGGTGACTTGAGTCAATCGCGCCGGGAATATGTGCTCAACCGCTTCCGCAATGGTTCAATCACCTTGCTGGTGGCGACGGATGTCGCTGCACGCGGGTTGGATATTGAAGACGTCTCGCATGTCTTTAATTATGATCTGCCCGGAGACCCAGAGGATTACGTCCACCGTATTGGCCGGACAGGCCGTGCCGGACGAAAAGGTATCGCTATCACTTTCATACATCCGCGCGAACGTAGCCGAATTGCCGCGATTGAGGCTTATATCCATGTGTCCATGCAGGAATGCAAGATCCCGACTCAGGAGGAGATTCGCCTTTACCGCGATGAACACTTCATCGAGCGCATCTATGAACGGATGATACAAGGCGCAACCGAAGCGGACCGCGCTCTGGTAATCCGCCTGATGGAATCCAGCGTGGATCCAATTGATATCGCTATGGCAGCCATCCAGATGGTGCGCGCCGGTGAAGGACAGTTGCCGCAGGGCGACATTAATGAACCGGCCCCTAAAGAGCGCGCCGGAAGGCGAAAATCGGCCTATGATGGCGCCAACGTAGTTGGCGGCGCCAACGCAGCTGGCAGCGCCGGCGAACGGAAAAGCGCCTATGGCCGAGCGAAGGCTGGCGAGACAGATCAGCGTGATGGTCAGAAAAAAGGCAAAGCGCGCCCGTTCCATCAAAAAGGCAGTCAGGATGCAGGTATGGTTCGCCTGCGTATGAACCTGGGCGATCGACAAGGTTTACGCCCAAGTGATGTGGTGGGCGCCATTGCCGGTGAAGTCGGTATTCCCGGCCGGGCGATTGGCGAGATTAGCATTCAGCGTAATGTTACCTTCGTGGATGTTTCTGAAAAACATGTGGGCCAGGTGTTGAAAGCCAGTAACGGCCAATATCAGCTGCATGGCCGCCCGGTTTTGCTCACCTTAGCTGGAGATTAGTCGTACTTATATGACAAAAAAGAGAGGCCTTGCGAGGCCTCTCTTTTTTTGAAAGCTGCCGGTGTTATCCACAGCCGGTTCTGCGCTATGCAAAGGATAGTGTGGATCGGTAACCCTCTTGCACCCCAAATAAACGGGCGCGCATGAGGGTTTCGTCTGCGGCGCCTACCATTTGGATGCCGCTGTTTTTGATCTGAGATAACTGCGGCTCGCTCAAGCGCAGCGAGTGAAGATAAATTTCAAGGATGCGCTCATCGTTGTCGTCCGCAGCGATGCGGTTGATCGAAATGCTGCCACAGTCGGTGCATTGGTGCACCAGCATTAATTCGCCCTTCTGCTGGCCATATTTCTTGCTGGTGCGTTTGAACGTCAGGGCAATCGGCCGCATTTCAGACTTGCAGGCGGCCAACCGGTCACCAGATGCGTACAAATCCAGATGCTTGTACCATAAACAGTAAGGGCAGTGATTGCGGTTATTGACACCGGACAGGCCAGGGTCGGTTGAAACATAGTTGTGACAGTGCTTGCACTTGAAGTCACTGGTTTGGGTATCAAAAAGGTGTTTCATTTTAATCACCTTGTTTCATATGCATATAACTCTGATAACGAAGCGGGTTGATTTGCCCGCTCATCACCGCTTTGCGCACTGCGCAGCCTGGTTCCTCGTCATGCTGGCAGTCGAGGCCAAAGCGACAATGCCCAATAAAGGGACGCATTTCGCGAAAGAACAGGGCTAGTTCAGCATCGTCAATATCCCACAGGCCAAACTCACGGATGCCGGGGGTGTCCACGATCCTTCCACCATTTTCCAAGGGAAACATTTCCAGGTGCGTGGTGGTGTGCTTGCCTTTTCCAGTGGTCAGGTTGACTTCTTTCGTTCGCAGCCCCAGGCCAGGTTGCAAGGCATTGAGCAGTGAACTCTTGCCAACTCCCGATTTCCCGAGGAATACGGCCGTTTTTCCGCGCAGCGCTTGCTCTATTTCGGTCAGTCCCTCGCCGGTCTGTGCACTGACCATTACCACTGGGTAGCCAATCTTGCGGTAGATCTCCACTGTTTGCAAAAAACCGGCGTCAATTCTTCCCGTTTCGGTTTCGATCAGATCGAGTTTGGTGATGCAGATCAGGGCGGGCAGGTGGTTAGCTTCTGCCGTAACCAGGTAGCGGTCTAACAGGTGCCAGCGCGGCTCAGGGTTGGCTGCCGCAAATACCGGCACCACCAGGTCCACATTGGCGACAATTACCTGTTCAAACGCATGCGCGCCAGGCATCGGTACGGCAGAGCGGCGAGATAACTTGTTCTCACGGGGCAGCAACTCGATAATAATGCCGCTGCCATTCCACCGAGGGATAAAGCGCACCCGGTCACCAATCGTTACCCCTTCACTGATCTGGTCTGGCTTTGATTTGCAGTGCTTTCCCTGAGTCAATGATTTTTTGCCATTGCCATTCATCGATAAATGGGGCGATAGCGTGCAGGAAATAATTTGATCATTAGCATGCACGGTATATTGCCCGCTCGATTTCTTGTAAATAACCCCCAGGTCACCTGGATGGTTGTCATTAGCGTTCACGGCTAAGTTCCTTATCAAATTAAAAAACGCCAGCCACGAGGGGTCCCGTGGCTGGCGGAGCTGATTGCTGTTCAGGTTGGCAGAGAGCTAAAGCGGTAAGTTTACCGTTGTAGTGGTATGGATCGAATTTTCCCGATCCAATAGCTCAAAGCCAAACCGTAGATTTAAATAAAAACCACGGGTGTATGAACGCACCCGTGGCCTGTTGGCTGATTAAGAAAAAGCCGGTACGAAGCCGAAATTAAAAGGCGCGCGCATACATTTTGACTTGAACAAACACTACAACGACTTGAGCCATGAAAATGCGCGTTTCCTTTCTTATCTTAGAATAAAATCAATCCTTGAATATTCTAAAGCGTTTTTACCAGTTGTCAACTACCCAAATGTCCAGGTTTTGTATCGGATTCTCCTACCCAGCTCTAAATCATCGCTCGCACAGAGCGGCTCATTTCGACTGAGAACGCCGCGCTAAATTTATGGAGATAGTTAAACTGCCCGACGTTTTCGATGCCGTCTTTGCGATTACCGTTTGCAGCCAGTTGGTTATTGCGCGGCTGCATTAGCTGAGCTAACGCTGATAAATCCAGGCGCTGGTACTGGTTTTTGTGTACGATAAATTCAGGTGCAAAGCGGGGCGTTTGCTTGCGGGCAGCCTGTTCTGGGGTGGGGTAGCCAAAGCAGACCAGCGTGACCGGCAAAACGTACTGCGGCAGGTTGAACATCTCGCGGTGGATTTCAAAACGTTCGAGGATATCGCCAATGTAGCAGGAGCCAATCCCCAGCGCTTCAGCGGCTACTACAGCGGCATGCGCCGCAATCAGCGTATCGCAGCAGGCCAGCAGCAAGTCGCCTTCCTCGGGGCAGCGCATCGGAATGCCTTTTTCTGCACAGATGGCAGGTACACCGCCCGCCAGGTAATAATCATACCAGCGCTGGTAATCGGCCAGGAACAGCAGCACATACGGCGCTCTGGCGATAAAGGGTTGGTGATCACAGGTCTCTGCCAGCTGATCTTTTAACGCCTGATCCTCTACCTCGATAATGGAGTACAACATCATGTTGCCGGCAGTTGGGGCGCGCATGGCCGCTTGCAAAATGGTGTCTTTTTCTGCCGGCAGGACCGGTTGATCCGTATACACACGCACAGATTTGCGCGTCATCAGCAGGTCGATGGTTGGGTTCATTACACATCCTTTTCATGGGTTTGGACAGCTTTATTTTACCCGCTGTGCGTTTAGATGTACCCGTAAATGGAAAAGAACCGCCCAAAAATGGCGGTCCTTTGTCCATTTAATCATGCTTCTTGGTCAGGCCGTAGCAGCCGGCAGTTCTGGAGAATGGGGTGAGGCAGGTGGAACTTCAGGTGAAGGGCTGAAACTTCCCAGCATGACCCGGGCAAACTTGCCGGAAACCCAGGCCAGTCCATTTAAGATATGCATGGAAACAAGGGTAATAAAGAGGCCAATCACACTAATCAGGATCGCTTTGGGGAGGGTATCAATAATCCCCATCAGATTCCAGTAAGCTCCATTCCAAATAATATGTGTATTGGGGCTGATGGTCTGGTAGTAGAAAGGAGTTGCAACCAGCGCGGCAGAAAGTGAGACCAGCGTCACGAGCACAGAGAATGACAGGATCCCGAGGGGGAACTTGGCAAACAGGTATACCAGGCCCTTCCAGGTGACAGGGTTGGCCAAGGTGGTAGTGAAGGTTTGCCACAGGTTCTTCCCGGTGAACGATTCCCGAGAGATGGGTGGGATTTCTTCACGCAGCATCCAGATCGCCATCTGGCGCTCAAAGACGATCAGGCCATACCAGGCGGCATAGACCGCCGCCAGGATCAGCAGGCCAATCCAGATGATGATCAGCGGCACGCCCAGCGCAATGCCGGTGACGAAGAAGACGAAGTAAAATACACCCAGCGGGAAGGATAACAGCAGATAAAGCGCGTTCAGGTAAGTCTGCGCGCGAAACGCAACGCCGAAAAATTTGCCAAGATCGTTATTGATGGAGTTCATGCTCTGCAACCTTTTTGATGATTTCACCTGATGAAGCAGGTGTTGACTTATACTTTATATACGCGGGTTGTACCGGTTGGTTGCAGGGAGAATTCTTGGGCTAACTTAATTCCTTGGATCGCTTCTACGCACAGCGGATCAGGTCTTCAATTTGTGCTCGATCTTCAAGCACTGCCTGAATGCGCCCATCCTGGATTTGAATAATCTTATCCACATACTTGCACATGCGCAGGTCATGCGTCACCATAATCCCGGCTTTGCGCTGTTCATGAATAAGGTCCGCGTACAACTTGACCACCTGGTAAGCGCGTTCCGTATCCAGGTTTGCGGTGGGTTCGTCTGCCAGTACCACGCTGGGGCTGTGGATCAGCGAGCGGGCAATGGCCACTCGCTGGCGCTGACCACCGGAGAGCTGGTTGGGCAGATTTTTCATCCGGTCGCTTAATCCCAGGCGCAGCAGCAGTTCTTCGACGCGCTGGCGCCCTGCCCGGTCCAGCTTTCCATTCAGACGCAGCATAAACTCAACGTTCTCTCGCACGGTCAGGTAGGGCACCAGGTTGTTGGATTGGAAGGTGAAACCAATGCGCTCTCGCCGAAACTTGACGCGCTGTTTTTCAGACATGCTGCCCAGGTCGGTCCCATCAATCCACACCTGCCCTTCGCTGGGTTCGAGCAGCGCGGCTAGCATCGCCAGCATGGTGGTTTTGCCAGAGCCGCTTGGCCCAACCAGCGCCACGAACTCCCCTGCATGCACTGCGATGGACGCCTGGTCTACTGCGCGGATGGTCATACTCCCTGCCTGATAAACTTTGCTGGTATTCTCTGTTTGAATAACCGGTGACGTGTTCACTGCCGGTGATGTGCCAATTTCAAAATCCATAACTGCATCCATAGCATTCCTCACGACTGCAAGCCAAGCGCCAGCAGCGGTTCAACTGAAACGGCGCGGAAGACGGAAACCAGCCCGCCCAGCGGTCCAATAGCCAGCAGCAGGCCAACCGCCAGTCCAACGGATTGGCCGGTAAACACGATGGGAACATTGCCTGGCATGCCATAGGCTAATGCGGCAGTCGCCAACCCACCCAGCAGCACGCCAAAAGTGGTCACAATAATGATTTGCATGACGACTGCCCCGGCAACGCTGACATTGGAGGTGCCAATGGCTTTCAACACACCGATCTGTGGGATTTTTTGCAGCAGTTGGATCTGGAAAAATCCGCCGACCACCAGTACCCCGATCAGCAGGGTAAAGGCTTGCTGCGTGCTCAAGGTGGACTGCTGTGCGGAATAGCCAGGCAGGGATTGTATGGTGGTTGGAATATCAGCGACCTCGACTCCCTCCACCTCGTTATGGATGCGGTCCGCGACCAGCTTCTGGTCCGCCGGGGTCTCCAGTTTTACCGCGACGATGTTTGAAACCAACTCAACCAGACCGGCGGTAGCTGCGCCTTGCGGGCGAATGATATCCCAGGTGCGATAGGGCAGGAAAACGGATGGCTGGAACAGGTACTGCTGCCCGTCGGTTTGCCCGACGACCCGCACCTGGTACTGCTTCTCTTCTGTCCCTTGAATAGTTTTGATGTTGATAATATCGCCGATGCGCACCCCAGCACGATCCGCGATGCGGCGATCAATCACGACTTCGTTTGCCCGGCTGGTTTCCAGGTTGCGCCCCACGAAAACCGGCGGGTCGCCCGGCTGCCCAGGCTCAATCCCGATCAGCGATACATCCAGTTTGGGCTGGTTGGGGAAGATCAGTGATCCGCTGCTGAAACCAATCGAGCCGATAGACTGCACACCTTGCACGCGGCGGATGGAATTCAGTTTCGAACGTCCAATCCGGCTGGCGGTGATAGAAGTGTCGACGTTATTCTGAAAGACAATTAACTGTGCATCCAGTTTGGATAGATATTCCTTATTCGCAAAGGCTAAGCCCTCCGCCAGAGCCGCGATAAACAACACTAATGTAGTGATCAAGGCGATAACCAGGCTGAAGAGAAAAAATCGTCCCCGGTTGCGCCAAACTTCTTTAAATGCCAGGTAAATAGCCATCCAAATCCCTCCATGATCGAACAACACCAATAGCATAGCATGTTCGAAGGGGGGATGAAACCTTTCTCGCAGGCAAAGCTTGTACAACCCTTTCACAAGGCTGAACAAAACATTAATCGCCGATCCGGGTTACAATCTAAGAACTTTGTTGAGAACAGGAGAACGATGATTTATGGCAGTACCCAGGCGAGATGAAATCCGGCCCGGCTTACGGGTGCAGGTGATCGAAAAGCAAAACCAACCCACGGGAAAGCTAACCGTGGGGATTGTTGCGCGCATCCTGACCAAGAGCCCCACGCATCCACATGGCATCAAGGTCATGCTTCAAGATGGCAAGGTGGGGCGGGTTCAGGCACTGGTCAAAGACGAAGGAACAAACTCACCCGGTTGATTAGCGCCTGTCCGCTTCATTTTATGGCGCGGAGGGGGTCGCATTGGCCTGCGGCCAGGGGATTTTGACCCAGCGAGTGTAGCCGTGTTTTTCCACCCCATACACCCGGCCATAAGAAGGCGCCGCGCAGCCGGGTTCATCGGTGATTTTTAAGGCGGTCTGGTAGGAGCCGAGCGGGGTAAAGACCAGCTGACCAGCTTTGCAGACCCAGGCTTCTACCAGGTAAGGAACCTGTTCGGAATCATCCCCGGCCCGCAGGCCAAGCGGATGCCAGAAAACGGTGACTTCGTCTCCATCTCGTCTGGCAGAGACGCCCGTCAGCGGGCCATAGTAGGGAGACATGGGTAAGCGAACCTCTTCCGCCGGGATGGGACGCACGGTTTCCAGGTCACCTTTGATCTTCAGGTACTCTGCTTTGACCCAGCAGGGATTATTCCCGCCGATGGCCTGAATTTCAACATAAACGCCGCGCTCATCCCTGGCGATGATCTCGATATTACTGCCTTGATAGACGCCATATTTGTAGAGGTAAGGCGCGCCTGGGCCATAATGACAAACGGCCTGAGCGATGGTCACCTCGGCGCGCAGCTTCCCGTAGGTAGGCAGCGGGCTGGGCGTAACGCTTACAGTAGCTGTGGGCGAGGCAGTTGTGGTGAATGTAGGAGCGGCGGTCTGCGTCTGCGTGAGGGTTGGCCGGGGCGTCTGGCTGGGGAGAGGTGTTGTTGGGATGACATCGACGGTCGATGTGGAGAGCCTCGGCGTGGGGACCGGCGGGAAAGTAGGGGTTGTGGTCACGCCGCCTGAGCAGGCTACCAGCAGGGAACCCAGCAGCATGAATAGGACGAATATGTTTCTTCGCTTCATGGTTGCCTTGATTATACCAACTCAACCCCGTAAGCCTGTACTGACGTTTTTAGCTGGTCGAGTTTACTACCCTTCCCCGGCTGATGATGGTGAATACTCCAGCGTTCGGGAAGGGGCCTGGTATGTGAGATTTATAGCTTTACCGCAGCCTCAGTCTTCGAATGGCCTAAGGGATTGTAGTTGTGGCTATAGCATGATAGCAGGTGGCTTTGCCACCTGCTATCACATAAAATGTTTATTTACTTGACGCTTAAGAGCTCAACTTCAAAAATCAAGGTCGCGTTGGGGGGAATAACACTGCCTGCGCCTTGATCACCATACCCGAGGGCGGGTGGGATCATCAGCTGGCGTTTGCCGCCTACCTTCATGGTAGAGACGCCTTCATCCCAACCGGGGATCACGTTGCCCTTGCCAATCTGGAAGCTGAAGGGCTCTCCCCGGTCTACGGAACTATCAAACTGCGTGCCATTTTCCAACCAGCCCGTGTAATGGACGGTGACCGTCTGCCCAGGGGCCGGCGTAGCTCCGGTTCCCGGCGTGAGGTCATAGTACTTCAGGCCACTGGCGGTGGTCGTGTAATCTTTCTCATCCACTTTGGTGGCGACGCGCGGTTCTTTGGCATCCAGCAGGTTAACTTCCATCACCATGGTCGCATCCGGAGGGATCAAACTGTTGCCTTGCGCACCCATGCCCAGGGCCGGCGGGATGACCAGTAAGCGTTTGCCGCCTACCTTCATTCCCGTAACACCTTCTTCCCAGCCCGGGAAGACGACATCGCCGCGGCCAACCACAAAGTTGACGGGTGAGCCCTCACTGGACTGATCAATATAGCTGTAGCCGGTGTCGGTTTTTACCCAGACGGTGTAGCTGGTAGTTACGTTGCTGTTCTTGGCAGCTTCCGCGCCATCGCCCTTGGTAATATCATAGTACTGCAAGCCGGTAGTTGTCTTGGTCAGTTGATCTTCGGTTACGGCTGTGGGGTTGGGGGGATTTTTCACCGAAAGCAGTTCCACTTCGACAAGCACCGGCGAATTTGCCGGCACGATCCCAGACCCAGCAGCGCCAAAGGCAAGGTCTGGCGGTAACACCAGCTTGGCTTTTCCGCCGGCTTTCATCAGGCCAACGCCTTCTTCCCAACCCGGCAGCATGCGCTTGGTGCCCCAAACAGTGGTCGCCGGCTGGTTATTGGTGTAAGTGTTCGCCAGTTCCGTGCCATCGGGCAATGTGAAAATATACTGCATGGTGATAATGTCACCAACCTTGGGAGCTGCGCCGGTACCCGCGACTTCCTCCAGGTACTGCAAACCACTGGCGGTGGTTTTTGCGCCTTCCAGGACGATGGGCGTGGGGGTTACGGATGGCGTACTGGTGACGGTGGCATTTTCCGCGCTGGCGCTTCCGGTAGGCGCGCTGGTGGCCTTGGCTGGGACTGCGGTAGCCGTTGGACTGATGGTCGCAGTGGGGGTAGCCTGGCAGGCTGCCAGAGCAGCGCTAATGCTAATCAACAGAATAACTGCCAGGAGTCTTCCAAAATTCGTCTTGCGGTTTCTCATTCAAGTTCTCCCGTTCAAAATTCTTCTCGTAGAACATTTTTCTACAGCGTGTTCTGGTTTTTCCAGAGAAAGACGGATCACAAAACTTTGGGGATCTGGCAGGCAGTAGGGCAGCAGTTCCGGCGAGGCAGACAAACCTTGCCGGAGACAGGCATTGATCCTGATTGAACCTGGCATATCAATCCAAAGACGTGTGCCCTAAGTTTATCCTATTAATATTCAGTTTTGGGGTAGAAATGGTAAATTAATGCTTCTCTAATCTTTACAAAATGCCCATTTTTGTTCGGGTAATAGAGCATTCAGGCGGTATTACCCGAACAAAAAATCATTTATCTGCACTCGTTGTTTGATTCTACTGAGAATAACAGCAGGCCGCCTGCGGTCGCTGCATTTTTCAGAAACTGGGTTAACTGTTGTTTTCGTTCTTGACCTTCCTTCTTCCAGAATTGGTGCCCGGCCAGCGAAGTCGGAACCAAAGAACCTGCCAGCAGGATAGCAGCCAGGCGCGGAAAAATGCCCAACAGCAGCAGCGCCCCAGCGCCTATCATCAAAGCGGCGTTTGCCCGAACCGCCAGGTCTGCTTTGGGCGTACCGGCGGACTGGGCAATATTAACCCGTTTTTCCGGAAAACGTAGTGTATCTAACCCACCATAGAGAAAGATGGGAGCCAACAACAGGCGCGTTAAAACGCGTATCACTTTCATATATAACTCCTTTCCAATTTCCCCCAATGATTACCAAAACCCGGCCCAGGGACCGGGTTTTGTATTATAGCCTTTGATCAAAGTAATTGAAAATGGGTGATGTTTCTATCGGAGGATGGCTAGAAACCCTGGGATTGCAGCCATTCTCTAAAACGCTCGATCCAATAATCGGAAGGAAGGCCTTGGGAGTTCATGCCGAAACCGTGCCCGCCCTTAGCGTAAATATGCAGCTCAACCGGGTGACCGGCGGCACGCCATTGGGCATAATAGCGCGTGCTGACGTCTGAAGCCATGTCATCATCCGCGGCGCACAGCAGGAACAGCGGCGGCGCATTGCTGGGGATGGGGCCTTCACGCGGAGGCGCGCTATAGATGGGCGCGGCGAAGTCTGGACGGCTAGAGGCATCGAAGCGCATAGCAACGCTGAGCGTGACGAAACCGCCGGCTGAAAAGCCCAGGATGCCAATTTTCGCGGGGTTGATGCCCCAATCGGCGGCATGCGCGCGTACCAGGCGCACAGCCTGGCAGCCATCCGCGGTAATCATCGGGAAGAGCGGGTCGACCCGAGCAGCTTTTTTCTCCGGGTCCTCCAGATTTTGTTCAACACACGCTGGAAAATCATCCCCAGTCTGGACGAGGCGATATTTGAGCATAAAGACGGCGATGCCGTGGGCGTTGAGCCAGTTCGCTACTTGAACGCCTTCATGTTGATAAGCCAAAAAGTGATAGGCTCCGCCTGGACAGACGATCACCGCCGTCCCCGTAGCCACGGCAGGATCGGGCAGAAAAGCGGTCAACGTAGGCTGGCTGACATTGCGAAGGACTTTCAGTCCATCGTGGATGGTCATGTACTCTTCCGGCTGGTCCCAACCGGTCGGGTCGATTTCACCTTCCGCCCACAGCGGGATGACTTGGGCCTGCCCTGGGGTGATTTGGATGGGTTGCATAGAATAGACCTCCTGAATGAGTTTGATCGCTTCTTAGGATGTGTTTATTATATCGGTTACTCGCCCACAAATCGTCCAAAAGCTTAAGGATTGATCCGAAAACCCTCCAGCACACTTGCCCCGCACAGGCGTAGAGCAGAAAGGGTTATTGTCGCAAGCATGAGTTGTAGAGCCTGAGCGTAATGAATAATTGGACCTAATGGTTGGCATGTGCCGGCTGTAAGTTATCACAGTTCTTGCGCCTAGAGATCTTGTAGAAAGATACCCGTCTCATTTTTTATCAAAGATATCGCCCCAAAGCTGCGAATTTGAGATCTCTTTAGGGGCATTTTTCATTACTTCAGGTCGTTATCCAGCATATAAAATGGTATTATTCACAAAAGGCCATTGGGTTGCCAGGTTTTGAGCTGATGAAGAAGTGTAGGTGCAAACAGACAAATAAAATCATTTCGTTAAATATTTGTTAAGAGACAGAAGCAAAGAATATAATTTAAAATCAAAAACAGCAAGCAAAGCCGCATAAGGTCAATTACAATAAAGATAATTGGGGGGATTTGGGAGGATAAAATACGCTGATAATAACAAAAGGGTTTGGGGCAACATTGTGAAACTTGAATGTTGTTCCAACAAAAAAGTAAATATCCATTTCACCAAACTCATAAAGATATTTCTGTTTGACTAGATCAAGAGCTGCTTTTTCATCCCCGCCTGTTCTGTAAAGGCAATTCCAATACAAAGCACCTATTTCCCAATCTTCAATCATCATTTTTCTCGGTTCTTTGTCCCCTTCCGAGAAAAAGCGGTAAGAAAACTTGTAAGGCAGTTTTTTGACCACCTTTCTGCTGCTACTTTGATTATTAATTTCGAAAATATTTAATTGCTTGAGTTGATCTTGCCATTCCTGTTTCCATTCACGCTCGTCTTCTTCAATAACAAAATCAATAATACTTGCTGGTTTTAAGGTTGCTAAAGATTTTCTAACTTGCGAATTTTTCGCTAAATTTATTAATTCACTCATTGATGAGTAAGTCTCTTTGAGAATATAACTTTTTCGGGCCGCCCAATCGTTAGAAGTGCCCATCTTACTTAAAACAGTGATATGTTCATCAATCCCTTGTTTAGGACGATAACTCTCTGGACGGAAATCCTTCCAATTTCGTACTAAATCAACTTCTATCCATGAATATTTGGGATATCGTTCACTATCATCTAAAAAGCGAAAAGAAACTGGGTAAATGCGAATCCACTTTTCGCCATTAAGTAGCCCAGCCGTACAAACTAGTTCGGTATAGCTGCGAGACGGCAAAGGATACGTTTTTACCGTAATCAAAACCTTAGCTTTTGGCAACTCATCGGCTAAGTAAGGCATCGTACTCCCCCTGTTTATAGCTTATATATGGAGAACGGGTTTTATAAGCCTGTTTTCTCTCTTTAAACTTTCGATAAGTGTACTTCGATGACAAGTCCTATGATCAGCCTCAAAGCAAACTAACGCAATCCGTGGAATACTGACAATTAAATCCTGTAATCGTTTTTTTGCAACAGTTTGTTCTGGCAATAATTCAGTTTCATACTTCTTGAATAACAATTCATGCGAAATACTTGATCCCAAACCTTTTCTTAAGGCTGAAGGAATGCCAAGTCAGGAATATGAATATATTTCATCCCTGCTTTTTCAATATATTCTCGAAAGCTTTTCTTAGAAAAACCATACTTCATCGATTGTGGATTGTTACGAACATCCACAACGGCCATAATATTACGAGTAATCAATTTATATAAAAACGCATCAATAGTAAGACCCTCATAGCCTATAGTAAAAACTGCTGGTGAATTGTCAAAGTTCCAATATGATTGAATTATCTTAACTTCATTTTCGTCGAGTAAGTCATTAACGATTTTGCTTCGAGAGGCAAACTGAGGATATTCTCTATAAATTTTTCTAATTAGGCTTTGGCCTCGTATGCCCATTGATTTAAGTCGTGCTAAAGTAACTCTATCTCCTAACTTCAAATCTGCCAAATATGAGTGTTGAGTAACTGATAATTGAAAATCATCAGCAACTTCTAATAATCCTAACTCGGTTAATCGTCGCTTGTCGTAGTAGGAAACGAAACTAAATGGCCCATATTGATAAGGGAAAAAATCATAATGATTCTTCCCTGTTAATTGGCAAAATTTAAAAAGGAGCTTTTCACAATCTGTGTTACCCAGATTGCCATCAAAAATCTCCAACAAGGCTAATAAGAGTTTCCTACGGTAATACATATTCGCCATTTTGTTCTAATTATACTTACATTCCTCGTTTGCTGCTACCGATTAGATCCTCCAATTGTTTGGAATAAAGAATGCTATCATCTGATCATCGCAGTATATTATTCAAACTTTCAGCACAGGAGGCATAACACAATCATGTTATGCCCCGTGCTATTTTGGGTGAAGTTTCTGTGATCAACAGAGTAACTTCTTAATGCAATTGTGAAGGTTCTTTGATCACCCACAACGGCCATTAAAATCAATTTCTACCAAATTTAACACTCACTAAATCCGCACGCATAGCACTTTCGGCAGCCTTCTTCATTGACCACAGCGGCCTGACCGCATTCGGGGCAGAGGTCGCCGATCTTGAAGAGGGGCGGCTGGTCGGTCAGGGCAGCCAGGGAAGTTTCCTTCGGCTGGTTGAACTGGCTGCCGGTGGGACCGGTTTGCTGCGCTTCTTCGCGCTCGTGCCACTGTTCCAGGTAGTCGTTAAGCAGCTGCGCCACGCCATCTGGCAAGGAGCGTACGCGGTTGGGCCCAAAACCCAGCGAGCGCCCGCCGCCGATGCCCGAAAGCTGGCGCACCACTTCCGTCAGGCGCTTGACGGGTTCGACCGGCGAGGCCAGCCGCAGCACGTAGGAGATCATGCGCCCGATGGCTTCTGAGACTGCCGCGGTATCCGAACCGGCTTTGGCAGTATTGATAAAGACTTCGAAGGGCTGGTTGTGGCCATTTTCGTTGATCGTCACAAAGGCCTCGCCCAGCGGGGTCTGGACGGAGTAGGTGAAGCCAGGCAGGAAGCGCGGGCGGGGTTTTTTGGCTTCGTGCCAGATGTGCAGCTGCTCGGCGACCGGGGCCGGGCTGGAAACAGGCGCGGGGATCAAGACGCTTTCGGCGGTTGCTTCTTCCGGTTTTTGCTTCTTCTCCGCCGTAGCGTGCGTTTCGAGCACGACTTTGTCACGCGAGCCGGTTACATATACGGTAATACCCTTGCAGCCCAACTTCCAGGCCAGCCGGTACGCCATGGCTACATCTTCTTCAGAGGCGTTGGGGGGGAAGTTGATCGTCTTCGATAGGGAGTTGTCGACGAAAGCCTGCAGCGCAGCCTGCATGCGCACATGCTCTTCGGCGGTGATATCCGCGGAGACCACAAAGGTATCGCGTGCGGCTTCAGGCAGCTCGCTGACGCCCTGACAGGTGCCTTCACGCATAATCTGATTGAGGATTTCTTCGCGTTTCTCTGGCTCAATGTGCAGGGCATCCAGCGCCTGTTCAAACTGCGGGCTGGCATAAGTCAGTTTCAAATCCTTACCATTGTCGTTGACGTGGCGGATATAGGCCAGCGCGAAGACGGGCTCGCAGCCATAACCCTCGCAGCCGGCGACGGTGGCAATCGTCCCGGTAGGGGCGATGGTGGTTTGAGCGGCGTTGCGGATACCGTGCTTGTGAAGATCTTCCAGGATGCAGTCCCAGTCCAGGTCGGGGCGGCCCCAGTTATGGACGTAGGGTACGATGCTGGTTGGCGGCTGCCACTGGAAGTTCTGCGGGTCATAAATGCTGCCGCTGATCGCCGGGAAGGGCCCGCGCGCTTCAGCCAGTTCAATACTGGTGCGCATCGAATGGTAGCGCACAAATTCCATCACCTGGGCGGCAAACTCTTGGCCTTCTGGAGAGCCATAACGGATGCCAGCATGGTACATCAGGTCTGCCAGTCCCATGATGCCCAGTCCAATCCGCCGGGCGCGGTGCGCGGCTTCTTTCAACTGGGGTACAGCCGGGACGTAAGCGTTGGCTTCGACGACATCGTCCAGGAAAATCGTGGAGAGGACGACACTTTCCCGCAGCTTTTCCCAGTCGACGGTATTATCCGGCCCCATATGCTGGGCCAGGTTGACCGATCCCAGGCAACAGTTCTCAAATGGGCCTAACCACTGCTCACCGCAGGGGTTGGTCGATTCCAGCTGGTACAGGTGCGGCACCGGGTTAGAGCGGTTGGCGGCGTCGAGGAACAGCATGCCCGGCTCGCCGTTGTGGTGCGCCTGGCGTACGATTTTGTTGAACAGCTCGCGCGCACGGACCTTCCGATGCACTTTCAGCGGCAGGTTTGCCGCCCGGGCTTGCTCGATGGTGCCGCTGAACTTGCGGTAGCCTGAACCGATGATTTCTGGAAAGACCAGTTCCCAATCAGCATCGTTTTCCACAGCCTGCATGAAAGCATCGGTGATGCCCACAGAGATGTTGAAGTTGGTAATGGCATTTTCGTCCGTTTTGCAGGTGATAAAGTCTTCCACGTCCGGGTGATCCACGCGCAGCACGCCCATATTAGCTCCCCGCCGCGAGCCGCCCTGGGCAATTTCGCCAAAGGCGTTATCATACACGCGCAGGAAGCCGACCGGCCCGGTGGCCTGACCGGCCGAAGAGTTGACCAGCGCGCCTTTGGGGCGCAGCCGGGAGAAGGAGAAACCATTACCGCCGCCGGTCTGCTGGATCAATGCCGCGTTGCGTAGTGTCTGGAAAATGCCAGCCGGGTCGCGGCCCATGTCGTCTGTGATGGGCAGCACGAAGCAGGCTGCCAGCTGGCCCAGCGGGGTGCCCGCGCCAGTAAAAGTAGGAGAGTTTGGGAAGAAACGTTTGCTAGTCAGCAGTTGATAAAATTTTCGCGCTCGTTCAATGACAGCGCCATCCCAGGCATCTTCCACCACGGCCACATGAAAGGCTACCCGCCAGAACATCTCTTCCACCGTTTCGGCCGGGCTGCCATCGTCGCTGCGGCGCACGTAGCGGCGCGTCAGCACCTGCCGGGCATTTTCGGTAAGATCGATCCCGGGCAAGTCACCCGGCATCGCTGGGGTAGGGGTTAGCCCGGTTTGTGGAACAGCGGCCGCATCCGCGCGACCATTGGTGGATTTATGCTTTTGTTTCTCCATTATTACCCTCCTCATTTAGTAGTCGATCAATTTCATTGCGGATAGCGTGCAGGTCATCGAGTTGCAGATAAACAATTCCATAGCGCACGTAGGCGACGTGATCGAGCTCTTTTAGGCCAGAAACGACCAGATCGCCGACCACCCGCGAGCTGACCTCAGAGCGGCCCATGCGCTGCAGTGCGGTCTCAATTTCGCCCACCAGCCGGTCGATTGCTGCTGCAGGAACCGGGCGCTTTGCGCAGGCAATGCGGATGCCGCGCATGAGTTTCTCGCGGTCGAACTCTTCCCGTGTCCCGTCTTTTTTGATAATTAAAGGTGTGGCCAGTAAGGGCCGTTCCACGGTGGTAAAACGCTGCCCACACGCTTCGCACTCACGCCGCCGGCGCACGCCACCCCGGTTTTCGTGAGTCGTATCCAGGACCCTGGACTTATCATTTTGACAATAGGGACATCGCATTGCAATCCTCCGTGTGTGATGATTTTTCAGTGTAAGAAAAAGAGTACCACCATATATGGTGGTATCTTGTAACGGCCCCCGTACATCTACCGATACGCTGATTGTAGCACAAAGGATCGCTTGGCACAAGTCATATCCGGTAAAAAAACCTTAAAATTTTTATATCCTGAATCGACCGATTTTCTTACTAATTTCTGGAATCAGACTTGAGCAAAACAGACCCCAGATATGGAGACGGGTGGGAATAATCGTGGCATAGCCCTGTATTTGTGGGTGAGTTGACAGGAATAAGGATTGGATTAATAACTGATCTTAAAAAGACAGCGGGGATAAATAAAGGCTGCGTTCCGATCTTCGCCGGAATGCAGCCTTTATTTACTTCTAAGCGGATAAAAGAGCAGGTTAAATGGTTATAGCGGGCTGGGGAGGAGCCCGCTAAACCAATTCTTATGGAGGGTGGTACTCAGTTCCGCCGCTGTTCTAGGACCGGTTTGTCCGGTTGCGTAGGAAAGCAGGGATATCCAGATCATCTGTGTTTAAGACGCGCTGGAAATCATTTCCCTGAGCTGGCGGTGGGGTGTTTGTCGTGTTGTTATGAGCGCTGCTTTGGCGCGTGCCGTAGGCCGGACCGCTGCTTTGGCTGCTCGTATTAGACGGGCGTTCAGGGTTCTGGTTCATCGCCGGACGCGCGCGAACGCCAGCCTGGGTATCTTCGATCCGTACAGGCCGCTCCACGGTACCAGGTCGCACGCCGGCTCTATCGAAACCCGTGGCGATGACGGTGATACGCACTTCATCGGCCAGGTTCGGGTCGACGACAGCGCCGAAGATCAGGTTGACGTCGGGGTGCGCCGTCTCCTTGATGATTGCCGCTGCCTGGTTTACTTCAAACAGGGTCAGGCTGGGGCCGCCAGTGACATTGAAGAGAATGCCCCGCGCCCCATCGATGGTAATATCCAGCAGCTGGCTCGAGATGGCTGCTTCAGCGGCCACGCGGGCGCGCTCCTCGCCATCCGCCCGGCCGACCGCCATTAACGCCGCGCCGCCTTCCGACATGATCGCGCGCACATCCGCGAAGTCCAGGTTGATCAACCCGGGGACGGTGATCAACTCTGAGATGCCCTGGATGCCCTGGCGCAGCACATCATCTGCCAGCCGGAAAGCATCTTGCAGGCTGGCGCGTTTGTCGACCATTTGCAGCAGGCGGTCGTTGGGGATCACGATCAACGTGTCCGCATGTTCTTTGAGCTTGGCGATGCCAGCTTCCGCCGACTGCGCCCGGCGAGAGCCTTCAAAAGTGAAGGGCCGGGTGACGACGCCGATAGTCAGCGCACCAACTTCCTTGGCAATCTGCGCCACGATGGCGGCTGCCCCGGTGCCGGTGCCGCCGCCCATTCCAGAAGTGACAAAGCACATATCGCTGCCTTTGAGCACTTCATACAGCTCTTCCGCCGATTCCTCGGCTGACTTGCGGCCCACCTCAGGGTTGCCGCCTGCCCCCAAACCACGGGTAACCTTATCCCCAATCCGTACGCGTGTGGTTGCTTTGGACTGAAGCAACGCTTGCCCATCGGTATTGACGGCGATAAATTCGATGCCCTGCAGACCTTCTGCGATCATGCGGTTAACGGCATTGCAGCCACCACCACCCACGCCAACGACCTTGATGCGGGCAAAAGATTCTGATTGCGGTAATAGTTCCATGCTTTACCTCCTCCACAAGAAAGAAAATACGGTGAATTGTGTTTGTTTTATCGGCAGGATGTTCACCTCTCCATGAACGTTACCCGGCCGGACGAACCAATTTTTAGATGGTGCAGGTCTTGCTCGCACCCGATTACGGTAAAAGATGCCGGAGCCAGTGCAGGATGCTGTTGATACCAATACTGCCTCCTCCTTTCCGCCGGGATCCTCCCCGGCTGGTACTTGGGGCTGTTTCGCTCATCATCAGCGCCCAGTAAAGCAGGCCGACGCTGGTGGAATAAGCGGGGGAGTGAAGCTGGTCTGTCAGGCCGACCATATTTTCTGGGCGGGCGATCCGTACTGGCAGGCCCATTACCCGGCTGGCCAGAGCGCGCGTTCCGGGCAGAATACTGCTGCCGCCGGTTAATACCATCCCGGCAGGTAGCAGCCCATCGTAACCAGATCGCTTGATTTCCTGTAAGACCAGGTCGAAGATCTCCTCCATGCGTGCTTCAATGATCATCGCCAACTCACGCCGGCTGATCTCTGTGGAGGTATCTTCGCCGAAAATGCGGGCAGTGAATTTATCATTTTCCATGACTTCGGCCTGCACCGCATGTCCGTACTCTTTTTTGATTTCTTCTGCTTGCGTCAACGAGAGCCGCAAACCATGCGCGATGTCAGAAGTGACGTGATTACCACCCACACCTAACACCATCGTATGCCATACGTCGCCATCGATATAGATGGCCATATCTGTCGTGCCGCCGCCAATGTCGCATACCACCACGCCCATCTGCCGCTCGGTTTCCGAAAGGACCACTTCGGCGGAGGCCAGCGGGTTGAGCACAAATTGGGTAACCTCTACACCCGAGGCTTGCACGCTCTGGCGCAGATTCTCTACGGTGGCGGCAGCGGCAGTGATGATATGCGCTTCGACCTCCAGGCGGTAACCGTGCATGCCAATCGGCATCCGGATACCGTCCTGCCCATCCACAGTGAACCCGCGCTGAATGACGTGGATGATTTCGCGGTTATGCGGGATCGCTACTGCCTGGGCGGCGTCCAAGGCGCGGGCCACATCATCCGGCTCGATCACGCGTCCCGAAATGCCAACTACGCCTTTGCTGTTGACCGAGGAAACGTGCGACCCGGCTAAGCTGACCAGCGCCGCGGTGACTTCCAATCCGGAGGAACGTTCGGCTTTTTCAATGGAACGGGCAATTGATTGTGACGCAGCTTGCAGGTCAACGATGGTCCCTTTGCGAATGCCTTGCGCGGGTTCAATCCCGACACCCAATATGCGCAGGTTATTCTCGCTTTCTACCCTGGCCACCAGGGTACAAACTTTCGTTGTGCCGATATCAATTCCTACGACAATGGGTTCCTCTGCCATGCTCACTGCTCCAATCGATAGAATGGCGCGTTTACCCGCGCTACGCTGATCAACGCTGGTTGAATGCCCTGCTCTTCCAGATAACTGGAAATGCGTTGATACATCGCGATTTTTTCTTCATAGTTGTTCAAGTCGCTGCCAATGAACACCTGCCAACCCTGCGGGTCATTCCATCCCAGGCCATTTTGCTTGCTGAAGAGGATGGGTGTATCGGGCGGCAGTTTCTGGCTTAAGGCCTGAGCGGCGCTGATCAGCGCCGGTTCGACTTTGTTCAAACCGGTCACCGGGATGTTGCTGGCGTCTTTGGACTGCGCCTCTGGCGCGCTGGGCGTCGGTACATCCCCAGGCGCTGTATCGATCTGGTCCATGGTGACTGGCTGCGGGGCCATCGGGAGCTCATCTTCCGTTTGAATGGTGACCAGCGGGCCAACATCTCCCCGGGCGGGGAAGATCACCCCTTCTGCGTCAACCCATTGAACTTTATCGCCTTTCTGCACCGCCAAAACCGGGGTGCGTTCTGCGGCGATCACTTTGACGAGATTTGGCATTTCAATGCTGACCTGCACGTTAATCAATTCCGGGTACTTTTCCGTCAGCGATTGGATCATTGCGGCGCTGTCGACCAACACAATCGATTGATCGTTGAAGGCCAATGCACTGTTAACTTCTTCCGCAGTTACCCGCTGCAGCCCGGCTACGGCAACGCTGCTGACCAGGAAGAAAGGCGAATTAAACATGGAGTACATGCTGACCAAGGCCACAATGGCGATCAGTCCTGAGAGCAGCCGCCAACCGGGATTGATGAGCGGGATGGCCGGCAGGCGCAGTTCGGTGCCGGAAGTCTGGTCCATGGTCACGTAAAACTGGCGGCGTGGGTGAGTGCTGGCCTGCCGGTGAATGGGCGTGCCATAGGTATTCCCGCGCACAATTACGGAGCGGGTTTGAACCGGGTTCACTACCCGCGTAACGACGCTGTTGCTGCTCCGCTGCTGGCCGCGCTGATTGCGCCGCTTGCGGACTTCTTCGGCCCGGTTCGTAAATGGGCTGTTCTTTTGTGCTGAAATATTCTTTCCCCTCATAACTTCCTCCTGAACTGGCGTTCGGTGCGGTCTCGGTCAGCCTTTCGTTCAAGGGCCAGTTCAATCAGCCGGTCTACCAGTTTGCCGTAGGGGAGGCCGCTTGCTTCCCACAGCTTTGGATACATACTAATTTGGGTAAAACCGGGAATCGTATTGATCTCACCGACATAAATATTTGCACTCTGCGGATCATAAAGAAAATCTACCCGCGCCATTCCTGAACTATCGATTGCTTTGAATGCCAGGACGGCGGTCTCGCGCATCTGCTCGGCAATTGCCTCTGGTACAGGTGCGGGGATGATGAGCTTTGAGCGATCATCCAGGTATTTGGCTTCGTAGGTATAAAAGTCGCCGGAAGGGAGCACTTCGCCAGGTAGAGAAGCCTGCGGGCTGGCATTTCCTAAGACGCTGATCTCAATTTCGCGGGCATGTTCAACGCCCCGCTCAATCAACACCCGCCGGTCATACCTGGCGGCTTCCATCAGCCCCTCATACAGGTCCGAGCGGTTGCGGCACTTGGTAATCCCAACTGAAGAGCCCAGGTTAGCGGGCTTGGTAAAGATGGGGTAAGCGCAGAAGGCCTCTGCCTCAGCGATCACCTGCTGCGGGTCCGCTTCAATGGCCTGGCGGGTGGTCAGGATCGATTCAACCACCGGCAGGCCATTGGCCCGCATGACATCTTTGAATAAGGCTTTGTCCATGCCCACAGCTGAAGCCAGGACATTCGCTCCCACATAAGCCACGTCGGCTAACTCGAACAGCCCCTGTAGCGTGCCATCTTCTCCAAAAGTACCGTGCAGCACAGGGAAGATTACGTCCAGGTTGGTCAGGGCTTTCAACTGGGTTCTCACCTCGCTGCTGTGGATAGCGTATAACGTGCTCTGGCCAGCTTCAGGCAGCAAAGTGACCCGGGTAAGCCCGTCGAGCCGATTTTCCCAAAGCGCTTCCACCAGGTCTGGCCCGGTAACCCATATGCCTTGTTTGGTAATGCCAATCTGTGTCACGATATACTTTTCGGGGTCTAATACCGATAAGACCGAACGAGCAGACATGAGTGAAACCTCATGCTCGCCGGAGCGGCCTCCGAAAAGGATACCTAAACGTAATTTACCGTTCATGATCTGGTGATGCTCCTATACTGGCTTCCGTCAGAACGGTGTCCCAATTCCCCAAAAGCTCCACTTCTAACTCCAGTCGAATGCCAAATTTCTCAAAAACCGTTTCTTGGGCGAGCTGGATTAACCTACCAATGTCCTGGGCGCGAGCACTGCCATGGTTAATAAAGAAGTTCGCATGCACCTCGCTGATTTCAGCATCTCCAACTTGTTTACCTTTCAGCCCGGCGGCTTCAATCAACCGGCCAGCATAATCCCCAGGCGGATTTTTGAACATAGAGCCGATGCTGGCCCCAGGAGGCTGTGACCGGCGGCGCTGTGCAGAAAACTTCTCCATCTTCGCCTGCACGCTTTGCGGGTCGCTGCGTTCCAGGCGCAGCTGGCCGGAAAGAATGACGGCGGAGGAACCTGCTGGACTGCGTTTAAGGATGCTGGAGCGATACTGGTATTGCATACGATCAACGGACCACTGCTCTTTTGCAGATGGGTGCAAGATCTCTGCCAGCAGCAGGCTGCTCTGCATATCGCCGCCGAATGCCCCAGCATTGCCATAAATGGCGCCACCGAATGTGCCGGGGACTGTAGCGGCCCATTCAAAGCCAGCTAAACCGCGCAGACCGGCCTGACGCGCAATGGTGCCAATCAGCGCCCCTGACTCGGCCCACACGGTTGGCGGGTCGCTCTCCAGGTTAAAGTCGATTGTCCGCGCCCGATTAATAAGGATCACACCCGCGACGCCGCTGTCACTGGCCAGGACATTCGAGCCAAAGCCGAGCAGGTGGAAGGGTAGTTCCAGCTCCCACAGCCGGCGGACAGCCTGCTCCAATTCGGCAGCCGAATTGGTCACCAGCAGCGCCTCCGCCTGCCCGCCGACGTGCGCGGTGGTATAGCTGGCCAGGCTGGCGTTCACTTGCAGCGCCTTGCCAAAAGCCGCCCGCAGCGCATCAATCGGGATGGGATGGAATGAACCTTTCACAATACTCCTTACTTCAGCTCTCTACATCGTCTTAATAAAATCGATAAGCCGGTTGACCAGCGCTTCGCTGCCCGGTGTTTCACCCGTTTGGGCCTGATCCTTGCCTGTTTTACCCGACTTCTTCCCTTCGGTTTCCGGCAGCGCTGCTTGCGCAGGGACAATCCGCACCCCGCTCAGGTTAGACGCACTCTGAGATGCATAGATGCGCGTCTTCTGCTTCGATTTAGCCATGGCTACCATTCCTTTCCTGCAAACTGGCCAGTACCTGTGCGCTGACCTGATCAGCATCACCTGCTGAAAGGACCAGCAGCACGTCCCCTGGCCGCAGCTGGTGGAGGAGTTCCTGCCGGACTTCCTCCAGGGTTGGGACGAACTGTACGTTTCTTTGAGGCGCTTCTTGTTGTATGACTGCCGCTGCTTGCGCGGCGGAAAAGTTATTAAAATCAGCCGCTTTTTCTCGCGCCGCATAGACTTCTGTAACGACGACCTGGTCTGCATTCTCAAAAGAACGGGCAAAGTCGGCCAGTAAAGCACGCGTGCGCGAGTAGGTGTGCGGCTGCCAGACGGCCCAGATGCGCCGTTCGGGATAGCGGGCGCGCGCGGCTGCCAGCGTGGCCTGGATTTCTGTGGGGTGATGCGCATAGTCGTCGATCACCATAATACCGTTGGCTTCACCTTTGACTTCAAAACGCCGTCCGGTCCCGCTGTATTCTGACAAAGCCAGTGCCGCCTGCTTTACCTGGTCTGCCAGGTTTTCTGGCGGCAAAACCTGGTGGACGACAGCCAGGGCAGCCAGGCTGTTCCGCACATTGTGTTCGCCGGGGACTTGCAGGCTGACGCGCGCCAGCGGGACAGCCTGGTCATGCTCTGGATGCCAGACGGCATCATAATCAAACCCGCCGCGCTGATTGGCAAGCATATTCTCAGCCGTGTAGTCCGCGGCGACATGCGTCCCATAGGTAAGCGGGAGGGTGTCTTTTGGAATCTCCGCCACCAACCGGCGAGCATCGGCGTGATCGTGGGAGACCAGCAGCACGCCCCCTGGGCGCAGCAGCTGGATAAATTCGCGGAATGCGCCAAAGTAATCCTGTGGCGTGGGATAGCAGTCGGGGTGGTCGTGTTCCAGGTAGGTAACCACGATTACATCCGGATCCAAGCCCAGGAACATGCGGTCATATTCATCAGCTTCAATGACGAACATGCGGCCCTTTCCGGCATGGGCATTTCTGTCGCCCAGGTTCTTCGCCGTCCCGCCGATAATATAGGACGGGTCCAACTCCAGGCGGGTCAACAGCCAGGCGATCATCGAAGTGGTGGTGGTTTTGCCATGCGTTCCGGCGACGGCAATGGTCAGCTGGTTTTTCAGCAGTTGTCCGAGGAACTCAGCACGTTTCAATACGGGAATACCCGCGGCTTGCGCGGCGAGTACCTCTACGTTATCATCCGGTATGGCTGAAGAACGCACCACGATCTCCGCTCCCTGCACGTTTTGCGCGGCATGACCTTCGGTTACATTCGCTCCGGCGGCTGCCAGTTCCCGCGCTAGAGGAGATAAGCTGCGATCTGAACCGCTCACCTTCCAGCCGCGCTCGAGCAGCAGGCGCGCGATCGCAGAGAGCCCGCTGCCACCGATGCCGATGAAGTGGACGCTTTTTGCTGCGTGCCTGCCAGGTAGAAGAGATCGTTTCATTAGATAAACACCACCAAAACAAAAGCGAATGCCAGAGCTACAGCAAAGTAAATCGCGGAAGAACCACCCAGTAACTGAGGGGGCATCAGCGCCATCATGCGCTGGGTGGCGTCAAACAACTCGCTCCCGGCTGGTGGGGCACTGATCAGATTCGGGAAGGGGTAATTGGCATCGTTCAGGTAATACCACACGGTTCCGGCAATCAAATAGCCATTCAACGCGCCCAGGAAAACACCCAGCAGGACATCTTGTAAGCGTTCGCGGGCAAACCGGTTGCTGGCAGCCAGGCGTTGAATATTAGGCGTCTGGTAACCGAAGAACACCAGCGCAATGACAATCCCAATTCGCAGCCAGAAGAGGGTGGGGGGCACCGATGCCAGGGTTGACCCGACAAAGGGGATGAACCGTTCCAGTACGGAGATGATAAACAGGGCCAGCACGACACTAAACGCAACCAGCAGTTCCCGCGCCCAACCGCGCATGGCACCAATGATGGCGAATAAAATGACGTACATCCAAAAAACGACGACCAGGCTGACCATGTTATTTCTCCCTATTGCCTGCTTTCCCCGCCCCGGCTCGCATAGCTGCGCCGGCTAACAGGCGTACCTGATCTGCCAGTTTCTCAGCAGCCTGGGGGTGAGCCAATGCTTCCATGGCTGAGCGCATCTGCTGCAAGCGAGCGGGATCGCGGGACAACTGTTGGATGGTCGGTAACAGTTGATCGGATAGTTGATCATGCGTGAGCAGTGTAGCCGCGCCATGCTGCACCAGGTAATCCGCATTGACTTTCTGATAGCGCCAGGCGTACTGGTAAGGCACCAGGATGGCGGGCAGGCCAAACAGCGGGTATTCCCCCAGCGTTGAAGCGCCGGCGCGAGATACGACCAGGTCCGCAGCTGCCAGCGCAGCGCCCATTTCATGCAAGTAAGGCATGGGGAAGTAGCGGCGCATCACTTCGCTCGGCAAATTGCCTGGCATTTGCGCGCGATAGGCTTCAATCTCAGGCCAATCCGCCTGACCAGTGATGTGGATGATTTGCATTTCTTCCAACAACTGCGGAAGTACAGCCAGCAGCGGTTGGTTCAGCGTTCGCGCACCTTTGCTGCCACCGGTTACGAGCAAAGTAAAGCGGTTAGAGTCGAGTTTGAAGAAGTCCTGTGCTTTTTCGCGTGTCCAGGAGGTCAGCTCTGGGCGTGTGGGATAACCGGTGACAACCGTATGCTTTTGGCGAGCGTAATAGGCGCGGGCTGCATCGTTGGTTAATGCGATGGTTGAAGCAAAGCGGGCCAGCAGTTTGAGGGCGATACCGGGTTCGATATCCGGAGCGTAGACCAGGGAAGGAACCCTCTCTCCACCCACCAGACCAGCGCCAGCCATTGCCATGGGAACGGCGACAAACCCGCCGGTGAAAAGCATCACGTCGGGTTTAAAGTCGTTCAGGATACGCCGGGAGGCCCGGGTACCCTGCAAGACCTTGACCAGGTTGGGCAGGGTGCGCAGGCCCATGCCGGCGATCTGGCCAGCAGGAATCGCCTGATAGGCAAACCCTGCCCGCTGCACCAGTTCAGCCTCCATGCCGCCCTCGCTGCCTACCCATAGCACCGGGTCAGCCTCATTTCCCAGAGCCTGACGTACGACCATAGCGGGGTACACTCCGCCCCCGGTCCCGCCAGCGCAGATCAACAACCGCATTAAATGTATTTCCTCCTTGTTGTAGATTGGTTTTGCTAGAAACTCGCGCAATATTAAACAAGATGCCAATTCCTGCCAGGGTGGTGACCAGACTGGAACCGCCGTAACTGATCAATGGCAGCGCGTTGCCGGCTTGCGGCAGCAAGTTGACCATTACCGCCATGTTTAGAAAAGCCTCGAACACAATCCAGAGCGTGACTCCGCTGGCGATCAAAGAGCCTAACATATCTGGCGCTCTGCGCGCGATTGCCAGACCACGCCATAACAGGACCACGTAAGCTGCGATCACCAGGGCCGTGCCAATTAATCCAGTTTCCTCTGCGATCACTGCAAAGATGCTGTCAGTTGGTGCAACCGGCAGGCCGGTAAACTTGGTGCTGCCGTGCCCGATGCCAACGCCAAAAATTCCACCGTTGATAATGGCTTCGATCGAACGCTGCACATGATAGGAAGCGTTTAACGGGTTATTCAAACCGGCAATGTATTCAGTAACCCGCCGAAAGCCGGTCGGATACAGATTGACGGTGATCCAGATGAACACCATGGCTACCAGAAGCGTGATCGCGATCTGCCGCCAGGCGCCGCCTGCCAGGAAGAACAGGATCCCGCCCAATACGACTACTGTCAACGCGGCGCTAAAATCAGGTTGGATCATGATAAAGCCGCCGGTGATGCCCAGAATGAGCATGAGCGGGAACAGACCGATAAACAGCTCATTCAATACTTCCCGTTTGGAGGTTAACCAAACTGAAACGTAAATAATTGTCACCAGTTTCGCCAATTCCGAAGGGCGTACAGACCCGGAAAACAGCGAGCGGTTGGCGCCCAGGGTGCGGTCGCGCAGGATAACGGCTGTAATCAGGGAAAGCAGCATCACGATGATCATCAGCACGGCAAAGCGCGCGTAACGGTGATAGTCGATGCGGCTCAGGACGAACGCGCCGGCAATTCCTGCCGATGCCCAAATGAACTGGCGCACCAGGAAGTAATCGGTCGACTCGCCAATCGCCATGGCGAATTTTGGCCCGGCGGAATAAACCATCAGAATCCCAAACAGGGTCAAACCAGCCACAACCCCAACCAGGATCCAATCCAGGCCTTGTTGTGCGGATTGAGCTGCTTTTGATTTCGTTTGAACCTGCTTTACGAAAGTGCTTTCAGCCATTCTCGAAACCGCTCCCCTCGCTCTTCAAAATCCTTAAATTCATCAAAGCTGGTGCCGCCTGGAGAGAGCAGCACAACATCGCCCGGTTCAGCCAATTCCGCGGCTGCCTGAACCGCCTGGTACAGCCCAGCCGTGGATTGGATGCTTTGCAAACGCTGCCCATTTCGAATAGGGCCCAATGCCTTCAAAATTTTTGGACTGGCTTCACCAAAGATCACCACATGGTCGACTCGCTGGTGAACCAGTTCGGACAGTTTCTCCCAGGGCAGGTTCTTATCCCGCCCGCCCAGCAGGAGAATTAAGGGTTCATCAAATGCCTGGATGGCGGCAATGGTTCGTTCGGGCGCAGTCGCGATCGAGTCGTTATACCAGTCCGCGCCGTTCCAGGTTCCTACAAGTTCAAGCCGGTGAGCAACCCCGTGGAAACCCTGCACGCCAGCCTGGATCGCCTCTACCGGGAACCCTGCGGCGCAAGCGATAGCGCTGGCAGCCAGGACGTTCAGCAGGTTATGCTCTCCGCGCAGCTGGATCAGTTCGCGTGACATCAGGATCAGCGGGTCATTTCCAAATCCATCGCTGTAATACAACCATTGGTCTTCCAGGAAGGTGCCCGGTAGGCCCTGCGCGGGCCGGTTGGCCCCAAACGTAATCAGTTTTCCTTTTGTCAGTTCGCGCAGCCCCCAGGCGCCCGGGTCTTCGCGGTTGAGGACCGCCACATTTGCGGGCTCTTGCGCAGTCAAGATGCGGGCCTTGGCTGCCGTATAGGCTTCCAGAGTGCCATGCCGGTCGAGATGGTTCGGGGTGATATTCAACACAGCAGCCACCTGCGGCGAAGCAGTCATTAGTTCCAGCTGGAAGCTGGAGAACTCGACCACTACTAAATCGGTGGGTTGGATTTCATCGACATATTCCACTAGCGGCAGGCCAATATTGCCGCCTACCCAGGCTTTTCGCCCGGTTTGTTGGGCAAAGACGGTTGCCATACGCCCCAGTAAAGTGGTCGTGGTGGTTTTCCCGGCTGACCCGGTGATGCCGATCACCGGCGCATGCACGGCGTCCATGAAAATTTGTGAGTCGTTAGTCAGAGGCAGGCCGCGCCGGGCAGCTTCTTGGAGGATCGGTAGCGTCAAAGGCACGCCGCCGGAAACACAAACCAGGTCCGTATCATCCAATTGTTCCAGCGGATGGCTGCCCAGGACCCAGTGAATAGGTAAATCGGCCAGATTGGCCTGCGCGCTGCCAAGCTGTTCTGCCGGGTGCTGGTCATTTAAGGTCACCTGTGCACCCCGCGCGGCAAGATAACGCGCCAGGGATAACCCTTGCCGGGCTGCACCGATGATGAGTACTTTTTTATCTGACCAGTTTTGTTTCATATTCATCCTGCCTGGTTTTATACCAGGGCTAATGCAATCCCAAACATTGCAAATAACAGGCCAACCAGCCAAAACCGCTGTACAACCTGAGTTTCACTCCATCCCAGTAATTCAAAGTGATGGTGAAAGGGGGCCATTTTAAACAGACGTTTCCCCTTGGTCATTTTGAAATATCCCACTTGCAACATCACACTCAACGCCTCGCTGACCGGGATAATGGCGATCACCGGCAGCAGCAGCCAGCGCCCGGTCATCAGGGCCACCACGCCCAGGGTCGCGCCCAGGGAAAGCGAGCCAGTATCACCCATGAACAGGTCGGCCGGGTGGACGTTAAACCACAAGAAGCCAAATAATGCTCCGACAATGGTGAAGCAAAAACGAGCCAGGAAGATTTGCCCTTGCATCAGGGCGATGCCACCGTAAGCTGCAAATGCGGTAGCGGAGATGAGCCCGGCCAGCCCATCTAATCCATCCGTTAGATTGACGGCATTCGACATGCCTACAATGATAAATACCGCGATGGGCAGGTACCACACGCCTAGTGAGATGATGCCCGGCCAGGCGAACCAGAACAGCTCGGGCGCTTGCAGCACGTATTTCAGTGCCCAGGCGATCCCAATGGCGAAGATGAGCTGAATGATGAACTTGGTGCGCGCGCGCATACCCACGCCGCGCCGGGGGCCGCGAATGCCTTCCCAGTCGTCAACTGCGCCCAGCAGGGCATAGCCGCCCAGTACGGTCAGCGGCAGGATCACCGACCGGCCCAGGACATTCACGCCGACCAGCGTAGCTGCGTTTAGCAGGATCGTAAGCATGGCAACTGGTAGAATAATCATTACGCCCCCCATCGTAGGGGTCCCCATCTTTGTAAAGTGGCTGTTCGGTCCTTCCACCCGAATTAACTTACCGATTTTAAAATGGCGCAAAATGCGCAGAAGAGGCCCTCCCCAGATGATGGTCATCATAAAGCTCAGCCCACTGAGGGCCAGAGCCATGGGGGTTTCTGTCATGATGCGGACTCCAGAGCCGCAACGATGCGGTCCATGCGCAGTCCATGTGAACCTTTAATCAAAACAATATCTCCTTCTTTTAATTCCGCATTAAGCACATCAATAACATCTAGCACATCCGGGACCCAGGTAATCTGCTTGCTGGACATTCCCGCCCGTTGGGCAGCTTCCATAATGATCCGGGCCCGGTCACCTACAGCAATCAAACGCTCGCTAACTTCCGCCGCGCGAATGCCTACCTTTTCGTGCCCCCGGCGCTCATAAGGGCCTAATTCCAGCATTTCGCCGAGCACGGCGATATGCCGTCCTTCCAGCTCATCCAATAAATTGAGCGCCGCCAGGGTCGATTCGGGGGAGGCGTTGTAAGAGTCATCTAAAATCATCGCGCCGTTGTTGGTGCGAACCGCGACCAGCCGCAGCTGGGTGGCAGTCTGGCTCATGCCGTCGATGATTTCGGCCCAGGTGAGACCCTCGACAATGCCCACCGCGGCTGCCCTTAAGGCAGTGTGCACCGAGTGTGAGCCAATCAAGGGAACGCGCAGATGCAGCACTTCGTGGTGATAATGCAGGCGAAAACGGATGCCTTCCAGGCCCATGCTCTCAATTTCATCCGCCCAGAGATCCGCGGCCGGGTCCAATCCATAGAAAAATACCCGAGCCTGGGTTTTATCCGCCATCCAGCGCACCCAGGGATCGTCGTAGTTGAGAATAGCAACCCCGTGGGGTGAGGGCGGCAGCGCCTGGACCAGCTCGGCTTTACCCCGGGCGATTACTTCCTGTGACCCGGCGCGTTCGGCATGTACCGTGCCAATGTTGGTGATGACCCCGACCTCGGGTAAGGCGATGTCGCATAACAGGGAAATTTCGCCCGGTACGTAAAAACCCATTTCGAGCACCGCGTATTGGTGACCCGCGCTAAGGCGCAGCAGGGTCAGCGGCAGGCCGATTTCATTGTTGAGGTTTCCGACATTCCGCAGCGTGCGGTAGCGCTGGCTAAGCACATCCGCTACCAGTTCTTTGGTGGTCGATTTGCCCACGCTGCCGGTGATGCCAACCACGTGCACATTTAAAGTGCGCCGGTAGAAATGGGCGATTTGCTGCAACGCTTCCAGCGTGTTTTCGACCCACAGGCAGAATGGCGCGCCGCGCAGAATGCTGCTGGGTAAGGTCACCTCGAGCAGATTCGGCTTTGAGCGCAGGTCAATGGTGGGGAACTGTGCTGAAAGGTCCTTCTCGACTAAGGCCAGACTGGCGCCATTCTTGAAGGCATCCCCGACGTAGTTATGTCCATCGGTGCGCTCACCTGGCAAGGCAATAAACATGGCTCCCGGAATAACCTGCCGGGAGTTGATCACCGCCTCATTAATTACCGTAGTAATGAGATCCAGGCGGTGGCCGGTGAGCGCTTCGATAACATCTGCCAGTGTCAGCACAAAACTTCCCTCAAATCGATCAGAATAAATTACTTAATGAGCTTGCCCAGCTAGCTGCTGCCGAATCTCATCGGGCGGCAGGTCCATCAACACGACCAGCTTTGAAACAACTTCACTAAAAACCGGGGCGGCGACTACAGAGCCCCAGGGTGACGTAGTGGGTTTTTCCAACCAGACGTACACCAGGAAACGGGGATCATCGACCGGTCCCCAACCGACGAACGAAGCGTTGGTCAACGATGAAGTATAGCCATCCGGGCCAGCGATTTCCGCCGTACCAGTTTTCCCGGCTACTTTGTATCCGTCTACCAGAGCAACCGAGGATTCTTCTTCCAAAGAGACTGAAAGCATATCAGTCAATGTGCTGGCTGTGGCTGCGCTGATGGGGTTGCCGATGACCTGGGGAGGGTTATTATACTTCTCTCCATCCTCAATCATGGCTTTTAATACATGCGGTGCCATCATTTTGCCCTGTTTGTTGGCAATCGCAGAAACGGCAGTAATCATCTGGATCGGGGTGGTCGCGACACCTTGCCCGAAAGAATTGGTGCCCAGGTTCGCCGGGTACCAGTTTGGATCGCCGGCAATTGACAGCGGGTAATTAACTTCACCAGACAGGTCAATGCCGGTCAGGTGACCAATCCCAAAGCGCTGCAAGTAGGAATAGAACTTGGTAGGGCCTAACTCTGTGGCTACCCAGGCCAGACAAACGTTCAGCGAGTGCTGCATGCAGCCGACCATGGTCTGCGGCCCCCAGGCGCCGCGATCCCAGTTGTGGATGGTCACGCCGCCGACGGTAATCGAGCCGGTGTCTAGAAACTGCGTCTCCGGTTTGACGGCGCCAGCATCCAAAGCGGCTGCCATGGTGAGTACCTTGAACACAGAGCCTGGCTCATACGTTTGCTCCACTGCCCGGTTATAAGGGGTCGGGCTGGGGAATAGTTCTCCGTACTTCCAATACTCATTCGGATCCAGGCGAGGGGTTGAAGCCATTGCCATGATTTCGCCGGTGCGCGGATCCATAATGACGATCGTGCCCGAGGCCGCGCCGTTGTCTTTGACCGCCTGGTCCACAACCTGCTCAGTCATACGCTGGATTTCGCGGTCAATCGTCAGCACCAGGCTTACGCCAGGCGGGATAGACGGGGGTTTGTCGATCAGGTAGGGGTCTTGAGGGACCAATATCTGCACCGGGCTGCCCGCCAGCAAATGATCATACTTTTGCTCAACCCCAAAATACCCCTGTCCGGACTCCAGGTTTTGATACGCATAAAAGCCAATAATGCCTGCGCCCAGGCTGTGTTCAGGATAGCTGCGCTGCAAGTGTGGTGACCAGAGCAGGCCATCCAACGAGGGCATATTCGCGCGTTGTTTATCGGATACTTTTGCCGCCTGGTCGTCCAGTTGTTGGGTCAGCGCCTTGATCTCGTTGATCTTCTCGATGGGCACGTTGTTTGCCAGGCGCACATACATGGGTTTGTCCGGGTTTTTTACAAAAGTCAGCCAGTCGTAGACTTGCTTTTGATCCAGCCCAAGCAAGCTCGAAAGCGTGACAGAAATATTCTGGGGATCGGTAATATAACGCAGGTCCGCCCCTAATTCATACACTTCGGTACTGCCTGCCAGCAAGTGTCCCCAGCGGTCGTAGATATTGCCGCGCTCAGGGTAGAAGGTTTTTCGGATGTAAGTGTAATCAATTTCCTTCGAACGCAGCTTGCTGGCATACTCGCTGGTTTGCAAGCGGATCATCCATACAAAAATAAACAGGCCCGCCAGTGATAGCGCGCCTCCGATGATGGTATAACGGGAGCTATAACCAGACTTCATGGTGATGAACCTCCCGGCTGCTGGCTCATCTCAACCACGCTTTGTTGCAGCCACTCCCAAAGCGATTGAGTATAGGCAGGTTTTACCAGGGGCGGTTCAATACTGGCCCCAGGGGGCGCCGCTTGAATGTTTGGCTCCCGCCCGGTATAACCGGGCACAATAATATAGGTGATATCATCTGGACTGACCGGTACGAACCCTAAATCTGCGGCTCGCTTGTCCATGGTCACTGAAGCGGTGAGCACACCAATTTCTGTTTTTAGACCGGCATTTTGCCGCTGAAGCTCTTCCTGTTTATCCTCTAATTGTTGGATTTCCAACCCGGCATCGGCGGCTTGAACAGTGACACTCACCATGACCCACAGGATCGAGGCGCCCAGAATCGCCACAATGAGGAGGAGTACTCCCCGTTGTGTTTCGATTCGCCATGGGGCCTGTCGATAAGCCTGTACCAGTCGTTTAGACTTTGTCACCGTCTCGCTCCTGATGTACCTGTTGGTTTGCACGAAAGTGTTCAAGTCGATTCTCCTTCTCAAACTCTTCGTGCAATTGTTGTGCCAGGTCGATATTTAATGAATTCCCCGTGTAACTTTCCTACCCTAATCTAACGGATCTTCTCAGCGATGCGTAAACGAGCACTGCGTGCTCGTGGATTTGTCTCGATTTCTTCCGCGGCAGCCTCAATGGGATGGCGGTTGATTTCGATGATGCTTGCTTTGTGCCCGCAGGTGCAAATTGGCTGCTGCGGTGGGCAGATGCAGTCCCGGCTTTCGCGGCGGAAAAACTGCTTGACGATGCGGTCCTCCAGCGAGTGAAAAGCGATAACTGCCAATCGCCCGCCGGTTCCCAGAGCCTGAACTGCCTGAGGAAGGAAATCCTCGATAGCTTGCAGCTCTTCGTTGACCGTGATGCGTAGAGCTTGAAAGGTGCGGGTCGCCGGATGGATGTGTGAGCGAACTGCCCCACCCTTTCTCCCGCCAGCCGTTCGGGCAATCACCTCGGCGAGTTCTCGAGTAGTATGCAGTGGGCGGGCCTGGACGATGGCGCGGGCGATGCGACGGGACTGCTGTTCTTCCCCGTACCGCCAGATCAGGTCAGCCAGATCGCGTTCAGCCCAGTGGTTGACAATCTCTTCGGCAGTGAGGGGCTGATTTGGGTTGAAGCGCATATCCAGCGGGCCGTCTGCCTGGAAGGAGAATCCCCGTTCGGGCTGATCCAACTGCATGCTGGAGACCCCCAGGTCAATCACGATCCCTTGAACCTTTTCCCAACCAAGTCTCGCCAGCTGGTCCAACAGAGTAATATAGGAAGCCTGTACCAGCGTCACTCGCTCAGAAAAGGCAGAAAGGCGCTGGCGAGCAAGCTCCAGCGCCTGGGGATCAAGATCTAGCCCTAATAACTGTCCATCAGGCGCACTAGCATCAAGTATCCCCCAGGCATGGCCTCCTGCTCCTACCGTTGCATCCACAAAATACCCCGGGCTCTTTGGGCGCAAAGCGTGTATAATTTCATGGTAAAGAACTGAACGATGCGGTAATTGGGTTCCGTTTTCCTGGTTGCTCATCACGTTGCGGCTCATCGAATTGGCAGGTTTAGAGCTGCAAAGCGCTGCGCTGTCGTCTCCGTATCTTGCAAAAGTTCTTGCTGCAGTGCCCAGTCTTTCGGCGCCCATATTTCAAAGTAGTCACCGACTCCAACTAATATCGCACCGCTGTCCAGGCCAACCGCATCGCGTAAAAACTGTGGCAGCAGGATCCGGCCTGAACGGTCGAATTCGCAGCGTTCCGCAGCGGAAAAGATCAGGCGCTTGAGCTGGCGAGTAAGCGGGTCGGTCATACTCATTTGATTGATGTGCGCGTACATTTGTTCAAAGGAGGGCGCGGGGAGGACAATCAAATTATGATCGAAGCCTTGAGCCACGTAAGCGCCATTCTCCAGCAGCTCGCGAAAGCGAGCCGGGATGGTCAGGCGACCTTTTTCATCGATGGTGTGCTCATAACGGCCGAGAAACATATGTTCTAACTGTCCTATATACACGGAACGCCGGGCTAAAGGCTGCCGGCGCTCCACGATCTCCCACTTTGTACCACTTACACCCACCAGTATAAACAAATCACAACCAATTTGCAATAGCTTCTCTACGCTATACGCTATCTTTACGTTTTATTTAGGAGTTTCACGGATGCAAAATTATCGCAGCTTGTTTACTGGCCTGGACACCCAGGTGCCTTTGTTGGATGGAAGCAAACAAACGTATATCAACCTGGATAACGCTGCCTCTACGCCAGCATTTAAAGCGGTTAAGGAGAGCGTGGATCGTTTTCTCGACTACTACAGCAGCGTGCACCGCGGTTCAGGTTTTAAGAGCCAGCTGTCAACCCACGCGTATGAGGCGGCTCGGGCGGCTGTGCTTGACTTTGTCGGCGCTGACCCACAACAAGATGTATGCGTTTTTGGCAAGAATACCACCGAGGCAGTGAATAAGCTGGCGCACCGTTTTCCGTTTACTGCTGAACGCAGGTTCGTGCTGGTATCCCTGATGGAGCATCACTCCAATGACTTGCCCTGGCGCGCCGCGGCTTCTGTGGTTCATATCGGTTTGACCCCTGATGGCCAGCTAGATGAGGCGGATTTTGATGCGAAACTGGCAGCCTATGCCGGTCGAGTCGCTTTGGTGGCGGTGACGGGTGGCAGCAACGTCAGCGGGTACATTAATCCCATTTACCGGTTGGCGGAAAAAGCCCACGCAGCCGGGGCACAGATCCTGGTGGACTGCGCGCAGTTGTCCCCACACCGCAAGATTGATATGCTGTCACATGCTGACCCGCGCCACCTGGACTATGTGACCATTTCAGGCCATAAGTTGTATGCTCCCTTTGGTACCGGCGCGATAGTAGGCCGGCGCGAAACCTTTGATCAGGGCGAACCGGATTACCGGGGTGGGGGACAGGTGGATATTGTCACGGTCGATAACGTGGTCTGGACCAGCGCACCCGAGCGGGATGAAGCAGGCAGCCCAAATACCGTTGGCGCGGTGGCGCTGGGGGCGGCAATTCGCCAGTTACAGGCAGTGGATATGGAGGCTGTGGCGCAGCATGAAGCCCAATTAACCGCTTATGCGCTGCCCCGGCTGGCGCGGGTGCCTGGGCTGCGCATTTTTGGCGATGTGGATCCTCATAATGCTGCCAACCGGCTGGGCGTAATCCCGATCTTGCTGGATTCACTGCCGCACTTCTTACTCGCCGCGGTGCTGTCTTATGAGTTTGGGATTGGCGTGCGCAATGGCTGTTTTTGCGCGCATCCTTACCTGCTGGCGTTATTGGGGATTAACGATGAAAAAGCCCGGGATGTTCGCCAACAGATCCTCATGAATGACCGGCGAAATGTACCCGGGCTGGTGCGCATTTCCTTTGGCCTGTATAACCAGCCGGAAGAAATTGACTGCCTGGTGGATGCGCTACAGCATATCGCACGCGGTGAATATCGCGGAGCGTATATCCAGGATATGGCGAGCGGCGATTTCACCCCCAAGAACTGGCAGATGAACTACGCGGACTATTTCAATGTTGAGGCACAGGTGATGCGGTAAGCCCTTATCCTTCTGTACCGGCCTGGTCCAGGCGAATTTGCTGTTCTTCGCTGAGCTGGATTTCCAGTGCGCCCAGGTCCTCTTGCATCTGTTCTGAACTGGAAGCCGAGAAAACAGGCAGCACCGGGGGGTTGCTGTTCAGCATCCAGGCTAATAACACCTGGTTAGGTGTCGCCTGGCATTCGCTGGCCACCTGGCGCAGCATGCTCAGCCGTTTTTGGTTATCTTCGCTCTGATACTGGGCGTCTAGGGTCCGGTCTTCGCGGGTATAAGCGCCGGCAAGCAGTGGAGAGTAGGCCAGCAAGGTGAGCGAGTGGTTGCGGCAGTAATCTTGTAAATCCTCATTGGCGGCGATTTGTGGACCAAAGCTGGCGCCGCTCCGTGGCTGCAGGTACGTGTAGCGCTGTTGGATACACTGATATTCGGCCAGCCCGCGGCTCTGGCTGACCCAATGCGCTTCCTCCAGGCGCCAGGCGGTGAAGTTGCTCGCCCCGATATAGCGCACTTTGCCTTCTTTGACTAAGCGATCAAAGCTTTCCAGGGTCTCTTCCAGCGGCGTGTTACGGTCGTCGACGTGCGCATAATACAGGTCGAGGGTCTCGATGCCCATTCGCCGCAGGCTCTTTTCGCATTCAGAAACGATCTGGCGCGCGCTTAGCCCGGTTGGGACGATGCCGTAGCCAAAACCAACCTTAGAAGCGATGAAGAGTTTGTCGCGGTTCTGGCGCTCTTTCATCCACAGGCCGAGCAGGGTTTCGCTTTCCCCGCCGCTGAAGTTATCGATCCAATGCGCGTAAATATTGGCCGTGTCGATGAATGTGCCGCCTGCCTCAAGATATTGGTCCAGCAGTTGGAAAGCCTGCGCTTGCTTGACCTTTGTTCCATAGTACATTGTACCGAGGCATAAGGCACTAACCTGTTCCCCGGTGTTACCCAGTGGCATTGTTTTCATTGTTTTCCCTCCTCTTATTCCATTGGCCCACCTGAGGGTGGGTTAATAAACAAATTCGCGAATATCGTAGCGGCTGATGTGCGGTATCCCTCGCGCTTCCGTAAAGCGCAGCCCGGCCTCAATCTCCGCCCCTTGTTCAAGGCGACCTTGCGAGCTCAGCGGGCGCAAATCCTGCCGGTAAGCATCGCGAGTATATTCAAGCCCTTCGTCCTCGATTAACTCAGAGAAGTAAATCAGATCATCCATATCTAACGGCATGGCGTTAATCGCGGCGATGGTTTCCTTGACATGCATGCGCGCATAAAAATGCCCGCCTGCGCCGAGCAGCACGATAATCCCGACTGCCAGCCCGCCCGCTTTGATTGCCCTGACGGCCTGCACCACGTCCGCTGGTTTGCCCGGCTTCTTTAAGAAACGCAGCAGCTCTTCACTGCCACTTTCCATGCCGATGTAGATGCGTTTCATCCCCTGCCGGTTGAGTTCAGCATAGTCGGCGGCAGTCTTTTTCTCCCCGCTAAATCCGTCCAAAAATGCGTAGATCCCGCCCAACTTTTCTACATCGAAAGTATCCCGAACGACATTCAGCAGTTCGAGCAGGCGGGGCATGGGCACGACCAGCGCGTTTGCGTCGCCGAGAAAAATAGTGCGGCGCAGGTCGAGCCCTTTGCCGAGGAAGTCTCGCACGCTTTCGGCGTGCGCGCGGAATTCATCTGAGCGGCGGATCCGAAAACGGCGGTCGCGGTAGAAATTGCAAAAGGTGCAGGTATTGAAAGAGCAGCCCTCAGTGGCCTGCAATACCACGGCCATGTACTGATCTGGCGGCAGGATCCCGACAGGTTTATATACCTGATGATAGCGCTGCACATCCGCTTGATAACGAAGCGCATCAAACTGGGCGGCTATTTCCAGCAAGGGCAGGGCGAGTTCCGGAAGCTCTCCATCCAATATTGGTTGGTTGCTGTAAAGGTCGGCCAGCAGTGCCGAGACAGTTTGCCGGGCCAGTGCTTCAAGCTGATGCGCTTCCGCTTCGGCCAACCAGCGGCGTTCCCGGCCTTCACCTGATCCATTGTCTGCGGTCGCCCATTTCGCGACCATCTTTCCATTCAAGCCGCGCCGGTAGGAGATCCCAGCGTGCATTGCCGTCCATAACCGGCCGGCGCCATCAAAACTATATACGTCAGATCCGCTTGAACCTTGCAGACTGATCGTAAGACTGTTCGCTTTTGCGCTTAAGGTTAGTGTTTGCCCTTTCCACTTGCCAAAAATCACCATAGATTTTCTCCTACGAGAATCCTACCATAAATCAGATTTAGAAATTTAGGCGAATTGACGCATCTGGGGGCATTTGCTATACTTTAAACACGGTCTTGTTTTGGCGCGCTGGTGGGTAAAATGGAGAACAAGGAGGCTAAGTTTGAGCGCCAGATACATTCACTGCCTGGCTTCTCCCAGCGGTGCAGCTTCCGGTCGATTCCGGCCTAATCAAAATGCATTTATCCTGTGGGAGGTTTCATAATAACATGGAACGGGCGTTGCTTTGGTATAGGAAAGCAATCTTTTACGAGTTATACGTGCGCGCGTTCTGCGATAGCGATGGGGATGGCTTTGGCGACTTGCGCGGTGCGACCACCAAGCTAGACTATCTCAAAGATTTAGGGGTGGATTGCATCTGGCTCTTGCCGTTATATCCTTCGCCGCTGCGCGATGATGGCTATGATATCTCCGATTATTTCAACATTCATCCACAGTATGGGACACTGGAAGACTTCAAAGAGTTTCTCTCCGAGGCGCATAAACGGCACATTCGGGTCATCCTCGACCTGGTGCTAAATCACACCTCGGATGAGCATCCCTGGTTCCAGGCTGCCCGGGCGGATCGTAATTCACCCTACCGTGACTACTATGTTTGGAGTGATACGGATCAGAAATACCGGGATGCGCGCATTATCTTCATCGACACTGAGAAATCAAATTGGACCTGGGATGAAGTGGCGGGCCAATACTTCTGGCACCGCTTCTACTCTTCGCAGCCTGATCTAAACTATGATAATCCTCGGGTGCGCGAGGAAATGCAAAATGTTATGCGCTTCTGGTTGGATATGGGCGTGGATGGTTTTCGCGCGGACGCTGTGCCTTATCTCTTTGAGCGGGAGGGAACCAACTGTGAAAATCTGGAGGAAACCCACACCTATCTGAAAGAGATTCGCCGCTACCTCGACCAGCACTATCCGGGGCGCATCCTGTTATGCGAAGCAAACCAGTGGCCGGAAGATGTTTTTCCTTACGTGGGGCGCGGGGATGAGTTCCAGATGGGCTTTCATTTTCCGGTCATGCCGCGCATTTTTATGTCCATCCGTCAGGGAGACCGGACCCAATTGCAATGGATAATGTCGCGCACGCCAAACATCAGTGAAAATTCGCAGTGGTGCATTTTCTTGCGTAATCACGATGAATTGACCCTGGAAATGGTCACCCCGGAAGAACGCGCCTGGATGTGGAACGAGTTCTCGCCTGATCCACGCATGCGGCTTAATTTAGGCATCCGCCGCCGCCTGGCTCCACTGCTCGATAACGACCGCCGGCTAATCGAACTGGCAAATTCGCTGCTTTTTACCATGCCCGGGACGCCCATTATCTATTATGGGGATGAGATTGGTATGGGAGACAATATCTGGCTGCCGGACCGGAATGGGGTGCGGACGCCCATGCAGTGGTCAAATTCCCGCAATGGCGGTTTCTCTTGCGCTCCATCAGAACTGCTGTATGAGCCAGTGATCAATTTTCCACCTTATGACCCAGAACATGTAAATGTAATGGATCAGGAAAAGGATCCCACTTCATTGTTATCCTTTATCAAAAAGTTGATCGCCACGACCAAACAGCACCTGGCTTTCGGAGAAGGGGAGTTCAATTGGGCCACTTGTGATAATATTGCCGTCGCCGCCTATTACCGCACTTATGATAAAGCTGGGGAGTATGAGCAGATCCTGGTGGTGCAAAACTTATCGGATGCTGAACAGGATGCCTATATTGAATTGCCAGAGAACGTTCCGCCCGGCCTGGTAGATGTGCTCTTGGGCCAGGTATTTCCTGTATCTGAGAACCGCAATCTGGAAATTCACCTGGAACCTTATCAGTTCTTCTGGTTAGAAATATAAAGATCACAAAACACGCGCCGTCTCAGGCGCGTGTTTTGTGATCTTATTAATCCGTACCCATCGCATGCAGGGTGGCAAACAGCCGGTCGGGCGGTTCGCATTTACTCACGCAGGCATCCGCGCCGGAAGATAGTGCGGCGAGGGGCGCCGGGCAGTGACCGCTGAGTACAATTACCTTTAAAGGGGCGCGCTGGCGTGCTTCGTTAAAAGACGCACCCGGATGTAGCCCGGGGAGTTCCCAATCGACCAGCAGCAGATCTGGGGGAGTGGTGCGCAAGCGATCAGCCAGGCTGGCTGCGTCTGCCACTTCATCCACTGATTCTACTTCACGAAGCTGCTCGAGGATCAGGCGCAGCGCGGAACGGACTTTCGGCTCATCATCAGCCAATAAAACACGCATTCGAATCTCCATTCGTCCTATCGCAGCGCATTGCGCTGCGATGATTTCTTGCATGGGGTTAGCCCACCCTTATTCAGGGGTTTTTGGGCCGGTTAGATCGAATGGAAAGCGTGTCGAAACTGCTTCGGGCTGCTGAGACCACCAGGCGTGAACTGCGTAGCTCACCCCTGATGACAGCTGTGTGGGGGCTCCGCCGCGGCCTAAAGCAACCAGGTATTCCCAATTGCCCGCTTCGTCCACTTGAATGCAGGTATCCCTGGGCCACCAGTTGACGGGTTGTTGGTCTGCCAGCAGTTCAGTATTAATGCAGGCATCACTGGGCAGATTGCTCTCTCCGGTCACGTAGATCCCCGCACCCTGGTTGACTTGCACCCGGTTGATGCTGATGCGCGGTGTTTGCGCTGGGAATGTTCCAGGGGTCGCGCTGATCGGTTCGCTGGTATTGTTCACGCGAGAAGCCGGGCGCGTGCAAGCCGTCAGTGCGATGAAGCTAAGGAGTGCGATGTGTGGAAGGATTCTCCAGGTTATCCAAGAAAGTCTTTTCGATAATCCGGTTTCGACACGCAGCTTCCACCTTCTTTCCTGGGTAAGCATATCATTTCCCCTTCCGGGATGCACTGCCTGGTATGGCAAGATTTGTCTGCCTGATCGGATAGACTTTTCCTGGCATTTTGACCAGGTAAAAGATTAATGATGCGGGCTGGCGTTGATCTCCGCCAACCCGCAAAGGATTTATGCTTGCTGGAGGGGCGCGAGGTGTTTCTTAAAATGGTTTTCCAACACCTCGTAATAGGCGTTCTCGTTTGCCCGCAGTGTTTCCATTATCTCTGGTCCGAAATGGTCCAGGGCTGCGCCGAAGGTTACGTGAAAGACCTGGCGCGCGTCAAATTGATCCAGCAGGTTCGCCAGGTCGTGATCTGCAATGCTGCCGGGTTCAGCCACTTTAGCCAGCCTGGCGGAGACGTGGTAGCTGGCCCGGTCGACTTCATAGCGCTCGATGGCCAGGTTAAGGATTTTACGGAACAGGAGCGGGTTTGCCTGCGCAATGACCCGCAGCGCCTCGAGGTAGCTGGTACCGGCTGTTTTCAGGTGCAGCAGTCCGTGGGTTTCTTGGGCGGCAATCGCGTAAATACTGAATTTATCTGAGCCAGAGTGCAGGCTGAGGCGGTAATTGCCAAAGGAGCGGGCGATGGCAGCGTGCCGGGCGAACTCGACTTTAAATTTGTCCAGGTCGCCAATATAGTCAACCCCTTTTTCGAACCGCCCAATAAAGCGCGGCGCAAGGCTGACCCATCGCACACCCAGACGCTTTAACTCGCTGGCGATGATGAAGTGTTCTGCCGGCGTGGTAGGCGTATCCGTTTCGTCCACTGAGACCTCTAAATCCATGCCTTGCTTACCGGAGCGTTCGTTTAAGTGTTCAGCCATAATGAGCGAGTGGGCGATCGCGCGGCCATATTTAGTTAGCCCGCGCAGCAGGGTGTTCTCATCGAGGGTGATGGCAAAGTTTTCTATGGGGAAGGTTTTATCCAGGTAACGGGCTTTGGTCTCTGCAAGAGAAGTTTGCAGCTGCTCCCAGGGCAGTTTTTCAGCTTTATCGTTGAGAACCTCCCTCGGATCGCTTTCCGTGGCATTATCCACATATTCGCCCGGGTCGATAGTATAAAAGGTGAAACCGGCATCAAAGAAGGAATCCAGGTCCGCCGGCGTCTTCAAGTGGTCTGCATCCGCACCCCAGGGCTGGCGCCAGCCTGTTTGGAAAACGCCCCACATTGCATCGTCCATAACCTGCTGCGGGGTGCGGCGCGTGCGAGCATTTTCACGCACTGACTGCTGCGCGAAAATAGGTGCAATCTCCGTCCCTTCCACTGCCCGGATTTGCCCGGGGGTCGCCAGTCCAAGCCGGTCGCCAAAGCCGGCGCTGGTGCACAGGCCTAGCGGAGACGCGCATAACCAGGGCAGGCGCTTGCGCAGGGCGGCAGCATTCTCGGGCGTGAGTGGAAAGAGGTGAGTCGTCGCGCCGCTGTCGCGAGCGATCCCCTGGCCTTTTTCAAATCCGGCCGCATCCCCCATGACTCCCAGGTACTTGAGGTTGTCTTCCTCGCTGCGGACAAGAAAATACGTAATTCCCTCTGATTCGCATAGCGAATCTGGATAATATAGAAAGCCAGTTAGCGTTCTCATGATCTACTGTCTCTCCTTCTTTCAATAAATGAGCTACTCAGCCGGGATGGTGTCCAGGTGGTAGGCCTTTTTCGCCAGTCGGTAAGCCAGGTCTCGAATCATTTCCTGGGCATCCTCCAGGTCGATGACTTTTCGCGCGACCAGACCAGCTGCCCAATTGGCGCTGGCCCGCCGCCATAAGTCATGCCGGGCCGGGATAGAGCAGAAAGCACGCGTATCATCATTGAAACCAGCCGTATTATAGAGACCGGCGGTTTCAGTCACCCCTTCGAAGTAGCGTTGAATGCCGTTGAGGCTGTCATAGAACCACCAGGGCGGGCCTAGCTTGAGCGCGGGGTAATGCCCGGCTAAGGGCGCGAGTTCCCGCGAGTAGGTAGTTTCGTCCAGGGTGAAGAGAATCAGCGCGAAGTCTGGATTGCTGCCGTATTTGTTCAGCAGCGGGTAGAGGTTACGGGTATATTCAGTCTGCACCGGGATATCCGCGCCTTTATCCGCGCCAAAGGTTTCAAAAAGCACGCGGTTATGATTGCGGTAGGATCCAGGGTGCAACTGCATGACCAGCCCATCTTCAGCGCTCATGCGCGCCATTTCCATCAACATATGCCCCATAAAGCGGTGAGCATCTACAGCTTTCTGTTCGCCCTTTAATGCCCGTTGGAAAATGACATTTGCTTCTGAGACGGATAATTCGCCGGTGTAAGGCTCAAGGGCTGCATGATCGGTGGCTTTTGCGCCCATTTGCTTGAAGAAAGCTCGCCGGTTTTCGAGCGCTTGAATATAGCTGTCATAATCGTTAACCTCGATCCCACTGACTGCACTTAATTTCTGGATTTGCTCGCGCCAGTTCGGCGTTTCCAGATTGACGAGCTGATCGGGACGAAATGTGGGTAGGATGCGTCCCTGCCAGCCAGACTTGCGGATCGCGGCGTGATATTCCAGGGGATCGGTAGCGGCATCGGTGGTGCACAGCACCTCGATATTAAAGCGCTCGAACAGCTTGCGCGGGCGGAATTCTGGCGAAGCCAGTTTTTCCGCGATCTGGTCATACACCTCCTGGGCTGTTTTGCCATTGAGCTTCTGGTGGATATCGAAAATGTTCGATAGTTCACTGTCTAGCCAGACACCGGAAGGGGTGCCGCGAAACAGGTAATAGTTCTCGGCAAAGATCTGCCAAATCTTGCGATGATCCTGCTCCACGACGCCACCGTCCGCGCGCGGGATACCCAGTTTCTCCAGCGGGATCCCTTGCGAATACAGCATGCGGAAGACATAATGGTCTGGAATAATGAGCAGGTCCACCGGCGTACCGAAAGAGTAATCCGGGTCTGCGAACATGCGCGGGTCTACGTGCCCATGCGGCGAAACAATCGGTAAATCTGCGACGGTTTGGTAAAGTTGGAACGCAATTTCGGCCTGCCTGGCATCCGGCCCGAAGTAGCGGTCCGCGGGAAGTTGTGACATATCCAACTCCTTGGGTTAGGTTATCTTGATTCTACCCCGTTTAAACGGGAACCTGCCGGTAAGCGACCGGCAGGTTTTAAACAATTCCGTGATACAGGGGAGATCACGAAACCAGCCTTTGGCTACTGTCCGTATTCGTGAGTATAGCGATAGTGCAGGCGGGCAACTTTATCCGCTGGAATTTCATCTGGCTTGCCGATTTGTTTGGCCAGCCAGATGGTGCGGGCGACATCTTCCACCATGATCGCGGCTTTGACCGCGGCTTTGCCGGATGGCCCTATGGTGAAAACGCCGTGGTTCTTCAACAGAATGGCTGGCGATGAGCCAATGCTTTCAATGACCACCTTGCCGATTTCTTCGCCGCCGATCAAGGCAAACCCGCCGCAGGGGATAGGCCCACCAAACTCATCAGCCTGGGCAGTCAGGTAAACGGGAATGGGCTGGCCAACCGCGGCGAAAGCAGTGGCGTAATTGGAATGGGTATGCACGATGCCGAAGACGTCTGGACGGTGACGGTAGATATACAGGTGACTGGCGGTGTCGGAGGAGGGCTTGCGCGTACCTTCGATCACATTCCCGTCCAGGTCTACCACGACCATGTCTTCGGCGCATAGGTCTTCGAACATAACCCCAGAGGCTTTGATCGCGATGTAGCCCGTGTCCTGGTCACGGATGCTGACGTTGCCGCTGGTCCAGGTGACCAGGTTGTTCTTGGGGAGTTCCTGATTGAGCTTTACCAGCTCATGCCGAATGGATTCTAGTAACATGTGTTTCCCTTTCATGATTTACTTGCTTCTGAGCACTTCCGCTTTCAAGGCTTTTATCCGCTTCATCACATCGTTCCCGCCCCGGCCGAAGTAGTCGTAGAGCATACCGTATTCTTGATACAGGCGCTCATAAACAGCTTTATGCTCAGGGATTGGGGTGAAGCATTCTTTGCGCAGGTGAGCCATCTGCTGGCTGGCTTCGAAGATCGTATCATACCCGCCGCTGGCTTTTCCTGCTGCCACTGCGCCAAACATGGCCGAACCGAGGGCCGGGGTCTGTTTGGAAGCCGCGACCTTCACCTCCCGACCGGTGACATCTGCATAAATCTGCATCAGCAGTTTGTTATACTCAGGCAGCCCGCCGGTCGCGATAATTTCATTGACTGGTACGCCGTTGTTTTCAAAAGCTTCAATGATCACCCGCGTACCATATGCCGTGGCTTCGATCAGCGCGCGATAAATTTCCTCAGCCCTGGTCGCCAGGGTCATACCGATAAGCAAGCCGGAGAGGTCGACGTCCACCAGCACGCTGCGGTTGCCGTTCCACCAATCCAGGGCCAGCAGGCCGCTTTCACCCGGTTGAAGGCGGCTGGCCTTTTCTTCAAGCAAGCTATGAATAGCGATACCCTTATCCTTGGCCTCTTCTGTGTAGGCAGCCGGGACGCAGTTTTCTACAAACCAGGCAAAGTGATCGCCAACGCAGGATTGGCCGGCTTCATAACCAAAGAAGCCTGGCAGAATACCTTCGTCAACGTACCCACACATGCCAGGCACAAGCTTCTCATCTTTACTCAGCACCATATGACAGTTGGAGGTGCCCATGATGATCACCATGCGTCCGGCTTCTACCACTGTAGAAGCTGGCACGGACACATGGGCATCCACGTTAGCAATCGCCACGGCGGTTCCCGGTTTAAGTCCGGTCCACTCCGCGGCTGCTTGGGTCAGTTCGCCAGCTTTCAGGCCAATATTCGTGATGTTTGGCGCCATTTTTTCGTCGACGACGTTCTCTAAACCCGGATCCAGCGCTTTGAAGAATGCTTTGGGTGGGAAGCCTTCGCGCTTGGACCAGATCGCTTTGTACCCGGCGGTGGTATTGTTACGGGTTTCACTGCCGGTTAACTGCCAGACGACCCAATCCGCGGCTTCTATGAAGCGGTCCGAAGCGGCATAGAGATCAGGGGCTTCATTGAGGATTTGCCAGACCTTGGGGAAGAACCATTCGGAACTTATCTTGCCGCCATAGCGATCGAGGAAATTAAACCCGGGTTCGTTGGCACTGGATCTGGCAATCTCAGTAAGTTTGTTGGCTTCAGGTTGAGCGGCATGGTGCTTCCATAGTTTCACCCAGGAATGCGGATTCTCGCGCCACTCGGGTAGGAAGCACAGCGGCGTGCCGTCATTTGTAGTGGGTAGCAGGGTGCAGGCGGTAAAGTCAATCCCGACGCCAATTACATCCGCAGCATTGACACCGCTCTTCCTGAGCACTGCCGGGATGGCGTTCTTAAAGACCTCCAGGTAATCATTTGGGTCTTGTAGGGCCCAGTCGGGGCCTAACCGGACCTGGGTTCCCGGTAGTTTTTTGTCGATGACGCTGTTCGCGTAACGATGCGCCGCTGTAGCCACTTCTTGCCCGTCAGATACATCTACGAGAAGAGCCCGGCCCGATTCGGTTCCAAAGTCAACGCCAATCGCGTATTTCTGGTCGCTCAATCCATCTACTCCTTCAGAAATTTTTGGGGTGACCGGCGCCTATTCGGCCACCCCAAACTCATTCCTAAATTTGTTTACCCTTTCAGGGTTTTGATGGGATTCTACTTATGATAGTAAGTGTTCCAACCCAGATATTTGCTGAAAGCTTCATTCAATGCTGGGGCAACCTGTGCCGGGTTGATGGCGACATGATGTTCAAAACCATTTTCGCAGATGAAGGTCAACAGCTTCTGGAATTCAGGGATGCAAACCACACCGTAACCGCCAAAGGTATTCAATGGATCATCCGTCAAGTTAGCTTCGCCAATATAGGAGAGCAGCTGCCCGTTAAGGTCGTCGGTCGAGACGCGGCAGTAGGTGATGGGCTGCGGCTTTAGCCGGCCGACCACAGTGCCATATGTTTTCTCTTTGCCTACGGTCCCGGCGATGATCGCCTGGTAATCCATCTTCGGCGCATTTTCAACCGAGACCGATTCTTCCATAAAGAGGTCTTTGGGCAGGTTTGAGCAGTGGAAGATTACTGCCTTATCGGGGTCTTCCCCGTAGTTGTTGTTCCAATCGACAATCGCGCTGGGCTTGCCAGAAGCCAGGGTCATGGCATACATCCCGATCACGCCGGCGATATCCGTTTCACAAGCAGAGGGCACCAGCGAATTGCTCATCATCGACATTAGTGTGCAGGGCACAACCCCGTAGAATTCCTGCATGGCAGTCCAGCACTGCAGTGCGCTGGCATCCAGGCGGTTTTCCTCCATCCAATCATCGATGACCAGTCCCAGCCGGGCCATGCGCAGCATTGATTCGGAGGGAATGCCGCTGCTGGGCACATAACCTTCGACGCTTTCCAGCTTTGTTTTCAGTTTCGGATCATCGACTTTGATGCGCGCTGCACGGCCAAACAACTCAGAAAGATCCAGGGTTTCTACGCTGATTCCGGTGCGTTCCAGCAGTTTTTCACTGTAGCGGACGGTGTTGAAGGCCGCCGGGCGCGCGCCAATCGCGCCGACCCGCGCATTGCGCAGCCCTTTGACCACCCGGCAAACTGCGCCAAAGTTCTGCAAGTCTTTGCGAAAGGCTTGCCCTTCGGGATCCATGGTGTGCTGGGAGGTCAGGGAGAAGGGGATGCCGTATTGCAGCAGGTTATTGCAGGTGGACATCTTTCCGCAGAAAGAATCCCGCCGGTCGATGATGGTCATGTGATTCATTTCATCGGGGAAGGCCTGCACCAGCACGGGAACATCCAGGCCAGACCAGCGCAGAGCATTGGCGATGGCGCGTTCTTCGCCAAAGTTCGGCAGGGTGATCAGGATTCCATCGATCTCTTCGCGGTGCTGCTTGAACAGGTCAGCGCACTTTTGCGAGTCGCTGAGACTGACGACACTACCATACTGGGTCGCTTCTTCGTCCAGCGCAACTGCATTAAAACCTTCTTGTGCCAAAACCTTGAGAATCGTTTTCCGCCCTGACTGAGCCAGATGAGCCGGGAAAAAGCCTCGATTGCCAACAATAACGCCAAGAGTCACTGGTTTCATTGCACATTCTCCTTCTATAAAAAATGGGTATGGGTAAGCGCCACACCGTCTGGTGCAGCCGCCTTAACGTTCTCTGGGATGCGAGGAACTGCCACGAATAACCAGCTGTGGCTGCAGCCAGATTTCCTGACTGGCATCAACCTCTTGCTCCGGCTGCTCAGATTCCAGCATTTGAAGGAGCATATCGACAGCCTTACCACCTAATTCGATTAGCGGTTGGCGAATTGTAGAAAGAGGTGGGAAATAGTAGTCAGATTCTGGCGTGTCATCATAGCCGATGATGGCCAGATCCCCAGGCACCTGGTAACCGAGCCGTAATGCTGCTTTCAAAGCTCCGGCTGCCATGGGGTCGTTGCAGACAAAAACGGCCTGCAGGTTGGGGCCGCGCTCGAGCAGCATCTCGAGGCCGCGCTCGCCGCTGGAGGGATACCAATCTCCGGCAACTTTCAAAGTATCCAGTGCGCATGGCGCGCTCTGCACGGCCCGCATGGCCTGTCGCCAGCCTCGTTCGCGTTCGCGCGATTCCCACCACGAGTCCGGGCCGGTGATAATGCCAATCCGTTGGTAACCTTGCGCAAGCAGGTGCTCGGTTGCCAGCCGCCCACCGGCAGCGTTGTCCATCGCGGCCACAGCTACCCCTTGAACCGGCTCCATGTTAATAAAAACAACCGGGCAGAGCAGTTGTTTTTGCTTTTCGGCGACCCAGTCCCGGTTGCTGCCAATCTCTGGGACAGCCCAGATAATTCCATCTACCTGCCGGTCCAATAAGTTATGGAAAATCTCTTCGCCACTATTGTTCTCGGGATCGCGCAGCAGGCTGAGCAGCAGTGAATAGCCTAATTCATTCGCGCGCCGTTCAATACCGGTCAGTACTTTGGAGGGGCCGTAATAACCCAAGCCATAGCCGATTACCCCCAGGGTGTGCGAACGGCCGCGGATCAGGCTGCGCGCGAGGGCATTGGGTGAATAGCCAAGTTCATCAATGATGGCGTGAATTTTCTCCCGGGTCTCTACCGAAACGTCGGGCCGATTATTTAAAACCCGCGAGACGGTCTGGGCGGAAACGCCGGCAGCCTGTGCAACCTCTTTGATCGTGACTCTTTTTCTATTAAGCATGCAAATCTTTTTGGCGATGCGGAGGATTGTAGCCGTTCCCGTTATCGTTCACGGTACCAAATAATGGTAGCACGAATTGAATAGAGCGTCAATCAAATGCCGGCTCCAGAAAAATGAAGAGCGAAGCTTCCCAAATAGAGGAACAAAACTACGCTTTGATCTTATAGCGAGATTCCTTCTTCTGACCAGATGGTAAATTCGCGATGCCCATTTTCTTCAGCGCAGGTCCATTGACCCGAGGCGGCTGCCAGAACGACGTCAAAGATCTGCTGGCCCACTTGCGCCAGCGTAGCGCTGCCATCCAGGACTGCCCCGGCATTCACATCCATGTCTGTGCTCATGCGCCGGTACATCTCGGAATTGCTGGCAATTTTTACCACCGGTGCGATGGCATTTCCCAATACTGAACCCCGCCCGGTCGTGAAACAGATGAGCTGGCAGCCGGAGGAAACCATGGCGGGCACGCTCTCAGGGTCATAGCCGGGGCCATACATCAGGTAAAGGCCGTTAGCTCCTTTGGTGTAGTAGGGCTCCCCGTAATCCAAAACACCCTGCACAGGCGCGCTTCCGGCTTTTGCCATGGCTCCAAGTGATTTGATGGTGATATTGAGCAGACCGCCTTCTTTATTTCCTGGGCTGGGATTTTCTGACAGGCTGGCCCCATTACGGGCAGCATAGTCACGGTAGCGATCGATCTGTGCGAAGATACCTCTGGCTACATCCCGGTTAACCGCGCGTTGAGCAAACAGGTGTTCCGCGCCAAAGAACTCAGGTACCTCTGAGATGATGGCTGTGCCGCCCGCGCGAACCAGCAGGTCGCTGGCGCGACCGAGCGCCGGGTTAGCGGACAATCCCGAAAAGCCGTCACTGCCGCCGCACTCTAAGCCCAATGCCAGTTCGCGGATCGGGATAGGCGTGCGCGCCGTCTGGTTGGCTTTGTCAAGCAGTTCAGGCAGCAGTTCCAGTGCGCGCTGGATGGTGGCGCGGGTGCCGCCGCAAGCCTGGATGCTCAGGCTGTAAACGGGCTTCCCATAAACCGTACTGAGGTCCACCGGATGGATGGTACGGACGGTATGCCCGGCGCTCTCTCGGGTTTCGCCGCCTTCAGTTCCATGCAGGATGAAGCGGTTAAGCGCGGATAGGTTGGTCTTTTCGCAGCCCAGTTCAATCACAATTGCCGCGCCAATGTTCGGGTGGCGAATGTGATTGCCCAACAAACGCAGGCTGGCCTCGACCACGCTGGTAAAGCGGTGCCCTGGCGTACCGGCGGGGATCATATCCGGGCAGCCACAGCCGCGCGAGTGAGGAATGGCGGTGACGCCATCTACGTTAGGATATTTTTCGCGGCTGTACAGCCCAGAAAACTCGGCTTGCATCGCGATGGCGCTGGCTTCATGGCTGGAACAGTTGCTGGTCGGGACGATGAGAATCCAGTTGCGCACCCCGGCGCGCCCATCTCCCCGGCGAAACCCGGCGAAGGTTGGGATCGGCTCTTCCCATGCCGGCAGTACTGGGGGATTGATTTCAATCCGCTCCGGGTCTACCTGGGGCACCACATTTTCGACGGTTTCCGAGGTCACCGGGTCGCCGGGCTGCAAACCAGGCGCGCGTACCAGCGCAAAGGGCTGGCCATACTGGCGCACCCATTCTCCGGCAGCGACCGGGCGAACGGCAAAGCGGTGTCCGGGATAGATTTCTTCCTTCACCTGGATCAACTGCCCGTCTGGACCTTCAATTTGGGTGCCAGCCGGGATGTCTCGTTTTGCCACCGCTACATTATCGCGTGCGGCATCGACTAAAATTGCATATTCTGATTGCATATTTTTACACTTCTAATTGTTTCTTCAACACGCCGATCAGGCCTTCATTCGGGCAGCAGTTCTTGAGGGCAAAGGAAGAAAGCGCGTGATCAATATCATTCTCCGTCATTCCTTTAAAGCAGCGTGCGTAGTAAGGTTGCAGGAAGTTGCCGGCATAACCGGAGAGGGTTTGTTGCAGCAAGTAAGTACGGTTGGCAGCCTGATCCAGGTTCGGGTCAGCGAGCGCGCCTTCAATCAGGTGAGCCACTTCTTCCACAGCCTGCACGATAGGCGTGGGCGGCAGCCAGCGCATCCAGAAATCCGAGTACAGTTCATATTTGGCTTTTAAGGCTGGGGCAATGATTTGCAGGTATTCCGACTCGGGCGGCAGCGTAACCCAGCCCATCACGCCGACATCTTTATAGGTCCAGGTCGTCCAATGCGCCTGGTGTTTGGCGAAGACGGTCAGCTGATCATCCAGCGCCTGCAGCCGGTCTTCATTTTCCTGAACCGGCCCGTTATACGCAGAACCAAACTCACCCACCCATAATGGCACCTGATGCTGCTGAGTAAACCGCGTACCTTCGTGTTCCAGGAAAAGCGCTTCCTGTTTCTTTAAATCCCAGTACACACCGCCAAATTCACCTGGATAGCTGCCTGGGCCAAAGCCTGCTGCTGTGTAGTTGTGGCTGCTGTAAACCAGATTATCCGCAAAGGGCGGCTCCAGACCTGCGAAGCGGCTGGAGAAATAATCACCTTCCAGAAAGATGATGTGCTGCGGATCGATAGCGCGAATGGCCTTCACCACGCGCCGGTAAACCTGGTTGATGATCTCCCAATCCGGGTTGTATTGGCCGGTAAAGCGCCCGCGAGGGGTGTTGGTGACAGGCTCGTTCATCACGTTGTAACCGGCGATGGTCCAGTTACCCTGGTAGCGGCGGGCAAATTCTTCCCACAAAGCAACAAAGCGGTCCTGGAATTGTTTCTGCGTCCAGAACTGGGTGTGGCGGCTGGAGTTGTCGCAGTGCCAATCCGGATTCTGCCAGCCTTGCACAGCATGCAGGTCGATGATCACGTACAAGCCATGCCTGGTGCACCAATCAATAGCCTGACTCAGGCGCGCAAAACCTTTTTCGAGATACTGGAAGGGGGCATCATCCCGTTCAAAGTGGCGGTAATTAACGGGCAGGCGCACCACCGTGGCTCCGCAGTCTTTCATAAAGCGAATATCTTCTTCATCCAGGAAGTAGTCCAGCATACGGTCGAAGAAGAACTCAGCTTTGCCTGAGCCAAGTACTTCCGCTATCTGCGCCCGTACGCCAGACTCGTCTCCAGGATACCCATTAATGAAGTTTTCCATGTTCATCCAACCACCAACACAGCTGCCTCGCAGGTTGACCGGCGAGCCGCTGGCGGTAACAATCTGTCCATTCTGCACTTCAAGACGCTCCATGCTTGTTCTCCTGAGTTTGGATTAAATTGAATCGGTTTTACGCTTGGGGATGATTGATGGCTGCGATTGCTTCATCAAAATGCTGCTCCATGGCTTGCGCCGCAGCCGTTGGGTTGCCTTCTAATAGGGTTTGCACCAACCGTTCGTGGGACTGCTGGATCGCTTCGATGTGATGGTTTGCTCCGCGGCTTTGCAGCCCGGTGATTACGGTATTGCGCAGTGCCTCCCGGATGGCCTCGACCAAATACACCAGCATTATGTTATGGGAAGCAGCGGCGATCTTTAGATGAAAATCTACATCCAGTTGAGTATAGGCTTCAAAATTAGCCATTTGTTTGCGCATAGCGGTAACCTGGTTGCGAATGGCGGTCAGGTCCTTGTCATCACGGCGCTGCGCTGCCAGCACGGCTGCTTGAACTTCCAAACCTTTGCGAACTTCCATTAACTCAAGCATCGTTCCGCGTTCCATCTGCATGGCTCGCTGGAAGAACATCCGCAGCGGGTCACTGTCAATTGGGCGAATCAGCGCGCCTTTGCCATTCACAATCTCGACGATGTCTTTGCCTTCCAGGTTCTTCAGCGCTTCACGTATGACCGGGCGGCTGACGCCGAAACTGCTCGCCAATGAAGTTTCAGAGGGGAGCAGGTCGCCTGGTTTTAAATGTTGCGCCTCAATATATTCCAACAGCCGTTCTGTCACCTGTTCAGCCAGTGTTCCCCGAGAAATTTTAGGCAGCATGGATGTTTTCCATATCCTTACCAGAGGTATTTGTCATGCATTGGTGATCATAGCAAAGGATTAGAAGGGTGTCAATCTGTATGACAGGTGGAGCGTGAAAACACGCGTGCGATAAAACATGTTGGCGGAAATTAGGTTTCGAGGCTGAGCTGCTGCGCCCAATTTGAATTGGACTGATTATAATTGGGCCAGTTCATTGTTCAGGGAGTGATATGGATCCATTTGCCGTAATCTTTGATATGGATGGCTTAATGCTGGATTCGGAGCGCATGGCGCGCCGGGCATGGACGCGGGCGCTGGCGGAGCAGGGTTTCCAGTTGGATGAGATTTCTTACTTGCGCTTGGTGGGTCGCACAGTGCAGGATGCGCAGCGGATCCTGGGGGAGCTGTTTGGCCCAACCTTGCCTTACGCCCAGGTTTTTGAACAGCGCCAGGCTTACTATGATGCGGATATCGCGGAGAACGGCATCCCGGTAAAACCGGGTTTATTGGCGTTGTTGGATTTTTTGGAAGAAAAAAAGTTACCGAAGGTAGTCGCCAGTTCCACGCCTTGCTGGTTTGCCACCCGCAAGCTGGCCAGGGTGGGAATTGAGCAGCGCTTCTGTTCGATCACCTGCGGAGATATGGTCGAGAATGGAAAGCCTGCCCCGGACCTCTTCCTTGAGGCGGCCCGCAAGATGGATTATGCTCCGCAGCGCTGCGTGGTTCTGGAGGATTCGGAAGCCGGGATTCTGGCAGCGCATCGCGCCGGAATGCTGCCGGTGATGGTTCCCGATCTAAAACCACCTACAGATGAGATTCGAAAAATTGCTTACCGGATTTTTCCCACATTAGCGGACGTGATCCCGCTGATTGAAAGTTTTCTTCAGAATGGGTTGCCAGATTTTTCAAAAACATAAAGCCTCAGGCGCGTAGGCCTAACGGGGGGTGATTTTAATGCGGTGCGTCTCCCGGTCGGCTGAGGGCTGGTACAGCAGCAGTTGTTGCTCATGGCGCAGGTCGCATTCGCCATCCGTGACCCAGATATTGTAGCCATTGGGATATTGATAGTTGGGCACGAAAATCTCCGTTGGGGCCTGGATATCCGGGTCATGGCGGAACGTGTAACTAAATACCCGCCGGTTGATATCAAAGGACATTCGCAGTGGCTCACCGGCTGTCGCGCGCGCGTAGGGGCGGACAATGGCTTGCAGCGCGCGCCCGCCCGAGTTTATATCCTCTGCACACTGCTGCTGATCCAGGCTAAAAATGGAGAGGTCCTCGCCGTTCCACTGATCCCCATGGATATTATCGTTTTCTGGCGTGTAGTTCCAGAGCGTATAACTGAGCAGATTTTCGTCGAGAGCATGCAGGATGCGGTCCATAGCGCGGATTTGCTGTTTGAAATTGCCGCTGTGATAGGCTCGCCCGCCGTTCAAGTCAAAAGCGATACCGGTTTCACCAATAATCGTCGGCACATTGCCCAGGTGGAGCGCCGAGTACTCTTTATGCTTTGCCAGTTGATGCACAAAGGATCGCTGCACGCGCCGTTTCCCGAGGATAACATGACCGGTGTGCACATCGAAACCGATCCAGGGAGAATAGGTTTTTAAAAACAAAACGGTCGCATCATACCAGTGTGGGGCATAAACGATATTTTTGGCATCTTGTGGCCCCCAATCCGGGGGTGGCATGCGGGGGTCTGTTTCTAGAAAGATAATGGCATCTGGGTCTACAGCGCGGATAGCGGCTGTGTAGCGATTAACAAACGGGCGCAGGTAGTCGCGCGAGAAATCTACCTCTTTACCGTTTACCTGGGCAAAATAATGCGGGTTCAGCAGGCGGACCCGGCCTTTTTCATCCAGGTCCCAAACTTGATTCTGCTGCCAGATGCCATCATAGCCTTCTCGCCAGATCCGCATTTTAGATGGGTTCATCAACCGGCGTTCTACCAGCCGCGAACGCAGCAGCGTGCGCTGCCAGACTTCAATCTCTTGCGGAATCCCATCGCCCAACAGCATGGACTGAATTGGTGAAAACATGGGACCAAACTTCACCGGCAGCAGCGGATGGGTCAGGTCCTTCAGGCCGATAAATCCGCTCAGCGGTTCATTAAATACTTCATAACCCACCACGCAGTCCAGGCCTTTGAGGCGTTCGGCTACTTTTTGAAAGGCGGCAATATAATGCCGTTGGAGGTAATCCTGGACAGGTTCGCCATCTACCAATGTCTTGGGTGCGAAGTCATTCCCGGCAAAAAACAGGGTGAACATGGTCGCGGCAGCCAGCCGGGAGCCGTTAGTAGGCCAGACCATGGGCGGAAAAGGGTCCCCATGAATCTGGTGCACAATGGCTGCGCCCGTTTCATGGAAGCGGGTCAGGTCCAGTCCCAGGACTTCAAATGTCCAGCCTGGCGCGCCATCTCCACCTGAAAAGCGGCTCCACACGTCTTGATGTGGGTCAATAATCACGGTAAAGCCATAATCCCCTGCTTTTTTGACCACGGCTTGCAGGTAGTCGAGGTATTCAGCATCATACTGCCCAGGGCCAGCGTGCTCGATCGCTTCCCAGGTCACCAAAAAGCGCAGCAGAGTCAGCCCCCAAGAGCGCAGTCGGGCAAAATGCTCGTCAGCTTGCTCAAGCGGGAAGGGCCGTCCGACAAAGGAAACATGCCGGTGGTCGAAAAAACCTTCATTGCGGTAGGTTGCGCCGTTCGGGCAGGTGGGGATCTTGCTGCTCCCACTCAAGTTGACGCCATGCAGGATCAGAGATCGCCCCAGTTCATCCTTCAACCAGGACCCTTTGATATGCATCTTCAACTGGCTTTCCTCCACGGCGACACTTGACTGCGCTCCATTCTACGCATAAAACATTTCACCCGTTTACTTTCCCTCCTTCTAAACTTAAAAAATTATAATCAATTCGTTAACTTTTTGTGTAAGGGTTTTTCCTCGGGTAATGCCCAGGCTTCCCCTAAGCTCTGCCAGGTTTTAATTCTTGACTTGATGAATTCACCATGATATGATTTTCTTCGAAAGGGATAAGCAATGACAGAGATGCAGGCAAAATAAATCGGGCGTAATCTGGCTGTTGATCGGGTCGGCAGCTGTGCGCCCATTTGTCTTTGGCGTGGGCCTGCTCAGTTATGATCTGGATCATTTTCTTTCGGAATTTAGTCACGGGTGCCACGTCGGCCCGTGATTTTTATTTAATCTCCATGAATGGAGGTAGGCATGTTTCAGGTTCATCAAATATCTAAATCCTATGGCGTCCAGACAGTACTGGATAGCATCACCTTTGCGATTAACCCCGCGGATCGGGTTGGTCTGGTAGGACCAAATGGCAGCGGCAAATCTACGCTGCTGCGCATCATAACTGGGGAAGAGGCACCTGACCAGGGTAATGTAGTTCTGGCTGCATCGACCAGCCTGGGTTATTTACCGCAGGGCATTGATTTAGGATTGGAAGCGACCGTTGGCGAGTATATCCGCGGCGGGGTTCCTGGGTTTTACGAGGCGCATACGCAATTAACGGCGCTGACCGAACGCATGGCTTCAGACCACTCCTCCGCAGTACTGGCGGCCTATGGGGAAGCGCTGGACCGTTTCGAGCTGCTTGGGGGCTACACTATCGAGAACAAGATTGATACGGTACTGGAAGGGTTGGGACTGCGCGATGTCAGCCAATCTGACCAGATGAAGCATCTCTCTGGCGGACAGCGTACCCGGGTTGGCCTGGCGCGGCTGCTGGTCGCGGAGCCTTCGCTGCTGCTACTGGATGAGCCGACCAATCACCTGGATATTGAAGCTTTGGAATGGTTGGAAGGCTTTTTATCCAATTATCAGGGGGCGGTGTTAATTGTCTCGCATGACCGGCGCTTTCTGGATGGCACGGTGCAGCGCATCCTGGAACTTGATTCGGACCGGCACACGCTGCGGGAATATGCGGGGAATTATCGTAATTACGAGGAAGTGAAAGCCCGGGAACTGGAAAAACAGTGGGGCGCGTGGAAAGACCAGCGCGCCGAGGTCCGCCGGTTTGAGCAAGATATCCGCCAGACGAAAGAACATGCGCTTTCGACAGAACGCAGCACGAATAACGATCACATGCGCCGGCTGGCGAAAAAAGTAGCCCAGCGTGCTAAAGCGAAAGAAAAACGCTTGCAGCGTTATCTCGAATCGGACGAGCGCGTTGAACGACCTGACGCAACCGGGCAGATGCGCCTTTCCTTTTCTCCCAGCCTGCGCAGCGGGCAGGTGGTCCTATCACTGACCGGGATCAGCAAATCCTTTGGGGATGCTTGCTTACTAAAGGAAGTGGAGCAAACCTTGCAGTATGGCGAGCGGGTGGCGTTGGTCGGACCGAACGGCTCGGGCAAGACGACCATCCTGCGCATGATTATGGGTGAGGTTCTTCCTTCCAGCGGGGAGATTGCTGTAGGGCCGAGCGTGCGCATCGGCTATATGCCGCAACAGCAGGAAGTGCTTGACCCTGAGGAGAGCGCTCTGGAGACCATCCAGCGGTTGGCTCCGATGAACGAGACTGAAATTTTCAACTTTCTGCAATACTTTTTGATCTATAACGACAAGGTGCGCTTACCCACCGCTAACCTGAGTTATGGCGAGCGCTCGCGCTTGCTCTTGGCGCGGTTAGTGGTCAGCGGGGCGAACTGCCTGCTTTTGGATGAGCCAATTAACCACCTGGATATTCCCTCCCGGCAGCAGTTTGAGACAGCCCTGGAAGCTTTCCCCGGCACAGTGCTGATCTCCGTACATGACCGGGCTTTTATTGACCGTTTCGCCACCAGTGTCTGGCGCATTCGCGGAAATGACCTGCGTAAAGAACACCTGCGCGAGTTCTAAGTATCCTTGGAGGCAATATAACAGGAAAACCGAAAGGGGCTCATTCAATGCCCCAAAAATTCTAGTGTGTTAAAATAAAAAAATGAAGAAGTTCCTAAAGTTCGTATGGCGGGAATTTCGGCGCTGGCTGAGGGAGCCGCGCGTTATCTGGCGCTCTGAAGCGACGGAGTTACATATCACGATTGAAATTCGTCGTTGGCTGCCGTTGGTAGCTTTTGTCGTGTTGCTCATCTGGTATATCGCTGCCCCATCTCCGGTGGTATTAATGAGTGCGGTGGCTTTCCTGGGCATTTTGTTGAGCGCGTTTCTCTGGGCGCGGATGATCGCATTGGGGACACACGGACGCCGCCGGCTGCTTTTCGCCGCGATGCAGGTGGGGGACGAGTTAGAAGAACAGATCAGCCTGGATAATAAAACTTCTCTTCCCATCATCTGGGCAGAGTTTGTGGACCGTTCGAATATCCCGGGTTATACCGTTTCCAGTGCTCGGGCTTCCGACCCGCAGAGCCATATTGAGTGGCGCGCGCACACGGTTTGCACGCGGCGGGGTGTGTTTAGCCTGGGGCCCTGGGAACTGTGCCTGGGTGAGCCGTTTGGCTGGCTGGTTGTGCGCCAGATGTACTTGCAGCGAGAAGAAATCCTGGTATACCCGCCCCTGGCGGAACTGCCTGAGCAGGTGCTGCCGCATCACGGCGCCTTGGGTGATCACCGCCCATTAAACCAACCTTTACGCGCTGAGACGATTGCTTCTACGACGGTTCGCCCGTATGTGGCGGGGGATCCGCTGCGCCACATACATTGGCGCAGTACTGCCCGGCATACTGAGCCTTTTGTAAAAGTGTTTACCCCAGAAGCCGCTTCAAACATCTGGCTGGTCCCGGACTTTGATGCCGCCGATCATGTTGGTCAAGGGGAAAAGTCCAGTGAAGAAATAATGGTGACCGTAGTAGCTTCACTGGCAGCCCGGCTGCTGCAGCAAAACCTGGCGGTTGGCATGTTCACCACTGCCGACCAGCAGTGCGTGGTGCTGCCGCGCCAGGGACAAATCCATCTGTGGAATATATTGCAAGCCCTGGCACCCTTAAATGCGGTAACCGGGAATTCTCTGGAAACGGTACTGACAAATGCTCGCACGCTCGTGTCAGGTAATGACTTACTGGTCCTGGTCACGCCTTCGCTGCGCTCCGATTGGATTGCTGCTCTGCGGCGCATTTCTCGCAGCCGAGGCAGCAGCGGGCGGGCTGAGGTAATTTTGCTCGATCCGGCTTCGTTTGGCGCGGAAGAGACGCGTGGAGCTGAAGAATTTATGGCCTTCCTGCTTGAACAGGGTATCCCAACCCATCTCCTGCGCCGTGAGGATGTGCAGTTGATCAGCGGCTTTTACGGAGAAATCAGCCGGTGGGAATTCTCTGTGCTGGGCACCGGGCGCGTGATCACCCGCCGGGCGCCGAGAAAGGCAGCGGCGGTTATGGCGGCTTCAAATATGGCTGAGGCACTCTCCCAAAGCACGTTATCCAAAACAGCCAGGCCCGGGGAGTAAATTTTCATGTTTGACCGCGTAATCAACTGGATGGGAAGAAGCCTGGCGCGCACCTGGACCACGCAGCTTATCATGCTTCTGCTGTTCAGCCTGTTGATTTACAGCCTGCAAGAAGCTAAATGGGTGCGAGATGAAACTGCTCTAGCTTCTTGCTTTCTTTGGGGGGTGCTTTTCGGTTGGCTGCTGGCGCGTTCCTTGTTTCGTGGCTGGCAGGCGTTATTGTACGCGCTGTTCATCTCCGTGATTATCGCGGTTGAATCGGTTGGTCACATTCTCCCCCGGTGGAACGAACTGCTGTTTTCCCCTTTCAGCCAAACCGTTGATCAAATGAACCTGCGTTCTTTAGAGCTTTACCTGCGAATTTCAGGCTGGCTGCAAACATTGAATACCGGGGAAAATGTACGTGATTCAGGTCTGTTCGTGCTGCTGCTGGGGTTTATCTTAATGATCAGCGCGATCTGGTTGATGTGGGCAGTGCTACGCTGGCGGCAGGCGCTGGTGGGTTTGCTGCCCCTCGGGATCCTGTATGCGATCAATATTCATCTCAGCCGGCAGTCCTTAGGCAACTACATGGCTTTCTTGTTTTTAGTCATCTTGCTGATGGTACGCACTTCATTCAATAAACAGCAAGAAGATTGGCAGCACCGCCAGGTGGATTACCCGGACCAGTTAGGCCTGGAGTGGGGCGCCGCCGCAGTTGGTTTGGCTGTTGTGATTGTTTTGGTGGCGCGGGCGGCGCCCTTTTTTGGTACAGCAGAAGGCTGGCGGGCCATCTCGGATTGGATGGACCGCTGGCATCAGGAGACTTCAACCACCGCCACGCGCCTGTTTTCGGGTGTGAACCCACCGCCACCGCCTGATCAAAAGCGAGAAGTATCTGTCAACACGCCGAACCTGAACGAGATCGGCGCGCCAATTGCTCAAGGGGATGAGACGATCATGTGGGTCAGTATCAGCGATCCGGCGCCAATCCCCCCAGGGGTCGGGATGAACGTGCCAGTATCAACGGTGCCGACACATTACTGGCGAAGCGACATTTATGGGTTTTATACCGGGAGAGGCTGGGACCCAATTCCATTAGGTGAAGTGGTCAGTCAGCAAAGCGAACTGCCCAAGAGCCCGCCAGCAGGGCGCTACTTCCTGCGCCAGACTTTCCAGCTCGAAGCGCGGCATACAGAAGCACTTTTCTCCGTTAATGATCCCGTTCAGACTGGGGAAAAGGTTTCCTTACGCGCGCTTCAGGGAGACAGCAGCAAACTGCTGGAGGGCAAGGTTTCTCAATATCAGGTCATTTCTGCCGCGACGCGAGTGAGTTCCAACCAGTTAGCGAAGGCACCCACCGGTTACGCGCCTGAAATTCGCTCGGTCTACTTACAACTGCCGGATTCGCTCCCCGACCGGGTGCGCGTGTTAGCGAACCGGATCGTGGCTGGTGCGGCTGATCCGTATCACAAGGCTCTGGATATTCAAAATTACCTGCGGGAAAACGAAAAATATGACCTGAACTTGCCTGAAGCGCCGAAAAACCGGGATGTAGTCGATTACTTCTTGTTTGACAGCAAGGCTGGCTTTTGCAGTCATTATGCATCGGCGATGGTGGTGATGCTGCGATCGATAGGCGTGCCCGCCCGGGTGGCTACTGGCTATGCTATGGGCGGTTATGATCCCGAACGCCAGGCGTACCGCGTGCCGGCTTCGGCTTCCCATGCCTGGGTGGAAGTGTATTTTCCAGGATATGGCTGGGTCGAATTTGAGCCGACGACCAGCCGCACGCCGATTGTCTACTCGGAAGAGACCTCTACAGGCAGCACCGAGATATCACCAGCTGTGCGCCTGGAGGAACCGAAATCACCCGCCAGCCCATTCCTGATCGGGCTGGTAGTGATCGCGGCGCTGCTGCTGCTCGTTCTGCCTTTCCTGCTGCTGCGCATGTTTTCAGCCAGTAAAAAAGCGCCTAAGATTTAGGTGGATGTGTTGTACCGCCGCATGCGCCGGGCATTAAGTTGGGCGGGTTTGGTCGCCTTACCGAGCATAACCCCGGATGAATACCTGGAATTGTATGATAACAGCCTGACGCGCTATGCTCAGTTGAGCAAAGCCCTCCATCAAACGACTGTTCTTTACCGCGAATCGATCTACAGCGCTCATCCCCTGGATGAACGGCGCATCCGGGCTGCCAGCCGGTTGTGGCAGCACTCTTTCCGGGAATGGCTTGTGCTGTGGCTGCGGGCATTCTGGCAGCGCCTGCGCATGCGGGTGACAGAGTAGGGTCACCTTTTTGCCGGCCTCTTTTCCTCCCCGGCGCTTTTAAGGAAAGCCTGTTTGCGATTAAAGTCCCAGGCGATTAGATAGGGCAAGGCTGCGGCGAGAATCCCACCGGCTCCCAGCAGCAAGCCAAACACGGCCAGATTACTCAGCGCCGGTTCAATTTGAGCGCTGGCAAAGCCCAGCAGCAGGCCAAGCACGAACACCACCAGGCTCACTGCCAGGATGATCCGCCCGGTTCTTGCGGCGCGTTTCGTAGAGGCTCTGCGAACTCCGCTGATTTGCCCGCTTTGCCCGTTGATCAGCACAGGCTGTGGATGGCCCTGGTCATCCAGGTAGCTGGTGGAGTAGATGGGCTGCAGCAGCAGCGTCCAGTTGAGGCTGGCATAGTCAGCCGTCCAGCGGAACTGGCGCAGGTGATCTGCCGCGCAAGCCTGCTGGCATTCTGCCGTTGCCGCCCCTTGAAACGCCGCCGCTGCCTCGCTCCAGGCTTCCTCTGGGGTGTGATCCGGAAGGCGCATGGCAGCATGCGTGACCAGCTCCGCGGTATAAGGTCGGGCAGAATCATGTTTAAAACTGCCCAGCTGCTGCTCCATTTGGGCGGCATCATCCAGGGCTGGTGCGGGAACATTTTGATAGCTGCGTTTGAGCCTGCCAACCCGGTTTTCCCAGCGCACGCGCGGTTCTTTAATTTCGCGCGTCTTCCATCCCGAGCGATTTTGATCATAAAATTCCTGGTGGCTGACGACCTCGTAATTGAAGCCGGCTTCCGCCTGCCAGCAGGCACTGACTTCAGCATCCACCAGCCACATGGGCAGGTAAACCTCAGCCAGCTGCTGGCGTAGTTTTTCTGGTTTTAACCCTTCTGGCGCGAAGGGAATGCCTGCCGCGAAGGAAGCGATGGCTGCGTCCAGCGCGTGTGAAGAAACCTGGTAAGGCAGGATCAGTTCCGGTAGATAAGGCTGCTGGTCTGCTGAAGTTGCGCCTGTAAAGGGGGTCAGGGTTTTCTGGTAGCAGTGCGGGCAGGGTTGGATGGGTTGGTCTACCGGCAGCAGGTAACGCCAGTGGCAGCTGCTGCATTCCGCCATTTGCAGTTCAATTCCCCACCCCATCACCGGCTGGATGGGTTGGATTGTTTGCTCAGACATTTTCCATCTCCTGTGCCTGGTGGAAAATGAAAAAGGCGATAACGACCCCGACGACAATCAGGAAGAAGCCGATCCCAGCTGTAATGGAGCCGCTTTCGCTGTAGGACAGCAGCAGCCCGACCAGCGCGGTGAGGATTCCCGGCGCAATCAGCGCCGCGATGACCAGCCATACCTTATGCCAGTCCACCGGGCGAGGGCCAGCAATGCGCCCGGTCTGCCCATTAATCAGGATCTGGAAGGAATGCTCGCTATATTGATAGACGCTGGTGTAAACCGGGGTCAGAATATAACGCCACGCTTCTTGATCGAAGTCCAGTGCCATGGTGAAGTTGCGCACCTGTGAGTTGCTGGCCCGGTCCAGGCAAGCCTGGCGCGTATCCTCGCGCATGATCTGCCGCCCGGCTTTCCAGGCTTCTTCCAGCGGCACATCATATGCCTGCGCGTGCATCCCTGCCAGGTAACGGGGCTCATACAACACCAGATTGGCGATATTAAATTGATCTATCCGCGCCAGGGCGCGCAGGTTCAAGCGGGTCGTTCCAGGGACCAGCAGGTCTTTAAATTCTTTCTGAACCTTTCCCGCTTCCGGGCGCCATTCGATCTCGTGACGTTCCTTGCGCTGGCCGTTTTCGAAGTACACCACCGTTTTCTGATGCGCTACTTCGGCTTTCCAGGTGGCGTTGCAGATAGCCCCAAAGGTCCAATAGGGGATGTAAATGGGGTTGAATTTGCCAATTGCAGCGCTGTTACGCAGCTCTTTGGGGGTCATCCAGCTGCTTCCCAACCACTTACCCGTGATTTTGGCGCAGTCTTGCGGTTCTACAGTAAATGGAATCAGGTAACGCGGGCGCAGCACGTCTTCTAAGGGCGCTCGGAAAAGGACTTTATTTGAGCCGCAGAAGGGACAGGTGAACGCCAGCGTATCTGGAGGAACAGAGACAACTCCACCACAGCTCTGGCAGGCCAGGTCTTTGCGCTCATCCCCCCAGCCTTGCTCGGAACGTTCAAGGGTATCGACGCGGAATTCAAAACCTTCTGCCTTGCGACCCAGGCGTTTGGAATTGAGCGTTTCGGTGTAGCCGCAGTATTCGCAGGTCAGTTTTCCGGTTTCAACGCTATAAGCGGTTGACGCACCGCAGTGAGGGCACTTAAAGTCCACAATTTCCGGACGTTTTTCTACTGAACTTTCCGGGACGTAGACTTCGATTCCCGGTACCTTTGAAATCCCAGGCACATAATCGGGGGGTGGAAAAACAGGCTGAGGCGCCTCAGAGTGAAGATTCTGGAAAGACATTTAGAGCCATCCTCTCCAATGATAGACCCAATATCCAATATATTCTTTCATAATGCCGCTGGTCAGGGACAGGCTGCCCACATTGGGGATCATGTTTACCAGGAAGGTTTGCAGATCTGGCGCAAACAGGGTATCCCAACCCGGCTGGGTGACGGTGTAATCGACTGGGGCAGGAATCACGTCAATCCCTTGATGTTTAAAGAGCGCCACCGACCGCGGCATGTGCTGTGCAGAAGTGACCAATAACACTCGGTGTATGCCTTTCTGCTTCAGGATCTCACTGCAGTATAAGGCATCCTCATGCGTGTTTTGCGACTTTGGCTGCAGCCACAACGCGCTGGAAGATACATCCATTAACGCCAGCAGGCTGGCCATTTCCGCGGCTGGCGTCATCGTGCGCCCGTTCAGCCAGTCGATGTTTCCGCCGCTGAGCAGCAGATAAGGAGCTTTGCCTTCTTTATAAAGCATAGCCGCATATGTCACCCGGTCGCCGGCGCTGTTGACCTCAACCATCGGCCTTGGAAACTGCTGGGACTCGGTACCACCGCCCAGCACCACAATTGCTTCAGCTTGCGGCACAGGGTTGAGCGGCAGGTACTGCCACTCGAGCGAGCGAGCCAGAGTGTATGCGAACCAACGGTTGCCACCGATCAACAGCACCAGGATGGTGAGCACCAGCAGGGCTGTTTGCAGCCGGCGAAAGCGGCTCAGCAGCAGCGCAGCCAGGATGAGCAGGAAAACGATGCCCAACGGGTAGACAAATGACGGCAGAAACTTCGATAAGAAAATGAACATCCTTCTCCTTACGCAGATGTATGATGAAAGTTCATTCGATTCTACCCCAAGTCCGTATCCCTCTCCCTCATATTCTCTGCTTGCCTGTCCACTTGATCTCACGCTATAATCACAGGGATCCGATGTGATTATTCCTCATTTAGGGAGCTTATTATGAAACCAGATTTCAACGGTTTGGGTATGGGGCTAGGCAATTTAGCGGAACTCTCAGATGCCGTTACACGTTCGATCAGTCCCGAAAACTTCAACGGGGAAAAGGGCCAGGGCGGCAAAGCTGTCCAAGGAACCGGCGCTGTGGTCGGGCGCGAGTTGGGTCAGGGCTGGAAAATATCTCCCTCCATCAATATTGCCCCGCGTGAATTGGTAACGCTGGCCGATATCGATGGCCCTGGCGCAATTCAACATATCTGGTGCACAGTGCATCCCTCTACCTGGCGGCGTCTGGTGCTGCGCGCTTATTGGGACGGGGAAGAGACGCCTTCGGTTGAAGTGCCATTAGGTGATTTCTTCTGCAATGGCTGGGGTGAGCGGGCCAATGTCAGTTCGCTGCCGGTAGCGGTCAACCCCGCTGGCGGTTTTAACAGCTACTGGGAAATGCCGTTTCGGAAGCATGCCCGCCTGACCCTTGAAAATCTGGCCCCCGATGAGATTCACGGCTTTTACTACTCCATTGACTATACCCTTACCCAGGTGCCCGAATCGCGGGCTTACTTCCATGCCCAGTGGCGACGTAACAATCCCCTGCCGGCGATGCAGGTGCACACCTTGTTAGACGGTGTGCAGGGCAAGGGTCACTATGTGGGCACCTACCTGGCCGTAGGGGCCAACAATAACGGTTGGTGGGGTGAAGGAGAGATGAAGTTCTACCTCGATGGTGATAGCGATTTCCCGACCATCAGCGGGACCGGGACCGAGGACTATTTCGGCGGGGCCTGGGATTGGGAACAGCCCAAAGGCCAGTATGGCATTTACAGCACCCCTTTCCTGGGCATGCATCAGGTGATCCAGCCGGATGGCTTGTACATCAGCCAGCAGCGTTTTGGGATGTACCGCTGGCACATCATGGACCCAATTCGCTTTGATCAAAATATTCGCGTGACCATTCAGGATCTGGGTTGGCGCTCGGCGATGGAAGGCCAGGGGCGTTACCTGCCCCGGCAGGATGACATTGCTTCAACGGCGTTCTGGTACCAGGCTGAGCCACACGCTGCTTTCCCCACCCTGCCAGATGTCAATGCGCTCGAAGTGATCTAAGCATACTTAAAGGAGACCAGGTTGAAGCGTTCTGAAATCAATCATATTATGCGCTCCGCGGATGCGTTCCTTCATGAGCGCCAGTTTTCCTTACCCCCCTTTGCTTACTGGACGCCTGCTGAGTGGCAGTCTAAAGGACCAGAAGTCGCCGAAATTGTGCAAAATCAACTGGGTTGGGATATCACGGACTTTGGCACGGGTGAATATCAGCAGGCTGGGCTGTTCCTTTTTACCATCCGCAATGGCAGCCCCAAGAATCTGGAAACCGGGCAGGGCAAGTTGTATGCGGAAAAAGTTTTGATCGTCGATCCGCATCAGCTTACCCCCTATCACTTCCATTGGAGCAAGATGGAGGACATCATCAATCGCGGTGGCGGGCGTTTACTGCTGCAGGTATACTGGTCTACGCCAGACGAACAGCTGGACAAAGAACGAGAAGTGCAGGTCTCGGTCGATGGCGTGCGCCGCAAGCTGCCGCCGGGCGGGATTGTGGAACTGCATCCGGGCGAGAGTATCACCCTGGAGCGCGGGTTGTATCACCAGTTCTGGGCGGAGGATGGACGCACGCTGGTGGGCGAGGTATCGCTGGTTAATGATGACGCCAGGGATAATCGCTTTCTTGAGGCGCTTGGCCGTTTCCCGGCGATTGACGAAGATGAACCACCCCTCTACCTGCTGGTCTCCGATTACCCGCGCTACTATAAAGCGCACGAATTGAATTTTTAGGAAGGCTTCTAAATCGATGAGCTCTCAAGTTCCCAATGTTTACCCTTTAAAAACGTTGCTGGCCTGGGCTGAGCAGGGCCAGTATGCGGTTGGTTCATTTTCGCCGCGCAGCACTTTATTAATTGCCCCAATTCTCCGCGCGGGAGAAACCGTCCGCTCGCCGCTCATTGTGCAAATATCTCAGCGCGAGTTTGAATGGTCCGGCTTGCGCCCAAGTGCGTTTGCCGCCGCCTTTTACGAACAGGTGCGCAGCAACCCACCTACGGTTCCGGTCGCGCTGCACCTGGACCATACCTGGGATATCCCGGTGATTCAGGAAGCCATCGAAAGTGGTTTCACATCTGTTATGGTCGATGCCTCAAGCAAGCCGTTGGAAGAGAATATTCAGACCACCCGAGAAGTTGTGACGTATGCGCACGCACGAGGTGTATCAGTGGAAGCTGAACTCGGGCGCATCTTCTCAGCGGACACGCTGGAAACCGAAAGTGATGAAGAGTTGTATACGGATCCTGAAGAAGCCGAGCAGTTTGTGCGCGAGACAGGTGTGGATGCCCTGGCTGTTTCAGTTGGCACGGCTCATGGGGTTTATATGGTGCGCCAGCCCAAGATTGACCTGGAACGCCTGCAGGCCATCCGCGCGCGGACCCCTGTTCACCTGGTGCTGCATGGCGGTTCGGGTGTCCCTGCGGATATGATCCAACAGGCGGTTCACCTGCCGGGAGGGGGGGTCAGTAAAGTGAACATCGCTACAGACCTGGAACAGGCCCTGTTGGCGGTCGTTGGGGCCGAAAAGCGCATCCCGAACGTGGCGTTGTTAAACCTGCCGAGGGATGTGCAGGCGCGAGGGATCGAAGCCGTGGAAGGGGTTGTGGTTGACAAAATGGTCAACTTCTTAAAAAGCAGCAATCAGGTGAAATAAACGCTTCAGCTGGAGGGTCTATGGCCGTTGTTTGGGGAAAGAAATACACCCGTGCGGAAATCCTGCGTCGGGTTGGGGATATCCACCAACTGGCGCAGGTGGAGCCGTTTGAACTGGTGGATGGCAGCGCGCGAGGGGTGCGGGCTGTGCGCATCCGCACCGCCGCTGGCTTGGACTTTGTCGTTGTCCCCGACCGAGGTATGGCGATCACCGAGCTCAATTTCCGCGGGATTCCAATCGCTTTTATGACTGGGGTGGGTGTTGCCCATCCAGCGTACAGTGAGCCGCAAGGCCTGGGCTGGCTGCGTACCTGGCCGGGTGGCTTTCTCACTCCGTGTGGATTGACTCAAGTTGGTTCCCCTGGTGAGGACGCGGGTGAACTGCTAGGCCTGCACGGTCGCGTCGCGGGGACGCCGGCGCGGGAGGTGCGTTGGGGTGGGGACTGGAAAGATGATGATTACTTTCTGTGGGTTGAAGGAACAGTCCGGCAGGTCAGCATGTTTGGCGAGAACATCGCCGTGCGCCGGAGAATCAGCACCTGGTTAAGCGGAACGCGTTTTTGGATTGAAGACACGGTTGAAAACCGTTCCTTTCAACCAGTTCCGCATATGTTCTTACAGCACTTCAACCTTGGCTTCCCCCTGGTCGATGCCGGCGCTCACCTGGAATTACCTGAACATACTTCTGAACCTCGAGATAAAGCCGCACAGGTTGGATTTGAAGGTTATAATGGGTTTGAAACACCGCAAAGCGGTTATCAAGAACAGGTCTTTTACCATTATCTGCAACCCGATTCGGCCGGGCAGGTTGAAGTGCGTTTTATCAACCCCAATTTTGACAGCGGGCGCGGGATAAGCGCTTACTGGCGCTATGCTCAAGCAGATTACCCGGTGCTGGCGGAGTGGAAGATGATGGGAGAAGGAGCGTATGTTGTCGGCATTGAACCGGCCAACTGCCATGTTGAGGGGCGCGGCGCTGAGCGCAGTAGAGGCACGCTGCAAACCCTGCAACCCTTTGAAACACGCCGGTACTTAATTGAGGTTGGTTTCACTTACTAACCGTCGTTTTTACAAACTTTTCTTTTTCGGGGAATTTATTTTTTATGGATCAGTCGTTTCAGCACGCCGCACCAATTAAGAGTGCCTTGTTCGTTGATTTCGATAACATCTATATTGGCTTAAGCAAAACCGATCCGCAGGCTGCAGAACGGTTTGCTTCAGACCCAGCCCGATGGTTATCCTGGTTAGAAAAAGGTTTGCCGGCGCAAGATGGCAGGAACACGCTTGTTGAGCCGCGATCCCGTTCTATTTTAATCCGCCGCTGTTATCCCAATCCCGATGCGGGTTTTCGCCGCTTCCGTTCCTTCTTTACCAGCGCGGCTTTTACCGTGATTGACTGCCCCAGCCAGACGCGGATGGGGAAAAACAGCGCGGATATCTATATGGTAATGGATATCCTCGATACTTTAAATCACCGTACCAATTTCGACGAGTTCATCATCTTTTCGGGCGATTCGGACTTTATGCCAGTGCTGCTGCGCTTGCGGGCATTTGACCGGCGGACAACTACGCTTGGCATTGATTTTATGCCTCCTGCCTACAAGGCCGCCTGTGACCTGGTGATTAATGAAGAAGAGTTTATCGAGGACGCACTCGGAATCATGAACGATGGGAATTGTTCCGGTGGCAATGCGCGCATACAGGTTTCAGAGAATATTCTGAACCAAATGGCTGCTCGGGTGTATGAGGCAACCTGTGCCGATGGCGAAGTGGCCGGCGCTGACCTGCCTGATATCCTCAAAGATTTCCGCGAGTTCCGCGATAGCAACAACTGGCTGGGGTTCGGCACTTCGCAGCGCCTGGCAGAAGCCCTGATTTGCAGCGAACCGCGACTGCACCTGGTGCGGCTGAACCCATTGATGTATAAGATCATCCTTCAACCTCAGGTAATCCCCTCCGTAAACTTACCCGCTAATCCTGTTCCAACCCTTGAAAAAGGAAAAAATGGGCTCACTGCTGAACGGGAGAAATCGGATAAGAGTGAACTGCAGCGTTTGCGCAGTCAAATTGTCACTGCAGTAAAAGAACTGGCTGCCAATTCGAGCAGTGCCATTCTGCTGGCGCGAGCATCCCAGTACGTCGTCAGCAAGTTGGGTCCGCAGGTGCTTGAAACGCAGTGGGCGGGGGTAGGCTCTTTCAAGCGGTTATTGCAGTCGGTGGAGAACCTCGGGCTTGAAATTACCAGCCAGCCTGAGCCTGGTTATTTGTTTGATCCGAAACGCCATATACACCCGGCAACGGCTCGAGATCGGGATGGCATCACTGATGCGGAAGAAAATCAGCTTGAAAAAGCCCATTCCGAAGACCAGCAGCCGGAGGGAGAGTCCTATCTGGCTGCGGATCAATACGAAAATGAAGCGGAAGAGGAAGAAGAGGAGCCGGAGGAAACTTACGAAGAATCGCTGCCGAGCCTGGAGGAATTCACCCGGAGAGTCAGTCAGGTGACAGGTGCACCTGATCTTTCCTCCCGGCAGTACGCGCTGCTCTTCCATGGGATTGTTAATGAGCTGCAAGGTATTGCTGAAGGGCAGAAAGTATACAATACCTACCAATCCTCTAAATCCGTCAGTGATTGGTGTGCTGAACACGGCGAACAAATTTCGCGTTCAGATGTGGTATTGATTTTCAAAGGCATCATTTTCCAGGATGGGGTGCGCTTTGGCAAGCGCCCGGGGAGTTATACTGCGAACGAGCTGGCAGGTGTGGTTTGCAACAACATAAAAGCGCTTTGCCGGCGCTCTCGCCTGGAACTGACAGAGATGGAAGGACGTTTGCTGGTGCAGTGGATTCAAGGTGGCCTGAATGAGGAAGACGTGGATGAAATTATCCATCAGGCTGAATCTGCTGCTGGTCTGAACGCGTCCGGGTTTCAGCCCGAAAATTAAGTTCAGGATAAGTCGCGCATGAATAAACTACTGGATATACATGTCTTAGAAATGATCCCTTTTCATCTGGATCTGGCGGCGTTGCAGAAGCGTCTTCGCATTAAGCCTGACAGCAAGAAAGCAAACGAGTTGGAACAGATGGTGGCGCAGGCACTGCCGCTAGCGCATCCGCGAGGGCTGGTTGCCGAAGCGTATATCACAGAACGAGGTGAGGACTGGGTTGAAGTTGATGGACAGCGCTTCACCAGTCGAGTGCTGCGGGTAAATCTGGAAACTGCCTATCGCGTATTCCCTTACCTGGCGACCTGCGGGCCTGAACTGCAAGACTGGGCAAAAGGCTTCGATGATATGCTGCTGCGTTATTGGGCAGAGGAAATTAAAGGCGCGGCGTTAGTGAATGGGCTCCAGGCAGTATCGCGGTATATGGATGAACATTATCACCTGGGGAAGACGGCGGCAATGAGTCCAGGCTCTCTGGAAGATTGGCCAATTCAGGAGCAGCGTCAATTATTTGATCTGTTAGGGGACGCTGTTACGCAGATTGGGGTGTACCTGACGGACAGCATGTTGATGATCCCCACCAAAACCGTTTCGGGTATTCGTTTCCCAACCGAAGTGGATTTTGAAAGCTGTCAGCTTTGCCCGCGCCTGGACTGCCCCGGGCGGCGCGCGCCGTATGATCCCGAATTATTCGAAAACCGTTTTGGCTTGCACAATAATTAAGAGGAGCCGGGTATGCCGATCCAGGCTCGCTACGTTCACACCAACCTGATTGCCCAAAATTGGCGGAAACTGGCTGATTTTTATGTCCAGGTCTTTGGCTGCCAGCCAGTTCTCCCCGAACGGCAGCTGATGGACCCCTGGGTCGCGCAAGCCACAGGGGTACCGGGTGCGCAAATTCAAGGGATGCATCTGCGCCTGCCCGGTTATGGTGAGCAAGGTCCAACGCTTGAAGTTTTTCAATATAATGTATTGTCTGAGACAAGTGCGCCGGCGATTAATCGCCTAGGATGGGCCCACCTGGCCTTCGCCGTGAATGATGTGCCAGCAGCCCTAGCCGCTGTTTTGGCAGCGGGTGGCAGTCAAGTAGGGGAATTGGTTCACGTAAAGGTGCCTGGGGCGGGCGCGCTGGTGTTTGTGTATGCAGCTGACCCGGAAGGCAACCTCATTGAGCTGCAAAAATGGGAGTCTTAGCCCAGTATGGCGAATTTGAAGTTGGGGGATTTGATCCTGGCGCGGCCTTCGGCAGCTTACGCGGCTGCTTTTAAAGAAATGGTTGCGGATTTTCGGTCCGCTGGTGAACGTTACTACCGGAAAGATTGGGAAATCATTCAAAAAGATTTTGCCGGCTATCTGCGTTGTTTGGAACAGGCTGAACGGGGAGAAAATTTACCTCCGGGCCGAGTGGCACAGTCAGAGTTTTGGCTGCTGCATCAGGCCAACCGACAGGTGCTCGGGGCTATTCGCCTGCGCCATACGTTGACCCCGCGCCTGGAACAGATCGACGGGCAGATTGGATATAATATCCGGCCTGGCGCGCGCTGCCAGGGATTTGCCACGCAAATGCTGGCTTTGTTGTTAGCAAAGATGAAAACCTGGGGCTGGAAACGCGTCTTAATCACCTGTAATGCCGATAACCTGGCTTCCGCGCGCGTAATCGAGAAGAATGGCGGTCAACTGGAAAACCAGGTGGTTGAGCCGCTAACCGGTAAATTAATCTCCCGTTACTGGATTGAAATTTTGCAGGACTTTTCTTGTGACGCATCCTACGATTGATCTAGCTGCAATTGCCAGCAATCTGGAACTGAATCCAGAGGGGATCTGGGTGGCGCGCAGTCGCAGTGAAATTTCTTATCCGGAAGAAGGTAACCTCAACTGCCTGGCGCTTGAAGCCGATTCATTCTGGTTCGGGCACCGAAACCGCTGCATCCAGACCTTGATGCGGCGCTTCCCGCCCTCTGGAACAGTGTTCGACGTTGGCGGCGGTAATGGATATGTAGCTTTAGGCTTGAAACAGGCTGGTATCCCGGTCGCACTGCTGGAACCGGGGTGGGCTGGGATTCGCAGCGCGCAGCAGCGCGGAGTCGATACTTTGATTTGTTCCTCCCTGGAGGATGCCCGCTTTCAACCTGGTTCGCTGCCGGCAGTAGGCGCATTTGATGTGCTTGAGCATATTGAACAGGATCAATGTTTCCTGAGCAAGGTGCATGAACTGCTGGTTCCGGGCGGTTGGGTGTATCTTACGGTGCCAGCTTACCAGCAGTTGTGGTCGGCGGACGATAATTACTCCGGTCATTTTCGCCGGTATGCATTGTCCCACTTGCGCGATTTGCTGTCTCAAGTGGGTTTTAGGGTGAATTTTGCCAGCTATATTTTCTTTATGCTCCCGCTGCCAATTTTTTTGTTCCGTTCGGTGCCTACCCGCCTGGGCTGGCGGAAGCAGGAGGCGTGGGATCGCTACCAGAAAGAACACCGCAATCAATCTGGCCTGGCAGGGCAGTTGTTGGAGCGTTTGCTTGACTGGGAGTTGAGCCGTCTGCGAGCTGGCCATACTATCCCGGTGGGTGGCAGCTGCCTGATTGCAGCTCAAAAGGTATAAGCAAACTGCTCGGGTATCCGGTGTAAAATTTACTTTACCAATTAACCAGGGAGGAACAGGTGGGTCTATGAATAAGAAAGGTGCTCGCAAACCCTTACGCATTATCAACAGTGTTGCTCCCATTCGCATTTGCGATAATGGCGGCTGGACGGATACCTGGTTTGCCGGGTATGGCACCATCTTTAATATTGGCGTTTATCCTTACGCTGAGGCGCAGATTGAAGTATATCCGTATGAGGGACAAGAAGACCGCATCATTATTTATGCTGAAAATTATGGCGAGCGTTATGCTGTCAATCCTGAACATCATGTAGGTTGGAATAAGCATCCGCTGCTTGAAGCTGCAGTAGATTACATGCATCTCCCCAGTGACCTGGCATTTGAGGTGACTATCTATTCTGAAGCGCCTGGCGGCGCGTCAACGGGTACCTCGGCGGCAGTGACTGTGGCTTTGATTGGTGCGCTTGATTCGTTGAAACCAGGGCGAATGACGCCGCATGAAGTGGCTGCCGCAGCTCAGTATATTGAGACAGAAATGCTGCACCAGCAGTGCGGCATTCAGGATCAATTATGTTCCGCCTATGGGGGCATCAATTACATTGAAATGTTCCAGTACCCGCATGCCAGTGTGTCGCAGATTCAGGTGCCCAACTCTCTCTGGTGGGAACTGGAACGCCGCCTGGTATTGATCTATCTGGGTCGCTCCCACAATTCTTCTCAGGTGCATGAGATGGTAATCCGTGGTCTGGAAAATGCTGGACCAAACTGCAAACAATTGAGTGATTTGCGCACCACGGCAAGGAAATCGCGAGATGCCGTTTACCAGGGTGATTTCCAGGGATTAGGGCAGGCGATGATTGAAAACACAGAAGCACAGGGGCGCCTGCACCCGGCCTTGATTAATGCAGATGCGGCTCGCGCGATCGAGATTGCCCGCCTGTATGGTGCCCTGGGTTGGAAAGTGAATGGAGCTGGCGGAGAAGGGGGGTCTTTAACCATACTCTGTAATGAGTCATCCTGGGCGCGCCGGGCAATGATCCGGGAGATTGAGCAGGAGAATGCAGCGTTTCGCAGTATTCCTATTTACCTTTCTCGATATGGGCTACGGACCTGGGAGTATAATTTGGATAACCCTGGTTAGAGATCATAACAAGGAAAATCAATTATTAATTTTACAGACAATAATCGAGGTGCAGCTGTGGCAGAATTTACCCGATATGAGATTTACATGCTGCTAAACCAATATCACCCGCTCTGGCTCAGCCATCTTGATTTGAGCGGTCTGGACTTGCGCGGGGTGGATTTATCCAATGCCGTGATGTTCCAGGCGAATTTGAGTAATACCGATTTGCGCGGCGCGAACCTAAGAGAGGCAAACCTGGGAGGCTCTAATCTGGAGAATGCTAACCTGGTGGGAGCAGAAATGCGTAAAGCCCGCCTGCGAGGAGCAAATCTAAAAGGGGCTGATTTGCGCGAAGCGAACATGGCTGAGGCAGATTTAACAGAAGCTGACCTGAGTTTTACAAATCTGCTGGCTACGAACATGGGTGGCGTGGATTTGAACGATGCGATTTTAACCGGCGCGAACCTTAGTGGGTCGAATGCGCCTGACCATAAGATATTCCGAGCAAAATCACTGACTGGGGCCGTCCTGCCCGATGGGACCGTGCACGAATAGCTGGCTTATACCAGCCAATCAGTGTATTTCATACAGGTCATACAGTGGATTAATCGAAGTGGGCGGTGGCAGCAGACGTAAAGTATCCTTCAGCACCGTCCAATCGGCCGAAGGCACCTGGCCTGGCTCAGGCTGGATCAAGTCAAAACCTCGGCGGTAGATCAATAAATGGGTAAACCCTTCCTGCTTCCAACGCTGAAGGATTTGCTGGGGGTCATTCAATTCCCGCCGGTCTGTGCGCCAGCGGTCAATCCATAAGTCATGATCTTGAAATTAACATAATTACTATTGTGTATAAAGAAAGCTTAGGAATAGGACCAGTTTTCAATTAGGAGCATCTTTGTCGGAGAAGAACAATATAAACTATTCTAAGGATTTCCAAAAATTACAGGAAGAGAATAAGGATAAGATTAAGTAGTCCAGGTAACTGAACAAGATTACAGGTTTGGTCAGAGATACATTGGTGAGGTAACCAGCCTTCCTGAGTATCTCTGACTGTTTTATTGCGCTATTAAGCTGAATCTAAGAATAATCTTTTACAATTTTAATTTATGAATGATGCAACTTTAGATCACCTGATTGCTCGAAATAGTCTTCAGCATGTAGCGGGCGATATTCACAGTTTATTGAAAGAAGCAATCCATTTAGTGGTTGAACCACTGGATAGTAATAATCTATCCCCGGGTCTTTCCAGGCTTGGGGGAATCCCCGACGTTCCTCCAGATTGGCCTTGGCCTGTTTGGAATGCAAAGCCCTTGGCTTTTGTAGGTCAAATTCGGTTGGCTGATGTGGTTCAGTTTCCTCCAGCGCAACACCTGCCATCAACAGGGCTGTTGTCCTTCTTTTACGATTCGACGCAATCCACTTATGGCGCATCAGCAGAAGACAAAGGGGGTTGGCAGGTAGTGTATTTCACCGCACAGCAAAATTGCATCCCGAAGCAGTTTCCACAGAGCCTGCCTGAAGATGCTCGCTATCGAACCGGCGGCCTTTCGTTTCATAGTGAATGGACTTTGCCCACCAGCCCTCAGCAGATCGCTCCTAATTTACAGTGGGATGCACAGCAGCAGGCAGGTTATGAGAAGCTGTTCCAAGCGTTCAACCAGGCAATGAATTCTTCCCCCTTTCACCATCAGATGTTTGGCTGGCCTGATCAAATCCAGGATGATATGCAACTTCAGGCGGCCATGCTGGCGGCAGGAGAAAACAGTATACAGGATGCGCACATGCAGTCAGTCGAGCAGAGAAAAGGGGATTGGGAATTGCTGTTGCAAGTCGACACAGACGAGCGTCTGGGAATGCGGTGGGCATCGGCAGGAATGCTATATTACTGGATGACCGACCAAGCGCTGGAATCGAACCGGTTCGATCAATCCTGGCTGGTACTGCAATCTGATTAATGATATGTAAGGAGTATTTTCTTGAAAAAACTTCGCACCTTGGTTCCCACTATTTTGGCAGTTGCGATTCTCATCGCTTATTACCTGATTTCCTCGTCTTCCAACGGCGGGACTAGCGTAACACCAACCAGTACGTTTGTAGCAGGCAGTCAACCACCAGTGCGGCAGACGGCTGTCATCTCCAATACCGGTCAATCACTGGGTCAGCGTACGAAGACTTCAAATTGCCAGGCAGTAAATGGTCTGCCCGACCCAGCCTGCACACCCGGGGCTATCCTGGAAACAAACCCTAACAAGATTTGTCAATCGGGATATGCCAGTTCAGTACGCAACGTTCCGCAAAGTGAAAAAAATAAAGTTTATGATGAGTACGGGATTGCCAGCCATTCACCCGGAGAGTATGAAGTCGATCATTTGATCAGTCTGGAATTGGGAGGCTCAAATGATATCTCCAATCTTTGGCCAGAAGCCGCTTCTCCGAAGCCGGGTTTTCATGAAAAGGACAAAGTAGAGAACTATCTCCATGATCAGGTTTGTTCTGGGAAAATGAGCTTACAAGAGGCCCAGGTGCAAGTCGCGAATAACTGGCTGGCAGTCTATAACCAGATTTCGCAATAGCAATAGCTGGGATTTATTAATGCCAGTTCTGGCGGCTGCGTTGCATGGCCCACTGGATCATCTCAGGATCTTTCGCTTGAGGAGTGCATAAATACTTTGGGCCGGGGATGGTTCCTACCCGGTACAAATCCAAGCGGTCCAGAGTCCCAACAAGTTTGTACGGTGATATCTGCCAGTACGGTCCCACGAGTGTGTTTTTCTACCGCCTCAAGCAAAAGCACCAATTTTTCTGGTGAAAAATTTATATAGGTTCCTTGCAGTTCCGTACGGATGCGAGCGGCTGCTCTTGGGCCATGTTCTGGATCGTGTCCATCATTAAGGCGCGCCATATCGTGAGTAAACGCAAACATCGCAACCACCTCTCGATCTGCACCGTTTATCTGCGCCAGGCGCATCCCATTTTCATAAACGCGTACCCAGTGATCCCAACCGTGGATTCCAGTCCAACTGAGCGAGTAGGTCTGCTTGATGTGTTTAATTAATTCAGGGGTAATTATTTCCGGTAAATCCATGCGCGCCTTTCATCCAGATCAATTTCATTATATTTTGAACATTATAATCCCTTGCGACCCTACTGTTTTCACCATTCGGTTTGGGTTTTGCCCATAGTGTTCTTTAGGAACTGCTGGGGTTGTAGTATGATTCAAAAATTCTGTTCAAGGATTGGAGTAATTCGTGCATTTCTGGCAAAAAGCTCGTCTGATACGGCTAACTCAAGTGCTGTTTTTGATCTTCTTGCTGGCAGGGTGTGCAGCCCCAACGCCGCTTCAACCCACCCCTTCTGCTACATCAATACCGACAGCTTCTCCTTCACGGCTGCCTTCGCCGACACCAACGGAGACACCTTCGCCATCCCCCTCACCCACTGCTACGGTGACAGTTATCCCCACTCAGACGCTCACCCCAACGCTCACCATTACGCCGACCATCACCTTGACTGCGACAATTACGCCGACTGCGACCCCGGATTACCCGGACGTGTCTGTAAAAATGCAGGCGAACTGTCGCTATGGCCCCGGAACAGCTTATCTATACCGTTGGGGTCTATACCCTGGCGATATGGCTGACGTCCGCGGGCGCAACTGGGATGGCAGCTGGTTCTGGATTCACCCTTTCAATCTCCCTCCCAAGCAAAACTGCTGGGCATCGAAAATTGTTTTTAATGAATCGGTAGATATCAGCAAAGTGCATTATGTGCAGGTTCCTCTGCCGCATACCACCTTTGCTGGCCCTCCAGGCAATGTTCGGGCTGTGCGGAACGGAAAGCAAGTGACCGTTTCCTGGGACCCTGTTCAGCTGAGTGACGATAAACGGCGCGGGTATCTGATTGAGGCGCAAGTGTGTGAAAATAATTTGTATTATCCACGCATTATCCAGACGGATGATACTGAGTTTACGTTTACCGATGAGCAAGATTGCAAGCAGAAGTCAGGTGGCCTGTTATATACCGCTGAAAAACATGGGTATTCAGATCCAGTAAAAATCCCCTGGCCGTAGTGCTACAGGCGGTTTTTGGATCTTGATAGCGGCTTTATGAGTTTCTCTTCTTGGGCCACTTGCCTATAATTTAGTCATGGAGAAACGTTGGGATATTCTAGGAATCGGCACAGCGGCGGTCGATGATGTGTTAATAGTGGATCGTTTCCCGCAACCTGACGAGAAATTGCCCATTCTGGCTCGTCGCCGGCAAGGAGGCGGCCAAACAGCAACGGCTCTGGTGACGGCGGCGCGGCACGCTGCGCAAACTGCGTTTTGTTCGTGCCTGGGAGAAGACGAGCTTTCTCTTTTTGCCTACAATGAACTGGAAAAGGAAGGCGTGGATTGCTCGCCGACTCAGCGGCGAGCTGGGTGTAAGCCTTTTTATTCAACTATTATCGTGGAGCAATCACTGGGTATTCGAACTATTCTCTACCATTCAGAAGGCGTGCAAGAGCCCGCTCTTTCCTGGTTTGATCCAGCCTGGGTCCAAGCGAGCCGTTTGCTTTTCTTTGATCAAAACTATACTCAGCTTGCACAGCGCGCCGCTCGAATTGCCCGGCAGTTTAAGATCCCCGTTGTGGCCGACCTGGAATATAAACCTCTCCCAGGTTTACTTGAGCTGCTGCCTTTGATCGATCATTTGATTGTGGGAATTGATTTTGCTCAAAAGGTTACAGGGAAAAAGGAAGTTGAGGAGATGATCGCGGCGCTGTATTTTTCAAATCAGGCAGCCTGTATAGTCACCGCTGGCCCATCCGGCTGCTGGTATAACGAATATGGCGGTAAAGTCACCCATCTTCCAGCTTTTCCCACCCTGGCGGTAGAAACTACAGGCTGTGGTGACATCTTTCATGGCGCATACGCTGCGGCGATTAGACGTGGTTTGAGCGTGCCCCGGTCTGTTCAAATAGCCAGCGCTACTGCCAGCATAAAGGCAGCTCACGCTGGCGGTAGAGCTGGAATCCCCGGGCTGCAAGCAGTCGAGCGCTTTTTGGAAGGGGCGTAATCCAGGCTTCATTTTATTTTGACCGATTTCTTTTCAAGGTTTCGTTTTGCCTGACTTTGAGCCAGACCTAACGAAACCTTGGTTTGCTTTCTGGAGATTCCCTTACATGACAAGGGAAAGTACCCATACCACTTTCAATAGATTTAAGGTTTAAAAAGGGATAAAGAAAGGAGTGGTGAAAATGGCAAACAGGGAACCAACCGATATCGATCGCAATGGTGTTTTAGATTTGATGAAACGAGGTGGTCAGGTTGTCGATGTGTTGACGTCTGAGGAATATAGCAAATCTCACATTGCAGGGGCGGTCAATATTCCACTGAAACAAATTAACCGTTCGACCGCTGATCGCCTGGATTGGAACCAGCAGGTGATCGTCTATTGCTATGATTACCAGTGTGATTTGAGTTCGCGGGCTGCCTGGCGCCTGATCCAATTAGGCTTCACGCAAGTATTCCGCTACAAACCCGGCAAGATGGACTGGCTAGCGAATGGGCTTCCATTCGAGGGTGAAGACGCTGCGGAACGGCGTGTTGGCGACCTGGCGCACATGGATGTACCGACCTGCCGGATAACAGACCGGGTAGAGGAGATTCGGCGCAGACTGCCAGAGGGTTGGGATACCTGTGCCGTAGTCAATGAAGAGTGGGTTGTGATGGGTTTGCTGCGGCCAGAGGCACTGCGGGACGGCGCAGATCAGACGGCTGAACAAGTAATGGATCCGGATGTGCGCACTTTCCGCTTAAACGGGAAGGTGGATAAGGCTCTAGATTACATGCGCCGCCACGATGTAGAGTTTGTACTGGTTACCTCAGTGGAGGGCCGTTTGTTTGGGCTGCTACGCAAGAAAGATTTGGAAGAGGTGGAAAAAGCTGAAGAGGCTGCGAGGAGCAATAGCCGTTAAGGTGCTCTTGCCTTTTATACGGGCATAAATTTTATTGCATTTCCTTAACATAAATTTAGGAAAGTTCAGTGAGTCGCTGCTGCATCATACTTGAATACTACGTAATCACCCGAAGCAAAAACTTGTTGAAGGTAAGTTGATAAATGTGGGTCCCATTTTCCTAATGCTAACTCCCCGGGTCCCCAGAAAACATAATCAACACTAAATTCATTTAGTAGCTTTTCCCTGTCTGCATCTGAGCAGGAAAGGGAGTAAAAACAGGCAATGCGAGTACGTAATGCATCCCCATTAATACTTTCGGGACCATGTCCTACCAATGTATTCACTGGTGCCCAGGCAGGAAGTGGATTAGCCGTATCATCTGACGCAAGTACCGTAGTTCCCGGTTGTGCGGTATGAGCAAGGTAATCAAAAGCTTTCACCTCATCCATTGGGCGGAATAAGGGCTTCCCAGGGTGAATAGCGAAAAGAATACCTGCAATCAGTAGGAAGAATGTAGTGGGAAAGGCCAGGCTTAGCCAGGCAAATGTAAACTTGTGGTGGTGAAAATTTTAATTTTGAGACCCAGTAAACTGCTAGTATAGAGAGAGCAACCCAAAAGCCATCTAAAAACCTCCGTTGGGAGGACATTGGCCCATAGGCAGCGATAGGAGCAAAGCATAGCCAACCTATCAGCAGCCAGCCGTGCCAAGGGATATTTTTTAGTAGCAGACGAATCCCCATAAGCGCGAATGGAAGTACTACACCATATCCTAGGAGATAATCTAGGGGAGGTGGTGATCCAATGGTACTTTGGCTTTCCCAAACCTTCAATATTGGATTAAATCTTAAAAGAAAAGAATGTGTAAGCAACGATGGGTACTGCAAAGAATGCGATTGCCATTCCAGAAAAGATATACCTTTTCCACAAAATCCAATTGGTTTCCTTTTGAAAAAGCCATCGAATAGTTTGAACAATTCCAGTTATTAATAAATAAAATGCTATGATAAAGAGACCAGTCGCCTGAATAATCGGTTGGAAAAGGCCTATTCCTGCCCATAATGCGCCCTTTCTAAGCCAGCCTTTTTTATGTCTAAACCAGTCTGGGTAAATGAGAAAATCTCGTAATCCCCAAAGCAACATTGCGCGCGCGACTGCCAGATGCGGAAGCCCATAGATTGAAAGAAAACCGAATGCTTCTGGAGAATAGCTTTCAAGGGGAAGGTTCCAAGCAAAAAGGGATTGAAAGCCTAAGATGCTTAACCAACCAAAACCTCCTCCAAGCACAGATAGTATAGTAACTAAACGGCGCCATTTTATTTGTTCGATAAATACAGCTGCAAAATCATATGTAGCAAATATTGCCAGAAAACCAGCAACCAGGCGATAAAGATGATAATAAACGACAAGCTGGTCATGGACTGAGGGTGGATGGGCAATCTTCCCAAGTAAGATATAAGGGAAAAACAAAAAAACACCGCTTTGTGGATATGCAGTAAAAGGAGTACGAAATAGCCAACTCCCCCTTGTTCCCGAAAGCATTTTAGCGATGTAGGAATTTCCATCGCTAACACCAAAGATAAAGCCTGTAAAAGCCCAGCCTTTTCCTTGTTGCAAAAATGCAATCAAATAGGGGAGAGAGGTCAATATCATAACCAAAACAGCAAATCCCCAAACCCACCTGTGTTCTGTTAGACGAGCTAATTGGTCTTCCTGTTTATTGTTTGCCACCTTTTCCCTTTGTTTAATTACCACTCGTATTTATTATTCCATTCCCGGGGCTATTTAAAATCCGTTGTCACCCTTCATTCATCCTCGGCCTGTATTGCAGCGCCTCTGCCAAATGGCTCGCTCCAATCCTCTCGCTGCCTGCCAGATCCGCGATGGTCCGGGCTAGTTTCAACACCCGGTGGTAGGCTCGCGCCGACAGCTGAAGCTGGCTCATGGCAGTCTTCATCAGGCTGCTGGATGCCGCATCCAGCTCGCAGAACTTGCGCACTTCCCCCGGGCGCATATCGGCGTTCGATGTAATCTCTTTCAGACCGGCGAAACGCGTCCGCTGCCGCTCGCGGGCCGCTTCCACCCGCTCGCGCACCGTCTTGGAGGTTTCGCCCATGCGCCGGTCGCTGAGCTTATCGTAATCCACCCTGGGGACCTGGATGTGGATGTCGATGCGGTCCAGCAGCGGGCCGGAGATCCGCTTCTGATACTTGGTTACCATCGCTGAGGAGCAGGTGCACGGCTTTTGCGGATCCCCATAATAGCCGCATGGACAAGGATTAAGCGCTCCAACAAGTTGAAAGTTGGCAGGGAACGTCAGCGAACCTTGCGCGCGGGAGATGGTGACGGTTTTGTCCTCCATTGGCTGGCGGAGGACTTCCAGGACACGCGGGCCAAACTCGGGTAATTCGTCCAGGAACAGCACACCCCGGTGCGCTAGCGAGATTTCTCCAGGATGCGGGTTGTTTCCGCCGCCGACCAATCCGGCAAATGAGATGGTATGGTGCGGAGAACGGAATGGGCGCACGCGGATGAGCGGAATTTCGGACGGCAGCTGGTCGGCGACTGAGTAGATGCGGGTAACATCCAGCGCCTCGTCGATGGTCATGCGGGGGAGAATGGCGGGCAGGGCGCGCGCCAGCAGTGTTTTCCCACTCCCGGGAGGACCAGTCATCACCAGGTTATGACTTCCGGCCGCCGCAACCTCAAAAGCACGTTTGACATGCTCTTGCCCTTTAATTTCCGCAAAATCTGTAGTGACTGTGGCGTCCAGGTCCTGGTTTGGGACAGGCGGGTGGGGTAGAATCTTTTCCTCGCCGTTGAGATGCGCGTATAGTTGGGCTAATGATTCGACTGGGATAACTTCCAGATCAGGGATCAACGCAGCTTCGGCGGCATCTGTTTGAGGAACAAACAGGCGCTGGTAGCCTTCCTGTCGGGCGACAGCAGCCATGGGCAACACGCCTCGGGCGTGCCGCACAGTTCCATCCAGGGAGAGCTCTCCGATGACCAGCGCTCCCTGCACCGCTTCTTGTGGCAGCAGTCCGGCATAAATCAGGACGCCGACAGCGATAGGCAGATCATAGGTCGGGCCTTCTTTGCGGACGGTGGCGGGCGCCAGATTGACGACTAAACGTCTCCGAGGGTAAGGCAGACCAATATTTTTAATCGCCGCCTGTACGCGCTGGCGGCTCTCTTGAACGGCACTGTCTGGTAGCCCGACAATATCCATCCCACCAGGCATACCCTGGCCCGTATCAACTTCTACCTGAACGATCACTCCATCCAGGCCAATGACAGCACATGATTGAACGCAGGCAAGCATAACGATTCCCCCTTTTATTCGCTGAATTTCGAAAAATTTTGCTGCCACAGCCATTCGAGGATGGTATCAGCGACGGCTTTCCAGCCAGGCTCGAGCATCATTTCATGGCCCATGCAGGGGAAGAAAACGGGCTCAGTATGAAACACGACTCCGGTCCGGCGGATCTGCCAGGGATAAACCATCTGGTCGCTTTCCCCGCCGATCAGCAGCAGTGGGACATGAATTTTATGAGGGTTCGCTTTCATAAACTCCAGGTCAATAATTGCCCGTACCGCCTCTTCTTTTTCCAATCGTTCCAGGTAAACTGCCCGTTGGTCAGGTACGATACTGGCCATCATGTGCGCGCGGGTGACACTGTCGCTGAGAACGGTGAAATTGCGCTGGCGCAGCGCCTGAAAGATCGGTTTGGGATTGGCTTGCAGCATGTGAAAGGCACTGGTAAAGATACCACCATATGGCGCCGGGGCAATCAGTACGCCTGCCTTAGCCTGCGGATGCTTTTCCAGGTACTTCTCGACCAGCCCTCCCCCCAGGCTGTGACCTAGCAAAATAGGCGCTGCCGGTAGGCTGGCAGCTACTCGTTCCACATCAGCCAATAAATCTGTGATGCGCGCCCTTTTGAGCAGGGTATGTCCCTCGCTTGCTCCATGCCCACGCAAGCTCAGGGCATAGGCGTCAAAACCCTGGCTGGCGAGATAAGGGAGAAAATGCTCATCCCATACCCAGGCAGCGCAGTAGGAGCCATGGATGAACAAAAGGGGATAAGGGAAGGGATTTTCTCCTTCCGCTGGACGGTGAATAACCTCAATTTTCAATTTACGTTCCGCTTCACAGTCAGGTTTGTTTGGAGCATGAATGAAGAGAAGCAAGATTTTTACTTTTGGTTGGTTATCTGTTAGTATAGCATGAATAAGTACACGCCAGGGCAAAACCTAAGATTATCTTCGCGACCTTTTCATCCAACTGCCGTATATTCAATAAGACTTGATAAACGAACCGACTTGATTGTGATACCAGCCAATGGCACTCGGCAAGTTTTGGATCGACACTCGTTGACTATGGAATTTGGAGGAAAAAATGGATCGTCGTCCTGGTTGTTTAACTGGGTTATTAGAACTCTTCTTCCTACGCTCGGGCTATCATTGGGCGCAGCGGAATGTTGGGTTTGGCCGCGGCGGCTGTGGTGGCTGCGGGTGCGGATTAATCCTGCTGGTGCTCTTTGTGATCCTGTTCTTCTCGATCCTCTTTGGCACGAACTGGACCCACGCCAGCATCCTGCTGCCAACGCTTATGATGATGTAGAACAACTTTATAATGATCGCCCAAAACAAGATTTTGGGCGATCATTGATTTATTTATGGATAAAAAATAGCCGGAAAAACCGGCTATTTTTTTTGCTTGTTAATAAGAATAACTTGCCGATGAAGGGGCGAAAGCCTGGCGCACCATGCTTTCTTCGAAGAAAACACCTGCCTGCCCGGTTGTTGCATACTGGTAGACGGCGGCGGCATAAATGCCTTCCAGGGTGGCCTGGGCCAGGCCGACGATAGAGAACATCAGAATAGCGATGATCACTACAGCAATGACCAGGGCGGCAGACTGCGCATTGATTGCCAGGATGAATACTGGAGCAAGCACAATCACCACTGCCAGGTAGAACAAGACGAAGATTGCACCAAGCCCCAGGTTCCCGGCAAGTTGCTCGCCCCAGGTGCGCTTTAAGAGATTGACACTGCGTTGAATGGCCTCGATCGGTCCCACGTTTTCAACAGCTAGAACCGGCACGACCAGATAAGTGGCGATATTCCAGGCGAAGCCGATCAGTGAAATGACCATTCTTCCTAAACCACGGCTGCGGCTCGAAAGCGCGCGCAGCAGCATGCCAACTGTCGCGGCGATGAGCGCATAGCCGAGGATCGGCAGCATCCGGCTGGCAGCGATTCGGAACCCATCACCCACGGTTGGGTCGCCGCCGCGCAGGCGGATTAAAGCCGCCCCTACCAGGGCTGTGTTGGCAAAGAAAATGACCGTGTACTGCACGACATAAAACAGAAACACAGCCAGGATTGCTAATACCTGGATTTGCCCCCCAAAGAAAGCGCGGTCAAAGAAGCTGGAGAGGAACATGGGTAGGGCAAAAGTCAAAGTGACCAGCAGCACCCCGATGGTGGATACGATGGGGAATACGATTAGTTCTTTGTCTGCCATTAAAACTCGGACCGACGCTTTCAGTAACGCCCAACTATTGGAGAGACGCGTTAACATTTCTCATCCTTTCAACTACAAGATTTATCCAATTACATAATCAGCATACCGCGAGGGGTATCCAGTATGCACAGATTTCCTGAGGAATTTAAACGAAAAATCTCGCCGGCTTACTCTTCTTGTTGATCAGGCGGGTGAGCCAGCAAGCCTTTACCGAGTTCCAGGGAGCGTTCATAAGCGGCCCAAATGGCGCGCGATAGCGCGGTGCGAAAGCCGGCCTTTTCCAGGTAATATAATGCCGCGGCCGTGGTGCCGCCGGGGGATGTGACCTGGTTGCGTAGTTGGGCCGGGTGGACCTTGTGCTTTTGATAATAGGATACCGAGCCGAGGATGGTTTGCTGGACCAACTGCTCCGCGATGCGCCGAGGGAAACCCATATGCACCCCCGCATCGACCATTGCTTCCATAAAAAGGAAGACGTAAGCTGGGCCGGTGCCGGATAGGGCGGTGGCCATATCCAGGTAACTCTCTTCTTCGACGTAAACTTCCTGTCCCAATGCACCCAGGATCTGGCAGGCCAGGGTATGTTGTTCCGGAGTGACACTGGACGCCGCCGTCCAGACGGTGATCCCTTCCCCAATTTGGGCCGGCGTGTTTGGCATCGAGCGCACAACCGCTGCATGTTTCAACCCTTCAGAGATCAGTTGAATTGGCGCGCCGGCGATAATCGAGAGCACTAAGGCACCTTCTGGAACCGCTTCGGCCATCTCTGGGAATATTTTTGACATGCGCTGCGGTTTGATTGAAAGGATGACAACATCCGCCTGGCTGGCGGCCAGACGGTTATCCGTGTAAGGTTGGATGCCATAACGCATTTGCAGCTCATTGACCCGTTCCTGGCGCGGGCCAGATGCCAGGATGCGCTCTGGGGTGGTAATGCCATTACGCAGCAGGCCGGCAATAATCGCTTCGCCCATAGCTCCAGGGCCAATTAATGCGATGGTTTTGGGTTCATTCATGCTATCCCTCCAATAAAACGTATGTACATTCCTTCTTTTTGGGCAATGCTGCCTAGTGTGTTGAACTCCTCCACCGGCCAAAAATAGCCATCGATAGGAATCGCCCGGCGCTTTTTTCTTGGAGAATCACTTCACCGGCTTCCGTCTGACCGTTGAAGCCGCGCATCATTTCTTCAATCGCATAATACAGGGTGAGTGCCGAAGCTTTTACGGCATAAGCCGTCAACAGCACAAAGCGCGGGTGCGGGGAAAGCACCGCCCGACAGGCATGCAGCAGTTCGGGCAGCAGGTTGTAGAACTCCCACACCTCGCCTTTCGGTCCGCGTCCAAATTTTGGTGGGTCAAGGATTAAGCCATCATATTGCGAGCCGCGCCGCCCTTCCCGCTGGATGAACTTTAAAGCATCATCAATGATCCAGCGAATCGGCCGGTCAGCAAGGTTTGAAAGCTCCTGATTCTCCCGCGCCCAGGTGACTACTTTTCGCGAAGCATCCAGGTGGGTCACCCGCGCCCCAGCGGCAGTAGCCGCCAGGGTGGCAAGGCCGGTATAGCCAAACAGGTTGAGCACCTGCAAGGGAGCATCTCCTGGGGTTGGGCCGGATTGGATTTGCTCATCCAGCCAGTCCCACTGGCCGGCCTGTTCTGGGAAAACGCCAAGGTGCCGGGAAGCAGAAAGCTGGACCCAAAAGCGCAGGTTCTTGTAGTGCATCATCCAGCGCTCATCGACGGGTTTTAACTTTTCCCAATGTCCCCCATTTTCTTCAGGCGAGGGCCGGAAAACAGCCTGAGCATTGTTCCAGATCCGTTCTGGCAGGGCTGGCCGCCAGATCGCTTCTGGCTCGGGCCGCCGCAACGTGTATTTACCGTAGCGTTCCAGCTTCCATCCATCGCCACTGTCCAGTAATTCATAGTCCTGCCAGTCTGGCGAGGGCTGTAAGATTAATTGAGGGGTAGAAATCATCGTCATTTTATTGGTTCAACTCACTTGCCTGACGCACTTTGGGCAGGGTGCCTAGAGTATATCAGTTTTTATCGTGAAACGCTCGCGCCAATAAGTGAGTCCCATGATTTTGGCGTGGTTATAAAAGGACGTTGCGGAGCCGTGCCCTTCTATGACCACGCCGGTTCTTTCAGAGGCCAACTGGAGGCAAATCAGCCCTGAAGCGTCTTTTTTAATTCGGTTATAATCCCCTTCAGATCGTGCTTAACATCATGCCATGCAAAGAGAGGAATTTCCAGCCCTATGGATTTCAATTTTGATCAACTTCCAGATCGTAAAAATAGCGAAAGTATTAAATGGCATTATTTCGCCGAAGACGTCCTGCCAATGTGGGTCGCGGATATGGACTTTGTATCTCCCGCGCCGCTGATTGAAGCCTTACAAAAACGCGTAGCGCAAGGTGTTTTTGGTTACCCGGGCACCTTGCCCGAGCTGCGGGAAGTGATCGTTGAGCGCCTGCTGCGCCTTTATCACTGGCAGGTCACCCCTGAGGATCTGGTTTTTGTTCCAGGCGTGGTAACTGGCTTCAACATGGCAGCGCATGCCTTTGTTGGTCAGGGCGGGGGGCTGCTCATACAGCCGCCGGTTTACATGCCTTTCTTAAGTGTGGCGGAAAACGTAAAAGGGGTTTGCCAGGAAGCCTGCCTCACGGAGCATCCCGATGGTTACTACTCGGTTGACTTGGAGGCTTTCGAAGCAGCCATCACCGCTCAAACCCGCATGTTCCTGTTATGCAACCCCCACAACCCGATTGGGCGGGTCTTTAATCAGGCTGAACTGGAAGGGATGGCGGATATTTGCTTGCGGCACGATCTGGTCATTTGCTCGGATGAAATCCACGGCGACTTGATTTACTCCGGTCATCAGCATATTCCGATTGCTTCTCTAAGCCCGGAGATTGCCCAGCATTCTGTCACTTTGATGGCGCCTTCTAAAACCTTCAATATCGCCGGTTTGAGCTGTTCATTTGCCGTGATCCAAAACCCAGAGCTGCGCAACCGGTTTAAGAAAGCGGATTTAGGCCTGGTGCATGGCGTCAATCTACTGGGTCAGGTCGCAACCAAAGCTGCGTATCAGGATGGGCAGCCCTGGCTTGATCACCTGCTGGTCTACCTGGAGGCGAACCGGGATTACCTGTGTCATTTTGTGAACGAGCAGCTCCCTGGAGTGAAGATGTTCTGCCCAGAAGGGACTTACCTGGCCTGGTTGGACTGCCGCGAGGCAGGCATTTCAGGCAGCCCGGCTGCCTTCTTCCTGGAGCAGGCCCGGGTTGGGCTGAATGATGGCGCAGCTTTTGGCTGCGGAGGAGAGGGATTTGTGCGCCTGAACTTTGGCTGCCCGCGCTCAATGTTAGTAGAAGCGTTGGAACGCATGCAGCAGGCGTTGAAGAAACTGGCTGTTGCCTCAGCCGCGGATAAGTCATAATGCGGAGCTGTTCATCCGTGAGCCAAGCAGAGGGTTAAGGTGAGTTGCAGCGGCTCTGAGCGCATGCCTCGTTCACAACGCCGGTATACCTTACGGACTTTTCTGCTGGTCGTTCTGGTTCTGCTGGCGTTGTTTTACCTTTTTTTGCGCGGATTGGGTGCGTTTTTAATTGTTGGTGACCGTTTGAAGAAGTCTGACGCAGTGGTCGCGTTAGGTGGGGGGGGCGAGTGGCGGGTGGTTGAGGCCGTGCGCCTGATCGACCAACGTTACGCACCCCGGCTGGTACTGACGGAGCCGGGCGAGATCAACCCTGGAGAAGGCCCAGGCAGCCAGTATTTTCGAATGGTAGCAATCGAAAATGGTTTGTCGCCGTTTGCCATAGAAGTTACAGATGGCATTCAGGCCAGCACGCATGATGAAGCCGTGGCTGTGCTGCGTTTGATGGAGCAGCATGACTATAAATCCATTATTGTGGTCACCGACCCATTTCATACGCAGCGAACGCGGATCATTTTCCGCGACGTTTTTCAAGGCAGCGGTCGGACGGTGCGCGTTCATCCCGTTCCCCATCACTGGTACCGGTCAGATACCTGGTTTCTGTCGGCGGCAGGTTGGCAGCAGACTATCCAGGAGTATGTCAAGATGGTGGGCTTTTCAATCGGTTTATATCGTTCATTAGATTAAAAAAACAGGACTGCGATTGCAGTCCTGTCCGTTTTATTGACCAGAAGTGAAAGCCTATAGCCTATTCTATGGGGATAACGTTGGCAGCCTGCAGGCCTTTGGGACCCTGTTCAATTTCGAATTCGACTTTCTGGTCTTGCTTCAAAGCACGATAACCATCCATACTGATGGCAGAGAAATGGACGAAAACATCCGCACCATCATCACGACCGATGAAACCATAACCCTTAGTAGCGTTGAACCATTTTACGGTCCCAACAAAGCGATCAGCCATTCTAACACACTCCATACACGAAACATAAAAATTTGGTACTAGACGCAGGCTCACCAACCCGCCGCTCAGAAAAGAGGCATTGAAAGGGGTTGATTTGTTGATCCTGTACGTCGTGCGACAAACCCAAGGTTATCACGTCTTAGAAATGGTGTCAAGATTTTAAAAATTGGTTGGAATTTGTAAATCTACTTACTCACCGGGTTATAATTAGCACTAATGCGGTTTCAAGAACGGTTTCCCCTTTTCTTTAAAATTAGCCTGCCTATCCTTCTGATCCTTTTATTGCAGGTAAATCCGGCATCGCTAGCGGTTCAAAAGGCTCTACGTGATGCTCAATCCGCCCGCGAGGAGGGCCGGCCGGCTGCGGCTGCCGCTGCGCTGCGTGAGGTGATGACCCAAGAACCCTGGCGGGGGGATCTTTGGGAACAGGTTGGCCGGGATGAACTGGCCGCTGGCCGCCTGGATGAAGCGGTGACTGCGCTGCAAAATGCGGCTGCGAACCATACCTTGACGTTGGATGGCCGTTTCCAGCTTGGGGAGGCGTATTTCGAGCAGCACCAGTATCCCCTGGTGGAAGCGATCTGGCAGAGCCTCTTGCAGGAGGGTGGGCCATCGCAGAAAATTTATGAGCGACTGGCGCAGTTGCAGCGTTCTCAAGGAAATTTCGCCGGTTCAATCACCACCCTACGCGATTGGCATAAATTTGCTCCGGATAACCCGGCGGTTGATTTTCAGTTAGGATTGCAGCTCAGTGTGGTTGATCCACAAGAAGCCCTGCCGCTGTTGTTAAAGGCGGCGAAAGCGGATTCCAGCTATACCGCTGTGGTTCAGACCCTCCGAAATGGGTTGGCGGATGCTGTCTCTACCACCAACCCGGCCTATGCCTGGCTGCTGATCGGGCGCTCGCTGGGCAGTATTGAACAGTGGGACTTGAGCGCCGAGGCCTTCCAGAAGGTGGTGCAGCTTGAACCAGATTATGGAGAAGGTTGGGCTTTCCTGGGGGAGGCACGTTCCCATCTGGGAAGCAGCGGCAAAGCAGAGCTTGAAAGGGCTCACTCGTTAGCGCCTACCTCATCCCTGGTTAATGCGTTGTACGCGCTTTACTTGCGCCGCCAGGGTGATTATCCGCAGGCGCTAAAATTTTTGGAGGATGTCGCCAGTCAGGAACCTGAAGAACCAACCTGGGAAATTGAAATTGCCAGCACATTGGTCGCGCAAGGCGACTTAATCACCGCGCGCGAGCATTTTGAAAAAGCCGTTCAGTTAGCGCCCAATGACACGCGCTATTGGCAGTATCTGGCCCGTTACTCGGTTCAATACAATGTGGATATTCGGGGGCTTGGCCTGCCTGCTGCCCGGCAAGCAGTATTACTTGCCAAGAAGGACCCTGCCGCCCTGGATACCATGGGCTGGACCCTGGTCAACCTGGGGGATGCGGCCAGCGCGGAACGTTTCTTGCAACAAGCCCTCGATATCGATGCTACCTATGTCCCCGCCTGCCTGCACCTGGGACAGCTGTATTTGCAGCAGCAGGATTCAGGACGCGCTTATCCGCTGATTAAGCGCGCTGCAAATCTGGCTGGCAATGATTCCATTGGGGATACTGCGCGCAGGTTGTTACAGCGCTATTTTGGAGAAGGTGGATGAGGTAGCAGAGCCAATTTATCTTATCAGGTGGCGCTATGACGAAATCTTCTTGCCCAGAATGCTCCGAGCGGAAACCGACTGACGTGAATAAACTGGGGCACGGCACGCCACAGCACCTTCTTCCGTTATGGCCTTTCTTATGGGTAATCCTAGGGTTTGCCTTACTCAATACCGGATGCGCACCCCTCTTCTTGAGGAATACTGCGGAGAAGCAGGCAAAGCCTGGAACGGTCTTATTCCAGGATGATTTTTCTAACCCACCCAGCGGCTGGGGGTTATGGAGCCGGGAAGGCGGCCTGGTGGAGTATCATAACGGCGGGCTGCGCATTCAGGTCAATGCTACGCAGTTTGACTTTTGGTCTGTTGCTGGAAAATATTTTGGGGATGTGCAGATGGAAGTGGATGCCAGCAAGTTGGGCGGTGCGGATGACAATGATTTTGGTTTAATCTGCCGTTATCAGGATAAAGATAACTTTTATATGCTCGTGATTAGCAGTGACGGGTATTATGGAATTGCCAAAGTTAAGGGCGGGCAGTATAGTATGATTGGTTCGGACCAGTTACAATATAGCGACGCGATCAAAGCGGGTCAGGCGACGAACCACCTGCGCGCGGATTGTGTTGGCCCAAAAATTCGCTTTTACGCCAATGGTCAAAAGCTGTTGGAAGTGACTGACCCAGATTTTCCCAAAGGCGATATTGGTGTACTGGCCGGGGCGTATGGCGTACAGGGTGTCGATATATTATTTGATAATGTGATGGTGAAGCAACCTTAAGTAAGCATGAAAATTTTTCTCGATTCGATCGGCTGCCGCTTGAACCAGAGTGAGATTGAAAAGTTCGCCAGCCAGTTCCGGGCAGCCGGGCATACGATTGTGGGCAGCGCGGCGGAAGCCGATTATGTGGTAGTCAATACTTGCGCCGTAACCTCTCAAGCGGCTTCGGATTCCCGTCAAAAAATACGCCAGGCGGCGCGCGGCTTGGAGCAAAAAAACGGGCAAAGCAAGCGTGGCGGAGTTGTAGTCACAGGCTGCTGGGCAACGTTAGACGCGCCTGGTGCGCGGGCTTTAGCGGGGGTGACCCGGGTTGTGTCGAATGTGGAAAAAGACAACCTGGTAAGTGACCTGTTGAACTTGCCAGAAGAAACCTTTGACCTGGAGCCTGTCGCGCGCGAGCCGCTTCCTGGCGCGCATATGCGCACGCGCGCATTTATTAAAGTTCAGGATGGCTGTGACAACCACTGCACGTTCTGCGTCACGCGCATTGCCCGCGGGGCAGGGCGCAGCCGCACGCTTGCCGAAGTGTTGGAGGATCTGCAGGCGGCATTAGATGGCGGAGCTCAGGAAATTGTGTTGACCGGGGTGCATCTGGGGTCGTGGGGACAGGATTTTGAACATCCTGCTCACCTTTCTGATCTGGTCGCAGCGCTGCTGGCGAAAGGCAGTATGCCGCGCCTGCGCCTCTCATCTCTGGAACCCTGGGATCTTTCAGAAGATTTCTTCTCGCTTTGGGCCGATGCTCGCCTGTGCCGGCACCTGCATCTGCCGCTGCAATCCGGTTCGGAGGACACACTCCGCCGCATGGTCCGCAAGACCACGCCCGAATCGTTTGCGCGCCTGGTGCTGGCGGCGCGCGCTGCTGCGCCAGAGATGGCTATTACCACGGATATCATCGCTGGTTTTCCCGGCGAGACGGATGCTACCTTTGCCGAAAGCCTTGCCTTTGTGCGCCAGATGCAGTTTGCCGCAGGGCATGTCTTCACATATTCGGCGCGCCCAGGCACTGCCGCAGCCCGGCTTGCAAAGCAGGTGCCCATGAAGGTGCGCAAACAGCGCAATGCAGAACTGCGCGCGGTTCTGGCGGAGGCCAGCCAAACCTATCGCCGTCACTTTATGGATCGCGAGGTGGAAGTTCTATGGGAATCAACCGACTCTTTTGGCCCCGATGGCTGGCGTTTACACGGTTTGACGGATAACTACCTGCGCGTGATGGCTCTGTTTCCGGAACGGTTGTGGAATCAGTTTAGCAAGGTGCGGCTGACTGGACTGGTTGAAGATGGCCTGTCTGGAGAGGTCCTGATTTAGACTTCAAGATATAAATCCTTCTAGTTACCCGACAGTTTATACTTCGCTGTAAAAATCCTCAACCCCTCCCGTCCCCTTCTCCAAAAAATGCAAAACCCGTGCATTTTTCGGAGAAGGGGAGGCCAGAATCATTCCGGAAGGCTGCCCCAAAAGGCACTCCCTCTCTGAATTCGACCGATCTTGTCGAATTTGGAGAGGGAGCAAGGTTCGCCGCAAGGATAAGAAGCTAGACGAATTTGTGTTGCGCGGCGAACCGCAGGGTCAGGATTTTCTCTAAGGATAAACTGTCGAGTAACTAGAAATCCTTTTGTCTTTGAAGCTCTGGTTATCGATCTTGTCTAATAAGCCTGGAATCAATCGGCAACCGCCAGTTAATAACGGTTGCGGATTGAATTCACATGCGATTAATTTAGAAGCCTAACTGGCGGGCCAGGTTTTGCAGTAATTCTGCTGATTTGCGGAACCCTGCGGCTTCTTTCTCATCCAATTTCAGACGCAAAATGCGCTCTACGCCGCCCCGGTCGACCACTGTGGGCAGGCTGAGGAAAACTTCATTCACGCCGTAGTAATCCTGGATCAGGCTGGATACAGAAAGCACGGTACTTTGATCGCGCAAGATTGCTTCTACAATGCGCAGGATGCCGGTAGCAACTGCATAAAAAGTAGCTCCTTTGCGCTCAATAATTTGATAAGCTGCGTCCCGCGTGCTTTCGAAGATGGCATTCAAGGTTTCTTGATCGCAGCCAACCCCCATCTGCTCACAAAACACTGGGAAACGCATTCCAGCGATATTCGCCAGGGACCAGGCAGGCACTTCGCTATCCCCATGCTCACCGATGATATAGGCGTGCACACTGCGCGGGTCTACGCCAAAGTGCTGGCTGAGCAGAAAACGGAAGCGGGCCGTATCCAGGATCGTACCTGAACCCAGAACCCGGTCCTGAGGGAGCCCGGATAACTTCCAGGTCGCATACGAAAGGACATCCACGGGGTTGGTGGCAACCAGGATGATGCCGGTAGGATTGTTCTCGACAACATGAGGAACAATTTGGCGGAAGATGTCTGCATTGCGGGCAGCCAGATCCAACCGCGTTTCTCCAGGCTTTTGTGCCGCGCCAGCCGTGATCACGGTGACCACCGCTCCGGCGCAGTCGGCGTAGTCGCCGACCCACACCCGGCCAGGTTGGGCGAGCGGAACAGCATGGTTCAAATCCATGGCTTCGCCCTCGGCTTTGCGGCGGTTGGCATCGATGAGTACAATTTCACTGGTCAGTCCGCTGAGCAGCAAACTATAGGCAAAGGTGGAACCGACATTGCCTGTGCCAACCACGGCGACTTTTACCGGTCGGTGAATTTTTTCATTCATATCAGATAACCCTCCTGTTTACCATTACTGGTTCCTATTCAAACCTGGATTATATCTTCCTTGTGCTGGATTTTTATTGGAGTAACTGTCCTCACAAGGGTGGTTTGAATAAGGCAATCCCCCTCAGGCTCGGTTGTTGATACAAATGGGCGAATTACTTCCCTTGTCCTTTTGTTTTATCAGGATTTTTATCCTTGTCGCCCTGAAGTCCCTGACGGAAGGACCGAATGCCGCTGCCCAATTCACCGGCAATTTTGCCGATGCGGCCTACGCCGAACAGCAGGATTACGATCACCAGAATAATTGCAAGTTCAGGAAGCCCAAGATGGAATGGCATATTTTTTTCTCCTAAGAATAGTTGCTTGGTGATTCGATTATAACCGACTTTACTTTTAATGAGGAGATCTGAGATGGATAAGCGGAAATTATTGTTTGTAGCCAAAGTCCAAACTTGTTCTCTAAATCCAAACAACCTTAAAGGATCGTGATCCAACTCAATAATGAATGCAGGCTATAATAAATGATTGACGGGGTAATCGAGAGAATGTATAATCCCTTGCTTTGTTGAAATGTCCTTAGTGTATGATTTGTTAGGATTAAGACCTGTATGAATATCGATAACAAAAACGGCACCGTGGTTTTGCGCCGGACGAAAGAAGAAAATCCCCCCAGCTCGTTGATGGACTTCTTAATCGGAAAGCCTCTACCAACAGCAGATGCACCGCATCAAACCATTGGAAAGGTGATTGGGCTGGCCGTTTTTGCATCTGATGCACTTTCTTCCACGGCGTACGCAACCCAAGAAATGCTGGCGATCCTGGCTGCTGCGGGTTCAATTGCATTTGGGTATATCTTCCCCCTTTCTTTGGTGATCGCCGGCCTGTTGGCTATTGTGACGCTTTCATATGAACAAACCATTCATGCGTACCCCAACGGGGGTGGCGCTTATATTGTTTCTCGGGATAACCTGGGGATTTTTCCGGCGATGATCGCAGCTGCCGCCCTGCTCACCGACTATGTGCTTACAGTAGCCGTATCGATATCCTCAGGCGTGGCCCAGATTATTTCGGCGTATCCGAGCCTATTTAATTACCGGGTGATCATCGCCGTGGCGATGGTGTTGTTTATTATGGTGATCAATTTACGCGGCGTGCGCGAGTCCGGCGCGATCTTTGCCTTACCGACGTATTTCTTTGTTTTCATGATGTACCTCACCGTGGGTCTGGGTTTGGCGCGGTACTTCCTTGGCCCCCTGGGAATCCTGGGCTTGCAGCCGTTAGGCACGGTAACCAATCCTCCACCCCTGGAACTGGCCACCGAACCAGTCGCGGCAATCACCCTGTTCTTGATCTTGCGGGCATTCTCCAGCGGTTCCGCCGCGCTGACCGGGGTTGAAGCGATTTCCAATGGTATCCCCGCCTTTCGAGAGCCCAAATCCCACAATGCTGGCGTTACTTTGGTCTGGATGTCGGTCATTTTAGGTTCGCTGCTGGTGGCAATTTCCTTCCTGGCGGCACATATTCATGCGGTTTCTTCCGCGGAAGAAACCGTCATTTCACAACTGGCGCGAACCGTATTTGATGGGCGTGGGATTGTATATTTGGGAACGATAATCGGCACGACCGTCATCCTGATCATGGCTGCGAATACTTCCTACGCAGACTTCCCGCGGCTCAGCGCCCTGGCTGCCGGGGATGGACTGCTGCCGCGCCAATTGACCTACCGCGGCAGCCGGTTGGTATTCTCGCGGGGTATCCTGGTGCTAACTATTCTGTCTTCATTGTTGATTGTCATCTTCCAGGCCAGTGTTACGCGCTTGATCCCGCTCTATGCGATTGGTGTATTCCTTTCATTTACGCTGTCGCAGACAGGCATGTCGCGCCGGTGGTGGAAGATTGGACACCTGCAACCCGGGGAAGAGGTACAGGAAACAGGGTCCGTGCTGCGCTATGAGCGGAGCTGGGAACTGAAAATGGTGATCAACGGTTTTGGTGCGATCTGCACCTTGATCGTGATGGTGGTGTTCGCCGTGTTCAAGTTCAGCGCCGGGGCTTATGTTGTTATCATTATTATTCCAACCCTGGTGGTGATCTTCATGATTATCGATCACCATTACCGGATACTGGCCCGGCGGCTTTCATTAGAACATTACGGGGCTCCGCCGCGAGTAGTGCGCAGCCGTATCATTCTTCCCATTGGCGGCGTTCATCGCGGCACGTTAGCAGCGATCCGCTATGCCCATACCCTTTCGCCAGATGTGACTGCTGTTCACGTCTCCATTGATCCCGAGGAAACGCGCCGCATTCAAGAGAAATGGGAAGTCTGGGGCGAAGGCATTCGCCTGGTGATTATTAAATCGGCTTACCGCCGTTTTATGGAACCCTTGCTGGCTTATATTGATGAGATTTATCAGACGCGGCAGCCCAATGAGGTCATTACGATTGTGGTACCGCAGTTTGTGCCTCGCCAGCGCTGGACAAACTTGCTGCATACCAGCACAGCGTCTACGCTCCGCAAAGCGCTGATGTTTCGCAAGAATATTGTCATCACAAACGTTCCCTATCTCGTAGATTGAGGAAGAGGAAATTATGAAGGTAATCGTTGTGGGTTGTGGGCGTCTGGGAGCTGAACTTGCAGCCCGGCTATACCAACGGGGACATGAAGTCTCTGTGATTGATGAGAACGAGGCGGCTTTTACCAAGCTGCCGCCGAATTTCGAAGGCCGGATCAATGAGGGTGAGGCTATTAACCGGGACGTGCTGCACCGTGCCGGGATCGAGCGCGCGGATACGATAGCTGTGGTAACCGATTCGGATGTCCTCAATGCCGTGGTGGGGCACCTGGCTCGCACCTACTATCACGTCCCGAACGTGGTGGTGCGTAATCATGATCCGCGCTACCGCCCGATTCAGGAAGCTTTTGGCTTGCAGGTGGTCAGCGCGATGAGTTGGGGCGCGCAGCGCATTGAAGAAATGCTCTATGATACCGATGTGAGATCGGTATTTTCGGCCGGGAACGGTGAAGTGGAAATTTACGAGGTCAGCGTGCCCGAATCTTGCAGCGGGCGGACGGTTAGTGAACTGAATAATATTGGGAAGTGCCTGCCTGTTTCTGTAACGCGGGCAGGCCGGGCGATGCTGCCCTCACCCAACCTGGTTTTGGAAGTGGGGGATGTGCTGCACGTGAGCGCGACCCTGGAAGGTTCAGAAGCTTTGCGCAAGTGGATGTGCTTGGAATAGGAGACGTAACATGTTTGTAATTATTGCGGGTGGCGGCCGGACAGGCGCTCAGCTGGCAAACCTTCTGATCAGTCAGGATCATGAGATTCGGGTCGTGGAAAACCGCGCGGAGGTGCTCGAACGCATCCACCGCGAACTGCCTACCGAGTCGATTATTGAAGGTGATCCCTTAGAAATGCACGTTTTAGAGCAGGCAGGAATTCAACGCGCAGATGTAATGGCTGCCTGCACCACTTATGATGATATTAACCTTACCTTGTGCTACCTGGCGCGGACGCACTACAACGTGCGCCGCACGATTGCCCGGGTGAATAATCCGCGCGATGCCTGGCTGTTTGATGAGAAGTTTCATGTTGACGTGGCCGTTAACCAGGCAGAAATTTTGGCCAGCCTGATTCAAGAAGAGATGTCGCTGGGCGATATGATCACGCTGCTCAAGCTGCGGCGCGGGAATTATTCATTAGTGGAAGAAAAAATCCCCGAAGGAGCCCAGGCAATCGGCATGGCCATCAAAGACCTGGCGCTGCCTGAGCACTGCGTGATTGCAGCAGTCATCCGCCGCGGGGAAGTGATTGTTCCGCGAGGTGTGACTACTTTTGAAGCCGAGGACGAGGTTATGGCCATAACTGACCTGGCAGGGGCGGCCTCGCTGGCAGAGTTGTTTTCGCCGCCCGGAGAACTGCCGCGAGAGAATCGCCAACGGCGGGGTATCTTTGGGGGGTAACTGCCCAAAGGTAAGTTAGGAAAATGAGGGTTTTATTAGCGCTGCGCTTGGGCAGGGGTAATTGACCCTGGGCAAGCGTTGCGGTATAATAGCCCTTCGTGAAATTAAACGATAATTCTGGAAGTGAAAGGAAAGTCTAATGCCGAAGCGCACTTATCAACCAAAAATTCATCGCCGCCTGCGTGTTCACGGTTTTCGTGCTCGTATGAAGACATCAGATGGGCAGGATGTGCTCAAGCGCCGCCGCGCGAAGGGCCGTCACAAGCTGACCGTCTCGATGAATAACCATACCAAGCGCATCCGCTGGTAAATCGTTGGCGCATCAGGGTACTTCCCTGACGTTTAAGGTCCAGGCCGAAGCAGTTTACTCCATTAGAGTTACGCTCTTTGACTCTCAGCAGGTACATGGGTGAAACGTAGGTTTCGCCTGACCCGGTCCACCGACTTCAAGCGGGTGCGGCGTATAGGTAAGTCATATGCTCACCCGCTCGTCGTGTTTGTAGCTGCACCCAGCGATTTGCAGCAAGTGCGGGTGGGGATTGTGGCAGGCCGCGCGGTTGGATCCGCCGTACAGCGCAACCAGGCCAAACGCCGCTTACGCGCTTGCCTGACGGAATGGCTCCCTTGCATTCCCAATGGCTGGGATTTAATCCTCCTCGCTCGGAAGCCGATGGACCAGGCTAGTTTTACCGAAATCTGCGCAGCAGTTCAACTGCTCTTGAAGCGTGCTGGTTTATTGAATGACAGAACATAATCATTCGGACGATGAATACCCCAATGAACCGCGCTTACGTGACTTAAAGGTCACTTTGTTCACGCTCCCTCGTTGGGTATTACTTGGTTTAATTCGCGGTTATCAGCAGACACTCTCACGCACTTTGCCGGCCAATACCTGCCGCTTTTACCCGTCTTGTTCTCATTATGGATATCAGGCCGTTTACAAGTACGGGGTGATTAAAGGTGGGGCGATGGCGGTCTGGCGTGTGCTGCGCTGTAACCCATTTAACCCCGGTGGTTATGACCCTGTTCCTTAATTGCGCAAAAACAGCTTCAACTGGGCTGATTCGTTCCGTTCGACGTCTTGATTGATCAAAAAACAAAACATTGCATGAAGATAAAACGTTTTCCTCTCCTTATCATTACCCTTCTTTTGGGTAGCCTGTTCCTGTCCGCCTGTAGTGGGACCCTGGTAAATACGTGGCCTGGCTTGACGGTGAATCAAAGGATTGTTTACCTATCTGACCAGAGTGTATATGCCATCGACAGTTCAAATGGCACTATGACCTGGCGTTTCCCGGCCAAACCAGATGCCTCCAAGCCTTTTTATGCCGCGCCTGCTGTCGGTAATAATTTAATCGTCGCCGGCAACTATGGTCATTTTTTGTATGGCATCGATCCCGGCAATGGAGCGCAAAAATGGGTCTTTGAAGGGAGTGGTAATTTCGTTGGCAGCCCATTAATTATCAACGACACAATTCTTGCTCCATCTTCAAACAACCTGCTCTATGCCCTGACGCTGGATGGCAAGCTGCGCTGGACCTTTGAGGCTAAAAATGGGTTCTGGGCTACCCCGGCTAGTGATGGAAAGTATGTGTATGCACCTTCGCTGGACCATATTCTTTATACGCTCAATCTTTCCGACGGAAAGCAAGTTCGTACACGGGATCTTGGCTCGGCATTAATCAGTTCGCCGGTGTTAACCTCTGACGGAATCCTATACATCAGCACAATGGAAGGCAGTATTATTGCGATCAAGGTTGTGGACGGTTCTGTCTTATGGACCATGAAAACCGGTGGTCGGGTCTGGTCCTCGCCGGCCTTGAACGATAATACGCTGTACGTTGGCAATCTGGATGGAAAGATTTTCGCGATTTCGGCCAAGGATGGCAGCGTTACCTGGCAAAAAGACCTGGGTGGCCCGGTTATCGCCGGGGCAGTCTTCATTCCTGATGGCGTTGTCTTTCAAACTGAAGCTGGCAACGTGGTAGCCTGGAGCCTGGATGGCCAAAAGCAGCTGTGGAGTCAGACTATTAATGGTAAACTGTATACCACGCCGGTTGATGCCGGCCAGATGGTAGTTATTGCCGTAACGCAAGGTGATAAACTGCTGCAAGCTCTGACCGAAAGTGGCCAGCTGGCATGGCCTTTTGTAGCGCCTAAGTAAGTGGAGTAATAATATGTGGGATGCCCTTATCATCAGTCCTTTTATCAATGTTTTATTGTTCATCTATAACCTGGTTGGACAAAACTTTGGTATTGCGATTATCCTGTTCACCATTTTGATTCGCTTGATAACCCATCCGTTGATGGTTCAGCAAATCAAGGGGACACAGGGGATGCAGGAACTGCAAAAAAACGAGAAGTGGCTGGCTGCACAAGAAAAGTACAAGAACGACAAAGAAAAACTGGCTCAAGAGCAGATGGCGCTCTATAAGGAGCTGGGCATTAATCCATTTTCTTCCTGCCTGCCAATGATTATTCAGTTCCCGGTTATCATCGGCCTGTACCAGGCCGTCATTCAGGCGATGGCGAATACACCCATGGACCTGCTGAAACTGGTCCGCCACGTCTACCCAGGCTTTCTGGACGCCGCGACCCTGGTGCCGCTCAACAACCGCTTCCTCTGGATGAATTTAGGCCAGCCTGAGCGCGCCTATATCTTTGGCGTTGGCATTCCGGTTCTGGCAATTTTGGTAGTCATCTCTACCTATGTCCAATCGAAGCTGTTGACCCCGCCAAGTCCGAATCCAAAAGACCAATCCGCGCAAATGACCGGGATGATGAACCTCTATATGCCAATCTTCATGGGCTGGTTGGCCTGGACACTGGCATCGGGGCTCTCGTTGTACTTTGTTATCTCGAATCTCTTTGGGATTATGCAGTATGCACTGCTCGGAAAGGCCAACTGGCGTCAGCTGTTGCCAGGAAAAAAAACGGCGGTCGTGGCCGTCCCTGAAGTGAAACCGAACCGAGGCAAAAATGGGTCAAGAAAAAACAACGCTCGAAGTAATCGCGCCAACAGTTGAGGAGGCCGTCCAAAAAGGACTGGCCCAATTGAACCTGCCGCAAGATGCGGTGGATGTTGAGGTTTTGGACGCTGGCTCGCGAGGTTTGTTCGGTTTAGGCAGCCGGCAAGCGCGAATTCGCCTGTCTATCAAGTCCAAATCTCAAAATAAGGAAAATGAACCCTTTGCCCGGGTAGCTGAGCCGCACGCCCGGCAGGCCCAGTCTACTCGCTCCACCCCTCCTGAAACAGTTCGTCCCCAAAGTGCGCCAGCTCAGGTGACTGCACCTGCTGACACTACAAGTGAAGGTGATGAGACAGCCGAGGCAGTAGCGGAACCAGAAGTTGGGGAAGAGGATGAAACGCTGCAGACCGCCCGCGAGGTCGTTACCGACTTGCTGGATAAGATGAAGGTGCGTGCGAAGGTTTCTGCTGGTTATCGGGGCCCGGAAGATGAAAACGATGAGGAAGTTGTGCTGGTCAATGTGGAAGGTAACGACTTAAGCATCTTAATTGGCCGCCGCTCCGAAACCCTCAACGCGTTGCAGTACATTACCAGCCTGATTGTCTGCAAGCGCCTGGACCGTTGGGTGCCGCTGATGATCGACGTGCAAGGCTACCGGGCGCGGCGCGAACGCCAGCTGCGCCAGATTGCCCGGCGCATGGCAGATCAGGCGATCCATACCGGGCGCCGGCAGGTGCTTGAACCTATGCCTGCCAACGAACGCCGCCTGATTCACCTGGAACTGCGCGATCACCCGCAGGTGGGCACGGAAAGCATCGGCGACGAACCGAATCGCAAGGTCACCATCTTCTTAAAACAATAAGCATTTGATCCGTTTGGGGCAGGACATACTTCCTCCCAAAAACCGATCAAAAAAGGAGCCGTTCAATCGAAACTTTGGACAGCTCCTTTTTTCTTTCCCTTCTGAGTATAATCAAAAAGGCCGGTAGATGGCTGCCTGGCTGATGACATAATAGACAAGAAAAAAGCAAAAGCGCGCCTGGAAGTCGCGGCGCAAAGGAAGAAGGAATGCGCGCAGTCGATATCATCATCAAGAAGCGTGATCACGAAGAATTATCGCAAGAAGAAATTGCATTTTTTATTGCTGGGATCGTGCAGGGAACGATTCCGGATTATCAGGCAGCTGCCTGGGCGATGGCGGTCCTGTTGAACGGCATGAACGAGCGCGAGACTAAGGACTTGACCCTGGCAATGGCGCACTCGGGTGACATCCTGGACTTATCCCAGGTGGTGCCGATCGCCGTGGATAAACATTCAACTGGCGGGGTAGGCGATAAAACTACACTGGTGGTCGAACCCACAGTTGCCGCCTGCGGTCTACCCGTAGGGAAAATGTCGGGGCGCGGGCTGGGTTTTAGTGGCGGTACCTTGGATAAGATGGAGTCAATTCCTGGCTTTCGCACGGATCTTTCGCCTGAGGCTTTCATGGATCAGCTGCGGCGGATTGGTCTGGCGCTTACCGGGCAGAGTTCTGACCTGGCCCCGGCGGATGGAAAGCTCTACGCGCTGCGCGATGTGACCGGTACTGTGCCCTCGATTCCGTTAATTGCTTCTTCCATCATGAGTAAGAAGATCGCCGCGGGGGCACAGGCGATTGTATTGGATGTAAAAGTGGGTTCAGGGGCCTTTATGGAGACGGTTGACCAGGCTCGAGAGTTAGCGCGCCGGATGGTGGCGATCGGAAAATTGAGCGGGCGAGCGGTGGTGGCTCTGCTTTCGGATATGAACCAACCCCTGGGTGAAGCAGTCGGGAATGCTTTGGAAGTGAAAGAGGCGATTGATACCCTGCATAATCACGGCCCGGCGGATTTTCGCGAGCACTGCCTGGTAGTGGCCAGCCAGATGCTGCTGCTGGGTAAGAAGACGGAAAACCTGGAAAAAGCCCGGCAGCTCGCCGAAGCTGCGCTGGCGGATGGGCGAGCCTGGGAAATGTTCCGCAAACTGGTGCAGGCGCAGGGTGGGGATGTGGCTGCTGTGGATCATCCTGAGATGCTGCCAGGCGCGCCGGTGGTAGAAACGATTGCAGCGCCGCGTGATGGCTGGATTTGCGAAATCAACGCTCGGGTGGTGGGGGAAACGGCGGTTGCTCTGGGCGCCGGGCGAGAGAAGAAAGGTGAGCCGATCGATCACGGCGTAGGTATCGTGGTTCACCGTAAAGTGGGCGAACAGGTGGAGCAAGGTCAGCCAGTCTATACGATTTATGCTAAATCGCAGGCACATCTGGCTGCTGCTCGAGAACGGCTGTTGGATGCGTTAAAGTGGAGCGAGACAGCCTGCCCGCCGCTGCCCCTGTTTTATGACGTGATTTCTTAATAAAATAATTTTGGGTCTCTGGGATTCAGCGTGGTTTTAGGGAGAAATGGCGGAGCCATTTCTCCCTAAAACACGGCAATTCCTAAAGAGCCATAATTTTGAAATTGATTTTTCGCCAATATTGTGGGATAATTTAAGGCAATCGAAAAAGTGATGATGGAAACGAGTAGGTTCCTATAACCGTCAGCGAACCTGGGAGTGGTGTGAGCCGGGTCGGAGCAGGGAACTGAAAATCCTTCCGGAGCTGCAAACTGAAGTGATTGTACAACCCCTGGTTGTATGACGATGTGTAGGGGCGCCGGCCTCGCCAGCCGTTAGCATGGCGCAGATATTAACCAGTTGCCTGGGGCGTATCTGAGTAGAGCGCCCGGTACCCGCCAAAGGTGTGCCGGGAAGCAGGGTGGTACCGCGGGAATCGTAAAGCGATCCTCGTCCCTGACCGGGATGAGGATTTTTATTTTGTGGAGGATGAATGGCATTTCGAGACGTTCCAAATCGGGTCGACTTTCCTGCTCAAGAGCGGGACCTGTTACAGTTCTGGAAGGATAAGCAATCCTTCCAGAAGATGCGTGAATTGCGCAAAGGCGAGCCGCGCTGGTCCTTTATCGATGGACCCATCACGGCGAATAATCCCATGGGCGTTCACCATGGTTGGGGCCGTACCTATAAGGATCTGATGCAGCGCTTCCGCACCATGCAGGGCCATGAACTGCGCTACCAGAATGGCTTTGACTGCCAGGGTTTATGGGTAGAAGTCGAGGTTGAAAAGGAGAAAGGGTTTAAGTCTAAGAAGGATATCGAATCCTTTGGCCTGGAAGGTTTTGTGCGCCTGTGCAAGGCGCGCGTGCTGCGCTATGCCGCTGTGCAGACGGAACAATCCATCCGTTTGGGATACTGGATGGACTGGAATGACCCTGACCGCTTGCGCTGGCTGGCTGAGAAGCTGCTCGAAGACCCTATGCAGAAGATTACTTTAGAAGGGCCGCTGGGGCCGGTGACCGGCTCGGTTGAGGAGGTCATTGGTAAGTTGGGCCTGCCCGAACTGGGCGGCAGCTATTTTACCTTCGCCACTGAAAATAACTTCATGATCTGGACTTTCCTTAAGCAGTGCTGGGAGAAAGGCTGGGTCTATCGGGGCGTGGATGTGATGCCCTGGTGCCCGCGCTGCGCTACGGGGATCAGTCAGCACGAGATCGTCACGGATGGCTATGCCGAACTGACCCACAAGAGCGTCACGCTGCGCTTCCCGCTGACGGATGCCTCTGGTGAACTGCGCAAAGACGCAGAGACAGGCCTGCCTGAATCCCTGCTGGTGTGGACGACCACACCCTGGACCCTGACCAGCAATGTAGCCGCGGCAGTCGGCCCTGAACTGACTTATGCAAAGGTGCGCCAGGGCGATGAAGTATTCTACCTGGCGAAAGGCACCTTGCAAATGCTCAAAGGCGAATATGAACTGTTGGGCGAATTGAAGGGTGCGGATATGGTAGGTTGGACTTACCGGGGTCCCTTTGATGAACTGCCTGCTGAGCAGCGGGCGGGCGGCTTCACGCAATTAAAAGAAATGAACAACACGGTCAAGCAGAGCGCGCGCGAAGCGCACCGCGTAATTCCCTGGGAAGAGGTAGGGGAGACAGAAGGTACTGGCATTGTCCATATCGCTCCCGGCTGCGGTGCGGAAGATTTCCAACTGGGCAAGGAGTTTCACCTACCCCTGGTGGCGCCGCTAGAGGATGAAGGGCACTTTGTGCAAGGCTTTGACTGGCTGTCTGGCATGCATGTCTCCGAAGTCGCTCAGCCTATCTTTGATAACCTTAAGGAAAAGGGCATCCTCTACCGGGTTGCGGCTTATACGCACCGCTACCCGACCTGCTGGCGCTGCAAGACCGAGCTGGTTTTCCGTCTGGTGGATGAATGGTTTATCAGCATGGGCGAGGTATACGACAAACCCCGCGCAGCCCTGACAGCCGAAGAGAAGGAACGCAGCTTGCGCTACCAGATCATGGACGTGGTCGACCGGATCCAATGGATTCCTGAGTTTGGGCATGCCCGCGAGATGGACTGGCTGCACAACATGCACGACTGGATGATCAGCAAGAAGCGTTACTGGGGCCTGGCGCTGCCCATTTGGACCTGCCAGGAGTGCAGTCACTTTGAAGTCATCGGAGATGAAAAAGAGTTGAAGGCACGCGCGGTGGAAGGCTGGGAAGTCTTTGAGGGCCATACGCCGCACCGTCCATTTGTGGACGCGGTCAAACTGGCTTGTCCGCAATGCGGGGGGAAGATGTCGCGCGTACCTGATGTAGGCAACCCCTGGCTGGACGCCGGCATTGTGCCTTTTTCTACGCTGGGCTATCGGTTGGATCATGAAAACTGGGAGAAGTGGTACCCGGCGCAGTGGATCACCGAATCCTTCCCAGGACAGTTCCGCAACTGGTTTTACAGCCTGCTGGCGATGGCAACCGTCCTGGATCAAAGCCCGCCGTTCCTGCGTAATTTCGGATATGGTACGCTGGTTGCCGAAGATGGCCGGCCCATGCACAAGAGCTGGGGCAATGCCATCGAGTTCAATGAGGCTGCTGATAAGATGGGCGTAGATGTAATGCGCTGGCTGTACGCCACGCAGCGCCCGGAGAGTGACCTGCTCTTTGGCTATGGCCGTGGCGATGAAGCCCGCCGGCAGTTCCTCATCCCGCTGTGGAATGCGTATAGCTTCTTCGTCACCTACGCAAACCTGGATAACTGGGCACCCGAAGGAGAATTCAACCCGGATTATCCAGAAGGACCGACGCCGCTCAGCGATAATCTGCTCGACCGTTGGGTACTGGCGCGCTTGAACCAGTTGGTGGAGCACGTCACGGCGAACCTGGAAGAGTCGGATATCATGGATGCGGCGAACGGCGTAGGCGTATTTATCGATGATCTGACCAACTGGTTTGTGCGCCGTTCTCGTCGCCGCTTCTGGAAGAGTGAACACGATAGTGACAAGAATGCCGCTTACGCCACGCTGTATCATGTGCTGGTCAAGCTGGCCCGGGTGTTAGCGCCTTTCACACCGTTTGTGACGGAATCCATGTATCAGAACCTGGTACGCTGTGTCCGCCAGGATGCCTACGAGAGCGTGCATGAAACCCGCTGGCCGCAGGTTGACGTCCAGGCGATGGATGCCACTTTGCTGGAGCAAATGGCCCTGGCACGCCAGGTTGCCAGCCTGGGGTTGGCGGCGCGCAGTGCGAATAACCTGAAAGTGCGCCAGCCGTTAGGCAAGGCAATGGCTTACGCGGGCGGGGGCAAGACGTTGCAGCCCGAGCTGGTGGAGATCGTCACCGATGAATTGAATGTCAAAGAGTTCACCTTCGTTGAAGAAGCGGGCAAGCTGGTCAATTACCGGGTGCTGCCGGATAACAAGCAGTTAGGCCCCCGCTTTGGCTCATTGTTTCCTAAGGTGCGCGCAGTCCTGGCGGCGCAGGATGCGGCGAAAGTGGCTGCGGCGGTCCAGGCGGGGGTATCTCTTACGCTTGAGGTAGATGGACAGACCGTGGAGCTGGCTCCAACGGATGTGGTGGTGCAAACCATGCCAGTGGAAGGATTAGCGGTCGCGACGGATAAGGGCATCAGCGTGGCAATCGATGCGACCCTGACGCCGGAACTCAAAGCGGAAGGCCTGGCGCGCGAGATTGTGCGCCGCGTGCAGGACATGCGCAAGAAAGCTGGTTTCAACATCGAAGATCGCATCACCACCTATTATCAGGTGGAAGGCCCCAGCGAGCTGCTCCAAAATGTGCTGGCAAACTGGACTGATTACCTGTGCGCGGAAACACTCACCACCCAACTGGTCAATGGAGCGCCGCCGGATGGCGCTTATACAGAAGACCAGCAGGTTGAGGGGGATACGCTCAAGCTGGCTGTGCAGCGGAACGGATAAAGGATAAACTGTGGGCGGATGCGAGCAAGCGGCATCCGCCCACAGTTTTAAGTTAGCCAGGTTGCAGGGGGAAGCGATCAGGAGGTGGCAATTGTTTAAGCCGGTCTCACCCAAATTAAACATTTCCAAGATGGAGGAAGGCGTCCTGCACTTTTGGAAGGACCAGGACATCTTCCACCGCTCAATTGAAAAGCGAGATGGATCGCCTGAGTATGTTTTTTACGAGGGTCCCCCTACGGCGAATGGTCGCCCGGGAATCCATCACGTGCTTGCGCGATCGTTCAAGGATATCTTTCCCCGCTATAAAACCATGCGCGGCTTCCAGGTGACCCGGCGGGGTGGCTGGGACACGCATGGGCTGCCGGTGGAACTTGAGGTAGAAAAGAAGCTGGGCTTTACCAACAAGCAGCAAATCGAGGACTACGGCATTGCCCGGTTCAATGCGCTCTGTCGGGAATCTGCTTTTACCTACATTCAAGACTGGGAACGCCTTACCGACCGCATTGGCTTCTGGGTCGATCTGCAAGGGGCTTATATCACCTTTAATAACAGTTATATTGAATCGGTTTGGTGGATTTTAAAGACCTTCTGGGAGCATGGGCTGATTTACCAGGGCTTTAAGGTGGTACCTTACTGCCCGCGCTGCGGCACACCCCTTTCGGATCATGAAGTGGCATTGGGGTATGAAGAGACAGAAGACCCCTCCGTCTATGTGCGTTTTCCGCTGCTGGACCAACCCGATACCGCTTTTCTCGTCTGGACGACCACGCCCTGGACGCTGCCCGCGAATGTAGCCATAGCCGCCAACCCCGCTGTAGATTACGTCACAGTGGAACATACGCTGCACGCCGGACACACTGAGCGGTTAATTTTGGCGGAGCAGCGCCTGGAAGCGGTGTTTGGCGATGAACCGGTTCAGGTCGTAGAGCGCAAGAAGGGCAGCGATTTCCAGGGTATAGGTTACCAGCCGTTATTTACCTTTATGCCGCTAGAAAAACCCGCGCACCGGGTAGTGCTGGCTGATTTTGTCACCACAGAAGATGGCACCGGGCTGGTACACATTGCCCCAGCTTTTGGCGCAGATGATTTGGCTGTAGCGCAGCGGGAGGACCTGCCGATTGTACAAACGGTGCAAGGGGATGGAACTTTCCGCCCCGAAGTGCGCCCCTGGGCTGGGACCTTTGTCAAAGATGCGGATGCTTCGATTACTCAAAACCTGGATGAGCGGGGGCTGTTATACAGGGCTGGCACTTACACGCATACCTACCCATTCTGCTGGCGCTGTTCTACCCCACTGCTATATTATGCTCGTCCCACCTGGTATATCCGTACCAGCAATTATAAAGAACGCATGGTGGAACTGAACGAGAAGATCAACTGGTATCCGGCGCACATTAAAAATGGGCGTTTTGGCAACTGGCTGAAGAATAACATCGATTGGGCGCTGGGCCGCAACCGTTACTGGGGCACGCCTTTACCTGTCTGGTCCTGCACAGAATGTGAGCATGTCGAAATGATCGGCTCGGTCGAGGAGCTTTCTGAACGAGCCGGGCAGGATTTAACCAACCTGGATTTGCACCGGCCTTATGTGGATGAAATTGTCTGGCGTTGTCCGGAATGCGATGGGGAGATGCGGCGAGTGCCCGAGTTGATTGACAGCTGGTTCGAACTCTGGTTCCATGCCCTATGCGCAGTGGCACTACCCTTTTAAAAATTGGGTTCCGTTTCAAACCCATTACCCGGCAGACTTTATCTGTGAAGGGGTAGATCAAACCCGCGGCTGGTTCTATTCACTGCACGCAGTCAGCACGATGCTCTTCGATCAGATTTGTTATAAAAATGTGATCTGTCTGGGCTTGATTCAGGACGCGGAGGGGCAGAAGATGTCTAAGTCGCGGGGGAATGTGGTTAATCCCTGGGATGTGCTGGAAAAACACGGTGCGGATGCGACACGCTGGTACCTGTATACTGCTAGTCCCCCAGGTCAGGAGCGGCGTTTCTCAGCCGAACTGGTTGGCGATGTGGTGCGTAACTTCACCCTTACTCTTTGGAATACGTATTCCTTTTTTGTCACTTACGCCAATATTGATGGTTGGTCGCCGGGTGGAACGCAACCGGTTGAATATAGTCCGCTGGACCGCTGGCTGCGATCTGCACTGCATACATTAGTCCGGGATGTAACGCAGTCTCTGGAAACCTATGACGTCCTTGGGGCAACGCGTCCGATTGAAAGCTTTGTCGACCAGCTATCGAACTGGTACCTGCGCCGCTCCCGGCGGCGCTTTTGGAAGAGCGAGTCGGACCAGGATAAACAGGCTGCCTATGCTACCCTCTATGAAGCCCTGGTCACGCTGGCGCACCTGCTGGCGCCAACAATGCCGTTCATTGCCGATGAACTCTACCAAAACCTGATACGTTCGGTGGATGAAAATGCTCCTGCGTCGGTGCATCTTGCCGACTGGCCTGTTTACGATCCGGCTTTAATCGATGAAGAGTTGAATCAGGAGATGGCGCTGGTCATGCGTCTGGCATCATTGGGACATGCCGCGCGCAATAAGGCCAACCGCAAGGTGCGCCAGCCACTGGCAGAAGTTGCCTTTGCCGTGCCCAACGCGGCAGAGGCGAGCGTGGCAGAAAAGTATGCTGCACTGTTAGAAGATGAACTGAATGTCAAACGCGTGCGTACTTTGAGTGCAGCGGGTGAAGCAGTAGCATACAGCTTAAATCCGCTGCCGAAGCAGTTGGGGCAGAAGTATGGCGCACGCTTTCCGGCGATTCGCCAGGCGATCCTGGCTTTATCTTCTGAACCGGCGGCACATGCCTTGCTGGAGGGCGAACCGGTCACCGTGACGGTGAATGGAGTCAATTATGAGCTCCTTCCCGAGGAGGTAGAGGTGCGCGTGCAAGCGCGTTCCGGGTATGCCATCGCTGCGGATGGACCCTATCTGGCAGCTTTAGCCACCGAACTAACCCCGGAACTGATCCGTGAGGGGCTGGCGCGTGAGTTTGTTCGCCGCGTGCAGGACCTGCGTAAGACGGCAAACCTGGAAATCTCTGACCGTATTCGCGTGCTGTATCAGGCTACGCCAGAACTGGAAATGGCGATTGCTGCTTTCCGCGAGTATATTATGAATGAAACCCTGGCGGTCGAAATGACGCCGGGCGTTGTTCCTGAACGCCTCCCGCAGGTCACCGACACGTTTGATGGAGAAACGGTTATGGTGGGCCTGGAACGAGTGGATTAACCGTTAATGGAGTCAGTCCCGTCTCTGGCAGGCAGTTATGCGCTGCATCTTCTTTTGGAAAAGTCGCTCCATCTAAGCGTAGGCCGCCTTGGGACGTTTGACTTCCCAGTCGGGGACTATGTTTACCTGGGCAGCGCGCATGGACCAGGCGGTCTGCGGGCTCGTTTGCAGCATCATCACCGGGTTACCTCTCACCCGCACTGGCACCTGGATTGGCTGCGCCCGTATGCCGTCCTGCAGCATATCTGGTACTCTCTGGATCACCGTCCGCTGGAATGCGCCTGGGCTCAGTCTCTTTTGCGCTTGCCAGAGGCTTGGCTGCCTGCCTTCGGTTTTGGCTCCGCGGACTGCCGTTCCGGGTGCGCGGCCCATTTGGTGGCTTTTTCAACCTTTCCGGAATATCCGCGAATGCGTTCTTTGCTACGTTTGGCCTCCTTGAGTACGATTGAGTTCCGTGAATTGGGAGTGGGGAATGGCAGGCCAGATGTTCCCCAATCTTAAAAAACACTTTATGGTTTTTCCATAGCCAGTGGGCTTTTTCAAAAGCCGAGATCCGATCGACGAGGTTTGGAGGCGCGAACGCGCCTCCAAACCTCGCATTTGTTAGCTCCCCGCCCGATGGTTCGGGTGAGCCGGGAGTGAGGTTGACCTTTGAAAAAACTATGCCACTTTCCTGGTCCATTGGGAAAGGATTGTAAAATAGAGTAAAATGAGGCCAATTCGTGTAAGGAGGCAGTTGCTTGATCTTTAAGAAATTTTGGAAGAATTATTGGTTTTTATTTCTCATTGCCGGCCTGGTAATCCTGTTGGACCAGGTTAGCAAGGCCTATATTCGGGCGGCGTTTACCGGGCCTGAAGGCGCGGAAATGTGGGCGCCCTGGCCCTGGCTGCTGCCCTATGCGCGGATTATTCACATCACCAATACGGGGGTAGCCTTTGGCATGCTCCAGGGGTTAGGCGGCATTTTTACCATTCTGGCACTGCTGGTTGCCCTTTCCATCATTTATTATTTTCCCCGTGTGCCGGCAGAAGATTGGGTCTTACGCCTGTCAATGAGCCTGATGCTTGGCGGCGCTTTAGGGAACCTGATCGACCGGGTAACAATGAACGGTAAAGTTACTGATTTTATCTCCATAGGCAATTTCCCGGTATTCAATATTGCTGATTCGTCCATCACCATTGGCGTTATTGTGCTCATTATCGGTGTTTGGGTGCAGGAAAACCGAGAAAAAGCTGCTCAATTAGCCAGAGATAAAGATGATCCAACTCATGACGCCAACCCGGCTGCGTTAGATGCCGACCCGCCATCTCAAGACAGCCGGTCCGGTTAGCCCATGGACGAGCAAATCTCTCAATTTACTTTTATGGATAAAAAAGCGGACCGCCTGGACAAATTCCTGGTGCGCTGCCTGCCCGATTTATCCCGGTCCCGTTTACAAGGCTTGATTAAAGAAGGCCTCGTACGGGTCAATGGGGACGTGGTTCAAAAGACTGGCTTTGAGGTAGAACCCGGCAGCCAGGTAGAGATCACGCTTCCGCCGGTGAAGTCGACTGAATTGGTCGCTGAAGAAATCCCGCTAAAGATTATTTTTGAGAACGATGACCTGGTGGTGATCGATAAACCTGCGGGTATGGTTGTACATCCGTCTGTTGGGCACAGCCAGGGTACGCTGGTTAATGCTGTGCTGGGCCATGATTCAGAGTTGGAAGGGGTGGGTGGTGAGCAGCGTCCGGGAATTGTGCATCGTCTGGACAAAGATACCTCGGGGCTGATTCTGGTTGCGAAAAATGACCGCACGCTGCATTGGCTGCAAGATCAGTTTCGCGAGCGAAAGGTCATAAAGATTTACCTGGCCCTCTCGGATGGGCATCCCCCTACGCCCAAAGGGCGCATTGAGGCAGCCATCGGACGCGATCCATCTCTGCGAAAGCAGATGGCAATTGTGCCGGAGGATAAGGGCCGTGAAGCGGCCAGCGAGTACAAGGTACTGGAACGTTTCCCGGAGCACACTTTATTTGAGGTTCATCCGGAAACCGGCCGCACGCATCAAATCCGCCTGCACCTGGCGTTTATCCACTGCCCGATTGTCGGCGATAAGGTATATGGGCGAAAACGCCCCAGCCTGTCGATTAAACGCCAGTTTTTACACGCCACGCGCCTGTCGGTTTTACTGCCCGGCGAAAATGCCCCACGCACTTTTGAATCGCCGCTGCCGCCAGACCTGCAACAGGTGCTGGCTGATCTGCATGCCAGCAGCTAAAAAAGCTGTAAATACTCAAGCTAAACCCTTTCATCGGAGACTCTAATGGACTTTGTTGATCTACGTTCGGATACGGTTACCCAGCCCACGCCGGGAATGCGTGCTGCGATGGCAAAGGCTGAAGTAGGGGATGATGTATATCGGGAAGACCCAACGATCAATCAGCTGCAAAGCATGGCAGCCGAACGGATGGGTAAGGAAGCCGGGTTATTTGTACCCTCGGGTACGATGGGCAACCTGGCAGCGGTACTGGCGCACTGCGGGCGTGGGGATGAAGTTATCCTGGGTGATCTGGGCCATACTTATCTGTTTGAAGCCGGTGGCATTGCCGCGCTTGGTGGTGTGCATTCATTCGTGCTTCCCAACCAGCCCGATGGTACCCTTGAACTGGAAGCGATCCGTTCCGCGGTGCGCTCGACCAGCGATCCGCATTTTCCGATCACGCGCCTGATTACGATTGAAAATACCCACAATCGCTGCGGCGGTGTGCCCTTACCTGCCGAATATATGGATCAGGTGCGCCAGCTGGCAGACGAATTTGGTTTGCAGGTTCATCTGGACGGAGCGCGCATTTTTAATGCGGCGGCTGCCTTGGGCGTTCCTGCTGCGCGCCTGGCAGAAGGGGCTGATTCGGTCACTTTCTGCTTGAGCAAAGGCCTATGTGCCCCGGTGGGGTCGGTGCTGTGTGGTTCTCAGGAATTTATCGCTAAAGCGCACCGCATCCGTAAACAACTGGGCGGAGGAATGCGCCAGGCGGGTGTGCTTGCAGCCGCGGGGATCGTGGCCTTGGAGCAAATGACAGACCGCCTGACAGAGGATCACTGCCGGGCGCAGCACCTGGCAAAAGGCCTGGCGGCTGTCCCTGGGCTGCTCGTGGAACGGGAAGTTCCGCCGAGTAACATGGTCTTTGTTTCACTGGCAGAGGGTGTAACCCAATCCGCGGCGCAGGTCGTCGAACGCTTGCTTACGCATCAAGTCAAAGTGGGGGCGGTAGGCCTCCGCCGCTTCCGCATGGTCACCCATTATTGGGTGGACGATGAAGGCGTTTCCCGGACCATTGAGGCCTTCCGCCAGGTGCTATAAACGCGTCTAATTTCGATAAACCAAAAAAAGGATTCTTATGGATGCCTCCCGCCAGATCTGGCGGGAGGCATCCATTCCGAAAAATATTTCTATATCCTCTTATTCAAAAGGTAAGTGGGGTTTTTCAACGAGTGGTGCTGGACCGAGATGCGGTTGGCTGCGCATTAGCCTGGTAAAGATGAGGACGACTTCTGGGTCGAATAAGATGCCTGCCTGCTGCTCCAGGTAATCCAGCGCTTCTTCTTTCGTTTGGGCTTCCCGATAGGGCCGGTTGGAGGTAAGCGCATCAAAAACATCCACGACGGCAAAGATGCGCGCAAGCGCCGGGATATCCTTCCCGCGTAGGTGCAGCGGATAACCGCTGCCATTCCAGCGTTCTTGATGAAAAGCGATCACTGGCAGGGCATCTTGCAGCGCAGGGATCTCTTGCACAATCTCTGCACCTTTCTGCGGATGCTTGCGCATTTCATGCCATTCCAGTTCGTCGAGTGGTCCATGCTTGCGCAAGATCCCGTCCGGTACGCCAATTTTGCCGATATCGTGCAGCAGTGCGCCGCGTTTGAGCGCCTGCAGTTCGCTGCGTGTGAGGCCTATTTCAACTCCTAAGCGCTGCGAAAGCTCCTCCACACGGATGCTGTGCCCTTCCGTTTCCCGGTCCCTGGCGTCGAGCGCTTTGGTCAGGCCATACAACAGTTCCTCGTAAGAGCCTTCTAACTGCTGCAAGGCGTGCGCAATCTCATTGGCCTGATAGCGAGTTTCTTCCAGCAAAATTGCCCGCTCCAATGCCACAGCTGCTTGATTCACCAGGATGCGGATTTCCTCTGTTGGATGCCGGGTTTCTTCATTGTCATCTGATAATTCCACCCATAATGCTCCATAACACCGTCGGAGGGTCTGGATGGGAATCGCAATTCGCGAGAGGTTCTTCTGGTCGGAAAGGTAAATGGTCTGCCGGCTGTCCATTGCCTGGTTTATCAGGTTGATAGGATGGACTACCTGCGGGTCATCTGTTGGAAAGCGCACTTCAGCTTCCTTGCGTCCATCCGTAGAGATCAGCACCAACCCACACTGCCGCGCTTGCAGCAGGCGATAGGTGGTGCGGGCGATGGCGCGGACAGCATCCTGAAGATTTTCCGCTTTCGAAATGCTCTGGCTGAGATCGTAAAGCAGCTGGGTGGTTTTAAGACTGCCGCGAAGCTCTTGATTCAAGTAGCAGCTTTCGAGATTTACTGTGGTTTGTGAAACCAGCAGTTCAGCCAAGAAGACGTCTGTATCTGAGAAGCTCTCCGCGTTCACTTTGCCAAATGCTAGCAGCACCCCTGTGGATGCGCCAGAAATACGAATGGGGCAGGCCAGCAGCGTATTCAAATCAACCGAATCAACCACCACAAGCGCGGACCGTTCATCTTTGGTTATATCAAGCAGGCGGAAGGTGTAGGGGGATTTTGCGGCTTCTTCCAGGAACGGGAAGGCGCCATTTTGCAGCGATTTTGCCAGTTTCGGAGCCTGTCCGGCGCTTCTCAGCAGCCACTCTTGTTGGTTGAGCACCGCGATTAATACATAGCGCGCGCCCAAAGTTTGGCGGGTCAGTGTGGCAGCCATTTCTAATAAGCTGCCTGCTTCCTGAACCACAGACATCATCGAAATGGTCTGGACAAACTCGATCAGCGTTTCGTTCTGTTGAGAAAAATCCCAAACGCTCTCCAAACGCGCAGCGGCAAATTCAACCATCAAAGAATCGGCCAGTTGAAAGGCTTGATCGTTAGCGTTTGCTAACAGGATCAGGCCGCGCAGTTTCCCGCGTTGGAGGATGGGAACCGCCAGGAGGGCAGGGAAGAGCGTATCGCCTAACAATAATGGTTTGCCTGGGTCTCGCATATCCTGGCTGCTTACCAGCCGTTGGCTGACGATTGCCAGGTTAATCACCCGCTGATTTTGTTCAGGCACAAAGTTGAGCGGAACAAGGTCGGCGGCGGGTCCCGCCGCAGCCAGCAGCTTGAAACGTTGCTCCGTTGCATAATAGTCAAAAATGGACACGAGCTCACAATGGACCTCGCGTTGCAGCAGTTTCGCCATGCTTTTGGCGGAGCGTTCAGGGTTTGGAGCGGTTTCCAGGTCTTTCCCAAATTCATTTAAAACCATCAGCCTTTTCGAAACAAGACGTTCCTGGGCAAGCTGCCGCTTTAAAGCCTGGATCTGTTTATTCAGGTCTGTCACATCTGGGGTGGGTTCGATCGGAAGGCGCGTTGAATACAGGCCACCTGTATTTGTTTTACCGTATACAAACGCAGATGAATTACCTAACTCATCGAAAGGATCAGCGTCAACACTCATTAGAAACAGTAAATATTATTTGGTGTGAAATTGAACAAAATTCGATAACGAGGATGTAGAGTCTAAAAAATGAGAACGGGGATTTATTGTCATTGTTACATTGTAACAAAAACACAGACCTGCGACGGGTGAATTTGGAAGGTTTTCTGGCAAATGCTCTGGTTTCAACCCAAAAATGTAAAGGGGCTGAAAATCATACACAGATTCTCTGATATAATTCAAAAATAAGGTTGTGTCACTTTTGGCAGAAACGTGAGTTTAATCATCCAATTCAATGACAACACGGTCTAACTTTACATTACAAGAAATTGATCAGGCTGCGGAGGTTATTCGCGGTCAGTTATTGATCCAACCGAAAGTAGGATTGGTGCTTGGTTCGGGATTAGGCGATCTTGCCGAGCAGGTTGAAGATGCGCAGATAATCCCATATGCCGAAATCCCTTTCTGGCCGGTCTCTACGGTGGTTGGGCATCGCGGTCGACTGGTGGCTGGCCAGTTGATGGGCGCTGCCGTTCTGGTTCAGCAAGGACGGGCTCATTTTTATGAAGGGTATTCAATGGCAGAGGTGACTCTGCCTGTGCGAGTGATGCAGCGCCTGGGTGTGGAAACCTTGATTGTCACGAATGCTGCTGGGGCGATCGACCCAGACTATGTCCCGGGCGATGTGATGCTGATTACCGATCACATCAGCCTGATGACGATGACCGGGTTTAATCCTTTGTTCGGTCCGAATTTGGATACGATTGGCCCGCGCTTCCCGGATATGAGCCAGGCTTATGATCGGGAATTGATGAAACTGGCTCGCGAAGCGGCAAAGCAAAATGATCTGTTACTGCGTGAAGGCGTGTATGTAGGGCTGTCAGGTCCTTCGTTTGAAACGCCGGCAGACTTGCGCTTCTTACGCGTAATCGGCGCGGATGCGGTGGGGATGTCTACGGTGCCCGAGGTGATCGCTGCCCGGCATGGTAATATGCGCGTTTTAGGTATATCCGGGATTAGCAATAAAGCTAATCTGGACGGCAGCACGCAAACCACGCACCAGGAGGTTATCGAAGCAGGAAAGGTCATCGTGCCTAAACTTCAATCGATTATTCAGGGAGTCCTTAACCGGCTATAAAGTATTTTTCTTAGGATAGCCTGCGAGGGAGAGTTTGCTTTCAAAATGATCAGAGGAAAGGACCTTGGTAGTCGAAAGCTATGGAAGAGCTTCTTCCTTTCCTGCAAAAGTTAGCTGTTTGGATTTATATCTTATTAGGAGCGATCGCGTTTATCTATTTTCAAAAACTTATCTCCGCCTGGAAGGAATGGCAAGGGACTGTATTTGGACTAGAACGTGATAATGCTCAAAGGCGGTTTTCCACCGCGCTTACGATATTGATCTTATCGTTAGTTTTTGCACTTACGGAGTTTGTAATTGTGTCGTTTGTATCGCCGAATTATCCACAGGTCTATTCGTTGCCCACAGCGACTATGGATTTGCTGGCTACCCCTACGGTAACGCTACCCGCAGTGGTGTCAGCAGAAACGGCAGATGCCGCCACTCCAGGAGCTGCCCCAACGGCTGTAAATCAGGCGCTGGCTGAAGGCTGCATTCCTGGGCAAATTGAATGGTCTTACCCAAAAGCAGGGGACAGCATCAGTGAAACAGTCGAACTTAAAGGAACGGTCAATGTACCCAGCCTCGGGTTTTATAAGTACGAGTACGCAAAACAAGGTGAAGTAAACTGGACAACCATCGCGGCAGGAAACCAACCCAAAGTAGACGGACAAATTGGTTTTTGGAACACGGCAACCTTAGAACAGGGAGATTACCTGCTGCGGCTGGTGGTATCGGATAATCAGAATAATGCTTTCCCGGCCTGCGTGGTTCCGGTTCGGATCGTAAAACCTTAATGCGGGAGCAAGAATGCCTGAAATAGAAATTCGGCCTGCAATACCTGAAGATTTACCTTACCTGGTAAAAATAGAACATGGTTACCAGAGTTTATATGTTTGGCAGATGGACCGAATCATTGAAGAAGGGCAAATTGTGGTGAATTTCCGCCAGACACGTTTGCCCCGTCCGATGCGCGTCGATTATTCTGGCTCTAATCCATTAATGAATGCAGAGAATTGGTCGCGTTATCAGGCTGTGTTTGTGGCAACGATTGCCAAAGATCCGGTGGGTTATATCGGACTTTCTGACCAGTTTGCGGCAAAGACGCTGTGGATCACAGACTGCGCGGTTCGCGAGGACTTGCGGCGCAAGGGGATTGGCGCTGGCTTGATCCTGGCGGCGCAAGAATGGGCGGTTGGGCATGGTTTCCGAAAAGCTATTCTGGAGATGCAGTCAAAAAACCACCCGGCAATCCAGCTGGCGCGTAAGCTGGGCTATGAGTTTTGTGGATACAATGATCACTATTTTGCAAACCAGGATATTGCGCTATTTTTTTCAAGGTCATTACGTTAAATTAAATGGGTAGCGTTGGGTAAATTTAGGACGTTATTAGAATGATTATGGGTTGGCAGGCCAGTTTGCAGATTTTCATAAAGACCCTCAATGAGATTCTGACTGCGGGCATCGCGATCACGGCATTTTCTTTGCTGTTATATGCCCTGGCTTTCAACCTGCGCGATCGGGTAGCGCGTTCTTTTGCGGTTATCCTGATCTTTACCACCATTGTTTTTACAGCTGAGGCGATTAGCAGCATCCTGAACCAGATATCTGTGCTAGAGTTCTGGCTGCGATTCCAGTGGGTGGGCGTGGTCTTTCTCCCAGCGGCATACCTGCATCTCTCGGATGCTTTGCTGGCATCTACCGGAAAACCCAGCCGTGGGCGGCGCAGGTGGGCAGTCCGGTTGAGCTACATTGGTTCGCTGATTTTCCTGATGGGCTTACCCTTCTCCTGGTTGATTGGCCCGGTGGTGATTGGTAACCCTCCCGCCCCGCACTTGCAGCCGACCCTATTCACAGACTTGTTTGTATTTTTCTATATCAGCATCCTGCTGGTTTCTTGGATCAACTTTGTCCGGGCATATCACCGCACCACCACCACCGCCAGCCGCCGGCGGATGCTGTATTTAATCACCGGCGCAATTGCCCCGGCATTGGGGGCATTCCCCTTCTTGCCCTATGGCCCGAATCTGGCCGCGGAACACCAGTTGACCTTTTGGATCCTGGCTGTATTAAGCAATCTCCTGGTGGGAATATTGCTGGTGGTGATGGCCTATTCAGTGGCTTTCTTTGGCGTTTCCTGGCCAGAACGGGTGGTCAAGACGCGCCTGTTCAAGTGGCTTATGCGCGGCCCTTTTACAGCCAGTGTCACCCTGGCCGCGGTTACCGTTACACGCCGGGCCGGGGAGGCTTTTGGTTCGACCTATTCCGCGCTCGTGCCGATCGTGATGGTCGGGATGATCTTGTTGATGGAATATTTGATCACTCTATTTTCGCCGTTGGGCGAGCGGGCCTTGTTTTATGGGAAAGATAAGTCTGAGCTGGATCTGCTGCACAACCTGGAGAATCAATTACTGACGCGGAATGATCTGCAGCAGTTTTTCGAGATGGTGCTGTCTGCGGCCTGTGATCGCTATCAGGCAGTTGGAGCATATATCGCTGCATTGAACCCGGATGGACTGGAACTGGTGGTATCTACCGGGCGAACCCGTTTTAATGATGGCGACACGCACGAACAGGTAAAAGAAGAACTCTTGAAAGAAGTCTTTACTGGCTCATTTGATAATGACCTCTTCCGCTGGGGCGAGGATTACCTTTTCCCATTGGTGAATGGAACCGTGGACCAACCCGAACTTATTGGGCTGTTAGGGGTAAGCGGTGTGGCCCGCGCTTCTCATGATGAAGAACAGTTTCAGGCCATGCAGATTTTGGTAGAGCGGGCAGCCCTGGCTTTGCGCAGCCGACGCGTACAGCAAAAGGTCTTCCTCTCCCTGGAATCGCTGTCCAGCGGGATTGATTTGATTCAACGTTTGCGGGCTGCTGGACAGTATGACCGTGGCAGCAGTCTGTTGGTGGATGAAGAAGATTTACCCAAAGATGGGGATCTGGCAGAATGGGTCAAGGATGCCCTTTCTCATTATTGGGGCGGCCCAAAGTTGACGCAAAACCCATTGATGCGTTTGGCCGTTGTTCAGAATGCTTTAGCCGAACATGATGGAAATAATGCTAATGCACTGCGCGCAATTTTGAAAGAAGCGATCGAAAGTATCCGCCCAGAGGGAGAAAGACGTTTCACAGCCGAGTGGATCTTGTATAATATTCTTGAGATGAAATTCCTGGAAGGTCGAAAAGTCCGTGAAGTGGCACTAAGGCTGGCAATGTCCGAAGCGGACTTGTATCGTAAGCAGCGGATTGCGGTTGAGGCAGTGGCAAAAACAATCAGTGATATGGAGGTGCAGGCGCGTAAGGAATCAAGTGGTTTATGAGGAAGTTTTTGTGGTTTAAGATGGCCTGCGAAATGTCCAGCGGGCGCGGTCAGACGAGAGGCCGTAAACGCCATCTTTTATTCGTGAACTATTGGAACATGTTGGGGAGGTGGATGAATGCTTTCAAAGCAATTCATGTCTAACCTAGGTGATGAGACGCCAGAAATCGACGAGGGCTGGTGGGCTTCTGTACTGGCCGATGAGGAAGCTTACGCTTCTCCTCAGAAAACGTCTGCTCCAAAGACGCCTGCTTCTAGCCTGGTCACTGTGGATTGGCAGCGCGTCCAGGCGCTTTATGAAAAGGATGAAGTCGTTTCGCTTCAGGTATATGGGTATAACCGTGGTGGTATCCTCGTACAGGCAGATGGGATCCAGGGCTTTGTGCCGGTTTCCCACCTGGTAGATATGCCTTGCAACGCCAGTGAGGAAGACCGGAAGCAGATCCTGAATGACTATGTGGGCCGCACCCTGGATCTCAAAGTGATCGAGTGTGAGCCTTCACAGGAGCGGATTGTGCTCTCTGAGCGAGCTGCTCTGGCCGGGCAGGGCCGCCGGCGGCAGCTGTTTGATACGCTGAAACCCGGTGAGATCGTGCATGGCATGGTCACCAACGTGACGGATTTTGGCGTATTTGTGGATTTGGGCGGTCTTGAAGGCCTGATCCACGTTTCCGAACTTTCCTGGGGCCGGGTGCAGCATCCCTCCTGTATTTTGGAGGTCGACCAACCTGTAGATGCGCTGGTGCTTTCTATCTCAGAAGAGAATGGCCGGGTAGCGCTCAGCCTTAAGCGGCTGCAGCCTAATCCCTGGGAAGTACTGGTATCCAATTACCAGGCCGGGGATGTGGTCCAGGCAACGGTCACCGCGATTATGCGTTATGGCGCGTTTGCCCGGATGGATGAAGGCATTGAAGGTCTGATCCATATTTCGACCATTCACCTGCCACCGGGCCATAAAGATCTTGAGAGTTATCTGACGGTCGGACAGGAAGTCCAGGTCCGCATCTTGCATATTGATGTAGAGAGACGTCGTTTAGGATTAGGATTGGTTAACATTGAATGAGCCAGGCACAGGAGTCCGAAAAAGCCTCTCGTAATAAAAATGCTGTAAAACCACCCGTTCAAAGCCCTCAATCTCCCCTTGGGAACCGGGTCTCATCGCTAAAGAAGGGACCTAAACCGATGCCGCCCGGTTCCCAGCCTGCCGACCCGCAAAATGATGCTGAAAAAGGTGATTGGTTCACCGATCTCTGGCTGCGTTTTAGTCGTTTTGGCTGGGATGTGCTGGGTGTTGGCTTGATCGCTTTTGCTTTAATGACCCTGGTCGGCTTTATTAATATTACTTTTCGTGAGGGATGGAACCAGGGCTTTTTTATTTCCCGTTGGATCTCATTGGTCACGCAATGGTTTGGTTGGGGCTGGCCCCTGACCTTAGTTGCAATCATTTTGCTTGGGTTGATGTGCCTGCGCCGCCGCTTTGCCGAGTGGCCCATCTTCCGGCTCTGGCGCGTGCTGGCTCTGGAAGGTTTTTTCTTTTCACTTTTAACCTTGCTGGCTATCTGGAACGGCTGGTCGCTTTCTCGAGCGGAAGCTGGTATGGATGGTGGCGTGGTGGGTTGGGGCCTGGCAGAGTTGTTGGACCAGGTGGTGCCGGTTCCTTGGGGTACGGTACTTGTTATTGGCCTGATGGTCTTGCTTGGCGCTTACGGTTCTGGACTGATGACCTGGATGTTCAAAGGCCTGGAAGGCTGGCTGAATCAGGTTAACCCAGACGGGGTTGCAGCGGGTCTACCTGCTCTGGCGGTTGCGACTGGTCCGGGTGTTGGGGTCGACCTCGCGCCAGAGGATGAAATGGTTGCACCTCCGCTTGCAGCGGGGCGGGATGCCAGTTTGCCTCCTCTGGAACTTTTATTAACTGAGCAAAATATTCGCCCAGAGGAAAGCGATATTCAGGAAACGGCCTCCGCGATCGAGCATACCCTGGAGGAGTTTGGCGTTCCGGCAAACGTGGTAGGATATCGGGTTGGGCCAACCGTCACCCAGTTTGCGGTGGAGCCCGGTTTCGTTGAGAAAACGGGTCCGAACGGCGAGCCCATGCAGCAAAAAGTGCGCGTCTCTCAAATTTCGGCGTTATCTCGCGACCTGGCGCTGGCGCTCTCAGCGGAACGGTTGCGCATTGAAGCGCCTGTCCCAGGCCGCTCATATATGGGAATCGAGGTTCCCAACCGGCGCAGCGCCCTTGTCCGCCTGCGCCCCATGCTCGAAAGTGATGCGTTTTTGAAATTGTCGTCGCCGCTTTCCATCGCTCTAGGCCAGGATGTTTCGGGCCAGCCGGTGGTGGCTGACCTGGCGCGCATGCCGCACCTGTTGATTGCCGGAACGACCGGCTCGGGCAAGTCGGTTTGTATTGCGGCAATTGCCACCTGCCTGGTGATGAACAATACCCCGGCTACGCTGCGCATGGCGCTGCTTGACCCTAAGATGGTGGAGTTGGTGCGTTTCAATGGTTTACCCCATTTGTTTGGGCGCGTTGAGACCGAAGTTGACCGGATGTTGGGCGTGCTGCGCTGGGCGCTGATGGAAATGGATCACCGGTATAAGCTGCTTGAGAATGCCCATACGCGCGATATTATTACCTATAACCGCAAGATGGAAAAGCGCGCTCAGCCCACTCTGCCGCGGATTGTGGTCATCATCGATGAACTGGCCGACTTGATGATGACCGCCCCTGACCAGACCGAACACAGCTTAATTCGCCTGGCGCAAATGGCCCGCGCGACCGGCATCCATCTGGTGGTTGCTACCCAGCGGCCCAGCACGGATGTCGTTACCGGGTTGATTAAAGCCAACTTCCCCGCGCGTTTGGCGTTTACCGTTGCCTCTTCCATCGACTCGCGCGTCATTTTAGATAATAACGGGGCAGAAACCCTGTTGGGCAAAGGGGATATGCTCTTTCTCAATCCGGAATCTGGTACTCCTCAACGGGCGCAGGGCGTATTGATTTCAGACGAGGAACTTGATCGGGTCATTGCCTATTGGGTGCAGCAAGCTGCTGCAAATCCTGCGACTGGCTCAGAACGCGCGCCCTGGGAAGATTTGCTGGAAAGTGATGCGGAAGAAGATGGTGATGCGCTGGTCGAGCAAGCGATCAAGATCGTCCGCTCATCGCAGCGAGCCAGCACTTCTCTTTTGCAGCGCCGTTTGAGAGTTGGATATCCGCGGGCAGCCCGACTGATGGATGAATTGGAAGACTTGGGCGTGGTCGGCCCCTCACAAGGTGGAGGACGTGAGCGCGATGTTTTGCTTCCTCCAGACGATGGGTTAGAGGACGATGGTTCTGGCAGCCGCTCTGGCGGTGATGAGGCTGATCTGGGCGATTATTAAAAAACCATAATCCACAATGGGGCTGCACAGGCAGGATGCTGCTTGACAGTTTGCCCTGGGTAAGATAGGATATTCTTTTTGAACATTGTGAAGATTTCTCCATACAGATGATGTGAGAGGATCAATTAATTGTGGAAAGAGTAGCCAAAAAGGAAGCAATGACCTTTACTGATATTCTGCGCGCGCGGCTCAAAGGGGTGATCGAGCCCATTGCTGGTCTTTTAAATCATCTGGGGCTGCTGCCGAATGTAGCCACACTGCTTGGCCTGTTTGGTACGACAATCGGAGCGTTGTTTTTGGCTCTAGGGCATATTACCCTGGGTGGTCTTATTATTCTGGTCGCTGCTCCAATGGATGCTTTAGACGGCACAATGGCTCGTTTGCGCGGTGAGTCGAATGAATTTGGCGCGTTCGTTGATTCAGTCACGGATCGCTATGCGGAATTGGTCATTTTTGGCGCGCTGCTGATTTTTTATTTGCAGCAGCAAAACGGGTTGGGCGCCATGCTGAGTTATCTTGCTGCAGCCGGTTCGCTGCTGGTTTCATATATACGGGCTCGGGGCCAATCGGTTGGGTTTGATACAAAAATCGGTATCTTATCCCGCGTGGAACGTTATCTTATTCTCATCCCCTGTTTGATCATTAATCAACCCTTGATCGCGGTAGGCATCATTGCTCTTTTTGCAAATATTACAGCCTTTCAGCGCATCCTGCACGTGCGCCGGCAAGCTTATGCGAAGATGGGTTGGAATCACAAGAAATAGAGTTGCAGATCAAGCTGGTTGAGAGAAATTTTGGAAGGACATGAATATGCCAGATGGAATTGTGATTTTTGGTTTCAAAATTTATTTTTATGGCATCCTGATTATGTTAGGGGCTCTCGCCGCGACCTGGTTAGCTTCATATCGGGCACGAGAATATGGGGAGAATCCTGAACTCGCCTGGGATATCCTCCCATGGGCGTTAGTCGGCGGCATTATTGGCGCGCGCGTCTGGCATATTTTGACCCCGCCTGCCTCGATGATTGCGCAGGGGATTACCACTCAATACTATCTGACGCATCCGCTCGAGATGATTAACATTCGCAATGGTGGTTTGGGTATCCCTGGGGCAGTGGTGGGCGGCTTACTGGCGGTTTATATTTATACCCGCCATAAAGGAACCAGCCTTGCTCGTTGGGCTGACATCATAGCCCCTGGTTTGGCGTTGGCTCAGGCGATCGGGCGCTGGGGAAACTTTTTAACCAGGAATTATACGGCGCGCCGACTAATCTTCCCTGGAAGTTGTATATTGCTCCTGATAAACGGTTACCAGCCTTCCAAAATGTGGCTTACTACCATCCCTTGTTTTTCTACGAGTTCGTTTGGGATTTAATGAACGTCGGGGTTTTGATCTGGCTTGGTCGCCGCTTTAAAGAACGCCTCAAAACGGGAGATTTATTTCTGGTCTACATGATTTTCTACGGCGTGGGCCGCTTCTTCCTGGAGTTCTTGCGGCTTGATCCCTCTCCAGTCGCCGGTGTCGATGCAAATCAAATGTTGATGGCGATCATTGTTGTTGTCTCGACTGCCTCATTACTGGTCAGGCACCGTTTATTCCCCACCCATACCGCTCCTGAGAAGGTTGTTGAAGAACCAGAAATGAAGGCTACCATCACACCTCTTACCGAAGGTCCTGCGGTTCCTCAGGTGGAAGTTGAACCCGGTAGATCTGAAGAGCAAACAAAATCCGAAGATTAAGGTAGCCTTGAAGCTTTTCCGATTTGGGGTAATCGACGGATAAACAAGGAGGCCAACATGGATCGGGTGATTGTTTTGGGGTCGGCAAGCGCTGTACCAGACCTGGCGCATGAGAACACACATATTTATGTAGAAGCTGGCAGTCACAGGATTCTTATTGACTGCCCAGGAACACCCTATGTGCGTTTGCAGCAGGTGGATGTAGACCCCATTTCTCTAACCGATATTGTTATAACGCATTTTCATCCAGACCATGTCTCAGGCTTTGGATCGTTATTAATGAGCCTTTGGTTAATAGGTCGCAAAGCGCCGATCAATATTTATGGACTGGCTCCGACGATCGAGCGGGCTCAGAAGATGATGGAACTGTATGAATGGCAAACCTGGCCAGGGTTTTATCCGGTTAACTTTGTGATCGTTCCTTCAGAAGCGGGTGTGGCATTGATTGCCGATGAAGATGTGGTAGTGACTGCTGCCCCGGTCCAACACCTGATCCCGACGATTGGTTTGCGCTTTAAATTTGGTTCTTCGGGTCAAGTCGTGGCGTATTCTTGCGATACAGAGGCGAGCCAGGCGGTACGGCAGCTGGCAAAAGGTGCGGATGTGTTGATTCATGAATCTACAGGCTCTTCCGTCGGACACACTGCGCCTGAACAGGCGGGAAAAGTTGCTGCTGAAGCTGGCGCAAAAAGCTTGTATCTGATTCATTATCCGCCGCAGCTGGTGGAACCTAAAAGTCTGCTGGAACACGCCCAACAGACTTTTTCTGGTCCAATCTTCATAGCGGAAGACTTTATGACCATTCACCTGGAATCGGTAGAACGCAAACCGGAATAGCCTTACCAACCTGCCAGGAAAGATTCCCATTCGGTATTTTCCAGCAAGTGCCTCCCAAAAATATATTGCGCGGAAGAAGGCGGCTCTACAGGTTTTCGAAGTAAGTGCATGTGAGCTTCTTCAAGCAGCCGCCCGCCCTTTCGATGATTGCAGGCGGCGCAAGCAGCAACCACATTGTTCCAGACGTGCATTCCACCCAAATGGCGTGGAATCACATGGTCAATGGTAAGGTCTGAGGTTTTCTTTCCACAATACTGGCAGGTATAATTATCTCGGCGGAAGACCTCCCGCCGGGTCAATTTTAATCGTGGGCGAGGCCGGGTAATCATCTTTTGTAAACGGATGACAGAGGGACGGGGGTAAGCGGCTTTTACCGTTTTAATTTCCCCACGCCCATTCACGACCAGGGATGCCTTTTGTGACAGCAGGAGGCCAATCGCACGGCGCGTATCGCACACGTTGATGGGCTCGAAATTGGCGTTGAGGACTAAAACAGGCGCTTGCATAATGTTCTCCAATTGAAAAATTATAGCACGACTTGCCAGCGGAGATTTTTCGGAGTAAGTTAAGAAAGTGTATAAAAATGCGTTGTCAAGGGGAAAACCCCGATGCGCAAAGAAAGCAAGTACAAAGGATCCTAGATGAATATTCTAATTGCCGGCGGTTCTGGCATGATTGGCAAGGCATTGGCAAGTGACCTGGTTTCGCACGGTCATTCCGTTGCCGTTCTTACTCGCAACCCTGATGAAAAGCAGCTGCCAGAAGGAGTAAAACCAGTTGTTTGGGATGGGAAAACCGCGCAGGGTTGGGAGGCTCAGGCAGCCTGGGCAGATGTAATAATTAACCTGGCCGGGGCGAACATCGGCGCGCGGCCCTGGACGAATGAGCGCAAGTGGTTGATTCGGCGCAGCCGGGTGGATACCGGTCAGGCGATTGTCTCCGCAGTCCGGCAAAGTGATCACCGCCCGCAGATGGTGATTCAGATTTCGGGTGTCAACTTTTACGGTGCCCAAAACGATGAACGGCTGAATGAACAAGCGCCAGCCGGGGACGATTTTCTGGCCAGTGTTGGACAGGATTGGGAAGCGGCTACCGCGCCAGTTCGTGAATACGGGGTGCGGCAGGTGGTTCTGCGGACAGCGGCAGTGCTCAGCCTGGAAGAAGGGATTCTACCGCCGTTTATTCTGCAAAACCAGTTATATGTTGGAGGGCCGCTGGGTTCAGGGAAGCAGTGGGTTTCCTGGATTCACCTGGAGGATTTGCTCCGCATTTTTAATTTCTTGCTAGAACAACCCCAGGCTGAGGGGGTTTACAATGCCGCTGCGCCTGAGCCACTCACTAACGCGGACTTTGGCTATACTGTTTCTCGCATCATGCACCGCCCGTTCTGGCTGCCGGTGCCAGGATTTATGCTTAGCCTGATCCTGGGCGAAATGAGTACGTTGGTCCTGGAAGGGCTGCGGGTTTACCCTGAGCGCCTTCTGGCCGAAGGCTTTGAATTCAAATATCCGACTTTGGGGAAGGCGCTGGAAGATTTGCTCGAATAATGTTGCGAAAGGATCACTTTTGAGCGCTTTGCAACAGGCTTTGACCGATCTGTTCCGCAAGTTGCGGGTCTGGTTCTTCAAGCGCGATTGCTAAAGTCAGGGGCGTACCCTTTCCTTGGGGAAGCGTCCCGGCCAGGTACCAGGTCAGGGTCAGCTGGTTGGCATGCGCCAGCGCTACAGTTTGCCAGTAAGGCTGGCCGGACGGTGCGAGTTGATCGAGCGCGGACAACGGCAGGTTCTTGAGCAGGGTACTGGTTTGCTCGCCATCGGGTAGGAGAATCCAGCCGGTATCAGGGGTCTGTACCGCGAGAGCCAGGCGCACAGGCGGACGAATGCCGTTGTTACTGAGGGTAGTGGCTGCCAGTGCCATTTGCAGCGGGGTGACAACCAGATTGGCCTGCCCTACCGCGGCAAGACCTGCTTGTTGAACATCAGGCTGAGATGGAACAGGCATTGCAATGGGCAGGTTTGGCATTTGATAAAAGCCCAGGCTGGTAAATAATGCTTGTAATCCTTGCGCGCCTATTTGCTGGCCGGCCGCTGCTAATGGCCCTGGGCAACCGTCCATGACCCATTCTGCGGCATTGGCAGGGGCGGCAGATTGGACAGCGCAATTCCAGGTCTGTCCGGCGTTATGATAGCTCAGGCTTTGGGGCGCGGGCATCTGGCTGCCCTGGCTGTGGAGATAAGCGTAAATAAACGGCCCGAGGGCTGGCCCAGGTGGGTACTGTCCCTGGGTTGCCCGGTTTAGCAGGGGCGCATTGGGGTCACTTACCAGCTTGGCCCAGTTTTTATCGAGCTGATTAGGGTCATAGTTGGGGTGGGAAGCCATGGCAAGGATTTCGCCGGTCTTTGTGTTCAACAATACGAGCGCTCCCTTATGACCATCCATCAGGGAATCTGCCGTTTTTTGCAAGCTCAGGTCAATGCTTAAGCGCACGTTCAGGCCGGGGGGCGGTTGGGCGTAAAGCAGGTTATCCAGCCAGATGAGCGAAGCCGGGTTACCTTTCAACCCGCGCAAGTAGCTGTCCAGGCCAGCTTCCAACCCACCCTGACCATATAAGGGGCTGTTGTAGCCGATGGTATCGCTAAGTGGGGGGTATTCGTATGTGCGCTGGTAGCTGCCGGGAACGCCATTCGTGCTGGCGATGGGTTTGTTGTTTCGGTCCAGCAATTCTCCGCGAGGAACATAACGGTCAGCAATCACCCGGCGCGGGTTTTCGGGCCGGGCAAGCAGCGTCTCTTCCCGCACTACCATCCACCAGCCCGCCGCCAGCCCCATCGAAACTAACCCCAGCAGCAGCCCGCCGCTAATGAGCAGGTACGGGGTCGGGTTATTCAAGGGAGCAGGTTCCTCTTCCTCATCTATGTTGCTCACCGTAATCAGAAGCAACAAAGCCACAAAAGAGGTCAGCAGGGAAGATCCGCCGTAGGAAACAAAGGGCAGGGTCACGCCGGTCAGGGGCAGCAGGCGCAGATTTCCCCCGATAATAAAGATGCCTTGCATGGCCAGGTAAGCCGTAATACCGGCTGCCAGGAAGCGGCGGTAATTATTCTCCGCCAGAAGCGCGGTTCGAAAACCACGCCCGACCAGCAGCCCAAACAGCAGCAGCAGCGCGATTACGCCAAACAGACCGGTTTCTTCAGCGATAGAGGCAAAGATAAAATCGGAATGCGCAACCGGCACAACACCCGGGCTGCCCAACCCCGGCCCCGCGCCGAATATCCCCCCGGCTGCCACGGCAATAATCGATTGAATGATCTGGTACGAGCGCCCTGCTGGATCCAACCAGGGGTTAATCCAGGCATCCACCCGAATACGCACCACATCAAACAATAAATAACCGAGCGCGCCGGCGGAGAGCAAACCCACCAGGCTGACCACGAGCGTGCGCCAGCGCTGCGAGGCCAGGTAGACCACAACGGTATAGATCAGGATAAACAACGATGCCGTACCCAGGTCGCGCTGAGTGACCAGCAGAATGAGTGCGAAACCGATCACAATCAAGGTGGGGGTAAGCAGCTGCATGATGTTGAAACTGACCGGCAGCCGGTCGGCCAGGTAGGCAGTCAGGTAGATGATCAAAAGCAGCTTGAGCGGCTCAGAAGGCTGGAAGTAGACCCCGCAGCAGCCCAGCCACAGGCGCGGCCCCAGCCCGCCCGGGTAGGTGCCCAGGAGAAAGGTCAGCGCCGTCAGCAGCAGGCCACTGGTCAGCCAGAGGTATTTGTAACGGCGCAGCAAGGGCAGCAGGTTTGGGATACGCATCCCGATGGTAAAAACAACCAGACAAATTGCCAGCCAGAGGGTCTGGCGAGCGCCCATGATGGTATCCAGCCGCCAGATGGTCAGCAGTCCCCAGCCGCTGAGTAACGCCCCGATGGGGAACAGATAGGGGTCGCGTTGGGGCATGCGCCGCAGGATTTGCTGGTGAACCAGCGCAGAACCGACCAGCCAGACGACAAAGCCAATCCAGTGGTTCCAGCGGTAGTCGACCTGCCAGGAGTGCAGTCGCACAGCGGGAGCCAGAGTCAGCGAAATGGCGTAAATGAATAGAAAGAATGCCGCCAGCCGCATCAGGCGGCTTTGGATGTGATCAATCGAAGTTGGTTTATCGACAGTAAAAAAACTCACGGCGCGAGATATTTCTTGATCAGCAAATTGAATTTTTGACGCGTTTCAGGGAGGATCCGGTCGCGCTGGGTGATGATGGCATCTTGCAGCCCATGCTGGCAAGCGCAGTCTTCTGTATTGATCGTCTCCACCAGCCGCTGGATCGCACGCTGCGCCATTTCGGTATTCTGCATTAACGTGCGAATGACCATCTCCACACTGACCGGTTCCTCGCTAACGTGCCAGACATCGTAATCGGTGACGTGCGCCATGATTGCGTAGCACATTTCCGCTTCTCGGGCGAGGAATACTTCTGGACTGGCCGTCATCCCGATGATGGACATGCCCCATGAACGGAAGACATTTGACTCCGCTTTGGTCGAGAAGCGCGGCCCTTCGATGGTGATTAGGGTACCACCCCAGTGGGCCGTGCCGCCCGCGTTTTGCACTGAAGCCTGAACCTGTTTTGAGAGGTCTTCACACAGCGGATCTGCGACGCCAATATGCACTACCATCCCCTCGCCAAAGAAAGAACGCGGCCGGTTGTGGGTGAAATCGAAGATCTGGTCGGGGATGACAATTTGACCTGGAGCGTAATCCTCGCGTAAGGACCCGCAGGCGCTCACACTGACCACTTTGCGCACGCCGATTTGTTTTAGCGCGTAGATATTCGCCCGGTAATTGACTTCGGTAGGAGAAATATGATGCCCAAGGCCATGCCGGGCCAGGAAAGCCACGCGTTTCCCAGAAAGGGTGCCAACTACGATCGGCGCGCTGGGTTTGCCAAAGGGGGTATCCACTTCTAGCGTTTCTGAATTTTGGAGGCCCCTCATGCTGTAGAGGCCCGACCCGCCAATGACGCCGAGAACAGGAGCTTGAGTCATGTCTTATCTCCAGGGTTTTATGATCTCATCTTTACAAACCGGGCATGGAAAAGGCATATGCCATTCAGCCCGAAAGAGGGCGGATAATTACGTTCCGTACTTCGCGAATCATAGCACAGGTTGGGTCCAGACGATAAGCACAGACCAGTTTGCTTACTGCGCTTTATCGTCGATCCCGATCAGCAGCGGCACCTGCCCGCAACGGAGTTCATCACCCGCGATCACGACGGTCGGGACGCTCACACGCTCATCATTCAAAAAAGTTCCGTTGGTTGAATGTAAATCTTCAACCCACCACTGGTTTTGATGGAAACTCAAGCGCGCATGGCGGGCTGAAACGGTTTCATCTATCACCGGAAAGTCGCAGTTTGCGCTGCGCCCGAGGATAACTTCAGGAACCGAGAATAGACTTTCTGGCTGCTCATTGCCATCCAGGGGTGCCAGGGAGAGGGTGGGGATGCTAGGCGCGCTGATGCGCTGACTTTGCAGGCGCAGGTCTTTCCACAGTGTATACAGCGCCCAACCGAGGAAACTATATAACAAGACAGCCAGAATAATGCGCAGGATGAGGTCGACAATGCCAGTCATTTTATCCGTTACTCGATAATTTCCGGTGGGTCACTGTTGGGCGTATCCATGCTGCGGGTAAAGCCCATCTGGTAGGTTTCATCGTCTGACAGCTCTTCACCATAGATCAGCGGCACGCCAGACAATGAAATCACGTCGCCAGGTTTCAAAGCGCTCTGATGGATGCGCCGCCCATTGACCAACGTCCCGCCAGTGGAGTTCAGGTCAAATACAACGTACTGCCCGCGAATAGCCCGGATTTGGGCATGCGCGCGCGAAACGCGAGGGTCTTGCAACACCAGGTGGTTATCGGAGCGCCTCCCGATGTTTATAACGGTCTGGTTTAAGGGAAAGACGCGGTTTCCTTCGACAATCAAAAAGGCATTGCGGGGGATAGCATTCTGTGGGGTGGTGGGTACTGCCGTGAATGCGGCGGTATGCCCGGGCACTTCGTAAGGTTCAGAAGCTTCTACCCGGATGCCTTCAGGAGTAAGTTCAGGGTCGGGTTCCAGGCGCAGTTCCGGGTCACTGGAAAAGTAGACGCTGTATTCCCGGGCAGCGTCCCGCAGGTTCTGTCCAATAGCGGCTAACAAGTCACGGTGGTTGATCCAGTATGCCAGGCTGTCGGGATGCAGGTAGATGGTGAACAGGTTTGGAGCGATGGCTCGCCCGTCTGGCGTCACTTCTATATTTTCTTGCGCTGCTTCAACCAGCTGATGGGCAAGCCGGTGCTGGGCATCTCCGCGAGCAAATAAGACTACGCTACTCTCAATCAATGCCTGCAACCGGGCTTCGATCTGATCAAGGTTCATTCTCATAGCTACAATTATAAATGCATGCTGGACCAGAATGGGTAAGCTAAATTACTCATCGTCCGAAATTTCTTCTTGAGTGGCAATTTGCGCAAAGCGGGCATTGACGAGTTTTGCCAGGTCGCTGACCAGCAGGCGGATATTTAATCCACGCTGCCCACCGGAAATGTGTATCTCCGTGAAGTTTTTTGCGCTCTGATCTATCCACACCTGGAACCCTTTGTTGATCAGTGCCAGCGGCGAGATGCCGCCTGCTTGCAAACCGGTCAACTGCTCAGCCTCGCGTTGGGTGGGCAAGTGAGCTTTTTTCTCCCCCAATGCTGCCGCGAGTGCCTTGAGATCCAGTGCCCGGTTTCCGGGGATGACTGCCAGAACCGGTTTGCCCGGTTTATCCCGCTTGGCCACGATGGTTTTAAAGACCTGTTCGGGAGGCATATTGAGCAGGCTGGCCGTTTTCAATGCACCTAGTTTTTCCACGGGCAGTTCAAAGATTGTATAACGGATTTTTTTTGACTCCAGCATGCGCGTGACATTGTTCGCAATGGGCATTTTGGGCGACCTCTTATGAATCTCGCACGTAAATTGGGTTGCTGAAGATCCATCCGCGAGTGCGGCCCAGGAACTCGACATAGCACTCAACCCGGTATACGCCTGGCTTCGCGGCGATATGAGTACAAATTTGAGCCTCTTGCCAGGTCCGGATGGTTTCGCCGTTATGCACCAGGCGGCACTCCACCTTTTCCGGAAGGCGAATCTGAAGGGTCACGCCGTTACCCATGCGGATTTCATCGCCCATGGAAACCGAGCAATCTCTGCCCTGGGCCGTGAAGCGAAAGCCGCGCGTTGGCGCAGGCAGGTCATACCCAATGAAGGCATGTCCATTGCGAAACGCGTTATAAACCATCTGGCGATCCTCTGAGAGGTCCCCACTCAGTTCTTTTTCCACCAGCAAGTGGGTGTTGATGGCCTGGAAGTGGAAAGAATAGGGAAAAATGGTGCGGCGCAGCGGCCCCATGCGCATCTTCAAGGCGTGCGCATCGGCTCCACCAATCGCCACAACCCGCTGCCCTTTCGCGGTCAGTTCATCCCATTTCCTTAGAGCGGCTGGTAGAGGACCGCGTGCCAGGTATTGGGGAAAGTAAGCATAAAAAACAGCGTCTACCTTTCCGTGCACCACACTTTTTAATTCGCTAAAGCCATTCCATAACTCGATCCCGTTATAACCGCGCGCTTCCCAGTTGACCCAGGAAATATCATCTTCGTGGAACGCTTTCAACTCTGGATCGTAAGGGTGCGCCAGAAAGCTAAGCCCTCCTGCTTTATAAACTTGATCGATCAGTTTCTGCGGATTGGGCGCGTAGACGGTCATTTCCCGGTCGGCTCCAAACACGAGCAGGTGATTTTTCTGCGGGTCGCGCATGCGGTCATGGACTTCTTCTCCCACCAGTAACAATACGCGCCGTTGGTCCCTTTGGTGATAGCCCTCGATGCCTTGCACCAGTACATTATGATCCGTCACAATCACCACGTCCAGTTCAGCTTTTAGGGCAGCTTCGACGATGTCTTTGTGTGACCCAGAACCATCTGAGTAGGTGGTGTGCATGTGAAGGTTGGTAATTAATTCCTGCATGTTCTCCCAATAAATAATCCGATTCCAATTTGATCTGCGCGGTTGACGATTCTGGGATTGAAAAGGTATAATCCTTAGTCGGTTTCTATCACAGGAGGAAAATCGTGGAAGGTTATCTCGATATTGCTTTGATTATAACGTCAATTTCTCTGATCATCAGTGTTGTACTACAGAGCAAGGGCGTTGGCCTGGGTGGTTTGACTGGGCAGGATACAGGCACTGTATTCACCGCCCGGCGCGGCATTGAAAAGACGCTGTTCTGGGTGACGATTGGTCTGGGCATTTTGTTTGTTCTTCTGACGCTTTCTGTCATCATTCTAAAATAGTTCAATTCTTGGCTACTGCCTTTCCTACGAGAAGGCAGCGCGCATCTTCAGAAATCTGGTTCTCAATATGAAGTCGTACAAGCGATGGTATGTACGACCCAAAGGCAAACGAATAAAGGCTAAACAGGGCGGATTACCTTATCAAGAGAGGTAATCGCCCTTTTAACATTTACCCAATATGAAAAAATTACGCTGGCAGTTGCTCATCATCTTTGTGGCTGGGCTGGTCGTGGGGATTTTGCTCCTGGGGGAGCAGCCCCAGGCGGCTTCAACCCAATCAGCGACTTCTGAACCGGTTAAGGGTGGGGTTTACACCGAAGCCCTGGTTGGTTCGTTACTGCGGTTAAACCCGCTGTTAAACTTTTACAACACGCCCGACCGGGATATCAGCCGGTTAATTTTCAGTGGGCTGCTGCGGTTCGATGGAAATGGCGCACCCCAGCCAGACCTTGCGGAAACCTGGGGTGCTTCGAAAGACGGCACATTGTATAACTTTACTTTGCGAAAAGATGCCCGCTGGCATGATGGGCAGCCGGTAACCGCGGACGATGTGGTTTTCACCGTCGATCTCTTACGCAATGGCAAAGACGTCATTCCCGCAGATATCCAGGATTTCTGGAAGGATATTGAGGTGGTGAAGCTCAGCCCCACTGTGCTGCAATTCCGGCTGCCGGAAGCGTTTGCGCCGTTCCCAGATTACCTCACATTTGGCATTCTCCCCAAACATTTACTGGACGGTAAAACCATCGATCAGATGATCGACTTAAATTTCAACCTTGAGCCGGTAGGCAGCGGCCCTTATCGTTTCGACCGGTTGATCACCGAAGGCGGTGAGATTAAAGGTATTTCCCTGTCTGCTTTTAAAGATTACTATGGCTCAAAACCGTATATCGACCAGATTGTCTTTAGTTATTATCAGGATGCGCAGGCAGCCTTGCAGGCCTACCAGGCAGGCCAGGTGCAGGGGATCGGCAATGTTACGCAGGACATTCTGCCGGATGTGCTGAAAGAAGCTAAACTGGCGGTGTATTCCGCGCGCAAGCCAGAACTCAGTATGGTGATGTTTAACCTGAATGATAAGGAAGTCCCTTTCCTACAGGATAAACAGGTCCGTAAAGCACTGTTTGAGGGGATTAATCGCCAGGCGATCATCGATAAGTTGCTGCTTGGGCAGGCCGTACTGGCGGATGGACCGATCCTTCCGGATACCTGGGCTTACTATGATCACCTGACGCATACCAGCTATGATCCAGAAGCGGCTAAGACGCTGCTAAAAAGCGCCGGATATACCCTGGCGGCGGAAGGGGATGTGGTGCGCAAGAATAAAGAAGACGTCGCGCTGCGGTTCCAGCTTTCCTACCCAGATGATGAACAACACCAGGCCATCGCTGAAGCGATCCGTGCAAACTGGACGGACCTGGGCGTCGAAGTAACCCTCGACCCAGTGCCGTATGACAGCCTCATCAAGGATCGTCTGGATCAACGTGCTTTTCAGGCTGCGCTGGTGGATTTCAATCTCTCGCACTCGCCCGATCCCGATCCCTATCCATTTTGGGATCAGGCGCAGGCCACCGGTGGGCAGAATTATACCCAGTGGGATAATCGCATCGCCAGTGAGTACCTGGAACAGGCCCGGGTCACCGTGGATACGGCACAGCGAGCAAAGTTTTACCGTAACTTCCAGATCATTTTTGACCAGGAACTGCCCGCCCTTCCCTTATACTATCCGGTGTATACCTACGCGGTGGACCGGGATGTGCAAGGGGTGCGGGTTGGCCCTATGTTTGACACGTCTGACCGGTTCGCCAATGTAACCGACTGGTACCTGGCAGGGCGGCAGAAACCCGAAAGCGCGAAAGCGCCGGCAAATCCATAAAAAAGTAGAATATACAGAAAAACGGCAGGGATGCCGTTTTTCTGTATATTCTGTAATAACCGCAGTGGGGAGGGGCAGATGAACTTTGAGGCGGATTGGGAACTGCTGCGCGCTGGCATTCCAGACCTGCCAGGCTTCTTGCTGTCAAAGGGTGTGTTTTGGCCACTGCGGCTCACAGCGCACACGCCCGGCAGTATGCAGGTGCCGCAGCTCACCATCGGAAGCCTGCGCTTGAGTTTGGAACGTTTATCCGCTCTACCACTCTCTGCTGAAAACCAGAAGGAACTGGATCTGATCGCGCAGCAGGTCCGGCAGGTGCGGCAGGATTGGCGAGCGAATTGGGGCCAGAAAGCGGAACAAGAACAGGGCGCAAGGCTGAGGCTCTGGCGGCAGTATCTGTCCGACCTGCGGGAGGATCCCCGGTCAAATGTGGCGGCTTACCCAACCCAGGTGCGGCAGCGTGCGATCCTCCAATTGCTGGGTTCTGAAGGGCCTGCCTCGGCATCTCCGCAGATCCAGATTGCATTGGATGAGCTGGATGCCCTCTTGCATAAACTTACCCTACCCGGTTCTTTCGCCTGGGAACCCGCAGTGATGAGTGCGTTTCCAGAAAGTGGTTTTTGGTTTTTGTATGTTTTCCCTCGGAAATAACGCTGCAGCGGGTACAATTAGCAGCAGGTATTTCTCGAAATTGTGTGGATGAAGTTAGGGTACATAGCCTGGGAGATGTGTGAGGTCTTGAAATGACTCATTCCTTTTACACGCGCGCCGGAGATGACGGTTATACCGGATTGTTAGGGGAGGGCCGAGTGGCAAAGGAAGACCTGCGCCTGGAAGCCCTGGGTGCAGTCGATGAAGCGAATGCTGCTCTGGGATTGGTGCGGGCACTGTTGAAATCGGCCGAAGTGCCCGAGCTGATTCTACAGGTCCAGCGCGACTTATATGGTCTGATGGCCGAAGTGTCGGCTACCATGGAGAATGCCCAGCGCTTCCGGACGATTGATGCAGAACGGGTCGCCTGGTTGGAAACGCAGACGGATCAATTTTCCAAGCAGGTCAAGCTGCCCAAGGAATTTATTGTTCCGGGCGATAGCGTTGCTGGGGCTTACTTCGACCTGGCGCGGGCGGTTGTGCGGCGGGCTGAGCGGCGGGTTGCTGCGCTGCTGCACCAGAAGGAAGTTGAAAACGCTCAACTGCTGCGCTATCTCAACCGGCTTTCGTCGCTCTGTTTTGTACTCGAGCTTTATGAGAATCAAGTGGCAGGCAATACGAAACTAACACTGGCAAGGACTGATTAAAGTATATGACTGGGACATTTATTAACGTTATCGCGATTTTGTGTGGGGGAATGCTGGGTACTTTGCTCGGAGGGCGGCTGCCGGAACGCTTGCGCCATACGATAATGGCCGGGCTGGGCCTGTTCGTCCTGGCGATTGGGTTTCAGATGTTTCTTCTAACCCAAAACTCCTTAGTAGTCCTGGGCAGCCTGGTCATTGGCGCTTTGCTGGGTGAATGGTGGAAAGTAGAAGAAGGGATTCTACATCTGGGCGGCTGGCTGGAACGCCGGGTTATACCGCACAAGGAAGGTCTTGAGACACATTTGGAACACGCGGCTCGCCGGGACCGCTTTATTCGCGGCTTTTTCACGGCTTCGCTGCTGTTTTGTGTTGGCCCGATCGCAATTCTGGGCTCTATTCAAGATGGCATGTCGGGGAATTACCAGCTGCTGGCAGTCAAAGCTGTGTTAGATGGGCTGGCGTCTCTGGCGTTTGCTTCCAGTTTAGGCATTGGAGTGCTGTTCTCTGCCCTGCCGATTCTGATTTATCAGGGCAGCATCACCCTGGGGGCTGGGCTACTCAAGCAGATTGTTTCACAACCCATGATGAATGAAATGACCGCTGCTGGCGGGATCCTATTGATGGCGATTGCGATTAGCAGCTTGCTGGAAATTAAGCCAATTCGGTCGGGGAACCTATTACCCGCTCTGGTTATTGCCCCTCTGCTGGTGGCCATCCTCACGGCCCTGGGCATTAATTGGGCTGCGCTGCCTTGAGGTACTTTTCACAGTCAGTAAGAGTAAATATAAACTGGGAAGCGCTCTCCAGTTTCGCGGAAGCCGATTTTGTGATAGAGCGCAAGCGAGGCACTGTTATCATGCTGGGTATTTAATGTGACCCCAGCATAATCCATGCGGTTGATAAAATAAGAGAGCAAATCCTGTACCAGGGCATAACCTAAGTGCTGGCGCTGCAGGCTGGGATGGATGGCCAGCCGCGCCAGGTGAGCATACATATTGTTGTTTGAGCTCATGGTATAGCCAAGAATTTCCCCATCTCGCTCGGCAACGGTGCAGTAAGAACTCCGATTGCGGGCGAAACGCAGGTCTTCCAAGGAAAGCCGCCAGATCGGCTCAAAAGCCAGAGCGTCAATTTTGGCTACGGCTGGCAAATCGTCCGGCTGGAGTTCGCGGATGCGGATGCCGTCCTGGAGCGTTGGCTCGACTGGTGGCCGCTGGTCATACAGAAAGACGACAATATCCTGATGGACAGTAAACCCATTGCGCTGCAGCAGGTCAGCATACCAATCTCGAAGAGAAATTGAGACGATGAGTGGGGAAGGAGTTAATGCACGCAGATTTTCCAGGGCGCGTTCGAAGAGCAGCTTCCAGGCCCGGTCTGGCGATGTGCGCATAGATGCGCCAAACAGGCGCACCCAGGCCACTTCTTTCGGTTCAGGGGGACAGGCCAGGGTAGCCAGGATCTGATTGCGTTCTTCCATCAGCAAAAACGGCTGGCGGCCCAACCACTCTAACGTATCGCGCCAATCCAGATGACGATGAAGGTAATTGAGTGCGTTGGTGAAGCTGTACAGACCGGTGTAATCGGCTTTTTCGGCCTGCCGAATGATGGGAGGCATTTGATAAACCTGACTGCTTCTAGGGGGTTACTTAACCACGCCGCATCATTTGAAAGGGAACGTTGAGCAGTTTCTTGAGCAGGCGTTCACGCAGCCCCAGGCGCGGCTGGTTTTCCAGCGCGGCATCCATCGAAGCCATCGCCTCAAGATGATGCCCGGTGCGAATTTGCAGAGCCGAGATGGCTTTTAAAACGGCAGCCCGGCTTTCCTTGTCCCCCACTTGTTTGAGTAAATCAGCGCTTTGGCGATAGAGCGCTAACGCCTGATCATTTTGATTGAGTGCTTCCAGCGCGGCAGCCTGGTTTCCTAAAGCTTGCGCCTGGCTGCGGCGTTCTCCCGCCTGGGCAAAAACCAGATCGGTGCTCCGCGCAGCCTGGAAAGCTCCCTGCGCGTTCCCAGCCTGCAATAAGGCCACACTCTGGTTGTTCATCATCTCGGCAGCCTTAAGGCCCTCTCCAGCCTTCTGGAAGGCTTCTGCGGCTTGCTGGAACAGGCTTGCGGCTTCCGTGTACTTTCCGGATTGATAGCGTTTTTGGGCCTGAGTGGTTATTGCAAGGGATGAATCCTGTCCCATTAGTAAGTAATCTCCAATAATACTTCTGCAACAGCGCGCAGTTTTTCTGCGGAAAGGTCGCTTAAGCGCATGGCGAGGTCCAGGTACGGGCGGTTGACGGGTTTCGTGAGGAACTGCTGCAGTTCGACCGGCAGTTCCAGGAACTTTTGCACAGAGCCTTGCTGCGTACGCCATTTGCCAATTGGGCCATGCTGATCATAAAAACGCTCGATGGGCATTTCCAAGGCAACCGCCAGCAATTCCAATTCTGGAATTGGAACCGCCAGTTCACCCATTTCGTACCGTTTTAGCTGCTCTTCTGGGATGCCGGTTTTATGCGTTATCTCCTTATAAGAAAGGCCCATTGTGTTGCGCGCCAGGCGCAGATTGGTGCCTATCACCCGGCTGCGCAGCTGCATCAAGCGGTCTTTCTCTTGCAGAACTTCCCCTACGCCGGTATCTGGCAGAACATGCCGCCCAAAAAAATGTTCGATGGGAACATTCAGAAAAAGAGACAGCAGTTCAAGCTGCGGAAGGGAGGGGGCATTTTCGCCATTTTCAAATGCCTGGAACTGTTCCGGTGATACACCGGTAGCTTCCGCGCATTCAGCAAGGCTTCGGCGCGTCGTTTCGCGCGCGTTTAGCATCAACAAGCCCAGTTTTTTATTCCGAATTTGGAGGAGTTGGCGAGAGTTGCTCATATATCATTCATTATAGCATCAGTTGAAGGATCACAATGAGCGCAGCCTCTTGTTTACCTGCGCCGTGGGCCAAACATTTCCGATAGATTGGCGCCAAACACTTCAGGCCCTAACTTGAACCCGGCTGCTTCCAATCGGGGGGAAAATAGGGGCCGGATGCCAGTAGGTTTCAGCTCTCCAAGTACTTTTCCGTCCTTGGTTACGCCGGTTTGTTCAAATTTAAAGATATCGGTAAGAACGACGGTGTCCCCTTCCATCCCGGCGACTTCTGTGATCGCTGTCACTTTACGGCTGCCGTCTTTCAGGCGGGATTGTTGGACGATCAAGTCGATGGCAGAGGCTACCTGCTCGCGGATCACTTTGACCGGCAGATCCATCCCGGCCATTAAGCACAGCGTTTCCAGGCGTGAAAGGGAATCTCGGGGTGCATTGGCATGCAGGGTTGTGAGAGAACCATCATGGCCGGTGTTCATCGCTTGCAGCATATCCAATGCTTCGCCGCCGCGGCATTCGCCCACGACAATGCGGTCTGGACGCATACGCAAAGAGTTCCGAACCAGGTCGCGAATTGTGACCGCGTTTTTACCTTCGGTGTTGGGTGGTTTCGTTTCCAGGCGTACGACGTGTTCCTGCTGTAACTTTAATTCAGCCGCGTCTTCGATTGTGACGATGCGTTCATCAGAAGGAATAAAGCCCGACAGTACATTCAACAAGGTGGTTTTCCCAGAGCCTGTTCCTCCCGAAATCACAATGTTCAACCGGGAAACTACACAAGCGCGCACGAACTCGGCCATATTTCTGGTGATGGAGCCATACCCGATCAGCTGGTCAATGGTAAGCTTATCTTTTTTAAACTTGCGGATGGTGATGGTTGAACCATCAATAGCACAGGGAGGGATGACGGCGTTCACGCGGGAACCATCTGGCAGACGGGCATCTACGGTCGGGCTGTCAGCATCAATGCGCCGGCCCAAGGGCAAAATAATTTTTTCAATTAAGCGCAGTACAGCAAAATCATTTTCAAAGGTGATATTGGTCTTGGTAAGTCTCCCTTCGCGTTCGATGAAAACTTTTTTCGGACCGTTCACCATGATTTCCGTGATGGATTCGTCATCTAATAAGGGCTGCAATACGCCGAAACCAACCATCTCATCCAAAATCTCATGGAAGAGTTGATCGCGCATGGTAGAAGGCAGCTGCAGCTTGGTGGTCTGGTAAGCTTTTTGCAGGTATAGCAGAATACCCGCCCGGCGATCTTCAGACGGAGGTGGCGGGTTTGATTCTAGCTCACGCGAAATAACATTGACAAGGTATTCTTTCACCTTCGCCAGTTCAGCGGTACGCGAGGACTGTATAGCATTATTCATTTTTTGCCCGTGTATCCCCACTTATCGGATAATTTCTTCTTTCGGGAACATCCAAACAATTTGATCGTAATGAATAACCAGGAACCCACAGTGGTAAAGTTCTTCCTGCTGAAGGGTATAAATGGTGGCATCTGTAATCGCAAGAAACCGTCCCTGATCCTCATTTAGTTCATCTTTTAAGCGCGTTCCAGGCCGAACATGAATCGCCCCGTGGATCTGATTCTGCGCGGTTTGAATGATCACCTGAACTGGCTCTTTTGCCACGACCTGGGTAAAGATCTTTCCTTTTTCGTCATACTGGGTCACCATGACTTTTTATGCCTTCTCTGTGGTTTCTTTTTCTAATGGTGGCATCAGGTAACCCAACCCCGAACGGGTAACGATGTGCTGGGGACTGTGGGGATTATCTTCGAGTTTCTGTCGCAGCCGGGCAATGCTCACCCACAAAATTTCTTTATCATCCTTGTACTGCCCACCCCAAACTGCTATTAGCAGGTCTTCGGCGGAAAGCACATGCCCGACGTGGTGAGCAAACTGGATTAGCAAGCGGTATTCAGTGGCGGATAGATAAACGGGTTTGTTATCTTTCCAGACCTCTGCCCGGGCAAAGTCGATTTTTAGGTTGCCGTGGGTGAAGTAGCGGTTCTGGGTGACGCCATCGGTGGTTTGGGCGCGGCGCAGTACAGCCCTGACCCGCGCGACCAGTTCTGTTGCGGAGAAGGGTTTGACCACATAATCGTCTGCGCCAACGTTTAATCCCTTGACCCGGTCTTGCTCTTCGCCTTTTGCCGTCAGCATAATGATCGGCACGTTGGAAAACTGGCGGATACGCTCACAAGTGGTGAAGCCATCCAGTTTGGGCATCATAATATCTAAAATGACCAGATCAGGGCTGTGATTAGACATCACTTCTAAAGCTTCTTCACCATTACTGGCGCATTTGACCTCATACCCGGCTGCTTCCAGGTTTACCTTCACCAGATGAAGATAACGGGCTTCATCATCTACGACGAGTATCTGAGGCGGCATGTTTTCCCTCCTTCTCTTTTATCCAAAACCCATCCGAGATTTGTGTGGATGTTCGTGATCTGTAATTCAAGCATTCATAAACCAGACACAAGCATTCTTGAGGTTGCGAACAAGATTCCCAGCCTAAGGCTGGAAGGGGAGGACGATATGGAAAGTAGTGCCTTCCCCGGTCGTTGATGTGGCGTAAATCTGGCCTTGATGGGCCTGGATAATCTTCTTACAAATAAATAAACCGAGTCCCGAACCATGCACGTATGGCTCCAACTCCGGGTTACGAAAGAACCGGTCGAAAATGTGGGGCAGGTAGCGTTGGGGGATTCCGGGCCCGCGATCTTCGAGCAGAATGGTTATATTATCCTTTTCGTGTGATTCTATTCTAACCCAAACATTCGAACCTGGCGCGTACTTAACAGCATTGTTGAGTAGGTTCTCAAAAACCTGTCCCAGGCGCTTCGGGTCTCCCCGAATGAGGGTGCCCTGATTTTCAGGTTCAATGAATACCTTGAGATCCGGGTAGTGCAGCGTGACGCGATCCACCACAGATTTGACCAGTGTTTCGACCCGCACTGCCTGGAAGTCCATCTTAAGGTTACCGCTTTGCAGCCGGGCAGAATCTAGCAGGTTCTCAATCAGCTCCTGCAAGCGGTCTGCTTCCTGGTCAATGATGCGGAGAAATTCTTGTTGCGTTTCTGCATCCCAATTGGTGTCGGAGCGCAGCAGAGTGGTTGTGTAACCTTTGATAAATCCCAGGGGGGTGCGCAGTTCGTGGGTGATGGTCGAAATGAAATCTTCTTGCAGCTGGGTTTCCTGATTTTGCTGCTCCAATACCTGGTAGGCATGTTGTAAATTCTGGCGTTCTACCAGTAACGCAATTTGCTGAGCGATAAACTCTGCCAGCCGGATCGTTTCTGGCTCAAAAGGCGGGCTGCCGAAACGAATGAAAACAATCGCGCCCAAGGTGCGCGTGGATACTTTTAATGGAATCCCCAGAATATAGGGCCGTTCTAAACGGTCCACTGAGGCATCATCGGCAGGCTCTTGCAAGACCGTTCTGGGCTCATCCATGATCTGGTTGGCGATAATTTCGCCCCAAGCGATATCCGCCTCGGCTGAACGCCCCCGGCCCATCGCTCTGGCATACATAACATCCAGGTCATGGCGAGTCGGGTCGGCCAGATAAACGACCAGGTTATCAAAGATTAAGATACTGTGGACCAGCGAGGCGATCTCGTTCAATGCCGGTTTCCATTCGGAGGTTTCCGTGACTATCCGGCTGATCTCATAGAGATGATCCAGGTCGACTTCTGTTGGGGAAAATTTTTGAAGGCTCATTTTCTCTCTGCTTCCCTAGAGACTGTTTTATCCCCTGCGGTTGGGTGGGGAGAACTTCTAGGATTTCTGCTTCTCATATATTTTAAGTGAAAAAGCAAAACAACTGCCTTTCCCAACTTCGGAAGTTACGTTAATTTTAGAACCATGCGCTTCGATGATCTTCTTTGCCAGCGCCAGTCCCAGTCCCGTTCCACCTGCTTTGCGAGTAGTGCTGCCATCCAATTGATAAAACGAATCGAAGACCTCATCGATGCGGGATGTCGGAATGCCCATCCCGGTATCCTGGACGGTAAGGGTGAGTCTCTTACCGTCTTGTTTTACCTGCAAAGTGACGGCGCCGCCTGGTGAGGTGAACTTAATCGCATTATCCAGGAACTGTAAGACGACCCAGGCGATCTTATCTTCATCGCCTGCGGCGCGAGGCAGGTTTTCTGCGCAGTCCATCACCAGCCTGATTTTACGATCCTTTGCCTTGGCATGGGATTTATGCAGCGACGTTAAGCATAATGCATGCAGTTCAATTGGCTCGAAGCGCACCTGCATCTTTTCTCGCTCACTCAGCGAGAACAAGATCAGGTCATCAATCAGGCGGCTCAGGCGCTCGCTGGAACGTTCCATGATGCCCAGCGCGCCTTGCTGTTGTTCTGTCAACGGTCCCAGGTCCCCGGCAAGCAGCAGTTCCAGGTATCCTTTCAAGTGGGTGAGCGGCGTGCGCAGTTCGTGAGAAATATTGGCGACAATATTCGTCTTTAGCTGGTTTACTTCAGCCAGTTTCACCATGGCGCGCTGTAGTTCAGCTGTTCGCTCCTGAACGCGCTGCTCAAGCTGCTGGTTCGCTTCTACCAGCTGCTGATTGGCCTCTTGCAGGGCAGCGCGAAACTGAATGAACAGTTCGGTGATGATGCCTTCCCGGGTGGCGCTGGTGATCAGGCCCATGTCAATTAATACCTGTCCGATCAGGCGCATATCTCCCTTGGCGCGCAGTTCTGCCTGGTGTTCCAGGGCATGCTGCAAGTCTTCCGGTCGAATCAGGCCTCTTTCGACAAGATAATCGCCGAAGCGCGGCACCAGTACTTCTGGAGACAGTGGTTGAACGCTCATGCCTGGCAGATCCATTCTCCCCCCACCATGGTTGCAACAGGTTGAACCCGATAAAGCTCGCTGGCCGGAAGCGTGAAGGGGTCCTCAGTGAATACAATCAGGTCTGCATAGAACCCCTGCGCCAGGCGACCTGACTTTTTCTCCAGTCCGGCGGCATACGCCGGGCCTGTGGTAAAACCATGCAGCGCTTCTTCCAGGCTCAAACGCTGGTCGGGATACCACCCCGCGGCATCTGGCGTACCATCCGACCGGCGCCGGGTGACGGCAGCATGCAGCCCCAGGAAGGGGTTGGGTGATTCCACCGGCGCGTCCGACCCAAAGCAAACGCGGGTCCCGGCGTCGCGCAAGGTGCGGTAGGCATATGCGCCGGCCGAACGCTTGCCCCAGAAGCGATCCGCGGTCAACATATCCGACGTGGCGTGAATGGGCTGTACAGAAGCAATCACATCCAGTTCGGCCAGCCGGGTATAGTCATCGGGATGCAGCAGCTGCACATGCTCGATGCGGTGCCGCAAGGCTGGTAGGGCGTGCTCCTGCTCAAACTTACGCAGTTGGGCGTAAGCCAGTAGAACTTCATGATTCGCCCGGTCGCCAATGGCATGAATCGCCATGCTGATGCCATGCTCAGCTGCCTGTTGACCGTGTTCGAAGATTTGCTCGTTATCCAGCAATAAGAGGCCGGTATTGTCGCGTTCGCCTTCATAAGGCTGCAGCATCGCCGCGGTTCTTGGCCCGAGGGCGCCATCCGCAAAGAGTTTCACCGAACCGATGCGCAAGAACTCATTGCCAAAACCACTGCGCAGTCCAAGTTCAATCGCATAAGGCAAATTATGCAGGGGGATACTCTTTACCACACGCAGGTGCAGCCGGTCTTGCAGGTTGAGTATTTGCAAGGCAGAAAAGCAGGTGGCCCCATCATAATCATGCACCCCGGTGATACCCATGCGGCAGAGGTTGCTTTGCGCCTCGCCAACTGCCTGGGCAACGGCCTCGGCGGATGGCGCGGGGATGGCGTCTTCGACCAGGGTCATGGCTGACTCGAATAACAGCCCGTTAGGGTTTCCGGCTTCATCCCGGCCGATCCGTCCGCCTTCGGGATCGGGCGTGTTGCGGGTGATGCCGATGGCGCGCAGCGCGGCGCTGTTGACCCAGCCAGCATGCAGCGATTTCGCCGTAAGGTAAATGGGCAGATTGGGGGCAATGGCATCCAGTTCGCGGATTGTACCAAAACCTTCGGGCCATTGGTTCTGGTTCCAGCCATGACCGCGAACCCAGCCGCTGTCATTTGCCGGATGCTCATTGTGTTGAATCCGTTCTGCCACGCGCCGCAGGCACTCAGTCCGGGTCGCTGTTTCACAGTCAATCATTTGCAGGGCAAAAGCATAGTGCTGAAGATGGATGTGCGCGTCAGTCAAGCCGGGCCAGATCGTCTGCCCATGCATATCCTGCTTTTCATCACCGCTGCGCATCGCATTCAAAACCTCAGCATCGCTGCCCGCAAACAGCACCTGACCACCCTCGACTGCCAATGCAGTGACCATCGGTTGTTCTGGGTTCAGCGTGCGGATGTTCGCATGATAAAGAACGCGCATGGTCACTCCTTGAGAATTTTCGCGATCATGTCGTTCAGCTCTTCATCGCTAAAGTAGTAAATGGTCAGGGAACCGCCCTCTTTACCGTAGCGCAGCTTGATACGCGTGCCCAGGTAACGGCGCAGTTGATCTTCCATTTCCTGCACTTCTACCGGTACATCTTTGCGGTTTGGCCGACGCGGGCGGGTGTTATTTAATTCTTTCACCAGCGCTTCCGTCTGCCGCACGGTGAGCTTGCTGCGGACCACGGTTTTATACACTTCGAGCATCGCCTGCGGTGCTGCTTCCAGACTGAGCAGCGCCCGGGCGTGCCCTTCAGTAATTAATCCCTGGGCCAGCCCCTGTTTTACTTCATCTGGCAGTTTCACCAGGCGATGGGTGTTGGTGATCGCTTCGCGGCTTTTCCCCACCCGCACAGCGACTTCTTCGTGAGTCAGGCCAAATTCGTCGATAAGATGATGGTAAGCCTCGGCAGTTTCTAGAGGCGTCAGGTCGGCGCGCTGCACATTTTCAATCAGGGCCAGTTCCAGACGCTGCTGTTCGCTGGCCTGGCGAATGATGACCGGAACACGATCCAAACCGGCCAGTTGCGCAGCCCTTAAACGCCGCTCACCGGCGATCAAACTATACTGATCGCTGTGCGGTTCTTGCGAGACGATCAGCGGCTGCAAGATGCCATGTTCGCGGATGGAATCCGCCAGGCCTTGCAAATCTGTTTCGTCCATTTGTGTGCGCGGTTGGCGCGGGTTTGGAGTGATCTGCGTGAGCAGAATTTCCATGGTGCCACTCTCCCGTTCGGGCAGACTGCTCTGGCTGCTGCCCCCCGGGATTAATGCATCTAAACCTTTGCCAAGACCGCCTTTACGCGCCATGTCTGCTATCCTGTTGAATCCTTTCCAGGCGCCCCATTAAGATTGAAGATTGGGGATTAAAATGCCATCTTTTGCCAGCAGTTCACGCGCCAGCGCTGCATAAGATTTCGCAGCGGACGATTCGGGCGCATAGATCGAGATTGGAATGCCATACGAAGGGGCTTCCGCAAGCCGGATACTGCGCGGAATTACAGCTTCGAATACTTGCTCTGGGAAATATTTTCGGACTTCTCCAACCACATCCGCGGCCAGGCGAGTGCGCCCATCAAACATGGTCAGCACTACCCCGCGGACTTCCAGGTCTGGAAAAAGCCCGCTCCGAACGCGGGTGATCGTCTGCGTAAGCTGCCCTAGCCCTTCCAGGGCCAGGTATTCGCATTGGACCGGGATGATCACCCCATTTTGCCCGGCGATCAGGCCATTAATGGTCAAAAGTCCCAGCGAGGGCGGGCAGTCAATGAGGATATAGTCGTAGCGATCGGTAATCGTATGCAGTGCTTCGCGTAAGCGGTACTCGCGACGAGGCAAATCTACCAGTTCAACTTCAGCGCCAGCCAGCGCGGCATTGGCGGGCAATAATGAGAGCTTCAATCGCGGGTTATGCAGGATTTGCGGCCCAAGCGCGGTTGACCGGATGAGGACTTCATAAGTCCCGCTGCGCACGGTGCTTTTGTCAATCCCAAGTGAGGATGTTGCATTAGCCTGGGGATCGACATCCACCAGGAGAACACGCTGCCCATAGTAGCCCAGGTAGGCGCCAAGATTGATCGCAGTGGTCGTTTTACCCACCCCACCTTTTTGATTGACAATGGTATAAATCCGTGCCATTCTCTTTTGCCTCAGTTGTTCTAGCTCAAATTTTTCGGCAGACGTCAGTGAAAACCCTTATAAAACTTCTGTCATACAGGCTTGAATCTCTTCAGGCAGCGGGACGCCTTGCAAGCCAAAGCGTTGAACAGAATATGCTGCCAGGTTTGTAGCGAAGCGAGCCGCTTCCCAGGGATCGCGGGTGGCCTGTAAACGAGTAAAGAAAGCTGTTGCAAAAATATCACCCGCCCCGGTGGGATCGATTTCCTCCATTTGCGGTGGCTGGAAGTGACGAAGGTCGCCGTTCCAATACAACCGCGCTCCGGCGGGTCCTTCGGTTACCACCAGCACCCGGATGGAGGACGCCATTTCTTCAATAATGCGTTCATCCCCGCGCACATCCTCAAGGCTAATGACCGCTGCATTGGCATACTGCAGCACGAAGGAGGATTCGGGCCATTCCGTGAAGGAAACCTGGCCTTTTTCGTCCCAGGTGCGTAACCAGCCCTGAGGAGTCAAGCCAACAAAGGATTCGGGAAAAGCGCGTACGAGCGTGGGGTCCACCTCACGGGCAACCGGGCCCAGGTGGATAATCGGCGTATTGCGCCACGCCTCAGGAATCATGGATAAAGTTATCGTCGGAGCAAGGTGATGCAAGTACTGTACCCGCCCGGCAGGGGTCTGGATATTTTCGAAGGTGGTTGTCTCATCCGCATGTATTCCGACTACTTGAATTCCTTCCTGCTCCAATTCAGGCCTGTTCAAACAATCTTCACAGGCGGTCAAGATACCCACACGCAGCCCAAGCGCGCGGGCTGTCAGAGAAGAGTAGGCGGCGGTACCGCCCAAACGAGTACCGCCCGGCAAGAGGTCGCGGGTCAAATGACCAATAATCAAATAATCAATCGGTTCTAAGGGTCCAATTCTATACATCGTTTAATTATACCTGATCGATTCAAATGCGTGTATCTATCGTGAATGTACAATTACCTTTAGGAGGTTACTTCACTTTCCAAGGGTGGGTTGGGTTCCCTGGTTTCGGTAGGCTCAAGATCATCGACAGGCAGGTTGCGCATGGCATCATCGATGGTGAGGTTTTCCCGGCGCATGCCAGGGGCTGGCGTCGCGCAGTAAGGGCACAGGTTCCAGGAAAGTTCCATCAAACGCTTGCATTGATGGCAGGGCTTCTTCAGTCGGGTGTAGCAATTCGGGCAGGCAACCCAATCCTCGCGCACACGCCTCCCGCAGCCCGGGCAGAGGCTGTTATCTTCAATGGACTGCAGCAGGGCCTCTTCCTCCAGGGTTTGCTGGAACTCTTCTTCCAGGGTTTTCTGTGGTCGTAAAATGAAATATACCAGGATTCCTGGAAGAAATAAAACAGCTACGATCAACACAGCCAGAATGCGCGCCAGCGGGTCGCGCGCCCGCCGGCGGATATCTCGATAGGTCCAGATGATCAGGCTAAGCCAGAGTGCAACAAGAAAGGCGGCAGCGAAGCCTGCAGCGACCAGGACAAGGGTGCTTAATAGGGTTGGATCAAACGTCATAAGTCCACTCCGGTGAAAAGATTATAGCATGGATGATGGAAATGCTTGTCTCTTTCTCATTCCTATACTATAGTTATTTGTCTGTTGGCCTTAACATTCAACCACTGCTTACTCTAAGAATAGGATAGAACCATGCCAAGAGAAACTCAGGCTGCTTACCGGATTACTGACTTATCGACTACAGAACGTCCGCGCGAACGGCTGGCAGAACTAGGCGCGCAGGCATTGAGCAACGCTGAGTTACTGGCCATATTGTTACGCGTTGGCATTCAGGGAGAAAATGCGGTCGAAATGGGCCAGCGCCTGCTGCAAGAGTTTGGCGGCCTGCACGGACTGCATCGCGCATCTTTTGCTGAAATCTCTCAACAAAAAGGGATGGGGGCGGCGAAGACCGCGCAAATTAAGGCAGCCATTGAGTTAGGGGTACGTTTACGGCTGGAAGCGCCGGAGGAACGCCCGGTCATCCAGGGGCCCTCCGATGCGGCTGCTTTGGTTATGTATGAAATGTCTGCCTTGCCGCAAGAACACCTGCGCGTAATCAACCTGGACACGCGTAACAGAGTCATCAACATCGAAAAGCTGTACGTGGGATCGCTTAATTCATCTACCGTCCGGGTTGGGGAGATTTTTAGACCAGCCATCACCCGCAATGCTGCTTCCGTGATTATCCTGCACAACCATCCCAGCGGAGACCCCTCTCCCAGCCCGGAAGATGTAGCCCTGACCCGGTCGATTGTGCAGTCTGGCAAGTTGCTGGATATTGATGTATTGGATCATCTGGTGATTGGACAGGGGTGTTGGGTCAGTCTCAAAGAACGCGGCCTGGGCTTCTAGAATAATGTCGGTTCCAACGTAACTCAAGAAAAGAATGGAATCCAGCGTAAGTAAAGAACACGGGATTTCAGAAAAACGACTGCCATTGCAAGGTTTAGCCCGGAAGTTTCATCCGGGCTAAACCAGGTTCAATCGCGAGGGGCAAAAATCCCCATCCAACGAATCAGCGCATCACGGATCACTGGATTTTTTGAGCCGTGGATGTTTAGACCGGCTTCCTGGAGGATGACCTGGTAATTCAAGCGAGCGCCTTTTGCCACCAGGCGGGACACAGCTGCATCAATCTGTTCCAGTTGGTCTTTGCGCTGAAGCTCCAGGAGCTGAGCGCGGTGTTTGGCTAGCGCCTGGCGAATGACCGGCAGAAGTTCAGGGAAATCTTCACGCAGTTGCGCGTAATTCATTCCAGCTTTTTGGGCAATTTCACCTACTTTCACCAACTGGTTGCTGCCTTTCAATTCGTCGAGGGCTTGCAGAATCTGGCTCGTGGCCGTTTCTTTTCGCTTTTGCCTGACGCGGTCATTGTGTGGCTGGATCAGTGCTTGGGCCCAGGCCGTCAAGGTTGGGCGAGAATGCAAGAAGTCGCTGTTGTAACCCATGGCCCGGCCTAACTGGCGCAGAGAGATCGTTTCATCCTGGTTCAGTAAGGGTTGCAGCACTTGCTCAAGACGAGCTTTCAGATCCGCCAGGCGTTCCTGCTTCTCTTTTTCCCGGCGTCGCTGCTGCGCCTGGTGCACCTGGCTTTCCAGATTCAAGGCAATCCAATACATGCGCACTGTCTTTTCTCCCCAACCTAAGCGGTGGGCAATCTGGCGGTTATCTTCACCCTGCAATCCCCAGGTCGTCAGGAGCGCCACTTCTTCCACCGGTTTCGGAACGGTGGGTGGGTCTCCCGGATGGATCGAGGCACGGCGCGGTTTGGTCAGCAGGGCTCCATCATAAGCCCGGGTAAAGCGTCTACCACAATCCGTGCAGCGAAAACGGGCCGCCTGGCGTTCTGGCAAATCGGCCAACAAAACAACGCGCGGCGGGGTTTGCGGTTGGTGGCTGGCACAAGCTGGGTTCGGACACAGCCGAAGCGGTAAATGGCGCGGGACCTGTACCCGTGCAATGAAATCGGCGGGCACCTGCAATGCGGCCAGCGCTGGCCAGGATTGCGAAAGCGCTTCCAGATAGCTCAGATAGAGTGGAAAGGGGACTTGCCCACCCGCCTCGAGAGCGGAAAGGAAGCCATGCGGTACGCCCAACTTTCGCGCGAAGTCCTGGATGGAACACCCCTGTTGGGACCGCAGATAATGGAATTTGAGACCAATCCGCTGTGCGGATGTACCATGCTCATTTTGGACGAGATCGTCCGCGGCTTGCACCAGGGTGACGTCTGGGTTGAGCAGAAAATATAAAGAAGGGAGCAGCTGTCTTTGCTGTTCCAAGACTGCCTGGGATGCGGGTACCAGCGGTAGTTGGCGTAAATCCAGCCCACAGACAGAACAACGCAGATATTGGCTGCCCGGTTCGGCGGCAGCGAGCTCTGCTCCACAACGAGAACAGCAGTGCTGAAGCCAACAGCCATGTTCCACACATGTGGAGACGGGCGCTAAGCGCCAGACCAGGCGAACGTAGGATTGTTCCTGGAGGCAGAGCGAACAGACCCGCAGTTCGGGACGCACTACGCCCTTGAGAAAATGACCTGGGCTGAGGTACCTCGAGCGGCTCCGGTCCGGCGGTGAGCGAAATTTCTCCACCCAAGCTGTAACGGTGAGACGATTCAAGGCAGCGACAGGCAGTTGAGTACGCAAAGGAACGCGGCCCCACTGCTCTAGCGGATACTCCCAATGCAGCATGCGGATTTGCTGCGGTTTTTTCCAGGCAGGAAACAAATCGGAGACAAAGTCCCAGTACGAGGAAAATCCATTCACTTGTGCCAATCGCAGCAGATAACCACTCATACATTCGTCTGGGAAGGGTGCTGGGCGGTTAGGCAGCACCTCAAAGAACCAGGGATCAACCATGCGTACCTCCCTGCCGAGCGCGGAGTTGGTCGAGGAAATTCACCACCTTGGCGCGTTTCATGTCCTTCCAGGCCTGGTGCAAGATATCCAGCGTCAGGCGGGATTGCCCGGTCGCAATAGCTTTGCCACAAGCATCCATCACGAGCGCCATCACCTCACGGAAGATCCCGTCGGTCCACTGTTCAATGTAATGGGCAGGACCGGCCACTGGCTTTTGGTTGGGTCCATCCACCACTTCGCGCAAGCCCAAATGACCATCCTGTTCAAAGGGCAGCAGCAGATCCAGCATCGTCAGAAAAGCATCCAACCGCGCGCCGGTAAACTGCGTCAGCTCGAAATAGTCATTCCAGCGCCCCTGGATCTCAGCGTCCCCAGCGGTCCAGCCAATGGGATTGCAGGAAGCGCAGACAATGGGCACCCCGGTCAGATTGGTCAACTCCAACAAACGGCGGCGCAGTCCCGGAAGCGTAATATGTTCCACCTCATCAATGACCAGCAGTTCCACCCGACACTGTTGGAAGTAGAGTTCCAGGAGCTGCAGGTAATGTTCCTCATCTCCGCGTAAGGTGGCTGCGCCACAGGCGAGCAGCAGACGCTGGAACAATGGCTTGGGAGAGCGGTTGCTCACCGGAGCATCAATCTTAATCACCGGCACCTGGTTGCCGTTCGCTTGCACCACGGGCAAGTAATTCACGGCATACCAGTTCAACAGGCTGCTTTTTCCGGCACCTGAGACCCCACCAACCAGGAAACAGCGCTGCTGTCCCATGCTGCGGTAGCGGCGGATGGAGTCGAGCTTTTCAATGAGGCTGCGCAGCGTTGGGGTGAGCAGGAAATAGAGGTTGTTCAGCCATAACCAACGATCCGCCGGGGTCATGCGTGCATATTGAGCGGAAAGGTGGTGACGCAGTTGCGTGAATCCCGCCTGCCGCACGGTCTCCGGGCCAAGATAGATCGGCTGCTGGGTAATGCGCAGCGCCAGTTGGCGGCGCAGGCTGGCAATCTGGCTGCCCCGTAACACATCGGCGCGGCGATTGGGGTTCAGGTTTTCCACTTGCTGTTGTAAGTGCTGGTCTTCCCGCTGCCAGGCTGTGGTCCACTCGCGTAGATCGGCCAGGCGTTTGGAGACATCCATTTGCAGGTCAAGATCCACAATGGGCAGCTTGGGAGGAAGTGCTTTGCAGGAGCAGGAATGGTCCATCATAGGATTTCCTCCAGGCGATGAAGCAGGCTCGTTCGCGGATCGTTGTCCTGGGTGTCCAGCTCAGACAGCACGCGCTCGGTTTCCTGAACCTGGCTCGCTTCCAAGCCCGCTTTAGGGATACTGCTACTGGGTCTTCCGCGACGATGTTCCCGCAGTTGTTGCAGTTTACGTCGAATTAGTTTTTGTTCCGTCTGGCGCTGTTCAATGAGTTCTCTGGCTTCCAGGATGTGTACCAGCCAGGAATGCGGACGGAGGCGCTGTTGCAGATCCTGCTGGCGGATCAAATCTTTTGCCATTTCCAGTTCCCACAGACTGACCGGTTCAAAGCTGCCATCGGCCAGGCGTAATTCCCGTGCATACCCATCTCCCAGCCAGCAGCCTTTTTCGAAAACCGCCACACGGCTCACGTCCTCTGCATCATAGCGAATATGGAAGTGCCTGCGGCGTCCCTGGCGATCTGGACTACGCAAGCCTGCCAAAGCAGGATCCCAATAATGGAGCCCAAAGAGCGCCAATCCTTCACGGGTGGCAATACGGGTTTCTGGGTGCAAACGCCAGAAAGTACGCTCTAACTGAGCGGTGAAAGGAGGTGGAAGGGGCGCCATGCGCTGCAAGCCCAAGCACCATTTTTCATGCGGGGTCAGCCCACCCAGTTCCTGGTGCGGCGTGTGGAGGTAGTCAACCACCAACTGGTACACCAGGCGGATCACATCCCGGTAGAGCAGGCAGGCGCCCTGGTTGGCATTGTGCCACTGGCGTTGGTCTGGGCGCAGAATGGCGCCCGGCATGAGTTCACGGATCTGGCCGGACAGGTTGCCAAACAACCGCTCCACCAAAGCGCCGTAACGTGCCTGGTATGGGGGGCGAAAGACCAGTTCCAGGTGGGTGTATTGTCCGTTTCCTGCCAAAGCACCAGCCAGTTGTTCCAGCGAATAGCTGTGGTGCGCCCAAGCATTGTCCAACAACAGGCGCTGCGGGATCCCATAACCAGCCCAGGGAAGATCGATGCCATAGGGTTCCAGGCTAACTTTGGGCCAAATCGCATGGCGCAGCGCGCCTTGAATACTTTCAATACAAGGATCTTCGTAGGCCAGGTACAGCCCGAGGACCGCGCGAGAGAACGCATCGATGAGCACTGTGAGCCAGAGCCGTCCCAGAACTTCGCGAAATTCATCGTCCACATGGAGGACATCCAGCCGGTAATGGTCGGCAAAGACGTACTGCAAGGGTAAAACGGCAGTCCGAGCAAACTGGTCAAACAACAGGAAGTTTTCTTCCCAGTCCTTTTGTCCGTGACGAAGGATGTAGGCTTCTTCACCCTCTCCAGGCTGGCTGCGAAACCAGCGGATATACCCGTAGAACCAGGCCCGGGAGGGGAGTGGAATTTGTGCCAGGTACTGAATTTGAAGCGGGTCAGCCAAAAGATCGTCAATGGCTTTCCGCCCGTCCAAGAGACGGTCGACCAGATGCTCCGGAGGGTGTCCGCCTGGACTGTTCTGGTTCAACCACCAGTGCCGGTTATGCTGCCAAAGCTGCTGTGCGAGGTGGTAGATGGTTTGGATGCGTAGCGGAGGATTGCTGCGGTAAAAACGCCGGATGAGCGTATCGACAAAGTGTTGTGCATTTGGATCGATCCTGGTTTTGCCAAAGGTTTTGCGATGCTGAGCGACAGCCAGGCGGGCACGGTCTCCCGAATAACGGCGACATAAACGGCGGTAGGCGTAATACACACTCAAAGATACGGGCGAGTCGATTGATTGGCAGGCCTGGCGAGTTAGTTCGGTCTGCGAGCATGTTTTTCCCGTAAGCTGGTTCTGGCGCTGGAGTAGCTCAATCTGATTTTGTACTGCTTCTACCGTATGAAGAATATGGTCGGCTCGTTTCAGCAGATGAGTGGGCAATGTATCCGCGTCATAAATGTCAGGGGGCACCAATCTGGTTGGTCGTTGTGGCAGATACCAATTCTTGCCGGGTGGCGGCAAAGCGTGTTGGCGGTTGCGGAGCAAAGAGTTCCATGAGTGTAAAGATCTGAAGCGAGCTATCCTTGGCCGAACGCGCTTCAACCTGCAAGGGTTTCTCGGGATCCCAAACAGTTATTTCAAACAAAGCATCGTTGCGGGAAAACCAATACCCGGCTTGAAGCACATCGCCTGCGGTGCGTGGAGAAGAGCTGGCGGTTTTCATAATGCTTATTCCTCCGGAAGCCAGATGCAGGCTTGCGGGTGAAAGTCACCCCGCCAGAAAAACGGTTGTCGCCAGTGCATGGCAATGACCCCCTGCCAGAGCAGGTGGTACAGGTTGTTGAGCAAAGCGCCAGTTTCCCAACCCGGCTCAGCGGTGGATACCAGAGTGCCAGGATGAGCGGCTGTCTGCCCTTTTAGCCGTTCCACCCACCAGTCTGCCATTTGAGAATTGTCGTAAACCAGAGACCGAAAAGCGGACAAAAAATCGAGATTGGCATATTCATACCCGATTGGCAGCGTTTCATCCGTATGGATGATGTAATTCCAGCCCCGCTCCTGACAGATCCGTTTCGCCGCCGCCTCCCGCTCATGCAACGAAGCCCGGCTTTCGCGACGAGACTCAATTGTGACTTCGTGCAGTTCGATGGTTCCTTGAGTACGCCAGACCTGGAAATCTGGTGTGTACCGACGCGAACGCCCTTTCTCATCTTTAAAGAAAAGCGTTTCCGGCTGGCTGACGTAATCTGTGACTGATGGATCCCGTTCCAGAAGCAGGATGAGCTTTCGTTCCTGCTCTGATTCAAACTGAACGAGGTGACCACGTTTGTTTGTGGTCACCCCGCGAAAGTTGTTGCCCAGGCAGATGGTGCGTCGCACATTGCCCGCAGGCGGTTTCCGTTTGAGGCTCATGGCAAAAAGGCTCCTTTCTTGACTTACGGAAGACGAAATCTCCGTTTTCCGAAGATACGCTGGATTCAGTATATCCAGCCAGAGCCTTTTTCCTTCATTTCAAGGTATTTTGGGCCTCGTTTAGGCCCTTAAGACACCATTCTATTCTTGAGTAACGTTGGACG
>CAVUJS010000021.1:0-965719 GCA_963741885.1 uncultured Chloroflexia bacterium
GGCGTATAAACATAGGTAGGTTGTCGGTTCGTTTCAATTCGTTCAACGAACACGCCAACCAAGTCTATTATAGCATTCGGAGGAACAATGGAAAAACCGAACCTAAAAGCAGTGGGGTATCGGCGCGTTTCAATGCGCGAACAGGTGGATGGACATAGCCTGGATGCCCAGGAAAAGAACATTCGGGATTATGCCGCTCACAAGGCTGGGATCTGATCGAAATCTATACTGATGCGGGCATCTCGGCAAAGAAAGACAGCCACCGGCCCGATCTGGCAAGGATGATGCAGGATGCCAAGACAAGAAATTTGACGTGATTGTGGTGGATAAGATTGACCGTTTTTATCGTCACCTGGCAGGCCTGCTCACTGCTTTGGATCACCTCCGCACCATTGGCATTTCTTTTGCTTCTGTTCAGGAGCGATTGGATTTCACTTCTCCTTGGGGAAAGCTGATGCTGACCGTATTGGGTATCCTCGCGGAAATTTACCTGGATAATCTCCGCCAGGAAACGATCAAAGGAAAACATCAGAGAGCTCGAGAAGGATTATGGAATGGCTTGCCGCCCTATGGATACTGCAAAGGTCTTTGTGCTGATTGTGAAGAGCCGAACGGAAAGGGATATTGCCCGGAATACGGTTCTCCAAACAAGTCGGATGGAAAACGCTTGATGCTGCATCCTGTAGACAGCGAAGTAGTGAAGCTTGTTATTTAATTGGTACTTGAGTGGAGATGAATCGGACGCTTTGATCGCAGAAACGTTCAATAGCTACTGATATGGCCTCCTGATGGCTCCAAACTCACCTACGGCAGAAGGGTCATCCGGGCAAAACAGTTGCGGTCCATTCACGTGATGTGGTCCGTGATATGTTGAAGCGATTTTTTACACAGGAAAGCTTCCTTACGTAGGCTCAAAAGGGCTTGGTGCTCGCCGGACGAAGCGAAGCGAGCTGGAACAGGCGGAGCTGCATGAGGGAAAACATCCTGCGATTATCAGCGAAGAAAAATATCAAAAAGTACAGGAGATGCGTGCTACGTTGGGAAGCCACTGTCGGGTGGAAAGCGTGATGGCAAGTTTTTCCCTTGACCGGTATCCTCAGGTGCGGGTACTGTGGCAATACAATGCGAGGGGTATCCACTGCTGGTCGGCGATATTATCGAGATTCTTCGCGGATCGAGCCTGTCAAGAATTGCCCACAGAAACTCTTTCGAGCAGAAGAAATTGAACGGAACTTGCTGAAATGCTGCTGGAAATTGTGGAAGACTGGAAAGCCGATCTAAGCCTAGAAACTTCCAACGAAAAGGTACAAGAGGCTGAAACACGTTACGAACGGGCAAAAGAACTATACTTGTAGGGAGAACTGACGCGATGATTTCAAGAATGAAAAAGATCGCTATGAACAAATCCAAAGTACCTTGTCATATACCAATCCCAATGCTATAATAGCATTGGTTAACTCTATCCGGCCTGCGTTGGAAGGTTGGGACGGCACTTTACCAATCGAAAGAAAAAAGCTGCTTCGGACGGTTGTCCAAGCAGCTTTTCTCCGAGGCAACACACTAGTGGCGTTCAACCAACTGATGCGTTTATGCCCCTTGCACAAAAAATTTGTAGTAGCGGGGAGGGCGGGATTCGAACCCGCGGCTGAGTTTAACCCCAGCACTCACTTAGCAGGCGAGCCCAATCGGCCACTCTGGCACCTCCCCAAATGGATAACCACCTTGCTTGCCCCCATTCAGGATGGACGTATAGCGGAGGGAGAGGGATTCGAACCCTCGATGGGTTGCCCCATACCTGTTTTCAAGACAGGCGCCTTAGGCCGCTCGGCCATCCCTCCTGAAGGGAAGCGTGTGCTTACGGGGCCAAATTTTACCATACTTGCGAGGGCCGGGCAAGGAAAAGCGCTTTTTTTCGCAATAAACTTCTGACGCCCGTTAGGACAGCAAATAGGCTAAAATCCACTGAGTTGTGGCGATCAGAGCTTCTGTGTGGGTACGTTCGTAGTTGTGCGAGGCATCTACTCCGGGGCCAATCAGCGCGACTGCCACATCCCCTCCAGCGCGCCAGTAAGCTTCGCCATCGGAACCATAGTAGGGATAGATATCCACTTTGTAAGCAATCTGGTTTTGTTCGGCCAATTGACGCAGTTTCTGGCTCAGGTCGTAGTGGTAAGGCCCGCCCGAATCTTTCACACATAGTGTGGCGTGGAACTCGTCCGAGGTTTGCCCTGTGCCAACCGCAGCCATATCTACAGCCACCAGTTCGGCTAAATCTGATGGAAAACCGGTAGCAGCGCCATGCCCAACCTCTTCATAGTTACTGATCAGCAGGTGTGTCCTTTGCGCGGGCTTTAGCCCGGCATCCTGCAGCGCTTTTACCGCCGCAATGATGCAGGCAACGCAAGCTTTATCGTCCAGGTGGCGCGAACGCACAAAGCCATTCGTTACTTCAACACGTGGATCGAATGCAATAAAGTCGCCAACAGCAATTCCTAACTGTCTTGTTTCATCTTCTGAGGTTGTGCGCGCATCCAGACGTACTTCCATACTATCTTCATCCCGCTTGGTTTCATTAACCTGGCGACCGAAGACATGGCTGGAAGCCATATTTAATAGAATGGATCCACGCAGGGGTCCACCTTGCGTTGGAAAAACCGTCACACCTTCCCCTTCAATTGAATTCCAGGCATAACCACCAATTTGGGTCAGCTTTAAGCGCCCATTAGGCTTGATCTCTTTGACCATCGCGCCTAGCGTGTCAGCATGCGCGGTGAGCGCCCGGGGAGTATCTGTATGTTCACCAGGCCATTCCACCAGCAGCGCGCCTTTGCGGTTTTTCGAAAGCTTCAGCGCTGGAAAGTTTGCCAGGGCTTCTTCGGTCAACTGCACTGCTTTTTGAGAATACCCGGTAGGGCTAGGCGTATTAAGCAGGCGAGTCAGGAAATCGATTAAAAATTTTGAATCAACGTCTGGTAAAGGCATGAGTGCGTCTCTTCGTAATTGTTTGGTTTGTTTTATCGTTCGTTTTTATTATACCTATAGGGCAAGTGTGTGTCTAGCAAAGTAAAAGGTCATCTTACAGGGATGACCTCTGTCACTTGATTGATGTATTCTGTTCGAATAAACTGGTATATGTAAAAGGGAGTATTCTGATCCGTATTACCAAAAGAGGAATATTAAAATGCAAATTACCCGTCAAGCCGATTATGCTCTTCGTGCAATGTTATACCTGGCTCAACTGGAGCCAACCCAACGAGCTGCGACCAGCCAGATTGCTGATGAGCAGCACATTCCGCCCTCATTCCTGGCGAAAATCATTTCGCAGCTCTCAATTGCTGGTTTAATCCACACTTCCCGCGGCGCTCGCGGTGGGGTTTCCCTGGCTCGCCAGGCGGAAGAAATCAGCATTCTGGAAGTGGTCGAAGCCATCGATGGCCCAATTTCGTTGAATGAATGCACGCATGGCGCTGGCGCCTGCGCCTTTGGCGATAGCTGTCCGCTGCGTCCGTTGTGGTGTGAAACACAGTCCGAGCTGGTTGAACGTTTGCGCAGTACCAATTTCGCGCAGTTCCTCAAACAGCCGCAGGTACCTGCTTCCGCCGACTAACCCTCTAAGAGAAATGGGGAGACCAGCCGCCCGTTCAAAAGAGCCATCCTTCGTTTTTCATGTCTGAGTGGAGTGTGTTTAGGTTGGCTGCGCTTACAGAGGCTTGACTGGTGTGTTTTCATGCAAGGTGGCGTTCACGTAAAAGCAAAAGGGCCTGACTGAGCCTCTCTCGCATTTCTTCTTTTGTTAGGATCATTTTCAATTCTACCCTCTCCGGATAAAATCGAGGGGGTAGATCTTTTTATAAAAAGGGACAATTTATGGATGTTGTGAAAGTATCCTCCAATAGCATTACCCGTAATTTGTGGCTGGGCCTGTTCTTGACGCTGGTAGCGATTGCTCTGGTAACCGCTATTTCACCTCTGGAACTGACCTTGGGAGACCGAGCCCGCCTGGTATATTTCCACGGTGCCTGGGTATGGGCCGGGAAAATCGCTTTTGCCGCCGCGGCAGCGGCAGGCGCGTGGGGATTATTGAGGGGCAGCGCTACTTTGCTGAAAATATCCCAGGTATTTGGGCATTCCGGGCTGTTTTTTTGGCTAACCTACCTGCCGCTTTCATTGTATGTGCAGCAGGTGAATTGGGGGGGCATTTTCTGGGATGAACCCCGCTGGCGTATTCCTTTGATGTTTGGGGTTGTGGGCGTGTTACTGCAAGTAGGTTTAGCGCTGATGAACGACTTACGTCTGACTGCCGCAGCGAACTTTGTGTTTGGCGTGGCTTTGTGGTGGTCGCTAGCTTCGATCCAAAATGTGCTGCATCCAGATTCGCCCATTCTCCAATCAAATTCCGTACGCATCCAGATATTCTTTGTTATTTTGCTGGCGCTTTCGCTTCTCTTTGGTGGTCTTTTGGCTCGTTTACTTTTCATCGTTCACCGTTACAACTCTGACTGAGGCGCTCTACTTTGGATGAGCACGTAACCACACCCGCAAGTCAGGGAACGCTTGAAAATGGATCTCTCAAATCCCCGGTAGCACTGTTTATTGGCGCCCGGGTGACCATCAACGCCACGTACCGCATGGTTTACCCATTTTTGCGCGTCTTTGCTTCCAGTATGGGCGTTTCTTTACAAACCGCTTCACTTCCGCTAACCGGGCGGTCGTTGGTAGGTGGGCTTGGCCCATTGTTGGCCCCCATTGCTGATCGTTATGGCCGGAAAACAGGTATGCTGCTTGGACTGGGGTTGTTCCTGGTCGGGGTTGGGGTGGTGGCTGTCTGGCCATCTTTTGGTACTTTTTTCCTGGCGATGGTGCTCGCAAACCTGGGAAACCAGGCTTTCTTGCCGGCCATGCAGGCATACCTGGGCGACCGCATCCCTTACCAGCGCCGAGGTTCCATCCTGGCGCTGACTGAGTTAAGCTGGTCATTGAGCTTTATTCTCCTGGTGCCGCTGATCGGCGTATTAATTGCCCGCTTTGGATGGCCGGCGCCGTTCTGGCTGCTGTTCGGCCTGGCTGTTATTGCCGCTGTATTGATCGCCTGGCGGGTTCCTTCAGACCGGCCGCACCCCGAAACGCAGCATCCAGCCTTATGGCACAGCTTGCGTTACGTTTTTGCCAGCCCCGCGGCGTTGATAGCGCTTTCGTTCAGCCTGGTGATTACCCTCGCAAACGAGGTGGTAAACCTGGTGTTTGGCGTATGGATGAACGATTCTTTTCATCTGGAGATTGCCGCCTTAGGGATAGCCGCTACAGTGATTGGCATCGCCGAGTTAAGTGGGGAAGCAGGTTCGGCAGTACTGGTCGATCGGATGGGGAAAAAACTGGCTGTGCTTTGTGGCGTAGTACTGACCAGCCTGGCTGCCCTTGGGCTGCCCTGGCTGGGCCAGACACTGCCGGGTGCATTAGGCGGTCTGTTTTTGTTTTACCTTGGCTTTGAATTTACCCTGGTAAGTTATATTCCGCTGATGACCGGGGTTCTGCCCGAAGCACGCGCGACCCTGATGGCGGCAAACCTGGCGGCTTTTTCGGTTGGCCGGGCATTTGGGGCCTTATTGGGACCCTGGCTTTATGCACATGGATTTGGCGCCAATGCCTTGGTTGCGCTGGGACTGAATGGGTTGGCGCTACTGATACTCAGCCGAGTGCAGGTGCGGGAGTAATTGAGCGTTAATGAGCTCAAGCGACAATATCCTCATTTGACCTCGTAAGACAGCCTTATTGCTGGTCGGCCAGGTCGGCTCCCAGTACAATCTCGAGATCGGCAGGTGCGTCTGGGGAGAAACGGTTGACTACGCGGGCATTGGGGATGTTCAGCTTTTCCATCAAAAAGCGTATGGTGAAGGGTTTGCCGGTATAGTCGTAGATAATCGTCGTGCTGGCAAATTCATCAGCATTATTTTCACCGGTTACATTGACGCCCATAGCTTTCAATCGATCACTGGTCTTGGCGGCAAGCCCGGTTGTGGATGTGCCATTTTTAACCACAACCCGGGCCCTTTCTTCCTTCATCAACTTTGGCAGGTCTTCAAGCGGAGTAGGCGTTTCAGTAGGGGCCTCAGCGCTGTTCACCACTGTGGTTGTGCTGTTTTCAACAGCTGGTGATGCCACCGGACGATTTGAGGCAAAGATTTCATCCCGTAAGATCCGGATCTGATCTGGGATGGGAATCAGGATGGACTGGCCATCATCCGGGTTGGTGGCGAACTCTACCTGGTTCGGCGGACCAATTACCCCCTTTTTGATATTCGTATCTTTGATTTGCGCCGCAAGCAAGGAGAGTTTTACCACCTGACTGAGGGTTAGATTAGTGCTGATACCTGAAGCGATTTCCTGATACAGGGCAGGGGATTTTGTGATCAGCGTGGGCAGCATGTTGAACTGAAGAATCTGGTTACGGATCGCCATGATTACTTCTTGCTGGCGGCGAGAGCGGTCGAAGTCATCGTTCGCCGTGTAGCGCTGGCGAGCATAGGCCAGTACCGTAGCCCCGTCCAAAGTTTGGGTTCCTGGCTCCAGCGTGCGAGTATTGCCTGGGCCGATCGGATCCACGATAATTTCTTCGCGGATCTTCATATCCAGGCCGCCCAACTCATCGATAAATTTGACGAAGGCGTTGAAATCGATCAGCGCGTAATAATCCACCGGCACACCCAGGAATTCTTGCACTGTGCGCATGGCCAGCCCTGGGCCGCCGCCAGGCAGCTTATCGATCTCACCCCAGCGGTAAGCGGTGTTAATTTTGTTGTAACCGATACCGGGAATGTTCACCCACATATCGCGCGGGATGGAAAGCATCCCGGCGGTCTTGCTGAGCGGATCAATGGAGAACAGAATCATCGAGTCGGTGCGCGGAATGTCTGTCCCTTCTGCCCAGTCGCGGTAATCGAGACCCATGACCAGCAAGGTCACCCGGCTGGCGCCATCCCAGGGGACGGGGGTTGGGTCGGTGTTGCGCTGGAGAGGGCCGGCTGGTGTTGGGACAGAAACGCCATTGTTCGCTGAGGCTCCTCCATTTTGTCCCCCAGATACAGGAGAGCCTGGCAGGGGTGACAAGGTCCAGGATGCAAACATCCCACGGACCCAGAAGAATGCCAGAACAGCAGTGGCGCTGGCGAGGATCAGGAAAAGGAGTAATATGATAAGTATGGCCCGATCATTTTTTCGACGCGAGCGAGCCATACGCGGATGTGCACGAGACATTCTATGGATAAACCTTTTATTGTTTGCTGCAGCGATTTGCCCAGCCTATCCAACTTTAGGGGGAGGTACGGGAAGGGCATCTGCAGGGGTTTGTATCCACTTATCGCCCTCGTCAATCAGCATAACGGGAATATCTTCAACAATTGGGTATTTGCGGCCACAATCCTGGCAGACCAGCCAGGTCTCTTTGATCAATTCTAGTTTGCCTTCTTTGCCAGCTTCCCGAACGCAAACGGGGCAGCGCAGGATCTCAAGTAAGTCCGAAGGTACCATGTTTTCTCCAACAAATGATTGTAATGGTCAGGATAGCATTTATTTTACCACTGCTGGCAAACAGTGCCTTACCCTGCCGGTTGGTTCTGATTTGATGTGGGCACGTCTGTCCCAGGGCCGTACTCAAACACGTTTGGCCAGGCTTCATACTGCGTGTAAAACGTATCTTGCAGGTAAACGGAACCATCCCGCGTCACGGTGCGGTTAACGGTGACATCTGCGCCATCTGCCGCCCAGTCTACCTGCTTAATGGTTCCAGAGGGAAGGTCTGGGTTTTCGTGATATTCAGGGCTAGGCGCAGGGACAACATTCGTTGGTCCGGTGGTATTCCAGTCTACTTTGCGTCCATCTGAAGTCGAGTAAAATTTCCAGGTAATGCTGCTGTTCTGGGGATTGACGTAGGTTTCCATCAACAGCCAGTAAGGCGTGTCATTCTGGAACTTGAAGTCCACCAGCGGCACATATACAGTAGCATCCAGCCCGGCCAGACGGGAATCAATGCGGTTGCCGGCAACCTTTTCGTAGTAGTACACCCGGTAGGCATGCGCATGCCGTTCAACAATCGGGAACCCGGAGAAGAAAGCGGTGCGGAATAAGGTGGTACTCACCTGGCAAACTCCGCCGCCAACCCCTTTTATGGTCTGGTTGCCCACGATGATTAATGCTTCCGCATATCCATTATCCAGGGTAATATCTCCGAGGGCAGAAGCCATCGAGAAGGTTGCTCCAGGAGCGACCAACAAGCCGTGGAATTTGCTGGCGGCGGTTTGAATGTTTTGGACCCGAGCCGCATTGGAACCATAAAAGTATGAGGTCTCGGCGTGCACCAGCTCGCGGATCCCCAACTGTTCCCCGGTCGATTGGTCGTTCACGGGCGGATTGGTGTAAGTGATTTCCAGCGGGATGTTATGTTCCCCAGCATACAGTTTCTGCTGGATGGATTGCAAACTATTTTCCACGTCTAGATCTCGCCCAATCACGGCATGATCGAGCAGTTCCAGCTGATGCGTGTCATCGTTGAAGGTAAAACGCGCATCTTGCGGCGTGCGCGTTAGTGAAGGGGCCAGCCCAGACAGATAAGCGCGCAGGCTGTCATTATCCAGACGCACCTCATACTGATAGCCTTGATCCGTTTTCACACGTTCAAACACCAGCATGGTCGCCAGGGTCTTGGGTTCAATCGTCCAAGGGCCTGCCTGACCTTCTTCTTGCTTTGGCATGCTGAGGGTCAACGGCTGGCTGAGCATGGCCCGGGCCAAATCAGCTTGCTTCGAAGCATCCAGGATGACGGGAGCACTGTCATTCACAAACAGGTTCACCACACCATCCCGCAGGGTTTGGAGCTGAAGGGAGAGCAGTGTGAGAGAACGAGGAACATCTAAAGTGCGTCCCACCTGGCCTGGAAGGACCATAACATCCGTTCCTTTAAGCTCCAGACTGGCTTCAACGGTGGGGCGATCGATATCTTTTGATAAGCTGGCCAGGTAGGCATAGGCAGTGCGCTCATCAAAAACCATATTTGGAACGATGTTTTGACCCGAGTACCAGGTGTAGAACTGAGTTTGCAGGCGGCCAAACAGCCAGCCCGTGCGCCCAACTTGATACCCCGCGCGCGCAGAAGCCTCGGGATCGACATGCATGCCTAACTGCGCCGGAGATGCTACCCAGATCTGGTCGCCATAACGCAGAAGGATTTTCCCTTGCCCGGGGTAAACGACTCCCTGGGCAACCCGGTCAGCGGCTTCCTGGGGACGCATCCCCCCTACATCGATCCCGTCAATCTGCACGCCTGGGAAAATGCGGCCTGCATACCAGACCTGAGCGCCAACCGCAAAGGTTACCAGGCTAGCGCCAAAGATGATCAGGCCGATCAGGATGGCCAGCAGCGCCTGTTCAAATGAGAAACGTGGTCGAGAAGCGGGGTACGAAATTGAGCTCATGGGAAGATTATATCATTTAAGGTCTAAACCATCTCTTTTGAATTTCAAGGTCCAGTTATAGATAGAACGCTGAACGGTAGAAAAAGTTCCAGTTTTCGAATTACCCTTGACAATACCTCCGGGTAGATGTAAAATCCTGCCTCGTTGCCCAGACAGAAAAATTGTCAGACAACTTCCGGAGCACGGTAAAACCGAAATTTGGAATACCCTTGACAAAGGGTGCGCGGGGTTGTAAAATCTCGCTCCGTTGTGTGGGATAAAGCTGCGGCCGAGCCGCAATACCACACGGGCTGGGTTAAAAAGTCGAATGGAATTCACTGAAAGAAGTTTGACAGAACCCTTGACAGGCGGCGCGAGATGAGGTAAAATAACTACCTTGCAAACAACGCAAAGGATTGCACGAAAGTGTAATCGATAAAAATTTGAGTAAGAATTTAGGATCGTCGTGATGACGGACCGGTGCTGAGGGACAAACGCTTTAATGCGGAGCGAACTGAAGGCATCGGTTTTTTGTCGCGCGGGCGCGGGAAGTACAGGACCTTAACAACTGAAGAGTGACAGGAAGACGGAGAACCTGAGATTTATTGAGATAAGAGAGAAATCAAACATTCGCAAGGATGAAGCAAGAAATATGCGGAGAGTTTGATCCTGGCTCAGGATGAACGCTGGCGGCGTGCCTAATACATGCAAGTCGAACGAAGAGCTTCGGCTCTGAGTGGCGAACGGGTGAGTAACGCGTTGGTGACCTGCCCCAAAGCGGGGGATACCAGGCCGAAAGGCCTGCTAATACCGCATGTGCAAAGCGAGGCTGAGACCTTGTTTTGGAAAGCCGAAAGGTGCTTTGGGAGGGGCCTGCGTCCCATCAGCTAGTTGGTAAGGTAACGGCTTACCAAGGCGATGACGGGTAGGGGACCTGAGAGGGTGACCCCCCACAATGGAACTGAAACACGGTCCATACACCTACGGGTGGCAGCAGTAGGGAATATTGCTTAATGGGCGCAAGCCTGAAGCAGCAACGCCGCGTGTGCGATGAAGGCCTTCGGGTTGTAAAGCACTTTTGGCTGGGAAGAGGAAGGACGGTACCAGTCGAATAAGCCTCGGCTAACTACGTGCCAGCAGCCGCGGTAAAACGTAGGAGGCGAGCGTTATCCGGATTTACTGGGTGTAAAGCGCGTGCAGGCGGTTTGTTAAGTTGGATGTGAAAGCTCCCGGCTCAACTGGGAGAGGTCGTTCAAAACTGGCAGACTGGAGAGCAGTAGAGGAAGGTGGAATTCCGGGTGTAGTGGTGAAATGCGTAGATATCCGGAGGAACACCAGTGGCGAAGGCGGCCTTCTGGACTGCATCTGACGCTCAGACGCGAAAGCTAGGGTAGCAAACGGGATTAGAGACCCCGGTAGTCCTAGCCGTAAACGATGTGAACTTGGCGCTGGGTGGGTCAAACCAGTCAGTGCCGAAGCAAACGCGATAAGTTCACCACCTGGGGACTACGGCCGCAAGGTTAAAACTCAAAGGAATTGACGGGGGCCCGCACAAGCAGCGGAGCGTGTGGTTTAATTCGATGCTACACGAAGAACCTTACCAGGGCTTGACATGGACGTGGTAGCGAAGCGAAAGCGGAGCGACCCTTCGGGGAGCGTTCACAGGTGCTGCATGGCTGTCGTCAGCTCGTGTCGTGAGATGTTCGGTTAAGTCCGCTAACGAGCGCAACCCTCGCCGCGTGTTATACGTGTCACGCGGGACTGCCAGTCTTAAGCTGGAGGAAGGTGGGGATGACGTCAAGTCAGCATGGCCTTTATGTCCTGGGCTACACACACGCTACAATGGCCAGTACAATGGGTCGCGAAGTCGCGAGGCGAAGCCAATCCATAAAGCTGGTCTCAGTTCAGATTGCAGGCTGCAACCCGCCTGCATGAAGCCGGAGTTGCTAGTAACCGCAGGTCAGCTATACTGCGGTGAATACGTTCCCGGGCCTTGTACACACCGCCCGTCACGTCATGGGAGCTGGTAACACCTGAAGTCAGTATCCGAACCGCAAGGGAGGAGCTGCCGAGGGTGGGGCTGGTGACTGGGACGAAGTCGTAACAAGGTAGGTGTACCGGAAGGTGCGCCTGGATCACCTCCTTTCTAGGGAGTAAGGCACACAGCTTACGAGCTGAGTGCAAGCTCCGGTGGTTTCTTGCGAGAAACCACCACCTGAGCCGCCGCAAGGTGGCTCCCAAATCCTCGTCAGCGGTGATGAGGTACCTCGATGAAACGAGGGGCATCCCTTTTCCTGTCACTCTTCAGTTGTCAAGGCGCAAGCCAAGACGGCTGTAGCACATTAACAAGAGAATAATGTTTAGGCGCATCGAAAGAGTCAAAGTAGAAGAGAAAGAAAGAAGAAAGAGAACGTAGTTCTCTGCATCACGTGAGAAGCTAGTAAGGGCTTACGGTGGATGCCTAGGCGCCAGATGCCGAAGAAGGACGTGGGTCACTGCGAAAAGCCTCGGGGAGCCGTGAACAGGCTTCGATCCGGGGATATCCGAATGGGGAAACCCGCTGGAGCGAACCTCCAGCACGCCCGGTTGAACACATAGGCCGGAGCGAGGGAACCTGGGGAACTGAAACATCTCAGTACCCAGAGGAAAAGAAAGTATTCCCTGAGTAGTGGCGAGCGAAAAGGGAGCAGCCCAAACCGTTGTGCATGCATGACGGGGTTGTAGGGCCGGACACATGGGAGTTCGAGAAAACCAAGTGCTAGTCAAAAGGTGTGGGAAAGCCTGCCAAAGAGGGTAAGAGCCCCGTAGACGAAAGTGGTTGGTCTCCCGTCCGGAACCTGAGTACTGCCGGGCACGCTAATCCGGCAGGAAGCTGGGGAGTCCACTCTCCAAGGCTAAATACGTCTGGCGACCGATAGTGAACAAGTACCGTGAGGGAAAGGTGAAAAGTCCCCCAGTGAGGGGAGTGAAATAGAACCTGAAACCGTAAGCTTACAAGCAGTCGAAGGGCAATACTGGGTCGGTGCTCCGGAGAGATCCGGGTGCGCGCCAGCAGGCCTGACGGCGTGCCTCTTGGAGAATGAGCCTGCGAGTTAATTTCTGTGGCGAGGTTAAGGCAGTCATAGCCGAAGCCGGAGCGAAAGCGAGTTTGAAAAGGGCGTAGCCAGCGCAAGCTGGGTCAGTCGCAGGGATTAGACACGAAACCAGGTGAGCTACCCATGGCCAGGGTGAAACGGGGGTAAAAGCCCGTGGAGGCCCGCACCTACTAATGTTACAAAATTAGGGGATGAGCTGTGGGTAGGGGTGATATGCCAAACGAACTTGGAGATAGCTTGTTCTCCCCGAAATAGCTTTAGGGCTAGCGTTGCGTGTTGAGCATTGGAGGTAGAGCACTGAATGAGCTAGGGGGCTTAGCGCTTACCAAACTCAATCAAACTCCGAATGCCAATGCTTGTGAGCGCAACAGTCGGACTGCGGGTGATGAGATTCGTAGTCGAAAGGGAAACAGCCCAGATCATCGGCTAAGGTCCCCAAATTCAAGCTAAGTGGGAAACGATGTGGGGTTACTGAAACAACCAGGAGGTTGGCTTAGAAGCAGCCACCCTTTAAAGAGTGCGTAATAGCTCACTGGTCTAGTGATCCTGCGCGGAAAACTTAACGGGGCTAAGCTTGATACCGAAGCCATGGGATGAAGCGCAAGCTTCATCGGTAGGGGAGCGTTCTGCCAGCGGTGAAGCCGTACCGGAAGGAGCGGTGGAGCGGGCAGAAGTGAGAATGCAGGCATGAGTAGCGTAAAACACGTGAGAACCGTGTTCGCCGAAAGTCTAAGGTTTCCGACGCCAGGTCCGTCCGCGTCGGGTTAGTCAGGGCCTTAGCCGAGGCCGAAAGGCGTAGGTGATGGATACCCGGTCAACATTCCGGGACTAGGCAAGGGGAGCGAAGCGGGGACGCAGTAAGGTAGACCAGCCCACGATTGGTGGTGTGGGTGTCTGTTGTGGCAGGCGCTGAGAGCGGTAGGGAAGTCCGCCGCTTGAGCTGAGACAACGGAGCGAGCCCTAGAGGCGGAAGTGAGTTGAGCCTGGCTGCCGAGAAAAGCCGCTAAGTGATGAACCTTGCGTACCTGTACCGCAAACCGACACTGGTAGACAAGTGGAGTACACTCAGGCGAACGGGGAAACCTTCGTCAAGGAATTAGGCAAATTAGCCCCGTAACTTCGGGATAAGGGGTGCCCCTGGTGGTTCGCGCAAGCAAAGCGACCGGGGGTCGCAGCGAAGCGGCTCTAGTGACTGGTTAACAAAACCACAGGTCTCTGCGAAGTCGAAAGACGACGTATAGGGGCTGACGCCTGCCCAGTGCCGGAAGGTTAAAGGGAGAGGTTCGGCGCAAGCCAACGCTTTGAACTGAAGCCCCGGTGAACGGCGGCCGTAACTATAACGGTCCTAAGGTAGCGAAATTCCTTGTCGGGTAAGTTCCGACCCGCACGAACGGCGTAACAACTAGAGCACTGTCTCGACGAAGGACCCGGCGAAATTGAAATGGCTGTGAAGATGCGGCCTACCCGCAGCAGGACAAAAAGACCCCGTGGAGCTTTACTGCACCCTGGCATTGTGTTTGGGCATAGTCTGTGTAGGATAGGTGGGAGGCTGAGAAGCTGGCGCGCTAGCGTCGGTGGAGCCGGCGGTGAAATACCACCCTGAGTATGTTTAGACCCTAACCTTGCGCCATAAACTGGGCAAGGGACCGTGCCAGGCAGGCAGTTTGACTGGGGCGGTCGCCTCCTAAAAGGTAACGGAGGCGCCCAAAGGTTCCCTCAGGTTGAATGGAAACCAACCGTAGAGTGCAAAGGCAGAAGGGAGCTTGACTGCAAGACCAACGCGTCGCGCAGAGACGAAAGTCGGGCTTAGTGATCCCACGGTACTGAGTGGAAGGGCCGTGGCTTACCGGATAAAAGCTACCCCGGGGATAACAGGCTGGTGAAGTCCAAGAGTTCACATCGACGACTTCGCTCGGCACCTCGATGTCGGCTCATCGCATCCTGGGGCTGGATAAGGTCCCAAGGGTCGGGCTGTTCGCCCGTTAAAGCGGTACGCGAGCTGGGTTCAGACCGTCGTGAGACAGGTCGGTCTCTATCCGCTGTGGGCGTAAGGGATTTGAGAGGAGCTGCCCCTAGTACGAGAGGACCGGGGTGGACAGACCGCTAGTGTGTCAATTGTCGTGCCAACGGCATGGTTGAGTAGCTACGTCTGGCAGTGATAACCGCTGAAAGCATCTAAGTGGGAAGCACGCCTCAAGATGAGATCCCTCTCTCCGTAAGGAGTAAGGTCGCAGGTAGACTACCTGCTTGATAGGCGACCTGTGGAAGCGCAGCAATGCGTTGAGCTAAGTCGTACTAATGACCGAAGGCTTCCCGCGTGGTGCGGAGAACTATGTTTTCTTTCCCTGCGATGCCCTAAACATTATTCGCAACTTCCTTTGTTGAAATAAGTCTTTTGGTGATTGGAGCGGCGGTGGTACACCCGGTTACATCTCGAACCCGGTCGTTAAGCCCGCCAGCGCCGATGGTACTTGGAGTGCAGACTCCCGGGAGAGTAGGTCATCGCCAAAAGACTTTTTCCTTTTAATCCGGGAAACATTCCTGGATATGTTCAGAATTGCCGGTGCTCGGCGAGAGTTGACGAAAAATCCTTCTTAAGGTATAATCATTTTGCTGGTACTTTGCATGTTGTCAAGGTTATCCAGGAGGATCCATTGAATAGCAGAGTGAGACCGAGTTAATTAGCAAATTCCTTGATTTTTAGGACTCGGCTGCCTCCTTGGACCAGCCGAGTTTTTGTAGGTTAAGATGAAAGACTCCTACCCTCAAAAAAGAGAGGAGGTGATAGAAACGTGACAAGTGTCGTTTTACGCCCAAACGAATCGCAGGATCAACTGCTCAAGCGCTTCCGCAAAAAGGTTGTGAAGAGTGGCGTTCTGAGCACGGTTCGCCGCAAACGCTGGTTTATCAGCAAGAGTGAGCTGCGCCGTGTTGAGAAGAAAAAGGCCATTCGCCGGATTAAGCGTCGCCAGTACAGCAAGTCGATGGACTGAGATCTGGTGAGCATGAGGAAGAAACTGCTGCGAGCTTTTCCCGATTTCGTTGGGGCATTTCAGGAGGTATAAATGGCTAAAGAAGAGGATAAGATTCAAGTCGAAGGAACCATCATAGAGGCCCTTCCAGGGACCCAATTCAAGGTCCGGCTGGAAAATGGTCACGATGTTTTGGCTTATCTCTCTGGGCGGATGCGCAAGTATTATATTCGGATCCTCCTCGGAGATCATGTGCGGGTCGAAATGTCCCCTTATGATCTGACGCGTGGACGGATTGTTTACCGCCAGAAGAAAACTCATGAAGCTCCCACCGAAGTTGAAAAATAAGCTAGCTGGCTTTATCTTTTGATTCAATCGTTTATCTACACCCCTTACTTTTTGTGAGGGGTGTTTCGTTTCGGTAGCACCGTATACAAAAAGAACCCCTGACTATTTGTCAGGGGTTCTTTTTGTATACCTTTATAAAAACTGGTTTAGTAAGCGAAACGGCTGTCGAAGCTGGTCAGAGCCTTCATATAGTTAGCGCGTTCAAAAGCGGCTGGTTCCGCAACGGCCTTCTGACTCATGCTGCCTTTCATCTGCTGCACAGACTGATACTCGTACTTTTCCATCCAGTTTTCTATGTCGCTCAGGATCTCCCCAATGTGCTTGACGCCATTGGTCAGCAGGGAGGAGGCCAGCATGGTGACGCTGGCGCCTGCCATCATTGATTTGAGCACATCTTGCGCCGTATGCACGCCAGATGTCAGCGCCATATCCGCCTCGATGCGGCCGTAAAGGATTGCTATCCAGCGCAAGGGCAGGCGAAGCTCGTTCGAATTGCTTAGCACCAGGTTCGTGGAGACCTCCAGGGTTTCGATGTCCAGGTCCGGCTGCATGAAGCGGTTGAACAGCACCAGCCCGTTCGCGCCAGTTTGCACGAGGCGGTTGGCCAGGTTCGGCAGAGCCGTAATGAAGGGGCTCAGCTTGACTGCCAGGGGGATATTCACCTGGGCGCGCACATCCTTCACCAGGTCGAGATAGGCCTGTTCCATTTCCTGACTGGTCAGGTTTACATCTGTAGGCAGGTAATACACGTTCAATTCAAGCGCATCCGCTCCGGCTTCTTCGATCTTCTTTGCATATTCAATCCATCCACCGGTTGAAACGCCGTTCAAGCTGCCGATAACGGGAACGCTGACAGCCTGTTTGGCTTTGCGGATCAGGTTTAGATATTCTTCCGGGCCGACGTTGTAGTTTTGTAAATCTGGGAAGTAGGTCAGCGACTCGGCATAGGTATCCGTTCCCCGGTTCAAAAAATGATCCAGGGCCAGACTTTCGTTTACGATCTGTTCTTCAAACAGAGAATACATCACCACAGCGCTGGCGCCCGCATCTTCCAACGCGCGGATGCCATCCAGCTTCTTCGAGATTGGTGAAGCCGAGGCTACAACTGGATTTTTCAGCTGCAAACCAAGATAAGTGGTGCTCAGATCAACCATTGGGTTCCTCCCATGCTGTCGTTTTTAAGAGATGAAAGAGAGCGTACAGGTGATTTCAACACCTGTACGCTCTGAATAAGTTACTACTTTTCGTCGCCGTTTGATTTGTACTGGATCTCCGCCATCTGACGATAGAGTTTCCAGCGTTTGGCAACATCTTCGCGAGCCTGTTCCATGAGCATCTGGGCGCGCACTTCGTCCGCCTGAACTAACATGCGGTAGCGAGTTTCATTATAAGCATATTCCTGCACCGACACGGTTGGATCGCGGGAGTCGATGATCAGGGGGTTCTTGCCTTCAGCTGCCAGGCTTGGGTTGTAGCGATACAGCGGCCAGATGCCCGATTGAACGGCCAGGCGCTGCTGATCGAGACCTTTGCGCATATCGATGCCGTGCGCGATGCAGTGGCTGTAGGCGATGATCAGGGAAGGGCCATCATACGCTTCTGCTTCGAGGAAAGCTCGCAGCGTCTGTTGGTCACTGGCACCCATTGCGACCCGGGCGATATAGATATACCCGTAGGCCATGGCAATCATCCCCAGATCCTTCTTGGGCAGACTCTTACCGTTGGCGGCGAACTTAGCCACCGCTGCGCGTGGGGTTGCTTTGGAGGACTGCCCGCCGGTGTTCGAGTAAACTTCAGTATCGAGCACCAGGACGTTCACATTGCGCCCAGAAGCCAGGACGTGATCCAGGCCACCGTAGCCAATGTCATAAGCCCAACCATCCCCACCGAGGATCCAGACGCTCTTCTTGACCAGGTAGTCGGCGATTCCCGCCAGTTTCTTTGCGCGGGGGTCTTGAATTCCTTCCAGGCGCTGCTTGAGTGCTTCCACCCGGGCGCGTTGGGTGCGGATGCCAGCCTCATTGTGCTGGTCAGCGGTGAGGATTTCGTTAGCCAGGTCAGTGCCAATCTGCTCGGACAGGGCTGCGACCATTTCAGTCGCAAACTCAAACTGCTTGTCGATCGTCAGGCGCATGCCCATGCCAAACTCAGCGTTGTCTTCGAACAGCGAATTCGACCAGGCCGGGCCGCGTCCTTCATTATTCTTGGTCCAGGGGGTGGTAGGCAGGTTGCCGCCGTAAATGGAGGAGCAGCCGGTCGCATTTGCGATCACCGCGCGGTCACCAAACAACTGCGAGAGCAGCTTGACATAAGGCGTTTCGCCACAGCCAGAGCAGGCGCCGGAGAACTCGAACAGCGGTTGGAGCAGCTGCGAATTCTTGACCGTGGTCGGTGCGGTTGTGCACGGGTCGCCATCCGGCAGGGTCATGAAGAAGTCCCAGTTAACCCGTTCCGTCTCGCGGATGGGCGGTTGAGCAGCCATATTGAGCGCCTTGCGGCCAACCTGTGATTTATCTTTCGCCGGGCAGATTTCCACACACAGCGCGCAGCCGGTGCAGTCTTCTGGGGCTACCTGGATGGTGTACTTCATCCCGGGTAATTCTTTGAATTTCGCGTCAATCACCTTGAAGGTTTCAGGCGCGTTATTCAACAGGGCCGGCTCATACACTTTGGTGCGGATTACTGCGTGCGGGCAAACCATTGCACATTTACCACACTGGATGCACAGGTCAGGCTCCCAAACCGGGATTTCCATGGCAATGTTGCGTTTTTCGTACTGTGCCGTACCGGTGGGGAATGTGCCATCGACGGGCATGGCGCTTACCGGGACGTTATCGCCTTCGAAGATCATCATTGGGCCTAAGGTATTGCGCACGAAATCGGGCGCTTCGCTGGCGACTGCCGGGCGGCGGGTGAACTCACTGGTGACTTCAGCCGGCACCTTTACCTCGAACAGGTTCTCGAGCGTGCTGTCGACAGCAGCGAAGTTCTTTTGAACAACCGCCTCGCCGCGTTTGCCATAGGTTTTCTTGATGCTCTTCTTAATCTCAGCGATTGCCAGCTCGCGCGGCAGCACGCCGCTGATGGCAAAGAAGCAGGTCTGCATGATGGTATTGATGCGCCCGCCCATGCCGGTCTGCTGGGCTACTTCGTATGCGTCGATCACATAGAAACGCAGCTTCTTCTTGATGATATCTTTCTGCACCTCAACCGGGAGGTGATCCCAAACCTCTTCAGGGCCATAAATGCTATTGAGCAGGAATACGCCGCCGGGGGCCGCGTAGCGCAGCATATCGACCCGTTCGAGGAAGGAGAACTGGTGGCAGGCCACGAACTTCGCCTGGTTGATCAGGTACGGCGCGCGAATGGGCTTAGGGCCGAAGCGCAGATGCGAGATGGTGACGCTGCCAGATTTCTTTGAGTCGTACACAAAATAACCCTGCGCGCCATACTCGGTTTCTTCGCCGATGATCTTGATCGAGTTTTTGTTCGCGCCAACAGTGCCGTCTGCACCGAGACCAAAGAACACGCTCTGCACAACTTCTGGGTCTTCGATCTCGAAATTCGGATCGTAATCCAGACTGGTGAAGGTCACATCATCGATAATGCCAACGGTGAAGTGATTCTTTGGCTGGTCTTTGAGCATCTCATCGTAGATGCCTTTGACCATCGCCGGGGTGAATTCCTTGGAAGAAAGGCCATAGCGCCCACCAATCATGCGTGGGGTGCTCTTGAAGGGGGCGATGCCCTGGGCCAGGCCTTCGCTAACAGCCGTGACTACATCCTGATAGAGCGGCTCGCCCGCAGCGCCCGATTCCTTGGTGCGATCGAGCACGGCGATGGTTTTGGTCGTCGCCGGCAGGGCCTGCATCAGATGTTCGACCGAGAAGGGGCGGTACAGGCGAACAGTGATAACGCCAACTTTCTCGCCCTTCTTCACTAAATAATTAGCAGTTTCTTCAGCGGTTTCAGCGCCGGAGGTCATCACAATGAGCACGCGTTCCGCATCTGGAGCGCCAGCATAGTCAAACAGGTGGTACGCACGGCCGGTCAGGCCAGCGAATTTATCCATGGCTGCCTGAACGATGCCAGGGGTCCGGTTATAGTACGGGTTAACCGTTTCACGGCCCTGGAAGTAGACATCTGGGTTTTGAGCAGTGCCGCGCAGAACCGGGTGATCCGGCGAGAGCGCGCGGGCGCGGTGCTCGGCGATCAGGTCCTCGTTGATCAGCTCGCGCAAATCATCATCCGTCAGCTGCTCAATCTTGTTGACTTCGTGAGAGGTGCGGAAGCCGTCAAAGAAGTGCAGGAAGGGGATGCGCGATTCAAGCGTGGCTGCCTGGGCAATCAACGCCATATCGTGGGCTTCCTGAACCGAGCGAGAGGCCAGCATGCCCCAACCCGTCGAGCGGACGGCCATTACATCTGAATGATCGCCGAAGATCGAGAGCGCCTGGTAGGCCAGCGAGCGAGCTGAGACGTGCAGCACGGCGGGCGTTAGTTCGCCAGCGATTTTGAACATATTCGGGATCATCAACAGCAGACCCTGCGAAGCGGTGAAGCTGGTGGTTAATGCGCCAGCTTGCAGCGCCCCGTGTACGGCGCCAGAGGCGCCGCCTTCGGACTGCATTTCAGCAACCAGGGGGATGGTTCCCCACAAGTTGGGCACCTTCGCAGCAGCCCAGGCATCGGCGAACTCGCCCATAGGGGAGGAGGGGGTAATCGGGTAAATGGCGATTACTTCGTTCAGCCGGTAAGCCACGTAAGCAACTGCTTCGTTTGCATCAATTGTTACGATTTGACGCTTCTTCATGAGGCTCACTCCGTTAGAAAAAATTGATCAGAAAAAAAGCCCAAGGACTCAATCCTGAATTGTTTACAGATCCGATCTATGTAGATCATAGATCTATTCATACGCCAACCTAAAGAGTTTATTGTGAAACGTCAAAATCTGTAAGTAATATAGGTCACCAATTACACCTGTGACCTGTCATATTGCGACAAAATTCGTATGGTTTATAAATGTTTATCCCTTTTTATGGGAATTTTGCGGCTGCTCACTGAGGATTTTTGTACACAATCTAAAATGATGGTTGACACTACCTCTTGTCAGACAATCGCTTCATAATAAAGGTAGTCTGAGATGAAAGCTAGGAATGCCAGTGATCTCGGATATTTCTAAAGGAGGTTAGGATGCCCCTTAAGGGTCGTATTGTTGTCAATGAAGCGTATTGCAAAGGCTGTGAATTATGCCTCAGTGCCTGCCCACAAAAGGTGATGGCGCTGTCTGCTGAACGCATTACAGCAAAGGGTTACCACCCTGCGGAATTGGTGGCAGATGGCTGCACAGGCTGTGCAATCTGCGCGATCGTTTGCCCTGAAGCAGCGATCGTCGTGTATCGCGATGTGTTGAAGCGCGAAGCACCTCTCGCCCAGGTTAATTAGGAGGAACGGAACGCATGGCTCGCGAATTGATGAAAGGTAATGAAGCGATTGCAGAGGCTGCGATCCGCGCCGGTCTACAAGCCTACTTTGGTTATCCTATTACGCCTCAGACGGAACTACTTGAGTGGATGGCTCGCCGGATGCCTGAACTGGGCCGGGCCTTTGTCCAGGCGGAAAGCGAATTGGCCGCGATTAATATGGTTTATGGCGCGGCTTGTACAGGCGCTCGGGTGATGACATCTTCGTCTAGCCCCGGGATCAGCCTGATGATGGAGGGCCTTTCTTATATCGCTGGGACAGAAGTGCCCATGGTGCTGGTCGACGTTATGCGAGGTGGCCCAGGCTTGGGAAATATTGCCCCAGCACAGGCGGATTATACGCAAATCGTACACGGCGGTGGTCATGGAGACTACCGCCCTATTGTCCTTGCACCTTCCAGCGTACAGGAAGCCATTGACCTGACCGTCCTGGCATTTGATCTGGCGGAGAAGTACCGCTCGATTACGGCTGTGTTGTTGGATGGCAGCCTGGGACAAATGATGGAGCCGGCGGAGCTGCCGGAAATGCGCCCGCTGTCCAATAAATTCCCCTCCTGGGCGGTATCGGGGGCTAAGGGGCGGAAGCCGAACACGCTCAGTTCGATCTACCTGAACCCACCGGAAGAAGAAGAATGCAACCTGCGGCTGCTGCGGCGCTGGCAGGAGGTAGAAGCTAACGAGATCCGTTATAAGGAATATTTTCTGGAAGACGCGAAGTTCATAGTGGTGGGCTTTGGCTCGGCGGGGCGGGTGGCACTCTCGGCAGTGCGCGCGGCGCGTGCGGAGGGCCTCCCGGTTGGTTTGCTGCGGCCTATTACGCTTAACCCCTTCCCAGTGGATAAGGTGGCGCAACTAAGTCAGCAGGCCGAAGCGATGCTGGTCGTCGAAATGAACTCCGGCCAGATGCTGGAAGATGTGCGCCTGGCAGTTGGTGGGCGCATCCCGGTAGAGTTTTATGGTCGCCTGGGCGGTGTAATGCCTTTTCCAGATGAAGTGCTGAGTGAAATCCACAGTCTCGTCAGCGGGAATTTCTCAAAGCTGGGAAATCCGCGCGACCGCTGGTTGAAGCGCATGGTGAATGTGAACTGAGGAGCAAAGAATGGTTGTTGCTGAACCAAAACCTGAGCAAATTGTTTATTCTCGTCCCGAATCCCTGACCAACGCACCCACCCATTACTGCCCGGGCTGCACGCACGGCGTGGCGCATCGCCTCATAGCCGAGGTGCTGGATGAGATGAAATTACGCGAACGGACGATTGGGGTAGCTTCCGTGGGCTGCTCGGTGTTTGCGTATAATTATTTCAACTTTGACTTCGTACAGGCCCCCCACGGCCGCGCCCCGGCGATGGCTACTGGGGTGAAACGCGTGCTGCCTGACCGCGTTGTGCTGACTTACCAGGGGGATGGGGATATGGCATCCATCGGCACGGCTGAAATTGTTCATGCCGCGGCGCGTGGCGAGAATATCACGGTGATCTTCATTAATAATGCTAACTACGGCATGACCGGCGGCCAGATGGCCCCTACCACCCTTCCGGGACAGAAGACAACCTCTTCCCCCAATGGCCGGGATGTTGAGACGATGGGGTACCCAATCCGGGCCTCGGAACTGCTCTCAACGCTGGATGGAGCTGGATATATTGCCCGGCGCAGCCTGCACGATCCCAAAAATATCCGTCTGGCGAAAAAAGCCATTCGCATGGCTTTTGAGACGCAGGTAAGGGGTCTGGGTTTTTCGATGGTGGAACTGCTCTCGGTATGCCCGACTAACTGGGGAATGACGCCTCCCCAGTCGCTAAAGTGGCTGGAAGAACGGATGATGCCTTTCTTCCCCCTGGGCGATTATAAAGTTTCCCCGGCGGTTGCCGAGATTAAGATCTAGAGCGGAGGAAAGCATGCAGACTGAGATTATCATTGCCGGTTTTGGCGGGCAAGGGGTGTTGTTCGCCGGGCAGCTGCTGGCCTATGCCGCGATGGACGCGGGCCGTGAGGTCACCTGGATTCCCTCCTATGGGCCGGAAATGCGCGGCGGCACGGCAAACTGCACGGTAATCATTGCCGATGAAGAAATCGGCTCGCCGTTAGTTCGTAACCCGGCGGCAGTGATTGCTATGAACCTGCCTTCGCTGGATAAATATGAAGACGTGCTGAAGCAGGATGGCGTTCTGGTCGTAAATGCGTCAATCATCTCTCGCCCGGTGAAGCGCAGCGATATCCGCGCGGCGCTGATCCCAGGCAATGAGATTGCTGAAGCATTGGGTGACCGGCGCATGACCAATATGGTTCTGTTGGGTGGTTTGCTGGCAAACCTGCCGGTGCTCCCGTTTGAAGCGATTGAGAATGCCCTGCGCGAGCACCTGCCGGCGCGGCACCAGCGGCTGCTGCCGCTCAATATCCAAGCTTTGCACCGGGGGGCGGAATTTCAGGCGCAGGCCGTCAAGTAAACGATCAAAAGTGCCAATTTTCACTTGGCTGATTGCAACCTTCTTGCACGATTTGACAAATTATGCTATGATAGCGCTGTCCTCAGCAGTCAGATGATTGGTGAGGACAGCGTCCTATCTTCCAATCCCATCTGGAATCGCTCCTTTAGGGAGTGTTTTTGTCATTAAAGAAGGGCGTCTACCTACAGACGTTACAGGTAACGTCTATATTGATCTTGAATAAGGAATTACACAAACCATGCCTACCTCTTTCCTCACTCGTGAAGGCTTTACCAAATTGCAAGAGGAGTTAGAGTTTCTCCGAACCAAAAAGCGCGAAGAGATCGCCAATCGTCTTCATGAAGCTATGGAGGGTGGCGAGTTGATTGAAAACGCGGAGTATGAAGCCGCCAAAAATGAACAAGCTTTCGTAGAAGGGCGCATTAAAGAGTTAGAGGTCCTGTTGGCAACGGCCCGGGTGATTGATGAATTGGCCCGCCAGGCTTCTGGAACCGTTCAGGTTGGTTCGAAAGTGACCATTCAGGAAGGGGACATGGAGCCCGAATCGTATACAATTGTAGGCGCGGCTGAAGCGGACCCGGTTCACGGCAAGATTTCCAATGAGTTTCCGCTGGGTAAGGCCTTGCTCAACCGTAAGGCTGATGACCAGGTGCAGGTTGATGCGCCGGCTGGTTCGTTTACCGTCCAGATATTGAAGGTGGAGTAAACGCGGGGCTTAATCCATTCGCCCCGCCCGAACCGGGCAGAACCTGCAAGAAAAGGTTTTGCCGAGCCGGGCGGGGCTTTTATTTGAATCAAAGCTTGATCTTTTGGATTTGAGGGTGTGTTGTATGGAGTTTTCTGATCTTGAAAAAATCCGTTTAGAAAAAGTTGAGCGCATGCGCGCCAACGGAATTGAGCCTTACCCAACCCGGGCAAACCCCACCCACAGTCTCTTAGAGGCGATAAAAGCTTTTGAGACGGCGGAAGCAGCTTCGAATGCGGTGGAAAATGGCGTGGGAGCGGTGCACGTGACGGTGGCTGGTCGGCTGCGCTCGATGCGCCTGATGGGCCGTTTGATCTTCGCGCATATTGAAGATGGCACGGGCCGCTTGCAGCTGTTCTTCCGGGTTAACGAGTTGGGGGAAGACGCGCTGAACCGCTTCCGCAACGACTATGACCTGGGCGACTTCATTGAAGCCAGCGGCATTATGATGCGCACGCGTTCAGGCGAAATAAGCGTGCAGGTGCTGGGGTTCCAGATGCTTTCCAAGGCCATTACACCCTTGCCCGCAGCCAAAGATGAGGTGGTCAATGGGGAGGTTGTGCGCCATGCCCTGCTGAATGATGCGGAAGTGCGTTTTCGCCAGCGCTACGCGGATCTGGCGGTGAACCCTCAAATCCGTGAGGTCTTTTTGGCGCGCGCCAACGTGGTTCGGGCGCTGCGCGAGTTTCTCGATTCGCGCGGTTTCCTGGAAGTGGAAACGCCGATCTTGCAGCCCATCTATGGCGGAGCGGCGGCGCAGCCCTTTACTACCTTCCATAATCAGCTCAAACAGAATCTTTTCCTGCGCATTTCTTTCGAGCTATACCTGAAACGTTTGCTGGTTGGCATGTTCGATCGGGTCTATGAAATTGGGCGTGATTTTCGCAATGAAGGCGTTTCCTTCAAACATAACCCCGAATTCACCCAGCTTGAATTCTATATGGCTTATGCGGATTACCTCAAAATCATGGAATTTACCGAGGAAATGGTCGCATTTGTTGCCGACCGGGTGCAGGGTAAACGCGTGGTCTTCTTTAATGACCATGAAATTGACCTGAGCCCGCCCTGGCGGCGCATCGAACTGCGTCAGGGCATCATCGATGCGGTTGGCATTGACATCTATGCTGAAAGCACCCGCACGGATGAAGGTCTCTATAATGCGATGCAGGAGAAAGGTCTCAAGCCCAAACCCGGAGCGACCCGCGGTAAACTGATTGATCAGATGATCGGTGATTATCTTGAGCCGAACCTGATCCAGCCCACCTTCTTATATGACTACCCGCGGGATATTTCACCTTTAGCGAAAAGCAAACCGGGCGACCCGCAGACCGTGGAACGTTTTGAGGGATTTGTGGGTGGTATGGAACTTTGCAACGCTTTCACTGAGTTAAACGACCCGCTGGATCAAGAGGCGCGTTTTCTGGAGATGGGCCGCGCCTACCAGACCGAGGATGAGGAACGCCATCCCATGGATGAGGATTATTTGCAGGCGATGCGCTATGGCATGCCGCCGAATGGCGGCTTTGGCATGGGCGTAGACCGCCTGACGATGCTGTTGACCAACAACCACTCCATCCGTGAGGTGATTCTCTTCCCACATTTGCGCAACCGCGAAGAAGAGTAATGTTTTTCTAAAGAAGAATGCCCGGCTGGATGGATGTCCAGCCGGGCATTCTTCTTAAAATCAAAAGCTAACGGGCCAGGATGCGGGCAATATGCAGGTATTCCTGGCTGAGTGATTTTTTCTCACTGATCACGGTCGCGAGCGGAATAGGTTCGATTTCTCGCCCGTTTAACCCGGTCATTACGCCGATCTGCCCCGAGAGCAGGAATTCCACCGCTTTGACGCCAAAACGCGTCGCCAGGAAGCGATCGAAGGCGGAAGGTTTACCGCCGCGCTGGATGTGCCCCAGCACGGTCACCCGCGTGGTAAAGCCCAGGTGATGTTCTTCTAACTTCTCAGCGATCTCTGCTGCCGATTCCTTATATCCTTCGGCGACAACGATGATCGCATGTGATTTCCCGCGCTTATAGGCTTCGTCAACAATATTGGTGATGTCCTCAAAAGGCGTCGCGCTCTCCGGCACCAGCACCATTTCCGCACCGCAAATGATACCGGCCTGCGTTGCCAGATAACCGTGATTGCGGCCCATCACCTCGACCAGAAAAGCCCGGTTATGCGAGGAAGCGGTATCCCGCAGCTTATCGATAGCGTCCACAATCGTGTTCAGCGCTGTATCGACCCCGATGCACATATCCGTGCCGTAGATATCGTTGTCGATGCTGGCCGGGATGCCCACCACTGGCACGCCTTGCTGTGCGAGCAGCTGCCCGCCGGTAAGCGAGCCATCACCGCCCAGGATAACCAAGGCATCGATTTCCGCGTTGTTCAGGTTGCGGATGGCCAGACGCTGACCTTGAGTGGTCTTAAATTCCATACTGCGCGCGGTTTGCAAGATCGTTCCGCCGCGCTGCAAAATTCCGCCAACATCGCGCGCGCCCATAAGGTGAAACGTGCCATGCAGGATTCCCTCGTAACCGCTTTCGATACCCATAACGCGCAAACCGTTCGCCAGTCCAGTGCGAACAACCGCCCGAATGCCAGGATTTATCCCAGGGGCATCACCACCAGAGGTCATTACCCCGATGGTCCGAATTGATGATTTCAACATACCTCACCTAACCATTAATGGATCTTAATTGCTTCGACGCTGACATTCCCTTCCCCAACGGATTCGATAATTTTGCGCATCAGTTCGGCGCAAATGCCAGTCGTGTCATTCGGGAATTCTAACAGGAATCTTCGCCCATTTTCAAAAACCATGAATGAGAACTTGTCCTGCCCGGGGTGGCGCTTCAGTTCGCCATGGATGCGTTTGAGCCGGCGCACATCACGCTCTTTGTCTCCGGTTGAGCGCAGGATGATGGTGAGCATGCGCGGGTGGGTTTCATCATCCAGGGTCTCTCCAGGGCCCAGAGCAGTTTGAGCTGTGCTGGCGGGTGGGACATAGAATGGCATGGAAATATACGGCGTTTGCGCCTTCGAGTGAGCAGCAGAACTGGCCTTCGGTGGATTACTCTCTTGCGGCAAAGGTTGAACAGACCGGGCGGGTGGGACCGCTTCAGAGGCTTCTTCTTGTGAAAGAGTAAAAACAGGGCCGTTCTCTTTAACGACCGATGGCATTCTTTGCGGTGGGGACTCCCTGAATCCCGGCGCTTTCGCCGGTAGACCGGATGCTTGTGCAGCTCCAGCCGGGATATCAAAGTCGAGTGCATCAGAGAAGGCATCGTCCATTGGCGGTTCCAGCAGGTGCCAGTCATCTGGCTCGGGCGGAACGCCATCATCCTCCCTGAACTGCGCCTGATTGGTAGAAGGCGGGGCTTTGGACGGCGGAGCAGCTTTTACTTCTTGCGCTCGCATGGTAAAGGAAGGGGCTTCGCCAGGTGGCGCTAAGAAATCCGCGTCCGCATCTTCCTCTTCATCTTCCACGGCAATGGGCATACCCTTTTCACCATATACCGCCAGCACAGCCGGGGGTAGGTAAGCACTGGGATCGATATCCGTGACGTTGAGCGCCTGTTCCAGATCCAGTTCTTCGATTTGATCGACCAGCACTTTAGGATCGCCCCCCGCAGCGTCCACTTTGCCTTCTACAACCAGTATCCCATCCGGGATCAGCAGGCTGTTATATTTATCCCAGGTGCGCGGAAACAACACCAGTTCGATAGGCCCCTGCAGGTCTTCGACCGTGGCGAACCCCATGGCTTTGCCGCTTTTCGTCTGGTGCGCGCGGAAGCGGGTGAGCATGCCTGCCACAACCACTTTTTCTTTATCGCGGGCTTCGCCTAAAGACCCGGCGAAGTGTGTGACTTTGCGCCTCAGTGCCGGCAGGTATGGCGTGAGCGGGTGATCCGAGACATACAAACCTAATAACTCGCGTTCCCATTCCAACTGTTCGCGCGTATCCAGTGAGGATACAAAGGGCAGCACGATTTCATCGACGACTTCCGAAAACGCGCCGAAGAAGCTCATTTGCCCGCTTTGCAGTGCTTTGAAATGACTGGCGCTCACCGATAAAATCTGATCGAGGGCTTCCAGTAGGGCTGCGCGGTGGCCAAAGTTGTCCAGCGCACCCACTTTGATTAAGCTTTCCAGCGCGCGCTTGCCCACCGTGCGCAGGTCTACCCTTTGAATGAAATCGTTCAGACTGTTGAAAGGGCCTGCTTTACGCGCTTCGAGGATCAGGTCCACCGGCCCCTGGCCCACATTTTTAACTGCGCCCAGGCCAAAGCGGATAGCAGGCACCTGGTCAGGACGATCCTCGATGGTAAAGTCCCAGCCGGATGTGTTGACCTCCGGCGGAAGCACTTCGATCCCCAACCCGCGGCAGTCGGCTACGTAGAAGGCCACTTTGCCGGTATCGTTCTTTTCTGCCGAAAGCAGGGCCGTCATATATTCGGCGGTGTAATGCGTCTTGAGATAGGCGGTTTGGACCGAAATCACGCCGTAATCGGCGGCATGTGATTTGTTAAAGCCGTAGCGTGCAAACTCTTCCCAATCCGTGAAGATGGCTTCAGCGGTAGCGGCATCCATCACGCCGCGGGAAGAAGCCCCCTTGATAAATTTCTGCTTGTGTTTCTCTAGCTTTTCTTTTTGCTTCTTGGCGATCGCCTTCCGCAGTTCATCCGACTCAGACATGGTGTACCCCGCCAGATCCACTGCGGCGCGCATGATTTGTTCCTGGTACACGGGGATACCGTAAGTTTCATTGAAGATCGGCTCTAGCGCCGGGTGACGGTATTCCACCTGTTCTTCACCATGCATCCGGCGAATATAAGTGGGGATGAACTCCAGCGGGCCGGGGCGGTAGAGCGCAACCATAGCGATGACGTTATCCACGTTGCGTGGTCGCATTTGCACCACGTAGCGCGTCATGCCGGTGCCTTCCAATTGGAAGACGCCCGCGGTATGTCCTTTGCTGATGAAGGTATAGGTTTCCTCGTCGTCAATGGGGATGCTATCCAGCCCGAGCTGCGTATGATGCCGCTTCTGGATTAACTCACAGGCGCGCGCCATGATCGTCAGCGTGCGCAGGCCCAGGAAATCGACTTTGAGCAGCCCCAACGACTCGACGATGGACATTTCAAACTGGGTTACCGTCTTGATCGGGCTGTCTTCTGAGCCAGAAGTGGGGCGGTTGAGGGGCACGTAATTGACGACTGGTTCGTCGGTGATCACCACGCCCGCGGCATGCGTCCCTGCGTTGCGTACTGCGCCTTCCATTTGCGCCGCGGTGTCGATCAGGTCTTTCAGGTAAGGCGTGTCCGTGTACAGCTTCTTCAGGTCTGGGACCTGCTCCAGCGCTTCAGGGATGGAAATCGACTTGCCAGGAATGCCTGGGATCAGCTTGGCGACCCGGTCCACTTCCGCCAGGGGGATATCCATCACGCGGCCAACGTCGCGGATCGCGGCTTTGGCGCCGAGTGTGCCGAAGGTGATGATGGCCGCCACGCGGTCATCACCATATTTTTGGGCGCAGTATTCCATCATGCGCGGGCGCAGGTCATCCTGGAAGTCCAGATCTATATCAGGCATCGAGATGCGGCCCGGGTTCAGGAAGCGTTCGAAGATCAGCCCGTAACCGACCGGTTCGACCAGGGTAATATCCAGGGTGTAGGCGACCATCGAACCGGCTGCCGAACCGCGCGCGTTATACCAGATACCGCGTTCGCGAGCAAAGCGGCACAGGTCCCAAACGATCAGGAAGTAGGCATCGAAGCCCATCTGGTGAATGACGCCCAGTTCATATTCCAGGCGTTCGCGCAGCGTGGGATTCTTCGCCTGGGTTTCTCCATAGCGGCGGCGCAGCCCCTCTTCGCACAGTTCTCGCAGGTAAGTTTCGACCGTATAACCGGCGGGGACGGGGAAGCGCGGCAGGTGGTAACCTTTGTTAGAAAGATCGACGTTGCAGCGCTCAGCAATTTCGATCGTATTGGATAATGCTTCCGGCATTTCGCTGAACAGCCCCTGCATTTCCTCAGGTGAGCGCAGGTAGAAGCTCTCCACGCTCATGCGGAAGCGGTTTGGATCAGTGATCAGCGCGCCGGTCTGAATAGCCAGCAGGATATCTTGCAGGCGCGCGTCAGATTGGTTGATATAATGAACATCGTTCGTGGCAATGAAGCGCGCGTTGTAACGCTTGCCGAGCATGAGCAGGTCTCGGTTGATTTTCTCCAGCTCGGGGATATCGTGGCGCTGTAATTCAATATAGAAGTGGTCCGGGCCAAAGACTTCGTAATACCAATCCAGCAGGCGGCGCGCTTCTTCCGGGCCCTTATCGCGCAGCGCGCGCGGGATTTCCGCGGACATACAACCCGAGGTGGCAATGATGCCTTCAGCGTGCTTTTCCAGGAAATCGTGATCGATGCGCGGATAATAGTAGAATCCTTCAAGCTGCGCGGCGCTGGCAATTTTGAGCAGGTTGCGGTAGCCCGTCTGGTTTTCTGCCAGCAGCAGCAGGTGGTGAGAATGTTTATCCAGCTTGGAATCGCGGTCCTGCATCTGCCGCGCGGCCATATAGGCTTCTACCCCAATGATGGGCTTGATCCCGGCGTTTTGGGCGGCATTGAAGAATTCAATCACGCCATACATCGTACCGTGATCGGTCAGGGCAACTGCTGGCATGCCCAGTTCTTTCGCCCGGTTGACCAGCTTTTTAATGTTGCTGAAACCGTCTAGGAGTGAGTATTGTGAATGGACGTGGAGATGAACAAATGACATAACTTTTGGTTTCGATGCTATAAAATTGAATTTGAAATTTTGTTCTGCCGCGAACTCTTAAGAATCGCGGGGACCAAGGTGTGATCGCCCGCTTTTATAAATTATAGCACTTCAGTCCGCTTCTTATCTTAAGAAGCGCTCAACTTACACCTTTATTAATGTGCAGTAATAGATTAAAATTTCCTTATTTGTTATCCGCGTAATCATTCCTTATAATTGACCTATTATCGGGTTGGCGGATCAGCACTGGTTTTCTATTTTTGCAAGCGGTTCTCATTTGCAAAAATAGAAAACCCCTGGAAAGAAGAAACCACCCAGAAGGTGAAAGAGTAATTATGTTTCAAAAAATATCGAAAGCATTGGGCTTAGACCCCAATAAACGTGAAGTTGATCGGCTTTCCCAAATCGTAGAAGAAATTAACGAGCTTGAAGCGGAATACGAACAACTGAGTAATGAAGGTCTGAAAGCAAAGACAGCTGAATTCCGGGCGCGCATCGCCGAGTTGACGGATGGCGTGCAGGATGAAAAAGAGCGCCACAAACTGGAACAGGAAGCGCTGGATGACCTGCTGGTGGAAGCCTTCGCGGCGGTCCGCGAAGCCTCCAAGCGCACCCTGGGCCTGCGCCCGTATGATGTGCAGCTGCTGGGCGGGATTGTTTTGCACGAAGGCAAGATCGCCGAGATGCGCACGGGCGAAGGGAAAACCCTTGTCGCCACGCTGCCGCTGTACCTGAACGCTTTGCTGAAGCGCGGCGCGCATCTGGTCACCGTCAATGATTATCTGGCCCGCCGGGATGCGCGCTGGATGTCCCCTGTTTTCTACGCGCTGGGTCTGAATGTCGGCGTGCTGCAAATGGCAGCGAATGCGGAAAACGGCCAAAGCGGCTTTATCGTCGACCTTGAAAAGGAATCACCGCACGAAGACCAGCATCAGCTGCGCATGGTTCACCGTCGGGAGGCTTACCTGACGGATATCACCTACGGTACGAACAGTGAATTTGGTTTTGATTACCTGCGGGATAACCTGACCAACCGGCTTGAGGAGCGCGTTCAGCGCAAGCATTATTACGCGATTGTCGATGAGGTCGATAACATTCTCATCGACGAGGCGCGTACACCGTTGATCATTTCCGGCCCCTCGCATGATGATTCAGAATGGTACGTGCGTATGGCGCAGGTGGTGCGCCAGCTGAACCCGGAAGATTACGAGATCAATGAGAAAGATCGCGGTATCTCGCTGACCGAACTGGGTGAGGCCCACGTCGAGCAGCTGCTGCAGCTGCCCATGCGCGACCCCGACCGGCCGGAAGATATTACCCCCGAACAGGCGCGCATGATGGGCTACCTCGAACAAGCCCTGCGCGCCCATTACCTCTACCGGCGCAACAAGGATTACCTGGTGCAGGGTGGTAAGGTGGTCATTATTGATGAATTCACCGGCCGCCTGATGCCCGGACGCCGCTGGTCTGATGGTTTGCACCAGGCCGTTGAGGCGAAGGAAGGCGTCAAGGTTGAGGCAGAGAACGTCACCTATGCGACGATTACCATTCAGAATTACTTCCGCATGTATGAAAAGCTCTCGGGGATGAGCGGTACGGCCGTAACCGAAGGCGAAGAGTTCTGGAAAATTTATAAGCTGGATGTGCTGCCTATCCCGACGAACCTGGAGTACCAGGCCAGCCGCCCCGGTTCACCCTTTGTCACCATTGATAGCAAGGATGAACAGGGGTACAAGTACACGTACTACGCCCAGCGCAGCGATGGTGATAAGAAAGCCTTATTCTGGAAACGTAAAGATTTTCCGGATGTAGTCTTCCGCACGGAAGAAGCCAAACTACGCGCGATGACCCAGGAGATCATCCAGTTTTACGTGATTGGCCGCCCGCAGCTGGTGGGCACCACTTCCGTTGAACATTCGGAGCTCCTTTCCGACCGGTTGAGCGCGGATGCGATTCGCCGTCTGGCGCAAGTGCTGCTGATCCGGGATCTATATACGGAGATGAAGAATATCCAGATCACGGAACGGGCCATTCCAGAGCTGCAGCCGACGAACGCTCCGCTGGAGCGCATTGAAACTGGCGAGCTGCGCCAGCTGGCACGCAGCCTGGGCCTCAGCATGTCTTTCAACCCAGAGGACGCTGATAACGTGGAGCGCCTGCTGCGCATTTTCAACCTGCCGCCAGATGGCCGAGAACGGCTGATCAAGATGCTGCAAGCCGGCATCCCGCACCAGGTTTTGAATGCTCGCAAGCATGATGAAGAATCGAAGATTATCGCCAAGGCCGGCGCATTCGGCGCAGTAACCATTGCGACCAATATGGCCGGCCGCGGGGTCGATATCAAACTGGGTGGTGATCTGGAAGAAGAAATCCTGGGGGATGTGAACCGGGTGCTGGACCGCGCGGGAGTCGAAGTCTCTGGGCGGCGGCCTTTTGACATGACCAATGAGGAGCGCTTGCAAGCGCTCAAGAGCCTGAGCGCCGAAGACATCGGTATCTATGAGGATGCCGTGAAAGCCTTCCGGCAGTACATCCGCGAGATGGAACAGGTGCGTGAACTGGGCGGCCTGCATGTGGTGGGCTCAGAACGCCATGAGGCGCGCCGCATCGATAACCAGCTGCGCGGGCGCGCCGCCCGCCAGGGTGACCCGGGCTCCTCTCGCTTCTACCTTTCTCTGGACGATGAATTGATGCGCCTGTTCGGCGGCAAGCAGGTGGAAGGCTTATTGAACCGCTTGAACATCGACGAAAGCCTGCCAATCGAGAGCGGCATCGTGGGCCGTCTGGTAGAGCAGTCTCAGGAACGGGTGGAAGGCGCTAACTTTGATGTGCGTAAACACCTGCTGGAATATGATGATGTGCTTAATGCACAGCGCAAGCGCATCTACGAGCAGCGTGACCGCGTCTTTGTCAAGGAAGACCTGAGCGACAACCTCACGGATATGCTGAACACGGAACTACAGCAGCGCGTACCAGAAGCGCTCAAGGATGCGGAAGGCCCCTGGAAGCTGGTTGCTTACCTGGATGAAATTCAGCCGCCGATCGTGTTTGAGGATATCCGCTACCCTTCATTTAGCTTTGGTATCCTGATTGATGCATTGGTCAACAGCCGCCCGGCGGAAGGCGCGACTGTTTCGCGCTTGCGTGAAGAACTGCTGTCATTAGCCGGACGGGCGCTGCAAACCGAGCAGGACCATATGTTGAACAGCTTCAAACAGCTGCTCGACCGTAGCGAAGAATCGTTGGAACAACAGCGGCGCGACCGGTATGAAGCGCTGGATACCTTTATCGATACCCTGCCAGATCGCCAGGAAGAGGGCGGCCCGCTTCGCCCACAGGAACTTTCGGAAGAGTTAGGCATGTTGATCCGCCTGCCGCAGTTCCGCCTGACCAATGAGCAGATGCGCCAGATCGAAAACGATCCGGAAGAGTTGCGCGATCAATTGCAAGATCAAATCGCCGCTTATCTGATGACCTTAACCATCAACCGCTCGATCGGCGCGATCGAGCGCCGCCTGGGAGAAAGCCTCAACTTGCGCGCCAACCAGTACCAGAATATGGACTGGCCGGATGTTGCGAACCAGCTGCTGGAAGAAGTGCAAAATACTTTCGAGCGCCAGTTTGACCGGCTTTTAGGGGATGGCAAGCAGATTTCACGCGACCTGGATCCTTTGCTGGATAAGCTGGATGATTATCCGACGGAAGATGGGCAGCTGTTAGAGCTGTTGGGCGTCATGCAGGAAGGCCAGCGCCTGGTTTTTGACCGGCGCACGCACCGGCAAGGTTTCCAGGTGACGCGCCGCCTGAATTATGCGTTCCTGGCCGGGCAAATGCTGCAAGACCGCCCCGTGCCTGAGGTGACTGAACAGGTGTTGGATCAGCTGCAGGGCGCGCAGGAAGCGCTGCGCGGCGCCTGGGGCCTGTTTGAGTGGAACCGCCTGTTCCAGAATAACATCGTGCTGGAGCAGTTGGACGACCGCCTGACCGCTCGCCTGGCGAAAGTAATGGGCCAGGAGCATTATGATCAGATCTGCAGCCAGCCGCTAAATACGCTGGATGAAGAAGATCGCGACACGATCCAGGAGACGCTGGGCTGGTTTGACGAAAATGAGGCCACCCGCCAGCTGCTGCTGAGCGTGATCTCTGAGCTGTGGGTGGATTACCTGACTCGGGTTGAGGCGCTGCGCGTGTCTATTGGCCTGGAGGCCTATGCTCAGCGTGACCCGCTGGTGCAGTATAAAGGCCGCGCTTCGGAAATGTTCCAGCAGCTGCTGGCCGATATCCGCATGGGTGTGATCAGCCGCCTGTTTACCTTCCGCCCGCGCTCCCAGGTGGCGAGCGCCACCGAGGCCCGCGGGGATGGCAGTGAGGATGGCAGCGCCGCGGGTGAGGTGACCCCGGTTGCTGCGGCAGTGCCACAGGCTGCCGATGGGCAAAAAGGCTCGAGTGGGGGGAAGAGCAAAAAGAAGCGCAAACGCCACTAATCCGCACAAAAAAACGCCGGCCTATCGGTTTCCCGATGGGCCGGCGTTTTTTCATCAAAAACCTAATTCGCGCAAGATATCTGACTCGGCACGCTTGCTTTCGTTCTGGTCGCCTTTCAAATCGCGCCAGAACTGGTCATTATAGCGCCGCGAGCGCACGGGGATGGGCATGGGGACGCCCCAGCCCAGCAGCAGCACTTCTTCCTTTGGCTGCAAGCGGGCCAGCATGCCGCGCAGGGTGTCTTTGCCCGCCAACCCAGACAGCACCGCCTGAATATCCAGGTCGTCACCCAGCCAGCCGCAGATACGCGTGCCCAACTGCGACATGACCTCATCATAGATTTGGGATGGGCGCTGGTCGATGATTAGCAGGGTGACATAGTACTTGCGCATCTCGCGCGCGATGGCGCTGAATGCCGTCTGCGCGGCCATTTCGCGGTTGAGCAGCTTGTGGGCTTCTTCCACGGCAATCACCAGCGGGCGCGGCTCGCGGGTCTGCTTGCCCGAGCGGAACTGGTTGGTGCTCTCCACCCACCGCTCGCGGATCTGGCGAGTGAGCAGGTTGGTCACCAGCAGGTAGTCCAGGTCGTTTTCATGCTCGCCAAAGGAAAGCACCACGTGCCGCCCGGCTTCGAGCGAGCGGATAATTTCGCCCAGCGCATCCGAGGCGGGTTTTTCAGTAATGTAAATCTGGTTGAACAGGCGGCTGAGCTTTTGATGCAGCCCGGCAGCAGCCAGGGTATTGACTCCTGCGCGCAGCGCCCAGGCTTCGACGCTGTCCGGCGCGGGGATAGTCTTGCCTTCATCGGTTTCAATCGTTGCGCCAGGGCGCATTTCTCGAAAAGCCCGGAACCAGCGCGCCTGCCCAAATTCGTGCACCAGCGCGCTGAGCGTAGTGGGCGTGGTTTCACGCAGGTTCAGCTCGCGCGTGAGCATTTCGATATCTGCCGGGGTGATGTCTTTCTCGGCGATCTCCAATTGGAAATCCGGCACCGTGCCGCGCACGGTGCTGTCGCGTCCCAGGCCGACCATGCGTACTTTCGCGGGGAACTTGCTGCGCAGTCCGGGTACCTTCTGGTTGGTGTCAGAGGCCGTATCGTCTGGGCCATATTCGTTGTGCATATCGAAGATCAGCACCGAGGAGCGGTCATGCTGGATCAGGCCGGCCAGGATGATGCGTGTGAGGAAGGATTTGCCTGTGCCGGTCGCCCCAAAGATGCCCGAAGAGCGCTGCACAAACTTATCCAGGTTAATGCACACCGGGTGGTTCTGCTCGCGGGTGTGCCCGATGATGAAGTTACCCTTTTCCCCGGGGTCGCCAAAGATTTCCGCCACATCGCCGGCGTCTGCGCGGCGCACCTGGGCATGATGGGCGGGGATGGTCTTGATTGGGATAGGCGTGGGGTCGGTGGGGTGCGCCTGGCGCCAGTCCGGGTAGCGCGGGCTGTTCAGGTCCGGGCCGATTTCGAGCATCAGCGCGGGCATCACTTCCAGGTTCGTATAAAGCGTTTGCCCGTGCAGCAGGGCTGCCAGGCCGCCCGGCAGGCGCGTTTCACTTTGTTCATCCGCAAAACGCGGGTCGGTCGCACCCAACTGCAGGTCGGTGACCAGCCCATAAAAGCGCCAATCCCCGCTGTCAATGATCACAAAGGAGCCTTCTTGAACTTCTTGCGCGGGCAGCGTCAGGCGTACGTGCAGGTTTTCTTTCAGCCCGCCGCCCACCACGTAGCCAATGCACTGCGGATTTTGCCCGTTATCTTTATGCGGGAGCGTCGTAAACATCGAGTCACTCATGGCTGCCTCCCATGTTGACATCTGCCATCGCGCCCAGCACGGACATAAGCGTGGGGTAGTCATCGCGCAGCAGGACGATCAGTTCCTGTACGGCGCTGCTGGCCCAGTTGTAGTTACTTCGTTCGAGATGGAAGCTGTTGACCAGCTGGATGTGCGCTGCGAGCAGTTCACCGGTGGGCACCTCATCAGAGTTGAGAATGTGGCGGAAGTAGCCGAAACGCCCCGCTTCAGTAAAGATGCAGGCTTCTTTTGGCCCGCAGATATAAATCGCATCCAGGCTGAGCGGCGGGCGCGGCGGCAGCAAGTGGTGGATGCGGGCGTTCTGCCGGTAACCGACGTGCAGCACGCTCACTTCTACCGGCACATTGCGATTGACGCGGTTGTCTTGAATGACCTCGTCGGCGATGCCCTCCGCGGTGACCAGCTGGCGCACTAACCCATCATCTTCAATCCGAATATCGTAGATCAGGCCGTAGATGCCGTAATTGTCCGCCAGGGGGATGCGCACCAATTCGCCAAAGGCCGGGACGTTTGCCTGGGAAACACGGCAGCCCACCACACAGGCGGCGGTGCTGGCGCGTAAGAGCCTTCCGATCTCGATTTCACTCATAAACAACCTCTTTGAACCTGCCGAAATTTAATTTGCTTATCTGCCATAATGCGTATTTTTGGCAATTTGTTTGTTGGAAAAGTAATCCACAGGAATCCCCTGCCGGCGCATTTCTGCTACGATCATATTTTCCAGCTGATCGCGTTCGTTCATCGAAATCACGGCGACTTCGTGCGCGCGGTGCAGCGCGTAGGGGTAAGGCCGCGCGCCCAGGTGGCGCGCCTGTCCTAACAGGCAGGCGTGCAGCAGGTTCACCAGCCGCTCACTTTCCGCCACCCACAGCGGAATCTCTACCCGCGAAAGGTAGGGGTGCTCAGCGCGGCCCACATTCAGATAGAAGAAGTGCAGCGCCAGCCGCCCCTGAAAGCTTTTGGCCGAACCAGAGCGAATGCTAAAAACCGCCGACCGTTCGCCGGGCTTAAGCAGGCTCCAGTACAGGTTGAAATCATAGACGCCGCGCAAGGGGCGCTCTTCGCCGGCGCGGCTCAACTGCCCGCGCCGTTGTAAGATGATCAATTCGAGCAGGCGCACCACCAGATCGCTCCGCGGGCGGTCCACATAACCAGCGGTGGCCACACCCAGGCCTGCCAGGTCTTCCAGAACGGCTTGATAGCGGCGCAGTTCTTCATCGAACTCGGGCATATGCTTCGGCTCGCGGAACAGTTCCAGCGGACCGTCGGTCAAAGCCACCGCTGGGGCCGGTTCACGGCGCGCCAGATCTGCCAGCATCTGGCGCTCAGCCAGGTCGCGCTTCAGCGCCACAATGTCTTCGGTGAGCGGGTTACCACTGGCGGTAAAGAGGTCGTCATGGAAGAGGATCTGGCTGCTCACAATTTCCTGGGGCGCCTGATCTTGCCCAGGGCACATGCGGATTGCGCCAACATTGATCGCTCCAAACTCGACCATTGCGTGCCGGTCGGGGTTGATCTGCGAGCCATCTGCCGCCAACAGGGTGAAAGGCAGTTCCAGCGGGGGCGTAGGCAGCGCCCGCAGCAAATTCTCACGAAATGGCGCAGCGCAGCGCAGAGCGGGGTTGCTGTCGCTGGCGCGCTCGACCAACTGCTCCAGCGTATCCAGCTCAGCTGCATACTGCACGAGCAAAGCGTCAGCCTCATTCCGCAGTTCTTTTAGGCGTTCTTCGCGCAGCGGCGCCTGGCTGCCCATTTCGCGGATCTGTTGTAACGCTTGCTGATAATTGACCGGCATAGAAGGACCTCAATGGAACAAATGTCAAAATAAAGCTCAAGTTGATTATACAAAAAACTGGCCCAGCCCGGCAAGCAGGCATCGTCAAATGACCGTATTGTAAGGGAAAGCACCGGGCAGTCTGGTAATGATACCCTGCTTTCGCCGTTTGCCGGGAACTTTTCTGGACTCTTTTCGTCTTATACACAGAAGGTTACGCCATAAATTACTCATTTGAGAGGAGATTTACAATGAAGAAAAGTTTACTGTTTTTGGTTTTGGTCCTGGCCCTGGTGTTGAGCGCCTGCACTTCCCCATCTCCCCTGGCTGCCAGCAGCGTTCTTGCAGCGCCCCTGCCGCAGACAGATCAGCAGGCGCCGCTGCGCACCATTTCCGTGAACGGCACTGGCCAGGTGACGCTTTCGCCTGATGTCGCTTATGTTTATATTGGTGTGCACAGCCAGTCGGAAAACGTGGCAGATGCGCTGAGCCAGAACAATGCCAAGGCACAGGCAGTCGCCTCATCGCTCAAGGAACTGGGGATTGACCCGAAAGATATCCAGACCTCCAGCTTCAATATCTATCCGCAACAGCAGTTTGATCAGCAGGGGAAACTGACCGGCACGCTCTACAACGTGGATAACACGGTCAATGTGACGGTTCGGGATTTGCAGATCCTGGGCAAGCTGTTGGATGTGGTAGTGCGTTCGGGTGCGAACAGCATCAACGGCATCAGCTTTGACGTGCTGGATAAAACGAAGGCGCTGAGTGAAGCGCGCCGGCTCGCGGTGGATAGTGCTCACAACCAGGCTGAAGAAATGGCGCAGGCCGCTGGTGTCTCACTGGGTGTGCTGCAAACCATGAATGTTAATTCCAGCAACCCGCCCAGCCCAATTTTTGCGGGGAAGGGCATGGCCGCGGCAGATGTTTCCCAGGTACCGGTTTCCTCTGGCCAAATGGTTATTCGGGTGGATGTGAACGCGGTATATACCATCCAGTAAAGCAGCAGGCAGACGGTCCTTAAATCACAAATCCGGCCTCAGGCCGGATTTGTGATTTAAGCATTATGGTTTAGTAGGGAATCAAGCTGATTTGTTCAAGCTTGTCCAGGCGGTGCGTCGCGATGATGCGCCGGATCGTGCCGGTAAGCCCGCGCACCATCAGGCTGTCGGTGGTAGCGCCATTCGCAAAGTAATCGACCCCTTTGAGCAAATCGCCGTTGGTGATCCCTGTAGCGGCAAAGAATACATCTTGTGAGGATACCAGATCGCTCATCTCCAGCACCTTATCAAAATCGTACCCCAGCGCTTTGCCGCGTTCCCGTTCTTCGGCATTGCGCGGCACCAGTTTTCCTTGAATATTACCGCCCATCGCGCGTAAGGCGCAGGCTGCAATCACCCCCTCAGGTGATCCGCCGATCCCCAGCAGCACATCGATGCCTGAGCCAGGCCAGGCGGTCATCAGCGCTCCGGCAACATCGCCATCTGGAATCAAGTGGATGCGCGCTCCGGTGCGCTCGCGCACTTCCGCAATCAACTGCTCGTGGCGCGGGCGGTCGAGGATCACGCAGGTCAGGTCTTCCACATCTTCGCCTTTCGCTTTGGCGATCTTGCGCAAGTTTTCCTCAACCGGCGCATTGATGTCGATCACGTCCTTTGATTCAGGCCCCACAGCAATTTTGTACATGTAGAAGGCCGGGCCAGGGTCAAACATGGTTCCTCGCGGCGCCAGGGCGACGGTGGCAATCGCATTCCAGACGCCCATCGAAACGGGCCGCGTGCCATCGATCGGGTCAACCGCAATATCCAGTTCTGGTGGCTCTCCGGTCCCCAGGTGTTCCCCATTGAAGAGCATGGGGGCTTTATCCTTTTCCCCTTCGCCGATGACAATCACGCCGTCCATTTCTACCGTATTTAACACCAGGCGCATGGCGTCTACGGCGGCTTTATCCGCGGCGATCTTATCACCGCGGCCTACATGGCGGGCTGCACCAAGCGCAGCCGCTTCGGTCACCCGCACCAGGTCCAGAGCCAGGTTGCGGGTAGGGTTTGTCTTTGCATTCTGAGAACCGGGTTGGGCGGTTTTGTCGTTCGTCTTGTCGTTCATTGTCCCTCCTTAAATCAATCCACCCTTGTTTTATTTGCGATCTGCCAGTGGCAGTACTTCACTTTTTTATGTGTTGATTTGTGTGGCTTGCTAATAAAACAGCAGGAGCGGCACTCCTGCTGTTATAGCCACGCGATGAGAATCAGGTAGTATCCAATGACAGCTGCCCATAACCAGGAATCGATGCGATCCATCACCCCGCCATGACCCGGTAAAAGCTTGCTGCTGTCTTTCACCCCAAAACCACGTTTTAACATGCTTTCACCCAGGTCACCCAGAGGTGAAAGGGAACTGACCACCAGTCCCAGGATAAACCCTTTGAGCGGGGTTACTCCCGGCGCGCGTAAATGCCAGAGGCTGGCAAGCAGCAGTGAGCTAAGCGCCCCGGCGGCGATCCCACCCAGGTAGCCTTCCCAGGATTTTTTAGGGCTGACCCGGGGACTCATTTTGTGTTTCCCAAAGTGGCTGCCGGTAAAATAGGCCGCGCCATCGGCGAACCAGATTGCCGGCAGCACCAGGAGGAACCACCACAGGCCATCTGGCAGGCTGCGCAGGGAAATCAGGTAGGAACCCAGCCAGCCCAGGTAGAGGATGCCGCCCAGGGTGATATTAAAATCGACTGCAGATGAATTTCCACCTTTTTCGAAGCGCAGCACCTGAACAGCCATCGTCAGCAGCACCAATCCTGCCAGGATCAAGTCACTGCCCAGGAACTGGCTGACCTGGCGCGCCAGAACCAGTCCAACCACGCCGGCAATTAAAATTGGGCCGGAGGGGCTGTAGCCACCTTGAATAAAAAGACGCCAGTATTCCCAGGCCCCGTAGGCCAATACCAGCATCACCAGGGTGGCCCAGACCCAACCGCCGATGGAGATAATCAGCACCCCGGCTGGGATGAGCAAGATGGCGACAATGAGGCGCTGGGTGAGCATAGAAACTAAGGGCAATCCGCGCAGTCTTTTTCAATCCGACCGTACCTGCGGTCGCGGAGGCTGTACTCCACGAGGGCTTTGTACAACTCTTCCCGTCCAAAATCAGGCCAGAAGGTTTGGGTGACATACCATTCCGAGTAAGCGCCTTGCCAGATCAAAAAGTTGCTGATGCGCATCTCGCCAGAAGTGCGAATGATCAAATCTGGATCAGGAATTCCCGCGGTAAATAGATGCTGGCTGACCACTTCTGGCGTGATCTCATCTGGTGGAATTTTTTCGGCAATAATTTCACGGATGGCACAGATAATTTCATCGCGCCCGCCATAATTGAACGCCAGGCTGAGCACCAGGTGGTCATTGGCGCGGGTTAGCTCGATGGCCTTGAGCACCTTATTTCGCAGTACCGGGGGCAGCCGGTCGAGATGCCCAATGTGGCGCAGCTGCACCCCTTCTTGATTCAGCTCTTCCAGTTCACGGTCGATCACATCTTCGAGAATGTGCATCAGACCTTCAACCTCTTCCTGCGGGCGCCCCCAATTTTCCGTTGAAAAGGCGTAAATAGTCATATATTTAACGCCGAACTCGACGCAGGCGCGGATCACCCGCCGTAAGTTCTCTGTTCCGGCGCGATGCCCTGCCAGGCGCGGTAGGCCGCGTTTCGCAGCCCAGCGGCCATTTCCATCCATGATGAATGCTACATGGGTAGGTAGTTTTGTGATTTTGCTTTGGTCTAGCGGCTTCACTTTCGGTTCCGGCAAGGCTTACACCTCCATGATTTCCTTCTCTTTATGCTCCCCAATGCTGTCAACCAGGTCAACATAGCGGTCGGTAAGCTTCTGCAGTTCTTCTTCTGCTCGCTTCAGTTCATCTTCGGAAATCATTTTTTCTTTTTCGAATTCGCGCAGATCTTTGATCAGGTCACGGCGTACATTGCGAATGGCGATATGGGATTCTTCCAGACGGCTGTGTACCACTTTGACCAGGTCGCGGCGGCGTTCTTCGGTGAGCGGGGGGAGGTTTAAGCGGATCACTTTACCATCGTTGTTTGGCGTGAGCCCCAGGTCTGAGGCAAGAATGCCGCGTTCGATCGCCTTCAGCGAGGTAGCATCAAAAGGACGGATCAAAAGCGCGCGCGGTTCGGGAACACTGATGCTGGCTAACTGCACTAATGGGGTAGGGGCGCCATAATATTCGACCTGCAGACGTTCTACCAGTGCTGGGGAGGCGCGCCCCGTTCGAATCCCGGACAGGTCTTCTTCCAGTGATTGAACAGCCCCTTTCATGCGCGTTTCGGCTTCTTTGGTGGTTTCTTTAATCACAGTGACCTCCTGTTAAGTTCTATGTCTTGCATGTCACCATGCCTGGTTGGTCGTTCGTTGAGGAAGGGTTGCAACCACTTTAAGCATACCCTAAATTGAGGAAAAACGCCATAAATCAGGCTCGATAACAAAACGCAAGGCTGGCGGGAAGGCATCCTTGCCATCTTCCCGCCAGCCTTGCAATTCTTAAATCCTTTATTCAGATTTGCGCTTTTCTTGCAGATACTTTTGTGTGGCGAACTTTACGGTGTCTAGGCCCAGTGTAGAACACTTCGGGCGGGTTTTCACCAGTTCTTCCCCCAGCAGGTCCTCAATGATGTGGTAATCCATCTCTTGGATTTGCTCGATGGTATAGCCCGGCAGGCTCTCCGTGAGCATCGATGCGGCTGCCTGGCTGATGGTGCATCCCTCCCCAGTGTAGGTGACCCGATCCAGCTTGCCGTCATTGAACTTTAAGTACATCGTCACAATATCCCCGCAGCCCGGGTTGCCACCTTGCAGGGAAACATCCGCGTCTTCCATTTCGCCATAGTTGCGCGGATTCTGGTAATAGTCCAGAATGGTTTCGAGGGCTTCTGTACGGTCCATTCCCAGCTTACGCTCCTTTCGCGATCGGCGCGCCAACCAGGTTGCCCCATTCCGTCCATGAACCGTCATAGTTCTTTACATCTGGGTACCCCAGCAGGTACTTCAGGACAAACCAGGTATGCGAACTGCGCTCGCCAATCCGGCAGTAGGCAATGACTTCTTCGTCCGGGGTGACGCCCTGTCCCTGGTACATCTGGCGCAGCTCATCAGCTGATTTGAAGGTGCCATCTTCGCGCACGGCTTTTGACCAGGGGATATTGACTGCACCAGGAATATGCCCGCCGCGCTGCGCGCCTTCCTGAGGATAATTGGCCATGTGCAGCAGTTCCCCAGTATATTCTTGCGGCGAGCGCACGTCGACTAGCGGCCTGTGCTCCTGAACGTGCCGCATGACCTCGTCCCGAAATGCGCGGATGCTCAGATCTGGTGCCTTGGCCTGATAATGGGTTGCTTGATCGTGTGGCACTTCTTTGGTTAAGGGGCGGTTTTCAGCGATCCACTTAGCCCTGCCCCCATTCATAATCTTAAGGTTCTTGTGCCCATAGTACTCAAATAGCCAGAAAGCATAGCAGGCGAACCAGTTATTTTTATCCCCATAAAACACAACCGTGGTGTCATTCGTGATCCCTAAGCGGCTGCACAGTTCCTCGAAAGCCGCCTGGTCGAGGAAATCTCGCCGCACCGGGTCTTGCAAGGTCGTAAACCAATCCACTTTTACCGCGCCTGGCAGATGCCCGGTTTCGTAAAGCAAATAATCCTCGTCGGATTCTGCGATTCGCACCTGTGGATCATTGAGATGATCCGCTACCCAGCTTGTTTCAACTAACGTTTCTGGATGAATGTACATTGCCTTTTATCCTCGAATATCTAGTACCCGGCGGCATAAATGCCTCTAGGGTTAGTGTGCAGCGCCGGGTACGTTCGCCAGGTTCCTGGCGCAAACAGTTGGGCGATAAAGGTCAATAACCACTAAGCTATTTGCGCCCGACTGTACTAGCATCTCCAGGTTTTGCCGTCGTGATGGGGACTTGCTTCCGGCGCAGACCCCACGCACCACGACCGTTCCTTAAGATGCAATATCTATAATATAATTATATAAAATTATAATAATTAGATGGATAATGTCAAGATTAGAGCCTTCGCAAAAAGCAGGTGAACAAGAAATTGGTGAAGCGGACATTATTCTTTACGGCATTTTGACCCGTTTTATGCTGAAATTAAACGGAATTGTAATAAGATATAAAATAGATAGATTGGATACCGTCAATGACGAACAAACCGCCAGCAGAAGGAAATATAGCTCCGCACGAAATGCCTGACCGTGATGGAGTGGGGGATAGCCCGAAGCCGCGTGGAAAGCTGAAGGTGTTCTTAAGTTACGCGCCGGGGACTGGCAAAACCCTGGCGATGCTCGAAGATGGCTACCGCCGGTTGCAAGAAGGGGCAGATGTCGTGATTGGCTTTATTGAAGCCTATGGCGATATGCTCGCGATGCAGCTTTTGGAAAAATTCGAGATCCTGCCGCAGCGCGTCGTTACCGGCTCGGGCATCTCTTATCATGGCATGGACCTGGACGCAGTATTGGCGCGCCGCCCGCAGCTGGTGCTGGTGGATCACCTGGCGCGTACCAACCCTCCTGGTATGCGCCATGAAGCGCGCTATCTGGAAGTGAATGAACTGCTCAACGCCGGGATTAACGTCTACGCCACACTGAACGCTTACCAGTTAGAGAGTCAAGTGGATGCCGTCTCGTATGTGACCGGGGTGATGGTGCGAGATACCATCCCAGATCGCTTTATGGATGAGGCCGACCAGATCGAGATGGTCGATCTGCCGCCGCAAGAACTGCTGGACCGCTATACCTCGGGCGAACTGGTGTTTCCAGCCCGGGCCCAGCTGCAAATTGAAAAATTCTTTCTACCCAGCAACCTGTTTGCGCTGCGCGAGTTGACCTTGCGCTATGTTGCGCAGCGTTCAAATACCTTGATGCGTTCTTATATCCAAAACGCGGAATTTACCGGACCGGATCCTGGCTCCACTCGTTTGCTGGTCTGTATCAGCGAGAGTCCAAATGCCAGCCGCCTGGTGCGGGCTGGAAGGCGCATGGCAGATGAAACCAGCGCCGAATGGACGGTGGTGCACGTGGAAACGCCGGAGCAGATTGAACATGCCGGAACCAAGCAGTCGATGGTTGCCCAACACCTGCGCCTGGCAGAGATGCTGGGGGCCAGGACCGAAGTACTCATGGGGCGCACGGTGGTCGAGGCGGTGCGCGATTACCTGCATGAGCAGCATATCCACCGCGTGATGATCGGCAGTTCTCCGCGCAAGCAGTGGCTGAGTGTTTTTGGAGCCTCTCTGGCCGAACAATTGACGCGCGACGATCCGAACATCAACGTCTTTGTGGTCGGTAGTGACCATACCCCGCATCCCTTTCAAATCCCGCGCTTTTGGAATTGGGTCTCCCGCATACAGTTGTTAGGCAGCCTGGTATTGGTGCTGCTGCCGACCCTGTTAGGCCGCATCTTAACCCCCACTGTGATTTCCCGTTCCGCCAACCTGATCATGCTGTACCTGCTCTCGGTGGTTATCGCCTCCATCTTCCTGGGTTTTCTGCCGGCTTTGTTAACCGCCTTATTGAGCGTGCTGGCTTTCGACTTCTTCTTTGTGCCGCCCTTCTTTAGCCTGATCGGTTTTGTGCCAGAGTATGCCATCACCTTTATCAGCCTGATGGTGGTCAGCGTCATCATCAGCACGTTAGTCTCGCGCGAGCGTTCGCTGACCAGGGCCGCCCAGCGGCGCGCCGGGCAGGTGACTCAGCTGTACGAGTTGAGCCGGGATCTCGCCGCCGCGGTAGATATGGAAGATATTCTCAAGGTCATCGTCCAGCACGTTCGGCGCACGTTTGACCGTGAAATTGTCATCCTACTGCCCAAGAATGATCAGCTGGTGTTGAGCGCTTCCAGTGCGGGGAGCGTATTGGACAAGAGCGAGCTAACCGCGGCAGAGTGGGCTTTCCAGCAAGGTCGCCCGGCTGGCTTTAACACCGGTACATTTTCTTATGCCAGTTTTCGCTACTTTCCATTAGAAACCAGCCGAGGGAATATCGGGGTGATGGGCGTTTGTCTGTCTGGCAGCCAACCCGAACTGCACCCGGAGCAAATGCGCCAGTTAGGCGCGTATGTCACAAAAGCCGCTTCAGCGATTGAACGGGCTCTGTTTGCTGAGCAGGCCAGCCAGACAGAGATCCTGCGCGCGACAGAGCGCCTGCAAACGGCGCTGTTAAACTCCATCTCGCACGACCTGCGCACCCCGCTGGCATCCATCACTGGGGTGCTGAGCAGCCTGCGCATGGAAGATGGTTTTCTGGATGCCGAAACGCGTCGCGAGTTGGTGGAAACGGCTTTTGGCGAAGCGGAACGGCTTAATCGTCTGGTTGGTAACTTGCTGGACATGACGCGCCTGGAATCGGGCGCGTTGAAAATCTCGCTGCAGCCCTGCGATGTGCAGGATGTGGTCGGCTCCGCGTTGAACGCGCTTGCTACCCGTCTGGAGGGTCACCCGTTGAGCATTGAAATTCCGCCTGAACTGCCATTGGTTCCGATCGACTATGTATTAATCAACCAGGTACTGATCAATTTGCTCGATAACGCGGCCAAATATTCGACGGATGCCGGGTCGATTGATATCCAGGCGGAACAGGTGGACAATGCGGTGCAGATTGCCATTGGTGACCGCGGTCCAGGCATCCCAGAAGAAGATTTGCAGCATATTTTTGAAAAGTTTTTTCGGGTGAAGCGCTTTGAAAATGTCGTAGGAACAGGGTTGGGATTATCGATCTGCAAAGGGATCGTTGAGACCCATGATGGAAAAATTTGGGCTGAGAACCGGCCTGGTGGGGGAGTGAAAATGATTTTTACTTTACCGCTCAAGCCTTCGCGGCTGGTTATGCAATCACCTGACATTGAACCGATCCAGGAGGAAGTGCAACGTGAACGATAAGGGACTGCGAGTGTTAGTAGTAGACGATGAGCGTGCGATCCGGCGTTTTCTACGGACCTCATTGAGCGCGTATAACTATATGGTTTATGAAGCCTCTAGCGGGCAGGAAGCATTAACCGCCGTGATCGCGCACCGGCCGGATTTGCTGATTTTAGACCTGGGTCTACCGGATCTGGATGGGGTTGAGGTGATCCGCCAGCTGCGGGAATGGACGCGCCTGCCGATCATCGTGCTCTCTGTGCGCGAGCGAGAGTCGGATAAGGTCACCGCGCTGGATGCCGGTGCGGATGATTACCTGACAAAGCCGTTTGGTATTAGCGAACTGATGGCGCGCCTGCGCGTGGCCGTCCGGCGGACGGCGCAGTTGGACCCCGAGCCCGTCTTCTCCGAAGAGGGCCTGGAGGTGGACCTGGCCCATCGCCGGGTGACTTCGCAGGGCAAGGAAGTGCAGCTGACCCCCACTGAGTATGATTTACTGCGGGTGTTGGTACTCAATGCCGGGAAAGTGCTGACGCATCGCCAGTTACTGCGCCAGGTATGGGGCTTGGGGTACGAGGAGGAAATGCACCTGCTGCGCGTCAATATCAGCAACCTGCGCCGAAAAATCGAGCCAGAGCCCAGCCGCCCTTATTTTATTGTTACTGAGCCAGGGGTTGGCTACCGTTTGCGTTCGAATCTGTAACGCGGCTGTCGCCATCCTTTTGCCCTTGATCTAATATTGATATTCTCATCGGAATTCTATTGGTAAGGTTGATCGACTGCCTGTTACGATTGCTGATAAGAACAACGTTTCGAATGACCTACCTGATGAGCATTCGAGTGATTCTTTATGCATAAAATTCGGGCGAAATCACAGAGAGTCCAAAAGGGAAGTGATGATGGGAATGAAAGAGTTCTACCAGGAAAAAGCAGAAGCCCAACTTCGAGAGTGGCATTCGTGGATTGAGCAGTATAAGTCAACGCAAACCGCCTTGCTGGTTGGAAAAGCAGCCGACCGGCAAGCAATCACCCTTCGTATGGAAGATTGTCACCGGGTCGCGCGAATCCGATTGGAAGAACTGCGCACCTCTCAAGATGACCGTTGGGATTTAGCCAAACAGGCGGTTGAGCGGGCGCTGATCGAATTAAAACAAGCCCTGGATGAAGGCGGAGCGCCGTATGCAGGACATTTCGTAAAACTGGAAACGCGCCGAGCATTTGCTTATGAGCCTTTTCAGAAACGAGGATAAATTTGACAGTTCCAATGGAGAATGAAAGCAAGGAAGTTCAATCCCGGCGTACCATTACCCGTGTTTTTGTGGTATTAAATCCTGTAGCGGGCACAACGAATGCGGATACAACCCGGCAGTCGATTACGGATTTTTGCACGGAACACAATTGGCAGTGTGATATTCACGAAACGAAAAAAGACGAGGACCTGCGCCAGCTCATCCAGGAAATGATCAAGAAAGGCGTGGATTTAGTGATTGTATCCGGCGGGGATGGTACGGTCGCCGAAGTAGTATCAGGCCTGGTGAACAGCGAAATTCCGATGGCAATCTTACCGGGTGGAACTGGAAACAGCCTTGCCAGAGATCTGACCATTCCGGTAAATACGGGAAAAGCTTTAGCGTTGTTAGATGGCGAACAGAAAATTCAGTCGCTGGACGTTATGCGGGTGAATGCCAAGAACATCTACGTGATGAATGTCAGCGTTGGGGTCAGCTCTGTAATTATGCAGAAAACGAGCCGCGAGCAGAAGCGCCGCTTTGGCTTCCTGGCATACCTCTGGCATACCTTTGGTTCGTTTTTACATTCGGATATGCACCGTTTTGAGGTGCTGGTGGACGGTAAAGAAGTGCGCTTCTCTGCCACTGAGGTAATGATTGCGAACCATAAGTTTATGGGGCTGCAACCTCAGATCGAAGGCGTAGAGATCGACCCGAATGACGGTCGTTTGGATATGTTTATTGCCCGCACGAAGTCGCTGCCTGATTTCCTGGATATCGCTTCCTCCTTTGCCTTGCGCCGGAAACGGTATGGCGACCCCAATCTTCATTACCTGTCTGCGCATGAAACCATTTTCATCAAGACCCATTATCCCCTCCCTGCCCAGGCGGATGGGGAAGAGATTGGCAGCACCCCACTGGAAATTCGCTTAATCCCTCATGCTCTGCATATTGTGGTCCCTCCCGAAACCATAAAGAAGGAATAGAATTTTCGCTCAAATCGGAAGAGGCTCACTGGAATTGCCAACGCAGCCGGGGATTTGACTGCATAATCCTCGGCTGCGTTGGCAATTAAAAAAGAGTCCCTATTGACTCCCCAGGCTCTGCAAGGTATAATGCACTTTAGAACAAGTGTACTAATTGCCATTTGGAATAGATGCAGTTTTAGGTTTGGATGATGATGAAGATCGCGGTTCTCTCGAACATAACCCGAGCGAAACAACGACCGCCGCTGTTGGCCATAGAATTGGATTGGCGGTCGTTTGCTGAACTGCGCCGGTTCGCAGTCAAACCCCCGCCGAAAACAACTGCCCAGGCTGCCCCTGCGGCAAATCCCCCTCCCACGCCAAAACCTACGCCCAGGCCTGCGGGTTGGGCGCGTTCAAATCCCCCCCCGTCCATTCCCTCACCGGCAAAGCCTGAGGAGCGGCCGAGCTCTGTTGGAAATCGTAAGCCTCCGCAGCGTGGTGAGGGCCGCTCGACGCCTAACCCGATTTTTGGCAAAGAAAAGCAGAACGCCATTCCTTTGAACGGTTTTCCAACGCAGGTTTCGCGCAATGGCTCGGCTTCAGAGCCTGCCAGATCGAATCAAACACCATTGCCTTCTCCGGCCTATCGCTCAAACCGTCCATTTTCATCCCCCCCTTCCCGTCCGCCAGAGACGGCCCCCCGTCCATTTTCCAGCGAAAAGCCGGTCCAAAAACCGCTTGAGCCGGTGCAGCCGCTCATCGAGAAGCCAAAGGCCGCACTAGAAGAAGATCCGAAGGACCGGAAAGCAGCTGCAGTAGAACCAGGCCAGCAACCTGCTGCGGAAACTCCCGCATCTGGCTTAACCTCTGTCACGCCTCCGGTAAAACCCCGCCAGCCAGGCATCGAAGATACCACCGAAGTACTGTTGGGGCTGGATCACCTGTTACGCCAGCATACAGCCCTACCTGAACAAACGGCAGTGTTGGGGGTCGGGGAGGATGGGCTGCCCATCCTGCTGGACTTGAATGACCCGGCGCCCGGGTCAGTGGTGGTGATCGGTGATGAACGCGACGCGCAGCTGAACATGCTGCGCATGGCGATAACCAGCCTGGTGACGCGCAGCACGCCTCGTGCGATGCAGATTTTGATCATCTCCTACGATCCCCAATCCTGGCAGAACTGGGTCGGAGAGCATGGGTATGGCCGCTATTGCCTGGGAATCGAAGGCGCGGAAGACCTGGAAACACTGCGCACCTGGATCTTGCGTCTGGCCGATTGGACTGAGCAGCGCCGCACCGGCGAACGGGGTGGCCCTCCGGTACTGGTGATCCTGGACACGTTGAAATTTCTCACCCGTCTCAGCTATGATGTGCGCCTTAATTATGAATGGATGGCGAAAGAGGGGCCGCCGGCGCAAATCTGGCAGCTTGCAGCCATCTCCAGCGAGCTGGCCCTCATGCTCAATGGGCGGCGCATGCTGCGCTCCTTTAAAACCCGCATTCTCGGCTATACCGACAAGCCGGCGCTTTATGTGCAGCTGGCGAACCAGTCTGAGGCAGAAGCCCCCCAGTTCGGCCAGCCGGGGCAGTTTGCCGTCCATCTGGGTGGGGATTGGCTGCGCTTTCACCTGCCCAAGAAGAACAAGAACAGCTAAATCTTATCCTTCCGCCGGCTCGCGCTGAATGCCGGCTTTTCCCTGCAGCAGTTCAAAATTTATTCTTTTATAGCCGTAGACGTTAATTACCTGGGTCTGTTCAAACAGCGTGCTGGTGACATCATACTGCTGGTAAATGTGGATATGGCCATGCAGCTGGTAGGCGGGTTTAAAGACACTGATGAACCAGCGAAAAGCCTTGATCCCTCGATGCGGTAGGTCCGTTTTATCATGAATTTGCCAGGGCGGGGCATGGGTGACGAAGATATCCAGGTAGCGGCCGTAGCGCAGGTGGTTGATCAACAAGGACGGAACCAGCTTAAATACCATCATCCACATTTCTTGCTGGGTGTACTGGTATTTTCCATTGTTATAGTTCAGGCTGCCTTCGATCCCCGCCAGCAGCAGCCCAGATGGGTCGCGGATCACCCGCCGGTGCAGGTCGACCGCGCCCCAGGGTTGCGTGCGGATTCCCCCGCTGGTTTCTTCCATGTGGATCGGCGCGTGATTCCCCCGGACATAATATAAGGGCCGGTTCAGCATGCTGATGATGTATTCGAGGTAATAATAGGGCAGGTCGCCACAGCCGATCACCAGATCCACGTCTTTAAAACGCTGCGTGATCAATGGGCTGTAAATCATATTAACTTCTACATCGCTGACGGCCAGAACTTTCATTCCCGGTTTCGTTATTCGATAGGATTTCCAATGGCAACAGCCAGCGCCACGGCATGTGTGCGCGTGTGGCTGATACTGATCGACCAGGTGGTCAGGCCCAGCTTACTGGCCATCTGCAGAGCTTCTCCTTTTAATTCTAACATGGGTTCGCCCGCCGGTCCTTGAAGGATCTCAATTTCTTTCCAGCGTACCGGACCGATGCCGCAGCCCAGGGCTTTTGCTACTGCCTCTTTCGCCGCGAAGCGTCCAGCCAGCGAGTTCAGCTTTTTACCCACCTCCTCCAGTTCCCGCTCCGTGTACACCCGCCGCAAGAAACGCTCGCGGATCGCCGGGTTGAGATCTTCCAGGCGGCTGACTTCGATTAAATCCACCCCGGTGCGCAGGATCATAGAAATGGCTCTCTAGGAGTCAGGCAGAGGCCAGCCCGTTGCTGGATAGCTCTGGCCCTGCACTGACAATGGCTAACCGGTCAACATCCCAATACGTTTGTGCCACGCGCTGCACCATTTCAGCCGTGACCGATTGAACCAGGCCGGCATAGCGCTGGTAGTAATCCAGGCCCAGTTGGAAGCGTTCGATGTTTTGCAGCGCACTGGCTACGCCTGGATTCGACTCCAGCGAAAGCGGCAGCCGGCCAACATAGTAAGCCTGGCTGTCTTGCAGTTCCTCCAGGCTGACGGGTTCCTGAATAAACCGTTGCACTTCACTGATGATCAGGTCAATGGCCTTTTGCAGGTTGGCCGGGTTCACTCCGGCGGATATCTCCCAGGCCCCTCCCGCAAGGGATGCGCTTAAGCTGGCGCTGGCATGATAGGCCAGCCCCGCTTTTTCCCGGACCACATCTCCGATGCGCCCCATCATGCCGAACTGCCCCAGGATACTGTTACCCAGGGAGGCCGCCATAAAATCGGGTGAAATGCGCTTAAGGCCGGTCGTGCCTAAGATCAGGTCCGTCTGGATTTTCCCTGGCAGACTGATGTGCCGCCGGGTGGAGACTTTCAGCGCGGCGATATCTGGAAGGGCAGGCACAGGGACCTGGACCGGGTTTTCCCAACTGCCCAAAGCCGCCTGAATTTGGTCAATGCACTGCTGAGCCTCGACTGCGCCAACCACGACCATGACCAGCCCTTCCGGCCCATAATGCGCTTGATGAAACGCTTCCAGGTCGGTGCGGGTGATGCGCTGCATAGTCTCGATAAAACCATCTTCAGGGCGGCCATAAGGGTGATCCGGAAAGAGGATCTCATCGAAAGCCATGTCTGCCAGGTCGCCGGTATCCTGGTCGCGGATAGCGAGCGAGGTCAGCAGCTGCGAGCGCAGCCGTTCGATTTGCTCTGCCGGAAAAACGGGTTGGGTGAGTGTTTGGGTGATCAGCTTCAGCAGCAAAGGCAGGTCTTCAGCCAAGGCCCGCCCGCCAAAGTTGACGTTGTGCACGCTCGCTCCAAAGCCCAGCGCAGCCCCTGCCGACTCGAGCTCATCATAAATTTCTTGAAATGATAGGTCCTGCGTGCCGCGCATCAGGCTGAGGGCGGTGAAGTAGGCCAGCCCGAGCTTGTCTAATGGATCAAACATGCTGCCGGCTGCCAGGTAGCCACTGATATAGATCGATGGGCTGTTAAAGTTGCTGCGAGTCAGGATGGTAATCCCATTTGGCAGCGTCATGCGGGTGATATTTTCAGGCCCGGGCAGCGATCTCCAGTTAGCTGATTGTGTCTGGCTCATCGGCGTCTCCTCCTTCAAGCGTTTCTTCTTGAATCTCACTTCCTGTGGGAAGATAGACCCCGATTACGCGGTTCGTGGGAACCAGGTAAGTCTGCGCAATTTGCCGGATGTCTTGTGGGCTTACTTTGCGCAGGTGGTCCAGGTAACCGGTGAACCAGTCGTAATTAGCAAACATGTCGGCATAGCCCAACCAAAAAGCCTGGTTAGTAATATTCTCACTGCCGTATACAAACAAGGCTCGCGCCTGTTTAATGGCCCGTTCAATTTCCTGTTCAGTGACCGCTTCGTTTTGCAAGCGCTGAACTTGCTGGTTAAACGCTGCCAGGACCTCATCCGGAGTGTGCTCAGGGTGGACAATCATATCGATATCATATAGATAAGGGTCGATCGTGGCGCTCAAGCCGCCGTGCACGCTGACCGCCAGTTCTTGTTCGACCAGCGCCCGGTACAAACGGCTGGTTTTGTTAGAGACCCCACCGCCGCCAAACATATTCAGGCTGGTCGCCCCGCTTAATAAGCTGTCTAAAACGGTAAAAGCAAAGAAATCGGGGTCGCCCGCGGCTGGGGCATGATATGCCACGCGCAGAAAAGTCGTTTCTCCTGGCCCGCTGATTTCTACCCGGCGTTCTTCCGTTTGTAGAGGCTCTACCGGCGGAATCGCCTCTGGCGCCAGCAATCCACCGGGCAGGCCGCCGTAAAACGCTTTCAGGCGCGCCAGCATCTCATCCGTGTCAAAATCGCCGGCAACGGCGACGATGGCATTTTGCGGCGTGTAATATCCGCGGTAATGTTTGTAAAGATCATCCCGCTGCATGTGCTGCAAATCTTCTTTTGACCCGATCACCTCATGTTTATAAGGATGCACCGCAAAGGCAGCTTCCTGAACGGCCTCATCTAAACGGGAAGAGGGGTCATTTTCAGACTGCTCGCGTTCGGAGATAATCACTGTGCGTTCGGACTCAACTTCCTCCGGGTCAAACAGACTGTTCAACATGCGGTCGGCTTCCAGGCGCAGCGCCAGATCGATTTTATCAGCCGGAAGGGTTTCGTAAAACGTGGTCCAATCCAGGTGAGTAAAGGCATTCCATACGCCGCCTTCGCGGGAGATGGCTTTATCCAGCACCGTGGAGGGGAAGGTTGGCGTCCCTTTAAACTGCATATGTTCTACCCAATGGGAAACCCCGGTAATCCCAGGGTTCTCATTGCGCGATCCGACCCGGTACCAGACCCAATGGCTGATGATGGGGGCCGTATGAATCTCTTTTAAATGGATGGTCAAGCCATTGGACAGCTTGGTTTTGGTAATTCGCTCCAATCCAATCTCCTCATCGTTGAAATTAATGCACCAGCGTGCGGCAGATATTCGAGGGTTGTGTGCCGCATAAAGCCTCTTGCCAGGTATTTGGCATGGTATTCAGCAGGTCATAGTAGGGCTGGACAACATCGCGCAACCCGACAAACGGCTTATGTAAATCGGTCTGGTCCAGGGGAATATCTACGGCAACCGTCAAGTTTACCGGGATCTTTTGATCGACGGGAACCACCAGGTCGAGTTTGATGGGTAAGGTTGTTCCGGCGGGCAGGATGATATTGGTATTCGCGCGCGGGATATATAGCGCTCCGCCCGCGTTTAGCTCATAGATGGTGGCATTGGTGAGGTGGGTGTCTTCCGTGAGCGTGACCGTGGTGGTGGTGTTTAACGGGAGGTCAAACTTTGCCGGAACTTCCGTACTAACCGGAATGGTGGTTTTGATGTGCGCCTGATCCATTTGCACGAAATTGTCATATAACCCCCCCAGCACCTGCTTTTCGACCACTTGTTTCAGGCTAAAAAGCTGCTGACCGAGGGAAAGCACCAGTACCAGCAGTACAATATTGATCGCCATGGAAAAAATGCTGGCAACGGTCCAAAATGCCGCGCCAAAGCGAAACCATTCAAAGCGCTTGCGGCGCCGCCGGGTTGGTCGCGCAGTGGTTTCATTGGAATACGCCGTTTCAGATGGTAATGGACGCTGTGAAGGCATAGCTGCTTCCCTCGTTTTGATTATTCTTTTGAATATAGCACAATGTCCCTAAATTGTCATAATTATTCTGTATAATTAAAGTCATTATTGGAGGTAACTGTGTTGATTGATGAAACTTATCGGTATCATGTTGCAGTCATCGGAGCGGGCCCAGCCGGGCTATTTGCTGCCCGGGAATTAGCCGCGCGCGGTGTGCATACGGTTATTCTAAACCGGGATATTAAACCGGGCGGGTTGGCTGAGTATGGCATTTACCCGACCAAACTGCGGATGAAAGAAGGCTTGCGTAATCAGTTCCGGCAGATCCTGGCTCAGGAAGATATTGAATATTATGGCAATGTGCTGGTTGGTGAACTTGCTGATTTATCCCTTTCAGATCTGCGCAGCATGGGTTTTCAAGCTTTATTGGTAACCGTGGGCGCTCAGAGTGCGAAACGCGTTGGCATTCCAGGAGAAGATCTGCGCGAAGTTTATCATGCAAAGGACCTTGTTTATCATTATAACTTATTGCCCCCTTTCTCGGAAACCGATTATCCTATTGGTAAGCGTGTAGCCGTGATTGGCGTAGGCAATGTCATGCTGGATATCGCCCACTGGTTGATCGACGATCAGGGTGTCGATGAAGTAATCGCGATTGCCCGGCGCGGACCGGCGGAAGTTAAGTTTGACCGGAAAGAATTGGAAAATGTGATTGGCTACCTGGACCGGCCCGCCCTGGAAACTGAGTTGGCGCGCATCGCCCCGGTGATGCAGTCAGCTGGGCAGACGCCGGAAGAATTTCGCGCGATCCTGGCTGCCGCCGAACGGAAAGCAGCCCCGGTGACGCAGGATACGGCCTTCCGCTTCCGTTTCTTTTCCTCCCCGGTGCAAATCTTGGGTGATGCAGCCAGGCATGTTACCGGCTTAAAGGTAGAGGAAAATGAATTGGCGGTAGGCCCCGAAGGAGAAAGCCGCCCCCGCGGTACCGGGCAGCTGGATGTGCTGGATGTAGATACGGTCATTTTTGCTATCGGCGATGTGGTGGACAGCACCTTTGGTTTACCGGTAGAGCACGGTGAGTTTGCAAAAGATCCCGAACCGCGCTTTCCGATCGAAGGCATCAGCTATGAGGCTTACGATCCGCAAAAGGGAGCGCCTTTGCTGGATACTTTTCTGGCCGGCTGGGCGCGCCGTCCATCGGCAGGCTTGGTAGGCCTGGCGCGCAAAGATGCCACGAATGCTGCGCATGCGGTGTACGAATACCTGCAATTGACCCCTCCGACCGCTGAGCCGGTCGCAGAGCGCCTGCGGGAGCAATTAATGCATGTAGACCATCCGGTGGTGGATAAACAGGCTTGGCAGCGTCTGGACGCGTTGGAGCGCGAACGCGCTCTGGCGTTAGACGTGGATGCTTATAAGTTTGCGACAAACCGGCAAATGTTGGAAGTACTGGGCCTGGTGCCTGCCCGAGAAAAGCAGGAGTCAGGACTTCCCTAGTTTTGAAGCGTGTTTTTCCCGAGGTTTAAAGGGCAGCATCAGCAGGAATCCGAGGGCGATCAAGGCTTGCCCAATCTCCACCCCACGTGCCTGCCAGGGACCGAAGAAGGGCAACTTGGGCAGGGTCTGGCTGCCAAAGCCAAAGATATCGGCCATTCCGGCAAAGACGGCAATCACATAACCGGTTGCAACCAGCCGCAGGCCAATATCCGCGGCAATACTGGTTGGGCGGTCACCCCATAAAGAGATCAAACACACGTAACCGCCGACGCAGACGATCGCCAGCCCTACCAGGAACACGGCAATTTGCACAAACCCGATAATCGGGCTGCGGTCAAAGCCGAACAGGCCCGGCCGCGCGCCGACTAAGAAGACGAGAAAACCGGCCAGGGTGAGCGCCAAACCAACCTGCGCACGCCGGCGCCAGAAGCGAGTCGGGCGGCGGGTGGGGGTATCCAGTGAAGCGGGCTGCGCTGCTGGAGGCTTATTGGAGGGCGGAACGCTCATTGCGCGGGTAAAGTCCTTTCCAGGAGGGAACGCCAGTTGCGGCCTAGAATATCAGCGGTGCTTTCCTCATTGTAACCATATTCTGCCAGAACCGGGGCCAGTTTTTGCAGGTCTTCAATGGTGTTAATTTCTTGTGGGACAGCGGGCCAGCCAAAGCCGCCGTCAAAGTCCGTTCCCAGGCCAACGTGTTTCGCATCCCCGGCCAACTGACAGATATGGTCAATGTGAGCTGCCAGGGTGCGCAAGGTAACTAGCTGGCGGTCCTCATGATCTGCCCAACCGGGCCGCAGGAAGCGGTTGAAAGGAACCACACCCATCACGCCGTCACGTTCAACCAACCGGCGGATTACCCCGTCGGTCAGGTGGCGTTCGCTTTCCGTGCCTTTCAGCAGCGCGCGCGCATTGGCATGGGAAGCAATAACCGGCCCTTCATAGCGATCCAATGCCTGTAAAGCGGAGACTTCGTTCATGTGGCTGATGTCCAGGGTAAAGCCCAATTCCGCCATGATTTCTAGCAGCTCGAACCCTTCGCGGGTGAACTCGCCCGGTTCATACATGCCGCCGCAAAAGCGCGTGCCTGCCCAAACCGGTCCCGCCAGGCGTACGCCGCGCTGCCACCACGCTTCCATTTCCTCTGGCGCACGGATGCCTTCGACCCCTTCCATGCTCAACACCAGCCCAACCGGGTGGGTGACCGTTTTTGGGTTTTCCGCGCCTTCTTCTTGCTGGGCAGCAGGGAGATAGGCCGCTTCTTTTTCCCAGGGTTCCAACACCTGGCGCAGGTCGGCTTGATTATAAATAAGGCGGAACTGCTCGGGGTGATCATCCGTCAAACGGAGGTAGTAATTAAGCTGCCGTTCATAAAGCGCGCGCGCTTCCGCCGGGCTGCCGAATACCTGGGTATCCCAGCTGCCTTCCTGATAGCGCCGCGGCGCACTGAACAGCGTGCTGATAATCACTGCCACCTGTCCGCGCTGGTACTCGGGCCAACCCAGCAGGGTGTGCCCGGTGCGCTGGGGGGTGAGGGTATCTTTCTCCAAACGCCGGGTATCCTGAGCAGAGTGCAGGTAATCGCGACCAAAGGTCAGCGCGTTATAAGCAATATCTTCGTGAGCGTCAATTATAAAAGGCATGGGTAGCAGCGCGTTTAGCTTCCTGATGAGAAAGAGGCTGTCCAAATGTTCTTTTTGGACAGCCTCTTTCGTAATTTCTTCTAGAACTACTCGTCGGCTTTTTCTTCGCCCTGGTTCTCGTCCGTGGTCTGTGCTTCCGGCTGTTGGGCTTCGGGTTGTTCAGGCGTCTCGGGCTGCGCTTCAGCCTCTGGCTGTTGGGCTACCGCTTCCGGCTGCTGGGTTTCAGCCTCCGGTTGCTGCGCTTCAGCCTCAGGCTGTTGAGTTTCAGCCTCCGGCTGCTGTACTTCAGCCTCCGGCTGCTGTACTTCAGCCTCCGGCTGCTGTACTTCAGCCTCCGGCTGCTGCGCTTCGGCCTCAGGCTGTTGAGTTTCAGCTTCCGGTTGTTCGGCTTCAGTTTCCGCCGGAACCGTTTCAGCTTCTACCAGTTCTTCTCCCGAATTGCCTTCACCCAGGTCTTCCATCACTTCTTCAAGTGATTGCCAGTCAAGGTCCTGGTAAGCCTGTGAGTCCACCCGCCGCAGGCTTAAGCCAATGCGGTGATTCTCCGGGTCGATCTTGATAATGCGCAAAGTGACCTCGTCACCTTCGTGCAGCACCTCTTTGGGGTGCTCGATGCGCTTCTCGCTGATCTCCGAGATGTGGATCAGGCCTTCCATGTCTTCTTCAATACGGGCAAATGCCCCAAACTTGGTCAAACGTGTGATAGTCGCTTCAATCAGCTGGCCGACCTGATACTTCTCTACCCGCTTATTCCAGGGGTCTTCCTGGAGCTGGCGAATGGAAAGGCCAATGCGCTTCTTTTCGCGGTCGATGCTGATGACTTTGACTTTGACTTCCTGACCGACCTTGAGCACCTCACTGGGGTGCTGAATCCTGTCCCAGGAAATCTCTGAGAGGTGGACCAGGCCGTCCGCGCCATTAATGTTGACGAATGCTCCGAAATCAGCCAGGCTGGTAACACGGCCGGTGCGAACCTCACCCTCTTTGAGCTCATCGATCACGCGCTCTTTGAGAGATTCACGAGTTTCGTTGCTTGCGGCCCGTTCCGACAGAATCAGGCGACGGCGTTCGCGGTCCACTTCAATCACAACAACATCGATTTCGTCGTTGACCATTTTACTCCAGCGCTGTTCAGGGGTATCCCCTGTCAGGCTGGCGCGCCGGGAAAGGCTGATTTGGGAGGCAGGCACGAAGCCACGCAGGCCATCTAAAGGAACGATTAAGCCGCCTTTGTTATAGCCGATGATTGAGCTGTGGAAAGCATCTTTCGATTTGAGCAAATCTTCGGCTTTTTGCCAGCTCACTTCTTCGCGAGCTCGCGTATAAGAAAGGACAACGTTTCCGTTCTGATCTTCCGGGTTTAAGATATAAACCGGGATTTCCTGGTTGACTTCTAACTTCGCCAACTCCTCAGGTGGGATCGCCTCGAGTTCTTTCCCACTGATGATACCCTCAGATTTTGTGCCAATACTGACTAAAATCTGAGAAGGACTAATACTGGCAACAACCCCGGTGCGGGTTTCACCCTGGCGTGGAAAATCAAGGCTGAGGCCTTCATTTTCCAGCAAGGAAGCCATATTGTTGTTGCTTTCAGCATTATTTTCAGTGTTTTCGGGCGTCACCCCCTGCTCGAGCTGAGCATCGTTCTGGTCCATACGATCTTTGTACTCCGGTGAATAAAGATATGTCACATTATAAAGGGTAATTACAATCTTGACAACCCTTGACCAAATTTCTCTTTACGATTAGCAACTGATTGCAATCAAACAGGGGAAAGAATGGAATCTAATTTACAACCAATAGAGATATAAAAGGAGGGCCGTGCCGAGACCTAGAAGCACTCCGGCCAATACCTGGGCGGGGGTATGGCCAATGACTTCTTTCAACTGCTCATCTGAAATAGGCCGCCCGCTAAACAGTTCGCCGATCAAAATGTTGATCCGTTCCGCATGTCGCCCGGCTTCTCGGCGGACGCCTGCCGCATCATAGACCACAATCATCGAAATGGCTACTGCCAGGGCAAACAAAGGAGAGTCAAAGCCGTAAAACAGGCCAATTGCCAGCATCTCTGAAGTAACCAGCGCCGAGTGCGAGCTGGGCATTCCCCCGCTGCTGAACCACAAACCAAAATGAAGCTTGCGGGTAAGAATATATTGAATAGGCACTTTTAGAAACTGGGCGAAAGCCCAGGCGAACAGGCCGATAAACAGTACCGGATTGCCTATAATTTGCCGCAGTGCAACGATCTCTTTGTGCATAGCGCCCCCAGCGTGGCTCTTGCTTAATCGTCTTGTTCGTCCATTGCACTGGCTTCTCCCGCTGCTTCGAGCGGGCGCACTTTTAACTCAGCCTGGTCGAGCAGGTTTGCGCAGTGTCGGGCCAGCACCTGACCTCGCTCAAACAGGGCGATGGTTTCTTCCAGGGGTTTCGCGTTGGTTTCTAACCCATAAACAATTTCTTCTAGCTCCGCAAAAGCCTGCTCGTAACTCAACGATTCAATCGGGCCGGTAGGTTTCTGCATCATGGAATCTCCTCTGCCAGATAATCTGGCAACTGGTTACTTTTTGGAAAGAGCATAATTTTGTCAGGCTGGCAGGAAACACGCCACTTGCATAAAAAGTCTGCTCAGCTTTTATTTAGCGGCGGATCCTCTTGCACTTCTTCGATGCGGCTGATCAATCTGCCGTCCTTGAGATAAATGCGCACGGCGTCGCCCGGATTCACCTGGTCGGTGCTGTACACCGTTTGCCCATCCGTCTTTTCCAGGCGGGCAAAACCACGCTGCAAAATCCGGTCAGGGTCCAGAGCCAGCAGGCGGCTGTGCAGGCCGGTCAGATGGGCCTGCTTTAGTTGAAGCGTGTGTAGGACGGCACGCAGCCCGCGCTGTTCCAGGTGATCGATAGCCTGGCGCTCACTTTGGATGCGCCGCAGCGGTGAAGCATGTTCTAACTGCTGGTGCAGCGTGTCGAGGTTCTGCCGCTGCCGCTCAAAGGTCAGCATCGCAGCGTTGACCAGCCGGCTTTGCAGCCCATACAGTTCCGAAATCAGGTCTGCCCGGTCTGGTGTGGCCAGCATGGCGGCCCCGGTCGGGGTTGGGGCGCGCAGATCCGAAGCGAAATCGGCCAGGGTGAAGTCGGTTTCGTGGCCTACGCCGGTGATGACCGGCACTGGGGAGAAAGCGATCGCGCGCACGACGCGCTCGTCATTGAATGCCCACAAATCTTCCAGTGAACCACCCCCGCGGGCTACGAGGATCACGTCTGGCTGGGCCAGGCGGCACAGGTTTTGCAGCGCGGCTGCGATTTCTCCCGGCGCGCTGTCGCCTTGTACCGAACAAGGCGATAGCACCACCTCTGCCAGGGGATAACGCGCCTGGATGGTATTCAGCATATCTTGCAAGGCTGCACCGGTAGGGGAGGTCACGATGCCTATGCAGTTAGGGCGTTCTGGAACTGGCCGTTTGCGGGTTTCTTCGAACAGCCCTTCTGCTTCCAGGCGGTTTTTCAAGCGCATAAACTCCTGGTAAAGCAGCCCCTCACCGGCTGGCCGCAGCGCATCCACATACAGTTGGTATGCCCCATCTCGTTCGTACACGCCGATCGCACCGTGGGCTTCGACTGCCAGCCCGTTTTGCATTCCAAAACGCAGCCGCAGGGCAGTGGAACGCCAGACCACGCAGCGCAGCGCTGCACCGCCATCTTTTAACGTAAAGTAAAGGTGCCCGGAACTGGGGCGGGAGAAGTTTGAAATTTCTCCCTGCACCCATACATCTTGCAGAACTTCATCCAGTTCAAGCAAGTTGCGCACATAACGGGTCAGTTCGCTTACGGATAGAGAAGGAGTTTGATAGAGAGGGATTTGAGTCATCACCTTTAAAATTACCGCGCTTGCGAGCGACTGTCAATAAACAAAAATGTGAGCCAAATTATTGTGTGCTAAAATTATCCAGGGGAAAAGAAAATGCGCGGTTGGTTACCCATACCGCTTTGAACTCTGGCAAAGGAAATCGAAAAATGGACCATATTTGGTCTCCCTGGCGGATGGATTATATTATGAATCATGAACAATCGGGGGAATGCGTGTTCTGCAAGGCGCTACAGCAAGAAAACGGCCTGGAGAACCTGATCGTATATCGTGGAAAAGAAGCCTTTGTCATTCTCAATCGTTACCCTTATACCAGTGGGCATGTGATGATCGTGCCGAATGCGCATGTAGCCTCCTTGGAAGACCTGCCGGTGCAAGCCCGGGCAGAGTTGATGGAATTGGCGACGCAGGCAGTGCATGTATTGACGGAAGTGTATCATCCGCAGGGGTTCAACCTGGGGATCAATATGGGTGAGGTAGCCGGGGCAGGTATCGCCAATCACATCCATCTACACGTCGTCCCCCGTTGGGCAGGCGACACCAATTTTATGACTGCCGTAGGCGCGTCGCGCGTGCTTCCGGAAACCCTGGAAGACACTTATGCGCGCATTCACCAGGAATGGGAGAAGCTGGCAAAGAAGTAAAGAAACAGGTTTATCTAACCTTTCATTTGGACTGACCCGATCTGGCAACGACCGGATTTTTTTAGATGCCCATCACCTTATTTGGGGGTGGGCATCTAAAAAAACTCCTTGCTACCCGACAGTTTGTACTTAGAGAAAATCCTCGCCCTTTTGTGCATCCATTAGGAATGATTCTGACCTCCCCTTCTCTGAAAAATGCACGGGTTTTGCATTTTTTGGAGAAGGGGACGGGAGGGGTTGAGGATTTTTACACCGAAACACAAACTTCCGGGTAACTGGAAAAGCTTGTCAGACTGAAGAAACTAATCCCCGCTTTTGGGTTTTGTACTCGAATCATCGTGATGGCCGCCCTCCGAGTCATCATGGTGATCTGGCTGTGTAGGGGTAGGCCGGGTGGATGGGGTGTCGTGATGCTCCTCTTCCTGTTGGGCTGGAGTTGGGACAGAAAGAACCGGAATTGCAGTGCGGGTGGGAACGGGGGCGGCAGTTTCCGTAGGCTGCGGCGGATCGGTGGGTTGGATGGGAGCCGTACTCGTTATGGTTTCGGTCACGGTTGCCGTGGGGGTGTCGGTGACGCCGCCTACAAACTCCGCGCTCAGCGCCAGGCCCCGCGGGTCATTTTGTAGGTGGGCCAGGTGCAGGGTTACCTGGCTGCCCAACCGCGGAACGCCGCTGATCTGCGTTATGCCGGTAAAGGGGATTATTTTTCCACTCACCTGCCAGCTTTGCGCATCCATGCTGTTCAGCGTGCCGCTGAATTGTTCGAGATGCGGTTGAAGCGTCTCGACCTGAACCTCTCCCTGCTGGTCCAGCCTGCCGGTAATTTCTACGTAAATGCCGGCCCATTGGCTGGCTTGCTTTTCGGTTTGCAGGTTCAATTGCAAGGGGATAGCATCCACCTGCCAGGTAAGATTGCCCGGTGTTTGCTTGAGAAACCCACCAAAGTTGACGCTGCCGGTGCGCTGCCTGTGGATCATTTGCGCCACTTCGGCGGCCCGGTTGGTGTCATACACATTTTCGCGCTGTTCCCGCACCTGGTTGCTGCTTGAGAAGGTGATACCCGCTTGCTCGGCAGCCAGTTTTACCGGGTACAACTCATCTCCAGGCAGTGCTTTGACAGATCCAAAGGCGACGATCAGAAGCGCCAGGGCGGTCACCGTAAAAGCCACAGACATCATGTGGCGCTGCAAGAAAAGGAAGCATAAGCGCAAAGGGCGCAGCCCGAAAAAACCGGCTGCGTCTTGCTGCTGCATTTGCTGTGCCTCGGCCAGCAGCCGCTTACGGCTGTCGACCTGGGCAGAGGCCGGCACGCGAACCGGCCGGCCCGGGGGCACCACGGCTCTGGCAACCTTTAGCAGCTCACGCAGTTCTCTGGCTTTGTCAGGGAAATCGACGATTATTTCCTCAACCGTTTGGCCAGATTCCAGCCGCTCCAGGCAGACGCCTAAGATGTTGCTCATTTCTGAACGGCTCATCATCTTGTTCTCTCTCCAGTCAACAACTTTCTTAAGCTTACCAATGCCCGATACTGCAGAACTTTCACGGCCCCGATGGTTTTATTCATCAAATTGGCGGTTTCTTCAACCGAACAACCCTGGCTGAAACGCAGCGCCAATACATGCTGCTGCTCATGCGTCAAGTGCCGCAAGGCTTCGCGCACGGCTTGTTGATTTTCGTTCTGCTCGGCTGTAGCGTGCGGGTCATCTCCTGCCGGAATCCACTCGTGATCTTCCAGGTTTTCCGTTGGCCGCCGATACTTTTGGCGTAAGTGATCGTTGACCAGGTTAGCGGCAGTGCCGAGCAGCCAGGCGCGCAGGTCGTGAATTTCCCCTTTGCGCTTATGCAGATGGTTGAGCAGGCGCAGAAAAACTTCCGAGCTGATGTCTTCTACCACCTGTTCCTGCTCGAGCCGGTAGCGAACGTAGCGATATACAGCCGGATAATAGCGGTCATGAAGCTGGGCCAATGCCTGAGAATCCAGTTTTTGAGCACGCTCAAGCAAGCGATCAGAGCTGACCAAGGTCACTTCATTCGCCGAGTTAATCTGTATTGCCATTGCTCCTGGTTTGCTTGCATTTATTGCATGGTTACTACGCATACGCTTAAGTTGCCTCTGCACGCTCGCTTGCGGTTCCCAGCCTTTTGGTTCCGCTTTTTCACTGGCTCAGTTATTGATTAAGTTGCAAAAGCCCCCAAAAAGTTACGCGGTTTTCACCATGATCTTGAGTCCACCCAAGGATGGAACGACCTTTTGAAGTATATCAAAAATCCGCCATATCCGATAAAAATAATCTGGCATGATTTGGGGTGGAACGGGCTGAAAGCCAAATTTCTGATAATAGCTTTCAAGCTCTGCCCGGCAGTACAGGTATAAGGGCAGAGGCGTTTCTGTCAGCAGCTTCTGGATGATCTGGCTGCCAATGCCCTGCCCCTGATGCTGGGGAGAAACGGCAATCGAAGCCAGTTCGCGCAGGTCAGCGCCGTGAGGTTTAACCTGCCCGCAGCCGATCACCTGTCCCTGTTCGTCGATCGCCAGGAGAAACCGCCGCCAATCCAGGCCGAGGGGATTGATTCCAACCTGCCTGATCAACCGATGAATAGCGCGGGCATCCTGGCGCGTCGCTTTGCGGTATTCGATCATCTTTGAATAAGCGTTTGTCTGACTTGAGTAACGCGGTCCTAAACATTTGGTTTGTACTTACTGCTGAAGCAGTTCTTCCAGCACGGTACGCGTCAGGTTGGGGTCGGCTTTGCCACGCATCTGGCGCATCACCTGGCCCACAAACCAACCCAGCAGGGTGGTCTTTCCGCCCTGGTAAGCCTGGACTTCTTTGGGGTTGGCTTCCAGAATCGACTGCGCGACCGCCCGGATGGCCGAGTCATCGCTAACCTGCGCCAGTCCTTCCGCCTGGACAATCTCTCCAGGGGCGCGCCCGCTGGATTGGACTTTGCTCAGCAAGGACTTGCCGGTTGCATTGGTAATGGTGTTACTGTCTACCAGTTTGATAATCTCCGCCAGATAAGCAGGTGAAAGATTCAACTGGTCGGCAGTAATGCCCAGGTCGTTGGTCATTCGCAGCACATCGTTCATCAGCCAATTCGAGACGCGTTTGGGATCTCCACCGTAAGCCTTCACCGCAGCTTCATAGTAATCTGACAGGTTGCGCTCGGCGGTAAGGATATCCGCATCATACTCCGGCAGCCCGTATTGTTCAACAAAGCGCTGGCGGCGCGCCATTGGCAGCTCAGGCAGCTGCGCGAGGATTTCATCACGCCAGGCATCCGTCAGGCGAATGGGCAGCAGGTCCGGTTCGCGGAAGTAGCGGTAATCGGCCTCGGTCTCTTTGGAGCGCATCTTGTGCAGCTTGCCGGTTTCTTCATCCCAGTCCAGCGTCCAGGCCTCGATGCGCCGCCCGGCTTCTGTCTCGCGGATTTGCCGCTCAATCTCGGTGTTGATCGCATCCCGTACCGCATCGATGGAGTTCACGTTCTTGATCTCGGTCTTGGGGTTCAGGTAATCGGCGCCCTTGGGGCGGATCGAGACGTTCGCATCACAGCGCAGGTGGCCCTTTTCCATATCGGCTTCGGATACGCCCAGCCAGCGCAGCAGCTGGCGCAGGCGAATCAGGTATTGGGCGGCTTCATCGGCGGAACGCAGGTTAGGCCCGGTGACCATTTCGATCAGCGGCACGCCGCAGCGGTTGAAGTCGATCAGGCGGCGGCCAAAGTCATTCTTGGTCTTGCCAGCGTCTTCTTCAATATGCAGCTTGCTGATTTCCACCCGGCGCGTGTAGCCCTGCGGCATAGGAACATCCATGTAGCCGCCGTGCGCCAGCGATTGGTCGTACTGCGAGATCTGGTAGCCTTTGGGCAGGTCCGGGTAGAAGTAGTTCTTGCGGTCAAAGAAAGACAGCGAACGCAGCTGGCTGTGCATCGCCGCTGCCAGCAGGACCCCTTTTTCGACCACGGCCTCATTTAATACCGGCAGCACCCCGGGCAGACCGGTACACACCGGGCAAATGTTGGTGTTTGGCGGGTCGAACCAGGAATCGGCTTTGCAGGCGCAGAAGATTTTGGTTTTGGTGTTGAGCTGGATATGCGTTTCCAGCCCGATAACGGGTTCATATTCAGTCATGCACAATCCCTTTCACGGCAGCAACGCAGGTTCAGCCTGGCGCTCGGGTTTGGTGAAAAGTTACTCAGTTATTTGGATGACAGCTGGCTGCGCTTTCCGCCAGGCGGCGTCCTGCGTGGCGGTTTCATAAGCCCGGCCAATGCGCAATAGGTTTGCTTCAGAGAAGTCTGGCCCCAGCAGTTGGATGCCAATGGGCAGTCCCTGCCCATCAAAACCGGCGGGCAGCGAGATGCCCGGGTTGCCGGCATGGTTTGCCGGAACGGTCAGCTGGTCTGCGTACTGCATCAGGACCGAGTCGCCGTAGACCGCGCCCATGCGGAAGGCCGTGGTGGGTGTGGTCGGTGTGAGCAGCGCGTCCAGACGGTATTTCCCATTAGGATCAAAGGCTTTGACAAAGTCCTGGCGGATCATGGCGCGCACGCGTAGGGCGCGCGTATAATACTGCTCGCTGTATTGTGCCGCAGAGACATACATGCCCATCAGGATGCGCAGTTTGGGCTGCAGGCCAAAACCCTGCGCGCGGGTATGCTTGTACAGCGCGCGCAGATCCTCCACGGGATCGGGCGTGCGGTAGCCGTATTTGACCCCGTCATAGCGGTGCAGGTTAGAGGCCGCTTCAACCCGGCTGATCACAAAATAAGCCGGGATGCCGTAGCGCGTGTTGGGCATAGGCACATCTTCAATGATCTCCGCGCCCATCTCTTTGAGCAGCCTGGCTGCTTCGTGCACTGCATCAGCAATCTCTGCCGTTATGGGTTCTTCATTAAACGTGCCATCCGGGTTGGGAGTGGTGATGCGGAAATAATCGGGTGAGAGGCCAATGCGCATGGCCTGCACACCCTTTTCCAGTTCAGCAAGATAGTCTGGCACTTCCACCATAGCCGCAGTGCTGTCATGAATATCCGGTCCCGCGATGGCTTGCAGCAGCATGGCTGTGTCGGTTACGTTGCGCGCTAGCGGGCCCGGGCAGTCCAGGGAAGAAGCGAAGGCGATCAGCCCATAGCGGGAGACGCGCCCGTAGGTGGGTTTCATCCCCACTACGCCGCAAAAAGCAGCCGGCTGGCGAATGGACCCGGCGGTATCCGTGCCCAGCGACAGGACAGCTTCACCCGCCGCAACTGAAGCGGCGCTGCCACCCGAGGAGCCCCCCGGCACGTGATTGGGGTTCCAGGGGTTGCGCGGAGAAGGCTGGAAGGCCGAGGATTCATTAGATGACCCGTAGGTAAACTCATCCAGGTTGACCTTGCCCAGCATGATGCCCCCCGCGTTGATCATTTTCTCAACGGTGGTGGCATTGTACGGCGAAACGAAATTAGCCAGGATGCGTGAGGCGGCGGTGGAATGCGTGCCGCGCACGCAGAAGATATCTTTGATGGTGAAGGGAATACCTGCCAGCGGACCAGGATCCTTGCCTTCTGCCAGCTGCTGATCTACACCCTCTGCCTGAGCGCGCGCCTGGTCAGTCGTGTAGCTGATAAAGGCATGCACGCGCTGAGTATCCTCCGGTGGGGTGGGGCCTGGTTCAATCGTACCCGGGCGGCCATCTACCTGCTGAATGCGGTGCGCAGCCGATTCAAGGATCTCGATCGCGGAGATTTCTCGCTGGCGCAGCAAGGCTGCCAGTTCATGAGCTGAAAGATCACATAATTCCATCGTTAGCGTTCCTTCACTGGAATTGCGCTGGGTATGGCGTGGTTTCCAGCATTCCTATTCCAGATTGATGTGCGGGATTTCGGGGACGACGATGTAACCATCATCGACTTGCGGAGCCTGCCCGAGGATTTCTTCCGGGTTGGGGTAGGGGTACCAGGCATCTTCCCGCGGCGCGGGGCTGTTCTCTGCGGTGTAGGGCACGCCGTGGGATGTGATCGTGATCTCCTGATCCAGGGGAATGGCTTCAAGCTCTTGAATCGCTTTGAGCTGGTTATTGAGCTGCTGGCGCAGATATTCGGCTTCGGCCGGGTCTAAATCCAGCGCGGCCAGGTCAACCAGGTGGGCAAATGTTTCTTGATTTATCATCTCATTCATAGTTTGGCGCTTTCATCCAATGGGATGTCTGGTGGACTCGCATCGGTAAGGATTCATCGCGTTAGCGAAAACGCGCCCGGAAACGGGGCGCTCTGGATTTTTGCACAGTCAGTATATACTACTTTTAGCAACTGTCAAGAATTCAGGAAGGTGACGGTAGGCCAAACGCGTCCGAGCTGCGAGATGGGTTTGGCCTGGGTTGCGGGGGGTAAGGATTCAGGACAGGCATGCTATAATTTTAGAACAATGACCACGCAGCCCGAGAAAATTCTGGATAAAGGGCCTGAACCGGAAGATCCGGGTGAGAAAATACTATCTACCCGGGTGAGAAGCGAAGCTGATGCCGTGCACCAGGCGCGGCTGGCGCTTCCGGCGGAGGGAAACTGCGTCAATTTGCAGGTGGAGGTTCCGGAAGGGGCCAGTCTGCGCCTGAATATCGAAGCGCGTACCGCATCCGGGCGGCTGTTGGATCGCCAAACACTGGTCCTGGGGGCCGGCGCGGGAGATGCGCTTGGTGCTGTATCGCGTGCAGGTACGGCGAGGCGAGCGAAAAGCTGGCTTTCGGCGCAGGCTGCCGTTCTGCCGCTCTGGCTGACCGGGCTGGCTCTGGGCATCTATGCCTTCACCCGCCTGTATGCGCTGCCAGCGTTCCCTCTATACTTCTTTACTGACGAAGCTGTGCAGACCGTCCAGGCGGCGGACTTGCTGCGGGATCATTTCTTCAGCCACGCTCACGAATTCCTGCCTACGTACTTTGAAAACGGCTCACAATATAACCTGTCGGCTTCCGTCTACTTGCAAGTGCTGCCGTATCTGCTGTTTGGCAAATCTATCTGGGTCACACGCGGCACCGCCGCTTTAATGACGCTGTTGGCAGCCGGCAGTGTAGGGTTGATGCTCAAGAATATCTTCAAAAGCCCCTATCCCTGGTTGGCTGTTTTGATTCTATCCATTACCCCGGCCTGGTTTTTACATTCCCGCACGGCGTTCGAGACGGCCCTGGCAGCCAGCTTTTACGCGGCCTTTCTTTATTGTTACCTGATGTATCGAGCCGAACATCCACGTTATCTTTATGCAGCGGTTGCTTTTGCCGCGCTGGCATTTTACGCCTACAGCGCCACGCGCGTGGTAGTGCTGGTGACCGCCCTGCTGCTGTTTTTCTCGGACTTCGCTTTCCACTGGCGCAACCGCCGGACGGCGCTGCTGGCGCTGGGCCTGACGGCGCTCTGCACTCTGCCGTTCCTGCGCTTTTGGATCACCCACCCCGATGCCAGCGCCTATCAGCTGCGCCTGCTGGGCTCCTACTGGGTGACCGAAGTTCCCCTAATGACCAAGCTGGGAGACTTTTTCACCGAATATATCCGCGGGTTGGATCCCCTCTACTGGTATCTGCCGCAGACGGTTGACCTGTCGCGTCATACGATGCTGGGATACGGCCATCTATTGCGCCAGACGCTCCCGTTTGGGCTGCTGGGGTTCGCTCTGGCGTTGCGGCGGGTGCGCAATCCCGCTTACCGCACATTACTGATTGCCGTGCTGGCAGCCCCGACCGGTGCTGCGCTGGTGCGCCTGGGCATCACCCGCATCCTGGTCATGGTAATCCCGATGGCGGTACTGACGGCCCTGGCGGTAGATGCCGTGTTGGAATGGCTGCACCATAACAAACACGTTTCTCGGATGCTGCTGGGGCCGCTGGTATTCCTGCTGCTCGCAGCGGGAAACCTGTACATGCTGCGAGATGCCCTGGTCAATGGCCCGTTCTGGTATCAGGATTACGGGCTGACCGGCATGCAGTACGGCGCGCAGCAGGTGTTTACTGAGGTCGGGCGGTATTTGAAGGCGCATCCCGCAACGAAGATTATTCTCTCACCCTCCTGGTCCAATGGCACGGATGTGGTGGCGCGTTTCTTCTTCAATGATCCGGTGCCCTTTGAACTGGGCAGCCCGGTTACGTATTTCAATCAAGTGCTTCCTCTGGATCAAAATACACTGTTTATCATGCTTCCGGAAGAGTATAATCAGATTCCACGCGACCGGTTTAAGGAAGTGCAGGTTGAGCAGACCCTTCCTTACCCGGATGGACGCCCCGGTTTTTACTTTGTGCACTTGCAGTATGCCGATAATGTCCAGTCCTTGATTGCGAAGGAGGAAGCGCGCCGCCGCGAGCCGGTGGTGGAGCAGTTCCTGCTGGGCATGGAGACCGTTCAGGTGACTCACACGCGCCTGGATATGGGCGAACTGAAGGACCTTTTCGACGGCGATCCCAATACCCTGGTCCGCACCTACGGGATCAACCCGATGCAGCTTAGCTTTGATTTCCCTGCGCCGCACCTGCTGAACGAGCTGACTCTGCATATCGGCGGCACAGAAACCACGATCCAGGTCCAGGGTTGGCGGGAGGGTGAAACGGCTCCTTTTGAACAGGTCCAGACGCTGCCGGAAACCACGCATCCCCGCGACGCGCAATTCACCTTCCCGGCTGGCGAGCGCGTAACGCGCCTGAAGATTGTGATTAAGAACGCGCTGGATATGCCAGACTCCCACGTGCATTTATGGGAAGTCTCCTTCCAGTAAAGATCGGAGATTTTTTGGACTCAAAACTGAATTCTAGCTCCGGAGCAAACCAGGTCAACCCAATGCCAGGTGGTCCGCTACCGCTGGCAAAACCCGGCGCGCCGGGGGCTACGGATAAGCAGGCCATCGCAAAAGAACAAATTGATCACATAATCATGCCTGCTGAAATAGCCCATACCCAGGCCATCCATTATGGTCTCATGTTTTGGGTGGTGCAGCTTGGCCTGTTGTTCCTGACTCTGGCCGGCTGGACGCGTATGATCAGTACGATCATCAACTGGTACTGGCTCAGCTTTGCCGGTGTCGCTCCCGGGCCGCTTTACCTGGCTGTGACGGGCGGGTTGTGGGGCCTGGCCGGATTGGCTGCCGTAATCTGGCTGTTGCTGCGCCGGCCCTGGTCCAGCCTGATCGGGACGGGCGTGGGGCTGTTCTTCGCGCTGACCTATTGGATTGACCGGCTGCTGGTGCGTGTGGCGCGCGGAAACGAGGATAACGCTGTCTTTGCGATCAGTCTGACCCTGCTGTGCCTGATTTACCTGCTGCTGGTGCTGCGCCCCTGGAAAGAGCTTCCTGCCTGGCTCAAGCGAACGCAGAAATAACCGGTCAGGAGTATGAAAATGAGGATCGCAATCTCCGCGGATATTGAAGGGGTTTCTGGCCTGGTCACCGACCGGGAGATGGGTTACCCGCGGCAGTTCAACGGTAATCCGACCACCAGCCCCGATTATCTGAAAGCCTGCCGCTGGTTGACCGAGGATATTAATGCCGCTGTGGCGGGTGCAAAAGAAGCCGGGGCAACCTCTTTCGTGGTGCACGACAGCCACGGCACCAATTTGCGCAACATCAACGTAGATGATCTGGACCCGGATGTGGCCTTCGTCGCCGGGCGGCCGGTCATTTTCTACGAGGCAGAGGACCTGCAATCTGGCTTTGATGGCACTTTCTTAGTAGGCATGCACGCGCGCGCCGGGCAAAAAGGGGTGCTGAGTCACATCCTGGATTGGCCGCTCTTGCAGGAAGTGCGTATTAACGGCCTGCCAGTTGGCGAAAGCCAGGTGACTGCTGCCCTGGCCGGATATTACCAGATTCCTACCCTGCTGATCACCGGGGATGATGTGATTTGTAACGAAGTGAAAGAATGGGCCGGGGGCCAGATTGAGACGGCAGTAGTCAAGTATGCTTTTTCGCGTTATGCCGCGCGCTGCCTGCCTTTGAAGCAGGCGCGCCAGGTGATCTGTGAGGCAGCCTACCGGGCAGTGAAACGCATTCAAGATACCCCGCCCTCCACTTTTCAGACGCCTTCCCGCCTGGAAGTAGTGCTGCAAGACCGGGAGGTGGCTCGCTACGTTTCCTGGATGCCTGAAGTGGAATACGACGGTAACTGCACGGTTGCATACACCAGTAATGACTTTTTACGCGTGTATAAAACCCTATGTGCGATGTTCTGGATTGCAACATCCCAAATCAACCCTTAAGATGGCTTCTGCTATTTAAGGAAGCTTTTGAATCAGGTTTCACCAAAAGGAGAAAGCATGGCGAAAGCAGAACAAGAAATCGAAGTGAAATTCTTTGTTCGCAGCCTGCCCGCGCTGACTGAACGGCTACAAGCGCTGCAAGCCCGGCTGGACAGTGAACGCATCTTGGAGGTGAACCTCCGTTTCGATACGCCCGATAAAGCCCTATCGCGCAAGCAGCAGGTGCTGCGCCTGCGCCAGGATAATGCGGCGGTGCTGACCTTTAAAGGCCAGGCCAAGGCGAAGGAGAGCGTTAGCGTGCGTCAGGAGATTGAGTTCAAGGTGAGCGATTTTGACGCCGCTCGCCATTTCCTGGAGGCGTTGGGTTACCAGGTTGCGATTATTTACGAAAAATACCGCACCACCTACACCCTGAATGGCCTGATGATCACCCTGGATGAAATGCCCTTTGGCGACTTTATGGAGATTGAAGGTCCGGATGCGGAAAGCATCCAGCAAGCCGCCCGGCAGCTGCACCTGGATTGGCAGGCGCGCAGTACAGCCAGCTACCTGTTCCTGTTTAACCAGTTTTGTCAGGCGCGCGGCCTTTCCTTCGACAATCTGACTTTTGCTGAAGTGCAGGGCGTGAAGGCAACCCCAGAAGATCTGAATATGGCTTATGCGGATGCAAACCAGGCGGGGCAGAGTTAGCCCGGTTTGTTCGCTTCCCGGTCTGGTTTGCCTACGCTGGCGATATAAATAACGAAGCGGTTGTCTTCATCCAACCCCAGCGCCTGATTGATGGCCGGGTCGTTGTAGCCGCCAATCGCACACACGCCGCACTGCAGGGCTTCCCCTGCCAGGTACAGGTTCTGGCAAACGTGCCCGGCATCCAGCAGCATGTAGCGGTAGCTGCGCTCCACGTAGCGCCAGGCCATGCGCTCGACCACCGCCAGCCACAAAAACAGCACCGCGCTGTTTACCACCTGCTTTTGGTTGTAACAGGCTTCCGCGATTTCTGCATGAATGGTTTCGCCGGCATCCAGGTTGAGCAGGCTGTGCTGGCTGGCGGCAAAGCGGTAGAGCCCTCGCCCCAGCCCGCCGACGTTGTTGACCAGCAGCAGCGTCTCGAAGGCATGTCTGGCTCCAGCGGAAGGTACGGTACGCAGCGTCGCCGGGCGGTCTGTAATGGTTTTCACCCCCTGGGTTAGCCATAACAACGCAGAAAGTTCTTGCAGAGACAGCGGTTCAGCGCTGTAGCGCCGCACGGAGCGGCGCTGCTCGATCGCAGCGCGCAAATCAATCGCCGGGATCTCCAGGTTAGCAGGCTCCGGCAATGGGATCAGCTGAGCGCCGGGGGGCAGGGGCAGTTCAAGCGGCGGCTGCGGTTCACCCAGATTCTGCGGCGACTCACTCATGTTCAGGTGATAAGTGGCCTTCCAGAAAACGTCTCCAATGTTTTTCATCGTTGTGCCCTCCTCGGACGCCCGGCTCACTTGATCATAGCCATTTTCAAGCGGTTTGACAGCCAATCCAGCACATTGCGGATTTCCGCGACACGCAGCGTAATTAATAATCCCCCATAGATCAGCCCGCCGATAAAGATGCCCACAGCCACCTGCAGTCCGCTGCCGCGTTCGGCGGCGCTTTGCATCCACAGCCATAGCGCGGCGCTCATCACCAGCGTGCTGCCTGCGGCGGAGGCTGCGGCCCGCAAAATATCCCGGCTTTGCAGTCCGTTGAGGCGGCGGCGCATGAGCACCAGCAGGCCGATCATTTCCAGCGCCGTTGCCAGCGAGTTGGCTAACGCCAGCCCGCCCAGAGGCAGCCAGCCGGCCGCCTCAAACAGGCGCGGGAAGATCAGGCTGAAGACGATGTTGAGCCCCATTGCCACCACGCCAACCGTGACTGGCGTGCGGGTATCATGCAGCGCATAAAAGGCGCGGCTGGTGATCTCGACCACGCTGTGCCCCACCAGCCCCATCCCGTACCACAGCAGCGCCCAGTAGATCATCTGCAAGCAGTTTGGACCGCACATATTGCTGGCATAGATGACATTTACGATGGGCTGGCGCAGCAGGATTAACCCCAGGCTGGCCGGGACGGAGAGCAGCAGTACGCTGCGCAAGCTGGCGGCCAGCGAGGCGCGCATTTCTTCCTTGCGCCCGCGCGCCACCTGCGCCGAAAAGGTTGGCATGGCGGCAATGGCAATCGACTGGGCGATGGCCATTTGCGGCATGAGCATCAGCGTGAAACCCTGGCTGATCGCTACCACACTGCCCGCCTGCAAACTGAGCCCAATAACGGTGTTGACGATGAAGTTCAACTGCACCACCGCTACGCCGAACAGGCGCGGGCCCATCAGGCGCGCCACCTCGCGCACGGCTCGGTTGTGCAGTCCAAAGGATAAGGTGTAACGCCCGCGCAATCGCAGCAGGTTGGGAACCTGGATTAATAGGTGCATCGATGCGCCCAATACTGCGCCCCAGGCCAGCCGTTCAATGCCCAGGCTTTGCGGAAAGACCAGCACGCCGATGATCCAACCCAGCGAATACATCGCCGGGGCTACGGCTGGCACCAGGAAAACCTGGCTGGCGTTCAAGATGCCCATCACCAGCCCGCTGATGCCAAAGATCACCACAGAAGGCAGCAAAATGCGCAGCAGGCGGATGGTCAGCGCCTCCTGGCCTGGATTTTGGGTCGGGTCGAGCAGGTAAAGCCCGTGGCGTACGATCTCCGGCGCAAAGAAAGCCGCAAGCAAGCTGACCAGGGTCAGCAGCACGATCAGCAGGTTGGCGATTGAAGAGGCTAACTGCCAGGCGCTCTTGTGATCATCCTGCGTGAGCATTCCGGTAAAGGTGGGAATAAACGCCGAGCCTAATGCGCCGCCGGCGACCAGGTTGAAAAGCGTTTCGGCGATGCGGTTGGCCGCATAAAATGAATCGAGCTGCGCGCTGGTGCCAAACACGCGGATGACAATGCTATTGCGCGCCAGCCCGACCAGATTGCTGAGTATGAAGGCCAACATCACCGTCCCTGCCGCGCGAGCAATCTGGCGGTTGGCGCTGGTTGCCGGGGTCGTGGATTGCATGGCCTGATTATACCTTTGAACGGTTTGGTTTGATATTTTTGCTACTCAACGCTATACTTGTTATGGAAGGTGACAGACCGTGATTCCGATAAGAGACACCCTCCGTTCCCGCAAGTTCCCCATCGTCAATTGGACACTGATCCTGTTGAACGTGTTGGTTTTTCTGTTTGAAATTTCGCTGAATTCGCAGCAGTTGAACCAGTTTATCTTACAGTACGGGTTGGTCCCAGGGCGGTTGAACCTGTTAAATCCCTTTAGCTGGTACATGCTGCTGACGCACATGTTCCTGCATGGCGGCTGGTTCCACATCATCAGCAATATGTGGGTGCTGATCATCTTTGGGGATAACGTGGAAGATCGTATGGGCTCCCTGCGTTACCTGGCTTTTTACCTGATTGGTGGCGTGATTGCCGGGTTGATGCAAGCTTTTCTTAGCATGGACCCGCGCATCCCATCTATTGGCGCCAGCGGTGCAATTGCCGCTGTTCTTGGCGCCTATATCCTCTTTTACCCGCACGCCCGGGTGCTCACTCTGATCTTGCTGGTGATCATTCCGCTGTTTATCGAGATCCCTTCGGTCATTTTCCTGGGCATCTGGTTTATCATGCAGTTGTTCTCAGGACTGGCTTCACTGGCATCCACCAGCGGGCAGTGGGGTGGGGTAGCCTGGTTTGCCCACATCGGCGGGTTCCTGTTTGGGGTGCTGCTGGCGCGTTTATTCGCTGCTCGCCGCCAGCCCCAACGCTTGTACCCGGATGAATACTTACCCAAATAACGCTTTTCTTGTTATTCGAAAGCCGCTTGCGGTTTGCAAGCAAGGAGCCGAACATGGTCGAAAAACCGCCTGAAGAGAATCCGCCCGAGCCAGTGGTAGAGAATCCGCCGCCTGCCGCAGAACCGGCCCCAGAAAGCGCCGCTCCACAGACAAAAGCCCGCGCGCCCGAGTTGAAAAACCCTTCCCGCCCTGGCGGCTTGCGCTATAGGTTATTCAGCCGGGAAACCCGCTTTGGCCGTTTCCTGCGCTTTTTTGCCCGCGGGCTGGTCGTAATTGTTGGGTTGTTGGGGCTGGGGGTGCTGGCGACTTACCTGCTGGTCTACCGCCCGGCGGCACAACAGTTGACGGCGCTTCAGGTTCAGGCGACGCAAACTGCTGGCGATTTAAACCAGGCTCGCCAGAGCCTGACGCAAACGCAGCAGGATTTGAAGAATAACCAGGCACAGCTGACGAAACTGCAGAATCAATTAGATGTCGAACTGGCCCGCAACCAGATTTTGCGCGTCAATGCTGCGGTCGTTGAAGCGCGCGCGGCGGTGACGACCAAAGATAAAGCCGCCGCAGCCAAAGCACTCAGCAACGCCGATACGCTTTTTCAGAAAGCCCAACCCACAATCAACAAATATGACCCGGCAGAAGTCTCCGTCCTCCAGGCGCTGTTCGTTCTTGCCAAAAATGACCTGGACCGCAACCTGACGCAGGCCGGGCAGGATCTGGATCGCATCCAGGCCGAGTTGAAGCGGGTGGATACGACTGTCTTAAAGTAAAGGGTTTGATTATAAGAAGGACCCCGCCAAACCTGGCGGGGTCCACATTATTTAAGGCTCTTAATAGCGCAGTAAAGCGCCAATGCAGCCAGATTTGTCCAGTTCTTCGCAGTTCATGACGACATCTACTTCACCACCACTGCGCATCACCTCATTCACAACGAAGTCGACCACGTCATACACTTTTTCCGTGTCCTCCTCACCGTTGCAAGCTTCTTCAGGTTTTGTTGTCAGCCAGCCGGTGCCTTTGCAGCGAAAGGCGTTCTTTCGATAACCATCGCTGACCACCAGTGTCTGAATGCGGCCCTGATTGACTGCGTTCAGGGTATCTTCCAGCCCAATCACGGCATTACTGCCTTTGGCAGCCAGGGTAATCAGTCGTTCGACCAGGCGTTTTTCCCGCTCGGTCTCCACTTCCATACCCAATTGCAGCGCGCGGTTGCGCACATCGTTTTGGCTGGCAGTCATACTCATTGGGAAGGTGCCCATCACCAGGCTTTGCCAGGATTTGGGTAATAAATTGCAAAAGAGTTTTACGTTTTCGTCTGTTCCCCCAATTAATACCCGGCGGACATGATTGTCATCGAAGAAGTGTGTGGCAAAATCAGCTACTTCCTTCATGTTCCGGTCGACAACTTCATCAACGGCTTTTGTCGCAAGCCCAGAACCTCGCCGTCCCGGAACCGCGGAAGCGCCGCCATGCTTTGCTCGCTTGACCGTTTCGCCAAGCACGCCTTCTTGCTCGCGCAGTTCTCCCAGATGGAAGAAGAATAAACGAGCGCCCTGCTTGTCCACAAGCACGACTCCATAGCCACCATAATTATCCAACAGGGCAGCCAGGGGCTTTACGCTCGGTCGATCGCTAATGTGAACAAGGTTGCGCACCGGAACTGCTAAAGAGTAAGCCCGAAAGAAGTCCAGCGGTTGGCAGGAAAAAACAGCAACGCCCCGCCCAGACCAGTTGTACTCCGTTTCAAAAAACTGCTCAATTGCCTCCACATCTTTCGTAAGATTAATGTCCTTAATCATGCTGCGCAGGCGGAGTTTGTGAGCGTCCGCATTTCCCTCAGATGGATCTGTGTTCAGATATACACTGAGCACAGGTTCTGAGACATTAAACTCCAGCAGTTCCCGTAGGTCCTTCTCAGACAACATGGCAACCTCCTTATTTTATTTTTAAGGTAATTATTCAAGCCTGAACTTGCTTATGGTCGTTTCCCGAGAGTAACTGTCACCTCCTTTTGCTGATTATCTCGTAGAATGGTTAGAACAACACTGTCGCCCGGGCTTTTGTTTTCCATTAAGTAGGTGAGCATATCACCAAAAATTTGCACCGGCCGACCATCCACGGCGGTGATTAGATCACCACCGGCCAATAAGCCAGGAATGTTGGTATCTTTGCTGCCGCCCTTCAGCCCGGCCTTATCCGCCGGACCGCCTGGGGCAACGTCGCTGATATACGCGCCGGTAGATTGGGACAATCCCAAAGCTTCCTGCTCCAGCAGCGAGAGCTCCGATTGGCTGCTGATCCCCAGGTACGGGTAATCATAGGTACCCTTTTGAATGAGCACCGGCACGACGCGCTTGACGATATTAATCGGGACGGCAAAACCGACCCCGCTGTTGGAAGGCTCGCCTTGTGGGTTGGTGCTGGTGGTGCGGATTGCACGGTTAATGCCAATCACCCGGCCTTTCAGGTCGAGCAGCGGCCCGCCCGAGTTGCCAGGGTTGATGGCAGCATCGGTTTGAATGATCCCACCAGCCGAGAAAGACAGCCCGTCCGCAGTCTGGCGAATGGAATCGAGGGTGCGCCCGCGCGCCGAGACAATCCCGGTCGTCATCGTGCCGGTCAACCCAAAGGGGTTGCCGATGGCAACCACAGACTGGCCCACCTTCAGGTTATCCGAGTCGCCCATTTCCAGCGGGAATAGGGCTGCTTCTGGCGCATCGATTTTAATCACCGCGATATCCGAATCCAGATCGGTGCCCACGACATCTCCGCGCACTTTCAATCCCGAGGGAAAGTCTACTTCCAGGTCAGTCGCGCCTTCCACCACATGGTAGTTGGTGATGACGTGCCCCTGCTTATCATAAACAAAACCTGAACCCAAACTGCCGCCGGCCTGACTCAGTACCTGGATAGCGACAATCCCAGGGTCGACCCGCTGGTAGAGAGAGGTCAGCAGGGTATCCTGGTATTCAAGGTCTATTGGCTGCTGAGGCAGTGCCGCAGTGGTCGGAGGCGTAACGACGATGGTAACGGGCGCAGGAGGGTTGCGTTGCAGCTGAGGGCTGCTGGATAACTGGCAGGCCAGTGAGCTGGCGACCAGGATCGTGATAAGCAAAAATAACGGGGTTAACCTTTTCATAGCAGCCTTCCAAGGTAACGCTAAAGAAGATGAAGTGACTGCCGCGGAGCGGAACGCGGGCTACTTGTTTTGTGCAAGCTGTTCGAACAGCTCGCGCTGATCTGTGGAAAGATTGCGCGGAATTTGTACTTTTATCCGGGCGAAGAGATCACCATGCGTGCTGGGTTGGCGGAGGTTAGGCATCCCCCTTCCACTCAGGCGGAAGGATTGGCCGGGTTGCGTGCCAGCCGGGATGGTTAAAACGACGGTACCGTCTGGGGTTGGTACTTTGGTTTCCCCTCCTAAAACAGCCGTATATAGATCGGTTGTGACGTCCGTATACAAATTATCTCCCTCCCGCTCAAAGCGTGGGTCGGGCAGTACGTCAATCACCAGATAGATATTGCTGGGCTTCCCGTTCGGGCCAGCCGGGCCGGCTCCCGCCATGCGCACCTTGGTCCCGGTTTTAGCGCCGGCCGGAATCTTCATGGTCAGGCGGCGTCCATCTACCATTACGGTGCGTTCAGCGCCGTGGTAGGCCTCTTCCAGGGTGATTTGGACTTCCTGCTGGTATTCCACCGGGCGGGCTGCCTGCCGGCCGCGCTGGCGCGTTCCAGCGGCGCCTGGTCGCGTGCCGCCCATGCCTCCACGGCCACCAAAAATCGATTCGAAGAAGTCGGAGAAGCCTCCGCCGCCAAAAATGTCCTCAATGTTGCCTACATCATAATGTACGCTGCCACCCGGCGCATTGGTCCACTCATTCCAATTAAAGTTGCCCGGGGTGCCGCGCTGCTGCCAGCGAGAATAGGAATCTCCTAGCTGGTCGTAGCGGGCTCGTTTTTCTTTATCACTTAGGACTTCATAAGCTTCGTTGATCTCTTTAAACTTCTCTTCGGCTTCTTTGTTTCCTGGGTTTCGGTCTGGGTGATACTGGAGCGCCAGTTTGCGAAATGCGCTCTTTACTTCCGCCTCAGTGGCGTTGCGTTCCACACCCAGAATTTTGTAATAATCCTTGTACTCCATATATCCATTTTATTCCACCGTGACGCATAGAGTCAAGCCAACAGTTCAAGGTCTTATGCAACTCTTACCCGACTCTTGTAAATTGTTAATCGTTTGTATGGTGGAACGCGCCTGCCGTGCTGTAACCCGGGCTGCTTCCATGCTATCATTGGTCCATGATGTGGACGATCCTTCTTTTGGCGGGCCACAATGGCAAATAGTCAGGATCTCATTCTGCTCGTGGGGATGGACAAGCCGATTAGCTTGCTGCTCGAACGCATTCTGCGCACAGGCGGCTTCGCCATTTCCACCTTCTTGGATAGCGTAACCGCGCTGCAACAAACGCCCCGGCTGGGCGCCTCCCTGGCGATTCTGGGGGACAGCGCGGGCGAAGCTGGCTGGACCTATCTGGCGGATGAGTTTTCTCGCCAGGCCCCGGCGCTGCCCATTCTTCTGTTTTCGATCTCGGATTCGGCGCAGGTGTTAAAACGCGCGATGGCTGTGGGAATTTCCCAGGTCATTTGCCCGCCGATGAAAACGGAAGAAATTCTCCAGGTGGTGCGCCTTACCCTGGGAAGGAACAAAAGCCGCAAGGATGCGCTGCTGCTTGAGGCGCGCCGGTTTACCTCCAGTTTGCAACAGCAGGTGGATGAACTGGAAACCCTCACCCGCCTGGGCCGCCAGGTGACCAGTTCCCTGGATCTGGACGCTGTGCTGACCTCCATCGTGGATGCTGCGGTGCAGCTGACGCGAGCTGAGGAAGGCAGCCTGTTATTAATCGATGAGGCTACCGGCGACCTGTACATGCGCGCGGCGCGCAACTTTCAAGAAGATTTTGTACAAACCTTCCGCCTGCCGATGCAGGACAGCCTGGCAGGGCAGGTGATCAAAAACGGGGAAGCGGTACTGCTGGATGAATCCACCCCGCACAAGATTTTGACCTCTTACCTGGTGCAGAGCCTGCTGTACGTGCCCCTTTCTTCCCACGGCCAGGTGTTTGGAGTGTTGGGCGTGGATAACCGCCTGGGCCGCCTGCCGCTCACCCAAGGGCATGTTACGCTGTTGAACGCGCTGGCCAGTTATGCCGTCATTGCGCTGGAAAATGCGCGCCATTACACGGATGTTTCTACCGAGCGCAACAAGCTCGAAACGATCCTGACTGGCATTCAAGATGGCGTGCTGGTGGTTGATCAGGATCAGCGCCTGGGGTTGGTCAATCAGGCGGCGCGCAGTGTGTTTGGCATTCCGGCTGACTCGCAGCTGATTGGCAAACCCTTGCGCGAAACGATCGCTCAGGCTGAACTGCTCGATCTCATTCAGTTATCCGCTAAGCGGGCTGCCACGCGGGTGGAGATTTCGCCCAATGAAAACAACATCTATAGCGTACAGATAAACCCCATCACCGGGGTAGGCAGTGTATTGACCCTGCACGATATCACTTATTTGAAAAAGCTCGATCATATCAAAACAGAGTTTGTGCATACCGTATCGCATGATTTGCGCTCGCCATTGACCGCTATTCTAGGTTATGTGGAATTAATTGAGCGAGCCGGGCCAGTAACCGATATGCAGCGCGACTTCATCCGGCGCATTAAGGTCAGCGTGCATAATATAACCCGCCTGGTGGATGATCTGCTGGAGTTGGGCCGGGTCGAATCGGATTTTGACGGGCGGAAGGAAAACCTACGCCTGGATCAACTGGTGCGTTTCGCGGCGGAAGGCCTCAAAAAGCAGCTTTCGGAAAAAGATTTGCACCTGAAGCTGGATTTCCCCGCCGATTTTCCGACCATTCTGGCGAACCCGGTGCAGATGCGCCAAATGATTGATCATTTGCTGGAAAATGCTGTCCATTACACGCCGCCGAATGGTGAGATTTTTCTTTCTGGTTGGAATGAACAAAACCAGGCCATCCTTCAATTTGAGGATACGGGCATAGGCATCCCCACGGCGGACCTTCCGTTTATCTTTGATAAGTTCTACCGCGCGGCGAACGCCAGCCTGGAAATGTCTGGCACGGGGCTGGGCCTGGCTATCGTAAAATCCATTGTAGAGAGCCATGCCGGGCGCGTCTGGGTGGAATTGACCCAGGGTAAAGGCAGCACCTTTACCGTAATTCTTCCCTGCTCCTAGCTCGCCTGGAACCTGCCCGATTGTTTTTGCCCCTTCGCCAGGGTGATCTTTTCCATTGCTCTTGACTCTTCCCGAGAATTCGCTATAATCATACAAAGTGTATTTATTACACGAAGTCATGCTTCAAATAGGGAGCTTCTATGAGCATCTTTAATAATCAGCGCCTGACCAACACCGTTTTCAAACTGGATGTTGAACGCATGCGTAAAGGCTGGTACAGCGACAAATACTTTACCAATATTGCCTATATGCTGGCTGAGCTTTCCCAGCGTGGCTATACTTATCAGGGACACGATCCTCGACTCCCAGCGGGGATTTCGCCGGAAGGCGTTCAGAACGGCGATATTGAGGTCGAAATGCAGTGGTTCACGCGCCGCCCGGGGAAAACCGTTGTGGTCGGCATCGATAAGGCCCTGACGATGCTGCGCTTATGTACTGGCTACTTCTCGGGCGATACTTTTATTGATACGGCAGATCAATTGCAGGTCTGGGCTGTGCAGGATGGGCACGTGGTTTCCTCGGATGGCGATCCGCTGCACGTGCAGCCGGTCATGCGCGTGCGGGGACGCTACCGCGATTTTGCTATTCTCGAAACCCCCACGCTGGGCGTGCTGACGCGCGGCAGCCGGGTGGCTACCAACGTCTATGAAACTCTGGTGGCAGCTCATAGCAAACCGGTGCTGTTCTTCCCCGCCCGCTTTGATGCCCACGAAGTTCAGGCCGCGGACGGCTATGCCTATAACATCGCCGTGCAGCGCTTCAACATGGATTATGCATCGACGCTTGGCCCCTTCGTCTCGACTGACGCTCAGGGCGACTGGTGGGGCGGGGCGGGCGGCGGCACGGTGGCGCATGCTGCCATTGCCGCTTTCCTGGGCGATACCGCTGAGGCCATGCGCGCCTTTGCCGAAGTGCTGCCGGTATCCATTCCGCGCATCGCCCTGGTCGATTTCAATAACGATTCGGTGGCCGATTCTCTGGCTGTCTGCAAAGTCATGTTCGACCAGTTCCGCGCTTTGACTGAAGCAGGCAAAGTAGAAGAGGCCGAGCGTTACCGCCTGTATGGCGTCCGCCTGGATACCTCCGGTTCACTGCGCGACCGCTCCGTTCCGCCGCTGGGTGACCCGCTGCTGGATCTGGGCGTCAACCCGCGCCTGGTGTTCCTGGTCCGCCAGGGGTTAGACAACGCCTGGACCGCCTGGGACTTGAACGCCGAATGGCGGGAACGCGCCCGGGAGTACTGCCAGGCAGTGAAAATTGTGGTCTCGGGCGGCTTCCGCCCCGAGAAAATTCGCCGCTTTGAAAAGCTGCAGGTGCCTGCCGATATTTATGCGGTCGGTTCTTTCCTGTTTAGCAACGATGGCCCGACCGTCACCGATTTCACCGCCGACGTAGTGCGCATCAAAGTCCAGGGCGAGTGGATCGATATGGCGAAGGTTGGCCGGCGCTCACAGGAGAACCCGCAGCTCGAGCGCGTCTGGTAACAGGGAGCAGAAGAAAATAAAAAGAACCGGCAAAACTGCCGGTTCAATTTAATTTCGGTATCAGGCCTCCATGACGATGGCGACCCAGTCCGTTATCTGGCGCAGGTCGCGGTACTTCAGCCCCTTTTGTTCTGCCGCGGCGATGACATCCGCCGCCTGCGTATCCAGGATCCCGGAAAGCACCAGCTTCCCGCCCGGAGAGACCAGATCAGCCAAACCAGCATCGAACAGGCGAATAATGATCGGGGCGAGGATATTCGCCAGCACCAGAGGCGCCTGCCGCAGCGAATACTGGCCTTCCCGGACCTCAGTCACCGAACCAACCCCGCTCTCGATTTTATCCAGTACGCCGTTTGCCTGGGCATTCTCGCGCGTTGAACGAATAGCCGCGTTGTCGATATCCACTGCCAGGGCGTGGGATGCGCCCAGTTTGATGGCGCCAATCGACAAAATGCCTGAACCGCAGCCTATGTCAATGACCGGCTGGCCGGGCCGCACCGTACTTTCCAGTAGTTCCATGCATAACTGGGTGGTGGGATGCGTGCCGGTGCCAAAGGCCATGCTGGGATCAATTTTGACCGCGATCCGTCCCTGCTTGGGATCTGGCACCCAGGCGGGCAGGATTAATAACCGCTGACCGATGGGGATGGGGTGGTAGTGTTCTTTCCAGGAAGCCATCCAATCTTCATCCATGATGGTGCGGAAGGTTGGCTCTGGCAGCGGCGTTTGCATGCTTGCCGCGATCTGCCCCAGGTGCCACAGAGATTCTTCCAGGCGCTGGCGCGTTTCTTCGATGTTCTCATCCACCGCCAGGTAGCCAAATACGCGCATTGGCCCGATGGGTGTGCCTTCATCTTCCGGGTCAGTGAACGTGACTCCGCGCTCCACCACCACCCCATTGGAGACAAAGCGGCTGATCACTTCGGAGACTGCTTCAGCAAGCTCGGGGTCTACCGTTAAGGAGACCTCTAACCAATGCGCGCTGCCGGCTTCCTCCGCTTCAGCCACCCAGGACCTCCTTGAGCTTATCCAGGAAACTGCGTTCCTGGGGGCGCACTTCGCTGCCCAGGGTCAGGGCAAGCTGTTCGAAGAGTTTTCGCTGTTCCGCTGTCAAGCGCTGCGGCACTTCCACATTCACGACCACCATCTGATCGCCGCGCCCGCTGCTGTGCAGGTAGGGCACACCCTTATTTTTAAGATTAAAGATGCGCCCGGGCTGCGTCCCGGCAGGAATAGTCAGGTTGGCGAGGCCATCCAGGGTAGGCACTTCGATATCCGCGCCCAGGGTAGCCTGGGCCAGATTGATATTTAAGTCCAGGACAATATCGTTGCCTTTGCGGCGGAAAAACTTATGCGGTTTTACCTGAATCTCCAGGTAAACATTGCCATTGGGCCCGCCATACACGCCGGGTTGCCCTTCGCCCGCCAGGCGCACGCGCGTACCCGTATCCACGCCGCCGGGAATGCTCACCGGTTTGTGCACGGTGCGCCGTTCCAACCCGCGGCCGCGGCAGGTCGGGCAGGGTGTGGTGATGACTTCGCCCTGGCCATTACAGGTGGGACAGGTGGTGACCTGCACCATAGACCCTAAGAAAGTCTGGCGCACCTGGCGCACTTCGCCGCGCCCTTCACAGGTCTGGCAGCGCACGGGAGTGGTGCCCGGCTCCGCGCCGGTGCCCCGGCACGTGGCACAGACTTCATCCCGCACGTACTCTACCTCTTTTTCTACGCCAAAAACCGCTTCCTCAAAGGTCAGCGTGACGGACAGGTTGAGGTCCGCACCTCGGCGGGGCGTATTGCGCGCGCGCCGGCGGCTGGACCCACCACCAAAGCCAAAGAATTCTTCGAAGATATCGGTAAAGTCAATATTCGTAAAATCGGGTGCGCCCGCTCCACCCATGCCATTGACCCCGGCATGACCATAACGATCATACGCTGCGCGTTTATCAGGATCCGAAAGCACGGCGTAGGCTTCATTTATTTCTTTAAAACGTTCTTCAGCGTCCGTTTCTTTGTTTACGTCGGGGTGGAACCTGCGCGCCAGCTGGCGAAACGCGGACTTGACCTCGTCTGTGCTTGCCCCGCGCGAAACGCCGAGAACCTCATAATAATCACGTTGTGCCATAAGATGTTATCACTTACCAATCATTCCAGAACAATATACAGGATCGATTAATGCTGAATGTCATCCGGCCTGAAGCGAAATAAGAAGTTTTTTTCGCTCCACGCAGCATGACTTCACCGCTTAATCAGTGCATGGGTGACAGACAGCAAACAGGTATTATACCTGATCTGTCTGTCACCCATGCTGTTTTTGAGCTATTTATGCGTTACGAAACTCTCCGTCGACAACATCTTCACCATTTGGACCTTCATTGGGGCCTTGCCCGCCCTGGGGTCCTTCTCCAGGGCCGCCGCCAGGTTGTCCTTCTGGGCCACCCGCCTGGGGGCCGCCTGGCTGGCCATACATACTGGAACCGATTTGCTGCAAATCGCGGCCCAACTCTTCCGTCTCGCGCTTGATGTCTTCAACGTTTTCCGTGGCCATCGTCTGGCGCAGTTTATTCGCGCCTTCTTCGATCTTCTTCTTGACATCCGCGGGGACCTTGTCGCCGTATTCGCGCAGCATCTTTTCAGAGGTATAGATGGTGTTATCAGCCTGGTTGCGCGCTTCGATCAACTCTTTGCGCTTGCGGTCGCTCTCGGCATTTGCCTCTGCTTCCTTGCGCATCTTTTCGATTTCATTTTCAGAGAGGCCCGAAGAAGCAGCGATGGTAATGTGCTGGCTTCGCCCAGAGGCTTTATCCGCCGCAGTGACTTTGAGAATGCCGTTGGCATCGATATCAAAGGTCACTTCGATTTGCGGAACGCCGCGCGGGGACGGGGGAATGCCGTCCAGGATGAAGCGGCCCAGTGACTTATTGTCTGTGGCCATGGGGCGCTCGCCTTGTAGCACATGGATCTCCACCTGCGTCTGGCTGTCGGAAGCGGTTGAGAAGATCTGGCTCTTGCGCGAAGGGATGGTCGTGTTGCGTTCGATCAAGGGGGTTGCAACGCCGCCGTAGGTTTCGACGGACAGGGTCAGCGGGGTGACGTCCAGCAGCAGGATATCTTTTACTTCGCCGCCCAACACGCCTGCCTGGATGGCTGCGCCAATGGCGACGACCTCATCCGGGTTGACGCCTTTGTGCGGTTCTTTGCCGAACAGCCGCCGCACGGCTTCTTGCACGGCCGGCATGCGGGTCATGCCGCCCACCAGCACCACTTCGTTGATATCGGCAGGTTTTAAGCTGGCATCTTGCAGCGCGCGGCGCACGGGTTCGAGCGAGCGTTCGACCAGGTCGTTGGTCAGCTGCTCGAGCTTGGCGCGCGTCATGGTCATCACCAGGTGCTTTGGCCCAGTCTGGTCCGCGGTGATGTAAGGCAGGTTGATTTCCGTCTGCATCATCGAAGACAATTCGATCTTGGCTTTCTCAGCAGCCTCGCGCAGGCGCTGTAACGCCTGGCGGTCCGCATGCAGATCGATGCCAGTTTCTTTCTTGAATTCACTGATCAGGTAATCCATCACCCGCTGGTCGAAGTCATCGCCACCCAGGAAGGTGTCACCGCTGGTGGAGCGCACTTGAAAAACGCCGTCGCCGACATCCAGGATGGAGATATCAAAGGTACCGCCGCCCAGATCATAGACCGCAATCACCTCGTTCTTTTTCTTGTCCAGCCCATAGGCTAGAGAAGAAGCCGTGGGCTCATTGATGATGCGCAGCACTTCTAACCCGGCAATCTTGCCGGCGTCTTTGGTGGCGTTGCGTTGGGCGTCATTGAAGTAAGCCGGTACGGTGATGACTGCCTGGGTAATGGTTTCGCCCAAATAGGCTTCCGCATCCGTCTTAAGTTTAGACAGGATCATCGCTGAAACTTCCGGCGGCGAATATTCGCGCCCGTCCAGCATCACGCGCACGTCACCGTTGGGGGCCTTGGCCACCTGGTAAGGAACGCGTTCCGTGGTGCGCTGTACCTCAGGGTCATCCAGACGGCGGCCCATAAAGCGTTTGATGGAAAAAACAGTGTTTTCCGGGTTGACAATCGCCTGGTTACGAGCTGAGCGGCCGACAATGCGCTCGTGATTTTTGTTAACTGCCACGACAGAAGGCACCAGGCGTTCACCTTCAGCGGACGGGATGACCACAGGCTCGCCACCCACCATTACCGCGGCAACCGAGTTTGTCGTCCCAAGGTCGATACCAATGATTTTTGCCATAGTTTACCTCTTCCTTACTAGCGAGCTACTCGCACCAGTGCCGGGCGCAGCACCCGGTCGCCGAGCGTATATCCCTGTTGAACCACTTCAATGACCTGCCCGCTCTCGTGCTCCGGGCTATCTTCATGACTGATTGCTTCGTGCCGGGTCGGGTTAAATTCTTCCGTCTCTGCCGGGATACGCTGCACGCCTTCCGCTTCGAGAATGTTTTGCAGTTTGCGATAAATTAACTCAATCCCATTGGACCAGGTCGCTGCCGGTCCTTCCGTGGGGCGCGCTTTCAAGGCGCGTTCCAGGTCATCCAATACCGGCAGATAGCGCTTGATGATTTCGCCTTTCATATTGAGCGACATCGACTGCTGGTCGCGGTCGATCCGGCGTTTGTAATTGGCAAAATCGGCTCGTTCACGCTGCCAGCCTTCAAAGAATTCTTTTGCTTTTGATTGTGCTTGTTGCAATTCTTCTGCCAGCTGGTTATATTCTTCTGCCATTACGCTTTCATTTTCCCCATTGTCTTCACCGCTTTCGGTGGTGCCCGCTTCGACGAATTCGCCTTCTACGATATCCGCTTCAGGGGGTTGATCGGCGCCTTTTCCCGCGGGTGTGCGTTCGCGGTTTTCCTTTTCATCTTCCATAATTCCTTACCTCACTTCAGTTAATATCGCTACAAATGATTCTTACCAGGTTTTTATATTCTTCCAATTCCTGTCTGGGGCCGGGTGTATCTTCAGCAAGCTACGTTTCGTCGATGAGTGTCTCAGAAACCAGGTCACTGAGCAGGCTGGAAAGAAAACGCATGGTTGAGATGGTTCGCCCATATGGCAGGCGCAGCGGTCCCAGCACCCCCAGGGTGCCGGTAGCCAGACCAGGCATGCCATACCGCGTCAGGACGACGGAGAAGTGCCGTAGTTCATCCCAGGTGCCTTCACCGCCGATTAAAACCTGCACGCTGTTGGGGCTGCTGCCCGGGCTGCTGGGCAGAACGCGGGGGAGCAGGTCCGTCCCGCTGGCGCCTCTGCCATTGATCATGCCAGTTGTTCCCTGCGGAGATTTACTCAGCACCGTTCGCGCCAGTAAATCTTGCAGCAGCGTGCGCTCTTCAAGCAAGCGCAGGGCGCGCCTTGCCTCTTCGGAACCGGAAAACTCCGGCTCGGCCATTACATTCGTCAGGCCGTCCATGTAGACTTCCCCCGCCAGGGCCTGGCGGGCCTGTTCCATATCGTCCGCCACATAATTAAGAATATCCAGGTCCAGGCCGCCGGTCTGTGCCCGCAGCAGCCTGATCCCTTCAAGATCTTTGTCCAGCAGCAGGTGCGTCAGCCGGTCGGCGGTGGCCGAAAGTTGTTCCTGGGATACCGGTTCAGCCAGGGTCACCAAGCGCTGGCGGACTTCGCCGCCAAACAGCACCAGCACCATCAACACCTGCCGCCCGCGCGTGTTGATCAGCTCCAGGTGCTTAAAGCGCAGGGTCTCAGGGTGCGGTGCGGTGACGACGGATGCTGCCCGGGATTGGTGCGCCAGCACCGAGGCTGCCAGGCGCATCCACTGGTCGACGTCATAGCGCATCTGGTAAAACTGGTGGCTGATCGTGGAGCGAACCGCCTCGGGCAGCACGGTTTCTTGCAGCAGCCGGCCCACAAAGTAGCGGTAGCCTTCTTCTGTGGGAACTCTTCCCGCCGAAGTATATGGTTGGCGCAGATAACCCTGCTCGGTCAGCGCAGCCAGTTCATTGCGTACCGTCGCTGAGCTCATATCCAGGTGGTACTGCTCAACCAGGTAGCGCGAACCTACTGGGGCAGCGGTGCGCGCATATTCATGCACCACCAAAGCCAGGATAAATTTTTGTCGTTCGCTCAAGTCGCTCATACCACACTCATTTCACGGAGAGCATTTCTTTGTGCTGCTCAGGCTTTAGCACTCTAAGGCTTTGAGTGCTAAAAATCTGAGTTAAATCATAACATGCTCAAAAATGCGCGTCAAGAAGTGTGGCTTAACGCTTATGAAATTCTGATATTTCCAGGCAGATTGATTTTTAGTTTGTGTTTTGCGCAGCCTGATTTTTCGTACCTTCCTGCGCTTTAAAGAACTGGCGAATTTCGTCCAGCTGGTCATTTTGAAAATCGCTGAACAACTGTTTGGCCTGCTGCTCATCCACCTGCTCTGTGCGCAAGGTCTGGGCGGGGTCATGGTCATAAAAAACTGCCTGCCCATTTGCGGTAAAGTCCATCCAGCGGCAGTTGTGGTTCGCCAGCCAGATGCGCTTGCCCGACTGCGGTTGTGAGCGCAGATTTTCCAGCGCCTGTTGAAAACCATCTTCTCCCGGCTCGAGGATTGTTCGCCCATCCGCGGTGTGCAGGATCAAAATAGGCTCTTCAAACAGGCGGAACAGCCACTCGCCGATTTTCTGCGCGTCATCACTCAGCGCTTCATCCATCAACATGCGCCGCAGCTGCTTCTTGATCAGCTTCAATCCTTCAGGAACCGATAAGGAACTGGAAAAGTTGCTGATGGTATCTTCCAGGTGCGCTAACTCAGATTGTGCATCGCCCAGAATGTTTTTCGCATCCTCAGAAAGTTGTGGGCTAATCGTTTTTAATGCGTTGATCACCGCCGGCGTGCCAGAGGATTCTTTGCTTCCTTGCGGAACGCCAAGGGCTTTCCCCAGGTGATCAAACAGGTTTGGCTGTTTCTTGGCCTGATCCGACAGGTTATCCCATAACATATTCCCCAGAATCCAGGCCATGCTCTCGCGCAGCGGCACACCTACCTTTGGCTTGCGCTGCTCTTCATTGATTTGCGGTTCTTCAATTTCTGGGAAATCATCCGTGCGGGGCTGATCCAGCGTGGTAATGCCTTCAAAGGTCTTGGCCTGTGCATCCCGGCTGCTCAGCGGCGCCGCGGATACCTGGAACAGCTTGCGCACCGTGGCCGGGATGGAGGCATGTTCGTAGAGGGTCTGGTCGACCATTCCAGCCGGAATCCATGGGGAAACAAAAACGGCGGGAACGCGCGGCCCCAGCAGGTCGAAGGGGAAGATAACCTCACCATCTTCATTGCAGTAAGCAGGGTCCACTTCGAGATCTTTTCCCTGTGGCGGGGGAATGTGATCAAAGAAACCGCCGTGTTCATCGTAGGTGATCATCAGCAGCGTTTTTTGGAACACAGCCGGGTTCTCCCGCAGGTGGTGATACAGCCGCCAGACTAAGCGCTCGCCCAACTGAAAGTCATCGAGCCCGCCCATCCCAGGGTGCTGGCTGTCAGAGTTGACGCCTAACATATCCGGTTCGACAAAGGCATATTCCGGCAGATGATCGGTTTGAATGGCACGGTAGATTTCGTTGATCGGCTGGAAGCGCTGGATCCACTTATGCCGTTCGTCCCGCCAGAGATTGGTAAAAACAATCGACTGCGGCGGAAAGCCGGAATAATAAATGACCCAATCGCGCTGGTTTTCGGAAAGCTGCTCATAAATGGTTTTGTTAGCATAGCTGCGAAAAACAATGGCGACTTCCCCATCTGAATTAGCGGCGTGGGCGTAGTTGCGGTTGGGCCACGTCTCACCCGGTACAGAACAGAACCAGTGATCACAGACGGCAAACGACTGAGCCAGTTTGGAAAGCACCGGCAGATGTTCGGGTTTGAAACAGTTCAGCACGTCATCCGGGTGCTCTGGGGCGATGGTGGCATAATCTTCCACAAAGCCCAAATTTGTGATGTGATAGGGATAGCTGGCCTGGGGGGATTGGATCAACTGGCGCATCACTGAAGTATGGCTGTGATTAGGCCCTGGGCTGATCCAATAGTTTGCTTTCGGCTGCGGGTAGGCAACTTTGCCATCCCCGTACGGGTTTCCAAAATCTTTCTCTTTCCCAGCGATGCCCTCAAAAGCCGTTCCTTGCGGGTACTGGAGGTACCCCAACATGTGATCAAAGGCCCGGTTCTCTAACATCAACACAATCAGGTGCTGGATTTTTGACTCTGCCATCGTATTTATTACTCATCCCCTGCTTAATCACTGAATATTCGACTTGCTTGAGCGCCGTTTGCGCTCTCTAAGGCTTGTTTCCCCCAGATAAGTATACTCTATTTGTAAATTTTTCCGCAAATGGTTTAGAGGTTGGAGCGTCCCATACATAAATGGTGCTTCGTATAGGGACGAATGCGCCAGAGATAAACAAAATCATCGGGGAATAAGCATTGAAATAGGATAAAATGCCTCTATAATATATATATTACATCCGCACAATTCTCAGCCTGATTTTTAGATCAGGAGGGCAGTATGGCTCAACTCGATTGGCGTCAGATCCAGCACGAAGCGACCATTGTGGATTTGCATATCCACCCTTCCATGCAGCAGCAGCTTTTTCACCGAAACCTGGGCTGGCGTTATGTGATTAATCGCTCCATCCATGCCAATCCTCTGGCAGTGCGCGCTTCTTTCCCGCGATTGCGGGATGGCGGCTATGATGTCATTCTCTCCGTGCTGCATGTCCCGGAAAAAGGCTTGCAAAAAGATTTCCCCATTCTGCGCCTGTTTAGTATTCTGCGCCCGGACCTCTGGCGTAAATTGATCAAGAGCCAGCCGTATGATGCCACATTGAAAATTATGGCGGATATGGAAGCTGCTGTTTCGCAGACCAGCGGTTATACCTGGGCGCAGATGGTGCGCTCGGTGGCTGAGCTCAACGGCATACTCAGCCGTCCGAAGGGCAACCGCCCCATTGCCGTGATTCATGCCGTTGAGGGGGGCCACAGCCTGGGCGGCAAGGAAGCCAGTGCTGAAGGCGTGATGCGCAGTCTGGAAAACCTGTACCAGCGCGGGGTAGTCTACCTGACACTCGCCCACTTCTACCCCAATCAGGTGGTGAATCCCTGCTACCCATTTCCGGAAGATGTCACGCACCTATCGAAGCATCCGGCGCTCTGGCGTGACCTGACCCTGGGGCTAACAGATTTGGGGAAACAGGTGGTAGAGCGCATGATTGAGTTGGGCATGTTGATCGACGTCTCGCACTGTTCCCCCACGGCTCGCCAGCAGATTTATGCCATTGCCGAGGCCAGCGGTAAACATGTGCCTTTAATGGCTACTCATGTGGGCGCATATGCGATTAATCCTTCGCCTTATAACCTGGCGGATTGGGAGATTCGCCGGATTGCCCGGGATGGGGGAATTATTGGGGTGATTTTCATGCCTTACTGGCTGATGCCCAAAGAAAGCGGGCAGGGTATAAATTTCCTCTCCCGCCATATTCAGTATCTTATCGATACAGGCGGGGAAGATGTGGTGGGTATTGGCACCGATTTCGATGGCTTTACTACCCCTCCGGATGACCTGGATAATGCCTCACAGATGCCGCGTCTTACCCAACGGTTAGTAATTGATGGGCACGACCTCTCCCGCATTAAGAAAATTCTTGGCGGGAATGCCCTGCGCGTGCTGTGTGATGGTTGGGGCCTCCAGGTGTAACTGCCTGTTGAGGGCGTAAACTTCAGATTGCTGACCGCAAGTTGCCGGTTGCAGTAGGAATTATCCTCTTTATTACCCGGGAATGTTGACCCAGAAGATATTATTCCTTAAAATAGAAGGTATGAAGGTTCAACTGAGTGCTGGTTTCTTCCGGCCTGATCATGACCCGCCTGAGAATGGGCAGGCTGATTGAGCGAGAGAATGCTGCCTGCTGGCAGCGTATCTTTTTCGCATGCCTGTCATTCCAGGGTTTTGAAACCCCGTATCTCTCCTTTTGGCTTTTACAAATACCGCAAAGGGAAACCAGCGAAGCAGCCGCCGCGCAGCCATCGCATCGTTGGTTCTCCTTGTGCTAAAGATACTGATCGGCTTGCGCGGCAAGTTTTTATTGGATTTTTGATTTATTAGGGAGTCAATTATGGCTAATACCCCGTTCCCATCTCGCCGGGCGCCTGTTTTTCAGGATGTACCAGATGAAAAGTGGAATGATTGGCGCTGGCAGTTGAGCCACCGCCTGAATACAGTTGAAGAATTTGAAAAGGTGTTTCCGCTGACGGAAAGTGAACGCAAAGCACTGCGCGTTCCGAATCTGTTTCGAGTCGAAATCACCCCTTACTTTGTTTCGCTGATCAACCCGGATGATCCCAATGATCCCATCCGCAAGCAGGTGATTCCCACGGCTAGCGAGATCGTGCCCTTTACCGGCATGATGGAAGATTCGCTGGCAGAAGATCGTCACTCACCCGTGCCAGGTCTGGTGCACCGCTACCCGGATCGCGTGCTGATGCTGGTAACCACGCAGTGCGCTTCTTACTGCCGCTACTGCACCCGCTCGCGGATTGTGGGCGACCCATCAGCGACCTTCTCGCGGGCTGAGTTTGACGCGCAGATTGAATACCTCAAACGTACCCCCCAGGTGCGCGATGTGCTGCTTTCGGGCGGCGATCCCCTGACCATGGCGCCGAAGATCCTCGATGAACTGCTGCGCCGCCTGCGCGAGATCCCGCACATCGAGATTATTCGCATCGGCAGCCGCGTCCCGGTCTTTATGCCCATGCGCGTCACCCCTGAACTGACGGATATGCTGCAAAAATATCACCCGTTGTGGATGAACATTCACGTCAACCACCCGAATGAGATCACCGCCGAACTGGCGGAGGCGACGGACAAGCTCTCCCGCGCGGGCATCCCGCTGGGCAACCAGTCGGTACTGCTGGCTGGAGTGAATGACTGCGTGAATGTCCAGCGCCAGCTGGTGCACGACCTGGTCCGCATTCGTGTGCGCCCTTATTACCTCTACCAGTGTGACCTGGTAGAAGGCGCCGGGCACTTCCGCACGCCGGTCGCTAAAGGCATCGAGATCATCGAAGGGCTGCGTGGGCATACCTCTGGCTATGCCGTCCCTACCTACGTGGTGGATGCCCCGGGCGGCGGCGGGAAGATCCCCTTGCAGCCGAACTACCTGATCAGCGCTTCAGATCACAAAGTAGCTTTGCGCAACTACGAAGGCTACATTACGGCGTACGAAGAGCCGGAAACCTACCAGCCGCATGATCCAAAGACGTGTGGTTACTGCCAATCCCGCAGTCAGGAGCCGGGCCAGGAAGGCGTGCTCGGTTTGATTGAAGGGGATATGCTTGCCATCAAACCCGAGGGCTTTGACGAACTGCACAACCGCGGTGGGGGTATGCACCGCTTGCGCATGGACAGCCACAAATGGCAGCCGCTGGGGATTGGAACAGATAAAGGCGACGAGGCCGTACAAAAAGAATCAAAAGAGTAAAATAAAGAAGGGTGGCAGTAAAAGCCACCCTTCTTTCTAAGCACTGGTTATCGTGCTTGTGTTACAGATGACTATGCCATCTGTAACATAAGATATCTGAAATCGATCAGGAGGGAACAATGCACTATCGACGCCTGGGTCGTTCGGGCTTAAAAGTTAGTGAAATATCGCTGGGTGCCTGGGTCACTTTTGGCAGCCAGTTAGGCGAAGAGGCTGCGATCGAATTGATCCATGCCGCCTATGACCAGGGGATTAATTTCTTCGATAACGCGGACATGTATGCTAATGGGCAGGCCGAAGAGTTTATGGGCCGGGCCATTAAGGACTTACCCCGCGAGGCGCTGGTCATTTCCAGCAAGGTATTTTGGCCGACCATGCCCGGTCCGAATGGGCGTGGCCTTTCGCGCAAACACATCACCGAATCTATCAATGCCTCCCTGCGCCGCCTGGGTCTGGATTACGTGGACCTCTATTACTGCCATCGCTTTGACCCGGATACCCCCATTGAAGAAGTGGTCTGGACGATGAACGAACTGGTCCATAACGGAAAGATTCTATATTGGGGAACCTCCGAGTGGGAGGCTTACCAGGTGACCGAGGCCGTTGGGCTGGCGCGGCAGTTAAATCTAATTCCGCCGACCATGGAACAGCCGCAGTACAACCTGTTCCACCGCCGCCGGGTGGAGGTAGAACTTGCCCCCATCACGCGTGAATTTGGCCTGGGTCTGACCACCTACTCCCCGCTTTACAATGGCATTCTCTCCGGAAAGTACAACGACGGCATTCCCGAGGGCAGCCGGGTCACCTTGCCCGATTATGGTTGGATCCGGGATCTGATTACCCCAGAACGCATCGCTATTACCCGCCATCTGACCGCTTTAGCCCAGGAACTAGGCCTGACCACGGCGCAGCTGGCGATTGCCTGGCTGCTGCGCCGTAAAGAGATCAGCAGTGTGATCACCGGCGCTACCAGTTTGGAACAACTGGATGAAAATGTGGCTACCTCCGAATTCCTGGACCAGTTGACGGATGACGTGCTGGACCAGATTGAAGAAATTGCCGGCAACTTGCCCGAATAACAACTGGAAAATAAAATGGCCCGAGTGAACTGTGCTCGGGCCATTTTGAGAGCTAAAAATTAGCTGCGCAGCTTTGCGCCGACTTCCTGCTCCAGCCGCTTAATAATCTTTTGCCGGATTTGGGTCGCGTCGGTGTCGGTCAGGGTGCGTTCGGGGGCCTGGTAAGTCAGGCTGTAGGCCAGGCTCTTCTTTCCTTCGCCAATCGCCGCGCTGCGGAACACATCGAACAGGCGTACGCTTGCCAGCATCTTGCCGCCGGCCTGGCGAATCACCTCTTCCACCTGTGCCGCCGGAATGGCTTCATCAACAATTACAGCAATATCTTCGAGCACCGGCGGGTGCACGGGCACACTCTGCGTCTCATAGCGCCAGGGGATGACCCGGTTTAACGCATCCAGGTCAAGGTCAGCTGCCAGGACAGGCGCGCCGCCCAGGTCATAGTTTTCTTTAACCAGCGGGTGCAGCTCGCCGAACTCGCCCAGGTTCGTTTGCATATCGCCCGTGTTGATCACCAGCCGTGCGCTCTTTCCAGGATGGAAAGAAGGGCTGTCGGCGGTCTCGAACTGCACGCCATTGACATGCAGCATCTCCAGCATAGCTTCTAGCACCCCTTTCAGGTCATAGAAATCGAGCTGCGCTTTGGCTGTGGGTGCGCTGCCGCCGTCCCAGGTGGGCCGCTGGCGCAGGCCGCTTATGCCGATTACCAGCCGGTGCGCTTCCTGGGGTAGATTGCCTTGCATCTTAGGCCAGAAAACCGGGCCGATTTCGAAGATTGCCAGCCGGTCGCGCAGGCGAATGTTGTGCTCCAGCGTATCGATCACGGAACTGAGCAGCGAGCGGCGCATCACTGAGCGGTCAGGCGTCATGGGGTTCTTCAGGCGGATATAGCCTGTTTGCGCAGCCGTCTCCTGCTGAGCTTTGGGCAGCAGCAGCGCCTCGCGTTCGGGGGAGGTCAGCCGGTAGTTGATTACTTCTTGCAGCCCCAGGCTGACCAGCACATCCCGCACCTGTTCTTCCAACTCCAGCTCGCGGTTGCCGTGCTGACTGGGCAGCACATCTTTCAGCCGCGTCGCCGGGATGCGGTCATAGCCGTACATGCGCGCCACCTCTTCGCTCAGGTCGGCGACGCCGTCTATGCCTTTGCCAATGTCCATGCGAATGGGCGGGGTCTTGGCGTAGACTGTGCCATCTTCCACCCGGCACTTGAACTCCAGCCCGGAAAGCAGATCAGCGATCTCCTTGCCCGTCAGGTCAATCCCTAACAGGCGCTGAATATCGCGCGTGGTCAGGCGCACTTCCGGGTCTTGCGCGGGCAGCGGATATTCGTCCACCAATCCCTGGTCGACCTGGCCGCCGCCCCATTCCAGCATGTGTTTTAACCCTAACTGCACGCCATACGGCGCCAGGGCCGGATGGATGCCGCGTGAGAAGCGGAATGCGGCCTCGCTGTTCATTTTCTGCATGGCGATGGTGCGGCGGATGCTGATGTTGTTCCAGCTCGCGCCTTCCAGTAACACGTTGCGCGTGTTTTCCGTCACTTCACTTTCTTTGCCGCCCATTACGCCAGCAATGGACAGCGCCCCGGCGGTATCGCAGACCAGCACGGTGAAATCGTTCAAGGTGTGCTCGATGTCATCCAGCGTGGTGAGTTTTTCGCCTTCGGCTGCCGGGCGGGTGATGATCGTCGGCGCTTTGCCGCCGGCGCGCTGGACTAGAACATCATAGTCGAAGGCGTGCAGCGGTTCGCCAATCTCGAGCATCACGTAGTTGGTCGCATCCACAATGCTGTTGATCGGGCGCATACCTGCCAGGCGCAGCCTGCGCTGCACCCAGTAGGGACTTTCTTTGGGTTCTACGCCCTCGATCAGCCCCAGCACGAAGCGGGGATTAAGCTCCGGCGCTTTGATCTGGATCTGGGCCTTGCCCGCGATGCTGGGCCCTTTTTCCGGATAGGAAGCATCCGGCTGGCGCAGCGGCAGATCGTAAGCCGCCGCCAATTCGCGGGCGATGCCCAGCATATTGGCGTTGCGGATCATATTGGGCAGGATAGAAACTTCGAAGACCACATCGCCCATATAATCCACCAGCGGCATACCAGTCGGCGCATCCTCATCCAGCAGGATGATGCCCTCGTGTTCTTCGGAGATGCCCAATTCTTTCTCTGAGCAGACCATCGAATAGGACTCCACCCCGCGAATTTTGGCGCGCTTGAGCGTGGTCAGCACCTGCCCGGGCTGGTGACCATCATAAATGCGCGCGCCTTCTTTGGCATAAGCCACCTTCAAGGGTTTTTGCAGCGGCCCTTTGCCTTTATATTCAAACAGGTTAGGCGCGCCAGTCAGCACAATTTGTTCTTGCTGGCCATCTTGCAGACGGCACAGCACCAGCCGGTCGGCATTAGGGTGCGGCATTACTTCATCGATTTGGGCCACTACCAGCTTATCCGGGTCCCAACTCAGTCCCACGACTTTGAATTCATGTGTTTCCGCGTTTTTAGCATCCACGCCAACCAGGCGTATTTCTTCCACCTCCAGGCCAATCATGGTCAGCTTGTGCGCGATTTCGATTGGCGAGAGGTTGATATCGACGAAATCTTTGACCCAGGAGAGTACAGCCTTCATAGTAAATCCTTTATTCTAGAACTGATCGAGGAAGCGCACATCGTTAGCGAAGAAGTAGCGAATATCGCTGATCTGGTATTTGAGCATGGCGATCCGTTCAGGGCCCATGCCGAAGGCAAAACCAGAGAAGACTTTGGGGTCATAACCACCGTTTTGCAGCACTACGGGGTGGACCATACCGCAGCCGAGCACTTCCAGCCAGCCAGAGCCTTTACAAACCGGGCAGCCTTTCCCACCGCAAACGAAGCACTCGACGTCCATCTCCGCGCTGGGCTCCGTGAAGGGGAAGTATGACGGGCGGATGCGCGTGCGCGCGTTTTCGCCAAACATACGCTGGGCGAAGTCAATCAGGGTTCCCTTGAGGTCGCCAAAGGTCACATCGTAGCCAACAGCCAGGCCCTCTACCTGGTTGAACTGCGATTCGTGAGATGCGTTGGTTTGTTCGTAGCGGTAGACCATACCCGGTACGATCACCCGCACCGGTTCGGGGGCCACTTCGCGCATGAAGCGCACCTGTCCGGGCGAAGTATGCGTGCGCAGGATAATTCCCGGGTCGATGGTGTGATAGGTGTCCCACATATCCCGCGCCGGGTGGTGCTCTGGGATGTTCAGCAGTTCAAAGTTATACTCATCCGTCTCTACTTCCGGAGAGCGGTAAATCTGGAAGCCCATATCGCCGAAAATGCGGTAGAGCTCGCGCAGGGTCTGCGAAACAATATGCCGCCGGCCAAAGCCGGGCGCGCGCCCTGGCAAGGTAACATCCAGACGTTCCTGTTCTAACGAACGTTTTAGGGCAGCTTCTTTGATCTCCTGCGCGCGTTCAGACAGGGCTGCTTCCAGGGCCTGTTTCACCCGGTTAGCGGTCTGCCCGATCTGCGGGCGCATTTCCTTGGGAAACTGCGGCAGGCGGCTGAACACCTGCATCACTTCTGAGCTGCGCCCCAGGTTCGCAATGCGCCAGGCGTCCAGTTGTGCCTCATCTTTCACGGTAGCCAGTTCCGCCAGGGCCTGCGCCTGAATCTCTTCCAACTGTTTTAACTGATCAACATCTTCTGTCATTCTACCTCCGTCATCCGTTGTTCAATTTACCTGCACTCGTGCAGTTCTTTTACGGATGAAGAAATTGCCCGATTAATAAAAAAATCCCGTCCGCCAGGGACGGGATCAATTCCCGTGGTACCACCCCGTTTGGTCGCTTCCGCGGCCCACTTCGTCCAACGGCCGCTTGACTGCGGCGATTGGCTGCCTGGATAACGCCTGGCTCGCGATTCGGACTACTGGCTTTCAGCGTTCACCCGAACGGCTCAGAAGGGAACTTCAACTGGTTTTCTCCGGGCAAGGGTTTCAGCATTTCGTGAAGCTGCCTTCACGTCCCTGCCTCTCTGGCGGTTTCTGCCAGTCTACTTTCCTTCGTCACAGCCTTTGACGGTGCATTTATGCTAATCCAACCCTCGTTGGATTAGCTACTGTGTTAATTATGCCAAAAAACAGGCGGCGGGTCAAGAGGCATTCTCGTTTTTAGTCACCATCCACCCAGGTACCGATGGGATCGCCGTGCAGTGCTCGAGCAAGGGCTGTTTCGTCCCATAAGTTTAGCACCAGAATTGGCAGCTTGTTTTCCATGCATAGGGTCAGCGCGGTGGTATCCATCACCTGCAGGCGCAGGTTGATGGCCTGGATGTAGGAGATTTTATCGAAACGCTTGGCGTTGGGGTTGCGTTTGGGGTCGCTGTCGTAAACGCCATCCACTTTCGTCGCCTTGATCAATACTTCTGCGCCAATTTCCGTGGCGCGCAGAGCGGCGGCGGTATCGGTAGTGAAGAAGGGATTTCCGGTTCCTCCACCGAAAATCACCACGCGGCCTTTCTCCAGGTGGCGGATAGCGCGGCGGCGGATGTATGGTTCCGCTACCGAGCGCATTTCGATCGCCGACTGCACGCGGGTGACCACCCCGATACTCTCCATGGCATCCATTAGCGCCAATGCGTTCATAACCGTGGCTAACATGCCCATGTAATCTGCCGTAGATTGATCCATGCCCTGGTTAAGGCCCTCGCGCCCGCGCCACAGGTTGCCCGCACCAATCACGATCGCTACGTCGACGCCCAGTTCGCGCACCTTTTTTACACGTTCCGCGATATCTTGCGCCCGGTGCGCGTCAATGCCGAAACCATCTTCTCCTGCCAGCACCTCACCGCTCAGTTTGAGTAAAATCCGGTGGAATTTGAGATTTGCCATTTAATCGCTCCTGTCTGCAAGTTTTCAAAAAAAAGCCCAACCTTTCGGTTGGGCTAAGGGGTGAAACTTAGGATGCCTCACCTAACTGCCAGCGTTGGAACCGCCGGATGATGATATTTTCACCCAGGGAAACCAGAGTCTGGTTGAAAAGCTCCTGGATTTTGATCAATTCATCCCGGATGTACGATTGGCGCATCAGGACGGCTTCGTCTTTGAACTTGTTCAGGTATCCCTCAACAATGCGGGGAACAATCGCCTCAGGTTTGCCTTCTTCATGCGCGCGCGCAGTGGCGATTTGACTTTCGCGTTCCAGTACCTCTGCCGGAATATCTTCTTCCTTGATGTACTGGGGGGATGCCGCGGCGATTTGCAGCGCGAGTTCGTGAGCAAACTTGCGGAAGGCTTCAGAACGCGCGACAAAGTCGGTTTCGCAGTTGACTTCCACCATCACACCCACCCGGCCGTTGCCGTGTGAATACAACTCAATTACACCTTCAGAAGCGGTACGGTCAGCGCGCTTGGCGGCCATTGCCAGGCCCTTTTCGCGCAAGAAATCAACAGCTTTGTCAAAGTCACCATTTGCCTGTTCGAGGGCCTTGCGGCAGTCTAGAATCCCTGCGCTGGTCGCTTCGCGAAGCTGTTTGATCATGTCAGTGGTTATTGCCATGCCAGATCCCTTATCATTTCTCTAGATTCGTTTATAGTTTACGGGCGTGGTTTACGTGCGTGTCCCACGTTATTGGTTAAGCTTCTTCGTCTGAGCTTGCTAACTCACTATCCGCTTCTTTTTCTTTTTCTTCTTCCTCTGCTGCCGGGCGGTTACCTAACTTCGCCAGCGTCGCTTCACCTAACAGATCCTTGTCTTCCAGGTCCTCTTCTTGATCGAGGTTCAGCCGGGGGATCCGGACAGAGCGTCCCGCAGCGGCGGTGGGCATTGCTTCCAGTTCGGGCTCTTCTTCTTTGCGAGCGGCTTTGCCTTCCAGCACAGCATCAGCGATCTTGCCCACCAGCAGTTTGATCGCGCGGATCGCATCGTCATTGGATGGGATTACATAGTCAACGCCGGTTGGATCGCAGTTGGTGTCAACCAGGGCGATCACCGGGATTTCGAGTTTGTTCGCTTCTTTGACGGCTGTGGTCTCGCGGCAAACATCGACGATAAAGACGTAGTCGGGTAGGTGTTTCATCGTGCGCAGACCGCTCAGGCGGATCTCGAGGCGGTTGATTTCACGCTCGATCATCAAGCCTTCTTTTTTGGTCAGGCGGTTGATCTCGCCGGTGTCGCGCATGTGCTCGAGGCGTTCCAGCTCCTGGATACGCAGGTACATCGTCGACCAGTTGGTGAGCACGCCGCCCATCCAGCGCTCGGTTACGTAGGGCATGCCGGCACGCATGGCTTCTTCACGGACGGTTTCCATCGCCTGGCGTTTGGTGCCGACGAACAGGATCGTTCCGCCATTGGCGATGCAGTCGCGCACGACATTGTAAGCGTTATTGAGCGCTTTTACAGTTTGCTGAAGATCGATAATGTGGATGCCGTTGCGTTCGGTGAAAATGTACGGACGCATGCGGGGGTCCCACTTGTTGGTGCGGTGACCGAAATGGACGCCGCTTTCCAGCAATGCTTTCATAGAAACTACTGTAGCCATTGATTCAACTCCTTTGCGTTTTTCCTCCGCCCCCTTCATCCGGCTCCCTCACTGGTCGGCGTTTGGGTTCGCTTTCCAGCACGCAGGATCCGTCAGGTGGCGTGTGGGATGAATTGCAACTTGCTCTTCGGTTATTTTCCCGATTTTGAGCGCGCCAAGTATATCATACGATTGGAGGATCGTCCAGTTAAGATGAAAAAGCGTCCGCTCAGGGACAGTGGATCTCCTGGCGCACCTGGCTGGCGGCGGCATTCTGTGCGGCGTTAGGGGATGTATCTGTAGTGAGTTTATTCCATAGGCTGCACAGGCGCGTATCCATGCGTTGGTCAAGCTGATAGGCTGCCAGGCTGAGGGATGCGGCTTCTTCCCATTGATTTTGGTGGGCATAGCCTTCAATGAATGGCAGCCACTCCTGCGGCGTATTGGAAGAGGTTGCGCTGGGGCTGTATCCCATTGCGCGCACCTGTGCGCCAATCGAAACCACCTGCGCCCAATCTTGCAGCTGGCGCGCCAGGTCTGCTTTTTGATAGTAATAGCACCAGGTATGTTCGGGTTCTGGTCCGAAAATATCTTGCGGAGGGAAACCTGCCTGCGTCGGATTGGGTTGAATGCGCCCGAGCTTAACATTGCCAAGGGCTTGCGCGGTCAATGCGGGCAGGTCCGGATTGGCCTGATCCTCAGAGGTCAGCACCTCCAGGCAGTCATTATCACTCGGCTTGTAAAGAACGACAATGCCTTCCTCCGTGTTTCCCTGGAATTCGTAGTGCCGAAAGTCTTTCTTAATCGGCACACCTTGCTGGAAGGCAGACATCGGGTAAATATAGTTGCGCCCTAAATTGAAGAACCAGTAGGGCATGAGCGAATTGCCTGGCTGAGGAGGGTAGATCAAGTTGATGCCAGCACCGGTCGAATACTGCCCGACATATTTGAAAATTTCGCCATCTGAAAAAACAGCCGTGCCGGGCTGCAGAGCCGGGGCCCGCCAGCTGAGCTGCCAGTAAAAACGCGTCTGCTGCACCCAGGTCCAACGGTAATCATTCGCGGTGCGCAGGTGCATTCCTGTGGCTAAACCGATCAGCAGTCCGACCATGAGGATGCGCTGCGCCGGTTTGCGGATCAGTTCTTCCAGCAAAGCTACCAGTACCAAACTCGCGCCAAACATGGCTGGCAAACCGAAGCGGTCGGAATACATGCCCACCACAATCTGGCGGTCAGTCGCCCAGACGGGCAGCATGCCAAACAGAACTCCAAAGCCGCCCAGGAGCAGCGCCTGGCGGGTGAAAATGGCTCTTTCCTGAGCAGCATCCGGTTCAGCCGCAGTGCTGGCCTTGCCCTGCAATTTCCAGAGGAAATATGCCACGAATACTGCGGAGAGCAAGGCTGCGCCCCAGGAAAACAGGATGAAGCGATCCTGCAAATTGATGTTGGCCGGAGCAAGGATATTGGTCCAAACCGAAATCAGCAGGTGCAGGGTATCTTGAATGGCAATTTGCAGCAGCCGCAGCCCGCTGCTAACCGGGCTGGAAAGCAGCTTGAGCAGCAGCACAGGCGGGTTCGCATCTTCACCGGGGAATTTCAGGAAGAAAAAACGCCAGACCACAAAGCCGATCAATGTGATCAGATAAGGCAGCCAGGTTTTGAGAACTGCCTTCAACCGGTTGCGCAGGTTGCCTGGTGCGCGAGTGATCAGGATCCACAGCAGGATGGGCCGTAGCAGTTCCAAACCGGCGAAGTATTCCATGGTCAGCAGCTGCAGCAGCGAGGCTGCCAGGGCTGCCAGCGTGAGCGCCCAGTACCAGCCAGAACCTTTCTTTGCCTGGTACCAGGCTTCCACCGTTAACCCTAGCGAGAGAAAGTACAGCAGGTAGCAAGTCCAATGCTGGCTGTAAGCTACGGAGATCGCTTGTTGGGTGAAGACCGGGTAGATGGCAAACAGGAAGGCCGCCCCGGCTGCCTCCCGGCGGTGTCGCGGCCACAGGCGCACGAGCACCCACCACATGGCCGCGCTCGTTCCCCAACGGAGTAAGAATGTAAAGATTTGCCAGTTGATCGGCCGGCTGCCCAGCATGGGGAATTCCAGGATGTAGGTCCAGGCGGAAATGGGGCGGTCGTACTGGTAGAACTTAATAAAACCGGCCGCGCCTTGCAGTCGCCCGGTGAGAATCACCGGCCAGTCATCCCAATAAAAACCCAGTTGCGGGATGAGCAGGCCGAAGCTGATTAACAGCAGCACAAACAGCCCGGCAGGAACGGTCCAACGCGATAGCTTATTTTTCATCAGGTTTCATCAATGGTCCAGGGCGATTCTACCGCGTTTTATAAGGATCGTTACAGCTGTTCTTTATTTTCCATCAAATACAAAACCCGTTTCGAGCCCGCGACAGGCTGGCAGTCTTTGATCATAAAACATTCGCGAAAAGCTTCTTCGAACCCCGCCTGGTGATACTGTGGAAAAATATCTTCCCGGGTCATCAGCAAGCGCTGCACCTGTAAATCCTCTTTGGGAATAAATTCCACGATTAGCCAGTGCCCCAGGCGCGCGAAGAATGCCGCCAGGTCCGGCAGGGGGACATTGTTTGAGATGGTCAGATGATGGATCAACGCCAGGGCCATCACGGCATCCACCGGGCCGCGCTCAATAAAGGCGTCCCGTTCCGCGTTTTGCCAGCCAATGCCAGGGCTGGGGTTGGTCAGGTCGAGTACCAGGGGCAGTAAATTCTTTTCTTTGTTCTGGCGCATCTCGCGGTAGTTCTTTTCCACAGCCGCCGGATCGATATCCGAAGAGATGGTCAGGATGCCTTGCTCTGCTGCCAGGCGAGAAAAGACGCCGGTATTTGCGCCGAAATCCCAAACCTGCCCGGGTTGGATCTGCTCGATGAACTGCCGCACGAGCTGCTGCTTTTGCTCAAAAGCCTCGCGGGTATAGTTGGTCGCATCGTAGTAATCACCCCATTCGGTGCCCTGCGGCTCCCACTTCAGGCGGTTGATGTTGCCGGTCAGGTTGTCGATTAACCCGATCAAGCTCATCTTGCTCATGCTGCGCCCTTTAGCCTGTGATACCGCTTGATCAGGCGCGTCTGAGTATTTCTTCTGTGCTGAAGCGTGCAGGTGAATGTGCGCCAGCAGGCCAAATTGGGCCCGGGTGCGCAGCGGCAGCAGCTGGCTGGCTAAGTCCAACGGCACACCATCAATATAGACGCGCAGCAGCTGGTTGAGGCGCACATCGCGGTAGGCCATCAGTGCCAGGGGCGCCAGGAAATGCTGGCAAAACTGGCGGTAAGCTACCCAGGGTTGGCCTTCAGGATATGCTTCAAAGGAAAGCGAGTCGATTAAGATCGGCCGGCCGTGGTGAAATTGGATGTTGTAAGCGCTGGCATCTTTCAGTGAGAGGCCCTTTTCCAGGGCAATTTTTTGGATCGATAAGGTCAGGAGCGCCGCGTCTTTGAGCTGGCTAAAGCTCCACTCATACGGGTAGGAAATAAACTCAACTCGCTCAGGTTGAATAACTTTATACGCCAGATCGGGCCGCGCCGGGGGAACGGCGACTTCCGCATGGGGGATGAGCCGTTTGGATTTCACCAACCGTTCATATAACCCCGACTGCATCATCAGGTCATAATCTTTTTGATAGGATTGGTTCACCTGCCGGTAAAGCACGCCATCCCGCATGAACAGGAAGCCGGAAGGATCACGAAATGAAGCCTTTAGCCTGGCGCTACTCTTCGTCATTCTCGTCGGTCACCTGCGGGATTTCGGGTTTCTTGCCGCTAAACAGCATCTTAATCTTTCCCCAATACATTTTTACCGCGACGCCAATCCCCAGGCTGGCAGCCAGAAGCAGTTAAATCAGAAAACTGCCCGAGCCAGGATCTAAATAGAGCACAGGTGCGCTAAACAAATGGACAGTTAAGAAGTACATCAGTTTTTCTCCTAAATACCTTTCAATTCGTGACTAAATTTTACATCTCAAGATTTTACTTCATTTACAAATTCAAGGACAAATGGTCAGGATTGCGTCAATTACCTGCGCCTGCTCTTCTTCTGTCAATGTATTATAAAACGGCAGGCGCACCAGCCGGTCGGACACATCTTCCGTAACCGGGCAGTCGCCGGGTTTACCGCCAAACTGTACGCCCATATCTGAGAGGTGCAGCGGCAGATAGTGGAAGACGCTGTAAACGCCTTTCTGGCGCAGGCTGGCGATAAAAGCCTGGCGTGATTCCAGGGATGGCAGCAGCATATAATACATATGATAGGGCTGCTCACAGTAATCTGGAATGGTAGGCGTCTGCACACGGTTTTCGTTGGCCCAATCCTGCAGGTGCTGATCATAAAAATCCCAGATGCGCTTGCGGCTGGCCTGGATTTGCTGGCTGACTTCCAACTGTGCGTATAGGAAAGCTGCCAGCACATCCGAAAGCACATAGCTGGAACCCACATCGACCCAGGTATATTTATCGACCATGCCGCGGAAAAAGCGGCTGCGGTTGGTCCCCTTTTCGCGCACGATTTCTGCCCGGTCAACGTACTGCGTATCATTGATCAGCAGCGCGCCGCCCTCGCCGCAGGTGATGTTCTTGGTCTCGTGGAAGCTTTGGGTTGCCATCACACCCAAGGTGCCCAGGTAGCGCCCTTTGTACTTGCCGAATAACCCGTGCGCGTTGTCCTCCACCACGGGAATGTTATAACGCCCCGCGATTTCCAGGATCGTATCCATCTCACAGCCTACGCCCGCGTAGTGCACGGGCACAATCGCTTTCGTGCGCGGCGTGATCAAGGCTTCTAACTGGCGTTCGTCCATATTCAGCGTATCCGGGCGGATATCAATAAATACCGGTTTAGCACCGCGCAAGACAAAGGCGTTGATAGTCGATACGAAAGTGAAGGCTGGCACGATAACCTCGTCCCCAGGCTGGATATCCAGCAGCAAAGCTGCCATTTCGAGCGCGTGCGTGCAGTTAGTCGCCAGCAGAACGCGCGGCACGCCTAATGTTTGCTGCAAGAAATCCTGGCAGCGTTTAGTAAAGCTGCCATCTCCGGAGATGTGCCGCTTTTCAATCGCTTCCTGGATGTAGGCAAACTCATTGCCCATTAAGCAAGGCTTGTTAAAGTCAACGCGAATGTTATTTACCATACTTCACTTCTCCAATAAGGGATGGCCTTTACTTGCGCACGATTAACGTGAAATCATATACTTCATAATCGTGCAGCAGGGCCACATTGCGCGAGAAATGCCGCTTGCAGTAATCAAACAGGTAGCAGGGATCGGCATAATACAGGTGCGGGCGCATATATGCTGCGTCAGAATACTTGGTCAGGAAGTTTACCGAAAAGCCCTTCCGTGAAAGGCTATCCATTTTGCATAGTTCGCTGGTGACATACGCCGTCCAGGTGTCGAAGGGTGTTTCCAGTTTCAAATTGAAGATACCGGAAGCGATGGCATAGTCTACCGGCGCAAGCTCCTGGAATTGAGCCGTGAAGCTGCACTGAGGGGAACTGCTGAACTCATCCCGTGCCTTGATCACCATGCTGTCCAGCACATCATACCCCACGTACTGCTGCATAGGGTACTGCTTCTTCAGCAGGAAGCTGGCCAACGCGCCATAACCGCAGCCGTAATCCAGCAAGGAAAAGGGCTGCGTTGGGTCAATGACCTTGCTCAGCTGTGAAAAGCGTAGTTCCTGCGCGGTTTCAGAATTCCAGTCAACACCGCGCGCCGTCGCACCGTGCGTGGTCAGTCGTTCTTCAAAGTAATTTTTCGCTTGATCAAAGTTAGGAATATTGCTCATACAAACCTCAGGATGGGAAGTGCTGGGAAGCCTCAGGACCGGTCATAACCAACAGGTCCAGGATGGTGACGAAGGGATCGTAGGGTGGATAAAGCTGGGAATATTCCGGATAATGATACTGCATATATTCCAGCGTGATGCCCGCTTCTTGAAACTGCTGCTCATTCAAATAATCCTTGGCGGAGGGACCGCTAATGTAGTGGGTAGCGCCGACCTGCTTGAGAATCTCGATCAGCCGCTCTGTTTTCTGTCCAGAAGCGGGCAGAGTAGAGGAGCGCAAAAAACGCGTGTGGCAGAAGCCTAAGCGCTCGGCTATCTCAATCGTGAGCGGGATGGTGAAATCTACCAGCAGGGTCGGATGGCTTTGATAAACCTGTTCTAGCCAGGGGGCAAAATCTTTGAAATAAGGCGCTTTGCTGTAAGCCTGTTGGATAGCGCGCCAGTGTCGTTCATTCCAGGGCTGCTCCCAGGCGATCTCCACCTGATCAATCGGCGTATTCTCGATCACGGCCCCTTTGCTGTGTACCGGAATGGTTAGCCACTGCCCGCCCTGGTGATTTTTGATGCGGTTGCGGTTGCGCCAGCCGTGCTTGTCATACTGCACATCATCGTAAAAGATGAACAGATCCGCTTTCCGGATCTGATCAAAATAACCGCGCCAGGGAATATAAGAGGGCTGTAAAATGACCACATTCATAGCGAGCGGACTCGGGCTGGCTCTGGTGGCATGGCCTCGGAAGGGGTGCGCTGCGCAGCCGTCTCTTCCCCAATGATATAGGCTGGGCGGTCCATACTGCGATCAAAGATGCGCGCCAGATATTCGCCGATGATGCCCAGGGCAAACAGCTGCATCCCGCTGAACAGGGCGATGATGGATGCCAGGAAGGGAAAACCAGGGATGCTGCCTTGCAGCAGTGTGGCGGCGATGACATACAGGAAGATCGCCACGCCAAACAGGGTGAAGCCAAAACCCAACATGCTCGCCATGCGCAGCGGAACTGTGCTGAAACCGGTCACGACTACCATGGTGATCTTAAAGAGCTTATAAAAGCTGTAATTCGAACGGCCAGCTTCGCGCGGTTTTTCGTCCACGGTAACTGTTGCGAAGCGCGCTGTGCCCCAGGAGAGCAGCACGTCGAGGATCACGTTCGGGTTGCGGTAGTCGGCAAAGGCGCTGCGCAGGTGGGCGCGGAAGGCGCGAAATGCGCCGATATCGCGGATGGTCCGAATCCCCATTACTTCCGCCAGCACGCGTTTGGTGACGACGGAAAACCAGTTGCGCCACCAGCTGTGCGGTCTTTTCTGGGGTACCCCGTACACCACGTCATACCCCTCGACGAGCTTTTCGAGCAGCAGCGGGATTTCCTCGGGCGGGTGCTGCAAATCATCGTCCATAGTGAGGATGATCTCATAGCGCGCCTCACGCACGCCGCACAAGGTGGCGTTATGCTGTCCGTAGTTGCGCATTAAGTTGATCCCGCGCAGCCAGGCGTACTGCTTGCTCAGGCGCGAAATCACCTGCCAGCTTTGATCCCGGCTGCCATCGTTGACCAGGATTACCTCGAATGCGGCGGATGTGCGGGGCAGCACCTGCCCCAGGCGCTCAGCCAGGGCATCCAGGGTTTCGGCGCTGTTATATACGGGTATGATGATCGAGCAGGTAAACAAATTTTCCAAGCGTACCTCGGCAAGTTATCTGGGAATGACACAGCCCCAGGCTGCTTTCAGCCCGTCACGGTAGCTGGAGGGGATATCTGGAGCCGCCTGGTAGGTGCGCTGCCAGGCGGCGCACAGCGCCGGGCGCAGGGCAGGTGCTTCGCGTCCCGTTGCCCGGGTGAGCTGGTAGGCATCATCCAGTTTCCCAGCGCGGGCGTAACCCTCCACGAAGGGCAGATATTCTGCCGGATCTTCCGGACGGTAGCCGCTGCCAATGGCCTGTTTGCCCAACTGATATACCGTTTTCCAGTCGCCTTGCTGACGGGCAAGTTCTGCCTTCTCAAAATAATAACACCATTCGTGCTTTGGTTCACTGCCAAAAAGGTCTGTGGGCGGCGCGGCGGGGGGAGTCTGGTCTGTAATCACCTGCCTGGGGTTTGAGATCGGCAGCGCTTTTAACAGGCGGGCCGGCAGGTTGTAAAAGTTCGCGTCATTCACGGGATCTAAGACCCGCACGCAGCCGGGTGGAGCGTAGTAGAACAGGATGGTTTGTGAGGTGGACCCGCTAAACTCGGTCGCGCGGAAGGCGTGTTCAACTGGTAAACCGGGTTGGTAGGCCGGCATAGAGAGGCGGCGCACGTAGAGATCGTAGAGGATATAGTTCATCTGGGTTGAGGTGCCGTTCGGGTCATAAACCCAGTTAAGCGGCGCACTCAAGGAATCATCTTCAAAGTAGCGGAAGGGCAGACTGTCGCTGGCAAACAATGTATCCGGTTTTACCGCGGGCGCGCGCCAGGTCAGCTGCCAGAAGAAATCGCGGGCGGCGTTCCAGTCACTGCGATAGGCCAGGGCAGTCGTGTTTTGGAAACCGGCTGCCAGCCCCAGCGCCAGTGCCAGGAGGATTGCCTTGCGCGTCCAATTTTTGCCAAAGGCGTCAAGCAGCCCGGCCAGGAGAATGCTTACCCCCACAGACATGGAAAGGGCATAGCGGTCGAGCGGGAAGCCCATGCGCATGGGCAGGCTGGTCATCCAGGTGGGCCAGCCTGCGCACAGGATCGTCAATAACCCGACCAGACTGGCTTGCAAAGCCCAATTTGGCGTTGCTGCGAACTCGGGCTGTTCTTTTTGCAGAAAGCGCGGCCGCAGCCAGCTGAGATATAGAAAGAACAGCAGCCCAACCCCGCCGATGACTCCCAGCAGGCGCAGGCCGTTGGAAACGCCCAGGTCGTATAAGCCGCTCAGCGGCTGGAAAGCTTGCCCCCAGGCAGCCAGAGAGGAGACCACCAGGTCGTGCAGGATGGCTAGGGACAGCCCGCGCAAGGTATTCAGCGGGGATTGTTCCATGCCATTGAGTGTGGTCAACTTGTAGCCGGTGAAGGGATGAATCAGCCCTCGCCAGAGCACGAACAGCAGCATTAATCCCAGGAAAGGCGCCCACCAGCGCAGGGTTTTCCAGGTGCGTTCGCGCAAGATCTTGCGGCTGTTACCCGGCTGTTCGTTCGTGAACAGAACCCACAGCAGGATGGGCCGCAGCAGTTCCAGGCCGAAGAAGTATTCGGTCGAGAACATGCAAAAGGCTGAAAGCGCCAGCGCCAGCAGCGTGCCAGCGGCGAACCAGCCGCGCGACAGCCGCCCCCGGCAGCGCGCTAACCAAAGGGTAATGCCGGTGGAAAAGAAGACGGCAGAGAACAGGAAAAAAGCCTGTCCATAGATGACGCTGATCCACTGCTGAGTAAAGCCCGGGTAGACGGTGAAGAGCATCGCGGCCCAGGCAGCTTTATTGGCCTGCCGCGGCCAGGCTTGCGCGAGCGCCCACCACAGGCCCAGGCCGCACAACCAGCGCGCCAGCAAGGCAAAAATTTGCCAGGCCTGGCTGGAACTGCCGAAAATGGTTAAACTTAGTGTATAAATGAAGCTGAGGAAGGGCCGGTCGCCGGAGAAAGCTGCGAGGATCCCAGCCGGACCAAGGCGGTGAAAAAACCACAGGTAAGGCCAGTCATCCCAGAAGAAACCCAGCGATAAGGCGCGCAGGCCATAACTCAACCCTGTCAGGGCGAGCAGCGCAAGCGGAATGGTCCAGGTGGGGGCCGGTGAAATGTGGAAAAAAAAGCCCCTGATAGCGGAGCGGATCTTTAAAACCATAAAAGGTGTGCCTTCAAATGGATCCCCGGCTTACCCGCCGGGCAGGTGAAAGTATAACAGAAAAGAACTGCTTTTGAAGCAAACCATTTTGAATGGAATCGCCGGCAGGCAGCCAGGCTGCACAAAAAATGTATCTATGGTATAATTTGCCCCCGCCCAATAAGGCGATTTTTTATGCAATTATTATGCTTGTTGTCGAGCGCGATGGCTCACCAACAGCGCCCATACCACTGGTAAGGATAGTTACGAATGAGCGAATTGATGAAAGCCCTTGAGGCACCCGAAAATCCGAATGTTCCCGATCTGCGGCCTGGCGATGTGGTCAGCGTTCACGTAAAGATTAAGGAAGGCGCCCGCGAGCGCGTGCAGGAGTTCAAGGGCACAGTTCTGTATGCCCGCAATAATGGCACCAGCTCCACCTTTACGGTACGCCGCATTGGCAGCAACGGCATTGGCGTTGAGCGCACCTTCCTGACCCGCTCACCGCGCATTGATAAGGTTGTCGTTGACCGGCACAGCAAAGTTCGCCGCGCCCGCCTGTACTTCCTGCGCGGCCTGACCGGCAAGAAAGCCCGCCTCAAGCAGCGCTTTTCCTAGGCGGAGCGAATCTCGACCCAACAGGGTGCAGTCAACCAGACGACTGCGCCCTTTTTTCCTTTGATTTTGAGGTCCTATGGCTCCAATCATCGGGGTAACATCCAATTATGCGCCAGATACAAAATCAAAATTTGGCACCCTCAGTATCGGCGAGTCCTATATTCAGGCTGTGATCCAGGCGGGTGGGCTGCCGGTGATTCTGCCGGTGGGGTTATCCCCTGAGCAGCAGGTGGATTTGTTCGATCACCTGGATGGGCTGTTAATTACCGGCGGAGCGGATATCGACCCGCGCCGGTTTGAGGGCCTGCCGCATCCGCGGGTGTATGGCATTGATGAGCGGCGGGATGACCTGGAGATTCGCCTGATCCAACTGGCTGCGGAAAAAGGGAAACCCTTCCTGGGCATCTGCCGTGGCATCCAGGCGATCAATGTGGCTTTGGGGGGCACGCTTTATACTGATATTGGCGACCAATACGCGCACGCTTTGAAGCATGATTATTACCCAGATGTCCCCCGGGATTTTCTGGCGCATTCGCTTTCGATCGTGCCGGGCAGCCGCCTGGCGATGGTTTTGGGTGAGCGTACCAGCGCCGTGAACAGCCTGCACCACCAGGGTCTGAACCGCATCGCTCCCGCTTTGCAGGTGGTGGCGACAGCGCCGGACCAATTGGTAGAAGGGGTAGAACTGCCAGACCATCCCTTTGGCCTGGGGGTGCAGTGGCACCCGGAATGGCTCCAGGCCTACCAGCCGCAGCGCCAGTTGTTCCAGGCCTTGGTCAGCGCTGCCGCGGCGGATGGCGAAGCGCTAACCAGGCGCCCGGATTCGACGACCGCTTGAGGCAGCTCCATGCCCGCTGCGCCCGCTCCAGTCTCCATCGGTATCTTTGACTCTGGCGTTGGTGGTCTTTCCGTCCTGCGTGCAGTCCGTACCTTGCTGCCCTGTCATCCGGTGATTTATGTGGCGGATCAGGCGCATGTCCCTTACGGGGCGCGCACGCAGGCAGAGGTGCGTGACTATTCAGAGGAAATTACCCGTTTCTTGCTTGCTCAGGGGGTGGGGCTGGTGATTGTGGCTTGCAATACCGCTTCGGCGGCAGCCCTGCACTACTTGCGTGGAGCCTTCCCGCAGGCGCCTTTTGTGGGCATGGAACCAGCGGTAAAGCCCGCGGCTGCCGTCACCCACAGCGGGGTGATCGGCGTACTGGCCACCCCGGTTACGTTTCAAGGAGAACTGTATGCCTCGGTCGTGGAACGCTTCGCGAAAAATGTAACGGTGCTTCAGGATACCTGCCCCGGGCTGGTCGGGCAGATTGAATCCGGGCAGCTGGATGCGCCGGCGACACGCGCGATTCTGGAACAAGCCTTGGGGCCGATGCTGAACAGGCAGGTGGATACAGTGGTTATGGGCTGCACCCATTATCCATTTGTGATCCCCCTGATCCAGGAAATTGTTGGTCCGCGCGTGCGCGTCATCGACCCGGCCCCAGCCGTGGCTCGCCAGGCCAGACGCTTGCTGGAAATGCGCGGCTGGCTGCACGACTGCCCGTCCACCGCAAAAGCGCAGATCTATACTACGGATGATCCCGCCCATTTAAGGGTGATGCTCCCTAGGTTACTTGGAGAGGTACATGTTGTACAATATATTCGATGGGAGTTTGGTGTATTGCGCTGATGACAGTGTATACTATTACTTAAAGGAGAAAAGCGTATGCCGCGCATTGAAATTGACCTGAACCCTGTCACTCAGATTACAACAGATGCTATTGGGCAACCAGGGCATCGTGTGTTTTATATTCAGGGTCGGACAGAGGATCGCGTGGTTACCGTCATCGTTGAAAAAGTGCAGATCCAGACTTTAGCGCTTGGTGTAGAGGATTTTCTGGCTGAAATACAGCAGCGTTATCCAGATCTTCTACCGCATTCAACGATCTATGACGAAGCGTTGATGCATATCCAACCACCGGTGGACCCGTTGTTCCGGGTCGGTGAGCTGGGTCTGGCATATGATGCGGATCACGATTTGGCTGTTTTAGTGGTACGGGAAATCCAAAATGCTGAGAACCCGGGTGAGACGGAAGATGCGAATGTCGTTCGCTTTTGGTGCACCCGCTCGCAGCTATATGCTATGGGCCGTTGGGGCTTAGATGTTTCAGGTAAAGGCCGCCCCATTTGTCCATATTGCGGTCAACCAATGGATCCAACCGGGCATTTTTGCCCGAAGCGAAACGGCCATAAGCACTAACTTCACCCGGTCGCGCAGTTTGGCGACAGAAGAATAAGTTGTCCAGCCCGGTAAGGAATGGTCTGGGGTTTTAATATGGTGATAGGAAGTGGAAAAAAGTGCTTTGGTGGATAAAGCTTTAATCTTAGAAGCCTTGCAGAAAGGGACAGTGGAACTGCAGGGCCAATTTCTTAGTGGTTCAAATTATACGTTTTTAGGGGACTTGAAGTACGGCGAGCTTGCCTTTCAGGTGGTCTACAAACCGGTACGCGGCGAGCAGCCGCTGTGGGATTTTCCTCACGGTTCGCTCTCCCGGCGGGAAGTAGCGGCTTACCTGGTCAGTGAGGCCTTGAGTTGGAATTTGGTTCCCCCCACGGTGCTGCGCAAAGATGGCCCCTTAGGGCCGGGTTCGCTGCAGCAGTACATCGAACATGATCCAAACGATCATTACTTCAACTTTGAGGATAAGGACCGCCAGCGGCTGCGCCCGGTGGTGGTGTTCGACTTGATCCTGAACAACGCTGACCGCAAGGGCGGGCATATCCTGCGGGATACCCAGGATAACCTGTACCTGATCGACCACGGGTTGTGCTTCCACGCCGAAGAAAAGCTGCGCACTGTGGTCTGGGATTTTAGCGGCGAGGAAATCCCGAAGGAGATCATGTCCGATGTCGGCCGGTTGATAGATGAATTGAAGGAAGGCGAGAAGCTTTACGGCGAGTTGGTCCGTTATCTGCGCCCGGGCGAAGTGTCGGCGATCCAGGCGCGCGCGCGGCGGTTGTGTGAGACGGGGCGCTTTCCCTCTCCGCCTGCTTCGCGCCGGTCCTATCCCTGGCCGCCGGTGTAAACAAACTTTATTTCTCATAAGGGGCCGCAATGGAGCATCTCTCACTGGTGATGGTGGGCTTTGGAAATGTGGGCCAGGCTTTTGCTCGCCTGCTTTTAGATAAGCAGGCGCAGCTTGCCCGGGCGTTTGAGTTGGAAATGCGCGTGATTGGTATTGCTACTGGCCAGCACGGGCGAGCAATTAATTTGCAGGGCATTCCTTTGCCTGAAGCCCTGGCGTTGGCAGAAAGCGGGCAATCCCTGAACGTGCTTTCGACGATGCCTGCGCCTGAGGATAACGTTGCCTTTATCCGCGCCTGCCCGGCAGATGCCCTGCTGGAAAATACTCCGGTCAACCATCACACCGGCCGCCCGGCCAGTGACTACCTGCGCGCAGCTCTCGAACAGGGCATGCATGCCGTCACTGCCAACAAAGGTCCTGTGGTGCACGCTTATCAAGAGTTGACCGCGCTGGCCGCCCAAAAGGGGCGGCGCTTTCTGTTTGAATCTGCCGTGATGGATGGCGCGCCCATCTTTTCATTGTTTCGCGGGCCGCTGCCAGCGGCGAACTTGATCGGCTTCCAGGGTATCCTCAACTCCTGTACCAATTTGATCCTGGGACGCATGGAGCAGGGAGAAACCTTTGAGGTGGCGGTGCAGTACGCGCAGTCGATTGGTATCGCCGAGACGGATCCCAGCGCGGATATTGATGGTTGGGACGCCGCGATAAAGGTTGCGGCGCTGGCGACTGTGTTGATGAAAATGCCTCTAAAACCGCAAGATATTGCCCGTGAAGGCATTCGCGACATCACCCCGACGCTGATCGCTGAAGCCAAGGCTGCCGGTGAGCGCTGGAAGCTGGTGTGCAGCGTTTCCCGAGAGAATGATCAGCTCACGGGTCGAGTGGCTCCTGAACGGGTTGGTCCAGATTCGCCGCTGTTCAGCATTGAAGGGACCAGTTCGTATGTGCAGTTTGCGATGGATGTGCTGCCTGGCCTGGGCATTGTGGAGGGCAACCCTGGCCCGCAAACCACTGCCTATGGTTTGTTGGCCGATCTGATCAACGCCATCCGCGGAATGTAGAGAGGCCTTTGCCAATGCCCGAAACAGACCACACCATCTACCTGGCGCTGGGTTCCAACCTCGGCAAGCGCGCTGCCAACCTGCGCGCTGCGTTAGCCAGTTTGCCGCCGCAGGTGAAAGTGCAGCGCGTTTCCCCGGTCTATGAAACCGAACCCTGGGGCTACACGGACCAGCCCGCTTTCTTAAACCAGGTTGTTGAAGCGCATACACAGCTGTCTCCCCAGGATTTACTGGCGTTCATCAAGGAGCAGGAAAGTGATCTGGGCCGCCAGCCTACCTTTCGCAACGGCCCCCGGCTGATTGATCTGGATGTGCTATTTTATGATCAACTGGTGCTCGAAAGTGAGCCGATCACCCTGCCGCACCCGCGTCTGGCCGAACGGGCGTTTGTGCTGGCGCCCTTGGCCGACATAGCCCCCGACTTGCGCCATCCCCTGTTGAACCTTACCGTGCGTGAATTGCTGGAAAAAGTTGAGCACGGCGGCGTCAGGCGCGTGATGGAAAAACTGCCGGCTTTTGGCACGCGCACTTTTGTGATGGGGGTGGTCAACCTCACGCCAGACAGTTTTTCAGGGGATGGGTTGCTCGCCGGAGCAGACCCGCTGGCGCAGGCGTTTGAGCAAGCCCAGGCTTTTGTCGAGGCCGGCGTCGATCTGTTGGATGTAGGTGGTGAGAGCACCCGCCCGGGCGCGCAGCTGGTTTCAGAAGCAGAAGAGATAGACCGTGTTTTACCGGTGGTCGAGGCCCTGGCGAAAAGCTTTGATACCCTGATTTCCGTCGATACGTATAAAGCGCCCGTAGCAAAGGCGGCCCTGGCAGCCGGAGCGGACTGGGTCAACGATGTCTGGGGTCTGCGCGCAGACCCGGATATGGCGGCAGTCATTGCCCTGGCGAATGTGCCTGTCGTCCTGATGCATAACCGGCTGAAGCCTGCTTCCGCCCAGCTTCAGGAACGTTTGGGAGGCCGTTATGTGGGGGTGCATTACCATGACCTGCTGGGGGAAGTGCAGCAGGAACTGCTGCAAAGTGTTGAACTGGCGCGCGCGGCAGGCATTCCGGATGAAAACATCCTCCTGGACCCCGGCCTGGGGTTTGGGAAAACGGTTGAGCAGAGCCTGGAACTGATCAACCGCCTGGATGAAATCGCCGCGATGGGTTATCCGGTGCTGCTGGGGCCTTCGCGGAAGTCTTTCATCGGGTATACGCTCGACCTGCCGCCGGACGAGCGTGTGGAGGGGACGGCAGCCGCTGTATCGGTGGGCATCACCCGCGGCGCAGATATTGTACGCGTGCACGATGTGGCTTATATGGTGCGGGTGGCGCGCATGACGGATGCGATTGTACGCAGTTCTTCCCGCCGCTGAAGCGCCCGATTTCCCTGGAAATAGGCGGTATAATCGCCTGCGTATGGCTACTTCCTCTGTCTCTTCTGCGTTTCCCGATGCTGTATCCGCTCTGTCTCGCCTGATTGCGGGCCAGGCAGAACCGGATGACCTGGCACTGCTGCAGTCCCGGTTGGATGCGCCCCTGCCTTCCTCTGCCTGGGAAGCGCTAAATGACCCACAAGTCTGGCAAAATCCTGGCTCCTTATTGCCAGATGCTGCCCGTCTGGTCCTGGGGGTGGCGCAGCATATGCAGACAGCCGAGCGCCCCTTGCAGTTTGGCCCGCTTGCTAACACGCTGCGCCATCTGGCAGAACAGGCCGAAGAGGCTGGCCAGGCTGTGGCCGGTGACTTATGGGTGGCGTTGGGGGAATACCTGCAAATAGCTGCCGACTTCAGGCAGGCCCGGGCCGTCTTTGAGCATGCGCTCCAACTGGACGAAGGAAGGTATGGAACGCAGAATTCGCGGGTGGCGCGTGACCTGGTTCACCTGGCGCTGATTTTGCACGAGCAGGCCTTTCCCAAAGAGGCGCAGCCGCTGCTGGAGCGGGCTTTAGCCATTGATTTGGCCCAAACGCCGCTGGATGCTGAGGCGCTGGGTAGAGACCGTCTGGGCCTGGGATTGGTCGCCCAGGACCAGGGGGACCTGGAAGAAGCGCGGGAGCAGTTAGCCCAGGCGGTTGATCTCCTGGAAAGCGCAGGTACCCAGCAGCAGCCATGCTTCACCGCCTGCCTGGATAGCCTGGGTTCCGTGCTGCGCGACCAGGGCGATCTCAGCACATCGCGTGCTCACCTGGAGCATGCGCTCGCCATCGATGAGGCGGCCTATGGGCCGCTGCATCCTGCCGTCGCCCGGGATGTCAATGACCTGGGTGTGGTACTGCAATCCGGCGGCGATGTCCAGCAGGCGCGGCAGCTCTACGAACGCGCCCTGGCAGCCGACGAACAGATTTTTGGCGCGGATCACCCCAATGTGGCGCGCGACCTGGCTAACCTTTCCGAGGCGCAGCGCGGCCTGGGCGATTATGCCGCCGCTAAAACAGCAGCCGAACGGGCGCGCGGAATCTTTGAAACCCACTTAGGCAACGCTCACCCCGTGGTCGGCACCTTATGGAACAACCTGGGGCATATCTTGCAGCTGCAAAATGACCTGACCGCCGCCAAAGATGCTTTTGACCGCGCGCTGGTGATCTTCCAGCGCCGCTACGGTCGCAATCACCTGAATGTGGCGCTGGTGTTAGGCAACCTGGGGGCGGTGCTCCTGTCACAAGGCAAGCTTATGGCAGCCCGAGTTTCCCTGGACCAGGCTTTGCGCGTGGCAGAAAGTCACCTGGGTTCCTCCCACCCGACAGTTTCCGTGATGCTTAACAACCTGGGGGAGGTGCTGCGTTTGAGTGGTGACCTGCCGCGCGCACGTAAAGCGTTTGAGCGTGCGCTGGAAGTCGATGAGCAGCGCCTGGGGTTTAACCACCCCAATGTTGCCGTGCGCCTGGGCAATCTGGGCCGTACCTTGCAGGGCCTGGGGGAACTGGAAGCTGCGCGGGATGCCTTCGCCCGCGCATTGGAGATTGATACCGCACAGTATGGCATGCATCATCCTCGGGTAGCCTCGCGCTTAAACAATCTCGGCCTGATCCAGCGCCAGTTAGGACAGGTGGAGGTTGCTCGGGAAACTTTGACCCAGGCCCTGACGATTGCTCAGGTGGCATATGGCCCGCAGCACGCCGAAGTCGCGGCGATAACCTTCAACCTGGGGCTGGTGCTGCTTTCCGCTGAGGATTATTCGGCTGCGCGCGCAGCATTTGAGCTGGCGGTGGCGATCGATGAAGCGCTCTACGGCCCGAATCATCCCCAGGTCGCCCAGCGCCTGAAGGGGTACGCGCAGCGCCTGCAAGAGATGGGCGATTTAAAGGCTGCCCGGGCCGCTTATGAGCGTGCTCTGGAAATCGAGATGGCGGCTTACGGCCCGAATCACTTCCGCATTGGCGAGACCTGCAATCAACTGGGCGCGCTGCTGGCTTTACAAGAGCATAGAGAAGAAGCGCGCCGGGCTTACCAGCGCGCTTTAAGCATCTTTTCAACCAACCTGCCGCCCCGCCACCCGCGAATTCTGGCGATCCAGCAAAACCTGGAGAAGCTGCAAGACCCGGCGGGATAAGCGGAGCCAACCGCTACTTCAACGTATTCTGCAAGCCGGTAATCAACTGCTGCTTTTCCTGGGCAGTCAGGCCAGCCGTGGGATGGATCATCACGTAGTACCAGGGCGGCATTGAACCGCGCTCGATGACCCGCGTAACCTCTCTTCCGGCACCTCCGCCGACACCAAAGTCGCCTCTTTCGCCGCTAACTCCTTGATAATTGGAGAAATTCAGACGGTGGCGGCCTTCTTGCACGTCCCGTTGCGTTAGCCAGGAGATCGGCGCAATGTTGGTGTACCAGGGCCAGACGGTTTCATTGCTGTGGCAGTCAAAGCAGGCCCGTTTTGCAAGCGCGCGGGTGGTAGGGCTATCCCAGTTGGGTTCGTTCACAACTGGAGGATTATTATGAACATGCCCATAAGGCACCAATTGAATAAGTAAAAAGCCTACCACGATGATGGCGATAAAACTTCCCCAACAGCCCAGGCGATTGAAGATCCTCATTGTTTTCCTCCCTAATGTTTTGTTGTGTAAGGTCCCCGGATTTAGCCTGTGTTTTGAGGAAAGGGGCTTCCTTCCTCAAAACACAGGTGAGTTCCGAAAGTCTCTCCATTTCTTAAATTATAGTTGATGATTCAACGTTTTGGTGTCAGAGCCGAAATGACCTTTACCAGCCCTTGACCTCTCTCTGATTTGCCCCCGCTACCCGGGCGTGGTAAACTTTAATCGTAGAGAGGGAAGGTATCTATTGGGGGTAAGGGGACCTGCTGAGGTTCAGCAGGCTGTCCGGTCACTTCCGGGCAGGAACAGGAACAATAAAGGATAGAACGCAAGGAGGATATCGAATGGAGCTTTCCGCTGATACCAAGCGGGAGATGTTCTGGACGATGTTGCTTGCCCGGCGGCTGGATGAACGCGCCTGGGCGCTTCACCGACAGGGCAGGATCGCCTTTCATATTTCTGGGATTGGGCACGAGGCAGCGCAGGTAGGCGCTGCCTTTGCACTTAAACGCGGCTATGATTGGGTCGCCCCGTACTACCGCGACCTGGCGCTGATGATTGCCCTGGGGTACACGCCGCGTGAATTTATCCTGTCCTTAATGGGCAAGCGCGAAGAGGTGACTTCAGGCGGGCGGCAGATGCCCAGTCACTGGAATCTAAAACGTGCCAACCTGATTTCTCACTCCGCGCCGGTTGCTACGCAAGCCGTCCATGCCGCAGGGATTGGGCTGGCCATCAAGCTGCGCAAGGATGATAAAGTGGTGCTGACCACCACTGGCGAAGGCTCCACCTCGCAAGGCGAGTGGTATGAAGCCGTCAACTGGACAGCGGTCCACAATCTTCCAGTGGTCTTTATGGTCCAGAATAATCAATATGCCATTTCAGAGACCAATGAAAAACAAATGGCAGTCAATAGTGCTGCGGATAAAGCCTGTGGATTGGGCCTGCCCGGCATCGTGGTTGACGGTAATGATCTATTCAAGACGTATGCCGCATTCAAAGAGGCGGTTGACCGCGCCCGCAGCGGTGGGGGGCCTTCTGTGATTGAGACGCGTATTTACCGCATCACCCCGCACTCCTCGGACGATGATGACCGTTCTTACCGCTCACGAGAAGAGGTGGAGGAACACAAGCGCATCGATGGCCTGGTGCGCGCGCAGGATCAGTTGGAGCAGGAGGACGTGCTAACCCCGCAAGCCGTGGATGAAATGGAGCAAAGGGTCAAAGCTATGGTGGACGAGGCGGTGCAGTACGCGGAGCAGGCGCCATATCCAGCTGGAGAAGAAGCTGCCTACCCGGTATATGCTGAAGAGATCCCGGAAAAGGAGGTCAGCCATGCCTGAGGTCACTTTGATTGATGCCATCCGTCAGGCGATGGATGAGGAGCTGGCCCGGGATGAGCGCGTATTTATCGTGGGCGAAGATGTTGGCCCGCGCGGCGGCGTTTTTCGCGCTACGCAAGGTCTGTATGAAAAATATGGCGCAGACCGGGTGATTGATTCGCCCCTGGCTGAACTTTCCATCGCCGGCGTCGGGATTGGCGCTGCATTGTACGGCTTGCACCCGATTTGCGAAATTCAATTTGCCGATTTTATCTACCCGGCTATAAATCAGATTATCAACGAAGCCGCCAAGATGTGTTACCGCTCCAATGGCGAATGGATTGTGCCCCTGACCATCCGCGCGCCGTATGGCGGCGGAATCGGGGGCGGGCTGTATCACTCGCAGAGCCTGGAAGCTTTTTTTGCCCACGTGCCTGGCTTGAAGGTAGTCATTCCTTCTAATCCCTATGACGCACGCGGGCTGCTCAAATCCGCTGTTCGCGATCAAAACCCGGTGCTGTTCTTTGAGCCGAAAAAAGGCTACCGCCTGATCCGCGGCGAAGTACCGGACGAAGAATATACTGTGCCGATTGGCCCCGCCAAAGTAACGCGGGAGGGCAGCGATATCAGTGTGTTTGCCTACGGGATGATGCATTACTACACCTTGCAGGCGGCGGAACAGGTAGCCCAGGAAGGCATAGATGTCGAAGTGGTGGATTTACGCACCCTGTACCCGGTTGACCGGGAAACGATCCTCGCCTCGGTGCAAAAAACCAGCAAGGCGCTGATCGTGTATGAGGACAACCTGACCGGCGGTTATGGGGCAGAGGTCGCCGCAACCATCGCCGATGGCGCTTTTACTTACCTGGACGCCCCGGTCAAACGCCTGGCGGGTCCAGATGTTCCGGCTGTGCCTTTCAGTCATCCCATGCAGGAATGGTTTATGCCCAACCCTGAGAAGATCGCGGAAGCGATCCGGGAATTAGACCGCTTTTAAGAACAGGTTCGGGGTTGGCCGACTGATTTAAAAAGGATAGAGGATGCCCACAAAAATCATAATGCCGCAGTTAGGCAAATCGGTGGTGGAAGGGACGATTTCCAAATGGCTCAAGCAGGAAGGGGAAGCGGTGCAGGAGATGGATTCCCTGCTGGAGGTCAATACCGATAAGGTAGATACGGAAATTCCCAGCCCTTCCAGCGGAGTTTTGTTGAAGATCACGGTTCCCGAAGGCGAGACTGTTCGCGCCGGGACGGTGATCGCCTGGATCGGCAAGCCTGGTGAAGCCGTTCCGGAAGGGGAAGCTGGCCCGGGCTCTCAAAAAGAGAATAAGGCCGCCGAACCGGTCAGGCAGGGTAAAGGTGCAGCGGAGATGCGTGAAACGGAGCCTGTACCTGCCGGTGCGCCTCGCGAAAAACAAGAACATAATGGGCATTCCCGGACGGTGGAACCGGCGCTCGCCCCCGGACGCAGCCAGGATCTTGGTTTTATCTCGCCCATTGTGGCGCGGCTTGCCCAGGAAAATGATCTCGACCTGTCCAAAATTACGGGTACTGGTGACGGCGGGCGCATCACCAAGAAGGATGTGCTGGCGTATCTGAAAGATCGCCCGGCAGCGGCAGCCGCCCAGGCGGCTGCCCCCGCGCCGTGGGAGACACCCGGTGAAGGGGACCTCTTCCGCCCGACTGAAATGGTGTTCGGGAAGACTGGCGCAGCGGAAAAGACCGGCGCGGTTCAGACCCCTCCCAAACCGGCGAAAACTGCCGCCGGTAAGCTGTCTGAAGTGCAGCTGCCCGGGGAAGGGCAGCTCATCCCGCTAAACAACATGCGCCGCCAGATCGCCGAGAACATGGTCATCAGCAAACGCTCCGCTCCGCATGTGACCACGGTAATGGAAGCCAATCTGCAGCGCGTGCTGGCGCATTATCAAGCGAATAAAGCGGAATTTGCGAAACAGGGGGTGAAGCTGACCTACACGGCTTACTTCGTCGCGGCGGCAGTGCAGGCGCTGCGGGCTTTTCCGATGGTTAATTCCAGTTGGACGGATAACGGCATTCAAGTGCATCCGCAAATTAATCTGGGACTGGCCGTTTCGTTAGGCGAACAAGGCTTGATTGTTCCGGTGATTAAAAATGCCGGAGATTTATCCCTGCAGGGCATCGCGCGAGTGGTGGCAGACCTGGCAGACCGGGCCCGCAACCACCAGCTGCGCCCAGAGGAAGTGCGCGAGGGTACGTTCACCATTACCAATCATGGCATCGCCGGATCTTTGTTTGCCACGCCTATTATTAATCAGCCGCAGGCAGCGATTTTAGGGGTTGGCGCAGTCCAAAAGCGGGTTGTGGTGGTGGCAGATGAAAACGGGGATGATCTGATTGCTGTTCGCCCGATGGTTTATCTCTCGCTTACCTTTGATCATCGCATTTTGGATGGCGCTTCCGCAGACGGTTTCCTGGCAAAAATCGTTAGCGGGTTAGCGCAGTGGCATTAAAATAAAAAGCGATCACCTGCATCTGTTCCTGCCGGTGTTCAAAATTTCGCCGGGAGGATTCCATGTCTGACCGCCATCGCCCGCAGTATCACTTCTTGCCGCCCGCTAACTGGATGAATGATCCCAACGGCCTGATCCAGTGGCAGGGAACCTATCACCTGTTCTACCAGTGCAACCCCAACGCGCCGCATTGGGACACCATGCACTGGGGACATGCCTCCAGCCCAGACCTGGTGCACTGGCAGCACCTGCCGGTCGCCCTGGCGCCCACACCTGGAGGGCCGGATCAGTCAGGCGTGTGGAGCGGCTGCGCCGTAGATTGGGATGGGAAACCGGCCCTGATCTATACCGGGCGCGAGGGCGAGCTGGAGACAATCTGCCTGGCTTCAGACGGCAGTGATTTTATGAAGTGGGAAAAGTACCCGGATAACCCGTTAAACGCTGCCCCACCGCCGGACCTGGACCTGCTTGGTTTCCGCGATCCTTACGTCTGGAAAGATGCCGGGGTATGGCTAATGGCAATCGGTTCGGGGATTCGGGATGTAGGCGGGGCTGTGCTGCTCTACTCCTCCGCCAACCTGACGGATTGGACCTACCTGGGTCCGCTGATCATTGGGGATGCAAAGCCGCGCGAGCCGGTCTGGACCGGTGAAATGTGGGAATGCCCCAACTTCTTTTCCCTGGGTGACCGGCAGTTGCTGCTGATTTCCGCGATGGATCAGCATCCTCCCCGCAGCCTGTACACGCTCTATTTCCTGGGAACATTTGCGGATTACCACTTTACAGCCGAGGCCTATACCCGGATGGATGGCGGCGACGTTTACTTTTACGCGCCGCAATCCTTTCTGGATGAGAGCGGGCGGCGGATCGTGCTGGGTTGGGCGCGCGAAGCGCGCAGCCCGGAGGCTGTTGAAGCCGCCGGATGGGCTGGTGTGTTGACCCTGCCGCGCGTGCTGGAGTGGCGCCCGGATGGCTGGATCAGCCAGCGCCCGCTGCCGGAACTGGAAACGCTGCGCGGTGAAGAACTCACCTGGGAAGATTTGCGGGTTGAACCGGAGGGTATTGACCAGGGGCTGGTGGATCTGCCGGGCCTTTCTGGCGACACGCTGGAACTGGCAGTTGATTTCGCGCTGGACGAACCGGCGGGCGACCAGGAAGGTTCGTTTGGGTTGGTAGTGCGTCGTTCACCTGGCGGTGAAGAGCAGACGGAGATTCGCTGCGACCGGATGGGAGAAAAGCTGGTGGTTAATACCCTGCACTCCAGCCTGGACCCAAACACCGAGCCAGGGAATTACGTTCTGCCCCTGGATCTTTCCGGTTTAGATCATCTGCACCTGCGCGTGTTTCTCGACCGTTCGATCATCGAGGTCTATGCCAATGATCTGGCGGTGATCACAGCGCGGGTTTATCCGACACGCGAAGACAGCCGTGGGGTGGCCTTATTTGCCCGCCGGCAGCCGGTGCGCTTGCAGCGTCTGCGCGCCTGGCCGATGCGTTCGATCTGGGAATAAGCGTTATGCCTGGTAAGCCTCCGCGATTAAGCGGGGAGCCGATTGGCTGACGTCCAGTTCAGCCGCCAGTTCGACGTCACGGAAGCTGCCCCGGCTGGCAGCTTCTTTCCCGGAACTGCAGGCTGCCAGGGTTTCGAACAGGCGAGAGCGGAAGCTCAAGAAAACGGCTACGGCGGCTTCCGCTTCTGGCGAGCGCGCACCCGGCAGGGCATTCAGGAGCGCGCCGGCCCCAATCAGGTCTTCCAGGGCCGGGCGCAGAGAACCGTCCGGCCAGCGTTCCCCGGCAGGGATCACGCTCACCCGGCGGCTGCCCGCTGCTTGCGCAGCTGCAAACGCAGCCCCAGCGACGGCGCTGGCATTGCGCAGGCAGCCTGCGAAATTGGCAACCGCACCGCTTGCCAGGGAGAGGGTCGCCCCATTAGGAGAGGGCAGCACGATCTCCATCCCGGGCTTTACGCGCAGTAAAGAGGCTGGTGAAAGGGAGAACCCGCTTGGGTCCCGGCGGCTGGCGTCTGCCAGCAGCGCCCCTTTTTGCCGGGCAAACCCGGCAGCGCGTTCATCTTTCCAGCGGAAAGGATAAACGCGGGCGCCGCGGGCCACTGCCACATCGACGGCGGTTGTGAAAGAAAAGATATCGACGATGATGATGGCGGCGCTGGTTGGCGCCAGCAGGTCGACACCGGCAGCGCCCCATTCGCAGCGGCTGTCAAAGGAAGCCTGATCAAAGTACATCTTCAACTCACTAAAACTGGATGATATCTATCACCCAAGTATACTACTTCGTTGCAGAGCGAGAATCCTCATAGTACAATTAGGGCATATGTGGGGCGATTGAATTTCCAGCCCCGGCTGTGAGCAAGCAAACCGGGTATTTCGGAAAAGCGTAACTGAACAGAGAGGTCAACCGTGAGCGAAAATCAGAATTTCGATGTTGTGGTAATTGGTGCAGGTCCGGGAGGGTACGTCGCTGCCATCCGCGCGGCGCAGTTAGGGCTAAAAACCGCTATTATTGAGAAACAGTGGATGGGGGGCGTGTGCTTGAATGTAGGCTGCATTCCCTCCAAAGCTTTGTTGAAAAATGCCGATGTGGCGCATACTCTGCGCGAACGGGCAAAGGAATTCGGCTTTTCCTTCGATAACCTTAAGCTGGATTACAGTGTGGCTGTCAAGCGCAGCCGGCAGGTTTCCGACCGGCTGGTACGCGGGGTTGGCTTCCTGATGAAAAAGAACAAAATTGAGGTTTTCAACGGGACTGGGGTTGTCAAAGCCCGGGATACCATCCAGGTTACGGATAAGGATGGCAAGCAGACAAACCTCAAGACCAAAAACATGATCCTGGCTACCGGCGCACATACCTTTGTGATCCCCGGCGTGACCATTGATGGGGAAAAGGTAGTCACCTATCTGGAAGCCATTTTGCAAGAAAAGCTGCCCAAGTCCGTCGTGATCATTGGCGCGGGGGCCATTGGCGTGGAATTTGCCACGATATGGAATGCGTACGGCACGGAGGTCACCCTTGTTGAAATGCTGCCGCGCGTCTTACCTTTAGAAGACGAGGAATCCAGTGCGGAACTGGCCAAAGCATATCAGAAGCGTGGCATCAAAATGCTCACCGGCACGCGCGTTTTGGGCGTAGAGACCACCGATAATGGCGTGAAGGTGCGGGTCTCGGCCGGGGAGGGCCAGCCGGAAAAAGTGCTGGAAGCGGAACAGGCGCTGATCGCGATTGGCTTCCGCCCGAACACTGAGAATCTGGGGCTGGAGGGGGTTGGGGTGAAGCTCAATCAGCGCGGATTCATCGAGATCGACGATCGTATGCAGACCAATGTTCCGGGGATCTATGCCATTGGTGATGTCACCGGGCAGCTGCTGCTGGCGCATGTGGCTTCTGCGCAGGGCGTTATCGCAGCGGAAAATATCGCCGGAGTTGAAACGATCAAGCTGGATTACAAGATGATGCCGCGCGCTACCTACTCTCACCCGCAGGTCGCTTCTTTTGGTTATACCGAAGCGGAGGCGAAAGAACTGGGTTATGAGATCAAGGTCGGGCGCTTTCCCTTCCAGGCGAACGGCAAAGCGTTGGGCCTGGGCGATTATGCCGGTTTTGTCAAGATTATCACCGAAGCCAAGTATGGAGAGATTCTAGGCGCGCACTTTGTCGGTCCGGATGTATCGGAACTGCTGCCCGAATTAACCCTGGCGCAGCGCATGGAACTGACCACTACAGAAGTGGCCCGCAACGTCCATTCCCACCCAACCTTGAGCGAAGCCATCATGGAAGCCGCCGAAGCCGCTGAGGGCCATTCTATCAATATTTAGCAGTTTGCTTAATGAAAAACAACCGCCTACTAAGGGCGGTTGTTTTTCATTAAGCAAACTAATTTAGATGCTGAAATCTTCGCCGCGCCAGACGCCTTCTTCAGGCGCATGCATATGATGTTCCGGTTCGGCGTGAAAACCGTTGTTTGACTTTCCGTTGCCATTCCCATTGTGTCCGTGAAAATGGCCCCTGCTGGACTCGTTACCTAGAATGTAGGAGTGTTCGTAGAGATGCCCCTGCAAGGAGACTTCCAGCTTTTGCAGCTTTTCAATATTCTCTACCAGCGGGTGCTCATCCACCTGCCCGGAAAGGACTGCTTCGACCTGTTCCAGGCGCTTCATCAAATCCGCGACGGTCAAGCCGATGGTATCTGGCAGAACATTATGGTTCAGGTCCGGGGGTGAACCGGCAGGGCGCGGTTTGCTGCGCACCACCACCTGCCCGGGTACGCCAACGACCACCGAGTTGGGTGGGACGGGTTTGTTTACCACGGCATTCGCCCCGATGCGGCTGCCCGCTCCGACGATAATCGCGCCCAGGATCTTTGCACCCGCGCCAACGACCACATTATCTTCCAGGGTTGGGTGACGTTTGCCTTTTTCGAGCGTCGTGCCGCCCAATGTCACGCCGTGATACAGGGTGACATTATTGCCGATCTCGGCGGTTTCTCCAATCACGACCCCCATACCATGATCAATAAAGAATTTATGCCCAATGGTTGCGCCCGGGTGAATTTCAATCCCGGTCAGGAAACGCATCACGTGCGAGGTCCAGCGCGCCGGCAGCTTGAGATTGTGTTTCCATAACCAGTGTGAGACGCGAAACCCCCACACCGCATGCAAACCCGGATAGCTGGAGAGGATCTCCAACGTGCTCCGGGCAGCCGGATCGCGGTCAAAAACCGACTGAATATCTTCTTTCATCATTTGAATAAACGTTACCATTATTTCCTCCCCAACACCACCCCGGGCTGGGCTGCCTGATGCTACTTAGTCTGCCAGATCTGCATACAGCGGCGTGCTCAGGTAGCGCTCACCAAAGGATGGGATGATCACGACAATCAACTTGCCTTTGTTCTCCGGGCGCTTGGCAACTTGAACCGCGGCCCAGGTCGCTGCGCCAGAGGAAATGCCTACCAATAAACCTTCTTCCCGGGCCATACGGCGCGCCATGTCGAAGGCATCATCGGCTTTTACCCGCACCACTTCATCGTAAACATTTGTATTAAGTACGGCCGGAATGAAGCCTGCCCCAATGCCCTGAATGGGATGCGGGCCTTTTTGACCGCCCGAAAGCACCGGAGAGCCTTCTGGCTCGACCGCGATCACTTTCACCTCAGGCTTGTGCGATTTGAGCATTTCGCCAACGCCGGTGATCGTCCCGCCGGTGCCAACCCCGGCCACAACCATATCCACCTGTCCATCCGTATCGCGCCAGATTTCTTCTGCTGTGGTGCGGCGGTGAATCTCGGGATTGGCGGGGTTCTCGAACTGTTGCGGCATGAAATAGCGCGGGTCACTTTCCACCAACTCCTGTGCCTTGCGGATCGCGCCGTTCATGCCCTCGCTGGCTGGGGTCAGGATCAGGTCCGCGCCATAAGCGCGCAGCAGCATCCGGCGTTCCTTGCTCATCAATTCGGGCATAGTCAACACGCACTTGTAACCGCGCGCCGCGCAGACCATGGCCAATGCAATACCAGTGTTGCCACTGGTAGGTTCAACAATAATGGTATCCTTGTTGATTTTTCCAGCTTTTTCCGCGGCATTGATCATCGCAACCCCAATGCGGTCTTTCACGCTGTGCGCGGGGTTATAAAATTCTAATTTGGCGACCACAGTCGCCCCAGCACCTTCGGTGACCCGGTTCAAGCGAACGAGCGGGGTGTTTCCAACCAGCTCGGTAACATTATCTGCAATTTTGGTTTTGGTTCTTTCGTTCGTAGCCATTCGTAACCCTCCAAAAACTATCTTATATATCGTGTAATTGCCAAATAAAAACGGTCAACAGGCAAATAAAAAGCAGCTAGGACGCCTGTCCAAACAATCTGATTTAGATTGCGGGGCTGGTTCCGCTGCCTATTTCCGCTGACCGTTTCTTTTTTTCAGAGGAGGCAGGGATTACAGACCCCGCCCCAGACACATGCAATTGAGCTTAACCATCTTTGCTCCAAATTTTATGAACATAATCATGTTTATTATAGAGGATATTACTTTGATGTCAAGGTTTTTGTACAAAGCGATGAGCGTGTTATAAAACTCTAATACGCGCCTTTGCCTTTTAGCACCACCCAGGCGGTCTTAAACAGGATTTGCAGGTCGAGCCAGATGGAGTAGTGCTGCACGTAGAAAAGATCTTCGTCCGTATGCAGGTGCATGGGTTTGTCGCTGCGCCCATTGACCTGCCACCAGCCCGTCATGCCTTGTGGGACGGCAAAACGCTTGCGCTGCCAGAGGTCGTAGTGCTCCACCAGCTCTGGCATTTCAGGACGGGGACCTACCAGGCTCATATCGCCTTTGAGAACGTTGAACAGCTGCGGCAGCTCGTCCAGGCTGGTCTTGCGCAGGATGCGCCCCACGCGCGTGATACGCGGGTCATTCGGCATTTTATGAATGCGATGACCGTTTGCATCCTGGCGCACGACCTGGCTCAGCAGCTTGTCGGCGTCGATCACCATGGTGCGGAACTTATACATCCAGAATTCACGGCCATTTTCACCGGCCCGGCGGGTGCAGTAAAGAATAGGACCCGGGCTGTCGAGGAGGACGATCAGGGCGAGGAGGGCCATAACCGGCAGTACGAAAGGCATTACCAGCAGGGTAATGCCGATATCAAATGTGCGTTTGATCATGCGCTGGTACTCGCTTAATGCCGGTGCGCGCAGGTCCAGCATAGGAATGCCGGCGAGTTCAGCCACGTTCGCCTGATGCAGGGTCAAGGCAAAGTAATCGGGAATGACCCAGACGCGGACGGCTACATCATACAGCGCATACACCGCCTGAGACAGGCGCTGGTGCGCCGCAAGCGGCAGGGCAATGACCACATCGTCGATCCGCGCAGTCTGTACCACCTCACGCACCCGCTCCAGTGGGCCAATCACCCCGGTGGATTGGGTTTGCTTGTGGGGATCGTCATCCAGGAAGCCGGCCAGCGTGAGCCCCAGGAAAGGCTTGCGCTGGATTTCGGCAGCGACTTTCCGGCCAATTTCACCGGCGCCGAGGATGAGCACGCGCCGTGTTTGCACATGCAGCCCCTGGCGGCGGAAGATCAGGCGCGTTACCGAGCGCCAGGACAGCATCAATACCAGTGCCAACCCGGCTGACATCAGGAACAGGAAGCGCGAGACATCGCGGAAGGAGAGGTAGAGTACCCCGGCTAGCGATACGACCGCCAGCATAGAGCCTAAGCCCAGGCTGGTAAACTCATCAACCATGCGCAGGTTCTTGCGCCCATCATAGACTGAGAACAACAGCAGCACGCTAACCCACATGAAGGGGAAAACGAGGTATAAAATAGCCGGCAAACGCACCGGTGGGATGTCGTGCAGGAACGGCAGCACGCTCAGCGGAGAACGCAGCAGCATAGCCATGAGCAACGCTGCATCCACGCAGAATAAATCGAGGAAAATTGAAAAAACCGCAAAGTTAGCAGAAAACCGGCGAAACATGGCTCACCCCCTGTGATGCACTAAGGACAGTCCGGCGCGGGAGGGTAGCCGTGCTTCGGCAGTTCCCCTCCGGTCAATTCGCGCTGCAGCACTTGCCAGGTTTGTTTTGCGGCAGAACATTGGCCCGCCTTTACTTGCGCCTGGTACAGCTGCTCAAATAATGGATATTGCCCCACATTTTCGTTGAGTTTCAAATAGCCGGGCACGACAGCCGTAGGTATCCCGCCCCGGCCAAAGTAAAAATAATACTGGTTCAGGATATTGTAAAAGTTCCAATAGAACTCATCTGCTCTTACCGGTAAATCTTCGATTGCTTTCGTGTTTGCGACTGCATCCTCGCTTGCCGCATAATATTGTGCCCATGAAACTTGAATAGCTGTGTTATTTTCACCATTTGCAGCGCTTAATGCTAATAATTTTCGGGCTTCATCTAAATTATCTCGTGCCACTTCTGCTTGAGCTTGTCTCCACACTGGCATGGAGGAAGGTGACTGAATGTTTTTTACAAGTGACTTGCGCAGGGGTGTAGCGGACCAAAAGGGATGCGTAGCAGTTCCAGGGGCCATCGATAATGCCAGTCGATACTGCTCAACAGCCTTGGTACTATACCCGCTCATTTCAAGGAACCAGCCGTAGTTGAGAGGGAAGGTAAATTCACCAGGACTAAGCACTATCGCTTTTTGAATATCAAGCAATGCTTGCTCCTGAAATCCGGATTGCCACTCAAGCACGGCCAAATCGGCGAATAAGATGGAATTATCCGGTTCGAGGGAGACATGTTCAGATAACCTCTGCGTAGCCTGCTCAAGGTCTGCTGGATCGCCAGTCTGCTGCCAGGCGCGTGCCCAGGAAAGGCCTGCTTGACTGTAATAAAGTGGTAGCCATGGATCACGTTGAATGCTTACTTCCGCTTTTCTCGCTGCAGCTGACCAATTTCCCTGGCTGGCTAATGTGGCGCCTTGTTTAGCAGGGATGCTGGACCATAGTTGAAACAAAGCCAGGCCGCCGAGTAAGACAGTTGGAATGGTGAGCGAAGCAATAGGGATGCGGTGAAACCGTTTGATCTGTTTGGCTGCAGCCAGGTTATAGGCGGTAAGAAGTATAGGGACTGTGACTAGAATTGGCCAGAAGGTGTAATCTTCAAATAAGCCATGCATACTCATTGAAGCTAAACCAGCCCAAACGGCCCAGACATAGGGCCGCTCCTCAACGGAAGTAGCCCGGTAGGCCCGTACTAATTGAAAGATGGTAACTCCAATCAAAACTACCAAAGCCAGGAACCCAATCAGGCCGCTTTCGGCCAGGACTTGATGCAAAGTGGAGTGAGCATTCCATGGCCAAAATTGGGTGGGATAGGTTTGATTATTAAGCAAATAGGCCAGGCCGACCTGACCAGGGCCGACCCCAAACCAGGGCGATGATTTGAAGTATGTAATTGCCCCAGCCCAAATATGTTCCCGATTAAGGGAAAAAGGATTGCCGTGCGTTGGATTGGCTGCGGCAAATATCTTGTAGAAGTAGAATGCACCGATCCCGCCAGCCAAGGCGAATACCAGACCGCCTCCCATCACTTTTACTCGCTGACGGCGAATTAAGTTATTAATTGCTAGCCGGCGTTGTTTTCCACTTAACCAGAAGAGCATCAATGTACAAATCCAGGCTGCTGCCCCTAGCCAACCCCCTCGTGAAGAGGAGAATGGTAACACAAAGAGGTACATCACCAACCAGAGAGACCCGGCTATCCGCCAAGTACGGCTGTCTTTTTTTAGAAACTGGACGACTGCCAGGGGGGCAGCGAGGTTAGCAAACATCATGAGAAGATTGGGCGAGTTGATCAGGCTCATGAAACGGTATGGTACCGGCGGGAGAACTTGACGGGAACCCGCCTGCGCCCACCAGTTCAAGTACCAGGCATAGGTTTCCAAAAGAGCGCTAAAGAGCAGGAATCCAGTCACAATCAACAAGCCGGTGACAAACCCGGAGCGCATGGAAGGATGTAAGAAACAATCCGTCATCATCCAGAACAGAACGCTGCCAAAGAACAACCAGGCTAAGGGTTCGATCCCTGCGCGCGGTAACGGTGAGAGCCCAAGCGACAGACTCAGCGCGACCAAGAAAAACAGGACTGGGATTTCTAATCCTGTTCGCGGTAAGCCACTGGTACGATTTCGCATTTGTACGAAAAGCCAGCTGCCGATTAGCAGAAATCCGGCGCACACGTTAAAAACATTCGCCGCGATGCTGCCGCTAAACACTTTCGAAGTAGCGATCGTAAGCGCGGTGAATCCTAAAATCCAAGCCGAGGTGTTAAGAACACGATTATTTAATACTTCTGGCATGCATTGTCTCCTTGGCCTGGTAGAGCCCCCTGTTATCACCTTTTCCGCATCCGTTAAAGATGCGTAATTTTTATACGAAATGAATACCCATTTCTATTATAGAACGATCGATAGACCCAAAAAATTTCAATTTGGAAAGGTGAAAAAGAAGTTCTTCCCTACAGCGAATATTTTTTAATTCCCATCCACTGCAGCAGCACCAGGGCGATAAACAAAGGGTTGTTGATCAGATAGCGCTTCCACAACCGTTTCGGTTCGCTGCCCAGGCGGAAGAGCCATTCCAGCCCGCTGCGCTGCATCCATAATGGCGCCTGTTTCTTGACGCCAGCATGGAAGTCGAAGGCTGCGCCAACGCCGATCATCACCGGCGCTTGAATGCGCCCCAGGTGAGCGGCCATCCAGTACTCCTGCTTGGGCGCGCCCAGCCCGACCCAGAGGATATCCGCGCCCGAGGCGTTGATGCGCTCCACTACAGCCTGATCCTCCGCATCCGTGAGGGGGCGGTAAGGCGGGCATTCCACCCCGGCGATGTTGATCCCAGGGTACCGGGCCTGCAAACGCTCTGCCAGCTGGTCCGCGATCCCTGCGCCGCCGCCGTAGAAGTAGTGCGACCACCCGCTGCGCAGGGACTGCTCGCAGACGGCTAACAGCAAATCTGGACCGTAAACACGGCTGACCTGCTTGTTCCCCATCCAGCGGCTGAGCCACACCAGCGGCATACCGTCCGGCGTGACCAGGCCGGCGCGGTTGTGGATTATGCGCAGCTGCTCGTCGCGCTGGCTTTCTATCACCCCATGCACACCTGTAACACAGATGTATTGGTGATCTTTGCTCGTGATCCAGCCGTCTATTTGATTGAGCGCCATTTCCAGATTGACTGCGCTGACGCCCACGCCGAGGATGTTGGTGCGAGATAGAGACTTATTTTGAGGTTGGATCATTGTTAAACCAAAATATTATTTCTTTGGGTGAAACCCTTGCATTTTGATATATTTCTTTTCTCCAATGTAAAGCGCTTTCCCAATTTTTAATGACTTGCCGGTATGCAGCCAGGGAAGATCTTTCAAGCGCAAGGATATATACAAAAATTTTTAAATCATACCAAGCAATATGAACACCGTCCCTTAACCAACCCTCACGGCTTTCATTTTTTAATAGAAGTAAATACCGATTTTTTACAGCATGGAGTTTTATGATTTCCTCGATATTCTGCCTTCTTCCTGGCTGAAAAGTCCTTCGGTGGTATCCGACAGCATCTGGAGTATAAACACAGCGCCAGCCAAAGATGCGTGCGCGCCAGCTTAAATCGACATCCTCTTTATGGGCGAAAAAAGAATTATCGAAGTATTGTCCATTAATCCTAATATCTTCCAACATGGAACGTCGATATAACGGCGCAGCGCCATCAACCCCGAATACTTCTTCTCTTTTTGCAAATAGCCCTTTCTCTACCGTGCAAAACCCACGCAGATACTGCCTTCTTTTCTTGTCTAAAAATAAACCAGTTAAATCAATCTGAAGAGGTGTATCACCTGGAGCACCTAAATAGAGTTTTGTCGCGATAGTGCCTATCTGTGCATCACTTTCCATTGTATCGACGGCAGCAGAAATATAGTCTGAATCTAGAACAACATCAGGATTTAGTGGCAGGTAGTATTGCCCTGATGAAGCATCTATAGCCTGATTGTGACCTTTACAAAAGCCAAAGTTCCCTTTGTTCGGAATTATTTTGACATTTGGAAAGTAATTCTTAGCAATTTCAATAGAATTATCTTTGGAAGCATTATCAACAACTGTTAATTCTACGTTTGGAAAGTTTTGGTCAAGTAATGATTGCAAACAACTATCCAAATATTTGGCGCTGTTCCAAGTAACTATACCAACTGAAACAGAAGTGGAGTTCATAGAGATCAACCTTGATGGTCACCTTTGTTCTACGAGGGATTCATATATTTGCAAATATTTTTTTATAGCCAAATCAAGGCATAATTCAACTTCCGCGACATGATGACAGTGTTCTCGTAAATTCGCATCTTCTTTTACCATCCTGATTATCTCCGCTGCTCCTTCTTGAAGATCATGAATCTCGTTTGGGTTGACAACTACCCCGGCTCGATGCTGTTTGATAATTCTTCCTGTATCCCCTAAACCTTCGTTTACAACAACTGGTAAACCACTTGAGAGATACTCTGCAAACTTAATTGGGCTGGTTACTTCCTTGATAAATGGATTCTCTTTACGAATGATGATCCCTATGTCCGATGCATTCAAATATTCAGGAATTTTTGTAGGCATAACAGTCATTAAACAGTAATCCTCAACCATAATCTGGTTAGCTTTAACCTCATTCTCTAAACTTATAAGATCTCCATAAGCAAAAAGGGCGAGAAAAACTGAAGAATCAATACGTTTCATCTCTTTGAAAAAAGCGAATATGCTATCGAAACTCACCCATTTCCTTACCTCCCCAGTAAATGCAAGTACAATGCGTTTTTCCCAGTGCATTTGCTTTCGTAAAGAAGATCTTTTTACTTCATCCACTAAGAAGCGTTTTGTATCTACTGTGTTCGGTATCTCTACAATTTGCTGATTCGGTTTACGCTTTTTAATATAAGGTAAACAAATTACCCGTTCTGTAAATTTTGTCGTATTTGTAACGATTACGCTTGCATTGGATAGGCACCAGCGCTCCATCAATCGCCCAATTCTATATTTAATGCTTGTTTCATTCCATCTTCCTAGCATGACTTGCTCATCAATCAGAAAGCCACGCATGTCAAAAATATACGCTACTCCTGTTATAAGATGTATTACCCTACCTATCATGGCAGGGCGGTAACTGCGAGCATGAACGACATTAAATTTTTGGGATCTATACAACAGAAATGACTTAATAATTCCGGATGATATTACAAATAGCCGTTGTAACACCGAAGGCAGGTTTGGAGACCAGACCTTAATCCATTCAATTCCCTTTACACACAATTCCTCTTCAAGTTCCAGGTCGGCTTTATTTCTTTCGGTTGTTTTTTCCTCGAAACTCAAAATGTGGCACGTAATTCCTTTGGAATTGGCTTCCCTCAAGAGTGGTAGCCCCTGAGAATGCAGAATTGGGCGATTTAGAGATCCATCGACAATAAACAATAGACGGACGTTTTTCTTCATCGATGGCCTCCTTTTGTTCCTTTCTCTATTATTCTTCTATATACCTGGAGTAATTTATGGATATAAATTTTTTCATCGAATTCCATTTCAATGTGGGTCTGTAGTGCTTTTATCCCATCTTTTTGCATGGGCTGCTCTTCCGCGGCTAATGCCATTTCTTTTGATAGACTTTCAGGACTACTTCCTGCAAAGAAACGAAAGTAATTTTCCGCAAAAGTTCCTCGATAACTAGGCAGCATGCAACTGATTACCTGTTTACCACTGGCTGCAGCCTCTAAGAATGTGACGGGAAACGTATCTTGTTTCGGATTATTAATGATGATATCGGACATTGCATAGATTTCTGGTACTTTTTCTTCAGGTATATCCTGCAGCCAGCGTACTTTATTCTCTATTTCTAACTCAGCCACTCTATTCTTTATCTTTTTTAAGTATTCATTTCCATTCATGTTGTAACTTTTAAAAACCAAAAAAATCGGTTTCCGTACTTTTTGCAATGTCTCAAAAAAAGCCTCCAGTATTTGCTCATGTTGATAGAAAGGGCTCAACGCCCGTGCCGATAGGAATACAGTTGCATCCTGTGGTATGTTGAGGCTTTCCCGCCATAAACTGGATTCTTGTTGCCAATCTCTTGAAAACTTGGAAGTTTTAACCCCTAAGTGAATGAATTCACTTTGGACAGGCTTACCGGCAAGAATATTGCATTTTACAGCGATATCAGGCGCATCAACAATAACTGTCTCAGCGGCGCTAATGGATTCACCGATCCCCTTTTTGTACCATGGTTTAACATTTGCTGAGAAACAGTTATTAATATCGGAACCCCAGGCAGATAGTACTAAGGGCTTTAACCCTGCTTGATGCACATAACTCGCATGACAATCAATCCAATGGACATGCACGATATCAGGTTTCACTTTATGGTTAATAAGTTTCAGGTAAGGGATAATAGTTATTTGGGTAAAAAGGCTGCCTATTAATGGGCCTACCTTGCGCGAGATGCAGCGGCTTACTAATGGATAATTAATATAGATGTAACCGAATTTCCCTTTGGGATATGGGTTGATATTATCCATATAAAAAACTTCACAACCCTGATCCAAGAGTTGTTTTAATGGACGGATTGCGTGAACACTTCCTCGGTTACCGAGCATTAATACTTTCATAAGGAGATTCTCTTATAAAAACGGATAGTCAAATTTTCGCAGTGTTTTGCCTGAGCTATGATATTTTGAAAGCCATGCATTATCTAATAAAAAAAAGTACCGAGCGTAACAATCAGAGCTACCCATTCCCTAAACTCTACCTGTATTATAAGACACTTACCTGTCCACCATCAATTCTATTTCCCTAAATACTAATTTCTATTTTGGGCCAAATAAAATACCCTGGTGGCTTGCTCGATATCCAAAAAGATTGATGAAGGGTGCAATTAGCTTTTCTTAGCCCTCTCATAAACCGGAGCGTTTCCGAAGGCCGTTCATGCATACTAGTCATAACCGATACGGATGAAAAGCCTGGAAACAGGGTGTATGGATCAAGGTTTTCTTTATGACCACCTGCGTCAATAGCCATGTGTATCATATCCCACCAAAACAGATACACCCACCGGGCTTTAATACTCTCACCATTTCTTGTACTATATGTTTTCTCAACTCGCTTTCGCTAATTGAAGAGAACACTACGAATTGCATAACTATGTCAAAACTTTCATCTTGAAACTCGATGTCCCATCCATTACATGTTGTAAAATTAACGTTTGGGGAAAGCGTTCTTGCCATTGATATGGTTTGTTCTCTGATATCTACGCCGAATAAATTTGCTGGATTGGCACCCATATCGATAAAGGATCTAATTGTCTCCCCAGCCCACATCCATAGTCTAAGATTTGTTGATCATGCAAATCAAGATACCCTTCCTTATGCATTAAGGTTGAAAAGACCACGGCTTGTCTACATCTAAATGCAGATTCGGCTGGCGCAAATGGAGCCCAGACCGTCTGACCTAGGTTTTCTGAATCAAATCTTTGGTAAACCTTCTTTATCCTTTGTACCTCATCTACGAATTTCATTTCCATTGCCCCATATCCTTTCTTTTGTCCCTATATAATGTTCTTTATCTTTATTTTTATAACTGGGGCAAATGTTTCCTTAAAAGCCAGTAATATCTTTAATCAGTTAGAATTTTTCTGAACCGCTAACCTTAGTAGTTGTAAACCCTTTGAGTATTCCTGATCCGCTAATGCGGCAAATCCACTGATCAGATATCCTCTAGCAAGAAATTGACGAGATGTACTATATTTTTGGAAATACTCTTTATGCCGATTATAGATAAATTCTCTGGTTATATAATCCACTTTTCGTAACTTTAAGGACATACTACCTCTATAACGCCTATAGTAATAGGCTGCTCCGGGAACTCGTGCCACATTGATACCTTTTTCTGCTGCTGAGAGCCAGAAATCCCAATCTTCATTCCCTGATCGAAGATTGGGATCTTCGCAGTAACCTCCAATTTGCAGCCATAGATCCTTTCTTATTAAACTTCCTGCTCCCGGAATAGTTTGACTTATCGTAAGATCTTTGCCTAGTTTTCCGCTAAATGTCCAAACTCCATTTTCTTCTCCAAAAAGATAAAAATCACCATAGACACAATCTAAAGAAGGGTTAAGGGTAATTACTCTCTTAATTAGAGGTAAAAAATTAGCATTTATCAGATCATCGGAATCCAGAAGAAGTATAAATTTATTGGTAGCAATATGAAATCCAGAATTCCGAGCAGCAGCGAGACCTCTGTTTATTGGGTGTCTAATATATCTTATTCTTTGGTCATTTACCTGTTTTATTATTTTCTCCGCTTCTTTGGTTGGTGATCCATCATCAACAACGATGGCTTCCCAAGATACCATTTTCTGGATTATTAGGCTGTGAATACAATCCTTGAGGTAAATCTCTTGATTATAGAATGGAATAACAATAGAAATCCCGTTCTCATCCAATGCGTTTCCCATCCTAAAATTTAGAATGTTTTGGAACGGAATCTAGGTATATTAACTAATTTTACAAGTTTCGTTCTTATATAACGATCAAGCTTACGTCGATACCTTTTGGTTTTTTTCCATCTGAAAGTACCAGTTCCTGCAATACATTCTATAGCTTTTAGAACACGTTCAGTAGATTTATGATCTCTTGATCCACAATGGAGATCGAGAACTTACTTTCGGCTTGTCCAAAAGGCTTAGATGGATTTATAGCTTCGTCAATTTTTGATAGTAATTCTTCATAAGAGAAAGCTTTAAGAATACCACCTGTTTCGTCTTGATTAAATAAAACCATTTTTTCTTTATGAGGGTTGTAGTAAATAACTTTTCTCCCCATAATTAGAGCTTCATAAGCTAATGTACTGAAACGAGTTATTAGAATACTCGGATTCCTCTAACTGTTGATGGACTAGTCGAGAGTTGGAATTGACTACTGGCAACTTACTTTAATTTCCCGTTATCACGTGGATGCTGAGATATAAAGAAATTTAGGCCTCTTGATTTACATGCACGTACAGTTTCAAAAATCCATCTGTCCCGTTCGTCTTCAAAAATCCCATAAGTAAAATTTGAATTTATCATTACTTTTTGTTTAGTGGGCAATGGTTTCTGATAGATATTATCAAACCGTGGGTTTCCTGTCAGAGAAAAAGTTTCCTGTTGTAAATACCTTGTTGTTTGAAAACCTTGAATTAATGGATAGTCCGAGAACTCCATTCTATTAATTGGGGGCCCCCAATCTAGGCACCCTTCTTGAATACATGCAGTTGGGATGTTATTATGACGACACTCATCGATGACTTCTAAAGCCTTGTCCCCCCAGTCATCTCCCAAAACCACAATACCAGGATTGAGTTTTGATATCAGCCCTTGTTTCCATAGGTAATAGTAAAGCCCAAGTTTTTCTAAAGCTTCACCGGCAGCTTCGCGATTGCTCTCATATAATAGTGAGATTTCATAATTACTCGTCATCCCAAATAGCCCTTGCATCATAGAAACATGAGTATCATTTTCCGGCATAAAAAGAACTTTTTTGTTTCTGACCAATTGATCAGGGATATAAATTACTTTATAAGGATTTGCTATAAAGGGAAATCTCTCTTCGAATTTATCTTTTATTTTACTTTCTATATAAATTTTATCGGAGTTTTTTATAGCTATAGAAAGACTTAGAATCAACATAGCCGTCCATCCACCAATATATTCGATTATTTACTAAACCGTACCGGGACTTAATATGATTAATAGTATTAGGGCCGTAAGTGTCACATATAAAAATATTACTTGAATTCATAAGGGCTTTTCCTTCACTATTCCTAAAGGAACGTATTTGGGGTCGTATATTCCTAATGGCATTCCATTATTTTTACTAGAAAAATAAAACTGATCAAGAGAATCTTTCAATTCTCTACAGTTTTTTATTTCCTCTAAAATCAATTTATATTCATGAAAATTTGATCTAGTGTTATTCAATGCAAAGATATCTTTTATTGTTTTCTCTGTTAAACACCATCCTTCTGATGGTTCATGAAACCAGTCTTTCATTTCAGATGCGGCTAGTGTTGCAATAAGTCTTCCTCCTGGCTTTAAAATTCGTAGTAATTCATTTACACAACGATTTAAATTAGCTAATGAGTTATGTTCTAATGCTGAAACTGACACAACCACATCTATTGAACTTGATGCGATTTCTGGCATCGAGTTCAGATTTTCGTTATAAATTAAAACCTTTCCAAAATCTTCTGATATGGTCTTCTTTGTTGTAAAAAAACTTGCTTCTATTTTTAGATCTCTGACGAATTTTATCCAACTTTTAGTCGAAAAAGGTTTTGGGAAATCCTAGTGTCAAATATGATAAATCCTTTCTCCTATACCCCTCGACTTTATAACTCTTTCGAAATCGCCCTGATAGATGTCTTCTACTACGCAAGTCGACACTTATTATGTCATACCCTTTCTCAGCAAGGTACCATTGGATAATACCTATACCAGCGCCGGCATCTAATATTAGATGTGGATTTCCGCTTATCTGTTTTGTGATCCATGATAGGTCTAATAAATAATGCCATCCCATTCCAATATTTAAAGTACTTGATATACGCCAAAAGTGGTTAATTCTTGTGCGGTCTTCTTCCAAAAGTTGAGGAGAAAGTAGTTCTATCCTATCCATGTTTTTATTTCTCTCCTTATTAATGTTTTATATTTTCCAAAAGGATTGGGGACGCATACCTAAGTGGGGTAATGTAGACCATAATGAACACTTATTTGTTTCAATCTCAAAACTTATAACATTATCAAGCCAATCGACAACCGTGTTTCCACTCCTCGCAACAACACGTAAATAATATTGACCGGGTGATAAATTAGGGTGTGGGACTTCCACCTCAACTTCTTTTGTTACTCCTCTCTTTGCAGTTATCGATATGCCACTATCTTCACTATCACAAGAAAATATGCATGATCCATCTATCCTATAAACTTCAATTCCAGGACAAATACTGATAACATCCTTTAATGTCGTGAACTCAATACTAAACTGAAGCGGTTCCCACAATGATGATCGACTACCATTCATAATTGTTACGTTTGTAAATCTAAATATAGTCCCTTCTTCGCTCCTTCTTGGTATGTCCCTTACATTTTTGGAACTTACAATAAGATTTTTCTCAATACCACCGATATAGTTTTTTATTACAGCAGAGATTGTTCCCTGGAAAAACAATCTCCCTTCGGAAAGGTAAACCCCTGAAAAGCATAAATTCTCCACCGCCCCCATATTATGACTTCACGAACAGCACCGTCCTCCCCTCCTTCGCCACCTCGCCCATCTTCCCCAGGCACTTCTTCTGGAACTGGGCGTCCCCCACCGCCAGCACCTCATCCACCAGCAGGATCTCCGGTTCTAAATGCGCCGCGACGGCAAAGGCTAAACGCATGTACATGCCGCTCGAGTAGTGCTTGGCGGGGGTGTCGATGAACTTTTCGATCTCGGCGAAGTCGACGATCTCGTCAAACTTGCGTTGGATCTCGCTGCGGCTCATGCCGAGGATGGCGCCGTTGAGGAAGATGTTCTCGCGCCCGGTCAGCTCGGGGTGGAAGCCGGTGCCCACTTCCAGCAGCGAGCCGATGCGCCCGCGCAGGCGCACTTCGCCGGTGGTCGGCTCGGTGATGCGCGCCAGGATCTTGAGCAGCGTGCTCTTGCCGGCCCCGTTGCGCCCGATGATGCCCACCACCTCGCCGTGCTGGATGTCGAAGGACACGTCTTTCAGCGCCCAGATGGTGCGCTCGGCATCGCTGGCAGCGCCGTTGCCGCGCAGGCGCTCGAGCGGCGCGCGCGCAGCTTTGACCAGGCTCTCGCGCAGGCTCTTGTAGCGCCCCTGGTATGCGCCGATGGTATACTGCTTGCCCAGCCCGCTCACGCGGATCGCGTAATTGCTCATACCCCTACACCTTGTCGGCGAATGTGCGTTCCATGCGCCGGAAATAGAATAAGCCGCTCACCAGCAAAGCCACCGAGGCCAGCACCGAGACCGCCATCAGCGGGCCGGGCGCGCTGCCCGTGCCCAGCAGCGCCCAGCGGAAGCCTTCCACCACGCCCACCATCGGGTTGAGGCCGTACAGCGCGCGCCAGGCTGCGGGCACCAGGCTGCTGGGGTAGGCGATGGGGGTCATGAACAGCCAGAACTGGGTCAGGAAGGGGATGGTGTAGCGCACGTCACGGTATTCCACGTTGAGCGCCGAGAGCCACAGCCCCGCGCCCAGCGCCGTCACCAGCGCCAGCAGCACGAACAGCGGCAGGGTCCACACCGCCGCCGTCGGGCGAATGCCGTAGACCACCATCATGATCAGCAGCACGATGAAGGCGATCACGAAGTCCAGCAGCCCGCCCAGCGTCGCCGCCAGGGGGATGACCACGCGCGGGAAATACACCTTGGTGATCAGGTTCTGATTGGCGACCAGGCTGTTGCCCGATTCGGCCAGCGAGTAGGCGAACAACTGCCAGGGCAGCAGCGCGCAGAAGGTGAACACCGGGTAAGGCAGGCCGTCCGAAGGCATCTTGCCCAGGAAGCCGAAGAAAACGCTAAAGACCACCATGGTGAAAAACGGCTGGATGATGGCCCAGGCTGCGCCTAGCAGAGTCTGCTTGTAGCGCACGGAAATATCGCGCCAGGTGAGGAAAAAGGCCAGCTCGCGGTAGCGCCACAGGTCCGCCAGGTTCAGCGGCGCCCAGCCTTTCGCCGGGCGGATCACCAGTTCTGGCAGCGTATTGGTCCAGTCGTCGCCCGGGTCGCTTTCCAGCGCCGGGTGGGTCACATCTTGCATTGGCTCAACCATAAAAATGAAATAGCGTTCTGAATTGCCCCCATCATTATAGTCTGAAGACACCCCATTTTTCCATGCCTTAATTCTTTACAGTTTCGTTAGATGATTCTGCAGGTGAGCATTTGAATGGGAAACCTCTTGCAGGGGGGCGGGGGGATGGCTCTTTCCCCGTTGCGTGCAAGCCTTTATGAAGTCGAAAGCCCTGCACGCAGCCCCGTTTGAAACACGCGCGGCGTGATCTCATGGTAAAATCTGAATATAGCTCAAGCAAAGGAGCCCCTATGAACTATTTGCGAGACCTTTTATTTAAACCTTATCCTACCCATGCCCAGCCGGATGTCAACCGCCTGCTGGAGGAGCTGTACCGCATCGGCAAGACGGACGATTTCCTCTCCGAACGGCCCGGCGGGGGCTTCAACCGCGAATGCCGCCACATCCGCACCCGCGAGATCGGCCAGCGCCTGAACGAGATCGGCGGCTTGCCGTTGATGGAGTTCTCCAGGCGCCAGGTGCGCCGCAAGCTGGGCAAAAACCTGAGTTGGCACCTCGAAGCCGCCTGGAAAGACATTGGCGACTGGATCGCGTGAATGGCACGGCTTGAAACGCTGAAACGCGCATGCCCGGCTTAGCATATTTTGCCCGCTGGCTGGTGTTGATCGGCGTCGGCCTGGCGCTGCTGGGCGGGCTGATCTGGCTGCTGGCGCGCCTGTTCCCCAACCTCAGCCAGTTCCCCGGCACCCTCCGCATCCAGGGCAGCGGCTTTACCTGCCTGGTCCCGCTGCTGGCCTCTATCGTGCTCAGCATCCTGCTGACCATCCTGCTCAATATCGCCGCGCGGCTGATGAAGTAGTTCTTGCCCTGGAAACAGGCGGTGGCCTGCGCAGCTGCGCCAGGCCACCGCCTGTTTCTATTTAACCGCCCACGACCTCCGCCCCGCTGGGGCAGGTGTGCAGCAAAAAGGCGCGCGCTGGAACCCCTGCGGCTTGGAAAGCAGCCTGCATGGCGGCGGCGACGGGCGCCGGGTCGCCGGGGGTGAAGGCGATCAGGCTGGGCCCCGCGCCGGAGATGGTCACCGCGCTGGCCCCGGCCTGGTAAGCGGCGTCCAGGGCGGGCTGCCCGCCGGGGATCAGCGGCAGGCGGTAGGGCAGGTGCAGGCGGTCGTCCATGGCCTGGTGCAGCAGCTCCAGGTCGCCGCTGCGCAGCGCTTCCACCACCAGTACGGCTCGTCCCAGGTTGAAGGTGGCGTCGCCCAGGCTGATTTCTCCGGGCAGCGCGGCCCGCGCGGTGTGGGTAGAAAGCTCCAGCCTGGGCAGCACCACCGCCGTGCGAATGGGCGGCACCTCAACGCGCCGCACCAGCCAGCCGCCCTTGCCCGCCGCCACCAGCACCAGCCCGCCCCACAGCGCCGCCGCGGCGTTATCGGCGTGGCCTTCCATGCGCGCCGCCAGGGTCAGCGCTTCATCCGACGTCAGGGGTTGGTCCAGCAGCGCCGCCGCGCCCAGCAGGCCAATCAGCGCTGCCGCCGCGCTCGAGCCCAGTCCCGAACTGACCGGGATGTGGTTGTGGCAGTCCACGCGCAGCCCGCGCGGAAAGGGCAGCCCGCGCGTATCGCAAAAGAAGCGCATGCCCTGAACCACCAGGTTGCGGTCATCACCGGGCAGGTGCCGGCCCTCGCCGTTGCAGTGCAGCTGCAGTCCCTCGCCGGTTAGCGTAAATTCAGCTTCATTCCACAAGTCCAGGGCCAGGCCCAGGCAGTCAAAGCCGGGGCCCAGGTTGGCCGAGGTCGCCGGCACGCGCACGCGCACGCGTTTGGGCTGGGCGGGGGTCATGCTGGCCCTCCCAGGATGATATTCTTCCAGGTCGGCCAGCCGGCAGGCAGCTTGCGCGGGGCGGGCATGCTGCTGGCGATGATCTCCGGGTCTTTCAGGCCGTGCCCGGTGCAGACAGCCACCACCTGCTTCCCGCGCACCTCCATCTTGCCCGCGCGCAGCTGGTGCGCCAGTCCGGCGGCGCCCGCCGCGGAGGCCGGTTCCACCCACACCCCGCTGGCTGCCAGCCGCCGCTGCATCGCCAGGATCTCATCGTCAGTCACGGCGATAATCTCGCCGTGCGATTCCTCCGCGGCTTGCAGGGCCTGCTCCCCGCGCGCCGGGCGGCCAATGCGGATGGCAGTCGCCACCGTCTCGGGCTGGTCGACGGGGTGCCCCAACACCAGCGGCGCGGACCCGGCGGCCTGCACGCCCAGGATGCGCGGCAGGCCGCTGCCTTCGCGTTCATTCTGTTGTTGAAAGCCCATCCAGTAGGCGGTGATGTTGCCGGCGTTGCCCACCGGCAGGCACAGCCAGTCCGGCGCGGAGCCCAGGTCCTCGCAGATCTCGAACGCAGCGGTCTTCTGGCCTTCCAGGCGGTAGGGATTCAGCGAATTGACCAGCGCGATGGGGTGCTTCTGTGAGATCGCCACCACCAGGCTGAGCGCGTCGTCAAAGGAGCCGTCGATCTGGATCACTTCCGCGCCGTAGGCCACCGCTCCTGCCAGCTTCCCGGCGGCCACTTTGCCGTCTGGGATGATCACGATGGCGCGCATCCCGGCCCGGGCGGCATACGCCGCTGCCGAGGCCGCCGTGTTACCGGTCGAGGCGCAGATCACCGCTTTCGCGCCCCGTCCGGCCGCCTCGCTGATCGCCACGGTCATCCCCCGGTCTTTAAAGGAACCGGTGGGGTTCAGCCCCTCGAACTTCACATACAGCTCAAACCCGCCGCCCAGTTCTTCCGCCAGGCGCGGCATGGGGATCAACGGTGTGCTGCCTTCTTGCAGGCTGATGGAAGAGGTATGCGCCGGAATATCCAACAGGGAACGGTAACGAGCCAGGACACCAGTATCTTTCACGAGAACTCCTTGTTCGGTCGCGTTTCTCTCCGGGCTCGCCGTCCCGGCGCCGCCATGGAACAAACGCTTACTCCAGTAAAATTTGCGGAAAACCTCAGGCCTGATTATACAAAATTAATCCCGATTCAGGTTGACCCGCTTTGGCTTGCATTTTATCAGGCTTTTTACTATACTTTTCTTACGGATAGCCACACTGGTATGGCGCATGCCAGTTTAGTCGTTTTCGCGAAAGGAGAACCGAGCTATGGAATTCACTGTACGCGATTGGATGATGGACCTGGTGGTCTACCTTGACCCAGATACCCCGGTAACGGATGCACTTGAGACGATGCGGCGACGCTACATCAACAGTGTCATCATCAACAAAACGGGGGATAATCCTGATTATGGCATTTTAACCTCTACTGATATTTGTGACAAAATTGTTGCGCAGGACCGCGATCCGGCGACGACGACCATCCGCGAGATTATGACCAGTCCCTTAATCAAAGTGCGCCGGGATATGTCGATGGCGGAGTGCGCCCGGATTATGAAGGAAAATCGCATTCATCACCTGCCGGTGGTGGACGAAAAGGATAACCTGGTTGGCATGATCTCAGCGACGGATTTCCTGGTAGTCGCTGAAGCGATGGGCCGCACTGGGGAACGAGCGCTGCGCTAGAATTCAATTCCGCATATAATTTGGGGGCCAAGCATGCCCCCAAATTTTGATTTAAGAACTCCTATTCACCTGATCATTTTTATCTTGTTTCGGCTCTTGCCAAAACAACCTTGCAAGGCGTATAATTATCTTTTGGAGAAGTAAATTTCTCTTATTGAGTAAGAAGGATAGTGCCCGATCGAGGTCTTATATGCCGATTTATACCTACCGGTGTGAAAATTGCGGTGTCCAGTTTGAAAGGAACCAGAAATTCTCGGATGCGCCATTGACGCGTTGCCCCGAGTGTGGGAAGAAATCCCTGCGCAAGGTCTATACGCCTGTTGGCATCGTATTTAAAGGTTCTGGTTTTTATTCTACGGATCATCGTTCCCCCTCTGGCGGCGGCCGCAATGCCGGCGCCCATGGCGAGGAAAAGCCTGCTGGCGAGAGCAAGCCGGCTTCGACGGAATCGAGCAGCAGCTCGAGCAACAGCAGTTCTAGCAACAACGGCTCAAGCAGCAGCAGCTCTGAATCATCGAAGACCGAGAGCAAGTAAGGAGTTTATCCGCCCTGGTGTGCCCGTCACCCCGCGCGTCGCTGTTTACCTTCTGACCTGACCTAAGAGGAAGGGCTGCCCTGGGGCGGGGGCGTCCTGATATCGTGGCCCGGGATACTGCAGGCTTCTGCGTTCCCGGGCTTTTTCTTGCCTGTTGGTTGGCATGATCATCAGTGGAGCGTTTCGAATGGCAGAAACACAGATTGAAATCCTCAAAGACCTGGGCGGCGGATTGGTCATGCGCCGCAGCACGCGCGCAGATGCTGAGCGCCTGGCGGCTTTCAACAGCCGCATTCATGGGGAAGATGCTTACGATGCGGATGCAGTCGCCGCCTGGACGCGAGACTTGATTCTCAACCCGCCATCGGGGGTTGCTCCTGAAGATTTTGTCATCATTGAAGATACGCTCACGGGCCAGATCGTTTCCTCTTTGGATTTGATCTCGCAGACCTGGGCCTATGCTGGCATCCCGTTTGGCGTAGGGCGTCCGGAGCTGGTTGGCACGGATCCGCACTACCGCAACCGGGGGCTGGTGCGCGAAGCGTTCGCCGTCATCCATGCCTGGAGCCGCCAGCGCGGCGAATTAGTACAGGTGATTACCGGCATCCCTTACTTTTACCGCCAGTTTGGCTATGAAATGGGCTTGAACTTGAGCGGCGGGCGTGCGGGGTATGCTCCCCAGGTGCCTAAATTGAAAGAAGGGCAAAGCGAGCCTTATGCGTTCCGCCCAGCAGTCGCGGAGGATATCCCCTTCCTGTTAGAAATGGACGCGCTCAGCCAAAAACGCTCGCTGGTTTCCGCCCTGCGTGACGCGGCTTACTGGCGGAATGAGTTGTTTGAAAAGTCAAAAGAAAATGTGAACCGCGTGGATGTGCGCGTGATCTCCGATTCCGCCGGGCAGCGGGTGGGGTATCTGGCGCATCCGGGGTCTGTCTGGGGCGCCAATATGATGCTAACAGCATACCAACTGGCCCAAGGCATTTCTTATCTGGCGGTGTCGCCCAGTGTCATCCGCTATCTTTGGTCAGTTGGGCAGGAGTACGCTCAGGCGCGCGAGCGCACTTTGGAAGGCTTCGGTTTTTGGCTGGGCAGTGAACACCCGGCTTATACCGCCGCCGCGCAATGGCTGGTTCGGACGCGCAAACCTTATGCCTTTTTCGTTCGCGTGCCAGACCTGCCTGCTTTCCTTATGCGAATTTCTCCAGTCCTGGAGCAGCGCTTAGCGGAGTCGCTCATCGCTGGCTATACTGGCGAACTGAAAGTCAGCTTCTACCGGGATGGGATTTGTTTTAATTTTGAGCAGGGGCGTTTGGTGTCGGTCGCGCCTTGGAAGCCGCAGCTGCCGAAGGATGAAGGAGAAGCCGCTTTCCCTGATCTGACTTTCCTGCAAATGGTCTTCGGCTACCGGACCTTTGAAGAATTGGCTTACGCTTTCGCTGACTGTTGGGCCAAGGACGAAGCTCAACTGCTGTTGAATGTGTTATTCCCCAAAAAGCCCTCCGATGTCTGGCCTGTTTCCTAAGGGAATCTTTGCGGGCCCGTAACTTTTTTCACGAATAACCGACAATAGAAAGAGCAGAAGCGCTGGTTGACGAAAATTAGCTGGCTGTGATATAACAGTTGTGTAATCACAACTATCCAACAACTGTTTTGTTACAACGATTTTACTCATGATTTCCTGCGCTCCATTCAAATTACTACCTTGATTAAGTCACTTGATAGATGGTGCCGGTGCATTGGGTCGATCCTGCACTGCAAATTTCCACAAGGAAGGAAACCAAATATGTTTCGCAAAGCCTTTTCTCTTGTGCTGCTTGTGTCCGTACTTTCGGGGTGTATCGGCGCAGGCGAACCACGCCACAGCCAGAAACAAAGCGAGCCTGCCGCGCAGGCAGCGGTTTCGGCAAACTCGGTAGTGGAAATTGCCGCTCCGTTGGCAAAGCCTGAGGTGCTCCCCACTGCTGAAGGTACTGCTCCAAAGGCAGCGCCTGCTCTCCCGCCCACCGTTACGCCAACGCAGCCCAGCGCCAACGCGCCTCTGCCCGCTGAAGCGCCAGCAGGCGCCGCCTCGGTTTCTCTCGGCCCGGATAATTTCCCGTCAGGGATTAACCCGTTGACCGGTTTACCTGTCAAAGACAGCGCCACACTTTCTTATTCCCCGGCATTGGTTTCGATTACCAACTTCCCGAAAACAGCGCGCCCGCAGGCTGGGCTCTCCTTCAGTCCCTACGTCTTCGAAATGTATATTGGTGAAGGGATGACGCGCTTCCTGGCCCTTTTCTATGGCGATTATCCGCAGAAAGGCGCCAGTACCGGAATTGCGCTGGATGATGATAAAGTAGGCCCGGTGCGCTCTGGCCGCCTGCCTTATGAGAGCTTGCGCAAGCTGTATAACGGCTTTTTGGTGATGGCTTCGGCCTCCCCCAATGTTCTGACCGGTCTGAACAGCTACAACAATGTTTTTGGCTCCGATACCAGTGATATTAACAGTGCAATGGTGCCGGCGACGAAACTGGCGGAGATTGCCAGCCAGAACCCGAAGCGCCTGGAAAAAGAAGCCCTGTCCGGGCAGAAATTTGACAGCGCTCCCCCGGCAGCTGGGAAGCTCGCCAAAATGATCTGGATCCCTTTCAGCTTCCTCAATCAGGTCATCTGGCGCTACGATGCTGCCAGCGGCGCTTACCTGCGTTACCAGGACGATGCCGATGGCAAAACCTTTATCCAGGCTACTGACCGCCTGAACCAGCAGCCGCTGACCTATGAAAATGTGGTGGTGCTGTTTGCCGCGCATGATGCGCGAAAAGAAACTTTGATTAACATCAACTTTATGTATGTCGACAAACTGCCAGCGTTGTTATTCCGCGATGGCAAGATGTACGAGATCTACTGGACCACGGCCAATCGTGATTACGAGAAATCGACCGGGCTGCTGCGTCCAATCCGCTTCATCGATGCGCAGGGCAATCCTTTCCCCTTAAAACCAGGGCAAACCTGGGTCGAAGTCGTGCAGACTGGAACGCGTTATAACGAAACGGTCGCTTCTGAGACCTATTTCGAGCTAAAGAATAAGCAAGAGGCAGGGTCTGGCAACTGGGCCATTCACTTTTTCCCAACGGTTCCAGAAAAGTAAGTCATAAAAACGTAATAAAAAACGGCAGTCCAAGTAAGCTTTTTGGACTGCCGTTTTTTATTACGTTTCAAGAAGTACCTTGCCGCGTTCATTGCAAACGAAAGAGCCCCAATGATTTTGAAAGGGAATTGTAATAAAAGTGGAATTTGATGTATAATTTTGATTAGCGCTTATCTTACCTGTAATTTTAGGGGAATAACAATTCGGTCCGGATTTCCATAGGTGATCGTTTATTTTAAGTTGTCTATTGGAATCGAGGGGCTGCAGAATAAGGATTTAGAAGCGCTACAAAGCCTTTTTAAAGTTTTATCAGGTAAATGATCATCATTACTGGTTTATAGGGAGCGGATCGGTTGTAGGATCTGGGTAGGGAGAGTTTGTTCAAATCTGGTTCTGATGGTTGTTAATGGTGAGTTTCAGTGCGGAGGGGAGCGATGGGAGATAAGAAGCTTCGGCGCGCTGCCGCTTGCGCAGTATTGTTGTTATCAATACTGTTGACGGCATGTGCGGAAGGGTTTCGATTAACCCCAACACCTGGCGCCTCACAACACATGTATCCGGTCGATACGGTGTTTAAGGAGTTTTATCAGGCACTGGGCGGGCAGCAGGTTCTGGGCCCTGCAATCAGCACATTGGAGATGCGGGAGAATCTTCAATGCCAGTTTGCGGAAAGGGCTCTGATGTGCTTTAACCCGGCGGCGAAAGACGCCAGCCGGTTCAGTCTCTATCCTCTGGGGCGAGAATTGGGCATCCAGCAGGATACGGCTTTGACCAGCGCAGTAGCGACCCTGGGCGCGCGGGTGGTAGATGGCTTTGCCATTTACGAAAAATTCCTGCCGCTCTATGATCGTCTGTACGGCGCCCGGTACGTTGGCCGTCCTCTGACGGAACTGCGGATCAATCAGGATCTAAAACGGGCCGAACAGTATTTTGAGAATGTAGGCTTTTATCAAAATTTAAATGATCCCAATGGCCCTGTTTACCTGATTCCCTATGGCGCTTATCTATGCGGCGGGGAGTGTTCTTCTCACTTAGCCGAATACTGGTCGATCGTCAAATCGAACGTGGCCGAACAGCCTTTTGCCGCCAGCGTCACGCGCCTGGGCGGCCCGGCTGTGTTTGGATCGCTGCTGCTCAAGCCACAAATCGCGCCAGATAGCTATCTTCAGCAGGTTTATGCGAATGTAATTTTCTATGCGCCGGCGGATAACCCTGGACAGGTGCGCCTGCGCCCGCTGCCCTTGATGTTAGGTTATGAGACGCAGCCGCCCGCGGAACGCATCAGCCACGAACAACTGGTTTATTATGAAATCGACGGCGGCCCCGGACATAATGTGCCGAAACCGTTCGATGCGTTTATTGCCCGGCATGGCGGGCGCGATCTATCCGGGAATCCAATCTCAGAAGTGATCCGCTTGCCAGGGCAGGATCTCTACCAGCAGTGTTTTGAAAATTACTGCCTGATTTTTGATCCCACTGCTGCAGATGTCCTGCAGGTTCGGCTGGCCCCGCTTGGTGAGGAGTATGTGAAACGCAACCCACCCGCCGCGACAGATCAGATTCAAAACATGTTCTCGGTCGATCACATCTCGCTGGTCATTTCCGCGGACCGCCCGGCGTTGAATGAAGCGGACGAACAGTTAATTCGCATGCTCGTCCAGCAGCGGGAAACCGGCCAGGCCATGGAACGCGTGGAAGCCACCCTGGTTCTGTACTTCCCAGACCGTCCCGCGGTGCGCTATAACTTCCCGCCAACGGATTCGGACGGCATGTCGGTCGCGGTCATTCCGCCGCAAAGCGAGGTGGGCAATGGAACCCGGCTGTCGTATCAGGTTTGCTTGAACCTGCCCTCCGAGAAACCGATCTGCGCCATGGATAGTTACCTGATCTGGAACCTGGAGCCGTAAAGCGTCCTGCCTGGTTCAGGGCCGCGCTTCACTTAACAGATCGACTTTACGGATCTCATCCGCGACGCTGTAGATTTGCATTTTGACCGACAATGCCTGCTCTTTGTTCAAAGGGTGGGCATGGTCATTTTCCCAGCGCCGGACGCCAACAATATTACCCTGTCCGTCGTAAGCGACAGCTGCGACCCACACTCGCCTGGCCTGGTCCACATGTTGGTCCAGCCAGACTTTCAGGTCGATTTCAGCGGCCAGTCCGTCCGCGGCGATTTGCACCTTTTGATCGCTCAGGCGCGTGCGCACATAGCGGCCATCATCGATATTGCGCAGAGCGAAGGCCGGTTCACTGGCGCTGCTAAAGGGCAGCGCGATGCGGGCAACATCCGCTGGCGGAAAATACGCAGCCAGCGGCAGGGTCATACCCGGCGGCAGCAGATCCAGCGGCAGGAAGGCGGTTTGTGTCAGCTGGGTTTTTCCCTGCGCATCGCTCAAGCGTATCACGGCGCTTACCGACTCTACCGGGAAGGTTTGATTATTTTCAACACCCTGGAAGCACCAGACCCCGCCATCCTGAACCGGGGTGCAGGTCAATGTCCCAAACTTTAGCGGTACCGGCGTGGGCAGGGATTGAGCGGTGGCAGTAGGGGTCGGCTTGCCGCCCGGCATGGGGGTCTTTGAGGTTGGAATGAGCAGTTGGGTGCCAATGCTGAGGAAGTGCGGGTTGACGGTAGGGTTCGCTGCCAGCAAATCTGGCAGAGAAACGCCATACTGCCAGGCGATTCCCGAAAGGTCCTCGCCTTTTTTTACTTCGTGCGTGCGCGGCGTGGGGCTGGGTGAAGGCAGGAAGGTGGCGGAGGGGGCTAAGGTGGCGGTCGGCGTGCGGGTTGCTGTTGGGGAGCGATAAGGGGTTAACTGCCCGTTGTAAGTCGCCGTTGGCCAGGGGAGGATAGCCGCCGGGGTTGCACGCTCCGGATTGCAGGCTGAGACCAGCAATGTCAGGATTGCCAGGGCCATCAAAATCAATTGTTTTCGTGACATCCCGGCTATTATACCTTTCTTTTAGTTTGCAAATTCTTCACGAGTTTCGTTCCGACTTGCCGGGTACGACGCCGTGTGCTAGACTTTTCATATGCCCACTCCTGAAGAGGTCATGTTTGAAGAGGCGTTATCGGCGGTGCATACCGGTGATCGCGCGCGTGCCCGTGACCTTTTGACGCGCCTGTTGAAGAACGGCAAAGAGAATGCTGAATATTGGGTCTGGATGAGCGCGGTGGTAGACACAGCGAAAGAACGTTCATTTTGCCTGAAAGAGGCCCATCGCATCGACCCTCTGCATCCGGCTGCCCGGCGCGGTTTGCTGCTGATAGGCGCGCTGCCGCCCGAAGAAGTTGCTGCCATCCCGGCCAGTTTGCAGAAAAGAAACTGGCAGGCGAAGATCTTGTATGGCGAGGGCTTGGGCCAGGAGCCTGCCCGCATGCTGCCCCGCCAGCAGCTTGCCTTGATGGGCCTGGCGCTGGTTGTGGTGCTTGGCCTGGTGGGATTTGCCATTTTTGGCGTCGAGCAGCGCCTGCACCGGCCTCAAAACGCCCCGATCTTGTTTCTCCCGACGGAAACGCGAGTGCTGGCCGCTGCCGCTACGCCTACAGCCACGCGCACGGTGTCGGGCAGTCCAACGGCGCTTTGGATGGTGCTGGCGTCCACCTATACGCCCACGCCCTTGTTCGTCAATACCGCGCATCCTGTCAACGAAGCCTATAGCATTGGAAAACGCGCCTTCTTGCGCAGCGAGTATGCGGAAGCCGCGAAATATTTTGTGCAGGTAGCCACCGCCGAACCAGGCTCGGCCGATATGCTCTATTACCTGGGAGAGTCGAACCGTCTGCAAGGGAATTTAGATCAGGCGCAGCAGGTGTATGCGCAGGCTATTCAGCTAAACCCGAATTTTGCCCCGCTGTACCTGGGGCGGGCGCTGGTGTGTCTCGCGCAGCAGCCGAAATCGATAACCGCTTGCGAGCCAGACTTACAGGCTGCGGTGGAAAAGAACCCCACTTATGGTGAAGCTTATCTAAACCTGGCGGGCGTCCAGATCCAGTCTGAGAAATATGATCAGGCGGCTCAAAACCTGGCCCTGGCCGAGAAATACTTGCCAGATTCACCGCTGGTACCCCTGTACCGGGCGCAGATTAATCTGGCGCAAAATGAACCGGATAAGGCCCTGGAAAACGCTCAAAAAGCGAATCAGTTGGACGTCACCTTGCTGGATGCTTACCGCCTCATGGGTGCGGCGCGGCAGGCGCAGGCGGATGACCTGGGTTCGCTGGAACCGCTCAGTATTTACGCCGCCTATGTGCCGGATGACGCTCAAGTCTGGGCCTGGCTGGCAAAAGCGCAGCTGGCAAAGGGAGACCGCCAGGCGGCAGTCAGAGCGCTGGACCAGGCCCTGACCCTGGATAACCGCCAGCCGGATGCCTATCTCATGCGCGCGCAGTTAGGCTTAGAAAATGGTAATCCGGAGCAAGCATTGGACGATTTCAAGGCGACCTTGCGCTATAATAGTACATCCTTCGAGGCCAGTCTTGGCGTTGGCAAAGCATTGCTGGATTTACAGTACCCGGGGGATGCGTACGTGCAGTTTGAGCGGACCCGGGCGCTGGCAAAGCAAGCGCTCCAGACGGCCGAGGTGCTGTACTGGCGGGCGCAGTCGTTAGAGCGCCTGGGTGAGGTTGTCGCAGCTTTACGGGATTACAAAGCGTTGGTAGATATGCCGGAAGGAAGCGTCCGGGCAGAATGGGTGCATTTTGCAAAAGCGCACATCGCCGCGCTGGCCACGGCTACGCCGACGCCGAAAGTCACAGCGCCCGCGGCGACCGGCACAGTAACGCGCACACCTCAGCCGACGCGGACCCCGCTGCCCGTCCAAACCCGCCAGCCTACAGGGACTCGCTTACCCTAGCGACAGCCTGAGAAAGAACGCCTGGCCAACCAGCAGGCTTTCGATGAATTCGTGGCAAAAAATCTGTTCTGGGTTGAATGAAAGACTCTGCATAAGCCTGTGCATTCTATTCCCGTACATTCCCTGGTGCGCCGTCGCCAGCGTAAAAAACAAGCGCAGTTTCAAAGCACGCGACATGCAACTTTCAAACTGGCTTTAGGTTGTGCTGCCGCATGGCTGCTGACCGGCTTTGTCGGTTTGTTTGCTTTGGGGCTGCTGTATGCGAACCTGGTCAGCGGACTGCCTTCCCTGCGCCAGCTGCCGGGAATGTTTGACCCGCTGAAGGGTGCCTTGATGCAGCCTACCCGGCTGTACGACCGCAGCGGCCAGCACCTGCTGTTGAGCCTGGAGAATCCGGGCGTTTCCCGGCGTTATTTGTACATTGACGCTAAACAGGCGGAACACTTTTCCCCAGAACTGATTCGGGTGACGCTTGCCGCGCTGGACCCGGGCTACTGGCAAAGCCCGGGCTTCAGCTTGCGGTCCCTGACCCAGGCCCAGCCGGTGACCATTCCCGAGCGCCTGGTAGCGGACCTGCTGCTGAATCGGGAGTCGCCCAGTTTGCGCCGCGCGCTGCGTATGCGTTTACTTGCGGCGCAGGTTGTTGCCCGTTATGGGCACGTGCAGGTGCTGGAATGGTATCTGAACAGCGTCTCTTACGGTCACCTGGCTTATGGGGCCGGCAGCGCCGCGCAGCTGTATCTCAAGAAATCTGTTACCCAACTAGATCTGCCGGAAGCGGCCCTGCTGGTCGCTGCCAGCCAATCGCCGGCGTTGAACCCGTTGGATGCTCCCGCGGCGGCGATCGAACGCCAGCAAAAGATCCTCGACCAACTGCTGGCCCAGCAGTTAATTTCCCCGGGTGAACATCAGCGCGCGTTAGCGGAGAAACTGGCCCTGGCAAAACCGGTCGGCCAGGGGGCTTCTCCGGCGGCAGCCTTTTCGCAGCTGGCGCTTAACCGGCTTACCGGGCTGCTGGGCCGGGAGCGCCTGGAACGCGGCGGCCTGCGGATTATTACTACTCTGGATTATGATCTGCAGTTAGAGCTTTCCTGCCTGGTAAATACGCAGCTTTCGCGCCTGACCAACCAACCCGATGAAGTTCGCCTGCCGGATGGCAGCCCCTGCGAGACTGCCCAACTGCTGCCCACCCTTCCGCCCGGCGAGGCTCCCTTACCGGATTCGTTAATGGCCAGCGGGGTGGTCTATGACCCCACCACCGGGCAGGTGCTGGCTTTATTAGGCGATTCGACGGCGACGAGCGAAGGACAATTCCTCTCTCCCCGCCCGCCTGGCTCGCTGCTGACGCCGTTTGTAGCTGTAGCCGGGTTTGCGCGCGGCATGGGCCCCGCCACATTGACCTGGGATATTCCTTCCAGCCTCCCGCAGGGTTCGCGCAGCGCCGAACTGGCTGACCCGGACGGGCAATATCATGGGCCGGTGCGCTGGCGTATGGCGCTGGCGAATGATTACCTGGCGGCGCAGTCCCAGCTACTGGCGCAGTTAGGGGCGAGCAGCGTCTGGCGCCTGTCGGGCGCTTTGGGGCTGGCCGACCTGGCCGATGAGACCAGCCCTGACCTGATCTACCAGGGCGGGCAGGTATCTCCACTGGAAATAGCCCAGGCGTATGGCGTTTTTGCCAGCCAGGGCGTGCGGGCAGGGCAGCGCCTGACGGCGGGCAGTGATTTGCTGCCAGCCCTGGTTTTGTACGTAGCGGATTTAAACGGCGCGGCGGTTTTGGATGCGCGCCAGCCTGAAACGCAGAAGGTGGTTAGCGATCCAATTGCTTACCTGGTCCACCAGGTGCTCAGCGACGCCTCCGCGCGTTGGCCCAGCCTGGGATATCCTAACGCTTTGGAAATCGGCCGCCCCAGCGGCGCGAAGATCGGGCAGGTGTTTGGCGGCAGGCAGTTCTGGACGGCGGGGTATACCCGCCAGCGCGTGGCAGTCTTCTGGTTAGGCCTGCCCGCGGATGCGCCTGAAACCCTGGATGGGCGCATGGCCGCCGGAATGTGGCACGCGCTGATGCAGTATGCCAATCGTTCTTTTTCTCCGGACGACTGGCCTGAGCCGCCCGGGATCACGCATCTTGATGTATGCGACCCGTCGGGCCTGCTGCCGACGGCTACCTGTCCGCAGGTGGTGCGCGAGGCTTTCCTCACTGGCAGCGAGCCGTCCGCGCCAGACAATCTCTATCAAACCTTCCAGATCAACCGCGAAACCGGCCGCCTGGCGACGGTCTTTACCCCGCCGGCGTTGATCGAACAAAAGACGTTTCTGGTGGTCCCTGCCCAGGCGCGGACCTGGGCGCAGGCGGCGAAACTCCCCGTTCCCCCCGAAGATTATGACGCCATTGAACCTCCGGAACCAATCTCTTCCGCGCTTATTACCAGCCCGGCTTCTTTTTCTTATATCCATGGGCAGGTGAGCCTGCACGGCACGGCCAATGGGGCGGGATTTCAATCTTACCAGGTGCTGGTGGGGCAGGGTTTAAACCCGCAGTCCTGGCAGCAGGTGGGTGAGGCCAGCGCCAGTGCAGTCAAGGATGGGGTGTTGGGGGTGTGGGATACCCAGGGCCAGGCTGAAGGGTTGTACGCGGTCCGTTTGCAGGTCGTGCGTCAGGATCAGACGGTCGATATGGCGACCATTCAGGTGACCGTCGACAACACGCCGCCGCTGGTGCGTGTGCCTTATCCTATTACCGGGCAGGTTTTGAACGCACAAAAGGATCGTACGATCATTTTCCAAGCCGAAGCCAGCGACGAGATTGGCGTGCAGCGCCTGACCTGGTGGGTGGATGGTAAGCAAGTGGGCGAAACCGCTCAAGCTCCCTATGCTTTTGTCTGGCGGGCTGAACCGGGTGCGCATGTGCTGCTCGTGCGCGCCAGCGACCTGGCAGGGAATGAAAGCAAATCCGAAGAAGTGCGTTTCAGCGTGAAGTAAGTTATCTCGCAGAGGGGCTGAAGGGATCGAATTTTGGGGCTGCCCGCGGCGATAAATCGCAGCAGGCAGCCACTTTGCATTCCGCGCTTAATCGAGAATGAGCTTTGAACGCTGGAAGCGGGCATAGGCGATGATCGCCAGCAGCAGGTCCAGAAGGAACAGGGTGACCCCGATACCCAGCAGCACTTGCAGCCCGTTGATATTCATCAGCCAGCGGCTTAGCGCGGCTTTCCAGCTCTCCGGCATGAACTGCGGGCCGAGGATGAGGGGCAGCCAGATGAGGATAAAGCCTACACTCATCCGCTGGTAGGCCTGGCGCACGTTGTTGGCGTGCAGTGAAACCAGCACGCCGATGCCAGTCACCAGGGCGCTGCCCAAAAAGGCAAACACCAGCGCGCCCAGGAAGTTGGCCAGGGGATAGAAGCCGGCCCCGGGATAAAGCACGTTCACCGTTACTGCGCCGATCAAGATGCCGGCAATGGCGATGCCAACGCCGTAGATGATAGAGGCTAGCATTTTGCCGAACAGGATGGCCTGATCGCTCAAACGGCTGGCTAACAGCGTCTCGAGCGTATGCCGCTCACGTTCCCCGGCAAAAGCATCCGCCACCAGGCCCATCGACATAAACAGCGGCAGCCAGGCCGCGGTAATCAATCCGATGGGGCTGGTGATCCATTCGCGACCCATTTGCAGCGGGAACAGCACGCCGCTGATGCCGATCACGATCAACAGGTTGGTGATCCCGGCGCGCAGCGAGCCGCGCTGCACAAAAATTTCCTTCAGTTCTTTCGTGGTTATGGTCAGAATATCGTATAACATGGTTAACCTACCTCATTCGGTTCATCCTCAACCAGCTCGAGGAACAATTCTTCCAGGCTGGCTTTGTTCTTGCGCACTTCTTCGATCTGCGCGCCGCCCATCACCAACTGGGTTAAGATGGGGGCCAGTTGATGCCCTTGCTGCATCTCCAGCACATAATGGTTATTTTTCGAACGCAGCGCGGTGACCTCTGGGCGGGCCTGCACCTGGGCCAGCAGCGCGGGAGTGAAACCACTTCCGTAAATTTCGGCCTGGGTTTTGCCCTGTCGCGTGCGCAGTTCATCCGGGTTGCCTACTGCCAGCAGTTTGCCGTTGCGAATGACCGCGATTTGCTCGCACAGCTTCTCCGCGTCGGTCAGGTTATGCGTGGTCAGAAAGATGGTCACCCGGTTTTCTTTTGCCAGGATAGCCAGATCATCTCGCAAAGCCGCCGCCGCCACCGGGTCCAACCCGGCGGTAGGCTCGTCCAGAAAAATCAGCTGCGGGTTGTGGACCAGCGCGCGAGCGATGGCCAGTTTTTGCTTCATCCCCCGGCTCCAGGTCGAAACAATTTCTTTGCGGCGGTCCCACAGACCCAGGTGACTCAGCAGCCCCTGGATACGCGCCTGGCGTTCCTGCTTCGATAGGTGGTAAACCCGCCCGTAGAATTCCAGGTTATCCTCCGCCGAAAGCCGTTCGTATAACCCGGTATGCTCCAATAAAGCCCCGGTCCGTTCGCGAATTTCACTGGACTGGTTGCGGGTATTGAAACCAAATACCTCAGCCTGGCCCGCACTGGGCTCCAGCAGCCCGAGCAGCAGGCGGATGGTGGTAGTTTTGCCCGAACCATTGGGCCCTAAGAAGCCAAACACAATCCCGGAAGGTATTTCCAGGTTCAGCTGATCGACCGCGCGAACCACACCGCTGCCTTGCCCATTGGCTCCATTCGGGGTGCGCAGGGTTTCGAAATCGCGAGTCAGGTTTTGGGTGCGAATAATCCACTCGTTCATTTTGTTTCCTCGGATAATTTACTGACGATACTCGCCAGTTGGGTACGATAATTCTCGAAAGCCGTCCGCCCTTCATCGGTGAGTGCAATCAACGTCTGGGGGATCTTCCCTCGAAATGTTTTTTCAATCTGGACATACTTGGCGTTCTCCAGCTTACTGAGATGGGCTGAAAGGTTGCCTTTGGTCAAACCCGTTTCGCGCAGCAAGTACAAGAAGTCGACCTTATCGACCGCATACAGGATTGTCACAATCAGCATCCGGGCTGGCTCATGAATCAACCGGTCTATTTCGGTCAGTTTCCGCAGCTCTTCGCTCATGCTCGGCTCCACCTGGCGGTCTCAGTCATCATTAAAGGGCTCCTCGCTAGTTTCATCCCGGGTAGGCCGGGTATGAAACAGGTACAGCAGCAGGGTTATGCTGCCAGAGAGCATCATCAGCCCGCCAAAACCGCTGAAGTATGCGCCGGTGCTGCTCAGGTCCTGGAGCGGCAGCTGTGAAACAACGAACCCCCACAGCCCTGTCAGGGCGGCGACCAGGTACAGGCGCAGCAAGGCGAAGCGATAACCCAGGTAGACCAGCATCGCCGCCATAATGAGCCCCACAAACAACGGCACGCTGTTGCGGGCAGCCTGGATGGCGGCAAGCACGCCGACCATAGCGGCAACACCCATACCGATCATGCCACCCAGCATAAAGCGTTTCAAGCGGCTGCTGGAGGAGGGGCGCCGATACGCCACGTAGCCCGTGCGCGGGTAGGTGATGCGTTCCTTCAGAAATATCACCACCCGGTTGATCACCAGGAAAGGCCCTATCATGATGGCTAATTGGAGCAGCATCAAGAGCAACGCGCGAGGTCCGTGCCAGTCATAGGGCGCAGTCATGAGGAAAAACAGGCCCCAAACCGCGTTGATCAGGCCAAAGCCAATTTCCCAGATACCGTCTTCATACCAGTATCGTTGAATTTTCTTGGTAACTTCACTTACAGAAGGTTGCTGCAACATGGTATGCCTCCTTGCATACTGGTTTGTATCGCAAACTAGTATGCAGCTATCATACAAGCAGGTGATAAAAAATACAACTGGTCTTTTGGCCAGGATTCCTGCGTTATTTGTCACTTTTAAGAAAACGAACCGAAACGCTTTACCCAAAATATAACAAATTTTCTAAAAAAGCCTACAAACTTATTATTTTTTGCTATAATATAATAATTATTATCGAGTTTGTCCCTTGGGGTTTGGAGTGTTGTATGACCTTTGACCGGTTTGGAAGAAATATTCACTATCTGCGCATCAGTCTGACAGATCACTGCAATTTGCGCTGCGTATACTGCATGCCGGAGGATATGACTTTCCGCCCGAACGCTGAAATGATGCAGGATGCTGAACTGCTGAAGCTGGTGCGTTTGTTTGCCACGCTGGGTTTTGATAAGCTGCGTCTGACTGGCGGCGAGCCCACCGTGCGCGCGCGCCTGGTCGACCTGGTGCGTGAAATCGCGGCGACGCCCGGCATCCGCTCCCTTTCGATGACCACGAATGGGGTTTTGTTGGGCAAGCTGGCCGAACCGCTCAAAAAGGCCGGTTTGCAGCGCGTGAATGTCAGCCTGGATACGCTCAACCCGGAGAAGTTTCACCGGCTGACGCGCTGGGGTTCGCTGGAGCAGGTCTGGCAGGGCATCCAGGCGGCGGAACAGGCTGGCCTGACGCCGATTAAGATCAACGCGGTGGTCGTGCGCGGCTATAATGACGCGGATGTCGCTGACCTGGCTGCTTTGACGCTCCAGCATCCCTGGCAGGTGCGTTTTATCGAGATGATGCCCTTCGCCGGGGCTACCGACCTGCAGCGCGAGCAGGTGGTCCGCGCCTCGGAGATGATGGATTGCATCCGCTCGGCGGTGGGGCCGCTCGAGCCGTTGAACGGGGGCCAGTTGGACGGGGAAGCCCGGCTGTTTTCTTTGCCCGGCGCGCAGGGAACGGTAGGCTTTATTTCCTCTGTTTCCATGCCCTTCTGCGCTTCCTGCACCCGCGCCCGGCTGACGGCGGATGGCAAGCTGCGCCTGTGTTTGCTGCGCGAAAAAGAGGTCGACCTGCTCACTCCGCTGCGCCAGGGAGCCACACTGGAAGAACTGCGCCAGCGCATTCTGGAAGGCATCTGGCAGAAGCCCTGGGGGCATGGCCTGGCCCAAGGGGATGTGCCCCTTAACCGGGCGATGAGCGAAATCGGCGGGTAGCTTTCAGGCTGGCTGCTGGAACCAGGCGTAAGCTTCCTGAATGGCTTCTTTTACGGGGCGGCGTTCCACCCGCCCCAGTTCCTTTTCCGCTTTCTGCAAATCATAATAAAAATAGCGCCCCGCCAGGCGCAGCAGCGCCGGATCGACGGGCAGGTTCAGGAAGTTTTGAAACACCTGCGCCAGGCCCGATAGACCCTGCAGCAGCGCGCTGGGGATTACCAGGTTCGGGGCCGGCGCGCTGGTGACCTCCGCGATGATTTGCAGCAGCTGCATATGCGTCAGGTTTTCACCGCCCAAGATGTAGCGCTCGCCGCTCCGCCCGCAAGCCATCGCCGCCAATTGCCCGGCGACGATATCCGCTACATGCACGCAGTTGATGCCGCCCTCAATTCCCAACGAAACGCGCCGGTCGGCGACCTGGCTGATGATCGAGCCGGCCTGCCGGTATAGATCACCCGGCCCAAAAACCAGGCTGGGGTTGACGATGACTGCATCTAGCCCCAGGGCGACCGCTTTTTGCACTTCCAATTCAGCCAGGTATTTGGCGTAGCCGTAAGGGTAGTAATCGGGGCGGTAGTTCCAGGAGTGCTGCTCATCCAGTAGCGCGGGCTGGCGCGATGCTTCCGGTACGCCCAATGCCGCTACCGAACTGGTGTGCACCACGCGCCGCACACCCGCCTGGCGGGCCGCTTGCAGCACGTTGCGGGTGCCTTCCACCGTCACGGCATACTGGCGCCCGCCCTGTTCGTGCCCGCCCATCCAGGCTGCCGCGTGGAAAACGATCTCTATGCCTTCCATGGCCGCCACGAGGGTTTCGGGCTGGGTCAGGTCGCCCAGGGTATGTTCCACCGGCAGGTCTTCCAGCAGCAGCAGCTTACTGGAGGGGCGATGGAAGGCGCGCACCGTATGCCCGGCAGCCAGCAAGCCGCGGCACAGGTTTGAACCAATAAACCCGCTCGATCCGGTGACGAGAATGTTCATCCCACCCACTCAACCAGAGTGGCCTCACCCTGACCCACGCCCACACACAGCGTCGCCAGGCCGTAGAAGGGCCGGGGCGCATTGGCAGCGCGCCGTTTCATCTCATGCAGCAGTGTGGTCAGGATGCGTGCGCCAGAGCAGCCCAGCGGATGCCCCAGGGCGATTGCCCCACCGTTGACATTGGTGATGGCCTCGTCCAGGCCCAGTTCCTGCATTACCGCCAGAGACTGCACAGCAAAGGCCTCGTTCAGTTCCACCAGACCCACCTGGTCCAGGGTAATGCCGGCGCGCGCCAGGGCTTTGCGGGTCGCCGGGACGGGGCCCATGCCCATAATACGCGGCGGCACGCCCGCAGCGGCCGAAGTGATAATCCGGGCCATCGGGTTTAGGTCAAGTTGCTGCGCCTTTTCGGCGCTCATTACCAGCAGGGCTGCCGCGCCGTCATTCAGTCCGGAAGAATTCCCGGCTGTGACGGTGCCGTTCTTGCGGAAGGCCGGTTTCAGACGCGCCAGGGCTTCCATCGAGGTGTCCCGGCGCGGGCGCTCGTCGGTGGTCACAATCAATGGCTCGCCCTTGCGCTGCGGGATGGATACGCTCACAATTTCCTCGGCAAACTTGCCAGAATCGCTGGCTTCGACTGCGCAGCGATGGCTGCGCAGGGCAAAGCGATCCTGTTCTTCGCGGGGAATGCCGGTCATCTCTGCGATGTTTTCAGCGGTTTCGCCCATGGACTCGGTCCCATAGGTTTCAGCCATTTGCTTATGCGGGTAGCGCCAGCCCAGCGCGGTATCCCAGGCGGTCAGGTTGCCAAAGGCATAGGGGTTCTCTGCTTTGGGTACCGAGTAAGGCGCGCGTGACATGCTTTCAACGCCGCCGGCGATAAATACTTCGCCTTCTCCGGCGCGAATCGCCCGTGCCGCCGCATTCATCGCCGACATACCCGAGGCGCACAGGCGGTTGAAGGTGAGGCCGGCGACCTCCACCGGCAGCCCGGCCAGCAGCAGTGCCATGCGCGCCACGTTACGGTTGTCTTCACCGGCCTGGTTGGCGCAGCCCAGATAGACCTCTTCGATCTGCGCCGGGTCGATCTTGTTCCGCTCCACAATCGCGCGAATGACCAATGCCGCCAGGTCATCTGGCCGGACGGCAGCCAGGCTGCCGCCTAACGCGCCGATAGGCGTGCGAATGGCATCTACGATCACAACGTCCCTCATGAATTCCTCCTTAAAAGGTTCAGGCTTGCGCTGCTGGGGGTGCTTTCGCTGCCATTTTGCCGCAGTGCTAGTAAAATTGTACCATTACTGATTGTTTTAAATATTCTGCGTGGGGAGGATGAATTACCTTCCCCGGCGGGATCGAAAACCTGAATTTCTGGAGGCTTTAAAGCTGTGAAACTCTTAATTGCGGTGGATATGGAAGGGATTACCGGGGTAGTCACCTGGAATCATGTGGACCCCGGGCATGCTGAATACCAGCGCTTTCGACGGTTAATGACCCAGGATGTCAATGCTGCGGTACGTGGGGCGCTGGAAGGCGGTGCGGATGAGATTGTGGTCACGGACGGACATTGGAACAGCGATAATATCTTAATTGAAGAACTCGATCCACACGCGCGTTTGAATTCGGGCACGCCATCGCCGCTCTCGATGGTGCAGGGGGTTGATGAGGGGGTAGATGCCGCCATGTTTATTGGTTATCACGCGCGTATGGGCACCCCCCAGGCCATTCTTGATCATACCTGGTCGAGCGCGCGGGTGCAGAATGTGTGGTTGAACGGCCAGCCGGTAGGCGAAATTGGCTTGAATGCTGCTGTCTGCGGTCACTACCAGGTGCCTGTGCTGCTGCTCTCCGGCGACCAGTCGGCGAACCAGGAAGCATCTACCTGGGTGCCAGGCATCGAGAATGTGGTGGTCAAGCGCGCCAGCAGCCGTTGGGCGGCAGAAGTGCTGCCCCCAGCGGTGACTCAGGAGCTGATTTGTGCGGGCTCGCGGCGGGCGGTGGAAAACTTCCGCGGCGGTAAAGCGCCTCAGGCGCTGCAGCCGCAAACGCCGGTGACGATTGGCCTGGAGTTGCTGTATTCAGAGATGGCGGACAAGGCCGTTTTGCTGCCCGGCAGCCGGCGGGTGGACGGGCGCAAGATCGAATTTACTCAGCCGGATATGCCCGCGGCGTATCTGGCCTTCCGTGCGGCTGTGACGCTTGCGCAGCGTTGAGCATGGCCGCTGGAGTGATTGTGGCGCAGGCCCCTTATCGCCTGCGCCGCATGGCGGACACGCTTACTGATTACGCGCTGCTGGCCCGCTGGCTCTCTGATGAACGCGTGTTGGCATTCTACGAAGGCCGCGACCGGCCCTTTACGCTGGAAATGGTGCGGGAGAAGTTCATCCCGCGTGTGCTGTCTACGGAAGGGGTGACACCCTGTATCCTGGAACTGGCAGAGCAACCGGTGGGTTATCTCCAGTTTTACCCGGCCGGGCGGGAAGAATATGCCTTTGAAGAAGTTGGTCTGGTCTATGCTCTGGACCTGTTTATCGGCGAGCCGCAGGAATGGGGCCAGGGGCATGGTACGCGCTTTATTCGCCTGCTGCTGGAATATCTCTTTACCCAATGCGCCGCCGATTGGGTGATCCTGGATCCGCACGTGGATAACCTACGCGCTATCCGCGCTTATGAGAAGTGCGGCTTCCGCAAGCTCAAGCGCCTGCCTGAACATGAGTGGCATGAAGGCCGCCGCGTCGACTGCTGGTTGATGGGGGTGCGGAAAGCGGATTTGATCTGAAGCCAACGAGCGCCAGAAACGGCGCTCGTTGGCTGGCCATTTTATTCAGGTAAGTTGTGGTAGTAGTCGCACAGGTCGCGCACCGGGCAGATGGGGCAGTCGGGCTTGCGGGCATGGCAGATCTCCCGCCCTAACCGGATCAGGTTGAGGTGCCCCGAGCCATACTGTTCCGGGTCGAACAGCTTTGCCAGGAAGTCGTGCGCTTGTTCGACGCTCATGCGTTCGGGACGCAGCCCAATTCGCCCGGTTACCCGGTAAACATGCGTATCTACCGGAAAGGCGGGCTTAGAAAGCGAGAACTGCAACACGATGGAAGCTGTCTTCGGACCCACGCCTTTAAAGCGTTTCAACCAGTCCAGCGCTTCGTCCGCGGGCAGGTCATAGAGGAAATCCAGGTCGAGCGCGCCGCGTTCAGCGGTAATCTGGCGCAGCACGCCCTGGATGCGCGGCCCTTTCTGGTTCGCCAGACCGGCCGGGCGGATGGTCTCAATGACCATTTCAATATCCGCATCGCGCACGGCTTCCCAGGTAGGAAATTGCTCGCGCAGGCGCTTGTAGGCCAGGTCGCGGTTACGGTCGTTGGTGTTTTGCGACAGGATTGTGTTGATCAGCTCGTCCAGGGGCGGCGAGGGGTTATCCCAGCCGGGCAGGCCAAAGGCTTCGCCCAGCCGCAGGTAAACCACCTGCGCTTTTTCCCGCAAGGCATTGAGATCAGGTTGCGCTGCATCCATTGTTGACTCGGTTCAGGCGCCGCTGCGTTCCAGCGTAAAAGCTGGGCGAATGACGCCCACCTCTATGTGCCGCCAGTTATCAATCGGGCGCGCGTCAAATTCAGACAGGGCTGCCAGCTGCTTTTCATCTAAAGCGCCTAACTGGCGCAGCACCGTCATGCCGATCAGCGGGCGAGCGCGGCCGCTTACATCCCCATCGATTACCTTGTAGGTGATGCCAACTGCTGGCGAGCCTGGGCCGAACGCACCTTGGGCAAGCCCAATGGCCTGATAACCCTCCGCGCCGCCCTTGCAAACGATCTTTCCGCAGCCCACTTCCATCAGACGCGTATCAAAGCGGCCCGGCCCAGCAACCATATCCGGATAGGTGGTCATGGCGGCAAAGATGCGCCGCAGCGCCTGGGCGCGTTTTTCTGGCAGCCCGCTGGGGTCGCTCAGGCGCGCGTACGCCAGGGCGGCATGATACAGCGGCACGCCAAAAGTAGGCGCGGAGCAGCCGTCAATGCCAATCAGCACATCTTCGGGTACCATATTCGCCATCTCGGCAAAGGTGCTTCGGATGCCTTTCTGGATGGAGTGGGCATTATTCAGGTAATCCTCGATGGGCTGGTCGTTCAGCAGGCACTGGGCTAACATGCCGGTATGTTTGCCGGAACAGTTATGCCGGTTTTGCGTAGGTGCTTCGCCGCGCCGCAGCATGGCTTCAGCGGTGGCTTCATCACCTGCCGGGTGGATGCCGCACTGCAGGTCGGTTTCCTGCACCCCGAGCTTCGCCTGCAAGGTCTTTAGCACGGCCACATGTTTATCTGTGCCGCTGTGCGAAGCACAGGTGATGGCAATCTCCTGTTCGGTCATGCCAAAATGTTCTGGCCCACCGTTTTCAATCAGGGGCAGGGATTGAAACGGTTTTGAACTGGAGCGCAGGTTGGCGACCAGCTCTGGGTCACCCACGCTGGCAATCATTTTCCCGCTGGCATCCACAATGGCCAATGCGCCAAAGTGGATCGATTCAACCAATGGTCCGCGCGTCAGCTCTACAAGAGGGGAAAAAAGGTTTGAGGGCATTCTGTTTCCTGTTCCATTTTTTCTGTTCTATGGATGGTAAAATGTGCCGAGAAGTTTCGGCACATTTTACCATCCATAAATTATTTTTTATTCGGCGATTTCTTCTTCTGCGGGCTGATAATGACGCACGTAGTAGTGATACAGCCCATTTTGCAGACGCTGGCGGTACTGTATTTCGCGCTGCGGTGGGATCACAAAATCTTCCAGCAGGGCAGGAACGATGCGCTCTGTCTCGCTGGCGACGGCTTTCTGGCTGGCGAGCTGGTTGAGCAAGTGATTGGCCTTTTCCAGGAAATTGATCTGGCGGCGCACCTGCTGGTGAGCTACCGGCCCGCCGCGCCCGCTGATCAGCAAGTAATCCTGGTAGGCAGGCGAAAGCAGCGGGCGAAGGGAACTGATCCAGGTCGGCAGGTCCGCGGATGAGAAGTAAGGGGGCTGATCGGGCATTAAAGCGTCCCCTACAAAGGCAATGCGCTGCTCTGGCAGGACGGCCCAAATCGCCCCAATGGATGGCCCGGGGTGCGATTCGAGCGAGAGCGGCGCTTCATCCCAGTGGATCAGCAGCTGCTCGGTGAAGGTGATCTCAGGCGGCGCCCAACGGATGCTGCCCATCCCGTTGTAAAGTTCCCATTCCGCGCCGGTCTCGGTTCCCTGCGTTTTGAAGGTCACTGGACGGTTGCGAAACACTTCCGCCATATTTTCATGCCCGACCGCCGTGCAGTCCATGGCGCGCACGCCTAAGGTGCGGTCAAAGTGCGCGTCCAGATTCACCAGCAGCCGGTCTACGCCGCCGCCCAGGTTGAGCAGCGCCGAGCGCCAGGAGCGCACATCTTCCACCCGGAAGGGGGCATCAATTAAAATTAAACCGTGTGACCAATTGATCGCGCCAAGCGTGACGCCCGCGTAACTCGTTTCGATATAAACATGCTGTGCAAGTTCCTGCATAAAACCCTTTCAATCAACGCTAAGTTTGTTCTGCTGCCGGAAGGGAGAAATAAAAGCAGCTTCCGGTTCCTACTTCACTTTTGACCCCAATTTGCCCGCCATGTGCTTCCACTGCCAGTTTGCAGAAAGCCAGTCCCAACCCCAGCCCTTTGGGGAAGCGTTCATTGGCTTGCAGCCGTTCCAGGGGTACCCTTGAGAATTTATTAAAAATAATATCCTGCGCCTGCTGTGGAATTCCGGGGCCGGTATCCTGGATCCAGATTTGCACCCAGTTCCCCGCGCTTTTTTCGGGCGCGCTTACCAGGCGCGCGCCGACCTTCAGTTTTCCCTCGGAGGGCGTAAACTTGGTGGCATTTTCCAGCAGATTGATCAACACGCGGCGGATCATATCTTCGTCTACCCAGATGGGCGGAAGATTCTCAGCCAGGTCCAGCCTGACCTCTTGCCGTTTGGTGCTGGTGATGGGCTGGACCGCTTCAAGGGCTTCTCGAACCAGCGTCCTGACTTCTACCGCAGTTTGGCTGGTGATGGGTTGGCCTGCTTCCAGGCGGTTAATATCCAGTAGAGAGTTGATCAGGCGCTGCATGCGTTCGGTGGAGCGAATGGCAATGCCCACCACCTGCTGCATAATCTGGTTCTCATTTTCAGGCATCAGCGCGCGCAGCATATCCAGGCTGGAAACGATATTGGCCAGCGGCGAGCGCAGGTCGTGATAAACCATGGCGCTCAGGTCATCCCGCAGGGCATCCAGCTGTTTGCGTTCGGTGATATCCCGGATGATCCACTGCAGCAGTTCTTCTCCCGCAAAGCTGACCTTGCGCACATGCACTTCAATCGGGATCGCGGGCCGGTTTTGCGGCTGGAACTCTGACTCGCAGCGCACAGTCTCGCCGGCCTGGATGGCAGGCAAGTTTTCTTGCAGCCACTCCGGGCTGACGGTCTGCAAATCCCAGATTTGCCTGCCTTGCAGGTCTTCCCGGCTTTGCCCGCTGACCTGAGCCGCCTGGCGGTTGACTTCCTGAATCTTGCCTTCCAGGTTAGTAACCAGGATCGGGTCGATGCTATCCTCGAATAACTCATGATAGCGCTGGTTGGTGGCCTGAAGGGATTCGTACAGACGAGCATTGTGGATTGCAATCCCGGCCTGGTCTGCGATGGCTTGCAGCAGCGCCAGGTGATCTGTATCGAAGAAGTCTGGGGTGGCGTGGACCATCGTCAGCACGCCCACCAGTTCATCGCGCACCAGGATCGGCACGCAGATGGCAGACTTGGCCCCAGAGCGTTCGTTCGCGTCATCCGGGCGGCGTACCCAACGGGCATCCTGGCTGGTATTGCGTACCAGAACTGCCTGGCGGTTGCGTACCACCCACCCGGCCAGGCCCTGTTCCAGGGTGGCTTGCAAGGCATCCACCGTTTGCTGCATCAGGCGGCCGTCGATAATAATGGCCGCATCTACCAGCTGCTGGTGCTCATCAATCACGATCACGCTGCCGCGTTCAGCCTGAACACTGCTGGTGGAAAGGAATAACACGCGCGTGAGAACGGTGTGCAGATCGAGGGCAGAAGTGAGTTCTCGGCTTACGTTGAATAGTAACTCAAGGGAAGCTCGGGTGTAGTCAGTCATGCGCTTCGATCATCCCCCTGCGGTTGCATTCGGTTCCAACCAGGCTGAGGCTGGTGGCTGCTGCGTTTTATTTTCTAAAGACCGGCGAACGGCCACACAGCGGGCATCGGTTTTGTTGCATAATAAGGCCAGGGGCTGCTTTTCCAGCAAGCCGGTCAGTATTTCAAGCATGGGCGCCAGGTGGATTACATGAACGGTGGCCGCGCCAATGTGTGCCTTGCGGGTGATGGCGTTTAAATAAGGCGCTGCCTGCTCAAAGCCATCAGAGCAGCCCGGGAACCCTGGACAGGCCTTTGCACCCAGCGGGGTCAGCGCCCAGCGCATGAACTGCTTGCGGCCAGCCAGCCGCTCGGCATAGTGAATGCTGGTGTTCACGGTATGATTGACGCCAATCAATACCACCTGACCATTTTCTTTTGCCAGTTCGCCGATGGGCGCCAGCGGTTCTTCCATCGTCTGCGCCTGTATTACCCCGGCCACATTGACCCCCGCAAAAGACAGGATCGGGTGGGCCGAACGCTGCGCGCTGGGGTGTTTGCGGACGGTTTCCGCCAGGATGCCCATGAGCGGATCGGCGGGCATATCGGGGCGGAAGAATTCGGCCAGGCGGTTCTGGTCTTTACCCGAGCCATACTCAATGGCGTTATCCGCCGGCCCAACTTCTGGGATTACCATGCTGCGATAGGTAAACGTAGGCGCGATAACGCCTTTGGACAGCGATAACAGCGCCCCAAGTACAGTCTCAGCTCCGCCGCGCACTTCGCCGATAGATGAAAGGGAGGCATGCACGATGACCGGCTGCCCTGGGTTCAGGCCAACCGTGCGAAATGCGTGGATGAATTCGCGGAACGAGACCATTTTCTCTCCTGCGTTACCAGGCGCCTGGATCAGGCGCAACCTGCGCCTGGCTGATTCGAAAAACCTGCCCCGGCAGATGCACTGCTGCTGGGCTGCATAAGAAAACAGCCAGCCGGGCGATGGCTTCGCCTGGATCTGGCTCTTTAGGCGCCGGTGAAGCAGTTGGCGCATCGTCCGGTGCGTGAGGATTGAGCACAGCTTCATCCGGGCAAAGCGTATGTACACGAATATTATACGCCATAAACTCTCGCGCCGCAGCCTGCGAAAGCGAGAGCAGGCCTTGCTGGCTGGCGGCATAGGCTGCTTTCCCCGGCTGTTCCAGCCTGGCCGGGTTGCTATCCACTACATTCAGGATGACGCCGCCGCCCTGTTCTCGCATCAGGCGCGCCACCAGCTGCGTAATCAGAAAGGGGCCGTTCAAATTCATCTCAACCGTGCGCTGCCAGTCCCATTCGTCAATGTCCAGTAATCCGGCAGTGGGTTGGATGCGGGGATTATTGACCAGAATATCGATGCGGCCCCAATCGCTCAGGACTTCGTCCAGCATAGCGCGCAGGGGCATGCCCCGGGTAGCATCGGCTACATAGCTCTGTATGCGCGCGCCACCAGCACAGCCCGCTGTTACCACCGGGTCGAGCAGCAGTGGGGAAAGATCGTTCAGGGCTACAGTCGCGCCTTGCGCGGCGAGCCCCAGTGCGATTGCCGGCGCCGGTGGCCGCCCTGCGCCGGTAATCAGCGCAACCTGATCCTCTAATTTAGTTTGTTTCACGGCGTTCCTCCATTCGCGTTGTCTGGGCAGCGGGGGATCTCATCCTTGTTTAGGTGGGCATTGAGATTCAGGCCGAGGTAGGGAGATGGGTCGAGGGTATTGTTAATGTCTAACTCATTGCGGAAGCGTCCCTGCCCATTATCCAATACAATCGAAAAATGCAGGTGTACTCCCACCGGCTGCCCGGGTGTGCCCGAGAAGTTTCCCTGATGCCCGAGCAAGGTGCCCGCTTTCACGAACACTTCCTCCGTCCCTGGCGGAAAATCGGCGGCGATCAGCGCGCTGCCATCTGCATCGGCCATATGCGTATAGTATGTCCAGATTTGCCGCCCGGGCTGCAGCGGGTCCTCTGGCAGGCGGATAATCAGGCTGGACTTCCAATCCGGCAGCCGCGAGAGATAGCCATCTGCCGCGGCATAAACCGGGGTATCTCCGGGCTGGCCGCCGCCAAATATATCGATGCCCTGGTGGCGGTGCCCAGGCCGGAAAGAATCGTCCCATAGGTAGCCGATATACCCGCTGGTGGGCATCTGAAAAGGTGCTGATCCGCAGCGCTGCCCCGCCGGCATGGCCCAGCTTGCCTGCGCCTGGGGAGCGTTGATCCAGTCCATGACGCGCTTGTCGCGAGTAAGAGAATGGACCCCTTTAAATGCCCCGGTCACCTGATCGAAAGTCTGCGGAGCCAGCCAGGCGACCAGGCCCGCCAGAACGACGACGAAGATCAATATCCACAGGAAAAAGCGAACGATGTTGTTCATGGGCGCATTTATTATATGCAACGGACCAGCCTGCCTGGGCAATTCCCTTCGCATAAATACAACTTTGCGGTGGCACTGCCACCGCAAAACTAGCTTCTAATCCTTCACAAGCTGCCCGATCATCGACCAGGGCCCGGTCCACTCAATTTTGACCGGGGCAATTTGGCTGTGCAGTTCGGCCTCCGTTTCCACGAAAACCAGTTTATTGGTCGGCGTGCGGCCTTTCCAGCGCTGCTTCAGCTTTTCTTCGAACAACACTTCCACGGTTTGACCCAGATAGCGAGCGTTTATTTCGCTGACCACCTCAGCCTGCATATCTTCCAGCAGGCGGAAGCGGCGCATTTTTTCTTCTTCGGGCACGTTATCTATCATGCGCCGGGTAGCGACCGTGCCCGGGCGGGTGGAGTAACGCGCCAGGTGAGCGACATCCAGTTTTAATTCCGCCAGCAGGTCATAGGTTTGCTGGAACTGCTGTTCAGTTTCACCGGGGAAGCCCACAATGATATCCGTCGCGATCGAGACCCCTGGAATGCGCGCCCGGATGCGTTCTACCAGGCGGCGGTACTGCTCGGCGGTGTAGCCGCGGTGCATGTTCGCCAGGACTTCATCATCCCCGGCCTGTACCGGGACTTCGATGTGCGGGCAGACTTTAGGCATAGAAGCGACGGCGTCCAGCAGCTCATCCGTCATCCAATTGGGATGCGAGGTGAGAAAGCGGATGCGTTCCAGCCCTTCAATGGCGTGCATGCGCGCTAAAAGTCCCGCCAGGGTCGGGAAATCGGGCTCATCTTTGCCATAGCGATCGACAATCTGCCCCAGCAGGGTGATTTCTTTTACGCCCTGGGCGACCATCGCGCGCGCTTCAGAAAGAATTTCCTCCGGCGGGCGGCTGCGTTCTATCCCGCGCCGGTAAGGGATAATGCAGAAGGTGCAGGCATGCGAGCAGCCGTACACGATGGGGATATAGCCTGCCACCAGCTGATTGCGTTCGCCTTCAGGCAGGACCAGCGTTTCATCCATCAAGGCGAAACGCTGCTGGGTGGTATTCTCTTCCATTTCCTGCACTTCCTGCTGCGTCAAAAAGGCGACCAGGGGAGAGGGATCGGAGGGCGGTGAGAAAACATCCACATAGGGGAAGCGTTTCTTGAGGTGGTCGTGGTTGCGTACCCCAACCAGGCAGCCCATTAAATTAATGATCAGGCCAGGGTTTTTTTCTTTCAAAGGACGCAGGGAACTGAGCCTGCCGTAAGCCTTGTTTTCCGCGCTCTGCCGCACCACGCAGGTATTTAAAACAATAATATCGGCTTCTTCAGCCAGCGGTGTACCGTGATATCCCAGGCGTTCCAGCGCCGAGGCGACCCGCTGCGAATCCGCCACATTCATTTGACAGCCTTCGGTCCAAATGTGGTACTTCATAACGGCCAATTATAACAGGATTTCTTTTCGATATTAACCAAAATTGGTCCGAAATTTACTTCCATCAAACCATTACCGACCTGTAAACTCCGAATATAAAGATACCCACTTGCGTAATCTGGTACAATAAGCGCTATGCAAGGCGATCTTAGACAAAAAGATAAAATCGTCGCGTTTTTGCTGGGTATTTTGGTTGGACTGGTAGTCCTGGTATTTGCTGTCTATCAAATCCCTGCGGTACAAAATCGCATCGGCTGGCGCATCGATTTTGCGATGGCGTTTCTGCGCGGTGTGGTTGATCCCGTCCGTCCGATGCCGACCCCCGTTCTGGCAACCGAGAGCGTGGTGCTGAGCGCGGGTGAGCCATTAGCAGACCTGCCAACGCAGACGCTGACCCCCACAGCTGCCGCCGTAGCCGCGGCTGTGACGGAGACGCCGGCTGGAACGCCCATCCCAACCGCGACTTCCGCGCCAACCTTCACGCCCACGCCGCTGCCCGAAAAAGTTGAACTGCCCGCGCCTGAGTATGAAAAGCAGGAGGTCAACAACTGCGGACCGACGACCCTGGCAATGCACCTGCGCTACTACGATTGGAAAGGAACGCAGTCCACCATCTCGAGCCTGATTAAGCCGCTGCCGGCGGATCGCAACGTTAACGTTGAAGAGCTGGTAGGATATGTCAATACCCAGGTGGCTGGGCTGGATATTCAATACCGGGTTGGTGGGGATGTCGATATGCTTCGTCATCTGCTGGCGGCAGGTTTCCCGGTCACCATTGAGGAAGCCTTCATCATGGCCGAAAGCTACTGGTTCCAGGATGATCGCTGGGCAGGCCATTACCTGCTGCTGACTGGTTATAATGACGCCACGCAGCGCTTCACGGCGCAAGATGTATTCGTTGGCCCTAACATCAGCGTCCCGTACGCCACGCTGGATAAAAACTGGAAGGCGTTCAACCGGGTTTATCTGGTGGTTTATCCCCCTGACCAACAGGAACAAGTGCAGCAGGTGCTGGGCGACCAATGGGACCCGGCGGTCAACCGCCAGCATGCCCAGGATGCGGCGCAGAAGGAAACGGACGCAAACCCTACAGATTCGTATGCCTGGTTCAATTTAGGTACAAATCTGGTATATTTTGAGAGGTATGCGCAAGCCGCCCAGGCTTATGACAAGGCTCGCGAAATTGGCCTGCCACAGCGGTTTTTGCGCTACCAGTTTGGCCCGTTTTTTGCCTACTTCCACACCTCGCGCATTGATGATTTGTTGGCGTTAACGGAATACGCGCTTAAGCGCACGCCCAATTCTGAAGAAGCTCTGCTTTGGCGGGGTTGGGCTATGTATCGTAAGGGCAACCGTGATGAAGCGACAAAGCTATTCCAACAGGCCCTGGATGCGCGCCCGGACTACCCGGATGCGTTGTACGCGTTAAACTTTGTACGCAATAATTAATGTTATATATAAATCGGTTTCTAACGGACTTAGTAGAAAGAGAAGTGAAAAATGAGAAGGCAAGATGACGAATACCAAGACCCTCGGGAAGATCCCCGCCCGGAAAATCGCAATGGTCTTCAGGCCTTTGAGATTCTTACCAATTATTTAGATAATGATGAATGGTTCCCTCGCCGGATCGAAGGGAAATATGCTTACAGCATGTCTTATTCTGGCAAGAATGGCGACTTACGCTGCTATGCGATTGTTCGAGTCGATCTGGAAGAGTTTCTTTTTTATGCGGTAGCCCCGGTTAAGGTTCCTGATGAGGTCCGTCAGGCAGTTTCGGAATACCTTACCCGCGCCAATTATGGTTTAAGGATTGGAAATTTTGAGCTGGATTACGCGGACGGCGAAGTGCGTTACAAGAGCAGCCTGGATTTTGAAGGCCAGATGCTGACCGACGACTTGATTCGCAATTCCATCTACCCGGCTGTGCACACGATGGACCGCTATCTTACCGGTTTGCTGCGGGTCTCCTTTGGCGGCGCGACGCCGCATGAGGCGATCGAAGAAGTGGAAGGCGGCAGATCGCTAGACGATTAATCCCGGCTTGTTTAAAGGTGCTTGCTGCTGGAGCATTCTGAAAGATCACTCGCTGCATCCGAGGCTGTAGGAGGCGCATGAGCCGCAGAATCTGGTTATCCTTGCTGACGTTGTTGATTGCTTTTTGCATTGGGTTGAGTGTAATCGCTTTTGGCGGCGCTGTCTTGCTGGTTTACCAGAATCAGGCCCTGCCTGTCCAGGCAACCCCCACTCCTCAGAGCAGCCTGTACTTACCTGGGCTGATTTAATTCCTTTTCCTGAAATCCCTCTTGGCTGGGAGACCATGACGCTAGACATTGAGCGGATCCAGGCAATCTGTTTTGATGTGGATGGAACCCTGAGCGACACGGATGATCAGTGGGTCGCTGCGTTTGAGCGCCGCCTGCTAACGCTGCGCCGCCTGCTAGCCGCTGCGCCGCTTGTTCCCGCGCGGGGATGTGCGCTCTTTTGCGCGCTGGGCGGTAATGTGTGCGGAGGCCCCGGGCAACCTGATGTATCACTGGCTTGACCATGCCAACCTGGATGATAAGGTGGGGCGGGCGTACAGTTTCCTCTCTCGCCGTGCCTTAGGTCATCGGCCAAAGGTCTTCTGGCTGGTGCAGGGCGCGCGGGAGCTGGTCTGCTTGCTTGGGGCTCGATATCCCCTGGCTGTGGTCAGTGCTCGAGATCACGGCAGCACCTACGCCTTTTTACAGCAGTATGAGCTGGCGGGGATGTTCCAGGCGGTGGCGACAGCCCTTACCTGCCCGCACACCAAACCTTTCCCTGACCCGATTCTCTGGGCAGCCAGCCAGATGGGCGTGCCGCCAGAAAACTGCCTGATGGTTGGGGATACCACGGTGGACATTCGTGCCGGAAAGGCCGCGGGTGCGCAGACGGTAGGCGTGCTGTGTGGCTTTGGTCAAGAAAAAGAGCTGCGCCGGGCTGGCGCGGACCTGATTTTGCCGCACACCGCGGCCCTGTTGGAAGTGCTCCAGCCAACCTGTTCGGCGCTTTAGCCGCAAATAAAAGCAGCCCAACTGCCAGATAGCGGTTGGGCTGCTTTTATTTGCGGATAGGCTTAGATCAAAGGCCGCCCGTAGCTGAGGAAGGGCCAGGGGATGGCGAGCAGCACCAGCAGCAGCGCCAGGCTGAACCAGATCAGCGCGCGGCGATGCTTTTGAATGGCGGTTGGCGCGCGGCGAACGACGCCCCGGCCGATGTGCGCAAAAGCCAGCGCGATGATCATGATGGTGATATGCTCAAGGGTAAAGAAGCGCGCCGTTGGGTTTGCCATTACATTGCCAAAATTCAATAGGGCAGAAGTTGTGGTGGGACTGAGGAAAAGATACAGGATAAAGCCTACCAGCACCTGGATATCAAACACGATGGTGAACCACAGCCCGGCATTATTGTCCATTGCCATCCAACCGCGCCGGAAAGATATCCCGGTGATCGCCCGGATGATCGCAAACAGCCCGGTCAGGAGCACGACCCAGCGCAGGACAGAGTGGATGGTAAGAACCACGAGATAAAGCGTTGATTGCATGTATTGCCTCCCTGAGTTTTTTCGTTCTTACTTATTTTAAAGCGATACGGGTTGGAAAGTCCAGTATTTTAGGACCCTTTGCCAAACTCTGCTTCCAGGTAAGGCTGCGCCAGCAGCAAAGCCGCCAGTGTCTTGCCATCCTGGATCTGCCCGGCGTGCGCCATCTCGAATACCTGCGCGAAAGGTAGCCCAACCCGTTCCAAAAACTCATCCTCGTCCGCCGGCAGGCGCGATTTGTACAGACCGGTGGCCAGGAAGGCTGTAATTTTCTCCGTTGAATATCCCGGAACCATGTAGAACTCCCCCAGGTACTGCAGGTTCGCGGCTGCCATGCCGATCTCTTCTTGCACTTCTCGCGCCGCCGAGGCTTCCGCGGTTTCGCCTTCTTCCAGCAGTCCCGCTGGCAGCTCTAACAGGCTCAGATTAGCGCCGATGCGGAACTGGCGCACAAACCAGATGTTACCTAGCTTATCGATGGGCACAATGGTGACCGCCCCATGGTGCTTCACCAGGTCATAGGTGTGCATATTCCCGTTTGGCAGCTGGTAACTGGCCCGCACCAGGTCAAAAACCCGGCCCTGGTAGATAACTTCCTCTTTCTTTTTCTGAAATGACATGGCAGTATTTCCCCTGCTTAAGAATGAAGGCGGGGGTTTCCCCCCGCCAGTTAGACGGATCGAGAAGAATTTTTCCTAAGGGATCTGAAGGGTCATGCCTGGCTTGATGTCGCTGGGGCTGGAGAGGTTGTTGACCGCTAAGATCGCCTCTGGCGTGACATCCCCAAAGTGGCAGGCGATTGAATTGACCGTGTCGCCCGACTGTACGGTGTAAGTGGTGGGGTGGGGGTTGTAAGACTGGCTGCCGTAGGAGGGGTTCCAGCTACCACTCTGCGGGATGTTCAGCACGGTACCCGCAGCGGGCTTAGAATTCATGTTCAGCCCGTTCTGAGCGAAAAAGGTGCCGATATCCAGGTTGAAGCGGCGCGCAATGCAGATAGGCCATTCACCGTGCTGCAAGGTATAAGTCTGGGGCCGTTCGACTACCGGGGTATTGATTAAAGGCGCGCTTGCCTGCGGTTGGCCGCCAGCAGTGGAAGGACCGCCGCCGCCAGCCTGTTCCCCGCCGGGTTGGCCGCCGCCCGTTTCGGCGGTGCTGGTCTCATTGCCAACCGCCTGCCCGCCCCCCGCCTGGCTCTCTGCGCCTGGCGTTTCGGTCGCAAGTAAGACCTCTGGCGTCGTAGCGGTTCCCTCACCGGCCTGGGCGATCGCGGTTTGTGTGCCAAAGGCTGTAACGCCGCCAGCGCCAGGAGTAGTGTAGGGGAAGGGTGCTTCACCAGTAGATGTTGGCAAAGAAACGGGGGGTATGGATGCCTGGCGGGTACAGGCCGTTAATGTAAAGAACAGCGCAAAGGCTACCAGCAAGACAATCTTGGTATGAGCTTTCATCTCTGGAATTCTCCTTCTAGTGAGCTGGCCAACGGAGCCGCCTTATCAGGCCCGTTTGCATCTGCAGAGCGTTCAATTGCTTTGGTTTGAGAATAGTTTACTACTTTCTAATGATAGTAGCATAACCTTAAGGAAGCGTCAAGCAACTCGAATCCGCGTTTTTGTTTTCAAAATTGCAATTGTGAAAAAAATCATTTTCAATCAGTGACTTTGATCCATGGCGGTTTAGCCGATCTGCGGTAAGATTACCAGCGAGACGGAATCTTTCGGATACCTCCAACACTTAAGAACTGTCTCCTCCTTTGGCGAATGCCTCCGCTGAGTTTTCACCGCCCTCAGCGGAGGCACTGCTTTAACCTGGTCAACCCATTTTAGGGGAATCCCCAGGTTCCTGTTTGCTATCCTTCCCCATTGCTCAAAAATTAAAAATTGAATATCCTAAAAATCAGGCGAACTCTATTCCATGATATTGGGCAAACGGAGGTGAGTGTCGATCTAATCAGCTTGGTCACTTCTAAAGATATGGAATAAAAACGAAGTGCATTCGTTCAACGGAAAGAAAATAGTTTAATAGGAGAATTTTTTTATGAGACACGATCAAGTACGTCCTGAAGCACTCTCAGCCACCACGCTTATTGGCGATGGTGTCGTTAATCCTCAAGGGGAAGATCTGGGGAAAGTAGAAGATATCATGCTGGATCTGTCCTCGGGCAGAGTAGCCTATGCTGTTCTATCCTTCGGTGGTTTCCTTGGGATGGGCGATAAGTTGTTCGCGGTCCCGTGGCAGGCCATGTCTATTGACACCAACCGGCACGTGTTTGTGCTGAACGTCGATAAAACGAAACTGCAAAATGCGCCCGGGTTTGATAAAAATCACTGGCCCGAGACGGGTGACCGTGACTGGTTAAACAACGTCTACGAGTATTACGGCTTTGAGCCGTATTGGAAGTAAGCTTCCGGTCCTCTTTTTTATGATAACGCTAAAAGATGTGTGGCACATCAGCGAGGCTGATGTGCCACACATCTTTTAGACCAGCCAGCTTTTTATATCATGCGGGTGGTCAGGTACACCTCTACTAACCCGGCCAGGATTCCCCAAACGCTGCCCAGGATCGCCCCTCCGATCACATCGCGTGGATAATGCGCGCCGACGTAAATGCGTGTGAAAGCGACGGTCACGGCAACGCCATAGATCAGGATGCCGAATAAAACATTTACCTGGAGGTGGTTAGCAATCAGGGTGGACATTAAGAACGCCTGGGCGGTATGCCCGCTGGGGAAGGATTTTCCGCGTTCTCGCCAGCCAACCACCCGGGCTTCCTGTAAGGCGAGGAACGGGCGCGAGCGCTCGACCAGCGCTTTAACAATCTCAACCGTGAGCCATAACGAGAGAATGCCTAACAGCAGTTCGACGGCGAAGCGCCGGCTGCCGATGAAATAGAGCAGGACGCTCAAGAGGATGCCGGCGAATCCATTTCCGATCTGCGTAAACGCCCACATGACTGAATCCATCCAGAGGGGATGATACCCGCGCAGGTTTAACAGCATAAAGATCCAGGTATCCAGGCGCTGCCCAGTGGAAAGCAGCAGTGACAGGGTGACCAGGCTGAATACCAGCAGCAGGATTACCAGCGCGCGCTGGGCAAAGAAAGCCCGCACCATCGACCGGCGCGTTTCTGGCGAGAGGGAAGCAATAAAGGTAACGAGCGCGGTCGCGATGATGACCAGCAGCAGCAAGCGGCGGTTCTCTGACCAAAAGGACAGCATCCGCCCGAACAGGTTGCGCGGGGGCAGGCGCGAAAATAGCTTTTTTAATGCATTATCCCGGTGATCTTGATTCATCCCCATGAACTTATTATACCTGCAAGCGAAAAGAACCCGAAGCGAGGCGGCTGCTTACCCGCCTCGCTTCATTTTTTAGTAGAATCTCTGACAGGGTTCGTGGAAAACGGGCAATTTACCGTTTTCCGAAATTGTGGGATTGGCTGGCGAACCGCCAACGCTTGACCAGCATCGATAGCTCCGTCAGGTAGCGCGTGCGGTTTGCCTGGCCGCGCTCATCCCCTTCGGCCTCTTCCATGCCGGTTACTTTCTGGCGGATTTCATCGGCCAGTTCTTCGCTCATGTTTCCGTCGCGGATGCGCTCGATCCAGATGTTCTTTTCTTCCTCTGGTAAGGGCATCTTTTCAATTAACTTGATGATCTGGCGTTCTTCTTGCGTACTTGTTTTGGGCATATGCATACCTCCTGAATCATGGATCTGCTGCCAGCTAACGCTTTAAATTTTTCCACCCTCGAAAAACGGCATAAGGGTAGTGATCAATGACGTGATCCAGCATGTAACGACCTTTCGAGCGTGCTTCCAAAAGCCGCTGGAAGACCGGGGGTGGTACATCCAGATACTGGTAAGCTTTACCACTATTATATAAAACTACCAGGGCTTGTAGATCTGCATCATATCCTACTGCCGCCAACATGCTGGATTCCACCGGATCCAGCTGCATCCTACCTCCTTATTCCTTCCCCCTTGTTTCACTCCTCTTTATTTTACCAGGGAGCAGCCCAACCTGCATATATAATAAACCTGGATTCAGCTTCGTTCTACTTGTCAACCATAGGAACTGTCGTATGCCTCGAAAAGCTTATTATGTGCTTAGCACCCACTGGGACCGGGAGTGGTATCAGCCCTTCCAGGATTACCGCTATCGGCTGGTGCAGTTATTGGATCGCGTGCTGGATGGCTGGCAGCGTGAAGACCTCTGCGGCCCGTTTCAAACGGATGGGCAGGCAATTATCCTGGAAGATTATCTGGAAGTGCGCCCGGAACGGGCCGAGCAGGTGCGCCAGCTGGTGCGTGAAGGGCGCTTCAGTGTGGGGCCGTGGTATGTGCTGCCAGATGAATTTCTGGTATCTGGAAAATCGTTAATTCGAAATTTGCGTTTGGGGCGCGAAACGGCGCGCCAGTTGGGGGGCCAGCCTTCCAGCGCGGGTTTCTTATGTGATATGTTCGGTCATAACAGCCAGATGCCGCAAATCTTCGCCGGGTTCGGGATTCGCGGCGGCTTCTTGTGGCGCGGCACCAACCTGATCGACCAGCACCTCTTCCGTTGGGAAGGGGCGGATGGCACGCAGCTGCCGGTTTACCGCTTTGGCAAGATCGGTTACTGCAGCTATGCCGTTCAGGTGCGCGCGGCGAATGCGAGTGATGTGCGCCCGGCGGATGCCGAGATTGAGGCGCGGCTGCAAGCATTTTTGGAAGAAGAAAATCAAAAGACAAAGGTGGGGCCGCTGCTGCTCTTTGACGGCGGTGATCACCTGGAATGGGACCCGGCAGCCTACGCTGTGCTTTCGCGGCATTTCAACCGTTCAGACGAGCCGTATGAGCTGCTCCATTCTTCCCTGGAAGATTACCTGGACGGGCTGACTGCCGCCGCGGAGGTGATCCCGGTTTCAATTACCGGGGAACTGCGCGAGCCAGGGTTGTATCCCGAGGGGGTGGACGCGCAGTGGCTGATCCCAGGCGTGACCTCCAGCCGCGTCAACATCAAGCAGGCGAACGCGGCCTGTCAGAGCCTGTTGTGCCAGTGGGCGGAGCCGGTCAGTGTTTTTGCTCATACGGCTTTAGGTCTGCCCTATCCACAAGGCTTCCTGGATGTAGCCTGGAAGTGGTTGATCCAGAATCACCCGCACGATTCGATTTGCGGCTGCAGCATCGACAGCGTGCATGAAGATATGCTGTACCGCTTCCACCAGGCAGAGCAGATTGCCAGGCGCCTGACGGAGGAAGCCACCCACCGCCTGGCGGCCAGCGTGACCGGCGACCTGGAGGGAAATGCCCTGCGCGTGACGGTGTTCAATCCTCTGGCGCGCCCGTTCGCCGGTATCGCGGACCTGGACCTGGAACTGCCTATGGATTGGCCAGTGCAGTATGGTGTGATGGGCGCTTTTGAAGCGAAACCTGCCTTCCGCATTGCTGACGCAGCCGGGCAGGAGATCGCCTACCAGCGCAACGGCCAGCAGCTTAATCGCAGCCGCTTCCGCACTTACGACACCACCTTCCCCCAAGGTTATCGGGTTAATGTGGTGCAGGTCAGCCTGCCGCTGCAAATTCCTGCCGCAGGCTATACCACCCTGACCGTGCGCCCAGCTGAAGCGGCTCCTGCTCTACTGCCAGGCAGCCTGAAAGTAAGCGAGCGGGCGATGGAAAATGAATTCCTGGCCGTGGCTTTCGATCCGGAAGGAACCCTGATTGTAACGGATAAACGCAGCGGGCAGGTCTATCCCCACTTAATCACCTTTGAAGACCGGGCGGATATCGGCGACGGCTGGAACTTTGGCCCGGTAGTCAATGATCAGGTCATTACCTCACCGGGCAGCCGGGTCAGTCTGGCGCTGCTGTGCAGCGGCCCATTCCTGGCGACTTTTCGTATGCGGGTGATCCTGGAACTGCCAGAGGAATTCAATTTCGCAGACCAGGCCCGGGCCGGACATATGCGGGAGCTGCTGATCGATAATCTGGTCACTCTGCGCGCTGGCGCGGACCGGGTAGAAGTGGAAACTCGCCTGCATAATGTAGTCAGCGATCACCGCTTGCGCGTGCTCTTCCCCAGCGGCGCCCAGGCGCAGACCTGTTTAATGGACACGCCTTTTGACGTGGTCGAGCGGTCCATTGCCCTGCGTGCAGACAATGCCGGTTACCGCGAGGCGGAGGTTGAATTTAAACCGCAGCAGTCCTTCACGGCGGTCTTTGATGAAACCCGCGGGCTGGCGGTGCTCAGTGAAGGGCTGCTGGAAGGCGGCGTCATCGACCAGCCGGAACGTCCGGTGGCCCTGACCTTATTCCGGGCCACGCGCCGCACTGTGTTCACGGACGGCGAACCGGGCGGCCAGATGCGGGGCGATTTGTGCTTCCGCTACTGGCTGGTCCCCTTACAGGGTGCACCAGACCGCGCGCGTCTGTTTGATTTGAGCCAGTCGCTCTCCGGGGGGCTGCGCACTGCTCAACTCCAGGCAGCTGATGTCGCCCGCCTCCGCCAACCAACCAGCTTACCGGCGACTGCCGGGTATGTGCGCGTAGAAGGCCCGGCAGTGCTGACCAGCCTGCGCTGTGAGGGCGAAAGTGTAGAAGCTCGCCTGTTCAACCCCAATCCTACCCCGGTTGAGGTAACCCTGAACCTATCGGATTGGCCCGGGAATCTGCCGCGCGAAGCCTATCCGGTCAACTTCGAAAGCGAACCTACCGGCACCCCCTACCCGGTGGAAGCAGGCAAAGTCGTTTTGCGCCTGTCTCCAAAGCAGATCCAGACCTTGCGCTTCTAATGCTGTATAGGGGTTGAGGAAACCCGGCAAAAGTCGGGTTTCCTCAACCCCTAGTCTTATTCAAACTGGAAGTCGAAAAAATCACAGACTGGCTTGTAGCCGATTTTTTGGTAGATGGCGTTTGAGGTGGGGTAGTCCAGATCGGTGAACAGGTTGCAGAACTGCTTACCAGAATCGAGCAAGCGCTGGCTCAACGCAGCCACACAGGCTGAGGCATACCCGCGCCCGCGTAATTCAGGGGGCGTATAGACCGCCGAGACGGTTACGCCGTGCGTGGTAGGCCGCGAGCGGAAGGCCATCGAGACCGGCTTTTGATCCTGCCACAGGTAAACATCGCCGTTTGCCAGACGGCGCGCCACCACCTTGCGCGAGACCTCCAGGTCCCCTTCATGGATCGCTTCCATCGAAAAGGCATAGTGCCAGCCAGCGACAGTTTCAAGGTCTGCCGGCACCGCCGGGCGCAGTGCACCAGCGGGAGGGTTTTTGGGGGGGATCACCTGGCGCAGTTCATACACCCGTTCGCGCAGCAGCAGAGTATGCGCCTGGCCAGTGTTTTCGCTCCAGCGTTTGGCAAAACGTTCCGCCAGGCTGTTTTCCGCATTGACGCCGGGGACGATCCAGTCATCATTGCCGAGGTGATTCACCAGCATATCGATCGCGTCATCCAGCACGGAGGGTTTGATATCTGGCAAGCTGGAAAGCAGCAGGTGGTTTGGCGGGGTCATCACGGCTGCCAGCGCCAGCTGCCCGGTTTCAGCGGTGAGCGTCGCCATGAAGGGGAATTGATCCACCCATTCTGGGTGCTCGTCCAAACGAATGGTAACCCCCAGGATCAGGTTATTGGCGGATTCATTTTTTTCAAGGTAAGGCTGTGTCAGGCACAAAAAATTCGCGGGATCGGTGAAATGGTGCAGTTGCATAAGGCATTAAAGGAGGAACTGGCCTATGTAATTTAGATAACCCTGCGATCCGGCTTCTTTATTCCACATTTTTACGGATTTGCGTATGCGTTTTAAACAGGCCAGGATCACATCTATCGTCAGCGGTTCAATCGAGATCGGTTGTTCTTCTTCGTCCACCAACTGCTGGCGGCCTAAGCGCCAGTCACAGACAAGTTTTACCGCTTCATAGACTTCTTTCGCCAGTTCGCCTTTTGGCAGCGAGGCAGGTTTGTTGATTTCTTCCCTGGCATAGCTCCGGCCTAACGCTTCTATGGCCGCATCCACCTGGTAATCGGTTAACTGCGGGTGTTCTTCATGAACCTGATGGATAGCCATCTCAATATTTTGCAGAATGGCCTGATATTCATCTTCAAAGCCCTGTTCCATACACACCTCACTTCCTTGTCAGGCTGCCCGGGTATTTTACTACTGTGTTGGTCGCCTGGACGCAATTATAAGCCAGGCCAGCTTTTCAGGTATGATAATATTCCTTTATCATGAAAAATACTGGCGATCCTTCAAGCCTTTTATCCAAAAATATCCTGCTTTGCCTGGTTTTGTTCAGCCTGGCGCTGAGCAGTGCCTGTTCGCGGCAGCCGGCAGGCGCTTTGCGCCAGTGGGTTACCCAGAGTCCCTCCCCCACGCCCTTCCGACCAATGACTACTCCGTTGGAAACGGCCACCGGGGCAGCAGAGCAGGCTCAACCCGCCGCTGTTTCGACCTCAACCGCGACCATCCCCGCCGGGGAGGTGCAGGCGGTCTTTCGCAGCGGGCAGACCTTCATCACCTGGCGCGAACGGGCTGATTTGCAGGGAGAAACGTACCGCATTTACCGGGCTAATCACCCGATCGATGCGGCAGCCCTCGCTCAGGCTCAGTTCCTGGCAGCCGTTGGCAAGGATTCGGCCCGCTTTTATGCAAATTCTTTTACGGAAGATGGGCAATGGAAAACCCGTTTTAGTGAGCGGCTGATCACGCAAGATGGCGCAGCGGCTTTGGCAAAAGGCACCGGCCTGCTGGTGTGGACGCTGAGCCCAGCCGACCTGGACGGGCAAACGGCTGGGGCTGGCTACTATGCGGTGACCGTTACTCCGCCGAACGGAGCCGAAACGCTTACGGCTGGCTATACCACCGGGCCGGTCGTGGAAGAAGCCGCCGAGCCTTTACCCGTAGAGATCACCAGCTCATCCGGAGTGAAGCCTGGCGCTGGCGCGCACATTTATATTCAATATATGGACTTGCGCCACTGGAATGCCACTTTCCATGCGCCAAACCCAACCAACCAGTATTACGGCCTGAACCCTCAGGACCCGAACCTGGCCCAGGCGTTAGCATATGCCTATGATTACGTTGTTTTTACCCCTGAGGTCAAGACATGCGGGGGCAGTCTGCCAAAAACACTGCCGGTGTTGGTTTATCTGCACGGTTGGAAGGGCAACCGCTATGTCGCTACGCATGACAACAGCTATCCCTACTGCGCGTATCTTGTTTACCCGACTGATGAATTGGAGACCTGGTACTTCGGCTTTGCGCGCAGCCATGACTACCGCAAGGGCGGGGTGGTCAGCGCCGGGGATGTGATCGAAAATTACACTGAACAGCGCATTTTACGCATGGTATATGATTTGCAGCGCAGCCCGCCCGGCCCGCCAGTAGACACGCAGCGGTTGTACGTCTTTGGGCACTCCATGGGCGGCACGGGGGCGCTGGGGCTGGCCCTGCGCTACCCGAACGTGTTTGCGGCAGTATACTCCGGTGAGCCGATCACCAACTTCTTGACCGCTGGGGTGACGCATGAGGATTGGGCGGCGGATGCGGCCATCAAATGGGGCGCGCCCGAGCTTAACCTCCCGGTTGCCCTCTCGGCCCCGGGCGGTTGGGCTGCGCCGCTGCAAAAGTATAACGGCCTGGGCGTGTGGGACTGGCAGGATTTCGAGGCGAATTTCTCCCCGAGCCAGCCGCCCGATCGAGCCGGAGATGACCTGGCCCCCTTAGGGATCGACAGCGGCCTGAAAGATCACGTGATTACCTGGAAAACACAGGGCGCGCTTTTCTATCCCCTGCTGCATACCAGCCCGGCGGCTATAGGGGGCGTGGTGACCGACCTGGACCACGACTGGTCGAACTTTGCCGGGCTGCTGCCGACCCTGGGCTTGCGTGAGGACGCTCCTTTTTGGGGGCTGCGCGCGATCCGCGCTGAGACCGTGCCGGGGCTGAGCCTGCTTAGCAGCAATCCCGGCGCTGCGCCTTCGCAGCCAACCGGCTATAACCAGACCATCCTTTGGTCGGCTTCCTGGGCGGCCTGGGATGGCGCGCCGGTGGATCAACCGGACGAATGGCGCATGAGCTTTTGCTCTGTGCAGCCGGGTGGGCAGGTGTGCGGCACGGGAGCAGCACAGACAGTAAGCATCACGCCGCGCCGGGTACAGCAGTTTCATATTCAGCCCGGCGCGCAGTACGATTGGGAAAACCGTTTGGTGGGCAGCAACCGCCGCATCGCCAGCGGGACGGTGACGGTAGGGGAGGATGGCCTGCTCACGGTTCCCAATTTCGCGGTTTCGCCTTCCGGAAACCGCCTGGTGATTAAGCCGCATCAGTCCTGATTTTTAGAAGAAAGAACTCGCTTTACAACCAGCGCTTCGCGCGCAGGTACCAAACCAGCCAGCCGGTCAGCAGCAGGCCAAGCACAACCACGCCGAAGAACATTAACGGGTGACTGGACCAGGGCATGACTACATTCATGCCAAAAATGGTCGCCAGCAGTGTGACCGGCAGGGTCAGCACGGTGGCAATGGTCAGCAGGCGCACGACTTCATCGATGCGGTGCGAGGCGAGGGTGTCAATAGTGTCGGAGAGCCCGTCGATCACATCATAATACTGGTCCATCAGCATCACCAACTGCGCCAGGTGATCGCTGATATCGCCCCAGTAGGGATCCAGGTTTTCCTGAATAAAGGGCCAGCTGCCGCGGATCAGGGCCTGGATAATCTCATGCTGCGGCTTAAAAATACTACGCAAGACGATGATATCCCGGCGCAGCACGGCGACTTCATGCAGCAGGTGCTGTACGGAGTTATTGAATAAGTCTTCTTCAATTTGCCGCAAATTTCTAGAGACTTTTTGCACAATCGGAAAGCTGTAATCTACCAGCGCATTAATGACATGGTAAAGCAGCGGGCTGGCGCCCAAGCTCATCCATTCCACGCGTTTGCTCTCGTCTGCTTCAGCCGCGGCAAACATATCTACCAGTGGTTTTAGCTCGCCACGATGCGAGGTTACCAGGTTGCTGTGGGAGATGAAGATATCGATCTCCGCCGGGCGGGAAATGCGCTCGAGGGGGTCCCAATAGGGCATCTGCACGATTAAAACAGGTAATGATCATGATGATCCAGCTTGGGATACTCCAGGTCGGTCAGGCAGTCCTTGAGATTTAACGGGTGAAAGTTGGGGAAGCGATCCCCCAGCGCGTGAATATCCTCCTCGGAAGGATTTACGATATTGGTCCAGGTGACTTCGTTGCACTTTAATATCGTTGTGGTCATAGAACGGAAACAGCAGCGGTCAGATTTATTTGCGGATTTGCAAATGATGCAAAATTATACCCTTAGCGCACCCCGGAATCCCCTACCACTGTAGAAACAGGGCGCCGTATTGTGATACACGAAGACATGCCCGAAGCGGTAATCAGCAAAGAGGGCGCCGCCCAGTTCCCGAATATCCGAAGGGGTTTTCAACCAGCTCTGCGTCTTCGAATCGAATTTTCCAAGCTTCTGCAACGCTCGATATTGTTCTTCCGTTAATGGCTCAATGCCCATGGCGGCGGCCATATCAATCACGTTGCCTCCTGGATGCAGCCCTTCCTTTTCCCTTTCCTCCTGCCCTTCGCGGTCATAACACGCCTTCCTTCGGCCTGTAGGAGTTTCCGCTGCACAATCATAAAAAATGTATTCAGCCGTCTTTTCATCATAGCCAACCACATCCGGTTCACCGCCAGTTCTTTCCATTTCACTGAGTGACCATAACTTTTCAGGATTAGCTTCCAGCTTGGTTTGTACTTTTCCCCACTCAAGGCCTTGATGCCGGTTCATGTTTTTCTCAAAACGGGTTCTCAATGTTTTGAGTAGTTCTTCACGCTGTTCTGTTGACAACTCACTTTTACTGCTATTCATGTTGTTCATCCTTTTATATTATCCCGGTCAAACAGATTTATCAAGCATATCCCCTACCAAAGCGAGTTTCTCCAAAATCATTAATCTAACATTGCCTTTCTCGCCCATCAGCGCCTTCGTAAACAAAACAGACGAAAGGGGTTGCCAGATATTAATAGTTTTTTGAGCTTTATCTGATACATTTCTAATGGGTGGGGGTTAGAATTAAATTGGAATTTTTATTGGTTCGATTGGATAAAGGAGGAAATCTTGGCTCGAACATTTGATACGCCCCTCTTTAGTAGTGATCAAAGTATTGACCGGGTTTTGAACGCCGGTTTGCCGGTGGTGCTGGTTTTTACAGACAGTTCAACCCCGGCTGGGCTTGAATCGGCTTTGAAAACGCTGGCCAGCCAGGAAGCGGGTAACTTACTGGTTGTGCAGCTGAATATCAAAGATAACCCGCAGACGGTGAGCAAATACGACGTTCACAACGCACCGGCAGTGGTGACCCTCAAAAATGGCCAGGTGCAAAGCAGTGCCGGGAATGTGACCGCTGCCGACCTGCAAGCACATGCACGCTACCTGCTGGGCAAAGGCTCAAAGCCTGAACCGAAGCCTGAAACGGCGACTGCTGGAGCGTACGCAGGCGGCTCAACCAGCGCTTATCGCCCGCAGTCCCAGCCGGCCTCGGGCGGGTACAGCGGTGAGGCAGGCGGCCAGCCGGTGAATGTCACGGATGCGACCTTTGAACAGGAAGTAATGCGCTCTCCTGTTCCCGTCGTGGTCGATTTCTGGGCGCCCTGGTGCGGTCCCTGCCGCATGGTGGCTCCCACCCTGGAAAAATTGGCTCGGGAGTGGAACGGCAAAGTAAAGATTGCCAAAGTCAATGTCGATGAAAACCCGAATATCGCCGGGCGTTATGGCATCACCGGCATCCCCACCATGCTGGTGGTTAAGAATGGCCAAATTGCCGACCGCTGGGCCGGCGCGCTGCCAGAGCCTGCCTTACGCCAGCGGCTGGGGAATAACGTTCGCTAAAATCCTTCCAGCGCGCGCTGCTCGCGGGCCAGCCAGCTGTACAGCTGCGCGGATTGGCGTGCCTGGGCTGCCAGTTCCTGGCGCTGTGATGTGTTTTCCAGCAGCTGCCTAAGCGCTTCTGTCCAGGCGGGGAGATCCTCTGGCGAGGCAAAGCGCGCGTTAGATGGGGAAAGCACTTCATGGATCACCGGCAGATCGCTGGATAGGATAGCCCGACCAGCAGCCAGGTAGTCAAACATCTTCATCGGCGAGCAAATGTCTGCTGAGTTTCCGCCGCTGGAACCGGCAATCGAGCGCGCGTAGGGCATCAGCAGGATGTCCGCGGCGGCCTGGTAGCAGGGCAGGCGGCGCTGGCTGATAAAGCCGGTAAAGGTCACATTGGATAGACCCTCGGCCTGCGCTTGTGCCTGAGAGAGCGCGACGTCTTCCGCGCGCCCCCCGGCCCAGACAAAGCTGGCCTGCGGGAACTGCCGCGCCAGGCTCAGGAAGAGCTCGACACCCCGCCCGGCGTACAGGTGCCCGGCGCACAAAACCGTGGTTGCTTCGGGCAAGTTCAGTTCGCGGCGGGCTTCGGGCGGCTGCGGCAGGTCCGCGTACTGCTCCAGGTCCACGCCGTTTGGCGCAATGACCACCTGCTCTTTTGGAAAAACGCCGAAGCGCGCTTCCAGCTTTTGCAGCAGCGCCTGGGTGATTGGCAGCAGGCGTTTTTTCCCTGCCAGCCAGCGGAAGGTCCAGAACCAGACCGGCCCCAGCCGTCCGGCGGGCAGGTCATGCACTTCATAAGCCGTTGGCAGACCGGCTAACAGGGCAAAGACTGCCGCCTGCCCCGCCCAGGTGTAGACGCGCTCCGCGCCCATTTTTTGCGCCTGCTGCACGGCCAGCCAGGCAAAATCATTGCGCTTTAAGCTGGCGCGCGTTTCCAGCCAATGCATAGCAAAGTGCGTACGCAAGCCATAGCGTTCCGCCAGGGCGTCCCAACCTGGTTCGGCTTGGGCTTCCCACTGCGGTACGAACAGGTCTACCGTATGCCCCAGGCGCGCCAGCGCCTGGCAGGCTTTCATCACCTGGATGCTGTTAGCGGTATCGGAGGGGATGCGCGCCGTGGAGATGCAGGCGATCTTCATTGGTCAGCTCTGCGGACGCAGGGTGGGGGCGCTGGCAGGGTGTTCCGGCCCGGGCGCAGCCTCGGCTGCCAGGTTCACATCGCGCAGGCCGCGCCAGACATTAAGCCCCACCGAGATCAGAAAATATCCGGAAAGCAGGCTGGCTTCTGCCAGGTAACCGGCTGCCGGGAGCAAAATCACCATCAGTCCGACCTTTGCCAGCATAGCCCAGAAGCTGACTTTGAAGGGAAAGCCGGCATTACCTTGCGCCAGCAGCAGCGGGCGGTTCCAGAAGAAGATGTTGGCTGTGCCGTAGCCGATCAGCATGATCATCAAGGCCGGGTAAGCCGGCCCATACTCGACTAGCAGATGGATATTGCGCCCAAACAGGGTAAACGGTTCAAACAAGACTTCGTGCCCCACGAACAACCCCAACGTAACCAGGATCGTCCAGCTGGCGGAAACTAGCGTCACCCGTTGGAGCAGGGAGCGCAGGCGTTTCCATTCCCGCGCTGCGAAGGTGCGCGTGATTTCCGGGTAAGTGGTGCTGATAAAGGGGTTGATCGGCATGACGATCAGATTGATCAGCGCCAGGGCCATCTTAAAGTACCCGGCAGCGGTGGGGCCAAAAAAGAAGCTGATAATGGGCACTTCGCTGTCGCGGGCGATCATGTTGACGGTGCCGTTGAAGTTGGTGTTGAGAGAAAAACGCGCCACTTCGCGCCAGGGCGGCAGCACGTTCAGCGGAGCGCGCCACCAGCCGCTGCCCAGGGTGCGCGGCAGCCAGTAGAAGGCAACTAATACCGGCCCCAAGCCCAGGATAATTTTACCGATCAGGTAGATCCACAACACCGTGATCAGCCCGGCATGGTAAACAGCTGCCATCCCGAGCAGTACCGCCACCAGCACGGTCTGGATAAAGTTGATCAAGGCCTGGCTGCGGTAGTGATTCGTCACCTGCAGCACGCCGGTGGACGACTCGTAGATGACGCTGGCCAGGATGGAGATGCCGTAAATCAGAAATAAGGGGGTGGTCGCGGGGTCTTTTGCGAAATAAGTCGCGCCAAGCGGTGCCAGGGCTGCCAGAGCGCCAAAGGCCACCAGGGAAGTGACCGCTTCAACCAGCATGGCAGCTTTTACCGCCGCGGCAGCCCGTACCTGGTCCTGGTGGGCGAGCGCTTCGCCCATATACTTAACCACCATCTCCCCCATCCGGAAGGAAAACAAGCGGTTTACATTGGAAGAAAAAACGGTCACCGTGCCCAACACCCCGAAACTGGCTACACCGAGTAGTTTAGCCGTCAGGATGGTGAGCACGGCGCCCAGTGCGTAGCTGGCGAACAGGTAAGATGAGTTCTTCATGACCCGCTTAAACAACGGATCGCTGCTCAAAAGCAGCCGCCTGCCCCAGCCCCGCAAAAGATTCATGCAGTGATGACCTGACTGGCCCAACTGCGTTCCGCCTGGTACCAGTCCACCATGTTGCGCATACCTTGATCCAGGCCAACCTGCGGTTCCCAGTTCAACATGCGCCGCGCCTTACTGACATCCGCCAGGTTCGCAAGCATATCTGCCTTGTGGAAGGGGCGGTGCTCGACCTTTGCTTTGCAGCCGATCATCTCTTCCAGCTTGGCGATCATCTCGTTAATCGTGATGACCTCATGCCCGCCCAGGTTAATGATTTCGTAGCCCAGCGGCTTCAGACCAGCGATTGTGCCGCGCGCGATATCGTCCAGGTAGGTAAATCCGCGTGACTGGTTGCCGTCCCCATTGAGCAGCACGGGGCGGCCCTCACTGATCCACTGTGCGAAGCGGAACATGACCATATCCGGCCGCCCGGCAGGGCCATAAACGGTGAAATAGCGGAAAACGGTCACGTCCAGGCCGAAGAGGTAGTGATAGGAGTGCGCCATGACTTCTGCCGCCTTCTTGCTGGCCGCATAGGGTTGCAAGGGCGAGCTGCTGTCGGCAGTTTCTGGGGTCGGGATGGGTGCGTCCGCGCCGTAAATACTGGACGTTGAAGCCAGCACGAACTTGGGAACATTGAATTGGCGGCAGTTTTCCAGCAGGTTGAGGGTGCCGGTCAGGTTGGTATCCACGAAAGCCCAGGGATTTTCCACGCTGGCGCGGACCCCCGCTCGGGCTGCCAGGTTGATGACGCCATCAAAGGGCCCATTTTCCGCGAACACCTGCTGGACGGCGTCCTTATCCGCGATGTCCAGCTTTTGGAACTGGAAATTGGGGCGCGGTTTCAGACGCTCCAGCCGCCAATCTTTCATGCGCACATCATAGGCATCGTTGAGGTTATCCAGGCCAACCACTAGATTGCCTTGTTGCATCAGCAGATCGCAAACCTTCGAAGCGATGAAGCCCGCTGCGCCGGTTACCAGGTACTTCTTAGCCATTACAATCTCACAACTTTCGGGTTATCCCGGCCCATTGCGCCCAGCGCATTGCGCGTGTCGACGATTAAATCGGCCGCTTGCAGGATGGCTGGATAGTCGTAGACCTTGTGGTTGGTGACGATCGCCACGCAGTCTGCATCTTTGATCGCCTGCATCAGGTCCGGAACGGAATCCATTTCCCAGGAGTCATGTTTCAGGTGAGTGACATATGGGTCGTGATAAGACACATCCGCGCCCTTTGCCTTTAACAGGCCGATCACATCCAGCGAAGGGGATTCGCGCAGGTCGTCGATGTCTGGCTTGTAAGCCGCACCTAACACCAGTACCTTGCTGCCCTTGAGCGCTTTGCCGTAATCGTTGAGTGCATCCTGGATTTTGGTAAGCACGAAGCGCGGCATGCCAGTATTGATTTCGGAGGCCAGTTCAATAAAGCGCGCGTTGTAATTGAGCGAGCGCAGCTTCCAGGACAGATACAGCGGATCGATCGGGATGCAGTGCCCGCCCAGCCCTGGTCCAGGGGTGAATTTCATAAAGCCGAAGGGCTTCGTCGCGGCAGCCTCGATCACTTCCCAGACGTCTACACCCAGCCGGTCGCACATAATTGCCAGCTCATTGACCAGGCCGATGTTGATCATGCGGAAGGTGTTTTCCAGCAGCTTGGCCATTTCCGCCACTTCAGTGGAAGTCACCGGGACCACCTGCTCCAGGGCCTGGCAGTACCAGGCCACAGCGACATCGGTGCAGTCTGGGGTAATTCCGCCGACGACTTTCGGCGTGTTGATCGTGGTCCAATCCGTGCGCCCGGGGTCGACGCGTTCGGGCGAGAAGGCCAGGAAGATGTCTTTGCCGACCTCGTACTTGCCATCTTGAATGAGCTTGGACAAGATTAATTCACGGGTAGTGCCAGGGTAAGTCGTCGATTCCAGTACGACGACCATGCCTGGATGGACGTACTTGGAAAGATCCTCAGTGGCATTGACGATGAAAGACAAGTCCGGATCGCCAGTCTTGCGCAGGGGTGTCGGCACGCAGATGCTGACTGCGTCCGAGTTGCGCAGCGCCGAGAAATCGGTAGTCGCATCCAGGCGGCCTTCCTTCACCAGACGCGCCACCGTCTCAGAGGGCACGTCCATAATGTAGCTTTCGCCGCGTTTCAACATGTCCACTTTACTTTGAACCGGGTCTACGCCGACTACTTTGAAACCGGCTTCGGCAAAGACAACTGCCAGTGGCAAACCCACATAGCCCAGGCCCAAGACAGATACAACCGCCGTGTGATCATTCAGGCGGTTCATTAAGGTAGTTTTGTTGTCCGTCTCCATATGTGTTATTCCTCATTCCCCCTAAGATTGTCTACTCTCCAGGTACTGAATCCAGGAGTAGTCTTAATCATAGAGTTTACCCTTTTTTCAAAATAAACTCAACTGAGTTGGCGTATCTTTAGAGGGCGTTTCCTCTTCAGCGTGGGCCGGCTCAGTTGGCTCTGCCGGTGTATCGAAAAACAATTCTTGCCGGGGCGCTTCTGCCGCTGGTTGGCGCGGTTGGGCGGGGTCTGGCTGCTGTGCTGTGGAATGCTGCGCCGTATTCTGCCCGTTCTGCCGCGCCTGTTGAATCCAATCGGGCAGGCGGGAGAAGTCGCGCTCGACGCTGGTTTTCAGCGAAGGTTGGTGCAGCGCCGCCGCGGGGTGAAACATAGGGATAATCAAGCGCCCGCGCACCCAGGCGGGCTGCCCATGCACCTCACTGATGCGCACGTTAGGCAGGAACTTCGCCATGGAATAGCGCCCCAGGGTGACGATAATGAGCGGGTTGATGGCATCGATCTGGCGTTCCAGATACTGATTGCAGGCGGATAGCTCCTCGGGCAGCGGGTCGCGGTTGCCGGGCGGGCGGCACTTGACCACGTTGGTAATGAATACTTCCTTGCGGCTGACGCCAGCCTTTTCGAGCAGTTCATCCAGGAACTTGCCCGCCGCGCCGACGAAGGGGCGGCCCTGTTCATTTTCATAAAAGCCCGGCCCTTCACCAATCAGCACGATCTCAGCGTTGGCAGGCCCTTCACCTGGCACGGCTTTTTTCCGCGAAAAGCTTAGCTGGCAGTTTTTACATCCTGCCACCTGGCTGGCTACTTCCTGCAAAATCCCGGCTGGGTCCACCTGGCACCTCCTTCATCTTGAGCATGGCCTGACAATTGGATTGAAAACGGACACGAACGATTGGTATTACCTTGCGAACTGCTCGAGCAGCTCTGGATCTATCGCATCCAGATTCATTAAGAAAGCATCTTCATTATTGTCTTGATAATAGCGCGGGCGCTCGCCCACGATTTCAAAACCAAACTTGAAATAAAGATTCTGCGCCACAACGTTGCTCCGGCGGACTTCCAGAAACGCCATGCGCGCCCCACGTTGGTAAGCGGCTTGCAAGCCTTCTGCCAGCAAGCGCCGCGCGATGCCCATTCCGCGAAAACCGGGGTGGACGGCAAGCGTGGCGATGTGCGCTTCATCCAGGATGGCCCAAACCACGATCATGCCTACCACGCTGGAAGCGTATGCTGATTCTACGGCCTCTGGGCTGGTTTCGGCCACCAGGGTTATTGAATTTTGATTTTCGACCAGTTCAAAGCGGTAAGAGCGCTCGCTCCAGGGCATACTAAAGGACAGGGAATCAATAGCGTGCACCCGCTGGATATCGTGCAGCGTCATCGGCCGGATGGTGATTAACGAGTGACTGCGGTCCACGAGATTTAAGATGGAATGGCATCGGCGATATGCAGATAGATCGGTGACAAGGAAACGACCTCATCGACATTTCCAGCCTGGTAGCGTTCCCAGGCAAGTTCAGCCAGGTATCCGGGCCGGCGCAGGGATTGAGCCGGTGAGGCAAGGATGGCGTTCTTCCGGCGGCGCGCCAGGATTTGCCGTTCGTTGGCATTCATTTCGCCCACCACCAGGGTGGGCCGGTTAAATTCCAGTACCAGTTCTTCCGCTGTGGTGATGCCTGGCTCGCCCCGTGCCTGCCAGCGCCCGGCGCTGGCTTCGTACCAGGCGGCTGCCAGGCGCCCCCGCCCGGCTTGCAGCAGGGCGACCAGTTGAGTTTCCTGAACGGGCTGGGCGGCAACCAGGGCATCCAACGTAGGCACACCCACGACGGGGATGCGCAGCGCCAGCGCCATGCCTTTGACCATTGCCAGGCCAATGCGCAGGCTGGTAAATGAACCTGGCCCAAGCGCCACGCCGAGTGCTTCCAGGTCGCTGGTGCGGGCGGAACAGCGTTCGAGGATCTCGCGGATGGCGGGAGTGAGTTCAATGGTATGATGCGCTTTTGACTGCCAGGTCATTTCGCCCAGCACGCGCGTACCGTCATACAGAGCTAATCCCATCCATGAAGTTGAAGTATCGACCGCCAGCAGCATCTATGAACCTCCAAACACGCGTTTGCGGAAATCAGCGAGCAGCGCATCAAACCGTTCGCCGTGGCTCAAGAAGGTCATTCCGCGCTGCTCATCCGCGATCCAGCGCATGTTGATCCATAAGCGGTTCTTGGGCAGCGCTTCCTGGATCCGTTCGGGCCATTCCATCACCAGGGCCCCATTTTCCATCATCCGATCCAGGTCCAGGTCTTCCGCTTCCAACCAGTTCGCCAGGCGGTAAGCGTCCAGGTGATACAGGCAGTGACCATCCGGGCGGCGATATTCATTGACCAGGACAAAGGTCGGGCTGGAAACATTGTCTAAGGTGCCCCAACCCTGCGCGATGCCCTGGACCAGCGTCGTCTTGCCGGCGCCCAAATCGCCAGACAGGCAAATCAGGTCGCCGGTACGCAGCAGCGAACCGAGCCGCAAGCCTAAACGGCGGGTTTGTTCGGGACTGCGGCTAAAAAATTCCAGGGTGCGGGAGTCGAGTATGGGCATAGCTAAATTATAAATGAAGATACTTATTTATGGAGTCCAACCTGACCTGCCAGCAGGCGAGCAATTTCGCGTGAGGCGTTAGGCCGGGCGAGGTGCAGGCTGGCCTCGCCGGCTTTGCTGCGCTCATCGGGGTGTTCCAGCCAGTTACGCAGCGCATTGACCACAGCTGCCGGGCGCGGCGCCCAGACGCCGGCCCCGTTACCGACCACATAACCCACGTTGCCGTCTTCCTGCCCAGGCAGGCGGCTGTAGAGGATTAAAGGCAGCCCGGCGATAAAGGCTTCGCTGATGGTGCCCGGCCCCGCTTTGGATACTAAAATATCCGCGGCGCGCATAAAGTCAGGCATCTCCGTTACGAAGCCGTGCAGTTGAACCGGGATTTGCCAGTTGATTTTTTCCAGCCGTTCTTTTAATTTCCGATTCCGCCCCGCTACAATCACCAATGTAATGGGCAGCCGGGCCGCATTCATCGCGCGCGCCGTCGGTTCAAGCGGGCCCATGCCTTCCCCGCCGCCCACCAGCAGCACAACCGGTTTATTATCCGGCCAGCCCAGGCGCTGACGGATTTCTTCGCGTTTTCCGGCAGGCTGGCAGAAACGGTCCGCGACGGGCAGGCCAACGACGCGCATCTTTTCAGCAGAGATGCCCAGGTTCAAGGCGCGCCGGTAGGCTACGGAGGTCGGCACGATGATTTGATCGGCCAGGTTGGTGTACCAGGCTGCGTGGGTGGTGACCAGGTCGGTGACGACGGTAGTAAATGGGATGCGCACCTGGCTGCTGGAAATTGCCCTGACCATCGGTTCGTTGGGCAGTTGGTGGACGGAGACTAACAGGCTGCAAGGATGTTCGCGTACCAGACGCTGCAAGCCCCAGCGAATATAAGGCCAAATCATCTGATAAAACAGGTGGGCGCGACGCTGTCCATCACTGATGTGATAGCCCATGCCCCACATAGCCGGCATGCGCGAGAGGGGCGGATAAATCTCCGGCGCAAGGTGCAGCGGGGGCGGGGCGTAATCGCGGAAGATATCCACCATTTCATGTGTGGTCTGTCCGGGAAACTCGAGATCCAATGCTTCGATAATCGCCTGGGCCGCACTGCGGTGCCCACCTCCAGTGTCCGAAAAGAGAAAGACGATATGGGGCCGGTCAGGGTTGGAGGGGCTCATCAGGTCCTCTTGCAATGAATTTTTTTAGACGCCGCGCGAGTTCGCGCCGGGGGATTAACACTTGCCGGCCACATTTGCGGCATTCCAGGCCGATGTCTGCTCCTAAGCGGACCACCTTCCACTCATTCCCCCCACAAGGGTGCGCTTTTCGCAGCATCACGATATCTTCTAGCCGGAGATCGGGTAACACGTAAAGATTATACCACCCCCATGATATAATCATGGGGGCTTTTGAACGCCGTATCGTTCTGTTCGAAGACAAAACGTGCCCTATCCGCTGATTACCGTTTGTGATGAATGCCTATGTTTGGACTCAATTTAAGTCCTCGATTAATCATTAGTTATATTATTACGCTCGTGGTTGGGATTACCCTGCACGAGTTTTCGCATGCGATTGTGGCCGACCGGCTGGGGGATTCGACTCCCCGCATGAACGGGCGCGTGACTCTCAACCCGTTGTCGCATCTGGACCCGCTGGGTTCATTGATCATGATTTTCGCCGGGTTCGGCTGGGGCCGTCCCGTGCCGATCAACCCTTATGCTTTAGGCCGGCGCACCCCCGCTGGAGTGATGTGGGTTTCGTTAGCCGGGCCGGCCTCCAATGTGCTGCTGGCGGTCCTGGCAGCAATTCCGCTGCGCCTGGGGCTGGCTTCATTGACCGCACCGCTGCCCTATTTGCCCTCTTCGTATAGTTTTCTGCGCATTTTTATTTTCACCAACCTGTTCCTGGCGCTGTTTAACTTGATTCCTCTGGCGCCTTTGGATGGGGATAAGATCGCGGACTATGTTTTTCCACCGGCCATGGGAAAGGTTCTGGAATCGATCCGCCCCGCCGGGCCCGTCATTTTGATCGTGCTGCTGTTTGTCGCCCCAATGTTGGGGTTCGACTTTATCGGGCAGGCGATTTACCCGCCTGTTTCCCATTTGATGTCTCTGCTGCTGGGCTAAACCCTGAACTGGAGGGAATGAATGGCCATTCAAATCACCATAATCGGCCTGGGACGGGTGGGCGCGTCCGTGGGCCTGGCGCTGGCGAAGATTAAGGATCAGGCAACTCGCATTGGCAACGACCGCGAGCCGAGCCTCGCTCGTAAAGCGGAAAAGGCCGGAGCCGTCGATAAGACCATGATCAACCTGCCTTCGGCAGTGAAGGATGCAGACGTGGTCATCCTGGCCGTGCCGGTCAATGAAGTGCGTGAGACAATTGAGATCATTGCGCCTGACCTGAAACCGGGCAGCGTGTTGATTGACCTCTCGGCGGTTAAAAGCGCGGCGATGCAGTGGGCGCAAGAACTGCTGCCGAATGAAGACCGCTACTTTGTTTCTCTAACGCCCAGCTTTAACCCCCGCTACCTGCTGGAAACGGGTGAAGACGCGCTGGCGCCCCATGCTGACCTGTTCCAGAACAGCCTGATGCTGATAAATACGCTGCCCGGCATCGATGAAAGCGCGATCAGCCTGGCGACCAACCTGACCCAGATCCTGGGTTCCACGCCGCTGTTTACCGACACAGCGGAAGCCGATGGCCTGATTGCTTACAGCCAGCTGCTGCCGGCGCTGGTCGCGGCGGCCCTGGTCAATGCTTCCATCGATCAACCTGGCTGGCGTGAAGCGCGCAAACTGGCCGGGATGGACTTCGCCGTGGCGACCGCCCCGGTCGCGCAGGCGGATGAGGCGAAATCCGCTGGACAGGCAGCGCTGTTCAACGCCCAAAATACCACGCGCATGCTGGATCAGATGATCGTAGAACTGCGCCAGATGCGGGACGCCATCGCTAAACAGGATGCGCAGGTGCTTCAGGAGCGGCTGGAACATGCCAACCAGGGGCGCGGGCAGTGGCTGCAAGAACGTTTTGCCAATGACTGGGAACCGAAGGGGCAGGGGCCGCGCATGCCGAGCAGCGGTGAGGCCATTGGCCGGTTATTTGGCTTGCGCCCCAAAAAAGACAAAGATCAAAAGTAGACCTGTCGGTAACATTTTGATGGATGGAGAGGGAATCGGTTATGCCTGCTTCACTGCCTTCCGCTCGCTACCTGGTGACGGCCCCGGGCCGGGTGAACCTGCTTGGCGAGCACGTTGACTATAATGATGGATTCGTCCTGCCTGCCGCAATTGACCGGGAAGTAAAAGTGGCGCTTAACCCGCGCGCTGACTGCCTGGTTCACCTCACGGCTTTGGATCTGGATCAGTCGGTGACTTTCGATTTGGATAAGCTGGACGAAAAAACAGATGTTGCTGGCCAGCCTTTACCCGGGTGGGCCAGGTATCCGGCGGGGGTGGCCTGGGTGCTGCAAAAGCATAAACTGCCGGTCAAGGGAATGGACGCCTGGTTTACTTCGAACATCCCGATTGGCTCCGGGTTGAGTTCCTCGGCGGCTGTGGAAGTCGCGTTTGCGACGGCCTGGCGCACCTTAGGCGGCTGGCAGGCAGACCAGATGACTATCGCGCGCCTGTGCCAGGAAGCGGAAAATAAGTATGTCGGGGTCAACTGCGGCCTGATGGACCAGTTCGCCAGCGCGCACGGTGTGGAAGGCCATGCCCTCTACCTCGACACGCGCAGCCTGGACTGGCGCCCAGTGCCAATGCCTGAAGGCGTAGCCATCGTCATCGCCGATTCGAAAGTGCGCCGCTCGCTGGCAAATTCAGCCTATAACGAACGCCGGGCTTCTTGCGAAGAAGCGGTGAGCCTGCTGCAAGCAGATTTGCCCCATATCCGCGCCCTGCGGGATGTGACGCCTGAACAGTTCCACGCCCTGGCCTACAAGCTGCCAGAAGTCACGCGCAAGCGCGCGCAGCATATTGTGGAAGAGTGCGCGCGGGTCGCGGAAGCGATCCAGAAGCTGGAAGCTGGCGACGCCGCCGGTTTTGGGCAGTTGATGTATGCCGGGCATGCCAGCCTGCGCGACCTGTATGAGGTGAGCTGCCCCGAACTGGATGTGCTGGTAGATGCTGCCAGCCAGCTGCCCGGCTGCCTGGGCGCGCGCCTGACCGGGGCTGGGTTTGGCGGCTGTACCGTCAACCTGGTGGCGGAAGCTCAGGCTCCGGCTTTCATTGAACAGTTGAAGGAAAAGTACCGGCAGGCTACCGGCAAAACGGCGGATGTTTACCTGTGCCATGCCAGCCAGGGGCCTACAGTAACGATAGCCTGAGGCGGGCAGCCCGCCTGATTCAATCTGCTGCAAGAGGGAACTGCTATGACCAACCGACCCACTTATCCTGTTGAAGTTGCCGGTGTGCATCGCGAATTGCGTTTGTTCGAGATCAAGCCGGGGTTAAAAATCGCCATTCTGAATATCCTGGGCGATACCGAATTTGTTGAAGCCTGTGCGAAAGCGCTGGGAGAGAAACTCACTGCGGTCGATTATGACGTACTGGTCACTGCCGAGGCAAAAAGTATCCCGCTGGCGCACGCACTCTCGGTGGTGACGCAAAAACCGTATGTGATCCTGCGTAAAGCCTACAAGCCCTATATGGGGGATGCGCTGCAAGCCGAGACGCTTTCCATCACCACCGGGCAGCCGCAGACGCTCTATCTGGACGAAAAAGATCGCGAGGCGATGAAAGGCAAGCGGGTTGTCATCGTCGATGATGTGATCAGCACCGGCTCGACTCTGCAAGGCATGCGCCTGCTGCTGCAAAAAGCGGGCGCGCGGGTGGTGGCTGAGGCAGCCATCTTTACCGAGGGCGAACGCGCGAAGTGGGCGGATATTGTGTCGCTCGGTCATCTGCCGGTATTTACCGATTAGTGCGCTGAGTGGAAAAATATTTGACCGCCTGTTTACTATTGGCGGGCAGCCGCATGATTTAAACGGAAAACCTCAGGTTGTTGCCTGAGGTTTTCCGTCTGATTTCTCCAGAGGAACAATCCTTTAGAAGAATCAGTGATCGCCGGGGACGCCGACCCCGGCGATCAATTAAGGAGGAGAAGAAGAGAAGTCGCCCTTGAAAACAATATTACCGTAATCTTACTTAGGATACTTGACGTTTAACCTACGCGAAACCTACGATTACCCTACGATTGTTGAAAATCAATTGTGCATCAGTAAAAATTTTAAAACCAGCTCTCTTACTTCCAGACCTGGAGGAAAGCATGCAGTCCCTATCGTTACAAATTCTCGCCGCGCCTCTGGCCGTTTGCCGCCTGGCAGCCAATGACCCCCTGCCAACCTGGGCCCTGTCCGGTGACTTTTTGAGTATTACCCGCACGTTGGACGAGCTTTCGATTGTTTGTCCTGAGGCACAGGCGCCGCCAGGTGTCACCGTGGAACGCGGCTGGCGCGGACTGAAAGTGAGCGGCCCGCTGGATTTTGCCCTGGTCGGTATTCTGGCGCGCCTGTCAGGCGCGCTGGCTGCGGCTGGCATCAGCCTCTTCGCCATTTCCACTTATGATACCGACTACCTGCTGGTGCGGCAGGCGGACCTACCGGGCGCAGTGCAGGCGCTGCGGGCAGCAGGCTGTGTGGTGAACTGAGCAGCTGTCCTCAAAACAACGGGATTTTGTGGTTGAGGCTGAGCCGAGGCGCTGGTGTACTTGCACTATAATAAAGGAATGATGGCAGAAACGACGAATTACAAAGCTGGTTTTGTGGCCGTGGTCGGGCGGCCCAATGTAGGCAAATCAACCCTGATTAACGCATTGTTAGGGCAAAAGATTGCGGCAGTTTCGCCGAAACCGCAGACCACGCGGCGTATTCAGCTAGGCATTTTGACTCTGGAAGACGCGCAGCTGGTTTTTATGGATACACCCGGCATTCATAAGCCGGTGCACAAGTTAGGCGAATATATGAATGAGGCCGCCGCCGAAACGCTGGAAGATGCGGATGTGATCCTCTGGCTGGTGGATGCTTCGGTTGCTCCGAAAGAGGAAGATGAGATTGTCGCCAGCCGCTTGAAAGCGATTAAGGGCAGCCCGGCGATCTTACTGGTATTAAATAAGGTCGACCTGATCTCCGGCGAGGCGTTGGACGCCAACCAGACCGCTTACCAGGCGCTGCTGCCAGCCGCCAAACCACTCTGGATCTCAGCCATGAATGGTTTTCGGGTGAATGAACTCACCCAGGCAATGGTGGCGCTGCTGCCAGAAGGCGAGGCCTTCTACAATGAAGAACAGATTACCGACCTTTATGAACGGGATATCGCGGCTGAGTTTATTCGGGAAGCGGCCTTAGTGCATTTGCGGGATGAAGTGCCGCATGCCCTGGCCGTGCGCATTGATGAGTTCGCCGAGCGTGGGGAATCCGGGGCTTATATCGCGGCAACGCTGTTGGTTGAACGCGACTCTCAGAAGGGGATTGTGATCGGCAAGGGTGGCGAAATGCTCAAGGCGATCGGTACAACCGCGCGCAAAGAGATCGAAGCGATGAGCGGGCGCAAAGTCTTTCTGGAACTGCGCGTTAAAGTGAACAAAAATTGGCGCAATGATCCTTTTGTGCTAAAGCTGCTCGGATACATCAGCGAGAAAAAGAAGAAGTAAAATGATCTGGGCCGGTTCTTTGTTGAGCGAATCTGCCCGGATCATTACGAATACAAATAGCCGCAAAGCGTTTCGGAGACTCGACCTGGGAGGGCACGGATGTTGACGGGACTGTTCTGGGGAATGCTGTTAATGGCTGGGGCCGACTGGCTGGCTGCCTGGCGCGGGTGGCGCCGCGTGCGCTGGGTCACCAAGCCGGGCACACTGCTGCTGTTGATTGCCTGGTTCAGTCAGGTGGGCGGCTGGCAGGGCAACCTGTTCTGGTTTGGACTGGGCCTGGTCTTCTCGCTGCTGGGGGATATCTTTTTGCAGCTGCCTGAGGGATCTTTATGCCAGGCATTGGCGCTTTCTTGCTGGCGCACGTAACCTATATTATTGGGTTTTTGCAGCAGCCGCTGCTGCCGGGTTGGCCTTTAATTCCGGCGGCGCTGCTGGTCGGGGGCGCCTTCTGGTTACTCACGGGTCGCGTACTAACCGGGCTGCGCCAGCATGGAGAACAACGCATGCGCATCCCGGTGATGATTTATGCCAGCGCGCTCAGCCTGATGTGGTTTTCTGCCCTGACGACCCTCTCCAGACCGGGTTGGGCGGGGCTCCCGGTGGTGCTGGTCAGTATTGGCGCGGGGCTGTTCTTCCTTTCCGACTCAATCCTGGCTTATAACCGCTTTGTTCGCCCGGTTCCAGCGGGGGATTTGCTGGTCATGGTTACTTATCACCTGGGCCAGTTTTTGATTGCGGGTGGGGCGCTGGCGCTGTTTGCGTGAGGTCCTTGCCTGCACGCTTAATTCAAAGGGCGGAAACCTTCGCCCAGCGCTTCGTGCGCCAGCCCAATCACCATAAAAGCCTTGGGATCGGCCTGTTTCACGATGTCCTTAATCCGGCTGACTTCGGCGCGGGTGATCACGCAGTACAAAACCGGGCGGGTTTGCCCGGTATAGGCGCCGGTGCCATCCAGAATGGTTACGCCGCGCTCTAAAAGGGTCATAATCTCTTGAGCTACTTCGCTGGGGCAGCTGGTGACGATCATAGCTGTGCGCAGGACCCCAGAGCCTTCCAGCACCATCTCGGCAGCCAGCCCGCTGACATAGGTGGTAACCAGGGCATAGAGGGCATTTTCCCAGCCGAACACAAACCCGGCTGCCAGAATGACGATGGTATCCGTCACCAAATAGGACTGTGAAATGGAAATATCCAAACGGTGATTGAGGATGCGCCCAATGATATCCGATCCGCCGCTGGTGCCTTTCCCTCTGTACACCAGTCCCAGGCCGATGCCCAGCATCAGCCCGCCGTACAGGCAGTTAAGCACCAGGTCGTGCACGATGCCGTTGGGTATAAACAGCACCAGGAAGTCAGTGAAAAATGAAAAAGCGACGATGGAAAGGGCCGTGCGCAGCGCAAAGCGCGGTCCGCCCAGGTACTGCCAGCCCAGGAAGAACAACGGCACGTTGCCGACAAAGATCATCACCCCAATCGGCCAGTGGGTGTAAGCGTTTAGTAACTGCGCGATGCCGCTGATGCCGCCACTGACCAGCATGGCCGGGACGAGGAACAGGCGCATCGCCAGCGCCTGCACGAAGGCGCCGGCTAGAATGAACAGATAGTCCGTGAGCGAATCGCGGGAGAAGTCCAGGTTTTTGGCCAGCAAACCCAAAATTTGAGTAAAGCCTGGCTGACTGACGATCCTCTTCACACCCATTCAAAGCCTCCATTTAATCTCGCCCGGCAATTATAAGGGGACTCGCCAGGGGACCGGAAGAGCCGTTCATCCCGGCCTTAACGCAGAAGGTCACGAAAGGGAGCATTCTTATTTTCTTATTTACAAGCCAAAGCAGTAATGCTATAATCTGTGCGCACGCGGGCGTCGCCAAGTGGTAAGGTATCAGCCTTCAGGCTGAAATGGTAAATGCGGGCATAGTTCAGTGGTAGAACGGTAGCCTTCCAAGCTACATACACGAGTTCGAATCTCGTTGCCCGCTCTCTATAATGAAATTAAGGGGCTGTCTAAAGGTTTTTTAGATAGCCCCTTTTTAGTTTTTTTTCTGTACTTCCCTTATAATAGTCTTATGACTACCCTTAAAGATTGGCTCAACCAAAAATTTACCGAGTGGGAAAGCATACAGGGGCATAAGCAGTCCTACTACGCTTTCGCGCACTATCTTGAAGTCAGCCAGTCGGGTCTGGCGCAGTGGATGCTGGGGACTGGCTCGCCGGGCGGGGATGATCTGCTGAATCTCGCCAGCAAGCTGGGCGGAGAAGTTTACGATGTTCTTGGCTTGCCCCGCCCCAATGCGGAAGTACAGCGCCTGACCGTTTCTTTTGCCAGCTTGCCGCCAGACCTGCGCCAGAGCCTCACCAACGCCATCACAGAAGTCGATCAAACGCTGCGGGCAGAGCGCCTACGCCCGGATTCGAGCGAGGCGCGTCCGTTGGTAGTACAGATTCTGGCGAAGTGGGGCTTTCAATATCGGGAATAATCCTGTTCGGGATTCAGGAAACTGGTTTTTCTCGGGGCTGTCCAAAGCACGTTTTGGTCAGCCTTTTTTCAAATAGATCGGGAAACCGATCCCGAATGTTATGGGCCAGTCTTAATAATAGTAAAAGGTGGAGTGAGATATTCTGTACATTTAATTGACTTAATTGGTGTTTTACTGAGGTAAGGATTGGCAGGTCACCCGCCAACCTGGTTTTTATAAATAGGGAGGAAAATGGATTTAGCAAAAACAGTCCCAGTAACACCAAACACCGGTGGTAATGGATCAGCCAACGAGGCAATCGCCTGGGCGCGAAACCTGACCAAGAAATTTGGCGATACCGTTGCAGTCGAGGATTTAAATTTCCAGATCCCGCGCGGCTCGATCTTTGGTTTTATTGGTCCGAGCGGCTGCGGAAAAACGACCACCATTCGCCTGCTGACCGGTATTTATACCCCCACGGCTGGAGAAGTGCGCGTTCTGGGCGGTCTCCCGGCGAAGTTCAACCAGCACGACCGCCGCCGTCTGGGATATTTAACGCAGAACTTTGTTTTGTATCCTGATCTATCGGTGATGGAGAATATGAATTTTGCCGCCTCGATTTATGGGGTTCCTTTCAACCGTTCGAAGCGCATCAAAAGCTTGCTCGAGTTTGTGAATTTATATGAGGACCGCGATAAACTGACGCATAATCTTTCCGGCGGGATGCAGCGCCGGCTGGCGCTGGCATCTACATTGATCCATAAGCCCGAACTGCTCTTTTTGGATGAACCGACTGCTGGGATCGATCCGCTGTTGCGGCGTAAGATCTGGGATTTCTTTGACGATCTGCGCACGCAGGGTTTTACCTTGTTTGTCACCACCCAGTATGTGGGTGAAGCGGCTTACTGCGATTTGGTGGGGGTCATGGCGATGGGCCGTTTGCTGCTGGTAGATACCCCCGAAGGGCTGCGCCGGCGAGCGTTTGGCGGCGATGTCATCACCATGCGCTCTATGGGGCCTTTCCCGTATGAACTTGTCAAAGAAATTCAGCAGATGCCATTTGTGCTCGCGCCGGTGTTGCAGACTAGCGGGCGGGATGTGCGCATGGTCGTTGATGAAGCAGATACGATCATTCCGCGCATGATGGATTGGGCGCACAGCCATAACCTGGAGATCGAATCAATCGGCGAATATCTTCCTCCGTTTGATGATGTGTTTGTCAAGTTGGTAAAGCAAGAGGAGGATAAGGTGAATGGGTAAAGTTCTGCATGGAATTTTGACCAGTATTGCTCACTTTATGATTTAAACCTCTGCCTTTGTCGGGAAAGAGTTGGTGGAGGTGCTGCGCCAGACCCGGCTGATTTTGATCCTGGTGCTCGGCCCTTTCCTCATTTTGCTAATTTTTGGGATTGGTTACCGCAACCAGGCGCGCGTGCTGCGCACGGTGTTTGTCATCCCACCGAGTGAACAAGGTTTACAGCAAGAGGTAAAGCATTATGCTACAACCCTGGGCCCGCAGATTGATTTCCGCGGCTTTGCCAAGAACGAGGGTCAGGCCCTGGCGGACCTGGCAAGCGGCAAAGTGGATGCCGTGGTGGTGGTGCCCAATAACATCGAGCAAACCATCAAGAATGGTCAACAGGCCGATGTAAAGCTGTATCATCGGGAAATTGATCCTTATCAGGTCAGCTACGTGCAGTACGTGGCCCAAATCTATGTGGATGCTCTAAACCGGCGCGTGCTGCGCAACATGGCTGCCCAGGCACAGAAAGAAGCCGGCTCGGTGCAGGGTGATCTGACGACGGCGAAGAACAGCGCGCATGCCATGCGCCTGGCTTATGAAGCCGGCAACGCTGCTGCGGCGCAAAATCAACGCCAGGATATGACCCAATCGATGAACTCGGTTTCGCTGGGCCTGGGGGCTACACTCAGCATTTTGCAAGGCATTGAACAAAACAGTGGCTCGAGTTCCACGGCCGGCAACACCTCTGATCAGATTTTGCAACTGCTGAATTCCTACCAACAGAATAACCAGGCCTTGAAAGACGCCGCACCGGCTCAAAATAGTACTTCTCAGACAGACTATGCCGCACAGGCGCAGCGGGCCGCAAAGATCGAGTCAGACCTGACAAAGCTCGACGCCCAACTAACGGATTTCCGCAGCATTGACCCGACCGTTCTGATCAGCCCGTTTAAAGCCGAAGCGGTGAATATTAACAACATCAAGCTCACCTCCTCTGATTTCTTTGCTCCAGGGGTGATTGTGCTTTTGTTACAGCACCTGGTATTGACGTTTGCTGCCCTATCCATCGTTCGTGAGCGAACTTCAGGCGCGATGGAATTATTCCGTGTTGCGCCATTGACCGCCTTTGAAACCCTGCTTGGGAAATACCTCAGTTACCTGATTATTGGGACGTTATTAGCCGCGGCGATTTCGGCCCTGGTCGTGCTGGTACTGCGCGTGCCAATGTTGGGCAGTTGGGGCAATTATGCGCTGGTGCTGCTGGCGCTGATGTTCGCCGCCCTGGGGATTGGCTTTGTGGTTTCAATGGTTTCACTCTCCACCAGCCAGGCGGTGCAGTACGCCATGCTGGTGCTGCTGTTTAGTATTTTTTTCAGCGGCTTTTTCCTCGATCTGCGCCTGTTGTGGGATAAGATTCGCTTCCTGGCTTACATCATCCCTGCCACGTATAGCATGAAGATGCTGCAATCCATCATGTTCCGCGCTGAACCGATTAACCTGCTGCTCATGGGCGGTCTGCTGGGCATTGGCGTGGTTTTCTTCATCATCTCCTGGTTCTTACTCGCCCGGGAAATGCGGCTTCGCTAAACGATCCAAAGGCGAACTGGCGGACTCAAATAAAGTATTGCTCAAGCCACCGGATGATGCCACCCAGTTCGACTTTGTTTGCCGTCTCCAGTAAGTCTGGAATGTATTTGATGGAACCCAGGCCAATCTCGCGCGGCAGCAGGGGATTGACACGCAAATAATGTTGATCCAGCACCTGGCGGCATTGGAAATCGACCATGCCCTGGTCCGATTCCAGCATGATGTTGAGCAGGTGCGGAGCCCACTGTACAATGCCCCAATCCGCGTCTTGCACGGGCAGGTAGTGTTGGTTATAGCCGGTGCCCAGCGAGAGCAAGGCGACCTCTGCAATGTTCTTCCCGCCCGCTCTGGGATCTAAAGCCTGGGCCAGGGCGCACATGGCCGGGTTGCTGGCGGCGACGCCGCCATCGATGTAGCCCTGATAGACCGGGAAGTAAGCCGGGGCGACGCTGGTGCGTACCGCCACATCAACCACGGATTGCTCCCCATCGGAACCGGGGCCGGGATAGTTTTGAAAGAATTTCATCTTCCAGGTGCGGACGTTGTCCGGGTAAGTTCCTTCCCGGCTGCACTGGGCCTGATTGTCGAGCTGGAAAGTGGCGATGAGCACTTTTTTAGCCAGGTCGGATAGGTGCAAATCGTCGAAGTTCTCTTTAATCACTTCCTTTAACGGTTCGACCGAATATTCCGCGCCAATCAAGTTGCCCAGGTCCTTCAACTGGTCCAGGAGCGAGTCGGCGAATACCCGGTTGGCAAACTTTTCATACATCACGCGCAGTTCAGCAGGCGTCTTACCCGAGGCGAAACCGAGCGCCAGCAGCCCGCCGGTGGAAGTGCCGGCAAACAGGTCTACCCGTTTCAAAAAACCGGGCAGAACCTCGTCAATGCGCTCCAGAATGCGCGCCGTCAGGATCCCGCGAATCCCGCCGCCGTCAATTGCGATCACTCGATAGGGTGTTGCCATACTTAGCTCCTTGTTTGCAGAGAATGGCGCTGCAGGCTGCCTTGAACTTTGCCTGGAATTGATCTTCCAGAATGGATAAGCTCTTGAAAAAGAATGCGACGCAGGAAACCCGGCGTCGCACAGTGGCATATGGGAGAAACTCCAGTACCTGACTCGCCAGCCGCTCAGGCTACGACACTGACCTCCTGGGCTTGCAAGCCTTTCTTGCCCTCCACGATTTCATACTCAACCCGCTGGCCTTCTTCCAAAGAGCGATACCCCTGGGAGTTAATTGCGCTGTAGTGAACGAAGATGTCTCCACCCATATCACGCGTAATGAAGCCGTAACCCTTGGTTGCATTAAACCACTTAACGATACCTGTCTCGCGGTCCGCCATGACGAATCAACCTCCTTCATTTTCTGAAAAGTGGATAAGGCAGAGCGTTCCAGACACCTGCAGAAGATCGCGACTTCCAGCGGACAGGGACGGACTGCCGACGAAGTTATAGTAGCATACTCAAAAAAGATTGTCAATTAACCAAAATATAGTTTGTTATCAATTGAATTAAAGTCAGGTAATTTGCTTGCGGCCCAAAGCCAGGACTTCGTCATAACGCGCCTCAAGGGCCGGGTTCTGCCCGCGCAGCCCATTGATCACCTGCTCCGTCCAGTCCAAATATTCCCGGCGGCGCTGCAAGGACCAGTCCTCGGGCGGGTCGTTGACAATTTCAAGCACGTTGCTGATTTTGTCGCCCAGTTTAATTTGCCGGGCGCGAGGTGATTTATGCGGCGCGTTGACCACCTGCAGGCGCTTGCGTTCTGCTTTGGGCAGGCTTTTATCATCCGTCACTTCCAACACCAGGCCCAGCACATCCTCGCCAAACTGCGCGCGGATTTCTTCCGGGGTTGTACCGGTATCTTCGATCGTGTCATGCAGCAGCGCCGCCGCCAGGGTATGCGCATCGCGCACGCCGCCCACTTCCCAGAGGATGCGGGCAACATCGATCGGGTGGTTGATATACGGCGGGTTAGAGCGCCCTTTGCGGCGCTGATCGCTGTGCTTTTTTGCGGCAAATTGCAGGGCTTTCAAGAAAAAGGTGAAATCATCTGCGCAAAGTTCCAGGCTCATTTTCGTCCTCCAGTTTTCGAGTAAAATTCGGTTGGCTGAAAAAAGTCAGCCTTCATCTTTCGCTGAGGAGTAAGCAGCATGCGCGCTGTTGTTCAACGAGTTCGCCGCGGGCGAGTCTCCGTAGCGGGGCAAACGGTAGCGGAAATTGGGCCAGGTATGGTGATTCTGCTGGGCATCGGCCATGCCGATAATGAGGGGGTAGCCCGGACGCTGGCGGAAAAAATTGCCACGCTGCGCATCTATGAGGATGCCCAGGGAAAAATGAATCTTTCAGTTCTGGATGTAGGCGGGGCTGCCCTGGTGGTCTCGCAGTTCACCTTGTATGCCGATACCCGCAAGGGTCGCCGGCCTTCTTTTATCGATGCCGCTTTGCCGGAACAGGCCCGCCCGCTGGTGGAACGTTTCGCACAGCTGCTGGCCGAGCAAGGTGTTCCGACCCAAACCGGAGAATTTGGCGCGAGCATGTTAGTCGAGATCGAAAACGATGGACCTGTGACCATCCTTTTGGAGTATTGATCCAATCTATTCAACCGGGTTCACTCCAGCCAACCCCGCCATAAGACCGTATCCAGCTGCACCGCCCAGGCGCCCGCGTCGCGTAGGGCCTGCGCGTCCTGGCGGCGGTACACGCCGGCGCCGGCGATGATGGGGATGCCCAACCGGCGCGAATTTTGCACTGCCGCCAGCATCAGGGGAAACAGCGCGGGGCCGTAAAGCCGCCCACCCACCGGGCGGCTGGTGTCTGTCAGCAGCATGCCGCGCGGCGCGCCCAAACTGATCGCACTGGCGCCCAGCCGGGGCAGTTCTTTGACCCAGGCTTCGTTCGCGCTGTTCAAGGAAAGGTGCACCACCAGGGGTAATTCGCCAAACGCCGCTTCGACCAGGCTCAACGCGCCAGCCTGATGAGCTTCAGGCGGCAGCCCCAATTCCAGCGCCATAACTCCTTCCCGGCCTTCCAGGCGCTGGACCATCTCCTGGATTTCGGCCGGGTTAGTGCCGATCAGGTGTACCCAGGTTGGGAGGGTTGACTGCGCCCAACGCTCGCTGAAGCGGCGTAGAATCCGGCTTAAGCCTGGGTTCGGCAGCCCGCTGTGCAGCAGCACACCGCCGGGATAGGCGAGCAGGTTGCGCTCTGCCGCCGGAGTGCGCGGGCTCAGGCTGATGGGGTTGGTGACAAACACCCCGGGCGGCTCGGTCAGCGGCCAACGGGCCGCGGCGGAAGGTGCAAAACCAAGCGTTCCCGCGGCATTCATCCAGGGTGAAGCCAGGTAAAGATCTTCGCGAATCATGGGGATTCGATCACCGGCAGGCGGGCGCAGCCGCTGGTCCATAAGATGTCAGCCAGCGCATCGTGGACTTTGCCATTCCCCTCAAAGGAGGGCCAGGCACGGTGCAATGCCTCGACCCGCTGGATGACTTCTGGCACGCTCAAACGCCGCCCAAGTTCTTCTGAGCGGCGGCGCACGAACAGGTCATGCTGGGTGCGGTGACATAGGGCCGCTTCCGTCTTCTGCTGCAAAACCGGGGTGACATCGATCACCAGCTGTGCAGGCGCGTCGATATTTGCCATGCGCGGGTAGGGATGTCCGGCAAAGATGGCCTGGGCAGTGTAGAACAGAGGCGCTTCCGCCTCCAGTTCACGCACGGCCTGCCAGGCGGCCTGGTGCGTCAGCTTGTGGGCCGGGTGACCGTATTCCCCGTTGATGCCATGCGAAAGGAGTACGTCGATCTTCCAGTACCGGATAGCTTCGCTGACCTCTGCGCTGAGACCGGCGATATCCTCCGTGTAGGGATACAAAGTATCCTCCGGCCCAATCACTGGATCGATATAATCCATCAGGGTCAGGCTGGCCGCGCCTAAGGCCTGGGTGGCGCAGCGCAGTTCGCTTTCACGCACCTGCCCTAACTGTTCGCGGGTAGTCTGCGGTGGGCTGCCCATTTCACCGCCTTCACCGCGCGTAGCAACTAAAATGTGAACCTTGGCGCCCTGGTTCGCCAGGATAGCCAGCGTTCCACCACACAACATGGTCTCATCATCTGGGTGAGCAAAAAAACCTAAAACATTCAAACTCATTGTTTTATGACCCCTCTAATTGTTGAAAGTCGAATACTGGACCATCGGAACAGGTATACGCCCAGCTTTTCTGGGTAGCGACGGCGCATACTCCACATTCAGCCAGGCCGGTGCACGGCATAGGTGTTATCACCAGCACCTGCACCGGGCAGGCCGGGCGTTGAAACGGATTGAGCGCTAAACGCGCGCGCAGTTCTGGCAGGCGGTTCAAAGGCGCTTCCAGCGCTAGAAAGTCTGCCCAGGTAAGCGCTTCGGGCAGCAAGTCCAGCGGCAGAACCTCTACCTCTTCAGGCAGCCCGGCCGGGGAAGACTGCGTATAGATTGCTACCGCGGCGCGCTGCGTCAGGGCTAAGGCTGCCAGCGGCAGCAAGCGCGCCGGGCCGCCCTCCAGGCTTGCCAGGGCGATCCGCCGGGTGCTTTGCGGGAGGCGAAAGCCATTCCCCAGCGGGCCGCGCAGCATGAGCTGCATCCCCGCAGACCAGCTTGCCGGCAGCGGCGGCGCTACGCGCAGCTCGCCTGGCTGGATCCGGCTGGGAAAAAGGATCACCGGCAGCGGTGTATAGGGATCCGGCCCACTTGCAGCCAGATACTGCCCCGGCGCCAGCTTCATCCCCGCGGGGAGACTGATGCGCCCGCTCAGGCCATCCGCTTCCAGGCGTAGTTCGAGGAGAGTTCCGATGCCCAATGCCATACAGCAGATAGTATCACAGGTCCGCCATGAAAGGAAATCATTTGCCAGACCCTCTTCATTTTCCCCGCCGTGGGGTTAGCGATGGAAAAAACTTTCACTCCCGGGGCCAAAACAGACCCTAAGATTAGGGTCTTTAGGAACTGCCGTGGTTTTAGGGGCACGCGGCGCAGCCGCGTGCCCCTAAAACCACGGCAAAAACAAGAGACACTAAGATTATCTGGTTTGGCATAAAAAAGTATTGCGTATAATAAAAGTGAAAGCACAGGGTATAATCGAAGTACGTTCCCTGCTGGGCATTGTGCATTGTTTTTCTTTAAGGAGTTGAAATGAATATCGCAAGTTTCTTCCAGGGTTTTGTTATCCTGGTATGGTTATTGGTTGTCGCCGTCGCGGCAGTTTTAATGACCCGTGTCTCGCGGGGACAGCCTTCCCGCGGCCTGGGCAGCACCCTGGGGATTATGGTCATTGCCGCGGTATTGTTAACCTCCATCAGCTCAGGGCTGGTTTTCGTAAATCCGGAAGAGCGCGGTGTGGTGATCTCTGCTCTGTCGCCTCAGGGTTACCGGGAACAGGCGCTGCAGCCAGGGATGCGCCTGGTCGTGCCCTTCTTTGAAAGCGTCATTCGTTACCCAATCTCGCGCCAGACCTATACCATGGCGGCGGCATCGACCGAGGGCCAGAAGGCCGGCGATGATTCAATTGACGCGCGCACAGCAGACGGCCAGCAAGTGAAGATTGATGCCTCCGTAATTTACTTTATCGACCAAAATAAGGTCGTGACAGTGCATATCAACTGGCAGAATCGCTACTCCGAAGATTTAGTGCGCCCGCTGGTGCGGGGTGTGATTCGGGATGCGGTTTCGCAGTTTGGGGTCGCCGAAGTATATGGCTCGAAACGGGCAGACCTGCAAACGCTGATCACCAAGCAGTTGGAAAACCGCCTTTCAGATAACGGCCTGGTGCTGCAGGAGTTCATCCTGCGCAATATTTCCTTCTCGCCTGAGTACGCCGCCTCCGTTGAACAGAAACAGATTGCTGAGCAGCAGGCGCAGCAGGCCAAGTTCGTGGTGGAGTCAAAACGCCAGGAAGCCGAGCAGGCCCGCCAGGTAGCCCAGGGCCGGGCCGATGCGGCGGTGATTGATGCCAAAGGCGAGGCTGAAGCGCGCCTGATCCAGGTAGAGGCTGAATCCAAAGCCCTGGATTTGCTCGCCAAGTCGCTCAAGGATAAACCCGAGCTGCTCAATTACCAGTACATCTCGAAGATTTCACCCAACTTGTCGGTAATGATCGTGCCGGGCAATACGCCTTTCCTGCTGCCCTTCCCCGGCGCTACTCAGTCCGGCGCAGCAGCGCCACTGGCTGGCACAGCGACCCTGGAAGCCCCGCAGCCCAGTCCAACCCCCACCCAGGTAGAGCCGACACCCACGACTCAGCCGTAACCGGAGTTTCCTTTTTCGGATAGATGATGAGGTTCGCGGGCAGCACTGACCCGCGGACCTCATTTTTAATTTGTTATAATCAGCAGCAATGTTTACATTTTGCTGTGAGGTTATCAATGCCAGCTGATTTTTCGCCTTCCGGAAAACAGATTCGCCTGACCAGCTTATCCAACTGCGCGGGTTGAGCGTCGAAGCTGAGCGCAGAAGCGCTGGCGCACGTGCTGCGCCCCATCAAGGATACCTTCAATAGCCAGGAATACCCGGACCTGCTGATCGGCTTAGATTCCCCAGATGATGCCGCGGTCTGGCGGCTGGATGAGCGCCGGGCGCTGGTAGTAACCACCGATTTCTTCACTCCAGTGGTGGATGATGGCTATGATTTTGGGGCCATCGCCGCGGCGAACAGCCTTTCGGATGTCTATGCCATGGGCGGGCAGCCTTTTCTGGCGCTGAACGTCGCGGCGCTGCCGCCCGATCTACCCAGCCACCTGCTCACCGAGATTGTTCGCGGCGGCGCTGAAAAAGCGCGTGAAGCGGGGGTAGTGATCGCCGGCGGGCATACCGTGCAGGATAAAGAGCCAAAGTACGGCCTGGTGGTGGTCGGTTTTGTCGACCCGCAGAAAGCCCTCACCAAGGCAGGCGCGCGGCCCGGCGACCGCCTGGTGCTGACCAAACCGCTCGGTTTTGGCGTGATCACGACCGCGCTGAAACGCCAGCTGGCAGACCCGGAGGAGGTGGCCGAGGTGGTGGCCTGGATGAAGCGCCTGAACCAGGCGGCAGGAAACCTGGCGGTTACCTTTGGCCTGCGCGGGGCTACAGATGTGACCGGTTATTCGCTGCTCGGGCATGCCTGCGAGATGGCCCAGGCTTCGCACGTCAAAATGCGTTTCTCTTTTGGGCAGGTGCCTTTTGTCAGCGCCGCGCGCAAGTATGCCGCGCAGTGGACCTTCCCCGGCGGCGCAGCCGACAACCGTTTATATTTTGGACCCTGCGCGCATTTTGATGCCTCCCTCAGCGAAACGGACCAGATGCTGCTTTTCGATCCGCAGACCAGCGGCGGGCTGCTGCTGGCAGTTCCCCAACCCCAGCTGGCAGACTTTATGAAAGCGGCTGAGGTCAGCGGGCAGCCAGCCTGGGCGGTGGGGGAAGTGCTTGAAGGAAAAGGGCTGGAAGTTGTCCCTTAAACGGGGAACGTTCCGGTTCGTTCGAACGAAGGAGTTATTTTATGCAGGCTTATAACCCTGCTTTTGCACGCATTTACAACCTGCGCTGGGCCAGTTTTGCTTTGACCACTGCGCCCCGCCTGCGCTCTTATTATGAAGCGACAGATCTTGGGCGGGAACAGCACAGTTTGCTGGATATTTGCTGCGGCACTGGTCAGCTGGCTTTGAATTTTTTGGATGACGGCTACCAGGTAACCGGACTGGACCTCTCGGAAGGGATGCTGGAATATGCCCGTTCCAATGCGGCCGCTTATATTGTCAGCGGGCAGGCGCGCTTTGTCCAGGCGGATGCCAGCAACTTTAGCCTGCCAGAGCGCTTTGGCCTGGCGGTTTCTACGTTTGATGCCCTCAATCACCTGCCGGATTTTGACGCATTAAAAGGCTGCTTCCTTTCCGTTCATCCTCTCTTACTGGAGGGCGGCCTGTTTATCTTCGATCTTAACACTCGGGAAGGGCTGCGCCGCTGGACCAGCATCTCCATTGAAGACAGCCCGGAGTTGATGCTGGTCACCCGGGCGTTGTTTGATGAAGCTTCACAGCGCGCCTTTATGCGCATCTCGGGCTTTGTCCAGCAAAGTGATAAGGGCTATGAGCGGTTTGAAGAAACGGCTTACGAAGTCGCCTTTGACCTGGCGGAGGTCAAAGAAGCCCTGTTTCAAACCGGTTTTCGCACCGTGCGCTTTGCCCGCTGGCAGGATTTAAATGCGTTGGTTGAAGAACCAGAGCGCGAGACACGGATTTATATCATCGCCGAAAAGTAACCTACCCTCGAGAGCTGCTATGAACATTCCTGAATTCTCCTTTGCCTCTCATCGCTCCCCGGTTATCGGGCGGGGCGGTATGGTGGCTGCCTCGCAGCCGCTGGCGGCGGCCGCCGGCGTAAAAATTTTGGCCCAGGGCGGCAACGCGGTGGATGCCGCGGTGGCAACTGCCGCCGCATTAAACGTCACCGAACCTACCTCTACCGGGTTGGGCGGGGATGCTTTTGCCTTGTATTATGAAGCGGATTCCCGGCGAGTGTCTGCCTTGAATGGCTCAGGGCGGCTTCCGGCTGCGCTCTCTCTGGAACGCTTGCAGCGTGAAGGGCTGTCCACCGGCCCGGGCTGTGAACTGCCCCCTTATCATCCTTATACCATTACCGTACCAGGCGCCTGCGCTGCCTGGTGTGATATTTTGGAGCGCTTCGGCCGCCTCGAGCTGGCGGATGTCCTGGCCCCGGCGCGGAAATTGGCCGAAGAAGGTTTTCCGGTTGCGCCGCTAACGGCTTATTATTGGGCGCGCGGCGCGGAACGCCAGCTGCACCAGGCAGTCAACGGCGCGGAGTTGACTATTGGGGGCCGCGGCCCGCACCCGGGCGAGATTTTTCGCAACCCGGGCCTGGCGCGCACTTTCGACCAGATTGCGCGCGGCGGCAAGCGCGCTTTTTATGAAGGTCCCATCGCCGAGTCGATTTCGGCGGTGATCCAGGAGGCGGGCGGCTGCCTGATGCAAACGGACCTGGCGGCGCATCACAGTACCTGGGAAGAGCCGATCCAGGTGACCTATCGCGACCTGCACATCTGGGAGTGCCCGCCGAACGGGCAGGGGTTGGCTGCCCTGCTGGCACTCAACCTGCTCGAAGGTTTCGACCTGCCCGGCCTGCCGCCGCTGTCCGCGCAGCGCCTGCACCTGGAGATCGAAGCGCTGCGGCTGGCTTTCGCGGACGCTTTCCAATATGTAGCCGACCCTGCTTTTCACGCGGCGCCGCTGGCGGAACTGCTCAGCCCGGCCTATGCTGCCGCACGCCGCAAGGAAATCGATCCCCTCCGCGCCAACCAGCACCTGGCGCACGGCACACCCCTGGCTTCCAGCGATACGGTTTATTTCAGCGTGGTTGATGGCGCGGGGAACGCCTGTTCGTTCATCAACAGCAACTATATGGGCTTTGGCACGGGCATTGTGCCGCGCGGCTGGGGCTTCAGCCTGCAAAACCGCGGGCATAACTTCCGCTTGCAGGCGGATCATCCCAACGCACTCGAACCGGGCAAGCGCCCCTATCATACCATTATCCCCGCCCTGGCGACGCGCGCCGCGGATGACAGCCTCTTTGCTTCGTTTGGCGTGATGGGCGGCTTTATGCAGCCGCAAGGCCACGTGCAGGTGAGCGTTGGCCTGGCAGATGATCGCCTGGATCCTCAGTCCGCGCTGGACCGCCCCCGGTTTTGTATAGACGTGGATCAGGGCGGCGTGGTGGCCCTGGAAGAAGGCCTTCCGGTGCCTGTCATGGCAGCCCTGGCAGAAATGGGCCACCTGGTGCGCCCGGTGAGCGGCATGGGCCGGGCCTTGTTTGGCCGCGGGCAGATCATTTACCGGGATCTGGAAAACGGAGTTCTTTGGGGCGGCAGCGATCCCCGCGCGGATGGCTGCGCCATGTGCCTGGATTGAACAGGTTAGATTACCGCTGTTGGGAATAAACTTTCACGCGCTGCATTTGTCGATCGGAGAGTTGATCCGCCCGATCGATCAATTTTTCCAGGCGGGTAAGCATATTCAAGGTCTGCGGTTGGGGCGGCTCCTCACTGGCGGCGATCGTTTCGCGGATCGCCAGAATGCGCTCGCGTAGCTCGGCGATCTGTTCTTCGGATTCCAAAGGAACCGGTACGCCACGCTGAAGCAAGCTATAGCGGAAAATAAGCTCGATGGCTGCAGCCAGCGGCGGGGCAACGATCAGCCCTAACAGGCCGTAAGGTTCGATAAGCGCAATAATGAGCAGGATCGAGAGCAGCGAGCTGAACTGCTGGCGGCGCAAGAAGCGCGGCTCGATCAAAAACTTCAGCAGGAACAGCACGCCAATGGCATAAGTTGGCGCGAAAATAGCCAGGCCCGTGCCCTGAGACAGGCCGGTCAGCGCGATCGGCAAAACCGCTAAAACTCCCCCTAACCAGGGGATTAACCAGGCCACGGCGCTGAACACAGCCAGCAGCACCGGATATTTCAAGCCCATCATCCACAAGCCCAGGCCCAGCAGAAAACCGGCGGCGATGCTCTGCATTAACTGGCTGCGCACGTAGATGCCAAAGTCCATTTCAATCCCGCGCCAGATGTTGCGTGAGTGCGCCCGCAATTCGACCGGCAGCAGGGAAAGCCACAGCCGTTCAAAATGCACCTGATCAATGCTCCAATAAATGCTCAAAACCAGCAGGGTGAACACTTCGGCCAGCAAGCTGGCAGTGGTGAGCGTGAAGCCCAGGAAATTTCCCAGCAGCGAATTGCGCTGTTCTGGCGAAAAGCTTTTATACAGCAGGGCTGGGTCAGGCAGTTGTTGGGCGATTAGTTTTTGCACTTGCGAACCGTGCGGCCAGTTGGTCCAGATTTTGTCATAGGTGTAAGCCACACTGTCGGAAAGATCCTGCAGTTCCTTAACCAAAGAGCCGCCCACCAGCCAGAATACCAGTCCCAGGAAAGTGATAAACAATACATACACCAGGAGTATGGCAAGTGCTCTAGAAAACCCATGCCGGGTAAGCGCCTCCACGTAAGGCCGGGCGGCGGCGGCGATCGCCAGCGAAAATATGAATAAAAAGATAGCGTCGCGAAACTCCCACAGCAAGAAAGCTCCTGCCAGAGTGCTCAAAACGATCAAAGCGTTGACCGTCACTTGCTTTAGGGTCATCCAGTCCTCTTTCCATTGTTCCGCGTGGGTGATTGGTTGTCGTTTTCCATCTTGGAGAGGATCGAGTCGAGGTCTTGTGCAACCGCTTCCAGCGCATCTTCAACGCGGTCTTCTTGCGCATTCACTTCAGCTTCTTTATCACGCACCTGTTTGCGCACATCCAGCATCAAATCCTGCGTCTCAAAGCGCAGATTGCTGAGCGCATCCCGGCCTGCCGGCGGGCCATTCTCGGCGGGATTCTTCTCAAATACGAAGCGCTGCAGGATTAACTGCACCACGGCCGCCAGGGGTATGGCTAAAAGCGCGCCCAGAAAACCAAAAATGGAGCCAAATGCCAGGAAGGCCAGCAGGCTGACCACCGGGTTGACTCCGACTGCTTCGTTCATCACGCGTGGAACGATCAGGTTATTTTCGGACAGCTGGATGACAATAAAAGCCAGGAAGACCCAAATCACCTTATTGGGATCGAGCGCTGCCGCAACCAGCATAGCCGGAATGGCTCCAAGCAGTGGACCGATCAAGGGGACGATTTCCATTAAACCGGCAAACAGGCCTAGCAGCAAGACATTGGGCAGCCCGATGATCAGGTAAGCCAGGCCAGACAACCCACCGACGATGACGGTCAGCAAAGCTACGCCCCGGGTATACGCGCCTACCTTTTGCACGATATCGTTCAACAGATCCCGGGTAAAATCGCGGTGCTGTTTCGGGACGCCCAGCAGGATAAAACGGGTGGCAACGTCACCTTCCAGCACCCATAGGCCGGTCAGCAGCAAGACGGAGATCAGCAGGATTATACTGCGCAGTACATACCCCGCTGTATTGATGGCATTCTGCACCAGGTCGACCGAGGCGGCCTGACCCGGGTTATTGCCCTGGGCTGGGACTGCTGGGGCCGGCGGTTGCAGGGTCAGCGGCAGGTAGGACGGCATTTCTTGCGCAATCCGCCGCAAAATCAGGCTGGAAGAATGTTGCAAGGCCTTATAGAAATCCTGATAAAAGCCGCTGATCTGGGAAGTGATGGTAAACCACTGCTGGCTGATTAATGGGGTAACCAAAACAACCACTAACACGATCAACAGCAGCACGAATAACGAGACCAGGATAATGCTGATCGGGCGTGAAATACCGAGCCGGGTCATGCGCGCGATAAGCGGTTCAATCGCCGTGCCCAGCACGATGGCAATAAACAGGCTGAAAAAAACCAGACGAAAGCGAAACAGCAGCCAGAAGGCGATGGCAATTGCCAGCACGATCAACGTGGCTGCAACAACCCGGCGCGGCGGCCAGGGATTAGCTTGGGGTGGGGCGGTTTGCTCCATTGATGTTACTCTCATTCGTAAAGAGGTGCCGGGCCAACAGGCCGCACGTGAAACGAGCTTTCTTCATTCATGCTAATGTTATCGGAATGTAGGCAGAAAACAATGCTATACGAACGTTCTTTGATAAAACTTTGACATAGAACATATGATAAAATCATCCAAATGATGTCGATATCAGATCATTTGCAAGGGATATTAGACACCCTCCCCACCCGGCCGGGTTGCTACATCATGAAAGATGCCAATGGGGTCATCATTTACGTTGGCAAAGCGATCAACCTGCGCAACCGGGTGCGTTCCTATTTCCATGGCAGTCACGACCAGGATATGAAAACCCGCCAGCTCGTCAGGCACATCGCTGACATTGAGTGGATTGTGGTGGATTCAGAGCTGGAAGCGCTCATCCTGGAAATGAACCTGATCAAGAAGCATCGCCCACACTATAACATTCGGCTCAAGGACGACAAGCGCTATCCCTATATCAAAGTCCACTGGGCTGAACCCTTCCCCAAGGTAACCGTCACCCGCCAGATGGTGAAAGATGGTTCGCGCTACTTTGGTCCCTATACCAGCGTGTGGGCGGTTCACCAGACGCTGGACGTGCTGCGGCGCATATTCCCCTACCTGACCTGCGACCGGGAGATCACCGGCAAGGATGCCCGACCCTGCCTGTATTACGATATTAAACTTTGCACCGGCCCTTGCATTGGGGCGATCAAACAGGCGGGTTACCGCCAGATGATCGATGACCTGTGCCAGTTCCTGGAAGGCAAGACAGAGACGGTGATCACGCGCCTATCTCAGGAAATGGAAACCGCCGCGGAACAGCTAAACTTTGAACGGGCCGCCGCCATCCGCGACCAGATCCAGGCCATTGAACGGGTGGTCGAGCGCCAGCGGGTCATTTCGCCGGAACGCATCGACTCGGATGTGATCGCGATGGCTCGCGCGGACGGGGAAGCCTGTGTACAGATTTTCTTCATCCGCGGCGGCAAGCTGATCGGGCGGGAATATTTTATCCTGGAAGGTGCGGAAGATACGAGCGACCGGGAAGTGGTTTCTGAATTCTTGAAACAGTTCTATGCGGAAGCCGCCCAGGTGCCGCCGCAGGTCCTCCTGCCAAACGAGGTAGAAGAGGCACAGATTATCAAGCACTGGTTGAATATGCGCCGCGGCGGGCAAAAGGTTGAGCTGTTGGTCCCACACGCAGGGACGACTGGCGAAGAACTGGTGCGCATGGCGGCGGAAAACGCGGTGGAAACGCTTTCTGCCCTGCGCACGCAGTGGGAAGCGGATACGAACAAGCAGACGACTGCCCTGGCAGAACTGCAAGAAGCGTTGAAACTACCCGAAGCGCCTAACCGCATCGAATGTTATGACATCTCGAACACCCAGGGCACGGCATCGGTGGGCAGTATGGTGGTCTTTGAACAAGGCGTACCTGCCAAACGCCTGTATCGGCGTTTCAATATCCAATCGGTTTCAGGGCCGGATGACTTCGCCAGCATGGAAGAGGTGCTTACTCGCCGCTTCAAACGCTGGCGCTCGGCTCAGGAAGAACGCAATACCGTCGGCGCAAAAGTGGATGAATCATTTGCGGTATTGCCGGACCTCTTGATAGTGGATGGGGGTAAAGGCCAGTTAGGCCGCGCGGTGGCAGTATTGCAGCGCTTTGATCTGTTAGAGCGGGTGCCGGTCGCCGGGCTGGCGAAACAGCAAGAAGAACTGTTCATCCCGGGGCGGGAAGAATCGCTGCTGCTGCCGCGCCATTCGCAGGGGCTGTACCTGCTGCAGCGCGTGCGGGATGAAGCCCACCGCTTTGCGATCACCGCGCACCGCAACCGGCGTACTAAAGCCGGGCTGGCCTCCACGTTGGATGCCATCCCAGGGATTGGCCCGGTTAAACGCCGCCGTTTGCTCTCCTATTTTGGCTCGATTGAAGCCATCAAACAGGCCAGCGTGGATGATTTGATCGCCATCCAGGGCATCACCCGCGCTGACGCCGAGATGTTAAAGACGCAGCTGGCATAAGATAAGGTACAATATAGACATTCGTTAGCTCGTTTATAAGCAAGATGGAGGTTTTTGTTATGGCACGTCAAGAACGCGCGGTGCGGGAAAAGCCGCGGATGGATTACGAGCAGCATCAGCATCAACGGCAGCTGCGCCGCAATCAGATTATTTTTGGAGTACTTTCTGTTTTCTTGATCCTTTCAATGCTGATTTCGTTGATTCGTTTCTAATCTGGTTCAAGATAAATCATGAGACAGCCGTTAAAAATGGCGGCTGTTTCACGATTTATAAAACCCCCACCTGTGAAAAAATTGACAATTCCTTACGCTGGGATGCACCTGCGCATGGTAGAATTGCCGCATGAAAAATTGGCGGATTTGGATTGGCATTTTAATCAGTGCAATCTTTATTTATTTTTCTTTACGCGGGTTGAAGCTGGGTGAATTCGTCAAATCACTCCAAAGCGCTCAATACTGGTATCTGATCCCCGGGATCGCGGTCTATTTTGTCGGAGTATGGGTGCGTTCCTGGCGCTGGCATTACCTGCTGCGCCCGTTAAAAAAGATCCCTACCCGGACGATGTTCCCCATAGTGACCATTGGTTACATGGGGAATAATATTTATCCGGCCCGGGCCGGTGAAGTGCTGCGGGCGGCGGTGCTAAAGCAGCGCGAGGGAGTACCCATCTCAGCCTCCCTGGCAACCATCATCATCGAGCGCATTTTCGATGGGGTGGTGATGCTGTCCTTTGTGTTCCTCAACCTGCCCGAACTGGCGCGCCTGACGCGCAGTTCGGGAGTGGTCGAAGGCGTGGATGTTCCCCGCATGGCGATCGGTGGGGCGGTCATCTTTGGCGGCGCGCTGCTGGCCTTTATCGCTGCGGCAATGTTCCCGCGAGTCAGTGAGAAGCTAGTGGATTACATGGTGCTGCGCTTTGTGCCGGCGCGCTTCAAACAAAATACGCGCGACCTATCCATGCGTTTCCTTTCCGGGTTAGAATCTCTGCGTTCGCCCGTAGAAGCCCTGATGATTTTCTTTACCACGGTCATCATCTGGCTGCTGGAGACGGCGAAGTACTGGTTTGTCATGCACGCTTTTAATTTCAGTGTGAGTTTCTTTGCGCTGATGTTGATGAACGGAGTGGTAAACCTGGCGACCACGGTGCCATCCGCGCCGGGTTACGTAGGGACGTTTGACCTGCCAGGCATCGCCGTGCTGATGGCTTATGGTATTGATCGGGCAGTCGCCACCAGTTATACCCTGGTGCTGCACGTGGCGCTGTGGTTCCCCATCACGCTGTTAGGGGCCTACTTCTACTTCCGCCAGCCGCTGCGTTGGGGAAAGCAAATGCAGCAGCTGCGTACAGAGCAGGAGCATTCCTCCCCTTAACTGCCGGCAGGTATTTTCTTTCTAGAACGGGTTACATTCACTATGACGAAAATCGCGATCATCGGGGCTGGTTTGGGCGGCATGGCCGCCGCGTTCGACCTTGTCCGCGCAGGTCATCAGGTTGAAATATTTGAAGCGGCGGACTATGTCGGTGGTTTGGCCTCAGGGATCCAGGAGCCAAACTGGGACTGGTCGGTCGAGCGCTTTTACCATCACTGGTTCCAGACCGATGAACACATGCTGGGATTAATCGATGAGCTGGGCTGGAAGGAAGACGTTGTTTTCCCGCGCCCCAAGACAGTGGCTTATCACAATGGCAAGTTCTATCCGCTGGATTCGCCGCTGGCAGCCCTGACTTTCCCCGGCTATGATTTCTTCGGCATGGCGCGCTTTGGCCTGGTAACGGTTTACCTGCGCTACCTGGCCAGCTGGCAGTCGCTCGAAAAGCATATCGCGGTAGATTGGATGCGCCGCTGGTACGGCGAGCGCGTGTTTAAAAGCCTGCTTGAGCCGCTTATGTCGGGTAAGTTTGGCGAGCACCAGGCAGAGGTCAATATGGCCTGGATGTGGGCGCGGCTGAAAGCGCGTTCCACCCGGCTGGGGACTTTTAAAGGCGGGTTCCAGGCTTTCGCGAACCGCTTCGCCGAAGATTTACGCCAGCGCGGCGTGCAGATTCACCTTAACACGCCCGTCTCACGCATCATTCCAGGGGAGGGCCGCCAGGTTCAGCTTGAAGTGGCCGGTGAAACGCAGACTTTCGACTGCTGCCTGGTGACCAGTTCCCCGGCGCTGTTCTCTCAGTTGGCCCCGGATTTGCCAAAAGAATACCTGCAGGGACTGTTAAACCTGAAGAGCATGGGCGCGGTGGTAATGATCCTGGCGCTCAAACACCAGCTTTCGGAGCAGGGGTATTACTGGTACAACATTCCCAAGTCGGCAGGGTTCCCCTTCCTGGCGTTGGTCGAGCACACCAACTTCCTCTCGCCGGAATACTTTGGTGGGGAGCACATCGTTTACTGCGGTGATTACCTGGATACCAGTCACGAATACTTTCAATTGAGCGACGAGGAACTCTTAGAACGCTTCCTGCCCGCCTTGAAACGCATCAATCCCAACTTTGAACGCGATTGGGTGCGCAAGATTTGGGTTTCGAAGACGAAATATGCCCAGCCCATCCCGCAGATCCATCATTCGCGCAATATTCCCGAAATCCGCACGCCGATTTCGGGTCTCTATTTCGCCAGCATGAGCCAGGTTTATCCCTGGGACCGCGGCACCAACTTTGCAGTAGAAATCGGCCGCCGCGCTGCAAGATTGATGCTAGCAGATGGATGTTAAGAAATTCCGGGAAGAACCTGAAATTGAAAGCTAAAAAATCAATTTAGAAATGAGACTCCGGAATTTGAGCATGACTTTACGAAATGGAAAATTGAAAGACCCGTCCAATTTTTATTGAAGCCGGCCTAAATATAGAACTGCTGCCTATACTACAAATTTTAACGCCATATATGGGGGTTGTATGCGCAAAAAAACGGCAGGGGTAGGATTTGTTTATTGTGTATGAATAATAGAAATATCGTCATTGTTGCTATTAGAAACCGACCTTTCTTTAAGGTCATAAATCTTAAAGAATGCGAAGTTTTTAGGCTATAACAGCGCTTTTGACTTGTTAGAGTCGCCGCTTTTTGATAGAATCCTTTTTAGAGCTTAGGGCTGAGGATAGCGCTCAGTTACCACACAATTAAAAGAAACAAAGGTAATTTTATAGGTTCATTTTCCCCGCTGCAAAATTTCGTGCAGCGGTTTCCTATCCTTTTGCCTTTTGCGATACAGTCTCATACCCAGGAGGATCAGACATGAATTCACAACAAGCTTGGCAGGCCACGGTGGGACAGCTCCAAATGGAAATGTCGAAGGCCGCTTTTGATACCTGGGTTCGCAACGCAGAAATGGTTTCTCATGATAACGATCTCTTCACGATTGGGGTCCCCAACGCTTATGCCCGCGACTGGTTAGAGAGCCGCCTCTCCAGCACAGTGACGCGCTTATTAACCGGGATCATTGGCCGACCGCAGGGCGTCAAGTTTTTGGTCTGGCACCGCGATTACGAGCCTGCTGCCGAGGAGGATTTGGATCCGCCAGCGCCGATCGTGAATATTCCACCGCGTGAAGTGCCGCGGGGTAACAACGCCACCAATTCGCGCTATACCTTCGAGAACTTTGTGGTGGGCGCAAGCAACCGCCTGGCGCATGCTGCCTGCATGGCTGTTGCAGAAAACCCGGCCCGCGCCTACAACCCGCTTTTCCTTTACGGCGGGGTTGGGCTGGGCAAGACACACCTGCTGCATGCCATCGGTAACACCGCTTTAAGCCAGGGCTTGCAGGTGATGTACGTCTCTTCGGAAGAATTCACCAACGATTTAATCAATTCGATCCGGGCGCATAACACCGCGGCCTTCCGCGAGCGTTACCGCCGCATCGACGTGCTGCTGATCGATGATATCCAGTTCATCGCGGGCAAAGAATCAACCCAGGAAGAGTTCTTCCACACGTTCAATACTTTGCACGGGCAGGACAAGCAGATCGTTATTTCCTCAGACCGCCCGCCCAAGGCCATGGTGACCCTGGAAGATCGCTTGCGCTCGCGCTTTGAATGGGGCCTGACCGCCGATATCCAGCCGCCCGACCTGGAAACGCGGATTGCCATTATGCGCTCGAAAGCGGAACGCGCCGGGCGCCAGGTTCCAATTGAAATCCTTGAGACGATTGCCCGCCTGGTTCAGTCCAATATTCGTGAGTTGGAAGGCGCTTTGACGCGCGTCCTGGCTTTCTCTGACTTGAGCGGGCATCCCCTCTCAGCGCAGCTGGTGCAAACCGCGCTGGCAGACCTGCTGCCACAGCGGGGATCGCTGGAACCGCAGCAGGTGCTGCAAGCCGTGGCAGATGTGTTTGGCCTGACGCCCGATGACCTGTTAGGGCGCAGCCGCTCTCGGGACGTAGCCCTGCCGCGCCAGGTGGCTATGTACTTAATGCGCGAAGAAGTGAATGCCTCGCTGCCGCAAATCGGCGAAGCGCTGGGCGGGCGCGACCACACCACGGTAATGTATGCCTGCGAAAAAGTCGCCGACCTGATTGAGCGGGATGACCGCCTGCGCCGCCAGGTGCTGCAGATCCGCGAGCATCTCTATGGGCGCGCGCTGGCCTGATCGTTTCGGAGGCTGGCTGCTGCTTTGAATCACAAAGAACGCCTGCGCTGTGCCCTGCGGCACGAACCGGTCGACCGCCTGCCGACCCAGGTCAACTATACCGCCCGCATGGGGGCCCGGCTGGCAGCGCATTTTGGCGTAGAGCTGGCCGACCTGCCACGCTTCCTGGATAACCACCTGGTGCGCGTCGACCTGAATATTCCCGAAAGGGTGAGCGCGGATGGCCGCGTGCGCTACGACTGGTGGGGCGCAGGCCACGATACTGGCGAGGAAGGTTATTATATTCGTGTCAACCCGCTGGCCGAGAGCAAAGACCTGGACGCCTTTTCCTGGCCAGACCCGCATACGTCTGGTTTGTTGGAGCCGGCCAAAAAGGTGATGACTGACCTGGGCCGCGAATATTTCATTGTGCCCAATTTGGGCTTTGCCCTGTTCGAACGGGCCTGGGCGCTGCGTGGTTTCGAGCAGTTGTTCCTCGACCTGGCTGAAGACCCTGCTTATGTCGGCGAGCTGCTCGACCGCATAACGGAGATCCAGCTGCAATTAATCCGCCAGTACCTCGATTTAGGCGTGGATGGTGGCTACTTTGGCGATGATTACGGCGCGCAGCAGCGCCTGCTGTTCTCCCCTGCCAGCTGGCGCAGGTTGATCAAGCCGCGCCTGGCACGCCTGTTTGCTGCGTTTCGCGAGCGCGACCTGCCGGTGATCCTGCACTCGGATGGGCAGATCAGCCAGATCCTACCCGACTTACTTGAGATCGGCTTAACCACGCTCAACCCGGTCCAACCCGAGGTGCTCGACCACGCCTGGCTGCGGGAGACCTTTGGCGGCCGGCTGTCCTTCTACGGCGGCATTTCCACCCAGACTGTACTGCCCTACGGCACGCCCCAGCAGGTGCAGTCCGCCGTCCGAGACTGCCTCACTCAGCTGGCTCCGCAAGGCACCGGCCTGCTGCTGGCCCCCTCTCACCGCATGTTAAGTGATATCCCTCTGGAAAACGTCGACCAGCTGCTGGCGGCTTTCCGGATTGGCTGAGAACCTCAGGCTGGCGGCGGTTGAACCGGCTCTTCAGTAGGCGTGCTGCTCGGTTCAGGAGTGGGTTCAATGGTGGGCGGTGGAGGTGCAGAGGGAAGTATAGTCGGTTCAGGGGGAAGCGGCGTGGGCGGTTCAACTGTTGGCTGCACTGGGACCGCCGTTGGTTGAGCGGGGGGCTCTGTCGGCGGCAGGGCGGTGGGTGATGGTTTGGCGGTTTGCGCCTGGGTAGGCAGTTGGATCGGTTGTGGTGTTGCGGTAGGCAGCGAGCCGGGGGCGGTAGGAATCGTGGGCACTCTGGGTAGGGAGAAGGCAATTTTGACTGTGGGGCCATGCGGGCAAGGTTCTTGCTGCGGGCAGTTCTTGCTGCCTGGCTGCCAATCCTTGTCATTGATTATCGTGACACTCGCTGCAAGATACATCCCATCGGTTTCCACCGTCATAAAAGGCAGGCGGTAATTAAAGCACTGCCGCGCACCGGGCGATAAAGGCCCTTCAAGCGCCAGTGTCTGAGATGCATCTGGCACTGCCACTTCTTTCTCATCTGTCTCCGCAGTTTCCTTCTGCAATACCTGTAATTGGATGGGAGAGAGCCCATCCGTAGCATTCTCACCGCTGTTCGTCACGCAAACTTCGCCGGTGACCCCAAAAGTTTGTTTGACGTTATCAAACAGGCCGTTGCCATTCAGGACCACCTCTAGTTTTGTGGCTGGTAGAGCGTTGGGTGGCGCGGTTTCGGTGGCTTCAGGTTCCACTGTCGCAGTAGCTTGTATGGTTGGCACCACCGTGGCAGAAGCTTCAGGTGTTGTGGAAGGCTCTGAGGTAGCTGGCTTCACCGGGGTTTCTTTCTTGAAGATCGTTGTATCGTCCGCGCTCAGCTTGTTCGGCCCTACCGTGGCTCTCCAGGTCAGGTAAGCGCCGCTGACCGGAGTAATAAACATGAGCGATACCAGGAGGAAGACGAGCGCGCCAAGGTAAAGATAGAAAGAAGTAAGAACGTTTTTTTCGGACACCTGCTACCTCCCAATGTTTTTCACAACCTGCTTGATTAACAAACTGAGATACCCAACCTTTGGAACATGAAACCAGTAAATGCCGGCAATTTTGACCCGGCTGCCAGAGAAATCGTCACGGGTGCGGTTGGCATCCCCCTGGGTAATGGGCTTGCCAGTATTTTCATAGCCGAGCAGGCGGTGTGTCACCAGCCGGCTGTTGACGGAGAGCAGCACAATGCTTCCCGGGGCGACTTGTGCCTTAGGCGGCGTGACGATGACCAGGTCGCCGTAGTAGAAAGTGGGGGCCATGCTGTTCCCGTCGATGGTGATTACCCGGTAAAAACGGTTGGCAATCGTCCCGTAGGCCAGGAATATCATCGCCAGCATCACCAGCCCCAAGAAAACCGTTCCGGTGTTTGAGGTCAGGCGCTTCCAGGGCAATGTATTGATCCAGTTCTGAAGCATAGGCTGCGCTTTCCAGCAGGCAGGAGCGGTAGAGGGCGCGAAGGCCTCTACCACTCTCCTGCCCACCTTCAATGGCTGTGACTGGCCCAACTACCAGCCTGGGTTCTCCACCTGAGTTGCATCGAAGACCAGGTGGAAGGTCATGCTCGCCTTCTGAAAATCGTTGCCCAGGTCTTTGCTCGGGGTGTAGTTGAAGTAATACTTCTGCGACTTCCCCACGCCCAGGTTTGCGGTGATGGGGGTATTGTTGGGATTAATCGTCAGATCCTTCAGCCAGCCGTTGAAAACGAGGTCGCGGTTCCAGGCGCCGTCTTTCCATACCGGGCGTTCCACCTTTACCCAAACATTGTTGTAAAAATCGCCGCTGCCACTGTCGAACTTCGCGGAGACTTTATACTTAATCGGCAAAGTGGAATCACCATCGTTGAAAATTTCAACAGTTTGCTCAGGGCCCGAAACGCCGGGCGCAGCATTCTCAATCGTGAATGGCGCGGCGACCACGCGTGGGTCGAGTACGCCCAGTTGAATCTGGAGATCATTCACTTGAGCGGTATCCGTAAACCAGGCTCCTGAGGTGATCACGCCAAAGGTCATCACGACCAGGGCGGCAAAGATCATTGCGAGAAATATTTTTTTGGTCATAGCTGCTGTTCCTGTTTATTTTGATTGTTGAGATGACCGGCGATACAGCCGCGCGGCAATATTACCTTGGCGGGGAGGCCCAACCCGCCAGGTAGGTTCTAAATCTTGTAAGCGATGGATGTTACCGATAAGAGGGCAGTTTATTCAAGCGAGGTGAGTAAACACAGCAGGTATTAACAAAAAAACCAGCCAGCTGTGGCCGGTTTCGCAATTAACTCCCCAGGTAGACACTGCATAGAACTTTGCAGTGAGCGATCCTTGTATTCCCCCTGGATCAACGTTTCCACAATTTGTCAAGCATTTCGATTACGAGGTGAAATGCAGTAACGTTAATGACTATAGCATGGAGTATTTTTGTTGTCAATAGAAATTGCAGAAGTTCTTCTGAAATATCCGTGGGATGCGCCCCAACGGAGCCCGGGCCGGCCAAGTGGTGCTGCATGAAGGTTTCAGTTGCGCGGGGGACCGCCGATCTGGCGGACCCTGGCTACTACCAGCGGATCAACGCTGCTAAATCATTCTAGAGGCTGTTCCTCCCAAATTGTTTCTCAGTGGAGCAGGTTCGGCCCAGTTGATAAAGATTCTGAGCTAGGGCTGCCGGTTGTCGAGGCATGCGCTCTACAATTATTTTGGACGGAGCGTATGGGTAAGTAGCTTTTTTTGATTGATCCGGGCAAAAAAACAGGGCGAAACGACTGATTTACAAAATAATTTACAAAACTTCAAACTAAGTTGTTATGACCAGGCTATTGACAATTGTAATTTCATTGCTATACTTTGCTTTGTAAGCGAATGAGGTGGGGTTCACTAAGTCCAGGTATTATCCGTAGGCAATCACAATTGAACAGCACGATCTCGGAGCGATGAACCAGGGGGCTAATTTGGTCGCTTCTCCAACGTAGACTGTTGGAGTAACCTCTTGGGGAGCCAGTAGCGAAACCGGCCGGAAAGTACGGACCGGTTTTTTTGTTGTATCGGCGGGGAGCCTGTAAAGGTTGCCCTTAAGAGAATGCTCTTTAAACGCAGCTTCCGATCGGATAGCAGCCAATCGGAAGGATGCAGAAAAGGGCATGGTGCCCTCTGTATCGGTTTCAGTATACCACAGAGCGCGCGCCAGTTCAATCACCTGCATAATCTTGTTAAGTCTTCAGAAAGCGGGATGGCGCCCTCTGTATCAAAGGTCCTCCGGCTGCCTCTGAAGGGAAAGGAAATAGACAATCGAGGCAGATAATCATTGATCATTTTTGGCAAACGTAGCTCGTCTTTCACTAATCTATATAACCAAACTGAATCAATCTTTTCTTGGAGGAAAAAATGAAATACACACGTTGGTTGATCCCTGTGATCCTGGTCCTGCTCGTCGCGACCACTGTTATGAGCGCTCTGGCTTACTTCAATTCGGATAAGACGACAACTGGTACCATCCATTCTGGCACTTTAGAGTTACTACTCTCGAAAGATGGAAACAATTTGGCGGCAATGTTGGTACGCCCTGGGATGTTTCGAACATGAAACCAGGTGATGAGGTTTCGGGCAAATTATACATGAAGAATACTGGGTCAATCGAACTCGAAGCAGGTCACCTTTGACTGGGGCAATATCATCAATGACCCGACGAATAAAGCATTGGCCGAACAGATTTTCCTGACCCATGTCTGGGATTCAAAGAATGAAATTGATGCAATTGTTCAGGTAACTACCATGTCTGATACCAATAATGATGGCAAGACTTCACTAGCTGAATTGGCTGCTCTGTCTGGCCGGTTTGGCCTTCCTTATGATGCAGTATCTGATGTTGATCCCTTCCTCCCTGCTGGCAGCACGCAGTGGCTTTACATGGATTTCCAGTTCAATCCTGATGCAGGGAATGAATTCCAGGGAAATACAATGAATTATGACCTGAAAATCACCGCTGAACAGGAAGTTGTTTTCCACTAAACCAATTAATTGACCTGTCGAGATAATTGGGTGGCGCGAAGCGCCACCCAATTCCCTATTATTGAAAAGGCCCCCGATGAAAAAGATTATCAGCAATGTTTTCTTTTATGGTATTTGCATCTTACTCCTGATCATCCTTGTCAGCCAATTAGGTCTCTTGCCCATGCGCCTGATGTATGTGCGCACCGGATCGATGGTTCCCACTTTTTACCCCGGCGACCTGGCCATTGTCTACGTTGCTCAAAGCCTGGATGTGCAGAAGGGCGAAATCATTATGTTTCGCGCAGGGAGCGAGCCGGTTCTACACCGCGCAATAGCGGTCGAGAATGGTCAGATTACGACTAAGGGAGATGCGAATAACGCGCCTGATATGCGGAAACTCACCCGTGCCGAGGGCAAGCTGCTGTTCACGCTGCCTAAACTTGGCTATGCCGTAGCAAGCTTCCAGTCACTGCTCCTTAGTCGGGCGATGCAATAATGAATTTTTCCAAAGATTGTTTGTATCAAGCAGGGGGGTGAAAATCGGTTTCCACCCCCCTGCTTGATACATTTTCCGACCTCTCACCTCTCCTTTAACGCAAACGCGACTGTGAACCGGCTGCCCTTTCCCTCTCCCGCGCTTTCAGCGGTGATGGTTCCGCCTTGCAGTTCCACCAGCGAGCGCGTGATTGCCAGCCCCAACCCCGAACCACTTTCCTGACGCGCTTCATCGGCCCGGTAAAAGCGTTCAAAGATATGCGGCAGGGCTTCGGCGCTGATCCCGCTGCCGGTATCGGTCACTTCCAGCAGCAGGGCATCTGCTTCCCGCCGGGCACGGATGCTAATTTCGCCGCCAGCCGGCGTGTAGCGCAGCGCATTGCTGACCAGGTTGCCCAGCGCCTGCTGCATGCGCTCCGGGTCCATCTGGATTTCCGGCAGGCCCGCTTCCACGCTCGCTTTTAACGCTACCTGGTTCTTCTCGGCCTGATTTTGGAAGGCATTGACCAGGCGTTCCACCAGCTCACGTGGCTGCACCGGCTGGCGGTTGATCGACAGCTCCCCCGCATCCGCCAGGGACAGGGTGCGCAGGTCTTCAACCAGGCGCTGCAAGTAGCGCGCTTCATCATACATGGCCGTAAAGCGTTTCGGCGAAGGTTTGATGATGCCATCTTTCAACCCTTCCAGGTATCCAGAAATCACAGCCAGGGGCGTGCGCAGGTCGTGCGCAATATCTGCTGTCATTTGCTTGCGCAGCTGGTTGGCGTGGTCCAGGTCGGCGCTCATTTTATTAAAGGCGCGAGTAAGTTCACCTAGTTCATCTTTCGAGCGTACCTGCACCTGCTGGTTTAATTTCCCGGCTGCCAGCGCGCTGGCAGCGTAGGTCAGGTCGCGCACCGGGCGGGTGATCGTGCGCGCCAGCAGCAGCCCGAGCAGCACCGCCAGCGCCGCGCCGCCCAGCGCCGCCAGGATTAACGCCTGATTGGTGTGCAGCAGGAAGCGCGCCTCTATTGGGTCTGGGCTAGGCGCCCGTCCGGTGACCAGAATATATCCCACTACCTGATTCTTCACTTTGACCGGTAATTTCTGCTGCACGATGTTCTGGGGCACCTGGTCTCCTGCCTGGAAGCGGCCTGTGGCTGCCACTACCCCGCCTTGCGGATTAATGAGCACGTAGGGAGGGGGCGGCGGCAGGTGATCTGCGCGTAGATTGTTGTTCAGCGCCGGTCCTGGCCTTTGTTGCGGGGCAGGGGCTGGATTATTAGCGATGCTCAGGTTCTGTTTCTGGAGGTCGGTGGTGATCCCCTTCCAGGATCCGTGTTCCGTGTAGTAGTTGGTTACCATTGTTTCAAAGGTGCTGAGCCCCCGGTCGGTCAGGAAGCGGTTGAATTCGATGGACGTGATGCTCCACATCAGCGCGGCAGCCAGGACGATACCTGCCAGGCTGACGAAGAGAAACGCCAGGGTGAGTTTGAGGGTCAGCGAGCGCATAGCAGGTACCTTCTATTCATTAATAACAGCCGGTGCGGAGTTCTGATAATGTTGGAAGCGGTAGCCCACCCCATACACCGTCTGAATGTAGTTAGGATGGCTGGGATCCTCTTCGATTTTTGCGCGCAGGTTGCGAACGTGCACATCGATTGTCCGCGCGATGCCTTCAAATGCGTTGCCTTGCAGCTTTTCCAGCAGGTCCAGGCGGGTGAACACACGCCCCGGTGAAGCCATGAGACAGGTCAGCAAATCAAATTCGGAGGGAGTCAGGTTTACCAGGCGGCCGCGCACATGCACTTCACGCCCGCTGCGCTGCAGCGTGACATCCCCAACCCGCAATATTTCATCCGCAGCCAGGTCATGCCCGGCCCGGCGCAGCACTGCCCGGATGCGCGCCACCAGTTCGCGCATGCCAAACGGCTTGGTGACGTAGTCATCCGCGCCCAGCTCTAGGCCGATCACTTTATCTGTCTCTTCCAGCCGCGCCGTGAGCAGGATCACCGGGGTGCTGCCCTCTTTACGGTAGGCTTGCAAGAATTGGTAGCCGTCCATTCGCGGCATCATAATGTCCAGCAAGATCAGGTCTGACCGGCTTTCTCGGGCCATTTGCAGAGCTTGTTCGCCATTTTCAGCGACACTGACCAGGAAATTCTCCTCCGTCAGGTAATCTCGCAGCATCTCGCGGATATTCTCTTTATCGTCGACGACCAGAATCTTCTTCGGCATACTTTCCTCATTTATCGTCCTGTGTATTTTATTCCTGAATCCGTTTAAGCGCTTTTCAGCGTGCTTCCCTGGATGCATAAAAATGTGTTGAAAGGGGAGGAAGACAGGTACGTACAGCATAATCAAAAATTATTCAGAAATTGTTAAGGGTTCTTTCAGGGAATGTTTGGATTTGGGCCTGCACCAGTGGGTCGGGAAACGCTAAAGATTCCTCAATAGCTTCTGAATAAAAAATAAATCTGCGTCGGATATCCTCTTTTTAGATCAGCCAAACAAACCAAATTCGGGTTGATCTGAATAACGACCTGTTCATAAAGGAGACGATTGATGAACAAAAGAACGAAAATTATTGGTTTAGTGGTAACTGGCGCGCTGGCGCTGGTAGCTGTGTTCGGCGCTTTTACCTTCCGCTCGGTCTATGCTCAGGCAGCCACGCCTACACCTGGCACTTCTGCCAGTCCGGCGCTGCCGCTCGGGCAAGGGTTCAACAAAGGTAGGCCCGCTGGTCCCCACGGGGAAGGCGGTTATACTAACGCGGAATTGGCCGCCGCCCTCAACATTACCACCGACCAGCTCCAGACTGCTTACCAGACGGCGAATGCCGCGGCGCTGAAAGAAGCCGTGAGCAAGGGCCTCATTACCCAGCAGCAGGCGGACCAGTTTTCTGTCGATGGTTTTTTCCCTCGTCAGCTAGGGGCGCAGAATGGGATTGATTATAAAGCGCTGCTTGCACAGGCGTTGGGCATCTCTACTGACCAGCTCCAGGCGGCTTACCAGCAGGCGCTGAATGCGCACCTGGACAGCGAAGTCGCTAACGGCAACCTGACCCAGGCACAGGCAGACCTGATTAAGGGGAAAAATGCCCTGGCGAACGATGCTAAATTCCAAGCAGCACTGCAATCGGCGTTTACATCCGCTGTCAACCAGGCGGTTACCGATGGGGTGATCACCCAGGCGCAGGCCGACGCGATTCTCCAGCAGCAGGCGCAGGGCGGCCCGGCTCCCTTTGGTTTCGCTGGCCCCCGCGGCTTCTCTGGCCCTGAATTTGGTCATGGTTTCGGCCGCGGGCGCGGTCTGCCGCTGCAGAATAATAATAACGGTTCCGGCAGCAGTCCAACCCCGAATGCCACCCCTTCAACCAATGGGCTTTAATCAACAGGCAAATTGAGCTGAAGTAAACAAGGAAGGGGCTCTTGGGAAAGAAATCCAGGAGCCCCTTCTTATTGCCCTACTCGGGTTAAGTAGGCAGCTAAGAAATATCGAAAAAAGGAATCGCGTATGTTGAAACGCCTGATCTATCTTGTACTTGTCGTTGGCCTGGTCTTCATCCTGGCAGCCTGTTCGAGCCTGCAGCTCTCGGGGACCTGGTTGAACACCCAGAATGCGCTGGCACAAACCAAAACCAACCCCTCCCTGGCTGACCAGCTGGCGGCAGGAACCCTGAAGCTGGAAAGCACCAATCAGGCTGTCACCGCTGCGCAGGCCCAGGCCTTGCTGCCTTTATGGAAAGCGCTGAAAAGCCTGTCTACCAGTAATAATGCCTCGCCGGCTGAACTGCAGGCCCTCTATCGCCAGATTCAGGAATCGATGACCCCAGAGCAGATTAAAGCCATCCAGGATCTCAGCCTTTCGCAGGCGGATCTGCAAGCTCTTTTCCAGCAGTATGGCCTTCAGGCAGGTGGCGCTGGCAGCAGCGGGACAAGGGCCCTGCCCACCCGGTCTGCACAAAGCGCTGCAAACCAGAGTGGGATGGTTCCGGGTGGCCTGGATGGCGGGATGCCGCCGGATGCTGGTTTATTGGGGGGGAATCCTGGCGGCGCAGCGAACGTGCCGGCTGGCACGCAGGCCACGCCCCAGGCGAACCGCAGCCCATCTGGCGGAGCGAACAGCTTGCTGGTCGACGTGCTCATCCAGTTGTTGGAACAGCGGGCGCAGGCTTAAGGCTGCTTCTGAATGGCGACATCCACCTCCAAAGTGATGTGATCTTCAATGCTTAATACCATCGGAACCCGCGGCTGGGTGAGATTAAAATCCTCAAACTTAAAAGTTGTCGTTGCCAGGCCGGTCGCCCCATCCCCTTGCATGGCTCCACTCACATCCCAGGTGACTGGCCTGGTTACGTCTTGAATGGTCAGGTCGCCGGTGACTTGGAACTTGACATTGCCAGACTGCGGTAGAGGAATGGATAAACCGGTAACCTGCTTGGGGACGAAGACCGCCTGCGGGTACTGGCTGGTGTGCAAGACATTGCGCCGGACAAAATTATCGCGCTGCGAGCGGTCTGTTTGCAAGGAGGAAACATCTACTGTAATTTTGCTGTTGGCAGAATCGATGCTCCCATCGGGTTTGATCATCACCGTACCTGAAATTTGTTTCGTTTTGCCAATCGCGTCGTTGGGCAGGGAGACATTTGCCAGCTGTTCGCGCACTCTGTAGCGCGCTTCGCTCTGCTCGGGAATAATCACATATTTCGTATTCGCCGAAGACCCACTGGCAGGAACTGCGCCAGGATTGGCGGCCTCAGGTGCGGCAGGTGTTGTGGCCGAGACCACGGGCGCAAGCGTTGCTGGCGCTGCGGCAGGCGGGGCAGAGGTCGCGGCTGTGCCTGCGGAGGTTGTGTTTGCAGGGGTTTGCGGGGCGGCGCAGCCGGCCGCAAGGAGGATAAGCACAAGCGCGCTTAGCCAGATGCGGAGTCGAGGGTTTCTCATAAGAAATAATCCTTTACGGTGAGTCGATTTTGCGCGCCGGGTCCGTTAGACTGATAACTGCCTGTTTACTGGCTCGGCGAAACGTTCAGCACGCAATCAATGTTGATCGTGTTTATCCACGTAAGTTGCAGTATACGGAATGTAGATGAATATTGCATTAATAGATTGAGCTTCCTGGCCACGTCGTGGATTTAGGGGCATGCGCCAGACCCGCTTCCCCTTTGGCCCACACTGTTCCTAAAACAGTAATAAAGCGGCTGCTTCAAATCGACCATCTACATGTATAATTAAGGTGCACTATGTCAGTTATCTGTCAGTCCACTAGCCTAAAATAGATAGTGTAGGATCGGTAAAGCTTATTGGTAGTTCTTCTTTGAAATTTTCATTCAAATGCGTTTACAACAGGGGAACGCATTTGGTTTGCAAGGCCCGAATATTTATCCGGGCTCTTGCTGTTTAAAGGCGAAGCAGCAGGCTGCCCTGGCTGAATTTTTGAACAGGCTTTGGCCAGTAACTATCGATTGAAGTTCAGTGACTGCCTATGAGCCAATGGCTGATCTTCAATAGTGACTTTTTAGACCACATTTAACCCTTTAAGCATTAAAAAACGGGAAACCCTTCATATTGACGGCGGGAAAATACTTTCTTATAATGAATTTAACCAATTTCGTTCAATAAAATAGAAACCTGATGCGCGTTACTTGCGTAGATCTAATTAAAGGATACAGCATGGGACAGAAAGTATTAATTTTGTATGCGACCAAAACAGGATCAACCATTGAGGTTGCCCGGGCGATAGCCGAAGAGCTGCTCAACCGCGGCTGCGCGGTGGAGATCGCCCCGGCTGGAGCGGCGCCAGGGCTTGCTGCCTTCGATGCTGTTATTATCGGCAGCGCCGTGCGTTTTGGGCGCTGGCTGCCAGAAGCGCTGCAGTTCGTTGAGCAAAACCAGGCGGCGCTGCAGAAAATCCCGGTCGGTTTTTTTGCCGTGCATCTGATGAACCGCGGGGATGATGACAGCAGCCGCAAAGCTCGCCTGGCTTATCTGGAACCTGCCCGCAAGCTGGTTACGCCGCTGGCAGAAGCGTATTTTTCCGGCGTAGGTGATATGAGTAAGGTTAACTTTATTGAGCGCCTGATCACTCGTATGGTCAGGTCGCCCGAGGGTGATTTCCGCGACTGGTCCGCGATCCAGAATTGGGCGCAGAATATTCCGTTATAACAAATTGATTGTAGAGGTTGTCATGAAATACCAGTTCGCCTTGAAATGGCTGCTCCCCGTGATTTTCCTGCTGGCACTCTTTGCCGCCGCCGCCGGTTTCTTTTGGCCGGGCGAAGGCCAGCCCTACTCTTATACCAATCACCGGGGGGAAACGGTCATGCTCAATGGGCGCGGGCTTTACAAGTTTGACACGGTGAGTTCTGTCGCTCAGATGCAGGCCAATGATCTGATCACCCTGGTCGTGGGCCTGCCCCTCCTGGCAGTTGCTGCCTGGCTGGCTTTTCGTTCCGCGCCAGGCAGCCCCTGGGCGCTGCGCGGGCAGTTGTTGCTCACCGGGACCGTCGGCTTTTTCCTTTATACCTATTTATCCATGGCAATGACCACCGCCTATAATCCGTTGTTCCTGGTTTATGTGATCCTGTTCAGCGCCAGTCTATTTGCCTTCATCTTCTGCATGCTGTCCTTTGACCTGGCGACGCTGCCCCAGCACTTTTCTGAGCGCCTGCCTCGCCGTGGAATCGCCATCCTTTTTTATGTCACGGGCAGTTTCTTGCTGCTGGCCTGGTTAGGGCGCATCGGCGGACCGCTGCTGCAAAACCAGGATCCGGCGCTGGAAAATAACACTTCGCTGGTTATTCAGGTGATGGACCTGGGGATAATCGTGCCGCTGGCATTCCTTTCCGCCAGCCTGCTCATGCGCCGCAGCCCCTGGGGTTATCTGTTAGGGTCGGTCTTGGTGCTGAAAATGCTCACAATGGGCCTGGCGGTGAGCACGATGGGCATTAACATGGCGCTCAATGGGGTGCCTGACAGCCCGGTAATTCTGGGCGTTTTTATACTGTTGACCCTGGTCAACCTGGGAATGGCCTTCCAACTGCTGCGCAGCATCCAATCACCGCCGAATATGCCGCTGGCTGCTTAGAAAACGGAAATCTTGCCGGGGCCAGCGCAGAGAACTTCGTCTCGTCATCCCGGCAATTATCAATGCAAACTGGCGCATTGCCGCACAGCCTATAACTGCGTTACCCAAACGCTTGACGAACTATCCTGTTCACTTTATGATCTGGACAGGTTATGCAGAACGCTAAACACATCGCTGCTTTACCCCTATAAGCCACTTAAACAAACTGCGTAAGCGCTCAATCTGGGTCAATCATTAACAGGAGAGGGATCATCGTGAATTATCATAAAATTGCCGCCTTGCGCAATGCCCAGGCGCTGCAAGCTTACCTGGAAAAGTATGCGATTTCGCTGCCGTTTGAAAGCACGTTAGAACCCGCTCCGCAGTCGCCGCTGGCACAGCCGCTCCAGGTGGGCGCGCTGACCTTCCGCAACCGCATCGTGGCGCTGCCGATGGAAGGCTGGGACGGCACGCCGGATGGGCATCCTTCCGATTTGACCCGTGAACGCTGGCGCAAATTTGGTTTGAGTGGAGCGAAACTGGTTTGGGGCGGGGAGGCTGTGGCAGTCCGCCAGGATGGGCGCGCTAACCCCAACCAGCTGGTTATCCGTCCGGACACAGTGGCAGAGCTGTCTGAACTGCGCCAGTTGCTGCTCACCACCCACCGGGACCGCTACGGCAGCGGGGACGACCCTTTGATTGGCTTGCAGCTCACCCACTCCGGGCGTTACGCCGTGCCGAATGGCTGGGGGCAGCGTGAACCGTGGGTTGCCTACGATCACCCGCTGCTAAACCCGCGCGTGAGCTTGCCGGCGCATTCGGAACGGGTGGTTTCGGATGGCTGGCTGGATGATCTGGTGGAAGATTTTATCCAGGCAGCGAAGCTGGCGCAAGCTGCCGGTTTTCAGTTTGTGGATGTAAAACACTGTCACGGTTACCTGGGGCACGAACTGCTCAGCGCCGTGGACCGCCCGGGGAAGTATGGCGGCAGCCTGGAAAACCGCACCCGTTTCGTGCGGGAGGTGGTGCGCGGTATTCGCCTGGCAGCGCCCGGCCTGGAAATTGGCGTGCGCCTTTCGGCTTTTGACTTTATTCCTTTTCATAAAGGCCCGGATGGCGTAGGTGTGCCGGATACCAACCGCTGGCAAGGCCATTATCCCTATGCTTTTGGCGGCGATGGTACGGGCCTGGGGATTGACCTGAGTGAGCCGGCAGCGTTCTTGCATATCCTGGCGGACCTGGGCGTGCGCCTGGTTTGTGTGACCGGCGGCAGCCCTTACTATAACCCGCATATCCAGCGCCCGGCTTACTACCCGCCCTCGGATGGCTATTTTCCCCCCGAAGATCCGTTATGCGGCGTAGCTCGCCAGATCGCGGTGACGGCAAGGTTGAAGCAGGCCTGCCCGGAAACGGTACTGGTCGGTTCAGCTTATTCATGCTTGCAAGAATGGCTGCCAAATGTCGCTCAGGCGGCGGTGCGCCAGGGCATGGTCGATATGGTAGGCCTGGGCCGCATGCTGCTGCCGTATCCGGAGATGATTGCCGACATTCTGGCAGGGCAGGTGCTGCAGCGCAAACGCATTTGCCGCACTTTTAGTGACTGTACTACAGCACCGCGCAGCGGGTTCGTCTCGGGGTGTTATCCTTTGGATGCATTGTATAAAGACAGCCCAAGCGCAGCCCGGCTGGAGGAAGTGAAGAGAGCGCTGTAGGAAGGCAACAAAAAGTTATCTCCCCAGGTCAAGGGCAATTTTGCCGTTGACCTGGGGAGATAAAGCTTTAATTAGGCCTTGATCAGGTGTTGTTCTTTCGGGGTTCCAGGTATTCGTAGTATTCGTAAAAAGCGATTACCGAGGCAAGCAAAACCAGCCCGCCGACCACGATGCTGCTGATGGTGGCTGACAGCCAGAAAGCTGAAAAGCCAAAGATAAACGGAGCGGTGATTAACCAGATGCCTAAGAATCCAGTGATGACGTCTAAGTATTCGCCGAAACCAGCGCTTTCATTAGCGGCTGCCAGGACACCGGCGAGCATCAGGGCGATGCCGGTATAGATGCTCGTGCGCACTCCAGGTCCAAAATTCGGCCAACCGAGAAAGAACGGCGACATCGCTTCGTAGAGGCCAAGTAATGCAATTCCGCCATTGAGTATGCGTCCAATTCTCATAAAATCCTCCTTAACGATTCTTGGTTAAGTCAATTTTTTCTTCAGGTTTTGGGGCTGGAAGGAAGAAGCGATTGGATGGTGATTTGGATGAATGAAATTATGCTACCCAAGCAGTCGGGACATTTCCAGTCCCCATAAGGCGATTAATTTTGCCTTATTTATCTTATACCTAATATAGGACAATTCGTTGATTGGGCGCAAGGGTGGATTCATATATTTGAATGGGGGAGTTCCCTATGGCAAGATTAATCCATTTTTGCTGCAGCAAAATCCCGCAGAGTTGGTTTTAATCTCTTCAGATCCGGTAGAATTCGGTATAATTGGAACGTCGTTTTGTATCCCCAACCTCACATATTTACATAGAGGAGACTTCAAATGAGAAGAAGCAATACTGCACGCATTGTCGTTTTTGGCTTGCTCGTCTTAGCCATGCTTTTGGCGGCTTGCCAGCCCGCGGCGACCCCCACCGCCGCACCGGTTGCGCCCGCCGCGCCTGCCGCCACGGATACCTCCGCCCCGGTTCCTCCTACGGCTGCCCCTACGGCTACAACCGCGCCGATTGAGCCGACCGCCACCGTACCCGCTGCCACGGCCACTACCGCGCCAGCAGCCACCGCGACCATCCCCGCCGCAGCCTGCGCGCCCTTACCGGATGTCCCCACCGTCAAAGATGGCGACCTCGGCTCAGCCAGCAACCCGATTGTAATCACCTTCGTTCCCTCCGGTGACACGGGCAAAATCGCTAAAGCCGGTAACGCTATTGCCGACTGCCTGAACCAGATGACTGGCCTGTCCTTCAAAATCGAAGTGGGCACCTCTTTCGCCGCTTCGATCGAAGCGATGGGCGCGAACAAGGCCCAGGTTGGTTTCCTGAACACCTTCTCTGTGCTCTTAGCGCGGGCAAAATATGACATCGTCCCCGCTCTGGCTGTGATGCGCAAATACAACACCAATGCGGTTGACCCCGACAAAGACATGGCTGGCCAGCTGGCGCCGTTCTACAAAGGCCAGTTTATTGCCAAGACCAATTCGGGCATCACAAAATTCGCTGACCTCAAGGGTAAGAGCTTCTGCTTCGTTGACCCGAACTCCACCTCTGGCTATATCATCCCGCGCATTATCCTCAAGGCGAATGGCGTGGATCCCGACACCGATTTGAGCGCTGTTCAGAATGCTGGTTCGCATAACAATGTGGCCATCGCGGTTTACAAAGGCGACTGCGACGCGGGCGTAACCTATATCGATGTGCTGACTGATGAAGCTGCGAACCTCAAAGAAAAATATCCGGATATCGCCGAAAAAGTGACGGCTTTCGACGACACGGAACGCATCCCCAATGATGGCGTGCAGTATGTCAAGACGCTGGATCCCAAGATTCAGGCTGTCATCACCGATGGCTTGGTGGCCATGGCTAAGGATCCCGGCGGCAACGCTGTGCTGCGCGGGCTCTACACCATCAACGATTTCAAAAAGATTGATGCCACCTTCTATGATGACTTCGCGAAAGTCTTGAAGGCGGCTGGGGTTGATCCTGAATCGCTTGTCAAGTAAGTAAATGCTGTCAGGAAGGTTACTCACCTTCCTGATCTTCCCCCAGGCAAATCCTCGTTTTGGGCGGCCAGATACATGGGCTGCCCAAAACGAGAGCCTTTTTTCAAAATAGATTTGTTGAGATTTGTTTCGTTACTTTGGGGAAAACGAAACTGTTGACGGGAAAAGATTTAGGTTTAGATTTTGGATTGGAGCGTTCGAATCTCCTATGTTGCGCGTTGAAAACCTGACAAAAGTTTATCCGAACGGCACGCAGGCCCTGAAGGACGTCAGCTTTGAAGTGGCAGATGGCGAATTTCTGGCTGTGATTGGCTTGAGCGGCTCAGGCAAGTCTACCTTACTGCGCTGTATCAACCGCCTGATTGAGCCGACTTCGGGCAAGATTTTCTGGAATGACGTCGATGTGACCGCGGCCACAGGCGCGGATATCCGCAAGATCCGCCGGCAGATTGGCATGGTCTTCCAGCAGTTCAATCTGGTAAAACGTTCTTCGGTGATGACCAATGTGCTTTCTGGCCGGTTGGGGTATGTCAATACCTTTTCCAGCCTGCTGCACCTCTTTTCATCTGAAGACCGGGCGCGAGCCTTGTCCAGCCTGGATCAGGTCGGGCTGGTGGATAAAGCTCATGTGCGCGCTGATTCACTCTCTGGTGGGCAGCAGCAGCGGGTGGGCATTGCCCGCGCGCTGATGCAGGAGCCCAAGTTGATCCTGGCGGATGAGCCGGTGGCGTCGCTCGACCCGGTGCTGGCGCACTCAATCCTGAAATACCTGGAGCAGTTGAATAAAGAGCGCGGCATCACCATTTTGTGCAGCCTGCACTTCTTAGACCTCGTTCACCGCTATGCGACCCGGGCGATAGCGCTCAAAGACGGAGAACTGGTTTTTGAAGGCCTGCCCAACGAGATCGATGATGCTCAGTTCAAAGCGATTTATGGTCAGGAAGCCGAGCGGGTTTCAATCATTTAGCCCGGCCGCGTGGATAACGGAATTTTCTTTCGCCAAGTTGAAATGGTTTCATGGCACTTTCTGAACGAATTCTAAAACCTTCTAAGAAAAGTATTCTTGGGCCCTCGTTATTGTCGCTGGTTATCCCTGGCGGGGGGCAAATCTGGCTAGGGAATCGCTGGCGCGGTACAGTGATCCTTTTGATGACCGCGCTTAATGCGTTTCTGGTCAGTTGGACCTTCGATCACCTCAACATTGGTAAAGTCACCCTGGGCAGTGTGGTTACCAGCTGGTTATGGGCGCCTTTCATCCTGTTTTGGGTATGGAATGTGATCGATATCCGCGGCCTTTCGCGCTCGGTCCTTGCTCGCCAGGAAGGGGAAGCGGTGAGCACGCCCAGCGCGCTGCCCGCGATCCTGCTGGCAGTGATCATTCTCTACGTGATCGCCTGGAATGTCACCAACGTCAAGTTGGAACGGCTGGTGACGCGCTTCAGCGATGCGCAGCTAGTGATGAACGACCTGATTCACCCCGAACTGGCCATTACTGAAATCGATGGGCAGGAAAAGTCCTGTTCCTGGGACTGCCTGGCTGAGTACTACTCGGCGCGCATGGCCGGGCGCGCACCGGCGCATCCGGTCAAGATCAGCGATAATATCGGTGATATTTTTGGCCGTCTGACCCAACAAGCCGCCCCCGCCTGGCAGGTCAGTCTGGGATTGGCTCAGGCGGGACAGAGCGTGTCGACCTTCCAGGCTGGGAAGATGATCGAGACCATTGCCATTGGTTTAATGGCCACCATCTTCTCCACCCTGTTAGCGCTGCCGGTCAGCTTCCTGGCGGCCCATAACGTTATGTCGCGCATTCCGGGCGGCTCAGCGATTTACTACGTGATGCGCATGCTCCTCAACATCGTCCGCGCGGTCGATACGGTAGTGTGGGGTCTGATTGTCATTGTCTGGGTTGGGCTGGGCACCTTCGCCGGGGTGATCGCTTTGACCATCCACTCGGTTGCCGCTCTTGCCAAGCTTTATTCGGAGGAGATCGAGCATATCGATCCTGGGCCGGTCGAGGCGCTGTCCGCGACGGGCGCCAACCTGCTGCAGACGGTGCGTTATGCTGTGGTCCCGCAGATAATTCCCTCCTTCCTGGCTTATACCCTGCTGCGCTGGGATATCAACATGCGCTCTGCCACGGTGATCGGTTTTGTGGCCGGCGGTGGGATTGGTTACTTCGTCATTGAGACCATCCGCGCCGGAGGCTACCAGCAGTACGCCACTGCGTTGTGGGCCGTTGCTGTGGTGATTATCCTGGTCGACCTGATCAGTTCCCGCTGGCGTGCGAATATCTTGCGGGACCAGCCGCCGCCGGAAGAAGGCGCGCAGCTTTCCCGCTGGAGCCTGCTCAAGCGCGTGGCATATCTCATTCTGGGCGCGGCACTCTTCATTTACCTGTGGAACGTCGCAGAAATTAACTTGAAAGAGCTATTTCAGCCTGCGCCGACCTTTATTCGCCTGCTGTTTGACTTCATCAAAATTGATCTAAGCGCGCCTGTCCTTACCGTTGTCGTGCGTGAAATGCTGGTCACCGTGTTCCAGGCTATGCTGGCGACCACCTTCGGCGCGCTGCTGGCTCTGCCGGTGAGCTTCCTGGCAGCCAGGAACCTGACGGGAAAGAACCGCGCTCTGATAGGGCTGTACTACCTGTCACGTTCGCTGTTTAATGTGCTGCGCTCCATTGAAGCCCTGCTGTATGTGGCTATCTTTGTTTTCTGGGTAGGCATTGGCGCTTTCGCCGGTATGCTGGCCCTGGCGATCACTACATTTGCCCTGATCGGCAAATTGTTCTCCGAGGCCATTGAAAACATCGATGCCGGGCCTATCGAAGCGATCACCACAACCGGCGCCAACCCGCTGCAGGTGATCTTTTATGCCATTCTGCCGCAGATCGTACCGCCCTTTGTTTCCTATCTGATTTACCAGTGGGATATCAATATCCGTATGGCGACTATTATCGGCTTCGCCGGCGGCGGCGGGATTGGCCTGACGCTCTCGACTTTCTTTGGCTCACTTCAATACCACAAAGCGGGCACAGTGGTGGCCTTCATCGTCATCGTAGTTGCCCTGATGGATTTCACCAGTGCGAAACTGCGTGAACAGCTGGTGTAACTAAGCATTAAACGATAACCACCGGCTCATAAGCTGGTGGTTATCGTTTAAAGAAATCATGTCCGCTTACCGCAAGAGTGAAAACCCGCTGATAGGGCGGGGGATGCTGCGCTCGCCCGGCCGTTTCAGGTGTTTGCCTTCTGGAGCTTGAAAATATTGCGCGAAGCCATTGGGGCTGACAAAATCTTTCACCTTCGCCGCGCCGGGCGGGGAATGCACGCTCACTGAGAAATGGCGCAGGCGGCCCTGCCGCTGGCAGCTGGCGATATCCGCGCGCAGCGCTTCTGGCAGGCATTCGTTGGCCATATTGGAGCAAACTTCTTTTGCCGGGTCATCAATCCGTCCCCAGGTGATGGCTTCCAGATTATCGTACGGCTCGCCCAGGTTTGCCAAAACACAGTGGCAAAATTCGTCTACATTTACCCCCACGAACCTTAACGGAAGGCGTATGAAGTGCCGCTGCCCGTACTGGTTGAGGAATTTGTGCTCAACCAGCTGGCCGACGGTCAATTCGATCATCACCGGCAGCCCGGTTGGCAGGTCGATTTCGCCGCAGTCAACAGTAGAATGCGAGTAACCATAGCCACCCGTAATATCATCAATGAACATACTGTTTAAACCGCGCGGGACCCACAACAGCAAATCCCCCCGCTGTTCAAGGCGCGTCACTTGATAAGGCCCTTCTGGTAAGGAAGGCAAAGTTTCGGGGCTTTGTGGAAAAATCAGCTGGTTGCGCCAGGCCCAGCGCACGCCTTTTACGATTACGCGCCCTACCCCCTTGAGATCGGAATTGAATAATTTTTCGAGCACCCGGACGGATGGATGAATGTGCGGTGCAGCAGGCTTTTGATCGGGTTTCATGGGGTCCATTCCTTACTGGCCTATTTATCCCCTCTGTCTTAATTCTAATCCAGATCGCGAAATTCTTTTTAACAAGGAAAACCGGCAGTTGGCTCAAACCGCCGGTTTTCCTTTGAGGAGGAAAAAATCACTTGCATTCATGCCCGGCGAGCTGCCAGACAGAAGGTTTTGACGCCCATGCATGGGAAGGCGGGCATCCTCCTCATCCTACCGGATTAGCACGTTTTTGCCATGCACCTGCCCGGTTGATTTTGATCCTCTTTTGGACGCAAACCGGGTAGTATCCCGGAGTGGGCCTTACCCCCCTGAAGTATCCCTTTTTGGACCGGCTGCCCCCTCTACAGAACTGTTTGGAGGCAGCCGTTTCGATCCCTGGGTCAGGCAAAGATCGGCCAAAGGTATAGTGTGGGGATGTTTTGAATGACCTATACTAAAAATACCGGGTACTGACTCGCCGCCCGCCGGAAAGGTTAGCCGGTTTGCTGCCCGAGAAGGAATGCATAGTGACCCAAACATATCGCCGCATTCAGCCGCTGCTTGTTAGCCTGGCCCTGTTGGGGCTTGGGCTCAGCCTGTTTGCGTGCGCACCAGCCCCCCGCCCGGCTCCGGCGGCAGGGGTTACCTCGCCTACCCCGGCGCCGATTTCCAGTGAGATTCTGCCGGTGCCCGAACGGACTATGCGTTTTGAGCAGATTTCTCTCGCGGAAGGTCTCTCTGAAAGTGTCGTCAACGATACCTTGCAAGACCGGCAGGGGTTTATCTGGTTTGCTACGGAAGATGGCCTCAACCGCTTTGATGGTTATCAGTTTACTGTTTATAAGCATGACCCCAATGATCCCTACAGCCTGAGCCATAACCACGTCACCCGTTTACTGGAAGACCGCCAGGGGCGTATCTGGATCGGCACCTTCAACGCCGGGCTGAACCGGCTGGACCCGGCAACGGGGCAGTTCACGCGCTATCGTTCGGACGACCAGCGCCCGGATGCCATGCAGGGCAACCGGGTGAATGCTATCCTGGAAGACCGGGACGGGGCTATCTGGGTGGGTACTTCGCGAGGCGGGCTAAATCGTTATGACCCGCAAGCAGACGGTTTCCAGCATTACCAGAATGATCCGGCGGACCCCTCCAGCCTGATGTACAGCACTGTTCTGTCACTGTATGAAACCCAGGATGGCGTGTTATGGGTAGGGACGAGTAAGGGCCTGGACCAGTTGGACCGTGCGACCGGCAAGTTCACCCATTATCCTGTCGCTGCCACCGGTTCAGACGGACCCCTGGCAGCGGTCACCAGTTTGCAGGAAGACCAGCCAGGTCGTTTGTGGGTTGGCACGCAGTCCGGTTTAGACCGCCTGGATAGGGCGACGGGGAAATTTGTGCATTACCGGCCTAACCCGGCTCAACCCGGGGCGCTGGCCGGCAGCGTTTTGACGCTTTTCCGGGAGCGGTCGGGCGTGCTGTGGATCGGAACGCGCGCGGGCGGTTTGTGCCGCCTGGCCGGCGACGCCAACAGTTTTACTTGCTATCGTCACGACCCGACAGATTCAGCCAGCCTTTCGACGGATGATGTTCAGGATATTTATGAAGACCGCGCCGGGATCTTATGGATCGGAACGTTTGGCGGCGGCGCAAATAAACTGGAACCGGGGTACAAGCCCTTTGTGCATATTCATAGCCTGCCTCAAAACCCTGACAGCCTGGCCGGCGATCTGGTGTTTGGGCTGCTGAAGGATGCGAAAGGTGATTTATGGGTGGGGATGCAGGGCGCGGGCCTGGACCGAATTGACGGCGTTACAGGTAAAGTAACCCATTTTCGGCACGATTCGACGGACCCCGGCAGCCTGAAAAGTGATAGGGTTCATACTCTGTACCAGGATCGTAGCGGCGCCCTCTGGGTCGGGACGGAGGAAGGGCTGAGCCGCTTTGACGCGCAGACGGGTAAGTTTCTCCACTATAAATATGGATCGAAGGACACTTCAGACCTATCCGGCTCCTTTGTCAACGGCATTGCTGAGGATGCGCAGGGTAACCTGTGGATCACAACCGATGGCGGACTTAATTGCCTGGACGGAAAAACCGGGAAATTTTCTTATTACCTGGCCCAGCCAGGAGTTGCGAACAGCCTGGCTGAAAATTCCACCACAACGTTGTTCATCGATGGTCAGGATCAGTTGTGGATCGGTACGCAGACGCGCGGGTTGGAGCACTTTGACCCGCATACAAAAACTTTTACCCATTTCCCCAGCAACCCGGACGACCCGCGCTCATTGAGCGACCCCTATGTGTTGGATATATACCGCGATTCGCGCGGGATTATTTGGGTAGGCACAATGAGCGGCTTGAACCGCCTGGAACTGACCCCGGACGGGCAGTCTGGCAGCTTCCGCCACTATCAGATGAAAGATGGGCTGCCGAATGATTTTATTTATGCCATTCAGGAAGATGCGCGAGGTGGCCTATGGCTGAGCACGAATAAAGGGCTGTCGCGCTTCGATCCGGTCAACGGGACGTTCCATAACTTTGACGTCAAGGATGGCTTGCAGAGCAATGAGTTCAACCAGGCAGCCGCCTACGCCGCCGCGGATGGCGAAATGTTCTTCGGTGGGATCCATGGCGTGACCGCTTTCTACCCGGACGCTATTCGTCAAAACCCGTATGTGCCGCCGGTAGTGCTCACCTCACTGACCCAGGGCGGGGAGCGCATTGAAACCGGCCTGAACCAGCCGGGAGAAATCACGGTGCGCTGGCCAGATAACAGCCTGGATTTTGACTTTGCCGCGCTCAACTATACCCGCCCCGAAAACAATCAGTATGCTTATATGCTGGAAAAGTTTGACCGGGACTGGATCAACCTGGGCAGCCAGCACTCCGGCCGTTATACCAACCTGCCTGGGGGCAGTTATACCCTGCGGCTGAAAGGCTCGAACAACGACGGCGTCTGGAATGAGGCCGGCATAGCCATTCCCGTGCGGGTCATCCCTCCGCTTTGGGAGACGTGGTGGTTCCAGGGTTTGGCAGTCCTATGCCTGGCCGGCCTGGTGTTTGGTGGGGTGCGCCTGCGTATTCATGGGATGGAATCGCGCAACCAGGCGTTGGAACGCCTGGTGCGCGCGCGTACCGCGGAGATCGAGCAGTTATACGAGCAAAATAAGGAACTGGCGGTAGTCGAAGAACGCAACCGCCTGGCGCGCGATCTGCATGACAGCGCCAAACAAAAAGCCTTTGCGGCCCTGGCGCAGCTTGGCGCGGCAAATGGGCTGGTGCGTTCCGATCCGCCGCGCGCTTATCCCGTCTTGCGCGAAGCAGAGACGCTGGTTTATGAGGTGATCGAAGAATTGACCTTCTTGATCCAGGAAATGTATCCGGTGGCCTTGAAAGAAAAAGGCCTGCCCACCGTGCTGCGCGAGTATATCTTTGAGTGGGAAAGCCGCACTGAGATCTGGGTCAATTTCACCATCGAAAATGAACGGACATTGCCGCTAAAGGTGGAGCAGGCTTGCTACCGCATTGTGCAAGAGGCGCTGGCAAACGTTGCCCGCCACAGCCAGGCGCGGCGGGTCACCGTGACGATGCGCTACCAGCCGGAGCAGGTCCAGATCGTGATTGCGGATGATGGGCGGGGCTTTGACATCCATCAGCGCCCGGCCGGGGTGGGGCTGCGCTCGATGCAGGAACGCATCGCGATGATTGGCGGGCAGCTGACGATTCAAAGCCAACCCGACGCAGGCACGCGCATTACTGCCTGCGCGCCAGTCCAGGTTGCTGAGGATGAGGCGCGGCCGCTTCGTAGTTGAGTGAAAAGAAAGGAACTTTGAGACATGGGCAGACTGGTAACAATCCTCCTGGTTGACGATCACGAAGTTGTGCGCCGCGGGCTGCGGACCTATCTGGAAACGCTGCCTGATTTTCAGGTGGTGGCAGAGGCATCCAGTGGTGAAGAGGCGCTAGGCCTGGTCTCTGAACACATTCCAGATGTGGTGCTGCTGGACCTGATTATGCCCGGTATGGATGGCGTAGAAACTACCCGGCAGATCAAGAAGATCAGCCCGCGCACGCAGGTGGTCGTGCTGACCTCCTTCCACGATGACGCGCATGTGTTTCCCGCGCTGCGGGCGGGGGCCATTTCCTATGTGCTGAAGGATATGCGGATGGAACGTTTGGCGGAAGTGATCCAGAAAGCCTCGCAGGGCGAGGTGACTTTGCATCCTCGCGTGGCGGCGCGCGTGCTGCAAAATTTGCGCGGCGAAGGCAGCGAAGACGCACAGCTCATCTCCGAGCTGACGGAGCGGGAGTTAGATGTGCTTAAGCTGGTAGCGTCCGGCATGACCAACAGCCAGATCGCCGAACGGCTGGTGATTAGCGAACACACCGTCAAAGGGCATGTCAGCAATATCCTCAATAAGCTGCATCTGGCAGACCGCACCCAGGCGGCTGTATATGCCTGGCAGAGCGGGTTGGTGCAGCGCGAGCAGGCGGAACTTTAACTGGTCAGGTGACCAGGCTGGCAGGCCGTCTCATAGGCCAGTTCATCCCCTTCTCAAGGAGGAGGCAAAAACACCTCTCCAGAGGCATGTCAAACCGTAACAGAATCGCTAAGATAGAGCTGAAATTGGTACTGACATGTGATGTGGCCTTGAGCGGCCATTGAGGAGGGAATAATGTTTACGCAGAATGAATATGTAATGATGCAGGTCAACCGCGATGCATATGATCGCGCCAACAGTGAGGCGAAGAAGATGCGTATGTTGAAGCAGGCTGGTTTGCTTCAACCCGGGCAGCTGACCAGGATTGCCTGCCGCGCCGCTGGTACGGTTGGGCGCTTATTGGTCGGGCTTGGCCTGCGCCTGGTACGAGTTGAAACGTCCACCAGGCCCGCCTTCAGCTCTTCCACGGACTGACACTTTAATTTTTGCCTTTTGTGAGGGGTCTGCCCCTTGCAAAATGGATCAGGATTTTTGTAGCTGCCCAGCGTTATAACAGCGCTGGGCAGCTACAATTTAATCCTGTTGCGGAAAACTCCTAAGATTATCTAAGGGACGACTTCCCCCAGCCGGTTATGATGGATTTATCAAATCCGGTACGATCCTTCAGAAAGGGGGAAGTGAAATGTTCCAGATGACCAACCATTCCGAACAGCGCGCAGCGCAGCGCTGCCTGACCACTGAAGAAGTGGAATACGTGATGCAGTTTGGCAAACGCTACTTCTCAGAAGGAGCGCGGGTTTACTACCTGCGCCGCAAGGACCTGCCTGGGGCAGACCACCGCCTCGATTGCTGGAATCGCCTGGTGGGCACAGCCGTGGTTGTCTCCTGCGACCGGCAGAGTGTTATCACCGTCTGGCGCAACCGCAAAACCGGCCTGAAGTTTTTGCGGCGCAGATCTGCCGGATCGCGCCGCAAGCGGCCCGGCTCGGCGAGTGAAGGATTTCTGCTCTATTGAGTTAGAAAATCGGAGATCAGCGCCAGCGCTGCGCTGGCGCTGATCTCCGATTTCACACCCCCATTTTCTTCAGCACCTCTAAGGCCAATAGCATCGGCTTTTCTTGAATGCCCGCGCCAGGGTACTCTACCCCGGTGATCAGGCTGAGGGCGATATTAGCCTGGTTGAGCGCCTCGCGCAGGTGGGGCAGGTCGGCTGCCTTGTTTTCGGCCTGAGCTTCCCGCAGGTGCTCTATCAGGCAGTCGCGCAGGCGAACGATGGCTTGTTCGCCGTAGTCCACGATCTGGTGCCGCTCGCGGGGCGGTGTAGCCAATACTTCCGTGATGGAACGAACTGCCGCATCCCGCCGCTCGACCAGAATATGCTCCTGCTGGCACTCATCTGACTGGGTCATACGCTCCTCCGCTGAGTAATTGGGCCAGCCTGAGCCAGGCGGAAGTAGTCGCGCGGGTTATCGGCAGAAGGTTTGCCGCCCAGGATGAAGACCGTCCGCAGGCAAAAGCCGCCCAGCAGTGCCGCGAGCGAGCCCAGGTTGGCTGCCCGACGGGAGGGCTGCCCGCCCGTCGCCTGAAACAGGTGCAGCAGTAAAGGCGCCAGGATGCCCAAGCCGAATACGCCGCCAATCCAGGCCAGGTTGAGTGGTAAGCGGCGCACCGGCTGGTCGACTTTATACCGTTTCCAACGCCGGTCGATCCGCGCCGCGAAGAATAGTTCCGCGAGACCGGCGACCAACCCGAACCAACCCAGCCGGCGGTGGGTGGATGCGTGCCTTTGTGGAGTGAGCAAGGTCAGGGCTGCCACAGCCGTTGAGGCAGCGGAACTGGCGAACAGCGCTGAGATGAGCGGAAAGCCGCCCATCCAGAGCGGGACGTTGGTCGCTGCCAGCAGCGTGCCGGTGTAGATGGAAACAATGCCAGCCATCAGCGCCGCTGGCAGCCCGGCCACCCGGCTGATCCAGCGGCCAAGCTGCCAGCCCCACAGGTCCTCAAGGGCTTGCCCAAATGCTGCCAGGCCGCTCAAAGCGCCAAAACTGGCCAGCGCCCAGGAGCCAATGGACATGGCAGACTGCTTGCGGAAGATGCGCAGCATATTGTACCAGCGCTGCGGCGTTTGCAGGTCCAGGATCAACAGCGGCGGCGAGACCAGCGCCCCCAGCAGCGCCGTGTAGCGCCCGGCGCGCACCGCCGGGCGGTCGGCTTCACTGCCGAACAGGTCGATTACCGTTGCCAGGAACTGCGCCGCGCTGGCCAGCCCGCCCACAAAGAAGTATGCGCTGATCAGCCAGCGGTAGTGGCTGTGTTTGATCGCCGGCAGGCCGTAATAGGTTGTGCCGTCATACGGGCCGGGGATGGGTGCAGGTGGGGCTGGTTGTTGGATTTCAAGGGGTGCAAAGATCATAATTACCCTCCCCGCTGGTTATTTCCCAACCAGAAGGACAGTGCCGCCGCAATGCCCAGCGCAAACATGCTGAGCATGCCATTACGCAGTCCGATGCCGGTGCGCGTGGCAGGTAGCGTAGGGGCGGCGGGCAGGTTGTATACTTCCGGGCGGTCCAGCAGCAGGAAAAAGGCGTTCAGGTGCTGGATCTCGCCGGTTGCGCCAGGGCTGCCGGGCACGCCGTACAGGTAAGCCTGGGTTACGCCGCGCGTATGCAGGTCCGCCAGGCGCTGCCGCGCGCGCGCCTGCAAGTCTCCCACTTCGCCAAATTGGATCGAGTTGGTGGGGCAGGCTTTGGCGCAGGCAGGTTCGAGGCCGCCCTTCAGCCGGTCATAGCACAGCGTGCACTTGTGCGCTTTTCCATCTGCTTTATTCACATCCACGACCCCAAAGGGGCAGGATGGCACGCAGTAGCCGCAGCCGTTGCAGATATCCTGCTGGACCACAACCGTGTTGAATTCAGTGCGGAATAACGCGCCGGTCGGGCAGGCTTCCAGGCAGCCAGCACGCTCGCAGTGTTTGCACACATCGCTCATCATCAGCCAGCGCCCCTGAAAGGGGGCCTTTACGCCCGGTTGGCCGATGCGGCGCGCGGACTGCTCGATGAAATTGACATGCCGCCAGGTCGTCGCCGAGAGGGCGCGAGTGTTGTCATAACTCATGCCGCTCAGGCTCATATCGTCGGCGGGCAGCAGGTTCCACTCCTTGCAGGCGACTTCGCAGCTTTTGCAGCCGATGCACAGGCTGGTGTCAGTAAAAAAGCCGTAGTTGCGCCCAGGGACCACGCGCGCACCGGCGGTCAGCTCGGCTTCGTTGGGAATCATCCCCGGCAGGATTGAAGCGGTAATTTCTGTCGCGCGGCGCGGCACAGGGGGAGGGTATAACACGCTTTGCTGTGGCATGGTTACTTCCTTTCCAGGCGGCCTTTGCGCAGGTTGCAGGTAAAGGCTTTGCCTTCATGGATGGTGGTGTTAGGGTCCCCGACGATGGCCGAGAGCGCGTTGGCGATCCCGCCGGTGGCATAGCCTTCCCAGCCGAAATGCCAGGGCATTCCGATTTGGAACACCTGCCGCCCGTTGATTTCCAGCGGGCGCAGCCGCCCGGTCACCAGCGCGCGCGTCTCAATCGAATCGCGTGCGGTGGAAATCACCACCCAGTCCAGCGTCTCGATGCCCAGCTGGTTCGCCAGTTCGACCGGGATTTCTGCAAAACCTTCTGGCTGCAGTTCTGCCAGCGCCGGGACGTAGCGGGTGGGGATAGCGCCGGAGTGGTGCTCGGTCAGCCGGTAGGTGGTAATGGCATAAGGATAGCGCGGGTCAGCGATCAGGTGGTAGCGGTTGTCTTCCCGGTCCCACTTCTTGGCTGCCGGGTTATCTTGCTGCGCGTACATGGCATTGAACACCGGCGACTCAACCGGCTCGTAGTGCGCGGGCAGCGGTCCATCTTTTAGCCCCTGGGGGACGTAAATGGAGGCTTTGCCGTCGCTGATCATAATGAAAGGCGAAGCGCCGTCCAGCGCAGCCATGCCCAGCGGGTTCTGAGACCAATCTGGCTGGTAATCTGGCGGGCGGTCGAGGATAAACTCCACCTCGTCATAGCCTTCCCAGTGCTTTTCCGCCGCGTCCCACCACACGTAGCGCTTGCGCTCGGACCAGGGCCGGCCTTCTGGGTCGGCTGAAGCGCGGTTGTACATGATGCGCCGGTTGCTGGGCCAGGCAAAGCCCCACTTGAGGTGCGTGCCAGGGCCGTCGGGCGGATCGGCCTGGCGGCTGCGGCTGTGGTTGAAGTCTTCCTTGGGGAAAACGCCTGTGTAGATCCAGCAACCGCAGGCCGTCGTGCCGTCATCCTTGAGATATTTGAAATCTGAAATTTGCTGCCGCTCAGGCCAGGTGTACCCGTTGATTTCTTTCAGGATCGCTTCCGCGGAGGGCTCTGCATATTCACCGATTTCGGGATAATCCCAGGTCAGGTTCAGGATGGGCTGGTCCTTGGGTTCCTGGCTGCCCGCATACAGCGCCTGCAGGCGCTTGCCCAGGTGATACACAAACCACAGGTCCGAGCGGCTGTCACCCGGCGGCTCGACGACTTTATCGTGCCACTGCAGCAGCCGGTGCGTGTTGGTGAAGGTGCCTTCTTTCTCACCTGGCAGCGCAGCTGGCATGAGGAAGATTTCAGTTTTAATGTTCTGCGGGCTGAGTTCGCCGCGTTCCACTTCGGGCGATTTGTACCAGAAAGAGGCGGTTTCCGTCTCAAAGGTGTCGCGCACCACCATCCATTCCAGGTTTGGCAGCGCCATGCGGATCAGATGGGTGTTATGCCCGCCCACCACCGGGTTTTGCCCGATCAGCAGCAGCCCGCGGATGGTGCCGTCCTTGATCGCCAGCATCATCGGCTGCTGGGACAGGTCGCCGGTGATCTTAGGCACCCAGTCGTAGCCCCAGTCGTTCTCCTGCGTGGCATGCGCCCCATACCAGGCGCGCAACAGGCTGACGATGTACTTGGGCAGGTTGTACCACCAGCCGGTCGGGCTGATTTCACTCTGGATATAGTTTTTCAGGGTGCTGTGATTCTTAAATGTGCGCGGTTGGGCCAGGTAGCCCGGCAGCAGGTTGTACAGGGTGGGGATATCGGTGCTGCCCTGGATGCTGGAATGCCCGCGCAGCGCCAGTACCCCGCCGCCAGGGCGCCCAATGTTGCCTAACAGCGCCTGGATGATCGCCGCCGCGCGGATGATCTGCACGCCGGTGGTATGGTGCGTCCAGCCCACAGCGTAGCACCAGGCGGTGGTGCGCTCGCGGCCCGAATTGCGCGTGATGGCCTCGGCTACCTTCAAGAAGGTCTCCTGCGGGCAGCCGGTGACCTTTTCGACCATTTCTGGGGTGTAAGCGGCGTAGTGCCGTTTTAAGATCTGGTACACGCAATGTGGATCTTGCAAGCTGGGGTCGGTACGCGGGCGGCTGCTGGGGTTGCGCTGCACCTTCTCCCCATAGGATTCGGTGGCGTTGGCGTGGTGATCCTGCACTGCAGGGGAAACCGCCTGGCCCTGGTACTGCCAGCTCTTGTAATCGTAGCCGTGCTTCTCTGGGTCCCAACCTGAGAACAGGCCATCCAACTCACTGGTGTCCTGGAAATCTTCATTAATCAGAGTGGACAGGTTGGTGTAGTTGAGGGCATATTCCTTGAACCATAAATCGTGTTCAAGGATGTAATGGATTAAACCCCCCAGGAAGGCGATATCCGTCCCGATGCGCAGCGGGGCATAGATATCCGCCAGGGCCGAAGTGCGTGTAAAGCGTGGATCGACATGAATAACAGTCGCGCCGCGCTCCTGGGCTTGCAGCACGAAGCGGAAAGCAACGGGGTGCGCTTCGGCCATGTTGGAACCCATGATGACTACGCAGTCTGCATTGGCCAAATCCCACTGGGTGGTGGTCGCTGCGCCGCGTCCGTAGGTAGCGCCCAAACTGGGCACGGAAGAGGAGTGTCAGATACGGGCCTGGTTTTCGATCCACACCATGCCCAGGCCGCCGCCAAACATCTTTTTGATCAGGTAGTTCTCTTCGTTATCCAGTGTAGCCCCGCCTAAAGAAGCCATCGCCACCGTATGATTCACCGGCAAGCCATCCGGCAGGTGCGAGACGAAGGTCTCATCCCGGGTGCGCTTGACCAGGAAAGCAATGCGCTCCATGGCCCAGTCCAGCGGCACTTCTTCCCAATGGTCGCTGTAAGGCCGCCGGTACTTCACTTTGGTCAGCCGGTTAGGGTTGTTGAGCCAGCCAAAGGTGGCAGAGCCTTTTGGACATAAGGTGCCCTGATTGATCGGGCTGCGCGGGTCGCCTTCGATGTGAATGATCTGCTGATCTCGCACGTAGACCAACTGCGCGCAGCCAACCGCACAGTAAGGGCAGATGCTGGTGCCGACCGTGTCGGCAAACTCCATGCGCGGACGCAGCCGGCGGGAAGCCTCGCTCTCAACGGCTTTGCCCAACGGGTTTTCCCCCGCGATTTGCCGCGGCAGCGACCAATCCTGCAAGGCCTCTAAAGCCGTGGCGCGAGCTCGATTCAGAAAGTTCTTTTTGGAAATGCCCATTTTCCCCCCGGAAAATCTTTCCCACCTTGAGAATATGTTTTATTGTTCGATCCGTTTGATCCTGCGCACCATGCCGTTGGAAAGGTTCGGCTGTCCCTCGTAAATGACCAGCACAGGTGCGCGGCTGCGGGCCAGCTCGTCCAGGTCGGCGGGAAGCTGCGCGTTCTTCTTCAGGGTAAGCAGCAGCCCCACGCCATCTGGTGTCACCATGCGGAAGCGTTCCTCCTCCACCGCGATTATGACCCCTTCAACGCATTTCGCCATCTCTTGCTCCACTGCTGGGTATGCCTGTTTGTGAATCTCGCTATCAGGTTGGTCACTACCCGTGTTTCGCGCGGCGCCAACCTCGCCCGCGATTGAATGATATGCCTACTATATTCAGTTTCAGGAATCAAGTCAAGCAGGTAAAGGCTGCAATCAAACCTTCCCTGCTAACCGGCCCAGGCTCTCCTTGACGGCCTGAGTCTGAGCGTCTCCTTCCGGAAAGTATTTTACAAAAAGATCGTAGGCGCGTTGGTAAGATGCCCGGGCTTCTCCCAACTGACCCAACGCTTCCTGCACCTGCCCAAGGTGATACACCTCTGGCGCAATTTTGGGATTTTCCGTGCCGAGCGTAGCTTCTCCAATGGTGATGGCGCGCAGATAGCAGTTGCGTGCCTGATACATTTCGCCCATTTGCTGGTTGACGCGGGCCAACCAGCTCAGATCATTGATCACCCGGGGATGCTTCAGCCCGAAGGTTTTCTCATCAATCGCCAGCACCCGTTCCAGGTGGCTTTTGGTTTCAGCCAGGTCGCCCAGGCGTTCTAACACTTCGCTCAGCGCATACAGGTCACTGGAAATCTTGGGGTGTTCCATTCCGAAGAAATTCTCATCGATGTTTAATACACGTTCCAGGTTCTCTTTTGCACCCTGGTAATCTCTCATTTGTAAAAGCACTTCAGCCAGGTTAGTCAGATCCGTGGATACCCTGCCATCGATGGAGCCGAAATTCTCCTCATCGATTTTCGCTGCGCGGGCGTAACTGTCCCGCGCACCTGCTAAATCACCCTGAGCGTTGAGCACCATACCCAGGCTGTCCAGGTCCGCGGCGATCTTAGGATGCATCGATCCCAGTTGTTTTTCATCCGTTGCCAGTACGCGCTGCACCAGCTGGTGCGCTTCCGCCAGGTTGCCCAGGTTGTAATGCAGCCCCACCAGCTTCTGCAGCAAGAACTGCACGCGCTGGTCATCCGGCCCCAGGGCCTGTTCATCGATGGACAGCGCCATTTCATACCACCCCTGGGCAATCTCCAGCGCATCCTGGCTGAAGGCTTCGTTCCCCAGGCGTTCGATCAGCGCGCCAAATAACGGCAGCGCCGGGTCGTGGGGACCGGCGTAATTGCCTAGCAGTGTAGTCAGGAAAGCCTGAGCTTCATCCGTCTTATTCATTTCCCGCAGGGATCGGCCCAGGGTTTCGGCGATTGTGTTTACCTCCGGGTTTTCCAGTCCCAGCAGCCCGCTTTTAATTAAAAAAGCTTCGCTGAAGAACATACAGGCTTCGTTGAGATTATCCTTTTTCAGCGCCTGTGAGCCCAGTTCCAGCAAATTCTGGGCATGTTCTAATTGCTCTTTGCGATTTTTTCCGGTAATTCAATTCATAGCTGCCTTTCGGGGCTGTTCTACGGTTTCCCCATCCCCCGGTAGATTAAGAAAACGTACCCGACAATATCAGCGGTGACATTTCCAGAACGTTACCACGTGAACTGCCGTGGGGCTTGCTGGTGACTGCTTCCGCGCCCTGACAGCAATAGGGCCAGGCGCAGTTTTCCAAGCAGCATCCTCAGCAATCCTTCGTCTGATGATCATTTTTGTCCACGCAGGATCTATATTAACATAGATTGGGTGGCCTTGCTACACTGGATAGGTTCTTTTTTTATTCCGCCTGGTTTTGGGCTTGTAACTGCTCCTGCCCGGCTTTTAGCGCACGGATAATCTCGTCTACATCATACACAGACCCCCCCCAGGCTCCACCGCTGACGGACTGCAGTGCGGCCCACAGGCGGGTATCTTCCGGCAGGTCAGGCCGGGCTTGCAGATTGGGGTGGGGCTGGCGGGTCGCTAACAGCTCCGCCGCTTCCGCAGGGGAAAGCGCTTTATCGCTGGTCCCCACCAGGTCTACGCGCCCTTCCAGGTTAGCCCGGTCAATCACGATTTCGACAATGTCGCCATCCCGCAGGCGGCCAATTGGCCCGCCTGCCAGCGCCTCGGGACCGATATGCCCGATGCAGGCCCCGGTTGATACGCCTGAAAAGCGCGCGTCGGTAAGCAGGGCGACGTGTTTGCCCCACGGCAGGTATTTGAGCGCCGAGGTGAGCTGGTAAGTCTCTTCCATGCCGCTGCCAAGCGGGCCGCCGCCAATATAGACCAGGATATCCCCGGCTTCCACTTTCACAGAACTCTGGCCTTTAATCGCGTGGATAGCCTCCGCTTCTGAGGTGAACACATGCACCGGCCCGCGCTGGCGGTAGACATCATTTTCGTCCACCACACTGGGGTCGATAGAGGTGGCCTTTACTACCGAACCCTGCGGAGCGAGGTTGCCGACCGGGAAGACCAGCGTAGCAGTCAGCCCAGCCTGGCGCGCGGCATCCGCGCTGAGGATTACCTGGTCAGGGTCGATGCCGCTGGATTGTAACTGCTGGCGGGCAGCCTGGCGGCGCTCGCTTTGCTCCCACCAATCCAGCACGGCTCCCAGCGTTTCGCCACTGGCGGTTTGCACGGCAAGGTTAAGCAGGCCCAGGCGGCGCAGGTGCAGCATCACTTCGGGCACGCCGCCCGCCATGTAAACCTCTACAGTTGCATAGCCGTGCGGGCCGTTGGGCAGCACATCCACCAGGCGCGGAGTGCTGCGGTTGGCGTGGATCCAATCCTGCACAGTGGGACGGGGCAGGTGAGCTGCGTGCGCAATCGCCGGGAGGTGCAGCAGCAGGTTGGTCGAGCCGCCAAAGGCGGCATGGATCACCATGGCATTCTCCAGCGCCGCCGGGGTGAGGAAATCGGCCAGGCGCAGGCCTAACTGCTGCTGGCGGACCAGCGCCCAGGCGGAGCGCTGCGCCAGTTCTAGCCAGGCTGGCTCGCCAGATGGGGCCAGCGCGCCGTGCGGCAGGCTGATGCCCAGCGCTTCGCTCACCACCTGGGCTGTCGCCGCCGTTCCCAGGAACTGGCAGCCGCCCCCGCTGGATCCGCAGGCCCGGCAGCCCATTTCGGCGGCGTAGTCCAGCGAGATCAGGCCGTGCGCAAAGCGCGCCCCAATGGACTGCACTTTTCCGGCGTCTTCCGCGCCGCGCGCTGGCAGGGTGACGCCGCCGGGGATGATCAACCCCGGCTGATCTTTCTCGCCGGCCAGGGCCATCATCATCGCCGGGAGGCCCTTATCACACGAGGCGATGCCGATCACGCCCTGGCGGGTAGGCAGCGAGCGGATCAGGCGGCGCATGACGATCGCGGCGTCATTGCGGTAGGCCAGCGAGTCCAGCATCGCCGGCGTGCCCTGCGACCGCCCATCACAGGGGTCGCTCACGTACCCGGCGAAAGGCAGGCCACCTGCCTGGCGCAGGGTTTCAGCAGCTTCGCGCACCAGCAGGCCCAGCTCCCAATGCCCGGTGTGGTAACCTAACGCCAGCGGCTGCCCGTCTTCGGCGCGCAGCCCGCCCATTGTGCTCAAGATCAAGAAAGCCGGGTGGTTGGTCTCTGCCGGGGTCCAGCCCATGCCCGCGTTTTGGGTCAGGCCAAACAGGTTTCCGCTGGGCTCATTCAACAACATCTCTTCCGTTAAAGGCAGGCGGCCCTGCGGTCCTGCGCCGCTGACGCGCGTTGCGCGCACCGGCCCAGGCGAGCCTAAAATTTCATCCAGTTTTGGTTGTTTCAACTTTTGCATTTTGGCGTCTCCCGGGTTGATTTTACTACGTGGCAAGGGCATTCGGAAATTGCCAGGAACTTTGACTCTCTTTCTTCATTGCAAATGCAGCATTAGAAGACATTTGATCTCTTTGGTAGTAAACCTATTGACTCTGCAAACGTTATTTAATATAATTATTTCTAATACAAACGTTATCACAACCTGGCAAGCTTAGGGAAACCCACCTAATGTCAGTAACTCTTGAAGACAAAAAGTAGTGCGGTTGACCCCTTGAGGAAAACCGCACCTTGGTAGAAACTTGGACTTGTGAACGAACCAAAGTCTACCAAGGAGAACGTTAACAAACTAATCGAGTTTCGTCAAGCCGTATATGAGCACGGGATCAGCCAACGACGGGATGCCCTATTTGACCTACTTGACGCGCTAATATGGGCAGGGCCGGTGTCTTCCTTTGCCAGGCTGAGTAGGCGGAAGGCTTTCAACGGAAATGGCCGAGCGTGTATGCAGCGGTGGAAGATGGACGGTTTCAGGAAGACTGGCTGCGAACGTATCTGGCACAGCAAGTGCCCAACAGCGGGATCTGTGTATTTGCTTTGGATGGCTCACCCTGGCCGCGGCCCAGAGCCAGAACGCTGGAGGATCGCCAGTACGTGTTCCAAGCCTCCAGTGATGTCAATGGCGGCACGGTGGCCATCGGCTACCCCTACTCCAGCCTGGATTGGGTGGTGGAGCCCCATACCAGTTGGGCCCTGCCCGTCGATGAGCAGCGAGTCGCCAGCAGCCAAACGGCGCAGGCAGTGGGGGCCGATCAGGTGAAAGCGCTAGCGCAGGCACGCGCGGCATTTGTGGAGGCCCTCGACATCGTTGCCTGTGACGGGAAGTATGGCAATGCCGGTTATTTGCGATCCGTGAAAGGACTGCGCTGTGGCATTACCGCTCGCCTGCGGGCGGATCGGGTCCTGTACCGTCCAGCCCCGGTCCATGACCCGCATCAGAAGGGCCGCCCCCGCGTGCATGGCGCTCGCTTTGCCTTCAAAGATGCCGATACCTGGGGCGAACCCGATGAGGTCATCGAACTGGAGGATCCCCGCTGGGGGCAGGTGCGGTTGCAGCGCTGGAAAGACTTGCATGAAAAGAAGGGCGTGGATGTGCCTTACGATGTGGTTCGCGCCAGCGTGCATCTCGAACGGGAAAAGCCGCCCGCTGCCCTATGGTTAGCCTGGTTAGCGCCCAAGTCGATCCCCGCCGGGCTAGTCATCACCGTAGAAACTGTCTGGCGCGCATACGAGAGCCGCTGGCCGATTGAACCCGGTCTGCATTTTCGCAAAGAAACCCTGGGCTGGACCCGGCCTCGCTTTCAAAGCAAGGAAGCCGGAGACCGCTGGACCTGGCTCACCGCCCTGGCCACCTGGATGATTTTCCTCGCTCGACCGATTGTCCAGGATGCACCCTTGCCCTGGCAGAAATCCCAGCAACGCTTGACCCCACAGCGCGTCCAGCAAAGCATTCGCCCGATTTTTGCGCTGATTGGCACCCCTGCTCGCCCCGAAACCGCGCGGAATTCCGCCTGGCTGGCCTTCCGGCAAGTCCAGGACGCCGAAAACCCGCTTTCCGGTCATCAAAAAGACACCGGTTGTGACAAAAACGGCTTAAAACTCGGTTGGTAAGGTTCTGTTTCAGCCTGACCGGAAAGTCAGGTTACTGAAATCGCTCAAAAGGCTGGAGTATCTGTATCCACCGTTTCGCGTGCATTAAATCAGAATAATGTAAGGATCAATCCAAAAACTCGTCAGCAAATCCTGACGCTGGCGCAAGAGTTGGGATATGTACCTAATCTGGTCGCTCGCAGCTTGCGGGGAAACCAAACGCGAACCATCGGCCTGGTACTGGATAATATAACAAGCGTATTTGCTCCCAAAATTATACAGGGCATTCTTGAACTCATTAAAATCAACTGGTTATTCCAGCTTTATTATCCCCTCATCGGAAAATATTCTTGAAGAAGAGCACGCTATTCAAACCATTCGGAATTACTCAGTGGATGGCGTTATTTTTGTAGATAACCAGTTTTATGGGAATCGTTCGGAAGTATCTTTGGGAAAACCCAGCGTTTTTATCAATCGCCGCGTTAGTTTTCCTGGTCAAACCTGGGTCGGACCGGATGACCGGTATGGAGCGCGGCTTGCGGTAAATCATTTGGCTCAAATCGGGCATGTGCGTATCGCCCACATTTTAGGGCATAAAAGTTATCCCGCAACCCAACAACGTTTACTTGGTTATCAAGATGTGCTAAAAGCACGTGGCTTGCCAATAGAAGGTGATTTTATCCTGGAAGGCGACTGGAGCATTGCTTCAGGATATTATGCGGCCCAAGTGTGGTTAAAAAAAATCCCCTCCCTTCAGCTATATTTTCAGCGAATGACAACATGGCCGTTGGGGCAATTTATGCCTTGCAGGATGCCAGCTTACGGGTCCCTGAGGATATCGCAGTGGTTGGCTATGATGATCGGTTGATTGCCAGTGTGGTAAGACCAACCTTGACGACGGTCAGCATGCCCACTTATGCCATGGGCCATGTAGCGGCAGAGATACTTCTTGAGCAGTTGAAACATCCTGAAGCTTTAATGAAACATAAGTTAGTTCAGGGGGAATTGATCTTGAGGCAGTCCTGTGGTTCAAAAGAGGGCCAGTCTATCTCCGTCTTGAATTTGGGTGGAATCCCACCGGTATCTCAGCACTCAGAGAGCATTCTCGCGTTAAATCCACAGCCAAAAGCAGCTCGCCTTCGTCCAGTTTCTTTTACAATGGTCAAACTGGCGGGAGGTTTCTGGGGCAAAAGGCAGGTGGTGAACCGGATAAAGACACTTCCAGCAATCAGTTTTTTTTTACGCCATTCAGGTCTCTTACCGCTTTTGAAAAAAGAACAATCGGTGAAATTGCTCCCGCCTTCATTTCCGGCGGTTGAGAGCCCCATTGCCCAATGGATTGAAGCCGCCAGTTATACCCTTGCTTCAGAACCTGATTCGCTTCTGGAGCGTCAGGTAGATGAGCTAATTGATCTTCTTGGTAGCCTTCAAGAGCCGAACGGTTATCTAAACACGTATATCACCCTTTTTAAATCAGGAAAGCGTTGGAAGAACTTGCGTGATTTGCGTGAATTATATAACGCGGGACATTTGATTGAAGCAGGCGTAACCCATTTTCAAGCCACCCAACGGCGTACCTTACTACAGATTGCATGTCGCCTGGCTGATTTGCTTTATACGGATTTTGGACCAATGCTTAAGCAAACGCCTGGCTATGATGGGCATCCTGAGATTGAGCTGGCGCTGATCCGGCTGTACCGCGTGACAGGAGAGCAATGTTATCTTGATCTGGCAAGCTTTTTTATCAATGAGCGCGGTCGAAAGCCTTATTATTTTGATTTAGAGGCACTCGAGCGTGGAGAGAACCCTGCCAGTACTCCACTCACAGCATATGCTGTTTCCCAGGCGCATCTCCCCGTGCGTGAACAAAAAGATGCCAGGGGGAATGCATTGGGGGCAGTCAGACTTTATGCGGCTATGGCGGATCTGGCTTTAGAAAAGTCGGATAATTCACTTTTGCAAGCATGTGAAACCCTCTATGAAAGCGTTGTAAACCGGCAAATGTATCTTACTGGGGGCATTGGGTCGAGCACCCAGAATGCAGGTTTTACAACAGATTTTGATCTGCCGAATGAAACTGCGCAAGTGGAAACTTGTGCGGCGATTGGCTTATTCCAATGGATGCACCGCATGCTGCATCTGGATTGTAATGCCCGCTATTCGGACATCATGGAACGCAGCCTTTATAACGCGATTCTCAGCGGCATTTCATTAGAAGGTGATCATTTCTTCCAGAGAAATTCTTTAGCCGTTCAGCGCAAGCATGAGGCCGCGTTTTCACAACCATTACACCGGCGAACCTGGTTTGATAACCCTTGTAGCCCACCAGATCTGGCCCGGTTTATTGCTTCCTTGGGTAGTTATATCTATTCCAAATCCAATGCAGAGGTTGTTGTTCACCTGTATCTGCAATCTAAAGCAGAGGTCCAGATAAAAAACCAAAAAGTGACTTTGGATCAGGAAACGGATTATCCATGGAATGGAACCATTCATCTATCGATTAAAGCCGAACATCCGGAAGAATTTACAATCAAGCTGCGTGTGCCGGGCTGGTGTCAGAGGTATTCTCTCGAAGTAAATGGACAGGTGTTTGAGGCACAAGCGGAAAAGGGATATCTGGCGATAACGCGGTGTTGGAAGACCGGAGACAAAATCTCGTTAAATTTGGAGATGCCTGCTCAACGAGTTTATCCTCATCCAAACGTGAGCGCTAATCAAGGGCGGGTCGCATTGCAAAAAGGACCACTCGTTTACTGTCTGGAGGAAGTGGATCACTTGGTTTCGCTTGAAACTATTTTCCTGCCGCGCAATGCCAAAATTAATGAGGTGGAGGAAAATATATTCGGAGGCGTTGTCATGCTTCAGGCAGAAGCATTCCAAATTGACCAACAGGGTTTTAGTGAAGGCGGCGCATATCAGTTTGCGCCGCCTTCACTAAAACCCATCACTTTAAAGGCGGTTCCTTACTATACCTGGGGTAACCGTACCAATGGTGATATGTGTGTATGGATTCACGAACTGCCGTAAATACCTATAAGGTATCCGAGTATTTATGAAAAGGAGGAATAGAGAAATCTAATCTCGAAGTTGTTTGAGTGATATTGGAAATTCGTCGCTCGATACCAGTACTAAATGTTTTCAGGAGGATCCGTTTTATGAAGCACTTTCTTCAAAAAGTATGGTTGTTTACAGCGATCGTCTCGTTTCTGATGGTCGCCGTTTTACCAGGCTGTGCTCCAGCCACTACCCCTACCGCTTCTAACCCGTCTTCAAATGCTGCTCCTGCAGCGCAAAATACCAGTCCTGCCGCGGAACCGACTCAGGCACAAGCTGTGCCTTCTGGCCAGAAAGTAACTCTCCAATTCTGGACCCGTCTGGCTGATAATACTCAGATTGATAAAGTGGTCAAAGACTTTAACGCCGCAAATCCTGACATTGAGGTTATTCACCAGGGTATTCCAGGTGCTGACTACCGGACTAAGCTGCTCGCTTCGGTCGCCGGCGGAAACCCACCCGATATTGTCGGCATGGACGTCGCCATTATGCCCATCTACTTTGGCCAAAAGGCACTCCTACCGTTGGATGACTATCTGATGAAGGCAGGTGACAGCTTTGTCAATGACTATGGAGCGGGGTTATTTTTCAGCAGTCGTTACGAGGGCAAAACCTACGGTGTTCCCTGGTGGAGTGATCCTTCTATAATGATCTATAACCAGACCTTGATGGATCAGGCGGGAGTTTCACAAGTTCCTGAAACTTATGATGATCTGCTCTCTGCTGCAAAGGCCATTACGAAATCGTCTGGTGACCCAGCGACGGATGTCTATGGTGCAATCTTCCCTGTTATTAGCCCGTCCGTCATGTTCACCTGGCTGCCCTATTTATGGGGTGCTGGTGGCGACTTTGTCGATCAAAACGGTTGCGCCGGTTTTAATAATGCAGCTGGTGAGGAGGCAATGGGCTTATGGGTTAACCTGTACAACTCGGGATACATGCCGCGTAGTGCTGTCTTTGGGCAGTCCTCTGACGAGTTGAACAAGCTGTTCTTCTCCAACCGCGCCGGGTTTATGGTTAGTGGGCTCTCGCTAATCGATCAGGCAAAGAAAGTGAATCCTGATATTAAACTAGGGGCTGCCGTCATGCCGCGCCCAGCCAATGGAAAGCATTCCTCTTACCTAGGTGGCGATAACCTCGTGATTATGAAAAATACAAAGTATCCAGATCAAGCCTGGAAGTTCATTCAGTATATGGTGGATGCTCAACGGATGAATGAACTGGCGATGACCAACAACGGCATCTATATCGATGGCTTACCTACTCGCCTTTCAGCCATGACGGATCAGTATTTTACGCAGTTCCCATATGCTAAAGTGGCTGCGGAAGCTCAGAAAGTTGGTCGAGCTCCGAACACACCCTATCTGACGGAAGCGCGCGTTCCGGTCTATGATGCGTTCCAAGAGGCGTTGACTGGGAAGAAGACCATCCAGCAAGCCCTGGCAGACGCAGAAGTTAAAAGTTAACCAGATCACTGGTTGTAAGAAGTAAGATTTTCTTGAGAGGAATGCCTGACATCAGTCAGGCATTCCTCTGAATATTCTTAAGGATACAAATGAACTTGGTTAATGGAATACAAAAAATACAAATCAGTTCGGGTGCGAGGCAGATGTCCGGTTTAGAACGGAAGCGAGCCCTATGGGCTTACCTGTTTCTTGCCCCGAATTTCCTTTTTGTTTTTATCTTTTCTTTCTTGCCAATCTTGTTCGCGCTTTTTATTAGTTTCACCAAATGGACCATTCTACAACCCCCGGTTTGGGTTGGCCTTGACAATTATGTCAGAATGTTCAAGGATGAAGTTTTCGTCCGGTCTATTTTTAATACTCTTTACTTTCTGGCAGTGATCACTCCGGTACGTCTATTCTTGGGGCTATTCTTTGCCATACTACTAAACCAGCAGATCCATTTTCGTAATTTCTTTCGCACAATTACCTTTACTCCCTGGATTACATCAGGAGTAGTAGTTGCAAGTATCTGGCTGTTAATGTACAGCCCAGAAACAGGCATGCTGAATTACATACTCAAAGTGTTTGGATTAAAGAGCCTATACTGGCTCACAGATCCGGGGACTGCAATGCCATCCATCATTATTGCTGGTTTGTGGCGTAGTGTCGGTTGGGTCGTGATTATCTATCTCGCCGGGCTGCAAGGTATCCCAGGTGAATATTATGAAGCGGCGCAAATTGATGGAGCAAATAGCTTACAGCAGTTTCGCCATATTACGCTGCCCCTCTTGCAGCCTACGACACTGCTGGTACTGATCACTACCATGATCGGTAGTTTTCAGATGTTTGACCTGGTCTTTGTGATGACGGATGGGGGTCCATTAAACTCAACTACGGTTATGGCCCACCAGATTTATCAGAACGCATTTCTTTTTCTGAAAATGGGGTACGCTTCCGCGCAGTCCTTCCTGCTGTTTTTCTTTATTGTCATTCTGTCCCTCCTTAGTTTCAGGATCGGGCGCTCTGCTTGAAAGGGATGAACTATGCGACAACTTGCTGCGCTTTCTTTGAGTAAAACACGCATTTTCAACGCCTCTCGCCGGGTCCTGACGTATCTCCTGCTGACGATCTGGACATTGATTATGGGGTTTCCACTATACTGGATGCTTGCTACTGCATTAATGAGCGAGTCTCAAGCGAACCGTTACCCTCCGGAATGGTTCCCGACCCCGATCATTTTGAAAAACTTTTATGACAGCATGGTAGCGGCGAAATTTAATGTTTTCTTCGCCAACAGCGCTATCGTTACCATCGTCTCGGTCATTTTCGTTTTGTTCTTTAGTTCCCTGGCGGGTTATACATTTGGCTGTCTCAACTTTCCGGGGCGGAATATCCTGTTCGCAGTGGTCATGGCCACCATGATGGTACCTGGACAGGTAACGATGATCCCTATGTTTGTAATGATGAAGCGCTTTCCTTTATTTGGCGGGAACAATATACTCGGTGTTGGTGGCGCTGGTTTGCTCAATACCTATGGCGCATTAATTATTCCCGGTATCGCCGGAGCCTTTGGAATTTTTATGATGCGCCAGTTTATGATGACGCTGCCATCTGAACTGACCGATGCTGCCAGGATAGATGGCTGTTCCGAGTTTGGCATCTTCTGGCGGATCATGCTCCCATTGACTGGCCCTGCGCTAACGACCTTGGGCTTGTTTACCTTCGCGAATAGCTGGAATGAATTCACCTGGCCATTGGTGGTCACCAATACAGAGTCTATGCGCACGGTGCAGTTGGGCCTGGCATATTTCCGTGGTGTTCATTTTACTCAGACCACCTTATTCATGGCTGGGACCACAATCGCCACATTACCTGTTTTGATTATCTTCCTACTCGGACAGCGTTACTTTGTCCGCGGCATCGCCATTTCAGGTCTAAAAGGTTAAACGGTCGCACGGCAAGTTAGATAAAAACCATTGATTATCGAAAGTACAACAGGAAACAAGAATGATGAAACAACCAAACTTAATTTACATCTTTGCGGATCAACTGCGCTATTTTTCATGTGGATATACTGGGGATAAACATGCTCATACACCAAACATTGATCGTCTGGAGGCTGAATCAATCGACCTGTATAATGCTGTTTCGGGTCATCCCCTTTGCGCTCCTTATCGGGCTTCTCTCCTTACCGGTAAATATTCGAGCAGTACAGGGATGGTGATTAACGAACTACGGATTAGCGCCAATCACGAAGGTTTTGGACACGTCTTATATCAGGCAGATTACCAGACCGCATATATTGGAAAGTGGCACTTGTGGGCAAATCAGTATGGCAATCATGATGATCCTGCTAACGCTTACATTCCACCCGGGCCATACCGCCTGGGTTTCGATGGCTTTTGGGCAGGTTACAATTTCCACCACACTTATCGGGATATGTACTATTACCGAGATTCGCCGGAACGGATCAATTTCAAGGGGTATGAACCGGATGTTCAGACAGAAATGGCGATCGACTGGTTGCAGAACGCAGCCCAGGAAGATACCCCCTTTGCGCTTTTCCTTTCATATGGCACACCGCACGACCCATGGAGTGAAGATAATGTCCCGCCGGAATATCTCAAGTTGTTTGAGAATACGGAGTTTTCATTGCCGGAAAACTACCTACCAGAGAATGATCCTCACGGTGATTCCTGGGCACAGATGACCCCAGAAGGGCGCAAGTCGCTAACCCAGTGGATGAAGGTGTATTATGCCATGACCGCTAACCTTGATTGGAATATTAGCCGGTTGTTAAAAGCGGTTGATGAGAGTGGCCAGCGGGAAAACACAATTTTTGTGTTTACGTCTGATCATGGAGAAATGTTCGGCGCACATGGTCGTCAGGCCAAGAACATTTTTTATGAAGAGGCTGTACGTGTGCCTTTCCTGATTCGTTGGCCGGGAAAACTAGAAGGGGGGCAGAAAAGTGATCTTTTGTTGAATACACCTGACATCATGCCGACCTTGTTGGGATTGATGGGCTTACCTATTCCAGAAGGGGTAGAAGGGACCGATCTGAGCCAGTGCCTGCTCGGGGAATGTCAGAACGAACCCGAAGCAGCTTTTATGCAAGGTATGGGCTGCACCGCACGCTGGGTAAATGGTTACGAGTGGCGCGCCTTACGCACAAAGCGCTATACGTATGCAGTCTATCTTTCGGATCATAGTGAGCTGCTATTTGATAACCACACCGATCCTCTGCAAATGCATAACCTGCTGAATGATACGGCTCATGCAGTCTTGTTAGCAGAGTTCCGTGAAAAGCTAAAGCAGAAAATGCAGTCCCTGCATGATGAGTTCAGGGAGTGCACCTGGTATCGGGATCACTGGACCAAAGAACGCAACATAGTACATACAGCCACTTCATAACCGATCGGTGAAATGAGTTTTCAAGGTGTATCGCGAAACTACAAGTGATACACCTTTTTTGGCTCTTGGGGAATTGCCGTAGTTTTAGGGAGAAATGGCTACGCGGTAGGGCTGCAATCAAGCGTGGTCATCTGGCCCACCTTTGGATCAAGGCTTTTTCAGCTGCGGAACGTTTTCCTGAATGGATGGGCGGCTGCCAAAGGGGGGTGGAACGTGAAAAGCGAGCAGTTCTTGCACCGACCAACAATGCTCGGTAATCCCCGCCGCCATGGCCGGGGTGCGTTGGACCCAGCGAAAGCCCCGTTCGCCCACCCACAACTTGACCCGCAAACTGGCATGTTCGGTACAGAAGTTGTAGACGGTGCCGATCAGGTACATGCCCGAGTGCAAAGTAGCCTCTTGGCGGGCCAAAGCGCGGGTGCGCCGGGTCAGGGCGGCTAGTCGCGCTCGAAAGGTGGCATTCAAGCGCTCAATGAAGGCAGTGTTGAACGCTTGAATGCCCTGGCTTTGCCGCAGCAGGCCCTGCGCCACGTCCCAACTCCCCTGGGCCATCTGGCGCACGACCCCCACCAAGCGCCTCCCTTGGTACTGTTTCACCACGCGTCCGATCAGGATGTCTGGCCAAGCTACCATGAGCGGACGCCCGCCCTGCTTGCCGCTGGGGAGTGCCGTGCGAAATACGCGCAGAATGGCGCCCCAATAGCCATAAAAGCCATCCACGCAGAACAGGAGCGGTCGCGCGAGCGCGCTTTTGCGGACTTGTTCCAGCAAACAGATGAGCAGGGCTTCATCCCGCTGCTGGCTGACCACTCCGCCCAACCATAGGCGGGTCCCGACCATGATGGCCATCGCCAGCCAAAGGATTTGGCCTTGCAGCTTCGCGCGGATCTCATCCGCCTGGACATGCTGCAGATCCCGCGGTTGTGCTAGTGGGTCAGTTGGATGGTGATGATTTTTGGTGAGGTTAGTTTGGGGCGAAGGTAGGCGCACACAAGCGCGAGCACCTAAGGCGAACGGCGCTGTGACTGCGTTGCGGGAGCTCTGGCGCGCATTAAATGGTGTTGGATTTTGGTTCAAGCATTTGCCACAGCCTCTAACAGGCTATGATTTGACCAGGTGCCTGGGGATTTTGCCGGACAACGCCGGCGAACCAAAATGCGCTGAATGAATCAGCCATATTGAACCAGGAACCACCAACGGGGTATATAAAACCATCACGCCGTGTGCGAACAGCCACAACACCAATTCGGGGGTGTAATGTCCTTTCAGGTTATCCAAATCAACAGCATCGTAAGGGGGGCAGGGTCTCCGGCAGGGTAATCCGCACCGATAAACCGCGCTGCCAGGTTTTCCATACCTGGCGGTTGATTTCTTCATCCAAGATGGGTTTTTCAGGGAGCGTTTTGAGGATGTCTTCCACCTGGGCCTTGATCCAGGGATGCAAAATGGCATTGGTCGATTGGGTCACGCCTTTGACCCGCACAGTTCACTGGCCGGATGAAACAGGGTCAGCATTTTGGCCGTTCCATTGCGAATGTACTCATGGGGTTGATGCACCGGCTGACTTTCCGGCTGCAGCTTTCCCGCATAGGGAACGTTTGATACGGCCCTGCCTCATCTTCTACCAGGTAGCCAACCCCATTTTTTCGCCCTCACGATAGGCCATGTCAATCAGTTCTTTTTTTGCCCTGCATCCGGATCCGTGACCATCACCACCCCGCGTTTGCGTTTCCGGGCCACCTGCCCCGTTTCACACCAGGTGCGCGACTTCTGCCAGCGGAAGCCCGCTTCCTGCAATATCACCCAGATGCGTTCCGTACTGATCTCCGGTAAGCCATTCGCCGATTTCCGCAGCACGTGCTGTAAAGTGGTTAGTGACCAGGTATTCGTGCCATCCTGCTCGGCTGTCGGCTGTCGTCGTGCTGCTTGTAAGACACGCTCCCGTTCCGCAGCCGTGTATTTCGCCTTTGGCCCACCACCGTGCTTGGGCTGGATCGCCGCCAACCCTTCCCGATTGAACTGCTCTACCAAATGCGAGACGGGATCGCCGCATTTCCGCCGACCCGTTCCGCCGCCTGGGTATAACTGCATCCTTCGGCTACCGCCAAGATTTCTTTCGCTCGCAACACATGGCTGGCCGGTTCACTCTGCGATCGGCTGATCCGCTCCAGCCATTCTCGTTCTTCTTCTGTTATCTTCCGCAATGGGTCTTTCTTTCGTCCCGTCATCGCCCTGTCCCTGCCTTTTTGGAGTGGTTTCTTTTCCACTCTTCATGGCAAGTTCCGTGCCAACTGACCACTAGCTGAGCATGCACCGCCTGACACTGCTGTCCTGCGCGCGTCTGCCAATCGGTCACCGTGCGCTCATCCAGCCCATAGGCGGCCACAATCGCCTGGGGTGGGCAGCCAAAAGCCAACAGGGTCACCCCAATCCCGAACAATTCCACCTTATGCTGTAGACGATACAAGGGTGTGCCGCGCCGTTCCACAAAAGTCTTGCCACAAACATGGCAAATGTACCGCTTGTCTTTCTGGCTATGCACACCAATGTTTCCTTGACCCGTTTGCCCCCTTGCAGGACAGTCCATATTCGGGCAAAATACCCCTTGAGGATCCATGTCGCACCTCTTTCTCGGTTTCGCAACCTTTAGAGTGCCACAGGATCCTCATTTTCTCAACCCTTCTCCACGCTGGACTGCAGTCCTACCGCTTCGCCATTTTTCCCTAAAACCACGGCAATTCCCAAAGACATTTCATTGAAACACCTTCAAAAGCAGGTGTCCGAGAGGTAACCGTGCTGCACCCGGCGCATCCACTGCGGGGTCAGGTGTTCCCCATAGAACAGCAAATCGGGGAGGAAGTGCTGATCCAACTTGCCAACGGACAGCAATATTTCATCCCGGTAGATTGGACCGACCAGGCGCCAGGGCAGATTTCGCTCCCCGGGGCGCGGTTTTTGATGGACCAGCTCCTGGCCTTGTGCAAATACATCGAAGCCCATTCCCCAACGGACCAGAAAGAGGGCACAATTCCTTCCCGGAACAAGCGACGAGCGGAAGGAGACAGACATGCAACAGCCGGTTCGGTTCGAATTGACCCAGCTTTCGCCCCAGCAGCGTGCCCGGGTGATCGCCCTTCTGGTACAGATGATCCTGCGGCAGTGGAGCCAGAGGGGGGAGGAGAAGAAAAATGAGCCTGCTCAGCACTAAAATCCAACCCGACCATCTGCAGCGCCTGGCGTATATCTACGTGCGCCAATCCAGTCTGGCGCAACTGCAAGATCATCAGGAGAGCACCCGCCGGCAGTATGAGTTGCAACAACGGGCATGGCAGTTGGGCTGGCCGCGCGAACGGATCGTCGTGGTGGACGCCGATTTAGGGCACTCCGCCTCTGATCCACAGGCCCCACGCGATGGGTTCGCCCAATTATTGGCTGAGGTGGCGTTGGGCCGGGTGGGTGCCATTTTCAGCGTGGAAGTGTCACGTCTGGCCCGCATCGACAGCGAATGGCATCGCCTGGTGGAACTGGCCGCCCTCACGGGAGCCTTACTCATCGACGAACAGCAGGAGTATAATCCACGGAGTGCGGATGATCGCTTGCTCTTGGGTTTCAAAGGGCTGCTCTCCAGCCTGGAAGTGCGCCAAATGGGCCAGCGACTATGGGAGAACAAGCTGCGCAAAGCCCAACGGGGGGAACTGCGCATGCATCTGCCGGTGGGGCTGGTGTATGTGCGCTCGCTTGGGGTGGCACTGGATCCCAACGAGCAGGTGCGGTCGGCAGTGGCGCTCCTGTTTGAGCGCTTTCGCTTGAGCGGATCGATCATTCAGGTGGTGCGCTACTTCACCGAGCATGGGCTGCTGTTTCCCAGGCGGCAAGGTTGGGAAGGCCCCTTGGAATGGACCCGGCTCACGAGCCAACGGACCTGGGCGGTATTGAATAACCCGGTCTATGCCGGAGCGTACGCCTACGGGCGGGTCACACACCGCGCGGCGGCCAAACCGCTGGAGCAGATGCACCAGCGCAAAGTGCGTCTGCCGCCCCAACAGTGGCTGGCCGACATCTGGCAAGCCTTCCCGGGCTACATCACCCAAGCCCAGTTTGAAGCCAATCAGGCCCAGTTGGCGAGCCATGGCAAGCACTTGCGGCAAAAAGGACGACGGCAGGATGGTATGGCGTTATTGAGTGGGATCTTGATCTGTGGACGCTGCGGACGACGCATGACGCTGGTGTACAGTGGCAAGGAGCACCAGCATATTAGCTATGTCTGCAACCACCAGCAACGCCGCTATGGCGAGCCTACCTGTCAGAGCATCCCAGGCCGGGAAGTGGATCAAGCGCTGACCACGGCCATGCTAACAGCGCTGACCCCGGCGCAGATGGAACTCAGTCTGGCCGTTCTGGAAGAAATCGACCGCCAACAGGCGATCCTCAAACAACAATGGACCCTTCGCCTGGAGGCTGCTGGCTATGCCGTTCGCCTGGCCAAACGCCGCTACGAACAGGTCGACCCTGAGAATCGCCTGGTCGCCCGCATCCTGGAGCAGGAGTGGGAAGCCCGCTTGCAGGAACAACAGCAACTGGATATCGACTACCAAAGCTTCCTCAAGCACTCGCCCTTACAGCTCGACGAGACCCAACGCCAGAAGCTGCGCAACCTGGTGGAAGACCTGCCCAAGGTCTGGCAAACCGAGACCACAACCTGGGCCGAACGCAAAGAACTACTCCGCCTGTTGATTGCGGATGTCACGCTTACCCGCCTGGAACATCTGGTCCAAGTGCAAATCCGTTGGCACACCAATCTGGTAGATAGCTTCCCGGTGACGTTGCCCATCCGGGGCGCTGTACCGATCCCTGAGCCAGTCATCGAGCGGGTTCGCACCTTGAGCCCCACCCATTCGGATCAAGCGGTGGCTGAGATCCTCAACCAGGAGGGTTTGGCGACTGCGCAAGGTAAGCCTTTTACCGCTGCTCGCGTTCTCGGCGTTCGCCGCCGCGCCGCCATCCATCGCCCCTCTACTCACAACAAAGACGATATGTGTTTATAAAGGTGCTTTATGTCAACGACTTCCCAAAGAGCCTGAAAGGACCTTTTCAAAGCCCTTCAAAGCATGCCAGACCCCGGGTAAACAGCGGTAAAAGGAACTTCCTGTCGATCCGCGCCCGGCTGTATGAGGGCCCCTGAAAATCCCCAATCTCAGATGTTGGGGATTACCCTATTGTGAAAAAGGGAACATCTCAATTGAGGCGCAACGGGCAAAGGGTTATACTGAAATTTATACCGTTGATGAGTGAGGTAATCAAAGTAGTTGAAATTTTCGCGTTATTTATTGTTGTTTTTTACTTGTCTTTTATTGGTAGGAGGATTAATGGCTAGAACCGTGGTGGCAATTTTTGAGAGTTATTACAGCGCAGATCGAGCTGTGCGGGAGTTGTTTAAGGACGGCTTCCCGCGAGATATGGTGGACGTTTTTCCCACAACCCATATTAAGAGCAGTGAAAATGCCAGCGAAACGAAAATTGACAGCCTGCAGCCGGAAATTGAGGTGGATGGGGCAAGCATAGGGCTAAAAGTTGGCGCAGGTGTCGGTGGAGCAGTCGGTGGCACGAGCGGCTTACTGGCCTTGATGGGCGCGCTTAACCTCTCCCTGCTGACGCCGCTGGTGGCAGGCAGTCCCCTGGCAGCGGCGCTTGCCTTCTTCCTGTTCACGGGTGTAGGCGCAGCCAGCGGAGGGCTGACGGGCAGCCTGTTCGGACATTTTTTAGGCATGGGCATCAGTGATGCGGAAGCCCGGCAGTATGCCAAAAATGTGCGCGAAAACGATGTCGCAGTCACCGTCCTGGCAGATTGGGATTCGGTCGACCCGGTTATCGAGATTTTAAGCCGCTACAACCCCCTGGAAGTGCAGGAAAAGGCATTGGGGAGGTTAAAGACCGGCAGGGTCGAGGTGCGCACGCGCCACTCCCATTTCACCGGGGCGCATGAACACCGCAATAAACGCTAACTTTCGGCGTCTTTATCAGCCAAAATGTAAAAAAGAGGGGCACCTGTAAATCTCATTTCGCTTAGAAAGGGGCATTCAAAACGACCTGTTTTGGACAGCCCCGTTTTCTGCTATTAAAATCCTATTGATTATCTTTTTACCCGAATGTGTTACACTTTTCAAAACATAACTGCGGGGAACATTTGATGAACCGACCTAATGAAACAACGACACCGCCTAAAGACAAGACCATCTCTGAGGCGACCCGGGTATTAGAAGGCAGCAGCAAGAAGGGGCCCTTGGCGCGGCTGCTGCCATTCTTGGGGCCGGCGTTTATTGCCAGCGTCGCTTATGTAGACCCAGGAAACTTTGCCACCAACATCTCCGGCGGCGCAAGGTATGGATATCTCCTGCTGTGGGTGATCATCGCCAGCAACCTGATGGCCATGTTGATCCAGGCGCTTTCAGCAAAACTGGGCATTGCCACCGGGTATAACCTGGCAGAACAGTGCCGCAACCACTTCCCCACCTGGCTGGTCAGACTGATGTGGGTGCTGATGGAACTGGTCGCCATGGCCACCGACCTGGCCGAATTTCTCGGCGCGGCCCTGGGTTTCAACCTGCTCTTTGGCATCCCGCTCTGGATATCCGGCATCCTGACGGCGATTGCCACGTTCGTCATCCTCGGCCTGGAACGCTACGGCTTCCGGCCCTTGGAAGCGGTCATTTCCGTCCTGGTAGGCGCGGTGGCGCTTTCGTATGTGGCCGAAACGATTTTGGACCAGCCCGATTGGGGTTTAGTCGCTTACCATGCCGTGGTGCCCATGTTCCAGGGACCAGAAAGCATCCTCCTGGCAACCGGTATTCTCGGCGCGACGGTGATGCCACATGCCATCTTCCTGCATTCCGCGCTGACGCAGGGGCGAATTGTGGTCAAGGACCCGCGCCAGCAAAAGATGTTGTTCCGCTACGAGATCATCGACGTGCTGATCGCAATGGGTATGGCTTCGCTGATTAATGGCGCAATGCTGATCATGGCAGCGGCGACCTTTAACCGTTCCGGGCTGCACAATGTGGGTACCATTGAACAGGCTTATAAGACCCTTGAACCGTTGCTGGGTTCGGCCGCCTCCTATATCTTTGGCTTTTCCCTGCTGGCATCCGGGCTTTCATCAGCCTCGGTGGGCACGATGGCCGGGCAGGTGATTATGGCGGGCTTTCTGCACATGGAAATCCCCATCTGGATCCGGCGGCTGGTCACCATGATTCCATCGATGGTGGTCATCTTCGCTGGTTTCGACCCGACTCAAACACTGGTGCTCAGCCAGGTGCTGTTGAGCTTTGGCCTGCCTTTTGCCATCATTCCGCTGGTGATCTTTACAGCCCGGCGAGATTTAATGGGCGCGCTGGTTAACAGCAAGATCACCACTGCGATCGTATCGGCGATTGCTGTGTTAATCGTCGTGCTAAATATTTACCTGATTTATCAAACCATTGTGGGAGGATGAGCCATGCTCTTAAATATTCTTGTCCCTCTGGATGGATCGTCCCTGGCGGAAGCGTCTCTACCAGGCGCGGTGTGGTTCAGCCAGCTGTTCGGCGCGCGCATTACCCTGCTGCATGTGATCGAACACCACGCTCCCGCGCAAGTGCACGGCGAACGTCATCTGACCAGCGAGGCGGAGGCTTTAAATTATCTTAAATCCATCGCGCAAGGCTTCCCGCCTGGCACGCAGGTCCATTTTCACGTGCATTCGGAAGAGGTCAGCAACGTGGCGCGCAGCATCGCCAACCACGCCGGAGAAATGGTACAGGACCTGATCGTTATGTGCTCGCACGGTAAGAGCGGACTGCGCCAGTTTATGGTAGGAAACATCGCCCAGCAAGTAATTTCCTTTGGCAATACCCCGGTGCTGCTGATCCAGCCGCAGCGGGATCAGGAGGAACTATTTGCCAACCTCGATCACCTGCTGGTGGCGCTGGATGAAGACCCGGAGCATAACTGCGGCCTGGAAATGGCGGCGATGATCGCCCGCCGCACGCAGCTGCCCATCCAGCTGATTAACGTCGTGCCAAAACTAGAGAGTCTCAAAGGGAAAGAGGGCGCTGCCAGCCGACTGCTGCCCGCCGCAACAGTAGCCCTGCTGGAAATAGAGCAAAATGAAGCCGGGCGCATGCTGGCAGAACGAGCCAGGCCCTGGCTGGAGAAAGGTTTGGCGGTATCCTGGCAGGTGCGCCGGGGAGATCCGCCGGAGCAGATTGCACGAGCAGCCAACGAAAACAACGCGAGCATCATCATCCTGGGAACGCACGGGAAAACCGGCATGGGTGCTTTTTGGGCGGGCAGCGTCGCCCCACGCGTCCCCGGCATGACCGACTTACCCCTGCTGCTGGTACCAACCTGCTTGAGCTTTGAAGAAGAATAAAGGGTTCTCCGCTAGAAACGACCCGTTTGTGTCGTTTCTTTATTAGGGCTGTGAAAAAGCCGATTCTGCCTGACGTTGGGCCGCATCCAGGGCGGATTGAGCGTCGGCATTCCCCTGAAATACCTGTGTGGCAGCTTGCCCGAATAATTGCAGCACTTTGCTAAAACGCTGGTTGCGATACATCTCCAGCCCCAGCATAACGGTTTGCGGCGGCAGGCTGCGCGCCACGGCGACTACATTTTGCGGAGCACGCGCAGCATATTCCTGAGCGTTAATCTCGCTTTTCAAGGGCGGAATCAGGTTGCCGGAAGCTGACTGCTGCTGCATGAGGAAATTGATCCACTGCCAGGTTTCGTCAGGGTGTGCAGATTTGCTGATGATGAAATAGGCATCCAGGTTTGCCACGTTGAACTGGGCATGGTAACCGGGCAGCGGCAGCGGAGCCGCCGGGTCGGCGGTGTGATCGCCTAACATCGAACGATCCAACCAGTCGATCCAGAAAGCGCAGTTCTCGCGCGCCACCAGCATGCCCACTTCCCGCTCATTATGGGCAGGTGGGATCAGGCCAAAATCATTGGATAGGCTGGCATACCAGCTTAGGGCATCTACATTCGCACTCAGGTTCAGGGTTGGGTTGGAAACCTGATAGAGGTTATCAAACAGGCCGCCGCCAAACAGGTAGGTAAAAATCGCCACGTCGGGGAAGGTGGGGTAGCTGCAATAGCCGTAGGTAAGCTGGTTGCTGCCGCGCAGTGTTTCATCCGTGCGGTTGAGGGCGGATGCCGTGGTTACGAAATCAGCCAGCGTCCAGTTAGGTAGGGGTGGCTTAACTCCCGCATCATTAAATTTCTTCGGAATGTAAAAAACAACCATCGGGCTGATCCCCGCCGGAATGCCGTACTGCTTGCCGTCCATCTTTAAGGCATCCAGGCTGCCGGCGATCAAGTCTGCCGAGGGGAAATCCTGGCTGGTGGAGATTTGCGTTTCCAGCGGCATAAAAGTCGCCGCGATTTCGGGGGTCACAAAACTGGAAGAGAGGCGAATGGCATCCGCATCTTTCAGTTTCTCCACCAAAGATTGGCTCACATTGCCAACGGTTGGGACCCCAACCAGTTCAACCGTTATGTTCGGATGCTGGCGGTGGAAATCTTCGGCCAGGGGGGCAAAGTCGGCGACCTTATCGATATAAACAAAGCGCAGCGCGACCGGTTCCGGCAGCGGGTTAATGGATAAACCTGCGCAGCCCGCCAGTAGTGATGCGAGCAACCCCAAGCATAGCAAACGCTTAGCCCACGAAATCACATTAATGGATGCCATGGAAAGAACCTCCCTGTCAAGATTCAGCAGCATTTTACGGGATATGTAAAAGGAAAAAGGAACGCGCCTGACTTTAGTATATCCTGTTTTGATGCAGATCAAGAAGATATTTCCGGGCAGGTGGAATCAGAAACGCGCAGATTTCTCTGCGCGTTTCTGATTCGAAAAGACCACTATACTCGTTCCACCCACTCGCGGCCCAGTTGGGCCAGCGAGTCTTCCTGGGTAAAGGGACGGAACAGCACCGCGAAGTGGTAGCTTCCCGGCCAGACCAGGTATTTATCCAGCGTGCGCGGGCCGCAGGAGTTGCCGCCCAGGCCGCACTGGATCGCATCCAGGTTAAAATAGGTTTCTGGCTGGCGGACAAGTTCATTGGTGTGGCGCGCCTGGGATAAATTATCGACGGTGTAGTGACCGACAGAGACTTCCATCAGCGGCTCACCCACTGCCAACAGCCCGGCTTTTCCATTTAACAACGCGGCCCAGCGCACATCGGTCTTGTTGCCATTTTCCTGCGGCATGATATAGGGCACGTACTGCTCATCGACCGTTCCCTGATACAGGCCCACCGGCACCCCCGCCTTGCGGTCGATGTAACTTTCCTCTGGGCCGCGGCCCAGCCAGGTGAACTGCTCAAAGCCTTCCGGCGTGACCAGGGATACCCCTATTCGCGGCAGCGGTGGCAAATCACCGAAGCACTCCACCACCTGATCCAGCAGTACCGCGCCATTACCATAAACAGTATAGATGGCGATATGGCGAAAGCCTGCTGCGACATCTGGCGCTTTGACCACATGCACCACCTGAATTTTCACCGCTTGCGGGTAGGGCTGCTCGCATTCCAGCAATTCCAGGCGGCTTTCCAGCCGGTCCAACCCGGCATTCTGCCATTGGCCCAGCAGCTTGCGGTCGTTATTTTCCATCCATTTGAAGCCATCATTATCCGTGGGGGCGCGCCAGATATTCAGCGCCGGACCTTCCTTGACCAGGTTGGTGCCCTCATAGCTGTAGCGGGAGATGCGCCCGGTCTTACGAGCAAAGTTCACTTCAAAACTCTCACCGCTCAATACGATGCGCTCATGATCTTCGTTCACGCGCAGCGGAGCCATTTCCGCAACCGCTAAGGTCACCGGCTCTGGGGCCAGGCTGGGCAGTTTGAACTGCTCCCAGGCCACCTCGTGCCCGGCTTTTGCCCAGGCAGTATCCTGCGCCAGGTTGAAACGTACCGTCAGGAAGCACTCCGCGCCAGGGGAAAGGCGTGGCTGGCTGTAGGGCAGAGAAATGACCTCAGAGAAACCGGGGCGCACATTCAGTACCGGCAGCAAGCCAGCCTGCACCACTTCACCATCCACCGCCAGTTCCCAGGAGCCTACCAAATGATTCAACCGCACGAAATCATGCTTGTTGGTCACTTCCACCTTACCGGCGTTGAGATCCACAGCTTTGACCGCGACCGGCTGGATCAACTTTTTAAACTCCACCATCGGCGGATGAGGGGTGCGGTCGGGGAAGATCAGGCCATTGATGCAGAAATTCATGTCATTGATTGTGTCGCCAAAGTCGCCGCCGTAAGCCCAGTAATTGACGCCGTTTTCATCAGTCTTGGTCAGGCCCTGGTCCACCCAGTCCCAGATGAATCCGCCCTGCAAACCCGGGTAGGTTTCAATTGCCTCCCAGTATTCTTTCAAATTGCCCACAGAATTGCCCATAGCATGCGCATACTCGCACATAATCAACGGGCGGGTGTAATTCGGGTTGAGCGCATAATCCACAATACGCTCGATGGGCGGGTACATCGGGCAAACCAGGTCAGAGGCCAGGTGACCGGCATCCCAACTCACCCGCATGGTGCCCTCATAATGGACGATGCGCGAGGGATCATACCCGCGAATCCAGCCGGCGATCGCATCATGATTGGGCCCATAGCCCAACTCGTTGCCCAAAGACCAGGTGATAACCGAAGCATGATTCTTATCCCGCTCCACCATGCGCACGCCGCGTTCCAGGAACGCTGCGCGCCATTCGGCTTCATTGCACAGCTTGTTATAGACCGAATGAGTTTCGATATTGGCTTCGTCCCAGACGTAGATGCCGTACGCATCACACAGGTCGTACCAGCGCTCATCGTTAGGATAATGGCAGGTGCGCACCGCGTTGATGTTGTGCGTCTTCATCAAGCGAATATCCGCCAGCATAGATTCCATGGTCAGCGCCTTGCCACGCTGATCCTCATGCTCGTGGCGGTTGACACCTTTAATCAGGACTGCTTTGCCGTTGACCAACAACTCGCGGTTCTTAATTTCCACTTTTCGGAAGCCAATGCGGTGGGAATAGTACTGCACCGCCTGACCCTGAGCGTCCCGCAGCAGCACCACCAGGGTATACAGGTAGGGCGTTTCATGCGACCACTGCTGTGGAGCGGTCACCGGCTGGGTGAGGGTAACCCGCGCGGGTTCCCACATCGTAAAGTGATAATCATCGCCAATGTAAGCGGGGAAAACCGGCTGGCCCGCCGCATCAAAGAGCTGCATTTCTACCCGGCAGCCTTCGGCCTGTTCGATCACCCCGCCCAGCCTGACATCGACCGTCAATATGCCGTCGGTATATTGCGAATCGAGGGTAGGCTTGGCAAAGACATCCGCCAGGTAGATGTTCGGCAGCGAATAGAGCATCACCTCTCGGAACATGCCAGCAAAGCGCCAGTGATCCTGGTCTTCCAGGAAAGAGCCATCCGACCAGCGGATCACTTCAGTGACCACCACATTCTTGCCCGGATGCACATAATCACTGATTTCAAACTCCGCGGGCAGGCGCAAGTCTTTGCTGAAGCCGACCTTTTGACCGTTGACCCAAACATAGAAAGCCGATTCCACCCCACCAAAGGAGAGGATAATCCGGCGGCCCTGCCAGTTCACTGGCAAATCGAACTCCCGGCGGTATAGGCCGGTGGGGTTGTCCTCTTGCGGGACGAAGGGCGGCGTGTTGGGAATGGGCATTTTTACATTGCAGTAAATAGGTTTGTCGTAACCCTGCATCATCCAGTTTCCTGGCACAGCAATCTCATCCCAGGTAGAGACATCATAATCGGAAGTGTAGAAACCCTCCGGAAGGGAAGCGGGGTTTGGCGCGTAGTAGAACTTCCAATCCCCGTTCAGGCTGCGGTACCAGGGTGTGCGCTGCGGGTCACGGCTGAGCGCGCTGGCCTCATCTGCGAAAGGCAGGCCCGTGGCGTGCGCCGGAAAACGGTTGATGGCCACCACTTGCGGGTTTTCCCAATCATTGCGTTCCTTCATAACCATCCTTATTTCTCCTTATGTATAAAACGTGGAATAAGCCAGTTTAAAATTGCCGCCATCGCGGGCATCGAATAATAAACGTTGCTGGATAGAGTTATTATAAACCTACCTTAAAGGTTGCGGCGGTCAAAAAACGGGGATCTCTGGGATTCAGCGTGGTTTTAGGGAGAAATGGCGAAGCGGTAGGACTGCAGTCCAGCGTGGAGAAGGGTTGAGAAAATGAGGATCCTGTGGCACTCTAAAGGTTGCGAAACCGAGAAAGAGGTGCGACATGGATCCTCAAGGGGTATTTTGCCCGAATATGGACTGTCCTGCAAGGGGGCAAACGGGTCAAGGAAACATTGGTGTGCATAGCCAGAAAGACAAGCGGTACATTTGCCATGTTTGTGGCAAGACTTTTGTGGAACGGCGCGGCACACCCTTGTATCGTCTACAGCATAAGGTGGAATTGTTCGGGATTGGGGTGACCCTGTTGGCTTTTGGCTGCCCACCCCAGGCGATTGTGGCCGCCTATGGGCTGGATGAGCGCACGGTGACCGATTGGCAGACGCGCGCAGGACAGCAGTGTCAGGCGGTGCATGCTCAGCTAGTGGCACAACCGCGGGATCTGCAGCATGTCCAGGCGGATGAGATCCGCGCGAAGCTGCAAGGCCAAATCCTTTGGCTGGCGATGGCCATCATGGTCGGGACCCGCCTATGGTTGGGCGGAGTGGTCAGCCAGCAGCGGGATGAAGCCCTGCTCATCTGTTTGCTGGAACAAGTCCGCAAAAGCGCGCTCGCGCGACCGCTCCTGTTCTGCGTGGATGGCTTTTATGGCTATTGGGGCGCCATTCTGCGCGTATTTCGCACGGCACTCCCCAGCGGCAAGCAGGGCGGGCGTCCGCTCATGGTAGCTTGGCCAGACATCCTGATCGGACGCGTGGTGAAACAGTACCAAGGGAGGCGCTTGGTGGGGGTCGTGCGCCAGATGGCCCAGGGGAGTTGGGACGTGGCGCAGGGCCTGCTGCGGCAAAGCCAGGGCATTCAAGCGTTCAACACTGCCTTCATTGAGCGCTTGAATGCCACCTTTCGAGCGCGACTAGCCGCCCTGACCCGGCGCACCCGCGCTTTGGCCCGCCAAGAGGCTACTTTGCACTCGGGCATGTACCTGATCGGCACCGTCTACAACTTCTGTACCGAACATGCCAGTTTGCGGGTCAAGTTGTGGGTGGGCGAACGGGGCTTTCGCTGGGTCCAACGCACCCCGGCCATGGCGGCGGGGATTACCGAGCATTGTTGGTCGGTGCAAGAACTGCTCGCTTTTCACGTTCCACCCCCCCTTTGGCAGCCGCCCATCCATTCAGGAAAACGTTCCGCAGCTGAAAAAGCCTTGATCCAAAGGTGGGCCAGATGACCACGCTTGATTGCAGCCCTACCGCGTAGCCATTTCTCCCTAAAACTACGCTGAATCCTAGAGACCCTCCTTTCATATTCCGGAATTTTAAGTTATGCTGAATAGCATGAACATTCAGATCAAACGAGCGTATGAAGATCCAGCGCCTTCGGATGGGGCGCGATATTTAGTGGATCGCCTCTGGCCGCGCGGGCGGAAACGGGAAGATTTGGACCTGGCGGACTGGCTAAAGGATCTTGCTCCTTCCAATGAACTGCGGAAATGGTTTGGCCATGAGCCTGCGCTCTGGGATGAATTTCGCCGGCGTTACTTTGCCGAGCTGGCACAAAAAACGGCTGTCTGGCAGCCGCTGCTGCAGGCGGCCCGGCAGGCTCCCGTAACACTGATTTACGGTTCAAAAGAAACGCAGTATAACAACGCGGTTGCCCTGAAAGAGTTTTTGGAACAGCAGGATGCAGCCTGAATGGAGAGGCGGTGACGCATTCTGGACCACGCTCAGCAGGCTTGCCATCTCCGGATGCTGTCATCATTGGCAGCGGGCCGAATGGTTTGGCCGCGGCGATTACCCTGGCCCGAGCAGGGCGCTCGGTTCAGATCCTGGAAGCGCGCGAGACGATTGGCGGCGGCACGCGTACGGCCGAACTGACTCTGCCCGGCTTTCGGCATGATATCTGTTCGGCCATTCACCCTCTGGGCGTCGGTTCACCTTTCTTTCGCAGCCTGCCGCTCCAATCCTTTGGCCTGGAATGGGTTTTTCCGCCCTATGCGCTGGCGCATCCTCTGGATGACGGCAGTGCGGTAATCATTGAGCGTTCCATTCCGGCGACTGCTGCCGGGTTGGGTCCAGACGGGCCAGCTTACACGCGTTTGATGTCGCCGCTGGTTTCTAGCTGGCAGGCCACGCTGGCAGACTTACTTGGGCCGCTGCGGCTTCCGCCCCGGCATTTATTCTCGAGCGCCCGTTTTGGGCTGCTGGCGCTGCTGCCAGCCGTCACCCTGGCCAGGCTGTTTTTTCGCGGCGCGCGCGCCCGTGCTGTTTTTTGCGGCATGGCGGCTCATTCCATGCTGCCGCTCGAAGCCCTGGCAACTGCTTCCTTCGGATTAATGCTGGATATGCTGGCGCACGCGGTCGGCTGGCCCCTGGCGCGCAGCGGGTCTCAAGCCATTGCCAATGCCATGGCAGGTTATTTCGAATCCCTGGGCGGGCGCATCACCACCGACTACCCGGTGTCCCGACTGGACCAACTGCCTGCCGCGCGATCAGTGCTCTTTGACCTTACTCCCCGCCCGATCCTCTCGATTGCCGGGGAGCGCCTGCCTGAAGGCTACCGCCGCGCGCTGCAAGGCTACCACTATGGCCCAGGCGCTTTCAAACTGGATTATGCCCTGGATGGCCCGATCCCCTGGACGGCAAAGGCCTGCCTGCAAGCCGGGACGGTCCACCTGGGCGGCACTTATCAGGAAATCGCGGCGGCGGAAGCGGCCGTCTGGCGTGGAGAGCACCCGGCGCGCCCATTCGTGCTGCTGGTCCAGCCGGCGCTGTTCGACCCGACCCGCGCTCCGCAGGGCAAACAGACCCTGTGGGCTTACTGCCACGTGCCCAACGGCTCGACGCAAGATATGACGGACGCGGTCGAGGCGCAGATTGAACGCTTCGCGCCCGGTTTCCGCAAGCGCATCCTGGCGCGGCATACGTTTACTGCCGCACAAATGCAGCAGTATAACCCCAACTACATCGGCGGCGATATCAACGGGGGCGCGCAGACCCTGGACCAATTCTTCACCCGTCCGGTCAAACGCTTGAACCCCTACGCCATCCCGGCAGATGGATTCTACATCTGCTCTTCCGCGACACCTCCGGGTGGGGGTGTGCACGGTATGTGCGGCTATTACGCCGCGCAAGCGGCTTTGCGGGATTAGCCTGCCGCGCCAGGGTAAATTGGAGCGGTGGTAAAATTACTCTATTCCCTTATGAACCGCTCTCCGCTTTGTGATCGATATGCTCTGCACACCACCTTCCTGTGGGCTGCTCTGGCCTGGCTGTTCGGGTTTGTGCTGGTGCTGGCCTTGCCCATCAACCTGCCGGGGGCTGCCGTTCCGCAGGTGCAAGAGCTGCTGGTGCATCTCAACCTGCATGACCTGTATGGCAAAGGCGCGCTGCCATTTCTGCTGGTGCTGCTGAGCGGCGCGGGGGTAGGGGCGCTGCTCTTCGGGTTCGGCTTCTGGCTGGTAGCTCACCCGCCGCGCGCCAGCCGCCCGGCAGCCCCGGCGCGGCGCTGGGCCTGGCTGCGTTACACCCTGCCGATGCTGTTGATATGGGGCATCACCCTTTTGACCTTCTGGCCCGCGCTGCTTTCCAAAGACTCCTTTGACCAGTGGCGGCAGGTGCAGACTTTGCAGTTTGAAAATGGGCATCCCTTGCTGCACACGCTCTTCCTCTGGCTGATCAGCCGGGTATGGGATTCCTTTTCGATGGTGGCGCTGGTGCAGATCCTCGCCCTGGCGCTGGTAGTCGCCTGGGGGTTGAGCGAACTGCGCCGCTACGGGCTGCCGGGCTGGGCAGCCTGGAGCGGCGCGGCGCTGTTTGCGCTCTCGCCAGTGAACGCCACCCTGACGATCTCGATCTGGAAGGATATTCCTTACAGCATCGCCGTCCTGGCCCTGTCGCTGCTGCTGCTGTTTATCGCCCTGGATGAAGAACGCTGGCTGCGCAAAAGATTCCTCTGGCTGGGGTTAGGCTTGCTTGTCATTGTCATCGGCCTGTTCCGCTTGAATGGGATTGTGATCCTGCCGCCGGTGTTCCTGATGTTGGCGCTGCTGTATCGCCGACACTGGCGCACCTTTGCCTACAGCCTGGCATTGTTTATCACTGCCTGGCTGGTGGTGCAGTTCCCTCTGCAATCGGCTTTGCATGTCGCCAAGAATTCCTCGATCTCCGCCAGTATTGCCCTGCATCATATCGCTGCTCACCTGCACAACCAGGATAAACTCAGCCCGGCGGATGAAGCCCTGGTAGCGCATATTCTCCCGCTTGATCAATGGAATTACACCTGTTACCAGGTCAACCCGATCCTGTTTCACCCGCAGTTGAACCAGGACTTTATCCAGTCTAACCAAAGCGCGATTAACAATCTGGCGCTGCGCCTGTTCCTGCGCCATCCTACCGTGGATTTTGAGCACATGGCCTGTGCCGGCTCGCTGATCTTTCAGGTCTGGCTGCCATGGGAAGGGTATTTCTATACCATGCAGGTCTACCGCCAGCCGGATGGCGTCATTTCGTATGTTTCCCCGAACGACCTGAACCTGCATGAGTCCTCGCTGCTGCCGGGTCTGGCCGATCCGTTGGTCAACTTCCTGGGCTGGACTACGCTGCGCCCGATTAACGGCATTTTCTGGCGTCCGGCAACCTACCTGTACCTGCTGCTGTTTCTGGGGGCCGTATTTCTGGCGCGGGTAGGCAGCGGGCTGCGCGCGCTAAAGGTCGCGCTGTTCCTGTTCCCCGCCCTGGTGCAGACCTTCACCCTGTTCCTGGTCAACATCGCCCAGACCTTCCGCTACCAGTATGCGGTCTACCTGCTGGCCTTGTTCGCCGTGGTGCTGCTGTTCTTGCCCATTCCGCCTGGCGAGAAAGAGCAGAAAGTGGGATAAACCGCAAAGGGCAGCTTAAGCATTTCGCCTTTAAGGGTTTTCCTTTGGCAAACTGGGCGGCACGCGGTAGACGGTGGTGCTGCCTTGCTGGAATACCGGGGTGAGGAACTGGGCGAACTTGGCAAGCGCTTTGGCCGGATCGCAGGGCGGTTGGGCTGCCTGGCACTGTTTGGTCACATACTGCCGTTCCGTGTCGCCCACAATCACATACTGAACCTGCCATTCTTGCAGCAACTGCAGCGCCTGGCTGGCGGAGGAAGTTGTATAAATGGTCGAAACCACCGGGCTGCGCTGATCGATGGCGCTGTTGTTCCCGCGCCATTGACTTTCGTGGTTCGTCCAGCCCAGCAGGGTAGGGAACCCGGTAAAAGCGCTGATGCGCCCGGCGTTTTCGTATCCCCCGCCGGTGGCTTCCAGGATGATGGGCACGCTGCCGTCCGGCCCGCTCCCGTTGGCGCCGCGCCCATGGAGGCGCAGCCACTGCACCGCGGCCCAGTCATCCGGGTGCGCAGCCCATTGATTAATTGTTTCCCCGGCGAAGGTGGCTGCCGCGCTCAGCTGTGGCGCCTGTTGAAAGCCGTTATCCCGGCTGATAATGCCCATGACCGGGTAAACCAACCCGCCGGCGATCAGCAGCGCCGTTCCGGCTATAAAAACGCTGCGCAGCCAGCCGCCTGCGTGCTGGCTGACCCACCACACCCCATAGGCGCTGGCCAGGGCCATCATCACCCAACCCTGAAAATAGAACTTGAAAATGGTATTCATGCGCACGCCGAAATCGTCGCGCAGGTAGAAAAATTCGGTGGTCAGCGTCAGCGCCAGGCCTAAAAAGGCCAGCAGCAGGGCAAAGCTCAGCCCGGCAGCAGGGGGTTGACCGGTTTGGTTAGCGCGGTTGTGCAGCAGGATGCCGGTCACCGCGAGTGCCAGCAGCGCCGAGAGCACCAGGAACAGCCAGGGGTCGGCCAGGCGCGCCAGCAGGATGCGCTCCAGCGCCTGACTCAAACTCATGCCGTTTAGATAAGGCTGCAAAAGCGGGCTGTTATGCAAGCCCGTCAGCGACAGCAGCCCCGCGCCCAGCAGCAGCACCACCAGGTAAGCGGCGTAACTCAGCGCAAAGATCCAGGCCCAGGTCCGCAGCGCCGCGCGCCAGGCAAAATGGCCGCGCTCCGTTCGCACGCTCAAGCTGACCAGAAATGCCAGGATGAAGATAAACGGTCCAAACATGACCAGGTACTGCGCCAGGCGCGTGGGCAGGAACACGTAGGGCAGAATGCCCCCGGCCTGCGAGGAAAAGCCCAGGTAAAAGAAGACGTACAGCAAGACGGCAGCAATGCCGAAAGCGATGCCCAGCGCCAGGCTCCATAACAGGATGCCGCCCAGCGAGCGGCCTGGCTCAGGCGCCGCAGCCAGGGATTGCTCCGCTGCCGGGTAGGGGCCGGGAGGGGCTGAGCGCTTCATCCACAGGCCCAGTCCAAATGCCAGCATAACCAGGCCCAGGTAAATGGGGAAATCCCAGGTGTTCAGGAAGGCCAACCCGCCCAGGGCAACGGCGTAAAACAGGAATAAGCCTAAAGGAATCCGGCGCAGCCAGGTCCAAAAGCGGTCCGCGCCAGGCAGGGACGCCCGGGTGCTCACATACAGCAGCAGGTTGAGCGCCAGCCCGGCTGCCAGCAGGACGAAAGGCAGCCCGAGTTTATGCGGGTGATTATCCCCCAGCAGGAAACTGAAGAAAGGGAATTCATCGATAGGCTGGAACACAATCGGTTTGCCGTTCAGGTCCAGGTCGTGCAGCACGCGCGAGGCGCGCCACCACCACCAGCTCATGCCGGGGAAGAAAGAACCATTGGTTGGGTTGCCCAGCAGGTCGGGGATATCCAGCCAGGCCCAGAAACTGGCCGGTAGAAGATTACTGGAATACAGCCCTTCTAACAGTCCTTCCAGGTTGCCCAAGCCACCCACGAACAGCGCTCCCAGCAGCCCAAATCCGTTTGCAGCGCGCCGGCTGCCGCCGGAGACTGCTACCAGGTTGGCGACCAGGCCGTAAGCGCTCAGCGCGGTTAGACCGAACAGCAGCGCGTCATACAGGTCAAAGCCCACAAAGGGCGTGACCCCGGTAAAACGCACCATCACCCCCAGCATGACATAGCCAAAGTAATAGTAAGAAATGCCGTACCCCGCCAGCCACGGGTCGAGGGGTGGGAAGTGCGGGCTGTTGAGCACTCCGTTCAAAAAGGCGATTTCCATGTACTTTTCGCCGCCCGCCGGCAGGATCTTATCCGGCGCGTAAGCGCGCATCAGCGTCCAGCCGGCAAAGGCCAGCAGGAACAGGGCCTCGCCCACCAGGATGCGGGATTTATTTTCAGTCCAGAGGGCGTGAAAAGGCTGGAATGCGCCGCGCCAGCCATTGGCGCGGATCACCAGCCAGGCTGACAGCCCGGCGACCAGCAGCAGCGCGAAGAAAATGCCCCCGGCATTGTTGGTCAGGATGCCCGCGCTGGCCCCCAGCCAGAGCAGGTAGCTGACCAGCAGCAGCCCAGCGGTTTTACTGAAGGCGTAGCCCCGGTCGGGGAGCCAGGCGCACACCCGCTGCATCAGCGGCAGCGCCGCCAGGCCAAACAACTGAATGATCAACCACCAGGCCAGAAAGGCAAGCATAGGGGCGCGCTCGGGGTTAAATTTCTACATTCAATGTGTCGATCCCCCGCCCATCCAGGGTCAGGTAGCGTTTCATCAGGGTTACCGTCAGGCAGGAGTGCGCGGGGAGGATACATACCAGGTCCCCCACTTGCAGGTTCGCCAGGTCCGTTTCCTCCAGATGCAGGATGCCGTGTTCCTGCGACAGCCCGGCGACATACGCGCCTGCCAGGGGTGCGCTCCAACCCAGGCAGCCCTTCTTTTCCTCAGGCAGGCATACCAGCCCATACGTACGCCGCTCCCCTTCGGCCACAAAATCCTTTGACAGGTGAATCGCGCCGCCGTAGATGATTGCCTCACCCCGTTCGGGGTGTTTGGCTACCACGGGGCAGGCCAGCGCTACGGCTACATCCTGCCAGCCGCAGGATCCAATCTGGATTTGCTGCGCATCATAGAAAACGAAGTTGCCCGGGCGCACCTCGTCTACTGCGCCCAGGTCCGGGCACAGGCTGGTCCCAGGCGTATCGCCGACGGAGACTTCCAAAGCGCCGAACTGCCCTTGCAATGCGCCGCGCAGCGCATTCATGCGGGCAACGCTTTCCTGGTATCGCTGGCAAACTTCATTTTCCCCGCGCGCACCGTAGGTATTTCCGGCATGGGTCAGCAGCCCGCGCAGGTGGAACTGGCTTGCCGCCTGTACCGCCGCCGCTACCGGCGCCGCTGCTTGCGGTTGGTCCCAGGCCAGGCCGGTGCGGTGCGCTCCCGCGTCCACCTTCAGCCAGATATCCACCGGCGGCTCAACCACCTGTGCCAGCCGCTGCACTGCCTCGACCAACTCAACCAGCAGGCCCAAATGCACCCGTTGAGCCAGCTCGCTGAGTGCCTGTCCCTGGCGCAGATTCACCGGAAAGGCGATGGTGATATCCTTCCAACCCTGATCGGCGAAGTACAGCGCCATATCCACGGAAGACACAGTGATTTCATGCAACCCTTCGGCGCGGAACCAGGTCCCAATCTCCGCCGATTGGTGCGTCTTGAAGTGTGGACGGAAGCGCACTGCCGGATCCGCCGCGCGGACTTTGCTGGCCATGCGCCGGATGTTGCGCCGGGTTGTTTCTTCATTGAGAAGGAGGGTCGGTTTTTGGATGTGATCGAATGAAGTAGCCATGAATTGATTATAAAGGATGCGGGCGGTTATACCGTCACAAACGGGGCGTTCTTTAAGGTTGGCTTGCCTTCTAAAAATTCCTCGTTGACTTTGTGGAACGCGCGTTCTATAATGATGGCATGGACAGTGTGCAGAAGCTGGCTTTTCTGAGGGAGGATATGGCGCTGGAAGTTGACGAGACCCCGGCGGCGCTGCCAGGTGCGTCTCTGCCTGCGGAACCGCTGACGCTGATGGGTACAGACGCCTGCCCGGGAACGGGCCAGCCAGAAACCAGCGGTCAAGATTTGAACAACCTGCCCATTCAGATGGTTGCGCTGCCCGGAGGTAAACGGGTGCCGCTGCTCAAATCACTGCTGACCTCAGCCTGCGAGCGCAACTGCTACTACTGCCCCTTCCGCTCCGGCCGGGACATGCGCCGGGTAACTTTCAAGCCAGACGAAATGGCTAATCTGGTGGTGCGCCTGACGAATGCTCAGGTCATCCAGGGCGCGTTTATCAGTTCGGGCATCGCCGGGGGCGGCATACGCACCGAGGATCGCTTGATCGACACCGCCGAAATCTTGCGCAAGAAGCTGCATTACCGGGGTTATCTGCACCTGAAACTGATGCCGGGTGTCGAAGCGGCGCAGATCGAGCGCGCCATGCAGCTGGCAGATCGCGTCTCGGTCAACCTCGAAGCGCCTAACCCCAAGCGCCTGGAACTGCTCGCCCCTCAGAAACAGTTGCTGGACGAACTGCTCCAGCCCCTGCGCGTGGTCGAGCAGATCCGCCGCACCCAGCCGGATCACCTGGGTTGGAAAGGGCGCTGGCCTTCCAGCACCACTCAGTTTGTGGTGGGGGCAGTCGGGGAGAGCGACCTGGAGCTGCTTCAGATGGTGGATTACCTCTACCGCAAGCTGCACCTGGCGCGCAGCTACTTCTCTGGCTTCAACCCCATCCAGGATACACCCTTTGCCGACCGCACGGCAACCAACCCCTGGCGCGAGCACCGCTTATACCAGGCCTCCTTCTTGCTGCGCGACTATGGCTTCGAACTGGAGGATCTGCCTTTTCAAAAGCAGGGCGACCTGCCGCTGGAGGTGGACCCCAAGCAGGCCTGGGCGGCTCAGAACCTCAGCCAGGCCCCGCTCGAGATCAACCGCGCCGAGCGGCAGGACCTGCTCAAGATCCCGGGGGTCGGCCCCCGCGGCGCGCAAGCCATCCTTAACGCGCGCTTGCACGGCAGCCGCCTGCGCTCGCTGGAGGATCTGAAAGCCATCGGCGTCTACCCCTCCCGCGCCGCCCCCTACATTCTATTAGACGGCGTGCGTCCTCCCGTGCAGCTGGCGCTGTTTTAGGGTTTTCTATTCTTTGCCATCTCCTGTAGGTCACCGGCCTCCCTGCCGGTGATCTACAGTTTTAATTCCAGGTATAATGTGTGCAAGGAGGCGGGCGTAGATTGATCATGGCATCTTCCCCCATCAGTTTCATCGATGAGCCGGTCGAAGTGATTTTCGATAAGCCGCCGGTGATGATTAAAACCCCACCGTGTCCATCCGCCTTCGTCTGGCGTGGGGATACCTACCGGGTGGCAGAAATGCTGGAAACCTGGCAGGATTTCACGCGCCGCGGGCGCTTTGCGCACAATATGCGCCCCAGCCACGCTGCCGCGGCGACCCGGAGGGGCGGCTCCTGGGGGGTGGGGCGCTTCCATTACGTGGTGCGGGTCGCGGATGGGCGCGTTTTCGACCTGTATTACGATCGCGCTCCCAATTCCGCCGGCGACCGGCACGGTCACTGGTTTTTGTTCGGTGAACGCCGCATCGACTGACCCCGGTATAGAAATCTTTACTTTTTCTCGGCGTTTATTCAGAATATTAAACTAATTCTCAAAAAATCAAAGAAACCTATTGACAAAATTGAATATTGGAGTATGATATCTTTAGAAAAACAAAGATCGCTATTGTTTTTCTAAAGGCTTCAGAACCTGCAAAGATTTGCAGGGCCCCATTTGTGGAAAACCTGGTAGAACGCGCCTGCTGCGTGCCTGGCTTATGCACGCCGTCTATCCACGCGTCTCCAGCCAGCCTTTAGAACTTGCCTGAATAGAGAGGTAATTGCATGAACCCAATGCCCACCCGATGCCCGGTTTGCGGCGGAGAGCTGGTCGTCACCCGCCTGCACTGCCCGAGCTGTGAAACGACGATCGAGGGCAGTTTTGCCCCAGGCGGCAGCCCGCTGCAGGAAGCTTTTACGCCGGAGCAGCTGCGCTCGCTGCTGCCTTTTTCGCGCCTGAACCAGGATCAACTGTACTTCGTGCTGACGTTCATCCGCTGCGAGGGCCGCTTCAACCGCATGGAGGAGGAGTTAAATCTTTCTTATCCTACACTGCGCGGGCGGCTGGATGAGGTGATCCGCGCGCTGGGCTTTGAACCTGCCCGGGAGGAAGCGCCCAGCCCCAACCTGCCTGGTCCTGCGGAGCGCCAGTCGATTCTGGATCAGCTGAATCGGGGCGAGATTGACGTGGAAGAAGCTCGCCGCCGCCTGCGCGGCGAGCCGCCGCAGCCCCAACCGCAAAGTGAATCGTCTGAAGCGCGGCAAGAACCACCCCAAACTGAAGAATAAACCCTGGGTTTGCGGCGTGCTTCATTCTTTAATCATTTGACCCGTACCTTTGGTTCGATGGAGAAATAAGCGATGGTAACCTCACAAGAACGTTTGAAGATCTTACAGATGCTGCAAGAAGGGAAAATTACCCCTAAATCGGCCGCACAGTTGTTGGATGCGATGGGTGCAGGCGCTTCGGCTGCAAAACAAGCGCCGCGCCAGGAACCGCTCTCCGGCGCAGCCCGCGCTTACGCTGTCCCTGAGCCAGTCCCTACTTCTGGAAGCAAAGCGCACTGGCTGCGCGTGCGCGTAACCGATACCGACTCGGGCCGCCCGCGTGTGAATGTGCGCATCCCGGTAGGTCTGGTCAACCTGGGCCTCAAGCTTGGCGCGCGCTATACCCCTGAAATTGAGGGGTTGGATATTGGCGCGCTGCTTCAGGCGGCTCAAACCGGCGAGACGGGTCCCTTTGTGGACGTGTATGATGAAGATGAAGGTGAACACGTCGAGGTGTTCCTCGAGTAAGCTGCGCGTGAGAACTCCAAAAATAAACTCCCGACGCCGCCCCGCGTCGGGAGTTTCTGGTTATCGCTGTTTGTTCAGCAGGCGTTGCGTGACTACGCTTCCATCTTGAGATAATCGACCATCGGCTGCGTTACCAGCGGGATTACGTCGCCGATCATGTGCGGCATCAGATTGTCCATCACTTTCGGCATCAACTCGGGCATTTGTTCGGCCATGTAATCGGGCATTGGCACGCGTTTTCCAACCCGTTCAAGCATGGTGGGCATAACCTTGGGCATCATCCTGGGCAGCAGCACTGGGAAGAGCAGCGGGAACATAGGCTTCATCGCGTCCAGCATAAAGGGCAGCTTCTTGCCCATAAAGCGCATCATGGGTCCCATACCCAGCGGCATGGCATTAATCAGTTCTGGCCACATGCTGCCCATCAGCGCCGCGAAGCCTTGGGGCGTCATCAGGTCAATCATCGCCTCGAATACCGCCCACTGGGCGCGTACCTCAGGGCGGGGGTCTGGGAGTTCAAAGCCCAGCGCTTGCGCCGCAAAGGACGATAAATCCACCACTTCCACGGGGATGTTCTTCTTCTGCGCGCTGACCCGCAGCTGAAACTGGCAGCACGGGCAAGCTGCCAGCACTTTCTCGGCCCCGGCTTCGATGGCTTCATCCAGGCGCATCTCGCCGATGTCATGCGCGGTCAGCGGGTCTTTGATCAGCGTAAGCACCGAACCACAGCAGTGCGCCTCGGCGCGGTTGTGCGCCATTTCGACCAGGTTGACATTGGGGATGTTTTTGATCAGCTCGCGCGGAGCCTCATATATCCCCGAGACGCGTCCCATGTGACAGGAATCGTGCCAGGTGACGGTTTGCTCTGGCAGGTTATTGGCTGGGAACTGGAATTTTCCATCCTTAATTTGTTCAGAGACCACTTCACTGTAGTGGCGGGTTTGGATGTCGAATGGAATGCCCAGCTTCTTGGCCCATTGGGGATAAGCGTGCCGCCACATCATATCGCAGGCCGGGCAGGAGGTGATCACCGTATCCGCCCCTGATTCTTTCACCGCCTGGATATTCTTCTTCATCGTCGCGGCGAACGTGTCCCATTTACCTGCGACCAGCATGGGGGTGGCGCAGCAGTTTTCTTTTTCACCCAGATAGGTAAAATCGACTCCGGCGGCGTCCAGCAGGCGCACGCTGCCCAGGGCGATGTCGTTTTCCACGTACGAAGCCGTGCAGCCGGCGAAATAAACGTTCTTCGCTTTGTGCTGCGGGCCGTGTTTTTCCTTCAGTTCCTCGGGGAACCAGGCCGAACGGTCTTTGCGGTAGCCGGCCCAGATGTCGCCTTCGGCCACCAGGGCGGCGTCCATCATTTCAAAGGCCGGGAAGGTCATTTTGTTATCTTCATGGATCAGCTTGCCGCGCATTTTCATCCAGGCTGGTTCAATCGGCAGGGCTGCCGAGCAGCGCAGGTTGCACAGTTCGCAGGTGGTGCAGGCCAGGAAGGTATCCACCATCTTTTGATCCCAGTTTTCTCGCCCTTCCAGATATTCGCGCAGCCAGAACCACTTGCCTTTCGGCGACTGGCTCTCCCAGCCGCGCCCGTAGAACTGGTCGCATTCATCGACACAGTACCCGCACTGCGAGCAGGCGTAGGCGTACCACACCACATCCTGCGGGATGCCGCGGACTTCATTCAGCGTGCGCTCGCCAACTTCGACTGACACGGCGTTGCCGAAAGAGCGCACGATTGGTTCAAACGCGCCTGCCAACCCCATAAACGCGCCCATCAGGCCGGGTTCCAGCACTTTACCGGGGTTCATTATGTGGTTTGGGTCCACCTGGGCTTTGAACTGGCGCAGCTTTTCAATGCGCTCTTTCCCCAGCACCTGGTCTGCCTTATTGGCAAAGTACAAGCCGGTGCTGTAAGCGCGCCCGCCGTATTTCTCGGCGATTTTAATCACAGAGAGTGACAGGGCAAACACGAAGTTGTAGTTGAATTTGCGCTCATCCGCCGGGATAAATCCCAGGATAACCACCTCGGGCTGCTTGTTCTTACCCTTGCGGATGACCACGCCTTCTTTCACCAGCGGCTGGGCCACCTTTTCTGTGATTTCATCCAGCGCCGCCCCCAGGTGCTTCAAGGGGATGACCACTTCCGATGGCACCAGTGACGGGCCCAGGCGTTTGACCACCATCAGCCGAAAGCGGTTTTCCCATTCATGCCCGGCGATCGCGTCGCTGAGCCGTTCGCCGTGATAACGCGGAAGAATCTCTGCCAGAAGGCTTTGCACTGCTGCACTGGCCGTCTTAGGATAGGAGAGGGTCAGGATGTACACCAGCGGCAGGGTCACGTGTTCGGGTTGGGGGATATCGCCGCGGTGAACCTGGGGAGCCTTGTTCTTCAATTCGGCCATTTTCGGGTTGATAAACATCATTGACCAGATCGGCAGATCCGCCTGATCGAGTGCTTCCACCAGCGCCTGGAAGTCTTTGGCCTCTTTTGCTCCCAGGGAAACGACTTCCAAGGGCTCGTTCTTCATCACGCGCAAGGTCACCTGGCTGATCATGCCGGTAATGCCCTCAGCGTCGGAGATCAGTTCCAGTTCATCCCCGGCATAGCTGCGCTGCTCGCCGTTGGGTAGAATCACGCAGGCAGAGAGCACGTTTTCGCGGAAGTAACCGTACTGGTAGCTGCCGAAACCCGCGCCGCCCTGGGCCAGCCAGCCGCCTACGGTGGAGGATGGGTAGCTGGAAGGGTACAGGCGCAAAGTCAGTCCGTGGCTGTGCAGGTAGCGGTCCAGCATTTCCCAGGTGATGCCTGCCTCGACGGTCACCGTCAGCCCCTCTTTATCCAGCTGCAGCACATTCTTCAAATAATAGAAGTCGACCACCACGCCCTTTTTTACCGGCAGCACGCCGCCATAGCCAGAGGTTGCCTTGCCGCGCGGAGTCAGCGGAACGCGGTGCTGGTTGGCCCAGCGCATAACCTGAATGAGTTCCTGCTCGCTTTGCGGCTGGACGACTGCGTCCGCCAGCGGGTGCCCGAGCAAAGGTTTCACAAGCGAAGGCAGCGCTGCGATATCGTGACTGTACAGCTTGCGTTCTACCTGGTCGACGTTGACCCGGGCGCATACTTGTTGAAGCGATTGGAGAAGTTGAGTATCCAAAATAACCTCCACACTAGTACAGTCGGGCGTAAATACCTCTGTAGTTGCTTAACTTGTCCGCCCGACTGTTTAAAGGACCCTGCGCGTGACGATAACCATAGAGCTATTTACGCCGCCGGGTACTAGATCGTTTATAGGGGATCGGCCTTTACACTTGCTGGAAAGAACGCCCTTACTGGGCGCTAATTTCGGCGATTTTTTGCAATTTGCTGACCAGACCAGCCCGCTCGGCCAGGATGCCTTCTACAGCCCTGGCGAACTTGTCCGGCCAGATTTCCAGATCCGTTTGCAGCTGCGGGTTCAAAACCGGCACTTCTTGCGCCGCCTTCAGCAGCGCTTCAGCGCTAAGCTTATATTTCCTGCTTAGCTGCTGGATCGGAGCGGCAGCCGCACTGGCCGGCGGGGCAGACTGGTAGAACGGTCCGCTCAGGACATACGCGACCGCGGCCCGGTTTTCAACGATCGGCGTGGTCAAGAAAGATAGGCCCGCCTGGCAGGTATGCCAGGTACTTTTTGACTGTGTGAAGCCTGCCCTTCCGTTTGGGCGGATTGTCTGGCGAACTGCGGCTTCCCAGCAGTTCTGGCAGGCAGCCTGCCCGGCCGATGAGGCTTGCAGCAGGGCGCACAAGCCGCAGGGCTGGCTGAATTCCGTCAGCGGCGCGCCGTCTGGGGCCAGGATCACCGCGCCAAGTTTTCCCATGCTGGCATACAGGTCTTGAATGACCTGCACGCAGTGGGCTGGGAAAGCGTTCGGGTTGCTGTGCGGCCCCTCAGCTGGGGGGGTGTCGTGTATCTCTTGCGCGGCTTCTCTGGAGAGATAGTTTTGGATCATGCGGGTAGAGAAGCGCCACTGCTGCCCAATTTTCACTCCTTTTAACCGGCCATCTTGCAGCATGCGATAAATGGTAATGCGGTCAACCTTGAGAATATTCTGAACCTGGCGTGTCGTTAGTAAATCATCCATAATTGTTACTAAGTGTTATAGCTTGTTATATAAGGAGATAATATCAGATTGTGCTATTTTTCACAAGTTACATTTGTTTATGCCCCGGATGATAAAAATAACCTCTGCTGCTAGGGAATTCCCTGGAAAAAGGTTTCTGAAAACTTTCATAGATTTCTGAATGGTTTTCATTAAAAACCTTACAATTTCGAAATTTCAACGAAATTGCAACAAATACCTATTGCATCGTGAACGTTCTCGGAATATAATAATGTCGACTTACAACAAAGAACGTGCTTTATTAGTAGTGTTACACCGAGCTGTCGTCCTGTATTAATGGTTGGTTTTACTTTTATTGGTAGCTTAACGGTAAGAATTACGGGTAGTTTTATTGGTAGGTCACTTCTTTAGCGGAAAAAAGGTAACATTTTAGCGGTACATTATTGGTAGATTTATAGGTAGTTCGAAAGGCCCGGAGAGCATTTTAGAGTAAAATTACCGGTAGAGATTGCTCTCCGGGTCTGCATTTAACCAGCTGGGCTGCTGGCTTCCCCCGGAGTTACCGTTTATCGTCCATTTACCAGTAGTTTGCAAGATCGGGCTTGCCATGTCTGAAACATCTGTTTTCGCCGCTGATTCTCTGGCTCGCATGCGAGCCTTGTATCCTTCCCTGCCGCCTGCTGAACGTAAAGTTGTGGATTTTGTTCTGGTCAACTTTGCCGAAGTGATCCGCATGACCCTGGCAGAATTGGCCCAGCGCAGTGGCGTCAGTGATGCCACCGTGGTGCGCTTGTGCCGTTCATTAGGTTTCAACAATTACCTGGAACTGAAAATTTCGCTGACCCGCACGGTAAGCAATTCCTCCCGCCTGATCCACGATGACGTCTGCGAAAGTGATTCCTCCGCTACGATTGCCCGCAAGGTGCTGCACACCGCCATCGAAGCCGTGCAGGATACCCTGCAAGTGCTGGATGACGAAGCTTTTGAAAAGGCAGTCAACCTGTTGATGCAGGCTGACCGCATCCTGATTGCCGGGGTAGGCACTTCTGGACCGCTGGCGCACGAGCTGTACAACCGCCTGATCCGTCTGCGTCTGAACTGCCACGTACACACCGATATTTACCTGCAGGTCATCGAGGCCGCCTTGCTGACCGAGCAGGATGTGGTACTGCTGATCTCGCAGAACGGCACCTCGTTTGGCCCGATCCGGACGGCGCTGGAAGCGCGTCGCAAAGGCGCGAAGGTGATTGTGGTCACCGGCAACGCTGTATCCGAATTAAGTGAAATGGCGGATGTGATCCTGCTGACGGTATCTCACGAGACGCGTTTAGAGGCCATCGACTCGCGCGTGGTGCAGCATGCCCTGATCCAGGCCCTGTACGTTGCCCTGGCAATGCGCATGATGGGCGCGGCTAACGACAGCGAGCGCCTGATCTGGGAAGCGCTGCTGCGCACGCCCACCAGCCAGGCCCTATAAATTACCGTTTTTATTCCCGGGTGAGCGCCAGGATTTGCGCGCGCGCCTGGGGATACTGGGCCAGCAGATCCTGCCTTTGCCCGCCCGCATAATCAGCTGAAGTGTAGCCCGGCGCCATAGTGGTGCCCACCAGCGCATAGCGCCCGCCGGGCGCGAGCCGCGTGCCCTGCCAGACGCCGCGGGGCACCACGAACTGCACCTGCTGCCCGCCAAGCACATCCGAGCCCAAGGTCACCTGGCGATGGGCGCCGCCTGGTTCGAGCAGGGTCATCTCCAACGGGTCGCCCAGGTAGAAGTGCCAGACTTCATCGGAGGGCAGGCGGTGCAGCGCCGAGAAGGAATTAGGGTGGTTGGTCAGCAGGTAAAGAATGGCGGTGCTGAGCGGCTTTTCCTCGCGGTAGCGTGCTGGCAGTGCTTCTGCCGAGAGTTGTTCCGTCGCGCGATAGGTTTCATGATACAGCCCGCCTTCAAAGGGAAGTGGCTGTAAACGGAGCTCCTGAATGATTTGCTGGACAATCGGGTCTGTTTCCATGGATGTTCCTCCTAAGGTTTATTATCGCGCCATTTAGAGTACAATATTCCCGGAAAACATGCCTGCCTGGAGGGAAATCACATGACCGAGCTGCTGTACCAGACCGATAGTTACCTGCAAACTTTTGATGCCGGGGTCACGGCTGTGGATGAAGCGAACCGCGCGCTGCTGCTGGACCGTTCCGCCTTTTACCCGGGTGGGGGCGGGCAGCCGGCCGACAGCGGCGTGCTGACGGTAGCCGGGTTGGAACTGCCCGTAACGCGCGCCAAAAAAGATGCGGAAGGCGTCTGGCACCTGATTGACGGCGAAGGTCCTTTGCCTCCGGTCGGGATGGCGCTGACGGGCCGCATAAATTGGGAACGGCGCTATGCCTTAATGCGCACGCACACTGCCCTGCACATCTTGTGTGGAGTGGTCTTCCGCGATTATGGCGCGCAGGTCACTGGCGGCGACATGGAGCCGCTGAAAGGGCGCATGGACTTTGAGTTCGAGTCGCTCTCGCGCGAGCTAGTTGCGGTGATCGAAGAAGCCGTCAATCGCGAAGTTGCTGCGGCGCACGCGGTGCGCGTAAAGATCCTGCCGCGCGAAGAAGCCTTTCAGATCCCTGACCTGATCCGTACTAAGATCAACCTGCTGCCGCCCGGCATCGAGTTTGTACGCACGGTGGAACTGGTCGGCCTGGACTTGCAGGCAGACGGCGGTACCCACGTGCACAACACGGCTGAGGTGGGCCAGGTTCACGTTACGGATTACAAAAGCAAGGGGAAAATTAATAAACGGATCTATATTGAAATGGATGAGCGCCCGGCCCCGGCGGTTGGGTGAGTTCCAATTTCAGCTAGATTGATATCGCATCGATGCAGTTATCGAACCCGAATTCGCAAGCTTTTTTCAGCCTGGCGCAGCTGGCTCTGGCGCAGTTTCCGCTGCGCGGGGCAGCCCTGCACTTCCTGGGCCACAGCGACAACCTGACCTTCCGCGTAGATGAAGCCGCTGGCGCCAGCTACTTGCTGCGTTTGCACTACCCGGTGCTCCATTATTGGAACGGCGACCGGCAGAACCCGGAGTTCATCGCGTCAGAACTGGCCTGGCTCGAAGCGCTGGCAGCCGAAGGCACGTTCAATGTACAGCGCCCGGTCCGGACGCGCGCCGGGCAGTTAGTGGCTTTGATTCCAGCAGCATCCCTGCCAGAAAATTCGCCGGCGGGGGAAGAGGAATTCATCCCAGCGACCCTGCTCACCTGGTTGGAAGGCACGCATTTCGCTCCACTATCGCCTGGCGCAGTAGACCAGGTGATCTGCTTTGGCGAGCTGGTGGCGCGCCTGCATGACTTTTCCGCGCGTTGGGCTCCCCCGCCCGGGTTTATCCGCCCCTGGTATGACCTGGACCACTTCCGCCGCATCTTTGCCCGCTTGATGCACGGCGTCGATCTGGGCGTTTTCTCGGAAGAAACCTTCTGGACACTGCGCGCGGTCTCCCAGGCGATCTTGCAGGAAATTGCCCGGCTGCCCTTTGATCCTCAACACTGGGGCGTGATTCATGCGGACCTGCACGTGGGGAACTTCCTGGTCAAAGCCTGGCCGGAGGAAAACTGCCAGCGCGCCCTGGTTCCCATTGATTTTTCCTTCTGCGGTTTCGGGCATTACCTGTTTGATCTCAGCGTGTGCCTGTCTGGCGGATTGAATGCCACCCTGCGCCCGGCTTTCTTGCAGGGCTATCGTGCCATCCGGCCCCTGGCAGAGCTTGACTTGCGCCCAATCGACGCGTATGCCCTGGCGGGCATGTTCAGCTACTATGCCTACCAGATTGACAACCCTTCCGAACGCGCCTGGCTCCAGCGCCGCATTCCGGAACTGGTTAATCATGAATGCCGTAGTTTCTTGCAGGGCCAGCCCGTTTTGCTGACCCAGGCCGGCGGATAACCGGCTTCAGGCTTTGCGCTGGCTCTTGAGCCGCCTGGCGCGTTCGAACAGGTCTTGCTCTTCAGCCGTTTCCGGCTCGATCACAATGTTGTGCGGCATGGGATTGCCGTGTTCATCCACGTAAATGAAGGTAATAAACCCCTCTACAATCTGCCGCTCCTGGACGCGCATGCTCACATAGGCAATCAGGCTGGAGTGCCCGGTATAAACCACTTTTCCCTCAAAGGAAGCAATTTCGCCCACCCGCACCGGGTGCAGGAATTCCATGCCATGGATCTTCAGGCACACAATCCGGTTCGGCGGGATCAGGCTGGCGGCTGCCACAAAACCGGCTTCGACGAACCATTCCGCCGTGCGCCCCGCGTAAAGCGTCTGGTGGTGGTTTAAATCTTCACTTTTGATCAGGTGCTGGATATGACTGGATGCGGGGATCATTGCGCTCCAAAAGATTGTCTTGGTGGATGATAAACGCAGCTGCGTTTATCATCCACCCGATTTTATTTAGAATATCCTGGCTTTCATCCACTCATTCGAGTTGTGGAAGTCGGCGACGGCGTTGCCGGGATGGACCAGCTCGTCGAATTTTTGCCGCTCTTCCTGCGAAAGCGTCATCTCCAGGATGGGCAGGAAGCTTTTTAACTGGTCAATGGTGCGCGGCCCGATGATTGGACTGGTCACGCCGGGCTGCTCCTTGACCCATAACAGGGCCAGCTGCGCGGAGGTTAGGTCCTTTTCTTTGGCCATTTTTGCCACCTGTTTGGCCACTTCCACGCCCTGGTCGGTCACCCTGTCGCGCATTGCGCCCCCCCAGCGCGCCGCGCGCGAATCTTCAGGGATGCCTTCGGCATAGCGCCCGGCCAGAATGCCGCCCGCCAGCGGCGACCAGGGCATAATCGCCAGGTTGTACTGCTGCGCCAGCGGGATCAGCTCGTTTTCGGCGCGGCGGTCGAGCAGGTTGTAGGGCGGCTGCTCGCTGACGAAGCGCATAAGGTTCATTTTTTCGCTGATCGCCAGCGCTTCCATGATCATCCAGGCCGGGAAGGTGGAACTGCCGATATACAGCACTTTGCCCTGCTCCACCAGGTCGTCCAACGCGCGCAGGGTTTCATCCTGCGGCACGCCCAGGGTGGGGCGGTGCAGCTGGTATAGGTCGATGTGGTCGGTCTGCAAGCGGCGCAGGCTGTCATCACAGGCTTTCAAAATGTGATAGCGCGTGCCGCCCATATCGTTCGGCCCTTCGCCGGTGCGGTTATAGACTTTGGTCGCCAGGAAAATCTGGTCGCGCTTGCCGTTCTCTTTGAGCGCCTTGCCGACGATCTGCTCACTTTCCCCGGCGTTGTAGACATTGGCCGTGTCAATGAAATTCATTCCGGCCTCGATCGCCGTGTTGATGATCTGGAACAACTCATCTTCTGGAGTCGGCCCGCCAAAATTCATTGCGCCCAGGCAAAGTGGCGTCACTTTCACGCCCGTTCGTCCAAAAACCCGGTATTCCATTTGAAACCTCCCTTGATGACTATATTCTCTGCCAACGCTTACCCGTTTGGCAGGATTTGCACCTTTTTAACCTGATCTGTGCCCTGTTCGATGACTTCAATTCCGCGCTGGAATTCCTCCAGCGGCAGACGGTGCGACACCAACCGGTCCACGTTAATCCGCCCGGCGCGCAGCAGGTCCAGCGCCTGGTAGGAGTTGCGCACCGAGGTAAAGGACGATAGCAGCGTCAGCCCTTTGTGGAAGATGGTAAAAGCGTCCACGCACAGGTCCTTGCCAGAAGGCGGTACGCCGAACAGCAGCACCTTGCCGCCCGGGCGCACGAACTCCACGGTGCGCTGCATCACCGGCAGCGCGCCAGTCGCGTCGATAACCACGTCGTAATAATCTGTTTTCAACCCGTTCAGGTCGGTCAGGGTGATGTTCGCGCCTGACTCGCCTGCGAAGGCCACCCGGTCGGCGTTGCGGTCCACCACGGTCACCTGGCTGGCGCCTTGCGCGCGGATGCCTTGCAGCAGCAGCGTGCCGATCGGCCCGGCGCCCAGGATGGCGACTTTATCCGCCAGTTCCGCGCCCAGCCGTTCCAGCCCGTGCAGCACGCACGAGAGCGGCTCCATGAAGGCAGCCTGTTCAAAGGACAGGTCGCCGATGTGGAAGGTCACTTTTTCGGGCGCGGTGGTAAACTGCGCCATCCCACCCGGGCGGGTCACGCCGACCGCAGTCCAGTTCAAGCAGAAGTTCTGCCGGTTGTTCAGGCAGGCTTCGCAGTTATCGCAAGCGATGTTCGGCTCCACTGCCACCCGGTCGCCCGGCTTGAAACGTGTCACCTGGCTGCCCACCGCCTCGACCACCCCGGCAAACTCATGCCCCGGGATCACCGGGTAACCGCCCATGTACTCCCCGCGGAAGATGTGCACGTCCGTGCCGCAGATCCCGCTGGCCATCACCCGGATCAAAACTTCATCGGGCGCGGGTTCGGGGCAGGGGATTTCAACCACCTCCATTTGCCCTGGCTGCACAATATTTGCTGCTTTCATACCACCCATCCTTCGTTTGATAAATCCTGCTGGGTTTATTATAAGCGCAACCTGGCGAGAGTCTCTCTCTGTTTCTCCGGTTTCACATCCCTTACCCGTCTCATGATTATGGTAAAATTTTTCCACTTTCAAAAGCAAAACCAACAGGAAAATCCGATGCGCTTTGAACGAATCTTCGGGATACGGGGGTACAGGTGGGCTATTTTAGCGGTGAGCCTGCTGTACGGATGGCTGTGCAGTTCACACCTGGCGATCGGGTTGATCCTCACGGGGCTGGCTTATGCGCTCACCAGCGCCAGCCTTCTTCAAATGCAGCGGGATCCTTTTGCCCAAAATAAAGCCCACTGGCTTGGTTCCGCTGCCCTGGCGCTGCTGTTCCTGGCCGTGCTGCCCATCCGCGCCCTGACCGATCTGGATCAACTATACAGCCTGGCGGTCAAACTGGCGCTGCCGGCTCCGCTTCCCCGGTTGCTAAACCTGGCGGAGAACCTGCTCATCAGCGGGCTGACTTTCCTTTTGGCTTTTGGCGGGCTGTTTCTGCTGTGGGCCTGGCTGCGCGCTGCCCGGGTTCAAGCGCCGCTTAAACCCCCGCTATCGCGGCTGCGGACGGCGCTGTTCTACGCGCTGCCCTGCCTGCTGGTCTGGGCGGTTTTCCTGTGGGCATACTGGCCCGGGATTATGCTGCCCAATTCATACACCCAATGGGGCCAGATCAATGATCTGCGCCTGCTCAATGACTGGCACCCGGTGCTGCACACTTTGCTGCAGTATGCGCTCACCCGGCTGTGGTACAGCCCAGCGATTGTCGCCATTTTCCAGGTGCTGGCGCTGGCCCTGGTATGGGGCGCGTGCCTGGCTTATTTTGAAACGCGCGGGCTGCCACGCAAGCTGCTGTTCCTGCTCTCCTGCGGGTTTGCCCTGCTGCCTTATAACGGTATTCAGATTATTACCCTGGTCAAAGATGAACTTTACACAGTCAGCACCCTGGGGCTGCTCTTTCTGATCGGCCTGACCTGGGCGTCGGATGGGCGCTGGCTGGCCCGCCGCTGGCATCCACTGCTGCTGGGGGTCGCCCTGGCGCTGCCCTTCCTGCTGCGCCATAATGGACTGATCTTGCTCGGCCTGCTGCCGGTTGCGCTGCTGGTCAGCTGCTGGCGGCAGAGGAAAGCAGTGCTGATTGCCACAATTACAGCCGTGCTGCTCATCGTGGTTTTACGAAATGGCCTGGCCTTTGGCATTCTGAAAGCGCAGTCCAACCCGGCATCCGTAATGTACGAAATTCCCATCCAGCATATCAGCGCGGTAGGGTATTATGGTGGGGTTTATACGCCAGAACAGGAAAGCATCTTGCAAGAAATCGCGCCGGTTGCCACCTGGCGAGAAGCCTATAACCCCTATAACGCCGATTACATCAGCAAGACCTGGGGCGTGCTGCATGATGACCAGATCAGCGAAAAAATTGACCAGAACCAATCTGGATTACTGCGCACGTTCCTGGCGCTGGCGGTGAAATACCCTGGCATTATGCTGCGCTCGGAACTCGACCTGATGAGCCCGGTGTGGGCGATTACCTTCCCGGATAAAGAGCCCTCCTGGCATTACAAATACTCTACTGCCTCGTTTCCCATCACCGATAATATCAACCCGGCCATTGTATACCAGCCGAATATGGGCACGCCTCTTGAGCGCGCGCTTCACAATTACCTGCTGGCCTCCAACCAGCCCTTTACCCGGCTGATCTTCTGGCACGGCGGCCTGTACCTCTTCCTGACCCTGGCCTTTCTGCTGATCAGCTTCTTCACCCGCGGCCGCGATTCCCTGCTGCTGTTTGTGATCAGCCTGGGAAATGTGCTCTCGCTGTTCCTGGCGATGCCCATGCAAAGTTTTCGCTATATCTACCCTTATGTAGCCTGCACCTTTCTGCTGGCGCTCTTCATCTGGGTCGGCAAAGAAAAAGAAGAATAAAAGGGTTGTCTAATAAGAACGCGAGGACGACTTCTGTTGTCGAAAGAACAGTTTATGAGGACATTAAAAGGAGATGAAGATCTTCAAAAGGCTGCGGTTCGGGCTGTAAAGTGAAGCGCATTCATGATAAAATACCGACGATAAGTATAATTTACATTTTGTTTATCGTTCTACTCGACAAAAATCCAGCTAGAACCTTTTGAGGAACACGGATGAGCAGACAGAAGCCGTACAACAAACAACAACAGCGCAGGCAGCACGCCCAGCAGCAAGCCCGCCGCAAGGGCATCTTTATTATCGCCGGAGTGATTGTCGTCGCGCTGGTGATCGTAGGCGTGTTAGTTTTCCAGGGCAACCGCCCGGCTGCCGCAGTGGGTGACATTGTAACCGTCCCTACCCAGACCTGGCCGCAAGCCAGCGACAGCGCCTTAGGCCCGGCGAACGCGCCGGTGGTGGTAAAAGAGTTCGCTGACTTTCAATGCCCATACTGCCGTAAATTTGATGAGACGATACAGAAGCAGATCATTGATCAGTATGTGAAGACGGGCCAGGTGCGTTATGAGTATCACCACTTCATCATCATTGATCAGAATGTGGGTGGTACAGAATCACTGCACGCGGCTCTCGCCAGTGAATGCGCCGCGGAACAGAATGATTTCTGGAATTACCATGAAATCCTGTTCGCCAACCAGGGGACAGAAGGCTCGGGCGCATTAAGCGACGCGCGTTTAAAGGCCTTTGCTGAATCCCAGGGTTTGAATATGACCCAGTTCAATTCTTGTCTTTCCTCACAGAAGTACAAGGCGAAGATTGCTCAGGATGCGGCGCAGGCGCAGGCCTTCAATGTGCAGGGCACACCTTCCTTGTTCGTGAATAACCAACCCGTTCAGAATCCGCTGGACTGGGCAACCGTGAAAGCAGCTATTGATGCGGCCCTCAAGAACAGCCAATCCAAGTAACCTGATGGAAACGACCTCAAATGAGGCTCGGCTGCCGTCTGACGCTCTACTTCGTCGCCTGCAAATTGTCTTTTCCGCGATTGGGCTGCTGGTGGCAATCTATCTGATCTACATCAAGTTCTATCCGGCTTCGACGCTGTGTGTAGGAACGGGCGGCTGTGAGGCGGTCAATACCAGCGCATATTCCGAGATCCGCGGCGTCCCCATCGCGATCTTTGGCGCGCTGGCGTATGCCTTCCTGCTGGCGACGCTGCTGTTTGAAAAGCGCGCTGCGTTGGTTACGGAATGGGGCCCAATGCTGGTTTTTGGGGTCTCATTAATCGGGGTACTTTATTCCGCCTACCTGACTTATATTGAAGTCGCGGTGCTGCATGCCATCTGTCCTTACTGTGTGACCTCGGCGGTGATGCTGACGCTGATCTTCATCCTCTCCATCTTCCGGATCAGACGTTATCTTTAGAATAATAAAGAAACGACGGACGATTGCGTCCGTCGTTTCTTTATTATTCTTAGGAATTAATCTCAGGAAATTCGCGCCTTCATCCAGGGGTTGCTGTTGTGGAAATCGGCGACGGCGTTGCCCGGGTGGACCAGCTCATCGAACTTCTGCAGTTCATCCTGACTGAGGGTCATATCCATGACGGGCAGGAAGCTCTCGATATGGTTCATCGTGCGCGGGCCGATGATCGGGCTGGTGATGCCCGGCTGGACCATGCACCACAGCAGCGCCAGCTGCGCGGTGGTCAGGCCTTTGGCTTTGGCCATTTCGCCGACCTGGCGAGCCACTTCCACGCCTCTATCGGAGATGCGCTCGCGGAACATCTGCCCGGCGCGCGCGCCGCGCGAATCTTCGGGGATGCCGTTGTCATAGCGCCCGGCCAGAATGCCGCCCGCCAGCGGCGACCAGGGTAAGATCGCCATATTGTACTGCTTTGCAAGCGGCACCAGTTCATTTTCAATGCGCCGGTCAAGCAGGTTGTAAGGCGGCTGCTCGCTGACGAAGCGCACCAGGTTGTGCTTTTCACTGACGGCTAAGCCTTCCATTACTTTCCAGGCCGGGAAGGTGGAGCAGCCGATATACAACACCTTGCCCTGCTCTACCAGGTCGTCCATCGCGCGCAGGGTTTCATCCTGCGGCAGATCCATCACCGGGCGGTGCAGCTGGTACAGGTCAATGTGGTCGGTTTGCAGGCGGCGCAGCGAGTCCTCGCAGGCCTTCAGAATGTGATAGCGCGAATTGCCGCGGTCATTCGGCCCCGGGCCCGCTTCGCCGTGTACTTTGGTCGCGAGAACCACCTGGTCGCGCTTGCCGTTGCCTTTGAGCGCCTTGCCCACGATCTTTTCACTCTCGCCGGCGTTATACACGTTGGCGGTGTCGATAAAGTTGATCCCGCCTTCCAGCGCGCAGTTCAGGATGCGGATTGATTCGTCTTCGGCGGTCGGCCCGCCAAAATTCATTGCGCCCAGGCAAAGTGGGGAGACCTTTACGCCTGTCCGGCCAAGATTACGATATTCCATCAGAAACCTCCTTGGGTTGGTAACTACCGGCGTCGCACATTGCCGGCAATAAAGTTCATCGGATAACCCGGTTCTACGGCGCTGGCCTGATCCAACTGCTGCATCTGCGCTTCACTGAGCGCCCAACCGGTTGCCCCCAGATTGTCTTCCAGGTGCTTCATCGTCCGCGCGCCGATAATGGGCGCGGTGACCCCTGGCCTTTGCAGCAGCCAGCGCAGCGCCACCTGTGCTGCGCTCTTGCCGGTCTCTTGCGCCACGGCAAACAGCGCGTCCAGCACCGTCCAGGTGTGTTCGTTGGCATACTTTCCCCACGCTTCGCCCCAGCCCTTCTGGCTGGCTTCCTCGATGCGCGTGCCTTGCACTGGGGCCTGCATGCCGCGCTGATACTTGCCGCTCAACCACCCGCCGCGCAGCGGGCTCCAGGGGATGATGCCCACGCCTTCGTTCTGGCAAACCGGCACCAGTTCGAATTCAATGTCGCGGTCGAGCAGGTTGTACAGCGGCTGCAGGCAGGCATAAGGCTCCATGCCCTTGTATTTGCTGAGATCAATGGCTTTTTGCAGCTGCCAGGCGGTGTGATTGCTCGCGCCGATATAGCGCACCTTGCCGCTCTGCACTAACTGGTCGAGCGTAGACAGGGTCTCTTCCAGGGGAGTGGCGTCGTCCCACATATGCACCTGGTACAGGTCAATATAGTCTGTTTGCAGGCGGCGCAGACTGTTTTCGACCCCGCTTCGAATGTGCTTGCGGCTCAAGCCGACCTGGTTGACCCCCTCACCCATGGGAAAGCGCACCTTGGTGGCGATGACCAGTTCGTCGCGCGGTTTGCTCTTCAGCCAACGCCCGACGATCTCTTCCGAGGTCCCCTGGCTGTACACATCGGCTGTGTCGATAAAATTACCGCCGCTGTCGACAAAGCAGTCCATCATGCGGTTGCTGTCTTCAACGCTGGCTTCGCGCCCGAAAGTCATCGCGCCCAGGCAAAGTTCGCTGACGCGCATCCCTGTTCGTCCGAGAAAACGATACTCCATGTTTCCCTCCTGAATGGAAGTTGAATTGTAATTGGCGGGCTTAGCCCATTTTTGCTCGTTCGGTCTAACTGTCTGCGCCTGGTGATACCTTTTGGCGCGGCAGTTGCCTTCTTGAAATACCGGCTTGCGTGAACGATAACGACTAGAATTAAGTATATCGAAAAATTTTAGAAAAGGGTAGGCGATTGGTGCCTTTTTCGGTACAAAACTCAACCAGTTGGGTTTTGTACCGAAAAAGAGCAAGGGTCAGCGGTCTTCCGCGCAGATAATATCCGCGTCGTATGACATGGCGAGCTGCTGTCCGGGCTGGAGGATGAGGAAATCAGCGTCCCAGTTTCCATTCAGCAGTTTACGCACCAGCAGCAAGTCTCCGGCGACGCGCTCGAACCGCCAATCGCGGCGCTGAGCTTCTTCGCGCGCTTTTACCTCGACCGCCTGGCTCTCACCCACGCCCATGTCGATAAAGGCAGCCCGCTGGTAATGCGCGCGCCAGGCGCCCATCACCTCCATCAGGTAATCGGCGTTATCCTTGCCATATTTTTCCACGTAGCGGTCATATTCCCCCTCAATATCAAAACCATTGTCCTCCCCAGCACCTAAGGCGGTGAGGTTGCCGTCCAGCGACCCGCGTTCGATGTAATCTTTAGAGTACCAGTAGGTGCCTGGCTGGTTCTCATGCTGCTCGATATAGCGCGCGCGGCTGCCCAGGAAGAGGGTGATGCAGTCATGCGCGCGGGGGATCACCACCGGCACATCCCGCGCGGTGATCCCGGCGGTAGCTTTGCCGCATAGTCCATAGCCCATGACCACCGCCGTATACCCTTCACCGATGGCGTTGTCGATTTCCTGCTGCAAGCGCACCTGTAGATCCGCCGGGTTGCGGTGCAGTCCCAGGTGGTGCAGGGAAACATCCACCAGGTGGGGCGACTGCGCGGCGCACAGGTAAATCAGGCGGGCCAGGGCATCACAACCGATACATTTCAGGCGCATAATATTCCCTCGAGGGTAAGATGGCGAGCGCATTTTCGGCCCGCTTATGTCCGAATTATACCGGTAAATTACCCACCCGGCGCTCAAGCCTGCAAATTCACGATCACGCGCCCGGTCTGCCCGCCTTGCAAGATGCGCTGGATCTCGACCTCCAGCTGATCTAGCGTTACCTCGCGCACCAGTTCATCCAGCATGGGCAGTTTCCACTTGCCCGCCAGCATTTCCCACAGGCGCACCCGTTCAGCATAACCCGGCAGCAGCGCATCGATACCCAGCAGGCTGACCCCGCGCAGGATAAAGGGGAATACCGTCAGCATGAGGTCTGCCCCAGCTGCGTTGCCGCAGGTAGTCACCACACCGCCGGGCTGCGTGGCGCGGATCGCGGAAGCCAGGTAGCTGCCGCCCACCGTATCGACCACCCCCGCCCAACGCGCATGCAGCAGCGGGCGGCTGCTGTTGTCGAGCACTTCCTCGCGGGCAATGACCTGCTGCGCCCCCAGCGCGCGCAGCATCTGGTGATGCTCCACTTTGCCCGTTGCCGTGATCACCTGGAAGCCCTCCCGCGCCAGGATTGCGGTAGCGATGCTGCCCACCCCGCCGGTCGCCCCGGTCACCAGGATTTCACCTTGTTCAGGGGTCAGCCCGGCCTTTTCCAGCTTATTCACGGAAAGCGCGGCGGTGAAGCCAGCGGTGCCCAGCGCCATGCTCTCGCGCAGGCTCAGTCCTTTCGGCAGCGGCACCAGCCAGTCCGCTGGCACGCGCACGTACTGCGCGAAGCCCCCCGGTGTGTTTACGCCCATCTCGCCAGCAGTAATTAAAACTTCCTGCCCAGGGGCGTACCTTGGGCTGTCACTGACTTCGACCAGGCCTGCCATATCAATCCCAGGCACATGCGGGTATTTGCGGGTCACTCCCCGGTTGCCCGTAGCAGACAGGGCGTCTTTATAGTTCAACGAAGAATAATGCACTTGCACCAGCACTTCACCCGGCGGCAGATTTTCCAGGCTTTGCTCCACCACCTGCCGGTTGAACTTCCCCGGTGGATTCTCCGTCACCCAAAGCGCTTGATAGGTTTGTGAATCTTTCATGTGGCTAATTATAGTTGAAGTCCTTAGGAAAGCTGAGCCACTGCCCGATCGGGCAGTGGCTCAGCTTTCCTAAGGTAGGCTTAAACAATCTTTACATATTGCCTACTAATAGTGCGATCAGCAGCAGGACGCCAGTTCCAATCAAGAACATTTTAACTTCTAACTGCTGGTTAAAATCTTCCTCTGGCGGATCGTCCGGTGGAGTGCCGCGGCGGTTATCAATGCGAATGGGGACTTTTTCCATCCTTTTCGTGCGAGATTCGTCATCGCGAATAATCAGGATGGCAACGACGATCAGGACTGTACCAATAAGAATAATATTTACCAGTAAAGCGTTATTCATTATTTATAGTCCCCACGGATAGGTTTCGGGCACTGCGGCCTTTTCTTCCGATTGGATATGCAGCGGGTGCAGCGCATCGCTGGCGTTGATGAACACAAAGGCGTCGTACCGTTTCGGTAGTACGGTTGGAACATAATTGCCGTAGCGCTCGAACTGAGGATCATACACCACGCCGATGGCACGCTGCCCACGCTGCTCCAGGAAACGTGGATCCTCCCGCTTCTGCGTCAGCACCAGGTAATAAGCAGGCGCGCCGGCCTGATTCAACACATCTTCCCAACTGTTTTCCATTGCATCCGGGACGCCCATCACCTGCATGGGCGCATCCCACTCTTCGCCGGCGATGACTGTGCCGTGATGGGTGCTGAAGCCAATCAGGCAGACATTTTGCTCGCCTTTCCGGTCGCGCACCAGCTGCCCGATGTTGACCATGCCCGAGCGGGCCATATCCGTAAAGCGGGCGTCGCCCACGTGCGTGTTGTGTGCCCAGACAATGGCTTTGGCCTCTGGACCGTGCAGTTCCATCAACCGGTCAAGGGTATCTGCCATATGAATGTCACGCACATTCCAGGAATTGGAGTCGCTGCGCACCATCGCCCGGTAATAGCGTTCCGCATCGACCATCACCAGCGCATTCTGTTCGGCATTGAAATTGGCTTCGTGGTCATTAGGGAACCCCGGGCGGCGCTGCTGCATCTGCTGGAGCAGTTCAACGACTTCGTTCTCACAGCTTTCCGGAACCATGCGGGTGCTCCAGGCATAGGACTGCACATCTTCCGCATAGGGTTCAAAGCAGCGATACGCCTGCCGCGCCAGTTTCGCCAGCTCTGGATCTTTATTTTCCAGGTAATCCACGATGGCATCCATCAATTCATACAGGCTGTACACATCCAGCCCATAAAACCCGGCCTCTTGATGGTTCTGCGCATTATATTTGCGCAACCATTCGGTCATGGCGATTACTTCCCAATTGGCCCACATCCAGGTCGGCCAGCGTTCGAAATTGCGCACGATCTCCTCCGCGCTTTGGCCTGCCTCAGGGTAGTTCTTGATATAGCGGTTAATGCGGTAGCAGTCGGGCCAGTCGCCTTCAACGCTGATGAAGGAAAAGCCCTTCTCGCGAATCAGGCGTTGGGATAAGCGCGCCCGCCAGGTATAGAAATCCGAGGTCCCGTGTGAGGCCTCGCCCAACAAAACATATTTAGCATCTCCAATCTGGTCAATGAGGTCATCCAGGTCAGATTTGCTGTTCAATGAATGGGAAATCTTGCGGATGTCATTAACCAGTTCGGTAGTGTCTTCAACAGGTGAACTCCAGCGAGCCATAACTTACGCTCCTTTCTAACCTTTGTTCCTCTTCTTCGCATGGTTCCCCAGGTAGGCCCGGAACCATTCGCGGGCCAGCCGGGCCACGTACTCCAGTGCCCCAGGTTCTTCAAATAAATGAGTTGCCCCCGGCACGATGGTCATTTCTTTAGGGGAATTGCTCGTCATCTGCTCCAGGGCCTGTTCATTCAATTCGATTACCTGGTGGTCCAGCTGCCCCACAATCAGCAGGGACGGAGCCTGCACGCGCGGCAGAGCTGCCGCTGCCAGGTCGGGCCGCCCGCCGCGGGATACCACCGCGCCTACCCTTTCCGGGCGTTCCGCTGCGGCGATCAGTGCCGCGGCTGCGCCGGTGCTGGCGCCAAACAGCCCCAAATGGAGATTTTGCGCCAGGGGCAGCTGGCTTAGCCAATCTACAGTTCCAATCGTGCGCCTGGCCAGCAGGCTGATATCAAAGCGCAGGTGCCGGGTGCGCAGGTCCACTTCCTCTTCTTCTGGGGTCAACAGGTCAAACAACAACGTACCTAACCCGGCTCGCTGCAGCTCGCCGGCAACGTACATATTGCGCGGGCTGTGCCGGCTGCTGCCGCTGCCATGTACAAAAACAACCAGCCCGCTGGCGTTTTCGGGAAGGCTGAGGCTGCCATCCAGCGTTACCGGTCCGGCCTGCACCTGCACAAAATGATTTTCAACAGCACGCTCTGGGTGCGTATTTCGTTCTCTTGGACTTTGTCTCTCCGCCATTGTTTCATCCTCCGGTTTCATAATTAATGAAAAAACATTTCAGGTACGATGATTCTTTTCTGACTGCGTCTGGCGTTCCGGAAAATAATGATGGTTGGCTCTGGCCAGTAAGCGGCGTACCTCTTCGTCACTGGTTTGGGAAAAGTCTTCGTACCACATACCAACGCCATAAAAGGGATTGGGGGTGGTATCACAGACGACCTGATCCACATACCGTTCAAACTGCTGGCAGGTTTCGCGAGCTGCGGTCGGCACAGCCACCACGATCTTTGCCGGGTTTTGTTCCTTTACCGCCGCGGCTGCCGCACGCATACTCGCGCCGGTCGCCAGGCCATCATCGACCAGGATTACGACCTGGTTTGTTAAATCCGGAAAAGGCCGCTGCCCGCGGTAAGCTGTCTCACGGCGTTCGAGTTCTTGCTGTTCGCGATAAGCTACCTCATTGATGACCGCGGGCGGGATATTCAACGTGCGAACTACTTCTGAATTGAGCACGCGCACTCCATTCGAGGCAATCGCCCCCATGGCTAATTCTTCATGCCCGGGCACGCCTAGCTTGCGCACCAGGAGAATATCCAAGGGGACAGAGAGCGCCTCGGCGACTTCGTACCCAACCGGGACGCCGCCGCGCGGAAGGGCTAAGACCACGACATCGTTTCGATCCTGATATTCTATTAAATCTTCAGCCAGTCTTTGTCCGGCTTCTCGCCTGTTCGAAAACAAGGCCATACATGACTCCAATTTCGTCTCGTTCTTCTACCTTAAATAAAAAAGGCTGCGATGCACCCCCTGGTTTCTGGTTACGGGTGCTGTCCAGCCTGTTTATGACCATCTTCCCGCAGCTTTGGCCTTCAGGCCTCAGAATGCGGCTGATGACATTTACTTTATTCCGACTTTATTAAGTCGCCTGCCTCAACCGCAAGTTCTCAGAACCCTTTCTTGCTCTTGCTCGTGTGCCCGGCGCTTTTTTTATCCTTGAATTTATTTGGGTTGGATCGCGCCCTGCAGCACCGCACCAACCGGTTTCTATCTACCATGTTAACGCTTCAGTGAAATCAGTTCAAGAAGGATATTGCCTACATTTTTTGGGGGGGAATCCCAGGCTGGCATCTGGTAAAATTAGTTGGTTGAGCTAACCCTCGGGTTGGCAAGGGTGACGACGACCGTTCTAACGAGAAATTGAGGTTTGGTTGGATCAAACAGACCCATTGGCACAGGATCTCGAGAGTCTTGGGGGCGCATTAAGAAACTTGCCTGTAATCCTCTATAAGCAAGATCGGCAGCTTCGCTATACCTGGATCTTTAATCCGTTCCCCGGTTTTTCTGAAACGGATATGTTAGGCAAGACCGATGCGGATCTTTTTCTGGAGGAAGAGGCCCGCCAGATCCTTTTCGTAAAAGAGAGCGTTCTCGAGCAAGGAGAGGCACAGAGTGAAGTGCTGAACCTTACCTTGCAGGGGGAACCACATGCCTATCAATGGATGGTCCACCCTTTAACCGCCGAGAATGGTGAATGCATCGGCATAACCGGCCTGGCGGTCGAATGGCAGGAGCCTGTAGGGTCAACGGGTCGATTGCTGCCAGGGGAAACTCGCGAGCGTTTACTCGCCTCCCTTTCCCGCACCTTCGCGGAGACCGGCACCGACTATCCCATGATGCTCGAGACGGTTACGCGTTTGGTAGGGCGCGCGGCGGGCGATACGGCCGCGATCTGGGATTGGGAAGCGATCCAACAGGCGCGGGAAGACAGCCGTTCGCTCCTTCCGGCCACTTTCAGCCATGCCGAAACGGAAGCGGAAGAAGCTCTTCAAGAGCTTTTTACAGGCATGCCGTTAGCCCTGGCGGAAAAGTTATTTGAACAGGTGGCCCAAGGCCGCGGTATGCAGCGCGTGGATGACTTGCTGGCTCGCCCAGATCTGTTGGAGCAGCTGCCGGATGGCCTGCGCCAGTGGTTGAACGAGTATCCCATCCATGCCATGCTGCTGCTGCCGCTGCGTACGCCGCGCGGTGTGATTGGCCTGTTGATGACAGGCCGGGCGCATTCAAAAATGGCCTATACCGCCGATGACCAGTTAATCTGGCAGGATGTAGCTGACCAGGCTGCGCTGGCGATTGAGAACGCGCGCTTATATTCGGAAGAGGTGCATCGCAATCGCCAGCTGAACGCGCTGCACGATGCCACCACAGCCCTGCTTTCGACGCTGGACCTGGAAGAACTCCTGGGGCGCATCCTCGACGCCGCCCAACAGGCGATTCCCATGGCGGAACGCGGCATCCTCTACCTGGTCGCCCCGCGCACGGGTCGTTTAGAGGTGCGCGCGACTTCCGGCTTCAATGATCCGCGCATTCGCCGGACTGGTTTGATGCATAACAGTCATGCCAACCGGGCCATGCGCGAGCGCCGCCCGCTGCTCATCCGCGATACGGCCCTCTTACCCAACGAGAACGGTGACGGCGAGCACGAAGAATTTGGGGTAGAAGTAATTCGTTCGGCGATCTTTGCTCCACTGCTGCTAAGCGACGAACTGCTTGGCACGCTTTCGCTCAGTTCATCCTACCCGCGCGCTTTCAATCAATCCGATTTGCAGCTGCTGGTCAGCTTTGCGGCGACTACTACCGCCGCGCTGCATAACGCTATGCTGCACTCAGAGTTGCAGCGCATCGCCATTACTGATCCGCTCACCGGCCTGTACAACCGGCGCGGGCTGCTCGAGTTGGGGCGGCATGAGGTCGAACGCTTCCAACGGTTTGGACAGCCGATTTCAGCCATCATGCTGGATATCGACCATTTCAAGGATGTTAACGATACCTACGGTCATCTGGCAGGGGACCAGGTGTTGTGCGAACTGGCGGAGCGCTGCCGGCTGTTGATCCGGCTGGTGGATATAATTGGCCGGTATGGCGGTGAAGAGTATGCCATCGTTCTGCCCGAAACGGACCTGTTCCAGGCTTCCGCCATTGCTGAACGGCTGCGTATAGCAGTGGAAGAAAAAACATTCTATACCGACCAGGGCAAGATTCCAGTTACCATCAGCCTGGGTGTTTCGCGCGCCGGGCACGGCCTCACCAGCCTGACGGAGCTGATCGAACAGGCGGATGCTGCCCTCTATCGCGCAAAGCAGAACGGCCGCAACCGCGTCGAGATTGGATAAGATTGCCTTCGTCCCTGGGTGGCGCTTTGCGCTGCATAGGGTTATTATTGATAATTATGGGTGTTAATGACCTAAAAATGCTGGAAGCGCTGTTTGCCGCGAATCCCAGCCCGCAGGCGCTGTTGTCTGGGCCGGAACTGATTTTTCGCATGGCAAACCCGGCTTATCACTCGCTGCTGGTCAATCCACAGCGGGAAATTATTGGTCAGCCTTTTACGGCTGTCTGGCCGGATGCGCTTTCTGCTGATTTGCGCCAGCACCTTCGGCAGGTGCTGGAGACGGGCCAACCCTTTGATGCTGAGCGTCTGGCGCTGCCGGATGCGCAGGGCGCTAACCGCTCGTTTGCCGTGCGCGCTCGTCCGCTGCCCTGGCAGGGAGAGCCAGGGGTTCTGCTGGCGCTGTGGGCAGTTGCTGCGGCGAAACCTCTGGGGCGAGAAGAAATGTCAGCAGAGGATGCCAACCGCCGCGCGGCTGAGTTAAACGCGGTATTAGATGCCCTGCCCGAGGCGATTGTCATTTACGATGAACAGGGTCAGGTCATCGCGGTGAACCCGGCAGCGCGGAAACTGGTCGGTTTTGACCCGCTGGCAATGGACCGCAAGCAGGTGCTCGAACGCCTGGATATTCAACGCCCGGATGGTCGCCGGGTGCCAATTACTGAGCTTCCCGCGGCCCAGGCCTTGAAAGGTCATGCGACGCGCACGCAGCGGCTGGTGGTGCGCGCGCAGTCTGCCGCACCGCTGCATGTGCTCTCTTCAGCTTCGCCGTTGCTCATTGATAATCAACTGGCAGGGGCAGTAGCGGTCTGGAGTGACATCAGTGAATTAATTCAGCGCCGCCAGGAAATGGAAGCTTTGGTTCAGGTGGCCGGGGCGCTGCGCAATACCCTCATTGAGGAGGAAATGTTTCCGGCGGCGCTCAACCAGATTGTTGAATTGCTGAACGCGGAGGGCGCCAGTATCGTGATGCCAGACGCGGCGACCGGGGAAATGGTGGTGCGCGGGGTGGCCGGAAACTGGGGCTATACCATTGGTGAGCGTTTATCCCCTGGCGAGGGTATTTCTGCGCATGTGTTGCTGAGCGGCGAGCCTTATGTCAATAATGACATTCAAAAAGACCCCGTCCTGGTCACTACGGTTTTTCCGGCGGGCTTGCAATGCGGCGCGTGCGTTCCCTTGAAGGTTCAGGAAAACTCCATTGGAGTGCTGTGGTTGGGGCGTGATACCCCTATCACAAACGATGAAGTTCATTTGCTCTCCGCGATTGCGGATATGGCTGCCAGCAACCTTTACCGGGCGCGCCTGTTTGATCAGACGCAGCTGCGTTTCCAGCGCCTGAGCGCGCTGCATTCGATCGATATGGCCATCACTTCCAGCCTGGACCTGCACCTGACCTTGAGCGTGCTGCTGGATCAGATCGTTTCGCAAATGGGCGTGGATGCGGCTGATATTTTGCTTTACGACCAGGCGCTGCACTGGCTGGAGTTCTCTTCCGGGCGCGGGTTCGTGCTGTCTCCGCCGCGCGTGGATCATTTGAGCCTCACGGATACTCCCGCCGGGCAGGTGGCTTTAGAGCGCCGGATGCTCACCATTCCAGACTTATTGAATACGGATATTCCCACCGAAAACTGGATCGCGCCGCAGGAAGGGTTTCGCGCTTACTTTGCAGCGCCATTGATTTCCAAAAGTCAGGTGAAAGGCGTGCTCGAACTGTATCGCCGAGAGGTGTTTCACCCGGATGACGAGTGGCTGGCGTTCTTAGAAACGCTGGCAACCCAGGCGGCGATCGCTTTAGACAGCGCCGAATTGTTCAATCGCCTCCAGCGCACCAATGACGAACTGAGGCAGGCCTATGATGCGACGATTGAAGGCTGGTCGCATGCGCTGGAACTGCGCGACCATGAAACGGAAGGCCATTCGCGGCGGGTGACCGAGATGACCGTGCGGCTGGCGCGCAGTATGAGGATCAGCGACGAAGATATCGCTAATTACCGGCGGGGCGTGCTGCTGCACGATATCGGCAAGATGGCCATTCCCGATGAAATCCTGCTCAAAAGCGGCCCGCTGACCCCTGACGAACAGGCGATCATGCGCCGCCACCCGGAATATGCCTATAACCTGCTCAAACCGATTGCTTACCTGCGCCCGGCGCTGGATATTCCCTATGCTCATCACGAATGGTGGGACGGGCGTGGCTATCCGCGCGGGTTGAAGGGGGAGGAGATTCCTCTCTCGGCGCGCATCTTTGCCGTGGTGGACGTTTACGATGCCCTTACGAACGAGCGCACCTACCGCCCACCCTGGCCCGAACAGAAAGTCATCGAATACATTCATGCCCGTTCTGGCTCCCAGTTTGATCCCCGGGTGGTCGAAGCCTTTCTTAATTTAATGCGCAGTAAGGGCCGCTTCTTTTTAAGTTCCTGAGCTAGATGGGGCTGCTGAGGGTAATTCCTACCGATCTATTCGGATGATGCCTGTTTGACCTGCTTTTCAGCTTCGATTATGGTTAATTTGCAGTGTCAAAAGAAGGCTTTTGACCTTATGCAGATAATAATCAACCTGATTTGGAGGTGATTTGCAATTATGGATAAAAAAACCAAGCGGATGCTGAAAGGTTTTGGTTTCTTCCTGGGTGGGCTCGCCGTTGGTGCGGCGGTCGCTTTGATGATCGCGCCGCAATCTGGGGAGAGGACCCGCGATATGCTGTCTGAGAAGAGTGGTGAGTTGAAAGATAAAGCTGCGAATATCGCCAAAGATACGCGTGACCGCGCGCAGCAGACCATCGGCCAGGTGCGCAACAAGGCTGAGGATCAATTGAAGAGCGCGAAAGCGGAGGGGAACGACTCGAAGAAAGAACTCAAGCGCAAGCTGGAGATTATGGAAGAGGTCAACAACCCTTCATACCCGCTCTAGAAATAGTCATCCCGGCTGATAAGGCAACCTCCCAAACCGTCAACCTGATTGTTCGGGAGGTTGCAATTTAAATTTAAAATTAATCACCACTTTACTAAATGGTCAATTAGACTATAATAAATACAAGTTTTGTATCTCTGAAACTTGAATGAAAGGTTGAATAGTTCTGGAAGCAGGTTCCATAGATCCAAGGGGGCATGACGGGTGTAAAACATTTTCACCCAGGGAGAAGGAAAAAGCCAGGCACTTACCAAATAAATGTGTACGGCCTGTAACAGCCTGGCTTTAGCCGGCTCGCTGCTCTGTTCGCGATAAGCAGCGATTTCCTGATTATTATTTATTTTAGGGGTGATTCAGGAAGGAACAATAAGCAGAAATTCGCGGTTACTCTATATTAGATAGGAGATATTCATGAGTAAAATCCGTGTCGTGATTGCTGACGACCATGCAATCATGCGGGTGGGTATTCGCAATATATTAGCCCGATCTCCGGCGATTTGCGTGGTTGGCGAGGCGAGTAACGGGGCTGAGGCAATCGACCTGGTGAATGAACTTGTCCCAGATGTCCTGGTTCTGGATATGGAGATGCCAGTGATGGACGGCGTTGAGGTGGCGCGGCGGCTGCAAGCCAATCAGGCTCCGGTGAAAATTTTGGTTCTCAGCGCTTATGATGACCGCCAGTATATTCTCGAAATGTTAAATATGGGCGCATCGGGTTACCTGATCAAAGATGAAGCGCCAGAAGTTATTGTTGATGCCGTCCAGGGCATCGCCAAAGGGGAAAAAGGTTGGATCAGTCGTAAAGCAGCTTTGCGCGTGCAGCACTAATTTATAGGCATTATCCTCATCCAGGAAAAAAAACGGCCCAAGGCCGTTTTTTCAATCAGAGTCTAGAATCGGCTTATGCGACAAATACTTCCTGGGCGATCTCTGTTTCAAAAGCCAGTTCCGTTTGTTCTACCAGAACAATCGTAACCGGGCGCTGCGCCAGAACGCGAATTGTGCGCCCAGGCAGCAGCCCGTAGGCTTGCAGGTGCTGGCGATGGGCCGCGGAAAGCTTGCCAAAACCAGTAATAGTTACTTGCTGCCCATCGTGGGCCTGGGCCAGGGTGCGGGGAGTGCTGCTTCCCGTTGCGGGTCGAACCACCTGGCGCATGGAAGCGCCGGGGTTAGTGCGTTGGGCGAAGAGTAGATTGAGCATGTTGTTTGCCTCCAGGCAAGATTTTTTGGAGCCAGGTCGCCAGACGGGAACTGGCAGGGTTGATGTTGGATGCGCCGCAGTTGGGGCAGCAGGCCAGGGAACAGCCAGTGTGCAGCGGACAGCCGCCGCAAGAGGGATGCTGTGCCGGGTCAAATTCAAATCCACATAAAGTACAGATAATCATCCGCGTTTTATCCATTCCAGTGCAGCAGGGTCAGGATGCGCTGTAAAATTCCGCCGACCAGCAGCGCAAAGGGGAAGATGAAGACGATCATAGCGGTGGCGGTCTTTGCGCCGCGTTCTTTAATCAGCATAAACATGCTGGCGATGCACGGTACAAACAGGGTAATCGTCACAATGGCGACCACGCTTTGCACCGGGGTGAGCAGGCCGTGGGTCTGCATCTGGAACAGGCCGGTCGCGGCGAAGTCCCGCCGCAGCAAGCCCAGTAAGAAAGCCGAAGCCGCTTCAGGCGGCAGGCCCAGCCAGCCGGTGATCACCGGCTGCATGGCTTGAATCAACAGCGGCAGGATATGGAACCAGTCCAGGAAGAACAGCAGCAGCGTTCCACCCAGGAACAGCGGCACAGCCTCTTTGATGTACCACTCCAGGCGTGCGGCGGTTTTGATCAGCACGTTGGAGAAAACCGGCAGGCGCAGGGGCGGCAGCTCCACCACCAGGGGCGCGCGCTCGCCGGGCATTAACTGCGCGGTGAGCCAGCCCACCAGGAACAGCACCAGCAGGATGATCACCCCCCAGATCAAGGCCGCGCCCAGCGAGATGGCAGCCAGCAAGCCCATCACTACACCCAACTGGGACGAGCAGGGCACGGCCAGCGCCAGCAAAAAGGTGACCAGGATGCGGTCGCGGCGCGTGCTGAGAATGCGCGTGGTCATGGTCGCCATAGTGACGCAGCCCAGGCCAAGCACCATCGGCAGCACCGCCTGCCCATTCAGGCCCATGCGGCTGAACAGCCGGTTGGTCAGCACTGCCAGGCGCGGCAGGTAGCCGGAGTCTTCCAGCACGCCAAAGGTGATGAAGAACGTGATCACGATGGGCAGCAGCAGGGCTACAGCATAGGTCATGCCCATGGTCCATAAGCCGTACTGCCCCACCAGCAGCTGGCTCACGAACGGCCAGGGCAGCAGCTGGGTCACCTGGGCGCTCAGCCAGGGATTAATAATTTCACCAAATAATTGCTTTTCCAGCAGATTGACCAGCATCCCGGCCCCAAACACGCCGACAAACCAGTACATCCCATACAGCGCCAGCGCCAGGATGGGCAGTCCCCAGATGGGGTGCGTGGATAGATGCCCCACCTGCACGGCCAGGCTCAACTTACCGTCACGCTGGTTGGTCATGGCCTGGTTGGCGAGGGCTTCCACGTAATTGCCGCGCGTGGTTTGAATCAGCGCCGCGGCGTTCTCGCTGTTGGTGATCCTGGCATCCAGCGTATCGCGCAGGCGGCACAGCGCATCGAAGATGCCTTTCGCGGAATGTTCTTGCAGCCAGGCTTCACTGGCGGCATCGCGGCTCAACCAGAGCAGCCCCAGCGCGCGGGGCGTGATAGGCGCTGCTGGCAGCAGCGCTTCGATTTCAGCCAGGGCCGTTTCGACCGCGGCCGGGTAGTTCAGGTGCAGGCAGGATTTTCCGGCCTGCTGCACCGATGCGATCAACGTGTCGATGCCCTCCCCGCGGGTGGCGACGGTCGCCACGACTGGAATGCCCAACGCTTCTGTGATCAGCTTTGGGTTAATCAGCAAACCGCGCGCTTGGGCTTCATCCATCATGTTCAGCGCCAGCACCATCGGCAGGCCCATCTCGGCTACCTGCACTGCCAGGTGCAGGGTGCGCCGCAGGTTTTTCGCGTCCCCAACCGCCACTACCGCCCGCAGCGGGCTTTGCAGCAGCACGCGGGCGGTCACGGCTTCGTCTTCACTGCGTGGGGGAAAGGCTACGATCCCAGGGGTATCGACGACGATCACATCCTGCAAGCCGCGCAGCGCGCCCTGAGAAATTTCCACCGTAGTGCCCGGGTAGTTGGAAACGGTAACATATTTACCCGTCAGGCGATGGAATAACATGGACTTGCCCACGTTGGGGTTGCCGACCAGGGCAATGCGGCTGCCGGGCAGCAGGGTTGGGGTCGAAACTTGACAGCATTCCATAAACGTCTCTCTTTAGCGGGTAAGGCAGTCCTCGCAGATGCCGTAGAGGGTCAGCGTAGCGCTTTCAACTTTTCCACCATTGTTCCGTTCGTAGGCTGTTTTGATCGTTTCAATGGCTGGTTCGGAGAACTCAATAATTTCGTTGCAGATGCGGCAGCGAAAATGATAATGATCGTGGTCATCGTCCAGCACGGGGTCAAAGCGTTCCTGGCGGCGCTCATCATCAAACCAGCGCGGGTTGACCAGCCCCTCTTCCTCCAGCCAGCGCAGGGTGCGGTAAATCGTGGAGAGGTGCACGCTGGCATCGATCTCTCGCACGCGCAGGTAGATATCTTCGGCGGTCGGGTGGTCAGGGCTGTCTCCGAGCGCTTCGAGAATCAGGCGGCGTTGGGCCGTCATGCGCCCGCCGCTCGAGCGGAGTTTATCGGTAACCAGGTTGACTAAGGATACTTCAGTTGCGTTCATCTGCTTTCTTTCTGCAAATCATTTGCAATAAGACTGTTGCGAATCGTTTGCAATAAATACAACTAGATTGTATCCGCTACTCCAACCCACCTGAAGTGAGACCTGTCATAAGCCGGGGTGACATTTGTCATAGTGGGCATAGGCATTTTACACATCCGGCAGCTGCCCGCGCTTCAATCGACCGGGAAATAAGCGAAGGCAGGCTCGGGGTCAGATTCGTTAAAGGTCAGCTGCGTAATCGACGCCGGGGCGGGGTAATGCAGCGCTTTACGCTGCTGGTTCACCGGGTGGCCCTGCGCCCACATACTTAAAAAAGCGATGATATCGCCATGAGTTACCGCCGCGACCTGCTGCCCGGCGTATTTGCGACGAATGCCCTGGACGAACTTTATCCCGCGCCGCAGCACATCTTGTGGCGTTTCGTGCGGCGCGCTGATCCCGGTGTAGATATCCCAACCCAGCTGGTTCAATTGCGCGCGGGGGTACCCCTCGTATGGCGAAAGCACTTCCACCAGCAGCTGCGAGATATGCAGCCGCAGCCCGGGATGCTCGCGCAGGATGATCTGCGCTGTTTGCCGGGTGCGCAGCAGCGGGCTGCTGAATACCGCCGCCAGGGGCTGCTCCCGCAACTGCCGCGCCGCGGCCTCAGCCTGCTGGCGACCCTGCGCGCTTAAATGGAAATGCGGCAGCCGGCCATAAAAGATGTCTTTCGGGTTTTCCACTTCACCATGCCGGATCAGATAGAGCGTTGTCATTAAGCGATCACCTGTATACTTTTTTTCTAGAAAAAAACAATTGTCTGCGCTGCCGCCTGGGTTCTCGGGTACAATTCCGGCATGACTTCTTCTGGTAAAAAATCTTTTTATGCCGTGGTCAAGGGCCGCCGCCCGGGGGTGTATACCCGTTGGACGGGAAAGGATGGCGCTGAAGAACAGGTTAAGGGCTTTCCTGGGGCCTTGTACCGCGGATTCGCTACCCTCCCTGAGGCAGAGTACTTTCTGCGCACAGGCAAAGCGGCGTCCAACCCGACGTTGCTGGCGGATAAAGGCGCCGGTCAGACGCCAGCTTCAGCCACTGATGATTATCACCTGGATTTGGAAGCGGGTAAAGTAGTTATCTTTACGGATGGCGCCAGTACCGGCAATCCCGGCCCTGGGGGGTATGGCGCGGTGCTCTTGTTTGGAAAGACGCGCAAGGAACTTTCTGGCGGCTTTCGCTGTACCACGAACAACCGCATGGAACTGCTGGCAGTGATCACCGCGCTGGAAACGCTTAAACAGCCGGCGCAGGTCGTGCTGTATTCGGATTCGCGCTACGTGGTGAATGCCGTTACCTTAGGTTGGGCGCGGCGCTGGAAGGCGCGCGGCTGGATGCGCGACAGCGTCAACCGTGCCGAAAATGCCGACCTGTGGGAAGCGCTCCTCCCCCTGCTCGACCTGCACGCGGTTACCTTTCTCTGGGTCAAAGGTCACGCCAGCAATCCGGAAAACGAGCGCTGCGACCGCCTGGCGGTGCAAGCCGCGCACCGCAAAGACCTGCCGGTCGATGCCGGGTATGAAGGGCATTGCTAAGCGCAGCCCTGGCAGGCGGCGCTTATGCTTCCTCATTCAGCGCGAGCAGCATCTCCAGCTCACTTTTGACCTGCACTAGCGAGGGGTAAACCTGCCAGGCCTGGTCAAAGCCGCTGGCATATTCCGGGTCACGCTGGTCTGGGACGGCGATCACGCGCAGCCCGGCGGCATAGGCCGCCTGCATGCCGACCCGCAAGTCTTCTACCGCCAGGCAGCGCTGCGGGTCAACGCCCAATTCTTGGGCAGCGCGCAGGTAGACATCTGGCGCTGGTTTGCCCTCCGCCACCTGGTCGATGCCCACCCGCACCGGGAAATGCCCGCTCAGGCGCAGCCCATCCAGGGCGCTGTCAATATACGCTTTGTAGCCATTGGACGCGATCGCCAGGGGAACGCCGCGTTCGGCCAGTGTCCGCACCAGGTCAACCGCCCCGGGCAGCGGCTCGATCTGCTGCGCCAGCCCAGCGATTACCGCCTGCCAGATATAAGCGCTGGCTTCGGCCACCCCGAACTTTGCTCCACTTTTCTCCATCACATACAGCGCGGTGTTTTCTTGTGAAAGGCCGACCATTCCGGAAAAACACCGTTTGGACAGCTTCCCACCATGCGCCGCGGCCAGCTCCTGCCAGGCCTGAAAGGCCAGCCATTCGCTGTCCATTAAAACCCCGTCCAGGTCGAAGATTACCGCCTGGGCGCAGTGGGTGCCTGCTTTTGTTGTAAAACCTGTTTGCATGAAACTCCCTACCTTTAAGAAATCGCAATCTGTAAAACTGGACGAATTATACAACAAGAATAAAACGTATCAGAGCGGATGACTGCCCGCGGGCAGTCATCCGCTCTGATACGTTTTATCAACCCGGCCTTATGCCCGGCGCGTTGACGTTGGGTCGCGCGGCAGGGTATGGGCCATGCGATCGATCGGGTATCCCGCTTCTTCCCACTCGGGAAAGCCACCTTTGAGTGCTCGCGCGTGGAAACCAGCCTCACTCAGGGTATCCGCGGCGTTTTCGCTGCCCGAGTTCCCCGGGTTGTGCATGTTGCAGTAAGTCACTACCGGCCGATCCGTGGGCAGCATGGCCATGGATCCTGAAATCTGGTCGCTGGGAATGTTGATCGCCCCTGGTAGATGTCCCTTTTCATAGGCTTCTGGCGCGCGAACGTCAATCAATAACGGTGAAACTTCATCATTGATGTGCGACCGCAGTTCATTCACGCTGATTAAGTCATCCATAAATAGCCCTCCGTTCGTGGATATATCCCCTTTTGCTTTTAGGGTAACCGCGAACAGGGGCAAATGGGAGGGGGGAGGGTTCCCCACCCGGCTGGGGACTTCCCTGGTAGCTGCCGAAAATGGGGTGTTAGAGCGACTTTAATAGTTCGGGCAGGGGTTGGTTTTCGAGCCAGGCCCGCACAGTTTTGGCGAAAGCATCCGGCGCGGTGACCGCCCAATTATGCTCTTCCGCCAGGGAACTGCGTTTGCCAAGGCTGAATTGCATGGCCCTGGCATTCGGCAGAGCCGCCGCCAGGTCGCGCGCGGATTGTTTCATCGCCGCGTATTCTTTTTGGCCGACAACCACAAGGGTTGGCGCGTGAGCCTTTTCTAACCCCGCCGGGAGCCTGTAGCGCTGGTTCTCCAGCATCAGGTTGACGAACCCGCTTTCCGTAGTTTCCTGGAAGGACTGCTTGAACTGGACCGCATACTTTTCCGGCAAACCCGTGGCGTACTTCCGGTTGAGGCGGATCCACCAGTCACTGTTCTTCAACGGCGCGACCATCAGCCGGTAGCTCCAGGCCAGGAGACCGGGCGTAAGCAGGCTCATGCCGGGGATCGGCTGCAGCAGCGCGCTGGAAACAATGGCTTTCTCGACCCGTTCAGGCGTGCTGGCTAATAACTGCACAGTCACCTGCGCGCCCTCCGAAAGCCCCACCACGGTGGCTTTTCCCGCCGGGGTTTGCTGGCGGATCAGCTCTGCTACGGCCTGGGCAGCCAGGATCATGCTGAAAGGCCTGACTGCCTTACTGGCACCCTGCTCGGGCAGGTCCGGTACCAGGCAGGCGTATTCCGGCAGCTGGTCGACAACCTCCTGCCACATCCAACCACTCACGCCGCCGCCGTGTAAAAAGACGATGGCAGGCGCATCTTTGGGCCCAAACCGGCGGACAAACAGCTCTGCAGTCATATCGATTTCCTTCTAAGCGAAAGTGCGCGTACCTTGTTCGAGCAAAGCCAGGAAGGCTTCGACCACCTCTGGATCAAACTGTTTCCCAGCCTGTTCTTTCAAGTAATTGCGCACGCGCATATCATCCCAGGCTTCGCGGTAGCGGCGCTTCGTGCGCAGCGCATCCCACACGTCTACAATCGTAAAGATGCGCGCGGCAATGGGAATTTCTTTGCCTTTCAACCCGCGCGGGTAGCCGCTGCCATCCCAGTGCTCGTGATGGCAGTAGGGGATATCCAGGGCCGGGCGCAAGAAGGGAATGGAGGAGAGCAGTCCATAAGCCAGCCCAGGATGCTGGCGCATAATCTCCCACTCCTCGGCAGAAAGCGGGCCAGGTTTTTGCAGGATACTATCGGGGATCGCCATCTTACCAATATCATGCAGCAGCGCGCCCCGGCGCATGTGCACCATCTCTTCCGTGCTGATGCCAATTTCACGCGCCAGGCGCAGCGCCAGCCAGGGCACCCGCCGGGAATGGCCTTCTGTTTCCTGGTCGCGCAGTTCCAGCGCGCGCGCCCAACCTTCCAGGGTAGTGTCGTAGGCCTGGCTTAGTTCTTCGTTGGAGCGCTGCAAATTCTGAAACATGGTCACGCTGTCAATGGCGATGGCGGCCTGTTCGGCAAGCATCATTAAGAAGTGCAGCCACTCATCGGTGACATCCAGCGGACCGCGGTGATAGAGGCCCAGGATGCCGATGACCTCACCGCGAGCGATTAATGGAACCCCATAATAGACGACAAAGCCCTCTTCTTGCGCCATCCAGTACCAATCCCGAGGGACGGTCACGGACTGCATTTTGCGATCCTGAACGATCCGTTCAATATATGGATTCAAGAGATGTTCTTGCCAGCGGGTGGCCTCAGAACTGCGGAAGCCGCGCCCGTCGCCAAAACGAATCTTGCCCGGTTGAGTTTCGTATAGCAGGATATCCACGGCATCGATATGCATTTGCAGGGTAACCTGTTCGAGCAGCACTTTCAACACCGGGCCCAGTTCAGTTTTGGAAGTGATGGTTTTGTCAATCGTATGCAGCGCAGCCAGGTTTTCAAGCTGGCGATTGATGCGCGCTTCGGTATCCCGGCGCTGCAGAGCATTGGCGATGATCTCTGCCAGCAGTTTTTGCATGGTGACTTCGTCTGCAGACCACTGCCGCTCTGCGCGGGTGGCTGTCAGCCGCAGAAACCCGACCAGCTGTTCGCTTTTATGAATCGGTACATCCATCCAAGACTTCATCCCCATGCGTTGGGCGATTTCACGCAGGTTGTTTTCCTCGGGTGGGATTTCTCGAAGCGCGCTTACTTTGAAGGGAGCATGGTTCATCATGGCGCTCAACCAGAGCGGGGAAGCGCTGGTCGAGAAGGGCTGCAGGCTGTCTGGATATAAGGGTGCTGTGCCAGGAAGGTTCCAGGCGGCGATGCAGTTCATTTTTGCCTGGTCTGCCGAGAACTGGAAGATCTGGCAGCGATCAATCGCCAGGGACAGGCCAATTTGCTCCAGCGCGCTCTCCAGTGCCAGGCTGAGCTTGCTGGTTCGCACATTGATCAACTGGTTGGAAATGGTAATGATCATCCGCTCGAAGTCGACCCGGAAGCGCAGTTCCTCCTCCGCTTTAATCCGCCGGGTAACATCTCGAAAGTTAATCACCACCCCGTTGACCGGGGGTTGCTCAAGCAGGTTGGTGGCGGTGCCTTCAATCCAGCGCCAGAGGGTGTCTTGCGCTCGGATCGGAAACAAGAAGGGTAGTTTTTTCCCCGGGTTTTCGATCACCTGGGTAAAGGCGGAAAGCGCGGAAGTATTTTTTTTGGGGTAAATTAATTCCATAAAGCGCAGATTGGGGAGTTCAGCGGCGGTCAATCCCAGAATCTGCAGCGTGGTCGGGTTGGCATATTGGAATTTTCCCTCTCGGTTAAGGATGGCCAGCCCATCTGAAGTATTTTCGACCAGCGCCTGAAACAGCGCTTCCTTAATGATGTTAGAACCTACCATTGCGCACTTTCTCCTTTTGGAGAGGGGTAATTAGCAGGCAAGAGATCTGTCGAAAGTTTCATCTATTTATAGCCCTTTGGAACAGCCAGAGGACTGAATGCATATGGCCTTGCCATGCGTTCCTCAAACTACGGGTTATTTTTTTTGAATATAAGGTAATTTCCTTAAAATTATAATCCCTTCCACAAAATAAAGTTGGCTGATGCGCCCTTTTTCTTCCTGGCCCACAATACAATTTAGCAAACTGACCCGGGGAAGTGATTATCAAGTACCTGTTCAGCGGCTTTGTTGACAAACTCCCGATACCATTGGATAATCAAGGCAGGGGGCTAAGAATGGCAGTATGTGCGCATGCAGAATAAGAATTTACTTCACCAAGTTCTATTAAACCGCTTCGAGGTCGAGTCTTTCATCGCCGCGGGGGGGATGAGCGCCGTTTACAAAGTGTGGGATGTGCAGCGCAGCGCTTATCTGGCGATGAAAGTGCTGCAGTTAGATGAAGTCTGGGAATCGGCGGGGCGGACGCCTGCCAGCGCCTACCGGCGCTTTCAACGGGAGGCCGAGCACCTGAAGCGCCTGACGCATCCGAACATCGTCCCTTTTTACGGTCTGTATTCCGCCGGTGATTTGCATTTCTTGCTCGAGGGCTTCGTTAATGGGCCTTCGCTCAAAGCGATCTTCCATGAACGGCGGGGTAAGCCGCTGGCCCTGCCGGATGCGCTCGCTTTCCTGCGCGCGTTATGCGCTTCGCTGGGGTATGCCCATGCGCAGGGGGTGGTGCATTGTGATGTGAAACCCAGCAACGTTTTGATCGACACCGGCGGCACCATTTATCTGACCGACTTTGGCATCGCCCAGCGTGTTGAATCAATTACTGACAGCTACGCCGCAGCCGGAACACCCTACTATATGGCCCCAGAACAGATTCGTGGGGATACGCTGACCCCGGCAGTGGATATTTACAGCCTGGGTGTGCTGTTGTTTGAGATGCTGACCGGGCGAAAACCGTTTGCAGGTACGGAAGCAGAATTGGAAGACAGCTTCCGCCTGCGCGGCGGTCCGGGGCCGAACCTGCCTTCAGCGAACCGGGCTGAACGGCTGCGCGCGGCTCACTTACTGCTGCCGCCGCCTGACCCGCGCCTGTTCAACCCGGCCATCCCGGCTGAATTGGTAGCGGTCATGCGCAAAGCGATGGCGAAGGAGCCCCAGGAGCGTTTTGAAACGACCACGCAGTTCTTCCAGGCGGCCGTAGCGGCCGCCGGACTGACTGCCATCCCAGAGCGAGTGCCACCGGCCGATCTGTTAGGCTCGGCCTGGATGCCCGCCGCGGAATCTCCGCCGCCTGGCCAGCCGCGCAAAACATCCCTCCTGCGTTCGACCACCTGCTTACCCCTGGTTGCAGGTGTGCTTCTGCTGGGGCTGCTGCTGTTGGGCGGGCTGGTTGCGGCGATCGTTTTCCGGCGGGATCTTCCTTTCGGGCAGCAGGCCAGGCTGCCTCTGCCACCTGCGCTGCGTACTGCATTTACCCCAACAACAGCGGTCGGGGCTGTGCCTGAGCCGCAGAACACCCCCGCCACGCCGGCTGGGTCGCCGGAAGCTTCCCCACCCCTGCCGGTGGTGACCGTCCCGCTGCCAGTGACCGGCAATACACCGCCCAGTGCCACCCCGCTACGCTCCGCGCCTACGCTACTCGCGCCTACGCTGTCCGCGCCTACGCTGTCCGCGCCGCTGCCTGCAACGACAACGACCCCGACCGCCCCGGTCAATGCCAGCGCCTGGACCGATCCTAAAGATGGGATGCGCTTGATGCGCGTCCCGGCCGGGCCGTTCTGGATGGGTTCGAACCAGTCCCCCTGGACATTCGAGGAGCCGCGCCACAAAGTGACCTTGAACGAGTTTTGGATCGACCAGACCGAGATCACCAATGCCATGTTCCGCCGCTTTGTTGAACAGACGGGCTACGAGACGCGCGCCGAGCAGGTGGGGTGGGGCTTTGTCTATAACGGCAAACAGGAAACGCAGGTTAATGGCGCGGATTGGCAGCATCCCTTTGGGCCGGATTCAAACATTATTGGGCAGGACAAAAACCCGGTCGTGCAGGTCTCCTGGGCCGATGCTCAGGCTTACTGTGCCTGGGCCGGGCGGCGCTTGCCTACCGAAGCCGAGTGGGAGAAGGCTGCGCGCGGCACGGACGGACGGCTCTACCCCTGGGGAGACCAGATTGATTGCGCCCATGCGAATTATGCGGGCTGTACCGGCGGCATCACCGCGGTGGATGCTTACCCAGCCGGCGCCAGCCCTTACGGCGTGCTGGATATGAGCGGCAACGTCTGGCAGTGGGTGGCGGATTGGTACCAGGCGGATTACTACACGCGCAGCCCGGCGGATAACCCCACCGGCCCGGCGACTGGCGAGCGGAAGGTCCACCGCGGCGGCGCCTGGTACAACTTCAACCTGCAGGTGCAGGCTCCTTATCGCTACGGCAATATCCCCACCTGGACTTTTTCCAGCGTGGGCATCCGCTGCGCGAAAACGCGTTGAGCCGCTTATCGCAGGCTATTTCAGATACTTGTCGTAAAACGCAAGCGTGCGCTGCATCGCCAGCGTAAAGCCCTGGGTCAGGTTGTGGTTGCTGCCGGGATAGGTATAAAACTCCACTGTCTTGCCAGCCGCCTGGACTTCCTGGGCCAGCGTTTCGGAAAAGGCCAGCGGCACTTCTTCATCCGCCGTGCCATGATGCAGCTGCAAAGGGCCAGAGAGGTCCTGTAAAAACGAATTCGCCGAGATGGAGTTCCAGAAGGCAGGGTTTTGTTCTGGCGTGCCATATTCAGCCGTCCAGTCGCTGCGCCAGCGCCGCGCGCCGGGGATGGGCGTCGGCTGGGGACTGCCGCGGTGCCAGTTTTCGGCCAGGTCTTGATAAGAGCCGACCACCCCAGACCAGATTACTCCGGCTTTGATCTGCGGGTCGATGACCATCGCGCGCAGGGTGAGAAAACCACCCATGGAATGGCCCCACATGCCGATTTTATCCGGGTTGGCCTGGGGAAACTGGCGCAGCGCAGCGACGGCATTGAGCACGTCAATGGTGTAGCCCGGGTCGCCGTATGCGCCGCGCGCCGCGCCTTCCGATCGGTCATTGCCACGGTAGTCGATGCGGAAGACAATATACCCGCTGCGCGCCAGCCCGTCCACATAGGCGATGTAGCGTTCGGTGGTGCGGTAAACTGCCGGCGGGATATACCCATGATTGAAGACAATCCCAGGCCAGCCGCCCGCAGGCGGGTCTCCATTCGGGATGGTCAGCAGGGCGTAGATTTTAAGGCCCTCTGAGAGATAAGAGGCATAGTAGCGGCGGTAGTTGACGCCGGGGTCCAGTTCTTGTTCGATGGTAATCGGGCTTCCCGGAAAATCGCCTGCCTGCCATTCGGCCTGCATCGCGGCGATGCTCATGGGGTGCGGCGTGGGCGTGGGGGTAAAAGTGGCCGTGGGGGTGAAGGTCGCCGTCGGGTTAGGCGTCTCCGTGGGCGCGGCGGACGCAGTAGGGGTGGGCGTTGCGCTGGGCGCGAGCGTATCTGTAGCCGCTAGCGGGGTAGGAACCGGCTGGCGGGCTGCGGCGCAGCCTGCCAGCAGCAGTCCCATAAAGAAGCAAATGACCAAGAGGCGTTTCATAACTGAATCTTACCGGCTTTCTCACCTTTCGACAACCGATTCCGGCGATTCTGATAGAGCCGGTATAAGAAGGCAGGTTTTATTGACAATCTTTTTATATTTTTTTCTTATAGTAAATGTATATATAAATTTGGAGAGGTTTTCCAGCCATTCAGTCCAAATTTTGTGCCTGGTGCAGTCGGGAATTTTTGGTTGGGTTATACCCCTATCTTAGAAAATCTCCAGCATTCAGAGTGGCAAACAGGATAGGGTCGTCCAGCGGGAATGACAACTTATTATTCAAAGGGAGAAGCGTATGAAGGGCATAAACGATGAGAAACAGATTCGCCTGGCCGTCGTTGGCGTTGGCAACTGCGCCGGGAGTCTGATCGAAGGGATCGCTTACTACCGGCAACATCCGGAGAATGACAACGGGTTGCTTTTTCCCGTGTTGGCGGGCTATTCCGTGCGAGATATTGAACTGGTATCAGCCTTCGATATCAATGCCAATAAAGTTGGCCGCCCCGTCCGGGAAGCCATCTACCAATCTCCCAACAACTTCGTCCGCAATCCTGAGGCGCAGGTGGATAGTGAAGTGCTGGTTCAGCGCGGGCTGACGCTGGACGGCAACCCGGGCCACCTGGCGGAAATGGTCCCAGAATCATGCGAACCGAATGTTGATGTGGTGCAGGTTTTGCGGGAAAACCAGGTGGAAGTGCTGGTCAACCTGCTGCCAACCGGGAGTATTGCCGCTACAGAATACTATGCTCAGGCTGCTTTGGATGCCGGGTGCGCATTCGTGAACTGTATCCCAACCATCCTGGCTCAGCGCCCGGTAATCGAAGAGCAGTTCAACCGTAAGGGCCTGCCCATTCTGGGGGATGATATTAAGAGCCAGCTGGGCACAACCATCCTGCACCGCACCCTGCTGCAAATGCTCAACTTGCGTGGGGCGCACCTCGAAAAAACCTCGCAGGTGAATATTGGCGGGAACACTGACTTTGCCAACTTCGTGTACCGGGCTGAAACCAAGCTGGTGTCGAAGCGCAAGTCGTTGGCTTCGTTAGTGAATGACGCGGAATCGCACGTGGGCCATCATTATGATGTCACCAAAGGGCCAATGAAGAACGCCTATATTGAAATTGAAGCCAGCGTCTTTGGCAATTCGCCTGTGCACATCTCGGTCAAGCTGGAAAGCGATGACAAACCGAACAGCGCCGGTTCGGTTGTGGACCTCATCCGCCTGGCGAAAGCGGCCTTCGAACGGGGCCAGGGTGGCATTATCCCCGAAGCCTGCGCCTTCTACATGAAGTCGCCGCCAGTGGAGATGGAAGAACTGGCAGCGCTGGCATTGATTGAACAGAACTGGAACGGCGAGGAAGTTGCTTCGCCGCTTCAAGGGGTTTCGCGCGGTTAGATTGCATGAAGAAGCCGACCGGGCGGGAAAAAGTTGTCGCCATTATCATCTTCATTGCTTCGTTGGCCTTGAGCCTGGGCATCTTTTTCCTGCCGGTTCAGCCAGAGCGTCTGGCTGCTTTTGGCTATGTGGGTATTTTTGTCATCACGCTGCTCGGCGCGATGACCCTTTTTGTCCCCGGTCCGACGATGGTAGCGGCTTTTTTAATTGGCGCGACCCTCAATCCCCTGCTGGTTAGTCTGGTAGCAGGTTTTGGATCTGCCCTTGGGGAAACAACTGGCTACACCGCCGGATATGCTTCCCGGGCGCTGGTTCCTGGGGGCACGCCGGGGGAGCCAGCTGAACAGCCGGAAGGTGAGGCGGAGGCGGAGCCAAAGAAAAAGTCCTGGTACCAGCATATATTGCACTGGATGCTGCGCTATCCTTTTCTCACCTTGTTTCTGCTGTCTGCCATTCCTAACTTTATCACCGATGTAGCCGGGCTGATTGCCGGGCGCATCCGCTACCCGTACCTGCGCTATCTGCTGGCAACTTTCCTGGGTAAGACCATCCGCTTTGGTATGAGCGCTTTTTTGGGGGCTTACTTCGGCCATTCCTTATTTGGCCGCTGAGGAGGGAAAATGGTATCCCGCTGGATTCGGAACTGGTCGCCGCGCCTGGTTCGCCCGGTGATCCAGGCGCTGCTCCGCCTGGGCGTTACGCCCAACCAGCTGACGGCTGGCGCGCTGGTTGCGGCATGGCTGGCGGGCGCGGCAGCCGGGGCAGGCTGGCTGCCGCTGGCGGGGATTTTGATCCTGCTGGGCGGCACGCTGGATGCCCTGGATGGTGAACTCGCCCGCCAGGGTCACCAGGAGAGCCGCCTGGGCCCGTTTATTGATTCGATCGCCGATCATTACGGTGACTTTGCCGTTTACCTGGGCCTCACCGGGTGGGCTCTGGCGCAGGAGCCGGTGCAGCCTGTGATCATCTTACTGGCGATGACAGCTTTGTTTGGCTCGGTGTTTGGCAGCCACGTCCGCTCCCGGGCCGGGATGCTGGGCATGGATACCAAAACCGTGGGCATCTTTACGCGTCTGGAGCGCAACCTGGTGTTTTTCCTTGGGCTGGTCACGCGCCAGGTGCTGATCATGCTGGTGGTGCTGGCGGTGCTGAATAACCTCTCCGCATTCCAGCGCGTTATCTATACCCTGCGCGCCGCGGATCAACAACCAAAACCGGCGGCGCCGATAAAGACAGAGCGCAAGAAAACCCACATGCAGTAATTTATATCAATCTTCATGGGAATTGGGTAGAAACGTCACTTGGAAGAAGGGGGCGAAGCCACTAAGCTTTGGGTAGCGGCTGCGGGATGTGTCGCGCTGAAATTCCCATCCTGCATGCTTTTCCCTGTTTTTTTTATCTGGGTCTTTGCGAGGTCCTTGCTATGCCCGAATATCGGATTGAAAAACATCCCATTCTTTCCATTCCCGAACGTGAAAAAATCACATTTTTCTGGCAGGGCCAGGAAATCGCTGCCCGCCAGGGCGAAACGATTGCCGCGGCGCTGTTTGCCAGCGGCATTCGTGTCTTTGGGCATCACCACAAGGACGGCGCGCCACAGGGCATCTTCTGCGCTAACGGTCAGTGCGCGCAGTGCATGGTCATCGCCGATGGGCTGCCGCTGAAGTCCTGCATGGAACTGGTCCGGCCTGGGCTGCACGTGGAGCCAGCCGACGGCCTGCCCAGGCTGCCGGATGTGCAGGCCGCGCCCGAGAGCAAACCCATCCGCGAGATCGCGGTGCCAGTGCTGATCATCGGCGGGGGGCCTTCGGGCATGTCCGCGGCCGTTGAACTGGGCCGCCTGGGCATTCGCTCCCTGCTGATCGATGATAAGCATCGCCTGGGGGGTAAATTGGTGCTGCAAACGCACCGTTTCTTTGGCTCCACAGATGCGGTCTACGCCGGGACGCGCGGCATTAACATCGCCACGCGCCTGGAAAATGAGGTCGCTAAACAGGAGCAGGTCGAGGTCTGGCGGCATTCCACAGCCCTGGCGGTCTTTTCCGATAAAAAGGTGGGCATCCTTAAGGATGGCAGCGAGTATGTGCTGGTGCTGCCCCAGGTGATTCTGGTCGCGACCGGCGCGCGCGAGCGCTTCCTGGCCTTTCGCGGCAATACCCTGCCTGGGGTGTACGGCGCGGGCGCATTCCAGACCCTGGTCAACCGTGACCTTATCCGCCCGGCGGAAAAGTTGTTCATCGTCGGGGGCGGGAACGTCGGGCTGATCGCCGGGTATCACGCGCTGCAAGCCGGCATCGAGGTGGTCGGGCTGGTCGAGGCGCTGCCGGAGTGCGGTGGTTACAAAGTCCACAAGGATAAGCTGGCGCGCATGGGCGTGCCCATCTATACCGCGCATACCATTCTTTCGGCTAACGCCGGCGCGGGCGAAGCTGGGAATGAGAAAGTCTCCTCGGTGACCATCGCCCGGGTGGACGCGCAGTTTCAGCCCATCCCCGGCACGGAACAGTCCTTTGCCTGTGACAGCGTGCTGATTGCCGTGGGCCTGGAGCCGGTAGACGAGTTTTACCGCAAAGCCAGGGACTTTGGCATCCCGGCTTTTCCGCAGGAGACGCCGAAGAGATTGCCGAAGCATCCGCGGCAATGTTCTCCGGAAAGATCAAGGGCCTGGAGATTGCCCAGGCGCTGGGCTACGCTGTTGGCAGCATCCCGGCGGAGTGGTACCGCACCGGCGAGATCCTCAAGTCGCGCCCTGGTGCGGTGATCGAAGCGGCCTGCCGGGCTGCCGCCGGATACCGCCCTGGGGCAGCCCGTGCAAGGGGTGCTGCCCGTTTTTCACTGCACGCAAGAGATTCCCTGCGACCCGTGTTCCTCGGTCTGCTCGAAAGGCCTGATCTTCATCGACCCGAACGATATCCGCCACGTGCCAACCTTTACCGGCGATGCCAAAGTCTGCATTGGCTGCGAGAAATGTTTGGCCATTTGTCCCGGGCTGGCGATTACCCTGATCGATTACCGCAAGACGCCGGATATGCCTACCGTTGCGATTCCCTTTGAGTTCAATTACGAGATGCTCAAAGAGCGCGAGACGGTCACCGTGCTGGATACGGAAGGAACGGTGCTGGGCGATCTGACGGTAGTCAAGGTGGAACGGGCTGCCAGCCGCGACCATACCATTATCGTCAAGGTCAAAGCCCCGCGCGAGATTGCTCCGCGCATCGCCGGGATCCGCGTGCAAGAGGCGCAGGTAACCCAGCCGATGAACAACTACGTGCAGCACATTGACGACGACACCATCGTCTGCCGCTGCGAGCGGGTCACGGCGGGCGAAATTCGCAAGCTGATCCGCCAGGGCTACCGCGACCTGAACGAGATCAAAGCCATCACCCGCGCGGCGATGGGCGCGTGCGGCTCGAAGACCTGTCACGCCCTGCTGGTGCGCCTGTTCCGCGACGAGGGCATCATCCTGTCGGAAGTTACCGATACGACCCGCCGCCCGATCTTCGTGGAGGTGCCGCTGCAAGTGTTTGCCGGCGGCAGCCCGAGTTCCCCTTCGGCGGGCGCGGCCGAGAACAGCGTAGAGGAGACCCAGCATGCCTGAGAACCTACTCCCGCATTATGATGTGATTATCATCGGCTCCGGTTCAATCGGCGCTCCGGCGGCTTTTTATCTGGCCCAGGCGGGCTGCAAGGTACTGGTGGTGGATGGCGCGCCTTCGGTGGGGCAGGGCTCCAACAAGCGCGCCATCGGCGGTGTGCGCGCCACGCACTCGGACCCGGCCAAAATTCGCCTGTGCCTGCGCTCCATTGAAATTTTCCGCACCTGGCAGCAGACTTACGGGGATGATATCGAGTGGGTCACGGGTGGCTACAACTTTGTAGCCTACCGTCCCGAGGAAGAACAGACGCTCAAGACGCTGCTGGCGCGGCAGAAGGCGCTGGGTTTGAATATCGACTGGTATAACCGCGCTGAACTGCTGCGCATCGTCCCTGACCTCAATCCGCGCGACCTGCTGGGCGGCACCTATTCGCCTGAAGATGGTAACTGCTCGCCGCTGCTGGCGCTGCATGCCTTTTACACGCATGCTTGCCAGGCGGGGGCCACCTTCCACTACAACGAGCCGGTCATCGATCTGCTGATTCGCTCTGGCAAGGTGCGCGGGGTGAAGACCAGCCAGGCTGAATACGGCGCAGACGTGGTGATCAACGCCGCCGGGGCCTGGGCGCGGGCGGTGGGACGTATGGCGGGTGTGGATCTGCCGGTCAATCCCGACAGCCATGAGGCGGGCATCACCGAATCGGTCGCGCCTTTCCTGGGGCCGATGGTGGTGGATATTCGTCCGGGGCCGGGCAGTGCTAACTTTTACTTCTACCAGCACAAAACCGGGCAGATCATTTTCTGCATCACGCCCAGCCCTTCCATCTGGGGCTTTGCTGTGGACGAAACAGCGGTGTTCCTGCCGCAGATTGCCCGCCGGATGATCGAAGTGATGCCCAAGCTGCAAAATATCCGCGTGCGGCGCACCTGGCGCGGCCTCTACCCGATGACACCCGATGGCGCCCCCATTGTGGGCTGGTGCGCGGAAGTCGAAGGGCTGCTCAATGCGGTGGGCATGTGCGGGCAGGGCTTCATGCTCGGCCCTGGCCTGGGCGAACTGCTGACGCGCATGGTTACCGGTCAGCTGGATGCAGGCGATCAGGAAGTGCTGCAAATCCTCTCGCCAGAACGGGAGTTCCAGGGCCAGGAAAAACTCAAATAACGCTTTTTGGATAAAATACCCCGGCCGTTAGCCGGGGTATTTTATCCAAAAAGACGGTTTGGAGAGCGCGATCAGCCCGCTGAAGATTAACAGGATGCCCAGTCCCGCTAACAGGGAAAGGCGTTCACCCAGCAGCAGCACGCCCAGCATACCGGCGGTCAGCGGCTCCGCCAGGGAGAGCGTCACGGCTGTCGTCAGCGGCACCCGGCGCAGCCCCTGTCCAAAGAGCAGGTAAGCCAGGGCGGTGGCGAGCAGCCCCAGGTGCAGCACCACGCTCACGCCGCGCGGGTTAGCCAGCCAGTGCAGGTCCTGGGTGAGCAGTACGGGCGCCAGCAGCAGCGCGCCCAATCCAAAGATCACTGCCATGACCTGCTCGACCGGGTGCTGCTCCAGCAGGCCCTTACTGGCTAAGGAAAAGGTGGCATAGGCTGCGCCCGCGCCGACTGCCAGGAGCAGGCCGGGCAGGTTCACGCGTAGCGCCGCGCCGTTCAGCGCCAGCAGCGCGCAGCCGGTGACCGCCAGCAGCGTCGCCAGCCCCCAGCGCCAGCCCGGGCGCTCGCCACGAAAGAGGTATCCCAGCAGCCCGGCGAATACCGGCGCGCTGCCAATGCCAACGATCGTGCCGACCGCTACACCGGTCAGGCGCACGCCGGCGAAGAACAGCACCTGATAAGCCGCCATGCAGGCGGCAGCCAGTAAGACCGGGCCGGGCGGCAGGCGCAGCGCGGCCCGGCCCGGCTTGCGCTGCAACCAGAAAGCCGCCAGCAGGGACGCCCCGCCAATCATCAGGCGCAGCGCGCCCACTGCCAGCGGCTGTGCACCCTGCGGCGCGAAAGCCTGGGCGGTGCCGGTGGTGCCCCATAAGACCGCCGCCGCGATCACAAAAAGGCTGCCATTTTTATCCATGCCACTCATCTTATTTGACGATTGCCACCCTCAGGGGAGAGGGTGGCAATCCAAAAAACAGGCCAAAATCGCGGAAGATCAGGGGTGACTTATCCGCCCAGGTAGGCGCGTTTTACTTCCGGATTTTGGGCAACTTCTTGCGCTGTGCCCGAAAGCACGATACGCCCGGTTTCCAATACATAGGCGCGCGCTGCCACGCGCAGCGCCATCAACGCGTTTTGCTCCACCAGCAGGATGGTGGTGCCGTCCTTGTTAAGCCGCACGATGATGTCGAAGATGGAATCGACCAGCACAGGGGCCAGCCCCATGGAAGGCTCGTCCATCAACAGGATCTTGGGTTTTAGCATCAGCCCGCGCCCGGTCGCCAGCATCTGCTGCTCGCCGCCCGAGAGCGTGCCGCCCTTTTGCTCGGTGCGCTCGCGCAGGCGCGGAAACAGCGTGAAGACTTCTTCCAGGCGCCGGCGCACTTCGGCTGCGCTGGCGATGGTGTAAGCGCCCATCTCCAGGTTTTCCAGCACGGTCAGGCTCGGGAAGATGCCGCGCCCTTCCGGCACGTGCCCTACCCCGGCAAAGACCACTTCATGCGCCTGCAAGCGGGTGATGTCGTGCCCGCTCAGGCTGATCTGTCCCTCACGGGCATGGATCAGCCCCGAGATGGTGCGCAGCGTGGTGCTCTTGCCCGCGCCGTTTGCGCCGATCAGCGTCACGATTTCACCTTCATCCACGTGCAGGGAGATGCCTTTCAGCGCGTGGATGTGACCGTAGTAGGTATGTACATTCTCTAATTCCAGCAGTGTCATAAGAAGCCTCCTAGAAGGTCATCTCCGCGGCAGCGCCGCGGCCCAGGTAGGCTTCGATCACCCGGCTGTCAGCGCGGATTTCTTCCGGCGAGCCTTCGGCAATCTTGCGCCCGTAATCCATCACCGAGATGCGCTCTGATATCTGCATGACCACGTGCATGTCATGCTCGATCAGCAAGATGGTGATGCCCAATTGATCGCGAATGCGCCGGAATAGTTCAATCGCCTCCAGTGTTTCGTGGGGGTTCATCCCGGCGGTAGGCTCATCCAGCAGCAGCAAGAGCGGCCTGGAGGCCAGCGCCCGGGCGATCTCCACTCGCCGCTGACCGCCATAGGGCAGGCTGGAGGCCATTTCGTGCGCCACCCCGTTCAGGCCGACAAAGTCCATCAGCTCCAGCGCCTGCTGGTGTGCGGCATCTTCCTCCTGCCGAAAGGCGCCGCTGCGCATGAGAGTGGCAGTGGGAGACTGCTTCAGGCGGGCGTGCATCCCCACCAGGATATTTTCAATCACTGTCATGCTGCCAAACAGGCGGATGTTTTGGAAGGTGCGCGTCACGCCCAGCGCGGCGATCTGGTCTGGACGGCGGCCGATCAGTTTATGCCCGTTGAGGTGAATTTCACCTTCATCCGGGCGGTAGATGCCGGTCAGCATATTGAAAAATGTGGTCTTGCCCGCGCCGTTCGGCCCGATGATGCTGACCATCTGGCCCTGTTCGAGCACAAAATTCATGTCATCTACGGCGACCAGCCCGCCAAAGCGTTTGATGATGTTCTTTGCTTCAAGCAGCGCCATGGCCCGCCTCCTCTCCAGTAACCGGCGTCGGGATGCTGCCCGCCACAGCCAGCGGGTCTTTCTCTTTCAATTCGCGTTTATGCCGCCGGGCGGGGATCAGCCCCTCTGGACGGTAAATCATCATCAGGATCAGGATCAAGCCGAACAACATGCGCTGGTATTTGGCCGGGTCAAGCTGAGAAGAAATGCTGCTCATGGGGAAGTTGATCAGGGGGATGATCAGGTCGCTCTGGCGCAGTGAACTGAGCCACAACGAAAGACCTTGCAGCACCTGCAAGTTCAGAACCACCACCACCACGGCTCCCAGGATTACCCCCGGGATGCTGCCCAGCCCGCCCAGAATGACCATCGAAAGCACGCCGATCGACTGCATGAAGTTGAACGATTCCGGGCTGACGAAGGTGCGGCTGGCGGCGAACAATACGCCCATGATGCCGGCGAAAGAGGCGGCTACCGCGAAGGCGGCCAGCTTGTACTGCACGACCGGGATGCCCATGGAGGCGGCGGCCAGTTCATCTTCGCGGATGGCAATCCAGGCCCGCCCGATGCGCGAATCGTCCAGGCGCACAACGATAAAAATCACCAGCAGGATCACCAGCAGCGCCAGAAGGTAGAAGTAGACGTTGTAAAATTCACCTTCTGAGACAGGCCGGCCTACCAGGGGACCGAAAATGGTGTTCCAGCCACTCACCACCACCGGCGGCAGCGTGGGCCGCTGGATAGGACTGATGCCCTGTGGCCCGTTGGTCAGGTTGGCGGGCTTGTCCAGGTTATTCGCCAACACGCGGATCACCTCACCGAAGGCCAGCGTGACGATGGCGAGGTAGTCGCCGCGCACGCGCAGCACGGGCAGTCCCAGCAGGATGCCTACCACCGCTGCGACCACCATGCCGAGCAGCAGGAAGATAAAGAACAGGTTAGGGTTGAGGAAGAAAGGCGTGCCCGGCGGCACAGTGCCAGGAATGGTGTTAAGCAGGAAGGGCTGCTGCGAGCCAAAGAACGCCCACAGGTAGGCCCCGACGGCATAAAAGGCCACGTAGCCCAGGTTCAACAGGCCGGTAAACCCGACCACGATATTCAGGCCCAGCGCCAGGGCGGCAAACACGCTGATCTGGAAGATCACTTCCAGGTAAAAGATGTTGCGCATGCCGATCACCGGCACCAGGATCAGCGTGATGATCAGCCCGGCGATCAGCTGGAAGCGCCGGCTGAGCGGCATGAAGTAAACCAGTGATGAGGCTGCCAGGAAAAACAGGAACGCCGGCACGGACAGCGGGTTCAGGTATACCAGCAGCGTACCCACCAGAATAGCGGCTACAGTAATGTAATAAGGGATTTGGCCCATCCGCGTCTGCTGCCAGAAGGAGAGCGAAAAGGAGCGGTTCCAGAGTTGACGGATCATTTCATACCTCGCTTGGCAAGCATGCTAGGCTTTCTGGGCGACCTGCTCACCGAGCAGGCCGGAGGGCCGGAAGATCAGCACCAGGATGAGGATGGCGAAAGCCAGGATATCTTTGTACTCTGCCCCGGCTGCGCCCATGGTAAACACCGACAGGTACGAGCCGGCGAACGTCTCGAGCATGCCCAGCACGATGCCACCCAGCAGCGCCCCGGTGATGTTGCCGATACCGCCCAATACGGCTGCGGTAAAGGCTTTCAACCCGGGGAAGAAGCCGACGTAGGGATCGATGCGGGTAAACTTGAGCGCGTACAGCACGCCCGCCGCGCCGCCCAGCGCCCCACCCACCAGGAAGGTCAGCGAGATGATGAGGTTGACGTTAATCCCCATCAGGTTGGCGGAGGACTGGCTCTGCGCTACGGCGCGGATAGCCTTGCCCAGCTTGGTCACATTGACCAGGTAGTTAAGCCCGACCAGCATAAGCAAAGCCGCCGCTGTAACCCACACCGACTTAATTTCCACGGCTATATTGACCGGCGAACTGCCCACCTGATAACTAAACAATGCCATGCGCTGGTCGAAATTGCCGAAGGTGGGGATGATGCGGTTGAACTGGCCGGTGGTCAGGCTTTCCGTCAGGCGGATGGCATCTTGCAGGAAAAAGGAAACGCCAATGGCCGAAATCAGCGGCACCAGGCGCGGGGCGTTGCGCAAAGGCCGGTAAGCCACGCGCTCGATCACCACCGCGGCGATCCCGGCTGCCAGCATGCCCGCGACGATGGCAAACACCAACCAGCCATAAGATGCCAGCAGAGACGCCCCTGAAAGCAGCCCGGCATTGTTCAGCGCGATCAAAATCTCAACGCCGACAAACGCGCCAATGGCGAAAATTTCGCTGTGAGCAAAATTGATAAATTCCAACACGCCGTACACCATGGTGTAACCCAGGGCAATCGCGGCATACACAAAACCCAACACGACTCCGTCGATCAATACCTGGGGCAGGTTCGTCAGGGTATAGGTGATGATGTCTATATTGTTTTTTTGCTGCACGTTCAGGTCCACCGCGGACCCGCGCGCCAGCAGCGCAAACAACAGCATCAACATCGAAAGGATGGCGCCCGTACCGATGATAAAAACAATAATTTGACCAACCGGCCGGATGACACCTTTGAAGATGGGCGTAGCAAAAAAACGTTGCATCGGGGTGACCTTCAATTCCAGAGTGGAGCCTTTACCCAAAAGAGGGTTGGTGGTGAAGGTAAGGGAGTGGGGCGGGCGAAGTTCCGGTTGGCCGCCCCACTCCCTCCATCTGCATACACACTCAAACTGGCAAACTGGGGCGCAAACCCCAGTTTGCCAGGCCCACATCGAGCGGCCTACTCAGGCGGACCTGAATGACCTATTCAGGCGGACCTGAATGACCTATTCAGGCGGACCTGAATGACCTATTCAGGCGGACCTGAATGACCTATTCAGGCGGCTTCGAAGTGATGGTCTCCGTAACCGTATTGTCGGCCCACTTGGTCTGGTCAGCGGAAGTTACTTGAATGATAAAGTACTGCGCTTCAACCAGGTCACCCTTGCTGTTGAAGTTGATGTTGCCGGTGATGCCCGGGTAATCCTTCAGCGCGCGGACGGCGTCCGTCACCTGAGCGCGGCCGGGAACTTTATTGCCGTTCGCCTTGGCCGCGTTTTCGATCGCCTTCAGGCAGATGCCCATTGAGTCATAGCCCTGGGCGGCGAAAGGTTTGGGGTCAGCGTTGTACTTGGCTTTGAAATCGGTCTGGAATTTGGCGGTGCCGGGGTAGAGTTTGGCCGGACCAGAAACGGTAGAGAAATAGGTCCCTGCGCCATCCATCAGGTTCTTCCCGCCGATGTTGGCAGCTTCCGGGGAGTCGAAGCCATCATCGCTCAGGAACATGCCCTGGTAACCCTTCTGGCGGGCCTGCTTAATGAAGACCGAAATCTGGTCGAACATGCCGCCGAAGTAAATCAATTCGGGGTTGGCGCTGACAATGGGGTTGAGGATCGAGTCGAAGTTGGCTTTCTCTTCCGTGCCCTCAAAACCCAGCACCTTAATGCCCATCGCATCGGCTGATTTCTTGAAGTATTCGGCAATGCCCTGCCCGTAGGCGGTCTTATCGTGCAGTACGTAAGCGCTCTTGATGCCCTTCTTTTGGGCAAACTGCGCGCCTACCTGGCCCTGGATGTCATCCCGCCCAACGATGCGGCTGACTTCCTTATACCCGCGGTCGGTGACTTTCGGGTTGGTGTTAGCCGGGGATACGTTGGCCAATCCGGCGGTGTGATAAACCTCGGACGAGGGAATCTGCACGCCAGAGTTGTAGTGGCCGACCACGCACAGGATGGATGGATCGGCTACAATCGCTTTGGCGTTTGCCACACCCTTGTCGGGGTTCGCTTCATCATCATAAGCGCGCAGCTCAACCTTGAAGCCCATATCCTTCAAGGGCCCGGATAACTGGGCCAGCCCGATTTCCGCGCCGTTTTTGATATCCCCACCGATGGATGATTGGCCGCCGGACAGCGGGCTCTGGGATGCGATAATGATGGTCGATCCGCCTGCGGCGGGGCCACCCGGCGCACAGGCTGCCAGCAGCATACTGGCGACGATCACCACGGATAACAATCCAACAAAATGCTTTCTCATACAAAATCTCCTCCAATTTGGCGAACAATGATCTGCACACGTCAGCCGTGCGAAGCCCCGCTCAGCGGGTGGACGTTCAACTTGAGCTGTGGGTCAGGAATGGGTGAGTTTTACGTTGATCGCCTCCTTTCCGAAACGGCCTGTATTCGCTGAAGCTTTGATCGTTAACAGGCAGGTTTGCAAACAAGATGTTACAAATTGCGGACGGGGTAACGATAGGAATTTCGTTGCGTCACCGCCTGGCGCAGCAAAAATGGTATGGCATGTTACCGCGGTCAGCACAAATCTGTTTTAGGAAGAGATGAAACTGAGAAAATTTAAGAAATGGTAGCATTTCTAATACCCAATTACAAGTACCCAATTGGGCGCTTGCCTGGTATTTTGAAACGTGGTATTCAATTTTCAATGACCTTTTGTCGAATATTACTCCATTATATCGTCAAATAGCGAAAAGTTTACAAAGAAAATGGATGGGGTTTCCGAAAAGCCCCTTTTTATCATGAGGGCTTTCCGAATCGTCTTGTTAAAGTAGTCGAACCCCCATATCTGAGGGTTCGACTACTTAAAGATCACTTTCATTATAGGAAAGAGGCTGCCCCGCTTTTGGGGCAGCCCCCTTTATTCGATTTATTCTTTTTCGGATTTCCAACCCTGGCGGTCGATTTCATTGCCTGCCACGTGCAGGAAAATCTGCCCGTTGGTGCGTTTTACCGCGCGGAAGGGGATGAAAGCATCCTCTTTTTTCGTCCGCTTGAGGGTGAAGCCATCCTCTTTCACCTCTTTGACCGTACCGATGCGCTTGCCATCCACACCAGCCACGGTCATACCCTTGAGAATGCGTCCGGGCATCACTACGTCCTCAAAGCCCATGCCGCGCACGCGGGCGCCATCGTCAGCGTTTACCCGGATGTGGTTCTTTATGTCATAAGCGCCGAAGACCGAAGCGGCCATTTCTTCTGCCAGGTACTTTTCTTCGCGGCGGTCCACAGTGCCGCTCAAAGTCACTTCACCGCGGTTTACCCCCACTTCGATTCCCGAGGAATCAATCTGTCCATCGTGGACGAACAGCTCGCAGATATCTTCATGCACTCGCTCATCCGAGCGCTGGTAATCGGCTGGTCCAACGCCGGAGTAAGGCCCTGGAATGTTCCATTCTTCGCGGTAGCGGGCCCGGCGGTTATAGGGCTGGCCCTGCCAGCCATAATCCATTTCGCCCCACATGCCCTGACTGCCCAGGGTGGGATTGCGCTGGTTGCCGTACTGCTCCATATTGACATCGTTAAGGAAATCAAAGTCGTTGCCGAACTCATACTGGAAGCCGGGATCGACGCTGTAATCGCGATCCTCTATCCAGTCCTGGCTGGGGCCCGTCGGGATATCGTTGCGAAAGCGGCGGGCGCTGGTGAAATCGGGCCGCCCGCCCAGGTTATTCCACCAATCTCCCCGGCTGCGGCCGCGCATCGGATACATGCGGCTTTGTTCGCGCCGGCCCCAGTAGTTATCCACCATGTTGGCATTGGTCGCCGCAGGCATGCCCTGCTCATCAAAGCGGCGCTGCGCCCGCCGGCGGTTCATTTCGTTATCGTTATAGCGGTCTGTAGTCCGCGTGCGGAAGCCGCGGTTCAGATCATACGCGCCGCGCGAGCGGCCTTCATTCTGGCGCCCGCTTTGACGCCTGCTCTGGCGGCCGCCGCTGGCGTTGCTGTAATACACGCGTTCGCCCCAACGCGGGCGTTCGCGCCAGTCTCGGCGGGGCAGGTCGCGATCGTATCCCCAATCGCGGCCCTCGTAGCGGTCAAAGTCCAGGGCACGTTCATCGTGGATGCCGATCTGGTCAGTATCCAGGTTCTGGTCCCAGCTCTGACCACCCTGCCCGCGCATCCGCCGCATGCGTTCCCCCTGTTCCTGCGCCCGGCGCCCATAGCGGCGCATATCCTCTCGGTCATAATCTCGTACCCGGCTGCGGTTGCCCTGCCGGGGTTCATTTTCTTCACGGTCTGTCCAGTATCCGGCTGTATTCCAGCGCGGTTCCTGGTCAAAATCTCGGTATGCCATTCAAACCTCCTTGCCAGTTGGATTTTCATTTGAAAAAAGCCCCCCTGGTTTCCCGTCTATCGCCTGCACGGTTAAGCAAAGGATCAGATAGACGCTTGCTGATCGATCCGAATCACTTTCGGATCGATACCTTAATATTGATACCTGGGAACGGAGAGGCAGGGCAATGGTTAAACTCCCTACCCGGTTTTACGGGATTCCCCTCGTCAAGAAATCTTGATTTGCATTTTCCGCGCTTCTTTTGTTTAATGAAACTGGGGAAAGAATCTGTTCCAAAAAAGTTACATAATAATGAACAAAACCAACTTTTCAAGCGTAAATAAGATCGCGGTCTTTCGGGCCACCGCACTGGGAGATTTTATCTTTGCTTTGCCGGCGCTGGAGGCACTGCACGATACCTACCCGCAGGCCGAATTGGTATACCTGGGGCGAGCCTGGCATGCGGACTTTGTGCCTGGACGGCTGCCAGGGCAGCACCGGGTGATTGCCCTGCCGCCCGCACAGACGAATGAAGATATTCGCCAGGGCCTGGTGGTGGACCCGTTGCTGGAGGTGGACCTGCTGCGCCCGCTGCGCGCGGAACAGTTTGACCTCGCGCTGCAAATGCATGGCGGTGGGGAATATTCCAACCCGTTTGTCCTGGCGCTGGGCGCGCGGCATACGGTTGGCTTGAAATCGCCGCGCGCAGTAGCGTTGGAGCGCTGGACGCCTTACCAATACTATCAGAATGAAACCGCGCGTATGCTTGAGGTGGTTTCTCTGGCGGGGGCTCTTCCATCCAGCTTGCAGCCCTGCCTGCCGGTGCTGGAGCGCGACCTGGTAGAAGCGGCCCCCATTCTTGAGATGTTGCGTGGGCCGTTTGTGGTCATTCACCCCGGCTCAACCGATCCCCGGCGCTGCTGGTCGCCGGTCAAGTTTGCCGGGGTGGGCGATTACTGCGCCAGCCAGGGTCTGGCGGTGGTGCTGACCGGCACCGAGCTGGAAGCCGAGCGCATACAGGCGGTGGCCGCGGAGATGCACGCCCCGGCGCTGAACCTGTGCGGGCGGCTCAGCCTGGCGGGCCTGGTGGGGCTGCTCTCGCGCGCGGCCCTGTTCATTGGCAACGATTCTGGGCCGCTGCATATTGCTCATGCCGTCGGCGCTCCGACAGTCGGCCTGTTCTGGGTGGAGTATATGCTTAATTCACTGCCCCTGATGCGCCAGAATTTCTACCCGCTGATTGCCTGGTCGCGCTTTTGCCCGCGCTGCGGGCAGTATCTCGACAAGGCGGAGGCAGACCAGCCGTACGGGCCCTGTATGCACGACGTTTCGCTAGTTGAAGAAATCCGCCCGGAGGATGTGATTCAGGCCGCCGGGGTGATGCTGTCCGCTCAAGCGAACTAACCAGCCTGCCAGCCTGCCATCTGCCACTGCTCGATGATTCTGCTTAACTGCGCCAGCAGGTCTGGCGCGACGAGATCCTCCGCGCCCCAACGCTGTGGATCGAAATGCGTTTCCAGGAACAGGATCAGGTCGTTGTAAAAAGCGCTCACAAACTGGCGCCGGTCAAACAGTTGGTCGATCAGCAGTGTGTCGAACGGCTGCTCGTTGGCGATCAGTCGGAAGCGGAACAGCGCCGGGTCGGCGTCCCAGGGTTGGCTGCGCAGGGTCTTGAAGCGGCCCTCTTCCTCGATCAGGCACTCGCGGGGGAAATCCCCCAGCGCGATCGCCAGCAGGAAGTGGATCAGGCGGTTGAAGGGGGGCGCATCCCGGCTGGCAATGAGCGTTTGCTGCGCGCCCTCTACCATCAAGTTAATGCGCACCTGCTCGAACTCACCGCCCTGGTAGAAGTACAGCTCCAGGCGTTTCGCGGCGGGCTGGTCGGAGAACTCGCTCACGTCCCACAATTGGCTGGCCAGGTCATCCAGCGATTTGGCGCGCAGGAAGTACGCTGGCACCTGTTCAAAGAGATTGAAGCGGTGCAGCAGGGCGGTCGCCAGCGCCTTGCGGGGCAGCCCGGCCCGCTCGCTCTTCGGCAGTTGATACGCTTCCAGGAAAGCTGCCAGCAGGCGGCGGTTGCACACAAACAGGTCCAGGTGCAGGGCCGCCAGCTCATACAGCAGGCTGCCGCTCATGGCATCGCCAAAATCGATCAGCGCGCGGCTTTGCCACTGGTCCTGGATCACCTCACCCAGCAAGTGATCGCGCGTCAGGTCGGCATGAATGAGGTGGGCCGGGTGAGAGAGGTCCACCAGCTGCTCAATGGGCGGCAAGAAGCGCTCGATCTGCCGGATGAGGTGCGGCGGCAAGCTGCCCCACGCGCGGTGGCGCTCTACCACCTCAACGCGCTGATTTTTAATAAAGCGCAGGTAGGCCGCGGGGGAGTCGGAAAAGACCGGCGAACCTTTCAGCGGGATCTCATGCAGTCCGCGGATCGCTTGGCCCAGCTGCCGCGCGGCGCGCAGGCGGTCATCAAAGGAAATCCAATCCATCACCTGGCCCAGGCTGCTCCCGGGGATAAATTCGAAGATCAGGTAAGGCCAGTGCCAGCCTGGGGCGTGCCCCGCGCGGTTGTCCGCGCCCAGGGCTCCTGCTGCCAGAACCCGTGCGGTGGGAATCTCTGGGTTTCTGGCGATCAGCCGGGCAGCCTCTTGTTCGGCGGCAAAGCTTTCCGCGCCGTTGAACAGCCGCCCAAAGAACTTCACCACCCAGCGGTCGGTCGAGGTGTGGTCGCTGACGATAAAGGTGGGGCAGGTGCCCGGCAGCCCGCTGCGGATGTATTCACACGGCCCAAAGCCATGCCGCCCGCAGGCCTCACGCACATAGGGCGCCCAGAAAGAGGCATCGGTGAACAGGCGGCGGTAGGCATTCAAATCGTCCAGCGCGGAAAGGGAAGCCATGCGTATATTATAGACCGAAAAAAGCCCGCCTGGCGAGCCAGGCTGTACTGGCGCAGCCTGACCCATGGAAAATCTGCTTTTACTATTGACTCCTGAACAGCTGTTCTATAGAATGAGATCATGTATCTTTTTCAGCGTGTGTTGAACTCCATCCGGGGTTGGTTTCGGCGCAAACCAGCAACAAACTTTACCCTGGATGTGCATACCCTGCGCTCATTACAGTTCATCGCTGAACAGGAGCAGCGCTCGCCGGAAGAGATTGCCAGCCGCATTTTGGATGACGCGCTGCAGAATCACCTGGCGCAAGGGGAAAACTGGCAGCGCTGGGAATCGCTCACCCCGCGCGAGCAGGAAATCGCCGCGCTGATCTGCCTGAACTACACCACCCGCCAAATCGCCTCGAAACTGCTCATTTCCCCCGCAACTGTCAAAACCCACGTGGAACACTTGCTGTTCAAGTTCGATGTTCCCGACCGCGCCCACCTGCGCCTGCTGCTCACTGAGTGGGATTTCAGCGCCTGGGATCGTTAAATCGGTTTGAAACAAGTGATTCAATCGGTTGGAAACTGTAACAAATAAATCCCCAAAACGATTTTAAGTAAGGGCACAGCATAAAAAGTAAGGCGGCCTGTAGGGCCGATAGTTTGCTTTTTTGTGAAGACGTCTACCTTGACATTGATCGGCAGCGAATGTACATTAAGGAAGTCTTCCCGTGCTGTTGTGGAATTGTTCGGCCAGGGCTCATGTCGTGGGGGAATATGGGGCTGTCTGGAGAAGCATCCAGGCTACTCCACAGCGGTGGGATTTGCACGAAAAGCTTTTGGATATCGCCTGTGTAAGAGATCGTTTGGCTGGTTTTTCGAATGCTAACGCGAATGCTTTTGGCCCCTTCTTCAAATGGTCGAACCTGGAAACCTTTAGCTGGTTGTTTTGCTCGTCATAAAGAAACGGTTTGCAAATGTCCATAAAGAATGTTTGGCCACCAAAGAAAAAAGCAGTATACACAGTCTTCGGTTTGCTGTTGGGGCTGGCCTTTCTGACTGCCAGCGTCGCGGTAATCGATACCTATATGAGCACGGTGCTGTTTACGCATCCGGGCTGGTTCCAGGCCCTGGTTTACGCCGGACTTGGGCTGGTGCCATTTGGCCTGGCGGGCGCCGGATTCGTGTTGGGTGAGAAACAGGATCGCCTGGAACAGCGCCTCGTGGATTTCTCTGGGCGTGAGCGCCAGCTTATTGCGGAAAACGCTCAGCGTAATGACCTGGAGAAGATCCTGGAACGCGGCAAGCGCGAATGGGAAAGCATCTTTGACGCGGTCGAGGATGCCATTTTAGTCGCGGATGCGCATGGCTGCATTATTCGCTGCAACCGCGCGGCCACTGCCTTATTCCGCACAACCTTTGACCAGCTGGTGAATACCTCCATCGACCTGGTGATGTTGGGCCGCCCGCAGGAAACGGCCATTCGTCTGGCGATGTTGAACGGCGAAGTGCAGATTCCTTCCTTAAATGGCTGGTTTGATATTACCCGCTACCCGATTGATATTGATGAAGAAAACAAGGGCATCATTTTCATCATTCGGGATGTTACCGAGCGAAAGCGCAGCGAAGCGATCATCCGCCAGCAGAAAGATTACCTGCAAACGTTAATCAATCACAGCCCGGTGGCGATCGTGACCCTGGATAGGGAGCAGTGTATCCAGTCCTGCAACCCGGCTTTTGAAATGATGTTTGGCTATGTTCATGATGAAGCGCTGGGCCACAACCTGGATTCTCTGCTGGCAGATGCGCCGGTTCCTTATGCCAAGAGCAACGGTAACGGTAATGGCAATGGCAATAATAATGGTCATTGGCCTGTCGCGCCCCTTTCCGGGCGCGTGCTGCAAGGCGAGTCGATCAAGAGCATCGTACAGCGCCGCCGTAAGGACGGCACGCTGGCGGATGTCGAGGTATACGGCGTGCCGATGGTCGAGGATGAACAGATCACCGGCGTGCTGTGGCTTTTCCATGATATTACCGAGCTGATGCAGGCGCGCCGCGCCGCCGAACAGGCAGACCGCGCCAAGAGTGAATTCCTGGCGAACATGAGCCACGAGATTCGCACGCCGATGAACGGCATTATCGGCATGATTGAGCTGACCCTGGACACGGACCTGACCGACGAGCAGTATGACTTCCTGGTCGGCGCGCGCGACAGCGCCGATGCTTTGCTCAATGTGCTGAATGATATCCTGGATTTCTCCAAGATTGAAGCCGGGCAGCTCCAGCTGGAAATGATCGACTTCGACCTGCCCAAACTGGTCGAAGGGGTGGCGCAGACTTCCGCCAGCCGGGCAGAAAGCAAGGGCCTGGAAATGGTTTCCTTTGTGGACCCGGCTGTTCCGGCCCTGGTCAAGGGCGACCCGGGCCGCCTGCGCCAGATTCTGGTCAACCTGGTAGAGAACGCGATTAAGTTCACCGAGCACGGTGAAATCCTGATCCGCACCGATTTGGTGGAAGACCAGGATGAGAACGTGGAAGTCCGCTTTGCGGTGAGTGATACGGGGATCGGCATTCCCCCAGACCGCCAGAATGCGATTTTTGAACGTTTCGTGCAGGCGGATGGCTCGACGACCCGCCGCTACGGCGGCACGGGCCTGGGTCTGACGATCTCCAAGCAGCTTTCGGAAATGATGAACGGTCGGATGGGCGTGGAGAGCGAGCCGGGTAAGGGCAGTACCTTCTGGTTTACCGTTTCTCTGGAGAGGCTTCCCAACCAGGAGCGCTTCGATTCGCTGAACGGGGCCGATTTGCAGGGCCTGCGCGTGCTGATCGTGGATGATAATGCCACAAACCGGCGCGTCTTCAGCCGCATGTTGGAAGGCTTCGGCTGCTCGGTGAACGCGGTTTCCAGCGGCACGGAAGTGCTTCCGGCGCTGTTCCGCGGGCTGCTGACCAACGAGCCCTACCGCCTGGTGCTGGTGGATATGCAAATGCCGGTGATGGATGGCGAAGAAACGGTGCGCGCTATCCGGAACGAGCCGTTGACCCAGAATGTGCAGGTGGTGGTGCTCACTTCTATGGGCCGGCGCAATGAACTCAACCGGGTGAACGAACTGGGCTGCGCCGGGTACTTGCTCAAGCCCATCAAGCAAACGCAGCTGCGCGAAACGCTGGAACTGATCCTGGATCACAAGCAGGGCAGCCGCCGCCATGGCACGCAGCAGCCCGGGCGGAACGAGCCGCAGTCATCCGCGCCCAAACCCCAACTGCAGCTCTTGTTGGTTGAAGATAATGAAATCAACCAGAAGATGACCCGCGCCTTGCTGACCCGCCAGGGTTATGCGGTCGATCTGGCCGCAAACGGCCTGGAGGCGGTTAAAGCGGTGCAGCAGAAGAAGTACGACTTGATCTTTATGGATGTGCAGATGCCGGAAATGGACGGGTTTGAAGCTGCTCAGACCATCCGCCGCCTGGATGGTGCCGTGAGCCGCACCCCCATCATCGCTATGACGGCGCATGCGCTGCATGGTGACCGCCAGCGCTGCATCGACGCCGGTATGGATGATTACGTCTCGAAACCACTTGACCCGCGCAAAGTTTTCCAGGCCATCGAACGCTGGACGGAAAGCGCCGGGCAGTTTACCAGCAGTGCTTTGAAGGGAGAGGAAGTAGACGAGTTCGAAACGCCGTCTGAAAGACGCTTTCTTGAAGCCGCTGGTGCAGTAAATTCTTTTGAAGGGGATACCAATATCCCACTTGATGTAGAAAATGCATTAAATCGGTTCAGCAGAGATCGAAATTTCTACTATAATTTACTTGGTGATTTCGTTCACTCTCTTCCCACCAGGCTGGAGGAAATGCGCGCAGCGCTTGAAGGTGAAGACTTTCAATCTCTTTCAAACCTGGCCCATAATTTAAAAGGCGTTTCAGCAAATTTCAGCGCTTTTCAGCTGGCGCAGCTTGCTGCTGATCTGGATCTATGCTGTAGAGATGGTGACCTGCCAAAAGCTCAGCTACTCGTGCCGCAAATTGAGACGGCTGTCGAACGGGTGAAAGCTGTCATTGCTGAACTGCTGGGGAATGAAGTGTAAACCGACGGATAGGTTGGCTGAACAAAACAAAATAGAATAGATCAGAAAGGTACTTCCTTATGGCGCGTGTTTTATTAATCGATGACGAGCCAATCTACTACAAGATGATTGTGCATGCGCTTAAACCGCATGGCTATGAGGTCGAGTATGCCCGGACGGGAATGGATGGTCTGAAAACCATTCCGCTCTTCAATCCCGATTTAATCATCACCGATGTGCGCCTGCCAGACCTCTCTGGTTACGAGGTTGCCCAGCGCTTGCGCCGCGACCCCCGTTTTGAAAACATCCCCCTGATATTCCTGACCAGCCAGGCCGACTTGAGCAACAAGCTGAAAGCCTTTGAGGTCGGCGCGGATGATTACCTCAGCAAGCCTTTTCAACCTGAAGAACTGGTTGCCCGGGTGGGGATGCTGGTACGCCGGGGTGAAGCTCTACGTACATTGCGCCCTACGGATGTTAAAGATCAGGCGACGGTGCTGACGGTTCACAGCCTGCGGGGTGGAATTGGCTGTTCAAGCATGGCGCTCAATGTGGGCATGGCCTTGTATCGTTTGTGGGAACGGCCTACCCTGGTGATCAACTCGGTGCTCAACGCCGGGCAAATTGGCCTGATGTTGAACGCGAATGCCGGGCATACCTGGGAAGACTTGATGGATGTCAAGCTCAACGAAATTGATTCGGCCCTGGTGGAAGGGCTGGCGAACAAGCATACCAGCGGCCTGGAATTCATCGCCGCGCCGGCTTACCCCATCGCGGTCAACTCGTTCAGCGATGAAATCTGGCAGACGGTGCTGGATCGGCTGCGCAATGTTTATGAATTCATTGTGATCGATACCGCGCATGATTTCAGTAATGTGGCCATTCACATGCTCAACTGTGCGGACCAGATCCTGATGATGCTCTCCCCTGAAATGGCCTCCATTCGGGCGGCTGTTTGCGCCATGAACATTTACGACCGGCTGGATTACAGCCTGGATAAAATCCTGCCGATCATCAACAACATCACGCCGCAGTCCGGAATCAAGCAGGTACAGGTCGAAAAAGTGCTCAAACGGCCAGTAAATTTTGTTTTTCCCTATGCACCCACTGAATTTATTCGCTCGATCAATTTTGGCGAACCGGTGGTCAGCACTTATCCCGACTCTCCCATTACAGCAATGTTTGAGGACCTCGCTTACACGATGAGCAAGGAAAGTCTGAAGAACATTCCCCCAGCTGCTCCTTCAGCGGTTTGGAAGCGCGTTACCAGCCGCATGACGAGCAAGAAGTGAGGTTTATGAACCGCCGGGTGCTGCTCTGGGGTGGGCTCCTGGCTCTCTTAGCAGTATTTATTGCTGGGATCCAGGGATCACTCGCAGATCAAAGTGGACAAATTACGGGCCGCTTCAAAACGGTCGAGGTTACCGTGACCCAGTATATCTGGGAACTGGTCTCGAACCGCGACGGTCACGTGATTTGCCAGATCATCGTTGAGCATCCCAACCGCCCGTCGAATGATGAAGCCATCCAGATTTGTGGCGATCAGATTTTCCCCCCGGAGACTCTGCCCACGCCCTTCGGCGCAACTGCCACGCCCGCCACGGCTACACCTACCGCTCCAGTGGGTACGCCAACGCCTTTTGACCTTTCGGAATTTTTTGGGAATGTCTCCTGGCGGTTTGTTACCTCCCGCCAGTTTACCCGCACCGTGCAGGTGCCTATCCCCGAGATGATCCTCAACCTGACCATCCCTCCAAACCAGCAGCAAGAGCCTTTCTTTGTCAGGCTTACCGCTTATGAACCGGTGTATGGCGAGCGCATCACCGGAATTTCTGGTAATTTAAACGGAGAGAGTTTCACCTGCCCGAGCAACCGTTGTGACGTGCCTATCGTCACCGGGTCGGTGCTCGAGTTCTGGGCGACCTCCAGCCTGGGGGATGAGAGCAAGCACGTGCAGGCGGCTTTACGCATTGATCGCACTCAGGGTGGGGCCAAACTCGTTCTGGATTCGCTGCAACCCCTGGTGCTCTTCCAGGATGCCTGCGCCAATATTTGGGGAATTAGTCCCGGCAGCCGGCCGGCCTGGGCCACGTTCCCCCCCTCGCCAGAAGACCTGCACACCCTGAAACCGTACCAATACCTGGCAGGCCGGCTGATCGAAGCCGGTTATGTCAATGCCAAGGACTGCCCGGGCGGGGGGCTGTATGCCAGCGGCGCGCCAAACGCCTGCGGCCTGGAAAAAGCCGGCAGCACCGTCATCGATTGGCAAAACCAGTATGACCCGGTCATCTGGGAAACCGGCCGTTCCCTGGGTATTCTTCCCCAGCTGCTCAAGGTGCTTTTTGAGCAGGAATCGCAGTTTTGGCCAGGGAACTCGCGCTTCGCGGCCTATGAATACGGTCTGGGCCAGTTGAGCCCCACCGGCGCGGATGTTGCCATGCGCTGGGATAACAGCCTCTTCAACACGGTGTGCAATGGCCTGCTCTATGATTGCAGTCAGGTGTATGGCCGGCTGCCCGGGTATGCGCAGGCGACCTTACGCGGCAGTATGGTCAGTTCGCTGGATGCCCTTTGCCCAACCTGCGCGCATGGCCTCGATTTGAGCCGCGCCTATGAAAGTATCCCCATTTTTGCGCGCACCCTGCGCTCGAACTGCTATCAGGTCAAGTATGTGATGGACCAGCGCGGCATTTCAGCTGGTTATGAGGACCTGTGGCATTTCACCTTTATTTCCTATCACAGCGGTTACCAATGCCTTGCGGAAGCGCTCGATGTGGCTTTATATAACGATCAGCCGATTGATTGGCAGCATGTAGAACCCCTTTTAACCTGCCCGGGTTCCCGGGTATACATCCGCGATTTATGGAATTCATTCCAGGCGTTTAGCCAAAATGTCATCAAGCCGGTACAGATCACTGCGCCTACCGTGCAGCCAACCTTCCAGCCCACGGGAACGCCCGTCCCGGTGATCACCACGCCTACCCCAACGCCAGTGGTAGCGATGAGTCATGTGCTGGTGTTGGTATATGTCGATACCAACGGCAACAACTATCCTGACCCGGGCGAGCGGGTGAACGGCGTGAAAGTAACGGCGACCTTCTCCAATAATCAGGTGATTACCGCGACCACCGCCAACGGCGAGGCGACCTTCGATCTCACCGGCCGGACGGTAGGGGAAGATGTGTTGATTTCTTTACCTGAACTTTTCCGTACGCAGCGAATTCGAGTTTTACAAGACGGTGAGATTCCTGTTACCTTCCGGTTGGAAGAGCCGGTTGTGCCGCCGGTACTGCCTTAAGGAGTAGTAAGTATGATTGACGATCCCGAAACCCCTCAAACGCCTGATCCGGCCGAGCCATCTGCCCCTGAAATGGAGACCAACCGTCTCCCCGAGGAGCAGTCACCGGTTGAATCCAGCCCAGAGAGTCCTGCGCCTGATGAAAGCGGCGGGGATTATGTTTCTGAACTGCGTCAATCCTTATCTCAGGCAGAAGCGAGCCGTGAAAATAAGGGTGGAGGGTTCTTTACCCGCATCACCGGGTCGCTGCGGCGCGTGACGGGACCGCTGCATGGCGGCTCGAAACCTCTGGGCGGAGAAGCTGAGCAGCCAGCCGTTGACCTCCCGCCCCAGCCTGAAATTGCCGATGACTTTCTGGCTAACCGTTTGGGCGGCGCAGTCGTTTCCGAACCCATCTTCCTGCCGCCCGACTTTGAAGAAGAGCCGCAATTACCCATGGACTTTTCTTCCCCTCAGTTCGCTGAAGCGGATGATTTCACCGCCGAGGATGCCATCACCCTGCTGGATGAGGGCGTGATCGCTGCCCAGGGAGCGGCTGAAGAAGAATCCACCGCAGGCGAACCGGATTGGATGGCTGAAATTCGCCAGCAGGCTGAAGAAGATCAAGCCTCAGCGGGACCTGCGCCGGAAGGAGAGCAGCCCCCCAAATCGCCCGGCCCTGCAGCTGCCCCCGGCGCCCCGGCAAATCCCTTGCGCTCATTCATTACCGGCATCTTACACGGGCGGCCAAAGCAGTCCGCCGGGGAAGCGTTTTCGGATGAGATGGTCACTGGGCGGTTGGAACGCAGCATGGGCAGCGAGACCGCTGAGCCAGAAGCGAAAGCCGAAAAAACGCCGGAAAAAGCTTCCCAGGCGCCTGAGCAATCCCCGCCGTTGTTTGATGAAGCGCTGCTCCTCGGCCAGGAACCCGGCGCGCCTGATTCTGCCAGGGAACGCAAGACAGGTCCTTTGGGGAACCTGTTCGCCGAAAGTGAGACCGAGCTGGATGAATCCCCGCTGCCGGTGGAGAAGGAGATTCCGGAACAACCGGCGATCATCCCGGGCGAAACGGGGCCGTTAGATGAAGTGCTTGCCCGTTTTGAACAGCCAACCGAAGAACAACCGCCTTTCATCAGCGAAGAACTTGCCAATGAAATTTTTGCCCCCTTGCCCGATGATATTCCCGGCGAGCTTTCCTCAGAAGATGAAGCTTTGCTGTGGGGAACCTCTGCGGCTCCCATCGCTGACGCGAGTAGCGGGCCCACCTTTACCCCCGAAGATATCTGGGGTGAGACGCCTGAGATCCCCTCAGATCCCCTCGAACGCGCCCCCAGAGTTCAAGCAGATGATGAGTATGCTTCCATTTACCTGACAGGGGAAGCACTGCCTGTAACCGATTCGGCCAGGCCTAGCGAATCCCTGCTGCACGAGGTGTTGCAGCAGTCCGAACAAAGCCAGTCGCCCGTAGCGATTGAGGATATTCGGGCGATTGTGCTGCAGGATTACCAGGAAGTTGAACCAGAGGCTGCCCTGCGCCATGCGCCGCGGCCCGCCCAGGCAATCAAAGGCAGCGCGTCGGCGGAAGCGGCAGAAGCCCTGGAGCATTACGCCACCTACAAGCCGCCTTTCAGCCTGCGCCAATGGCTGGCGGACCTGACTGCCGGCCAAAAAGTGCTGCTCTTAGAAGCGGCGGTGGTGGTTCTGGCGCTGCTGGTAGCGGTGCCGTTCTTTGTTCTCACCATTGCCCGCGGCCCGGTTTATCGCGCCACCGGTACTTACCTCTCTCCACGCTCGCTTCCAGTCGAAATCCCCATTCCCACCGGGATGACTTTACCCGGCGGTTGGTATTTCAAGCTGGATAAGAGCACTTTTGTGAAAGGGGCCTGGAAACCTGTCTCGAGCGAGTGGCTGGAAGGCACGGAACTGCGCCGGGTGGTGGCGCTGCCCTGGAACGAGCAGACGGAAGCCGTGATAAGGACCTTTAAACCAGGCGATGTGGTGGGCATGGATCTCAGCAACAGCGATACCCTCACCTACCGCATTTCCGAAGTCAAGCGGGTGCCGGTGAGCGATACCAGCATCTTCATAGACCGCCGGCCTTCGCTGTTAATCGTGCTCTACCAGGAGAAGGCCACTGAACGCTGGGTGGTAATCTGCTACCCATAAATCCATAAAGGACCCTATGCCTACCCCTTTTCCTCCGATTAACCCCCGTTTTCCGCATATGCTCCACGGAGGGGACTATAACCCTGACCAGTGGACGCCAGATATCTGGCTAGAAGATGTGCGCCTGATGAAACTGGCGCACTGCAACGCGATGAGCACCGCAATATTTGCCTGGGCAAAGATCGAGCCTGAAGAAGGCCGCTTCGATTTTGCCTGGCTGGACCAGGTGCTGGATTTGCTGGTTGAAAATGGCATCTCTGCCGTACTGGCGACGCCTTCCGGCGCGCGCCCGGCCTGGCTTTCGGCGAAATACCCCGAGATTCTGCGGGTCAACGCCGACCGCCAGCGCATTTTGCACGGCGTGCGCCATAATCACTGCCCGACCTCTCCCATTTACCGGGAAAAAGTGCAGTTGGTCAACCACAAGCTGGCGGATCGCTATAAAGACCACCCGGCGCTGCTGGTCTGGCATATTTCTAACGAATATGGCGGCGAATGTCACTGCGCGTTGTGCCAGGCGGCTTTTCGCAACTGGCTGAAGGTCAGGTATGATCATGACCTGGATGCCCTCAACCGCGCCTGGTGGACCAGCTTCTGGAGCCACACCTATACCGATTGGGAGCAGATTGAATCGCCCAGCCCGATTGGCGAGATGTACCTGCACGGTCTGAACCTGGACTGGAAGCGCTACACGACCGATCAAACCATTGATTTCTACAAAACGGAGATACAACCGCTGCGCGAGCTGACCCCAGATGTGCCCATTACCACGAACTTCATGGGATTGTACACCGGCCTCAATTACCCCCGCTTTGCGCAGGCTGTGGATGTGATCTCCTGGGATAGCTACCCGGTCTGGCACACCACCGGCTCGGATGCCGACCTGGCGGCGCGGATTGCCTTTGTGCACGACCAGAACCGTTCTATGAAGGGCGGCAAGCCGTTCATGCTGATGGAATCCACCCCTTCAAACACCAACTGGCAGCCGGTGCCCAAGCTCAAGCGGCCAGGCATGCACAAACTCAGCAGCCTGCAAGCCGTGGCGCATGGCTCAGATACGGTGCAGTACTTCCAGTGGCGCAAGAGCCGCGGCAGCGCGGAAAAGTTCCACGGCGCGGTGGTGGATCATGTAGGGCACGAGCATACGCGCGTATTCAACGATGTGGCCGAAGTCGGCGCGGCGTTGGAGAAGCTGGATAGCGTGGTGGGGACCAGTGTGAAACCCGATGTGGCCATTATCTATGACTGGGAAAACCGCTGGGCCATTGATGACATGCAAGCGCTGGGCCGCGACCGGCGCAATTATGCTGAAACCTGTATCGCGCATTACCAGCCCTTCTGGTCGCGCGGCATCCCGGTGGACGTAATTCCGGAATGGGCTGATTTCAGCAGTTACAGGCTGCTGGTCGCACCAATGCTGTATATGCTCCAGCCCGGCGTGGCGGAGCGCATTCAGCAGTTTGTTGCTAACGGCGGCACGCTGGTGACCACGTACTGGTCGGGCATCGTCGACGAGCATGACCTGTGCTTCCTGGGCGGTTGGCCGGGCGGCGGGCTGCGTGAGGTATTGGGTATCTGGGATGAAGAAACGGATACCCTGGCCCCCGAAGAACGCAACCAGGTGGTCGCGGCTGCCGGAAACGCGCTGGGCTTGAACGGTTCTTATGACGCCCGAGATTATTTTGCCCTGATCCACGCCGAAAGCGCCCAGGTGCTGGCGACGTATGGCTCAGACTTCTACGCCGGTCGCCCCGCGCTTACAGTGAACTCGTACGGACAGGGAAAGGCTTACTACATGGCCTCGCGGAATGCCGAAGATTTCCTGGATGACTTCTACGGCAAGCTGGCGGCTGATCTCCACCTGCTGCGCGCCCTGCCCGTGGACCTGCCCGCCGGAGTGACCGCGCAGCTGCGCAGTGACGGGCAGCATAAATTCATCTTTGTGATGAACTTCAACCCCAGCCCGGTCACCGTCCCGCTGGATGGCAGCTACATCGCGCTGCTGGCGGAGACTCCCATCAGCGAACAGCTGGTCCTGCCGGGTTATGGCGTCGAAGTCCTCTACCTTTGATCCCAAAAGCAACAAAATGCCCGGCAGCTGCCGGGCATTTTGTTGCTTTCTCAGAAAACTATAGCTTTCGCCGAAAGAATTCTGGTAGGGCAAAAGCAGCCCGGTGGACAGCCGGGTTGAGATAATTCATTTGTCCGGGGGGATAGGGGGTGTTTAGCCCGTTCGCCCAGGGCGTGTCAGAGACATACATAAAGCCAATCCCGCCGCCCGGATAGGTGGGGATCAGCGCGTGATAGTAGGCCGGGTTTTGGGCCAGCTTTTGCACGAAGTGGTAGATTTCCTGGATCAGGCCGCTGTCGAAGAACATTTGCTCGCACTGCGTGGCAATTGCCCCGCCGGGGGTCAGTGCGCGGGCCATCAACTGGTAAAACTCCTCGCTGAACAGGCGCTCGGCCATGCCGATGGGGTCGGTTGTGTCGGAGATGATCACATCGAAGCTGCCGGTCTGCGTTTTCAAATATTCAAAGGCATCCTGGATGACCAGTTTGGCGCGCGGGTCAGCCCACGGATCGCCAAAGAAGGTCAGGTTCTCGCGCGAGACATCCACCACACGCTGGTCCAATTCGCAAACGACAGCTTCCTCGATAGAAGGGTAGCGCAATACCTGCTGGAGTGAGCCGCCGTCGCCGCCGCCGACAATCAAAGCGCGCCGGGGTTGGCCCACCGCCAGCATGGGTACATGCGTAATCATCTCATGGTAGCCCATATTGTCCAGCTCGGTCAGCTGGATAATGCCGTCCAGCACCAGCACCTTGCCAAAGAACTCACTTTGGTACACTTCGATATGCTGGAACGGCGACTGTTCATCCACCAACTTCTGGCTGTAATGCAGCGCTTTCCGGTAATAGGGGTGAAGCTGTTCCACCAGCCACTGGTCGTCCAACGATTTCATGCCCATCGGTTTTTATCAGTCCCGCGAGATGAATGTGCCGGAGGACTTTTGCGCGCCGAAGGTGGTGATGCAGAAATTGGCGGCAAGCTCTGGGTCGAACTTTTTACAGCTAAAGATATCGATATAAACCGCGCTGGAGGCATCCGCGAAGTGCGCGCAGATGTTGCTGGTTTCGATGAGTTGGATTAATGAATAGCCGGTTACGCGCGGGTCATCGCCAAAGTTTACAATGGTCGGTTCGCCAAAGCGACGCATCTCAATCAGGTCGCACAGGTCGATCACAAACTGGCGAATCACTTCGGCGGATTGGATACGTTCCGGGATGCAGTCGTACAGGTTCAGCACCAGGTGCCAGCCCCAGGGTGTTTCTTTGCCCCCGGTTTCAGGTTCTGGCATGGTCTGGTAAAAAATATTGTTTGTCGTTACATAATCAGTCATGTCAGCTCCTCCACCGGCATCACTTCCGCTTCTCGGTCGACGTTCCGCACCGTGCAGTGCCCGCTGCTGAACAGGCTTTGCAGTTTCTCTACCAGCGGCCGGATATCCATGGAAAGATTGCAGGTAAACAAATCAATCGCGCAGTATCCATATTCCGGCCAGGCATGCAGGCTGGCGTGCGACTCAGCCAACAAGAGGAAACAGGTAAATCCGTGCGGACTGAATTTATAAAAGCCCTCGCTGACAATCGTCAGCCCTGCATCCCGTACAGCCTGCGTAAATAGATCTCGCGAACGTTCACCGTCTAACAACAATTCGCGGTCGCAGTCTGAGAGATCACAGATAAAGTGTTCCCCTAACTTTATGTGCCCGTCCAACGATATCTTGCTCCTTTGTACTGAAATAAAAGCGGTGGCTTTTTTTAGGCTTAATGCACAAAGCGATTATTTTCCATCATGGGGGCTTAAATGTCAATAGATATTCGGGTGATTTTCCGGCCGGAACCTTACACTTTTATAACACTGTTTCGGTAGTAAATATCCTATCATGAAGCGGGCGTTTTAGGGGGGATAATTGCCATTTCGCCGGTCAATTCTGAGAATTGGGGCCGCCTGGCGGCTGCTTGCAGCGCCTGTGCGGCTGCTGCTGTTACTCCTCTTAAGGTAAAATGATGAGAGACACTCTTTGCGAATACGATGGGGTTTTCATGTTCTCTTCTAGCTTTTCCATCTCCGGTAATATCTTGTTCCCTGACCGCCAGTTTCGAGAAGGGACGCTGTTCGTGGACCAGGGGCGCATCTCGCGCATCACCGCTGAACGAGATGCGGGCGCAGACCTGGCGGCGGAAGGTTCGATCATCCCGGGCCTGATCGATTTGCAGGTCAATGGCGCATTTGGCTGTGACTTTACCAGCGATGCCAGTACTATCCCAGAAGTCGCACGCCGCCTGCCTGCCAGCGGGGTGACTGCCTTTTTACCCACCCTGATCACCTCGAATTTCTCCGCTTACCCAGACCGCTTGCGCGAAGTGCGGCAGTCTTTGACGGCGGCTGGCGGGGCGCGTGTGCTGGGTGTGCACCTCGAAGGGCCGTACCTGAACCCGGTTCGCAAAGGCGCGCACCCGCCAGCGCATATTCGCCCAGTAGATGTAGCGGAGATCTGCGCCTGGGCAGACCCGGAAGTAGTGCGTATCGTCACGCTAGCCCCGGAACTGCCCGGCGCGCTGGATGCCGTGCGCGCGCTGCGCGCGGAGGGGCTGGTAGTCAGCGCAGGGCATTCAGACGCGAATTTTGTCCAGGCGATGGCTGGTTTCCAGGCTGGCATCAACTGGGGAACGCACCTGTACAATGCTATGGGCCCGCTTAGCCACCGCGACCCGGGGCTGATGGGCGCGCTGCTGGTTTCAACTGTCCCCACCGGGCTGATTGTGGATGGCATCCACTCGCACCCGGCCATGATTGACATCGCCTGGCGCTGCAAAGGTGTGGAGCAGATCACCCTGGTGACCGACTGCATGCAGGCGATGGGTATGCCGCCTGGGCGATATGGCCTGGGCGACCACGAGGTGTTTGTGGATGCCAGCAGCGCGCGCCTGGCGGATGGCACCCTGGCGGGCAGCATCCTTACCCTGGATCAGGCGGTGCGCAATATGCTGGCATTTACCGGGTGCAGCCTGGCGGAAGCAGTTTATATGGCTTCGGCCACCCCGGCTCGCCTGCTCAACCTGGCCGATCAGGGCGCATTAGCCCCGGGCCATCTGGCCGACCTGGCGCTGCTCTCGTCGGAAAACACGGTGACCCACACCTTTGTGGGCGGCGAACTGGTTTATCAACAAGATTAATCGCCCCGGCTGCCCTGGAGATGACCATGAGCCAATCCCCTGCCGAACAACTGCACGCGCTTTTTCAGGATGAATGGGCGTTTCGCCTGCGCGAAAACCCCACTTTTGCCACAGCCACCGGCGAAACCCGCTATAACGACCGCCTGCCCACCTTCGATGAGGCAAATTTCGCCCGCCAGGCGCAAACCCTGCGCGGGTTTATCACGCGCTTGCAGGCGATCCCGCGCGAGCAGCTCTCGCAAGCGGAGCAAATCGACGCCGATTTCTTCGCGCGCGAGGTCAATAGCCAGCTGGCTGAACTGGAGTTCGGGGCGGGGTATATTCCCTTGACCAAGAGCTACGGCCTGCCCGTTTTCCTGCCCGACGTGGTCGCCATTACTCCGTTCCGATCCCAGCAAGATTATGAGCGCTACCTCCAGCGCCTGCGCGCCTTCTCGGTAGCGGCGGATGAACTGATTGTCCTGATGCGCGCCGGGATGGCCAAAGGGTACCTGCCTTCACGCTATGCCCTGGCCGGGGTAGTGGAAGGCTTCCGCCTGCATGTTTCGACCGCCGAAAATGCTCCCAGGCAGAACGTCTACTTCCAGCCGTTTCAATCGCTGCCAAAAACCATCCCCGAGGATGCCGGCGAGCGCTTGTGCGCTGCCGCGGAGGCTGTCATCCACGAGGCGCTTGGCCCGGCGTATCGGCGGCTGGCGGATTTCCTGGAAACGGAGTATCTACCTGCTGCGCCAGAACAGGGCAGCCACCAAATGCCGCATCAGGCGGCTTACTATACTGCCTGCCTGCGCCGCTATACCTCTCTGGACCTGACGCCCGGAGAAGTGCACCAGACCGGGCTGGCTGAAGTAGCCCGGATCCGTACGGAAATGGCCGGGGTGATGCGCTCGGTGGGGTTCCAGGGCAGTTTGCGCGCCTTCTCCGACGCTCTGCGCAGCGATCCGCGCTTTTTTGTCGAGACACCTGACCAGTTGCTGAAGGAAGTCGCTTACCTGATGAAGCGGATTGAAGGCCAGCTGCCCGGTCTGTTTAAGACGCTGCCGCGCACGCCCTTTGGCATGCGCGAGATCCCGGATTATCTGGCCCCCACCTCAACCAGCGCCTATTACTTCCTGCCTGCCGGGGATGGTTCTACTGCCGGGTTTTACTACGTTAATACCTATGATCTCAAGAGCCGCCCTTTATACGAATATGAAGCGCTGTCTATGCATGAGGCTGTGCCTGGGCATCATTTGCAGCTGGCGTTGCAATTGGAATTAACGGACGTGCCGTCCTTCCGCAAATGGGGCGAGACGACCGCCTTCGTGGAAGGCTGGGCGCTGTATGCCGAGCGCCTGGGGCTGGAAATGGGCTTTTACAAAGATGCCTACACCAACTTTGGCCGCCTGGTTTACGAGATGTGGCGCGCCGCCCGTCTGGTAGTGGATACTGGCTTGCACGCTTTTGGTTGGACGCGCCAGCAGGCCATCGCTTACCTGGCCGAAAATACCGCCCTTTCCCTGCTCAATATCGCTAACGAAGTGGACCGCTATATTTCCTGGCCGGGGCAGGCAGTGGCCTATAAGATCGGTGAGTTGAAAATCCGCGCGCTGCGCGAGCAGGCCGAGCAAGCCCTGGGGACGCGCTTCGATGTGCGCGAATTTCATGATGTGGTGCTGCGCGCGGGCGGGATTCCACTGGTTGTACTGGAGCAAACCGTGACTGCCTGGATCCAAAGCGCCGCCGGGTAGTTACTGCCCCGCGATCAGCTTTTGATACATTTCGCGCTGCTGCGCCATCACTTCCTGATAACGGGCATGGTGCGCCGCGACGGGCTCAGCAGCCATGCGGGAAAAGTCGGGCAGCTGGTTGAGGTCTTTCACCGCGCCCAGCGCTTCCAGCGCCAGCAGTACAGCCCCGCGCGTGGAGGTCTCTGGTACGCTGGATAGGCGCAGCGGGCGGTTGAGCGCGTCAGCCAGGATCTGCTGCCAGGCGGGCGAACTCTGGATCGCGCCCCCGCTGGCAATAACCATCGGATCGCGAGGCAGGGCCGGGCGCAGCAGTTGATAGACCAGGGCGATGCGGCAGGCGACCCCTTCCATACCGGCGCGCAGTAGCTCCAGGGGCGTGTTGGCTATCGATAGACCCATGAGGATGCCGCGCGCGTCTGAGACCCAGCCAGGGCTGCGCTCGCCGGATATCAACGGCAGCATGGCCAGCCCTGAACCAGCCGGTTTCATCTTCGCCAGGGCCGCTTCCAGGTCGGGAATGTTGGACAGGTTAAGGATCTTGTGGAACCAGGCATACACGCTGCCGCCTTCGGTCATCGCGCCTCCCAGCAGGGAGCGCCGCCGGTCGACGCGGTAGCACCATAACCCGGGCGGCAGGGGAAAATCGGGCACAGTGATCACCGTACGCACCGCGCTGCTGGTGCCCATACTGATCGCCACCCGCTCTGGTGAGGCGCAGCCGCTGCCCAGGTTGGCGGCAGCCCCATCCCCAATGGCCGGGAACCAGGGCACATTTGCCAGGGCCGGCCAGCGGCTGGCATAGGCGCCTTTCAAGCCCCGCCAGGCATGGTCCGCATCGACCAGGGGTGAAAGCTGCTCGCGCCGCACCGGCAGGTGCTGAAGCAGTTCCTCGTCCCATTCCAGGCTCACGCGGTTGAGCATGCCGGTCCAGGAAGCGACCGAGAAGCTGACGGCAGGATCGCCGAACAACTTGAGCAGCAGGTATTCCCCAAGCGAGATCCAGTGGCGAACCTGCGCGAACTCTTGCGGCTGCTCCTGCTGCCACCAGAGGAAGCGCGCCGGCAGGTAGGAAGAATGAAAGCGCGTGCCGGTGCGCTGGTGAAAGTATTCTTCGTCCAGCTTGGCACGCAGCGCATCCGCCTGTTTCGCGGCGCGCGTATCGCCGTACAGCACCAGCGGGGTGATGGCCTTTCCCGCTGCATCGCTGCCCATCACGTTGCTGACAAAGGTACAACAGCAAACGCCGCCGATTTTTTCACCCAACGGCCCCGCTTTTTGTAGGGCTTCATCAATGCACAGCCAGGTTTTTTCCAACAACACATCCGGGTTGGTTTCAAATGCCCCGGCCAGACTGATTTCGATCACGTTTGCCTGGCGGGCATCAATTCCGGCGATGGTGCGCCCCAGCCGGTCAAACAGCATGGCCCGGGTCGAGGAGGTGCCGATATCCAGGGCAAGAACAAAGGGGGCTTCGGCCTGTTGGGGTTGGATGACAGTCATAAAGGTGGATAGCCTTTCAGCGGCGAAGATGGTCGTAAGGACGGCTTAATCATAGCATCAAACCGCCGATTACCGCAACCGTGTCAAAAATCAGGGGCGATGCCTGACGCTCAGGAAACGCATCCATAGCAGGAAAAACCGAAACTTTTCCCAATAAAAAACGTTATAAATTGTGTCTTAATAGTGTAAATAACGCGGATTCGGGATAAGCGTGATTTTTGTTGTTTTTGGGCAGCAAAGCTGCCCAAAAACAACAAAAATCATTCCCTAATTCCGTTATCTCGAACTGACGTTAAATAATTAGAAATTAGGCTTTTCTGGAAAGTTGGGTGGATGGATATGGAAGAGCGCGCAGTGATTGTGATTGGCTCTGGCCCGAGTGGCGCGATGGCTGCTTACCGGCTGGTGCATCAAGGTATTCCGGTCATCCTGCTTGAATCTGGTCTGCACTCCCCGGATGGCTTGTTGGTGCGAATGTTTGGCCGGAATGTATTTCGTAAAGCTGATTCCCACGGTTACGAGGAGCGTAAGCGCCATATTGCCAGCGCGGATACCCACGCGCTCTGGTATGCAAATCTCTCTCCAGGCGGTTTGAGCAACCAATGGACTGGGGCTGTGCCGCGCTTTGCGCCGGAGGACTTTCATGAAGGGGAGCGCTTACACGAATGCTACCGCTGGCCGGTCAGCTATGCTGAGTTGATCCCCTATTATGAAGAAGCGGAGCGTTTGCTTTGCGTTACTGGTGAGCCCGCGGATCTTCCCAACCTTCCGGCGGGAAAGTACGCCTATCACAGCCATTTACCGGCAGACTGGCAGCGCATCCGCGCTTTTGCCCAGGCGCATGGGCAGGGCCTGATCAGCGTTCCACTCGCGGATGGGTCGCCCTGGATGATCGCGCGGCGGGCGACGGCTTTTAACAGCTTCACCAACATCGTCCATCAGCTCCAGCGCTCACCGCATTTCAAGCTGCTGATGGGCGTACACGTGCTGCGCCTGGAGTGGTCTTCTACCTTGCAAAGGGTAAGTGGGGTGGTTTATGTTCGCCGCGCTGATGGCAGCCAGCAGCGGCTGCCGGCTGCGGCGGTGGTGGTCGCCTGTGGCCCGCTCCAGTCAACCAGGCTCTTATTTAACTCGGCTTGCGCGGATTTCCCCGATGGGCTTGGCAATGCGCAGGGTCTGTTGGGCCGCTATTTGCATGATCACCCGCGGCAGTGGTGGGCGTTTGAAGTAGACCGGCCCCTGTCACGCTTGCCGCACGCGGCTTATCTGACCCGTCTGCCGCATGCCGCTTCTGAACCGCTGTTAGCCTGTTCATGGACGATTGGTCATGCTTCCCAGAACGACAGGCTGCTGAGTTTAACCCCGCTGAAAACCAACGCGTTTGGCGTGCAGGTCTTTGGCACGACAATTCCCAATGAACAAAACTTTGTCCGGCCTGATCCACAAGAAAAAGATGAATTTGGCCTGCCCTTGCTGAACCTGCACATCCGCTTTAGTGAAGCGGTGCTGGCGAATATGCAGCAAGCCCGGGACAGGCTGCTCAACTTAATGACTGAAGCCGGCTACCGGGCGGATTTGCGGAAGGAACCCCAGCCGCTGATTCCAGGGACAGCGGTGCATTATGGCGGAACCATTCGAATGCATAACTCGCGCAAATATGGGATGTTAGATGCCTGTAACCGCCTGTACGACGTCCCAAACGTGGTGGTCACGGATGCTAGCTGCTTTACCACTGGGCCGGAGAAGAATCCAACCCTGACGATGATGGCGATCGCGGCCCGGGCAATGGATCACCTGGCAGCCGATTTGAAGCGTTCACCATAAGGTCAGGGACTTTCAAGCGATCGAATTAGAAAGTCCCTGACCCAGCAGTCCTTACCTTACGGCTTTACCAGGGGGAAAGCCGCGATGCGCAGGTTGGTTGAGCCGTAGGGGATCAGCGTGAGACGTTCCAGCGGCTCATCGGAGAGGTGCGGACCGCAGTCAATTTCTCCGGCGGAATTATCCACCAGAATCCATTGCGGGATGCGCCGGCCCATCACCTGCAGCTTTACCGGAGCCTGATCGGGGTCGAAGGGCAGGCTGCTGGCCGGGCTGGTTTCCACTTCAAAGGCGTCCGCGCCCTGTTCGGGGTCGATCGCCAGGCCGTAGTTCCAGGGTGTAGTGGGGTAAACTTCCCAATCCGCGTGCGGTTCTTCGCCGCCTACCTTCAACCAGCTTTCGCCGATCTTCAGACCGAACAGCAGCGGCCCACGGTAAACTGAAACCAGCCCATTGTGCCCGCTTTGCAAGCGCACCTGCATCGGGAAGGTGACGCTGACCGTGTCGCCAGGCTGCCATTCGCGTTCCAGGCGGAAGAAGCTGCCCGGCTGGGGATGCTGCACTTCGCCGCCTACCTGAATTTTCGCCCCGTTCGCCCAACCCGGGATGCGCAGCAGCAGTGGGAAGCGAGCCGCCTGTTTGGGCTGTACCTGAATGGACAGGGTTTCTTCAAAGGGGTAGCGGGTCTCTATGGTCAGCTGCACCGGACCACCCGGCAGCTCGACCTGGGCAGTCAGCGGTCCGTAGGCCAGGCAGGCCAGGCCGCCCTCTGGAGTGGCCATGACCATACTCTTGACGAACTTTGGCCAACCCTGATGCATATTGGCCAGGCAGCAGCCGAAGTTAGGAGCCAGGCCATAAATGTTCAATTCGTCGCCGTTATCGACCCAATTGCGTTTCGCAACCGTCGCTGCCACCTGGTTGACCTGCTGGTCATACTGGTGCGCCCACATATCTGGCTTGAAGGTGGCCGGGAAGGCGCTGTAGGCCAGTAACTCCAGGCGGTCGCCCAGGTCGGGGTCGCCCAGGATACGCGCCATTTCTTCCAGCGAGAACATGTATTCCGCCACGGCGCAAAGCTCCGTTCCGCTCACCGGAGAGGTGCCATGCAGATGCTCGTCGCCGCTCCAGATGCCGTTGGGCTGCCCGTGATGGGTCATCAGGTTGTGGATGCTGTGCTGCGAGGCGGCCTGATCCCAGTCAGCGCCGGTTTGCACAAAGAACACGGCCGGGGTCTTGATGCCCTGCGCGTTGTTGACCACATGCGTGCCCATGTTACTCAACGGGTCACCCACTTTCAGCCCGGCCTCCAGGGCATAGTGGCCTTGCAGGCTGCCCCAGTCATAAGTCTGAGCCTGGATGCGTTTTGCCAGGGGGATCAGGAACTCCTCGCCGGTGAGGTTATACAGCCAGTAGATCGCCAGCAGATTATCGGCGGCGCGTGCCGCGCCCCAGTTATCCAGGCGGCGCACGTCTAGCATCTGCTCCATATAGTGGAAATAAGCCGTCAGCAGGTCCAGCGCGCGCTGGTCACGCGTGGCCTCGTAGTAGGACATAAATACTTTGAGCATCACCATGCGCGGCCACCAGTCGTTGTTGCGCGGCCCAAACTGGCCGGTCGGGCGCTGGCTGTTCAATGCCCAGCTGATATACTTCTGCGCCTTGGCGATCAACTGCCCGTCGTCCAGGATATAGGCCAGTGGCAGCAGCCCATCCAGATAATAGGGAGCACGCTCCCACTGGTCACCGGGCCCCCCCAGCCAGCCGCATTCCAGGCCCACATCCGCCCAGAACTCGTCCAGGTGACCGGTCAGGCCGTTGGCCTGCACGGTCAGTTGATCACGCAGCCAACCTTTTGGCCGCACTGCGCCCACGGGCAGCGCCAGGAGCGCTGCCGGCTGCAAAGGTTCCCGATTTTGGGGAAGGGGTTTTGAATATGGCATAAGAATCCTCGTAACACTAAATCTCTTTATCCTTTGACAGAGCCACCCATCAGCCCCTGGATGTAATAACGCTGGAGGAGCAAGAACAGGACGACGCAGGGAATAATTGAAATGGTCACGCCAGCTTGCAGCGCGCCCCAGTCAATCTGGCCGAATAAGCCGCTGCGTACGCCGGTCAGCATGACGGGCAGCGTGAACTGAGACTCTTTGGTCATGAAGATCAGCGCCGCCAGGAATTCATTCCAGGAGTTGATAAAAGCATATATACCTACAGTTATGATGCCCGGTCGAACCAGTGTTAGCATCACCCGGTAAAGCATGTCGAGTGGCGTGCAGCCATCGAGCAGGGCTGCTTCTTCCAATTCCCGAGGGACGGTTTCAAAGGTATTGCGCATGATGAAGACCCCGAAGGGCAGCTGGAAGGTGATATACACCAGAGCTAAACCGAGCAGGGTATTTTGCAGGTGGATGGCCCGCAGCAGCAGGAACAGCGGCGTGAGCACGGACTGGAACGGGATCATCAGCGTGGCCAGGATGGTGACGAACATAATATTTTTCCCCGGAAACTGGAAGCGGGAAAAGCCATAGCCACCTAGCACGCTTAAGAGGATCGAGCCAATCACAGTCATGATGGCGGTGACAGTGCTGTTGTACAGGTATTGGCGAATGCCCACACCGTAGCGGTTCAGTTTAATGTAGTTCTGTACGGTCAGGTAGGATGGCAGGTAAGTGGGTGGAGTGGCAGAAGCTTCGGCGGGCGGTTTGAAGGATGTCATCACTGACCAGACAATGGGGAACAGGAACAGGATGGTCAGGATGATACAGATCGTGTACAGGAGCGGCAGCACCCATCTGCGCCCCACTTTACGGGTTTCGGGTTCGGCGGTAAGTGTTGGATTCATCTGGCTTCCTCCTTACGATTAATAGCTGGTATCATCTCGCAGCACATATAGCTGGAGGATGCTTAGCGTAACCAGGATGATCAATAAAATGATCGAACGTACTGCCCATAACCCATCTTGAAGTAAGTAAATGCATTGGCGAAGATCCAGTAAACAACGGTAATGGTTTGATTTTGCGGACCGCCGCGCGTCATAATATAAAACTGGTCAAAGGCCAGGTATGAGCCAATTACAGAAATAACCAGGGCCAGGGCGAAGGTACTGCGCAGCAAGGGGATAGTTATGTAGCGCATTTTATTCCAGAAACCTGCGCCATCAACCATGGCTGCCTGGTAAAGTTCATCCGGAATAGCTTGCATGCCTGTCAGCAGCAAGATCATAGTAAAACCCACGGTTTTCCAAACCACGGAAAGGATAATCGAAAACATGGCTGTGCCATAATTTCCCAGCCAGATGATGGGTTGTTTCACCAGGCCGATATCCATCAAAATGCCGTTGATAATCCCTACCCGCTCATTCAGCAGCCAGACCTATAACCGGCTGGACGTACCTAGACCAACCTCGATAGGGATGAAGTAGGCGGTGCGGAAAATACTTACCCCGCGCAGCGGCTGGTTAACCAGCATCGCCAGGATGAAGGCCAGGATAAAAATAGCCGGCGTGACCATCAAGGTGTAGCGGGTGGTAAACAATAGGCCGGACCAAAACAGTGTGTCAGTTGCCAGCGTGCGGTAATTTTCCAGACCGGAAAAAGAGGGCTGTCCGAGCAGCGGCCAGTTGTTCAGTGACATCCAAATCGTCATTCCCAGCGGAAAGATAAAGAAAACTAGCGTGAAAAGAACGCTGGGCAGTACAAATAAAAATCCGGTGCCCTGGCGGCGGCGCGCCAGAATTCCGCTGCTTACCTTTAATCGACTTAATGTTTGTTCCGAGCGTTGCCATGAGCGGCTTTTTCCTCGCTTTAGAAATCGACTCGTTTAGAAAGCACTTGCTTGTAGTTTCCAACCGCCAGTTCTGGCGGTTGGAAACTACAACATACTTTTCTCTGCCCAGCACTTGCTCATTATCGTTTTAGAGCAAAGTCTGGACAGACCTTACTTTACTTTTGATTCATAATCTCGGTGAAGCGCTGTTGCGCCGTTTGAATGGCTTCGTCAACCTTGCCTTCGAAGATCGCGGTCTGGATCATTGCCAGCCAGGGTCCATTTGCATCATTGAACAGTTCATTGTAATGGACGCTGTAAGGAGTTTTGCCTAGTGCCATGGCTTCTGCATTAATCTTCAAGCGCGGATCTTCCTGGAAGTATTTGTTATTGGAGAGATCTGTGCGTACGGGCAATTGAGCATTCTTGGCGAACTGTTCCAGTTGAACATCTTCCGTGGTACACCACTGGATGAATTCAAACGCTTCCTTCACGTATTTGGAACCTTTTGGGATACCGATCGAATCGCCGCCAGCGAAAGAGCCCTTGCCGCCTTTTTGACCAGGCAGGAAGGTCATCCCGAAATCAACGTCAGGATGATCATTCTTCAAGGTGCTGATTGAAAATGCGCCAGAGCCAGCCATGCCAATTTTGCCGCCGGCGAAAGCATTCAGGAAGTCTGTACCGGTGTCCACCTTAGCGCCTGGCGGGATCAGGTCCTCGTCCCACATCTTTTTGTAGAATTCCAGGGCCGCTTTCACGTTCGGGTCGGTCACGGTTGCCTGGGAATAGTCGGCGCTTAGGATATCTCCACCACTGGCCCAAATAAGGGGCAGGTAGGTGAAGGCATTACAGCCAGCGCAAGCGCCCGCGAAGTAGTAACCGTAAATATCGTTGCCTAGCTTGCGGATCGCGGTGGCATCAGCATAAATATCATCCCAGTTTTGGGGAGGTTTTTCGGGGTCCAGGCCAGCCTGCTTGAACAGACCCTTGTTATACAGCAGCACGGATCCTTCCGCACTGAAAGGCAGCGCGTAAATCTTGCCGTTAAAAGTAGCCAGGCGGACGTGTGAGGGGCTGAGTTTGTCGAAGTAAGGAATGGCCTTTGCCATATCGGTAATATCGGTCATTTGCCCGGCGGCCGAGAAGGCAGGCACGTAAATCAGGTCGATGGCGATGATATCCGGGGCTGCGCCGCCAGCGACGGCGGTGCCGAACTTGGTGACAAATTGGTCAGCAGGGATAATGGTGGTTTCAATCTGGTTCTTGTGTGTTGAATTCCACTGTTTCACAAGACCTTCCACCAGCGTCTGGTCACTGTCGCGCGACCAGAGGGTTAATGTTACCGCTTGCTGTTCTGCGGGCGGGTTCGAACTTCCTGACCCCGCTGTGGGTGCTGCAGGCGCCTGGACAGCCGGAGCGCAGCTGGCGATCAGCATAGAGACGATTGTCAGGACAAAAATAAGTTTCAACGTCAGGTGTTTCATCATTATTCTCCTAGAATTCTCCTCAACATAACCTTTTGGAACAGGTGATAACAATTCACAATCTTATGGATCCTGAGATCTATTTATTCAGTAGCAACCACCTCCTTATATTGAATTTTGCCTGGGAACCCAGAACTCGCATCGCTTCTGGACCGCGGTTGGCCCAGGAATAATATGGAATTGCGGTGAGCTTGATAGGTTTTGCGGAAACGGGCGGGATTTCTACCGCGGGCAAGTAGAGCTGTCCTTCCCACTGATACGGTTCCGCGGTGCTGCCCTGGGCCTCTACTGTGATGACCCCGCCAAACAGGTCTGGTCGCCAGACGGCATTTAATGCTGCGGCTGGGTCGATACGTACATCCAGTAAGTTCAACCCCTCTGGCTGGTCGGGGGCCTCCATACAATAGACCAGCGGGCCGCGTTCAATCGCCAGGCTGCCGCGCAAAGCAGTCGCGCGCGGATGAGCAGCGGTCAGTCGCGGGCGGATTGGTAGGAACAGGTCGATCACATCCCCAGGCTGCCAGGTGCGTTGCAGGGTGGCATAGGTTCCGGCGCGAATATTCAGTTTTGCGGCCTGTCCATTGACCGCCAGGGTTGCCCCCGCTGCCCATTCCGGAATTCGGATTGCCAGCTGCCAGGGTTCAACTTGCGTTTCGAGGACGCGAATCTGCACGTCGCCTTCCCAGGGATAATCCGTTTGCATATGGAGTGTGGCTTGCCCGGTCTGTAGCCAGGCTGATAGGTACTGATGGATCTGCACGCCTTCTGCATTTTGGGTAGCAGCGTAATAACCAACCGTAGCGAACTGGCGCATGATATTCGGTGGACAGCAGGCGCAGTCGTACCAGGCGCTGCGCTCAACGCCACCCTGGCTGTGCAGGATGTTGGTGTAAAAGTAGCGCGTGCCATCCAGGGTGATGCTGCTCAAAAAATTGTTATAGAGTGAGCGCTCGAGGGTGGCGGCAAAGTGCGCTTCGCCAGTTGCCAGCAGCAGGCGCCAGTTCCACATCATTGCCGCAATTGCCGCGCAAGTTTCACAGTAGCAGCGATCAGAGGGAAGCTCGTAATTGTTTCCGAATGATTTGCCATCAAAACGGGCCCCGTAGCCGCCGATCAGGTGCATTTTTTGCTGGGTGGCATTGGACCACAGCCGCAGCGAGGTATCCAACAGGTCCGCTTCTCCCGTTTCCAGGTAAAGGTCGGCTGCTCCGACATTCAGATATAGCTGGCGCACCGCGTGCCCTTCGACTTCGCTGGTTTGGCGGAAGGGAATGCGGTCTTGCATATATTCCGGTCCATGCCAGCGGCTGACGCCACGCATGCGCTGTTGTCCACGTCGGTATAAAAAGATCTTGGACAGCTTCAGGTAGCGGCGCTCGCCCGTTTCGCGGAACATTTCAACCAGAGCCATTTCAATCTCTGGGTGACCCGGGTAACCATTTTCTTTCTCTGGCCCAAAGACGCTATCGATATAATCCGCGAAGCGGCAGGCGATATCCAGGAGTTGTGTCTTACCGGTGGTGCGGTGTACGGCGATTGCGGCTTGCATCAGGTGCCCGGCACAGTACAACTCGTGCCCATGGGACAGGTTTGTCCAGCGTTTCTCAGGGGCAACTACCTGATAGTAAGAATTTAAGTAACCGTCTGGCTGCTGCGCTGCTCCAATCAGGACGGTCGCTTCAGCGATCCAGCTTTCCAATACTGGTTCAGCGCGGTTACCAATTTCCCATGCTACGGCCTCCAGCCACTTATATAGATCAGAATCCATATAAACTGGTCCATTGTAAGACCCGCTCGAAAGGCCGGCTGCTATCCGCAGGTTTTCATAGTTGCCTGCCCGCTGTAGCTTTTTGTAGCCATCTTGCAAACTGACTTCTCGATTAATTTTCTGCCGCACAGCCCAGAAGCCTTCTGTTACTTGTACGCTCCCAGAGGGTAGGGGTTGCAATTGAGCGAAATCATTGCTTTTTGGGGAGACCAACATGCTTTACCTCACTTTGAATGCTGGATTAATGATGCCGGTGAACGCGCCGCGGGGAATGCTCGCTGGCCCGTTTGCCTTCAGCCGAGCCACATGACTGGCGGATTATCAGCTTGCCAGGAACTTTGATTTCTTCTGGATCGCTCACCTTATTTTCCATAAGGTTCAAGAGCAGCCGGGCTGAAGCTTCCCCCATTTCATAGCAGGGTAGGGTAATCGTAGTTATCGCCGGGCGGACGAAGCTGGCAATGGGCTGGTCATCATAACCTACGATGGCAATATCATCCGGCACCATCAGCCCGCTTTCCTGGACGGCATAGATTGCGCCCAACGCCATTAAATCGTTAGCGGCAAAAATTGCGGTAGGAGCATCCGTCAGGTTTATCAGCCGGGCGGCAGCTTCATACCCGCTTTGCACTTCCCAATCCCCACGCTCAACCAGTTTCGGTGCGAAAGCAATCCCGGCAGCTGCCAGCTCTTGTTGATAACCCATCAGCCGTTCTTGCGAGGAGTAAAATTTTTCGGGACCATTGATGTAGCCGATGCGCCGGTGTCCTAGCTTGAGGAGATGACCGGTTGCCAACCGTGCCCCATACTGTTCGTCTGGGATTACCGAATAGCGATAGGAAGCAGTGAACAGCCGGTGCACAAAAACATAAGACGTACTGGCTAAATCCAGTTCTTGATTAGCCTGCCTATGCCAGGATTCGACAAACAGCAAGCCATCAATAGCCCGGCTGACCAAATCGCGTATCGCTTTGCGCTCTGTTTCTGGGTTGTAATCGGCGTTAATGATAATGCTGAAGTAGCCTCGCATGCGCAAATAGTCTTGTGCGCCGCGAATAATTAGGGGGAAAAAGGCGAGGTGATATCATCCGTAACAATCCCAATCGTGAGCGAGCGCTCTGTCCGCAAGCTGCGGGCGATCAGGTTAGGACGGTAACCCAGCTCATCAGCAAGCTTCAAAATACGCTGCCGGGTATTTTTATTCACGGCATGGCTGCTGTTCGTCAGGGCGCGGGAGACGGTGGAAACCGATACACCTGCTGTTTTAGCAAGCTCTTCGAGGGTTACAGGCACGCTCGTTCTCCTCACCTGGAGTCATGACTGGCAAACGTTTGCCAAATTTACTGATAAAAAAAAGCTTTTTTATGGCTGATAGAAAACAGTATAATGGAAAACGTTTGTCATGTCAACTGATAATTTATTTCGATTTCGTTACTCCGGACCGGCTGTTTGAAACGAAATCGAGGCGATAGGTCTTAGCCCCCCAGCAGCGGCTTGATCGCCTGGGTCCAGGCCATTTCCAGCAGGCTGCCGATGAAAGCCATATCGCCTTTCCAATGGCTGGTAAAGGCAGTCTCGCATAGGCCGATTTCTGCCAGGGAGCGCACCTGCAAGGCTGCTTGGGCCTGTTCAATCGTCCAGCCTTCCGGCAGGGCGCAGTCGACGGTTACGGAGCGCCGGGCGGGCAGGTCGAAGTAGTTGTCGCTGAAGACGGCATCCGCCCCTTGCAGGGAGACTTCGACAAAGCGCGCCAGTTTCTGCGCGGTCACCTGCACTTGCAGTAACCCTTCCGCTTCGCTGGCCTCCACGCTCAACTGCGGGCTGTCCAGCGCCAGGTCCTTTTCCAGCACAAATGGGGCCACTTGCAGCGCCTGGAGCGTTTCTCCTTGCCACAACTCTGCTACAAAGATCGCGCGGCGCCAATTCACTTTGCCATTATGCTTGAAAAAGTCGAGCGTCAGCTGGCATTCGGCGCTTTGCGGAGGACTGAGGACCGTCTTGTTGCCGCCTTCGATCACTTCGCCTTCCAGCGTCTCCAGCGTCCAGTGGATGCGCCCTTCCCATGCCTCGCAGCGGTCATTGGTGATCCATACCGCCATCTTGCGCTGATCTTTCGCCGGGTTGTCTTCGATGGAGAGCAGCAGGGGGGCATAGAAGCGCCGCGCGGCGTAATGCAGGGCCTTCCAGCGCCCAAAGTAATCGATGCTGGACCAGGAAATGACCGGCCAGCAGTCATTGAGCTGCCAGTACAGCGTGCCGCTGGTGCGCGGCCAGCTGCGCCGCCAATGCTCGATGCCCGTACGGATCGCCTCGGCCTGGAAGACCTGCGTCAGGTAAACCAGCCCTTCAAAGGTGCGCGGCAGGCGGAAGCGCTGCGCCAGGTACCAGGTCAGTTTGGCGCTGCCGCCGGGGTGGCGCTGGTGCATGCGCATTTCCGGTGAGGTAATTTGCCAGGCCTGTGCTGGCGCAAACGCCGCGACGGTCTTCACCGCAGGCAGGGCCTGGAAGCCAAACTCGCTGACGAAACGCGGGGTATGCTTGCGATAGTGGCTGGGGGGCCGGTAGGCGCTGAAAACATCCCACAGGTGGGCATCGCCGGTCGTTTCGCTGTTTGGGGCATTGAATGGGTCATTGGAGGAGGGCGAGCCGGGCCAATACGCCCGCCCGGGATCCTCGTCTGCCAGCAGTTCGGGCAGCTGTTCGAAGAAGAAGCGCCGGTAAGCCTCAGCCAGGGCGGGTTTGCGTTTATGCCAGCCCAGCATGGTCGACAGCCACTCAACCTCGTTGTTGCCGCACCACAGCGCCAGGCTGGGGTGGTGGCGCAGGCGGCGCACATTCTCTACGACCTCGCCGCGCACATTCTCCAGGTAAGCCTGGTCATCCAGGGGGTAGGTGGCGCAGGCGAACTGGAAGTCCTGCCAGACCAGGATGCCATAACGGTCGCAAAGCTCATAAAAAGCATCCTGCTCATAGTAGCCGCCGCCCCATACGCGCAGCATATTCTGGTGCGTCTCGGCTGCCGCGCGGATCAAGTTTTCCAGGCGTTCGGGCGTAACCCGAGTGGGGAAGGAATCTGCTGGAATCCAGTTGGCGCCTTTGCAGAAAATGGGCTGCCCGTTGACCACGAAGGTGAAGGAGCGCCCAACGTCATCCGCTTCCTGGCGCAACTCGATCGTCCGCAGTCCCAGGTTGAACTTGCGGCTGTCGATGCGCTCATCCTCGCCGCTCAGCAGCTCGACATCTATCTGGTAAAGCGGCTGCGCATTTTCTTTGCTGGGTCCGTAACCATTCGGCCACCACAACTGCGGGTTGGGAATCGTCACGGTCAGCTTGGCGGTGCGGTTCGCACCGGTTTGCGGGCGAGCGGGTGCATCCAGCTGCCAGACCTGCCGGTCCGGGCCCGTGATGCACAGGCGCACCGTGTGGCGCTGCTCGCTGTTTTCCCAGATCTCGCTCTGCACCCGCGCTGTGAGGGTGACGATGCCCGGGGTGGAGTGGTCTTGTTCAAAGCGGATTTCCCCTAAGCGGCCGCGGCTGTAGCCGATCAGGCCTACCTCTTGCCAGATGCCCACCAGCGGCAGGCGCGGGCCCCAATCCCAACCGAAGTGGCTGGGCGTCTTGCGCAGGTGCGATCCGCCGCGGATGCCCATGGGCATGTCCTGCATGGGTTTAACCCGCTGGCGAGCGCGGATATAATTCAACGGTGAGCGGAAGAGGATCTCGAGCTTGTTTTCCCCTTCGAGCAGGCGGTTTTTGATTTCCCACTGCCAGGTGCGGAACATATTATCTGCCTGACCGAGGATGTTGCCGTTCAGGCGTACTTCTGCCAGCGTATCCAGCCCTTCACAAACCAGCCAGATTTTTTCCTGGCGGAATATATCCGGGCGTGGGTGAAAGAAGTGCCGGTATTCCCAATTTTTTCCGGCGACCCACTGCACCTGTTTCTCACTGGTACCGGGGAAAGGATCGACCAGCTTTCCCGCGGTGATCAGGTCCAGGTGCACGCAGCCAGGCACGCTGGCATGCAGCCAGTCTCCTTTATCAACTTGATGAACCTGCCAAAAACCGTTGAGGGATTGGTTTTGCATGCCGTGCCCTTTCTCGTGACCAGGTAAATTAACTGGGCTGGTATGCTTTTGCAGCGTTACAGCGCTCCAGCTGGTTCCAACTCATGTACAGGTGACCGGCTGCCAGCGGGAGGACGGCGATGCCCAGCGGCCAGGCCCGCAGATAGATCGCGGCGGTTGCGAAATACAGCAGCGGGCTGAGCGCCATGGGCAGCGGCACGCCCAGCAGCGGTGCGAACAGAAGCACAAAGCGGTGCCCTTTAAAAGCATAACGCAGCCAGCCGGCATAGTAGAAACCAAGTGACAGCGCCATAAAGGCGAGGGCATCTACACTGGCTTCACGCAGCGCCGGGAGTGCATAAAAGAAGGGAATTAAAAAGCAGCCCACCTGCCCGATGCGCTCGACAACTTCCATCCAGCGAGCCAGGTCAGCATTGCGCTGAATTTCTGGGGGAACAGCGCGGGGAGGTAAAACAAAGAACAGCAGGTTGGGAAGCAGCAAGGCAATTGTAATCAGGCCACCAAGGGGCATCGGGCATCTCCAGATGGGGGAGTACTTATGAAGGATCCCATGGCCTAAGCCGGCGGGTGAAAAACAGCAACAGCTGAATTATAACCCCGAATTGAAATACACTTCCATCTGGCACGTTCCGCAGTTGAAGCGCAGCGGGTAGCGGTTGCCCTGGGCATCCACCAGGGCCAGCGGTTCTTGCAGGCGGATGGAGCGGTTTTCTTTAGGGCACCAGCCCAACTGGTATTTGATGCAGTGGCGGGTGGTCATCACCTTGCGCCCGCGCATATCCAACCCTGACTCAGCCGCTGGTGCGATGTGCGTTACCCCATGGCGCTGATAAAACGCGCGCGCCTGCGCATTGAGCACGTTACCCCAGTAGCTGAGTTCTTTCTCTGGATAGGGCGCGTCGTTCACAACTGCGCCGCCCTGCTGGCGGGGGAAGTTCTCCAGGCGCTGCGCTTGCAATGCTTCTAAAACGCCGCGCCGCAGCGCGTTGAGCAAGCTAACCGGAATAAAATAAGCGGCTGAAAGGTCGTTGCGCACAAAGCTGCACGTAAAAGGCGTTCCCCCCAGTTTTTGCAGCTGCTTTTCGAGTGTTGCCAGGGCCTGCTCAGGTTTTTCTGCCGGGGTCTTTTCGCACGGCAAGGTGAACATGGCTTCGTTACCATCCTCGTCCTGAGCAAAGAGCGCCAGCCCTGTGGCCGTCTCAGCCAACCGAAAGCGCACCGCGATCTTGCGCCCGGTCTGGCTTTTTTCCAGCATACTGAGAAACTGATGGTCGTGGTTGCGGTAGACCAGCGTGCCGGTGATCAGCCCTTCCAGGCGCTCTGGGTAGATCAGGCGTCCCTGCACGTCGTTGACTGTTGTGCCCTGCAACTCGCGCTGTTTGTTGAAGAAACACAGCCCATCTCCCCGGTACACTTCCACCGCGCCATCCAGGCTGAAAGCACCGCGCGCCAGTTTTACGACTTTACCCAAAGGTTCGCCAAGCGCTTTTGGCGTATCGGGCGAGCCGACGGGCTCCTTGCGCCCATGCAGGAAGTACTGCGTAAAACCGCGGTTGAAGGTTTTTTGAGGATCGGGGTTGAAATCGAAGACGACTTTTCCAGAAGCGGCTGGTTTCAGCGTATGCGCTTGGCCTGCTAGCAGCGCATCCAGGCGCTGACGGTACGCCCCGACCACGTTCATCACGTATGACTTATCTTTTAAGCGGCCTTCGATTTTAAAAGAACGCACCCCGGCATCCAGCAGCGCCGCCAGATCCTGCGATAGGTTCAGGTCGCGCAGGGAAAGCAGGTAGCGCTCCGCTTCCAGCACTGCGCCGGTGTGGTCAACCAGCTGATAAGGCCGCCGGCAGGGTTGAGCGCACTGCCCGCGGTTGCCGCTGCGCCCGCCCAGGGCATAACTCATAGCGCACTGCCCGCTGTAGCTAACGCACAGCGCGCCATGCACGAAGGTTTCCAATTCCAGGCTGGTCTGCGCGCGGATGGCGCGAATTTGCTCCAGGCTGAGTTCGCGGGCCAGGATCGCGCGCTGGATGCCCACTTTTTCCAAAAAGGCCACCCGTTCCGGGGTGTGGTTGTGCATCTGCGTGCTGGCAAACAGGGGGATGGGCGGCAGGTTTAGCTCGAGCAAGCCCATATCCTGGATGATCAACGCATCGGCCCCAGCCTCATACACTTCGCGCACCAGTTGTTCGGCCTGGGCGATTTCTTCATCAAACAGCAGCGTGTTGAGCGTCACGTACACCCGCGCCCAATAGCGATGCGCATAGCTAGCTAACGCCTGGATATCGCTCAGGTTGTTGCCCGCCGCTTCCCGCGCGCCAAAGCGCGGACCGCCGATATACACCGCGTCCGCGCCGCAATTGATCGCCGCCATGCCGCTATCCAGGTCTTTGGCTGGCGCTAAGAGTTCAACAAATTCCATAGCTTTATTTTGCTAAAAACGGTCTCGAAGGTCAAGGATCAATTGTCCCGATTTCGCCCGTGATGTTTAGCACGATTTCCAGTGCAGTTCGGCCTCGAAAGCCCGCGCGCCGCTGGATTGGTTCTTCGCCGCGAGATACCAGGCAGCCGGGTCTTCCGGGCGCTGCCCGCGCAGCAGCCGGACCGTCTCGCCGGGCTTGACCTCGTTCAGATAATTGATTTGCAGCCAATCCGGTTGTTGATCCTGGTAGGTCTCGATCGGAAAGCAGTCCGTGATCCAATCCACATAGCGGGCATTGTTGACATGCTCCATAATATCCACTGCGCTGTAACCGGCAGTCAGGGAATAACATTCTTCCAGGTCTTCTAGCGGCGGGATCTTTTCCAATAGTTCGTCGAGCGCGTATAAGCCGCCGTTATCGGGTACAGGCACGTCTAACGACTGCGGCAGCATCACCCGCCGCTTGCGCAGGTCGACTACCACGTAAGCGGAAGTGGCAAGCGCATAAATCTTCCCCTCCGGGCTGCTCATGCGGTAATCGCGCATGAAAAACAGCTTTTGCTGCACACCTTTCGGCCAGGTTTGTACCTGTACGACCTGGTCCATTTCTGGGAAAGCAAAAAAACGCACCTTCACCCGCGAAAGGATCCAGGCTTGCTGCTGCTGGAGCAGGTCGGCATAGCCAAACCCCAGCTGCCGGGCATGTTCAGAAGCCACATCTTGCATCCATAAGAAGAAATTGGAAAGCTTCAAACGTTTTTGAAAATCCGTTTCCGAGGATTTGACCGTCATGGTTTCTTGTAAAATTTGTTTGCCTTCCATCCTGCTCCCTGATTAAAAAAGATAAAGAATTTTAACCGCAAAGAGAAGAAGAAGGGACGCAAAGTAAAAAAAGAGAAGTGGAAAAAGAGCGTTGTTTCTTCCAAAAAATCTTATTCTTCTCTTTCTTACGAATTGCTTGTTCCAGAAGCAACGTGTGAGTAGTCGCAGTAGCCGTGCAGGGCAAACTGGTTCGCGGCGCGCACCACTTCCCGGCCGAGCAGGTGCAGTTGAGCATCGACTTTCGCATCCCGCAGGTGCCCGTGCTCATCAAAGGCCTGGGCTGCCGAGGCGATGGGCATGACCAGCGGCACCGCCCAGCCGCGCAGGGCGCGCACGCAGAACTCCATCGTGTTTACCGCCTGCAGCCCGTGAATCCCCCCGGCAGTGCTGATCAGCCCAATGACCTTATCCGCCAGGAACGGCGGCTCCCGGCTGCGCAGCAGGTCCAGCCAGTCCACGGCATTTTTGAAAGAGCCGCTGACGGTGCCGTGATACAGGGGACTGCTCCATAACATGCCGTTTGCCCCATATACTGCTTCGGCCAGGCGGACTGCCGCTTCGGGTGGCTGCATCTCCGGGGCATACAGCGGCAAATTTAGCTCATGGATGTCAAATAACTCCACCTCAGCGCCGGCTTCTTGAGCGCCTTCCAGCGCTAATTTCAATGCCGCCAGGCTGGTTGAGTCTTTGCTCAACGAACCACCCATCCCTACAACTCGAATGACTTCCTGCACCATGCTTCCTTTATTCCAATCTCAATTTATATTCTTCAACCACCGGCCCACCTTGCGTGGGTGTCCAGCGGTCTTCCCCTATCAGGCTGAACCTGCACTTTTGCAGCACACGGAGTGAGGCGAGATTCTGCTGGGCGACATGCGCGAACAGTGGGCGCGTCTGTTCTTGATCCAAAAATGCCGCCAAGGCCCGGGTGGCGATGCCCTTCCCCCAGAATTCGCGCCCAATCCAATAACCTACTTCTCGCTCTTCGGTTGGGCCATAACTGACAATGTTGCCCACGACCTGCCCATTCCACAGGATCGTTTTCTTCAGGCTGCCGCCATCGCCCAGGATGCGCGTCCAGTGCGCCATAAACCCAGCCCAATCGCGGGCCGGGAAGGCTGCCATCTGATTGGCGGCAGGTTCCCGCTGGTGCGCATAGAATATCGCCAGGTCTGCCTGCAGCACTTCTCGCAATTCAACTTCATCCGTCATCCGCACTCCTTTGGCAAATCTGCTGTGTGGGTCACAGGAACATAGACCCGGTTACCCGGTCGAGTCGCTGCACGGCGACTTGTGTCAATCGCTTGTTTTTAATTCTACAGCATAAGCGGATCAAAGCCTGCCCGCGGGGCTTACTTTTTTCGCAGCACCCCTAACATGGCAGCCGCAGTGCCTGCCAGCGCTGTGACAGCGGTGAGACCCAGGCCGACTTCCTTCAGGTGAGTTCCTAACCACAACGTGGGGCTGAAGGTACGCGCTCGTTCGCCGAAGTCGCCATGCGCGCCAAAGTCATGGGGCACGGGCTCCCACAGGTTGTTTTGCCGGTTCGGAGACACCTGGCCGTCATACTGCTGGGAATCGTATCCGGCCTCTGCCAGCGTCTTATCGACATACCCCGGCGCGATGCGGTTGCCCCAAATGGTCTTATAGGTTGGATAACCGACCCAGATATCCCGCCGGTGGTGATGTGCAGCAAATTCAATGGCCTTTGCGGCCACTTCGGGTTGGAAGATGGGCGGTACCGGCTGCGGCTTGCGCGGCAGGCGTGTTTTGACCCAGTTGAACTGCGGGGTATTCATCGCGGGCAGCTGTACCATGGTTACCCACACCTGGCTGCCATCATGCATCAGCTCGGTGCGCAGCGACTCGGTAAAGCCCTGAATGGCGTGCTTGGTAGCGCAGTAGGCTGATTGCAGCGGGATGCCGCGGTAAGCCAGCGCCGACCCCACCTGCACAATGACGCCTTTGTCGCGCGGCAGCATGCGTTTTAAAGCCGCCAGGGAGCCGTAAACGTATCCCAGGTAGTTGACGTTGGTCACGCGCTGGTAATCTTCCGGCTCCATTTCTTTAATCGGTGAGAACACCGAGACCATGGCATTATTGACCCAGATATCGATCGGACCAAATTCTTCTTCCGTACGCGCGGCGGCAGCTTCAACCTGCTGCGCGTCTGAGACGTCGGTGGGCAGTACCAGCGCCTGCCCGCCGCGTTCCTCGACATCCCGGCGTGCGCCTTCCAGGCCTTCTTTGCCCCGCGCCAGCAGCGCCACGCGCGCTCCTCGTTTCGCGAATAATCGTGCGGTCGCGCGTCCAACTCCGGCGGATGCGCCGGTGATGACTACAACCTCGTTTTGTTTGGCTGATTTCATTATGCAATCCTTATCTACGATAACTGTTTAGCGCAGTCCGCACAAAACAATTCTTAGCATGGTTTTGCACGGCAGCGCCTTTCTTGCCTGGGCTGATCGCTTCCCCCAGGGAAACCCAATTCAAGTTAAATCCAATCCGATGGAACTGTCATCGGGGAGTTCCCCTTTTTTTCGTTTGGGATATTCCCGACAAGAAAATGACCTAAAGAAGGGCTGTCCAAAACGATCGTTTTGGACAGCCCTTCACTTGAGAATGCCGCATCTGAAAATAAAACTTTTCAGCCAACTTTTTCTAAGGGAGTTTACTCATTCAGGGGCAGGTCGGCCAGCGCGCTGCATTGGCTCCAGTCGCGGGCGAAGAAGTCGGAGGCCCAGGCAAAGTGACAGCCGGCAGCCCGCGCCGCGGCCTGGTCTTCTGGGCTGTCACCGACATACATGGCCTGCACAGGGGACACCTGGGCGTCCTGTATGGCCTGGCGCAGCATCCCTGGCCCGGGTTTGCGCCAGTCTTGCGCCCAATGCGGGTCCTGCTCCTTCTCGGGCGGCAGGGGTGACCATTTCCCGTGCCGGTCCTGATAGCGGTAACTGACGTAGACAGGCAGCGCTTGGCTTTCCTGAGGCTTCCCCGTCAGCAAGGCGACCAGCTTATGCAGGCGATCCTCGATTTCTTGCTCCGTGGGATACTTCTTGGGGGCCCCAAAGTGTGCGGTTTCCATCCAGAAGCGCATGCCAACCCCGCCCTGGTTGGTCGCCAGGGCGATGTGGGGCTGTTCACTGCAACCATCTTGAAATACCAGTTTGAAAAAATCTGCCACGTGCGCCAGGAGATGGAGCGAATAGGCTTTGGCGAGGGTGCCGTCAACATCAAAGATTACCAGGCGAATGCTAGCATCCGGCATCAGGCCAGCCCCTGGTCGGTGCTTGCGCTGCCATGCCGCCCATCCGCCGCTTCGACTTCTTCTGGCAGGACCCGCGCTTTCACCCGGTTTTTAAATTCCTCATAAGTGGCCAGGCTGATGCCCATCTCTGTTTCCCGAGTATAAAGGGTCACGTGCGTAGGCGGCAGGATAAATCCATGCCCAACCAGCTTGCTCAGGCTGCGCAGGAATGCCGGCAGGTGCGGCACGCTGACCATCTGCACCAGCGTTTCCTTCTCCGGCGGCCTGGTGGCATAGTAAAAATCATTTTCTTTGCGGTAGGCCCAGTCAGTGGAGCGGATCAGGTCGCGGATGGGGTAGATGTCATCCGGGTTATTTTCCAGGTGTTTTAACACCAGGCTGGCGTCATGGCTGAGGATGGTGATATGCAGCTCTTTCTTAGGCTGGAAAACTTTCCCAGCATACCAGACGGGGTGGTTGTAAAAACCGTAATTGATTTTATCGAGATGCACAAGCAAAAAACCGGTTTCAGAGAAGAACTCTGCCTTTACCGGATCGAGCAGTGATCCAATATCGGATAGCGGTAATGTCATATTGATTGGCCTCCCTGTTGATCATTATACTCAACTTTTTGAATCGCAAGCCATTTGCAAACGTTGCTTTGGTCGATATTTGTGGACGGCAGGCAGATTTGCTACAATGGGAACCATCATGCAAAACTCAAAGGATACCTTCACGCTTAAATTGACGCAGGAAGAGCTGCTGCTCATCCTGCTGCGCTATCGCCTGCCGCTGCTGGTGGGCCTATCCAAACGCCTGGTGGAATTACCCCACGAGCAAATGGAGCTGCTGCTGGAAGCCGCCGAGCGCTCATTGATTGCCCGTGAATTTCAGAAAAGCGGGCCCGATGGTAAAGCCCAACTGGAGCCGCTGCTGTTCACCCTGGTAGCTTCCTGTGCCCAGCCAGAGAAAACACTGGTTATGTCTCGCTCCGCGCCGGGTGAACCCACCGAGACGATGACCATCAACCTGGCCCGCAAAATGACCGTGATCCACATCCCCACCGGGCGCGGAATTCACCATTTCACCGCGCTGCCGGACCCCAACCGGGCGATTGACCTGTTTATTTCCTTCCTGGATATTGAAAACAAAGCTCGCTCAGGTACGCCCGCGGGCGAGGTAGCCGAAGCGAAACTGGTGGAAGCGCGCGAACTGGCCGGGCAGGGGCAGGTGGAACAGGCCGCCGCCGTCCTGGAGGATGCCCTGGGTAAGGCGGAAGCCAGAGAACTGGTCCAGGCGTTAGGCCACCCGGCACTGGAGACGGCTTTTATGCTGGTGCCGGCCGCCGAAAATGAACCGCCCGAAAGCGTCCGGAAAAGTTTTCATGTCTTGGAAAGTGAGCAGTCTGCCTGGCTGCTCACCCCTCACGCTGTTGGGGATGGGCGCCAGTTCGCCGTGACCGGGGCTACTGTGGAGCGTCTGCGCGAGGCGCTGCAGAGCTTGTTTCCGTAATGCGCGCGACAATTACGGAGATATTATCCGGTCCCTCATTGGCGTTGGCCAGCGCGATCAGTTGATCGGCTGCCGCCTGCGGGGATGATCCTACCACGGCGGCCTGAATCGCTTCATCCGAGACTGGGCCCCACAGGCCATCCGAGCACAGCACCAGTAAATCGCCGGGCTGCCAGTCGAAGATACCGCTAAAGGTATCCACCTGTTCCCGGGCCGCACTGATTGCCATGCTTAAAATATTGCGCAGCAGGTCGGTGCGTGCTTCGGTCGGGGTGAGCAAACACTGGCGCACCTGTTCTGCGACCAGGCTGTGATCGTAGCTAATCTGGCGCATGCGGCCCGCGTGGATCAGGTAAGCGCGGCTGTCGCCCACGTTGAGCAGGTAAATCTTGCTGTCCTGAATAATCGTAGCAATCACGGTGCTGCCCATGCGCGCCAGCCCGGGGATATGCGCGGCGTGCTGTTTGAGCGCCGCCTGCAATTCTTGCACTCCGCTTTGCAAGGTTTTCAGTGGCGACAGGTCTGCGGACTGATAAACGTTATGGAAGGAATGGGTAACCATTTTACTGGCCACTGCGCCGCCTTCATATCCGCCCATCCCGTCCGCGATCACCAGCAGTGGGCCAAAGGCAGGGTCTGCTGCTCGCCAGGCCACACACAGGTTGTCCTGATTCTCGCCAGCGATGCGCTTTCGGCCTGGGTCCAGGGCGCTGCCGATTTCAATCATGTGGCTCCTTCACGACGGTTATTCCTACCTGGATTACCCGATCTTGAATGGAAAAAAAGGATAAAAGTAGTATACCGGTTTTGCTGGAAGCCGTCAAACACAGGCGGGGGACAGGTCAGGATTTTCACAAAGTCGGGCGCTTTGTGAAAATCCAATCCAGAGGACCCTCCCCCGACCCCTTCCTGCGCTTGCTCCGCAATCTGGAAGGGGAGAAAAGAGATTTTAGGGTAGCGCTGGCCGCAGAGCGGCCAGCGCTACCCTAAACCCAGAAAAAAGGCAAGCGACTTTGTGAAAACCGTGGGGGACAGGTTTTCGATTAGAATAAGAGTCAAGTATTTGTTGGAAAGGATCAAAAATGACGCAATTCTCCACTCCGCACCCAACCATAGACCTCGATTTCCTGCGCGGCTGCCTGATCGAGGCCGGGCAAATGGCTTTGGAGCGGCGCAACCAGGTCACAGTTGAAATCAAAGCGGACCATACCCCGGTCACCGAAGTAGACCGCCAGGTGGAGCGTTTTCTCATCGGGCGGATTGCTGAACGCTACCCGGACCAGCCGGTGCTTTCGGAGGAAAGCGGCCTGCATGCAGGCGGCGCAGACACCATCTGGGTCATTGATCCTATCGACGGGACGCGTTCCTATGCCAGTGGCCTGCCGGTGTGGGGTGTCTCGATCGGCGTGCTGCGCGATGGACGCCCGCTGGCGGGTGGCCTGTACCTGCCCCTGACGCGCGAAATGTACTGGGGCACAGCGGAAAAGGCCTATTACAATGACCAACCCCTGCCGCGCCTGGAGCCGCCCAACCTGCAAGATGTGCTGGTATTCCTGGCAGTACCTTCGAACTTCCATCTGCATTTTGACAGCAGTTATCCCCGCGTGCGCTCCATGGGCTCCACCGCTGCACACCTGGCTTATGTGGCGACCGGCGCAGCTGCCGGTGCGCTGCTGCGCCGGGCCAGCCTATGGGATATAGCGGGCCTGCTGCCGGTGTTGGCGGCAGTCGGCGCTGAGATCGCTGAGTTTGATGGGCGAAGCTTTGACCCGGCCCAGTTATTAAACGGTCGCCCGCTCCATGCGCCCGTGTTGGTCGCGCACCCGCAGGTGATGGCGGCGCTGCGTGCTCAAATTCACCCCAGGTAAACGGATCAACCCATGCAAAAAATCTCCGGCGGCAGGCGCTCAAGGTTGTGGTTTTTGCTTCTGCTCTTCTTCCTGGCGGACTGCGCTTTACTGATTTACGTCTTGCTCACTTTATCCCGCTCCCCACAGGTTACGCTGGAGGCGTCGCCCACCAGTCCGGCGCGGCCGGCTGCAACCGCCGCGCGGCCCGTTATGCAACCCGGCCCAACCTCTTTGCTCGCAACGGAAACCAGCCCGGTCTTGCCCACCCCAATGGAGACGATCACGCCGCTGCCTGCACCCACCCAGCCTGCCTTGAAGGTGGATGTCGAGGCACTGCTGGCGAAAATGTCACTGGAACAGAAGGCCGGGCAGATGATCATCGCCGTACTGCCGGGCCAAAGCGCAAGCGGCACCGGTGAGGATCTGGTCGCCGCGCGGCAAATTGGGGGATTTGTGCTCTACGGCCTGAACGTGGCGGATCCGCAGCAAACCTTTGCCCTGACGCACAGCCTGCAGGCGCTTGCCGCCAAAAGCGACCCCGTTATCCCTTTATTCATCTCCATGGATCATGAGGGCGGGGGTATTTACAACTTCCAAAGCGGGGTGACGCACTTCCCCTGGCCGATGGCGCTGGCTGCCACGCATGATCCGCAGCTGGTCTACCAGGCGGCGCTGGCTTCGGGGCGCGAACTGCGCGCTATGGGCATCAATTGCAGTTTGGGCCCGGTGCTGGATGTCAATGTAAATCCCAACAATCCAATTATTGGCATGCGCGCCTTCAGCGATGATCCTCAACTGGTAGCAGTGTTAGGCGAGCGCTATATCTCTGGCTTGCGGGATGGCGGCGTAATTGCTGTCGCCAAGCACTTCCCAGGGCATGGCGACACTACCGTCGACTCCCATTCCGCGCTTCCTGAAATTGATCAGACCCTGGCGCAGTTGCAAGCGCGCGACCTGCTGCCCTTTGAACGGGCAATCCAGCTGCACGTGCCGGGCATCATGGTGGGGCACATCGCTAACGCTGCCATTGACCCCAGCGGCCGGCCGGCCTCGCTTTCCGCGCCGATGATCTCGGGCTTGCTGCGCCAGCAGATGGGATACCAGGGCGTGGTGCTGACGGATGCCCTCACCATGGGGCCGATTCGCGCCAATTACTCGGTTGACGAGGTGACGATGCGCGCCATCCAGGCGGGCAACGATATGCTTATGTTTACCAACCCGGCAGATGCAGCCCAGGCGCAAAAAGTGATCATGCAGGCTGTGAAGAGCGGCAATTTTTCCGAGCAATCCCTCAACGACTCGGTGCGCCGCATCCTGGTGATGAAGGCGCGCGCCGGACTGTTCGACCCGCAGCCGGCGCGGTTAAGTCCCCTGCCGCTCGCCGAGGATGAAGCACTGGCGCACCAGATTGACCGCCAGGCCATCTATGCCCAGGGTCAGGCCCATTACCCACTGCTGCAGGCGAAGCAGCGGGTGCTGCTGGTCAGCCCGGATTGGCTGCAAACCGGCAGCCAGCCAGATGATAACCATTCGCTGCTGGGCGAACTGCTGCAAAAACGGGGCTTTCAAGTGGATGAGTGGATCTACCCGGTTTACGATGCTCCCAAAACCCGTAAAATCCAGGCTCAGGTGCTGGAGGCCCTGCCCCAGGCGCAGGTGGTGATCATGGCCACCTGGGATGCTCGCCGGCAGGCGGAAATGGCGAATCGGGACGCGCAGATCCAACTGCTGCAAGCCTTGTACGCCTCAGGCAAACGCATCATCCTGGTGGTGGGAGACCTGCCCTATGACCTGACCCTGGCTCCGGCCGGGCAGCCCGCGCTGGTGCCCTTCGGAAATACCCCTTTGCAAATGGAGGCGCTGGTGGATGCGCTGCTGGCGGATCAGCCGCCGCCCGGGGTGCTGCCGGTGAAGTTGAAGTAAATAAATTCAGCGGGGCTGCCAATAAGAAGGTTGGACAGCCCCGCCTTTTGTAGGGAATAATTTTTGGGATAGTCCCCCGCTATATATGGCAGTGGACCATCCCAATTAAATACTTGGGTCGTTTATTTGATAGTGAACATGGCCTGATGGACGATGCCGTCATTGAGCAAAACGCTCAACAAGCGGCAGGAGCCGGACCATTGCGTAGCCGTCATCCATACATAATTATACTGCTGAGTCAGCGGATTATAAGTCAGGGTGCTGCCTCCGGCTGTGTTAGTAGATTCTGGGCTGCCGAGCAAAGCGCCCGTGCTGCAGTCATAAGCCTGGGATTGGGGATACCCTGTGGCGATGATACCCAGCCCGAAGTCTCCACCCAGACTAAACTTCACCGGGACCGCGCTGCCAGCTTTCACCTTATTGACAGCGGGCGGGTTGTTGACGGAGGGCAAGAAGCCTTTGAAATCATAGTTTGCCAGGTTCAACCCGATGATCACCGGGTCATGGTCTGATGCGCGGTAAGGATCGGGAGCATAGAGAGCATCCTGCGCCGGTAGCTTGAAGGATGTGTCATAGTCGATCAGGTCCGGTTCGTCCGCATTAATGTGCCAGTCGGTCACGCCGGTGATCTGTTTGGCAAGCGTGGCGCTGGCCAGGGCATGGTCCAGATAGCCGATTTGCCCGTCAAAGACATAGGAATAGGCATCTTCGCCCTGGAACTGGTAGACCATATCGGTATAATCGTCGGCAGTGCCAGCGATGTCATCGGGTCCGGCCTTAATCGCGTCGATCGGATCTTCCTTATCGTAGGAGTTTAGATCGCCAATGATCAGGAAGTCCTGGTCGCCGCTGTGAGTCGGATCGCTCGCCAGCCAATCGACCAGCGCTTTCGCCGCATTGGTGCGGGTGATGTTGCAGTTGCCCGCGCCGCTGCCGGTATCCGGGTCACCCACATCGTTGCAGTCTGAGCCTTTCGATTTCAGATGGTTGACCGCCACGGTAAAGACGCCGCCGGTGGCGTTATTCATAAAGGTCTGCGCCAGCGCCGGGCGGTTTTTGGTATCGAGGAAGCGCGGGTCGACCGTGGTGTCCAGGATGGCGTAATTTCCAACCAGGGAAACCGTGCCCGGTTTATAGATGATGGCTGTCTTGATCGCGTCCGTGCCAATATAGCCGGTGTTGACGTAAGCATAGGTTCCGTCGCCCAGTTCGGCATTCAAACTGTTCACCAGGTCGGCAACCGATGCGCCTTCGTCATTTTGGATTTCCAGCAGACCGGCTACATCCGGATTCGCCGTCTTCAGCGCTGCAACGATCTTGGCGCGCTGGCGGTCAAGCTCCTCCTGGTTATCCGCGCCGCGGCATTCCATATCGCCAGATGGTCCGCAGGTCCAGACGCCGTTATCGATCGTGGTGAAGTAGTTCAACACGTTGAAAGAGGCCACTTTCACATTGCCGCCCACCTCAGCCGGCTGCGCCGGGCGGGGGTTAACGCTGGTGTAATCCGCGCCCTGGGTGGGCTGAATGCGGTAAAGCCCAAAACTATAGTCCATCACGCCGGTGACGTTCGCCACTGTATCGCCGCCGCGGAACAGGTTGTCCAGGTTGAACACCTGCCCATCGGGGTGGATGGCGGGGTCCGGGTTCTGCGCGGAGCGCCCATCATCCAGGGTGATGGAATCGAGCAAGAAGTCTTGCATGGCTTGCTGTGCTTCGGGCGAGCCGGGCTCGAATTCAGCCGTGGGGGTCAGGTGGCGGTGAGAGGTCAGTACAATCTCGCCGAAGCGATCAAAGTTGAAGTATTCGGAAATGACCAGCGGCTGCGCGAAGGTGACCAGCATGCCTTCGTAAGGCTCAAAGTCAGTGATATTTGTTACCGGCAGGGAAAGCTGCGTGGGCGCAACACTGTTTCCAGTGGAGCATAGCCACACCTGGCTGGCGGAGATTTCGGTCATCCCGCTGTATTCCGATACGCTGCCGCGCACGCGCACGGCGTCGCCAACCGCGACATCTATCGCGCCAGGCGCATAGACAAACACGCCGTCCGAGGTGGCTGCGTCGCCATCGCCGGTCGGGTCCTGCACGTGGAAGCCGTTCAGATCGCCGTTGTCAGCGGAAGCATTGTTCTGGAAGTCACCAACCACCACACCTTCGATGGCTACATCTTGCCCAACCAAGGGGCTCGCAGCGCCGCTGCCTTGAACGGCATAAATGGGGGTGAATGGGTCGCCGCAAGCTTCTGGAGGAGCTACATAGACTTCGTTGAGCGCGCCTGGGGTATTTAAGGCTTCGCCTGCGCTAAGGGTACCCGTGTAGCCAGGGATCCCTGCCAGGTCAAAGTCATTGCGCACCCAGTCGCTGGCGGAATCGGTATCTTCGCCATCTGGGATGCGTGAAGCGCCGCCAGGGGCAAAACCCAAGCCATCATAACTCACACCGAGGGTCGGGACGCCATAGGCGACATCACTAGCGCCGCCATCATTCACGGCAACGGAATCGACGATGGCCTCCCAGGGCGTGATGTCGAACGTACCATCATCGTTGGTGTCCAGGTCATTGGTCAATGCTCCGGTGAAGTTTTTTACCAGCAGTAGAGAAAGCGTGCCGTTTTCGAGGGCATTGGCGGGGAGACTTGCCAGATAGAGGCCGTTTGCGTCGGTAGTGCCGACCGGGATAACCTCATCCACAACGCCAACGTTCCCGCTGTCGCCTTCAATTTCTAGAACGGTGTAAGCAGAATAATCGGTGTTGGCAGTGCCAAAGACCTCTACGTACTCAACGTCTGTCCCAGTCGTGCTGGCGGAGAACTCATTGATCTTGGGTTCCATAGGGCCGCAGTTGGCGGTATATGCACCTAATCCATCAAAAGTGTTGGTCGCATAACCGTCCCATTGAACAGCCGGATCAAAGGCATCACTGCCATCAGGATCACCGGTGCAGAACCCTTCTTTGTGGCGTAGGGTATTATCGGCAGTGCTGGTCAATCCGGAGCCCCATTCACTCCCCGGATCGAAACCAATTTGACCGATAACATCCAGGACGGTGGTCCCTTTGACCAGGGCAATGGCGTCATCCCCATTGAACCAGCCCGATCCATTGGTTTGATCCGCCTGGGCCAGGATGGCTGGATCGGCTAAGGATTGAGCGACAACAAAAACATCGCCATCGGCAACCGTGCCCGTCAGGTTAATCGTTAGCCCGGCGGAAGCGCTGCCGTTAAAGTACATCTTTACCGTATATCCACCGGCAGCCAGGTCAACAGGGGCCCCGGTTCCGTTATAGATTTCCAGCGCTTTGTTGTTGCTGGAACCCTCGATATATTCTGAAAAGAAAAGATCGCCTGCTGCCGCCTGAGTGGCTTTCGGTGTAGGCAAAGCGACCAGTACCAGGGCAAGGATCATCAAAACGTTCCAGATCCTGCGTGAGGACAAAGCTGTTAGAAAGCTCATGCGCGTTCTCCTTCAATGTGTACAGCTGATGAAAAATTGGACTTCTTGAGCTGGTTTTCCAGGCTGGACCTGGCCTGGAAACGGTGGGTCCTTGCGGACCACTGCTAGAATAGAAAACGGAACTCGGACACGAAATCTTACATATTTTGTAAGTTTGCTGTAAAGTTACTATAGTGGACTTCGTCGGACTTGTCAACGGTGGAAGATTAAATCTTTGGCTAAGGAAAAAGGGTGTTTACGCGGAGAGGAAGGCCTTTACAATACGGTTGAACTGTTCCGGGTCATCGCGTTGAGGCCAGTGCCCGCTGCCTTCCATCCAATGCAGTATGGAATTGGGCAGTCGTTCGTGCGCCTGGCGCGCGCAGCCGGGCGGCACCAGGCTGTCTTTACTGCCGTGAATGATCAATGTGGGGATGTAGATTTCATTCAAGCGGTCCATAAAGCAGGTTCGCAAGCCGCGTGGGCTGAACTTCATCCTTCTGAAAAGCATTCCAGGCGCGGCGCGCGTTGGGACGGTTCACTTCCTGATATGCCCGGTCGAGCAAAGCGGGGGTTAAGGAACCGGGGCGGCACAGCAGTGCTTGTAAAGTATAGCGGACCATGGCCCGGCTGCGCATGGTCGCCCAGGTTAGCTCGTTGATGCCGGGAATTTTGATGAACAGGTAGCTTAAGTACTGGAAGGGGGCTTTTTCCTGCAAACCATAGCTGTCCACCAGGACCAGCTTTTCCACCCGCTGCTGAGCCTGCAAGGTAAACCCCAGGGCAATTGCGCCGCCCATCGAAATACCCACCAGGCTGGCGCGCTGAAGATGCAGCTGGTCTAAAAACGCCGTGAGAAAGTCCACATAGAATTTAACGCCATACGGGCGCGGAGGGCGTTCGCTTTCTCCATACCCGGGCAGGTCCGGCGCGATCACCCGGTGCGTCTGCGCCAGCTCCGGCAGCAGCAGCCCCCAGGATAGCTCGGCGCAGTCGATCCCGCCACCGTGCAGCAGGATCACCACCGGTTGAGATTCGTCCCCGGCTGCCTGGTAGTGCACCCGCATCCCCTCAACTTCACAGAAATCGTCACTTATGTTCATTCAGGGATACTTTCCTTCTTCTTTTTTCTATTTCAGTCAGAGCTGGGTACTAGTACAGTCGGGCATAAGTACCTCAACAGTTATTCAATGTACTGCCCGACTGTTTAACGTACCCGGCGCTACATGATAACTATGGAGGGATTTATGCCGCCGGGTACTAGCGTTCCGGTTCAGGTTCGCCGAGACCTTCTTTTTCGAGCATTTCCAAAAAAGCTTTGACAATCTTGGGGTCAAACTGCTCGCCAGCTTGCGCGCTGAGATACTCCGCCGCGACATCTGGCGGATCGGGCTTGCGGTAGGGGCGGTCATCGGAGCAAAGGGCATCGAACACATCCACGACGGAGAAGATGCGCGCGTAGTAGGGAATTTGCTCTCCTGCCAGGCCAAACGGGTAGCCTGTTCCATCCCAGCGCTCGTGATGGCAGAGCAGGATATCCATCGCCGGGCGCAGGTATTCGATTTCAGACAGCATTTCGAACCCAAACAACGGGTGGCGGCGGATCAGGGCGCGTTCATCGTCGTCCAGGTTGTCATCTTTTAACATTACCTTATCCGAAATCGCCATTTTTCCGATATCATGCAGCAGCGCCCCGCGCCGGATATGCACCAGGTCTTCTTCGGGAACCTTCAAATAACGCGCCAGGCGTATGGTCAGGTCGGTAACCCGGCGGCTGTGGTCTTTTACTTCCCGGCTGCGCATTTCCAGCACCCGCGACCAGCCAAAAATGGTCTTGTCGTATGCGTCTAACAGCTCTTCATTCTTGGCGCGCAGTTGATCGAGCAGGCGTTCTTTTTCCGCGAGGTGCTGCGAGTATTCCTGATCGCGTTCCTTCAAAACGCGAAACAGCAGCATGAACAGCAGCACTCCGCTGATCAGGATAAACGCAATGCCTTTAAGGGTTTCTATCTGGCGGGGAAGGCCATAATTTACCTCTAAGAAATAGGCAAGTTCATCTGAGAAAAAAATCCACAGCATGGAAAATGCAAGATATAAAATGACAACTCGAAAAATGGAACGGATATTATTTGACATAATTGCAATTCGTAGCGTTATTGTATCACTTCAGATAATAATCCTGAATAACTTGAGTAAATAATATTTTATTGTATCATTTCAAAAATGTTTGATACCTTTGCTTGACGCACAATGCTTCTTCCGCTAGAATTTGTCCTTGCGTGATGAGGCTCACCTGGGCAGTAACTGCCCAAACCGCCAACCGGCTGATAGCTTCTGCCTGAATGGATGCATCGGGCAGGGCTTTTTATTTTATAAGGGACAGGAAACGTGCAACGCTTTTTACTGATCTCGCTCGGGGCAATGCTTGGCGCAAACTTGCGTTATTGGGTTGGGGATTGGGCCGCTCAACGCTGGGGCGCGGCTTTTCCCTACGGCACTTTGTTGATCAACCTGACCGGCAGCTTTCTGCTTGGGTTGTTTCTCAGCCTGGCGACCGGGCGCTTCCTGGTGGACCCGCGGCTGCGCGTGCTTTTCGCGGTGGGCTTCCTGGGCGCTTATACCACGTTTTCCACCTTTACCTATGAAAGCGTTAACCTGCTGCTCAAGGGCCAATGGGTAGCCGGCAGCCTGAACTTATTCGGCAGCGCGCTGCTGGGCGCGCTGGCGGTACTGTTGGGTGTTTATCTGGGGAAGTTGCTATAATCGAATCAGGAGATCGAATCCGGAGGATGTGCAAATGGCAAATCCATCTTTACGGGACGCAGCCCAACGCCTGCGCATTTATATTGGCGAAAGCGATCACTGGCGCGGGCAGCCCTTATACGCGGCGCTGTTGGAAGCCTTGAAGGCCCAGGGGCTGGCCGGTGCGACGGTGCTGCGCGGCGTCGCCGGATTTGGCGCGCACTCGCGGGTGCATACCGCCGCGATCCTGCGCCTCTCGGAGGATTTGCCGCTGGTGATCGAGGTGGTCGACACGCCTGAGCGGATCGCAAAAGCGTTGGAAGTGCTTGAACCCATGGTGCGTGAGGGGTTAATCACCCTGGAAGATGTGCGCGTGGTGCGCTACACTCACCGCTACCTCAATCCACTGCCCGCTGACCGCCCCGTGGCAGAGGTGATGACACAGAATGTCATTACACTCACGCCCGAGCTGACTGTTTCAGCTGCCTGGTTGAAGATGCTGGAAAGCCGTGTCAAAGTGCTGCCGGTGGTGGACTCAGACCGGCGGGTGCTGGGGATCTTGACCGATCAGGACCTCTTAGAGCGCGCCGGGCTGCCGCAGCGCCTGGCAATTGCCACGCGCATTGATGCGGCTGTACTGCGGGAAGAACTGCGCGGGCTCGAGCAGTCGCAGCAGACGGTAGCCGAAGTGATGAGCACGCCGGTGCTGACCGCCCGGCAGGATGAGGCCCTGGGCGCGGCGGTAGCGCGCATGATTCAGGCCGGGTTGAAGCGCCTGCCGGTCGTCGATCAGCGCCAGCGCCTGGTCGGAATGCTCTCGCGCCTGGATATCTTGCGCGTGGTCGCCGCTGCGCCTCAACCGCGCTTGCCCGAGACGCTGGGCGGCAAAGCCGGACGCACGCTGCGCGAGGTCATGCGGGCAGAGATTCCCACCGTTCAGGCCGGCGAGAACCTGGGCAGCCTGGTGGATAAGTTTCTGGCGTCAGGCAGCCACCGTCTGGTGGTGGTGGATGAGCGCGGGCGAGCAATCGGTCTTATCTCTGATTCGGATGTGGTGGCGCGTATCCAACCTGCGCGCCAGCCCGGCATTTTAGCTGCTCTGCGCCGGGCGACCCGTTCGCCCAAAGGCGCGGAGACGGCTCAAGCGTTAATGTCGCCCGGCCCGCTCACCGCGGCCCCAGACCTGCCCGTGGTGGAGGCCGTGCAGCGCATGATCACCGCCGGGCGCAAGTGGCTGGTGGTGGTGGATCCAGAACAGCACCCGCTGGGCCTGGTGGACAGGCAGGTGCTGTTCGAGTCGCTCAGTGTTTCGTTTGACGCTTAGACGGCCAGTTGGCTTTCAAAAGCCCAGTCGCCCGAGCCAATTTCGACCAGGACTTCCCCGTTGCGCTGCGTCCGCGCTGTCAGCCCGGCGGCCTCTGGCGCTGCGCCGTCCACGCGTAGGGAATTGGGGCGCAGTTTGGGCAGGTGCACCCGACCGGCGGTATTGGCGGGCAGCGTCACCGCCAGGCGGAAGGCCGTGCCCTCCCGCTGCCAGGCCGAGCGGATGGTTCCATACGGGCTGGCATAAGCCGCCTCGACCCACTGCAAATCTTCAGGCAGATAGGGGCGGATGATCGTGCGCTTGAATCCGGGCTGCTCCAGGCTGGGCTGGATGCCGGCCAGGTGTTTGTAGAACCAGGCGCTGATCTCGCCGAACATGATGTGATTGCGCGAGCCTTCGCCATCCCAGGTTTCCCACAGCGTGGTTGCGCCCTGATCTACCCACCAGGCCCAGCCGGGGTACTGCGGCTGGGTGATTAAATGATACGCCAGGGCCGGGTAACCGTTGTCTGCCAGCGCGGTAAGCACTGCTTTTGCGCCATGAATCCCGGCATTGATGCGCCCTTTCTGCTGCCGGATCTCCGCTGCCAGCTGGCGGGTGACCTGCTTGCGGTGCTGTGGGCTCACCAGCCCGGCATACAAGGCCATGCCCTGTGCTGTCTGCGAGCCGCCAGCATACAAGCCGCTCAAGGGATCAAAGAACAGCTTATTGAAGCGCCGGTTGAGTTCTTCCGCCCACCCGGTATAGCGATAGGCGTCTTCATGGTAGCCCAGCAGCATGGCGATTTGGCTGGCGATCAGCGTATCCATGTAGAAGTAAGCGCTGGAGAGCAGCGTGAGCGGAGCGGTGTAATCTTCCGGCTGACCGTAGGGGGGCACATAATCGCCCAGCCCTAAAGCGATCAGCTCGCCGCCGTGTGACTTTTCGCCCAGGTATTCCAGATAGCGGCGGATGAGCGGGTAACTGCGCTCGAGGATCAGCCGGTCACCGCGATACAGGTACAGGTACCAGGGAATCAAGACGGCGGCGCTGTCCCAGCAGGGACCGTTGCCCCAGGCATAGCCCCAGCCGCTGGTCGGCACGATACCTGGCAGCGCGCCATCCTCGCGCTGTTCATCCGCCATGTCGTCCAGCCACTTGCGGTAAGCCGGTCCGGCCTGGTAGTTGAACAGCCCGGCTTCGGCGGCCAGGTGCGCGTCGCCGGTCCAGCCGTTTTTCTCTCGATGCGGGCAGTCGCTGGGGTAGCCGACAAAGTTGCTGGTATACGACCATTCCGTGCAGGTTTGCAGGCGGTTAAGCAGCTCGCTGGAACTGGAAAAGCTCCCGGCGCGCGTAAAGGCGGTATGCACCACGCAGCCTTCCAGGTCCAGCACCTGCACATCTTCCGCCTGCGTCTCGATTTCCACGTATTGAAAGCCATGGTAGGTGAAGCGTGGTTCGTAGACCTCCGCGCCGTCTCCTTTTAAGATGTAGCGGTCTACCTGCACCTCGCCTTCGAAAACCAGGCGGTTCAGGTTTGCCAGATCCACGGTTTCATCTGCGCTCAGTTTCTCCCCAAAGGATAGGCGCACCTCGGCCCCGGCTGGCCCTTGCACTTGCAGGCGCGCCCAACCGGTAAAGTTCTGCCCCAGGTCGTAGACGCAAGTGCCGTGCGGAGTATGCCACTGCCGCACAGGGCGCAGGCTGCGCATTACCTTCACCGGCGGCATACTTTGCGCCGCCAGCTTTCCGCCTGGGGCTTCGACAATGCGCGCTGGTACCCAACCGGCAGCGGAATAACCTACCGCATTCCAGCCGGGGATCTCCCGGCGCGCGTCATATACTTCGCCCAGGCGCGTGGCATCAAAGCACAAGGGGCTTTCCGCGGCCTTCCAGCTGGCGTCGCTGATTAATTGAAACATGCTGCCGTCGGCCAGGGTCAGCTCTGCCTGGAACAGCAGGCGCGGTGAGGCGCGCCAGGGGCTTTTCTCGAAGTACCAGGCGTCGCGGGCGGCCTGATTGAAAAAGCCGTTGCCCAGCAGCACTCCGACTACGTTTTCACCGGCTCGCAGCAGGCCGGTGACGTCATAGGTCACGTACAGCGCGCGGCGGTCATAGCGGGTAAAAGCCGGGTCCAACACGTGATCTCCCACGCGCTGGCCGTTCAGGTACAGCTCATAGTACCCCAACCCGCAGATATATACCCGCCCCTGGCGCACTTCCTGATCGAGCATAAAGCTTCGCCGCAGGTAAGGCGCGGGGCTAAGCTCTGCCCAGGATGCTTCGGGATGGGCGATCCATTGTCCCTGCCAATCCTCCGGCTGGAGCAGGCCCATTTCAAAGCTGGCCGGTGCGCTCCAGGCGCTTTCCGCCCTATCCTGATCCCAGGCTTTGACCATCCAATAACAGCGCTGGCGAGAACGCAGCATGCGCCCCGCATAACGCACCTGGATCGACTCGCTTGAGATTACCTGGCCGCTGTCCCACAGGTCGCCCTGCTCCTGGCGCAGTGGTTCGGGAGTGCTGCTGACCAGGATGCGGTAGGCTGCTTGGCTCTGGTTGCGTTCCCTGGCGGCCAGCTGCCAGCCAAATGCCGGGCGTAATGGATCAATTCCCAGCGGATCAGGCAAGTCATTACAGGTGAGATGGGAAATGGTAAGCATCGGGTATCCTTTGCGCGCAAAGATACCCTATTCTTTCACGAAATCCTACCTGCGACAAGAGGGGAATTAATCTTGCCGAACAATGCCCCCCTCCGCGCCGCGCTCTGAGCGGGAGCGGTGGATTTCAGCCAGCGAGACTTCTTCCAGCGCATCCGTGAAGATGGCTACCTGCACCAGCTGCGCCAGGGGGTCGCCCTTCTGAATGGTGAGCGGGTTGGGAGTGTAATTGATTACCTTGATCAGAATCTCACCCTGGTAGCCGGGGTCAATCACCCCCGCACCCAGCAGGAAATCACTGCCGCTTTTGGGTTTCGCCAGCAGCATGAAGGCGGGCGGGATTTCGAACGTCAGCCCGGTGGGCACGCGCGCGGCTGAGAAGGGTGGCAGGCTGACGGTGGCATTGGCGTACACATCCACACCGGCGTCATGGGCATGCTTGCGGGTGGGAGATTTTGCAGTAGGGTCCGTTTTTGCGTAGCGCAGTTCCGGCATAGGCTTAAGGGTGCATGAAGTATTTTTGTTTGATCGGCGTGATATCCGCCTTCGTATGCTTCGCCAGCAAGGCAAAGAAGTCACTGCTGAGGGCTATCTGCCCGGAATACTTCGCCACGTAGTCCTTCAGGAAGGCAAAGAAAATTTCATCGCCGACGGTTCTGCGCAGGTCTTCGATAAAGTGCGCGCCATTCAAATAGACTGCGTTGCGGTAATCCTGGTAGGTTTGCAGGTTCCCCTGCGGATTGTATACGCTGGTATCTACCCAGCCGCTGGGCTTATCGTAGTTGATACGGTAATACCACCACCATTCCAGCGACTTGGGCGTGTAATGCTCGTAGTAAAGGCGCTCGCAGTAGGTTGCCAGGGCTTCATCCAGCCAGGGTTCGTTGGCCTGATCGTTACCCACCAGCGCGAAAAACCATTGGTGGGCCGTCTCGTGGGCGGCAATAGCCACCAGGTATTCGTCCGGCGTGCCGGCATAGATGTTATAAAAAGCGCGGCTGAGAAAGTACAGACCATCATATTCCATGCCGTCGAAGAAATCGGCTTCGACCACTGCCAGGGTCTTGTGCGGGTAGGGGCCGAATAGATCCTGGTACAGTTTGACCGCCTCGACCGTGGTTTGCAGCGCCTGTTTGCCGGCCTTGAGATTAAGCGGGAAGTAATAGCTGGTGATGGTGATGTCGCCCACCTGAGCGCTCTGAGTCTGGTACTCATCGCCCACCGACAGCGCAAAACTGCGCACGGCAGCCTGCTTATAACGCAGCCATTCACCTTCTTTCTGTTCAGGCGCGCTGGCTGCGACCACCAGATCGCTGCGCTGGTCCAGCAGGCGCAGGTTGACCTCGAAATCCGCCAGGTCAGATACCAGGTGCTCGCCGTAATAGGCGGGTGGGTGAGCCAGCCAGCCGGTGCCGCTGCGGTAAGGAGGGATAAAAGGGTACCAATCCACCAGGTTGGCCTGGCGTCCGGTGTAGCCAATCGGCAGCGGGCGCTCGCCGCCCAGCGTGGACTGCGCGGGCAGGCGGAATTCATAGGTCACTTTCAACCCCACGCTCTGGCCTGGCTCCAGCGGCTGGCGCAGCGGAATGCGCAGCTGAATGTCCTCCCAACTGGCGTCTTCAATCTTCGTGCCGTCCTGCCACCACAGACCGGTAAAGGAAAACAGGCCCTTATAGGCAAATAACTCGACCATCAGGCGTAGTTCAGGCAGGGCATCGCCCGAGCGGTTGGTGTATTGAATTTCTTCCGTGACCTTGCCGTAGCGTTCGGCAAAACTGAAATCTACGTCCAGCTTGTACTGCGGGCGAGCTTGCAGCAGCTGCGCGTCTGGCTGGCCAGGTTCCATAGAAGGAGCGGGGGTGGGGCTGGGCGCCGGGGTGAAGGTCACCGTGGGCGTGGGCGGGGTCGGCAGAGTGGGGGTGGCGGTTGGGGCCTGCATGGTGCGGGCGACCATCGTCGCCAGGGCATCCTGGGCGACGGCCGTTTCCACGGCATGGTTTGCGACAGCGGTCGGCGGAATCCGCGCTGCGTCCACCACCTGAGCGGAGGGTCGGGCCGGTGTGCAGGCTGTGAAAAGAATCAAGCTCAGGAAAAACGCGGGAATGAACTTCAAGCGCATGCGTCCAATGTTACCATGGAACCGCCTGCGAGGATAAAAGAAGTGACTCCGCGGATAAAGATCAGCGCGCGGGTAAAAAGGTGCGGTACAGCAGCCACAGTGACGGCGCCAGGACCAACGCACCGAAGGGCAGCACGGTCAGATAGGTGATCACGGTGCTGTGCGGGGCAGCCGCCTGCACCAGGCTCAACTGCCCGATCAGCAGGTCGGGGTAGAGGGCCGCGCCAAAGGCCGCCAGCGTGACGGCAACCGTACCGGCGGCGATAATCTGCGCCCAAAAGTAGCGCCGGACGTACAACAGGAACAGAGTCAGCAGGCCTTGCAGCACAGCCAGGGCAATCAGCACCAGCGGCACAGGCGCGAACAGGCGGTCCGAAAACAGCGGGGCATCATACAACGCCACCGGCACTTCCAGGGCGGTCAGCCCGCCCAGCGCCAGCGCAGCGAGCATGCCGTACCAGCGAAAATCTTCCTGCAGCTGGCCTTGCACGCGGTTGGTCATATAAATTGGCGTGAGGAAGGCGCAGGCCGCCAACCCCACCAGCCCGCCGATGACGGTGAAAGGCGTGACCCAGCTGGATAGGATGCCCGCCAGCACCTGCCCATCTGCCACGCGAATATGCCCGGCGGCCGTCGCGGTGACTGCCATGCCCATGGCAAAAGGCGTCAGGATGCTGGAGATGGAAAAGATCTCAGCCGTGGCAGGCAGGCGCACCGGGGATTGCTCGCCAAAGTGGCGGAAGGCGAAGGCTGCTCCCCGGAAGTTGATGCCCACCAGGGCGATCACCAGCGGGATGAGCAGAGCAATAAATAGCGCGCTGAAACCGGTGGGGAAGACGGTGAAGAGCGTGACCACCACGAAAATCAGCCAGACGTGATTGGTTTCCCAGATAGGGCCAATCGCATTAAACAGCGCCTCTCGCTGCTGCCCGGCGCGCGGCCCCCAGGCCAGCGCCGTCCAGATGCCGGAACCGAAATCCGCGCCGCCAAAGATGGTGTAGAGGATCAGGCTGACCAGCAGTACACCGGCTGCGAGAAGGATGGAAGTGGGTATGGGATCAAGCATGGGGCGTTACCTGTTGGTCGGGGTTGGCGGTGCGGCTGCCAAATGGGTTGAGCAGCAGCCAGATCAGCCCGGCGGTCAGCGCGATATACACCGCCACGAAGGTCAGGAAGATCCACTCAATGCCGGCGCGGGGGGTGACGCCCTGCGAAAGGCGCATCAGGTTGTGGGCCAGCCAGGGTTGGCGGCCAAATTCGGTCACCAGCCAACCGGCTTCGATGGCGATGAAACCAAACGGCGAGGCCAGCAGGGTGAGCCACAGCATCCAGCGGCTGGCGTCTAACCAATGCCAGCCCTGGTATTTGCGCAGGCGCAGCCAGCGCCAGGCGGCCCACAGCAGCGGCAGCATCATCAAGAAGAAAGAGCCGACCATCAAATCGAAGAAAATATGCACCGGGATGGGGTTGGGGCGCGCGTCGGGGGGGAAGGCATTCAGTCCCACCACCTGCGCGTTGAAATCGCGAAAACCGAGGAATGACAGCAGCCCTGGGATCTCAATGGCGTATGGGACGGTCTGGGTTTGCAGATTAGGAATGCCGCCGATGTGCAGCGGCGCATTGCGCTGGGTTTGGAAGATGCCTTCCATGGCCGCAAACTTGGCCGGCTCCAGGTGGGCCACACGTTGCGCGGAGAAATCGCCGGTGACCAGCATCAACGGCACGGAGACGGCCGCGACGACCAGCCCCAGCCCCAACGCGCGGTTGACCTCTTCACTGCCGCGCTGGCGCAGGATGCGGTAGGCGTTGATGCCTGCAATGGCCATGGAAGTGGCGGCAAAGGAGGCTAACGTTCCGTGGATCGCCTCGTGCGTCCAGGCCGGGTTAGCCATGGCGACCCACGGGCTGACGCCCACGATGCGGCCGTTCTCCAGGGTGAAACCGGCGGGTGTATTCATCCAGGCGTTTGCGCTGATCACGAACACCGCCGACAGCGAAGCCGAGATGAGCATCGGAATGGTGCTGTAAAACTGAGCCCGCCGGGATAGGCGCTTTTCGCCATAGAGATACATGCCCAGGAAAATCGCTTCGGTAAAGAATGCAAAGCCTTCCAGGGTGAAAGGCAGCCCGATGACGCCGCCGGCAAAGCCCATAAACCCGGGCCACAGCAGGCCCAGTTCAAAGGACAGGATCGTGCCGGAAACTGCGCCAATGGCAAACAGCACTGCTGCTGTGCGGATCCAGCGCCGGGCGATGGCATGATAGACCTCGCCTCTGCCCGTCAGGGATAGCCCTTCAGCGATCAGCAGCATGAGCGGCAGGCCAATGCCAATCGCGGTGTAAACGATATGAAATGCGAGTGAGGTGCCCATCAAGGCCCGGGCAAAAATCAGTGTGTCCACCCTGCGCTCCTCTTTTCTGCAATAGTTATAGCATTAAATTGTACTTTATTGCTCAAAGTTTAATGCGTTTTCGCCCGAATTTTCCCCAAAACCCGGCATTTTCGGGTAGAATTAATAGATCACAACCAGCAGCGTATCCCAGCCGGCCTGACCTTACATATAATTGTCAAAATGCCTTTGGGGGTATCGAAACCCAATCTAGCGGGTTTAATCTGATAGTATGTGAGACTTCGGATTAGACGTTAAGAACGAAAGGCAGTGGGATGTTTCAAAATTTCTGGTACCAGCTTGGCCGGTGGGTGATTTACCTCTACTTGCGTTTCATCATTCGCGCCGATATATACCGGTCAGACGCCTTTCCTCGGGGAGCGAAGATCATCGCTGTCAACCACCCGACCACGAATGACCCTGCCTTCGTTACTGCGCTGCTGGCTGAACATACCTCCATCCTGATCAAAGAAACCGTGTTTAAAATTCCGCTGTTTGGGCGCTCCTTACGCATGGCTGGGCATGTGCCGGTGATTGCCGGCAAAGGTCAGGCAGCGCTGGAAGAGGGCATCCGCCTGCTGCGCGCCGGGCGCACGGTGATGATCTTCCCTGAGGGCGAGATCAGCCCGGGGGCAGGGGCGCTCAAACCGCATACTGGCGTGGCCCGGCTGGCATTAGCCACCGGCGCGCCGGTCATCCCGGTGGGGATCGGCCTGGAGACGCATAAAATTCGCTACGTCACCTCCAAAATCGCCGGGGAAATGGAGCCCAGCGCCTGGTACCTGCGCGGCCCCTATGCCATGACGGTAGGCGAAGCATTGTTCTTCGAAGGCAACCCCGAGGATCGCGAGCAGGTGCGCGCGGTCACCACCCAGGTGATGCAGCGCATCCTGCTGCTCAGCCGCGCCAGTCAGTTCCGCCTGGCTGCGCAGCATGCCCGGCAGAGCGTCCAGCCCACCCTTACATCCCGCCTGGGCAAGGTCAATCCGAAAGCTGGACTGCAGGTAGCCTGGAAAGGCACTGGCCTGGCCATTGGGCATACCGGGCGCATGATCAGCCGCTCAACTGTCTTCCGCCTGGCGGAATCAGGGTCTGGTGTTCTTAATGATGTTTTCCCGTTCGATTGTGAAGTAATAACTGGCTCTTTAAACATCTCTGTCAGGCAACTTGCCCCCTGTGTGCCTGACAGTAGTGTGAACGGATGATTGTTAACCGCAGCCACCGCGAATTATTTTTTAGGGCTGGTTTCCCGGTGACAGGGGATGGGTCCGTTCAAAGGATAATAATCCTTATGTGCTCATCATTATAAGGATTTTGGCCTTAAATCCCAGACGGCCACCTCCCCTTTTTCTCTTGGGGAATACCCTACCTGGGCTTGGGAGTGTTTTTGGTCATTTATGGTCTTCGACCCCAGGGTAAGCACAACCGGTTGGTTCGCTCTGGGGCGGTTTTTGACGATAATCTCTCAGCGAGTTTCGATTTATAAAGGAAATTTGGAGGTGAGAATGCGCCGGGATATACGAGTGGTGATTGTCGAGGACGATCCCTTTTCCAGGAACTGGATGGTGCTGCTGGCCGTGCGGGATTGGCGCACGCGCGTGATTGGCGAAGCGGATGAGCCGGCTAAATTGCTGCATTTTCTGACCGATCCGCTCAACCCGGTCGATTTTGTCATTCTGGATACGGATATTCCTGGCGGGGAAGATTGGATCCCGCGCATCCTCGAAGTGCTCCCGGAGCGGAAAACCCCCTTGCAGATCCTGTGCACCGGCATCCGCCCCAACCCGGCGGTGCTGCGCCAGGTATCTCAGCCGCCCTTTGTGGGCTATATCCTCAAGGATGAGATCGGTTATTCGCTGGCCTGGGCCATCTCGCTGGCGGTGGAAGGAAAGTACGTCATCACCGACAGCATCCAGGCATTAGCTGTCCAGCAGCGCATTTCTCTGCCCCGGCCATGTGATGTGCTGGAGGGGCGCGGGCGCATCGGTCACCTGACCCCGCGCCAGGCCGACGTGGCCCGGCTGGCCTTCCTGTTCAGCATTGAGCGCCGCGAGCTGGCGGATGAACTGGGGGTGGGTGAGGACTGGGGCTACCAGCTGGTCAGCGCCGTCTACGAGAACCTGGGAATTAAAGATATCCTCGCGGATGACGAACAGATCCAGGAATATTTTGGCGGTAATGAATTGATTATCTCCTATCTCCAGCGCATCCGGAGAGAGAGCAAAGGTTCACCCAAGAGCAAAGATATGGAGACGCTGGCGTTCCACGTCATTACCATGCCGGAGATCAAAGAACTGCGTTAAAGGATTGTTTTCGCAAGGCTCAACGGCAAACCTGCCGTTGAGCCTTGCTGATTCTTCTTAGTACTGACCGTACTCTTTGGTCGCGTCTACCCAAACTTTGACCAGTTCAGGTTTGCAGTAATCCATCGCCGTTCCGGCGGACATGATAAACCCGCCGTTCTTGCCGACTTCCTGGCACATTTGCCTGGTACGCTCGCGCACCTGCTCTTCCGTGCCGCCTTGCAGCAGGGAGACCGGGAAGCCGCCGATGATGGGCATCGTGTCGCCGACCACTTCTTTGACCTTCGCCATATTGCTGCGCTCGAACATGCCGCGCGTCTTGCCCTTGGGCAGTTCGGTCAGGTAGTGCAGGCGCTGGTCCCAAACGCCTTCATAGAAGGGCTGCGGGCGCAGACCGGCTTCGATCATGTCCAGCATCATGGCTTTCAATTGCGGCCAGTAGAAGGTCTCGAACTGCGGGATGGAGATAAAACCATCCGAGCCTTTATGCAGCGGGATCATCACGGTTTTGCCGCCGGTTAGGGTCGCTGCGGCTACGCAGGCCTTCACGGTGATCTTGCGCGCTTTTTCCATCGCCGCCAGCAGCTTATCGGGGCGCTGGAGCAGGTCGCGCATGATGCCGCGCGTGCCGCGTACCGTATCGCCCATAAAGTCAAAGGGCGCATAGGCGAAGCAGACAAAATCGGGCACGGCAGCATAGCCCAGTTTTGCCATGCGCTGGGCATTACGCATCATAATCGGCCCGCTGGCAGCCGCAGCCGCAGCGACTTTCGCCAGTGATTCCATGGCTTTTTGGATGGGCGGCAGGGTCAGCATCCACGAGTTGCTCAAGGCGGCATACCCGGTGAGCAGGTTGCCCAGCGGCTGGAGCAGGGCTAAACCTTCCAGGTTCTCATACACGCGCGGCAGGAACACGCGCAGGGTAAAGTCTGAAGGGTCCTCGAGGAATTCGTCATACTCCTCTGGCTTCATATATTCCCCTTCTTTAAATTGGAAGGGGCGGTCGGGGGCAACGCCGTGCCCGGGCCAGCGCGTCTGGCGGTCGCCCAGGATCATGCTGGGTCTGCCGTCCCAGCCGCCGCCCATGATTTCATCGGGTTGGAAGTACAGAGTGGCTTTTTCGAGCAGTTCCTGGCACAAATCGGGGTTTTCGTCCAGTTCCTGGTTGGTGACGCCCCCCATTTTTGAGAGCATATAGCTGAGGTTCAAGCTGATCGGGATGCGGTCCGGCTGCTTCATATTATACGCATCCTGCAAGCGCTGGTTGCGTTCCGCGATCAATTGCTCGGCAGTCTTGCCATCTTCTAATTGGACTTCTTCCAGGTTTAAAGTAGCCATGTTATTCTCCCTTGGTCCACTGTTTGGCCAGTTTGACAGCCGTCATCGCATCAAAGCCGTAGCCGTCCGCTTTGGCATAGACCCGGACCTGATCATCCACCGTGCCGCCGCCGACCATAATTTTGACCTGATCGCGCAGCCCGGCTTTTTCAATGGCTTCGACAGTCGCTTTCATCGAATCGAAAGCCAGCGTCAGGAAACCGCTCAGGGCGACCACTTCCGGCTGGACCTCCTTGATCTTATCCACAAACACTTGCGCTGGCACATCAATGCCCAGATCGTATACCTCGAAGCCGTTAACATCCAGCATCAACACAACGATGTCTTTGCCTACGTCGTGGATATCCCCTTCCACCGTGCCAATAATCACTTTGCCGCGTTTTTCATGCCCATTTTGCTGCTGCATCAGCGGTTTGACTTCCGCAGAGATGGCCTGCATAATATCGCCGGACAGAATCAACTCTGGCACAAAATACTCACCATTTTCAAAGCGCTGCCCGACGACCTGCATCGCCTCGCGGCATTCATCCAGCACAGCCATAGGCGAAACCCCATCTGCCAGCATTTGCCGGGCCATCACCAGGGCTTCGTCTTCCTGCATTTCGACGATGACATCTCTCAAACTTGACATATCCTGCTCCTTATTCTGGGAAAAGAAAGAGTACTCCAACGAGAGGCGTCAACAACCTTCGCTGAAGTGGGTTGCTGCTTAAACAGCAAGAGGGTTAGAAAGGGGCTTACTTTTACCTGAAGTTATTTTGGTTTGGGAACTTCGTATCTTATTATACGATTATACAGAGTGTTGCCGGTCAAAGTCAAGCAGGAAAAGAAGCAAAATTTCGTTTTCTTAAACTATAATCAAGCGCATCCATTTTCCTAAAGGCGCTGCTTTGATCTTCGACTTCTACCCTTACCCCTTAATTACGGGTCTGCTGTTTCTGTTGGTTCTGCTGATCCTCTCCTGGCGAAAAAGGCATTCCTGGACCTACCTGCTTTGCCTGTGGTTGTTCGGGGTCTATCTGTTGATTGCCCTGAACCTGATGTTTTTCCCGGTCTTTATGCCGATCGATTGGCCTGCCGGAATAACCTTACTGAACACTCTCCAGACCCTGTCTCACATCAACTGGATTCCTTTCCACTTCGGGGACTTATTTTCGGCGAGCCGGGGAGTCATTATTCAAGAATTGGCTGGCAACATCCTTCTGACTCTGCCGCTTGGCTTTGCTTTGCCGTTTCTCACCCGCGTTACTTTTCAGCAGATGGGGAAACTGGCGCTGCTCACCGGGCTGGCGTTGGAGGGGACGCAGCTGCTGATGAGTATAGTAAACATACACCGCACCTACGGACACTCGGTGGATGTGAACGATGTGCTGCTCAACACGCTTGGGGTGCTGCTCGGATATTTTGCCTTTCGACTGTTTGCCCAGTTCTACCAGCGGCTGGATCGGTATATTCGCTTTTCGGACCTGGGACTGTTTGGATTTTTACGAGAGGTAACCCATCCATAGGGGTAAATCTGGCGTTACAGACTATGCCGAATTTTTATCATGCGTGCAAAAAGCGCTGCTTAGAATGTGTTATGATTGAAACAGGTATCATTATTCCGGCCCGCCTGAAGGAATGATGGGGCAGCCTCTAGCCGATGACTTATCCACCTCAATCCGCGAATATTAAAGTTTGCCCTGAATGCGGCACAAACCTGATCGCCACCGCCAAACACTGCGCGGCGTGCGGTTATCGTTTCACGCCGGATGCTGGCCCCAAACCGGTAAAAGGGGCGCGCGGTCCGCAGGAGCCGCGCCGCCTGATTCCCGACCTGATCAGTTTGCCCTTCCTTTTCGGGCTGCTGATCCTGTTACTGGCAGTCGGGGGGCTGCTGATGTATAGCTTGAAAGCAGTTGATCAGCGGAAAACCCTGTTTGCCGCCGAGCAGGGGACCGCCACGTATATCGCTACTACCTACATATCTCCTACCCCCGCGCCCACCGCGACCTTCACACCTGCCGTGCCCACTGAAACGCCTGTAGTCGACATCGAGTACGAGGTGGTCTCCGGCAACTCGTGCCTGTCCATCTCCAGGCGCTTTAACCTCTACATCGACAGCCTGCTGAGGAAGAACGATATCGACTGCGCTAATCTGCAAATCGGCACCGTGCTAAGCATTCCCCAGCCCACGCCTACCCCAGAGCCGATTGGTACACCGGGAGGCGTAGCAGCGCCTTAAGGTTGTGCAGTAAAATCTACGAATTATTTCAGAAAACTGTCCCTTTTCCTCTTCACGTACGATTAACCTAAAGAACGTTCCACCCAAACCGGACCGAGGAAACAACAAAACTTGATTGATTCATCTACTCCCCAGGCTTTCTCCAATCCGGTTCAGCCGCAAGAAGATGAAGCGCTGCTGATCGGAGAGGCAAAGGCGAACCCAGAAGCTTTTGCGAGGCTGTACGACCGCTATGCGTCTAAGGTATACCGTTACTTGCTGAGCCGCCTTGGCAGCGTGGCCGAAGCGCAAGATATTACTTCCCTGACCTTTCTAAAAGCCTTTGAGATGTTTCCGCGCTACAAGCACAGACAGTTTTTCTCTGCCTGGTTGTTTGCCATCGCCCGGAATAAGTACGTGGACTACCTGCGCAAGGCGAAGAACCGCTCGGAATCCATCCCCATGAACCTTAGCGATCCTCAAGATGATCTCCTCCAGGCGGTGATCCAATCGGAACGGAAAGCCGCGCTTCAGCAGTTGATTCAAAAACTGCCCGAAGAGGACCGGGAACTCTTGCGGCTGCGTTTTGTGGCCGAGCTAAGCTTTGCCGAGATCGCTGCGCTCCTGGGGAGCAAGGCAGATACGATCAAGAAAAAGCTTTACCGGCTGCTGGAGCGCTTACAAACCCAGTTGGAGGATGAATATGCAGCCCACGCCTGATTTCGAAAATGAGGTCCGCACTGCGATGGCCGTTCCTGAGCCGGACCCGGTCTTCCTTAAACACCTGCGTTATCAGGTCAGCCGGCCCAAAATGAATGCGTTCTTGCGCCTGGCCTGGATTGGGTTAGCTGTCAGCAGCGCCTTTTTGTTCCTGGTAATCTGGTTGATAGGCCCGGGGAACGTTTATGCGGAATTCCGCGGAATGTTCGGTTTTGTCCCTGGAATTGGTGTGGTACAAAACGATTCCAAACTGCGGGTGTTGGTGGAACCAGTCAAGATGGTGCGGGATGGGATCAGCCTGGAGGTGCTGAAGGGCGCAGCGGATGATCAGCATACCGTGCTAGTTTTCCAGGTAGGTGGCATTCCCCAAACAGCCCAGCCCGGCAGCGAAAACGTCCCTGGATGCACTGCATCTCCAACCTTGCAGCTTACAGATGGCAGCACGCTCAAGTCAACTGGTGGTGAGGGAAATGGTTGGGGAACCGGCTACCAGTTGAAGGCGACATTCCCGGCGCTCCCGGCCGGAAATCCGCAAGTTACCTTGGTTATACCCTGCTTGATGGACACGCGCCCCGGCTCCGTTCCTGAAAATTGGCAGATTGCGCTGCGCTTCCAGTCAGCTCCAGCGGATATGCAGGTTTTTCCTGTGTACGATCTAACCGCCGCAACCCCCGTGCTTAACCAGGCCACCAAACTTCCTACGACTGGCGCAATAACGGAAAGTGCTCCAGCCTTAGGGCACACAGCCGCGGTGAATGGCATCACCGTCAGCCTGGACCAGGTAGCCGAGACAGAACAGGGCTTCCTGCTGCAAGGCAGTATTTCCAAGGACCCGAAAACAGTGCTCATGGTTCGCTTTGGCCTAGGGACACAGTTGCTGGATGCGAACGGAGAGGTCATCCCGACCGAATTTTCGTTGAGCGGCGGATCCTTAACGGATCCATCATCTGAATGGAAGCTGCAAACGAACAGCAAAGCCTACCCGGGTCCCTGGACATTAAAGGTTCCTTCCCTCTTCATCGAGTTATCCGCAAAGGTTTCCTTTAATGTGGATTTCGGACCCTCACCGCAAATCGGCCAAATTTGGGAGATAAATCAAACCCTCGACTTCGCCGGTCATCCATTGGTTGTACAGAAAGCAGAGTTGATCGAGGATCAGGATCAGAAAACCCGCCTGCGTTTCACCTTTGGCGGAGGCTCTGAACTATACGAGGTATCCAGTATGGGCGATCCGCAAAACTTCAGTGCGCGCAGCAGCCCCAAGTTGACTAGCGCAGACAGCGGCGCGCTCACGTATTCCTCGATCTACGATCAGATTCCTACCGGTAAACGGACCGTCGACATCTATGGGGCTACGCTGGTCCAGCCCGGACCCTGGCTGGTGGGCTGGCAGCCGCCGGTAACCGCCGGAGCAGCCACCCCCACCGCGCTGCCCCAGGCCTGCCTGACGGAAACCACGTGGCAGCAGCTGCGCAGCCAGACCTCCAACGCACTGCCCGGCATCCTAAGCGGTCATCTGCTGGTTGAAGAGAATACCGGGCAGCCGATGCCGCAAATTACACGGATCGATCTGAGCACAGGCCAGAAACAAGCGCTGGTCACCGGCGGGTGGTCTTCCCTCTCACCAGATGGGTCCAGAATAGCTTACATTGAGAGTAATGGACAAAGCATCTTGATCGCCGGTACGCATGGCGAACCGCCCCAACCGCTGGCTGGAACCACCTCGACAGATTACAACCCGCTCTGGTCCCCAGACGGGCAGTGGATCGCCTTCCGCCGGGCCAATCAGGGCATCTACATCATCCACCCCGATGGAAGCGGAGTAAAACGTTTGACCGGGCCAACCAGCGAGGCCAGCCTGGTGGGTTGGCTGCCGGACAGCCGCGCCCTGGTCATCAACGTTATGGGCTCCGCGGGAGATCAACTCGAGCGGGTGGATATTGAAACTGGGGCCCTCCAAACCATGCTGACCATGCCTGCGAGCAAAAGCGGATTCCGCGCCCTCTCTCCGGATGGCGCTAAGGTTACCTTCAATCAAGAAATCTTTGGCAAACATATTTACAGCACCTGGATGGCAAACCTGGATGGATCGGGAAGGAAGCTGCTTGCGGATTTGGACAGCGCATCCACCGCCGCTGCTGTCTGGAGTCCGGATGGAAAGTGGCTGGTGCTGGTTGTGTTGGATATCACGCAGGATGGTGTCCAGGAGACGCCACTGCTCGTGCAACCCGATACCTGCCAGGTGGCTGCTTTGCCTGGGATTTCTGGGGCAGTCACCGCTTGGCGGTGAGCATAACCCTATCAGGGGTTTCCGAAGCCGGAAACCCCTGATTTTGTTTCCCTAGTTTTGTTACTTTTCGGCTCTCTCCCCGATATACCTATAGACTATGCCCGATTTCACCGAAATGGACGACTCACTGCTCGCCGAACGCGCCAGGGACAACCCGGATGCCTTTGGCGCGTTATACCGGCGCTATTTGCCGCCGCTCTACCGCTATCTCTACCGGCGGCTGGGCAATCCTCACGATGCCGAGGACCTGACTGCGCAGGTGTTCATCGAGGCGTTGGAAGGTTTACTGGCTCACCGCTACCGTGAGGGCGGCTGTTTTATCGCCTGGCTGTTCACCATCGCCCGCCGGCGCAGTGTGGATTTTTACCGCCAACGGCCCGTTGCTCAACTGGGCGACCTGCCTTCCCCGGAGCCAAGCCTGGTGGCGGCAGTTGAAAAAGGCGAGGATTTACAACGCCTGGCGCGCCTGCTGGCGCACCTGGATGAAGATCGCCAGGAACTTTTAAGGATGCGCTTTTCGGCAGGTTTGAGCTTCGCGGAAATCGGCCAGATTGAAGGGCGCAGCGAAGCGGCAGTCAAGATGATGATTTACCGCACGCTCGAACACCTGCGCGATCAATGGGAGGTGGTAAATGAGTGAGCTGAACCGAAACCTTCCTCCCGACCCTGCGTTCTGCGCTGGATGCGTTCTACACTGCCCCGCAGCCCGATCCGGCCTTTGCTGAAAAGTTGGAAGCGCAGCTCCGCCAGCGCCAGATCGAGCTGATGGCGCGCCAGAACGATCGTATGGCGACTGCTCCTGCCGCGCTTTCGTCCAAACGGAAACCGGGTTCTCTGCACCTCACACATAGGAGTTCATTCATGCACATGCTCCGCACCCGTCCTATTTTGGCTGTAGTTGCTGCTATCCTGGCGCTGCTGCTCTTAAGCGGCATTGCCTATGCCGTGGGGCGGTTATCTGGCTTTATTCCCGGTATCGGGTTTGTGAACAATGTTCAAGCTGTCCTTGAAACTCCCCTGGTAGTCACGCGCGAGATGGCGCAAGAGGTGCGGGTTACACCGGCATCTATGCTTGCCCAAACAACCAACACCCCTCCGGCGATGCAAACCCTGACCGCTGAACCTTCTCGGATATCAGAACTATCTCTCCATGCCAACGCTCTTCCGGTTGAAGAAAAGAAAGGGATTAATATCACCGTTGAGCAGGTCGTGGCGGAAGCTGACCGGCTCGTGATCGTTTACATGATCGATGGATACCCTGCTGATTTCTTTGGGTACGAGCACGCGCAAAAGTTAAATGACTTCGTCTCCGCTCATCCAGATGATCCCATACAGGAACAGGTTTCTCTGCCCGATGGGACATTCTTGGGCCATGTCAACGGCGGGAACTGCACGGGTGGAGGGGATCTTGCTGGCTCCTGGCTATCCTGCCGGAGCATCTACGCGCCTCTGCCCCAGGACGTGAACCAGATCATATTCCAGATTCACCGCTTACCCAATGCATTACCCGATGAACTGCCCGAAGATTGGGCCTTCCCGATTCAACTGACTTCCGTAAGCTCTTCTCAGGCGGGTAACGGAGTAGAAGAACCAAATCTCAGCAGCCAGAAGATCAATGGTATTACTTTGAGACTGCTAAAAGTTGACCGTTCTTCGACCCAAACCGCTTTCCAGTTGGGACTGGAATGGGAAGGGCAAAATGAGATGATTAGAAATATCGATCCGATCACTTTGCGGGATGATCAAGGCCATTCTTACCCCTTGACGAGCGGGCATGAGGGCGATCACTGGTCGCCGGATCATCCCAATCAGGTCGCTTTTGCCTCCGAGGTAACAGACCTGGCAGGCAGCAGAGGCCCGCTGACCTTCCGGTTGAACTGGCTTGTTATGACAGCAACCGACCAGGCGGCTCTACGCTTTGACCCCGGCAAGGATGCAAAGATCGGCCAGACATGGCCGATGGACCAGACCATTCGTGCAGGCGGCTTTGATCTGCATTTCACCCAGGCACGTCTGATCGCCGATCAAGATAGTTCGCTTGCCCTTGAGTTCGATATTCAAGCCTCAAAAAACATCGAAGGGATCGTATTGGACGGGGCAAACGCCCATCCAAACGGAGGTGGCTACGATGAGGCACGGGGCCTCTGGGTTAGCCACTTGTCTCTTACTGAATTGCCCAACCAACCCCTGGACCTGTCAATCTCGCAATTAGATTATCGAGTAAATGGACCATGGGAGATCACTTGGCCGCCTTAGGGGGTTGATTTACTCAATATTCCATGTACTAAGGGGTTTCCGGCGCTAGAAACCCCGTTCCTATTGCATACAAAATGAGAAGGAGTATCTTTATGCAACTCATCCAACACAGCAAGCCGTTTCTGGTTTTCTCAGGCATGTTACTTCTTATTTTGATCCCTTTGACTTCCTGCCAGAAAACATCTCAAACAAAACCTTCACCAACTCCGGGTTTGCTTTCTACAGCCGTATCTGAACAGCCCACAAAGGTAGCAATTGCCCCAACCCCCACCGTGACTTCTTCAGCTACAGTCATCAGGCCGTTCTGGCTCTAGATCACCAGGACCCTTCTTTTTCGCCCGATGGTCGCTACCAGGTGCTCGTGCAGGCATATCAAGGTAGCCGCCAGGATGTAAACCGAGAAATCGCCTTGATCGACGTGGCAACCGGTAAAAGACTTGTCGAAACTGCCTTTCAAGACTTGCCCAGGGGCGGCGGGAATCTGCCCGGTAAATGGCTGGATATGACCCATTTCCTTATATTTGAAACGGGCGATCAGGGACCTTTACTGCTGGTGCCTGGACAACCAGTCATTAAAGTTGCAACCGATCTCTTTCACCAGGGACTAAAACCAGGTGACGGTCCTTTCGATTATTGGATGTGCGCGTAGCTGAAACTTTGAAATCGCAAGAATTCCATTTGATGCTGCTGGGGACAACTGAGGAGACTGCCAGGACAGTTGAACCTTCCCTGCAAATCCATCACTCCGAAACCGGTCAGGTGGAAACGCTGCCTTACCAGGCCAGCGAGGCTCTCTTTTCGAATGATGGTCACTGGCTGCTGGTCAACCCTACCGATGAACAAACCCTGATCCGCGCAATCGATGCGCCCTCTGGCGAGTTTCAGCCTTTTTCAGATGAATTGGTTGACGCTTCCCGCTGGTCCTCGGATGGAAGGCTGGTTCTGGCGGTATCTGGGAAGGCAAGTCAGCCGACGACGGTCTCCCTGTTCACCTCCCCGGAAGGAGTTTGGTTAGGCGCCTGGCAAGCGGATGGCTATAAGCTTTTCCCCAACGGGTCACCAGACGGAAAATACCTGGCTGCCTGGGGACGTTTATTCTCCGATCTCAACCAGTCAGCCCTATTCGCGGTTCAGATACCGGATGCGGCTCAATCGGTTCCTTAGTAGTGCATGGCACCCATAGGATTTATCCAATCTTCATTAATGAAGGGTTGAACATGACTGCGTTCTGACCAGCAAATGCTATAATTTTAGTGGTATTGAATTAAGCTTTAAGGGAGGAATGACGATGCCTTTGGTTGTGCCAACAGTTGATGTCCGCACGCGTATCCCTGAAGAAATTATCCAAGAGATGATCTCACGAATTGCCAGGCATTTCCGCCCCAGGCAGATCATTTTGTTTGGCTCTTATGCTTATGGAAAACCACGTCCGGAAAGTGACGTAGACCTGCTGATTGTGATGGATACTCCGCTACGTGAAACAGAGCAGGCTTTACAGATCCGGCAGTATATCAATCCACTGTTTGGTGTGGACTTCCTGGTTTATAAACCAGCTCGTTTGAAAGAGCGTCTGCAGTTAGGTGATTCATTCTTAAAAGAGATCACCGAAAAGGGGGTAGTCATGTATGAATCCCCTGACGCTTGAATGGGTTGAGAAGGCTGAAGGAGATCTGCTAACTGGCCGACGCGAGTATCGAGCGCGGAAGTCGCCGAATTTTGATGCGGTGTGTTTTCATACACAACAAGCTGTGGAAAAGTACATGAAAGCAGTACTGCAAGAAAACGGAGTAGCAATCCCCCGTATCCACAGCCTTGCTGATCTGTTGGCTTTGATCTTAAAGAATGATACCAGTTATCTGGCTGTCCAGGCGGATGCTGCAATACTGGAGGGATATGCAGTTCTATTTCGTTATCCCGGATTGTCCGCGAATAAGGCAGATGCGAAAGCAGCGCTTACTGCTTCCGAAAATGTATGCTCGTTCATCCGCAGTAAGCTTGGCCTGTAAATGACTGCCAGGATTTGCCTGGATTGCAGAACGCCTCCCGGCAGTTAAATCATCGCGTTCTGATTACTCTCGTAGTTTCGTCTCTCGCTCAAAGAACTCCCGCTCCAACTGCGCTGTGATGGTATCTTCCTTCACCGCCTGAATAAACTTCGCCAGAGCATCCACCTCCAGCTCGCGCAGCTTTTCACCCTTCTCTTTGGTCGCGGCTCGGGCATCCCCGGCGTAGTGCTCGGGGTAGTCCGCGTACCACCAGATGCCCGAATAGGCGTTCGGCACGTGGCTCAACCGGCCCAGCGGTTTGGTTTCGTGGTCTATCCGCTCTATATGGACTAACTCAGCATGGTTCGCCAGACTCACGGAGGTTTCACATTCGCAGGCATGCCCGTGCAGTTCGGTTTCCAGCACCTGCTGCCGGGCCTGGGCATATTCCTCATCCTCTCTTGAATTGAACAGGTAGAGCGTATAGGGCTTTTGCTCAGAAAGGCTGGCCTGGGCGATGAAGGGCAGCAAATGCGCGTTGCCGCCGTGACCATTGAACAGGATGATCTTGCGGAAACCATTGCGCCCAATCTCATCCAGCACGCCGAAGATCAGTTCCAGCAGCAGGGTGGGTTTGAGCGTCACCGTTCCAGGGAAGCAGCGCGCTTCGTAGATTTGTCCGAAGTAAAAGGGTGGAAAGACCACCGCTGCCTGCCGTTCCGCTGCCAGGCTGGCGATTTTGTGTACATTTAAATAGTCCGTGCCCAGCGGAAGATGTTCGGCGTGCCGTTCCAGCACGCCGAAGGTCAGAATGCAAACGCCCGTTTGCTGTACTGCCTGAGCGAAATCAGTCGCGGTCAATTGTTCCCACTGCATCGAGGCCTCCTCTGTCCGATATCGTTATCTGGATTATATATCGGGATGCGCTTTTATAGAAATGAATGGGTTTACCCGCTGGCGTTCGCCAACGGGTAAACCCAAAGTGATTTTAAACTGCTATTTTTTCCCATTCGGCCATCAACTGTTCTAAAGCCGCTTGCGCCTGGGCTACCTGCCAGCTGATTTTGTTGATCTTCTCAAAGGCGCCGTTCTGCCCGGCTTTTTGCAGCTCGCCCGACAGGCGCTGAATATCTTTCTCTTTTTGCCGGATGCGCTCTTCGAGCATTTCCAGGTCCAGGGCGCGCTGGCGGGTTTGCTTGCTGTTGTCGCGCATCATCGGTTTGGGCGTCAGCAGGATCTGCCGGCTGGCGGCAGGTGAGCTGCTCACCGCGCGGCGCAGGATGTACTCGCGGTAGGTGCCGTGGAAGACGTGCAGCTTTTTGTCATGCAGATCCCAGATCTGCGTCGCCAGCCGGTCGATCAGGTAGCGGTCGTGCGACACCAGCAGGATCGTGCCGGAGAAGTTTTCCAGCACTTCTTGCAGCGCCTCACGCGCCGGGATATCCAAATGATTGGTTGGTTCGTCCAGCAGCAGCAGGTTCGAGCCATCTAAAGACAGGATCGCCAGTGCCAGCCGGGCGCGCTCGCCGCCGCTGAGCGCGGAAAGCGGTTTGAAGACGTCATCGCCGCGGAACAGATAGGGAGCCAGGTAGCTGCGCGCCTCGCCAGCCTGCATGGACTTATGCCGCAGCAGTTCATCCAGCACGGAGTGCTCGCCGCTCAGTCCGTCGTGCGCCTGGGCGAAATAGCCCACCTTCAGGCTGCTGCCCCCCACGGACAACTTCCCTTTGAGCGGTTCCACCTGACCCAGCAGGGTTTTGATAAAGGTCGTTTTGCCGGTCCCGTTCGGCCCGATCAACACAGCACACTCCCCGCGGCGCAGTTCCAGATTTTGAATGGAGAACAACGCGTGGCGCGGGTAGCCGATGGTCAGGTCTTGGGCGCGGATGACCAGGTTGGTACCCACCGAGTGCCCTTCCGCCAGCCGCGGGCGCAGCGCCGGGGGCCTTCCACTGGGCATGCTGACCGCGTTCACTTTGCGGATCGCTTCAATCACGTCCAATGGGCGTTCAACCGAAAGGTCAAACTCAGACCACTTCTTCCCGCTGCGCAGCGCCATCAGCCCGAACGAATCCACAATCGCCAGGTCGCGCGTCAGGCGGCGCAGGCGGCCCAAAGCCTGGGCGTGCGTGCTGTCACGAACCCAGTTGCGCTGGATGTAATCCACTTCTTTGAGCAGGCGCGCTTTTTCTTCCTCGTAGACGCGCTCGAAATACTCCCAGCGTTCCTGGCGCTGCAGCAGGTAGGCGCTGTAGTTTCCCGAATAGGTCTCGATGCCCTCGCGGCCCATCTCCCAGATGGTGTTGACAGTGTTGTCCAGGAAAAAGCGGTCGTGGCTGACGATTAACACCGCCCCTTCCCATTCGCGCAGGGCGCGCTCCAGCCATTCTACGGCTTCGATATCCAGGTGGTTGGTCGGTTCGTCCAGCATCAACAGGTCCGGCTTTTCCAGCAGCAGGCGCGCCAGCAGCGCGCGCGTTTTCTGCCCGCCCGAGAGATGGTTGAGCGGCATGTGCCAGTGCTGCTTGCCCAGGCCTAACCCTTCCAGGGTCTTCTGGATGCGCAGGTCAAAGTCATAGCCACCGGCCTGTTCGAAGGCTTGCTGCTTTTCACCATAGCTGTCGAGCAGCGTCTCCAGGTCCGCGTCGCTCAGGTTGTTGGCGGACATACGCGCTTCCAGGTCATGCAGCTCCGCCTGTTTTTCTTGTAATTGGGCGAAGACGGTCAGCATTTCATTGTAGACGGTATTGGTGCGGTCGGCGAAAGCATCCACCGCTTCCTGGCGCAGGTAGCCGATCTTGCGGTTCTTGGCGATGCTCACCTGCCCGGTGGTAGGCGCGTTAATGCCCGTCAGGATCAGCAGCAGCGTGGTTTTGCCGATGCCGTTCGGGCCAATCAGGCCAATTTTGCTGTCGTTGGCAATGTGAACGGTGATGCCCTTAAAGAGATCAAAAGCGCCGAATGAAACACCCAGGTTGTTTGCAGTAAGAATAGACATGGCGTCCTCCAATAATTTCGAGACAATAATCCTGTTAAACGTCAGCGATAGCTTCGCAAAAAAATAAAACCGGCCGGGGTTTTGCACACCCGGGCCGGGGGAGGGGTCGCCAGGGTTACGTGAAAAAGTTTGGGCATCCTGACATAAAAAACGACCGCGGGTGTGGAAGTGCACCGCGGCCGGATGGTCATTCGTATATCTGAACCGTCAGCAGGCGCACTTCGACAAGGCAAACACAGCCCCCCCGTTCCTGGAGCAGCGATTGATTTGCGTCTTGTAGCCGAAGTAACTCATTTCACGACAGTCCTTAATCGACGAATTTCGAATAAACTACTTTGCTAGTTTAACAAGAATCTCAGGCACTGTCAACCACCCAAAAGACCAGGTTTAAAAAGCATAACCTTTTGTCACGGCGCACCAGACTTGCCGGGCATAGGCTGGTGCGCCGTGACAACCCTACAGCAAAGCCGCCTAACCACCAGTCGGGGGCCGCTGCGCGTTCTCGTCTAGCCACCCGAGGGCATCAGCGGCGGAAAGCGCACAATCGTGCCTTCTTGCAGGTCAATCACAATAAAGGCTTCTTCGAGCAGCTTGCCCACCCACTGCGTGCCAGGATATTCCTGGCGAACCTGTGGCAAGTTTTTTTGCACCATTTTACGGAACTCAGCCTTGTGTGGATAGCGGCTGCAAATTTCTAACACGGCATACGCCTGACCAGCGCGCTGATATAACCGGGCGGCTTCCAGCAGCACGGGCATTTCGCCCGTCTTTTGAAAGCGCCGCACCAGTGCTGCGGCCAGTTGTTCATCGGGCAGCTCCTGGCTCATTTGAGCGTACTCGTCCTGAGCAATATCTGCGCCGCGAGCCAGTTTTTTGAGGAAATGGTCTTCGAATGACAAGTTCGGGCATTCCTGTAAGCTGAAGATTTGCCATCTTTTTAATTGTACATCGCTTATGCCTTTTCGGACACAATCAGTCAATATCCGCTCAGGGTTTTCACAAAGTCGGGCGCTTTGTGAAAACCCAATCCAGAGGACCCTCCCCCGACCCCTTCCTGCGCTTGCTCCGCAAGCTGGAAGGGGAGAAAAGAGATTTTGGGGTAGCGGTGGCCGCTTTGCGGCCACCGCTACCCCAAACCCTGAAAAAAGGCAAGCGACTTTGTGAAAACCGTGAATATCCACCTGCGCGCCTGTTGCGCCCGCTTCTTGAGTGCATCCTCATTTTTGATCGCTCCATAGCAAAAAGCCCGAAAGGTTTATTGACCTAACTTTGACCATATTTGGTTATAAATTGGTTGTAAAATCCGTATTTATTTGTAACAGTGCCAAATATATGGTACAATATAATAGTATGAAAATAAGATAATAAATGTGCATTTTCAAAGGGGGATAGGTCTGGGGGGTTATGAACTGGAAGGAGGTAAATAAATGCCTGTTATTCGTGTGGTGCTTGCTGAAGATCATCCGGTGGTGCGCATGGGCGTGCGCCGGTTTTTAGAAAGAGAACCAGACATCGCAGTTATTGGCGAAGCCTGTAGTGGGGATGAAGCCTACCAGAAAGCAAATGAATTGGAACCCGATCTGCTCTTGCTGGATTTACAAATGCCCGGTTTGAGCGGCATTGACGTCGCGAAGAGATTAATTGAGGAATCTTCACCGGTAAAAATCCTGGTGCTCAGCGCGCATGATGACAAAATTTTCGTCTGGCAGACGCTGAGTATTGGCGTGGCAGGCTATTTGACCAAAGATGAAGCCATGGATGAAATCATCGAGGCTGTGCGGGGCGTGGCCAGCGGCGAAAAAGGCTGGGTCAGCCGGCGAGTGGCTGGCAAAGTCTCCGCGCTGATTCGCTCTGAGAATGAAACGCCTATGGGCCTGACCCGCCGCGACTTGCAAATTTTGCGTAAAGCTGCGGATGGGAAAACCAATGTACGCATCGGTTATGAGCTGGGCATCAGCTCAAAGACCGTTGAAAAGATCTGACGGAAATTTATAAGAAGATGAATGTTTCTTCTAAAGTCAGTGCGGCAGTGAGTGCTGTACGCGAAGGACTGATTCCGACCGTCTGATTCCACTCTGTTTAAATGGGAGGAAATGAATGGCAGCATTGGATGGTAAGGTGGCCCTGGTCACCGGCGGCGCATCTGGGATTGGTCGGGCGGTTTGCCTGGCGTTTGCCAAACAGGGCGCAAAGGTGATTGTCTCGGATTTGGATGAAGCGGGTAGTAAAGAAACCATTCAAAAAATTCAAGCTGTGCAGGGGCAGGCAGCCTTTGTTCGCGCGGATGTTTCGAAACCAAAGGACTGCGAAGCGCTGGTCAAAGCCGCGGTGGATCAATTTGGGGGGCTGGATATTGCCTGTAATAACGCTGGTATCGGCGGCGAACAGAACCCGATTGCCGACTACAGCCCAGAGGGCTGGCAAAAGGTGATCGAGATCAACCTTTCCGGCGTTTTTTACTGCATGAAATATGAAATTGCGGCCATGCTGAAGCAAGGTGGGGGAGCGATTGTCAATATGGCATCCATTCTGGGTGCGGTGGGTTTTCCGGGAGCGGCTGCCTATGTGGCTGCCAAACATGGGGTCATTGGCCTGACCCAGAATGGGGCGCTCGAGTACGCGAAACAGGGCATCCGCGTCAACGCGGTTGGTCCGGCGTTTATCCGCACGCCCATGATTGCCAGTCTGGAAGAAGACCAGCAGGCCCGTAATCTGTTGATTTCCGCGCATCCTATTGGCCGCCTGGGCGAGGCAGAAGAAGTCGCCAGCCTGGTGGCATGGTTAAGCTCGGGTGAGGCCTCTTTTGTAAACGGCAGTTACTATCCCGTCGACGGGGGCTACCTGGCCCAGTAGCTCCTGGAAGGATCTTGTTTTATACTTATCGAATTTGACTTAATTCGATAAGTATGATATCATTTTTATATAGCTGTAAATGCTTAGGAAATACGAAACGACTTGAAGAAAGGAGCTTATGCAAACACAAATTTTAGAAGATCAAATTTTCGATTTGGATTACGAACAGCGTGAAGAGGATCAAGGTCAAGCGTTAATGCTTGAACAAGATCAAGAGAAGGAGCAGGATTTTGCGGAACTGCTGGACGAATATATGTATCACAAGCCGCGCAGGGGGGAAATTATGACCGGCGAAGTGCTTTCCGCAAGTGAGCAAAGTGTGTTCCTGGACGTGGGGGTGAAACGTACCGCCATTGTGCCCCGCAACGATCTAGAATCCCTGGATGACGAACAACAGGATAAGGTGAAAGAAGGCAAAGAGCTGCCGGTGTATGTGCTGCGCGCATTCTCGCCGGATGGTGAACTGCTGGTTTCGCTAAAAAGAGGCTTCGAGCACGAAGATTGGATTCGCGCCGACCGCTTTGAGTCCAATGGGAAAGTGGTGGAAACCGAAGTCATCGGCAAGAACCGCGGTGGTTTGCTGGTGAAGTTTGGCACGTTGAAAGGGTTTGTCCCGCGCTCGCACTTGATGGACGGCCGGAAGTATTTTAATGATCCGGAAGAGATCCAGAGCGACGGCACAGCGCCTTGCCTGGATGTAAAAGTCATCGAAGTGGATCGGAGCAAACAGCGCCTGATTCTGTCTGAAAAAGCAGCTTATTCCGAAGTGATCGACGAAAAGCTGAAGGACTTGTTCATCGGGCAGCTGATCAAGGGTAAGGTTAAACGCATCTTAGATTTTGGCGCATTCCTGGACCTGGGCGGCTTTGATGGCCTGCTCCACGTATCCGAAATGGATACGGGCTGGGTTGATGACCCCAACAATTTATTCGATGAAGGCGATGAGATCGAAGTGATTATCAAAGACATCGACCTTGACCGGCGGCGAGTAAGCCTGACCCGGAAAGATTTGTTCCTGTATCACTAAAACAGCTTGCGCCTGAAGATCCTGGCGCTGATAATTGAGAAAACAAGGGATTGCCCATCCATTGGGGCAATCCCTTTTCGCTTCTAAATGCGCGGGCTAAAACCCAGTATCTTCTTTCCAGGTTAATGCGGCTCGGTCACTGGATTAATCTGGAAGAGACGCGCCAGGTTACCGCCGAGGATCTGCGCCTGGTCCGTTTCGGGCAGGTCGCGCAGCAGCGCCCGGTACATCGCCAACTGTACGTGCATCAGACGGAAGGGGGAGTCGCTGCCAAAGCAGATCCGCTGCGCGCCGAGGGTCTGGATGGCGCGCAGCACCGAACGTTCGGGCACCGCGCTGCCGATCAGGGTAATATTCGCATGTTGTTGGGCGGTTTCAATCGCGGCGCGATCCAGCGGCGGCAGGGCTGCGCCGCCCATATGCACCATCAAAAAAGGCGTTTCAGGGAAGCGCCCGGCGATGTTACCCAGGCGGTAGGGGTGTGTATTTTCGTAGAAATCCGCGCCAATATGAAAGGCAATCGGCTTGCCGTAAGCAGCTGCGGCTTCAATGAAGGGTAAAACGCTGGCGTCGTCAATTACATAGTTATCCTGCGCGCCGTTGAACTTGATGCCATAGAAGCCATATTCCTCAAAACAGCGCCGGATAGTTTCCAGGGTAGATTGTTTGCCCAGGAGCGGATTCGCCCAACCTACCCCCAGCAGGCGGTCTGGATGGGCGCGCATGGCTGCCGCTACTGCCGCGTTTTCGGGCGCGATGTCTTTATTATAGGGCGGCTTCAGCCAGATCAGCGCCTTATCTACCCCGGCGCGGTCCATCTGAGCGAGCAGCTCGTCCGCGGTGATTGCCAGCGCATCCCACTTCTGGGAGGAAATATGGCAGTCCGCGTCTATAACCAGGCCTACTTTTTCCATCCGTCACCTCCGTATTTTTCGTTCTGCCTGCGATTATATATAATTCTCCTACTTGGTGCCTGCCAACTCTATCGGCAGGAAGTCGTGCGGGTTGACGTGCGTGCCGTTGTACCACATTTCGTAATGCAGGTGCGGCCCGCTGGAGCGCCCAGTGCTGCCCATCAGCCCGATGAGATCGCCCTTGTAAACGCTTTGCCCGCAGCCAACCTTAATCAAGCTCTGGTGTCCGTAAAGCGTCTGGTAGCCGTTGCCGTGGTCGATGACGGTCACGTTGCCGTAGCCCCAATCATTCCAACCTGCGTAGACCACCACCCCGTTATCGGCGGCGTAGATGGCATTGCCCATTGAACCGGCGAAGTCGACCGCCGAGTGGTTAGCTCCCGGGGTGTAATCGTACCCGGAAAGCCAGTGCATCACCGTGGGCCAGGAAAACGTCCCGCTGCCAACTGCGCCATCCATGGGCTTGGAACACGCGCCTGGACCATAAATCTTGGCGACGCTGGGTTCAAAGCGCGAGATGGTCGGCGCGCTCCAGGTGATGAAGTTGCGGTAGCCGCCGGGGACAATGATCCAGGTTCCCGGCTTAATGTTCGGGCGCGCAAAATTGCCGATGGTATCGGGGTTGAGCTGGTTGCCGGGGAAGTTGAGGATATCTTCCGGCTTGACCCCCAGCACGCGAGCGACGCCGTTTAACCCATCGCCTTCGTGCCACTCATAGTACACACCGTCGACCGGAAGAATGTCTAACACCTGATCAGGGTAGATCATTTCGGGGTTGTCCGCCAGTTTAGTCAGGTTGCCCCAGAGGATCGTAGACGGCTTCAGGCCGAATTTCGTGGCGATATCAAAAATGGTGTCGCCCTTTTGTACCGTATACTGCCTGACCTCGAAGCCGGATTGGTCTGGGATGTTGGTGTGCATCTGCGCCAGGCGCGGGATGCCATCGGCCAGCGGGGCCGGCGAGCGGTAAGGCGGCAGCGCCGCGCTTTGCGCGGCGACCAGGTTCAAGTGGTCGCGAGTGGGGGTGGGGGTGATGGAAGGGGTGCGCGTGTGTTGGAACGGATAGGCTTTAAACAGCCAGGGCAAAATGAACAGGGCCAGGCAGGTAATGGCAGTGAGGGTAAATTGGACGGTTTTCAATGCGATCAAGTGGGTGAGCCAGGCCCCAAAGCGTTGGAATGGCATCAAGTTAAATCTCTCCGGTGTGTGGTCGAAGGATGGGTTACGCTTCCCAGGAATAGGTATGGAATAGTCTCAGGAAATTCGATTCTAACATACCCGGAGATAAATGGGGTGGAGAATAAATTTGCGCGCTTCGCTATTGACTTTTTCTTTAGTCTACATCTACGCTTTCTTCCTAGCTCTCCCATTCTTCGTAATTAAACTCAACTTTACTCTGAGTGATTATCTCTTCTAGAATATCCCGTAAAAATCCATCTTGAATAGCTTCTTCAAATCTTTGTAGGAGAGCTGGAATATTTATAATTTCCTCAATACAACCCATATAGCGTTCTACAACGGCTGTTATTGAGTACTGTTTGCGAGCACCTTCAAGCAAATGCTTTCTAATAACTTCAATATCATCAACTGATTTAACAACAAAAGAAATGGGATACCTTTCGATCTTATCAATATCAAGAAAATACTTCTTTACATCCAACGTTTCGGTGACCTGAAAAAACCGTCCTAAGGGCCGCATCACAAAATCTATACCACCATCATTTGCATTCGTTCTCCCTGTCTTATATAGCTTCAAGTTCTCTTGTTGGATATTAGCAAGGTCAATGCCAAAATATACAACTTGATCGTGGAAATAAAACTTGAGAATTGCATAGCTTACAATCTCAAAAACTCTAGCATCAATGTTGGGCGCCAATAGACCAGTTATGAAATTAATAACCTCTTCATCATCCCCCTGTACTATTCCTTTCAAAGTTTCACAGGTCTCAATAAATTGTTCAAACGCACTTCGCTTTGTCTCAATATACTGGTAAGTAATATCAATTATTGCAGGGGCAATGTTATATACTGAACCGGCTACAGTAACCTTTAGGAGATTTTCATTTATCCAGTATCTATTTGTTTCAACATCCCGAATAATCGGAACTTCGGCCACCTGCGGAAAGTACTTTCGAAATTCCTCATTCAAACGATGATTTAAACCATGATTTTGCAACTTACTTCCAAAGGGTAATTGTCGCTGCCTCATAAAAAGGTCTGAAAATCTTGCGCCAACATAATCAGAATATCCCTCTATTTTATCAAAGCCTTTGTTCAAGTAGTCTTCAACTAAAACAAAGACAGCATATATATTAGCAAAACTTCCCCTAGCCTTAGAACCTCTTGATGCTGATCTTGTTTTTAAATTGAAGTATTGGAGTAGGGGGCTAGCGGCAAAAATATCCCCGGCTGCCTTCCCAAAATAGGTGGCTAAAACATCCATGATGATTACGGTGAATTGATGTTCCATAAGTATTAGTCAAAAAGAGAAGGATGATTTTTTATTCTTGTGTTTTTTCTGCTTGTTGATTTAGGTTCTCTACGCAACTTTTCGCCATCAAACTCATCCGCAATACTCAATCGACGTAATCCTATTTTTATGTAATCTTCCTGTATTTCAATTCCAATAGAGCGACGCTTGTGAAGTTTGGCAACAAAAGAGGTTGTAAACGTTCCAGAAAATGGATCAAGAACTAAATCACTTGGGTTAGAACTTGCTAGAATAATTCGCTCAAGCAACGCAATAGGTTTCTGTGTCGGATGGTTTTCATACTCATCCATTCGATATCTAACCCTTGGTATATTCCAAACATTTCCAGGCACCTTTTCTGTATTGTAAGGGGTAGGAGTTGGCTTTCTATAGTCTATTAACTTACGTTTAGCCCCTGTTTTAGCCTCCACTAATATTGCATCAGCATTAAAGGTGTAACAATTTTTATTTTTCACACAGTAAAGAATAGGTTCATACAATGAACCATAATACTTTTTTGCCTGTACGCCCGAACTATCATAAAACCAGACTATTCTAGATAAAATCGCCAACTTTTCTCTGAGAAAAATATCAAAGTAAGGCATGTTTTGAGTAGCTGTCATAACATATAAGCTACCATTTGGCTTTAGTTTTCTAATGCACAAATCAAGCCATTGATAGCACCAGCCTAAGTATTCCTCCTCAGTGTTCCACTTATCCTTACGTCCGTTAAAGTCTTTCCCAATGTTATAAGGAGGGTCGGCGAAGATAAGATCAATTGAAGCATCATCAATTTGATGCGAAAGAATATCTATTGCATCGCCAAATATGATCGTGTGCCCATTATTGCTAAATTTTTTACTCATAAGCTCCCTAGAAATTTATCAATATATGAAATTATAGTCTAATCTGCCTTCTACTTGGAAAAGTGTTTATTGACTTCAATCGCTTTATTCGCTAAAATCATCATAGAACATATGTTAATTCCCGACAGGGAAGGTGCCAAATGGACGAGATAAAATACTTAATTGAGAAGCAGAAAAGCTTACTCACAATTATCCTACTGGGTTTTATCACCCTCGTCCCTCTTTTTGTCCCTAGTATCGAACAAAACCCAAAACTTTGGTATTTTGTTGGTTGGCTGTTTTGGGTAACCAAACTCACAATTGACAAGGTAGATAGGATCAATTTAGCTTGGAACCGTTTTTGGTTGTGGATAACTAACGGCTCTGTATATTGGACAGTGTTAGCAGAATTTGATGGGCAATATGAAGATGATACTTTAGACAAGATTTATGACAAAGTTCAAACAATTTCCCCAGAAATCAAGGTGTGGTCTAGTAACAATGGGGAGAAGGTTATAAAACTACCTATTGGCGGCGCTATTCGCTTAAATCGTGTTACTTATCAATCGGGAGTAGATGAACTGAAAAGTACATTGAGAATGGATGTGTCTGATTTCGCTGTCCCATTCCGTGACAGCGAAATGATACTTGAAAATCTGGTATCGATAATTGAAAACGGAATAAAAGTCGTATATAAGCCACTGAATGAAAAATATGTATTTAAAGTAAGTTTTGGTGAAAACAATCCTTATTTTGGCTTATTCATAAAGCGGTTTAGAACACACGAACATAATTTAATTTCTTTTCGTGTTGAGCTTGACGAAAAAGTGGGTCTTTCAAGGGAAAGAGTTGATATTAGTGCATCAAAGCTAACCGTAACAACGCATAGCCTGACCAGCCTCCAAAAACTTTCAAGAAAGTATGTTACGCTTTCAGACCTTAATGCTTCCTGAACCTAAGGCTTCCCGTCTTTTGAAAATTTTAAAACAACATCATTCACGCGCTCAAGGAAATCCAGAGCATAGCTTTCACTAAAGTTCTCGAAAAGGACTATAGTTCCTGTTCTGGTAATCTGAACGCTGTGTTTAACACCATCATATTTAAATTCAACAGTAAGCGCAGATATTTCTCCACTATTCTCATATCTCAACCAATCATCACTATCGCCAACATTTGAGCCAAAAATTGCGGCAGCTGAAACATCCGCAATTTTCAAATCTTTAAACCAACCTCCCCGGACTTCGCTTAAGAATAGGGTTTAATCCCTGCTAAGTCAACTTCATGTGTGGAATATGAAACTAAATTCCTGCTTGCTTTTACTCTCTTTAAAAGTTCATTACACACATGGGTGTTAACTGTAGCATATAGGTAGCTTTGGTTAAGAGGGATGAATAAATGAAATTCTTCAATAGCAATATAGTTAGGACGAACCACATGTTCAAATCGCACCATCTGATTTCTTAAGGTTTCGTGGCGCACCAAGTATTTTTGAAAGTTGGGGTTATCACTAATGCCTAAGAACTTTATTTCACTATGAATACTATCATCATCACCGGATAGCCCTAGTGCAAACTGTGTATTACTTTGCCATTCCGCGCCTAAGTCATTTAATCCAAGTTCTGAAAATCCTCCGATTTTTCGGTACTGATAACCGCAAGCCATATTTTCCCCTGTTTCCATTTACTAATTAAAGAAGAGGTAATGATTTCTAATAGTATAGAACAGTTGAATTTTTAATGCAACAATAATCCCTTTTTCGAGATTGTTACGTACTTCATGATCGACTTTTTAACTGCTAAGTGTGGCGTTTTGTGAAATAAATGATCCATACATCTACTGCTTACAAAGGTACTTTAGTCAAAAACCACCGATAATGTGATAATCACCCCATTTCTAATGTGGTTTACTAAATGATTATGAATATAATAAAGCAATACCAAACACGTTAATTCTGGTGGCGGGCACGGTTTTGGGGGTTCTTTTTCTGGGTGGGATGGCTGCTTACAGCTTTTCGAAACCGGATATGCCAGGGGTTAGCCTCTTGACCTTGTATTTTCTGGTGGTTTCAAGTTTGCCGATCCAGATGTTCCTGGTGCCCCTGTTTTATATGTGGCGGATTCTCGGCCTGGTCAACACGCTCTACGGGCTGATTTTGATTTATATCGCGATCAACTCACCCTTCGCGATCTTTTTACTGCGCTCCTACATCGTGCAAATTCCGCGAGACTTCGAAGATGCTGCCCGGGTGGATGGCGCGAGTGAATGGGATGTGTTCTCGCAGTTAATTATTCCTTTGGCCTGGCCGGCTTTCTTAACGGTTGGCCTGGTGGTGGCCTTGAGCGTCTGGAATGAATTCCTGTTGGCGACCGTATTTTTGACGGAGCAGAGTCATTTCACCGTAGTGACCAGCTACTACAACTTCACGTCCCAGTACTCGCGGGATTGGGGGATGACCAGCGCTGCCGCGGTGATGATGATTTTCCCCATTCTAGTCTTGTTTATGCTGATGCAGCGGCGCTTTATTGAGGGGTTAACGCAGGGCGGTTTAAAAGGATAACTTCTTCAGGAGGAAGGACCGATGGCTTTACCAGATAACTATGTTGAAAAAGTTTATGCGGGCGTGCTCGGAAAGATCATTGGCGTGTATTTGGGGCGGCCTTTTGAGGGTTGGTCGCACCAACGGATTATGGAGAACCTGGGTGAAATCAATTACTATGTCAATGAACGTCTGAAACTGCCGCTCATCGTGACTGATGACGACATCACCGGCACATTAACCTTCATTCGCGCGCTGCCCGATAACGGCAATACCAGGGAACTCACTGCCGAACAGATCGGGCAAACCTGGTTGAACTATATCATCGAGAACAAAACGATTTTGTGGTGGGGCGGGTTGGGGAACTCGACCGAACATACGGCGTTCCTGCGACTGAAGGAAGGTATCAGCGCTCCCGCGAGCGGGTCCATTGCCATGAACAGCCAGGTGGTTGCCGAGCAGATTGGCGCGCAAATCTTCATTGATGGCTGGGCGATGGTATCGCCTGGGCAGCCCGACCAGGCGGCAGAGTTCGCGCGCCGCGCCGGCAGCGTCAGTCATGATGGTGAGGCAGTGTATGGCGCGCAGGTCCTTGCCGCAATGGAAGCCCAGGCGTTTGTTGAAACGGATATCGAGAAGTTGATCGATGTGGGTGTATCCTGCATCCCGCAGGATACCATCATCGCCCGCCTGATCCACGAACTGCGTCAGCTTCACCAGACCGAAAAAGATTGGTATAAAGCGCGCCAGTGGCTGGATGAAAACTATGGCTATGAGCGCTATGGCGGAAATGTACACATTGTCCCAAATCACGGGGTGATTATCCTGGCGCTGCTGTACGGCGAGGGTGATTTTCAGAAAACGTTGATGATTGCCAACACCTGTGGGTGGGATACAGACTGCAACTCGGGCAACGTGGGCTGTTTACTGGGCATCCGGGGCGGGCTGGCCGCGATTGAATCTGGCCCAGACTGGCGCGGCCCGGTAGCGGACCGCATCCTGGCCCCAACCGCCAATGGCGGCACAGCCATCACCGATGCGCTGTCTCAGGCGTATTTCCTGGTCAACATCGGGCGAGCTCTAGCCGGCGAGCAGCCTTTACGCCCGAAAGACGGCGCTCGTTTTCATTTTGAACAACCCGGGGCCTTACAAGGTTTTCAAACGGAGCCCGGCGTCGAAACGCAAGGGGTTGCTGACCTGGAAAATGTACCCGGACACAGCCAGGCAGGCGAACGCAGCCTGGCCATCCACTATCATGGATTGGCGAAAGGCCGGGCCGCCCGGGTGCGAACGGCAACTTTCATCCCGCCAGCGTATATCCATGAAGATCTGCATTATGAACTGCTGGCTTCACCCACGCTCTATTCCGGACAGCAGCTGAAAGCCCGGCTGGAAGCGGATGCCCACAACCAGCAGCCCGGTGGAAGCGCGTTTATACCTGAGCATGTATGGCGAGCAGGACCGGCTGGAACGTTTATATTCAGCTGCCCGGTCACTTGGGCCAGGCGATAGCCAGACGATTAAATGGCAGGTTCCAGGCACCCAAGGCAAGCCCATCGCTGAGGTTGGGGTAGAACTGCGCAGTGATGCGGGGGCGAAAGGCACGCTTTACCTGGATTACCTGACCTGGTCTGGCGAGCCAGATGTTACCCTGCACAGGGCCACGCAGGATGGGGTCGCCTGGCGAAAAGCCTGGGTTAGTGCCGTGGACCAGTATGAGGGCAGGTACCCGGAGGCTTTTCGGTTGGTGCAGAATCACGGCAGAGGCCAATTAAGCCAGGGAACAAATGAATGGAAGAACTACACCGTTTCTTCCACGATCAAGCCGCATATGGTAAAAGCTTTTGGGCTTGCTGCGCGAGTGCAAGGCCTGGAACGATACTATGCTTTACTGCTAGGCCCGGGTCAGCAGGCGCGGCTGGAAAAGAACTTCAATGGGCGCACCGTTTTGGCTGAAGCACCCTTTAAGTGGGAGGTTGACCAGGAATACAACCTGCGCCTGCGAGTTGCAGATGAGCACATCACCGCCTGGATCAATGATAAACAGCTCTTTGACCTTGAGGATCAAGATCACCGGATCGAAACTGGCGGGGTAGCCATCCTTGTCGAAGAAGGCCGCATCGCTGCGGAAGCAGTTCGAGTTCAGCCCAACGCTGGTTGAGTGCTGGCGTAATCGAATTCTTGCGATACCACCGAGGCTGTGCTTGATCAAGCGCAGCCTCGGTGGTATATTCAGGCACAGCATGTCACGCTCACCCCTCCTCACGATCTCTCTCCAAACGCAGCGGCGTTTCATCCTGGGCAAACAAGGTCTTTTCCCCGGCCGGCGCTGGCAGGGCAAAACTGGCATCGCTCAGGCTATTCGCGAAGGCGGGGTGGTGCAGGTGGATCCGCTCAGTGCTGTGGCCCGCAGCCATGATATTGTTCTGCACAGCCGGGTGCTGGATTACACGCCAGATTTGCTGGATGCTTTGCTGTATGAAGACCGGGCCTTTTTCGATTATGGCGGCGTGGTCATGATCCATCCAATGGCGGCGCTGCCTTACTGGCGGGTGGTGATGGCGCGTAAAGGCGAGCAGCGCGCCTACCTGGCAGAGCAAAACCAGGCTGCCCTTGAGGAAGTGCTGGCGGCTTTACGCGAACAAGGCCCACTGGCAAACCGTGATTTTGCCGCCCCGCCCGGTAAAAAGAAATATTGGCACGCGGCTAAGACGACGGCTCAGGCACTCTACTACCTGTGGCTGAAAGGGGTGGTCATGACTCACAGCCGCCGGGGTTTTGAACGCCGCTTTGACCTGGCGGAAAAGATTGTCCCGCCTGAATACAACTGGCAAGCGCCTGTGGATGAAGCGGAAGCGTATTTTGCGCGGAGAGCTTTTCAAGAACTGGGTCTGGTCACGCTGCGAGATTGGCGAAACTGGTGGAAAGGTACCATTGAGCGCAACGTATCCATGCCGGAGGCAGCCGAACGCCTGGCTGCGCTGGTGGGATCGGGCGCAGTGGCGCAGGTGCAACTGGATGGAGCGCCGGGCGTAAAGGGCAAAGCGGCCGATCTTTACCTGCTGACCGAAGATCTGCCTTTGCTGGAAACGCTGCAAGCGGGACGCATCCCAGAAAGCTGGCAGCCGCTTGGTCCCACGACCACAGAAGAAGCCATTTTCCTGGCCCCCCTGGATATTGTTTCTGCCCGTGGACGTGCACTGCCGCTGTTTCAATTTGACTATAAGTGGGAAGTGTATAAACCCGTGGAAAAACGCCGCTGGGGCTACTACGTGTTGCCTATCCTATACGGTGACCGGCTGGTTGGCCGGTTTGACGCAAAGCTGGAGCGGGTGAAGCGCATTCTGCAAATCCCCGGGTTCTGGCTGGAGGATGGAGTGGCTTGTGATGAACAGCTAAAAACCGCACTCACCGCTGCTTTCCTACGCTTTGCCACTTTCGCCGGCGCCGATCAGATCGAGGGGAACGCTGAGGATTGCTTACCTGAAGAAAGACAAGCATACACTCATAAGGGTGCATAATCAGGAAAGTCTGTGCGGGACCACACCTGATTTTCCGGCAGGACTTGAACCCGCAACCTACTGATTCGAAGGTCGTCCGAGTTTGTCCCACCTGGTCTTTTAGCTCTTTTTAGCCCTCAAAATGGCCCAATAACAGCACTTTTTGGGCTTAAACGACGTTTTTTCCACCACCCAGCCCCTGCTCTATTTGCCAATTGCAGGCAAATTGCAGGCAGAACTATTCGCGTAAGATTTTCCATCCCCTTCCGGGCGAACAATTCAATATTTTTCCAGGGGTTTCCCCTGGGATTTTACGACACCAGTTAGAGATATCTGCTGGTGTATTTTGCGTTCCTGCATCACTTCTCATTCTAATCAATTTTTCGGAGGACAAAAATGGAAACCAATACTGCTTCAAAATCGTTCTATCGCATCGCTCTGGATCCCGGCTTTCATGCCATTAAGGCTGCGGCTGTCTTCGATGGCCAGCTGCACACCGCTACACTTCCTGCTCTGGTGGGGGTGGGGGAAACCAATATCGGCCTGCTGCAAACCGGCATCACCCGCCAGAAACGCAACCTGCCCTTTACGGTCGTCATGGATGGGCAGCCCTACCTGGTTGGCCCGCATGTGGCGCAGTTTGCCCGGCCCATTGAGCGCCTGGATTTCAACCGTCTGACCTACTCCCGCGAGCTGCAAGCCCTGATCTACACGGCTGTTCATAACCTTGTTAGCGCAATGAACCCGGAAGAAGCTCAGGATCAGGGCGTTGATCTCGGTTTGATCCTGGCGCTGCCTGTCCAGGTGCTGCAAAGCGCGGAGGCCAAAGAAGCAATCCAGTCGATTGAAAACTGGCTGGTCGGAGAGCATCAGTTCACGATCGACAATCAGCCCTGCTGTTTCCGCATCCATTCGATTCGTGCCATGGCGCAGCCGATGGGTTCGCTTTTTGAGTGGGGCTTGAACCTGGATGGCCAGTGGGGAAGAACCTCGAAGGATCTGAAAGCCTCCATTGGCATTCTCGATCAGGGGTTCAATACCATCGACTTGATCCATATCCAGCAGGGGCAGATCGTCCGGCGTTTCACCAATGGCGATACGCTCGGCCAGCGGCGGGCGGCCAAGCTGATGCAGGATTTGATCGAGCAGCGTGCCGGTCGCAAAGTGACGCTGCATGAAGCGGACGATTTTCTGCGCCGCTATGTGAACGGACAGAACCTTGATCTCTTCGTCCGCGGTGAGGATATCAGCCTGAAAGATCAGGCGGCTCAAGCGTTAGATGTCGCGCTAGGTGAGCTGCGAGCTTTTCTCAGCCAGGTCTGGGAGGACGGCCGGCAGTTTGATTACATCCTCCTGACGGGCGGTGGATCGTTGGCCCTGGGCAACCGGCTGCGCTACATGTTCCCGAATGCAATTGAACTGATGGACCCGGTGACAGCCAATGCCCGCGGCCTGGCCCGCTTTGCTCAGCGCAAAGGGGTTTTAGAGCCGGTGAATCCGGTAGCTTTTTAGATTGGCGAATCGAAAGGTAGCGGAAAAATGCCAAGACCAAGAAGGGAAAAAGTGGTGATCGTTCAGGTCAAACTATGGCTCATTCCAGGCCGGGATGATGATGTGATTGGCTATCTCAATTCCATCCCTGGAAAACGACGCGCCGGAGCGGTTGTCAGAGCGATGCGGGGCGGTCTACAAGGGCTGCCCCCACAGCCGACCGAACAAGAAGAAATGGATTCTATTCTGGATAGTCTGGGCGATGCCTGGCTGGGCGGAGAAGGATAGATAGTTATGCCGTTTTTTATCTCCGATGAAACCATCGAATGAAATGATGTCTAAAGCCCGACAGCATTGGGTATCAGGAAGGGTACAGCGATGGGCAGAAATTGGCGAGCAGTCCGCGACATGCACAATGCCTGGAGATCGGGCATCGGTTTCGGGTTGCATTTGAAGTCGAACCTGAACCAGCCGCAGCTGCTCCCCCGGCCGATCGAGCTTCTTAATGCTGATAGACCAGCTGCAATCTGTGCTGCGAGATGCCAAATGCCGCTGGGAGCGTGCCGAACAGAAGCTTGAAGCCCATCAGCGCGAATATAACCCGGACACCTGGAAGGCATTATCAGCCGAGTTGAAGCACAGCCAAATGGTGGTGGAAGCACTGTCAGAAAGATGAAGTAGCGAATGCCGCAGGCAGTTGGACCTCGCGCTCAGCAATACGGGCGAGGGACTTGAAAAGAAGATTCAGGGATCTGGAGCGCGTCATTGCCGGCCTTCCAGAACACCCTGGACCGGGCAAATAAACAGGGCAAATAAGCCATTAAAGTCCTTACCTATCAATACCTTTATTGACCAGGAGTATTTATTGCCATGCAGACTTCAACGAAGAAACGCGGCTTGACCGATAAGCGGCAGGCCTGGATCGAAATGCTGGATGAAAAACCGAACTTGCGCCAGACGTTATGCAGCTTTGCACATCGCGGTCTGGCGACGCAGGATCAAGTCGAGCAGCTCGCAGACCTGACCACAAAGCAGGCGCGCAGCGCGATAGACGAATTGCTGAAAGGCTTCTATGGGAGCGTTGCGCTGCTGCGCAGCGAAACCGTGCATTTACAGGGCCGCCGTGGACGGCCACAAATTGTTTACATCCTGACACCTGATGGGGCGGCTGTGCTTTCCCATCTGCTGCCTGAGGAAACCATTACAGCACCACAGATCGAAGACCCGGTAGAACTTGCGCACGCGCTAATGGAAATGGAAGTGTTCGTTCTGGCCAGGCGGGCGGAGATTACAGGCATCGGTCGAACACGTACTACGCTTTGAGGATAAGCACTCGATTCGCGCGGATGTGCTGATCAAAGCTGCTGACGGAAGTTGGGTGATTTTTGAAATGGAACAGACCGCTCGTCCAGGCGACATTCCCCGGATCATCAATAAGCTGAAGCAGTACGTCCAGTTTTTCCGTTCCGCGGGCAGCCAGGGTGTTTGCCCGGATATCCGGGTTCTTTTCAACCTGGCTCCTGAAGATACGGTGACCGTAAAGCGCTGGTCACTTGTCCTTACGGAACTGCACAAGCAAGAGGGGAATCTGCCCTTCCGCTTGTTCTGGCAGCCGGTGCTGGCTTTCCTCCAGACGCCAGTGTGGGAGAGCGTAGAGCACTTCGAGGAAATTACTTGCAATTCCTCAAACGAAACGGATCAACCAGCCCAGGAAGAAGAGCCTCAATGGACCTGGTACTACAGCCTGAAAGTCAGCTGGCGGTGACCGATGCGACTGCTGCCGCCGCTGCTGCAAACTTACCAACACGCTGATCTTCCAACCTTGAACCTGATCATGCACTCGCTGGCAGCGGACAGCGTCGAGCGGCAGCGGAGCTTGATCTTTCCCGATCCGGGCCGGGGGATTTTCTTTGACATGGTGAGAATGACTTACCAGGTTTCCCATTATGCGGATGGACCGGTTCGGAAGCAAGCGGCTCTTCCGGTGCTGTCCATTTGGGTTATTGTATCGCTACCTGAATATGCACCAAAACCAGGCGCTTCTGCAGGCGGTGATTGCGGGAAGGGAGGAAGTCCGAAAAAGCTTGAACCGAGGAATCAACCTTTTCCGGGACGCCTATTCGCGGCTGTGCTGGACGTTCTTACGCTACCACGGTTTTGGGCGCGGAGGTCCATTGGAAGTGAGCGTGCGGGTGCCGACGCTGAATGGAGATCAGTCGGAGATTATGGTTGATGTGCGAATTCTCGATCGTGAGCTGGTCATTGGGTGCGATGGGATATTGGCTCCTGGAGATCTGGAACTGACGGAGACGGCGCTTTCCTGGATGTTGAGCGCGCTCTGGTTATACGGCGAGGAAATGGGCCTCGTTTCTCGACCGGCCAAAAAGGGAAAGGAATAAATTGATGGATCTACCAAATTGGGATAACCAAATCCTGGTGATCGACCGGGTTCGTTACCCGGAACTGCCGGATATCAACTGCGCGGGGATGGTCTATGCGCCTGGGCTGGTGTGCTCGAACTGCGGCCTTACCTTGAAACTCGGGTTTGTTGTTCTGAATATTTACACTCGCTGGATCTATGGGCGCGAATGTCTGGGAGAAGCGGCTGTTTCTCCATGGCGTTCGCTGATGCAGCGCGCCCGCTACTACATTGAGCCGTGGTGTTTCGACCACGAAGAAGATCTCAAACCTGCTCAACGGAAATATTTCCGTGGTCTCTCACTGCTGACCCAGGTGCAGCCGTGGGGTGCGTTTGCAAAAGCCATGTTTGCGCGGATGCTGGACGGCTATGACCTGACGATCGGCAGCTTGACGCGGTCGAGAAGATGATCGCCGAACAGGGTGGGGTAGATGCACTGCTGGATCGTCGTGATGACATTCGCCGGTTATCCATGCTGGCAAAGATGCCGGTGTGTGATACAGAAGATGCGGAGGATCAGAAAAGGGTGGAGAGCCTGCTCCAGCAGGCTTGGCGAAAACCACTGAGCGATGCCCAGCGACGGCTGATCAAAGCCATCGAAGAGACACCATTATGGAGCGCGCAATCAGTTGACAAACAAAGTCCTAGATCAATGGCCGTTGGAAGACGGAAAGGTGGATTGGACAAAATGAACGGACTGTTAAACACAGCCCTGGAGCAGTATCAAGCGTATTTGCACGAGAAAAATCGGTCAAAAGCGACCATCAACGGATATGCATCCGATATGCGTGCCTTCATCGTCTGGCTGGAATTGGAAAGAAACAAGATCCGGTGGGAGGATCTTGAAACAAGTGATCTTCAAGCCTTTATCCAGGCGATGCAGGTGGAAGGAGACCGGAAAACGAATACGGTCAACCGCCGAGTAGCCGCGTTGTCTTCTTTCTTCCGCTGGGCGTTTCATGCTGGCAATCTAAAAGCAAATCTGGCCGAGGATATCCACGCTCTGCCGGCAGAGAAGGTTGGGGTCCGGTTCTTGACCAAAGGTCAACAAGAAACGTTGCTGAGAGAGATCGAGAAGAGCGTTCGCCTGGCCCGCCTGCGCTTCCCGAAACGCTGGCTGGCCAGGCAGCGTGACGCTTCATTGGTGAAGGTGCTTCTGCATACTGGCCTGCGTCTGGCGGAAGAACTGAATTTGCTCATTGGCGATTTTCAGATGTTTGACCGTAAAGGCGCGGTGATTGTGCGCGGCAACAATCCATCCAGGGAAAGGGTGGTCCCGCTGAGCGTGGAAGCACGTAAGGCTGTGCTCGAATGGCTGGCAGTTCGGCCAGAAGCCGATACGGATTATGTCTGGATTGCGGTAGAAAATGAAAACCCGTCTGCTGCATTAAGCGGCCGCTCGGTCCAGCGCGTGGTTCGGCGCTTTGGCCAGGACGCAGGTATTGAAAATTTGACCCCGCAAATGCTCCGTCACACGTTTGCGAAGAATTTGGCGGAGAGCGGAGTTAGCCTGGAAAAAATTGCTGCCCTGCTGGGGTACGTAAGCCTGAATGCAGCTCGCGTTTATACAGAGCCAACCCTTCAGGATTTGCAGACAGCCGTAGAGCAGCTAGATGCTGAAAGGAAATAGCAGCTCATGACCCAAAACACAACCGCCGCCGGGTCACAGCCGGCGGCAGTCTATCACGCTGATACAGCGTTCGTAAGTATGAATGATTATAGCACGGGTTTGAATCCCTATGCAGGACCGTATTATCTGGCTCGTCTGCTGGCAAATCTGCCAGTGGATGAGGCGTCTCTCAATGGAAGTGGATCTCCCTGGGAGGGGTTGGGGAAACATCTGGTTTGCATACCGCCTGAAAACCGGTTAGGCCAGTTTGAAACGATGATGGCCAAAGAACCCTACCATGAGGCCATTCGCCAGGCAATTTTTTCAATGGATCCACTGGGCGATCTCCCAGTTCCTCCGGATTTGCCTTCTGTGGATTTTCCATCGCTGCCCAACTGCGTGTATCCTGCAGGTTCATGGCGCGCCTATGAAACCGGTAAATGGCTCAAGGATTACTGTCTCTTCTCGTGCCGGGCAGCGCCAATGTCAGACCCGGCGTTCCACCTGAGTACTGGTCTATTTTTGTTATCAACGGTGGTGGCGCGTAGAACCTACCTGCAAGCAGGCATTCACCGTATTTACCCGAACCTCTATCAATTGATCGTTGCGGAATCCACGCTGTATCACAAAACAACGGCGATCCGGATTGGGGAGGTCCTCCTGAAGCAAGCAGGCCTGGATACGTTTCTTTTGGCCAGCCGCCAGACACCCGAATCCCTGGTAGCTGAGCTGGGCACGATTCGCCCGTCCACCTTTGAATCTTGGGATGCTGCTGAAAAGAAGCGCTGGCTGGATGAACGAGCTTTCTCGGCACAGCGAGGATGGCTGATGGATGAGGCCAGCCATCTGCTCGATTCGTTCAACCGGGATTACACGGCTGGTCTGCTGCCGTTGGTGCTCTCCCTGTTTGACTGCCCGGATCGGGAGGTATCGCAGACCGTTGGTCGGGGCCGCCAGACGGTGAAGGATGCTTATCTCTCCTACTTGGGCGCCACCACGCCTAGCGCCGTTTCGAGTCATATCGAGCGCAGCGCGCATTGGAGCAACGGCTTATGGGCTCGCTTTGCCATGATTACACCACAAAAGCAAATACCTGACTGGCGCTTTTTCCCCAATGATATTCAGATCCCTCAAGACCTGATTACCCGGCTGGTCAATCTGGCAAAGAAAGCGCTTCCTGTTCCAAGAGTTAAGGAAACGGCCGGCGATGTGCAGGTTGAAACGCCACAGGCAGTTCCGGTAACACTGCAGCCGGAGGTGTATGCTGCTTGGGAAGCTTATGCAAAGGCTCTTGGGTATGACATGCTCTTGCAAGGAGAAATCGACCGCCGTTTATATCCGTCGTATGGGCGGTTGTACGTTTCGGCGATGAAGGTGGCCATGCTGCTTGCAGTATCGGATTGGGCCAGTACCGTCCGGATCGCGAGGAGGCTCCCTGCGTCAGCCTGGATCACTGGTATCAGGGCCAATCGATCGCTGAGACCTGGCGGGAGAGCGTCCACCGGCTGCTGAACGAGTTTTCAGCCGGCGATGAGCGCGGTCAGGAAGATGGCCTCATGCGCGTGCTCAAGCGAGCTGGCCCGAATGGAATGACTGCCCGAGAAATTGGCTTGATGATCCACCAGAAACGGGAAGGGGTGGAAACGCTGCTGCTTGGCCTGGAGCAAGATGGGCTGGTCGAGCGGGTTCCGAATAACGGCCGGCGGGCAATCACATATCGTCTGGCGATGAAAGTGTAGCAGGCGAAAAGTCCTGCTACACCGCTACACTTGCTACACTTATGCTTTTCTGAATCAGGAAAGTGTAGCGTAGCAAGTGTAGCAGCCCTGTTTTTCTTGCTACACTTTGCGAGGTAATCGTGAAACTTGATTTGATCCAGCTCATAGAAGATGATTTGGGGCAGCCGGTGAAAAAGTCGGCCAAGTGGCTCTTCTGGCACTGCCCTTTTCATGATGACCGCAATGCCATCTTTTGCAGTAAAGCGTGATGGGAAACGCTATTTTTGCTTTGGCTGCCGGAAAAGTGGCAATGTAAACAGTTGGCTGAAAGAATATCGGAAGATGACTGTTCATGAAAATGGGCTTATCGAGCCTCAGCAGCCAATCACCACCGACCGAACATAATCCACCCAATGAACAGTGGCAAGCCCGGGCCAGGTTGTATATTGAGCATTGGGAGAAGATGCTGTGGTCAGATCGGGGAAGGGAAATCCGTAGGTACCTGAACGGCCGTGGTCTGAAAGATGATACTTTGAAAAGGTTTCACATCGGGTACAACCCTTCCGGTTTTTTTGAACCAGTGACAATTGTGGGGACTGCCGCCAACATCCGCTTCTGACCGGATTTTTCTTTCTGCGGGTGTGATCATACCCTGGATTGTTGATGGAACTGTATGGAAGGTCAATATCCGGCGGTTCGAGCAGGATCCGAAGTACCTGCAAATCCGCGGCAGCCAGCCTGGGCTGTTTGGAGCAGAGAATATGGCTGGAAAACCAACGGTTTTCCTTGTTGAGGGGGAATTTGACGCGATGCTGCTGCATCAGGAGGCCGGCGATCTGGTGGGCGTAGGAACATTTGGCAGCGCCAGCATCCGGGAGATAGCATATCAGTGGATCTCACGACTGCTATGCAGCCAGCGAATCTTTATTGTGGGTGATAGTGATAAAGCCGGCCGGGAGTTTATGTTAGCTCTATCAGGGTTTAGCCATCGTTTCCGTTGCATTCAGATTCCGAGAGGAAAGGATGTTACAGAGTACTGGCAAACAGGGGAGAATTTGCGTGAATGGGTAAACCGTATACATAATGCGGACTAACAAAAATAAGGAGTTTGTGCCTCAATGGTAGGCAAGCATCATTATAATAGGCTTATAGATTGAGAGGCGATATATGGTTCCCAGTAAACGTATTCCAACCCATCCCGGAGAAATCCTTATTCAAGAGTTCTTAAAGCCCAAGGGAATCAGCCAGACGGCTTTCGCAAAGCATGTGGGGTTTTCCGTGCAATGCATCAATGAAATTGTTCGAGGGAAACGGGGTATTACTCCTGACACTGCCTGGCGATTTGCTCAAGCTTTTGGTACAACTCCAGAGTTTTGGATGAACCTTCAGATTGCGCATGATCTGGCAAGTCATCGTCCATCAACAAAGATCGAAAAGATATTTGAACAGGCCCAATAAGTAAAACTGGTATCCCTGATTTCAATCATTTGTTTTCTGTAAATCCGATTAGGAATAAGTTTTTATGAATGTGAATTTCAATGCGTTTACAACAGAAGCTCAAAAAATGGCGCAAGAGGTTGTGAATATCGCGTCTCAATATGGTCAAAACCATCTTGATATCGAACACGTAATGCTCGCATTGTTGAGAGTTCCTGATGAGGAGCTCATTATGATATTTGATCAATTAGGCATTGATATAGATCTCTTCAGAAATGAATTTGAATTTATCGTTTCCAAACTGCTAAAAGGTGATAAATACCGAATAGAAGCAAACCAATTTACAATCGATCGAAGGATGAAAATGATTATTGAACAGGCACAGTATGAGGCAAATCGTTTATCGGTAAAAGATATTAAACCCGTTCATTTACTTTTAGCAGCAGTTGAAATGTACTTGGGATCTGAGAAAAAAACTGCAGGTGGTAAAATAGTGGCAGAAATAGGTATAACACCACAGGGGATTAGGAAGATTATTTATTAAACGAAGTTCCTTCTTCTCAACTCAGTAAGAATTGCTTATTTGAACCTGCACGAGATGCATTTCGGGAAGTGATTATTTTATAGGTTCTGTTGATATTTTATCGTAGCCAGATTAATGCGCCATTAAAGCTGACAAGGCCGAGCGGGCGCTGATCCAGTTTTGAGATCTTGAGAAGAAGCGCCAGAAATACTAAATTTTATTGAAGAAACGTTCGATCAAGTGCTGCTCCTTGTACAAATGTAGGTAGTATTCGCATTGAACAATGCGGGCGGCCAATGGAGCGCCGACCCGTTTTTATTTTACATATAGCTACTATTATCTTTTTTCCATTCAGAGTCTTGTTTGCTTTTGATCCCGTAGTCCCTTATCGAGATCATTTTTATGTATTCGTCCGGAAGTTTCGTGTTATCCATCGGCAAGATTATGTTTATTTCACTGGTGTTCCTGGGTAGAGATAGATCGACAATTTTGCCTTCTTCTCCCTCATACACGCGGGACACTCCCAACAAGACAGAAGGCTCTTCTCCGTCAAGAAATTTCTCTGCGGTTACTGTCCGGGCTTCATCCACTTCGTACATTACTGCGTTTAACGATAGATACGAGAAAGGCTGTGGAAGTTGATATCCAATTCGCAGCCAATCGGCAAGCTCACCATCACTATAAATAGCAAACGTTTCATCAAAATCTGTGTAAAGGAAAACATTAAAACCAACGCGCAACTTGTTTAACACAAATTCTATAAGATCGTCATCCGATAACCACTTTGCTAATTTCTTAATTCGGTCTTTGGATAATTCTAATTTCATAAATTAAAGAGGATCTTTGTCACAAACACCTGAGAAAAAGTTATGTTTTGAATTCTTAAAGATCAGGTCTTCCTTTGTGAAAACATATATACCTTCATCCCGCCACTCCTTGAAAATGTTCAAGCTGGCGAGTTTCGCTATTTCTATTCTTAAATGTAGCATTCTCTGGAACTTGGCATTATCGTCGCCAAAAATCAACTGTCGAAGCTTCAGTGAAATCATTTTTGGCGTCTCTTCAAAAACCTCACTGATGAAAATGTAAGGGTAGTTATCTTCAGGATTTTCTTTCACAAAGGCGTCAAAAACTTTTGGGTCTATTTCCCGGTCTATAATCACAGCGATTTTTATGTTCGCTTTAGTTTTGTCCAATATGCGGAGGTCTCTAGACACTTGCCCTCTGGTTGCAAATACTTCAAACAGCACTTTTCTTCCACTGAATTCAAATAGTAAGAGATCATTCCTACCACCAGCAAGGCCGACCGGTTCCTTCACGGGAATATAATCTATAGATATTTGGCTAATCAAGCTGCTCAGCCGGTTTTCGACCTCGGTGTGCAGTTTCTTTGCCTTTCTCAATGCTGCTATTTTTGTTTTCAAATCCTCAGGATTTTCTTTTGCCATTGGGTACCTTATGAACGCGTAATCAATTATAAAATTTCTGTATACTGTTATAAATTACTGCCTCTAGCGTAAAATTGCAAGGTCTTTGAGGATGGAGAGAAGAGGTTATGGAAAGGTGAAACAATGAAGCGAGACATGGACTTGGCGCGAAACTAAGTGTTCGCTATTCCTACGCTTTGTGACCTGGCTGTTAGAGTAAATAGGGAGTAAGAATTTCTCTCATTTCCGAACTAATGTGCGGGAAACGAGAAACTGCCCCGTTTCACCCAAGAAACAATTGTACCTATCGCGGTTTTCTCCAGAATTGTTTTTAGTAAATCATCTAGCGGGTAAAGGAAAAAACTATCCTAATAAGGGATGCATATCCAGATATTCTTCCCTATGTTTCTTAACAAATGTGAGGCGACCTTTTTATTAGACGAAGAATGATGTGCCCTCAATGTTGTATGCGATAAAATCCGCCCTTACCAATCATCCATTAACCGCAACGTTGTAAGATCATAGTCAGCTAATAAGGCAGACGCTTATGGTAGTTGTAGTCTCTTTCTGGCTGGCATTCAGCGTTTTGTAATCTATTTTTTTTGACTACCTTTTTCCCTATTGATTACTCCACGTGGTAATTTCAATTCGTAAACAGGGCCGCTTGATTGGAGTTTTTAGTTAGTCCCTTTTATTTTGCTTTTACCATCCATTCAGCGCATGACAGAACTTCTACGGGAATGCCATGGATTTCGAAACCAGGCTCATTCGATCTGAGAGGATAAGGGCACTGTAAACATTCACACCCTTTACCGCATCTTCCAATGCGCGGACTTCTCGCTCCCGGGTAGATGGATTTTCAAGGTGCTGCGCCACCTGGATCAGCTGCCGCTTTTCTGGTAAATAGAAATCTACCTCATACCCACTGGGAGTGGTGTAATAGTAAATGTCTCGAGTTTGCCGGCGCAGGGCAAGAAAAACCAGGTTTTCCAAAAGCTTGCCTGTGTTTGGGGAAAAGCCAAAACCAACTGTACTCGCTAAGCCTGTATCAATACAGTAGACTTTCTTGGGAGCAATCTGCTGGCGCTTCACCGAAAAATCGTACAGGTTGAGGGTAAATACCAGCCAGCTATTTTCCATGTAGTCAATGTAGCTGCTGATCGTGTTCACACTGCCTAATCGAAACTGCTCTTTCAGCTTGTTGAAAGAAACCAGGCTGGCAGGGTTGCTGAGTAAATAGAAAGCTAATTCTTTGAGCGCAGTGACTGCATCAATACGGTAGCGAGTTGCGATATCCCGATACAACACATCATCGTAAAGCGTGCGCAGCAAAGGCAGCTCCGGATATTTCAACGCATCCGGTATACCGCCCATTTGCAGATAGGCATTCATGGCCGATTTTAGCTGCGCGCGCTCGATCGTCGTCATTCTTTGAATGTCTGGAACTGGCTCTGCGCGAAACTGGAGAAACTCCGAGAAAGAGAAGGGGAACAGTTCGATTGGAACGTAACGCCCAGTCAACCGAGTGCCTAATTCACGGCTGAGCAGAGAGGCATTGGAACCGGTGATATAGAACTTCATCCCCAGATCCATAAACCTGCGTACGAAATGTTCCCAGCCGGGGATATTTTGAACCTCATCGATGATAAAAAACTTGCGATCGCCATAGACTTCCACCAGCATCTGGTACAGATCATCGGCATCATCAGCCTGAAAACCCAGAAAGCGATCATCCTCAAAGTTAACATAATAAAACGAATCTTTCCCCAGTTTATGGGCCATCTGAACGAGCAAGGTCGATTTGCCTACTCGCCGTAGACCAGAAATAATCACGGCATGTGGGACTGCTGAAGCTCGTTCGATGTCTGCCAGCTTTGTGCGCAAAATGCCAATATCATGCTGCCAAAAGGCGCCCGATTGCTCTAGCAGCATCGCCCGAATTTGATCATTTGACCAACGAGATCGCCAAGTAGTTTCAACCATAATGAAATTATAGGTAAAAATGTTTTCACTGTCAATGAAAACATTTTGATTTCGCTTGTAATTCTTAAGATAACACTTGAATTCGTAATACAATTGTATTACAATAGAAATAGGAGTCAAAAAATGCCAAGGAAAAACTCATCTACAAAACCCGTACGCTCCTTTCGCATAAGTCTCGAAGGTGTTCGTCAATTAAAGGAGCTTTCAAGCTCAATGGGACGTAGTGAAAGCGACGTGGTGGAAATAGCAGTTGATCGTATGTACAGGGAAGAGGTCCGATTTGGAAATTTGTCCATCTCTGAAAAGCCAGGTTCGGACAATGAATATAAGGTAAAAAGGGAGGATCCCGGATGATTAAATTTATCGCGTTGATAGTTGGCTTTTTCTGGAAGATGCTCAGTACTTTCGTGATCATCTCTATTTTTGCGGGCGTAGTATTTGTTGTATTCAAAGGTAATCAGCCAATGAATGTGCTGGGCGCGCCGGCAGGGATGAGCTATTTTGAATTTATGCGAGATCGTGTTGATGCTGCAAAAATGGTAGAGCCATCGCGCTGCGGCTGGGGAATGTTTGTTTCTCTGGGAATCCTGGGCCCTATCTACTCTGCCGTGTATACTGATGTCGCTGTAAATCCGGGCGGCTTTCTCGATCGGGTGACTGCGCCAGACAAGGATATTCCGACTGGCTTTGCCAATTCACCCTGGTATCAGGTGCCAAATGTCTGGTGGAATGTTGTAGAGCGATTATCTTGGACGATGCTTGGGAGACCGCAATCCGTAGGCTGCAGGTTTAGGCCAGTCGCTAATACAGGAAAATAAGTCTTGAAAAAAGTTTACAAAAGTAAAGCACCTTTGAAAGAATTAGCCGTATTTTTTCAAAGGTGCTACTCGCCACTTTTATCAACATCTTCAATTTCTAAATCATCTCTTGGAAGATTTTGGGGTACCATCACCCAGGATGCAGTTTTGACCTGGTACATGTGCGAAGCGATTATCTATCATCGTATCGGAAAATTGACTGATATCACCCGGCAATACCAGGTGGTAAACAAAACAGCCGCGGATGATTTTCGCGGCTGCTTTGTTCGTTAGTATCCTTTTAGCATGGTGTCCTACTGAGCTTATCGCTTGCCAATCGGTTCAGGCTGACGCCGGACTCGGCTGCTTCCATTGCCAACTGCCGGTGGAGTTCGGGGGGAACCCGAACCATGAAACGACCACTGTATTTTTTTGTAGCTAAAGGCTCTGGAACCGGTTCGCTGTTCTTTTGTAAGTCAGCCACCACATCAGCCACTACCTGGCGGATTCCTTGGAGTGCCGCTTCCGGTTCAGGCGCTAGCCAGCTCAGGCTTGCGAATTCCGCGCACAGCCCAATATATTCGCCGTCTTCCTCGGACCAGGTGACACGATAGGTGTAGCGATCATTTTGTAACATTGTCTTGCTCCTCCACATCTCCATCAGCGGCTGTCAATCGCTCAATCGCTTTGAGCACTTGCCTGACCTGATAAGCTTTTGCCATTCCTTTATCGTTTTGAATGTTAACCCGCGGATCTCCCTGCCAGGGTGTCTTATAGATCCTGTGACTGCCGCTGGTTTGTCTGGCCTCGCCAAAGAAATGGTCACATACTTTACACAGATCGTTAAAACTGACCCCTTTGGGGTTGCGGTGCATTGTTGCGAGGATGTCTTTGATGGATGCCACAGTTATATGATACCACTATTGATACTATTGTCAAGAAATTCTTCGGAAGCCTACGCAAACATCGACCATTCATTAGGCCATCCTGGTGTTTGAAGATCAGGTTCTACTGTCAGCCAGAATGGGTAAGTTGGGTTCCACAAACCGGCAAACTTGCAGCCCGCCGTTGTATCCTTAGACGAGGGCTTCATCTAATACTTTCAGATGCGCTTCAATTCTATCGCTTACAAAGGGAATCAACCGATGAACGTATCAGGTGCGCTGGTAGGAATGACCGATTTTGAGTTTATGAAGGATTGTGTAGAGGCCGCAAAGGTAGTCGAGCCATCTCGCTGCGACTGGAGTATGTTTTTATCCTTAGGCGTAATTGGTCCGATCTATTCTATTGTTTATTCAGATATTGCTATTCATCCAGGCGGATTCCTAGATCGAGTATCAGCGTCTGACCCAGATATCCCTACTGGGGCGGCCGATGTCCTTTGGTACCAGGTTCTGGATGTCTGGTGGAATGTGGTGAAACAGCTCTCCTGGACGTTGCTTGGAAAATCCCATCCAATAGGATGTCAGTTTAGGCCAGTACTAGGGCGTGTTTGCAAAGTAAGAAGCGATTTTGTATAATCGGTCGCCATGAACCGAGGTGATTTAACGAATGAACAATGGGAGCGGTTAGCACCGCTTTTGCCGCCCCAAAAGCCCAAAAAAGGGCGCCCCAACAAAGATCACCGGACAATGGTGAATGGGATGTTGTGGATTTTGCGAACCGGTGCACCCTGGCGCGACTTGCCAGAGCGATTTGGGTCGTGGAACAGTGTTTACAGCCGCTTTCGACGATGGAAACAGGCGGGGATTTGGGATCGCGTGTTGGCCGAACTCCAATCGATGGGCGATCAACAGGGCGAATTGGATTGGGAAATCCATTTCGTGGACGGCAGCATCGTCCGCGCTCATCAGCATGCCGCAGGGGCAAAAAAAGTACCCCAGCGGAGGAAGCCCTCGGGCGCAGCCAGGGTGGCTTAAGCACCAAGATCCATCTCCGTTGCGATGGACAAGGAAGGCCGATCACGTTTTTGCTCACGCCAGGCCAGCAGCATGAACTGAGCGTAGCCGAGCAACTGATGGAACAAGGCGGCGTTCGACGGGCGAGTGGCCATATCCGCTTGCGACCGAAGCGCGTATCGGCTGACAAAGGCTACAGTTCCCGCAAATATCGGCACTACCTGCGCCAGCGTGGCATGCGGATCACCATACCCAGAAAGAAGAACGAACATCGCACGGGTCCTTTTGATCCTGGATTATATCGACAACGCAATCAGGTAGAGCGTTTGATTAACCGTTTGAAGCAGTTTCGCCGGGTAGCCACTCGTTATGAAAAGCGCGCCTCCAGTTACGCCGCCATGCTGACCATCGCCATAATTTTCCTGTGGCTCAAATGACTTTGCAAACACGCCCTAGGTCGATTGAAGTAAACAAGAACCTTAGATCTGAGAATTAGCGTTACGTGTGCCTAACTTTTACGCATAAATACAGGTTGATCATATTTTCCTGGAAGACCAGACTCTGACGTAGACCTTGCTTTATATAAGCGATTTTTAGGAAGCACTGGACTCAATTATACGAAACTGATAGCTCCCTTCGGTTGATTTATAGTAAACTTAATAAGCCAAATTATTACGAAGAAAAACTTTTCTCATAATACCTGATTGCATCAAGGTCAGAGGGGAGAATATGCCTAGAGGCCCCAGGTTATTTCGATATCGAAAACCAAGTGTTAATCAATTGCTTGGTATTACTTCTTTAAAAAGGAAAATCAGTAGGCATTTAGGGCTTACTACACTGCAAGATCCAACCACTCCTTTAAAGAATATGAAACGGAGTGCACTTCGGACGGTTGGATACTACTCGGAACCTATGAAATTGGCTAGAGCATCAGGATGTCTAAAACGAGGAGGCTGCAGTCCCTTGTTTCTCCTGGGTCTAGTCTTAGTAGTTATCTCAACTGTTTATGCGATGAAATAAATACAAGGAGCATCTTATGGCAAAGCGACCTGGCGGTGAATTGGCAACTCGACCTTTACATTTTATCTGGATCTGCGACTGTTCTGGATCAATGTCTGTAGATGGCAAAATCCAATCGTTAAATTCTGCGATTGGGAACGCTATACCCGAAATGCAAAAAGTTGCTGATGAAAATCCGAATGCGGATGTATTGGTGCGCGCAATTCGTTTCTCAAGCGGCGCGCAGTGGCACATTTCTCAACCTGTGCCAGTGAAGGATTTCAAGTGGCAAGATCTAACAGCAGATGGTGTTACCGATATGGGAAAAGCTTTATCAATGGTTGCTGAACAATTGAAACTACTAACCGATCGTGGGCTTCCACCTGTATTAGTTATGATTTCTGATGGACAACCAACGGATAATATTGACGCTGGGCTCAAAGAATTGATAAATCAACCCTGGGGCAAGAAAGCCGTCCGTATTGCCATTGCTATCGGCGAAGATGCGGATACAGATGTTTTGCAAAAGTTCATTGGTAATTCAGAAATAAAACCCCTACAAGCAAATAATTCTGAAACGCTCACTCGTTACATTAAGTGGGTTTCCACTCAGGTTCTTCAATCCGCTTCATCACCAGCTAGCCAGAGTGTAAATTCAGCCCCAATTAATTCGAATGTCCCCGTACCAAAACCTCCAGACGCTGCTGATAATTCCACTTCAGCAACGGATGTTTGGTAAGGTATCTCCATATGACTGAAATTCAACCTGAATATACTTGGGGGGCATTTGGCCAAACAATTCGAGGTGCATCCCATGAAAGATCTGGTTTACCTAACCAGGGATTCAATTCATTGGTTCCCAAAACAGCCAGGTAAGTATGGTCCACCATTGGTTATGATCCTTTCCGATGGTCATGGATCTGCTAAAAGTTTCCGAAGTGATATTGGGGCCGATATTGCCACGAAGCGTACCAGGGAATCGATTATGCAGCTTATGAAGTCAGAAATTATGACTTCTGACTTGACAACGATTAAAAGGTCACTTGACGAAAGACTACCTCGAGATATTGCCATAAACTGGTCAAAGGCAGTAGACAAGCATCTGAAAGAGTATCCTTTTACCGAAAAAGAATGGGCTTATTTAGAAGAAAAAGAAGGCTTAACGGCTTGCAAGAAAGTGCAGGCTCATCCGAGAATCGCATACGGCGCTACGCTTCTCATTGTATTAATTTCTTCATCTTTTATTCATATCCTTCAACTGGGTGATGGAGATATCCTAACCGTCTCCGATACTGGCGAGGTATCCCGTCCTTTGCCGAAGGATGAGCGTCTTATTGCGAATGAAACAACATCTCTAGCTCAAGATAAGGCCTGGCAGGAGATTAGAAGTTCTTTTATTCCCCTTGCCGGCCCTCCTCCATCGCTAATTCTTCTTTCAACAGATGGGTACTCCAACTCTTTTAGAGACGAGGAGAGCTTCCTGAGCGTTGGCAAAGATATCCTTGATCTGATGCGAACTGAAGGCCCAAGGATGGTTCGAAGCAGCTTGAGTGATTGGATGAAAGAAGCCTCAAAGTCGGGAAGTGGTGATGATATTTCCATAGGGATCATCTTCCGAGAAGAAGCTATTCAGCCTTTCGAGTATCTTGATCCTGCTCAACAGGAATTGGATCAAGAAAGATGCTCGAAAGAACTAAGCGATGGTAAGAACGATTTTTAAAGAGGGGCAAAAAGTGTCTGAGCAACCCAACGTTGTTATTATTTTGTCTCGCTGTAAAAATACAAAGCAGCTCTTTGGAATCCGTTTGGAGGAAAAGCTCCAGTTACACTGGTTTGCCGACTGGTCCTTTCAAATTCTGGAGAAAAAAGCTCAGAAAGAGGGCTATGGGCAAGACCAGGTAAAAGGCTCTTTTCAGATGGATCCCGCTTACCCCGGCTGCCCTTACTGCCATGCCCCGGGCTTTTTTCTATGCAGTTGTGGAAAAATTGGCTGTTACGATGGGGAATCACGATTTATCATATGCCCCTGGTGTGGGAACAGAATTGAACTGGGTGGAACAATTGGAAATGTCCCAGTTAATTCAGACCGATAGGTGGATAAATGGACACCATAAATGATGTACGAAATACGCTAATAGATTTGTTTGGAAAAAATGATGTCAATTCTTTGCTATCTGATGGTAGAAAAATTTCTGGGTTATTGTTTGATTATTGTCCATCCCATCGTAAAGAAATTCGTGCTCTTATGGCAGCTTATGATGAACATATACCAGAAGAGTTATTAAAAGCAAAAATGGAAGGAAACAAAGAATTATTAGTCGTTCGTTTGATACAAAAGTTATTGGATTCAACTCCTCTTTCTGATGATTCTGCTAAATGGGCAGTGAGAACTTGGGCTATTGCTCTAAATATTATCCTTGTTCCAATTGAGAAGGAAGAAGAACAGAAAATAGAGCTGGTAATTCATAACCTCCCACAAAACAATGTGGGTTCAGATACTAGACATCCTCCTAAAAAAGTTGCCTTTCATTCAGATCTTCCTCTCCATATATACTCTAGGCAAATATCAGAGCTAAATTCTTATTGGGAGCGTATAGGAATTACACCTGGATCCATTAAGTTGGAAATGAATAAAGTTCATGGCCTAGGACTATCACCTTTAGCTCAATGGAAAAACAACCAAGGAAAAGACACATACAATCCAAATGGTGGAGGGAGTTTAAGCAGGAAGCTAGGTGTTCAGGCTATGCAAGCGTTTGTAAACGAAATGAAACAGAAAAAAGGAATATCGTATTTTGACTTTACTGAGACATTTATAACTGATGACGTTATACCATATCTCCTAGAACTACCATTCTTAGAATATTTTGATTTTACAGGTACAAAAATTTCTAACACAGGATTAGCCTACCTGACGCAGAACTCTAATATAAAATCATTGCTTTTAACTGATTGCTACAATATAGACGATAACGCAATAGGTTTCTTGTCCGCCTTTCCAAAATTAACAGAATTGGGTGTAATCGGATGCCACGTTTATCAAGCAGGTAGAGAAATGATTTATACACTTAACCGATTAATTACCCTCGCGATTTCAGGAGGATTTGATGATAAGGGAATACCTGTAGGGGTTTTAACCAACTTAAAACAATTATATTTATCAAGTTATAGCAGTAGAGATATAGCAGAAATATTGAAATTGATGAGCATCGAATATTTGCATTTGCACGGGAGCTATCATCTAACAGACGATGATGCACTTAAAATCCGAAACCTAAAAGAGCTAAAGTTTATTGAATTAGTGAATGAGCATATAACCGATAAGTTTTTCCTTACTCTTAAACCGCTAGTAAATTTGGAAGAAGTAAGACTGACTTATTGCGATAATGTTTCAGATGCAAGCCTTATCTTTTTGGGATCTTTCCCAAAACTGAAGAGCATACATTTAAAAGGGACATCTAAGATTTCTCGGCAAGGTCTTATCCAACTTTTGAAAACAAATAAACAGGTTTCTATATATTGGCCTGGATTAACTCCAGGTGCCGATTTTGGCTTTGATAATAATAGGATTAGAACATATTAAAGCCAGTTCCTTCTCAATAGAGTTATCTTTATGTGAGGAAATTTATGCCTACGTTGGGTCAAATTCTAAAGCAAAAACTCGTTGTCAATACCACCCTTTCAAATCTACCTGTTTCTGTTGATCAATTCTTGGGTAGCGGAGGACAGGGTGAAGTTTACAAAGCTATACTGATGGGCAAACCTTATGCACTTAAGTGGTATTTTAAACAAAATGCCACATCTGAACAGATGACTGCTCTCGAAACATTGATCAAACGGGGCGCTCCAACTGACCGCTTCCTATGGCCTATTGAATTAGTAAATGGTCAGAATATCCCTGGGTTTGGATACCTGATGCCGCTGCGAGAAGCACGATACAAAGGGATTGTTGATCTGATGAAACGCCGGGTCGAGCCAAGTTTTCGGGCTATCATTACAGCCGGCATGGAAGTTTCTAACAGTTTTCTCCAGTTGCATTCCAAGGGATTATGTTATCGAGATATTTCATTTGGGAATGTGTTCTTCGAACCTAATACGGGTGAAGTATTAATATGCGATAACGATAATGTAGCGGTTGACGGAGAAGGAGTGGCAAGTGTATTAGGAACACCGCGCTTTATGGCGCCTGAAATCGTCAGGGGTGAAGCCAAACCAAATACACAATCGGACCTATTCTCCCTAGCAGTCCTGCTATTTTATATGATGATGGTAAGCCATCCCCTTGAAGGAAAAAAAGAAGCTTCCATACGCTGCTTTGACCTGCCAGCTATGAATAAAATTTATGGCACAGAGCCTCTTCTTTATCTTTGACCCCAAAGATCGGTCCAATGAACCAGTAAAGGGTATCCATGACAACGCAATTGAGTATTGGAGAGTATACCCTCAATTTATAAAAGACCTTTTTGTAAAAGCATTTACAGATGGGGTAAGAGATGTCAGAAGTCGGGTCCGAGAAAATGAGTGGCGAGGTGCATTATCCAATCTTCGCGATTGGATCGTTTACTGCCCTAGTTGTGCATCTGAAAATTTCTATGATCCAGAAGCATTGAAGAAAAATAATGGAAAACCAAACCCGTGTTGGTCCTGCAGAAAAGAAATTCCACTGCCTTATCGGGTAAGGATAAACAATAACATCATTATGCTCAATTTCAATTCAAAACTGTTTCCCCATCATATCGATCCACAAAGGATGTACGACTTTACTTCTCCATGTGCTGAAGTAACCCGTCATCCAACAGATCCCTCCATCTGGGGGCTGAGAAATCTTAGCAGCGATAAATGGGTAATTACAGCGAAAGATGGCACAATTAAAGACGTAGAACCCGGTAAAAGTGCCACTTTAAGTCCGGGATTGAAGATCAACTTTGGCAATGTCGAAGGTGAAGTAAGAATATAGGAACCGGTCTTCACAACAGCCTGAAAGCTTAAGCTTTACAACCTCTTGCCAATTACGAATACCACTTAGCGAAAAGAGACAATGGCATATACACCGAGACAAGCGTTAACGATATTAGTTCAGCAGTTTGGCGAGCAGGTAACGACCGATCCAAACAAAATGCTGGCGCTTTTAAAGGATTATTGCGGCGAATATAAGCTTGAGGTTAATGTCCTGGTTGGCTCTGTAAAAGACCGCATTCCAGAATTCATTCTTTCTCACAAAAATCTGCCATTCTCTATTCTTGAGAACCAATTAATTGCGCAGTTAAAGACCAACCAGGGACTCAACGATAAAACCGCACGCTGGGTCATCGAATTCTTGGGGGGTAGCATTATCCCTTTATCCAGAAAGTAAATGCACAACACCTGATTTTATCGGCCCTGGATCATACTCCACTTTGGTTGTCTCTTCGCCAAAAGTTGATCGAAAGATCGATGCCTGGAAACAGGATCTTTACGATTTTTCTAAACGGAATCCTCTCCTTTACTACAAACCAACGCAGTCCTCCACCCTCGAGATCATTTCTCCCAAGATGGATTGGGTTTATGAACGAATCGTTAATCGCGGAGAACGGTTATCCTTTCCTCAATATCGGACAGAATATGTGGCTGCACCTACAGAAATAGGTCAGACAAAACGTTACATAACCCGTTATATCCTTGAGAATAAAGGAGATTTGAGTGCTGACAAAACAGAAGGAACTCTTGTCCGCAGTCTAAATAACATCCGTAATTCTGCTCGATCCAGCCGTAATGAATTGGGTTTAAATTCTCTTTTCATCGGGTTTGGTCTTCTCCGTTGGAGCGACTCTGGTAACCCTGGACAGTTGAATTCCGCTCCACTTATCCTTGTTCCAGCTGACATTGAAAGAGTGGAAGGAAAAGATAAATACCTTCTTTCTTATATTGAAGAAGATATACTGCTTAATCCTACGCTTGCGGCTTTTCTTGTTGATCCTCGGTTCAATTACAACTTAAAACTTCCTGATATTGCAGATGATCAAGATTTAGATCTGAAAGCCTACCTGCAAGAAGTAGAAAAAGTTGTTACGCCAAGGGGGTGGTTTGTCGATAATTCGGTAGTCATTAAACTCTTCTCTTTCCAAACCATTCGTTTAGGTCGAGATCTTGATGACGGACGTGCGATGAGCCTATATCCTCCAATCATTCGGATGCTTTCGGGTGATACGGTTGCTTCGACGCCAGTTGATGATCAGATTGTTGATCTTGATCTAGAGATGAAACCGGGCGATTTCTTTCAAGTTCTGGATGCAGATGCGACCCAGGTGCAGTCTCTGGTCATGAGTCGGTCAGGTAAGCACATGGTAATTCAAGGGCCGCCAGGAACTGGTAAAAGTCAGACGATTGTTAACTTGATTGCCCAGACGATTGCGGATCATAAAACTGTACTGTTTGTTAGCCAGAAAAAAGCGGCACTCGATGTTGTGTTCAGGCGCTTAACTCAGGTCGGATTAGATAAGATGTGCTTGCAAGTTCATAGTGAGAAGGCGAATAAAAAGGCCGTGCTGAACGAACTGCAAGATGTTTATGTATATCAACGGAATGATGGGGGAGTTAATCCAATCCATGATTACGAACTTTTATATCGTTACCGGCTTCAACTAAACGAAGTCGCTCAAAATCTGAATAAGCCTACCGGACACCTTGGCCTGACAATTCAAGAAGTAATGGGCGAACTTCTTCAATTGGATAAAGTCCCAAATATCCGTAGTCAGTTTGAAGGATATTCAAAGCACTATCTAAAGCTTAACCAGGCTGAATGGAGTCTTATTGATCATACCGCCCAAGAGTTTGCGCGAACATACTTACAATTAGGCTGTAAACCTGAAGAACATCCCTGGCGTTTTTTAAATGTTGAAGAAATAGGTGTTTCTGCTCTCTCAGATATTCAACTTAGCCTGCAGGATCTCTTAGAAATCCAGCAGACCATGACCGATCTTATCTGGGAGGTTAAGCAAAGATGTAAATTGCCTGCGGCAAAGAACATGCAAGAGGTAGCCTGGGCAGTTGAGGTAATAAACTTAGTTGCAAATGCACCCATCCTATTGCCGCAATGGTTCTTAAATGCTAATTACACACAGCTTTTAGACGAAATTGAAAAAGGACAAAAAGAAACTGAAACCATAATAAGTGGAAGAGAATATCTGATTCAGAATGGAGTAAATTTAGCTTTCCTAAACCAGGATCCTGAGATAGCAAAGAATAATTTGTCTTTTTCATTAAGGATACACAAAGAAAATTTCAAAGAGATCGATGCTTATTCATCTCGATCAAAAAGAAAAGAAGTAATACAAACCCTTAGAGAAATCACCTCAAAATCTGCAATAGATTGGGAGTTTATATTATCCTTACGGGCACAATTGAACGTTGATTCGATTGCCCGGGTCGATACATTGTGTTGGGCCAGCGATCTTTTGGAACTTGCTTCTGGATTAAATCGCCCAATGATCTGCTGGTTTGATTTTAACCTCATTAATTTCTATCACAGAGCAGGTAGTCCAGGCAGAACGAGCGGCGAAATCGTTTAAAGATGTAAAAGCAAAAATCCTTGCAAATTGGGAAGAAGATATATTTACACTCGTCACACAGGAGTTCATTCAGAAAATACAAGCAGCATATACGAACGGTATTAAGCGGTTGTTTAGTAAAGAGTATCGAAATTTACATAAATCTGCAAGCTTAATGTGGAAAGGGGAGAAAAAGCTAAATTATCAAAATCTTCTTGAAGTATCGAAAGATGTTCAGAAATATAATGAACTAATATATTGGTTTAATAAAGTCGATCCATATTTTCAAACGAACATAGGGCAACGATTCCATAGAGAGAATACGAATTTTCAAGAACTTTTTGGTCAGCTTGATCTCATTAAGAAGCTTATTTCCCAATTTAATGGTTTACCAGTTCCGGAAAACTTAAAAGTCCGCCTTGCAGGTAATTATTATTCACAGGCAGAATGGTTGGGTTTACGTGACCAGACCATTAATGTTCAGCGGTCATCAATTGGCTGTCTCCAAACAATCTCGCCCATACTTCATCAGTCACTTCTTGCACACATTGGTGAGGAGAATAATTTATACATTGATCGATTATTAGAGGTTGCTAAAAAGTCGGAAAAATCATTATCTGATTTAGATGTTTCTCTTGAACAGTTTTATTCATTCGCATCCATCGATGATATGCCGTTCGACCTTATTCTTAAATGTTTTGATGTTTGTATACTAATCAATCTCTTTGAGAAAAATCTCATACAAAAATCGAGTCGTTATAAGGATGAATTCGGTGGTTATTACAATGGAACGGAAACAGATTGGAATAACTTAAAGGAGGCGGTTACCTATGCTGAGCTTCTGAACCGTTTCCTTCACGTTGGGGATCCTGCTAATAAAAAGATGCCAGCTGGGAATGATTTTTCAGAATTTATTGCTAGTTTAAATAACTTTGGTGAATTGAAAAAGTCAGCTCAAATGTTGAAACAAAATCTTTTATCTCAGCACAAAGAGCTGAGAACCAGGGTTCAACGGTTGGAAGAGTACTTCTTGAACTTCGATAAATCATTCACTACAAATGATTTTTCATCGGTGCCCTTGGAATGCTTGTTTCGTTGGGCCAGTAATTTGTATCAACGATTGGATGAAATTCCGGCTTGGCAAGAATACGTAGCAACGATGGAAGATGTAAAAAAAGTAGGCCTGACCCGTATTGTTGAAGAAGTTGCTGCGAATCGGGAACCGGTTGTAGATAAATTTAAAGCTATTGTTAGAAAGCGGTATTTGCAATTGTGGCTTGATGAAGCCTATCTTCTTTATAAAGACATCAAAAGTCTTAATGTCGGTCAACACGAACGTAGAGTAGAAGAATTTGTCAACCTGGATCGAAAGTTGATGGACTTGCAAAGTAAAAAGGTTCTTCAAACCTGGCAGGACAATTTACCCGCTCTATTTAACACGACCCCCAGATTCACAAGCAGGCATATTAGCTCGCGAATTTAATAAAAAACGAGCCCATGCTCCTTTGAGAAAATTATTTTCTAAAACTCCGGATCTTTTATTAAAGTTAAAGCCTTGCGTGTTAATCAGTCCCTTATCAGTGGCCGCCTACTTACCACTTGAACAATTTAGAGAACGTTTTGACGTAGTCATTTTTGATGAGGCATCCCAAGTGAAACCCGCCTTTGCGGTTGGTGCTATGCTGCGAGCTAAACAAGTTATTGTGGCTGGCGACTTAATGCAGCTTCCACCAACTGACTTTTTCCATGTTACTGGTGACCTGGAATTGGAGAACGAAGAGAATGAGGAAGATGATGATGCGCCTCTTGGGCAATTGGAGAGCATTCTTGGAGAATTCGACAGCCTGGCTGGTGTACAGCAGTCTCGTCTACTTTGGCACTACCGGAGCAGGCATGAGGCACTGATTCATTTCTCTAACCAGTCCTATTACGGGGGATCGTTGATAACTTTCCCCAGTCCGCTTACCAATTCGCATGAAGTTGCCATTCAATATCAGTATGTTCGTGGCGTTTACGATCGTGGAAAATCGCGCCAGAATCCAATTGAGGCAAGTAAGGTAGTTGAACTTATAGCTGATCACTTGAAGAAATTCAAAGGAAGTCGATCTTTAGGAGTTATTACATTAAGCATTGCCCAAGAGAATGCAATTCGAGATCATTTAAATCTTGAAATTTCCAGGGGTAGTAATTCGGATTTGCTCGCTTTTCGTGAATTATTAAATGAAAATTCACCTGAAGAAGAACCTTTTTTTATCAAGTCGCTTGAAAGGGTTCAAGGGGATGAGCGGGACTGCATCATACTTTCGATCGGATATGGGCCTGATGCTACCGGTAAAATCACTCAGACTTTTGGGCCTGTCAATTTATTAGGTGGTGAGCGTCGTCTAAATGTGGCAGTGACGCGTGCTAAACACCAAATTACCCTAGTCAGTTCAATCCATGCTGAAGACATCCGCTTGACTGAAAACAGCAAACCGGGATTAAGGACTTAAGAAACTATTTACTTTATTGTCAACGAATGCAAGCACCGAGCCTTCCAAAAGTTGGTTCAACATCTAATAATAACGGCCCATTTGAGGCTGAAGTATTCAAGACATTACTTGATTGGGGGTATGCCGTCGATCGAAACGTAGGTATGGGTGGTTTTCATATGGATTTGGCAATTCGCCATCCAGAAATACCAAATCGGTACTTGGCTGGAATCATTTGTGATGGGAAAAATTATTCGTCAGCATTAACCGCCAGAGATCGCGAGCGCTTGCGCCCTCAAATCCTTAAAAATATGAACTGGAAGTTGATTAAGCTTTGGGCAAAAGAATGGATGTTGAAACCAAGCCAGTCGCGCCAGGTATTGAAGAATCTAATCGAAGAAGCAAGAAATGGGGATATAGATCCTGAGGAAATTCGAGATAGTATTGATCCTATACATTTAGAAGAGGTTGGCCCATCATCCGAATTTAGCAACACTGTAGACAACGGGGGTAGAAACATCAAAACTATTGCTTCCGAAATCAATGTCGATTGGAAGCAAAAGATCAAGATGACGGAGTACGCCTCATATAAACCGCCCCACCAATTTCCTTCATACCAATACGGCCATGATCAACAACAGGGAATAAACTTACTCGTTGAAATTATCAAACTAGAACAGCCAATACATGAAGATATTCTTTATGACCGTTTCCGCTTATGCTATGGGCTAGATGGAACAAGCAAGTATCAGAAACAACTTTTTCAAAAGATATTGTTAACCGCTATTCGTGCTGAAAATTTATCGCGAAAAAACTCTTTCATCCAAATTACATCAAACGATTATCAACCAACACCCCGTTATCCTTCACCTGGTGAATTACCACGAAAAATAGAATATATCTCAATAGAAGAAATTTCAGCGCTTCTAAAGGAGATTACCACCCATGTGTATGGAATATCGACATCTGCATTGATCAAAGAAACTTCATCATTGTTAGGCTATCCAAATGCGAGCTCTACACGAAAAGAGCGCATAGAAATCGCCCTAAATGAGTTACTAAAGCAAGGAATTATCCGATTGAGTGGTGAATCTGTGGTCCCTGTCATTAATACTAAAGCGCCATGAGGAAGGGGTAATAAGGCAGGAGCTGAACGTTATTCATCAGATCTTTTAGTCAAAATGCTCATTGGGATATACTTATGAAAACTATACCACAAGAGAAATTATTAGAAATTATAAAAAAGTATGGGACCGCTATCATCTATGATCCTAAGCGCTGTGAAGGTTTATTAAATGATTATTGTGCACAATTCAGACGAGAAGTGCGTCTCCTAATGTTCGCTCTCAATGAAAAGATTCCTGATAAATTGTTAAATTCTCCGAATTCTATATCAGTTGACATTTTAATAGCCCAATTAACTCGATTTCTACAAGATGAAACTGGATTAAGCGAACAGGCTGCACGATATGCAGTTGATGGATGGGCTTGGGCATTGGATAAAATTACAAAACCGACACAAATTATAAGGAATATGCCTACCTCCGGGTCCGATACTTGATAATTATTTTGAAATGGTTCCCCTCATCCCTTTTACTATTAAGTACGGAGTTATAGTATCTTCTCTGTCTGATCTTCCTAAAGCTTGCGAGCAATCATGGGATCAAGCTACATCGATGTTAATTAATGGGCAACTTCAGGAAATCATTAAGAAAAGTGCCGCTTCATTAAGGATTACGGGAAGAGGGGCGGCAGCACTAAAACTAGATAATTTACTCTCCAACGCTCAATATTTTCAGACGCATGCGGTCCTAGGAGATAAAATTACGCAATATACTGCATTGGAAATGTTTTTAGAAGGAATAACTTAGAGGTTACAAGCCCATATTACAAGTTTCATCTGAAGATGTGAATTTTGGAATGGTATGTAGAGGTGAAAAGTACAAAAACAAGTAACTATACAAAATCAAACACGTGGTTACCTTTATATAGAAATAATGAAAGGTGCCCAATGGTTAACGATTACGCCTCTTAGAGAAGGAATTCTGCCTCATACAAATTTAACTCTACAAATCATAGCTGACACTTCGCAAATAGATCAAAGTGAGAAGATAAAGCTGGATTTAAATAAGGATTTCTTCAAACGGAGGGGATAAACAAATAATTTGTCAATTGGAAATAGGTGAACCTATTCTTAATGTAAGTCAAACATCTATTGATCTTGGCGCAATTTCGATAGACCAATCACAGAAATTGGAGCTAACAATTGCCAATCTGGGAATAGGTGAATTGAGAGGCTCTATAAAAAGTAATTCACCATGGCTTTCAGTATTACCAACAAATTTTGAATGTGGGGCAGGGGTGTCACAAAAGATAACATTATCCACTCTTAATCAATTGTTACCAGGAGATTTCCCCCCCAAATTATATAGCACGGTGTTATTTGTGGAATCGAACGGCGGCTTCCAAACAATCTCTCCTCGGTTAAGGTGGGAAAACCTCTTATTACCGTTGAACCTAACGAATATGATTTTGGAGATCTTGAGAATAATGATCGGAAAGTTCATCTATCATTATTAGTAACGAAGGTTTTGGAGAGTTACGAGGTTCCTTATCTTTGACTGATAAAAAATTTAATCGATTAAGTCGACAAAAATGGGGGTAAATTTTTCTTGTAGTTCGGGAGAACAACAAAATCTTTCTTTTGAAGTAATGTCGGTAATCAAAATACCAGGAAATTTCAATGGAAACCTAATAATAAGTTCAAATGCTGGGAATATGACCATTCCATATAAATTCACTCAAGTACTAAAACCAAGACCAATTATTGATTTACAAGAGCGATATTTATTATCGACTAAAAACACAAAGGATCACCCTGAGCGAATAAGAATTATCAACTCTGGATTTGGGGATTATATCGTTAATTACTCAACCAATGTAAATTGGCTCGGTATATATCCATCTACAGATAGGATTGGAGAAGGAGAAACAAGATATATAAATGTGTGGATTAATGCAAAAGAATTAGGAGAGAAACAAGATGTGGCAGAATTACGATTGAATTCTGCCGCTGGAACTATTGGCCTTAAGATTAATGCAGATGGAAACTCTTTGCCCAATAAAAAAAGTTTGTCAGGTTGGGCAATCCATAAAGCTGACGGAAATGTCTTTTTTACCAATAAAGTTAGTTATCTTCGGCAGTGTATAGAGCAGGGTTGTTGGATAGCTGAATGATTTCGGCCGAGGTTAAAAGCCAATCAAATAAACAAATATAACTCTATTGGTATAGACATTACATTGATTAAGGGAATCGGCAATGAAACATAGTCCAAGAGAAGCATTGCATTTAATTTATAAACAATTCGGCCAATCTATATTTTTAGAACTCCAAGAGATTACGAGGTTTGCTTAATGACTTTTGTGGAGAATACCAGACGGAAATTAAAATCATACTTTATGCTCTTGAAGAAAGGATTCCAGTAGATTTAAATGATCATAAGGCAGATGCTTCTTTAGAAATTATTCTCCCTCGTTTTATACGAAGGCTAACCGAAAATAGAGCTATTACAGTTGAGGCTGCTCAATGGGCAGTTAATTCATGGGCATATGTTCTAGGGTTATCGACCTCTTTTAAGAACCCCAGATCTACTACCGCGCAGCTTCAATAGCGCTTCTGCCTGGGTTTCCTCTTCTGGACAAGATTACGAAGTTTGGAACCAAAAAGACCAGGCGAGAACGTATTCAAGCCGGCTTTCTTTGAAGAATGCGAATTACAATGTGGGCTACGTAACTGATTATTTAAAGGATCTTATTCCCCAAATCCAGACACACTCTACTTTTACGATCTCCGAAATTACTAAACTTCTTAGTTCGTTTTCAGTGTCCCAGAATAACCTGGATTTTACTGGATCGCTTATTTCACCTTCGACTGAGACGGTAACTGCTCTATATAGTAATTTGATTTCTAGAGGTTTTCCGACACTTTGCTCTATACTTGTCGAGGAGACTATTTCTCAATCAATTTCGCAAATTATCGAGCTCAAAAAAGTAGATGATGATGCGGTGATAGAGTATCGAACGCCTGGTGTTGAGTTACTACCTGGAGAATGGATAAGATTCGAATTCTGCACGCATTCGTGATTGTCAACTCTAGAAGTAAAAGGCCAGTAAATCTTCCCCAGACAAGTGTGCCTGAAAAGAAATATCTATTTGAACAATTGTTGCCTTCTCTCCTACCACCACCATACGAGCAGTTATTGCGGTACGAGGTTCTTGATGAAGAGACTGGGAAAAATACGCTGGATTGCGCTTTCGAATGGGAAGGAGTTAAAACTGGCATAAAAATTGTTGATAGTTTAGAAAATATAAACGGAGATCTATTACCAAATAAATACCGAAGTTGGCGAATTAAACGGATCATTAAGGAGAAAATTCGAGACGGAAGCATCGCATCAGAAATTCTTCAAATTCAAGAGGAAATTGAAAAGAACCCATTTTTCCTTGTGGCCCAAGAAAATTTAAAAACTCCGTTATGGTATTCCTCAATTGGTAGAAAAGCACTTGAGCTTGTCTTAACGCCTTATGCTGTGGCTCGAATTCAGAAGACCCTTATTCTGGCCTTACAAAATTCAAGGCTAAGTTTAGAAAAAGCTTGTTGGAACCTAACTATTATAGAACGCGATGTTCCATGTGCTGTTCTTGCAGTAGCTGATTTTCTTGACCATGTGGGAGCATTCTACCTGCTTTTAGGTATAAATAAGGCGTTGCCTGAAATTCATATCCACGTTATACACACGCCTGAATTTAGGGAGGGAAACGAAAATCTTGTGGGCGGCCTAGATAGAAGAAGGATTTTCTTTTCTAGGACACCTTTTGACAGCCAAAGTAATAGTGCTATTCCAGCAGATCTCGTCATTGATGTATCGATGCTTTTTAGAGATCACATAGATGAGGAAACAACCAAATCCCTTTCGCAGATCTTGCTCTCCAATCCACCCATTTATTCACTACGTTCAAACAATATTGATCAGGGAAACAGGCAGATTTTCTCTATTACCCCGATTAGCTATCAGATTTCGGAGAAAACAGATGAAAGTCTAAGGTTTTTCCTACAAAACATATTTCGAAAAAAGGATTTTCGGCCAGGACAGTTGGACATTATAAAACGGGCGATTAGTTTGAAGCCGGTTATTGGACTACTTCCTACAGGCGCCGGCAAATCTATCTGTTACCAACTTCCGGCGCTGCTCCAGCCAGGAGTTACCCTGGTTGTCGACCCCCTTCGCTCATTGATGATAGATCAGGTTACAAATCTAAAAGAGCAGTACTTAATTGACGCTGTGGGAGTAATTAGCAGTCAGTTCAGTGCGGACGAACGTGAAGCGGTTCTATCTGCATTGAAAGCGGGCCAAATTCAATTCATCTTTGTTGCACCCGAGCGACTACAGAATCAAATCTTCCGCGATAGTTTAATGGAATTAACCTCTGCTTTCGCTATACCATATGCAGTGATTGACGAAGCCCATTGTGTTTCTGAATGGGGGCATGATTTTCGAACTTCTTACTTGAATTTAGCCAAAACAATTCAGGCGCATTGTGCCTTTCGAGATAAAAAGCCATCAATTATTGCATTAACCGGTACTGCTTCTTATTCCGTATTAATTGATATTCAAAGAGAAATTGAGGTTTTTGATGATGAAGCGATTGTTCTTCCACCTTCTTTTGATAGGGAGGAACTTGAGTTTGGTGTCTACTCGGTTCCTACTTCGCAAAAGTGGCAAAAGCTGGCTGGGTTAATAAGATCACTTCCTGGGATGTTTCATATTCCAGCAGAGCATTTTTTTGCTTCTAATCGTGAACATACAGCAGCTGGATTGATATTTGTTCCTCATGTCAACGGACCTTTTGGGGTGCTGGATGTTGCTGAGAAGATAAGAAAAGAATTACGAATACCGGTTAAGGTTTATAGCGGCACCCGTCCAAAGAACTGGCAAGGGAATAATGATTTTGAGGAAGAAAAAGAGCAATCCCAAAAAGAATTCAAAAATAACGAGGTCCCTCTTCTTGTAGCCACAAAAGCTTTTGGAATGGGTATTGATAAACCAAATATACGTTATACCATTCACTACAATATTCCTCCTTCATTAGAGGCATTTTATCAGGAGGTTGGTAGGGCAGGGCGAGATCAAAAAAAAGCCTTTTGCGCAATTATTTTTTCCGATGACCGCTCATTTGAGGTCAACAGAGCATTAGACCCGAGTTCTCCAATTGATGATATGCGTAATATTCCGCGTTCCAATTTTCTGGAAGAAGGAGATATTAACAGGCTATTCTTTTTTCATGGTCAAGCCTTCCGTGGAGAAGAAGAGGAATTTCAAAGGATTATTAGGGTATTTACACCAATCTATAAAATCCTTGGCCAAAATAAACCAGGCAACGAAATTCGTTATAAACTACCCTTTAGTAATCCTTCAGGAGATGATCGGGTTGCCATTGAAAAAGCTTTATACCGTTTGTCAGTAGTCGGGGCAATTGATGACTATACGGTAAATTATAATGAACGCCGCTTTGATGTAACTGCCCATCGTTGCTTTGAGCAGGAATATATATCGAAAGTAAAAGATTATGTTGCCCGCTATAAGACACCCCAAGAAGTTGCAGAAGTTCCTGAGAAAATAAAGATCCAATCTCCCGATGGCATTATTTTTAAATGTATCCGCTTTTTACTTTCTTTTATCTACCAGGAAGTGGAAAAAAAGAGACGTGCAGCAATTCGGACCATGGTTGAAGTAACCAGACAGGCATCTGTACATTCAGACCCAAATACTTTTCTTAGGCAAGAAATTATTGCTTACATGAAACAGACGCCGATCAATGATCTGCTCCTAAAATTAGTCAAGCGGATGAATAGTAAGGAATGGTGGGAGATCCTAAATATTAGGAATGAAGAGAATGGCATTTTGGTTGAAAGTGAAGATGGGGCTAGACAAATTCTGGGGGTTGCCGGCGAACTTTAGAAAGCTATCCTGACCACCCGGGCCTTCTATTCTTGAGTGGAATTGCTCGTTTATTTCTAAGCGACCAAGATATTCAGGAATCTTATAATGATCTCCGAGCAGGGCTATTGATTTTAGAGAAGAGAAACGAGCCCAAGAAAGAAGCAATTGCAGTTGAATTGCTGGATGTCATCGAAAATAAATGCACCCAGGTTCGTTTAATCGGTGACGTAAAGATCAGGGTCGCCAATGACATTATCCAAATATTTCCTACTAGAGGAATAGCTAGAAGGACATTACCACTTGTCCCAAATGAAGCAACAAAAATCCTTGTCAACCAACTTTCAAACCGGCTTCATAATGTCAACGAAATATTGAAAGGAGAAAATGAGAATGTCTGATATTCATCAGCAAATTCTGGATACTGAACAGGCGCTAACATCAATATTGGATGAATTAAAGGATTTAAAGGATGCGACATCCCAAATTGATAATGCAAAAGAGATGTCTCAAAGAGTAATCCGGGCAAGTGAAGAAATTAACACTAAAATGGTTGAGCTTCTAAGCACATCAGAGGCTTTTTTGAAGTATTTAGAAAAAAGCCAAATTTCGGAAGAGCTGGAAAAAATCGGCAACCAAGGTTCTTATATAAAAGAATTTATTAATTTTATTGCCGAAACACAGAGCAGGATGAATCAGGATAGTCTTATAAATCATTCGCTTCGGTTTTTGAAAGGATAAAAGATGTAACTTTTGAAATAACGAAAATTGATGCTGAAATGGATGCTCGATCAAAGATTGTCGAAGAACGCTTCACTTTGATAGAAGGGCAAATCAAAGCGATTTCAGAACAAAACCAGGCATTAGAAAAGCTAGAAAATCAATCAACCGATAGGATGGAAAAAACGTTTAAAGCCCTGAGCTCATCGATCTTAACAAGCAGAAAAATATCAATACTATTTGGTTCTCTTCTAATGCTAAGCATTATTGCGAATATTGTGCTGCTTCTGGTCCGCCATTAATAAGAATTGAAACACACTGGGCGATTTCGATGCAAATAGCGAGTGTCCGAAGATTTTTTCTGGGAAAGATATCTAAATCTGTAACTAGCCACGCAATTGTTTAAGAACATTATATTATTCGGACAGGTCTTTGCTCCTCCTTATAAAGCCATGCATCCAAACATTTGTCACATAGAGTTAGCTTGCCTTTTGTAATCAAGACAATCGTGCTTTTTCGCAACTCACCTCCGCATCTGGGACAAAACATTTCACCCTCATCATCCGGATGGCTGAAGACCCCAGAAACAGGCCCAGGATGTTTTTTGTAACTTTCGAACTCTTGGCTGAGACCGTTTGCTTGAATTCTTTCAACTACTTCTTGGGTAGATTGTCCGATTTGCTTTGCATCTATAAAGTCAAAAATTGGTTCTAGTCGTTCTTTTGCAGGAGAATCATAGGTGGCTATCTTACCAAAAACGCGTAAGCAATCATCCCATTGAAACTGACTGATTCCAAAGGGGAGGAATATATCCTGGTCATTTTTTATTGCCCCAAAAATTTTATGATACCGATTTACCATTTCACGAAGAGCAAGGAATTTCTGCACATAGTTTGGATGGTTCAAGCCAAGTGACCAGGATGGAGGGTACCCGAATGCCAAGCTAGTCATTACGATAAGGAGGTGAGTATTATTTAGCCGTTCCCAAGAGGTTGAAAATTCGTTGGATAAATTTCTTTCGCTAAATAAACGCCAGGTTGATTTTCCCTCTACTCCAATCACAGATGGCCAAACTATAGGAGCCCAGATCCGCCAGTAGCATTGTGTAAAATCCTTTTGGGTGAACTCTTTTATATGGGTTTGAAATTCTATAAAATCCGCCCTAACGTAAAATGGTTGTCCAACAAAATCTCTGGCTGTACTTTGCTAATGAAATCTGGTTGGCATAATCGATGACTATATCGTTTGCAATAGTCGATTAGGTAGTTACATAACCTAATGCGTGAAGCGATCTGATCTTTCTCCGGATCTTCTTCCGGATTGCCTTTTTGATCAGAAGGTTTTTTATCATCAATGAAGGTTTCCGTAGAAATGGAGGGGGGTAGTGTGAGTTTTAATAAGACAATCGATAACAGATCACGTAAACTATGGATATTGTGATCATAGGGGGTACGCGTGTAATTTCCGAGTAAAAAACTTCCCGTTGCATCTCGCCCAGGTACGATGAAACGTTCAGCTTCTGGAGGAGGTGGAGCGTTATCTGTGCCTGGGTTGGTGCTGTGTGTTAGTCTTCGAAGCTTTCCGGTGTTCTGATCTATTGTTTCTGTTAGTTTTGATGGTATTACTCGGTTAAACAAGAACTCCGTTAATTCTCGGAATAATGATTCAGCCCCTGCTACGGTATCCATCTTAGCCTGAATCCGTTCATGATACGAGCGAGATCCGTATTCTTGTAAAGCTCCTGGATGATCAATCCATCGAGGCAGAGATTGAGTACCATTGATTATTACATACGCAGCCTCACTCGATCTCAATTCCTCATTATAAATAATCTGGAAGCGCAGGTTCTTATCAAAGTCAATTTCTGCACTCCAGCCTGAACGCTGAAATACTATTTTCCCGTATAAAAGTTCTTTTTCTGGCCAGTGGCTTAACTTTCCTGATAAAACACCGTTTTGTAGTGTGAGCTCGGTTAAGATGATTAAATCTTCGAAGACTTCCCTGGGCTGTTCCGAAAAATCAGAGGAAGCAGTTGGCTGGATTTCTTCAAAGTTGCACTGATTTATGCTCAGATGCTCATCAAATAAGTAATCAAAGCCGGCTGGATCTGATGTAGCCTTGAATATAACCATTTCAAGATTTGACCCAGTATGCCAGGAATGTAAAAAAGCAGCTCGAGTTATATTGGCGCTGCCGGAAAGACACCAGGAGCCGTTTTCCTCGATACCAACGATCACTTTCGCATGAAGCAGTCGAGTGCCTTGCTTTTCCCGAGTTTCCTTTATATCAAACAGATTGGGAGAAGGCTGCCCTTCAGGCCAGGATTTTTTTAAATAGTTGCCATCGAGCGTGGTATTTTCCCTGCTAAAATACACAGAGACTTCGTCCGGTCGCAATTCCTGGCTTAACTGGCAAAGCATACCTGTATCCTGATCAAAGTACGGCGAAAAGACCCGAAACGATTTAACATGTGTAAACGAGTGTCCGTTTTGTTGTCGCCAATTTACCAGTTGTTGCCAGATAGATTCCTGAAAATTATGCCAGACGTCAAAATTCGGAAGTTTAGCTGGTCGCTCGTTCAACCAGTCTGCGGTTTCAGCAATTACACTCATTTGGCGTAATACAGTTGATAAGAAATTCTCTTCTTTCGCGATGCTTTGCAATAAGTCCCACGCTGTAGCAAATGCAAGTTGGGCTTCAGGATCCGGGTTCTTGTGGTCGTATTCGAATTGAGAATAGACTTCAAGGTTGCGGCTATAACCATGTAATGTCAGGTTGCCACTTCCAATCAATAACCTGCCACGCTCAGGGCCGGCCATGAATAACATTTTTGCATGTTGAACGCCGATCCCTTTTCTTCGCAGCGGGGTACAAACGTATCGAAGCCCGGCATTGTGTACATTCTTTCGTCCCATTTCGATCGCTTCAGAATACCCATCTGGATCTGCGATAATGAGAACATTCGAACAGCCAGCGCGTTCTAGAGCTGGTGCAATGATTTGTTCAAAAAAGCCGAGGTTCAGGGTGTAGGTTAGAAAAATAGCGCCGGAAAATCCCCCAGATTTTACCGAAAAGTCATCTTCAATGATTGCCTTCAAATTAATCGGCATTAGCGAAGCCCTTTATCACCTGGTCTCGGTAATTTTCGCCTTCAGAGGTAAGGATCATTGTCCCATCGGGGTTCTCTTGAATCAAGCCGAGATCAATCAACATGGTGAGGCAGTTATTTAAGCGGTTTCCTGCCAGGCGAATCGGTTCCTGATATGGCTTCTTTCCAGTTGGCCAGAAAAATGCGCCTTCTTCAAAATAAAACTTAAATGTGTCGTATTCCTGGTAGCGCAGTTTCTCTAGGGCGATTAGCTCATGTTGCTCGAAAACATATTCCTGATACAGCCAGGTTATCCAATCAATGGCTGTCCCCTCATGGCTTTGCAGGGTCTGTTCCATCGCCTGGAAGTAGTTATTCAAGGGTAATCGTTCTCTTGTTGCCATTCCAAGCCACATTGGGACGTTTTGCCTGTAATCGTTCACATAGCGTAAGTACAACTGCAAGAGAACGCAAATCCCTGTTTGAAACAGAATTGCGCTGTTTCCTTGGTTTTTTGTTGCTCTCAAATATAAAGAATATTCATCTTTGCCTGATTGAAGCCCGAAATCCTGCTTGATGATGGGTAATAAGGATTTTAAATCTCCCTTTAGGCCGGCCTCTATGCACAATTTTTCAGCGAGTTGCTTGAGTGGTATATCCCAGCCTAGTTTTTGTATTCGGCTCTGTACATATTTGTTCCATTCTGCTTTGCTAATTCTAAATCGCCCTTTTAACTCGAGCAGAAAGGCAGCCCAAAGACATTGGATTCCGAAAGTAAACATATGTCGGACTTCAACCATTCGCCACCGGTACACCCAATCACTTAACTCAAGGGCGTTTTCGTACTTCATACTTGGGGCATATTCACCAATGTATAAAGCGGGGCGTAGCATTTCGCGCCGAAATTGCCCGCTGGCTTGATGCACCAAGTCTAACGCAACGCCTAAAGAATTGCGTCGGCGGGTGTGGGCATTATTGTATTCTTGTGGTTCTGAAAATCGGAAGAAAGTGTCAAGCAAGAGGGGGCGATCATTGCCTGTTTTCAAAGCTTGATGACATAAACAGCCCACCTCTCCATACTCAATTGCTTCTTTCTTATTTATCTTCGTGAGTTGACCTTGCATTGCCAGGTTCTGATAGTACTGGGTGGATGAAATCGAAGCCTGGTATGCTTCCGCGAGCGCTTTCCCTCGATCCGTCAGGCGATATACCCAACGCGTATTCTCAGGTTCTTCAAATATCCCCATTGCCTGCAAAGCCGTGCGGTAGTATTGACCTAACCCGCCCTCTTTGTTTTGAAAATAATCTTGATCAAGTGATACTGGATCATCCGTTCCCCAGAACTTTTTAACTTTTACGTTATTTGTACCACTGCCAACTACGCCTGAAAACTGCTGCCCATCCATATGATGACTGTATGCAGCCAGAACGAGAGCCAGTTCGTGACGGCGAAAGTATGGACCTTTAAAATCATCGATCAACCGGTTTAAATCCTTCCCGTAAATAAACCGGTGCAGGATCCATGCATAAAAGCTGTAATATCGAGCGTGGTCGGTAACAGTGATGATGCCCGGCAGGATTTCCTGTTGATATCCCTGGGCTGCGCCTTCAATCCCCAGCTGATCTTCACCCACCACTGTGGTATCTGTGATTTCAGTAGTCCACTGTGGGCCATTCATTAATAATATTCCTTGATATACCCATACGCCCGATCAAATAATTCTTGCTCTTTGTGCAGTTGGTACTTGAGCAGAACCCTGCGCAGTTCTTGCTTGACCTGGCGTTCGCCGGCGATTGTTTGCTGCCAGCCTGGGAAACGAACATTGCGCACGATCTCATCGATATCGGCTACAATGCGTTCAACGATTACTGGCGTTTGAGAAGTGCGGGTTTCATGGAAGAGTTCAGAAAGGGCCGATTTCGCATTCTGGCGCTCTTCCTCCGGGTCGACATCCTTTTCTGCCTGCAAGACTTTACGCGCAATCTCGAGCAACTGCTTCAGATATTCCAGGCTGTTGATCAATCCCTGTTCCATGCGGTTTTTTAGATCTTCGAGCTGTTTGCCCAAGGCGACAAACTTTGGATTATTACCATGTTTCCGAATGCGGGCGATGACCTTGATCTCCACCTCGCGGATTTTCTCCGGATCTTTTTCTCCCATCAGTTCAGCGATAAAATCGGCATCCATGATCAGTGTATCCAGGTCATCGCGCACGCGCTCAACATGGACATTTTCATGGATTAACTCCAATGTTTTCGCTCCCAATGCATGCCAAAGCAGTTTCCCACTGCCGCTGGGTGGTTTTACCATTTCATATACCTGCCCCAACCATCGATAATCAGCTTCGTATTCTGAGAGAACTGGGTCAGGCGAGATGGCCTCCCACAACTGGGCCAGGACGGAGAAATCGCCGGCGAATTTGTCACGGGTCTCATTGTCAGGCAAGCAGCCCTGGGCAGCGACCAGACCTTCCCACCCACTAATCGTACGATCAACACCAATGAAGTAGGCCAAGCAGGTCTGCATGGCATCTGGCAACTGGGCATGCAGGGCTTTGAGGTTCGTGATTACTTGCTGCATGTTCGCTTCATCAAAAGCCAGGGTCTGAGCGACATCGTCAAACACGCCGATGTAATCAACGATTAAACCGAAATCTTTGCCTGGAAAAGGACGGTTTACCCGACAAATCCCTTGGAGCAGATTATGCTCCTTCATGGGTTTATCTAGATACATAACTTGCAGAATCGGCGCATCAAACCCGGTCAGCAGGCGAGAGGTAACAATTAGAAATTTTAGCGAGTCCGCCGGATCGCGGAAGCGGTCGAGCAGCTTTTCTTCTTCCTCTTTGCTGCGGTCGAAAGGCTTATATTCGGCCTCGTTGTGAAAGACACTCATCACAATTTCGCTGGCCTCAGGCCGAAGGATTTCATCCAGGGCTTTCTTGTAGAGCGCGCAGGCTTCGCGATCAAAGGTGACGATCATGGCTTTGAAGCCGTTTGGCTCAACCTTCTCCTGGTAATGCTCCACAATGTCTGACACAATTCGCCGCACCCGTTCTGTTGATTTCACCAGCACGGCCATGCGCGCCGCCTGGCGAGCCAGGTTAGCCTGATCCTGTTCCGTTAAATGGCCGGTGAGGTTGGCATAGGCTTCGTCGATCGCTTTCTGATCCACGCGCAGCTCAACCAAACGTGATTTCAAAGCGCAGTGGCAGCGTTGCCTGGTCGCGGATCGATTCTTCAAACGAATAACGGCTCAGGTAGCCCTTTTCATCTTCCTCCGCACCGAAGGCAAAGAAGGTGTTGCGGTCGCGTTGGTTGATGGGTGTGCCGGTCAGGCCGAATAGGAATGCATTTGGCAGCGCGCTTCGCATCTTGCGCCCAAGGTCGCCTTCCTGAGTACGGTGCGCTTCATCCACCAGAGCAATGATATTCTCCCGTGAATTAAGCACCCCTTCCGCCTCACCAAACTTGTGGATGGTCGTAATGACCACCTTGCGTACATCCTGGGCCAGCAACGTTTGCAGTTCTTCACGGCTGTCGGTTGAAACCAGATTGGGGACATCGGCGGCGTTGAAGGTGGCTGTGATCTGCGTATCCAGGTCTATACGGTCAACCACGATGATGACCGTGGGGTTTTTCAACACGGGATGCATGCGCAGTTTCAAGGCGGCAAAGACCATCAATAACGATTTCCCGGACCCTTGAAAATGCCAGATCAAACCCTTGCGCACGCGCCCCTGCACCACTCGCTCCACGATCTGATTGGCCGCATGATATTGCTGATAGCGGCAAATAACTTTGGTTTTGCGATGCTGCTTGTCAGTAGCGAAGAGGGTGAAATTTCGCAGAATATCCAGTATCACCCCCGGGCGTAGCATGCCCATGACAGCGGTTTGCAATTCGCTCAAGCCACCATACTGCTGCTCATCGTCTTCACGCCAAGGTGCCCACTGCTCTAATGGCTGGCGGACTGCGCCATAGCGATAAGTTTTCCCTTCGGTAGCGAAGGAAAAAACATTCGGCGCGAAGATTGCCGGCACATTGGCTTCATAATCGTCCTGCACCTGCACGGCGCCATCCACCCACGAGATTGCCAGCCGGGTAGGGGTTTTGGCTTCACCGATCACCAGGGGAATGCCGTTGATAAACAGCACCAGGTCAAAGCGGCGAGTCTGCGGCCCGGCTTGAAAGACGAGCTGGTTGGTCAGTAGGAAGTGATTGTTTTGGGGATGGTCAAAGTCCAACAGATGAACGGTGGCATATTCATTATCTTTGCCAAACGGCATAGACCGTTCCCCGCGCATCCAGGCTGAAAATTCTTCATTGGCGCGGACCAGCCCTTCATTCTTTACCGTCAGAAAATCGTGCGCAGCCGGTAAATCACTTCATCAGCGCGTTCAGGCCGTTCGGCGATTTCCGGGTTCAAGCGCACCAGTGCGGCACGCAGCTCGCCGTCTAAAAGTACATCAGTGGTGCTGCGGTGCAGCTCGTTGGCAGGCTGGTACTTCCACCCCAAACCTTTGGCAAGTTGAGAAAGCGTGCCGCCGTAAAGAGCTGGCTGCTCAGCAATTCCTTTGTTTGGCTTGCCGCAAAGCAAATCGCGAATGAAGAGTTCGACTGCATTGGATTCGTTGAACATTAGCTAGCCCCCACAGCAATTGGAATAACATGCTCTCTAAAAGAGTATAGTAAATCGTAATTAGATTTAACGTATTTTCTCGTATTAATTTCCGCTAAGTCAAGATCTGATATTATTTCGCAGACCTTTTTTTGAATCTTAAGGTCTTCGAATATTGGGATAGTTATTGTTTTTAAATTGCCTACGTTTATTCGTAACCTTGTTGTTCCCTGGGCGATTTGATTTATTTGCGAACGAGCTTTAAAAGTATTAAGGAAATAAAAAGAAAATTTTGGTCTAGAATGGATGTATTGGTCCTAAGGCAAAAGCAATCTGCTTTATTAATCGCGGGCCCAGATCATCGGGAACCATACAAGCCCTTCCGACAGGATGAGTTTCATCTCCCAGACCAGCCACAATGATGTCACCGGAGATAACACTATATCTTTCTTAAGCTTGAATAATAATCAAGGGAAACTTATGATTTATCCTCATGTAAAAATTCTCCTGTTCCAATATTCTGTAATCTAATCACTCTTGCCCCACTACCACTATAATGTTCGGTTTTTAGCTTTGACCCAAATGGGCCATCAGATGCATACAACACAACCTTACCTAAACGTTCTTCCCGAAAGGAGCACTCTTGGAAGTACTTGGTGGGGTTTGTGAAAATCTCATCCGATATTAGATTACGAGTACTCTTTGATTTTTCATATACATTCCTAAACTTTATTGCGTTATTATCTGCCGCCCATAAAATTTCCGCAATTCGGCGCTGTTCTTCAAGCGGGGAAGGGAAAATCCATAGCGCGCTAGCTCTTTGAATTTTGTACGTGGAGATAGCGAGCCAGCGGAAGTATCCAGGGCATGTTCAAAAAATCCGTCTGTCTGGCAAATAAATGGCAACAGTTCATGCAGCAGGCGATCGTCTTTGGGTTCAAATACTAAAATGTCGCTGGAGCACAAGCCATCAAACTCAGCGACGGCTACCTTTCGTTGGTACGCGCGGCGCTTGCCAAACAACACCTTACCCTTGCGGAAGCGGCGGGTAAAACTGGTGCCATTGGCGATCAATCCCCAACGCTGAATGTGCAGCGACTCGGGGGTCGAGGTGTTCCAGGCGACACGAATCGCTCCAACCCACAGATTTGCGGGTCGCGCACGGATTCATCTACGTTGCGAACGACATCACCGAAACGGACTTTCGGCCAAGAAGCAGAATCGCGCGAGAAAATATTACTTGTTGTGATTTTGTCCATTGCCATTAAACGCTTTTCCCTGTGTGATCCCCAATCCAGCCCGATACAAAAACGGTATCTTATAGGTTTCCCCTACAGCTTCAAAGAAACCGATATCAATCAATGCCCGCGTGTACAATCGGGACTGTTCTATATCAACGTGAAACATATTTGCCAGACTCGAATCATTGGTGCTCTGCTTTACCGTTTCGGAAAGCGTTGATCAGCACCTTGATATCTTGAGCATACTCAGCCAGGAGCGTATCTTCCAGACGCAGCGTGCTCAGTCGTGCCGATGCTTTCTTAACGGAGTCATTTCATAATAGACAATCCCGATTTAAACTCGTGGGAACTGCGCCTTTCTTTTCGCAGTTGTTCTTCTTGCTGCACATGCATAAATCAATTAAATTCCTCGGGGCTTTCACACCATTCCCGTCCCGTATTTGGTTAAAGTATCCATTTCCAGGTAAGTTGATTGTGATTTAGGTCCAATCTTTTCTGGGAAGAATGCATGGAAAAGATGTTGATTGCTAGCACGGTTCAATCCAAGAGCACGTAGAAGCTTGTGGTTGTTCCGTATCCTTTGACATACCAGCGTCATCAAATCTTCATCATCCCAAAAAATTTCCGTTTTCCTGGCGTTCACGTGAGTTAGATTTACAAATCCACCCTGGGTGATTTTTCGGAACAAATCCGTCCGTACAAACAGTTTTATGCGAATATGGTTATATTCATAGAGATCCATGAAGGAACGGATCAAAGCTCTTAATGCCGGGATTTCGATGTCTGGCCGGCCAATAAATGATTCATCGAGTTGATCCATTATCACCCAGACATGAAGGTTGCGTTCCGTAAGCACTTTCTCTAATAACTGGAATGCTTCTTTATGTGAAATGGTTGTCTCGTCCGAATTATCCTTCCGATGAGTTTCCGCACGTCCAAATTCCACTTTCGGGGAATATACCGGAAAGCCATATTCGTTGATTGATATATCTACACCCACTGCTGTGGGATGGATTTGGTCGCGTAACCAACCCATTAATCGGGTGAAAACGCCTCCAGCAGAATCATCATTGCTAATCAGTCCAATTTTTGAAAGTAGAGTCTCTAAATCGGATAGGTTTTTAGAAAGGGGTTTGGGGAAGTCTTAATTACCGAGTTCGAAATCAACGACAGGAAGTACAATTTCCATATTGTTACATATTGGCCTTCTGACAATTTTATCTCTTCACCAAATCGGCGAAATAATGGTTCCCCAGAAGGATTGATGCCCGCGATAATTTCTGTATCTTTCAATTCGGGCCGTGAATTTTTACATTGCTGTAGGAATTGGTAAATTGCGGTTTTACCAGTCCCCTTATCGCCAGTAATCATGTCTGCTTTCCCTTGGACAAGGCGATTAAGGCATCTGTTACAAGAAAATAATGCGATAATCCTTGATCAAATTCTGCAACGGGATTACCCAATTCCAACTGCTGAAGAATGTCTTTTAGCAACATAAATTTCCCCTTACTGGTTTATTGTGGGTCATCCTGTTCTATCAGAATTACCGTCATTCTTTAGGTTAATCGTTGATAGCAAGATGTTCATCGCCTTGCGCAGCTCGCACGAGCTCTGCCGCCAGGTCTGGATCGCTTCCGCCAGACCATTCTCTTCCGGACGGCTGGTCCCATTGCCATTTTTTGGACGCACATACAAAGCAATATTAACGATTGGCGTGGTTCGATAAAATAGATGCCTGGTCGACAATGCGCGAGAAGCCTTCGCTCTCGGAAAACGCCTGAAATGCGAGCACGATTTTTTGGATGTGTTCTTCTTCGAGAAAACTCTGTGCCCGCTCGCGAGTCACTTCATCCACAGCATTAATCAGCAGCACCTTTTCGCGCCGTTCTTTGGGTTTAATCGCCCGGCAGATAACAACGCAGGCTTCCATGGGCGAGTTGTAAAACAGGTTAGGACCCAGGCCAATTACACACTCAATCAGGTCCTGTTCGATCAATTTCTGGCGCATGGCCTGTTCTTCGTCACGGAAAAGAACGCCGTGCGGAAAAAGAATGGCGCATCGGCCTTTCCCGGCTTCAAGACTCTTGAGAATATGCTGAAAGAAAGCATAATCGGCGCGGCCTTGCGGCGGAACGCCCAGGAAGTTCCACCAAACCGATCACTTTCCCAGGCGGCCCGTTTCCACTGCTTGATTGAATAGGGTGGGTTGGCCAGGACCACATCAAACTGCTGCAGCCGGTCATGCTGAATAAATTTCGGTTCGGAGGCGTATCGCCGCGTTCGATACGAAAATCTTCAAAGCCATGCAGGAAGAGGTTCATCCGGGCGATGGAGGAAGTAATCAGATTACGTTCCTGCCCAAAGAGTTTCAGCGTCCGGTATTCTTTCCCCTGTTCTTTTAGCCGCACCACGCAGGAGAGCAGCATCCGCCAGACCCGCAGGTGGGATCGTAAATCGATTCTACCTTCTTGGGGCTCCAGCAGTTCAGTCATCAAGCGAACGACCGTGCGATTGGTATAAAATCCGCGGCGGTGTGGCCGCTGTCATCGGCAAACTTTTTGATCAGGAACTCATAACCAATACCAAATTCGTCTTCTGGGACATTCGCAATCGAAAGCGTGTATTTGGAGAAATGCTCAATCAGATCGCGCAAAATACGGTCGGGCAACCGGTCTTTATTCGTCCAGGGCGCATCACCAAAAATTCCGACCAATGTATCCGGGTTGGCATGCTCGATTTCCCGCATGGCCTTTTGGATGGCTTTGCCCACCTCACTGTGTTGTTCGTGTACATCCTCCAGTGAGATCCAGCCGGTATCTTTGAAGCGATGCTCCACCAGCCGCGCATAATCCTGATCCCCGCCCGATTCTGCACAGGGCTTTCTGGGTTTCCTCATCATGCACGTCACAGATTCGCTTAAAAAACAGCAAAGGGAAAATGTACTGTTTGTAATCGCCCGCGTCAATCAATCCACGGAGGAGCTCGCTGCTCCCCAAAGGTACGATTCGAGTTCGGTAAGTGAAATTGGAGAGGGAAGATTTGTAAACAATTCTGGTTGTGTCATTGGTTATTTTCGCACGGTAATATCGCTGCAAAACTGCTTTAAGCGTTTCGTCGTGCATTCCGTATAGCTCCCGGATGGCGAGGATCAGCGCCACCAGAAATCAGTACCCTCCGATTTGTTTCGAAACACCTATGATGGACTTCGGCTAGCGGGAAAATCCGAACCAGCTGCTCGCCGCGCGTAACGGCAGTTATAGTCTTGCATAGACTGTAGCATGATGAATAAATTCGCGAGTTTGCGGAATCCAAAACCGTCCGTATGGTGGTTGGTAAACATGTTCAAAAATTAAATCCATCAGATCACTGCTCCAGGGTTTGGAGTTCGCGTTGATTTGGTTTCTATCATTTCTCCCTTATCCACCTCAATCAATCCGGCATTTTTTAGTAGGGATAACAAGATGATCTTCGGCGGCATAGGCTTCGGTAAGCGCGCGATTTCAGCTCGCAAGTGCATCGTCCACGCTTAAAGCACTTTCGACAACGGTGGGTTCGACATAGCGCGGAATGTTAAGGTTATAGTCGTTTGCCGCAACTCTTCCGAGGAAACGACACGCGCTAACCCTGGCCACATCCTGGTAAGCCTGGTACCAGGATAAGAGCTGAGCGGCATGTTCTGCTTCCAACGTATTCTGGCTGCGGCCCTTCTTATATAGTTTTGAGCCATCAATCATCAAGATCTTTCCCGCGCCGTTCCGGCTCTTTTGCTTGATCGAAAAACGAGAATGGCAGCAGCGAGCGTTGCGCCATAAAACAAATTGGGAGCCAGCCCGATCACTGCCTCCAGCAGATCCATTTCCAGAATAGCTTTGCGGATCTTGCCTTCAGCGCCCATGCGGAACAAAGTACCCGTGCGGCAAAACAACAGCCATCCGCCCGGAACGGGGATGGAGCGACTTAATCATATGCTGCACCCAGGCGTAGTCGCCGCTGCTTGCCGGAGGAAGCCCAGCAAAACATCTGCCATATGGATCACTCCGCCAGATCTCCTCCCCCCATTTATCCAATGAAAAGGGCGGGTTGGCGATTACGCAATCAAATTTGATTATTTCATCGCTCGCGTAGAACATCGGTTGGCGAAGCGTATCACCGCGCAAGATATTAAAATCGTCCACGCCATGCAGCAGCAGGTTCATGCGGGCGATGCTGGAAGTGGTCAAGTTCTTTTCCTGCCCGTACAGCCGTCCAAAAAGCTGCTTTATGTCGCCGTATTTCTCTCTGACGTGCTGCACCGCGCCAAGCAGCATCCCACCTGTCCCGCATGCCGGATCGTAAATGGTTTCGCCTGGTTTGGGTCAAGGATATCCACCATCAATCGAACAACACTGCGGGGCGTATAAAATTCGCCGGCCTTTTTATTGGATGGCATCCGCAAACCGTTTGATCAGATATTCATACGCCTGGCCCATGATATCGGAGTTTACATCCTGGTTACGCAATTGAAGCCGGGAGAAATGTTCGATAAGATCCTTCAGCAGTGCATCTGGCAGACGCTCTTTATTGGTCCAGGCAGCATCCCCAAAAATGCCCATCAGGGTCTGTGGGTTTGCAGTCATGATCTCTCGGAAACGAAAAATTTAGTATTTCACCAATATCGGTTGCCCGGTTGCGAACATCATTCCAATGGCAGCCGGATGGAAAATCGAAAACGGTGAAACTCAGGGAAATCTGCAAAATCGGTATCGCCGGCTGATTCCGCTAGTGCTTGTTCCGTTTCTTCATCATAAACATCGCAAATTCGTTTAAAGAATAACAGAGGAAAAATATAGGTCTTAAAATCGCAGCATCAATAGGGCCGCGGAAAATGTTCGCGGCTTCCCAAAGATGGTTCTCTAATTTCGTCAGTTCGAACAATGCGCTCCACAATGCACCTAAATTATGTTACGGATATTGGTTGGTTACTTTCATGCGTTGAGTTATTTTCTTTATGCCCTAATCCACTCAAGCACGGCTTCACGTCGAAAGCGCCAGTGTTTCCCTACTTTAAAGCCTGGGAGTACTTTATCCTGTGCCAGCTTATAAACGGTGGACTGTGGCAATCGTAAGTAGGCAGCCACTTCTTCGGCGGTCCAAAAATCCCCCACCTCTGCCATATGTTCCTCCGCCCTGGAGATTTGATTTTATCCCAGATAGTACAATTATTATAGCATCGTCTGATATAGTATTCCCTTACCAGAAAGGAAAGGTTGAGAATTTTAAATTTCATTTTGATTCTGTTCGTGGCCAGCCTGATTAACGAGAAACCAATTGTTTCGCAAAACCTGATAATGGTTTATTTGTTGTTTATCTTTGCTGAAGCCACTGATCATTTTGATCCGCTGCGGTAATCAACCACTTTGCAAGTTTTCTGGCTTCATCGGAGGTCAATCCAAATGAAGTTTCATCTGCTCGAAAAAGTGCAAATTCTGGTTGGCTGCTTTCTGAGAACACCAGCTTGATATTATCTTCGTAACCTTCTTCGGAATTATCAAATTCAACTGCCACCTTCAATTCGCCATCAAGTAACGACAGCCATTCTCTTCCATCACCCGCATTTGGGTCAATAATCCACATTTTTCCTCACGATAGAACAACCTTTACATAAATGGCCAGGTTCTTCAAGTAGGTACTCTAGTCGTTTGACTTGCTAGCCAAACGACTAGAACTGCCTTTATATGGATCATTCAAAGTATTTTGATAAAAGAGTTCGAATTGCGTCTGTCACCATTTTTCGTGTGCCGGGATCGGAAATTTTGGCAATATCTTTAGCAACGTCAACTGCTTCAGCTGGCAGGTTTTCTGCGCTAGATAACTGAACATCAAAAACTTTCAACGAAGGCCAGCCGGCGAGCTGCAGGAACTCATTCGGATTCACACCAAAATGGTCAGCCAGCATGATGCAGGCAGTGATATTCGGGCGCTGCCCCGCTAAAAAACGTCGTAATGCCTGGTGATCAAGTCCAGATTTCAGTGCGGCTTCGCGTAGTAACTCATTGCGCTCCTTCAATAGTTCCAGGATCCGCTGTGTAAGCGCTTCTGAATCAAAATCTGCTTTCATTGCCTGGCGTTTTGCTTTTGCAAATGGTGTTTCCATATCATCTCCATTCCGGATTAGTGCTATTGTTGCATTTTTACTTGACTCGTTCCCGAATAAATGCTATTATAACATTGATCCTTGAACGACGATAAAGGTATCACCCCAAATATCTTATTTCTTTTGGAGGCAGAATGCAGCAGGTCAGCAGCACGTTAGAGCCAAAACTAACCCGCTTGTTGACCATCGAGGAAGTGGCGGAGCTCACGAAAGTATCCAGCTTCCCATTTATATGCTTTGATTAAAGAAGGGACTTTACCAGCAGTTTCATTCGGTCGGGCGAAACGCATTCGGCCCGAAGATTTGGAGGAATTTATCCGTTCAAACTTAACGGCATAATCAAGGAACGGGTAATGTTATCTTTGCTGCACCCATTTGAGAAAATCTTCTCTAGCAGCCCGATCCCCGATACTGAAATAGATCCACTTCAGTTTGGCGAGCTGCTCAGGAGAATTCGCGAATGGGGCTAGAAGGGCAGTCAAGGCTTGATCATCTTGTTCGTCCAGATCCAGCCAGCCGGCCAGACCATATGCATGGACCCGTGGAATCCCAAGGAAATCCGCAATTGCATTGCACACTCCAGCATCAGGAACCTTTTCACCATTCATCAATGTCTGAAAGATGTGAAGCCCCAATGCCCATCCCGCTTGACGGTTTTACGAAGGGATAAACCATTCGTCTTCCATATAGCTCTTTGAGCGCTCGACATCAGTGGAGCGGATTTGTGCGGTGAAGGTTTCCGGCTAACATGCGGCATGGCTTGACAATCCTATCAGTCCAAAATATACTCGTATATGTTCATATTTGCGAACAAATATGAGCCTCACAAGAAGTAACAGGAGAAAACATGACAGACCAACCAAAGAACTCAAGGCGTGGCAACAATGAAGGCTCCATTCGAGAAAGAAAGGATCGGGGCAACTGGGAAGCTCAGATTAGTGTTGGCGGGAAGCGCGTAACAAAGACATTTGAAACACGCACCGCTGCGTTGAAATGGGTTCGCGATATGCAAAATCAGGTTGAGGCTGGCCTGACGAGCGATGGCAGCCGGTTGACGGTTGGAGAAGCGATCGACAAATGGCTGGAGAACGGAAAGGACTCCTGGCAGCCGAAAACCTATTCCAGATACAGTGAAGTTGTTCGGCTGCATATTCTGCCCTACATCAAACCCCGTCAGAAGGTGATTGATTTTCGTCCAGAGCATGTTGACATTATTCTGAATGCTGCAAAAGAGAAAAAGCTCGGCGCCCGAACCCAGAAATACATTTTGTCTACGCTGCACAAGCTCTTTGCTTATCTGATCGCGAGACGAATAATTACCAACAATCCTGCAAAAGCTGGATTTAAGATCGGATATGAACCACAAGAAAAGGCCGACATGGACCAGAGATCAAACTCACGATTTTTTGCGCATCGCTGAAGGAAGTTGGCATGAACATCTCTACTACCTGGCGCTTGTAACTGGTATGAGGGAGGGCGAGCTGCTCGGCCTGTTATGGTCCGATGTCGGTTTGGATGAGGCCAATGGATATATTTCGATCAGCCACCAACTCCAATGGTTGGACCATCCCAAAGAAGGGGAGCCAAGATACATCTTCAAAACACCAAAAACAGACAAGAGCAAACGGCTAATCCCAATCGGACCAGAAACAGTGAAAAGGTTGAAACAACAGCGGCAAAAGGTAACCATGCAGAAGATGATCAACGCAGATAAGTGGCAAGAACATGACCTGGTGTTTCCAAACCTGGTGGGTAACCCGATTGATCCCAACAACATGATTAAGGACTTCCGTAAACTCACCGAAAAAGCTGGACTACCCAAAATTCGCTTCCATGATATTCGGCACACGTGCGCAACCCTTTTGCTTCTCGCCAACGTTCATCCAAAGATTGTCAGCGAACGTTTAGGCCATCAGGACATTCGCATCACGCTTCAGACCTATTCTCATGTGATTCCTTCGATGCAAGGGGAGGCAACTCAGATTATTGAGGGATTGGTTGCGGGTGATCCTGGTCTTACGCCTGTTACTCCCCCTAAGCCCGCCGAACGGCCGTCATCCAAGGTTTTTGACCTTTAGCTACAATTGCAGGCAAATTGCAGGCAGCGTCGCAAAACCTATGAAAAATCATCCTGAAATTCGCCTGGTTCTAGCAAATGTGGGGGTCGGATTATTCCGAACCCCCACATATACTGGCGCCCCCGTGGGGACTCGAACCCCCAACCTACTGATTCGAAGTCAGGCGCTCTGTCCAATTGAGCTACGAGGGCAAGACTGTGTAATGGCTATTATACCTGAATTCTCGAAATCCCTCTATCCCATTTTCTTCACCACGCGGATTAGCGTGCCCTGTCCAGGTCGGGAAGCGATCGTTAAGGAGCCGCCAATTGTGTCGGCGCGTTCTTTCATCCCGGCCAGGCCAAACTTTCTGTCATCAATATATTGAACCAGGTTACCGTTTTCAGGAAACCCTTGGCCGTCATCCTCAATCTCCAGGGTCACCTGTTCGGGTTCCACCTTGAAGCGTACCCAGGCTTTTTGGGCCTGGGAATGGCGCGCGATGTTGTTGATCGCCTCCTGATAGATGCGGAATAACGTCAGGCAGGCTGGTTCGGGCAATGTCTCACCATCTGCTTCGAGCTGATAATCCCACTCAATCTGCGGGTAGCGCTCGCGCACCTCTTCTTTGTGCACCATAATCGCTTTCGCCAGGCCAAAACGGATCAGCGCCGGGGGGCGCAGTTCGTTGACCACTTCGCGTAGTTCCTGAATCGCGCCTTTTAAACTGACTCCAATCTGCTCCAGTTCAGCCTGCAGCGCCGGGTTGGGAAAGTTTTCTTTCACGAACTGCAAGTTGAAGCTGATGCTCGAAAGGGTCTGTACCGGGCCGTCATGGATATCTCGGGCAGTATTCTGGCGGTCCTGCTCGCGCTGCTCGACCAATCGGCGGTGAATTTCCATTTGTGTTACCGCCTCACGGTGTTCCATTTCGATGCGGCGCTGCGCAGTCACATCCAGTGACGCGCCGATTAACCCGTTGACCTTGCCATCGTTGCTTAGCAGCGGTTCCAGCGAAAGCAGGAAGTAAGTGCGCTCTCCCTTGATATTCACCTGAATCTCCTGCTGCACGCCTTGCCGGCTGTCAAGCACTGCCTGTTTCAAGGCGATGAATTCATCCGCGGACTCCGGCATGATTTCATCATCTCGTTTGCCCAATATTTGCTGCGCATCTATACCAAGCCGCGGGTTATAGATCCAGGTGTAGCGCAAATCCTTATCCAGGATGTAAACGGTCATGGGCAGGGAAGAAAGTGCCACCCGGAAGCGGTCCTCGCTTTCATGCAGCGCATTTTCCGCTTTCACCTGCGCGGTGATGTCCATAATCGCCACCACGCCACCAGAAATTTGCCCTTGCGCATCGCGCACCGGCGCGCCGCTGTTCATTACATACCCCTGCGTACCGTCAAAGCGCTGGATACGCAGGAATTGTCCCACCACCGCTTGCCCTTTTTCCAGCGATTGCGCCGAAGCCCACTCTTCGGGTTGAATCGGCTGGTCCGTATCTACCTGCCAAGCCTGGTAGGCGGCGTAATCTTCTACAGAATTGGCATCTGGCCGCGGGCTGCCCCAAACCTCCTCAAAAGCCTGGTTGGATTGGAGTACGCCGCCGTTCTTATCATAAATCGCCAGGCCGACCGGCAGCGCTTCCATCACCGCCAATAAGCGGTTGCGCTCGTTAACCACTTCGTTATGCGTCGCTTTCAAGGCGATCTCGGCGCGCTTGCTCATTAAACTTTGCACGATGGCTGGGGCCAGGGCTTCCGCGGCGGCCACTTGCTGCGCGTGGTAGCCGCCCGGGCGGTTGCCCAGGCCAATCATGCCGGCCACTTTCCCATTCAAGCACAGCGGCACGCCCAGAAATGCGCTGATAGTAGGATGCCCCTGGGGTGTGCCAATCCAATTCGGGTGATTTTCCGGCTCGTTCGATAACAGGCTCTTGCCATTCAGTAGCACGCCTGCATAGATGCCGTGCGTTCCCACACTTAAGGCGACTTTTTCCCCATCCTGCTCCTGCTGCTCAATCTGGCATGCTTCCCAACCTGGGTTACTGATTGCCACTGAATCCAGCAGGTTTGTCTCGGGGTTTATTTCTCCAATAAAGCCAAACTTGCTTTGGGTCACCTCTTGCGCAACTGTCAGGCACACCTTGCCTAATTCTTCTTCCGTCTCACATGTGATCGCTTCCTGGAAGATGCGGTTGATCCCAGCTAAGATGGCATTTTGCTGGCGGATGTTTTCGGCAGCCAGCTCGTGCTCGGTGATATCGACAGAATAGATCGCTATGCCGTCCTTCCACGGGTAAAAGCGCAGCTGGTACCAGCGGTTGTTGATCGCGTTCTGAAATTCATAACGCTGCGCCCGGCGGTTCTGCATCATCTCCCGGAACACACCTTCCATGGTTGTACCTGGCAGGTCCGGCGCGACATCCCAGATGACCTTTCCGATCAGTTCTTCAGGTTCGCGTTGCCACTGCCTGGCAGCCTGCTCGTTTAAATGCGTAATGCGCCAGGTGGGGTCAATAATCGCAAAACCGTCATTTTGCGTAAGATCATTCACCACCGACCGGGCCAGTTCCCCCTCATCAAAAAGCTGACTATCAACCATAAAACTCCCTATCATCATCCCTGCCTGTTGGGGGATTACTTAACGATCCGCGGATCGAACCAGATCGCTTTCGCCTGGTTTGGATCGCCATTTACATAGACATACAATGAAAAAGAGGTAGCCTTCCCGGAGACCATATCCAGGTCCTTGACCGCTGTTGTTACGCCACCATCCAGGCCCTCGTTCCATTCACCCAATATCTGTTCATCCCCATTATCCACCTGATAGGTGACTTTAAAATGAACATAGCAGCCATTTGCGTCGGGCTTGCAGCTGAGCGTGGCCCGAAAATCAGCCTGGTCTGGCACAATGACTGCCGGGTAGTGGCCTACAATATAGCCCCCTGCCACCGGCTGCGGTCCGGTTAGCAGGGCGGCCCCTTCTCGCTCCTGGTGATCTTCCAGGTTGGGTTTATCCAATTTTAGAATATATCCCTGTGCATCGCCTTCTTTGCCAGGGCAGGGTAGGGTTCCGCTGCCTGTGCTCCACTGTGCCGAGCACATATGGTCGCTGAACGAATAACTGTCTGCGACATGGATCTTTACAAAAAATGGCGCGGCGCCTTTTTCACCGGTGCCAAACATCTGGTTGTCTGCCGAGCGGAGTTCCCAATATCCTTCGTAATCGCCGTCCTGATCTGGCGCGCGCATCCCCACCGATACCTGTACAGAATCTCCCGGCTTTACTTCCCCGCTGCTCAGAATGGGTGCCGCCGCTGCGCTCATGGCGCTGCCGCGGCCAGCAAAGACGACGCTATAACCCGTTGTCCAGGTGCAGGAGCCGGTATTCTTTAATTCCCAGGTTTTGGTAAAGGGCGTGTTGGGCGGCACGGTCGAATTATCTGGGATGGTCACATCCCGGACAAAGCTGGCCCGGTTGCAAGGGACATCCGCAGCGGCTGAGGTCGCGGTCGGGCTGGCGGTACTTTGTGGCAGCGGGGTGTCAGTCGCGCTGGGCGCCTGGGTCGGGGCAGGGGTGGCCGTGCTGGTTGCCAGGGGGCCGCCCAGGGTCGGGTTTTGCCCCGCGGCGATCAGCGTGCCTAAGGCCGAAACCGTTTTCGCGGCGGCGGTATTGACCATGTCTTCGTTGCTCAAGGGTACATTTCCATTTTGTCTTCCCGGCAAATAGCAAGCTGCCAGCACGAGGCTCAGGATTAGCAGGCTAATGGCCGTAAATTTTCGCTTCATTTGCTTCTCTCCACCGGTTTGAATTTAATTTAGGACTGGCGTATGCTTCTATTTTACATTGATTCTACCCCGTTCCGCTCGCCTGGCGGGATATGAAAATCGCGATTGTTTGGCGGCTGCCGCCAAACAATCGCGATTTCGTTTTTAGGATTGTACGGCCTTGCTACCCGGTCATTCTTTCTCGTAGGGGACGCCTTCGGAGGCAGGGGCGTGCGAGCGGCCAATCACGCCCGCCAGCACGATCATCGTTGCCACGTAAGGAGCCATCAGCAGGAACTGCGAGGGGATGGGCAGCCCCAGGATCGCCAGCCGCGAAGCCAGCGAGTTGGCGAAACCGAACAACAGCCCCGCGCCAAACGAGCCAAAGGGGGTCCAGTTGCCAAAGATCATGGCTGCCAGCCCGATAAAACCGCGCCCGGCAGTCATCATGTCGTCAAAGCGGCCCACCGAGCCCAGGGTGAAATAAGCGCCGGCGAAACCCGCCATCATTCCGCTCATCATTACCGAAAGGTAGCGGGTGCGAATCACATTAATGCCCAGCGTATCCGCCGCTTTTGGATGCTCCCCAACCGCGCGCATGCGCAAGCCCCATTTCGTATAGAATAGGGCGAAGTGCAGCACGAACAGCAAGATGAACATGGCATAGACGAACAGGTTGTTCTTGAACAGGATCGATCCGATGAAGGGGATATTCGCCAATCCTGGGATCGGCCAGGGTTGGAAGGTGCCCGGGTTGTTCAACTCCTGGTAAACCTGTAAGAACTTGGTCGAAAGATAAGAAGTCAAGCCGGTGGCAAAGATGTTAATCACCGTGCCAGAGATGATCTGGTTAACCTTGAACTTGATCGACAGCCAGCCATGCAGCAGCGCCACCAGCGCTCCGGCTATAATTGCGGCGAGCAGCCCCAACCACAAGCTGTGGGATGGGGTAGCGACGAACACGCTCACCAGCGCGCCCATCAGCATCATGCCCTCGATGGCGATGTTGACGATGCCAGCGCGCTCTGCCAGGATGCCCGAAAGCGCGCCCAGGGTAATGGGCACCGAGTTGAGCAGGGTGGTGGCCAGCAGTCCGGCCAGGTTGAGTGATTTTCCCGCTGCCGCCCAGATCAAAAAGCCCAGGATCAGCAAACCCACCACCAGCGCCAGCACCAGGTTCGATGCCTTGCGGAAACCCCGCGCCAGTTGATACCCGCCCGCTACTGCGCAAATGACCGCGAAGGCATTGAGCGCGTAGAAAGCCGGAATTTTTAACGGTGGTGTTCGCGCCACGCCCAGCCCGGCTTCTGTGCCAAAGGAGGTGATTGTGCCGTTCGGAACGGTGCGCACAAACACGACCCAGATGGCCGCAGCGACCAGCAGGAAGAAAACGCCCATCACCCGCTGCCGGACAGGAGAAACCGCTTCAAGTCGTTGGAATGTTTGCTCTGACATGCCTTACCTCCCGCCCCACCCGCTGATGTTGACGCCTTCCGCTGATTTCACCGAGCGCAGGCGGTAGATGGTGCGCACGATTGCCGGAGCGGCGATCAGCGCCAGGATAATGGCTTGCAATACGGAGATAATTTCGATCGGCACGCTTGCGTCGCGCTGCATGATCGTCGCGCCGCTGCGCAAGAACCCAAACAGCAGCGAAGCCAGCACTACACCCAGGGGTGTGTTATTGCCTAACAGGGCCAGGGCGATGCTGTCGAAGCCGTAACCCGAGGAAAAGGCCATCGCCAGGTTGTGATTGACGCCCAGCACTTCATTCGCCCCCGCCAGACCGCATAACGCGCCTGAAAGCGCCATTGCCGCCATGATGCTGGTGGGAACTTTCATGCCAGCGTAGCGCCCGCCAAAGGGGTTGGCCCCGACCGAACGCAGTTCAAAGCCCCAGGTGGTTTTGAACAGGAACCAGTAGACCAGCCAGGCCACGCCCAGGGCGATGAAGAAGCCCAGGTGGAAGCGGATCGGCGTGCCGAAGAACTGCGGCAGCATGGCGCTGGGCAGAATTTCGGGGCTGACCGGGTTGAAAGAGTTGGGCCGTTTCATAGGCCCGCTCAATAACCAGTCGCTCAGGCGAAAGGCGATGTAGTTCATCATGATCGTGTTGATCACTTCGTGCCCGCCGGTCTTGGCCTTCAACCAACCCGGGATAAAGCCCCAGATGCCGCCGCCCAAAGCCCCCGCCAGCAGCGCCAGCGGAATGTGGATGATGGCGGGTAGCCCGCCAAAGGCATACCCGGCATAAGCCGAGAAGATCGCGCCGACAAAGATTTGCCCTTCCGCGCCGATGTTGAACACGCCCGCCCGGAAACCCAGCGCCACCCCCAGCCCGGCAAAGATATAGGGCGTAGTGGTCACCAGGCTGTCGAAGATGGGGTTGACCGCTCGCCGGATCTCCAGCGCATTCCCTGATTGGAAAGCGTTGATGATGCGCACCGGGTCGCCAATCGAGCCGCGGAACAGGGCGCTGTAGGATCCAGCTACCACGCGCACCGCCTCGGCGATCCCGGCGCCGAATGACTGCCCAAAAGCTGCATACACCGTGGGGGTAGTAATCATAATGAAGATCGCGCCGATCACCATGCCGGTGATGACGGCCAGAATCGGCACGCGCACGGTTTGCCAGATGCCCCAGCGTTTTAATCCGGGTGTCGGCCCGCTGGCCTCTTCTAAAAATACTTTCCCCGGATCAGCGTGCGCCAGGTCGATCCCTTCTGCACTGATGTTCTCCTGATCCGCCCGGGCGGTGTCACCTTTTGGCAGGCTTTCTTCCTTGACTTCGGGTTTCTCGTGCATTATAAACCTCCCCCAGGCAGTTGGTCGGTTTCTTTTAGGCTAGCGGCACGGACACTCTGCTGCCGGGCTTCCTTATCCGGCACCCCGGCCATCAACAGGCCGATATATTCTTTCGTTGCGTCTTCCACCGGCACAACGGCCACAATCTTCCCGCGGAACATCACGGCAATCCGGTCGGAAAGCTGCAAAATTTCATCCAATTCAGTAGAGACGAGCAGCACCGCCACCCCGGCATCGCGCCGTTTGAGGATCTGGTGGTGGATATATTCGATCGAGCCTACGTCCAACCCGCGGGTTGGCTGCGCCGCTACCAGGAACTTGATCGGCCGCGAGAGTTCTCGGGCGACGATCACCTTTTGCTGGTTACCGCCGGAAAGCGAGCCTACCGGCGTGAGCGGCCCCGGCGTGCGCACGTCAAAGGCTTCAATCTCTTTGACGGCATTTTGCAGGATCTGTTTCTCGTCCAGCACCACTCCATTCGAGAAAGGTTTGCGGTAGTACATGTTCAGGATCAGGTTATCTGCCACCGGAAAGCCCAGGATCAATCCATCCCGCTGGCGGTCTTCGGGGATGTGCCCGCTGCCCAGGTCAGTCACCTGGCGCGGGCTGGCATGCGTAGTATTCTTCCCCAACAGCTCGATGGTCCCGCCTATCGGCCGGCGCAGCCCGGTGACGGCTTCGACCAGTTCGGTTTGCCCGTTACCCTGCACCCCGGCGATGCCTAACACCTCACCCTGGCGCAGTTCAAAAGAGATGTGGTCGACGGTGATATGCAGGGTGTCGTCTGCGACCAACAGGTTTTCCACGGTCAGCACCGGTTCGCCCGGGTGTGCAGGCGGCTTTTCAATTTCGAGCTGCACTTCCCGGCCCACCATCATGGCTGCCAGCGTATTCTGGTCGGCGTTTTCCGGCAGTACCGTACCAATCACCCGCCCGCGCCGGATCACGGTAATGCGGTCGGCGACATCCAGCACCTCACGCAGTTTGTGGGTGATGAAGATGATGGATTTGCCCTGTTTCGCCAGCGAGCGCATAATTTCAAACAACTCATCGGCTTCCTGGGGGGTCAGTACGGCAGTCGGTTCGTCAAAGATCAGGATATCCGCGTTGCGGTAAAGCAGCTTGATGATTTCCACCCGCTGCTGCACGCCTACCGGCAGGTCCTGAATATAACTGCTGGGGTTTACCGCCAACTTATACTGCTGCGAAATATGAAGAATTTGCTCGGCGGCGGCCTTACGGTTCAAAACCCCGCCATAATGGGTGGTTTCTTCTCCCAGCATCACGTTTTCGGTGACAGTAAAAACCGGGACGAGCATAAAGTGCTGGTGCACCATGCCCACCCCATTGGCAATCGCATCGCCTGGGGAGTAAACCTTAATCGGCTTCCCGCGCACGATGATTTCGCCTTCGTCCGGCTGGTAAAGGCCGTACAAAATATTCATTAGCGTCGTTTTCCCGGCCCCGTTTTCGCCTAACAAAGCATGGATCTCTCCCTGTTCGAGGGTTAAATCAATATGATCATTGGCTAAAACACCCGGAAAACGTTTCGTAATTCGGTGCAATTCCAAAACAGGAGTCATCGGTTTGCTCCCACTAGGCTAGGTGAAGTATCTAATTTTACCATAGACAATTTGCGCGCAACCCGGCGAACGGGGAGCAATTCCAGGGGAAGATAACGAAAATTCTTGTGGAAGGGGGATCAGAATGGTCCTTATAAGCAGGCTGAACTCCAGCATGTGGAAGTACATCCTGCTTATATCCTTTTCAAAATAAAAAGGGGCTGTCCAGGCGTACCTTTGGGACAGCCCCTTTACTTTCTAGCTCAAAATTTACTGCGCGGGTGAGGTCTTTACCTTACCGGCGATGATGTCAGCCTTGATCTGGTCGAGCTGGCCGACGACATCTTGCGGCGCGGCGCTGGCGATCGTGCCCAGGCCTACCCCGTCATTTTCCAGGGTGCCCACGTAGGTGCCGCCCTTGAAGTTGCCATCTACCACGGCCTTCGAAGCATCGAAGACGGCTATGTCCATTTTCTTGACGACCGAGGTCAGCACGATGTCTTTGTAGTTGGCGGCGCTGATGGTCCAGTCGGTGTCCACGCCGATGATCCAGGCATTGCCGGCGGTCTTGACCGCTTCAGCCGCGCCCAGGCCCACCGGGCCGGCGACCGGCATAATGATGTCTGCGCCTTCGCTCATCAGCGCTTGGGCGGTGTTTTTGCCCTTATCGGTGTTTTCGAAGTCACCCGTGAACAGGCCCTGCTTGGTGTTGGGGTCCCAGCCGAGGACTTCCACGCTTTTATTGTTCTGCTTGTTATAGTACTGCACGCCCTCGTAGTAGCCATCCATGAAGATGGTCACGGTCGGGATCTGCAATCCGCCGAAGGTGCCGACTTTACCAGTCTTGCTTGCGCCGGCAGCCAGGTAACCCGCCATAAAACCAGCCTGGTCGGTCGCGAAGGTCAGCGCCAGGATGTTGGGGATCACCGGGTCGTAAGCGTAGTCAACGATTGCGAAGTTCTGATTGGGGTTCGCTTTGGCTGCCGCAGCAGTTGCATCGCCCAGCAAGAAGCCAACCGTGATGATCAGATTGCATTTTTCTTCGAGGAAGGCGTTGATATTCTTTTCATAGTCCGTCTGCTGCTGTGACTGCAGGTACTTGCCGGTCACGCCCAGCTTACTTTCGGCATCCAGCACGCCTTTCCAGGCGGTCGCGTTGAAGGACTTGTCATCAATGCCACCGGTGTCGGTCACCTGGCAGATTTTCACCCCGGCGCCAGAGGTGGCGGCGGCGGTGGTGGCTGTCGGTTGCACGGCAGCTGGGGTTGGGGAAGCTTCAGCCGCCATAGTCGGTGCGGTGGTTTCGGTTGGCGCAGCCGTTGGCGCCGCAGGGGGCTGGGTGTCAGTGGCAACCGCGGCAGGGGCAGGCGGTTGGGTGGGGACAGGCGTCGCGGCTGGGGCGCAAGCGCTTAAAACAATAGAGGCAATCATAAAGATTGCCAGAAGCAGGGAAAGCTTCTTCATAGTTTTCATTCTCCTCTTGATTGGTACAGCAGATTGAGCTTAGCGTTTCCGGGCAATTCCCACTCGCCCATGGATAAGAATAAGTATAACCGGCTTTTAGCCTCCTGACAAGATTCGAAAACCGGGCTGATAACCCTTGTCCTAAATATTTTATTTTTTCTCTTGAAAAGTATGCTAAAAATCGTTGTAATATTCCCCCTATTATCTGTATAATCAATAAATATAGCTCTTATTTGTCGTTTTAAGTCCTTTTCAAAGGGATGGCTGCCGGGACCTGGCTTCCGGCAGGTACCATAAATTCTTTAAACACTACTTCTTTTAGCTGCTTGCCGGGAGTGATGATGGCCGATTATATTGATTTGGAGCTGGATCTTTCTAGTGCTGCGGATGGCCGCTTTTCGTTGTGGTTTCGTTTCCGGCGACCAGGGGATGCGGCTGAGAACAGCCTGGGTCTGACGAAACCAATTTTGTTTTCACTGGATGAAGGGGTATTAAATGAAGTTGCCGGCAGTCCCCAGGTATACGGAACGCGCCTGGCTCAATTGGTATTTGCCGACCAGGCGGCCCGCAGCGCGTTCGCGCAGGCGCGTTCCGTCGCGGATGATCGTTCGCTGCCGCTGCGCCTGCGCTTATTTTTGGACCCGGAAGCGCCCCGCCTGCAAAATTTGCGTTGGGAAACGCTGGTGGATCTGACCCGCCAGGTGGGCCTGTGTACCGACGAGCATGTACTTTTCTCGCGTTTTCTGAGCAGTGCCAGCTGGCAGCCCTTTGTGCCGCCGGTGCGCGAGAAGCTGCGCGCCCTGGTGCTGATCGCCAGTCCGCGCCTGCCGGCGCTTGAACCGATATTGGTTGATGAGCAGTTGGCCCTGGCCCAGAGCGGGTTAGCCGACCTGGACGTGACCGCTTACCCGGGCGGCGGGCAGGGGACGCTTGACCAGCTGGTTTCCGGGCTGCACGATGGCTGTGATGTGCTCTACCTGGTGGCGCACGGCCTGAGCAAAGATCGTTCCCTGGTTTTCCTGGAAAAACCAGATGGCTCGGTCGATGCGGTCGACGTGGACCAGGACCTGCTGCCTCGTCTAAAAAGCATCAGCCAGCTGCCCTCCCTGGCGGTGCTGGTTTCCTGCCAGAGCGCCGGCGACGCGGCTCAAGGCAACCCCTTGCTGGCGCTTGGCCCGCGCCTGATCGAAGTGGGGATCCCCGCGGTGATCGCCATGCACGGCAAGATTACCGTGGCGACCATGCAAAAATTCCTGCCGGTTTTCTTCAAAGAGCTTCAGCGGGATGGGCAGATCGACCGCGCCCTGGCCGTGGCCCGCGCGGCGGTACTCGACCAGCCCGATTGGTGGATGCCGGTGCTCTTCAGCCGCTTGCGGGATAACAAGCTGCTCGAACCCCCAGCCCTGGCGCAGCCGCTAGAAATCCAATATTTCGAGCCGGAGACGGTCTATATCCCGGCCGGCCTGTTTCAGATGGGGCGGGATGGCGGCCCCGATGTGCCCGCCTGGGAGAAACCCTGCCACACAGTCGACCTGCCAGACTATCGCATCGCTAAGTATCCCATCACCAACCAGCAGTATTACGAGTTTGTGCGCAAAACGAGCCAGAATGTCAACCCTGAGATGGGCTGGGATGGCCGGAAGCCGCCGGATGACCAGCTAAAACTGCCCGTCATTGGCGTGACCTGGTACCAGGCGATGGCTTACTGCGCCTGGTTGAGCCAGGAAACCGGGCGCAAGTACGCCTTGCCCAATGAAGCCCAATGGGAAAAGGCCGCGCGCGGCACGCAAGGCTGGCTGTATCCCTGGGGCAATGCCTGGCAGGAAGGGCGCAGCAACCCGAACGCTGCTCAGGTGACCGGCGTGGATGCTTTCCCGGCGCAAAGCCCCTTTGGCTGCTATGATATGGTTGGCAATATTCGCGAGTGGACGCTCACTTTATGGGGCGACTCCCGGGTAAATCCGAGTTTCACCTATCCCTGGCCCGAAAAAGAGGATGGCCGCAATGATCCATCGGCGAACAGCCTTGTCCGCCGGGTTTATCGCGGGGGGGCGTCCGCCAATCCGGCTGAGATGACCTGCACAGCCCGTTCCGGTTTTCCGCCTGACAAAACAGGTTTTCCAGGGAAACGCCATGGTTTTCGAGTCGTTTTAATTTCTGAAACATAACGTATTTGCCTATCTTAGAGAAACAGGACGGAGAGTAAAAATGACGCCAACCAGCCGGGGGCTGATTTTAAAGACAGCCCGCACGCAAAGCCAGGTGATCGAAACGGACCAGGACCGCTTTTGGGGAAATATGACCAACCGCATCAAAGGGGGAACGGTGATCCCCATTTTGAGCAATAACCTGATCTACGATATGATTTTTGGTAAGCTGCTTGTGGATAGCGCCAGCGAAGCGGAAGATAACCCCGAGTTGAAACCGACTGGCATGAATGTGCTGGCGGCAAACTGGGCAAACGAAGTCCAATATCCTTTTCCAGACAGTACCAACCTGGCCGCGGTTGCCCAGTATGTCCGTTCTCAATCCAGAGCGGCGGGGAACGCGAAGGACAGTTTCGTGAGATATAGCAAGCAGTTTTTGCTCGCCTTCGCCGGATCCTACGGGACGAGCGAAGACACTATTAACGAGCTTACGCAGGCCATTGACCAATATACTTTTACAGAATTGGCGGATCAGGAATTGGGCCTGCTCAAGTATGGCCCGGGTAGTGACGACCCGCTGTCTATTTTGGCCAGCCTGCCCCTGCCGCTGTATATCACCACCAGTTACTATGATGTGCTGGAGCGCGCGCTCGCGAAGGTGGATAAGCACCCTATCTCCCAGACCTGTTTTTGGTCAGGCCCGGTCAATGTGGCGGATGAGCATAAAGCGATCAGCCAGTTCAATCCCGATCCAGAAAAACCGGTCGTTTACCACCTGTTTGGCATGGAGCGCTATCCGCTGACCATGGTGCTTACCGAGGATGACTACCTCGACTTTCTGGTTCAGGCAGTTCTTGGGCAGGGCAAGAGTGATTCGGTGATCCCGCTGTATGTCCAGGCGGTGCTCTCCGTTTCCTGGCTGATGCTGATCGGCTACCGTCTGCAAGATTGGGACTTTCGCACGATCTTTCGCGGCGTGATTAATTCGCGCGCCCGTCAGGATGTGGCTTTTTTGAATACCATCATTCAGTTATCGTTAACGGATCAATATCTTTTGCCGAAGGACGCGGAAGCAGATGACCTGCGCAACTCTCTGGCCCAGGCTCAAAAATATTTGCAGGATTACTTCAGCCCGCTGGCCTTTGAAATTCGCTGGAGCGACCCGGCCAGTTTCCTTAATGAAATGTATAAAGAATTTAAAGATCGGAGCTAGGTATGACGCAAACGCAACCTTCCGTGCCAGATGCCGTCCAGCCAGTGGATAACCCTTATGTTGGCCCGCGCCCCTTCAAAAAAGAAGATAGCAAGCGCTTTTACGGGCGGGATCAAGAATCCAATACGTTAATCTCGATGGTTATCGCTGAGAGGTTAGTCGTTTTTTACGCCCAATCTGGTGCCGGCAAAAGCTCGCTGATTAACGCCCGCCTGCTTCCCGGCCTATCTGCGCGCGGTTTTATTGTATTATCGGGGCGGGTGAGTGGCGCAGCCGGCGAAGGCGTGCAGGCTGATAACATTTTTACCTATAATTTGCTGCTCAGCCTGGAACACACCCTGCACCCGGACCAGCCCGTGAACCAGGAAGCGCTTACCCACCTGACCCTGGGGCAGTATTTGTCGAACCTGGAGGTAGATGCTCCGGAAGAAGTCACGGCGCAAATCGGGGAGAATGGTACCGAAGACGCCAAAACACAAATGGCTTTTATCGACGTGCCGCAGACCATTGGCGGCATTCAGCCGCTGGCGCTGATCATCGATCAGTTTGAAGAGCTGTTTACTTCTAACCCGGGCGCCTGGGCGCAGCGCGAGCCCTTCTTTCAGCAGTTATGCGATGCGATGGAAGAGGACCCCTATCTATGGGTGGTGCTGACCATCCGTGAGGATTATATCGCCGCGCTCGATCCATTCGCGGGGATGCTGCCGGGCAAGCTGCGCGCCCGGTTCTATATGCAGCGCATGGAACATGATGCCGCGCTCCAGGCGGTGTGCCGTCCGGTCGATCAAATCCGCGAGTTTGATAATGCCGCCGCCACCGAACTGGTGCGCAACCTCAGCCTGATCCCCGTCGCCAAAGATGAGCACAACCAGCCGATCTATGAACCCGGGCAGTATATTGAGCCGGTCCAGTTGCAGGTAGTCTGTTACCAGTTATGGGAAGAGCTGCGCAACCGTCCGGGTGACAAAATCACGCTGAACGACCTGAACAGCCTGACGAAAGATAATCAGAAGCTGGCCAATTTTATCAGTGATGCCCTGGCAAACTTCTACGTGCAGGCCATCGAAGAGGTGCATAAAGAGTTTCCGCATATCAGCAAGCGTAAACTGCGCGAATGGTTCAGCAAGGAACTCATCACTGAAAATGAAACGCGCAGTGCCGTGGTGCAGGGAAAGACGCATACCGGGTCGCCGCCGAACGACCTGCCCAACGAGGTGGTCAAGGCTTTCCAGGACCGCTTTATTATTCGCGGCGAGGTGCGTGGAAATAACTTCTGGTATGAGCTGTCGCATGACCGCTTTGTGCTGCCTATTTTGCAGTCGAACCGCGATTGGCAGGAGAAGAACCCTTTCCCCTTTGAGGCCGCCGCCCTGGCCTGGAAGCAAAATCCCAAGGACCCGGCGCGCCTGCTGGATGGACAACAGCTGCGTGAGGCGGTGACGTTTAAGCAAAACCATCTCGAAGAACTCTCTCCCCTGGCGCGAAGTTTTATCGACCAATCCGCGGAAATCTCGCGGAAAAAGGATCAATCTCGCCGGCAGATTGCCACCGGCGTCTTATCCAGCCTGCTGATTCTGTCGCTGATCCTGGCCTTTGTGGCCACCCGCAATGCCTCTGTGGCCGTCAACAACCTGAATGTGGCCAGCACCAATGCGGATCAGGCGAAGGATAACGCTGCCACAGCCATTGTTGCCCGCCAGCAGGCTGTGGAAAACCTGACTACCGCCCAGGTAGCTTCGCTGTTAGAGGCCCAGCAGCGCAGCACTGCCGATATTGCCAGCACCCTGGCCGTCATCCAACAACGGGCGGCGGAGGCAGCCAGCACGCAGGCTGTGCAAAACCAGGTGCGGGCAGAAGCGGCCAGTACGCAGGCCGTGTCTAACCTGTATCAAATGCAGACTGCCGAAGCCGAATCACGCGCGGCGAGCGTCAAGGCTCAGGCCAGCCGCTTATCCTCCCTGGCCGATTACTTCCGCTTCTCGCAGCCCGATCTCGGCCTGCTGCTGTCGAGCCAGGCGGTCAATATTACCGACAACTGGGACAGCCGCAAAGCGCTGCTAAACAGCTTGCAGCGCGGTCTGAAAACGCAGGTGAAACCCGCCGGGTCTTCTTACTTTACCCGCGATAAACCGAATTCCATCACCTACAGTCCGGATGGCAAACTGCTGGTCGCGGCGCTGCAAAGCGGGGATATCCAGCTTTACTCCCAGGACCCCGAACAGCCCCAGAAAACAGCCCCCGCGGATTTCACCTCGACTTTTCCGGTGAATGCCGTCGCATTCAGCTCGGATGGTAAAATCCTGGCGCGGGCCGGGGATGGCAGCTCAGTAAAATTGTGGTACCTGGATACGAACAAGGTGCTGAGCGTATTTCCCTATACCCAGACCGGCACCTACTATCCCTTTGAGGCCCTGGCATTTCAACCCAATGGGCATTACCTGGCGATCGCTGCCGACCGGGATCAGCGTTCCGGCAAAGTCTTCTTGTACGACCTCAATAACCTCAGCGCGGACAAACCCGCCATTTACGAGTGCGGCGCGGGCAACTGCCTGTCGTTAGCCTGGTCGCCGGATGGCAGCCAGCTGGCGGTCGGTTCCAGCTCTGGGGACCTGCGCGTTTATAAGATTTTGGCGGATGGGCAGCTCACTACCCTCTGGCGGCACGACCGGGCACATGCGGACCAGGTCTGGGGGCTGGCCTGGTATTTGGATAACCAGCGCCTGGTTTCCGGCGGGCTGGACCAGCGCCTTGCGGAATGGGATACAGGCTCTCCGGCGGTGGACCCCCTGGCGGTTTCGCTGCGGGCCAACTCGCCTTCGGTCTATCACATTGCCCTCAGCCCCAGCGGGCGCTTCCTGGTGGTGGGCGGCGTAACCATTGGCCGCGCAGACCCCTCCAAATATGTCACCGTCTGGGATGCCGATACCTTGCAGCGCAAGCTGTACGATGGCCTGATCTCCGCGCATAAACAGCCGGTGACCTCGGTCGCTTTTATGCCTAACGGCGATACCTTTGCCACGGCAGGCATGGATAATATGGTGCGCCAGTGGAACTTCCAACCGGTAGACCCGCTGGGTCAGACGGTTTGGACGGTCGCCGGGAAGGGGCGCATGGACGGTCTAAATGTCACTGCGGATGGCCGGTTGACGGCGGCAGAGACGGAAGGCGACCAGGTGCGCGTGTGGACGGACCAGGTGGAACAGCCGCTCAGTTATCCGCTGCCGCATAAGTCGCTGGCCTTCAATACGGTGAACGGCAGCCCGGTGATCGTGCTGGGCGGCGCGGATGGCAAGGTGACGGCGGTCGACCCAGCGACGGGCAAGAATTCTGAACTCCTGCCGCAGTTCCCGGTTACTGTCGTACCCCATACGACGCTGGTCAGCGTGGCCCTTAGCAGCGACGGTAAGCAGGTTGCGGCGGCGGCCTGTTCTACCCCGACCGTGTGCAACCGCCTGTACCTTGTGGATGTGAGTGGCAGCCAGCCAGTCTCTCGTACGGTGGCGGCGGATAAGCTGAGCCCGAGCGTCATCACCGCGCTGGCTTATAACGCCGATGGCAGTAAGCTGGCGGTTGGCACCAGTAATGGCTTTATCTACCTGGTGGATACGGTTACCCTGGATGTTTCCCAGGTTGCAACCGAAGGGATTCAGTTGGGGAATGTGGCCCTGATCGTCACCAGCCTGACGTTTGGCCCGCCCGATTTGGATCTGCTGGCGGCGGGCTTCTTTGACCGGCGCGTCGCGCTGTGGGAAGGGGCCACGCTCGATCCGGTGGGCGTGTTTGATGAACGGGTTTCCGGCAAAGTCACTGCCATAACCTTCCGGCAGGACCCGGAAAAAGGCTGGGCGTTAGTCTCGGCTTCCGCAGCGGGGGATGTGCGCCAGTGGGATATCACCAAGGAAAGCTGGATCGCCCGCGCCTGCCAGATGGCCGGGCGCAACCTGACCAGAGCGGAAGTGCTGCGCTTCTTCACCGATAGTCTCCAGCCCGCTGATATTTGTCCGAACCTGCCGAAACCAAAGTAAGTACGCGGCATATCTTTAATTAATGAAGCGAGAGGGCTGCTGCTCATCTCGCTTCATTAATTAAAGATACAGAAGCGGGGAAAATTTATTAATGCCACTTTGCAGCGTGAATAAATTAATATATAATAATGATAAATTTTATATAATATAGGATCCCCTGAGGGGATCAGCCAGGGGGAATTGAAAGTATATGCATAAAGAAAGGAAGGATAATGAAGATGCGATTGGTTCTAGTACGTGAGAAACAATTGCCGGGTTGGTTGTGGCTGCTGACGCTGCTGCCTGTGGCGCTGGGGACTACAGCCTTTTTCTGGCTGCGGCGCAAACCCAAGTCTACTGCTCAAAAAGAAATGCGCATTCCATCTGCGCAGCGGCCTGAGGCGTCCCGCATCAGTATTCCACAAACGGGCAGCTCAGTATCCAATCCTGGCGTAAAGATGGGCGTGTTAGGCAGTACCAGCGCTTATTCTTCAACCAATGACCTGCCTCAGGAGAGCTTTTCCTACGAAAACCGTTCAGAAGCATTCAGAAATGAAGCCGGGGAATGGATTGAGCCGGATGACTTGACTCAAATTGTGGGGATTACCCCCGCTTTTGCCCATCTATTGAATGAGGCTGGCATCTACACCTATGATGCTCTGGCTAATTTCCCCGCAGAGAACCTGGGCGACCTCATCCACTATGCCAATCCCACGAACCGCACCCATATGCAAACCTGGAGCTTCCAGGCGCGCCTGGCCGCAGAAGGTCGTTGGGATGAATTGGACCGCTACCAGAGCGCGCTGCGTGCTTTGCAGCTCCATCCCAAGGTCTAACGCGGCAGTACGGCGGCTGTCGGAAAACAATATAGGCAGGAACTGGGGCTGTCCAGATTGTTTTTGATGGACAGCCCTTTGAATTTAAAAGTATAATTCAGCCCGGCAAGATCCATTTCTACCTGCAACAAAATAAGGAGATGTCTATGAATTCCAAACTTCAGGTGCGGAAAATTTTGGCCGGGCTGATGCTGGCGGCAGTTCTGGGGGGCTGCACCGCCGCGCCGACCGCCGTTCCCACCTCCACCCCTGCCCCAACCATCGATGTGCAGCCCACGCTGGCAGCGGTGGCGACCCAGGCTGTGGAGACCATGGCGGCGAACCTGACGCTCACTGCGCCCAGCGCCACCCCCGTCATCCCGACCAATACCCCCGCCCCGACCGATACGCCTGCGCCCACCCAGACCCCCGGGCCAACCGATACTCCCACGCATGTCTTCATCCCCTGGACGCTGACGCCCACGCCCACCCAGGCAGCCTTTGCCTGCTCTGTCACCAGCGTCTCGCCCAGTTCGGGCGCAGAGAAAAAAGTGGATGCTGACTTTGATGGCAAATGGACGGTAAAAAACACCGGCACCAAAACCTGGAACGCCGGTAATACCGACATTCGCTTTGTGGACGGCACCAAATTCCAGCAGGACGGTGACGTGTACGATCTAGGAAACGACGTCGCGCCCAACGGCACCTATACCATCGTGATCGATATGAAAGCCCCTGGCAGTGACGGCACCTACTCTGCCAGTTGGGGGATTTACCTGGAAGATGGCACGGTCTGCCCCTTGAATTTGAAAATAAATGTAGTGAAGTAGCCGTGGATTTTTAATGGTTCCCACTCCAACCGCTGGAGTGGGAACCTCACGGTTTTCACAAAGTCGCTTGCCTTTTTTTGGGGTTTGGGGTAGCGCTGGCCGCAAAGCGGCCAGCGCTACCCCAAAATCTCTTTTCTCCCCTTCCAGCTTGCGGGGCAAGTGCAGGAAGGGGTCGGGGGATGGTCCTCTGGATTGGATTTTCACAAAGCGCCTGACTTTGTAAAAACCCTGGATGGAACCTTTATTTCCCTTGTTTTTGGATAAACGTGCCTTCGGGATTACGCCCGCCCGCAGCTCAAGCTGACGGGCTAGCCGGTAGCGCCGCTTGAAAGCGGCTTAGCCCGGTCGCTTGAGCGCCGGGCGGAATGTAACTGCTCAGCTCAGCCGGTTGCGGCTGGTAGCGTAGTTGTCTTACAACTTATTCTCTTTGTTCAAGTTCTTCTGGTGTCGGTTTCTGGAAGAACGCTATCCAGGGTTTCATACTTTCTTCGGAAATGTGGAAGCTCTCCTGGGAAGGTTGCGAATTTCTGACCGCAAGCCGCCTCAGTAGCTCCTCTTCCGGCACATCCAGAAAATGTACTTGACTGCTGGCTCCAAGGCGCTTTGCCCGCAGCCGGTAATCTTCGCGCTCTTCTCGTGCCCAAAAGCCATAGTCGAGGATGACATTCGTTCCCAATTCCAACGCCCTGCTCGCGATATTCCAAAGCATCGCCTCGATAAAACTATGCCGGGCATCATGTTCTGGCTCGTTCGCATCTTGACCAAAAAGGCCAATCTGCCACTCATCGGGTGTCAATCGAAGTGCTGACCGTTCCTGTTCAAGCTTCTTTGCAAGCGTTGTTTTCCCGGAACAAGGAAGTCCAACCATCAGATAAAGCGTTGCCACACTTTTTACTCCTAAGGATCGTTAACAAGCCGCATTTCAGACGCTTCGCCTTGATTTCCCGCCTTGATAGTCCTTGCCAACTTGAGCCAGTAGCGGTCTGTGGTTAGCACAGAACCCGCATCATGCAAACGGGTTCATCAGTCTTCTTCCAGCCGGTGTTCTTCCGGCACGCCCTCGCGGGCGACTTTCTCCAGGAATTTACGGTCTTTATCGGTCAGTTCGGCTTTTTCCAGCATATCCGGGCGCTTGCGCAGCGTGCGCAGCAGGGACTGCTCCCGCCGCCAGCGCTCAATCTGGGCATGGTTGCCGGAAAGCAGCACGGGCGGCACGCCCCAGCCGCGGAACTCCGGCGGGCGGGTGTAATGCGGATATTCCAGCAGCCCGGTGGCGTGCGAGTTATCCGCCGCGCCGGTGGGGTCACCCAGCACGCCCGGAATCAGACGGCTGATGGCGTCGATCACCGCCAGGGCGGGCAGTTCGCCGCCGGTCAGTACAAAATCACCCATCGAAATTTCATCCGTCACCAGGTGGCGGCGCACGCGCTCATCGATGCCCTCGTAGCGCCCGCACAGCAGCGCCAGGCGCGGCAGCTGCACCAGCTCTTCGGCGACGCGCTGCGTGAAAGGCCGCCCTTGCGGCGTCATCAGGATCACCGGGCAGGCCGGCGGCGAACCCAGCACATCTTCCACCGCCGCGAAAATGGGCTGGACCTTCATCACCATCCCGCCCCCGCCGCCGTAAGGCGGTTCGTCGGTGACGTGATGCCGGTCCGGCGTCCAGGCGCGGATATCATGCACATTGACCGTCACCAACCCACTCGCGCGCGCCCTTTGCAGGATGCTTTCTTCGAGATACGGCAGGATCAGGTTGGGAAACAGGGTAAAAACATCAAACAACATGCCGCCATTCTAGCATAGAACCAGCATTGTAGGGTCGCTCAGGAAAAGGCTGCTCTCCTTCCTGAGCGACCCTACAATTTTTGTTACTTTCCAAATCTTCCCCCAGGGTCTATAATTCCTTTGCCCCCCAATTCTTTATCGTGACCTCACAGGAGCATTCATTAATGGCAGCAATTTCACAGGCGAAACTGGTTGGACGCATTGCGCAAGCTGCGCGCGGACTGCCGCGGGAACTGAAGTTTTTTGCATTAGCATCCCTGGCGATGGGCATTGCTTACAGCATGGTCGATGCCACCTTTAACAATTTCCTCGAGGCGCGCTTTGTGTTGGATGGTTTCCAGCGTTCTTTTCTGGAATTCCCTCGCGAGCTGCCCGGTTTCCTGGTGGTGTTTGTTTCGGCGCTGCTCTGGTTCCTGCGCAGCCGGCGCATGGGCGTCTTTGCCATGGTGTTGGGTGTGGTCGGCGCGCTGCTAATCGGCCTGGCTTCCCCAGTCTACGCGGTGATGGTGGTCTGGCTGTTCATTTACAGTCTGGGACAGCACCTGTTCATGCCCATCGCCGCCACCATTGGCATGGAACTGGCGGAAGAGGGCAAAACCGGGCAGCGCCTGGGCCAGTTGAATGCCATCCGCAACCTGGCGGCCATCCTGGGCAGCTTCCTCATCTTCCTGGGTTTTCGCTTCCTGAATTTCACCTACCAGCATACTTACGTCCTGGCAGCGCTGGGTTTTGGCGTGGCAGCTTTGATGTTGTATCTCATGCGTCCAGAAAGTAATCAGACGCAGCGCGTTTCCTTTACCCTCCACCGGGAATACCGGCTGTACTACATCCTGGCGGTGCTGTATGGCTCGCGCAAACAGTTGTTCATCACCTTTGCGCCCTGGGTGCTGGTGAAAGTGTTCCAACAGCCCGTGCAGATCCTGGCGACGTTGATCACCATTGGCGGCATTATCGGCCTGCTGTTCCAACCCTTCCTGGGCTGGATGATCGATCACTTTGGCGAGCGGGTGGTGCTGGCTTCCGAAGCAGTGCTGCTGGTGTTCGTCTGCTTTGGCTATGGCTTCTCGTATAACGTGTTTCCCCAGGCCACGGCTTTCTTGATCGTCTGCGCCTGCTACCTGCTGGATAACATGCTCATGTCGGTCAGTATGGCGCGTTCAACCTATATGAAAAAGATCGCCCTGCGCCCCGCGGATATCCAGCCCGCTCTGACCGCCGGGGTAACCATTGACCACGTCTTCTCGATCTCAGTCGCCCTGATCGGCGGCCTGATCTGGAACGCCTTTGGCTTCCAATATGTCTTCCTCATGGGCACGGTTATTGCCGCGATCAATTTCTTTGTGGCCCTGCAAGTGCGCTTGCCGGATGCGGCCCTGGCTGAGCAGCCTGCTGCTTCCTAATCCTTAGGGTTTGGGGTAACCCAGCGGGCATCCGCCCGCTGGGTTACCCCAATTATCTTATGATTATGATCCCTTCCCTGGGGAAGGGGTCCGGCGAAGCCGGGGGATGGGGTTTCCCGTTCCTCAACCGGGTTGTTTGCAGTTTCCAAATAGCACGGTCAGGCGCTGTAAGATCCTTGACGCTTCTATTTTCAAAGTGGTAAGATGAGTTTATGTATCTCAAAGGCAGTAAAATGAGCATGTCGCGGCGGCGTAAACGCAGCAGTCCTTTCCGGATTGTTCTGCTGCTCGTGCTGGTCGTCGGGGCGCTCTATGTCAACCAGATCGTGGTACCTGCCACGCCGCCCCTGTTCATTCCTACGCCAACCCCCACGCGCTCGCCCGAGTCCTTTCTAAACGACGCCGCGGCGCTGATCCAGAAAGGCAAGATCAACCAGGCCATTGAAACCTACAAGCTGGCGGTACAGGCCGACCCGCGCAACCCGGCGATTTACGTCACCCTGGCGCGCTGGCAGGTGTTGTATGGCGACTATGCCGGAGCCATGGAGAATGTGCAAAACGCCTTGCTGCTCAACCCCAACCACGCCCTGGCGCATGCTGTGCGCGGCTGGATCCTGGGCAAGCAGGGTAATTTCCTGGAAGGGGAGGGCGAGATCAAGACCGCGCTCGACCTGGACCCCAACAGCGCCCTGGCCTATGCCTACCTGGCTGAAAATTATAAAGACCGCATCGATGCTGGCAAAGAAGACCTGAACACCCGCGACCTGGCCAGCCAGGTTTCGCGCACTGCCATTGCGAAAGACAGTTCGCTGCTGGAGGTGCGCCGCGCGCGCGGCCTGGTGCTGGAAGCGACCGGTAACTATGAAGAAGCGATCAAAGAATTTGAGGCGGCTGTTGCCATTAACGCGAACCTGGCCGAACTGCACATTGACCTGGGCCGCAACTACAAAGCCGTCGGCATCTACGACAAGGCTGCGGATGAGTTTAACAAGGCCATCGCCCTGAAACCGGATGACTCCGCGCCGTATGATGAACTGGCGCGCACTTACCTCACCATTGGCGAGTTCGCCAAAGGTGTGCAGTACGCGCAGCAGGCCACCGACCGCGACCCAACCGACCCTTACCTGTGGGGTGACCTGGGCACGCTGCATTATAAGAGCGGCGACTATAACGCCGCCGCGAAGTATCTGCGTTTGGCGGTTAACGGCGGGTTGAGCGACAAAGGCGATAAGATCCAGGGCATTCCGCTGGATACTTCTCTGGGTTCGATCAACCTGTATTCGCGCTATGGCCTGGCCCTGGCAAACATCGGCCAGTGCGGCGAGGCCTTGCAAGTATCCCAAAAGATTTTCCAGATCGTGCCCGATGATGAAAATGCGACCTACAACGCCCAGGTGATGATCGACACCTGTAAGGCACAGGCGGATAACCCCAGCCCAACGGCAACCGAAACGCCAAAGGCCCCTTGATGAAACAGTCACGAGCGGCAGCGGCGCGCGCTGCGGCCACTCGTTGAACAGGTATACCCGATTTATGTCTCCACAACGCTACATTTTTCGTAAGCAGCAGCAGTGGTACTCCAGCCCATTGGCTATTTTTGTGCTGGTCGGCATGATTCTCGGCGGTTTGTTTGTTACCCAGGGTTACCGCCGGGGAGAGATCAAGCCAATGTTTTTGCCGACGCCCACCCCCACGCGCATCGCCGGTTCCTTTGCGCTGGAGGCGGATACGCATTTTCAGGCGGGCAACCTGGACGCCGCGATCCAATCCTACCAGGACGCGATCAATGTTGACCCTCAGAATGGGCGCCTGTACGCCGAGCTGGCGCGCATCCTGACCTATTCTACGGAATCGCAAACCACCGATATCGCCAAACAGGACCGTTTTGAGCTGGCGCTGAAAGCCGCCAACCAGGCGGTTGTTCTTTCTCCGGACGACAGCACGGCCTATGCCATTCTAGGGTTTACCAAGGACTGGTACGCCAGCTTTTACCACTGGATTAAGCAGGACAACACCGAAAGCGAGCGCCTGCTGGTTGAAGCCGATCAGGCCATTTCTAAAGCTATTACCCTGGATGAGACCAACACCCTGGCACAGGTCTTCCGCGCGGAAATCATGATCGATCAGCTGCGCTATGACCAGGCTCAATCGGCGCTGCGCAGCGCGCTGGATAAAGCCCCCAATCTGTGGGATGCGCACCGCGTGAACGGGCTCTTTCTGGAAAGCCAGGGGTATTACACCCAAGCTATTGATGAATTCAAAAAGGCGGTTACGTTAGCCCCTAATATGACCTTCCTGTACATCAAACTGGGCATGTCCTACCGCAACCTGGCGTTAAAAGCCAACAGCAAGGAACTGTACGAAACCGCTATCAGCTATTTCGCTCAAGCCGCCGCCTTGAACGAACAGTTGGGCATCAAGGACCCCCAGCCTTACCTGGGGATTGGGCGCGCCTACGCCCAGGAAGGTGAGTTCTACGTGGCCTCGTTGAACATGAACAAGGCCTTGCAGTACAACCCTTATAACCCCGATTCTTATGCGCAGATCGGCATGGTCTACCGCCAGGCGCGCAACTATGAAGACGCGATCAGCGCGTTACACTGCGCGGTGAAAGGCTGTTCGGCGAAAGAAAGCTGTGACCTGCGCGGTTGTAACGAAGATGTTGACCCGCCCATCACCATCCAGGGCATGGAATTGAACGGTTTGACCATTGTCTACTACTACACCTATGCTTCGCTGTTAGCTGGCATGTACCTGCCGAACGATCCCACCCGCTCGACCTACTGTGACGATTCTACGACCCTGATCCGCCAAATTCGCGCCTCGTCCTTTTCGAATGATCCGACAATTCAAAGCATTCTCAACGAAAGCGAATCCATCTGCCGCTCGATGAAAGAGCAAGCCCTGACGCCTGTCTTCACGCCCACCTTGCAGCACGGCTCTGCCAGCACCCCGCGCCCGCCGACGCGCACCCCGGTGCCGACGAAAACCCCCAACGGCACGCCTGTGCCGTAAATTCTCTCACTTCAAACGCAAAACGGAGCGGCGCGCCGCTCCGTTTTGCGTTCCAAACATTAACGTTTATCAGAGATTTATAAGAACTCTGGATTCCCCTCTTGACTTCCGCTTCAAACACAGTTAATATTGGTAAGTCTTTAGCACTCACACATAGAGAGTGCTAATACTCCAAAATTTCATCGTAAATCCTAACCTTTCGCAGGAGGAACTTGTATGGCAATCAACCTAAAACCCTTGGGTAGTCGTGTCGTGGTTGAGCCGATTGAGCAGGAAGACATTACCGCCAGCGGTATCGTACTTCCAGAAACGGCAAAAGAAAAGCCGCAGCGCGGCAAAGTGCTCTCGGTTGGCCCCGGCGACCGTGATGATGATGGGAAACGCATTCCCATGGATGTTGAAACGGGTAACACCGTTTTGTTCGCAAAATATGCCGGGACAGAAATCAAGGTCGATGGCAAGAAACTTCTGATCCTGCGCGAAAGCGACCTGCTGGCAATTGTCGAAGGTTAACCCCCCATTTTTAAGGAGAAATTAAATTATGCCCGCTAAACAGTTAGTTTTCGCAGATGATGCGCGCCGACGGCTCAAGAATGGCGTTGATATTGTCGCGAACGCGGTTGCGACCACTCTAGGCCCGAAGGGCCGTAATGTTGCGCTTGATCGCAAGTTCGGTTCCCCCACCATCACCCATGATGGCGTGACGGTTGCTAAGGAAATTGAACTCGAAGATCCTTTTGAGAACATGGGCGCTCAGCTGCTGAAGGAAGCGGCGACCAAAACCAACGATATCGCTGGTGATGGCACCACCACCTCCACCGTGCTGGCTCACGCGATTGTGACCGAAGGCCTGAAGAACCTGGCCGCTGGCTCGAACCCGATGCTGCTCAAACGTGGCATTGAAGCAGCCGCCCGCCAAGTTGCCAAGGCGATCACCGAACAGGCTATCGAAGTGACCACCAAGGAAGAAATTGGCAACGTCGCTTCGATTTCCGCCCAGGACCGCACCATTGGCGAACTGATCGCCGAAGTCATGGACAAAGTTGGTAAAGACGGCGTCATCACAGTGGAAGAATCCCGTGGTTTGGAGTTCGAAACGGAGTACGTCGAGGGTATGCAGTTCGATCGTGGCTACATCTCGGCCTACTTCATCACCGACCCCGATCACATGGAAGCCAACATTCCCGAACCCTACATCTTGATCTATGACAAGAAGATTTCCGCAGCCCAAGACATCGTCCCGCTGCTGGAAAAACTCGTCCAGATCGGCAAACGTGACCTGGTGATCATTGCTGAAGATGTTGACGGCGAAGCGCTGGCGACCCTGGTGCTGAACAAACTGCGTGGCATGCTCAACGTCCTGGCCGTCAAGGCCCCGGGCTTTGGTGATCGCCGCAAGGCTATGCTGGGCGACATTGCCACCCTGACCGGTGCGCAGGTCATCTCGGAAGAGACCGGCCGCAAGCTCGAAACCACCACCATCCAGGACCTCGGCCGTGCTGAAAAAGTTCAGGCTGACAAAGACAACACCACCCTCATCGGTGGCCGTGGTGATGAACAGCAGATCAAGGGCCGCATCGAGCAGATCCGGGTTGAAATCGAGAAGACGACTTCCGATTACGACCGCGAAAAACTGCAGGAACGTCTGGCCAAGTTGTCCGGTGGCGTCGCCATCATCCGTGTTGGCGCTGCAACCGAGACCGAGCTGAAAGAAAAGAAACACCGCGTTGAAGATGCCCTCTCCGCGACCCGCGCGGCCGTCGAAGAAGGGATTGTCCCTGGCGGTGGTGTGGCTCTGCTGAACGCTCGCGCTGCTCTGGAAAACTTCAAGATGGACAACGATGACGAACAGATCGGCGTCGTGATCGTTCGGCGCGCCATGGAAGTTCCCATGCGCAAGATCGCCGAAAACGCTGGCAAAGACGGCTCCGTCGTAGTGGAGAACGTCCGCCAGGCGCAGAAGAAAGAGAACGACAAGAACATTGGTTACGACGTACTCAGTGATCAGTATGTAGACATGGTCAAGTCTGGCGTCATCGACCCCGCCAAGGTTACCCGCGGCGCGCTCGAGAACGCGGCTTCCATCGCCTCGATGATCCTGACCACCGAAGCTTTGGTGACTGAAATTCCTGAAAAGGAAGGCCCCAAAGCCCCGCCGATGCCCGAGTACTAAAATTAAGTAAATAAAAAATGCCCCGCCAATTTCGGCGGGGCATTTTTTATCTGCTCAGCTGGGGCAGAAACACGAAAATATCTGTGATCAGCACGCGAGCCGTGCTGCTGTAGAGCGTTTCCCCGCCTTGCGCGACAGCGGAAACGGTAAAGGCATACACGGCGTGATTTTTGAGATGATCAAATTGGTAAGTGCGCGTCTCCAGCGGCAGCCCCGTCACCGCGTTGAGATTGCTGCCTGATAGGCTGGCATAACTGATATTCCAGGTGGTTCCGGCAGGCAGGTCAGTGTTCCACTGCCAGGAGAGCCGGGCGGTAGCATTCCCGCCCTGGCCGCTCACTACCAGCGTCGGCAGGGATTGGTACGCGCCCGCATCGACCCGAGCCCCGCGCGCCCGGCCCAGGATGTCGCTGGCGGGCGCATTCGCCGGGTCAGCGGCCCCCACCGCTGCGCTGTTCGCTGAAATCGCGCCGTAGGTTTTCACCAGCCGTTCGAACGCCTGAGTGACGCTGCTCGACCCATCCCCGAACTTGCCCTGGGCTGGGTCCCAACGGGGGAGGGCAACCGCGCCCTGACTGCCCAGGCCCGGGTTGCCAACCACCCTATGAGCGTCATTCGTATAATTGATCTTATCCGCCGGGTCTGAGGGGATGGCCTTGCCGCCGTTCCAATATACATTGTGATCGATGGTAAAGGAACTGGTGTTGTTGGGCGGGGTATCTGAAAAATCATTATTGGTCTTTCCGCTCATCGCGCCCAGCGTGCCAGTTGGGTCGGACCAGATATTGTTATAAAAGCGAATATTTTCATTGGCTGGATTGCTGAGCGCTTTGGAAAGCAGCATAGCATACGCCAGTGAAGGCAGGTCCCCCGAGACGGTGTTGTTTCGAAAGGTGACGTCTTTTGATCCCCACACGCTCAACGGCGCGCGCTGGTTGTTGGGCGAATTACCCAGCATCAGGTTATTTTCCAGCAGCACGTTGACTGCTTCAAAATAGGGTTTGCCATCCTCGCCCACCATTACGAATGACGAGCTGGATAGGCCTTGCCAGTTCAGAAAAACATTGCCGCGTAGGGTGATGTTGTGACTGCCCAGCAGTTGATCGTCAGTTCCGGCGCTGTCTTTAATCACGATGTAGTTGCTGGTGGAGTTATCCGCGGGCCGCCCGCTGCCGGCAAAGTCGTTAAAGAAGATGTTGTGCTGGATGACAATATCCTGCGCGCTGTTGACGTCAATATGCTCGTCGCTGCCGTTCTGGTTATAGAAGATGTTATCTTCCACGGTCACTCGCGAGGCGCTGGCATCGATTTTCAAAATATCGGAGTTATAGCTGTCGTGCAGGACGTTATTGCGCAGGGTGATATCGTGCAGCATGCCCACCTGCCGCGCGCCGTTAATATGGATCACCAACGGCCCCGCGCCAGGGCCGCTGTGGGCGATATCAAAACCCGCCAGCGTGATGCCGGAAGCGTTGCCGTAGATTGATACCGCCTGCCCGTTATTGCGCAGCCGGGCCTGGTAGGGCGTCTCGGATTGTAGGGTTACCCCTTGCGCGAAGTTGCCCTGTAACTGGACCAGGCCGTTATAGGTTCCCGGGCGCACCAGCACCAGGCTGCCTTCTGGAATGTGTTTGATGGCATAACTGAGGCTGGCCCAGGGCTGGCTCGCGGAGCCGTTTCCAGAGCTGTCACTCCCGTTGATTGCCACGTAATACGTGCCGCCAGCTGCCTGAGCAGGCCGAACCAACCCGAGCAGGCATATAATAAGCGCCAGGTGAAGAAAAGGTCGTGATCGAATTAGCATAGGGGGATCATACTCTTGTCGGTATCATCAACTGAAATGGTAAAGATATACCATTATACGGTTCAGGACCATAAAATCGGGCTGCCTTGACTTTGCAAAACAGGCAGGGGTTGGTTATAAAGAGTTATCAAATCCGTAAATAGGCTGCCCCTTCTTTTCTCATTTGAGAAGCGGTTATAATCTAAAGCAATGATCTCGAAAAAGATTCCTTTTCTCTTGATAATAATCCTGCTGTTGAGCCTGTCTGCTTGCAGCCAGGGCCGCAGCCCTACGGCGGTGACCGGGGGCACCACCGCGACCGGTGCGGCGACCCTGACCGCCACCGTACTTAACCCGACGGCTACCACTGTACCCACGCCTTCTGCCACCCCCGAACCCCAGGCGCTGCTGGTTGGCGATGCCAGTGTTTCTGTCGCTGAATATCAGGCCGAACAGGCCCAACTGCAATCTGCACTGCAAACCCTGGGAAAAACGCTGCCTCCCGAGCAGCAGCGCCAGCAGGTGCTGGATAACCTGACTGACACGCTGCTGCTGGCGCAAGGCGCGCAGGAAAACGGTTTTAAGCTGGACGATGCCACGCTGCAAGCAGAGATTGACCGGCTGACCCAGTCTTTGGGCGGCGCGCCTGGGCTGCAAGCGTGGATTTCCGCGCACGGTTATGTTGAAGCTTCTTTCCGGGCGGCGCTGGCGCGCAACCTGGCAGCTGCCTGGCAGCGCGACCAGATTGCTAACAGCGTGCCGACCGAGGCCGAACAGGTGCATGCTCGCCAGATTCTTACCCAGGATGAGAATATTGCCAATAAAGCTTTGCAATATGTAAAGATTCCTGGCACGAATTTTGCTGCGTATGCTTATAACTACGACCCGCAGACCGGAGGAGACCTGGGCTGGTTCCCACGCGGGTACCTGACCCAACCTGAGGTGGAAGCGGCTGCTTTCCAGCTTCAACCCGGCGAGATCAGCCCGGTGATTAAGTCCGCCGTCGGGTATCACATTCTGCAGGTGATCGCGCGCGAGCCTGCTCGCGTCATTTCGCCGGATGCGCGGCGGGTGTTGCAGCACCAGGCGCTCCAGGACTGGCTGAAAGCAAAACGCGAGGCGAGCAAAATTCAAGTACTGCTGCCGTAGCGGGGAAAGACTCGGCTACGTGATTTAACCGGAGTAGAAAATGGCAGCTATCGAAGAGACAAATATCCACGCAATGCCCAGGCTGAGACCAGCTGTTGGTCAGCCCGTTGAGAAAAATACCGACCTGTTATGGAATGTGCTGACCGTGCTGGTCTGGCTGATGACGGCCAGTCTGATCATGGCGTTTGTCTCGATCTACGTTAACCCCGGCAGCCTGCTCAACCCATTTAAAAGCAGCTTACCGCCCACCCTGGTGGCTGCTGTGCACATCCCCAGTCAGACGCCTTCGCCGCAGCCCACCGCTGCCGTGGATTCCAGCCAGCTGACCCCAACGCCTACCTTCACGCCTACAGCCACCCAAACTGCGCCGCAAAATGCGCTGCAAACTGCGCCGCAAACTGCGCCGCCTTCCCCGGTTCCGACTGAGACAGCCACGCCCGGGCCCAGCCTGACGCCCACCATTCACTCGCTCTACCCCTTTATTCTGCGCGGGGATATCAAAGTGATCGATGGCGCCACCTTCCCCGACCATGATGCCTGCAAGCTGTGGGTGGCCGGCCAGGCTTATGACCTGCAAGGCGCTCCGATGGTTGGCATCACGGTGATGCTGGGCGGCTATCTGGATTGGAAGAATGTCTACCAGCTCAGTCTGACCGGCACGGCACTGCAGTATGGCCCGGCGGGCTATGAGTTCACCGTCGCGGATACGCTGGTGAAATCCAAACAGTCGGTGTGGGTGGAATTGTTCGACCAGGCCATGATCCCCCTCTCCGGGAAGATCTATTTCGATACCAGCGCAGACTGCTCTCAAAACCTGATCCTGATCAACTTCCGCCAGGTGCGCTAACCGGGATTATCAAAGAGCGCCGAGTGGCACAGCTGTGCCACTCGGCGCTCTTTATTGATTCAGAATGAACCTACCGCCCGCGTGGGTGGATCGAAATGGATTCCTGTTGATTGAACAGCCCGGTGAGCGGCGCGGCGCGCAGCGGCAGGACTCCGCCAGGGGCGAAGTAGGCGAAGTCAAAGTGGGTGGCATCCCCTGCCTTTTTGCCGGGGAGGGGCATCAGGCGGGCCAGCAGCGGCTTATTCAGGCGCAGGGCCAGGGCCGCCACATCCAACAACACCGCCGCGATCTGCCCGCTCGACACATCGCCCGGCAGCGGCACGGTATCCAGCCCGGTGCCGCACACGGCGGAATACATCAACAGGTCCTGTACGGTGAAAGTGCCTTCGGCGGCACGCGCCGCCAGGGTGGAATCTTCCAGCACGGGCATCATCATGCCGTTGAAACCGGTGCGCATCCACGAGCCGCGGTCGAGCGTATCCGCCAGGAAGGCTGCTGCCGCCAGCGAACCAGCCTGGCCCAGCGCCGGCAGCCCGAGCGCCTCCATTGCCGCGCCCAGCGAGCACCACTGTTCGGGGAAGGGCGCGAAGGAGAAATCGATGCCGCGAAAATCCACGTCGAAGCGCTGCGCCAGGTAGTTGCCGGTGCTGGTCAGCGATACGGCCTGCGCCTCCAGCGTGCTGATGATGCTCTGGCGCGCTTCAGCCAGGCTTTTCGCCTTGCGGATCGCGCTGTAGGCCACATCCGCGCATTCCATCGCCAGCGCAAAGGCAGGCCGCTCGCCCTGGTGATACGCGCCCGGCAGGAAGGGTCCCCAAGGGCCGATGTTCGCCAGCGCGCCAAAGCGCAGGTTGGTGAAGCCGTTCGAAACCTCCCCGCCTGCGCTGGGGATCCGCGCGGCTTGCACGATGATCTCAGCGCAGGTTTGCACCGCTTCCAGGGATACCTCATTGTTAGCCGTGGTTAACATGCCGCTGATGAACACATCCTTGGTGGCTTTAAGCACCGGCAGGATCATCTGGTAACTGTTCGGGTAGGCGGGCAGCGCTGGTCCCATCGAGATGTAGGCAAAACCGCGCTGCTTGCCGTCCTCCTCCAGGGTTTTTGCCAGCCCCACCGCGTCATCAATCTCGCCGGTGGGATACAGGTTGGGAAAGGGCACCGTCGCCAGGCGGGTGGTTTGCACCTCGAAGCCGGCCTTACTGTACTGGTTATAAGCCGCTTCGCGCAGCTGGCCCATGCGGTCCATGGTTTGCTGCGGGCTGCGCGTGCGCGGGTCAAAAAAACAGGTGATCGAGCGGATTTTCATGATGAGGCTCCTGAGTATAAGGCAATAAGGATCAGAAAGACACGGTCGCGAATTAAGGGCGGCGCTGGCGGACGACCTCGAACATTAAGATACTGGCGGCCATCGCCGCGTTGAGCGATTCGCTTTGGCCGGGCATGGGGATGGTGATGGGCTGGTCGGCCAGGGCCTGGGCTGGCGGGCTGGCGCCTTCCGCCTCGCTGCCCACGATTAAGGCCAGCGGCTGGCGCAGGTCCAGGTCCCAGCAGGCGGCCCCCGCGGCGGCTTCGGCCAGGAATACGCGCAAAGGCTGCGGGCGCTCTTTGAGCAGCGCGAAGATTTCTTCCCAGCTCAGCTGTATTGCTGGCAGGCGGAAATGCGCGCCCATCCCGGCGCGCAGCACCTTGGGTGCGAAGGCGTCGGTAGTGCCTGGGGAAAGCAGCACGGCCTGCACCCCCGCCGCCGCGGCAGAACGCAGCAGCGTGCCCAGGTTGCCGGGGTCGCGCAGATTGTCGGCGACCAGCGCAAAGGTGAGCGTTTGGGGCAGGGGCAGGCGGCGCTGGGGGAAGACGGCCAGCAAGCCCTGCGGCGTTTCAGTACCGGCCAGCTGGTCCATCAGCCGCGGCGTGACCTGCCATACCTCCGCGCCCTGCGCCTGAAAGCCCTGCACCACCTGCATCCCGCGTGGCGAAAGCTGCTCGGAGAACAGCACCAGCTCCGGCTGCCAGCCGGCTGCCAGAGCTTCTTCCACCAGGCGCACCCCTTCCACAACAAAAGCCTGCTCTTCCTCACGCTGTTTGCGTTTTTCGAGCAGGCCGCGGATGCGCGCCAGGCGGGGGTTGTGCGCGGAGGTGAGCATTTGCGTCAGGCCTTGGACTGGCTGGCCGCCAGGAAAATCTGCGCGGTTTCGCTGTCCCACAGCGTAATGCGCACCAGAACCAGGCGCGAGTCTGGGTGGTCAGCAAAGTAGGCGCGGATGGCGTCAAAAAAGATGCCCGCTGCGCGCTGTTTGGGGAAGCCAAAAATGCCGGTAGAGATGGCCGGGAAGGCGATGCTGCTCAGTTCGAGTTCGTCCGCCCGGGCCAGGCTGCCCTGGATGGCGTCCGCTAGGTTGCGGTCGTGGGCGGCAGCCTGCGCGCTGTCCCAGACCGGCCCAACGGCATGGATCACGTAGCGCGCAGGTAAATTCCCGGCCCCGGTATAGGCTGGCTCACTGTGCTGCACCGGGCCGTGCTGGCGCACCCATGCATCACTCTCGCTTTGGATGGCGGGTCCGCCGGAGCGCACAATCGCCCTGGCGATGCCGCCGCCGTGTGCCAGGTGCTGGTTGGCCGCGTTGACAATCGCATCCACCGTTTCCTGGGTCAGGTCGCCCTGGGCGATCTCCAGATGGGTTTGCGGGGTAATTTGATAGCTGGCAAGCAAGGTACTCATGCCTTCTATTGTAATGTCTTTTTGGATTTGCGCATCAGCCGGGGTTGTAAAATGAAATTGGGCTGTTCAAAACGTACGTTTTGAACAGCCCAATTTTTGAGGATTCGCTGCCCGAGCAAACGCTCAGGCTGCTTTGGCGAATTTACAGCACTTTGGCGGCGGCGACTACGGCGGAGAACGCCTGTGGGTCGCGCACGGCCAGATCAGCCAGGACCTTGCGGTTCAGGGCGATGCCGGCCTGCTTCAGGCTAAACATCAGGCGGCTGTAAGTGACGCCGTTCAGACGGGCGGCGGCGTTGATGCGTGCGATCCACAGCTTGCGCAGGTCGCGTTTGCGCACCCGGCGGTCGCGGTAAGCGTACCACAGGGCCTTCATCAGCGTTTCATTCGCGCGGCGGAACAGGCGATGACGGGTGCCAAAGTAGCCTTGCGTCATCTTTAATGTGCGCTTGTGCCGGCGATAAGCCGGACTCTTTACACGTGCCATGATTACTCCTCTGCGTACCCCTGGGCGCCGGACGGATCGTGGTTACACACCATCGTCCTGTTGCGAACACCCAACAGCCGCAATATTAAAAAAACGAAAAAAACGTTCCCTACGAATTCTTTTTCAGGTAGGGGGCCAGGCGCTTGACGCGCTGGACGATGCCTTCACCCTTTACGGGCAGCATTTCAGAAAGCAGCTTCTTGGTGCGATCCGAGGTGCGGCGGCGCAGATGGCTCTTCCCGCCCTTGGTGCGCACAAGTATGCCGGACCCGGTCAGGCGAAAGCGTTTGCTGGTCGCCTTGTGGGTCTTCATCTTGTACTTACCTGTTTTGGTCGACTTGCGTGGCACAGCGATACTCCTCTAGATGGTTTCACATGTTGTAAGCTTCAACAACAGCGTGACAAAAAAGGACTGCCAGGGCAAAACGATCTGCCCTCGCAGTCGCCTATTATACAACAAAATAGCTTTTTGTGTATAAAAACGCGGTTTAGCCGCGGGTTATCCTCTGAGTCAGATTACGAGTTGCTCTCGACAGATTCGGTCTTCGCGGGCGCGCTTTCCTTCTTTTTGCTGCTGGCCGGCTTGGACGGGGAAAGCACCATGCTCATCACACGGCCCTCCAGCTTGGGTGCGGCTTCGATGGCGCTGATGTCTGAAAGTTCCTCGGCGATTTCGCGCAGGTCTTCCATCGCGATCCCCGGATAGTCAATTTCACGCCCGCGGAAGCGGACAGAAACTTTCACTTTCATGCCATCGTTCAGCCAGCGGCGCGCATCGCGCGTCTTAAAGGCGCGGTGATGCTCGTTGGTCTTTGGCCGAAGCTGTATTTCTTTGATTTCAATCTTGGTCTGGGCTTTTTTGGCTTCGCGTTCTTTCTTGGTGCGTTCATACAGAAACTTACCAAAATCCATTACCCGACAAACTGGGGGATTCGCAGTCGCTGCGACTTCCACAAGATCTAACTCAGCTTCCCGGGCTACTTTCAAGGCATCGCTGGTTGAAATAACACCAAGATTTTCACCTTTGGGGCCAATAACGCGAACCTCTGGCACCCGAATCATCTCGTTGACTCGAAAATTTGACGTACTGATAGGCCTCTTCTCCTTCTCTAATTCCGGAAAATCCAAATATTTAATAAAGTCCGTAGAAAACGGACCCTTATGGCTATATGATACCATAAAATGCACAGGCAGGGCAACCGGGTTTCTCCAATTTAAAGTGACGGCTTATACTTTTTCCGCAATTTCTTTACTGGCGCGGGCGATGAAGTCACTGACCGGCATCGCGCCGGGGTTTTCACCACTGCGCAGGCGCAGCGCCACCTGCTTCTGTTCCACTTCTTTGTCGCCGATGACCAGCATATAGGGCACCTTCTGGGTTTGCGCGTTGCGAATCTTGGCCTGCATGCGCTCAGAGCCGCCATCTACCTGCACGCGCAGCCCGGCTGCTTTGAGCTTTTCCGCGACTTCCTCCGCATAAGCCACGTGTCGGTCCGCGATGGGGATCAAAACCGCCTGTAGCGGGGCTAACCACACCGGGAATGCCCCGGCGTAATGCTCGATGAGCAGCCCGAAGAAGCGTTCGATCGAACCCAGCAGGGCGCGGTGCACCATATAAGGCCGGTGCGGCTGCCCATCTTCCCCGATATAGCTGATATCAAAGCGCTCGGGCAGGTTGAAGTCAAACTGGATCGTGGAAAGCTGCCACTCGCGGCCCAGCGAATCGCGCACCTTCAGGTCGATTTTCGGCCCGTAGAAGGCCCCGCCGCCCTCGTCGATCTCGTAGGGCAGGCCAGAGCGCTTCAGCGACGATTCCAGGGCGGCCTCGGCATCCACCCAGCGCTGCGGTTCGCCTACGGCTTTTTCAGGGCGCGTGCTCAGGTAGGCCACAAAATCCCACAGCCCAAAGGCGCGCAGCATATTCAGCGAGAAGTTCAGCGCAAAGTCGATTTCATGTGGCATCTGATCCGGGCGCACAAAGTGATGCGCGTCATCCTGGGTGAAGCCGCGCACGCGCAGCAGTCCGTGCAGCACGCCCGAGCGTTCAAAGCGGTAGACTGTGCCGCGTTCGGCGTAGCGCAGCGGCAGCTCGCGGTACGAGCGCAGGTGGCTCTTATAAATGTAAACATGGAAGGGGCAGTTCATCGGTTTGAGATAGTACTGCTGCCCTTCGATGTCAATCGGCGCATACATATTCTCTTTGTAAAAGCCCAGGTGCCCAGAGGTCTCCCACAGTTCGGCCCGCCCAATATGCGGCGAGTAGACGAAATCGTAGCCCGATTTCTCGTGCTGCTCGTTCCAGAAATCCTCGATGATCTTGCGCATCATGCCGCCTTTGGGATGCCACAGCACCAGCCCGCCGCCGATGTCCTCCTCAATGCTGAACAGGTCTAGCTCGCGGCCCAGCTTACGATGATCGCGCTTCTTGGCTTCTTCCAGCTTCCACAGGTAATCTTTCAACTCTTCAGGCGTGCGCCAGGCCGTGCCGTAGATGCGCTGCAGCATAGGGCGGTGCTCGTCTCCGCGCCAGTATGCCCCGGCGACGTTCATCAGCTTGATCGCGTCCGGGTTGATCTCGTTCGTGCTGGCGACGTGCGGTCCGCGGCACAGGTCTGTGAAGGTATCCTGCGAGTAAATCGAAATGACCGGCGCTTCGCCTGCCACCTGGGCTTCCGCCGCGGCAGCCAGGTCTGGCCCTTCACCGTGTTCATTGACGCCGCCGTGCTCCAGCCCCTCGATCAGTTCCAGTTTATAGGGCTGGTCCTTAAAACGCTCGCGCGCTTCGTCCGCCGAGACTTCCTGGTATTGGAAAGGATGGTTGCCCTGGATGATCTCGCGCATGCGGTTTTCGATCTGGTCCAGGTCTTCGGGAGTGAGCGGGCGGGGCAGGTCGAAGTCATAGTAAAAACCATCTTCAATAGCTGGCCCGATGGCGATTTTCGCCTCAGGGAACTTTTCCAGCACCGCCTGCGCCATCACGTGTGCCGCCGAATGCCGGATGCGGTACAACTGTGATTCCTCATACCGTTCGTGTTTCTTCGCCTTAGCCATACTATCCTCCACTTTCAGTCCATCTTGCGCTCCGGCTTGGACCAGCGGTCAAAGCCGGAGCGTTAAACAAAAAATCCTCGTCCAAACTGGGACGAGGGTTAGGCATCTTTCTGCCGCTCGCGGTTCCACCCAGATTGATGAAACCGCGCAGGTTTCATCCTCTCAGGTTGGCTTGTAACGGGGCCGGCCGTTCAACCTTATGGCAATCCAGGCTGTGGATTTGCGCTTCAGGTAACCGCTCGCGGGTGGTTTTCACTGGCCAGATCGCTGGTGAAGGCTCTCAGTTGCGGCGGCTGCCGCTGGTCTCCACTCCCTGTCAGGTCTGTACGGGTTACTCGTCCCGGTCGATGCGTTTGTTTTCGCTGCTGCGAATGTTTAATTGTGTGGGCGGTATAGGACTCGAACCTACGACCTCTGCTATGTCAAAGCAACGCTCTAACCAACTGAGCTAACCGCCCGGAGTGGTTGCTATTATACAACCAGCCTATTAATTTGACAAGGTTGTGGCGTTTTCTGTTTTTTTCTCGTGTTTTTTTCTCGTTGACAGGCCCGCTTCTGCGTGTTAAACTGTTTCGAAAGTAGTCATTTATTAATTCAATGCTTTCCCACGCAGCATCCGCCCGAAAACGCATCCGGAACCATATTAGTTGAGTTGGGGGACGAATGGCGCAGCCCAGTTGATTTGGGCTGGCGTGTTTGTTGGATCGAAGCATTTCAAGGATAATTCGTATGGATGCAGACAGGCAACCGGTGGCATATTTGCGCCTGAGTGGACAGGCATGCCCTGAGGGGCTGGTCTGTTTATTATATCCTGGCCGGGTTTTTCGCCTTGGGCGCACCGCAGAAAATGACCTGGTGATCAACGATGCAAAAATCTCTCGCAGCCATGCCTATTTAGAATGGAACGGCTCTGGCTTCACCCTCTATGACTTAAACAGCATCAACGGTACCTTTGTCAATGGCGAGACGTTGGGCGAAAAAGGCCGCCTGCTGCGCGACGGCGACGAGATCTTGTTGAGCACCACCAAATTGGTGTATGAAATTGTCCGGGCTGAACCGGCGCCGCCGCTTCAGCCGGAAGGATGGGGAGGGGATCAGGCGGCGCAGCACCGGCCCTGCCTGGTGGTCGTGGCTGGGCCAGACCAGGGCCGCGAGTTCCCGTTGTGGGGCGAAACTATCACCATCGGGCGCGACAGCCGTGAGGCAACCTGGGAGATCCGCTTGAGCGACCGCGCGATATCTCGCCCCCACGCCCGCCTGGAACGCCGTGCCGAAGGCGACTACCTGCTCGACCTCGACAGCGCCAACGGCACGCGCCTGAACGGCCTGCCGCTGCAAGGGCCCATGCCGATCAAAGCGGGCGATGTGATCGATTTAGGCTCCTCCAGGTTGGTGCTGCGGGCCTAAATCGCGGATTGCGGCGGCACGAAGCGCTGCAACCTGGTAAATCGAGCGGCCTATTTCGGGCTCCAGGCGGGCTGGAAATCGCGCTCGTTGTTATCTGTCAACGGGCGCATGGATTTTCCATCGCTGCTGGCCAGCATAATTTCCCCGCTCACTTTGCTCTGATCGCTCCAAAACACCACCCATTTTCCATCTGGCGAGAAGGAAGCGTAGTGCTGGTTATAGTCGTCCGCGCTCAGCAGCGGGACGCCGGGCTGGTTGGGCGCGGCGCGCTCGAACAGCATCAGCACAGGCCGGTTATTGCCAGTGTTCGTGGTGACCAGCACCTGGCTGCCGTCTGGCGAAAAGGCCGGTTCGGAAAAAACGGCGGAATCGTTGAAGATTTCCTGTGAATCCCCCACCCGGCGCATCAGCCACAGCGCGTCGTGGTAGCGGTTATCGGCGGTGATGAAGAGCAGGTGGCTGCTGTCTGGTGACCAGGCTGGCTGCGAGTTTTTTGTTCCCCGCGTCGCCAGGGTGCTCACCTGCCCGGTGGCCAGGTCGAGCGCCTGGATGACGGTTTTTTGCAGCACAATGGTGGTGAAAGCCAGCGTCTTACCGTCTGGCGACCAGGCTGGGTCAAATGAGCCCGAGCTTTTCAGGCCCAGGTCTGTGATCGACAGGTCGGCCAGGTTGACGACTTTGATCGTCGCACCTGGGTAGTAGATGCTGGGGCCTTTACAGGGGGTAGTGAAAGCGATGCGCTGGCCGTCTGGCGCCCAGGCTGGCTGGCAGGCTCCGTAAGGCTGGTTGGTCAGCTGGCGGCGGTCTTCCGGCTGCATGGGGTTCATGATCCACACCTGGGGCGAGCCACTGCGGTCAGAGATGAAGGCGATCCACTTGCTGCTGCCCAGCCGGGTAGGCTGCGGCACCGGGGTCAACGTAGCCAGCAGCGTGGCCGTGGGCAGGCTGGTTGGGGCAGGGGCTTGGGTGCGCGTCGCTTGCGGCGCGGTCACCTGGGTCACCTGGCCCGAGCGCACCGCCGTAGAGCCGGGCGGCGCCAGCAGGGGCTGATTGAGCCTGCCCGGGTTTGCCAGAGCGACAAAGGCCGTCACTGCCAGCAGCAGCGCGCCCAGCAGCGCCGCGACCCACCAAGGGTGGATCCGGCGGCGGGCAGCGTGAGGCGCAGGAACCTCTTTCGCGAACAGGATTTCGTCCGAAAAGTCTTGAAACGAGAGCGTCGCTTCATCCGTTTCATCCTGTTTGACGGCAGCTTCCAGCGCCTGGAGCATCTCCAGCGCGGTGGCGTAACGTTTTTCCGGGTCGCGTTCCAGGCAGCGCAGGGCTACGGCTTCCAGCGCCGGGGCGACGGAAGGATTAACGCTGCGTGGGGAAGGGGCGGGTAAGTGATTCTTTTCCCAGACAATCTTTTTACTCAGGCTGCCGGTGGTAGTGGCGCTGGCTTCGGTCGATTCGCCGGTGAATGGGCGCTGCCCGCCGGTGAGCATTTCAAACAGCACGACCCCCAGCGCATAGATGTCGACCGCCGGGGTGGGCAGGTGCCCGGTAATCTGTTCGGGGGCCATATAGGCCGGTGTGCCGGCAACAAAAAAGGCCTGCGCGCTGGCCTCAGTCATGCGTGCGATGCCAAAGTCCGTCAGGAAGACCGTGCCGTTGCGGTGGATCATGATGTTGACGGGTTTGATGTCGCAGTGGACCATGCCCATCTGATGCGCATAGTAGAGCGCGGCGCATACTGGGCGCAGCACCTGCAAAATGCGCCCAGGGCGCATGCCCCCGGTGGCCCTGCTGATTTGAATCTCCTTGCGCAAGGTCAACCCGTCGATGTAATCCATCAGGATCACGGCCATGCCGTCCAGCCGTTCCAACCCGTAAAAGCGCACGATATTGGGATGCTGCAAGATCTCCAGGGTCTGGGCTTCTTGTTCAAAGCGTTCCAGAAACTTGATATCTTCAGCAAGCTCGCTGTGCAATACCTTCAGCGCCAGGTGGACCGCACGCTGCTGGTCCAGCACCTGGTAGACGTCGGCCATCCCCCCGCGGCCGAGAAATAACTCCACCCGGTATCTTCCCCCCAATACCTGCCCGGACAAATCCGCCATGCAAACCTCATTGATGCCACTCTGCCAGTAAAATACCCTAAACAGGAATTAGATCCATTTTACGCAAAACGCTGTATTCAGGCAACTGTAGTTGTGGTATAATACGCCGCGCACCGGTAACCTTACAAAACCGGAATCTTGGAGAGGTAGCGTAGTCTGGCCTAACGCGCGCGCCTGGAGAGCGCGTTTACCGCAAGGTAACGCGGGTTCGAATCCCGCCCTCTCCGCCTTGTCGATCCCGGGGTAATCAGGCCCCACAGCCCCCATATTTGGCGGTTTGCACCTTTGCTTCATTTGGTTGGTAATGTGCTAGTCATTTACACTTGAAATAAAAAAACGCGCCCGGTTCCATTTCACCGATTGCGCGCCAGTCTGGGAGTGAATAAAATATATTCATGGCCCGTTCCGCCGCTAACTTCGGTGGTTATGGGAAGGGTTGGGTGGGTGTTGCAAGCACCTGCTCAACCCGACTTTATTTATAGCACGAAACCGTAACAAAACGCAATACCCAAAATCCACTATTTTCCCGATTCGCCACAAGCCATTTACAGACTCGAAAAATACCATAAGGTGTTATTTCACTGATTGCAGTAGGAAAATCGCTCTACGGGCTTCCTGGTGACTCATGGGGGAATTCACCAACAGGGAAAACCGTCAAGTAGGATCTAATTTTCCCTATCCTTGTTGTTTGGATGGTTCCCACGGCAAGCGCCCGCCGGCTGCCAGGCTGAAAAGTAAAATCCAGGCTTGATCGGGGAATTTCTCTCACGCGAGTGACCTCGCACGCTTGTCACTCCACCTCTGAAACATTCTGACCGCCCCCCCCTTTACCTGGTGCAGCTCTAGCATTTTCGTTCACGGCCGTATAGCCTCCCATCCCGTACACCCAGGAAACATAGGACCTCTGCGCTGTGCGTTCCCCAGGTTGATAGACTTTCACGCGTCCCCTACCCCTACCTGGTCAACGTTCCCACGGCAAGCGCCCGCCCGGAAGATACCCACGGGTGAAACGGTACGCATCCGCCGCGTTCGCCTCTTCCCGGGTTGCGTAGGTCCCCAGATATCGCCCGCTCCGCTCGTAATACAGCCGCCCAAAATCCTCTATTTCCAGGCACAATTCATCCATCGTAATATCCGGCTCGATATCCGGCGGAAGTAGCACCTTTGGGGGTCCGCTGGGTTGCCATTCATCGACCATTGCTGAATTCCTTTGCAACATCTTCCCACTTATACCCGCCGGGCGTTACGATATCCGGTTTGTTCTCCGGTTCTTTCGCGTCTGGGATGACACCCGCCCGGCTTCGTGGGGTCAAGTACAGCAGGGAGCGCAGCACGTCCAGGCGGCTGCCCTTGCTGTCAATGCGAGCATCCAGGGAAAGCAGTGTTTTGGTATCGCCGGCGTCCAGGGCCTTTTTACGCGCCTGTTTCAGATCATCTAAGTACTGCCAACCTAGACAATATTCAAGCAGCGTGTGGGTATCCAGTGGCGTTGCCAGTCGCATTTTTAGCGCCTGGTACAGTTTCACATGGAAGCGCCAGGCTTTTTGCGCCACGGGATAACCGCTCAGCTCCGCCGGTGGTCGCGTAGATAGCCGCGCCTCCGGGGTTATGGCGTTCTCGGCTGCTCGCCGCTCTTCATAGCGGGTCGTGTGTCGGTCGGTTTTCGAGTGTAGTTCTAACGGTTTTCGAGCCGGCATTTCAAATCCTCGCATTTCCACAAAATCTATTACGGTTGACCCCAGGCGCTTTTACTCCCTAACTTCAAGACTTTTCGCTATGCCCTCCCCCCTTTTGCAAGTAGTTGTATCTTTTGGTTTCTTCCGTCGTCGTGGGGGGGAGTTCGCCCGACCTGGTGAACGTTGAGCCAGGTCGGGCTTTGTCCGTGGAGGTATCGGACGATGTAATCTATTGGTCGATAATCAAGAACGATTCGAGCTGCTCAATGCGCTGCTGTAGTGACAGGCGCCGCCGCAGCTGCTTGGCCGTTGGTGCAGCCGGCTTTGGTTCTCCCTGCCGCAGCCAGAAGCCATAGTCCCGGCCAGCTGCTTTCAATGCGCCGGGCATCTCAGGATAGCGGGTCAAAATTGACATGATGCAATTGACCAGGCTCAAAGCGGACAACGAATAACCGCGGGTCGTTGTTGAAATGCCCGCGCTATGCTGCTGGGTGAGCAGCGCCCGGTTTTCCTCAAACGCAGTTTTGCAGGTTTCGAGATACTTTTCAAGCGGGCCAAACAGTGGTTTGCAGTCCTCGGCCAGCTCGGGGAACAGCGCCCGGTAAGCCTGGTCCGCCTCATGGTATTCCTCTGCGTCATAATCGCGGTCGCCGTTGCCCGCCACTGTCCCGGCCAGCTTTGCCAGCCGTTTCAAGCGAAGCGGTCCGCCCTCTGACCAGTCCGCCAGAATTACGCCATACTTGGAAACCTGGTCGTAAGCATACAGGGAGAGGAAGTCGAGCAGTTGCGCCAGCACCACAAACGCCGGCGCCTCGCGGTTGTACTGGTAGAACGGGTATTTTGTCGAGAAGTCTTCCAGCCGGTCATAACTCTTTTCCGCGCAAACACCCGCTTTTTCCGCCAGCTTTACCGCATCCCGCAGCAGGGGGGCGCTGTTTTTCAAAATCGCGTCCGTCGCCTTGCTCTCAGCCGCCAGCTTTTCGCGCCGGCTCAATTGTGTTTTTATGCCAGTGAACATTTTTTCGTTCTCCCGTTCTAGTAAAGATGTTCCCCGAGCGCCCGTAAAATGTTACCGGCATCAGGGGTTTGGAAGTTTTCCAGCGCCAGGCGTTCGCCTTTGGCAAGCCAGGTATCCCGCCAAAAATCAGCGCTTGCCTCGCTCGTGTCGCTGTTGATCGTCTGCGCTTTGACATGCCCCAGCTCGTGCAGACCTACCCGCAATGTTGCGGAGATATCCATATTTCGCGCTATGCGGATCCGGTACGTGTCGCCGGTCCTCAGGCAGTCCCCGACTTTCCCGGCGCCTGCCATATCCGCAAACTCCACATTCACGCAGCGACCGGTGAGGGTATGCCCCGCCTGGTGAAACTGCCCTTGCAGCAAATCGAGCGCGGCTTGATTCCCGGTGGCATGACAAGCATCATTCACCGGGTAGGTTCTCGCTGCAGCTGCAGCTGGTTTCGAAGCGGCCGCTGGTTTCGCCACGCCATTTTTTACCCGGCGCGGTTTGGCCAGGCTGGGCGCCAGGTCTTTCGCGAGCCGTTCCATTGCTTCCACCTGCTCGGTGGCTCTTTCGTATCTGCCGGCTTTGAGATCCGGTACCAAATTACCAATGTAAATCATTTTTGGCTCCTTTCTGTTATTTTCTCGATAGCCGGGCAACCCGCGTTTATCCATTCACGCACCGCCCGGTAATTCATTCCGGTAGCGCCACAGTAGGCCGCGCCTTCTTCGGAAAGCAGCCACTCCCGCGCCTCAGATCCACAGGGGGAACATTCTCGCGCGTCGCGGATCGCTCGAACAACAACCGCTGCTACAAGGTGCCTCAGGGAGTGATCGTGAACGGCATACACATGCCCCCAGCTTGGCATCAGGCTAACTGGCTGCTTGACGGTTGACACTGCTGTCATCTTTCCTCGCTTTTTTTCCAAACCTGTGTGACCTGTGTGAACCTGTGTAAAACCTGTGTAAGACACAGCCTGACCTGTGTGACCTGTGTGTGTGTCTTAAGACACACACAGGTACACAGGTTCCAATATAGGTTATTACCCATTTTCGCCGTCCCCCGTGTGGAGAACTGGAAGGGCATAGATGGCTTTTACGCCCGGTCCGCCTTTGTCGATTCGGCGCACCGCAGCCTGTTTTGCCAGGCCGTAAATCGCCAGCCGCGCCGCTTCAGAAGAGCAAACGTCAGGATTTGCAGTAATTGCCGTAACCTCGCTAGGGCCGTTTTCTTCCAGGTAGCGAATCACATACCCTTCCGCTTTCGAGTAAAACGACTGCGCCGGCGCTGGGTCGCTCGTGGTCAACCACACGCGCCCATCCTGGAAGTGCATCGCCGCCGCAAAATTGAAAGGCTCGGTATCGCGTGCTTTTTCGCTCCGCAGGTCGATATTCGGTGAATCCGCCTTTTTATCAACCATCAGCATCAAATCGACCGCGCCCTTCAGCGCCGTGGAGCCACGATAGCCGCCCGCCTTGTTCGCGTGGTGAATCAATCCGATAGCGGAATGCGTAACGGTCGCCACTTTCCGCAGCGCCAGGAAGACCGGCTGCACGTCTTTTACTGCGTTTTCGTCAGCGCCGGGCATGATGTCAACCAGTGAATCAATGATGACCAGGCGCGCGCCGGTTTTCTCGATCAGCACTTGCAGCGCGTTCACGTCGTCGGCATTCCGAAAGTCGAATTGTGCCAGGGTCACGTAATGGACTGGGGTCAATTCGTTTGCAAAATGCCCGCGCAGCACTTCCCCCAGCCGGCGCGCCAGTCTTCGCGGTCCGTTTTCCTCGTCGATAATCAATACCGGCGATTGCGCTACCCGATAGCCTAACCAGTTTTCAGCCCCGGCCGCCACGCTTACCGCGCAATCGAGCATCGTGAAAGTTTTGCCGCTGCCGCCCTCACCCACAATCAGGAAGGTAGATTTTGCTGAAAACAAATTTTCTACAATCCAATCTATCGGCGGTTGGGGCTGTAGCGCGTCTGCCGCTGTGTGCAGCGTGAAACGATCAGCCGCCGATTGTGCCGGCTGCTCGCTCGCGGTCGTCGTAACAATTTCCTCACCCGGCGGCTCGCCAGGCCAATCTTCGGGGAATTCAGGCTCTTGCAGGTTGTTTGACTTTCCGCCGCTGGGTAATGGTTTGTAAAAGTCAACACCCTGCAGGCTTCTTTCAATCGTCATTTCTCCGTAGGTGGCGCCGGTCCCGCTGTGGATAACGTCCCACTTTTCGCGCATCAACCCGGATTGACGAAACAGGCTATCCATGCGCCCGGTATCGCCGCCGGTCCAAAACGCCAGGGAGGAACAAAGCGCCAGGTCAGCGCGGGAGTGATCGCCGCTGTAGTCGTTGCAGCTGCCCGACCATAGCGCGGAGAATTTACTGCCATTTGCCGCGCTGTGTGCTTTGTCTAGCAAAGCAGCATCATCCAGGTTCGTGGGTTCGGATGGTTTGCGCGGCTCGGGCTGTTTGTATTCCCCGAATATCTCACGGTGTAAGGCTGAAACTTCCGCGGTTCGTGGGTTCACGCTGGGGGATGATCCTTCCAGACGACTACCCGTCACGGTGAAAAAGCGCCCGGCGGAGTACATCTCAATTCCTAGATCATCTTTTCGGCGTCCGCCTGGGGGGAGCTTTCCCCAAAAGAGGATATGAATACCTTCCCCGCTGGGGGATAATTCCGTATAGGAATTGACCTGTTCAATTACCCGGCGAGCAAAGCTCGATAACTGCCCTTGCCCGTCGATCTGGTCATCCATGTCGATTCCAGCCAGGCCATTACCGAATGTAACCCCTATCCCATCGTAGCCGGGCCGCTGCATCCGCGCCGATACAAGATCGAAAGTGGTCCAGGTATCGGGGTTGTTTGACTCAGCTTTTTCCCCGTTCACCTGGTAAGGGACCTTAGTCATCTTATCCCCGCGCTGCTCATACCGCCATAGCACCCACTGGTGAAGGGCTTTCGCCTCTGCAGGGATTGCACCCATGCCCGTAAGCGTTTCGGAAACAGACGCCTCAGCTTGCATCTTCGCCGCTCGGTACGTCAAAGCCAAACAGCCGCGCGCAGTCCAGACAGAGATAAAGTGGGCTGTGCTCCGGGCTGTTCACCTGCAAGAAATTTTCAGAAGCGCAAATCTCACAAGTGGGGGTGGTTTCAGACTGGGATTCCTGCTTGACGTTGGGGGTTTTACTGGTAAACTCAGACATAGACTTATCCTTTTGAACAACCCGCTCGATTGCCGCCGCGCGGGTTGTTCATTTGTTACGGTAAAGTGATAAAATGAGTCTGAAAACGTGTTGCGTTTTCGAACCGGCTCGGACAGTTCGCACCTGTTCGAGCCATTTTGTTTTCAGGCTCAAATCAACAAAATTCATCTACTGCAAACAGGATAACAAATCCGAAAGAGAAGAACAAGAAATGTTCTCAATCTTCTCGGTTCTTCTTTCTCTTTACCCAATTCAGGACATTTTGCCTGTAAGAACCTTTTGGATCACTGAGTTCACGCGTAAGCCTCGCTTCCCATTCTTTAAAAACGTCTTTTTGATCTCTTTCTGATAGAATTTGATCTCGCGCCCAGATATCCTCCGGAAACGATTCCCTTGCGGGATGGGTTTTATCAGAACTAGGCGATTTGTGCTTTGGCTTATTCAACTCCCTCGCCAAAAGGACTAGATCAGTCAGGACCGGAAAGGTGTATCCCACTTCAAAGCCTTTCGGCGGAATTGAGTTTATCCAGGCGTCAGCGTACTCCTTCCCTTCGATGGACATTAGAATAAAATAAGTTAGTTCCAGCATCCATGCTAGACCGTCTTTTATTTCGGGGTTCGCAGTAGCGATAACCTGCAAATGAATACGATCATTTTGAAGTTCCTCGATTGCAAACCACCCCGCGCCCGCCCCATCTTTCATCCTGACAAAAGGTTGCGTTTCATCGGCGTCGACAATAACATTTTGGCCTAGATTGCCCCTCATGATTGCGTTCTTTTGGAGAAGCAATTTATAAAACGCTTCCTTGTTCACTTTTAAAAAGCTGTCGAAAATAACCATTGCCATAGGTCCCTCGCATACACATATCCTTTCTAAAATTATATGCCCGTAACCGTAACGTGTTACCCCTACAATGGATAGGGTAACAGGGTAGGGGGAAGAATCCTTTCATTCCTCCCCTACCCATATCGATCATATTTCGACGGTTGCTAGGCTGCTTTCCTGTTCAGCCTTCCGCTTGCGGTAAGCCGCTTGCTTGCAAGCGTCACTGCAGTAATCACGCCGACCATGCCGACCGGGTGAAATAACTTTTCCACAGTGGAGACAATGTTTATCCGGCCGTTTTATCTTCGGCTTTGGTTTGCGCCCGGATCCGACGCCGCCCATCAGCTCCGCGCCTTCCCGGTCATCCCGGGCCGCGTAGGGTCCGCGGTGATCGCCTCAGTCTCAGCATTCAGGTTGACAAAGGCTGCTTTCCCGTTGGGGTGGGGTAGGGCTGCCGGCTGTGGATCCGGCCGGGTAAACTGCCGCGCCATTTTGCCGGTAACATCATCCCGCAGCTGCTTGTAAATGTCGCGCTTCATGCCCTCGGCAATTTGCCCGCGGTTATCTTGCAGCTCGCGGATGGACTGCTTATAAATCTCAAAGCGCAGCTGCTTTTTAGCCCGGTCTGGTTGGATCTCGGCATCGTTGGACAGGAACAGCAGGACCGCGCCCACGTTGGCCGCCATAATCAGGGGCAATCCGTAAATCAGGAATTGTGCCAGCATGGGGGGTACCTGGTAATCTGTGATCAGGTTTTGCCTCAGGATCATATCAGCCACGCCGGCGGACAGGCTGCCCACGAAGTCAATCCAGGTCAGCCAGGTGGCAATGTTTTCCTGTTTGTGGGTGGTAACGTGCCTCAGGCTCAATTCATGCCAGAGCAGAAGCCCGGCTTCTGTGGCGAACAGGAACGCGATAGACAGCCAGAAGCTAATATCATTCTTAGGTAACTGGCTGCTCATAAAGTCATAGGTGCGCCAGCCGGTATAGGCCAGCAGCACAAACGAATACACCCGCACAAGCCATTTCATATTGCTATCCTTTTCCCAACATCATGACCAGCATGTGAGCGAATCCAGAAACCGCCCAGACCGCCACGAAGAACAGGGCCAGCAGAAGCAGCCCCAGGACCATACCCAAAAATTGCCGTTTGGCTTCCATGCTACTTACCCCAGCTGCTATCACCATCCGTGAAGCTGCCGCCCAGCGCCCAGATCAGCCGGGTTGCCTCGGGGAGTGTGTCGACGATATCGCCGGCGCCGACGTCGCTAATCGTCCCGGCTTCCAGTTCGCCCGCGTAGTTTCGTAGGACCAGCGCGATTCCTAGCAGGTCAAGCACCTCCTCAGGCATCCCCGCGTTTTTCAGGTAGTCAACGACGGTGTTATAAGCGACGCTGGAAACCATCTCGACAAAGCCGGGTTGATAGCCGCGCCCCAGCTCCGCGATTGCCTCGCGGATCGCCGCTATCTGGTAGGGGGTCAGGGTTGGGGATGGTTCGTTATTCATGCTGTTCGCTTTCCGCGCCTGTGGCGCAACAATAAGGGAGGGTGAAGAAGTTTGTAACATCGTGGTCCGGATTCCTTTCGTCCGTGGTGGGGAATAAAAATTCCCCGGTGTGGGATTGAATCCGGGGAAAGTGGAAGGCTGTTGTATAATCGTTTCAGCCTATCTCACCGCTTTTCCCGGTTGGATGGGGTAGGGTTGGGAATTAGATCGTACCTAATTCCCAACCCGCAATATCAAAACGTCATACATTCCCCCCTTTCATGTGCTCCACAGGCGAGGCCTTCGAATGTGCTTCCTGTACGTCCTGCTCGGTTTGCTTCAGATAACGCCGCAATACTTGTAAGTTGGCATGTCCCATCAAAATCTGTAGGCTGTAAATGTCACCGCCATTTCGCAGATAATTCAGGGCAAACGCCCGGCGGAAACTGTGTAAGGTGGGCTGGGGAACGCCCGCGCTTTCCGCGCGCCTAACCAAAATAGCACGCAAACCGCCATAAGATAACCGCGTCCCGTCTTCAGTGATCCAAGCCGCCGGGCTTTCATCGTTTCGCGCTTTGAGGTATGCCCGGAACGCACGCCGCGCCTTCTTCGCCATAAAAACGGTTCGGGGTTTCCTACCTTTGCCTTTGCGAATCAAAACCCCGCCTGTCACCTGGTCGATATCTGCCAGATCGACCGCGCTCACCTCGGAGGCGCGCGCGCCGGTATCCAGCAGGAAGAATAGCAGCGCCTTGTCTCTCAAGTCTAGCAGGTCGATCGAGCTGCAGGCCTTAGTCATCTGGTCAACGGTTGTCAGGGAAACAGGCTCTAACTGTTCTTCTGCCAGTTTGGGAGCTTTGATTTTCGCTATCGGATTTTTCCATCCCTCCGGCTCTGCTTCCTGTTCGTACCATCTCAGGAACGTTTTTAGCACCCGGTAAGCTGCATGAACGCCGCCGGGGTTGTGCTTTTCGTCTGTGTCCAGCCAGATCAAATAATGACGGATGGTAGACGGGGTAATATTCAGTATGGTTGTTAGTGGGGGAGTGTAGACAACTCCGCAAAACTTGAGGAAGTGTCCTAACTGCTGCCGGTAAAACGTAAGCGTATCAGGCGAGACACCTTCAACCTTTTTCGCCGTGAAAAATTCCGCTGCCCAATTACTGACGCAATCAGATAATTGACTAGTCGTGTTTACTTGTATCGGCTGTTCTTCTGACAACATAAGGCCCTCGTCCTTCGGTGGCCCAAATGCGGACAAAGATACAAGCCGCGCCTATGTATATACCGGAATCTTGGAGAGGTAGCGTAGTCTGGCCTAACGCGCGCGCCTGGAGAGCGCGTTTACCGCAAGGTAACGCGGGTTCGAATCCCGCCCTCTCCGCCAGAAGAAGCTCTTAATGAAAGCGGAGTGGGGAGGTTTACGTCCCCACTCCGCTTTCATTATTCCCAAAACCCCACGTGCGCCTGGCGGGCTTCCTCTTCAAGGAAAGGCCCCAGCACCTCGACGCTGCGCCCGCCGCGCTTGAACACCTCGCGGCAGGGCAGGTTCAAGAAGGCGTCTCCAGGCAGGTGGGCGACCATTTCGAGCAGGCCAGTCTCGCTCAGCGCGTAAACCACCCGCCCGATGCCCGCCCAGAAGATGGCCCCGGCGCACATGGCGCACGGTTCGGTGCTGGTATACAGCGTGCTGCCCGCCAGCACTTCAGCTGGGAAACGGTTGGCGGCCAGGCGCACCAGGTTGGTTTCGGCGTGCGCCGTCACATCTCGCCCGGTGACCACGCTGTTTTCAGCTTCGGCCAGCAGGCTGCCCTGCGCGTCGACCAGCAGCGCGCCAAAGGGATGGTTGCCATTCTGCCGCGCGTGATGCGCCAGCGCGATTGCGCGCTGCAAGTAAGCAAGATCGTACGAGCGCATATTTCTCCATTCGCTTTGAAAAAAATGAATAAGGCAGCGGTGAAAATCTTCCCGCGTTTTTCTTCCGTTCTTTTGGTCCTATGTTATCATTCTTTTATGTATTCGCGCCTCTTTCGTAACCGGAACTTTATGGCTCTCTGGGTTGGGCAGCTGGTCTCCTTTATCGGCGACTACTTCAACTTCCTGGCGATCCCCATTGTGGTCAACCGCCTGACCGGTTCGGCGATGATGGTCGGTTTTTCGATGATCGCGAATGCCCTGCCAGCCTTGCTGCTGGGGCCGCTGGCCGGGGTTTTCGTCGACCGCCTGGACCGCCGCCAGGTGATGATCGTTTCGGATGTGCTGCGTGGTTTGCTGGTGCTGTGCCTCTTGACCATCCATTCGGCGCAGCAGGTGTGGGTTTTTTACGTGATCGGTTTCCTGGTATCCTGCACCAGCCAGTTCTTTTTCCCCGCGCGCGGCGCCGTGCTGCCCCTGGTGGTTGCCGATCCGGCCGATTGGCTGCCTGCCAACGGCTTGATGCAGATTATTCAGACGGTGGGGCTGCTGGCTGGCCCCGCCCTGGCCGGTTATACGATTGGCTTGTGGGGCGAGCGCGCCGCTTTCATCGCGAATTCGGTTGGCTACTTCTTCTCCGCGGCTGCCGTGCTGACCATGCGCGTGCCGCATACCACCCCGGGCGCAGTCCCAGGGGTGAATGCGGCGAAGATGGTCTTTACGGACATGCGCGAAGGGATCAGCTTTTTGTTTGGCAGCCGCAGCATGGTGGGTGTATTGATCGCGCTGTCGGTGGCGATGTTAGGCATTGGTTCGATTAACGTGATCTGGGTGCCTTACCTTTCGCGCACCTTCGGCATTGGCGCGACCGGTTTAGGCATTGTCGATTCGGCCCAGGGCGCGGGGATGGTGCTGGGTGGGGTGCTGCTGGGCGTGCTGGCGGCGCGCATCCGCAAGACGCTGATGAGCGCGGGTGGGCTGTTCATCATCGGGGTCATGTTTGCCCTGATGGGCCAATCCTCCTTCTTCTGGCTGATTGTCGTGGAAAGCTTTGGGATCGGGCTGGCGCTCGTGCCGGTGCAGTCCGCACTGATGACCATCCAACAGCTGGCCGTCCCGGACCTCAAACGGGGGCGGGTGGGCAGCACGATGGGCGCGATTACCACCGCGGCCAGCCTGCTTTCGATGGCCTTTGCTTCTTTCTACGGCGAGCTGGTTGGCCTGCGCAACGTCTTTTTAATCGTAGGAATCTTTGTTTCTCTGGCAGGCCTGCTGAGTTTCTGGCTTCTGGTAGAACCAGAAGCGAAAACGGCTGGTATGGAGCTGTCCAGGGATGAGACCCCGGCTGCAAAAGTGGTATAAAAGCAGCTTTGCCTGCTGAGGGATGGCTTGTTATTGGATCTTGGATTAAATGCGCAGTCTGGTTGCGCCAACCGCAGTTTGAATTATTTTTATGACCAGGAGTTTAATCATTGAAAGCTTTAGTTTTAGAAGACTACAAACAGTTTGCCTATCAGGATGTTCCAGAGCCGCAGGTCGGCCAGGGTGAGGTGTTGATTCAGGTGAAAGCCTGCGGGATCTGTGGCAGCGACGTGCACGGCATGGATGGCAGTACCGGGCGGCGCATCCCGCCGGTGATTATGGGGCATGAGGCTGCCGGGGTAATCACCGCGGTCGGCCCGGGCGTGCAGGACTGGGCCGTGGGCGACCGGGTGACCTTCGATTCAACCATCTCCTGCGGTGAATGCTACTACTGCCGCCGCGGTCAGGTCAACCTGTGCGACAACCGGCGCGTGCTGGGCGTCTCCTGCGCGGATTACCGCCAGAATGGCGCTTTTGCCGAGTATGTCGTCGTGCCACAGCACATCCTCTACCGCCTGCCGGAAGGCCTCTCATATGAGAAGGCCGCTATGGTCGAAGCGGTTTCGATCGCCTTTCACGCTGCCAGCCTGGCCCCCATTACCATTAACGATACGGCAGTGGTGGTCGGCGCGGGCATGATCGGCCTGCTGGTGGTGCAGACCCTGCGCCTGACTGGCGTAGGCAAGATTATCGCAGTGGATATCGACGATGCCAAATTGGAAATGGCCTGCCGGATGGGCGCGGATGTGGTGCTCAACTCGACAAAGGTAGATGTGGCTGCCGAAGTGCAGCGCCTGACGCATGGGCGCGGCGCGGACCTGGCCTATGAAGTGGTGGGCATCACCCCGGCGATCCAGACGGCGCTTGCCAGCCTGCGCAAGGGTGGGGCGCTGGTTATGGTCGGCAACCTGGCTCCCAGCGTCGACTTCCCCCTGCAGTCCGCGGTCACCCGCCAGATCACCGCTTATGGTTCCTGCGCTTCCTCCGGCGAGTACCCCGCCTGCCTGGACAGCCTGGTGAATGGGCGCATCAACGTGGATGAGATGATCAGCGCCGTGGCTCCCTTGCGCGAGGGCGCAGCGTGGTTCGCGCGCCTGTACAACCGCGAGCCGGGCCTGATGAAAGTGATCCTCACCCCGGGCGAATAGCAAAGGAGCTGCAAACATGCCGAAATTACGCACTGCCCTGGTCGGCTGTGGAAAAGTTGGCCATACCCATGCTCAGGCGCTGACCTCCCTGGCCGAATCGCAGTTTGTCGCCGTGTGTGACGCGACTTATGAAAAAGCCTGTGCTTTTGGTGAAAAGTACGGCGCGCAGCCTTTTCAGGATGTGACGGAAATGGTGCGGCGCGCCAATGTGGATGTGGTGGTGGTTGCCACGCCGCACCCCATGCATGCTGCTGCGGCTGTTCCGGCGGCGCGCGCGGGTGCGAACGTGCTGGTAGAAAAACCCATGGCCTCCGACCTCAAAAGCTGTGACGCCATGCTGGCTGCCGCGCGCGAAAGCGGCGTCAAACTGGGCGTGATCAGCCAGCGCCGCCTGTACGCCCCGGTGATGCGCGTCAAGCAGGCCATCTTGCAGGGCAAGATTGGGCAGCCCGTGCTGGGCACCGTGGTGATCCTCGGCTGGCGCGACGAAGCCTATTACCGCTCCGATCCCTGGCGTGGCAAGTGGCGCGAGGAAGGTGGGGGCGTGCTGGTCAACCAGGCTCCGCACCAGCTCGATCTGCTGCAGTGGTTTATGGGCCCCATCGCCGAGGTATCTGCCTATTGGGGCAACCTCAACCATCCCTATATTGAAGTGGAAGATACCGCCGTGGCGGTGCTGCGTTTTAAGAACGGCGGCTTGGGTTCGATCGTCGTTTCTAACAGCCAGAAACCGGGTATTTACGGCAAAGTGCATGTACACGGCAGCAACGGCGCCTCGGTCGGCGTGCAGACGGATGGCGGCGCGATGTTCATCGCGGGCATGTCCAGCGTGCTCGAACCACCGGTCAACGACCTGTGGTCGGTCCCCGGTGAGGAAGACCGCCTGCCCATCTGGCAGGCTGAGGACCGCGCCTTATTTGAAAAGATTGACGCCGCTGCTTACTACCACCGCCTGCAAGACCAGGACTTCCTGCAAGCCGTACTCGAGAACCGCGACCCGCTCGTCCCAGGCGAGGAGGGGCGCAAGACGGTCGAGCTGTTCAGCGCCATCTACCGCTCTCAGCGTGACCACGCCCCGGTGCAGTTCCCGCTGGACAGCGAGACCGGCGCGGAGGACTTCGACGGTCGCCTGGCGTGATAATTGTTACCCCAACAAAAACGGCCTTAACCAGGCCGTTTTTGTTGTTTGTCGAAAACTAATACAGCGGCGGCAGGTTCAAGGGATAGGCAAAGACCAGCATGATCGCCAGGAAAATAATACCAATACCGCCTTCGATCACCAATACCTTTAAGGCGCGCTGGCGCATGATGCCTTTCTGCGCCGCCTTATTCAAATACGATTCCAGCAAGCCGATAAACAGGAAATAGGGAGCGATTAACACATAGGTTCCCCAGGTATAGATGATCGAGGCGGTATGCGCTTTTACCTTCAGCAGCGCCAGCAGATTGACGACGTTGGAGCGAAAAATAATCGCGATGACCAGACCCAGCGCTGCAAACAGGATAAACAGGCTGTATGCCGCGGCGTAGCGCACCGTTTTGAGGACAGGGGGTTTTGAGAAGAAAGAAAGCATTTTTCGCATTACCTGTAAGGATTTCCCCCCATTATAACGTGCTTTCCGGGCTGGAATTAATTCCATGCGGGGGGCTGTCCACGCGTTCTTTTTGGACAGCCCCCGCTTTGATTTACTTCCCCCGCCGCGTCCGGGCGTACTGCTGCGCTTCCTCACGGGTCATGCGTACCAGGACGGTGGCGCTGCTTTCTGCTGGGAGAGTTTTGATTGCCTTGCGCTGCGCTTTTCGTTGCAGCAGCTCATAGGCCGAAAACAGGCCGGTCCCAACCAGCCCTAACGCACCCCATAAGATCAGCGCCGGGTCATTGGCGCTCAACAGGCTGATGCCCTGCTCCAGGGAGGGCTGCGCATCCCCTCCGGTGACCGGCAGCTGCAGGTCTGTCTGGGCCTGTGCTTTGGCTTGCAGGTCGGCGATCTCGTGGTCCTTCTGCGCCACCTGGTCTACCAGGTTTCTTTTATCGTCCAGCAGCTGGTTGACTTCCGTTCGCCAGCGCTGGATTTCGGCGGTTTGCTGCTGGCTGGTCAGCCGGGCCGCGTCACGCTCGGCGATAGCGTTGTCGCGGGCGGTGAGGGCTGCGTCGCGCTCAGCGCGCAACTGCGCCTGGATATTCGCCGCAGCGGTAACCTGTGGCGCAAGGGTGGCGATCATTTGCCCTTGTTGGTTCAAGGCCTGGCTTGCAACCGCCTTCTGCGTTGCCATTTCCATGTTCTGCGAGAACATGAAGCCTGCCGCGAGGCCAAACACGATCAGCAGCAGGATGACTGAAAATAAACCCGAACCTCCATTGTTGATCATTGGTCTGCTCTCCTCTCTCCTCTCATCGGTTCGTAAAGTGCATAACCATTTCCCCTCACCCCGGGGATCGGCGTTCCCGCTGGGGTACCTTCTTCTATTCTTTGGACGAATCTGGGCCTCTGAAAGTTCCTTATCCCATCTGGGGCTGGATAAACACAAAAGCGGCGCCGCAGCGCCGCTTTTGTGTTTAATCAAATCATTACTGGGGTATCTTTTGCTGCAGCAGTTCCAGCCCCCGCTGGAGTTGGGTATCGTTCAGGTTTTTCAACTGCTCCACCGTCATATTGCGTTCCGTTTCAGGAATGGACGGGTTCACATCGGTTGGCAGCTGCACGGAGACATCTGGAGAGATGCCCTGGTGCCAGATTTCGCGGCCCTTGGGCGTCAGCCACAGTTCGGTCGCCAGCAGGATGGCTGAACCGTCCGACAGGCGGAACTGGTTCAACACCGTGCCGGTGCCAAAAGTCTTTTGCCCCACCAGCGTGGCGCGGTTATAGTCTTGCAAAGCGCCGGCGGTGATCTCGGCTGCGCTGGCGGTGCCTTCGTTGATCAGCACCACCATGGGGATGTCGGTTGCCACGCCGCCCTTTTGCACCGGTATCTGGGTAATCTTCCCCTGGGCGTCTTTGGTTTCCAGCACGTAACCGCTGTTGATGAACTGGCTGACCACGCCAATGGCTTCGTTGAGCAGGCCGCCTGGGTTATTGCGCAGGTCGAGTAAGATGCCTTGCGCGCCCTGGGCTTTGGCTTCATTGATTGCCTTGATCAGGTCGTCGGTCACGTTCTGGCTGAAAGAGGCAATGCGGATATGTGCGATCTTGGTGCCCGGCAGCATCTGCCAGGTCACGTTTTGAACCACGATCTTCTGCCGGGTAATGGTCACCTGGCGAGTTTGGTTGGTGTTCGGGTCGCGGATGGTCAGGGTCACCTGCGTGCCCGCCGGACCGATTACGCGCTGCACCACTTCACTGAGCGGCGCGTGAGATACATCTACCCCATCCACGGCCATAATGATATCCCCTGGGCGCAGCCCGGCTTTTTGCGCGGGTGAATTATCCATCGGCGCCAGGATGACCGGGTTGCCTTCCTTATTCGTGTTTAGCAGCGCGCCAATGCCATCAAATTCGCCCTGGATCTGGCGGTTCTCTTCCGCGACCATATCCGGTGAAAGGAAGCGGCTGTGGCCTGTGTCGCCCAGCGATTCCACCATGCCGGTGATTGCCCCATAGGTCAGGTTGGTGGTCTGCAAGGTTTGCCGGTCAGCATAGTGCTGCTGGATCACTTTGTAAGCTTCTTGTATCAAATTCGTGTTCAACGTTCCCGGCGCGGGTGTGGGTCCGGCGCTGCTAAACGGGCTCAACACGCCGGTCACCGGCATGAAGGCCTGCCGGTCGACAAACAACCCGCCCGTAAAACCCACCCCTAAAGCCAGGAGGATGACCACGATAATTCCAATTGTGCGTAATGCTCTCATTATTTCAATCCTCTACTTTGTCCGACAGCCGGGCATAGGATAGCCCCAGCATGTATTCATTTTAACGCGCCTTTGCGGACAGGCAAAGCGCTGTACCAGGTTTCAAGATAAAGCTTGAGGGTTTTTTGATCCGGTATATAATACCATTAATAATCTATCCGAATAAGTTGCCTGGAATGCCTGGGTAACGGCCTACAACCCGGCTGGTTTTGGCTCCCGAAAACGATTTGCCGGAGCAGCGGCGGGTTATCTGGGTGGAATCCGCGAGGTGTTGGTGATCGGGAATGCGCCAGGAGCCGTAAATATTATGGGAAGTGCGAGGCAGGTTTGAGGATGCGAAAGTTTTTGCAAAGCGGGTCGAAATGGATCTGGTTATTTGTTATGGTGCTGGTGTCGCTGCTCGCGCTGGGTCTGGTGATCTTGCCTGAGGTTTTGAAGCACGATTACGCCGCCCCGGGCACCCCGGCGGGGCTGTACATTATGAGCCTGCTCACGCTGGCGTTGTTTGTCGGGGTGCTGATCTCGCTGGCAGTGGAACGTTTCGAGCGCCTGATGATCACCCTCTTTGTCGCTTTTCGCATCGGTGAAGTTGCCTGGGAATACCAGTTAGGGCGGCACAGCCTGTGGTATCTGGCGGGTTCCGTGGTGATTCACCTGCTGGTGGGCGGGCTGGTGATCGTGTTTTTAACCAGCCATCCCAAGCACCCCACACCGCAGTAGCTTCCCCTTTACTCTTCCCACACCACCGCCATATTTTCCAACACTGCCCAGGACTGTAAGAAGGTCTCGACGGGGCGCTTATACACCCCTTTCCCATCCAGGATGGTGATGTACTTCGCATCGTAGCCAGTGACAATCACGGTGTGTTCATAACGCGCCACGGTGATGCTTTTACCGTCCACTTCAACCTGCGTGGCTTTGCCGGCTGCCACATGCCCGGTTACCCATACCATCACCGGGCGGCCCGCGGCGATTTCCACGCGCAGGCGCTCAAAGCTCATCTGTCGTTTCGCCTGCGCTTTGGCTCCGTAACCGCGCAGCACGTAGGCAATCGGCCCGGCATGCACCCCATACGCCTCCGGCGGGATTAATCCCCAGCCGCCGTTGGGGTCACCCACAAAGCCTATTTCTGGGTTCTTCGAGCGCGGCAGGCGCTTTAAAAAATCCAACTCATGCACCGTGACGCCAAAGTGCCGCGCCCAATCGGCAGCAGAGCGCGCCTCGCAGGATAAGCCAAACAACTGCCCGTACCCGTACATGCCTTTCACCTCTGCCGCGGCGGGCAGGGTGGGGGTCGGCGTGGGCGTGCGGCTGGGCGCTAGGGTTGCTGTGGCTGTGCGCGTCGGCGTCAGGGTGCGGGTGGGCGTCGGGCTGGGCGTGCGCGAAGGGATCGGCGTAGGCGTGGCTGTGGCGGCGCGCATCATAGGGGTGCTGCTGGCAAGCACAGCAGGCGCGCCGCCCGCCGAGCAGCCGCCCAGCAATAAGACCATCATCAAAAGGAAGAAGAACCGCAAGCGCATATTCAGTAATTGTATCTCGAGTGGAGGTCATCCACACGAATAGCACGCCACTGTGAAGGTAAACTTCTTTCCGCAAGCTTCTCTGGATTCGAAAAGGGGTGTTCAGGTTGTCGCCCGGACGTCAACGCCTGGGCTGTGGGTAGTCACCGGATAAATCCGGTTTTGAAAGCCGGGTTCACCCGGCAGTTACCTACAGCCCACCGTTTGAACGGGGGGCGAAAGTGGACCCTTCCCTTTGCTACAAGCGCTGCTCATGCCGCGCTTCGCCGCAAGTTGCTGGCGCGGTTGGTATCCTATCCATGCCGGGAAGCGCATTTGTGGATGGGCTTTTCCCTTATAATTAATCCAACTCCATGAAACGCCTGGCCTTCCTGCTGCTCTGCCATTTATACTCACCCCCCGATAAATTTGTCTTTTACAAGGAATCAAAGGGCGAGAGCCTCTGGCTTGTGCCGCGTAAAGGCGAGCCGGTGCTGTGGGTGCTCAGCGGGCGCGGCTTTGTATACGTCCCTTAAATATGAAACAACCGTCCAAAGGACGGCTGTTTCATATTTAATTCAGCTTGCAGCCTACTTCTTGTAAGGCACGCGTTCGACGATCGTTTCGCGGCGTTCGCCGAACGGCATTTTCTCAACCAGCGTCTGCTTGCGCACGACTTCCGGTTCTTTCTGCGTCATCTTTTGCAGGTCTTTTTTCGATGGGACCCGCTCAGCGATTTTCTCCATAGCCTTCTTGCGCTGCTCGTCCGCGCGTTCGGCCAGCTTGCTGCTCTTTTTGTAGAAATCGCGCGCTGCTTTTTGGCGCTTTTCTGTCATGCTGATCTGATCGAGCAGTTTGTCTTTATTGATGCTGTTCAAACGCTTGCTGATGTCTTTGCGCACCTTCTTGCTCATCTTCTTGCTGGAGGGCATGGCAGGCATGTTGATGTCTGGGATGCGGTCTGTGACGCGCTCGGTAATCGATTTTTGCCGGTTAAAGGGATTGCTGATGTTGATGTCCGGCATCCAATCGCTGGCCTGTCCAAACATCGAGCTGCGCTGCGTGAAGGGCAGGAAGTCTAATGCATCCTCCCACCAGCCTTCGAGCGTATCCATCGCTTTTTCGAAGAACGTGCGTTTGCGCACGAAGGGCAGGTTGGTAATCACGGATGGCACGGATTGCCCGGCTTCACTCGCCATTTGGATAGCCTCTCCGGCGCGCTTGATGGCTTTATTGGTGCGCTTGTTCAGCTGCTTGGAAAGGTGCTTAGCCTGTTTGGGCAGGCGGTAGCGCCAGCTTTGGCGCTTGCTGCGCCCTTTGACGATCTGCCAGCCGACCAATGCCCCGGTCCCGGCGATCAGCGAGCCATACAGGATCATGCGCGCCGTGGGATGCGTGGCAAACCAGGTAAAGATGCTGAAGCGCTGTGTCTGCGGGGTAAATTCACCCTGCACCACGTCATATCCTTCAACATGGTGATACAGGTTATCCGGCGCTTGCGCTGATTTTTGTTCATCCGTGCGCTGCTTGCGGAAACCGGTGCGGCCCATGTAGTTGTTGGTCAGCGTGGGGGCTAAACGGCGCATAAAGGTCACCATGTAGCCTGAGTCGCCTACGATCAGTTCGCGCACTTCATGCTGCGCGGCATAGGTGATTGCCCGCGCGACCATCTTCACGTCATAGATCGGCGGGATGGGTTTGGGTTCCACGCCTACCTTGGTGCGGGATTTTTCAAACAAGGGCGTGTTGACCGAGGAAGGCAGGATCGCCGTCACGCTGACGGGCGCGCCGGTGTGCTTCAACTCCTGCCGCAGGGTCTCTACCAGGCCCATAATGCCGTGCTTCGAGGCGTTATACGCGCTCTGGAAGGGGATCGGCACGCGCCCGGCAACGGATGAGACGAAGATCAGCGCCCCGCCCCCGTCCTGTTGTTTAAGGTAGGGCAGGACGGCCATGGCCCCGTAAGCTTCACCCAGCAGGTTGACCTCGATAATGCGGCGGAACTCGTCCGCGCTGGTATCTTCAAACAAGGCGTATTCGGTGACCCCGGCTACATTAACCCAGGTATCGATGCGCCCAAAGCGCTGGATTACCTGGTCGGCCACGGACTTGATCTGATCAAAGTTGGTCACGTCTCCTTCCAAAGCGATGACTTGATCCGTGGTTTCAGCGACCGCCGTGCCGCTTTCGCCGTGCCCGTTATGCGCATGGCCTTCTTCGTCGCCTTCCTGCATGGCCCGGCTGGCCTGGGCGTGGATGCGCACCTGGTTCAGCGCGTCATCTAAGCCATCCTGGCTGCGGCCAACAATAACGATTTTGGCCCCTTTTTCAGCCATATACAGCGCGGTTTCCAGGCCAATGCCGGACGTCGCGCCTTCCAAAACGACCACCTGGTCGCGTATTCGTTTCAGTTTCGGTTTCATTATTCTCCTTTCAAAAGCAGTGTTACTAGCCCACCGATCAATGAACCCCACACCACATGCGCGAGGATCATGGTGAAATTGCGTTGGGATGTTTCTTTAGATGCTGGCGGCAAAAAATTCAAGGCAGGCACCCAGCCCTGGTAGCTCGCTGCCCACAGCCCTAACCCAAATATGATGCCGCGCAGCAGCCCTGGGAGGGGCAGCGGCTGGGTGAGGACGGGGAACAAGCTGGCCGAGGCAGCCCCATAGCCCAGGTGCGCCAGCCAGGTCGCCGGCCCCCAGGATTTGCCCGGTTCTACTGCCTGTTCCTGGCCAGTCTTATCGGCCATTTTCCGGGTAATTTTTTTGGGGGGCAGTTCGCCCCATTCCTTTTGCGCGTTGTCATGGCTGGCGCGGTTATTTTCTTTTGCAAAGAGCTGATTAAGCCCTTTCATCACGCCGGCCATCGGCAGCGCCGCGACGGCTCCTGCCAGCGCACCGGCCAGAATCTTTGGCCCCCAGCGTTTGGCGTAGTTTTGAATTGTCGCCAAATTAAAATCCATTCCTTTCTCGAAACAGCGTTTTCCCCCTCCCTATTAACACGAAAGGGGGAAAGCGCGCTGTCTAACGGTTTCTGGCGCTGAAATTTTGCTTCGATTCTTACTGATCCGTCGGCGCCAGTGGATCTTCTACCGTCCCGGTCGGGGTATGGCCGGTGTGCCCGCCCATATCGTGTTCACCCGAATGCTCGGAATGCTGACCGGACTTGCCGGGCTGGTTTCCACCCTGTCCGCCGGTCACCGGCATTACGTCCTGACGGGAGATTTTCTGGCTGTCTGCCGTGGTCTTGCCTTCTTCCAGCAGTGATTTCATGCGCATCAGATCAGCGTCCATCTCAGATTTGGGGTCCTTGCCAAACAAATTGGCAACAGCCGCGCCAGCGACGCCCGCCGGCGGCATGTAGGACATGCTCACGCTAACCTGCGTGCCCTTTTGCCCCGAATCTTTGAAGCGCACCTGCCCCTGGTTCTTCACCTGTGAATCGGGTGTCGTTTCCCAGGCAATCAACTCATTGGGTTGGTTCTTGGTCTCGATTGCGTCAAATTCAACTTTCGATCCAGCCGGGCCTTTGACGATCCAGTGCGACTTGTTGCCGCCCGTATTCTTGATCGATTCAACGTTCGCCATGAACTTGGGGAAGTTCTCGAAGTTGGACCACAGCTTGTATACTTGCTGAACCGGCACATCGATATTGATCGTCTTGCGCACCTGGATGGGATTCCCTTCCATGCCCATGCCCAGCATCTGATCCATATTCATGTTGGTCAGCGCGCGCGCGCCCAGGCCGAACCCGGCAATGCGTGAGAAGAAGCCAATAATGCCGCCCCGCGCCATGCCGTACAGCATCAGGTAACCGGCCCCGATGGTCGCCAGCAGCCGGGTGGAGGGGGCCCACTGCCCGCCGTTATCTCCCGGCATCCAACCCTCACCTTGCAGCTGCGGGATGTTTTCCGCAGTCTGGTGTGAGCGCATATGATTCTGCACGTTATCAATGCCCTGTACCATCGACACACCATGGATCAGGTGATCGACCTCTTCCGAGAGGATATCCCCACTGAGGATTGCCGTATGGTTCTGCACATCTACCTGGATCGCGCCTGGGTGGCGGGTCAGGAATCCCAGCCGCGAGCGAACCCGGGCCTTCAATACCTGATCAGACGCGCCCTGGTTGCTGACGCGTGCCATCCCTTCAGCCATCATTCCTTGCGCACGGTTGCGCAGGTCATTGGTCGCAGTTGCGACTGCGTTGTCTGCTTCATTCTGCCAGTGTGTCACCTTCTGACGAATCATTGCCTGCCTGCGGTCGCCATTTTGCGGGTCCATAAAGTACATCATTCCCGCGCCAATAGCAGCACCCCAAAGCAGCGAAGACAGTTTACCCATGCAACATCTCCTTTCAAATTTTTATCGATTGTTTCTTCCCCCATCTGGATTAATTGGCCAAATCTTAACGTCTAAAACGTAATCTACCTGAGTTTAAATATATCGGGCTGCTTCTCCGCTTAACAATGGGGAATGTTCCTAAATTTGAGTAGGACAATCCTTAAATTATGCAGATTTCGAAAGACCCGTTATAATGATCAAAAATGGGGAATGCAACCATGCCAGATGCGAAGATTTACGAAGTTGATATCACCAATCTTGTCTACGGCGGCGAGGCAATGGGCCACCTGCCGGATGGGCGCGCGGTTTTTGTGCCCTATGCGCTGCCCGGTGAGCGGGTGCGCTTGCAGTTGACCGAAACGAAAAAGAAATATGCGCGCGCCAGGCTGCTGGAAGTGCTGCAGCCTTCCCCAGACCGCATTTCCCCACGCTGCGCCAATTACGCGGCCTGCGGCGGGTGCCATTACATGCACATGACCTACGCCGCGCAGCTGCGTTACAAGGCCGAAATTGTGCGGGACCAGCTGCAGCGCATCGCCGGGGTGAGTGACCCCCCGGTTGAGCCGGTGATTCCCTCTCCGCTGGAATGGCACTACCGCAATTCGGTGCAGTTCCACCTGACCTTCGAAGGCAAGTTGGGTTTTCAAGCGCCGAATTCGCATTATGTGGTGCCCATCGCCGCCTGCCCATTGTGCGCGCCTGCTATCGATGAAATCTGGCCGCTGCTGGACCTGGGCGGTGAGGAGAAGGAGGTCCCTCCAGGGCTGCAGCGCATCCAGGTTCGCGCCGGAGTTGAGGATGAGGTGCTGCTGGTGCTCGAATCGGAAGACCCTGCTCCGCCCGAACTATCCATCGACCTGCCGGTCTCGCTGGTATTTGTGGGCCCAGGCGGCTTTGAGGAAAATGCACCGCTGGTGCTGGCTGGCGACGACCACCTGTTGATGGAGGCGATGGGCCGCAATTTCCGGGTTTCCGCTGGTTCCTTCTTTCAGGTAAATATTGGGCAGGCTGAGAACATGGTGCGCTACCTGCTGGATCATCTGCCGCTGGACCCTTACGCGCTGCTGTTGGAAGTCTATGCCGGGGTAGGGCTGTTCAGCGCCTTCCTGGCTCCGCGAGTGGGCCGGTTGGTGGCGGTTAAGTCTTCTCCATCCGCGGTGATCGACTTTGCGATCAATCTGGACGAGGTGGAGAATGAGAACATCGAGATGTACCAGGGCCTGGCGGAAGATGTGCTGCCCGGTCTGGAGCTCAGGCCCAACCTGGTGTTAGTGGACCCGCCCCGCACTGGTCTGGCCCTGCCGGCCCTGGATGCGCTGCTGGAAATGGAAGCGCCCTTCCTCGCCTACGTCTCCTGCGACCCCGCCACCCTTGCGCGCGACACCAAACGCCTGATTGCCGCCGGTTACACCCTCACCCAGGTGCAGCCCTTCGACATGTTCCCGCAAACCTATCATATTGAGAGTATTAGTTTCTTCGAGAAAAAATAAGCCATCGCCAGGCGGGTTGCGTCTGGTGACTGCTTACGGAAATAACCTTCTGGCCTTGACCTCTGCCACGGCATCCGCCTGGTAGCGGTACAGGCGGGCGGGGCGGCCCTCGCCGGTGCGCAGGTGCGGCGTCTCTTCGATGATGCCTGCTTCTAAAATCCGCCGCCGGAAATTGCGCTTATCCAGTTTTTCCCCCAGGATCATCTCGTACGTTTTTTGCAACTCACTTAAACTGAACTGCTCGGGCAGGAGTTGAAAGCCGACCGCCGTATATTCCAGTTTGTAGCGCAGGCGGCGCAGCGCATAAGTGACCATTTCGCCGTAATCCAGCGTCATATCTGGCAGCGCATCCACCGGGAACCATTTGGCCTGGCATTCGTCTTTATCTATAGAAGCCGAAAATGCCCCTGCCGGGATGATGGCGAAATACACCACGGAGACCAGCCGCTCGCCGCTTTCAAAACGTCGGGCTGCATCGCCGTAGGTGTATAACTGTTCCAGGTAGGCTTCGCGCAGGCCGGTCAGGCGCAGCACGCTTTCCATGGCGGTGGTTTCCAACGACTTGCGCTCGGGTACCGCGCCGCCGGGCAGTCCCCACGCTTTTGATGAGGATGCTGCCAGCAGCACTTGCAGGCGGTCATCCTGCAGGCTGAAAACCACCACCCGCACGTCCACATTGGGCAGAACGGGACCGCGCGCGGCTTCGGCCTGGGGAGTGGGATTGATTTGCTTCATACCGTTAATTATAGTGCTTGTTTCGTAAGGAAGGCGTGTTTATAATCAAAGTACAGGCTGCCCCCTGCGCTTTACAGTTTATCTGGAGGAATAATGAATAAGAAGTCGCGTCTTTGGATCGTCATCGCCGCCCTGATCCTGGCTCAGCTGGCCTGCAATCTGCCCAATCAGAGCAGCCAGCCTGTCAGCAATGTTCCTGCCCCAGAAATGACCCTCACTGCTCTGTTCGCGGTGACCCCGGCTGAGGCGAGCCCGACCTCCACCGTCACCCTGCCGCCCGTGTTTACTGCTACGCCCTCTGCTGGCGGCGAGGATATGTCCTCTCCTACCAACCCGCCCGCCCCGACCGATACGCAGGTGCCTCCCAGCCCGATCCCTAATCCGACCGCGTCCAACCCTCTGCCCACGGCGCATCCCATCCTCACCAATACGCCGGGGGTGATCCATCCGACCGCGACCATCCCCTTTACCCGCCCGCGCGGCGGCGTGGTCGCAAATTATCTTTCCACTCCGCCCACCCTGGATGGCGATTGGGGCGAGTGGAAGGACCTTACCAAGGAATACCCGGCGAACTTCGTTACCTGGGGTAAAGAAAACTGGACTGGCGCGGATGACCTCTCCAGCTCTTTCCACGTGGGTTGGGATAACAATAACTTGTACGTCGCCGTGAAGGTGCATGACGATCGGTATGTGCAAAATGCAAGTGGCGCGAATATTTACAAAGGCGACAGCCTCGAGATTCTATTTGACAACCAGCTGCAGACAGACTACTACTACAGCCAGCTCAGCCCGGATGACTTCCAGTTGGGCATCAGCCCGGGCCGCCCCGACCCTGACGGCACGCGTGAAGCCTACCTGTGGTTTCCCAGCAATGTCGCCGGAGCCCGTGCGAGTGTCAAGATTGGCTCCCGGCTGGAAGATGGCATTTACCGGGTGGAAGCCGCCATCCCCTGGAGTGTGTTAGAAGTCACGCCGGCCGCTAACCGCCATTATGGCTTCGTCCTCTCTGTGTCCGATAATGACGATCCAAACGCGAACGTGCAGCAGAGCCTGGTGTCGAATGTCTCCACCCGCCGCCTGACGGACCCCACCACCTGGGGCGACTTGCAGCTGGTGAAATAACTATTGATCGGTTGCGGCCTGCGCTGCGCAGGCCGCAATCAATATTCCTGTTTGAGCGCCTGGAGCGAATTTTCGAACCGGGTTCGCAATTGGGGACCCAGTATGGTTTAATGATCCACATATGAACCATATTTCGCACGCGCAAGCTCGTTTTCTGATCCGCCTGGGGATGGATGCGCCCCTGCCTGAGGAACAATGGGCTGTGCTTCAGGGCCACCTGGAGGAATGCGCGGACTGCCGGACGTACCAGCAGCGCCTGACCTGGCTGGAACATCACTTGCAGCATGTGCTGGCCGGGCGCTGGGCAGCTGTCTTTGCCCCGCTCCAGCTTGCCGAGCGGGTGACCGGCGCTCGCGCTGCGCGAAAAGTCCACTGGCGCAGGCTGCGTTACGGCCTGTTGAGCCTGTTCGCGCTGGTCACGCTCTCCTTTCTGGGCTGGACCTCCCACCTTTTAAACCAGCCGCCCGCGCCTTCCCCCTCTCCGCCGCTGCCCACGCCCACCCCGGCGGAGAGGTTTCAGGATATCACCGCCTTTAGCGCTGGCCCCCCGGGTAAACAGGATATCTACATATTTAACCCTGGTGGCCCTGGGGCAGCCGCGCAGTTTACCAACCTGACGGACGCTCCCGCTGATTACAGCGCCCCAGCCTGGTCGCCGGATGGGGCCTGGCTGGCCTTCCTCTCGAACCGGGCGGGGAAAGCGGAAGTATATGTCGAAACCGTCGCCGGCACGCGCCTGACGCAGCTCTCCGCCGTGGACCAGGTGGATTGGCAGGGGCCGCTTTCCTGGTCGCCGGATGGCAAATGGCTTGCGCTGATCGGTCGGCGCAGGCTGCTGGCGAATGAGCCCTGGCTCTACCTGGTTGGAACAGATGGCTCCGGCGCGCGCGTGCTGCCCGGCACCGCTGGGGTCATCGCGCCGGTGCGCTTCAGCCAGACCGGCCCTTACCTCATTTATCCTTCGCCTCAGCCAGACAGTCTGTTCATTCGCTACGCCATTCAAACCGGGGAAAAACAGCCGCTGGCAGTGGAAGACGCCCAAGAACTGCGCCTGTCTACCCAGGTTACGGGCTTTTTCCAATACCACCGCACAGAGTCCCTGGAGCAGCTGGTTTACCTGGCACAGGGCTCGCTATCCCCCGCAAAGCCGCTGGAGACCCCCGCGCCTGTAGGTTATCCTCCCCCGGCAGCTACTCTGCCCGCCGCCACGCCGCAGGCCACTTTAACCGGCTCACCCCCGCAGGAGTACCTGCGCTGGGCGCTGCACAGCCTGGATACCGACAGGACTGCTTATTACACCCTGGTCAGCGGTCCGCCGGGAGCCTTTCGCGGGGTAACTTACAACCCGCTGGCAGCTCGCATCGCTTTCCTGGAGAACGATCAAGGCTGCTGGACGGTGCACCTGCTGGTGGATAACCCCGAAGATACCCGCCCGCTGGCCCTCACCGGCATGTGCGTCCGCGGAGCGCTGCTGCCGGAACAGTGGTCTCAGGATGGTCACTGGCTGGTGGTGTGGGGCCGCCAGGCGGGTACGGCTAGCCCGGCGCTCTACGCCCTGCATATTCCGCAGCTGACCCTGCCTGCCCAGGACCTGCTGCAAACCACGCCAGAGACTGAGCCCCCTTCCTTTGCTCTGCTAGCTCATTTTCCCGGCACGGTGACCGGGCTGAGCGTGCGCCCGGCGGGTTTGCCGTTGGAGATTAATCCCAACCCGGCTCACCCGCAGCCCGCTGCGCCGCCAGAGGCGCTGCCGCCGATGGTGCTGCCCGGCCCGCTGCTGCTGACTGAGCCGGTGCAGCGTAGCGACCTGTCGCTACTCTTTCAAACCGTGCGCAGCGTCATCGGGCAGCCCAACCCGGCGCCCGCGCTGCCAGATACCGCCATCGTGTTGCAAAACCCGGGCGGCGGGCGGCAGGTGCTGGTCCCGGCGGATGCTCGCAATACCTGCCCGGCTCGCCAGCCCGGCGGAGATGCGATCATCTTCACCTCCAACCGCTCTGGGGCAGCCTCCGGCAACGAGATCTATCGTGTAGACCCGTCTGGGGGAGCGCCGCTGCTGCTCACCCAGCCCTTCCCTGGGTATACGCAGGGCTCCACCCGCGCCCCAAGCTATGCCTGCCCGGTTTGGGCGCCGGACGGGCGCTTCTTCGCCGTACTCATCCAAACCGCGCGGAGCAGCGGCCTGCAGGTGATCACCCCCACCGGGCAGGTGCTGCGCTACTTGCCGGTCGATGCTGTTTCAAACACAGTCGCCCCGCTGTGGACGCCGGATGAGAACCAGATCCTGCTGGTCGAACCGGCGCAGCATGGCGGGCCGGCGCGGATCGTGGAAGTGCCCTTGTTGTGGCCGACCTCCTCTCATGGCCTGCTCCCCCTGGTGGGCTGGGATGACATTCAAGCCCTCTCGCTTTCCGCGGATGGCGGGCAGCTGGCTTTGCTGGCGGTGCGCCAGGCGAACGCCAGCAGCCCGGCCCGCGCTGAACTGATGGTGTTTAGCTATCCCGAATTGGCCGTTCTTTACCAGAAGGAACTGCCGGCTTATAACCCGGCTGCCCTTCAGAACCAGGGCCGCCTGTTCTGGCTGCAAGAACACCAGCTGGTCTTTGCGATCCCCATGCGCCCCACGGACCTGCACAAGGCGGCTTTCGTACGCTACACCCCCGCCGAGGATGCCTTCCAGTACCTGGCCTACAGTGATGACGCGCTGTTGGATTGGACGATTAAAGACGGCTGGCTGGTTTACAGCAGTGAGAGCGGCTTGTGGAAAGTGCCCATTAACGACCCGCTGGACCGGCCTGCCGCTCCCGTATGGTTGGCTGGCGTTCCACCAATCACCCTGAATCTGCCATAATAATCTGGCGAATCTCACTATAATGAATGCTATGAAACGCTATCGCTGGCCTGCTACCCTGCTTGCCCTGCTTTCCGCAGGGGTCTGCGCGCTCCTGCTGGTGAAAAACAAGGCCCCCAAAGGTTTTCTGCTGTGGATCCCGAAGCTATTTGCCGGGGCAGTAGCGCCGTTTTTCGCTGTTGCCGGGCTGTTGAGCGCCTTCCTGGGCGCGCTCAGCGGGTCCTGGCTGGCAGTGATTGCCGGGCTGTTCAGCGTGCGCACCGGCTGGAAGTACCTGGTCAATGTGGTCATCCAGCCGCAGATGAATATGTACCCGCGTTTTGACCATGCTTTCGGAGCGGATTGGGAAGAGCGCCTGGCGCGTAAAACCACCCCGCAAACCCGCGATCGGATGCAGCAGTGGCGTTGGAACTGGCTTCACCCGTCTGAGCCGCATGTGCGCTGGCTGCGTGACGTTCCCTTCTGGACCGACCCCCAGTCCGGGCATACCTTGTTGTGCGACCTGTGGCTGCCGCCCGAACCGGGCCGCGGCCATGCGCTGCAAACCGGCCTGGGCATGCTCTATTTCCACGGCAGCGCCTGGTCGCTGGGCAATAAAGATATGGGCACGCGCGCTTTCTTCCGCCACCTGGCTGCTCAGGGCCACGTTATTATGGATGCCCAGTACCGCCTGGTGCCTGAAGTGGATATCTTTGGCATGCTCGGCGACGTGAAACATGCCCTGGCCTGGTTTAAGGAGAATGCCGAAAAGTTTGGGGTAGACCCCACCCAGGTCGTCATCTCCGGCGCATCCGCGGGCGGGCAGCTGGCCCAGCTGGCGGCCTATGCCCCCCAGCATCCGCAGCTCACCCCGCCAGAGCTGCTGGACCGCGATCTTTCCGTGCGTGGGGTGGTTTCCTACTATGGCCCTTGTGACCTGCGCGCCGTTTACTACCATACCAACCAGCAAAACACTTCTTATGCGCAGCTAGCGGATCGGGCGGATGGGATAAAGTTCGGCCAAATGTCTCTGGCCGGGCGGCTGGAACCCCTGTTAGGCGGCACGCCTCAAGAAGCGCCGGATGCTTATGCCCTGGCCTCGCCTATCACCCATGCCGGGCCGGGCTGCCCGCCTACCTTCCTGGTTCAAGGCGCGGACGACCTGATCGTTCCCCTGGACGCCACCTACCACCTGTATGATAAGCTGGTCGCCGCCAACGTGCCGGTGGTCAACCTGGTGCTGCCGCAGGTAGAGCATGGCTTTGACCTGCTGCTGCCGCAGGTTTCCCCGGCGGCGCAGTCGGCCCAGTACGAACTGGACCGCTTCCTGGCGCTGCTGCTGGCTTAATCTTTTCTCTTCACCGCCGCTACTTCTAAGCGCACCATTGCCACGTGCGCTTTCCCCTGCGCGTCCAGCGGGTGTGCTGCCAGGTATTCGCTCAATATTTCTTCCATAAATTCATCCCGCTGCGCTTTGGGAACGCGCGTGAGATAGGGCAGCCAGGTGGTGCGCCCCCAGCCGGCCAATCCCTCCCGGCCCGCGTGCTGCATGTCTTTGGGGATCAATTCCACGCGCAGCGGGTGCAGCCCGGCAGCCTCCAGGAGCGCGCGATATTCTTCCGGCCCATAAAAACCCCAGGGGAAATGAAAACCTTGGAAATATCCCTGCCACCTGGTCCGTTTGCGCACGGCTTCCAGCAGGTCAAAGATTTCTCGCCCGTTGCCCTGCCCACCCATCTGGAATAAGATGCGCCCGCCCGGGCGCAGGCTGCGCGCGACGCCCGCCAGCACCGGGCGCTGATCGATCACCCAATGCAGCGCGGCATTGGAAAAGGCCACCTCGAATGCCTCCCTAAACCCCAGGGCGCTGGCATCCATTTGAGCAAAAGCCAGGTTCGGCGCTGCCGCAAATTTCTGCTGCGCCAGGTGCAGCATATCCAGGGAGCGGTCTACCCCGACGACGGCTCCGCGCGGCACGCGCCCGGCAATCAGCGCGCTCACTTTACCATCTCCGCAGCCGAGATCCAGCACCCGCTCGCTGCCGGTCAGCTCCAGTTTATCGATCAGTTCCTGCGCCCATTGATACTGCCCCGCCGAATGCCGGGCATAATCTGCTGCATCCCATTGATACGTTTTTTCTGCCATCCACTGATTTTATCAACTTCTGTCCTTTTGTTTCTAAAATTGCCTCAGTTTGGAATATCCCACCTGCCGCAAGTCCAGTCGCCCAACGCAAGGAGCAAGGGCGGCGAACCGCGGGATGAGGTGTTCTTACCCGGCAAATGTCACAGAGGAGTATAATGCGCAGTGCATCTTCCACCTTCCGAAGGGATCTATAAAAAGGAGCTTAGAGAATACACATGATTCGCCAGCTTGCACACCTTTGTTTTCATACCAAGCGCACTGAAGAGATGATTCACTTCTACCGCGACTGCCTGGGCCTGCCCATCAAGTTCACGCTCGAGACGGATGATGGGGAGCGCATGGGCTATTACTTCGACTGTGGCAACGCCACCTTTATTGAGGTCTTCGACCACCAGCTAGCGGTCAAACAGTGGGGCGGGCAGGTGCAGGAACTGGCCCCGGGCAGCCAGTACAAGCATTTTTGCCTGGAGGTCACCGGGCTGGAGGAATATAAAGCCGTGCTGGAATCGCGCGGGGTGCAGGTGACGAATATCAAAACAGGCAAAGATCATTCGCGCCAGGCCTGGATCGCCGACCCGGATGGCAACGCCATTGAACTGATGGAGTACAACGCCGAGAGCAAACAGCTCCAGCGGGACTAACTGAACCGGCCGTTCGGCCAACCGGCGCAACGGGCCTGGTTGGCCGAACTAAAATTCCCCAAATACCAAATCCTAAACGCTGGACACTTTTCCGGATGGAGCCTCAGGTAAGCCTTCAGCCCGCGCGGGGCAGACTTCTGAGTGGTGTACAACAGCGCCCCAAGCGGACAAAAAAAATCCCCGGTAAGGAAAAAACAAATCGAAAAATGATCGTAAGGCCATCCATTTTATAAACAAATGCGGGTATCCCCCGTTACTTATTCTGATTGGATTCGACTACAAGGTTATAACCACAGTTTGCGTGGTTCTTCGGAGTAGAAAACGCTGCCCTTTTATTGGGCAAACATCTTTATCCGCTGCCTTCGAAAGGAGAATCCTATGAATAACCACCAGGCAGGCCACGCACATAGCGGCCTGATCCGCACCCTCGTGATCCTAACCAGCCTTGCTGTTGTGGCCGTTGCCGTTTTGTTACCCAAAGCAACGCGCGTGCTCGCAAACACACCGGATATTAACAATGCTCGCACCCGCTACCCCAATATGGTTGGTTCGCGGATCGATTCCTGCTCGCTATGCCACACCGCCAGCATCCCCAGCCTAAATCCTTATGGGGCAGCTTATAAGGCCAATGGGCGCTCAGCGGCGGCGCTGGTCGCGATTGAAAATCTGGACTCAGACGGCGACGGGTTCAGCAACGTCGTCGAGATCAATGCGCTTTCGTTCCCAGGCGACGCTGCGGATAAGCCCAGTGCCCCCACGGCGACGATGACACCGCTGCAACCGGCAACCAACACGCCCACGGCGACCCGCACCCCAACCGCCACAGCGACAGCAACCGCGACTGCAACCGCCACTGCGACAGCCACTGCAACCGCCACTGCAACAGCCACTGCAACCGCTGCAGCGACCGCCACAGCCACCCGGACCCCCTTACCCGGCGCGACCAATACGGCCACCATCCCCCCCTCGCAGACACCTACCGGGCCAACCGCCACCCTGCCGGCAAACGCCACAGCCACCCAACCCGCGGAACCCACGGTGAACGTGCCGTCCGAAGCAACCGTCACCCCCAGACCATCGCGCACGCCCACCGTCCAGCCGACGCTGCAGTGCCCAGTTGTTAAAAACGGCCGAGAAAACGAGAGCGAGAATAACAAAATCCCCATCTGGTCCAGAATCTGGAATAAGCTGCGCTGCCCTCCGATCAGAGAGCCACATGAAAGCGACAGCCAGAGTCATGAAAGTAATCAGAGGAATAAGCAAGATACCGGCAAGCATGATTGATCTTACGCCTGCCTGAACACGCAGAATTCAACACAACTCCTCCAGCCGCGCCAATCGCCCGGTTAGCCGGAACGATCTCAGGCTCTTGCAGTCAGTTGTGGACATTATTGAAGGGGGCTTCCTTGAACTGCCTATTGATTGACCAGCAGCGGATTTGAGCGTTTTCTAAAAAAACAAGCGCGGGGCTGTCCAAATCGAACGTTTGGACAGCCCCTTACAAATTCAATATCGGTTTAACGGAGGAGTCACCGCAATGCTTGGCGGTGACTTTTCTTATAAGAGGATCTTTCAGCTAACGGCGGCGGTTCTTCGCAAACCTTTACCCGCAATCCGCTGGGGAAAAGTTTATCCACTCGATATCGGGCATATTTTTGAAGCGCCGCGCCATCACCTCCAGCGCTTCCGGGTTGTTATCCACCAGGATAAAGCGCCGCCCCAGCTTCAGGCAAGCTGCGCCCACCGTTCCTGAACCGGCGAAGAAATCCATGACGATCTCCCCCGGGTTAGATGATGCGCTGATCATGCGGTTTATAATGCCCAGCGGCTTCTGCGTAGGATAACCCGTTTTCTCCTTACCGTTGGTCGCCACAATGGTATGCCACCAGGTATCGGTGGGCAGCTTGCCCCGCGCTGCTTTCTCTGGTCCCACTAATCCGGGAGCCATGTACGGGATGCGCTCGATTTCAGTGACGTTAAAGGTATAGTGCCGGGGGTCCTTAGCATACCAGAGGATATTGTCATGCTTAGGAGGCCACTTCTTCTTTGTGCGCGCGCCATAATCATAAGCCCAGATGATTTCGTTGAGGAACGACTCGCGCCCAAAGATGCTGTCCAGCAGGATTTTGCAGTAATGCACTTCGCGGTAGTCAATGTGGAAATAAAGCGACCCGCGCGGTTTCAGCACACGCTGCGCCTCGACCAGGCGCGGCTCGAGAAAAGCCAGGTAATCGTCAAACAGGTCCGTGTACGATTTGGATCCGACTTTGATCGTCTCATAGCGCCTCCCGGCAAAGCCGGTCCGGTCGCCGTTCTCGGAGGTCTGGGTCTTAATCTGCGTGCGCGCCTGTACGCGCCCGGTGTTGAAGGGTGGGTCGATGTAAATGAGGTCGACCGAGCCCGCGGGAAGGGACTGGAGGACAGGAAGGTTATCGGAGAAGTAGATGCGATTGGGAGGCATAGGAAAATTACTTTTAAGAGTTATAACAGAAAACTTCAATTTATTGAAGAAATTTAAGATGGTCTATTCTGCCTTGTAAACTATCAAATTTTCGATTGGTATTGGTATAACCTCTTTAAAATCTAGAACTTGAGAAAGAAAAATACATGTTTATACTTCATCAAAAAAAACGCTGCTTAGATTGACTGGAAAACACCACTACTCTAATAAGCTCTCAAAAAGAAGACCATCAGAACACAGACTACACTGAAATTGGACGCGTGTTAAGCACTGCTTTAGCGTTGAGTACTTTGTTTGCTTACATCCCGCATCTTCCTAACACATCTGGCCTGGTCCTTACTGTTTGCTTTTTCTTCTCTATTTCCCTACTTTCTAATTCAGTCTTCAGAACTGTTATACTTAAATAGCCAACACGCCTACATCAAATTACCTTAGGTGTCCACAAATGTATGATCTCAAATATGATTTAGAGTCCAGTCACGGTTTATTAAAAGGTTATCTTTCAAAACTTCCTGTAAACACGAAAGTACTAGACGTGGGGACTGCTTCAGGCCTCTTGGGAAAAATGTTAAAAAGTGAACAACTTCATCTCTTTGGAATTGAGCCGAATGAAGCATGGGCTAAAAGCGCAGAAGGTTACTATAAGAAAATTTACATAGGTCAGCTGGAAGAGATAAAAGATGAGTTTTTAAGAAATTATAATATTATAGTTTGTGCAGATGTCCTCGAGCATATGGTTGACCCACTCCATCAGCTCATTCGACTGGTTGAACTTCAAGAGACAAATACAAAATTTTTAGTTTGCGTTCCAAATGTAGCTAACATTTGGATACGAATAAACCTTTTATTTGGAAGTTTTGATTATTCTGAAAAAGGCATCTTGGACAAATCTCATCTTCGGTTTTTTACCAATAAGACCTTTACAAAATTAATTACTGATTCTGGATTAATAATCGAAACAATTAAACCCACTCCTATTCCATTATCGCTCGTTTCTCCATTTTTTGATAACCGTCAGATAGGAAGAATATTTAAAATCGTTCTAAAAAAACTTACTTACATCTTTCCTACGCTTCTTGGTTATCAATTTTTCTGTATTGCATTTGTCCCATCAAAGAACTCCGTTTAGATTTGTAGAAAACCCCTATAAAAACCAATTTACACCAACAGTGGAAAGAGCAAGAAAAGGAACCCATTTTTTGTTTGAAACAAAGAAAAGCCAATTTAACTTACCAAAGAGACCAACTATAACCCATCATTAAAGATCCCAATAAATATTGGAGAACAGAAATGACAACCATAATAGAAATTAACCAGATCGGCCATTTACGTAAGCCTTTTGCAGTTAGTAATAGCAATGGTAAAACTACATCAATTAAATATCTTGGACCAAAGTTTGATGACCCTGGAGCCATAACAAGTAATGCAGGGAAATTCCCGATTATGAAGGCCAGGAACAATGCCCAGGTATCAAAATCTTTCCGATCTTTCCATAGAGAGTTGAACATTGCTAAAAACAATGGACTTAATAAAAATAGACTTCCACCCACTGCATAAACCATTATTTTTGGGAATGAAACTACCGGATAGAAAAAATAGTTTAAACGTAGATTGATTGGAATATAGTGAGTACTGAGAATGCCATATTGATTGGCCATTGGTACAAAATAATCGCTCATTAAATGGTAAGCAACGCCAGTATCAAATGGACTACCGAACCTAAGGAAATTATATATTCCAATTAATCCTAAGCTGAACAGACAAGGGAGTAATCCAAGCAAACCTTTTTTTATTAGCTGCAGTTTTCTATCAGACCAATGCGAATGTAGTAAGTACCAAGCCAAAAAAATTCCTTCAAATACACCACTGGGTCTGGTTAGTAATACTCCAGCCATAGCACAACCTGTTAAAAAGAATGCCTTATTACCGGTATAAGAAAAAGCGGCCAAAAAGGCAAGGAGAGAACAGGTAACGAACTCAAGCTGAACGAGGAGCCAAACATTTCCTAGAGTTACAATAGGGGTTATCATGGTTCCTAATGCAAAAAATAGGACGAACAACGCCCTTCTCGTTGTGGTTAGCTTTATATAACCAATGTCCGAAACCTTTTGAAGTAGCAGTGCAAATAAATAAACATTTAATGCTCCCAAAAAAATTGTTTGGAGAATATCTCCAGTATTGATTCCAAATATCAAAACGAGGGGCATCACCGTAACTGCAGGTAAGAAACCCCAATATAAGTAGTATTTCCCATTGAAAAGGCTTAAATCTAAGGTGGATGGTGGAATAACGCGTAAATTTAACTGCCCATGCAAGAACGCATCAGCAAGGTAATTGTAGTATGGATGCACAGTAACCCGCCAAGGGACCCCATTAATTGATGCGATACCAATAAATATAATAAAAGATAGTAAAGCAGCAGAAAAAGGGTTCTCCCATAAAAGGAATGAGTGCCCAAACCTGTTTAATAATTGAAAGCTGAGATTGGACTTATTGTTTGAAATTACTTGCACAACATCCCCTATATATAAGCGAAAATGACTATGACCATAAGCTAATGAAAAATGAGTTAGTAAGCAGTAATCAATGGGACTTCCCCATTTTGCGGATCTGAGAGCTTAGTTTCAAACAAAGGGTTGCGAAGGATCTGCTTTACATGCAAAAAGTAACACGTAAGAACTTTTAGAATTCCAAAACCATAAACTAAACTCCTCCAAAAATTTATTGAAGATGCCTCTGGAAAATAGCGAGTATCAATGGGAACCTCTCGAAAGAAAAGATTACAGGCCATGCCTTGGGCAATGATTTCTGTATCAAAAATAAAATCATCACTGTTATTTTCAAAGCGAATTGTTTCTAAATATTTTCTGGAATAAGCTCGAAAGCCAGAATGAATTTCCGAGAGGAATCGTCCAAAAACGATGTTAGCAAATGCAGTTAAAAATATATTGGCAATATATTTCCACTGCGGCATTCCGCCTTTAATTGGGTGCCCACCTAACATTCGAGAGCCAAATACTGCATCAGCTTCCTGGCGAATAATTGGATTAACAAGCTCTGGAATAACCTTACCATTGTACTGATGATCAGGGTGAAGCATGATCACAATATCCGCTTTCATTGCCAGGGCTTGTTTATAGCAAGTTTTTTGATTTCCTCCATAACCTCGATTCTTTGCATGTTGAAATACAGGGAGACTTAATTTCTTGGCCAATGCCACTGTCCCATCCGTAGAAGCATCATCAACTAGAATTACATTCTGTCGATACTCTTCTGGGATTTCTTCTAAAGTCTGGACCAGGGTTTTCTCAGCATTATAAGCTGGTAATACAATTACAACTTTCATTTTTATACCCCCTTAATTTTAGAAATCATAGCCTGCTGAAACCTCATAAATTTCATTATATAGTTATGAAAATCCTTTATGAAGAGCTCTATCTTTACAATAATGCAAGTTCATTCGTTGAATTTAGCATCAAGGCGGAGGATTTCCACTTCTATTCCAAAAAGTATGCTGCTGACCAAACTCCCCTTGGATCAAGCAGGCAAAATCACCCTGGTTAAGTTTCTCCCATTCACTTAATAATCGAATGTGGGAGAGCCATCAGTAGCTCTCCCACATTCGATTTCAAATCACCGAGCTCGCCGCTCACCCTCTCCGGTCGGCAAACATTGCTGCAACCGCAAACCCCCAGCCGACTACATTGATCAGCAGCTGGACCGCCCCAAACATGCCCAGAATGGCGCTGATGCGCGCTCCGCCCAGGCGAGAATTCTCGATAAAGCGGTTCAGGAAAAACGTCCCGCCCAAGCCTAGCAGCGAATCGAGGAAGAAGATTGCCACCGCAATTACTGCCAGCAGTGAGGCGCGTGGGTGGCGCGACCAGCCGCGGATGGCCAGCACCACGGCCACCAACCAGACCAGCCACAGCGCCAGGCGCGGGAGCAGCGAAATCCAAACCGGATAAATAGCACTCATCTTTGATCCCTTTCAATTCAATCCAGAATAGCGCAGCAGGCTGTTGACAATCACCCACCAGCCTACCAATAAAACGACCCCATTTAATCCCCACCAGGCATACCGAGCGCGCAGGGAATGCGCCCGCCGGGGCAGATAGCGCCCGTATAGGATGATATCCAGCACATTCGCGGCAGGCTGGGCGCTGGTGAACAGGCCCAGCATCACGCCCAGGATGCCGTCGACCTGGTGAACGCCCGTCAGGCGCGCGCCAAAATGCAGCAGGCTGCTGTAAACCAACCCCAGCCCGATCAACCCGATCAGCGCCGAGGTGCTGCGCACCGTTTTTTCCCGTTTCAATGGCTTCTCGTCCAGCTTTTCGGTTCCGGTTTAGCGATCATGCCTATAATATTATAAACACCTATCCGACAACACGATTATAGCCGCTTTGGAGCGTGTCGTGGGCATGGATGGGCGGGGCTCTGCCTTCTTTAACCAGGGCAAACCCAGAGACTAAATTTTGTCAGGCAAGGGAGTAGAGGCCATGTTTCAGGTTGCACAAGTGATGCAGCGGGCACGAGAATTAGGACTGATGATCCCTGCTTTTAACGTGCCCTATCTGCCAATGGTTGAGCCGCTGGTGCAGGCTGTGGTGGACCAGGATGCGTTTGCCCTGCTGGAAGTGGCGCGCCTGGAGTGGGTCAAGTTTGAAGCGCGCAGCCCGGCGGCTGTCGCTGAAGAGTTTGCGCGCTGGGCAAAGCCCAACTATATGCGCCTGCACCTGGACCATATCCCGGTCATCGATGAGGACCAGCAGCGCGTCGATTACCTGCCGATCATCAAAGAGGCGCTGGAGTTGGGCTATGAATCGGTGATGATCGACGGCTCGCGCCTACCGCTGGCAGAAAATATACGCGCCACCCGGCAGGTGGTAGAACTGGCGCAGGCTGCGGGTGCGCCGGTGGAGGCCGAGTTGGGTGCGGTGCTGGGGCATGAATCTGGCTCGCTGCCCCCTTACGAAGAATTGTTTGCTTCAGGGCGCGGCTTTACCGACCCGGATGAAGCGCAGCGCTTCGCGCGTGAAACCGGCTGCGACTGGCTCTCGGTGGCGGTAGGCAACGTACACGGCGCGATCGCCGCGGGGTTGAAGGATCAGAAGAAAGTCCAGGCGCGCCTGAACCTGGACCACCTGGAACGGCTGGCGGCAGTCGCGCAGTGCCCGCTGGTGCTGCACGGCGGTTCGGGCATCCTGGCGGCGGACTTGGCAGCGGCAGCCCGGTGCGGGATCAGCAAGATCAACGTGGGTACGGAAGTGCGCCAGCCGTACGAGCAGGCGCTGCGAACGGGCGCCAGCAACGCCCAGGCACAGCAGGCGGTTTATGAGCGCGCTATCTGGGTGCTGCGCGACTGGCTGTGCCTGGCAGGCACGCGCGCCCGGCTGACGGAAGCAGGAGCAGCGGCATGAGCCTGTTAGGCATCGACGCCGGAACCAGCGGCTGCAAAGCGGTAGTATTCAACACCGAAGGCCAGCCGCTTTCAGCAGCATATCAAGAATACGATTACCAGCACCCCCAACCGGGCTGGGCCGAACTGGACAGCGCCGCCGTCTGGCGGCAGATTCAGGATGCAGTCCGTGCCGCGGTAGCGGGCGCGGCGGTAGCGGGCGCGGCGCCTGCGGACGTGGCGTCCGACCTCATCCAGGCGGTCTGCGTCTCCTCATTGGGCGAAGCGGTCGTGCCGGTGACTCGCGAGCGGCGCATCCTGGGTCCATCGCTGTTGAACTTTGACACGCGCGGCGCGGAACTGGTGCCTGAGCTGGCGGCGCGCTTGCCCGAAGAACACCTGTATGTCATCAACGGCAACCCGCTGGGCAATCACTATTCCCTGACCAAGCTGCTGTGGTTGAAGCAGCACCAACCTGAGCTGTACCGCCAGACGGATATCTTCCTGCATTGGAGCGGGTTTATCGCTTTCATGCTGGGCGCGGATGCGGCGGTCGATTACTCGCTGGCCAACCGGACCTTGCTGTTCGATCTGGAAAGCTGCGACTGGTCAGCCGAACTGCTGGATTGGGCCGGGCTGGAACGCGAGAAACTGCCGCCCACCGTGCCGACCGGCGCGGTCATCGGGACGGTTTCTCGCGCAGCGGCGGAAGACCTGGGGCTGCCGGCGGGCATTCCCATCATCAGCGGCGGGCATGACCAGTGCTGTAACGGCGTAGGCTGCGGCGTGACGGAACCAGGCCAGGCCATGTACGGCATGGGCACTTATATCTGCATGATGCCCGTTTTCAGCCAGCGCCCGGCCCCGGCGGCGATGCTGGCCCAGGGGCTCAATGCCGAGCAGCATGCCGTGCCGGGGCAGTTCGTCAGCTTTATCTATAACCAGGGCGGCGCGCTGGTCAAGTGGTATCGCGATACCTTTGCTGCCAGCGAGCGGCAGCAGGCCGCGGCAGCGGGCGTGGATATCTACGACCTGCTCACCGCCGAACTGCCCGCCGGTCCCAGCCGGGTGATGGCGCTGCCACACTTTACCGCCACCGGCCCGCCGCACTTCATCAGCGATTCGAGCGGGGTGATAGCTGGGCTGCATCTGGATACGCCGCGCGGAGAAATTCTCAAAGGCTTGCTGGAAGCCAGCACCTTTTACCTGCGCGAATGCCTCGAAAACCTGCCCAAAGGCATCACCATCCGCGATTTCCGCGCAGCAGGCGGCGGCAGCAAATCGGATGCCTGGCTGCAAATCTGCGCGGATATCCTCGGGCGGCCGTTTACGCGAATGCAAGTGCAGGAAGCTGGCGCGCTGGGGGCAGCCATTCTGGCGGGGGTAGGCAGCGGTGTTTTCCCCTCGCTCGAGGTCGGCCTGGCGCAAATGGTCAAACCAGGGCGAACCTTCAGCCCAGAGCCCGCCATGCAGCAGCGGTACAACGCACGTTATGCAAAATATCAGCAGCTCGGCCCGCTGCTGCGGCAATACCTGCATGACCTGGAGCCGTCGGATTGAGGATGCCGTTTGCTTTTGATTAATATGTGATTAAAATCACTATCGCGTACTGTAATATTTTTGTTATACTAGCGGGCGAATAAAAGTAATTTCGCACATTCTTTTCGCATTCGGCTAAGTTTTCACGGTCAGGTTGCATTACGCACCCCCTCGAAACCCAACCGCATAAGTTACCAAACCCTACCCGTTTTTCTCTGGGTGGGGGCACTATTCAATTTCTTACTGGAAGAAAAGGAGCCTTTACGATGGACAATACCAAACGCAGTTTCTTGCGCAAATCTGCCACCTATGCCCTGGCAACCGGTGCGGCAGCTATTTCGGCCTGCGCCCCTAAAGAAGTCATCAAAACGGTCGAGGTCGAAAAGACTGTTGTAGTGGAAAAGCCGGTCGAAGTGACCCGGGAAGTCATGCAGACGGTAGAAGTAGAAAAGGCGGTTGCAAAGCCCGTGGCGCAGGATATTCCCAGCGGGGCCTGGCAGTACGTTAAGCTGGATGTCGAAGACGTGCGCAAGCGCGGTCACCAGGGTTATTACCGGGGCGACTGCAGCTTTGGCGCCTTTGTCGCTATCGTGGAAGCGCTGCGCGACAAAGTAGGTTTCCCCTACACGCAGATTCCAGTGGACATGATGGGCTTTGGCGCGGGCGGCGTGGCGGGTTGGGGCACTACCTGCGGCGCGTTGATCGGCGCGGCGGCTGCCATCAACCTGGTCACCGAAAAAGACCTGGCGCGCAAGATCATCAGCGATCTGGTGGGCTGGTACACCACCACCCCCTTCCCCAGCGAACAGGCCAACAACTACGCCGCCAAACATGAGTACCTGGTGACGGAATACAAGTCGGATAAAGTCCTGCCACAGAGCGTTTCCAACTCGCCGCTGTGCCACGTCTCGGTCACCGAATGGTGCCGTTCCTCACAGATCGCCTCGGGCGCGCCCGAACGCGCCGAGCGCTGCGGTCGCCTGGCCGGAGATGTGGCGGCCCGCGCGGTTGAACTGCTCAACGCCAACCTGGAGGGTACCTTCGCCGCCACCTTTAAGCTGGATGACACCACCGCGGGCTGCACCTCCTGCCACTCAACTGGCACTTCCTTCGCGACCGGCCAGTTCACCAATGGCAAGCAGGAATGCACCGCCTGCCACGAGCCGCACAAGTAGGGTTATTTTTCTTTGGGTAAACCGGCAGATGCCGGTTTACCCAAAGAAATGATGCTTTATGAAAGCGCGTGGGCGTAGAAGCGGCTTTCCTGGGTAATCTGAAAGCCAAGGCGGGTATAAACGCCCAGGGCGTTCGCGTTCAGAGCGCGGACGGCAAGGCGCGCTGCTTGCAAGCCCTGTTCCTTTAAAAAGCGCAGCCCTTCAACGATCATGGCGCTGGCGATGCCCCGCTTGCGCCACTCGGGATGCACGAAGATATATTCGGTATAACCGCTCAAGGTGTTGCTTTGGCGGTTTTCTTGTTCATCCCAGTACACCAATACATTGCCCACCAGCTGCGAACCAGCAAACGCAGCGATGCTCGTGCCGCTGGCCCACATTGGCGACTGCCTGAAATACTGCCATTCCGCTAAAGAGATAGGTCCTTCCGGGAAACACAGGCTGCGCGTGGAAACGTAAGCCTGCTGTTCCGCTTCACTTTCCATTTTCCAGCGGCACAGGCGCACGCCTGGCGGCGAGGGCAGTACCGGCAGCGGCTCAGCCAGGTTCCGCGCCATGCTGAAAACGCTTTCGGTGCAGCGAAAGCCGTGCGCGAGCGCATACTGGATGGCGGCTTCTTCATTCACCCGGTACTCAAACAACATTTGCGCGCCGCGCCCGGGATAACCCGCCACGATTTCTCGCGCCCGGCCTTCCAGGCAGGCCAGCAGCGCATCTTTCACTGGCGCGAGGTCCGCCAAGGCGGGATGGGCCTTGATCTCAATCCACAGCCGGTGAGACAGGTCCGCGGGCCCCTCCGTGAGCAGCTGCGGATAGAGTGCGGCATAGGCTTGCAGTTCACCCTCCGCGAATGCGCAGAAAACATTGGCCCCTTCCGCAAAGCCAGGCGAAAGATAAGCCTCACCAGGAATAACCGGCGCTCCAGGATAGACAGCCGTGTAGGCCCGCTGCAGTGTTTGAATTGCAGAGAGATCTTGATTGGTAATGTTTTGTATTTTGAAATTCTGCATAAACCAAATTATAAGGGGTGTCGCCAGTTCCTGGTAGCGAAAGCAGGCGAGCCTAAAGCAGGCCCGGCCCAGTTAGCGAGTCTTCAATCTGGTAAGGCAACTGCCAATCATTCTCCAGACGGCAAAAACAACTTATAATTTATCATATGCAAACCTGGAATCTCGGCGCGGGAGACCCCCTTTCGCTCACCCTCGCGGCGGATGCTCGCCTGACGAACATTGATCATACGAACGACCAGATCTGGGAGCTTAGCCTGGAAGGCGGCGAACCGGCGGCGCTGGCATTGCAAACCACCTTTGGACTGCGCGCGCGCTGGATGCGGCTGTTCCCGCGCTTTGTGCGCGGCGAAACGGCGCGCACAGCCCCGACCAGTTTTCATACCCCGCCGCGCATCAAGCACTTCTACCCCAACTCGCTCACGCTGTGCTTCGCGCCGTTCGAGGGCCTGGAAGTGCAGATTGAATACCGCGCAGCTGAGTCCCAACTGCTGATCGGGCGCATTCAGGTCGCAAACCAGAGCATCCTGCCGCAGAATTTCCGGCTGGAATGGGTGGCGCTGCTCAACCCGATCGACCGGCAGGGCGGTATGGTGCCCGAGCGAGCCGGCCCGGCGCATGTGCTGAGCGGTGAAACGGCTTACCTCTGCCCAGTGGTCTACCTGACCGGGGGCCCGCAGCCGGTGAACAGCCCCTACCCGGCCCTGGCGCTTGACCTGGAACTGTATCCCGGGAATGCCCGCCAGTTTTCCTGGGCAGTGGCCAGCCTGCGCACCTCCGAGGAATCGCTGGAAGCTGCCCGCACGGCTACGGCGCGCCCCTGGGAAGCCGAACAGGCGCGTATCGAACTGTTGAATGCCTCGCAAACGCTGGAAATCCAGACCGGCAACCCGGATTGGGATGCAGCCCTGGCGCTGGCGCAAAAAGAAGCCAGCGCGCTGCTCATCCAAAACCCTGAGACTCTGCCGAACCTCTCGTTTGTGCTGGGCCGCCGGCCTGACCACGGCTTCTCGCTGCGTGGGGTGGGCGGCGATCAAAATCTGCTGTGGGGCGGGCAGACGGCGCTGGACAGTTACTACCTGGCCGCACTGCTGCTGCCCGGCGCGCCTGAAGTGATCGCCGGGGTGATCCGCAATTTTCTGGTGACCCAGGACGAAACAGGGCTGATCGACTGGCGGCCCGGACTGAACGGGCAGCGCAGCCGCCGCCTGGCGCAGCCCATGCTGGCCAGCCTGGCAGTGCAGGCCGCGCCTTTCTTGAAACAACCTGACTGGTACCAGGAAATCTTCCCCGCACTGCTGCGCTTTTTCAACGCCTGGTTCAGCCCGCGCTATGATCAGGACGAAGATGGTTTCCCGGAATGGGAGCAACCGCTGCAATCTGGGCTGGAAGATAGCCCCCTCTACAACCGCTGGTCCCCGCTGGCGCAGGGCATCGAAATCAGCCGCATGGAATCGCCCGCTCTGGCGGCAATGCTGCTGAGCGAATGCAGCAGCCTGCTCGAGATGACCCGCGTAATCCAGGAGACCGAAAAAACTGCCACCGCTTATGCGCGCCTGGCAGGCAGCGAAGTGCCCACCTCGGGCGCAGCGGAAGCCGCAGTGCAGCTGCGCGAACGCGAAGCCGCCCTGCGCGCTCTGTTAGAAAGCACCTGGAACCCCAAAGCGCACCTTTACCAGTACCGCGATTACAGCACCCACCTGAGCCCCGCCGGGCGTCTGGTTGCCGAGTTCAGCGGCGCGGGACACGCCACCAGCCGCAAACGCTTCGGCCAGCCCAACCGTTTGGTGATCCAGCTGGAGGTGCAGGAAGAACGCACCTACGCGGCTTCGGTCAGCGTGCAGGGCTTTACCGCGGAAGGGGAAATCACCGAAACGCTGCCGCCGCGCAGTTTCACCTGGCTGGGCACCCATGCCCGCGCCACGACCGAAAACACCTTTCTGGCCGTGCGCCGCGTGCAGGCAGAAGGCCTGGGGGAGAGCGATCAGGTGCGCGTGCTGACGGCAGACTTCACCCAGGAAGACCTCAGCCTGTTCCTGCCGCTGTGGGCCGGCGCGCCCGACCCGGAACAGGCGCGCCAGATGGTGGAAGAAGCGCTGGTGCCGCGTTACCTGCAAGGTCACGGGCTGATCACCTGCCCGCCAGACCTATACCCGCAGGAGGAACTGCCTGGGCTGCATACCGGCTGCGCCAGCGCCCTACTGCCCTGGAACTACCTGATCGGCGAGGGGCTGCTGCGCTACGGCTACCGCGCTCAGGCTGCCGCGCTGGTCACCCGCCTGCTGGATGCCGCGGCGACCTCGCTCAAGACCCACCAGGCTTTTCGGCAGTACTACCACGCCGAAACCGGGATAGCCACTGGCGAGCGCGGGCACCTGCACGGGCTGCCGCCGGTGGGGTTATTCTTACAGGTCCTCGGTATCCGCCAGTTGACGCAAAAAGAAATCCTGATCGATGGTTTTAATCCCTTTCCCGGGATTATTCATGTACAATATCGGAAGGTACATCTTACCTGCCACCCGGACAAAACGGAAATTACCTTTCCTGGAGGACAGAACGTCGTGATCGACCAGCCTGGCTCACACCGCGTGGTGCTTTCCTGAGGCAAACAGAGGTGAGGTTGGGAAAATGCACCTTTTCCAGATGCCGCCCGGCCCCCTTTCTTGAACCCTATGTCCTAATCCTAGAAACAAGGAGGTAAGCGTGAGCGAAACGAAGTCAAGCTCCAACCAACCCCAGATCCTGATGATGGCAGTTGTCCAGGCACAGGATGCGGAAATCGCGAAGGATACCCTGGCAAAGCTGGATGTCACCGTGGAACGGCTGCCCAGCGTTGGCGGCTTTTTGGGCCGCCGGAATGCAACCCTGCTGATCGGCATGAAAGAAGCGCAGCGGGAAGCGGTGGTCGAGCTGTTGAATAAAAGCTGCCGCCAGCGCATCGAGTTTATCGCCGTGCCCTTAGAGAGCGCGCCCCTGCCGCTGCCTACGCCGACCCCCATCACTGTGGGTGGGGCTACCGTCTTTTCCCTGGAAGTTGAGCACTACGAGGAGATATAACCATGAAACTGGTCATTTCAATCCTGCGCGATATTGATCACGATGCAGTCTCACAATCCCTGACCTCAGCCGGCTTCCGGGTGACGATGATTGCTTCGACCGGCGGTTTTTGGCGGCGGGGAAACACCACGCTGTTGATCGGCTGCGAAGATGAACAGGTGGAACACGCCCTGGAACTGGTCCGCCAGAATGTTTCGCCGGCTGCTGAACCGGGCACGCGCCATGCCACCATTTTTGTGCTCAAAGTAGACCATTACGTGCATTTCTAACTGGTCAAAACGGTCACTCGCGCTCTACTGGTTACCCTAGGAGAACCGAACGATGGAAACCCCTCCTCCCTATACCCCTCCCCCGCAGCAAACCCATTACAGCTTCGGCGTTAATGACAAGCCGGGCAAGATAACCGCCATCGCCGTGCTGACGCTGGTCAGCGGCATTGTCAACATCATGGCAGCTTTGGGATTCACCCTGGCGATTGTGCTGGGCACGTTGGGCATTGGCCTGCTGTGCGCGCCGATCACCCTGCTGCCGATTGCCCTGGGCGTTTTTGAGATCATCTACGCGATCAAGCTGCTTTCGACCCCACCGCAGCCCACGCACCCCAATCAGGTCATCGCCATTTTGGAAATTGTCACCATCTTGTATGGCAATATTATTTCCGTGGCGGTAGGCGTGCTGGCGCTGGTGTTTTACGCCGAGCCAGATGTAAAAGCCTACTTTGCCTGGATTAACGGCCAGGCTGTCTAACGCTTTTTTTCAGGCATACCGGGTTCAGCCTGTCAGGCGCTAACGGGCGGAACCCGGTATGCCATTTCTATTCCTCGCGGAATTCCTCAATGTGATAAATTTCCACCTTGAGCTTGCGAATGCGCCAGAGGTCAGCGGCTGCGCCCATTTTTTGGCAGAGGTGCGAAAGGAACTGGCAGGGATCGGGCAGGGTTTCCCAGACCTGGGGTAAGAAGGTGGCGCGGCGCAGCCCATCCTGCAGCACCACCCCATCGCGGAGCGGGTGCAGCAAGTTCGGCAAATCCATGGGCTGGTCATATTCCAAAAGCTGCGGAAACGTCAGGCGCGAGATTTCAATCGAGAGCAGGCTCAACTCCTCCGGGCGCACTGGCAGAAAGCGGTAGTCCTCCAGGGCCGCCGCGACGGCATGCATGCAGACATCCTGCGCCAGCGGAAACCTCGCCTCTAACCCGCCGATGCAGCCGCGCAGCTTGCCGCCGGGCAGCGTCAGGGTGACAAAACATACGCCATCGGCGCGTAAATTGGGCGAAAGCTGCGCCAGGTCAGGGTCTGGAAATTCCCCACCCGTCACCGCGCATTCGATGGCCTGGCGCGCCAGCGCCAGCAGTTGTTTACGCTCCGCAGTGGTCAGCGTTTCAAGTTCAGTTTCCATCGGCGTCCCTCCTGACGAACTTACGCCAGATGATTAAAGGTACGGTTGAAATAAATGAGTGGAGGACGATCGCTTTCCACGGTTTGCGCTGCCAGGACTTCACCAATCAGCAAGGTGGAGTGGGAAAGCGGATGGCGCGTGGCAACCCGGCAGTCGATGAAAGCCAGGCCCCCCTGAATGAAAGGCGCGCCACTGACCAGGGTGAAAAGTTCAAGGCCCGTCATCCGGTCCGCGCCGGTGTCGATGCGCCCGGCGAAAAGCTCGGCAAGTGGACGCTGCAAATCGCTCAAAATGGTAACCGCGAAGACTCCTGATTCTTGCACCAGTTGAAAGGTGCGCGTATCGTTGGCCATGGTGACCGTCACCAGGGGTGGGGCGAGGGAAATTGAGCCGAACGAGTTGACGGTCATTCCGTGACTGCTGCTCCCCACAGCGCTGGTGACGATGGCTACCCCGGTTACCCACTGGCGCATGGCGTGCCGCAACATTTCACCCGGGGGGAGTTTTGATTCTGTTTGCATCCACAAGTCCTTTACCTTTAGATACCCTCTTTATACATTTTATAAAGGAGCCCGTCAAGCCTTTCGAAAGGGAAGAGTGCGTTTCAAAGTTTTGCGAGAAACCACACTTCAGACACAAGTGCCAGACTGGGATTCAATGCAGGCAGGGATCAACGCCGCGCGGGGCTCAAGCCGCCGCGCTATGGGCAGGCGCCCCTTGAAAGGGGCTTTAAAAGCCGGGTTCACCCGGCACCATCCTACCCCACAGCAGGGATGCCGCCGGCATCGGTGCGGATGCAAAAAAATGACCCGCACCCGAAAGCCAAGGTTAATCAGCTGCCAGGCACAAATCTTGGAACCCATACATTGATAACCCGCTTTTGAGCGAGAGCAGCAGGCTTGGGCTGCGAATGCCTGCAACTCATTCTTTCTGCTCCTGAAAATGCTCGCTAACGTACTTGATTTTTGAGGGTTACTTAAGGTACTATCATACAAATTATGGATGAAAACGACGAAATTCCTTCTTCAAAACTGCCTGACGGTTATACCCGCCGGGTGATCGTGAATGACACCACCACCGCCTCCAGCTGGCGCCCGCGCCGGAAGCCCCCGGAATGGAGCGCCTGGAAAGCAGTCCAATCTGTGTTCAGCGTGGCATTGTTGGTGGCTACTTTGTTCACCCTGTGGACGCCGGCGAACCTGTTTTCCAGCAACCTGATGGACAACATGTTCCAGGCGGTGCAGCCGCAAGCTCCCCAGGTGGAGCTGCCGACCAGTACGCCTTCGCCCCGCCCGCACATCGGAATCGTCGCCGGGCACTGGGGCAACGATTCTGGCTCCGTCTGCCCAGACGGGCTGACCGAAGAACAGGTCAACCTGCGCATCGCCACCATGGTGAAGGAGATCCTCAATAAAGAGGGCTACGACGTAGATCTGCTCAAGGAATTCGATACGCGCCTGCGCGAATATAAAGCCCTGGCGCTGGTTTCAATCCACAACGACTCGTGTGATTACATCAACGATCAGGCGACCGGCTTTAAAGTCGCCGCCGCGCCATCTACGATTTTCCCCGAAAAAGCCACCCGCCTGACAGCCTGCCTGACGCAGCGCTACAAAGCCATCACCGGGCTGCCTTTTCACTCCAATTCGGTTACGCGCGACATGACCGAGTACCATGCTTTCAGTGAAATCCATTCGGACACCACTGCGGCAATTATCGAAACCGGCTTCCTCAACCTGGACCGGGAGATTCTGACCCAGCACACAGACCTGGTGGCACAGGGGGTAGCCAGCGGCATCTTATGTTTTGTGCGCAATGAAGATATCCCCAACGTCCCGGTAGCGCAGCCATGAGTGAGAACGAGCCCGAAAGCAGCGCTTCCAACGCAGTTCAACAAGCCATCCAGGCAATGCGGCGCGGCGACCGGGCTCAGGCCAGGCGTTGGGCTTCCCTCGCAGCTCAACTCGACCCTGACAGCGAACAACCCTGGCTGGTGCTGGCATCCCTGGCAGCTCCCCAGGCCAGTGTTGCCTATCTAAAAGTTGCCCTGGAAAAGAACCCAGACAGCGCCGCCGCGCGGCAGGGAATGCACTGGGCGATCCAACGCCTGCGGGCGGAAGAGCAACAAGCAGCCCGGTCAAAGCCTATTCCGGCCCAGCCCGCTGGCGCAGGCGACTCCTACACAGGCGGCTTACCGCGCGTAGAGCCAGGCGAAGCGCTGCAGCAAGCGGCGCATAAACCAATCCAGCGCGTTCCGGCGGGCGAAGCCACGCAGCCGGTGGTGGTCAGGCCGCGGCGGCGAAAGGCGGGACGCAGCCCGGCAGCCTGGGCCGTGATCCTGTTTCTGGTCGTGTTTGGCGGCCTGGCCCTGGCAGCCATCACCGGCACGTATGTGGTGATGGCGCGCAGTTCCTCCTCAGCGCGGGCGGTTTCGATGCTGTTCAAACCCAGCCTGACGCCAACCAATACCCCCACCGCCACGCCGACCGCTACCCCCACCGTCACGCCCACGGCCACCGCTACGCCGACGGCGACCCCTACCCAGACGCCGACCGCGACCGAAACGCCCACACCTACCGACACGCCCGTACCGCCCACGGATACCCCCGTTCCGCCACCACCTCCGCCGCCGCCCTCAGAACAGCCAGGTGGAAACGTGACCCTCCCGGGCGATGTGAGCGGAGACGAGCGCTGGATCGACGTGGACCTGACCAACCAGCGCACTTATGCCTACCAGGGTGGCACGCTGGTGAATTCTTTTATCGTTTCCACCGGCACCTGGCAGCACCCCACCGTCACCGGGGAGTACCGCGTGTATGTCAAATACCGCTACGCGGATATGTCTGGGCCGGGCTATTACCTGCGCGACGTGCCATACGTGATGTACTTCTACAAAGGCTACGGCCTGCACGGCACTTACTGGCATCACAACTTCGGCACGCCCATGAGTCACGGCTGCGTCAACCTGCCCACCAGCGACGCGGCCTGGTTGTACAACTGGGCCTCTGTGGGCACCGTCGTGTACGTTCACTATTAATCAGCAGCAGTTGAGGAGGGGGGGTGCGCGGAAAATGGACGCGCTTTATTCTCAAGATTTAGACCGCCTCTCACGGCGTGAGTTCTTGCAGTGGACCCAACGCGGGCTGCTGGGCTTGTTTACGCTGCTGCTGGCGGAACGCGGGCAGGGTAAAGAGCGCATCGCGCCGCTGACAGCCCCGCTGAGTGATGAACCCACCCCAGAACTGGGGCGCGTATTGGATAATAAGCTTTCGCTCTATATGCGGCCCTCATTTTCCTCCAGGCTGGTCAATATGTACTGGCGCGACCTGGTCCTGCCGATCAACGGCGTGACGGTGGGCGACGGTTACCCCGACTATAACCGGGTGTGGTACCTGGTTAACAACGAAGGTTACGCCCACTCGGGGAATATCCAGCCGGTGGCCGTGCGGCAGAATCAACCGGCCAGCAGCGTGCCCGAGACCGGCGTTTTGGCCGAGGTCACCGTGCCGTTTACTGATGCACTGCGCGACCCCAACCGCCACGACTGGTTCGTGTACCGCCTGTACTACAGCACGGTGTTCTGGGTGACCGCTGTGGTGCAGGATAAGCAAGGCGGGAAGTGGTACCGCATCCCCGATGACAAACGGCGCACAGAATATTACGCCAGTGCGGCGCACCTGCGCATTATCCCTGCCACGGAACTCGCGCCCATCCCGCCGCTGGCACCGAACGCTGAGAAACGCCTGGAAGTGCGCCTGGCCGATCAGGTGCTGGTGGGCTATGAAGGCAGCCGCCCGGTATTTATGACCCGCATCGCCAGCGGCGGGCACTTTTTAGACGGGGACTATACTACCCCGGCGGGCAGCTACATCACCAACCGCAAGCGGCCTTCGCGCCACATGGCCAGTGAAGACCTGGCCGCGCCCAGCGCCTACGATTTGCCCGGCGTGCCCTGGGTGTGCTACCTGACCAAAAGCGGCATTTCCTTCCACGGAACCTACTGGCATAATGACTTTGGCAAACCGCGCAGTCACGGCTGTATTAACCTCTCCCCGCAGGCTGCTAAATGGGTCTACCGCTGGACCGCCCCCGCCGTGCCTTATGCCGAGGCCACCTTCATCGCGGAAGAAGGAACGAAGGTGGACATCTTAGATTGACTGCTGGTCAGCGGTCCATCCAGGAATTCAAAGTTCCTCTGGTGAAGCCACACCTTTATCGTATCCCCGAGGAGGTGCTTTGCCTTTTCTGTACAGTAACGCGGACACCGATCGTTGTCCCTTCCCCCGGCGTTGAAATCAACGTAAACCTCCCGCCAAGCGCTTCCGCCCGTTCTTGCATGCCTGCCAACCCGTAGTGTCCATTATGGGTCTGATATACGAAATCTGTATCGGCAGGCATGCCAATCCCGTTATCCTGAATTTCCAAAGCGATTTCTCCATCTTGGATGGAAAAGCGTATCCAAACTTTTGTCGCGTTGGCGTGGCGGATAATGTTATTTAGCGCTTCCTGACAAATGCGAAACAGGGCTAAACGTATTTCTTCAGGCACTTGATGGCGATCATCCATCAGGTCTGTCTGGATATCTAACTCTGGCACCTTTTCCCGGAAATCTTCGACATACATCTGAATAGCTTTGCTTAATCCAAATTGGATCAGAGAAGGAGGGCGCAGTCCATTGACCACCTCGCGCAGTTCACGCACTGCCCCCTGTAGGCTGCGGGTAAGTTGAGCAAACTCAACTTGGATAGCAGGATCGGGAATCCCCTCTCTGACTAACTTGATGTCAAATAGCAACCCTGCCAGTGTCTGGATCGGGCCATCATGGATGTTTCTGGCAATTTCCTGGCGCTCTTTTTCCCGGTACTCGTTTAACTGGCGTTGGATTTCGATCTGCTTTTCACTTTGCTTCTTTTCGGCCGCTAATCGTTTTTGATCGGTGATGTCCCGGGCTACCACCAGCGCGCCTGGCTGACCATGATCATTGAAGGGAACAGCAACCACCACTAAGTCAGCCGTGGTTCCATCCAGGCGAATGTAGCGCTCCTCCAGAGGCGTCACACCCTGGCGCTGTTCATTCAAGACTTGAATCCGCTCTCGGACCGTTTCCCGGTCCGCCGGGTGAATAAAATCCATCACCGGTTTTCCCACGACTTGATCCAGGCTTTCCGCGCCCAGGACGCGCAGTCCCATCTGGTTTACGAAGGTAAACTGGCCGCTGCTCTGTATGAACACTAAATCGGGATATAACTCGACCAGCTGCCGGTAGCGTTCCTCACTTTCCCGCAGGGCTTCCTCAGCCTGCTTCTGTTCCGAGATATCCAGGCTGCTGCCAACCATGCCTAAGAATTCACCCATAGATGAAAAGCGCGGCTGTCCGTAAGAGTCGATCCAGCGCCACTGACCATCCTTACGGCGAGCCCGCGCCTGTGCATGGAATGGGCGCCGCTCACCAGAACACTGTATGAAAACATCGACATAGTTAGCCGTATCCTCGGGGTGTATCAGGATCTTCCAGCCATCCGACTTTACTTGCTCAATGGACATGCCGGTAAATTCCGTATAGGCCCGGTTAAAAAACTCGAGCTCCCCAGCAGCGTTATGCACCCAGATGATTAAAGGCGTCCCATCGGCCATGGCTCGAAAACGGCTTTCACTTTTCTCCAGGGCTACTTCCACCCGCTTGCGCTCGGTGATATCGATCATGGTCGTTAGCAAGCAGCTTTCGCCACCTACCTCTATCGGTTCAACGGAGAGGAGTGCTGTCATTTGCTCGCCTAATCGATTACAGATCGTTCTTTCAAAATTGCGGATGCTGCCTTGTTCATAGAAGAGTTTCAAGAATGACGTCCGTTCCTCAGCATTGTGAAAAATATTTAGCGCAAGAATGGTCTGTCCAATAATTTCAGCTCTGGTATATCCGATCCACTGGCACAAACTGTCATTCACATCGATGTATTGCCCGTCCGAAAGCCGGGTAATCGTCATGGCAACCGGGCTGGATTGGAAAGCTCGAAAAAACATATTTTTTGACTTTTCCAATGCCTGGTTGCTTTCCACCAGCGATACTTCCTCGGCTTGTTTGCGCTCGGTAATGTCCTGGTTGATCCCGGTCACCGAAAGCGGCCGGCCATCCCGGGCATAACTGACGTAGCCGGCCGAGCTTATCCAGATCACCTTCTTATCGGGTCGGATTATACGGAACTCTTGATAAAAATATCCGCCTTTATTTATGGATGATTGAAAGCGTTCCTGGTATATCTGGCGATCTTCTGGATGGATCATCGCAAGAAATGCTTCCATGCTGCCCGACTCGCCAGGACCGATCCCCAGCAGATCACACAGCTCTGGGGACCAGATTACCGTGTTTTTTACCAGATCCAACTCCCAAATCCCCGCACGCGCGCCCTGCAATATTCTTCCGATGCGGTTTTCCAGGGAATTAGAGAGGTTCGGTCGGTCATCGTTTTCTTTCGTTTGCAGAATAAGTTTCTCTGGGGGAGATGACTGCGGGTTATTCGACGTGAGCTGATTGAGTGAATTTAAGAAAAGATTGATTTCTTGAGCCGCCTGTTCCTGACATTTCGGGGATAAGCTGGTTGGTTGCTTCGCCAGGGTAGATAAGACTGTGATTGCTTTTTCAATTTCAAATTGCAGAGGCGAAACCTTCACCGTTCCTCCTTTTCTTGATGCATTCCATCTATTCCGGCATTCGTAAGAAACCTGTGAGGAAATATTGAATGCTTACGTTACTCAATCGTCCTAATTACTTGACAGTTGAACATATTTTAGCACAAACTTAACTACAGGCATAATGAAGTTCAAATAAAGAAAACGAGAGTTGAAGATAATCATGATTTATGAGAAAATGGAAGCATGGCAAACCAACCTTTATTTGGTGGACTCGTTTTTGACGAAGCGGGAAGACCGGTCGATACGGCGTATGTCGGCGGGGAAGCGATGTACGTGGTGGACGATTACGGCTTCCGGCGGCATATCCCTTCCGAGCAGGTGGACCGCCAGGTGCTGCAAATGATGGCAGAGCAGGTCAAAGGCCACGAAGATCTTTTGGCGGATCAGACTGCCAAGATGTTGGGCCAGGAAGACCTGTTCTCGCGGGCGATTATTCAGAACCAGCTTAAGAATATCAACCAGCAGCTCGACCAGGTCCTGCAAACCGGCATCCCTGAAGAAGGGCGGGCATACATGGGGATGATGGGCTTTAAGGTAGTCATTAATGTGCACGGCGAGGTGGTCGACCTGGAACAGCCAGGCATGATCGCCGGGGAAGATGACGAAGGGGATGAATAGTTAATTGGAATTTTGCAAGAATGCGCTAAAGCAGCCCGCTTGCAAAGGCCAGGTTAACGATTTTATATTCTTCTAAGAAAAATCCGATATAATTCAAATATCACCGGGTTATTATCAATCTATGCGCAACATTGAGCGCAACGGAGTGTGCGAAATGACGCCTTCAGATTTTATTGTTGATGTAAATGAAACGGATTTCGAGTACGAAGTGCTTTCGTATTCTTTAAATGTACCGGTGGTGGTTGAGTTCTGGGCAAAATGGTGCCAGCCTTGCAAGCAGTTAGGCCCCATGCTGGAACGCCTGACCGCCGAAGCCAACGGCAGCTTCCGGCTGGCGCGAGTTGACGTGGATGCCAGCCCAAACCTGGCGCTGCGCTATGGTGTGCGCAGCATCCCCACGGTGAAAGCCATCAGCCAGGGGCAGGTGGTGGGTGAGTTCGCCGGGCTGCAGCCCGAAACGCGCGTGCGCGAGTTCCTGGATCGCCTGGCCCCGCCCAGCGAAGCCGCTCTGGCGCAGGAAAAAGCGGACAGCCTGCTGGCAGAACATGCCTGGGCCGAAGCCGAAGCCATTTATCGCGAACTGGAAGAAAAGGAACAGAACCAGCCGCCCGTTTTGTTAGGGCTGGTCAAGGCGCTGCTGGCGCAGGGCAAACCCGGCGAAGCGGTATTTATCCTGAACTACTTCCCTGCCAGCCGCGAATATAATGCCGCGCAGGTGCTGCGCCCGCTGGCTGAGTCTATGTTGAAGTTCGATAAGGGTGAGCTTCCAGATGAAAGCGACCTGGACGCGATGTTCCAGAACAGCATCCGCCTGGCGATGCGCGGCAATCATCTGGCAGCGCTGGACGGCCTGCTGGAGATTCTGCGGCAGGATAAGCAGTTTGACAGTGGCAAAGCCCGCCAGGTCTTCCTGGGCATCCTCGAGCTGCTGGGTCCCGAAGACGCGGACGGACGCCAGTACCGCAGCGAACTGACTATGTTATTGTTCTAATATATGATTTTGAATCAATACCACTGAGGTGCTCTGCGCCTCAGTGGTATTGATTCATCCACCTTTCTTTAGCTCATGGCTGAGTTTTTCGACCAGCGTGCGCAGCACTTTGATGCGCGTGTAGTATTTGTCGTTACCTTCAATCACCGTCCAGGGCGCGCTGAGCGTGCTGGTTTTTAACAGCATTTCATTGATGGCTTCTTCGTAGCGATCCCACTTGGCGCGGTTGCGCCAGTCCTCGTCGGTCAGCTTCCAGGAGCGCAGCTTATCATTGGCGCGGTCCTCGAAACGCTGCAGCTGTTCTTCTTTGGTGATGTTAATCCAGAATTTAAACAGGATCGTGCCAAAATCGACCAGTTGGTGTTCGAACTGGTTGATCTCACGGTAGGCGCGCTTCCAATCGGCTTCGCTGCAAAAGCCCTCAATGCGCTCGACCATCACGCGCCCATACCAGGAGCGGTCGAAGATGGCGATCTGCCCGGTTTCCGGCAAGCGCCGCCAGAAGCGCCACAGGTAGTGATGGGTCTTGTCATCCCCCTGCGGCGCGGCAATGGAATACACCACATAGCCGCGCGGGTCAAGTTTTTCGGTGACGCGCTTGATGGCCCCGCCCTTCCCGGCTGCATCCCAACCTTCAAAGAGGATAATCACCGGGCGCTGCTGCACATACACCTGATAGCCCAACTGGGCGAGCGCCACCTGGTTAAGCAGCAGTTCCCGCTGGTACGTGTCCTTATCGAGCCTGACACTCATATCAAAACTGGCAAGCATATTCCACCTCCTACCTGGGCTGCGGGGCTGCTTCACCCGCCGCTTGGCTTTCAACAGCTACCTGCTGTGCTACGGCTGTTTCAGCGCTGGGGATGACTTCATTCGGAGTGACCAGGTGCGAAACGGGCGGCTGTGCTTCCGCCGCTGGCACCTCAACCGCTGGCGTGGCAGCAGGGGAAATGCCCAAACGCTCTTCCAGGGCGCATATAATGGTTTCATAAACCATCACCTGGGTATAGCGCCGATCGGTCGCCGGGAGGATGGTCCAGGGGCCCCATTCGGTCTCCGTGCGCTCGAGCATTTCCTCGTAAACCCGCAGCCATTTTTGATAACGCTTATGGTTGCGCCAGTCTTCCTTGGTCACCCGCCAGGCATTCAGCTTATCAGCTTCCAGCTTTTCAAAGCGTTTTTTCTGCTCTTTCTTAGAAATATGCAGGAAGAACTTAAGGATCAGCGTGCCGTCATCGTACAGGTTGCGCTCAAAGTCGACGATGTCGCGGTAGGCGCGCTCCCATTCCTCAGACGGAACGAGTTTTTCCATGCGCTCGACCAGCACGCGCCCGTACCAGGAGCGGTCGAAAATAGCCCATTCACCGCGCGCCGGAATCTTGAGCCAGAAGCGCCACAACCAGGGATGTTTCTTTTCGTAGGTGCGCGCGGCGCGAATGGGGTAGATCTTGAAGCCGCGCGGATCGATGGGGTCGGTCAGCTTGTGGATGGTGGTGCCCTTCCCGGCGGCATCCCAGCCTTCAAAGAGGATGGCTACGGGAACGCCTTTCTCCCAACTGCCCTGCTGCACAAAATACAACCGTTCGGAGAGATCCCGCATGCGTTGTTTGTAGGTTTCCTTATCGATTTTCTGCGTCAGGTCGATGTTTTCCAACATATCCCGAACTCCTTATTTGATGTCATCTGCCCATTGGTTTTGCGCGGCTCACCTTCCCTGGTCACCGGGGGCCCCAAAACCCAGCGATTAATAGACTGCATAAAGATTGTAGATAATAATCACCAAAGATACAAGCGATTCCTTGCGTTGGGCAACCTATCCTTGCGGGGAACGCGCGTTTGCCGCAAGGATATATTGCCCAACGCAAGGAGCAAGGGCGGCGAACCGCGGGATGAGGTGTTCTTCTCCCCCCGCTATGCCTTGCATCTAAAAAAATGCCTTGCTGCGTTTGCCTTAAACGCCACCCATTCCTGACCCAGGGATGAGGGATGCGAGAAGATTTTGACGGATTAAAGTCAAAGAAGGGTGTGCCTGGTAATTGGTTTACCGGGGCCACCCTTCTCCTCTTTCCCCCTTAGCGCTCGTTCTAGAGAAGCAATTTCTTGCTTGCTTCGATTGTAGTACGGACGTTCTATTTTTGCAAGTCCCAATATTGTTTTTTCGGGAATTTCCTACCTGCCAAAATATTCAAATCCTACTGCTCAAATTTCCGGATTTGGGTTATTTTATAAGTACCCCTGCAAACAGGTTCGATAACGGATAAGCAGGGTGGAGGTTTACTATGAAGCGGTTCTTTTCGAACCGGATATTTTTATTTAGCGGTATCTTTGGCCTGCTCTGCGGGCTGGTTTTGATCAGCGTTCCGGCTAACGCGGCGGTTGCTCCTGCCCTGGCCTTGCAAAACACCCCGGTGGTGGCGACCGTGCCGCCGCCGGGCAGTGGGGTCACTGCCGTAGTCCCGAACACGGGTGTGGTCGGACCGGGCGGGTTTGCGCTTTCCGGCTGGACGCTGGTGATTATCCTGGCAGTGGTGCTGATCGTCGTGTTGATCGCTCTGCTGGCGCGGGGTAATAACAAGCCAATTGTTTGAGCTCGTTTGAGCAATGAAACGTTCCCTCGTATTCTGGCTGCTGGCGCTGGCGGGATTGGCCGGTTTGATGCTGTTGATGCTGGCAGTCTTCGCCCCGCCAGGGGGCACTTCCCCGGCGCTTTTCGCGGGCTCTGCCGTCACACCTACGCCTACGCAAACGCCGACGAGCATGATTCCGAACACTGGCAGTCAGGGTACTGGCGGCAGCGATTTGTCCTTAATCGTGTTGTATTTGCTGCTGGTGCTGGGGATTCTCATCGCCGCCGGCTTGCTGGTCAACCACGACCCCTTTGGCCGGCAGCAGTAAGCGCTTTTTCAATTCGAGTCAGGCTTTGGGTTGGTGGTTGATCACCCAGTGCGCCCCATGCTCCCGCGCGTACTGTTCCAGGCGTGCCATGCTGGCGCGGGTCTGGTCTTTGTCGTAGTTCCAGGCGGGCAGCCAGCCTTCCAGTGGGTCTTTTGCGGCGTAATATAAATCGCCGGAAAGCAGCACCGGGCCTTCCGGCAGATCCACATACAATACCTGGTGACCGGGAGTATGGCCCGGCGCGCGCAGGATGACCACCCGCCCGTCGCCAAACACATCAAAATCGCCCTGCAGCTGGATGATTTCCTGCTCTTTCAACGGTGTATATTCCGCCGGGACATAGCCCCAGTCTTCCGCTTCTGAGCTAAAGGCCAGCGCGTATTCTTCCGCCTGGAGCAGCACCCGCGCCTGGGGGAACAACCCGGCGTTGCCGGCATGGTCCACCTGCAGGTGCGAGAAGGCCAGCCAGCTCACCTGTTCTGGGTGCACGCCGCTGGCTGCCAGCTGTGCTTGCAGCGGGTTAATCACCTCAAAGCGGAAGCGCCCGCTCACCCGGCAGTGCCCGGGCAGCGCGCTGATCGAATCCGCCAGGCCGCTGTCCCACATTAGCAGGCCGCGCGGGTGGTGGATTAAATAGCAGTGGTTGGGGTCGGCCATAGCGCGCTTTTCTTCCGCGCCCTGCGCATTCAAGAAGCGCACGCCCTGGGTGACCACTTTTCCCCCATCAAAAACAGTCAGCTGAATCGCGTTATCGGGTGGTATCACAGGCTGATTTATATCCCCCATCCGCCTGTTTCGTCAAGGACAGGGCGACTTTTAGCGGCTTTTTTCGGCCCAGACCCGGCTGGCCCAGCGCGCGGCATCGATGCGCCGGTTGTGCAAGGCTTGCAGCAGGCGCGCGTCGCCCCCCAGCAGCGCGGCGGCGTAGCTGCGGAACAGGCGCGCCAGGCGGTTCAGGCCTTGTTGTAACTCTTCAGCAGTGCGCGCGCTGCTGGGCTGGTATTCCTTACCCAGCCAGGCGGCCAGCTCAGCCAGGCTGAAGTTTAGCTCCAGCGCCGGGTCGGGCTGTACCATGCCGGTATGCACGCCGACCTGAAAGGAGCGCGGGCGGTGAAACACATTGACATAAAGCGCCGTCCCGCCGGGCAAGTGGCCTAACTGCCCATGCCCAAAAGCGGTTTCATAGCGCACCCACAGCGGCTCGGCTTTCACCACCTCAAAGCCAAATGCGCACAGGTAGTTGAATGATTTTTGCGCCTCGGCGATAAAGTTGAGCGCGGCTCGTTTCGCCTGGTCGCCGGCTGGCTGGCGGTAGCTATCTGCCGCGCGCTCGGCGGCTTCCCGGCGAGCCTGTTCCTCAAAAGCCCGGAAATCTGCCCCGCGCAGCGCGTCCTGGTCCAGGAAGACGAACACGGCCGGCCACATGGGTTGGAGGATTTCCGCCAGCCGCTCCAGCTGCCAGTCGATACTGGCCTGCTCCCAGATGCCCAGCGTCAGGTGCGGAAAGTAGTACAGCCAGGGTGCACCGTTGCTTGGCTCGGGCGCGCAGTTTCGCGCCAGGTAAGCAAAAATCCAGGCCAGGTCATTCAGCGCCTGGCCTTTACGCCCAATGTACAGTGACACTTCAGGCCCCATCCCGTCCGCACGGACTTCCAGCGTATAGCGTTCCGATTCCAAACGCACCTGCCCCGAGCCGAAACCCTGTTCCGCGTAGCGCTGCCCGCTCACCTTGAATCCAAACAGCTTTAGCGGAGCGCCAAAGTAGCGAGAGACGGGATCGAAAAAGGGATGCGCCATGAAAACCTGCTGACCAAAGGATTAGAACAGTCGGGCATAAATACTTCAATCGTTATGCAATGCTGCTGCCTGACTGTTCGCACCAGAAACCTGGTGCAAACAGACCCGGCGCTACCCGCTAACCAGAGAGGGAATTTGTGCCGCCGTGTCCTCGTGATTGCAGTATACCCTGCGATGGAGGCAACCCCCCAAATTTTTATTGGTTTTTTACTCACCTGGTCTGGCCAGTTGACTGCCTGCTCTCTGCTAACCCGCTGACTCTTTGACTACCTTATTTATGCTTTTTGTTTATAATTCAGCCAACCGGGCGCGTCTGCCCGGTTGGCTGAACAAATCCTGGATCAAAACTGGAGATCAACATGAGCGATCAGACGGCAAACGAACCGAAGATCAACAAAGCGGAGCTGCTCGAACGGCTGCAGCGGGCGGAAACCGAACTAAACGAAATCTTGAGCCCCTTAAGCCCCGAACAGCTGGCGCGTCAGCGCGCTTCAGGGTGGGCAATTAAGGATCACCTGGCCCACCTGGCGACCTGGGAGTTAGGCATGGCGGAACTGCTGCAGCACCACAATCGCTTTGCCGCAATGGGTGTCGCAGATGCGGTTGCCCAGGACCAAAGCGAGGCGGAAATTAATGACCGCATCTATCGCCAAAACGCACATCTCACGCCGGAGCAAGCGCAGGAAAAGCTCCGGCAAGCGCACGCGCAAATGGTGCGGGCCATTCAAGCCCTCAGTGACGCGGATCTCTATAAACCCTATGCTGCCTACCTGCCCGCCGGTGAGTTTGGCCCGCAGGCTCCGGTAATCAACTGGATTATCGGGAACAGCTCCGCACATTACGCGGAGCACGAAGGGTATATCCGTAAGGAGTTGGGCGAATAATGCTTTTCCGGGCAGCCCTAGCCGCGCTCTAAAACCTGCCTGATCTGCTGCATCTGGTCTTGAGAGAGCGGGCCAAACTGCATGGCCTTGGCATTCTCTTTCACCTGTTCGACAGTGCGGAAGCCGGGGATGGGCAGCAGGTGCGGGGAGCGCGCCCACAGCCAGGCCAGCGCGCCCTGCGCCAGGCTGCGCCCCTCACTGGTCAGGACTTCGCGAATGGCAGTGACTTTTTCACGCCATTCCGGGTTGGGCTGCCCGTTCTTAAAGTACTTCATCCAATCCGGGCTGCGCGTGCCGCGCACGTCATCCGGGCCAAGCGTTGAGTCAGCGTCATATTTCCCGGTGAGCAGGCCCATCGCCAGCGGTCCGCGGTTAAGCCCGCCCAGGTTGAGCGAATTGCACAGCTCGATCATCGCCGGGTTATCATCCAGCACATTTTCCTGGAACTGCACTGTCGCGCAGTGCTCCCCCTGGGCAAAGAGTTTTGCTCGTTCGGGGTCATCTGTGCTCCAGCCATAGGCGCGGATTTTCCCCGCCTGGACGAGCCCTTCCAATGTATCGCGCACTTCCGCGGCCTTATCCATCTCAAAATCACCCAGGTGGAATTGGTACAGGTCGATATAGTCCGTGTTTAAGCGTTTCAATGAACGCGCGCAGGCCGTCTGGATGTATTCCGCGTCCGTCCCTGGGCCATTTAATTGTTTGGTGTCTTCGTGGTAGCGGTTGCCGAACTTGGTGGCAATCACCACCTGGCTGCGCTTATCCCCCAGGGCATGGCCCAGCACCCGTTCTGAGTGCCCTGCTCCATAGGCGTCGGCAGTGTCAAACAGGGTCACTCCCAATTCCAGCGCGCGTTGAATTGCTTTGATCGAATCCTCGTCATCTACTTCTCCCCAGCCAACGGGTGTTTCGCCGCGCCAGGTCGGTCCGCCAATCGCCCAGCAGCCCAACCCCATCGCGCTGACTTTTAATCCCAGAGTGACCCAGTTGCCGTTCCAACGTCGTTTCCATAAACCCTCCTAAAGGTCGTTTCTAGCCAGATTATCTGGCCGAATGTGCAATATGTCTCTCTATTATATAGACTTTATTCAATAAAGGCAGGTAAGAATTCTACGCTACGGAAAAGCCTCTTTCGGCAAAACTCAGCGATCCTCAGAAAATCTAAGGTTACCAAAGCAAAAGATCGCTATACTGATTGTTATTGATTTCACAAGATAGACAAGGATTGAATGATGGTTACGAACATAGAACTCACCTCACCCGAAAGGGTAAATATTTTTCGGCGCGCCTGGGCTGTCGTGCGGGCGGATTGGCCGGCTTACATCTTTCTCAATATCGTCTACTACGGCCTGGTCATCCTGGGGATGGCGTATGTGACCTTTATCAACCCTGATCTGCAAAAGATGCTGCTCGAAAATATCGGGCAGGCCTTCACCTCCAGCGGCCCGCTGGCTATGGTGGGCAATGCTTATACCGGAGGGCAGGTCTGGGCGGCAATGGGGGTCACTTTTGTGGTGAACCTGTTCCTCGGCAGCCTGATCGAGATTAACCTGCCCGGGCTCATCATCCCCTTCAGCGGCTTGCTGATGGGCGTCATCCGGGCGGTCTTATGGGGCCTGCTGTTATCCCCTTCGAACCCCAGCCTAGGCGGCGTGATGATCCCGCATTCGCTCGTGCTGCTCCTGGAGGGCCAGGGCTACATTCTGGCGATGCTGGCGGTTTACATTCAGGGCAAGGCTTTTCTGCGCCCCCAGGCATACGGCATCTCCAGCCGCGGGCGGGGTTACCTGGAAGGTCTCAAGCGCGCCGGGTGGGTCTATGTGCTGGTTGTGAGCGTGCTGGCAGCCGCGGCGATCTACGAAGCGATTGAAGTCATCTACATTGCGCCGTTGTTTGTGTAAAACAATCAGGAATCAAAAAACCGCGGAAGCAACGCGGTTTTTTGATTCCCTGCCTATCCGTCCCGATTAAGCAGTTTGATCTCAATCACCACCCGCTGGCTTTCGTTACGTCCGCCCAACAGCCCGAACATTTTTTTCATCAACCCATATTTCTGATCCAGCAACTGGTTACCATGCTGGTAGGTGGCGCTGCCAAGGGGTTCAATCCGCGCCTCGGCGGGCACAAACGGCCCCAGCACATTTCCTGTGCGGTCGCACGGCGCAACCTTCACCTCTCCGCTGCGGCGGATGCGCCTGGCCTTGCCGCTGTTGCCAAATGTCCAGACGTATAAGCGCCCATCTTCCTGTGCAAACCACACCGGCGTGCGCACCCCTGCCCCGCTTTTGCGGTACGTCTCCAAACTGAGGTACTTCTGCCCGGTAAACAGGTCTTTCCCTTCGCTTTCCATAGTCATTCTCCTCCAGGTTTTATCATTGCCTGTAATTTTAACCGGTTGTTCGCAAAAAGAGAATGCAATGTATAATCTTTGTATACTGTGTGGGCCGGATCAGCAGCCGCCCTCCAACCAAGGCTGCCCACAAGAACGACCTGCGCCGAAACGATGCGGAAACTTTTCTCTTCTACTTACGTCCCAGATCCTTCAGGATAAATCAGCGATGATTGCATATCGCTCATCGTTGACACGCCTGCCCCATAAGTCTGGATGATCCCTTAAGTTTATAACCTCAACTTTGGTAAACGAGGGTGGCAGCATTTGGATAACATCATTCGCATGTAACCCTGCGCCGGTTCCCCAATACCCTTCAACCAGGATACATCTTCCTTTCTGTCTCAGCAGCCTCGCCCACCTTTCAAGTACTTGTTCTGGCTCTGGTAATGCCCACAAGAGATGCCTGCAAAGCATAGCGTCAAATTGTCGGGGAGCTAATCCAGGAAAAGTAGCATCCATGATGTGGAATCCAACGCTAAATCCCTTGGTGAGCGCTTTTGCTTTTGCAGAGCGAAGCATAGCTGGTGACAAATCGATCCCGGTAACTTTATGCCCCAGACTGGCAAGCACCATACTCAAAGACCCGGTTCCACATCCCACATCTAAGACATTTAAGTAGGCAGGTGGCAGCCATGTTTTTAGCAATGATTTCCAGGCTTCAAGAACCAAGGCATCACGCAATCCGTGGTCTGGCGCATCATCGAAAGTTGCTGCCTCATGATCCCAGTACTGCCGCGCCTCCTGCAATCGTTCTTCATCACTTTTAAAATTTCTTTCACCCATCACAGATTTTCCTCAATTCAAGGGACGAAACAGGGCTTTTCCGGATTCATCCGGCGCAACCCCACAGCCCGGCGATTGATCGCCGGGCGGCCGGTTGGAGATGCTGACGTTATTGAAATAACCGCTGGACATCCAAAAAAAGGTGCGCTTTCAGCCTGCGCCCGGCTAAACGCTTACCATCTCTGCCACGGCGTGGGCGAAATCAAGCATCGGCTGTTCCACCCGCCGGTGATCCTCATACGACCACCAGGCCGAAAGCACCGCCTGGGCCATTGTCCAGGCCAGCATGCGCTGGCGCTCGAAGCCCAGCACTTCGTGCAGAATCCCCAGGCGGCGGTCCACCTGGCGCTGGAGCTCAATAGCGCTGGCATTTTCGGGCCAGCGGTTGCGCATCAACGCGCCAATTTCATAGCAAGGCTCGCCCAGCACGCCCTTCGGGTCCAGCGCCAGCCAGGGGGCGCGCTCCGCCGATAAAATATTCCAGTGATGCAGGTCACCGTGCAGCAGTACCGCCGGGGCGCTGCTCGCCAGCAGGTCAGCAAACAGCCTTTCTGCGTGCGAGACCAAATCTTGCGGGAAAGGACCGCACCCTCCGTCAAAGGTGCGGCGCAGGCGTTGAAAACCCAGTCCCCATTTCGTGGTGGTGGGGAAGACTTCCGCTTTCTCGGGCGCAGGGACCCACAGCTGGCGCATTACCTGCCCTGCGATGCGCGTGGCGGCAGCGTCGTCCGCCAACTCTGCCAGCGGTATGCCTGGGCGCAGACGTTCCAGCAGCATCGCTCCCTGTGCCGGGTCTGATGCCAGCAGGCGGTTAATGCCGTGCCCATCGAAAGCTGCCAAAGCCCCTAACTCGCTGAATAACTCAGGACCCGGGTAACCAACCTTCAGCACCGCTTCGCTGCCATCTGCCCGCCGCGCGGGGGCAACATAGTTATACGACAGCGCGAACGGCGGCTGAATTTCAATTTCCCAGCGCTGCGCAAGGTCGCCTAAGCGCCGGGGCAGGTCCGCCAGCCATTCATCCCCCGCCGCGCCGTAAAGGTCGTGCATCACCTGCCGGAAATGTTGGGATATCTCGTAAGGCATGTTTATCCTTTCAACTTGCGCGTATTGTACTCGATAGATGGCTGCCCATAAAAGCCGGGCCTGGAGCGCCCTTAAACTTCAGGGATTACTTTAAGCCCTGAAAATTGTGATTTTGATTACTAAGTGTATTGACAATAGATTCATTTTGGCTATCATGGAGATGGGGGTCTACTTACTTGTTTGTGTTAGCGTTAGCGTTTATTCCATATTTGTAGCTTATCTGGATGTAATCACCGCACATTCTTCTTTCCGTGAAGGGAGGTGCTCTCTTCGTTTACCTATCTATATCACTGAACCCGAGATAACTGGACGACAATATTCACCTAATCAGGAAGGGAACGCAATGAAAACCAGATGGATCTTTGTAAGCGTAATGTTGTTTGGGGTGTTGCTGGTTGGGCTGGCTTTGACCAGCTCTGCCAGGGCAAGTGTGGTTCCGTTAACGGTGATGGAACAGCTGGGTAAGGACCTGTTCTTTGACCAAAATCTGTCCTATAACAATAATGAAGCCTGTGCCGCCTGTCATGGCCCGCAGGTAGGCTATACTGGACCGGATGAGCTAATCAACCTTCACGGCGCGGTCTATCAAGGCTCTATCCCCGGCGCATTTGGCAATCGCAAGCCGCCTGCCGCCGCTTATGCGGGTGAAAGCCCGATCCTCTACCAGGATCAGGACGGAAATTGGGTTGGCGGCATGTTCTGGGATGGGCGCGCTACCGGCTGGACACTGGGCGACCCGCTTGCCGAGCAGGCTAAGGGGCCTTTCTTGAATCCGAAAGAACAGGCCATTCCAGACGCGCAGGTTTTGTGTGAGAAGGTTCAGGCATCAGCTTATGCCGATCTGTATCAACAAGTATGGGGACGCATCAACTGCAACAGCCCAAAGGGAATTTCTACGGCCTATGTCAACATAGCCAGATCCATCGCGGCTTACGAACGCAGCGGCGAAGTTTCCGCCTTTACCTCTCCCTTCGACAGCTTCTATGCGAATGCAAAAGCAGCGGGGTTGGATGTAACACAGATCAGCATGGTTAATTGGGAAAAGTACAAGGATCTGGGGTTGAACAATGATGAACTGCGCGGAATGGCCGTGTTCAATACCCAGGGCATGTGCTCTGGATGCCATACCTTCGCAGAAGGAGCGGCAGGATACCCATTGTTCACCGACTTCACCTACGATAACCTGGGTATCCCCAAGAACTCGGAGAATCCTGCGACCATCGCCAACCCAGATTGGGCTGACCCTGGCCTGGGCGGCTTCCTGATGGGAGCAGGCTATCCGTCGCAAGTGTACGAGGCTGAAATCGGCAAGTTCAAAGTGCCTACACTGCGCAATGTCGACCTCCGCCCCAATGAATCCTTCGTCAAAGCCTATGGGCATAACGGCTACTTCAAGTCGTTGGAAGAGATTGTGCACTTCTATAACACGCGCGACGTGGGCAACTGGCCTGCGCCCGAGGTCGTGCAAAACCTGAACACGAGCGAAGTTGGCAACCTGCACCTGAATAAGGTCGAGGAAGGCTGGATTGTCTCGTTCCTGAAGACCCTCTCAGACCAGTAATCTCTTTTCCAGGCCGGTTTGCGTGCTGTTTAGGGCGCGAACCAGCCTGTTTCACCTTTTAAGGGCAGCGCACGAAGTGGGTTGCCATACCCATCATCACCCAAAAGGGTTCGCGGTGTAAGTATGCCGCGAACCCTTTTTCTATCTCTTGGCCGCTTCTCGGCAGAGACCTGGACGCCGCAGCCGTTCAGACGGGTGTACAATAGACCGTAATGCAAACAACCGGGAGGAGAGAACTGCATGGCCCCTGAAAAATCAACCGTCAAAACCTACCACGGCGTGATTGTGCCGATGGTAACTCCGTTGACTCCCCAGGGCGAACTGGATGAGCCGGCAGTCAAGCGTATCATCGATCATCTTGTTACGGGTGGCGTGCAGGGCGTTTTTGTTTTGGGTACCACCGGTGAAGGCCCTTCGGCGCCGCGCGAGATGCGCTCTCGCCTGGTGCATCTGGCTGTAGAAAGTGCCGGGCAGCGCCTGCAGGTTTACGCTGGAATTGGCGATACGGTGGTCGCCGAATTGATTGACCTGGCCAAAGAATTTTTGCGCCGGGGTGTGACAGCCGTTGTCGCTCAGCTGCCCAGCTATTACATGCTTTCCCCGGATGAACAATTCAACTACTTCGCCTCCCTGGTGGACCGCATCCACGGTCCTTTGCTGCTTTATGATATTCCAGCCGCGGTGCATTCCTCGATTGACCTGGGCGTGGTCGAACACCTGCGCGTGTTTCCCAATGTGGTGGGCATCAAAGATTCCTCCGGCGACCGTTCGCGCCTGGCGGTGCTGCTCGAAGGATATGGTGATGACAGCGGCTTCTCGGTGCTGGTCGGCTCAACCGCGCTGGCCTCGTTTGGCATGGCCAACGGTGCAGACGGCTTTGTTCCTTCCGCGGGCAACCTCAACCCGGGCTTGTGCTGCCGCCTGTACGCCGCGGCCCTGACCGGGGACCAGTCCTTAATGGAAGGTTTGCAGCGCGAGTTAGATGCTTTACAGGCCGAAATTAGCGTTCCGGGCCTGATCGGGCGCAGCATTTCTCGGCTGAAGTGGTTTATGGCGCAGCGCAACCTGTGTGGGCCCCTTGTTTTTCCGCCGTTGATGACCGTGGAAGAGCCGAAAGAAGAATTACCCTAGCTTTTCAATTATTTTAATCGCATTGCTGATCCCATCTTCAGCACGAATCTTTTCGCCCAGTGCTTGCGCGCGGTGGGCGATTTTTTTGTCAGCTAAAGTCTCCAGGATGGCTTGCGCTAGGCGCGGCGCGCTCAACTGCCGGGGTGGGATCGGCGTTGGGCCGGCGCCTAACGCCTGCACTTGCCTGGCCCAAAAGGGTTGGTCGAAGGTGAAGGGGGTAATGATGGAAGGAACACCCGCGCGCAGGGCTGCTGCGACGGTGTTCACCCCCCCATGCTGCACTGTGGCTGCCATTCGGGGAAAAAGCCATTCATAGGGAACCTGGGTCGCGGCAAATACGTGTCTGGCCGGCAGGCTGGGTTTAATCTCGCCCCAGCCGCTCAGCAGCACGCCGCGCTGCCCGGAGCGTTCGAGCGCTTCCGTGGCGATATGCGCCAGGCGGGCGCTGCGCCGCGGGACCACGCTGCCAAAGCCGATGGAAACCGGCGGCGGACCAGCAGCCAGGAAATCGACCAGCGCGGAGGGGGGCTGCCAGTTGGGCGGCGGGCCCAGGAACCAATATCCAGTCAACCGGCTGCAGTCGGACCAATCCGGCGGGCAGGGCAGCGCGTGCTGGCTGATGCCATAAATCACCGGGGCGGGCCGCTCGGGTTCAGCCTGCGGCAGGATGGCATCGGGCCAGGGGAAGGGCCACTCATCCAGCGCGAGCAGGTGTGGGTTCCGGCGGTTCAGCAGGGAAACCGCCAGCCGGTGTCCGTACCAGTAAGCGCGGTCGAATTCGCGGTGTGTGAGATAGTTGTAGCGTGGGGCAAGGCCCCTCACCCGGTGCCCCAACCAGCGCGTCCACTGGGGCCAGGGGCTAAACAGCGGGTTGGGAAAGGACTGTGTCGCGGCAATCACCGGGAAGAGCAGCGCCGCCAGGTCGCGCACGCCGCGTTCCCGCGCCAGCTGGTGGCCGATGACCGCGGTCAGCAGGGTATGCACCACCAGGTCCGCATCCTGGCAGGCCAGGCGGGCCGCGCGAATCAGGTCCGCGGCGATAGGGGCCAGGTAACCCGCTACGGTCAGCCCCAGGCGCACAGCATAGGGCAGCAGCGCCGCGGCCGGGGAGGCCGTGCTGGCGGCGCGCATCAGGCGGGCCGGGTCACCGGGCAGTGGGAAAAATTCAAGCAGCGCCTGGTCAGCAGCGTAAGTGTTATATAACTCGGCGAACATGGCGGGCGCTGCCAGGCGCACGTTGTGACCGGCGCGCGCCAGTCCGAGCGCCAGCGCCAGATAGGGCTGCACGTCTCCACGCGAGCCGTAAGCCAGGATGGTCACCCGCATTTGGGGTCAGCGAAGAAGCGCCGGACGATTTCGGTATGCAGGCCAAAGGCCATTGGGGTGGGGCGGGTAAGCACAATGCGCTCGGAACTCTCCGGGTTCGGCAGGAAAGGCGGCAGGTCGCCAGCCTGGCGCGGTTGGGCCTGGCCGAAGATAATCAGCGTGCCATCCGGTGCGGAGCGCACGCGCCGTTCCTCGATTTCGCCCGGGTCGATCAGCACGCCCGTCTCCTCGAACACTTCTCTCGCTCCCGCAATCTGCCAACTTTCGCCGAAGTTGATATAGCCGCCCGGCAGCGCCAAAGCCCCCGCCTGAGGAGGGATCGCCCGGCGTACCGCCAGGATGCCACAGGTGAGGTCAGCGAGGACCGGCACCAGTACCACGCTCACCGGCAGCGGGTTGCGGTAGGTGATATTGCCACACCCTGTGCAGGCACGCGGCCAGCCGGCGTCTTTGGGGAACGGCGCCCCGCAGTACGAGCAGTGGGAGTAAATTTCTGGCCGGCTAGCCTTCGTCATAATGCAAGAACAGCTTCATCCAGGGTTTTTCAAGCACAAATTCACCCGCGCGAGGCCCGGCGTCTGCTTCAGCGGGGAGCGCGCGCAGGTGCAGCCGGTGAGTTCCCGGCTGGCCAGCTGCGTCCCAGCGCTGCACCAGTTCTAGCAGGCGCTTAGCGGCCTCACTTCCCCCCAAACTGCGTACGTAGATTTCAAAGGGCGCTTTGGGCGGGTGCGCATCCGGGTCATTCCAGTCGATAAAGGTCAGCGGATCGGCAGGGGGGCGCATTAAGGCTGCCATACTATCCGTTTCCAGCAGCAGCAGCGTTTCTGTCCGCTTCCATTCGCCGCCAAAGCCCATTAAGGCCGGGATCGCTGCGTCACCGGCGCGCTCAGCGGTAGCTTCCAGCGTCGCCATCCGGCTGGCTTCTTGATTTTCCCTTGCATGCAGGTTAAGCCACAGGTACAGCCCGGCCCAGATATTGACCAATTGGGTGCTGACCCCGCTGCCCGTTTGTAGCAGGTTGGGCGCTTCCAGCCAGGCTGCCAGGCGTTCAGCTTGCTGGGCGGCATCGAAGGTCGAGCCGGGCGGCAGGGTCAGCAGCAGGTGTTCATCGCCGCCCACCGCGGCCCGGGCCGGGGTGGGTTCGGCAAAACTGCCTTGCAGGTGCATAAAGCCGCAGTCGCTCAGGGATAAACTGACTAACTCCGCTCCATGCCGCTCAAAGGCCACCGATTTTTGTGTTCCTTCCAGGCTCAACGGCAGTACCAGCCGCCCGCCATCGAGCAGTTGTTCCCGCCAGGCTGGGGTAATAGTCCAGGCGGCGACCGTGAGGATGATGCGGTCGTATGGCGCGTTGGGGGGGTAGCCATTGCCGCCATCCGCATTAATCACCTGCACGCGCCCGAACCCGGCAGCCGCCAGGCGTTCACGCGCATTTTCCACCAGGTCCGGCTGGATATCCACGCTCGTCACGCTGCCCTGCGGCCCGACCAGCGCAGCCATTAGCGCGGCATTATAACCGCTGCCAGTGCCAATCTCCAGCACGCGCATGCCCGGCTGAAAATCCAACTGCTCCAGCATAATGGCCATCATGCTCGGCTGCGAGGAAGAACTGGTCCACAGCCCTTCCGATCCGCGCTTGACCGCGATAGCCACATCCGCGTAGACCTTCTTCAGCGGCTCATCTGGCAAAAACCAGTGCCGCGGCACCGTGCGGAAAGCTGCTTCCACCGCCGGCGAGTGCAGCGACCCATTAGACTGCATCACCTTAATCAGTGCATCCTGGCGCTGGCTGATTTCTTGTAAATCCATTGTGCTCCTTCGGCCCGTTTGTATCCCCTAAATGAATTATATATCCTTTGATGAGTGCAGGGATAGCAGTGCTTGGGTTCTTTCCCTTTGTGCTTTCTTGCACTGGGACTCATTAGAGTAGCAATGATGACACTTATCAGTCTTGAAAAGATCGCCTTTTTGACTGTAAACTTGAGATAATAACAGGTAGTATCCTTCCATAAAATTCTTTAGGGAGATAAGCGTGATGCATTTCAAAGTTCACTTTCGGGAAGTAACAAGAGTTTTACTTTTACTTTGTATTCTTCCATTCCTAATGGGTTCGGGCTATTTGACTGAAAATAATGCGCCGATTAAAACAAAAAATCAGACCGATGCTTTTCCATTCAAAACGTATCTTCCTATCGTTCAAAGCGGGAATTTTCCCATAATGACTGGAATATACCCTTCGGATGTCATTAAACAAAGTGTCATTGACAACGAAGTAAAGCCATTAGATAACTGGGTTTCCGGAACTACCGGTGGTCACTCGACCACGATTATCGGTACCTTCATTGATATGCTGGTGGATGATACCAATGCAAAGGAGAAGGTGGAGACCCCATTAACGATAGCCTGGAATAATGGTTACGTTACCTTTATTAACTTCCCCGCGCCAACCACTGCTTTTGATCTGGCCTCCGGGCATTACGATGCTCAGTTAACTGCCTGGGCTAAGTCGTACAAGAACTTTGCCTTAAATGGCCAGCGCTTTTCCTACCTTGCTCCCTTACAAGAAATGAATGGAGATTGGGTTTCTTATGGCAAAGACCCGGGGAACTTCAAAATCGCTTTCAAACATATCCAGGATATTTTCAATCAGGTAGGTGTACCGAAACAATCGGTCAAGTGGGTGTTTGCTCCGAATGGTTGGGGGAACCCTAGTTTTCCAAGATTTGAAGATTACTACCCGGGTGATGCCTACGTCGATGTGGTTGCCATAAGCGCCTACAATTGGGGTTACTGCAGAGGTGCAAAGTGGGAGGAGCCCGATACCGTATTTAATAACCCCGGATTGGGTACGAAATATGGTCACTACCTGGATCGATTGCGAGCTATGGCGCCTTCAAAGCCGATATTTATAGCGGAAACAGCATCCTCTTCTTACAAACAACTCGGGAAAAGCAATTACGCTGAAAAGGATCGCTGGCTTAAAGATGCATATACATATTTATCAAACCAGCCTGGAGTAAAAGGCGTACTTTATTTCAATACGAATAAAGAATGTGATTGGCTGATGTATAGTAAGAATGGAAGTCAGTTCCAGGGATATCGAACCGGGGTTATTGTCAACGGGTACCGCTATATTGTGCCGAACCAGTTAATGTGGTTCAATCCCAGCCTACCCTAAAGAAGTATTTCTAAGTTCGCGGACGGTATCGCCGTCCGCGAACTTATCTCCTCCCCTTACTCGATCGGTACCCACAGATAGAGCACCGAGTCGGGCTTGAAGCCATGGAACTCCTGCCCATAGACTTCCAGGTCTGGACGGGTGCTGCGCTTGTAGCCGGACTGCGGCAGCCAGGACTGGTAGATATACTCGTAGGTCTTGCTCAAGGTTTCCATCGCGCCGGTGTGCTGGAAGACGGCATACTTGCCACCTGGCACCATCATCGTGCGCATGTCGGTGGGGGCGTCTTCGGGTTGGGTCACTTCCACCCCGGCCATGTAGCGGAACTCGCCTTCCGGCAGGTCGGGGTCCATCTCGCATATCCCGTAAGAGACGTAGTTATCCAGGCGCTTGATTTCATGTATGCGCGGCAAGAATTCGTTCTGCCACATGGCGGGTATTTCCTGGTTCTGGTTCGCCCCTTCATATATCGTACCGGCGACGAGGAAGGGATCGTGTTCAATGATCTTGGGCTCCATTTTAAACTCCTTGCTTTGGTTGTAAAATAAATAGGCTTCGACCGGCAGCTGCACTTCAGCTGCAATATTCACGGTTTTTGTCCGGGTTGGCGTAAGCTCCCACTCTTCCGGCGCGCTCACCCCAGCATCCGTCCAGTGGACTTCTCGCGCCGGGCCGCACACGCGGTAACCATTGCGCTCCGCCCAGTGATAGAGCGTGGTATACACTCCTGGCAGGTCTTCCAGTGCTCCGATATGCGTATAGATGATCGCTTCGTCCAGGCGTGACAGCCGGCGCACCAGCACCTGCCCATTGGCGGGTAAAGGTCCTCGCGGCAGTTCCGCCAGCCCCACCGCTACTTCCAGTGGAATGTTTTGTTCCAGGAACTCGCTGTGTGTATATATCATCAGCCAGGGGCCGGGCGGGGTGATGTTCTGGCGTGCCAACCAATCTTCAACGCCTTTTTGTGCCGCCGCGCGGCGCTCTGCGAGCTGCTCCAGGCAGGGCACAACCAGGTGAGTATAAGCCACCAACAGCGGCTCAACCGGGCGCAGAACGACGCCATCCCGGGCTGCGCTTGCTGCCCCCTGCGCGCCCTCTTGTTCGATCTGCCGCAGGCGGGCAGCCACGCGCGCCAGGCGCATCTGCTCCACCACCAGCTGTTGGCGCAGTTCAGCCTGTTTGAGGTGCAGCATTCCGCGCAGTTCCTCGGCGGACAAATCATTGTTGAGTATGCGCTGCACCTGTTCCAGCGAGAGCCCCAGGTCCTTCAGCGCCAGGATGCGGTTCAGGCGCGGCAGCTGGTCGAGCGCATAATAGCGATAACTGGTGTAGCGGTCGATCCAGGCTGGTTTGAGCAAGCCCAGTTCGTCATAGTGCCGCAGCGCTTTGACGGTCACGTTCGCCAGTTTTGAGAAGTCCCCGATCTTTAACATCCCACCCTCCCAGACAGGTTGTTCTTTGCAGCTTCAGTAACATTAGTATACGGTCTCCCCCCACAGGAAAGTCAAGTGGGAAAAACTGCCACTTGACATTAACGTTACGTCAGGGTTTATCATAGCCCTATGATGAACGCGCGCCCATCTTATACGGTAAAACAGCTGTCAGACCTGGCGGGGGTGACGATCCGCACGCTGCATTACTATGACCAGATTGGTCTGCTCAAGCCGGACACGGTTGGCGAGAATAGCTACCGCTACTACAGCCAGGCTGACCTGCTGCGTTTGCAGCAGATCCGTTTCTTCCGCGAGCTAGATTTCAGCCTGGATGAGATTCAACGCCTGCTCAACCATCCCGATTTTGACCTGCACCGCGCTCTGCACGCTCACCGTCACGCGCTGCGCGGGCGCATCACCCGCCTGGAAAGGCTGGTCGGAACGATCGACAAAACCTTAGCCCATTTAACAGGAGGCTTACCCATGAACGATAAAGATTATTATGCCGGCTTTGACGAAGCCAGGCAGCAGGAGTACGCGCAGTACGTCCGCGAGCAGTGGGGCGATGAGCCGCTCAACACCAGTCTGAAGCGCTGGAAGGATTTGAACGCTGCCGAGCAGAAAGCCTTGCTGGCGCGCGGCAATCAACTGCACCAACAGATCGCCGCCTGGATGGATCAGGGCCCGCAAGATGCGCAGAGTCCAGGAATTAATCGGCCAGTACCGCCAGCACCTCAACTTCTTCTACGCCGTGACCCTTGAGATCTACGCTTCCCTGGGGCACATGTACAACGCGGACCCCGCCTTCCGCGCCACCTATGAATCCGTCCGCCCTGGCCTGGCAGCCTTTATGGAGCAGGCGATTCAGGAATATGTAAATAGCCAGCAAAGATAAGAAACAAGCGCCAGGTTCCATGCCTGGCGCTTGCTGGCTGGCTGCATACCTATGGATGCGCGCTTCGATCCAGCGGTTATCAGGCACTTTCGCCTGGATGAGGCCAGAATTTGCTCTAACACTCCGTTGCCGGCAAAGCGAATAGCCGGCTTGCTCGCGAGGGTGTCAACCAGCCCTGGGGTAGGAAATGCATATTTATCGCTGAGGATGGGTTTGTAATATCGTCTGGTATGCGCGCATGGTTTGTTCGCAACATTTGTAATTCACTTTCGGTTACTTATATAATCTTCGTTTGCATGTCCCCAATTTGGTACAATAAACATAACTCAGGCTAGAAGGAATACCCCTATGAAACGTTTTGTGTCGCTAATCATAATAATTCTTGCGTCCGTGCTGCTCGGGGGCTGCGCGGAAACTTCCACGGTCCCCCCCGAATATCGCTGGGCCAGTGTGATGGGCTCGAATCTCTCGGAAAAGACGGCGGGCGAAAACTTAAATTTTGGCATCCACGTCGATCAGGCGATGGTCGCTGCAAACACCCCGGTTAACATCGAGGCGAAAGGCAGCGTGCAGTCGGGGGGGCTGTCCTTTAAAATGGTGAGCCCCACCGGGCAGGAAGTGTGGAATTCAGGCCGCTTTGGCGGCGGGAATTTCAGCATCCAGAGTCGCTACGTCCCCACCATGCCCGGGGTATACCGCATGGGCGCCGTTTGGACAGACAACACAGCCGCTACCTACGATATCATCTGGCGCTCAGTATCTTTGACGCCGGTGGCGCTGTTAGGCGGGCTGGGTATGATCCTGGTGGCGCTGGTGTTTGTGGGCTATGCTGCCAGCCGGCGCCTGGGCTGGGCCTACATGGGCCTGGGCGCGCTGCTGTGGACGGGTACGGTAGTGATCAAGTTCGTGCTGGCGATCCCGATCAACCCGCTGCTCTATAAAGCGATTTACGTCCCCGACCAGCTTTTTGCCCCCGGCAGCCTGCTGTTCGATCTGTATGTCGGCGCACTGACCGGGTTGACTGAAGTGCTGTTGACCTGGCTGCTGCTGCGCTACACTCGCCTGGGCAAAGTGGGCTGGGGCAAGGCGCTGGCCTTTGGCATTGGCTTTGGCGCGTTCGAAGCGCTGCTGCTCGGCCTGAGCAGCTTTGCCAGCGCCCTGACGGGTATGCTGGCTCCGCAGTCCGTCGGCCCGGCTATTGGCAGCCTGGCTGTTCTGAACAACCCACTCTACGGGTTGGCCCCGGTGGTCGAGCGGATCTTCACCATCTTTGTGCATATCCTTTCTAATGTGCTGCTGTTCTATGGCGTAGCCAAAGGCCAGTCGCGCTGGCTGTGGGTTGCCTTTGCTTACAAGTCAGGCATCGATGCCATCGCCGGGTTTGCCCAAATGTGGGGGGTGGCTCAACTCAGTCACCTGTGGCTGATCGAAGGCTTTGTCATCCTGTTCGGCCTGGTTGGTATCTGGGGCATCCGCTGGGTTGCCCTGCATTACCCATCTCAACCCACGCCAACGGCAGAAACCCCGCGCAGTGCAGCGCTGACAGAAACCCTCTAACCGCTATTTAAAAAAGGCTGACCGGCAGCGCTGCCGGTCAGCCTTTTTTCTAACCTATTTGTTAGAACTTCGCTCCGTCCAGAATAGCTCCGTCCAGGTTCGCCCCCTCTAAGTTTGCCCCGCGTAAATTTGCTCTGCTCAGGTTAGCCTTACGCAGGTCCGCCCCCGATAAATCCGCGCGGCGCAGGTCGGCGCGCTGCAAGTTCGCCTCCTGCAAATTCGCCTGGGTCAGTACGGCTTCGTGCAGGTGCGCCTGTTCCAGGTTCGCCCGAGAGAGATCTGTGCTGGTGAGGTTGGCCTGTTCCAGGTGCGCCTCGCGCAGGCTGGCAGTCGCCAGGCGGGAGCGTTCCAGGCGTACTGTCTGCGCGCTGACCGCATCCAGTGTGGCGGCGGTCAGGTTGCTGTCGTTGATTTTGGCGTCCACCAGGCGGGCCCCGGTCAGGTCAGCGAAGTAGAAGTCGCTGCCGTAAAAAATGCCATCCGTCATATCGGCCTGCGCCAGTGAAATGCCGGTGAAATCCTGGTCGACCAGGATCATCGATTTCAGGTCAGCCCGCGCAAAATCGGCATTCTCCAGGCTGATGAGTGGGCTGGAGCGGCGGGTCAGTTCCGTTTTATATAGGAACTGCAGCAGCAAACCCTTGCGATAGCCGTCCAGGCGGCGCGCCAGGTTATGTACCTTGGTTTCGAGGAACAGGCGCACCGGCGGTTCGATTTCTGCCAAATTATTTTCCAGCGCCAGCTTGAACAGACTGTCCATAAACGATTCCAGCGCGGTTTCGTTATCTTTATCGCTGGAAATTTTCTGTTCGGTATTTTTCTGGATCAGGCTGACGGCAGTGCCCAGCCCGGCGACGACCAGAGGGAAGATCAACAGCTGCAGCCAATCCCACAGGAATTTACCGGTTGCAGTGGTGTTCGGGTCAGGAATAGGCGTGTGCCCAAAACCGGTATAACGAGACGCATCCGGGCGGTATCCTAACCAAATGAGATAACCCAGCACCGCTGCCAGCAGCACTACCCAGAATCCGCGCAGCAGCCAGGACTTGCGTAGAAAGGAGCCGATCTTGGTATCCATGCCTTATTTGAGGATCTCTTTTTGCAAAAACGATGACACCTTTCTACGCTCAATCGCCTGGTGAACGGCTGGCTGACGGGGATCGTTCAGTCGTCCAGTTCTGGTCCGGCAGCCGGGGAAGCGCCATTTTTACTGCGCTCCTGGGCGATTTGTTCCACCTGTTTGCGCAGCAGCAGCCGCCGTCCGCGCCAGGTGGCGTTGGTGTCGCGTACTTCGGTCAAAACGCCGCGTTCTATCGCGCGTATTACACCTGGCATTGACAGCCCGAGTATTTTTGCTGCTTCCGACACCGGGATGACTTCCTTCGGGCTGATCTCGGCATCGCGGTAGCTAACTTCACGAATCTTGTAACGCATCGTACCCTCCACGTGGCCTATGTTCTGCCACAAGTTAATTATACGGAATGTTAGCTAATATTTCAAGTAGCAGCAAGAGGATGGCCGTCCACGAATGCGCTTCGCGCGAAGCGAATAAGCGAATAGGAACAAGGTCTGTGAAGGTTCTATTGATTAGACAGGTAGCATGAGTGCTTCATTCTCGGACGGAATGAAATCATTCTCGGCACATTCGCTTATTCGCTCCTATTCGTGGACAGCCTGCCCCTTTGCTGCTACGCGTCCCGAATTTGCCCTCAACCCCCTTTTTTCAAAGGCAATTGGGTGGCAAAGGGAGCAGGTTGTTCATCGCCCGGCGGTCAACCGCGCGGGCTGTGGGGAACCGCCAGATAAATCTGGCTCTTAAAGCCCCGTTTCAACGGGGCGCCTGCCCACAGCCCGCCGTTTGAACGGCGGGCGGAAGAGAACCCGTCCCCTTTGCCCGTTGCATCCCTGTTCCGCCCACAAAAAGCAATGCGCTGGACATTTTTATGTCCAGCGCATTCGTCAACTTATTCCCCACGCGGCGGCAGATTCATCACCTGCCACTGACCAGCCGTGTTCTTTTGCACCCGGAACTCAAACTGGCTCTTTCCGCCCAGGGTAAAGGGCGTGCCGTCGCGGTTGCGGTAGACTGCCCAGAAGTGGTATCCGTCTCGTTCTTCCCCGCTGGTGATCTTCTCTAAGGGCAGGCACACATAGCCGTTGTACAGGCAGGCGCGTTTGAGCAGCGCGGCGCGGTTTTGCACCTCATAGCCTGCGTTGAGCTGCTCCAGCTCGGTCCACGAGCCGCCGTAGTATTTCACTGCATCCGCATAGCGGATGAGATCGGCGGTATCTTCCTGCGCGGCACCGGCAAGCGTATTAAGGAAGTTGAACAGGGCGCTGCCGGCTTCCTCGCCCGGCTGCAAGGCATAGGGTTCCACCTTCCCGCTGGCTAAGTCCAGGCGGTAGCGCGCCTCGGGATCTTTTTCATTGAACAGGGTTACATAACCTGCCGAACTCGATCCCGTTGGGAACCAATTCCGCCGGGATGGGCTGCTGGACGGCTGTGCCGCTGTCCATATCAATGACCGCTACCGCCCGCTCGTTGGCCGGTTGGCCGCAGTTGGGCCAGGGGTTTGTCAGCAGCACCATGATTTTCCGGAAATCAGGCACATACAGCAGCTGCTGCACGCCCCAACCGGGCGCGTCTTTCCCTGGATAGTCATAACTGGCGGTGATCTGATCCGTCTCCATGTTCAGCACTCTAATCTGCTTGCCGCTGGCGTAGAGAAAAAGCGGTGCAGTCGTGTCATCGATTTGGGATGCCCACAGCGCGTCCAGCGGCAGGAGGTTCTGCACCTGCCCGGAAACCAGGTCCATGCGCAGCAGGCGGCTTTGCCGCGTGTCGCCGCAGGAACTGCCCTGCCCGGCTTCATACCAGAACAGGTATTTGGGTACGGCAGGCCACCAGGCAAAGCTGGTCAGTGTGCGCCCGCCTGTGGCGTTGGGCACCCAATCGGCTTGCGTCCAGACCTGCCCGTCCGGCCCGCTAACCGTCATTTTGTTATAGTCGTATGGGTCTGCGGACGGGTCGCTTGCTTTTGCCCATAGGTACTTGAACGACCAGCGCCCATCCGGCAACTCACCCGCGTTGTACCCCGGCTTGTAGCGCAGCATATCCGGCTCACCGCTGGGCGGGGTAGCCGTGGGGGCTGCTGTGGCAGTCGGTACTGCCTCAGCAGTGGGCGCCGCTTCCGGCGTAGCGGTCACGGCAGGTGGGTAGGTGGCTGTCGGCGCGAGGGTCGCCCGCCAGGGGTGGGGAGGGGCGTGGGCGTATCCAGCACAGCCGGGGTGGGCAGCGGGCCAGCGCCCAGGTCCCACACAGCGATGGTGCCGTCTCCCTGCGCGGCTGCCAGCGCCTGCCCATCTTCACGGTAGGCTAGGTCGCGCACCCCGCTCCTGCCCAGGATAGGTGGCGGCGATCTTGCCGCTGTCCAGGTCCCACACGCTGACCAGGTTGCCCCCCGCCGCCAGGAACTGCCCTTCCGGCGCGAAGGCCAGGCTTTGGATTTGCCCGGGTTGGTACTGGCTGGTGCCAAAGGTCTGCGGGTCGATTTCCGGCCCCAGGTTCTGCATCACTTCGCCGGTAAAGGGGTCGATCACCAGCACGTTCAACCCCGCTGCCGCGGCTAACCGGCTGCCGTCCGCGGACCAGGCCAGGGCCTGCACGGTGGCGCTGCTGTCCAGGGCGCTTTCCCATTTTTCCCATTCATCACTGCCGTCCAGTTTTGCCACGGCGATATGCGTGCTGCCGTTCTCCATCCAGGCCACTGCCGCGCGCGAGCCATCCGGCGAGAGCGCCAGCCCGTCCACCTGGTTAGGGGTGGGAGTGATGGGCATGCCATCGCGTTGGTGACTATCACGGCTGTCAAAGACGTACAGCCAGCCATCTTCACCGGCCACTACAGCGAGTGACCCATCCGGGCTGAGCGCGCCTTTTAGCATCCGCCCGGGGGCGTAATAGCGCGTGACTTCCTTGTTTTCCACGGTATCCCACAGCACCAGGATATGCTGCGCGTCTTGCAGATCATACAGCGCGCGGCTGGGCTGCAGCGCCAGCAGGTTAGCCCCTGGCAGCGGGATCTGGCTGACCACGCCCAGGCGGCCCTCCGGCAGATCCCATTGATACAGGCTGTTAGAACTGCCCGCGAGCACCTGCTGCGCATTGACCCAGGCCAGCATGTGCTGCGGGGCGGTATAACCCAACCCTACCGGCACGGCGCCTTCGCCTTCAGCGCGGAATAACTGCCAGTCCTGCCCTACATAAAACAGGTTGGCAAAATCCTGCGCCCAGGCCAGCGGCGTCATGCCCAGCGCCGGGTAGCTGCGCACTGCCTGCGCTTCGCCCAGGCGAAACAACTGCACGGACTGGTTGGCTTCCACGGCCAGTTCCAGCGGCTGGCTGCCCCGCGACCAGGCCAGGTTGACGCCCTGGTAGGAGGACTGCCACAGCTCGCCGCCACTCAGCGCCCAACCCGGTTTTACAGCCGTAGCGCCAGATGCAGTCGTCGCTTTCCAGTCCCAGCCTTCTACTTTCAGCAGGCCCACGCCGGTGGGGTAGGTATAAGCCAGCATGAGCTTGCCGTCCGCATCCGCGGGGGAGAAGGCCAGCGCGGCGATGCCGCTCACCGGGGATACCTGCCAGGCGGGCGAGTAATACTGCGCCACCTCGCCGCTCGCGCCGTCGATCAGCGCCAGGCCGTTGGGCCCGCCCGCCGCGATGAGCGACGCGCCGCCCGGTCCGGCTGCCCAATCCAGCGCCAACAGCTGCCCCTGCCCGGATGCGGCTACCTCTGCCGTCCAGTCGTTGGTGTTGGCCTGCCAGTTCCAGGCGGAAATGCGCCCGCCGTCTTCATTAATCAACAGGCGCGGCTGGCCGGTGGGGTCCCAGACGGGCTGGCTGCCCAGGCTGAAGTTCCCCAGCCACATCGTCTGCGTCTCGCGCTCGGCCAGGGTCTGCCCGGTGACCGCGTCTAGCACCATTACACGGGTGTTGGCGAGCTGCATACCACTGACTACTGCCAGCCGGTCGCCGGCCGGGTTGAAGCGCGCGCCAGAAGCGCTGCCGGGCAGGGTGCGGCACCACTGCTCGGAGAAGCCCTGCCCATACACGCACACCCCACCTGTCGCCGCCACTACCAGGCGTCCGCCCGCGGCACTGTCCAGCCCGGTGATGGAACCTTTGCCCAGGCGCGCCAGCATTCCGGCGGGCAGGCTGTTATCTGGGGCGAGGGTCTGCCCAGGCGCGGGGGTATCCAGCCCTGGCTGCCCGGGGACTGCGGTAGGCGCGCCTAATAGCTGCGGGGTCAGGCGCAGGGCCAGCGCCACCAACCCCACCAGCAGCGCCACGACTACCGCCTGAGCCACGTAAGGGCGCGCCCAGGTCAGGTCCAGCCAGTGGCGCAGCCCGCCAGGTTTGTTCTGCACCAGCGCTTCCGCCTGGGCCAGTTCAGCGCGCAGTTCAGTGCGGAAGGCCGCGCGCGGGTGAATCTCGGCTGCCGCGCGGCGCAGGTCCGCGTCCAGCCGGGTTTGTTCGGGGTTCAGCTCAATCGGGGTTTTGGAGTTCATCGCGTTCCCTCCGGAGAGTCCTTCAACCGTTCGCGCAGTTCGGCCAATCCACGCTGCACAAGCTTTTTAGCGGCTTCTTCACTTTTTCCCAGCAGGTGGCCCACTTCAACCAGCGGCAGCCCGCCGTAATAGTGCAGCGCCAGGGCTTCGCCACGTTCGCCGCTCAGTTGGCTCAGCGCCGCCGTGATGCGCTCCTGCTCCAGGTGGGCAGCAGCAGCATCTTCTGGCAGCGGCCCAGGCGCGGCCTGGGTATGCACTGCCTCCAGCGGCAGCAGGCGTTTTTCGCGCCGGTAGACGCGCCGTAGGTGATCCAGCAGTTTATGGCGGGCGATGCCAAATAACCACGCCGCGGGCGGCTCCCCCGGGCGCAGGCGTCCATACGCCTCCAGCGCCGCGCGGAAGGTCTCGGCGGTCAGGTCCTCGGCTTCCGCCGGGCAGCCAATACGCGCCAGGTGATAGCGATAGACTTGTTCAACGTGCTGGTCATACAGGGTGAGGAAAGAATCCATTGTTTCTTAGCCAGTGAAGCTGCAAATTGGTTTTACTGCAAATGGAGGGCTCAGCTTTGCTGGTCCAGCGCTTTGCAGTTCCTACTGATTAATTCGCACTTACGGCTCTTAAGGGGACACTTGATCCAAAACTTGCACCAGGACTTTATCCACGCGCAGATTATCCATATCCAGCACTTCGATGCGCAGCCCGCAGCATTCAAAGTGCTGCCCGATTTGCGGCACGGCCCCGGTCTGGCTCATCACAAAGCCACCCACCGTCTGGTACCCGGCGTGTTCCTCTTCGGGCAGTTCGTCAATGTCGAACAGCTTTTTAAAGGCATCGATGCGCATCATGCCTTCTACCAGCCAGGTGCCGTCTTCACGCTGGATGGCTTCGGGCATGATCGGCTTTCCACCTTCAGAAATGCCGCCCACCATGGCTTCCATCACGTCAAACAGCGTGACCATGCCGATCATGCCGCCAAACTCGTCGATCACCAGGGCCAGGTTGTCACTGGCATTTTTGAGCACTTCCAGCATCTCAAAGGCGGCGATCGATTCGGGGACGAACTGAGCCGGTTGGATCAGGGTATTCAGGTCCACTGCCCCGGCCTGGTCGCGGGTCGCCGCCAGCAGGTCCTTACCGCGCAGCACGCCCACCACGTTATCCAGGTCGCCTTCGGCCACGGGGAAGTTACTGTGCGGGCTGGTCATCACCGCTTGCAGGTTCACGTCAAAGGGGTCTTCCAGGTCCAGCCAGTCGATATCCATGCGCGGGGTCATCAGCGCGCCGGTGCGCAGGTCTCCCAGGCGGAAAATCGACTCGACCATGTCGGTTTCAGCTTCTTCAAATACACCCACCTGCTCACCCTGTTCCATCAGTCCCCTGATCTCTTCTGGGGTCACCGGCGGATCATTGGATTTCTTCGCTCCGATCAGGCGCAGCACGCCCTCGGTCGAGATGCTCAACAGCCACACCACCGGGCGCGCCAGCAGCGAGATCAGCTTCATCAGGTTGGCCATGCTGGCAGCGATGCCTTCGGGGTTGGCCAACGCCAGGCGCTTGGGCACCAGCTCGCCCACTACCAGCGTAACATAAGTGATGACGATGACCACCAGCGCCAGGGCGATGCCGTGCGCATGCCCGCGCAGGGGCGCAATGTTCTGCAGCAGCACGTTGATGTAGTCCGTCAGGGTCGCGCCAGAGAGCGCGCCGGTCAGCGTGGCGATCAGGGTGATGCCAATTTGCACCGTGGAGAGGAAGCTGGTCGGCGATTTGGTCAAATCCAGTGCCGCCTGCGCTTTTTTATCGCCGTCTTCGGCGCGCTGCTGCAAGCGCACTTTGCGCGCCGACACAATTGCCATCTCGGTCATTGAAAATAGACCGTTGGCAAGGATGAGTAGAAAAATAAGTCCTAACTCGACAAAAAACGTGCCTGTATTCATGATCAATCCTGGGCGTTTTTCACGTGCTTCAGTGCCTAAAAACGCCGCAACCTTTTATATTTTTCCCCCGGATACCGCCGCGATCACTTCGCGGGCCAACTTTTGCAGCTCATCCGCCTCTTCGTTGTCCGAATTGAGCGAGCGCCAGTACACATTCAGCAGGTCCAGCGGGGTCAGGCTGCTGATGGCGGCGTCGTTGGGCAGGCGCAGGCGCGCTTCGCGCTGCGGGCGGCGTACCAGGTGAAACTCGAAGCTTTCTTCCGCGTAGCGGCGCAGCTCGGGTTCATTGAGCAGGGTTTCCCACTCCGCCGGGTATTCTAGCACCAGCCGCACGATGGCATCCTTCAGCTGGCTCTGCTCGGGCAGTTTCAACAGTACCTGCGCCAGGATATCCTCACTAGATTTCAGCTGTACATGCCGGTCGATAAAGCGCCGCCCATCCAGCTTGCGCCATTCCACGCGGGTCGGCTGCCCGGCCTCCACTTCCGCGATGATGAAGAATTTTTCGTCTTCCGCCTCGCCAAAGTCGACCCGTTCGATCGAACCTGGGTAGATCACCGGCGGCTGCGAGCCTTCATTTAAATCCTGCGGCTTATGGATATGCCCCAGGGCCACGTAGCTCAAGCGCGGGTCGCGCACCAGCGAACCAGGCAGCACCAGGTCTGCCCCCAGCATCACGCTGCGCTCGCCGCCGTATTTGGCCCCCTGCACCGAGGCATGTGCTGTGAGCACCGTTGGCAGCAGCGGGTTAATCCGCTCCAGCCACTGAGCCACCAATTCGCTCAGGCGCGCCTCCAGTTCGGCATACACCTTGCCCGGGTCTGCTCCGCTCAGTTCCAGGCTGGCCATCAGGTTCGAGCGCGAGATCCACGGCAGGGCCAGCACCTGCAAAGGCAGCCCTTCCAGGTCCTCTGGCCCCAGCAGGCAGGGCTTTGACAGCACCCGCACATGTGGCACCTGGATCGTCTCGAACTCCTGCATGGCATGTGCCCGCCCGGTCGCCGGAGAAAGGTCGTGATTGCCTACCAGCAGCAGGGTCGGAATGCCCGCCTGCGAAAGGCGCACGATGCGCCGGCCCCACTCGCGCTGGAAGGTCGGCACAGGGGTGCGGTCCTTGTAAGCGTCCCCGGCGAACAACACCAGGTCCACGCGCTCGGCAATTGCCGTATCCACAATGGTATCCAGCGCCTTCAGGAAGTCCTGAGTACGCACTGGCAGCCCGGTCTGCGGGTCATGCCGTCCCTGGGTGGCGATATCGATATGCGCGTCAGCGAAATGAAGAATCCGGGTCACAAAGCATCCTTTTCTGGGGCAAAGCCGATTAATCTACAGGCTGTAATTTTACCTGAAAATACAGCGCTTTGCTGATGGCCGGGGTGGGCTGGGTTGGTAACCTGCCGCCCGGGGCTCAAGCCCGCGGGCTGTGGGTGCTCGCCAGGTGAACCTGGCTTTTCAAGCCCCGTTCACGGGGCGCTTTCCTACAGCCCGGAAATTGATTTCCGGGCGAAAGGTTACCCCTCCATTTGCCATCCTGATGGCGGGTACGCCTCGGGCGACAGGTTATCCGTGCCCTTGCCAAGCTAAAGGTGGGGTTGTCTTTGCGCTGCCGCAAAGACAACCCCACCTCCTCGAGATATTCTTATTCTAACCAACCTTGAAGGAGGTCTTTAGATGAGTGAAAACAATAATACGATAGTCGATGTGCGCACGACCCCGCCTGCGCAGCGGCATCCCATGATTTTTGGCGCGTTTGAGCGCCTGGAGCCCGGACAGAGCTTTGTGCTGGTCAACGACCACGATCCGAAACCCCTGTACTATCAATTTCAGGCGGAGCATACCGGTCAGTTCCAGTGGAATTACCTGGAGCAAGGCCCGGAAGTCTGGCGCGTGACCATCGGTAAAGTTTAATCAAAAAAGCGGCTGGAGCTCCAGCCGCTTTTGCTTGCTTAGTTTCCGCCCAACTGCGTCAGCAGCGCAACCGCCGGATCGAAGTTGGGGTGGTACTGCAGGCTGCGCTGCAAATCTTCCACCGCGCCCTTCGTGTCGCCGGTGACAGATTTGGCGCGCGCGCGCCAGTAGAAGGATTCTTCCAGGTAGGGTTCACTGGCAGTGTTAATCGTCTTGTCGGCCAGGTTGATCACGTCCTGATAGCGCCCGGTGTTGAAGTAGGCAAAGTAGGGGCCGGTCTGGTACCACAACATGCGCCAGGGGCGTTTATCGCCGGACAGCTTGGCATACAGCTGGAAGGCCTGATCGTAGATCTGCGCCGCGCCGTTGTAGTCTTGCAGGCGGTAGAGGGCGGTGCCGCGGTTGAACAGGGCGAAGAACTGCTCTTGCCCGGTCAGCGCTGCGGCCTCGTTCGAAGCCGTGCGGCCCGCGATCTGGTTAGCGGTGGCGTCATCGGCATACGGGCCCAGCAGCGTGAGCAGGCCGCTTTCCTGCGCGGGTGGGTAAACCACCACGAAGGTGTAGTCGAAGGCGCGCCACTTCTGCGCCATGTCCGCGTAGGTTTCCACGTAGCGGTCGCCGTTGGCTTCAAAGGAATCTTTCACCTGGAACTTACTGGCGGCGTCATCGTAGCCGTAGACCACCTGATAATGGCCCATCCAGGAAATATTGCCGGAGATGTCGCGCAGGTAGACGCCGCTCTCCACGATCACCGGGTAGCCGCCCGCGATCAGCCGCTTGATCAAATCCTGCGTCCCGCCGATGCGCGTCAGCGCGCGCAGGCCCGTTTGCGCGTTAACGTAATCCACCAACTCGTAGGGCATTACGTTCTTGTCTTTATCGAAGGGCTTAATGTAGCTGGAGACCTGCTCGCGTGTGCCGGGCCAGCCCCAATATTTGAGCGCCATAGTCAGGTTCGCCGGCGCGCAGTTGTTGAAGCCGTAGTGTTGGTCCACGTAGGGCACGTTTTCCACCAGCGCGGAAGGCGGCGGCGGGGCCAGGGTGGGGGTTGGGGTAGGTGTGGGCACGTCCGGCGGCAGCGGGGTATTCGTCGCGGTCGCGGTCGGCGCGGGGGTCGGCGTTTGCTGGCTGGCGATAACCGTCATGGTGGCGTTGACGGCTGCTACCACGCGCGTATCGGGGGTGAATACGGCTTCTTCGGGCGGGTTTAGCGCATAAAACACACGCAGGCGCACCTGGTCAGCCCGGTATAAAACGCGATCGCGGATGGCGGGTATTGCCATGGCAGCCGCAAAAGCCAGGCAGCCCATCACCAGCAGGGCGGAAAGGGTGATGATTAAATTTCGCCATGTTTTCATGTGCCGAAATTATACCACTGCGTGTTTTCTTTTTTTATCGAATGAATAAGACCCCCATGCGGGGGCCTTATTCATTCGATAAACCCGATCTTTATTCTTCGTGGAACTCACCTTCGACCACATCACCTTCGCTGCCGCCCTGCGGGCCTTGCTGACCCTGGGGTCCCTGTGGACCCTGCGGTCCTTGCGGGCCGCCCTGCGGCTGCTGCTGCGCCTGCTGCTGTGCGGCCTGACCCATCTGGTTGGCCGCGTTTTGCAGCTGGTCCGTCAGCTGGCGAATGCGGTTGGTGTCGTCGCCTTTGACTGCCTGGCGCAGGTCACTGATGGTGTGCTCCAGGTCGCCGCGCACGTTGCCCGGCACCTGCATACCCAGGTCATTCATCAGCTTCTCCACCTGGTAGATGGTCGAGTCGGCGGTGTTGCGCGCCTCAACCAGTTCGCGCCGGCGCTGATCCGCCGCTTCGTTCGACTTGGCCTCGCCCACCATGCGCTCAATGTCGTTCTTATCCAGGTTGGTCGAGGCGGTAATGGTCACGCGCTGTTCGCGACCCGAGGCTTTATCCTTCGCGGTCACGTTGAGGATGCCGTTCGCGTCGATGTCGAAGGTCACTTCAACCTGCGGGATGCCGCGCGGGGCCGGCGGAATACCTTCCAGCCGGAAGCGGCCCAGGCTCATGTTATCCGCCGCCATGGGGCGCTCGCCTTGCAGCACATGCACATCCACCGCGTTCTGGTTATCCTCAGCGGTCGAGAAAGTCTCGGCCTTGCGGATCGGGATGGTGCTGTTGCGCGGGATCAGCGTGGTCATCACGCCGCCCAGGGTTTCGACGCCCAGCGAGAGCGGGGTCACATCCAGCAGCAGCACGTCTTTGACTTCGCCGCCCAGCACGCCCGCCTGGATCGCCGCGCCAATCGCCACGACTTCATCCGGGTTGACGCCCTTGTTGGGCTCTTTGTTGGTCTGCTTGCGCACAAAGTCCTGCACCATAGGCATGCGCGTCGCGCCGCCCACCAGCACCACTTCGTTGACGTCGCCGGCGCTCAGGTTAGCGTCTTTCAAAGCCGCTTCAAACGGGCCGCGCAGCCGGTTGACCAGGTCCTGCGACATCTGCTCGAACTTCGAGCGCGTCAGGCGCAGCTGCAAGTGTTTGGGGCCGTTCATATCCGCGGTGATGTAAGGCAGGTTGATCTCCGTCTCCATCATCGAAGACAGCTCAATCTTGGCCTTCTCCGCCGCTTCACGCAGGCGCTGTAAAGCCTGCCGGTCGTTGCGCAGGTCGATGCCCTGTTCCTTCTTGAACTCATCCGCGGCCCAATTGGTGACTACCTGGTCCCAGTCGTCACCGCCTAAGTGCGTATCGCCGGAGGTCGAAAGCACTTCGACCACATTGTCACCCACTTCCAGGATGCTCACGTCAAAGGTACCGCCGCCCAGGTCGAAGACCAGGATGCGTTCGTTGGTCTTCTTATCCAGGCCATAGGCCAGGGCCGAAGCCGTGGGTTCGTTGATGATGCGCTGCACCTCCAACCCGGCAATTTTGCCGGCGTCTTTGGTCGCCTGGCGCTGGCTGTCGTTGAAGTAAGCCGGCACGGTGATCACCGCCTGGGTGACTTTTTCGCCCAGGTAGGCTTCGGCGTCTGCTTTCAGTTTGCCCAGAATCATCGCCGAGATTTCCTGCGGCGTGTATTCTTTGCCTGTCGCCGGGATCTTCACCCGCGCGTCGCCCGATGGCCCTTCGACAACTTCGTAAGGCACCATTTTGCGTTCCGTGCCCACCTCGTCAAAGCGGCGGCCCATGAAACGCTTAATCGAGTAAACGGTATTCTCGGAGTTGACAATCGCTTGCCGCTTGGCAGGCTGCCCGACGATGCGCTCGCCATTCTTGGTAAACGCTACCACCGATGGCACCAGCCGCGACCCTTCCGAGGAAGGGATCACCACCGGCTCGCCGCCTTCCATCACGGCTACCACGCTGTTGGTCGTCCCGAGGTCGATACCGATAATTTTAGCCATAGTTTCCACTCCTTTTTCTGATATTTTCCCTTGTCCAGTCCAAGTTCCCCTGCTGGCGTAGAAAAATTCCATGTACTCTAATCATAGCCACCGAATACAAGAGAAACGTTAACGAAAGGTATAAATTGTATAAAAATTTGCGGCACCGATTTATTTTCCCCCCACGGTTTTCACAAAGTCGCTTGCCTTTTTTCGGGGTTTGGGGTAGACGGGGGATGATCCTCTGGATTGGGTTTTCACAAAGCGCCCGACTTTGTGAAAACCCTGATTTCCCCCCCTCTGGCGTAATTAATAAACCATCGCTATGATATACTATTAAAGATAGGAAAACTGTTTTTGGTCGGGAGAATTTTACGGGAATGGCAGATCACAATATCATCGTTATTGGTGCTTCGGCAGGTGGGGTAGAAACCCTCACGCGCCTGGTCAAGTTATTCCCTGCCAATCTTCCGGCGGCGGTTTTCGTGGTCATGCATATTTCCCCGGCCTTCCCCAGTTTCCTTCCGCGCATTCTCAGCCGGGCCGGTGAACTCCCGGCGCTGCATCCGGCAGATGGCGAGGCTATTCGCCCCGGAAGAGTGTACGTGGCTCTGCCCGACTTTCACTTGCGCCTGGAGCAGGGCGAGATCCGGATCACGCATGGACCGCAGGAAAACGGCAACCGCCCTTCTGTGGATGTCCTGTTTCGTTCGGCAGCTGCCGCCTATGGCCCGCGCGTGATTGGCGTGGTACTTTCGGGCATGTTGAGTGATGGCGCGTTGGGACTGCGCTACATTGATCGCGCCGGTGGCGTGACCATGGTTCAGGAACCCAGCGAAGCTCTCTATTCGGGGGATGCCGGAAAATGCTCTGCTGCTGGGCAAAATTGATTATGTGCTGCCCTTGGAAGAGATTGCCAAGAAATTGGTCGAATTGGCCAGCCAGCCGGCCCAGAAACAGCCCGTGGAGAGCCCCCCTATGGATACTTCTATTCAAGAGCAGGTAAACAAGGACCGGGAAAAGTTCCGCGAGTTCAGCCAGTCCTCCCAGCGCTCCTTACTCACCTGCCCCGACTGCGGTGGGGTTTTGTGGGAAATTAATGAAGGCGAGCAGCTGGCCTACGTCTGCCAGATTGGTCATCGCTATTCGGAAGATGGTATGCTGGAACACCAGGTGAAAGAGGTGGAGCGCGCATTGTGGGCCGCCGTGCGGGCCCTGGAAGAGCGCGTTTCCCTGATGGACCGCCTGTCAGCCCGTTCGGGCAAGCGCGGTAACCTGAAATACAGGGAACGCTTTAATGAAATGGCGCGCACTGCCGGAGAGGAAGCCGACCTGATCCGCCAGGTTTTAGAAAATAACAGCGCTTTTCAACAGGAAGAAGTTGTAAATAAAAATGGCCCGGCGAACCTGGAACAGCCTCCGGACTAGAAAGCCGAATGAAAACAGAACCGAAACGCCCCCCTTTGTTTACGGATACCTGTTTTGACCTTGTGGTCATCGCGGCTTCTGCGGGCGGGATTCGGGCTTTAGTTGAGGTTCTCAGTATGTTGGAACCCCAATTCCCAGCGGCGATTGCGATTGTGCTGCATTTATCTCCGCATCGGGAAAGTCTGATTGACAACATTCTTCGCAAAAAGACCCCACTGCAGGTCAAAATTGCCGAGAATAACGACAGCCTTCACCCGGGAAGCATTTATTTTGCCCCGCCAGACCATCATCTGCGCATTTCCCCCGGCTGCCGCCTGACCCTTTCCCACACGGCGCAGCAGCATTTCGTGCGCCCTTCAGCCGAGGTGCTGTTTACTTCCGCGGCAGAAGTGCTGGGTGAGCGGGTCTTGGGGGTGGTGTTGACCGGTTTTGGCAAGGACGGCAGTGAAGGCGTGTGCAAAATCCACCAGGCGGGTGGTGTGGTGATCGCCCAGGACAAGGCCACCTCGGAACACTTCGACATGCCGCAGGCCGCTATCCTCACCCAATGTGTCGATTATATCTTGCCTCTGGTAGAGATACCGGTGATGTTGAAAAAATTAACCGAGGAAGGCCAGGCTTAATGAGTAATAAAATATCGAGTGATCCAGGACTGGAGCGCTTTCTGGAGTATCTCAAGGAACACCGGGGCTTCGACTTTACTGGTTACAAGCGCACCACCTTAGCGCGCCGCATTCAAAAACGTATGCAGACGCTGCGGCTCGATTCTTACGGCAATTACAGCGATTACCTGGAGGTGCATCCCGAAGAGTTTACTCTGCTGTTCAACAGCATCCTGATCAACGTCACCAGTTTCTTCCGCGATGAACCGGCCTGGGAGATTATTAATACGGAAATCCTTCCCAGGATTCTGGACCAAAAAAATCCCAACGAGCCCATCCGCATCTGGACGGCCGGCTGCGCTTCCGGTGAGGAAACCTACACCATCGCCATGCTGCTGGCTGAAAATTTGGGCCTGGAACGCTTTAAGCAGCAGGTAAAAATATATTCGACCGACCTGGATGAAGATGCGCTGACGCGCGCCCGCCAGGCGCTGTATGATGAAGCCGAGATAAAAAATGTTCCCGACGAGTTGGTGGAGAAATATTTTGATCATTCCAACCACCTCTACACCTTTAATAAAGAACTGCGCCGCCAGATCATCTTTGGCCGGCACGACCTGATCCAGGATGCCCCCATTTCCCGCATCGATCTCTTGATCTGCCGCAACGTGCTGATGTATTTTAATGCCGAGACGCAGACGCGCATCCTCAACCGCCTGAGTTACGCCTTGAACGAAAGCGGCTTCCTCTTTTTAGGGAAAGCGGAAATGCTGCTCACCCATGCCCAACTTTTCGGGCCGGTTAACTTGAAAAATCGCATTTTCCGCAAGGCGTCAGGGAATGGCGAGCGCAGTCGCTTCCAGATCATGCCCAGGGAGGATGGGGTTGAACCTGCCCAGTACGCGCACCATTACCTGAGCGAACTGGCCTTTGATACGGGGCCGGTGGCACAGCTGGTGCTGGATATGCATGGCGATCTGGTGAACACCAACGAAAAAACGCGGCAGTTGTTCAATCTGAACAGGCACGATTACGGCAAACCGTTTCAGGATCTGGAGCTTTCCTACCGCCCGGTGGATCTGCGTTCAGCCATCGAACAAGCCTATGCCAAACGAGGCCTGGTACGCCTGAAAGAAGTGGAACTCCCTTCGGTGGGTGAGGAGCGCCGCTACACCGATATTTTACTGATGCCCCTCAATGACCTGAACAACCATATGGTGGGCATCAATATTTCCTTTATCGACGTCAGTGAATACAAACGCCTGTACGCGCAGTTGGAACATGCCAACCAGGAATTGGAAACTGCGATGGAAGAATTGCAGTCCACCAACGAGGAGCTGGAGACCACGAACGAAGAACTGCAGTCCACGGTGGAAGAGCTGGAAACGACCAACGAAGAATTGCAGTCGACCAATGAAGAGCTTGAAACGATGAATGAGGAATTGCAGTCTACCAATGAAGAATTGGAGACGATGAATGATGAATTAAACCAGCGCACCGAAGACCTGAATACCGTTAACGATTTTCTCGAAGCGATCCTTTCCGGGCTGCATGGTGGGGTTATCGTGCTGGATAAAAATATGAACGTGCGCATTTGGAATCACAAGTCAGAGGATTTGTGGGGACTGCACTCTGATGAGGTGCATGATCGCAACCTGTACAGCCTGGATTTTGGTCTGCCGGTGGAACGATTAAAAAAACCTGTCCGCAGCATCTTTTCGGATGGAGCCAGTTCGGCCGTGGTCGATTTGCCGGCAATCAATCGCCGCGGGCGGAAGATCGATTGCAAGGTGACCTGCACGCCGCTGGTTTCGGCGCAGACGAAAGAAATTATCGGTGTGATCCTGGTCGTTGAGCCGGTTGAAGATCGGATCAAGGTCCGGGAGGAAGAGAAAGGGTTATCGAGTTGATGAAAGACCCGATTGTAACGGCGCGCGAGAAAATTGCTTTGCTTTACGAACAGATTGTTGGCGAAGCGGGCAGCAACCACCCGGCGATTGAAGAAGCTTTTACCGTCTTTGCCGAAGTGCTCGAAGAGCTGGAAGTGGCGGATGAGGAACTGCGCCAGCAAAATGACGAACTGCTGGAGTCTCGCCACGCGCAGTTAGCCTTGTATCATCGTTACCAGGGATTGTTTCAGTTTGCTCCAGATGCTTACCTGGTAACGAACCGCACCGGGATCATCCAGGAAGCGAATCAGGCCGCCTCGGCGATGTTAAATGTGCGCGAGGATTTTCTGATCGGGAAACCCTTCCGCCTGTTTATCGAAACAACGCAGCACAGGTTATATACTACTTTACTGGGGCGCGGAACCCAGGCGCATGATATTGAACTGGAAATTTTGCCGCGCGAACAAAGCAGTATTGTCGTCTCAGCCACGCTGGCCCCCATCCTGGATGATGATGGGAATACGACGGGGATGCGCTGGATGCTGCGCGACATAACCGAGAAAAAGAGCGCTCTGGCAGCCTTAAACGCCAGTGAGATTCGCTTTCGCACGGTATTTAATGAAGCGAACCTGGGCATCCTGCTCGTGGGCCTGGAAGGGCGCATCCTGCGCACCAACGATGCTTTTCAAAATATGGTGAGCTTTAGCGATGTGGAGCTGTATGGCAGCCAGTTGAACGCGCTGATTGATCCCAACGAACTCGAACGGTTTAAAGGGCATACGCGCGAACTGATCCAGGAGAGCCAGCGGAACATGCGCTTTCAAACGCGCCTGGTACATGCCGACGGGCATTTGATCTGGGTTAACCTGGTCATGTCTCTGGTGCGCCGTGAGGGTGGGGATGCGCCTTACCTGGTATGTATGTTTGACGATATCACCCAGGAAAAGCAGGCTGAGGGAGAACTGGCTGAAATGCGCCGCCGCCTGCTGGAAAGCGGCGAAGTGGAACGCCTGCACCTGGCCCAGGAACTGCACGATGGCCCCATGCAGGATTTGTACGGCTCTGTTTTTGGCATCAATTTGATGTTCGATTCTGTTGAAGATGAGGAAACCAAACAGAACCTGAAAGCGGTTCTGGAGAACATCAAGTCCGTTGCCGGCACGCTGCGCAGCATCTGCGGCGAGCTTCGCCCGCCCACCATCTCGAACCTGGGCCTGGAGCCGGCCATCCGCTCGCATGCCGAGCGCCTGCAAGACGCCCATGAGCAGCTGCATATTGCTTTAAAGCTAGATGCAGACGGCAGCCTTCTGCCGGATCAGATGCGCATTGCCCTGTTTCGCATTTACCAGCAGTGCATTAGCAACGTGCTGCGCCATGCCGATGCCACGCGCGCGGAGATCTCGCTGCACCTGGCCAATAACCAGGTTGTGCTTGAAGTTCAGGATAATGGCAAAGGTTTTAAACTGCCTGACAGCTGGGTCGACCTGCTGCGCGAAGGGCACTATGGCCTGGCAGGCATCGCCGAGCGTACCGAAGCGCTCGGCGGCGAAATGCGGGTCGATACCGCTCCCGAGCTGGGTACCCTCGTCCGCGTCACCGTCCCCGTTCCGGATCATCGCGGGTAAACACGATTTTCTTAATCCGAAGATAATCTTCGGCCCTCCCCAATCGCGATATAATAGAATTAATGTTAAAGGAGGATGGTATGCGTACGCTTTCCAGGCTTTTGCCGTTCGTATTACTTGTGGGCCTGCTGTTGGCCGGCCTGCCTGGCGGCAGGGCTTTGGCTGCGCCGGTAGGGCAAGCGGCGGCTCCCGCGCCGGTGATCACCATGCGCCTGGAGGGGCCGCTCCAACCGGTCTGGCTGGAATACCTGAAGCGCGCCGGGCAGATTGCTCAACAGCAGGGCGCCCAGGCCATCATTATGGAACTGGATACCCCCGGCGGCGATATTTCGCTGATGAACCAGATCGTGCAGCGCATGCGCGCCAGCCAGATCCCCATCATTGTGTATGTTTCCCCACGCGGGGCGATGGCCGCCAGCGCCGGGACGATCCTCACCCTGGCCGGGCATGCCTCAGCGATGGCCCCTGAGACGATCATTGGCGCGGCCAGCCCGGTAGGCAGCAGCGGGCAGGACCTCAGCACCACCATGCAGAGCAAGGAAAAAGGCGCGCTGAAGGCCACCGTGCAATCTCTGGCAGCGGACCGCCCGGCGGCAGCTTTGCAGCTGGCCGACCAGATGATCGATCAGGCGCAAGCCGTTTCGGTGGATGAAGCGGTGAAGGTGGGCCTGGTGGATATTAAGGCCGCCAGCCTGAACGACCTGCTCAATCAGCTTAACGGGCGCGTGGTCAAGGTTTCTGACCAATCCCTGACGCTGCACACCCTGGGCGCGCCTGTGGTGGACGTGCCGCAGACCTTCATGGAAGAGATGCTGATGGTGCTGGCTAACCCCAACATCGTCTTCTTGCTGCTGGCGGTGGGCATCCAGGCCATTTTGATTGAGATTTCGCACCCCGGCGGCTGGATTGCCGGGTTTACCGGCGCGGTCTGCCTGCTGCTGGCTACCTATGGCATGGGGCTGCTGCCGGTCAACTGGTTTGGCCTGCTCTTCCTGGTGCTGGCCTTCATCTTGTTCATCCTGGATTTGAAAGCGCCCACGCATGGCGCGCTGACGGCTGCCGGGGCGGTGTCCTTCATCGTCGGCGGGCTGGTGCTGTTCAATTCGCCCAATGTGCCGACCTTCCAGCGCGTGTCGGTGCCGCTGGTGGTGGGCACGGGCCTGTTCATTGGCCTGGCCTTCTTCACCATCCTGGGCTTTGCTTTACGCGCGCAGCGCATCCCGCAGCGCATGGGGCGCACCATGCTGATCGGGCAGGTGGGTACCGTCACCTCGGCGCTCAACCCCACTGGCATCATCCAGCTTGGCTCTGAGCAGTGGACGGCAGTCGTTGAAAACGGCGATGCGCCCATCCCCAAAGGCGCGCAGGTGCAGGTGGTCGCCCTCGACCACCTCAACGTGCGCGTGCGCCCGCTGCCCTTGGAACTGATCAAGTAGCATCTGCGCTATTCTGTTTGCTCGCCGGTAGCTGGCGCCAGGCCGCTGTTCGCCTGATCCCCGCTGCCGGCGATGGGTTTCACCAGGGGATGCGCCGCCAGCCAGTGCTGGGCTGCGCTGCTGGCGCCGGGCGGCAGCCAGAATAACCAGTTGCGCAGCGACCAGGGGTCGGCGCTGGGGGTAAAGCCCCAGCGCAGCTTATATAGGTACAGCCCGTGGTTGGCGAAGGGCGGGCAGTAGCCGAAATCATAGCGTGCGATACCGTTGTCAAAGCACCAGCGCAGCGAGTGGTAGTTGAGCGCGCTCAAAGCGCCTTGCGCGTGCCAGCAGGGGTCGCCATCCAGCGTGCCGTTGGCGATGCCGTAGATCACCTTGCCGTGCTGGTAGACCAGCTTGCCAGCGACGGGCAAACCGCCGCTGCGCTCATCCGGCGGGTAAACCAGCATCAGCAGCCCCATCTGGCGGAAACCGGTGAGCAGCCCCTTTTTTGAGTCGGTGATGCCGTAATCCCCATGCCGCGCGTTGATCATGGGCACATGCATGCGCTCGTAGAAGAAATCAAAATCGGCGTCTGCGTGGCTGACCCGGAAGGTAAAGCCCTGCTGGCGCGCCAGTTTCAGATTCTTCTTCTGCCCGTGCATGCGCCGCTGGACGGCATTCCAATCCTCCCCTGGGGCGAAGTCAAACACCAGCCGCACCCGCATGGGGGTCAGCGCCCATTCACCGGCGGTGGGGCGCCAGCCGACCAGCGGGCTGCGTTCCACGATCACCAGGTCGCTGGCTTTGGCCAGGCGGTTGGCCGTCGGCTGCGTGCGCAGCATCGAGGTCTCTGCAAAGGGCCGGGTTTCCAGCGTGCCGGGTTGGAAGAGCAGCGCCTGCAAGAACGGCGGCGAAAGCCGCCGGTAGGCCTGCTCTGAGCCCAGGTAGCCTACCCGCAGCGGCTGGCCCGTGTCGATCTCTTTGCCTTCCCAGAGCTCCGCCTGCCCGGCCAACCCATCCAGGTAGAATGAAAGCCCCTGATTGAGGCGCATGACCACCGCAGTCAGGCCCCGGTCGAGGGGGGCAGCCGGGGCTGGGGAGACTCTGCCGACCAACCAGTTATCCAGCCGGTGCTGCACCCGCCGGCTTACCCATTTTAAGCGCCGGTCTAACCGGCCTAAAATTTCAACCATTTTGCCTCGCGTTTCACCCCCTGCATCCTCCGGCGGGGTTTATCCGCCCGCGCTTTCGCAGGCGGCTGCCTGTGGGATCGGGAAGAGCGCTGCGCCGCTGCGCCGGTCCGCGATTTAAATCGGCGGGTTGGCTTGCAGCCAGTCGAGCGCCGCTGGCGCGCCGGTCGGCGCCCAGAATAACCACTCGCGCACGTTCCACAAATCCATCACCGGGCGAAAACCCCAGCGCCGTTTATAGAAATACAGCCCATCCGTCTGGAAAGGGCGCACCTCGCCAGAGGAAAAACAGGCATAGCCATTCTGGAAGGCCCATAAGATCGCGTGGTAGTACATCAGGCTGATTACCCCCTGCGAGTACAGGCGCAGGTCGCCATCTAACACCCCGTTTGCCACCCCGATCAGCAGCTTGCCGCGCTTCAGGTTTAATACCCCGGCTACGGTGCGTCCCTGTTCATCGTCCGCCAGCAGCAGGAGGCCGCGGTGGAACTGCTCGTGCATGCCCTTCTTCGAATCGATCAGGCCGTACTCGCTGTGCCGTTCTTCCACCACCGGCACGTACATGCGCTCGTAAAAGAGGTCGAAATCGGCCTCCGCCTGGCTGAAGCGGATTGAGCAGCCGCTCTTGAGCGCCAGTTTCAGGTTATTGCGCTGTGAGCGCATCGCCTTTTCGATATCCGCCTGGGTCAGCCCGGGAGAAAAGGTGAACATCATCGGCGCCCAGGTGGGAGAGATGCGCCAGCAGGCTGCCGGAGCCTGCGGCGTCCAGCGCAGCAGGTTGTTGCCTTCGCTGATTAACAAGTCCGCTTCGCCTGCCTGCGCCTGGGCCAGCGCGCGCAGGCGGCGCATGGCGAAGCGCTGCCCGGGCGTCACCTGGACTGTGCCGGGCTGGAAGAGCACGTGCTGCAAGTACTGGGGCGAGTGAACTTTATAAGCGCGCTGGTCGCCCAAAAACAACACGCGCAGGGGCGCGCCGGTCGCCGCAGAGCATCCTTGCCACCATTCCGCCTGCCCCTGCCTGCCTTCCAAAGCGTACACCAGCCGCCGCCGCGCCCGGTAGAGCAGCCATTCTGCCGCCCGGGCTGGCCTGCCAGGCTGTTCGTTCATGAACAGGTCTGCCAGCCAGTAATCCAACTGGCGTTGGATGCGCCTCCCGGTCGGCCGGAACAGGCGGATAACTTTTTCATCCAATGAGGTCATGGTCTGTGTTGTTCCTGTAATCCCCCGCGCCAAGGCCGCTATACCACCCGTTTTTGCGCCTTGACCGGGAACAAATTGTATATTGTTACAGTATATTTATAATCCAGCAGATAGCAAGTGAATGGGGATTAATGATTCAGAAACGGCATTTTGCCGTTTCTGAATCGTTAATCCCCCAGTTTATGCTAAACTTGGCGCAAAGGGACAGAAAATATATGGACAAAACCGAATTGTTGGAAGCCTTGGAAGACAGCCGGCAGGAAATGATCGAACTGTTAGAGCAGATTGAGGATGAGGATTTACTCAAGCCGGGGGTGACCGGTAAATGGTCGATTAAGGATTTGCTGGCGCACCTGAACTACTGGGAGGGGCAGGTGGTGACGCTGCTGTTCCAGGCCCAGCGCGGCATGGCGCAGCCTACCACCGTCCATTTTGGAAAGGAAACGGTCGATGAGCTGAACCAGCGCTGGTACATGTCTAGCCAGGAACGTTCGTTAGAGATGATCTGGCAGGACTGGTTAGCGGTGCGTAAGCAAACCATCCGGCGGGTATCGGAGCTGAGCGATAAGGATCTCAACGATCCCGAGCGTTACCCCTGGTTGAAGGGTGTTCCCCTCTACCAGTGGATCCTAAACGACACGGTGGAGCACGAAGCCGAACACGCCGACCAGATCCGCGAATGGCTGGAAATGCACGAGAACCACAATAATGGCCATAAGGCAGGCTGACCCGGCATGGACGCTGTTTCTCCTGCGGGCTTGAACGAGCCAAACCCTTTTCTGACTGCCGCGCGCGCCGGGCGTAACAGTCTGTGGCGTTACATCCTGGTGAGCCTGTTCGCCTTTGGCCTGGAGATGGTTGGGGTCGGGGGGCTGGCCTTGCTGGCGCTGATTGCCACGCGCACGCTCAACCCCCTGGCGCTGCCCGAAGCGCTGCTGCTGGCGGTCGAGTTAGGCGGCACGGGTTTTTTGATCCTGGCGCTGTGGGGCGGGCTGCGTTTGCTGCATGGGCGGCGCTTAGCCAGCCTGCTGCACCCGGCGGGTCCCTTCCGCTGGGACCGCCTGGCCTGCTCCGCCGCGGTCTGGCTGGCGCTTTCCGCCTTGGGGGATGTGACGCTGGCGCTGCTCTACCCGGGCAGTTATGCGCTGGCTTTTTCTGCGCAGCGCTTCTGGCCGTATGCCGTTATGGCGCTGCTGCTGCTGCCAGTGCAGGTCGCCTCGGAGGAACTGTTCTTTCGCGGTTACCTTACCCAGGGCTTTGGGTTGGCTGGCGGCGGATGGCTGGCCTGGCTCGCGCCGGCGCTGCTGTTTGGCCTGCTGCACAGCTTCAACCCCGAGGTCGCCAGCTACGGCGCGCTGTATACCCTGCCCATTTACATCGGTATGGGGCTGATTTTGGGCTGGGTTACCCTGCGCAGCGCCGGGCTGGAGCTGGCGTTGGGCATGCACCTGGCCAATAACCTGTATGGCACGCTGCTGGTGACTGCGCCGGTCAGCGCGCTGCCTTCGCCGGCCATCCTTCAGATCCAGACCTATCACCCGCCGGCAGTATTGGGCGTGTTCCTGATCAGCGCGGCGCTGTATGTGCTGGTGCTGACCCCCCGCAATGGCGTAAAAAAACACAAAGAGGAGTACAGTCATGGCTGAAATTATCCAGCGCCTGTCTGGCGCAAATATGGATATTGACCTGGCCACCCCGCCCGGTGAAATCAGCTGGGCGCAGGCTGCCTGTCCCTGGAATGTCGCCGAAAGCGGCGGCGAAGCTGGCTCGCACCGCTGCGCGGTGAAAAATGTCTCCATCTGCCCCTACTTTTGTGGCGTGGACTACCTGGATACGCTGCTGTGCTGCTACCCCGCGCCAAACCCCTATCAAGATCGCGCTGGGGCATAGGCGGCGCTGATCCTGTTTGGCGCAGTCCCGTCACACGCAGGCTCCCAGCGGCATGACTCTATCAGGAGGATCAAATCTATGGCTGAAATCAAAGTGGACCGGCCGATCATGCCGGACGGATATGGCGTACCCGAAGATGACGCCAGCCTGTTACCCTGGAGCTATGTTGAAGAACGCCTGACTGCCGCGCGCAACTACTGGATTGTTACCGCCAGCGCGACGGGCGAACCGGCGGCGACGCCGGTGTGGGGCGTGTGGTTAGAAGGCTTACTGTACTTCGATGGCAGCCCGCAGACGCGCCGCGGGCGCAACATCGCCGAAAATCCGCGCGCGCTGGTGCATCTGGAGAGCGGCGCTGAGGTGGTCATCCTCGAAGGCCAGGCGCGCATCTTGAACAGCGCGCCCGAACGCAGTCTCGCTGAGCGCGTCGCCGCGGCCTATACGGAAAAATACGCCGCTGACGGTTACAGTCCCAAACCGGATCAATGGGATCAGGGTGGGTTGTTTATCTTCACCCCCGCCAAAGCCCTCGGCTGGAGCCAGTTCCCGCAGAACGTGACCCGCTGGAAGGTTTTGTAAATTTCTCGGATTAATGTAAGATAGGGGCAGTAACATTAGCGCTGATCTTGAAAGGAAAGGCATGCAGTCTGAGCAACCCTATCGCAAAACATCTCAGTACCTGATGCCTGCCCGGACGGCGGAAACGCAGCCCGGGCAGTATAACATCTTTCCGGCCTTCCCCCTCCAGCCCGGGGTGATCCAGGCTGGCTATGCTGCGCTCGTGGAACGCATCGCCCAGGCTGGCACGGTGATCGTCGACGGTTATCCCGGGGTGCTGTGGGATCGCTTCCAGAAAAATCTGGCGGCAGCCCTGGCGCAGCGCGGAATTTCGGCGGCGTTCCACCCAGTGGAGCATGCGCTGCTCTCCAGCGCGCAGATCGATACCCTGATCGCCCCGTATTTGGGTGGGGATGATGCACTGTTTGGTTTCCGTTTCCCCGGCAGGCTGGCAGACTTTTTCGACCCGGCCCGCCTGGCGGCGCTGCAGCCCGATCCCCAGGCCCGGCTGAACATTCTATACGGCACGGGCGCGGCCCTGGCGGGCTGGCAGGGTTTGCTGCTGTACGTGGACGTGCCCAAGAATGAGATCCAGTTCCGCGCGCGGGCCAAAGCGGTCAAGAACCTGGGCGCGGCCCAGGCTGCCGAGCCAAAACCGGCTTACAAGCGCAGTTATTTTATTGATTGGGTCGCCGCCAACCGCCACAAAGCAGACCTGCTGCCGCGCATCGATTGGATCGTGGACGAGCAGCGCCCGGATGAGCCGGCCTTCATGCCCGGCGCTGCGCTGCGCGCGGGGCTGGCGGAAATGGCGCGCAGCTTCTTCCGCGTGCGGCCCTGGTTCGAGCCGGGTCCCTGGGGCGGGCAGTGGATCAAGCAGCATATCCCCCAGTTAGCCCAGGCGGTGCCCAATTATGCCTGGTCCTTCGAGCTGATCGTGCCCGAAAACGGGCTGGTATTCGCATCCGGCGGGCTGCTGCTGGAAGTCTCTTTCGATCTGCTGATGGATCAAGAAGCGGAAGCGGTGCTGGGCGAAAGCGCACCCAACTTCAAATCTGAATTCCCCATCCGCTATGACTTCCTGGATACCTTCGCGGGCGGCAACCTTTCGGTACAGTGCCACCCGCGCCCTGGCTTCATCCGCCAGCACTTTGGCGAAACCTTCACCCAGGATGAATGCTACTACATCCTCGACTGCGCCCCCGACGCGCGCGTTTACCTGGGCTTCCAGGAGGGCGTCGACCCGCAGGCGTTCAAAGCCGCCCTGCTGCGCTCCGCCGAGACCGGCCAGCCGGTGGAGATCGACCGCTTCGTCCATTCGGTGCCGGTGGAAAAACATGACCTGCTGCTGATCCCCAACGGCACCATCCACGGCGCGGGGGAGGGCAACCTGGTGCTGGAGATTTCCGCCACGCCCTATATCTTTACCTTTAAAATGTATGACTGGCTGCGCCTGGACCTGGATGGCAAACCGCGCTCACTCAACATTGAACGCGCCTTCCAGAACCTCTATTTTGACCGCCAGGGGCCGCGCATCGAGCAGGAGTTTGTCTCGCACCCGCAGGTGGTCGCGGAAGGGCAGGGCTATCGCATCACCCACCTGCCCACCCACCCCCATCACTTCTACGCCGTGCAGCGCTACGCGTTTAACGGCACGGTAGAGATTGAAACCGGCGCTTCCTGCCAGGTGCTGAGCCTGGTCGAAGGCCAACAGGTGCTGCTGGAGACGGAAAATGGCGCGCAAGCGCGTTTTAACTACGCCGAGACCTTTGTCATCCCCGCCGCAGCCGGGCGCTTCCGCCTGACCAGTGAAAACGGCGCGTGGATCAAAGTAGTCAAGACCTTTATTAAGCCCCGCGCGCAGTGGGCCCCGGGCAGCGTGCCAGAGGCTGGCGATGCCGCATGACGTGGTGCTGGGCATCGACGGCGGCGGGACCAAAACCCAGGCCGCGCTGGTCGACCGCCAGGGCCGCTTGCTGGGCGTGGGCTATGGCGGGCCGTCCAACTATCACGATATTGGCGTAGCGGCTGCGCAGGCCAACCTGCAAGCGGCGGTTCAGGCAGCCCGGCGCGCGGCCAACCTGCCAGAGGGGCCCTTCTCAGCGGCCTTCCTGGGCATTGGCAGCACCGTGGTCGAGCGCGACCGCGAGGCGGTGCGCGGCATGGCGCTGGCCCTGGAACTGGCCCCTCCCCAGCGCATCGGCGTGGACCATGATGCGCGTATCGCCCTGGCAGGCGGGCTCTCGGGCCGCCCGGGCAGCGTGCTGATCGTGGGCACCGGCTCCTCTTGCTTCGGTTACAATGCCAGCGGCCAATCCTGGCTGGCAGGCGGCTGGGGCCCGCTCATCTCGGACGAAGGCTCGGGCTACTGGCTGGGCATCCAGGCCATGCGCACCGCCGCGGCGGTAGCAGATGGCCGCCTGCCCGCCAGCCTGCTGCACGAGAAGGTGCGCGACTACCTGGGCCTGGGTGCCCTGCGCGAATTGATGCACCGCCTGTACGTGGAAGGTCTCTCGCGCAGTGAAATCGCGGCTATGTCTCGCCTGGTGTTAGCAGCCGCCCAAGAAGGCGACCCCGCTGCCCAGCGGGTGCTGCGCCAGGGCGCTGAACACCTGGCGGAACTGGTGCAGACCGTGGCGGATGCGCTGGGTTTCACCGGGGAACTGGCCGAACTGGTCACCGTCGGCGGGTTGACCAAGGCCGGGGCGATTGTGACCCAGCCCCTGGCCGATGCCATCCACGCCCGCCTGCCAGAGATGCACATTACCCAGCCGGAACAGTCGCCAGTGCTGGGTGCGTGCCTGCTGGCGCTGCGCCTGCTGCCTGATCAAAAAATTGAATGAGGGCGCAAAGCCGCGGCTTTGCGCCCTCATTCATCAAGATAGCGCCTGCCTTCAGGAAAGGGCCTGCTTGAAGAAGTCGCCGATCTGTTCTTCCATAAAGACCCGGTCGGCTAACTTGCGCGGCATATGCCGCTCGTCGGGGAAGAGCAGCAGCTGGTAGCGCTGGCGGGCTTCGATCAGCGCGTTGATCAGGTGGGCGGTGTGGCGGAAGTGTACGTTTTCGTCGATCAGGCCGTGCACCAGCATCAACTGGCCCTGCATCTGGCCCACGTATTTCATCACCGCGCTGTCGGCGTAGCCGCCGGGGTTGGATTCGGGCGTGCCCATGTAGCGTTCGGTGTAGTGCGTGTCGTAACCTTCCCAATGCGTCACCGGCGCGCCAGCAACCGCGGCCTTGAATACTTCCGGCGCGCGCATCAGGCACATCAGCGACATATAGCCGCCGTAGCTCCAGCCGTAAATGCCCACCCGCGCCGGGTCCGCCAGGCCCTGCTGCGCCAGCCAGCGTACGCCATCCACCTGGTCCTGCACTTCCAGGTCGCCCAGGTGGTTTTTGACCGCGCCTTCAAAGGCCAGCCCGCGCCGGGCGCTGCCGCGGTTATCCAGCACGAACACCAGAAAACCTTGCTGGCGCAGGTACTGCGCGCGCATATCCGTGGTCAGGCGCCAGCTGTTGGTCACCAGCTGCGCGTGCGGCCCGCCGTACACGCTGACGATGGTGGGGAAGGGCCCTGCCCCAAACTGGGCCGGCGGGCGGTAGATGGCTCCATACAGCGCCGTTCCCGCCCGGTTTTCTAGCGTTACCAGCTCGGGCGGCTCCAGCTGCAGTTCTGTAATGCGCTCATCCTCGGGCGCGTACAGCACTTCCACAGTCGCGCCGTCCGCGCTGCTGCACAGCTGGATGCTAGGTGGCGTATCCAGGGCGTTGAAGGTATCCAGGTAGCGGGTGCAGTCGTGATTGAAGACGATCTGGTGCAGCCCAGGGGCGCTGGTCAGACGCAGGGGCTCGCTCACCGGGCCGCCTGAGGGTTCTTCCAGGGGCACGCGGTACAACTGCGATTTAAGCGGCGACTGGCGCGTGGCGGTAAAGTAAACCAGCTGGTTTTTCTCGTCCAGCCCCACCAGGTCGTCCACCATCCAGTCCCCATTGGTCAGGCCGCGCAGCAGGCGGCCCTCCGCGCTGTACAAGTACAGGTGGCGATAGCCAGTGCGCTCTGAGGCCCACAGGAAGCAGCCCGCCAGGCGGCCGGATTTGATCGGGCGGAAGGCATTGTGCAGGTTGATCCACACTTCCGACTGCTCTTGCAAGATGCGCTCAGCCTTGCCGGTTGCCAGGTCAAAACGCAGCAGGTCGAGCCGGGTTTGCGCGCGGTTCTCGACTTCCGCCAGAAGGATCGGCTGCCCGGCATCTCCCTGCGCGGGCAGCCAGTGCACGCGTGCCAGGTAGATCTCGGCCTCCGCGCCCAGGTCCATCCAGGCTGGCTCGCCGCCTTCCCGGGCGATCACGCCCAGCTGCACGTGCGCGTTGGCCTGCCCGGAAAACGGGTAGTGATGATCCTCGTGCAGCTCCGGCGGCTGGCCCTGGTGCATAATTCTGTACGTCGGGACCTGGGCTTCGTCCGCGGCTTCAAACGCCAGGCAGCGCGAGTCGGGCGACCACCAGTAACCCTGGCTGCGCGCCATCTCTTCCTGGGCGATATACTCCGCCAGCCCGTGCGTGCGCCCGTTTTCGCGCGCGCCGTGGGTCAGCTGGCGCGGTTCGCCGCCCGCCGCAGGCATCACCCACAGCTCATCCGCCTGGACATACGCGATCCACTGCCCATCCGGGGAAAAGCGCGGGTCGATCACCGCGCCGTTGGCGCTGTCGACCAGCTTTTGCAGTTCGCCGGGTTCGAACTGCTCGCCCAGCCTGACCTCTTGCATATACAGTCCGTCTGGGAAGGGCATCAACAGGCGCGCGGTGTGCGCCGGGGTCAGCTTGGGCGACCAGGCGTAGCTGGTGACGCCTAATTCAAGCTGGCGCTGGCGCTCGCGGCGCAGTTTCTCTTCCAGCGAGAGGTCGGCTTCCTGCACCCCGCCCGGCGGCGTAACCAGCAGGCGGCGCTGGCCGGTTTGCGGGTTGAAAGCGTACAGCTGGCGCACCAGCCCGCCTTCAGGGCTGTAAAGATAGGTGACCAGGCTGTCATCCGGGCTAAAAGCCAGCCCGCCGGGGATGGCCCAACCTGGGCGCGGCATGCGGGCGACATCTTCAAGCGTAATCGGTTTCATTTTGAATCCTGCAGTGGGTATCTTGGAATGGGTAGGTGCTGGGACCCTGCCTGGCAGGGTCCCAGCACCGTACAGGTTTTTTAGAAAGCGCGCAGGTACTGGGGCGGCACCAGGCCAAGTTCCACCGGGGAACAATGTAACTCCTGCGCGGCGTGCAAAGCCCAGTTCGGGTCGCGCAGCATCTCGCGGCCTAACAGCACCATGTCCGCGCGGTTATTGCGCACGATCTCATCCGCCTGGGCTGCCGCCGTGATCAGCCCCACGGACTGCACCGGGATCGGCGCGGCATGTTTTACGCGTTCGGCCAGCGGCACCTGGTAACCTGCGCCCAGTTGGCACGGGCGCCTTGGGCACATTCCCGCCAGAAGAACAGTCGATCAGGTCCACGCCGAGCGGCTGCAAACGCCGCGCCAGTTCGACCGAATCTTCGACCGTCCAGCCGCCTTCCACCCAGTCCGTGCAGGACAGGCGCACGGTCAGCGGCAGGTGTTCGGGCCACACGCCGCGCACACGCTTGTGCGGTCTCCAGCAAGAAGCGGATCCGGTTGTCAAAACTGCCGCCGTAGGCGTCGCTACGCTGGTTGGAAAGGGGCGAGTAGAAGCTGTGGATCAGGTAACCATGCGCCCCGTGGATCTCCAGCCACTCGAAGCCGGCAGCCAGCGCGCGCTGCGCTGCACTGCGGAAGGCGTTTTGCACAGTCTGAATTTCTTCCTGGCTCAGTTCCTGCGGCGTTTGGTAGCCATCGGCGAAGGGCAGCGGGCTGGCGCCAACCACCGGCCAGTAGTGCGGGTCGTTGGGCGGAATGGGTCTCCCACCGTCCCAGGGGCGGCGCGTGCAGGCCTTGCGCCCGGCATGTGCGATCTGGATACCCGCCACCGCACCCTGTGACTTGATAAAGCGCGCCACGCGGGCCAGGGGTTCCGTGTGCGCGTCCGTCCAGATGCCCAGGTCATGCGGCGTGATGCGCCCGCGCGCTTCCACCGCGGTCGCCTCGGCGATCACCAGCCCGGCCCCACCCGCGGCGCGCGCGCCCAGGTGTACCATCAGCCAATCATTGCCAAAGCCGTCCTCATAAGAATACTGGCACATCGGTGAGACACCGATGCGGTTGCGCAGGGTTACCCCGCGCAGGCTAAAGGGTTCAAATAAATGGGACAAAGTTTCACCTCGCGTTTAATTATATGCCAAGCATTCCCTTTATATCTTTTTTACCTAACACTTTTGCAAGAGCAGAACCTGAAGCGCTGCTCTTTTTGTATACTAGAACCGTTCCGCCTGTATTTCTGCACTCAAGAGAGTTTCATGGAAGATATTCGTACCCGTCCCCTATCCGCTATAGAAGTCACCCGCTGGCGCTCCCTGCTGCCCCAGGCGCTGGTGTTTGTGTATTTAATCATCGGGCTGCTGGCCTTCCTGGCCGTGCCTTTCCTGGCGCTGCGTTGGATGCAGGCGCCCTTCCTGGGCGGCTTTGTGGAGCAGACCATGCTCTTCAACCAGGCTGGTCCCGCGGATTGGGCCGTGCCGCAGCAGGGCTGGACGGGCGCGCAGCTGGTGAGTGTGGCCGGGCAGCCTGTGCCAGATGCGCGGGCTTTGCAGGCTGTGCTTCAGGCGCATGCTGTAGGAGAAGCCCTGCCTGTGCAGGTGCGCCTGCCCGATGGCAGGCTGGCGCTGGGGGACCTGCCGCTGCTGGCATTCCCCGCCGGCGCGGCTTTCGATTATTTTTACCTACCTTACCTGATTGGCCTGGTTTACCTGGGCGTGGGGGTGTGGGTGTATGCCATCCGCCGCCGGTATGCGGCGGGGCGCGCCTTTGCCCAGTTCTGTGCTTCGGCCGCCCTGGGGCTTGGCCTGTTGTTTGACCTGTATACCACCCACCAGTTCAGCTGGCTGTGGACCATCGCCGTGGGTCTGTTCGGCGGCTCGACCATCGGGCTGGCGCTGCTATACCCGCGCGAGGATCCCCTGGTGCTGCGCCGCCCGCTGCTCGCCTGGGTTGGCCCCCTGCTGGGACTGCTGCTGGCAGCATTCGCGCTGCCGCTGTTATCCGATCTGGCCCAGCCGCGCGCTTATCAGCTGGCCTGGAAGCTGGAATACAGCTATGGGCTGCTGGCGCTGCTCTTTTGCGTGCTGTGGGCCTACCTGCGCCGCCAGCCCCGGCGCTGGTCAAATGATCAGGAACAGGTCCGTTTGGTAGCGCTGGCAGCGCTGATCAGCTTCTCGCCCATCGGCCTGTGGTTGATCAGCGCCAGTCTTGGCCTGGCCTGGGCATTTTCGCCATACCTGTTGATCCCGCTGTTGATCTTCCCCATCCTGGCGGGTTATTCCGTGCAGCGCTACCGCATGCTGCAGGCCGACCTGGTGCTCAGCCTGGGTGTTCGCTATGGGCTAATGGCGCTGCTGGTCGCCGTCGGGTACGCCCTGATAGTTTCCGGGTTGAGCCTGGGGTTGAGCAGCCTGCTAACGCCCGCCAGCCCGCTGCTGACCGGCCTGATCTTCTTCCTGCTGGCGCTGGCGCTGGTACCGCTGCGCGAGCGCACCCAGCGCCTGGTGGACCAGTTCTTCTTCCGCAATAAACGCGCCTTCCAGGACCGCCTGCAAACCTTCTCGGGCGAGCTGACGCGGATGGTGGACCTGCCCGGCATTTTGCGCATCTTGCGGCGTTATGTGGCCGACGCCCTGGCTCCCAGCCGCCTGCACGTCTACATTTACGATCCGCTGCTGGACCAGTACGTCGCCGCCGCTGATGAAAGCGGCCGCCCGACCAGCGAGCTGCGCTTTCCCATGACCAGCGGCTTAGCCATCCACCTGAGTGACCAGCGCGCTCCGCTTCTGCTCAATGAATATGATGCTCTGCCGCCCGCGCTCGAGCCTGACCGGGCGCGCCTGAGTTTACTTGGCGCGCTGGCATTTGTGCCCCTGCCCGGCCGCCAGCGTCTTTCAGGCTGGCTGGCATTAGGCCCGCGCCTGAGCGGCGAACCTTATACCGCCCCGCAGTTGAGTTTTGTCGAAGCCCTGTGCGATCAGGCTGCTCTGGCGATTGAACGCGCGCAGGTGGTGGCCAACATGGAAAACCGGGTGCGCGAATTGAACGCCCTGACGCGCGTGGCGCAGGGCATCAACATCACCCTCGCCCTGGATGATATCCTCGAACTGGTCTACACACAGACCACACAGCTCATCCCGGCCGGAAACTTCAGCATCTTGCTGTACGACAAAGGCCAGGATCTATACCAGTACGCCTTTTTCCTGGAAAAAGATGAGCGCCTCAGCCAGCAGGAATCCTGCCCCGTGCCCGCCGGGCAGGCGCTGGAACAGGAAGTGATCCACCAGCGGCGCGCCATCCGCACCGCGGATTACAGCCGCGAGTGCCAGAAACGCGCCATCCTGACCCGCCAGGGGAAGGTGTCTGCCTGGATGAGCGTGCCGCTCAACGCCGGGGCCGAGACGATTGGCGCGCTCAGCCTGGGCAGCCTGGACCCGGTCGTGGAATATACGCCCGAACAGCAGGCCATGCTGCAGGCCATCGCCGATCAGGTCGCCGGGGCGCTGGTCAAAGCTCGTCTGCTGCAAGAAACACAGCGCCGCACGCGCCAGCTGACCACACTTAACGAAGTCACGCGCCAGCTGACCTCCACGCTGGAGACGGAGCCGCTGCTGCAGTCCATCCTGCAGTCCGCTTGTACCATGCTCAACTGCGAAGCGGGCTCGCTGCTGCTGGTGGACCTCGCCGCGGATGAACTGGTTTTCCGCTCAGTAGTCGGCCCGGTCGCCGGGACGCTGTTGAACAAGCGCATGCCTGCCGGGCGCGGGGTGGTGGGCAAGTCGGTTAAGACGGCCCAGCCTATCATCGTCAATGATGTCAACCGCTTCCCGGAATGGTTCTCGAAGCCCGATCAGGACACCGGTTTTGTCACCCATGCCGTGCTGGTGATCCCCTTGCTGGTGAAGGACCGCGTGATTGGCGTGCTCGAAGTGATCAACAAGCGCGACGGCAGTATCTTCTCCAACGAAGACCTGGAACTGCTCTCGGCCTTTGCCTCGCAGGCCGCCGTCGCCATTGAAAACGCGCGCCTGTACACCAACACCGATCAGGCCCTGGCAGAACGGGTCGAGGAGCTTTCGGTGATGCAGCGCATCGACCGCGAACTGAACGCCAGCCTCGACACGCGCCGCGCTATGTCCATCACCCTGGATTGGGCCATGCGCCAGTCTGGGGCCAGCGCCGGAATAGTGGGCGTGATTGCGGAGAATGAGCCTGCCGGGATTCAGATCATGGCAGCCCAGGGATACGACAGCGAGCTGGAAGCATACCAGAATGCTTTGCTGTCCGCAGGGGAATACCAGTTCCAGGAAGTGATCAATAGTGGCCTGCCGCTGCACCGTTCATTAGATGGCGCCGGCAACCCGCGCCCGCTGCTGGAAAATGGTCACAGCCAGGCGGTCCTGCCGCTGCGCCGCGAGACTAACACCATCGGGGTGCTGCTGCTGGAAAGCACGCGCCCCGAGCAGTTCTCGGACGAGATGATGAACTTCCTCATCCGCCTGAGCGACCACGCTTCCATCGCCATCTCCAACGCGCAGTTATATGCCGCGGTGCAGCAGGCCAACCTTGCCAAGAGCGATTTCGTTTCCTTTGTGGCCCACGAACTCAAGAATCCGATGACCTCCGTCAAAGGCTACACGGAATTGATCGCCGCGGGCGCGGTGGGGCCGATCACCGAGCCGCAGGCGAACTTTTTAAGCACCATCCGCGCCAATATTGAGCGCATGAACACGCTGGTTTCCGACTTAAACGACAGCGCCAAGATCGAAGTGGGCCGCCTGCGCCTGGATTTCAAGGCGCTGCGCCTGTCGGATGCCATTGAGACGGCAGTGCGCTCCACCCGTAAACAGATCGAAGAAAAGCAGCAGGTTCTGAACCTGGAGCTTCCCGCGGATCTGCCGCCGGTTTGGGCCGACCGCACGCGCCTGGAACAGGTGCTGGTGAACCTGCTCTCGAATGCGCAAAAATATACCCCCGCGGAGGGCAGCCTGGAAATCGCCGCTGAATACTGCAAGAATGAGTGGGACGCGAACGGCGCAGCCGAAGTGGTGCATATCTGGGTCAAAGACAACGGCATTGGTATCGCCGAGGAGGATCAGAAGAAGATTTTCCAGAAGTTCTTCCGCTCTGAAGACCCCAAAACGCGCGAAGTCAACGGCACCGGGCTGGGCTTGAACATCACCAAAAGCCTGGTCGAGATGCAGGGCGGAAAAATCTGGTTCGAATCCGAGTTCCGTAAGGGGACGACCTTCCACTTTACGGTTCCTATCAGTGAAATATAATAGGCAGCTGCGGGGACAAGTTTCCTCACAATTGCAAACGCGGAGGCACGAAGGATGGCGAGCAAAGCTGTTTTCGGCATAGGGATAGGTATTGATGGCGGCGAAGCAGCCATGCAGGCCACGCAGCGTGCCCTGAACCAGTTGGGGACGACGCACCCGGCGCTGGGGCTGGTCTTCGTGGCGCAAGAATATAATATCCAGGAAGTTTTGGCCGGGCTGACCGCGCTGCTGGGGGAAACGCCTTTATGGGGCTTTTCCAGCCTGTGTCCCCTGACCGGTGCGGGCGACCAGCCCCGTTCAGTGGTGGTCGCTTTGCTGGCGGGCAAGGACTTCAAGGCCCAGGTGCATTGGTTTCCCCAATATGCCCAGGACAGTCAGGCCACGGCGCGCCAGTTATTCCAGAGGCTGGAGCAAGCGGTCTTTTTACCCGAACAGATCTTGCTGGCAGTCGATGGGATCAATGGCAGTCTGGAACCAGTCTGCGCCGCGCTGAGCGACCTGCCGGTGCAGGTGATGGGCGGCATGGCTTCAGGCGAACCTGCGCAGGGCAAAACCTGCACCATCGGTAAGAATCAGGCCGGGACGGGCGCGTTATCGGCGGCAATCCTGGGCGAGCATCTGCGCATGGGGGTCGGTTTAGGGCACGGCTGGCAGGACCTGGGCATTTATGTCCGCGCCACGCACACCCGCGATGTGTGGGTACATGCGCTCGACCAGCAGCCCGCAGCCGAAGTTTACGCGCAGTACCTGGGCTACTCTGCCCGCGAGTGGGCTTTCCCGCCGCTCAGCGATCTGGCTCGCCAGTATCCACTGGGCATTGAACCGCAGCGCAGCAAGCAGACTGCGCCGTTCGTAGAAGCGGATCCGCGCCACTTGCTGATCCGCTCGGCGCTGCGCATGGAAGTGGACGGCTCGCTGCGCATGAGCGCGCCTGTACCTCAGGGGTCTCTGGCGCACCTGATGACCGGCGACCCGCAAGCCTGCCTGCGCGCGGCAGAGCAGGCTGCAAAGCATGCCCTGGCGATGCTCGAGGATGCCACACCCCTGCTGGCGCTGGCACTGGTGGACGCCGCCTGGCAGGTGCTGTTCGAGCCGCACCCCGGCGCATTCCAGGCCGCGCTGCAAACCGCGCTGGGTGATATTCCCCTGGTCGGGGCGTATACTTACGGCCAGTTGTCGCGGCCCGATTTGGAAAAACCGCCCGTACTGCAAAACCAGAACATTGAAGTGCTGGTGCTGGGCGAAGTGGCCTAATCATTCAATTTTTCGCTGCTCCCAAAGGTACCTTTGAGCCATAAGGAGCAGGCTCTCTCCCGCGGTCAACTGCTGTGGCATACCTGCCGGGGCTGTGCCATCTACCCCTTTGCCGTCATTTCGTATGCAATCCCTCGCAGGCGGCCTCATGGTATCCCCCCATTAATCGGTTACAATATTCCAAAACCAGGGGGATGAAGAAAGTGAGAGCCATTCATTGTGAGACGATTCCTGATACTTTTAATCCTGGCCGCCCTGCTGGTGGGCTGCACGGCTGCCCCGGCCCCGGCGTTGCCAACCCCAACCTCCGCGCCATCCGCCACGGCTTCTGATCCTACCGGCACGCCAACCGAGATGGCGACCGCCATTCCCATGGCGACCGCCACTCCCATGGCGACCGACATTCCCATGGCGACCGACACTCCTATGGCGACCGCCACTCCCGTGGCGACCGCCATTCCCATGGCGACCGCCATTCCCATGGCGACCGCCATTCCCATGGCGACCGACACTCCTGTGGCGACCGATACTCCGTACCCGCCATTCCATGGCGACCGACACTCTCGTGGCGACCGCCATTCCCATGGCGACCGATTCTCCCCTCACCACGCCGGCTAGCGGCGGGCTGCCAACCCCGGCGCAAGCCGGCTCCGTTCCCGCCTTTGACCACGTCATCCTGATTGTTTTTGAGAATCACGACTACCCGGCGGTGATTGGCAATGACAAGCTGCCCAACTTCAACCAGCTGGCACAGCAAAACGTGCTCTTTACCCAGTATTATGCCGTGGCGCACCCCAGCCTGCCCAATTATCTGGCGCTGACCAGCGGCAGCACCCAGGGCATTGCCAGCGACTGCATGGCTTGCTTTATCAGCGCGCCCAACATCGCCGACCGTCTGGAAGCGGGCGGCAAAACCTGGAAGGCGTACGCGGAAGATATGCCTTCGCCATGTTACGTGGGCAACACGCAGCAGTACGACCTCAACCACGTCCCCTTTTTGTACTATGACGATATTCGGACTAATCCAGCGCGCTGCAGCAGTCACGTGGTGCCGCTGAGCCAGCTTTCCACCGACCTGCAAAATAACCAGCTGCCCAATTTCGTCTTTATCACCCCCAACCTGTGCCATTCGGCGCACAACTGCGCGCTCAGCGCAGCCGATGCCTGGCTGGGGCCGCTGGTTGACCAGCTGCGATCCTCCCCTGCCTTAGGCCAAAACTACGCTATCTGGATCGTCTTCGATGAATCCAGCTCGGAAAACAGCGGCTGCTGCGGCCTGCCAAAAGGCGCGGGCGGGCGCGTCCCGGCAATCCTCATTTCTCCGCTTGCCAAAAGTGGCTTCACAGACAGCACGCCCCAGGACCATTACAGCCTGCTCAAAACCATCCTGCAAGCCTGGAACCTGCCCGGTCTGGCCCATACGCAGGACGCGGCGACCCCCCTGGTCACCGCGCCCTGGAAATAGTCTGAGTTGTGCCTGGGACTGGCGCAGCCAGTCCCAGGCACAAAAAAGGATTATACGGGCTGCTCCACCTGTGGCAGGCGGTCCTTGATGCGCGCGACTTCTTCTTCGGGGTAGTCGTAGTCCTGCAGCTTGCCGGCGCGGTAAGCGTCGTAGGCCGTCAGGTCGAAGTTGCCGTGACCGGAGAGGTTGAACAGGATGACCCGTTTCTCGCCCTTTTCCTTGGCCTCCAGCGCCTCGTCGATCGCCACGCGGATGGCGTGCGCCAATTCAGGGGCCGGCAGGATGCCTTCGGTATGCGCGAAGAGCGTGGCGGCTTCGAAGGTGGCCAACTGGTGCACGGCGCGGGCTTCGATCAGCCCGGCGTCATACAGCCCGCACAGCAGTGGGGCCATGCCGTGGTAGCGCAGCCCGCCGGCATGGATCGCCGGGGGAATGAAGCTGTGCCCCAGCGTATACATTTTGACGATGGGGGCCATTTGAGCCGTATCGCCGTAGTCATAGGCGTAGATGCCCTTGGTCAGCGAAGGGGTGGCTTTGGGTTCCACTGCCAGCAAGCGCGTGCGCTGCCCGTTCTTCAAGTTTTCGCGCAGGAAGGGCAGGGCGATGCCGCCGAAATTCGAACCGCCGCCCACGCAGCCGATCACCACATCCGGGTACTCGTTAGCCAGGTCCATCTGCTTGAGCGCTTCTTCGCCGATCACCGTCTGGTGCAGCAGCACGTGATTGAGCACCGAACCCAGGCTGTACTTCTTCGCGCCGCCCGAGGTTGCCGCGACTTCGACCGCTTCAGAGATGGCTATGCCCAGCGAGCCGGGGCTGTCCGGGTCCTCCGCCAGGATGGCGCGCCCGGCGTTGGTGCGGTCGGTGGGGCTGGCAAATACCTGGGCGTCATAAGCTTCCATCAGGAAGCGCCGGTAAGGTTTCTGCTGGTAGGATACCTTGACCATGTAGACTTCCAGGTCCAGGTCAAAGAACTTGCAGGCCATCGCCAGGGCCGAGCCCCACTGCCCCGCGCCGGTCTCGGTTGTCAGCGCCTTGGTGCCGGCGATTTTGTTGTAATAAGCCTGCGCCAGGGCGGTGTTGGTCTTATGGCTGCCGGAGGGAGAAACGCCCTCATATTTGAAGTAGATGTGCGCCGGGGTGCCGAGCGCCTTTTCCAGGCGGTGCGCGCGGATCAAGGGGGTGGGCCGCCACAGTTTATACAGCTCGCGCACTTCATCCGGGATTTGGATATAACGCTCAGTACTGATTTCCTGCAGGATCAAGTCCATGGGGAACAGCGCCGAGAGGAAGTCTGGCGTGACAGGTTCTTTGGTGCCGGGGTGCAGCACTGGCGTCGGCGGCACGGGTGAATCGGCGTTGATGTTGTACCAAAACTTCGGAATATCATTTTCGGTCAGTTCGAAACGCGATGGTTCAGACATGTTACTTCTCCTTTGGAAATCGAAAATAGGGATTTAGGGTACGAACAACATCGGGTCAGAGGGAAAATCGCCAAAATGCGCTCCCCCGCCCGTTTGCGGAATAGCGTGAGTTTTAATCAACGGAGCAGCCAGGCCCATCTTTTCCTGCACTTCGTTAAGGGTTTGCTCCGCTAACTGCTGCGCGCGCTGCGTACCTGCGCGCAGGATATCGATCACGTCGTCGGGGTGGGCCGCGAACTGCTCGCGGCGCTGGCGCAGCGGGGCGAGGTATTCGTTCAACGCTGCCGCCAGCTTACGCTTCACTTCCACGTCGCCCACTGTGCCCGCCACGTAGCGCTCCTTAAGCTCTGCCACCTCGGCCTGATTGCGGTTGAAGGCGTCGTGATAGGCAAAAACCGGGTTGCCTTCCACGTGCCCGGGGTCATTGGCATGGATGCGGGTGGGGTCGGTGTACATGGATTTCACCTTCTGGGTGGTCTCTTCCGGCGTGTCGCGCAGGAAGATGGCGTTGCCGTAAGAGGTGTGCATGGTGCGGTTATCCGTACCCGGCAGGCGCGGCGTCGGCGAGAGCAGCCCTTCCGGCTCGGGGAAGGTCTCGCCGTAGGTCTGGTTGAAGCGGCGCGCGATCTCGCGAGTCAGCTCGATATGCGGCAGCTGGTCCTCGCCCACGGGGACGGTGTCCGCTTTATAGATGAGGATATCAGCGGCTTGCAGCACCGGGTAAGCCAGCAAGCCCAGCGAAGGCTGCAAGTTCAGCTCGCGCACCTGATCTTTATAGGTCGGCACGCGCTCCAGGCGCGCCACCGTCACCAGCATGCCCAACAGCGTGTTCAATTGAGTATGCGCCGGCACCGCCGACTGCAGCACCAGCGTCGCGCGGTCGGGGTCGATGCCCGCCGCCAGCCAATCCAGCACGATGCCCAACGTGTTCTCCCGCACGCGCTGCGGGTGTTCATAGTCCGTAGTCAGAACGTGTAAATCAGCCACCAGAAAGTAGCAGTCATAGCTGTCTTGCAAACTGGCCCAGGTTTCCAGCGTGCCCATCAGGTGACCGATGTGCCTGGGTCCGGTTGGGCGATGCCCGGTAAGAATTCGTCCTTTTTTAGGTGCCATTAGCTTGCTCCTGTTTCCGAAAGCACTCCTCATCCCTCCCGTCCCTTCTCCAAAAAGTGCCGTTTTTGCACTTTTTGGAGAAGGGAAGCCAGATGGAGACGGGGGCTGAGGTTTCTTAAACTTAAAACCCCGCATTCATCCCTCTGCTAAGGACGAACGCGGGGTCCGTGGTGCCACCTTACTTAGGCGGGTTTCCCACCCTTTAACAAAAAATCCCTGTTGGTGATGCGCAACAGGGGGGAAACGCCAGCCTCACTCGTTGGGGTACGGCGCCCGGATGGCGCGATACCCTTTGCCTTGATAACGGTGGCAGCTCCGGCGCGGGCTACTGGTCTAAGCGATGCTCGCATCGCGACGTTGGCCCTGCAACTCCGAGGTCCATTCTGCGCATCTGTACGGGCAGGTTCTCACCGGGGGAGCCGTTTCCGGCCCGCCCTCCTGCTCTCTGTACCGCCAGGGACGCGCATACTCGTCCTCATCACAGTTTTTTGATTTGTTTCCCTGATTATATAAGGCTTTTCAAAATTGTCAAGTGGATATCGCCTCTGGCAGGCCCTTCTCAGCAGATGCATCCTTGTCCAGGTTGGTTTTCCGTTGTATGATAAATGCAAAAATTGTGGTAGAAAAAGATACAGTAAAGTAAATTAATGATAGATCCGGGTTATACCAACCGTAAATATTTTTGGCCCGGGACAGATATCCAGGGCGGACTCTTCCTGGCAAACAGATTAGCCTGACAGAGGTTTTCTAGAACAGGGCAGGAATGGAAACAGAGCGGCTTGAAGAGCAGTACATCTCCAGCGTGCAGCCTGGGGATCATCTTTGTTGTGTCTACCAGGATGATCCGCAGCGCTTTGCGATTCTTTTCCCCTACGTGTGGGAAGGCCTGGAGCAGGCTCAGAAAGTGCTGCTGCAAACCGCCGCGGACCCGGGTGAGGCCAGTCACGGCTTGTGCGGCGCCGCTGAAGAACACGCTCCTGGCAGCGCGCGGATCATCGTCTCCGCGCTGGAGCGGGGCCAGCTGGTGATCCAGTCCTGGGCGCAGGATGCCGCGGCGGCTGGTTCGCGCGCTCTGCTGAGTTCCCTGCAAGCCGAGAGCCGCGCCGCGCTGGCAGAAGGCTACCCGGCCCTGCGCTGGGCGGGAGAAATGGCGGGTTTCTTCTCCCTTACCTGCGACCCGGAAATGCTGCTGGCTGCTGAAGCCGCTCTGGAAACCCCCGGCGCATTTGAAAACGGGCTGGCGCTGTGCCTGTATGCGCGCGCTGCTTTCCCACCGGCCCTCTTGATGGATATCCTGGCGCTGCATCCCCACATCGTGGCGGGCGAGCAGCTCTTTGCCAACCGCCGCCGCCGCCCGGCTGAACAATATCTGCAGTCCGAGCGCGAAGCTGCCCGCTTAGACCTGCTATTAAATGCGCTGACCAGCCGCCAGCAAATGGAACAGCAGGCCTCCCAGACCTGGGGCCTGTTCCAGCAGCAGGTGGAAAAGCAGATGGCTTTCCTGGCGCATGCCAGCCAGCAGTTATCCGATGAAAAACGCCAGCGCCAGGGCGTAGAAGCGGCCCTGCGCGCTACTGAAAACCGCTATAAATCCATTTTTGATGCCGCCACCGATGCTATCTTTATCTATGACCTTTCCGGCTGCCTGCTTGAAGTTAACCAGGTCTTGTGCGACCGGTTGGGCTACCCGGCTGAGGCGCTGATCGGCCAGCCCGCGGCTATGATCGACGCGCCGGAATTAGCCAGCCAGGCGGCTGTGCGCCTGGCGCTCGTGCAGCAGTTTGGCGCGATTACCTTTGAGACGGTGCACGCTGCCCGCGAAGGGGAGTTGATCCCGGTCGAGGTCAACGCGCGCCTGCTGGATGATGGCGGGCGCACGGTGGTGTTGAGCGTGGCGCGCGACATTACCGAACGCAAGCAGGACGAACTGGCCCTGGTAAATGCAAACCAGGCCCTGGCCGAAGCGAACGAAGCCCTGCAGGCCACTAACGCCGCGCTGCGCGAAAGTGAAGCCAAATTTCGCTCGCTGGTGGAGACCTCGCCGGATGGCGTCGCCCTGGCCGACGAGAATGGTCTGATCATCGAGTTCAACGCGGCATCTGAGGCGATTTATGGCATCCCTGCCGCCATGGCAATTGGCAGTTCCGTCGTGGATATTTATTTCCAAACGGCCCCACCCGAACTTGACCTGCCAGAAGTTCGCCAGCTGATGAGCCACCAGATCGCGGAAGTGAACCAGACGGGCCAGGCCTTCTGGCTGGGGAAGGTCATGGAGCGCGAAGTTTTCCGCCCGGATGGTGAGCGGCGCTTTACCCAAACCATCAACTTTCCGATCCAGTCAGAGCGCGGTTATATGATTGGCTCGGTCACGCGCGACTTTACCGAGCACCGCCGCGCCGAGTTGGAGCTGGAAGAATACCGCCAGCGCCTGGAAGCCATGGTGGCGCAGCGCACCGCTGAACTGCAGTTTGAGATTAACGAGCGGCAGCTGATCGAGCAAGAACTGGTGGCGACCAACGCCGTGCTGCGTGAAAGTGAAGAGCGTTACCGGGTGCTGGTCAATCAGTCACCCATCTCCATTATGGTCGCGCAGGATAGTCATTATGTGTTTGTGAATCCGGCTGGGCTGCGGCAGTTGGGGTATAGCGATATGGCAGAACTGGCGGGGGTAAAGCCGCTGGACACGATCGCGCCAGAGTCGCGGGAACAGGTGCAAAAAAGCATGCGCAACGAACTGGTCACCAGCCCGCAGCTGCTGATGTTCCGCCGCAAAGATGGCAGCCTCTTCCAGAGTGAAGCCACGGCTGTATCCATCCTCTACGAGAGCCGCCCGGCTGTGCTGCTCATCGCCCAGGATGTAACCGAGCGCATCCGCTATGAACAGCAGTTGGAAGGCTCGCTGGCGGAAAAAGAAGTCATGCTGCGCGAGATCCATCACCGGGTGAAGAACAACCTGAATGTGATCATCGCGCTGATCGATTTGCAAAAGGCCACCCAAACCGACCCGCAGGTGCTGCAGGTCTTCAAGGAGCTGCAAACGCGCGCCTACTCGATGTCGCTGGTGCATGAAAGCCTGTATCGTTCGCCCAACCTGGCCCAGGTAGACTTTTCCGGGTATCTGCAAACGTTGGTGGCTTACCTCGATTCCGCTTTTGGCGCGAGTCAGTCCGCCGGGCGGACCCCGGTGCGCCTGATCACCGAAACGGATCAGGTGGCCTTGAAGGTTGAGACGGCCATTCCCTGCGGGTTGATGGTCAACGAGCTGGTCACCAATGCCTTGAAGTATGCTTTTCCTCCGGATCAGAGCGTAGAGGAAGGCATCATCCGGGTGAGTCTCGAGCGCGCTGGCGCGGATCAACTGGCTCTGACTGTCAGTGATAACGGGGTCGGCCTGCCGCCCGGCCTGGATTGGAAGCTGGTTTCCACCCTGGGGCTGCAGTTGTGCCAGGTGCTGGCGCAGCAGATCGGCGGCGAACTGGCCCTGGAGCCTTCGCCCGGGGTTACCTGGCGCTTTACCTTTATGGAGCGCAAGTCATGATCGAGGGAGAAACGCTCGTGGCTGGAGAGAATATCCTGGTTGTTGAGGATGAAGGGATCATCGCCATTCACCTGCAGCGTATGCTGACCGGTTTTGGTTTTCGCGTTCCTGAGACGGTCGCCAATGGTCAGGCCGCGCTGTGCAGCGTAGAGAAAAGCCGTCCGGCGCTGGTGCTGATGGATATCCAGCTGCAAGGCGACCTGGACGGGATCGAGACCGCCCGGCGCATCCGCGAGCGCTTTGACCTGCCCATTGTCTACCTCTCGGCTTACGCCGAAGATGGCCGCCTGGCCCAGGCGCGCCAGACGCAGCCCTATGGTTACCTGGTCAAGCCGGTGCAGGACCGCGAGCTGCGCGCGACGGTCGAAATGGCGCTGTTCAAGCACAAGCTTGACCAGCAGCTTAAGGAATCAGAGGCGGCCTACCGCGAGCTGTATCACACCACTCCGGCCATGTTCCATACCACGGACCCCGGCGGGATTATTATCCAGGTGAGCGACTACTGGCTGGGCACGTTGGGCTACGCGCCGGATGAAGTGATCGGCCACCCGCTGTTGGATTTCATCCACCCCAGCCAGCGCCTGTTCATCCTGGAAACGGCCATGCCTGAGCTGATCCACAACGGCGCGCTCCGTGATGCTGAAGCCCGTTTTGTCTGCAAGGATGGCCGGGAGCTGGACGTATTGTTCTCCACAATCTGTATCTATGACGAACGAGGCGAGATGCGCCAGGCGTATTCGGCGCTGGTGGACATTACCGCGCGCAAGCGGGTGGAACGGGCCGAGCGCGACCAGCGTGCCCTGGCCGAAGCCTTGCGCGATACTGCCGCGGCGCTCAGTTCGACCCTCAGTCTGGAAGAAGTGCTTGAACGCGTGCTGGAAAACGTGGGTAAAGTGGTGCCGCATGACGCGGTCAGCATCATGCTGGTGGATGCCGACACCGCCGAGATCGTGCGCAGTCACGGCTACCAGGAGCTGGGCCGTGAAGGCCATGTGATCTCGATGCGCTTGCAGATCAACGAGGAACCTTACCTGTACATCATGGCTAACACCCACCAGCCGCTGACCTATCCGGATACTTCAAAGGTCGCCGGGTGGAAGATCGACTGGATCCGTTCCTATGCCGGCGCGCCAATTATCGTCAAGGAACGCCTGGTGGGGTTTATCAACCTGATCGGGCTGCAGCCCGGCTTTTACCAGCAGGAACACGCCAACCGGCTGCGCGCCTTTGCCGACCAGGCCGGGATTGCGATTGAAAATGCGCGCCTGTACGCCGAGGTCGAGCGCCTGGCGACCCTGGATGAGGTGACGGGCATCTCCAACCGCCGCAACCTGTTCGAGTTGGGCCAGCATGAGTTTGAGATTGCCCGCCGCTTTAGCACTCCCCTTGCCGCCATTTTGCTGGACCTGGATCACTTTAAGAAGATCAATGATACCTTTGGACACCACGCCGGCGACCGGGTGCTGGCTGGGATTGCCAAAACGATTTCCGATAACATTCGCGCCATCGACCTGTTCGGGCGGTACGGCGGCGAAGAATTCGTCGTGCTGCTGCCGAATTCTCAGCAGGAAGCGGCTCTGGAAGTTGCCGAGCGGCTGCGCGCGCTGGTCGCGGCCCTTTCCTTCAATACGGACCGGGGCACGCTGCAAGTGACCATCAGCCTGGGCGTGGCGATGTTGAATGCCGATATCCCATCCCTGGCTACGTTAATCGATCATGCGGATCAGGCCATGTACGCCGCGAAACAGGCGGGACGTAACCGGGTTGAACCCTATAATTCCTAAAGGTTGTAAACAATGCCTGAAAATCAGCGGATTTTAATTGTAGAAGATGAAGAAGGGCTGGCGACCCATCTTGCGTTTCTGCTGAAGCGCATTCACTATATCCCGCTGGAACCGGTGGCTTACGGCGAACAGGCTGTTGAATGCGCCGAGACGCTAAACCCTGACCTGGTGCTGATGGATATCAACCTCGCCGGGGCGATGAATGGCATTCAAGCAGCGCGCATCATCCGCGACCGCTGCGGCACCCCGGTTATCTTCCTGTCCGCGCTGGCCGAGGATGATATCCTCACAGCGGCGGTGGGCAGCGACCCTTTTGCTTACCTGCTCAAACCGGTCAAAGAAGCCGATTTGCGGGCCGCGATAGAAGTGGCCTTGCTCAAGCACGCCATGGAAGCGCGCCTGCGGGAGAGTGAATCGCGCTACCGCCTCTTGTTTGAAAAAATGAGCAACGGTTTTGGCCTGGGCGAGATTGTCTGCGATGAAGCCGGGCAGCCGGTGGATTATTATATCCTGGCGATGAACCCGGCCTATGGCAAGATGACCAATGTCGACGTGGAAGCGCTGGTGGGCCGCCGGGTTCGGGAATCGCTGCCCGATTTTGACAGCCGTTATTTTATCCAGACCTTTGGCAAGGTGGCCCTGACCGGGCAGTCGGTGGAGTTCGAGTATTTTCTGGTGGAAACCGGCCGCTTTTTGAAGATCAGCGCCTATTCCCCCAAACCGGGGCAGTTCGCCAACCTGGTCGAGGATATCACCGAGCGCCGCCTGGCAGAACAGGCCATCAAGGAGAGCGAAACGCGTTTCCGGCAACTGGCGGAAGGGGTCAGCGAGGTTTTCTGGCTGCGCCAGCGCGCCACCGGGCAGATGCTGTACGTCAGCCCGGCCTACGAACGGGTGTTTGGCCGCCCCTGCGCCGATCTGTATGAAAATGGCAAAAGCTTCCTCGATAGCGTACACCCCGATGATGAAGCGCGCGTGCGCCTGGCGCAGCAGGCGCTGCAAGAACAGGCTGTCCCCTTCAATGAAGAATACCGCATTGTTCGCCCGGATGGTGCGGTGCGTTGGGTGTGGGCGCGTACTTTCCCCGTGGTAGAGGATTCGGGCGAAATTACCCGTTTCTCGGGCATTGCCGAGGACATTACCGAACGGCAGCTGGCTGAAAGGAAGCTGCACGAGAGCTTCCACCGCCTCGAGCGCAGCCTGCACCGCATGAACATCCTGCGCAACGTGGATCTGACGATCACCGCGCAAACCGACCAGCAGAGCCTGGTGAAAGCTATCCTGGCCAATATGGTTGACCTTTCGGAGATTGACGCGGCGGTGCTGTTGGTGCCAAATGTGCCCGAGCCGGGGCGTCCGCGCGGCACGGGGCCGCTCAGCGCGCTGCGTTTGGCGGGGCTGGCGGGCATGGCCGAGTCGAGCCTGGATGGCGAGGCCTTTGGCTGGCAGATGCTGATGGCGACCAACGTGCATACCAGCGGGCAGTCCCTGTATATTAATGACCTTCGTAAAGATCCCCAGGCCGGCGCGCAGTCTTTATACCGCCAGGAAGGCTTCAATGCCTGCGCCGTGCTGCCGCTGCTGGCGCGCGGCCAGTCAAAAGGTGTTTTGCAGTTCTTCTCCCGCCACTTTAATGCGTTTGACAGCGACTGGCAAACCTTCTTGCAGTCTCTGGCGCTGCAAACCGCCATTGGCATCGATCACGTGGAAATGCTCGAGAACCTCAAGCGCACGAATCGCGACCTGGCCAAAGCCTATGACGAAACTATCAAAGGCTGGGCGCTGGCGCTGGAGTTGAGCGACCGCGAGACGCACGGCCACGCGGAGCGGGTGACCGAACTGACCACCCAACTGGCCAACGCCATGCACATCACTGGCGCGCCGCTGGACCACCTGCGGCGCGGGGCATTCCTGCATGACATCGGCAAGATGGCCATGCCGGTCAGCCTGCTGACCAAAACAGGCCCGCTGACCAGTGAAGAATGGATCACCATGCGCCAGCATCCGGTCATCGGTTACAGCATGCTCTCCAATATCGAATACCTCAAGCCCGCCCTGGACGTAGTGCTCTGCCATCATGAGAAGTGGGATGGTTCGGGGTATCCGCGCGGGCTGAAAGGCGAGGAAATTCCTCTGGCGGCGCGTATTTTCGCCGTCGCCGACGTGTGGGATGCCCTGACCAGCAAGCGCCCTTACCGCCCGGCCTGGCCCGAATCCGAAGCCCGCAACTACCTGGCGCAGCACTCCGGCCAGCATTTCGACCCGCACATCATCAAGATCTTTTTCGGCGTTGCCTGACGTCTCTGAACCGCCAAATAATGGTATGATGTTTAAGGGTTTCCGTGCAGCAGTCGCTGGCGCAGGCTCACCAAAACATCCTTCAGGAGGCAGCCATGGTCAAGGTGACCGTCGATGCAGAGCAAAAGCTGGTTGAGGCGCAGATCACCGGCTTCGTCAAAGCGGCAGACGTGATGCGCGCCGCGAGCGAGATCAAGGCCACCATGAAGCAGTTCGGCCCGGCGGAAGCGGTGCTGCTGCTGGATTTGGTGGGGTTCGCGCCGATGTCGAATGATGTGCTGCCCATGCTGCGCGGGTTAGGCCGGGATGTGGTCTCTTTTTACCGCAAGGCGGCCCTGGTGCAGGATTTTGTCATGAACTTCCAGGGCGGCCGCCGGGCCGTTGAACCGCCGCCCGGTTATAAGCTGCCTTCCTACCCCACCCGCGAACAGGCCCTGGCCTACCTGTTTGCTGAAGAATAATTCCCCGATCAAAAAACTGGCACGAAACCAACAAGATCGCTATACTCTTAATGGTATGGAGAATCCCTCGCTGCGCTTTTATCCCGGCGTTGAACCGCTTCCGCCAGCGCCGCTGGCACGCTTCCTGCCGCCCCTGCCGCCGGGGATTGTCGCGACCTGGCTGATGGAACACGTGCCGCCCGGCAGCTGGCTGCTCGACCCGCTGGGCGCTTCTCCGGCTCTGGCGCTGGAAGCTGCTCAGGCGGGCTACCGTGTGCTGGTCGCCAGCAACAACCCCATCTTGCGCTTTATCCTCGAAACCCTGGCGGCTGCGCCGCGCACCGCCGAACTGCAGTCTGCCCTGGCGGAGCTGGCTGCCTCCCGGCGCGGCGAAGAGCGCCTGGAGCAGAACATTCAGTCTCTGTACCTGACCCCCTGTGACAGCTGCGCCGAGCAGGTGCCCGCGCAGTCCTTTTTGTGGCGCAAAGGTGAGACGCAGCCCTTTGCGCGCGTGTACAACTGCCCGCAGTGCGGGGAGAGCGGTGAGCATCCCATCACCCCTGCCGACCTGGCCCGGCTGACCAGCCTGGGCAGCGACCGCTTACAGCGCTCGCGCGCCTTGCAGCGGGTGATTCTCAACGAGGATGACCAGCGCAGCGACGTGGAAGAAGCCCTGGAAAATTATCTGCCGCGCGCGCTGTACGTGCTGTTTACCCTGCTCAACAAAATTGAAGGACTGGGCCTGCCCCCGGCCCGCGCGCGCCTGCTGCACGCCTTGCTGTTGAACGTCTTTGATGAGGGCAGCGCGCTGTGGCCCTATCCAGGCGGGCGCTCGCGGCCAAAACAGCTCAATATCCCGCCCACCTTTCGTGAAAATAACCTGTGGCTGGCCCTGGAAGAATCGGCCCGCTTGTGGACCGCAGCGGGGGTAACCCGCCCGGTGCGCGTAACCTATTGGCCTGACCTGCCGGATGAAGTGCCGTTAAAAGCAGGTGAAGGCGCGATTTGCCTGTACCGCGGGCGGGTTAAAGCGTTGATGCCGCTGCCTGAATCGATTGACCTGCGGGCCGCGCTGACGGTTTTCCCGCGCCCAAATCAGGCCTTCTGGACGTTGTCGGTGCTGTGGGCTGGTTGGTTATGGGGCGCGGAGGCCGCCTTGCCGCTGCGCAACGTGCTCGACCGCCGCCGCTATGACTGGAACTGGCACACCAGCGCGATTCATAGTGCCCTGGCCCCGGTCGCTGGCGATCTGCCGCCCGAAACGCCATTCTTTGGCATCCTGCCGGAACTTGTGCCAGGTTTCCTCAATGCAGTGACCGTCGCCAGTGCGGCGGCGGGTTTTGAACTGCGGGGACTGGCGCTGCGCAGCGAGCAAGAGCTGGCGGAAGGGCTGTGGCAGCCGGGCCCGCCCAGGCCCGTGCCTGGCGAGGGCCCCACACCGGCAGCTCTGGAGCACGCTACCGCTGAGGCCATGCGCGCCGACCTGCTGGAGCGCGCTGAACCGGCTCCCTACCTGGTGGAATACGCCGCCGGGCTGGCGGCCCTGGTGCGCAGCGGCGGCGTGCCGCGCAGCCTGAGCAGCATCCCCGGCGACTTGCTGACCCGGGCGCATACCCTGTTGCAGCATACCTTCGCGGACCGCGCCGCACTGCGCGTGTATAACCCGCAGCGCAGCGCTCGCCTGGAGAGCGGCCCGTTGGATGAAGAACGCGGGGCATGGTGGCTGGCAAATGACCCCGCGCCTGCTGAAATCCCTGGCGAGCGGCTGCCCCTGGCGGACCGGGTGGAGATGGAAGTCGTCCGTTTTATGCAGCGGCACAGCACCTTCACCTTCGCCGAATTGGACCAGTCCCTGTGCGCGATTTTTAGGGGACTGCTGACCCCGCCGGTGGAACTGCTGCGCGCCTGCCTGGATTCCTACGGCGAGAGCATCGCCGGGCAGCCGGGAGCCTACCGCATGCGCACCAGCGAAATGGCTACCGCCCGCAAAGCGGATTTGCAGGAAATGCAGGCGGCGATTGCCTCCGTCGGGCGCAAGCTGGGTTATGCCACGCAGGCTCAGGGCAGCCCGCTGGTCTGGGTTCAGGATGGCACGCCGGCCTGGTGGTTTTTCTGCATGGCGTCCAGCATCCTCAGCCGCTATGTACTGGTACCCCTGCCTGGGCCAGCGGAGCGCTGCGTGTTGGTGCTGCCCGGCGGGCGAGCGCGCCTGTTGAGTTACAAACTGCGCCGCGATCCGCGCCTGGCGGATGCCTGCCAGGGCTGGCGTTTCCTCAAATTCCGCCACTTACGCGAGATCGCCGCCGGTGAAGTGACCGCCGCGGGCTGGGTGACGCTGCTGGGCGCAGACCCGCTGACGGACGAAGCCACCCAGATGAGCCTGTTTTCAGCCCAGAGGGATTAATCGGCCTGCGGCTGCCCCCCGCGCCGCTTCTTCAGCGACTGCACCCGGCTGGCGATCCAGCGCGCCAGGACCAGCCAGAACAGGGCAGAGTACACCGTCTGCACCGGGGCTAACATGGCCGCGTAGCGTTCGTTAAAGCCCAGGGAGGCGACCACTACCGCGGCGGTATACAGCACTAACCCGGCGGAAATCAGCGCCAGGAAGCGCAAGCGCCCGGGCGCTGCCAGCAGCAGGAAAATAAAGCAGCCTGCCCAGGCAACCAGATACGGCAGATGCTGCGGATCGGGCAGCAGCGGGGAGATCAGGCCGACCGGGGCCAGGTAGCTTTGCAGCAGCTTGGTCGCGGACTTTTCATACAGCCCGACCAGCGGGTTGTGCGGATCCCACTGCAGACGGCTGGGCTGGTTGATCTGGCTGCACCAGGTCAGGTCGAGGCAGGCGTAATTTTTCCCGGGATCGAAGTGCAGGCGTAAGAGATAGGGGTTGGCATAGCGCAAGAAAACGGCCACTTCCTGGGCCATCACCTGCGTAAAGCGCAGCGGCGCGGCGGTCAGGGATTCGAGATAAGCGCGGCGCACCAGCCCTTGCTGCCCGGTAGGCGCCTGCGCGGCCTGCTGGCTGAGGCAGGGGAAAACCTGGTTGTAGATAAAGTCATTATTATTCTGCGAGTTAAAACCGCCCGCTTCCGAGCGGTCCACGGCGCTGGCGTAATCCAGGCCAGGGTAACAGGCTTGCAGGTCCTGGTCCAGGCGCAGGGAGGCCGGGCCGTTGTCCGGGCCGTATAGCCGGTAGACGAACAGTGGGAACGCCAGGTACTGGTTGGTATAAGATGCGCCGCCGTCATCCCCGGCCAGAATGTAAAACTTCTGCGTGCCTTTCCAGTTGACAAAGCCGATGCTGACCAGGAAAAGCGCCAGCCCGGCGGTGAGATAAGCCGTCTTCTTCCAGGAACGCGTCAGCCACAGATATAGCGGCGGGATCAGCGCCGCCAGGAAGATGTTGGAAGGGCGGAAGCAGGCGATCAGCCCGTACACAAAGCCCGCCAGCAGCAGTTCCCAGGCGGGCAGCTGCTTGCGGCGGTCAAAGTGAAACAGCAGCAGCGCAATGCCGAGCAGGTTGAGCGTGGCAAACATGCCGTCCGTGAGGATGGCGCGGATAAACGAGCCCCAGACCCAATCGGCGAGTAGAAAAACGCCGGCCAGCGCCGCAAAGAGGCGGTCCTTGCGCGCCGCGGCATACACGAAAAAACCGCCTACCAGCGCGCTGAAGACAATCTGGAACCAGAACAACGCGCTCGGGTCGCGGTATGAACCGGTCAGGGCATTGAGCAGCGGGTAAGGGTAGGTGACCAGCGCGCCGATCCGCCAGGTGCTGAAGAAGGTTGCGCCCAGGTGAGTGTACAGGTTTGAGTCGGGGTAAAAGGCGTACGAGAAAGCCCAATACAGCCAGGCGTTGCGCAAGATCAGCAGCCCGGTAAACAACCCGCCCAACCGGGCAGGCGTAAACCAGGGCAGATATTTATCAAGCGTTGCTTTTGCGGACATGAACAGGGCGGTTGTACCTCAAATAGATTGGACTGCAAAATTGTAACACAAAGCGAAAAGACCTGGCAGCTGCCGCAGGATGAATGTAGGGTAAGCGCATCCAAGCATTTTTCTGGTTGTAAGGAACAGCGGGGAGAAGAACACCTCATCCCGCGGTTCGCCGCCCTTGCTCATTACGGCGAACCGTACCTTCTCCATCAAACGCAAAACCGGCGTTTGATAGAGAAGGGTATCTTTTTGCTTATAAACATGGGCTGGCCAGGGAACACGATTGACAATAAGTCACCCTTCTCTAAAATTTGGCTTTGCAAATTTTGGAGAAGGGCCGGGGATGAGGTGTTCTTGTCTTGCGTTTGATGGAGCAAGAGCGGCAAACCGTGGGATTAGGTGTTTCCCAATAAACTGCCTTTTATTAGACTGCTGTTATGCTAGCGGCGGCTCCTCTGAAGCGGGGCCCGGTTCCACTGGCGCTGTGGCAGGTGAGGCAGGCTCGGGTGCCAGCGGCGGCTGGACGGCTTCCAGGGTGAGCAGTTCGCGGAAGGTCAGCGTCCAGGCGGAGGAGCGGTAAGTCTCCCACAGGCCGCCCAGGAAGAGCAGCGGCAGGCCGATGACCAGGATGAGGATCGGCAGGCCGATGGCGGCCCCGACGATAAAAGGCGCCTGGCCGTGCACGAAAATTGCAGTGAGACCGCCCGCCAGCAGCGCCGGCAGTAGGGCCACGATGATCCCCGCCAGCAGCAGCAGGAAGAAGACCGGCACCATCAGCACCAGGAAGGCCAGCCCCAACCCAAAGAGGATCAGCGCCATAATGATCACGTCCCCCAGGCGGCGGCGGAAGAGCGCCCAACCGCGACGCAGGCCATCGATCACACCCATGCCTTCCAACACGATCGCGCGGTGGGCCAGCTCGAGCAGAATGGTGATGGCGGCGATGGTCACGATCAGCAGGATAATCACCAGAATGGCCAGGCTGATGGTCAGCACCGTGCCGATCACCTGGCCAGCCTGGCTGCGGGTTGCCCACAACAGCAGCGGCGCGGCGGCGATCAGGAACAGCAGGATGAAGACGACAGCCGCGACCACCCCCACCAGCAAGTCTGCCAGGAAGATGCGCCAGGTGCCGCGCGACCAGCCCAGGCGGAAGCCCTGGCCCACGCTAACGCGTTCGCCGGTCACTTCATAGCCATTCACCATGCGGATCAGGGCGGTCATCGAAATGTAGCGCAGGGTCAAGAAGATCAGCGCCAGCAGGAAGATGATGCAGATCAGGGATATCACGACGCCGGCGAATGCGCTCAGCGCCCCTGCCGGGATCAGCGGCATGTGTGGGAAGGGCATCGGTGGAAAACCGCGGAACGGCGGGTTGACTACCGCGCTGCCCCGCCGCCGCCACCACCATTACTGCTGCCGCCGCGAGCCGCGGTCAGCGCCACGAGGATACCAAACAACCACAGCGCCCGGTAGGCGCGGGTAATTTGAAATGCGCGACGTAAAATTCGAATGTGGTCCATTTGTTGATCTCCTTAAGATCGGTTCCGTTTCAATCAAGCGGGCCAGCGCCCGCCTATTCATAAGGTTTCAAGACAGGCTGAGCAGTGCCGCGTGCTGCTGTTTCCAGTATCCGGCCAGCCAGGCCAGGAAAATCAGCACCAGCAGGGTGGTGAAGCCCAGGTTCAACAGGGTAAGCGGGTCGAGGCCCAGCAAAGGCAGCAGGTCGCCGAACAGGTTCGCGGTCGCGCCAGCCGGTTGGGGCAGCCCAGAAATTATGCCGGGCAGATAACCGACGCCGAAGCGCAGCGCATCGACGACCCAGAACAGCGCCTGGAAAAAGACCCACAACCCGAACAGCGCCAGCGGGGTGTAGCGGAATGCCCGGTTATAAAGCCCGTTTGACCCTGTTGTGCTGCCAGCAGCTAACTCGGGCCGGCGGGGCAGGGCAGCGGCGCGAAACGCCGGGGCTGGCGGGTTAGGCGCGGGGTCCGCGTGCAGCAGGGCAGAGAGCGCGCGCAGTTCGCTCAGGTCGCGCTGGCAGTCGGGGCAGCTGGCCAGGTGCTCGGCTACCCAGGCGCGGCGTGCGCCGCTGAGTTCACCGTCCAGGTAGGCTCCCAACCACTCAGCCACCGCGGCGTGGATTGTCTGTTCCGTCTCGTCTTTATGCTTCATTAAACCTCCATCAGACTGGTCAATGCCTGGCGCAGCTGCCCTCGGCTTGCATTCAAGCGCGACATCACCGTTCCCAGGGGGATATTAAGCGCCGCGGCGATCTCATGGTAAGAAAGCCCGCCGTATTCGCGCAGCACCAGCACCGTCCGGTTTTGCGGGGCCAGCGCCAGGATGGCTTGCTGCACGCCTTCTGCGCGCTGCCGGGCCTCCACGGTTTCTTCCGGGTCCGGGCTGCTGGACCGGGCAGGTAACTGCTCTGCCTCTGTGGTTTCCAGGCTCACCAGGCGGCGGTCCTTGCGCAGCGCATCTAGCGCGGCGTTAATCGCGATGCGGTAGACCCAGGCGCGGAAAGCGTGCTGGGGTTGGTAATCCGCCAGGCGCTGCCAGACGCGCACAAAGGCTTCCTGGGCGGCCTCCTCGGCCAGAGCCGGTTCCCCGCACATGCGGTACACTACCCCAACCACACCTGCCCAATGGCGGCATACCAGTTCGTTATATGCGGACACTTCCCCGCGCTGCGCCAGCGCGACCAGGTCCAGGTCGGTCAGAGTGGTTGTGTTCATCATTGTCTCTATGATATATACGAATATGGCAGGGAGTTTATTCGTTTTTGGTGGATTCCAAAGCAAATTCTCACCCTCTCGCTTCTGTGATTTAAGGACCGTCGCATCAGCATCTCAAAAAATGACAACACGGATCATTTTTTCTGGATTCGAGGAATCGCGGGCAGGGGCGAGGTGTGCCTTCCCCCAGAAAATCTCTTTTGACTCGTTCCCCCTGGCGCACCTTATCAAGGAAACGGCCGGGGACTGCATTTCTGTTTTATAATAATCCTTTCGTGGCTAAATAGTTTCGCGATCATCCTCGTTTGGAGTCGATTAATGGCAAAGAAGCAGCAATCCGTCCCAGCGGCTGTTTTCACCTGGTACAGCCTGATGGTTATTTTCGGGCTGGGTGGCTTGTTCCTGCTGTTGTTTTTCCTGCTGCCGTATCCGGTTTTAAAATCATTGGGAGATTCCCTGGCTCGTGACGGCAGCTTCGAGCGCCTGTCGCCGCAGCTTTACCAGTCTGCACATTTGCCATTCTTGATGCTGGGGGCCGGGCTGCTGCTGCTGGTCGGCCTTTCTTACTGGAAAGCGCCAGTTTCTCAGAGCGCTGTTGCCTTTCTGCTTCAATTCCTGACCCACGGGCTGCAGCGCCTACGCGCGGATTTCCCCCGTATGCTTGCCAGCAGCCTGCGCTCGCGCCCTCCCGCCTGGGAACTCGCCGGGCTGTCGGGGATTATGGTACTTGCCATAGACGCCCGTATTCTATTTCTTCAACGCACATTAGACTATGACGAAGCCTACACCTACATGGAATTCGCCCGGCATTCCTTCTGGCAGGTCATCAGCGACTACCACGTGCCAAATAACCATGTTTTCCATACCATCCTGGTGCATTGGTCCACACAGCTTTTCGGTAATGCGCTGTGGTCCATGCGCTTGCCGGCTTTGATCGCCGGGCTTTTGATCATTCCAGTGACGTACCTGCTGGGGCGCAGGCTCTACCGCCCCTGGCTCGGCTTGACTGCTGCTGGACTGCTCGCAGTGGCCCCCGTCATGCTTTCTTATTCGACCAATGCGCGCGGCTATACTCTGGTCACCTTGTTTAGCCTGCTGCTGTTTTGGCTGGGCGATGTGGTTCGCAAACAAAATAACCTGGCCGTCTGGGGCTGGATGATTTTGTTTACCACACTTGGCTTTTACACCATCCCGATTATGCTCTATCCATTTGGCGTGCTGTGGACCTGGCTGCTGCTGAGTGGGGTCTTGAATGAGATTGACGCGGATTATGGGGGCCTGAAAGGCTGGTTGGCGTACCTGGTCGGCTACGGGTTGCTTTCCGCGGCGTTGACCCTCTGCCTCTATCTGCCCATCTTGCGCTCCAATGGCATCTTGACTGTGTTTAACGGCAACCACGTGGTCGATTCGCTATCCTGGCAAGGATTTTTTGCGCGCCTGCCCGAGCGTTTACTCAACGTGCAAGGCGATTGGCTCAACGGTGGCTTGCCTGTCTGGGTGCTGTACCTCTTGCTGCTGGGGGCTTTATTGTCTTTGCTGCTTCACCCGCGTATCTCCAGGCAGCGTGTTTCAGTTTTGTTCGCCACACTTCTATTCCTCGTCCCGCTGCTGCTGCTTCAACGCCCGTTGATCATGGCGCGGGTTTGGCTGTTCCTCCTGCCGCTGCTGGTGCTTTCCAGCGTCGCCGGATGGAGCGGGTTGGTGAGTTTGATTTTTCAGGCAGAGGTACGCCAGAGCGTTCTACAAAATACTGCTTCAGTGGCTCTGCTCGTCCTGGCGCTGGGGTTTGGCCTCAGATTCTTACTGCCCTATCAGCAGAACCCCAACTTGCTCAACTTTGAAATGGTGGACAACGCCGCGCTGGTTACGCAGCAGTTGAAAACCGTTCTGCAGGCGGAAGATGTGGTGGTCACTTCTCAGGATGATGATGCGCGTTACTGGTACTACTTCGACTATTACCAGATTCCTCAAGCCCACATTCGCGACATCAAGCGCCATCACTTCAAGCGTGTGCTGGTGATCAATCAGGTGAACCCTCACTATACCGTCGAGGAAATCTTACGAGCCTCTGGCCCGGACTGGGGCTTTTTACGCATCAACACCCTGCAAGTGATGTTCCAGGTTGGAAATACGGTTGTCTATCAGCTCTACCCCTATCAGGATGTTGTTGACCGGACCTTCGGCGTCGTTTCCCAGTAATTTTTTTGAATCTAAAAATGGATGAAGACTGCCAGATCAAGCAATCTTCATCCATTTAAAATCAACCTTACTTATTTACGGAGCGGGCGTAGTCACTGTAGCCGACGCTGTGGGCGTTTTTGTGGCTGTGGGCGGCACGGGGGTAAGCGAAGGCAGCGGGGTGAGTGTGACGGTGGGCGTGCTGGTCATGGTGGGCGTGACCGTCGCGGTGGGGGTGGCGGTGGGCGTGGGGGTCGGCACGTTGAGCGTCAGGTGAATGCGCTTTTCGGCGTGCTGGTCGCTGTCGGTGCTGTTCAGCCACACGCGCAGCGTCACCGGACCGGCGGGAAGCTCACTGAGGTCCCAGGTATAGATGCGCTCCGGGTTGGGGTATTGGTCCGTGATGTTATCAACCAGCACCTTCCACTCCTGCGGGTCCTCTCCGGGACCCCATTCCAGGCGGAAGTCCTTGAAGTTGGCCGTAGCTTTGACCACGGTGTAAATATCCAGCGGAGAGTGCGTGATGGTCTGGTTGTCGCCAACGCCAGCGAAGATGATCGTGGGGCGCGGGTCGCTGGCTTTGCATTCGCGTTTTGGCAAAAAGGTAATCGGCCAGTTAAAGCCGACGCTGGCAGCCCAGCTGCGGCCCGGGTCGGTATCTTTAATCCAGCTGACCGCCCAGGGATCATTCACGTTGAGGGTAAATTTCTCCTCGGCATAGTCGGGGCATTCGGCTGATGCGCTGAACCCGGTCCAGGTATCCACGCGCGCCTTTTTCCACAGGTCGTTTTCTTTAGGCTGCGGCGGCTGGTCCGCGGCAAATACCTCAGAGCGCTGCTGCGGGCAGAATTCAGAGGGCTCGGTGCCCGAAATGGTGCAAATCACCTTCTCGACGATGCCGTCCGGGCGCTGGAAGCCGGTCGGGTTGCCGCCGGTCAGCTCGGGCACGGCGGACTGCATGAAATTGGACCAGGCCGGGGCCGCGCCGGTCAGGCCGGTCACGTCCTGCATGGGAGTGTAATCGGCGTTGCCGATCCACACGCCTACGGCGAGGTCGGGCGTGTAGCCCAGGGTCCAGTTATCACGGAAGTCGTTGGTGGTGCCGGTCTTGGCGGCGGCTTCGAAGGGCAGGTGCAGCACAGAGTTCGCGCCAAATTCGGGCACACGCGCTTCGTTGTCTGAAAGGATCGAACTGATCAGGTAAGCGTGCTCGGGGCGGATGACCTGCTGCCCCGCGGGGGGCTGGTACTGGTAGACCAGGTTGCCTTTGAAGTCGGTGATCTTGGTGATCGCCACCGGCGGGATGCGCTTGCCGCCGTTGGCAAAGGTGCCAAAGGCCGAGGCCATGTCCAGGACGGTCACTTCACCGCCGCCCAGTGTCAGCGCCAGGCCGTAGTCGTCGCGGTTGTAGGTTTCGATGCCCAGGCGCCGGGCGAAGGAGATCAACCCGCTGTTGCCGTAGATGCCCACGAACTGCAGCGCCTTAACCGCCGGGATATTGAAGGAATTGGCCAGCGCCGTACGCACCGTAACCGGGCCGTGGAAACGGCCGTCATAGTTCACCGGCTGGTAGGGCGGGCGGGTGTCGTTGGGGTCGCCGGAGGGCGGGAAGTCGGTGGGCACGTCCCAAATCAGCGTGGCGGGCGTCCAGCCTTTCTCGAATGCCGCCACGTAGGTGAGCGGTTTGATCGAAGAACCCGGCTGGCGCGGTGAAACTGCCATATTCACCTGCCCGGCGTGGTCGTTGTCGTTGAAGTTGGGTGAACCGACCATGGCCAGAATCTCGCCGGTGGCAGGCCGGATGGCGACCAGCGCGCCGTTGTGCGCGTTATGCTCGGCCAGCGCATCTACCTGCTGGCTGATCACCGCCTGGGCCTTGTCCTGCAGCTTGGGATCGAGCGTCGTATAGACGGTGAACCCGGAGCGGTAAATGGTCTGCGGATCATATTGGGCTTCCAGCAGCGCGCGAATGTAGTTGACCCAGTGCGGGTAGCGCATACTGGTTTGGTTCATCTGGAAGTCGTAGGCTTCGATCTCCTGCACGGCATGGATGGCTTCGGCTTCGTTGACACAAACAGGCTGGTCGCTGTTGCTGACTTCAATGCAGTTCTTCTTCTGGCTGTCTTCCAGCATCAGCAGCACCACCTGCTTCTGGCGGCGCAGGGTCACATCGCGGTTGGTGTACACGTCATACTCTGCCGGTGACTGCGGCAGCCCCGCCAGGAAGGAAGCCTGGGCCAGGTCCAGCTTGTCGGCGGTCACCCCGAAATAGGTTTCGGCGGCTGCCTCGATGCCGTAGGCCATATTGCTGTAGAAGTTTTCATTCAGGTACAGCTCCAGAATCTCATCTTTAGAATAGCGTCGGGTGATTTCCGCTGCCAGCACGATCTCGCGCGCTTTGCGCTCGTAGGTGCGCTGGTTGCGTTCTTCTGGCGTAAGCAGCAGCCCGCGGGCCAACTGCTGGGTGATGGTCGAAGCGCCCGAGACCACGTTGCCGGTGGTGTAGTTCTGGATGAAGGCGCGCGCGATGGCTACGGGGTCAAAGCCGGGGTGGTTGTAGAACTCGCGGTCTTCGGTGGCGAGGGTCGCGGCGACCACGTTGGGGGATATCTTTGACAGCGGCACAAAGGTGCGTCGTCCGGCGTTCGGGTCGATGATCTCGTACAGCACGTCGCCGTTGCGGTCGAGGATGCGCGTGGTTTCAAACTGGGCTGCGTGCGCGCGCAGCTGGTCGACCGGTGGCAGCGAGCGAGCGATGGTGAAGTATTGAAAGACCAGCCACGAACCGGCTGCGACAATGACGAAGATCACGATGAACAGCGTGGCGATCACCAGGCGCAGCGCGCAGCCCAGGCTGCGCCGCCAGCCAGAAGCGCGCGGCTTGCTGGGCGCGTTGCGCGCCGCCGGGTAGCCGCGCGCCGGTACGCCAACTGAACGCGCATAGGTAGGCGGGGCAGGCGGCCGCCCGCCACCTTGCGGATAGTTGCCGCGCGGAGGGTATCCGGGCGGGCTTCCACCCGGTGGATAGCCACCTTCCGGTGGGCGGTCTGCCTGCTGGCGCGGAGGATTCGCGCGCGTCGGGCCGCTGTAGCCCGCTCCGCGGCTGCGGGATTGGTAAGCCGCCGGGGTGACGCGGGTGGCGTTGGGGTCTTCCTGCTCGATCGGGCGCGGCAGCGGGCTGCCAGAGTAAGGCGGCGCGGGTGGAGGCGTGTAGGGCGGCCCACCAGGCTCCTGCCCGGCGGGCGCTCGGCGCGGGGCAGATCCGCCCTGCCGCGCAGGGACCGGGCGGGTGGCATCGGGCGTGAAAGGCCGCGTAGCCGCCTGGTCGGGCGGCGGTTCGTTCTCTGCCTGCTCATACCAGCTGCCGTTGGGTTCCGCATCCGGCATTGGGCGCTGCTCGGGTCCCCCTGTGGATGCGGCGTGCGTCACCTGGGTGCGGCCCAGATCTTCTGCTTCGGCAGACACTGCTTCGGCAGACCCTGCCTCAGCCTCAGCATCTGGGTTATCAACTGTGGCGTCAGATACCGCAGCATCCGCCGCCGCTTCCTGCATGGGGTTCGCGCCAGCCCCGGTCGCCGCAGTGGCGCTGGGGTACTCTTCAACCGCGCTTTCCGGCCCAGGTACGCTCACCTGGGTCACCTGTTCATCAACCGCGTTTAGCTGCGCCTGATCTTCCCCGGCGGCGCTGGATTCCGGCGTCTCGGCCTGGCTGGGCAGCTCAGGCGCGGATTGAATCACCGCCTCATTTTCCTTACTACCATCTAAGAGGCGCTGCAGGCGCTTGCGTGGCTGCGTTTTCTCGATTGCATCATCCTCGGTTGAATGATCCGGAGGAATGGTCGGTTTTTGTTCTTGATCACTCATGCATATGTCATTTCTAAAAGCTAATCTGCCTTCGTTGTGTTAATCCTCAACAGCTTCGCCGGTCGTAAAATACATTCGAAACCAAACAAATAAACCATACAATCGTATAGGATCATCACAGGAAGGGTTCCAGAGAAATTGAATAGGAATCATGTGATTACTCTGGTGGAGACATCATTCTAGCACAAATATTCCGGGTCTGGGAGACTGCTCGTTCTGCGGAAGAATGCATAGTTCCCCTACCTTATAAACGCTTTGGTTACAAGAATTGTTCCCAGGGGAAGGCAGGGCTGAAGGTGAACGCAGTAAAAAAGATTTTCTATGGAAGCGGCTGTTATCAGCGTCCTTGAGGCGTAGCTTGGGATGAGGTGTTCTTCACACCGGGCCAACCCGCTATTCCGGAAAACCAGGTTTCTTGCAATTATCAAACCACTAGGCTATGATTCTGGCCATGATCGATGAAGAAACCCGCGCTGCGCAGGCCAGCGCTTTATGCCAGTCTTGCGGTTTATGTTGTACCGGGCATTTGTTTATCTGGGCTAAGCTCAAATCTTCTGAGCTGGATGCGATGGAGGCTCTGGGCATGCACGTCTACCGGGCTGACCCCGCCCAGCGCGGATTCAGCCAGCCCTGCCCGCTTTGGCAGGGGCGCTGCACCATCTATCATTCAGCTCACTATCCCAAGGCGTGCCGCTCTTACCGCTGTAAGCTGCTCAAAGAAATGGCTGCTGAAAACACAAACTTCACCGCTGCGCGGGCGGTCATCGAACAGGCCCAGGCGTTGATCAAAGAAGTTGAGCCGTACCTGCCTAACTCACCCAGCCAGAGTTTTCGCCAGCGTGTGGTTGCGCTCATTGAGCACCCGGAAACTGCCGCCCTGGATGCGCAGACCTACCGGGAATTTCGCGTGAAAGCTGAGGCGCTGCTGGCTTTCTTTGAAGAGCATTTCGGGGTAAATGATTTTCTCGCTTAAGATTAAAAAAGCAGGGAGGCCGCCGAAAAGGCAGCCTCCCTGCGCGAAATCTTTTTCTTTTAGCCCTTGACCACGTAGTTGATCGTGCGGTTAGGCACCACGATCACCTTGACCAGCTGTTTGCCTTCCAGGTGGCGGGTGACGCTTTCCACGGCTTCGGCGGCGGCGCGCACGGTGGCTTCATCCGCGCCGGTGGGCACGTGCACTGTTCCGCGCAGCTTACCGTTGACCTGCACAGCCATCTCCACGCCCTCATCCTTCTCCAGGGTGGGGTCGTATTCGGGCCAGGATGACAGATGCACGCTGCCTTCGCGGCCCAGCTTCGTCCACAGCTCTTCCGTCAGGAAAGGCGCGTACGGCGCGAGCACCTTGATAAAGCTCGCCAGTTCCTGGGGATGGATGGGTTGGTTGAGCGCTTCCAGGTCGTTCAGTGCTTCCATCATCTTGGCCAGGCCGGTATTGAACTTGAAGGCGGCGATGTCATCGGAGACCAGCCGCCCCAGGCGGTTGACGACCGCGCGCGCCTTACTGCTGGATGGCTGCATGGTGTGGACATTCTTATCCACCAGCCGCTCCAGGCGGTCCAAGAAGCGTTTGATGCCCATCAGGGCGCGTTCGTTCCAGGCCATGGTCGCGTCAAAGGGACCGATGAACATCAGGTAGGCGCGTACGGCATCTGAACCGACGCGTTCGATATACTCTTCCGGCACCACCACGTTCCCGCGCGACTTGCTCATGCGCTGGTTGTCTGGCCCCAGGATCACCCCATGCGACAGGCGCTTGCGGTACGGTTCCGGCACGTTCTGCGGCACGGCGCCGATATCGTACAGGAACTGGTAGATGAAGCGCGAATAGAGCAGGTGCAGTGTGTTATGCTCGTCGCCGCCGATGTACACATCGACTGGCATCCAGTACTCCAGCTTATCCATATCCGCCAGGGCATGCTCATCATGCGGGTCGGTATAGCGCAGGAAGTACCAGTTGGAACCCGCCCAGTTGGGCATGGTATCCGTTTCGCGGCGCGCCGGGCCTTCACATTCCGGGCAGGTAGTGTTGACCCACTCAGGAATGTTCGCCAGCGGCGACTCGCCCGTGTCGGTCGGTTTGTAAGCTTCTACTTTGGGCAGCACGATCGGCAGCTGCTCGAAAGGCACCGGGTTCCAACCGCAGTTTTCACAGTACACCATCGGGATCGGTTCGCCCCAGTAGTGCTGGCGTGAGAAAATCCAGTCGCGCAGGTGGTAGGAGACCGAGCGCTTGCCCAGGTGATTCTGGTCCAGCCACTCGATCGCGGCATGGATGGCCTGGTCGGCGGGCAGCCCGTTAATTGGGCCAGAGTTGATCATTTTACCTTGCAGCTCGGTGTAGGCTTCGGCGTCAAAGTCCCACACCGCACTATCGCCGGTATCCGGCTCGACTACGGGCACGATGGTCAGGCTGTATTTGACGGCAAAGGCGTGGTCGCGCTCGTCATGCGCCGGCACGGACATAATTGCGCCGGTGCCGTAGCTCATCAGCACGAAGTCCGACACCCAGATGGGGATCAACTTGCCGGTAGCCGGGTTGCGCGCCTGCATGCCGGTAAAGACGCCTGTTTTCTCGCGCGCAGCTTCGGTGCGTTCCAGGTCCGAGCGCCGGCGGGCCATATCCACATAGTCGGCGACTTCAGGGATGTCCATCGCCTGCTGCACCAGCGGGTGCTCCGGCGCAACCACCATAAAGGTGCTGCCCCACAGCGTATCCGGGCGGGTGGTAAAGACTTCCAGCTCGCCGTAATCGCCTTCCTGGCCCTGGCTCTGCACCACCGGGAAGCAAATGCGCGCGCCTTCAGAGCGCCCAATCCAGTTGATCTGGGCGGCCTTCACCTTTTCGATGAATTCCGTTTCCGCCAGGCCCGAGATCAGCCGGTCGGCGTACTCGGTGATGCGAATGACCCACTGCGAGATGTTGCGGCGTTCCGTTTCCGAACCGCAGCGCTCGCAGTGCCCATCGATGACTTCCTCATTGGCCAGGCCAATCTTGCAGGATGGGCACCAATTGATGGGCATTTCTTGCTTGTAAGCCAGCCCTTTTTTATAGAGCTGGATAAAAATCCACTGCGTCCACTTGTAATAATCCGGGTCGGCGGTGTTAACCACCCGCTCCCAATCGAACGAAAGGCCCAGGCGCTGCATCTGCTCGCGGAACATCTGCGTGTTTTCATCGGTAACTTCCTGCGGCGGGCGGCCCGTACGAATGGCATAGTTCTCGGTGGGTAGGCCAAAGGCATCCCAACCGATTGGGAAGAGTACATTTTTCCCCAACATGCGCTGGTAGCGGGCATAGACGTCGCCGCCGGTAAACGAAAATGCATGGCCGATGTGCAGTCCCGACCCGGAAGGGTAGGGGAACTCCACCAGCACATACAATTTGGGCTGCTTTCCGAAATCCTGGGCGTGAAACTCCGTCATAATACCTCCATTAAAATTCCAGGAAATTATATCATCAATATAATGAAGGCGCTTTTTATGGATCAAGGCTCTTCAGGAATTGCCGTGGTTGTAGAGGAAAATTGCGCAGCAATTTTCCTCTACAACCACGCTAAATCCCAGAGACAATGGATCAACACCGGCTGCATGCAGCCGGTGTTGATCCATAAAATACCTTACTTCGGCTTGAGCCACTCGCGGCGCAGGACGGCGTACCAGTCTTCGCTGACCCAGCCACCGCGCAGCCACAGGCTCTCGATAAAACGTCCCTCGTGGCGCATGCCCACCCGTTTGAGCAGCCGCGCGGAGGTTTCGTTTTCGGGGTCGCAGTTGGCGCGCACGCGGTGCAGGTTCAGCTGGTGAAACAGGTAGTCCAGCAGGGCTGTGACGGCTTCAGTGGCAAACCCCTGCCCCTGGTAGGGCTGCGCCAGGGTAAAACCAATTTCCGCCTGGCGAGCGTCATCCACCAGCACCCGGAAGCAGCAGTCGCCAATCAATACCTGGCTGGTTTTTAGCTCAATAGCAATCTGGTACCACTCACCCGGCATGCCTGGGTGCTGTGACTGCAAAGCCGCGATCAGGTTTGCCGCCTGCTCCCGGCTGTAAGGTACGTCCCAGCCCTGGTAGAGAGCCACTTGCGGGTCAGAGCGGTAACTGGCAAATGTCTCAACATCACCTTCTTCAAAGGCGCGCAGCAGCAGGCGCGGGGTCTCCAGCGTGAAGGGCATAGCCATCCTCCGGTTTGCGATTACGATTCGGTTGCTTTGAGATAATCTTGGTAGCGCTCGTACAGGTTGCGCGCCGAGGGCCACATTGAATTGGGGCTCATAAAATGCGAGAACTCGAAGGTGATCAGTTTATCTACGCCCGCCTCCCCGGCGACATCCATTTTATAAACCAGGTTGCGCCAATCGATGGGCAGAAAGTCAAGCGGCATGCCGCGCTCAAAGGATTCGACGTTCGACCAGGGCATCAGGTTGTGCTTGCGAGCCAGGCGCGTGTTGATCTCCATAAAAGTGGGAAGTTCGTAAAAGTCCACCTGCCCATCCTGGAAGGCGACAATATCCACGAAGCCAGAAAGGATCGAGAAGATTTCATCCCACTGCGCTTCGTGCTCCTCAGGCGTGATGGGGCGCTCGCCAAACTGCTTGCGCCCGCGCACGTAGGGCGACATCAGCACTGGCACATCCTTAAGGCCCTTGACGTGCTTCGCCAGGCGCTCGATCAGGCGGGTGACCTTTTCATCGTGCTCGTGGATTTCATGCGTCAGATACCAGCCGCCAAAGGCTTTGCGGTCGCCGTATTTGCGCGCCACCTCCTCGGTGAAGCGCAGGTTGAGCTCCACCTCGCGCTCGGGCTGTCCTTCGCGCCAGAAGCGGCCCGAGTCATAGATGCCAAAGTAGAAGGTCATGCCGGTGCGCTCGGCTTCGCGCAGGAACAGGTCCACCAGGTCGAGCATACACCGGGCGCATGCGCAGTTCAGAAGCCAGCACCGCTGATGGAAAGGTGAGCCGGTCGCGGTAGCCGGAGCGGATCAGGATGACGGTGTCGATATTCACGGCGCGCATGGCGTCGAAGTCGGCAGCCCATTGCTTAGGTCCCCAGTTGGCGGAAGGGATGTCGTGGGTAATTTCGTCTAAGAAGGTTCCAGTAATTTTCATGATACCCGATCCACAAAATACAGAGGGTCTTCGCGCATCTTGGATAAGGCCGCAAACCAGGCTTCCGCGGCTTCCAGCAGGTAGCACTCGGCTTGCAGCACGCGCCCGGTCCTCAAGCCAAATTTCATCACCTCTTGCAGGCGGTCGTAGCGCTGCTCCACGCCGGCAAAGTCATGACTGCGCACGCGCATGGTTTGCTGGCTGCCGTCTGCCAGGGTGATCTGGTAGTCGACTGGCTCGCCAAACAGGTAGGGCGGGCGGACAATCTCCTCCACGCCGTGCATCGAGGTGTTTGGGTTCATCCCGCAGCCCAGGAAGAGGATCTGCCCGCCCGCTTTGGGCAGGCGCGCAAAGGGTGAGTTATCGCCAACCGGGGTGCTATCCTGCAGGTGATTGCGCAGCAGTTCCTCGGCATGCAGCCCCACGGCTGAGACCGAATGGGTGGGGTGCACCGAGCGCAGGGTGCCCGGGCGGGTGCGGAAATATTCGGGCAGCGCGCCGACGCAGCTGGGGGTGCTGCGCACATCAAAAACAGGGTTCTGCGCGCCCACGGTCTCGTAACTTAAAGCAGGCATCAGCAGCGTGCCGTCTGGCCCCAGCGCCGCCAGCAGTCCCTGGATGATGATTTCCGCCCGCTCTGGCATGTCGCTAGGCAGGCCCAAAGAGCGCAGGGATGCATGGACGAGCAGGTCGCCGCCCGGGCGCACCCCCAGTGCCAGTAGATCTCGTGCAATTGCCTCAACTAGAGAATTCTTTTCGGTCATTCCTCCCTCTCCTATCAGCCGACGGCTGTTTATCCCGATTGTACACCGAAACCAGAACCTCATCCGCGGGTTTTGCAAGGCGAAACCCGCGGGTGAGCACCATTTCCAACTGGAGATGGATCTTCATAACAGGCACCTTTCAATTTTATCAAGTAAAAGCGCCCGGCAATGTCTTCCAAATCGGACCAAATCTGGTTATGATCTTCTTGCGGCAAGCAGTAAGGAGTCACATGCAGAAAAAACAAGTCCAGGTGCTCATCCTCCTGGCCTTCGGAATATCAATGGAGCTGGTACTCGCGCTCTATTTTCTGAAGGGCCCAATGGATCAGAATAATCTGATGAGCGCCCAAGCCGAAAAAATTACCCTCGCCAGCACTCTCGCCATAGCCTACAACCAAAACGGCCAACCCATCCAAAGTCTGCCCGGCAGCGCGCCTGAAACCGGTGCTTTCGCATCCGGCGCGGAAGGTTACCTTGCGCCGGACGCCTCCGCCAGTCTGGATGGCACCCCCGGCCTGGAAAGCGCCTATCCCAACCCGGCTGTGGATGCCAACGGCCAGTTCATTGACAACATGGACCCCGCTCTGGTGCACCCCGAAATCCAGACCACCTGGGATGACGAACACCAGCCCGGTTCCATGCCGGTGGACGAGGCGCCGTTGAACGGCAGCGGCGATGCCCCAGCTTCAGCGGACCCGGGTTCGTCTGCGGGCTACCCGGCCCCGGCGCAAGATTATTCCAACGCGCCGGTGTACAACGCTTACCCCGCCTCCGAGCAGAACCAACCCCCGGCGGCTGAAGCAACGCAACCGGCGGCTGAACCAACGCAGCCGGCGGCTGAAGCAACGCAGCCGGCGGTTGAACCAACCCAGCCGGTGGCTGAAACACCCCAGACAGCGGCGCTGCCGACCGCGACAGCCAGCCTGGAGCCAGCCACCAGCACGCCGGCCCCTGCTCAGGCCAGCGCCACGCCTACCCTTCCGCCCGCGCCGATCCCATCCGCAACCGCGCCGGCCGCGACCCCAACCCCCGCCAGCTCTGCCACGCCTGAAGCAGCGCGGACGCCCGCTGGCAGTGTCACGCCGCCGGTGGTCAATTCGCCTGAGCCTGACACAACACCCCCCGCAGCCGTGACTCCCACCGTCATCACCCCCAGCGCGGCAGCTGCCGCCGGTCTGGTTTCCGTCCCGGCTGCCGCGCCAAAACTGGATGGAAAAGGCGATGATGCGGCCTGGGCAGATGCCCCGGCCGTGCGCATCACCACGCAGGGTGGGGCGAATGCCTCTGCCACGCAGGTGACGCTCAAATCGGTGTATGACGCGCAAAGCGTCTCCTTCTTGCTGACCTGGTCCGACCCGACGCAGAGCTTCCTGGTCAGCCCCTGGGAACTGCAGTCCGGGGGCTGGAAGAAACTGGCCGGGCCAGATGCGCGCGGGGACGATGAAAACACCTATTCCGAGGATCAATTGTCCTTACTGTGGCCTATCAGCACGGGCTGGAACGACTTTTCCCAGCGCGGCTGCGCGGGAGCCTGTCACAGCGGCGAAAACGCGGATGCCAAGCCCTACGGCAACATGTACACCGCCAAAGGCCAGCTGGCCGATCTATGGGCGTGGAAGTCGGTGCATAACCTGAACCAGGTGGATGACCTGCTGCTCAACGATACAGCCTACAGCCAAAAGAATTTCAGCGCGGGTATTCACGGCGACCCGAACAGCGGCGGCGGATACGCCAGCAACCCGGTCAACGCTCAAAAAGGACCGACTTACATGCCCGCAGGCGGCGGCGACCGCAGCGGCGCGCCTGGCTACATCCTCGATGCAGAGAAAGTCGCCCTGCAAGGTGAGCTTTTCAAAGTCGGCGACCGCCTGCCCAACGTGCTCAAATCGGCCTTCAAAGGCGATCGCGGCGACCTGCATGCCGCCTGGCGCTATACCAACAAAACCTGGACGCTGGAAATCAGCCGCAAGCTGGTGACCGGCTCTGCCAATGACGTGCAGTTCTCCGACCTGACCAAAACCTACTGGTTCGCCCTGGCCACCTTCGACAACGCCTCCGTACGCCACGCCGTCCAAAGCGGCGCGACGGAGTTCACTTTCAAGAAGTAGAAGAGGTTAACCTCACCCTCCGGCTCCCTCTCTAGAATCCGCAAAACCCGGCGGATTTTAGAGAGGGAGTGCCTTTTTAGGCAAGGATTCATGTTTAACAATAACAATGAACTGTAATGGACCCCAAAAACTGGACACACCCCATCGAGGGGGGTAGACTAGCAGAAAGAGGTCCAGGATGACAGAACGGAAGACATATACGGGCGAGTTCAAAACCAAAGTGGTACTCGAACTGATCAGTGGGCAAAAAGGGCTAATGCAGGCTAGTCGGGAATATGAAATAAAAGACACCACGTTATCGCGCTGGAAGGTCGAGTTTTTAGAACGCGCCCCCAGCCTGTTTACGCCGCAGGTGCGCGATCCAGACGGTCTAGAGAAACGGGTGGCGGAACTGGAACAAATGGTGGGGCGGCTAACCATGGAATTGGAGGCCGCAAAAAAAGTATTGGGGCCCTCCAGCTCAGCTCGAAGGCGAAGCGTACGGCTGTGAAGCTGTTGCACGAGCAGTATGGCTACTCGATCGAGATCGGCTGCTCGCTGCTGGAGTTGGCCCGCAGTAGTTATTATTACCAAGCGGTGGAAAGCACGGAGCAGCAGGCAAAGGCCGACATGGAACTGGTTCTTGGCCAAAATATCACCTATGGGACGCGGCGGGTCACCCACCAGTTGCGGCGTGCGCCCTTCCGCTACACGATCAACCGCAAGCGCGTGCAGCGGATTATGCGCCAACAGGGCTGGCTACGCCCGCTCAAACGGGTCAAATGCCGCACGACCAACAGCGATCACCCGTATCCACGCTATCCCAACCTTGTGCAGGGCCTGGTGATCAGCGCACCGGAGCAGGTCTGGGCCAGCGATATCACTTATATCCGCCTGGGGAGTGATTTCGTCTACCTGGCGATCATTCTGGATATCTATACCCGCGCGATCCGCGGCTGGGCGATGGGCCGCACTTTGGAAGGCAATCTGACGTTGGTTGCCCTGCAATTGGCTTTGCGCCAGCACCAACCGCAAATTCATCATTCGGATCAGGGTGTTCAATATGCGGCGACCGCCTACATTGATCTGCTGCGGGCGCAACACGTGCAGATCTCCATGGCTGCCATTGGCAAAGCCGAGGAAAACGGCTATGCCGAACGATTTATGCGTACAATCAAAGAAGAGGAGGTGGACCTGTCGGATTATTACGATTTCGCCGATGCTTATGAGCAGATTGGACGCTTCATTGATGATGTGTATCTGACCAAGCGCATCCATTCGTCCCTGGGGTATCTGACCCCCGCTGAGTTTGAGGCTGAATACTGGGCCTCCAGAGCGGCGGCGGTCGTGGAGACCCCCTCTTAGCAACCCTCGATTTCGTGTCCAGTTTTATGGGTCCACCACAAACAGCTGTGGAATACTTTAAACCTATTGACCCTGCCCCGGTAGAGTGGACAGAATTAAAGGGTGAGATTGTATTCGAAATCAACCGGGCTGAAATAGCCCAAAGACGAGTGTAAACGTTGACGATTGTACCAGACCTCCAAATACTCAAAGATGGTGGTGCGTGCCAGGGCACGGGTGGCAAAGGGGCCGGTCACGCACTCGGTTTTGAGGGTGCCAAAGAAACTCTCGATGACCGCGTTGTCGTAGCAGTTGCCCACCCGGCTCATGGAGAGCTGGGCCGCGGCCTCTGTCAGGCAGGTCAGGTAGGCGGCGGAGGTGTACTGGCAGCCCTGGTCGGAATGGTGCAGCAGCCCGGCGGGGGGCTGGCGGTCGCGCAGTGCCATGCGCAGGGCGTCGGCCACCAGCGGGGTGTCCATCGAGGGGCGCATCGCCCAGCCAATCACCTTGCGGGAAAACAAATCCAACACCACGGCCAGATACAACCAGCCCTCGCCCGTCTCGATGTAGGTGAAGTCGCTGACCCATTTGGTGTTCGGGGCCACCGCGCTGAAGTCCTGATTGAGCCGGTTGGGAGCGGGCACCACGCCCGCTTGCCGTTGGGTGGTCACTGGACGGCGACTGCGGCGGGGCAAGGCGCATAGTCCATCCAGGCGCATCAGGCGCGCTACCCGGTTGCGTCCGCAGCGCTCGCCCTTGCGCCCCAAGACGACCTGAATGCGTGGGCTGCCGTAGGTCTTGCGGCTGGCGGCATATTCCGCCCGGATCAGCACCAACAGCGCTTCGTTGGCCTGCGCCCGGTCACTGGGCGTACGCTTGCGCCAGGCATAGTACCCGCTGCGTTGCACCCCCAATACCCGGCACATCCGCCGTACCTGGAACTCCTCCCGATGGGCATCGATGAAGGTGTACTTCATGCGCTTTTCCGGGAGAAAATGCTGACTACTTTTTTTAGGATCTCCCGCTCTTCGGCGATCTCCCGTAGTTCCCGTTCTAAGCGTCGGATTTCGCGTCTGGCCGCTTCCAGATCGTTCGGTTCCAGGCTGGCTTTCTGGCCCTCCGGCGCAACCACCTGGTACCGGTTCTGCCATTTCAGCAGCATCCCGGGCGTGATCCCCAATTCTCGCTCAATTTGCTGGGCACTTTTTTCGCTGCGTTTCAACAAAGCCAGTGCCTCTAATTTGAATTCTTCCGTATATTCGCGATATTTCTTGTCACTCATGATCTTTCTCCGTTCGGTCTTAGTGTACTGGATTCATCCATCTTTTGTGTCCACTAATTCGGGGGAAGGTCATAGACAATATGTTTCACCGTCGTAGTAGGAGTTCCTGGCTGGTTGTTGTCAGTTGAAACACCACCTTGCGGGTGCCATTGATTGTTTTGTCATCCAGTGCAGTCATGGTGAACGCCGGAAGTTCACTCAGTGGTCCTGGTAAAACTGTGAACTGGTTCGGGTCCGCAGTCATCTCCGGTGCTCCCCCTGCGGTAAAGGTAACGGGGGAGGATAACCCTGCCAGCGGGTAAAGATAGTTTACTTTGCTGGTACCTTCTTGCAGCCATAGTGAGCTCCACATGAAAACAACCTTTTCACTCACTCTGACGAGCATTGGTTCCATGCGCATTTGATTGTAATTGGCATCCATGCTCTTTACAGCGAAATGGATTGACGCTTCCCGGTAGTCTTCGATCAAGCAGTCTGAATTTGCTTCGACCAAAACTTCCTGTGGCGTGGACCAGTCTTCAGGTGTGAAAGTCAGCTTATCCGTTGACAGTTTCAGCGGTATATCTGCCTGTACCGTAAGTGTAACGGGGGCGATCGGTGGACTGTCTAGTCCAACGCTGAAGGAGCGGGGTGGGTATCTTTCAAAAACGTAGTCGGCTATGTTGGTGTGACTGATCCCACGGTAGTAAAGGTGGACCGCTCCCTGGTCATAATTATCACCAACCTGTTCAAATGGTGAGGCGATTACCAGCAAGTTGCCGTTGAGCCGCACAATCGAGCTAAAAAAATTCCCGTAGGTTTCTGTAATTTCCTGGACTAGCGCTACGGGTTGCGTATCATCCGTAGGAACCTGAAAAATATAGGCAGCGCCGCTTCCGAGAGTCCCATTACTCTGATTACGGTGACGATACGCTCCGACCACGATCGTGTTACCCTGAATAGCGGTTGCCCCGCCAAAAGCATCATCTGCCTGTCCATCGGGGGCAGTTAAACGCGCTATAAAAACCCAGGTTCCATTCTCTCGCCGAAAAAGGTAAGCCGCGCCTCGGTCAATCCCATTGGCGGTATCTGCCTGGTCTGCGCCAATCACCATCTGGTCGCCATCCACGGCAATAGCCTTGCCAAAGTTGTCCCGCCAATATGCATCAGGGGCAGTTACTACTTCTGAAAGCGACCATTTATCATTTTGTTCTGTATAGATATTAACTTTTCCTTCTGAAACTGAAACTGCGTCAGGATAACCGGCGTATAAAGTATTTCCTTGTAAAAGCAAGGGCTGTCCGAACCAAAGTGCATTATTCTGCCCTGCATCAGTGATTTTTTGCTGGAACTGCCAGGAATTCCCATCATAGGCATAGAGGAATGCAGCTCCTTTATATGCAAGCCCGTTAACGTAAGCACCAGGAGCCCCAACAGCCAGCCGGTCTCCTGAGATAGATAAAACGGATCCAAAGCGCAGATCTTGCGCTGGATCTGGGGCGGAGATTTTTTCTTCCAATAACCAGCTTGTGCCATTCCATTTGTAAATATAAACAGCCCAATCCCAGGTGGTATTAGAAGCGTAAGCCACCACAAGACGGTTTTCATCTATTGCAAGCCCAGTAATAGAGCGATTTGGCACTGGTTCTCCAGGCTCGGTCAGATTTCCCCAAAAATTCCATCCGGCTGGCTGGCGTTCAAAAATGTAAACTTTATCATTTGTCTGATCGGTTGCACAGCTTAAGTCTGCCACCCAGGAGGAAGCGGCAATAAAATGACTGTTCATTGCCATGCGGTTGCCCATTTCAGTGCACTTTTCCCCGTCTGGCGCTGTTAACTGGCCGAGATGATTAAAAGTTCCAGATGCCTGAAAACTGGCGGCAAGTGAGCTCCCATTGGCAGGTAAAGTCGCTGCCGGTCGGAAAAAAATAACAAGCAGAAGCAAGCTAACAACGAAGATGCGATGGCGATGAGTATTCATTTTTTGATTTAGGATAAGAAAATACTCTTTTGGGATTACTTTTTAAGACCCTATCGAACACCCTTGAAATTTTCTTTCTCAACGCCCTCCCAGCTTGCGCCTTCGGCAGTCCTCAAGTAGCTGCCCAGCAGGGGGGTGGCGCGGCGGATTTCGTCTGCGATGCGTAGGGCCAGGCGGCGCATGGAGAAGTGCGCGTTGGGCGCGGAGCGCAGCGCGACGAAGTGATGCGCGGTGCGCAGGTTGAAATCCAGCAGCACGCGCCGGTTATAGGCGTTGGGCACCACGTAGGCGGCGGCGTAGGGGTTAAAGCGGGCCAGGGCTTCGTAAGCCTGCGCGGCGCGCTGCATGGCGCGCTGGAATACTTCTTCCATCCCGGCGGCGACGATGCGGCGCGGGGTGGCATACCCCAGGCGTGTGGTCAGCGGTTGGGCGGTTTGCGTCATCATGCGGTGGCGCTTGAGCTCAAAGTAGCCGCCCTGGTCGAGGATCACGTCAAAGGTATAGTGGGCATATTCCAGCTCGCGCAGGGGGATGTCGTGCCGCTCCAGGCGGCCCAGCAGGGTTTCTGCCAGGGCTGCCCGCCCGGCTGCATCCAGGCGGTTGACCTGCGCCAGGGCTTGCGTATAGGTTAATTGCCCGCCGCGGTAGAGTGCGGCAGCCAGTACGCGCGCTTCACCTTCTGCGCTGCAGGCCACCAGCTGGCACCAATCCTCCTGGGCGAGGCCCGGCTGCCCCACCTGCGCCGATTCCGCGATCAGCCCGGCCAGTTCCGCCAGCGCCGCTTCGGTCTCCACCAGGTACGGCATGGGGGCCACGTACTTGAGCAGCGTGGGCACGCTTTCCTGCGCCACGTTTTTGATCTCCTCACCAATCTGGCGCACTTCTTCCAGCGGGTGCGAGAGCATCTTGCGCAGGGCGTGTTCCAATGCACGCGCGTTAATGGTCATGCCCAGGTTGGCTACCGAAGCGGCGGGCAGCAAGAAGCGGCACACGTCCACGTACTCGGAACGGATGCGCCGTTCCCAGGCCCCGTCGCTCTCGCCCGGCTTGCGCGGGAAATCGCTCTCCACGTTCTGGCGCACGGCGGGCAGCGTCTCCAGGTAGGCGTTAAACAGGCCCTGGCAGGTCTGCGCGTAGAGCGACTTCAAGTCCTCCGGGGCCGTTTCCAGCTCTGGAGGCGTATAGAACTCTTCCGGCGTCCACTTCTGGTAGCGGGTCGACTTTTCGGTAAAGGAGGCCAGCCGGTTGGCTTCGATCGTCTCCACCGCCAGCCGCGAGACGCCTTCAATCGCCACATGCAGCACAGCATGTTCGGCGACGGAGGCGTGCCCATAGCCGACCACCCAGCGCTCGTGGAACTCGGCGCTCTTCTCGGCGGTCAGCTCTGCGGCAATCTTGCGGAAGGACTGCGGCGCGCGCGAAGTCTTGGCAAAGGCCACCGCGATGGTTTCGGGGTCCAGTTTTTGAGGGTCGAGCAGGTAGATCTGGCGTTCAGGCGGCATCTGTCAGCACCTCCCTGGCATTTTGGGTATCCTGTTCCATCTGTTCAATTAGCGCCTCGGCAGAGTTGAAGCGCAGTTCAGGGCGCAAAAACTTGAGAAACTCCACGCGCACCTTGCGGTTGTACAGGTCGGCGGAGTAATCGATCAGGTAGGCTTCTACGCGCGGCTGGAGGATGGGCGGGTCGAAGGTTGGGCGCACTCCGGCGCTGGTGACGGATGCCACGCGCTGCCCGTCCACCCAGGTCCAGGTGGCGTACACGCCGTAAGCCGGCGTCACCTTCTCGGCCCAGTAGTTCACGTTGGCGGTGGGGAAGCCCAACTGCTTCCCGCGCCCTTCGCCGTGCTCCACCGGGCCTTCCAGCGCATAGGGCCGCCCCAACATGCGCGCCGCCTCTTCCACCGATCCCTGGCGCAGCAGCGCGCGGATGCGGCTGGAGGAGATGCGCTCGCCGTCTACCTTCACATCCTCGGTGACCTGCAGGCTGTAGCCCAACTGCTTGCCCAGGGCGCTCAGGGTGGGGAGATCGCCCTGGCGGTTGCGCCCCAGCGCGAAATCGCTGCCCACCCACAACTGGCGCAGTCCCACGCCGGCGCTCATCTTTTTCATGAACTGCTCGGCGGTCAGGTTGGCCAGGGCATAGTCAAAGGTCAGGGTGATAACGGCATCAATGCCAAGCGCGCCCAGGTAGCGGGCGCGTTCTTCAGGGGTGGTCAGGTACAGCGGCTGGGTAAGGCCGCGCAGCACCACGATGGGGTGGGGGTAAAAGGTCACCACCACAGCCGGCGAGCCGGCGGCGTGCGCGCCCTCGACCATGGGCTTCAGAATGGCCTGGTGACCGCGGTGCACGCCATCAAATGCGCCAATCGCGGCCCAGGCATTCCGCAGGGTACCCAGGCTGGAGGTTTCTTCGAAGGAATGGAAATGTTCCATCCGGAGATTTCGCCGTTAAGAAAAGAACACTTTTTTCGGTTGCCACTCGTTGGTTTCGGGGACGTATTCCATCAGGGCCACCAGCTCGCCCTGCTCGCTTACCCCGCGTACCATGCTGGCCTCGTTGGTCTCGCCATCTTCGACCGGGATGCGGTGCCCGTGCCGGATCGCATCCACCTGCTCATGCTGCAGTTCGATGGCCGGCCAATCCGAAAGCGCTTCCGCCGCCGGGATCAGGTACTGGTACCAGTTGCCATCTTCAAAGGACTCGCGCAGGCGGCGCAGGGGAACGGCGTCGCGCAGGGTAAAGCGGCCGCTCTTGGTGCGGCGCAGGCCGATGAGGTGCGCGCCGCAGCCCAGTTTTTCGCCCAGGTCATGCGCCAGGGAACGGACGTAAGTGCCGGAGGAACAATAAACGTCGATCACCGCCTCGGGCGGCGCCCATTCGAGCAGTTCCAGCGAGTACACATTGATCCGCCGGGGGGAAAGGTCCACTTCTTCCCCCTGCCGCGCCATTTCATACGCTTTGCGTCCTTTGACCTTCACCGCTGAATAGGGCGGCGGAACCTGTTCAATCTCGCCTACAAACGAATTTAACGCCTCTTCAAACTGTTCTTCGTTAAATCTTGTCCACCGGCGAGGTGCTGATGATGCGCCCATCCGCGTCGTAGGTATCGGTGCTGGCGCCCAGCCGCACCACTGCCTGGTAGCGTTTATCGGAGGCTGAAACATACTCACTTAAACGCACTGCCGGGCCGACTAATATCACTAAAACGCCTGAAGCGCGGGGGTCCAACGTACCCGTATGCCCGGCGCGCCGGATATTGGTACCTTTACGGACGATCTGCACCACATCATGTGAGGTCAAACCAACCGGTTTATCGACCACCAACACCCCAGAGATTGCATTTTTCAGGTCGAAACGATTGTCATCCATCTCTATCTTAATTTCTCCCCGTCAAAACCTTGGTTCGCATTGCGCAGGGTTGGGCAGCTTCTTCGCGCAACACCACACAACTAGTTCTCAGTATTGAAGTTCATATCTGGACAGGTTTTTTGCCGTTCGTTTTATCTTTGTAGGCCTGGGCCAGCAGGTTGCGCGTAGTATTCAGCACCTCTTCCTGCACATCCTCCAGGGCGCCAGGAATATCGGCGCCGGCAGCAGCGGCGTGACCCCCTCCTCCAAATTGTAACGCAATTTGCGAAACATCAAGGCCAGATCGCGCCCGCCAACTGACTTTCACGTGTCCATTCTTTTGTTCAACGAAAATTACTGCCACATCACTGTCGATGGAAGAAAGCATATTGACCAGATCGGCGTCGTCATTGCCCGGGTACTGCACTTCCTGGCGATCCGCCAGGGTTAAGGTGGTCCACACCAGGCGATAGCCTTCATCTGCTTCGACGGATTGCAGCCGGCCCAGCCCCTGCCCCCAATAACGCACTGCTTCGTAGGTTTTCGAAACCAGTCCCCGGCGGTATAAGTCAGGCAAATTCGCGCCATGTTCCATTAACATAGCTGCCAGCCGGAGGGCCTCGGGGGTCACATTCTCGGTGCGAAATCCAATGGTATCGGTGATAATTCCAGTCAACAGCGCTGCGGCGATAGCTCTATTATAACCCAGTCCCCAAATTGGTAGGCTGCCCGCGACAATTGCGGATGTGGCAACCTGTTCGGGAATCACCAGGTTAATGCGGGCGAAGTTGAGGTTGGTGATGTGATGATCGATGTTAATATCCGGCTGGCGCTCGCCTAACACGCCGCCCGCGCGCTGCAAATCCGAGCAGTCTAACACAATCACCGTGTCTGGCATTTCCTCTTGAACACTGCGCCGGATCTGCTCGCTGCCCTCCAGGTGGCGGAAGGCTTGCGGCACGCCATCGACCAGCACCATGCGCACCGCCTTTCCAGCTCGCTGCAAGGCCAGGCCCAGTCCCAGCAGCGAGCCAACGGCGTCGCCATCTGGGCGGACATGCGAGAGGAGCAGGATTTCATGCGCCTCTTGCAGCCGCTGGTGAACGGCCTCGTTCGCCGCGCGAATCTGTTCTGCGTTGTTCAACGGCCGGGCGCTACTATTCATCTCCGCCATCGTCTTCTCCGCTCGGGCGGGCGGCATCCGTCGCGTCACTGCCAGTGCTGGCGCTGCCATCCGCCTCTGCTTGCTGCTGGCGGGCTTCTTCTTCCTCGCGCAGCGTGGACAGCACCCGTTCGATTTGATCGGCGCGTTCGGGGGTCGGGTCCCAGTGAAAGCGCAGGCGCGGAAAAACGCGCAGGTCCACCCGCGTGGCCAGTTCGTGCCGTAAAAAGCCGGAGGCTGACTGCAGCCCCTGGATGATCTCTTTGCTGCGCTCGTGCCCTTCGATGGCGGAAACGTAAATATCCGCGAAGGCCAGTTCGCGGTCCACTTTAACATCTGTAATGGAAATCCCGCTCAGGCGCGGATCGGCCACTTCTTTGACCAGCATCTCCGATAGCTCCTGCCGGATGCGATCGGAAATGCGTTGTAAGCGAATTTTGGATGGCATGTTGTGATAACCCCAATCTTTCTAACCCAGCGCGACTCCCCCGTTCGGCGCTGTTTTCATGCTTGCGGGACTGCGGTGAGTGCCCCCACCGCAATCCCAATTCAATCTGGTATTCCTAAACGCGTTCGAGCGTGTAACAAACAATCGAATCGCCGACCTGGATGTCGGAGAAGTTTTTAATACTGATCCCGCATTCAAAACCCTGGCGCACTTCGCGCACATCATCGCGCTGGATCTTCAAGGAGCCAATTTCGCCTTCGAAGATCTGCGTGTTGTTGCGCAGTACGCGCGCGCGCCCGTTGCGGCGAATTTCGCCCTGCACCACTTTACACCCGGCGATATGGCCGATCTTGGAGATGGTAAACACCGCCAGCACATCGGCCCGCCCCAGGTTGATTTCCTTGAAGGTGGGCGCGAGCATGCCTTTGAGCGCCTTTTCGATATCTTCCGTCAGGCGGTAGATGATCTCATACAGGCGAATGGAAACGCCTTCAGATTCTGCCAGGCGGCGCGCGCTGGCATCCGCGCTGACGTTGAAGCCAATAATGACGCCGTGCGAAGCAGAAGCCAACATAATGTCATTTTCGGCCACGTTGCCCGCTTCGGCATACAGGATGTTGATCTTAATTTCGCCTTTGCCCAGTTCTTTGATCTCGTTAATGATGGGCTCCAACGAGCCTTGCACGTCCGCCTTGAGCACCAGGTTCAGCTCTTTCTGCTCGCCCGCCTGCACCCGGCTGAAAAGTTCTTCCAGGGTGGCTTTTGGCGCCGCTGCGAGCTGGGCCTGGACTTTATTCTTGCGCTCTTCCACCACCGCGCGGGCTTCCCGGTCGGTGGAATAAATCGTAAATACCTCACCTACCTCGGGCACTTCACTCAGGCCCATGACCTGCACCGGCGTCGATGGCCCGGCTTTATGGATCTTGCGCCCGCGGAAGTCGAACAAGGCGCGCAGGCGGCCAGTGGCAGTGCCTGCCACCACAATCGAGCTCTGTTCGAGCGTGCCGTTCTGCACCAGCAGGGTCGCCACCACGCCTTTGGCGCGGTCTACCTGCGCTTCGATCACCGTGCCAAACACTTTACCTTTCGGGTTGGCGCGAATATCGACGCTGTCAGCCGTCAGCAAGATCGCTTCGAGCAGGTCTTCCAGGCCCGTCTTTTGTTTGGCGGAAACCGGCACCACCAGGGTGTTGCCGCCCCATTCGTCCGGCACCAGGCCCAGTTCGGCCAGCTGGCGTTTAACGAAGTCGGGGTTAGCATCCGGGCGGTCCATCTTATTCAACGCCACCAGAATCGGCACGCGCGCCGCCTTGGCATGCGCGATGGCTTCGCGCGTCTGCGGCATCACGCCGTCGTTAGCCGCCACCACCAGCACCACAATATCGGCGCCTTGCGCGCCGCGGGCGCGCATCGCGGAAAAAGCGGCGTGACCAGGCGTATCCAGGAAGGTGATATGCTTGCCGTTCAACTCCACCTGATACGCGCCGATGTGTTGGGTAATGCCGCCCGCTTCGCCGCCGGCAACGTCGGTATGCCGTAAGGCGTCCAGCAGGGTGGTTTTGCCATGGTCAACATGCCCCAGGATGGTCACAACCGGGGCGCGCGGGGAAAGGTCTTTGGGATTCTCGCCCGCGATCAGGCGCCGCCAGAGTGGAATCTCACCGGCTTCTGCCTCTTCGATGGCTTCAGGAGCCTCTTCGAGCGTCACGTCATAGCCTAGCTCAGAAGCGACCACGGCGGCAGTGTCGTAATCAACCTGCTGGTTGATATTCGCCATCACCCCGTTAGACATCAATATCTTAATAATTTGAATTGGGCTGGATTCCATCCGCGTCGCTAATTCGCGGACGGTAATGCTGTTGGGTAATTCGATCTTATTGCGCCCATTCTCGCTCATGTTGCACCTCTTCTTGCCTGCGCCTGAGGGCTTGTTGGCCCTCAGACGAGGAAAATGTAAGCCGCGATGTTACTGAATAGCAGCGTCTGGTCAATTTGAGCAAGCAGGCGGTTCGTCGATCAGCGTTTCATAGTGCTGTTCCCAACGTTCCTCATTCTTCCCGTTCAGTTTCGGCCCGGGCGGCTGGGGTGGGCTCGGCTTCTCCAGGCAGGCTCCCCTGCGGAGTATCTTCTGAAAGATCTTCCGCGGGGAGTGTTGCCTGGAAAGCGCGCAAGGTTTCCCGGTCCTGATCGGTAAGTTCTACCTTTAGTGCATGTGCCAGGCCCCCTTTCAGCCCGCGCTCCCAACAGGAGCGCCGGTCGTGCAGGTAGGCTCCCCGTCCGGGGAGTTTGCCAGTGGGGTCCACGCGCAGGCCTGCTGGGGTGCGTACCACGCGGATTAATGCCCGTTTGGACAGGATTTCCCGACACCCGACGCAGGTGCGCTGCGGCACATGCTTGACTCGTTTCGCTGTTTTCTTCGCCACCGCTACTTCTCTTTGATAGCAGACTGGCTGCCGTTAATAAACCTTCCTACCATTCCCATTCTTCGCCGCCGCGTTTGTGTTTCTTCTTCGCAATGGTGCGGCCAATTTCTGGGTCAAATTCGATCTCAACGTGTTTCTTGCCCTTCTTTTTACCCTTCTTTTTATTCTTGGAAGCATCATCTTCCTCTTCTTCTTCTTCGGGAGGTACATCGCTGATCACTTCAGGGCGCAGGGTGAACAGCTCATCGAAGGTTACTTCTTCGCCAACCGCCTCCTCTTCACCTTCTTTAGCTTCGGCTGTCTCAGCCTTCGCTTCAGCTGCCTCAGGCGCTTCCGCCGTGGCAGTCTCGGTTCCGGCAGCCTCAGCCGCTTCTTGCACCGGGCTGGTCGGGGTGATGGTTACATCTTCGGCAACTGCCGGTTCGTTCTCGGCAGCCTCAACGATTTCTTCCACCGGAGCGGCAATCACGTGATCGAAGCCGCCCGGATGCTCTTCGCTGGTCGCCGGTTCGGCGGCTTCCGCCGTGGCAGTGGTGAGTTCCGTGGTTTCCTGCGCGCTCAATTCGCCAGCTGCGCCGGTCTCTGCCGCCGCTTCCGCAGGCGTAATCGTGTAGGCTTCGACCAGCCGGTTGATCTCATTCATCGCCCGCGGGCCAATGCCCTGCAAGCGCAGAATGCTGTCGGGGTTGAGCTTCATCTGGATAATCAGTTCGCCGACCGAAGTGATGCCGTTCTCTTGCAGGGTATAGCCTACGTGTTCGGGCAGGCTGCTATCCAGAATGTTCTCTTCAAAAGCTGCCGGAGCAATGGTCTGGCGCAGCTCCTGGTGCTGCTGATCTTCCGCTTTCTTTTCCACAGGGCGCTTGACTGCGGCGCGTTTCTCGACGCTGTCGACAAACTTTGCCATGCGATCATATTCTTCCGGGGTCAGCGGGCGGCCTTCGGCCTTCTTGGCTAACATGCCGCGGATCGCTTCCAGGTTAGATTCCTCCACCTGGGCAGCGGTAGCATAGACCGGTTCGTTCTCCAGCCGGTAGAGCACGTCTGAGGTTGCTTCTGGCAGGCTCTTGATGTCGATGCGCCAGCCGGTCAACTTGGCAGCCAGGCGGGCATTTTGCCCGTCGCGGCCAATCGCCAGGCTGAGCTGGTCTTCGGGCACCACCACTGTGGCGGTTTTGCCGTTGGCGCTTTTTTCATTCAGGTAAACACCCAGCACCCGCGCGGGGCTGAGCGCTTTGGCAATATAAGAAGCCGGGTCAGGGTTCCATTCGATTACGTCGATCTTCTCGTCGTGCAGCTCGCGTACGATCGCCTGAATGCGCACGCCGCGGATGCCCACGCACGCGCCGACCGGGTCGATGCCCTGTTGGGTGGCGTAGACGGCGACTTTGGCGCGCTCGCCAGGTTCGCGGGCGATCGAGCGGATCTCGACGATGCCGTGATAGATCTCAGGAACTTCGTTTTCAAGCAGGCGGCGCAAGAAATTGCGGTGCGTGCGCGAAAGAATAATCTGCGGCCCGCGCGGCGTGTCTTTCACTTCCGCCAGCAGGGCGCGCGCCCGGTCGTGAACGCGGAAGCGCTCGCCCGGGATCATCTCTTTGCGCGGCATCGAACCTTCAGCGCGCATTTCCAGGCCAATCGTGAGCCCCTGCGCGTTGACTGCCTGTACCACACCGCTGACAATCTCGCCTACCTGTTTATCATAGAAAGCAAGCTGCGCCTGGCGTTCGGCGTCCCGGATGCGCTGCTGGATCACCTGGCGCGCGGTCTGGGCGGCAACCCGGCCAAAATCGCGCGGGGTGCTTTCCACGACTACCATCTGCCCGATTTCGGCTTCAGGACTATAGCGGCGTGCCTCAGCCAGCGTCACTTCTGTGCGTGGATCCTGCACCTGATCGACCACTTCTTTGTCGGCAAAAATGGTTACCTTGCCGGTCTCCAGGTCGATATTGGCGTCCACCTGCTGCGCATTAGACGCATTGACGGACCGCCGGTATGCCGACACCATGGCCAACTCCAGCGCCTTGACTATAATTTCTTTAGGTAGTCCCTTTTCTTCTAAGACTTCATTGAAAGCCAGGACAAACTCGTTCTTCATTCCGACCCTAACTCCACATTTTTTGACTAAAAAACCTCATATATACGCAGAAAAGTGGGTGAGGCCCACTTTTCATCGCCAACGTTTCATCATTCAGTGCGGCTTCATTTTAACACAAAAGGGTTTAAGGTGCAAGGTTATGCAACCCCCGCTTTCCATAAGAATTGTATCAATATTCTTATTATTTTTATTATATCCCCATAACAGCCCGGCAGCGCGCCACTCGCGCACCGCTGCTTAATTCCGAATTGTGCTATGATTCCCAAAGAGGAACCGCCATGCCCGTTGATGAACGCTTTTCTCCTATGGACGACATCGCCAATATGTTCTCGGTTGACGATTATATGTATTTCTACGCCGATTTTCTCACCCCGGCCCGTTCTGACGCGGAAACGGCCTATGTCATCCAGCTGTTAGGCATGGACCCGCGCCGTGGCAGCCTGCAAGTGCTCGATTTAGCCTGCGGCTTTGGCCGCATCGCCAACCGGCTGGCGCTGGTGGGGCACAATGTGCTGGGGGTGGAGTACCAGCCCGGGTTTCTCGCTATCGCCCGCGCCGAAGCTGACCGCAACAACCTGCTGCGCCCGCGCCCGGCAGGCTGGGTCAAGTACCAGCAGGGGGATATGCGCGCGATTGACTATGAAAACCAGTTCGACCGCGTGCTCATGTTGTTCAATTCCTTCGGCTACTTTCCGGATGCCGAAAACTTGCTCGTGCTGCAAAAAGTGACGCGCGCGCTCAAGCCGGGTGGGCTGCTCGGCTTCGATGTGACCCACCGCGACGGCGTGCTCAACGACTTCCACCGCGACTTCGTCAGCGAGAAAGAGGGTAACTTGCTGATCAACCGCTTCTCGTTTGACGTGCAGACCGGCCGCCTGCACAACGACCGCATCATCATTCGCGGCGGCAAGCGCCGTGACGTGCCTTTCTCCTACCGCCTCTACTCCCTTACCGAAATCCGCAGCCTGCTCTCCCATGCCGGGCTGGAACTGAATGCCTTCTACAGCGAGTGGGATGGTTCTCCCCTCGAGCCAACCTCCTCCAGCATGGTGATCATCGCCCGAAAGCCGGAAGATTTGACGCTGTTGTCGGCCCCTGAAGAGTAAAAATCTAAAGAATCTGCAAGGTGCGCCGGATGGGCTGCCTCTAAGGGGGCAGTTATAATATGGCTTATTCCTTCAAGCAAACTGCGGAAATCCATTTCTCCTCATTCCTTCCGAGGCGCTCCATGCAGACTCCCTGGCACCAGACCGGCATCATCTACCAGATTTACCCGCGCTCTTTCGCCGACAGCAACGGCGACGGCATCGGCGACCTGAACGGCATCACCGCGCGCTTGGATTACCTGGCCGAGCTGGGCATTGACGCCATCTGGCTTTCGCCCTTCTACCCCTCGCCGGACGCCGATTTTGGTTATGATGTCAGCGATTACTGCGCCGTGGACCCAAAATATGGCGACCTGGCGGATTTCGACCGCCTGCTGGATGCAGCGCACGCGCGCAGCATCCGCGTGGTGCTCGACCTGGTGCTCAATCACACCTCCGAACAGCATCCCTGGTTTATCGAGTCGCGCGCCAGCCGGGATAACCCGCGCCGCGACTGGTACCTTTGGCGCGACCCGGCCCCTGGCGGCGGCCCGCCTAATAACTGGCAGTCGGTATTTGGCGGTTCGGCCTGGGAATGGGATGCCGCGACCGGGCAGTACTACTATCACATGTTCTGCAAAGAGCAGCCGGATCTCAACTGGCGCAATCCCGCCGCGCGTTCCGCCCTGCTGGATGTGTTCCGCTTCTGGCTGGTGCGCGGCGTGGATGGCTTCCGTTTGGACGTATTCGACGTATACTTCAAGCATCCCCGCTTCCTGGATAACCCCCCGGCGTTGGGCCTGCCCGGGTATTCTTTTTCCCGCCAGAAGCACCTTTACGACTGCGGCCAGCCCGAATTAATCCCCCTGCTGCAAGAGATTCGCGCCCTGCTGGATGCCTACTCCAGCCCCGGCTGCGAGCGCTATGCCGTCGGCGAGACCTTTGGCCCTGGCGCGGAGACTGCCGCCCGTTACTGCGGCCCCGATCGCCTGCAGGCTGCTTTCAACTTTGAGCTGTTGAATGCCCCCTGGTCCGCGCTGCGCATGATGACGGCCATTCAGCGCTGGGAGCATCTTCTGGATGACCGCGCCTGGCCCAATTACGTGCTCAACAACCATGATGCCATCCGCTCGGCCACCCGCTATCACGCTTTGATCAGTCACCCGCAGTTCAGCGCGCTGCGCCTGGGCGCGGGTGAAGACGACGCGCGCCTGAAGGTCGCTGCGGTGCTGCTGCTGACCCTGCGCGGCACGCCTTTCCTCTATTATGGTGAGGAGATTGGGATGCGCGACCTGCCCATCCGCAGGCGTGAAGAGGTGCAGGACCCGCTGGGTAAACGCTTCTGGCCGCTGATCAAAGGCCGCGATGGCTGCCGCGCGCCGATGCAGTGGGAGCCCGGCCCCACGGCCGGGTTTACCGCCCCGGGCGCGCGTCCCTGGCTGCCCATCCACCCGGATGCGCAGCGCCGCAACCTGGCCGCCCAGCGCACCAACTCGCGTTCGCTGTTCAACACCTACCGCCAGGTGATCGCCCTGCGCCGCACCGCGCCAGCCCTCACCGGCGGCATGTTTCAGCCGCTGACCTACGGCACGCGCTACCTGCTGGCCTACCTGCGCCAGACCAGTCAGCAAACTGTGCTGGTAGCCTTGAACTTTTCCCACCGCCGCCAGCGGCTGGTATTAGGCGGCGCCCTGACGCGCCAGGGCTGGCGGCTGCTGTTCTCCACGCACCGCGATCACCTGCCGCCGGTCAGCCAGTCCCTGCTGCCGCTGGAGCCATACGAAGCTTTAATCATCGAAATGACCTGAGGCTTAACGCAAGACCGCGGGCAGGAATGCGTACAAAATTTTGTCCACCACCTGCAGGGTGACCGGCACCGCCAGCGTATTGGCTTGGCTGTCGATGAGCGTCAGGTCGCCTTGCAGGATGCCAGTCTGGCTGGCCTTGCCGCTCAGCGTGATCAGGTTGCCGCTGACGCTGTAATCCAACCAGCCAGGCGAATCCTTCACCTGCCATACCCCGCAGCTGCTCAGGCGCAGGCTATTCTGCCCTGAATACTTACCCACCTCTGCCAACAAGTAGACGCGGGTAGGTGCGGCAGACAGCCCGCTCATACTGCCCGAATCGCGGTAAGCGCTGAAGGTGCTGCCGCTGGCATCCGAGTAGCGCACCCAGACATCTTGCCCGCGGTAATTCCCGCCCGGCACCGCCCAGGCATAGCTGCTGCCATTGAGTTTCTGCGGCGCGGTGAAGACGGTCACCCCATCCAACGCGATTAGGGCGTCTGCCGAGCGCCAGAACTGGAAGATCAGGAAGGGCTGCTGCGGATTGTTGTGGAAGGTGAACGGGACGGCGAACTCCTGGTACTGGTTGGCGGCGCTGAAGTCCGTGCCTTTCAGCTGGATTACCTTAGCCACGCCGTTTGCCTCAACCTGGAAGCGCGCTACTTCATTCGGTGAGCTGTTGCTGCTGGTCTTAATCCGGAAATAGGCGATCAGCGGGGCGTCTGGAAAAAAGCTGGTGGTGTAGGCCCAGGCAGAGCTTTCTTTGCTGTTCAACTGAAAGGTACTCCGCCCGCTGGCGCTGTCATCCCGGACGCTGCCGCCGTTGCCCCACAGCAAGGTAAAGTGAGTGTCGTCCAGCATCCAGTCCAGGCTGAACTGGGCATAGGTCAGCGCGCCGCCGTTCAGGCAGCCCAGCGCAGCTGTTGGACGGGTCTGGCTGAGCTGCGAAAGGTTCAGCACGGTGGTTGGCAGCGCCGCGCCCAGGTAGATGCTGTCGCTGGCGGTGTATACCCGCCCCAGCCCATCGCGGATGCGCGAGTAAACGGTCTTCCAGCCCTCCCCGGCGCTCAGCGTCCAGTTGCTTTCCGCCTGATACGGCTGCCAGCTGGCTCCCGAGAAATTGGCATCGTTGCTGATCATCATCTCCGTCGCGGCGTCCATGCGCTCCAGCCCGCCCAGGCCGCTGGGATTGTATTGGTACAGCTGCACGTTGGGACTGCTGGTGTCTGGCGCTTCATCATTAATCACCAGCGGGTAATACGCATCATCATACCCGAAATCTTGCACGGCAAAGGTTGGGTCACCGCCAGCCAGGCTGTAAAGGCCAACGCCGGTCTCGCGCGGCCCTGCCGCCAGCAGGTTGGCGCGGTGCCCGGGACTGTTCATCCAGCCGTTAATGGCATCTTCCGGCGTCATCAGCCAGGAGGCCCAATAAGCATTCTCCGCCCCGGCGCTGCCCAGGTAGCCGTTCGCTCGGGCACGGTCGCCCGGCATGCCGCCCTGTAAATCCTGGTGCCCGATCCAGCCATAAGTCCGGTTCTCGACCGAATCCCAGGCAAACCAGCGCGCCGCCAGGGTCAGCTCGCGATTCCAGCGCAGCGGAGGCTGCCCGGCTTTGCGCCGTTCCAGGTTTCCCAGGTACACGATGCGCGCCTCATTATAAAATAGCTCCGCCGCTTGCACCTGCGGATCATAAGTTTGTAGGGGGGTCGCCTGTACGGGCTGCGCTGCGCTAAATGCCAGCATAAATACCGTAAGGAACGTCAAAACAATAAGGAAGAGCTTCATGCGCAACCCTGTTTCCTCGCAATTATGAAAGTTGTGTTGTTTGGACTTACTTCAGATTTGCCGCTGGATGTTTGTCTATCATCCAAATACGGTTGGGCATTAAGCCCCGTTTTATAGGGTAATTATACGGCGCTTCTCCGCCCCTGCGAGCCCATCCTCACCTTACAAGCCTGTCTGCACATTTATAATTTTCATCAAACGAACCTTAAAAATCCCTCCAGCCCCGTCCTTTTCCTCCAAACTTATCATTTCTTTGTTTGATTCTGGTTTCCCGACAGTTTGTGTTTTTGGAAAATCCTCAACCCCTCCCGTCCCCTTCTCCAAAAAATGCAAAACCCCGTGCATTTTTCGGAGAAGGGGAGGCCAGAATCATTCCGGAGGGCTGCCCCAAAAGGGTGAGGATTTTCACTAAGGATAAACTGTCGGGTACTAGTTCTTTTCTTTTCTTTTCTTCATCCGACGTATAATATAACTACACTAAAATCGTTCCCTTGAAATGCGTAGGGCAGCGCAGCCGGGCCTGGATGGGCAAATGAATGCAAAACCGTTTGTGGTAGTGGTCTTTTTCCTGATGTTCCTCGCGCTTTTTGCCAGCGGGGTCATTGGCAATACCGACCTCACCCCCGATACACCTCCCGCCCCAGCCGGTTCAAGCGGGCAAAATACTTTTCTGGCCGCACCAGCACGCAGCGGAAGCAGCCCCTGCGACGCTTCCTACACAGTCCGCTCGGGAGACACGCTTTCGCAGATTGCCCAAACCTGTAACGTGCAGCTGCGGGATTTGCTGGCGGCTAACCCCTCCATTCAAGACCCAAACCTCATCCACGTCGATCAGGTGATTAACCTCTCTGGGGTACCCGCCAGCGGGGCAACCCTCTCGTCGCTGCTGTTCCAATGGCCGCCCCGTCGGCTGCTCCTCAAAATACTCCGGCAAAAGCCGCAGCACCCGCCGTGGCACCCGCCGCTGAGACTGCCGCGCCTGCGCCTGCCCCGAGCGCGGCGCAGCCCTCCCCCTTACCCGCCCTGATGGAACCGCTCCCGGCGGTAGAGACGGCGACCGCTACGGCGCTTCCTACAGCCCCGCCTACCCCTGCCGCCGCGCTCAAAAACGCGAATCTGCAATCGCTCAAGCCCGGTGAAAAAGTCAATTTCTCGGCGGCTGGGCTGCCGCCGGATGTACCCGTGCTGGTCGGTATTGGCAAAGTCGGCGGAACGCCTGGTATGGTAGACGCTGGCCAAACCGACGCGGATGGCGCGTATAAGGCCTCTGTCGTTATCCCCAGCAGCGCCCCGGCCGGTGAGAAATGGGTCGTCACCATCTTTGGCACCACCAACCCCCAGTTCCGCGTGAACTCGCCGCCCTTTATGATTGCGCCCTGAGCGGCCTTGCAATTTAATTACTGTGGATTTTTCTTCCGCAAAATCCTTAAAATCTGTGCTAAATTAAAGATACATCCAATGCGCAAGTTCATTCTCTTTCTGCTGCTGATCGCCGGTTGGGCAGTGATTTTCCTGCTCTTGCTGCTGCCAAACCTGGGGCTGTTGGGGCTGCCTTCTGCCGCGGCGCATCCCTCCAGCCGGCCGCTGCCCGCGCCCTGGTCGGATGCCGACCGCTTGCAGGTGCGCATTCCCGGGCAGCCCACCCTGGCGGCCCCCGGCTTAAGCGCCGCGCCAGCCGTTCAGGCGGCGGTCGCCTCCCAGGCCACCTGTGGCAGCCGCTATATCCTTAGCCCGGGGCAAACCCTGGGTCAGGTCGCGCAAGATTGCGGCCTTTCTCTGGCCGAGCTGCTGGCCGCCAATCCGCAGGTGACGAACCCCAATCGTGTCTTCTCCGGGCAGTCGCTTTCCATCCCGAATCCGCTGGTTGGGCGCGGCGGCGCGGACCCGCTGGCAGTGATCGAAGCGCCCATCCCACCCACCGGCAGTTATCTGCCCGGGGCGCAGTTAGAGATCGCCGCGCAGGGGCTGCCGCCCCACACGCGCGTCCGCATTGGGGTCGGTCTTTCCGCTTCAGGTTACCGGCAGCTGGCTGAACAGGTCACCGGCGCGGATGGGCGCATCACCGCTGTCGTCCATTTGCCGCCAGATGCCCAGTTCGGGGAGAGCGGTTTCTTCATGCTTACCAGCGCTTCGGTCCCCGTCGTGCAAAAAATCTCGGCAGCCTTCACCATCGGGCAGTAGGCCACACAAATAACAAAACCCGCGCAAGTCGACTTGCGCGGGTTTTTCTTATGCCTGATTTTTGCTTACTTCTGCAAAAGCGCCGTAGGGATCTCTACCAGGTTGGCGATTAATTGGGTGTTGGTGGTTTGCAAACTGTCGAGCTGCAAACCGGCCTCACTCAAGTTCGCGAGCAGCTGGCTGTTGATGGTCAGTTCCATCTGATTTTCTACGTAGCGCAGGCGCGATTCGACCACGCTGGCTGGGGCGCTGAACCCGGAGAACTGCGTGGCGATAATCTGCGAATGGATCTTATGATTCTGTACCGTGAGTGCCAGGGTGACGGTTGGGCGCACGGTTAGCGTATTAAACATGCGCAGGTCCACCGTAACATTTGCCCGGTTACCCGGTAAAAGCTGCACGTCTGGGTTGGAGAGGTCTGGTGAGGTCTGGATGGCCTCCTTGACCACTTGGTTCAGATAGCGCTGGCTGATGACAATCTGCACTGCAGGTTGGGGCGTGGGGGATGGCTGGGGTGTCGCGGCGATTGGCGTCAGCACCTGGGCCGGGTTCGTAGATGCCGGACTGGCAAAAGCGAACGCGCTCCCTGTGCTGAGCATCGCAATCATTAAAAAACCGGCAGCAATTCCAAAATACAGCCGGTTGAAAGATATTCTTTTCCAAAGAGATTTAAAAAGCTGCATGAAACAAACTCCTTTCCGTTTACCATTAAGCTGTTCCCCCTGCATGGAACGATCAGGTTCGGTCGGGTCATCTTGCTTCAACTGACAGCCCCATGTCCCCCTGTGAATATTAGACATTATACATTGTACCATATTTGGAGCCGGTTGTCAAATCAAGGCGATTTTCGGTATTAAATTAGTTTTGATTAAATGACATTTTCTAAAACAATTTTACAACTTCGCTAAATTCTAAAGAATCACTTAGAATCGTGATTTTCTTCCCAGGCCCGTGCTATAATTAATTCTAGTATATATTCGATAGACAATATCGATCTAAGCTCGAATGAAAGAGAACAAGGAATAACGTAGGGGGATAATTTCTTTTGGACGGCTCTGCCGGAGCCGGCATGATGAGGGGGATGGACTTGGGCTGTTTTCGTCCAATCCATAGCAAAACCGGTAGAACCAATCTGGATACAGGACAATGATAAAGAAAATTCGTTATAGTATGCTGCCCTTGATATTGGTGATTGCCGCCTCAGTGATCATCATTCCAACCCGTTTGCTGCCCCTTTATGCAAAATACACCGATAAAACCCCGCCGGTCATTACTGTCTGGTATGGTCAGCACCAACACTTTGGACAGAATGGGCTGGCGCAGCGCTGGGTCAATGTGCTTGGCAATGCTTCTGACCCGCAAAGCAGCATTTCCAAACTCAGTTATCGCTTAAATGGAGGCGCGCCGGTTGCCATGCGCATGGGGCCAGCAAACCGCCGCCTGTGGCTGCCAGGCGATTTTGACGTTGAACTCGACCCGAACAGCCTGCGCGCAGGGGATAACCAGGTCAGCATCACCGCGGTCAATGGCAGCGGGCAGGTCACCACCACCCAGGTGACGGTGACTTTCCAGCACAAGGTACCTAAACTGCCTTATGTCATTGACTGGTCGAAGGTCAAAGATCTCCAGCAGGTGCTGCAGGTGGTAGATGGCAAGTGGCAGTGGGACGCGAACGGCATTCGCCCGGTCGAGCTGGGTTATGACCGCATGTTAGCTCTGGGTGACACCAGCTGGACGAACTATATGATTACTGTACCCGTGACGGTACATGGTTTTGATGAAGCGGCGTTCAACGAGAAGGAAAGTGGCAATCATGCGGGCATTTCTGTAGACTTGCGCTGGTTAGGCCACAGCAACGACCCTGTGGTTTGCGCTCCGCCGCACTGCGGTTGGAACCCGGTAGGCGATTTCAACAAATATTTCTATAAACCGAATGGGGACCATTTCCTGGGGTTAAAGGTCAAAGAAAAACAGGATAACTTCCCCACGCTTCCTTATGAATTCCACATCGGGCATACCTACATCTTTAAGGCCAGTGTGCAGACCACAGCGCAGGGCAACCTCTACCGCATGAAGGTTTGGGAACAGGGCACGCCTGAACCGGCAAAGTGGATGTTCGAGCAAGTCGCCGTCCCTGGCAGCGGCCCCGAAGATAACCCGCCCAGCGGCGGCATTGCCCTGGTGGCCCACCACAGCGACGTGACCTTTGGCAACGTCACGGTTACGCCCTTACCCTGAGGGATTTAGAAGGAGAGTGGTGCGGTCCGCGGACCGCACCACTCTCCTTAATTTATTCCAAATTGGCCAGCAGGCAGGTGCTGGCGGTGGCGGCTTTGGCTGCCATGTGGAAGCCTTGTGGGTCAATCGCGGCGGCGTCGGCGGCGGGAGTGTGCATGTAGGGATGATTATCGCCATTGTCCCAGGCAGGTGATCGGGATGGCTAAAGCTTCCCCAACCGCCTGGACGGCCCCGACCAGCGGCACATTGGCGGTACTTTCTTCATCCCACGCATCCAGGTTAATCATCTGGCTGTGTTTGGCCAGCCCTTTGGCGCGCAGCAGGTTCCCCAGCTCGCCCGACAGCAGGCACACAGCCAGCAAACCCAGCAGCAGGTATAACAGCACTCTTTTCAAGGGGGATCGATTTCGGGTGGCACTCATGCCAGAGCATCCTTAAAAACAGCAGCTTGAATTCTGCGGGGTTGCCCCTGGCAGAATACAAGCTGCTAAAAGAAATGCCTTATACGTCGAGGTTGGCTACATCTTTCGCATGGGTGGTGATAAAGCGCGTGCGCGGGGGCACGGCGGCGCCCATGAGCATGTCAAAGGTACGGTCTGCTGCTGCGGCGTCATCAATCGAGACTTGCAGCATCACCCGGTTATCCGGGTTCATGGTGGTCTCCCACAGCTGCGCCGGGTTCATTTCACCCAGGCCCTTGTAGCGTTGCAGGCCGACTTTATCGGGGATTACCCCTAGTTCCTTGATATAAGCGTCTTTCTCACCTTCCGTAAATACGTAGCGCTCGTTGTTTTTATACGAAATCTTATACAGCGGCGGTTGGGCGATGAACAGGTGGCCCTCTTCGATCAGCGCCTGCATATAGCGGAAGAAAAAGGTCAGCAGCAGCGTGCGAATGTGCGCGCCGTCCACGTCAGCATCGGTCATGATCACGACCTTATCGTAGCGCAGCCCGCTGATGTCGAAGCTGTCGCCGACACTGGTGCCCATCGCCGAAATCAGCGCCTTGACTTCATTGTTCGAAAGGATCTTATCCAGCCGGGCGCGTTCCGTGTTGAGGATCTTCCCGCGCAGCGGCAGGATCGCCTGGAAGTGCCGGTCGCGGCCTTGTTTGGCCGATCCCCCTGCCAAATCACCCTCTACGATATAAAGCTCCGTGCGTTTGTTATCGCGTTCTGAGCAGTCCGCCAGCTTGCCGGGCAGCGTCATCAACTCCAGCGCCGACTTGCGGATGACCAGGTCGCGCGCTTTACGCGCGGCGTCGCGGGCGCGGGCAGAGGTGAGGCATTTGCTGATGATAGCGCGCGAGGCAGCCGGGTTCTCTTCCATGAACTGCCCAAACGCTTCGCCCAGGACCTGCGTCACGTAAGTCTGCACTTCGGGGTTCATCAGCTTGACTTTGGTCTGCGATTCAAACTGCGGTTCGGGGATCTTCACACTGACGATGGCGGTCAGGCCTTCGCGCGTGTCATCCCCAGAGAAGTTCGGGTCATCATTCTTAAGCAGGTTATTGCGCCGCGCGTAGTCGTTAATCACGCGGGTCAGCGCGGTGCGCAAACCGGTCATATGCGTGCCGCCGTCGACGGTATTGATGGTGTTGGCGAACGAGTACACTGACTCGGAGAATGCATCTGTGTATTGGATGGAGACTTCCGTCCCTACCCCTTCCACTTCCTTCTCCACGTGGAACACCGGGTGCAGTGGGGAGCGGTTGCGGTTGAGAAAGCGCACGAACGAGGTGATGCCGCCCTCAAAATAGAAGGTGGCGGCATGCTCGTTACGTTCATCGATCAGGCTGATTTGCACCTTGCGCGTCACAAAAGCCATCTCGCGGAACCGCGTGAGTAAGGTGTTGAAATGGAAATCTTCACCGCCCTTGAAGATGGTGGTGTCAAAACGGAAGGTGGTCTTGGTGCCCGATTTTTCAGACGAGCATGTGTCAACCGGCTTTACCGGTTCCAGAGGAATGCCGCGCTCGTAGCGCTGGAAGTAAACCTGCCCCTCTTTACAGACTTCCACTTCACACCACTCAGAAAGGGCGTTCACCGCCGAGATGCCTACCCCGTGCAGACCGCCGGATACTTTATACCCGCCCCCGCCGAACTTACCCCCGGCGTGCAAAACGGTCATCACCACTTCCAGGGCTGATTTTTGTTTCTCTGGGTGCAGGTCCACTGGGATCCCGCGCCCGTTATCTTCTACCGTTACTGAACTATCAGGGTGGATGGTCACCGTGATGCGATCGCAGTACCCTGCTAAGGCTTCGTCGATGGAATTATCGACAACCTCATATACAAGATGATGCAGCGCTTTAAGATCCGTCCCACCCACATACATGCCCGGGCGGCGGCGGACGGCTTCCAGACCTTCCAATACCTGGATATCTTTCGCGGCATACGAACTTGCCGTTTGTGTCACACTTCCCTCCGTTTAATTATAAAAAAGGTCGGATCCGTATGGAACGAATAACGCTTCAAATGGTTAAATTTTGAGGTGTTTCCCTCAATATACGGCCATGCGGGATTAATCGGCGCTCAGGCCCGCTGCATGGCGAGTTTCCGCAGCTCCTGCAGATAGGTCAGGCCGGTGCGGTAATAAACAAAACTGGCTGCCAGCAAACTGGTTACGACAAAAGCATGCCCGAAAATCCCGATGAGCATCATCCAGGAGGTGTCGGGCGGGCTGTTCCACAATACGCCCAGGCCCTGATTAAGCACCAGCAGCGCCAGCAAGAACAACCCGGTCCCTGGCAAGGACTGCCGCACCAGCCGCATACTGTTCAACATGGCTCTAAACACGCTCTGCCCGCACATAAAAATGCCGTGCGGTGAAAAGATCAGCGGAATCAGGAACCAGATCAGGCTGAAGCTGAACAGCAGCAGGGCAAACTGCGCCGCGATCGGGCTAAGCAGCGCCAGCAGCGAAGAGATAATCACTGCCGGGACCATCAGGATGAACCCGGCGGCGACCAGCAGGGCCACCATCGCCAGCACTTGCAGCATTTCACGCGCCAGGGTGCTCAGACGGAACGCGGGAGCCGGGCTTTCCTGACTCCAATCGCGGCCTTCTGGGCAGGCGTCGCTGGAAATCATGCGGCTGCACGAGCGCGCGATACCGTCAAAGTACAGGCTGCCCAGGCCAAACCCGAGCAGGGTCAGCCCCAGCCAGCCGAGAAACAGCCCGCCAAAGGAGCCCACTTCAGTAACCGTAGCAGCGCCCAACGGCGTTTGCATCGGCATCAGCCCGCTCACCATGCTGGGGAGGCCGATCGGGAAGGTGCTCAACAGGGACAGCACGTTAAACTGGTTGATAAAGGCCTGCCACAAGCTCTCGACGTTATCGAACAGCGGTTTCATCTCCGCTGTACTCGTCTGGCGCATTAACTGCATCACCTGTGCCAGGGTCGGGTCTGCCAGCGCTTTGATGCGCAGGTGCGGGCCAAACCAAAGCAGAAGATCCAGGGCTACCGGTAAAAGGATCAAATAAACGTTGTTGGCAACGGTGTTAAACCCCCCGACCAGCGACTAAATCAGCCGCGGTGGGTGGATCGTAATGACACTGGGATTTTCAGGACTGCTGTTCATAACCTTCTAATTTTACCACATCCGCCCCCCCTCTGCTGGAAAAAAGCCCCTCAGTCTGCCCAGGTTCCCTTCATTATTTGCGCCAGATGGGCTCGGCTTAAGCAGTGAGCCGGCGGCAGCCGGACGCTGCTGCGGCAGGAGGGCCATGCCTTCCCATACTTTCAGCAGCAGGGGGTAGGAATCATCCTATCGGGAAAGCGATGCCTGTGCCTGGAGCGGCTAATTATGATAGACTTAATAAACAATAGGGGGTGCTGGAACGGCGAACAGCGGGCTGTTCCAATTGGAAAGCGATTGAAATATGTACCTGATCGAATGGTTTTTCGATGCAATTCAAACCCTATACGAGTCCTTGAAGGATAACTTTAGCTCGGGCGGGCCAAACCGCCAGATGGCGCGCCAGCTGCGTTTGATGTTTGGGCGCGGCGAGATTGACGCGAAGACCTTCTTCAACCTGCGCACCAGCCTGGAGAAAGGCTATTACATCGCCGGTGAGCTGCAGATGTACCACCGCCAGGGCATGGCGCGCTTGCAGGCTGAAGGCAAATACCCCGATCATTTCTTCAACCCAGAAGTCAAGCGCAGCCTGGACCAGCTCTACTTGCGCCGGGCGATGCTCGCCGAGGCGCGCCTGGAGATGAATCAGGCGCTGCGCATCATCGACAGCCAGCGTAAGTGGGTGCGCCAGCAGGCGGATACCATCCGCGCTGAGGCCATGCAGTCCCTGCCGGACAAATCTTCCGCGCGCACTTTCCTGGAAATTCGGGAGGATTTGCTGGACCAATCCAGCATCCTGGAGCAGCGGGCGAGCCAGGTGCGGCAGCAGCTGCGCAAGCTGGAAAGCTTAGCAGCCAGGCTGGGCGTGTATGAGTCGGAACTGCTGCTGGTCGACTCGAAAGAGCATTATGTCAATATCGATCTGGCGCTGCGGCAGTAACAGAAACGGTAACCCGCCTGGGCGGGTTTTCAATGCAAATCGAGGTGCAAAATGAGCATATTTTCAAGGTTTAAAGCGATCTGGCAGGCGCGTGCCAATCAAATCGCCGATGAGCTGGAAGATCCCAAGGCCAGCCTGGATTACAGCCTGGTAAAGCTGGAGGAAATGCGCGACCAGATTACCCGCAGCCTGGTGGATGTCGCTTCGGCGCGGAAACGGCTGGAAAATCAGCGCAACCAGCTGGCCTCTGCCGTGGATAAGCATTCCGATCAGGCGCGCCAGGCGGTCAACGTGGGGCGCGAGGACCTGGCCCGCATGGCGCTGGTGCGCAAGCAGGAAGCTGATTCGCGCCTGGTAGAGGTCGAAAACAACCTGGCAGCCATGGACCAGCAGCTTGAAAATTTGAAAGACAGCCAGCTGGCCCTGGAACGCAAAATCGCCCTGTTCCGCTCGAAGAAAGAGGAGTTGAAGGCGATTTATGATGCGTCGAAAGCCCAGGTGCGCGTGCAGGAAGCCATGTCGGGCATCTCATCAGATATGGCGGATGTAGGCAAAACCATCCAACGCGCCGAGGCGCGCATTCGCGAGATGCAGTCTCGGGCGGGCGCCATCGAAGGGCTGGTTTCTGAAGGCATTTTGCCCGATAACCTCGACCGCAGCCGCGACGACATCGACCGCGAGCTGAACCGCCTGGGCCGCGCCCAGGCCGTCGACGATGAACTGCTGCTGCTCAAGTCAGAAAAGCAGGCTCTGCTGCCTGACGAAACCGATCATTCCCAAGAATAGAAAAATCTGCCAGGCGCCGCGGCGCCTGGCAGATTTCCAAAAAAAACCTTTACGCGTCTTCTCGATTGGGGTTATCAAAGCGGAAGAAATTGCTCTGGTTGCCGTTCTTGAGATGCTCCTGGTATAAAAACACCAGGTCACGGTCGTCAAAGGTCTTAAACCACTTATCCCAGTCGACTTCTTCCAGGTCCTGGCCGCCATAGCCTGGGAAGTTGAAGCGCAGCACGCCCAGGTGATCGCCATGCTCCGTGCCGGGTACGGTCGCCGGTTTGGCATCCCGCGCTTCGGCCCACTGCTTGATCACCTCGTGATTGCGCGTCACCAGCGACTGCCCGTCGTGGTCCGCGTGGTCTTTGGGGCTGGCAATCCACTTGGCATATTGCGTCGAATCTGAGAGCTTATCCGCATTCTTATTCAAATACTTCTTATCCGCTTCCGAGACATTGTCGGGAATATTATCCTTTAATTTCGCCATATGAAACTCCTTAATCGTTTGCGATCATCGTTTCTTAATTTGAACCAGGTCGCTAAACCCGGCATATTTTATTGTAAGAGATGGCGTGAAGCGCTTCAAAATGGCACCTTCCCTCATCAAAATGGGGGTAGTACCTCGTTCTACTCCAGGCATTTCCCTATCCAGGTAAAATAAAGAAGGTTTCAGGAGCAGCGCGGGTGAGCTTGCTCGCCCGCGCTGCTCCTGAAACCTTAAAGATTTTCTTCTTTACGAATAGCCGGATGCACGTTACAATCCTTACTTGCCATGCAGGAAGAACATCAGTATTTACCCAACATGGACCGTTTAAGTGTGGTGGCAGCCAGTGTCTTGCTGGCTTACGCCGTTCTGCCCTTCATCCAGGTGACAGACCGTAACCTGGTGCTGCCTTTGTTGGGTATTATTTTTGTTTTCAAAGTCAATTTCGCCACCCTGATCGCCGTAATCAGCGCGGGGCTGGCTGCGGCGGGAACTGACTGGCTGCTGCGCGACCATCCGCGCCTGGGCCGCCAGCCAACCTTCCCGCACTGGATGATCCCTGCGCTGACGGCCTGGGTGATCGGTGTGCCGCTGCACTCACTGGAACTGGGTTTGCAGTGGTGGGCGGTGTTCGGCTTTGGCGGCCTGCTGCTGGTGTTTGTGCTGCTCTCCGAATACATTGCCGTCGACCCCGCGGATACCCGGCACGGCCTGGCCGCGGTGGGCCTGACCGCCATCTCCAATGCCCTGTTCCTCACCCTGACGATTGCCCTGGCCGCAGCTGGTTCGCGTCTGTATGTGCTGCTGCCGGGCCTGGGCCTGGCGCTCTTTCTGGTCACGCTGCGCAATTTGTACCTGCACCTGGGGCACTGGCGCTTCGGCTGGGCTGCCGGGATTGCCCTGGTGGTCGGGCAGGTAGCCGCGGCGCTGCATTACTGGCCGCTCTCGCCGCTGCGCTTTGGCCTGCTCGTGTTGGGTCTGGCCTACGCGCTCACCAGCCTGGCGGGCGGTGTGGAAGAAGGCCGCCCCTGGCGCAGCATCTGGTTCGAGCCGGTCTTGATGCTGGTGGTGTTGTGGGGCCTGGCTGTTTCCCTGTAAGGTTGCTGCTTGCCAATGAACGAACCGCTTACCTCCTTTGAACTGCCTGCCCGCCTGCGCCGGGAAATGCTGGCGCACCTGCTCGCCCACCTGCCTGAGGAAGCCTGCGGCCTTCTGGGCGGAAGCTTTCAGCCGGGCCTGGCCCGCGCTGAGCGCCTGTTGATCATCGAAAATGAGCTGCACAGCCCGGTGCGTTACCGCATGAATCCCGCCGAGCAGCTTAAGGCCTTTGAACAGTTGGAACAGCAAGGGCTGGAGTTGGTCGCTACCTTCCATTCACACCCGGCCGGCCCGCCGCATCCCTCTCCCACCGACCTGGGGGAATTTGCTTACCCCGGCGTGCTGCTGTTGATCTGTCAGCCGGTTTCCCCAGCGGACTGGCAGGTGCGCGCTTTTGAGATTGAGGCGGTGCTGGACCCCCAGGCGCATTACCGCGAAGTTACGCTCATCCCCCCCGCGCAGCGTTAAAAAGACAGCTGGCCAATTCCGGTCTATTTATCCCCTCGCCTTCCAGATACCCTTTATAATAGGTGCTTTCTACCCAGGCTGGCGGCGCAAGAATTATTAAATTCTTATGCAAATTTCACTTTTGAATCGGACCTCATTTATACAAAACGGGTTATGATTGATATCTATTACGAGGAGATAAAATGCAAATCCCAGAAATCCTGGCCATTCTGGTTGTTTCATACCTGCTGGGGTCCATTCCCTTTGGCTGGATTATTGTCAAACTGACTACCGGGCGCGATATTCGCGGGATTGAATCAGGCCGCACCGGGGGAACCAATGTCTGGCGCGCTGCCGGTTTGCTGGCCGGGATTCTTACCGCCGTTTTAGATGTGCTCAAAGGCGTGGCTGCGGTTGAGCTGGTGCGCTGGCTGCTGCCGCCCACCTTTCCGCTGTTCACTTACCTGGAAGTTGCTGCGCCGCTGCTGACCATTCTGGGACACAATTATTCCATTTACCTGATCGAACGGCATGCGGCGACCGGCAAAGTGCGCCTGCGGGGCGGGGCCGGCGGCGCGGCCTGCCTGGGCGGCGCGGTAGGGCTGTGGTTCCCCTCCCTTTTGATCATCTTGCCCTTAGCCCTGGTGGCCTATCTGGTAATCGGTTACGCTTCTGTAACCACCATGAGCATTGCCTTTTTCGCCACCCTCATCTTCGTTGTGCAGGCGGTCCGCGGGCTGCTGCCCTGGCAGTACGTGATCTATGGCCTGGTGGCAGAGGCTATGCTGATCTGGGCGCTGCGGCCCAATATCCAGCGCCTGCGGGAGGGCACCGAACGCCTGCACGGCATTCGGGTCTGGCTTAAGAAAGACAAAAAAGCGGCCGAGTAAGGCCGCTTTTTTTATCCGTTATCTTTTAATTACTTCACCGGGTGTGTTTCGGTTTCTTCCGCCAGCACCTGCCGCAGCAGTGAGCGCAGGTTGCGCTTGTGCAAGTCTACAGCCAGCCCGCCCAGGTAGATGCGGCTTTTACCGCACGATTCGACGTCAACCTGAGCCAGGGCTTCCATCGGGCTGCGCTTCTTTGCCGCGCTGCGCACCGCTTTGCGAATGGCAGACAGATAGGCCAGATTCTCCTTGACCGCGTCTTCGATTTCACCGCGCAGCACAATATCACCGTGCCCCTGGATGATGTTCTCCAGCCCAATCTTGCCGATCATCTTGATCGAAGCGACCAGGTCGTCGATATTCCCATCCACGATATAGGGGATTGGCATGAAGGCGTCCCCGGCGAAAAGCACGCGGTCTTCCTCGACCAGCACTGAGATGCCATCCGGCGAATGGCCGGGGGTCGACATCAGGATCAGGTTCTTTTTGCCCACCCGCAGGGTCAGCGTGCCTTCTGAAAAGGTCATGTGCGGCATGACCAGCTTCACCTGGCGGAAGGAGGAGTTCTGCTTGCGGGCTGCTTCTAACGAAGCCTGCCCCTTCTCTAGCATAATCTCCCGAGACAGCGAGTGCGACAGGATCATCGCGCCGGGGAAGAAGCAGTTTCCCCAGGAATGGTCCGCGTGATAGTGGGTATTAATAACATAACGTACCGGCACATTCAGCTCCTCTTCAATAAAGGAGCGCATGGCCAGGGTTTCTTCCGGCATCGCCAGCGTATCAATCACAACGGCCCACTGCGGGCCGGTCACAGCGCCCGCGGTAACCTGAGCGTAAACCTCGCTTTGAAACCAATAAACATTTTCCGAGATCCGTTCTCGCTGCATACATCCTTCCTGCTTATTTTTAATCTGGGCTGCAACAAGCACATAGAATAGCACAAATGGAATAAAAAGTCAAAAAACGACCTTTTTATTCCATTCTGCTCAAACTGCGTTCATGGGTTCCCAACGCACTCCGCGCTGGAAACCCATCTATATTTAATTGCGCATGCGCCAGTACCAGAAACCGCCGAGGCCGCCCACGGCTGCCAGGCCGGCCAGCAGGCCGAGCATCAGGCTGACCCAGGGGGAGGAACTGCTGCTGGTCTGGGCTGTCGCGGCGACGGTGGTGGCGGCGAACAGGTCTGGCGTGGGGCTGGGCGTGCTGGTCAATTCCAGGGCGGCGACTGGCGTGCCGGCGCTCGGCGTACCGGCGCCCGGCGTACCGGCGCCCGGAGTGCCAATGCCCGGTTCGCCCGTTCCAACCGGGTAGCTGGTGCCAAGGCTGGTAGGCCGCGCCGCGCCGGTTTTAATCTGCGCCGCGGCCGTTTGAACCCGCGCAGTTGCAGTCAGCTGATTCCCTGGTGTGCTCAGGTCCAGGGTAGGCGTCAGCGTCGGCAGGGTCAGTTGGGTGGGCTGCGGGGTCACCGTGCGGGCGGTGGGAGAAGCCGTGGCCCGGCGGGTCGCCGTGCGCGGCGGCACGGTGGTGAAACGCGGCGTATAGGTGGGCAGCACCGGGGTGCGCGTGCGCGTAGGCGTGCTGGTGGGGATCGAAGTCCGTGTAGGGGTGTTCGCTGCCAGAGAAATGACGTCTGAGTAAAAGGAAGCGCCATCCGTGCGCACCACTTGCAGGCGGTAGCTGTAGGGCGTGCCGTTCGGCAGGCCGGTTTCCACCACCTGGCGCGGGTAATTGTGCCCGTAGAACGTATCGCCCAGGCTCTTGATCATCCCAGTGATTTGGGTGAGGTGGTTCGCATCTGACCCGCGCAGCACGTAAAAGCCGACAATATCCGGCTCGTTGTTGGTTGTCCAGCCTACGGTGATGGTCTGGTTGCTCGCCAGGGGTTGAAAACTCTTGATGACCGGTATGCCGACCATGAAGGGGGTAAAGTACAGGTCGTCCTTCAGGTTGGGCCGCCCGCTGTTATCAATCGAAACGTGGATCTCAGCGTTGTCGGTGCAGGAGACCTTCTGCCCGTCACTGCTGGTCTGGTTGCTGGGCCGGTCGCCAACCGTATCCCAGAAGGAGGTCACGCTGTTGACGCTTGGGTCGAGCCAGTATAAGGGGTACTTCTCCGGCGTTGCCGTTTGGTTGCAGTACTGCGTGGAACTGATCAGCGCCTTGCAGTTGGTGGTCTTATCGTAGCGGAAATACAGCTCAAGCGTGCTGTCTGGGTTCACGCCATCCGGTAGGAAAACATCCCAGTAATCGCTGCAAGGCGAGGGGCTTTCGCCCGAGGCGTAGCTGAAGGGCGGGCCAAAAGAAGCCGAATAACCGTAGTCGATGATATATAACGGAAAATTACCGCTCCCGCCCGTCCGGGCAAAGGCGACTTGCTCGCCAAACGCCCCAGTTTTTTCCGGGGTGACGTTGACCTCCGCGCCGTTTACCCCTGGCGCGTTGACCTGATGCTGGATGGGCATGCCCAGACGCTTGCTGTACACGATCTGGCAGTGGCTGTCATTAGAAGAAGGTGAATCGCCTCCGCTCCAATAATTATGGTTGGCGGTGTGGTTGGGTGCGGGCGCGTTGGTGCCGGTGGCGCAGTCCACTGCCGGAGAAGCCGAGTTGCCGTCCAGGTTGTTGGCAACCAGGTCCAGGCGGGCGCTGTTCGAGGGGTCCGCTTCGGAGATCAGGGCGTGCTCGCTGTTGCCGCTGATCTGGTTAAAGCGCACCAGCAGCGCGCCGGCGCCGCTGCCGCCGGCATGTGGGATCACGATAGCATTCTTGCCGCCCGAAAGGTCGTTCTTTTCGATGACCGCCGCGCCGGTGTTGCTGTTATTCACGATCACCAGGTCGCGGTTGGGGTTGCTGCACACGCCGTCATTGATATACATATGGCTCAAAGTGACCGCGTTGTTCAGCGCAATCAGGGCATTATCTGCAGGGCCCGGGGATGCTGGCGGTCAGCGTGGCGACATCATTGCCGGTAATCTTCAGGGCCTTGTTGATGGCGACAGTCTGGCTCTTTACCGTGTAAGCGCCGATCAACTGGATCTCCCCGCCGTCGTTGAGCGCGTCGGCGGCATCTTTCAAGCCGGTCCCCAGCCCGCCGTCCAGGTCCTCGCCGCTGTTGACGTAGCAGGGCGAGGAATACCCGCAGGCAGCCGGGTCATTGGCTACATAAGCCGGGCTGGATAAGGGCGTGATGGTGAGCGCATCCGTGTTGCCTTCCTGAAAATCCGTGTGCGTCCAGTTATCCTGCTTATCCTGCACGAAGACGCGTGCCAGCACCTGCCCGCGCTTGCTGGCGGTTGGCGCGATGCGCAGCGCAAAGAACAGGGCGTCATTCGACATACCCGCCTCCAGGATCGCTTCGCGTTCGATCACCAGGTCGTAATTGGCGGGTTTGGCGTTGTCGGCACCGGGTACGAGGCAGTCCGGGGTAGTGGGCTGCGTATATTCCACCTCGGTCACGTCGCCTTTGGCTGCCACGTACGCCGCGGCGCTGTCACCCGGGTTGATGGCCCAATCGCTGGGCGCGTAGATGCACACTTTGACATTGGGTTTCAGGTTCGCATTGTAACCGGTGGTGCGGTAGGCGAACTTCAGGCTCAGGCGCTGCCCGGCGGCGCAGCCGCCGTAGGGGCAGTTCGCCGGGCTGGTCATGGTCACCGCGGCAATGGACTGCAGCCTGGGCGCGGGGGCCGCGCCGCTGCTCACTGGTGCAGCTTGAGATGGCGTGGGTTCCCAGAAGAAGGAACTCAACAGCGCCAGTGCCAGCGCGAGAATCACAATCCAATGCCGGACAGCCCGCATACAGCCTCCAAGAAATGAAAATAGCCAGAAGAAACGAAAATGATTAGCTCCATTTTACAACAGAAACGAGTGTCGTTACCAAAATGGCCTGCATGAGGTGGAAAGCTGTCCAGGATTTGAAGATGCGCCATGAAACGAATATCGACTATAGTGATGCACCGGATTTCCGTAGGGGCGTGGTCTTGCTGACCAATACCTTGGCAGGCACTGCGCTTTTGCGTTAATGACCCTCTGCTGTGAATCTCGGCTCGGACCCGCCCATCTGCGCACGTGTTTTTCCTGCGTAATAAGAAGAGGATAAACCGCAAAAGGCGCGACAGGAATTCGCGGGCGCAAAGGGAAGAAAAGGAGAAAACAAGAGAAGAAGGGGAATCCCTACCCCGCCGGCAGGCCCACAACGCAAAGAAACCGGGTACACTTAATCCATATACAGTTGGACACAGGGGGCTCCCAGCCGTTGCTGCCGGGAGCCTTTATGATGTTCGAAATAGGAGGGACATTTAGCATGAATTACATTAATCAAAATTTGCACGTGCAGGGCATCACCTTTGCCACAGACGACCCCAAACAGCTGGCTGCCTTTTACCAGCAAGCTTTCAACATCCCGGTTGCCGAGCAGGTGGATAAAGATCACCTGGTGATCAGTCTGGATAACCTGTATCTTTCCTTCGATAAAGCAGATGGAAAGGTAAAACCTGGCCAGGGCGGCGCGGTGATCTGGTTCCTGGTGCCGAACGTGGAAGAGGCCTTTACGCGCCTGGTTGCGCTCGGCGCGAAAGTGCGTTCCAATGTAACCCACAAACCCAGCAACGCCCAGATGGAAGCCGTGCTGTATGACCCCGATGGCAACATGCTTGGCCTGATCGGCCCCAGCCCGAGTGTCAGAAAAACAACTTAAGGCGCTTAAGCAAAATGCCGGCCCGCAAAGACTGGCATTTTGTATTACGAGCTGTAAAACAAGCTACAAAATCTTGCTCAAGAACAGCTTGGTGCGCTCCTGGGTGGGATTAGAGAAAAGAATCTCTGGAGTGGCTTCTTCCACGATCTGACCGCCGTCCATAAAGATGGTGCGGTTGGCGGCGGCGCGGGCAAAACCCATTTCGTGCGAGACCACCACCATGGTCATGCCTTCCTTCGCCAGCGAAAGCATCACATCCAGCACTTCCTGGATCATCTCCGGGTCGAGCGCGCTGGTCGGTTCGTCAAACAACATGATCTTGGGGTCCATCGCCAGGGCACGGGCAATCGCCACGCGCTGCTGCTGCCCGCCCGAAAGCTGGTTCGGGAAAACCTCGGCTTTTTCCGGGATGCCCACCTTGTTCAACAGTTCCATGGCGCGGATCTCTGCTTCCGCCTTTGGGCGTTTCCGCACCACCTGCTGCGCCAGCATAACGTTGTTGAGCACCGACAGGTGCGGGAACAGGTTGAAGGACTGAAACACCATGCCCACTTCCGTGCGCACCGCATTAATGTTTTCCGTTGTATCCAGCGGAATATTATCTACGATAATCTTGCCGTGGTCGAATTCTTCCAGGCGGTTGATGCAGCGCAGCAGGGTGGACTTGCCCGATCCGGATGGCCCAATGATGACCACCACCTCGCCCTTGCTGACATCGAGGCTCACATTTTTCAGCGCTTCGACTCTGCCAAACCTTTTGGAAATATTTTCAATATGAATGATCGGTTCCATGCTGCCTCCTCCTAAGCCGTCTTCGTGCGGTGTTCCAGCCAGTTAACCACCCGCGCGCTAAGGATGGTCATCACCAGGTACAGCAGGGCCACCATCGTCCAGGTTTCGATGGGCGTCGCCGTCTGCGACATGAACTCGCGCCCGCGCCGGGTGAGGTCGGCGACCGCCACCACGCTCACCAGGGAAGAGTCCTTGAGCAGCGAAATGAACTCGTTGCCCATCGGCGGCAGGATTACGCGGAAGGCCTGCGGCAGGATCACATAGCGCATCGCCTGCACCTGCGACATGCCCAGGCTGCGCGCGGCCTCCATCTGGCCCTTGCCAATACTCTGGATCCCCGCCCGGTAGATTTCGCTCATGTACGCGCCATAACACACCGTCAGCCCGAGGATCGCCATGGCGACCGGGTTGGCAAAGTAGGTCTTAAACGGGGCGTAATTGAGCGCTGTACCGAGGTTTTGTACGACAGCCGGAAAAGCAAAATACCAGAACAACAGCTGCACCATCAACGGGATGCCGCGCACGACTTCAACATACAGCGTGGCCAGCCCGTTAATCAGCTTGTTCTTTGAAAGCCGTCCCAGGCCGCCAATCAGGCCGGCGATTACGATGATCACAAAGGAAATTGCGGTAATACCAATCGTAACCCCGATGCCGTCTGAAACAAAACGTAAAACGCGCTGGTAAGGGTCTGGGGAGGTAAACGCGAGTAAGGCGATCAGGCCGATCACCGCCAAGACCAGCAGCCACCAGCGATCAAACCCGATTCCCGGGGTATCGAGGGTCGCCTCGGTCATTTCTGCTTGGGCAAGTTCTTCCGAAAGGGTTTTATTGGTCATGATCGTCTCTCTATGATTGCTAAGTTATGCAGCCGGTCCGCTAAGGCTGGACCGGCTGCACTGAAAAATATTTCCTTACTGACCAAGCCACTTGTCTTGCAGTTTGGTAATGGTCCCGTCGCTTTGCAGCTGGCCCAATGCCGTATTGATCTTGTTCAACAAATCGGTGTTGTTCTTGCAAACCGCGATGCCGTAGTGCTCATCGGTGAAGGGCTGCCCAACGGTTTTCAGGTCAGTGAAGCGTTTGACGTATACCTGAGTGGTGGGGTTATCCACAATCGCGGCGTCTACCTGCCCATTTTTTAGCTCGAGGAAGGCCAGGTCGACGGTATCAAAGGGTTTGACCGTCGCGCCTTCGATCTTCTTGGCTTCGATCTCGCCGGTTGTGCCCAACTGCACCGAAATTCTCTTGCCCTTCAGGTCTTGCGGCCCGTTGATCGTGTTGTTCGAGGACTGTACGGTGATGATCTGCCCGGCGTCGATGTAGGGGTCGGAGAAGGCCATTTTCTGTTTGCGTTCGTCGGTAATGGTGATGGCGGAAATGGCGGCGTCGAACTGGCAGGTGGAAATGCCCGCCAGCACAGAGTCAAACGGCGTATTTTTATAATCCACGGTATAACCGGCTTTGTCGGCGACGGCATTCATCAGGTCGATATCGAAGCCGACCAGGTTCTTGGTTTGCTCGTCAACGGTTTCGAAAGGGGGATAGGATGCTTCTGTAGCGACGCGGATGGTAGGTTTGCCAGATGAGCCGGCATTGGGGGCGCAGGCGCTGAGCACCAGACTCAGCAGCATAACGACGGAAAGCAGCAGTGCAAACTTGCGTTTCATCTCTCTTGTCTCCTTAGGCGATGCTTAATGGATGTGGCTGATATAGATTTTTAGAGGGGCGGCTGGGCGAAGGAACGAGCCCAAATTATTGTTCACTGATAAATTTTATAATAATTTTTGCTTTTTGACCTCCAATTTTGCCGATTATTCCCTACAACTGTCGGGTTGTTTTCCGGAATGGCGATTTACGAAAACAGGACCTTTCCCTGAAAGGAAAGGTCCTGTCGCTTGGCGTTTTGGTTTTCAGGAAAGTGCTGGTTTACCGCAATCGCCGCAGGCCGATCCTTTCAGGGAAAGGTCGGGGATGAAGTCGGCTTCGCTTAATTTCCTGATATTTCAACATGATGTGTGTTTTTTATCACAGCCATACGTATTCGTCAAGGGAAATGTGAAATTTGCGTACTATTTCGAAAAAAAGGGCTGTCGATGAGATGGCCTCTGCTTATGTGGCTCCGCGTCCTCTTAATCGTGGGTCGAGCGCGTCGCGCATGCCGTCGCCCAGCAGGTTGAAGGCCAGCACCGTCAGCATGATCGCCAGTCCGGGGAAGAACAGCAGGTGCGGGGCGTTGAAGACGCTGTTGCGCTCCTGGCCCATCATCAGGCCCCACTCGGGGGTCGGCTCCTGCGCGCCCAGGCCCAGGAAGGATAAGGCGGCGGCATCGAGGATGGCCCCGGCGATGCCCAGCGTGCCCTGCACGATCAGCGGGGTCATGGCGTTGGGGAGGATGCGCCGGAACAGAATGTGCATGCCCGAGCCGCCCAGCGCCTGAGAGGCCTGCACGTATTCCAGGTCGCGCACTTGCAGCACAGAGCCGCGCACCAGGCGTGCATAACGCGGGATGGACACAATCCCAATCGCCAGCAGCGCGTTGATTAACCCGGTGCCCAGCGCCGAGACGATGGCGATTGCCAGCAGCAGGCTGGGGAAGGCCATCAGCACGTCCATGATGCGCATCAGGATGTTATCCGTCCAGCCGCCCAGGTAGGCAGCCAGCGCCCCAATCAGCCCGCCGATGGCGATGGCGAAGGTGATGGTGACGAAGCCGATCTCCAGGCTCAGGCGCGCCCCAAACAGGATGCGCGAGAACAGGTCGCGGCTGTTGCCATCAATGCCGAAAAGGTGCTGCGGTTTATCCGCCGGGCAGCCCAGCAGGTGAATACAGGGTGCTTCGCGGCGTTTTACATCCCGCAGGATTTCGGTCGGGTCATAGGGAGCCAGCACCGGGGCAAAGATCGCGATAAACACCATAAATCCCAGGATCGCCATACCCAGCTGCGCCGAGCGGTGACGCAGCAGCCGCCGCAGCGCCTCGCGGGCAGGGGACATGCGTTCAAAGGCTTGTTCAGTCGTAAGCGTAGTTGCAGTTGTGGTCATGCGGTTCTCTTACTCCAGGCGGATGCGCGGATCCAGGTATGCGTAAGACATGTCGACAATCAGGTTGACAAAGATGAAAATCAGGGCGATTACCAGGGTGAAACCGGTCACCACCGGGTAATCGCGGGCAAGGATGGCCTGCACCAGCATGGTGCCAACCCCGGGCAGGGCGAAAACCGTCTCGGTCAAGACAGCCCCCGAAAGCAACCCGCCGGTTTCGATGCCGATAATCGTCACAATAGGAATCATGGCGTTGCGCATGGCATGTTTGGAAATGACTTTAGGGTACTGCAGCCCTTTGGCGCGCGCGGTGCGGATGTAATCCAATCCGAGCACTTCCAGCAGGCTGGAGCGCGTCATGCGCGCGATGATCGACATGGGGATGGTGCCCACCGCGACTGCCGGTAAAATCAGGTGTTCCAGCCCGTTCCACAGTACGTTCCACTTGCCCGTGACCAGCGTGTCAAAGAAAAGGGAATTCGACAGGAAGGTCAGGGCAAACTTCTGGAACCCGACCGGATTGTCAATGCCCCACACCTTGGCCAGCGGGATGAGGGTGATGCCGGGGTCAAAGCGGCTGGAGGGCGGCAGGGATAGCGGCGAGCCTTTCAAAGTGATTGCAAACAGGTACGCCAGCATCAAACCCAGCCAGAATACGGGCATCGATACGCCAATATTGGCAATGATCATCGTGACCGTATCCAGAATCGTATTTCGCCGCAAAGCCGAAATGATCCCTAAAAGTATTCCAAAGAATGTGGAGAAAATCATCGCTAGAATGGTCAGTTCCATGGTCAGGGGCAGGCGTTCGGCGATAATTTCAGACACCGGGCGCGTGAAGCGAATGGAATTGCCCAGGTCGCCTTTGACCATTTGAACCATGAAACGGCCCATCTGCACAAAAATATTATCTTTCAAACCGTAGCGCTGGTTAAACTTATCACACGCTTCCTGGGTGGCTTTTTCGCCCAGCATGGCATGGCAGGGATCACCCGGGATGGAATGCACGATGACAAATGTGACCAGCAAAATACCGATTAACACGGGGATGAGCAGGATGATACGCCGAAAAATAAATTGGAGCATGGACCTTTCCTGACGAACGAGAGATCAATTTGGTGTGCGAGCCCCAGGTTACGAGGCCCGCACACCAAAGGTCGAACAAGAAGAAAAGTGGAGCGGTGGCAGGAGGTCCATTCGCGGCTCTACCACCGCCCCAAGCGGATCGAAACGAAGCTTACTTGGCGTTCAGGTTCTTGCCGAAGAAGGCGCCGAAGTATTCGAAGGTGCCGGTGCGGCCCTTGTGGTTCGGGTCGGAGGCGTCCCACTGGCTGACGAAAGAAGCCACGACATCATTGGCGTTGAGCACCGAGCCATCATGGAACTTGACGCCCTGGCGCAGGTGGAAGGTGTATTCCGTCGCTTCCGGGTTGACATCATAGCTTTCGGCCAACCAAGGCACAACTTGCGTACCACCCGCTTTGTAGTTCATCAGCGGTTCGTAGATCTGCTGGCAGGCGCGCAGCGATTCGCCGTCGGTTTCATCCGAGCACCACAGCGCGGCGGGCTCGCCGTTCTGCACCCAGACCAGGGTATCTTTGCCGGGGTCCATCTGGTAGAAAGGCTCGTTGCCGAGGGCGCTGGTCATCGCGTTCTTGACCGAGGCCTGGAAGGCAACCGCCGAAACACCATGCGCCACCGGGATCATCGGGACATGGGTCTTAATGTTGGTGTTGACTTCGTCATACAGCTTCTGGCGGGCAGCCGGGTCGGCCGTCTGGCCAGCTTTGCGGATCGGGTCGGCAATATCGGGGAAGAGTTTGCCGAACTGGGCGTTGTTGTCGTTGGCGAAGTGATAATCGTAGAAGTTGGTCGCATCGGGGTAATCAGCGCCCCAACCGAGCATGTAGAAGCCTTCTTTACCGGCGGAGGTGTTGTCGAGGAAGGTAGTCGATTCTTCCTGGTTGATCTTAATGTTCACGCCAATCTGCTTCATCTGCGCCTGGATTTCCGTGGCTACTTTGTCTGGCGAGGGCAGATAAGTGCGGACTACGTTGCGGTAAGAGAGTGGGTATTCTTTGCTGAAGTCGAAACCGGCGTCCGTCAGTAATTGCTTGGCCTGGGTAGGATTGTAATCGTACCATTTGATGTCGGGGCTGTAGCCGGGGACCAAAGCGGGCGGCGCGAAGTTCTGCGCAACCAGCGAGCCAGGCGGATAGTAGCTGTCGACGATGCGCTGGCGGTCAATCGCCATGGCGAAGGCCTGGCGAACTTTTTCATTATCAAACGGGGGAATATTCACGTTGAAGCCGAGGTAGAAGATGTTCAGCGGGTCGCGTTCGTACAGCGCAAGGTTGCTGTCGCTCTTGACCGTGTCGAAATCTTCGGGGGCTACGTTGTCAATGCCATCGGCCTGGCCCGATTGAAGCTCGAGCAAGCGTTGGGCCGACTGCTCAGACCATTTGATAATCAGGGTCTGGAAGGGGACCTTGCCACCCCACCAATTAGGATTGGCGGTATAGGTGACGTTGTCGCCGCGCGACCAGCTCTGGATCATGAAGGGGCCGGTGCCGTCAGCGGCGTCGCTCATCTTAATCGAGTTGCCGTTGGTTTTGTCCAGCAGCGCCTTGGGGGCGATGGCGAACACGTTAAAAGCGACTTTAGCGGGGAAAGCGCCATCCGGGTAGCACAGGGTAAATTTCACTGTGTTTTGGTCGACGGCTTCGATCGACTTGAACTCTCCACCGTAACTGCAGTCCGGAGCCGCTTTGCTGAGCAGGTTGCCAGCAGGGGCGGCAGCGGCGGTGGTGGCGGTGGGTTCAGTTGCCGCGGGCGCGGTGGTTGCGGTCGGTTCAACCGCGGCAGGCGCGGTTGTGGCCGTTGGCAGCGCCGGGGCGGCAGTCGGCTCAGCAGGCTGAGCGGGGACCTGGGTGGCGGCGGGTGCGCAAGCAGTCAGCACCATGCTCATTACCAGTACCAGGGACAACAAGTAGAACAACGAACTCTTTTTCACAGTCTCCTCCTTGAAGAGAGTAACGATTGGGCCTGGGAGTTTTCAACCAGGCCTTTTGACAATTGGACAAAAGCGACGTTCGTTTTTCCAAACCTTGCCGATAAAAACACGAACTGGCGGTTCGTTGGAGATATTATAACGAATAACTCCTTGAATTGGCAGTTTTTGTCCATTGAAATTTTTGGACAATTTGCAACTTTTACGCAAGAATAGTGTGATTTTGACTGTTCCTGCCTGGGAACGGCTGAATTTGCCCGTTCCCAGGCAGGTTTTACCCAAACGTTAAGCCTTCAACAAACGGGCAGCCATATCCGCCAGGCGGGTAGAGTAGCCCATTTCATTGTCATACCAGGCGGCGACTGTCGCCAGGGTGCCGCCCAGCACATCGATCAGCGGCAGGTCGATAATCGACGAGTGCGGGTCGCCGACGATGCGCGCTGAAGCCCATTCGCCTTCCAACACGCCCATCACGCCTTTCAGCGGCGCGCTCTCAGCCGCCTTGCGGAAAGCCTGCCGGATTTCTTCGGCTGTGGTCGACTGCTTGAGCACCGCGTTCAACTCGACGATACTGCCGGTGCGGACTGGCACGCGGTAGGCTTTGCCGGTCACCTGCAAATCGGGCCAGATGAACTTGAGCGCTTTGGCAGCCCCAGATGAGGAGGGAATGATGTTTTCTGCCGCCGCCCACGAATCGCGGCGGTCCTTCATCGGTTGGTCCGTAAGCGATTGGCTGTTCGTATAGGCGTGAACGGTGGAGAAAAAGCCTTCTTGCAGCCCAAAGCTGTCGCGCAGCACCTTGACTACCGGCGCGAGCGCGTTGGTCGTGCAGCTGGCCATGCTGACGATATGGTCCTTCTGCGGGTTAAACTCGTCCGCATTGATGCCCGGCAGCAAGAAAGCGTCTGCGTCTTGAGCGGTTTTACTGGCGGCGCTGACCAGCACATACTGCGCGCCATGATCCAGATGCACCTGCGCCCCGGCGCGCGTTGTGGCGCGCCCGGTGCAGTCGATCACCAGCTTCACACCCAGCGCGCCCCAATCCGGCACGGATTTCTGCACATCCAGGTATTGAATCTGGCAGTCATCGATCATCAGGTTGCCATTTTCAGCGCGCACGCTTTCATTCCAGCGCCCGTAGTTGCTGTCGACGGCAAACAGGGCGGCTAAGTTATCCAGGTCTTTGATATCGGCGATGGCTTTGGGGACAAATAGATGCTGGTTCAGCGCGGCTTTCAAAGTCGAACGGCCAATGCGGCCAAATCCATAAATTGCAACGGGGTCCATTTGGTTTCCTCCTGTGGACGGTAGATGATTTTCCCCTATGCGGCCCTAAAATCATTAGAGCGAAAGTACACATTTCTTTGATTATAGCGCGAAAAGAAATTGGAATCAGGGGAGAATGCACAACCTTTGGCAAATGGTTAGGACTGTTTTTGCTTCTCTTCCTATGCTGATCCATGATATTCGATGCATGGGTAAACCTCCCGCCCGGTCGTCAACGCCCGGGCTGTGGGTGACCGCCAGGTAAACCTGGCTTTAGAAGCTCCGTTCACGGAGCGGTTTCCCACAGCCCGCCGTTTGAACGGCGGGCGAATGCATGAATTCCAATTTGCTGTCTCAACTCGACTTGGATAAGAACCTTTCTTCTATGATTACAAGGAATGAAATCGTGAAACCGTTTCCTGTGATCTCCTTTCATCCATCCCAAACAAACTTTGCTCGCCGGGCAGCCCGCGCATTGGCCGCCATACATCGGGCAGTGCGCGCAGTGTGACCCGCAGGGTGGTATATCCAACACCGGCTGCACCTCGCCGCGTGACCAGGGGCAGTTGCTAACTTCAATAGAGTACAATTCGCTGTACCATTTTGGATGGACGTTTTACGGCTGATGAAGGAGTTTCATGAAAAACGAACCCCATTCCTTGCTGCCTTTCGGCATCCTAAGGGATGGCATCCCTCGAGATGTAGGTATTTTCGCGGTTACGAATTTAATCTGGGGGTTGGGCGAAGGGCTGTTTATCTTTTTTTACCCGCTGCTGCTTCAGCGTTGGCATATCAACTCGGTGCAGATTGGCGTGGTGCTCAGCATTCTCGGGATTGCCATGGCTGTGGTGCAGGCGCCGGCTGGCTATCTTTCCGACCGGTTTGGAACACGCCCGTTGATCCGCACTGCGTTGATCCTGGGGGTGATCGCGGCAGGCATGATGGCAGTCGCAAACAGCTTATCATTTTTTGTGGCAGGTTTGATCGTGTACAGCCTGACCTCGTTTATTGTCGCGCCGCTCAACAGCTATGTCACCCATATGCGCGGCAGTTGGAGCCCCCAACGCAGCATCTCCTTTGTCGCCGGATCCTTCCAGGTCGGCGAAATTGTTGGTCCCTTGTTGGGTGGCTGGATTGCACAAACCGCCGGGTTGGCCATGGTTTTCCGGTATTCCGCCGGGCTCTTTCTCATCGCGACCGTGGTCGCCTTCTTCGCCAGGCGGCCGGTGGTGCAGCAGGAGGCGCAGGAAAGTGGCCCACCCCTGGTTAATCCGCTGGTAAATCCCCGCTTTCTTGGGCTGCTGGTGATCATCTTTCTCACCATTGTTGCGCTCAGCACGCCACAGCAGCTCACCTCGGTCTATCTTCAGGATGTGCAGCACCTTTCACTGCAGCAGATTGGCCTGACCGGGACCTTTGCTGGGATTGGCGGAGCGGTCATTCTGTTCGCCCTCGGAAGTTTCCCGGCGCTGTCCGGGATGATAGCCGGTCAGGTGCTCCTGGGGTTGTTTTGCTTATTGATGTGGCGTGGGCAAAACGCGGCAGTCTTTTATATCGGCTACCTGTTTGTTAGCGGATACCGCCTGTATCTCTCGATGGCAGCAGCTACCGTTCAAACCTTGGTACGAACGCGCGATATCGGGCTGGCCTATGGCCTGGTGGAGACGGGCAACGCCCTGGCGGTTATTCTGGCTCCACTGCTGGCAGGCTTTCTCTACCATAACCAACCCCAATCCGTTTATACCCTCAGCCTGATCGCTCTGCTGCTGACGATCCTCTTAACCATTGTTTGGCGTTTCCGAGTGTAGGGCGCAGATATCCTCCTGGTTGACGGTTGGTAGAACAGGACCTGGCCTGGTTGCAGGCAGGCAGCGTTGGAAATCAACTTGATTTCGGATAACGCCCGGCGCTCAAGCTGGGGGCTAGCAGGAAGCGCCGCTTAAAAGCGGCTTTTCAAGCCGGGTTCATCCGGCGAAACCCCACAGCCCGGCGATTGATCGCCGGGCGGCCGGTTGGATACCCTGCTACTGCCTTCGTCCAGCCCCTTTCCACGCTTCTACATAGACCGGATACATCGCGAGTGCGATTGCATTACAAAAATACTTTACATTCTTACAAAAAATCCTCACCCCGCGGTTCGCCGCAATCAAAGATTGCCCAGCGAATGAAAAAGAGCGGCGAACCGCGTTCGCCGCTCTCTTTTCCTTGCATTGAAACTCTAAGAACATTAGAATAAATTCGGCAGGTGATACTTGCCCTGGAGGGATCGGGTCTATGCTGCGGCGCTTGATGCGAACAACGATCATTTCTTTATCAAAAGCGGGCTGGGCGCGGCGCCTGGTGACGCGCTGGGGGTTTGCCTGGCGGGCGGCATCGCGTTTTGTCGCTGGGGAAACCCTGGACCAGGCCATCGTTGTGATCCAGCAGTTAAATGAGCGCGGCATTTCAGCCACGCTCGACTTCCTCGGCGAGAGCACCACCCAGCCGGATGAGGCGCGCGCCGCCGCGGACGAAGTCATCCGCGCGCTGGAGGCGATTGACCAGGCCGGGGTGCGCGCGAACGTTTCGCTCAAGCTGACGCAGATCGGCCTGGCGCTGGATGAAGAACTCTGCCGCGCGAACTTGCGGCGCATCCTCACCCGCGCGGGCCAGTTGAACACCTTTATCCGCCTGGATATGGAAGACTCCTCCTTTACTGAACGCACTATCGCCATGTGGGATTGGGCGCGCGCGCAGGGGTTTGAGAACGTGGGCGTGGTGATCCAGGCCTATCTCTACCGCAGCGAGCAGGACCTGTGCCACGTGGCGGATGCGGGCGGGCGCGTGCGCCTGTGCAAAGGCGCGTACGATGAACCGCCGGAAGTAGCTTTCCCGGAAAAAGCCGCTGTCGATGCCAACTATGATAAACTGGCGAGCTTGTTGTTAGCAGCCGAGATCAAAGCGGGCCTGCCGCAGCTCAGCACAGATGGGCGCACGCCGCCTATCCCGGCGTTTGCCACGCATGATGAAGCCCGGATCCGTTTCGCGCAGTCCGAGACCAAGCGCCTGGGGCTGCCCAAAGGGGCCGTCGAGTTTCAGATGCTGTACGGCATCCGCCGCGAGCTGCAAGAAAGCCTGGCGGGGCAGGGCTACCCGGTGCGCGTTTACGTGCCCTATGGCACGCACTGGTACCCCTACTTCATGCGCCGCCTGGCCGAACGACCGGCCAATTTCTGGTTCTTTGTGTCGAATTTCTTCCGCAAATAATCACCCCTGCCTGGGCGGTTTGCCACCCGGACAGCTAAAGAAGGACCCTTTCATGACTGAAGCCTCACCTCCACTTCCTCTCGCCCTGGTTACCGGCGCGGCGCACCGCATGGGCCGCGCTGTGGCGCTGGCTCTGAGCCGCCAGGGCTACGCCGTGGGGCTGCACTTTCACCATTCGGCGCTGCTGGCTGAAGAAACCCTCTCGACGATCCACGCCGAGGGCGGGCTGGCCTACCTGCTGCCGGCAGACCTGCATCACCCGGGCCAGGTGCGGGATTTGTTCGCCCGGGTCCAGGCGCTGCCGCACCCGCTGCGCGTGCTGGTCAACTCGGCGGGCCTCATGCTGCGTGGTGACCTGCGCAGCATGCCGGTCGAGGACTGGGACCAGACCTTTGACCTGAACCTGCGCGCGCCCTGGTTGTGTTCTCGTGCCGCGGCTCCATTGCTGGAAGCCGCGGGGGGCGGAGCGATTATTAACATCAGCGATTCGGGCGCGCATAAGGCCTGGACGGGTTATCCCGCTTACGTGATCAGCAAGTCCGCGCTGGAGACGCTCACCCGCCTGCTGGCCCGCGCGCTGGCCCCGCACATCCGTGTCAACGCCGTTGCGCCCGGGCTGATTCTGCCCGCCGCGGATGTGCCTTCCGAGCAGTGGGCGCGCCTGATCGAGCGTTTGCCGCTGCAAACCGCCGGTCAGCCAGATGACATCGCCCGCGCGGTAATTTTTTTCTTGCAAAATCCATACATCACCGGTCAGGTGCTGGCCGTGGATGGGGGATATCAATTGGTATGAGGGAAGCGATGCAATTTTTACCTGATGAACTTGCCAGCCGCTTGAAAGCGGAAGGCAAAGCGGTTGAAGAAATTTTTCGCTCGTATTCGCCAGAACAATGGCAAAGCCTGGTATACACCTCCGGTGGTCCCTGGCAGGTGCGGGATGTGCTGGCGCACTTTATCGCGGCGGAAAAGGGCTTTCAACAGTTGATCGAGAACGTGTCCGCCGGGGGGCCGGGGGCCTGGATGGACTTTGAGATTGACGAATACAACCGGCGCACGGTGGCCGAGCTGCGCGGGTTGGAACCGCTGATCCTGCTGGGCCAGTTCGCCATGCTCCGCGAGCGCACGGCGGCCCTGGTCGGCGCGCTGGCCCCGGAACAGCTCGACCGGCGCGGGCGGCATCCCTTTATTGGTGAAGCGCCGCTCGGCGATATAATCCGCGCCATTTATCATCATAACAGCCTGCACATGCGCGACGTGCGCAAAGTGCTGCGCGTGCTGGCGCAGCCCGGGCCCGCCGCATGACCCCCACCACGCCGGCGATGATTCAGGCACTGGTGCGCGCCGCGCGCCCCTGGGTGCTGTTGGGCAGCCTGCTGTTCTACGTCTTAGGCGGCGGCATCGCGCGCTACCTGGGCAATCAAATCGATTGGCCGGTGTTTTGGATCGGCCTGGGGCTGGTCACTATGCTGGAACTGACCAGCTACTTCTTGCGCGAGTACTTTGACCGCGCCGGGCAGCCGCCTTTTGAAACCCCACCGCCGCCGCCGCCACCGCCGCCGCCGCGCCGCCGCCCGCCCGCGAAAAACAAGGCGGAGGAAGAAGAGGAAGAGCCGCTGCAGGTGATCGTGCCGCGAGTTATTTTCTTTCAGAGCGGCGCGGCTACCCTGACCATCGGCGCGGTGCTGACCGTGCTGTTGTACGCGCAGCACAAGCTCGACCCGCCTGCCATCCTTTTCCTGGTTCTGGCCCTGCTGCTGGCGCTGGTCTACGCCGTGCCGCCCACCCGCCTGGTATATTCCGGTTACGGCGAACTGGTGATGGCCTTCCTGGTCGCCAATCTATTCCCCTCGCTGGCTTACCTGCTGCAAACCGGGGCGCTGCACCGCCTGCTGGCTATGCTTACTTTCCCGCTCACGCTGCTCTTCCTGGCGGCAGTCCTGGCGCGCTCGCTGCAAGGCTTCCTTGAAGATATGCGCCGCAGCCGCCAGACGATGCTGGTGCGCCTGGGTTGGGAACGCGGGATGTTCCTGCACAACGTGCTGATCGCCATGGCCTACCTGGTGCTGGTGATCTCTGTGTTGGTGGGGCTGCCCATCCGCCTGGCCTGGCCCGCTTTTTTGTCCCTGCCGGTGGCGCTGTTCGAGATCTGGCAGATGAACGCCATCGCCAACGGGGCCAAACCGCGCTGGCGGCTGCTGGGCTACACCGCTCTGGCCTTGGTGGGCCTGACGGCTTACTTTATCAATTTTGCGCTATGGGTTGGATAACCCACGGTAGGTAACCCGCGGTGGCTAACCCGCGGTCGGCTGATCGCCGCGCGCACCCTTCAATGACCTATGCCTGAATTTCTCGAACTGCTCCCTCCTGCCGATGCCCTGGCGCTGCTCTTTCAGCACCTGCCCTCGCCGGCTGTTACCGCTGAAGAAATTGATACCGGCCATGCGCTGGGGCGGGTGACGGCCCAGGCGGTGACCGCTGCCGAGCCGCTGCCAGCCTTTTCCCGCTCCACGGTGGATGGCTATGCCGTGCTGGCGCGGGATACCTTCGGCGCGTCCGACAGCCTGCCGGCCTATCTGGCTGTGATCGGTGAAGTGCCCATGGGCAGCGCGCCTGCTTTCTCCCTCTCCGCCGGGCAAACCGCCCTGATCCATACCGGCGGGATGCTGCCGCGCGGCGCGAATGCCGTGGTGATGGTGGAAAACACCCAGGCCGCGCGCCCGGGCGAGCTGGAGGTGCTGCGCGCGGTGGCCCCGGCGGAAAACGTGCTGGAAGCGGGGGAAGACGTGCAGCGCGGGCAGGTAGTGCTGCCTGCTGGCGTGCGCCTGCGCCCGGCGGAAATCGGCGGGCTGATGGCGCTTGGCCAGACGCGCGTGCAGGTGGCGCGCCGCCCGTTGGTGGGCATTTTATCCTCTGGGGATGAAGTCATTCCGCCCGAGCAGACGCCGCGGCCCGGGCAGGTGCGCGATGTCAACAGCTACACTCTCTCGGCGCTGGTAGCGCAGCACGGCGGCGAGCCGCGCAGCTACGGCATCCTGCCGGACCGGCGCGAAGCGCTGCAGCAGGCCCTGCGCCGCGCCTGGCAGGAGTGCGACCTGGTGGTGGTCACCGCCGGCTCGTCCGCCTCGACCCGCGACCTGACCGCCCAGGTGATGGATGAACTGGGCCGCCCGGGGGTGCTGGCGCACGGCGTCAACGTCAAACCGGGCAAACCGACCATCCTGGCGGTGTGCGGCGGCAAGCCCCTGGTGGGGCTGCCGGGCAACCCGGTCAGCGCGCTGGTCATCGCCCGGTTGTTTGTCACGCCGCTGGTCGAAAGCCTGCTGGGTCTGCCCCTCGACCGCCCGCACCCGGCGATCCCGGCGCGCCTGGCGATCAACCTGTCTTCGCAGGCCGGGCGTGAAGACTGGGTGCCCGTCAAACTGGTCTCAAGTGCGGCAGGCGTGCTCGCGGACCCCATCTTCTACAAAAGCAACCTGATCTTCAGCCTGGCCCAGGCGGATGGTTTGCTGCATATTCCGCCCGATGCCAACGGCCTGGAAGCAGGCGCGCTGGTGCAGGTCGAGTTGTTATAAGGGGAGGCTGCTGATGCCAATTTACTTGCATGATATTCCACTGGAGCAGGCCCAGGCGCGCCTGCGCGAGGCGCTGCAAAGCGCCGGCTTGTGGCAGGTGCTGGGTGTCGAAGAAATCCCTTTAGATGAGAAGGCCCTCGGGCGCGTACTGGCCGAGCCAGTGTGGGCGCGCCTTTCCTCGCCGCATTACCATGCTTCGGCCATGGATGGCTTTGCCGTGCGCGCCGAACAAACTGCCACTGCGCTGCCTTCCCGCCCGGTGACGCTCTCTACCGCTGAGGTGATCGACGAAGGCGTGCCGCAGGCCCAATACCTTGATACCGGCGACCCGCTGCCCGGCTGGGCCAATGCCGTGGTGCCGATCGAGAACACCGAGCCGCTGGATGCGCAGGGCCAGCCTGCCGCGGACCCGCGCAGCCCGGCTGCCATCCGCGTGCGCGCCGCGCTGACGCCCTGGGCGCACGTGCGCCCCATGGGCGAGGATATCGTCGCGACCGAACTGGTGCTGCCTGCCGGGCACACCCTGCGCCCGGTGGACCTGGGCGCGCTGGCTGCCAGCGGGCAAACCGGGCTGCGCGTGGCGCGCCGCCCGCGTGTGGCAGTGCTGCCGACCGGCACCGAACTGGTCCCGATTGGGCAGCCGGTCAACCTGGGGGATATCATCGAATATAACTCGCTGGTGCTGGCGGCGCAGCTGAACGGCTGGGGCGCGCAGGCAGACCGCTTCCCAATCATTCCCGACCGCTTCGAGCACCATTCGCCAGCAGGTGGCCCGCGCTGCCGAGACGCATGACCTGGTGCTGATCAACGCCGGTTCATCCGCCGGCGCGGAAGATTTTACCGCTCGCGTGGTGGCGGCGTTGGGCGAACTGCTGGTGCACGGCGTGGCGGTGCGCCCGGGGCACCCGGTGATCCTGGGCATGCTGCGGCGCGCTGCGGGCCAGCCGGTGCCGGTGGTCGGCGTGCCCGGTTACCCGGTTTCGGCCGCACTGACCGGTGAGATCTTTGTCGAGCCGCTCATTGCCCGCTGGCTGGGCCGCCCGGCGCACCAGCCGCAGATTATCGATGCTACCCTGACCCGCAAGGTCACTTCGCCCGCCGGGGATGCGGATTACCTGCGCGTGGTGGTGGGCCAGGTGGGCGAACGCACCCTGGCTGCGCCCCTCTCGCGCGGCGCGGGCGTGATCACCTCGCTGGTGCGTGCGGATGGGGTCACGGTGCTGCCGCGCGGCGTGCAGGGCCTGGAGGCGGGCGCGCCGGTCAAAGTGCGCCTGTACCGCTCGCCGGTGGAAATCGAGCGCACCATCTTTGCCATCGGCTCGCACGACATGACTCTCGACCTGCTGGCCCAGTTCCTGGCCCAGCGCGGGCGGCGCTTCGTTTCTGCCAACGCCGGCAGCCTGGGCGGGCTGGTGGCGCTGCGCCGCGGCGAGGCGCACCTGGCAGGCTCGCACCTGCTCGATCCGCAGACCGGGGAATATAACCTGGCCTACCTGCGCCAGTACCTGCCGGATACCCCCGTGCAGTTGATGGTGTGGGTGGGCCGCCAGCAGGGGCTGCTGGTCGCCAAAGGCAACCCGAAGCGCATCGCATCCCTGGCCGACCTGGCCCGCCCGGAGGTGCGCTACGTCAACCGCCAGCGCGGGGCCGGGACGCGCGTGCTGCTCGACTATCACCTGCAGCAGTTGGGCATCAGCCCAGAGCAGGTGGCGGGTTATGCGCAGGAGGAATATACCCACCTGGCCGTCGCGGCGGCGGTCGCTTCAGGCCGCGCCGACACCGGCCTGGGTGTCATGGCGGCAGCCCGCGCGCTCGACCTGGATTTCATCCCGCTGTATGTCGAGCGTTACGATCTGGTGATCCCCTGCGAACATCTGCGCGGTGACCTGCTCGCCCCGCTCTTTGACGTAATGCATGACCCGGCCTTCCGCCAGGCTGTACAGGCTTTAGCCGGGTATGCCGTGGAGTCCATGGGAAAAATTGTGGTACAGTGTGAATAGTATTTAATCGATCTTAGGAAGGATTTACCAATGCCAATTTCAGCCAATCAACCCGCGCCCGATTTTGAGCTTAAGGACGAGAACGGTGACGTTCGCAAACTGAGTGACTTCCGCGGCCAGCCGGTCGTGCTGTATTTTTATCCGAAAGATGATACCCCTGGCTGCACCACCGAAGCCTGCAGCTTCCGCGACGACTACCACGTCTATGCCGAAAATGGCGTGACCGTTTTGGGGGTAAGCCCCGATACGGCCAAGTCGCACACCAAGTTCAAGCAGAAGTACGAGCTGCCTTTTACCCTGCTGGCCGATGAAGACCATCATGTCGCCGATGCCTATGGCGTGTGGGGCCCCAAGAAATTCATGGGCCGCGAGTACGAAGGCATTCTGCGCACCACCTTCCTGGTCGGCCCGGATGGCAAGATCATCAAAGTCTTCGAAAACGTCAAACCGGACGGGCATTCGAAGGAAGTGCTGGACGCTTTGCAGTCTGCCCAGGCCTGAGAGCCTGTCTACAGCCGCGCTCCACTTCCCTGTTTCAGGCCCCGCGCTTGGCGTGTAGGACGATCCTGGCGTGTAGGACGATTCTGGCGTGTAGGACCATTCTGGCGTGTAGGACCATTCTTGCGTGTAGGACAATTCCCGACAGGGGAATGAGCCAATCCCTTACCTCTGAATAGGACTTCTACTGCTAAACATAATCGGTTAACTGTCGTATGATCCTGGCACATCGACAGGTTTCTCTCTAGAATGCGTGAAACTTATTCGAAACTGGATTAAAACAGGTTCCATTGCTCGGGGTGCGCCAGTCCGGCACGCCGAGAATCATTCGAGGAGGAAAGCGAAATGCCATTCAATAATCGATCTCGCCTGGATCCATCTCAGGTTAGTGACCGGCGCGGCGGGGGTATGGGGAAGACGGTCGCGGTTGGGGGCGGCGGGCTGGGCCTGCTGATCCTGGTCGTGGCATTACTGTTAGGCGTGAATCCTGGCGACCTGGCGAATTTAACCGCTCAGGCGCCGCAAGTTGCGGTTACGAGTGCCGGCAATCTCAACAACTTACAGCAGGAGTGCCAGACGGGAGCAGACGCGAATTCGCGTGAGGACTGCCGCATCGTGGGCTATGTCAACAGTATTCAGGCCTTCTGGACCGACGAATTTGCTCGCCGGGGCGGGACTTACCAGAAAGCCCAGACGGTGCTTTTCACCGGGGCAACCCAGTCTGCTTGTGGAAATGCCACGGCTGCCGTGGGGCCCTTCTACTGTCCAGCAGACCAGAACGTCTATCTTGACCTGGATTTCTTCAACGAACTGCAAACGCGCTTTGGCGCGCAAGGCGGCCCCTTCGCCGAGGCCTACGTGCTGGCGCATGAGTATGGGCATCACGTGCAGGACCTTACCGGCGGGCTGAACAATGCGAGCGGCGCAAACGCCACCGGGCCAGAGAGCGAATCGGTGCAGACCGAACTCCAGGCGGACTGCCTGGCAGGCGTCTGGGCCTACCACGCCACCGAAACCGGCTACCTGACCCAAATCACGGATGCGGAGATCGCGCAGAGCCTGGATGCCGCGGCTGTCTGTGGGCGATGACCGCATCCAGCGCCAGACGCAAGGCTATGTCTCTCCTGAGACGTGGACCCACGGATCGTCCGAGCAGCGCCAGCTAGCGCTGAAGGACGGCCTGCAGTCGGGAAATATGGACACCTGCCAGACCCCCGGCTGGTAACCTTGCGCCGATTGTAGATAAAATCCTCACCCCTCGATCCCATAGGCGCTAACTTATGGTTGTCCATTAAGCTGCACAAAGCATTGCCAATTGAGAGCGAGCCACCGCAAGCTGCTGACGGCGTTTTCTGGGAGAGCCACACAGGTACCTTTCGAGCAGGGCGAGCTTCCCCAAAACCTGTTGCCAACTGGGCAGTTCGCCAATGACCCAAGACAGGAGGGTGTGGATCAAGTAGGTGTCCAGGCGCCAAATGCTGATCGGGCGATCCAGGTCGTCAAACAAATCCGGTACCTGTTGGGCGATTTCCGAGCGCAAACCATCGACCAAAATGGCGGCCAGGAGTTTGGTCAGCAAGTAGGTTTGCGCCAGGTCATTATTCTGAGCGCGCAGGTGATCCAGGTCCAACAAGCTTTTCATGCGTTTGAAATACAGCTCAATTTGCCAGCGCCAGCGATACAGCGCCAAGACTTGTTCGCTAGACCAGCCTTGGGCCGGTAAGTTAGTGAGGAGGATGACAAACCCGACGGCGTACAGGTTCTTCTCCATCGGTTGATGTTTTTTCTTGCGGCTGTTCTTGCGCGCGCGTTCACGGGCTTTTTCCGCTTTTTCGGGTGGCAAGGGACAGGCCACCAGGCGCACCGGCTGCAGCCCTTGCGCGCCAGGCAGCCACACCTGCGTTTCCGCCGGGTCAGTCGCTCCTTGCGGAAAGGTAGCTTTGAGCCAGGCGATGATGTCGAACTTCTCTCCCGCTTGGCTATAGACCGGCATGGTATTCCACTGCTCGCGCGTGACAAACTTGGCCCCGGCCTGCAAGGCCTTTTCCAGGCCACGGGTGCGGGTATAACCGCTATCCGCCAGATAGATGTCCTGGTCGCTCAGCGAAAAGTTGCCAAAGCCTTCGCCGCCATGTTCATCGGTGAGGATCACTTGATCAATGCGCATCTGGTCGAGATCCATCGACACATGCAGCCGCCAATCGGTGCCCTGGCTCTTGGGTTTGGAGATCACGCTGGCATCCAGGATTTTGAGATGCAGCGCCGCTTGGGACGGGAATTGGATGCCGTTCTGCTGTAGCAGTTGCACCGCCAGTGCGCCCAGCCAGGCTGGCATGCCTTGTAGGCGTCGCATCAGATCCACATCCGAGATATTGCAGATCTCTAACAGGGTCGCCATCAGCGCGGTTTGCCGTAATGACCAATCCGGCAAGCTATACAGAAACGCCAATTGTAAGAGCGCTTCCGCGCTGCGGATCTCACGGCAGCGCAGCAAGGCCGCATGTTGCTTGGCGCTTTGATCTAGATCGTCTGGCAGTCTTTGTTTCACCCTTTCCCATTTCTCATTCAGCAACGGATGACTGCTCGTGGCTGTTGCCGCTACGGGTTGATCGAAGATTTGAACTGTGCTACACTCCACCTTGACCTCCTGGGTTTGATTTTGGTTTTGAGCAGCTTAATCTTACCCTAGAGGTCATTTTTGTCGTATCTGTTTGTTTCCGTTCAGAACCATAAGTTAGCGCCTATGCCCCTCGATCCCCTCTCCAAAAACGGAAAGATCGCCCGTTTTCGGAGAGGGGAGGCAGAAATCGGGCGAATTGACGCGCCACAAACAGACACCCCTCTCATTGATTGCGCTGAGCGTGACATCCATGCGGCGAACCGCGGGGTGAGGACAGCCGCACACTAAAAGGTCTTTAGGAACTTTCGTAGTTTTAGGGGCACGCAGCAACGCCGCGTGCCCCTAAAACTACGGTAAAAACCAGAGAGCCTCATTAAATATCATTATCAACTGTGTGTTTTGTGCTAAACTAAAAAGAAGCGACAAAAACTCGAAAGAACAGATTAAGTGGGTTACAAAGGAAATCTCGCTTGTTTGCAAAGGCAAAGCGAGATTCTCTTTTCACATCCGGTTTTATAGAAAATAAGAAGTGTACGCGGGGAACCCCAGAACATCACAACAAATAATTGTTTTCAGATTAGGAGACAAAGTTGACAGAGAACAACGAACTCGAAAAAACGCTTTGGTCAGCAGCGGATAAACTGCGCTCGAATATGGACGCTGCTGAGTACAAGCACATTACACTTGGTCTCATCTTTTTGAAATACATTTCCGACGCATTCCATGATTTATATGAAAAGCTGGTGGCAGCCCAGGGAGAGTACGCAGGGGCCGACCCGGAAGACCCGGACGAATATCTGGCTTACAACATTTTCTTTGTCCCCGAAAAAGCGCGCTGGCAGTATTTGCAGGACCGCGCCAAGCAGCCGGAAATCGGCAAGTTCATCGATGACGCCATGGACGCCATCGAGCGCATTAACCCGCCGCTCAAAGGCGTCTTGCCCAAGATCTACGCCGACCCCGAACTCAATAAGCAGCGCCTGGGTGAGCTGATTGACCTGATCGGCACAATTGGCTTTATGCAGGACGGGCACAAGTCGCAAGACCTGCTGGGCCGGGTGTATGAATACTTCCTGGGCCAGTTCGCGGACGCGGAAGGCAAGAAGGGCGGCCAGTTCTATACCCCCGCCAGCATCGTCAAGCTGCTGGTAGAAATGCTCGAACCCTACAACGGGCGCGTGTATGACGGCTGCTGCGGCAGCGGCGGCATGTTCGTGCAGAGCGAAAAGTTTGTGCTCAACCACCAGGGCAATATTAAAGATCTCTCCATCTTTGGGCAGGAATCCAACCCGACCACGCTGCGCCTGGCGCGCATGAACCTGGCTATTCGCGGCATCGATGCCAAACTGGAACTGGGCGATACTTTCATGAACGACCGTCACCCGGATTTGAAAGCCGATTTTATCCTGGCCAATCCGCCCTTTAACATCAGTGACTGGAGCGGCGAACACCTGCGCGAGGATGCGCGCTGGAAGTACGGCACGCCGCCGACCGGCAACGCCAACTACGCCTGGCTGCAGCATTTTGTGTATAAACTCAGCCCGAATGGAACAGCCGGGATTGTGCTGGCCAACGGCAGCATGAACAGCAACACCAGCGGCGAGGGCGAGATCCGTAAAAACCTGATCGAAGCCGGGCTGGTGGACTGCATGGTAGCCCTGCCCGCGCAGCTTTTCTACAACACCATGATCCCCGCCTGCCTGTGGTTCCTGGCGCGCAACAAAACCAACCATAAGTTCCGCGACCGCTCGAATGAAATCCTCTTTATCGACGCGCGCAAGCTGGGCACGATGATTAACCGGCGCAACAAAGAACTGACGGCTGAGGATATTGCCCTGATCAGCTCGACCTACCATGCCTGGCGCAACCAGGGCGGCCAGTATGAAGATAGAGCTGGTTTCTGTAAATCGGCCACGCTGGAAGAAGTCCGGAACAATAATTACGTGCTGATGCCCGGGCGTTATGTTGGGACAGAAGAAGAAGAGGATGATGGCGTACCCTTCGAAGAGAAGATGGCACTCCTCACAGCCAGACTTGCTGAGCAGTTTAGCAAAGGAAATGAGTTGGAAAAATCCATTCGAGAGAACTTGAAGGGGATTGGGTATGAGTTCTAATGGGTGGAAGTCATATAAATTGAAGGACCTCTGCTTAAAAATTGGATCGGGGGCGACGCCTAGAGGAGGCAAAGAGACATATCTTGAAGATGGTCCTTTTGCACTTATAAGAAGTCAAAATGTCTTAGACTTCTTTTTTTCATTTGATGGACTTGCATTTATAAATCAAGATCAGGCAGACCAGCTAAGTAATGTAGAACTTGAGGAAATTGACGTTTTGCTGAACATTACTGGTGATAGCGTAGCAAGGGTTTGCCAAGTACCTAAAGAATTGCTTCCTGCTAGAGTAAATCAACATGTTTCGATTGTTCGCCCCATTCGATCAAAAATACTTCCTGAATACTTAAAGTATTATTTGCTCAATCCGAGTTTCAAAAATTATATGCTTGCTTTAGCTTCTGTAGGTGGTACCAGAAATGCCTTAACGAAAGGTATGATAGAAGAGTTTGATATAAAGGTTCCACCACTTCCAATTCAAGAACGCATAGTGTCAATTCTCTCCTCCCTTGACGACAAAATCGAAATCAACCGCCAGACCAACGCGACTTTAGAAGCCATCGCTCAGGCGATATTCAAGGAATGGTTTGTGGACTTCCGCTTCCCCGGCGCAACAGGTGAGATGCAGGAGAGCGAGTTGGGGATGATTCCAAGAGGGTGGCAGTGTCGCTAAATTGGAGAATGAAATTGAGGCAGAAAGGGGACATCACCGAGTTATAAAGGTGAAGAGTTTACGAAATGGCGAATGCAATGCGCAATGCAAAATTTACCAATCTACAGTCTACGAAGGGTGGCGGTTATAAATTTGAAAGAACTCAAGGAATTATTATCGGGTGAATTCAGAGAAAAGCATACTGCCAAACCAGGTGACGTTAATTGTGGCTAATACTGAGCAAGGGCATAAATATTTATTAATAGCATTTCCAGCGATTGTGCCTGAGTTCATTGGGGATGGAATTTATAGTCACCATATTTACAGAGTTATAGCTAAAGATCACTCATATCTCACATTTGACTTCTTGTACCAACTACTATTACAGCTGACAATTCGTGATCAAGTGGTCAGGATTCTGCGAATGGTACAACTGCTAATATGTTGAAAATTGAAGTTTAATGTTCCAAACAGAATTAATCTCTTCCACCTGAATGTCTGGTTCATCAATTTTCTACTCTGGCAAGAAATATGTGTCTAAAGCGAGAAGAGAATTATGAGGAAAGTTTACCCTTAGCACAAATTCGTGATTATCTATTGCCAAAATTGATGAATGGTGTAATTGAACTATGAACCGCAACCCCACGCGCCACCACCGGCGGTCCATTCGGCTGAAGGGATACGATTATTCGCAGGCAGGAGCGTACTTCGTCACCATCTGCGCCCAGGGCGGCGCGCCGCTGTTCGGAGAGATCGTGGACGGGGAAATGCGGATGAATGATTTCGGGCGCATGGTAGAGGCCACGTGGCGGGATTTGGTGAATCACGTAGCGGGGATTGAATTGGGCGAATTTGTGGTAATGCCGAATCACGTGCATGGGATAATCCATATCGTGGGGCCGATCGTACGGGCGGGGCCGATCGTACGGGCGGGGCCGATCGTACGGGCGGGGCCGATCGTACGGGCGGGGCCGATCGTACGGGCGGGTTCCCAACCCGCCCCTTCCCCTTCCCCCGCCCCTTCCCCTTCCCCCGCCCCCGGCCCATCCATCCCATTCCCCAGGGCGGGTTGGGAACCCGCCCGTACGCTGGAATCAGGCCATGCGCTGGAATCGGGCCATGCGCTGGAATCGGGCCATGCGCTGGAATCGGGCCATGCGCTGGAATCGGGCCATGCGCTGGAATCGGGCCATGCGCTGGAATCGGGCCATGCGCTGGAATCGGGCCATGCGCTGGAATCGGGCCATGCGCTGGAATCGGGCCATGCGCTGGAATCAGGCCATGCGCTGGAATCAGGCCATACGCTGGAATCGGGCCATGCGCTGGAATCGGGCCATGCGGATGATATGGGGGCGGATCAGGCTGCACAGACGGGGCTGCCGGAAATTGTGCGGCAGTTGAAAACGTTTTCGGCGCGGCGGATTAACGAACTGCGCGGGACGCGCGGGCAGCCGGTGTGGCAGCGTAATTATTGGGAGCATATCATTCGCGACGATCGCTCGTACGAGCGCATTGCCGAGTATATTCTGAACAACCCGGCGCGCTGGGAAGCGGATCAATTGAACGGGGGAAAGATGCCATGATCCTTTACGAATCAGAAATCGAACAGGTAGCCCTGGAGCAGCTGTGCGAAGAGAACGGGTATGCGTTGGTTTGCGGCCCGGACCTTATGGAAGGTCAGCAACCGGAACGCGGCTTTGGCGATGTGGTCCTAAATGGCCGCCTGCGCGCGGCGATTGACCGGATTAACCCGCACATCCCCGCCCCGGCCCGCGAAGAGGCTTTCCGAAAAACGCTTCGCTCCACTGCGTTAACCGTGATTGATAACAACGAAGCCTTTCACCGGTTGCTGACTGAAGGAGTGGACGTTAAATTCAGCATCGGCGAGGGCAAATCGCGCACAGACAAGGTCTGGCTGGTAGATTTTGCACATCCGGGGAATAATGAATTTTTAGCGGTCAACCAGTTTACCGTGGTCGAGAACAACACCAACAAGCGCCCGGATTTGGTCTTATTCGTCAACGGCCTGCCGTTGGTGGTGATCGAGTTAAAAAACGCCGCTGATGAAAGCGCCGATGTGCAGGCGGCTTTCCACCAACTGCAAACCTACCAGCAGGTCATTCCTTCGCTGTTCACCTACAACGCTTTTCTGATCATCAGTGACGGCTGGTTCGCCAAGGTCGGCACCCTTTCCAGCGATTATTCGCGCTTTATGGAATGGAAAAGCGTGGATGGGGTTAAGGTGGTGGATTCCAGACAAGAACCCGAACTGGAAACGCTGATTAAGGGCCTGTTGAATAAAAGGACCCTGCTGGATGTCATCCGCCATTTCATCGTCTTTGAGCACACCAAGGAAAAGACGCTCAAGAAGGTCGCCGCCTACCACCAGTATTTTGCCGTCAACCGGGCCATCCAATCCACCATCCGCGCTTCCGCGCCGGAGGGCGGTCATTTTGTGGCCGAGCATCCAGCCGGGTATGGGCTGCCCATGGTAGAGCAGCAGCCCAAGGGAGATAAACGCGCCGGGGTGATCTGGCACACCCAGGGCAGCGGTAAAAGCCTCTCAATGGTCTTTTATACTGGCAAGCTGGTGCTGGCCGAGGAAATGAATAACCCCACCATCGTGGTGCTGACCGATCGCAACGACCTGGACCAGCAGTTGTTTGAGACTTTTAGCAACTGCCAGCAGCTGCTGCGCCAGACGCCCACCCAGGCCGCTAACCGCGAAGAACTGAAGAAGTTGCTCTCAGTGGCTTCGGGCGGGATTATCTTCACCACTATTCAGAAGTTCCTGCCGGAAGAAAAAGGGGCCGCCTACCCGCTCTTAACCGACCGGCGCAACGTGGTCGTGATCGCCGATGAAGCTCACCGCAGCCAGTATGACTTTATTGATGGTTTTGCCCGCAACATGCGCGACGCGCTGCCCAACGCCTCGTTTATCGGCTTTACCGGCACGCCTATTGAAAAAGAGGATAAGAACACCCAGGCGGTTTTTGGCAATTATGTGGATATCTACGATATTCAACAGGCCGTCGAAGACGGCGCAACCGTGCGGATTTACTATGAAAGCCGTTTGGCGAAAATTGAACTATCCGCAGCCGATCAGCAGATCCTGGACCAGCGGGTGGAAGAAGTCACCGAGGATGATGAACTGACCGACCGCCAGAAGCGCTTTGCCAAATGGGCCAGCAAAGAATCCGTTGTCGGCAGTGAGAGCCGCCTGAAGCAGGTCGCCGCTGACCTGGTGCAGCACTTTGAGCAGCGCATCTCCGCCGCCGAGGGCAAAGGCATGATTGTGTGCATGAGCCGCCGCATCTGCGTGGAACTGTACAAAGAAATCATCAAGCTGCGCCCCTACTGGCACACCCCGGAAGATGACACAGGCGTCATCAAAATTGTCATGACCGGTTCGGCCAGCGATCCGCTGGACTGGCAGGAGCATATCCGCAACAAAGAACGCCGCAAGGCTATCGGCAGCCGCCTGAAAGACCCCAAAGACCCGCTCAAGCTGATCATCGTGCGGGATATGTTCCTGACCGGCTTCGACGCGCCCCCGCTGCATACCATGTATATCGACAAGCCCATGAACGGCCACACCCTCATGCAAGCCATCGCCCGCGTCAACCGCGTCTTTGGCGACAAAGAGGGCGGCCTGATCGTAGATTACATCGGCATTGCCCAGGATCTAAAAAACGCGCTGGCGACTTACACGGCAACGGTCGGGGAGGGGAGAGGCAAACTTGCCTTTGACCAAAAAGAAGCTGTTGCCAAAATGCAAGAGCTGTATGAAATTGTTACCGATATGTTCGCCGGTTTCGATTACAAGCGCTACTTCACCCTGCAACCCAAAGATAAACTCAGCTTCATCCTGGATGCGGCTAACTACATCGCCGACCTGTCCGCGGACAAAGCGGGTCAGGGGGTGCGCAATGGCAAAGAGCGCTTCAAGGAAAACGTTATCCGCCTGCAAAAAGCCTTTGGCCTGGCCGTGCCCGACCCAGCGGCGCTCGAAATCCGCGATGACCTGGCCTTCTTCCAGGCAATCAAAGCCCGCTTTGCCAAGTTTGACGACCAGACCCATACCCGCACCAACGAAGAGATTGAGACCGCCATCCGCCAGATCGTCAATGATGCGATTATATCTAGCGAAGTGGTGGATATCTTTGACGCCGCCGGGATCAAGAAACCGGATATCTCGATCCTATCGGATGAATTCCTGGCCGAAGTGCAAAACATGGACCGGCGCAACCTGGCCCTGGAACTCTTGAAACGCCTGCTCAACGATGAAATCAAGACCCGCTCGAAGATGAACCTGGTGCAGGGCCGTAAGTTCTCCGAGATGCTGGCTGAAGCGGTCAAACGCTACCAGAGCGGCCTGGTCGATTCTGCCAAGGTCATTGAAGAACTGATCCAACTTGCAAGAGACATCCGTGCCGCTGACCAGCGCGGTGAAAAGCTGAACCTGCGCGTGGATGAACTGGCATTCTATGATGCCCTGGCGGAAAATCCAAACGCTGAGATGGTGTTGGGCGATCAAGCGCTGAAACAAATTGCCCATGAACTGGTAGAAAGCGTGCGGAAAAATACAACGATCGACTGGCAGCTAAAACAGAGCGTGCAGGCGAAATTGCGTGTCCTGGTGAAGCGTATATTGAGAAAGTATAAATACCCCCCAGATGATCCAACCACTGGGGAATATACGGTTTCTGTAACGAAGGTGTTAGATCAGGCAGAGTTGCTGGCGGATTATTGGACAGCGATACCAAACGGGTGATTTTATAATCTAAAGCGGAACCGGACGGGCAGCCGCGCGGAAACAATCCGCTTATACCGCCATTTGAAGCTGCCTATCGATCCACCAGGTAGCCAAACTGGCCCAGGTACAGGCGCGGGAGCTGCTCCAGGTTGCCGTAGGCCTGGTCGAAGAGCGGGTTGTAGCGTTCTACGGCGAAGCGCGGCAGCCCGTCCTTATTGTTCTCGGGCTGCTGGCCGGAGGGCAGGCGGCTGAGGTCAAAGAGCGCGGCCGGGGCGGCGTTGGCGTACAGTTCTAACAGGGCCGTGCCCTGCCCGGTGATCTCTGCCACTTTTGCCAGCTGGCGCTGCGCCGTCAGCTGGCGCAGGGCCACGTTTTCTTCCTCCGCCGAGTCCGTCTGCACCGCGACCAGGTACACCCCCAACTTGTCCAGTTCCCCGGTATCGACCAGTTTGAGCGGTTCGCGGTAGCTTTGCAAGCCAAAGTAGTAAAAAGCGGCCTGGTTATCCAGCAGAATCGCGGCGTAGCTGCTGTGTTTCGTTTGTACCTGGCTTACACGCAGCGCGCCAGTGCGCAGCAGGTAGCCCAAGGTCTTGGTGGCTTGCAGGCTGCTGTAACAGCCGCTGCCGCTGTAACAGGTGTGGCTGGTCACCGAGCCGTAGTTATCCTGCGCCGGGATGGGCAGGTTGAGCGTATACACCACTGCCAGGGCATAGATCAGCGTGGCCGCCAGGGTCAGTGCATACAGCAGGGTTGAGCGGCGCAGCAAGAAGGCCGTGATTGCCGCCAGGGGCAGCATCAGGTAGAACAGGTAACCGGCCTGGGTGCGCTGGCTGAGGTTGACCAGCCCGAAATATCCCACCAGCATCACCAGCAGGAACTTGAACGCGGGCGGGCAGCTGCTCGCCTTTTGGCTGACCTGCCACCAGCGCTTGAGGGGCACGACGATCAGCGCGAGCAGGAAAATGAACAGGGCCGGGCCGTACATATTGAAGGCCCAGGTGGGGATGCTGGCCAGGTTGGTTTTGCCCATGCCCGATACTTTATTCACCACGCGCAGCAGGTAACCCCCGTCCAGCCCGGCGTACAGGGCGTATGCCGCTGCCGCAACATACACCGCCAGGGGCAGCCCAAGCGCCAGCCCGGCAGGGACGGTCAGGTACAGGTCGCGCAGCGCCGCCAGCCGCGCTCGCCAGGTGGGATAGCCGCCCAGCAGCAGCAGGTAAAGGCCTTGCAGCCCCAGGCCGATGATAAACAGGTTCTCTGAGCCGATATAGAAGAAAGTGGTCAGATAAAACCCCGCCTTCCAGCGCCCTTGCCGGGACGTCAGGTACTGCTGCAGGCAGCTCAAGCTGGCAAAGAAAAAGATCGAGGCGATAATCTGCGTGCCCACGTGCACCCGGCTTAGCCCGATGTGAATGGGCAGCACCGCGATCAGCGTGCTGGTGATCAGCGCGATGCGGTACTGGAAGTTGAGCTGCATAAAGAGGAAGATGCTGACCAGGCTGAGCAGTCCCAGCAGGCTGTTCACGTAGACCAGCGTCGTTTCGGTGATGGTCACCTGCAGCAGGCCAAACACCAGTTCGTACAACAGCCAGGGCAGGACGATGGTCGTATAGCCGTGGTTGAACAGAATGATCTGCCTCCAGAAGCTGTCCAGCCCATCCAGGGGTGTAAAAGGCGCGGTCAAGTGCAGGCGCAGCGCTGCCATAGTATGCGCCGGCATATCATAGCCGACCATGTATAGATCCGGGTACAGCACGCGCAGGGCGTAGGCCGCCGCCAGGCTAAAGAGCAACAGCCCCAGCCGCACCCCTTTGCCCGCCGCTGACCGGGATCTGGCGCGCGCCTCTACCCGCCGGGCCGACTTGCTGATGGTTTGCATCATGCCGAATAGATACCCTTTCCCCCCAAAAACGCTGTCATTTCAACCTGACTGTCGATATTTATTTTACATATTTAATGATGGATCTACAATAGGTCGATTTTCGCTGGGGGAAAGGTGCGCGGGCAGAGGGCGCCCTGGTCGTTCAACGCTTCACAAAAGCTTCTCCCAAAACCGGCGTTTTCCGCATCACTTCCACGGCGGTTAAGGGAATGAAAATCAGAAACCAGGGCATATATTGGAAGAATAAGATGGCGTTAAAGCCCACAAAGACGGTCATGGTGAGCAGGCTGAACAGCGCCATTTTGAACGGGCCGCGGTTGCGCCAGGCGGCCAGGTAGACCATCCCGAATAATGCCAGCATCGGGATGCGTGCCACAAGCCCCGTCAGTTGCAGGTAGTTATCCAGTGCGTAAGTATCCTGGGCAAACTGGGTGGCGCTGCGGGTGGCAGAAAATAGAATGGAGAATAAGAACCCTTTCGCGTCCCAGAACAGGAAGGGCAGCGCCGTGAGCAGTGGCACGCTGGCAATTACGCCTGCGCTGAGCAGCACCGCCCGCCAGGGCCGTTTGTGATCCGCGCAGAACGCTTCGATCAGAAACAGCGGGATGAGGAAAACCGCCATTTGCTTAATCGCCAGAGACAGGCTGAACAGCCCCAGCGCCCACCAGCGCCGGCGGGGCAGCAGCACGACCGCCAGCGCCATGAGCAGAATGGGCACAAAATCGATAATGCTCCAGCTCATAACCTGCAATGACCAGCGGTTGAAGCTCCACAGCAGGGCGGCAAAGAGACCGAGCAGCGGCGCTCGCACGGATTTAAACTGCCAGAACAGCAGGGTCATGATGCCCAGGTTGGCAAACACAAAGAGGTAACGCCAGGCGCGCAGCCAGCTGGCAAAACTCTGAAAGTGAAGCCACTGCGTGAGGGCAGAAAGCTCAATGAAGGCGGGGAATATCGTGGCGTATTTGTTATTTTTCACCATATTCCCTTGCAGCACTCGAGAATAGGGATTTTCCCCGTTGGTTACTCGCTGGCCATCCTTATAAAGGTAGTAGATGTCACCGATATGGGCGTCTGGAACCCAGAGAGAGGTTTGAAACCAGGCAGCCAGAGCCAGGCAGGCGCACAGCGCGGCCCAGGACCAATATCTTTTTATTAAGTCCACCCAGGCAAGTCCTTTTTATCCCCTCCGCGCCCGGTTACGGAGCCGGGGTGAGGGTGGGGGTTTCGGTGGCGGGCGGCGGCTGGGTTGCCGTCACCGTCAGGGTCAGCGTCGCGGCGCTGGTAGGCGTCGCGGTGGGCGTGCCGACCACGATCTGCAGGTAGACCGGCTCTTTGAAGTTGCCGCGGTTGGCATTCGCCAGCACCCAGTCGCTGCGGTACGTGCCGTTGCTGGCCGGCGCCTTCATTTCCACCGTCAGGTCCACCGTCTCGCCGGGGGCAACCGTACTGCCCAGCGGAATCTCATTGGGCGCGCCGAAGGAATTGCCGGCAAAGAAACGCAGCCGGTAGTCGGGCGTCCAGGTCGTTTTGCCTACATTCTCCACTTTCCAGGTCATGGTGAAGGTTTCACCCGGTTTAAAGCGGGTGCCGTCCGGGATGCTCTGCGAGACGTATTTGGCCTGGTCGCCAGTATCCACGGCAGGGGTGCCGTTGGTCGCAGTCGGTGTGCCGGTGAGATTAGTCGCGGCGGCGGTGAGCGTGGGCGCAGCCGTGTTTGTGGCTGTCGGAACCGGGGTATCCGTGGGCAGCGTGGTAGCCGACGGCGTGAGCGCGCAGATTTGAGGCACCTGCGCCAGTACCGTCGCGGCGGCTTCTGTGCGCACGGCATTCAGGTCTGGGGTAGGCAGCGCGGCCGGAGCCTGGGCGCTGCAAGCTGCTAAGAATAGCAGCGCACCCAGTAGCAAAAGTGTCTTCCCAGCATTTTTGACCATAGGGATTATTTTCCTTGTAATAGCGGCAAACGTGCGTGCCTGGAGATATTTGTTATTGTCCTTCCCAAGCGGGAAATTGTCAAGTGGTTGAATGATTGGCTGAGAGTGGAATTCCGGTAGCATAGGGCCATAATTCGAACTGGCCTGGCTGATTTCCCTGCGAATGGCGCGTCAATTTCCCCGATTTCTGCCTCCTTCTCTGAAACCTGCCAGGTACGGGCTAGCCGGAAGCGCCGCTGGAAAGCGGCTTTCAAAGCCGGATTCATCCGGCGAAACCCCACAGCCCGGTCGCTTAAGCGCCGGGCGAGGTGATGGCAATACAAAAAATCCTCACCCCGCGGTTCGCCGCATGGATAGGTTGCCCAACGCAAGGAGAAAGAGCGGCGAACCGTCCCCTCTCCATTTTCGCCAAAGCTCGAAAACGGAGAGGGGTGTCTGTTTGTGACGGATCGTGCGGGTGGAAAGCGGCTTTCAAAGCCGGATTCATCCGGCGACAACCCCACAGCCCGGTCGCTTGAGCGCCGGGCGGCAGATGGCAATACAAAAAATCCTCACCCCGCGGTTCGCCGCTTTCGTTGATTGCGCTGAGCGTGACATCCATGCGGCGAACCGTGTCCTCTCCATTTTCGCCAAAGCCCGAAAACGGAGAGGGGTGTCTGTTAATGGCGCGAGCATTCGCCCGATTTCTGCCTCCCCTCTCCGAAAACGGGCGATCTTTCCGTTTTTGGAGAGGGGAACGAGGGGCATAGGCGCTAACTTATGGTTGTCCATTAAGCTGCACAAAGCATTGCCAATTGAGAGCGAGCCACCGCAAGCTGCTGACGGCGTTTTCTGGGAGAGCCACACAGGTACCTTTCGAGCAGGGCGAGCTTCCCCAAAACCTGTTGCCAACTGGGCAGTTCGCCAATGACCCAAGACAGGAGGGTGTGGATCAAGTAGGTGTCCAGGCGCCAAATGCTGATCGGGCGATCCAGGTCGTCAAACAAATCCGGTACCTGTTGGGCGATTTCCGAGCGCAAACCATCGACCAAAATGGCGGCCAGGAGTTTGGTCAGCAAGTAGGTTTGCGCCAGGTCATTATTCTGAGCGCGCAGGTGATCCAGGTCCAACAAGCTTTTCATGCGTTTGAAATACAGCTCAATTTGCCAGCGCCAGCGATACAGCGCCAAGACTTGTTCGCTAGACCAGCCTTGGGCCGGTAAGTTAGTGAGGAGGATGACAAACCCGACGGCGTACAGGTTCTTCTCCATCGGTTGATGTTTTTTCTTGCGGCTGTTCTTGCGCGCGCGTTCACGGGCTTTTTCCGCTTTTTCGGGTGGCAAGGGACAGGCCACCAGGCGCACCGGCTGCAGCCCTTGCGCGCCAGGCAGCCACACCTGCGTTTCCGCCGGGTCAGTCGCTCCTTGCGGAAAGGTAGCTTTGAGCCAGGCGATGATGTCGAACTTCTCTCCCGCTTGGCTATAGACCGGCATGGTATTCCACTGCTCGCGCGTGACAAACTTGGCCCCGGCCTGCAAGGCCTTTTCCAGGCCACGGGTGCGGGTATAACCGCTATCCGCCAGATAGATGTCCTGGTCGCTCAGCGAAAAGTTGCCAAAGCCTTCGCCGCCATGTTCATCGGTGAGGATCACTTGATCAATGCGCATCTGGTCGAGATCCATCGACACATGCAGCCGCCAATCGGTGCCCTGGCTCTTGGGTTTGGAGATCACGCTGGCATCCAGGATTTTGAGATGCAGCGCCGCTTGGGACGGGAATTGGATGCCGTTCTGCTGTAGCAGTTGCACCGCCAGTGCGCCCAGCCAGGCTGGCATGCCTTGTAGGCGTCGCATCAGATCCACATCCGAGATATTGCAGATCTCTAACAGGGTCGCCATCAGCGCGGTTTGCCGTAATGACCAATCCGGCAAGCTATACAGAAACGCCAATTGTAAGAGCGCTTCCGCGCTGCGGATCTCACGGCAGCGCAGCAAGGCCGCATGTTGCTTGGCGCTTTGATCTAGATCGTCTGGCAGTCTTTGTTTCACCCTTTCCCATTTCTCATTCAGCAACGGATGACTGCTCGTGGCTGTTGCCGCTACGGGTTGATCGAAGATTTGAACTGTGCTACACTCCACCTTGACCTCCTGGGTTTGATTTTGGTTTTGAGCAGCTTAATCTTACCCTAGAGGTCATTTTTGTCGTATCTGTTTGTTTCCGTTCAGAACCATAAGTTAGCGCCTATGGGATCGAGGGGTGAGGATTTTTTATTGTTGCGCTGGGCAACCTTCCCCTGCGGCGAACGCGGTTCGCCGCTCTTTCTCCTTGCGCTGAGCAACCTATCCCTGCGGCGAACCGAGGGGAGAAGATTTAATCTGCCTTCACCCTGGGTTCCACCCCCCAAAATGATTGAATTTGATCCACTTTCGCCGTAGAATAACAAAGTGGACCGTTCTTATAAGAGTTTAAAGGTACGCCTTCATTCGCTGGTAAAAATTGCATTCCTCCGGTAAGCGCCTGCAGAGGGGCAGGCTTATCACCCTATTCTTTCAGCTTTACCAAAAGGATAACCTATGTTCCACGATCACTTTGCTCCACCTCTATCTCGCAAACGGACCGCCTGGGTTGCTCATGCCGGCCGCCTGTTTGGGGTACTCGTTCTGCTGTTCGGGCTGATGGGCGGTATTCCCCGCAGCGCGCAGTCCGCTGCGCCCAGTTTTCCCCAGGTATACACCAACCCGCTTTCGATCCAGATCCCTGGCGGCGGGCAGGTTGAAAGCTGCGCTGACCCATCCATCATCCACGGCCAGGGGCAGGACGCCTACTGGTACATCTTCTGTACCACCGATCCTTTAAATGGCAGTGACAAAAATGCCAGCGGCGGCTTCAACTTTCACCTGATCCCCATCCTGCGCTCGTTGAATCTGGTCAACTGGGAGTATGTGGGGGATGTGTTCAGCACCCGCCCGGCCTGGGTGGCCGGGGGTGCCGGCTTGTGGGCGCCGGACATTCACTTCATGAACGGCCAGTACTACCTTTATTACACCGCTTCGGGGACCAGCCTGCCGGGCGGCAGCAGCGCGATTGGCGTGGCGACCAGCGCCAGTCCGGCTGGCCCCTGGGTAGACAGCGGCGCTCCCGTCGTCGAGCCCAATGGGCGTTGGATCTACGACCCGGCCTTGATCACCGACGACAGCGGGCAAAACTGGATCTACTACGGTTCGTACTTTGGCGGCGTCTACGTCCGGCCCCTTTCCGCGGATGGGCTGCACGCTGACCCGGCGGGGCAGGTGATGGTGACCATCGCCAACCGCTACGAAGGCACCTTCGTGGTCAAGAAATTCGGCTACTACTACCTGTTTGGCTCCGCCACCAACTGCTGCAATGGACCCTTGACGGGATACAGTGTCTTCGTCGGCCGTTCCGCCAGCCCCACCGGCCCCTTTGTGGACCGGGAGGGAGTAGGGCTGCTCGACAGCCGCGTGGGCGGCACGCCGGTGATCAGTATGAACGGCAACCGCTGGGTGGGGCCGGGCCATAACGCCGTCTTCACCGACTTTGCCGGGCAGGACTGGTTCCTCTATCACGCGGTGGATCAAAATAACCCCTATTTTGATGCTGCGGTGGGCTTCACCCGCCGCCCGGTCCTGATGGATGCCCTCACCTGGCAGGACGGCTGGCCGTCCGTACGGGGTGGCTTATGGGCTTCAGACACGCCGCAGCTCGCTCCCGCCGCCGTTCCCGGCGCGCAGACCAATGTCATCCCCAAGCCTTTTAAGGCCGCTCAGCCGGGCGCGCTCCTGAGCAGCTTTTCGGATGAATTTACTGGCTCGGCCCTGGGCAGCCAGTGGTCCTGGGTGCGCATGCCCGATCCGGCCACTTTCCAGGTGGCAAATGGCACTTTCACCTTCGACACGCAGGCGGCGGATGTGTATGTAGACAGCAATAATGCCTCTGTGCTGGTTGAGGATGCTCCGCATGGCAATTATCTGGTAGAGGCAAAGCTGCATGTCAATTACCCGGCGGATGGCTGCTGTCAGAACTACGTGCAGGGCGGTCTGCTGATCTACGGCGGTGATGACAATTTCATCAAGCTGGCGGATGTCTCCATCTGGGAGACGCGCCAGACCGAGTTTGCCAAGGAACTGGCCCCGGTGCCGCCGGGCTACCCGCGCTATGGCAATACGGTCGGCACAGCCCCCGGCGCGGATTGGACTTACCTGCGCATCGCTGTCGAGACCCGCTCAGGGGATGAGCTGTATACCGCTTATACCAGCCGCGATGGCGTCTTCTGGAACCATTCCGGCACCTGGACGCATCACCTGGGAAATACGGCGAAAATTGGCCTGTTCTCCATGGGCGGTTCTGGTTTTACCAGCACCTTCGACTACGTGCGCGTGTACACCCTCAACAATGGGGCGCAATAAACCTTGCGATTAACGGTTGCGGGCTGCCCAGGTGTTCTTCTTGGGCAGCCCGCAATTTTTTTACTTACTTCCCCGGCACCGGCACTTCCAGCCGGATTTCTTTGTAATCCCCCGAAAGCACCTGCGGCTGGTAGATCACCATCAGGCGCGCGGCTTGCTCGGGGATGGAAAACACCACCAGCCCGCGCACCTGTTTCCCGCGCCCCAGGCTGCCCGCCTGGATCAGCTCCTCGCTGGGGATCACCGTAGGCAGGTATTCGTACCCGTCCGCGTCTCGCGCTTTGAAATATTCCACGTTAAACGGTTCCATGGCGCGGTTCGTGTTTTCAATGCTCACATCCAGGACGACGAACACCTGGCCCTTGTCCACCTTCACCCCGCCCTCGCGCTGGCTGGTGCGTACCGTGTGGATGGTCAGCGCCACCCCGCTGGATTCCTCTTGCTGGCCCACCCCGGGCAGCTTGCCTTCCGGAATGGCCGACCCCTTGGCCGGGGGGCTGGCGCTGCTCAACGCGGGCTGGCTCAGGTCCACCCAAAGGGAGGGAGGGTTATTTTGCGCATAGCTTAATGTATAGCCGCCGGTCTCCTTTGGCGCCGCGAATGCCACATGCCCGCGCACCCAGCCGCCCGGCTCCAGTTCGCCGCTCAACAGGCGCGGCGCTACGGCATCATTCACCGGCGGGATATCCTGCCCGTTGCTCTGCAGCTGAAACAGCAGTGGGGAATATTCAAGCGCCTGCTCCGCATGGTTCGCCAGGATTACTTCGACATCCAGGTAGCTCTGCCCATCTTTGGGTTTTAACTTCCCCACCTGCGCCAGCGTCTGCTGCTTCAGCACCGTCAGCGCCAGACCCTGCCGCTCGACCGGCTGGCCCATGCGCCCCGGCAGCGCCTCACTCCCGGCGATGGGTGGGGTGGGGGTCTGCGTGGGGGTGACGGTTGGGGTCCAAAAAGGCGTAAGGGTGATGGTTGGCGCGGCAGCCGTCTGGGTCAGCATCTGCGCGATGCTTAACAGGGTTGCATTGGGCGTTGGCGTCAGGTTCCCTCCATCCGTCACTGGGATGAGGCTGCTGCAGCCAGCCAGCAGCCAGACGGCCCCCAGCAGCAGCCCGCCCTTCACCAGCAAGGATAAGCGTTTCATTCAATTCTCTCCTTCTCGTTTCCATCCTCCCCTGGCGTACATGGGATGCTGCTTCTATTGTAGACGATTTTTGAAGGGTTGTTCCGATTTGGAATTTTTCAGAAAGCGTCGGGATGGCAGGGGGCACGGCATTAAAAAGGGATGAATCTCTTTGTAGGTATTTTATTGGTAATAGAAATGTTGTATAATCGTTATTGAATTATTAGAATAATTTTCAAGGGTGTTTTCAAAAGGAGGGGGACGTGAACCATAAATTTCGTTTACTGCTCCAATCTGTCTTATCTCTCAGCTTAATCGCGGTCTTTATCTCTGGCAGCCTAGGCCCGCTGGCGAAAAAGCCGCTCACCGCTTATCTCGATCCGGCGCTGCTTTCGATGCCGGGCGACAGCCTGGCGGTGATTATCACTGCCGAGGACGTTTCCCAAGTCGAGCAGGTGGTAAAGCAGCTCGGCGGGCAGGTCACGGCCGATTTATGGTTAATCAAGGCGGTATCCGCCAGTATCCCGCGCGCCGGGCTGCAGCAGTTGTCCTCCGTCCCCGGGCTGCACTCCATTGTGGCAGACCGCCGGGCAGTGACCTCTGCTGAATGCTCCAATGCTAACTGCGCCGGGGGCGGGCCTAACCAAGCAGCCCAGCGCCGGCGCCTGAGCCAATCCAGCCTGGAAGCGCCCCTGCTCGCTCCCCCAGTTGGCTTGCCCGACGGCGGCATTTTTGCGCTGGTCGAGAATGGAAAATACACCCTGCTGAATGCCGACGGCAGCCTGCGCATGCGTGGCTCGCTGGACATTAATGGCTTTAAGCATCCACTTGTGGTGGCTCCCTCCGGCGTGGTTTTTGCTACAACCGAAAATAACCGCGTTTTTGCCATATCTCTGGATGGGCAGGTGCTGTGGTCGTATCGAGCGGGCAACCGGGTCTTTGGCAGTGCGGCTCTTTCTCCGAGCGGCGCGGTTGTTTTTGTCGACGAGAAGCAGATTGTCTACGCCCTGGATGCGCAGTCCGGGCAGCAGCTCTGGAAACTCGATCTATCGGGTTGGCCATCGGCCCAGGTGAACCAATCGCCTGTAATCGGCCCGGATGGCGTGATTTACTTTGTCAACAGCCGCGACCCGGGCGTGCTTTTTGCCGTCAGCGCTGCCGGCCAGCTGTTATGGACGTATACCGGGACGCAGGGCAAGCGCTTTGATTACGCCCCCCTGGTCATGAACGGTATCGTTTATCTGGCCAGCATGGAGAGCAAGGTATATGCACTCAACGCGGATGGCAGCCCTGCCTGGACTGCTGCGCTGGCGAACAAAATATTTGCTGCCCCGGTGGTCAACAGCCAGGGAGAACTATTCATCGCCACTGAACGGGCCGTGGTCAGCCTGGACGCCGCCGGGCAGGAACGCTTCAGCTATCCTGCGGGGGCGGAACACTTCAAGACTGCTCCGCTGCTCTCGCTGGATGAAAGCATGTTGTATGCTGCCACGGATGAAGGCCATCTCCTGGCGCTGGAAGCAGCCAGCGGCCAACTGCTGTGGAGCCAAAAAGCTGCCGGAAAATTCAAAGCCGCACCGGGGATTGATTCTACCGGTGACTTGCTGATTGGCGATGATGCCGGCTGGTTCTACACCCTGAGCCCGGATGGCGCCCTGGTAACCCACCTGAAAATGGATGACAAGGTGCTCCAGGCGGCAGTGTTAGCGCCAAATGGCACGGCTGCGCTGCGTACGGGTGACCGTGGCCTGGCCTTGCTGGGTGCGCTTGCCACACAGTTTGCAGGCGGGCCAGACGTGGAACCAACCGATATCAAACGTGAGTGGAAGTTGAGCAATCCCCTGGCGATAGACCTGGGCGCGGACCGGCTGCACAACCAGGGTATCCTGGGCGACGGCGTCACAGTCGCGATCCTCGACTCAGGGATTTACTTCAATAAACATGTCAAGGACATTCTTGGCTCTGACCTGGACCACCAGTTCAAAGGCCAGGCCGACTTCGTCGGGGATGGGACCTGCTCGAGCGGTGGAAAGCAGTTTGCCGGTTACTGTTTTTCGGATAAAAACAACAGCGTAGACCGCTACGGGCATGGCTCGCACGTCGCCGGAATCATCTGGAGCAAGATCCTCGACTACGACACCAACACCTACATGGGCATCGCGCCCGCCGCGGATATCCTTTCTGTGCGCGTGCTGGACGAGGACGGCATGGGCACCTACACGGATATCGTTGAAGGCATCCAGTATGTGGTGGCCAATAAGGATCTCTTTAACATCCGTGTGATCAACCTGAGCCTGAGCGCCAACGCCAGCACGCCCTACTTCGTGGATCCCATCAATCGGGCGGTCGAAGTGGCCTGGGCGAATGGCATTGTGGTGCTGGCGGCGGCTGGCAACAGCGGCCCCAACGCGGAGACGATCACGGTGCCCGGCAATGATCCCTATGTCATCACGGTCGGTGCGATCAACAACCAGCGCACCCCGGGCTATTGGAACGATGACGTCATTTCCAGCTACTCGGCCAGCGGCCCAACCCTGGACGGCTTTGTCAAGCCGGATGTGTTAGCCCCGGGGTCTTACGTCATTTCCTTCATGTATACCAACAAGAACGATGCCAACTCGGCGAAACTGGCCCGCCTGCACCCGAACTACTCCCGCACCCTCAGCCTGTTCCGCATGAGCGGCACCAGCATGGCTACCGGGGTGGTTTCTGGCGTGGTGGCCTTGATGCTGCAAGCCAACCCGCAGCTCACGCCGGATCAGGTCAAGTACCGCCTGATGGCGAGCGCCTTGCCCGCGGTCGGGGAAGATGACGGCCTGGCCTACAATCTGTTCCAGCAGGGCGCAGGGCGCGTCTGGGCGCCTGCTGCCGCGCTGGCTGACCTGCCGCAAGGCCTGGCTAACCAGGGCATGGATCTCAACGCGGACCTGGCGCACGGCTACGCGGATGACGCGGAATTGCAGTTCCATTATCGCGGCCCCATCGGTCGTTTGCTCAGCAGTGACGGATCCAGTTACATCTACTACGCCGTTGACGAAGATGGCGCGCCCTTTATGCTTTCTGGCAGCCAGGCGGATAACCTGACCTGGTTGAGCCAGCCCTCTCTCGAAGCCTTGACCGCGCTCGAGCCGCCCGCCGAGGTCCAGGGTCAACGCTGGGCCTGGGGCGGTCGCTGGGCCTGGGGCGGCACGTCTGGCACCGGCAGCCGCTGGGCCTGGGGCGGCAGCTATGGCACGGGCAGTCGCTGGGCCTGGGGTGGTTCCTGGGCTTTCGACAGCCGCTGGGCCTGGGGTGGGTCAAACGCCTGGAACAGCCGTTGGGCGTGGGGCGGCACCTGGGCCTTCGACAGCCGTTGGGCCTGGGGTGGCACCTCCGGTTCCTTCGCCTCCAACAGCACCATCCCCTTTATTCAGTGGATCGAAGAGTAAAAAAACCGTTCGCCTTCTTACCCTTGTAAAAGGGAGAAAAGCTCAGCCCGCGCTACTTGCAGCGCGGGCTGAGCTTTTCTCGCACATAGTTCTTATTTCGTTACAAACCGCCCATTTTTCAAATTTGTCAGGTTTAAGGTGTAATGAAATTATTAGAATTAAGTTATAGAAGATATAACTCTATTTTGCGAATTAGGGAGTCTATGAAATCCAGCGTTGCGGCTAACCGCCCTGCCATGCCTCTTGAGATCAACTGGGCCTATGTTTACACGACTGCGGTATCCCTGGTTGGCGGATTCATCCTGCTGCTTGCCATCGTGATCTTGCCCAAGAATCTGCCCGGTCTGGCGGTATTCGCGTTGATGGTCATGATCTCAGAATTGAGCAGCGTGCAGCTGTTTCATTCTACGCGCAACAGCACGGTATCCGTCTCGATGATCATCACCGTGGCAGCCATATTCTGCCTGGGGCCATCCGCGGGCGTGCTGCTGCAGGTGGTTACCGCCCTGATGAACACGCTCGCTACCCACTTGAAAGAAAAAGGTTCAAAAACGGTGGGCAACACGTCCATGTTCCGGCGGTGGGCATTTAATACCGGTATGTTTGTCCTGGCCACCGCTACCGCCGGTTATGTCTACATGGTCAGCGGCGGTACGGTGGGTGACTTGCGCCGCGTGGATAGCATTTTGCCGCTCATCTTAGCCGTGATCACCGACACCATGGTCAACGTGGGCCTGCTGATGGTGATCATCTCGCTGCAAACCAAAGCGCCTATCCGCTCCATCTGGCGCGAGGATATCCAGTGGGGAGTGCCGATCTGCATCGTTGGGGAAGCGATTGGCGGAGGTGCCTTAGCCCTGGCTTATCAGTTGAATGGCATCCTGGGCGCTTCCGTCTTCTTCGTCCCCATCTTTGCCATCAGTTATTCCTTCCGCACCTATGCCAACAACTTGCGCGGTACCATGAACCAGCTCGAACAGGTGAATAATGAGCTGCATGAGAATACCATTGACTTATTTGAAACCCTGTCTGCCGTAATTGACGCTTACGATATTTATACCCGGCGGCACTCCGCTTTTGTAGCCGAATATGTCGGGGCAATCGCTGAACAGATGGGCCTGCCCACCGCCGAACAGGCCAAAATCATCAAAGCAGCCCTGGTGCATGACATCGGCAAAATTGGCATCTCAGACGCGATCATTGGGAAAAATGGCCCGCTCACCCAGGAAGAATTTGCGATTCTAAAACGCCATCCCTCCATTGGCGCGGATATTCTCAAGCGCATGAAAGGCTTTCAGGATCTGGTGCCCCTGGTGCTTTCTCATCAGGAAAAATTTGATGGCACTGGCTATCCCGAAGGCTTGAAAGGGGAGGCGATTCCGTTGGGCGCGCGCGTGATCACTCTGGCAGACAGCGTCGAAGCCATGCTCTCAGACCGGGCTTATCGCCAGGGCTATCCTTTAGAGCGGGTAGTGGACGAGGTGCGGCGCTGCTCGGGCACCCATTTTGATCCCCAGGTCGCTCAGGCTTTCCTGGTGGTCGCCGCAGAAAAAGGAACCGCTTTATTTCGAAACTCTGCCCTGGCCGTGGATCACGATATCACCATCCGCATGAGCGAGCATTCCGGCAGCATCCTCCGCTTTCGGAAGCGCAGCCTGGTAGAAGCCGCCTGATAAATTCACGGGCTTCCGCGAGTGGAAAAGCCCCGCTCGCCTGTCCTTTTATACTTTCGCGGATTGAAAGTGGATCGCCCCGCGCAGCTGCCACAGGCCGATCAGGCCCCACACGCTGATAATCAGGTAGTTGACGCCCTGATATCCAATGATATAGGCCACAGCCTGCGAACTGGTCAGCCCAAAGGGCACCAGCACCAGCGTGGCGACGAACTGGTACACGCCCACGTACCCGGGGGTAGAGGGCAGCGCGGAAAACAGGCCCAGCGCAGCCAGCAGCACAAAGACCTGCTGCGGAGTCAGGTGCAGTCCAAACGCGCCGGCGATGGTCAGCCCGGTGAGCGTATCCAGCGACCAGATCGCGGCGGAGAACAGCAGGAACAGGCCCAGGCGGCCCCAATGCTGCAGCGCCCCAGCCCCAGTTAGAAAGCTGCCGGCGATGCCGCCTAGCTTGCCGCGCAGCTTAGCCGAGACCGGCAGCCGCGCGATGATCGCCTGGATCAGGCCGCTCAGGTGCGGGGCGACGAATACAGCCGCCGCGCCGATCACGCCGATGACCGCCATGCCTCGGATGGGCTGCAGCAGTTCTGGCGGCAGCAGCCCGATCGAGGTCAGCGCCAGCCCCCCGGCGACTACCAGGATCACCGCATCCACAATGCGCTCGGTCAGCGCGGTTGCCAGGGTAAAGCTCTTGCTGATGCCGCCCTTCTCGCCAATCAGCACCGAGCGCACCACCTCACCCGCCCGTGCCGGCAGGTAAGAATTGCCCAGGTAGCCGGTCATGGTCGCCCAGAACACCATCAGTGGCGGCAGGGGTTTTTCCGCGCTGAGCAGCACGCGCCAGCGCAGCCCGCGCATAAGGCAGGAAAGGCTCATGATCAGCGCCGCCAGCCCCAGCAGGGATAAATTGCCCTGGCGCAGCGTGCTCAGCGTTTCCTGCCAGCTCACGTTGCGCAGGGCCAGGTACAGCAGCCCGGCTGCCAGCAGCAGGGTCAGCGCCAGCAGCCAGCGCGAAGGTTGTTTGCGAACAGCGGTTTCTTCCATTGACCTGATTGTAATGGATTATCGATCGGGGCCAGCTACCACTTTTGAAAGAACCGCGGGCTTGTTAAGCAGGGCGATTCTTTTTGCGTTTTCGTTTCATCGGTAGACGGGCCGTCAACGATCAACAAAACTTTGATGCACACCCGCTTCTTTCTTAGAAATGCCACCGCTTAGAACTGCAACAAATCGAGCAAGCGTGCGTATGAATAGTGTAGTATTTACACGCCGCAATCGCGAATACAAGCACAGAAAAAGGGAAAACGATGAAAACACCTGCCCGGAGTTTGAACAACCTGCTTACCCACCGGCCGCTGCTGATGTACTTTGTGCTGGCTTACGCATTCTTTTGGGGATTCCTGATCCTGATCTTACTCATCCTGGGCCTGCTCGGGCTCTCTCCAACGACCCTACCTGGCTGGATTTTTTCTTGTTTAACATTATCGGCTCCTGGATGCCCAACCTTGCTGCGGTAACCATCATTGGCTTGACCATTGGCCGAGCGGGTAACCGTAAGCTGCTGGCGCAGTATAGCAACCTTCACATTTCAGCGCGCTGGTTTCTCCTGGCGCTGGCCCCGGTCCCGCTGATGTTCGCGGCGGCAGGTCTCTACAATCTGTTCGGGGGAAAAGCCCCTGGTAACCTGACCGGGCTGTCCATCGGCTTCTGGATCAATTTGATCGTGATGAGCCTGCTCACCGGGGCTACGGGCGAGGAGGCTGGCTGGCGTGGGTTCGCCCTTCCGCGCTTGCAGAACCGCTTTGGCCTCTTCGTCGGCAGCCTGATCCTGGGTCTGGCTTGGGATTTCTGGCACTTCCCCCTTTGGATGATGACCGGTATGGCCGGAACGGAGTTGTTGCAGTACATCCTCTCCTTTACCCTAGGACTGGTTGGGCTGACATTTTTTATGACCTGGCTTTACAACAAGGTTCCCAACAGCCTGGTCCCCATGATCATGATTCACTTTTCATTGAATTTCTCTGTAGGACTGGTCGGACCGGACGGGCTGGGTCTTGCCCAGGCCATCCCGTTGATGGCAATCTTCGGCGGTTTAATGGTGCTCACCGACCTGCTCCTCTGGACCCTGGCGCACAGGCCAGAGGGTGCTCTATCGCCGGTTGCCAAAATGTCATAGACACAGCAGTAAAGGGTAGCCTGCTTATCCAGAAGATAAGTGGATCCTCCTCGCGCGGCGTTCGAGCGACTGCGCTATAGGAAAGCGCCGGTTAAAAACCGGCTCTGGAAGAAATAAAAACCTTTCGGCGGAATGATTTCTGCAACGAGGGCCTATTTCCTTCTTCGAACCCGCTTCAGCGGGCGCATCCCCTCTAGCGCGATCGTTTGAACGCCGTGCGGGAAAAATCTTCCAGGCTCCTAATGGAATCACCATTACCTTTAATCTATATACTCGAAATGCTGTTGAAACGCGCTTATAGGCGCGGCTTTTGCTTTTTTAAGGACTTTTCTTGCTGGTTGAGGTCATTTTACATTTGGTGATGTAAAACGGCAAGAATACATAAAAAACATGTAAACATAAAAGGGAAACCTCCTGATGATGGATCTAAGAAATATGGGAATATGAACAATTAAAATTGTCCGTTTAAGTCTTTACCAACTGACCTTTATCTTTTTCAGACCCAGGCAAAGTAATTACTTGTTTCAATTGCCCGGTATACTCCTCAATATGCTGATACATTATACGAAGGTCAACCGCGAAATCGTGGCTTTCATCCAGCCTTGAGGCGTTATGCCAGTGGTATCGGGCGCGCTCCAGATAATTCGCCAAATCTTGAAGCCCTGGTACAGTCGGGCATAAATACCTCTTGGGTTAGTGTGCGGCGTGATGGATTTTGCTTACACATCCTTGATCATTCGGACCGATTTATAACTATTTTTTATCATTATTAACCAAAATGACCAACAAAGTTCTATAATGTGAACAAGTTGTTTCTTTTGCGCTTGAAATAAAATAGATACTGCCCAGTCAAAGGAGTTTTTGCTATGGTTGACGTTACCACATTATCCCAAACGGACCCACGCTGGAAGGATAATCCGTTGGGGTTTGACACATCCACGATTGGCAGTTACGGCTGCCTGCTTACCAGTATGACCATGGTCGCCAACTGCTATGGTTTTTCGGAAACGCCGGAAACAGTCAACGAGAAGATGAAGAAGGTGCAGGGTTTTCAGGGAGCGTTGGTGATGCCCGCGGTGCTTCCTGCCGCACTGCCGGGGATCGTTTACCGCAATTTCATCAACTGCCAGAATACCCCCGCCCCGCTGGCCGAAATTGATGCGTCCTTAGCTCAGGGCAAGCCGGTGGTGGTTGAGGTGGATTACGCGCCGACGCCCGGCTTGCAAAACCACTGGATTGTGCTGTACGAGAAACGCGGCAGTGATTACCTGCTGCGCGATCCCTGGCCCTACCCGCCCCAGACGGGGGAAGTGACCCTGCTGACTTCGCGTTACAAGTTTGGCGGCACGCCGGAGAAGATCATCCAGGGCGTGGTGTTTCTGGATGGCAGCGGCGCGACGGCTGCGGCGCAGGCGCCCCAGGCGGTCAACCTGGACCAGGGCGTTCGCGCCAGCTTCCCCGTTTACGCCACGGCTGATGGCCTGGCGCTGCGCAGCGCGACATTGGTCGCCGATAATACCCTGCTCAAGCGCGTGCCGCTGGGTACGAAACTGACTGTGCTGGAAAGTGACACCGCCGCGAAAGCCAAGCTGGGCGTGCTCAACCAGTGGCTGGCCGTGCTCGATCCCAGCGATAACACCCAGGGCTACACGGCGGCCTGGTATGTCTCCGCCGAGGCGCTGAGCAAACCGGATGTTTCCCCCGCGTCAGCCGCCCAAACCCCGCAGAATCTGATCGTTAAAACCACGGACGAGGGCGTGGCGCTGCGCAGCAAACCCGAGATCAGCGACGCGGCGCTGCTGAAGCGCGTACCGGTCAACACAGAGTTGATTTGCAGCGAACCCTTTGCCCAGGCCGAGGCTAAGGTAGGGGTGGTGTACCAGTGGCTGCAGGTGAAAGATGTGACCAACTGCGATTACTACGTGGCGGCCTGGTATGTCCAGGCGGTCAATGGGCAGGCCACGCTGGGGGTGAAAGCGCAGTCCAGCGCGGCGTTTGGCCTGCCTGAAGCAGAGGTCGGGCCGCTGGTAGTGCGCGCCGCCGCCGAAGGGCTGGCCTTGCGCAGTCACCCGCTGATCATGGCAGAGACGCTGCTCAAACGCCTGCCTATCGACGGCGAACTGGTTGTGTTGGAAGACCCGCAGGCCGCAGAAGGCAAGCTGGGCCGGATGGGCGAGTGGCTGCACGTGCGGGATGTGGCCGGGACGGAAGGCTATGTCGCCGCCTGGTATGCTGTGCGCCGCCCCGAGCTGGCCCTGACCGCCGACAGCCCGCTGCTGGGCTAAGAGATATGGGAGGTTTTGAAATGACAGATGCTGCTAATCACGACCCGAATCTTTTGTTTTTCAACGGCATTGACGCCACCAGCGGAGACTACGCCCTGCCGCCTATGACGGCGGACCAGTTGAAAGAGGGCATCCTGGGCACCCCTGAACCGGAGGCGCAGGCCATGAGCAACTGGCTGAAGCTGCGTAATGCGCCAGACTTCAGCCTGAAAGCCGAACTCGACCCCAATAAGCTGGAAGAAGCCGGCTGGGGTGTGGTATTCCCAGTCAACACTGACCCGGCTATTGTTGACGCGCTGCGCCCGCTGCTGGACTGGCGCAAGCAGCAGGCCGGTGACCTGTACCGCGAGTTCATGGATAACAAGGTCGCGGTGCGGCCCAAGGAAAGCAGCGGGGCCTGGCTGGGGCGCAACGGCGCGGAGAATTACGGCCCGGCGGACCCTGAAAAGATGCCTTACTACCTGCTGCTGGTCGGCAGTCCGGACCAGATCGACTACCGCTTCCAGTACCTGCTGGATGTGCAGTACGCCGTGGGGCGCATCTACTTTGAGACGCCGGATGAATATGCCTATTACGCGCAGAGCGTGGTCGCTGCCGAAAAACAGCAGATCCAGCGCAAGCGCCTGATGGCCTTCTTTGGCGTGGCGAATGAAGGGGACGATGCCACCAACCAGAGCTCGCGCAACCTGATCGCGCCGATCGCCGATTACGTCACCAACCTCAAGCTGAAGACGGCTTCCCCCTGGGCAGTGCAGACCGTGCTGGGCGAGGAAGCGACCAAAGAGCGCCTGGGCGCCTTCCTGGGCGGCGCGGATACCCCCGCGCTGTTGTTCACGGCTTCGCACGGCATGAAGTTCCCCCTGGATGACCCGCGCCAGGCGCATGGGCAGGGCGCGCTGCTGTGCCAGGACTGGCCCGGGCCTTACCGCTGGCGCAAGCCCATCCCTGAAATCGTTCTACTTCTCGGCGGACGACATTTCCGCGGATGCCAACCTGTTTGGCAGTATCGCCTTCCTCTTCGCCTGTTATGGCGCGGGCACGCCCCAGTACGACGATTTCTATAAAATTGCCTTCAAAGACCGCGCTGCCATCGCGGCGAACTCCTTCGTGGCGCGCCTGCCGCAGAAGATGCTGGCGCACCCGAAGGGTGGGGCGCTGGCGGTGGTGGGGCATGTGGACCGTGCCTGGAGCTTCTCCTTCTCGATGGATCAAAACGCTTCGCTGGGGTCGTTCAAGAGCGCCTTCGAAACCATCCTGGCGGGTTCAACCTTAGGCGCCGCGCTGGAATACTTCAATGAGCGCTATGCTCAATTTTCCTCGGTGCTGACCGAAAAGATTGCCCAGAACGACTGGGACCCAGTCGACCCGCGCGACCTGGCTTTTACCTGGACGGCGAATAACGATGCCAAGAACTACGTGGTGCTGGGCGACCCGGCCGTGCGCGCGATGGTCGCCAAAGAGCCGGCGGACCAGCCCGCCGCGGTGAAACCACTCGAATTCTCTTCGGCGGCCCCTGCCCAAGCGCCCGCCGCAGCCCGCGCCCGCGCCTGCGCCCCGCGCCTACGCAACCCGCGCCGGCCCCGGTAGACTCCGCGACTTCCGCCGTGGTGGCTCACGCCGTACCGGCGACCACCATGCCGGTTGCAGACGCAACTGCCGCAGCAACTTCGCCCGTCGCCAGTGCCGTCGCCGCCACTGGCACGGAGATAGCTCCGACCAATTTTGATATTAACATGCCAGACTTCTTACGCAGCGGCGCGAACAACGTCTCTACCTCGCTGCAGCAGTTCGGTCAAAAACTGAGCGCCTTCCTGAGCGCCGCCATCGACAACGCCGCCTCGCTCGAGGTGAGCACTTATACCAGTGACAACATGAGCCAGGTGAGCATCCAGGGCAGCCAGATTAGCGGGGCGCAGCTGCGCGCCGTGACGGTAGTGCGCATTGACGGCGATATCAAGCAGGTCATTCCGGTCACCGATAGCGGCGACCCGGATGTCAGCCTGTGGGACCTGCACCTGGAGATGGTCCGCCAGGCCCAGGCCAGCCGCACGGAACTGCTGCGCGCCGCGATTGCCTCGCTCTCCAGCCTGACCAACCTGGGCGGGGTAAAGTGAGTTTGCCTGCCCGCCCCACCCCGCCGTTAACCGCGGACCCGTTTGGCCTGTGGCAGCCGGCTCAACCAGAGCTAGCTCCGGCTGCATCTTCTGCCGGGGTTGCCTTCGATGTGTCAGATGCGCCAGGCGAGGCGGACGCGCCAGCCGCCGTCTGGCAGCTGGCGCTGGACGAGGATAACGGGCAGCAGGCGCTGGCGCAGCGCGACCAGGCAGTGCAGGCGGTTGCAACAGGCCTGGCCCAGGCAGACCAGCGCCTGGAGCGTTTTCTCTCCGCTCGCCCGGCTGCCGGCGCGGGGCTGTCTTTTGACGTGGCTGAGCTCGCCGCGCTGCCCGACCCCGAGCAGAACCTGGCGCTGGCCCTGGCGGGGTTATCCGCCCCGCCCGACCCAGCCGCTAGCTTCGGCCTGGGCGAGGACCTGGCGAACCTGGCCGATAAGGCGCGGGGCAAGCTGGGCCAGCTCGCCGGAGCGCCGGGCGTGGACTGGGCCGACCTGAGCCAGCGGCTGAATGGGCTGGTGGATGGCATCGGCCGCCAGGTGACCCATTTCGTGTGGGTCGACAGTACCCTGAACGGCGGCCTGGTGGCGCGCACAGCCATCAATTGGGCGGGGGATCTCTCTACCTGCTACCTGCCGGGGTTGTCGGCGGCGCAGGTCGCGGCGCATGCCCGCTCGCTGCAGCTGGCGGTAGCTTCGCGCGCGGCCAATCTGCGCACCCTGCTGACCGTCACGCAGCTGGCCGCCAAAATCACCCTGGCGGTGGCTACCCCGCTCGGCCCGCTGCAAGCCTTGGGCCTCGCCTGGCAGTTTGCGCGCGAGATCGTTGTTCCGCTGGTGAATCAAGCCAAAGTCGCTCCGCAGTCCGCGCCTGCCGCGGCCTGAGCATTGGTGGGCATCATGATTAATTTGTATTCTTTTGGTGAATGGAGGAACCCATGGCCAACGAACTGAATAATGCAATTAAGTCCGCGGCGGAACGCATCGCCAAATATGTGGACAACGTCGCCACCATGACGGTGGAAACGCGGGTAATCGATGTAGATGGCAGCACGGTCGACTTTGCCGGGGCAAAGCCAGCCGCCCGCACGGAAATTCGCCTGGATGGCGACTGCGCCACGGTGCTGCCGCTGCGCCAGAATGCGCAAGGCGTGGCTGCGGTGGATGGTGATCTGTTTGAACTGCACCAGCGGAATGTAGCCACCGCAATTGAGTACCGCACCAAGATGATGGAGGCTCTGCTGCAAACCCTCAAGCAGGCCATGTAACCGAGTTTAATCCGAAACAAGCGCCAGATGCGGCGCTTGTTTCGGATTAAAACCCTTTTCGATGGGGTTAGTTGTGGCTCTTGCCGTTGGTGTTGATCTGAATGAGTTCTGGCAGCTCGACGGGTTCAGCAGCCAGGTTGTGCAGGCGCACCTCGTTGAGGTGCTCGATCAGCATGGTTTGTAACTCGGACCAGACCGGGCCTGACATGCAGTTCTCGGAACGCGGGCCGCTTTCGCCGTCCAGGGAAGGCGAGATGCAAATTGGGCCTTCGAGCGTTTCAATGATCTGCAGCAAGGTGATTTCCTCTGCGGGCATGTTCAAGCGCAGCCCACCGTGCGGGCCGGGCGTGGCTTTAATCAGGCGACCCTGGATTAAAGAGCGGCCAATCTGGTGGAGGAAGGGCAGTGGGATTTGCAGTTTGTCAGCCAAAATAGCGGTAGCTTGCGCCCGGTTGTCGGGTTCCTGGGCCAGGGCAATCATTAACTGCAAGCCGTAATCAAGACGTCTGCTGATGCGGAACATAATAACCTCTAATCTTTCTGTAGAATATCGACCAAGTTAGGTTTGGGTTGAATATTGGGTTGCTATTAAAATACTGGAGATTGATTATCGAGGAAAGTGACAAATATCCTGTTTATCATAAACAATCGGCGCATCTTTTACCTTTTTGATAATATATATACAACCTCTTCTCGTTATATTAAAAGAGCATTATAATCGAAGCTGTGAAAGCATTCACGACATCTTTTTTTGGATCGCGTCGCTTTTCAACACAGAACAATTAGGAGGAAATTCAATGAGAAAGACAGTTTTCGTAGCGATCGTTGCCCTGGTGATCGGAGCGGTTTTCATGGCTGCCTGCAGCGGTGGGGGTGGAAACAGCAGCAGTAACGCGCCCAGCATCAAGCGGCAGAACCCCCCGGCGGAATTTGCCAACGCCACCAATCCTTACGCCAATGACACCTCTGTTGTGGACAAAGGCAAAACCCTCTTTGACTCCAACTGCGCCACCTGCCATGGCCCGGAAGCTTTAGGGAATGGCCCGGCGGGTTCAGCCCTGAATCCGAAACCCGCCAACCTGCAGCTGACCGCCCAGCAGACCTCCGTGCAGTACATTCACTGGGTCGATACAGTCGGCGGTGCAGCGGCTGGGATCAGCGCCCAAATGCCTTCCTTCAAAGGCGTTTTGACTGACGATCAGATCTGGCAGATTGCCAACTATCTGATGGATACCTACGGCAAGAAGTAAGCCTGCCGCTGTCAGCCTTATCCCTGGCGCATCTTCGGATGCGCCTTTTTTTTGATCCGCCATCCCATTTACCGGCTCTTGGAATTGCCGTGGTTTTCACATAGTCGCTTGCCTTTTTTCGGGGTTTGGGGTAGCGGGGGCCGCAAAGCGGCCCCCGCTACCCCAAAATCTCTTTTCTCCCCTTCCAGCTTGCGGAGCAAGCGCAGGAAGGGGTCGGGAGATGGCCCTCTGGATTGGATTTTCACAAAGCGCCCGACTTTGTGAAAACCTTGATCCCAGAGACCCCATTTACCAATCTGCGCCGCCACTAATGGTAAAATTAAACGATGCTAAAATGGTCCTTTCCGCTACAACCGAAGCATAGCTGGCTGCCTGCCGCGGCAGGGCTTTTGCTGACTGCTGCCGCTGTGGCCTTTGGGATTCTGCTGAACTGGACCGTGGCGGCGCTAATCCTGGTTGGGTTGGGTTGGGCAGCCGTCTATTTTCTTTACCGCTCGCTGAACCAATCGCGGGCGCAGCTCGCGCAAGCTGCCCGCCGCCACGCTGTGGATGAGCAGCGCTTGCAGGCGCTGCTGCACTTCAACCGCAGCCTGACTCAGGTAGAAAACGAGCAGGCCCTCATGGATGTCGCCCTGGCGACGCTTACCGAGCTGGTCGGCGCTTTGGGTTGTTCGTTTGTGCCCGTCGATGAATGGCAGCAGCCGCTGCCAGCCTTTACCTACGGACAACTACCCGCGCCGGTATTGAGCGCCTGGTCGACCCACCTGGCCAATAACATGCTGCGCGAACGCTGCGGCGCGTGCCAGGTGCTCGAAATCGACCCCCGGGGCCTGCCCGCTGCACCCTGCCCAGGTGGGCGACGCGCTGACCGTTTTTTGCCTGCCGCTCAACCGCACGGTGGCTGAACCGGCGCTGACCGCGCCGGTCGCTCACCCGCGCACGCAGCGCCATGTGGGCGTGCTGCACCTGTACCTGCCTGCCGGGCGCGGGTTAGATGCGGAAGAGCGCCTTTTCCTGGATGCTCTGCTGGCTGAAATTGTCCTGGCCTACGAATCCGTCACCCTGCACACGCAGGAGCAGATCACCCTGCGCCAGTTGCAAATGCTGCATACCCCGGAAGGTGACTTCTCTACCTCTTTGAAGGGTCTGCTGGGGGGCTTAATCCAGGCGCTGGATGCCGATTTTGCCCTGATTCACCTGCGCGCTACCCCGGATGAGCGCCTTTCCGCCGGGAACACCGCTTGCGGCAGTTGGGAAGAACTCCCCCTGGAGCAGCGGGAGGCGATCCTTGCGCGGGCTGTCCTGACCGCCAGCCCGGGGAAAGCGGCTTTATCGCCGGAAGGCGAACTGCCTGCCTGGTTAGCCATGCCGCTCGAGCTGCCCGAGGGCCATTTGCCGGGGGAAGAAACGCCGCTGCGCCGGGGCGCGCGCGGGATTCTGCTGGTAGGGCTGCGCCGCCCGCACGAATTTCACCCGCGCCAGCAGGCCATTTTGCAGACCATCGCCGCCCAGGCTGCGCTGCTGCTCGAAAATGAGCGCCTGATCCGTTCCCTCGAGTACAAGGTGGTCATCCAGGAACGTGCCCGCCTGGCGCGTGAAATCCACGACGGCCTGGCGCAGACCCTGGCCTTCCTCAAGCTGCAAGCCGCGCAGATGCAGGCTTACCTAGCGCAGGGCGACCTGGGCCGCCTGGGGCAAGTGCTCAAGGATAATTACCAGGCCTTGGCTGAAGCCTACCTGGATACGCGCCAGTCGATTGATAACCTGCGCCTGACTCCTCAGGATGGCCTGGAAAGCTGGCTGGCGCGCATTATTGCAGAGTTTGAAAACCTGTCTGGGCTGCCGGTCGAATGCCAGGCGCCGCCGCTGAACCGGCAGGTCTCCCCTGAAGTGCAGGCGCAGTTGATGCGTATTTTGCAGGAAGCCCTTTCGAATGTGCGCAAACATGCCCGCGCGCGCACCGTGCGCGTCAGCCTGCGCGAATGGTCAGGCGAACTAATTTTGGAAGTCAGTGATGATGGCCTGGGTTTTGAGCCGGAGGATGTCCCGGAGGTCTCGCGTTATGGCCTGCGCGGCATGCGCGAAAGGGCCGAGCTGATCGGCGCGGATTTCCAGATCATTAGTAAGGCGCACCAGGGCACTACCGTACGCCTGGTGCTGCCGGTATGGTTTCCGGAGGAGACATTGGAATGAGCACTGCATCGAACACTGGGAATGCCTGCTTGCGTCTGGTCGTGGTTGACGACCACGCCCTGTTTCGCCGCGGGTTAGTGGGGCTCTTAGAAGAAATGCCCGGTTTCCAGGTGGTAGGACAGGCCGGCGATGGCGCTCAGGCGCTGCCTTTGATCGAACAGTCCCAGCCAGACCTGGTGCTGCTGGACCTGAATATGCCCAACATGGATGGCATCGCCACGCTGCACGCGCTTAAAGAGCGCAAGTCGAATGTGCGCGTGCTGATGCTGACCATCTCAAAAAACGACAACGACCTGCTGGATGCCATCCGCGCCGGGGCCGATGGCTATTTGCTGAAGAACACCGAGCCTGATGAACTGCGCCGGGCCATCCTGCGCGTGGCGCAAGGCGAAGGCGCGCTGTCGCCCGAGGTGACCGCCCCGGTGCTGCGCGCGCTGTCGCGCTTTTCCGCGGAAGATGTCGCCCCCGTGCTTTCAGAGCGGGAGATGGAAGTATTGCGCTGCCTGGTGGATGGGCAAACCACGCAGCAGATCTCCAACAGCCTGTTTATTTCGGAGAATACGGTAAAAACGCACATCCGCCACATTTTCGAAAAGTTGGAAGTCTCCAATCGGGCCGAAGCGGTTGGAAAAGCGATGCAAATGGGGATCATTCGCAAAAAAGAAGAATAGAATAAAGTTATGTTCGCCAACCTGGCCGCCATCCTGCTCCTTGGCATATATTTTGCTTTTGCGCTGCGCCGCGTGGTGATTCCTTTACGCCGCATGGTGATCCGCAATCCCTGGGTGGCGCTGTTGCTGGCTGGGCTGCTGGTGATCCCCTACCTGCTGACGGTCGAACCTGCTTCGCGCATCTACACCGAAGATTACCTGGCCGACCTGATGGTCATGCTGGCTTATCTGATGGTGCCGACCTTTATCCTGGTCCTCAAACCGCGCGGCATCCATCCTTTTGACTTTTTTGACGTCATGGCTATCCTGGCGCTGTGGCTGCCCGTCGAGTTTAACCTGCTGCCCCAGGCGTACGCGCAGCTCACCCCCGGTTTGGCCCTGCCCATCCCCTTTTTGACCGCCGTTTGCCTGGGATTTCTGCTCTTTCTGGTCGTCCACCCGCTGAAAGGCATCGGTTATACCTACCACCTGACCCCCCTGGACCTGGTCTACGCCCTGATCGCGCTGTTGGTTTTCAGCCTGTTTGGCGTGCCGCTGGGCATCGCTTTGGGTTTTATCCGCCCGGAGATTGGCCCATTTGCGCCCTTCACCTGGTTCTTGCGCCTGCTGCTGATCTATTTCCTCACCGCCATCCCCGAAGAACTGCTCTTCCGCGGCGTGATCCAGAACCTGCTGCAGCAGCGCATGGGGCGTAATTTTGGCTCGCTGCTGGTCGCCTCGCTCATCTTTGGCCTGACGCACCTCAATAACGTCACTGCCCATAACTTTCCCCCCAACTGGCGCTACGCGCTGCTGGCTACCCTGGCTGCGCTGGCCTACGGCTGGGTCTGGCGCGAGCGGGACAAAATCACTGCCTCCGCCATCACCCACTGCCTGGTGAACTTACTGTGGGGCGTGGTGTTTGTGGGGTAAAGCCATCCATTTTACATGAATCCAAAGGTCCCGCGGCGAAAAAGGTCGCGGGACCTTTGCGTTTAGCGCTCTTCGCACCTGGGTGATTATCGAATCACCCTTTTGTGAGAAAGATTTAACCTTTCTGATCCACGGCCCGGTGGATGATTTTGCTTTTACTGACCGATATAATCCCATTTAGTTATGGTTAAGACTCGAATTTTGCTTGTAAGTGTGGAGTGAGCATGAGCGATTCGAAACAAGAACCGCTGCGCCGGGTACTAATTGCTTCCGCCAACCCCTTGTTTGCGAAGGGCTTGCAGAAGATGATCGCGCAACGGTTGAAGGGCCAGGGGGAATTTCGCCTGGCGAGCAGTATGGCAGAAGTCAGTGCGGCGCTGGAAAGCTGGCGCCCAGACCTGGTGATTGTGGATTACGATGACGCCGGCGCCCCGGGAAATATTCAACGCAGCGCTTTTCTCAGCCAATTTATTACCGGTGATTGGCCCATGCAGGTGATGCTGGTTTCGCTGCGCGCCAGCGGTGAAGTTGTGGTTTATGACCGGCGCACGCTCTCCCCGGCCCAGGCCGAGGATTGGTTCGATCTTCCCCGAACGCTTTCCGGTATGTCCCCTGAAGCTGAGCAGCCGCGCGGCCCATCCGCCGCGGGCGCGCCTCCGGCAGGACCGGTCCAGGTGTTCACGACCCCATCAAGTCCGAGGAGTGGAGGTATGAAGCATTTTCTTATTGCAGGTGTCTTGACGGTGATCCTGACCCTGATCATCGGCTTTGGCTCAGCCGCGATTGGGCTGATGCCTGTTGAAGCCAGCACCGCGGCGATCCCGGTTGACCGCATGATCAGCTTGCAGCTGTGGTTGATCTCATTCCTGTTTTCCCTGGTCACGGTTTTTATCCTGTACAGTATTGTGGTCTTTCGCCACCGCCAGGGCGACCGCGGCTTTGGCACCTATTTCAAGAGCGCGGCCACCCTGGAGATTGTCTGGACGCTGATCCCCCTGGGGACGGTCATTTACCTGGCTTTCCTGGGCGCGCAGGATCTGGCGACGATTGCCGTGCCTTCAGCCGATGCGTTGAACGTCAAAGTGACCGCCTTCCAGTGGGGCTGGTCTTTTGAATACCCCGATACGGGGGTCATCTCGAACACGCTGTACCTGCCGGTGAACCGCCAGGTGCATCTCTCGTTGACCTCGCGGGATGTGATCCATTCCTTCTGGGTGCCTGAGTTTCGCCTGAAGCAGGACGTGCTGCCCGGCGCTAACCTGGTCAAAGACCTGCGCCTGACGCCTACCCTGCAAGGGGATTACAAGGTGCGCTGCGCGGAGCTGTGCGGCGGGGCGCATGCCTATATGCTGGCCCCGGTCAAGGTCGTCACTCAGCAGGATTTTGATACCTGGATGGCCAGCCAGACCAACACTGCCAGCCTGTCCCCCGAGCAGCGCGGGCAGAAGCTGACCAACGTCTGCATGGGCTGTCACTCGGTAGACGGCACGCAGAAGCTGGGCCCCACCTGGAAAGGGCTGGCGGGCTCGCAGGTCAAGCTGGCGGACGGTTCCACGGTCACCGCCGATGCGCAGTACCTGCACGATTCCATCGTCAACCCCAACAAACAGGTGGTAGCGGGCTTCCCGCAGGGCGTCATGCCGCAGGATTATGGCACGACCTTTAGCGATCAGCAGATCCAGGACATCATCGCTTACATTGAATCGCTGAAATGAAACGAAAAAAACAATTGGAGACTTCGTTTTGCGCGGCCGGCGCAGCTGACTGCTCAAAACGACACCTGAGGATGAAAAGGTTCAAAAGAGGAAATCGAAATTCCTTATTCGATGGAGGAAGCTCGTTATGAGGAAAACTTATTCAATTGGCCTGGTGCGCGGCTTGATCTGGCAAATCCTGGCGACGGCGGTTGGTTTCGGCCTGTTTATGGGCCTGCGCGCCGGGCTGGGCTTGAAAAGCTGGAGCGAACCGGCCTGGGTGTTTGGCGGCTTTATCGGCGCGCTGTCCTTTATGATCGGCCTGGGCGCGTTCAACGACTGGTACCGCTGGGTAAAAGGGGAGGAAACCCCCGAGCCGGACGAGATCGAAGAGGCCCCCGGCTGGCGGCGCTACCTCGGCCTCAGCTTCGACCATAAGGTGATCGGCGTGCAGTACGCCACCCTCTCGCTGATTCTGCTGGGGGTCGGCGGTACGTTCGCGCTGATCTTCCGTACGGAGCTGGCCCAAACTGGCTTGCAGTTCCTGAGCCTGGTGCAGTTCAACAGCCTGGTAGGGCTGCACGGCATCGTGCTGATCGGCTCGATGCTGCTGGGCGGCGCAGCCGTCGGCAACTACACCGTTCCGCTGCTGATCGGCGCGCGCGATATGGCCTTCCCGCGCTTGAATGCCTTTGCCTTCTGGCTGGCCGTGCCCGCCGCGGTGCTAATTCTGTTCAGCATGCCGCTGGGCGGCTTCGAAACCGGCTGGACGGGCTACCCGCCCCTGGCGGTGCGCGGCCCGATGGGCATCCAGATGTTCTTTTTGGGGGTGTGGTTCCTGGGCTGGTCGTCCGTGCTGGGCGGCCTGAACCTGATCGCCACCATCATCCGCCAGCGCGTGCCCGGCATGACCTACTTCCGCATGCCCATCCTGGTCTGGGCGGTGCTGGCGACCTCGATCATCACCCTGACCGCCACGCAGTTGATCGGCCTGTCGTTCCAGCTGGAGTTGTTCGAACGCCTGTTGAACATGGGTTTCTTCGACCCCGCCAACGGCGGCAACCCGCTGCTCTTTGAGCACTTGTTCTGGTTCTACTCGCATCCGGCGGTGTACGTCTTCGTGCTGCCCGGCTTCGGCATCATCAGCGAACTGCTGCCGGTCTTCTCGCGCAAGCCGCTCTTCGGCTACAAGTGGATTGCCCTCTCGTCCATGGGCATCGCCCTGATCGGCTTTCTGGTCTGGGGCCATCACATGTTTGCCTCGGGCATGGCAGAATACCTGCGCGTGCCGTTCATGTACAGCACCTTGCTGGTGGCGATCCCCACCGGCGTCAAAGTGTTGAGCTGGACGGCGACCATGTGGGAGGGTAACCTGCGCTTTGAGACGCCGATGCTGTTCGTCACCGGCGCATTAATCATCTTCCTCACCGGAGGGCTCACCGGGCCGCCGCTGGGCATCGTCGCCACCGACCTGCACATGACCGATACCTACTTTGTGGTCGGGCACTTCCACAGCACCATGTTCGGCGGCTATATCTTCCCCTTCTTCGCCGCGCTGTACTACTGGTTCCCCAAGGCCACTGGCAAGCGCATGAGCGAGCGCCTGGGTAAGTTGCAGTTCTGGCTGATGTTCCCGGCCTTCCTGGTGATGGCCATGACCCAGATGTGGATTGGCTTGCACGGGATGCGCCGCCGCATCGCGGATTACGACCCCAGCCTGGGCATCCAGCCGGATCACCTGATCATCACCATCGCTGGCTTCTTGATCGCCTTCTCGGTGCTGATCTTCTTCGTCAACCTGATCCGCTCCCTGCGCAGCGGTGAAGCTGCCACCGGCAACCTCTGGGAATCGCGCTCGCCCGAGTGGCAGTTCCCCTCGCCCGCGCCGATGCACAACTACCCGGTGCCCATGCGTGTGGTGGGCGACCCGTATGATTACGGCCTGGATACGCAGTATGTAGACTTCGGCGGCCCGGTCACCGCGCCGCAAGCCGGAGATTGATCTTGCCCAGCGCGGTTCTGCCCAGCCCGTTTGGTTTCGCTAACAGGATTAGCGTAAGCAGGGGAGCGGGCTGGGCCCCCAAGCGGGGTTTGATAGGAGAAATGAGAAATGACCCATAAAACCAATGCTTTGTCCCGTGGGGTGGTTGTCTTTATCTTTCTGGCGGCCCTCACCACGCTCGAATTCATCCTGGCTCGCAGTGCAGCCGCCTATATCTTCCTGTGGATTATCGCTTTTATGAAAGCCGGGCTGGTGCTGTGGTATTTCATGCACCTGCGCAGTGTATTTCAGCCCGGAGAAGGAGGGCATGAGGAATGAGCGCGCAAACTTTTCCCGCGAAACCTTCGAAAGACTCCGCTTACGTGGCGGAAGCCCACGGCGCGGTGGATGAGAAGCATACCTATGCTTACCGCACGGCGACCAGCCGCCTGGGCCTGTGGCTGTTCCTGCTTTCAGACTCGTTCGTATTTGGCGGGCTGCTGGTCACGCGCTTCTACCTGTTGGGCGGGCATCGCCCAGACCTGAACCAGTTCCTGGGGCTGGGCGTGACTTCGGTGCTGCTGATCTCCAGCTTCTTCATGAACCGCGCCGAGGTGATGATGTCGCTGGGCAACCGGCGCGGCTTTGTCACCAGCCTGTTGATCACCATGGGCCTGGGCATCCTGTTTCTGGCGGGGGTGATCGGCGTCGAGTGGCGCACGGCTCCCTTTGGCGTGTCAGACGGCCCGCAGGGCGCGGTCTTCTACATGATGACCGGGATGCACGCCTTTCACGTGCTGACCGGCGTAGTGCTGCTGGGGATTGTCCTGCGCAACGGTATGCGCGGTAAGTACACCCCCGAACGGCACTGGGGCGTGGAAGGTGCGGCAGTTTACTGGCACTTTGTTGACCTGGTCTGGATTTTCTTCTACCCGGCCTTGTATCTGATTGGTATTCTCTAGTACCCGGCGGCGTAAATAGCTCTATGGTTATCGTCACGCGCCGGGTCCTTTAAACAGTCGGGCGGACAAGTTAAGCAACTACAGAGGTATTTACGCCCGACTGTACTAGTGATCTGGTTATTAGGTGACGTCCAGCGCGCTCCGGCCGCCTCCGCCACGCCGGACGTCTGAAGGAGGTAAAAAATGCGTCGTTCGATTGTTTGGATTGGTCTGGCTGTGCTGTTAGGCTTTGGCTTGATTGCCGGCGCGAGTGTGGTGCTGGCAGCGAATCGCCCGATTACCCTGCATGGCTCGCTCATCCAACAACCATTTCCCGCCCCAGATTTCACCCTGCCGGATGGTAAGGGCGGGCAGTTTGACCTGGCCGCGCAGCGCGGCCGCCCGGTGTTGATTTTCTTTGGTTACACTTCTTGCGCGGACGTTTGCCCGGCCACGCTGAGCGAGATGAAACAGATCAGCCAGCGCCTGGGTCAGGATGCAAAGCGAGTGGATTTCGTCTTTATCACCGTCGACCCCGGCCGCGATACGATCCAGCGCACCGCGCAGTACGTGGCCAATTTCAACCCCGATTTTTACGGTCTCTCGGGCACCGAGCAGCAGCTTGATCCGGTCTGGAAGGCCTACGGCGTCTACCGCAAACTGGATAAGACCAGCCCGACGGATACCAGTTACAATGTGGAACATTCCTCGCAGGTTTACCTGATCGATGCGTCCGGCAACCTGCGCTCAACCTATGCCTTTGGCACCGCTGTCGACGATATGCTGACCGACCTGCGCGCTTTGTTGAAACGAGGGTAAGCCTGTGATTCTGAAATCAAAAATCGCTGACTTTTTCCTGCGCCTGGCCGTTTGTCTGGTGATCGGCGGCTTGTTTGGCTACCTGCTCAGCGAAAGCTCCTACGCCAGCCAGCCCAATAAACAGGATGGGCAGCGCGAGCCCCAGCAGGTGGTGCTGGTCATCCCTTACGGCACCGCCGACCAGGTGAAGGCGGGCGTATATAACCCCTCGCTGCCCAGCGACATGACCTTTGTGCAGGGCGACGTGCTGGTGGTCAAGAATGAGGATAAAGTCGCCCACCAGTTAGGCCCGCTGTTTGTTCCGCCCCAAACCTCCAGCGTGCTTTCGTTGGATGTCGCCGACCATTTTTCATACGCCTGCTCCTTCCAGCCTTCCAAGTTCCTGGGCCTGGACGTGCGCCAGCGGGTCGACACCGGCCTGCGCATGCAAGCCATCCTCGCCATCGGCCTGCCCACCGGGATGATGCTGGCTGTCTACAGCTACATGATCCCCTTCAAGAAAAAGAAGGCAGACAAGCCCGTCGAAGCGGCTTGAGGCAACTTCTGCGAAGCATCGTTTTTAAAGGATAAGCGGCACGACCAACAAGTCGTGCCGCTTATCCTTTATTTGGATGGAATAGACTTTACAGCAAGCCGCCTGCGGCAACCGTGTTCGAGATAGCGAACAGGGTAATCAGCAGGGTGTTGGTGAAGCCGCCCAACCAGATGGAGCCCGTCTTCTTGAACAGCAGGTAGGCAAAGACGGCGCTGATCGGGAAAATGAAATCGACGCCCCACAGCAGCACGCCCGCCAGTGCAGAAGTGGTGTTTGGCGTGCTGGGATAGGGTACGTACATGATCATCTTGCGGCCGGTGGCGAAGAATACGATGTAATCCAGCACGGTGAACAGGATCAGCCCGCCCGCCATGGCGACGATCATCAAGGCGATGTTCTTCCATTCTTTTTCGTTGCGCACCCGCGTAAACGAGTTCAGCGTGAGGCTGGTGACCACGAAGATGAACAGGAAGAAGGGCAGGTAGCGCAGGTAGGTCAGCCACTTGGCCGGGTTAGCGTGCGGAAGCTCCACACCCAGAAGCGGAAATCTGAGGTGAAGAAGTAGCGCACCAGCACCAGCAGCATATAGGCCGTCAGGAAGACGATCAACGAAAGCAGGGCTGCTTTCCCAATCTCTTTCGCCGGCAGGCGGATACCCAGTTGTTCGTACTTGACGCCGTTCTTCTTCATGATGAAGCGGTAGGTCAGGTAGAAGGCCACCAGCAGCAGCACGCCCAGGATGACGTTCAGGATCACCAGGCCATTGACGGCGGGTAAGTTGAAGTACGGGCTGGAAGGCAGCACAGTTTGGACGGCGCGGCCCATATCCTTGATGTCGATGGGATAGCCGACGGCCCAGTTCCACAGCAGTGGTGCGGGCAGCAGCAGCGCCAAGAAGATCGCCCAGTAAATGTACCGGTTGCGCGGGGTAGCCCATGTGGAAGGCGCAACGGGTATCGGGCGGAGCAGGGTCTTGAAGTAGGGGATCTCAAGTAGAAGGAAGGTGAAAGGCACGATGAAGAGGAAGAAACCCACCAACGCGAGGCCCGTGCCGATCTCTTTCCACACCCAGGCCTGATTGCTGGGCGGAAGGGTGACGTTGCCGCCGCGCAGGGTCATATCAAAGAAGTCAACCGCCCAGCCCGCCGCTTTGAAGGACCAATGTGTGCCGGGGTGAGTGGTCTGGTGCTGGTAAATCACCCGCAGCAGGCCATTCTGGGCCGCGCTGATGGCTCCACCGCGGTCGAGCGGGGTGTTATTGCCAAAGGAGTAGAGCGTGTTGTAAACAGCGTCGGCGAAGCCCATGCCCGCCTTGCCTTTGGGCGAGTTGTTGATCACGTCGCCAGTTTTTGCGCCCCACATATTCTCATGCCACTCGTCGAACTGTGAGAAGATCACGCCCACATTCACCGGGTATTTGGCATAGGCGAGAGCTGTGGCATCTGCGTTGGTGTAGAAAGCCTGAGAAGTTGGCATGACTGCCTTAGGAACCACAACGCTGGGGTTTTTCTCGTGTTCCGTCCAGGCACGCAGCGCGCCAATCTGAATGGTGCTGCCGCCCATGGAGTGCCCGATCATGCCCACATTTTCCTTATCCACATAAGGCAGGCGTCCCAGGTATTGCAGCGCAGAGTAGGTACCCATATCGGCGGTGATCCCCTGGTTAACCCGCGCATCGGTCGCCGATAAATCCCCGTGGGAATAGTGATCGACTGCCATCACCACGTAGCCACGCCGGGATAGCTCTACGGCATTGATCGTTTGTACTTCGGCAGTGTTGTTATAGCCAGCCGCGGCAACGATTGCCGGGGCTGGGTTCTCTACCGTGGCGCTGTTGGGCACATACAACAGCGAATGGAAGCGAGCGCCATCTTCGGAAATGTAGGTGACTTCGGTGACCTTGACCTGCCCAAAGCTGGTGTTGATAAGACCCGAGAGCAACGAGCCGACCAAAACCAGCACGAGCGATAGATAAAGAAGACCCAGGTACTTTCTTTGTGGCTGTACTGCTTTTTGCTTCATTTCCTTTCTCCTTCAAACAATGAAATTATGGGATGGAAGTGGAACCAGTGTTGCTTGCAAGACGATCCTTGGGTACAACAAATCATCTTATGGATAAGGAAACCAATAAGCCACGAAATAACACCTCGCTTCAGAAAAATAAACGAGGATCGCTAGCACAAACGGCATTCAATGCGGGTTAGTAAGGTTAGTGTTGATAGATACTTTTTTTCACAAAGGGTAGATACTGTCGATTATAGAGATGAAAAAATGCATGTCAACCAAAAATAGGGGACAAATTTCGGAAAAATTGAAATTATAGGCTCAGTCCATAAAAAGCCGGGTTTTTTGGGTCTGGAAGAGGGGCCTAAAGAGGGGTGATTGCCCGATCACCCCTTTTTAATCCCCAGTTAACCCGCTTGACTGATCTCACGAGGGATGCACGCGCCGCCGCGCTTGCCTATAATAATGTGCAGATGAGCAGTTGGTGGTAGGGTGATCGGCAGCAAACTTACGGGTACTTTACTGGTATTTTTATCGGTGCAATTATTGACGGATTATCGCAATCTTGGTTGGTGGTGTTCTCCTGATGGCGCGGTGGTTCGCAGCCTGGCTACTGCTGCGGGCCACCAAGCGCCGGGGAGGGAGCCACACAGCCCAACGCTCATGCTGGATAGATATACACCCGGCGGCCCAGGAAACTGTTTCCTGCCCGCCTTTTTTTTCGAGAATGCAGCTTTAGAAAGGTTTTTCGCGAATGATGCGTTTACTTCTCACCCGGCGCTGGATCGTGACCACCCTGTTGGTGATTGCCGCGGTGGCGGTGATGGTGCGCCTGGGCATCTGGCAGCTGGACCGTTTGCAGCAGCGCCGCGTATTCAACGCCAGCGTTGAGGCGCAAATGGCTGCCCCCACGCTGGACCTGAACCAGGCCATTCCCACGGCGCAGCTGACCGGGATGGAGTACCGCCAGGTGGTGGTACGCGGGGAGTACGATCCGCAGGCCGAAATCATCTTGCGCAACCAGGTGTACGGCAATGCGCCTGGGTATCACCTGCTGACCCCGCTGCGCATCGCGGGCAGCCAGCAGGCGGTGCTGGTGGATCGCGGCTTTATTCCCTTAGATCAGGCCCAGCCAGCCCAACGCGAAAAGTACGCGCAGCCAGGCGAAGTCACCGTCCACGGCATCATCCGCGTGGCGTACGTGCCGCGCCTGTTTGGCGCGCCGGACCCGACCCTTGCGCCGGGTGAGACACACCTGGACGCCTGGAACGCGATCAACCTGCCGCGCATCCAGGCGCAGACGACCTACCCCCTGCTGCCAGTATATGTAGAAGCCGCGCCAGCGAACGACCCGAACGGTACAGCCGCCGCAACGCTCAACGCCAGCCAGGCTGCCCAGGGCGATGCGCTGTTTGGGGCCCCCGCGCCGCTTCCTACTGGCCCGGTGACCTACCCGGTCGCCAGCCTGGAACAGCCGGACCTGACGGAAGGCCCGCACCTGGGGTATGCCGTCCAGTGGTTCTCCTTCGCGGCCATTCTGGCGCTGGGCTACCCGTACTTCATCCGCCGCCAGCTGCGCGCGGCGCGCGTAAAGCCCCCTGCGCAGGCGGGGGAGGCAGGTGGCTCCGCTTGAAGACGCGGCGAAAGGGCCGGAGGTTTTTCCTTTATGTTTCTTTGCGCTGTAGCGTACTGGTGTAATGGGAAAAGGCAACTATAATATGATGAATGGGGTGGAAAATGGTGAATAATATGCTCAGTAAGCGTTTTTTAAGCTGGATCCTGGCCGCCGCTATCACGACGTTTTTGTTGATGGTCGCGGGCAACGCCGTGCGGGTGATGGATGCCGCCCAGGCCTGCCCCGACTGGCCGACCTGCTACGGGCAGTACGCGCTGCCCGCCGGGATCACCCTGGCAGAGCCGGTGGGGGTTCAGCTGGCGCACCGCGGTCTGGCGGCGCTGGCTGCGCTGCTCACCACGGCGGCAGGCCTGTGGGCGGCGCTGCGTTACCGCGCCATGCGCTGGATTGCCCGCCCGCTGTATCTGGCTGCCGGCTTGATGCTGTTAGAAGCCGCGCTGGGTGGGGAAGTCGTGCGCCTGGGGGCCTCCGCATGGCTCGCGCCGCTGCACATGGCGATGGCCCTGGCAACCCTGGCGCTGGTGACTACGGCCCTGGTCGCCGTGTTCTACCAGCGCGCCCGCCTGGACCACCCCGGGCGGTTGGCTTTCCGCTCGCCCTTTGCCCGCCTGGCGCGGGTGACGCTGGGCGGCCTGTTTGTCTTGCTGCTCTCTGGCACACTCGTCAGCGCGACCGGGGCGGGCCAGGCCTGCACTGGCTGGCCGTTGTGCGCCGGAGGGCTGCCTCACAGCGGTCTGGGCTGGCTGGCCTTCGGCCACCGCCTGCTCGTACTGGCCGTGGGCGCGCTGCTCACCGGGCAGTTTGTCTCTGCCTGGAAGTCACAGCGCTCGCAGCGCGTGCTGCTGCCCGCCGCGACAGGCGCGTTCCTGTTCATGCTCGGGCAGGTGTTTGTCGGCGCTTTGAACGTTACGCGCGGTTTTCCGGCGGACCTGGTGGGTCTGCATGCCGCGTCCGCAGCCGGGCTGTGGGCGGTTCAGGTGGTGCTGGTCATCGCGGCGGGCTTTGAAGCGCGCAGCGCGCTGGATGAAGCCGCTGAAGCTGCCGAACCGCTGCCTTTGCGCGCCCGCCTGAAGGATTTTGTGATCCTCTCCAAACCCATCATTGTGGCGCTGCTGCTGGTCACCACCTATGCTGGCCTGGTCGTCGGCGGGCGGCAGATCCCTTCTGCTGCCCTGACCTTCTGGACGCTGCTGGGCGGCGCCTTAGCCGCGGGCGGCGCGTCTGCGCTTAACCAGTACATTGACCGCGAGATAGACGCCGAAATGCAGCGCACCGCGCACCGGCCCATCCCCGCCGGGCGCTTGAAACCCGCCGAGGGCCTGGCCTACGGCCTGGGCGCTTGCCTGGCGGCCTTCTTCCTGCTGGCTGGCATGGTCAACCTGCTGGCGGCGGTGCTTTCCTTCGCCGGTATGATTTACTACGTGCTGATCTACTCGGTCTGGCTCAAGCATTTGACCGTGCAAAACATCGTCATTGGCGGTGGCGCGGGCGCGATCCCACCCCTGGTGGGCTGGGCGGCAGCCACCGGCGGCCTGAATGTGCCGGCCCTGTTCCTCTTTGCGATCATCTTCCTCTGGACCCCGCCGCACTTCTGGGCGCTGGCGCTCGTCCGCCGCAAAGACTATGCGCGGGGCCGCGTGCCGATGCTGCCCGTGGTGCGCGGCGAGGCGGTCACCCGCAAGCAGATTTTCATTTACACGCTCGAACTGGTGGCCCTGACCCTGCTGATGCCCATCCTGCACATGGCGGGTACGGTTTACCTGGTCTCGGCCCTGGCGCTTGGCCTGTGGCTGATCTCCGCCGCCTGGCGGGTCTACAAAGACAAAGGCAATAAAAATGCCTGGAAGATGTACCGCTACTCCAGCATGTACCTGATGTTCCTGATGATCGCGCTGGTGGTGGATGTGTTAATCTAAGGATGAGGAACAGGCATACCGCCTGTTCCTTGTCATAAAAACAACTAGAAATCGAGCGGTAAAAGGATTCTGCTTTTACCGCTCAATTTCGATGGGGATATTCCAGGTCTGCGCCTTGCCGGACCAGTTGTTCGGCACGTACAGGGTAAAAGAGAGCACGCCGGCGGGCAGCGCCGGGAAGCTGTAGCTGGAATTTTCGTTATTTTTTCCGCCGCCGCCGCCGCCATCCAGCACCTCAAGGCGCTGGCCGTTTGGCAGCCCAATCCAGGGCGCGCCCAGCCCGGCAATCGGCGCATAATTCGGCTTCAGCCCGCTGACCTGGTAGCGAACCAGCGTGCGTTCGGCGTCCGCGCGGGTTTCGACCAGGTTAAAGGTCACCTCACCGAAGGACAGCGCCTGCCCGGCGTGCATGGCCGGGATGCTGGCTTCAGGCGTACTCGGGTCCAGCCGCGGCAGGGGCTGGAATGGGGTGGGGGTGAGCGCAGAGAAGACGGCTTGCACCCCCGGCGCGTTCGCCGCAGGCGCTTGCGCCTGGGGGATTACCCGCCCGCCGCCCGCTTCGTGGTCTGCCGGGTCGATCCCCACCGCCCCACCTGCGCAGCCGGCCAGCAAGAGCATCCCGATGAGGCCTGCGATTATCTTTTTCATGTATCCCGTTCCTGAGTGTAAAGAAATCCACGGAGATTGGCAGAAAAAGGGTCGCTGCCTTTTTTCTACAAACCTCCGTGGGAAAATACCGTCGCTGCGCATTCAGGCTGCTCGGGTATGGATGATTACAAAGGTTGAAATGTCGCGCTACTGCACGCGCAGCAGCACCCGCCCGCGATCCCAGAGTTTTTCCAGGTCATAATATTCGCGCTGGTAGGGCGAGAAAAGGTGGACGACCACATCGCCCAGATCGACCACCAGCCAGCCATCGACCGGCTGCCCTTCCCGGTGAGCGGGTATGCCAAACTTTTTTTTCGTTTCCTCAGCCACGGCGTCTGCCAGGGCTTCTAACATCCGCTCACTGGTGCCGTTGCAAATCACAAAATAATCCGCGAATACGGCGATATTGCGGATGTCCATCAACAAAATATCTTCACCTTTTTTATCTTCCAGGGTAGTGACCACGCTGCGCGCCACATCTAACGGTTCCATTTCAGAAGTAGACAGATTTCACCTCACATCTCATATAAATTTGATATATTCTAGCACAAAAAAACACACATTTTGTTTTGAGGCGGTGCATTTCAGGCTGCATTCGCTTTTAATGGGAAATGATACAGGGCCGTATACACTGCGCCGCTCGGGTGCAGGTCCGAACGGAACAGGTGCACCTGCTCCACGCGCACCTCGCCCAGCACGCCCACCTCGACTTCGCTTAACGCCTTTGCCACCTGGCTGACTTCCTCAGGCCGCGCGTTCTGTGAGATGCGCCCCAACGTCAGGTGTGGGGAGAAGGGCCGCTCTTCCGCCGGATACCCCAACTGCTGCGTCTCTGCCTCAATCGCTTTTTGCAGCGATTCCAGGTCGGGCGGCGCCTGTGTGCCCACCCAGATGACGCGCGGCCGGCGCGGGTTAGGGAATGCGCCTAAGCCACCCACCTGGATGGTGAACGGCGCATGCCGGGCCGCCTCCCTTTGCAGCATGCGCGCCAGCGACTGCATATTCGCGGTGGATACTTCGCCCAGAAACTTAAGCGTCAGGTGCATGTTGCTGGCTGGCACCCAGCGCACCGCCCGGTGCCGACTTCCCCCCGCCTGAGCTTGAATCTGCTGCTCCACCGCGTCGAGTTTCTGGCGCAGCGTTTCGGGCAGTTCGATGGCGACAAACGCGCGGATGGCTTCCATACTTCATCCTTTATGGTTGTTGGACGATGGCCTTTACCTCGATCGTGCCAGCATTTTGAAAATTAAGTTTGAGGTCAACCGCTTCCCCGGGCTTGAGGTCCTGCTTGAGCTGCGTCATCATCACATGCAGCCCGCCGGGAGTAAACGTGACGGTCTGATTGGGGGGGATGACCAGCAGGCCCTGCTGGCGCATGGCCGCCTTGCCGGTTTCGTCGATGATAGTCGTATGCACTTCACTAACCTCGGCGGCGTCACAGGCGACACTGACCAGGGTGTCCCCTTGAATCTGGTTGTTTTTAACCGCAAAATAAGCCGCGCTGTTTTCACCGGCAACAGCCGGGCGCACCCACGCGCCGTCGACCGATAGCGTTCCGAGCGGGTGCACCAGCACAGTAATCACCCCGCCCAATAAGATCAGCAAGATAAGCCCAATAATAATCCGTCTCATGATTCTCTACCCTTTAAGTTGGTCTATGTAAAGCTGTATGGTTAATTATAACGTTAGTTCGAGGAGCTTGCCGGGTACGATTGTCATTATTTTTGGTAGATTTCCACCCACGTTCGCTCGCGGATCTCGTATCCCCGCAGCGGCAGGTGTTCGGCGCGCGGCGGCTCGCCCTGCGTCAGGTGCAGCAGGCCGATGGAGGGCTGGTTTTGCAGCCCGGGGTGGCGGCGAGAATCCACGCCAAAGCTGGCCGAGCCAGGGTTGAAGAAGAGTTTGCCCGCGTACCACAGGTTTTCAGGAAAGTGGGTATGCCCGTACACGATCACCTCTGCCGCCCCGGCGGCTTTGATCAGCGGTTCTTGATACCGCTCCAGCTGATAACCGCGCAGCAGGAACCAAACCTTATCGCGCAGGTAAGGCCACAGCCCGCCGTGCCCATGCGTCAGCGCGATTTGCACGCCGTTAAATTCTAACTGTTCGATCATGCGCAGCCCGTGGATCAGCATATCGCGATTGCCCCGCACCGCCGTGACCGGGGCTACCTGGGCCAGTTCAACCAGCACCGGGCGCAGGCTGATATCGCCCGCGTGCAGGATGTGCTGCACGTTTGCCGCGCGCAGGGTCTCCAGCAGGCGCGGGTGCAGGCTGTTCACCCGGTCGGGGATGTGCGTATCGGCGACCACGCCGATCGTGACCGGCAGCGCCTGACTCACGTCTGGTCCGGCAGCTGCACCAGCCCCAGCAGCTCGCTGCGCGCCTGGGCCGCATTGCGGAAATGGATGGTGTGCATATGCAGTTCCTGAGCGGCGGCGATGTTGCGCTCATTGTCATCCACGAAGACGGTTTCGTCCGCCGCTGCCTGCACCAGTTTCAACGCCTGTTGAAAAATGGCGGGGTCCGGTTTAGCCAGGCCCAGCTGCGCTGAACTGATGATCATGTCAAACGTCTCGGGGATTTCCAGCTCTTCCCGGATCCAGCGCGGCAGATCGACGATCCAGGTATTCGACAGCAGCGCGGTAGTATAGGCCGGGCGCAGGCGTTGGATCAGGTCGATCAGCTCAAAATCGACCCGGTCGCCGGCAAAGAACTGCTTGCTGAGGGTCGGGATGAAACTTTCCGGCTGGCCAAGCTCGCGGGCAGCCTCTTTCCAGACCTGCGCCACGCTCGCTTTTCCCTGTTCAGCCTGCTGGGCTACCGGGTTTTGAAAGACCACGTCCTCCAGCTTCGCGCGCGGCAGCCCCAACTGCTTTGCCAGCGCTTCCCGGGGCTGATGATCCTCTGTGCGCAGCAGCACCCCCCCTAAATCGAAGATCACTGCTCGTATGTGCGCCTGCCTCTGCATAACCCGCCTGCCTCCCTGATAAAGATGGGCCAAGTATACGCGAAAATGGTCTCTTTTGACATAGAGCAAGCCCATCCAAAGCGGTGTCAATGGTAATGGTGGGGAAGGAGAAGAACACCCACCTCATCCCGCGGTTCGCCGCCCCTGGCCAATCCATGCAAAGATCCTTTTTTAGTATGATCACCTCCTGCAAATGGGTTGCGGGGAAGTGGAGAGAACGCTATATCAAAATTTGGTAAAGGATAAAGATACGTCTTGTGTTTCCATTGAAAAGTGGTTATTATGTATTAGAATTCTTTATGATTATGGGGGTATTCCTAACTGTGTGAGCGATGTAGCGAACTGGAAAATGACTATGAAAGGACTAGGCTACAACCGGAGGATCTAGCCGAAAAATCGTCCCATTCAATTTGGTTTTTTCCAAAGATTCTATTGACAAACTCTTTCCGGTTTGTTACGATATAACCAGCCAATAATGATATCCATACAAAGATCGTTTGGAATTTCAATGCAAAAAATTACGGATTTTGCGAGCAAACGGTCGAAATACCAGCTGGGGTAATCACGCTCAAACGGGAGGGTACGATGCAGGACGCTGAGCAGTTAAAAAAGTTTCAAAGCCAGGAAGGCATAGGGGCAGATTTGGATGAGGTGTATGCGAGCAATCGCAAACGCATTCTGGTTGTAGAAGATGAACCAGATACCGTTCTACTCCTGAAGCACATTCTGCGCTCAGCCGGGTATAACGTGCTGGGGGCCACCAGCGGGCAGGAAGCGCTGAAGAAATTCAGCGAGGTGAAACCTAACCTTGTCCTGCTGGACCTGATGATGCCTGGGATGGACGGCTGGGAAACCTACCGCTACCTACGCCAGATGTCAGATGTGCCAGTGATGATCCTTTCGGCGGTTGCTAACAAAGATGAAGTGGTTCGCGCCCTGCGCATGGGGGTCGATGACTATCTAACCAAACCGTTTATCAACGCGGAAGTCATTGCCCGGGTGGAAGCGATCTTGCGCCGCACCCAAAGCAATGCGCAAGATGTCGACCGCCTGCTGTTCCCAGAAGTAGACTTGATTGTCGACTTTCGTACGCAAGAACTTCTCCATTGTGGCCAGCACGTCCAGCTGACTGGGCGTGAGTTCTCCATCCTGGCCTTGTTGGCCCGAAACGCGCCTGCCATCGTTGCTTATCATGATATCTCCATGCAAATCTGGGAAGAGGATACTCCAGAGGCGCGCAATCGGATTAAGTATCTGGTACACCTGCTGCGCCGCAAGTTTCAACGGCTGCCAGACAAACCAGATTTCATCGAAAATGTCGATCGTTTGGGGTACAAACTACGTACCGCGGAAACTGCCTGACAATCATTATTTGTTGACTTTCCTCTAGAAGTACCCCGGCATATCGGCCTACTGGATCAGCAGGATACCAGGCTTGCGGATGGGGGCAACCGCAAGCAGGTTTGCCTGACTTGACATTGGGCCGTTCTTACCATGAGAGGGAAATATTATGCACCATAAGCGTTCGTTGATCAGGGCGCTCACCCGCGGGCTTTACGCGGGTGGGTTTATTCTTCTGATTGCCGGGCTTCTTCTTTCTGCAGTCAGTTCCCCGGCACTGGCGGCTGGCATCCCCAGGTTCGGTCAAAAATTGATAAACCTTTCCGCTGCGACGGCCAACCCACCGGCCAGCGATGGCTACCCGGCTGGGCCAACCGTGACCCCTACCTGCAGCTGCGGATCGGCGACTACCACGCCACCTGGCCCGCTGCCTACTTCATCCAATGGAGGGAAAAGCTCGCTGATTTTCTCCTCTGGTTGTAACTGCAGCTGCACCAACGTTCAGGCCACCGTTTGCAATGTGGGCGGCGATATGCAGGAAGTAGCCAAATGGACGCTGTACTACAGCGCTGGCGGCAACCCGGCAGTTGGCGGCAGTTTGATCGCTTCAGGCAATGTGGGGCCGCTGAAGAGCGGGCAGTGTACCACGCTCAATTACACGCCCAAGGCTGCCGGGAACTTTGCCTATCACCTCCATCAAGAGGCTAACTCTAGCGGCCCGTTGAACATCTGGAGCAATTCCTGCCTGGTCAATGGGGTGTGTTTCCCCGCCACAGCAACCTCTACCCCCTTCCAGCCCGCTACGGCCACCAGTACCGCAGGGGTTGGGACCCCCACGCACACCGCGACGGTAACCTCTACGGCGCCTTCCGGGGAAGCCACTGCGACCCATACCGCGACCGTCACCCGCACGCCACCCTCTGGCGAGCAGACGCAAACGCCTACTTCCACTTCCACGGCGACCGCGCCGCCGGTGCTGCTGACGCTTACCCCCACCAACACGCCCAAACCCCTGCTGGACTTCAACCTCTCGGCCGTTTGCGGCTACGTGGGCGATACCACCATGCTCTGGGTGGTGGCCAACAATACTAATTCCGCCGCGGACTATACCTGGCGTGTCTCCGGCTCGGATGAGCATGGCTCGGGGCATGTCGCCGCTCACCAGCGCGATTACTTCACTTCTTCGCTGAATGTGGCTACCATGCGCCTGTACGTGCAGAACGAGCTGGTTGATTCGGCCACCCCACAACCGCCCTGCAAGCAGTTGTTGCAGCTTTCCTATACCTGCACCGCTACCGGCCTGGACTGGTCGGTACATAACCCCAACAGCTTTGGCGTGGATTACACCTGGTCGTTAGATACGGGTGAGAGCGGGCATGGCATGGTGCCGGGCAACACCACCCAGGTGCTGGTGAGCACCGCCAAAGGCGCGCATCACCTGACCCTGACCTGGACGGATAGCCGCCCGGGCAGCCACACCATCAGCCTGAGTTCGCCCAGCGACAGCTGCGAGGGCGTTACCCCCACGCCCGCGATCACCTTCACCCCGCCCGTCACCTTGACCAATACGCCTGCGGTGACCCATACTGCCACAGCGACTTTGACCAGCACGCCGACCGCGCCGTTTGTTGAAATCACCCAGACGGCGACCCTGACCACCACACCCATCCCACCCACGCGCACCTTTACACCGACCTTTACCGGCGTGCCGCCGACGCTGACCTTCACCCACCGTCACCAACACCAGCCCCGCCGCCACGCTGACCTTCACGCCCACCGTCACCAACACCAGCCCCGCCGCCACGCTGACCTTCACGCCTACCGTTACCAACACCAGCCCCGCTGCCACATTGACCCTAACGCCAACGCCTACGGTCACCAACACCTTTACCGTCGCCACCAACACCTTGACGCCCACGCCGACCCAGACGCGCACCGCCGAAGTCGCTTCGACCAGCACCATCACCCCCACCGCGACGGCTACAGCCCCCTTCATCCTGATTTCGCTCACCCCGACCTTCACGCCGGTCCCCACGCGCACCCTGACGCCAACCCCCACTGAGACCGCGCCGTTCATCTTAATCTCGCTGACGCCCACCACCACCACAGCCCCGAGCATTACCCCCACGCAGACGCTCACCCCGGCCTTTGGCTTCATCACGCTTACAGCGCAGCCTTCGGGCACACCTACCGAACTGGTGACCCTGGCCCCGCCGGTCTCGACCATTACCGCTACGCCGGTGCTCATCCCGATTACTGGCGCGGATTTGATTGGTCCATCCGTTGCGCCCGGCCTGACCCTGCTGGGCAACCTGCTGACCAACGCGGGCCTGTTCACCCTGGGCCTGGCCCTGGTGCTGACCGGCCTTGGCGGGCAGTTCAAGGATCGTAACTAGCATGAGTGAGCGCAGTTTGCCGCGCCCTACGCCTGTACGCACCCGTCCTAACGGGCGGGTGCGCCGCGGGCTGGGAGTCAACATTGCCCGCAGCCAGGTGATCCAGCGCGGCATGCGCCTGGCGGTCAATCTGGTGCTGCTGGTCGGCTTTGTTTTTATCTCCTGGGGCTTGATTGAAGGCGTCTCGCGTTTCACTGCCGGGATGGCCATTCTGGTCGACCCCTCCCGCCTGGATGCTTCCGCCAGCGCGCTGATTCCAAATACCTCCGGAGAGGGCTTTGTGCCCTACCGGGTGGAACAGAGCGCCATGCAGCAGGCAGGCGCGCCAGACCTGCCGGTGATGACCTGGCCAACCCCGCCGATGGACCTGCCAACAACGGGCCCTGAGGCACCCGCGCAAGCGCTGGCTGGCGGCGCGCCAGCCGGCGGCGCTGGGGCAGTCGCGGCAGCTGCCCTCGCCGCCACTGAAGCGCCCACGCAAACCGCCGGGCCAACCCTCACCCCGCAGCCGACTGCCACCCCGCAGCCCACCTTCACCCCACTGCCGCCCGCACCCCCGGACCGCATCGTCATCCCGTCCATTGGCCTGAATGCCCCGGTGCAGCTCGCCCCGGTGCAGCTGGTATCCGTGCAGGGGCGCCTCTTTGAGCAGTGGGATGCGCCAAAGAAGTTTGCCGCCGGCTGGCAGGAGGGCAGCGCGAGGCTGGGCGAGCCTGGCAATACCGTGCTGAACGGCCATCATAATATTGATGGTGAGGTTTTTGGTCATTTATACCAACTCAAACGCGGCGCTGAGATTACCATTTACTCCGGCGACCGTGCTTACACCTACCTGGTTAGCCAGGTGATGAAGCTGGCAGAGCGCGACGTCAGCCTGGCCCAGCGCGAAGAGAACGCCCGCTGGATTATGCCCTCGACGGATGAACGCCTGACGCTGGTGACTTGCTGGCCCCCTACCAGTAACACCGACCGCATCATCGTTGTCGCCGTGCCCTACCGGTAAATTTCTTTCAGGAGGCTGCCTATTGATTACCTTACAATTAGACTTTCTTAGGAAATACTTAAATCAAACCAATACCTATTGACAGGATACACTTTTAAAATTATTATCTTAGATAAGGTTATAAGCTTCAGGAGGACAGCGGGGGGCAGGGGGTTCGTCCTGGAGCGTTCTAGCACCCGGCGGCATAAATGGCTCTATGGTTATTGTCTAACGCCGGGTACGTTCGCCAGGTTCCTGGCGCAAACCGTCGGGCAGACACAGCGATGAACTGCCGAGGTATTTATGCCCGACTGTACTAGCTAACAATCAGGTATTGAATTTTTGAGGCGAAGAACCGAGCACCTTGATTTGGTCGCTTTCTCAGCTTAGGGGGGATGAGTAGGGTCTCGGGGAGCCAATAGCGAAACCGGCATGTTGCCGGTTTTTTTGTTTGAGGGAATAGGAATGGAGTGTTTGAATGACTGATTTACCTGAATCTTCTAACGGGATGACACAGTCACAGTCTGGCGTTGACCTCGATGAGGTTTACGCTTCCGAGCGGCGCAGTGTTCTGGTGATTGAAGATGAACCAGATACCGTGATGCTGCTTAAGCATATTTTTCGATCGGCCGGTTTTAATGTGATGGGCGCGCTGACCGGGAATGAGGCTATTAAAAAGTGCGGCGAAATCAAACCGGACCTGATCATGTTAGACCTGATGATGCCGGAAATGGACGGCTGGGAAACCTACCGCTACCTGCGTCAGATGTGTGATACCCCGGTGATCGTTATCTCGGCGATTGGCGAGAAGGATGATATTGTCAAAGCGCTGCGCATGGGCGTGGATGACTACGTCACCAAGCCTTTCTTCAACGCCGAGGTCATCGCGCGCGCACAGGCTGTTTTGCGGCGCTACGGGAAGACGGAAGACGTGAGCCGCCTGGTTTTCCCCGATGTGGACCTGGTGATCGACTTTCAGACCCAGAAAGTGACCTTGCGCGACCAGAGTGTGCAGCTCACCAATAAAGAGTTTGCCGTTTTGGCCGTGCTGGCCCGCAACGCCCCCGAAGTGGTCAATTACCAGACCATCGCCCAGCAGGTTTGGGGCATGGATACGCCGGATGTGCGCAAGCGCATCAAGTACCTGGTCTACATCATCCGCCGCAAGTTCTCCGGCCTGGATTCCGAACGCGAACTGATCGCCAACGTCGACCGCCTCGGCTATAAGATGAACACTGGAGAGAGCTAGTACCCGGCGGCATAAGTAACCCTATGTTTGTCGGGTAGCGCCGGGTACGTTAAACAGTCGGGCAGATACAATGAATAACCACCGAGGTATTTATGCCCGACTGTACTAGTCCCTTACGGGCCAGCGGCGGCAGGGCGGATTAGATAACCTAGTCCGGGATATCTTACCTGCCGCCCGGCGCTTAAGCGACCGGGCGGGCGTAATCCCGAATGCACGTTAAATAAGATGCACGTTTTCCAGGCGCGAAACGCCTGGAAAACGTGCATCTTATTTTTTCTTCCGCCAAAGCCCAAAGAACCCGCTTTGCTCAACAGCTTATCCAGGAACCCTTCCGGCTGACGGGGTATAATAAGAGCAGAAAGGGTGATATTGACAGGAATAATTTACTATGAGTGAGCCAACCGAGAAAACTGCCGAAGCTGTTGACCTCGATTCCCCAAAATACTATATAAACCGTGAGCTTTCCCAACTCGATTTTCAGTGGCGCGTGTTGGGCGAAGCGAAAGATTCGCGCAACCCGCTGCTCGAGCGAGTCAAGTTCCTCGCCATCGTCGATTCGAACCTGGATGAGTTCTTTATGGTGCGGGTCGGCGGCCTGCGCATGCAGCGCGACGCCGGGGTGATGACCCTCTCGGAAGATGGCCTGACCCCCGCCAAACAGCTGGTCGCCATTCGCAAGGAAGCCCAAAAGCTGATGGACGAATGCCGCCGCTACCTGCGCGAAGAACTGCTGCCGCAGCTGCATTCCTCTGGGGTGCGCGTGATGAGTTATAACGACCTGTCGAACCATCAAAAAGAGATGGTAGACGCGTATTTCGAGGAAACGATTTTCCCGGTGCTCACCCCGCTGGCAGTTGACCCTGGCCATCCCTTCCCGCATATCTCCAACCTGAGCCTCAACCTGGCGATCTTGCTGCAAGATAAAGAAGGCCGCCGCCATTTCGCGCGCCTCAAAGTGCCGCCCTCGCTGCCGCAGCTGGTGCCCGTCAAGCGTTCCTCAGGCGGGTCGCGCCGCGATGGCACGGTGCCGCACACCCACAGCTTCGTTTGGATCAGCCACGTCATTATCGCCAACCTGGATAAGCTTTTCCCCGGCATGACCCTGCTCGAAGCGCACCAGTTCCACGTCATCCGCAATACGGATATGGAAATTCAGGAGCTGGAAGCCCTCGACCTGCTGGATACAATCGAAGAGAGCCTGCGCAAACGCCGCTTTGGGACGGTGGTGCGCCTGCTCATTCATCGCACCATGCCCGACTACATCAAAGAGTTCCTGGCGGAGAACCTCAAGGTGGACCCGCAGGATATTTACCCGGTCTCTGGCCCGCTCGACCTGGCCTGCCTGATGCAGTTGGGCAAAATCGAGCGGCATGACCTGAAGGACCAGCCCTTCTCCCCGGCGGTGCCGAACGTGCTGCGCAACCGCACCGAGGTGGAAGATGGCTCGTTGTTTGCTGCCATCCGCCAGGGGGATATCCTCATCCATCACCCCTACGATTCCTTCCTGCCGGTGATTGATTTCCTCGCGACTGCCGCGAAAGACCCGAACGTGCTGGCCATCAAACAGACGCTTTACCGCGTGGGCAGCAACTCGCCGGTGGTCAAGGCCCTGCTGCAAGCCAGCCGCGATTACGGCAAGCAGGTGGCCGTGCTGGTGGAGCTCAAAGCGCGCTTTGACGAGGAATCCAATATCGGCTGGGCCAAGATGCTCGAGCAGGAGGGCGTGCACGTCACTTATGGCTTGCTGGGGTTGAAGACGCACTCAAAAATTGCCCTGGTGGTGCGCCGCGAGGGCGAGCATATCCGCCGCTACGTGCACCTGGGCACTGGGAACTACAATCACCAGACCGCCACCGTCTATGAAGATTTCGGCCTGTTCACCTGCGACGAGGAGATCGGCGCGGATGTAACCGACCTGTTCAACTACCTGACCGGTTACTCGGCCAAGTCAGAATATCGCAAGCTGCTGGTCGCGCCGATCAACCTGCGCCAGCGCCTGGAGGGCCTGATCTGTCAGGAGATGGAAAACGCGCAGAAGGGCCAGGAAGCGCGCCTGATCTTCAAATTCAACCATCTGGTCGATAAACCCATGATCAAACTGCTCTACGAAGCCTCGCAAGCCGGCGTGCAGATCGATCTGATCGTGCGCGGCATCTGTTCCCTGCGGCCAGGGATTCCCGACGTCAGCGAGAATATCCGCGTGACCAGCGTGGTGGGCCGTTTCCTGGAGCATTCGCGCATCTATTACTTCTACAACGGCGGCGACGAAAAAATCTTCATGGGCTCCGCGGACCTGATGCCGCGCAACCTGAACCAGCGCGTGGAGGTGCTGTTTGAGGTGGAGGACCAGCGCCTGGTGCGCTTCCTGCGCGACGAAGTGCTGGTGACGTACCTGTCGGATAACCTGAAGGCGCGCCTGATGCTCCCGGATGGCAGTTACGTCCTGGAGAAACCCAAGGAGGGCGAGGCGGAAGTCTCTGCCCAGGCCGCTTTTATGGCCATGCGTAACAACGCCTGAGGCGCTTTCCAGCGCTCAACTATGCCGCGCACCTCGCTCGATGCCCTCATTCGCCGCGTGACGGCCTATTTCCGCAAACACGCCGGTCGCTATGGCCTGAATCCGGAAACGGTGGAAGCGCGCTATATCCTCAATTGGGGCGGCTTTGTCAATGCTTCCTTTTTCATTCAGGACGGAGAGAAGCGCTATTACCTGAAGCTGGCGGAGGACGAAGACCAACAGGCGGACTTGCAGCGTTGGGAAGCCTTTCACCAGCGCCTGACGCGCCAGTATCATGCCCCGCGCCTGCTGGACTGGATCGAGATCCCCCGTACGCCTTTTGCCGGGCTGCTGTTCGCCTATATCCCCGGCAAACCCGCCGATTTCACCGCCCAGCCCGCTGTGCTGCAAGGCCTGCTGGACCTGCTGCCCGCCCTGCACAGCGACCCAGTGCTTTCCACCGCGCTGGCGTCCTTGCAGGCAGGCGCGCTGCCCACCTGCGCCGATTACTTCCTGGACGTTTACATCGACCGTTTCGACGCTGACCTGCTGGGGATCATCCCCAACCTGCCGCCGTTTGTGGATCTGCCTACCTTTGACTGGATGATGAGCGAGACGCGCCACCTGGAGGGGCTGGCGCGCGACCTGCCCATCTTCCAGCACCCGGCAGCATCTCCCACGCACGGCGACCTGTGGCCCAGCAACATCCTGGTCACCCCCGCCGGGGATTGGTCCATCATCGACTGGGATGACCTGGCCCTGGGCGACCCGGCCCTGGAGTACAGCATCCTGCTCGGCCCGCAGTGGCGCAGCGGCGCGCTGACCCTGCCAGCCGCCCAGGCCCTGCTGCCCCCCGACCCCGATTTCCGCGACCGCTTTGCCATCTGTCTGCGTGCCCTGCTGCTGGATGAGGTGATTGACTCATTAGCAGATTGGATCGAAGCCGAGTTTTTGCCTGCTCGCCGCGAAGAACTGCGCGCCGCCAAAGAGCAGGTCCACCGCGCCGCGCTGGAGCAGTATCGAGAGGTGTATGGCGAGGAAATTTAATCCCCGCAGCACGCATGGAAAGCGCAGCGGCAACGCAAATATTCGCGCCGCGCTGGGTAACACCGCCTGGATACCGGCTGGTAAGAGAACCTACGTTTGCTAACCCTCTTTGAGCCCGCTTCAGCGGGCGGAAACCCACAGCGCGGGAATTGATTCCCGCGCGGGATGAACCAACCCTTACCTAGTACAGTCGGGCGTAAATACCTCTGTAGTTGCTTAAATTGTCCGCCCGACTGTTTAAAGGACCCGGCGCGTGACGATAACCATAGAGCTATTTACGCCGCCGGGTACTAGACCGTAGGCAAGGAATAGATCCAAAGAGCCACCCTTCCAAAGCAGAGGACCGGGTTCGCCCCGCGCGGCGCTCAAGCGACCGCGCTGTGGGTTTCCGCCGGTTGAAACCGGCTGTTTGGAGCTTTACTACAAGCCTTGAATGGGTAGCCATTTTTCTCGTTTTCTAATCCCAGTCCTGGCGCACCCATCACCGCACTGGACATGCGCCGGTATAAGCACCTGTTGTGATCGTTTCTTTTTCCAGGGCTACTTTATGGGTGGTAAACTATTCAACAACAAACCGGTGGTCCGCCGGTTTGTTGTTGAAATTACTTATTCCCTTACGATCCAGGTACCGGTCTCGCCTTTAAGCGCCCGGCCAATATTCTCGGGATTGGTGATCAGCGCCTGTTTGCCGCCCGCTTCCAGGTACCAGATGATGGCCTGGATCTTAGGAGCCATCGAGCCTTTGGCAAAGTGCTTGCCTTCCGCCAGGTAGGCTTTGGCCTGCGCCAGGCTGATGCGCTCCAGCCACTGCTGGTCGGGCTTGCCGTAGTTGAGGGCCACTTTCTCAATCGCGGTAGAGATCACAAACAGGTCCGCCTTAATCGACTGCGCCAGCAGCGAAGAGGCATAATCCTTGTCGATCACCGCCGCCACGCCGCAGTAGTTGCCGTCGCCAGGGTCGATGACCGGGATACCCCCGCCGCCCACCGTGATGGTGACGATGCCGCGTTCCAGCAGCGTCTCGACCGTCTCCAGCTCGACGATTTCCTTGGGCAGCGGAGAAGGCACCACCCGCCGCCAGCCGCGCCCGGCGTCCTCCACCACTGTCCAGCCCTGTTCCTGCTTGCGGCGCTGCGCTTCCTCTTCGCTCATAAAGCCGCCGATGGGCTTGCTTGGGTTCTGGAAAGCCGGGTCTTTCTGGTCCACCAGCGTCTGCGTGATCACCGTGACCACCTTCTTGCGGATGCCGCGCTGGTAGAGAATATTTTGCAGGTTCTGCTGCAAGGCATACCCAATCGCGCCCTGGCTGTCCGCGCCGCATACGTCCAGCGGGACTTCATGCATGCCGGCATTTTTCGCGGCAATCTCCGAGCGGCGCAGGATAAAACCAACCTGCGGGCCGTTGCCGTGGCCGATGGCCACTTCCCAGCCCTGTTCAATCAGGTCGGCGATGTGATAGCAGGTTTCTTTTGCCGCTACATACTGAGATTCAACGGAGACGTGTTTTTCATCCTTAATTAATGAGTTGCCCCCAATCGCGATCACAGCAATTTTATTGGCCATGCGAATCCTTCTCCTCAGCTTGAGATAGTTCCCCAGCAGTTTGTATGTTGAATTGGTTAAATGTTACCACTTCCCTCCGAAAATAGGGGCCATTTTTAAGTTAATTGTCAGACAAGTTCAATTTTATAGCGGGATTATCCGCAAATCCACGGAATTGCACATCGAAATCGATATATGATTGTTATAATTGTCAAACTCAGCATTAGGGATAGGAGAAAACGCATGGCCGTTGAAATAGCGAGGAGGAGTCAACCAGGTGTTGGGGTAAGACGCGCTCCTGTTACCCGGCGCGCCCGTTGGGCCTGGTACCTGTATGACTTTGGTAATTCAGCCTACGCGGCCGTCGTGCTGCTGGCCGTTTATTCGGCATACTTCAAGCAGCAGGTGGTGGGCGGTGCGGAAGGCTCGCGCCTGTGGGGGCTTTCGGTGGGCATCGCCATGCTGGTCGTGTCCCTGCTCTCGCCGGTGCTGGGCGCGCTGGCGGATTTTTCCGCCGCGAAGAAACGCATTTTGTTCGTCTTTACCACCACATCCTGGGTGTTTACCGCTCTGCTGTTCCTGGTGCAAAAGGGCGATATCTTTACCGGCATGCTCTTCTTCATTATGGCCGAAATTGGTTACCGCGGCGCGCAGGTGTTTTACAATGCGCTGCTGCCGGATATCGCCGAGCCGGAGCAAATGGGCACTGTCTCTGGCAACGGCTGGGCGATTGGCTCGTTAGGCGGCATCGTCTGCCTGGCCATCGTCCTGGCGCTGATCCTGATCGTCAAGGGCGTGTTTATTACCCGGGTGGCCTTCCTGATCACCGCCGGATTCTATGCGCTGTCGACCCTGCCGGTTTTCCTGTTCGTCCGCGAGCGCTCTCAGCCGCAGGTGCTGCCGCCCGGCAAAAATTACCTGACCGTCTCGGTGCGCAAGTTATGGGATACCTTCCAGTCGGCGCGCAGTTACCGCGAGTTTATCAAGTTCCTGGTGGCCTTCATGATTTTCAACAACGGTATCATGATGACCCTGGACTTTGCCGCCATCATCGGCGCGGTGATGTACGGGCTCGACCAGCAGCAGTTGATCATCTTTATGATGATCGTGCAGGTCACCAGCGTGATCGGCGCGTTTACCTTCGGCTACCTCACCCGCCGGTCCGGGGGTAAGTTCTCTCTGGTCCTCTCGCTTATCCTGATGATCCTGACCATCGCCTGGCTGTTCTTCGTCCACTCGCTGACCGTGTTCTACATCGTGGGGGCGCTGGCTGGCTTCGCGCTGACCGGGGTGCAGTCGGTGAGCCGCACTGTAGTCGGGCAGATTTGCCCGCCAGATCGATCCGCCGAGTTTTATGGGCTGTTCTCCGTCGCCGGGCAAATCTCCAACTTCACCGGCCCGGCCATCTACGGTTTCTTAGCCACAGCCCTGGCGCTGCGCCTCTTCGAACCGCGCGGGCTCAGCGCCCAGGCTGCCGAAGCCGCTGGTATGGAAGGCGCGCTGCTTTCGATCATTGCCTTTTTAGTGGTGGGGCTGGTGTTTTTGCTGTTCGTCAAACGCTGGCAGCGCGCGGAGTAGGGCATGACGGCTGAACTGACCCGCGACCCGAACTTCATCCCGTACCCGCGCCGCCGCCTGATCCGCACCCTGCTGCGCGCCGGCATTGCAGCCGGGTTGGCCGCGATCACTGATTTTAATGTCAGCGGGCGCGAGAACCTGCCCGCGGGCGGCCCGCTGTTGATCGTGGGCAACCACTTCAACTTCCTCGACCCGGTCGCCGTGATCCACGTGACACCTTACCCGCTGGAGTTCATCGGCGGGCGGCAGGCGCCCAATGCCCCGCCCATCCTCAGCTGGGTTCGCCAGGTATGGGGGATTTTGCCGGTCTCGCGCGGCGGCTCATCGCGGGATGCCCTGCTGCGCGCGCGCAACTTCCTCGATCAGCGCGGCGTGCTGGGCATCTTCCCCGAAGGTGGCAGCTGGGCAGATGTGCTGCGCCCGCCCCGCCCCGGCGCGGCGCTGCTGGCAGCCCGTTCTGGCGCGCCCATCCTGCCTATCGGCCTGGACGGCTTTACCGAAGTTTTCCCCAGCCTGCGGCACGGGCGGCGCGCCCGCGTCACCGTCAACATTGGCAAACCCTTCGGCCCCTTTCCCTTTAGCGCCCACGACCGTTCCAGCCGCCAGATGATTGACGAGATTGGGGCTGAAATCATGCGCCGCATCGCCGAACTGATCCCCCCCGAACGGCGCGGATTCTATTCCGAGGACCCCGCCATCCGCGCCGCCGCCAAAGGCACTGAAGTGTACCCCTGGGATAACCAGGTTGAACTGTAGCTGGTTTTGTAGAAAGGTTATGTATGCCCCATCCCCTGGTTGAACAATTGCGCTTTGCGCGCAGCGAATTCGTACGCGGCCTGGAAGGCGTAAGCGCGGAAGATGCCGTGCGCCGCGTGCTGCCCATGAACTGCCTGAGCTGGGTTGTCGGCCACCTGGCTTCCCAGGAATCGGCCTACTGGGTGCTGCTGGCGCAGGACCGCAAGGTTCACCCCGAACTGCGCGACCTGGTCGGCACCGGCCGCCCGCCCAGCACGCCGCCGCTGGCCGAAATGTGGGCCGCCTGGCACGAAATCACCGCCGCCGCGGACGAATACCTGGACACACTCACCCCCGAAAATCTGACCGAGCGCTTCCTATGGAAAGGCGAACCCTACCGCGAGAGCGTTGGCACCATGCTCTACCGCAACCTCTACCATTACTGGTTCCACATCGGCGAAGCTGCCGGCATCCGCCAGGCCCTGGGCCACACCGATCTGCCCAGCTTCATCGGCGATATTAACGAAAAAGCGCCCTACCGTCCGTAGAAGATCCCCGGTAGGGGCAGCTCTCGCTGACCAACCTCCGGCATGAATCCGCTGGTCCTGGCATTGGGGTGGGTCACCTCCCGCCCGGAAATCAATTTCCGGGCTGTGGGTAACCGCCAGGTGAACCTGGCTCTTAAAGCCCCGTTTCAACGGGGCGCCTACCCACAGCCCGGTGGTTTGAACCCCGGGCGCTGGTTATCGATCCCCTTTGCCAGCTAAGAGCTATTTTCGTTAGGATTCCCCCTCCCTGCGGGAAATCCCTGCCTGACCATCTTTTCCCCCAGCGTGTATAATGGATCAATCAAATCCACATCCACCGGCGCGGAGGCGTCTGCCCGGGGTATATATTTATTGTTACAACAAAATGGAGAGAGGGGATAAGAAACCATGACACAAGCACCAAATCCAGGTTTTGACCGTGAAAAGTACATCCGCGAGCTGCTGCGCGTCTGGCGGCGAGAGCAGGGTGCGCAGCGCATCTACCAGGCCCTGGCAGAACACGAGGATAACCCCAACCGGCGCAGCATCCTGATGAAGCTCGCCGCGACGGAGAAGACCCACGGCGAGCGCTGGGCGCGCCAGCTGGAAGCGCTGGGCGTCACCCCGCCCGAATACCACGATACGCTGGGAGATAAAATTTGGCGCTGGGTGCTGGTACAGAGCGGCACGGAAAACGCCCTGGCGCGCATCGAGAGTGCTGAGGATGAGGATACTATTATTTATGCCAACCTGATGAACGAAGCGCCTTCCGAGGAAGCTCGCCAGGAGATCGGTATCGTACTGCACGACGAGCAGGTGCACCAGGCTGCCACGGCCCAGATCAGCCATACCCCGCCGCCCGGAACGCCGAATGCTGGCGCGGTCGGTGGGATTCAGGGCCGCCTGGACTACATCCTCAATCGCGAGAAGTGGCACAAACGCGGCGGCGGCTGGATTGGTCAGGCCATTTACGGCGCGAACGACGGCTTAGGCTCCGTGTTTGGCATCGTCTCGGGGGTGGCGGGAGCCACGGCGGGCGGCCCGGCAGTCTTGATCGCCGGATTGGCCGGCATGATGGCCTCGGCCCTCTCGATGGGCTCCGGCGCGTACCTGGCGACCAAGTCTGAGCGCGAGGTCTACCAGGCAGAATTTGCGCGAGAGAAGCGCGAGTTGGAAACGCATCCCGAGGAAGAGCGCGAGGAGCTCTCCCTGTTTTACCAGTTGAAGGGCGTGCCCGCTGACGAAGCCGAATCCCTGGCCGCGCGCCTGATCGAGCAGCCTGAAACCGCGCTGCAAACCCTGGCAAGTGAAGAACTGGGCCTGTCTGAGCAAACCTTCCCCAACCCCTGGCTGGAAGCGCTCTCTGCGTCCATCTCGACGGCCCTGGGCGCATTTATCCCGATTATCCCCTTCTTCTTCACCACCGGCTACCCGGCGGTGATCGCCTCATTCATCATCAGTACCATCGCCCATTTCGCGGTCGGCTCGGCCAAGACGGTCGTCACCGGCCTCAGCCCCTGGCGCTCAGGCCTGGAAATGATGGCCATCGGCCTGGGCGAAGCGCTGATCACCTACCTGCTTGGCCTGGCGTTTGGCGGTATGGTCGGCGGGTAGAAAACCGGTTTCAAAGATTTGCTTCAAGAAAATCAAGTTGATAATCATGAAAATTCAATGAGTCATCAAAAATATTTAAATTCCCTATTGACAATTTAAATTTTCTGTTTATAATCTTTGATAATCTTAAAAATAAATACGCTATTTTGCCTGTCATCCCGCGTTCTGAGTGGCTTTCCGCTTTGAATGGGCGGGATTTTCTTTACCCCCACCAGATGGCGAGCAAAAACAGCGTGGCGTTGATTGAAACAGGAGGTAATTAGCATGAGTGAATGGGCCGTTGAAGCGGTAAACCTGGTCAAGAAGTTTCCCCAGCGCGAAAACAAGGAAGCTGGGAATGGGGATAAAAACGGCAGCGGCAAACCGGCTGCGCGCAAACGCACGCTTTGGCCGTTTGGCAAGAAAGCGCCGCTGACCTATGTCGCCGCCGTGGATGGCGTCTCGCTGCGCATCCAACAGGGCGAGATCTTTGGCCTGTTGGGGCCAAACGGCGCGGGGAAATCCACCACGATCCGCATGTTGTGCACCCTGCTGGAACCCACCAGCGGCACAGCGCGCGTGAACGGTTACGATGTGCAGCACCAGGCCAACCAGGTGCGCCAGAACCTGGGCACCGTGCTGGCGGGCGAGCGCAGCATCTACTGGAAGCTGACCGCGCGCGAGAACCTGGAGTACTTCGCCGCGCTCTATCACATCCCGCCCGAGGTGGCTAAAAAGCGCGTGAAAGAGCTGCTCGAGCGCATGGAACTGACCGCCCGCGCGGATGACCTGGTGGAGAAGTTCTCGACCGGCATGAAGCAGCGCGTCGCCATCAGTAAGGCGCTGATTGCCAACCCGCCCATCCTGCTGCTGGATGAACCCACCCTCGGCCTGGACCCGCAGGCTGCGCGCAACCTGCGCGAGCTGATCGCCGAGCTCAAGCGCGAAGGGCACACCATCCTGCTCACCACCCATTACATGGAAGAAGCTGACCTGCTTTCGGATCGCATCGGCATTATCGACCAGGGCAAGATTATCGCCCTGGATACCCCGGAGCGTCTCAAGGAGCGCATCGAGCAGAAGGATATCATCCGCCTGGAGATTTCTGGCTGGCACACCGATCTTGCCGAACGCATTCAGTCCCTGCCGGGCATTGACAAGCTGGTGGCGCGGCCCATGGAGGGCGAGCATACCGGCAGCGGGCCGGTCTTCGAAGTCAACCTGCATACCGATTCCTCGCGGGCAGTGCTGCCGGGAGTGATCGAGAAGGTTAATTATAACGGTACGCGCCTGATGAACCTGAACATCCTGCGCCCGTCGCTGGAAGATGTGTTCATCAGCCTGACCGGGAAAGCGTTGCGGGATTAATCATGGATACCTCCTTACCTTCACAGACTCTAACTCCTGCGCAAGCTCGGGGCAGTGAGCGCCTGCTGGGCGACCTGCGCGCCCTGGCGGCAGTGGCGAAAAAAGAATGGCTGTACTTTGTGCGCTACCCCACCTGGATGATCAGCCTGTTCATCTGGCCTTTGATCTTCCCCATGGCGTATATCCTCTCGGCACGCGCCCTGGCTGGCCCGGATGGCTCGGGCCTGGCGGTATTCACCGCGCGCACGGGCATCACCGATTACCTCGGTTATATCGCCGTGGGCACCACCATCTGGATGTGGCAGAATGTCGTGCTGTGGGGGGTGGGTTTCGCCCTGCGCAACGAACAGATGCGCGGCACGCTCGAATCCAGCTGGATGACGCCATCCTGGCGCTTTGCCTTCATGTTGGGCCCCAGCGCGATTCACATGCTGAATATGTTCATATTCCTGGCCGTCTCTGCCCTGGAGTTTGGCCTGTTCTTTGGGGTGCGCCTGAACGGCAACCCGCTGCTGGTGCTGCTGCTGATTATCGCCTGCGTTCCGTCGATCTACGGCCTGGGGATGGCCTTTGCCAGCCTGGTGATCACTGCGCGCGAGGCGCAGAACTTCGTCTTCATGGTGCGCGGGCTGGTGATGATCTTCTGCGGCGTGACCTTCCCGGTCTCGATCCTGCCGGGTTGGATGCAGGGCTTTGCCGGTTTCCTCCCGCAAACCTACATGATCCACGGCATTCGCGTCGCCGCCCTGGCAAACGCCTCGCTGGGCGAGCTGCTCCCCGACCTGCTGCCGCTGATCGGTTTTGGTGCGTTCTGGCTGGCAGCCGGTTACCTGATTTTCAATTGGATGGAACGCCGCGCGCGCCAGACCGGCGCGATCGGGCAGTATTAAAGGATTTCGCATGGCTACGATGAATCAATCTCTCTCCCGCCCCACGCTGGCGACGCACCTGCGCGCGCTGTGGATGATCACCACCAAGGACTGGCAGCAGTACTGGCGCTATCCGCTCAATGTAGTGGGCAACGTGATGCAGCCGCTGATCTGGCTCGCGCCGGTTTACTTCATGGGGCTGGCCTTCTCGGTCAACGGGCAGGCCAAAGGCTTCGCCGGGTATGCCGGCACCACCGACTATATTTCCTTTGCCCTGCTGGGTGCAGTGCTGAGCAATTATATTCAGACCGTCTTCTGGGGCATGGGCTACGCGCTCAAGACCGACATGGACGCCGGGGTGATGGAATCCAACTGGCTGATGCCCGTGCCGCGCCCTATCCTGCTGATCGGGCGCACCTTTTCCAGCCTGTTTATCACCACCATCATGTCCCTGGTGATGCTCGGCCTGGGCGCGCTGCTGTTCGGTTTTCATCCCACCGGGAACGCCCTGCTGGCGCTGGTGCCGGTCATCCCCATGCTGATCGGCCTATACGGCTTTGGCATGGCCTTTGCCTCGATTGTGCTGTTGATGCGCGACGCCAACACCCTGGTGGATATCAGCAGTTACCTGGTGTCGCTCTTCTCGGGTTCGCAGTTTCCGGTGCAGGCCCTGCCGCGCTTCCTCATGCCCATCTCGCTGGCCCTGCCGCTGACTTACGGCTTCGACGCCGTGCGCGGCTACCTGCTCAAAACCACCACCATCCTGCCCATCCCATACGAAATCGCCCTGCTGGTCATCTTCATGTTCGTGATGATCGCTTTCGGGATGGTCATTTTCAGCCGCATGGAACGGAAAGTGCGCATCAAGGGCACGCTCGGGCAGCATTAAGCGGAAGAGCTTTAAACCGCAAAGGGAAGAAAAAAGAAAAGGAAAAGCTCTTTTTTCAATTCTTTTTCTTCCTTTGCGCTCTTATTCTTCCCTTTGCGGTTATATCTTCTTCTTCTCTCTATCCAGAGAAACCAGCCTTTGGATAGCCCACCTTCTCCAGCAAAGACCGGAATTCACGCGGGTCGAAGAACCAGGGTGAAACCAGGATGCGCCGGTTGGCGGCGTAGATGCCGTTGCCAATCTTCACGCGGCTGTTCAGGCTTTTGCGGGTGCGCTCCCAATCGATCTCGCCCGCCGGGATGACCACCCGCTCACCGATGGCCCCAGATGGGCCTTCCAGCTTATCCCCATTGAGCAGGCGCAGCGTCCAGCGCCCGCGCTCGAGGATCGCCATCAGCGCCGAACCGCCCACGATGATCCCCACCGCGGTGAGCCAGTTATTCTGCAGCCAGCCTTCGCTGAATGCATCCTGGCTGACCAGCTGGCGGATGAGCAGGCCTGCGCCAATCGCCAGCCCGAACAGTACCAGGTAGATGCCAAACATGCGCAGCCGCGCGGGCCGCAGCACCAGGTCGGGTCGCGCCGCGGGTTTCTTGGTCACCTTTGCTCGTTTCATGCGCCTGCTCCAGGGTAGGGGGTATGTTCTTTCTATGCTGCGCGGGCGGCGCCATTCTCACCGCCCGCGCAGCATAAAATTTGTTTCTCGGATCGATGCTTAGTATAGCATACGCGTTTTATAAGACGATTCCAAAATCAGCGCGCAGCGCATCTGTATAAGCCTTGGGTCCTTCCAGGGTATGTTCTTCACGCCCCCCCGCCCGGGTGAGAATCAGCTGCTGTTCGGTGAGGGTGATGTGCCCGTCGGGCAGGAAGCGGCTGCAAATCCGCTTTTGAGTGAAAATCGATGCGGGTGAGGTCTGGTGATACTGGCAGCCTGAGGCAAACGCGGCAAGTACCTGCGGCTGGAGGGTGAAGGCGTAGTGCTTTAACCATCCGAAGGCTTCCCCGGTATGTTCAGCCAGCGTAATCGTGTCGCCGTTGGCTTGCAGTTGAAAGCTGCGCCCGTCGCTTAGCAGCTGCACCCCGCGCTCTTCCAAGCGCAGCGGCTCAAAGGGTCCGTTGCCCCAGCCGACATCTACCAGCCAGGATCCTTCGGGATCATCCGGGGCCCGCACTTGCAGCGCCAGGTGATCGAAATTGATGCCAAGCGAGCCATTCTCATTCACGCCGCGTGCGTTGAGCAGCGTCACCTCGAAACCCAACTCTGCCAGCAGGTGGGCAAACAGGCCGTTAAGCTCGTAACAAAACCCGCCGCGCCGCCGGGTGACGATTTTATCAAACAGCGCGGTCTCTTTAAGTTGAATGGGCCGCTTGAGGTGAATATCCAGGTTCTCAAAGGGGACGGTCAGCAGGTGCGCGCGCTGTAATTCGCGCAGTACGCCCGCCGTGGGGGATTGTGACCCGGTATAGCCGATACGGGCCAGGTAAGCAGCCCTGTTTATAGTGCCATTTCCTGAAACTGTATCCATTAATCGTACTCCCAGCGGGCGTTGCCTTGCAGCAGCGCCCGGATATGGTTGATTTCGCCGGCATGGTAGAAGGCGTGCGCGATCAAAATGCGGATGATCGTGCGCGTGGTTCCATCGCAAGCGCCATTCCCTTTCCGACATTTATTACATTTATTATACTTTTCGAATTGTCTTCCAGGTAAGCGAACCGGGTGTAGGATCGGGGCGATTGCATTACAAAAAATCCTCACCCCCGGCCCCCATAGGCGCTAACTTATGGTTGTCCATTAAGCTGCACAAAGCATTGCCAATTGAGAGCGAGCCACCGCAAGCTGCTGACGGCGTTTTCTGGGAGAGCCACACAGGTACCTTTCGAGCAGGGCGAGCTTCCCCAAAACCTGTTGCCAACTGGGCAGTTCGCCAATGACCCAAGACAGGAGGGTGTGGATCAAGTAGGTGTCCAGGCGCCAAATGCTGATCGGGCGATCCAGGTCGTCAAACAAATCCGGTACCTGTTGGGCGATTTCCGAGCGCAAACCATCGACCAAAATGGCGGCCAGGAGTTTGGTCAGCAAGTAGGTTTGCGCCAGGTCATTATTCTGAGCGCGCAGGTGATCCAGGTCCAACAAGCTTTTCATGCGTTTGAAATACAGCTCAATTTGCCAGCGCCAGCGATACAGCGCCAAGACTTGTTCGCTAGACCAGCCTTGGGCCGGTAAGTTAGTGAGGAGGATGACAAACCCGACGGCGTACAGGTTCTTCTCCATCGGTTGATGTTTTTTCTTGCGGCTGTTCTTGCGCGCGCGTTCACGGGCTTTTTCCGCTTTTTCGGGTGGCAAGGGACAGGCCACCAGGCGCACCGGCTGCAGCCCTTGCGCGCCAGGCAGCCACACCTGCGTTTCCGCCGGGTCAGTCGCTCCTTGCGGAAAGGTAGCTTTGAGCCAGGCGATGATGTCGAACTTCTCTCCCGCTTGGCTATAGACCGGCATGGTATTCCACTGCTCGCGCGTGACAAACTTGGCCCCGGCCTGCAAGGCCTTTTCCAGGCCACGGGTGCGGGTATAACCGCTATCCGCCAGATAGATGTCCTGGTCGCTCAGCGAAAAGTTGCCAAAGCCTTCGCCGCCATGTTCATCGGTGAGGATCACTTGATCAATGCGCATCTGGTCGAGATCCATCGACACATGCAGCCGCCAATCGGTGCCCTGGCTCTTGGGTTTGGAGATCACGCTGGCATCCAGGATTTTGAGATGCAGCGCCGCTTGGGACGGGAATTGGATGCCGTTCTGCTGTAGCAGTTGCACCGCCAGTGCGCCCAGCCAGGCTGGCATGCCTTGTAGGCGTCGCATCAGATCCACATCCGAGATATTGCAGATCTCTAACAGGGTCGCCATCAGCGCGGTTTGCCGTAATGACCAATCCGGCAAGCTATACAGAAACGCCAATTGTAAGAGCGCTTCCGCGCTGCGGATCTCACGGCAGCGCAGCAAGGCCGCATGTTGCTTGGCGCTTTGATCTAGATCGTCTGGCAGTCTTTGTTTCACCCTTTCCCATTTCTCATTCAGCAACGGATGACTGCTCGTGGCTGTTGCCGCTACGGGTTGATCGAAGATTTGAACTGTGCTACACTCCACCTTGACCTCCTGGGTTTGATTTTGGTTTTGAGCAGCTTAATCTTACCCTAGAGGTCATTTTTGTCGTATCTGTTTGTTTCCGTTCAGAACCATAAGTTAGCGCATTTTCGCCAAAGCCCGAAAACGGAGAGGGGTGTCTGTTTGTGGCACTAAAATTTGCCCGATTTCTGCCTCCCCTCTCCGAAAACGGGCGATTTTTCCGTTTTTGGAGAGGGGCCGGGGGTGAGGATTTTATGCGCAATCGCTCAGGGTGTAGGATGGCAAAAAAGCGTCATCCTACACCCTGTTTTAAAGATTTCCTTTTAGCGCCGCATCTTCGGGTCGAGCGCGTCGCGGAAGGTGTCGCCCACCAGGTTCCAGGCCAGGACGAACAGCAGCAGCGCCATGCCCGGGTAGACCACGATATACCAGTAGGTCGACAGCGTCGGGATCCAGTTGCGCGCGAAGCTGAGCAGCTGGCCCCAATCCGCATAGCCAGATGGCGCGCCCAGGCCCAGGAAGCTGAGCGCGGCAAAGGTCAGCACGTTCGTGCCGATATCCAATGAGGCGACCACCATCAGCGAATACATCGCGTTGGGGATAACGTGTTTAAGCAGGATGCGCCAGCCCTGCGCGCCCACCATATGCTCCGCCAGGATGAATTCCCGTTCCTTGATCGTCAGAATATCCCCGCGGATCAGGCGCGCATAGCCGGGCCAGCCAAAGATGATCAGCGCAATCATCCCGGTGATCAGCCCGTTGCGGATCTTCGGCCCCAGGATGGTCGCCATGGTCAGCGCGGCCAGCAGGAAGGGGAAGGCCAGGAATAACTCGACGACGCGCTGGAAAACTTCATCCGGCCAACCGCCGATGTAAGCGAACAGCGCGCCTAACCCCCCGCCAATCAGCACCGTCGCCGTCGTCACCAGCAGGCCCACTTCAAAGGCGGTGCGCGTCCCCCAGACCACCCCATAGAAGATGTCATACTGGCCCTGCGTGGTGCCAAATAGGTGAGTTGCGTTGGGCGGCTGCGGCTGCGCGAGGAACCCGTCCCGCGGCATCACAAAGGGCTGCGAGGGGATGTCTGGCGGGGCCAGCACGGGCGCCAGGAGCGCCACGAAAATGAAAAAGATTAACAGGATAACCCCAATCAACGAAACCGGGTTGTGCGCCATGGAAATCAACCAGGCCGGCACTTTCGAGCGCGGCGGCAGCTGGGCCTGGCTTAATATGCGTGCTTTTACCTCTTCAGGAGTGGTGGCAGTCATCATATCCCTCCCTATGCCAGCCGGATGCGTGGATCCAGGTACGCGTACATGATATCCACGACCAGGTTGGCCATTACCAGTAAGGCCCCATCGAAGATGGCGATGCCCAACACAGAGACGGCATCAAAGTTCAAGGCAGCCTTCGCCACAAAGAAACCCATGCCGTGATAGTCAAAAATGGTTTCAGTGATGACCACTCCGTTCAGCAGGCCAACCAGCAAAAGGCCGCCAATGGTGGCTACCGGGATCAGCGCGTTGGGCAAAGCGTGTCTATTGACCACTTTGCTCCAGGCCAGGCCTTTCGACTTGGCTGTCGTGATGTAATCGGCGTTGATTACCTCCAGCATGGAGGAGCGGGTGACGCGCAGGATCAGGGCCCAGTCGACATACGCCAGGGTCAGCGCGGGCAGCACCAGGTGGCGTATGGCATTCACAAAAATATCAAAACGCCCATTGAGCAGCGCATCCACCGTCATCATATTCGTATAGCGGTGAAAAGCGGGCGAATAAACAATGGTAGAGGCCCATTGGGAGAGGCGCCCTGGTTCCAACCACTGCATTTTGGCATAAAAGAACATTAATAAGAGCAAGCCAAACACAAAGGTTGGGAAGGAATAGCCGATAATGCTGAAGACCCGCGCCATCTGGTCGATGAAACCATTATGGTGCAGGGCGGCTTGAATCCCGAGCCACACACCAATGACGATGATGGGCAGGAAACTCCAAACTGCCAGTTCAATCGTCGCGGGGAAGAAGGTGATAATCGCCTGCATCACGGGCATTTGGGCAGTTTTCGACCAGCCCAGGTCGCCGTGCAGCATATTATCCAGCCAGTGCCAATATTGAATATAGATCGGCTTATCCAAACCGTATTTTGTAACGATTTCTTGCAGTGCCTGTGGGTTTTTCGGGATATCCGAGACATAAAGGGAGGCCCGTTCAATGGGGTCCAACAACTGAAGCATGCCAAAGATCATGATGCTCAACCCAAGCATAACTAGCGGAAGGATAAGCAGGCGCCTCAAAATATACGTGAGCATTGTTTACCTTTATAGACCATCCGGTTTGCCAGCCCGGCAGCAGCCAGGCCGGCAAACCGGCGATAGAACGCTTAGAAATTCAGGCCGCTAACTTATTTGGACAGCGGGTAGAAATAGACACCGGGGTAGATGGGGTTGTAGTACCAACCCTTTACCCAGGCGCGCTGGTAGTGACGGCCTTCCGGCTGGACCACGAAGATATCCAGGGCATTCTTGTACGACAGGTCTTGCAGCTGACCGTAGAGCTTGGCGCGCGTGGCGTTGTCGGTAGACTGCACCGCCTGCACGATCAGCTGATCGAGCTGTTTCTGCAGGTCCGCGGGGAAGTTCTGCGAGCTGGCATAGGTGCCGCCGCTGGACAGGAACGGGCCGACCCAATCTTGCGGGTCATGGTAGTCTTCCAGCCAGCCGAGCATGAAGATCGGCATGCGCCCGCCAACCTGGTCTTTCAGCAGCAGGGCGAAGGGTTCGTCCACGACCGCCAGGTTGAACTTGGGGTTAACCTTCTTCAGGTTCTGGGCCAGGATTTCGCCAGCCGTCTTGCGCTGGTCATTACCGGTGTTGTACACGTACTGCATATAGAAGCCGGTATCCCACAGGGACTTGCCATCTGCTGATTTCAGCGTAGAGGCTTTGAACTCGCTGGCGCACTTGTTCAGGTCAAAGGTGAAGTGTGCCTGGTTGGGGTCGTAACCCAGCTCGCCCTTGATGATCGGGCCGAAGGCCTGGATGGCTTCCCCATTCCAGATTTGCTTAATGTAGGTATCCCAATCGAAGCAGTAGTTGAAGGCATTGCGCACGTGAATATCGCTGAAGAAGTTGGCGGGGACGCCATTGCCGTCCAGCTTGCCGCTGCCGATGGTATTGCTGCCGCCGGTGGTGTTAACGTTCTGGTTGAAGAAGATTACTGTTTCCTCAACCGAGGGCAGGCCCTTGTAGAGGGTCAGTACGCCGTTCGGGTTGGTCTGCGTGCAGTTGCCGGATGGATCACAGGTCTGCTGTACCAGCGGGTCGACCTGCGAGATGTACTGGTTATCGACGTAAGCGATATCGGCGTCGCCGGTTTGCAGGGCCGCGAAGCGGGTGCCCCACTCACTGACGTTCTTGATGACCACGTTCTGCACTTTGGCCGGGCCGCTGGGGCCACCGTCCCACAAGGGGGTGGTTACCCAGTAGTTGTCATTGCGCACCAGGTCAACTTCTTCGCCAGGCGCCCAGCGCTTCAAAGCGTAGGGGCCGGTGCCGTTCATCACCTTAAACAGCGGGTCTTTTTCGGCGGAAGGATCGTGGAACTTCTGCGCGGTCGCCGGGGTTCCGTCCCAGCCACCCTGCTTGACCACCCAGGGCTCGGAAACAATGCCAGCCCAGGTACCGGAGAGGATTTGCAGCATAGGGCCGTAAGGCTGTTTCAGGTGCATGGTGACCGTACCCGCATTGTTATCAAAAGTAATTGCGTTTTCAACCGCCTGAGCGGCTTTGGTCCAGTCCCCATTGAACTGTGTTTTCACCACATCATTGGCAAAGCTCTGCACATCCAGGCCGAAGAACGGCTGCAGCATAATCCACTGCGGTCCGCCCGCGCGGTCCTGGATCATACCGCGCCAGAAGGTGTAAGCCACATCCTGCGGGGTCAGATCCTGACCGTCCTGGAATTTCACGCCTTTGCGGATGGTGAAGGTATAGGTCTTGCCATCTTGAGAAATGTCCCACTTGGTCGCGAGCATGGGCACGAACTCCGTGGTAGAGTTCTTCTTGGGGAAGAGCAAGGTCTCGTAGACATTGAAGATCACTTCACCGCTGGCGGTGTCATAGGCCCAGGCCGGGTCAAGCGATTCGGGATCGCCGATGGATGATTCGATCAGCGTATCGGGATTCTTAACCGGGCCAGCCGAGGATGCAGTCGCCGCAGCACCCGTGGTTGCCGTTGGCTGGGCCGGTGCTGCCGCGGTCGGCGAGGTCGTCGCGCCGCTGGCGGCAGGGGTATCGGTCGGCGCCGCAGCAGCCGGGGCCGAGGTTGTCGCGGTGGCCTGATTACCGGTAGATGGTACCGCCGCCGTCGGCGCAGCGGTGGGCGAACCAGCACAGGCGACAGCGACCATGGACAACATAACCATCATGGTGATGATCAACAATGACTTCTTCGTTGCTGTAGCCATTTATAACCCTCCTTATAGGATTACTGGTTGGATTCCCGCAGGAGACCTTTCCCCCTTACTGACCCTGCCTGGAACCAAGAAAGTGTAGTATTGGGATAAACTACTCCCAATCAATTCGAATTATATACAGCTGTAAATTAAGCTGCTTTAAGGGGGAATATTGTGAACTTAAAGATGACCTTAAAAAGCGTTCATTTTCATAAATAACCTGGACTTGGGCTAGCCGGAAGCGCCGTTTGAAAGCTGATCCATCCGCACGATCAGCCGCACGCAGGCACCCCGCTCTGGTTTCGAGCTTTGGCGAAAACGGAGCGGGGCCGGGGGTGAGGATTTTATTGCCATCGCCTTGCTTAGCCCGGTCGCTTGAGCCCCGGGCAGCAGGCGGGATATACCCAACAGAGGTTTAATGAGGGGCTGGCAGGTCTGTCCTGTGCATTACGTCACAAACTGAATAGTGACATTTGTCACACAGCCTATAGGTCAGGATGCCTACAGCAAAATAAGCAGATCAACGGATTGAAGAAAAGGGTGGTAAGCGTACAATACAGATATCTTTGATCTAATTAGCCGCTCAACAAAAGGAGATTTTACTCAAATGGCTACTCGTGTTCTTAATCAGAATGTTGTTGTGAACGATCCGCCCTTCGCCGCTGCTCTATTCAGCAGCACCAAGATGTCCATCCTGTGGCTGATCATTCGTCTGTACGTTGGTTATGAGTGGATTACTGCGGGGCTCGAAAAAGCCAGCAACCCCGCCTGGACCGTTACCGGCGCAGCGTTGAAGGGCTTCTGGGTGAGCGCGACGGCTGCCCCCAAAGCCGGTGGGCACCCCGCCGTTGCCTTTGATTGGTACCGCGCCTTCCTGACCGGAATGCTCAACAGCGGTTCGTACGTCTGGTTTTCCAAGCTGGTTGTGGCTGGCGAAATCCTGATCGGCATCGCCCTGATCCTGGGCCTGTTCACCGGCATCGCCGCCTTCTTCGGTGGTTTCATGAACTGGAACTTCATGATGGCTGGCTCCGCCAGTGTCAACCCGGTGCTCTTTGTCCTCGCGATTATCCTGGTCCTGGCCTGGAAGACCGCTGGCTGGATCGGTTTAGACCACTTCGTCCTGCCCTTAGTCGGAACGCCCTGGCAGGCAGGTCAGGCCTTCAAGAAAACTGCCTGAGTGAAGTAAATTCCTTTTCTCCTCCTTAACGTTATCCTTCAAAAAGCGGCTGCCCATTTTCTTTGGGCAGCCGCTTTCACATCCTCATGCTTTATGGTTTCCTCGCCACGATCAACTGCCCTCCCCCAGGGGCAGGCGCGGAGAGATCCAGGCGGGCGGCGCGGCGCGCCAGAGCCGCCACCCAGGTGGGAGGCAGGCTGCGCCAGACCCGCCCAAACAGGCGCGTCTGGCCGATGTAGACCAGCTGCAGCAGTTCCAGCGCGTCCCAGGTCCACACCCAGCCGCGCCGCAGGTAGGGGCGCACGCACTCGACGGATAGGCCTGCCTGCTCCAGGCGGCGCTGCCACTCCTCCACGGGCCACAGGTTGAGATGCTGGAAGTGCCGGTTGCGGCGGGCGGCATACCCTTGGGTGGGCAGCACCAGCCAGTGGGAAAAAGCCGCGCTGGGGCAGGTGAAGATCAACCGCCCGCCCGGGCGCAGCGCGCGCGCTGCCGCTGCCAGCGCCGTGTCGATCTGCGGAATGTGCTCGAGGACGGAATTGCTCAGGATCGTCCCCAGGCTGCCCGGTGGCAGGTCGGCAGCCTGGATGGTCTGCGGCAGGATGCCCAGGTAAATGCCCAAGGCAGCGGCTTTACGCAGTGTAGGTTCATCTGGGTCCAGCCCGATGGCCACCTGCTCCAGCACGCGGGAAGTCACCAGCCCATCCCCCGCGCCCAGGTCCAGCACCGGGGGATCAAAGGCCTGTTCGCGCAGCGCGGCGATCTCTGCGGCGCGCCATAAGCCTAAAGAAGGGCCAAATTTATCGAAAAGAAAGCGAAAATCACTCTCTGGCAGGTATAAGGGTTTGGTTTGCAAAAAGCTAGCTCCATAGGTTCAATTTCCCCCTGAACCAGTATAGAAGCAAGCCCCTGGCCTGACAAGGCGGGATTTCCCGCTCACGCCCCTGGTTTAACGCGCTTGCTTTTTCCGCGCTTTTTGGCTGGCTTTTACCCCGGCTTTGATCAATTTGCGCGCCCGGTCCGGTCCAAAGCGGCCCAGCGCCTCGAACTGCTTGCCTTCAATTTCGTCATACGACTTAAAGAAGTGCTCCAACTCGTTCAGCATATCTGGGTCCATGTCTTTGAGCGTGTGATAATCCGCATACTGGTGCGAGGCCACCGCGGCGGCGATGAGGCGGTCGTTGCGTTCGGTCACGCCCTCTTTGGTCTGCTTGACTTTTATCACCCCCAGCAGGCGCACCTCTACCAGGCAGCCGGGGAAGGCCGGCTGGTCGGTCAGGATCAGCACATCGATGGGGTCGCCATCCCCGCCCAGCGTGTTAGGGATAAAGCCGAAATCGTGCGGGAAGACCGCCCCCGCCGGCAGCACCTTGTGCAGCTGGATCATCTGCGTGTTCGGCTCGTACTTATACTTATTGTGGCTGCCCGCCGGCGTCTCGACAATGGCGTAGTAAGCTGCGCTGTCTCCGGTTTGGGCATTCAACTGCTCAATGGGCGATTGGGTTTGTTTTGACATATGCTGCGCTCCTCTCTCGGAATGCTTCATGCGCTTTTTTGACAGAGCCTTTATTTTTGGCAGGGTATAATGACGTACATGAAGAAGGTTAATGTTGTCCTATTAATGTTACTTATTTTACTCCCGGCCTGCTCCGCCGTTCCAGCCAGCGGTTCCGGTCAGCCGCCTGCCACTCAGGCGGTCCCTGTTACGGCGGAAACAGTCACGGCAGCCTCTGTCACGGCAGTCCCTCCTACAGCCGTCCGCCACGGCAGTTCCTGCCACGGCAGTTCCTGCCACGGCAGTCCCTGCCGCCGCCTCCCCCACGCAGACGCCTGCCAGCCCTTACGTGACCTTGCCGGCGGACCTGGCGGCGCTGCCTTCACCTACCCCGCAGCCGCTGCCGACGCAGGTGCGCACCCTGGCCCCCACGCAGCCCCCCGCCACAGCCACTCCCGGCCCATCCCCGACGCCGCCGCCAGCGCCTATCGACCAGTACCTGCCGGGCCGCAAACAGGTGGGGGAGACGCAGCATTTTATCTTCTACGAGGTCAACGCTTACCAGCCGGTGGAGCTTACCTGGTGGATGCAGCAGGCTGAAACGCTGTACGGCTACGTCAGCCAGCGCCTGCAAGCCCAGGCGAAAAACAAGATTCCCCTGGGCATCCTGCCGCCAGAGCAGCGCGCCTGCCCCGTGCGCGGCCTGACCATCCCCACCGACCACGCCCTGATCGTGGTCTACGCGGATGCGCAGTCGCCGCGGCCCTACCTGCAGGCCGTGCTGGCGCATGAGATCGGCCACGCCATCGCCGCCGAGGGCTACCCGGGTGGCGTGCCGGATGAAATCTCCCTTTCCGAGGGGCTGGCGACCTGGGGCGCGGAGAAATACTGGGACGCCTGGAAAAACGTCCCCTCGCTCGACGCGCTGATTCGGGATTACATTCAACAAGGTGTTTACGAGCCGCTCACTTCCAACTATGACCTGCACGGCATTTATCCCTGGCAGTCCAATATTGGCCCCACCGAAAGCTGCCTGGCCCGCCGGGATAAAGTCTATTCCGAATGGGCCGATTTCCTCGGTTACCTGATCCAGCAGTACGGCTGGGACAAAGCGCACCAGCTTTTCCGCCTGCCCAAACCGGCCGCAGAAGCCGGGCAAACCATCCTTTACCCGCCCGCCTATCAGCAGATTTACGGAAAAACGTTGAACCAGTTGGAGTACGAATGGCTGGTTTACCTGCAGTCCCAGCATTAATCGGTTTGATGTGGTTGAGAAATGGCATGTGCCATTTCCCAACCACATCAAACTCCCCCTTTAGATCTTGCCCGACTGCTCGCGCCGCGAGCGCGTGAAGGCGTCCAGCGTGACCGCCAGCAGCAGCACCGCCCCGGTGACCATGAACTTGATCGACGAAGCCAGCGCCAGCAGGTTCATGCCGTTGGCGATGGAGCCAATCACCAGCGCGCCGAGCAGCGCCGACCAGGTGCTGCCGCGCCCGCCGAACAGGCTTGTCCCGCCGATGACTGCCGCGGCGATGGAGTTCAGCAGCACATCGCCGCTGCCCGAAGACTGGTTGACCGCATACAGGCGCGAGGCTGCCAGAATGCCCCCCAGCGCTGCCATCGTATCGCACAGGACGAAGACCCAGATGCGCAGTGATTGGACATTGATCCCGGCCCGGCGGGCGGCTTCTTCGCTGCCGCCCACGGCAAAGATGTAGCGCCCAAAGCGGGTGCGGGTGGTGATGTAATCAAACAGGATCACAAAGCTGACAAAGATCAGCACCGCCAGCGGGATGCCCTGGATGGGGATGGTGCGCCCCGGGTTGCGGTTGACGCTCATGATGCCGATGATCGCCATCACGGCCAGAGGTGGTGATCACGTTGCGGATGATTAGCGAGGTCAGCGAGAAGGTGGCGATGCCAGCTTTGACGCGCCGGCGGTATTCATTGAACGTGATAAACCAATAAATGATCAGCCCGCCAACCCCAATAATCCAACCGGCCAGCACCGGCACCAGGTAGTTAGACATGCCGGTGATCAGTGGGGCGTTCAGGTTAATCGTGCCGGTGCTGCCCAGCACAAACAGCAGCGCGCCCTGCCAGCCCAAAAAGCCGGCCAGGGTCACGATGAAGGAGGGCACGTGCAGGCGGGCGAACCACCAGCCTTGCAGCAGGCCAATTGCCGCGCCGGCCAGCACCCCGGCAATCAGCGCCGCCCAGGCCGGGTAGCCAAACTTGACAGAAATAACCGCCATAATCGCCGCCGATAAGCCGCTGACTGCGCCGACCGAAAGATCGATCTCACCGATCAGCAGCACCAGCACGATGCCGACCGAAATCATGCCCATCGAAGCGATCTGCACCAGCAGGTTGGTGAGGTTCAGCGGGGTCAGGAAGTTGCTATTTGCCAGCTGAAAAATAATCGCGATGACGATCAGCCCCAGCAGCACGGGCAGCGAGCCGATGTCGCCGCTCGAAAAGCGCTCTCCAAGCCGGGCGAGAAAACCGAGTGAACTTTGCTCCGGTTTGTCTGGATGTTCAAATTCCTGTGCCATGTAGTCCTCCCCTTTCAGGTCATGTCCGAAGGCCGGCCCGTTACCGTCCAGTTTTTGCCAAATACGGCTCCTGTAATCGCTGCGACGACTTCTTCCTGGTTGGTATTCTTGACTTGAAATGTCGCCACCCGCTGACCCAGGCGCAGCACCACGATGCGGTCGGACACATCGAACACATCCGCCAGGTTGTGGCTGATGACCACCACCCCCAGGCCCTTTTCGCGCAGCCGCAAGATTAATTCTTTGACCTGCGCCGTCTGTTCAACCCCCAACGCGGCGGTAGGCTCGTCTAACAGCACGACCTTAGAGTTCCACATCACGGCGCGGGCAACCGCCACCGACTGCCGCTGCCCGCCAGACATGGCCCCGATGCGCGTGCGTACAGAAGGGATGCGCACGTGCAGCTCGCGCACGTGGCGCAGCGTCTGGCGCTCCATGTCCACTTCGTCCAGCGCGCCGATCGCTCCGCCGGTTTCCTCGCGCCCCAGGAAAATATTCGCCACAACGTCCAGGTTATCACACAAGGCCAGATCCTGGTACACCGTCTGGATGCCCAGGTCTACCGCTTCACGTGGGTTGGTAATGTGCACTTCCTGGCCTTCAAAGAGGTAGGTGCCGCTGTCAGGGCGGTAAGCGCCGGCAATAATCTTCACCAGGGTCGACTTCCCCGCGCCGTTGTCGCCCACCAGAGAGACAACTTCGTTGGGGTAAACTTCAAAATTAACATCAGAAAGCGCCTGTACGGCGCCAAAGCGTTTGGAGATGTTCTTTAATTCAAGGATGGGTTTAGGGGATGATTCTGTCAAGATGACCTCCAGCCAGTTTGGGCGGGCCGGGCCAAGCGAGAACCCGGCCGCCCCAGGGTGATCCGTGAGGGATGATGGGTAAGCGCTTGCGCTATCGCCCAGGCGCTTACCCGAAAGGTTACTGCAGTCCTGCCGCTTTGCAGGCGTCCGCGTACTGCGGCGTGCAAATCTGCTGTACGGTCCAGAAGTTATCTGCCACGACCGTCGACTTGATATTGTCTTTGGTCACAGCGACCGGGGTCAGCAGTACGGAGGGAACATCTGTCGCGTTGTTGTTGGTGACTTTGCCGTTGGTCGCGCCGCTCAGATCCTGTTTGGTCAGCAGGCCATAGGCCAGTTCAGCCGCCGAATATGCTTCCGGCTTGATGGCTTTGTAAACCGTCATGTACTGCGTGCCGGCCAAAATGCGCTGGATGGCAGCCAGTTCAGCATCCTGCCCGGTGACGGGCGGGATCGGGCTTACACTCAGCCGATTTCATCGCGGCGATCGCGCCGCTGGCGGTGCCGTCATTGGCGGCGTAGACGCCATCGACCTTGTTCGACAGGGCCGTCAGCGCCTGCTGCATTTCGTTCTGGGCCTGGTCCGGGGACCAGTCGGGCGTGTCATATTCCTTGGCGATGGTTAGTTTGTTCTGCTGCACCAGCGGGTCAAATACGTTGTGCGCGCCTTGCTTGAAGAGCTTGGCGTTGTTGTCGGTTGGTGAGCCGTTGATCATTACGATGGTGGGGTTGCTGACGCCGCTGAGCGCGTTCATCAGGCTGTTGGCTTGCAGCTCGCCGACTTTGACGTTGTCGAAGGAAATGTAGTAGTTGACAGCGCTGGAATTTAAGATCAGGCGGTCATACGCGATGACCGGCACGCCCTGCGCCTTGGCCTTATCGGCGATGGCTCCGGCGGAAGCTGAGTCAACCGGGTCGAGCACGAGCACCTGTGCGCCGTTGGTCAGCGCCGCCTCAGCCTGTGAAAGCTGCTGGGTGGCATCCTGGTTGGCGTTGGAGTAGATGATCTCGCACTTCGGGCAGAGCTGCTTCATGCGCTCTTCAAAGTAGGGTTTGTCGGCGGTTTCATAACGCGTGGTTTTGGTTTCAGGCAGCAGCAGGGCGATCTTGCCAGTCTGGTTGGGGTCGCCCTGCATATTGGCAGAATGCTCGCCACTGGCGCGCCGCCGGATGCGCTGGCAGTGGCTGTTCCCGTCGTCGCTGCTGCCGGGGTATCGGTTGCCATGGCTGCCGCCGGAGTATCTGTTGCGGCCATTGCGGCAGGCGTGTCCGTCGCGGCTGCGGCTGTAGCCGCGTCGTCGTGCCGTCGTCGCCGCTACGGTTGGCACTGCTACGGCTGCTGTATTCGTCGGTGCGGTGACTGGCACACCGCTGGTGGGTTGCGCGGTTGGCCCGGCTGCCGCCGAGCTGCAGGCCGACAGCACGAATGCCAGGATCATTAAACTGGTAAGCAAAAAGTAAGACTTTGTCTTCATGTGACAACTCTCCTCCAATATTCATTGGATTGTTGGTTCGCTGTTTTAAAAGCAGCTGAATAGGTATTCGATTGTGGTTTTGGAAATTTCGCTTGTGTACCCTTTCGGACAAGGTGACTCAGAGCGCTTTTCTTTCTGGCTCCATCTGCCTTGCGGGCGTTAATTTTCACCCCTCATCCTAATTAATATATTATAGGATATTTTTATATATAAACTGTCAAGGTTTTTGGTTTTATTGGAAAAATCTCTCATTTAAGGCAGCTTTGATATAATCAAAGACATTCCTCATGAGAAAAATCATTTGGCGGCTCTCTTCCAATTCCAACCCGATCCTTTTCGGGCTTTTTTGGGTGGGCGCGTTGATCTTCGGGGTAAACTGCGCGCGCGTCTGGATTTTCACCACCGATGACTCTTACATTACCTTCCGCTACGCGGCCAACCTGGCGCACGGCCTGGGGCTGAGCTTCAACCCCGGCCTGGGGCGGGTAGAGGGTTACACCAGCTTCCTGTGGATGCTGATAATGAGCGTGCCGCACCTGCTGAACTTTGGCGTGCTCAGTTTTGCCAAACTGCTGGGCGTACTGGCGATGCTGGGGACGATGGCGCTCATGGCGGTCTTCCTGGCGCATGCCGGGCCGCTCTACCAGAGATCGTACCGGGTGGCGGCGGCCGGTTTGGCCGTGCTGTTCTTCGCCCTGCTGCCCGAGACTGCCGTACATGCCGTTTCTGGCATGGAAACGGCCGCTTATACCTTCCTGCTGACCGGCCTGGTGACGCTGACCTACCTGGCGCTGCAAGGCAAGCGCCGCGCGGCCAACTGGCTGCCCCTGGCGGCCTTGCTGACCGGGCTGATGCGCCCGGAAGGCAATCTGGTGGCAGTCCTGATGCTGACGGCGGCGCTTGCCTTGCAGCGCCAAAAGCGGCCGTTTGCACTGCGGGTGGCTGTGCTTTACCTGCTGCCGGGTTTGGCCTACTTCCTGTGGCGCTGGAGCTACTTCGGCGTGTTCCTGCCGCTGCCCTTCTATGTCAAGAGCGGGGCGGGCGGGCTGGTGGGCTGGCCCGCGGTGCGCGTTTACCTCGTTTTCCTGCTGGCGAACCTGGGTTTGTATCTGGGCCTGGGCCTGCTGGGCGAGCGTTGGGCGGTGCGCCTGATCCTGCTGGCGGTGCTGCCCGACCTGGCCTTCTTCCTCTTTTCCTACCCCATCATGGGCTACGACTACCGCTTTGTCTACCCGCTGCTGCCGCTGCTGCTGGCGCTGGCTGGCCTGGGCCTGGCGCTGCTGCTCGAGCAAGCCGCCGCCTGGACGCGCGGCGGTTACGCGCGCCTTGCGCCGCTGTGGCTGGGCCTGCTGGCGCTGGGCATGTTTGCCGGGCAGAACCTGCCGCGCACCCCGGCTGTACTCGCTCACAAGCTGGACTACGCCGCCGGGATGCTGCACAATCACATCGCCATCGGGCAAGCGTTGGACCAGGTTCCCCACGCTGCACAGTCGCCGGTGCTGGTGGTCAACGATGCCGGGGCCATGCCCTACTATTCTGGCTGGCGCACGATTGACGCCGGAGGGCTGAACGAACCGGAGATTGCCCTGCAAAAGGTGCAGCCAGAGCGCTATATCTTCGGCTTTCACCCGGATGTGCTGGTGCTGACCTCGACCAATCTGCAAGATTATCAAAACGACTCCGCCTATGCACGCGCCCTCTACCACCGCGCGCTGCAAGACGGCTTGCAGGTGGTTATCCGCTCGCCGTTTTACCAGGGGGATACCATCTGGGTGCTGGCCCGCCCGGGCAGCGCTGCCGCCGCCCGCCTGAGCGCGCGCTTTGCAGAAACGCAATGAGCGCCCGTATCGATTTATGTTATGCTTTTTGTAAATAATTTTTCGTTCCATGCGAAAGAAGCCTGCCATGTCTCCCCAAGCCACTGTCGCAGTTTTGCGTACAAAACCTGAAAGCGTCCTGGCGGATTACCAGCGCCTGTTCGAACTGGCTGGCGGTCCCGCCGCGCTCGACCCGTCCGCGACCACCATCCTCAAGGATAATATCTCCTGGCACTATCCCATGCCCGCGGCGAACACCACCCCCTGGCAGCTGGAAGGGACCGTCCTGGCCCTGCGCCAGCATGGTTTCCAGGATCTGGTGTGCGTGCAGAACAAAACCGTGGTGATCAACGTCTTCAAAGGCGAAGACCTGAACGGCTATGTGCCCATCTTCCGCGCCTATGACATCCCGGTCAAATACAATTTCAAGCCCGAAGATATGACCTGGATGCCCTTCACCCCCAAAAGTAAACTGCTGGTGCTGGATAAGATCTTCCCCGAGGGCTTGCGCATCCCGGATTACTTTATCGGCAAGAACATCGTGCACCTGCCCACCGTCAAATGTCACATCTACACCACCACGACCGGCGCGATGAAGAATGCCTTCGGCGGGCTGCTCTCCACCTACCGCCATTACACCCACTCCTGGATCCATGAGACGCTGGTCGACCTGCTGGCGATCCAGAAGGAAATCCATCCCGGCATCTTCGCCGTGATGGACGGCACGACCGCTGGCAACGGCCCCGGGCCACGCACACTCATCCCGGTGGTGAAGAATGTCATCCTGGCTTCCGCCGACCAGGTGGCCATCGACGCGGTGGCAGCCAAACTGATGGGCTTCGATCCGCTCAGCATCCCCTACATCCGCCTGGCGCACGAACGCGGCCTGGGCTGCGGCGACCCGCGCGAGATCAAGCTGGTGGGCGATGACCTGGGCCAGGAAAGCTGGGGCTTCCAGGTGGGCTATAACTTCCACCGCTTCCTGGGCTGGCTGTCGTGGTACGGCCCGACCCGGCACCTGCAAAAGCTGATCTTCCACACCCCGCTGGTCAACCTGCCCATCTTCGTCTCCGAATTCAACCACGACTACCTGCACTGGCCGCTCAAAGAGAAACACATCTTCGAAACCTGGCGCGCCGAAACCCCCTGGGGCCAATTGTTCTCCAGCTACCAGCAAGAGGGAGTGCTGTTTCACGACGAAGTAGCGGCAAATTGTCCGGGTTAATCAGCCGGGAGAGTATCGCATCTTAGACTGCAGGGACTTTTTTAGCCTGCTTCAGCAGGCGAAACCTCACAGCCCGGCGGGTTGACCCCCGGGCGAAGGCGGTCAAGCGTATTTGCCAATGCAGGTAGGCCTGATTTATCCCTGGATAGTGAAAATCAGTTTTTGGTAGCATAGGAACATTTCGGCTCTCACACGGGGTTCAAACCCCGTGCTGTCGGTTAACGCCTGCTGAAGCAGGCTAAAGAGGGCTGCTGTGCCAGGGGCGCGAAACGGTCCTGATCTGCCCAGCTTTGGTTATAATTCAGCTCAACAGATCCTACTTGCGGAGATGCTATGCGCTTGCAGCCGGTTTACCCCACCCCTTACCACGCCCGCGCCGCCGAGGCGCTGACGCGCTTCTTCGCCCGCGACCCGGCGGTGGAGGCGGTGCTGCTGATGGGCTCCACCGCGCGCGGCAAGGCTGCGCCGGGCAGCTGCCTGGATATCATACTCTTGCTGCGCCCGGCGGCGCTCGCGGCGGAACGCGAGCGCCTGGAACAGGCCTGGCAGGCGGAATATTCCAGCGCCAACCCGGTCTACCGCGACCTGCTCTCGGTCGGTCCTTTTTCACACATCGACCTGGACTTCAGCGACGGGCAGTTCGACCCGCGCAATTTCGATCATGGCTGGACGACCGGCGCGGACGCCTTTGAGCTGGAGGTGGGCAACACCCTGGCGTACAGCGTGGCGCTGCACGAAAACGGCGTCTATTACCGCGAGCTGCAAGCGCAGTGGCTGCCCTATTATGGCGAAGACCTGCGCCGCGAGCGCCTGGCGCTGGCGCTCAAATACTGCCGCAACAACCTGGCGCATATCCCGCTCCTCGCGCCGCGCGAGCTGTACTTCCAATCCTTCAAGCGCCTCTACCAGGCCTTCGAAGAATTCCTGCAAGCGCTGTTTATCTCGCGCCGCACCTACCCGATTGCCTATGATAAGTGGGTGAAAGAGGGCGTGATAGACGTGCTCGGCCTGCCTGAGTTGTACGAACACCTGCCGCACCTGCTGGAAATCCAGCCCTTTGAGAGCCAGGCTGCCGTGTCGAAAGCGCGTGAGCTGGAAGCGCTGATCGAGGCTTATCTCGAGCCGTACCGGTAGCCGTGCCTGCATGTTTGTTGAAAGTGAGTGAACTTTATGGACCCCAAAGAACGCTTTTCTTCTCGGGTAGAAAACTACATCAAGTACCGCCCGGGTTATCCGGCTGAGCTGATTAAGACGCTGCGCAAGGACTGCGGCCTGAGCGCCGATTCCTTTGTGGCGGATGTTGGCTCAGGCACCGGGCTGCTGGCGCGCCTGTTCCTGGACACAGGCTGCCATGTCTACGGCGTGGAACCCAACCCGGATATGCGCGCCGCCGGTGAGCGCCTGCTGGCGCAGTACCGCCTGTTCACCAGCCTGGACGGCTCGGCGGAAGCTACCGGCTTGCCCACCGCGAGCGTGGATTTCGTCACTGCCGGGCAGGCCTTCCACTGGTTTGACCCGCCTGCCGCGCGCGAAGAATTCCGCCGCATCCTCAAGCCGCAGGGCTGGGTGGTTCTGGTGTGGAACGAGCGCCTGCTGGATGCCAGTCCCTTTTTGCAGGCTTACGAGGCGCTGCTGCAAAGTTACGCCACCGACTACAATGAAGTCAACCATCGCAACGTGGAAGAAGATGCAGCCATCATCCCCAACTTCTTTGGCGGCGAATACCGCGAGGCGACCTTCGCCAACCGGCAGGTCTTTGACTACGCGGGGGCGATGGGCCGCCTGCTTTCCTCTTCCTATGCGCCGGAACCCGGTCACCCTAATTATGAGCCGCTGCTGGCGGGATTAAAGCGCGCCTTCGAGCAGTACCAGCAAGACGGCGCAGTTATATTCAAGTACATCACGCATATGTATTATGGCAAATTATCCGTATAATAAACCTATCCAACCGCAGCTCGTCAGCAGCTGGGCATCCACTGGGGGGAAGCTTTTTTGTGCGCTGTTCGGCGGGCTTGCGGACTGATTGTTTGAGGAGGGCAGCTATGCAGCGCGTTTTTAGCCTGTTTCTATGCGTGATCCTGTTTGTTCTGGCCTTTGGGCCTGTTCTACCCGCCGCCGCTAAAGGAGACACTGGATACCAGACTGGTTTTCAGCTCTGGCAAGGCAGTGCTGGCGAGTTCAGCGCCTGGGAGAAGAACGCTACAACGCTAGCCGCTTCGGGCGCGCTGGTGCTGGATCCATCTACCGCGCATCCCGGCACCGATTCCTACGCGCCGGGTACGTACTACGGCGGGAATTACTACAACGGCGGCAGCTATGTCTACGGCGAAGCTATCAGCCCGGAACTGCCGGTCAACTTTGACTTCAGCGAGGCCATCGCCTCCTGGAATGCGGAAACGCCGGACGGTACCTGGATCGAGACGCAGGCCCGCGCGCGTATGGGCACGCGCTGGACGAAGTGGTACAGCCTGGGTGTTTGGGCGGCGGATGACAGCCCCATCCAGCGCCACTCGGTGCGCGCGCAGGGGGATGCGGACGGCACGGTTTATACCGATACCCTGGCGCTGGTGAAAGGCAAGGTTCCCGCGGAGGCGCTGCAAGTTAAGGTGATCCTCTACAGCGACACCGGCGCAAATGTTCCCTCCGTGCGCAGCCTATCCCTGGCCTATTCAACCCCCGCGCCCAAGAAAGCTGCCCTGTCTACCGGCGACCCTGCGCTGTGGAACACGCTTCTGGACGTGCCCGAGTGCTCGCAGATGGTCTACCCCGATGGCGGCAACGTCTGGTGCAGCCCGACCTCCGTCTCGATGGTGCTGGGCTACTGGGGCATTGACCCCGGCCCCTGCGAACAGCGCGTGCGCGCTGCCGTTGCGGGTGTGTATGATTGGGTTTACGACGGGCATGGCAACTGGCCCTTTAACACCGCTTACGCGGCCAGCCGCGGCCTGGAAGGTTACGTAGCCCGTTACCCCAGCCTGGCGGCGCTCGAGCCGTGGGTCAAGTCTGGCGTGCCGGTGGTGCTGAGCATCGCCTGGGGCAAGAAGGACCTGACCGGCGCGGCGATCCCTTCCAGCAGCGGTCACCTGGTGGTGCTGGTCGGCTTTGACGCCCAGGGCAACCCCATCGTCAATGACCCGGCGGCTGCCAGCGATACCGATGTCCAGCGCACCTACCTGCGCTCCGAGCTGGAAACTGTCTGGCAGGAAGCCTCCGGCGGCACCGTCTACCTGATCTTCCCACAGGGCTACAGCACACCCGGCTTCTAACTTGCATTCATTGCAGCCCCTGACCGGCGCATCCGCCAGAAGATAAAATTTGAATAATCCATTTCGCGGCCTGAACGGGCCGCGAAATGGATTACAAAAATATTTCTAGCCACCCGACAGTTTGTGTTTCCAAGAAGATCCTCACCCTCCAGCTCCCTCTCCAGAATCCGCAAGAACGGCGGATTCCGGAGAGGGAGGGCTTGCCACCGCATCAATTCGGGTTGGCTTTCCGTCAGCTGCGGATGGTTCTGGTCTCCCCTTCTCCAGAATCGCATGTTTTTCGCGATTCTGGAGAAGGGGACGGAAGGGGTTGAGGATCTTTCTCGACAAAACATAAACTGTAGGGTAACCAGAAAAATTTCTTAGTTGGATTCCCTCCAGAAAGCTCTTATAATAAGAACAAATGTCCGGTTTTCGCGGGTTTGCTCGCCAACCGGTGACTCATTCTGGAGATGAATTATGGCCAGTACATTGCCTGCCACTTTGGTTTACCCCAACAGTCTGGGAGATACATTGGATGCGATCAATGCGGCAGTCTTTTATCAAAAGGAGCTGCCCGCCTCGCTGCGCGGCGAAGCGGCTGCCTGGATCGCCGACCGGCAGGGCTTGCCCGGCTCGTATGCCGGGATGTTTGCTCCCACCGAATATGACTACGCCTTTGGCGCGCTGACCTTTACCGGCGACCCGGTGAGATCGGGTGCGGCGACCGGGCATGTGCTCAGTGAAGAGGCTTGCGGTGCGCTGTACCGCCTGAACGTCGATCAGCCGGCGGCCCGCCAGGCGCTCGAGCGCGCCCGCCAGGCGATTTTCATCCGCATGGAGCAGTCCGAGCCGCAGGGCAAGTGGGCCGGGGTATACTGCTGCGGCTTATGCAGTGTCTCGCTCTGGCGGCACCTGGTCACCAGCCACGCTGCGGAAGATGACCGCCGCCTGGAAAATGGTCTGCAAGAGCTGCACCGCTACCGGGATGGGGCCGGGCGCTGGAAGCGCTTCCCCTTCTATTACACCCTGCTGGCGTTGAGCGAGATGGGCCTGCCTGCGGCGCGGTCTGAACTGATTTATGCCATGCCGGTCGCGGAACGTATGCTGCGGCGTTATCAAAAGACCCCGGGCAGCGAACATGATCACCGCCGCCGGATCGTATTAGAGCGGGCGCTGGAGAAATGCTGACGGATATCCAAATCGAATCCTGGAATGACCTGCTCGAGCACCTTTATGAAAATTCCTGGCAGGCAGAGATCCACCGCTTCCGTTCGCCTTTCGTTTACCGGGGCCTCTCGGATGCCGCTTTTCCCTTAGAAACCACGCTGCGCCGCCTGGGCGGTAATTTCACGGATATGGAACCGCACCTGCTGCGCAACTTCCGCAAGTACGCCCACCGCAACATCGTGGAACGCGATACCTCCTGGCACTGGCTCTCGCTGGCGCAGCACCACGGGCTGCCCACCCGCCTGCTGGATTGGACCGTCTCGCCGCTGGTTGCGGCGCATTTCGCCACCGCCAACCCTGCCGAATTCGACCGGGAGGGGGCCATCTGGATGGTCAACGCGCGTGAGGTGCATAAAATCCTGCCCAAAAAGCTGCGCGCGGAAGTCGAGGGTGAAAGAGCCGAGTACTTCACAGTTGAAATGCTGGCGAGCGCCGTGCCCACCCTGGTCGACCTGGACGCGCTTTCGCCGCCCTGCTTTGTAGTCTTTTTTGAGCCGCCTTCGATCGATGAGCGCATTACTAACCAGTACGCGCTCTTCTCCGTCATGCCCGACCCCGCCGCTCGCCTGGATGAGTGGCTGCAAGATTACCCGGAGGTCTGGCAGCGGCTGGTCATCCCGGCGAAGCTGAAATGGGAGATCCGCGATAAGCTGGACCAGGCCAATATCACCGAACGCGTGCTCTTTCCGGGGCTGGATGGGCTCAGCCAGTGGCAAAAGCGCTACTACACCCCGCGCTCCTGATCGGGTTGGTTCTCCACCGGCTGTTTGCGGGCAGCGCCGTTGCGTTTGCCGCCAGTTAGCGGCTCTGGTGCAGGCCCTGCCTGGGGGACAGCGGGGATTTTTTTCGCGCCGGTGTGGTCTTCAGCCGCTGTTCCTGCCCTTTCCAGCGCCCATTGCATCGCCCACACCGCCAGCGGGCGCATGTAGGCGATGGCGCGGTAGTTGCCGTGTTCGTCCCAGGCTTCGGGCGTCTGGAACCAATACCCGGACTGTTCGTAGGTCTGGCGGTAAACGCCCCAGGCGGTAGCCAGGCCCGGTTCAAACAGGTTTTCCTGGATCAAGGTGGCCGCCAGGGCGTAGCCTACCCCCGCCCATACTTCTTGCGATTGCAGGCTGGTGCGGTCGACGCTGCCATCCGGGCGCATGCCGTTGACCGGGCCCTGGCTGCCGCCTTTGAAGCGCATCACGTTCCAGTCGTAGATGGTCAGCAGCGCCGAGCGGACGTAAGCGGGTTGAGCGATATTGCCCAGCCCGCAGGCGCGCGCGTACCACTGCCCGGCCAGCTGGTCGGCCATGATGCTGTCATGCTGGCGGCTGCGCGAGCTGTCATAGTTGAAGTAGCGCCCGTTCCACAGTTTTTCTTCGTAAGCGAGCTTGCCCCGTTCCAGCATCTGGCGGTACTGCTCTGCCTGCTGCGGCTCCCCGGCAATTTCAGCCAGGGCGGCCCCGGCTGCCAAACAGGCCAGCCACAACCCGGCGGTGTACGCGCTGGGGCCCCGAACCGGCCACATGTCATAGGTCTGGTCGGGCGAACCGCTGTTCTCGATCAGCCCATCCGCATCCTGGTCGAAACGGCTGACATGCTGGATGGCAGCCGCTACGGCAGGCCACACATCACAGACGAATTTCACATCTCCCGTGGCGACGTAGTCGCGGTATACCTGCAAGACGAACTTGGGGTTGAGGTCTTTCCACTGGTTGACGTTGTGCAGAAAATAGCCGTTGACCTTGCGCCAGGGGTCTTCGTCCGGCCAGCCGAGGTCGTGCGGTACGGCCCCCGCCAGCTTGCGCGGGACGCGCTTGCCGCTGTACAGTTCGGTCATCTGCTCGGGATATTCCAGCAGGGTCGCGGCGGCGATATCGCGCTGCAAGGCCAGCTCCAGGCGCGGCCACAACTGCGCCAGGGCAAAGGAGGCGTAGAAGTGCACGTCGTAGGTGTTGTACATGCGGTATTCATGGCCTTCCAGGTAGGCGAAGTGCCCCATTTCCACGTCATTGGCCGGGCCTTCCTGCGGGTCGACCCACAGCGTGCCCCCATCCACCAGGTAATACAGCTCATTGAACAGCGCGCGCCAGTACCATTCTGGCATGCGCTCGTCTTTCAGGTAGTCGGCCTGCCAGGCGATCACCTGCGCTTCCCACTGATCCGCCTGTCGCAAGGCATCCACGGCCATGCGCGGGGCGGCGCTGCCTTCGCAGCCGTAGAAGCGTGTATAGCGCCGGGCATACGGCGTGCCATACCCCGCGCGGAAGATGGGCATATCCCAGGCCAGCGAGAAAGCCACCTCGCGCCGTTCGCCCGGGGCCAATTCCACCGTCACCGCCAGCGCCCCGGCGATGGCTTCGCCAGCGGCGGAAGGCGTGGCGTCAGCCTGGTTCTCCAGCCGGCCATCGGCGGCAAAATCTTCCCACAGCTCCGCGCCGTCGCCGCTGCTGGTGAAGCGCGCGCAGTAGCTGACTTCCCCACCCGGCGCGTGCGCCGCCAGAGCAAAACTGAGCGGGTCGCTATAGGTTTGGGGTTCGGAGTGCTCCTGCGGTAAGCCTTCCGGGTTGAACAACTGCTGCTGGCGATAGGCATGCCGCAGCAGCAGCCCGGGATAACCGTCCAGCTCAAAGGGCTGGTTGGTATGCCCTCCGGCGCGGTCGTTGGCTGCGCCCATGCCGTTCTGGAAGGTGAACATCAGGCCCACCCTCACCGGCGCGTCCCGCTGGTTCTCGATCTGCCAGCGGAACTCGGCCACAGGGTAGCTGCTCTCGCGGTAATTTCCGGCGATGACCGGGGAAAGCTGGCGGCAGGTCAGCTGAATGCCGGGGAAGGGGTCTGTGTAGGTGGTCCAGGCGCGCGGGAAGAGGGCTTCGTAGCGGCCCTGGTCGTTTTGCAATTCCCACTGCCAGGCGGCAAGCGTACCGTCAGCCGGTTCACCCGGGAACAGCACCTTCGCCATGCCGGGCTGGTCGGCCTGCTGCACGAACAGCGAGAACTGGTCGGCATAAACCGGCTGATTTTGGATAGCGCCTGAGCGCAGCTGCCAGCGCCGGAAATCTCCCCGCCAGCCGCGCCCGATGCTGCCGCTGCCGATGCCGCCTAGCGGCACGCCCTGGTAGGGTCCGGGCGCCGGCGCGTTGCCAATATTAATGGGGTCAAACCCATTGGCGCGGCGCTTCCGCGCATAGTTCATCATGCGCACGATCATCGGCAGCATAGGCAGGAGACTGAGCAAATTTCCCGGCCTGCCCGGCTTCCCAACGCTTTCTAACGGCTCGTCAAAACGGTGCTTCCAGGCAGCGCCCGGGATGCGGTACGTCTGTTCGCCCATCGAAGTTCCTCATCATTGATATTGGTTTTATTGACAAAAAAAGCGAGGGCCTAAACATTGCCCCCCAAAACCATCTTAGAGAAAAGCGCCGCGCTTGTCAAGGGGCATAGCCTTTAAAGTCATATTTATTGATAGAATTTATGGATGATAGGGGTTTGATTTCTGATTTATTTGAAAAGGAGAAAAAGTATGCCGCATCAATTGAGCGGGTTAGATCACGTCCAGGTGGCTATGCCGGCGGGGCAGGAAGAAGCAGCCCGCCGCTTCTACGCTGGCCTGCTGGGGCTGCTGGAAGTGACCAAGCCGCCCTCCCTGGCGAAGCGCGGCGGGGCCTGGTTTCAAGGGCCGAATTTCCAGGTGCACCTGGGCGTCGAAGCAGACTTCCGCCCGGCCAAAAAAGCCCATCCCTGCTTCAAAGTGCGCGACCTGAACGCACTGGAAAGCGTGCTGGTGGAGGCCCTTGTGCCCGTGCAGTGGGATCGCGAAATCCCCGGCGTGCGCCGCTTCTACGCCGCCGACCCCTTTGGCAACCGTTTAGAATTTCAAGCAGAATAAATGCCGTACTTCGCCAGCCGCTCGCGCACGGCGGTTTCTTCGGTCAGCGGGGCCTGGATGCCTTTAAAATGGATGCCGCGCGTGTCGCCGATTTGTTCGATGACTGCGTCGAGGATCTCAAAGGAGTCGCCCAGCACCTGCATGCGCTTGCCTGCCGCGTGGATCTTCTGATAGATCTCGGGCCAGTTGGCGCAGTTGGGCTTGCCGTCCCCCGGGATCCACTGCACCCCGCCCAGTTCTGGGATCTGCAGCAGCGCGTCCAGGTGCGGGATTTCGCCCACGCCGTCCAGGTGGTAGAAGCTGTGCGGCAGGCGCTTGCAGGTCGCAGCCAGCTCGGGCAGCGCGAAACGGCGGAACATCCTGGGGCTGATCATGTAGGAAAAGTCGCACTGTAAGATATAACTGGGGGTGGGGCTGTAGAGCGTGCTCCAATCCGCATAGCCCGGCGTAACCGGCGCCAGGATGGCGTTGAGCTCGTTATACACCTGGTGCCAGGCTGCGTGCGCTTCCCAGGTCAGCCGCTCCACCTCTTCGGGATGGTCGTAGAGGTCGAACAGCAGCTTTTCCGAGGGCCGGAAGGTGGAGAGTACGTCCAGGTTACCGCCCAGGTCGGTCATGCCCACCAGCACCTGGCCCTGCCAGCGTTCCACGGCCGCGCGGTAGAGGTCCTTCAAGCGCTTGAGCCAGGGGTTCTCGGGGTCGTAGCCGAAGTGAATCTCGCTGATTTCGCGCTCGTCCGGCGGGAAAAACCACACCCGCCCCGAGCTGTTATCCAGCCGCGCGCCGAGCATGGCGCTCAGCACGCCTGGGCCAAAGCAGTCCATGTTGAAGTAAGGGAAAGCATCCCCCAACCAGACGACCTTCGACAGCTCATAGTCGATGCGGTCGATCCATTCCTCCGCCGACCAGCGCGGGTCGCTACAGGTTTCCTGGGTAAGCAGCGGCGCGGCAGGCTGCGGGCGGCCCGGGTCGCAGCCGTACAAGGTCGCCAGAACCAGCGGGCGTTCGAGCGTGCCATCCCACCAGGCAGCGGCGGTTTCGCGAATTGTGTTCCAACGCTCGGTAGTGAATTGGATCGGCATAATCTTCTCCCAAAGCTCAAGCAGTAAGTGAGTTTACCCAGGCGCGCGCATCGGCTGCATGGGCGCGGTAATGCTCATACGTGTTACCCGCCAGGATCTGCCAGGGGACCCATTCCGGCGGCATGCCCAGCCGGGCCGGGTCTTGCAGGTCGGCGTCACTCAAGGTGTTCAGCTCTGCCAGCAGCGCGGCATAAACCTGCTCAGCCCACGCCAGCACTTCGCCCAGCGCGCGGTCCCGGTTTTGCTCGTAAATGGCCTGGTTACGTTCGTCGGTAGCTAGATTCCATAGATCCGAGCCTTTTTCCAGCGCGTGCGTTTGCAGCAGCTGCACCATTTCCGCCTCAAACCAGGCCAGGTGCGCGCTGATATCTTTCAACGTCCAGCCACCCGGCCCCGGCACAAGCATATGCTGCGGCCCGGCCTGCTGCAAGAGGTCATCCCAGGCGGCGCGTTCGGTTGTGACCCATTTAAGCAGTTGATCCAGCGTCATTTCAAGCATCATTTCCACCTCTGTTGTTGGCCATTATACTTGTTTTTCGCCCGCTGCTTGCAGTACTGCCCGAATGCGGCGCACGCCCTGGCGCACCGCTTCCTGTTTGATAATTTTGAAGCAGCCCAGTTCGCCAGTCTGCGTCACATGCGGCCCGCCGCACACCTCTTTGGAGAAATCGCCGATGCTGTAGACTTTGACCTGCTCGCCGTACTTCTCGACAAAGAAAGCCAGCGCACCGGCGCGCAGCGCTTCTTCCAGCGGCAGGATTTCGACGCTGACTGGCAGGTCGCGCGCGATTTGGCGGTTGACCAGCGCTTCCACTTCCGCCAGTTCCGCCTCGCTCAGGCGCTGGGGATGCGAGAAGTCGAAGCGCAGCCGCTCTGGGGTGATGTTCGAGCCCATCTGGTGCACGCCTGGGCCTAACACCAGGCGCAGCGCCGCTTGCAGCAGGTGCGAGGCGGTATGCAGCCGGGTCGTCTCCTGGCTGTGATCCGCCAGCCCGCCCTGGAATTTGCTTTGCGCTTCCTGGCGCGAGCGCTCTTTGTGCTGTTCGTAGGCCGCCTGAAAACCCGTCTCGTCTACGCTCAGGCCCTGCTCCTGGGCCAGTTCCAGGGTCAAATCCAGCGGGATGCCGTGGGACTCGAACAGGTCGAAGGCCTGCGCGCCGCTGATTTCACCCGCGCCAGCTTGCTGCGCCTGCTCGATGGCGCGCGTCAGGTATTTCAACTCGCGTTCCAGGGTGGTCTTGAAGCGGGCTTCTTCCTCCGCCAGCGCCGCCAGGATGCTTTCACGCTGCGCGCTCAGGTTAGGGTAAACCTCCGCGAATTGGTCGATCACCACCTGGGCCAGTTTCGCGGTGAACGGCTCGCTGATGCCCAGCGCGCTGCCCGCGCGGACGGCCCGGCGGATCAGGCGGCGCACGATGTAGCCCGCCTCGATATTCGAAGGCAGCGCGCCATCCCCGATGGCGAAGGTCGCCGCGCGGATATGGTCCACCAGGATGCGGAAGGGGCGCGGCTGGTCGCTGTAGCGCAGACCGGTGAGCGCCTCGACCGCCTGCACCAGCGGGTAGAGCGTATCGATGGTGAAGACATCCGCTTTGCCTTGCAGCACCGCCAGGGTGCGCTCCAGCCCCAGGCCGGTGTCCACGTTCTGCTGGCTGGACTTCGGATAGCTGCCGTCGGCGCGTTTCTCATAGGCCATAAACACGTTATTCCAGATTTCCAGCCACTTGCCGCAGCCGCAGCCCGGGCGGCAGCCGGGGTGCTCGGGCAGGCCGGTATCATAAAAGATCTCCGAATCCGGCCCGCACGGGCCGGTGATGCCCGCCGGCCCCCACCAGTTATCCGCTTTGGGCAGGAAGAAGATACGCTCCTCGGGGATGCCCAGTTCGCGCCAGACCCGCGCCGATTCCTCGTCGCGCGGCGCATCGCCATCTCCCGCAAAGACGGTCACCGCCAGCTGGCGGGGGTTCAGGCCCAGTTCCTCAGTGAGGAAGGTGTAGCTCCACTGCAGCGAAGTTGCTTTGAAGTAATCGCCCAGCGACCAGTTACCCAGCATTTCAAAAAAGGTCAGATGGGCCGGGTCGCCGACTTCATCGATATCGTTGGTGCGGATGCACTTCTGAACATTGGTCAGGCGGCGGCCCAGCGGGTGCGGCTCGCCCAGCAGGTAGGGCACCAGCGGATGCATGCCCGCCGTGGTAAACAGTACGGTAGGGTCATTCTCGGGCAGCAGCGGCGCGGAAGGGATGCGCCGGTGCCCGCGCGCTTCAAAAAAGCGCTGGTAGCGTTCGCGTAACTCGTTCGCATTCATCGATTTCATTTTATCCATCCTTAAAGCAAAACGTCCTCAGCAATCCTGCTGAGGACGAAATTCATTCGGGGTACCACCTCATTTTATATGAACCTCACGGTTCATACCTCTGCCACCGCGTGTGCGCGGCCCGCAGCCGGGCGTCACGGGGTGGAGCGCGCTAACGGGCGCACCCGGCAGGCTTTACTTTTCCCGGAGGAATTTCTTCCTGCATCTCGAGGGCGGCGAACGCCTGGGCTCTGCGCCGGACTCACACCACCTGCTGCCCGGCTCTCTGCGCCGTCCCACTGCGCTTGTTCCCTGTCGACGACGTTCAATATTGGCTTAATTATACCGCGGATTGCGCTCGTTGTGCAAATTTTTATGAGACTGCCCCCGCCTTGTTGAAATTCGTCAGATTCACCTGGCAATCTAAACCTTTCTTTGACATTCCCCATTTTATAATTAATTCTATGGAACAGGCACCCAACAAAACGCGCACCCGGTTAAGCGCTCCTTTCGCGGACTGGCGCAATTTTCTATCGCTGCTGGTATTTTTTACTGCCACAGCGCTGATCTTCCGCAGCCTGTCCTTTGCGTTGATTGTGACGGCTTCGCTGGGTTTCCATGAACTGGGCCATGCCCTGGCGCTGAGCTTTTCTGGGCTGCGCTGGCGGATTTCCTTTGGCCTGGTGGGGGCCTGGACCTGGTCGCCGCTGGCGGAGCGGGTGCGCCTATCGCAGCTGCGCAATGCGGCCATCCATCTGGCGGGGCCGGCATTTAGCCTGCTGCTGGCGCTGCTGGCCTTGGCTTTGCAGGCGCTCTGGCAGCCGCCGGACCAGCATTTGCTGCTGCTGGCGAACTTCAGCGCGCAGGTGGGGCTGCTCAACCTGCTGCCGTTTGGCTCGCTGACTGATGGCGGCAAGATCGTGCGCCGGGTGATCGCCTCCCTGGAAGATAGCTCCCTGGCGAAAGCCGTGCTGCTGCCCTTTGGCGTCACCGCGCTGATGCTGACCATCTATGCCCTGGCGCAGATGCCCGCCGAAGCGCTCACCGTGCCGCTGCCGCCCAGTTATTTCCTGCTGGGGCTGCTGCTGGTAGGCCTGTGGCTGGGAAGCAGCCTGTTCATCGAAGCGCGCTGGTCGGCGCAGTCGGGCGGGCCAGCTTACCTGCTTTCGGCCAAAGGCAAATCGATGACGCCCTGGCAGGTCTATTTCCTGCTGCTGCTGGTCTGGGATATGCTGGTCGTGAGCCTGTGGATCAGCGCGGCCACACCTTTCTGGCTGGCCCCTGCATATGTGTTAGGCAGCTTGCAAAATATCCACGCGGTTATTCACTGGGTGCTTGGGCTGTTAAAAATGGGCAGCAGCCTGATCTGAGCCTTCCGCTACACCCTGGGCGGGTTGACCGTTCACTCACATTCCTGTAGTTGACAAACATTATACAAAACCTCTGTATTAATTTGAAACCTGACTCCCAGCTCTATACAATCATTCTAAGAACATTTAGGAGAGTTGGAAAATGCTTCAGGCGAAATACTGGGAACATCATCTGCTTGACCTGGCACAGGCAGCTTTAGATAGCGATATCAGCAGCAGCCATCCGGTTGCCGACCATAAATCCCTCGCGGCCGCCTATCAGGAATGCGAAACGATTACCCGGCAAAATAGTAAAACTTTTTTCCTGGCAGCCAGCCTGCTGCCAGAGTCAAAACGGCGCGCGACCCTGGCCTTATATGCCTTCTGCCGCGTCTCGGATGACCTGGTCGACCGGCCAGCGCCATCCCCGGGCGGCAGGCTGCCGCTGGCTCTACTGGATCACTGGCGGCAGCAGGTGGTGAGCGAGACGGGCCAGCCATCCGCCAGTCTGGCTGAGTTGGAGCACGCGCAGCAGGTCAGCCTGGCCTGGGCAGACGCGCGGCGCGCTTATGGCATCCCGCGCGGGTACGTCGAGCAGTTGATCGACGGCCTGGCATTGGACCTGAAGCGGGTGCGCTATGAGACCTTCCCAGAGCTGGCGCGCTACTGCTACGGTGTTGCCTGCACTGTGGGGTTGATGTCGATGCACATTACCGGGTATACCGGGCGCGATGCCCTGCCCTATGCCATTCGCCTGGGAGTCGCCTTGCAGCTGACCAACATCCTGCGCGACGTGGGCGATGATTGGCGCGGCGGGCGGTTGTACCTGCCTTTGGATGAACTGCACCTGTTTGGCCTGAGTGAAGCCGATATCGCCGCCGGGCAGGTGGATGACCGCTGGCGGCGCTTTATGCACTACCAGATCACCCGCGCCCGCCGCCTGTATGCCGATGCCCTGCCCGGAATCGCCCACCTGCACCCGGACGGGCGCTTTGCCATCGCCGCCGCCGGCGAACTCTACCGCGCCATCCTCGACGAAATCGAAGCCAACGACTACGACGTATTCACCCGCCGCGCCTCTACCAGCGCGCTCGGCAAGCTGCGCCGCCTGCCGGGCATCTGGTGGCGCTCGGCCACCAGCCGCGCGGAGTAAAGGGCAGCCAATCCCGGAGAGCCTGGAGGGTTGCATTCCGAAATCCTCACGGTTCGCCGCAAGGATAGGTTGCCCAACGCAAGGAGAAAGAGCGGCGAACCGCGTTCGCCGCAAGGATAGGTTGCCCAACGCAAGGAGAAAGAGCGGCGAACCGCGTTCGCCGCAAGGATAGGTTGCCCAACGCAAGGAGAAAAAGCGGTGAACCGCGCCCTCTGTGCCTATAATGGTGAGACAACTTCCCCTCAAAGTTTAGTGGAGGGCGAAGGAGCCAAACGATGAATGGAAATGGTAAACTGAAGGAAACGATGCCAGAAACGGAGGTAATCGCCACGGCACAGCGCAGGCAGTACAGTCGTGAATATAAAGAGCGCATCCTGGCCGAGATCGATGGGGTGCGCGAGCCAGGGGAAGCGGGGGCAATCTTACGGCGGGAAGGGTTGTACTCGCAGTTGATCAGCAAATGGCGCGCCCAGCGCAAGGCAGGCTTTCCCGGGACCGGCAAACGCGGACCGCAAGCCAACCCGCAGGCCGGGGAGCTTGCGCGGCTGAAGCGGGAAAATGAACGGCTGCGAGCCAAACTGGAGCGCGCGGAGACCATCATCGAGGTCCAAAAAAAAGTATCGCTGCTGCTTGGGCTGGACGAAAACGAACCGACGAGGACGAAGTGATCCAGGCGGTGGAAGAACTGCGGGAGCAGGTCGGGGTGAAAGCCGCCTGCCAGGCGCTGGGGCTGGCGCGCAGCCAGTTTTATCGCCAGCAGCAGCCCGGTCAGGTGTCCAAGCCGAAGGACGCCCCAGCGCGGAAGTTGACGGCAGCGGAGCGGGAGCAGGTGCGCAGCCTGCTCAACTCGCCCCGCTTTGCCGATCAGGCGCCGCGCGAGGTGTATGCCAGCCTGCTGGATGAAGGCCGCTATGTGTGTTCGGTGCGCAGTATGTACCGCATTCTGACCGAACAGGACGAAGTGCGCGAGCGGCGCGACCAACTGCGGCATCCGAATTACACCAAGCCGGAACTGCTGGCCACCGGCCCGAATCAGGTGTGGAGTTGGGATATCACCAAGTTGTTGGGGCCGGTCAAATGGAGCTACTTCTACCTGTATACCGTCCTGGACATCTACAGCCGCTATGTGGTGGGTTGGATGATCGCCTTGCAGGAGGCAGGCCACCTGGCCGAAGCGCTGATCGAAGAGACCTGTCAGCGTCAGGCGATTGCCCCCGGCCAACTGACCTTGCATGCCGACCGGGGCAAACCGATGCTGTCCAAACCGCTGGCCTTCCTGCTGGCCGATCTGGGCGTGACCAAAAGCCATTCCCGCCCGTATACCTCCGATGACAACCCCTTCTCCGAGGCCCAGTTCAAGACCATGAAATACCGGCCGGGTTACCCCGCGCGCTTTGGCAGCCTGCTGGAGGCGCGCGACTGGTCGACCGATTTCTACCACTGGTACAATTTTGAGCATCATCACTCCGCTTTGGGGCTGCTGACCCCCGCCACCGTCCATTTTGGCCACGCCGCCGAGGTACGCCAGCAGCGTCAGCTCGTCTTGCAGCGAGCCTACGACCAGCATCCCGAACGCTTCGTCCACGGCTTGCCGCAGCCCGCGCCGCTGCCCGAGGCGGTCTGGATTAACCCACCCAAACCGGAGACGGCATGAACCAAACGCATTTCAGCCAAACCACTTCATACGCGACAGCTCTGCCCGCAGGCCGGGGTCCCAGTCAAGGGCGGCGCGGCGCAGCGCAGCCGTCGCGCAGCGATGCGAGCGGAGCGAGCACCCTTGACGGGGTGGCCGGAGGGAAGACAATCGCCAGCGTGAAGTGGTTTGGCGAGGGATCCCCCCTAATCTTTTTTCAAAGTTGTCTCAAACCCTTGACACATTCCGGCGTCTCCTCTTCAATACTTGCAAAACCGGCAGGTTTCAGAGAGGGGAGGCAGCGCCATTCACGCCATTAAAAGGCACCCCTCTCCGTTTTCGGGCTTTGGCGAAAACGGAGAGGGGCCGGGGGTGAGGATTTTTGTAAAACCGTAAACTATTTTTGGAGTGCAATCGCCCTGGCACAGAGCCTGGACCGGCAACCCCTGGTCCAGGCTCTCCGCCGTTTAAGCAATAATCGAATCAGCCAATGGAGGCAAAATTCCGCTCAAACTTCCTCTCGTCACACAACCGCCAGGTGGCAAACGGGCCATGAGCTACGCGCTGATTAAGTTTGAGCGCGGCCTGCCGTTTTGGCTAAATTCTCAGTTTTTGTCAGCTATGAAGGTCAAAATCAGCCCTTCTACCGTTACTGTGTAAGGTGAGTGGCCAAGTATAAATGGCATGCTTTTTCAGTGATTAATGTCACTTATAACAAGGAAAGGATTTTATACTATATAAGTGATTAATGTCACTTATAAAAAGGAAAGAAAACAATTTTAAGGAAACAGTCGTTGTTTTTCGGATAAGGAGGGAGTTCATGGCCAGGCAAATATCAACGCAAGGGGAAACTTCATCTTTCCTTGATTTGAAGGAAAGAATTTTGGACCTAAAAACCGCGCGGATTGAAGGCGAAAAAGAGTTCCTAGGGTTGCGCGGTAAAGAAATTTCTACAGAGGAGTTAAATGAAATTGAGAATAAATATCAAACACTCCTCTATCGACTTGAACTCGATGGTGTACAAATACAACAAGAGCACATTCAATTGCTCCGCAAGCGTTTTGGGGATATCGGATTGGGTGGTGCGGGCGATTTAGAATTCTTAGATTGGTGTCCTTTTTGCGAAAAATGTGTAACTAGCTGCACTGAGTGCATTGGATGCACGCATTGTGTTATCGCTGGCCCATAATTTTTCCTTCTCCAAATTAGATTTCTTTACAGTTTAGAATCAGATCGCCAATTTACTTTTTGTTTAGGGGGCTTGGCTCTCGGGTCATGCCCTCTAATTTAATGATGAGGAATTCACAAAATGGAACTTAGCTGTTCAGTCATTGGAGAAAATTTGGAGATAACCGAAACGTGTATTCCAGTTATCTCTCCTTACTGGCGGCTAAAACGGTCAGGCGATTTGTTGTTGTTATGGAACTACCATCCCGACTTATCGAAGTATACAATCCTATCTCCTCAAATAGGTGCGGTACTTTCTCTCTTCAATGGGAAATTGTCACTGCGACATATTGCGCTTATCATTCAGTATATTTTTAATTTGGATAACTTTGATTCGGCTTGGAAATTCTTGTTGCATTCAATAAACGAGGTAAATAAGACTTGCGATGCTATTGTCAATATGGCCGATAGCTTAATTCCCTATATCCAGACATATGATACGTTCAGTTTTATAGCTGATCTTCCAAAAGAAACGAAACAAAGGAGACTGGCTTATCCGGTATCCTTAACAGTAATGTTCTCAAATTCATGTGAAACAAATTGTGTTTATTGTTATGCTAATCGAAGAATAGTATCTGCTTCAGAGCAATTATCGACCGAAAGGTGGATAGAGATTTTTCGTGAGGCTCAATCAATGGGAATTGAACAGGTTTCACTTACCGGCGGAGACCCACTTTTTAGGAAGGATTCAATTACACTGATTGGTGAACTCATTAAGTTGAAGATGCTTTTCTTGATATCCACCAAGTGCCACATTACTCGGGACAAGGCTGACCAACTTGTAGCCGTTGGAATGACTGAACCCATAAACCAATTTACACGCGAAGTTCAAATCAGCATGGACGGCCCTGATGCAGATACGGTTGACAAACTCGCAGGAAGCATAGGCTATTTTGATAGAGCCATAGACAGTATCACAAATTTGGTTGAGAGAGGATTCAACCTTCGTGTAAAAGCTGTACTTATCCCGTACAATGCTCCTCGGGTTTATGAATGGATCAAACTGATGGCTGGATTGGGCGTTAGAAGACTGTTTATCACAGCATATAATCGCAGTGTGTATCGACATGCTGATACTCTGTTTCTAAGCCTGGAGGACAGAGAATTAATAGAGCAACAATACGAACGCGCTAAGCGTGATTTTCCAGAAGTTGAACTCAGAACATCAGGTTTAGATAACGTAAAGAGGCTACAAGAGGCTTTTACTGGAGCAAGAGATAAATCTGATAGTGAAAAAATGGAGGAATGGAAAAAGCGTACCCATTGTTCTGGAGGAAGAAGTAATATTGTTATTACTCCAGACGGCAAAGTTGTGCTCTGTGAAACAGTACCTCAAGATGGTATTTTTGTGGTAGGAGACTTAACCACTCAATCGATCATCGAAGTATGGAACAGCCAAAAACTTCTGGACTTTGCTTATCCTTCTCGTAACAAATTCAAGGGCTCTGCATGCTACGACTGCGATTATCTAAACGACTGTCTTAGTAGTCTAGCAGGATATTGCTTCCGCAATTTATATTTCAATTACGGCAACGTTTTTGAAAGACCGCCGCAATGTCCATTTTCACCCGATCACGGGATGAGAATGGAGTAACTTTTTGAATTGTTTATTGAGCGGAGCGAGTTCAACCTAAACGACACCGTTCATGTATTGGTGGCTGATGTGTGCGGCTGCCTGCCAGGCCTGGCGCGTTTTCCCACCCCCAGCAGGTGCTCGTCATTGGAGATCAACCGCGCGCCGCTGGCAGCCGCCAGCGGGGCGAACTTGCGGTCATTCGGGCTGTCAAAGCGTCCGGCGGGTTGGAACAACGCCGCAAAGCGCTCCCAGTGCAGCGGCGGGATGCGCTCCAGGATGTGGCGCGTCTCTGCCTGGGTGGCCTGGTTCCAGACCAACGTCAACTCCCCCGCGCGCACGCGTTCAATCACCGCCGCCGAATGGCTGCCCGGGTTGAACCCGGCGGCCACAAAGAGGTTGGTATCCAGAATGATGCGGGAGGAGTAGCGGGCAGAAGCAGTGTCCATGCGCAAAGTATATGATGGGGAGCGGGACGGCCTGCTAATGCTACAATAACCTCGGTTCGGGATTACCCCCGCCCGGCGCTCAAGCCGCCGGGTACTAGCCGGTAGCGCCGCTTTCAAGCGGCTTTTCAAGCCGGATGGATCCGGTGCAACCCCCTGAGCCCGCCAGCTTGAGCGCCGGGCGGACGTAATCCCAAATGCAGGCTATTTAAACTGGAAGCTCTCCAGCAAATGCCCGTAGGCGTTCATTTCGGTCAGGTTGAGCGCTGGTATATCGCAGGCGGAGGGCGCGCTGCTGTCGATGCGGTACAGGATGCTGTCTTTGATGAAGAAGGTCGTTTCGGCGGAGCGGTTGGCGCCGCCCGAACGGTACGGCAGGCTGACGGCCGGGACGCCGCCGACGGTGCGCGCCTGGGGGTCCTCAAAGCGTAAATCCTGATTTTGGGGGTCGCCGCGGAAAGCTGCCGCAACCTGCTCCAGGCTCTGACTGGTTTTTAGCAGGCTTACCTGCGTGTTCGAGCCCAGGTTGATCGCCGCCAGCACTCCCGCGGCGGGGCTGGCAGGCTGGCGCACCGCGCAGAAGTTATAGTCCGGGCTGGTATAGGCCGCTGGATAGTCAAAGGCGAAAGCATAGCCCGCTCCCTGGAAGCTGGCGGATTGCCACTGGTCGCGGAACGATTCCAGCGAGGCAGGGGTGGGCGTCTGCGGGGCGGGGGCAGCTGGCCCGGCAGGCAGCAGCCCGCCGGTGGGCGTGGCAAGGGGTGTTTTCAGCGTGCAGCCGCAGTCCTCTGTTGGGGTGAGCTGCGCCGGAGCGCGTGAAAGCCCCGGCAGCGCCGGGATCACATTGCAGGCGGTCAGCAGCAGCAGGGGCAGAACCAGGAGAACCAGGCAGCGTTTCAGGCTGTCCCGGGTTAACTTGAAGATTTTATTCGTTCCAGGCGTCATTTCGTCCCTTTAAGCATCGTTATCCCAGTGATTAAAAACGTGCTGTGCGCGCCAGTATATCATGCTTCCTGGGATTTATCGGCCTGCCTGGGATGAGGTGTTCTTGAGCGCCGCGGGATAAGGTGTCCCTTACCGCGTAATCCACCGACTGCAATTTCTTGAGTTAATTTCCTTGCGCTGAGCCTCCCTTGACTTTGATAAAACTTATAATCCTTACTCCTCTTTTCGAGCCGGTTTCAACCGGCGACTACCCAAAGCCCGTGAGCTTGAGCTCCGGGCGGAGACAAACAAAAGCCTTGTTTCGCCACCACAATACGCCTATATTTTTATAAAACTTATACAAAATAACTCCACAACATCAGGTACAATTTAGCTGGAAGAATCGTTTATTCGCCCGCTCCGGGTTGTGGATGGGCGCTGGAAAAGGTTGGGATGCATTTACAGTGGATTGACCTCTTAAAAATCTTTGCCATTGTTGCCATGGTAGGCCTGATTCTGGCTATGCTGCTGGCGGCCTGGGTGTTATGGCGGGTGCGTAAGATTAACCTGCCTGCCGGTGCGGATTTCTTCGCCGCGCTGCGTTACACGCCGCTCTCGGTGGTCATCCTGCTCGACCTGCTCGATCTCAGCCTGGACTTCTTCTCGGCTCCCTTCGCCTGGATGCTATTGGGCCGCCTGGGCCTGGAGCCGCTGCGTTACGTCACCGTGATCGAATCGCTCATCCCCGGCACTGAACTGCTGCCTACGATGACCATTGCCTGGGTCATCGCGCGCCTGCTGAAGAACGCGCACCTGCCCGACCTGCGCCTGCCGTCTGATTAGCCCAGCGCGCACTTTGATTAACAAAGCGACCTATTTCGCCATGCGCGCTGCCAGGATCGCCAGTTCGGTAAAGGTGGGGTGCGCGGCGTAGACGGTTGCCAGCGTGTCGATGGTCATCTCCGCGCGGATGGCGACCGCCACCGGGGTGAGAATTTCCGCCGCTTCGGGGCAGGCTGCCAGCGCGCCGCATACCCGGCGCTGCGCGTCATAAGCCAGTTCCAGGAAGCCATTATCTTCGCTCTCGTTGTCTTCCCTGGGCTTGATCAGATAAGACCGCAGGCAGGCGTTGAACGGCACGCGCACCTTTTGCAGCATCTGCTTGCGGTCGCTCATGCGGCCCACCATCGCCACCTGGGGGTGCGTATAAATGGCCATCACCGCCTGGTCCAGCTGCATCGGCTCGACGTGCAGCCCGGCAGCGTGCCAGCCGGCTACCCGCCCCTGAGAAATCGAGATATTGGCTGAAAGCGGGCTGGCGGCATCCCCCACGATGTAAATAGATTCCTCGCTGGTGCGCCCGTACGGGTCAGTTGCCAGCCCGCCCGTCGAACCGACCTTTAAACCGGCGGCGGGCAGGTTGAGCCGTTCCAGGTCGGGCCGCAGGCCAATCGCCACAAAAGCCGCCTGAGCCGTGTGGATGGTGCCATCCGCGGTAACCACCTGCACGCCTTCGGGAGAGGGTTCAATCTGGCGCGTCATCAGTCCGGTGATGATGCGCACCCCGCGCCGTTCCATAATCCCGCTGATAAATCGCCCGGCATCCGGCGGAAAAGCCGACAGCACCCCCACCGGCCCGGTGATCCAGGTCACCCGCACCTTGAGGCGCGAGAATACGTCAATGTACTCTGTCGCCGGGCCGCCTGCGCCGATCACCACCATGCTTTCCGGCAGCGCCGGCATCTGCCAGATGGTATGCGGCGAGAAGATGCGCTCGCCGTCTGGCTGCAAACCGGGCGGCACAAACGGCACGGCTCCGGTCGCCACAATCACCACGTCCGCGGCAATCTGGTCCGGGTAGCCGCCCTCGGGAGGGGTGACCTCCACCTGGTGCGCGGAGAGGAACTTGGCCACGCCCAGGCGCACATCCACCCCGGCTAACTCCAGTTCTTCCAGCACCTGGCGCTGCCAGGCTCCCGCCACGCGCTCGTAGCGCGTTTTCATCTGCGCGATGTCTAGCGCGCTGCTGGCCTGTTCGCGCATTTCCAGCCAGATTTTACTGGGCAGCAGCGTCTGCCAGGTTGCCCGCCCGCCAGGCGAGCCTTCGGAGATCAGCGTCACGTTGCGCCCCGGCCCGGCTGCCGCCAGCGCCGCCTGTACGCCCGCCGGCCCGCCCCCAATTACCAGAATCCGTTTATGTATGCTCATATAAAAATATTATAGCTGTTCTTTGTGCTTGCTCGCTTACAAAACTCCCTGGGGACTTTGCCTGACCAGCATCACCCAGGCGCAGCAATGCCGCCAGCCAATAATCTATCCATTATCTACCCTAATTGGGAACAATTTTAGCGCGCGCTTCGTCTTAGCCTTACCGGGGAATAATCACCGGGAAAGAAAGGATGAAAAAGATGAAACGATTGCTCTTCAGTTTGCTGCTTTTTGGCCTGTTACTCCTGTCTGCCTGTGCCTCCATCCCGGTCACCGGCGGGGGAGCGACCCCGAGCGCGGTTCCGCCCACCAGCACCCCCGCTGCGGCAGCCACGCCAACCGATATGCTGGGTCACAGCATTGGGGATATCACCCTCGCGGACGCCGGCCAGACCATCACCCTGCATGTAGGCGACAGCTTCCTGCTCAAGCTGGGCACAGACGATAACTGGTCGCCGGTGGTAGCGGATCAAAGCATCCTCAGCCGGGTGCCCAACGTGATGGTCATTCGCGGCGCGCAGGGGATCTATAAAGCCCACGCGCCGGGTAAGACGCAGCTCAATGCCAGCGGCGAGCCTGCCTGCCGCCAGGAGAACCCGCCCTGCGCGCAGCCCTCGCGCCAGTTTATGATCACCATCCAGGTGCTGCCATAACAGCTCATTTCGGAATTTTGCCCTCGGGGCGTTGGGGCGTTTTGTGGCACAATCTGCCACAAAACGCCCATTTTTTCTTTCTCCCCGCTGAAGGTTGTGTATAGGCTGACCCAATGTGCAGAATTTGCCAGCAGCATCTGCCCGGAAAAGGATTTTTAGGACGGGTCGATTGCATTCCAAAAATAGTTTACGATTTTACAAGAAATCCTCACCCCCGGCCCCTCTCCATTTTCGCCAAAGCCCGAAAACGGAGAGGGGTGCCTTCTAAAGCCGCGTCAATTCGCCCGATTTCTGCCTCCCCTCTCTGAAACCTGCCGGTTTTGCAGGTTTTGGAGAGGGGAACGAGGGGTGAGGATTTTATGCGTAATCGCCCTGATTTTTAGGATTGCCTGCTGCTATTTTTTCGCTATAATATAATTATTAGAGGAATATTCATTTATTCGTATAAAAGAGAAAACCGGCTGGGTGTCTGACCTGGCCAGGAAAAACGCATTACAGCCTTATCGTGCACAACATTGTTATTACCTTGCAAATAGGGGGGTGGAAAGGAGTTTTACCTGTGCCGGGAATCTCCGGATGGGTCGCCGATGGGGGCGCTGCGCCTTCGGCGGAGACGATAAACCGTATGTCTGCCGCGTTACAAACGCGGGATATTTTTACACACCAGACCTGGGCTGGACCGCAGGCGGGGCTGCAGGTGGTGGACTGGGATGCAGAACGCCAGCTGGCGCAAATGGATGGTTCCGCTCTGGCGCTGACCGGGCAGCTGCTGGTCGACGAGACCCTGGAAGAACGCTTGCGCTGCCTGCCCGAACCGGTTCACCTGCCAGCCGCGGGTGATTTTCAACTTGCCCGGTCTTTGCTGAAACTTTATTTGCAGAGCGGGACGCAGGCCTTGCAGGGGCTGAACGGTATGTATGCCCTCGCCATCTGGGATGACGCGCTGGCCCGCCTGACGCTGCTCACCGACCGGGCCGGGCTGCATCCGCTTTACTATTGGCACGGATCTGGCGGGTTTTACTTTGCCACGCGCGTTGCTGCGCTGGCTAGCCTGCCGGCCTTTCCCCGCCAGGTAGACCCGGCTGCGGTGATGGACCTGCTCGCGGCGGAGCAAATGCTGGATGAACGTACTCTGTTTGCCGCTGCGCGCGCCCTGCCGCCTGGCGCCATGCTGACCTTCGATCGGCGCGGGCCCACGCTGACCCGGTACTGGCAGCCGCGCCTGCATCAGTCCGGCGGCCCCGAGCTGCCGGAAGCGGATGCGCTGGATGGCTTATATTATTACGTGCAGCAGGCGGCTGAGCGGGCAGTGAAAAATATCGTCTACACCAATCCGCGCAACAATGGCCATCATCCCAGCGCCTGCCTGCTGCTGACCGGCGGGCTGGATTCGCGCCTGCTGGCCGCACTGCTGACCTGCTCCGGCGAAAATAACTTGCTTTGCGCCGGCACCATTGGCCACGAACGCGCTTATGATGTGCTTTTTGCCCGCAAGATTGCCCAGGCAACCGGCCTCTTCCATAACACCATCGCCTCAGACCCGGCCTACCTGGTCAAATTTGCTGAAACCGGCGTGCGCCGCACGGACGGCGGTTTTAATGTGCATGCCAGCTGGGTACTGGGCATGGAGCAATTCCTGCTGGATCACCACATCACCGGCGTGCTGACCGGGGTGGGCGCGGAAAATATCTCCGGGCGGCACTGGCTGTCTGAACAGCGTGTGCCAACCCGCGAGGCCGCTTTCGAGCGCCTGGTGTGCGAGCGCTGGAACTACCCGCGCAGCGTGCAGTTACTGCGCAGCGACCTCCGCGCGGCAGCGCTGGAAGAGTCACAGGCCTCTCTGTGGCGCACGCTGGCCGAAGCCCCTGGGGATGCTCCCCTGGGCTGGGGCGACTACTTTTCTTTCCGCCAGAGCCGCCGCCATCCTACCGGCAATATCCTCTCTGAGGCGGCGCGCGTTTTCGAGCCTTATTTTGATACTGACCTGGTCGATTTCGCCTATCAACTGCCGCCCGTGCTGCGCGGCGGCGGTGCCCTTTACCGGAAGATGATCATTGAGCGCCTGCCCCAGGTCGCCGGGATTGGCTATTCGGATACCGGCCAGCGGCTGAATGGGCAGAACTGCAACGACTCGAGCCCTTGGTCTGCCCAGCTGCAAGCCTTCAACCGCCGGCTGATCCGCCAGCTGGAGCGGCGCCTGCCGCTGCTGCGCGGCGAACCCTTTGGCGATAAAATCTCGCAGACCATTTATTACAATCACTGGCTGCGCACTGCTGCGCGGACGTTCATCCTCAACCTGCTGGACCGCACCGAGCTGTATGCGGACGTATTCGACGTTGCTCAGGTGCAGCGGTTGGTGAACGCGCATATGTCTGGGCAGGCAGACGCCTACCGCCTGGTCGATGCCGTGCTGACCTTTGTGTTATGGCGCAAAGCCTATGTGTAAGAAGCAGCGCCGAATCGCAGTACAATAACAGCATGTCGTTAACCTATCGCTGGCTTGGCGTCGCCGGGTTAGAGTTTGCCCTGGACGGCTATACATTGCTGGTCGATCCCTTCTTCACCCGGCCCTCAAAACCGGCTGTGCTGTCAAACGCGCGCGTATACTCGAATACGCAGCTGGTGCAGCGCTACATCACCGGCGGGGACGCGGTGCTGGTCACCCACCCGCACTACGACCACCTGCTGGATGTGCCCGCAGTGCTGCGCCAGACCGGCGCAGAAGCGTATGGCTCGGCCAACGCCTGCACGCTGTTGGCGCTCATGCGCATCCCACCCAGGCAGGCCCACGCCATCCAGCCCGGCGACCGGCTGGAACTGGGGCCCTTCCAGGTGCAGGTTTACCCGGCGCGGCATACGCGCATCCCGCTGCGGCGGCTGTTCAACGGCCCGCTGCCGCCGCGTTTGCGCCGGAAATCGGTTCGCCTGCCGCTGCGCCTCTCGGACTACCGCATGGATGCCTGCTACAGCTTTCGCATTCAGGCCGCCGGTCGGACGCTGCTGGTGGGCAACCACCCCATCCCCGCGGATGTGCTCTTCATCGCGCCCTATAACCCGGGCAGCTACTTGCAGGCTGTGCTGCACGCCGTCCAGCCTGAGCAGGTGGTGCCCATCCATTGGGATGACTTCACCCGCCGGCTCTCGCGCCCGCTGCGCCCCATGCTGCTCACCCCCGCCCAGGGCCTGCGCCCGCGCTTCCCGCCCCTGCGCCGCCTGAATCTCGCCGGGTTCACCGCCGAAGTCCAGGCGCTGGTTCCCAACGCGCGGGTAGAGATTCCAGAGATTTTCCAAATCAACAATTTGTAACCCAAACGGCGGGCAGCGCAAGGCTCGCCCTTTGGGTTACATGATTTTAAACACCTGCAGCACCGCCACCCCCATGGTGAAGAACGAAGCGATCAGGATCACGATGGTGCATACGATCGAGAAGTAAATCTGGAACTTGTTATTGGCAAACTCGCCCATCAACTGCTTATCGCTGGTCAGTTTGATCAGGAAGTAGAACACCACCGGCAGTGAGATGGCGTTGATGGTCTGCGTCAGCACGGCCAGGGTAAACAGCGCCACCCCTGGCAGCAGGCTGATCATTACGGCAATCACCAGCTGGACAATGTAGAGGATGTAAAAGGTTTTGCTCTCGCGGAAGGAGTTATTCAGGCTGCCGGACAGGCCGAAGAACTCGGCGAAGGCGTAAGCTGTGGAGAGCGAGACCACCACCAGCCCCATAAAGCCAGCGTTGAGGATGCCCACCGCGAACAGCGTCCCCGCCAGGTGCCCGGCGAAGGGTTCGATGGCTTTAGCCGCCTGCTCGCCCGAGGTTAAGGAATCTTGTTGGCGAACAGCGTTGCCGCGGTCGCCACGATCATAAAAAAGGAGAAGAAATCAGTCAGGAAAGCGCCCCAGTAGGTCTCCACCTGTGAGTAGCTGACCTTGCCCTTCTCGATCTTCTTATCATAAGCAAAGCTGCTGATGAAGTACTGCCCCCAGGGCGTGATGGTCGTGCCCAGCACGCCCATGCCGATCAGCAGGAAAGCGCGCGTGTAATCCGGGGTCCAATCCACGCCGTGCGGGTAGGCCAGGTTGCTGAGGGCCAGGCCCCAATCCGGTTTGGCCATCACCGCCGAGACGATGTAGCTCAAGAAGAACAGCGAGGAGATCAACATGATCTTCTCGGTCAGCTTGTAGCTGCCGCGAGTGATAAAGATAAAGGACACCAGCACGATCACGATCACCGAAGGGATGGCAGGCAGGTTGAGCATGGCGCTGGTGGTCTTAACCGCCGCCAGTTCCGTGATCAGCGTGGCGAGGTTAGCGAACAGCAGGCTGGCGAACATAAACACCGCCACGCGCACGCCGTAGCGCTCGCGGATCAGGTCGGCCAGGCCGCGCCGGGTGACGATGGTCAGGCGCATGCCCATCTCCTGGGTCACCCCCAACAGCAAGGTGATCAGCACCAGCGGGAACAGGATCGGGTAGCCGAGCGTCGCCCCGGCGATAGAGTAGGTTGCCACGCCGCCCGCGTCGTTATCTGCCATCGCGGTGATGGTCGCCGGTCCAAAAACCGAGAGAAACAGCAGCACCTTTCGCCAGGCAATCGGCAGGCCAAAGCGGCTCTTTTTTGGCACGGGCATCGAATTTTCTTTCATGGCTTACCTCTAAAAATCAGAATTTTGCGTGACCGGCGGATGAAGTATAAAAAGTTGTTGCCGTAAGCAGAGCAGAGATCCTCACCCCCTGCGCAGACGAAGGCCCTTCTAGCTCCCCTTCTCCGAAATCGCGCTCTTTGCGATTTTGGAGAAGGGGCCGGGGGATGAGGATTTCTTATCTCGCCTTCCAGGATTTACTTCTTAAGCTTCATTGATCGTTCGGTTTTTACCTGAAAAACCTGGGCAGGCGTTTCTTCCAGGCGGTGGGGATAATCTTATCCAGCGCGTCATCCGCAGTGACGATGCCCTGCAAACGGTTTTCCTCATCCACCACAGGCAGCGCCAGCAGGTCGTACTTGGCGATCATTTGTGCGATCTCATCCTGCTGGGCGGTCAGGTCTACGCTGATCACGCGCTTGACCATAAAGTCTGCCACGTGCTGGATGGGGTCTGAGAACACCAGGCTGCGCAGGGATACCACGCCCAGCAGGTGCTCCTCCAGGTCGGTCACGTAGACGTAAAAGACCGTTTCTGCCTCGGGGCTGTTCTCGCGGATAAAGGTCAGCGCTTCCGCCGCGCTCATCTCCGGGTGGACGGTGGCAAATTCGGTGGTCATGATGCCGCCCGCCGAATCTTCCTCGAAGGCCAGCAGCTTGCGCACGTCTTCCGCTTCGTCTTCCTCCATCAGCGCCAACAGGTCTTCCGTGCGCTGCGGGGAGAGTTCCGCCAGCAGGTCAGCCGCCTCGTCCGGTTCCATCTCTTCCAGCACATCCGCCACTTTTTCGTCGGTCATTCCGGCGATCAGGCTGGCCTGGTATTCCGGTTCCACCTCTTCCAGCGTATCCGCCAGCTGCTCCACGTTCAGGGATTCGAGGAAGCGGTTGCTTTCGAGCTTGTTCATATCGCTCAAAATTTCGGCCACGTCCGCCGGGTGCAGGTCTGCCAGGCGCTGGCGCGGCACCTTGAGCTGCATCTTCTGGTCATAGCTGAGCATTTCCACGTCGTCCCAGGAGATGTAGCTCTCGGGCATCAGCCCTTTAAGCTGGGCGATGTGACTTAACCGGCTCAAGCCCAGCCGCCGCAAAATACCCGGCACGCCCACGTCCACGTTGCTCACGGCTACTTTACCGTTGACGCGCACCAGCTCCACGTCATTGACGCGCACCACTCGCGCGCCTTCGGTATCAATAATTTGTTTATCCAGCACATCCCGCGCCAGAAAGATATCGTTTTCGTCCAGGGAATAAGGGTGGGAATCGTCAATCGCGCACTTCAAGGCGATCGCCGGTGAGAACAGCACCGCCACGCAGGCGTAGGGCAGGACCCACTCGCCGCCGCGATGCTTTACCACAATGGCCTGAATGACCGGGTGCATAAACTCGATATTGCGCGCAACCAGATCTTTAAGGGTTCCCAGGATCTTCCCGTCCTGGTCTGTGACGGAATGCCCGATGATTTCACTGATGAATGCCATTTGCGCCTCCCCGCGGTTAAACAAAAAACCGCCTTTCGAAATGGGCGAAGGCGGGTGCAGCTCGGGCAAAACAGCCATTGAGCGGCTGTGGGGGTCTAAACCTTCACAACCAGAAACAACAGCCAGTTTTTGATCTGGTGCGCGCGTTGGTTTATCTTACCAAACCATCCACTCCTTGAGCGAACAGAAAGGAGCAAACGCGCAGCGCCGGCCGGGCCTGGGCAACCTTCGCCAGATTTATGGAAGTGCCAGTACTACGGTCAGGACCGATACTGGTACTATGATCACCGTCCACGCGGTTACCTCCTTCACGCTGTGCAGGTTGTAAATTAGGGGCCTTGCAATGGCTCCACCTGTTCAGCGGCAAAACAAAACGCCTCCGGGTTTACGAACCAGGAGGCTTGGGTTCACAACTTATTTCGACTTGCAAGAATAGGAAACTTGCAAGCCGCCTCCTGGTTGAGCTTTGGCACTGCGCGTCGTAGGGGGGTGAAGCACTCCCCAGCCATCTTGAGCAAAGCCTTAATCCGGCCCTGCCTGGTCTACCCCTTGGCGTCTTTCGACGTTTCAGGGCAATGGCCTGTTTCTCACACAGCCGCCTCGCCTAACGAGGTTTATCATTTTGCAACGTAACTATACACCCGGCGAAGCAGAAAGTCAAGAAATTCGGTTTACTCCAGCGACTCCAGCCACCGCTCCGCCGCATCTCGCGTGTCGGCGATGTGCAGTTCGCGGCCCCGGTTGATTTCCTGCGCCATTTCGCCGAAACGGCCCGCTTTTGCCTGTTCGGGCGGCACTACCAGCGCGGCGCGGATGCGGTAGTTGCTGAATTTCAGCATGACTGCGCCTGCCAGCCCGCTGCGCAGCTGGAAAAACGCCTCCGGCAGGCACGCGGCAGGGATCAGCACCCGGTCGGTATTGTTCTCCCCACACGCTGCGACTACGTCCAGCGCAGCCTGCTCATTTTCCAACATCCCGCCCTCTGGCAAGCATTCCAGGTAAGGGTGAAGGGGGTGATTGATCAGCTGGAAGTTCATCGGAGATCCTTTTTGCAACCTTGGTGGTTAAATCATAGCAGATTTTTTTACCATTGCTACCCCTTACCTTAAACATTATCCAGACAGGTCAAAGTTTAATATCGGTAGGGGGTAAAAAATGTTATACTGATTTTCCAGCTAACCGCTGGCAGGGGGTTCAATTGTGCCTGGCATCAGGCTGCGGGATGCTCGCCTCACCCTGGAGAGCATCCCGCCCGAATTAACCTATTACGGGTGAGAAGCGCGCCGGTTTGCCAACCTATGGATGATACAACCAGTTTACTTCTCCAGCGCATCGCTGTTCTGCAAAGCCAGCTCAAAGATGAGAAAATGCCGCCAAACCTGGAGTCCATCGAAACCCTGATCGGGGACCTGGAACAGGCGATTGAAGGCAGCCGCAGGGCGAATACGGCCTTGCTGAATGATAAAGAAGGTCTCAGCCGGCAAAACCTGGAATTGGTCCGGCGCAATGACCTGCTGCTGCGGCAGAAAGAGGGGCTTGAGCGCCAGGCGCAGAACCTGGAACGCAACAGTAAAACCCTCGAGCGGCATAATACCAACCTGCTGCGCCAGAACAGCCAGTTGGAACGCCACAACGCGGCCCTCGAAGAGCACCGCGTGGCGCTGGACGCCGACCGCCGCCGCTACCGCGAGCTGTTTGAGTACGCGCCAGACGCAGCATTAATCACCGACACCAGCGGACTGATCCAGAACGTTAACCAGGCTGCGGCGGTCCTGCTCAACGTCACCCCGCAAGCGCTGCATGGGGAAAACCTGATCACCTATGTCTCCCCGTCGCACCAGAAGTTGTTTGTCACCCTGCTGACCCACTTGCAGCGTATTCAAGATGTGGAACTGTGCATCCAGCCGCACGAAAAACCCGCGCTGGATATATCCCTGACCCTTTCCGCGCTGTATAACGAAAAGGGCAAGCCCGCGCTGCTGCACTGGGTGCTGCATGATATCAGCGAGCGCCGCCGGGCGATGGCAGCGTTAAACGCCAGCGAGCGCCGCTTCCGCACCATCTTCAATGAGGCCAGCATTGGCATCCTGCTGCTCGACCTGGAAGGCAAGATTGTGCGCGCCAACCGCAGCTTCCAGGAGATGCTGGGATACAGTGAAGAAGAGCTGTACAACCGCTTGATCCGCGACCTGACCTGCCCGGAAGATGCTCCCCTGGGCAACGTGGGCCTGATGCTGCAAGAGAACCGCCAGGGCCAGTTCTTCCTGGAAATCCGCCTGCGCCGCCGGGATGGGCAGTATCTTTGGACCAGCATTTCGCTGTCGGGAATACACGGAGAGCAGGGCCAGCTGCTGAATTTGATCGGCATGGTCAAGGATATCACCACGGAAAAGCAGGCCGCTGCCGAGCTGGCCGAAATGCGCCGGCGCTTGTTGGAATCGGGCGAGGTGGAGCGCCTGCGCCTGGCGCAGGAACTGCACGACGGCCCCACCCAGGACCTGTACAGCACGGTTTTCGCGGTCTCGCATCTGACTGAACTGACCAGCGACCCTGCCTTGCAGACCCATCTAAAAGAGCTGCAAGAGCTGCTCAAGAAGGTGGCCAATACCCTGCGCGATATCGTGGGCGAACTGCGCCCGCCGACGATTGCCAACCTGGGCCTGGAGCGCGCCATCCGTTCCCATGCCGATAAGGTGCAGGAGCAGTATCCCGGCCTGGACCTCAAGCTGCATCTTTCTCGGGATGGGCAGTCGCTCAATCCGCAGACGCGCCTGGCTTTCTTCCGCATCTACCAGCAGGGCCTTTCCAACATCTTGCGCCATGCCCAGGCCACCCAGGCGGTAGTCGCCTTCCACAGCAACGAAACGGTCGTTTCTATGGATATCTGGGACAACGGCAAGGGCTTTAATCTGCCTAAGAAGTGGGTCGATCTGCTGCGCGAGGGGCATTACGGGCTGGCGGGGATCGCGGAAAGGGTGCACGCGCTGGGCGGCACCTTCACCGTGGAAACCCGCCCCGGTTCTGGCACATTGATCCATGTGACCGCGCCGATCTCAAAGGACGAGCTGCCCGCTAATCCTTCCGATTTGCACCGCTCGGGGCAGCCTGCATCCGGCGCTTGAGATAACTCCTTACAAAAACCTTGTGATTTTGGGAACTTTTTGATCCGCCTCGTCGTCATGTGTTTGGAGGGAGCGATTCTGCTCCAATTTACCTTCTCATCAGAAAAGACGATTTTGGTTCAAGGAGTTCAAAATGTTTTCCGCATCGAAACCACGCCTGTTCGCTGTCCTGGCGGTACTGGTCATTCTCGTCAGCACGCTGTTTAGCGCCACCCCTGTCTTTGCTAAAGATAATGGCACCGCTGAATATGCAGTCAAGCGGGGCGAAAACCTCACGCAGATTGCCAAACGCTTCGGCCTGACCCTTGATAAGGTCCTGCTGGTCAACCCAGACATCAAAGACCCCAATAAGCTCTACACGGGCCAGATCATCATCCTGCCCGCCGGGCGCAATGAAGGCCTGCCGCAGGTGGAACACCGCCTTTACGTCTGGCAGCGCGAGCTGAACGGCGCCCGGGTGGAGCTGGAAGACCAGCTGTACCTGGTCAAAAACGGCGATAACCTGACCCGCATCGCCAGCAGCTATGGTATCACCCGCGAAAAACTGCTGGCAGCCAACCCGCAGATCGACGACCCCAACAAGCTCTTCCGCGGGGAATTGATCCACATCCCTAACGGCCGCTCCGAAATCGCTCCGGCCTTCTATTCCACCCCCGCCATTCCCAGCAAGTAAATTTAAAATACGGGGTGAGGTTGGCGTTTTACGCCAGCCTCACCCCGTTGATTTGAATCAGTCTGCCGCGACCGGGTTCGGCTCCAGGTAGATCAGTTCCTCGTCGTCATCGTAGGCCAGGATTTCGGCGTAGCGGCCCCACTCGACCACCGTTTCCAACTGCTGGAGGGCCTCTTCTTCGGGGAATTCCAGCTCTAAGGCGGTTTGCACCACGTCCCAGCGCAGGCGCTGGTGTTCAGCCGAGTGCAGCATGCTCAGCAGCCAGCGAATGATCGGCAGGCGGCGGATGCGCGTGGCAAAGATCTCTTTGCGCGCCAGGATGCTTGCTTCGGCAAAGGTCTCGCCCAGTGGAGTGAGGGTCGTGTCGCCTTTTTCGATGATGGCGAACCCCAGCAGCTCTGCCGCTTCTAGCAGCGACAGCAGCACGTTTGAATCGACCCCCAGTTCATCTTCCAGGCGGTAAATATCCGAACGGTTGCGCGGTTGTTCGTCTAACTGCTCCAGAAGCCCGCTCAGGTCACTAATCGCGATTAACGGCAGGCGGCGGGTGGGGCCTGGTTCGCCCGGCGCGGTGCCCTGCTCGATATATTCCGGCTGCGTCTGGCCGGCTAACATGCCGTACACCTGATCGACTACCGCCTGGAAGGCGGGCGACTTGCGCTGGCGAGGGTGCGGCAGCCCGATTTTGAGTTCCGCCACCACCCGCCCGGGGTCCTTATCCATCACCACCACCCGGTCGGCCATGAAGACGGCCTCTTCGATGTTATGGCTGACCATCAGGATCGCCAGGGTCGGGATGCTGCCGGTGGTCCACAGCTCCATCAGCTCGCCGCGCAGCGAATCGGCGCTCAGCACGTCCAGCGCGGAGAAGGGTTCGTCCAGGCACAGCAGTTCCGGTTCGACCGCCATAGCGCGGGCAAAGCCTACCTTCTGCCGCATCCCCCCCGACAGCTCGCGCGGGTACGCTGTTTCAAAGCCATCCAGGCCCACCCGGTCTAACAGGTCCAGCGCGCGGGTGTTGCGCGGGCCGGGCGGCACGCCCCGCACTTGCAAGGCCAGCTCTACGTTTTCCAGCACGTTCAGCCAGGGAAACAGCGCGAAAGTCTGAAAGACGATGGTGGCGTGCGGGTTGACGCCGCGCAGCGGCTGCCCCCGGTACAGCACCTGCCCCTCGGAGGGCCGCTGCAAACCGGTGATGATGCGCAGCAGCGTGCTCTTGCCGCACCCAGATGGCCCCAGCAGCGCTACAAACTCCTTCTCGTGGATGGCCAGGTTTACGTTCTCCACTGCCACGAAGCGCCGCTGTCCGCTGCCGTACATCTGCTGCACATTTTTCAATTGAATCAAGGGCGGGTTATCCTGCGTCATTCTTCCTCTTTCCAGGTCCAACTTTCCTTTATCCAGCTCCAACGCAGTTGGGGCTGGATAAAGGAGAAATATTATTCCATGCGGTACTTTTCTTCCGCCAGGCGGTACATGCGCCGCCACACCAGGCGGTTAATCAGCACGACTGCCAGAATCATACTCAAGGTGGCGGCCAGCAGCAGCGGGTAGTTGCCGTTTGCGGTGGCGCGCGCGATGGTCGCGCCGATGCCGACTGTTTCCAGCACCTGCCCGCGGAACACAGCCTGTTCGGCCACGATGCTGGCGTTCCAGGCCCCGCCGCTGGCGGTGATGCCGCCCGTCACCAGGAAGGGGAACAGCGCGGGCAGAATCAGCCGCCGCCAGCGCTCCCAGCGCGGCAGCTGCAGCAGGCGGGCGGTGAAATTCAAATCACGCGGGATGGCGCTGGCCCCGGCGATGATGTTAAACAGCAGATACCACTGCGTGCCGATCAGCATCAGCAGCACCGCGGCGATGTTCAGCCCGCCCGGCAGGTTGAGCAGCGCCAGCAGGAACAAGGGGAAGAGGGCTGTCGCTGGGATGGAAGCCGCAATCTGCACCACCGGCTGCAGGATACCCGCCAGGCGCGGGTTGGTGCCGATCAGCACGCCCACCGGGATGGTCCAGGCCAGCGCCAGCAGCAGGGCGATGAACACGCGCAGCAGCGTGGCCAGCAGGCTGAGGCCAATCCCTGCCCATTCCGCTGGGGTGACTTGCATTAAAAAGCGCGCGACCAGCCCCGCGCCCGCCAGCAGCGCCGCGTAAAGCAGCAGCGTCAGCAGCAGGCGGCCAGGGTTAGCCCGCCGGGTTGAAACCTGCTCGCGCAGCGCTTTACGCCGCCGGCAGTACTTCCGCCGCCGGTACTTCCGCCGCCGGCTGTACTTTTGCCGCCGGCTGTACTTTTGCCGCCGGCTGTATCTCCGCCGCAAGAGCCGTAGCTGGCGGCAGGGTGCCCCGGTCGATGCGCTCCAGCAGCGGGCCGGCCACCCGCCCGGTGAACCAACCCGCCAGGTGCGCGTTGTGGATCATATCCAGGAACCAGGAGGTGGGCGGGTTATCGCTCTCTACCATTTCAATGCGGAAGCGGTCTGACCAGGCCAGCAGCGGCCGCCAGAACAGCTGGTCCAGCGCCACGATCAGCACCACCAGCGTCAGCAGGCCCCAGGCGATGGCTCGAAAGTCGCCTTTGTCGGCCGCTTGCTGCAAATACGCGCCAAGCCCTGGCAGGCGGAAATCGCGGTTGCCGACTGTGAAAATCTCCGCCGCCATCAGGAAGAACCAGCCCCCCGCCCAGCTCATCATGCTGTTCCAGATCAGGCTGATGGCCGCAAAGGGCAGCTCCAGGCGGCGGAAGTGGAACCAGCTGTTCAGGCGGAAGATGGCGCTGGCTTCGCGCAGTTCTTTTGGAATGGTGGTCAGCGCCTGATACCAGGCAAACGCCAGGTTCCAGGCCTGGCTGGTAAAGATCAGGATGATGGAAGCCAGTTCGCTGGCGACGTTTTCGGGCAGCACCGCGCTCAGGCTGAGCAGCACCACCGGCAGGAACGAGAGGATCGGCACACTCTGCAGCACGTCCAGCAGCGGCATCAACACCCGCTCGGCGCGCGGGTTATACGCCGCCGCGCGCCCATAAAAGATGGTAAACAGCAGTGACAACGCATAGGCCGCAGCCATGCGCCCCAGCGACAGCAGCGCGTAGTAGGGCAGCGCGCGCGGGCTGAGCGCGATGGCTGGCCCGCGGATCACCGCCGGGGCATTGAAAGCCAGCTGCGCCCCGGCGTAAATCAGCACGGCGATGCCAACCAGTACGACCGCATCCGCCCAGGTGAATAATTCCCGGGTGCGCTGCAGGGTGTTAAATAGGCGGGTGGGCTGCTTCATGGCATTCCTTGCTGTCCCAGATCCCTTGAATTCCCCCGGATTGCGGGATCGTTTCTCTCTGGCGGGCGGGCGCTTGAGCTAATTATAATTTGGAATCGAGTTGGGACGCAGCATATCTTATCAAATTGTTATCAAAATATATAAGAATCCATATCATATGACAATGGAAACCAAGTTTGACCGATTAATCCTCTTTTTTGATAACCAGAATGACTGGGAAAACTGGCTGGCGGTGGTTTAATGCTTCTTCCTCATCAGCGAGCGGCGGTACTGCATCCCAGGGGCTTCGTCCGGGCGGGCGAAGAAACCCCGTTTTTCATAAAAATCGCGTTTGCCCCGCGCGCAAAACAGCTGGACATCGCGAATGTTGTGCGCGATGCAGCGCTCCAGCAGCATTTCTAAAATTTGCGAGCCAATGCCCTGCTGCTGCCACTCGGGCAGCACGATCACATCGTAGATCATGGCATGCAGCGAGCCATCCGTGACCACGCGCCCAAACCCAACCAGGCAGTCGCCCGCGTAGGCGGCTGCCAGCCACCGGCTGTTGCGCAGGGCAACCGCCAGTTCCTCCGGGCTGGCTTGATAGCGTGTATTCCACCCGGTCGTTTCAAATAAGGCGCAGAATGCGCTGAGGTCTGGCATATCGCGCCGGTATTCAATGGGCATGTTTCCTCCCCTGCTGTTTCCGCTGCAATTATAGATCCGCTTGCTGCCGTTCAGGAGGGTCAGCTGCCTGAAACAAGGGCAGCTGCCGCAGCAGGATAAAGCCGATCAAAAACGGCAGCCAGAAAGACAAGCCGCGGAAGGTGATCGCCGTGGCAACCGCCGGCTCGACGGGGATGCCCAGGGTGACAAACACCAATCCCATAAAGCCGGGCACCAGGCCAATGCCCTGCGGCGTGATGGTAATGATCCAGAACAGCGTGCCGACGGTATACCCGGCGACCAGCGTGCCCAGGCGCAGCGGGTGATTGAAGGCCAGCGCAACCATGAACAGGCAGGCGATGTTGACCAGGTGCCCGGCCAGCCCAAACAGCAGGGAACGCCCCAGCCCGGCTGGTTGATTCTTGATCTCTACCCCGGCCTGGTTGATTTCCGCCCCGGTTTGTTCAACCCAGCCTTCCTCAAGCAGCATGGGGCGCTTAAACCAGGCCCCGATGCGGTTAACCAGGCGGCGCACCCAGCCCAGCAGGCGCATTAACAGCTGGGGCCGCCAGATGCTCAGTAAGATCAGCCCGCCGATCACAGCCGTCAGCAGAAACATCAGGCTTGCCGCGCCCAACTCCAACCCGGTGATCGCCCGGTAGGTCAGCAGGTAGGCCAGGCCGGTCACCAGCACCAGGAGAAAGGAGGTGAAGTTTGCCAGGTAAACCAGCAGAATGCCCACCACTGCCCGCGCGCCGGGTTCTCCATGCCGCGCGGCGTCGTCGATAAATAAGGCGCTGCCACTGGCCCCGCCCAGCGGCGCAACCGAGTTGACAAAGATCGCCGCGAAGGTGACCGGCAGCAGGTTCAAAAAACGGCTGTGCAGCCCCACGGAGCGGAAAGCCGTGGTATATAAAGCGACATAAATCAGGTAGGCGAAGATATCCAACAGCGCAGCCACCATCAGCCAGACCCAGTTTGCTTGCAACAGCGCCCAGATGAGGCTTTGCAAAACGGCCCATTGGCTGATGATCAGGTAGATGAAGGCCGCTATCATTATCCAGAACAGCCAGCGTAGTTTCAAGCTCCCTCCCATCCCCGTGACCCGCACTGCATCCCCCAACGGGAATAATTATAGCATTCTGGTTCATAATTGTGATTTCTGATTTTGGCGATTTGGCGTATACTAATCGTAGATTCCTTTCATCTCCCTCTTTCTTGCCATGCCAATGCCTGCCGATCAGTCCAAACGTTCTGGTTGTCAAAATGTGCTGCTCAATCTTGTCCTGGCGGCGATGGGACTCTGGCTGTTGGGCAGCCTGCTGCCGCCGCTCAGCCAGGTGTGGGCCACGTACAAAGCCTCAGGGCGCATCGAATCCTTCAGCGAGGCGCGCAAGCAGGCGCGGCAGGCGGCCCCCTCTGGTACCTTGTTGTTGGAAACCGTCCAGGCCGGGCAGCATGATATTCAACTGGTGATCCTGGGCAAAGCCCTGCCGCTGGTGCGCACCCTGGCGGGTTCCCCCGCCAATGAGACCAGCCCGGTCTGGTCGCCAGATGGACAGTCGCTGGCCTATCTCTCTGATCAAAGCGGGCAGCCAGAAGTTTACCTGCGCAAACGCAGCGGGTTGGGGGTCAAACAGCTGACCCACGCCTCGCCGGTGACCTGGGAAGGGCCGCTCTACTGGGTGGGTTACCAGCGCCAGGCGATTTTCCTGAAAGGCAGCGACCCCGCCAGCGGCGTGACCGCGGTATACCGCATCGCGCTGGATGCAGCCCAGCCCCAGCCCTATCTGCTGCCCGGCACGCAGGGCGTGCTGGGCCCGCTGCGCTTTCAGTCCTGGTTGGAAAGTTTTGCTTATACCCGCGCGGATGGGCAGCTGCGCCTGTACCAGCCGGATAGCGCTGACGCGTTCTGGCTGAACCCGCAGGATGCGCCGCGCGATATGCAGGTGCTCCCCGGCGGCTTTGATTGGATCCACCAGGGCTGGCGGCTGATGTACCTCAGCCAGGGCCAGCCGCCTACCGGCGAGGTGGGCCTGGAAGTGCGCTCGGCACAGCTCAGCCCGGGGGTAACCCCCGCCCGCTCCCCCGACTTTGGCCTGATGGCAGAGGAAGGCTTGCCGGCTGTCTGGGAAGAAAACCAGTTCTACCTCTCGGGCCGGGTGGGCAGCATCCAGGCGCTGTTCTCCGGCCCGTATGCTTTTTTCCTGGCCTTGCAGTCCGGTGATTTGGATGGCGCGAACGCTGACCCCAACTGCCTGCGGCTGCATGCCTACGACCCGCTGTTGAAACCCGTCCCGGCCCACACCGCGCCGCTCTTCCCCGATACCTGCCTGGATGCGCTGCCGCAGGGCCTGGACCCGGGCAGCTTCCGTTATGCGCCCAATCCCAACCATTATTATGACGGCGGCTGGCTGTTCTTCAGCGGGCATGCCCCTGGTGAAAAACAATCTGCGCTCTACGCGGTTTTCTTTTACAAACAGCTTTACCTGTCTCCGTCCGGCAGGCTGCACCGCATCGCGCTGCGGCTGCCCGGCGCGTTGGTCCCCGGCAGCATCCGCGCCCAACCCTGAACGGAGCAACTGCGCGCAAAAACCCCCCGAATGGCGAGTGAACCCCGCCTGCTGGCGTGGTAATATTCAGCTATGAGAAGAGTCGCTGCTTTGATTTTGATCCTGGTCCTGTTTGGCGGGGGCTGCCAGGCGCTGACGCCTTCCGCTGCCACCCGCCCGGTTCCGCCAGCTCCGCCAGCCGCCACCCTGACCCAACCGCCCGCCGCGGACACGCGCGCCCCACAGGCTGCGCCAACCGCCAGCCCCACCCCGCTCCCCCCTCTATCCACAGCCACGCTCACGCTTGCGCCGGCTGCCACCCGCCCGCTGCCCACGCCGCCTGCCGGGCTGGCCCCGCTGCCAAACCCCGGCGCGCCCAATGTGGCCGATTACACCATCTCCGTGCGCCTCGACCCGGCCAGGCACCACCTTTCGGGGCAGGAGACCCTGGTTTATCACAATACCTCGCAGCAGCCCATTCCGGATCTGATGCTGCACCTGTATCTAAACGCCTTCAAGAGCGCGGATACCCTTTTTATGCAGGAATCCGGCGGGCAGCTGCGCGGTGACCAGTTCAACCCGGCCAACAACGGCTGGATCGACGTCACCAGCTTGCAGGTGCAGGGCGGCCCGGCGCTCAAGCTGGAACTGCTGCAAGACGGCACCCTGGCGCGCGCGGCGCTGCCCGCGCCGATCCAGCCCGGGCAGTCTGTGGCGGTAGCGCTGGCCTTCGAGGCGCAGCTGCCCCAGGTGTTTGCGCGCACTGGTTGGGCGTTAGACCAGCAGGGCGACCCCTTCTACCTGGTCGGCCAGTGGTTCCCCAAGGCTGGCGTCTGGACCGGGCAGCAGTGGGAAGCGCTGCCCTTCCACGGCAACGCCGAGTTTTTCGCCGACTTTGGCAATTACGAAGTCACCATTACCGCGCCCAAGAACTATATCATCGGCGCAACCGGTCTGCCAGCCGAAGCGCCCTCTCCGATTGCTTCCAGGCAGGCGGACGAGCGCACCGTCACTTACCAGGCCTCCGGCGTGATTGATTTTGCCTGGGTGGCTTCGCCCAATTTGCAGTCGGCCACGCGCCAGGTAGGCAAGACGGAAGTGCTCTATCTGTACCTGCCCGAGCACGCCTGGAGCGTTCAGCGCACCTTGCAGTACGCGGACGATGCTCTGACCAACTTCGGCGCATGGTACGGCCCCTATGCCTACGCTCGCCTGACGGTTGTGGATGTGCCTGAGAAGGGCCAAGGCGCGGGCGGCATGGAATACCCCACCTTTGTCACCACCGGCGCGGTCACGCAGCGCGACCAATCTTCTGTCTCGCACGGCTGGGGCGATTTTCTGGAAGTGGTCACCGTGCACGAGATCGCCCACCAGTGGTTCCAGTCGATGGTTGCCACCAATGAAGCGGAAGAACCCTGGCTGGATGAAGGCTTCGCCGACTACTCCCTGATCCGCCTGATGATCCAGCAGTCCGGTTTGAACCAGGCCGATCTGGACCAGGGCAGCTTCCAGCCCGGATTCCTGGCCTCGCGCCGCCGGGCCTACCTGGGGGATCCCACTGTACCGATGTACGGCCCAGCCTGGAAGTTTACCTGGAACGAGTACGTCGTCGCCGCTTACGCCAAGCCCGACCTCTCCCTGCTGACGCTACAGCGCGAGCTGGGAGACGCTAAAATGACCAACTTGCTGCACACTTACGCCACCCGCTACCGCTTTGCGCATCCTACGACCAGCGACTTCCGCCAGGTGGCGACCAGCGTCAGCGGCCAAAACCTGGATTGGTTCTTCGCCGGACTGGTTTATTCGCCCGCCACACTCAACTACGTCATCCAGTCCATCGACCCCGGCGCCGTCACCCTGGCCCGCGAAGGGGACCTGGGCATTCCGGTGGAGATCCTGGTTACCTTCCAAAACGGCCAGCAGCAAACCCTCACCTGGGACGGCACGGAATCGCCAAAAACGTTCCCCTTCCCCAACCGTACCGTCCGCTCGGTGGATATCGACCCGCAGCACAAACTGCTGATTGAATTGAACTGGGCCGATAACCAGCGCTCGCGGTAGGGAGAGGTGATGGATTCCGAATTGTGCCTGCAATGGCCGGGGCCATTAAAACAGGGCGATTGCGCATAAAATCCTCACGCCCGGCCCCTCTCCAAAAACGGAAAAATCGCCCGTTTTCGGAGAGGGGAGGCAGAAATCGGACAAATTTTCGCGCCACCCGCAGTCACCCCTCTCCATAATTGGGGTCGGGTGACCCTGCCCCGGTAGAGTGGACAGAGATTAAAGGGTGAGATTGTATTCGAAATCAACCGGGCTGAAATAGCCCAAAGACGAGTGTAAACGTTGACGATTGTACCAGACCTCCAAATACTCAAAGATGGTGGTGCGTGCCAGGGCACGGGTGGCAAAGGGGCCGGTCACGCACTCGGTTTTGAGGGTGCCAAAGAAACTCTCGATGACCGCGTTGTCGTAGCAGTTGCCCACCCGGCTCATGGAGAGCTGGGCCGCGGCCTCTGTCAGGCAGGTCAGGTAGGCGGCGGAGGTGTACTGGCAGCCCTGGTCGGAATGGTGCAGCAGCCCGGCGGGGGGCTGGCGGTCGAGCAGTGCCATGCGCAGGGCGTCGGCCACCAGCGGGGTGTCCATCGTGGGGCGCATCGCCCAGCCAATCACCTTGCGGGAAAACAAATCCAACACCACGGCCAGATACAACCAGCCCTCGCCCGTCTCGATGTAGGTGAAGTCGCTGACCCATTTGGTGTTCGGGGCCACCGCGCTGAAGTCCTGATTGAGCCGGTTGGGAGCGGGCACCACGCCCGCTTGCCGTTGGGTGGTCACTGGACGGCAACTGCGGCGGGGCAAGGCGCATAGTCCGTCCAGGCGCATCAGGCGCGCTACCCGGTTGCGTCCGCAGCGCTCGCCCTTGCGCCCCAAGACGACCTGAATGCGTGGGCTGCCGTAGGTCTTGCGGCTGGCGGCATATTCCGCCCGGATCAGCACCAACAGCGCTTCGTTGGCCTGCGCCCGGTCACTGGGCGTACGCTTGCGCCAGGCATAGTACCCGCTGCGTTGCACCCCCAATACCCGGCACATCCGCCGTACCTGGAACTCCTCCCGATGGGCATCGATGAAGGTGTACTTCATGCGCTTTTCCGGGAGAAAATGCTGACTACTTTTTTTAGGATCTCCCGCTCTTCGGCGATCTCCCGTAGTTCCCGTTCTAAGCGTCGGATTTCGCGTCTGGCCGCTTCCAGATCGTTCGGTTCCAGGCTGGCTTTCTGGCCCTCCGGCGCAACCACCTGGTACCGGTTCTGCCATTTCAGCAGCATCCCGGGCGTGATCCCCAATTCTCGCTCAATTTGCTGGGCACTTTTTTCGCTGCGTTTCAACAAAGCCAGTGCCTCTAATTTGAATTCTTCCGTATATTCGCGATATTTCTTGTCACTCATGATCTTTCTCCGTTCGGTCTTAGTGTACTGGATTCATCCATCTTTTGTGTCCACTAATTCGGGGGAAGGTCACGGGGCCCCAATTATGGAGAGGGGCCGGGGGTGAGGATTTTTTGTGAAACCGTAAACTATTTTTGTAATGCAATCGCCGGGGCCATTAAAGGCCTCGGCCATTGCATCCACAATAAAATTTCCCTCTTTATGCTACAATTAACCTATGCGTTTGACTTCTGCTGCCTCCTCCTTCTTCCTCACCATTCTCGGCTACCAGCACCCGGATGCCGCCGGCGAGCCCTATGATGCTAACTGGCTGGCGATCCATGTGGAAGCGGCCGGGCCGGAAGGGGCCTGGACGGGCACGGACCCCTGCCTGCTGACCTATGAGGCCGCGCGCCTGGCGGATTGGTTGGAGGATGTGGCTGCTGGAAAAGAACCGCCGCGAGCGATCAGCTTTCTCGAGCCGGTGCTGCTCTTCCGCCTGGTGGATGACCGCCAGACTCTACGCGTGCACTTTGGCAACCTGATCAACCCCTCCTGGCGCAGTATTACCAGCCGCCGCCCCTCAGCAGGGACTGAAAACCCAGACCTTTGGCTCGATTTCCCCCTGGCAGAGACGGACCTGGCTGCCGCCGCGCACGAGCTGCGCCAGCAGCTGCGCCGCTACCCCAGCCGGGCCGAGCCATAGTTTTTATCCGCTCAAAAGAAATGGGTTCATGCGCGCATGAACCCATTTCTTTTGAGCGGATAACGATTCACCCACCTGCGGGTTATAACTAACGAGGAGGACCGCGCATGCCAGACAAACTTTATCGTGTATATCCCTATCGTTGGGTGATCCTGGCGACGTTTGCTTTTATCAACCTGACCATCCAGGTGCTGTGGATCTGTTTCGCGCCGATTACCGGCCCGGCGGCTAAGTTTTACGGTGTCTCGGATTTGCAAATTGGCCTGTTGGCGATGCTGTTTATGATTGTCTACGTGCCGCTCTCGATCCCCGCCTCCTGGATGATCGATACGCTGGGCTACCGCAAGGCAGTTGGCATTGGCGCGGTACTGCTGGGCGTATTTGGCCTGCTGCGCGGCTTGCTGGCGAGCAGTTACCCAGGGGTGATCCTCGCCACGCTGGGCCTGGCGGCGGCGCAGCCCTTCTTGATGAACGCGGTCAGCACCGTAGCGGCGCGCTGGTTCCCCATCGAGGAACGCGCCACGGCTTCTGGCCTGGCGCTGGTCGCCGGGTTTATCGGCATCGCGATTGGCCAGGTGGCCTCGCCGGTACTGGTGCTCAGTCTGGGCATCCCGGGCATGCAGCTGATCTTTGGCGCTTTGGCGGCGCTTTCGGCGGTGGTGTTCCTGCTCTTCACCCGCGACGCGCCCCCCACGCCGCCCTGCCCGCCCGGACTGGAAACACGCGCCCTGGTGCTGGACGGTCTGAAAACCATGCTCAAGATGCGCGATATCTGGCTGCTGTTGGGGCTGTTCCTGATCGGCATGGGCATCTTCAACGGCGTCTCCACCTGGATCGAGGATATCTTGCGCCCGCGCGGTTTTAGCATTACCCAGGCTGGCGAGATGGGCGGCTTCTTGCTGCTGGGTGGTATCGTCGGGGCCATTGTCATCCCGGCCCTGTCCGATCGCCTGCACAGGCGCAAGATTTTCCTGCTGCTGGGCATGGCGCTGGCGGTGCCCGGCATGATCGGGGTTACTTTTGCCACAAGCTATGTCTGGATGGTGGTTTCCATGCTGGCGCTGGGCTTCTTCCTGATGAGCCTGGCCCCCATCGGCTACCAGTACGCCGCCGAGATCACCTACCCGGCCCCGGAAGGCACCTCCAACGGCCTGTTGAACCTCGCCGGGCAGGTTTCCGTGGTGTTTATCTATGCCATGAACGCGCTTAAAGACGCCAGCGGGCGTTTTACCTCCTCGCTGATCATCCTCATCGGCATGATGGTCTTCGCCAGCCTGCTGATCATGGCGCTCAATGAATCTACCCTGGCGACGGCCGAATCCGAGGCATCGCAGGCCGGTTGATCCAGGATCAATCACCCATTTTTATCGAGAGGGGTCTCCTCTCGATTTTTTAATGGGTGCAAAATAGTGACACCTGTCCTGTTTTATATACTGTACTTTTTCTGTATAATGTAACTAATAGTGTACTTTACCATCTTATTTGTACCATTATCGGTTCCCTTGTCGATTGCCGGGAATTATTGGCAACCTGTTATTTTCTGGAGGGACACCCGATGAGAGCAAATATCGCAAATATGGTTTGGGGCCTGGCTTTAATTATCGCCGGCGTTTTGTTCCTGGCCCAGAATTACGGTTTGATGGAAACCATCTCGCCGCAGGTCTGGGTATACTTCTTCGCTTTTCTCAGCATCATTTTCTTCGCCAGTTACTTTTATAGCGGCATATCGATGTGGGGCTGGTTATTCCCGGCTTGTATCTCGGGCGGGCTGGCCTTGACCATGCAGCTCGGGTTATCCGGGACAAGCGGGTCGTATGTCGCCGCGCCCATTCTGTTCGGGGTAGCCATTCCCTTTGGCGTAACCTATCTGCTCAAGCCGCGTGAACGCTGGTGGGCTTTGATCCCGACCTGGGTGTTGAGCTCGATTGCCGTGGTGGTGCTGATCGCTGACAGCGCTCGCGGCGAGGTGATCGGTTCGCTGGTGCTTTTCTCGATTGCCCTGCCGTTCTTGATGGTTTACCTGATGAACCGCACCCGTGTCTGGGCATTGATCCCCGGCGGCATTTTAGCGATTATCTCCCTGTTCCCGCTGCTGTCGACGGGGATGGAAGGCACGCTGCTCGGGGCGATTATCCTGTTCCTGATCGCCTTGCCGTTCTTCATCACCTATGCCTGGTCCCTGCGCAACTGGTGGGCTTTAATCCCGGCTGGCTTTTTTGCCACCCTCAGTCTGGTGACCCTGCTGGCGGGCGGCACAGAAACAGACCTGGCACGCTCCAGCCTCATCACGGGCGCCATGTTTGGCGGTTGGTCGCTGACCTTCCTGGTGCTGTGGCTGCGCCGCGGCAAAATGGAACGCGTGGCTCAGCTGGATTGGGCCAGGTACCCCACCTTTGCGCTGGCTTCCCTGGCGGTCATCGCCCTGTTCGTCGGCGCGGCTTCCCTGCGCTTTGTCTGGCCTTTGCTGATCGTGGCCCTGGGCCTGCTGCTGCTGATCTCCAGCCTGCGCACGGGGAAAAGAAGCGTATAACTTAATCGGCTCAAATATAAAACAGCGCCCGCCCGGGCGCTGTTTTGTGTTGCGTCAATGCTTAAGGTCAGTCGCTGAGCATGTGAACGCAGTCTTCCAGCACGCGCACATCGACCAGCTCACCTTCGGCAAAGATAGTGGTATGCAGCGGGTTGGTTTCCTGGATCACCAGCGCCTGCCCGCCCAGCTCGACTTCGTAGTCTATGGCGTTGCCCAGGTAGGTGGCGCGGCGCACCCGGCCCTGCCAGGGGCTGCCCGCTTCGCCCACCCGCACCATTTCCGGGCGCACCACCAGGGTCACCATCTGCCCCGCGTCCTGCGCGCCATTGCTTTGATCGATCTGCACCGCCTGCCCGAGCAGGTCCACCGTCAGCCTGCCGGCGTGGCACTCCAGGATGCGCCCTTCCACAAAGTTCGCCCGCCCGATAAAATCCGCCACAAAACGCGTGCGCGGGTGACGGTATACCTCCTGCGGCGGCCCCACCTGTTCGATCACGCCCTGGTTCATCACCACGATGCGGTCTGAAAGCGTCATGGCTTCAATCTGGTCGTGGGTGACGTATACGCTGGTGACGCCGGTGCTCTTCTGGATGCGGCGGATCTCGGTGCGCATTTGCTCGCGCAGCTTTGCGTCCAGGTTCGAGAGCGGCTCGTCCATCAGCAGCACTTTGGGGTGCATCACCAGCGCGCGCGCCAGCGCCACGCGCTGCTGCTGCCCGCCGGAAAGCTGGTTCGGCGCGCGCTTTTCGTACCCGGTCAGCTGGACCAGTTCCAGCACCTCTGCTACCCGTTTGCGGATCTCGCCCTTGGATACGTGGGTTACATTCAGCCCGTAGGCCACGTTCTCATAGACGTCCAGGTGAGGGAAGATGGCGTAACTTTGAAAAACCATGGACATTTCGCGTTGGTGCGGCGGCAGCATATTGATCGGGCGCCCGTCCAGCTGGATAGCGCCCTGGGTGGGGAACTCGAACCCGGCGATCATGCGCAGGGTGGTGGTTTTCCCGCAGCCCGATGGCCCGAGCAGCGTGACCAGCTCGCCCTTTTCAATCTCCAGCGAAACATGGTTGACCGCGGCGACATCTTTCCCGCCGCCGCGCGCGGGGAAAATCTTGACAATATCCTGCAAGCTCAAATACATCGTTAGCCCTCCCGGTGATCTGCCTTAGCCACCCATGCGGTAATCGGTGGCGTCCTGGTCCATCAGGCGCGCTGTGGTCAGGTATATAAATCCAATGGCCATCAAAACGATGACGATAATAACGGTCGAATAGGCCGCCGCGATAGCGACCCCGCCTTGCTCCCACTCGCTGAGGATGGACGCGGTGACGATGCGCCAGCGGGCGGTGACCAGGAAGATGATCGCGGAAAGGCTGGTCATATGCCGCGTGAAACTGAAGATCAGGCCCGAGAGCAGCGCGGGGGTGATCAGCGGCAGGGTGACTTTGCGGAAGGTGACCTGCGCATCAGCCCCCAGGATGTTGGAGGCTTCTTCAATCGCCGGCTCGATCTGGTGCAGCGCCGCCACGCCCGCCCGCACGGATGCCGGCAGGCTGCGCACCATATAAGCGGCCAGGATGATATAGGGCGTGCCCACCAGCGCCAGCGGCTGGTTAGAGAAGATCAGCGCGCAGGGCAGCGCCAGCAGCGTCACCCCCAGCGGCAGCCGCCCGCGCCCGTTAACGGTGCCGAGCAGCAAACCGCCCGTCACCAGCAGCACCACTCCGATCAGCAGCGTGGGCGGCTGGAAGATGACTTTCAGGTAATCGGAGAACTGGAAGACGGCGTTGCTCCAGAAGCCGCGCGGCAGGCTGCGGCTCAGGTTGGCAATCGGGTCAGAGAGGTACTCCACCAGGTTGTAGGCCAGGCAGTACAGCCCGGCCCCCAGCAGTGCCCACACCAGCGCCCGGCGGCGCGCAGTGAAATAGGCTGCCAGGGCAGCCGCCAGGTACAGCCCGCTCAACAAGAACATCAGGCTCCACATACCCAGCGCCCCGTCCAGCAGGCTCAACGCCACGCCGCAGCCCGTCCCCAGGCTGAGGATGATCACCCGCTGTCGCAGGCTGTGCGCGGTTAATTGCGCATAGAAGATAGCCAGGATGGCATACAGCAGCGCCGCCAGGGTGAAGTTGGGCGTGTTGAAAGCCAGTGCAAAGCCCATGCCCAGGATCGTGCCGGGCACCGCACCGCCCAGGTTAGAGATAAAGTCCAGCAATTCTTTTCCGCTGAACTTCTTGCGCACCACCAGGAAGGCGATCACCAGCCCGAGCAGCACGGCTGCCGGAGTTGCCAGCGCGCTAAGGAAGGTCGTGTCGAGGATCGCTTCCACGCCGCGCTCGAAGGTCAGCTGCCACCAGCGCAGGGTGGGGGTAAAGTCGGTGCCCCAGGCGGTGCTGAAGGAGCCGTAGAAAATGGTGAAGTATAAAACCAGGATGACAATGCAGGTCAGGTAAGTGGTCAGGATGGCGACCCAGCGGATGAGCGGGTCTTTCTCGGTGATGCGCCCGCCGGTCGGTTTGCCGGTGACCGAGATATACGAGCGCCGGTTGACGTAGTAGCGCTGCACCAGGAAAATGGCCAGGGTGGGCAGCAGCAGCACCAGCGACAGCGCCGCGGCTTTCTGGTAATCGTATTCGCCGATGATCGCCAGGAAGATTTGCGCTGAGAGCACCGTGACGTTGCCCGAAATAAACAGCGGGTTGCCCAGGTCTGCCAGCGCCTCGACGAACAGCAGCAGGAAAGCTGCCGCCAATCCAGGGATGAGCAGCGGCATGGTCACCGTGCGGAAGATGGTGAAGCGCCCGGCCCCCAGGCTGGCGGCGGCTTCTTCCATCGAGGCATCCAGCCGTTCCAGCATGGCGCGCAGGATCAGGTAGGCCACCGAGAAAAAGGTGATCACCTGCACGAAGACCAGCCCATCCATGCCGTAAATGTCATTCATCCCCGGCTGGTACTCGATGCCCAGCAGGTGGCGGGTGATCAGCCCGTTGCGGCCCAGCAGTAAAATAGTCGCCAGGGCGATGGCAAAAGGCGGTGAAACGGTCGGCACCAGCGCGATCAGGTGCACCAGCTTGTGACCGGGCATGCGGCAGCGCACCATGGCGTAGGCGAAAACAAAGCCTAACAGCGTGCCAAAACTGGCCGTCAATCCGCCCATCACCAGCGTATTGCCAAAGATCTGCCGCGAAAGCGGGCCGTAGTACGCATTGAAGTAGCGGCCAAAGTACTGCAGGTCCACCTGCCCGGCGGAATTAAAAAAGCCGGCGACGATCGTCCGGTATAAGGGCACGATGACAAACACCAGCAGGAAAAAACCGCTGAGCAGCAGGCTGACCGCCAAAACAGGGTCGCGCCCGATCAGTGAAAACTCGTGGTAGCGGCGTTCGAGGCTGGCCAGGAGGGTTGCACGGGGCGCAGGTTGAGTGGTGATTTGCATGGGTCTCATTTCATTGAGGGGATGGGGCCTCGCCTGGCGAGATCCCATCCCCTGCGTGGTGCGCAAGTTGATTTGAGAAGAGCGGAACGAACGGCTTACTTCAAGTTTTCAGCGGCAGCCAGTTCGTTGGTGTATTTGTCGACAAAGGCTTTCTTGTTGGTCCCGGCCCACTGGAAGTCATAGTTAATCAGCTTGACGTCCATCAGTTCGGGGTGCGACAGCTTGACGCCGTCGATGGTGGGGGCCTGGTAGGCTTTGTATTTGGGGCCTAAGGACTGCCCTTCGGGGGTCAGTTCCCAGTCGAACCACGCTTTGGCCGCCTGGGGGTGCTTCGCGCCTTTGATGATGGCCATGCCGCCGATTTCATAGCCGGTGCCTTCTTTGGGGAAGCTCAGCACCAGCGGCATCTTGTTGTTTTCGATCTCATTGACTGTGTCATGCGAGAAGACGATGGCGACGATGCCTTCGCCCTGCCCGACAAACTTGGCCGGGGCTGCGCCGCTCTTGGTGTACTGCGAGATCTGCCCGGCATACTTCTTCAGGTATTCCCAACCTGCCTGTTCGCCCTTCACCTGCAAGACGGTCGCCAGGGCGGTGTAGGAAGTGCCCGAGGTCGAGGGGTGCGCGACCATTACCTGGCCTTTGAACTCTGGCTTCAGCAGGTCATCCCACGATTCCGGCGCTTTGGTGCCGGGGTGGGCGTCCAGCCAGTTCTTGTTGGTGGCGAAGCCCAGCGAGCCAACGTACACGCCAGCCCAGTAGTTCTCGGCGTCTTTGTACAGCTTCTGGTCGCGCAGGTTCTTCAGGTTAGGGGAGTTATAAGCTTCCAGCACCCCGGCTTCCTTGGCAGCAACAAAGCTGTCTACTGGGCCGCCCCACCAGATGTCAAACTGGGGGTTTTCTTTTTCGGCTTGCAGGCGGGCCAACGCTTCACCGGCGGACATGCGCACGTAGTTCACCGTGATGTTGTACTTCGCCTCAAACTCTTGCTTCATGCCCTGGCACCACTCTTCTTGCGGGGTGCACAACACGTTCAGTTCCTTATCCGTTACTGCCGCACGGCCGCCAGGCTGGCAAGCCGATACAAGCAGCATGAGAACGAGGAGGAACGCCAACACAAGCTTCTTCTTCATTGTTTCAACTCCTTGAACTGGATAGAAAGGGGTTATATAAATATGGGCTTGTCGATATACGGGTAAAGAATTTCTGGATGAAAAGATTGTAGCACAAGCCGTGCAATTTTGTGGGTGAAACAGGTCACTTTCTTCGTTTTTGCCTAACAAAACCAGGCGGTTTAAGCCTGCTCCAATGCCAGCAGCGCCTGCTTGCGGGCCAGCCCCCAGCGGTAACCGGCCAGAGCGCCATCCGCGCGCAGCACCCGGTGGCAGGGGATCAGCAGCGCGATCGGGTTGCTGGCGCAGGCGTGCGCCACAGCCCGCACGGATTTTGGACTGCCCAGCGCCTCGGCCACCTGCGTATAGCTGCGCGTTTGCCCGGCTGGAATCTGGCGCAGTTCAGCCCACACGCGCTCTTGAAAGGGCGTGCCTTGCGCATCCAGCGGCAGGTCGCGCGGCGCAGGTTTCCCTAGCAGGCAGGCTTGCAGTGCGCCAAGCCATACGTTGAACGCCTCCGCGAAGGGCGCCGCGCTGCCCGGCAGCTGCTGTGCTTCCAGGAAATCTTTTTGCAGGGCGGCTTGCAGCGCTGCGGGGCTGTCGCCCAGTGTCACGGCGCGAATGCCGCGCTCAGTGGCAGCCAGCAGCAGGTAGCCCAGCGGGCAGGGGACAGTCTCACAATACAGCTTCATGGCTCAGGGGATGGAAGGCGTTTGGCCGTTTTTCTTGACGACGAGCTGCTCGAGCAAGGCGCGGAACTTGCGTTCTGCCGGGTGCCGGTGACCTTTAGCGGTCTCGAAGGCGGATTTTGGCAGGATAATATAATGGTTGCCCGTGCCGTAGAAGAGGACATAAACGCGCTGATTCTCGACCATGCGCTTGATCTCGTTCCACTCCAGGCGCATCCCACCGGTTTTGCCGGCGACATTCAGATGCAGCTCTTTCTGATTGAAGCGCAGCACCAGCCCCACCCGCCAGAAGCGGCGGAAGGTGAAGTCTAACCAGGGCGTGACGAACATCAGCACCAGCAGCGTGACCAGGAAGGCCAGCGAGACCTCCAGCACCAATCCCCAGCTGGAATACGTCGCGCCGGGCAGCAGCTGCGGGATCACCAGCGGGACGCTGAGGTACAGGATCCCCAGTGCCCACAGGATGAACATGATCTTCAACTGCCCCGAGTGTAAAAAGCGCAGCCGCTGCGCCGCAGTCACATCCGCGGCGGTGTAATGGAATTCAAACTTGTTATCTGCCATGATTGTTGAGATTATCTCATAGAATGCAGGAGAAGAGAAGAATTCTTCTCTTCCTTTACGCTCTTCTTCTTCCCTTTGCGGTTCATCTCTTCTTTCTTTATTTTATCTCCCCACTCAACTTCTCAAAATCGAAATCAAGATACGGCACACCATTTTCGATGCGTGCCTTGCGCCCGTCCATGTAGCCTGCCACCCAGCGGTCAGTCAGGTGGGTGACGTCGAAGCTGCGGTGGATCACAGCATACAGCTCGATCTCGCGCAGCTTGAGGAAGTCGGGGATCAGGCGCAGCCAGGCAGGGTCCAGCTCATTCTCCTGGCGGTACCCGTTGAGGAAGTGGCGCATAAACATCCCGGTATAGGCTGCCGGGTCGGGCTTCCACATCACCGCATAAAACAACACAATGGCGATATCGTTGGCGTACCAGGAATAGCAGCAGTCGTCAAAGTCGAACAGGGTCAGGTGCATACCATTCTCGACAAAAATATTGCCCCCATGCGCGTCCTGATGGATCAGCCCGTACGCCGCCGGGTCATTGCGCGGCAGGCGGCGCAGAGCAGCGCGCAGCTCCGCGTAGCGCCGGGCCGCCAGCGCCTCGGTCGGGGGCAGCTCGCGGGCCACATCCAGCAGGATAGGGTCGTCCCAGTGCATGCGCGCCCCGGCGGGGTCGCCGGGCTGGTAGGCGCGGGCCAGGGCGTGCATGCAGCCTAACATGCGCCCGTAGGTTTCGATCAGTTCAGGGGTGAAAGTATTCTGGCGCACCGCTTCTCCGGGCGCTTTGCGGAAGGACACCGCCAGGAAGTGCTCTCCTTCACCATCTGGCAGGGCTTCCACCAGGTTCCCCTTGGCCGAATTGACCGCCTGGGCCACCCCAAACGGCGCTTGTGGCTCGATATGCGCTGCCAGGTAGTTGATCCAATCTACCTCGCCGCGAATCAACGCTTCTGAGCGGCGGTGAGCGTGACCGATGCGCAGGATATACCCCTGCCCATCCCGCTCATATTCGTAGATGAAGCTTTCAAAGCCGTCCAGCGCCCGCAGAGCAGCCGGGGCCACGCCGTAGCGCGCCGCTGCTTCACTGAGCAGCGCAGCAGTAAACCGTTGTTTATAGACAGGGTCCATGCCTCTAATTATAGGGGAACTTGAGGATTTTCAGTCAATCCAACAAAAAACCTGCCCTTTTGCAGGGCAGGTTTTTTTGTGGTTAATTCGTATGCCGCGTTGGGATTAGGCGGGCACAACGTTTGCAGCTTGCAGACCTTTGGGGCCTTTTTCGATCGAGAATTCGACCTTCTGGCCTTCGGTCAGCGTGCGGTAACCATCGCTCTGGATCGCCGTGAAGTGTACAAACACGTCTGGGCCATTGTCCTGTGCGAGGAAGCCGTAGCCTTTTTCGCTGTTAAACCATTTTACTGTACCGAGAACACGCTCAGCCATTGATATTGCCTCCTTATTGGCAAGTGGTAAAAAATTTGATGCTGCGTAGTTCCATCGGTCCAGCTTAAATTGAACGGCTCGAGGACGTACCTGAGCCGTTGTTTTTCATCCCAACGAGAACTTACTCGCATCCTTCAGAACAATAATGTACCATGTGAAGGATGATTCGTCAAGGTTTTAATAGCGTCTTCCACCGCCGCGCCGGTCGCGGTCACCACCACCGCCGCCGCCGCCGCTGCGCCCACCGCCGCCGCCATAGCCGCCGCCCCGGCCGCCATAGCCGCCACCACCGCCGCCCGAGCGTTCTTCACGTGGGCGAGCTGCATTCACCTTTAACTCACGGTTATCCATGCTGTGCCCATTGAACATGCGAATTGCGTTCTCGGCTTCTTCCCCCGAGCTCATGGTTACAAAGGCAAAGCCTTTTGAGGAACCTGTGTCGCGGTCTTTGATCAGATCGACTGCCGTAACTTCGCCAGCTTGTGAAAACAAGGTGCGCAGTTCGTCTTCGGTGGTCTGGTAGGATAGGTTCCCAACATACAATTTCGATTCCATTCTCTGACTCCTTCTGAGAAAAACGCCGCCCGTCTCCGAAAGACCGCGGCTGCAAACAAACTTCATGCTTTCATCAGCATTTATTAATCATAACACAAAATTTGCCGACAGGACGTTTTATAGAATACTTATTTTGTCAAGATTTTGAGTACCGGGATCTATTTGTTTACCCGATATAGGCGGACACAGAAGCCACAGCGGCAAAACCGATCAGGAAAAGGAACGCCCCCAGGCGGATTTCTTTGCTTTCATGCGCCCGCGGCAGCATTTCTTCTGCCAGCAGCACCGCCAGATAGCCCGCGGTGAAACTGATCACGCCAAAGGTGAAAATCTGCGGCCTGCCGTGCACGATCAGGTAGCCGATAGGCACGCCCAGGATCTGAATGATCGCCTGCGCGAAAGCCAGCCCGGTCAGTTTCCAGGTGCCAAAGTTGCGTTTCTTAAAGGCGGCATTGGAGGTGAAGGCCTCTGGCAGCGCCACGATGGCCGTAGCAATCGCCAGCGGCAGGCCCAGGTTGCCCAGCGTCGAGCCAGAGGCAATTAGCATCCCGTCGCTGAGCAGGTCCACCGACAATCCCAGGAAAATCGTCCAGGGTGACTTCTTCTTGGGCGTTTCCAGCAGTTTTTCCTGCACCAGGTCGGTTAACCAGTCGACCAGCACGAAGAAAGCTCCGCCAATCACAAAAATCAGGATAATCAGCCACTCGAGGTTGTGCTTGATAAACTCCGGGACCAGTTCAATGCCGATAATCCCCATTAACAGCCCGGAAGAAAAATGGAAGAGGTACATCATCAGCTTGCTCGAGATGTTAAATACCAGTACTAACAGCCCGCCCACCACAGTCGCGAGGGCGGGGATGAGCACCAGCGACAGCATCGGCGCCATAGGCTGCAAGAAGCCGGGCAAAATGCCTTGCAGGAAATTAAAATTCATTGATTAACCCCCGTCTGGTCTAATCACTTTCAATGGGAGAATACGCTCGCGCGCGGGGCGCATTCCCGTGCGAAGAAGTATAACGGAAAAGTTAAGCGTTGTCTAAAAGGGGATTTTCGATCCCGGTTGGGGGGATTCCCTGTAGCGTGACCGAGCGTTGGATTTACCGGTAAAACAGCAGCCCCAGCAGCGCCGCGCCTACCACGATAAACACCGGGTTGATGCTGGTAAGGGTTAACAGCAGGAAGGTGACGACCACGAAGGCCAGCTTATCCAGGCTGTGGCTTAAGGCTGCCACCCAGCCCAACTTATTCGCGCCAAACACGGTGACCGCAACATCATAGGCCGTCCACAGCAGCAGGCCAACCACCACCGGGCGCACCGCCGTCAGCATGGCTTTAATGCTCGGGCTGTCTTTGATGGTAAAGAAGTAGGCCACGACCGCCAGCATCAAAATGGTGGTGGGCAGCACGTTTCCGGTCGTCGCTGATACCGCGCCCGGCACGCCCGCTACTTTATAACCTACATATGCCGAAATCTTCGGGCCAATCGGGCCGGGCAGCGCGTTGCCAATCGCCACGGCGTCCGCGAACTCTGCCGGGGTGGCCCAGCCAGCAGTGGTTACCTCGCGCTGCATGAGCGCCAGCGAAGCCGGACCGCCGCCCCACGAAAACAGGGCGACCCGCATAAAGACCAGAAAAATTTGCCAGAGAAGCTGCAGCATGTCTCACTCACAATAAGGGGATAAGCGGCCAGATTCTATCACACCTTAGCAGTTGTCGATTCGATTTTTAATACTTGTTTCTGAGTTTCGTCGTGGTTTTTGCTATAATTTCCTTCACCTTGATCGCAATCTCTGCTGAACCTGAGGTCTCGTGGACAACTTCCCTATTCTTGAATTCGACCCGGACCCGCGCGCCATTTTACAGCCGCGAGGGCCGGAGACCAGCCGCCCGGTCCCTAAACGCGCTGTGCTGTGTTTCTTTAAGGATGTGCTCCAGCACCTGCTGGACGAGCGCCGCCTGACGCAGATTGGCGCGCTGCCTTCTGAACTGGGGCCGCTGCCTCTGTACGTGCTGCGCGTGGAGACGGTCTCTGGCGTGCGGGACGTGCTGGTAGCGCACCCGGGCATCGGTGCGCCGTTGGGCGCGGGCATATTGGAGGAAATAATCGCGCTGGGCACGCAGCAGGTGATTGCCTGTGGCGGCTGCGGCGTGCTGCTGCCAGAGATCGCCGCCGGGCACCCGGTCATCCTCAGCGCTGCTGTGCGGGATGAGGGCACCTCTTACCACTACCTGCCCCCGGCGCGCGAAGTCGCCGCCGACCCGCGCGGTGTGGCGGCGCTGGAAGCTGCCTGCCAGGAGTTGGGCATCGCTTACCGCCTGGGCAAGACCTGGACAACGGATGCCTTCTACCGCGAAACGCCTGCCCGCCGCGCTCGCCGCCTGGCGGAAGGCTGCGAAGTGGTGGAAATGGAAGCGGCTGCCTTTTTCGCCGTAGCCCAATTCCGCGGCGCGACCTTCGGGCAGGTGGTCTACGGCGGCGACCTGGTCGTCCCTGAGCAGTGGGAACACCGCGGCTGGACTGAACGCCACGCCGACCGCGAACTCATGTTCCGCCTGGCGGTGGACGCGTGCTTGAGGTTAGGATAAAAGCCTTCGCCGTCCCCGGATGGCGCTGCAGCATACACAAAGGACCCTTATGCCAGAGAAACCCCTCATTTACATTGCAATTTCCTCTGAACTCTATCAACAGACCAACCTGGAGCCTTACCTGCCGCAGTGGGCGCGTTATGCCCGGGTAGAACGCTGGGACGGAGCCGGCGCCCCGCCGCGAGCGGTGGTCGAAGCCGTGCTGGGGCAGGCGGAAGTGCTGGTCACCGGCTGGGGCACGCCTGGGCTGGTCGAAGCGCTGGCGGATTGGACCCCTGAACGGTCACCGCTGCGCCTGGTGGCGCACACCGCCGGGACGGTCAGGTTCCTGGTGCCGGGCGAGGCGCTGCGGCGCGGGCTGCTCGTTGCTCATGCCAACGACTCGCTGGCCGAGGCAGTGGCAGAGTTTACCATCGCCGCCATCCTGGGCATGCGCCGCCAGATGTTCCTGAGCGCGGCGCGCTATCACGCGCACCAGCCCGCACCGAGCTATACCACCATGCGCGAGCTGCCCGGCAGTGTGGTGGGCATCCTTGGGGCCAGCGCCATTGGCCGGCGGGTGATGGACCTGCTGCGCCCGTGGCAGGTGCGCCTGCTGCTTTACGATCCTTATATCACGGACGAACAGGCGGCGCAGTGGCAGGCCGAGCGCGTGGACCTGCTGGCGTTATTCCAGCGCAGCGACATCGTCTCGCTGCACGCGCCTATCACCCCCGAGACGATCAACATGCTGCGCGCCGAGCACTTCCAGGCCATGCCTGATGGGGCATTGTTCGTTAATACCGCGCGCGGGGTGCTGGTGGATCACGCCGCGCTGCTGGCCGAGCTGCAAACCGGGCGTATCTCTGCCCTGCTGGACGTGACCGATCCGGTCGAACCGCTGCCGCCGGATTCACCCTTCTTTGACCTGGAAAACTGCGTGCTGATTCCGCATCAGGCTGGCAACAGCCGCGAAGCGCGCCTGCGCCAGGGCCAATACACCGGCGAAGACGTGCTGGCTTACCTGGAAGGCCGCCCGCTGGCAAACCGCATTTCGCCCGAGCGCTGGGATACGATGGCGTGAGAGATGCGCCAGGGTTTTAAACGATCCCGGCGCCATGCGTCTGGCGCCGGGATCTGTCCAAGGAGGGAGAGAGGAAAAAGAGGATAATTGCTTACCAGTGGTTCTCCACCAGCCGTCCGGCGGGGAACAGCCCCACGCGTTCGGCGGCGGCACAGAACCAGTGCGGGCCCCAGAAGGAACCGTTTTGCAGATAGTTTTCGATGACGCAGTATCCCAGGCAGGCGGATTTGAGCACGCAGTGCTCGCAGACTCCGGATAGGCGCTCTGGCAGGCCGGCGCGCAGGGTTTGCAGCGTGGGATGCCCGGCCCACAGCGCTGCCAGGGGATCCACACCCACCTGGCCCAGGCGCAGCTGATTGATCTTGCCCGCGCCGTTGCTTTCCGCGCTCGATGCTGCGCCGCACAGGCTGTATTCCCCCGTGGGCAGCAGGCTGAGCGTGTTGAGCACCGTGCAGCGGTCGTGGCTGTCACCGCGCGATTGGGGATGCAAGCCCCGGAAGGCGGGCGGCTGGTCAAAATACAGGCGCAGGCGCGTCTGGAAGGACAGCTCGCGCTCGACCCGGCGTCCCAGGGCAATCAGTTCTTCGACTGCCAGCAGGCTGGGCTGGATGACCGGCGGGTGGTGCCCATTCCCATTCTTGCCGGGCGGGGGAAGCTGCGGGGCGGGCAGGGTAAAGCGCAGCGAGGCGGCCCCCAGGGCTTCTGCCAGGTGCACCAGGCCATTCGCCCAGGCGGCGCTGCCGCGCACCAGCAGGGCAGATAGGTGCGCCGGGCGGCCCGCTTCCGCCAGCAGCTGCGCGGCCAGGACGCCGGCGGCGAAAGCGCCGGGCGTGCCGTGCAGGCCGTCATGCAGCATGGCTTCTGGGGCATCCAGTCCCAGCGTGACGGTGCACTGCGGCAGGTGCGCCAGCCGGTCCGCCAGCCGCGGCGTCAGGCCGGCCCCGCTGGTCTCGATTTCAATGCGCAGTTCCAGGCGTTCTAAAGTATCCAGTAAGCCCATCAGGTAGGGGTAGGCCAGGGGCGCGCCGCTCAGGCGCACCACGCGCAGTCCCAGCGGCAGGGCCGCCTGCACCGCGCCGCTGATGGTTTCGAGGGGCAGGGTGACGGGCGGCTTCCCGTTGGGCCCATGCACGGCAGCCGGCAAACAGCGCCGGCAGGTCAGGCAGCTGTCTTTTCCAAAAGAAATGGACAGCCGGGTAAGGGGGCCAGGCAGTACAGCTGGGTTGCGATCCATCATGCCTGAACACCCTCAGCAGCAGAATGCCAGCGGCAGAAGAAGCATAGGCAGCAGACAGGCATTAATGGCATTATCTTCATCGCAATGAAGGCTCCCCTTGTTTGGGTTTTGGGTTGAAATGGATATCGTTTCATATCTGGTTCCCTTCTATTGTAAAGAAGACTAACCCGAAAATAACTGATATATTCTTTAACTCGCTTTTCGAAACTGTAAACTGAGCTTAAATACTGCGCGGCTGGCTGCATCTTGGGCAGCCAGCCGCGCAATAGGAAACTGAGGAAGGGTTAGTCCCCGTATAGTTTGCGGTGGACGGCGCTGAGCGCGCGCACTTGATCGGCGGCGTGATAGGACGAGCGCACCAGCGGGCCGCTTTCGACCCATTGGAAGCCAATCCCCAGGCCAAATTCCCGCAGTTCAGCGAATTCTTCGGGGGTATAGTAGCGCGCGATGGGCAGGTGCTGGCGCGAGGGCTGCAGGTACTGGCCGATGGTCAGGATGTCTACCCCCCACGAGCGCAGGTCGCGCATGACTTCTTTGACCTCGTCCAGCGTCTCGCCCAGCCCGAGCATGATGCCAGACTTGGTCAGCACCTCTGGTTCGAGCATTTTGGCGTGGGTCAGCGTGGCTTGCGCCCACTCATAGCGATCCTGCGGCTGCACCAGCTTAAACAGGCGCGGCACTGTCTCGACGTTGTGGTTGAGGATCTCCGGGCGCGCCGCGGCGACAATGCGCAGCGCCTCCAGCGAACCTTTGAAATCGGGGATGAGCACCTCGATCGAGCAGCCAGGGTGGATTTCGCGGATGCGGTTGATGACCATGGCAAAGATCGGCGCGCCGCCATCTTTGCGGTCGTCGCGGTTGACCGAGGTGATCACGGCGTGTTTGAGCTGCATGGATTTGACCGCCTGGGCGACCCGCTCTGGCTCAAGGAAATCCAGCAGCGCCGGGCGGCCGCGTTTGATGTCGCAGAAGCCGCAGGTGCGCGTGCAGATATCGCCCATCATCAGGAAGGTGGCTGTGCCCGAGCCCCAGCATTCGCCCATATTCGGGCAGCCGGCCTCTTCGCACACGGTATGCAGCGCCTTCTGGCGCATGAGCTTTTGCAGCCATTCGTACGTTTCACCCGCTGGCGCGCGCACGCGGATCCAGGATGGGCGGCGGAGGGGCGTGGTATTTATTTTGTCAGGATCAACCCGGTCACGGGTAGGTTGCATCGGCATCTCCTTTGTGACCTGTATTCTACTCCAAATCAAGTTGGGAGACAAATTCGGATAGAACGTCTATTACTTGCTACCCGACCATTTTTGTTTTGTCGAGAAAGATCCTCAACCCCTTCCGTCCCCTTCTCTAGAATTGCGAAAAACATGCGATTCTAGAGAAGGGGAGACCAGAATTATCCGCAGCCGTCGGAAAGCTAACCCGAATTAATGCGGTGGCAGGCCCTCCCTCTCCGGAATCCGCCGTTCTTGCGGATTCTGGAGAGGGAGCTGGAGGGTGAGGATCTTCTTCGAAACCAAACGGCCGGGTACTAGGACCCGGCGCGTGACGATAACCATAGAGCTATTTACACCGCCGGGTACTAGCGTCTATTATTTTATCGAAAGACAAATTCTGCCTGTCACCACTCGAAAGCCCCCGGAAAATCGGCGTCCACTGCCTTGCGCTTGCCGGACCACTCTTCCACCTCCAAGCGGTAGACGGCGGTGACGTCGCGTTCAGCGGCGGTGATGGCGCGGTAGTCCTGGCCGGGGTGCAGGTGGGGGAAGTATTTGTCCAGCAGGCGCTGCAAGGCGGTTTCTGCCTCGTGGGGGTCCTCCACCAGGCGCAGCGTGCCAAACAGTACCACCGCTTCATACTCCACTGAAAAGTTCAGCGCGGTCTCCGCCGGGAGCAGGCGGCCCATCGCGGCTGCCGTCAGGCAGGCCGGGAGGCCCACCGCGCCGCCCGCCTGCACGTTCTCCCAGATCCGCCCGCGCCGGGCTGTATGCAGGTAGACTGCGTGCTGCTTGGGGTCGTAGACGAACAGCAGCGTGGCCTGAAAGGGCTGGCCTTCGTGGCTGGTGGCTAACACGGCCATCCCGGTGCGTTGCAAAAAGGCGCGCATCCAGGCTGGGTCCAGCACCGCCCGATCCTGGCGGGTGACCTGCGAACGAGAAGCGGGGGAAGTTTCGGTCATGGTAAGTACGATCCTTGGAAGAAGAGGCTTCAAGCGTAAATCAAAACGCCGGCCAGGGCAGCCAGCGCCAGAATGAGCAGCACCGGCACGCGCTTGCTGATCGCCAGCCCCAGCGCCACTGCTGTGATCACGATCCCGCGCCAGTCGCTGATCGCCGTGGTGGTCAGGCCCAGCGCCACTGCAGCGGTCAGGCCGACCACGCCCAGGCCCAACCCGCGCGTAAAATCTTGCACCAGGGGTTGGCCTTCAATGCGGTTGTAGAAGGCGGCTACCAGCATGGTCAGCAGCGGCGGCAGGCTGAGTGCAGCCAGCGCCAGCGCGGCCCCCAGCCAGCCGTACACCAGATAGCCCAGGCTGATGCTCCACAAACCGTTCGGCCCCGGGCTGACCTGCCCGACCGCCAGCGCGGTGACAAAATCCTTTTCACCCGCCCAGCCCAGGCCGATCAGGTCCTTGTGCAAGAAAGGCAGGTTGCCCAGCCCCCCGGTCGAGAGCAGCGAAGCTTTGAAGAACAGCCAGAACAGTTCCAGGGGGTTCACGGCGCGCCTTCCTCAGCCACCGGGCTGGCTTTTACCGGCACCACGCTCAGCGCCAGTATGGTGATCCCGCCCGACAGCAGCAGTACCACCACCGGCGAAGCCAGGTCCAGCCCCAGCAGCAGCCCCGCCCCGGTCAGGATGATCAGGTGCGCGGCCAGGCGCGGCAGGCCTTCATGATATGCGCGCGTGACCAGCGGCTGCGCCATCTGCACCGCCATCGCCAGGCTTAATCCAATGGTCGCGGGTAGAATGCCGCGCATGGCCGCCTGCACCAGCGGCTGCCCGCGGATCACCTCGAAACCGGCGGTCATCAGCACGGTCAGCGTGGCGCTGGGCAGCATCAGCCCGCCGGCTGCCGCCAGCAAGCCCGGCCAGCCGCGCAGCTTATGCCCCACCATAATGGTCAGCTTGAGCAGGTTGATGCCTGGGGCAATCTGCGCCAGGGCCCAGGTGCGAACAAAGGCGGGTTCGTCCAACCAACCCCGCTGGATACAAGTCTGGTGAATCAGAATAAAGGTCGATGAACCCCCGCCAAAGGATTGAATGCCCAGGCTCAGCCAGGTAAAAAAAATCTCCCACAGGCTGGGGCCGGGAAGGGTGCGATCAGGCATGATGAATGAAGACTCCTCAATTAATAGACCGGTAAAACAGAATTGTACCCCGGGAATGCTTTGGGGTCCAATAGAAGCAGGGCGATTGCGCCCGACTGTTTAAAGGACCCGGCGCGTGACGATAACCATAGAGCTATTTACGCCGCCGGGTACTAGGCCCTGATCCCTTTACACGCGTCTCAGTGCGGCTCGCGCGCGATTCGCACGTTAAAGATGGCATAGCGCTCATCTGCGAGGGCGTTGCTCACCTGGAAGGTCCAGAGAACGCCCTCCTGCTCAATGCGCGCCTCAGGCGCATCTGGCCGGAAAAACTTGCAGTCATTGCTGTAACAGACGAAGGTGAAACGGTCCTGGCGCTGGGCGAGCAGGGCTTGACTGAGTTGGAGCAGCTGCTTCTGCGTCCCCACGGAAAGAAAGACGGTATCCGGCGGGAGGGCAGGCTGCAAGACCTGCCCGATGCGCTGATCGGCGATGGCAATGACGCTGCCCGGCGCGGAGCGCAGCGCGGCCAGGGCGGGCTGTAACTGCGTATAGGTGCCAGTGATAAAACGCACCCCGTTGAGCGGGTTTTGGAGGATGCCCAGGCCACCCAGGAAAAGCATCAGCCCCAAGGCTGCCCAACGCAGAGAAGCGCTGCGCCGGGCGGTCTCCTTCCACAATGGATCCAGCTGACAGGCGAAAATCCAACTGCCCAGAGGCGCAAGCAGCAGCAAAAAACGCGGCCCCCACTGTTTACCGCCGCCGCTGGCTGGCACCATCAGCGCCACGCCGATCACAAAAGCCAGGCTGAAGCCATACCAGGCGCTCCATTTGCGGTTAAAGGGGATCTCAAGCGGCCGGGCCCAGGCGAACAGCACATAGGCCAGCGGAAACAGCAGCACCGGCAGGTAGCTGAACAGCGCGGCTGGCCCGACCGTCATTATGCGCAAGTTCTCCAGCGCGGTTTGCAGGCGCGCCAGCGGCGACTGGTACGATATCACCTGGATGGCGTGCGCGCCGAAAAAACTGCCGTACACCAGCCAGTTGGTCAGGCCGTAGAGCAGCAGGCTGACTGCGCTCGCAGCCAGGTAATACCGGCCAGCGCGGCCCGGGTAGTCTGGCAGCCAGGCGCTGTAGCGGTCAAACCATCGGCCCCAACGCGGTTTGATCAGCCCGTACAGGGAAAGCAAACCGAGGAAAAGCACCAGGAAGATTTGCTCTGGCCGGAACCAGACTGCCAGGGCGGTCAAAACGCCAGCCCCCGCCGCTGCCCAGGCGCTTACGGTAGGCGCCCCTTTGCGCGGCAGAAGGAGCGCCAGCCCGCTGAACGCCAGGCAAATCGACAGGCTGTGTTCCCAGTACAGCGCGGCGTAGAGCGTCAGGCTGGAGCCAAAGATTAAAAAGGCCAGCCCAAGCGCCGTCGCGCTGGCTGACAAGCCTGATTTGCGGCAGGTCCAGATATATGCCAGCCAGGTGGCCAGCACCGCCAGGCTGGGGATCACGTACAGGCCGCGGTAGCCGAACCAGGCATAGAACGGCGCGGTGACCAACGGGAAAATGTAGGGGAAAGTGATAAAGTACTTCCCAGCCAGGTGATAGACAAAGGGTTCCTGGTAGGGGTACAGCCCGGCGTCCCATAAGGTTCTCACCCAGGTCGGGCCGGGCAGTTGCAGGTCAAAATGAAAATTCCCGGCTGCAAGTGCCTGGCTGAGCAGGGCTTTTAAGCCTAAATCACCCGTGAAGAAGGCGCCCTGCGGGGTAAGCCCTTGCAGCACGAACAAGTAGACCATGCCCGCGCCAAGAACGAGAAGGACCCAGAAATGGGCTCGCAAAGGGAAATTATTTTTCAAAGCGCCCTGCAACCGTTGCCTGATTTTCAATAAGCACCTGGCTGGCACGATTATATCACCGGCCAGTTTGCCAGCCAGGTAAGCGCGGCAAGCGGAGTTTTTTGAAGAGAAGAACACCTCATCCCGCGGTTCGCCGCCCTTGCTCTTTGTGTTGGGTAACCAATCCTTGCGGCGAACCGTACCTTCTCCATCAAACGCAAAACCGGCGTTTGATAGAGAAGGGTGTCGTTTTGCGGATCATCATGGGCTGGCAAGGGAACTCGATTGAGTTAAGTCACCCTTCTCTAAAATTTGGCTTTGCAAATTTGGAGAACCGCGGGATGAGGTGTTCTTCCCCACCCGCCAGTCCTTAACCAAGCCCATTTGATTGCGCCGCCCAAGCTGGCTATAATGGACTCGCAGGGGACAAAGAGATCCTTGAGCGACAAGATGGATTATTCATTACATGGTTAAGCCTTTGTTTGTTCTCATTCACATGCTGGTCGCCCCGGCTGAAGTTGCTCGGGCGCTGTGGAAGCTGGCGGCGCAGCCGGGCCTGCGCTTGAAGGAAGCCAAAGCCTGAAGGATGCCGCGATGAACCTTGAAAACGATCAACTGCTGTGGCCGCCCGGTGCGAACCGCAAAGGGCAAACAGATCTGCTGGCGGAACATGCCGCGATAGACCTGGGCGTGTATACGCTGGTCGAACACCTGAACCAGCGCCCGCACTTGCGCGAGAAACTGCGCGAACTGCTGCTTGTCCCCAGCGCTCAGCCCGAAGTGATCGGCTACCGCCTGGATGTGCTGGATGATTTTCTCAACAACCCGGCCCTGTTGGCGCGCCTGGAAGACCTGCTGCCGCGCCTGGCGCATCTAGGTTACCTGGGTGAGTACCCTTTTCACAATTTTTTAGAGCAGGTCAGCGCGCGGCTGGGCGAGTTGGAGATCTATGTAGAATGCGTGGGTTTGCTGCGCGCCGCATTGGAAGACCCCCAGGTGGAGCTGCACTCGGCGGGCCTGCGCCAGCTGCGCGAGCAGGTGCAGGCGCTGGCAAATGATCCGGCTTTTGCCGACCTGGCGGAGCGCCTGCCCGAACTGCGCCGCCAGGCCTCTGGCGTGCTGAGTGTGACCATTGGCGTCAACCTGGATAACCAGCTGCGCCCCTACCAGGCCACGCTGCTGGCGCTCAACGACCGGCCTTTTACCGGCGCAAAAGATAACCTGCTCAGCCGCTTGTTCGGTGATAACCTGTCCCGCGCCGAATTCAGCGGCATCGCCCCGCTGCACGCCGCGGGCGAGGATCCCACCAGCCCGTTTATGCCTACCGGTCGCAAGCGCGCTAACCCCTTGATGATCCCGCTCTTTGCCGACCTGGATAAGGTCCTGCGGCGTACCATGGAGCCGGTCGCGGGTGCGCTGCAGCGTTATATCCACCTGAAAGTGCGCTTTTTGAGCGATTTGGAAATCAGTTTTACTTTCTATCTGGTAGGGGTGCGCCTGGTGCAGCAGATGCGCGCCGCCGGGCTGCCCATGTGCCGCGCGGAGATCGCGCCGGTAGAAGCGCGCGAAGCGCACCTGCAGGACCTGTATAACCTTAACCTGGCGCTGCGCTTGCAGGATCTGCCGCCCGAGCAGGCCCAACCGGTGGTGACCAACGCTGCCGATTTCGGCGAGAGCGGGCGCATTCTGATCCTCACCGGGCCGAACCAGGGCGGCAAGACCACGTATACCCAGGCGGTGGGGCTGGCGCAGGTGCTGTTCCAGTTGGGCTTTTATGTGCCCTGCGCCCAGGCGCGCATCAGCCCGGTCGACCACATCTTCACGCATTTTCCGCTGGAAGAGCAGCCTTCCGCCGGGGTAGGCCGCCTGGGGGAAGAAGCGCAGCGCCTGAATCAGATTTTCCAGCAGGCCACACGTTTCAGCCTGGTGCTGCTCAACGAGTCGCTCACCACTACCAGCCCGGGGGAAAGCGTCTACCTGGCGCGGGATATCCTGCGCGCGCTGCGCCTGTTCGGCGTGCGCGCCATTTTCGTCACCCACCTGCACGAACTGGCTGAAGACCTGCCCGCGCTGCAAGCTGGCACGCCCGGCGAGAGCAGCTTTGCCAGCCTGGTGGCGGGCATTAGCGACACCTCAGACGCCGGGGCTGAAGGCGAAACCGGGCAGCGGCGCAACTACCAGATCCGCCCGGCCCCGCCCATGGGCTCGAGCTTTGCCCGGGATATTGCCCGGCGGCACGGCATCAGCTTTGAGCAGTTGCAGCAGGTGCACCAGGCGCGCGCGGCGCATGAGGAATGAGCCACGGGAATCTTTGACAAAATCTGTAGGGTTTGCGCGGCCCGGCTGGTGCTAGGATAAGGGGCAGACCGGCAGGCCGTCTGGCTTTACCGGTAGCATTTTTGGAAAGGGGGAATTCGAAACGCATCAGGAGCGGGTGATCAGAGCATTTCGCCTGGCCTTGGCGTAGGAACAGGAGTTAGAATGAAAAGCTACCCACGCTTATGGATCACGATAATCGTTTTTAGCCTGTTAGCGGCGGGCTGCAGCGGTAAGCCTTTGCTTAATATCCCCAGCACCGGCCCTACCGCGGCTCAGGGGCAGGCCGGGTACCCGGCTCCCACCGTGGGTCAGGGGCAGCCTGGCTACCCCGCTCCCACTGCTTCAGTCCCCGCAATTCCGGGGGCGACTGCCTACCCTGTCCCTGTCGCAACCGATACCAGCGCGCCCGCGCCGACCCAAACCCTGCCTGCACTGGTCACCGCCACCCCGGTCGTCCAGGCGACCAATACCCAGCCGCCGCTGATCACCGCCACACCCGCCCCTTCCGCGACGCCGCTGGGCACGCTCCCGCCGGTTTCCCCGCCGCCGCTGCCCAGCCCGGGCAGCCTCCCGCTGCCAGCTTCTCGTCAGGCTGTCCAGTTCCCGGCGGGGGCCAGTTCGTACAGCCTGGTCACCAACCTGGGCAGTAACCAGACCGTCGCGTACCAGGTCTATGCGTTAGCGGGGCAGCGGCTTTACCTCACCACTGATGGGAACGTCTTCGTGCAGGTATACGGCCCGAACCTTAACGCGCTGACTGGTGTGCTTACCCCCATCAACCCCTACGCGCTGCCACTCAACCAGACGGGCAATTATTATATGGTCTTGCAGGGCAGCGGACCGGTGACGGTGAGCCTCTATATTCCACCGGCAGGCGCGAATCAGAATCTGCCCGTGCCGCTTCCGGCGCAGCGTGCGGCGATCCAATTTGCCGCTGGGGCCAGCTCGACCAGCTTCACCGTTAACCTGACCGCCGGGAATCCCCAGGCTTATACCATCCGCGCTTTATCCGGCCAGACGCTGAGCGTGACCACCACCGGTAATGCCAATGTAGCCCTGGTCAACCCCACCGGCACGGCGTTGGTGACTTCTGCGACCATGCCTGTGCATCAGTGGCAGTTCCCCCTGCCGGTCACCGGTACGTATACATTGGTCGGGATGGGCAGCGGCTCCACGATCGTGACGCTTTCCATCCCGCCGCTGTCTGCTACGGCCCAGCCTACGGCCACCAGCGCGCCGCAGCCCACCGCGACCGTCGGCGTGCAGCCGACGGCTACCAGCTCATCCCCGTCTGGGGCAGTCGGCACGCCAATCCCCATGCCAGCGAGCAGCACGCGTATTACCTTTGCATCGGGCAACGCCTCTACCAGCGTTACTGCCGACCTGGGCAGCAGGTCACCGCAGGCATACGTGTTGACCATCCAAAAAGGCCAGTACCTGTATGTCTCGACTACCGGCAGCGTGCACGTGACGATCTACGGCCCGGATAACCGCGTGCAGGTGGACGGTTTTGCCATTCACCCCTACCGCTGGTGGACCCACGTCACTCAGACCGGCGACTACACCTTCGTGATCTCCGGCAGCGGCACCAGCACCGTCGTCTTCTACGTGCCGCCGTTGTAGAGGACGATCAGCTTATCAGCTTATGGATCCTGGAGCCGACCTAAGTCGGCTCCATTTTACGCATAAGTTCCCTTTTCTTCTCTTCCTTTGCGCTCTTATTCTTCCCTTTGCGGTTAAATCTCTTCTCTTATACCGTCACTTTTTGAATCAACGTCTCCAGATAGCGCGATTTAAACTGCTGGCTCGCCAACGCCTGCTTGAGCGGCGGCAGGCGCAGCACCACGCCCAGCACCGCCGCCAGGGCGCGATGATTCCACAGCACGCGGTTGTCGAAGAGCAGGTTTTGCAGGTCGCCGCGCTCGATAGCCATCATCACCACGCGCTGGGTAGAGTTGAGCGGGGTGATCACCCGTTCGGGGCGCGAGTGCAGGGACAGGCCCTGATGATTGCAGGCGCGCACGCATACGCCGCAGCCCAGGCAGATCTCTTCATTTACCTTAGCCTGTTTGCGCTTGGGGTGCTGCGGGTCATTGGCAGAGACCAGCGTCATGGCTTCTACCGGGCAGGCGCTGACGCACTTGCCGCAGCCGTTGCACTGCGCCAGGTCCACTTCGGGCAGGAAGTTAGTGGTATGCACCGGGTTGAGGATGCCAAACTTGCGCGCGGCGATCATGGCTTCGCAGCAGCAGCCGCAGCAGTTGCAGATGAAGTTGACCCCTTCGCGCACGTTCTCGCCGAACTGAACCAGGTTGTGTTCATAGGCCTGCTGCAGCAGGTCCAGCCCTTCGCTGATATCCACCGCGCGGGCGTAGCCGTGCCGGGTGAGTGAAGCGGCGGTGGTGTTGAAGGTCATGCAGATATCCATGGGCGCGTCACAGGCGCGGCCCACATGTTCCATTTTATGGCGGCAGTAGCACACCCCCACGCCGCGCGTTGTGGCGGTGCGGATCACCTCGCTGGCGCGTTCGTAATCCAGCACGTGCAGGGCATTCTCGGCGGAGAGGGCGGGCTCGTGCACGTACACGCGCCCTAGCTGCGTCTCACCGTTGACGAACAGCGCGCGGATAAACTCCTCTTCCACGTTCATATACTGGTAAAACAACTCGCCCAAGAGGTGCTGGTCGACATCCCCACGCAGGCGCATCATCGAGAATTCAAAGAAGCCCGCCATCGGCGGCGGCAGGGTGTAGACCGTTTCCCCCTGCTGCTCCACATCCACCAGGATGGCGCGGCTGGCCAGTTCATCCAGCACCTTGCGCGCCTCGCTCAGCTCCATTTTCCATACCCGCGCCGCCTGCGCCGCCTTAAAAGGCTTAATCGGCAGCAGCGCCACCAACCCCGCCTCCCGCTCGCTGAACAGGATTTGTAGGATCTTGTACAACGTATCCGAGGGCGGCGCGCCCTGCGGAAAACGGTTCAAGCGTTCGACCAGTTCCCGATAACCTGATTTCAAGGTGGTATGTGACATCGCATCCTCTCGATATCCCCAGGATAGAAACATTATACGGCGAATGTCAAGGGAAAGAAGCGGCTGACTGCGATTCAATGCAGGCAGGGATCCACGTCGCCCGGGGCTAAAGCCGCCGGGCTATGGGCAGGCGCCCCTTGAAAGGGGCTTTTAAAGCCGGGTTCACCCGGCGACCACCCACAGCCCGGAAATTGATTTCCGGGCGGCGGTTACCGGCCCCTTTTTCCAGCAGCTACCCTTTGCGAGAATGGGGTTGGTATGCGTCGCCCGAAGATCAATCGGCCGGGCTGTGGGCAGGCGCCCCTTGAAGCTTTAAGAACCGGGTTCACCCGGCTTGGGTGCGGATGCAAAAAATGACCCGCAGCCAAGCTGTCGTGAACGCATCATTCGCGGAGGGCGAGAAGCCCTTCCTGGCACATTCGCTTATTCGTTTTGCGCGCAGCGCATTCGTGGACGGCCCCCCTCAATCGGTTTCCGGGTTACAATTATTCCATCATCTGGGTCTGTCATTCAAAAAGGATGGCGTCATGCAAATACTTGTTGCTACAATTGGGTCACGCGGGGATGTGCAGCCGTATATCAACTTATGCCAGGGCTTGCAAGCCGCCGGGCATGCTGTGACCCTGGCGACCAACCCCAGCTTGTGCCCACTGGTAGAGGCGCATGGCGTAAACAGCGCCGGGGTGGGGCGGGCGGTGGATATGGGTGCGGTTGGGGCGCGCTTGATGGCGCAGTCCTTCAACAATATGTGGATCGGCCTGATCCGGGTGATGCAGTTCGGCGCGCGGCTGGTGGAAGAAGCGTACCCGGACGTGCTGGAACTGTGCCGCAGCGCGGACCTGGTGATCACCTCCGACACGACCAGCGGTATCGCCGAGGCGGAAAATCTCGGCAAGCCCTGGATCAGCGTTACCCTCCAGCCGGGGCGCATCCCGCTCGCGCCGCAGCAGAACCCCGGGCTGCTCCAGCGCAGCTTCTACCCGCTGATTGGGAAACTGCTGGTCCTGCCGACCAACCGCTTCCGCAAGCGCGTAGGCGCGCCACCCGTCGCCGATCTCGCCAATATGCTCTCGCAGCGCCTGATCCTGCTGCCCGTCAGCCGGCATGTGGCTCCGCCGGACCCGCGCTGGCCCGCTCAGGTGCGCGCCACCGGTTACTGGTTTGCCCACACGCAAACTGCCTGGTCGCCGCCCGCCGACCTGTTGGATTTTCTCGCCGCCGGCGAAGCGCCCATTGCCGTCAGCCTGGGGGTGATGAGCATGTCGGGCAAGCAGGCGCAGCAGGGCGCGCGCATCGTGCTGGATGCTGTGCGCCAGAGCGGGGTGCGCGCTATCATCCAGGGTTGGGATGAAGCCCTTGCAGAGCTGGCGCTGCCCCAGGCGGTCTATCACGCCGGGCCGCTGCCGCATGACTGGCTGTTTACCCAGGTGCGCGCGGTGGTGCATCACGGCGGGTTTGGTACGACCGCGGCGGTGCTGCGCTCGGGCCAGCCGGGTATCGTCGTGCCGCATATCATCGACCAGTTCTATTGGGGCCAGCGCGTCTTTGAACTGGGTGTGGGGCCAAAGTTCATCTCGCGCGGCGCGTTGAACGTGCAGAATCTCTGCGCTGCCATTACCCAGGCGCTGACCGATTCCGCCCTGCGCGCCCGCGCCGCAGACCTGGGCCGCTGCATTCGAGAGGAAGCGGATGGCGTGGAAAAGGCGGTAAAGGTGATTGAGCAACTGTGATTGATTTGGTATAACTATCTTACTGGCATTGGCCAGGCGAAATCCTAAACCAGATAAGAGGGGTAATGATGACAAGTGCGGAACAAATGCTCACTGCAAACGAGGTTCGCGCCCTGCCTATCCGAGAGCGCGTGGGTCTTGTAATCAACAGCAGCAGCGCCAAAGCTGCCATTCAAGCCATCCTCGCCGCGGAACAGGCGGGCGTGCGCCAGGTATGGACCACGCAGGGCCCCACGATGATGGATGCCTTGACCATCTATGCTGTCGCTGCCGCGCAGACCGCGACCATTCGGCTGGGCACCTCAATTCTGCCCATCTATCCGCGCCACCCGCTGGCCCTGGCAGCCCAGGTGCGGACTTTCCACGAGCTTGCCCCAGGCCGGCTGCGGCTGGGCCTCGGCACCAGCCATCGCCCGACGATCGAGGGCGCCTATGGCATCCAGATGATCGAGCCGCTGGAAGAACTGCGCGAATATGTCAATGTGCTGCGGGCGGCCTTGTGGGAAGGCCAGGTCGACTTTCAAGGCCGCTTCTACCACGTCAAAGCCAACCTGCCCGGCACAGCCCAGGTGCCGATCTTGATCGCCACGCTTGGAAAAGGCGCTTTTGAAACGGCTGGCGAAGTGGCGGACGGCGCGCTTTCCTGGGTTTGCCCTGTGCCCTATCTCTTGCAGAGCGCTTTGCCCGCGCTGCAAGCCGGCGCCAATCAGGCCGGGCGGCCGGTTCCGCCGCTGGTCGCGCATGTGCCGGTGGCCCTCGGCGCAGATCGCCAGGCGGTCATCGCGGCGGCGCGCCAGCGGCTTGGATATTACGGAAAGCTGCCTTTCTACCGGCATATGTTCGCCGAGGCCGGCTATTCCGTCCCCGAAGATGGCACGCTCCCCGATGCGCTGATCGACAGCCTGGTGGTCTCAGGCGACCCGCAGACGGTCGTTTCCCGCCTGACTGGCCTGCTCTCTGGCGGGCTGGATGAACTGAACCTGCTGCTTGTACCCGTCCAGGATGAAGCGCAGGAATGGTCTCAACTGGCGCATCTGATCGGGCAGCTCTAGTACAGTCGGGCATAAATACCGCGGTGGTTATTCATTGTATCTGCCCGACTGTTTAACGTACCCGGCGCTACCCGACAAACATAGGGTTACTTATGCCGCCGGGTACTAGCGGCCCGGCAGGCGGGTCAGTTCTCTGCCAGCAGCACCAGCCGGTCGGCAGGTTGGAAGGTCAGCAGGCCAGACTTGGGTGGGTTGAGCACCACGCCATAATCTTTTTCGGCCACCTGGGCCAGTTCAGCCAGGCGGTAGCCGATGGCGACCTCGCCGCGCTGCTGGGCGGCGGCCAGCACGGTATAAAAATTGACCGGTTGAGCAATCGTCACGTAATTCTCGACCGGTTTCAAATAGACCTCCGATCCGCGCGGATCGAACAGGTCGGCGAACACGCGGTTGAGCGTCTTATTCTCTGCCACCTGGGCCAGCATCAGGCTGATCAGCTGGTCGCTGATGATAAAGTCGTCCGCGCGGGTTACGTCTGCCAGCTGGCGGTTGCGCAGGTCGAGCATCTCGGAAGTGATCGAGAAGTTGCAGCCCAGGCAGTCGGCCAGGTGACGCAGGTGCAGCAGGGTGATCAGCGTGCGCGCGTCCGAGCGCTGCGCGCTGATCACCCTGCTGCCCGGCTGCTCGCCTTGCGCGGCGCTGGCCGTATCCGCCAGGTAGCTGAGCACGATGACGTGCTCAAAGCGCGCCAGGTCCAGCGCTTCCAGCACCGCCTGGCTGGTGGTATCCGCCTGCTGCACCGTCAGGCGCTGGTTCGTCAGCGCGGGCAGGTCGTTGATCCCCTTGTCCGCAAAGGATTCCAGGTCCGCCACCACCACCACCGCTGACCCCGCCGGCACGTATTGGTCCAGCTCGCGCAGCATGGTCGGGCCGCGCCAGTTCCAACCCAGCACCAATGTCCTTTCTGGAGCCGCGATAAACGGCGCTGCTGGGGCGATTTGCTCGGATTGGGCCAGTTCGGGGCGCCCATCGCCCAGCATCACGCGGTCATCATCCTCGGCCAGCAGCACCAGCCGGTCGCCGGGCTGCAGGATGGTCTGCATGGGCGGGTTGAGCTGCGCGCTGCCATTGGCATAGGCGATGCCCAGCACCGCGTTGGATTCCGCGCAGGTCAGCGTTTCGCAGAAGGGCTTGCCGGTCAGGTGGGGGCAGTCGGCGAAGTAGATTTCCATGCCTTTGAAGTCCAGCAGTTCCTGATAAACCGCCGAAAGGCCCGACTGGCGGCAGGTCTGCGCCACAATGCGCGCTACCAGGTCGCCCACCAGCACCCATTCCACCTCGTCCTTGCCCACCAGCTGGGCCACGCTGAAATTGCGCGGGTCGCGCAGCTCGGCCACTATGTGATAGCGCTCCGCGCGCCGCCCGGGCGCGTTGAGCATCGCCAGCACGGTCTTGATTACCTCGGCGTCTGGCGCGTTCGAATCCTGCGGACTGAGCACGATGATGGCTCGCGACTGGTTGAGGTTGACGATGGACAGGTCCTTTGCATCGATCGAGCTGCCCGTGCGCGTCACAATCTCGCTGCGCTGGTTGGGTTTCAAGCGGCGCTGGTCCACCCGGTCGCGGATGGCGTCATCCATCTGTACCTTGTCCTGCCCTGCCAGGACGACGATGCAGCGCCGGCGCTGGTTGGCGTTGGCCTCTACCAATTCGTTCAGGATGGTGAAAATCTGCTCTGACCAGCCCAGGATGACGGTGTGCTGGCGCTCGATGACCCGTGAACGGCCCTTGCGCAGTTCATCCACGCGCGCTTCCATGCCGTTGGAGAGCACACCGATCAACGAGCTAATGATAAATACGCCGCCGATGGTCACCATAAACATCACAAAGCGGAAGCGCCAGCCGCTATCCCCGCCCATCGTGCCCGGGTCCAGCGTGCGCATCATCGCCTCCCAGATCGCTTCGCCAAAGGAGAGCGGCGCATCCTGCCCGGCCGGGCGGATATCTGCCAGATGGATGACCCCCGCGGCCAGGGTCACGATCAGCCCCGACACCAGCGCCAGCCACAGCACCAGCACCGGCGTCCCGCGCGCGAAGAGGTTATCCAGCCAATAGCGTACCCGGTCCAGCAAGCGCACCTGTTCTTCCATGATAAATACCCCTCCCCGAAAAAGCAGCAAAAACCCGTGAACGAAAATAATTGCGAAAAGCGCGTGTACTTATTGTAGCGAATTTATCCGCCAGGGCAAGTGAGGGGGAGTTATGCAGCGATACCCGCTGGCCGGTAGCCAAACGATCAGGGTTGGGGCAAAGGGAATCGCATACGGCCGCCCGCTACGCCAAATTCCCCGTCACGGTCAGCGTGGTGCCTTCACCGGGTTTCGAGGTCATGCGGAATTTCCCGCCAATCGAGAGCGCCCGTTCTCGCATGCCCACCAGGCCAAAATGGCCCGCGCTTGCCAGTTGATTCAGGTCTCGCGGCACGGAAAAGCCTTTGCCATCATCCCGCAGCTCAAAGGTAAATTGTTTCAAGTCGGTCTGGTAAGCCACCTGCACATTTTTCGCTTCCGCATGATGGACGATGTTGTTGAGCGCTTCCTGATAGATGCGGAACAAGGCCAGGCAGGTTTGATCGGGAAGAGGGGTTTCATCCCCGCTGAGCTTCAGCGCAATGTTCAGGTCGGGGTAGCGTTCGCGCATATCTTCGGTGTGCATGCGGATGGCGCTGGCTAAGCCAAAGCGGATCAAGGCTGGCGGGCGCAGGTCATTGACGATCTCGCGCAGTTCTCGGACGGCAGTCCGGACGGTCGCATTGATCTGTTCCATCTCCGCGCGCAGGGCAGCATCGGCGTAGGCTTCCTTGATCATTTGGATATTAAAGGTAATACTTGCCAGGGTCTGGATGGGACCATCATGAATATCGCGGGCGATGGCCTGGCGCGTATTTTCACTGAACTCCATCAGGTGCTGCTGCGCTTCGATCTGCGCCTTTGCTTCGATCTGTTCGGCTTGCAGGCGGCGTAATTCGGTAATGTCGATGAATGCACCCACTGCACCGCAAGGTTTGCCCTCATCGTCCAAGATTGGGTTCACATTGCCAATCAGGTGATAGGTGCTGCCATCCTGAAAAACCATGTCAAAAGCATAGTTACGGGCCGCTTTCCCGGTCGCCGAAGCCACCTGGATGGGCAGCTCATCCCGGGGCACTTCCTCACCGTTGATAAAGCTGCGGTAAGGCTGCTGCTTCAGCGCCTCTTCGGGGGCGCTTTCGGAAATATTCACACCCGGGTTCATGCGCAAGAATTCATACCCGGAGCGGTTGCCAATCACTTCGTTGGCCTGCGCGTCGCGGGAAATCCAGATGATGGCGGGCACAGTATCCATCAGCGCGGAAAGCTCTGCCGCCCGGGCGCGTTCCTTTTGCTCGCTAATTTTGAGCGCCTCTTCGACCCGTTTGCGCTCGGTGATATCGACGGCATAGACGGTGATGCCATCTTTGGACGGATATACATGCGTCCCGTACCAGGTTCCGCTGACGATGCCCTGCGTTTCGATATAAGCGGGCTGGCGATCCTGCATCACCTGGCGGTACACCCTTTCCAGCGGGGAATTCAACATCCCAGGGTAAAGCGCCCAGATATTCTTTCCAATCAAATCCTCGGGATTTGCGCCGCCATTCTGCGCCGATTGGCTGTTGACGTAGGTCAGGCGCCAGCCGCGGTCCACTTCGAAGAAGCTGTCGCGGATGCTCTCAATGATTTCCTGAATCTTTTGCTGGCCATTCAGGATGGTCTCCTGCGCCAGCTTTTGCTCGGTAATGTCTCGTGAGATCGCCAGTAAGCGTTCGGGCGCGCCTTGCGCATCGCGGATGGGGGTGATCACTACATCCCACCACATCGGCTTGCCTTTTTGAGAGGGGCTGCAGGCTTGAAAAGTGCCCTTTCCCCCATTCCGTGCAGCGGCGATAGCTTCCTGCACCGCTGATTGGTCGTCCCCCTGCCAAAATTCAATCCAGGGACAGTTGAGGTATAGCGAAAGGTCGTCGATTTCCAGCAGCCGCTGGCCACCACTGTTCATCGAAAGCAGGTTCCCGTCCAGGTCGAGCACCTTAATACAGTCGAGACTGCTTTCAATTAACCGCCGGTTAAATTCGCTCGCTTTGCCGCAGCGCTTCAACGAACGCCTGGTTATCGACCCCAGCTTTACTCGGCTCATCTCCCGCGGTTTGGCTCTGCTTTTGGTGGAGGCTGTTCGATAACCTTTCGAGGCTGGCCGAGACAGCGGCTTTTTCTTCCTCGTTGAGGCTATTCAACTTGCTTAATAGATCATCAATCGTGACCTGAATCTGTCTGACTGGGGTCATTGGACTGATTCGCATTTTCGTGTCCTTGAAAGTGCTAATTCTTGTATCGTTTTCAAAGTTTTAGGGAAGCCGAAATTATTAATTTACCTAGTATAAAGCGAATTGTATCATAAAAGAACGGAAGGCTTCAAGAGAAGCGAGGTCAAGAGTTTCAGGGCAAACCCAGCAGACCATTTTTTCTGGATTCATGGAATAGGGGGGTGTTCTTCCTCCACCGCCTGATCGCCTACCTGCCCATCAGGCGGTGCGCAGGTAGGCGATCAGGCGCGCCGCCAGGTCGGCGTATTCAATCGCTGAATCCGGGCTAAAGGCGAAGGCGGAGGCATGTGCGGCAGCGTTGCGCAAATTCCGCAGTTGGTGATAGACCGCTGGCATGGTGCCAGCTAAAATACCGGCTTGTTCGAGCGCCTGTCCCAAAATGAGCGGTGAGTGCATTTCCACACTTTTGAGGTTGATGTCGTGCCGTTTGAGCGCATCGATGGCAGCCTGTTCCAGCTGCAGCCAGGCTTCCAGCACCACAGCCCGGGGTGAAACCCGCGCCAGTTCAATCCATTTTTCGCGCAGGGTTTCATCCATATTCAGAATGCCCTGTGAAGGCGGCAGCTGATTGCGGATTTCCTCCGCTAAGGCGTGGACTTCTTTGCCAAAATCTAACTCTAATCCCTGAAAGCGGAGCCGCTGCAGGAGGGGAATCAATTCCACCAGCGGGCGGCGCAGGATCAGGATGATGATAATGACCGTAACCGGCCAGGCCAACGCGCCAACCAGCTGTGCGATAAAAGTGTACAAGTCCATGAGCTTAGTTTACCACGCCTGGAATGGAATAGGGCTGTGTCCCAGGGAATGGAGTGCGTTTCAAAGTTTTGCGAGAACCCACACTTCCGCCAGAAATGCTGGACGGCGATTCAACGCAGGCAGGGATCCACGCCGCGCGGGGCTAAAGCCGCCCCTTGAAAGGGGCTTTAAAAGCCGGGCGGATGCCCGCTGCTTTGCTCAAATGCAGTGGGTGCGGTTACAAAAAATGGCCCGCAGCCCAGGGGATGGGGGTATCCTTTCTCGCTCATCCGCGTGCATCCGCTTCTCGCTTATGTTACAATTGTCGCGCTATGATTCCGGTTCATCTGAAGATTACAGGTTTTCTCTCCTACCAGGAACCCGTCGACCTGGATTTCACCTCCTTTGAGCTGGCCTGTATCAGCGGCTCGAATGGGGCGGGGAAATCGTCGCTGCTGGATGCCATGACCTGGGCCTTGTTCGGGCAGGCGCGCCGGCGCGACGATTCGGTCATCAACAGCCACGCCGATGCGGCGGAGGTCGTTTTTGATTTCCAGTATGAGGGCAACCTGTACCGCGTGCAGCGCTCCAAACCGCGGGAGAAGGCAACGGTGCTGGAATTTTTCATCTACGCCAGCGGAGAGAATGGTTCTGGCCCCGAAGGCTGGCGGCCGCTGACCGAACGCTCGATGCGCGAGACGGAAGCGCGCATCCAGAGCACGCTGCGCATGGATTACGAAACCTTCACCAACGCCTCATTCCTGCTGCAGGGCCGCGCTGACCAGTTTGCCCAGCAGCGCCCGGGTGACCGCAAGCGCGTGCTCTCGACCATCCTGGGCTTAGAGGTCTGGGAGCAGTACCGCCTGGATGCCGCCGAGCGCCGCAAGCAGGTGGAGCTTGAACTGAAATCACTGGAAGCGCAGCTGGAGGATATTGAGCAGGAACTAAGCCAGGAAGCGGCACGCAAGCAGCACCTGCTGGAGACCGAAGCGCGTCTCGAGCAGCTCAGCGCGCTGCGCCAGGCCAAAGAAACCGGGCTGTCGTCACTACAGCGCCTGGCCGCTACCCTGGAAGAGCAGGGCCGCATGGTAGAGATGCTGGAACGCACCGCGCGCGAATCGCGCACGCGCTTTGAGCGTCTGCAAAACGATTATGAGCAGCTGTGCGCCGAGCAGGCGGGCTACCAGTCCACTCTGGCGGAAGAAGCCCAGGTGCGCGCCGCCTACCAGCGCTGGCAGGACTTGCGCGCTGAATTGGCCCGTTGGGATGCCGTGGCGGCTAACTTCCACGAGATGGACGCGCGCCGCTCTGCACCGCGCACCGCCGTCGCCGCCGAAGCCTCGCGCCTGGATCAGGAGCGGCGCACCCTGTTTTCTCAGGAGTTAGCCGTGCTGCAGGAGCAGGACCGCCTGCCCGCCCTGGAGGCGCAGCGCGCCGAGGTCGCCGCGACCATGCAGCGCCTGGAGCAGGAACTGGCCGGGCCGCGCGGAGCTGGAAGCCGGGCTGCAAAACGTGCAGGGCAGCGCCGCCGAAGCCCAGGTGGAAAACCGCTCATTAAAAGAAGCCATGCGCGCGCTCAAAGAACGCATCAACCGCCTCAAAGAGGTCGCCGGGGCGCTCTGCCCCTTGTGCGGGCAGCCGCTCAGCCCGGAGGAACGCGAAAACCTGATCGCCTCGCTCGAGCAGGAGGGCAAGGAGATGGGCGACCACTACCGCGCTAACCAGGAGCTGCAGCAGCAGGCGGAGGCCCGCGTGCGCGAGCTGCAAACCCAGATTGCCGGACTGGGGCGTTACGCCGAGGACCTGCGCGCCCAGGCGCGCCAGCATGACCGCCTGGAAGCAGAATGTCAGCGCATTCAGGCGGCAGTGGTTACCTGGCAGGCGGGCGGCGCGGCGCGCCTGGCCGAGGTCAGCCGCATGTTGACCGAGGAGGATTACGCGCCTGAAGCCCGCGCCGCGCTGGCCGAGATCGATGAACAGCTGCGCGCCCTGGGGTACGACATCGACACGCACGAAGCGGTGCGCCAGGCCGAACTGGAAGGCCGCGCTTCTGAGGAAGCCATGCGCTCCCTGGATGTCGCCCGCGCCGCGCTGGCCCCCCTCGAACGCCAGATCGCCGGGATGGAAGCGCAGCTGGCGCAGGAATCCGCGCGGCTGGCCGAACAGATCGAAGCCTACACTACGGCGCATACCCGTTATCAGGCCGAAGCCGCGCAGATGCCCGATATCAACGCGATGGAGCGCGAGGTGTTCTCGATCAAGACGGAGGAAAACCGCCTGCGCATGGAGGTGGGCATGGCGCGCCAGTTGGTGGCTGTGTTGGATACGCAGCGCACCCGCCGCGCCAAACTGGCCACGCAGCGCGAGGGGCTGACGGCGCAGATCAGCCGCTTGAAGACGCTGGAACGCGCCTTCTCGAAAGATGGCGTGCCAGCGCTGTTGATCGAACAGGCCCTGCCAGAGATCGAAACGCAAGCCAACGACATCCTCGACCGGCTCTCGGGCGGCGCTATGTCAGTCCATTTCGAGACGCAGCGCCAGTACAAGGATAAATCGCGGGATGACCGGCGCGAGACGCTGGATATCATCATCAGTGACGCCGCCGGGCCGCGGGAGTACGAGCTGTTCTCGGGCGGTGAAGCCTTCCGGGTTAACTTTGCCATTCGCCTGGCGCTTTCGCGCGTGCTCGCCCAGCGCGCCGGGGCGCGCCTGCAAACCCTGGTGATTGACGAGGGCTTTGGTTCGCAGGATGCCGAGGGCCGCCAGCGCCTGATCGAAGCCATCAACCTGGTGCGCTCTGACTTCCGCAAGGTGCTGGTGATTACGCATCTGGAAGAGCTGAAAGAGGCTTTCCCCGCGCGCATCGAGGTAGAGAAAACCCTGCACGGTTCAACCGTATCCGTTTTGGTTTAATCCCGCGCGGAAAACTCACCCCATGACCCCTCTCATTCCTTACCGGCTGGCGATCCAGCAGCGCGTATTCCCGGCTTACCGCGCGCCGTTCTTCGATGCCCTGGCGCGCGCCTGCACGGGCGGGCTGTCTGTGTTCTCGGGCGCGCCGATGACGGATGAAGCCCTGGGTAAGCCGGGGGAGCTGCGCGCTGCGCGGCCTGTGCCGGGGCGCAACCTGTACGTGGGCTGGGGCCCGGCGTTGCTGGTCTGGCAGCGCGGGATGCTGGACTGGTTAGACCAGTGGGACCCAGATGTGCTGGTGCTGGAGACCAACCCGCGCAACGTCTCGCTTAACAATGCCCTGCGCTGGATGCATACCCGCCGCCGCCCGGTGATCGGCTGGGGGCTGGGCGCGCCGCCTTTTCAGGGCCGCCTGGGCGCGCTGCTGGCGGAATCTCGGCGGCGCTTTCTGACCCAGTTCGATGCGCTGATCGCTTACAGCCGCACGGGCCAGGCGCAGTTTACCGCCGCGGGAGTCGCGCCGGAGCGCATCTTCCTGGCCCCGAATGCCGCCACGCCGCGCCCGGCACAGCCCATGCCGCCCCGCCCGCCGCACTACCGCGCTGGCAAACCGGTGGTGCTGTTTGTGGGCCGCTTGCAGGCCCGCAAGCGGGTGGACGTGCTGCTGCGCGCCTGTGCCGCGCTGCCTGCCGCGCTCCAGCCGCGCCTGTTGATCGTGGGCGACGGCCCGGCGCGGGAGGAATTCGAGGCAGAGGCGCGCAAAGTCTACCCCTCCGCTGAGTTCACGGGTGCGCTGCACGGCGCGGAACTGGAGCCCTACTTTGCCGCCGCGGATCTGTTCGTGCTGCCCGGCACTGGCGGCCTGGCGGTGCAGCAGGCCATGAGCTGCGGCCTGCCCGTGCTGGTCGCCGAAGCGGATGGCACCCAGGCCGACCTGGTCCGCGCGGAAAACGGCTGGCGCATGCCTCCCGGTGACCAGCCTGCGCTGGTGCAGCTGCTCGCCGGCGCGCTTTCCGACCCCGCCCGCCTGCGCCAGATGGGCGCGGCTTCCTACCGCATCGTCGCGGAGGAGGTGAACCTGGAACGCATGGTGGAGGTGTTTGCAGAGGTGGTGGGGAAAGTGAAGAAGTAAACGGAAGAAGAAGAAATAAACCGCAAAGGGAAGAATAAGAGCGCAAAGGGAAGAAAAGAAAAGAAAAGAAAAGATTAAGATAAGGGAAGAGGGAATGCGTAGGGGAAAACAATGTAAAATGAAGCAGGATATTTTTCCATTTCTTGTTTCATCAGGATATGAGCATGGATGAGAATGCATTGTCCAATCAGATTATTGGCGCAGCTATTGAGGTGCACCGCGAATTGGGGCCGGGACTGCTGGAAAGCGTTTACGAGGCGGCGCTGGCTTACGAGTTAGAGCAGTGCGGCCTCCCTTATCAGCGCCAGCAGCCCATCCCCGTGGTTTATAAAGGGCTGCCTCTGGATACAGGCTTCCGGGTCGATTTGTGGGTGAATAACCTAATTGTGGTGGAATTGAAAGCAGTTGAAGCGCTGAACAACCTGCATTATGCCCAGGTGATCACCTACCTGAAGCTGACCGGCTGCAAATTGGGTTTGCTGCTCAATTTCAACGTCGCACGCATGAAATTTGGCATCCGCCGCGTCGCCCTCGACCTGCCTGACAACCTTCCTTTGCCGCGCAGCCGTTATTTGCGTTTACTGGATTAGGGTGATTTTGAAATAACGCCCGCCCGCAGCTCAAGCTGGCGGGCTAGCCGGAAGCGCCGCTTGAAAGCGGCTCTTAAAGCCGGATTCATCCGGCGCAGCCCCCTGGCCCGGTCGCTTTAGCGCCGGGCGGCAGGTGGGATTATACTTTGCGGTTAATCTCTTCTCTTTCTTATGCGCATCTTACTGATTGCTGACGGACGTTCGCCGACCACCCAACGCTGGGTCAAGACGGTGGTGAGCCTGGGCCACACCATCACCCTGGTCACCACCTATCCCTGCGAGCCGGTGGAAGGGGTGGAGGCGGATGTCTGCCTGCCAGTAGCCTTCTCCGCCTTAAGCGGCTCGGGCCGGGGCGGTGGGAGTGGCAAAGCCTCCCCTGCCCGGCGGGTGATCTCCGCCTTTCGCGGCGCCTTCATGGCCGGGCGCTACCAGCTCGGCCCGCTGACCCTGCACTACTACGGCCCGCGCCTGCGCTGGCTGGTCGAGCGCATCCAGCCCGACCTGATCCACGCTTTGCGGATCCCCTTTGAAGGCATGTTAGCCAGCTACGCCCCGCCCGGCGTGCCTGTGGCGCTGTCGATCTGGGGCAACGACCTGACCCTGCACGCCTCTGGTTCGGCGCAGATGGCCGCCCTCACTCGCCGCGCCCTCACCCGTGCAGACGCCTTACTGGCGGATGCCAGCCGGGATTTCCGCCTGGCGCGCGCCTGGGGTTTTGCCCCTGAAAAGCCGGCCTTGCTGGTGCCCGGCTCTGGCGGGCTGGACCTGGTGGATCTGGACGCGGTGCGCAGCAAAGTTTTGCGCTGGGGCAGTTCCTTTGATCACCAGTTTGACCCCGCCATCCCCCTGCTGATTAACCCGCGCGGTTTCCGCACCGGCTCGGTGCGCCAGGATACCTTCTTTGAGGCGCTGCCCTTCGTCTTGCAGCAGCACCCGCAGCTGCACATCATCTGCGCCGCCATGGCGGGCCAGCGCGAGGCCTTGCAGTGGGTCGAGCGTATGCACCTGCAAGGCCAGGTCAACCTGCTGCCGCACCTGCCCCAGGAGGACCTCTGGGAACTGTTCGCCCGCGCCGCCGTGACCGTTTCCATCAGCCAGCACGACGGCACGCCCAACTCGCTGCTGGAAGGCATGGCGCTGGGCGCGTTCCCCATCGCCGGGGATATCGAATCGCTGCGTGAATGGATCACCCCTGGCATTAACGGCCTGCTGGTCGAGCCTTCCAAACCTCAGGCCCTGGGCGAGGCCATCCTGCTGGCCCTCGAACACCCCAACCTGCGCGCCCAGGCTGCGGCAGTTAACCACCAACTGGTGGCGGATCATGCCGAAGTGACCGCCGTGCGCCAGAAGATCGAAGGGCTGTATCAGCAGCTGGCGGGGCAGTAATTGCTTTTTTGAACCCTTTTACAGATCCCGGACAAGGCGCTCTGCTTGATAAGCCATGGCGACGACATCATGGGGTTGAAACCATCTTTTCAAGCCCATAAGCCAGCGCGCCCGGTCCTGCCCACCCTGCTCGGTAAACAAAACCAATTCGGCGAATTCGGCGAGATTTTGCACAATCCGTTCGAAGCGGTAGTAGGCGAGCGCCACGGGGTTGACCTCCGCCGGGCCATACCCCCGGTAAAAAAGCGCTTCTGCCTGTGCCTCATACCAGGTACTCCCAATCCCGCCGCAGATAAACATCAAGTCTCTTTCTTTTGGGGCAAAAATTGGATAATCCCAATCCACGATATACAGCCTGCCCTGGCGGTCGATCAGCAGGTTCCCGGCATGCAGATCCGAGTGGCATAATACCCATTCAGGGTTTTGGGCTTGCAGCATCGAACAAAGACGCTCTGCCCTTTGAACGATATACAAAATTTCCGCGGACTTTTCTCGCATCACAGCGGCGTACTGCGCTGCCAGCGGGTCAGGAAAAGTATCTTTTTGAAGCTTCTGGAGCAACATTTTCACCTTTTCCCGCCAGTGCGGCGCGTAGCTTTCAGGCTGCACCTGTTTTCGCAAGCGTGCAGGAAGGTCGGCTTGATGGATGGCGCTCAGCGCTGCCCCAAAATTGATCCACTGCGGTTGGGTCAGGGCTTGCTCAAAAGCGTTGTGGCCCTCGATAAACGGGTAGAGGATCACCTGGAAGTCGCCAAACGGCGTCCAGAGCTGGTGATTTTGGGTCAGCATTGGCGCGATGATCTCTGCTATGCCCAAATCCGATAGAAATTTTGGCAGGAGGACGGCGATTTCATCAAAAGCGCCCCTTCTCAACTTCAAGAAGTAAGGCGGCGCTCCCTCCCGGGTGCGGATGTGGTAGACCGCCGCGTTGGTATCGCCGCTTTTGGGTAGAAAAGTAATTTCCGCTGCTTGCAATCCATATTGAAGCGACAGGCAGTCTTTGATAGCCGCATCTGAGAGGTTCGGGTTATCGCGCATCAGGATTGAGTGTACCTCATAACCTGCGTTCAATCCTAAAATGTGCTCATCGGGCACTGTCGCGGCAAAATCCAGGAATTATTTCTCTTGTTTTGCCCCTGCTTATCCGGTATAATATCTCCAATATCCAAACGCATTGACCGGGACGAGTAACCGGACCCGCGCCCCCAGGGAGAGGGGATCGTGATTGAGAATCCCCTCGGGCCGCAGCCGGCGAATACCCCCCGCGAGCGGACGCCTGAAATGGCAATTAAGGCGCGCCGGTTGGCCCCGTTAGCAGCCCGAAGAGAAATCGCGTGGAAATGAATCCGGCGATAACTTGGGTGGAACCGCGTGTGACCTTTCGCTCGCCCCAACACTTGGGCGGGCGTTTTTTTATTGCAATAGGCGATGGACTGTTCCATCGTTTGGAAAAAAGGAGTTTGTACAAATGTCCAACAATCAGCAGGAACGCTACCAGGATTCGCAGTTATATCGCATCCGCCACTCTGCCGCGCACATTATGGCCCAGGCGGTGCTGGAGAAGTTCCCCGGCGCAAAGATCGCCATTGGCCCGGCCATCGAAGATGGCTTTTACTATGATTTCGATCTGCCCCGCACCCTCACCCAGGAAGACCTGGAGGAGATCGAGAAGCGCATGAAGGAAATCATCAAGGGCAAGTATGTCTTCAACAAGCGCGTGCTCTCCGCGGAAGAAGCGCAGGAGATCTTCCAGGATCAGCCCTATAAACTGGAGCTGATTGCGGGCCTGGAAAAAGGCGGCACGGATGAATACGGCGAGCCGCTGGCTGAAAAGCCGGAGATTTCCATCTACCAGCAGGATTCCTTCACCGACCTGTGCCGCGGGCCGCATGTGGAAAACACCGGGCAGATCAACCCCGAGGCGGTCAAGCTGATGAGCGTGGCGGGGGCCTACTGGCGCGGCGACGAGCATAATCCGCAGTTACAGCGCATCTACGGCACCGCCTGGCAGTCGCCCAAGGACCTGAAGGACTACCTCTGGCGGCTGGAGGAGGCCAGGAAGCGCGATCACCGCAAGCTGGGCAAAGAACTGGAAATCTTCACCTTTGAAGACGAAGTTGGTCCGGGCCTGCCGCTGTGGCTGCCCGCTGGCGGGGCGATGATTGAAGAAATCGAGAACCTGGCCAAAGAGGTGGAGTTCAAGCACGGCTACGTGCGTGTGCGCACTCCCCACCTGACCAAAGAAGACCTCTTCCTGCGCTCGGGGCACCTGCCGTACTATGCTGAGAGCATGTACCCGCCCATGGAGATTGAGGGGCACAAGTACTACGTTAAGCCGATGAACTGCCCCATGCACCACAAGATCTACGCCTCCAAGCCGCGCTCGTACCGCGACTTGCCCCTGCGCCTGGCGGAATACGGCACCTGCTACCGCTATGAGAAATCCGGCGAGCTGTTTGGGCTGATGCGCGTGCGCTCGATGCAGATGAACGACTCGCACATTTACTGCGCCGAAAGCCAGTTCGAGGAAGAGTTCACCGGCGTGATCAACCTGTACCTGGAATACTTCAAGCTGTTTGGCATCACCGATTACATCATGCGCCTGTCCACCCATGCCCCCAGCGGGCTGGGCAAGAAGTACGTCGATAACGCCGAGCTGTGGATCAAGACCGAAAACATGGTGCGCGACGCGATGCTCAAGCACAACATCCCCTTCGTGGAGATTGCCGACGAGGCCGCTTTCTACGGACCCAAGATCGACGTGCAGGTTAAATCGGCCATCGGGCGCGAGTTCACCCTGGCGACCAACCAGGTGGATTTCGCCCAATCCGAGCGCTTTGACCTGAAGTTCATTAATGAAGAAGGGCAGGAAGAGCGTCCGCTGATCATCCACCGCGCGCCGCTCTCCACCCACGAACGCCTGATCGGCTTCCTGATCGAGCAGTACGCCGGGGCTTTCCCCGTCTGGCTGGCCCCGGAGCAGGTGCGCATCATCCCCATCACCGACGAGCAGAACGAGGCCGGGCAGGAGCTCTACCAGAAGCTGCACGAGGCCGGCATCCGCACCGAGCTGGATACCTCTTCCGACCGCATGAACGCCAAGATCCGCAAAGCGCAGTTGATGAAAGTGCCCTACATGGCCGTGCTGGGCAAGCGTGAAGTCGAAGCCAACGCCGTCGCCCTGCGCAAGCGCGATGGCTCGCAGGTCGTGCTGCCGGTGGATGAGTTTGTACAAATGGTGGCAGATAAGGCCAAGAGCAGAGCTGGCGAGCTGTAAGAAAAAATTCGCATTGCAGAACCACCGCCGAGACCGGCGGTGGTTCTGCAATGCGAAGCATGAATGTATTGTTGACCACCATATTATTCTGTATACTGTAGGAGGGGGAATATTCCAGGGCTTTTGTCAAAACGCTGCGGTTTAAATCACGGATAGGGATTCAAAAAGAACCGCTGCTGCCGTTTCCCCGGCGCACACCTCACCATCCCAATGCTGCCAGAGCCTCTTCATTAACATGGATTTCGGGATAACGCCGGAGCCATCCGGCTATTAAAGCCGCTTTCAAGCGGCGTTTCCTACTAGCCCGTCAGCTTGAGCTGCGGGCGGCAGATGGGAGGAAACGAACTGCATGATCCCGAACTGAGGTTAATTAAATACAGGGAGGGTTGTATGGACGCGCAACTGTTGGGGAAGTTCTTTCTATCTACCTGTCTGGTGGGCCTGTTACTGGCTGGCCCCACTCCGGTCAGCAGGGGGCAGGCTACTCAGACGGGGGGGACGGTCATCCAGGTCAACGCTACGAACGATATTCCCTGGATGAAAAACTGCACACTGCGCAAAGCTATCCTGGCAGCAAACACGGATGTTGCCGTCGGCAGCTGCCCGGCTGGAAACGGCGTTGACATCATCCGCATTCCTGTTGGGGTCTACCAGTTAGATTTATCCGCAGCCGGGGAGGATGCCGGGCAAACCGGCGACCTGGATATTCTGAAAAGCGTGGTCATTGAAGGCGCGGGCAAAGATCTGACGATCATCGAGCCGCAGGCAAATGATCCCATCGACCGGATTTTTCAGATTTATCCCGCGGCTGAAGTGACCATGCACAGCCTGCAAATGCGTTATGCCAACCTTAACATCCCCGGGGCAGGCGCGGATGACTTGAACGGTGGGGCTATTTTCAACGCGGGCAGCCTTTGTGCAAGATGTGCTGCTGCTGGAGAACCAGGCGGCGGGCAGCGGTGGGGGCATTTACAGCACCGGGGCACTGGATATCACCGACTCGAGCTTCATCAAGAATACCGCCGGGCAAAGCGTGGGGGCGATCAGCAGCCGCGGCACGCTCACGCTGCTGCGCGGGTATTTTTCTGGCAACACCAGCGATGACATCGGCGCGCTTGAAAATGCGGCGGGCGCGCAGGCGACCATCACCAGTACGGACTTTATTGAAAACAGTAGTTTGAGTGGAGCCGCAGCCATCGACCAAAAGGGCCAGATGACACTGCGCAGTTCAAACTTCTTGCTCAACCACAGCATAGATGGCGCAGGCGTGCTGCAAAATGCGGGAAATCTGGTGGTCGAAGACGGCCTGTTTTCACAGAATGATTCTTCTATGTTCACCGGTGGCATCGCCCAAGCGGCAGGCAGGCTGACGGTGCGCCGCACTCTTTTTCATAAAAACAGCAGTGCTTTTGAAGGCGGGACGTTGAACATCGCGGATACGCAAGCAACCCTGGTGGAAGAGAGCCAGTTTATAGACAACAGCGCTTATTATGGCGCGGGTATCCACCAGCAGAACGGCCCGACCACCATTCTCAACTCCACCTTTACCGATAACGACGCTTACGGTGGCGCAGGAATCCAGGTGGACGGCAGCGGTGTGTTGATCAGCGGCTGTACCATCAGCGACAACAGCACGGATGTTGAGGGGGCCAGCGGCATCCAGGTGACCGGGAATGGCGACGCGCGCATTGAAAACAGCACCATCTCGAATAACTGGTCTTTAGATCAAGGCGCGGTGGCGGTTCGGGGCGGCAAGGCTGCTTTGCAAAATGTGACGATTTCTGGCAATGAAGGCATTGGGCTTTTGACCTTGAACGGCACGATCACCATAAAATCCAGCATTATCGCTGGGAATACCGGCGAAGAGGGAGATAACCCGCCCCAGGATTGCGGCAATGGGGATGAAGACCATCCTACCCAGATCATCTCACAAGGCTACAATCTGCTGGGCACGACCAGCAAATGCCCCTGGGGCCCGGCAGCAGGTGATCAGTTGGGCAGTGGGACCACGCTGCTCGACCCGCTTTTAGGAGGCCTGGCGGATAACGGCGGACCGACACAAACTCAGGCGCTGCTGCCCGGCAGCCCCGCCATCGACGCGGGCGGAGCGGGCTGCCCGGCGATAGACCAGCGCGGGGTGGCGCGCCCGCAGGGCGCAGCTTGCGATTCCGGCGCTTATGAATTAGCTGCTTCTCAGCAGGTGGACTCATCCCTGATCTACCTGCCGCTCATTCATCGCTAGGGAGAAAAGGCGCAATAGATGCCGGGGCAGCTGTCACGGCAATGGCAGCTGCCCCGCTTCAGACCGGCTCTTATTCACACGTTTTCAAAAATTCGGCCATCACTTGCTGCGTCTGCGGCGCGACCAGCGTGGTCAGGTGCGTGCCGCCGGGGACGCTCACCAGCTGCGCGCCAGGAATGGTCTCCGCGGCGTACTGCGCGTGGGCATAGGGCACATTCTGGTCCTGGTCGCCATGGATGACCAGGGTGGGCGTGCGCACTTCTTGCAGCGGCAGCGCGCCCAGGTTATCGAAGTTGCGGGCGTCATTAATCAGCCCGGCGCGGCGCGCGTCGACCGGCAGGGTGGTATCCACCATTTCCCGCACCAGCTGCTGCGCTTGCGGGTCCTGGCGGCATTCCTCGGTCAGCAGCAAGCCGGGGAAGGCATGCATCAGGCTGGTCATCAGCCAGCCGGTGATATCCGCTGCCCAAAAACCGGAAACCAGGTTGTCGACCGGCAGGTGCAGCGGCTGCACCGCCGCTTCCAGCAGCACCAGGCACTTGACCCGCTCGCGGTGGTTGAGCGCCATCTGCACCGCAACTGGCCCACCCCCCGAAGCGCCGATCACCGCCGCCCGGTCGATCAGCAGCGTGTCCATTAAGGACACCATCAGGTCGGCTTGTTCTTCAATCGTCCGATTACCGCGCAGCGGCGTGCCCAGGTAGCCCGGGCGCGAGGGAGCTATAGTCTGGAAATTCCTGCCCAACAGCTGGCGAGCAGCCACCATGCCCTGGTCATAACCGCCTGGCGTGCCGTGCAGCAGGAGCACGGCTTCACCCTCCCCATAACTGGCATACTCCACCGGGCCCAGCGCGGTTTGGACGCGCAGGCTGCCCTCATTCAAGCGCAGCAGGCTGTCCTGCCGCCACTGTTTCGCGCCCATTTGCAGCGCCAGCGCTCCCGCGGCGGCAGCGGTTAACCCTCCCAGGATTTTTAGTTCCTTCCTCATGCAAACCTCCATAGTCCCCCCCATGGCATTCCTTTGGGCGTGCTTACTGGCCCCTCAGACTGTAAATTGTAGCATATTCAGATGAGGGATTGATGAATGAAATGAAGCGCCTCGGGCACTCTCTTTCCGCGCAGTTTTTACCTTTTTGAGCAGGGATCGGACGCGTGGTTCGTCTAGAAAACGTGCAGTCCCCATCCAAAGGGCGTGCCATTCCCTGAGGAGATCCCCGTAGACAGCTAAAGGAGCATGACCGACTGCTTCTTCAGCGTTTCCATCACCGGCAACTGAGCTTGAAAAGCAGGCTTTAACGGACAACCAGCGGCAGGTATACAGCCTGCTCATCCAGGACAGTCAGGCTGGGCGTGGAAATGCTCTGCCCATCCGGGTTGGTGATGGTGATGGTCTTTGGCCCGGGCACGGCGGCGGTGGTGTTCAGATCAAGCTGGATTTGAGTCGGGCTGAGGTAGGTCACCTGGTTGACGACCACGCCGCCGCTGACGCTGGCTTGCAGGCGGCAGGCATGTCCTGGGCCGGGGTCGTAAAAGCCCGAACCTGCGCTGCTCACCCCCGTCACGGTAATCAGCAGCGAGCTTTGCCCGGGTTGAATCTGCTGCAGGCTGTTTTGCAGGGTGGCAGGGGGTGGGGCCTGCAGCCGGGCGACCCGGATGCCCCAGGTGTTGACGGCGGCTGCAAATTCCTGCGCCGTCCAGAAAGTCATCTCGTCGCAAGGGTCCAGGCTGGTGTAGGAGTAATCGCCCCAGCGGCGCGGGCTGCCGGAATCATAAGGCGGGTTATAGGCTGCCACGCCGTTGATCAGCGGCAGCGCGCCCAGGCTGAACAGCCCACTCCCGTCACTGGCGACTCGCCCGGCAAACATCGCCGAGGCATACTGCTTCGCCCCGGCGGCGCTGAAGCCGAGCGCCGCGTGCCCCTGCCCGCTGACCATGATGCTCGGCAGCCACAGCGAGAGCGGGTTGCTGGCTGAGCCATCATACAGCGTGCCCGACTGCACCACCCCTGGCGCGTTGGTATTGACGCCGCTGAGCTCGTACCAGCGCACGGCGTTGCGCGTGGGCGCGCCGCTCGCCGCGCCGCTGGCATCGACCCCGATGGTTTGCGCCGTCCACAGCTGTCCATTCCGCACGTGCGCGGCGAACAGGCGGTCATCCAGGCCGTCCAGGGGCACCGTGCTGCCGGATACCAGCACATTCAGCGGGTAGGCTGTAGCGTCCACCGGGATGGGCAGGTTGGTTGAGAGGCTGGGGATGCCGCCCGGGTTATTCACCTGCCGCAGCACCAGCCGCCCAAAGAACTGCGAGTCCACCCCGATCAGGTAGCCCTGCGTGGCAGCCGGGTCGTAGTTGTCCACGCCTTGCGGTGTGGAAATGCCCGAGATGGTGCTGTTGCCCGGCGAGCCGCCCAGCCCGCGGAAGACGCTCACCCCAACTGGCTGATTGTTGAGCAAGGTGGACTTGCGCACCACAAAGGCGGCGCTGCTCGCCGAACTGAGGGTGGACAGGCTGGCTCCGCAGTACTGGTTGACGCCGATGTACAGGGCGTTGACGTCGATGCCCAGGGTGGGGTAGTCCGACAGGCAGCTGCTGTCACCGGCGGGGGCCACGGCCGACTGGGTAAACTGGTACAGGCTCCAGGTGGTGCTGGGGGTGACGCTCTCGCCATCGCTCACCGCGATCATCACCCGGTTGGGGATGGCCACCGTGATTTCGATCAGGAACCAGCGCCCGGAGGTCGGGTCGAAGCGCACGCGCGGGTCAGAAGCGTACTGCCCGCTGCTGACGGCGGACCAGAAGGTGTTGGGGTTGACGCTGAAACCGGTGGGCGCGCCGCTGGTTTTATCAAAGGAGCGGAAGATGCCATTGGTGGTCAGAAAGAACTGGTGGGGGCCGACTGCACCCATGGTATCCGGCGGGTAAGCGGGCGCGTCTGCCAGGGTCGCTGCCGTCCAGTTGAGGCTGAGCGGCTGAGCGGCCTGCGCGGTTTTGAGCGAGGCCAGCGTCGCGGATAAGTCCTGGCGGGTGGCTGGGGCGGCATCCGTGCCAGCTGCTAATCCAGGCGCCAACTGTTTAGGGGCGGGTTCGAACTCGGGCAGGCCGCTTTGCGGCTCGGGCAGGGACTGCAGGCTCTGCGCCGCCAGCATCTGCTCGGAAGAAACAATGACCGGCGCATCCCCGGTCCAGGGCTGGCCTTGCAAGTCTCCAGCCGGGGCAGAGGAGCGCTCCGCTGGCAGCACGGTTGGTTCCGCCAATGCGGTTGGTGCCGCCAATGCGGTTGGTGCCGCTAACCCGGTTGGCGCCGCTAACTCAGTTAGCGCCAGACCTTGCAAGAGCAGCCCTTGTGGCGCGGGTGTGCTTTGCCGCAGCCAGCGCGCGTCGCCCATCAGCAGGACCACAACCATGAAGAAGAGAACCAAACGGCGGGCGGTTCGAATACCCATTACGTTTTCCTGGAAAGTGACTGGCCTTCCGGCAGCCGGAAGATTAAAAAAGATTAAGTCTACCTTTTTGGTAATGTTGATTATAAGCTTTTTCCCCGCAATGGATAAGGTATTGGTTAGAAAAGGTCTTCTTTTATTGCAGCCTGCGTGGAATCAAAAAAGCTGCCCGGAATTTGCCAGGCAGCTTTTTTTAGGATTGGTTTTTTATTGGGTGATCGTAATCGTCGGCGAAACGATCTCGACGCCCTTGGCGCGGTCGGTGGTGGTCACGCGGATGGTCCACAGGTTGCCGGCGGTTGCCGAGCTGGGGATGGTGACCTTCGCGGTGGCGTAGCCGTTTGCATCCGTTTTGCCGTCGACCACGACGCTGTAGACCTGGCCCGATTTACCCGCGCGGAAGTCGATGCTGGCGTTAGCGGGGAAGCCGTAAACCCACACCTGCACGGAATTGCCGGCTTTCACTGAGCGGGTGGAGAGCGTCAGGCTGGCGCTGCCGGTGTTGCCCGTGTTGCCCGTGGTGCTGCCGGGTAGATAGATCACCTGCCCAACATAGATCAAGGTTGGATCGGTGATGCTGGGGTTCAAGCGCATCAGTTCCAGCACGGTCGTGCCGTAGCGTACAGCGATCTTATACAGCGTGTCGCCGATGGCGACCCGGTAGGTCGGCCCGCTGGTCACCGGGATCGAGCTATCGATCACCAGCCGGATAACCTGACCCGGATAGATCCGGTTGATGTTGGTGATCTCCGGGTTAGCAGTGATTAGCGTGCTTAAGGAGACGCCGCAGTAGTTGGCGATCTTCGAAAGATAGTCGCCGCGTTGCACGGTGTAGGTGTTTCCACAGGTGGCTGCCGTAGGTGCGGCGGCAGCTTCGGCATGAGCCGGGGTCAATACTTGCGTGGCGAGCAGTAAAGCAGCAACAAGCGCAATCAGAAACGGTTTCATGGCAAACCTCCTTTGGTTTATGGTCGATCCGTTACTCCAGCAGCGGGCGGTGCGGTATTCCCTTGCGGGCCGTCACGCTGACATCTCAGAAGTCCTGAGGGATTACTTCTATAACGCTGGAACTACAAAAAAAGTTCCCAAAAATAGCTCAAAAATCGTCCTTTTTTCGGACCAATTTCGCGATACAATTTCGTTAATCTATTCCATAAAAACAGCGTAAAAATTGTTATAATTTACATTATTGTAAACATCTCAAGCTTTCCGGGATTTCAAATGCAATCACAGCGGTACCTTAATGCTTATCGGCAGTCACCTTGGGGGGATATCACGGCACCGTAAGAATTGTCTCAGGGGTGAGTGCCAGATTCCTGGCCGGTAATTTGTTGAGTTGGAGGGAAAGAAATGACATTGAAGAACGCATCCCGCATTCTGGCTAATCCAGCTTTACATGCCTTGCTTCTGGTTGCCTTGATCCTGGGGCTGCTGGCCATCCAGCAGGCAGCGGCGCAGGCAGCGCCGCGCCAGGCAGCTGGAATCCCGCCGGAGTCCGGTCCGTTCGCTGTTTACCTCCCGGTGATCTCCGCCGGGGCCCAAACCCAAACGCATTTCTCCCCCGACGGCATGCTGATCTTATCCGATCATGCCGCCGCTGCCTCTGAAGTCAGCAGCTTGAAAGCGCAAACCGTGCGCTCTGGCTGGGCCCATACCTGCATCCTCATGCCCGACGGCAGGCTGGCTTGCTGGGGGAATAACGCTTCGGGCCAGGCGATTGCCCCAGGCGGAACGTACACGCAGCTCAGCGCCGGGGCTTACTTCAACTGCGCCCTCAAACCTGACCGCACCCTGACCTGTTGGGGCGATAACCAGTACGGTCAATCTGCCTCGCCCAACGGCGCGTTTACCCAGGTCAGCGCGGGTTGGTATCACGCCTGCGCGATTCGTACCGACGGCACGCTGGCCTGTTGGGGCTGGAATGCCTTCAACCAGCTGGATAACATCCCCAGCGGCGTGTTTACCCAGGTCAGCGCGGGTGGCTTGCATACCTGCGCGCTGCGCGGAGATGGCACGCTGGCCTGCTGGGGTTGGAACGTCGATAACCAGGCCACTCCCCCGGGCGGCACGTTTACCCAGGTCAGCGCGGGTGGTTATCATACCTGTGCGCTCAATCCCGCTGGCAGCCTGGCTTGTTGGGGGTTTAATTCCGGTGGGCAGGCTACGCCGCCGGTGGGTACTTTCAAAGAGGTGAGCGCGGGTGGTTACCATACCTGTGCGCTCAACACCGCCGGAACGGTCAACTGCTGGGGCGAGAATGGTTACAGCCAGTTAGATAATATTCCACCCGGCCCCTACAAGCAGGTCAGCGCGGGAGGCCGGCATACCTGCGGCGTTCTGCTGGACGGTTCGCTGGCCTGTTGGGGCTGGAACCGTTTTGGACAATCTGTGCCGCCATCCGGGGTGCAGGTGGCGGCGGGCGGGCAGCACACCTGCGCCATCAACCGGGATGGCAAGCTGACCTGTTGGGGCGAAAACAGCGCCGGGCAGGCAGCCCCGCCCGCTGGCGCCTTCGCCCTGGTCAGCGCCGGGTATCAGCATAACTGCGCAGTGAGCCAGGCGGGCGCGCTTTCCTGTTGGGGCGCGAACGACGTTGGGCAATCGACCCCGCCGGGCGGCATGTTTACCCAGGTCAGCGCGGGGCGGGAGCTTTCCTGCGCGGTAGAGGAGGCGGGAGCGCTTTCCTGCTGGGGCGCGAATGACGCCGGGCAGTCCACCCCACCCGCGGGGGTTTTCGCTCAGGTAAGCGCCGGAAACGGCTTTGCTTGCGCGCTCAACCAGTTGGGCGCGCTGGTCTGCTGGGGCGCGAATGACGCTGGCCAGACTGCGCCCCCGTCCGCGCCAGGATTAACGTTCGTGCAGATTGCCGCGGGGGGCAGCCATGCCTGCGCCATTCAAGCGGATGCCACGCTGACCTGCTGGGGCGCGAATGACGCCGGGCAGTCCACCCCACCCAGCGGTTATTTTACCGGGATCAGCGCCGGTGAGAAGTTCACCTGCGGCGTGCGCCCGGATAACAGCCTGGTTTGCTGGGGCAATAACGCCGCCGGGCAAAGTACCCCGCCCGCTGGAAGCTACACCCAGGTCAGCGCGGGGCTGGATCACGCCTGCGCCGTGTCGCTGGCGGGCAGCATCGCCTGTTGGGGCAGCAATGCCGGTGCGGAAACGCCGCACATCCTGCTCAGCCCCGAAACTTTGCCCGACGCCACAGTCGAGAGCGCCTATAACCAATCCCTTAGCGCCAGCGGCGGACAGGCTCCTTACACCTTTGAAGTCGTCTCTGGCGCGCTGCCCGCTGGCCTGGCCCTTTCCGCGGAAGGCGGCTTAAGCGGCACGCCCACCACACCCGGGCGGTTTACCTTCACCATCGAGGCCCGCGACAGTTCCACCCCGCAGTTCTCCGGCGCGCAGGCCTACACCCTGAAGGTCGGCATCCAGGGCACTGACCAGACCCCGCCGGTCATCACCCCGCAGATCGCGGGCGTGTTGGGCCACCATGACTGGTATGTCGGCCCGGTTAAGGTCAGCTGGCTGATCAGCGACCCCGAATCAGACGTCACCGCCCAATCCGGCTGCGACCCAACCACCCTGACCGAGGACACTACCGGCGTCACCCTGACCTGCACGGCCACCAGCACCGGCGGCACGAGTTCGCAGTCTGTGACGATCAAGATTGACCGGACCCCGCCGGTGGACGTGAAAGCCGTGCCCGAGCGCGAGCCGGATCAGAGCGGCTGGTACAATCACCCGCTTGAAATCCACTTCACCGGCACAGACGCGACCTCTGGCATCGACAGCTGCACCGGCAGCCTCACTTACAGCGGCCCAGACAGCGCCGCCGTCCAGGTCAGCGGCACCTGCACCGACCTGGCGGGCAACACCAGCGCGCCGGTCGTTTTTTCCTTCCAATATGACGCTACCCCGCCGGAAGTGACCTTGAAAGTGGTCCCGCCGGTGGTTTACCTGCACGGCGAAGCGCGGGTAGACGTGGACGCCCAGGATGCCGGCTCGGGTGTGGCGGATACCCGCTGCGATAAGGTGGATACCAGCACGGTCGGCAAGCATAGCGTCACCTGCACGGTGACTGACCAAGCCGGCAACCAGACCACTGCCAGCGCACATTACCTGGTAATCTACAAGTTCGATGGTTTCTACCCGCCGGTTGATAATTTCCCCGAGGTCAATAAAGTGCAGGCCGGGCAAACCATCCCGATCAAGTTCCGCCTGCTGGACGCGAACGGTCACGCGGTGGATGGCGTGGAAACCATCCACATCCAAGTCGTGGATTTCAACTGCAAAGAGCATTGCGCGCCTGAGATGAGTGACCTGACCCCGGATCTGCAGCTGGCCGGTTTGAAAGAGCGCGACGGCCTGTATCATTACAACTGGCACACCAGCAAAGAAGATAAAGGCAAGTGCCTGCTGTTGATCGTCGAACTAGGCGACGGCGGGCCAGCGCACAAGGCAATTTTCAACTTCGCTGATTAGGTTTGACAAAATAAAACCTGCGGGATGCCCCAAATATTTGGGACATCCCGCATTGTGTATTTCCTTTGCTTGCCACCTCAGCAGAGCGTGGATACAATTAGCGGATGGAAGCATATCCTCAAACCCGCGCGCCGCACCGCGCAGTCTCTCGCCTGGTCGGGGTCATCTATGTGCTCGCGTCCCTGTTTGGACTGCTGCTCAGTGTTGGCGGCTTGTTTTTCTTATGGAGTACCAAGACGGTCGTGGTGGGGGATATCACAGACGCGGCCGACCTGGCCGGGCGCACGCTGACCGCCACGCAGCGCACCATCAATGTGGTGAGTGATTCGCTGGACCAGGCGGATAACGACTTGCAGTTGATCCAGGGGATGACGAATAACGTGTCTTCGGCCTTGAACGATTCTTCCGGGCTGATCACTGCGACCGCTAACCTGGTGGGGGGCGACCTGATCACTTTTGTCGATAATACGCGCACATCGCTCGCTTCGGTCTCCTCTGGCGCGCGTTTCGTGGATGATTTCCTGCGCGTGCTGAATGGGGTGCCTTTTATCGGCGGGCGCTACAAGCCGGATGTGCCCTTGCAGGACAGCGTAGCCAATGTCTCCAAAAGTATGGAGCCGCTGCCCGGTTCGCTGACCAAGATTCGCGGTGAGTTAGACACTGCCTCTAACAATGTGGACACGGTGCGCGGGCAGATCGATGCGCTAACCTTACAGCTGGATGACGTCCACGGCAGCCTGAGCAATGCGCGCAAGGTGGTCAAAGAATACAATTTGATCCTGACGGATGTGCAGGGCCGCTTTGATCGTTTTCAAACCCACCTGCCGGCGCTGCTCAACACGATATATCTGGGCCTGACGGCCGTTTTGGCCTGGGTGGTGATGACCCAATTGGGCTTGCTGGTACACGGGATTCAGCTGCTGGCCTGAAGGGGTCACAGCACCTAAATCATGCTGATTTCGTGCGCATAGCAGATTTCTGCGACGGGCGTCAAGCGGCAAGGATGCAGCACGAGCACGCGCTTGCCGCTCACCGGCACTTCAAAGAATAACTCGGTGCTGCCATCCCGCACCGGAATATCCCCATTGATGCGGAAGTATACCGTGCCCTGCCCGGCTGCTGCGTGCTGCAGCACCCACTGCTCCAATGCCATCTGCCCGCTGTCCGTGTTCATTTCTGCTCCATCTCTGGCATAAATTTAATCACCAGAGGCTTCTATTATGGAACAATTGTTTCAAATTATCAAGGTATTCTCGCTTCTTACAACGGGCGGCTGCGCCGATTCCGCGCAGCCGCCCATTGCTTTTCACCCTTACCCGAGCTTGATATTAAAGCCTTGTTCGTTCGACCCTTCTGCCTTGGGCAGGTACTGGCGGATCGCGCCGGCCAGCTTGGTCATCGGCATAGTTTGCAGCCAGATGCGTCCCGGCCCGGTCAGCGAGACGAAGAACAGGCCCTCGCCGCCAAACAGGATATTGCGGATGCCCTTGACCACCTGAATGTCGTAGGAGACAGTCGGCTCAAACATGGCCACGTGCCCGGTATCCACCAGCAGGCGCTGCCCGGCTGCCAGGGTGTATTCCACAATCTCCCCGTCCAGCGCGCCAAAGAAGGTGCCAGGGCCGTCGAAGCGCTGTAAGATGAAGCCTTCGCCGCCGAAGATGCCCGCGCCCAGCTTGCGCTGCAGCGCTACCGACATGCTGACCGATTTTTCCGCGACCAGCAGAGTATCCTTCTGCGCAATCATAGACTGCCCCTGCGTCAGGTGGATGGGGATAATCTTGCCGGGGAAGTCCGACGAGAAAGTCACCAGCTGCTGGTCGCGGTCAGCGGTGAAATTGACCACGAACAGCGACTCGCCGCTCACCACCCGCGAAAGCGCGCCCATCAGGCCTTTGCCGCCCAGGTTGGTGTTCATCTGCACGCCCTCCGTCATCCAGGAAAGCGAGCCGGTCTCCGAGTAAAAAGCCTGGTTGCGGTTCAACTGGATCATCAGCGCCTGCATTACCGACCCGACAACTTTATACGGGCTGCCGCCCACCGTCACGCCTGAGAGGGCCACGGTCGGTTCGGGTAAATCCAGGCGCTGCCCGGGTTGGTTGGTAAATCCTTCGGTCATGAGATTTCCTCCTAAAATACGATAAAAAGGGTACAGATTAAGCTTAGCAGAACTTAGCAGACTTCGCAATCGTTAATATCTACGCAGCGGAGTCTGATAAGGTTGCAAGAGGACCGGCTTGCAACGGCAGTCACGCGCGGCAGGTGGCGGCAGGTGGCGGCAGGTGGCGGCAGGTGCCGGGTCATTCCCCCCACTTACAGCGCCATTTCCATCAGGTACTCCTCATAAACCTTGCCGTCTCCCATCTGCGCCTGCTGTTTGCCGACGATCTGGAATCCCATGCGCTGATAGAGTGCAACGGCTGCGCTCTGGCAGGTATTGACGGTCAGCGCGGCCTTTTGCAAGGCACCGGACGCAGCGGGCGCAGCAGTAGCAGCGGGCGCAGCAGTAGCAGCGGGCGCGGCAGTAGCAGCGGGCGCGGCAGTAGCAGCGGGCGCGGCAGTAGCAGCGGGCGCGGCATACGAGCGTAGTTCCTGTAAAATCGCTTCCATGAGAGCCTGGCCTACACCCTGCCCGCGCCTCAGCGGGGTGACGTACACCGAGATCACGCTGGCGGTGCTGCTCTCGCCCTCGACGAACGCGCCGATGATGCCGACGATCTGGCCATCCTGGCGGGCGAACAGCAGCCAGCTCTTTTGTCCCTGTGCGGCATCACTCAACCGGCCCTGCCAGTACTCGGGCGGGCGGTCGACGTAATCGGGGTAGGCAGATCCAAAAGCCTGGGGTGCATTTTGGAGCGCCTCCAGCCGGATTTCCCGGTAAGCCTGCCACTGCTCAGGTGAAAGCCGGACGATTTCAAGATTTTGCATCGTTTTCCTTACCTTAAAGCTGTCCGCATTTATTGATTTTAGCAAATTAAGCAGAGAAGAAAAGAGTTAAAACCGCAATTGTGTCCCTTGCGGTTCAGCCTCTTAAAAGCAGCAGCCCGGCACTACTTACCGGGCTGCTGCTTCAGTTTCAATGAAGCTGAAAAAATTATGCCTTGATGATGCACTCTACCGGGCAAACGGCGGCGCACTGCGGGCTGTCATAGTGACCTTCGCATTCCACGCAGGTGGCGGCATTAATTATGTACGGGGTGCCTTCGGTAATCGATTCGGTCGGGCATTCGGTGACGCAGGCACCGCATTCAATACAATCATCATTAATCATCATAGCCATAGTACATTTCCTCTTAGATCATATCGGATTTCTTATAGGTGAGGATACTACCCTTGCCCATAAAGCGTCAAATACCAAATATCACTTTTTCGACTGATAAATGTTCAATAACTGGACATTATTTGTCTTTTTCATATGACAAATGTCATCCCGGTCAGCCTTGAAACTGCATCAATTTCTCCAGCCCAAGCCGGGGCAGGCGCTGCCACAGACCAAGCTGCTTGCACCAGCGCCGCACCAGCCGCCGCCCGGCGAGCGTATCCCAATTCTGCTCCAGGGCGGCATGGCAGGCTGGACCTTGCCCCAGGCGCGCGTGATGGCAGAAGCGGCATTCTAAAGGTTGCAAACCGCTGCCAAACAGCTGGCAGCGCTGGTTCACCAGGAAGTTGCAGCCGCGGCTGGCGAATTTCTGAAAAGCAAAACTGGCCTCGCTGCCATAGAAAGCCGGGGCCAGCACGCCAAAGGAACGGTCGGGGGCGACTTCGAGCATCATGCGCGGCCCAAGCTGCTGTTCCAGCGCCCGCGCGGCCTCGGCGACGCTCCACCAACCTGGGCGCTGGCAAAAGGCCGTGCAGGTCGTACACGTGCATGGCTCAGACGGTGGAAACCGTTTCGAGAGGCTGCTGTGATAGCGCGGCGGGGAATGGGCCATTAGCTCACCTTGCCTGGTAAACTTGAAAATCCTCGATATGCGCGGTGTAGGTGTAGTGCTGGCAGATCCAGGCGAAAACCTGCCCGGCAGAGTTAGGCTGCTCGCCGGTGGGCAGCGGGCAGCTGCCGGGCTGCGCGGCTGTGCCGGGGATAATAAACAGCGCGGGAGGGTGTTCCTGCAAATCGCGGTACAGTTCGGCCGCCGCGCCGTACTGGTTGTTGTAGTCCGGCAGGTTAATCGCCGCCTGGTAAAACTGCCGCGATGGCGCTTTGCGCCCGGCGACAAAATAGACGTAGGTGGTGTCCTTGCCCCACACCAGGATCGTCTGGTCTGGCTGAGTGTGCGCCTGGATGTACGCCGCGATCTCCGCTTGAGCCGGGCTGCGCGCCGCACGCAGCCCATTGATCACCAGCAGGGCCGGGTTGTAGGCTAAGGCCAGCGCCAGGCTGAGCAGCGTCAGGGCTGCCGCACGCCGTCCCGCGCCGGTCAGCCCCTCCAGCAGCAGCCCGCCCACCAGCCCAAAGCTCAGCATCAGCGCGGGGATAAGCTGGATCAGGTAGTACACGTAATCCCGGCCCGAAAGGGTCAGCATGCCCAGGCTGGCGGGGAAGAGCAGCGCTGCCAGGCCAAAGTAGGCTTCGCGCAGCCTGCCCCGTCCCGCAGGGGCAAATAGGGGCGCCGCTTGCAGCTGTCCGACCAGCCGCGCGCGCCGGGCCGCCGGGCGCAGCCAGAGGCCCGCCAGCAGCAGCCCGCTGCCCAGGCGCGATCAACGTCCACTGTAACATGCCCAACCCGGGGTCGCTGCCGAACCACTCACCGGCCAGACTGGCGAGTACCAGCCCCGCCCCGCCCGAAAGCGCCAGCGGGGTGAATCCGCGCCAGGTGAGGCACTGCCCCAGGCGCGGGCCAGCTTGCAGCAGCGCCACCCCCGCGCAGGCGATCCACAGGGCAAAGCTGAGGAACAGTCCGGGCGTTGCGGCGCTGCTTTCCAACGCATTGAGCACGGCGTTGACGCGTTCCACAGGCCCCAGGTTGGCGTAGGCCAGGTTGAAGGCAAAGGCTGCGTCGCGGTAGGCGCCCAACGCGCCGCTGGCAGCCAGGTAGGCCAGCACCAGCCCGCTGACCAGCGCCAACCCGCCCGCCAGCCCCAACAGGCTCACCAGCAGCCGCCGATCGCGGCGCACCAGCCAGCGCAGCGCCAGGTACAGTCCCAGCGCCGCGCCTGCCGCCACCAGGCTTTGTTTCAAAAAGAAGGCCGCGCCCGTGGCCGCGCCCACCGCCAGCCCAAAGGCGACCCGGCGCCGAAGCGGCCGGTCTTCCAGCAGTTCGGGCAGGCTGTAGAGCGCAAACAGCGCGAAAGGCAGCGACAGTTCTTCCAGCGAGTACCCCCACAGGATCAGCGCCAGCGTCAGCAGCCCGGCGGCGGCGGCCAGACCGGCCACCCAGCCCGGCGCCACGCGCCGCAGCAGGCGCGCGGCCAGGATGCCCGCCCCGGCCAGCAGCAGCAGTTCCAGCCACCACATGCCCCACAGCGAGTGCGGGGTGAGCGCCTGCCCCAGGGCAAACAGGAAGTACGCCAGGGGCTGTTTGTGGTCCCAGGCGCTCAGGTAGGGCGCGCCGCCTTCCAGCAGGCGCTGGCCCACGTAGAGATACACGCTGGGGTCATCCGAAGGCACCGGGCGAAACAGCGGCGAGATGGGCAGCAAAATCACCAGCGCCAGCAGCGCCGCGCCAATAGACCCGCCCCAGCCGCGCAGCAGCCAGGGGCGCGCCTGCGCTTGAGCGGGCGCGGCGGCTCTTACGTCCAAAAAAGGTCCCCTTCGCCCACCAGCACGGAATCGCCGCCGATGCGCAGCGTGCTAATTTCAGCGCCCGCGCGCTGCACGTCGATCATAATCTGGCTGGGGCGGCCCATCTCCAGGCCCTGCTCGAGGAGGAAGGTGGCGCGCGGGTCACTGCCCAGCAGGCCGTAGCGCGCGGCGTAGGCCCCAAACGGCGCCGCCATCGAGCCGGTTGCCGGGTCCTCGGTGATCCCGACCACGTGCGGCGAGTACATGCGCGCGTGGAAGCGCGCTTCGCGGTTGACCACTTCGTCGGTGAACAGCGCCACACTGGCCAGGTCTTGATCTGTAAACAGCCGCGCCAGAGGGGCCGCCTCGGACTGCGCCCGCCGCATGGCGTCCAGCGAGACCAGCGGCACGAACAGGAAAGGCACGCCCGTCGAGACCACTTCCAGCGGCAGGTCGGAGCGGATGTCCGCCTCGGCCAGCCCCAGGGCCGTGGCTGTCGCGGCCCGGTCCAGGCGGCGCGGGCCGTAGACTGGCTTGCGGTGATACATCCATACGAACGGCAGCCCCTCCGCGCGCGGCTCAATATCCACGCGCACCGGCCCGATGCCCAGTTCCAGCACCAGGGAACCATTTTCAGGGGTTGCCATCCCGGTGTGCACCAGCGCCGCGGCGCTGCCTACCGTCGGGTGGCCTGCCATGGGCAGCTCTACCGCCGGGGTGAAGATGCGCACTTGTTTGGCCGTCCCAGCCTGGGTGGGCGGCAGCAGGAAGGTGCATTCAGAGAAGTTCATCTCGCGCGTCAGCGTTTGCATTTGCTCGCTGCGCAGCCCGCGCGCGTCGGTAAACACGGCCAGTTGATTTCCCCCAAATGCGCTGCGGGTAAATACATCCAGCTGCAAGAAGTGATAGCGCGGCATATTCCCTCTCTTATGGGGCCGGGGTCGGCGTTACCAGCGGGGTGGGGGTGCTGGTTACATAGATGTACGATTCCCAGGGATAGGTCTTGCGCGGGCGGCCCAGGAAGTAGGTTTCCAGCACGCGCCGGGCGATGGGCGCGGCGATTTCCGAACCCTCTCCGCCATATTCCGCCACCACCGCCACGGCGATATCCGGCAGCCCTTCAATGTTTGCATCGCTGTAGGCGGCGAACCAGGCATGAGGCTGGTCCAGGTCGCTTTGCGCGGTGCCGGTCTTGCCGTAAATGGGGAAGTTGAAACCGCGGAAAACCTGCACGGCTGTTCCGCGCGGGTCACTAACTACCCGGCGCATGGCCTGCTGGATGACCTTCAGGTTCTCTGGCTTCACTGGCAGCGTGCCCTGCTTGATGGGCGTGAAGGATTGGGTCACTTTGCCATCGGCGGTGGCGATCTTTTCGATCACCTGCGGCTGGTAGAGCGTGCCGCCGTTGCCCACTGCCGCGACAAAGCGCGCCACCTGCAGCGGGTTGACCAGCACGGTGCCCTGCCCGATGGCGATATGCGCGGCATCCAGCGGCTCGGTGGGGTCGGGGATGTTGCCGGGCTCTTCCGCCACGCCCTCGATGCCCGTTTTACTGCCCAGGCCGAAAGCGCGCGCCATGTTGCTGATATCGTTCTCGTGACCCTGGGTATACAGGGTATAGCCAATGTGGTAGAACCAGGGGTTGCACGAGCGCATCAACCCCTCGGGCAGGTTGAGGATGCCGCTGGGTTTATAACCTTTGGCTTTGGTCCAGTCGGTTAGCGTCACGCCGGGGATTTCGGTGTAATCGTACTGGCAGTCCAGGGTTTGGGTGGTGTTGAACAGGCCGCTTTCCAGGGCGGCGCTCATGGTGATGATCTTGAACACCGAACCGAGCGGGTAGCCGCGCCCGGCGGCGCGGTCGACCAGCGTGCCGCTGCTGATGTCGCCGACTTCGTAACGGCTGTTGGGGTTGGTGTATTCAAAGGCGTTGGGGTCGAAGCCGGGCGTGCTGACCATCGCCAGCACCCGCCCTGTATCCCGTTCCAGCACCACGATGGCCCCATTGAAGCCGGCCATAGCCTTCTGCGCCTCAATTTGCAGATTGCTGTCGAGGGTGGTGGTGATGGACTGGGCCGGTGCGCCAGCCACCTTCTTGAGCTGTTCGATCACGCCGCCCTGCGGGTTGAGCAGGTTCAACGTCGCGGCGCGCTTGCCCACCAGGTATTTTTCGCCCCACTGCTCTAACCCCGATTGACCTACGCGGTCATTCAACAGGAAACCTTCGCGCAGCAGCTGGTTCAACTGCTCTGCCGGGACGGCCTGCACATAGCCGGTGACGTGCGGCGCGATTCCCCCGCTGGGATAGTAGCGCGCCGGGCCGGGGTAGGGGTTCAGGCGCACGCCGATGCCCGCCAGGCTGGAGAGGGCATCATAATTGTTGAGCACGATCTGCTTCGGCACTTCCGCCACGGGCACGTAGTCGCCGTTATAGGTGATGTCATTGTCATACATGCCCTTGATCCATTCGGCGGGCAGCCCGGTGACCCGCGCCATGACCCGCAGCAGGCTGGCCTCCTGGTCGCTGTCCATGTCCGTTTTGATGATACCCAGCGCGAAAACATCGCCTTCAGAGGCGATCGGGTCGCCGTACCTGTCGTAGATATCGCCGCGCGCGTCGCCGCTGACGTTCAGTTTGAGCGTGTTGCCACCCTTCAACTCCGGCAGCACGAGCCCATCATCCCACTGCACGCGCCAGTCCCCCTGTTCCAGCTGTAAAGGCAGGTTAATGGGACGTTCAAAATCGCCCAGCAGGTTGGTGTGGAAGGTCACTTGCAAATCGACCTCGGCGGTTTCCGGATTGGTTTGCTTGTTGGTCACCGCAAAGTCGAGCTTGTTCAGGGTCAGCGCGTTGGCGGTGTCTTCATAGCGTTTGGTGAAGGCATCCAGAGCTACCGCCGCCTGGCTGGCGCTGGTCAGCATGGAGTGCATGGTCTTGTAATCTTCGTTCTGCCAGGCCATCAGGAACACGCGCGCCGTCACTTCGGCATCTGGCGGGCGGATCATGGTGATCACCGGGGAGGGCTTGCCTCCGGGAGTATCCGTGCTGGCGGGGGCTGGGGCGCTGCCGGTAGGTTGACTTGAAACGGTAAGGGTTGCGGCAGCCGCCAGCTGGGCGGGAGAAGGTGTTCCAGTGCGTGTTGCGGTTTGGCCCTGACTACAGCCTACCAGCAGCAGCGCCATGAGCAAAAAGAAGCAGCGTAACCTCATGTATTCCTCAATTGAAATTCACGGCCAGAAAAGGCCAGGTTTGTAAAAATTAGGAAAAACCAGTTGCTGCTTGATTTTACACCCGTTTTAAGGCGGATTTGGGACTCTTAAGTTTAGGGCGAGTGCATGGAGGAACGATCTTCAAAGCCCGGTTTACCGGGCGCTCACCCACAGCGCGAGGATTGATCCCCGCGCGGCAGCGATGCCACGAAACCATTGGAAGCAAAAACCTTTTGATAGCATCGTCCTGGTATGCAATCGCCCGGTGTTGCAACCAGCGAAGCGCCTCGGTTCGTCATCGCCCGGCGTTCAAACGCCGGGCTGTGGGTAGTCACCGGCTGAAGCCGGTTTGATAAACCCCTTTGATTGCTGTTCTCTCCCATAAGGGATTGATTTTACCAGGCAAAGTCATAATTATTGACCGCCGCCGGACCAATCAGGAGGCGTGATGACCCATCGATAAATCCCAATCGGATTTGCCCCGATTCCATATTCCCTACCTGATAGAAGAAGCTTTGCCCGTCGATCCAACGCAGGTTATAAGTGGGAAAAGGAAATGCAATCGGCTTGCCTTCTATTCGCCCTAAATACGAAGCTCCGTTTCCGTTATTAAATATAAAGTGAGCAGAGTCAGGGGACCAACCGGTAAAGAAGAACTCTCCCCTTTGATAGATTTCATCATCAGAACCATCTGCGTTCGCCACATGCATTTCCAAAACCAGGTTATCCCCTCCTGTCCCAACCGGTAGCTTTGTGGCAATTTTTGAGAAATCAGGAGATAGCGTAACCAGGCCAAATTCAGGCCCAATGACAGCAATTAACCGAGCTGCTGCATGGTTTAGCGGTAGTTTCCAGATCTTTGTTGGTTGCTGCGTGCCATAGTAAATATCGAAAGGTGGAACAACGACCATGAGGTATTGGGAATCACTTGACCAAATAGGGGACAAATAACCTCCCACTTCTGATCCAAATTGAACTGGTTCATACTGAATCAGGTTATGCACCTCACGCGTATGAATGTTCAACACGTCAATGCTTCCACTAGAGATCAGGGCAACATATTTTCCGTCAGGGGAAACGATAAAAACAGCACCGGCTTTGTTGGAAGGAAGCAGCGTTTGCAGTTCCAGCGTATCAGCATCCACCATGTACAGATCTCCGTTATCGATATAACAGCACTGCCCTTCGGTATCGATATCCGTGTTCAACAGTAAGCGATGCGTGTTTGGAATCCACTTAAACTGGTTGAGACGCGACTTCCTTCCCGGCGCATTGGGATTGACCACCTGTAAGCGATCTTTCTCCACCAACAGGCGTTGCCCGGTTCCATCCGCTCGAATGCCCCATAAACCAGAGGATAGCTTATAAGCAATTCTTTCCCCATCCGAAGAAATGCTGACCCAAGCGGAGGCTTCCTCTAATTCTGCCAGCAGTTTGCTTTCACCCCGATCCCAAAGCATCAGTTGCTTACCTGACATATAAGCAACGCGAAGCGCGGCAAGCGCGGCGGGAAATGTAGGAGTGGGACGAATCTGGGTTGCGGTAGTGGTAACCGTTGCTGTTGGGGGGAGGATTGGGGTATCTGTTTCAACAGGTGCGGGGTAAGAAGTTGCCTGGAAAAATGACGTTGGTACCGGGTATGGATAGGCATCTTGCCGTAGTGGTGTCGTAACCGGATTAGGATATGCACTAGAAAGCAGCGGCACTTCAGTGTGTTTGGGCAAAGCCGTAGGGATTGCTACAGATGCCGGGAACTCTGTAGCTGATGCCTGTTTCACAGGCTTTATCGAACACGAAACAAGCAAAAGAAGCGCACACGACAAAACGATGGTCACTAGCGAACAGGTGGCTATACTGAACTTATTCAAATTCTCACTCCAATGCAAGAAAAGCATACCTAATTATGGCATTCAAGGTGGTATTTACTTACCGGAGCCCTACGTGGAAAAACGATCTTCAAAGCCCGGTTTACCGGGCGCTCACCCACAGCGCGAGGATTGATCCCCGCGCGGCAGCGGTGCCACGAAACCATTGGAAGCATAATACCATCTGTTAGCATCGTCCGGGTATCGTCATCGCCCGGTGTTGCAACCAGCGAAGCGCCTCGGTTCGTCATCGCCCGGCGTTCAAACGCCGGGCTGTGGGTAGTCACCGGCTGAAGCCGGTTCTTAAGAAAACCTGCCGGCTATCCCTTTTTCTACCGGGTCGCCTTGCCCCGTAGATACACCAGCGCCAGGATCATTCCCACACCGAACGCGCCCCCGGCGAGCAGCCAGCCCGCGCTCTGCGCCGGGATACTTGCCGCTGAGACGAATGCGGTGGGCGTCATTTCCGGGCGGACTGCCGGTTCCAGGGCAGGCGGGCTGGTTTTGACCCTGGTGACGGTCACGGTAGGGGGAGGTGGCAGCGTTCGGGTAGGGCGGGGCGCGGCGGTGCTGGTAGGCGTCAACGTTGCGGTGGGCAGCGGCGCGGTAGGCGGGTTGAGCGCGGGCAGTGGGCTGCCCGGCGAGACCGCCTGCTGGAGCGCCTGGTACACCGCGGCGATCCTTTCATCAGCCGGGGGATCTGCATAAATGGACTCGTAATCCGGGCTGTCGGGCGGCAGAGCCTGCGCCTGGTTGAGCGCGGACAGGATTTCGGCCTGCTGTTCCGGCGTCACCTGCGGCGCGGATTTGGCCAGCAGCAGCTCGGCGATGCCAATGTACGCCGCGCGCCTGCCAGTGGGGAACATGACCGCTTTGTGGTACGCTTCCAGCCCCAACTCGGCAAAGGCATCTCGAAAGGTGGGCCGGAGGCCGCTGGGGGCAGTCAGCAGCGCCATCTGGCGGTAGCAGTCCCCCAGCCACACTGCCGAATCGTAATGGCCCGCCGCCCCATAGCCCATCTGGATCATGAGCAGGTTCAGCCATATATCCTCAGGCAGCACCGGCAGGGAAGCCTCCACGCCAGTCTTTTTCAGCCAATCGGCCGGGGGGACGATTTTGATGGCGTAGTTGTCTTCTTCCGCAGGCTCAAAATCTTCTTTCACCCAGGTTACCTGCTTGCCGCTCAAGCGGCTGCCCGCCTCGTGCCAGGTGACATTCTGCGCGCTGACCGCATAGGGAAAGTTCACCACGATTTCTGCGCGCCCGATCGTGCCTTGCCAATCCCGCCCGGTTACGAGGGTGTAATCGTAGAACTGCCCGGGCAGCGCCTGGCTCGCTTCGGCTGTGTCGGGCACATATTCGGCTTCGGGCTGCAAGATATAGCGCACCCTCACGGGAACGCGTTCCCCGGGCGGAAACAGCGCTTCGAAGTAGGCCCAGCTCACATCTACCCGGGTCGGCTCTTCGACAAGCTCCCGCCCAATGCTGACCTCCACCGCTTCCCCGTTCACCCAGGCTTGAAAGCCCTTGATCTCGTCCCCTGACATGCCCGCGATACTGGCGTCGTTGCGCGGGAACTTTACCCGCATCCGTTCGGCGCTTCCCCCCAGGTTGCGCATGTTGAACACCGCGTCGACCAGCGCGAAGCTGTTATCCTTTCCTTCCGCATTGATCGCCGCCTGGATGTTGATCTCCACGCGCTCATCTTCCATGCGCACCTGCGTCTGCGCGCCGGGAACAATGCTGCTGCCTTCGGCGGTCATCAAGCCCCCCGGGCCGATATCCGCCGCTGCCGGGTGCAGGCTGCTCAAGAGCAGGAACAGCGTGGAGAGCACTGCGAAGAATTTTGCCCCGAAAAGGATGCCTGTACATGCGTTTCCCCCGTCTGATATGGGTATGGGTTGAGACCTTAATTATATAAGGGAAACGCAAGGGGCGGGTTTGGCAAGGGCCTGGCACAGGGTGTAAATGATGCAGCGCAGCTCTTCCAGCCGGGTTCACCCTGCGACCGGCTGCCTACACCTTTGCTCCTAAACCGATCGCGCAAGACCGGTGGCTCTTTTCATTTTTCTAAGCGACCGGCTGACCATTCGATGGGGTTCCGCCTGGCAAATGCAGTGGGTAACCGAACGCGCGGGGTTCAAACCCCGCGCTGTGGGTAAGCGCCCGGTAAACCGGGCCAGCAGCGTGATTGCCCAAAAAACCTCCCCTCTCTGCGCCGCGGTTGCGTCTCCTGCCGCGCCTCCGCGGGGCCTGCCGCGCCTCCGCGGCTACTGCCCGCCCCGCCTCCCCCTCTCCGCGGCTCCTGCCGCGCCTCCGCGGCTCCTGCCGCGCCTCCACGGCTCCTGCCGCACCGACTCCCGCCGGGGACTATTGTATAATATAATAAATAAGATATATAATATCTTTAAAGCAGAAATTGGATCTTCAAGCTGCGATTGGTATCTTTTATTGAATTAGCACTGTTTTTTGGAACCTTTGGGGGTATTTATATTTGCATTCAGATCAGCCTGGGCGCTCCCTGTGGTCGATGTTGGAATGGTGTGACCGGAAAGGAACTGAAGCATGAATCAGCATATTCAATTTTGTACAACTCCGGATGGAACCCGGATTGCATTTACTTTAACAGGGGAAGGGCCGCCGCTCATTCGCGTGATTAATTGGGCTTCCCATTTGAAGTTTGAGGAAGACAGTCCCGTCTGGCGGCACTGGGTAGAGGCATTTTCCCGGCATCACACTTTCATCCGTTACGATGGGCGTGGTTTTGGTCTCTCGGATTTGGACGCGGCAGACCTGTCGTTTGCGGCCTGGGTGCAAGACCTGGAAACCGTGGTGGACTACCTGGGCCTGGAGCAGGTCTCTCTGTTGGGGCTGTGCCGCGGGGCTTTTGCGGCGGTCGCCTATGCCGTCCAGCACCCGGAAAAGGTCAATAAACTGGTGCTCTACGGCGGATATACGCGCGGGCGCTTCGTTGAAGGGACCACAAAAGCGCAGCGCGACCGGGCCGAAATGTTCCTCAACCTGGTGCGCTATGGTTGGGGAAATGGGAATGCTGCCTTCCGGCAGGTTTATACCCATCTGTTTATGCCCGACGGCAGCCCCGAGCAGATGCAGTGGCTGACCGACTTGCAGCGTGTTTCTACCCGCCCGGAGATCGCGGTACGTTTACAGCTGGTCTCTTATTCTTTGGATATCAGTCATTTGACCTGCCAGGTGCGCGTGCCTACCCTGGTGCTTCACGCAGTGGAGGATGCCCTGGTTCCGTTTCGCCAGGGCCTCGAGCTGGCCGCGCAGATCCCCGACGCGCAGTTTGTTCCCCTCGATACCCGCAATCATATGCTCCTTGAACAGGAACCAGCCTGGAAAAAGTTCGTGCAAGAAGTCTATGCCTTCCTCGGGGTGCCTGCCGCCGCGGCGCAGCATGCCAGTCCAGCCGAATTTAACCAGCTGACCGATCGTGAATGTGAGGTGCTCGACCTGCTGGCCCAGGGATTAGATAACGCTGGGATCGCTGAGCAGTTGGTGCTCAGCCCTAAGACGGTGCGCAACCATGTCACGCATATTTATCAGAAGATCCACGCAGAGAGCCGCGCGCAGGCGGTTGTGCGCGCGCGGGAGGCAGGTTTCGGCATCGAGCAGCGGATCCTCTCTTGAACCCCAGGCAAAACAGGACAGCTGTCCCAATCTCCTGGCGAGATTGGGACTTTTTTTGTCAACAATTGGGACAGCGGGTTCAAGACAGGCGCCGCTGATCAGCCTATACTGTGCAAATAGGTTTTCCATTTGTAACGGTTATAGGAGGTTTTAAATGAGCATATCAACCGAGAAAGTTGCCGGCGGCCTGAATCCGGAAGATGTTCAGGAATTGTCCGGACAGATCCGCGCTGAGGTGATCACACCCCATGATGTGCACTACGATGAGGCCCGCAAGATCTACAATGCGATGATTGACCGCCACCCGGCATTGATCATCCGCTGCGGGGATGTGGCAGATGTGATTGCGGCAGTTAAGTTTGGCCGCGAGCACAAGCTGGATATTGCCGTACGCGGCGGAGGTCACAACGGGGCGGGCTTTTCTATGGTCGATAACGGCCTGGTCATCGATCTTTCCCCCATGAAAGGCATCATTATTGACGCAGAGGCGAAAATGGTTCGGGTCGAAGCGGGCTGCACCTGGGGCGATGTGGATCACGCCACCCAGCCCTTTAACCTGGCGGTGCCCAGCGGCTTTATCTCCACCACCGGGGTTAGCGGTCTGACCCTGGGCGGCGGCATTGGTTACCTCACCCGCGCCTACGGCCTGACCATTGATAATCTCTTGGAAGTGAAGATGGTGCTGGCAGATGGGCGCTACATTTCCGCCAATGACAAGAAAAACCAGGATCTCTTCTGGGCTGTTCGGGGTGGGGGTGGCAACTTTGGGGTGGTTACCTCTTTCCTGTTCAAGCTCAATCCGGTGGGGATGGTGTACGGCGGCCCGATGTTCTGGCCGGTTGAAATGGCTCCTCGCCTGATGCGCTACTGGCGCGATTTTATTCTAAAAGCGCCTGACACTATTAACGGCTGGTTTGGCTTCCACTACGTGCCCCCCATGCCCATGTTTCCGAAAGAGCATCATCTCAAGCGCGTGTGCATGATCACCTGGTGCTATACCGGCGAGCTAGAGCAGGCCGAGGAAACCTTCAAACCCATTCGCCAGTTCGAGAAACCGCTGATGGACTTTACCGGGCCCATTCCCTACCCTGCCTTGCAAAGTCTCTTTGACGCCATTTACCCGCCTGGCTTGCAGTGGTATTGGAAATCGGAGTTCCTCAAAGATCTGCCGGATAAGGCGATCGACCTGGTCGTGAAGTACGGCAGCGACCTGCCCTCTGGCCACTCGGCTACCCACTTTTACCCCATCAACGGCGCAGCCCATACCGTCCCGCAGGATGCAACGGCCTGGAACTTTCGCGACGCCAACTTCTCCCAGGTGATTGTGGCGGTAGACCCCGACCCGGCCAACAACGATCGCAACATCCGCTGGGCGCGCGACTTCGACCAGGCTGCGCAGTCTTACACCTCTGGCGGCAGCTATATCAACATGATGATGGATGAAGGTCAGGGGCGGGTCAAGGCCATTTATGGCGATCATTATGCTCGCCTGGTAGAGGTTAAGCAAAAGTACGACCCTCAGAACGTATTCCATGTCAACCAGAATATCCAACCTGCAAAAGGATAGCTTGCGCGCTAAAGAGGTTCGCTAACCCTACTTTTTGCGTGGCTTCTGGCACATGCCCTGAAAGATTCTTAGCAGCGGCTGACCGGCGCGCCGGTTAGCCGCTGTAAAATTATTCCTGAAAAGGTTTGGCTGCGTGCAGCCGCCCCCGCAGATCGGTCCTGCCTGCTACAGCATCGCGCCCTCTTTGCGGATGATCAGCACCACTTTGCCCTGGATTTCTACCTCGTCGCAAGGCAGGATGATGGGCTGGTAAGCCGGGTTGGCGGGCTGCAGGCGCACCTGGTTGTTTTCCTGGTAGTAGCGTTTGAGCGTGGTTTCCTCTTCACCCTTCAACCAGGCAGCGACCATCTCGCCGTTGTTGACCTGCTTCACCGACTGCAAGATCACCACGTCGCCTTCCTGCACCATGGCGTCGATCATCGAATCGCCTTCCACTTCCAGCGCGAACAGCCCTTCGGTTTTCTTGGGCAGCAGGCTGAAGGGCAGGTCGAAGTAGGATTCTTCGTCGAAGAAAGCCAGCGATGAGGAAGGCATGGGTACCGGCGCGCCGGCGCGGATGCGCCCGGCGACGGGGATGCGCAGCACCGCGGCTTGCAGGGAGGCGTTGACCAGCCCGGTGTTGATGATGCGGATGGTGCGAGAGGCGCCGGGGGTGTAATCCACCAACCCAAGCTCTTGCAGTTTCTTCAAATGGTAACAAACATGGGAGGTGGAAGAGATCCCCGTGCGGTCCCCGATCTCGCGGATCGTCGGAGCATAGCCGAACTGCTGGTGATAACCTTCGACCGCGCGCAGAATGTTTGCCTGTGGTTTGCTAAGCTGATTCTTGGGAGAACGTGACATTTTCTAATCCTTTCGTGAACAGTCCATCCCTGGAATCATTATAGCAGAACATAATTTCTAATACAATAGCGAAAATAGAATTAATGTGCCAAAAGGCCGCTCCGGCGAGCTTTTGGCACATTTTAAAGTTTATAACCTCGATAGCCAGTCAGCCTCCACCGTGCGCTCGTTCTGCACATTGCCGGTGTTGCGCGTGGTCTTGGGTTCCAGCAGCAGCACCTGCACCTCTTCTTCCGCCACCGGGCAGTGTTCCACCCCGCGCGGGATGACCACCATCTCGCCTGGGTGCAGCAGCAGGTCGCCTGCGCGGGTTTTGATCGTCAGCGTGCCCTGCACGACCAGGAACAGCTCATCTTCTGCATCGTGCTGATGCCAGACAAATTCCCCTTTCAGCTTCGCCAGCTTGACATAGGCCTCATTGAGTTCTCCGGCGATGCGCGGGTGCCAGTAATCGGGGATCTGTTGGAAGGCGTTGGATAGGTTTATTACGGGTAGCATAACCACCTCTTATGTTTGAGTTTTCGTCATTCCTCGACGATCTGCGGAACAATCCGGGCGATGCGAATGCAGTTGTCAAAGTCCATGCCATGGTGCAGATTCTTGCCGATGGATGCGCCGTAAGTCATCATGGCGCTGTCCAGCTCGGAGATATCCGCCTTAGCCAGGCTTTCCAGGCTGCGGTACCCGGCGTGGTAGTAGCTTTGCGCCGAAGCCGCCCGCGTGTAGGGCATGCGCATCATGTCCGATTGGTGGGTCAGCATGCTGATGGTTTCTTCCGGCAGCCCGGTCTGCGCGGCGAGGGCCTCTCGCTCGCGCGGCGTGCGGCCCTTTTCCAGCAGGTCCAGCGTAAAGCGGATGCCATTTTCCCGCAGGCACAGCACCCTTTCCAGCTCATCCGGGCGGCCTTTGGCCAGTTCGCTCAGGTAGCGTTTCTCTGGCAGCACCCAATAGATCAGGTAGCGCAGCACGTCCACCACATCCTCCGCCGCCATTTGATACTGCACGGTAAAGTCTTGCAGCAGTTCGCGGCGGCTGGTTTCTCCGACCAGGTGGATGATGTCTTTCACCCCCGCAGATTTGAGCCGGCGCAGCGCGGTGATAATCTGCCGCGTGTGTTCCTGGTAGCGCTGGCGGGTGTCGCCGCCCAGCAGCGCCCGGGTATATTCGGCTGCCTGGCTCATGCTGAAGTTGTAATTTTCGCTCACCAACGGGTAAGCCAGTGAATCGCGCAGGCGCCTGGCGAGGTCTTCATAATTTGGTATTGGACGCAGATGAATCTTGAGCTTTTCCCAATCGACGGTCATGGATTTCTCCGGTTGGCTTCAGGCAGGCTGGGGAAGAATATTTCCCTTATTATACCGTTTTGCGCGAAATCGATTATGGGTATACTGATTATAAAGAGGTTACCATGAACAATGCTTATACCCCCATTTTTGATGGTCACAACGACACCCTGCTGCGCGTAATGCGCGCCAGCCCCGAAAAACCCTATGATTTTTCCATCGAGAACCCCACCGGTCATCTGGACCTGCCCCGCGCGCGCAAGGGCGGCCTGGCGGGCGGTTTGTTTGCCGTGTTTACCCCCGCGCCGCCCGCTTCCCCCGAGCGCGCCGAGCACTGGGAAACGACTTTTAGCGAAGCAGGCTACGTGCAAAAGCTGCACAGCGCCATCGATCCCACCTACGCGCGCGAGTTCACCGATGCCGTGCTCGACCGCCTGCCCGCGCTGCAAGCCGCCTCGCCGGATGCGCTGCGTTTTGTCACCCAGGTGAGTGAGATCGAACACTGCCTGGCGCAGGGTGTGCTGGCTGCCGTATTGCATTTTGAAGGCGCGGAAGCTGTGCTCCCCGACCTGAGCAACCTGGAAGGTTATTACCAGCGCGGGCTGCGCTCGTTGGGCCTGGTATGGAGCCGCCCGAATGCCTTTGCCTGCGGCGTGCCCTTTGCTTTCCCTGCCTCGCCCGATACCGGCCCCGGCCTGACGCCTGCCGGGCAGGAGCTGGTGCGCGAGTGCAACCGCCTGGGCATTCTGATCGACCTGGCGCACGTTAACGAACAGGGTTTCTGGGACGTAGCCAAAAGCTCCAGCGCTCCGCTGGTGGTGACGCACACCGCCGCGCACGCCATTTGCCCCTTCACCCGCAACCTCACTGACCCACAGATCGACGCGGTCGGCGCGTCCGGCGGGGTCATCGGGGTGATCTTCGAGCCGATGGCGGTGCGTGAAGATGGCAAACCCGTCCCCGAGACGCCGCTCAGCCAGATCGTGCGCCACGTGGACTACATCGCCAACCGCATCGGGGTGGAGCACGTCGCTTTTGGCTCCGACTTCGATGGCGCGGACGTGCCCGCCGAGCTGGGCGACGCCAGCGGCCTGCCCAAACTGCTCGCCGCCCTGGCGGAAAGCGGCTGGGGCCAGGCGGAGATTGAGAAGGTGGCTATACCGAACTGGCTGAGCCTGCTCAAGCGGACGTGGTAGCGGCGGCGCTACCCCGTAGCGGCGCTACAAAGTAGCGGCGCTAGCGGCTAGCGGGGGCCGAACCGCCTCTTTAACCCTGCCTGAGAGGGAAACTCCTCGCCTCTCCAAAGGAATTTTCCCCCTGCCGCCGCCTCCTGCACTGGATACACTATAAAGAACGCAAAATGAAAAGGAGGCTTGCATGGCTTACGTGCCGGAAAAAGACGTCAAACAACTCTGGCAGGAGATGGGCGAGAACAAAAGCTGGGAGTCGCTGCGCGATGCGCTGCAAAAACATCCCGATATTGGTCAAGAGCTGGATAAGAATATGCAGTCCAAGCTAATGATGGTGGCTGACCGCATGAAGAATTACCGCTTCCCTGATTCAGCCGAAAATCTCAGCGAGCTGCTGCGCCAGCGCCTTGGCACCTGGGATGACAAATCTCATCCCACGTTTTAATCTCGAAATCGAACAAAAAAAGGACGGGCAGGCCCGTCCTTTTTTCATTGGGTTACTCGATGCCTATTGCCATGTTGCCCAGCGTTTTCCATGAGCCGAGGAACTGCTCGAGCGGCACGCTCAGGCGCAGGTTGCCGTCTACCACGGTCACGCTGCTGGGGCTGTAGCCAGTGACGATGACGGTATGCTCGAAAGCCGCTACCGTCACCTTCTCGCCGTCTGGGGCGGTGTAAACCCGGCTGCGGTAGCCGGTCCACACATCCCCGATGACCCAGGCGATGACCGGGCGGCCCGCGGCGATTTCGGCGCGCAGTGCCTCCCAGCTCATGCCCTGGTAGGCATGGGCGGGTACATTGTAGGCGCGCAGCAGCTTCGCCACCGGGCGGGCATGCACGCCGTAAGCGTTAGGCGGAATCATGCCGCGCTCGGCGCGCGGGTCGCCCACAAAGCCGGTGTTGGGATTCTGGGTAAAGGGCAGCTTGTATTGGAAATCCAGCTCGTCGATCTCTTTGCCGAAGAAGCGCGCCCAATCCACTGCTGAGCGCGATTCGCAGGAGAGCGGCAGGGCCTGCGCATAGCCGGCGACTCCCTGAATAGAGGCTTCCTCCGGCAGGCTGCCGGTTGGGGCGGGGGCCAGGGTGTTGGTCGGCACGGCGGTGAGGGTCGCGGTGGGTACGGCGGTCTCAGTAGGGGTCGGCGTGGGCGTGCTGGTGGAGGTCGCCGTGGGTGTGGGCGTGGGGGTTTCAGTCGGGGTTGGGGTGGGCGTAGGCGTTGCCGTCCAGGTCTGGGGTTGGAAGGGCGTGCGCGTGCGGGTCGGGGAGGGGGTGGCGGTGGCGGTAACCTGGGCCTGCTCCGCTTGTGTGGCGACGCCCAGCACGCGCGTGCTTTGCGCAGCGCCGTCGTTCAACCCTGGCAGGTAGTTCGAGATGAGCCAGGCCGCGGCAGTCGCGGCCTGGGCCGGCGCGCGGGCCGGCGCCAGCCCAGAGAGCGGAAGGCCGGCCTGCGGTCTGGATAATCCCACCGAGGGCAGGCGCTGCGGCAGATAAATCACCACCGCCAGCAGGGCCGCCGCGCCAAGCCCTGCCGCCGCCAGCCCACCCAGCAGCAGGGTCAGGCAGGTCTGCAGCAGGCGTTGTTTGCGCCCCTGGTTTGCATTAGACATGGCGGCTCCCCCTGGGTGTTTAGCTCTGCTGCGTGGGATGGGAATACATTTGCGCGCGCTCGTGCAGCCGCGCCACCATTTCCTCGCTCACCGGCTGCGAGCCCAGTTCATCCAGCCCGCGCGCCCAGCCGTGCATATCCGAGCCGCCGCTGACCAGCAGCCCGAACTGGCCAGCCAGCTTCAGGAAGTAGGCGCGCGCTTCGGCGTTCAGACGGTGGTGGTAGATCTCGATGCCGTCCAACCCGGCGGTGACCAGCCCGCGCAGGTGCGCGGCGGTCAGCCAGCGCCCGCCGGGGCGCACGATGGTGGGGTGCGCCAGCACCGCCGCGCCGCCGGCTAAATGCACCTGTTCAATGGCCGCGCGGATGGTGAAGGGCGTCTCGCGCGCGCTGACCCACACATTTTCCATCATCTTCGCCGCCTGGGACCCATCCGGCGCGTAGCCTTTCTGAAGGATGGCATCCATCAACTGAACTGCTCCGGCATAGCGCGGGTTGATCGCGAACACATCCGCCAGCGCCAGCGGATAGCCCTGCCGGGTGAGGGCGGCGCAGCAGTCCGCGATGCGCTGGTGCAGGTCATTCAGTGCGGCGGTGGTGAAAGCGGCAAAGACAGCGTCGCCTGGATCCACAAAATATCCCAGCAGGTCCACGTTGGCATCCTGTGGGGGCAGGTTGACCCCCGGCCAGCGCGTGGTCAGCTCGATGGCTGGAATCAGCCGGATGCCTGCCGCCTGGGCCAGGGGGGCGGCTTCCCGGCTGCCGCGCAGGTTGTCATGGTCGCAGATCGCCAGCGTGCTCAGCCCGCGCTGCTGAGCCGCCGCGATCACCTCAGCCGGGGAAAAGCGCCCGTCGGAGTAATAAGTATGCAGGTGCAGGTCAATCATGAATGTTCGCTCCATTGAATGTGTTTAGTATAGCAAATCTGCGCAACCAGTGGTATTACATCCCCCTATACCCGACGAGGGGATTCCCGCTTGATTTATTCGGATTGGAAACGTACAATGAACCATATTACAGGTAGCAAGGATCGTTCCACAAATTCGATCCGAAAGGAGGAGGGGGTAGTGATTATGGCAGATAAACGGAACGCATTACTTTTATCCCTGATCGGACAAGGGATCCACTACATTGAAGAAGGGGACTCACAGTTATTTCTGGTTGTCACTAAAAGTGAACAGAATGAGACCTTCGACTTTTTCCTTCGAACGGCGAAAAGTGAAGTGGATGCGAAGATCGATTCAGTCAAGAACGGCGAGGTGGTGATGATTCACCGCTTTGCGGATATCTTCGCGAAAATGCTCGATCTGAACGACCTTGCCGGAGGCAATCACGATTTGATCATGTAAAAGTGCAGGCATACGGGAGCGGGTTGCGGCAAAAGCGCGTTTCCCTATTTTGCACCATACGGCCGTCAAATTTGTCGCCGGTATTGAAGAAAACGGAGTGTTTTACCCCTTAAAACACTCCGTTTCTTCCATTTTAACGCGCCGGGCCGCGTTCAGGCACGCGCATCAGCGACAGGCACACCGGGGTGAAGTAGCGCATCCAGAAGGTGGCGGCTTCGGGATTGAAAGATTCAAAGTCGACCGAGCAGCGCTGGTAGCCCCGCGCAGCGTAATCGCGCAGGGCGGCATCGAGCAGGGCCGGGGCCACGCCGCGCCCGCGGTAAGCCGGGCGGGTGAAGGCCCCGGTGATGGCAGCCGTGGTTTCAGCCTGCACGCTCTGCGCCGCGCCGTGACTGTGCCCTTCGAAGCGCAGGTAGCTCATGGGGGTCTGCCCGTCAAAGGCGATCCACACGCTGTTGCACGGGTCGCGCAGCAGTTCGGCGATCTCGGCGGTGGTGCTGGCGCGGCTGGCGGTCATCAGTACCGGCGGTTGGGCGTAGTGCTGCCAGTGCTCGCTTTCTAACTGGCTGATCAAGGCCGCGTCTGCCGCTGCCGCTTTGCGCAGGCTAAAGCCTGGGCTGCGGCGCGCCGACCGGCTCCAGGCTGCGCACCGCGTCCACCACCAGCAGGCCAAACCCGTTCCAGAACCAGGCCTGCTCCACTTCGCGATTTTGCGCCAGCAGGGTGATGGCATGCGCGTCACAGCCCGCCGCGAGCCAGTCCGCGGCTGCCGCGCGGTACAGGGCCTGGTAGATCCGCGCCGCTTGCCCTGGCAGGGCCGCGTGCGCCCATTCCGGGCAGTAAGCCGCTTTGCGCGGCGTGTCGCGGAAGTGCTCGACCTGCCACCAGCCCAGGTAACCGATGAAGCGCTCCCCCTCAAAAGCGGCGACCCCCGCGGAGCGCGCCAGCAGGTTCTCTAGCAGGGGCCTGACGCAGGCCGGGTCGCTCAGGTGCCCCGGCAGGGTCGGGACGGCTGCGCGCAGCCGCCGGTATGCGGCGCAGAAAAGATCTGCCGCGGCCGGGAGATGGCTTGGGGTGAGGGATTTTATGTCCATGCGTGGGGTCCTCCGCTTGAAATTATAGCGATTTGTTGATCTGAAGTGAAGGGCAGCAGCGCTGCTGCCCTTCACTTCAGATCAACATTGGTCTTACTCCCCTATCACCAGCAGGTACACCGAGCCGGTCGTGCTCGTCACGCCGGGCAGCCAGGGTTCCTGGGGATGCTTCCAGCCGCAGGTTTCGATGATCAGCAGGGGCTGCTGAGAGGCGAGCGCGGCGGCCAGGTCGGGGTAGTCCTGGGCGGCGGCGGACAGGGATTGGTCCACAGGCTGGCTGAAGTAATCCGCCAGGCGCGCGGGTGGAATGCGCGCCGCGGCCAGTACGCGCAGGTCGCTGCTGCGCTTGCCCTGGGTGAGGGTTACCGCTGCGCCGGGCAGGTTTTCCAGGTTGCGCTGAATTTCAGCCAGCGAAAAACTGGCCTGGTTGAAACCAGTGCCTTCCAGCGCGCTGCGCAGCGCCTGGCCTTCCCCACCCACGCCGGAGTGGACCGTGGCCAGCACGACCCGCCCGGCTTCGTGCAGGCTGAGACAGGCGCGGTGATCGCTGTACTGGCAGGGATAGCCCGGGCGGAAGTTCAGCATGATGCTGCGCCCGTGGTTGAGGCTTTCGCCAGGTTCGATCACCAGGCGCAGCGTCTGGCTTTCATCGGGCAGGTCGATGCTTCCCCAGCGGAAGGGGTCGCGAGTGGGCGTGGGGGGTGGGGGCGTGAAGGTGGCGCTTGGAACCGGCGAGGGAGGCCGCGTGGGGGGCCGGGTCGCGCTGGGCCAGGCTGGCGCGGTAGGGGTATTCGCCGCCGGTTGGAAGGGCGTCGGCGTGCGGGTCGCCAGGGGGCTTGCCGCCAAAGACTGCGCCTGCGGCGTAGGCGCCAGGGCGCGCGCGCGGCCGCCGCTGCGAGAGGTGCAGACGGCGGCCAGAAGGAGGAGCACCGCCAACAGGCCGGGCGCTTGCGCGCGCCAGTGCTGGGCGGGGAGCATTGCTTTCACGCAGGCCGGTTCCCGGCTCCCGTTACGGCGCGCAGCCAGCGCCAGGCGGCCAGCCCAGTGCTGAAGGTCAGCAGCAGCATGAGCAGGCCAAAGCCAGCCGCGATATACCCGCCGTTGCCCGGCCCCCCAGGATGCGGGCGCTGGTAGGGCGTGGCGGTGGCTTGGGCCGCCAGCGGCGTGGTACTCGGAGTGACCGCGGGTGTCGCTGGGACCGCCGGCGTGAGTGTCCTGGTCGGCATGAGCGTGGCGGTCACGATGGCTGGGGAAGTCGCGCTGGCGGTAGGCGTCTGCGTGCGGGTGGGGGCGGGTGCGGGGGTCGCCAGGATGGTGAGGAACTGCAACTGCTGCACCTGGTCGCCGCACCAGTAGCGGTTGCCGCCCACGTCCGAACACAGCGTGCCCTGCGCCGGGGCGGGGAAGTTAGGCTGCAAGCAGTAGCTTTTGATTTCCAGCCCATTGCCCTGGCACAGGTTGAAGACCTGCCGCTGGCCGACCCCCGGGATCGCTTCCAACCCGCCCACGGCACAAACCGTCCAACCGTGGATGGGCAGGTCTACTTGCAGCGCGGGGCGCGGGTAGGCCGCCGCCGGGGGGGCGGCATAGCCCGTGGAGCCAGTCAGACCGGCCAGCAGGGTGAAAAGTAAAGCGATAGAGAGCGTAAGGGCACGTTTATGCATGGCATACCTTTTGAGTTTTCATTCACCTTGCAAGTGTGCAAGGTTTGTGCCATGCAGCCTAGTATTTGACGAAATTCTGAATTTTTAAATCCTCGGAACAGTCCCTGTTTTCTTTCCCCTCAAACACTTCTGGCAACGTTAATATAACCTCAGTTCGGGATATCTTACCGGGCGCTGGTGACCAACTGTTAATTAAGATCCTCACCCTCCGGCTCCCTCTCCAGAATCCGCAAGTACGGCGGATTCTGGAGAGGGAGTGCCTTCTAAAGCCTGAAACCTGGGCAAAATCGTGCGGCAAAAGACACCCCTTCTCTGAAATCGCGTACTTTGCGATTTTGGAGAAGGGGCCGGGGGTTGAGGATCTTATCCCGGACTGAGGTTAATATAGCCGCAAACGGAATGGGTAAGACCCCCTGGCGCGCCATTCAGGGTCTACTGGCTTACACCCCACAGACGCAGGCTGCCCTCGGCGCCCAGCGAGGCCAGCAGCCGCCCGTTGGGGGCAAAGGCCAGCCGTTTGACCGCTTCGGGATGGGCCTGCCAGGAGCGCAGGAATGAGCCGTCACTGGCCCAGTACAGGCGGATTTGCCCATCCGACCAGCCCACAGCCAGGAAGGCGTTATCCGCGGAGAAGGCTACCGACCAGGGCAGCGGGGCAGGCGTGCCCTGCGCGCTGTTGGGCTGGTAGATGGTATACAGGTCGATCAGCGCGCCCGGGCTAGAAACGCGCACCACGCCGTTACCTGCCACCGCCAGCCATTCCTCCCCGCGCGAATACGCCATGCTGCTGATGCCCACGCCAGAGACCACATCTTCCAGCGTCAGGTCCAGCTTGCGCTCGGTGCCGTTGATAGCGTATAGATTAACCCCGCTGGTGGTCATGGCAGGCCAGCTGGTCGCTGTTCGGCGCGAAAGCCAGCTGGTAGGCCACGTAAGGCTGGCTGATTTCCTTGATCTGCACGCCGTCATCCAGGCGGAAGATGCGAATGCGCATATCTTCGCCGGAGGAGGCAATCCAGAAGTTGTTCGGCGCAAAGGCCGCGGCCAGCACCGGGCTGGTAGGTTCGCCCAACTGGTCCAGGTAGCGCCCATCGCGCGTGCGGTACAGGCGCGTGGTGCCATCCTGGCAGGCGGCGACAAAGTAGTTGCCCTGCGGCGAGAAGGAAAGGCTGTTGACCGGCCCGGTCATATCCGCGACGGTCAGGCCGTGCGAGCCGTCCAGCACCGAGCGAAAGTCGATGCGCCCGAACTCGGCCAGCGCCAGCCAGGCCCCGTCGGGCGTGAAGCGCATGTCGTTCAGCCCGGGCAGGTAGCCGTCGTCGTATGCCGCCGGAATGGTGATCGCGCCGGGTTTGCCGGTCTCGATCAGCCAGATTTCCAGCCCGCCGCCTGCCAGGCGCAGTACGCCCGGGCTGGGGCTGGGGGCAAAGGCCAGGAAGAGCGGCAGGTTGGCGGCGTTGATGCGCCGGTAGATTGGCCCGGCGGGCTTGACCGGCCAGACGTGAATCTGCTGGGCGGCGTCGGAAGCGGCCAGGTAATCGCCGTTGGGCGACCAGGCCACGCTGAGGATGGCTTCCGCCGCGCCTTCGATGCCGATGGCGTCGCTGACCGAAAAGGCCAGCTCCGAGCGCGCGCCGGGCTGCTGCGGCACGCGCCACACCTTGACCTGGTTGGTGTTGACAAAGTCCTGGGTTTTATCCGGGTAGCCCACCGCCAGCAGCGCGCCGTCGGGGGAGAAGGCCATGGGCCCGGCACTGCCGCCGCCCTCGGGGGTGGTCGCCAGGTTGATGCCATCCGCCAGGGACCAGAAGCGCACCGGCCCAGCCTGCCCGTGTGTCGCCGCCTGGGTCAGGTCGCGCGAGAACACGCCTTCCACCGCCGCTTCGCCGCCCAGCAGGTTGACTGCCTGCTGGCGCTGGCGGGTGGTCACATCCCAGCGCTGCAGCAGCGCGCCGCCTTCCAGGCGGGTGAGCACCAGCAGCTGCCCGGCCGGACTGAAGGCCAGGTCGAGCGCAGCCCCGCCGGTTTCCAGCGCGGGCAGGGGATAGGGGTCCGGGGCGGTCAGGTCCCAGAGCTGGATGCGGTGCGCTGGCAGGGCCAGGTCCGCCCCGGAGCCAGGGTTAGCCGTATCGACCGCCAGCCAGGCCCCATCCAGGGAAAAGGCCAGGCGGAAAGCCGGGGCGCGCGTATCCAGGTGCAGCGGCGCGGCCAGGGAAGGATCCTTATAAAGGTAGACGCCCAGCGGCGTGGCGGCCGCCAGCTGCGAGCCGTCCGCCGACCAGGCCAGGCCGGTGATGCGCCCGCGCCCCCACTGCGCCAGCAGGCTGACCTGGTTGAGCGTGTCTTCAATAATGGGTGTGGTGACCGGCGGCAGCGGCGTGCCCGCCATGACCGGCGTGGGGGTGAGCGTGGCGGTGGGGATCAAGGTGGGGGTGGCGGTGGGCGTGCGCGTGGGGGTGATGGATGGAAGCGAGGTGAGGGTGGGCCTTGCCGTCACGGTGGCGCTGGGCGGGCTGGTGGGCGTGTAGGGCAGCAGCGTGAACGCCGCACCCGAGACGGCCGGAGAGGGCGCGCCCGCCGCCGGGCCGCAGCCGGCGAGCAGCAGGAAAAAGAGCAGCAGGACGTGGAGGGTTTTCTGCTTCATTCCCAGCGCCACTGGCGAATGGGTTCGAGGAGTTCATGCGCAGTCAGGTCGAGCTGCACCGGGCAGACCGAGACATAACCCTCGTGCAGCGCGCCCACGTCCGTGCCATCTTCGGGCACGCCGATGGGCGCTTCGCCGCCGATCCAGTAGTAGGGCCGCCCGCGCGGATCCTTGCGCGCAACCAGTTCATCGCGGTAGATGCGCAGGCCCTGGCGCGTCACGCGGTAGCCGTGGATTTCGGCCAGCGGCCGGTAGGGCACATTGACCGAGAGCAGCACGCCATCCGGCAGGCCATGTTCAATAACATTGGCTGCCACCACTCTGGCGACCTGGGCCGCCGGGGCATAGTCCAGCGCGCCTTCCAGCAAGGGCGGCGTGTCCAGCGACACGGCGATAGACGGCAGCCCGGAAATAGCTCCTTCCATCGCCGCCGTGACCGTACCCGAATAAGTCAGATCGTGACCGATATTGGCCCCACCGTTAATGCCTGAGACTACCAGGTCGACCGGCCTGGGCAGCAGGCCGAGCACCGCCAGCGCCACGCAGTCCGAGGGCGCGCCGTCCGTCGCCAGGGCTTTACTCCCGTCCGCCAGGATGGCCTCTTTGACGCGCAGCGGGCGTTCCAGGGTCTTGACGTGCCCCGAGGCGGACCAGTTGTGGTCGGGGGCCAGCACTGAGACGTCGCCCAGTTCGCGCATGGCCTGCGTCAGGGCCAGCAAACCAGGGTTGTTGACCCCATCATCATTCGTTACCAGGATATGCATGCAGGTAGGCTCGATTTTCAAAAAAATTATGGCTTGGGTGAGGGCTGCGCGCTGTGCAGCCGCGCGCAACCCTCACCCAAAACGATTTTCGGACAAGTTCTAAGAGAATTTTAACCGCAAAGAGGAGAGAAGGAAAGAAGGAAATAGATGGAGGAAATTTTCGACAATTCTCCCTAAATTTCACCTGGGAAGAAGAATCGCTCCCTTATTCTTCCGTTACTTTCTTTAAAAGCGCCGTTTTTTCCATCTCAGGTAAAAAGCTGGCCTGGACGGCAGTCTTCAGGCAGGCTTGCAGGGCGGCCGGCGGCAGGGATAGGTCTTCCAGGGCCAGGCGGTATTCGTCGCTGAGGGTGATGCCCGAAATGGCCGGGTCGTCGGTGTTGAGGGTGACCTTCAGACCGGCGGCGAGCAGGTGAGGCAGGGGGTGGCAGGCCAGACTGCTCACCACGCCGCTTTGAACGTTGCTGGTCAGGCAGGTTTCCAGGGTCACGCCGCGCTCGCGGACCTGGGCAAGCACGCCCGCGTCCTCAATCACGCGCACGCCGTGGCCGATGCGCTCCGCGCCCAGCTGTTCGATGGCCTCGCGCACGTTGCCCGCGCCGCCCCACTCACCGGCATGTACGGTGATGCGCAGCCCGCTTTGGCGCGCTTCGCGAAACACCCCGGCAAAGGGCGCGGCGCTGAATTCCGCTTCATTGCCTGCCAGGTCTAACCCGACGATGCCGCCGTTGCCCGGGCGGGCCCGTTCGGCAGCCAGCCGCGCCACGCATTCGGCCAGCGCCACCGCCTCGTGCCGGTTGACCGAGACGATCAGCCGCGTGGGCAGGTGATAGACCTGGCTGGCTTCCGCCGCCGCCTGGCAGACCCAGTCCATCACTTCGCCCAGCGGGAAGCCCTGCACGCGGGTCAGCGCGACGGGTGTAAAGCGCAGTTCCAGGTAGCGCCCGCCATCTTCGGCGGCGTCTTCGATCACTTCACGCGTCAACCGCATGATGACCTCGGGCGAGCAGTAGAAATAGCGCAGGAGCTGGAATTTGGAGAGGAAGTTGGCAAACGTCAGCGGGTCATCCGGCTGCACCTGCACCTGCGCGGCGAAACTGCCGGGCGGCAGCGGGATAGGATGCTGCCGCGCGATCTCTAGCAGCGTATCCAGGCGCAGTGAGCCTTCCAGGTGGCGGTGCAGATCCACCTTGGGCATAAGCCGGTATTCAGTCAGACGACCGGTTGACAGCTGCGTATTCCAGTTCATCATCACCTGAGCCGGGTGAGTTTCATCTGTTCACCCAAACCTTACTCACCCTTGGGAATCTTTCTCACCGATTATAGCGCAAACAGGTAAGCAATATCCCGCCCCATCCGGCGGTGGTAACGGATTGTAAGGTGAAGGGGGCGTGTGATTTATGGAAGCGATGTGGGTTACCTACCGCCCGCCGTTCAAACGCGGGCTATGGGTAGTCGCCCCTTGAAAGGGGCTTTAAAAGCTCCGTTTACGGAGCGGCTTTCCCACAGCCCGGTGGTTTGAACCCCGGGCGCAAGGTTAGAGACGCTTCGATACGCGCAACTCACCTGGCAAAACGTTCGGCTACCCGGATCCTTGATCCACTCAACCCAGCTGTGCTCAAGGGTTTTCTGCCCGACCAATGTTTTGAGACAAAATATCCCCCTTTCCATCAGAAGCGGGTAAAATAGAAAACGTTCTTAAGGGAACCCCTGCTTATTGATATCGTTGACAACCGCATATTTTTTTCCCTGGCTGCCTGGGGAGAAAAGGGGACTGATGCGCCGTTTTCCGTTTGAGGTCTGGCTGGCTGCGTTGATTCTCATCACGCACCTATACGTGCTGTTCATTCCGGCGAATAGCTTAATGGCCTGGTTTGGTTCGGATGATGCCTTCTATTATTTTAAAACTGCCCAAAACATCTCTGAGGGGCATGGCATTACCTTTGACCAGTTAGGCCGCGACAGCGGTTTTCACCCGCTGTGGATGGCGCTGCTCGTGCCGGTCTTCGCCCTGGCGCGTTTTGATTTGATCCTGCCGCTGCGCATTGTGGCGCTGCTCTCCAGCCTGCTCACTTTGGGGACGGCGCTGCTGCTCTACCGCCTGGCGCGGCGCGGGTTGGGGCCGCTCGCCGCGGCTTTTGCCGCCCTGTTCTGGGTCTTTTACCCGCTGATCCATTCCACGGTGACCGAAATGGGCCTGGAATCGGCCTTGAGCAGCTTTTTCATCCTGCTGCTGCTCACGCGCCTGGCGCGCGCCGAACAGCCCGGCTCGCCCGCCAGCGCCGGCCTGGACGCGCGCGGTCTGCTGCTGACCGGTTTGATCGGCGCGCTGACCATCCTGGCCCGCCTGGATAATGTCTTCCTGGTGGCGGTCGCCGGAGCCTGGTTGGTGGTGCGCCCGAGCGGGATGCGCTACCGCCTGTTGGGCGATCTGGCGCTGGTCCCGCTGGGGGTGATGTGGAGTTACCTGGTGCGGGTGGGCTTTGGCCCGAACTATGCCCAGTTTGCCAGTTCTGCACTGTGGATGATCGCCGCGGCGCTGGGGGCGCGCCTGGGACTGTATTACCTGTTTGGTCTGTACCAGCGCCCCGGCCCTGGCTGGCGCGGCTTGAGTTTGCAGGTCGGGCGCGGCGTACTGGCGTCGCTCTTTGCCTCCGGGCTGCTCACCGCGCTGATGCTGGGCCTGTTTGCGCTGGGCCGTTTTCCCAGTTTCCCGCGCCTGGTGCTGGCCTACGAGGCCGGGGCGGGGCTGCTGGGCGTGCTGCTGGTGCGCCTGGTCACGGCCCTGCTGGAGGGCTGGCGGCCCAACCGCGCGCTCTCTCCGGATGAGCCTTTCTGCTGGGGACCCTCCCTGGCGCGCGCTGCCGGTTTCGCCCTGCCCATCGCTCTGATCCTGCTGGTCTATATGGGCGCGCACCAGGCTTACTTTGGCACGCTGTCCCCCATCAGCGGGCAGGTCAAACGCTGGTGGGGCACCTTGCCCAGCCCCATTTACGGCCGCCCGGTCAACACGCTGCCGGGGCTGTTGGGGATTATCGACCGCAGCAGTCCCTGGGCGCTGGTGAACAACCTCACGCCCTGGCCCAAGGCGCTGCCGGGAACGCTGCGCCTGCTGGTCTATGGCCTGCCGCTGCTGGCCGTCTTGATCTGGCGCTGGCGCGCGGTTTCCCAGACCTTGACCCGGATCCTGTTCTTCCCGCTGCTGGCCGGCTGCTTTGTGCAGATGATCTCCTACACCGGCACCGGCTACCTGCACATGCGCAGCTGGTACTGGGTCAGCAACCTGCTGCTGATCACGCTGCTGCTGGGCGTGCTGCTGGATACCCTGTTGAAATGGATCCCCGCGCACCTGCCGGGCCTGCGCGCCGCCAACGCGCTGGCGGTAGGCCTGTCCCTGCTGGTGGTGATCTATGGCGCGGCTCAGGTCGTGCGCGTGATGCCCTGGTCCGTCAGCCAGGAGAACGAGACGTATTACCTGGTCGGTATCCACGAAATGGAAGCCGCCACCGAACCGGGCGTGCGCATCGGCTCGACCGGCGGCGGGGTGATCGCCTATTTCGTCCACGACCGCACCATCATCAACCTGGACGGGCTGATGAACACCACTGCCTACTTCCGCGCCCTGCAAAGCGGCACCGCCGCCGCCTACCTCGACCAATTGGGCATGCAGTACGTCTACGCCGGGGAATACCCCATCACCTCCAGCGACCCCTACTTCCAGTTCAAAGGCCGCCTGCAAAAACTGGGCGACTTCGGCGGCTCAACCTTATTCCGCTGGTTGAAGCCCTAGGCCGCAGAGCGTAATTCGCGCGTGCAAACGAGGGGCTGTCTCCGTTTCTTGCTGAGACAGCCCCTCTGGTTTGGCATTCACCAGGCTTGACAGCCTATGGGTAAAAGGACGCCCGGCGGTTTTCCAACCTGCTTATCCTGCTTTGGAAAGCGGGCCGGTTCGCCTGCGGCCAGCCAGGGTTCCGGCGGCCCAGGCGCTTGCGCTAGAAATGGAACGCATACTGCGTCGCGGTTCCGGCCACGATGATCCAGGTGAAGAGCATGGCATTCAGGAACGCGCCCGTAAAGATGTGCCCGGTCTTGCGGAAGAAGTAGGTGGCAATCGCCCCGGCGATGCCCAGGATGGGCACGAACTGGTACATCACGATCGTGGTGAGTGGATCGTTGGGCAGCGCCCGCCCGCTGTATAACGGGATGTATTCATAAAGATTGAGCAGAACGTACGGCACAATCATCAGCAGCACATTCACGACGACCGCCGCCAGCAGGCTGGCCTTACCGTTTCGACCACCCAGGCGCATCTGACTGTTCAAGATCAGGCTGTTGACGAAGAAGTAAAGGAAGAAGGGGATCAGGTAGGTCAAGAAGATGCGGAACTGCAAGGGGGTCATCGGCTTGACCGCGAAGACATAAATGCGGTAGTCCAGGTTGAACAGCCAGCCAGTGATCAGCAGGGTCAGGTAGCCGAGGGAGACGATAATCACCGCCAGCAGCAGCGCTTTGCCAATTTTGCCCCACAGCAGTCTGCCGCCGTTCCAGGTCAGCCCATAGGTCGTGGCGGTTGCGCCGGTGCGGCGATTTTGCAGGAAGTGCCAGATCAGGAACAGGACGACGAAGATCAGCGCGTCGACCAGGGCCCAGGTGATCACCACATTGGTGATGCTCTGGGGCGTCAGCGGGCCCAACTTAACCCAGGTGCTGGTCATTAAGGGATAGTAGGTCAAGATGGGGATAAGGATCGCCAGCGCCGCAGCCAGCCACCAGCCCCAGCCAATCGCGGGCCGGGCCTCGGGCATGGGTTCCACCAGGTCCCCGAAGTAGCGGGAGCGCAGCAGCACACCACCGGCGGCGAACAGGAACAGCACAAAGCCGATCAACGCAATCAGGGTGCCAACCTCTTTCCAGTACCAGACCTGGTTGGAAGGTGGCAGCCCATTGCCCCCGGTCAGTGTCTTTTGGAACCAGGCAACCGCATCCCCAATGGCTTCCGTGGACCAGGTATCGCCCGGATGGTTGGTGGTGGGCTGGTACCAGTAGCGCGCGGTGCCGTCCGCGATGGAGCCATACAGCTTATCCGGGACCACCGGGGAAGTGGTATTGAACTGTTCCATCATTTTCTGGCCTGCTCCGGCATTCAAGGCAATGGGCACGCCCCACATCAACTGGGCGAACTCGTCAAACTTAGAATAGATTAACCCCAGGTTGCGCGGGAAAGTGGCCGTCCCGGGATTGCCGCCGAACGTGCCGGTGGAAGAACCTTCCAGGACCATGGACTTGTAGTCATTGGGGAAGACCTGCGCGGCGATGACCACCGCCCAGCCACCCATCGAGTGGCCGGATATGCCGATATTATTCGGATCGACCAGGTCGAGCGAGCGCAGGTAGCGCAGCCCATCGGGGCCGCCGAAGCCGTTGGCGAATGCGGGCGGGTCTGAAAAACCATGCCCGGTCTGGTCAATGGCCAGGACGACATAGCCGCGGCGGGCATACTCGATGGCAAAGCCATCCTGGGTTTCGCGCGAGTTGATATAACCGTGAACGGCCAGAATGCCCGGGGCCGGGTTCACCTTGCGCGCGCCAGTCGCATCCTGAGTGACGACGCCCGGTGGGACGTACAATAAAGCGCTCATCTCGATGCCGTTGGAGCCCATAAATCGCACATCTTTGATGGTAATGGCTCCGCCTTGCGTCTGGATTGCGGCAGCCAGCAGATTTCCGAACAGGATCAGCAGCAGAGACACGCTCAAGAGCACATATACACTTCGTGAGGGAGCATTGGTTCGCATGGTCTTCTTTCCTCCACAAGCAGAACAGTGATAGTCGCTAATATAGGGCGGCAGACATGCCGCTGACATCCATGTCTTTATGTTTCGCGGGTCAGGCCAGGTAGGTTACCAGCTGCCTGGCGCAAACCCGTTGAGCAGCCTAGTACCCGGCGGCATAAGTAACCCTATGTTTGTCGGGTAGCGCCGGGTACGTTAAACAGTCGGGCAGATACAATGAATAACCACCGAGGTATTTATGCCCGACTGTACTAGACCGGAAACGACAAAGGTACTTACGCCCAACTTGACCGGGTGGCATGCTGGCTCATCTGGCTGGATCGAGCGCTGGCAATCGAATCTTATGGGTCGTCACCTCCTCTCCATGTCTCTAACGTCTCATTGAACTTCCCCAGTACCAGCTCCGTCCAGGCGGCCATTTCTTCAAAGCGCTCTCGCACGCCATCCTGTAGTTCGATTTCTTCCAGCGCTTTATAGGCCATTTCGCGCAGTTCTTGAAAGCCCTCCTGCTGGCGGAGCAGAATTTCTTCCCAGGCCCGGGACGCGAATTGATAGTAATCGCGCCGGTCGCCAGGCAATGAGACTTTCTCAGCCAGCCCAAACAGGATCAGCAGGCGCAGGTTGGTGGAGGCACTGCCGTGGCTGACCTGGAGTGTGGCGGCAATTTCATCCAGCGTTGCAGGCGTGGGGAGCACCATCAAAAGGCCCACAATGCGCCCGCCGATCCGTGGCAAGCTGTGCATCTTCTCATAGAACAGGCCATTTTTTTCAATAAAGGCCTGCTCCTGGGGGGTAAGGGGAATGGGGGAGTGAACACGATCAGGAGACATGCATAATCTTCCCTCGAGTTCGGTATCGTATCTATATCATATAACTTTCAGTTTCGTCAGTCAATACTGACCTTGGAAAGGAGTGTATTCTATTTCTTGGATAGGCTAGCCGTCCACGAACAGGCTGCGCGAAAAGCGTTCGCGCTGACGAATAAGCGAATAAGAACAGGGTCCGTAAATTTGTGCCTGGTTCTGCTGCTGGCGGTTATCGCCATGCCAACCTCTTTGGCTGCCGCGGACGCGATTTATCACACCGAGCACATGCCGCTCATGCCGGTTGGCGCTGCGTCGCTGCAATCTGGCTTTGTCAACAACATCCCTGCCCAAGGGCCGCAGATTTTTGCGCATGAAGTGTAACAGCTCAATGGCGCCCTGCCGAATACCAGCTACGAGATTGTCTTGCGATTTATGGATCGGACCCAACCTGCTCTACGACAGCCGTCCCATTTCCAGGCGCAACCCTGACCACCAATGCCGCTGGAAATGGCGTCGCGCAGCACATCTTCCACCCGGGGGATGTGCCGGGTATGCTGCGGATGCCACCCAGGGCATTAACTGGCAGGTCCTCCTCAACGGCACGGGCGTCTATGAAACCGGCTGCATGGTCGTAACCCTCGATTAAGGCTTGCGCAGGCGCCCAATGCTCACGGCGCTGCTGTACAAAGATCTCCGCGCGAAAATGGCGCGGAGATCTTTCTGCACAAGCACTCGTCATTCTAGATGAATACGCTATACTTATCCCTGGAAGTCAATGAGGGGGCATTTCCCCCTGGAAAGGATTTGAAATGAACACGCGCGCATTAACTTCGACGGCTCTGATTTCTGGTTTAGGCATCGCCATCCTGTCGGCGATTCCCGGGGTAAATCTGTTGAACTGCCTGTTCTGCGGCTGGGCCTGGCTGGGCGGCATCTTCGCAGTGTGGTACTACCGCCGCCTGACGCACCATCCGCTGACCTCGAGCGAGGCTGCCGGGGTAGGGGCCGCCAGCGGGTTGGCCGCGGCGGTGCTGCTGGTCATCTTCGGCGCAATCGGCGGCGGGTTCAGCATATTGGGCACGCTGCTGACCCAGTCGCAAAATGTGCGCAACGCCTTTGGCGGGGCGCTCGGCGGCACGCTCGGCGTCGCCTCATCCGCGATCATCGGCCTGCTGTTCAACCTGATCTTCTTCCCGGCTTTTGCCGCGTTAGGCGGTCTGCTCGGCGCAGCCGGGATCAGCGGCGCGCGGGCGCATTAGCCAGCTCTTCAGGCGGCTTGCCCGGCGCGCCTCAGCGCCAGCGCGGGCGGGAGAAGCAGCAGCGCCAGCCCGGCGGCATGTACGTACGAGTCCGCCAGGATCTCCAGGCTGTGCGCGAAGCGCATCGAGGCGGGCAGGAAGCTGCTGGTGAGCATGGCAATGCCCCCGACCAGCAGGAACAGCCCCGCCCCCAGCAGGATCACCAGGCGCGTGCGGTCCCCGCGCCAGGCGATTACCAGCGGTAGGATCGACAGCAGGAACAGCAGGCTGCGCAGGAAGAGGATCGGCAGGAGCTGGCCCAGGGTCGGCATGGCCAGGCCGGCGAACTGCGTCTCGTAGTAATCGCGCACGAAGGGTAACACGATCAGGCCAAAGGCGTAATAGGCCGCCGGGAATACCAGCAGCGCGCCCAGCAGCCGCCAGGCCCAACTGCGCGCGCTGTACGGCGCAAAGAACGCCCGGGCGCGGTCGGCGAAAGCGGCGCCAGGCGCGGGCGGGGGGAACAGCCAGGCGATTACCGCGCCGCTCAGCAGGCAGGGGAACAGGTTCATCACCGGGACGTAGGGCGTGGTGACAGAGGGCATGATGATGATGGTTTCCAGATAGGTATTCAAGGCATAAGCGACATAGGCAAACAGGCCCAGCGCCAGGGCGCGCGCCAGTCCGCGCAGCGCCAGCTGGCGCGAAAGCGCAGCCAGGGCAGCCGCCATCAACACGCCCGAGATGAGTAAGGTTTGCATGCCGGTACTCGGATCGTACCCGGCGGGCAGTTCCGGCAGCGCCAGGTGCAGCGCCCCGGCAGCCATACTCCCTAATATCGAGCCAATCACAAACACCAACCCGCCCAAAGCGAGCTTAAGCATCCCCAGAATCAGTCCCTTCAGGTTCATCTCAACCACCTTTTGCAATGATAAATGACAGAGGATATTGCAGTCCCTATTATAGCCCATACCGCTGAACAGGTAGCCCAAGAAAGCCGCTAAAGCAGGGCGCTTGCCGGGGTGGTTGCACTACAAAAAACCCTCACTCATCCCTGCCCGCCCAGGATTGCGCCTGCACCCCGGTTCCTTGATTCAATCTTGAGACGCTGCCCCGTTTTCGTTTTGTATAATTGGTGCTGGGGAAAGGCAGTAAAACCGGCGTTTGATGGAGGGGATGAGGTGCTTCTTCCCCGCTTTTCCCTGAATCCAGAAAAATTTTTGCGTTATTGGTTTAATCCCTTGAAAGGGGGAGTAAGGATTGATTTCTACGATTATTCACTGGATTATCCAGTTTGTGCTGCACCTCGATACGCAGCTGCCCATCATTATCAATCAGATTGGGCCGCTGACTTATCTGGTGCTGTTTGCGATGATTTTTATCGAGACCGGGCTGGTGGTGATGCCTTTCTTGCCCGGCGACTCGCTGCTGTTTACCACCGGCACGATCCTGGCGCTGCCCGGGACGCTGCTGTCGCCCTGGCTGGTCTACCTGACGGTGGCGGTCGCGGCGGTGTTGGGGGATAGTAATAATTATTGGATTGGGAATTACCTCGGCCCCAAGGTGTTCTCAGGCCGTTACCGCTGGATCAAACACGAGTATCTGGTGCAGACGCAGAACTTCTTTGAGAAGCACGGGCGCAAAACCATTTTCCTGGCGCGCTTCGTGCCCATTATCCGCACCTTTGCCCCGTTTGTCGCCGGGGTGGGGCGCATGACCTACGGGCACTTCATCAGCTACAATCTGCTGGGCGGCGTTGTCTGGACGGCGCTCTTGCTGGCGGTGGGCTATTTCTTCGGCAATATCCCCCTGATCCGCAACCATTTCTCCCTGTTCCTGCTGATCCTGATTATCGTCTCGATGATCCCGGCAGTCTATGAAGCCATCAAAGGCCGGGGTGAGAAAGAGGCGCAAGCGTCCTGATTTAGCGGATCGTGTCTGAAAGGCAGGTTCCCGGCGCAGTAGTCAGGCGCTTGCTCTGCGGGTCCAGGGCGTGGTTGACGTTGGGCAGCAGGTCGATGGCTTCGCCGAAGTAGTATTTGAAGATCAGGCGGAAGTTGTTGACCGGTGAGATATCCGGGGTGAGCAGCTGGTCGCCGCCATCAGGCAGGTAGTAAGCGCTGAGGATCTGCAAGCGGTCGTTGCCAGACCATTCCACGTCGCCCTCCCAGCCGTTGGCATGGTCGCCCTGGATGATGATGATCGGTTTGGGACCGGGTTGGGCCAGCAGCGCGTCAATCGCCGGCAGCAAGCGGTTGTTGGCATAGCGCACGCCGTCCAGGTAGCCGGCGGTGGAGGTGCTTTCGGTGAACGGCAGGCGCAGGGTACCATCCGGGCGCAGCATGTAGGGCCAGTGCGTGGCATACAGGTGCGCGTAGACGAACTTGGGGCTTTGCACCGTCTGCGGCAGCTGCTGTAAGGCGTCGAAAGCGTACACATTCTGTTTGTAGACCTTGTAAAAGCGCTCGGGCAGCAGTTTTTGGTCAGGCAGGAAGGAGAACAGGAAGCGCGGGCCGTGTGCGGCTAACCAATCCGGGTAAATCTTGAGTTGCGCGTTGATCGGGTGCAAGATAGTGGTCTGGAAGTACAGATCGTCAAAGTTAACCGTTTCCAGCCGGGTCTGGAAGCCCGCGTCCTTCTCGTAATTGACGTAATCATCCACATTCTGGATGTCGATCATATCCATAAAGCCGCGGAAGGTGACCAGCCGGTAGCCGTAGGCGCGGAACTGCTGCATGACGAGGTTGTCGCGGAGGTAGGGCGCCAGCACGGCGTACTTGTTCTTATCCAGGTACTCCGCCTCAGCCACCGGCAGCGCGTCCAGGTAGGTCATATTGAGGATAGAGGTCATCACCGGCGCGGTGCCGGGGTAGTTGCCCTGCGCGCAGTCGGGCAGCACGAAACCGCGTGCTTTCAAGGCCGCGACCAGCGCGGAATTGTCATAGCGTTCGTGGGTCAGCAGGTGATCCTGCCGCCCATAGTTGTCCAGCAGGATGAAGTACACGTCGCGTTGCTTACTGCGCTGCGGTCCGGCTTTGCTCGAGGCGCTGGCGCTGACCAGCTGCACCGGCGCGCTTTCCACCGGCAGGCTGACTTTGCGCTGCGCGGTAAGCAGGTAGTAGCTGCCCGCTTGCAGCAGCGGCAGCAGCAGCAGCCCGGCAGAGATCACATTCAGGATTTTGGTCAGGGGGGCGCTGTCGAAGCGGAAGCGCTGGATGAGGATCAGCAGCGCCAGCATGACCACCCCGGCGGCGGGCAGCATGAAGCGGTGCTGCAAACCCCAGCCCCACTGGCGGGTGAGCGTCATAAAGTGCCCGTAGCTCAACGCCATGAGGCTGATCGCCGTGGTCGAAAGGGCCGCACGCGACAAGCCGTCCGCGCCGCGGCGCAGGAGCAGCGCTGCCAGCAGGTACACGACTGCCAGCAGCGCCAGGGTCGCCAGCAGGGCCGGCAGAATCACATAGGCGGGCTGCTGGGCGCGGTTGGCGCTCCACAGGTACACAACAGGATAGATCCCCAACAGCAGCGGGTAAAGCGGAAACGGCGGCTTACGGATGCAGACCTCCCGCGTTCAATTTTTTTGCTCGTGCGGCAAGAAGAGGATCACCCCCACCAGCACAATCAGCACCAGCATCGCACCCGCCAGGGTGATGCCCAGGGTCTGGTTGGCGTTGTAGAGGTATTCGGGCGGCATGGGAGTGCGCGTTGGCTTGGAGGAGGTGGCGCTCTCGGTTTGTTGCGGCGCGAGCGCGCTCTGCCCGGCGACCAGTTCAGCCCGGCTCGAAACGGCCCGGGCATGCTCCAGCCCGGAAAAAGAAGTCGTCCAGGCCAGCGTGCCCAAAAATACGGCTGACACGATGACCACCATCACGGATTGGAGATTGATCAGCCGCCGCCAGCGGCGGGAGGTCGTGAAGTAGCGGTATAAAAAGCGGAATTGTTTTTTCATGGCTCTGCCAGCGGGTCCTTGCGCGCGGGGATCATTTCGACTCCGGCACGGCCAGCTTTTCAGAAGCGGCTTTGGCGGCCTGCGCGGCATCATTCTCACGCTTGAGCACCTTGAGCGTGGCCTCTTTGAGCACCGGTCCCAGGCTGGACAGCTGGTCGACTGTGGGCCGGCCCTGGGCTGTCACGGCTACCGGGCTGAGCAGTGTTTTCAGACTCTGGTTGCTCCAGGCGGCCAGGGCTGAGGGCCGCGTGGGCAAATACCCGGCGGCTTCTGTCCAGCTTGCCAGGAACTGCCCGTCGGTCAGAAATTCGGCCAACTTGATGCTCAGCGCGCGCCGTTCGGGGTTCGGCTCGGCAATCGCCCAACCCCAGTCGGTCGCCAGGGCCTGGGGGGTGTCGTCCAGCGCGGGCACGGGCACAGCGGTGGTATCGGGGGGCAGGTTGGTCAGGTAGTAAGACACCCAGGTGACCAGTTCGTTCACGCGCCCTTCACGGTAAGCCTGCCATACCTGCCCGGCAGTTTCATACTGCGAGAGCCAGTAAGGGAAAATGCCGCGCTGCTCGCCATCGCCCATCAACTTCAACACCTGTGAGAGCAGGTCGGGCTGCAAGGTGGGGCGGCGCTGCGCGTCCTCCACCGTGCCGCCGACCGACTGGTACAGCGAGAGCACCAGCAGGGCCTGCGGGTCGCCTGCCGGGAAAGCCAGCGGCTGGCCCAGGCGGAACACCGAAGGCCAATCCGTGATCTGGTAAGCGACGCGCCCGGGGCGGTAGGCTACCACCA